>NZ_JYLO01000009.1 GCF_001439845.1 Pseudomonas lactis | reverse complement strand
CTTATTGCCAGCGATACTAGACGCAGTCGCATCTATTTCCAAAGCCAGTCGCACTTAATTCCATAATGTAAGTCCGCGAGGCGGGGCTTTCGGAGTACTTCAGTCGCATTAATTAACAAAACCTACAACTGGCCTGGAATTTACCGGTGAGGAGACCCGTGTCAGCGGCTATACCGTTTCGCCAAACGGAAACCCAGTGTGCAATCCGGCCAAAGGCAGCCTGGGTGGTCAGTGCACCTCGCTGAGCAACCCGAACCCCGACGACGCCTGGAACGGCAGCATTGCGCGCAACTACATGGGTACCAACACCAAGGCCACCAGTCGCGCCGCCTATGTGTTCGACACCATCGAACTCGATCCGAAATGGCTGCTGAATGTCGGCCTGCGCTATGACACCTTCGATACCGAGGCCAACACCAACGCAGTGCCGAGCGCGACGGTAAAAGCCCGCAGCAAAATCAAGGACGACAGTCAATTCTTCAACTGGCAGGCCGGCCTGGTCTGGAAGCCGGTAGAGAACGGCAGTATCTACGCCTCGTACGCTACATCGGCCACGCCAGCCGGTGGCCTGATAGGCGAAGGTTCCGACGGCAACCCGCTGTCTGCCGGTGCCGCCACCAGCGACTTGCAGCCAGAAGAAACCGTCAACTACGAACTGGGCACCAAGTGGGACCTGTTCCACGACCGCCTGTCCCTGACCGCTGCTATCTTCCGCACCGAGAAGAAAAACACCCGCATCCTGGTGGATGCACTCACCTACCAGAACGCCGGTGAATCCCAGGTCGATGGCATCGAGTTGTCCGCCAGCGGCAAAATCACCGATCAATGGCAGGTGTTTGCGGGCTACAGCTATCTGGACAGTGAACTGGTCAAATCCGGCCTCAACGGGCGTAACGGTGTCGTGAGTGCGGGCTCCAGCAAAGGCAACCAGATGCCCAACACGCCGAAGAACTCGTTCAGCCTGTGGACCACCTACGACATCACGCCCAAGCTGACCATCGGCGGCGGCGCCTTCTATGTCGATCAGGTTTACGGCGATGTCGGCAACACGGTGTATGTACCCTCCTACACCCGCTACGACGCCATGGCCAGCTACAAGCTGACCAAGAACGTCGACCTGCAATTGAACGTGCAGAACCTGACCGACAAGACCTACTACGACAAGGCTTTCTCCACGCACTTCGCCAACCAGGCGGCCGGTCGTACGGCGTTGTTGACCACCAGCTTCCACTTCTAAAAGCGGTCAAGGTTCAGCCACAAGCCCCACACATCGAATGCGTGGGGCTTTTGCGTGTTTCCCGGCAACTCACGGCATAATGCGCGCCGTGATCAGATATCCAGCTAAGCGAGGCGCTCCGACGTGTTGAAGAAAACCCTGTTCCAGTTGCATTGGTTCTTCGGCATCACGGCCGGGCTGGTGCTGGCCTTGATGGGGGTCACCGGGGCCGCGTACTCGTTCCAGGACGAGATCCTGCGGGCGCTCAACCCCACCGTGTTGAGCGTGCAAAAACGCGAGGCCGGTGTACTGCCGCCCGCCGAGCTGGTACGCAAGCTGGAAGCGGCCGAAGGCAAGACCGTGGCCATGCTGTGGGTAGAAAGTGAAAGCGGCAACGCCGGCCGTGTGTCCTTCACTCCGCCACCGGGCGAGCGCCGTGGCCAGATGCGCTACTTCGACCCGTACACCGGCGACTACATGGGCGACGCCGTCGGCCAGGATCTGTTCGGCTTTATCCTGCAACTGCACCGCTTCCTCGCCATCGGCGACACCGGGCGCAACATCACTGGCGCCTGCACCCTGATTCTGCTGTTCTTCTGCCTCTCCGGCCTGTACCTGCGCTGGCCACGCCAGGTGAAAAGCTGGCGCGTCTGGCTGACCCTGGACTGGCGCAAAAAGGGCCGCAGCTTCAATTGGGACCTGCACTCGGTGTTCGGCACCTGGTGCCTGCTGTTTTACCTGTTGGCGGCGCTGACCGGGCTGTATTGGTCCTACGACTGGTACAACCGTGGCGTGACCCAACTGCTGTCCGACTCGCCGCAGAACGAGCGCATGCGCAAGCGCGGCCCAGCCCCTGCAGGCCCCGCTCCAGTGGCCAACTACGATGCGATCTGGAGCAGCATCTACAGCAACGCCGGCCCCGACTTGAGCGCCTACAACATTCGGATGCCTGCGGTCGCCGGGCAACCGGCCACCGTGTATTACCTGCTCTCTTCATCGCCCCATGACCGCGCGCTGAACCAGATCAACCTGGACCCGGCCACCGGCGAGGTCAAATCCCACGAGCGCTACGCCAGCAAAAGCCTCAAGGCGCAGTTGCTGACCAGTGTGTATGCGCTGCACACCGGCAGCTATTTTGGCCTGGTCGGGCGGATCGTCCTCACCGTCAGCTCATTGCTCATGCCGCTGTTTTTCATCACCGGCTGGCTGCTGTACCTCGACCGTCGCCGCAAAAAGCGCCAGGTACGCGATGCGCGCAAGGGTCTGGCAGCCAACCACAGCGATGCGCCGGCCTGGCTGATCGGCTTCGCCAGCCAGAGCGGCTTTGCCGAACAACTGGCCTGGCAAACGGCCGGGCAATTACAGGCTGCGGGCCTGGCGGTGAAGGTGCAGCCCCTGGGCAGTGTCAGCCGCGACGACCTCAGCCAATCGCAAAACGCCCTGTTCGTGGTCAGTACCTTTGGCGACGGCGAAGCCCCCGACAGCGCCCGTGGTTTCGAGCGCAGCGTGCTCGGCCAGGCGCTGCCCCTCAAAGGCTTGAACTACTCGGTGCTGGCCCTGGGTGACCGGCAGTACGAGCATTTTTGCGGCTTTGCCCGGCGCCTGCATTTCTGGCTGACCAACCAGGGCGGCACCCCGCTGTTTGCCCCGGTTGAAGTCGACAGCGGTGACACATTGGCGTTGCAAGCCTGGCAACAGCAATTGGGCCAGCTCACCGGGCATGCACAGGCGGCGGCCTGGCCGACGGCCCAGTACGAAAACTGGACCCTGAGCCAACGCACTCTGCTCAACCCCGACAGTGTCGGCTCGCCCGTCTACCTGCTGGGCCTCACATCCACGTCTGCGCACAGCTGGCTGGCCGGCGACCTGGTGGAAGTCCTGCCGCGCAATTGCCCCTGGGCCATCGAACACTTCCTGGCCGGACTGGGCTTGGTCGGCAGCGACGGTGTGGTGATCGACGGCGTCGCCCACACCCTTGATCAGGCCCTGGCCACGCGCCAACTGCCGGACAACCGCACGCACCTGGTCGGCCTGCACGCCCAGGCATTGGTGGATGCGCTGGTCCCCCTGGGCATGCGCGAATACTCCATCGCCTCGATTGCCAGCGACGGTGTGCTGGAGCTGATCGTGCGCCAGGAACGCCACCCCGACGGCAGCCTGGGGCTTGGCTCCGGCTGGCTGACTGAACACGCCGCCCTCGGCTCGGCCATCAGCCTGCGCCTGCGGCGCAACAGCGGCTTCCATTTACCCGACGCGCCGGTGCCGCTGATTTTGCTGGGCAACGGCACCGGCCTTGCCGGCCTGCGCAGCTTGCTCAAGGCGCGTATTGCCGATGGCCAGCAGCGAAACTGGCTGCTGTTTGGTGAACGCAATATCGCCCACGACTACCTGTGCCAGGACGAACTGCAAGGCTGGCTCGCCAGTGGAGACCTGGCCCTGCTGGACCTGGCGTTTTCCCGTGATCAAGAGGAGAAGGTCTACGTACAGGATCGCCTGCGCGAGTCAGCGGATGTGCTGCGCAAATGGCTGGCGGACGGCGCAGCGATTTATGTGTGTGGCAGCTTGCAAGGGATGGCGACGGGGGTGGATCAGGCACTGGCAGACATCTTGGGCAATGAGGCGCTGGAGCGCCTGATCGAACAGGGTCGCTATCGCAGGGATGTCTATTGATATTTGACCGTTCCCACGCTCCGCGTGGGAATGCCGCCCTGGACGCTCCGCGTCCGCTCTTGACGGCGTGACGCGGAGCGTCACAGGATGCGTTCCCACGCAGAGCGTGGGAACGATCAGGCCGGTTGCAGCTTTTGCTCGAACACCGAGACGCCATCGAGATCGCGCAGCATCACCGTCAACTCCGCCGTCTGCCCATCAATCTGCACTTCACCAAAAAACTGAAAGCCCGCAAACGGCGAGGTGTTCTGTGCCGGTGGCGCCTTCTGGAATACCACGTGCGGGCCAAAGGTTTTATCCAGTGGGTTGGGCCCGAAACTTCCCGCATTCAGCGGCCCCGCCACAAACTCCCAGAACGGCTCGAAATCCTGGAACGCCGCGCGGTCAGGGTGATAGTGATGCGCCGCGCAGTAATGCACATCGGCCGTCAGCCACACGTGGTTGCGCACCTTGTGCTCATGCAGGAACCCCAGCATTTCGGCGACCTCCAGCTCACGCCCTTGCGCCGGGCCAGGGTCGCCATTGGCGATCGCTTCCCAACGCGCCACGCCGGGGCTGACTTCACCGTCGGGCACGCCCAGGCCAATAGGCATGTCGGCGGCGACCACCTTCCACTGCGCTTGCGACGCCTTGAGCCCGCGCTTGAGCCAGTCCAACTGTTCACGGCCGAGGAAGGGTTTTTCAGCGCCCAGGTTGTCGTCATTCGGCCCCCGATAGCTGCGCATATCCAACACAAACACATCCAGCAGCGGCCCATAACTGAGCTTGCGATAAATGCGCCCACCAGCGTCGGCGCTCTGTCGGCGCATGGGTGAATATTCCAGCCAGGCCTGGCGGGCACGGCCCACTAGGGTGTGGATATCGCGGGTCTGGTAACGCTCATCCAACTGCTTGCTCGATGACCAGTTGTTAATCACCTCGTGATCGTCCCACTGCCAGATCTGCGGCACCTCGGCATTGAAGCGGCGCACGTTTTCATCCAGCAGGTTGTAGCGGTAATTGCCGCGATATTCATCGAGGGTTTCCGCGACTTTGCTTTTGGCTTCAGTGGTGATGTTGCGCCAGATGCGCCCGCCTTCAGTGGTGAGCTGCGCGGGGACTGGGCCGTCGGCGTAGATGGTGTCGCCGCTGTGGATAAAAAAGTCCGGCAAGCGCAGGCGCATGGCTTCGTAGATGCGCATACCACCGATGTCCGGGTTGATGCCGAAGCCTTGGCCGACGGTGTCGCCGCTCCACACAAAACGGATATCGCGCCGCTGTTGCGGCACGCTGCGCAAGTGGCCGAACCAGGGTTCACTGGCAATGCCGGTCTGGGCGTCTTCGAAATGCACGCGGTAGAAAATCGCCTGGTCAACCGGCAGCCCGGTGAGTTCGACACGGGCGGTAAAGTCGGTGCGGCTGTCGGCCAGGGGCGAGACGAATCGGCGCGGGTTGCTGAACACGCTGCGGGTGTCCCACTCCACCACCATCTTCGCCGGGCGGTCGCTGCGGCTCCAGATCATCGCGCGATCGCCCTGCAGGTCGCCCGATTGCACGCCGTCCGTGAGTTGCGGCCGGTCCTTCACCGAAGCGATCACCGCCGGCGCCAGGCCCGGCAACAGCAGGCCAGCGCCTACGGCTTGCATCACACGGCGGCGGCCGAGATCGAAGTGGCTCATGCAGGATGCCCTCTTGAGTATCAAAAGGGCCACTTAAGCATGATGGGATGAAGCGGATGTGACACCAATCGGGAGAACGATCAAATTCACCTGTGGGAGCTGGCTTGCCTGCGATGCAAACACCTCGGTGTATCAGGCAAACCCAGTCGATGCTATCGCAGGCAAGCCAGCTCCCACATTTTTTGCCAGTGTCAGGCAGTCACGGCCAGCTCGGCCGCTTCCGGTCGCTTGAGCACGGCATACACCAGCCCGGTCAACACACTGCCCGCGACAATCGCCAACAAGTACAACAACGCATGGTTCATCGCATTCGGAATCACCAGCACAAACAACCCGCCATGGGGTGCGGCGAGTTTGCAGCCGAAGTACATCGACAGCGCACCGGTCAACGCACCACCGGCAATACTGGCCGGAATGACCCGCAGCGGGTCTTTGGCGGCGAAGGGAATCGCGCCTTCGGAGATAAAGCACAGCCCCAAAATCATTGCCGCCTTGCCGGCCTCGCGTTCGGTCTGGGCGAACTTGCGTCGGGCCAGTAACGTGGCGATGCCCATGCCAATCGGCGGCACCATGCCGGCGGCCATGGTCGCGGCCATCGGCGCGCCGCTCGACGCGGCCAGCAGGCCAACCGAGAACGCATAGGCCGCCTTGTTGATCGGCCCGCCCAAGTCCACGCACATCATGCCGCCGAGCAGAATGCCCAGCAGCACCGCGTTGGTGGTGCCCATGGTGCTGAGGAAATCCGTCAGGCCCGTGAGCAAGCGGGCGACCGGTGGGCCCACCAGGTAGATCATCACCAAGCCAGTAAACAGGCTCGCCAATAACGGGATGATCAGGATCGGCTTGAGCGCTTCCAGGCTCTGGGGCAGTTGCACCGCGCGGCTAATCAGCTTGACGCAATACCCAGCGACGAAACCGGCGAGGATGCCGCCGATAAACCCAGCCCCCAGCGTCCCCGCCAGCAGCCCGCCGATCATGCCGGGCGCCAGGCCAGGACGGTCGGCAATCGAGTAGGCGATGTAGCCCGCCAACAGCGGCACCATCAACAGGAACGCCTGGTCACCCACGGATTTGAGCGCCGCCGCCAAGGTGCCGGGCTGTTCGAAGGCATGGATGCCGAACACAAACGACAAGGCGATCAGCAAGCCCCCCGCCACCACCATCGGCAACATGTACGACACGCCGGTGAGCAGGTGTTTGTAGATCCCGGTTTTCTCGGCCTTGGCCGCTGCACCGCTGGCCGCGCTTTCCACTGCGCCTTCGGCCAGGGCCTTGTTGAGGATGGCTTCGGATTGCTTGAGAGCAATGCCGGTGCCACAGCGGTAAATCTTCTTGCCGGCGAAACGCTCGGTGGCCACTTCGATATCGGCCGCGAGCAATACCACATCGGCATCGGCAATCGCCTGGGGGCTTAACGGCGTGCGGGCGCCCACCGAGCCTTGGGTTTCGACCTGCAAGTCATAACCCAGGCGCTGGGCCGTCTGCTGCAAGGCCTCGGCGGCCATGAACGTGTGGGCCACGCCAGTGGGGCACGCGGTAATCGCAACGATACGCGGCGCAGCCTTGGCCGCCACCGGGGCAGCGTTGGCGACATACACCTGGGCCTCTTCAGCACCCCGACGCAATACGCCTTCGACATCTGCCAACGCCTGGGCCGGCGTGCTCTGGAACACGCGCTTGCCGACAAACCGCTGCATCTCCACCGGGGTACTGCTGACCAGCAGCACCCACTCGGCATCATCAATCGTGGCCTGGGACAACTGGCGCTCCGGGCGCTGCACATCGACGACTTCAACACTGGTGTGCAAGCCCATGCGCTGGGCGGCGGCGTCCAACAAGCGGGCGCACAGCACACTGGTGACCATGCCGTTCGGGCAGGCGGTAACAATGGCTAACTTCATCACAAACCCTCTTATTGTTCTGTCAGCGTGCGCACAGCGACGCCGCTTTCGAGATGCGCCAACTGCGCGTCATCGCTGATGCCAAAACCGATCTGTGTCACCGCCATCGCGGCAATCGCCGTGGCCCGGCGCAGGGTGTGCTCCGGCGTGTCACCACTGAGCAAACCGTGGAGCATCCCGGCCAGCAGCGAGTCGCCGGCGCCCACGGTACTGGCCACTGCCACCTTGGGCGGAGTGGCATGCAGCGCCGCACCCGGGCGGTACCAGGTCACGCCTGCGGCCCCGTCGGAGACCACCACATGTTCGACGCCTTGCTGATGCAGTCGGCTGATGGCATCGGTGGCGTTACCCAAGGCTTCGGCCAACTCTTCAGTATTGGGTTTGACCAGCCACGGGCCAACCTCCAACCCCAGGCGCAGCGCTTCACCACTGGTGTCCAGGGCGACTTTCAACCCCAGGTCCTTCAACGCCTCCAGCAAACCTTTAAACCACTGCGGGCTGACGCCGCGCGGCAAGCTACCGGCCACCACGACCGCATCGAACTCCGGGCCAATGATCGCGACCATCTTGAGCAGCGCTTTTAGCGCCTCTTCAGTCACCAGCGGCCCCGGTGCATTGATGTCGGTGACCCGCCCATCCTGTTCGGCAATCTTGATGTTGCTACGGGTTTCGCCGGGAACCCGGATGAAGGCATCGCCAAACCCACGGCGCTTGATCAGCGCATTGAACGCCTGGGGGTTGGCACTGCCGAGAAACCCGCCCACGCTGACGTAATGGCCCAGGTCCGCCAGCACCTGCGCCACATTCACGCCCTTGCCCGCCGCGTGGGTGAGCATCGCTTCACTGCGATTGACCTCACCGGGTTGCAGGTGCGCCAGGCGTACCGTGAGGTCCAACGCCGGGTTCAGCGTCAGGGTCAGAATATTCGCCATCTACACGGCCTCCACTAGGGCACGCACTTGCGCGGGCGAACCCACCGCCAGTGCTTGTTGCGCCAGGCCCTGGGCCTCGCTCAGACTGAATTCACGCACCCGCGCCTTCACCTCGGGAATACTGCGGGCCGACACGCTCAACTCATCCACACCCAGGCCGACCAGCACCGGCACCGCCAGCGGGTCCGCCGCCAACTCGCCGCACACGCCAACCCACTTGCCATGGGCATGGGCGGCGCGCACGGTGATGTCGATCAGTTGCAAAACTGCCGGGTGCAGGCCATCGGCCTGGGCCGACAGGGTCGGGTGGCCGCGGTCGATGGCCAGGGTGTATTGGGTCAGGTCGTTGGTGCCGACGCTGAAGAAGTCGACTTCCTTGGCGAGCACCGGCGCCAGCAAGGCGGCTGACGGGACTTCGATCATGATCCCCAGTTGCAGGTCCGCCACCGGGATCTCCAGGCGCAGGCGCTCGGTCATGTCCCGGGCGGCGCGCCACTCATCCACGCTGCCGACCATGGGGAACATGATGCGCAGCGGGCGGTTATCCGCTGCACGCAGCAGTGCGCGCAGTTGCGCTTCCATGATCTGCGGGCGTTGCAGCGTCAGGCGAATGCCGCGCACACCGAGGAAGGGGTTTTCTTCTTCGGCGATCGGCCAGTAGGGCAATGGCTTGTCCCCGCCCACATCCAGGGTGCGCACCACCAACGGGCGACCGTTGAGGCCGTCGAGTACGCGGCGGTATTCGGCTTCCTGGGTGGCCTCGTCCGGCGCCTGGGGGTGGGCCATGAAAATCAGTTCGGTGCGCAGCAGGCCAATGCCTTCGGCGCCCTGCTCCACTGCACTGGCCACCCCGGCGCTTTCACCAATGTTGGCGAACACTTCCACGGCGTGCCCGTCGCGGGTCAGCGCCGGTTCATGGCGTTGGGCCGAAGCGGCTTGCAAGCGCTGTTCGCGGCTGTCGCGCTCCACGGTGGCCCGTTGCAGGGTGGCGGCGTCGGGGTCGACATGCAGGCGACCGCGCTGGCCATCGAGCAACAGCGGCGTGCCGGCTTTGAGCAGTAACACCGCAGCACCAGCACCGACCAAGGCCGGAATACCCAGTGCGCGGGCGACGATGGCGCTGTGGGCTGTGGCGCCACCTCGGGCGGTGAGAATGCCGGCAACGCGGGCCGGGTCCAGGCGTGCCACGTCCGAAGGGCCGACTTCTTCCATCACCAGGATGTAGGGCTCGCTCGGTTCCTGCACGCTCTCAACGCCACACAATTGGGCCAGTACGCGGCGGCCGATGTCACGCAAGTCGGCAGCACGCTCGGCCAGCAAGGCATCCTGCAAGGCTTCCTGCTGCTTGGCGGCGGCTTCGATCACGCTCATCCAGGCGGCTTCGGCGCTTTCGCCTTGCTTGAGGCGGGTGTCGACTTCGTCGGTCAGTTCCGGGTCGTCGAGCATTTCCTGGTGGGTGATGAAAATCTCGCGGATGGCCTTGGCCTGGCTACGCTCGATCAAGCCCTGGATATCCGTGCGCACGTCGCTCAAGGCCGTGTGCAGGCGCTGGCGTTCGGCGGCGGCAGACTCACCGCGCAACGGGTAATCGAACACCTGCGGCACCTGAATATGGGCCGGGCCGATGGCAATACCCGGTGCGGCGGCAATCGCCTGGAGTTGGCTACCGCTCAGTGGCGCGCTGAGTACGGGTTCGATATCGACCTGCGCTGGCTGTGCACTCACCGTAGGCAAGGGCTCGACCTCTTCGCCAAGGCCCTCTTGCACGGCGGCCAAAAGGGCGGGCAATGCATCGCCGGCCACCGTCGGCTCGGCCACAAATTCCAGCACCTGGCCACGGCGTGCGCCGAGGCTGAGCAGCTTGCTCAGGCTTTTGACCGACACGGCGCCCACCGCGCCATCGACGATGCGCACGCGGATATCGCCGTCAAAACTTTTCGCCAATTGCGCCAGGATCTTCGCCGGGCGAGCATGCAGCCCGTGGGCGTTGGCCAGGGTAATGCGGGCGCTCGGCCAGTCCGGCGGCAGTTCACCACCCAGCACTTCCAGCACCGCGCGGCTGCTGGTGGCGCGCCCCAACTCCTGGCCGCGCCCTTCGATCAGCAAGGCACACAGGCGTTCAAGCAGGCTTTGGTGCGCTTCACCGAGGCTCGCCAGGCAAAACAGGCCGTGCAAAGGCTGGCCGAGGTAGCGCATGGGTTTGTCCGGCGTCACAAAGGCCAGGCCCGGACGCTTGACCGTCTGCTCGCTGTGCAACCACCACAGGCCATCGCCCAGGGGCAGCGCGTCGACCTGCTGCAATACGGCGGCAAAGCCATTGCTCACACAGTCGGCCTGGCGCAGCAAGCGTGCACCGCGCCACACCAGCTCTTCAAAATCATCGGCCGACACGCCCAGGCTGATCATCTGTGCATCCAGCGCCAGTTCCTGGGGCGCGCCTTGCAACAGTTTCAACAGGGCTTCGGCACTGTTGGCACGGCGCAAGGCCTGGCCCAGGTCGGTTTCACCGAGGGCACGGGTGAGCAGTTGCAGCAGGCGCAGGTGTTCATCGGATTTAGCCGCGATGCCAATCGCCAAGTAAACGATTTGGCCATCGCCCCAGTCCACCCCTTCGGGGAACTGCAGCAGGCGCACACCGGTGGAAAATACCTGGTCGCGGGTTTCTGGCGTGCCATGGGGAATGGCGATGCCTTGTCCGAGAAAGGTCGAGCCTTGGGCTTCACGGGCTTGCAAGCCACTGAGATAACCTTCGGCAACCAGGCCATCGGCCACTAATTTGTCAGCGAGCAGGTGCAAGGCAGCAGATTTATCCACAGCCACCTGGCCCATGGATATCTGCTCTACAGTGAGCTCAAGCATGCCGTTCTCCCAGTTAGTGCGACAGGCGCACTAGGTATTGTTGTAGGTAAATATGTTCAAAATTAACTGACTGAGCGGTCAATTGGCAGTGGTCACTCAGCGGCGAACATCGTAAAAATACGCCTGCTGAAACGTTTAATCTAGAATTTATGGCAGATTACGCGTTAATTGTGCAAGCTTGAAGGGCCACTCGGCGCTTGCTGTGGGACATGGGTCGAATGCTGGAATCGGTTACGATTGGACAAAATGTCGGGGCGAGCTCCAAAAAACAAGGAAATCCCGGTTTGAAACTCAGTGATATCGCACGTCTGGCCGGTGTGTCCGTTACCACCGCCAGCTATGTCATCAATGGCAAAGCCGAACAGCAGCGCATCAGCAACGCAACCGTTGAGCGTGTGCGTGCCGTGGTCCAAGCCCATGGCTTTACCCCGAACCCTCAAGCCGCCGGGCTGCGCAGCCGGCATACGCGCACCTTGGGGTTCATCCTGCCAGACCTGGAAAACCCCAGCTACGCACGCATCGCCAAACTGCTGGAACAAGGTGCGCGGGCGCGAGGCTATCAGTTGCTGATCGCCAGCTCCGATGATGAAGCGGACAGCGAACGCCAACTGCTGCAACTGTTCCGTGCCAGGCGTTGCGATGCGTTGTTCGTCGCCAGTTGCCTGCCGGCCAGCGATGACAGCTATCGCGAGCTTCAGGCCAAGGGGCTGCCGGTGATTGCCATCGACCGGGAGATGGAGCCGAACCAGTTCTGCTCCGTGGTCAGCGATGACCACCAGGCCTGCCAGCAACTCACCAGCAGCCTGCTGCAACCGTTGCCCAAGCAGATCGCGCTGATCGGCGCACGGCCCGAGCTGAGCATCAGCCAGGCACGTACCGCCGGTTTCCGTGATGCGCTGCAAGGCTTTACGGGCGACGTGATCATCGAGCAGGGCGAAGCCTTCAGTCGTGACTGCGGCCGAGAGCTGATGGAGCAACTGCTGCAACGCCTGGGGCATCTGCCGGACGCGCTGGTGACCACCTCCTACGTACTGCTGCAAGGCGTGTTCGACGCGCTGCATGACTTCCCCCTCAAGTCGCGGCCCCTGCGCCTGGGCACCTTCGGCGATACGCAGTTGCTGGATTTCCTGCCGCTGCCGGTCAACGCCATGGCCCAGCAACATCAGTTGATTGCCGAAACCGCCCTGCGCCTGGCCCTGGCCGCCATTGAAGAGGAACAGTACCAACCCGGGGTGCATGCGATTGGCCGGACTTTCAAGCAGCGTATTCACGAGGCCTGAGCGTGGAGCTGATCGACACCCACACGCACCTGGACTTCGAGGACTTCGACCCCGATCGCTCGCACGTCCTCGCCCACAGTCGTGAACTTGGCGTGCGGCGCCTGGTGGTGCTGGGGGTTTACCAGAAAAATTGGCAGCGGCTATGGGACTTGGTGCAACAGGACGAAGGCCTGTTCGCCGCCTTCGGCTTGCACCCGGTGTATCTCGATGAGCATCGCCCCGCCGACCTGCTGGAGCTCGGCGACTGGTTGACGCGCCTGCATGGCCACCGGCAACTGTGCGCCGTGGGCGAAATTGGCCTGGATTACTTTCTCGAACAGTTGGACCACCAGCGCCAGCAACAGTTATTTGAAGCCCAACTGAAACTTGCGGTGGATTTCCAACTGCCGGCCTTGCTCCACGTTCGCCGCAGCCACGCCGCCGTGATTGCCACCCTCAAGCGCATCCGCGTGCCCAGAGGCGGCATCATCCACGCGTTCGCTGGCAGCGCTGAAGAGGCCCGCGAGTACATCAAGCTCGGGTTCAAACTGGGCCTGGGCGGCGCGGCCACCTGGCCCCAGGCGCTGCGCATGCACCGGGTACTGGCCCAGTTGCCTCTCGACGCCGTGGTGCTGGAAACCGATGCGCCGGATATGGCCCCGGCCATGTACCCCAACCAGCGCAATAGCCCGCAGCACCTGCCAGACATCTGCACCGCCCTGGCCGAGCGCATGGGTATCAGCCCTTTATTGCTGGCTGAGGCGAGCACACGCAATGCGTGCGAGCTGTTCAACTGGTAGCGGACTGATCACCTGCAACTTCAAGGTCATTCTCTGTCGATGGCGGGCATAGCGCACCACCAGCAAATGGATCAGCACGGCGACCAGCGAAATGTTCAGTTGCCCGATCACACTGAGCAGCCCCAACCATTCAGCGACAAGGGCCATCAGCAAGGTTGCGCACGTCAGCATGATCATGCTCGGCCGCACCAGCGCCCAGTGGTCCAGGGCCCTGAACTGGCGCAACTGCTTGACGCACCCCAAGTGCAACCCGCAGTGGCAATACGTACAGTCAAACGGTACATCAATGGCAATGGCGTTCAGTTGCCAGGGCTTGAGCTCAAACGTCATGTTGCATTGGGCGCAATGCCCTTTGATACCGATTGCGGCGGCCATCGTTTTGTCCCCTCGTGACCGTGACGGATGAAATAAATTTTCACCTATTCACGCCCCGATAAAACACGCATCGGTAAATCAGGACATAAGCCACACGGCCCACCGCTCAGTCCTTCAGAACCTCCCTACACCCGAAACGCGCCAATCAATTGCTTCAACTCAACCACCTGGGTTGCCAGTTGCCGACTGGCCGCCTCCGTGTGCTGCGCACCTTGCGCCGCATGCTCGCCGGCGCGGTTGATTTCGACGATGTTCTGGTCGATGTCGTGGGCGACTGCCGTTTGCTGCTCCACGGCGGCGGCGATCTGCTGGTTCTGATCGACGATCATCCCAACCGCCCCCAGGATATTTTCCAGGGCTTGTTGGACTTTTTCCGACTGCCCTACCGTGCCATTCGCCATTTCATGGCTGCTGCCCATGGCCTTCACCGCCGCACCGACACCGCTGTGCAAGCGGATGATCATCTGCTCGATTTCCTCGGTGGAGTGCTGTGTACGCCGGGCCAGAGTGCGTACCTCGTCGGCCACCACCGCAAACCCGCGCCCTTGGTCACCAGCGCGCGCCGCTTCGATGGCCGCGTTTAGCGCCAGCAGGTTGGTCTGCTCGGCGATGCTCTTGATCACCTCCAGGACGCTGCTGATGGACTGGCTGTCGGTCGCCAGTTGGTTGATCACCCGCACCGATTCGTCGATCTCCGCCGCCAGGCGCGCAATACCGCCTTGCTGGGATTGCACCAGCGCACGCCCGCTGACGGTTTCATCGTTGACACTTTGGGCACTGCTGACCGCCGCCGCGGCGCTGCGCGCCACCTCCTGGGCGGTGGCGGACATCTGGTTCATCGCCGTCGCCACTTGCTCGATCTGGCTGCGCTGGCCGGACACCGCCTGGTTACTCTGCGCCGACACCGCCTGCACCTGGCCGGCCTGCAACTCCACCTGGCTGACCGTATGCCCAACACGCTCGATCAGGTCGTGAATCTTGGCCACAGTGCCATTGAACACCTGGCCCAGGTCGCCCAGTTCGTCACGGCTCTGGGCAACGAAGGTGACCGTCATATCGCCCGCCGCTACTTTGTCCATCATCGCCCCCAGGCGGCGCAAGGTGGTGCGGGTGGAGACAAAGAAACCGGCATAGAGATAAAAAATCAGCGCAAACACCGCCGCCAGGGCCGTGACCAGCAACACCATGTGCAAACGGTTCTGCGCCAGGCGCTGCTGCAACTGCTGCCCGAGGAACGCCAGGGTGGCGTCATCCAATTGATAGGTCTTGGCCATCAGTTGGCTGACGCCGTCATAAAAGCCCTGCCAAGGCGCGTCGAGGGTCTCGGCCATCACCACCTGCTCTTCGAAAAACTCACTGCCTTGCTTAAGGCTCGCCTGGCTGGCTTGCGCCGAGACGTCGAGGGCGGCGTGCGCGGCCTGGCTGGTGCCCAACGCGTCCTGCAGCTTCAGGCCATATTCGCCGTGGAGTTTTTCCAACTGCTGCAGCAGTTCGTCAAAACGGGTGCTGGAGGACGAATTGATAAAGCCCTGCCCCAGGGAGTAAGCGCCCATGGCACGGCCTTCACCCAAGGCCTGGGTGACTTGAGGAGTGATGGTGGTGACCAGGTCGCTGAGCTGGCGCAGATCACTTTGCGGATCACGGCTCAAGCCGGCTTGGCTGGCGATGATCTGGCTGAACATCTGGGCCTGGTTGAGTAACTTGCCGATCAACGCCGCCTTGTTGAGCAGCGAGGTTTCCTGCTGCTGGGCCTTGAACGCAGCGATCAGTTCGTCGCGTTTACTGTCGAAGACGGCAACTTGCTCGGGCTGGGTCGCAATGGCGCGCAAGCCCTGCAAGCGCTCCACTACACTGGTTTGCAAGGCGCTGATCCGGGTCTCCAGGTCTGCCGCTTTGCCAGACTGGCCGAGGGTGGCGTTGATCTGTACCTGGTTGTTGAGGGTTTCCAGCTCGCGACGCAACGCCAGGCTGCTGCCGAGCAGGTCGAGGCTTTGCAGTTCGACCCGGGTGCCCTGGTATTCACGCCACGAGTCGCGCACCAGGTAATAGTTGGTCGCCAGCATCGGCAGCAGAAACAGCACACTGATCAGGCTGAACTTCATGCCGAAGCTCAGGCGGTTCATCAGCGCGACGGCGGGATAGAGCAAGCTCTTCACAGGTGACCTCCCCTTCTTTTATTTTTATTGAGGCGCAGGGCGGCGGCAGATAGCCACTATTTGGCGCTCTATCTGTATAGCTCAATTCGAAAGGGAGTTTTGTAACGTAAGGTTAACGGCGTGTCTGGAGGCCCTAACGCCATGTAGGAGCGAGCTTGCTCGCGAAAAACTTAACGACGCCGCGTTTATTCAGGAAGCACGCGTTATCGTTGAGGTTTTTCGCGAGCAAGCTCGCTCCTACAAATCAGGGGAGTACCGTCCAGATGGCAAACCCGGCATACCACAGCACCGCCGCGCGCAGCAGCAGTTCCCACAGGCGATCCAGGCTGTTGATGCCATCGGCCCCCACCACTGGCGGCGGGATTTCCGCAGCGGCCAGGCCGACTTTTTCCACCAGCTGTGCCGCGCTGATGTCCCAACTCAGCAATTCGTGGAGCATCACCCGGCTGACCCCGACGAAATTGCCCACCAAGGCAAAGCTGGCCGCCAGCAGGCGTACCGGCAACCAGTCAAACGCGTGACGCAATTGCGTGGCGCGCTCGGCCACCAGGGGGTTCTGGCTGTGTTCGCTGGCCAGCGCCAACAGGCGGTACGCCAGGGCGGCCACCGGGCCCAGCAGGAAATACCAGAAAATCACCGCAAAAAAGCTTTGGTACGCCTGCCACAGCAGGTAGCCCTGGACGCGCTCCAGCAGTTGCTCGCCACTGTCGGCGCCAAGCTTGAGGTCGCGTTCGGCCACATGCTCGGCCGCTTGCAGGTCACCGCGCCGCCAGGCATCGCGAAACGGCCCCAGCCCTGCCAATAGGTCGCCACGGCCCAGGCTATAGATCACCACCAGCAAATGCACCGGCAATGCCAACAGGCCATAGGCCACCGGCTCCAGGACCAGCAACAGCAAGGCCAGCAATGCCACCGGCAACAGCACCAACACCAGCAGGATCAGCCAGGGCCGCTTGCCCATGCGCGGGCTCGATTCCAGCTTGGCCAGCTCACGCAGCCATCCGCCGTCACGCTGCAACCGCAGGCGCAAGGCCGAGAACTTCTCGATCCATACCGCCAGCACCAACACCAGGAAACTCATCGTTCGTGTCCTCCATCCTGCAGGGCGCTGCGAAAGCGCGTCCAATCAAAAGCGGGGCCCGGGTCAGTCTTGCGCCCCGGAGCGATGTCGCTGTGACCACAAATACGTTGGTGGGTGATCTTTGGGTAAGCCTTGAGCAACTGGCGGGTCAGATCGATCAGCGCCGCATACTGGGCATCGGTGAACGGCAGGTCGTCCGTACCTTCGAGCTCGACCCCCAGGGAAAAATCGTTGCACACCTCGCGCCCGTCAAAAACGGAAACACCGGCATGCCACGCCCGGTCGCGGCACGAAACAAATTGCGTCACAGTGCCGTCACGTTCAATCAGAAAATGCGCAGACACTCGTAGGCTGGCTATCCCTTCAAAGTAGGGATGCTCTGAGATATCCAGGCGGTTCTGGAAAAACTCCTGCACCTTGCCGGTCTTGAACTGCGCCGGAGGCAAACTGATGTTGTGCACCACCAACAGCGAGATTTCGCCTTCAGGGCGCTCGTTGAAGTTGGGCGAAGGGCAATGACGAATGCCCTGGCACCAACCGCTGGCGGGGTCCAACTGCATACAGGCTCCTTGAGTGAGACGAGGTGTGACCAGTATGCCGCGTTCCACCCTGCGGTTGCGATCACTTGCCGCGATTGAGTTGCCGCAGGTTGCCCACCACGGCTGCCAGCGCACGCTCGAACAGCGGGCCATCATCCAAGGCGTGCAGGACGCCCTGCTTGAACGCCAGGGCTAACTGCCCCGCGCTTTTCTCCAGGACCTTGAGGCCCCCTCGACTGACAAAAATATAGGTATCGTCGGGCGGCATGATTGCGGTCAACTTGCAACGCAGGGTACCGGCTTCATGTTGCTGCAACGCTACCCAGGCACCGACTCGCAACTGCTGTGCCTTGAGCCGGTCGGGGTCGTCAGGGGGCAGTGGTTCGTCGGCAGTCGGCGGCCCAGAGCCAAGGATAAAAGGCTTACGCACTTCAACCAGCACCTCGCCGTCGAGCGGCTGAACATGCATGGCCTGCAACCGCAGGAAAAACTCGCGGGTGCTGAAAGGATCGAACGCCGCACCGGCCAACCCGTCACGCAATGCCTTGAGCAGCCCGGGTAGTTGCTCAAGCAAACGCCGACCTGCTTCGGTGTCTTCACGCAGGCCCACGCTCCAGACCAATTCATCCAGGGTACGCAGCGCCGCCTGCCATTGCAGCGATTGTTCACCGTGCTTGAGCACGGCCACTAACAGCACCTGGCTCCAGGCTTGCTGCACAAATTGCAGAACCGATGCCGGCAGGGTTTTGCCCACGAGCCGCCGATTGAGCACCTGCGCCACACGTTGACGCGCCACCTCGATATGCAGGCGCTCTTGCTCGGCGTCACGGGTATGGCGCTCAAGGCGTTCACTGCGCGTGCGCTCTTGGGCTGTAGATGTGCTGAACGTGGTGAGCAACTGGGAGAAAATCGCCGGGTCTTCGACGTACTCATTCAGCAACCGCTGTACGAGTTGCTCGATACACAGATAGAGATTGTCCCGTGGCTGGTCATGGGGCGGGCTCCAGCCGATGACGGCGCTCGCGATGTCATTGAGCAAGCGCCGCGCCGGATGCTGCGTGCAACTGAGCAGGCTCTTGTCCAGCACCGCCACTTTCAGCAGCGGGATCTGCAAGCGGGCGATCAGCCCCTTGAAAGCGTCCGGCACACTGCGGTCATCGAGCATGAACTCGAACAGCATGGCCACCAGATTGATCACATCTTCGTCTGCTTCTTCCAACACCCGCGACTTGCCACTTTTGACACTGACCCGGGTGAGCAACTGTTCAAGCTGGCTGCGCAGGTCGAAATCGTCCTCGCACTCCGGCTCCGGTACATATTGCTGCAAATGCGACAGCAGCCGCAGCAGATCGCGGGTGGCAATGGGTTGCGGCTCGGCGCTGGCTTCAAGGGTGGGGGCCACGCTGCCACGCACGGCTACCAGCAACGTCTGCAAGGCGCTGAACGCTTGCTGGCCGCTTTTATCCAGCGGCGGGTCGGCCATCGCTTGGCCAGTGCAATCCTGATGCTCCCGGGCCGCACGCCCGCCGGCTCGGCGGGACGGGAGCGCCTTGAGTTCCGGCAATACGCCAGTGGCGATGAGTAATTGGTTGGCCTCGCCATACAACAGGTCGGCGTCACTGAGCACGTACTTCTCAAACAGCTTGAGCATGACCAGCTTGACGCGGATCTCCACCCCCAGGCTGCGCCCTGCCTGCAAGAAAAACTCGCACAGCCGCGTCGGGGCCAAGGGGTTTTCCGGATCATCCAGGCGCCTGCCGAACAGTTCACTCAAGCGCGCGTTCAATTGCCCCAGCGCCAAGCCATCACGGTGGCGCACCCGACCGAGCATCGCCTCCAGGGCCACAGCTTTTTCCACGTCATCGGCGCTGGTGCCGGGTACCGCCTCATAAGACACCAGCGGCACCAGGTGTGCCCCGCTGCACCGGGCCTGGCCCAGGTTGGCGAACGCCACGAACAACTGCTCCATGAACACGCGTTCGAAGTTCTTGCGCTTGAGGCGCAGGTCGCGCATGGCCTCGAAAAAAATATGATGGTCGACGGTGCTACGGGCCTTTTCGGCCATTTCAAACAGGGTGTCGTCGGCGTTATCGAACAGTTCCTGCAAACCCTGTTGCAGCTGTTGCGCAGCCTTGTCACGCACCTGCAGCAACACCACCGGCAGGCGCGCGAGCGGCGATGGCGTGGCCTGTGCCCTGTTGATAGGCACCACCTTCCCGTCATTGTGCATCCTGGCCTCCTGAAACGGCGGTTTTGAGAGGTGGACAGACCGGGAGCAGGCCCGGCAGGCACTGCAAATATCCCGGTTACCACCAAGACGTCAAAGCTATGACGCCAATTGCAAGGCGCGAGATTATCTTGCAAACAAGGGCAGTTGCGCCAGCACACTCTGACTTTGTGCGGTAAATGAGTGGCGAGCCTGGGTTAGAACGCACGCTGGCCCTATAATCGAGGCACTTTGTTTGTGGAGCCTGTTATGCCGAACCTCCGTCTTGCCGACCTCACCGCCGAAATCGAAGCCAACGTGCGCCGCGCACTGCTGGAAGACATCGGCAGTGGTGACATCACCGCGCAGTTGATCCCGGCCGAACGGCTGGCCAAGGCCACGATCATTACCCGTGAAGCGGCCGTGATTGCCGGTACGGCCTGGGTGGATGCAGTGTTTCGTCAACTGGACCCACGGGTCGCCGTGCATTGGCAGGTAGCTGACGGTGAACGTGTCAGCCCCAACCAGGCGCTGTTCCACCTTGAAGGCCCGGCACGCTCGCTGCTCACGGGTGAACGCAGTGCGCTGAATTTTTTGCAGATGCTGTCAGGTGTAGCCACCCGAGCGCAGTTCCTGGCGGACTTTGTCGCGAGCACCCAGGTCAAACTGCTGGACACCCGCAAGACACTCCCAGGTCTGCGTTTGGCGCAGAAGTACGCGGTGACCTGCGGCGGTTGCCACAACCACCGTATCGGGCTGTATGACGCGTTCCTGATCAAGGAAAACCACATCGCCGCCTGCGGTGGTATTGCCCAAGCGATTACGGCCGCCCACAAGATCGCCCCGGGCAAGCCGGTGGAAATCGAAGTGGAAAGCCTGGAAGAGTTGCGCGAAGCCCTGGCGGCGGGTGCCGACATCATCATGCTGGATGAACTGAGCCTGGAAGACATGCGCGAAGCCGTGCGCCTGAACGCCGGCAAAGCCAAGCTGGAAGCCAGCGGCGGGATCAATGAAACCACCTTGCTGCCTATCGCTGAAACCGGCGTGGACTACATCTCCATCGGCGCGATGACCAAGGATGTGAAGGCGGTGGACCTGTCGATGCGCCTCAGTATCTGAAAGATGCCGTAATTGTAGGAGCGAGCTTGCTCGCGAAAAACTCAAGACCACCGCGTGCCCTCCAGAGGTACGGGTTATCGCTAGCGTTTTTCGCGAGCAAGCTCGCTCCTACAGGCTGCTTTTAAACTACGAGGTTATTCATCTCGCAGTACTCGTCCCATTCGACACCCAGCACCTCGGCCGCCTCTTTGTGCAAGGCCAACCGTGCAGCTTCGAACTCTTCAGGGGTCGTGGTGTACTTGAGGGTCAGCTCCCAAGGCTGGAGGTTCTGGCTCTCGGCCTCGTCCTCGAATGCCCACTGAATCTGGTCGCGCTGATCATCGGCACTCAGGTCCTTGATCTCTTCTTTTAGCTGCGGCGTGTCCTCAAGGTAGTGCTTGAGCGCTTGTTCGTGCCGAGCGTCCTGGGTCATTTCAGTCGTGGTCATGTTGTTCTCTTAGATCGAGGAATGGGAATGCATCTGGGTCTTCAAGGTTGCGCAGATACAAAAGAGCGGGCGCAAATGCCCGGCTCACCTGGCCTTCAGAACCATTCTGGGATCATCTGAAAACATTGCCGTTGAAACAGTGGTGCCTGTGGTGCCCGAGACAGGAATCGAACCTGCGACCTTCGCGTTACGAGTGCGCTGCTCTACCGGCTGAGCTACACGGGCGGTGGGCTAAAGCTAGCACTGCATTGGGCATGCAGCAACTTGCTCGCTCACCGCCCGGCGACTGTCACGCCCCGTTGGCGCCGCAACCCTTGGCTGCGTACTGCGGGTCTACCGTGGTGGCACAGCTCCATCCGGTGCTAGCGCTGCGGGTCAGGGTGATGGTCTTGCCGAGCACGGGCGCGGGCGCATCGAGGATTTCACAACGGATAGTACCTGCGCCCGAGGCTACATCGCCTGTCACATCGATGGTGCAGTTGGCGGTAGGGCTGGAGCCCCCGATGAGCGCCAGGGTCGGCACAGTGCCCTGGTTGATGACGTCTTCATAGCCGGCCTTTAACGCGCTGATTTCCGCCAACCCCGCAGTGAACTTGGCCTTGGCCTGGTGCTTGGTGTACATGGGCAGACCGATGGTGGCCAAAATGCCGATGATTGCCACGACGATCAGTAACTCGATCAAGGTAAAACCTTTTTGACGCATCTCTTTCACTCTCCAGAATAGAACCATGACAAGGCGCGTCCTGCGCCCCGTAGTGTGCAACGGCGCCAGTGTACTCATCCCCACGCAGCCGTTCGCCTGCAAGACGCACAATCTGACATTTTATCGCCCAGCACCAGCCTGCCCGACTCCGCCACCTGACTAAGCTATAAATTCTTCACAACCTGGGTGCGCCAACCTCACATGAACGATACGTCGACAATCTATGCCTGGGAGGGCATCAACCGCAAAGGGCGCCGGGTATCCGGAACAATCGCCGGCCATAACCTTGCGCTGATCAAGGTACAACTGCGCCAGCAAGGGATCTGCCCCGAGCGTGTGCGCAAGAAGTCTTGTGCACTGCCGACCTTCAAGACGCGCATAACGCCTGTGGATATCGCCCTGTTCACTCGCCAGTTGGCCACTTTGCTCAAGGCCGGCATCCCGCTGCTGCAAGCCTTCGACATCATCAGCGAAGGCGTCGAAAACCAACAGCTGCGCGAACTGGTGAAGGCGTTGAAACAGCATATTGCCAGCGGCCACCCGTTGGCCGCTGCCCTGCGTCAATATCCCTGCTACTTCGATGAACTGTACTGCAATCTGGTAGCGGCTGGCGAAATGGCCGGAGCCCTGGAAACCCTACTGGAGCGCGTGGCGATTCATCTGGAAAAAAGCCAACGGCTCAAAACCAGGATCAAGAAAGCCATGACCTACCCTATCGCGGTACTGGTAATTGCCACAGGGGTGAGCACAGTGCTGTTGATCCATGTGGTGCCGCAATTCCAGAACTTGTTCGCCGGGGTCAACGGCCAATTGCCGGGGTTTACCCTGGGGGTCATCGCGCTATCGGAACTGCTGCAACAGGCGTGGTGGATGCTGGGGCTGGGTGTAGGCGCGGCGCTGGTTGCAGGAAGCCACGCCTACCGTACTTACCCGGGGTTTCGCCATGGGTGGGCAGCAGGTTTGTTGAAAGTGCCCGTGGCAGGCAAACTGCTGCACAAATCTGCGGTCGCCCGCTACGCCCGCACGCTATCCACTACCTTTGCGGCGGGCGTTCCTCTGGTACAGGCATTGGGTTCGGTGGCTGGCGCCGTCGGCAATGGCCCTTTCAAACAGGCAATCGAACGTATGCGCCACGATGTATCCACAGGCATGCAGTTGAATCAATCGATGCATAACAGCGGCCTGTTCCCAGGCATGGCGATCCAGATGACCGCAATCGGTGAGGAGTCCGGCACCCTGGACCGCATGCTGGAAAAAGTCGCGAACCACTACGAGTCAGACGTGGATACCTTGGTCGACAACCTCACCAGCCTGATGGAGCCGCTGATCATGGTGGTATTGGGGGGGATTGTCGGCGCGCTGGTAGTCGCCATGTACTTGCCGGTGTTCCAATTGGGGACGGCGTTTTGAGCTTGCTGCTGAACGAACATCCCTGGGCGTTTGTTGGCCTTGCGCTGGTGTTGGGCCTGATCGTCGGTAGCTTCCTCAATGTGTTGGCGTGGCGCCTGCCCAAAATGCTCGAGCGGGAGTGGCGTGCCCAGGCCCATGAGATTCTCGACTTGCCAGCCGAGCCCGGTGGGCCGGCCTATAACCTGATGCATCCGAACTCTTGCTGCCCGCGCTGCAATCAACCGATTCGGCCTTGGGAAAATATCCCGGTGCTCAGCTACCTGCTGCTCCGGGGGCATTGTGCCCACTGCCGTGAGCCCATCGGCCTGCGTTACCCTCTCACCGAACTGGCCTGCGCGCTGATCTGCGCCGCTGTCGCCTGGCACTTCGGCTTCGGCTGGCAAGCCGGCGCGGTGATGCTGCTGAGTTGGGGCTTGCTGGGGATGAGCCTGATTGATCTGGACCACCAATTACTGCCGGATGTGCTGGTGCTGCCGCTGCTATGGCTGGGGCTGATCCTCAACAGCGCTGACCTGCTGACGCCATTGCCCGATGCAGTATGGGGCGCGGTTATCGGCTACATGAGCTTGTGGTGCCTGTTCTGGCTGTTCAAGCTGGCCACCGGCAAAGACGGCATGGGCCATGGCGACTTCAAATTATTGGCCTTGCTGGGAGCCTGGGGCGGCTGGCAGATTCTGCCGATGACCCTGCTGATGGCCTCGCTGCTGGGCGTGTTTGCCGGGCTGATTTTGCTGCGTTTGCGTAAGGCCCAGGTGTCAGCGCCAATGCCGTTTGGCCCCTGCCTGGCAATTGCCGGCTGGATTGCATTGCTCTGGGGTGGTCAAATAACCGACTTCTATTTGCAGTCTGTCGGTTTCAGATGACCACTTCTGTTGCAACACCCTGGATTCTTGGGCTCACGGGCGGCATTGGCAGCGGCAAAAGCGCTGCGGCCGAGCACTTTATCAAGCTGGGCATCGACCTGGTCGACGCCGATCACGCCGCGCGCTGGGTGGTCGAGCCTGGCCGCCCGGCGCTGGCGCGCATTGCCGAACATTTCGGCGCCAGCGTGCTGCAAGCCGACGGCCGACTGGACCGTGCCGCACTGCGCAAACTGATCTTTGAGGTCCCACAAGAGCGCCTGTGGCTGGAAGCCTTGCTGCACCCGCTGATCGCCGAGGAAATTCGCAGCCACCTGGCACGCGCCCAGTCGCCCTACGCGATCCTGGTGTCACCGCTGCTGATCGAGTCCGGGCAGTACAGCATGACCCAGCGCATCCTGGTGATCGACGTGCCGCAATCGCTGCAGATTCAGCGTACCCTGCAGCGCGATGGCATCAGCGAACAACAGGTGCAGGCGATTCTCAAGGCCCAGTCCAGCCGCGAAGACCGCCTGAACCATGCCGATGACGTGCTGGTCAACGATAAGGACCTCGCCTGGCTGCACGGCGAGGTCGAGCGACTGCACCACTTTTACCTTACTTTGCGTGGAGGCCGATCATGAGCCAACCCTTGACCGTCGACTGCCCAACCTGCGGCGCCCCCGTGGAATGGAAAGCGACCAACCTCAACCGGCCGTTCTGCTCGGACCGTTGCAAACTCATCGACCTGGGTGCCTGGGCCGCTGAAGAACACAAGATTCCAGTGGCCCCCGACGCCGAAGACGAACTGTTTTCCGAAGACCTGCCGCCGCGCCACTAAGGCCGCATAAAGGCATATTCCTGCTGGTCGTCGAGGTTTTCTGCAAGGTATTGCAACTCGTCGGCCAGGTCTTCAAAGCTGCGTACACCCTTGCTTTGCTGCACCACTGCGCTGAGCATGGCGCGCAAGGTCAAACCGGGGTCAAACCCGATTTCCTGCGCTGCATCCTGGCTTCTGCGCAACTCCTGCCGTGCCCATTCATACACACTCATGATTCATGCTCCTGAAAATTTTGCCGAGCATGGACCTGCGCCGCTGCCCTGCATTTGACCTGGATCAACGCCGCGAATCGTCGTCCTTCCACGGCGCTGAGAGGTAGCGGGTACGGTTGAACGTCTCCAGCCATTCCGGGCAAAACACCACCAGCGCGCTGATGACCATGCCGTTGATAAAGGCTTCGGGAAAGATGATCAGCCACAGGTAACCGACAAAATCTTCCAACCACTCAGGCATCGCAAAAAGGCCGTCGAACCACAACAGGCCCAGGCCGGCCAACAGGCACAGCAATGCCGAGAGAGCGGCAGCAAAAAAGCCGGAACAGAAGATATACACAAAGGGGTTTCGCGGCTGCGCCCGCTCTACCAGCAGCGCGCACCCTTCGGTGACCAGCACCGGCAGCACGATCAGGAGCAGGCCATTGACGCCAAGCGCAGCCAGGTCCTGACGCCCCAACAGCATCAAGCCAAGCTGGGCGGCAAAGCCACCGACGATAGCCAGCGGCCAATCGAGCAGCAAAGTCACGGCGGTCATGCCGATAAAGTGGTAGGACACACCGGTATCGAAATCCCGCCGCACCAGCCACAGCATGAACAACGCGAACACCGTACCGAAGAGCAAGTGCTGGCGCCGACGGTCGGCAAACAGCTCCAACCAGGGCGAGCGAAGGATCGCCCACATCACCACGGGCGCATACACCAGCCAGCCGATACCGAGGGTCTGGGGTGCCAGAACCGCAGCACTGATCACGGACGCTCTGCCTTTACTAAAAAACTCATCACACACCTCGTCCCTGGCCTGTTTCACGTGAGCATTCTACACCCGCGTTTTAAGGCAAGACTTCCTGTGGTCATCATTTGAACGCTAAGCTGCGACTATGGATGACTCAGATTACTTGCGCCTGCTCACCGTAGCGGCCGAACAAGCCAACGCATTCCTGTCCAATGCCCGCAAGTGGGAGCGTGAGCGTTGGGTCTGCCAGCGCCTGCTGCAAGGCTTGAACGTGCCCTACCGTGTCGAAGAATTCCACGCGGCGGGCCAGGAGCCGCCCGACGTGTTGTTTCGCGACGCCAGCTTCGAGGTCTTTTTTGTGCTGGACGAGGGCCGCCGCCTGAACGACGAGTGGCGCGATGAGCTGCTGCGCAGGCGCAGTGCTTTCTCCTTGAGCCAACTGGTACGGCGTGAAGCCAAGCCACGGCGTATCCCCGCCCATGAGTTCCTGCTGCGCCTGGCCCCCACACTGCGTAAAAAAGCTCACAACTACAAAGAGCGCGGCATGGACCTGGGGGAACTGGACCTCATTGCGTTTACCAGCCTCAAACGCGAGGTGCTGGACCTCAACAGCCATTTTCCGCCGCCGACCGAATACCTGCGTCAGGGCTGGCGCTCGCTATCGCTGGTGGGGCCGACATTCGCACGGGTCCTGTTCGCACATCCCGACGCGCCGGACTTCTTGCGCAACAACCTGGGCCGCAGCATAGTGTTTGATGTCGGCATCAGCCTGTGATGCCCCTGGCTGTAACGTGGCGCCCCTTTGCAACGTCTACCTGACGAGGCCTTTATGACCAGCCGCCTGAAACCCGATGACCAAGAGCGTGTCGAAGAGTACCTGCAACTCTCCCAGAACAGAGTCGAGCGCAAGCCTTTCCGGCCGTGGCTGCTCCTCTGCGTGGTGCTGGTCGTGGTGATCGGGCTCGGTGCGCTGAGCCGCCTATTGAGTTACCTGACGCTATGAGCCGCTTGGCGCTCGCGATGGTAACTGCTCCGATTTCTTTTAGCCTTGCGAGATATCCCCATGACCCATCGTATTATTATCGTCGGCGGCGGTGCCGGCGGCCTGGAGTTGGCTACCCGCCTGGGTAAGACCCTGGGCAAGCGTGGCAAGGCCAGCATCACGCTGGTCGACACCAACCTGACCCACATCTGGAAGCCCTTGCTGCACGAAGTGGCTGCCGGCTCGCTGAATTCCTCGGAAGACGAACTCAACTACGTCGCCCAAGCCAAATGGAACCACTTCGAGTTCCAGCTGGGCCGTATGAGCGGGCTTGACCGTGAACAGAAGAAAATCCAGCTGGCCGCCACCCTCGACGAAGAAGGCCGCGAACTGGTGCCTGCTCGTGTGCTGGGCTACGACAGCCTGGTGATTGCGGTAGGCAGCACTACCAACGACTTCGGCACTGAAGGCGCAGCGCAACATTGCCTGTTCCTCGACACCCGCAAGCAGGCCGAGCGCTTCCACCAGCAACTGCTCAACCACTACCTGCGCGCCCATGCAGGCCAAACCGACGCCGTTGAACAGATCAGCGTCGCCATCGTCGGCGCCGGTGCCACCGGCGTTGAGCTGGCCGCCGAGCTGCATAACGCCGCCCATGAACTGGCGGCTTATGGCCTGGACCGTATCAAGCCAGAAAACATGCACATCACCCTGATCGAAGCCGGCCCGCGGGTATTGCCTGCCCTGCCGGAGCGGATCGGTGGGCCAGTGCATAAAACTCTGGAGAAACTAGGGGTGACGGTACTGACCAATTCGGCGGTCAGTGAAGTAACCTCCGACGCCTTGATCACCAGCAGCGGCCAGGTGATTCCGGCTAGCCTCAAGGTCTGGGCGGCCGGTATCCGCGCCCCCGGTTTCCTCAAGGACATCGATGGCCTGGAAACCAACCGCATCAACCAGCTGCAAGTCCTGCAAACCCTGCAAACCACCCGCGACGAAAATATCTTCGCCTTTGGTGATTGCGCCGCCTGCCCGCAGCCGGGCACCGACCGCAATGTACCGCCACGGGCCCAAGCGGCTCACCAACAGGCGTCATTGCTGGCCAAATCGCTCAAGCTGCGGATTGAAGGCAAGGAGCTGCCGACCTACAAGTACACCGACTACGGCTCGCTGATCTCGCTGTCGCGCTTTTCCGCAGTGGGCAACCTGATGGGTAATTTGACAGGCAGTGTGATGCTGGAAGGCTGGCTGGCGCGGATGTTCTACGTGTCGCTGTACCGCATGCACCAGATGGCGCTGTATGGGTTCTTCCGCACGGCGATGCTGATGCTGGGCAGCAAGATCGGCCGCGGCACCGAGCCACGCCTTAAATTGCATTAACAACCTGGTCTCGAAATAGGCCTGGTAAATGTGGGAGCGGGCTTGCTCGCGAATGCGGTGGTTCAGTCACAGATGTACTGACTGACACAGCGCATTCGCGAGCAAGTCGAATCGTTGCACCGCCGCTCCCACATTTGTTTTGCGGTGAATTCAGGATTCACGCAGGCAAAAAAAATCCCCGTATCTTTCGATACGAGGATTTTTAATATGGTCGGGGTAGGGGGATTCGAACTCCCGACATCCTGCTCCCAAAGCAGGCGCGCTACCGGACTGCGCTATACCCCGGTAATAAAAAGGCGACCTTTCAGTCGCCTTCTTCGATCAGCGCTTTTGGCCTCTGATCTTAAGATTCGATTCCAGCGTTAACTGGTCTCAAAAATGGTGGGTCGTGTGGGATTCGAACCTACGACCAATTGGTTAAAAGACAATTGGTTTTAGTGCTTCATAGCCCAGGATCGTGTTCGCTACACATAGCTGTTTCCGTGGCCTCGCAGCCTCTAATGAACCCACATTAGAGGCTCCAAACCATGAAAATCTCTGCGGTCGTTTCGACCAAAGGCGGCGTAGGCAAAACTACCATCGAGGCCAACCTCGGCGCTTTTTGTGCGGATGCAGGCCTGCGCGTGCTCATGATCGACCTAGATCCTGCACAGCCTTCGCTCTCCTCGTATTACCAATTGGTCGATGAAGCTCAAGGAGGCATCTACGACCTGCTGGCATTCAATATCACCGAATCAGCCAAGATCATATCCAGCACCACGATACCAAACCTGTCGCTTGTCATTTCCAACGACATCAACAACCAACTGAACAGCCTGATCCTGCAAGCACCTGACGGACGGTTGCGACTCGCCAACCTGATGCCGGGCTTCAAAGATCATTTCGACCTGGTACTGATTGACACCCAAGGCGCCAGGTCGGCAATGCTCGAAATGGTGGTCCTAGCCTCTGATTTGGTCATATCCCCACTTCCGCCCAATATGCTCGCTGCACGGGAGTTCAGCCGGGGATCCATGCAGATGCTGGACGGCCTGCGCGCCTATGGGCGCCTGGGCATGAAAATCCCTCCTGTGCGGATCGTCGTCAACAATCTCGACCAAACCACCGACGCGCAAATGATCGAGCAGTCGGTACGGGAAATTTTCCAGGACAATGACGAAATCAACGTTCTGGAATGCGTCGTCCCCTCCGCAGTGGTGTTTCGTAACAGTTCATCCCTGGGCGTCCCAGTACACCGCTTGGAATACAGACAGCCTTCCAACCGCATATCCCCTGCAGCCCTTGTCGTGATCCGCCAATTGGCCATTGAGCTTTTTCCAGAATGGCGTGACCGCTTCGAGGCCATGACCGAGGAAAAGGTAGCTAACTTGGTGAGGGAGGGTCGTTGAAATGGCGAAGCCCTCCATTACCGACGCCCGCAGTATTACTGCAAACCTCATCCTAGAGGTTGGCAAGTACTACAGCGCTCAGCAATTGCGCAGCTTGCAAGCCAAGCTCAGTGGAACCGCACGAGAAATCCGAGCCCTGACAAGCGGTTACCAATTACCCGGTCGGATTGGCGCTCAGTTGAGCGTTGACCAGCTTCAGCTTTTGCAGGACGCCGCGAAGCTTATCGAGTCAGTGAACTCGAACATTAAGCACGCGAAGGAAAAGCGCGGCCGCGACGAAAACCAAGCCAAACGCCGTCAGCAAAGTCGATATGCCGAAGCCAAACGCCTGGTAGCTGAAACATATTTAGAACCCTTTGCTCCTGAGCCAACGGCTTTGGACCCTCTTCTAGATATTCTTAAAACAGCGCTGACGCTTAATCGAGCAGACGTTTTCAGGAATGGTTATTCCCCTAGGGAGTTCAATCTCAGGCTCCGTGATTACCTGTCGCCTGCCAGAACTCGAAAGCTCATTGGCTGGACCAGCCCAAGTGCTTTTTGGATAAGCACGGTTCTCTCTCTTCGTAATGACGTTGTGCAAGCTGTTGAGCAAGAGATTGCTTACGACGATGGGTCAAGTGTTCAAGACCGCCTTGATGCCCTGAAACAGAAGGTTGCGGACTGCCTTGCCCGGACTCACCTCTCTGCTGATGAGGAAGAAACACTTCGCCTGTGGTCAGAGGCGCTCTCCCCCCGCCTCCAACAGGAAGGGGGTGAATGATGGACAAGCAAAAAGTCCTCAGCAAGGTCGCCAAACTCATGGCGCTGGCCAAGTCACAAGGCGCTGCCCCAAACGAAGTGGAAATTGCACTTCGTCAAGCTCGCCATTTGATGAATCAGTACAACTTGGAACACACCGAAGTCGCTGCCCATACAATCGAAGAATCCATTGTGGGTACCAAAACCCGTCGGGCACCGCAGGATTGGCTGCACAACCTGGCCTCAATCTGTTCCCAAGCCTTCGATTGCAGCCACTTGGCGTATTTCAATCCGCTACTTGGCTGGTCCTTCAAGTTCTTGGGGAAAGGTATTTCACCCGATCTGGCAGCTCACACCTATTCAACGCTGCATCACCAGCTTGTCGCAGCCCGACGAGCTCATGTTGCCCAGCAGAAGCGCTGCCAACTGAAAACCAAACGTCACCGCGGCCAACTGTTTGCCGAGGGCTGGCTCAATGCCGTCGCCTCTAAGGTGAACCAGTTTGCAGGTGGGATAGACGAAAACACTGCGCTGGAGATCCAAGCCTACCTGGAATGGCATCATCCAAAACTAACGCTAGCCATTATCAAGCCCATCGAAGCCAAAGGTCATGACACCCGCTCTTTGCAAGCGGGATGGGACCAGGGCAAGCATGCCAGGCTGCATCGTGGTGTCGGACAGCAGTCACAAGGAGCCCTTGGGCATGGAGGGAGCCAATGAGAACTCATTCGCTTTCACCTTTGGCCATGGCGGCGCTGGAACAAGCCAGATCCCAACTTGGGCTTGCCCCGGTTCACAAACACCATGTTTGGAGTGAGGCAGAAGAGCGCTCGCTCATTGCCCGCTATCCCAATGAACCGACTCAGGTCCTAGCCGCCGAATTGGGGCTCAGCGTCTATCAGGTCTATGCCAAAGCCAAACGGCTGGGCTTGAGCAAAAGCGCCGAGTTTCTTCGCAGTAGTCTCTGTGGCCGGCTTGACGGCAAGTTGGGCGCAGAATTCCGCTTTCCCAAGGGATCCGTCCCATGGAATAAGGGCCTTAAGGGGCTCCCCTCCTCTGGCCGTATGACTCAGACGCAGTTTAAGGCCGGCAATAAACCAGGGAACTGGCTGCCTATTGGCAGCCTGCGCACAACTCCTGACGGTTATCAGCAGAAGAAAATCACCGATACCGGTTACCCACCCGTTGACTGGAAAGCCGTGCATGTACTGCTTTGGGAGGAGCATCACGGACCAGTCCCTATAAACATGTGCGTGTGCTTCAAGGACGGCAACAAGGCCCATATAGCCCTGAATAACCTGGAGTTGCTGACGAGAGCAGAACGTATGCGTCGGAACACCATTCATCGGTATCCGGAAGAGCTGAAATCCGCAATACGCGCTATCGGCAAACTCAAACGCACCATCCGGGAGGTTGAACATGAAGAACAAGATTGAAGATCTACGTAATCACCTGTTCGTCGCGATCGAGAGCCTCCTGGACCCAGAAAGACCAATGGAAATCGAACGGGCCAAAGCGGTTGCCGAGGTTGCTCAGGTCATGATCAATTCAGCGAAGGTTGAAGTCGACATGGTCAAAGCCCTGGGGGCACGCAACGGGAGTGGTTTTCTTCAGATAGGCCAGGAGTCTGGGAAATGAATCACCTTGACCTCTCACCTCCCTACTCCGTAGAGGCTGAACAAGGTGTGTTAGGTGGGCTACTGCTCGACAACAACACCTGGGATCTCGTCGCAGACAAACTGGATGCCTCTGATTTTTTCCGACACGACCATCGGTTGCTGTTCCGGACAATGGCAAGCCTTGCTGACAAGTCCATTCCGTTCGACATCGTCACCGTCCACAACGCGTTGGAGGAGCCAGACGAAGCCGGAGGGCTGAGCTATCTGGGCGAGCTGGCCAAAAACACGCCGTCTGTAGCCAACATCGAGCATTACGCATCCATCGTGCGTAATCGCTCTCGGCTCAGACAGCTCATGTCCCTTGGATACCAATGCTCTCGCGAGGCGACAGACCCGTTGGCAAGTGCGGAGGATGTTCAAGAATCAATTGAACAGCAACTGTTCGCTCTGGGTGAAGGCAAGAGCGCAACGGAATTCGTCAATATCAACCAATGCCTGACGAACGTCGTCGAACAAATAGACGAACATTTCAACGGCAATATCACCGTGACCGGCCTGCCTTCAGGCCTGGAGGACCTGGACGAGCTGACGTCGGGTTTTCAAGAAGCCGACCTGATCATCCTCGGCGCGCGCCCGTCTATGGGGAAGACCTCTCTGGCCTTGAACTTCATAGATACGGCTCTGCAGGCAAAGCTTGATCGTACAGTTCAGGTTTTCAGCATGGAAATGCCGGCCAAAGCACTGATGTATCGATTGATGGGCATCCTAGGCCATATCGATCTGGGCAGGCTATTGAAGGGCAAGCTCGATGATGATGATTGGCCGAAGCTGACTGCAGCGGTTTCTCGTATTAATGGCTATGGAGAGCGGCTGGTCATCGACGACTCATCAGCGCTCACGCCTGCAGTAATCAGAGCTAAATCTCGTCGAGCAGCTCGTCGCTTCGGACACCCGAGCTTGATCCTGATCGATTACCTGCAGCTCATGCGCTGCCCAGGTCAGGAAAACAGGGCCAACGAGATCAGCGCTATATCCCAGTCCCTCAAGGCCCTAGCGAAAGAGATGAATTGCCCGGTGGTTGCGCTTTCCCAGCTCAACCGAGAACTGGAGCGACGGCCAAATAAGCGTCCGATCAACGCAGACCTGCGTGATAGCGGTGCGATTGAACAGGACGCGGACCTGATTATGTTCGTCTACCGGGACGAGGTGTACCACCCTCAGAGCGAACACAAAGGCATTGCAGAAATCATTCTCGGCAAGGCGCGTAACGGCCCAACTGGGACCGTACGAACAGCCTTCATCGCCAATCAGACCCGGTTTGCCAACCTCAGTCCCAACGCCGGCTGGCAAGGGGCTCAACTATGAAAAAGCACACCTCAGCGATGAATACTCTCGTACGCATCACTCACTGGTGCCTTCAATGCGATAGCCACCACCCGAAACATCAAGTGAGTGGCGCTCCAGCCTTACCCGGCGGTGAAGTGGACGAGCTTATTTGCCCTACTTGCAATAGCTATGACATCGAGGAGCTTCAGGAGGTGTCGGATGCACAGTAGCGCCGAGCTATTTCCTAGTATCCATGCCGGTGCCGTGTTCGAAGCCTCTGCTGTGGCTCATGCCCATAAATCTGGGATCAACCCGGTGGAGCTCGACGCATTAGCTCAAGCGATCGGCCGCCTTGCTCGTGACCACAGCACCGTGGTCCCAATGAGCATGCGTGAGGATCTGTTGGAGTTTGAGAAGCTCGGCTACGTCGAGCTGACCAACACGCCCAGCGCAACAATTACCGTTGAACTGCTCTGTGCGGGCGCCTTGCTATCCAGCTACTTCTGGTCGGTTTGGGTGCCCCGCTACCTCCAGTGCTGCTCGCTGAAAGTGGCCGTCATGTCTCACCTGCAACACCCCGCGGAAGTTCAGCACTGCAGCGTGGTGTTCCGCGTGCCTGGAGCACGTGAGGCTACGCGTCACTTTTTGCATGAGCTCGGTACCAAGTTTCCTGGCGATCAGGCTGAAATCATCGCGATCCAGACCGGTAACGTTCTGGCAGACAGGGATGCAGAGCTATGACCACCAATCTCCTACGCGGAAAAAGCGAGAGCCTTCGTGTACTCGTGAAGTTTGCTGAAGCGAATGGCTGGACGGTGTCTCGCACTCAAGGTGGCCATATCAAGTTCACGAAATCTGGCCTTGGATCGATTTACACCTCATCAACCGCAAGCGATTACCGCTCAGGCCTCAACGCCAAAGCCCGTATTCGTCGTGCTGATCGAGCTCAAACCCTACACTCGCAGGAGGCAATCTAATGCCTATCCGTCATTGCATCGTCCACCTGATCGACAAAAAACCCGATGGCACACCTGCTGTTCTCCAGGCACGCGATTCGGAGCTATCCGAATCGGTCGCCATCGAGAACATGCTTGCCGACCTCAACGAGAGCTATAACGCCAAACAAGGCAAGGCCTGGGGTTTCTTCCATGCCGAGTCCGGCGCGCACCCGTTTAGCGGCTGGTTAAAGCAGTACTTTGAAGGTGACCAGGACTTCACCGCCTTCAGCCACACGGCGGTCGAGCATCTGCAAAAGCTGATGGAAGAGTCCAACCTCTCCACCGGTGGCCACGTACTGTTTGCCCATTACCAGCAAGGCATGACCGACTACCTAACTGTCGCCCTGCTCCACCACAGTGAAGGCGTGGTGGTTACTGACGATCTGGACGTCACTCCTTCACGCCACCTGGACGTTGGCCAGTTGCACCTGGCAGCGCGTATCAACTTGTCCGAGTGGCAGAACAACAAGCAATCCAAGCAGTACATCTCGTACATCAAAGGCAAAAACGGTAAGAAGATCTCGGGGTATTTCAGCGACTTCATTGGCTGCATGGAAGGCGTCGACGGCCCGGGCGAAACCCGCGCCCTCCTCAAGGCGTTCAGCGACTTCGTTGAAAACGAAGACCTGCCAGACGAATCGGCCCGCGAGAAAACCAAGGCCCTGGTGGACTACGCCACCAGCCAGGCCAAGCTCGGTGAACCCATGGGCCTGGAGGAACTGTCAGGCTTGATCGATGAAGATCGCCCCAAGGCGTTCTACGACCATATCCGCAATAAGGACTACGGCCTGTCGCCGGAAATCCCCCTGGATAAACGCACTCTCAACCAATTCCGTCGGTTCACCGGCCGTGCCGAAGGCTTGTCCATCAGTTTTGAAGCGCATCTGCTAGGGGACAAGATCGAGTACGACGAGGCGTCCAATTCATTAGTCATCAAGGGGTTACCTACCCAACTCACTGATCAGTTGAAACGTCGCTGAACACACTTTCTACCCTAGGCATCGGAGCCCACCATGAGTAACAAACCACAGCGTCTGCATGAAGAAAAATTCGTTATTCGCCTGCCCGACGGGATGCGCGAACGCATCGCGTTGGAAGCACGTGAAAACGCCAGGTCGATGAACTCAGAAATTGTTTATCGGCTGGAGACAACTGCCGAACTTGAAGCTGCTCTGGATCGTGCTTTGAAAATCATTGACCAGCTTTTGGCGGCAAGCCCGGCTTATGAGCAGCCAGGAGCCAGAGTATGAAAGCGTCTTTGGCCCAAACCATGAAAGATAAGCTGTTGCTGCCGGCGTTTGAATCGAAGTCGCCGGTGGCAGCGCGAATGAGCGACCCCATCGTCGATACCCCCATGCTGTTGACTCTCGACGAAACGCTGCCGTATGACGAAAACCCAAGGACGACTCGTAACCCGAAGTACGATGAAATTAAAGAGTCGATACGAAATCGGGGACTCGATACGCCACCTCCCGTCACTCGTAAACCTGGGGAAGATAAGTACCGGATCCGCAACGGCGGCAACACTCGCCTGGCAATTTTAAACGAGTTGTATCGTGAGACCGGCGACGAGAAGTACTTCAAGTTTCACTGCCTATTTCGACCCTGGGACGCCGTTCGGGGCGAAATCATCTCGCTCACCGGCCACTTGGCTGAAAACGACCTCCAAGGCCAGCTCCTGTTCATTGAGCGGGCTATTGGGGTCGACAAAGCGAGAGCGCTGTATGAAACAGAGGCAGGGGAGTCTATCTCATTACGTGAGCTTTCACGGCGGCTGTCAGCGGATGGCTACCCGGTCTCCGCGTCTCACTTGAGTCGTATGCACGACACCATTCGGTACTTACTGCCAGCAATTCCAGGCGCGCTGTACTCTGGACTGGGAGTAGACAGAATCATAAAGCTTCTGTCTTTGCGCAAAACAGCTCTTCAGTGCTGGGATCGCAATTATCAAGAGCAGGAGCAGCACCTTGATTTCGATACGCTTTTCCAAGATGTACTGTCCCAGTTTGAGGGCGACGCTGAAGAATTTCTATTCCAGCGATTTCAGGACGAACTGATAGATCACCTTAAAAAGCCGCTGAACCTCGGCTACGAGCAAATACTGTTGGAAATCACTCAGAACCAGGACCAATTGCGCCGGTCTACGCCGGTTCTTGAGCTGCCACAGTACCCTGCATCGCAATTTGAGGGGGGGACTCAACTTAACGTTTCGAACAATGGCATTGAGGCTAATCAGAACCCTCTACAACTACCCCCTACTACTTCGGGGGGCAGCACACATAAGACGACGCCCTCCAAAGAGAGTCCTTCACCTCAAGGGGTGCAACAGCAACTGGCCCCAACTCCGCAGGAGCAAATGAGCCCACAAGAGCGCCAAGCACGTATCGATGGGCACGTTGCGAGCCCTGTGAAGACTTCTCCCAGAGTCGACAAGATGAAACGGGAGCTCGCTGCGCTTGACGGTGAGGTCTTGCCCGACTTCGCCTCCAATGCCTTGGTGGCCATCCCTGTTCAAGCTGGCGGACTCAATCCCATTTCTGACCTTTGGTACATCGAACGCGAAATAGACAATACCGCGACCCTGCGTCAGCACATCGCTCAATTGGCTCGCGAAATAGCCAGCTCGGTCAAAGCCCCAGGTCAATTTATCGATATCGATGGTGGCGTCGGGTTCAGCTACCGACACCCCGAAGCGGAAGTCGAAATTACTGCCACAGCCCAACATACCTTGACGCTGCTCCAGTCTTTGAGCGGCTCGATGGCCATCGTACTGAAAATGATTCAGCAGCAACCCAAGCTTCAAATCGACGCGTTGGCTGACTTTGAGTTCGCAGCCGGACTGGGCCAGATCTTACTGGGCCAGCCTCACACAAAAGATCAGCCCCCTGAAAGTGAATGCCGTCTCAGCGACGGCGCTCTAGTGAAGCTGTTCCGCATTATTCGTCTCGCAAGACGTTTGATTGACCTGGAAATCCAGTCAGTCGCCAACAACGGTCCGAATTCAGCCAGTTAACACACGGACTCTACAAGGGGGAGTCGTCATGTCCAAGACACCAATAAATGAAGCAATCCTGTCACAGGTGCTTCATCACATGCGTAATGGCCAACTTCGGCGCTGCATCGAAATGGGCCTGGAGCCAGAGATATTGGCTCAGCTCCAACAACCTTCAGTACTGAGCTTGCTGCTTAACACTCCCGTGTCTTGGTGCAACGTCACCATTGATGGGGACATGGTAAAAAAACTACTGTCAGGCGCGCAGCGTTCTGATGAAGAAGTGCGCATGATTGAACGTGCGCTGCGACTTGGCGCGACCACTCAAATGCTGCAACAGTTCTTCGGGCTGTCTCCGCAGGATGTGGCCCTTCAACGCCTAATGATCGGCGTGACGGCACGTCGTGGCCGTTGGCGCGAATTCAGTGAGGAGATGGACGCTCAGCTTTGGTACCGATGGACGCACCTAATGCAAGAGCATCAGGTAGAGCTTGGCGACAGTCTCGCGTTGCTGGACATCGCCATGTTGGTCGCCGAGGAACTCAATGCTCCACAGGATACTAGCCCAGATGAGACCCACGAAAACCTCAGCCTGGCCATCATCTGGCATCGCATTCAGTCCTGGATAAAGGAAGGGCTTTACCCTCCTGCAAACCCTGGCCTTCCGAGAAGGCTACAGCTTGTGTCTTCTCAACGACTTGCACAGCCTGCAGCGACATCGGTGGAAGGTGACTCTGTATTATGAGGTTGTCTCGGCTTCCCTTGTCGACGCTTTTAGACTCGGCCTCGGGTCACCTTGAAGCTCATTTGCTTCAGAAAAAAGAGTCGGCGCCTCCGGGGATTGAAGGGTCTTCCCCCTACTCCGGAATTATTTTCAGCGGGAACCCACACGAAACGGTTCCTCGCCGATTGCTTTTGGATGATCGCTTAACCCCGCTTGAAAGAAACACCTGGCAGGTATTTCGCCTACTGATCAATGACGACGGCCTTACGGCGTTCCCTACCTATGACCAACTGCGGCCATATTTGGGTATGCAACCCGGTAGGCCTGCCTCGCGTGAAACTGTATCAAAAGCATTAGTGACCTTACGTCTCACCCGTTGGCTTAGCCTGGGGCGACGGGTGCGCAATGATCTGAGTGGACAAGTGCAAGGCAACGTCTACCTGCTTCACGACGAACCGGTCACACCGGCCGAAGCTATAGAGTTCGACAAGGACTACTTGCAGCTACTCGCGCAGTCAATGCAGCACCAGACCAAGGTGATTCGCGAAGTGGCAGAAATTGCCTGGAAGGAATTTGCAGCTGATCCTGATGTTGGCCAACGCTTACCTAGCAGGCTGGACATCATCGAATCCCGCATGAATAGCCAGGCCTGGACCAAAGCGCAGGCTCCAGTCGTTCTTAAAGCGACTGAGTTCGGAATCCGAACTCAGCAAAATATAGCTCTATCTCCACTGAGTTCGGATACCGAACTCAGTGAAAAAGGCGAAGAGCGAATCGCTTTGGAGCAGAGTTCGGATGCCGAACTCAGCCGTAAATCACTGAGTTCGGACTTAGTTCGGCATCCGAACTCATATAGTACGTATACAGATACACACAAAGATGTTTGTAAAAGCTCTGTACATGTACCGCCCACACCAAACGACATCGCTGCCGATTTGCTCGGTGCACTGCATCGACTACCGGTCGAGCAAAAACAGAACGCGGTCCTGGCGCTGCAAAAGGTTCCAGCAGAGTTGAAAACCGCGCTCATCAAACAATGGGTCCACCGCTGTGACTCGGGAGGGGTCCGAAACCCGCTTGGATACTTAATGACGCTCGTCGGCATGGCCGTTCGCGGCGATTTCAACAGCCAATGGAACCCTGACGACAAGGCAAAAGCGAGCCCCGAGCGTCAAGACGCTTCAGCCCCGCCAGAGGGCGCAGAGCAGCCGACGAAGACGCTAACGCAGACGCGTAGCCCTGAGTCGATACAAACCGCAAAACACACACTCAGCGGAATGCTGCATCTGCTGAAGCCTAATCGGGGTACACATCCATGATGTCAGGTGGACAACCAGAATATCGTGGTAACGCGGCCCAGAGCGAAGCGGTCGTGACCGGAATCTGTGCCAGCTACACAGCAAGTGTTGCGGCCCGCAACACCCTGACAGGAACCGAAATACGCCGCGGCCGCCACGCAAGTGACTCGGCCCAAATCACTTGCCCAGGATCCGGCATTCGTGCCAGCGACACGGCAAGTGTTGTGGCCCACAACACCCTGACAGCATCCGGCACCGGAGGTGGCCGCCATATAAGTGGTGCGGCCCGCACCACCTTGGCAGGATCCGGCATCCGTGCCGGCGACATGGCAAGTGTTGTGGCCCACAACACCCTGACAGCATCCGGCACCGGAGGTGGCCGCCATATAAGTGGTGCGGCCCGCACCACCTTGGCAGGATCCGGCATCCGTGCCGGCGACACGGCAAGTGTTGTGGCCCACAACACCCTGACAGCATCCGGCACCGGAGGTGGCAGCCATATAAGTGGTGCGGCCCGCACCACCTTGGCAGGATCCGGCATCCGTGCCGGCGACATGGCAAGTGTTGTGGCCCACAACACCCTGACAGCATCCGGCACCGGAGGTGGCCGCCACGCAAGGGATTCGGTCCGCACCGGCGAGTTTCAGCTCTTCCTATATAGAAGCCTCAACAAATCCCCTTCCATCGGGCTACGTATTTAATGCTGCGTCTCCTATAGCCAAATTGCAGCATGGGTACGTCAATCCTCTTCCCAAGGAAACACTGCACCATGGCTGATAACTTCCGGCTCAACATCGGTTCACTGCGCAGCGATGTGAAGCTCACCCTTCACACTCACCACGCCGCTCGTATATGGATGGGGCGCCCTAAAAATGACCTCAAAGCCGGCATCATTGGTCTGTCAGGGTTCTGCACTGTCGTCAATCGAATGTCTCGAGGCGCCCAACAGGATGATCCCTACTCTGACTGGTGGATGATCCTCCTCGAGGAAAAGATCAACGATTCCAAGGAAGCGTTAAAGACCATCGAAGATCGCCTGGACACAGCCATGGCCTCTCTTCCACCGGCCATCAGCATTAGCGAAAACCTCTCGATCCAGCCTGTCAGCCTCCCGCTGTACATCTCCAATCCCCTGGGATTTCAGGCTGTGTACCTGCTGACGAACTACGACGAAATTGTCAGACGCATTCTGTTGGCCCAGCACGTTGGCCTTGTCGGGCGCCACGATATGGAAACCTGGATCGACGAAGGCGCAGCGGTACTGCGGAGACTGTTTGGTCTGGCCCAGATCTATAAGTACTCAGGCGCTGCCCGCGACGACTTCGCTGCAAACAATGCCAAGGCTGAAGCAGCCCGCAAAATGTACGAGCGGTACGGTGAGCTGCCACAAGACATCCTGGAAGGCACCCGCCGTTCGAATTTCGCGCCACCGATCATCCGCGGTCAGCAGCAAACCGAGACGGATGATCATCTCGATGACCCCGTTGAGGGTTAAAGAGCATGGGCCAGATTCCCTCCAATGATGGGTCGCTGCAACAGACCGCCTTCCGGCCACTGCAACAGGAAGCCTTTCAGCGACTGCAACAGGCTGCCTCACTAAAGGGCCTTTTAAAGCCTTTTAAAGGTAAGGGGGAGCTGACCCAATTTGCCGATCTTTGCCGAGCTCAAGAATCGGACTTAAAAGCTCTTGCCCAGGAAGTGCTGAGCCAGGCCCGCCGATATCCATTCACCCTAGTTCCAGTGCGGTTGACTGAGCAGAACACCCAAGCCGGCACCCAGTTTTTGAGATGGCAGCAGGTGACAGATCGGCGGATGGGCGTAGGGGTTTGGGCAGAAATGATGGGCTCACCCAGAACACCGGAATCCATGCTGCAGGATCTTTACGTGATGGAGCTGCAGCGCATCACCTTGAATATGCAAATGAGTTTGCTGCACTCGATCACCAAACAGGCCGCCGAGTGCGCAGAAAAAATGGGCCAGGCAGAGGCCGTGTATACCGCTCGCCTGCAGCAGCTCAACAACCCAACGCAACACCAATAACCTCGGAGAATACTCATGGGCACGCCCGTACAAGGCTGGGAAGGCAATATCGGTTCTGCACCGGAATTCAAAGAATTCCCCAACGGCAATAAAGACCCACGTCGACTCATGCGAGCCAACGTTTACTTCGACAATTCGATTCCGGATGGCAAAGGCGGCTACGAAGATCGTGGCGGTTTTTGGGCGAATGTGGAGTGGTGGCACAAGGACGCCGAGCATTATTCGCAACTGTTCCAGAAAGGTATGCGAGTGCTGGTTTCCGGTCGCGCCGTTATGGACCGTTGGAAGAACGACGATGGCGAATTCGAAGCTTTGAAAATCCAGGCCAGCCGGGTCGGCATGCTGCCACACCGCGTGACCATGGTGAATCTGGCGCCTTCGCAAAACCAGAATTCGCAACAGTCCAACAGACCCGAATCGCGGCCGCAGCCAGCTCCAGGCCCGGATGAATATCCAGATACCGATCCACCGCAATTCTGAAAACAGGGGCTTAATTTTTCGGCCCATTCGTGTAGCTGTCGGTGTTGGGGGAAACAGCTCATCGTTTCCCCCGACCTCATTAGAGAACCACTACAAATTAGGACGTGCCGATGGATGAAGTTTTGAGGGACCCAACAGGGTACGTTGTCATTGGCGCAGAGCACCCAGCTTTAGGCCGTGTTTACTGGGCTTACTTTGATGAAAGCGAGGTGAATGCTCCGGACTACTACGGGCTCACCCTGGACATAAACCGAGCATCATGGGCTCCAGTTGGGTGGCGAACGGGAGAGTATCTGATGGGGGGCCGTGGAGAGACAGACCTTGATACCTGGCAAGCCCGCCGATTTATCAACACCTTGCTCGATGAATACCGCTTAGATACTGAATACCGCGTCGACTTTGACGACGACGACGAAATGACTGAACACTTATACGGCAAGCTGGAACAACTACGTGTTCAAAGCGGACAATCCACTCAGGACTTCATCGCGTGGATCAGAGTTGCGAACTGGACGGACGAGCCAGCTTCGAATTGACATCAAACCGCCAATTGGTTGGCAAAAAATCGCGCCATTCGTTAACTTTCAGGTTGAGTCACACTTCCATTCGGCTATCTCAAGCACAGAAGTTTAAAACTTCCGTTTTTGATGCAAAAAAATGCGCTATTCGTGATGTTACTGTCTGATAGATCTGTTCTTCGGGGACCGATAGCCAATGGCGCAATCTCGAACTTCTTTGAAACCAGCAGATAGGCGGCAATTCAATAACCCCCATACTGCCGTTCAAATAGCCGGTGCTGACGCCGCCCGAAAAGGGCTACGGGTGTATGACTGCCCTTACCACCATCCTGCGATGCGCGCGTCGTGGCTAAAGGGCTTTGCCCAGGAACAGCAGCTGACGCTGGACCTCTAGCCGCTAAAAGCCTCCCGTTGTGCATTGACCATTTCCCATTGAAGCCTTACCTGCCATGACGTGACAGTCCCGCTCTGCATAATTGAGAAGGGGCACACCGTGAAGCTATTGATCATCGAGGCACCTGGGAAGCTGAAAAAGCTTCAGCCAATGATGAAGAAACTGCGCCCAGGCGAACACTGGTTGGTTGTCGCCAGTGGTGGGCACATACGTGACTTGCCCGCCAGAGGGCAGGACGACAGCATGATCACCACAGGCGTCCGCAAAAATTACACACCGGTGTACGAGATCCTGGATAAGAGCGCCAAGGCCGTGCGGACCATCAAGGCCGCAGCTAAACAGGCCGATGAAATCTACCTCGCAACCGATCCGGATCGCGAAGGTGAAAGCATCAGCTGGCACATCCAGCAGGTACTGGCGGTCAAATCCTACAAACGCATCACCTTCAATGAAATCACCCTGAAGCGTGTCGCAGAGGCTCTAGCCAATCCTCGCCAAATCGATTTGAACAGAGTCGCGTCACAAGAATGCCGGCGTGTACTTGATCGTTTGGTGGGTTACCTGGTGACTCAGGAGCTACGCCGACTGATGGGCAAGCCCACCTCTGCAGGCCGCGTGCAATCGCCTGCCGTATACCTGGTGGTTTTGCGCGAGCGCGAGATCCGCAACTTTCAGGTAATCAACCACTTCGGTGTGCGTCTGAACTTTGTGGATATGAATCAGGGCACCACCTGGTATGCAGACTGGCAACCGGTACCGGATTTCGCGAGCAAAGACTTTCCTTACGTTCAAGATGCCAACCTGGCCCGACTCGTCGCCGGCACACGTAATGTCGTCGTCGAGTCCTGTGAAGACCGCAAGGCCGAGCGCCACCCACCCGCGCCCTTCATCTCTTCCACCCTTCAACAAGCAGCCAGCAACGCCTTGAAATGGGACCCGGACAAGACCATGCAAGTCGCCCAGCGATTGTATGAACAAGGCGTGATCACCTACCACAGGACGGATAATCCCAACGTACCAGACGAGGCCATGGAGGATATTAGAACCGTAGCTAGATCTATCGGATTGAAGACCGTCGACGAGCGACGTACATTCAAGGCCGCCGAAGGCGCGCAGGAAGGCCACCCCGCTATTACCCCGACGCATTGGGCTGATACAAAAGCTGGTGAGAACGACGAGGAACTCGCCCTGTACAAGTTGATTTGGGTCCGGGCGCTGGCCAGCCAGATCGAAGCGGCGGTATTCGACGTGCGTGCTGTAAAACTGCTCGCGGTTGGCCCAAATGGTAAGGCTTTGCGATTCAATGCAACTGGTGAAACCCTTTTTCATCCTGGGTGGCGGAAACTGCTCAAGGGCGATGACACAGACGATGAGGAAGATGGAGCAGCGAGCAACCCAGTTCCTGCACTCACACCAAAACAGATCATCTCTGTGCACAACGGAGAACTGCTGAAGAAGAAAACTCAGCCGCCATCCCGCTACACCAAGGCCAGTCTAATCAAAGAAATGGAGCGCCGCGGTATTGGTCGTCCCAGCACGTTCGCCTCGATCTTGAAGAACATCACCAGCAAAGGAATGATTGAGGAAAAAAGCCGCAAGCTGGTACCGGCGCCGCTGGGGGAGGAAACAATCGCGAAGCTGGAAGGGTTCTACAGTTTCGTGGAGCTCGATTTTACGAGGGAGCTGGAGCGGGATTTGGACAAAGTCGCCCAGGGCCAAGACACCTATGGAGCTGTCGTTGCGCGTCTGCATAGACGCCTGGAAGAGGAACTGTCTCAGCAACGTGGAATGCCGAGTGTGCCGATGGCGTCCGCTCCACGCCCAGCCACAGCAGGTGGCGCTTTCAACTGTCCCAAGTGCAATCAACCCCTCGCAAGGCGACAAAAAAAAGGGGGCGGTGGCTATGACTTTTGGGGTTGCACAGGCTTCAAATCGAATGGATGCAAGGTGAGTTTTCCAAACTTGAATGGCAAACCAGATCTCAATAAACCCAGAGGGGTGTGACTTCTGCCATTGCCGATATAAATCACCGACAACGCCGTTACGCATTAACCCTAGAAGCCCACCATTCCTATACCTGACAGTCCTCTGCGAAATTGCAGAGGAGGTCATGGGTGAGCGTACAGAAGAGACAATCGGTGGTGGGGCTGCGCATCTTAGCGCCGAAGCTGGAGAAGTTCTCAGACCGGCAAATTGAAGTCGCCCAGACCTGGGCTTTACAATTTAACGTACCGCCCTCCCAGCTGACCTCCTTCATCGATACCTATCTGAGTTCCACTGTCCATACTCGTTGCTGGTGCGTAGCCCTGCCCTCTACAGATGATCAAACACGGCGGCTCCTGGCCAGAATCGGCGATCACCTCCAGTACTTCGATGGTCATCAGGTTAAGGCCTGCAAAATCTTCAGCAAGGACCGCGTGCATAAGAGAAAACCCACCGCAATGGTGGCCCAGCAGCTACTGCTCAGGTTTGAAAAACGCTGGTATGCAGACGTCCTACTGACCTCCTTCTGCAAGTCTGCTGGAGAGAGGGCGAAAGCCCTTTCGATTGAAGATCTAGGAAGCTTTAATCGCCGCGGCTTCGATTGGACGGCGAGCAACAATCGGTACTTCAATCCCCGCACCCGATTTTACCTGAAGCAGATTGGCAGCACGCTGAAGCAGTTTTGCCAGTGTCTGGACCAAGAGCTTTTATTCGCCATTCGTTCAGCGCAATGTCCCTCACCCAAGCTCTATAACTGGCTGGCTCAAGGTGACCGAAAACGCCGCCTTCAGGCCCTAAAAGCCCAGCCAGTACTGATTCCACTTCTGGTACTAGCAGATCAATGGCCGTGGCCGTGGGATGGGCAGCAGCAGGTATACATGAACTGCCCATGGGATGAACTTCAGGCGTGGCGCCCATACTGGAGTGAGGACCGTTATTTGATTTCCGCTGAAGAGTGCCTGGTAGGTCGCATAGCCGACGCGGGCCTCCCCCTTTCCGACACACTGGCTTGGCTGCTACAGGCGCCGCGCGCTGCAGTGCGCTACCTGGGTCAACAGCGGGTATTCGATACCGGCAGTGCATTGACCCGTATCAGCCGCGAGGGGCCACAAGGACCCTGGCATCGACTGCTGCTGGGAGCCTCACTGGGCAATCGCCGTCCTCTTAAAAAAGCGCACTGGATCACTCTCTTCGCGCTGCTGGATAAAATCCCGTATCAACTGCTGGATCAAACGCAGGACTGGAACAGGCTGCTGTCAGGGTGTCCAACTGATTGGTCGGACGACAATTGGTCCAAAATCGCCGACGACTTTCGAGACCTGAACGAGCTCTTTAACAACGTTGATGAGAGCGACGGACCAGCTTCTGGTGAAGCACTGCAGAAACTCAAAAGCTTCATTGCTACTGCTTCCTATCACCAGATCGCCAGCTTGGTGAATGGCTTTCACCTCGCGTTGATAGACATCCGTGAGGCTTTAGATGCAGTAGATCCACAAACAAGAACAGACTCTTTAACGCCCTGGAAGCCGCTGCTTTATTCAACCAGCACACCCCTCGTGAGTCCAAATGGGCTGCAAATTATCGAACTGAAGTGCCCCGCCGATCTTGATGCGGAACATCGAGCGCTGGGCCATTGCATTGATGGTTACGACTACAGTGCTTATCGGGGCATCTGCCGTCTTTTTTCGGTTCGCGAAAACGGGAAATCGTTGGCCTCTGCAGAAATCCAAATGGATGAAAGTGCCTGGGGCGAAACGTTAGCAAAATTGACTCCCAAACACCTGGTGACGATACAACTGAGAGGGCTCCGCAATCGCACACCTAAGTCGGGCTCCAGGGTTGACCGGGCCTATCAATGGTTTTGGGCAAAGATCAAATCGGGTGAGCTCGCCATTAACCTGGAATGGCCCGACCAAACACTATCCATGTCGCGCTATACAAATCGAAACCGGAAAAAAATGCATGCCCAGGCCTGTGCGGAATGGATCAACCAACGATTGAGCAGGACATGAGTCGTCCACGTCTGATGAACCGCCGGCAGGACCTGGTCGAAAAAGTCATTTTTGACGGCTATGACTTCGGGGTCTTAATGCAATACGTTGAGGGTGCGAACCGGCTGTTTCTCGAACGTAATGGTTTCTATATTCGGCGTGCCGAGCATCCTCAACATCGCTATTGGCGATTACCAAAAGGCAAGTTGCTGGATGACCTGGATGTGCTCTTCCACCGTTTGATGGAGTTGTCCGAGGACCGTTTCAATGAAAGTTGGGAGACGTTTTCACATAAAATCACAGCCGCACAAAACGACCCAGATCGGCAGGCATTCACGTGGGGGCTGACCTTTCGGATAGCTCCACTCGTTCAGGGCGGGATCCTGCTGTCAGGTGACTACCATCCTGGCGCGGTCGCCGTTTCAAGGCGCATGCACGGCGTGTTTCTCGGGCATTCCAAGTCCTGGCGCATTGACGCTGGTGCGGAAGTGGTGCGAAGCAACTTGATCCTGGAGCTTGGATTGTCGGAGGATCAGTTCGAAATCCTCGACACCGTGCAAGAGCTGCTGACCGACGGATCCGTTGTTCCAGCTGATGAAATCACCCGCATCAGTCTTGGTGGACCGCCACAAGAGCGCGCAGCAAAAGCGGCTGACGATAGCACCTCAACCGATGTGTATTTAGCCGCGGTGCCCTCAATCGAGCGCACCGGGTCCACTACCGAACAGATTAACCAGGCATTGGCTGGTTATTCTTTACTGGACCATCAACCGGCAGGCATCCGGCACTTGCTACAGCGCACAAGCGCCTTGCTTGCGGATGACATGGGGCTTGGTAAAACTCGCCAAGCAATCATTGCCGCTGCAATCCGAGCAGCTAATAGACCCATCTTGGTTATCACCCTGTCGACGTTGATCATCAACTGGCAACGCGAAATCCAGATGGTGTATCCCAAGGCCACTATCGGCCAACAGGTCTTTGATCCCTCTTCGCAATGGATTATCACCAACTACGAACGCCTTGGCGATTTTGTTCTGCATGCAGGACACTTTGAAGTGATGATCATCGACGAGGCGCACCGCCTGAAAGAGCCGACCGCCGCGTGGACACGTCACGGCTTCGACATTGCCGCCAAGATACCCAACCGTTACCTGCTGACGGGTACGCCAGTCCTCAACCGAGAATCTGAGCTGCACACGCTGCTACGGCTATCCGGCCACCCCGTTGGGAAACTGCCCTTGAAAGAATTCTGCGAACAGTTCGCCGGCAGTCAGGATTTCCGCATGAATCTGCGGGGCGCAATCGGCGATTGGATGCTCCGTCGACGCAAGGATGTCTTGCCCGGTCTCAAGGGCAAACAGCGCCAAACTTTACCCATCGAACTCACTGCTGAAGAGCGCAAGCAATACGATCAAATTCGGCTCGAAGACAGGCCTAGCCTCGCCAGGTTGGGATCACTGCGTCAGTTGCTTGAGCAGGTAAAGATTCGTGTCGTAATGGATCTGCTGTGCGAACTGGACGCGGAGGACAAAGTAATCTTGTTCTGTGAGTTCAAGGATACGGTAGGAACACTTCGCACTCGGTGCAAGCAAGCTGAGTACGGGTGCGTCACGGTTGTCGGCAGTGACTCTGTAGGCAAACGGCAGAAGGCGATCGATCAATTCCAAAGTGATCCAGAAACCCGCGTCTTTGCCGCCACTACCTCCGCTGCCGGCACCGGCAACAACCTCACTGCGGCCAACTATGTGATGTTCCTGGGCCTCCCCTGGACGCCTGGACTGCAGGACCAGGCTGAGGACAGGGCCTACCGCAATGGGCAATTGCGCATGGTCGTGGTGAAAATCCCGCTGGTGGAAAACACAATCGACCAGATGCTTTGGCAAATGCTGCAGGATAAGCGTCAGTTGGCAAGTGACCTCATTGAGCCCGACGCGGCCGGCAACGCGAGACAAGCATTGGCGACCAATTTGTAGATCTGCGGTATATCACTGCTTCTTAGTGGCTGAGACCTTGTAAACGTACTTGGAACCATTACTTTTGTTTTCTGGAATCTAATAGGCCTCCCCATCGGCAACAATAGTTTCGTTCGATATCTGCAAACTTCCGAAAGTGGCAAATCTATTTCGATTTTACCCACTTTGCTCGTATTCATTTCGAGGAGTCGAACATAATTGACTTTGTTACGTATTAGAATCTTCCCATCGCTCATAATGGCCGTCGAGACCCATTCAGAAGAGACTGATCTCACTGAAAGGCACGGACAGTTTTGGCGGACTCGTTGAATCCAGCGCGATACGCCAATATCCAACATCATGCCAAGCGCCATGCTTGAATCCTACTTCTGGATACGTACCGATGTGAGCGAAGCCTAGTGCTTCATGCAGCCCCACGCTGCCATCGTTTGGCAGCGCGATCCCGGCAAAGGCTGCGTGAAACCCTTGCCTTTTCAATGTCGGCAGCAACACGCCATACAGTGCCCGGCCGACCCCGCTACGGTGCGCTTCTGGCGATATATAAACGGTGACGTCGACCGACCAGCGATAGGCCTCACGAGCCCGGTGCTGACTGGCATATGCATAGCCGATGAGCTGGCCGTCTCGCTCCGCTACCAGATACGGGTAAGTCGGCAAAGTCGACCCAATCCGCTTGGCCATCTCTTCGACTGTGGGCGGCTCAAGCTCAAACGAAATCGCCGTATGCTCAACCATCGGTGCGTAAATTGCCTGGATGGCTTGAGCGTCCGAAATCTGCGCAATCCTTACTGTGGTGTTGCTCATCCTCTATCCCCTTGGTCGCTCAAATCGATCTTTGATTGACTCGTTTCGAGAGTGCTTCGGCGCTTTCCTTGCGCTCCGAATAGCGGTCTACCAAATACGTTTCCCGGCCCCGAACCATCAGCGTGAACTTCATCAGTTCCTCCATCACGTCCACAACACGGTCGTAGTAGGCGGATGGCTTCATACGCCCTGCGTCGTCGAACTCCAGAAAGGCTTTGGGTACTGACGACTGGTTTGGGATGGTGATCATCCGCATCCAGCGCCCGAGGATCCTAAGCTGGTTTACCGTGTTGAAGGACTGTGATCCACCGCAGACCTGCATGACGGCCAACGTCTTGCCCTGGCTGGGGCGGACAGCGCCCAACGTGAGAGGTATCCAGTCTATTTGGGCTTTGAATACAGCAGACATTGCACCGTGACGCTCTGGCGAACACCACACCTGTCCCTCTGACCACAGAACCAGATCCCGCAGCTCTTTAACCTTTGGATGGTCTTCCGGAGCGTCATCAGGGAGAGGCAGACCCGAGGGATCAAAGATGACGGTCTCGGCTCCCATTAGGGTCAGGATGCGCGCGGCCTCTTGGGTCAGCAGCCTGCTGAAAGAGCGCTCACGGGTTGAGCCATACAGCAACAAGATGCGTGGTTTGTGAGTCGGTTGCTCGTTGCCTTGCAGGCGATCCAGTGTGACGAAGTCGATTAGCGACTGATCCAGATTAGGTAGATCCAGGCTGCTTTCCGAGGAAAATTCGTCCATTACAGTTCACCTATTTGATCTAGCTCGCGCTTCAGTTCCTGCGGTGTGAGCGCCGAATGATCCAAGCTGAAGAATGCCTCGAAACGCTTTTTAATCTGGACGACGGTCGCGTCAAATGCGGCTTGGATGTCGCTGTCTGTGCCTTCTACATCGGAAGGGTCGGCGAGGCCCCAGTGGCTTTTGACAGCAGGCCCGAAATAGACCGGGCAGGGTTCGCCTCCAGCCTTATCACACACGGTGATCACCACATCCGGTGGTGAGTCCGAAAACACCTCTGAGCCTTTGCTGTAGAGATCTGTGGTGTAGATACCAAGCGCTTGCAACGTACTCACGGCGCGTGGATTCAGTTGTCCGCTTGGGAAGCTGCCCGAACTGACGGCGTTAAAACCGCTCGGGGCCAGGTGGTTGAACAACCCCTCCGAGAGAACGCTCCGGCAGCTGTTTGCCGTACACATAAATAGCACTTTCATGGGTTTCTCCTAGACAGGGATGCTCAGCCGCGACGCCAGTGCCACCAGCGTTACCAGCAAGATAGGGAGGGTGAGGATGCTGCCGACTTTGAAGTAGTAACCCCAGGTGATGCGGATATTTTTCTGCGCTAGCACATGCAGCCACAGCAACGTGGCCAGGCTTCCGATGGGCGTGATCTTGGGGCCAAGATCGCAACCGATGACGTTGGCGTAGATCATGGCCTCACGTACCAGTCCTGTAGCGTCGCTGCCCTGAATGGACAGAGCGCCGATAAGCACACTCGGCATGTTGTTCATGATCGAGGACAACAGCGCAGCGGTGATACCGGTGCCCAAGGTAGCGGCCCATAGGCCATGCTCGGCAAATATGTTCAGCAGCCCCGAGAGCGAGTCGGTTAGGCCAGCATTACGCAGGCCATAGACCACCAGATACATGCCCAGCGAAAACACGACAATTTGCCAGGGCGCGTCCTTGATGACCCTTCTCGTGGAGATGATTTGGCCTTTACCTGCGATGACCAGCAGGATCATTGCACACGCAGCAGCAACAGCGCTGATGGGGATACCTAACGGCTCCAGTGCGAACAGACCAACCAGCAGCAGGCCAAGTACCCACCAGCCAGCAATGAAGGTCGCCCGATCTCGAATCACCGACTCCGGGGCCTCAAGCTGATCCGCGTCGTACTGGGCGGGAATGTCCTTGCGATAGAACATCCAGAGCATGAACAGTGTCGCGGCCACGGCCACTAGGTTCACTGGCCACATGACAGAAGCGTATTCACCGAAACCCACGCCAAAAAAGTCTGCCGAAACGATGTTCACCAGGTTGGACACCACCATCGGCAGACTGGCGGTATCAGCGATGAAGCCTGCGGCCATCACGAATGCCAAGGTGGATGCCGGGCTGAAGCGAAGCGCCGTCAGCATCGCGATGACGATTGGGGTCAGAATCAGTGCGGCTCCATCATTGGCGAACAGTGCCGAAACGGCTGCACCGAGCAGGATCATCAGCGCAAACAGACGTCCGCCTTTGCCCCGACCCCAGCGAGCGACATGAAGCGCCGCCCATTTGAAGAATCCCGCTTCATCGAGCAACAAACTGATGATGATCACAGCAATGAAGGTCGCGGTAGCGTTCCAGACGATGTGCCACACAACCGGCACATCCCCTAGACTTACGGCGCCAGTCAGTAGTGCCAGAACGGCACCCGCTGCCGCGCTCCAGCCGACACCTAACCCCTTGGGTTGCCAGATAACAAAGACGAGCGTAACTACGAAAATCGATGCTGCGATGAGCATGAGTATGTTCCAGATCAGGATGTCAGCAGCAGGAGGCTTGGCGCACGGGTCTGTCTTCCATGGAAGCCAGCCGTCCTTGATGGTCGTTAACCCAGGACTGGTGTGCCTGCGTAGTGACGTTCAGAACATCCAGTGCCCACTGTTCAAGCTCGGGATGCAGCCGGTAGTAAACCCACTGACCCTGCCTCCGATCTGCGAGTAACCCGCAAGCACGCAGTTGGGCAAGATGCCTGGAGACCTTCGACTGGTTATCGTCCAGTGCCCAGATTAACTCGCACACGCACAACTCACCCTCAGCCGAAAGCATGAGCATGATCCGGGCGCGAGTTTCATCACCCAAGCACTTGAAGAATGTGTGTGGTGTAAGGCTCATAAGCAATCGCTCTGCATATGTGGATAATCGAATATGCAGATTTAACCACGTTCAGCCTGCTTGCACAAATGCCTGTGGCGGGAGTTAACGATGGGGATCAATGCTCACCGGTCGACCACAGGGTAACGACCAGGAGGGATTAACAATCGCCTCAGCACGCGGACGGAGATTTGATGTTCGAATGGATGTTCGCTGAACGCGATTTTGGATTCATTACTCTAGGCGTAATGGCAGGATAGCTGGTCAGGTCGAATGCAATTGAGTGGTCAGCGTGAATGCAAATGAATGCTCAGCGTGAATGGAAATGGGTGATCAGATACTAGGTAATTTTCCACCTCGGTCGCGTCATCTTTGTATAGCCTATAAATACCTATAGACGTAGTTTTCTATTTCCTACTGCGCAGCTGGTACCAGCCTGTCACCGTTCCCCTATCATTACAGGGGGCCTCTCGGCACATGATCAGGCACGTCACCACGCTCTCGCTTCTAGCGTTAATCGCCAGTTGCACGACCCAAACGGCGCAGACACCCAAGCCCGCTTTCGACAGCAGTCGCAATCCGGACATGTTGACGCCAGACCTCTATCCCGGCGGCGCCGTTCCTGAAAAAGAACCGGTAGTGCGCTATGGGCGCTACACCCTCGTCAGCACGCTGCCAGATTCTGGCCAACGTGACCTGATGGCTCAGATTATCGACATCAGCATTCCAGCCAACATGCACCCAAATGTGCGTGAGGCGATGCAGTACGTGGTGGACCGTTCCGGCTATACGCTTTGCTCGGCAGACACTGGCCACGTCAACATCCTCTACACCCGACCACTGCCAGCAGCCCAATATAAACTTGGCCCTATGACTCTGCGTAACACCCTGCAAGTGCTCGCAGGTCCGGCCTGGCAAGTGAAGGTCGACGAGGTCAACCGTCAGGTGTGCTACGTCCTGCGCCCCGGCTACCAGCTCCCGGACTCTCCACGTCCTTCATCAACTCAGATTGCTCAGCTCAACACATCTACAGCTGCACAGCCTGTCGCAGCAAAGAGCAATAACAACGATGCGGGCAGCCAAGTAGTAGTCGCCGCCGTTCCGCAAACAGCGCCTTTCACAACAACTGCATCTGTCGCCACACCTGCGGCGAATGCTGCACCAGCCAAAACCGTGGCCCCTCCTACGGTAAATACCAAGGACGGCTCTACCAAACAAACGTCTACCTTGCCGACTCCGAGTCCGGACTCGACCACGTCCAGCAATGCCAATGCGAAGGTCGCTTCAACTCCGAAACTGATCACCGCGGCGTCTGCAGCTTCTGCAGCGCCAAAGCCGGTTGCGACGGACATAGCAGCGCCGAAGCCGCTGGCCCTGATATGGACGGCTTCAACTGGCTCAACTCTTCGTCAAACCGTCGAAGGCTGGGCTGAAAAAGCGGGCTGGAAACTGATGTGGCAGGTCGATGATTTGGATTACTCAATTGACGCTCCGCTTCGATTTGAGGGCAGTTTCCAAGAAGCCATCGGGTCGATTTTCCCGCTGTACGACACCGCTCCACGGTCCTTTCTGGTCGATGTGGTCGACAGTAGCTCATCACAGCGGCTGATTTTTATTACAGAGAGGAACAAATGATGAACGCTCGTCTCTGGATCAAAGGCACAGCCTTGTCACTCATGGTCTCGCTGGTGAGTTCCTGTTCGCTGCAGCGCGTGAATGAATCAGCCGGCCGAGCTGAAAATGACGCTGCGACAGCCTCCCAATACAGCCGATTTCTGAGAAATCAGCAACAAGAGTCCGCGCGCGCTACGGTGGTGTTCAGCGACAAACCATGGGTATCCAAAAAACCGCTGGTCGCCAAGCGTGGTTTACCGCTGAGCATGGATTGCGATATCACCTATCGCCCTTCGTATAACGTTGGGATCGCGGAGATTGCGCAGTACATCACTAGCGAATGTGGTGTTCCGGTCATCGTAGCCCCTGATGCAATCGACCCAAGTGTCCTTTCCAGTTCGACCCAGGGCAACTCAGGACCTGCAGTTCCACCTGGTTTGGGCTCTGCCGACAACCTGGCCAACTTCATGCCCGCCGGCGTCATCGGCAATGTTCCGAGCAGCGCCCGCTCAATGAATTCGGTTGGGCTGACTGCGCCCAACACATTCCCCATTAAGTACAGCGGCAAGCTGTCAGGGTTGTTGAATCAAGCGACCTCCCAGTTGGGTTTAGCGTGGAATTATTCCTCCGATGATCGCAGCGTGCATGTCACTTACTTCGACACCAAGACGTTCGACGTCTGGGCATTTGGAGATGACCAGGTCATTGAAAGCACTGTGAAGTCGGGCTTGCTGACCGCCACAGGCAGCGGGAGCAGTTCCGGTGGTGGCGGTGGTGGCGGATCTTCGTCGACAGGTGCATCGGGTGAATCAGGCAGCAACCAGAGCACCACCGTCACCATCAAGACGTCCCTGATCGGAGACATTGAAAAAAACGTCAAGGCGATGCTGAGCCAGCAGCCCCAAGGCCGAATGTTCCTCTCCCGATCCACTGGCACCCTGACGGTAAGTGATCGACCAGAAGTACTTTCTAGCGTTGCCAAATACCTGAATTCGATCAACAGCAGTATCACTCGTCAGGTTTTGTTCAATGTCAAAGTCTTCGAGGTAACTCTCACTGACACAGACCAGACTGGCCTGGACTGGACAGCTGTCTATACGTCCCTGAGCAACAAATGGGGCTTCTCCCTGAAAAATGCCACCACCGGCATAAGCACGGGTGCGGTTTCGGGCTCCCTGAGTATTTTGGACACGTCGAAGTCTCCCTGGGCTGGCTCCAACTTAATCATAAAAGCACTCTCAGAACAGGGCCGTATCTCAAACGTTCGCTCGCCGTCGGTCACCACGCTGAATCTGCAGCCGGCACCAATCCAGATCGGCAACGTAAAGAGCTATGTCGCATCAAGCTCGACAACCACCACGGCTTCCGTTGGATCGTCTACTTCGCTCACCCCCGCTACCATCACCAGCGGCTTCAACATGATGTTGCTTCCTCGAATCATCGACCAGGACAACATGCTGCTGATGATCACCCTGAGCATGAGCAGCAAACCGACGTTTACCACTTTTACGAGCAACGGCTCCAGTGTCCAGACAGCGGACTACGACACCAAGAACCTGTCGCCCAAGGTCAAATTGCGCAGCGGTCAAACCCTCGTACTGACTGGCTTTGAGGAGAACAGCGAAAACGCAACCAAGTCGGGCGTGGGGGATCCAGGGTTCTTCGGTTTGGGCGGCAGCCGTGTCCGCACCACAGGGCACAGCGTGCTCGTAGTGCTGATTACTCCTGTTGTTGATAGCGACACAGGCAGCCCCAGCGCGGTGATTTCACCTGCTGCCAACGAGCCTTGGGGCTCTTGCCCTACCCCACTGCTGCATTGCACAGGTTCCAAGGGGTAAGCCATGGTTGCGGAAACCTCAAAAAATGCACGCTCTGCTCGGGTCCAGGTACTCCAGTATCGAGGAAAATCATTTGTCACCGGTCTGCGCTGGCATCCGCTGGGCAGTGTCACCGGTCACATGAAGGAAGCGCGCCAGTACGGTCGTGAGCACCACCTCGACATTGTCGCCATTCGAAGAACACCAGCCATTATTCAGGCAGGTTTTGTAGCGCGAAGCGAGGAGGTCACCAAAGGGATGTACTCGCTCGCGGCCACCCTGGCTGGACAGCTGGGGGACTCATGGATCGCGGCCTGGAAAACTGAAAGCGACATTGACCAGTACGCCCTCGTCGCGGTGTATCAAGGTGGGGTGATCTCTGGCTGCGACATGATCGGCACAGGTGCCGAGGTGCGCCGACGAGTCGTACAACAGCGTAGTCGTGGCATCAACTTCGACCATGAGTACCTACCCCCAGAGTTCGAAATGGGTGGTCAACCACTGGACGTGGAAGAGCTACTAAAGCCCTCGCACCTGAAACGCGAGTATCGGCTTCGGCCACTCGTCTTTGGGCTATCCAAAGCAGAACTGGTGCAACTGGCGATTCTTGGAGCGCTGATCGCTGCCGGCATCATCGGGTGGGCTCAATGGCAGAGCCATCAGGACCAAATAGCCAAAGAGGCGGCTTTCCAGGCTGAACAGCAACGCCTGGCAGAGTTGGCCAGGCTGCAAAAAGAATCCGGTATGGAGCAGCCACCCCAAGCGCTTGAACACCCCTGGGCCAAACGTCCATCTGTTGCTGATTTCTTGGAGGGTTGCAGCAACGTCATTTATCAGTTGCCTCTGTCCATTCAGGGATGGCAGTTCACGAGCGCAGTCTGCGACGGCGCACAGGTCTTGTCCTCTTATAAGCGTTCGGGCAATAGCACAGCCGACAAACTGATACAGGCAACTCAGGGCCACTTTTCTGATCGGCCGGCCTTCTTTGACGAAGGCAACTCGGCCACGTTGAAATTCGACATCTCGCTACCCGCAGCTGGTGATGAGCCTCTTAAAGAAGCCATCGTGATGTTGGCGAATCTCTCCTCTTGGTTGCATAGCTTCAATCAATCCCCAGTGCTGAAAGAAGTACCGGTAGTTGTGCCCGTTCAACCAGCCATTCCCGGTCAGCCTGCTCCGCCGCCGCCACCACCACCTCAATGGAAGCAATTCGAGCTGAGCTATGCCACTGGCATTACCCCGCTGGACTCATTGTCCGGCGCACCCAGTCAAGGCTTACGGCTGCGTGAAATCACAACCAAATATGAGACTGGCCACCTTGTCTGGTCAGTAATAGGTGACCTTTATGCGAAATAAAGCGCTGTTCTTTTTGTGCTCCATCCTTGCGTTAGGGGCACCATCAAGCTGGGCGGATGAGAACACCCTATCTGGGGTGAACGTCGGCGAGCTGGCCCAGATTCAAAGCCAGACGATCTTGTTGAATGCCAAAGCCGAGAAGGCCAAGGCCGAAAGATCGATCAAGGGCGAAGACCAAAGTGCTACGGCGCAGCCGTCAACAGTGTTTTTTTCTCAAGGAAACCTCGCACAGCCGGCTGCAGCCTCGGCCCACAGCAGTGATACACAGTCTGAATTGCCTGTCGTGAAAGCGGTATTCGGCTCAGCAAAACGGCTCCGTGCAACCCTGCTCTACAGCAGTGGATTTGAAGTAGACGCAGATGCCTCATCTCGGGAGTTACCCGGTGGTTATCGCGTGGCCATCCTCTCCGTCGAAAACGTGACCCTCGAGCGTGGCGGTAAGCGCTACCCCCTCGGCTTTTCAAGTACGCCCCCGGCCAGCTTGAGCAACGTCGACAATTCAGCCCCCAGCATTACCCCATCAGCACCCATGCCGCCTGGGCTGATCCCTGGCCAACGTTGATTGAGAAGTTCGATGACGATCCTGACTGAAAAACCAGATGTCATAGAGCCTGACAGTGATGAGTCTGCTGCAGTCCTACTGACGTCGCACCAAACACTGCTGACGGCCCCTGGTGGACCGTTTGAGCTGAAACCCGAGCTGCGTCAACTATGTGCGCTGACCAGCGATGGGATTTTGTATGTGTCAGCCCAACACCAAACGGATGCCTATGTCATGGCATTCGAGGACCAGCTGGAACACGAAAATCACCACTTTGAGGTCAAGGTCTGCTCGATGAGCACGATCAAGGCACTCTACCGCGCCAATGATGATGCAAATGGTAAAGCGCTATCGGCGACCGAGACGAAGCGCCAGGCCCAGGTAGTGCAGCTTTTAGGAGAAGCCCACCGGCGCAACGCCAGCGACGTCCACTTTGTCGTAGGTCACGATATCACTCGAATCTTCTTTCGCATCCACGGGCTCTTGTGGGAGGCAGAACAGCATCAGAGCCAGGTGGGCATGGAGCTCTGCTCGTCCCTCTACAACAGCATGTGCGATGTCGCGAAAGACCACTACCAGCCGCAGGTGAGCCAGGACGCCAGGGTAAAACGCGCCTATGTCGACCAACTCGGTTTGTTCGGTGCCCGAGTCGCCACTCGGCCGCTCGTAGATGGCCCTCTGATGGTTTTGCGTCTGCTGTATGACGACAAAACTAAAATGACGCTTAGTGATCTCGGTTTCCTGACGCAGCAAATTGATGCATTCAGCCGCATCCGCAGTTTGCCTTATGGGGTGAACCTGATCACTGGACCCACCGGTTCCGGCAAATCGAAGTCGCTGCAGGTAAACCTGAACCTCTTGCATGAAGAGTGCGGTGGAACAAAACACATTCTGACGATGGAAGATCCACCTGAATATCCACTCCTCGCCAATCAGTCACCGCTGGGCGCCGGTGAAACCTGGAATGACGGTATCACCAATTCCATGCGGCTCGACCCTGACATTCTCATGTATGGGGAGATCCGGGACCTTGCATCAGCACAAGCAGCTTTCCGCGGCGGTATGACTGGTCACCTGGTGCTGACGACACTGCACACCAACAACGCTGTAGCAGCTCTTCAACGACTGATCGACATGGGTGTAGACCGACACCTGGTTACTGATCCTGCATTGATGACAAGCGTGGTCAACCAATCCCTCTTGCCCGTGCTGTGTTCCCACTGCCGCGTACCCGCACGCGAGCACCTCGGGGAGCTCAGCAGTGCGCTGGTGCAGCGCTTGAGCGATCTGGAAGCGCTTGATGAGACCTACCTCAAAGGACCTGGATGCCCGCACTGCAAAGGCTTGGGCATCACCGGCCGCACGGTGGTGGCGGAAACTTTGCTCACCGACCTTGAGTTCATGCGCGTTTTCAATGGGCAGGGTGCAAGTGCGGCACGTCGCCACTGGGTCAAGGAAATGGGCGGTATTACCAAGACCGCGCACACGATCATCAAACTGAAACAAGGCTTAGTAGACCCCCGCCACGCCGAAATGACGGTGGGGCCTTTGGACTTTGACAAGCAAATCCTGGAGCTCGCTCATGCTGAGTGACTTCAGAGCAATGCTGAATCGTTGGGCAGAGACCTTCTATGCCAAGCAGTTTGGCAAAAACGAAAGAATCCAGTTCTACGAGAGCCTGATGGGCATCCTTGAGGATGGTGTGTCGCTTGAGGACGCGCTGCATACGGTGGCAAGAGCGTTCAGCGATAACGGCCAGAAGCTACATCCTGTATCCCTTGCATGCAGGGATATCGCGCAATCTGTGAAAGGCGGGAAATCCCTGAGCATTTCCTGCGAAGGCTGGGTTCCCTATGACGAGAACTCTCTGATCGCTTCCGGGGAAGACACCGGCAACCTGGTGCAGGCATTTCGGGACTGCGTGAGGATCATCGAGGTACGTCAGCGGATTAGCAAACTCGTGGCATCAGCCACAGTTTTCCCCTCCGTGGTATGGAGCGTCATGGCGGCGTTGCTGTATGTGATTGCAGTGTGGATGGTGCCCTCCATGACACGACGCTCCAACCCTGAGGCGTGGACCGGAGTGCCGGCCTTCCTCTACGCCCTATCGAATTTCGTGACCCACTACGGACTTGTGACGCTGATAGCTGTGATTGTCTTCATCCTCATATCGGTAGTCACTCTCCCCGTTTTTTGCGGACTCCAGATCACGGCCGCCAGCCCATCCTGGAAGCTGCAGTTGAACAAGCTGCTCCAGATCCTGCGAGTGCGAGCAGAGAGGCTCCCGCCTTGGTCAGTCTACAAGGCACTCCACGGTTCGATCTTTCTGCTCAACATGGCTGTGATGCTGCGCTCCGGCATCAACCAACTCGATGCTTTGACCTCTCTTCAACGCAATGCCTCTCCATGGTTGAAAGAGCGCCTGAGCGCCATTCATTACGGAGTGAGCGCCGGCAAAAACTTCGGTACCGCATTGAAGCTTGCGGGTCATCAATTCCCAGACCCCATGGCGATGCATTTTCTGGAAGTGCTCGCCACCCGCAAAGGCTTCGCTGAGTCGATGGAACGGTTTTCCAACCGGTGGCTGGAGCAAACGCTTCAGCGCGTCGAAGCCATCGCCAAATCTCTTATCGGCATGTCCTCCATGGCCATGGGGGTCATGATGATTCTGGTAGTGATCGGGATCTTCCAATTGGCCGGCAATGTGACTGCAACGCTTTAAATCAAACCTAAATGAGGTACTGGAAATGCCAACAAACACTCCAAACAACCAACGCGGATTTCTCTCCCTGGACGGGATGTTCTGGTTGATGCTGATCGCGGTGGCACTTGGTTTCATCGTGTTCATGGGTTACAGAACGTTCGGCAGCTCGGACGTCACCATTGAACAGAGCAATCTCGGCACGTTGCTGAGCAATACCAAACGACTGAAAAGCACCACGGGTTACGCCACGGCAGGCACCAACTTGGCGCCTTCTTTGATCAACCTCGAGGCAACTGGCGGCATGAGCATCAACGGTAATGCCCTGTCCAACCGCTGGAACGGCGCAGTGACCGTGATGAGCAACGGCATGACCTTCACCATCACAGAATCCAACCTTCCGAAAAATGCCTGCATCACCCTTGCCTCGAACATGGCCAAGGACAAACAGACAACGACGGCGATCAACGGCGGCACTGCAATTGCCGGCGAAATCACTGCGGTGGCGGCTGCGACCAGCTGCTCCTCGGACGCCAATACCATCGCTTGGACTTCGTACTAAGGAACTCAGTGTGAGCGTGATCTCTGATGCTGAATTCGTCGACCTGTACCTCGGCGATGGATTTGCCGACGCCAAAGGTCTCCCTGGGCAGGCACGAAGGGTTGAAGCGCCCGCCGAATGGCGGGCTGACCTTGAGCGCTTACGGGCGCAGTGCGAGGAAAAGCACAAGGCAACCCAGGATCCAGAGTTCGCCCTAATTGAAGATGGCGTCGTCCTTCGTGTAACCCAGTTGCTGGATTTGAATGGCAAGCCTGTGTTTGTCGTAAGCAAATCCTCAGTCCAGATCCGGCCATTGGACATGCTGGGTCTGCCCGACTATCTGCAGGACGCGCTGATGAGCGACACGGTTCGCGGCCTGATATTCATTTGTGGGGAAATGGGCACAGGGAAAACCTCCAGTGCTGCATCACTGGTGAAAGCTCGCCTTGAGGCCTGGGGAGGCATTTGTGTGGCTGTCGAGGATCCTCCAGAACCGTTTTTGAATGGTCGGCATGGTAGTGGGCGCTGCATTCAAGTTCCGGTCTCTCGCCGGATGGGGGGATACGAGGAAGCGTTGATTCTAGCGCTGCGCACAAGAGCGGATTTCCTGTTCGTGGGAGAAATTCGCGACAGCTCGACAGCAGCACAAGTAATTCAAGCCTCGATCAATGGCCATCTCATCATCAGCACAGGCCATGCGGGCAGCGTTACTCAAGGCATTGAGCGTATATCAGCCCTGGCTCAGCCGTTACTCAATAACGCCCGAGAGCTGCTCTCCAAGGGGTTAGTGGCCGTTCTTCACCAGTCCTTATCAAGCGGCAACGAAGGGAGTCGTCGATTAACCCTGCAGAGCCTGCTTTTCACGGGCGATGACGGACCGGGCATCCGAGAGAAAGTCCATGCAGGAAAGATCACGATGCTCGATCACGACATCGCTCACCAATCATCAAGGAGTCTCTGGAATGACCAGTAGGAACAAGCAGCGGGGCTTTTTGAGCTTGGACATGGCGATCGGATTGGCCGTTTTCTCCGTTGTCGTCACTTTGGCGATCGCATGGCAAATCAAGCAGATGGACTCTCAGGACTATCGAATTGCTGCTGATCAACAGAGAACCATTTCAGAGGCATTGGCCAAATATCTGAAGGATAACTACAGCGTGGTGCTGGCCAACGCGGCAGCAACCGTACCGGTACAAATAACCGTTCCGATGCTCGTCAACACCAACTACCTTCCTGCAGGTTTTAGCCCCACGAACGCCTTTGGGCAGACCATTCTCGGCCTCGCCCGGAAACCCAACCCAAATCAACTGGAAGTGATTGTGGTTACTAGTGGTGGGCAGACGATTCCTGAAATGGGTATCCGAACCATCGCTGAAAATCTCGGAGGACCTGGTGGTTTCATCTCTTCAGCCAACCCGAACATCGTCCAGGGCGTGCGGGGTGGATGGCAGGTAGCACTAAGTAACTATGCTATAGCTCCTGGGCCAGGACATACAGCTAGCGCACTTTTCCTTATGGATGGTGCGTTGGCTAATGACTATCTATATCGAAACGCAGTGCCAAACCATCCAGAATTCAACACGATGAATACTGATATCACGATGGGCAACCACAATATTAACAACGCAGGAAATATTACAGCCTCAGGCAACATAACAGCTAACGCCTACATTACAGCTCGAAACGTCATCGCCACAGCCAATGTAAATGCCGCTACTGCAACCATTACCGGTGATACCAGCACAGGCGGTTGGTTCAGAACACGTGGTGACACAGGCTGGTACAGCGAAAAATGGGGAGGCGGGATTTATCAAAATAGCCCCAACTGGGTCCAAGTATATAACGACAAAAACTTTTCAACCGGTGGTGAACTATGGGGTGGAAAGATAACCTCGACTGGCAAGATAACGGCCTATGATCGCATTCAGACAAATGAATATTTGTCCCTGGGAGGCATAGCTACCGAGGGGCAACAGTGTAGTGACCGAACCCTTCTTGCAAAAAGCGCCGCGGGAATAACGTTGTCCTGCGAACAAGGCTTATGGAAAAGACCAGGTGGGTGGGAATTCCAGCTGATCCAGGGCACCTGCCAGGCGCCTGCCAGAGGAAGTGTGACGTGCTCCCTTGGCGACACCACATGGAAGTCATGCTCTTTAACCGGCGCTTTTGGCATCGGAGATAGCGAGACTGGCTATATCTTCAGAAATGCAAGTGGATGGTTTCTCTCCACATCTCGACTTTCCTGGCCTGGTCTTTTCTATTGGAGCTGCTTCAAATAAAGCATCCGCTTATAAAATTTAACAAACGTTTTTTGTATGTTTATGGGGATTATTGCAGTGCAGACGCTTGAGAATGACGTTGAGTATAGTGCTGGAGAATTACAGGCCTGGCTAAGCACCCGAAGCAGGATATGCTCAACTGTGCTATGGCGTCGCGCATTAGAAGGAAAGGAGGCATTCGAGGTCGGCGATTTCACTTACAAATTACACCCTACGCCCTCTGGTCGTTATTTTGTAAAGAAAATCGCCACTATGGAGTTAATCAACCCACACCGTAAACCATTGGGCTTCAAGCGAGCCGCAACGTGGACAGTCATTGCGCTTGGCCTAGTTGGAATTTGCTTAACATTGATTACCCTATCGAAATAGTTTTGTTATTGACGCTTCGGATGTAACAACCACCGTTCTGTAAATGGACCTCGTATCATGACAATGCAATGGCTCGTTTTGATGGTTGTGCTTATTGCCTCCAGCATTTTCATGGAGAACCAACATCAGGACCAACGTATATCCGACTACGCTACCCTCGACTCGCTGGGTCGCGGCTTTCTGGTGTACCGATCTGCCGCTACCGAATATGCCCAGGCCAACCCGGGCTTCAGCGGGGTACCGAGCGATTCTGCGCTCAACCTACCTGGGTGGTTTGTGAAACCTGTGGGCGTCGGTTCTTACATCTCATCAGGAACGGCCTATACTTATTTTGATGGGGTTGCACCGTCAGGCTTGCCTTCTGTGCTGGTAGACCTGACAAAGACAACTACCGTTGGTTTAAAGCGTTCAGGAATGCTGATTTCACAGATAACTGGGGCGACCGGTATAGCAATTCCGTCCCCCGTTCCCGAGGGTGCGGTCGTCGCCGTCAATTAGTCTGCGTCGACCGACTTTGAAAGGCGCCGGGTTGCATAAGCTACGGCCTATCAACATAATGCACGCAACAACGTTTCCACCCCGTTGGCTACTGGCGGTCATCAGTAGCGCCCGGTGATACGGCTTGCCTTATCACCAACCCCAAAGCACGCATAGCTCCGGGAAGGGCGTGCGGACCTGGTTCAGAGCTCTCCCTGTGTCTCCCTGTTCAAGCCAGACACGCAGCCGTCTAACTCGTGAATTGCGAGTTCAAAGGCACATAGGGCTCTGTTGAGGTTCGAAGCACCGTAGTCTAAGGGCCACACTGGTGTTGTGGCCCACACTTTTTAAAGCTCACACAATAGGTAGCCTGATCATCTTGCAAAGGATGATCAGGCTACCTATTGGTAGCTGCTTTTCCTTGCCGGTGGCCCGCCGGCGAAACGCAGGGCTCCCTTTGTGCGCGGATGCGTGCCTTATGCTAGCTGGCCTCAGCCACGATAATCGGCCAGGTGTTGGAAGTAAGACGTTCAGATCACAGCCCAGGGATCAATAACGCCTTCATCCCGCACAGGTGGTATTTTTTTCTGAAAGACGCTTCTTACTACATCCGAGAGTGACTGTTGACCCAGCTACTCTCGGTAGCTTCTCCTGTCGTCCTGAACCTGCTTTGCCCTCCCCGAAATATCCCCTCCCCGCTTGACACATCACCATCCCCCTTCGATGATATGGACGTGCTTTGCTGACGTCGTCAGCATCATGCCCAGGCAGTCAGGATCTTGAAGACTGCGACACGATGTTAGTGTCAGATCCGCCCAAGACCGCTGAGCTTCTGGTAGCGCGGTCGGTCGACAATCGTCGATGGAAGCACCTTATGCAACTCACCTCGCGGGGAATCACTTCCCCAACAGGGTCAGTGGGTTCTCCGCATTCAACCTGCAGGAGAATCACCATGTCCAAACTTGCTTATGGCTTCGGCTTCGCGCTTGGCACCATCACGCGACAGTTTCTGCGTGCGGTTAAGAAATCCAGCGCTGCGCCCACAGCTATCCATACCAAAGCAGCTCCGTTGCTTCCACCGCCTTGCGTACCTGAGCGTCTCGTACGTGAGATGGATCATGTACCGGCAATAACTCGTAAAGGTGTCGACCTGAACCTTTGGTACGCGGCTAACACTCGAGTGGTCGAAAAGCCTGCTCGGAAATCGCGTAAGAAGCCAGCTGCACGCTCGTTGGTGCCAGCAACTTGCTAAGTCTGCGCCCTTCGCCTCTGTAGGGAGCCTTCCCAACGGGAAGGTTTCCTCAGAGTTTTACGGTAGGGGCTTGACAAGCGACAATCGTATTTCCATGATCTGCACATGTATCGCTGACGTCGTCAGCAACATGCCCAAGTAGTCTGGATCCGCAAGACTACGATGCGGTTTTCCGCATTGATCCACTCCCAAGATCGCCATAGCTTCCGGTAGCGCGATCAGTCGACTTAGTCGATGGAAGCACCTTTCCCACCCATGACGGGCCTACCCCGTCAGGGCAGGCCTCTCACTTTTGGAGGTCTGATGAAAACTGAACTGGCTCTCTACCAGGCGTTGATTTCGATTAACGTCCCGGAACAGAAGGCAAATGCTGTTATTGAAGCTTTGGAGACCGACATGCTTTCACGTTTGGCTACCAAGGCAGATTTAACTGCTCTTGCTGCAGAGTTCAAATCTGAGATTTCACAGCTTGAAGTCAAGCTCACCATTCGCATGGGCGTCATGTTGTCTGCAGCTGTCGGTGTAATGATTGCTGCAATGAAGCTGATGCATTAAAAAACCTTAAGCTCCACCCACCCTCGCGGGGAATACTTTCCCCCTAGGGCGAAGTGTTTCTCCGCTTTCTGTTATTTCGAAACTGGAGAATCACCATGAGCACTAATCAATCCAACGAAGCAAAATTCTTCGACCTTCACACCACTGGTATCGGTTATCTCAACCGTATCCGTGAAGTGAAACCTCGCGGCAAAGGTAAGCCATTCATGGCAGTTACCGTTGCGGCTCTGCGCGGCTCGATGGATGATGCCGAGTATTCCTATATCGACTGCAACGTGGTCGGCGCTGAAGCTGAAAAGCTGATTCGTCGCAGCCAAGCAGCCGTTGAAGCCGGAAAGAAGGTCCTTGTGAGCTTCCGAATCGGTGATATCTGGACCGACGCATTTACCTACGAAAAAGGCGATAAAAAAGGTCAACCTGGAGCAAGCCTCAAGGGACGCCTGTTGTTTATCGGCTGGATCAAGGTGGATGGGGTAACTGTCTATGAAGCCAAACCGAAAGACTCTGCTGAGCCCCTTCCTGCCCAGGATGGTGCTGCTGGAGATGATTCGGATGACGCCCAAGGACAACCAGAACCTGAACAACGTCAATCTGCATGATTGAAATCATGGCGCCCCCTGGGCGCCTTTCAATATTCGTACCGAAGGGAACGCCTCCCTTCGGGATTGGTGATTTCCGAACCCTGGAGATAAACCATGATGATGAATCCTCAACGACTGCCGCTGCTGACCGAAATTGGTCTTTTAGCTGCTCAAGCTAGTGTTTACAGCGAGCTGGATAAACTACTTCCGAGCAACCCGGCGCTCGATCCCGATGACGACCCGCGCTACACCCTTACTTCTGACCTTTGGTTAGAAGTTCTGGATGGCGTTATCTCATTGGCAAAGATGGACCATCGAGATGAATTCACTCCCAAAAACAGCCCACTGTTATCGGAGTACGGACTTCTCAAGGAATATCGAAGAGCTCGCTGGGAACTGGAAGATGAACATATTCATCCCGAATACTACTAACTCGCTATTAACACACTCTGCAAACTCTGCATCAGTCCCTTCAACTGCTACTTGCGCAGCGGAAATGGAGAAGGCGCAGAAATCAATCAACCTCTGGCTTTCTCAAGGGGCAGAAGCGGAAAGGATGGGCGACACATTCTGGGCAGAGTTATCGGCCGAGAAGGTGACTAAGTACCAATCGATTCTAGCAAGCCTTCGAAAGACAGCATAAATCACACAGCAAACAATACCCCGCCGGGAACCATCTCCCGAACGGGCCAGGTGGTTTTCGCACCTGGAGATAAACATGCAAACCACCACTAACCTCGTGTCGTCTGACCTGCTCAAGCTCCCGGTCGTTTTAACACCTCGGGCCTGGCAGGAAGCGGTGCATATTGAAAACCCACAGGATGCAAGTGTTGTCAGTGAGCGACTGGGCGAAGTTGTCCTGGAGGCCTACCGAGAACTGCATTTGCAACCTGACAGCACACAGATCCATTTCGGCCTCTATCGTTTATTGCCTGCCGGCAATAGCACTGATCGGGTCTGGCTGGACCTAAAACTTGACCGCATAGAATCACCGCCAGGCGTTTTCTATCTGTACATCTCACTCAAGGATGAAACTCATACTTCTTGCCCGTAATCCTTCGACATTCACAGCACTACCCAAAGCCCGACATCTGTCGGGCTTTTTTCATTCGTAGCAGTGTGGAGCTGCCCATGATCAACATCCCCGGCCAACTGGCCATCCGTACCATCAGCGGCCGTAATGGCGAATTCAACGTCGGACGGCTCTCGACCTCTATCGGTGAGTTCGTGATCAAAGACGCACTCCTCGATCAGTACGATGAAGGCAAATACCGAGGCGACTTTCTGATAACGGAGATCCGTCCTTCGTATTACTCCACAGCAGGCCGCCTGGTCGTTGAGATCCGTGCAAAGCTGGAAAGCATGAGCCTCGACGACGTCGACAATCTGACACCAGAAGACGCCGCCAGGCTCTCGCCAAACGAGCCTGACCCTATGGATGAAGAGTCTTCCTCCAACCTCTCCAAGCCAGTGCAGCGGAATAGTCCGCCCGCAGTACCGGCCTCCAATAAACAGGTATCAAAAGAGGATGCCCCGTTTGGGATGACCCCGACCGGCGGAACCAACGACCTCGAGGCAGATGCCGAGTTGTTCGGCACAATCTGGCCTCTAAGCGATACAGTCAGGCTGGACACAACTGTTGATCGTCAGCAACTACGCCAACAGTGCAGTCGGCTCTCTGAGCTCGGCTATGTACACAACTTCAAACTGCAGGTATGGAATATCTCCAATACCTGACGAAGCCCGCGATACGCCAAGCCAATCGGCACAACCCATGAGGGGCCCCCTCCTGGGCGCTCCTCGACTTAGCAGGAGCAGCACATGAATCCAATCTTCAATAACCTGACCCAAGAAATCCTTGAAAACATCGAAGATCAGCTCGCCAATAACGAGGTGTCGACGAATGAGGAGCTTTGGGACTTCTTCGTAGAGGAGCTCGAAATGACGGCAGAACAAGCCGATGCCGCCGTTGCCCTTCGCCACAAATACCTAGGGCAAATTTTTCTCACTGGGCACAGCCCTCTATTTCAAGACGAGACGGTCTCGTTTGACCCGAACGATAAAACGTTCAAATCGGACAACCTGCTGTTTCCCAAGCAATAACACTTACTGCTAACACCCCCGAGGGGCTCACCGCCCCTCCGGGCGGGTTCCCCCTCCATTGTGGAGGTTCCCATGCCCAGCCCTACCCCGCTCTTCCCAATCGAGGAGTGCAATGATCTTTTCGTCGACGCTTGCGCGTGTGACGAACAACGCAACCTGGTGTTCCTTTCTGCATGGGGTCGAGACACGGCGCTGCAGGAGTTCCTGGCCAGGCTGACCCTCGGCACGACAGAAGATGGTCTAAGCCAGTTTCACATCGTTGTAGATGGCCGAAGTCTTCCTGTTTTCCCCAACATCGATCTGTTGGAGAAGCGCACCACGCGACAAATGCGCGGTACGTTATTCGGCAGCTTGATTCACCTCTGGTTGTTTGACCGACGCTGCGTACAGCCGGATCGGGCCAACCACTTCGCCTACGCCCTTCTTGAGAACGGGCAGTCACCTCATCAACGGCTTTGGCCGTTGATACAGGACACCTGTCCATTACCGCTACTGCCTCATTGGCAGGAGCAGGTAATGGGGTTGCTCACCCAACACGACATGCTGCAGCTGTTACCTGGAACGTCCGGTGCTGTTGCGGCATGGCGTTTGACGTTGCAACTCGACGTTCTCGAAACAGCCCTAGGCGAGCTCATTCGCCAGGGGCAGCTCTCAACCCACGCTCAGTTTGAGCATTGATCCAGGAGCCTCACCATGGCTTTGATGTTCCCACGATTGGCGCGCAACTTCGCTCGCAATGGCTACTACCCCACTGACGAAACGACGCTGGAACTCACCCTACAAGCGTTGGCACCATCCCCAAGCGGGAAGATGCGGATCTTCGATCCCTGTGCAGGCGAAGGCGTTGCCTTAGCTGAAGCTGCTCATGCACTCGGGCGTGACCGCGTTGAGACCTACGCAGTCGAGTATGACCAGGAGCGTGCCAAACACAGCAAGACACTGCTGGATTGCGTGCTGCACAGCGACTTGATGGACACCATGATCAGCCGCCAGGCCTTCGGCTTGCTCTGGCTCAACCCGCCCTACGGTGACCTGGTCGCTGACCATGCAGGTGCATCTCAGTACCAAGGTAACGGCCGTCGGCGCCTGGAGAAGATGTTCTATCAACGGACGCTACCACTGCTGCAGTACGGGGGAGTCTTGGTGCTGATTGTTCCGCACTACGTGCTGGACGATGAGCTGTGTGGTTGGCTATGCAATCACTTTACTGAACTGCGGATCTACAAAGCCGCTGATCCAACTTTTAAACAGGTAGTGATCTTCGGTATACGAATCCGCCGGCAGGACCTCGCTCGACCGCAAGAGGTCAAAAACGTACGCGCACGCCTTCAGGCGATCGGTGCCGGCACACTGAGCGCGGAAGCGTTACCAACCAGTTGGCCATGGGAGCCCTACAGGGTTCTCCCGGCATCCAACGAGCTGGAACACTTCTACCGTATCAGCCTTGAACCTGAACAGCTCAGCGAAGAAATCAAAAGACTTCGTGGCATGTGGCCTGACTTCACACTGCACTTTGGTCAAAGCGGCGCTCAGCCACGACCTCCCGTGAGGGAGCTGTCGCGCTGGCACTTGGCGTTGGCATTGGCTGCCGGTGCGATTTCCGGCGTAGTGAAATCCAAAACCGGCCGAGTATTGGTACTCAAAGGCGATACCTACAAAGATAAGGTCCGCAAGACCGAGTTCACCGAAGACCAGGACGGCAACGTGTCCGAGGTAAGGATCCTGACTGATCGTTTCGTGCCCATCATTCGGGCATGGGACATGACGCCAGGCTCTGCCAACCAAGGCCGCGTGATCACCATCAGTTCATCGGCGGATACGGCCGATACGCCGCATGAGCCTGATGAGGCGGTGACACAGCCAACACTTACCCCACCACCAAGAGTGACATTTGAACCTGGCCGCTTAGTGCTGACCCAGTCAGTGCACCACCTGATTGAGCATGGACATCTCGATCCAAGCACTTACTTGCGACGGCATTTCTCCGGTGACTGGGGGGAACTGCCCAAAGAAGACTGGAGCAGTAACCAACGGGCTTTGACCTACGGGGATCGATTGTTCTCCTGTTATGACATATGCGCCGGCGATGAGACCCGGCTCTGGATCATCACCGAAGCTGACCGCAGTGCAACAACCGTGTTGCTGCCATCGGACTACTGACCCACCACGCCAACCTGGCCATCCGTTAACCAACCCGCAGGGTATTCACCATACCCGTCGGGGTGTCGTGCATACCCTGTTTCGTTCCTATTGGAGAAACACTCATGAACGACCTATCCCAAGTCTCTGTATCCCCCTTGGCCATCGGCCTGACTGAGTTCATCGACGAATTCGGTGATGAATTATTGGACTCCCTCAATCGCTCTAACCCACCGGTTTATTCCGGCAGCATCAACGAAGCCCATCAACGGGTTATGAGCGAACTCAAACGCCAGCCGTTCCCTGCTCAAGCTGATGTAGTGCAGGCCGTTGCAGCTTTATTGCTAGACCGCAACGAGCAGGCAGCCGTTATCAATGCAGAAATGGGCACTGGGAAAACCATGATGGCCATCGCTGTAGCCGCTGTCATGCACAGTGCGGGCTACCGCCGCACTTTGGTGATTTCGCCTCCACACCTGGTCTACAAATGGCGACGGGAGATACTCGAAACCATCCCAGACGCACGCGTGTGGGTTCTCAATGGACCCGATACGCTGGTTAAGCTGATCAAGCTACGTGACCAACTGGGGGATCCTTACGATGGCCGTAAAGAGTTCTTCATTCTCGGACGCGTGCGAATGCGCATGGGGTATCACTGGCGTACGGTATGTTGGCCACGTCGCGCCAGCGGCGGATACAACTTCGCAGGATGCCCCGACTGCGGACGCCTTCTGGAGGACTTAGAAGGCAACCGTGTGACTGTCGAAGAGTTTCACCGAGAGGAACGCCGTCGGAGCTGCCCTTATTGCCAAGGACAACTCTGGACGCTGATGCGCCCGGGCAAAGCCGACAACGGAACTCGTCGTGCGACCATACTAAAATCGATGTGTCGGATTCCGACTATCGGTCCAGTACGTGCGGACAGATTGCTGAATGACTTCGGGGAGGACTTCCTCGCCTCGATGCTGATCGACAACGTCAGCGAATTCATCAATCTGATGGACGCTCAGGGCAATTTCATCTTCAGCGACCGCCAAGCCAAACGCATGGAGCGCGCCATGGCCAACATTGAGTTTGGCTTTGGCGAGGGCGGTTACCAACCCACCGAGTTCATCAAACGCTACCTACCAAACGGATATTTCGACCTGTTGGTGGTGGATGAAGGACATGAATACAAAAACAGTGGCTCGGCCCAGGGTCAAGCTATGGGTGTATTGGCAGCGAAAGCACGTAAAACCGTGCTGCTGACAGGCACCCTCATGGGTGGCTATGCAGATGATCTGTTCTACCTCCTGTTCCGAATACTTACCCGGCGAATGATCGAGGACGGTTACAAACCAAACGCGCGCGGAAGTATGGCTCCGGCCGCGATGTCATTCATGCGCGACCACGGCGTATTGAAGGACATTTACACCGAGCGGGACAACGTGTCACACAAAACAGCCAAGGGAAAAAAACTCTCGGTGCGAACGGTGAAAGCCCCAGGCTTCGGCCCTAAAGGCATTCACCGCTTTGTGTTGCCGTTCACCGTGTTTCTGAAACTTAGAGATATCGGTGGCAACGTGTTGCCGGCGTACCAGGAGGAATTTGTCGATATCAGCATGTCTGCAGAACAAGCGTCGGCCTATCAGCAATTGGCAGGAAAACTGACGCAGGAACTTCGCCAAGCATTGGCCCGTCGAGACACTACCTTGCTAGGGGTAGTACTCAACGTGCTGCTGGCTTGGCCTGACTGCTGCTTTCGACCGGAGATCGTTAAGCACCCTCGTAGCAAAGATACCTTGGCGTTCGTCCCCTCGATCTTTGCAGATGAGCAAATAATGCCGAAGGAGAAAGCACTGCTCGACCTCTGCCTCACGGAAAAAGCCAAAGGCCGGAAGGTTCTGGCCTATACCGTGTACAGCGGCACGCGAGACACCACCTCTCGCCTGAAACGACTGCTGGAGCAATCTGGTTTAAAAGTAGCGGTCCTGAGGGCGTCAGTGGATACCGCCAGGCGCGAGGATTGGATCCTCGAGCAGGTAGACAGAGGTGTCGACGTACTGATCACTAACCCGGAGCTGGTCAAGACCGGGTTGGATTTGCTCGATTTTCCGACCATTGCGTTCCTGCAGACGGGGTACAACGTATACACCTTGCAACAGGCAGCTCGACGGTCATGGCGGATTGGGCAAAAGCAGCCGGTGCGGGTGGTTTTTTTTGGCTATGCCGACAGCTCTCAGATTACTTGCCTGCAGTTGATGGCCAAGAAAATCGCCGTGGCTCAAAGCACGTCGGGAGATGTGCCAGACTCTGGTCTCGACTCGCTGAACCAAGATGGTGACTCAGTTGAAATGACACTTGCAAGGCAGCTCATTGCTTCATAGTTTGACGGCCACCTTCGGGTGGCCTTTTTTTTCGGTCAGATGGGAAGAATTAGCAGGTGCAAACCAGACAGTCAGTGCACGTCTGTGAAACGTTTAAACCGCCAACAATCCCAGCCAGTTGGTTAACCGATTCGTGGTGTGTGCAGTTGCAATCAAGGAAGCAGAATTAAAATTGTAACAATTTTATGCTTACTTACTACTAAACATGGAGGTTATGACATGCCTAAAACACCAATGATTCGTCAAACCACCTCTAATGGGTGCGCTTGGGCATGCATACAAATGATCTTATGCTCCCATAGTTTTGAGCCTACTCTCCACCTGCCTATTATCCCTAAAAAAATTACCGACGGCATAAAAAAAGTCAGCATAAGGGATTTATCATCGACTTTTCGTCTCTATGGACTAAGAGTCAGAAGCTGGTGGTTACATGAACACGAGCTAAAAAACTTAACACTCCCCTCAATTATTCTATTTGGCAAAAACCACTATGCAATATTAGTGGAAACCAACGAACAATTTTCTTTAATCAAGGATCCGAGAAGAGGGTATTTACGCATATCAAAAACCGCTCTCGACAGATTGTTCGGAAATATTGCAATAGAGATTTTATCGAACAAGACTAGACAATAATCAAACCGACACTCTTAAAAGGGACTTATATGCGCAAACTAAAAGCTTCTGAGCAGTATATAATTTGTGGCGGCCAAAGCACTGATACATACCCGGACATTACGCTTCCCGACATTACTGTAATTGCACCTGAACCAGATCCTGGAGATTTCCCGGATGGCCCAAGCCCGACAGATCCTGATGGAGGAAATGGCGAGCCAGAACACGAGCCAAATCCATTGTGTGTAAACCCATCTCGAAATGTAGACCATGCATTTATTTCGACTAGTGAAGGCCAACAGCGTCTGAACGGTTACTGGCCAGGAGGCGCGAGCAGTGGCGTAACAGTTGCTACTGGCATTGACTTGGGTGGTCGCACCGAGCAAAGCATGGCCAATTTTGGCTGGCCAGTTGACTTGATATCTCAATTGCTTCCCTATACAGGGAGAACCGGTCAAGAGGCTAACAATTTTTTGTCAGCTAATCCGCTTACTGTATCCCAAGCTAACGCTGATTTGATGGACAGCTCCGTCTTAAGTAATGTAATGTCACAAGTGGCTACAAACTTTGACAATGCAGCTACTTTTGCGAACTTTGATCAACTCCCCTCTGGAACTCAAACAGCAATAGTTGACTTAGCCTATCAATATGGCACCAATCTAGCTGTAGCCACCCCAAACTTCTGGGTGCAAATTACGACAGGTAACTGGCAAGCGGCACTTAATAACTTAAACAACTTCGGTGACGCGTACCATGAGCGAAGAGCGCGAGAAGCAACGCTTCTTCAGAATGACATTAACACACACCGCATGCCATCCGATGCAGATCCATGCTAAAGCTAGGGCAGGAACAAGCATGCACTTTTTTACTCGTAATACATTTTGTTTAGCCTACTCACTATTGCTTCTTTACTGTACTGCTGCAAACAGCACTGAAGGCGCCGAACAGGACAAGGAAAAGCTTCAAAATTACCTTGGGGATATGAAGGGTACCTACATAGTAAATTCTTCGCCGGTAGTGGATCAGATCATCATGGGACTGTCCAACCCCGACCCGGACTCCAACATCATTCTGAGAACCCCTGAAGGTATAAAAAACGCAGTAATGAAATCCGGCTGTCGTTTCCGATCATGTACTGAAAAATCCGCCATCATTTACGAAAGTGAAAAAATCGTCGGCGCCGCGTTAATAAGCAAAAAATGCTCAGACTTGCGTACAATCGAAAGACCTTCCGGCTGCAACAAAGTTTCCACATTAACTGTTTTTATAACTAAGAAAAACCCAGATTTTTCCGCGATAAAAACCCTCCTAGACTGGGGAGAAAATAAAGCTCCAGAGAGCAATATAGAATATCGAGTAATACAGTAAAATCATGCACAAGCGCATTTTCTCATCGCCAAAATACCCCCCCATAGGGGGGATCTCAACCTACACCAACACGCTTATTGATGAAGCTAGTGAGGCTCTCTCCGACCTAGTCAGATTCGAACCAGTTTTCCTCAACGAGGCAATCGCACAGCAATTAACTTCGGATAACAAAACTGTAAGATTTAGGGGAGCTCTAGCGTCATTAGAAAGACCTCTATCAGAATTCATGCTCGTTAAATATGGGTCGCCTTCTGTAACTGGAGAACGCACGACTCTTGAATTACCAATTTTTGAAAGTTACCTGGCAGACATAAAGAGAATCCCTCACCTTAAATCCTCGACCTTCATTGAATTGCTTGAAAGCATAGCGACTGACGCTAACAAAGAATCAGTGAAGCTCAGATCAGAACTAAATGTAATTACCAAACCAGACCACCTCGGAGATTACTGGCAGTTTTTGGATTGGCGCCATGTGAAATCCGAACTAATCAAGCTGCACTCGTTCCTGAAATTTGGGTACGCCAATAACCTTCCGAGCTGCTTCCTGGCGCCGGTGTTCATTGGAGCATTTAACTGCATCCATCCCTTTCGTGATGGAAACGGTCGCACTGGGCGAATAGTTTTCAATGGACTTATTCAGATTCATATAGACGAAGCAAACAGATTCTACATACCGATGAAAGAGTTCATGGGGCTTTCGAGTCATGGATTTGACCTCGCAATGCGAGAGTCCATTTTATTTGGTCGATGGTCGACTCTGATCGTTTACTGCTGTCGAGTAATTATAATAATGAAGAAGAGACTGGAGTCAGACTCAAATTTCTTGTGGTAGTCCTATTCAACGTTGAATTGAGCGACACAGTGGGCTGCTTTATTTTGGGAACAATACATCTGACGGCAGAACATCACGACACAGATCATGGCTAACTAATAACATGCTTTGTAGCCTCAAGCACCGCCGCCCCTGTCACTGTCGAAGTTTTGAGCGGTACTCGCTCTGCGATGCCAAGTGGCACGTCGAGCTGAGACCCAGATTGACTAGGTTCGTTTGACCGCGTTCCGCTCAATCAGTCACTTGCAATGGTAAATACTCCATCAGCAGTGATGCGCAGCTTCTCTCCGACCTCGGCGATCGTCGACCCTGAATGTACCGTGAAGCTCTTTCGTTGGCTTGCCTGTGGGGGCACCTCTCCGCAGGACTTAAATCAATCGGCCTGTAAAACCTATTTCCTAATGCACGTAACAGAGCGGTTTGAGAGGGTGTCTTGGCTTTTGCGCGAGGACGCCCATGAACCTACCACGCCCTACTCGAACCACAGCGATACTCAGCCTCTGCCTTGCAATACTGGCAGGCATGCTGGGTTATGAGCATCATCAACTCTCCCAACTCAGCACCAGCTTAGCTGCGACTGCAAACAAAGAGTCGCTCGATGCGTTGTTGACGCGGCTGGGCAAAGTCGATGAGCGACTGGACACGGTAGCCGGCAACCACCTGGTGACCAATGAGGACTTCCGAGCCGGGCAGCAGGCTTTGTCGAATCGAATTGATGCCGCACAAGCGTATGCAAAGCAAGCGACGGAGTCAGCGCAGGAAATCTCTCAAAATGCTGCGTCTACTGGTGAATTGGTAGTCCTCAAAGCCAGCGTCGAAACACTCGATAGCCGTCTTCAAGAACTCAGTCAGTCACGAATCAAACAAGCCACTGCTGTTCCCCTCAAGCCCAAGCCTAAGCCCGTTGCCCGCCAACCAAAGCGGCCAACACCGCCCGCTACCACCATTGTCACACCGCAAACACCCCCTTTTACCGTTGTCGGTATCGAGTATCGCGGCGGAGAACGCTTTTTGTCCGTAGCACCGCCTGGCAGCACGCAGTTGAATCAAATTTACCTTATCCGACCTGGTGACGCTGTGGCGGGCACCGCCTGGCGACTCAACGCGCTGGACGGAAGATCCGCACGCTTTGACGTGGCCGGAACACCTCAAACCGTAACCGTCGCGCAATAGGACCTCCTTTATGCACTCCCCTACCACTTCCTCGAAAACAATGAAGCCCAGGAACATTTTGGGTTTCATTGCAGGCTTGGCCACCTTCGCGTTTGCATACGGCTGTCATGCGGCTTCGGGGCAATCAACGTCGATCTCGAACACTCAGAACAGTGAAGTTCACAACTCTTCTCAAGGAGCCAGTCAGACAGAACTCGCCCGCGAGTGGGGATTAACCCCCCAAGAATGGTCCCGCTTTCAAACTGTGATGGAAGGTCCTCGCGGAATCTATTCGCCAGGCCTGGATCCTCTGACAGCACTTGGCATCGAAGCGAAGTCGGAGGAGGAGCGCCGACGCTATGCAGAGCTGCAGGTGCGAGCCGAGCGACAGCGTATCGATAAGGAACTGGCGTACCAAAGGGCCTATGACCAAGCCTTCGCACGTCTTTACCCCAATGAAAAAGTCATTCAACTATCGTCCAACCCTGCATCTGCTCCAGGCTCGGGAGCGGTAACTGCTGTGAAAGGCACTGGACGACTAGCCGTTTTTGTTCAAGACAGTTGCAACGCATGTATTGACCGCGTCAAAGACTTACAAAACCAGAAACAGGCCTTTGATCTGTACTTCGTTGGTAGTCAAGGTGATGACGAAATAATTCGCCGCTGGGCCATCTTGGCCGGAGTCGAACCGGCCAGCGTGAGAAGCCGACAGATCACACTGAATCACGATGCCGGTCGATGGCTTGGCCTTGGACTCGGCGGTGAGCTGCCGGCCGTGGTACGCGAGGTGAATGGACAATGGCAGCGTCTGTAATTCGCGCGGCTTTAACGGGGGGGCTACTGCTCACCGCGGCATTTGCTAACGGTGCCGAGGTTCCGCCACCGGCCTATCAGTTGATTGCCCTGCCTGCCGGCGTTCCGTCCGAGGTGCTGTACTCCGTTGCACTGCAAGAGAGTGGCACCCGACTTCGCGGCCAGATCGTCCCCTGGCCCTGGACGTTGAATGTCGCCGGCGCCGGATATCGCTTTGCGACACGCAGCGATGCTTGCAGAGCGTTGATGATCGCCCTTCAGACCGCAGGCCCAAGTAGGGTCGACGTCGGTCTTGGACAAACCAACATCGGTGCAAACGGCCACCGTTATAGCTATCCCTGCGAAGGGCTGGATCCGTACAAAAACCTCTCGGTTACGGCCCAGATCCTGGCTGAGCAAAAAGCTAAAGGAGGCGATTGGATCACCGCTGCTGGCCGGTACCACCGCCCTGCCGGAGGTGAACCCGCTGCCCGCTACCGACGAGCTTTTGCCAAACACCTCAGCCGGGTCACCGGTATCAACCTGATGGCGAATAATCCATGAATAGATTGCTGCATCTGCCTGTTTTGCTGTGTTTGGCCTCCCCCATAGCGGTGCATGCCACCTCGCTGATTGTTGTTGAAGACCGAGGGGGTGTTTCCGCTCTGCCCTACTACCAGGACTTGGCTCCAGAACCTACCGAGCAGTCCGCACAGTCAGACAATATTGGTGTGCGTGGGCAAGGCTCGTTTCCAGTGCGCTCTGACCAACTGACACCCGGGCAGGTCCAGGGCCGGGTAATCAATGCACCTGGCCTGCAACCATTGTTTCTTGTAGGCGACGATGAAAACTCCAGAAAGTGGTTATCACAGCGCCGCGATCAGTTACAGCAACTGCAGGCAGTCGGCCTTGTGGTTAACGTGGCCAGCGCCGAGCGATTTGCCGAAATCCAACGATGGGCAGGAAATCTACAGTTGGTCCCGGCACCATCAAATGATCTGGCACAGCGCCTGGGAGTCCAGCATTACCCGCTGTTGATCACTGCCACAACGATCCAGCAGTAACCAGGGTATGGCCTCTCTTACGCACATCACCTTGGTCATCAAGCAACCAGATGACCCACGAGCAGGCCAACTGCTTTTTGAACAGGTCACCTATGTCGCCAAGCTCTATGGCGGCACCGTCATCGCCTGCGTACCTGGTGACGAGGTGGAGCTATGTCAGCGGCTGAAAGAACGCCTGCCCGAGGCAGTTGAGCAAGCGAGGCAAGAGTTGGCCAATTCATCATCACGCATCAAAGGAGGATCCCGGCCCCATGAAGCTGACCAAGAAGCAACGCTGCGAGCTTCACGCTAAATTCGCGGGCCATTGCGCATACTGCGGTGTGCTGTTGGGAGACCGGTGGCATGCGGACCACAAGGAAGCAGTATGGCGAGAACCTGAAAGGGTGAACGGCAAGTACACCGGCGCCATCATTTTGGGGCTGCCGGAGAACCACACCATCAGCAACATGATGCCCGCGTGCGTGCCGTGTAACTTGAGCAAGGCAGCGATGCCATTGGAGGTCTGGCGAAAGCGCATTGCTGATCACGTCAACTCCCTCAACAGTTACCACCCCATATACCGCCTGGCCAAGTCCTATGGGCTGATCGTTGAGACAGGCAAGCCAGTCGTTTTCCATTACGAAACAGTGGGGCCACTGTTCCCTATCACTCATAGGAAATGATCCATGGCCACCTCCTATACCATTGAATCGTTACTACGCCCTGCCGTCGAGCTGTACACAGTTTGCGTATGTGTCGCTGCGGCGTTGCTTTGTATTTTAGCGCCCTGGGCGGTTGCTCTGACGCCCTTATTCGGGATGGTTGCCGGCACAGGCTTTCTGGGTCTGGGGTTCGTCCGCCTGAAACAGGCATTGGTGGTGCTGCGTTACCGACGCAATATTCGGCGCCTACCCCACTACACCATGACCAGCAAAGACATGCCGGTCAGCAATGAGCGGCTATTCATCGGTAAAGGCTTTCGCTGGACCCAAAAACATACTCAGCGGTTGATGGAGACTTACCTCCCAAAATACGCCGAGTATGTCGAGCCCACGTCTATCTATACCTTTGCTCGCAGAATTGAGGAGCGTTTGGAGTTCGCGCCCTTTCCACTCAAATTGCTGTCAAAGGCTACCTCGTGGGATGTGCCATTTAACCCGGCGCGTCCACTTCCTCCAGTCGGGGGGCTACCGCGCTTACACGGTATAGAGCCGAACGAAGCGGATGTCAGCCTGCCACTGGGTGAGCGGGTTGGACACTCCCTTGTATTGGGGACTACTCGTGTTGGGAAAACCCGCCTGGCAGAGTTGTTTATCACCCAAGACATCAGGCGTACCCGCCGTAGCCCCCGGCGCCGCGTTCATATGGGGCGACGCGTGCAACCCGTTCATCGAAGCCAGCGCAATGTAGAACTGGACCTGGACCGCGAAGTGGTGATTGTCTTCGATCCTAAAGGCGACGCAGACCTCCTGAAGCGCATGTACATCGAATGCAAGCGCGCAAACCGACTGGAGGAATTCTACGTGTTCCACCTGGGCTGGCCCGATCACTCCGCTCGCTACAACGCCGTCGGCCGGTTTGGTCGGATCTCGGAGGTTGCCACCCGCATTGCCGGCCAACTTTCGGGGGAAGGCAATTCCGCGGCATTCCGTGAATTCGCCTGGCGTTTCGTCAACATCATCGCGCGCGCCCTCGTGGCACTTGGACGTCGACCGGACTATGAACAGATCCTCAAGCATGTGACAAACATTGACGCGCTGTTCATCGAGTATGCGCAGAAGTACTTTGCTGAAAATGATCCCAAAGCCTGGCAAACCATCGTTGAGCTGGAAGGAAAGATCGATCGTAAGAACCTCAGCTTCGCCATGAAGGATCGACCGCTACGCGTGGTGGCCCTGGACATGTACCTCACTCAGCAACGCATCTCCGACCCAGTGATGGAGGGTCTGCGATCAGCCGTACGCTATGACAAAACCTATTTCGACAAGATCGTGGCCAGCCTTCTGCCATTGCTGGAAAAACTGACCACAGGCCGGATTGCAGAGCTGCTATCTCCCGACTACTTGGATCTTGAGGACCCACGTCCAATCTTTGACTGGATGCAGATCATCCGCAAACGGGCAGTGGTCTATGTCGGCCTGGACGCTTTATCTGATACAGAGGTAGCTGCAGCGGTGGGCAACTCGATGTTCAGCGATCTGGTGTCAGTTGCGGGTCACATCTATAAGTTTGGCATCGATGATGGCTTGCCCGGGGCCACCGGCGGCAAGGTAGCAATTAACGTACATGCGGACGAATTCAACGAACTGATGGGCGATGAATTCATACCGATGATCAACAAAGGCGGTGGTGCCGGCATGCAGGTCACGGCCTACACCCAAACCATGAGCGATATTGAGGCAAAAATCGGTAACCGGGCTAAAGCTGGCCAAGTCATCGGTAACTTCAACAACCTGTTCATGTTACGTGTACGTGAGACTGCAACCGCCGAGCTGCTGACCAACCAGTTGCCAAAGGTCCAGGTGTTTACCAGTACACCAGCGAGCAGTGCAAACGACGCTATTAACGGCAACACCGCTTTCACCTCTAACACTCACGATCAGATCCAAAGTGTCAGCGTACCGATGATCGAACCGGCGCATGTGATTGCCCTACCCAAGGGGCAATGCTTTGCCCTGATAGAGGGCGGGAATTTGTGGAAGATTCGTATGCCGTTGCCGGCAAGCGATACCGATGAAGTGATGCCCAAGGATCTTCAGGCCTTGGTTGAGGGCATGCGTAAAGGATCCGGAACCAGCAGCGACTGGTGGCAAGCACCGGGATATGACGCATTAAGTGAGTCGCTTCCTGATGACTTGGTAGACGACTTCCGCCAGATGGCCAATAACGGAAAAGCCGCATAGGCTTGAAGGAACAGAGCCATGGCCGATATCGCGGAAAAAGCCCAGCAACAACAGGAAGGTCAAAAAAACTTCCTGGGCATGCTGTTCTCTACCCCTTTTCATTTCTTGGGGGTGATGTTCGGCTCCTTGCTCGGCGCCATCGTCGTTGAATGGCTTTGCATGTACACGTTCTGGCCGGATGCCGGCTGGAAACATGCTCAGCAGATGTTCCAACATGAACTGGGCTGGCTGTCCCAGGATCTGCTGCACAGCGTTGTCATCAAGGAACCGGGGCGTACGGCAACCTGGCTGGCACAAACGGTCTATGACTGGCTGATGGTGAAAACCGGCATGCAGGACAACATAAATGCACTGACACAGTACGCTCGCTTAACATCACCACAACAAACGGGAACCTTGAACCTTCGCTACGAACTCGGTCGGGCGATGATCAAATTCCAGGACTATGGCTTAGCCGCGTTATACACAGTCCTGACCTTCTGTGTGCGAATGGTCATTCTGACGTTGACGATTCCACTGTTCGCCCTGGCGGCGTTCACTGGCTTGGTCGATGGCCTGGTGCGGCGTGATCTACGAAAATTCGGCTCCGGCCGCGAGTCAAGTTACCTGTATCACAAAGCCCGGGGGACGATCATTCCGCTGACCATCGTGCCCTGGACGGTCTACTTGGCCATCCCCATCAGCATCAGTCCCCTTTTGATTCTGTTGCCCTGCGCGGTGCTGTTGGGTGTGTCCGTCTACATCACCGTCTCAAGCTTCAAAAAATACCTTTAGGAGCTGCCCATGCAGTGGACACACGTATCAGCTACGTCTCTAACCATTGACACAGCAGTAGGCCAGCAAGATTGGGCTTTCCCACTGAGTAAGTGAACTGCTCATTGACAGTCAATGTTTGCGCCTGATATTGACGCATCAGGAACGCGAAAAGTGGAAGATTGACAGAGGCATCCGACCTCAGATTCTTAACGCTTCCAAACATTGACAGTTATATTTGGGTAAATGCAAACGTGCCTTTGAAAAGGCAGTGCCGAAGCCGATGAGAATTACGACAATTTGCGGCCGAGCCAAGCACTAGCGGCAAGTTCAAACCTACGCCAAGGCTATATACAAAGATCACGACCTCACTGAAGCAAAGATTCGCCGAGCACTGTTTGGCGGTGCTGCCACTTGCGCAGACTCATGCCTTACATGAACATGACAATCTTTCGGATAACTCGAACATCCAGCCAGTGAAGGCTGCGGAGAAAAAGAAGATCGGTGAAAGCGTTCACCCCCGTGTTAAGGGTCACGCTGCGGATCGGTAATGAGTTTGAGGGTAGGAAGCACACAATGGTCCATGAGGCGGATACGCTCAGTACGCGTCTCGCAGAACAGGAGGCGATCAAAGCGGCCAGGAAGAATTACCGCCTTGTAGAGTTGGTTTCTGTAAAATCGATGTAGCGTGGCTCATCGACTTGCCACCAAAGATCAGTGCACTCGTTATAAGACCATCCCCTCGGCAACCTGAATCAGCAGTTTCTCGACAATCCGAGTGCCCTGGGTAGTGGATAACAGTGCGAGGGGCTGTTCCTTGGCAAAACGTTGCTTAGGCTTGCTCAGCCAGCGCTGGGCTTTTTTGACGTCTCCGAACAGCGCCTCTGCCATTGCTGTCACATGTGCAAGTCGGAACAACCGATCACTCTCGTCCAGATTTAAGCGCTGTCGGCGAGCCAATCGGGCGTTAAGGGTCCCAACCGGCATAATCTTTTCAAGGGCGACTGCGTCGTACACGCCAGATTCGCTAAGCAATTTGAATCCCTCGGCTGCGAATCCTGCCGCGATAATCTCGTGGATCTCTTGCTCTGATGCCCCAACGGCAATTTGCAGTGAAATCCAAGATGACGTCGGTAGTGACGGTACACCGGTTTGGGCAGCAATTCAGCCAACATAGGTAGCCTCTTGACCGGCTATGTTCCACAACGGGTGACGTTCTTCTAGGAAAGATGGGCTGGTAGTACAGCCCTGTCAACGTCGGCATCTGACAACAAAAATTCCCCGGGAAGGAAATGCTGCTGCTCAAGACTTTAACTGACGCGTCCACACGAGCATGCATGTTCTCCTCACGTATTCACATGCCCGGCCGATACCACTATGCCCTGCTACGGGCACTGAATAACGGAATTAGGGATGAACCGGATGATAATTCGCAACGCTCTCGCACTTACGCTGGCATTGGTTACTAGTAGCTCAATGGCAGCGAGCTTTGATTGTTCAAAGGCTGCAAATTTCGCGGAGTCCAGCATCTGTAAAGACGGCTATCTGAGTGGCGTCGACAGTATTCTCGATCGAGCCTATCAAAAAGTCCTCGCTGAAACAGAGCACCCGGATGATCTGCGCCAGTCACAACGCGAGTGGCTGTCCGTACGAGATCAGTGCACCACCCAGAAGTGTCTCGATCAAACCATGGGAGCTCGTGTCACCTTTCTGGATAATTACTCACGCGTTGAAAAAAGTAAGGCATACGCTGCAGAAGAGAAGCTGCGCAAAGATGAGTATGAAGCTCAGCGCCAGGCAGAGGAACTTGCCAGCTCCCAAAGAGATGAGCAGTACCGGATCGCTCAGGAACAATCCCGTCAACAAAGACAGCAATCTGCTCAGCAGCATCAGGTGGCTCAGACACCGTCTCAAAGTGTGCAACCGGCGCTCTCCTCTCAGAGCCCAGCCTATGTGGTTTCGGCACAGCAAGTGCGCCCTGCTGAGTCTGTAGCTGAGAAACCAGCAGTGTTACGCATGTGGCAGGCCTTCTGGGCAGGCCCGACATGGAAATACACGCTCTTGATAGGTTCTATGATCACCTGCCTGGCGATCTGGAGACACCACACAGAGGCTGCCACGATCTACACCGACTACACCGATGCTGCGATCACGAATGCGCTGCCCGCGATCGGTGCCGTTTCGGCTCTGATCCTTCGTTGGCTTGAAATGCCTGGCTTGGTCTCAGGGATAGCGTTGGGTACCGGGATTATCTTGGCCATTGCATACGCCGTATTCGCGACCTTCCGGACAAACCAGGGAGCTCTGAGTATCACCCTAGTTATTGTTGCCAAGCTCACTCTCATCACCGTGTTCTATGCGGTGATTGGAATGCTGATCGCGTCTCTCTTTTCGAACAGTGCTCGACGCAAAGGTGAATCTCAAGTGCGTGCTGCTGCGAGAAACAGTCGAGAGAAGAAGCAAACAATGGCTCTGATCACAGGCTTAACGGTGGCTTACACCGCTTTTACTGCCTGGGTCTGCCGGCGACCTGAGTTCACCTCACTTTCCGAATGCCTGGAATTTGACACAGCACCTGCATAAGCCAGGGTGATCGGAACGCGATCGCGTTCTTCAGAAAACAAGTAGCCTGGGAGATTTCCTGGGCTTTTTTTGAGTCGTCGTTACTATCACTGCAGCACCTACACATTTGCTAACCAAGTTTAGTAGCACCCCAGCGGTCAAAGGTGAAAACCCAAGATCTAATTGGGGCAGAATTCGACGATCAAAATGGAGCACATAAATGAAGTGGATTAAAGGGGTGGTTATCTGCGCAATCTTGCTCGTAATCACTGGTGCGGGACTGGGTCTGTTTTATGTTTTACCGCAGTACGACGTGGTGGCCATCACCGGCGTTGAGGTAAAACGTGTGGACGATGACGGCGTCATCAATGCTGAAAACCCAGCAGACGGCCCTACCCGGGATGTGTATTTCATTAACACTGAACACCCAACATCGAAAAACGTAATGGTCTATCGCAATGAAGATACCGGGTGGAGTTTTCCGTGGTACTTCAAGTTTGACTCGGCCGACATTCAGGCAAAGGCCCAGGGTTACTCACGAGATGCCCAGCAGCTGGCTCTCATTCGTTATTACGGCTGGCGCATTCAAATCTTGTCCGTGTTCCCAAACATAACAGACATCGAAGCCACGAACAGTCGCGAAGAGCCGTTTCCTTGGTTCAACACGATTTTCCTCACCGTAGGAACGCTGCTTATTTTGTTTGTGGTGTTTTTCCTGCGCCGGCGATTCAAGCGCAAGTCCAGGGGCGAAGTACTGGGTTGAGCGGTTGAACCACTCGCCTTTTCAGCTTGGAAGATCGTTAGCCGCAGAATGAAAAATGCCAGTCAGTTACCTGACTGGCATTTTTTGTAGGTGAGATTCCTTTATCCGGCCTGGCTAAAGCAAGCCAGTCAGCGCTTTACCATTTCACACTGACGTCGTAAGTCATCGTTTTTGATGCTCCCGCAGCTGCCATTGCCAGTCTTGGCGTAGCACAAGTATCGCTGATCGTCGTCACGGATACTCGCGCAACTCCCGTTGCCTGTTTCGACGTAGCAGGCGTTACGTAAGTCGTCATTGTTGATGCTTGCACAGCTTCCGTTGCCCTCTTTCACGTAGCAGTATTTGCGTTTGTCATCATCACGGATACTCGCACAACTGCCATTGCCGGCCTCCACATAGCAGGTAGCGCGCAGATCGTCGTCCTTAATGCTCGCGCAGCTCCCATTCCCCTCTTTGACATAGCAGTAGGCGCGTTGATCGTCGTTGTTGATGCTGCCGCAACCGGCGTGAGCGAAGCCGCTGAGCACCAGCAGCATTACCAAAATAAACCTCATCCCACCCTCCATGAATTGCCAAACGCTACCTCGAACTGTTCGTAGTAGCCGCGTCGATTACCGTGGTTCGGAGCAAATGAAGGATCAGCCGCGGGCATCCTTTCGGAGGTCGTCCAGTTCGTCGACAATGTCCTCATCGCGATCCTCGAACGCCTTGGCCATATCACGCTGCAGATCCACCTGGACGTCCATGGATTTTTTTGCCAGCTTCATGCCGTCCTTAGAGCTCATAATAATTTTCATCGCCTGATCAGGATGCTTGTTGGCCTCGATCATCAGTTCGAGCTCGTCGGCATCAAAGTGATTCGCATATACCTGGACCAAGGTATCTTTCAAGAGGTCCTGGGAAATGTTGTCCTCGATCACGGCCTTGATTTTTTCTGGCGCGACTTCGCGATATTTGGATGCATAACCCGACGTTGCGACTTGCACTACCATCTTGTATTGGACGTCCATGCCCATCAACTTGACCAATTCTTCAGCTTTGTCCTGGCTTGAACCGCAACCAGCCAGCAGCATCAAGCAGAACGCCATGATTGCCCATTTGGAAACACTCGTCATGAAATTCTTACCTTTGTCTTGAGATTTTTTTAGTGACCGTGGAGTACGGCGGACCGTACTCCAGGTTCTAGGAAACTTGATGATCAGTTCGTCTCAAGCGTGAAGCTTTTGCTCACGAAAAGGCCAGAAAATAACGACTTGTCCTCCTTGAAAATGTAGGACTCTTCAAACTTGGCATCGGTAGCCAGCTTTTGAGCGATCGCGCACTCCGAATCGCTGTGATCCTTGCCCTTGACTCCAAAGTCACTCTGATAACCTGATAGGCCTGTTTCATTGCAAAAGCCGGTGAACTCCTCACGCTTGGTAGCGGCCTTGAATTCGTCGAACGACTCCTTTAACTGGTCGAAGCCTTTGTAGGTCAGCGAGTAGCTGTACACCTTGGTCTTACGAGCAAAGTCACCTGCGGCTTCCGCAATTACGGCCTGGCCCATGGACGTACTGTAAGCCCCCATGATGAAGCCACTTAGCGCGCTCTTGAGTTGCACCTGGACATCGTCAAGCTCTGGGATGGACGCAAATTTAGCCTCGCGTACAATCCGGCCAACTTCACTGCCGTCATTACGATGCACCACTACAAACTCGACCGAGCCTTCGCCGTCGCTGGAGCGCGTGAGCTTGAAGTCCAAGTCAACTTTGGTGCCGAACTGCCCTGTAGCGCCGATGATAAATGCACCAGTGAACGGCAGACGTTGGACGATATTGCTACCCCACGAGTAGGGCGACTTGACCACGCCTCCGTACTGATCCATCTCCGCGCGCGGCTGGATCTCATCCGCTACTTCCGAGGGCAGGACCACATCCGTGCCTTTGTGCGACAGGTAAGGAGAACTCATGTCCATGCCCAACAATTGGACATGAATCTCGCCCTTCTTGTTATCACCTTCGCGGCTAACCTTGAGGGCGTCGGCCTTCAAGTAAACGCCACCGGCACGGCCGCCACCAGTACTGGTCGAAAGCAGATACCGTGACCATTCGACCAGGGCAGACTCTTTTGCCCCGGAGTCCATTCCACCGAGCAGCCCCATAATCCCTTTGAGGAATTTATCTGCGCCGTTGGTCTCTGCTGCAACCAGGCGGATTTCTGGTGTTTCAACGGTGACGTTTCCCGACCAGAAGGAATAGGAAATATCTCCCTCGCTCAGGACGTTTTCTAGGAAGTACTGTTCCTTCATCTCATCGTACTGACGCAGCGCTTGCTTCTTGCCGGAGCTCGATAACCCCACACCAGCTGCAAGAATCGCAATACCGGCGACCGCAGCGGCGATGAGGATGTGCTTCTTGTTCATCGTTTTCATAGTCGGTTGCCTTACTGAATTTGAGCGGATGCTTGCTGCCAATCAATCACGTGCTGCTGAGAGACTGCAGGCGTCCAGTTGAAGTCGATCCCGGCGCCAGGAAATTCCTTGGCCAGTACGGCACCAAATGACACTCTGTCAGCACAGTGGTCTTGCTTGCAGACCTCAGCCGCGCCAGCGGTATACACGCGATACGTAGGAACGGCGCGACCGTCTTCGAGCGGCAGGAAGGGTGTCATGTTTGCCGCCGGCAGCACGTACCACTGGCTCTCCAGTTCAGCATCAGTCTGTACACGCCCCTTACGTGGGAAATCGACCTCGTAGTAGTCGCCGCTCTTTCCAGTGACGTGAATCATCATCGGCACAGCGGACTTTGAAGAGTTCGGGTCCTGCATTGCGATCGGCGATGGGAAGGTGACTTTGATGCCGGCCATCTGCGCCAGCGCTTCAGCCTCCCGACCTTCGAATTCCTTCATCCCGGATTTGAGTTGTTCGTAACGCGCCAAGACGCGTGTGTGCAGCTCAGCCATTTGCTGCTGCAGACGACGTACTTCTCTCAGGCGGATCTCCTCGCGACGCAGGGCGAAGTTATTGCCTTGGCGAGCATCGAAGTAAAACTCACCACGGTTCTCGCCCATACGCGTTTTGAGAATGCTGTCTTTGGTTTCCGACGCGTATCCCTCGGGGTAAAGGGCTTCGAAGTTCTTGGCGAAGAAGAGGTTCGACAGGCCGACGGTCGTTGGCGACGTTGCCTTCACCAGTTGGTAGACCTCAACCACAGCGCGCTTCAACTCAACCGCATCAAGCGCAAATGCCTCATCTGCAGTGATCACTACATAATACGGATCACTGGAGAACGGCGACAGAACACGGTAGTTGGGGCGCTCAAAGGCCAAATACACCTTCATGTTACGCGCAGGCAGTTCACCCACCTGAAAGAGTGCTTGGTCTGCCCGGCTATTCAGGAAAGAAAGCGCCTTGCCTTTCACCGCTTGGACCAGTGCCTGGTTGAACATCAGACCGCTTGGGTGCACGGTTGTTTTTGACCAGGTATCACCGCGATAGGTGTTCGGTACCGCCCAACGCAACTTGTCATAGGACCCCTCGGCATAGCCTGATGCAGTGCAAGGCATGGCGGGTGTCGACGCAAAGGACAGACTTGGATCGGACCCATCAGTTACCGACTTACTGATAACCCATTTGCATCCGCTTCCGTCGGTAATCCCCATCAGGTTCTGGTTGGCCAGCACCAATGAGCGACCGAAGTCACCAGTAGGAACGGCAGCAACAGCGGCCGGCGCTTCAGCTGGAGCGGCAGGCTTAGGGGCGGCGGCTGGAGTTGCCTCCACAGATACTGTGGCCACTGCAGCTACAGGGGCAACCGTCACAGGTACTTTAGCCACCGGCACCGGTTGCACTGGCACGGGTGAAGCCTCTGGTGCTGGTTGTGGTATCACAGGTGCCGTTACAGGCGCTGGGGCCGGTGCAGCAACCACAGGCGCTGCACCGGCAGGCTCAGTAGGCGCAGCGGCGGCTGGTAGTACAGATGCAGCCGCCACAGCTGCTGGTGGAGTAGGAGGAGAAGCCACGGGGGCTACCGAAACAGCGGGCGCGGCAGCGGCCGTAGCGGCAGTCGGTGAAGTCAGCGTGGCCAGGCCCAGATTGCTCGCATTGCCCGCGCCGGTGGCGTAAACCGCCCCCTTTGCGTCGACTGCTTTCCAGGTGACCTGGGCCGTCGGGCATTCCTGGCCGAGAATATACGGGAGCTTCGATAGAAGCGTGTTCAGCGGCTTCTGGTCATCCCAAGTTGGGCGCTGCATGGTGATGGCCACTTCTGGTTTGCACCAGGATGTCGCCTCACCATCAACGTTCACCTGGATCTGTTCTGTCTTCGAGTAGGCGAGCTGGTGAGCCCAGGCTTGCGGCGCGATGCCGCAAGCACCCACTACAACGAGAGCGAGTGCGCGGTTTTTCATGAAGATTCCTTAGATGAGTTCCCAGGTGCCGTTGGCTTGTTTGCAGAAGGTGTTCTTCTCCTGCACAGTGTTTCCGTCGGCCGCTTTGAGGCTCACGGTCACCGGCCGGCAAGACGTTTCAGCAGCGACCTGCTGAGTTGGCAACGTCGGGATCGAATCGAGATCGAAGGCCCTTGTTTCCTTGTCGGCAGCGACGTTCATCTCGTCCAGGTTGGCCGCGGACTTCACACGCTTCGCAACGGCTACTGATTTTGGTTCAACCAAATCTTTGTGGACGTAGCCGACAGTTACACCCTTGCGGCCGACAAGAATCCAGTCGCCTGTCGAACCAACGGCAGTAAACTCGGTGCCAGGTTTCAAACCACCCACTTTGTCTGCGCCTTTTTCAGGCGCGGCGCGCACATTCGAACTACTTTTGGTGACGTACTGTTCATTGATGAGCTTCATCGAAGGGACGGCGACGATCTTCGGAGCACGTTTCACTTCAACCGTTTTGGTTTGGGTGAACTCTTTGCCCTGAACGATCTCCGCCGACGCGCCAGAATGGGCCGATGTCCAGGACACGGGCAGACTGGACCCGCTCGGCGACGCGTTCAATGCATCTTGCGTGCGTTGTGCTAGGGCCTGCTGATCCTGCTCATCCAGTTTTGCACCGATTTTGTTACCGATGTAACCGCCCAGTGCACCGCCGACCAGGGTTGCCACGATCCGTCCGTTGCCTTTCCCGATGAACTGCCCGATGACAGCGCCAGCAACGACACCCACTGCGGTGCCAGCCTGTTGCTTGTTGATACCCAACTCAGCGCAGCCAGAGGTTGATGCTGCGATGGTCAATGCCAGTACTGAAACGAGAAACTTTTTACGCACGGTGACTCTCCCTTTGTGTAGGTCACTCTGCTTTCAGCAGAGGCCTTGTAATGTTGTAAAGCATTGCTTCTGAGGACATGGCCCAATGGAAAACGGTGGCAAGCACAACTGGCTGTTTGCCCAAGCTCCTGAACGCATCTCTATAACCGGGGCTATCGACAATTGCGTTGCCAACAACGAGAGGCAGCATAACGATCGAAATCACGGCGACCGGTCGAACGAAGCGAATTCGCCCGGGGAGGCTTCGAAGCGCCTCAACACCCGAGATGATCAAGACCACAAGACTGATGCCGCCGAAGAACAACCCACTAAGAAGGGAGAAGGGGATAAACCACATATTCTTGAGGACGTTCAAACCTTCAGCCCCGTGGATGTCGGTGTGAGCGACGTCATAGGCCATGTTGTCGGCAATGCCAGGCAGATAAGCCTGGTACTGCTCTCGCGTAGCCAGAAGGTTCATGCCCTTCACATAGAGAGGACCGAGTTTGGTCTTCGCCATGTGGCGAACCTCGGTGGTGTTGGCCAGAGCATCTCGTGTCCGCACACCGGGATTGATTGACCGGGCGTACTCGTCAATGGTCGGCTGGTATCCCAGATCTTCCCCTGCATTCGGCCATTTGATCGGTCGCCACTCACTCCCCGAGATGCCTCCCGCACGAAAACCTTCAAGCTGTGCATACGCCCTGCTGATGTCACTGACTGAGGGCACGACAGTTTCTTGCAAGCGCTCGTATAACGCGTCTCCATTACGGACGGTGTAGCCACGAAAAACAGCAGCTGAAAAGCCTTGGAAGTTCCTGTCGATGCGCTCGACGTAAGAGCCTTGAACACTCATCAGAACGCCGAGGTTTGCTATAAAAGCCTTCCCCTCTCCCTGATCCTTGTAAGCCTTATAGGGGATCTGCGGAATAGTCAGGGAGTCATAGAGCAATCCCTTTTTGGTGACGTATGCGTAGAGGCTACTGACCCGTAGCGAGCCGGGGAACTGCTCTGCGATCCAATCCGGTGCCGCACCCTGAAACCACCACGTTAACGGCGTAACGACAAGAGCCGATGCTCCGAGCCAAACCCACAGCACCCTCCCCTTGCCTTGGTATCGTCGATAACAGATTCGCCATACCAGCAAGCACATACTCGTCGCCGCCAGGATCTGGCTATAGGTCTCAAGGACTTCGAGTTTTCGGAGGGGGATATCAGCGCCAGCCATGTTGAGCAGCTCGGCGTTGAACAGCAGACTGCAGATCAAATAAAGGGCGTTCAAAACCACAAGTGCGATTAGCATCCAACGGGTCCTTGTCAGAAATTAAACGCCAGACCCTGGATGATGAGGGGGAGCGCAAATAGATGTAGCATATTGCCATCTAGGAGGAGACCGCACCACTTAAAATGCCTTGTCGAATTCCGGTGCAGAACGCCGGGCAGATGTTTTTGTTTCCTACGAACAGAACTTAACGGGACTGAGAGGACTTTCAATGTCGCGCACAACATTCCCTCTCGTACGTTCCAAACTTGGGTTTCAGACGGTGTGTAAATGGAGAATGGATGTCTCGGCGGTCGCCGGCGGCCAAGCCGTTAAACTGCATCAATGCGATCAGCACCAATGAGGGATGTTTCCCCATTGGCCGGCCTTCGCGCTCAAACAACAAAAGCGCAGCGCATGAACAATGCGTTACGAAAACCCATGGAATAGGCGGCATGAATTGAATCAGTCACTCAAACCCGGCGAGAACACAACGATCTTTTCCTCCCAAGGTTGGGTGGAAGTTACCCATGCGGCAGGTAACAACCTAGACGTGAACCTTACTGCGTTTTTGGTCACCGACACTGGCAAGGTAGTGGATGACAGCGGCATGGTTTTCTTCAATGCACCCGAGCACTCTTCAGGCGCGGCGACATTCGCGCCCCCGGTCGCTCGTGGCGACACGGTGAGTCACAGCATCAGCTTCGACTCGTCTCGACTGCCTGCCAACATAACGAAGATCGCTATTACTTTGACGCAAGACGGCAGCGCCGGCGGCTTCGAAGCAGTCAAAGACCTACGCGCTATCGTCATTGCCGGGGACCAAACCCTGGAACTGGCACCTGAGCCCTTCTCACAAGAGACGGGCATCATCGTGCTTGAGTTGTACGTCCGGAACGGCCAGCTCAAAGCGCGATCTGTATGGCAAGGTTTCGCCTCAGGTCTTGCCGGACTTTGCGGGTTTTATGGCATCGAAGTTGAAGACGATGCATCCTCCGGGCAGGCGGTAACACCTGCGCCGCCTCCGAAGCCCGTCAACATCGCTAAGACCGTGGTAAAACTGGACAAGCCTGGCAGCAGCCACAAGGTGTCACTCGAAAAAGGGCCGTCAGCTCCAAAGGTAATTCGCGTCAGCGCTACGTGGGTTGATAACGGCGACGGATCTGACAACGACGACCTCGATCTGCGAATCGGCATCCTTCGCCCTGATGGGCGAATGTCCATCATCCAGGCACCTGACAAGCGTGGGGCTTTTGACGTCGATCCCTTCGTTTTCCATACCGGTGACGTGGTCAGCGCCAGCACCTCAGCTCCTGGTATTGAAACCGTCGAAATTAACCCAGCAATCTCGCAGCTCATGGGCGGCAAGGTAGCGCTGGTCTGCAGCGTTTATTCAGCAGTAGATAACGGTGCGGTTTCGGTGGCATCGCTGAAACCTAAGATGCGGATGGAGTATGGCGACCAGGTCGTGGAATGCGCATTCGAGTTCAAATCCGGGTTTTTTAGCTCAATGGTGTATACCTATGTGATCGGGCAGATCGAAATTTCCCAGGACTTTGTCCTGCTTAGCCCGTCCGGAGTTACCTCCAAAGCCGGCAGCGAAGCCACCCCGTGGCTGACTCGAAAGGGAGACAAAATTGAGCTGACCATGGACGGCCCACACGTATTTAAAGGCCACCCAATCGAAAGGAGCGGCAAAAAACAGTATGTCTAAGCTTTCGTGCTAGCAGGCGCTTTCAGCAGATTCATGCTTGACAAGTAATCCCGCGACGGCACACGGCCGCCGCGGGATTTCTATTTTGGTTGTATGCAAGCATCATCGGCCTCGTCAACCCATGATGAATTGCCCCGTGTCCTCGAGAGAATGAACAGTTCTTCCCATAGGAATTTCCCGCTGCGACCTCATTGGCCGTATAAGACTTGCAGAAACATCGAGCGCCGTTAAGTTTAAGCCTACGGATATACCAGCCACTCCTGTGAAAATGGCTGTATCACCTTGGCCGTTTCATAATTAGGCGCTCTAATCGTCACAAGGAACCATGCATGCAGATCACCCAAGGCCAGCGTATGCCTCTGGCAAATATTCTTCCCGGTCTCTCATTCACTCTCTCGGTCAACATTGAGAGCCCCAGCGCAATCGATTTCGTATGTTTCGGTGTCGACGAACATGGCAAGCTTTCTGATGATCGCTACATGGTCTTCTTCAATCAGCCTTTCACGCCTTGCGGCAGTTTGGTTCTCGCCCCCGGTGGCCAGTTTGAAATTAATCTAGCCACCCTGCCCGCCTCTATCGATCGCTTGGTCTTTACAGCCTCCATCGACGGTGCCGGGGCGATGAATGACATCCAGAATGGCAACTTCAAAGTAATCAGCCCATCTGGTGAGATAGGAGCGACCTGCGCATTCTCAGGGCTCACATTCACAACCGAGAAAGCGGTAATGATCGTTGAGCTTTACCGTAAGAATCGGGAGTGGCGGTTGGCCTCAAACCTTCAGGGGTTTGCCGAGGGCTTGGACGCTCTCGTGAGGTATTTTGGCGGCGAAGTTACTGAAGAGGCTGCACCGGCCCCATCTCCCTCCACAATCTCTCTGGAGAAGCGTGTAGCTGCTGTCGCGCCGGAACTGGTCAGTCTGGCCAAGAAGGCACAGGTTAGCCTCGAGAAAGCCTGCCTGGTTGGAATGAAAGCTCGCGTTTTGCTCGTGCTCGACGTCACCGACTCAATGAGAAATCAATACAAAACCGGCCGGGTGCAGGAAGTACTCAATCGACTTGTGCCAATCGCCGTCGCCCTAGATACAGACGCCGAACTTGAGTGCTGGACATTTGCCGAACGGCCATTGCGACTCTCACCTGTGACACTGAACAACTACCAGAACTTTGTCGAATCCGACAACAGCGGCTGGAAAAAGTGGGACGTCGGTCGGCGCTACAATGATGAGCCGAAGGCGATCCAAAAAGTGATCGAGTCCTTCCAAGCTTCCAAAGACAAAACCCCAATGTTTGTGGTTTTCATCAGCGACGGTGGCGTGTCTGAAAACCGCAAGATCACGCAACTTATGGTGGATGCAGCGAAGCTGGGAATCTTCTGGCAATACATTGGTTTAGCAGGCCGGAATTACGGCATTCTGGAAAAACTGGACACCATGCCCGGGAGAGTCGTGGACAACTGCGGATTCTTTGCCCTGGATGACCTGCACGACATGACGGAAGAGCAGTTGTACGAACGGCTGATGCAGGAGTTTCCGATGTGGATCTTGGAGGCAAAGCGCGAAGGAATCATTCGCTAACCCTCTCCTGCCCTCCCCACACCGCGGCGGCTCTAGCCGCCGCGGTTGTCTTCAGTTCAAGACCGACATATCCATCGGCGTCACCTCAACAAAACGCGCAGAGCGGTCCAGCTTTACCACTGCGCCACACGCGTTCAGGGTCGCTGCAGGATCGATCGCATCCAGACGATTGAAATCAATCGCATCCCACTGATCTCGCGTTACCAAGACCGAGAGCACGTATTGATCCTCCACTGTCCCGGTAGCGGGGTTGTCACGCTGGATATAACCCGACACTAGAATCTTCTGGATCGCCGGCAGTAGAGCGAACACCTCCCCTACAACTCGAAACAGAGATCCATAGCACAGCGCGACAAAGTCTCTACGTACCTGGGCATCCGAACGATTTTTGAAGGTTAGTTTGCCGTTGCCACGGGCTTCAGCGCTGCGCTGCGGGATATCGCCCTCATCAGGTAAATCAACATCGAGCGCGACGCCGGTAACGTCTTGTGAGAACTCATAGTCCACCTGGGTTTCTTTTGGCCAGGCAATGCCGCTCAACACATAGTCCAGGGCACGTTCCATCTGAGCACTGAAGCCCTTTGCCGCCAGCCGGAATGCTTTCTCGATTTCGGTGCGTTCAAGTTCATGCGCGTCACGCGTGGCCTGCCAGTTCGCGAGGTCTTGTCGATACTGCTCTTCCGCCGACTCAGCCTCACGCTCAATCTTAGCGATGCGCAGCAGCATTCGATCCATCAAACCTGGCGTCTGCTGAGTGGGCCTCGTGGGTTCTTCAATGGCGAATGGAGCTGGGATCAACGGCATGGCCCCCGGCCGCGGCGTCAGTAGGTGCACACCAAGGCAGGATTCGAGATCCTGATTGACCTTATCAGCTGCTTGAGTCAGCAAGTCCTGAATGGAATCGGCCATCTCGGATTTGACGCGTTTGATGACAGCAGTCGGCAACTCGATGTCATCTATATCCGTAATCAACAACGTGCCATCGTCGTTTACTTTCACCTTTACCTGGCCAGAGTATTCGCTTCCGGCAGGTCCTGGTTGGGAGCTACTCGATCTACTGGGCCGGTCGATCCTTTCACGATATGAAAGACCAGTACCGGGTAAGCCCGCATTGAGATAGGTGCCATTGCGACCCATCGTCATACTCAGACCACGAGGCCCTATCGAAGTACTTACCCCTTTGCCGCTAATGTTAAGGCGTACGCCAGGCACAATCGTGATTCGCTTGCTGAAACGAAATCCCATGACTACTCCTTGATCCTTCTTCCTGGATTCTTTGTTGTTTGAAAATGCCGGCTTCGGTCGGGCCCCTTAGACTGGCCCGACGTCCATTTACATCGGTGGCCGCGCATGTGGCAATAGCGCAACCTCCGATATGTCACTTATGCCCGTCCGGCTATGTAATCGTCGATCGAACTGAATTGCCGATGCCGACACATCCAGCCTGAGAGGAATACGAATACAGTCGTGGCAAGCACTGCCCAGCCGCGCCGCCGCCGGGCCTCACTTTTGGTTCGCGCACCGCCGCACAGCAGGAGGGCCATCATCAGGAGGTAGAAAGTCAGCAGAGTGACCTTTGCGAAGAGGGATAAAAGGAAAAACCAGATGCTGTTGCTTCTGTACGTTTGGATAAGCACCTGCAATGACATAAGACCACCAAGGACACAGGCAGCAATGATGGAGTAGTTGCGTGGTACCTCCAGCCAGGCGCTCGCGGCGAAATACGCCCCAATCCCCAAGATCGGAGTCAAGGTTGTCCAAAGCGCGTCGGTGTAGTCCTGATAGATCGTAATGGTCCCCCGACGGTGCAGGTAAATGCAGACCAGCAGCAACATTGCCATCACGAACAGGCCAATCTTCAAGTTCAGGATCGCTTGATGATCATCCGTGGCATTTCGCGGGGCTGCCGGCTTCACCACGGCGGGGACCATTGGAGAAGTAGCGGCCTTTGAAATCACATTCGTTTCAGATTGATCAACCCGGGTAGCGGCAACGGAGGTTGGCGCTTTAGATGGCTGATCCACCTTGGTGCGTAATAGAACACTGAGCCGATCAGTCATCGAAGCGGTTAAGCAACTGGCGGTCTTGCAGTTGTCGCGCAGACGCAACCAGTCTCGTTGATCTTGACGGACCTGGGCCTTGTTCGGCGCTGCGTCTAAAGCGCGGACATATTCGGAGTTCATCTGCTCATCCAGACGACTGAGTGCAGAATCTGTGCAAATCGATTTCTCAGCAAAGCTTGCAGCTTTGGTGCAATCAAAGCTGGTGGCATTGGAGTGGGCTGATACCAGGGTGAGCAACATGACGAAAAGGCCAGAGCCGATGTTGAATCGCGACATATTCGATTTTTCCTTCATTTTGTTTACTCCAGCGTTTCGTCAGAGCCCTGCCTAACCGCGCTCGTATGCACACGGCTAGGTGCCTGAAGCCTGGCTCTTACTTACGACGTTGGGGCTTGAAGAAAGGTCGTGCCGTCCCACTTGTAGTTTTCGGTGCTCTGAACACTCGGGCAGCAATCCGCATCATCCGGACCGACGGAGAGAACCGTCAGTCTGACGGTTTGGGGATCAACTACCTGAATGTCCTGGACACCATTGCCGACTACAGCTTTTCCACGGAAGTCCCAACCTGCCGAGTTGCCAATGAACGCGGCAAGGGTTTGGAAGTAGCCATTACCGCCACCTTGACCTTCGATCGTGTAAAGCAACACGGCATCCTTGATGCCGTCGTTATTCAGGTCAGCAAAAATAACCTGACGGCCCTCCTTGTATTCATCCCCGCCATCCTGGGCGATTTCACTCGCGATCATCCGATCTGCAGATGCAGCAAGGTTGGATGGCACTAATGCCTGAACAGTCGATTCGACGGCCTGTGCTGCTGGTTCCGCCGGCCGGGCAGTCTGGGTGACCTGAGCCTGAATCGGTGCCTGAGGTACCTTGCCTAACAAGATTGCCTCAGTCTCAGTCATTGGTTCATTAGGCTTAGCAGATGCTTTGCTCGCGTGGACACCGGCGCTGATGTTTTGAAGCACTGCAGCGCGTAATTCTTGCATGTCCGCAATGTCAAAAAGTTGGTTGCGTGTGTTGCCGAACGGTTGACCTTCACCCAGGAACCATCGTGCAAAAAAACCTGGACGCTTGTTTTCCTGTTGATCGACCAAGTGGTCAATTAGCTCATTGGCAGTTTTTGAGAAACGATCAAATCCATCTTTGCCGACGACTTGCACGATCGAGTCCTTCTCCCGCTCGATGTTGCTTCGTGCGAGCTCGAGCATGACAATGTTCGTGTCGACCAGTTTGCTTTCACACTCGTTCGTATAATTTCCAAGGCATGCCTGCCTGTATTCTTGAACTGCATTGTTTGCCTGGAAGTCGTTGTAGGCTCCGCAGCCTGACATAGACACCAAAACACCCGCAGCTACAACCCCACGAAACATGCTCATCCAAATATCCTTTTAAACCCGAGAACCGGTAGACTGCCGTGGCGATCGCCAGCAGTCGCTCCTAGTGATGAATTCGTCAAAACCGCCTACAGGACCAACTCCGTGGACTTTCAGTAGGCAAGAAAAAGCCCCCGTTTCGCGGGGGCTTTCTCACCCCTTGCGCGTTAGCCGATGTTCACGCCCATCGATTTAGCCAGAGGCGCCAGGCCACCAGCAAAACCTTGGCCAATCGCCTTGAACTTGAACTCGTCGCCATTACGGTACAGCTCGCCGAAGATCATGGCGGTTTCAGTCGAAGCGTCTTCGCTCAGGTCGTAGCGCGCCAGTTCTTTGCCGTCAGCCTTGTTCACTACACGGATGTATGCATTGGCAACCTGGCCGAAGCTCTGCTTGCGCGCTTCAGCGTCGTGAATGGTCACTGCGAAAACCAGCTTCTTCACAGCGGCAGCCAGACCGTTCAACTTGACGGTGGCTTGCTCGTCATCACCTTCGCCTTCGCCGGACTGGTTGTCGCCCATGTGTTCAACAGAACCATCAACCGATTTCTTGTTGTTGTAGAAAATGAAGCTGGCGTCGTCGAGGACTTGGCCGCTTTCACCCAGGATGAAGATCGACGCGTCGAGGTCGAATTTCGAACCATCGGTAACTCGTGCGTCCCAACCCAGACCTACAGTGACTTCGGTCAGGCCTGGGGCCTCTTTAGACAAACTAACGTTCCCGCCTTTCTGCAGAGATACGGCCATTTTCGATTCCTTTAAGTAAGGTAGACCAGGCCTTTAGATCAAGGCCAGGTAAAAAAAGATAATTAGATTAACGGCTTAGACGTTAAAAATTCATGCCATAGTTATTGGCCAGAGCTTTCAGGCCGCCGGCATAACCCTGACCAACAGCCCGGAATTTCCACTCGCCGCCGTTGCGGTACAACTCAGCGAACACCATCGCAGTTTCAGTCGATGCGTCTTCTGCCAGGTCGTAACGAACGACTTCCGCATTGGTCGTATCGTTAACGATGCGAATGAAGGAGCCGCCGACCTGACCGAAGCTTTGCTTGCGTACTTCTGCATCGTGGATGGTAACGATGAAGACCACTTTGTCCACGTCGGCCGGGATGCGGCTCAGGTCTACCTTGATTACTTCGTCGTCGCCGTCGCCCGCACCAGTGCGGTTGTCGCCAGTGTGCTCAACCGAACCGTCAACGCTTTTCAGCTGGTTGTAGAAAATGAAGTCGGCTTCCCCGCGTACTTTGCCATTTGCGCCCAGCAGTAGCGCACTGGCGTCCAGGTCGAACTCAGCACCATCAGTAGCACGCGGGTCCCAGCCCAGGCCTACCAAAATTTTGGTCAGGCTCGGGTCGGTTTTGGTCAACGAAAGATTGCCACCTTTCTGTAGGGTCAACGCCATGGGTATTACTCCTTGTGGTATGGGCTATTACTCAGCGGTTTCAGTTTGAGCTTCTTCCTTGCCTGGAAAGACAAGGCTTGCAACTACACCAATCGCCAGTACAACCATAACGATTAGCAGGCTGGTGTTTGCATCGATTGTGTAGCCATGGTGAAACATGTGGTCGGTAGCGTTCAGGCCGAGTTTAATGGCGATGAAGAACAGCAGGGCGACTACAGATTTTTCAAGGTGAACCAGGTAGCGTTTCAGCGCTTCGAGCACGAAGTACATGGTACGCAGTCCCAGGATCGCAAACAGCATGGCAGAGTAGACGATCAGGGGCTCACGGCTAACGGCGATCACCGCTGGCACAGAGTCGAACGCGAACAACACGTCAGAAACTTCGGCCACTACAAGGCAGAGGAACAGCGGGGTCGCAAAAACTGTTCCTTTTGCTGCCAGGGTCATGCCTTTGTTCTCAGGCTTCTGGAGTTCCACCTCTAGCTGCTTACGGCTGACGAAGAAATTATGGCCGTGAAGTTTCGGCCACACAGGGAACAACTTCTGTGCGAAGCGGTAAGCCATGTGCTTGGAGTAGTCCTCTTCCTCTTCATCATCGCCGCCGGCGCGCAGCATCATAACTGCGGTCCACGCAACGATCACGGCGAACACGATTTCGACCCATGGACCGAAAGCCAGCAGACCGGTACCAATGGCAACGAAGATGCCGCGGAACACGATCGCGCCAATGATGCCCCAGTACAGCACGCGGTGACGCATGCCATCCGGCACTTTGAACCATGCGAAAATCGCCATGAACACAAACAGGTTGTCGACGCTGAGAACTTTTTCGAGGGCGTAGCCAGTTACAAACAGGCTGGCGACCTCCGGGCCGTGCTGTACGTATAAGAAGCCGGCGAACGCCAACGAGATAGCGATCCAGAAGATCGACCAAATCGAAGCCTTAGCCAGGGAAATTGGCTTGTCACCGCGGTGAGTGACCATGTCGAGGAGAAGCGCGCCGAGCGCGATCCCCACGAATACCGCCATGGTCAGCGGAGGGAAACCGATGTGAGTGTCCAAAGTACCGCTCCTTAAAGTTCAAAGTCAGCTGGGTTAAGGCCCAGCTCAAGGCAGACCAAGCGGCACGCCGCTTTTTCTTTGTCATCGAAATCGCCGTCAGACGCACCAATGGCGCAGCCGACTCGAACCAAGAGCCGGGCAGCGCCAGCATCGTTCTTGATCTTGCCGATCACCTTCAGTGCTTCGGCCTGGCCAATCTGAAAGTCGAACTCGAACTTTTCGCAGTGTGCGTTGAACGCCTTGATTACGTCGCCCATGTCGAACACATTCAACTCAGGCGAGTTTTGAATGAAACCGGTCATCTTCTGTTTTTCTTCAGAAGAGATACCACCTGACGCAGCCGAGATGAGCGCGCAATTCGCAGTCATCGCATCAAGAAATTTCTGGTTCTTGAACTTTGAAACTTCAGTAGACAGTGCTTCACGCGCTGCAACAGCGTTTTGTTTAAGCCATGCAAACATGTTGTGTTCCCCCAAGGGCCGGGTCGACAGACCCCGCCAGATTTTCTATTTGGAGCCTGCGCGCCAGTTCATGCCCCAGCCGTAAGCTTTGTCCATTACTGCGTGACCTCGATGGAAGTCCACACGCCGAGAGACCTTAACGGCGCCGTTCACATTTTCAAGCATCGCAATGGCACACATTGCGTCACGACCACCCTCTTCATTGAGACGCACCTCAATTTCAGGTTGGCCTGGGATGAGAATGGTCACAACACCATCGGTTTCTCTCCAGTTCGGAGCACCCTCGTAGATAAAGGCGAAGACCAAGATCCGGCGGATTTCACTCCACTTGGTCCCGTTGATGTGCATCCACTCACCACCAGCGACAGAGCCAGTACGGTCGTCACCCATCAACTGAATGAAAGGCTCACGTGTAAGACTACCGAACGATTTACCGAGGGCTTGAACAACTCCTTTCTCGCCGTCCTGCAGTTCGTACAGGCAACCAACGTCCAGGTCGACGGATTGGCTTCGCTTGAAGAACCCGCCCGAGCTGCCTTTGTTCCAGTTCAAGTTCACCTTGATTTCGCCGAAACCGGCTGCCGTCTTTTCAAGACTGATAGACGATCGTGTTTTATCGAGGGTGACCTTGTTCAGACTAATCGTAGATTTAGGGGGCGCGGCCGGAGCAGGCGGCGGCGTTTGTACCACTGGGGCAGGGGCCGGCGCTGGTGCGGCGACATCTACACCGAAGTGCTTGGCCAACGGCTCAAGTCCACCATTGAAGCCCTGGGCCACACAGCGGAATTTCCAGTCACCATTTCGGCGATAAAATTCGCCGAGGATGAGTGCTGTTTCCTTCATGCCGCCAGTAGGGATTTGAGCTTCGATTCCACCTGTCACCACAACCGAAAGTTGTGACACACGTTCAAAGCTTGCCTTGTTTTCGTAGATAGTGGCGGTAAGGGCCACTTTCTCAACTGAAGACTCAAGACGACTCGTATCGAGGGAAAACACTGCGCGCCCGGCCGAGGACTCGGTCAGTTGAACGGCGCCACCCAGAATTTGAGGCTGGCCATAGAAACACATGTCGCCATCGCCTCGGACTTTGGCCGAGGCGCCCAGTGCGAAGGCCGAGACGTCAATGTCGGCCCCCGGGATTGGCGAGTAATTGATATCAACGCGAAGCTGGCCGCTGGCAACAGCCGCATTACCACCAGGTACGAGATTCGCCATTAGCGCAGCGCCTGAACGGCCAGAGTGATCAGGTCGTCGGCAGTTCGGCCATTCGTGGTCGTACCGATTGCCTTGAATTCCCAGTCGCCATTCTCGCGGGTCAGGCTCGCCATGACGATTCCGGTGTGCCCACCTTTGTCCGATAGGTTGAAGCGTGCAAGCTCATTGTTGTTGCTGCCATTCACAATACGGCAGTAGGCCTTTTCGACTTTCTCAAAAGTCTGTCCCGTAAATGAGTTTACCGTAAAAATCAGATACTTGACGGAGGCAGGCAAGCGCTGCAGGTCGACATTAATGGTCTCGTCATCACCATCGCCTTCGCCGGTACGATTGTCACCGGAATGTTTGATCGAACCGTCCTGAGACTTCAGTTGGCGAAACCACACCAGGTCGATTTTTTGATAATCGCTGTTCAGCAAAATGCAGGAAGCGTCGAGGTCGATCTCGGCACCGCCACCAAACATCTTGCCGAGGAAACCGCCCGCCTTGACTGGGTCCCAACCCAAACCAAGGCTGATGCTGGTCAGCGAACTGCCGGCCGTTTTAGCCAGGGAGATGGATTGCTGTTTTTGCAGGGTAAGTGCCATGGTTACGCTCCTTGTTGGTCATCAGTGTTCGCGTGTCGATCAGGGTTGATCGTCACTTGCAGGTTGGCTTGCGCGACATTGCGCACACCCGAATTCCCGCTTCTATTTGCCCGCAGGCCTAGACGACGCCATGCGGGATGAAAGTGTCGCCAGTGTGCTTCTTGGGCCGCAGCCAACAACTCGAAATCGCCGCGGGTATCACCCCATGCTTTAACCCGGAACAGGTCCAGTGGCCCGTACACAGCCTCAAGCCTGAGTACTTTGTTCTCGCATCTGCAGTTGTTGCCAGTCATGCGCCCGGTCAACAGACCGTCTACTACCTCAAGCTCGGTGCCGATCAACCTGATGCCAAGTCGATCCGCAAACGGCTGGAGAACCAACGCTGGGGACGCGGAGCAGAGAGTAACTACTGCTCCCGCCTCTACTTCGGCGGCGACAGATTTTAAACCTGAAGGGCGCATGAGCTGTTCCCAAAATAACCCGCAGAGTTTCACGGCCTGCTCCTGCACCCATTTCGTTTCTACGCCTGTAAGAAACGTGCTGATCAGCTGTGCTTTCAACTCATCACGATTCAAACGCCGAGCCAGGTATCGAACGCTTGGCAGGGCAAGCCGCAAAATACGTCGATTGAATTCCCGGGTTCCAAAGGCAAACTTCAGGAATGGAACGAAGCTATCGTGCCGGGTCAGCGTGCCGTCGAAGTCAAAAACCGACAGCACATGACGCCTTTGCCCGCCAGCATCGTCATATTCCATTGTCATCCCGCGGCCTCTGCCAAACGGATAGGGGCCTCAATGGGTCCTACATCTGGTTGCCGAACCCCGTGCCACTTCGCTCGTTCAAGGATGTTGACCGCCCACTTGTAATGGGTCGCAGGTTCGCACATGGCATCGTTGTGCTTGAACACTGCCGGAGCAGCGTCACTGACAATCATCTTCGCGCAGTTGAGGTCTTCGAGGCTTACGCGCAACGTGTCTTGGATCATGCTGATCTGCGATGGATGAATCGCCGTCTTCCCTACCAAGCCATGGGCGATGTCGAGTTCAAGCTCCTCCATCAGCAAATGCGGTGTCGCGAGTTGCTCGAACACTGGTGCCGTCAGTGCGAAACCTTGGGACCCCATGACGCCTGCCAACATTGGGATCACGTAGCCCATTGGGGTGCTATAGAGCGTTGTTGCAGGATTCCGACGAAGTCCAAGACTTCCCATCAGGTCGTTCCCACCGATACGTAGGGCGATAATCCGCTGATTTAGGTTCGCCTTCAGCGCCTGGCCCAACTCGACCATTGCACCAGGGTTGAACACCTCTGTGGTTTCCAGCGTCGGCATAAGGTACAGCGCCGGGTTTGTAACGGCCTGTTCCCATTCCCCGAGGTTGCGCAGGGTCAATTTCGGCACAACGAACCCATCAACGTGGGCCATCAACGACCAATCATTCAGCACTGCAGCCATCACCGAGTCTCGGGGACGAACAAACAGCAGTGGACCATCGGACGGACGCCCACCGCGCTCGTTGATTGCGGTCAGCAGGCCATGCAGATTTCTCAAAGCCGTGTCGACGTCAATCTCCGCGACCGCATCCTCAAGGCACACGACCAAAGAACGCAGTTCTGGCAGTTTTGTGCGGAAAACCACATCCAGAAGATCCGGACGTGTGGCCGGCATGTAGAGCGTTGCCCCCAGGGCATAAGGAGAAAGGACTTTCATCAGCTCACACTCCGAATGATAGTTACCGCCCGGTAAGGGCCCAATGCAGCCCCCACCTCTTCCACAGCGACCCCAGCGCCCTCAGTCAGGTGCATGAGCAACTGAACATCACTGTCGCTACGGCTGCGGACCAAGACGTGATCCGGTACACGACGCAGTACCGCGCGGGTTGCTTCGGCAATACCAGGCTTAACTCGATTGTGATTGGTAATGCCTAACTGGGAGGCCAGCGATTTGACTACGTGCGAAGCTGCACCCTGCAGTTCAAAGCGCTGGGTATCGGTCCATGGAGAGGCTTGAGGAACCGTCCCCAGCGCCTTTCGCTTCTCCTCGATCTGCTCGATGAACTCGCGGGTGACATCGTGCGCACGCAGATGGTCATAAACCACACAACCATGCAGGCCCCCATCTGCGGGCCATATGGAGCGCGAAACCAGACCAGACACCGTCGCACCAAGGATGCCGGAGGGGATAACCCAGTCTTCAGCCGACGCGGACAACCACGCCCGGCCGCAGGGATCTGCCAGCACTACAAGCCGGGGTTCCTCAGGGAAGCGCGAGTCGCCATTGAGGCTGCGCTGAATCTCGCCAGAGATTGCGCCCTTCCCTGTCCAGCCATCGACGAAGACGACGTTCTCGGAACCATGTCCCTGAATGATGGCCTCGAGGGCAACTTTGTCGATCCCTCGATCTCGGACAATGCTGATTCCGTAGTGGTGCGCATCTCGACCCATATCTAGCAGGGCCCGTCGCAATAACACGCCGAGCGGCAAGCCAGCACGAACGAACGACACAAGCACAATAGACGGGCCCGTGCATGCCTCGCTCAGCGCCAGCGCCAGGGACTGAACGTCCATGGCCATGCGGGTACCGTTTTGTTCGAGTGCGCGCTCGTAGAGGGCTTTGTGCACGTCAGTCGGCGCACTCTCAAGGCTGATCATTTCGGAGTAGTGCTTCTGCTTCGACTGAATCAGACGCTCCTTCTCCAAGACATCAGTGGTCTCCATCTGAACGGCCTGCAGCAGGAACTGAACATCATCTGCTGCATAGCTGCCGCTCCCCACGGTAACCAGACCCGCAATGGCCTTAGTCATGGACCTTCCCTCCAACGAGCTTGGCCAATTGGCTACGCGCTGGGGTCGCCCACATATGGCACTCCTGCATGAAACCGAGGTCAGTGATGCTGTCCCCAAAGCCCAGCACCGGACGCTCACCATTGGCCTCACGATCACGGCGCAACAATTCTTGAACAGCCACTACCTTCGACAGGCCCAGCGGCAAGAACGCGAGGTTGTTGGAATTTCCGTGGATGTGCATGCCTTCCAATAAACCGCGGGCCTGTACTTCAGCGAGAACCGTCTGCAGGACTTCATCATTGGATTCGTTGTGCTTGGTCACTACGTAGTGGCGCAGGCCTTCTTCCTCGACAACCCATCCGCGCAAGGAAATGCCCAGTTCCTTGCCAATGGCGAGGGTTGCTTCACTGAGGCCTGGCAAGCGAGCCTGATAGTCAGCAAGAACATCGCTCATGCGTGCTTGCCATTCCTCGTCAAGCTTTCCATCAGCACCAAGGATCACGCCGCCATGGGAGCAGACGGCACCGTGCATAAAAGGCAGTTGCACACGACTAAATGCTTCAACGCTGCGCGCTGTAACTGGGACCACGTCAGTCGTAGACAGGAGCCACTGGGCGAGGGAGTGTTGGACCGTACTCATGTAGCCATTGGGCTGACCCTCGATATCGAGAGTCGCAGTAATCCGCTGAGAACCTTCTGGCATTTTGCGAGCAGTCTGGAACAGGGTGTCGTCGAGATCGACCAGGGCGAGGGGGCGATTATTGACCATCGACAATCACCTCCGCGCTCAGGGATTCAATCAGCGCGACGGACACAGCCTGCTCAGGTGTTTCCGAGCAAATAAGGACACGATCAAATTGCCCTGGTCTGACATTGTAGAGGAAGTTGGGGATACCGAGACCGTAGTTGTCCGCGAACGACAACGCGTGACCGATGGCATGGCCCAGTGCGATTGGTGAGCGACTAGTCGAACTGAAATGCACATCAGCACCAGCACGCTCCAAGCGCTCGGCGAGCAAAAACGGACGCCAGACGAATTCGCTGGTACCAACCACGAGTACGCGCTCACCCGCTTTGACTTTCAGATCGAGAGCCAAAGTGTCTTCTACACAGCGAATACCATGGCGCCCCCAATCGCTTTCCGCCGACAACGGCCACTCTCCGGGCTCGATGCTGCCCACGGCCGGCATTTCCGGCAGCGGCGCATCAGCGTCCTCGTGGAAGGTATACGACCCCTGCAACAGCGAAACCTGATGCGCAGAGTCACCGATGGTTTTGCGCACCGCATCGCCGGACCAATCCGTCAGTACGCACGTCACCACGCGCTCGACCCAAGTCAGGCCGGCATCGACCAGCGCACGGTGAAGATTGATGAAGGTTTTGCCCGTCGAGGCTTCGTCGTCGACCAGCACTAGCGAACGGGCCTTCAACATCATTTCCCGAACGTCGGCATCGATCGGCAAATGAATGAGGTGCGCACTGGCGTGGCTATGTTCTTCTTCAAAACGGGTGAACAGGTCATTGCCAGTAGGGTGGCGTGTGCTGACCATATAAACCGTGTCCGGCCGCGTCGCGCTGTATGCGCGATGCACACCAGCACCCAGGCCAACTGCTGTTTCAGCCATGCCGATAACGAGTACGGGCCCAGGCAGATCGTCAGGAATTTGTGCTGCGAGGCTATTGAAGCTTGAATTCATGATCGAAGGCCGCACAGGTATGTGGCGACCAAGTACTTTGGACACGAAAAGAAACGCACGCTTTGGATTACGGCGCTCGGCAAAACCGAACAAGGAGTCCGGGTCGATATGTGTGGCATCGACAGTGACATCGAGACGCCCGCGCATCAGTTGTGCGCTTAGAGCTTGTTTAACTGCGTTACATTCCATGAAACAAATTCCTAGGGTAGCGTGAGGTCGATAACCTAACGTCTCTTCCGCAGCTTTCAAGTCAAAATAGGGGCTAAAAATTCTTGGCTTCGACGCGCCACATAGATGCTTGGGCCGAACGTGCTAATTCAGCAGTTGTGAACGTCCTGCTGCTGGATGCTTGAACTGCATCAACGCGGCACGCATCCAGAAAGGAGAGGAGCAAAGACGCTTTAACGGCAAAGTTCATATTTTGAGCATCAGGCATTGTAGAAGTTACCAAACCGATAACAGCGCCTGTCGAATCAAATAAAGGAGATCCGCTAGAGCCAGGTTGAATAGCCGCAGTAAATTGTAGAAGGCTAGAATCGTTATGCAGGCCAAACAACGCCGACACGCCGCCCTGGGTCACGTGGACACCACCGCCGGCGAAACCCGACATAGGGAAACCCAGCGCGACTACAGATTCGCCCAAGTCGCAGCCGGAGCCGTCCTTAAAAGAGACAGATCTGAGGACAGGGGACTCCATCACTCTGAGGAGAGCGATGTCATTACGCTGATCAACGACGACCGGCTCTGCACGATAACGACCTTCAAAGGAGGAAATGAATATGTCACTCATGCCCTCGATTACATGAGCACAGGTGAGCACATGGTGCTGGGAAACAGCGAAACCAGTGCCGGTTGCGCCCGTACGTGCGCGGTCAGCCTCCGCAGAGCTACTGCGCCCTTTTGGATGAGCGTCATTAATATCGATCCCGATGCGGCGGCCTAGAGCGGCTAAACCATAAGCCGAACCCTCAGCCAGTGCGCGAAACTTCCATTGCTGATTGCGGATGTAGAATTCGCCGATAATGATCGCCGCTTCACCGTTATCGCGAAGGTCCAACCTATATTCAATCTGTTCGTCAACAAGTAGGTGCAACGAACGAAGATCGCTTACCGGTCCTGCTGCAGAAAAAGAGTATGCGATGAGAAGTAGCCGATCGCTACCGGACGGGAGGGCTGACAAGTTCAATTTACAACCAACCTTTGCTTGGTCGCCGCTCCACTCCATCCAAGACTGTGACGTCTGAAATAGGGCAGCCTCACCAGTGGGTTGGCGTTTGTCATTTACCGGCAGTATGGCAATCGCAGCGTACTCCCCGAAAGCCGAGGAGTTCCCGCATTCCAGAGTCCATTCACTCCGTGCACTTGATACCGCAGTGTTTGCGCCTGGCGCGAGCACCATCATTCCTTGATTACTCCTTAAGTGCTAAAATCACCGCGCTGCAATGGTACCAAACTTCAGGTTTCTCAATGCCTCAGGATGTCATTTTGGCACTACAGCTGCAACGGTGACCCCTTTCACACGTACGTCTGGCCGCCAAACGGTAGCTGGCTCAGGGAGATTCAGGCGGCGCGTAGCAAATATACCCGCCAAATTGACGCCAGCCTCCCGGGTATAACCAACGCCACCAGAGTAGCGCGGGTTAATTTCCAACAAGTGGGGTATACACTGCGCATCATCCTTTGTCTGAACATTCACAATGCCGTCACACTGGAAATGCTCGGCCGCTTTGAGTGCAAGCTCAACCGCTGCACCAGCGTTTTCAAAAATCTGATGGACGCCGGTCTTCCTCCGGGCCACGAACGCGATCGCTCGGCCAGCTTCGCAGACCATATCGACCGAACACTCGCTCCCGGGCATGTAAGGCATTACAAGCATCGCTGGCGGCGATGCGATTTCGCTGTAAGCACGCATGTATGTTGCGAAATTCGCAACCCGTGCATCGGGATCAGCGAAGCAGCGAAAGGAATCAGTTCCCTCTTTGAAACGCCAAAAGCCTTGACCATAGATGCCGATTGAAGGTTTTACGCACACCTCACCCGATGCCAAAAGAGTTTGGTAAGCAGCAAACATTTCCTCAGTATTCGTAGCAGTAATCGCCGGCACGCAAGCCAAGCCAGCACGCTCTGCCTCAGCAGTAAACCTGCTCTTGTCATCAACGAGGTCGAAGGTACGCATCGATGTCCCACCGGTTACCAGCACCAGGCCAGCTTCCTCGAATCGAGCCCGAGCCTGCTCAAATACCCCCCCCAATCGACCTGCCAGGATTACTTTAATGCCATAGGTTCGCGCAGTTGAAATCACCCACGAGATCCGATCTTCAGAACCACGAGGCTCAATGAAACTCATATCTGCACCGGCCGTGATTTCAGGGCGATCGTCGCGATGCGAGGCGAAAATTTTCACTTCAGGTGGCAGCGCATCACGCGCACCTTGAATAATGTCGCGCTGGCTAGACTGCCCTTCGAGAAACCAAATCATGTTTTAACCTCACTTGTAGATGTGCACTGACAGTCAAACCCGATGAAGGGGACAGACAGCATCCGATAAGTTCAACCGGAACATAACGAGTCCGGCCGTAGCGTCAAGGCAATGCAGCGCGTTGTTCCAGGATAGCGTCATCACGAGACAAGCTCCCATCCACAATCGGTTTTCAGGTTTTAAACTGGACCACTTGCATGTGGTTCCTGCGCTCGTAAAATAATTCGGGACGGTGGTGGTGAGGCAAAACTAGGCGGGATTAGCCGGAGAAAAACAAACAGCATCGTCATTTTCGAGTCGAGTCCAGTTAAGAATGCGCACCGATCGCGACATTTTTCTAACAATTTTGCAGCGACATCAAGTAAATCGTCCACAGACATTCTATTTCAGCGTATGAAGCTGCAGGGCAACTGAAGCTCTCGCTCCGGTTTTCTCATATGTCCTGGTAAACGAGTGTCAGGACACGAAGCAATTCAGTATGGCCTTCTTACCACTATTTTGCGTGCCGGAGCGGGGCGAACGAAGACCTTCATCGTCGGCGATCCAAACCAAACTATCTGCGGCTCCCTCGGTAGCTACGCAGTTCCGGTGGCTGATTTTCGTGCCGAGGTTGGAATCCCGATAAGAGAAATGGCGCTTACCCGGAATTACCGTTCGAGCAAGAGGATCATTTCCTACTTCTCGAATTTCAACGTTTATCCGACATCAATTGAGAGCGCGGGATCGAATGCGTCGTTTTCCAAGCAAGGTTTCGTACAACCAGCACGTAACACTCCCCAATTTGCATGACGAGCTAGTACGACTGATCCAAGCAAGCCTTGCTGCCGGGGTCAGTTTTCGGTCAGCGGCAACACGTAAAGGGGAAACGGTGTCCTGTCTTTCATGGGGCTCGTTCACATACTGGATCGTTGCACCGTCGGTTAGACGCGACGTGAACCAAGTTATTGCCGACATAGTAAAAATACAACGTGTCCGCAAGGTGGCAGTCGGCGATCCCCACCAGCAGATCTATCGCTTCCGCGGCGCAGAAGATGCGCTCAACAGCGACCGGATGGCCGACGCTGAACGTCACTACCTGACCCAAAGCTTTCGCTTCGGCCCTGCCGTCGCGCATGTGGCCAACATCATTCTTTTTTACAAGGGTGAGACACGAAAGCTGCAGGGGTTAGGTTGCAACACCCTGGTTAAACGGGCTCTGCCTGAAGAGCTACCGCATCGCACGTTTATCCATCGTACCGTGATCGGCGTCATCGAGAACGCCCTGCAGCTGGTCGCAAGAAACCCCAAGATTTTCTGGGTCGGCGGTATCGACAGCTACTCGTTACGCGACCTAGAAGATTTATACCTATTCAGCCGCAACCGTAACCAGGACGTGCAGAACCGCAGACTGTTGCGAGATTACCGGGACTTTTCACAGTACGTGGAAATAGCCGAGGTAAGCCAGGATACGGAGATGTTGCGATCGATCAAGATTATTACAGCCTATCCGGACCTGCCCCAGCGGATCCAAACCTTACGTTCCCGCTCGGTAGATAACGAGCTAGACGCCACCGTGACACTCACGACTGGGCACAAAGCCAAGGGGCTGGAGTGGGACTTTGTCAGCCTGTATGACGACTTTAGCGCTGATCCGCTTTCACCCGATATCGATCAAGGTCGTAAAGATGACGAGTTGAATTTGCTGTACGTGGCGGTGACGCGAGGGATGAAGATTCTAGCGTTGAACTCGATGGTGCTTTCTATCATGCAGCGCTATGTCGATGCTCGGACCTCTGCTCTCCAACCTCAGAAATCACGCGCTTAGCAGCAAACTATTTCAGATTGCTGGCACGCGCTCATTATTGAAACCCTGGTAGCTCTGCACATTGAGGACGTCGCCATGGGCCGTCAGAAATTTGAATACTACACTGAATTCTCTCCCTTTCAGTACGTTGTCAAAACCAAAAAGCTCTTCATGTTCAAGTCCGAAGAGCCCACCACTGAACCCGACACCCAGGGTTTTCTGGAAGATTCTGAACGTCAAAACCGCCTTGCTCAATTAGGCAGCGAAGGCTGGGAGCTGGTCAGCGTCCAGCCCGTGGTCAAAGGAGAAGTCAAGGTTGGCAATCAAAACGCCCAAGGCTGGGCTTACGGATTCGCCTTGCCCACCGGCTATCTGCTGTTCTTCAAACGCCCTATCCACTGTGATTGATGGTGTCGGTACCTTCAGAAGAAATCCTTACAGTCCTGAATATGGTTTTCTTGCGGCGACCATAGCTTGATCACGGCAAGCTGACGGCATCAGGAATGACTAGAGCCCAGCCGTGATCCAGTACCCGCGTCTCACTGCACTCACTTGCCGACTTGCCTTGCCAGGCCTCATCGCACTTTTTGGATGCGGCCTGCCTGTCTCTCATGCGACCGCTGCTTCAGCCTCCGAACAGGCCAACCTGGACGTGATGATCCGCCAGTTAAATGCCCTTGAGGACACCGCACGTCGTAGCGCTCAAGTGGCCGACGAACCTGGCAAGCGTTACTTCTTCGATTACCAGCGTCTAGCAGGTGATATCGCTCGAATTCGTCATGGGTTGGAGGGCTATTTAACCCCAACCCGAGCCCAGCCTCGTGATCCTGTTGAGCTGTCAGGCCAATACACGACCGAAGGACCCAAGCCATGAGCATGAGCGGCGCTCAGGCTGCTGCGTTTCAAGCGGCGGGAGGATTCCCTGCCTCGACGAGCTACCTGTTTTTTGTCGGCGTCGCTGTAGCCATCATCTTTATGTGGGGCGCCTGGGCTATCTGGAGCTGCTACCGAGGATGGGCCACTGGCAACCTTGATCGAACGATTGCCTCGACCTCGGTCGTCCGCATCCTACTGCTTTGCATGATCCTCACCACATTTGTTCTTAGTTGACCCTATGGGAGATACACCATGACTTCATTCTTAAAACCGGGCCGCATGCTGATCGGGTTGCTTGCTCTCCCCCAACTGGCCATGGCGGCTCTTCCGCAGTCTCAGCCTCCTACCCGGGGGGAAGGCTCTAACCTGATGCAAACCATGCAGAACTACGCCTTTGACGGTTTTACTTTGCTTGGCCTCATCATCTGCGCCGTCATTTTCAGTGGCGTTGCTTGGCATGCCTTCGGCACCTACCACGAAATTCAACTTGGCAAGAAAAAATGGGGAGATCTGGGGGCGACAGCCGCCGTTGGCGTCGCCATCCTCGGTGTCGCCATTTTTCTGGTCACCAAGGCTTCAAATATTCTTTAAAAGAGCCGTGGCCATGACAGAACTCTCAGACGATGGGACCCTGATTTTCCTCCCTGTGCGATTGAACAACCAGCCAGTCATTATGGGCGGCCTTACCGCTGACGAAATGTGGGCCACCTTGGCGTTAAGTACCGGCGCAGGGCTGGTTATCGGTATTCCGGCCGCGATATTGACCCAGATTTGGGCACTTATCATCGGCGCCGCCATGCTCTGTGCTGTCCTAGGGCTGTTTCTTGCCAGTCGTTTCTTGCGTCGGTGGAAACGCGGCCGACCTGATACATGGCTATACCGCCAGATGCAATTGAACATCGCGCGGTTTTTTCCGACCTGGAATAAAGCCCTGCTGATTACTCGTACAGGTGCGTGGACCTGTCATCGAACGGAGGTTCAATGACTTACCGTAAAAAAGTAGACGCCCAACTGGCCCACATCAACAGCCTGCGCATGGTCATTGGCTTTCTCATTGCACTGGGTCTGTACATGGCTTATGGCTGGCAGAGCGCACCGCGTGACCTAACTGTTCATGTACCTCCAGATCTACGTTCAGGTAGCACCCGTAGGTGGTGGGATATTCCACCGGAGTCGGTATACGCCTTCGGTCTGTACATTTTTCAGCAGATGAACCGTTGGCCCGTTGACGGTGAAACCGACTACGAGGACAACATTACCCGCTTGGAAAGCTACCTGACTCCCAGCTGCAAAGCCTACTTGCAGAAAGATTTCGAGCTACGCCGCAATAGCGGGGAACTGCGCAAACGTGAACGGGGTGTATTTGAAATTCCAGGCAGAGGCATCGACGATAAGTCTGAGCAACATATTGAGCAGCACAGCATCAATGACTGGACCGTCAACCTGGATATCACCGCTGACGAGCACTACGGCGGGGAGCGCGTAAAGCGGGCATTTGCTCGCTATCCATTACGAATTATCCGATCTGACGTCGATCCCGAAAAAAACCCATTCGGCCTGGCCTGGGACTGTTATAGCAGTAATCCACAACGCATCGAAGTCTCCGCAGAAACGACCAGAGCAGGAGGCAAATGATGACACGCCGCCTACTGATCATCGGGCTCTTAGCCCTTCACTTCTGCGGGTTGGCCAACGCCGTCGAAATCCTGCGCTGGGATCGTATCCCTATAGCACTGCCCTTGATCGTGGGTCAGGAGCGTATTGTCTTTGTGGACCAAAACGTACGGGTGGGTCTGCCTCGTAACCTCGTCGACAAACTGCGCGTGCAGAGCACCGGTGGTGCCCTCTACCTGTTGGCGAAAGAGCCGATTGAACCGACTCGCTTACAGCTGCAGAACATGAACTCCGGTGAGATCATGCTCGTGGATATCATCGCAACGGTAGGGAAACCGAATCAGGTCGCATCCGAGCCGGCTAAAATTGTAGCCGGGGACAGTCCCGCCCCGCGTTACGGCCAAGTCAACGCCAAACCTACAAGCAACCATGCAACTTCTTCCACGGCCCAAGCCAGCGCTCAAGCCGAAGAGGATGAGGACGCGCCGAAACCGCGTCGTGAGACCCCACTTCCGGTGGTCATGACGCGCTATGCCGCACAGATGCTTTACGCGCCCCTACGCACCGTTGAGCCCGTGGAGGGGATTGCTCAGATCAATCTGAAGCGCGGTTTGGACCTCACCACCCTAATGCCGACATTGCCGGTCGAAGCCTCTGCGTTGGGGTCGTGGCGGTTAGACGAGTATTGGGTCACGGCGGTGAAGCTACGTAACACAAGCGCCCAAAACCTCACATTGGATCCGCGTGACCTGATGGGTGACTTTGTCACCGCGACTTTTCAGCATCCCTACCTTGGCGCCAAAGGTGATTCTAGCGACACCTCGACGGTCTACCTAGTGACCCGCGGCCATGGTCTAGCCGAATCGTTATTGCCGGCCGCCATCAGCCAGATCGATCCGAAGGGAGGCCGTCGTGAAGAGTAATCCACTTGTTAAATACCTGGTCATACCGTTCGCGATCCTGGCGATATACGTAGTGGTCAAATTATTCAATCGCGAAAGTGCCGATCAACAGGTTCATGCGCCGGAAAAGGTTGTACTTAGTACCAAGGAGGCTAAAAAGCTTGGGGTTGACGGAGATACACCCAGCGACACATTGCGCACCATTGTCGTGGAAAGCAGACAACTCAAGGACCAAGTCTCCAATGCTTTGAAGAACAATGACGAGCTAAAGCAACAGAACATCGAGCTGCAAAAACGCCTGCAGAACATCGACCTCAACGTCGATAACAAACTGCAGAACGTTCAGCAAACGATGAAGCAGGAGGCGCAACAACAGAGCCAAACCCTCTTGGACACACTGCAGCAGCAGTACAATACCCTGAGCAGCAAATCGGGCAGTGGCAATGAGTCTGGATCTGATTTGCCGATCGGCTTCGGCGTTCAGCCAGGTGACGGTCAAGGCTTCAAAGGCGGACCCGGCGCGGACGTTGTTTGGATAGAGCCGCAGGACGCAACGCCGGTCGATGTCAACGGCAAGCCCATCGCTGCCGGGTCAAATCAAACGGCAAGCGGCTTCAACTTCCCGACCTCTTTTGGCGAGTCCGTGGACCGAGGACAAAATGCACTGCGCACGGGCGCTCAAAGTGTTGCGAATGAAATCTCGCCACAGGAGGCCCGCAAACAGGTGCGTAAGGTCTATACCTTGCCGCAGAACTCGACATTGATGGGTTCGGTGGCTATGTCCGCGCTGATCGGCCGGGTGCCCATTGACGGCACTGTCAACGACCCCTACCCGTTCAAGGTATTGATTGGGCCGGACAATCTCACGGCCAACGGCATCGACTTGCCCGACGTCGCCGGCGCGGTGGCCAGCGGAACGGCTTCCGGCGATTGGACCCTGTCTTGCGTACGCGGTCAGATAAAAAGCCTGACGTTCGTCTTCAATGACGGCACTGTGCGCACGCTGCCACAACCTCAAGAAGAAACGAATAGCAGTCAAAATAGTAACAACCAGAACAATGGCAACCAAACCACCATTCAGGGTGGCCTGGGCTGGATAAGCGATGCCTATGGCATTCCTTGTATCAGTGGCGACCGCAAAAGCAACGCCTCGCAATACATTGGCTCGCAGGTACTGATTACCGCCGCCGGCGCAGGTGCTGCCTCCCTCATCAAGTCAGATGGAAACAGCGGCTCTTTTATAAACCCTCAGTCCGGGACCATCGGTTCTGTCGGCGGCTCGGGCAGTGAAGCCATGGGCAAAATCATTGGCCAGGGCGTCAATGACGTCTCCAGCTGGGTCAACAAACTCTACGGGCAAGCCTTCGCAGCGGTGTATGTACAACCCGGGGCAAAGATAGCTGTGCACCTGGACCAGCAACTGACCATCGATTACGAACTCAATGGCCGCAAGGTCAACTATCGCTCAGGAGCCCGTCATGTTTCGACTGCGCTTGACTAATCATGGCTTAAAACTAGGTGCATACCTGGCCATCGCCCTACTCGCCTCGGCCTGTTCCACCAACAAAGACGAATTGCTCCCCCATGGGGACCGCACAATGATGGACGTTTGGGATCAAGGTTCCAGCGGCTCAAGCAGCTCGAGCAGCCGCCAATTGCTCGATGCACGCCAAGATCTTCGTCGGCCTCTGGAGACGAGGGAAACAGACAGCACCATGTTCACACGTACCGCACAAAACGAGATCTACAGCCAATTTAAACGCCTACCCAATCCCGACCTGGTGATGTACGTCTTTCCTCATTTAGCGGGTTCAGACCCGGCACCGATCCCAGGCTACACCACGGTGTTTCCGCTGTATCAGCGGGTGCAATACGCCATGCCTGGCGAACGCACGGAGGCATATTGATGGGTTTTTTTGAACGATTCAAAACGCGACGGGCGACAGAGCGTGTGGAACCTGGCGTAACACCAGGTTCGCCGTTATCTGACGATGTGCAGGGACCAGCCACCGAGACGTTTGAGGCTGCGACAGAGCGTTACTACGAACGCCTTGCTGCCATGGGTATTCCATCGCCGAGCGATTGGCGTAACCCAAAGAAAAAGCCAGCCACAACCGCTGATGCTGACCGTCTATACGACGTCAACCCCTCCTTCGTAGACCTACTGCCCTGGGTGGATTACCTGCCTGCAGAAAAAGCCATGCTATTGGAAGACGGCGTGTCACGCGCTGCCTTTTTTGAGCTGACACCGATTGGTACCGAAGGTCGGGATCCCGAATGGTTACGCAAGGCCCGCGACGCCCTGGAAAACGCCCTTCAGGACTCCTTCGACGAGCTTGAAACCTCACCCTGGGTGGTTCAGCTCTATGCCCAGGACGAAACCAGCTGGGACGATTACCTTCAGCAACTGCATGACTACGTTCAACCACGCGCACAAGGCAGTGCATTCACCGAGCTTTATTTGAAGCTGATGAAGCAACACCTGGAATCCATCTCCAAACCAGGCGGGCTGTTTGAAGACACCAAGGTCAGCCAACTGCCCTGGAGGGGCCAGCAGCGCCGCGTCCGTGTTGTTGTCTACCGCCGTACCCAAGGCGCGCAAGCGGATGTGCGAGGCCAGGCGCCAGGTCCTTACCTGAAAATCATTTGTGATCGCTTGGTGGGCGGCTTGGCGAACGCCGGCATTAAAACCCATCGCATGGATGGCCACGCCATTCGCCATTGGCTGATTCATTGGTTCAATCCACGTCCCGATCATCTTGGCCCTGCCGATGCAGATATTCGCCGCTTCTACGAATTGGTATGCAAGCAAATACCTGGTGCTGCAGAGGGCGAGCTGCCGCTCGCCAGCGGCACTGACTTCTCGCAAAACCTGTTTTATCGCGAACCACTGTCAGATATCGAGAAAGGTCTGTGGTATTTCGACGGCCTTCCTCATCAGGTGGTGATGCTTGACCGCTTGAGGGATGCTCCCAAGACCGGGCACTTAACCGGTGAAACCCGAAAGGGTGGTGATGCGCTCAACGCGCTGTTCGACAAAATGCCAGAGGACACCATTCTCTGTATCACTCTCGTGATCACCCCGCAGGACATTCTCGAAGGGCATCTGGAACAGCTTTCACGCAAGGCAGTTGGAGACACTCAGGCCTCGATCCTGACACGCGAAGACGTCGCCACCGCCCGTCAGTTGCTCGGGCGCAAGCACAAGCTGTACCGAGGTAGCGTAGCGTTTTACCTGCGGGGTAAAGACGATGCCCAACTGCACGAACGCAGTTTGCAACTCAGCAGCGCATTGCTGGGTGCGGGCATGGAGCCGGTGGAACCTCGGGATGAAGTGGCACCGCTGAACTCCTATCTTAGATGGCTACCCGGCAACTTCGACCCCAATGCGCGCAAAGCACTGGAGTGGTACGCACAACTGATGTTCGCCCAACACATTGCGAACCTGGCCCCCGTCTGGGGTAGGTCGACCGGTACCGGGCACCCGGGTATTACCCTGTTTAACCGTGGGGGAGCGCCGATAACCTTCGACCCACTGAACAAGCTGGACCGACAGATGAATGCGCATTTGTTCATTTTCGGGCCTACGGGTTCAGGTAAATCGGCCAGCGCGACAAACATCCTCAGCCAAATCATTGCCATCTATCGGCCACGTCTGTTCATTGTGGAGGCTGGCAACAGCTTCGGCTTACTCGGTGATTTCGCCAAAAAGTTGGGTTTGACAGTAAACCGGGTTCGACTTGCCCCTGGATCGGGTGTCAGCCTCGCGCCATTCGCTGATGCCGTGAAGCTCATCGAGCCCAGCCAAAACGTGAAGATTATCCAAGCTGATGATCTTGAGGCGTCGGACGAACATCTGACTAGCCAGACCGAGGATGAACAACGCGACATCCTGGGCGAGATGGAAATTGCGGCCAGGCTGATGATCACCGGTGGTGAAGAAAAAGAGGATGCCCGTCTTACTCGTGCCGACCGTAGCGCCATCCGCCAATGCATCCTGAATGCAGCGAAAAAATGCGTGACGGAACAACGTATCGTTCTGCCGGAAGATATCCGTGAAGCGCTGCGAGAAATGGGACTAGAGCCCGGTATTCCAGACGCCCGAAGCTCACGATTCTTGGAGATGGCGGAAGCCTTGTCCATGTTCTGTATGGGCACCGAAGGCGACATGTTCAACCGTCCTGGCACCCCATGGCCAGAAGCGGACATTACCATTGTCGACCTTGCCACCTATGCGCGAGAAGGCTATAGCGCACAGATGGCCATCGCTTATATTTCCCTGCTCAACACGGTCAACAACATTGCCGAGCGTGACCAGTTTAAAGGCCGTCCGCTGATCTGCTTCACCGACGAAGGCCACATCCAGTTGAAGGTCCCACTCCTATCCCCCTACTCCGTCAAGATTACCAAAATGTGGCGAAAGCTCGGCGCCTGGTTCTGGATGGCCACCCAGAACGTTGACGACGTGCCGCCAGAGGCCTCAGCCCTGCTCAACATGATCGAATGGTGGATGTGCTTAAACATGCCGCCTGATGAGGTGGAGAAGATCGCGCGGTTTCGTGAACTGACTCCTGCACAGAAGTCGATGATGCTGTCAGCGCGTAAAGAAAGCGGCAAATTCACCGAGGGCGTCGTGTTGTCCAAAAGCATGGAAATGTTATTCCGGGCGGTACCACCGAGTTTGTATCTGGCCCTGGCCATGACCGAGCCGGAAGAGAAAAAGCAACGCTTCGACATCATGCAAGCCAAAGGCTGCAGCGAGCTCGATGCCGCCATTGAAGTTGCTGCAACGCTTGACCGCTATCGCGGTATCGAACCTCACATCATTACTTTCCCCGAGCAAGTCACGGCCTTGGAGCGCCAAGCATGAGAGCATTGAATTCCCTGACCCAGAACCTGATAGAAAGTCTGACCCAGCTGCTTGAACAACCGGGTGAAGACGCCCTTCAAACCCTTGAGGTGTGTGCCCCCGTTTTGATAGAGCAACTGCAACAGGTCTTGGTTCGTGCGGTGGATCGTCGTGACATCGAGTCCCAACTTCACGCGGTGTTAGCCAATTGGCTGCGACAGCACCCACAACCCGAGAATGCTGAGAACGCTCTTCTTGAGGCCCTTCGTAAACAAGCGCTGCTTTCATCGAAGCCAGCAGAGGCTCGGGCATGATAGGCCTTCGCAAATATTGGTTGATGCTGGGGTGCGTTTTGGCAGGCACATCGATGGCCTGCTTAGCCCTCACTCGAAGTGAGATACCATCCCCGCACAACACAGGCCCGTGGTTGTTTGGTCCTTCCAAAGCACGCTGGACTGTGACTGAGTTCGCGGATCTGGAGTGCCCCTACTGCAAGACGTACACACCTGCGTTGAAAACCTGGATACAGCAGCAGAAGGATGTAAACCTGCAGTGGCATCATCTGCCACTGGATGTGCACGGTCCCACCGCATTACACGAAGCCAAGCTCGCTGAATGTGCGGGGGCGCTTGGTGGCGCACCTGCCTTCTGGCAAGCCATTGACCAGATCTTTGACCGGACCCGTAGCAACGGTGAGGGTTTCGATGGGCATCTGAAAGTTGTTGGTGTTACTAACCAGGCCCTGTTGTCCTGTGCAGCCACCGACAAAGTGATCGCCCAGCGTGTCGGCCAGCAGGCCGAGGAGGCCGTCAAAGCCGGGGTTACGGCCACTCCTACTGTCATAATTACAGACAACACGACGGGCAGCTCCGTAAAGCTTGAGGGACCAGCTGATGGGGTGTTGTTGTTATCAGCCATTGATTGGCTAGCTCAAAAAAATGTGCAGCGGCGCTCTGAATCGATGACGCCGCGCTGAACTACACTGCATCAGTCGAGCCTCGCTCCCTCTCGATACTCGACGGCCCGCACGTGCGGGCCTTTTCCACGATGTCAAAACTTCCACCTCTTTCGCGACCAAATGATCGCTGTCAGTCACCTTTTGACAGGTTTATGCCGCGCCGCTCGATGGTCCGATAAGTCGTGATAAAATACGTTATCACGACTTTTTAACAGGGGTGGCCGTATGTCGATTTTTGAGCCGGTGCACGCCTTTTTCCGTAGACGCGCAGTAAAAACCCTGAATGAAGCGGCAGCATGCGTGTACCTGGTGAACCGCCGGCAAGAATCCCCCCGGGGCAACTTCGTGTTTCCCGGTACCGACTACCTGGACGATATCGAGGTCGGTGGCCATCGCGTTGGCCACGTCGATTACGGCATCAATCCGCTGGGCGATCGGCTGTACATCAACATGCTTGAAATTGAGCCGGCGCAGCAGGGGCAGGGCATGGGTATGGCCGTGTTGTGGCTCCTGTGGCGCACGCACCAGGTGCCGATTGTGCCGCTGTACCAGTACACCTCATCCGACGGGTTCTGGGACCGGGCCCGCCGGCGATTTGCTGCGGCCGGCGCCGTGATCGAGGACGAGCTGCGCGGCATCCAGGCGATGGAGCTGGAACAAGCGCGCTGGCAGCACCTGGTGCCCGAGGCCGAAGACAAACGTCTGATCCGTGAATACTGGGAGTGGGTCGCCGCTGAACACGCGGCTGGTCGACCTGCAGGGCCGGGCATTCCATGACCGACCTCACTCCCCCCCAGTCCACGGCCGTGCTGTTGCCGATCGGTGAACGTCGGCTGAGCGCCGTGGAATTCCAGCAGCTGGCCGGTGTGCCGGCAGCGGTGGAATGGTTCGCCAATATCGACAACCCGCGCACCCGCCGCGCCTATCAAAATGACCTGGAAGACTTCTGCGGCTTTGTCGGGCTCACCGGTGCCGAGGAATTCCGCGCGGTCACCCGCGCGCACGTGCTGGCCTGGCGCGCCCAGTTGGAAACCCGGGGCCTGGCCGGGGCCACTATCCGGCGCAAACTGGCCGCGCTGGCCAGCCTGTTCGATCACCTCCTGGAGAACAATGCAGTCGCCGGCGGCAACCCCGTGCACGGCGTGAAACGGCCACGGATTGAAACCAACGAAGGCAAGACGCCTGCACTCGGGGATGACCAGGCTAAATTGCTATTGTCCGCGCCGGATGGCTGGACGCTCAAGGGCATGCGTGACCGCGCTATTTTGGCCGTGCTGCTGTACCACGGCCTACGCCGCGAGGAAGCGGCTAAGCTGATGACCGGCGACCTGCAGGACCGTCGCGGTATCAAGCACCTGCAGGTAAGAGGGAAAGGCGGTAAGACTCGCTATTTACCATTGCACCCGGTCGCGGCCGAGCGCATTCATGCGTATCTGGAACGGGACATCACCCGCGAACCGGGCAATGGCCCCCTGTTTCGCTCGATCCGCGGTCGCACCACCGGTACCGGGATCTGCGCCGATGGCATCTATAAGGTGGTTGCGCAGTGGGCAAAGGCTGCAGGCATCCAAGTCGACGGGCTGGGTGTGCATGGTCTGCGTGCCACGGCCGCAACCAATGCACTGGAGCATGACGCCGATATCGCCAAGGTCCAGGTGTGGCTGGGGCACGCCAATATCAGCACCACCCGCTTGTATGACCGACGTGGTCAGCGGCCGGAGGATTCACCGACGTACAAAGTGAAGTACTAAAGCTTAGGCTCTGGCTTTTGCTGCACAGCCAGGAACGTCGCGTGCATCAACTGAGTGACTTGCAGCTGCAGATCCTCACAGGCTTCGAAGAAGGCCAAGGGCGCATCATCGGTACCATCCTCCAGCACGTTGGCCATGTCCTGGATGAGGTCACCCATCACCTGCAGCTGCTGTTTGAGGGGTGTTGAGCATGTGCTTATCTCCGCTAATGTTGGTTACGTCGACGCTCGTGCAGTACTTAGCCCATGGCGACTTGAAAGACCCACAAAGCACCGCTCAACAGGAGTAGTCCTATACATAGCGGAATCACTCCATTCTCAAGAAGCCCATTCATATATAGTTCTCCTACTGGTTGTGATATTCCATGGTGAGATGTTCCTACCTATTCCAGCGCGCTACAACCGGCACGGTCGATCAGTTCATCTAGAATGGCCTGCAACGCAGCTATATGCACTCTTCCAGTGCTTCTGAGAAAGCGTGCGGCCAGATTGTTGTCAGCTTGCGAATCATTGAGCTTGCTTAAGCTTTCCTAGTGCGCGTCAGGGTCAACCGCTATCCACGCTTTCGCACCGTTGTAGTCGTCGCCGCCTTCGGCCTTGAAGACCAAGCCGGTCATGTCTACAGCGTATGAACCTGGGCGTTCGCTTGCCGGATCACGCAGTTCGTTTTTCCAGCCGTAGACCTCACCTTCCCAAACCAGCACAACACCATCAGGGTGCTCTTTGTTGCCTGCTCGCCACTTGGTGGCAGTTGCGCGTAGCGCCTCGATCAGCTGCGTCATGGGGGATTTTTTCTTAGGCCCGAGTAAGTAGAAAACTGCCGTGGGGCGGCAGCGGATTCTGGTCTGGATCAGAACTAAACTCTCCTTCCCACTCCATACAAATTTTGTGAATGAAAAGAAGCAAATCAATCGTAATGCCACTGCTCAACACAATGTTGAAGGTCTCCCTGGTCTGCTCTGAACCTGCAATCACTCCATTCGGACCGAGACCCACCAGGTTCTCCGTAACGGCTGTAACCTCAGTCTTTTTCACAACAAGGTGCTTGGAAGCATTGGCTATGTCTGCGCACTCGCCAAACAAACCGCTCGCTTTTGCGCGCCAAGATTCGAAAAAGACGTGGTCTCCCGTTATCCCCTTTGATTTCAGTAACCAATCTCGAAGTGACGAGTTAGTCACACAAAAATTGAAGAGGTGGTCACCCATGGACTGCAAATCTGGCGCGTTCCACACCCGTCCAGCTTCGCGAAACAGCTTAAGCGCGATATCGCGTGGTGTTTTGAAAACAGGTATTTGCGTTTTCACTTTCATCAAGTCATTTCCTATTCATTTCGACTTGCAGGTGGGCGCTCTATTTAGAGATCGCTCTTCACAACTCATTTCCTTCTAAAACTCGCACTGGTTTCCCAACCTCGCGCCCAATCGCAGCTAGGTGTCCCTTTTGACGGTCAACAATATGAAGCTCTACTATCCGGATCAACTTACGAAGTTCATACAGGCGATCAAAAGGAAAAGAAATTTTGTATTGCAGGTGAAGCATAAGCTCTCCTGGCGCGTCCTCCTCATGAACTGTCACCGATTCAAACTCGTTTTCGTCATTGTGCGCTACGTAGGTGTGGCGCAAATCCATAATTTTTTTGTGTTGTTCCAGGTACGCTGGCTCCGATTTAAAAATTGAGGACGCTTCGAGCTTGCTTCGCCCCTTCCCTACCTCCACAAAGCATTTCGCATACGAATTGAGTGCACTTTTGAAGTATCCCAAGAAGTCTAGGATCGCGATGTATGAATTCCAGAGATGAGGGTGACCAAGCTCTTCTGCTTTGCTTATGTAGTAGCTGGCTTCGTGAATCTGACGCATCAAATGAATTTGCCGATTGTAGTTGCTCAGCGCACTCATAGAGACTTTTCCTCGAACTATTCACCTTAAGGCTAGAGTGCCTGGTGCTTGACTGCGGGCTGAGCAGCTTTCAATTTTTCGATGCCACTGAACATGCCTGAGATCATCCAAGTTATCAGTACCGCAAAAATGAGGACTAGCAATGCTCCTTTGAATTGAATAGTCATTTGATGTTCCTACCTATTCCAGCGCGCTACGGCCGGTTCGATAGGCAAACTCGTTACGGACGGCCTGCAACGCGGCCACATGTTTTTCCAGTGCCTCCAGGGAAGCGTGCGGCGAGCTTGTTGCCAGCTTGCGAATCAGCGAGCTTGCTTTAGCTGAACTGTCCAATGCCCGCTGCAGCAGGTCATCGATTTCGCGATTCATAAGCTTTTCCTTCAATCGGGCAGGTAATGCCTACTTCATGGACGGCTACGGGCCCAAAGCCCGGCGCTGAAGTCCTCACTGGTCATCTAGTCTGCTCTTCGCACGGGCGCCTATTTATTCGTAAGCGCCTTTCCCGATTTGGTTCTTTAGCCAAAATAGACGCTTGATTTGTGGATGCTTCACTTCGAAGTCTGTCAGGTTTTGGTCGACTGCTTTTTTTGCCTCTAGCGCTTCCATATGGGGGCGCATATGTTCAGTTGCAGCAGCTTCACCGTATTTCTTAACGCGCGCGTCCCAGCCTATGCCGGGCTCCACCGTCGCGCCTGCGGCCATAAGGGCCTCATAACCAGCATAGCTTGCTTTGCGTAGCGCTTCATACTCAGAATACAGCACTTTTCGTTCTTCTTTCGAATACAGTTCATCGAGAAGACCTATTAGTGCCATTACTGACAAAGGAGCCTTGACCGAGTCAATGGCCTTTAGCAGTTCTGTGTGGCGACGTTCTTCGGGGGTCGTTTTATCGTACATATCGGAGCCCATCCTTTAATAGTTACCCGGCTTTCGCCAGATGATGCAATCTGCGGACTTCTGAAAGGTGACAGAAGGATTGGCCTGCTCTTGCTGGCATCGAACATCACGCTCCGCAAGTTGTTGAGCCTCGTCACGCTGGACGATATAAACAATGACCGCGAGCGCGATTAAAGCAGTAGTTACGAACAAAGGTTTCGCATTATTTGGCATGTACTTCATTGCAGCGCTGGACATATCGTCGTCCTTAATTGATATGAAAGCCGAGGTGCATCCTGGCCTTGCGGCGTGCCGGCCAACCCGGCATACCTTTACTGAGTGTACTGCGGGATTTTTTTAGTTATTCAAAGAGCGCCTGGACGCGGGCCAGCACATCGTCAATCACCACCTCTGAAGCCGACTCAATGCGCTTGGCTCCACGGGCCTCAAGATCAACAGTGCGGATCTGGTTACACAGAACAACCCCCTGCGTTTCGCTGCCTGACCCGCTCAACGGCACCGCGAAACCGGCGTACCGGGCAAAATCGCCGCCCTGCGTGATCGGCGCAATGACCGCGAGGCCAGATGCGTTATAAACCGCAGGTGTGAGGATCAGCGCCGGACGAAAATCACCCTGCTGCTCGCGGCCAGCGGTTGGATTCAGGTTCAGGCGCACAATATCCGCCCGGTTGAATTTGGCCCGCTTCAAGCTTCACGCCCTACTGGCTGCATGGCGTTCCACTCGGCCAGTTCTGCGGGCTCCGGCGCATTCAAATCACACTTGGCCATCAGATCGGTTAGTCGATAATGCAGCTTGGCTTTAGCAGGCTTGAGCGTCATTACGTCTTCCGATGCATCAAGCATCAGCACGTCGCCGTTGGCCAGACTCATTTGCTTAAGTACCGCTGCTGGCAGGCGAATCGCTGCACTATTTCCCCACAGCTGAATTTTTACTTCCATAAATCACCTCATGATGTAGAAACATTGTATATACATCGCATAGGAAACACCAGAGCTTTGTCTATACATTGTATCTACATTTCCAGCTTCTAAGCTCTTCGTATAGCGGCTTGTTTGGCCGTCAAATAGGATTGAGCGGTCGGCTACTCTTGGTGATATTTGGACGACTGATCAAGCTGGCTCGATTCCTTATTGCGAGGTTTCGTTTCGGGCTCTGGCTCTGCTGGGTATGCTTTCACAGAATAGGGGGTCAATTGCAGGTGCAGCTCAAACCGCTCCTGTATCTGTTTTAGCATTTCGTCTCGGGTCATACAGTCACTCTCGCTTTCACCTGGCGGATTATGCATCTTCTGCAGCGCCATATCACATCGCTACGACCATGCGATCAGCCGGATACTGACGCATGAACTCCATACTATCGCTAGTCGAGGCTTTCAACCAATCGCCATAAAGTCCCTTGGGAAGGATAACCACCATGCGCTTTTCATCTTCGGGTTTATGGTAGTTGCGCATGAAAGGATGGTCATCGGCATTGATCGTGAGCATCGTAAAACTGTGCAGGATCCTGTCGGTACCAGGTTCGTGCCACTCCTCCCACAGGCCGGCGATTCCCATCAACTCTCCATCTGACCTAACTATACGCGTGGGTATGGATTTTCCCGTTCGCCAGTCAGGCTCATAAATGGCTGCTGCTGGAATAATGCAGTGGCGGGCCTGACGCCAAGCGGTGCGAAAAGACGGCTTCGCACTCGCGGTCTCTGATCGGCAATTGTAGGTTTTCCGTGCAATTTTGGTGTCTTTGCTCCATGAAGGGACCAGGCCGAACGAACCAGCTAGTACTTCATTCGGCGCCGGCGACTCTGCCTCGAGGTCGACGTGTTCCGCGCTACGGATGAAGGGCCCAATGTAACCTGGCCACAGATTCAGCTTACCCTGTTCATAAGGTTCAACGCCGAAGGTGTCTGCTACCCGCTGCGGCGCCGGTGCTTCGTAATGACTGCACATTTTGAAACTCCCTCAATCCTGACGCCTCAATTGGCATTTACCGTCCAGAGCTGATCAAGCCTGGTGGTGTAGTTCGGGCTCATCAACTCACGACGCATTGCCCAGGCCGGTGCAGCAGGCACCGCTGCAGCGCGTAGCGTTCCACGGCCCCATCGGCTGTTGATTTCATCGAGTACGCTCATCACCTTGTCCGCTGCAGCTGGTTGCGTGTGCGCGAACAGGTCGTCAGTGAATTCACCTGGTTGGCGAAGATCCATCAACAAAATCTCAGCCTTGCTGTATCGGAACCCTGGGCGGAACAGGCGTTCCACCGCCTGTGTTGCCGCCTTAGTGATTAAACGCACGTCATTGGTGGGATAGGGAAGCTCCACCAATACACCGTTAGCGTAACGAGCCTCTTCGGGGTTAAACATGCCGGTGCGAATGCTGACGCGGATCTTTTTGCACAGTGAATGCTGGGCTCTAAGTTTTTCCGAAGCCCGTTGCGCATAGGTAGCAACCGCTTCCTTGATTGGCTCAATTGTTTCCAGCCGTATGCCAAACATTCTGCTGCAGCAGATCTCCTGCTTTGCCGGTGCAGCTTCTTCCAGGGCTAAGCACGAGGTGCCAGCGAGTTCGCGCACGGTTTTTTCTAGAACGACGCTGAATTTGCGCCCGAGCAGGACCGGGTCGGCCTTAGCCAGGTCCATTGCAGAGTGGATGCCCAAGGCATGCATGTGCGCCGTCATGCGGCGGCCAATACCCCATACTTCCTCCACTGCGGTGTTACGCAGAGCCCAATCGCGTTTGAAGGGATCGCACAGATCCACCACGCCACCAGTTTGCGCCTGCAGGCGTTTGGCCGTGTGGTTGGCGAGTTTTGCCAGGGTTTTCGTGTGGGCAATGCCCACGCCAACTGGAATACCCGTGTACTTCAGGACCTTGGCTCGTATTTGCCGCCCAAAAGTTGTGAGGTTGCCGGGCATGCCGGTCAGGTCACAAAAAATCTCGTCGATGGAGTAGACCTCACTGTCACACACCATCGATTCAATCAGCGTCATGACCCTTTCCGACATTTGGCCGTACAGCGCGTAATTGCTGCTGAACGCCATGATGCCGTGGCGTCGCAACGTGTCCTTGATCTGAAAATAGGGCGCGCCCATTTTGACGAAAGGTTTCGCGTCATAGCTGCGTGCGATGACGCAACCATCGTTGTTACTCAATACCACGATGGGCGTGCTGGCCAGGTCCGGTCGGAAGACACGCTCGCAACTGGCGTAGAAGCTGTTGCAATCCGCGAGCGCGAAAATTGGCAAGGCAGGGTTGAGGTCGACCTTAACGCTCATGGTCGCGCACGCTGTAGTTGACCACACCCCAAATCACAAGCTCGTCGCCTTCCATTACGTACCTGGGGGGATATTTAGGATTTTCAGCCATCAAAATCACTTGGCCATCTCGACAGTGCAGACGCTTGCACACGCACTCGGCATTGAGCGCCGCAATAACGATATCTCCATGACGGGCTGTTTTGCTTCGGTCAACGATCACCAGGTCACCGCTGAAAATACCGATACCTTGCATACTGTCGCCCTGGATCTTAGCCAGGTAAACGTGTGGTGCACGGATTTCAAAAAGCTCATCCAGCGAAATCAACTTTTCCAGATGATCAGCCGCCGGCGAGGGAAATCCAGCCGAGACAGGATTGGAGTACATCGGCAGGGAATGGCCACCGCCGGCGATGGGACCAAGAAGGGTCGCGCTCATAAACTTGGCCTGAATAGTTACTGTATGGATAGACAGTTAACTGCGTACTCACTGCGTCGTCAATTTGAGCCGACCAAGTGCCATCTCTAATCCAACCCACACGAATTTTTCGCTCTCAAATACCCAAAGCTTCCAAATTCCTATTTCTTACTGCGCTCAAGACAGCCATCCGGTCTTCTGTACCTGAATCCATATCAGGTACGGTGCCATGCTCCAGATCCTTACCCACCTTAGCGAAACGCGGCGCTGGCTGTTTTCACTGCTACTGTTCTTGTCCACTGCGTCCCACGCGGAGACGTGGGTTATTACAAACCGAGCACATCCAGTATCCGCACCTTCTGGCGCTCGCGTCATCTTCCTGGATGATCAGCAGCGCCTTGAAGAACAACTTTCCAACCAACTACCCGCCGATCCACGCCAGGCAGAAGCGGCCATTCAACGCTACCTGGTCAGCCCTGCAGGGAAGCATCTGCAAAACGAGCTGGCCCAAGCCCAGCAGGGCGTCACAGACGCCTGGAGCCTGCGAGTCGAAAAACTCCCAGCCGTGGTCGTAGATCGGAGCTACGTCGTGTACGGCGAGCCTGACGTAGCTAAAGCCGTCGCGTTGATTGAACGAGCACGGAGCCTGTCACGATGAGACGCTCACGTTTTGCGATCCGGCCTTTGTCGCTGGCTATCACTTTCAGCCTGTCATTCAGTGCATCGGCTGCGATCAACTCGGCAGCGATTGTTGCCTCGACCCTGTCACCAACCTGCCTGGAATACAAAGTGGTCGGCATCTGCTATTGGCTGCTCTGCACGCCATTCGGATGCAAAGTCAAAACCTCGACCAAGGTTCGTCACTACGTACCGGACGCTGTGGTGTCTGCATATGCAAATACCGGGATGAACCCTTGGATAGAGATGTCACCTCTTGGCACCCCGAATCCGATGGCCCAAGCGGGTAACGACGGCACTACCAATCACGTTGCCGAGAACAACATCATCAAATTCAAGGAAGCCGATGTCATCGGCCATCCAGGTGGTGCGGCGTTGAGTCAGTTTGCCAGCGCCTCGGGCTATGTATGCAAAGGCGCAACCTTACCGCTTGTGCCTTACTTTCTGAGCACCCTTGACCCCATTGCTTGGCGATACGGCGTCCCGGAATCCGTATACCCCGAAGCACTCATTCCGGGCATGCGTGAAGTCGGTAGCCTGCTCTCAGCAAGCAGCTGGGGGAACGTCTACCCGCGTAGCGGCTTCCTTAACCAGACTGACGACTACAAAACGGGCGCAGTTATTGCGCAGCGTGCCGGCGACGTGGTTACCCGCCCAGGCCAGGTCCATGTCTACTTGCCGATGCTCGCCCTTCCCTACCCCGGCTACTGGCCTGCAGGGCCGCTACGCGAAGGTGACGCCTCCACTGGTAAGTGGCAAGAGCTCACCCCAGTCCTCAACCCGACTTGCGCAACCTTTCCCACCATCGGTCCGAACATCGATGCGCAGGATGGCGGCTACGCCTGGGCACTCTGGCGCCCGTATTCGTGTTGCCAGCGTCGTGGCCAGACTTTCCTCGGCAGTACGGACTTCCAATGAAACAGCGATCGGAGCAAAGCATGAAACTCACTACCTTGGCGATAGGGCTCGCCTGCAGCCTCAGCAGTGCAATAGCGCTCTCTGCTGATCCAATCAACGTCTCATCCTCCGGAAGCGTCATTGGGGACAACGTGCTGTATAGCATTGGCGGCGGCAACGCAGTCACCATGGGGAGCGCAGGCAACATGGATAGTATTTCTGTGGGAGGCGGTTGGAATACCAATCTAATCTGCGGGAACATGAGCCTGAGCACAACCCTTGAAAACCAATTGAATGGTGCAACTTCCGGCTTCAAAAACATCATGAGCTCGGTGGTACAGAGCGCCACCAGCGCCGTGGCTTCGCTGCCGGCACTGATTCTTCAACGTGCGAACCCGGCGCTATACAACCTCATCACCAACGGCATTTTGCAGGCCCGCCTGGACTTCGACCGCTCCAAAGGCACCTGCCGCGCCATTGGCGAAAAGATGGCGGATATCGCCGGCAACCAAATGGGCTGGGGCAAGCTTGCTGAAGGTCAGGCTATGAGTCAGGCGCTAACATCCAACACGGACGCAGTATCGGCGGTGGAACAAGTCGAAAAGAAAGGTGGTAACGATGGCGTCACTTGGGTTGGTGGTGATAGAGCAGGTGGTTCCGGTCAGAAGCCAATTCGTATCGTAGGCGACGTCACCAAGGCGGGCTACAACCTCCTGAACAAGCGCGCGGCCGGCGACACCGCATCCATCAGCAAAGCGAACTGCAACAACGGCATGGTATGCAATGTCTGGTCATCGCCCCAGGAAGCCACCACCTTTGCCAATCGTGTCCTAGGGGAACAACAACAGCAGACCTGTGACAGTTGCCCTAAAACGGTGACAGCCGCAGGCGTCGGCCTCACGCCGCTGATCCAGGAAACGTACGACACCAAGCTGAAGGCCCTGCAGGAACTACTGAGCGGAAGCAAAACGCTGTCGCTAGAAAACCTTGAAGCAGCGAGCAGCAACTCGTTACCCATCACCCGAGGCGTTGTAGCAGCACTCAAGGATGAGCGCGACCAGGACGTACTCGCTCGCCGGCTTGCCTCCGAAGTCGCGTTGTCCGATGTGTTGGAGAAAGCTCTGACCCTGCAGCGCACCTTGATGGCAGGCAGTCGGGAACCGAACGTCGCGGCTAATGACCTCGCCGTCCAGGCAGTCGGCCAGCAGAGCTCCTCGCTGCAACAGGAGATCGGCAACCTCAAAATGGAACTGGACATGCGTCAGCAGCTCGCGAAGAACTCGCCTCTGACCATCATTGAACGCAGCAAAGCACGGGCAGAAGACTCTCGTGGTGTGTCCTCGGGAGCACCAGAAACGGATCGATTAGACCAGTTGCAGTCACCCGCCCAGAACAAACAGTGAGAAAGGCCATGACCGATATGCCGGAGCCTGTCACCGCCCCCAACCGCTCGCTGGTTAGACGAACCGGGAGGAGCATTCTGCTTGTTCTGGGTGTTTTGCTCGCGACTACCGCTCTCGTAGTACTACTCAGCGCTGCCTTGATGAACATGTTCGACAGCGCCGAGCAATGGCAAGCCTGGCGCACCGACCACTATTGGCCGCTCTTTACCTGGCGCCTAATGCTTTATATCGCACTGACCGTTGCCTGGTTCAAATTCAAGGCACGGTTATCGAACTCAGAACGCTCGAAACGGCGCAAAGGACTGTTAAAGATCGAGATAATGGTGATCTTATTATTTCTGATGGTTGAACTGAGCAAGGTGTTGTATCAGGCAGGGGGTGTTCTGTGACGCTCTACACCAATGACTATTTAGAGTACTACCTGACGTTGGTCGGCTGGATCATCAACAATGGTATCTGGGCGATGATTTCAGATACCGGTCTATTCGCCCTCCCCTTCTGCATCATCGTTATTCGAGAGTGGCTGAAAGTCCGTGGTGAGGGAGCCGATGAGGGCAACAAAGGCGTTCTCTCACTGGCACGTATCGAGACCAATATCTACGTTGGCTACATCGTGGTCGCATTCTTCGCTGTACCAGCCGTCAATGTGAGTTTTGATACCTTGGCATTTGACCAGAGTAGAGCTCAGCAATGTCAATACAACTTACCTAAACCCACAGACACAGGCTGGAACACTACATTCAGCTCACTGGCAGGAAAGAGTGCCCAGATGCCCATGTGGTGGGCATTAATGCACGCTTTATCAAAGGGATTAACCAATGGCGCTGTAGCAGCAATTCCCTGCGGAACTGATCTACGGCAAGTACGCATGGAAGTTAGCAACACCAAGATCAACAACCCGCTATTGGCTCAGGAAATTGGCGACTTCACGCATGATTGCTACGGTCCCTCCCGTGCCAGATTATTCATGCGCCAACCCGAATTGGGAGCGCAAGGGAATGACCCTCGTTTTGCAAAAGAACTCAGCTGGATTGGTTCGCACTATTTATTGAACACCTCGGGGTATTACGACACGGACTACTCCAAAACTCCAAGGGCCTCATGGCCCTATAGCGCATCTCGCGATGTGGGTTTACCACAAGTGAGTGGAGGTGGAGGCTATCCAACTTGCAAACAATGGTGGTCGGATAGCGGAGTGGGACTGCGGGATCGTATCAAGGCTCAAGTGTCGCCGGACCTCATGACCAAAATGCTCGGCTGGGCAAAGTGGCTATCCCCGGAAGATGTGACTGATTCGCTTGTTCGGCAACTGGTCTCGCCGTCGAACCAGGTGAAAGGGGATGTTTATACGGATTACGGGGGGCAAATCAACGGAACCGTGTGGAATGGAGCAGCCCGGGCAGCGGGGACTCTTGGAGTTGCATTAGGATCTATGGCCTATTTCCCAGCGATGGACATGGTTCGTCAAGCGCTACCGATGGTCATGGCTTTTTTGAAAATGGCGATGGTGATCTGCATTCCGTTGGTATTAATCGTCGGAGCTTACCAACTTCAAGTTGCTATGACCTTGACCGTGACGTTTTTTGCCCTGATCTTCGTAGACTTCTGGTTTCAACTAGCAAGATGGGTAGACAGCACAATACTCGATGCATTGTATGGAGCAGGATCACCATATCTTTCATTTGATCCTGTAATGGGATTGAACACTGCCACTCAGGATGCAATTTTAAACTTCGTGATGGGAGCAATGTTCATTATTCTGCCAGTGTTTTGGATGGGCGCCCTAGGTTGGGCGGGAGTTAAGGCAGGCTCAGTACTGGGCGGGCTACAAACAGGTACAGATGGGGTTCAAAAAGCTGGCTCCCAAGGGGGTGGACTAGCGAAACAGGCCCTGGGTGACATTTCAAGCAAAAAAACTTAGAAGATTGGTCAAGTTAGTGAGGATGTGTTAGCGGCATCCTCAACTATTCATCATCAGAGTCAATCCGTGCACCGTTCGAATATTGACCATAACCAGATAGGCCGTATCGAAAGCCATCTTCCGACTCAACGGCCCCAGGCTGACCTTCTAGGACAGAAAAATCCCCTTTCACGATTGCTAGAAATATCAGTACTGTGGCCAGGACACCCATGAATACACTGGCAATCCAATGAAACATCCCCGCTGAAAAATACAACAGCACCAACGCCACCGCCAAACGCTTGACCCAACGCAACGTGCGGCTCTGACTGCACCAAACGAGGCGCGCAGCCTGACCCAGGCCATAGCCTAAGCGACTTGCTACTCCCTGAGAGGTCTGCGTGGTCATGGTGCGTCTCCTTCTAACCCCATCTAGGGGCGATATGACATTACTTATAATACCGTTTTTTCTCTGCCGCAAGATCATGAGACAAACGGCCGTTACCCTTGGCACCTAGCGCCGTCCCATTTTCGCTGCAGAAATGGCCCAAAAGGTAAAGGGTTCTGTAGAAGCGAATGGAATGGTTCACAAGGGTAAAAGCCTTACCCGAAAGGGCCGCTTTCAGCGGGAAAAGGTCCCATCAAATCAACGCATCTCCTGCGTCGAATACATTTCAACTAACTCGTCTTCTGTAAAATTACTAAGCAAAGAAAAGTATTCAGCTCTGGACTCAACCGTCAACGGTTGGATAGAACCTAAATTAATAAGAGTTGAAACTGCCTGGTCAGGAGTCATTTCGCTAGTGAGTGGAGCTCTCTGCCCAGAGTAATAAATCTTGTCTGACGCAATAGCTACGTCCAGCAAGTTTCGTACTTCACCATAACGAGGGGGACGCGCAGCGGTTAAAAAAACCCCATCAAAAACGACCAAGACGCTGTCAACGTGAGGAATAATATATTTAGCTAAGGCGACAACCAAAGGAAGGTTGTTGTCCCACCTTGCTTCTTCATCGTCAAGATCATTCCCTACGCTAGCAAAAAGAATGATCTCGTCACACTTATTGTCACGTATCAAATCACAAAGTGCCCAAACATTATCAGAGGTTGATTTCGTAGCGTAGCGAAGTGAAACCATCAATTTTTTCCTCACATGGTCGATCTGCGGCACCGCGCCCTTAGACCGAAACGACGATAATTCTGCATTCCTTTCTCCGTCACCACCATAGAAAGATGGCTCTTCGCCAAAAGAAATACCCGAGACCACCAGTGATCTTTTCCCCTTGCTCGCCCCCCTTTGATAGGAGAAAAGCCTGCCCCATGAATCTTTTACGGAGCAGGCGATGTTCTCTATTTTCCGCCGCAAAAAAGCGCTACCCGCCCAAAGCCCCTCCCCTAACGGCTTTATACAACCGGTCTCTAGCCAAGCACTGCTGGCATCGCCACGCCGTCAAAAACTACTGGAGAACATTTGGCAGCGCGCATCGTTATCTCGCTCACAGTTTGTCGAGCTGTATCGGCGTCCACTTGAGCGCTACGCGGAGTTGGTCCAGCAGCTCCCTGCTTCGCAAAACCACCATCATGCACACCGTGGAGGCATGCTGGATCACGGGCTTGAAATCGTCGCCTATGCCTTGAAAATTCGACAGAGCTATCTGCTACCTATAGGCGCACCGCCGGAGTCTCAATCAGCACAGGCTGAGGCCTGGACTGCCGCCGCGGCTTATGGCGCTCTGATACACGACCTGGGCAAGATCGCCGTCGACGTGCACGTCGAGCTGGTAGGAGGTAAAACCTGGCACCCCTGGCACGGTCCAATCGATCGTCCCTATCGATTCCGCTACGTGAAAGGACGCAACTACCAACTTCACGGAGCCGCTGCCGCACTGATCTACGCGCAGATCCTCTCCTCAGAAATCTTAGATTGGCTCAGTAATTTCCCTGAAGTGTGGTCGCAGTTAATCTTCATTTTGGCTGGTCAGTACGAAAATGCCGGCATTTTGGGCGAGATCGTGGTCAAGGCCGATCAGGCGTCCGTCGCACAGGAACTCGGTGGAAATCCAGCCCGCGCGCTATCCGCGCCCAAACAGTCTTTGCAGCGTCAATTGGCAGATGGGTTGCGTCACCTGGTCCGAGATACATTCAAACTGAATCAACCCGATGGACCGTCAGATGGTTGGCTGACACAGGATGCTCTTTGGCTGGTTAGCAAGCCTATTGCTGATCAATTGCGAGCCTATTTGCTGACCCAAGGCGTTGAAGGCGTACCCAGTTCGAATGCGCCTTTCTTCAACATGCTGCAAGATCAGGGGGTAATCCAAACCAATGCCCAAGACAAGGCAATCTGGAAAGCTACGATAGACAATGGTTGTGGCTGGCGAAACACCTTCACCCTGCTGAAGCTCTCACCGGCACTGATCTGGAATGATCCAAATGATCGGCCCACAGCTTACGCTGGGACCCTTGAGGTGGAAGCTGGCAACCCGGCAGAAGACTCTCCAGCTGAAAATAACGTCGCCACACCGGCAAAAAAGTTGCCTACGGACATTCAATCCAGCCCTGTGCCGGCGCCTTTAGCACCGGCACAGCCATCACCGTTCGAACTCCCGCAGCATTCCTCGAGCAGTAGCGAGGAATTTGACGAGCTACTGGCGCTCCTTGGTAACATCAATGAGCCATCAGAAGACACCAAAAACAAAGAGGTCTCAGCAGCACATACCGCGCCTCCGAAACTGGATGACATCCAGCCTTCCCAAACCTCCAATCAAGGAGGTGCGCCTCTAGCAATAATCGAAGAAGTCACCCCGATGCCTAGCAATAACACCGAGATCGGTCAGGGATTTGTTGAATGGCTTAAGAAAGGCATCGCATCCCGGACCATTATTATCAACGATACCAAAGCGCTGGTTCACACCGTAGCAGGGACCGCTATGCTGGTAACGCCTGGAATATTCAAGCGCTACGTCCTTGAGTTCCCCCACATCGAACAGCAGGCCAAAGTACAGCAAGTCAGCGCCTGGCAGCTGGTTCAACGCAGTTTCGAGAAACAAAAACTTCATCGAAAAACGCATAAGAGTCTGAATATTTGGACCTGCGACGTTGTTGGACCTCGAAAATCCAAGCAGCTCAAGGGGTACCTACTTCTAGACCCGCGAACAATCTTCTCTGAGGTCCCCTTCGACAATATCAGCCTGTCCTTGAAGTCAGAAGCAACGGAGCCGCCACAATGACGACGCCCTCGAATCTGACGGAGGAATACATCTTTGCCCATGATCTACGACCTGCCAGTGCAAAGATCTATCGTGCCTCGACCAAAGCACTACTTAAGCATTTCCGAACGGCCTCAGTTGAGGAGATAGATCATCGTGCGGTTCTGGCATGGCGAAAAAAAGTCCTTGAGAATGGATTATCCAAACGCAGCTGGAACACCTATTCAAATCACCTTCGAACTGTTTGGGGTTACGCCATAGAACACGGCCTGATGACCCATACCTCGATCAACCCATTCAAGAAAACCAGCGTTATCCCACCGAAGCGAGCCAGCAAGACAATCAATGGAGACGCTATCCAACGAGCACGCAACTGGCTCACATCCCTTGTAGGCCAAGAACGTTGTACGCATGAACGTAGCCAGATCACACCTGCCTGGTTCTGGCTCAGCGTCTTCGAGATGTTTTATTACACAGGCATACGTCTGAATGCCCTGCTGTGCCTGCGCTACAAAGATATCGACTGGGACAGCCAGATGATCTTGGTCCGCGGTGAAACAGAGAAGACCCATCGGGAGTTTTTCCTCCCCATTATGGAAGGACTCGCTCCACACTTATCCAGGATCCTGGGGGAGGCCGAGAAAATCGGTTTTTCACCAGACGATCAGCTGTTCAACGTCAACAGATTCTCTCGTCACTTCCATGGCAAGGAAATGAACATCGACCAGGTGGAGTCAATGTACGGCAAGCTCACCGATAAGATTGGCGTGCGCATGACCCCTCACCGCTTCAGGCACACATTAGCAACAGACTTGATGAAGCAGCCTGAGCGAAACATTCATCTCACGAAAAGCCTGCTGAATCACTCGAATCTAGCGACAACGATGAATTACATAGAGGCGGACTACGACCATATGCGCGCTGTTCTGCATGAGCGAAGCCTGGCTCAGGGCGCTCTAAGCCGAGTGAGACGGGTTGATCCAAGTGGCACACCCTCTACTCCCTTACCCGCCAAGATAGGTGTGCATTCACAGGAAACCGCTCAACCAAAGCCCAAGAAGTTGCCAGCTCCACAACAACCTACCAGCACAGAGGTCAGTATTGATCGGCCGACCAAGTCGACTGGCCGAGGCGCGTTACAGAGGGCTCTCGAGCTCGCATCTGCGCAACTGCATCGCGAGTCAATGACATGCTCTATGGACCCACCAGTAGATCAAGTAGAGCAGAGTCTACTATTGACGCTAATGGCGAGCGGGCTTGGTGTCGGCACATTCAGGAAACGCACCTCAACTGAGCATTCAATGCGAAGCTCATCGTTTTCTCGAGCATCGCCCTAGTACGCTCATAAGCAAAGCGCACTGCATGTAGGGAATTCTGGTTGGCCAGAGGCTTTCGCTTGCCCGGAGTAAAGCGCCATGTCGAAATCCGGCTTTTTTCAGACGAACGGTACGACTTTGCTCAAGGACACAAAAAAAGGCGCCATAAAGGCGCCTTTTTTCATTGAATATGGTCGGGGTAGGGGGATTCGAACTCCCGACATCCTGCTCCCAAAGCAGGCGCGCTACCGGACTGCGCTATACCCCGGAATGCACATCGCAAAACCGATGCACATTGACATCATGACGAACCGAAACTACTGTTCGCCTCAGACGGCTGCATGTCTACGGCGATATCTAAGTGCTGTAACACTTTCCAAAACCGTAAAACCGCCTCTATCAGAGCTAGAACCTCTGATTCTAAGATTTGATTCCAGCGCTAACTGGTCTCAAAAATGGTGGGTCGTGTGGGATTCGAACCTACGACCAATTGGTTAAAAGCCAACTGCTCTACCAACTGAGCTAACGACCCAAATATGGTCGGGGTAGGGGGATTCGAACTCCCGACATCCTGCTCCCAAAGCAGGCGCGCTACCGGACTGCGCTATACCCCGGTTTGAAATTGGCTCCGTGACCAGGACTCGAACCTGGGACCCAATGATTAACAGTCATTTGCTCTACCGACTGAGCTATCACGGAACTACATATTTCAAAGTTACTGCTGTGTTGCTTCCTCTTCGACCCTGTCCGTATCGCTACGTTAGCGTCTCTGAGGCGCGCTATTCTACAATCTTAAAAACCCCTGTCAACCCTTTAAATTGCTTTTAAGACAATGATTTGCGCTTCTTTCTGATTTCTTCTTGGGGAGAAGAAACCCGTGGGCTGACGTTGCTGCGGGGCGCACTTTACAAGCCTTTGCCTTACAGTTCAACGCCCTATCGAAAAAAAAGGCCCCGCGATGCGGGGCCTTCTCTGTTTATGCCAAGCGCAGGGCTTAATGGAAGACGATTTCGTCGTCTTTCACCGTCGCCGTGACGCGAGTGCCAGGCATAAAGCTGCCCGACAGGATCAACTGCGCCAGTGGGTTCTCGATCCAGCGCTGGATCGCACGTTTAAGTGGCCGTGCGCCATACACCGGGTCGTAACCGACCGCGATCAGCTTGTCCAACGCTTCGCCGCTCAGCTCCAGGTCCAGCTCGCGCTCAGCCAGGCGGCTACGCAGGCGGCCCAACTGGATCTCGGTGATGCCCGCGATCTGATCCCGCGCCAGAGGCTCGAAGATCACCACTTCATCGACCCGGTTGATGAATTCCGGACGGAAGTGCGTGGTCAACGCGTCCATCACCGCCGCACGCTGGGCTTCACGATCACCCACCAATTCCTGGATCTGCGCCGAGCCCAGGTTGGAGGTCATCACGATCACCGTATTACGGAAGTCCACCGTACGCCCGTGGCTGTCCGTCAAGCGACCATCCTCCAGCACCTGCAGCAAGATGTTGAACACATCCGGGTGCGCCTTCTCGACCTCATCCAGCAGGATCACCGAGTAAGGCTTACGCCGCACGGCTTCGGTCAGATAACCGCCCTCTTCGTAACCCACATAGCCTGGTGGTGCACCGATCAGGCGAGCCACCGAGTGTTTCTCCATGAATTCGGACATATCGATCCGCACCATGGCCTCTTCCGTATCAAAGAGGAACTCGGCCAGGGCCTTGCACAACTCGGTCTTACCTACACCGGTCGGGCCGAGGAACATGAACGAGCCGCTTGGACGGTTCGGGTCGGACAAACCCGCCCGCGAACGCCGTACGGCGTTGGACACCGCCACCACCGCCTCTTCCTGGCCGATGACGCGCTGATGCAGCAGGCTTTCCATCTTCAACAGCTTGTCGCGCTCGCCTTCGAGCATCTTCGACACGGGAATACCGGTCCACTTGGAGACCACTTCGGCAATTTCTTCCTCGGTCACCTTGCTGCGCAGCAACTGGTTTTCAGGTTTGCCGTGCTGGTCGACCATCTGCAGGCTGCGTTCCAGGTCCGGGATCACCCCGTACTGCAACTCGGCCATGCGGTTCAGGTCGCCTTTGCGGCGCGCGGCTTCCAGTTCCTGGCGGGACTGCTCGATTTTTTGCTGGATCTGCGCCGAACCCTGTACTTCGGCTTTTTCCGAGGTCCAGATTTCTTCGAGGTCCGAATACTCACGTTCCAGGCGGACAATTTCTTCCTGGAGTTTTTCCAGGCGTTTCTTGGCCGCTTCGTCTTCTTCTTTCTTCAGCGCCTGGGATTCGACTTTCAGTTGAATCAGGCGCCGATCCAGACGATCCAGCACTTCCGGCTTGGAGTCGATCTCCATACGGATACGGCTGGCCGCTTCGTCGATCAGGTCGATCGCCTTGTCCGGCAACTGACGATCGGTGATATAGCGATGGCTCAATTTGGCCGCCGCAATGATCGCACCGTCGGTGATCGCCACTTTATGGTGGACCTCATAGCGCTCTTTCAGGCCACGCAGGATCGCGATGGTGTCTTCTTCGCTCGGCTCTTCCACCAGGACTTTCTGGAAGCGACGCTCAAGCGCTGCGTCCTTTTCGATGTACTGACGGTATTCGTTGAGCGTGGTCGCACCGACGCAATGCAACTCACCCCGTGCCAAGGCGGGCTTGAGCATGTTGCCGGCGTCCATGGAGCCTTCGCCCTTACCGGCGCCGACCATGGTGTGCAATTCGTCGATAAACAGAATGATCTGCCCTTCCTGCTTCGACAATTCGTTAAGCAAGGATTTGAGGCGCTCTTCGAATTCACCCCGGAACTTGGCACCGGCGATCAACGAGCCCATGTCCAGAGACAGCAGGCGCTTGCCTTTGAGGCCGTCTGGTACCTCGCCATTAATGATGCGCTGGGCCAGGCCCTCGGCAATCGCGGTTTTACCCACGCCAGGTTCACCGATCAACACCGGGTTATTCTTGGTGCGACGTTGCAACACCTGAATGGTGCGACGAATTTCATCGTCGCGGCCGATCACCGGGTCCAGCTTGCCCTCTTCGGCACGCTTGGTCAGGTCGACGGTGTATTTGTCCAGGGCCTGGCGCGACTCCTCATGGTTAGGGTCGTTCACCGCCTCGCCGCCACGCAGGTTGTTGATGGCGTTTTCCAGGGCTTTCTTGCTCACGCCCTGGCCCAGCAACAATTTGCCGAGCTTGCTGTTGTCGTCCATGGCGGCGAGCAGCACCAGTTCGCTGGAGATGAACTGGTCACCTTTCTGCTGGGCCAGACGGTCGGCCTGGTTGAGCAGGCGCGCCAAGTCCTGGGACATGTTTACGTCGCCGGTGGGATTCTGGATTTTCGGCAGCTGGTCGAGCTCTTTACTCAACTCCTTGCGCAGGCTGTTAACGTCAAAGCCCACCTGCATCAGCAAGGGCTTGATAGAACCACCTTGCTGTTCCAGGAGTGCCTGCATCAAGTGCGCAGGTTCGATGGCCGGGTGGTCGAGGCCCACTGCCAAAGATTGAGAGTCGGACAATGCCAACTGTAATTTGCTGGTTAAACGATCAATACGCATTAGTCACCTTCCTTTTGAGCAGGCCGGAGCTATGAACAAACACATCCTGAATGAAGAAACCTGCCAGATACCCTTATAGATGGGGTGGATTCTGGGCGTTTCAAGCGGCGGACGGTTGATACAGGTCAGGACAGTCTAGCGTTCAAGCCAGATAAGGGAGGCGAATCGGCCCGTACGCGGGCTGCGGCGATAAGAAAAGAAACGCGGGTCGGTCACAGTGCACAAACCGCCACCATACACAGCGCTAACACCGCGAGCGGCCAGACGCAGACGCGCCAGCTGGTAGATGTCGGCCATGTACTTGCCAGGGTTGCGGCTGGGAACAAAGGCTTCAGCGGTGGCCGGCAGTTGCTGCATGAACACTTCACGCACTTCCGGGCCGACCTCAAAGGCTTGTGGGCCAATGGCAGGGCCGAGCCAGACCATAACGTCTTCGGGTACGCTATCCAGGCTCTCGAAAGCGGCCTCCAGCACCCCAGCTGCCAAGCCACGCCAACCGGCATGGGCTGCGGCAACCCGGGTGCCCGCCCGATTACAGAACAGCGCAGGCAGGCAATCGGCGGTCATGGACGTGCAGGCGATACCAGGGGTACTGGTCCAACTGCCGTCAGCCTCGACAGTACGGCCCGGATCGGCCTCAACCACCTGAGTACCGTGGACTTGGCGCAACCAGGCAGGCTGGATATCGAGGGCGTCACTCAGGCGACGGCGATTTTCAAGGACGGCCTCAAGGCTGTCCTCGACATGATCGCCCAGGTTGAGGCTGTCGAACGGCGCCAGACTGACGCCGCCCGCGCGGGTGGTGACGCAGGCTTTTACCCGAGCCGGCGCGGGCCAGTCAGGTATCAGCCAGTCACTCATCCGACAAACGCCTCGCGATCCTGCTTGAGCAGCGACAACAGCCAGACCAGATCGTCTGGCAGTGGCGATTCCCAGCTCATGCGCTTACCGCTCGTCGGATGATCCAGTTCCAGGAAGCGTGCATGCAGTGCCTGGCGCGGGAACGTCTTGAGCGACTCAACCATGGTCTGGCTGGCCGCCGGCGGAATACGGAAGCGGCCACCGTAGGCCGGGTCGCCGACCAACGGGAAGTTGATGTGCGCCATGTGCACGCGAATCTGGTGGGTACGCCCGGTTTCCAGCTTGACCCGCACATGGGTGTGGGAACGGAAACGCTCCAGCACACGGTAGTGGCTGACGGCTTGCTTGCCGCCCTCCATCACCGCCATACGCTGGCGCTGCTGGCCGTGACGACCAATGGGTGCGTTGATCTTGCCACCGGCCACAACAACGCCGATCACAATGCACTCATAGATGCGGCTGACGCTACGGCTCTGCAATTGCGTAACCAGTTGCGTCTGCGCCTGAATGGTCTTGGCTACCACCATAAGGCCGGTGGTGTCCTTGTCCAGACGGTGCACGATGCCGCAGCGCGGCACATTGATGATGTCCGGCACGTGGTGCAACAGGGCATTGAGCAAGGTGCCATCAGCGTGCCCGGCGGCCGGGTGAACCACCAGGCCTGCGGGTTTGTTGATGACCAGGATGTCGTCGTCTTCATAGACGATATCCAGCTCGATGTCCTGGGCGACCCATTCTCCCTGGGCTTCCTGCTCGGCAGTCAGCTCAAGAATCGCACCGCCATGGACTATGTCTCGCGGGCGGATAACCGCTCCATCCACAGTCAGGCGGCCGTCTTTTATCCAGGCGGAAAGGCGCGAGCGCGAGTGCTCAGCGAATAATTGTGCGGCGACTTGATCGAGGCGTTGGCCGCCCAATTCGGACGGCACCTCTGCGCGAAGTTCAATTTTATCGGACATGCTCAGACTAGGCGTGGCGTAGCCTTTGGTTTCGGCTGCGCGCTTGTGGTTAAATACGGCGTCTTTTGCCCCGAGGCTTTCAACGGGGCGCTCATCATAACAGGACGGCCCCGCCCAAGACAGCGGCCGTCATAGGGACGCAAGCCGCCATGCAAGTGAAACACCTGCTGCTGATCGCCATCCTCGCCATGACTGCTGCTTGCTCGTCAACAAAGGACGTCGTCGACGAAAACCTGAGCGAAGTCGAGCTGTACCAGCAAGCTCAGACAGACTTGGACAATAATAGCTTCACCAGCGCCACAGCGAAGCTGAAGGCATTGGAGTCGCGTTACCCGTTCGGCCGCTATGCCGACCAGGCCCAGCTTGAGCTGATCTACGCCAACTACAAGAACGCCGAGCCGGAAGCTGCCAAGTCCGCTGCCGAGCGTTTCATCCGCCTGCACCCGCAGCACCCGAACGTGGACTACGCCTACTATATGAAGGGCCTGACCTCGTTCGACCAGGATGTTGGCCTGCTGGCGCGCTTCCTGCCGCTGGACATGACCAAGCGTGACCCGGGTGCTGCCCGCGACTCCTATAACGAGTTCGCCCAGCTGACCAGCCGCTACCCCAACAGCCGCTACGCGCCGGACGCCAAGCAGCGCATGATCTACCTGCGCAACCTGCTGGCTTCGTACGAGATCCACGTGGCCCACTACTACCTGACCCGTCAGGCATATGTGGCCGCCGCCAACCGTGGCCGCTACGTGGTGGAAAACTTCCAGGAAACCCCATCCGTGGGTGACGGCCTGGCCGTGATGACCGAGGCTTACCAGCGTCTGCACCTGGACACCCTGGCGACTACCAGCCTGGAAACCCTGAAGCTCAACTATCCTGACCACCCGAGCCTGAAAGACGGCCAGTTCGTGCCTCAGGTTGCCGAAGCGGACAACCGTTCGTGGCTGAGCAAGTACACCCTGGGCTTGATCGAGTCCCGTCCACCACTGCCGCCGGGTGAAACTCGCGCCAACCAGGACGTGATCAAGATGTACCAGGACGCCAAGGACGCTATTCCTTCGGATCTCAAGCCGCACGACGAGAACGGTGACGTGATCGAAGAAGAAGAGCCGCAAGCACTGGGCAACAACCAGGACCGCTCGTGGTTCAGCTACATGACCTTCGGTGTGTTCGACTGATTGTTCGACGCAACGCAAAAGGGAGCTCTTAAGGAGCTCCCTTTTTTATGAGCGAGTATTTATTGCCCTGTGCGCCCGGGATCACCTTGGCTAAACTGGCGCATTCCTTGTCGAGAAACTGCCCATCATGCTTCGTCTACTGTTCTGGATTGCTGTCATTGCTGCCGCGGTATGGTTCTGGCGCAAATTCAAAAACCCTGCCGCCCGTCAGCAGCGGCCTGCTGAGCCGGATGCGGCCCTGATGGTGCGTTGCGCCCACTGTGGCGTGCACCTGCCGCAGGACCGCGCACTGAGCTCACGCCAGCAATGGTACTGCACCCAGGCACACCTGGAACAAGGGCCAAAGTCTATCCAGCGTTGAGGCGCCCTGCGGGGGCGTAAGGCGCTGGATCGATGATCGGAGCCCGCGTCAGCAGCAAGTCGGTGAACAACTGGCAAGAGGCTGGTGCGAGTACCAGACCATTGCGGTAATGCCCGCAATTGAGCCACAACCCCTTGAAGCCAGGGACCTCACCGATATACGGTATACCTTCGGGTGAGCCAGGCCGCAAACCGGCCCAATGCCCGACTACCTCGGCGTCCGCCAAGGCGGGAATCAATTCCACCGCAGACGCCTTGAGGCTTTCCAACGCGGTGTCGGTTGGCGTCTTGTCGAATCCTTCATGCTCCAACGTGCTGCCGATCAGGATGTGCCCATCGCGCCGCGGGATCGCATAACGCCCCTTGGCCAGGACCATGCTGGATAAAAAGTCCGACGCGCATTTGTACAGAATCATCTGGCCTTTGACCGGCTCGATGGGCAGCGCCAAGCCCAGCGTACCCAGCAACTGCCCGCTCCAGGCGCCGGCCGCGAGTACCACCTGATCACCAAAAACCTGGCCGGTAGCGGTATTCACACCCATCACCCTGTCGTCGCCGAGCACAAAGCCCGTCACATCGCATTGCTCGTAAATCGTCACGTTCGGCAACGCCAGCAGCGCCGCCTTCAGTGACTTGACCAGGCGCGGGTTGCGAACGTTGGCCACATCGGCCATGTAGATCGCCTGGGAATAGCCGCCCCCCAGCACCGGTACCGCGTCATGGGCCGCCGATACGTCCACCTTGCTCAACGGTCGCCCTTCACGCGCAGCCCAGGCCAGTGCTTGCGCTTCGTCATCCAGGTCGAGCCAATACAACCCCGTGGTATGTACCTCTGGATCGACGCCGGTCGCAGCAAACAGCCGTTGCGCCAGTTGTGGGTAAAAATCCTGGGACCAATGGGCCAAGGCCGTGACCGCCTGGCTATAACGCCACGGGTACAACGGCGAGACAATCCCGCCGCCCGCCCAGGAAGACTCCTGCCCAAGCCCGCCGCGCTCCAGCAGTGTGACCGCCTGGCCCTCACTGGCGAGGTTGTACGCCGTCAACAGCCCGATTACTCCGCCGCCGACAATCACCACTTGCTGTTGCTTAGCCATCATTTGATCCAGCCGATAAACAGGGAAAGGCGCGCCCGGCGCCCACGCTTCAAGTACGCTCATCCTTGCCCCCAGCAGACCTTGGGCGATATTTCAGGCCCTGCTCCCGGGTTGCCGCGCATACCGGTGCTGGTCAAGCTGAAGGCTGCGCACGCGTCGTTCGCCATGACCGAGTCCGCAGCGGGTGTGGCGAGCAGGTCAAAATCCTGAGGGTTGAGGACGGCACTGATTCTATAATGATCATTGCCCGCGCTGACGTCGCCTGCATCAATAAAAGTGCCATTCCTCGTATAAGAACGCTCCAGATGCTGGGCTTGTTCGCTCAACAACGCGACGATCTGCGCCCGATACACCTTTTTTACCTGGCCGAGATACCCGGGATACGCAATCCCGGCCAGCAACGCGATGATCGCCACAACGATCAGTAACTCCATCAGGGTAAACCCCTGGCCCTCCTTGCCCATCCGATTGCTCCTTATTGAAGTTGCCGCCATAAGACCCGTCGAAACCTGACGCGGCCGCCCTCCTCCACCCGTGCATAGACCGTCTCCAGCACCGTACGCGATTGCCCCGCGAGCCCGACCGAGGTGACTCGGAAAAGCGAGGCCGGGGAACGGGGCGGCAAATGAGCCAGCCCTTCACCCTCTCCGAGGGATTGAATGCCATAAAACCCATTCTTCAAGGCAAGCCAGGTGACCGCCGAAGCAGGATTCGTCCCGGCCGCAGTCAGGGAAAAAGCTTCAGCAGGCGGCGCACAGCGGATGATCGAGTGGCATACAGGCATCCCCAGGCCACTCCTCTGAACGGCCGACTCCCCCAACCTCAGGCCGCTTTCGGCAGTTTGAAACGATTGATTGCCATGCCACAGGCTGCTCGCGACTTTTTGCTGGGAGACCGCAGCCTGTATCGAAGACAGCCCCACCTGGGACAGCACCAACAGGAACACCAGACTGATCAGCAGCACCATCCCGGCCTGCCGTACACGAATGCCTCCATGCATAGTCATTGCCCCTACCCCAGCCGATTCCGCAGTGCCGCCACGACACTGTAGGTCTGGTCCTTCACCCGGCCGGCGGGGTCTTGAAGTGTCATGAAGATGCGCACGCTACGTATCAGCGACTCATCGGCCGGATGGCTGTCATAGCGCACCACGACCGTTGATGCCGAGGTGGTCGCCATGCCGAAGCTGACGTCGAATGCCCGCACGTTATCCATCAATACCGCCCTGGCGGGTGCTCCCGGGGTACTGATCTTCAACTGGCCCGACTCGTAGGTGTAGGTCAGTTGACGTATGCCAAAGCGAAGCTGGCCGGGCTCGGCAACGGGTGGTGTGCCGGCATAAGCCCGGGCCGCCTCCTTGCAGTCGGACAACACGGTCCAGTCAGGCTTGCCGACGCCATCGCCGACATTCGCGGTAACCAGCGTCAGTGACTTCGCACTCCCCGCCGCTTCCCAGCTTATCGGCCGATCAAAGGCAGCCGGAGCATTATCGATAGCGGCCACGGCCAAACACCCCAGCATGCCTGCCTGGCGAATATCCTGGGTGATCTTGCTCAGCACAAACCGCGCATCATCCTGCAGCACCATGGCGGCCTGCTGGCTGGCATGGGTCAACCGCGCACTGACCAGTATCTGGCTCGCTCCAAGTATCAAAACCAACCCGACGGCGAGCGCCAGCAGCACTTCCACCAGGCTGAAACCTCGCACAACACGCTTCATTGCGACACTCCTTGTTCATTGCTGATACGACTGGTCAGGGTGAAGGTTTCCCGCGCCCCTGGGCGGTTTGCTGCCCGGGCATCTGCCCAACTGATGCTGATGGTGACCTCGTGCCCGTTCACCACCACTGAACCTTTCGCATCCTCGCCGGCAAAACCCATGATATTGGCTTCGAAATCGTGCAGGTCCAGGTCACGCACGCTGGCGGTGGCGGTGTTGGGTGGCGCCAGCTCCGCCCTGCCCCATGTGTAATCGGCGCCAGCATTGGTGCGAATGCGGTCGAGCATGTCGTAGGCAATAAAGCTCGCTTGGCTGGTCATCCTGGCGCTGTTGGTGTACTTGAGCGCGTTGAGTTGCAGTACCGCAGCGCCCATCAGGCCGATCGCCAATATCAACAGCGCTACCAGCACTTCGACCAGCGTCATGCCGGACTGGCGCAAGTGCGCAACGCGCAGGAAAAATCGGTTGTGGCAGGCTGGCATTTGCGTCGTCATCCGCGTCGAAGGCCGGTGAAAAAAGCAGGCAAAGCCTGCTGTGCGACCCAAGCCTAGCGTCGGTTTTAGAGCCGCGCTGCTTCCGGAACAAAGGGAAATACTTTGGACATAAAGGCCATCATCCAGCGCCAAGGACCAAGCGCTATACCTAGACAACCCACTCGTGCCCAAGGAGAGAACGCACATGAAACAACAAGGATTCACCCTGATTGAAATGTTGCTGGGGCTGATCGTCACCAGTTTTCTAGCGCAACTGGCCGTACCCGGTTTCAAGGGTTTGCTTGAATCGCAGCAACGACAAAACGCGGCCCAAGCACTCGCCTCCGGGTTGCGCTACGCAGGCACCGAGGCCATCGCGCGCAACCGGGCGGTGGTCATTCATGCAAAGGACGAGGACTGGAGCCTGGGATGGCGCGTGATACTGGATGTAAGTGGGCGCGGCCACCTGGATGACGACAATCCAATATTGCTGGAGCGTGAAAGCAGTGGGCGCGTGCCGGTCGCCGGTAATGGCCCGGTGACAAGCCAGGTGCGCTTCAGCGGCTTGGGAGAGCCGGTGTTCGCCGGCGGGGGATTTCGTGCCGGCACCGTGCATGTGTGTGACAAGGACCAGGCACAGAGCCTGTATCAGATCGTACTGGCCCCCAGCGGGCGCGTCAGCCTGCGCAGTGATAAGACCGAGCAGGCATTATGCCGAGGCTATTCCAGCACCCTGGCCGTCAGAGCAGCGAGCGGACCCGCAGTTCCTTGGGCATCGAGAACGTGATGTTCTCTTCACGACCCGCCAGCTCATCGGCGCCGGTGGCACCCCAGGCTTGCAACTGTTGGATCACGCCGCGCACCAGTACTTCCGGAGCGGAGGCGCCCGCCGTGATGCCGATACGCTCGACACCGTCGAACCAGCTGCGCTGCATGTCTTCGGCGCCGTCGATCAGGTACGCCGGTGTGGCCATGCGCTCGGCCAGCTCGCGCAGGCGGTTGGAGTTGGAACTGTTAGGGCTGCCGACCACCAGCACTACATCGCATTCGTCCGCCAATTGCTTGACCGCATCCTGGCGGTTTTGCGTGGCGTAGCAGATGTCATCCTTGCGGGGGCCGCCAATAGCAGGAAACCGCGTGCGCAGGGCGTCGATGACGCGGCTGGTATCGTCCATGGACAAGGTGGTCTGGGTGACGAAAGCCAGGCGATCAGGGTTGTGCACCTGCAGGTTGGCAACGTCTTTTTCGTCTTCCACCAGGTAGATGGCGCCGCCGTTGCTGGCATCGTACTGGCCCATGGTGCCTTCGACTTCCGGGTGACCGGCATGGCCGATCAGGATGCATTCGCGGCCGTCGCGGCTATAACGCGCTACCTCGATGTGCACCTTGGTCACCAGCGGGCAGGTGGCATCGAACACTTTAAGGCCACGGCCGGCCGCTTCGGTACGCACGGCCTGGGACACGCCATGGGCACTGAAGATGACGATAACGTCGTCGGGTACCTGGTCGAGCTCTTCGACAAAGATCGCACCGCGTGCGCGCAGGTCTTCGACCACGAACTTGTTATGGACGACTTCGTGGCGCACATAAATCGGCGGCCCGAAGACTTCCAAAGCGCGGTTGACGATTTCGATCGCCCGGTCCACGCCAGCGCAGAAGCCACGGGGGTTGGCGAGTTTGATTTGCATGCTGTGCCTCGTGCCTTGCAGGCCAAGAAATTGGATCAACTCAGCTCTATAGAATAAGCCTCTGTGGGAGCGGGCTTGCCCGCGATGCAAACGACTCGATGTATCAGGTACACCGAGGTGATGCTATCGCAGGCAAGCCAGCTCCCACACAAGCCAGCCCCACAGGAACCGGTTTCGTCAGTTAGAGCGCTTTAACGTCGATGATTTCAACATCAAACGTCAAGGTTTTACCGGCCAACGGATGGTTGAAGTCGATGGTCACTTGCGCATCATCGAACGCTTTAACCACTCCGGGCAATTCGGTATTCGCCGCATCATTGAAGATCACCAGCAAGCCTTCCGACAGGTCCATGCCTTCAAACTGCGAACGCGGGATGATCTGCACGTTTTGCGGGTTGGGCTGGCCGAAGGCGTTTTCCGGCAGGATCTGCAGGTTGCGCTTGTCGCCCGCCTTGAACCCGAACAATGCCGCTTCAAAACCAGGCAGCAGGTTACCGTCGCCAACCTTGAAGGTCGCCGGGGCTTTGTCGAAGGTGCTGTCGACCGTGTCGCCATTTTCCAGGCGCAATGCAAAATGCAAAGTGACTTCCGTGTTCTGGCCGATGCGTTGCTCAGCCAATACCTGATCAGTCATTGACGGTTTCTCCGGTTTTCTTGCTCTTGAACATATCCAGCGCCAGCATGATTGCACCAACGGTAATGGCGCTGTCGGCAAAGTTGAACGCCGGGAAGTAGTGGCGGTTCTGCCAATGCACCAGGATGAAGTCGATCACATGGCCCAGGGCGATGCGGTCATACAGATTACCCAGCGCGCCGCCCAACACCAGGGCCAGCGCGATGGCCAGCCAGGTGTCGTCGCGGCCCAGACGCTTTAGCCACACCACCAGCACGGCACTGACCACCACGGCGATCACCGCGAACAGCCAGCGCTGCCAGCCACCGCCGTCAGCCAGGAAGCTGAAGGCGGCGCCGGTGTTGTAGGCCAGGGTCCAACTGAAGTAATCCGGGATCACCACGATTTGCTGGAACATTTCCAGGGAGCCCTCGAAGTGAGCCTTGCTGACCTGGTCGATGACCAGTACCAGCAGGCTCAGTACGAGCCAGCCCAGACGTCCGAAACGACTGGCTGCATTAGGCATAGTGGCGAACCTCGCCTTCACCGCTGATGTTGTCGACACAACGACCACAGATTTCCGGGTGCTCAGGGTTCACGCCGACATCTTCACGGCAGTGCCAGCAACGGGCGCATTTAGGGAAGGCCGACTTCACCACCTTGAGCTTCAGGCCCGGTACCTCGGTGACCACGGCATCTGCCGGGGCCTGGGCGAAAGGTGCCAGGCTCGCGGTGGAGGTGATCAGCACGAAGCGCAGTTCGTTGCTCAGCTTGGCCAGGTCGGCGGTCAGGCCATCCTCGGCAAACAGGGTGACTTCGGCTTGCAGGTTGCCACCCACGGCCTTGGCCGCACGTTGGACTTCCAGCTCCTTGTTCACCGCAACCTTGACGGCCATGACGCCTGCCCAGTACTCGCGGCCCAGTTCGAAGTCGGCCGGCAGTTCGGTCAAGCCTTCGTACCAGGTGTTGAGCATGACGGACTCGTTACGCTCGCCCGGCAGGTATTCCCACAGCTCGTCGGCGGTGAACGCCAGGATCGGTGCGATCCAGCGCACCAGCGCTTCGCTGATGTGGTACAGCGCGGTCTGCGCCGAACGGCGCGCCTTGCTGTTGGCGCCGGTGGTGTACTGGCGGTCCTTGATGATGTCGAGGTAGAAACCGCCCAGCTCCTGCACGCAGAAGTTGTGGATCTTGGAGTAGACGTTCCAGAAGCGGTATTCGCCGTAGTGCTCTTGCAGCTCACGCTGCAGCAACAGGGTACGGTCCACGGCCCAACGGTCCAGCGCGAGCATGTCCTCGGCCGGCAGCAGGTCGGTGGCCGGGTTGAAACCGGTCAGGTTCGACAGCAGGAAGCGTGCGGTATTGCGGATACGACGGTAGGCGTCGGCGCTGCGGGCCAGGATCTGGTCCGACACGGCGATTTCACCCGAGTAATCGGTGGAGGCCACCCACAGACGCATGATGTCGGCGCCCAAGGTGTCGTTGATCTTTTTCGGTTCGATCACGTTCTTCAGCGACTTGGACATCTTGCGGCCCGTCTCGTCGACGGTGAAACCGTGAGTCAGCAGCTCGCGGTACGGCGCGTGGTTGTCGATGGCGCAACCGGTCAGCAATGACGAGTGGAACCAGCCACGGTGTTGGTCCGAACCTTCCAGGTACAGGTCGGCGCGCGGGCCGGTCTCGTGACCCATCGGGTGCGAGCCACGCAGCACGTGCCAGTGAGTGGTGCCCGAATCGAACCACACGTCGAGGGTGTCGCTGATCTTGTCGTACAGCGGCGCTTCGTCGCCCAGCAGCTCGGCGGCGTCCAGCTTGAACCAGGCTTCGATGCCTTCTTGCTCAACGCGCTGAGCCACGACTTCCATCAACTCCACGGTGCGCGGGTGCAGTTCACCGCTTTCCTTGTTCAGGAAGAACGGGATCGGCACGCCCCAGTTACGTTGGCGGGAGATGCACCAGTCCGGACGGTTGGCGATCATCGAGTGCAGGCGCGCCTGGCCCCAGGCCGGGACGAACGTGGTGTCCTCGATGGCTTTGAGCGAACGTACACGCAGGGTGTCGCCGCTGGTCGGCTCTTTGTCCATGCCGATAAACCACTGCGCCGTAGCGCGGTAGATCAGCGGGGTCTTGTGACGCCAGCAATGCATGTAGCTGTGCTGGATGGTGGCGGTTTGCATCAACGCACCGACTTCACGCAGCTTTTCGATGATCGGTTGATCGGCCTTGAAGATGAACTGGCCACCGAAGAACTCGAGCGAAGGCACGTATACGCCGTTGCTCTGCACCGGGTTGATGATGTCATCGTTGACCATGCCGTACTTCTTGCAGATCACGAAGTCGTCCACACCATAGGCAGGCGAGCAGTGAACAATGCCAGTACCCGAACCCAGCTCGACGTAGTCAGCCAGGTACACCGGCGACAGACGTTCATAGAACGGGTGACGGAAGTTGATCAGCTCCAGCGCAGAACCGGTGGTGGTGGCGATCACCGAACCTTGCAGTTCGTAACGCGCCAGGCACGACTCGACCATTTCCTCGGCCAGCACCAGCAGGCGATCACCGACGTCCACCAGGGCGTAGGTGAATTCCGGGTGCACGTTCAGCGCCTGGTTGGCCGGGATGGTCCAGGGGGTGGTGGTCCAGATCACGATGGCGGCCGGCTTGGCCAGGCTTGCCAGGCCGAACGCCTGGGCCAGCTTGGCGTCGTCGGCGATCGGGAAGGCCACGTCGATGGTCGAGGACTTCTTGTCTTCGTACTCCACTTCCGCTTCGGCCAGGGCCGAACCGCAGTCGAAGCACCAGTTCACGGGCTTGAGGCCCTTGAACACGAAACCGCCCTTGACGATTTCGGCCAAGGCACGGATTTCACCGGCCTCGTTCTTGAAATTCATGGTCTTGTAGGGGTTGTCCCACTCGCCCAGCACACCCAGGCGGATGAATTCAGACTTCTGCCCTTCGATCTGTTCGGCGGCGTAGGCACGGCACAGTTCGCGGGTTTTATCCGCGCCCAGGTTCTTGCCGTAGGTCACTTCGACTTTGTGTTCGATCGGCAGGCCATGGCAGTCCCAGCCCGGGACATACGGCGCGTCGAAGCCCGACAGGGTCTTGGAGCGCAGGATCATGTCCTTGAGAATCTTGTTCAGCGCATGACCGATGTGAATCGTGCCGTTGGCATAAGGAGGGCCGTCGTGCAGGACGAATTTCGGACGATCCTTGCCAATTTCGCGCAACTTTCCGTACAGGCCAATACTGTCCCAGCGCTGCAGGATCTGCGGTTCGCGCTGTGGCAGGCCGGCCTTCATTGGGAAGGCGGTGTCCGGAAGGTTTAGCGTGGCTTTATAGTCGGTCATTTAAGGCTCTTCGGTTAGCGATGGGCGCTAGGTGCGGCTAGTGCACGGGCGGCGGCGACATCCGCATTGATCGCCGTTTTCAACGCCTCAAGGGAGGCGAAACGCTGCTCTTCACGCAGCTTCTGGTGGAAAACCACCGTCAAACGCCGGTCGTATAAATCACCGGCAAAATCCAAAAGGTGAACTTCCAGGTGGGCCTTGCCATCACCTGCAACCGTGGGCCTGACGCCTATATTGGCGACTCCTGGCCACGATTGGCCGTCGATGTCGACGCTCACCAGGTAAACCCCGGTCAGCGGCACACGGCGGCGCTTGAGTTGCACGTTGGCGGTTGGCGTGCCCAGTTGGCGCGCCAGCTTCTGGCCGTGCAGTACCCGCCCGGCAATGCGGAACGGGCGACCGAGCAAACGCTCGGCCAGGTCGAAGTCGGCGGCGGCCAGGGCGTTACGCACCTGGGTGCTGCTCACGCGCAGGCCGTCCAGTTCGACGGTTTGCGCGGCTTCGACAGTGAAACCCTGGTTGACGCCGGCATGCTGCAGGAAATCGAAATCCCCGACCCGGTCACAACCGAAATGGAAGTCGTCGCCGACCTCCAGGTGCTGCACGCCCAGGCCGTCCACCAGGATGCGGTCGACGAACTCGGCGGCGCTGAGGCTGCGCAAACGCTGGTTGAAAGCCAGGCAGAGGACACGGTCCACGCCCTCTTCCGCCAACAGCTGCAACTTGTCCCGCAAGCGCGCCAAGCGGGCCGGCGCCGTTTCCGGGGTAAAGAACTCCCGCGGTTGTGGTTCGAAAATCACCACGCAGCTGGGCACGCCCAACTCGACCGCACGCTCGCGCAACCGAGCCAGGATAGCCTGGTGGCCACGGTGAACACCGTCAAAGTTGCCAATAGTGGCGACGCAGCCCCGGTGCTCGGGGCGCAGGTTGTGGAGACCTCGAACCAGCTGCATAACGCGCTTCTTGCTCATAAAGTGGTCGATTATAACCACACCCAGCCCCGGACGACAGGCAACAGCGCAGGCCAAATGGGTCGAATCGATAAAACAACCGTTTTATCACGGCAAACTCGCTACCCCAGCGACTTGCGATTGAAATCGCGCAGGCGAAAACCCTGCAACAGCAACATGCCGAAGTACACCACCACGCCCGCTACTACCAATACACCCAGGCGCATGAAGCGCTCCAGCATATTGCCTTGGCCCCAGGCCGGCATGATGTGCATCAGGCCAAACAGCACAACCGACATCGCGGCTACCGCCACCAGCAGTTTGAACGCAAACACGCCCCAGCCTGGCTGTGGTTGGTACATCTGTTGTTTACGCAATTGGTAAAACAGCAGGCCTGCGTTTATGCACGCACCCGCGCTGATCGCCAAGGCCAGGCCGGCGTGGGCCAGCGGGCCGATAAACACCAGGTTGAGCAATTGTGTAACGACCAGGGTGAAAATCGCGATTTTCACCGGGGTGCGGATGTTCTGCTGGGCGTAGAAGCCGGGCGCCAGCACTTTGATCACGATAATACCAAGCAGGCCCACGGAGTAGGCGACCAGCGCATGCTGGGTCATCAAGGCGTCATGGGCGTCGAACTGCCCGTATTGAAACAGCGAGACCGTCAACGGCTCGGCGAGGATGCCCAGGGCCAAGGCGCACGGCAACACCAGCAAAAAGCACAGGCGCAGGCCCCAATCGAGAATGCGTGAGTATTCCTGGCGGTCCTTGCTGGCGTAGGTACGCGCCAGGGTCGGCAGCAGGATGGTGCCCAACGCCACGCCCAGCACACCGGATGGCAATTCCATCAAGCGGTCGGCGTAGTACATCCACGACACCGAGCCGGACACCAGCAACGAGGCGAACGCGGTGTTGATGATCAGGGAAATCTGACTGACCGACACCCCGAGGATCGCCGGCAGCATGTTGCGCATCACGCGCCAGACGCCGGAATCCTTGAGGTTCAAGCGCGGCAGTACAAGCATGCCGATTTTTTTCAGGTGGGGCAGTTGGTACAGCAACTGCGCCAGGCCGCCGGCCAGGACCGCCCAGCCCAGGGCCATGACGGGTGGATCGAAATACGGCGTAAGGAACAGCGCAAAAATAATCATGCTGACGTTCAGCAAGGTCGGCACAAAAGCCGGTACCGAGAAACGGTTCCAGGTATTGAGGATCGCCCCGGCGAGCGAAGACAGGGAAATCAGCAATATATAAGGAAAGGTCACCCGCAGCAGATCAGTAGTCAGCGCGAACTTTTCCGGCGTATTGGCAAAACCGGGCGCCGTGGCCCAGATCACCCAGGGCGCGGCGAGCATCCCGACGACGGTTACCAGCATCAGCACCAGCGTCAGCAAACCCGACACGTAGGCGATGAACGTACGAGTTGCCTCCTCGCCATGCTGGGTCTTGTATTCGGCCAGAATCGGCACGAACGCTTGGGAAAATGCGCCCTCAGCGAAGATCCGCCGCAGCAGGTTGGGCAGTTTAAAGGCAATAAAGAACGCATCCGTGGCCATGCTGGCGCCAAAGATGCGTGCCAGCAGGGTGTCACGCACAAACCCCAATACCCGGGAGATCATTGTGATAGAGCTGACGGCAGCCAACGATTTGAGCAGATTCATTGAAAGAGTTTGCGCCTATAGATAAAGAGCAGGCGAACTACGCGCCCACTTATGCGATACTGCGCGCCTGCAACAGCACAGAGCCAAAGCTCGCGAGTTTACAGGTCAAGCGCCGGAAATAAATCACCCGCCTCTTCAGATCGACCACTCAGCAGTTCGCATCAGCCGCCCTTGACAACCCGTCAAGTCATCGGCATGATTCGCGGCCTATTTTGTTTGCTATTTCCTAAAAAGTCTTTCGAGGAGCTCGACGGTGGCCAACACACCTTCCGCCAAAAAACGTGCAAAACAGGCTGAGAAGCGTCGCAGCCACAACGCCAGCCTGCGTTCCATGGTTCGCACCTACATCAAGAATGTAGTCAAAGCCATCGACACCAAAGACGCTGAAAAAGCTCAAGCAGCTTACGTTCTGGCTGTGCCTGTTATCGACCGTATGGCCGATAAAGGCATCATCCACAAGAACAAGGCCGCTCGCCATAAGAGCCGCCTGAATGGCCACATCAAGGCTCTGAGCGTTCCTGCTGCAGCCTAAGTGGTAACAACTGCAACGCAGCTCAGGCTGTGTAACAGTTAAAAAATGCCCCGTACCGAAAGGTTCGGGGCATTTTTGTGTGTGCCTGAAACTGTAGGAGCGAGCTTGCTCGCGAAGATCGTTAACGATGACGCGGGAAGCCTGGCGCCCAGCGGGGGTCTCGGGTTTTTCGCGAGCAAGCTCGCTCCTACAGTGAGCCCAGGGCAAAAAAAACGCCCCGAACCAGTCGGGGCGTTTTTGCTACCACTTGATCAAAACATCAATCAATGGTGATGACCGCCTTCACCGTGGACGTGGCCGTGAGCCACTTCTTCCTGGGAAGCGTCGCGGATGGCTACGATCTTCACTTGGAAGTTCAGGCGCTGGCCAGCCAGAGGGTGGTTGCCGTCAACGGTCACGTCATCGCCGTCCAGGTCGCGGATGGTAACGATCTGCATTTGGCCGTCCGGCGCCGAAGCGTGGAACTGCATGCCCACTTCCAGCTCATCAACACCTTCGAACATGCTGCGGCTCAAGGTACTGACCAGTTCGGCGGAGTATTCGCCGTAGGCATCTTCAGGTTCTACGGCGACGGTCAGTTCGTCACCGACGTTCTTGCCTTCCAGAGCCTTTTCCAGGCCCGGGATGATGTTGCCTGCGCCTTGCAGGTAAACCAGCGGCGCGCCGCCGGCGGAGCTGTCGATGACCTCACCAGCGTCGTTGGTCAGGGTATAGTCGATGGAGACAGCCTTGTTAGCGGCGATCGTCATGGGGCGAGACCTTTTGCAAAAGAATGAAGAACGGACAAGTCTAAACAAGGATTTGCCCGAAAGCGAACGGAACCCGGACGGACGGGGCCGATCAACGGTCACGATCACAGGTTTTCATCAGGACGACGATGGGCACTGGGTGGTCGAGCTGTCTTGCGGCCACACCCAGCATTTGCGCCACCAGCCGCCCTGGCAGTCACGCGCCTGGGTGCTCGACCCCGCGCAACGCCTTGAAAAAATAGGCCAGGCCTTTGCGTGCGGCTGGTGTGCGCAAGGGCACGAATAACGATAACCTTGGCGCCTGATTCGCGGTAGGCACTCACCCATAGAGCGCCACCCAAGCCATGCACCTCCAGAGAATTCGCATGCAGACTTTTTTTATCGCGCCCACCGATTTTGGTGTGGGTCTGACCTCCACCAGCCTTGGGCTGGTGCGCACCCTGGAACGGGCCGGCCTGAAAGTCGGTTTTTTCAAACCCATCGCCCAGCCACACCCTGGCGATACCGGGCCGGAACGTTCCACCGAGCTGGTGGCACGCACCCACGGCCTGAAACCGCCGCAGCCTCTGGGCTTGGCTCACGTAGAGCGCATGCTCGGTGACGGCCAGCTCGATGAGCTGCTCGAAGAAATCATCACCCTGTACCAGCAGGCGGCCGTAGGCAAAGACGTGCTGATCGTCGAAGGCATGGTACCGACCCGTAGCGCCAGCTATGCGGCACGGGTCAACCTGCACCTGGCCAAGAGCCTGGACGCTGAAGTAATCCTCGTCTCGGCCCCGGAAAACGAAGTGCTCACCGAGCTTTCCGGCCGCGTGGAATTGCAGGCCCAACTGTTTGGCGGCCCTAAAGACCCGAAAGTGCTGGGCGTCATCCTCAACAAGGTACGCACCGACGAAAGCATGGAAGCCTTCTCGGCGCGCCTCAAAGAGCATTCGCCGCTGTTGCGCAGCGGTGATTTCCGGCTGCTCGGCTGCATCCCCTACCAACCCGAGCTCAACGCCCCGCGCACCCGCGATGTAGCCGACCTGATGGGCGCGCAGATCCTCAACGCCGGTGACTACGAAAGCCGGCGCATGACCAAGATCATCATTTGCGCGCGCACCATGCGTAACACCGTCGAGCTGCTCAAGCCCGGTGTGTTGGTGGTAACCCCGGGCGATCGCGACGACATCATCCTCGCCGTCAGTCTGGCCGCCATCAATGGCGTGCCGCTGGCCGGGCTGCTGCTGACCAGCGACACCCTGCCCGACCCGCGCATCATGGATCTGTGCCGAGGCGCCTTCCAGGCCGGGTTGCCGGTGTTGTCGGTGAGCACCGGCTCCTATGACACCGCCAACCAGCTCAATAGCCTCAACAAGGAAATCCCCATCGATGACCGCGAGCGTGCGGAAATCATCACCGATTTCGTCGCCAGCCACCTCGATGCGCGCTGGCTGCACCAGCGTTGCGGCACGCCACGGGAGATGCGCCTGTCGCCGGCGGTGTTCCGCTACCAACTGATCCAACGCGCCCAGGCCGCCAACAAACGCATCGTGCTACCCGAAGGCAGCGAGCCGCTGACCGTACAGGCCGCCGCAATCTGCCAGGCCCGCGGCATTGCCCGTTGCGTGCTGCTGGCCAAGCCTGCGGATGTGGAAGCGGTCGCCCGCGCCCAGGGTATCGACCTGCCCGAAGGCCTGGAGATTCTCGACCCCGACCTGATTCGCCAACGCTACGTGGAGCCAATGGTCGCCTTGCGCAAGAGCAAGAGCCTCAACGCGCCCATGGCCGAGCAACAACTGGAAGACACCGTGGTGATCGCCACCATGATGCTCGCCCTCGACGAAGTGGATGGCCTGGTCTCCGGCGTGATTCACTCAACCGCCAATACCATTCGCCCAGCGCTGCAACTGATCAAGACCGCGCCGGGCTGCACCCTGGTGTCGTCGGTGTTCTTCATGCTGTTCCCCGAGCAGGTGCTGGTGTACGGCGATTGCGTGATGAACCCGCACCCAAGCGCTGCAGAACTGGCAGAGATCGCCCTGCAAAGCGCCGACTCGGCGGCCGCGTTCGGCATCACGCCACGGGTGGCGATGATCAGCTATTCCAGCGGTGACTCGGCCAGCGGCGAGGAGGTGGAAAAAGTCCGCGAAGCCACCCTGCTCGCCCACGAGCAACAAAGCTCGCTGCTGATCGACGGCCCGTTGCAATACGACGCCGCCGCCAACGAAAACGTCGCCCGGCAACTGGCGCCCAACAGCCAGGTGGCAGGCAAGGCCACCGTCTTTGTGTTCCCGGACCTGAACACCGGCAACACCACCCACAAAGCCGTACAACGCAGCGCCGATTGCGTGAGCCTGGGGCCGATGCTCCAGGGCCTGCGCAAACCGGTCAATGACCTGCCACGTGGCGCCCAGGTGGACGACATCGTGTACACCATCGCCCTGACGGCGATCCAAGCCGCCAACCGACCCATGGATATCTAAATGCTGGATTTTCTACCTGCCGCCGTGCGCGGGGTGATCGCTTCGCTGTTGCTGGCGCTGAACACGATCCTGCTGTGTTCGTTCCTGTTTATCGTGGCGTTGTTCAAGGCGCTGCCGTTCGCCAAGCGCCTGAGCGAATGGCTGATGAACCACACCCATGAAGCCTGGGTTACCAACAACAAGGGCTGGATGAACCTGGTGCGCCGTACGCGCTGGCACCTGACTGGCCTTGAGGGCTTGGACTACCAGCACTCGTACCTGGTGACCAGCAACCATCAGAGCTGGGTCGACATCATGGTGTTGCAGTACGTGCTCAATCGGCGCATTCGCCCGCTGAAGTTCTTCCTCAAGCAAGAGCTGATCTGGGTACCCGTGATTGGCCTGGCGTGGTGGGCACTGGGCTTTCCCTTCATGAAGCGCTACAGCAAGGCTTATTTGGAGAAGCACCCGGAGAAGAAAGGCAAAGACCTGGAAACCACGCGCAAGACCTGTGCGAAGTTTCGCGACAACCCCGTGGGGATTTTCAACTTTGCCGAAGGCACACGCTTTACCCCGGGCAAGCATGCGCAGCAGCAGTCACCGTTTCGCTACCTGCTTAAACCCAAGGCGGGCGGTATTGCGTTTGTGCTGGATGCCATGGGCGAGCAGCTCAAATCACTGGTGAATGTGACCATCCACTACCCCGGCGGGCGCCCAGGCTATTGGGATCTGCTGTGCGGCAATGTGAAGGACGTGGTGGTGCACTTTGAAGAGGTGCAGATCCCGGCTGAGTTCATCGGCAAGAATTATGAGCAGGATGGGGAATATCGGTTAGCGTTCCAGGGCTGGATCAACCAGTTGTGGCAAGACAAGGATGCATTGCTGGAGCAGCTTCACAAAGACTTTCCGGCCAGCCGCTGATCACATGTGGAAGCAAGCTAATGTGGGAGCTGGCTTGCCTGCGATAGCGGTGGATCAGCTAAGGATAAATAAACTGACAGTCCGCCATCGCAGGCAAGCCAGCTCCCACAGTGATCGAGTTCACATTTGAGAATATGTAAAAAGCCCGCCACCGAGTGATCGATGGCGGGCTTTTTGATGGCTGCGAGGTTTAGATCGCGCCGCGCTGACGCAACAGCTCCAGCACTTGCTTGACGCTGTCTTCCAGCGACAACGCCTGAGTGTCGATTACCAGGTCGGCATTCAACGGCACGTCATACGGGAAGGATTCGCCAGGGATGTTATCCCCACCGGCCGCGTACAACCCTTGCGGGTCACGCTCGGCGCACACCAACGGCGATGCCTGCACGTAGACGGTCAGCAGTCGGTCCGCACCAATCAGCGCCTTGGCCTGTTCACGGCCTTCGGCATCCGGGGCAACGAAGGCCGCCAGGGTCAGCAGGCCGGCTTCGTTGAACTGGCGCGCCACATGAGCGGCACGACGCCAGTTCTCGGTACGCCCGGCACGGTCCTGCGGCAACCCTTTGTTCAGGTCGTGGCGCAGGTTCTGGCCATCCAGTACGAACACCGCACGGCCCATGTCGAACAGCTTGCGCTCAACCGCATAGGCCAGGGTGCTCTTGCCAGCGCCCGACAAGCCGCTGAACAACACCGTGGCCGGCTGCTGGCCGAAACGCAGGGCGCGCTCTTCGGTGGCAACATGCGCCAGGCTGCCGTGCTGCGCTGCGCCGCCATGACCCACCGGCGGTGCGATGATCATACCCGCGGCCACTGTACCGTTGGTCAAGCGGTCGATCACGATAAACGCGCCGGTGGTGCGGTTGCTGTCGTAACCGTCCAGGGCGATGGCGGCGTCCAGGCTGACCTTGACCCGGCCAATCTCGTTGAGCTGCAGCGAACTCGCCGGGCCTTCGGCCAGGGTGTTTACGTCCACGCGGTGCACGATGCTGGTGATGGAACCCGGCACGTAGCTGGTGGCGCGTTTGATGTCGTATTTCTTGCCCGGCAGCATCGGTTCTTCGGCCATCCACACCAGCATGGCGTCGAAGGCGTCGGTCACTTGCGGCACGTTGTCGGCATGCACCAGCAGGTCGCCACGGGAGATGTCGATCTCATCTTCCATGGTCAAGGTCACGGCCTGGCCTGGGCCTGCGTGTTCCAGCTCACCTTCAAAGGTGACGATGGATTTGACGCGGCTGCTCTTGCCCGACGGCAACACAACCACTTCGTCGCCCTTGTGCACGATGCCGCTCGCCAGGGTGCCGGCAAACCCACGGAAGTTCAGGTTCGGGCGGTTGACGTACTGCACCGGGAAACGCAGGTCGGTGTAGTTGCGATCATTGGCGATCTCGACAGTCTCCAAGATCTCCATCAGCGACTGGCCGGTGTACCAGGGCGAACGCTCGCTCTTGTTCACCACGTTGTCGCCCTTGAGCGCCGACATCGGCACGAAGGCCAGGGTGCTCGGCTTGAACGCGATACCTTCGGCGAACTTCAGGTAATCGGCCTTGATCGACTCGAATACGCTTTGGTCAAAGCCGTTGATGTCCATCTTGTTGATGGCCACCACGATGTGTTTGATGCCCAGCAACGAGGCGATGTAGCTGTGACGACGGGTCTGGGTCTGCACGCCGTAGCGAGCGTCGATCAGGATGATCGCCAGGTCACAGGTGGACGCACCGGTGGCCATGTTGCGGGTGTACTGTTCATGGCCGGGGGTATCGGCGATGATGAATTTGCGTTTGGCGGTGGAGAAATAGCGGTAGGCAACATCAATGGTGATGCCCTGCTCACGCTCGGCCTGCAGGCCATCGACCAGCAACGCCAGGTCGATATCGTCACCGGTGGTGCCGGATTTTTTCGAATCGCGGGTAATGGCTTCCAGGTGATCTTCGTAGATCATCTTGGAGTCGTGCAGCAGGCGCCCGATCAGGGTGCTCTTGCCGTCATCGACGTTGCCGCAGGTCAGGAAGCGCAACATCTCTTTGCGCTCGTGCTGGCCCAGGTAGGCGAGGATGTCCTCGCTGATCAAATCAGATTGATGCGACATGACAGCCCCTTAGAAATAGCCTTGACGTTTTTTATCTTCCATCGAGCCGGCACCATCGTGGTCGATGACACGGCCCTGGCGCTCGGAAGTTCGCGTCAGGAGCATTTCCTGAATGATGTCCGTCAGCGTCTCGGCTTCGGACTCCACCGCCCCCGTCAACGGGTAGCAGCCAAGGGTGCGGAAACGTACTTTCTTTTTGACGATGCGGGCTTTGTCTTCGTCGGACAGGTGCTCGAGGATGCGGTCGTCGTCGATCATGATCAACGTGCCGTTCTTCTCGATCACCTCGCGCTCGGCGGCGAAATACAGCGGCACAATCGGGATGCCTTCAAGGTAGATGTACTGCCAGATGTCCAGCTCGGTCCAGTTGGACAGCGGGAACACGCGGATCGACTCACCCTTGTTGACATTGCCGTTGTAGACGTTCCACAGCTCCGGGCGTTGGTTTTTTGGATCCCAGCGGTGTTTGCTGTCGCGGAACGAGTACACGCGTTCTTTGGCACGGGATTTCTCTTCATCGCGACGGGCACCGCCGAATGCGGCGTCGAAACCATGCTTGTCCAGCGCCTGCTTGAGGCCCTCGGTCTTCATGATATCGGTGTGCTTGGCACTGCCGTGGGTGAACGGGTTGATGTTCTGCGCCACGCCATCGGGGTTTATGTGGGTGATGAGGTCCAGGCCCAGCTCCTCGACCATCTTGTCGCGGAACTTGTACATTTCCTGGAATTTCCAGCGGGTGTCGACGTGCATCACCGGGAACGGCAGCTTGCCTGGGAAGAAGGCCTTGCGTGCCAGGTGCAGCATCACGGCGGAGTCTTTACCGATCGAGTAGAGCATCACCGGATTATCGAACTCGGCGGCGACCTCGCGGATGATGTGGATGCTTTCCGCCTCCAGCTGTTTCAGATGCGTCAGTTTGTCGACCATGGTTACTCACGGAAAAACGATCTTATGGACGGCCAGCGGGCCGTGTTCGAGCGAGGCATGCTAGCACAGCGACTTCTTCTATTTAGGGCACCAGCTAGACCGAAACGATATATGAATATGCCGCCGAGTTTGGCGCTCAACTCGGCCAATGTGGGAGCTGGCTTGCCTGCGATACAGGCGCCGTGCTCATTTAGGCTGACCGAGGTGATGCCATCGCAGGCAAGCCATAATGCCAGTCAGTTAAGGCTTTTGTAGGAGCGAGCTTGCTCGCGAAAAACTCATAGGCGCCGCGTTCATTCAGGAAGCACGCGTTATCGTTGCGGTTTTTCGCGAGCAAGCTCGCTCCTACAGAGGGCGATGCACGCTTAACTGACTGGCATTAAGGCAAGCCAGCTCCCACAGTGTTCAGTGCTGTGCTTTAGATCGGGTTGGGGCAGTCGATGAATAGGTGCTCCAGGGCAAAGCGCCGCGCCAGGTAGTCGCCTAATGCCTGCACGCCATAACGTTCGGTAGCGTGATGGCCGGCGGCGATGAAGCTGATGTCGTTTTCCCGGGCGCTGTGGAAGGTCTGTTCGGACGCTTCACCGCTCAGGTACAAATCGACACCGGCGGCAATCGCCTGGTCGATATAGCCCTGGCCGCCACCGGTACACCAGCCGACGCGGCGAATCATCTCGCTGCCTTCGATCAGCAGCGGTTCGCGGCCCATCACGTCCTGCACGCGGCGGGCGAAGTCGCGGGGTGACAGGGGCTCGGCCAGGGAGCCGACCAGGCCGACGACTTTGGGGTTGCCAGGGTCCAGCGGGCCTTCGACGGTGATGTCCAAGTGGCGAGCCAGTTGCACGTTGTTGCCGACATCGGCGTGCAGGTCCAGGGGCAAGTGGTAGGCCAGCAGGCTGATGTCATGCTTGAGCAGGGTTTTGAGGCGGCGCTGCTTCATGCCGGTGATGCAGGGGTTTTCGCCCTTCCAGAAGTAACCGTGGTGCACCAGCACCAGGTCGGCCTTGGCCTCGACGGCGGCGTCCAGCAGCGCTTGGCTGGCGGTCACGCCGCTGACGATGCGCATCACTTGGGGCCGCCCCTCGACCTGCAGGCCATTGGGGCAGTAATCGGCAATTTTGGCGCTGCCGAGGTAGCGGTCGGCTTCCTCGACGAGGGTAGTAAGGGGCACGGCCATAAAAGACTCCTAAATATCCCGTTCGCAGGCGTCGCAGCCTCGTATAATGCGCGACATTATGGGCGCTCTCGCGCCCCCTGCAACCTGTCAGGACTTACTTGATGCTCAAGGCACTGCGTTTTTTTGGATGGCCATTGTTGGCTGGCGTGCTGATCGCGATGCTGATTATCCAGCGTTATCCCCAGTGGGTGGGCCTGCCCACACTGGATGTGAACCTGCAACAGGCGCCGCAGACCAACACGGTGGTGCAGGGCCCGGTGACCTATGCCGATGCCGTGGTCATTGCCGCGCCGGCGGTGGTCAACCTGTACACCACCAAGGTCATCAACAAGCCCGCGCATCCGTTGTTTGAAGACCCGCAATTTCGCCGCTATTTCGGTGACAACGGCCCCAAGCAGCGCCGCATGGAATCCAGCCTCGGCTCCGGTGTGATCATGAGCCCCGAGGGCTACATCCTCACCAACAACCACGTGACCACCGGCGCCGACCAGATCGTGGTGGCCCTGCGTGACGGCCGCGAAACCCTGGCCCGCGTGGTGGGCAGCGACCCGGAAACGGATCTGGCGGTACTCAAGATTGATCTGAAGAACCTACCGGCCATCACCCTCGGCCGCTCCGACGGTTTGCGCGTGGGCGATGTGGCGCTGGCCATCGGCAACCCGTTCGGGGTGGGCCAGACGGTGACCATGGGCATCATCAGCGCCACCGGGCGCAACCAGCTGGGCCTTAACAGCTACGAAGATTTCATCCAGACCGACGCGGCGATCAACCCCGGCAACTCCGGCGGTGCGCTGGTGGACGCCAATGGCAACCTGACCGGCATCAACACCGCGATTTTTTCCAAGTCCGGCGGTTCACAGGGCATTGGGTTTGCGATCCCGGTGAAGCTGGCGATGGAAGTGATGAAGTCGATCATCGAGCACGGCCAGGTGATTCGCGGCTGGCTGGGCATTGAAGTACAGCCCTTGACCAAGGAACTGGCCGAATCATTCGGCCTGACCGGGCGTCCAGGCATCGTGGTAGCGGGGATCTTCCGCGACGGCCCGGCGCAGAAGGCCGGCCTGCAACTGGGCGATGTGATCCTCAGCATCGACGGCGCCCCGGCCGGTGATGGCCGCAAGTCGATGAACCAGGTGGCTCGGATCAAGCCGACCGACAAGGTGGCGATCCTGGTGATGCGCAACGGCAAGGAGATCAAACTGTCGGCGGAAATCGGCCTGCGCCCACCACCGGCGACCGCGCCAGTGAAAGAAGAGCAATAACCGTCGCGACCCAAGCGCCCGTTCACGGGCGCTTGTAAGGCCATATTTCTTAGCGATTCATTCTCATTAGGCATGTTATATTGTTTCAATATCGCTATTGGAACGCTCTATCATGCCGTCTCGAAAGTTTGTGCCCTTGGCCGGCCTGGCCCTGGGTTTGCTGCTCGACCCTGCCTACGCCGAAGAAAACACCCTGGAGCTGGACACCATCAGCGTCACTTCCGACGCCTATGAATCCGCCACCGGTCCGGTCGACGGCTACCGTGCCACCCGCTCTGCCAGTGCGACCAAGACCGACACGGCCTTGCGCGACATCCCGCAGTCGATCAGCGTGATTCCGGCCACGGTGCTCAAGGACTTGGGCAGTACCAGCGTGGAACGCGCCCTGGAATTCGCCGGCGGTGTGTCCAAGCAAAACAACTTCGGCGGCCTGACCCTCTACGAATACAGCGTGCGCGGCTTCACCACGTCCGAGTTCTACCAGGATGGTTTCAGCGCCAACCGCGGTTACCCCAGTACCCCGGACGCGGCGAATATCGAACGCATTGAGGTGCTCAAGGGCCCCGCCGCCAGCCTGTACGGGCGTGGCGATCCCGGCGGCACGGTGAACATCGTCACCAAGAAACCCCAGCCCGAGGCCTTCACCACGCTGCAGACCAGCGCCGGCAGTTGGGACCGCTACCGCACGGCGCTGGATGTGAATACGCCGCTGGACAGCGAGGGGCGTGTGCTGACGCGGGTGAATCTGGCCGTTGAAGACAACCACAGCTTTCGCGATCACGTCGACGCCAAGCGCGTGTTCGTCGCGCCCTCCTTCAGTTGGCAGTTGGACCCGGACACCACCCTGCTGGTGGAAAGCGAGTTCGTGCGTCACAGCTCCACCTTCGACCGAGGCATCGTCGCCAATACCGGCATGTCCCATTCCACCTTCCTCGGCGAGCCCAACGACGGCAATATCCGCAACCACAACAACCGCATTCAGGCGGCATTGGAACACCACCTCAACGACGCCTGGAAACTGCGTCTGGCCAGTCATTACAAACAGGGCAGCCTGTGGGGCGATGCTTCGGAAAGCCGTGCGCTGAACCCAGACGGCCACAGCGTCAACCGCCGTTACCGTGAACGCTCCACCGGTTGGCACGACAGCATCACCCAGTTGGAACTGCGCGGGGTGTTCGATATAGGCAGTTGGCAACACGAACTGTTGATCGGTACCGAATACGAGGATTACCGCAAGAAAGAGCGTGTGACGGCGATCGCTGGGGACTATCCCATCGACATCTACAAGCCGGTGTACGGCCAGCCCAAACCCAACGGCAAACGCTCCGGCACCGACTTCTTCGAACAAACCAAAAGCCACGCGCTGAACCTGCAAGACCAGATCATCTTCACCGACCGCCTGCGCGGCATGATCGGTGCGCGCTTGGAACACTTCGAACAAAGCACCGACGACTTCACCCGCAACCACGCCAAGAGCCGCCAAACCCACGACGCCTTCACTCAACGTGCCGGCCTGCTCTACCAGCTCACGCCAGAAGTCGGCGTGTTTGCTAACGCCTCCACCTCGTTCAAGCCCAATAGCGGCCTGGATGCCGGCGGCAAGTCCTTCAAGCCCGAAGAAGGCGTGGGTTACGAGGTGGGAATCAAAAGCGAGCTGTTTGACGACCGCCTCAGCGCTACGCTTGCGGCCTTTCATATCGAAAAGGAAAACGTGCTGACCCTGGATCCGGCGACCAACCTCAACCGCGCCATGGGCAAGGCCCGCAGCCAGGGCTTCGACCTGCAAGTAACCGGGCAAGTGACCGACGCCGTGCGCGTGATCGGCGCCTTGGCCTACATCGACGCCGAAGTAACCAAGGGCGACAAAACCATCCCCACGGGCAGCCGCATTCTCGGCGTGGCCAAGCGCAGCGGCAGTGTGTTGGGCGTGTATGAATTCCAGGACGGCGCGTTACGTGGCTCAGACCTGGGCGCAGCGTTCACCTATGTAGGTGACCGCTCAGGCGAAGCCGGCACAGGCTTCGAACTGCCCGCCTACCACACCGTGGATTTGCTGGCCCATTACAAGGCCACGCAGAACGTGACGGTGGGGCTGAACCTCAACAACCTGTTCAATGAAAAGTACTACGAGCGGTCCTACAGCAACTATTGGGTCAACCCCGGAGAGCCGCGCAACTTCACGGTTAGCCTGACCCTTAATCTGTAAATACAGTCAAATTGTGGGAGCTGGCTTGCCTGCGATGGCCATAGGTAACCACGATGCGAAGCGAGCCGCTCTTGATCTTGATCTGCTTTTGATCTCAGGCGCCCCGTCAAACCACGCTGGCCGAACGCAGGCTTGAATTCGTGGTTAACCCGGCAGGACGCCGGGTTAGCCGCCCCGCGCCATGGATGGCGCGTGGCGGCGGCCCACGGATTCAAGCCTGCGTTCGGGCACACCGAGCCTAGGCGAGGTGCCGAGTGGTGGGGCGAGGACCTTTTGGTTACTTTTGGGTCCTTCCAAAAGTGACCCGCTGTCAGAGCGGAACCCTAGGTGGCCGTTACCGCAGCAATGGATATGTACACTATCCAACTGTGTTGACTGCCAGGCCGCCTTCGCGAGCAAGCCCGCTCCCACAGGTTGATCGCGGGGGGTCAGGTAGAGAAGCGTCGGTTGGCAGGCCGCCATCGCAGGCAAGCCAGCTCCCACAATTGGGTCACCCCAGGCCTCGATTACAAGGCAACCGGCGCCCGCTCGCACAGGGTATTAAGCGCCGCCGCCCACTGCGGCTCATCATTCAGACAAGGCACCAACACCAACTCCTCCCCCCCCGCTTCACAAAATTGCTCGCGACCGCGATCACCAATTTCCTCCAACGTCTCAATGCAATCGGCGACAAACGCCGGGCACATCACCAGCAGCTTCTTCACGCCTTGCTGGGCCAATGCCTCAAGGCGCGCCTCGGTGTAGGGTTCGATCCACTTGGCCCGGCCCAGGCGGGACTGGAACGCCACCGACCATTTACCCTCCGGCAAACCCAACCGCGCGGCCACGTCCCGCGCCACGCTGAAGCACTGCGCGCGATAACAGGTGGCAAGCACCTCGGGGGATGCGTTCTTGCAGCAATCGGCGTCCTTGAAGCAGTGCTGGCCAGTAGGGTCGAGCTTGGTCAGGTGACGCTCAGGCAAACCATGGAAACTGAGCAGCAAGTGATCGTAATCCTGCTCTACATAAGAGCGCACACTCGCCGCCAGCGCATCCAGGTATTCGGGCTGATCGTAGAACGGTTGCAGGATCGAAAACTGCACATTCAGTTGCTTGTCGCGCACCACTCGCTTGGCTTCCTCTATCACCGTGGTGACGGTGCTGTCGGCAAACTGCGGGTACAACGGCGCCAGTGTGATTTTTTGAATACCCTGGGCGGCCAGGCGTGTCAGGACCGTTTCCAGGGACGGCTCGCCATAACGCATCGCCAGTTCCACCGGGCCCTGGGTCCACTGCGCAGTCATCTGCTGTTGCAGGCGGCGGCTCAGCACCACCAGCGGCGAACCCTCGTCCCACCAGATCGACGCATAGGCATGGGCCGATTGCTCGGGGCGCTTGATCAGGATCAGCGACACCAGCAAGCGCCGCACCGGCCACGGCAAGTCGATCACATAAGGGTCCATCAGGAACTGATTGAGGTAGCTGCGCACATCGGCCACTGAAGTGGACTTTGGCGAACCCAGGTTGACCAGTAACAACGCGTGATCGGTCATGCAACATCCTATCTTTAGAGGCGGCTGGACAAGTCGTCCAGAGCCGCACGCAACTCAGTGAACTGGAAAGTGAAACCTGCGGCTTGCAGCCGTTCAGGCAAAGCCTTTTGCCCACCCAGCAACAAGCCGGACAACTCGCCCAGGCCAACCTTCAACGCAAATGCCGGCATCGGCATGAACGCCGGGCGGTGCAGCACCTGGCCCAGGGTCTTGGCAAATTCGCGGTTGCGCACCGGGTGTGGCGCGCAGGCATTATAAGGACCGTTGGCGTCTTGCTTGTGCAGAAGAAAATCAATCAGGGCGATTTGATCCTTGATATGCACCCAGGGCATCCACTGCCGCCCATTGCCAATCGGCCCGCCCAGCGCCAGTTTGAACGGCAGCAGCAGGCGCGACAAAAAGCCGCCCTCGGCAGACAGCACCAACCCCGTACGCACCAGCACCACACGAATGCCCAAGGCTTCGGCACGCTGGGCGGTTTCCTCCCAGGCGATACACAACTGGCTGGGGAAGTCATCCAGCACCGGGCCGCTGGCTTCGGTCAGTTCGCGCTCGCCGCCGTCGCCGTACCAACCCACCGCAGAACCGGAGATCAGCACCGCCGGTTTCTGCTCCAGACTTTCCATCCAGGCCAGCAAGGTTTCGGTGAGGTGAATGCGACTGCTCCACAGCAACGCCTTGCGCTTGTGGGTCCAAGGCCGGTCGGCGATAGGCGCGCCTGCCAGGTTGACTACCGCGTCCACCGCGCCAATCACCTCTTGCAAACGCGCCACCCCGAGCACCTGCGCACCACACACCTGGGCGACCGTTTCCGGTTGCCGGCTCCACACCGTCAGGCGATGGCCTTGTGCGAGCCAGTGCTTGCAGAGTTGGCGACCGATCAAGCCGGTACCGCCGGTCAGCAAAATATGCATGGGACTCTCCTCATGTAACGTTCGCCGCCGCTCACTGGTCTATTTTATAAGCAGGGATCAATTTGATAATGGAGCGTGACGGGGGTTTAAGCCTTAGCTTAACCATAGGTCACGCCACACAATCAGGCACGCCAAAACTTATACCAAAAAACAATATTGTACAGCTATTGGTGTCGGCGTAGTCTGTACCCAACGGTAAAACGAGGCCTCCCATGACTGTTCCCATCGCGATCATTGGTACCGGCATCGCCGGTCTCTCCGCCGCCCGAGCGTTACAAGACGCCGGGCACGCAGTACAACTTTTCGATAAAAGCCGCGGCAGCGGTGGCCGCATGTCCAGCAAGCGCAGCGACGCCGGCGCGCTGGACATGGGCGCGCAATATTTCACCGCCCGCGACCGGCGCTTCGTCAACGAAGTGCAGCGCTGGCAGAGCAACGGCTGGGCCGAGCAGTGGAAGCCCCAGCTGTATAACTTCAAGTCCGGGCAATTGACGCCGTCCCCCGATGAGCAGATCCGCTGGGTGGGCACGCCGCGCATGAGCGCCATCACTCGCGCCCTGCTCGACGACTTGCCGGTGGAGTTCGGTTGCCGCATCACCGAAGTCTTCCAGGGCACGCAGCATTGGAACCTGCTCGACGCGGACGGCGGCAATCACGGCCCTTTCAGTCACGTGATCATTGCCACGCCGGCGCCCCAAGCCACCGCCCTGCTGGCCGCCGCGCCCAAGCTCGCGAGCGCCGCCGCCGGGGTGAAAATGGACCCGACCTGGACCATCGCCCTGGCGTTCGACAAGCCCCTGGATACGCCGATGGAGGGCTGCTTCGTGCAAGACAGCCCCCTCGACTGGCTGGCGCGCAACCGCAGCAAGCCCGGGCGCGATACCACCCTCGACACCTGGGTACTGCACGCCACCAGCGCCTGGAGCAAGGCCCATCTGGACCTGTCCAAGGAAGCGGTGATCGAACACCTGCACGGCGCCTTTGCCGAATTGCTGCACAGCGCCATGCCCGCGCCGTCGTTCAGCCTGGCGCATCGCTGGCTCTACGCACGCCCCTCCAGCAGCCATGAGTTCGGTGTGCTGGCCGACGCCGACCTGGGCTTGTTCGTTTGCGGCGACTGGTGCCTGTCCGGTCGGGTGGAAGGTGCCTGGCTCAGTGGCCAGGAAGCGGCACGACGCTTGATCGAGCACCTGCAATGAACCGCATCAACCCCGCCAAACTGCTGCTGTCAAAATGGACGGCAGCTCATCCTCGCCACAAGGAAAAACACTTCCTGGTCACCGAGTTGTTCCGTGACGAAGAGGGCACGGTGCTGGACATCGAACTGCAAGCCATCCTCACCCGGCGCGCTGAACGCCTGCCCTGGGAGACGTTGAAAAACGCTGAGGACTGGAAAATCGGCTGGAAATAACGCGGCCGCACAAACCTGTACAAATTATTTGACTTGTACAACATCGAGCCTATGATGAGATTTAGTTGTACAAGCTTTGTAGCTTGTACAGGATTCTTGCAGAGGTTTGCTTATGTCCAGCCATGTGAAACCGAAGATCGCCATCAGCGCCTGCCTTCTGGGTGAGAACGTGCGCTTCAATGGCGGTCATAAACAGTCCCTGCTATGCAGCCAGACCCTCAGTGACTATTTCGATTTTGTCCCGTTGTGTCCTGAAGTTGCCATCGGCCTGGGCATTCCTCGGCAAGCAATCCGCCTGGTCGGTGACCCCGACCATCCGCAGGCTGTGGGCAGCGTAAACCCCGCGCTCAATGTCACGCAGCCACTGGACGACTACGGCCAGCAAATGGCCCGGGAACATACCGACCTGTGCGGCTACATCTTCATGCAAAAGTCACCGTCCTGCGGCCTGGAGCGGGTCAAGGTCTACCGCGACAACGGCACGCCCGTCGACGGTGGCGGGCGCGGCATTTACGCCCAGGCGTTTTGTGCTCGCCACCCCAACCTGCCGGTGGAAGAAGACGGTCGCCTGAACGACCCGGTGCTGCGGGAAAACTTCCTCACCCGCGTATTCGTGTACGCCAGTTGGCAGCAACTAATGGCCGACGGGCTTACCCGTCACCGCTTGCTGACGTTTCACTCGCGCTACAAATACCTGCTGATGGCCCACAGCCCGGCGCATTACAAAAGCCTGGGCCACTTGCTCGGCAGCATGGGCAAAGGCATTGACCTGCCAGCGTTGGCCGACGGCTATTTCAGCGAACTGATGGCGGGCCTGAAAAAATGCGCGACTCGCGGCACCCATACCAATGTGCTGCAACACATCAGCGGCTACCTCAAGCAGGCCATCAGTGCCGATGACAAACAGGAAATGCAGACCGTCATCGGCCAATACCGCCACGGCATCGTGCCACTGGTGGTGCCGCTGACCCTGCTCAAGCACCACTTTCGCCAACACCCGGACCGCTACATCGCGCAGCAGGCCTACCTGCAACCGCACCCGGAAAACCTCAGCCTGCGTAATGCGATCTAACCCATGAAACCTGCCCTGCTCGACGAACCCGGCGAAGACCTCGCCCTGGCCCTGGAAAACGGCTGGCTACCGATCCGCGAGGTGGCGCGCCAGACCGGCGTGAATGCGGTGACGCTGCGCGCGTGGGAGCGCCGCTACGGCCTCATCGTGCCCCAGCGCACGCCCAAAGGGCATCGGTTGTTCAGCGCCGAACATGTGCAACGCATCCAAGCCATTCTCACCTGGCTCAATCGCGGCGTGCCGGTCAGCCAGGTCAAAGGGCTGATCGACTCCGCCCAAGGCAGCCCGGAGCCGATGGAAAACGAGTGGCAGAGCCTGCGCCAGCATTTGGTGAGTGCCATCAGTGAACTGGCCGAGCGCCGGGTTGATGACGCGTTCAACCAGGCCATGGCGCTGTACCCGCCGCGCACCCTGTGCGAGCAATTGATGCTGCCGCTGCTCAACGAGCTGGAACAGCGCTGGCAGGGCCAGTTCGGCGCGCAGATGGAGCGGGTGTTCTTCCTGTCCTGGTTGCGCAGCAAGTTCGGCGCACGGATCTATCACAACAATCGTCAACTCCACGGCGCGCCGCTGTTGCTGGTCAATCATTCCGACTTGCCCCTGGAACCCCACCTGTGGCTCAGCGCCTGGCTGGCCAGCAGTGCCGATTGTCCGGTGGAAGTGTTCGATTGGCCGCTGCCGGTCGGCGAACTGGCCCTGGCGGTGGAACACCTGCAACCGCGTGCGGTGCTGCTGTATTCGAGCAAGGCCCTGCAGGTGCCGGCACTCAGCAAACTGTTGGGCGGCATTAGTTGCCCCACGGTGATTGCCGGACCAACGGTGTGCATCCACCACGCCGAGTTGGGCGTATTAACCCAGGACATCCCTGAGTTGTCCGTGGCCGAGGACCTGTTGTCGGCCCATCAATTATTGATCCAGCGTGGAATTGTCTGAATGCATCTGATCTGGCTGCGCACCGACTTGCGCCTGCACGACAACACTGCCCTGGCGGCCGCGAGCCAGCGCGGCCCCGTCGCGGCTGTTTACCTGATCACGCCCGAGCAATGGCAGGCGCATGATGACGCGCCGTGCAAAGTCGATTTCTGGCTGCGCAACTTGCAGCACCTGAGCCAGGCACTGGGCAACCTCAACATCCCGCTGTTAATCCGCCACGCCGCGACCTGGGACCAGGCGCCGACGGTGCTGAGCCAACTGTGCCGCGAGCTGTCGGTGGAGTCGGTACACGTCAACGAGGAATACGGCATTCACGAGAGCCGCCGCGACAGCGCCGTGGCCCAGGCCCTGGAAGCTGACGGCGTGACCTTCCACAGCTACCTGGACCAACTGTTTTTCCAGCCGGGCAGCGTGCTGACCAAGACCGGCACCTACTTTCAGGTGTTCAGCCAGTTCCGCAAGGTCTGCTACAGCCGCCTGCACAGCGCCCTGCCCCGCGTGGTGCCGACGCCAAAGGCCCAGGCCGAACCTGGCGTGACGAGCGACCCTGTGCCGACGGCAGTCGAAGGGTTCCCAACACCCAGCGAAACCTTGCGTGCCCTCTGGCCCGCTGGCGAAGACGAAGCGCGCCGTCGCCTCGATGCCTTCGCCGATCAGCAGATCAGCTATTACAAGGACGAACGCGACTTCCCGGCCAAGCCCGGCACCAGTCAGCTTTCTGCCTACCTGGCCGCCGGTGTGGTTTCGCCGCGCCAGTGCTTGCACGCCGCGCTGCAAACCAACCAGGGCGAGTTCGAAAGCGGCGACATCGGCGCCATCACCTGGATCAACGAGCTGCTGTGGCGCGAGTTCTACAAACACATCCTGGTCGGCTACCCACGGGTTTCCCGCCACCGCGCGTTCCGCCCGGAAACCGAAGCCCTGGCCTGGCGCAAGGCGCCCGAAGACCTGGCCGCCTGGCAACAGGCGCGCACCGGCTTGCCGATCATCGACGCGGCCATGCGCCAACTGCTGGAAACCGGCTGGATGCACAACCGCCTGCGCATGGTGGTGGCGATGTTCCTGACCAAAAACCTGCTAATCGACTGGCGCGAAGGCGAGCGCTTCTTTATGCGCCACCTGATCGACGGTGATCTGGCGGCCAACAATGGCGGCTGGCAGTGGAGTTCGTCCACCGGCACCGACTCGGCGCCGTATTTCCGGATATTCAGCCCACTGAGCCAATCGGAAAAATTCGACGGCGACGGCGTGTTCATCAAACGCTGGCTCCCGGAACTGGCCGCGCTGAATAAAAAACAAGTGCACAACCCCGAAGCGGCGGGCGGCCTGTTCGGGGTGGCGGATTACCCGCGTGCCATCGTCGATTTGAAACAGTCTCGCGAGCGCGCCTTGGCCGCATTTCGCCGGCTACCTTCGCGTCAGGAGATGGCCGAACATGAGTGACTTCCTGCGCCAGTTCGCCCACACCTTCGCCACGCTGGACAAGCACAACCTGCACCTGCTCGGCAGCCTGTACAGCGAGGACGTCGCCTTTGCCGACCCCCTGCATGAAGTCCAGGGCCTGCCAGCGTTGCGGCGTTACTTTGCCGACTTGTACAGCAACGTCAGCGAGCTGAATTTTGACTTCCACGGCTTCGATACCGTGGCCGAAGGCGAGGGCTACCTGCGCTGGACGATGCGTTTTCGTCACCCACGCCTGGCCGGCGGCCAGGTGATCGAGGTGCCAGGCTGTTCCCATTTGATGTGGCACGACAAGGTTTACCGCCATCGCGACTACTTCGATGCCGGCGCCCTGCTCTATGAACATGTCCCCCTACTGGGTCGCGTTATTCGTTGGCTGAAAAGGAGAATGGGATGAGCCTTACACCGCCCCGTCGTTACTGGCTGACCGGCGCCAGCAGTGGTATCGGTGCCGCGCTGGCCGTGGAGTTGCTCGACAGTGGCGCCCACGTGGCCCTCAGTTCCCGCACCCAAGGCCCGCTGGATGCCCTCGCCCTTCGTTATCCAGGCCAGGTGCTGGTGGTGGCCGGCGACCTGACCAACAGCCAGACCGTGCGCGAGATAGGTGAGCGTATCAGCGAGGTCTGGGGTTCGCTGGACACCGTGATCCTCAACGCCGGCACCTGCGAATACGTGGACGCCCGGCAATTTGACGCCTCGATCATCGAGCACGTGGTGCGTACCAACCTGCTGGCGAGCAGTTATTGCATCGAGGCCGCGCTGCCGCTGTTGCGCGCCGGGCGTACCCCGCATCTGGTGGGCGTGGCCAGTGCCGTGACCTACCTGCCCATGCCTCGCGCCGAAGCCTACGGCGCGTCCAAGGCCGGCCTGCGTTACTTGTTCGAATCCCTGCGTATTGGCCTGTCGCCAGAAAACATCGATGTCACGGTGATCAGCCCAGGCTTCGTCGACACGCCGCTGACCGAGCGCAATGATTTCCCGATGCCCCTGAGCTGGCCGGCCGACAAAGCCGCGAAACACATCTTCGCCAAGCTGGAAAAACGCCCGCTGGAAATCGCCTTTCCGGCCCTGTTCATTGCCACCTTGTGGCCGCTGTCGAAGCTGCCCAACCGCGCGCAACTGATCATCGGCAAACGCATGCTGCGCAGCCCGCCACCGAAGAAGGACGACCTGTGAAGATCGCCATTATCGGCAGCGGCATCGCCGGGCTGACCAGCGCCTACCTGCTCAGCCGTCGCCACGACATTACGCTGTTCGAGGCCAGTGACTGCATTGGCGGGCATACCCACACGGCCAACGTGACGGTCGACGGCAAAAGCTATGCGGTGGACACGGGCTTCATTGTGTTCAACGACTGGACCTACCCGAATTTCATCCGCTTGCTGGAGCAAATCGGGGTCAGGTTCAAACCCACCGAGATGAGCTTTTCGGTGTGCGACCAAAGCACCGGCTTTGAGTACAACGGCAACAACCTCAATAGTCTGTTTGCCCAGCGCCGCAATATTCTGTCGCCGGGGTTCTGGGGCATGCTGCGCGATATCCTGCGCTTCAATCGCCAGGCGCCGCTGGACTTGCAGGAGCAGCGCATCAGCGCCGACATGACCCTGGGCGATTACCTCACCGCCGGCGGCTATGGCCCCAGGTTTATCCGGCATTACGTCGTGCCGATGGGCGCGGCTATCTGGTCGATGTCCCTGGCCGATATGCTCAAGTTCCCCCTGCAATTTTTTGTGCGCTTCTTCAAGAACCACGGCTTGCTCTCGGTGAGCAACCGCCCGCAATGGTGTGTGATCGAAGGCGGCTCCAGCTGTTATATCGAACCGCTGACCCGCAGCTTTCGCGAACAGATACGGCTCAATTGCCCTGTGCATAAAGTGCAACGCAGCGACGAAGGTGTAGTTATCCACAGCCCGGCCGGCAGCGAAACCTTCGACCGCGTGGTGTTCGCCTGCCACAGCGATCAGGCCCTGGCCTTGCTCGACGACCCCAGCCAGGCCGAACAGCAGATCCTCGGTGCCCTGCCCTACGCCGACAACGACGTGGTGCTGCACACCGACACACGCCTGCTGCCCGACCGCAAACTGGCCTGGGCCAGCTGGAACTATCGGCTGACGGGCAACGTGCAACAACAGGCCGCCGTCACCTATGACATGAACATCCTGCAAGGCATCGACAGCGCCACTACCTTTTGCGTCAGCCTCAACCAGACGCCGATGATCAACCCGCTGAAGATCCTGGCGCGCTACACCTACGCGCATCCGCAATACAGCCTGGCCGCAGTGGCGGCGCAGGCAGGCTGGGAAGAAGTGAACGGCGTGCGCAATACCTTTTACTGCGGGGCCTACTGGGCCAACGGCTTTCACGAAGATGGCGTGGTCAGCGCCCTGCGCGTGGCCCAGGCTTTTGGGGAAACCCTGTGAACAGCGCCTTGTACAGCGGCTGGATCGCCCATCGCCGGTTTACGCCCAAGGCCCACGCCTTTCGCTACCGCATCGGCCTGTTGTACCTGGACCTCAGTGAAGAGGATGAAGTACTGGGGCTTTCGCCGCTGGCCGGCACGGGTCGCCTGGCGCCTTTCGGTTTCCGCCAGCAGGATTACCTGCGTGAATTCACGCGCCACGGCATGAGCCTGAGCGATGCCGTGCGCCAGGAAGTCGGCAAGGCCCTGGGGCAAACACCCCAGGGCGCTATCTGCCTGCTGACCCAGGCCCGCAGTTGGGGCCTGGCTTTTAACCCGGTGAGTTTCTTCTACTGCTTCGAGGCTGACGGGCAACTGGCCGCGATCCTGTGTGAAGTGACCAACACCCCATGGCGCGAGCGCTATCACTACGTGCTGCCCGCCCAGGCACTGGGCGCCGATGAGCACCAGCATTTCGCCGTGGCCAAGGCCTTCCATGTGTCGCCGTTTTTGCCTCGCGACCTGGAATACCGCATGAGTTTCAGCCCACCCGCCGCCAGGCTCGGCGTGCACATGGCCGATTGGCAAGGCACGCAAAAAGTCTTCGATGCCACCTTGAGCCTGGAAAAACAGGCACTGAGCCGCGCCAGCCTGCATCGCTATTTGTGGCGCTTTCCCTGGATGACCGCCAAGACCGGCCTTGCAATCTATTGGCAAGCTTTGCGCCTGCTGCTCAAACGCACACCGATTTTTTCCCACCAGGCCGCCGATGGCGCCTCTCGCACCGCAGTCGGGTATACCAAGGATCGCCGCCATGAAATCCCCTAGCTTATCGGTCAAGGCTAACCGCCTGAACGTCAACGGCATGACCGCTGCGCTATTGCGCAAAGGCGTGTTGCGCCAGCTCAGCCAATTGCGCCACGGCCAGTTGGTGATCATCGAGGATGGCGAGCGGCAAGTCTTCGGCGCACGGGAAGCGCACCTGCTGGGCGAGATCCAGATTCTCGACGCGGCGGTATGGGGGCTGGTGGCGGCCAATGGCTCGATCGGCGCCGGCGAAGCGTTTATCCATGGTTATTGGACCAGTCCCGACCTCACCGCCGTGGTGCGTGTGATGGTCAGCAACCTGGAGGTGCTCGACGCCATGGAGGGTGGCTTGGCTCGCCTGGCCCGGCCGTTCACTCAGGGCCTGCACTGGCTCAACCGCAACACACGCAAAGGCTCGCAAAAAAACATCGCCGCCCATTACGACCTGGGCAACGACCTGTTCGAAGAATTTCTCGATCCCACGATGATGTACTCGGCGGCGCAGTTCCTGACCCCCGATGACACCCTGGAACAGGCACAACTGAACAAGTTGGCGCGCATCTGCCAGAAACTGGCGCTTAAGCCCAGCGACCATCTACTGGAAATCGGCACCGGCTGGGGCAGCATGGCGTTGTATGCGGCGCAGCATTACGGTTGTCGGGTCACCACCACGACCCTGTCCAAGGAACAGTTCGCCTACACCGCGCAGCGTATTGAGGCGCTGGGCCTGCAAGACCAAGTGACGGTGCTGCTGAGCGATTATCGCGACCTCACCGGTGAGTACGACAAACTGGTGTCGATCGAAATGATTGAAGCGGTGGGCCATCGTTTCCTGCCCACCTATTTCAAACAATGTGCCCAGTTGCTCAAGCCCGACGGCTTGATGCTGCTGCAAGCCATCACCATACGTGAACAGCGCTTTGAACAGGCCAAGCGTAGCGTCGACTTTATCCAGCGCTACATCTTCCCCGGCGGCGCGCTGCCTTGTGTGCAAAACATGCTGCAAATCGTCAGCCGCGACACCGACATGAACCTGCTGCACATGGAAGACTTCGGCCTGCACTACGCCCGTACCCTACGCCTGTGGCATGAGAATTTTCGCCGCGCCCATGGCCGTCTTGCGGAACTGGGTTATGACGAGTACTTCCTGCGCCTGTGGGAGTTTTACCTGTGCTACTGCGAAGGCGGCTTTATGGAGCGCACCATCGGCACCGCACAGTTGCTGCTGGCCAAACCGGCGGCGATCAATCCACCGCTGCTCGGGCGTTTCAGTGCTTAAATCCCTGGCCAACGCCGTGCTGTTTCAGTGCGGCTGGTTTGCCTGCGTGCTCGGCGGCGATAGCCGTTGGCTGCTGATTGGTATCGCGGCGCTGGGCGTCCATCTTCTGTGGATAAGTTCATGGACCAGAGAGGGGCAAGTGATTCTGGCCGTGACGGTGCTGGGCACCCTGGTCGATACGGCACTGCGCGGGCTGGGCGTGTTTGAGTTCAATACACCGGGGCCATTGATTCCGCTGTGGCTGATACTGTTATGGGCCTTGCTGGCCACCACCTTGCGGCATTGCCTGGCCTGGAGCGCACAGCCCTGGTGGCTGGCCAGCCTGCTAGGCGCGGTGGGCGGGCCGTTGTCTTATTACGCCGGCAGCCAATTGGCGGGTGTGAGTTTTGGGTACGGCACCATCCCAACACTGATCGGCCTGGCGCTGTTATGGGCCATGCTCTTTCCGCTGTTGCACAGGATTGCGCAGAGGCTGGAGCATTGACGCCCGTCCGAGCATTCATACGCGTCTAGCGCACTTGCCTTACACTGCGCGCCTATGACCAACATCCCTCACATTCAAATCACCGAACCCGTCACCTGCTCGACGTGCGCGGCCTGTTGCTGCCAGCTGGAAGTCATGCTGATCACCGACACTGGCGTGCCGCAACGCTTTATCGATACCGACGATTGGGGCGGTGAGGTGATGCTGCGCCTGGACGACGGCTGGTGCGCAGCGTTGGACCGCGACACGATGATGTGCACGATTTATGAGCTGCGGCCGCTGATTTGCCGGGAGTTCGAGATGGGGGCGCCGGAATGCCTTGAAGAGCGTGAAGGTATTACCACGGCCTACCGCTGATTCTGTAGGAGCGAGCTTGCTCGCGAAAAACCTGAGAACGCCGCGTTAAACCTGATTCGCTGCGTTATCGTTGAGGTTCTTCGCGAGCAAGCTCGCTCCTACAGTGCATTACAACGGCATGGTGTAGTGCAGCGAGTAGCTCTCTACCCCATCGTTATTGCTGCTGATGCCGGCGTTGGAATAATGCGTGGCACGAATGCCCACTTCATGCCCGCCGTTGAACCGCAGGCCGAAACCCAGGCGGTCTTCGAACTGGAAGGACTGGCCGATGTTGTTGTCTTCCAGCCGAGTGCGAGAGAACAACGCCACGCCGATACCGGCTTCAATGTAGGGCTTGACCGACTCGCCGGCAAACTCATACACAAATACCGGCGAGAACGACAGGCTGCTGGCGCCCGCACGGTCATCCCCTTCCCAATAGGTATAGGCGCCGCTCCAGTAGCCGGTCAGTCGGCCGACATTGCTCTGCATCCAGCTTTTGTCCCAATCGGAGGTCAGGCCCAGGCGGTAGGTCAGCGTCGAATCGCTGGTGCTGCCCAAGCCGAACTCCAGGCCGGTGGCCTGGGCTGAAACAGAGTGTCCCAACATAGCGGCCGCAATCGCAGCCAAACAGAACAAGCGCTTCATGTGAAACGTCCTTTGCAAACGGAATAATTGGGTTATGTACAGGCTAACGGGCTATAGAAGCCGACGCATAGCCAGAAGTTCAGCTTTTTTCAGTGTTATTTCACGAAATTTTCACGAGCCAAAGCTTCGCACAACTCCAGGATGTTTCCAAAGTGTCGGTAGGATATTTCTTAGGTGACACCGATCGCCGCTGGTCCAGAACTGTGCAGGTTCAGGTTCGCCAACGGCCAGCAGGTCGCGCTCACCGAGCAAGCGCTTGAGCTGGCGCGCCACGGCGGCGCCGGTATCAATGAGGATGATGCTGGGGGGCAGCATCTGCGCCAGGAGTGGCTTGAGGAAAGGATAGTGAGTACAACCCAGGATGATGGTGTCGCAACCAGCGCTGAGCAGCGGCTCGATATAGCCTTGCAGCAGGGCGCTCAAGGCGGGGCTATTCAGGTCGCCAGCTTCAATCAACTCCACCAGGCCTGGGCACGGCTGGGTAATCACTCGCACATCGGTGGCGAAGCGATCGAGCAAGGCGGCGAACTTGGCGCTTTGCAGGGTGCCGGTGGTGGCAAGCACACCCACCACACCGCTGCGCGTGGCAGCAGCAGCAGGTTTGACCGCAGGCTCCATGCCGACCAATGGCCAGTCGGGGTAGTCCTGGCGCAAATCGGCGACGGCGGCGACGGTTGCCGTGTTACAGGCAATCACGAACGCCTTGGCGCCCCGCTCGCGGAAAAACTCAGCGACCGAGCGAGAACGCTCGAGAATGAACGCCGGGGTTTTCTCGCCATAGGGAATGTGCCCGCAGTCAGCCACGTACAGCAGTGACTCGCGGGGCAATAATTGCTGAATTTCTTCCAGCACCGTGAGGCCGCCGATGCCGGAATCGAACACACCGATAGGCGCGCCCTTAACCATGTTGTGTTCCGCAGACGCTGCAGCCAGGGTCGCGCTTGACGCGCAACTCACGAAAACGCGTGGTCAGCGCATCGATCAACAATAGGCGCCCCACCAACGGCTCACCAAAACCGGCCAGCAGTTTCAAGGCTTCCAACGCTTGCAGGCTGCCAACCACCCCCACCAACGGCCCGACGACGCCGGCTTCGCTGCAGGTCAGTTCAGTGTCGCTGCCGTGCCCATACAAACAGTGGTAACAGGGGCTGTCGGCGCGACGGGAATCGAATACCGACAATTGCCCCTCAAGGCGAATGGCCGCGCCACTGATCAACGGTTTGCCAGCGGTTACGCAGGCCGCGTTGACCGCCTCGCGGGTAGAGAAGTTGTCGCTGCAATCGAGCACCAGGTCCACTGCGTTGACCGCAGCGGCCAGCGAGTCGGCATCCAGCGCAGCACGATGGGCGACCAAGGTGACGTCAGGGTTGATCGCCCTCAAGCGCCCCATGGCCGAATCGACCTTGGTCTGCCCCACGCTGTCAGTGTCATGGATGATCTGGCGTTGCAGGTTGGTCAAATCGACCGTGTCAAAGTCCGCCAGGTGCAACTCGCCCACACCGGCAGCGGCCAGGTAAAGCGCCACCGGAGCGCCCAGGCCACCCAGGCCGACGATCAAGGCGCGGCTCTGTTTCAGGCGTAATTGGCCTTCGATGTCGACATGCTGCAACAGAATCTGCCGGCTATAGCGCAACAGCTCCTGGTCGGTCAGCACGGGCGGCGTCCCAAAGTGATGCGTTCGTGACCGCCGAGGTCGATGCGGCTGTGTACGCCTTCAAAGCCCTGGTTCAGCAACAAGTCGCGCACGGCCTGGGCCTGGTCGTAACCGTGTTCGAGCAACAGCCAGCCGCCGTCGTTCAGGTGGGCAGGAGACTCTGCAATGATCAAGCGCAAATCGTCCAGGCCATCGTGCCCCGCCACCAGCGCACTGGCCGGTTCGAAGCGCACATCGCCGGCCACCAGGTGCGGGTCATTGTCGGCAATGTAGGGCGGGTTGCTGATGATCAGGTCGAAGCGGTGGCCTTGCAGGGCGCTGAACCAATGGCTGCTCAGCACCGTGGCGTTATGAAGGTGCAGGCGTTGGCGATTGCGCTCGGCCAGGGCCACGGCCTCCAGCACGCGGTCGACCGCCGTGACCTGCCAGGCCGGGCGCTCGCTGGCCAAGGCCAAGGCGATGGCGCCGCTGCCGGTGCCCAGGTCCAGGACCTGGGCGGGCGTGGCGGGCAGCAATTCCAGGGCGGCCTCCACCAGCAGTTCGGTTTCCGGGCGCGGGATCAGGGTGTGCGGCGCCACTTCAAGGTCGAGTTTCCAGAAACCTTGTTGGCCGAGGATATACGCCACCGGCTCGCCGCTGCGGCGGCGCTGCAGGTAGCTGGCAAACGTCAGGGCATCTTCGCTGCTGACGATCTTTTCCGGCCAGGTATGCAGGTAGCTGCGCGATTTACCCAGGGCAGCGGCCAGCAGCAACTCCACGTCCAGGCGCGCTGTCGGCGAGTCGGGCAGGTCAGCGGCGCGCAGCAGGCTGGCAATGATGGTCATTTAGTCACCTATCGCCGCCAGTTGATCGGCCTGGTATTCGGCGAGCAACGGCTCGATCACCGCATCCACGCCACCGGCAAGGATTTCGTCGAGGGAGTACAGGGTGAGGTTGACCCGATGGTCGGTAACCCGGCCCTGGGCAAAGTTGTAGGTGCGGATACGCTCGGAGCGGTCGCCGGAGCCCACCAGCAGCTTGCGTTCGCTGGCAATCGCGTTGGCCGCGGCGCTGGTCTGCTGGTCGTTCAACTTGGCCGACAACCAGGACATGGCCCGCGCACGGTTCTTGTGCTGGGAACGTTCTTCCTGGCACTCCACCACAATGCCCGACGGCAAGTGAGTGATACGGATCGCCGAGTCGGTCTTGTTAACGTGCTGGCCACCCGCGCCGGATGAGCGGTAGGTGTCGACGCGCAAATCCGCCGGGTTGATCTCGATGGCTTCCTGCTCGTCCGGCTCAGGCAACACGGCGACGGTGCACGCCGAGGTGTGGATACGGCCTTGGGATTCGGTGGCCGGCACCCGCTGTACGCGGTGCGCACCGGACTCGAACTTCAGCTTGCCGTAGACGTTGTCGCCTTCGACCCGGGCGATGACTTCTTTATAGCCGCCGTGCTCGCCCTCGTTCTCGGAGAGGATCTCCACGCGCCAGCCGCGACGCTCGGCATAGCGCGAATACATGCGGAACAGGTCGCCGGAGAAAATCGCCGCCTCGTCGCCACCGGTGCCGGCACGGATTTCAAGGAACACGTTGCGCCCGTCGTTAGGGTCCTTGGGCAGCAACATGCGTTGCAGGTCACCCTCAAGCTCAGCGAGTTTTTCCTTGGCTTCGCGGACTTCCTCCACGGCCATTTCGCGCATGTCCGGGTCGCTGTCCTTGAGCAGGGCCTGGGCGCCTTCAAGGTCGGCCTGGACTTTCAGCAGGTTTTTATAGGTGGCCACAATGGGCTCAACTTCGGCGTATTCCTTAGAATAAGCACGGAATTTGGTTTGATCGGAAATGACCTCGCCATCGCCGAGCAAGGCGGTCAGTTCTTCGAAACGGTCCTGGAGCACGTCCAGTTTATTGAGCAGTGACGCTTTCATTGCGGTTTTTTATCCGAAGAGCTGTCTGACGCGCCCTCACCGAGGGCAAAGAGTTCCTGGGCCATGGCCAGCGCATCGAGGCGGCCTTCGGCGGTAAGCTTTTTCAACTGAACGCTAGGGGCGTGAAGCAGCTTGTTGGTCAGGCCACGGGCCAATTGCATCAGCACCTCTTCGGCGCCGCTGCCGTTGGCCAGCATGCGCTGGGCCTTGAGCAACTCTTCATCACGCAGGCGTTCACCCTGCTGACGATACGCCTTGAGCACATCCACTGCCGCCAGTTCACGCAGGCGCACCATGAAATCTTCGGCGCCGGTGCTGACCATTTCCTCGGCGGCCTGGGCGGCACCCTGACGACTCTTGAGGTTTTCAGCGACCACTTCATGCAGATCATCGACGCTATAGAGGTAAACGTCGTCCAACTCGCCGACTTCGGGCTCGATATCCCGAGGAACGGCGATATCCACCATGAAGATCGGCTTGTGCTTGCGAAGCTTCAACGCGCTCTCGACCGCGCCCTTGCCCAGAATCGGCAATTGGCTGGCGGTGGAACTGATGACGATATCACTGCGTACCAGTTCAGCGGGAATGTCCGACAGCAGCACCGCATGCGCACCGAACTGCTCGGCCAGAATGCTGGCGCGCTCCAGGGTGCGGTTGGCAACCACAATACGCTTCACGCCAAGGTCGTGCAGGTGACGGGCCACCAGGGTAATGGTTTCCCCGGCGCCGATCAGCAGGGCCTGGCTGCGCTGCAAGTCGCTGAAGATCTGCTTGGCCAGGCTCACGGCGGCAAAGGCCACGGACACCGGGTTTTCGCCGATGGCCGTATCGGTGCGCACTTGCTTGGCGGAATTGAAGGTGGCCTGGAACAGGCGGCCCAGCAACGGGCCGACGGTGCCGGCCTCGCGCGCCACGGCGTAGGCGGACTTCATCTGGCCGAGGATCTGCGGTTCGCCCAATACCAGCGAGTCGAGACCAGCCGCCACGCGCATCATGTGACGAACTGCCGCATCCTCTTCATGCACATAAGCGCTGGCGCGCAGGTCATCGAGGCTCAAATGGTGATAATCGGCCAGCCAGCGCAGCACCACATCCGCCGAGAGATGTTCCTGCTCTATATAGAGCTCGCTGCGATTGCAGGTCGAAAGGATCGCAGCTTCGCGGCTGTCGGTGAGCCGGCAGAGCTGCTGCAGGGCCTCAACCAACTGCTCTGGCGTAAACGCCACGCGCTCGCGCACGTCTACGGAGGCAGTCTTGTGGTTAATACCGAGTGCGAGGAAGGCCATTCAATATCGCTGATGATGTCGGGAAGCCGACAATTGTCCTACTTCGAAAGATCCAGAACAACCACCGTCGTCTATTGTCCCTATACCTTATGCCTATCAATGCACTTTTGTAGGAGCGAGCTTGCTCGCGAAAAACCTGAGAGCGCCGCTGAGCGCCAGGCGTCCCGCATTATCGTTGACGATTTTCGCGAGCAAGCTCGCTCCTACAAAGGAAAGGCAAAAGGCAGCAATAGTCGTATTCCGAGTGCCCCGGTTATGTTTGGCCGAAGGCTTGTGTCATGATGATCCGACCGCAGGTTAGTCGTCCTCTTCCTATATGAATAGATCTTCCGCGTTGCTCCTCGCTTTTGTCTTCCTCAGCGGCTGCCAGGCCATGGCCCCCGTGTCGCCGGACGCTACGTCGCCGGTGGAAGACAGCACTCCCGCCCCTGAAAAGCCCAAGGTTTATTCCTCGTTCAGTGAAGAAACGATCTACAGCCTGCTGACCGCTGAACTGGCCGGCCAGCGCAATCGCTTCGATATTGCGCTGGATAATTACGTGACCCAGGCCATCAATACCCAGGACCCGGGGATTTCCGAGCGAGCGTTTCGCATCGCCGAATACCTGGGCGCCGACCAGGCAGCGCTGGACACCTCGCTGATCTGGGCCAAAAACGCGCCGGATGATCTGGAAGCCCAACGCGCCGCGGCCGTGCAATTGGCGCGTGCCGGGCGCTATGACGACTCCATGGTCTATATGGAGAAAGTTTTGCAGGGCAAGGGCGACACGCATTTTGACTTTCTCGCGCTGTCGGCCGCCGACACCGACCAGGACACGCGCAATGGCCTGATGAAGAGTTTCGATCGCCTGCTGCAAAAGCACCCGAAGAACAGCCAGTTGATTTTCGGCAAGGCCCTGCTGCTGCAACAGGACGATGAAGCCGACGCCGCGCTCAAACTCCTGGAACAGAACCCGCCGGAAGAAGGCGAAATCGCGCCGATCCTGTTGCGCGCACGCCTGCTGCAAAGCCTTAACCGCGGCAAGGAAGCGATTCCGCTGCTGGAAAAAAGCATCAAGAAATACCCCGGCGACAAGCGCCTGCTCCTGACCTATGCACGCATGCTGGTTGAGCAGGATCGTATGGAAGACGCCAAAGTGCAGTTCGCCAACCTGGTCCAGCAATACCCGGACGACGACGAACTGCGTTATTCCCTGGCATTGGTGTGCCTGGAAGCCAAAGCCTGGGACGAGGCCAAGGGCTACCTGCAAGAGCTGATCGAACGTGACAGCCACGTGGACTCGGCGCACCTGAACCTGGGCCGCATCGCTGAAGAGCGCAACGACCCCCAGGCGGCCCTGCTTGAATACGCCCAGGTCGGCCCCGGCAATGATTATCTGCCCGCGCAATTGCGCCAGGCCGATATCCTGATGAGCAACGGCCGCACCGACGAAGCGGAAAAACGCCTGGCCGCGGCCCGCGATGCCGAACCGGACTACGCGATCCAGCTGTACCTGATCCAGGCCGAGACCTTATCGGCCAACAAACAGGGCGAACGCGCCTGGAAACTGTTGCAACAGGCGTTGCTGCAATACCCCGACGATTTGAACCTGCTGTACACCCGCGCCATGCAGGCAGAAAAACGCAATGACCTGGCGCAGCTGGAAAAAGACCTGCGCCTGATCATCAAGCGTGACCCGGACAACGCCATGGCCCTTAACGCCCTGGGTTATACCTTGTCCGACCGCACTACACGCTACGCCGAAGCCAAGGTGCTGATCGAACAGGCTCATGCGCTCAACCCTGAAGACCCGGCCGTGCTCGATAGCCTGGGCTGGGTGAATTACCGCCTGGGCAACCTCGACGAGGCCGAGCGCTTGCTGCGCCAGGCACTGGAGCGTTTCCCGGACCAGGAAGTTGCCGCGCACCTGGGCGAAGTGCTCTGGGCCAATGGCAAGCAGCGCGAAGCCCGACAAATCTGGGAAAAATTCCTCAAGGAACAACCCGATAGCCCTATCCTGCGCAGCACCATCAAGCGCCTGACCGGATCCGAGACCCTTTAAATTTATGTTCTTGCGCCACGTTATTGTTTTCAGCTTCATCGCCCTGCTCGCCGGTTGCGCGGGCATCGGCAGCCGTGAATCCGTTGAAGGCCGGGGCAACCCGGCCCAATGGAAACAACACAAGGACCAACTCAGCAGCATCGATGGCTGGCAGATCGAGGGCAAGGTCGGGGTGCGCGCGCCGAAAGACTCCGGCAGCGGCACCCTGTTCTGGCTGCAGCGCCAGGACTACTACGACATTCGCCTCTCGGGCCCCCTGGGCCGTGGTGCAGCCCGCCTGACTGGCCGGCCGGGTCAAGTGAGCCTGGAAGTGGCCAACCAGGGCCGCTATGAGGCAACCTCCCCGGAAGAACTGCTGGAGCAGCAGATTGGCTGGAAGTTGCCTGTCTCGCATTTGGTCTGGTGGGTGCGCGGCTTGCCGGCGCCGGACAGCAAGAGCCGTCTGAGCCTCAATGGCGACAGCCGCCTCGCCACACTGGAGCAGGATGGCTGGCAGGTCGAATATTTGAGCTATGTGGAACAAAGCGGCTACTGGCTTCCAGAACGTATCAAGCTGCATGGCACCGACCTTGACGTCACGCTGGTGATCAAGGACTGGCAACCGCGCAAGCTGGGGCAATAACGTGTCCGCACAAAAATTGACCCTGCCCTCCCCGGCCAAGCTCAACCTGATGCTGCACATCCTCGGTCGCCGTGAAGATGGCTACCACGAGTTGCAAACGCTGTTTCAGTTTCTCGACTACGGCGATGAGCTGACCTTTGCCGTGCGTGACGATGGCGTTATCCAACTGCACACCGAATTCGACGGCGTACCCCACGACAGCAATCTGATTGTGCGGGCGGCAAAAAAACTTCAGGAACAATCCGGCTGCCCACTTGGCATTGATATCTGGATCGACAAAATCCTGCCCATGGGCGGTGGCATCGGCGGCGGCAGTTCAAATGCCGCCACCACCTTGCTGGGCCTCAATCACTTATGGCAACTGGGCTGGAACCACGACCGCCTTGCTGCGCTGGGCCTTACGCTGGGCGCCGACGTCCCGGTTTTCGTGCGTGGGCACGCCGCATTTGCTGAAGGCGTCGGGGAGAAACTCACCCCTGTAGAACCCGAAGAACCCTGGTATGTCGTACTGGTGCCGCAAGTATCTGTAAGTACAGCAGAAATTTTTTCAGATCCGTTGTTGACACGTAACTCTTCTCCCATTAAAGTGCGCCCCGTTCCCAAGGGAAACAGTCGAAATGACTGCTTACCGGTTGTAGCAAGGCGTTATCCAGAGGTACGTAACGCTTTGAATTTGTTAGGTAATTTTACCGAAGCAAAATTAACCGGAACTGGAAGTTGTGTGTTTGGGGGCTTCCCAAGCAAAGCTGAAGCTGATAAAGTCTCGGCCCTTCTTACAGAGACCCTTACAGGGTTTGTAGCAAAGGGAAGCAACGTTTCGATGTTGCATCGCAAGCTGCAAAGTCTGCTCTAAAAGGAACCGAGTGTTAGGCACTCGTTGCAACAGATACAGGGGCGTCGCCAAGCGGTAAGGCAGCAGGTTTTGATCCTGCCATGCGTTGGTTCGAATCCAGCCGCCCCTGCCATTTTCTAATACTCATCCAGGTTACCCTCAGCCTCTAGGTACTGCGCGTGTCCAAGATGATGGTCTTTACGGGGAATGCCAACCCCGATCTGGCTCGACGTGTCGTACGTCAGCTGCATATCCCTCTCGGTGACATCTCTGTCGGTAAATTCTCCGACGGCGAAATTACAGCCGAGATCAATGAAAATGTCCGCGGTAAAGACGTCTTCATTATTCAGCCGACCTGCGCTCCGACCAACGATAACCTGATGGAACTCGTCGTGATGGCTGATGCCTTCCGCCGCTCCTCAGCGACTCGAATCACAGCTGTAATCCCTTACTTTGGTTATGCCCGTCAGGATCGCCGTCCGCGTTCCGCACGTGTGGCTATCAGCGCGAAAGTCGTTGCTGACATGCTGACCGTGGTAGGTATCGACCGTGTGCTCACGGTTGACCTGCACGCTGACCAAATCCAGGGGTTCTTCGATATTCCGGTAGATAACATCTACGGCTCCCCCGTTCTGGTGGATGACATCGAAGACCAGCGCTTTGAAAACCTGATGATCGTGTCCCCGGACATTGGCGGCGTCGTGCGTGCACGGGCTGTTGCCAAATCCCTGGGCGTGGACCTCGGGATCATCGACAAACGCCGTGAGAAAGCCAATCACTCTGAAGTGATGCATATCATCGGTGATGTCGAAGGGCGTACCTGTATTCTGGTTGATGACATGGTCGACACCGCCGGCACCCTGTGCCACGCGGCGAAAGCCTTGAAAGAGCACGGTGCAGCAAAAGTCTTCGCCTACTGCACACACCCTGTGCTGTCGGGCCGAGCGATCGAGAACATCGAGAACTCCGTGCTGGACGAACTGGTGGTGACCAACACCATCCCGTTGTCCGCCGCAGCTCAAGCCTGTGCACGTATCCGTCAACTGGATATTGCACCGGTCGTTGCCGAAGCGGTTCGCCGCATCAGCAATGAAGAATCGATCAGCGCGATGTTCCGTTAAGGGTCAAACCAACGGATCACCTCACTGACGAAAAGCGCCCCGCCCCAGCATTCCGCTGGGGCGGGGCTTTTTTGCCCATATCGAGTTCGGCGCTGGTCGCAAACGCCCCTCGATGATGGCTATTTTGGAGATACAACATGAACGAATTTACTCTGAACGCCCAAGCGCGTACTGACCTGGGGAAAGGTGCGAGCCGCCGCCTGCGTCACGCCGCCAACATCCCAGCCGTTGTCTACGGTGGTAACAAGCCTGCTGAATCCGTGACCATCCTGGCCAAGGAAATCGCCAAGCTGTTCGAAAACGAAGCTGCCTACAGCCACGTTATCGAGCTGAACGTCGACGGCGCCAAGCAGAACGTCATCGTTAAAGCGATGCAGCGTCACCCTTCCAAGCAGTTCATCATGCACGCTGACTTCGTTCGCGTTGTTGCTGGCCAAAAACTGACCGCCATCGTGCCTGTGCACTTTGTAGGTGAAGAAGCTCCGGTCAAGAAAGGCGGCGAGATCTCTCACGTCCTGAACGAAATCGAAGTGACCTGCCTGCCAAAAGACCTGCCTGAGTTCATCGAAGTCGACCTGTCGGCTCTGGAAATCGGCGCCATCGTTCACCTGTCCGACCTCAAGGCTCCTAAAGGCGTTGAGTTTGTTGCACTGGCTCACGGTGATGACAAAGCTGTTGCCAACGTTCACGCTCCACGCGTTGCTCCAGAAGAAGCTGAAGAAGGCGCTGCAGAGTAATTCACTCTGTATTGCCGGAGCTTGAGGAAACATCGCGGACCGAAACGTAGCGAGAAAGCGGGCGATAACGCGGCGTTTACTCTTGAGTAAATGATGTAGTGTCGTCCACTTTCGCCGCACCTGGGTACGGCGATGTTATCCACAACTCCAAAGGAAGGGCCCCTGTCGTGACTGCCATTAAACTGATCGTTGGCCTGGGAAATCCAGGCGCCGAATACGAACAGACCCGGCATAACGCGGGGGCCCTTTTTGTTGAGCGCATCGCCCACGCCCAAGGCACCAATCTGGTGGCCGATCGCAAATATTTTGGCCTGACCGGGCGCTTCTCGCACCAAGGTCAGGATGTTCGTCTACTGATTCCCACCACCTACATGAACCGCAGCGGCCAGGCTGTCGCGGCGCTTGCGGGCTTCTTCCGGATCAAACCCGAAGAAATCCTGGTGGCCCATGACGAACTGGACCTGCCACCCGGTGTAGCCAAGCTCAAGCTCGGCGGCGGGCATGGTGGGCACAATGGCCTGCGCGACATCATCGCGCAGTTGGGCAATCAAAATAATTTTTACCGTCTGCGGCTCGGCATTGGCCACCCAGGCGTTGCCAGTATGGTTTCAAATTTCGTCCTGGGTCGTGCGCCACGCGCCGAACAGGAAAAACTCGATGCCAGCATCGATTTTGCCCTCGGCGTGCTGCCGGATATCTTCGCCGGTGAATGGAACCGTGCGATGAAAAACCTGCACAGCCAGAAGGCCTGACTCTTACCGAGGGGAAACACCATGGGATTCAATTGCGGCATCGTCGGCCTGCCCAACGTCGGCAAATCCACCCTGTTCAACGCCCTGACCAAGTCCGGTATTGCGGCGGAGAACTTCCCCTTCTGCACCATCGAACCCAACAGCGGCATTGTGCCGATGCCGGACCCGCGTCTTGACGCACTGTCGGCCATCGTCAATCCCAAGCGCATCCTGCCGACCACCATGGAGTTCGTCGACATCGCAGGCCTGGTTGCCGGCGCCTCGAAAGGTGAAGGCTTGGGCAACAAGTTTCTGGCCAACATCCGCGAAACCGATGCCATCGCCCACGTGGTCCGCTGCTTTGAAGACGAGAACGTGATTCACGTCTCCAACAGCGTCGACCCCAAGCGCGACATCGAGATCATCGACCTGGAACTGATCTTCGCCGACCTCGACAGCTGCGAGAAGCAACTGCAAAAAGTCGCACGTAACGCCAAGGGCGGCGACAAGGATGCAGTGGTCCAGAAAGGCCTGCTGGAGCAACTGATCGCGCACTTCACCGAAGGCAAGCCGGCGCGCAGCCTGATGAAGAACATGGGCGCAGACGAGAAGGCCGTGATCAAGGGCTTCCACCTGCTGACCACCAAGCCTGTGATGTACATCGCCAACGTTGCCGAAGACGGCTTCGAGAACAACCCGCTGCTCGACGTGGTCAAGGCCATTGCCGACGAAGAAGGCGCCATCGTTGTTCCGGTGTGCAACAAGATCGAAGCGGAAATCGCCGAGCTCGACGACGGCGAAGAAAAGGACATGTTCCTCGAGGCCCTAGGCCTGGAAGAGCCTGGCCTGAACCGCGTGATCCGCGCCGGCTACGAAATGCTCAACCTGCAGACCTACTTCACAGCCGGTGTCGAAGAAGTTCGCGCCTGGACCGTCAAGGTCGGTGCCACCGCGCCACAGGCCGCCGGCGTGATCCACACCGACTTCGAAAAAGGCTTCATCCGCGCCGAAGTGATCGCCTACAACGACTTCATCCAGTTCAAGGGTGAAGCCGGTGCCAAGGAAGCTGGTAAATGGCGCTTGGAAGGCAAGGACTACATTGTTAAAGACGGCGATGTGATGCACTTCCGCTTCAACGTATAAGCGTTAGCTGAACACCCTGCCCTATACAAGAAACCGACGCATTGCGTCGGTTTTTTGTTGCCTCCTATTTCTATCTACCACTCAACTAAAGTCCCTCTACATAGAAACCTTAATCATCCAGATCCGGCGATCCATTTGAACGATGAATCCCTCAACCCTTAAGTCTTCTCCTACACTAAACGCTCAATAACCGACACTAAAGCACTTGAATAATACAGCGCGCTGACATAGTTAATCTTTCACACATTCTCCCGCAGCATTTTCATACTCACAGCCACGATGACATTTTTGATTATTTGCGTTCTACTGGCCGTACGCCAACAGCGTTCTATCAACAGTGAAGTGATAGCGATAGTGGAGTACCCGGACTATGTCAGCCTCTTACAAAATAACAAATGAGACATACCTCCCCTCTGTTGAAGCCTTGGACATCGAGCATACGCTCAAGAGTACTGCGGCGCTCGATATCGACATTTTATTATTAGGAGAGACGGGGACGGGCAAGGATACCTTGGCCCAACGGATCCATCGTTTGTCGGGACGACGAGGTCATTTTGTCGCCGTGAACTGCGCCGCCATCCCGGAAAGCCTCGCAGAGAGCCAACTGTTCGGCGTCAACAGCGGCGCCTATACCGGAGCAGTGCAATCACGTGCGGGTTTTATCGAAGCCGCCCATCTGGGTACCTTGTATCTGGATGAAATCGACAGTATGCCGCTCTCCATGCAAGCCAAACTGCTACGGGTACTGGAATCAAGGGGTGTGGAACGGCTGGGCTCAACCCGGTTTATCCCGGTAGACATGCGAGTCATCGCCTCTGCGCAGCAATCCCTGCATGAGATGGTCGAGCAGGGAAGGTTCAGGCGCGACCTGTATTTCCGCCTTAACGTCGTAAATATCAATCTGCCTCCGCTGCGCAATCGCCGTGACCGAATCGTCCCGTTGTTCCTGAATATGATTCAAGAGGAAGCCGAGCACTATAAGTGTCTCGCCCCAAACCTGTGCAGCGAGCTGGTCCAACAGTTGCTGTGCCACCCTTGGCTGGGGAATGTGCGTGAGCTGCGCTCCACTGCCAAACGTTTTGTGCTGGGCCTGGTGCCGTTATCAAGCTCACCCTCGAACGTTACAAACGAGCCAATCAACCTGAAAGAACGCCTGCAACAAATCGAGAAAGCTCTGATTGAAGAGTCGTTGCGTCGTCATACCTATTGTGTGGACGACGTGGCTGCAGAGTTGGGGATGGCGAAGAGAACGCTTTACTATCGCATGAAACAACTAGACATACAGTAGCCCGCAGCGCAGTCCACAGCCACCGAAGAAATTTCCAGACACACCCTTCAAGTAAAAGCTGGAACCATATTCGCTCCGGAACCACATAAGGATGAGCCTGATATATTTAGTGCCTATTGGAAGCAAAAATATTGCAACTATATATCAAGACTCAGACATCATTTCTTAGATATTGGAGTGTCACTATGAGTACTTCTAGCGTTAACGCACAAACCTATCAACCCCCTGTCCAAAGCTTCGGCGGCGGCGGCGGCGAAAACGAAGACCTTAAACAAGAAAGGAAAGAAGCGGCTCGCCAATCCCTGAAGGACAGTATTGAGGCCTTCAAGATCACTGAGCAGAAAAAGAACATCGACGCGATACGCTAAATAGCATTACCGCTCTTTGTCACCAAAGGGCGGTTCCCCAAGAGGTCTATATGCAGATAAAAGAATTCGATGTATTACGCGAATATCAGAACGGCCTCACAGCCCGCAGGCCCCCTGCCCAACCTACGCACCACGGCGAAGATGTAAACTTTTTCAGCTCGTTATTGGAACCCTCGATGCAACGGGCTACCGCCACGTCATCATCGAATGCCCTGACCGACGCTTTGCAGCATTTGGACAAAGCGAAAAATGGCATGAGTCGAGGCCTCAAGGACTTCAACAATGAGTTCAAAGAGAAAAGTCGGGTCAACTATGCCTCTCATCTTTCAGACTCCGTACTGCTGACCCAAACCCTAGTGAAGTGCGTCGGCAAGGGCGCGCAATGCCTAGAAAAAGTCAGTAACCTACAGTAGGAAAAAATGATTCGTTTTCTATCCATCGGATTAGTTTTCTCGCTGACGCTGATACTGGGCGGCTGCGGCGAAAGTGTCGAACTGCATCGCCAGCTCTCCGAGCAGGATGCCAATGAGGTCATCGCGGAACTGGCTGACAAACACATACGCGCGCAGAAAGTACCTGCCAAGGACGGCGTCGTGGTGCGTGTCAATGCAGCCGATATCAGCCGCGCCGTTCGCACACTGGAAGCGGTCGGATTACCCAAGGTCGCCCGTGCCACGATGGGTGACACCTTCCGCAAGGAGGGTGTCATCTCTACCCCGTTGGAAGAGCGTGCCCGGTATATCTACGCCCTGTCCCAGGAGTTGGAGGCTACGCTGTCAAACATCGATGGCGTCATCGTCGCTCGTGTACACGTGGTGCTGCCCGAACGCGTGTCTCCCGGTGAACCCGTCCAACCCGCCTCCGCCTCGGTGTTCATCAAGCACGACCCGCGACTGGAGCCCGACAGCATCCGGGCGCGCGTACGCAGGATGGTATCCAGTAGTATTCCCGGCATGACCACTGCATTGGATAACGCGCAGAAGCTCACGGTGGTTTTTGTGCCGGCAGCGGCTTACCAAGAGCAGCAACGCCTGAGCTATTTCGGTCCGTTCCTGGTCCCCGAGGAAGACATCGGTTTTTGGCGTACCACTGTCAGCTTGTTGGTTATCGGCGCGATACTGACGCTCGTCGCTGCGCTGTTCTGGCGCATACGAGGCCAACGATCAAGGCAGGAACCTGTCGCCCCAGCGCATCTACCGAATGATTGATCATCTGGCCTGGGCCCAATGGTGGGCCAGTCCGTGGCAGTTTTCGCACCCGGATGCGACCAGCGCTCAGGCTTACCATGCATTACCCGCCTTGTGTCGTAGCCAACCCGCGCTGGCGTGTGCAGCGTTGGGCATCGAGCCGTGCCTGCCTCCCCCTCCCCGTGCAACGGTGCTTGGTTTGGCCCTGGCTTCACGGGAGCAGTTCGATCTGGCGATAGCGCTACTGGAGCTTACGTGCCATCCCAACGTCGACAGCCCCTTGTACGATGAACACCGCAAGTGGTGTGAGCGCCTTGCCAAGGCGCTGCACCCTGACGCGCTGTTGCAGCCGGAGAATGATCCACTGCAATTGCTGAGGGCCTGGGTTGAGCCTGCTGTCTGGCAACGTCTTCGGCTGCGCTTGCCCCCTGACCGGGTGCAGGCGCTTGAAACCACTCACCTGCCACTCGACGACGCGCATGGCCGGCTCAATACGCTGTGGCAGGCGATTGTCTGGCGTATCGAAGCAACGGGCAGCGAAACAACTCGTCGTTAACTGCAACAAGCCAGAGCAATTGTCTATGTTGACCCTACGCAAAATCGAATTGCACAACGGCGCTTGCGGGCAGCCAAAAGTATTGATTACCCGGGAGATGCTCGCCGAGTGCGTTCAGTCCGCGCAGTTGCTGGGTAGCGCACAGGCCCAAGCTGAAGAGTTGCTGCGCCAGGCGGCTGAGCATCGCGAAGAAATGCTCGAGCAGGCCCGCCTCGACTTCTGGTCACGTGCCCATGCGCAACTCAGCGCGTGGGAGCGCCAACGCCAGACAATGTGTGACAGCCTCGAACACTACGCAACATCCATTGCCAGCCGAGCCTTCCACTGCCTGTTGGAAGAGGTGCCGCCCCCAAAGCGTCTTTCGGCATTGGTCAAACAGTTGGTAGCGACGCAAATTCCACCTATCAAGGCAACCTTGGTTTGCCACCCGCACGAGCATGAGCAGATAGCCCAAGCCTTGGCCCGGTTGGGCTCTACACCCTGGAAGCTTCGCCCCGATGACCAGATCAAACCTCAATCACTGCTACTGGAAACAGATGAAGGCGATTTTCGTATCGACTGGGCCTCGATGCGAGAAATATTGTTTACAGGCGAGTAGGACATAGCGGTAGAGGCAGGCGATATCTTTAAAAAAATGTCTGCCGATGGAACTGGTGGCAAACAACCCGCCACACAGTTCAGACACATCTGGAGTAAAAATCATGGACTTTCACGGAAACCTGAAAAACCATCTACTGAAGCAAGTTCAGGCTGATATCAAGCGAGTCAATACAGCCTATAAAGATCCGATTGCGCTCGATGCGGATATCGAATACTTCGGCGACCTCATGAAACAACAAAAGCTCTCTATCATCGCGCTAAACGAACATACGCGCTCCAGGCATACGCTGCTCAAAACAGCGCTGGATGGCGTGCAGTAAGTTGCGAGCACTCCTTACCAGTTGGCTGAATGGCCACGAAGAGCAGCTCACTTTGTTTGAGAACGAAGACGAAATCATCGTTCAACGCGTTTCGAACAGACTGCTGGTAAAGGTCCAGTTGACCAAAGCGGGCGAAGACAAAGCCCATCTGCGCACCTGGATGCGTCTGGGAGGCCCCAGCCTGAGCTATTTTCACGGCGCAGTTGCATTAGCGCCGTCCACCGGTGCGCTTTGGCTTATTCAATGTGTGGCGATGGGGAACGGCGAACAGCTGGCGAAGTGTCTCGAATCCCTTCTCAACCAACGCGATACCTGGCGTGCCATCGTCGCGCGCCAGGCGCGGTCTGTACGCACATTCATACCCACGTCGCTGCGCTCGATACCGCACTAATCAGAGACTTTCCCATGCCTGACAAAAAAGACAAGCACAAACGCTTGCGCCCTCACGTACCTGCTTCGACCCACCGCGCCGCCTGGTGTTGGCTCATCATGCTGCCTGGGTGGCTGCTGCCACTGGATAGCGCGCTGGCAGCAATCCCTGCCGAATGGAAAAACACGGCCTACGCTTATGAAGCCCAGCACAAACCAGTGCGCGAAGTGCTGGAAGATTTTGCCCAGACATTTGGTACTCAGCTCCAGGTCGAGGGGCTGCTCGAAGGTAACGTCAACGGCAAGATACGCGCTAATACGCCACAGTCATTGCTCGACCGGCTGGGGGTTGAGCACCGCTTCCAATGGTACATGTACAACAACACCCTTTATATCAGCACCCTGGACCAGCAAGAATCCGCACGCCTGGAAGTCTCTTCCGAGACCATCGCGGACCTCAAGCAAGCGCTGACCGATATAGGCTTGCTCGACAGTCGTTTCGGCTGGGGCGAGTTGCCGGAAGACGGTGTTGTGCTGGTCTCCGGCCCGAAAGTTTACATCGAACAGATCAAGCGTTTCAGCAGCCAGCGCCGTTCCGCGGATGAAAAACAGAGCGTGTTGAGCTACCCACTGAAGTTCGCCAGCGCGGCGGACCGCCAAATGGAATACCGCAACGAAAAAATCACCATCCCCGGTGTAGCCACCATGCTACGAGGGCTTCTGGAACCGCGCTCAACCTCGACGTCTTCGGCACAGGCTCAACGCTCCATCACCCAACCCGCGTTCATTACGCCCGTGGTTCCACGCTTGAGCAACCCGTTGCTGGGGCAAATGCTCGGCTCCACCGCGACAACCGGGCTGAACGGCTCGACCGATACGGGCATGTCAATCACACCGCGGGCCCCGGTCAGCCCAGCCCGTATCCGCGTCGAAGCCGACTTGCGCAATAACGCCATCCTGATTTATGACGTGCCGGAACGGCAGGCCATGTATCGCGAACTGATCACTCAACTCGACGTGGCACGCAAACTGGTGGAAATCGATGCAATCATCCTCGACATCGAGCGCACGCAACTGCGTGAGTTCGGGGTGAGATGGGGCTTTCAGAACAGTCGCTTCAGTGGCGCAGCCAACATGATTTCCGGCAACGCTCAACTGACCATTGAAAACCGCGGTCGTTTCGACGCGGAGATACGCGCGCTGGAAGCCAAGGGCCTGGCAACCATGGTGTCCAATCCATCAGTCCTGACCCTGGAAAACCAGCCTGCGGTAATTGATTTCAACCGGACCCAATACCTGACTCGCGGTCGGCAGAACGCTACGATTTTACCGATCACCGTGGGTACCAGCTTCCAGGTCGTGCCCCGCGTCATCACGAGCCGTGGTGGCCATCAGATTCAGCTGTTGGTAGATATCGAGGACGGTAACTTCGAAGAGGCCAACCCTACTCCCGGCAGCTTCGATGTACGCCGAGGCAAAGTCAGCACTCAAGCCATCATGGCCGAAAAACGCTCGCTCGTGGTCGGTGGTTTCCACGTCACCGAAAGCACCGACAAGCACAGCAAGGTACCCCTGCTGGGTGATATTCCTCTATTGGGCAAGGCGTTGTTTTCCTCGACTGAACGACAGAACAATCGGCGCGAACGTCTATTTATCCTCACACCACGCGTTATCGGCGACCAGGCCGACCCGTCACGCTACCTGCCCCAGGCAGACCAGGTCGAATTGCAAGCCGCTCTTACCCCCCTGGCCAGGCGCTCCGACCCTCACCAGCCAGTGATCAAGCGCAGCGACATTATCAGTACCCTGGCGCACCTGGTCACCGGGCAAGTGCCCAAAGCCTTCAAGGTAGCGCCGATGCCCCTGGGGTTGAACACCTTGTGCAGCACCCGCAGCCTGCTGGCGCTGAACACCGAGCGCAGCCAATGGTACGCCGGCCCGCAGTACAACGTAGCCGTGGTGGTGCTGCGCAATCAGTTCAACCGCAATGTGCGTATCGACGAAAAGGAATGCAGTACGTCGCAAACCCTGGCCGTGAGTGTCTGGCCGCGCGCCTGGCTCAAGCCGGGCGAGGAAGCAGAAGTGTTTATCGCCATGCGACCGGTGGTCAAGGATGAACACATCAGCGTGCCTCGTCCCTCCCTGATCACTCCAACCCAAAAGGCCAAGCCATGAAACATCGCTTGCTGTACGTCACCCTGATCGGCGCGGCGCTGCTTGTCGCCGGCTGCACGCCCACCTGCAAGGGCGACTCCTGCTCACGTCCGCAATCGACCAAGGACAAGCTGGTGATCTGGTGGCCGCCACAAATGCGCGTCGAACCCGGCCCAGCCGGAGAACGTCCGGACTATCAGACAGTGTCGCTGGAACGATGAGCGCCCACGGAACCCCGGCCGATGAACGCCAGGTCTTCCTCGACAGCCTGGTGGGCGGCTCTGCCGCTCACCTGAAACTTGGCCCGGGGGTAACGGCCAGCAGCCTGCAAGCCGGAACCCGTCAGGGTCTGGCCCTGCACGTGGCTCGCGAGGCACTGCAAGCTTCACAATTGCAGAACGTGCTGGAGCGGCGTTTCGAGCAAGCCGTGGCATTCGATGGCTGCTTTATCTACATTGACGCACAGGACGCCCTGGTGATCTGGCATGCACTGCCTCCACAGCGCAACCTGCTCAACAGCCTCCTCAGCCGAATGTTGTCGTTGGCCAACCTTGAAACCCTGGATGCGCGTACCCGGGGCTGATCAACGCAGATCAAGCTCCGGCAATTCCAGGGTTTCACGCTTGGCCTCATCATCAAGCTCGCGCAGGGTGCGGTAGATCAATGCCACGGCCTGCAGAGTTTCACGAGGAATGGTCGCCCCCAGCTTGTTCGTATACAGCGTACGGGCCAACCACACGCACTGGATCACCGGTACATCGGCCGCTTTGGCGCGAGCAATCAACGCACGGGCGTCGTCATCAGTCCCTTTGCTCACCAGCAGGGGCAGCGGCGTTTCACCGGGGCGGTAATACAAGGCCACGGCAAAGTGCGTCGGGTTGACCACCAGCATATCGGACTCCTCCAGCTTGGGCAGCTTGACCTTCGGCTCCTCCTGGGCCAACTGCTGCGCCAGGGCGCGGCGCTGCCCCTTCACGTGGGGATCGCCCTCCATGTCTTTGTACTCTTTCACGACCTCGACCTGGGTCATGCGCATGCGCTTGGCAAAGAAGTACTTCTGCATCGCCAGGTCGATAAGCGCCAGCACCAGCAATAACCCAAGACAGGCATGCAGCAGATAGCGGAACAGGGCGATCAACCCCAGGATGTAGCTTTGCAGATCGCTGCTGGCCATATTGATCAACACCCCCAGGGAAGGCCAGATCACCACGTACAGGATCAGGCCCAGCAGTGTTGCCTTGACGATGCTCATCAACAGGTTCATTACCGACTGGACAGAGAACATTTGCTTGAGTTGGCTGAGCGGGTTCAGACGATTGAAGTCGAGCTTCAAGGAGTCCGGTGCGAACAGAATCCCGAACTGCATCCAGCTGCTGACCAGCTTCGTGATAATCGCCACCGCGGCCATCAGCAGGGCGAAGGAGAAAAACAACATCAAGCCTTCGACCATCACTTCTTCCAGCGCCTGCGGGAAAGGCAAGGACAGGCGCGAGATCGGCAGCAGCATCAACTGCTGGAAACGTTGCAAGCTGCTTTCGGCGGTGAACAAGGCGATTTCGCTGATGGCTGTCAGCACCAGCAGCTTACCCACATCCTGGCTTTGGGCGACTTGGCCTTTCTTACGCTGATCGCGCAGCTTCTTGGCTGACGCGGGGTGCTTCTTTTCCCCCGAATCACTCATGACAGCGAGACCTCGAAAAACACGCCCAGGGAGTGCTTGAGGTCTTTAAGCAAGCCCATGCGTCCGACGATCAGGTCCTGCAGCAACGCAAAATACAACAACAGCACTCCGATACCCGCCAGGCTCTTGAGGGGCGGCGCCAGCGTACTCACTTGCAATTGCTGACTGTAGACCCCCAGCAGGGCAACGCCGAACTCCAGCAACAGCAGCACTGCAATAAAGGGAGCGGCGTAGAGCATCATGTGCATGAAGGTATCGCCCAGCAGGCCGACAAATACATCGAAGCCATCGGCAGCGGGCAGTGGGAACCACACCGTCGGTGGCCAGAGCAGATAGCTGTCCCAGATCACCTGCGTCAACGCCCCAAGGCCCATGCTGGCCATCAGCAAAAAAATCGCCAATTGCTTGAACAAGTGCCCGGCTGGCGTAGCGTCTGGACCAAGCGAGGGGTTGAGCTGACCACCGGCCAAAGCGCCCCGCTGGTTGTCCAGCAACGCCCCAACCGACTCGAACAGCCAGAACGGCATGGACAGCAACACGCCCAGCAATAATCCCAGGGCCAACTCTTTGAAGACCAGCCCACCGAGCATCAGCGCCGAGTATTCCTGGCCCGCCAGCATGACGTGAATGGCAGGTGCAGGCAGCAGTGCCATGACCATCACAATGCTGTGCCGCAGCATGCCGCGTATATGTTGAAAACAGAATGCCGCCACGAGGAAGGCACAGGGGTAGATACGCGCCATGGCGACCAGCAGGCTGGGCAAATACTCAAGATATAGCAGCACAGGCAAGACCTCAGTGCAGGGCCGAGCGACCGATCATGTCAAAGGTCACGTTCATCAATTGGATCAACTCCACACCGATCCAGCGGCCGGTCATGATCAGGGTGATCCCCACTGCCACCAGCTTGATACCAAAGGGTAACGTCTGGTCCTGCACCTGCATCAGCGCCTGCACCAGGGAGGTCATGACCCCCACCACCACCGCCACAATCAGCGGCGGCGCCGTCAGCATCACTACCAGCAACATGCCCTGCTTGAATAATACGATGGGTTCCATAGGCCACTCAGAGATAGGAAAGGAACAGGCTGTCGAGCAACCGCGACCACCCGGAGACCATCACGAACAAGAGCAATTTGAGCGGCAGGGAAATGGTCATGGGCGAGACCATTTGCATCCCCAGCGCCAACAAGAGATTGGAGACAATCAGGTCAATCACGATGAAAGGGATATAGATCAGGAAGCCGATTTCGAACCCCGCCTGCAACTGTGACAGCACAAAGGCCGGCGCCAGCAGGATCAGGTCCTCACGTTGAACCTCCTGCGCCATCTGTGCCGGCCACATGCGCATGGCATTTTCCAACAGGTGGGTAAGGATATCCGGTTTGATCGCCTCCATTCCCGTCTGCTGAAGTGCGCCCACGCTGGTCAGGTCCAGGGGCGACACCTTGACGATCTCGGCCATCTCATAGCCTACAGGCGCCATGATGAACAGGGTGGCCGCCAGGGCAATACCATTGATGGCCATGCCCGGAGGCACCTGCTGCACACCGATGGCATTGCGGGTGATCATCAGCACAATCACGATCTTCAGGAACGCCGTGCAGACGACCAACAGCATGGGCATCAACGACAATGCCCCCAGAAATATTGCCAGGACGACCGGATCTATTCCCTGGAAACTACTCATCGAGAAAAGATCACGCGAGTCATCTGCAGCCCCAGCCGCCCGTCCACTTCAACCAACTGGCCCTGGCCGAGGGGGCGGTCGCCGTAGTAGAGCCCCGCAGTGCCAGGGGCGTAGCCTGCGACCCCCAGCACCGCGCCAGGCGCAAGGTTGCGCAATTCGCCGAGGGTCAGGTTCAGCGTACCGCACCGCACATTGAGCGCCATGCTCAGCTCGTCGAAGGGTTCATGCCCGAACACATCCATCACCGCTGTTTCATCCTCATGCCCTGAGTAAGGCTGTGTTGCAAAATCCTCGTCCACAAACATATCCTCGATAGAAGTAAGGGTAAGACGCGTCGGCCCGGATCCAGCGTCGATCCAGCCCACCAGACGCTGTTTGCCAACCTGCACGTGGCCGGTTCCCGACGCACTGAAAAAGGCTCGTTCAAGCACCAGCACGTCACCGACACGCAAGCTGCGCAGCTGGTGCATGGACAACCGCAGGCGCCCGAGCGTTACGTCCACCGCCAGCTGAAACTGCGCCGGCATTGGCTCAGCCTTGAGCCGCCACGGCCCCGCCTTGCATAGCGCCAGAAAGCTCTCGACAGACAGCCACAGATAGCCCGTGACGCGAGAGGCGCCGAGCGTCACGCAGAGTCGACAACCAAAGTTCAAGGGGCGGGTGCCGGGCAGCAAACGCAGGTAACCAAACAGCGCTTGCACGTGAGGGCTCAGATGATGCTGAAACAACTCCCAGAACCAGGCGTCGGGATCGTTGCCGGCTTGTGCGAACGTCACCGGGCATTCGCCCATCAAGCTCAACTGCGGTCCTGGCTCACTGAAGGCCAATACTCCACAGGCGGTTTCGAAGCAGAGCGGCTGTATACCCACCGGAGCAGTACCAGGCTCCATTCTCAACTCGCCTCTCGACCCGGCGACCTCGAACGGCATACACAACCCTTGCCCCAACCGCTGCCGGGCAACCGCAATATCGGCTTTGAATGTGGGAAATATCAGAGGTGGCAGCATCATGCCTGCGCCGATTTTGCCAGATACACATTGACGGGCTGGCGCAGGCTCGCCGCCAGCCGTTGCTCACATTGTTGGCGTACGCCACTGAGCCAGCGCGCCGTGTTGTCTTGCTCCGCGTCCAGCTCGACATTCCAGCTCCCCTGCTCCCGGCGGACACTGGCGTTGATCCGTCCCAGGCGGCCCAGGTGAAAAACCGCCATCATCGGCCATTGCGAACCGACGAGCATTCGCGGCGCCAACTGCTCGGTCAACGCCTCGATCATGGCGACATCGCCCGAGGCTTTGATTGCGTTCAGAGACGTTCCATATCCCCCGCCGTCCTGGCCCCCATCGTTAAACAACCGGGCGAACAATCGTCCTTGCTCCCAAGGCACGAGGGCGCCGAATTCAGGCGCACGGTCATCGCGAGACTCACGCGGACGCGGACGTTCAGGCGGACTAACTGAAACCTGTTTCATATCGGCTCCTGCGTCAGTAACTTAGATAGCTCTTGGATTTTTTCCACCTGGCGCAAGCACAAGGTGACGTGTTTCTGCGCGTGGCCGACCTGTGCAGCCTGCTCGTGCTGCTGCTCTTTGAGTTGCAACAACTGGCCTTCTTCACGCCGGGTACCCGCCGATAATTGCCGCTCCTTGGCATTCCAGTTTTTCAGCGCCTTGAACGTCACTACCTGCCCCTGGTGCAAACTCAACAGCTCGGCGCATTGCCGGGCCTCTTCCAGGCGGGTTTGCTCGAGGACTTCTTGCGCCTCCCGGATATGCTCGACCAGCGCTTGCTGCGCCCGTTTTGCCTCACGCAGCGCACGCTCGGCGCGGTCAGCACGGTGTCGGCGCAAACGTCGCAGGGTGTCGATTTCACCCGGTAACACTTCAGAATGGGACATGGGCGGTCAACTCAGCCAATTGATCCATGGTGGCGGCAAGCGGCGAAGGTTCGCGCAAGTCCTGGCGTAGAAAGCCATCCACCGCCTGCCGACTGTCAACTGCCAGGTCGGTGAGCGCATCGTTGCCGGGCTGATATTCCCCTAGCTTGAGCATCAGCTCGATCTGCTGGTAAGCCGACAGCAAGCGTCGTAACGCCGTACCGGCACGGATATGCACGGGCTCGGCGACATTGCTCAGAATCCGCGAAAGGCTGGCCAGTACATCGACCGCCGGGTAGTGGCCGCGCTCGGCCAGCTTGCGCGACAGGACGATATGCCCGTCGAGCAGAGAGCGCACCTCATCCGCCACCGGATCGTTCATGGAGTCCTGTTCGATCAGCACTGTATAGATGGCCGTGATCACGCCTTCACGGGTCAAGCCGGCACGCTCCACCAAGCGTGGCAGCAAACTGTAGACCGACGGCGGCAGACCACCGCGCCCCAAGGGTTCACCGGCAGCCAGGCCGATTTCACGCTGGGCCCTGGCAAAACGCGTCAGAGAGTCGATCAGCAACAGCACCCGCTGGCCCTTACGCCGGAAACCTTCGGCCAGCGCGGTTGCCGTGAACGCGGCACGCGCGCGCTCCATGCTTGAGCGGTCGGAGGTTGCGCACACCAACACGGCCTTGGCACGCAACTGCTCGTCCAGTTCGTGATCAAGAAACTCGCGCAACTCCCGGCCCCGCTCCCCGATGAGACCGAATACGATCACATCGCACTCCACGTTACGGGCGATCTCGGCCAACAAGGTGGTCTTGCCACAACCGGCACCGGCAAACAGCCCCACACGCTGGCCTTCCCCTAGGGTCATCAGACCATCAATCGAGCGCACACCCGTAGCGAGTGCACGGTTGATCCGCGGCCGTTCGGTAGGAAGAGGCGCCTCGCATAACACGGTGGTCGCCCCAGGTGTGTCCGCTTCCACGAACGCGCCCACACCATCGCCCGCAATCGGGCGACCAAAACCATCCAGCACCTGTCCCAACAGCTCATCACCGACCCGAACCTGATGCGGAACCCCCAACCGCGCAACGCTGGCCCCTACACGCACGCCTTCCAGATTGCCCAGGGCACTGAGCACCGCATCGCGCTGATCGAACCCGATGATCTCGGCGAGCATGTAGTCGCCTGGTGTTTTTTCCACTTGGCATAGGTCGCCGATACGGGCCTGCGGCAATCGGCATTGCAGCAGCATGCCGTTCACGCGCTGAATACGACCGCGCATTGTCACCGGTGCGAAACTGCTCAACGCCTGTGACTGGTTCAGTTGCCAGGCCTCCAGACGCTCCTGCAGCGACCCCTTCACCAGCCCACCTCATAACGTTGCTCGCCGTCGAAAACCACTTTGCTGTTATCGATCAAAACCAGGCGCAGACCATCTACTTCATCACCCACGAATAAGCGGGTTCCTTCTTCAAGCACCACGTGGCCATTCGGACCGCCCACTATCTGCAAGATCTTGAACGGTAACCTGGCATCGCGTACCCGTACGCGACTGATCACCGGCACCACAGTGTCGAATTGCTCGGCAAAACGGTCGAGCATGCGCGCAATCAGTTCCACTTCATCTTGGGAAACAACACCATTGAGGGCAATCTGACCATTGACGATCTGCAAGCTGACACGCTGGAGCAATTCGCGCTCGTTGAGCATCCTCACGAGTTGCTGGCGCACCTCAGCGGGTGAGTCCAACCCAGGTTTCTGAATGACCGCCGGCATCAGCGATGCCTGGGCCTCGCGCTCACCGCTGAAGATAATGCCGACCGCAGCGATGATCACGGCGCATAGCAGCACCAGGCTGACCAAGCGTTTTTGCTGCAACGCGGAAATGGAAGACAGCGTCAGCGGCAATGGCGCCTGGGGCAAGGGCTCCGTTGCCGGCTGAGGCGGTTTGAGCACTGATGCCTGGCGCCAAGGATGATCGGCAGGGCTGACACACAAGCTGACGGAGCCAATCACAAACGGCGTGTTGAGTGCCAGATCGCCGATCTGCGCCAACATTTGCCCATCGCTGTTTTTCAGCAGCCCCGCTTCAGCCTGCACCGACCATCGCCCTTCGAGCAATAACAGGCGTGCGTGGTGCTCGGCGACACCAGGGTCATCCAGCAAGAGGTCGGCGCCCGCGTTGGCGCCAAGGCTCCATTGCTCACCAAACAGAGGCAGCGCGGCCCCTTGATGCGAACCATCCAACACTCGGAGTTCGAACATCAGTACGCCCCCCCGTACTCTGCAAGTAGCGATGTGTTCATGCCAATGTCCCGTACATCAACTCATCCTGGCCAAGGTCAAAACGCCCCAGCACCTTGACCTTGGAATTGCTCCCCAGCTCGGCGAAAGACAACACCGGTACATGGTTGAATTCCTCAAGCAACAAGGTTCGCAAGGGGCTGCGCAAATCCTGCGCCACCAACAACACGCTTTTTATTTTTGCGCGTGCACTGAAGGCCTGGTTGAGCAGGTTGATCAGCGCAGCGCTATTGTCGTTGTCGAGTGCAAAGAACACCCCGGTCTGGGTCTGGCGCAGTGCCTCGCGCAAAACACTTTCGGTCTGCGGTGACAACAGCCAGGCATGCAGCCCATCGGCCTCGCTGTACTGATGGTAGATCTGCGACTTGAGGGCAATGCGCGCATAGTCCGCCAGTGCTTCGGGCTCACGTTCGTGCTGGCCGTATTCGATCAGCGATTCGACAATCAACCTCACGGCGCGCAGCGGAACCCCTTCGCTGGCCAGACGTTGCAGTACCGCCGAAAAGCGCGAGATCGGCATGATGCGCTGCAGTTCCTGCACCAGTTCGGGTTGATTGTTCTCCAGCCAACTGAGGATCGCCTTGCTCTCCTGAATCCCCAGGAACTGCGGCCCGCTGAGCATCATCGCCGTCTTCATGCGCTCGACGATCAGGCTCGTCGCATTGAAGCGCTCCAACTGCGTGTCATTGAGCAGTGGGTCGTCAGGTGGCAGCCAGAGCCAATCCTGTTCGTTACGCTCGGCCAATCCCGGTATGCCATGCTCAGGCTCAACCGTCAGGGCACTGCGCTCTACGGCAACGCGCTGGACCACAGACGCCTTGACCATTGGCACTTCATGGACGCAGAAGCGCATTTCATCATCGGCCAGCGAGTCATCGATCTCGACCTCAAACGGCGGCAATGTCAGGCCGATATTGGCAACCAGGGAATTTCGAACCTGGCGGATGCCGTGAATAAGATCGGTCACCTCAGGCGTGCCGCGCAGGGCCGAGGGAAACTGCAACAGATAAGGCCGGGACGGATCAAACCCGCGCAGGTCCTCTTTGCCATTTTCTTCAGGCCGCATGGCTTCGACGGCTTCGGCTTCTGGCTGCGCTTCACGTCGGCGCCGCCGGTCGAGGTAATAACCCAAGGCGCCGGTCATCATCGCTAGCAGGATAAACACCAGCGTCGGCATGCCAGGCACGATCGCAAATACCAGCATGGCCACCGAGGCGATCATCCAGCTCTTGGGCTCACTGGTCATCTGGCGTGCGATCTCGGCGCCCATGTTCGTGACGCCCTTGCGCCCTTCCGGTGCCACGCGGGTAATGATCATACCGGCGGTCAGGGAGATCAGCAGCGCGGGAATCTGCGCAATCAGGCCATCACCGATGGTCAGCACAGAATACAGCGCCATCGAATCGCCAGCGCTCAAACCGTGCTGGAACATCCCCGTGGAAAATCCCCCCAGCAGGTTGACCACCACAATGATCAAGCCAGCGATGGCATCGCCTTTGACGAACTTCATCGCGCCATCCATGGCGCCGAACAGCTGGCTCTCGCGAGACAACTGTTCACGCTTGTCGCGCGCTTGCCCACCGTCGATCAAGCCGGCACGCAAGTCACTGTCGATGGACATCTGCTTGCCCGGCATTGCGTCCAGGCTGAAGCGCGCCGCCACTTCGGCAACCCGCTCAGAGCCCTTGGTGATCACCAGAAAGTTGACCAGGGTGAGGATCAGGAAGATCACCATCCCAACAGCCAGGTTGCCGCCCACTACGAAGTTGCCGAAGGCCTCAACGATATCGCCAGCGTCCTGTTCGAGCAGAATCAAGCGCGTCGTAGCGATCGACAATGCCAGCCGAAACATGGTGGTCAGCAACAAAATAGACGGGAAGGAAGAGAACGCCAAAGGCCCGGGCAAGTACAGCGCCAGCATGATCAACAGGCAGGAAATACAGATATTCAGCGCAATCAGAATGTCCACCAGCCAGGTAGGCAGCGGCACGATGAAGATGAACACAATGGCCATGATCACCACGGCGCCCAAGACCTCGGCGCGCTGCGCTACCTTGAGCAGTATGCCGTTGACGGTGGACAGCACGTTCACGCCAGGATACTCGAATTAGGAAAGCCAGGGCTTATGCCTTCGAGGCGGGCAAGCTCGTCCATCACCAGTAGAAAGTTGTGCAGCGCCTCTTGGCGTGACTGGCTATCCGGCCACAAAGCCAGGGGCAATTTCAGAAACAGTGGATAAAGCGCATTGAGCGCCACGAGTGTTGTCGTGCCGGCCCCCATATCTTCGGCCAGGCGCATGACTTCATTTGTCACGATGCCGGTACTTGTATAACCCAGCAGGCGTTGCAGCAGGCTTACCGCATGCAGTTCGGTTGCAAGGTTCTGGACCAGCTCACGACAGCTGCACAACACCCCGCTCAATGCACTGCAGCTGCGCAGCCCTACCAGCAAGGTGCGCAACATTGCCGTAGGCACTGAGGACACATGGGCGGCGATGTCGGCCGTCAGGGCGCTGGACATCACATTCAAGCCATGTGCAAAACGGTCGTCACCGTAGACGCCCAGCAGCGCCTGCATCATGGTGGCCAGGGATTGCCGTGTCACCACACTGGCGTAGTACAGCGCGCGCAGCGCCTGGCGCTCTTGTGGATCACCACCCGCCGTCTGCAAGGCCATGGCGATATTCAGGCCCGCCTGGATCTGCCCTTTGAAACGGACCTCCAGCTTGGCAATAGCATCCCGCGCCAGGTCGGCTTCGGAGCTGCGCACGTCGGCCTCGGCCTGCTCCCACACCGCCTTGAGTACCACGAAGGTGCGCGCCGGATCACCGCCAGTGGCCTCCAGCAACTTATCGATGCTGGGTTGCATCAGCAATTGCAGCCTGATTCGACGCGCTACCGCGGCAAAGCTTTCCTGGGCCGGATGCCCCAACTGCTCATAGAGCTGCGCGAGCGCCTGGACAGGAGGCACACGTACGCCAATTTTGCGTTTGTCCAACGTACGGCTGCTGGATTCAACCTCCTGACTGAAGTGCAGGAAAAGATCATCGATACCTTGGCCCGGCTCAGGCTTGGCGGCCGGGCTAACGGTGGGGAGTTCCACACGCGGGGTCATTGGCACATCGGGGGTAGATTCGACTTTCATGGGCAGGCCAGTACAGGAAGAGAGTGCCAATGTGTGGTTAGGCCCGTCCAGATGGTTCCATCGAAACTCGCTCTTCCAACAAGGTGAAAAAACCCGCACAAGCCCCTGGTGCCTTTTGCAAATTACTGCACAAAAGCGCCACGAAATTAAAGTATTTATATATATAAATCATTGGGTTATGTTCAGATTCTCCTTTGGCACAGGCAGTGCAAAAGAGGTAAACGCCGAAACTATTTCGACTGCGTCTACCTTAAGGAAAAATCATGAATATCCCTATTGAAGCCTTAGCTCACCTTGGTGGCAGTTCGCCTCAATTCATGCTCCATCTGACAGACGACCAACAGAAAAAACTCCGACGTTTCATTCACAAACGGGTACTCAACCCGGAAGACGCGGATGATCTTTTGCAAGTGACATACTTGGAAGCCTGGCGCAATCGCGAGCGTTTCAGTGGTACCGCGACGCTGAGTACCTGGATGTGCGGTATCGCGCAAAACCTGATCCGCAACCACTTTCGACGCCTATATGCCAAGCCTGCACATTGCGAATTCGATGAGTCGCTGTGGCACGGACAGGAAGAAAGCCACAGCCTGGACTGGGAATTCGAGGTCAACCGGAGACTGGAAAATACCCTGAGCGCGATCGATCACTTGCCCACAGAAATGCGTAGGACGTTGTATGCCTCGCTGGAAACCGACGGCAGCTACCAGGACACCGCCGACGTACTGGACATTCCTATCGGCACCGTGCGCTCGCGCCTGTCACGGGCACGCGAACAGCTCAAGCGCGTCACCCACCCCCCACTGCACACGTAAGTTGAATTAGTCGGTCAAGCGTTGGGCGACAGGGATATCTGCCCAACACTGTCGGACTTGGCCCCCGAGTAAACCTTCAAAGACACCGAGCTTCTTCTACTCCCCTCATCCACGGTGCATTCGCCACCGCCCGTCGCCAAAATCAGCGCTTTGGCTTAAACAGTTGAAAGCGTAGAAAAATTTTCAACAAAAACGCTTGACGCATTGCCGTTCCAAGCGAATAATGCGCGCCACTTGGCTACATAGCTCAGTTGGTTAGAGCATAGCATTCATAATGCTGGGGTCCGGGGTTCAAGTCCCTGTGTAGCCACCAAGTACTAAAAACGGCTTACCGAAAGGTAGGCCGTTTTTTTATGCGCGCAAAAAACTCCCTAACTGTATTTTGACGCCCCCCACCCCCACTGTTAGTGTCCAGCCTCCCCTAAACACGGAGTGCCCCGATGCAACTGGACATCTACCAAGTCGACGCTTTCAGCCACCATCCCTTCGGCGGCAACCCGGCAGCGGTGTGCCCACTCACTGAGTGGCTGCCCGACGAGCAACTGCAGCAGATTGCGGCCGAAAATAATCTTTCGGAAACCGCGTTCTTCGTACCCCGTGGCGACTTCTATGAGTTGCGCTGGCTCACCCCGCAAGTGGAGGTGGACCTGTGCGGCCATGCCACGTTGGCGGCCGCGTGGGTGCTGATCCATCAGCTGGCGGACGCCCCGCAGGTGTTGCGCTTTGCCACCCGTAGCGGCGAGTTGCGGGTAACGCGCAACGGTGATGAGCTAGCGATGGATTTTCCAGCCAAAAAACCCGAACGCTGCGAGCCGCCCCACGGCATGTTGAGCGCCCTGGGACTTGAAACCGCCGAGGTGTTTGGCACCGACGACTACATTGTGCTGGTGGAGAATGAAGCCCAGGTAGCGGCCCTCACACCGGATTTCGCACGGCTCAAGGGCCTGCCTAAACGCGGGATTGCGGTGACCGCCAAAAGCACTCGGTTTGATTTTGTCTCGCGCTGGTTCGGCCCGAATGTGGGCGTCAATGAAGACCCGGTTACCGGCTCGGCGCACACCTCACTGGCACCGTTCTGGGCCGAGCGCCTGGGAAAATCGCAATTGAGCGCCGAGCAAGGCGGTCAGCGTAAAGGCCAGTTGCGCTGTGAACTCCAGGGCGACCGGGTGATTATTTCCGGCAAGGCCGTGCTGTACATGCAAGGCACGATTTACCTGTAAAAAGCAGTACCCCAAGGACAACAGCCCCTTCTCACTATGAACGGAGTTCAGCGCGTGTTTTTGATTTCCCGCCGCAGCCTGACAGTCATCGCCGCAGCCCTGGCCCTCGCCGCCTGCCACACGCCGGTCAACGAACAGCCACCGGCCCCGGAGCTGGGCTCGGGCTATCGCACCGACCTGAGCACCCGCCACGCCGAGCGCCATATGGCCGCCGCCGCCAACCCTCTGGCCGCTGAAGCCGGGCGTGAGATGTTGCGCCAAGGCGGTTCGGCTATTGATGCTGCGATTGCCATGCAAGCGGTATTGACCCTGGTGGAACCGCAGTCGTCCGGCATCGGCGGCGGTGCATTCATCATGCTGTGGGATGGGCACAACGTGCAGGCTTACGACGGCCGCGAAACTGCGCCGGCCGGGGCGACGGAGCGCTTGTTCCTGAAGGGCGACGGTACGCCGATGGCGTTCACGGATGCGCAGATTGGCGGGCGCTCGGTGGGCACGCCAGGGGTATTGCGCGCCCTGGAGATGGCGCACAAAAAGAGCGGCCACTTGCCATGGGCCAAGCTGTTCGAGCCGGCGATTCACTTGTCGGAGCAAGGCTTCGCCATTTCCCCGCGCTTGCACAGCTTGATCGCCGCAGACCGCTTTATCGCGCAATCGCCCGACATGGCGGCGTACTTCCTGAATGCCGATGGCTCGCCAAAAGCCACCGGCACGCTGCTGAAAAACCCGGCACTGGCCGTCGTGTTCAAGCGCATCGCCAAGGAAGGGCCGGACGCGCTGTACCAAGGCCCGATTGCCGAGGAGATCGCACGCAAGGTGCAGGGCCATCGCAATGCCGGCAGCTTGTCCCAGGCCGACCTCAAGGGCTACGCCGCCAAGCAACGCGCACCGCTGTGCACCGACTACAAACAATGGAAGGTCTGCGGCATGCCACCGCCGTCCTCGGGCGGGATAGCCGTGGCGCAGATCCTCGGGACACTGCAGGCGCTGGAAACCCGCACCCCGCGCCTGGCCATCGCCCCTATGACACCGGTCAAGAGTGCTTCGCCGGCCGGGCTTGAACCGACACCCGAGGCCGTGCACCTGCTCGCCGAAGCCGGGCGCCTGGCCTTTGCCGACCGCGCGCTGTACGTGGCCGATGCAGACTTCACCCCCGTCCCGGTCGCCGGCCTCGTCGCGCCGAGTTACCTGGCGCAGCGCGCCACGCTGATCGGCGAGCGCAGCATGGGCATCGCCAAGCCGGGGCAACCTGCTGGTATTCAGGTGGCGTACGCACCAGACCGCTCGCCACTGCGCATCTCCACCTCACAAGTGGTGGCGGTGGACGACCAGGGCGGCGCCGTGTCGATGACCACCACGGTGGAGGCGGCATTCGGCTCCCATGTGATGGTCCAGGGCTTTTTGCTCAACAACCAGATGACCGACTTCTCCTTCATCCCCGAAGAAAACGGCCAGCCTGTGGCCAACCGCGTGCAACCGGGCAAACGCCCACGCTCGGCCATGGCGCCGACCTTGGTGTTCGACCGCAACTCGGGCGAACTGCTGGCTACCGTCGGCTCCCCCGGCGGCTCGCAGATCATCGAGTACGTGAGTAAATCCCTGGTGGCCATGCTCGACTGGAAGCTCGATCCGCAGGCGGCCATCAGCCTGCCCAACTTCGGCAGTCGCAATGGTGCTACCGAGTTGGAAGCTGGGCTGTTCAGCACGGCGCTTAAACAGGCGCTCAAGGACAAGGGCCACGCCCTGAGCGAGATCGAGATGACCAGCGGCGTGCAGGCCATCGTGCGCACACGGGATGCCCAGGGCAAGGTGACGCTCAGTGGTGGCGCGGACCCTCGGCGTGAAGGTGAGGCGTTGGGTGATTAAGGTGTTGATCTATCCGTACAGGCTTATAAAAAAAGACCTGCACCCTTACGCCTTAAATCCTACGCGGAGCGCCAGAACTCAAAGTGCCATGTCATCTTTTGCGATAAAAACCTTCTTGAGCAGCCCCATCTCACCTGCGATTTTCTGGCCCGCCCTTTCTTGCCAGAGGCTACGTCAAAGACGTAGAATTTCGCGTGTTCACTCTCATAGAATCCCCTCTCTTCAGCAGGCAATGGCCTGACTATTGGACTGAAGATGAAAAAGGTATCTTCATGGCGTTTCTCGCCAGCCATCCTGATGCTGGAAATGTCATTCCGCGCTCGGGAGGTTGCCGAAAGATACGCTGGAGCATGGAGGGCCGGGGTAAAAGTGGATCAGTGCGGGTCATCTACACCACACAACTGAAGTGCGGAGCAGTCGTCGCGCTACTGATTTATGGCAAGAGCGCCACGGAGAATATTCCGGCACATATCCTGTACAAAATCGCAAAGGAAATGAACCATGCCACTCACTGATAAAGAACTGAAGGAACGTGACGCCAAACGCAATATAGGCGAAGAACTACTCACAGCCATTCAGGATGTCAAAGCGGGACGTTACGGGGCCGTGCAGCACGTTGAGGTCACTCAGGCTGCCGAAGCAAGAAGCAAGACAGGGCTCTCACAACCCAAATTTGCCGAGCTTCTGGGCGTGTCAGTAAGAACCCTTCAAGAATGGGAGCAAGGGCGTCGCGCACCTTCCGGAGCAGCACGTTCGCTACTGCATATTGCGGCCATAAGGCCGGACGTTTTTCGCGAAGTACTCAGTAACGCCTGATCGCGTTACTGCTTCGGGCCAATCACTGGCGGTTGATCTTCAAGCCCTTGCGCCCCGCATGCCGCTCCAGCGCCAGCTCGATCAACCGGCTCACCAGCTCGCTGTAGCTCATGCCTGCCGCCTGCCACAGCTTGGGGTACATGCTGATGCGGGTAAAACCGGGCAGTGAGTTGATCTCGTTGATCAGCACTTCGCCGTCCTGCGTCAGGAACACATCTACCCGCGCCAACCCGGCGCAGCCCAACACTTCAAACGCCTCAATGGCCAGGCTGCGGATCCGCTCGCTGGCGTCATGACTGATCGCCGCCGGCACCACTACCTGGGCGGCCTGGCCATCGATGTATTTGCTGTCGTAGGAATAGAAACCACTGCTCACCACGATCTCGCCACAACCGCTGGCGATGGGCTCGTCATTGCCCAGCACGGCGCATTCGATCTCACGGCCCTGGACGGCGGACTCCACCAGCACCTTCTCATCAAACCCCAACGCCAGTTCAACGGCAGCGCGGTACTCGGCTTCGCTGCCGACTTTGCTTACCCCCACCGACGAACCCTGGTTGGCGGGCTTGACGAACATCGGCACACCGAGCTTGCCAGCGGCCGTTTCAAAAGAGGTGCGCGCCGCATTAGCTCGCGTAAGGGTGATGAACGGCGTGACCGCAATGCCCGCGCCGCGCAGCAAGCGCTTGCTGATGTCTTTGTCCATGCACACCGCCGAGCCGAGCACGTCGGAACCGACGAAGGGCAAGTCCGCCATGCGCAGCAAGCCTTGCAGGCAACCGTCTTCACCGAGGGTGCCGTGGACAATCGGGAAGATCACGTCGATGTGTTCAAGCACGCCTTGGCCAGAGGTCTCTACCACTTGCTGGCTGGCCTTGCCGGGCACCACGGCCAATTCACGGTTGGACTGGTTGAGGGCGATGAGCGCCGGGTTTTCCTGGTTGAGCAGGAAGTTCGAGGTGTCATTGAGGTGCCAGTGACCGGCCTTGTCGATACCGATCAAAACCGGCTCGAAGCGTGAGCGATCAAGGGCATCGACAATGTTGCGCGCCGATTGCAGCGAGACCTCATGCTCAGCCGAACGGCCCCCAAAAATAATACCTACCCGCACCTTGCTCATGACCCGGCCTCACTGTTGAAAGTAAGGCTTCTTACCACGGGCGGTCAGCGATTCGCTACCAGATGTGCACCGAATAACAGGTAGCAGCTCCCGGCAAAGCGGTCGAGCCACTTGCGCGAACGGCTGTAGAGGTTGGCCATGCGCTCGCTGGAAAACACCAGGGCTACGCTGGAGTACCAACTGAACGACAAGGTTGCCATGGTGATGACCGCCAGGGTCAGCAGCGCTGGCGATGGTGACGGCGGCATGGTCGAGGCGAAGGCTGTGGCGACGAACAGAGCGGCCTTGGGGTTGGACAAGTTGCCCAATAAACCGAAACGCCACGCGGAAAACAATGAACGTCGCGGCTCATCGGGCAACACCGTCTGCCCTGTGGTCGGCGCCGAGCGCTTGAACAGTTTCAGCCCAAGATAGATCAGGTAACAGCCGCCGATGATCTTGAACGCCAAGTACAGCATGGGCGCGGCGGTAAACAGCGACTTGATGCCCAGGCCGCCCGCCAGCCCCCAGATAATCGTGCCAGTGGCCACGCCTGCCGAGGCCATTACGCCGTGACGCCGAGAACAGCTGGCGGCCAACTGCGCCGTATTGAAAAAGTTGGGGCCAGGCGTCACCACGGCGACTGTCCACAGCAATGCGAGCGAGACCAGCGGCGCCACATAGGCGGGGTTGAAAAAGTCCATGGGGAGCACCAACAGCGCAGTATACGAACAGGGATCATAGGCCTCGCCCCACACCTGCACAATCGTACAAGACCCCGGCAGACAACCGGTGCAGACTCAGTTAACGTGTTTCCACCTCCTTTTGTGACAAGTCACCATGGGCAACCCCACCCACTCCCTCGACTGGCTGCACCGCGCGCCCCACGCCAGCGGCCTGGACCGTATCGAGGCGTACTTTGCCGGCTTCGCCTTCGACCCCCACCGCCATGACACCTACGCCATCGGGCGCACGTTGTTCGGCGTGCAGAGTTTTCATTACCGCGGCGGTACGACCCACAGCCTGCCCGGCACCACCATGGTGATCCACCCGGATGAAACCCATGACGGCCGCGCCGGCAGCGACGAAGGTTTCAAGTACCGGATGATTTATGTGGAGCCGGCGCTGATCCAGCAGATCCTCGGTGGGCAGCCGTTGCCGTTTATCCCCGGCGGTTTGTCCACCGACCCAAGGCTGCACCGCGCCAGCGAAGTGTTGCTACAAAGCCTCGATTGCCCGATAGACCCGATGCAAGAGCAAGACGCCCTGTTCGACCTGGCCCACGCGCTGAGCGCTGCGTCCGGGGCCCTCATTCGCCGTAAATCCTTCGACTACGTCGCGGCCGAACGCGCCCGTGAATTCATCCACAGCGCCCTGGGCCGCAGCATCACCCTCGATGAAATTGCCGACCATGCCGGCCGCGACCGCTGGGCGTTATCGCGGGATTTTCGTCTGTTGTTCGGCACCAGCCCCTACCGCTACCTGACCATGCGCCGGCTGGACCTGGTGCGCCACTTATTGGCCCAGGGCCAATCGTTGGTAGATGCGGCGATGACCGCAGGCTTTACCGACCAAAGCCACATGACCCGCCAATTTCGCAGCACCTACGGCATGCCGCCATCGCGTTGGGTGAAAATGCTCGGACGCTGAGTACTGGGTTGGAATACGTTCAAACTGTGGGAGCTGGCTTGCCTGCGATGCAGACACCTCGGTACATCAGGTACACCAAGATGATGCCATCGCAGGCAAGCCAGCTCCCACAGTTGATCTTCGTGGCTTTGCGCCTCTGTCAGAGCTGGCGCCCGACAATCGGTTGGCCAATGGCCAGGAAATTCCCACCCGCCACATGGTGCAACGTGCGCAGTTCATCATGCCCTTCAAAATGCCAGTGGCCATCACTGAATACCCGCTCATCAGCATAAGCCGCGACCACTTCGCCCAGGAACAGGTCATAGGCCTGCTGATTATGCGGCTCGGGCAGCAGGCGGCACTCCAACCAGGCCACACAGCCTTCCAACATCGGCGCCTCGGTGTGCTCACCGCTGAAGCTGTGCAAGCCGTAGGCTGCGAATTTATCGGCTTCAACACCGCGGGTATTGCCCACCGTCTGCACCAGATCAGCCTGGGCAACACAAGGCACCTGCAACACAAAGGTACCAGCGCCTTCCAGTAGCTCGCGAGTCCAGGTGGCCTTGTCGAGCACCACCGCGACTTTCGGTGGTTCGAAATCCAGCGGCATGGCCCAGGCAGCGGCCATGATATTGCGCTGACCATTGTGGGCTGCGCTCACCAACACGGTCGGCCCGTGGTTGAGCAAACGGTAAGCTTTGGACAGTGGGACAGGGCGACGGAACGTAGGGCTCATGGTCGATCAGCTCTGCAAGCGAGAAAAGACCTAAGATACCTCAAGCACAAGCCCCACAGGTCAGCTCGACAGCTGATTGGCAAACTGCCCGACCGCACTCACCACTTTTTGCGCACCGTCTTGAATCTCGACGATCACAGTACCCGCCTCGGCCGCCAGGGCCAGGCCCTGCTCGGCTTGCGCCCGCCCGTCGGCCATCAAGGCCACCGCGTCGCGGGCCATGTCCTGGTTCTGGCGCACCACACCGACAATTTCCTCGGTGGCTTTGCTGGTGCGTGACGCCAGTTGCCGCACTTCGTCGGCCACCACCGCAAAGCCACGCCCCTGCTCCCCGGCACGCGCCGCTTCGATGGCGGCGTTGAGCGCCAGCAGGTTGGTTTGCTCGGCAATGCCGCTGATGGTCTTGACGATGCTGCCAATCACTTGGGACTGGGCATTCAACGCCTCGATGCCTTCACCGGCCTGTTGCATGTGCTGGGCCAGGTCGCGCATCACGTCCACGGCCTGGGTGACCACGGTGGTGCCGCGCTGGGCGCTGTCGTCGGTTTGCAAAGAGGTGCTGTAGGCAATATTGGCGGCCTCGGCCACCGCCTGCTCGCGGTTGACCTGCTCGGTAATGACCGTGGCGAACTTGACCACTTTGTACAGTCGCTCATTGGCATCCACCACCGGGTTGTAGGTGGCTTCCAACCACACCAGGCGGCCGTGGCTGTCCACTCGTTTGAAGCGCGCGGCGACGAACTCACCGGCGTTCAGGCGCTTCCAGAACTGCTGGTATTCGGCACTGTTATATTCCTGCGGTTCACAGAACATACGGTGATGCTTGCCTTCGATCTGCGCCAGGCTGTATCCCATGGCGCCGAGGAAGCGGTCATTGGCGGTGAGCACATGCCCTTCCAGGTCGAACTCGATCAACGCGGTGGAACGCATCAACGCAGTGATGAGGTTTTCATGTTCACGCGAACTCTCGATGGTGCGGGTAAGGTCGCTGGAGAACATCGAAAACTGCTTGATGCGCCCTTCAGAGCTGCGCACCGGCTGCACGATTGAGCGCAACCAGGCCTCTTTGCCATTGCCACGCATCAGGCGCACGGCGCCGGCAAAGTGTTCGCCGCGGGCCAGCGCGTGCTTGAAGCGCAGCTGGAACGGGTCCTGGCGCACATGGGCTGGCACCAGGTCTTCGATCGCGCGCCCGACAATTTCACTCAACGAATAAGCCAATTCCTGCAGGAAGTTGGCATTGGCCCACTCCACACGGCCTTCAGGGTCCAGTGTCAGGCAGAGCATTTCGTTTTCCAGGCTCTCTTTCACCTGGAGCAAGCTCGACAATTCTTCGCGCAGAGCGGTCAGCTCCTGCTTCAGGCCGGTATTGAACATGGGGCACCGTTAGGCAAGTGAGGTGGGTGTTCTAACTTGCATCGGCGCTGCCGGGGTTTTCTGAAGAGCGCTTGAGCCCTGGGCCGAACTATATTTTCAACCGCCATTGTTACGGCATACGCCCATGACCTGATATTCCAGGGTATTGAGCTTGCCGCTGGAGTCTTCATAGGTCATGCGCGACGGCACGACGTTGCACGAGCGGATCGGCGGCGTCACGTTGACGACCTTGGCAATGTCCAGGTCCATGCCATAGCGGTAAGCCTGGACCTCGGGCACCGGCTTGCCTTTTTTGATCGCGTAGGCGGCCATGGCTTTCTCATTGCGCTCCATCATCAGGGCAAAGGTGCGATCCCCGCCCCCTTCGGCCAGCGCGCCAAATGACAACACAGCCGTTAATACAGCCACACCTACTTTATAAAAGTTCATTGCGGTTTCCTCGACTGAAAAGTTCAGTGTCGAGATTAACCAACCCACCCTGACGCCAGGTTCACCAGAACATTACTTATTTGTTAGATGGCCGTTAGTTTCCAGAATTGTAATCTTCGCGCCATGCAGCTGTTATCCGTCGTTTGCAACTATCAGCCAGGGCCAGATCAATAAGAACGCCCGCCTCTATAAGAAGCTGATAACTGCCATCACCGAGGAGCGCATCATGAGCATTCGTCATTACACCCTTCCCTTTTCACTGATGGCTGCACTGCCCATGGCCGCCATGGCGGTGGAGGACAAGCCCGAGGGTTTTATCGAGGGCAGTCGCATCAACGTGCTGGCACGCAATTTCTACTTCAACCGCGATGACCGCAAAGGCCAGTCCAGCCCCACTGGCAATGGTTACTCAGAAGCCTGGGCCCAGGGCTTTATTGGCAAATTCGAATCCGGTTTTACCCAGGGCACCGTGGGTTTTGGTCTGGACGCGTTCGCCATGTACGGCCTTACGCTTGACTCGGGCAGCGGCCGCAGCGGCGGCAAAGGCTCGTTCGGCGTGCTCCCGGTGAACAGCGACAACCAGCCGGAAAACAGCTACAGCAAAATCGGCGGCGCGGCAAAACTGCGCGTGCTGGACACGGTGATCAAGGCCGGCGACGTGTTCCCACTCACCCCGGTGGTGGCCTACGGCGACTCTCGCCTGTTGCCCGAGAGCTTTCGCGGCGTCACCCTGCAAAACACCAGCCTGGAAGGCTTGAGCCTGCAAGGCGGGCGCCTGAGCGGCATGAGCCAGCCCAGTGAAAGCGGCATGAACAAAGGCTTTGCCACCTTCTATGCAGGCAAGGTCGACTCGCCCTGGATCGCCTACTTCGGCGGTGACTATCAGCTCAACAGCCACCTGGGCTTTAGCCTGTACAGCAGCCGCTTGAAGGACGCCTGGGACCAGTACTACTTCGGCAGCAATGCCAATTACGCATTGACCGACGACATGTCATTGTTCGGCGACTTCAACTACTACAAGGCCGTGGACGAAGGCCAGAAACGGCTCGGCGAGTTCGACAACAACATCTGGAGCGCCAGGCTCGGGGTCAAGGTCGGTGCCCACAGCCTGGCCGTGTCCCACCAACGTAACAACGGCGACGATGATTTCGACTACCTGCGCCAGTCAGACTCGATCTTCCTCAATAACTCGATCCAGTACAGCGACTTCAACGCGCCCAAGGAGCGCTCATGGATGGTGCGCTACGACCTGGACATGCAGGCGTTCGGCATTCCCGGCCTGTCGTTCATGACCCGCTACGGCAAAGGCACCGGCGCCGACTACAGCAACGCCAATGCCGTGTATATGCGCCGCGATGCAGCGGGTAACCCGTTGACCGATCAACGCCGTTGGGAACGGGATATCGAGGCCAAGTACGTGGTGCAAAGTGGGCGTTTGAAGGATTTGTCCCTGCGCGTGCGCCAGGCCACCGTGCGCTCCAGTGCGTTCGAGTCAGACCTGGAAGAAGTTCGTCTGATTGCCGAATACCCCTTGGTCGTGTTGTAGCCCTTACATTCGCTCGCGATTAACTAACATCTGTTCACAAATAGCCAGTTATCAAAATTGTAATATTGGCCTCAGCTTCTCGTTAAGTGGAACTTTCTATACTCGCTTCAACTTATTCACCGAGCACATTCATCTCTGAAGCTTTTGTGTAGCTCCTTTGGAAAGAGATGAATTTTTAACGCCCCGCTTGGGGCGTTTTTTTTGCCTGCTGCTCCATGCGGCCGATGGTCGCAGTTGACCCTGTAGTTACTTTAGCCTTCAGACTTTTCCTACTCCGATAACCGCCGCCATAGGGACATGGGCGCCTTCTCTCCCCTAATTCAAGAGGTAACCCCCCCATGCGTATTCTTGTGGTTGAAGACGAGCAGAAAACCGCCGACTACCTGCAACAGGGCCTGAACGAAAGTGGCTACGTGGTCGACTGCGCCGCCAATGGCATCGACGGCCTGCACCTGGCCGGGCAACACGCCTATGAACTGGTGATTCTGGACGTCAATCTGCCGGGCAAGGATGGCTGGCAAGTACTGGAAGAATTGCGCCGCAATGGTACCCAGCGCGTGATGATGCTCACCGCCCGTGGCCGGCTGGCTGACAAGATCAAGGGCCTGGACATGGGCGCCGACGACTACCTGGTCAAGCCGTTCGAGTTTCCCGAACTGCTGGCACGGGTGCGCACCCTGATGCGCCGCAGCGAGCACATTCCACAGCCGGAAGTGTTCCGCGTCTCGGACCTGGAACTGGACCCGCGTCGCCACCGCGCTTATCGCGGCGCCCGGCGCATCGACCTGACCACCAAGGAGTTCGCCCTGCTGCAAGTACTGATGCGCCAGGCCGGCGAAGTGCTGACCCGCACGCAGATTATTTCCCTGGTCTGGGACATGAATTTCGACTGCGACACCAATGTGGTGGAAGTCTCCATCAGCCGCCTGCGCGCCAAGGTGGATGACCAGAGCGAGGTCAAGCTGATCCACACCATTCGTGGCGTGGGCTACGTGCTGGAAGCGCGCCCATGAAGACCGGCAGCCTGTCGATGCGCCTGGGCCTGACGGTCAGCCTGATGGGCGCGGGCCTGGTGCTGCTGCTGGCAACCCTGGCCTACCTGGCCCTCACCCATGAGCTGGAAAAACTCGCGCGCAAGAACCTCGAAAGCAAGATGGAACAGATCCAGCACAGCCTGGCCCTGGGCCTGGATGCCCACGGTATTCGCGCTCGCCCACACTCACTGATGGACCTGGTGATGGGCCACGACAACTTCCACCTGACCATTGTCGGCACCGCGCCCGATAACAGCGTGCTGCTGAACGTCGGCAGCAAGCCCCAGGAACCGCTGCTCACTGACTTCAAACCACGGGAAACCCTTGGTTACCTCAATTGGGTCGACAGCTACGGCAACCAGATACTCAGTGCCTCCAGCTTGATGCGCCTGGCCAACGGTGAACGTGTGCGGGTGCTGCTGTCCCTGGACCGCATGGACGACCAGGCGTTGCTCAGTGCCTACCTGCGCGCCACGCTGATTGCGCTGCCGCTGCTGTTGATACTGATTGGCATGGGTGCCTGGTGGCTGGTGCAACGCGGCCTGGCGCCGTTGAAGCAGTTCAGCCAGGTGGCGGCGAAAGTCACCACCCAAGACCTCACCCATCGCTTGTCCCTAGACAACCTGCCCCACGAACTGGGTGAACTGGCCCACGGCATCAACGTGATGCTCGACCGCCTGGATGCCGGGGTGCAGCAACTCTCGCAGTTCTCCGACGACTTGGCCCACGAACTGCGCGCGCCGCTGACCAACCTGATGGGCAAGGCCCAGTTGACCCTGTCGCGCCAACGCCCACCGCAGGAATACAAGGCGGTGCTGGAGTCCAGCACCGAAGAGCTCGAACGCCTGGCGCGGATTGTCAGCGACATGCTGTTTCTGGCGCAGGTCAGCCATCCGGCGGCGCGGGCCTCATTCACCGAGGTGTCCCTGGCGCAGGAAGCCCAGCGCGTGATGGAGTTGTTTGCCCTGAGTGCCGAAGACAAACACATCACCCTGAGCCTGCGCGGCGATGCCTGGGTGACGGGCGACCGCCTGATGATCCAGCGGGCGATTTCCAATTTGCTCTCCAATGCCATTCGCCACACACCCGAGGGCTCCACCGTGTTGCTGTTGGTGGAGACCTACGAGCAGAGCGTATCGCTGTCGGTGGGCAACCCGGGGCGAGGTATTGAAGCGCACCACCTGCCGCACCTGTTCGAACGCTTCTACCGCGCCGACAGCAGCCGTACCCGTGCAGAGGGCGGCACCGGGCTGGGACTGGCCATTGTGAAATCGATCATGCATTTGCATCAGGGGCATGCTCATGTCACCAGCCAGGCTGGACGTTTTACGCGGTTCAGCCTTGTGTTTCCTTCGAAGCCAGCCTAGGCCCAATGTAGGAGCGAGCTTGCTCGCGAAAAACGTCAACGATAACGCGTGTTTCCTGAATAAACGCGGCGCCTAGGGTTTTTCGCGAGCAAGCTCGCTCCTACAGAGGGTAAGCCCGCACATTGCGGCGTTTTCACGGTTGTCAGGCGGTCTCTTCATCGCGGCGATGAGCCCACTGGTACAACGCCGGCAGCACCAGCAAGGTCAGCAAGGTCGAAGAAATAATCCCGCCAATCACCACCGTCGCCAACGGGCGCTGCACTTCGGCGCCGGTGCCGGTGGCGAGTGCCATGGGGATAAAGCCCAGGGACGCCACCAGCGCCGTCATCAGCACCGGGCGCAGGCGGGTCAACGCGCCTTCGTGGATCGCCACCGATAATGAGCGGCCTTCCTCGCGCAGGTTTCGGATGAAGGCAATCATCACCAGGCCATTAAGCACCGCCACGCCCGACAAGGCGATAAAGCCCACCCCCGCTGAAATCGACAACGGAATATCGCGCAGCCACAGGGCCATGATCCCGCCGGTGAGCGCGAAGGGGATGCCGGTAAACACCAGCAGGCCGTCCTTGAGGTTGTTGAACATCATGAACAGCAACCCGAACACCAACAGCAAGGCCACCGGCACCACGATGCGCAAGCGTTCAGAAGCCTCCTTCAACTGTTCGAACTGGCCGCCCCAGGTGGTCCAGTAACCGGCAGGGACCTTCACCTGGGTGGTGATGGCGGCTTCGGCCTCCTCGACAAACGAGCCAATATCGCGCCCACGCACGTTGGCGCTGACGATCACCAGGCGCTTGCCGTTCTCGCGGCTGATCTGGTTGGGGCCCAGCACCAGGTCGAGGCTGGCAACCTGGGACAAGGCGATAAAGCCCAACTGCCCCGAGGTACTACTCGCCAGCGCCGGCACCGGGATCAACAGCCGTGACAAGCCGTCGATATCGGTGCGCAACGTGTCGGACAAGCGCACCACCATGTCAAAACGCCGATCGCCCTCGTACAACGTACCGGCCTGGCGCCCACCGACCGCGACGGCGATGGTGTCCTGCACATCACCCACATTCAGGCCAAAGCGAGCGGCCTTGTCGCGGTCGATATTGATGGTCAGCACCGGCAGGCCGGAGGTCTGTTCCCGCTCCAAATTATGATCTACAGACTTCTACTGACGTCTGTAAGTCATTGAAAAAAGGGGCTTCGGCCCCTTTTTCCATTCCAGCGAGCGCCACGGAAATCCACCCACAGCTACCGTTTTTGAGTGACCAATTGAGGCACAAGAATACGGGTGGGACGGCTACCGGATAGTTGCTGGGGCTGAGCGGGAACCATGACGAGCATAGGGCCTAAGTCATTACTTAGGAGCCTCGAAATGGCACTCTCTGATCTGACCGTCCGGCAGGCAAGAACCACCGGAAAACGCTACACCCTCTCCGATAATGACTGCCTGGGCCTGATGGTCTCTGCTGCAGGCGGTAAGTCGTGGATGTTTCGCTACTACTGGCTGGGCAAGCAAAAACGTATGTCCCTGGGCGGATATCCTGCCCTCAGCTTGCGCGAGGCCCGCGCCGAGCGGGATAAGGCCCAAGCCCTGCTTGCCAGGGGGGTTGATCCGCAAATCGAGCGTGACCAGCGCCGGCACGCGGCCAAATTGGCGGGTGAATACACCTTTAGGAACGTTTTTGATGCCTGGGTCGAGCATCGCCGCAAGGAACTCAAGGAAGGCCGCCAGAGCACCCTGTCGCAGATTCTGCGCATCTTCAACAAGGACGTGCTGCCCGCCTTAGGGAAGATGTCGATCTACGACATTCGCCGCCCTCAGCTCCTGGGAGTTCTGGCGGCGATCGAGAAGCGCAAAGCGTTCACCACCGCCGAGAAGGTTCGCACCTGGTTCAACCAGATGTTCCGCTATGCCTTGGTCGTTGCCGAGGGCTTGGAGGTCAACCCTGCTGCTGACCTGGATGTGGTGGCCGAACCCAAGCCCCCGGTGACCCACAATCCCTATCTGCACCTGCCCGAGATGCCCGAGTTCCTTCAGAAGCTTCGGCTCTACACCCCCCGCGGCTGGCAGACCCAGCTTGGTGTGCGGCTGCTGTTGTTAACTGGGGTGCGGACGGGCGAATTGCGGCTGGCCGAGCCTGAGCAGTTCGACCTCGACCGCGGCTTGTGGATCATCCCGCCACAATTCGTCAAGCAGCTCCAGGACGAAATGCGCAAGGCCGGTAAGCGGCCGCAGGACGTGCCGCCCTACATCGTGCCCCTCTCTCTGCAGGCCATCGAGATCGTGCGCTATCTTCTGAGCGCGATGCGGCCGGCGCAGAAGTACTTGTTGGCTCATACCAGCGAACTCAAGAAGCGCATCAGCGAAAATACGCTGAACAAGGCCTTGCAGCTCATGGGTTACGAGGGGCGCCTGACCGGGCACGGCATCCGCGGCACCATCTCGACGGCGCTCAACGAAATCGGCTATCCGAAAATTTGGGTGGATGCACAGCTATCGCACTCCGACCCCAACAAGGTCAGCTCGGCCTACAACCACGCCAAATACGTGGAGCCGAGGCGCCGGATGATGCAGGACTGGGCCGATCGCCTCGACCTGCTCGAACAGGGCGAGGTAGAAGCTGCGAGCGCACACCTGACCATCCGCATCGATGGGGTGCCTGCGATGGCAGAAGTGGAAGAGGCGGTGGGTGCGGCCCCCATCGTGGCCGAGCCCCCTGTGCCCGGCGTGCAGTCCCTTGTCGCAACGCCCATTGTCGTCACTTCGAGCAGCGGCGGAATCACGTTCCGGAGACTGTCGCATCTGCCGCCGCCTCCGGTGCATGTCCCAGAGCCGGAAGTGTCCGCGATCCAGCGCGAGCGCGAGGAAATGCTGGCTATCTATGAGTCGCCGAACAGCCTGCCGGTCCCGTTGTTCGGCAAGCTGGCCGGGAAGTCCAAGGACCAGATCAACCGCGAACTGAAAGCCGGAAAGTTGCTGGCTATCAGCCTTGGCAATCGGGGACAGCGTGTTCCGGACTGGCAACTGGTGCCGCTCAAACACAGGCTGGCCCAGGTGCTCATGAACCAGTGCCCGCACGCGGATTCTTGGGGACTTTACCGCATGCTGACCCAGCCGCACCCTGACCTGGGCGATCGCGCCGCCATCGATGCGGTCACGCCGACCAACGTGCCGGCGATCGTACGGGTCATCATGGGCGACTACCAGCATCACGAGGATGTGCCCAAGGCCGTCGCCCCGCAGCCCGTCCCGGAAGATGTGCGGCAGAGCGTTCGTAGGCTAGTGGACAGCGCTGTGGTGATCGAGGGAACCTAATCCACGGGTCAGCCTATGGCCGGGATGACGCTTCCGGCCGTAGGCCCATCACCTTGCACCTTCCCCAGCAATCTGTAGCGCTCTACGCTCGAACCGCTTGGCAGCAGAATCGGCTTGCGCGTGGGGCCGTTGGAGGTACGTCACGATATTGTAGGGGCCATCGGCGAGCGGTCGCATGCCGATCCCCCATTGATGGGCACGCTCGATGCGCGATTGCGCGCATACGCCGATGCCGTAGCCGGATGAGACCCACAGCGCCATCATCTCGAATGAAGTTGCAGACAGGATGTTCTCTTGGTCCACTGGCATGAGGGAGGCCAACCTCTCGTCCAGCAAGGGGCAAGCCTCCACCCGCCAGCGATAGATTGGATAATCCTGAAGATCTGAGATGGTGAGCTTCGCCTGGTTAACTAAGCGGGACCGCGGTGGTATCGCAACGGCCATGCTTTCGCACCATAGCCTCCGGCTACTCGTCAGGTGATCCCCCGCACCGCTAAGAGATAGTCCCGCGTCGTAGCGGCCCTCCTGCAGGCCCGTCATCAACTCTTGATCCGAAACTTCACGCACGGCCATCGCGACGCCCGGCTCCTGCGCTCGCTGCAGTGCAAGCAGCGCCGACAGCCGTGAAGACGGTACACCTGGCGCTATGGCGAGTGTGAAATTCGGGGGCGGACTGATGACGTCATGCATGGATACCCCCAAAGAGGCGGCGGGAGGGGATCGAAAAGATCTACCGACATCATACTAAAGAGATATCTTTAACGTGGTTAAAGATCAGTGATTCCATGACGCTTCTGCGAATGCAGAAGCGCACTATTCGGCCTGGACGGCCCGCCGGAGTAACCACCTATGAGTCCGCACCGGCGTTGGCGTTCGGGCAAGCGGTGCGAGCCGCTCGCCTGGATCAGGGGATTGCTCAGGATGAGTTCGCGGGCTTGGCGGGGATCGCGCGTTCGCACATGGGCAAGATTGAGCGCGGCGAGCACATGCCGACACTCGCTCTCATTCTAAAAATTTCCCTGGCTCTCAAGATCAGCTCGGCCGAACTGATGACGGCCACGGAGCGCAACCTCTACCTTCAGGGCGATGCGTGACGCCGGGTGTGGCGCAGGCGCCGTAGCTAATCGCTCTTTGGCGAACGCAAACGCTCGATGAAGCGCTCTACGGGAACGGATAGTCCGCTACCGCCTTCGGGCCGAAGCAGGTAGGTGATGATGACGGCCGAATCGAGCGCCAACGGCCGGATCACCACGTCGGGACGTTGGCATACCGCGATTCGGGTCGCCGTTGCGAAGCCGATGCCGTAACCAGCTCCGACCAACGTGAGCATCATGTCCAGCGACGAGACATGCTCAACGATGGTGGACTCGCGCTCCAGGGGATGTAGCAGCCGGGTCAATTCGCGGCAGTAGCCCTCGCAAAGCTGCGGATCGCACATCACCAGCGGGTAACTCACGAGTTCACGTAGCGACACTTCCTTGTGGGCCAGCAACGGGTGCCGGATCGGCAAGGTCACCACCAGCGGGTCCTGCCAGATGGGCTCCGTCACCAGTCCGTCGCCGACGTCCGCAGTGTGTGCGAAACCGATCGCGAAGTCGCCGGATCGCAGCCCCCGCAACTGTTCCGCCAGGGTGACCTCGGAGAGCCGTATTTCGATCTCCGGCTCCTCCTGGCGGCACAGGGCAAGAAGTGCAGACAGCCGCGGGTCGATGGCGCCATCGGAGATGGCGATGCGCACGCTGCCTCTTAGGCCTGCGGCGATCGCCCTGACGTTTTCTCGTGCCTGCTCCAGGTTGGTGAACAGCCGGCGAATGTCCTGAAGGAAGGTGGTACCCGCTGGCGTCAACCGCGTTCCCCGCCGATCGCGGTCAAAGAGCAGCACCCCCAGTTCGTCTTCCAATTCCTTGATCGTGCGGGACAGCGGCGGCTGCTCGATGTGCAAGCGCTCCGCAGCACGGGTGAAATGCAGCTCTTCGGCGAGAGCCACGAAGCAGCGCAAATGACGAAGTTCCATGGGCACGTCCTTCAGCAATCCTGGTCATTGGGTTGGCCACGGCGCATTGCTGCCGAAGTGCGCTTAGAGGGGGCGAGGTAGTGCTGGGTCCCTCTTCAGGGCGAGGAAAAAGGCCATCGGTGTATCTGAATAAGAATACATATGTTCATGTATTAACTCAAGTCAAGAGTGGTAGCAACTGTTTCGGAACGTGACGCCGAACCCAACCCGCTCAATGCTTGAGCGGCTAAGGCCGTACTGACGCCAAAGTAGCGCGAGCCCACAGAGGGGCTCGCGAGATGTAGGACCGAAGGCGCTCTGCCTTCATGGAAAAGCCCAAATCAGGCCGGGTTGATTTCCAACGAGCCACGGTTGATCTGGTCGCGTTCCATCGACTCGAACAAGGCGCCGAAGTTTCCTTCGCCGAAGCCCTCGCGGTAGTTGCCCTTGCGCTCGATGAACTCGAAGAACACCGGGCCAAGCAGCGGCTCGGAGAATATCTGCAGCAGCAGGCGGGGCTGGCCGCCTTCGGTCGTGCCGTCGAGCAGAATGCCGCGCGCCTGCAACTCGGGCACGGGCTGGCCATGGCCGGGCAGGCGCTTTTCCAAGTTTGCGTAATAGATGTCGTTGGGGGCGGTCAGCAGCGGGATACCGGCCATCTGCACGCGGTCGAGCGCATCGAGTAGGTTGTCGCACAGCAGGGCGATGTGCTGGATGCCCTCGCCGCTGAACTGCATCAAGAATTCCTCAATCTGGCCGCCGCCCTGGCGTGCTTCCTCGTTCAGCGGGATGCGGATCAGGCCGTCCGGCGCGCTCATCGCCTTGGAAGCCAGGCCGGTGTACTCGCCGTTGATGTCGAAGTAGCGGATCTCCTGGAAGTTGAAGAACTTCGTGTAGAAGTCGGCCCAGTACGTCATGCGGCCGCGATAGACGTTGTGTGTGAGGTGATCGACGATCGAGAAGCCGTGGCCTTTGGGACGGCGATCCACACCGGGTAGGAATTCGAAGTCGATGTCGTAGATGGACTTGCCGTCCTCGAAGCGATCGATCAGGTACAGCGGCGCGCCGCCGATGCCCTTGATCGCCGGTAGGCGCAACTCCATCGGGCCAGTGGGAATGTCCATCGGCTGCGCGCCCAGCTCCAGCGCGCGGTGGTAGGCCTTGTGCGAATCCTTGACGCGGAACGCCAGCCCGCAGGGGCTGGGGCCGTGCTCGCCCGCGAAATACGCCGCCTGGCTTTTAGGCTCGCGGTTGACGATGAAGTTGATGTCGCCCTGGCGGTAGAGCGATACGTCCTTGGAGCGATGCCGGGCCACCTCGGTGAAGCCGAGCTTCTCGAACAGCGGCTCCAGCACGCCGGGCGTCGGCGAGGCGAACTCGACGAATTCAAAGCCGCACAGGCCCATCGGGTTGTCAAAAAGGTCGGTCATCAGGGGTGTCTCTCTTGGGTTTGGGGTGGAAATCTGGACACCCTAGATGGTAAGAAAAAGCCCGCACATCATTTCTGCAAAATCAATTGCAAATAGACTTCTTGATGCCTGATTCCTGCGTGGTGAAAGAAATGAGCACAGAAATAGTCCTTGATGGTACGGATAGACGCCTTATTGATGCATTGCAACGCAATGGAAGGTCCACCTTCGACGAACTGGCCGAACACGCAAGCCTGTCGTCCTCGGCCACGCTGAGGCGGGTGCGCCGCCTCGAAGAGGCTGGCGTCATCGCCGGCTATGTGGCCCTGGTGCACCCCGAACGCATCGGCCTCACCCTCACGGCCTACCTGAACGTGCGCCTCGAAAAGCACTCTGATTCGCACAAGCGCAACCCCATGGACGTGTTCCGCGCGTCGGTTCAGAACTGGCCCGAGGTGGTGGAGTGCCACGCGCTGACCGGCGACATGGACTACCTGTTGCGGGTGGTCGTCAGAGATATGGCCCACTACTCCCGCTTCGTGCTCGATACGCTGCTCAAGCACCCCAGCGTGCAAGACTGCAAGACCAGCTTCGTGCTGGACCGCGTGAAGAGCACCACGGCCTTGCCCCTATGAACATTCGGCAGGTTGGTGTGGCGGGGATGCAAATAGCGCTTGACCTTCCAACCGTGGCAAGGATCAAACTTTAAGCATCCCAACCCGAAAGGAGTTTTCCATGCAATTCCATCTCGAAGACATGACCTGCGGCGGCTGCGCCCGCACTGTGACGAAAACGATCCAAACGATCGACCCCAACGCCAAGATCGTTACGGACCCGCCGACCCGCCGTGTCGAGGTCCAGACCTCGGCCTCGCAAGAGCAGATCGCCGCGGCCCTGAGCGAAGCTGGCTTCCCGCCGCGCGCGCAGTAACACCGCGTCGTGGCCGGCATGCACACAGGACGGCCGATGCGAGCACGTGCGCTGCGCCATATCTGGCGCGGCGCTCAGTGCATCCCAAGGTAGGCGACCTTGGCCCACATCCACAGGGCCATCGCCACCATCATCAGGTTCTCGGTCAGGGACACGAAGTCCAGCGGCACGTTGCTGTCCCCGCCCACGCAGGCGCACTTGAGTTCCCGGCGATCGACATAGACCGCCTTGAAAACCGACACGGCCCCGACGGTCCCGATGAACAGCGCCAACGGAATCGACACCCACATCCCCACGCCCGCGACCATCAGGACGCCTGCGATGGCCTCCGCGAACGGGTAGAAATAGGCATACCGAACCCAGCGCTTGGCCAGCAGGTCGTAGTTGAGGAACATCGTCGCGAAGCCGTCCACGTCCTTGAGCTTCTGCAGCGCCAGGAGACACATGGCAAAGGCCACGAGCCACTCTGCCGCCTGAATGCTCCAGAGCTGGCCGAAGGCCGCCCAGCTCGCCGCCAGCGCCATCGCGGCCGCCATGGCGAACAGCGCGATCACAGGGGTGTAGGTCACGGCGTTCTTGTCCTTCACGGACATGCCGAAGAATTTGCGTAGGTCGTCGTAGCCGCCCACGCGCCGCCCGTTTATGAAGACCTGGGGCGTGGTCTCGACGCCATGCTCCTTCTTGAACGCATCCGTCTGCTCGCGGCTCGCCAAGTGTTTGTCCTCGACCTCGTAGCCCTTGCGTTTGAGCAGATCGAGCGACTTCAGCCCGTAGGGGCAGGTATGGCCGGGCATGACCATTCGGTAGAGCGTGGCTAGCTTGGGCGCAGACATGCAGGACTTCTCCTGTGTGACTTTCCATGGGCCGGCCGTCACGGATTTAAGGACGTTGATGACCTTTCCAGCCTAACCGACGACCGTGCAAAGGGAGTGTAGACACCTGGCTCGCGGGTTGGTCTGGCCCACGGGTTGGTTATCTGGCTGCAATGCCGTCAGTCCTCCATCTGCCAGAGCAACCCTGCCGCAGGCCGGTGCGCCTGAGGCAGCACGCAGGCTCCTAGTGGTTCTCCTTGGCATGGTTGATCGTGTACTTGGGGATCTCGACGGTCAGGTCTTCGGTCGCAACGATGGCCTGGCAGCTCAGCCGCGACTGCGCCTCCAGTCCCCAGGCCCGGTCGAGCAGATCATCCTCGCACTCCTCGACTTCGTTTAGAGAATTAAACCCCTTGCGCACGATGCAGTGACAGGTCGTGCAGGCACAGCTCATGTCGCAGGCATGCTCGATCTCGATGCCGTTGTCCAGCAGGGCCTCGCAGATCGAAGTGCCTGCTGGCACGTTCAGTTCGGCTCCCTCGGGAGCCAGTTCAGGATGGGGCAAGACTGTGATTTTGGGCATATCTCTCCTGGCTGCTCAGTGCGCACGCGGCTTTTTTCCTGCTGCGTTGGCTCGCGCGCGGCGCGGCACTGCGCCAGTGCGCGCTTCGGGCTTGTTGTCACTGGTATCGGGCTGCTCCAGCGTGTGCAGGATCGGGCAGTCGGGCCGTTCGTCGCCGGCGCAACACCGGATCAGCGCCTTGAGCGTCGCGGCCATCTCCAGCATGCTCTCGATGCGCCGGTCCAACTCGTCGATGTGTTGCTGGGCCAGACGCTTTACATCAGCACTCTGGCGCGACTTGTCATTCCACAGTCCCAGCAAGTCCGTGATCTCGGCTACCGAGAAGCCGAGGTCGCGCGAACGCCGGATGAAATGCAACCGGTGAACGTCGTCCTGGGTATAGGCGCGGTAGCCCGAATCGGTGCGGTCAGCCGGAGGGATCAGACCGATTTGCTCGTAGTAGCGGATCATTTTGGCCGAGACCTTCGAGGCCTTGGATGCTTCACCGATGTTCATGGTGTTCCTCCTTTCTCAATGAGCGGTATCCGCCGCCAGCGGCGGCTGGAAGCGGCGCAGGCGCAGCGCGTTTCCGAGCACGAACACGCTGGACAGCGCCATCGCGCCAGCCGCGAAGATCGGCGACAACAGCACACCGTATGCGGGGTACAGGACGCCAGCGGCCACCGGGATCAGGGCCGTGTTGTAGCCAAACGCCCAGAACAGGTTCTGGCGGATGTTGCCGATGGTCGCCTTGGACAGCGCGATGGCGTTGGGCACGCCCTGCAGGTTGCCCGACATCAGCACTACGTCGGCCGACTCCACCGCCACGTCGGTGCCGGTGCCGATGGCCAGGCCCACGTCGGCCTCGGCCAGCGCCGGGGCGTCGTTGATGCCGTCGCCCACGTAGGCGATCTGGCCGTGGCTGGCTTTCAGCCGGCGCACGGCTTCGACCTTGCCCTCGGGCAGCACTTCGGCCACCACCTCGTCGATGCCCAGTTGCTTGGCGATGGCCTGCGCGGTACGCGCGTTGTCGCCGGTGATCATCGCCACCTTCAGGCCGAGCTGGTGCAGCGCGGCAATGGCCGCGGGCGTGCTGGACTTGATCGGATCGGCCACCGCGATGATGGCGGCCAGCCGGCCGTCGATCGAGGCGTACAGCGGCGACTTGCCCTCGTTGCCTAGGCGCTCGGCCGTGCGAGCGAAGCCGCCCACGTCCAACCCCAGCTCACGCATGAAGCGATCGGCACCGACCTCGACACGCGCGCCGTCCACGGTGGCGCGCACGCCCATGCCCGTGACCGAATCGAAGTCTGTCATCGTCGGCAGCGCGATGCCACCTTCCACGGCCGACTCGACGATGGCGCGTGCGATCGGATGCTCCGAGCGCGATTCCACGGCGGCGACCTTCGCCAGCACCTGGTTGCGGTCAAAGCCGTCGGCAATCTCCAGGTCGGTCAGGACCGGGCGGCCCTCGGTCAGCGTGCCGGTCTTGTCCACGGCCACCACCTTGGCGTCCTTGAGCAGTTGCAGGGCTTCACCCTTGCGGAACAGCACGCCCATCTCAGCGCCCCGGCCCGTGCCGACCATGATGGAGGTCGGCGTCGCCAGACCCATGGCGCACGGGCAGGCAATGATCAGCACCGCCACGGCATTGACCAGCGCGAAGGACAGCGCGGGCGACGGGCCGAACACCAGCCAGACCAGGAAGGTCAGCACGGCGGCCAGCATGACGGCGGGCACGAACCACAGCGTCACCTTGTCCACCACGGCCTGGATCGGCAGCTTGGAACCTTGCGCCTGCTCGACCATGCGGATGATCTGCGCCAGCATGGTCTGACCGCCCACGGCGGTGGCACGCAGCGTCAGCGCACCCTTCTGGTTGACGGTGCCGCCGACCACGGTGCTGCCTTCCGCCTTTTCGACGGGAATCGGCTCGCCGGTGATCATCGACTCGTCCACGAAGCTGCGGCCCTCGGTCACTTCACCATCGACCGGCACGCGCTCGCCGGGGCGCACTTCCACGATGTCGCCCTGCGCCACGTCGTTGATCGGGATGTCCACGATGCGGCCGTCGCGCAGCACGTGCGCCTCCTTGGCCTGTAGGCCGACCAGGCGCTTGATGGCCTCGGAGGTGCGGCCCTTGGCCCGTGCCTCAAGAAAGCGGCCCAGCAGGATCAGCGCCACGATGACGGCGGCCGCCTCGTAGTACACGTTCACCGTGCCGGCCGGCAGCAGACTGGGCGCGAACGTGGCGACCATCGAATAGCCGAAGGCCGCGGCCGTGCCGACCGCGACCAGCGAGTTCATGTCGGGACCCAGGCGGAACAGCGCCGGGAAGCCCTTCTCGTAGAAGCGCCAGCCCGGAATGGCGAGCACCAGCAGGGTCAGCACGAACTGCAGATACCAGCTCTGCTGGATGCCGATGGTGGAAGCCACCCACTCGTGCATGCCGGGAATCATGTGCGAGCCCATTTCGAGCACGAACACAGGCAGCGCCAGCACGGCGGCCAGGGTCAGGTCGCGCTTGAGTTCGGCGCGCTCGGCGTCCTTTTTCTCGGCGGCTTCCTCGTCGGCCTGCATGCTGGTATCGACAGGGCTGGCCTCGTAGCCGACCTTATCGACAGCCGCGATTAGATCCTGCACGGATGCCACACCACGCACGGTAGCGCGCTCGGTCGCCAGATTGACCACAGCCTCAGTGACGCCCGGCACCGCCTTGAGCGCCTTCTCGACGCGGCCCACGCACGAAGCGCAGGTCATGCCTCCGATCGCCAGCTCGATGGTGCCCTGAGGCACGTCGTACCCTACCTTCTCGATCGCCTGGATCAGCGCCATGCGATCGACAGCACGGTTCAGGCGAATGTCCGCTCGCTCGGTGGCGAGATTGACAGACACGCTTGCCACGCCCTCGACCTTGGCAAGGGCGGCCTCGACTCGGCCGACGCAGCTTGCGCAGGTCATGCCCTCGATGGGCAGGCTGATTGCCGCTGCTTGGCCGCCAGCACTACTCGTTGTTGCCATGCTCATGGTGTGCTTCCCATAGTTGAAATTCGACATGGAGGGAGCTTAGGGTTTACCATCGTGGGAAGGTCAAGCGCTTTTTCGGATGCTGTCAGGTTTCAGAAATGACCCGGTGCACGGGGAGCGGAGGCCTTGCCTGCCAGGCTCGCACTGGTTCTTTGCTGCGCGCGCCTAAGCGGCTGCTGCCTTGTTAATTCTGAAGGGCGAAAACAGCCATTCGAGGTTAGGAAATATTTTAAAAATGAATACAAGTAAGCCATTCAGTACCCCACCGAAGGATCCCAGCGCCAATTTGGAATCGCTGTCACAGAATGACGTGACCATCTTGGCTGAGACATTCCGCCTCCTGGGTGACCCGTCCCGGCTGAGAATCATGCTGTGCTGCATGAAGGGCTCATCCTCGGTCGGGGATATCGCTGAAACCCTCGAACTCTCGCAGTCGCTGGTGAGCCACCACCTGCGGCTGCTGCGCGGTGCTCGCCTGGTCAAGGGCGTGCGCCAGGCCAAACAGATCTTCTATGAGGTGGCGGACAAGCACGTGAACCAGGTGCTGCTGGATATGGCCACCCACATCGCGGAAGACCACAACGACGAGTAACTGTTGGGCATAGCATGCCGTTGCAGCGTGGCCTACGTTCCATGGCGATATGCGCCCCACCGCCCGCAGCTGCGTTCGGTGAGGCGGTTTGGATGCCGCTTCCGATCAATCAGAAGTTGAGCGCGCGCTTGTCCACTGCCAGCGAGGCCTCTTTGAACGTCTCGGAGAGGGTCGGATGGGCAAAGCAGATGCGGGCGATGTCTTCGCTGCTGGCCTTGAACGCCATGGCGATCACGGCCTCGGCCACCAGTTCGCTGGCCTGCGGGCCGACTACATGCACGCCGAGTATCTCGTCCGTGGCAGAATCGGCGATCACCTTGACGAGGCCCGTCGTGTCGCCCAGTGCACGCGCGCGGCCATTGGCCATGAACGGGAAGGAACCGATTCGATAGGCGGTGCCCTGCTCTTTGAGCTGCTGCTCGGTGCGGCCTACCCAGGCAATCTCCGGGCTGGTGTAGATGACGTTGGGGATCGTGTTGAAATCGACGTGACCGTGCTGGCCGGCAATGCGCTCGGCCACTGCGACACCTTCCTCTTCCGCCTTGTGCGCCAACATCGGGCCACGCACCACGTCACCGATGGCCCAGATGCCGGGCACACTGGTGCGGCATGCATCGTCCACCACCACGGCGCCGCGCTCATCCAGTTGGAGTCCCACGGCGGCCGGATTCAGGCCTTCGGTGTTGGGCACACGGCCGATAGCCACGATCACTTTGTCTGCCTGCAAGGACTGCGTCTGGCCCTGGCTGTCGGTGTAGTGAATAGTCACGCCGGCCTCGGTTGCATTGACTTCGCGAACCTTCGCACCTAGTTCGATCTTCAGGGCTTGCTTGTCGAACGCCTTCTTCGCCTCCTTGGCGATGGCTTGGTCGACGATTGGCAGGAAGCTGGGCAAGCCTTCGAGGATCGTGACATCCGCCCCCAGGCGGCGCCAAACGGAGCCCAGCTCCAGGCCGATCACGCCGGCACCGATGACGGTCAACCGATTGGGCACGGCCGCGATGTTCAGCGCGCCGTCGTTGGAGAGCACGACCCGCTCATCGAACGGTAGGTTGGGGAGCGGCCGCACGTTGGAGCCTGTGGCAACGATGATCTGCTTGCCCACCAAGGTAACAGCCTCATCGGCGGCGACGCTCACCTCGAAGCCACCATCGACAGTCCTGGTGAAAGACGCCAGGCCGTTGAAGAACTGGACCTTGTTTTTGCGGAACAGATAAAGGATGCCTTCGTTGCTGGACTTCACCACCTGATTCTTACGTTCCAGCATCGTGGTCACATCCATGCGCAGATCACCCGTGGAGATGCCGTGCGTGCCAAAGTGGTGCTTGGCTTGTTCAAAGTTCTCTGACGACTGCAGTAGCGCTTTCGAAGGGATACAACCGATGTTGTTGCAGGTACCGCCAGGTGCTGGCTTTCCGTCCTTGTTCTTCCAGGCATCTACACAAGCGACCTTCATGCCTAATTGGGCAGCGCGAATGGCCGCGATGTATCCGCCAGGGCCGGCACCGATAACAATGACGTCGAAATGCATGTCCATGATTTACATCTCCAAAGTTTTTGAGGAAATAGTGAGCGCCTATGTCGCGCCTTTTGTCAGGTGGTCGCCAGATTACAGCTCGTTCCCTGACGATCACGTTGAACACTACGGAAGAACGAACCGGGCGCTCGCGGTATTGCCCCCACGTTCGACTTGGACAACGGCCTTCGTGCCCTTGGCTGCGGCGAAGGTCCCGCTGCCTTCGAGGCGGCTTCCGTCCGCGGCAGGCGTGAGTTGCACCTCCTGCTTTTGTGAGCCGGTCAACAGCGTGAGCTTGGCTTTGGTGTTGCTTACGTTGACCTGCTTGCCGTGGTCGCGCAGGTAGAGTTGCGCTGCTGCGGGCTGAACGACCAACTCGTAGTCCACGTCCCGGACTTCGGTCACGACGCCACCATGCAGCGGCTTGTGGTCATGCGCGTGGTCATGGTCGCCTGCGGCGAAGGCGGTGACGGATGCCAGGGCGAGGGCGGTGCCAGCCGTGAGGGAACGAAATCGAACAGACATGAAAGCTCCTATAGGGTTACGGTGGTTGAAATCGGGTGACAGAAGGCGTTGCATCAGAATGCCCCCGCGTCGCGGTCGTCCAGCAGGCGTTCGGCAGGCTTGCGGCCGAACAGCCAGAACATGGCGGGTGTAAGGAAGGTGTCCAGCAGCGTGGAGCTGACCAGCCCCGAGAAGATCACCACCGCGACGGGGTGCAGGATCTCAGTACCGGGTCGTGACGCCTCGAACAACAGCGGGGCCAGTGCGAAGGCCGTGACCAGCGCGGTCATCAGAACCGGGGAAAGCCGTTCGAGCGAGCCACGCACGATCATCTTCTGGTCGAAGTCCTCGCCCTCCATGCGCATGAGGTTGAGGTAGTGGCTCACCTTCAGGATGCCGTTGCGCACAGAAATACCCGCGAGCGTGATGAAGCCGACCAGAGCGGCCACGGACAACGGCTGGCCAGACAGCCACAGCCCCAGCACGGCGCCGACCAGGGCCAATGGAATGTTCACCATGATGAGCGCCGATAGGGCGACCGACTTGTAGCGCGTGTACAACACCACGAACATGAGCGTCAGGGAGACGATGGACAGCAGGCCCACCAGTCGCGAGGCTTCCTCTTGTGCCTGGAACTGGCCGCCCAGCGTGATGAAGTAGCCTTCGGGCAAGCGCACTTCTTGGACGACGCTGCGTATGTCGGCCACTACTTCGGACAGCGGCCGTCTCTGAGCGTTGGCCGACAAAACTATGCGCCGACGGCCATCGTCGCGGCTGACCTGGTTGGGGCCGTCGCTGTCTTCGATGGTGGCAAGGCGCGACAACGGGACCCGACCCATGGGCGTGTCGATGAGGATGCGGCTCAAGCCCTCAATCGACCGCGCCTGCTCGGGCAGGCGAACCACCAGCGCGAAGCGGCGGTTGCCCTCGATGACCTCGGTGATCTTTTCGCCTTCGACCAGGCTTTGTAGCGTGGACAGAATTTGCGGTGCGGCCACGCCGTAGCGTCCCGCCGCCGCATAATCCACGCGGATTTTGATCTGCGGCGCAAGGACCTGCTTTTCGATCTCCAGGTCAGCAAGCCCCGGAATTCCGGCCAGCTTGGCGCGCAGCAGATCCGCCTGCCCGCGCAGGACGTCCAGGTCCTCGCCGAACACCTTGATGGCGATCTGCGAGCGCACCCCCGACAACATGTGGTCGATGCGGTGCGAGATCGGCTGGCCAATGCCGATGGAGCCGGGCAAGTGAGCCAGACGCGAACGGATGTCGGCGGTGATCTCCTCCATGGAGCGCTTTAGCTCCGAGGCGGGCAGCAGGCCCACGTCCAGCTCGCTGACATGCACGCCTTCGGCATGCTCGTCCAGCTCGGCCCGTCCGCTGCGCCGGCCCACGTGCTGCACCTCTGGCACCTGCGCGACCAGCAGCTCGGCTTGCTGGGCAAGCGCCGAAGATTCGGCCAGCGTCACACCGGGATTCAGGCGCAGGCCCACCAGCAACGTTCCTTCATTGAACGGGGGCAGGAACGTGGTCGGGAAGAATGGCACCGCGGCGACAGCCAGTGTGACAGCCACAGCGGCCATGCCAAGGGCGGCACGCGGCCGCTGCAAGACCCGCTGCAGGCCGCCCTGATAGCGCGTCTTCAACCAGGCTAGAAGCCGAGTGTCGCCATGGTCCAGCGTCCTCATCTTGGGCAGCAGGTAGTACGAAAGCACCGGAGTGACCGTCACAGAGACCAGCAGCGAGGCCAGCGTGGAGACGATGAAGGCGATGCCCAGCGGCACGAACAAGCGCCCCTCCATCCCCGGCAGCGCGAACAGAGGCAGGAACACCAGCACAATGATCATCGTGGCGTAGAGAATCGCCGAGCGAACCTCCATCGAGGCCCTGGCAACGATGACCAGGGGCGTCAGCCGGTTCTCAGGGTGGCGGGTGCGGTCCTCCTTGAGCCGCCGCATGATGTTCTCCACATCGACCACAGCATCGTCCACGAGACCGCCGATGGCGATCGCCAGCCCACCGAGCGTCATGGTGTTGATTGATAGGCCGAAATAGTGGAACACCAGCCCGGTCACGAAGATCGAGGCAGGAATCGCGGTCAACGCGATCACCAGGGGGCGCAAAGTGCCCAGGAAGAAGAACAGGATCACCGCCACGAAGACCGATGCGCCGATGAGCTTGCCTTGCAGCGTGCTGATGGACGCCTCGATGAAGTTGGCTTGTCGGAAGGTCACCTGTGGCTCGGCCATGCCAGCCGGCAGTGAGCCCTTCATGTCCGCCAACGCTGACTCGATCGAGCGGGTCAGTGCAATCGTATCGGCCGTGGGCTGCTTTTGGATGCCCAGGATCACGGCTGGCAGGCCCTCGAAGCCCGCATCGCCGCGCTTGATGGCTGGCGCAAACTGAACATCGGCGACCTGGTGGAGCAGGATGGGTTGGCCCGCACGCACCGCGAGAGGCAGGTTACGCAGGTCGTCGAGTCGGGACGTGCGGCCCAGGTTGCGGATCAGGTACTCGCGGCCATTGATCTCCAGGAAGCCGCCGGAAGTGTTCGCGGAGAAGCCCTTGAGAGCCGCATCCAGATCGGACGCAGTCACGCCCAGCTCTGACATACGCGTGGTGTTGGGCTGGACCTGGAACTGACGGACCTCGCCTCCGATCGGGATGACTTGGGCAACACCAGGTATGGCCATCAGCCGGGGGCGTAGCACCCAGTCCGCGTACTCGCGAGTGTCCATGGCCGACAGCGGCGGGGCTGCGTTCTTCTGCCCTGAGGGCTTGGCACCGATGGGGATTGCAATCTGCATGATCTCGCCCATCACTGAGCTGATTGGCCCCATAGTGGGCGTCACGCCCGGGGCTAGCCCTTCCTCCATGGACGTCAGGCGTTCGGAGACCATCTGGCGCGCCCGGAAGATGTCGGTCTTCCAGTCAAATGTCACGTAGATGAAGGAAAGCCCGGCGCTGGAGACCGAGCGCACGCTTTCGACGCTGGGCAGGCCGTTCATGGCCGTTTCGAGCGGGAACGTGATGAGTTGCTCGACTTCTTCGGCAGCCATGCCGCCAGCCTCCGTCATGAGAGTGACGGTCGGCTTGTTGAGATCGGGAAAGACATCTACCGGCGTGCGCGTCAGGGTGAACGCGCCATACGCCATCAGCACCAGCGCCCCGATGATGACCAGGAGCCGGTTTCGTAAGCTATTTTCGAGAAGCCACTTGAACATGGAATGGTGCCCCTCAACGAACTTGATTGATCAGGGACGCGCCCTCGACAACCACGCGGTCGCCGTCCGCCAGGCCCGAAGTGACAGCGATGGATGCACCATCCAAAGGAGTGATGTTCACGACACGCGGCTCGAAGCGCTCGGCCTGGTCTTTGACCCAGACGATGTTCTGGTTGGCAGGGTTCTTCATCAGCGCACCGGAAGGCACGCGGTAGCCAGGTACCGTCGTCGCCTCTTGCACGAAGACCACCACCGGCATACCGACCGCCAAGCGCGAGAGGCTTTCGCTGGTGCCCTTGAACAGCATGGGCAGGGCCTGCTCGCGCAGGCTGCTGGCGGCACCGACGAAGCTCAGCGGCACCTTCTGACCGCCTACTGCGAGTGCAGCACCGGCCAGGTTCTGTGCCATTGCCGGATCGTAGGCAAGCGCCTCGATGCGCAGTTGGGTCGGATCGACCACCTCAAACACCAGTTCGCGCGCATCCACGACCTGCCCGGCAACTGCGGGGCTGGATGCGATGACGCCGCTGACTGGGGCCTTCAGTACGTCCCTGCCGGCGAGGCCCCCGCTCAAGGCGCGGGCGCGTTCGGTCAGGCTGTTCACTTCGCTTTCGGCTGCTTCGATCTCCTTGCGGGGCACGGTCTCCGACAGCTCGCGCAGCCGGGCCAAGCGCTTCTGCGCGAGCGCTTGGCCCGCACGCAGCTCGGCAACCTGGGCCATCTGGCCTGAGCGCTCCAGCACACCGCTGGCCGGTTCGATGTAAGCCAGCACCTGGCCCTTGCGCACGGATTGGCCGATCTGCGGCAGACCATCCGGCCCGGGCACCAGCCGGCCCATTACCATTGCCTGGACCTTGCCGCCTGTCGTCGGGTCCATGATTACTTTGCCAGCCAGTTCATGGCTGCGGGCCAAGGGCTCCTGCTTGATCAGCTGGGTGCGTACACCGATCTGACGTTGCGACGGTTTCGGAAGAAACACGCTGCCATCAGGCTGGCGCTGGGGGCCATTGGAAGACGCAGCCGGCGCTTCGTCGCCGTGGTCATGGCCGTCGTGAGCGAACGCGGGAGCAGCCAGAGCCAATGCAGCCGCCATGGCCGTCGTCATTAGGAAACGGAAGTTGCGCTTCATGCTGCACCTCGCAGTGCACCGTTGGTGCGTGTACGTCTGCGCAGCGCCCACGCTAGGACACCGACGCCGAGGACTGCGGCACCGCCACCTAGTACGACCACACGGCCGGATGCGACGGCATGCTCGTGTTCGGCGTCTTCGCTATGAACATCGAGAACGCCCGTCAACAGGTCCGATTGGCCCTGCGCAGTAATAGTGGCCATGATTGAGGTCTCGCCATCGGATAGCGGCTCAGTCAGATCGGCCTCGAACTCTCCAACCCCGTGTGAGCTGACCTTTACCTGTTGACCACCCAGCTCGAGGGTCAGCTCGCCATCGGTCACCGGCCGGTTGTCGGCAGCATGGTCGAGGTAGAGTGTGAGACGCTGGCCGTTCAGCACACCCACCAGTTCGAAGTCATCGGAAACTGCGGCAAAGCGCGGAAGCGCGGCCGCTGCGGGGGCAGGAGCGGCTTCGCCATGGTCATGGCCGTCGCCGGCCCACGTTGCGCTACTGCCAAGCAGGAGGCTGGACAAGGCAGCTGCACGCCAGAAAGAGGATTGCGACATTTCTAAGGTTCCAGGATGGTTGAGCGCGCGCCGATCAGCGCGTGCCGGAGATGTCAGTGAAAGTCTCGGTCGGCTGCGGCAGCGTGCCTTGTGCCTGCAACAGGGACGAGATGGCCGCGGCATGCTCCACCTTGGCGAGCAGCGCCGCGCGCTCGGCCTCGGTGGCCTCCTGCTCGATGCGAAGGCGTGTCGGCATGTCCGTCTCGCCCATCGCGAACGACTTTTGGTAGAAGGTGCGCGTTTGTTGGGCTAGTCGCTGGCGCTCCGAAGCGGCCTGCATCTGGGTGCTGGTTGCCAGTTCGCGCGATTGGGCAGTTCGAATTTCCGAGAGTAGCCGGGTGCGCTGGGCCGCGAGTGCCGACTCAGCCTCCAGTGCCTGCGCATTGGCGCTGGACAATTGCTCGGTATGACGGCTACCCGTACCGAAGGGAATGCGCACACCCACCGTGATCGTCTGGTTGTAGCGTTCGCCGTAGCCGCCCCGATCCCGCGTGGTCGCCAGGGTCAGTTCGGGGTTGGCGTACTTCTGATGGGACACCAGTTCCGCAGAGCGGCGGGCCGCCAGCGCCTTGTGCTGCAGTTCCAGCAGCGCAGGGTGGTTACCCAACAACGCGCCGGACGGCTGTGCCGATGCCGGTTGAACTCGGACACCTGACTGCTCCGGCTGCGCGGAATCGGCCTGCGACGGGATACTCTCGATGCCGGTCAGTGCCAACAACGCCTCGCGCTGCGTGATTTCTTCGGCCTGAGCAATGGCCAGGGCACTACGAGCCGACGCCAAGGCGCCATCGGCCTGGTTTCTGTCGGCTTGCGCCAGGTCGCCCGCGCGAACCCGGCGAGCCACATCTTGCGCCAACTCGTCCGCGCTGCGGGTGCGATCCTGCGCCGCCACCAATTCGGCCTGGGCACGCTGCCATGCCCACCATGCCTGGCGAACCTGTCCGGCCGTGCGTAGCTTGGCGGCCAGCATCCGGCTGGATAGCGCGAGGCTTTCCGCGTCCGCCCAGCGTGCCGACGAGGCGCGCTCACCAGGCATCCAAAGGGGAATAGCCACCCCGACTTCATATTCGCGCTGTCCGTTGCGGTTGTTGAACCGATCAGTTTTGGTGGAGGCTTCCAGCGCCATCGGACCTGCCACCCAACTGCCGGCCGTCTCTTGGCGTGCTTGGGCGGCCTGCTGCCAGGCGCCTTCTCCAGCGGCTTCTGGCTGCCGCTGCCAAGCTGACTCCCACAATTGGGCGACCATGTGGCTGTCTGGTCTGGATGGGACGTGAGGGGCGGCTACTGGCTGGGCTAGCACGGTGCCGGCCCAAAGCGTGGATACCGCCCAGATCCATCCCTTGCGTATGTCTTTGCGAAGCATTCAATTCTCCATCGGTGTTGCATCAGTACTTACCCCCGGCTGGGTGTTCTCTTTCCGAGCAAGTGCTTGTCGTTGAAAAGCCACTGTTCACTGGCTTAGATATGAACAATTGTATATCTATTCATATGAATGGGAAAGAAAACCTTACATCCTTTGAGCACCAATCGCCTTAGAGAGGGCGTCGGGCGCAAGACATCGAGAGGCGAGGTGGGGCTAATCCACTGCGCAAACAGCTATGCAGACTCCTTGAGCATATCCCCCGGGGGGGGATATGATTGCTGCATGAAAGAGATGCACAAGCACACCAGCCACCCAGATCTCGTGAAACGGCTCAAGCGCGCCGAGGGTCATCTGCGACACGTCATCGGGATGATCGAAGGAGAAGAAACCTGCCTGGACATCGCTCGCCAGCTCGCTGCGGTGGAGAGCGCCGTCACAGCGGCCAAGCGCGTCCTGATCCATGACCACATCGACCACTGCCTATCTCATGATGAGGACTCCGTTCTAGCCGAAATGAAGGCGCTAACCAGACTGCTCTGAGGTCTCTCGATGCTCTCCGTCCTAAAGAACCGCACCTACCGCCACCTGTTCACCGCGCAGGTGATCGCACTCGTCGGCACAGGCCTGATGACGGTAGCGCTCGGCCTACTTGCCTACGAGCTGGCCGGGGCCGATGCAGGTGCGGTGCTCGGGTCGGCGCTGGCTATCAAGATGCTGGCCTATGTGGGAGTCGCTCCAGTCGCACAGGCCTTCGCCGACCAGTTCCCGCGACGGTCATTGCTCGTAGCGCTGGACCTGGTACGAGCGGTTGTCGCGATCTGTTTGCCCTTTGTCACCGAGGTCTGGCAGATCTATCTGCTGATCTTTGTCCTGCAAGCGGCATCCGCCGGCTTCACGCCGACTTTCCAAGCCACTATCCCGGACATCCTTCCCGATGAAGAGGACTACACGAAGGCGCTGTCGCTGTCCCGGCTGGCCTATGACCTGGAAAGCCTGATTTCCCCGATGCTGGCTGCTGCGCTGCTGACCGTCATCAGCTTTCACAACCTGTTCGCGGGAACAGTGCTCGGTTTCCTCGTTTCAGCCGCGCTCGTGGTCAGCGTGCGGTTGCCCACAACTATTCCCGGACCGCGCCGCGGCATTTGGGATCGCACGACCCGCGGCACACGCATCTATCTCGCTACGCCACGCCTGCGGGGCCTGCTGGCGATCAGCTTGGCCGTCTCGGCGGCGGGCGCCATGGTGATCGTGAACACGGTGGTTCTCGTGAAGGCGCGCTTTGGCCTAGGCGAGGTCGAAGTGGCGTCGGCACTGGCGGCATTCGGAGGCGGTTCGATGGTGGCAGCCTTCGTTCTGCCATCCTTACTGGAAAAGGTGGCCGACCGAACCGCGATGCTCACCGGCGCTACCGTACTGGTCGTGGGCACGGGGATCGGCGCACTGCTGCCGAGCTATGCATTGTTGCTGCCGCTGTGGTTGATCATCGGCTTTGGCTACAGCGTGGCGCAAACGCCATCCGGCCGTCTTCTGCGCCGCTCGGCCCATGCCGAGGACCGTCCTGCGATCTTCGCGGCACACTTCGCGCTGTCGCACGCCTGTTGGCTCATCTGCTACCCACTTGCCGGCCGCTTCGGCGCGGTCATGGGCTTGCCATCGACCTTCATTGTCATGTCCCTGGTCGGCTTGGCCGGCGTGGCGCTGACGCTCTGGCTGTGGCCGGCCAGCGACCCTTCTGACGTGGCGCATGACCACCCCAGCTTGCCGCCGGATCACCCTCATTTACGCACACACGCAGACCAAGGCAGGCACCATCACCAGCTGATTCTGGATGACCTGCACCGTATCTGGCCGAAAGGATAGGCACATTTTCTCGTTGCGGCATCACAACGCATGGCTTCGGAGGCTGAGAAGGGTGAGCGAAAATATATCACATGAACACATATTCATGTGTTATATTTCGCCATAGTCAAACACTCAACCAGCAGAGGCGCCCATGTCCCAATCCAATGCACATGACCATGGTCACGACCATGATCACGACCACACCCCCACAGTGACGAGCGCCAACGAGCGCAAGGTTCTGGTTTCCTTCTTCCTGATCTTCGGCTTCATGCTCGTGGAAGCTGTCGGCGGCGTGCTGTCGGGCTCGCTAGCCCTACTTGCCGATGCTGGCCACATGCTGACCGACGCCGTGGCACTTGCCCTGGCTTACGCTGCCTTCCGATTCGGTCGCCGCGCAGCCGACAGCAAACGCACATTCGGTTACCTGCGCTTCGAGGTCATCGCCGGCTTCCTGAACGCCGTGACCCTGTTCGCGATCGTCGCATGGATCGCCTACGAGGCGTGGGAGCGGCTGCAGGCGCCGCCCGTCATCCTCGCCGGCCCGATGATGATCGTCGCCGTGCTCGGCTTACTGATCAACGTCCTCGTGCTGTGGATCATGACCCGCGGCGAAACCGATCACGTCAATGTGAAAGGTGCCATCCTCCACGTGATGGGTGACCTGCTCGGCTCTGTCGGCGCCATCGTTGCAGCGATCGTCATCTACTTCACCGGCTGGACTCCGATCGACCCCATCCTGTCGGTTCTAGTAGCGGCGTTGATTCTGCGCAGCGCCTGGAAGCTCCTGGCCAAGTCGATCCATATCCTGTTGGAGGGTGCGCCAGAGGACGCTTCGCCGGAAAAGGTGGAACAAGGCCTGATGAGCACTGTGCCCGGCCTGGCGGCTGTCAGCCATGTTCACGTGTGGCAACTCACTTCCGGTCGCACGATGGCCACGCTACACGTTCGACCCAACGTGGACGAGGAGGCGCGAGCTGTGGTCAAGCGCGTCGAGGCGGTGCTGCGAGAGCAGTTCAGCATCGAACACGCCACAGTCGGAATCGACTGGAACTCGGAGGCTGACGAGAACATCTGCAGCCTGCAACCCACGACAGGCCGTCAGGACCACAGCGGCCACGACCACAGTGAGCACAATCATGACCATGACCACTCCGCTCCCGGTCACAAGCATTGAGGCCGTGCTAGACGGTTCGCAGTTCACTTGAGGGTTTGAATCCATGACATCCCGCAAAACCACCAGCGCCGCTATTGTGCAATGTTCGACCTCTAACCACGGCACGACCACTGATGTCCTCGCACTATCGCAAAGTGACGTCGCTGTTCTGGCAGAGACCTTCCGCCTGCTGGGCGACCAATCGCGATTGAAAATCCTGTTGCAGTGCATGCGCGGATCGGTCGCAGTGGGCGACATTGCTGGCTCGCTAGACCTGTCGCAGTCCTTGGTCAGCCATCACCTGCGCCTGTTGCGCGGCGCGCGCCTCGTGCGCGGCGAGCGCCAAGCCAAGCACATCTTCTACGGCATTGCCGACCAGCACGTCAGCCAGGTACTCCAGGACATGGCGGTTCACATTTCGGAGGACAGACACGACGATTGACTGAACATGTGAGTGCGCGCCGGCCTACGCCTTCAAGGGGTAGGCTTTTTTTGGCTATTAATCTAGAGAGACACCGGCGCGCCTTGCTGAATGCCTAGAAGACCCCAAGCAAAAAGCACTCTAAAAATAAACACTTGAACATATCTTCATGTGTGTTATTATTTGTCTACGGGGTATCCGAAAGGCGTAAGGACCACGCCATTATTTTTAACGTCAAGGAGTATTGACCATGTCCAAGAAAATTCGCTTTGCTGTTCTGCTTTCCGCACTTTTTGCTGCTGGAGTAAACGCTCAACCGTTCGCCGCAGATATGACACGGCAACAGGTCCAGGAGGATCTGGCTGCTTGGAGGCAATCTGGGTTGGAAGCGTTGTCTCGCGGCGAAAGCGGCCCGGATACGTTCAGCCCTCAATACCAGGCTGCCTTTCAGCGCTACTTGCAATTGACCCAAGGTGATATGTATCAGGCGCCCTCAGCAGGAAAGACTCGTGCTGAAGTGATGGCTGATTTGGAACTGTGGAAAATCTCCGGCATGCACGCGTTCACCTCGCGCGGAATCACCACCGCTTCGCACACCCAAGCCTACCAACAAGCCTACGAGAGCTATCTCCAGCTCAAGCTGGGTGCGGCTTACAAGGCTCCGGTGGCATTGACTCGTGCTCAAGTAAAGAGTGATTTGGCAGATTGGCAGGTTGCGGGAATGGCTGGATTCTGGGCTGGTGAGCAGACGCCTGATACCTATAGTGATGCCTACCGCACCGCATTTGAAACCTACCAGATGCTGCGCAACAAAAAATGACTTAATGGCAGCTGCATAAAGCAGCGGTCGGATGGTTCAGCCAGAAAGAGATTCTTTCTTTTTTTTGAATAAACATACAAACAAGTGTTCATTTGTTTGCATAACATTCCGATCGCTGATTTGTGCGTCCTGCCACGGCGATTACTCAGAGAACCAGGAGATTGATATGTCTTTGGAAACATTGGACGGCACAGGAGCGCAGGACGAACAACTGGGCTTTCGGGTCGAAGGTATGGATTGCGCCAGTTGCGTCGGCAAGATTGAAACAGCGCTTGGTCGAATTGATGGCGTATCAAATGTACAGGTTAATTTTACAAATGAGACGCTGACGTTGACGCGCAGCACAAGTAGCCGAAATACTGCACGCGACATTGCCAAGAAAATCCGGTCCCTGGGCTTCGACGTGCAGGCACTGCCCGCGTCCGAAATGTCCGCAGCACCTGCACCGTGCCATGCGGCCCACGCGCATGACCACGCCGGCTGCGGCGGCCACCATGACCATGGGCATGCCCACGACCACGGGCACGATCATTCGCACGGCAAAGCGTGCGGTGATGACCATGGGCATGGCCATGCTCACGGCCATGCCCATGACCACGGTCACGATCACGGGGCCTGCAGCGGGCATGACCATGCGCCGGCCTCTGCCTCCCGTGGAGCACCCAGCACGCCCCCCAACGTGTCCATGCGCGTCGAGGGCATGGACTGCGCCAGTTGCGTCGGCAAGATCGAAACGGCGCTCGCTCGCATGGATGGCGTGTCCGATGCCCGCATAAACTTCACCGCAGAAACGCTGGAATTGACGCTCGCGTCTGGCGGCCCCACGCAGCTCGGCCACATCGAGAAGACCATCAAGAGCCTGGGCTTCGGCGTCTCCGACGTGCGCCGCCATGATGGCTCAGCACCCGCGGCCCCAGCAGCAGCATCGACGGCGCGCCATCAGCGCTGGTGGCAGACGAAGAAAGGCAAGCACGTGCTGGGCCTGGGCGGCCTGATGGGCTCGGCCTACGCGATCGCGCAGTTCGTTCCTGGCTACGCTGAATGGATCTTCGCCGCTGCGGTGATCGCGGGCGTGCTGCCGTTCGCTCGCAAAGCCTTCGCGCTGGCTGTGTCAGGCTCGCCGTTCTCTATCGAAACGCTGATGGTCGTCGCCTCGCTGGGCGCGCTCGTGATAGGCGAGGCCGAGGAAGCTGCTGCCGTGGTGTTCCTGTTCGCGATCGGCGAGCTGCTGGAAAGCGTGGCCGCCGGCCGCGCGCGCGCCGGCATCAAGGCGCTGGCCTCCCTGGTGCCTAAGACGGCGGTACTGCTCGATGCCGCGGGCGGGCAGCGCGAAGTGCCCGCCGCTTCCCTGCGCGTGAGCGACCGCGTGCTGGTGCGCCCTGGTGACCGGGTGCCTGCGGACGGCAAGATCCTCCGCGGTGAAAGCAGCCTGGACGAGTCGCCTATCACCGGCGAGTCCGTACCGCGTCAAAAGGCTATCGGTGCCGACGTGTTCGCCGGCTCCATCAACGTCGATGGCGTGCTCGAAGTACAAGTCGAGAAGACGGCATCGGACAACACCATTTCTCGCATCATCCAACTGGTGGAGCAGGCGCAGTCCTCCAAGGCGCCCACGGCTCGCTTCATCGAAAAGTTCAGCCGCTACTACACCCCTGCCGTCATGGCCATCGCGGCGTTGATCGTGGTGGTTCCGCCACTTGCCATGGGTGGCGACTGGGGTACCTGGCTGTACCGCGGCCTCGCACTGCTGTTGATTGCCTGCCCATGTGCGCTGGTGCTCTCCACACCGGCGGCCATCGCCTCGGGCCTTGCGGTGGCCACGCGACGGGGCCTGCTGATCAAGGGTGGCAACGCGTTGGAAACCATCGGCCGCGTGCGCGCCATTGCCTTCGACAAGACTGGCACGCTGACCGAGGGCAAGCCGCGCATCACCGAGGTCCTGCCCTTCGGGCTGTTCAAGCATCAACAGGTCCTTGCGCTTGCCGCCGCTGTCGAGTCCGGCTCAAACCATCCCTTGGCGAAGGCCATTGTCGCCCATGCCAAGAGCCTGGACGTGGCGATTCCCCAGGCCACGGGCGCATCGGCCATTGCCGGCAAGGCGGTGCGCGCCACCGTGAACGGCAGTGCGCTCGCTGTCGGATCGCCCGCCCATGCGGAACAGACGGCCACGCTGACAGCCGCGCACCGCAGGGAAATCGACAAGCTGGAGGATGGCGGCAAGACCGTGGTGGTCCTGTTCGACGAAGCCAGCAAGAACGTTCTGGGCCTGCTGGCCCTGCGCGACGAGCCCCGCCGCGACGCGCGCGAAGGCGTGGCCCAGCTCAACGCCATGGGCGTGCGCTCGGTCATGCTGACCGGCGACAACCGCCGCACCGCGCAGGCGATCGCCGGCAAGCTGGGCATCGAGTGGGAGGCCGAGCTGCTGCCGCAGGACAAGCTGCGCTTGGTCAACGAGATGAAGCGTGATGCCAAGGTGGCGATGGTCGGCGACGGCATCAACGACGCGCCGGCCCTGGCGACCGCCGACGTGGGTATCGCCATGGGCGGCGGCACGGACGTGGCGCTGGAAACCGCCGATGCCGCGCTGCTCAAGAGCCGCGTCACGGACGTGGCCCACCTGGTGGCCCTGTCGCGGGCGACGATGGCCAACATTCACCAAAACGTCGTATTCGCCATTGGCCTCAAGGGCTTGTTCCTGGTCACCACCGTGTTGGGTATCACCGGCTTGTGGGTTGCCGTGCTGGCCGACACCGGCGCCACGGCCCTGGTCACGCTGAACGCACTGCGCCTGCTGCGCTTCAAGGGCGCGCCGGAGGCCAACCACGGCGACGACGCCGGGCGTCCCACCACCTTGTCCGTGCCGTCTGCCCGCTGAGGCAACAAGAGGGCTTGACCTTGCCGTCGTTGTAACGCCTAGCCTCCACACAAATGTCTGCAGAGCGCTTCGGAAGGGCCGGAGTCCTGCATCCAAGAAAGGGTCACTTCCATGCGTAAAAAAATCAGAATCATTGTGGTGGCAGGCGTCATCGCAGCCGTCGGGGGGGATAGCGATCGCTGCCCGCGACGCCAAGGACGAGGGCAAGGCCGCGGCGCCCCCGGCGGGCGCGCCGATGGCGCCGCAGGTGCCCGTGGCCGAGGTCATTACCCGCACGGTCGCGCCATCGGCCGAGTACACCGGCTTCCTGGCCGCGCCCAAGACCGTCGAGCTGCGCTCGCGGGTCGGCGGCGCCGTCGATGCGGTGAGCGTTCCCGAAGGTAGCCTCGTGCGCAAGGGCCAACTGCTGTTCCAGATCGACCCGAGGCCGTTCCAGGTTGCGCTCGACACGGCCGTGGCGCAACTGCGTCAGGCCGAGGTGCTGGCCAGCCAGGCCCAGGCCGACTTTGACCGCGCCGAGCGCCTGGTGGCGACCGGCGCCGTCGCGCGCAAGACCTATGACGATGCCGCCTCCGCACGCAACGCGCGCCAGGCTCAGGTGCAGGCGGCTAAGGCCGCCGTTGCTGCGGCTCAGCTGGACCTGTCCTACGCCCGCGTCACTGCGCCCATCGCCGGGCGCGTCGACCGCGTGCTCGTGACCGAGGGCAACTTGGTCAGCGGTGGCGGCGCCGGCGCGGCCACGCTGCTGACCACGATCGTATCCATCGACCCGTTGCACGTGTACTTCGACATTGATGAGGCCACCTATCTCAACGTCGTCAGCCGCTCGCGGCCCGCTGCGGGCGCCGGTAGCAAGGCTTCGCTGCCCGTGCAGGTCGGGCTGACCACGGACAAGGGTTTCCCGCACAGGGGCGCGCTCGACTTCGTGGGCAACACCATTGACCGAAGCACCGGCACGATCCGCGCGCGCGCCGTTGTGCCCAACCCGGATGGGCGCATGGCACCCGGCATGTTCGCCCGGGCCAAGCTGTCCACCGGCGCGGCGCGCGAGGCCGTCCTGATCGACGATCAGGCCGTGGGCACCGACCAAGGGCGCAACTACGTGCTGGTCGTGGGCGAGAACAACCAGGCCCAGTACCGGCCCATCGAACTGGGGCCGGTGGTGGACGGGCTGCGCGTCATCAACGGCGGCCTGCAGGCCGGTGAGAAGATCATCATCAAGGGCCTCGTGCGCCCCGGCATGGCGGTCACGCCGCGCATGGTGCCCATGCAGGCGCCCGCGGCACCGGCCGCCGGCGCGACCGGCGCGACCAAGGCTGCGGCAAACGCTCCGGCTCCCGCTGCGGCGCCTGCCAAGGCCGGTGGCGCGGACCCCGCCAAGGCTGACGGCGCGGCCGGCTCGGCGGAGGCCCGCAAATGAATTTCCCCCGCTTCTTCATCAACCGGCCGATCTTCGCCATCGTCCTGTCGGTGCTGATGCTGATCGCGGGCGCGATCAGCTATTTCCAGCTCCCCCTGAGCGAGTACCCCCAGGTCACGCCGCCGACGGTGCAGGTCACCGCCAGCTATCCCGGCGCCAACCCGCAGGTGATCGCCGACACCGTGGCATCGCCGCTGGAGCAGGCGGTCAACGGCGTGGAAGGCATGATGTACATGCAGTCCCAGATGTCCACGGACGGGCGGATGGTGCTGACCATCTCGTTCGAGCAGCACATCGACCCCGACGTCGCGCAGATCCAGGTGCAGAACCGCGTCTCACGCGCGCTGCCCCGGTTGCCGCCCGAGGTCCAGCGCATCGGCGTGGTCACCGACAAGACCGCGCCCGATATTCTCATGGTGGTGCATATGCTCTCGCCGGGGGACCGCTACGACCCGCTGTACGTGTCCAACTACGCGATGCTCAACGTGCGCGACGAACTGGCGCGCCTGCCGGGCATCGCCAACGTGATCATCGGCGGTGAAGGCGAGTACGCAATGCGCGTCTGGCTCGACCCCGAGAAGGTCGCATCGCGGGGCATGACCGCCAGCGATGTGGTCGCCGCCATCCGCGAGCAGAACGTGCAGGTCGCAGCCGGCTCGATCGGCCAGCAGCCGAATGCGTCGGCCGCCTTCCAGGTCAGCGTCAATGCGCTGGGGCGCCTGACCACCGAAGAGCAGTTCGGCGACATCGTGATCAAGGCCGGCGCCAACGGCCAGGTGACCCGCCTGCGCGACGTCGCACGCCTGGAACGGAACTGGGCTCGGACAACTACACCATGCGCGGCCAGCTCGACGGCGAGAACGCGGTCGGCCTGCAAATCCTGATGACGCCCGGCTCCAATGCCCTGGACACGTCCAGCGCGGTGCGCGCGACGATGGAGCGGCTGCAGGCCAAGTTCCCCGAAGGCATCGAGTACAAGATCGCCTACGACCCCACAGTCTTCGTGCGCGCCTCGCTCCAGTCCGTCGCCGTCACGCTGCTGGAGGCCATCCTCCTGGTGGTGATCGTGGTGGTGCTGTTCCTGCAATCTTGGCGCGCGTCGATCATTCCACTGATCGCCGTGCCGGTCTCGCTGGTCGGCACGTTCGCGGTGATGCACATGTTCGGCTTCTCGCTGAACACGCTGTCGCTGTTTGGCCTCGTGCTCTCCATCGGCATCGTGGTGGATGACGCCATCGTGGTGGTGGAGAACGTGGAGCGCCACATGGCGCTGGGCGAATCGCCCAAGGATGCGGCGCGCAAGGCGATGGATGAAGTGACTGGCCCGATCCTGGCCATCACCTCGGTGCTGGCAGCGGTCTTCATCCCCTCGGCGTTCCTGTCGGGGCTGCAGGGCGAGTTCTATCGCCAGTTCGCGCTGACCATCGCGTTCTCGACCATCCTGTCGGCGATCAACTCGCTTACGCTGTCGCCAGCGCTGGCCGCCATCCTGCTCAAGCCGCACCACGGCGCGGCCAAGCCCGATCGTCTCACGCGCATCATCGACGGCGTGTTCGGCGGCTTCTTCCGCCGCTTCAACCGCTTCTTCGATCGCGCCTCGAATTCCTACGTCGGGGGCGTGCGCCGCGCGGTGCGCGGCAGCGCCATCGTGCTGCTGCTCTACGTCGGCTTCCTGGGCCTGACCTGGCTGGGCTTCCACAAGGTGCCTGCGGGCTTCGTGCCGGCCCAGGACAAGTACTATCTCGTGGGCATCGCCCAGCTTCCGACCGGCGCCTCGCTGGATCGCACCGAGGCGGTCGTCAAGGAGATGACCAAGATCGCACTGGCTGAGCCGGGCGTCGAGAGCGTGGTGGCCTTCCCGGGCCTGTCGGTCAATGGACCGGTGAACCAGCCGAACACCGCGCTGATGTTCGCCATGCTCAAGCCCTTCGATGAGCGCAAGGACCCGTCGCTGTCGGCCTTCGCCATCCAGGGCAAGCTCATGGGCAAGTTCAGCCAGATCCCGGACGGCTTCGTTGGCATCTTCCCGCCGCCGCCGGTGCCGGGCCTGGGTTCGATGGGCGGCTTCAAGCTGCAGATCGAGGACCGGGCGGGCCTGGGTCCCGAGGCGCTTGCGCAGGCACAGGGCCAGATCATGGGCAAGGCCATGCAGGCGCCCGAGCTGGCGAACATGCTCGCCAGCTTCCAGACCAATGCGCCGCAGTTGCAGGTGGACATCGACCGGGTGAAGGCCAAGTCGCAGGGCGTATCGCTGACCGAGGTGTTCGACACCCTGCAGGTCAACCTTGGCTCGCTCTACGTCAACGACTTCAACCGCTTCGGTCGCACCTACCGGGTCATGGCCCAGGCCGATGCGCAGTTCCGCATGCAGGCTGAGGACATAGGCATGCTCAAGGTGCGCAATGCAGCGGGCGACATGATCCCGCTGAGCGCGATCGCGACCATCGAGCGCAGTTCCGGCCCCGACCGGGTGATGCATTACAACGGCTTTCCCTCGGCCGACATCAGCGGCGGGCCAGCGCCGGGCTACTCGTCCGGCCAGGCCACCGCCGCGATTGAGAAGATCGTGAGCGAATCGCTGCCGGACGGTATGACCTACGAATGGACGGACCTGACTTTCCAGGAAAAACGGGTTGGCAACACGGCGATCTACATCTTCGCGCTGGCGGTGCTGCTCGCCTTCCTGTTCCTGGCGGCCCAGTACAACAGTTGGTCGCTGCCGTTCGCTGTGCTGCTGATTGCACCCATGGCGCTGCTCTCGGCGATCGCCGGCGTCTGGCTCTCTGGGGGCGACAACAACATCTTCACGCAGATCGGTTTCGTGGTGCTGGTCGGCCTGGCTGCCAAGAACGCGATCCTGATCGTGGAGTTCGCCCGCGCGAAGGAAAGCGAAGGGGCCGATCCGCTGGCAGCCGTGCTCGAAGCCGCGCGCTTGCGGCTGCGCCCGATCTTGATGACGTCGTTCGCCTTCATCGCTGGCGTGGTGCCGCTGGTGCTGGCCAGCGGTGCGGGCGCCGAGATGCGCCACGCCATGGGCATCGCGGTGTTCGCCGGCATGCTGGGCGTGACGGTATTCGGCCTGGTGCTGACGCCGGTGTTCTACGTTGTGGTGCGCAAGCTGGCGCTGCGCCGCGAAGCGCGCCATGCCCGTGGCGGCATGACCGACCAGCACGCATGACGGCCAGGAGGACATACGACATGAAAACATCTTTCGCATTCACACGACCCGCCAGGACGCTGGCGCCGCTCGCCCTCGCGGCGGCGCTGGCTGGCTGCTCCATGGCACCGAAGTATGACCGGCCCGCAGCGCCGATCGACACGGCCTATCCCTCGGGCGCGGCCTATGTGGAACTGGCGGCCGCGACGCCCGACGACGCGATCACGGCCGAGATCGGTTGGCGGGACTTCTTCCGCGACCCGCTGCTGCAGCAGTTGATCGGCATTTCGCTGGAGAACAACCGCGACATGCACAAAGCCGCGCTCAACGTGGAGGCGGCTCAGGCGCTGTACCGTATCCAGCGTGCCGAGATGCTGCCGAACCTGGGCGTTTCCGCCCGCGGCGCGTCAGAGCGCGTACCGGCCGACCTCAGTACCACGGGGCAAAGCGACGTGCTCCGGCGCTACGACGTGGCCGGGGTGACGGCCGCCTGGGAGCTGGACCTGTGGGGCCGCATCCGCAGCCTCAACGACCGGGCGCTGGCGTCCTACCTGGCCCTCGACGAGACCCGCATCGCCACGCAGATGAGCCTGGTGTCCGAGGTGGCCAGCGCCTACCTCACGCTGCGCGCCGACCAGGAACTGCTGCGCCTGACGAGCGACACCCTCGCCACACAGAAGCGCTCCTATGACCTGACCACCCAACTGGTGGAAGCGGGAAATTCCACGCAGCTCGACCTGCGCCGCGCGGAGATCGCGCTGCGCACCGCCGAGGCCAACCGCGCCGCCTACACGCGGCAGGCGGCCAAGGACCGCAACGCGCTGGTGCTGCTGCTGGGCCAGCCGCTGACGCCGGAGCTGTCCCGGCAGCTTGACGAGGCCGTGGCGCTGCCGGACGACATCGTGCCGACCGACCTGCCGAGCGGCCTGCCGTCCGAACTGCTCGCGCGTCGGCCGGACATCCGCGCCGCCGAGCAGATGCTGATCGGCGCCAACGCCAACATCGGCGCGGCGCGGGCCGCGTTCTTCCCGACGATTAGCCTCACGGGCTCGGCGGGCACGGCCAGCGCTTCGCTGGACGGCCTGTTCGATTCGGGCTCGCGGGCCTGGAGCTTCCTGCCGCAGATCACGCTGCCCATCTTCCGCGGCGGCGCGTTGCGAGCCAATCTGGACGTGGCACAGGTACAAAAGAGGATCGAAATCGCCAACTACGAGAAGTCTATCCAGGCGGCCTTTGCTGAGGTGGCTGACGGCTTGGCGGGCAAGCGCACGCTTGATGAGCAGATCCGCTCGGAGCAGCTCCTGGTAGCGGCTAGCCAGAAAGCCTACCAACTAGCCGAGCAACGCTTCCAGGAAGGCGTGGACGACAACCTCACCTTGCTCGATGCGCAACGCACACAGTACGGTGCGCAGCAGACCCTGGTGCGCACGCGCCTGACGCGGCTGAACAACCTCATCCACCTCTACAAGGCGCTGGGTGGCGGCTGGACTGAGCACACGGTGCAATCGGGCGCCACCGGGCAACCATCCGCCCGGTCGCCGGGATAAGGGCTATGCGCAACGGCGGCGTTCCCCATCGTTGCGCACGGAGAACCGGATGAGGATCGGTGAACTTGCGCGCTTGACGGGCACCCCCCGGAGAACATTCGGTTCTACGAGCGGGAGGGCCTGTTGCAAGCCCCGGAGCGGTCACGCAACAACTATCGGCGCTATGGCCCGGCCCATGTCGAACGGCTTCACCTGATTCGCAACTACCGTGCCTCGGGAATCGGCCTGGATGACGTGCGCCGCCTACTGGGTTGGGCACATGAGGGGTTCCTGGAACCTGAGCTGCTAAGGCAGGCTGTCCAAGGCCATCTCGCCTGTGTTGAGGAACGCATGGAGCAACTGATCCAGGTGAAAGAGCACCTGCTCGCATTGGCCCTGCACGGTGCTGCTTCCGCCGGGGCTTCCGAGGATGGACCGGCTCGCGATGGTTCGTGAGCATCGCATGTCCATATAACTGAATATATATTCATGCGTGTAATATTTCCGGCCAGACAAACGAATAAGAAAGACGCCCATGACCGACCAGAGCATCACGCGCCGAAACATCGGCGTTCTCACCGCCGCGCAGGCGCTCGGCGGCGCCAGCGCGCCCATCGTGATGTCGCTGGGTGGGCTGGTCGGCCAGCAGCTTGCCAAGAATTCGGCCTGGATCACCTTGCCCGTGAGTCTGTTCGGCCTGGGTCTTGCCATCGGCACCTTGCCTGCCGCCTTCATCATGCGGCGCCATGGCCGCCGCAACGGATACGTGGTGGGGGTCGGCTTCGGCGTGGCCTCGGGCCTGATCGCCGCGTTGGGCATCATGCTGGCCTCGTTCTGGATCTTCTGCGCCGGCACCTTCCTGGCGGGCTTCTACGGCGCGTATGTGCAGAGCTACCGCTTCGCAGCCGCCGACACCGCCGAGGACGCGCTTAAGGCCAAGGCCATTTCCTGGGTCATGGTGGGCGGTCTCGCGGGCGCCATCATCGGGCCGCAGTTGGTGATCTTCACGCGCGATGCGGTAGCGGGCACGCCCTACGTTGGCAGCTTCCTCAGCCAGGCGCTGCTGCCGCTGATCGCCTTGCCGATCCTGCTGATGCTGCGCACGCCGAGCCAGACCCAGGCCGAAGCAGTCGCCGATAGCGGTCGGACGGTGCTGCAGCTCTTGGCGATGCCGCGCTATCTGCTGGCCGTGGCTGCGGGCGTGGTGTCCTATGGGGTGATGGCGTTCGTGATGACGGCCGCGCCGGTGGCGATGGTCAACCACGGGCATTCGGTGGACAACGCCGCCCTAGGAATACAGTGGCACCTGCTGGCGATGTTCGGGCCGAGCTTCTTCACCGGGCGACTGATGGTGCGCTACGGCAAGGAGCGCGTGACCGCCGTCGGCATGGTGCTGCTCGCCGCCTCCGGGGTGGTGGCCCTGGGCGGGCTCGGCCTGTCCCACTTCTGGGGCTCGCTGGCGCTGTTGGGCATCGGCTGGAATTTGAGTTTCATCGGCGCCACGGCGATGGTCACCGACTGCCACACCCCGGCCGAGCGGGGCAAGGCGCAGGGCATGAACGACTTCTTCGTCTTCGCCGCCACGGCGGCCGTGTCGTTCCTCGCGGGGTCGATCCTGCACAGCTCGGGCTGGCAAGCGGTCAACTGGATGATCTTCCCGGCCTTGGCGCTGATCTTGGTGCCGCTGCTGTGGCAGGGGCGGTACGGTTGCAACTGACTTGACTTGGGGCATTGATCGAGGACTGGAAGCCGATAAGTGGCCCGTTCCGGCACTACACGACTTGTCTCCACTGCTGAAACTTCGGAAAGCTACTTTGCCGTTCCACCTTTATTGATGGTCAAAGAGTTGTATGGACAGATGAATTTAGTTAGTTAGTTAGTTAGTTAGTTAGTTAGTTAGATTTATCAAGAAGCAGTTTAACCACGGCTTTGGCTTTGCGAGCAGCGTGCAGATCTCCAAGAACGTGAGCCTGAATAATCGCCCCTTCAAGCAACATAGCAATTGTTTCAGAGATTTGAACTATCGATTCTCTGGACGTTATGACAAGTGAAGTGTGGTGTGTGATCCATCGCAGCATAGCCTCTTTGTTTCGGGCGCAAAGCTTATGTATATCATGATCCGGATTGCTGAATTCGGCGCTGACATTAATGAAATAACAACCCAAGAAAAGTGGCTTGGATTGATCGAGACCCTGAAACAGATCGTCAAAAGCATCAAGCATGGCATACAAGGCGTCCCTACCTGGCGTCGCTTCGTGCAAACGCAAATCGAGCCAAGAGAAATACTGCTGATCACAATATTCGACGGTCGCAGCAATTAGATCTTCCTTGCTGGAGAAATGGTTATATAGCGTTTTCTTGGCAATGCCGGACTCTTCAAGTACCCGATTGATGCCAACAGCATGAATGCCGTACTTATAAAAAAGGTTAAAGGCAGTTGCGACTAACTGTTCTTTTTTGTCCATGATGTTATTCATCGTTGTGAGGATTCATACGCGACATGTTGACACAAGGAGACAGGGTTGTCTACAATCCCTCAAGGAGACCGATCTGTCTCTTTCTTTGCAATTTCCTTGAGGCTTCTTTTATGAACACGACAACAGCGGCTTCCGCACAACAGCCCTCCGTCATCTATGATCTAGTCACGATAGGTTCCGGTTCGGCGGCTAGAGCCGCAGCGAACGAAGCACGTAGGCTCGACAAAACAGTCGCCATGATCGAACAGGGGTTGGCAGGAGGGACCTGTCTCAATGTAGGATGCGTTCCTTCAAAGACGTTGCTTGCGGCGGCTTCTGCTCGCATGTCTGCTGCGCATGGGAAGTTCCCAGGTATAGCGACCTCGGCCGGGCCTGTCGACTTGTCTTTGCTTGTCAGAGATAAAGATCAAATGATCGGGCACTTCCGGCAGTCTTTCCATGTACAAGCACCCAAGGATGCAGGTATTGCGGTATTTCGCGGCAAGGCGACCTTTGTAGCGTCAGATGAGCCAGATATCGTAGCGCTCGTCGTCGCGGACTCAGACGGAAACACAAACCTGGTGTACGCCAAGCAGGTACTGATCGCCAGTGGGGCAGCGCCATTCATTCCTTCCATTCCTGGCCTCAGTGAGGTGGACTTTCTCACTTCCGGCTCGGCCATGTCCCTTGAGCAGGTGCCTGAGTCCATGCTGGTCGTCGGCGGCAATGCGATCGGTCTGGAGCAAGGTCAATTGTTCGCTCGACTGGGCAGCAAGGTTGAAGTGGTCGAGATAGCTCCTCGAATTGCACCGTTCGAGGATCCCGCGATTTCTGCGGCACTGGAGCAGGCGCTGTCAGCGGAGGGCATCATGTTCCATACTGGCGCCAATCTGACAAACGTCGTACCACACGAGAGCGGGGTGCTTGCAACTGTCGTCGCCGAAGGACGTACTCAGCAAATTTTCGCCCATAAGATTCTCATAGCGACGGGGCGCCGTCCGGCAACTGAAGGACTCAACTTGGATGCTGTCAATGTGTCCAGGGGCGATCGAGGCGAAATAATTGTGGACGAACATCTGCGAACCTCAAATCCTCGCATCTGGGCAGCGGGCGATGTCACTGGTATGGCTCAATTAGTGTATGTCGCTAGTGCGCAGGGGACCGTGGCCGCGAGCAATGCTCTGGGCAACGAGCCTCGGTCCCTAGACTACACCGCCTTGCCCCGCGTCATTTTCACGTCGCCCGAGATGGCTGCTGTCGGCATGACTCCTATGCAGGCTGAGGCGGCCCAAATTGCCTATGATGTTCGTGAAATTCCGGTTTCCTTTGTTCTACGTGCTATTGTAAGTCGTCACGACAAAGGGATAATCAAGATGATATCCGAGCGTGAGACAGGAAGGATTCTGGGTATTCATATGGTAGGCGAATCTGCTGGAGAGGTTATTGCAGCTGCAACCTATATTATCTCCGCAGGACTTACGGTTGACCAACTTGCAAAACAGTGGTCTCCGTACTTCACTATGGCGGAGTCGCTTAAAAACGTAGCAAGCAGTGCGCCAACTTTGGAAGATTCGGCTAATGGCTAAATCTTATTATTACTATGCGCTTAAATTTCAAGGGATCGTTTCAGGGTAAAGTTTCCTGATGTGAGCATGTTTGAGTTTTTTGCTATGGCGGGATCGCTCAATGGGCTTCCCGCCTTTTTTGTGGTGAATCATTAAAGAATTTGCCGATCTTGAATATATGCATAAAAACTCAGGGGGTGCCGTTCAGTCTGTTGACGAGAAAGATAGGATTCTTTTACTGAGAAATTCCCGTCAGAACTTCAATTTATCTTCTCTAAATTTGAAAGGTTGTCAGGCAATTCATGCGCGATGAGTAGACACGCTGGCCTGCTTCAGTGCCCCCGAGTACTGCGACCAGAAGGAAAGGGGTTATTCGTTTCATAGTTCGATTTCCTGCTGTGGGCTACTGCTTCGCAGCCGCCGTCACCGCCGAGGACGCGCTTAAGGCCAAGGCCATTTCCTGGGTCATGGTGGGCGGTCTCGCGGGCGCCATCATCGGGCCGCAGTTGGTGATCTTCACGCGCGATGCGGTAGCGGGCACGCCCTACGTTGGCAGCTTCCTCAGCCAGGCGCTGCTGCCGCTGATCGCCTTGCCGATCCTGCTGATGCTGCGCACGCCGAGCCAGACCCAGGCCGAAGCAGTCGCCGATAGCGGTCGGACGGTGCTGCAGCTCTTGGCGATGCCGCGCTATCTGCTGGCCGTGGCTGCGGGCGTGGTGTCCTATGGGGTGATGGCGTTCGTGATGACGGCCGCGCCGGTGGCGATGGTCAACCACGGGCATTCGGTGGACAACGCCGCCCTAGGAATACAGTGGCACCTGCTGGCGATGTTCGGGCCGAGCTTTTTCACAGGACGACTGATGGTGCGCTACGGCAAGGAGCGCGTGACCGCCGTCGGCATGGTGCTGCTCGCCGCCTCCGGGGTGGTGGCCCTGGGCGGGCTCGGCCTGTCCCACTTCTGGGGCTCGCTGGCGCTGCTGGGCATCGGCTGGAACTTCAGCTTCATCGGCGCGACGGCGATGGTCACCGATTGCCACACCCCGGCCGAGCGCAGCAAGGCGCAGGGCATGAACGATTTCTTCGTCTTCGCCGCCACGGCGGCCGTGTCGTTCCTCGCGGGATCGATCCTGCACAGCTCGGGCTGGCAGGCGGTCAACTGGATGATCTTCCCGGCCCTGGCGCTGATCCTGGTGCCGCTGCTGTGGCAGGCCGCGCGAAAGCCGGCGCTGCCAGCTCCGGTCTGATCGGAGCGGTGCAAGAGGCGCTCCGCGCAGTGGGTCGCCTCGGCCGCTACAGCACCTGCTTCCACTGGCGCAGCCTCGACAGCGCGTCGTCGTAGGCGGTGGAGGTGAAGAACTGGATCTTGCGCCCGAGGGTCTTCATCGGGCTCAACGCGGGATCGAAAAGCGAGGCGTTCGAATGGTGCGCCACGCAGTCGAGCACCCGGTCCTGTCCCTCCGTGAGCATGGCTTCCAGCTCGCGAAGGTCTCTGCCCGCGAAACGGCGCTGGAAGCCGGCAGAAAGACGCTCGGCCCGCTGCGCCATCGCACTCGGCGAGTAAAAGGACGCCGAAGGTCCAGGCGTCCGATCATGCGCGAACTGCAGGATCATCGTGTTCCAGACGATGACGTCCACCAGGACCATCGCAGCGTTGGTATGCAGGCGCGGCTCCTGCCAGATCATGGCCGTGTGCCGGTAGTGGCTGGCGGGAATGGTGGCAGCTTCTACCCCGAGCTTTCGGTGGCTGGCGCGAACCTTGTCAAGGAGTTCCTGCTTCGTGGTTGGTAGTTTCATTCGGGATTTCTATTTCATCGAGACAAGGCTCGATAACCGGCGTGTCAGATATTCATCAAGTCACCAGCGCAATTACCTTGGATTGAGGAAAAGCGCTTGCCTCACCGCTGCGCTGGCGGCGCCGAGGGCTTGTGCATGATGAAGCGGGACATGTCGGTGATTTCCTGTTTGCGGATTTACGTTACTGCTGAAGCTGCTTCTGCATGGTGTTGTGGTTGTAGTAGTCGCTGGCATAGACAATCTTTCCGTTCGAAACACGGAAGAAGCTCGCGCCGAAATAACTGATGGTCGAACTGGAGGGCGACGTCCCGCCATTGCTGTTCTTGGTGGCGGTGAATTCCCACTCGATCGCCACACCATCGCCGGAGGCAACCGGCTGCGAACGGATTTTCATTTTTCGGTCGGGCAGGATTTTCATCAGAAACTGCGAGACTTCGGTAATGGCTTGAGGCCCAGTGCGGGACGCTTCATTGCTGGTATTGAAATAGACGACGTTGGAATCGAGCACTTTTTCCATCGCGTCGGTTCGCCCGCCATTCCAGGCGTCAAGGTATTGCTGGACCACCTTCACGTTCTCTGGCTCATCTGCCGCCTGCGACGTGACGCTATAGGCGAGTGAAACCAGCCCGAGGAATATCGCTCCCAAAGCCTGCACCGGACGGCAGCGCAAGCCGTCTGAAGAACGAAGGGGCCTGAATGACAGGGCGTGCTGCATGTTGTTCATGGTCGAAATACTCCAAAAGGTGTTGAAAAAAATCCCGCTCGCACGGGCGTGGTGGAAAATCGCATGTCGCGCGCAACGAAGCACAGGCCGTCGGCAATTGCTCTTTTGTCAAATACATAGAATCATCCTATGTATAAGGCCTGAGTTGCTACAATCGAGGTCCGATGGGCTCCCGTCTCTACGTCATTTGAGAACCGCGATGAATAACCGCTTCACACTCCCACAGGCGCCGCGGCGTTCGCTCGTCGATTCGACGATTGAGCTGATCCGCGGCCAGATCGAGGGAGGCGCCTGGAAGGTCGGCGAGCGCATCCCCAGGGAGCAGGAACTGGCCGAGATGCTGGAGGTTGGCCGCAACACGGTGCGGGAAGCCATTCGCGTGCTCTCGCACGGCCAGGTCCTGGAAGTCCGCCAGGGTGATGGCACCTACGTGCGAACCAATATCGATCCGGCCGAGGTCATGCGCCGTGTCGGGCGTTCCGGCTTGCGAGAGCACTTCGCGTTGCGCTGCATGCTGGAAACCGAGGCGGCCAGGTTGGCCGCGGTGCATCGGTCCAAGGCGGACGTTGGGCTGCTGCGCCGACTGTTGAAGGCCCGCGGCGAGCAGGAGCAACACGCATCGAGCGCGGCCTTTGCCGAGGCCGATACGGCTTTCCACTGCGCGATCGCCGGGATGTGCGGCAACGGCGCGCTGGCTGAGCTGTACCGCTACTTCGCGAACTCGGTCCGCATGAACACGCTGACTGCGCTGAAGGACAAGGAACTGCCCGAGCCGGGTCTCGCGACCCATGAGGCGATCGTGGATGCTATCGAGCGCCAGGATGGAGAAGCAGCTGCGGCGGCTGTGCGGAACGTGGTCGCTCCGCTGATTGCGGCACTTGAGAAATCGGGTTGATCCGAGCGCGACTCCCGCGCTGGCAATGCCGCTTTCCATCGAGCAGCCGGTCGCCGGCCCCGTTGATCGGAACGCGGGTTGTTTCCCGGAGAGCACGCGGTAGCCGGTCCTCATGGATAGGCCCTTGGTGCGCTACAGCGACCGGACGGTGCTGTTCATATCGAATCTTCGACGCGACCACCCGCCAGGACATACCGGGCCAGCGCCTCGGCATCGGCGTGGGTGGCCCGGGTGGACTGCGGTGTACCGAAAGCCTGGACGAGCTTTGGCAGCATGGCCTCCAACTGGGCTCGCTTATCCGAATCCGGTTCGACGTGGATGAGCGCGAGCAATGTGCCGCCAAGCGTCTCCTTGTGAGTCTTCAGCCAGACGCCGCGCTGAGCGCGATCGTCGAGAGTCTCTTCTGGCCCTCCCGCGACGTAGATAAGCACGAAGGGCTTTCCGCAGGCGACGAGTTCATCCATTTCCGCGCACCAGGCGCTGCTGTATCCGTTGTAGATGCTTGCGCCGTCGAAGCGGACGATGGGGAAATCGCTGGTGTCGTGAACTTTCGGTTGCTGGGACATGATCCTGGACTCTCGCTATTAACGTCCTAACATCCTACCTTTGTTGAGAATTACTTGCAACTGAAATGGGCATGGGCACACCGCCGTGCAGCGCCAAGTGACGGGCGAAATAAGGGCTTGACCTTCCAACAATGGGAGGCCCTACAGTGAACCCATCAACCTCATTCAAGGAGTTTTTTCATGAAGGTCAACAAGTTCAGCCTCTTGTTCATTGCGGGCGCCGTCGTGGTCGCCGCCGGCCTGATGGCCGTCCAGAAGAAGGTGGTCGTCCCGTCGGGTGAAGCGATGCAGGCCAGTGCGGGCGGAGGTCACCAAGGGCACGCGATGCCCTCCAGCGCCTCGGCCAATGACAGTCCTTCCACGACCGCGTATCGCGCCGTGAACGACCAGATGCACGCCGGGATGGGAGCGCAGTTCACTGGCAACGCCGACGTCGATTTCATGCGTGGCATGATCCCGCACCACCAGGGCGCGATCGACATGGCCAAGGTGGCGCTGCAGTACGGCAAGGACCCGGAGGTTCACAAGCTGGCCCAGGAGGTCATCACCGTGCAGGAAGGCGAGATCGCCATGATGAACAAGTGGCTGGGCGACAACGGCCAGCAGGCGGCGGCCGGCAGCTCGGGCGATGCCTCGACGGCCGCCTACCGTGCCGGCAACGACCGCATGCATGCGGACATGATGATCGACTTCAGCGGCGACGCCGATGTGGACTTCATGCGCGGCATGATCCCGCACCACCAGGGTGCGATCGACATGGCCAAGGTGGCGCTGCAGTACGGCAAGAACCCGGAGGTCCGCAAGTTGGCTCAGGAGGTCATCTCCGCGCAGGAAGGCGAGATCGCCATGATGAAGAGTTGGCTTGTCGCTCGGGGCAAGTGAAGGCACGACCATGAACCAAGCCAACACCCCGCGCATCCTCATCTATAGCACTCCAACTTGCCCGGACTGCCGGGCACTAAAGGAGTGGTTGTCCCAGCAGGGCATCGCGTTTGAAGAGCGCGACCTGACCGACCCGAAGATTTCCGCGGAGGCCAAGTCACGAACCGGCGTGCGCGTGGCCCCGATCACGATCGTCGGCGACGAGGTCTTCTATGGCACCTTCGCGAGCCAGAAGCCGAGGCTGATGAAGGCGCTCGGTCTTCAGTGAGCCGCTGAAGGAAGACCGTGGTCACGGGCGGAGTCGCCGGTGCGGACCCCGGTCGGACCCTGTAAGCGCTGTTGTGGACGCGTCTGCACGCAAAGCTCAAGACCGTGAGGCATTCTTCGCCGACGACGCTCGGCGCTTTCGCCTGCGGTCGTTGACATCACGAGAGGAATTTTTATGCGATCGACATCATCAGCCACCTCCCTGCACGTCGCCATTTCCGAGGGCATCACAGTCGCCAACGACCTGCCGTTCGTGCTGTTCGGCGGCATCAACGTCATCGAGGATCTCGATACGACCCTGGCTGCGGCTGAGCACTTCGCGGAGGTGACGCGCAAGCTGGGGATACCCTTCGTTTTCAAGGCGTCGTTCGACAAGGCCAATCGCTCGTCGATCCATTCTTTCCGAGGTGTCGGCCTGGAGGAAGGGCTGCGGGTCCTCGATGCGGTCAAGTCGCGGTTCGGATGCCCAGTCTTGACCGACGTGCATGAGGTTGAGCAGGCCATGCAGGTCGCTGCCGTTGCCGACGTACTGCAAGTTCCGGCCTTCCTGGCCCGGCAGACCGATCTGGTGGCCGCCATTGCCCGCACCGGTCGGGTAGTGAATGTCAAGAAGCCGCAGTTCCTCAGCCCGGGCCAGATCAGGCATGTCGTCCACAAACTGCACGAGGCTGGCAACCCGCGCGTCCTGCTGTGCGAGCGTGGCACGCAGTTCGGCTACGACAATCTCGTCGTGGACATGTTGGGCTTCCGCGAAATGAGCGTTGCCAGCAGTGGCCTGCCACTGGTGTTCGACGTAACCCATAGCCTGCAGCGGCGAGAAGCGGATGCGTTGGCTTCGGGTGGGCGTCGCCAACAGTTGCCCGAACTCGCGCGGGCCGGCATGGCGGTCGGCATTGGCGGTTTGTTCCTCGAAGCACACGCCGACCCGGCGCATGCACGTTGTGACGGACCCAGCGCTCTGCCACTGGACACGCTCGAACCGCTGCTGCGGCAGGTCAAGGCGGTGGACCAACTCGTCAAGTCGTTCGAGCCTCTTCGGATCGACTGAAGCCTGCCACCCGTTCAAACAGAACGTGTGGCACTTCCCCTCTTAGTCGGCTATTTGAGCGACAGATAAGGATTGTTCGGTGGAACGGCATCGAATATGTGCGATGGGTCTTCGAGCAAATAGCCATGCACCTGGCGCGTTTTGCGCGGTCCCATGACCTCGCACGTCCTGATGTTCAGACCCGATGGCTGTTTCCTGTGGAGTCCGAGTTTTTCAAAGCGCTTCTGCACCCACTGCCAGTCCTGCAGGGCCGCGTCCTTCGCAAGCGGCCCAATGGTTGGATGCTCTTGTGCGTAGCGCTGGAAAACACCAGGGCTGATCAGGTAAACCGTGTCGGACACGGTATGTACCAGGGCCTTGGCGTCATTGATGATGAGCTTGCGGGTCTGGACGGCCTGTTTCAGCCAGGCCATGAAATGCTCGCCCGATGGCCGCCCGGTAAATGAGGCGAAATCGTGCGGCGCAGGCGCGGCGGTCGGCGCCGAAGGACCTGGGGCCGATGCGGGAGGGTCGAGCGGCACCGCTGCATCGTCGGCACCCTCTGGCGGGGCTTCGACGGACTGCTCCGGCTCAGGCGTTGTCTCGAACATCGCCAGCATGCTTTCCAGTGGGTCGGCCGGATTGCGCTGCGTGCTGGGAGGTATGGCGTGACTTCCGCCCGACTGATCTGGACGGCTGCTTGCTGCGGGCTCCTTCTCCGTTGCCACCGCTGCTCCAGGTAGCAATGCAGCGTCGGGTGCGGACGGGCGCGGCCCGTCCTCGGCCTCGCCGGCGTTGTCCACGGTCACGGTTCCCGCAAATGGGCTGGGTCGCTCCGAGGGCTCCCAGATCAGCGCCGGGGCCAGGCGCAGGAGCGTGAAGGCATGGGACCAGCCACTCTCACTGGTAATAGTTGCGCGCCAGATGGCCTTGCCGGAGGCGGTGGGCTGCAACATGGCATGATCCTGTAGCACGTTGAACACGGCCGTGTTGTTCGCGGGGATGCCATCGACCCCCTGGGACAGCAGGTGCGCGCGCAGCTTGTCCGAGACTGTCTTGCTCACCAGCCACAGCGCGTCCTCGGTGAGCCAGCCATCGGAGGCCTCCGGCTGGTTCAGTTTCAGCTCTTCCTTGAGCAGGTAGCGCAGCCCGTTGACCAGCTTGCGTTGGAGCGAGTGCTTGGGCGCGGCCATGGCGCGCGCGGGATCGCCGCCCAGCTCCTGGGCGACGGAGGCGCGGTCGGCCTGCACGACAAGCTCGCCCAGAACCCCGGCGTGCTCGTACTGCCCAGCCAAGACGTAGAGCAGCGGCGCCCACAAGGATGGATAGCCACTGAGCCAGTCCAGCAGATCGCGATTGAGCAATTGCTGGTACAGCAAGCCTGTCGCGGCGCTATGAAGCCGGTACTCGCGGTCGTCGCGGTAGCGGAAGCGGTACGGTTGGCGCAGCGGGCCGTGCCATGGGTGCCAGGTGCTGCCGTCGGCCAGCTCGACGTGCAGATCGACGGCCACCTTGCCGATGTCATGGAGCAGTGCGGCATAGGCGACGGCCGCAGTCCAGGCTTCGGCCTGCGCCGCCTGGTCTTCGGGGCTGGCCCCGATGGGCAGCAGATGGGACTGCCGCAGCTTTAGGCTGTAGGCGACGATTTCGAGGCCATGGTCGAGCATGCCGCCCGGGTAGGCATGGTGATGCGCTTCGGAAGCCGGGAAGGCCTGGACCAGCTCGGCGTAGCGCTCCAGCGGCGCGCGGTACAGGGAGGCGAACTGCTTGCGCGAAAGCGAGGTGCGCTGCCAGATGTGTTCCAGCAGCTTCTGCCGGCGCGGGGTGGCGAGCAACGATGCGGCCGACTCCGGCCGCATCAACCCTTTCGGGAGGTCGGTGGCGGGTGCTGGCGACGGCGCGGCAGCGACCGGGGGCCGTTTTCGCTGGAACAGGGAGAGCATGTCGGTGTCCTGATGGCGGGCCGGGCGGGAGGCCTTTTGGCCTTTTCAAGGTAGGGCCTTTCCCCTTGCACCCCATTCCCTTGCCGTTTCGACCCTTTGGCCTTTAACCGTTTCGGTATAGCGGGGCCTGGGCTGCGGCTCCAGCGTCAATGCGGAACCCGCACGAATGGATTAGACGGCGACCTGGCGCTGGGCCCCGGCCTATGCTGCCGGGGCGCTACACCGCCAGGTAGGCTCCCACCCGGGCGACTAAGTTGACAAATGCGACAAAGGAGACTAGAGTGAATCCTGTCTCAAACCTACCTGGGAGCTGACCATGCCCACTGCGATCGAATTCATTGCCGACCGGCTGCCGCGAGTCACGGTGGAGGATGTGCGACGCTTCGCCGATACCGTCGAAATCCGGGATGCACCGGCGTTCGCGGCTGAGTTGCAGGCGTTCATCCACGAGCGCGTGGAGGCGGTGACGCTGCCCGCCAACCTGGAAGGTGAAACGGTGGCGCAGGCCTTGCAGCGCAAGGCGGCCGCGTTGCGCTCCGACACGCGCTGGACACCGGCTGAAACCGATGTCCAGCGAGGCCGCGCCTTGCTGCTGGAAGCCTTCAACCAGCCGGACAACCTGCCGCCTGCCGAGTTCGCCAAGCTGGCGGACAAGTCGCGCCAGCAAATCTACAAGGACATCCTCGCCCGTCGGCTGCTGGCGCTGAACGTGGGGCCGCGCGGCCAGAAGCTGCCCGACTGGCAGCTCGACCCGGTGAAGCAGCAGTTGACCCAAACCGTGCTCCAGGAGGTCGAGGGCATCGACCACTGGACGATCTACCGCGCGCTGTCCGAACCCCTCGAAGGCCTGGGTGGTCGCTCGCCCGTGGATGCGGTGACGCATGGCACGATCGATGACGTGGCCGAGGCCGTGTTCAACGTGCTGGGCGTCCAGGTGCATTGAAGCGAGACCGCCATGAGCCACGAGCTGCCTTCGTTCCTGATCGATGCCGGTGAACTGCTCCAGCATGTGAGCCGCGTCGTCTATCGGGGCAGCCCGCTGTACTATGGCCGCAGCAGCACGAATCGCTACGATGACCCAGCGGGGGCCTACGGCGTGCTCTACCTGGGGCGCGACCTGCCCACGGCGCTGATGGAGTCGGTGTTTCACAAGCACCAGTGGCTTGCGGACACGCAACGCTCGATCGCGCTGAAAGAAGTCCAAGCCCGGATGGTGCGCGCAGTAGGCGTGATGGACGACGTGTTTCTGGCCGATCTCACGGCGCAGGGCGTCATAGCGGGCTACTTCGGCCTGAACCTGGAGCAGTTGGCCAGCCGCGACTACACGCACACACAGCGGGTGTCCGCCCAGGTGCATGCGATGCTCGGAGATGATGGCCAGGCGCTGTTCGACGGGGTGCTCTATCCGTCGCGCAACAACTATCCCGCCAAGAGCATCGCCCTGTTCGAGCGTGCGGGAGCGAAGGTTGGCGTCATCGAGGACATCGACCTGGTGGACCATGTGGACTGGCCGCGTTTCGTTGTTACCTACCGCATCGGCGTTGAACCCGACCCCGGCCCGGTGGGGCCGGATGACGAAGCGTCCTGAAGCAGCAAGAAAACACATTGAAGCCGCAAACCGAATGAAGTGGAGCAAACTGGAATAGGCATTCCTCAACAGCAGGAGACGACCATGAACACGACGACCCGCACCAGCACCGCAGAACGCCTCGGCCGCGCCTTTGGCCGCGGATGGCGTGCCTATGCGCGACGCGAACGGCGGGCGTCGAACTGGTTGGTGTCCAAGGGCATGCCGCGAGCTGGCGCTACCGCGCTCGTGTGGGTAGCCAAGCTGGCTGTACTGGGGGTGCTGCTCTACGTTGCGTTTTGGTTTGCACTCGTGATGCTGGGCGTTGCGGCGGCGGGATGGGCTGCTGCTGCAAATACTTCGGATGAGGACGAGTGGCCTTTCACCGACCTCACCGAGCTGCGCAAGACGCCGGGCTACGATCCCAACCTGTACAACGACACGTCGCACGAGTTGTACACCGACGACTGACCGGCCTCGCGCTATTTCAGTTTTCCTCCGGTGAGCGCCCCGGCACCCTTGCCGCCAGCTTGGCCGGCGCTCTTGCTGCCATCGGAAAGTCCCTGGATGACGTGCCCGGCCCGAATCCCAACCCAGGTAAGGCTCGCCAGCCAGAATCCCGGCAGAACCAGGAACATCGTGCCCATGACGAACATCAGGAGCATGTCGCCGAAGGCGTTGTTCAACCCTACCAGCGGGTCAAAGTTGGTGTGCGGCCGGTTCCAGCCAAAGCCCCAGCCATAAAGCGCGTCCAGAATCGTTGAATCGATCCAGCGTGCGAGCTGGAACCAGAAGTCCGTGAAGAACAGCGCGAACTGCACGACGCTGACGGTGACGACCGTCTTCAGGTCGTAGGTGCCCACAACCAGCACGAGCGGGATGCAGATGACCAGCGCCATCTTCAGTAAGGCGAGGATCATGGGCAGGGATTGGCGCACGACATCCATGGCAGGAAACGCGGCAATCGCGCCGACTGCCATCCCCACGTCGCCCGTGGCGCGCGTCACGATGTTCGGCAGGGTCTTGTCGATCTGGCCGCCGTAGTCCGTATAGACGCTGCCCTGGTTCAGTTTCTGCTGCCGCGGTGACGCGATGGCGCGGATCACCGAATCGTCCACCTCGGCCCGGCTGAGGAACCCGGCCCAGCCCGCCAGGCGATTCAGCAGGGTCGGGTCCACTTGCCCCAGCAGCCGCGCGCGCAGGCCGTTGCTGCCGTCTGACCACCACTGCCTGCAGGTCGGGTAGCCGCCACCATTGGCAACCTGCGCGAGGCCTGCATCGCGGGTGTCGTCATAGGGCCATGCCTCGCGCGCCGTGCTGGAGCGGTAGCTGTCGTAGTAGCCACCCGTGTCCGTGAAAAAGCGCGAGCCGATCCAGGTTACGTCGTGCATCTGCTGCTCATCGAGATCCGGGCGCTGCATGAACAATTTGGCCCGCGCAGGCCCATAGCAATCCCGCGAGAAGTCCGCGACCTCCTGAGCCAGTACCGGGTCGTCAATGCGGGTCGCGTCGATCTCCATCCTCATCTGCCGCAGGTCCGTACCGCACGGGATCGCCGCTACCGAGGCGCTCGTGACGGCGCGCGAGAGCGCGTGCATGAAAGCCCACCAGACCGGCACCTTCGCCGACTGGTTGTTGATGGTGCTGAAGGACTGCGACCAGCCGGTTTCCGTGGGCTGCGGCACGCTGACCTGGCACTGCGCCGAGCGCGAGCTGTCGTACTGGATGGTGCTGAGGTCCACGTCGATGAACGGAATGCCCGCGAACATCACCACCACGATCGCGACGAACACCCGGTTCTCGATACGGGCGGCACTCAGAACGCCTTTGTTGCCCTCGTCAGCGCCTTCCGCGCGGGCCTTCAGCCACTCCTGCACGACGATGGCGACGAAAGGCAGCGCGAACACCCCGCTGGACACCAGCACGGCCCAGATACCGTTGTTGACGATCCAGGACACGAGGGTGAGGTAGTACTCCAGATAGTCGGTCGTGAAGAGCGTCATGGCCCCGATCTCCCCTCAAGCGGCCTGCATCAACAGGCTGGCTTCCAGCGCGACGATGGCGACGACGCCGGCGACCTCGGTACGGATCAGCCGGCGCCGCGCCTGCCCATCTGTCCCGCTTTGGTCTTCGCGGGCCAGCACCCGGCGGCGCATCCAGAACCATCCATAGGCCGTTGCCGCGTACACGCACAGCCGCCAGATGAAGAAATACCCTGCGGAGGCCGCCAGCCACCGTTCCCAGCCTGCAACGCTGCCGACCAGGTTGATGCCCGCGACGTTCGCCCCCACTGCGGCGGCAACGATAAGCACCAGCCACAGCAGCGTCTTCGCCGCGCGCCGGCTGAACAACCAGCGCAGCGGCCGCCAGGCCATGCGCGCCGGGCTCATGGCCGACTCCCCGGATTGCCCTTCTGGAGCTGGTCGAGACGGTCCGGCACAGGATCGCCCTCGTAGATGCCGCGCGAACCGGCCGCGCGCGCGCCGTGGCGCTGGATGATCGCCATGGGCGAGTTGTTCGCCAGTTCGCGCCGCAGCTCCAGTTCGGTCTTGAGGTTGCGAATCTCACGGTCGAGCGTGTCGCTCTCGTGGTTCACCGCCTCCACGGCAAGTTCGTTCGCCGCGACGTTGGGCTCCTTCTTGCCCGTGAGCAGCGTGCGCTGCAGCAGCAGCGCTTTCTCCAGCACGGATGCCAGCGCGACCTCGGACGCGAGGCGCTGCGACAGCAGGTGCTGGTCGGGCTCGTCGCGCAGCGCCTCGATCACGCCGCGCGTGATCGGCAGCGACGCACTGCCAGCTTCGCGCAGGTTCTCCGGCGTCGTGTTCTTGGCCTTGGTTACCAGGTCCTGGAGCGCCTGCAGCTTGGCGTCGTACTCCTCCTGGATCAGCGGCGTGAGCCCGACGCCCGGCGTCGTCTCGGTCTTGGTGCAGGCATCGCACGTGCGCTGCTCCTTCTCGCCGAGCACGCGCGTGGCCCACTCGACGGCAGCCTGCGGCGAGGTCCAGGTCTGGCACGAGAGACTGCTGCAACTGGCCGGCGCAATGGACGAGGTGTCGGTCACGCCGCGGCCGTTGACCAGGTTGTAGCCAGCGCGGGTGACATCGCCGACGACCTTGATCGCGGGCTGGCCGGAGCCGCCCGCGTTGCTGCCCCCGACCCACGGCACGCCGTCATTGCCGCGGCGCGTCTCGGCCTGCTCGATGGCCGAGACCGCATCCGTGCTCGACACGGCATCGCGCAGCGCCAGCCCTTCGGCCATCTGGCTCCAGCCGAGTTGGCCGCCCGCCGTTTCGGCCATCTTCTCGGCCATGGCACGGCACGTCAGCTTGCTGCGGTCGAAATCCAGCCGCGCCTGCAGCACGCCATTGGTGAGCAGGTTGTACAGACCGGGATCGGCCCGCTGGATGATCAGTGCGGGCAACGATGCCACCGCACTGGTGGCACTCTGGATCACCGACGACATGATTTGCTGGAAGCCGTTGGTAATGCCGTTAAGTTGGTTCTTCAACGTGGTCTGGATGCTCATGTCGCCGCAGATCAAGTTGCTGTTCCAACCCACGCCGACACCGATGGAGCGCATGCCGGCTGCACGTCCCATCGACACGGCGTTGCCGCCACCGATCGAGTACATGACGTCATCGCCGATGACGCTGCCGCTGGTCTGGTATCCCAGTTGACCCCAGGCCACGCCGCTGCCCAGCGCGAGCGCGCCGGCCAGTGCCAGGACGATCTCCGTGCGACGTACCCGGCGGGAGAACGGATTGAATGCAGGACGGAACTTCATGGCACCCCCTCAGAGGAAATCGACGCTGCCCAGGAACACCTGGCCCCGGCGCTCGCAGCAGGCATACGGCCGCCACAGCGCCCATGCGTAGTCGCCTTGCTGGGCCTGGGTAAGGAAGCCGCTGCGCGGGAAGACCGTGCAGGACGAGGACAGGACGGGCGTGAGTTCTTGCCACTTGCCGGTCGAGGCCTCGCCCTCCATCAGCGCGCCGGCCGGCCAGTAGCCGTCACGGGAGTTGGCAAGCAACGGCTGATAGACGTGGATCTGCCCGCGGCGCGTGACCACATCGCCCGCACGCTGGGCCACCACTGCGCCGGCCTTGAAGTCGTCGGTCTGGTGCAGGAAGCCGCCACGGGGATACACGTTGCCCCAGAGATTCATCGTGGTACGGGCACCGACTTCGCGCCGGCCCGGAATCAGCGCTTCCGGGTAGGCCATCTCGGGCACGTTGTAGCGCCAGGCCAGCGTATCCAGGGTGCTGAGCAAGTACGGCATAAACGCCGTGCCCGCGCCCTCACAGAAGTAGCCTGACGAAGAGACGAACTGGTTGAACACCTCTGCGCCGGGGTGACCGATGACATCCGCGTTCTTGAATTTGGCGAGGCTGTTTTCGTGATCCTCGTTCGTCGTTCCGTCGCCGCCAGCTTGGGCGGACGGGTTGGGCGTGCTCATTGCCTGGACTTCGACCCAGGGGTTTTCTCCGGTATTCGAGTACGACGACACCACTGCATCGGGGATGTAGTGGCGCACCTTGATCGACGTGCGCACGGTGCAGCCCGTCCATGTGCAGTAGAGCCAGTAGCAGATGCCGACGACGCGGTATTCGAGGCAATCGGGCGATGCCACCGAGCCGATGATGGTCGCTGTATTGAGGGCGTAGCTGCCCGTGGCGCTGAGCAGCAGCAACGAAGCCACGCCAGCGCGCAGGCGGCGCATCAGGTCGAATGGTCGGGTCACGGCTGGGTCCTCCGGTGCTGCTCGATGCGCGCGACAGCGCGAGCCACATCCGGCTCGCCATAGACCACATAGCGCCTGTCCACCACCACGGCCGGGAGGCTGGTGATGCCGAGGCTCCATGCGTCGGTAACGCCTTGGTATGCGGAAGCGATGCGTCGCTGCAGATCGGCACCGCCGCCATTCAGCCGGCGCTTGACGATGGCCGTCGCCTGTTCGGGGTCGGTGGGCAGTCCCGCGGAAAGCTCCGCTTCAATCCTGTGGGCTTCGTCCAGCTCGATCAGCCGCTCGCCGCCCATGGTCTTGACCGGGTGGCGGCTGTCGGTGACGACCACCACGTCGGCGGCGAAGGTGGCCGGGCTGAAAACGGCCAGGGCTGCCGGCAGCGCCACGGCCCGGCCGAGGGTTCGCCAGCCCGGCGCGAACCTGGAAAGGGATGCTGTCATGTCGCGTGCCCTTGAAGTTGATCAGAGCAGTAGTCAAACGCGAAGCCGACGCGGCCCCAACAAACAATGCGCATCGCGCACTGCCCGCATACCTGCTTGTCTCGCGCCCATGAAAAAGCGGAGGCCGAAGCCTCCGCGTGGATCAGGGAGCCGATGCCGTCGCTACAGCAGGCCGGATTCCGCGAACGAGTACGGCGTGCCCTGGCCGACGATGAGGTGATCCAGCACCCTCACGTCGATCAGCGACAACGCGGCCCTCAGCGTTTGGGTCAACGCACGGTCCGCGCTCGACGGCTCCGTGCAGCCCGAAGGGTGTTGGTGAGAAAAAATGACCGCTGCCGCATTCAGTTCCAAGGCACGCTGCACGATCGGACGCGCATGCACCGAGGTCGAATGGATCGTGCCTCTGAACATCGGCTCGTAGGCCAGCACCTCGTGCATGCTGTTGAGGAACACGATGGCGAAGACTTCATTGGGCTCGGCGGCCAGTTTCAGGCGCAGGTAGTCCTTGACGGCGGCAGGCCTCTCCAGGGATGGCCCCTTCTTGAAGACCCGCTGCTCCAGCAGCGCGATGGCTTGCCGGATGATCCAGTCATCGGATTGGGACATGGGGGCAAAACGTGGCTCCACGCAGGAGTCGTTGGCGACGAGAGACATGGCGGACCTCCAGAAAGTGAGCGGAGGGCGCCACCCTGGGAGGGCAAGCCCTCCTGGGGATGGAAACAGCGGAACAAGGTGCATCCATCACCGCGCGGCGGTGATTGTTCGCGGCCAGGATGCGAAAGCGAACGGGTAGCGGTCAGCGCGGCGAGCCGCGCCGTAGCCTTCAAGACCGAGGGCTACCTGGGCATGTCGCCGACAACGTCGGCAGGCATTTCGGATGTGGGGGTGGCGGGCGAACCCGGCGCGTCGCTGGCCATTTCCCCGGCCACCAGCAGGTCCATGGCCGAGAGCAAGGCATCGCCCTCGATCGGCCCCTGCAACAGGATGGCCTGGCCCGTCTGGCGATCGAGCAGTCGCAGCGACGGCGTGGCGGTCACGCCGCTCTTGGTGGCTTCCGCGGCCTGCGCGCGGATGGCCACGTTGGGGCGCTCGCTAGCCATGCACTGTTCGATGGCTGACGTTGTTTCGGGGTAACGCAAGCCATCGGGCAAGCCCTGGCCGTCGCTGCGCGTGTGGGCATAGACCCATTCGACCGCCTGCCAGAACGCCGCATGCCCGCCCGCTTCGGCGGCGCACTCGGCCAGACGTGCCTCGGCCGACGCGGCAGGCTCGTGCGCGGCCAGCGGCTGGTGATGCCATTGCAGCGCCACGTCGGTGTTGTTGCCGACCCAGCGCTTGAGCTGCGGGAAATACTCCCGGCAGAACGGGCATTCCAGGTCGGCATAGAGCGTCAGCGTGAAACGGCCTTCCGGGTTGCCCATCTGCCAGGGTGGCCCAGCGACCTGCGCCGTGCTGACCGGCGCGCGCGACGGCGCTGAGGATTCGCCGGGCGTCCGGGACACCAGCCAGATCAGCAGCAGCGCGACCAGCGCAGCAGCCAATACCCAGGGCCAGCGAGGCCGCCAGCGGCGACGGCGGAACGCCTGGACCTGCATCGGAATGGAAGGACGTTTCTGTTCCATGGCGTTCTCCGGTTTACGACAGTTCCAGGGCCGGCGACTCGATGCCGCGGGCCTGGTCGATCTTCTCGGCCACCTTGAAAGCCGCTTCCAGTTCGGTGCAGCCGTACTGCTGCATGAGCTGGTAGCGTTCGGCCTTCTCCTCGGGTTCTGTCTGCGCGAGGGCGAGGTACAGGGACGGCGGCACGGCGCGGAACAGCACTTCCATGCTCTTGGAGAGGATGACGCCTTCGGTGAATTTCCCCGCTTCCTTGCGCGCCGAAAGCATCAGCGCCTTCTGCGCGGGCGAGAGTTCGCGGAACCGCGCGATCTTCTCAACTTCATCGGGCGGCATGCTGAGACAGATCCACCACTCGATCATGTTGAGCATGGGCTCCGCGGCGCGCGGCAGGTCGTCGATGTTCTGCGTCGCGAGCCAGAACCAGGCCCCCAATTTCCTCCACATCTTTGTAATTTTCACGACGTAGGGCGCGAGCAGCGGGTTCTTCGTGATGATGTGGCCTTCGTCGGTGACGTTGATGATCGGGCGTCCCAGGTATTGGTCGCGCTCGGCGATGTTGTTCACCGTGCTGATCAGGCTGATGTAAGCGATGGAGAGCTGCGCGTTGTAGCCCTCGCGGGCGTATGTCGCGAGGTCAACCAAGGTGATGTCGGCTTCGGGCCACGGCGTGCCGTCGCGGTCGAACATTTCGCCGTCCGTGCCTTGACAGAACATGTCCATCGCATCCGCCATCTCCAGCAGCCGCACGCGGCGCATTTCGGGCAGCGTCGGGTCCTGGCCGCGGGCGCGCAACGCGTTGCGCACGTCGCGCGTAAGCACCGTGCGTTTGTCGGCCACGCAGTGCTCGGCGGCGTCGAGGATGCACTGACGGATCAGCGAGCGGTCAGCCCGCGTCATCCGGGCTTCCTCCTTGTCCTCTCCGCCCGTGATCATCAGCCGCGCCGTGATCTCCAGTTCGCCGAGCACGTCGCGCTGCTCGTCCGCCTCCATGGCCGAGGCATCTGGTGGCGGGTCTTCATCCAGCGCGTCGGCGTCGAGCGTCTGCACGTCGCTGGGCGTCTCGATCAGCCGACGCGCGTCTGCGAATGGCGCGAGGCTGATGCCCGAACCTGGGGCCAGCTTGACCCGGTTTACCGTCAGCCCGAGCATGCGTGCGAAGTCGCTGAACAGGCCGAAGCTGTTGCCAGCCTCCACGATGAACAGCCGCGGTCGGTAGATGGCCGTGACCTGATTCAAGAGGTTGTTGAGCGTGGCGCTCTTGCCGGAGCCGGTGGGGCCGAACAGGAACAGATGGGCGTTCATCTGCCGATCCAGGCGGCTGAGCGGGTCGAAGGTGATCGGCCCGCCACCGCGGTTGAACATCGTGATGCCCGGGTGCCCCGTACCTTGAGCGCGGCCCCACACCGGCGACAGGTTCGCCGCGTGCTGAGCGAACATCAGTTGGGTGTACCACTTGCGCCGATCCTGGCCGGGGTTGTAGCAGCATGGCAGCCACCGCAAGTAGCTGTTGAGCGGCGCCACCTCGTCGTCCTCGCGCACCGGCTGCAAGCCAGCATTGAGCATCACGTTCGCCAGGTCCAGGCCGCGCCGGTCCAGTTCCGCTTCGTCGCGTCCGCGCAGGTAGAATGCCAGCGTCCCCCGGTAGAGCTTGTGTGCGCTGCCGATGAGGGAGCGGGCTTCCTGCACGTCCTTCAACGTCTGCTCCGACGCCAGCGTCTCGCCCACGGCCTTCTTCGCCAGGTGGTTGAGATCCGCTTCCAGGACATCCTGCGGCGTGGCGACCATCGTGAGACACAGCAAGGTGTCTTCCGGCATCTGGTCGAACAGCGTGTTGATGGCATCCCCTTTGCGGGTCTCGCCGGTCAGGTGTCCGGTGCCGGGCGGCATGCGCAGCCGGTCGGTGATCAGCACGCGGTGCGGCATGCCGTCGAAATACCAGGTGCCGTGCTCCACGTCGGAGCGTGGCTGGCCGAAGAACAGCCGCTGGCTGAAATCCCGCCCGCTCGCCAGCTCGATTTCGCCGGCCTCGCTTTCTTCGGTGCTGTCGGGGTAGCGCGCCAGCGCGTAGAAGCGCTCCCGGTCCTCTGCACTCGGTCCAAGCATCGCCGGGCGCGGATTGAACCACCGCAGCAGCCAGTCGTGGACGTCGGCTGCGACCATGCGCCGTGCCTGGATGCCGGCGTTCGCCAGGCCGCCGCACAGGCGGTCGCAGACGATGTTCAGCATCTGCTCGGGCGTCTGGCCGCGGCGGCTTGCCTGCCCAGTTGCACGGCGATAGATCACCATGCGCACCCGCCGCGTCTGGCCGCGCCAGCGCAGCCGCGTGACCACCGTGTCCTCGAACAGGCCGCCCGGCTTGGCGACCGCGCGCAGGTGGTGGCCGAAGAAGCGCAAGTAGAACTCGGTGAAAGCGGTGCCGCGGGCACGCGGCTGCACGTAGTCGCGCAGGGTCTGCATGTACTGGTCGAAGCTGGGCTCGTCCTGGGCATAGAGCTGGAGTACCCAGGGGTTTTCGTCCAGCTCATCGAACGAGTCCTGGAGCGCGTTCTCCAAGGCATCGCGGGCATGCGCGAGCCAGCCGGGCTCCCGCCCCTCGGTGCCCAGCGGCACCAGCTCGTAGAAGGCAGCGACCGACTGCCCATCCTCCAGCAGCATGGACTTCGACTGCGGCAAGAACTCCACCCAAGGCAGCAGTTCCGCGAACGACGGCGCGACGTCGTACAGCGCCTGCTCGTCGGCTACCGTCGCCGGCCTGCGGCCCTGGACCGCTGCGCCGGGTTCAGGGACGCCGGCCTGGCGCAAGGCCTCGACGTGGCGCTGCCAGCCGTCCGGCTTCTCTTCGTCGCCGGTGCCGGATGCGGCCAGCTTCGGCCAGGGAAGTTCCCAGCGCATCAATAGTCCTCCAGCCGTTCACCGGGCATGGCGTACTGCACGCGCTGGTACAGGGGGAAGACCGTCGTGTAGCCCGGAACCGGCACGGGGTCCGTGCCCGCCAGGTGCGGGTACACATACATGACGAGATCGGGGTTGGGCAGGCGCTGGAACTGGCGATAAACCTCGTTGCGCGCCGTGCGCGTGTAGCGCATCTGCTCGACGGGCGCAGCCTGCACATCGGCGTCGGTCAGCGGCCGGCGCAGGCTCTGGCGCGCGTCGAGCAACTGCCGGCGCGCGACCTGGCCGGTGCCACTGCCGCCGCCACCCGTTTCCTGCTGCCAGATGTCCATCATGGTGCGGTCGCTATGGGTCAGCAGTTCTTCCTTGCTGGTGGCGCAACCGCTGAGCACGGCGACGGCCGCGGCCAGCGCGAGGCCCTTAATCGAGTTCGAGCGCATGGCTTTCTCCTGCACGGTGATCGACGCGCCGGCCTTCGGGGTCGTGATCGATGGCCAGCGGCTTTTCGAGGTGGACGGCGACCTTGGCGCCTGGCTGCACATAGACGGCGGCGAAAGCCTGTCCGTAGAGCTTGTTGACCCAGGTCGACATGTCCCGGACGCCGCCCGCGAGGATCTGGCCGACTGCTTCCTTGCCGCTGATGCCCACGGTGCCGATGGCGCCGTCCGAGCCGACGTAGGACATGCGGCCGCTGTCGCTCTCGATGAGCGAGGCCACGCCGGCTCCGGCCGCGGTGATCAGAGCTTGCGACCCGAGGTACTGCTGGGCGTTGCTGCGCCGTTCGCCGCTGACGCACGGGATGCCGTGCGGGTCGCTGATCCAGCCCAGGCCGTCGCGCTGCTGGTTGTTCTGCTGGTTGCCTTCGCGGTCTTCGGGAATCGTGCGGATCGTGCCGTCGTTGAAGACGAAGGTGATGCTGCGAACCTGGCCGCGCACGCACGAGAGCGTCCAGTCGCCCGATGCGGTTCCGGAGAACACCGCGCCGGCCACGTCGGGAATGTCGATGCCGTTGGCAGTCAGATTGTCCGGCCCGACCAGCACCTTGAAGGGGTACGGATCGTTCACCGTCCCGTCGATCGGCACGCGCCCAATCAGCGCCGTCATCGCCACGGAGCCCATCAGTGTCGAGTTGGTCGGCACGGTATAGACCGGCTTGGCGCTCTTGACGCCTGCCGCACCTGCGCCGGCGTTCGCCACGGTTTCCGCGGTGGTTTCCAGTGTGCTTTGTGCCGGGCCGAAGCTCGTCGGGAAGCTCATGCCGCTGCCTGCGCCACGACTGCCATTGCGGCCCTCGGCCTTCTTCGCGTCGTCCGGTTCGACCCAGCGCATGCCGCCTTCCATGCCGGCCTCGTCGCCGCCGCGCAGCCCCAGGCCCACCGGCAGATCAGCGTGACCGCCGCCGCGCCCGCCAATGCTGTCCAGGCGCCGCTGCAGGTCGGCGAGCAGCCCCTCGGTCTGCTGGCGCGCGCTGGCCGCCTGTTCCTGGTCGCGGCGCAGGTTGGAGCGCTCGGATTCGAGGGCCGAATTGATGCGCTGATCAATGGAGTTCTCCCGCTGGCGCAGCCGCTGGTTTTCCTCGCGCTGCGACTTGTTGTCGGTCAGCGCGGTCTGAAGCTCGGTGCGCAACTGTTTCACCTGGGCGACGAGCGTTGCCACGGTATCGCGCGGGGTATCGCCTTCGATGCCCAACGCCTTCATTTCCTCGGGCGTGAGCTTGGAGCCAGCATCCGCGGCGGGCGGTGCCGACGTGCTTCCACCGGAGAACAGCCGGATGGCAACGAACAGCACCAGCAAGGCGACCGGGATCATCAGCCACTTGAGCAAGCCGTTACTGCGCATGGCGGGCCTCCTTGCCATCGTCGGCTTCAGCTTCCCGCTGCGGCAGATGCACGGCCGGGTCGAAGCGGTGGATCGCCGGCAGCAGCGATTGCGCGAGGCCGTGCCCGCGCGTCACCAGGTACAGGACGGTCGTGTCCTCGGGCGTCCCGCGCGGTCCGAGCGCTTCGTGCTGGAAGGTGGCGGTGAGGAAATCGCCTTGCAGCACGCGCGGGTCGAGCGTGACCCAGCCGCTGCTGCTGTTGGTCAGGCGCACGGCCGTGACCCACTGGTCTTCCAGACGCCACGACGCGAGCGCGACCGCGCGCACCGGCAGCGTCGGCATCAGCGTGCCGAGGTCGAGGTCACGGCGCAGGTTCACCCGCATGACGCCAGGCAGCGACTCCACAGTGCGCAGCGGCGCGTAGAGGTTCTGCGCGGCGAAGCGCGTCAGGACGACCGGAACCGGGGTTTCGCGCCGGGTCGCCCGCGTACCTGCTTGGTCCTGGGCGCGTGCCGGGGCCTCATCGGCACCGCCTGGCTGATCGCCGTAGCGCGCAGGGGTGCTGCTGCCCTCGACGATGCGCACCGGCTCCAGCTCGGCTTCGCCGTCTTTGGGCGGCTCGGCCGCAATGTCGAGCAGGATCAGCGCGCCCGTGTCGGCGTCCTGCAATTGCAGCCGCGTGGGCTCGATCGGCTCGCTGGCGCGCAGGTACACCGCGCCACCTGCGCTCTGCACGCGCAGGCGTTCGCCCACGCCTGCGGGCACGCCCACGCGGACGTTCCGGTCGATGAACACGATGCGCTCCTGGCCGACCTTCAGCGGCACCGCCAGCGGCATGCGTTCCCACCGCAGAATCTCCACAGCATGGGAGACGGGTGCCGCGGCCACGGCCAGCAGCCCCAGCAGCACGAGTACAGGATGCTTCATGGGGTGTTTCCTCCTTGGGGCGCTTGCGGAGACAGGCCGCCAGGTGCCGGGCGAGTCGGCTCCGGTGCGCTGATGCGCTGGGGCGCGCCGTCGTAGCAGTCCAGCGCCAGGCCGAAGGGGTTGCGGGCGGGATCGACGTCCACCCGCGTGACCTTCACCGGGTAGCGCACGAGCGCGCGCTTGACCTGCTCGGCGCCGTAGTACTCGTCGGCGGTGATGTCGAGCGTCACCACCCAGTCGCGGTCGGAGACCACGCGCACGCGCGCCGTGGGGTCGTCGCCGTAGCCGCGGCCGGGGATCTCATAAATCCCGCGCACGCGCTGGCGCAGCTCGCCCGTGGAACGGCGGTAGTCGTAGTCCGCGCGCAGGAAGGCCTGGCAGGACGGGGTAAGGTACGGCGAGAGCGTGTGGAGGTTGCGCGGATAGTCCTCTTCGCCGTTCGTCGGCCAGCGGTTGAGGGTCTGGAACACGTAGAACGTGAACGCATAGACCGATTCGGGCGGCACTTCCCACCACTTGCGGGTACTGCCCGAGCGCAGGTCGGGCGGGACGTGGATGGTCAGGTCGCGCGGCGCGCTCCACCAGCCACCGCCCATGACCAGGGCGACGATGACCAGCGCACCAGCACCCAGGCGAAGCGTCTTGATGTGCGCCTGCAGGTGGGTGATCTCGTTCTTGAAGCGGCTCATCGTGCCCCCCTTGCAACGGACCTTCGGGTGGACCAGAAGCCGGAGCGCGAGATCAGCACGTGGCCGCCTACCCATCCCGCCATCAGTGGATGGCGCGTGGCGATGCGCCATTGCAGTTGCCGGTACAGCCAGGTGTCGGGGCGCCCGCGCTTGAGCCGGCGCAGGATGCCGCCGCCGATGAAGACGCCCAGGGCCACGCCCAGGACGACGAACGTCGGCGCGATGGCGATCGTGCGGAACACCCAGGACAGCGGCGCGCCGACCAGCAGGCCGGCGGCGCCGGACAGGCCGCAGCAGATCCACAGTTCGTCGGCGGTGAGGCCGCGCACGACAACAGGGTGGCGGTTGAGCCGATGCGGAAGGAACGTGACCGTCCCGTCCGCACGGACGTGCTGCTGCTCGGACATACCGGCCTCGCCTTACAGGATGCCGGTGGCTTCGGTGAGCAGCCAGATGCCGATCACGAGCAGCACGGCACCGATCGCGACGGTGAGGCCAAACTGGCCCCAGGTCTTGCGGCCGGTGTGGATTTCCGCGTAGGTGCCGTAGGCGTGGTAGCAGACGCCGATGAACATCGACGCCACGACCAGGAGGGCTACGAGCATGATGATGTCGTAGCCGTAGTTCCTGATCGTTTCCATGATGCCGTTGCCGGTGCCGCGGGTCGGGTTTTCCAACTGCGGCAAGCCTTGCGCGAACGACAGCGCGGGCAGCGCGGCGGAGCCCAGTGCCACAGCGGCGCGCTGGGCAAGGCGGGAATGGAGGATGCGGTTTTGCATGGTCGTGCCTTTCAGGTCAGGAGAGGAGGAAGAAGCTCAGGACGAGGTACATCGCGACGAAGCGGATGCAGACGCCGAGGAACTGGCGCTGGTTGAGGCGGCTCTCGGACCACCCCACGTAGGCCGTTCGGATGGCCCAGACGCCCCAGACGAGGAGCACCGCGAACACGGCGCCGACCAGGACGGTCGCCATCGCCGAAGGCGCGATGCCGCTGTTGGCTTGAAATGCCGAGACCTGGGCGCCGTTCATGGCTTGGCTTCCGTAGTCGTCGGCGATGGCGAAGCGGACCGCTCGGTGCGGTAGTCGCTGGCCAGTTCGGAGGGGTCGCGCGGCTGGGCACGCGACGGTGTGAGATGGGCCTGGATGCCGGCGCGCACGCGCGCCAAGTCAGCCAGCAACCGCGGGTAATCGAAGTGGTAGCGCTCGCCCGGCTGGATGGGGGCACGCGCGGCGCTGTCGGCGACGGTGCGCTCCAGCGCGTCGAGTTGGCGCAGCGCGGCGACCAGCTCCTGGCGCTGTGCGGGGGACTCGGCCAACGCCATCGGGGACTGACCCAGCAGCAGGGCCGTCACGAGAAAAATGGGCACGCCGCGATGCGCGGCGCGCTGCCAGATCGGAGCCAACATCGCGCCATTCCTGTGTGATCAGAATAGTGCGATGGTGGAGTTCAGGGTGACTGCAGGCAGCAAACAATAGGAAACTGCGCTGATCGGTTTGATTGGCAGCGTGCGTCCAGTTCGCTCAGGGAGTGGTCGTCAGGCCAGAATTCAAGAAGGGAATTTCCACCGGCCGCGTGGCAAAATATCAACGCTCTTACAAAGATCCAGGATAAAAATGCAAGGACTGACCTTTAGAACTGATCAAGATTTTGAGGAAATTTGCTGCTACCTCATGAGGGACTGGGTCGCGCGGAATATGAGGTATGACGTGCAATTCAGAAGATACGGCGGAAATGGGCAAAGGCAGCATGGCATTGACATTTTTCCTGCCGTTGGCGGCTACTCAGTGTTTGGGCAGGCAAAATTTGTTAATCAACTAAACTCTACAGACGTTACGGCTGAGTTGAGTAAGACCGATTCCTTCCCTGAGCCGATTGGTTGTTATGTGATTTTCACAACGGCAAATCGCCATACCAGCATAAATCATCATCAGTTCCATGGCACTCAACACAAAAGGCTGGATGGATCGATTTTTCCGGTTCACGTGGTCTATTGGGGTGAAATTTCTGATATTAGTTTTATCCCACAAGATGTCTGTAAGAGAATTTTCCCATCAGCATTTCAAGTTGCCAGGAGCGCATTAACGCCTCAGCAGATGGCGGATTCCATAGCCACACTTCAAAATATTGTTCCTTCATATTTCAGGTCTGACTTTCTCGACTGGCTCGAAACATGGGACTTTTCATGTGGTTACATTCCATCTGTGCATTATGACGCCGTGGACAATCTTTACATTGAGTTGGATCGGGTAGGATGGGGAATGAAGGGTGTCAATGATTTTTTATATGCCCAAGGTCGCATTGACTTATCTCGTGCGCTTCCGGCTGGCGATGCCTTCTTTTATGCTCTCACTGAATTTCGAGATTCAATATATAACTACATAGCTTTTGTACGCGGACAGGATGGGCAGGGCTACGTTACATTGCAAGGAATGGATGGGCGCGGCGCAACAGATTTCCCAAAGATTACAGAGCAGTGGAGCATGAGGGCGCGCCATTTGGCCAATATGTATCGCGAGAAAATCCTTGGTCAGCAAATTCAATAAATAAGAAATACTGAATGAGTTGCCTAATGATCTGGTTTCTCTGTCATCACAAGTATTTTTTGAAGCTGCCCGCAGTCAGGCTCACGGCCAGTCCCAGCAAGGCTGCGCTGGGCAGCAGGATCAGCAGTGGATGCACAGAGATCGGCAAGGCCAGGTACGTGACCCACGGCAGCACGGCCAGCGGCATCAGGCTCGCCTTCGCGCGGTGGTAGATGAAGCCGGATTCCCGGCCTGCGCCGAACCGGCGCACGTCCCGCCGCACAAGACCGTCGATCAGGCCGACGAACGCCGCGGTGCAGATCAGCGGCAACGTGAGCACCAGAACCAGCAGGCGCACCAGAAACGTGAGGGTGGTGAAGGCCGCGGCAATCAGGTAGTTCTCGGTCCAGACATAGACCTGGCTGATGTAGTAGCGAAAGTTGCGCCCCCCGTCCTGGATCCTCCCGTGGCTCGGCGCGCGGGCGCGCTCGGCGGTCTGGCTCATGCGCTCCAGCAGCCCGGAGCGAACGAATACCCATTCGTAGCCGGTATCCACCAGTTCGTGCGCGGTGCGCCCCGGCTCCTGCACGACGACGCTGCGCGTGAAGTGGCTGGACAGGTGCCCCAGTTCGTACTGCAACATCTGCTGCGAGTGCCGCCAGCCCTGGTCCTTCCAGAACAGGTGCATGCCGACGCACTCCACGACGATCGAGAACAGCAGCGAGCCGATCAGCACCCCGAGCAGCCGGAACGGCAAGGTGATGGTGCCGACGATCAGGCCCTGGCGCTGGTTCTGCTCCCGTTGTGCAGTCGAGGCGGCGTCCTTCATGGCGAGGCCTTGTTGCCGGTGTCCTCGTCGGTGGCAATGGCCACCGCGGGAGGTTCGGCCGCAGCGGCGTCATCCAGCAGGTCGTCGGGCAGGCCCGTGTCCTGCAAGGCGGGGGAACTGGTGAACTCCCACCACTGCGTCGCTTCGCTGTAGCTCTGGCGCATGTACCCGGCCAGTTGCTGCAAGTCTGCCGGCATCACTTCGTCCGGGTCCGGCGCCGGCAGCGGCATGCGCACTTTCCAAAGCTGGCCGCCCTGCAGCAACGCGAAGCACTGGCCTTTCGGCAGGCCGACGACGTGCGACGGCTCGATCATCGGCACGCTGGACATGCTGATGCGGTCCTGAGTGTTCGACGTGAAATCCGTCGCCCCGCGAATGTCCGAGCTGTCGGTCGCGCCGCTGACGATGGTGGTCGTATAGACCTCGACCTTCGGCAATTGCCGGGTCAGCAGTTCGGCGGTCGCGGTCTCGCGCACGCGCAGCATGAACAGGTTGTTGAAATTCCCGATCACCTGGCCTGCCTTCGCGCGGTTGCCGATGCGGGCCTCGATGTCCGACAGGGTCTGCGTGTACGCAGTGACTTGCAGGCCGGCACCGCCGCCCTTGTTGATCAGCGGGATGAACTCGTCGCCCATCAATTCGTTGAACTCGTCGGCATGGACGTTGATCGGCACGCGCGCACCGGCCGATGCGCCCGGCAGGCCATCGTCGATCCCATGCTTGTAGATATGCCCGGCGACCGACACGAGATCGCTGAACATCGAGTTGCCGACCGCGGTGGCGACCTCGGCGTCGGAGAGCGCATCCAGGCCCACATAGACGATGGCCCTCTTACGGATGATCTGCATCCAGTCGAAGATCGGGCGCGGGTCGGCCAGGTCGGAGTAGTTCGGGGCCAGGAGCTGCGCGATCTTGCCGCTAGTGAGCTTCTCCAGCAGCGGCAGCAGCGATGCGACGATCTTGTCGAAGTACGTCTTGTCGTAGCGAACCGCCGAGCGCAGGCCATCCAGCACCGGGTCGTAGTTGCGCGCCTGCGAGAGGTACTGCTCCAGCGCCACCACGCGCTTCTCGCGCCCGATCATGTTGCGCGGGATGTTCTTCTCGTTGAGCTTGGCCTCGATCTGGACAATCACCTCCCAGGCCCTGGGCTCGGTCTTGGCGAAGTAATGCTGGGCGTACTCGATGAACAGCGCGTCGATGTTGATGACGTGCCGTTGGATCAGCATGTAGTCGGGCCGCTGTCCCAGCTCCACCAGGGCGCGGGCAATGATGTTGACGAACCGCCACGCAAACTCTCGGAAGGCGGCCGAGTTGCCTTCACCGGAAAGCTGCCCCGCAACGCGGGTGGCGACTTCCGATATACGCCCGAATCGCCCCACGGCGTTGTAGCGCGCGGAGATGTCCGGCCATCCCAGGTGGAAGACGTAGAACTCGCCTTCGCGGCCGGCGCGCTTAGCCTCGACGTACATCCGCTTCAGGAGATCGGCATCGCCCTTGGGGTCAATGACGATCACCACCTCGTGCTCGCCCGCGGCGTTCACGCGCCGGATGTCCTGGGTCACGAATAGTTCGGCCAGCCGGGTCTTGCCGACGCGCGTCGTGCCCAGCACCAGCGAGTGGCCGACGCGCTCGCCCAGCGGCAGGCTGACGTCCATCTCCTCGGGTTCGATGCCGTGCAGGCGCGGCAGGCCGCCCACAGGCGGCAACGGCCGCACCGGGTTGAAAGGTACGTCCCAGCCGGTGAGTTTCGACAGCCGGGACAGCGGGAACGGCGCGTACTCCAGCCGTTCTTCCAGCCGTCGCGCCAGCCGGTAGGCTGGTGTGGGCTCGACGTAGCGGCGGAACTCCGGCCGGTACGTTTGCATGAGCCTATGGGTGTGCTTCTGCTCCCACAGGAACCCGCGCCCCACGAACAGCCGCTGCTGGCTGACCGGCACGTCCTTGCTGGTCATCACGTAGCGCGGCAGGCGGCGGATGTTGCGCCGGTAGCGCAGGATGACGCGGGCATCGCGGTAGCGGATGGCACCGTAGGCGCCGAACGCCAGCGCGCTGCCGACGCCCATGGACGGGCTCAGCGCGAGCGACCATGGGGCCACCAGGGAGAGAAACGCGGCGCCCGCGCATGCGGCAACGGTGTATAGCTCCACCGCTGGGCGAAGCAGTACCTCGACCGGCTGTTTCCCCGACATGGCTTCATTGCTCGATGCCGGTGGCTGTGATCAGCACCGGGTAGTGCCGCAGGCCCAGGCGCTCGGCCAGGTCGTCGCCGGACATGGGCGCGAGGGGTACGCCGGGCACCAGGGTGCGCAGCCGCGCCAGGCCCTGCACGGTCTCGACGTTGACCACCAGACCGACCGCGCCGCGCTCGCGCAGCGCGGCTGCCTGGCTGCGCAGCCAGGCCCGAGATGCCTCGTCGTCGCCGACGACAACGAAAGGCCGCAGACCCGGAGCCTCGATGACACGCCGCGGGACGGTGCCGGGGGTGAGCTTGGCGCTGCGCACCGGCAGCATCGCGGCCTCGTCCGCCGGCGTGGCGGGAACCTGGGGCGTCGGGATCGGCGGCCGGGCCGGTGCGTTGGTGCGCGGCTGGAGGTTCAGGGCTTCGTAGTACGGCAGCGCCGACGCGCCGCCGCGGTCTTCGACCACGATCAGCGGCTCGCCGGCAAGCGAGGCCAGCGGCAGACCCGCCAGCAGTACGAGCAGGCCACGCAAGGCCAGATGGGATGTCGTCATGGGGATGTCTCCTTGCGTGCGGCGAGAACCGCGGCGGTTGGGCGTGCGCCCTGCACCCGGGCGAGGTGGCGCGACACGCTGCGCCGGTAGCGGGCGGCGGGCTCGCCACCCGCGGGGCGGTGGTAGCGGCCCATCGCCAGCAACCAGTCCTCGCCGGGGGCGTGTTGCTCGCGCAGGATCTCGGCAGCGATGGCGAGATTCCGGTACGGGTCGAGCAGGTCGCAGGCGCTGGCGTAGCGCTGCTGGTGGTAGCCGAGGTTGATCTGGCCCAGGCCCGCGTCGATGCGCGTGTGCGGCGTGGAGCGCATCGCCTGCTGCAAACCCGCGCAGGCATCGGCGCGGGTCGCATAGCGGCGTGATTGGCCGGCGACGTTGAGGGACCACGGCCACGGGACGATGCGTCCGTTACGGCGGATGCCACTCTCCTGCAAGGCCACGGCGTAGAGCACCGTCGAGGGGATGCCTGCGCGCTGCGCGGCGAGCTGGTAGGCCGGTGGCGGAACCTCCTGGGCTTGGGCGACGCAGGCGCATAGGCCAGCGGCGAGCACCAGTGTGCGCAGGGGGGCGGCTATGGCTGGCGCTGCCATTGGCCGTTCACCTCGCGCACGACCGCCGGCAGGTCGCCGGGTACCCCCAAGGTCAACCAGCGGCCGCCGTCGTGGTTGAGCGTGATGCTGCCGCTGCGCACGCGCGCCGGATCGACGTTCGCGCGCTTGGCCCAATCGCGGATGCGCGCGTCGTCCTGGCGGCTGCCGACCATGTACAGGTCGAATTCGGCGCCCGAGGATTGCAGGCGCTGCACGAGCTGGCCGCAGGCCACGCAGTTATCTTTCACGAACACTGCCGTGCGGCCGGAGCCGCGCGTGGCCCCGGCGACCGGCTTGTCGTCCGGCAGGTTCACCCGCTGCATCCCGGGGTTCAGGCGCTGCCAGGCCTCGTCATAGGCCCGCTGATAAGCGAGCAGTTTCTCCACGCGGCGCGCTTCGACCTGCACCTGCAGCTCGGCGTAGCGTCGCCGTTCCTCTTCGGTACGCGCCTCGATGCCCAGGGCCGACAGCGGGTCCAGGTTGGGCGAATAGATGCCCAGTGGACCGTCCATCAGTTCGCGATAGCGCGCCCACTCCTGAGGTTGAAGGCCCCAGTCGCTCGCCACCCGGTCGTCCAGAATGCGGGCGACCAGCGGGCGTTCCTGACTCTGCGCATTGCGGGCGGGAGCCGTGGCGGATTGCTGCGCCCACGCGGGCAACTGGGTGGACGCCAGCAGAAGCGCGGAAAGGATGATCGACGGCTTCATGTGGTGTGCTCCGTTCAGGGGATCGCCACGTGGCGGGTCTGGTCGCCGGCCTGGAACACCGCAGTGCTGCCCTCGACGGCCTGCAAGCGCCACGGGCGGACCGCATCGCCGGGTAGCAGCACCTGAAGCTGGTCGGGCGTGAAGTCGCCATTGCTCGGCGCGACGGACACGCTGCGCTCGCCGGCACGCAGTTCGGCACCGACGATGCGGAACGGGAGCGGCGTCGGTTCGGGCTTGGCGGTGGGCTTGTTCCTGGTGCGCGGCTGGGCGGGTGCAGCGGCGCGCGCAGCGGTCTGCCGCGCCTTGATTTGCTCGACTTCGGCGCGCAGTGCCTGAAGGTCGTCGGCGGAGGCATAGGCGCTCAGCGATTTCTCGACCTGGGCCGCGCGTGCTTCCAGGATTTGGCGGGTGTCTTTGAGGTCTGCCGCCGTGGCGACGGCTGGACGCTGCTGGATGGCCTCGACGGTCTCGGCCAGGCCTGTTGCCTGCGCTTCGAGGCGTTGCAGGCGGGAATCGAGGCGCTCCTGGTCGGCCTGGTCGTTCATCGTCTGGTAGCCGAGGGCAACGAGGACACTGAGGCCGATCAGCCAGAGCCACATCAGGCTCTGCACCACCACGGCGGCCGTTGAACGATGGGCGGGCTGCGGGGCGTTCATGGCTGGCCTCCCGATGCCGCGGGCGCCAGCGGGAACGTCTGCACCGCCTCGGTGGCAGGCGGCGCGGGTACGTTGTCGGCGGTCATGCTGTCGCCGGGCCGCTCGAAGCAGATTTGCCGCGCGCGGTCATCCGCGTGCAGTTCCCAGGCCGAACCAGCCAGGGTGAGCAGCGCATCCCGCAGGGTCATGGGGCCGAGGTGCAGGTGGGCCGCCGGCAGCGGCAGTGCGTACAGCTCGATCACCGCGTGCGTCGTCTGGCACAAGCCGTAACCGCTGCGCTTGAGCACATGCCGTAGCCCGTCGCCGACCGTAGCGCGTGCATCCTCGGGCATCGACACGTCGATGGTCTGCAACAGCAGGTCGCGCTGCGCTGCTGTCGGTGCCAGTTCCACGAGGGTGTAGCGGCCGTAGCGCACAACGGGGATGTATTCGGGCGCCTCGGGTACGGGTGCGGCCGAGACTTCCTCGATGGTGTCGGGCGCGACCGGCGCGCTCGTCGTCGCGCAGCCGCCAGCCAGCACCGACCAAAGCAGGCCGAGAAAACCCGCCAGCAGACGGCGTTCGGGATGGTGAAACCAAGGTGGAGAGGGGCACATGGCGCGTCGTCCTGAAACATCGAGCCCTCACCATCGCCGCTCGGGCCACGAGCGGCAGCAAACAATGCGAACCAGGCAGCGCCCGATTTCCCGGCAGCCTCCCTCCAAAGGAAAAGGCCCCCGAAGGGGCCTGTGAAAACGCATCGGGCTTCGCCCGATCAATCCCGAGCCAGCTTCAGGCCGGGATCGACCCGTGCCAGTTGGGTGTGCGACCAGCAGCGCACGAACTGCCCGTTCTCGCCGAGCGGCCGGTTCGCCACCGCCGCCGAATACTCGTCAGTGTCGCTGGTGTCGTAGCAGATGACCTTGATCTCGCCGCTGTCGCAGCGGATGGAGTGGATCTGGCCGTCGGTCATATCGACCACGACGACCTGCGGAACGAGGCCAAGTTCGCGGGCGGCCGACAGGATGGGGCCATATTCGGCGGCGTCGAAGCAGATGAACGGCCCTTCGTACCGGGCCTCTTCGGCCAGGTCCCTGGCCTTGTCGTAGTGGATACCCAGGTCGTATTCCTCCTGGGTGATCCTGACCTTGAAGACCGGCACGTTGGGGCTACCGGAGGCACCGATGCAGACGACCGCGACTTGCATCTCGATCTCACCGCCGTCGGCAGGTTCGGTCGAGGGGATGACGGCTCGGCCCGTGGGGGCGTCGTCTTCCATGCCCATGCGCTCGCGCATTTCGTCGATGAAATCCTCGGGGGCCATCAGGCCATAGCTCGCCAGGCGCAAGGGAATGTCCTCTGCACAGAGGTTGCCGTCCCCGATGCGTTGCTGCATGAAGGCGGCGATCTCGGCTTCGAGCGCATCGCTGTTAGTCGCCGAGGGCAACTCGGTCACCTCGATCGACCAAACATCCACCTTCGCGGCGGTCTCATCGATTAGCAACCTCTCGCCGATGGCGCGGACCCACATGCGTTGCAGCCGTGCCAGTATTTCCGACGCGGCCTCGCCGTTGAGCAAACAGGTCACGTCCAGCGTCAGGCGGGCCTTCACGTTTTCGGGCGTGGATTGGGTATGGGTGTTCATGGAAATCTCCTTGGAATGAAAAATGCGCAGCCACGTCCACGGAGACCGTGGGCGTGGCTGCAAGGTGGGAACAATGGAAAGCCGGCGGCGCGAGGCCGGCGTTGGCGTGGGGATCAGGCGGCGACCAGTTGCCGGGCCAGCGCGACCTCGACGGAATCACCGTCCTGGTTGAGCACATCCAGGCCCGATTCGGGCACGTCGCCCGAGGTGGACTGCGAGACCATGATCTTCTTGGCCATCAGCTCCAGGCAGGTCATCTGCGAGGAACCGGCGTAGCCGAGGTAGATCACGCGCACCGGCTGTTTCTGTCCGATGCGCCAGGAGCGGCGTGCCGCCTGCTGGAGCGAGTACACGTTGTAGCCCGACTGCATGAAAACGATCGTCGGGAAGTCCAACAGGTCCAAGCCCGTCTTGACCAGCTCGGGGTTGGTGATGAGCACGTCGATGCCACGGTCCAGTTGCTCGGCGATCCAGTCCTCGCGGCGGCTGGCGTCCACGCTTGCGCGCAGCACCGCCACCCGAAAACCTTCCTGCTCCAGCAGCACCTTCAAGCGCGACGTGGTGTCGCGCGTGCCGGTATAGACCGTGTAGGCCAGGACCTTGCGGCCCTGCGCCTTCTCTTCTTTGCAGATGTCGATCAGCTCGCGCTCTTTCGGCGTCACCTCAAACTCGTTGAACTGAGCCGGGACGAACGCCAAGGTGTTGCGCGTGCGCGGATGCACCACGGTTTCCGACCGGAAGCAGCAGTCCGGCCAGGCCAGCAGCACGTTGAGCACCACACCCAGCAGCGTCGTATCGCGTCGCGCCAGAGCCTGTTTCAGCTCCGCGGTCAGCCGACCCGCCAGGTCGCGGTAGGCCGCGGCTTGCGCCGTGTCCATTGCGACTTCACGGAACTCCTCGTCATACGGCGGCAGGACGTTGCCGCCGATGTCCTTGAGCTTGAGGAAGATCGTGAACGGCAGGATGCACCGCAAGACCCCTTTCGGCCCGAAGCCGGGAGCCTTGACCGTGCGCACCGATACCTTGGTGCCCCTGGCCGTCTTGTGCGCCGTGCCGGTGCTTTCGGAGTAGATGTCCTTGAGGACCCCGTGGTCCCTCATGAACGCCATGGCCGCCGAGGTCATGCTGCCGCTCGTGGTCGGGCGGTAGCCGTCTTCGATCATCCGCCCAGGCAGGGCTCGGAACAGCAGGTAGAACAGGTCGTCCCCGTAGCCGCCCATCAGCGTGCCTGTCAGCAGCAAGGTCTTGCGAGCCTTCGCCGCCAGCACGCCCATGGCCTGGCCCTGGGCACTGCCACCGTTCTTGTACTCGTGGGCCTCGTCCGCGATGCACAGGTCGAACGTGCCTTGAGGCAGGTAGCGCTTGATGAACTCGGACGGCTGGTAGCCGCCTTCGCCGAAGCCGAACTCCATGTTCGCCATCGCTCTTTCCATGCGATGCGCCTGGCGGTCAGAGAAGACCAGTTCGCCGTTGCCGTCCATGAGGTTGATGAACTCATGGATGTTGTCGCCCAGCATCGACGCGAGGAAGCCTTCGCCGAACTTCTGCATCAGCTTCTGCGCGGTGACTTCCCCGATCGTCGGGATGCGCTTGAGGGCTTTCAGCACGGCCGAGGACTGGTCGCTGCCGGACAGGCTGCGCGGGCGGATCAGCGTCCACAGGGGGGCGGCGCAATGGCTGCACTTCCTGCGGTATTCCTCGGCTTGGAGCGCGACCGGATTGACCGGCTCGCCGTCGAGGTCGGTGATGACCGTGCCGCAGTCCGGGCACGCCGCCACGTTGCCGTGACGGGTGCGCCGCTGGGTGAAGACGGGCTTCCAGTGGAACCCCATCCGCATCCTGACCCGGCCCAAGACGAAGAACTCCTGGCCCGTGGGCTGGACATTCAACTGCTCGCGCAGCTTGATGAGCTTGATGAGCGTGTCCGGCCCGTTGAGCACCCACACCTTGGCGCCTGCCACCGTCTCCTGGATCTCGCGCCGCCACTTGTAAACAAGGTGCGGCGGCGAAAGAACCAGGGTGCGGCGATAGCCTTCGGCGTTGAGCACGGCGGCCGTGGCGATGCCGACGGTCGTCTTGCCGCAGCCCATTTCGCCATTGACGATCGCGGCGCGTTCGCCACGGTCGATCAGCAGCTCGGCGGCGGCGTGGACGACTTCGGCCTGGGCCGGAAACAGCTTGCGCTTGAGGCTGGCGACGACGAGTTGCCGGTGCGCCTGCGGCTGGCCGTTATAGACCGGCGGGTTCGCGCTGTTGAGGGCGTCGAGCAGTTCGTCGCCGAACTCGCCGACGAAATCCTGAAGGCTCAGGGTCAGAGGGGAAGATTCCGCATCGAGCAGTTCGCCCTGTACGGGCGCGGCTTCAGCGGCAGTGGTTTCGAGATCGAGGGACATGGTGATGCTCCAAAGAAAATGGGGCATGCACCACCCCCGCGGGGCGATGGCATGCCCCGTGGTGGGATGAAGAGACGGCAGGCGGCCGTCGTCTGGGAGAGATCAGTACTCGCTGGGCAGCAGCAGCGTGGTCACGCTGCGATCCCATTCGGTGATAATCCAAAGCTGCAGGCCGGGTGCGACCTGGTAGGAAGAGAAAAGGCGGTCCTCGCCGGACTCCAGCGCGGCATCGTTCTGCCGCTTGTCGTAGTCGTCGAGGTCGCCCCAGTCGCCATTGAGGTGGCGGTGCAGATACGGCACCGGGTTGAGCCGGCCCTGCTGGACCAGGGCGTCAACGCCACAGGTCACGACGGTCTCGCCAGGGAAGAAGCGCCGGCTCGATGCTTGGCCGATGGGAAGTGCTTGGGCTGCCATGGAAAGGCTCCTTGAAGATGAAGGGGCCACGGCGCCCCCTCGGGGCGACTGGACCCCGGTGGGTGGAGGAAGCCGACGGTGACCGTCAGCGGTAGAGAAGCGATCAGCGGATGGTCAACACCTCGCCCCGCGTGGCGGAGCCGGGCGTCATGTCCCACGCGCGGATGACGGGCACGAACTTGTCGGTGAGGATGCGGGTCTCGGCGATGGAGCCGTCTTCGCGTTCGGTGAATTCCCGCTGGAGCGTCTTGTCCTTGTGGGTGTCACCTTTGACGACGAGCACGCGCCCGGTCTTGGAGCGCACAACCCCCGAGATCGCGCCCGCGGCCAGAGCCAGGGCGAGATGCCAGTGGGACAAGGCACGCGCCGGTGGACGCAGCGACTGCTGCGCGGCCCCCAGGTGCGTGTCCTGCGACGGCCAGAGGCCTTGCAGCCGGCCGACTTCATCGGCGAACTGCTCTGGCTCCATCGTCACGCGGAAGAAATGCTCCGGCTCGGCCGGACTGGCGGGGACGATGTACGGCAGGAACGGCCATTCGCTCGGCAGTTCCTCGGCTTCGACTTCACCAAGCCCGATCTGCAGCAGCAGATTGCGCACGGCCTTGAGACCATCGGGTGCCAGCTCGCGCTGGCGCACCCTGCGGCCGAAGATCACCACCTGCTTGAACTGCGTTTCCACCGCTCGGTAGATGCGTAGGTCCGTGTAGTGGCGTGTCAGCCAGCCGACCAGCTCGGCGTCGAGCACGTAGCCAGGGACGATGAAGACCAGCACGCCGCCATACTGCAATAGCGAGAGGCTGCGCTGATAGAAGAGCTTCTCGAAGCGGGCACGGCCCTGGCCCTGATAGCCGATGTTGCCGTTGACGTCCTTGGACAGATCGCCATACGGTGGGTTGAGCCAGAGCAGCCCGAACGACTGCTTTGAGATCATCGTGTCCATCAGGTCCGCGTGCAGGCAATGATCGACCAGGCCGCGGGCATGGCGTGCCCGCTCCGCGTCGAACTCGACGGCGAACGCCTTGGCTTGCTCGCGCCCGAGAGCATGAGCGGCTTCGGCGATCGCCACGCCTTCGCCGGCGCAGGGATCGAGGATGCACATCGGGCCATCGCTGGGCATCAGTGCGTTGAGGGCTCTTTCGAGCGTGGGTTCGTCGGTCGGGTAGTACCCGTTCTTGGAGAAATTGCGGGCGAGCCGCGGGAACATGAGGGCCATGGAAGTCTCCTGGTTGGCGGGGATGAAGTGCGAAAGCACGCCTTGGCGTGCTCTCGCGGGCGGGTCAAGCCGCTACCGCTTCCGGCGTCCAAATCTTGGCCGGATACGGATAGGCGGTGAGCACGTCACTGCGGATCAGGGAGCCCAGCGCCAGGGTCAGCGCCGGCACGTCGATGGCGAGCCGATGGCCTTCCAGCGACCCGAGGGCGAACGGAAGACGGGCCAGCATCTCGCGGGTCTGTAGCAGCTCCAGCACGGTTTCGCGCCAGTGGTCGAGCAGCGGCAGTGGGCAGGTGTCCCGCACCAGCATCCACAGGCGGTCAAGCCGGTGGGCGCTGCCCTTGGGCAGCAATGCCAGTGCGCTGGCGTTGGCCTTGTCGGGCTTGACGCAGCGGCGGTCGAACAGCCACACGTTGGACAGCGAACCGAACAGCGTTCGCCGGTAGGCGCGGGTCATGCGCTTTTCCAGACGATCGACGTTGCTGACGAACACCGGGACGCTGCCGCCCTGGTCGGTGATGACGTGGAACTGGTCCAGGCCCTGTTCGTCGCGCCCGAGGGTCAGACGAGCGAGGAACTGCTGGACGGCGGTGTCGCGCGCCCAGATCGACAGGAAGATCAGATTGCCCTGGTCATCGCCGACGCAAGCATCGGCCATCACGTCGGAGCATTCGTCGATGCGATACAGCGTGGTGGAAGAAGTGTTTTCGGGCATGGTGGTGTCCTCGGATGAACGGGAACAGCACCGCCCGCTGGGGCAAGTACTGCCCCAGGGGGTGGAAGAAAGCCGCTCAGTCCGGCTCGAACTGCCGGGTGTGCGGGTTGAAGTGAAGCGCCTCATCTACCGAAGTGATTGGCGTGAAGCCCTCCAGGTAGATGTTGTTGAGGTACTGGTCGCGGTGGGTCAGTGCCTGCCGTGCCTGTGCCTCGGTGAGGCCGTTGCTGATGAAGTACTCCAGCATTTCCTCGTCGGAAGAAACTTCGTCGTTGGACAAACTCCCTTCAACGAGCTTCAACAGCGAGGGCGGAAGCGCAGCCAGGATCGGGTCCATGTCGGTTCCTCCTGGCTCAGGCCATCAGCGCTGCGGTGGGTGCCGCAGGTGCCGTGGGTGTGCGCCGCCGCGCGTGGTAGGCGCGAACGCCTGCACGCCAGTCGGCGGACTGCTCTGGTGCGAGGTCCAGATAGGACAGCGGGCACGTGTAGTAGTACGGGTGCATGGACTCGTCCAGTGGCTTGTAGCCCCACTGGTCGCCGCTGCGTTCGAGAAGATCGCAGCGGATGTAGCGCAGGGATTGGCCTGGCGCCAGATGACGATGCACGCCTTCGACCTTGGCCGTCACTTCCGTGACGGACCACAGGACGTTGCCGCGCAGCGCGTGGGCGATGACCTTGACGCTGGCGCGCTCGGTCTCTTGCGGTGCGATCAGTTCCGCGATCAGTTCAGACCGCGATTGGGGGGAGAAATACCAGCCCATGAAAGGCCTCCTGAAGAATCGAGCCGGAGGCCTCCCCGTGGGGGAGAGCCCCCAGCGGGTGATGGAATGCCGCGCGTGCGGCGATGGAGTCCGGTGCGGACTAGGAGCCGCAACCGGCTGGGCAGTAGCCCAGTTCGATGCCATGGGAGCAGTAGCCGTTCGCAGCGTTCCACTCCTGCGTTTCCTGCCGTTCGGCAGGGGTTGCGTAGTCCCATTCCTGGGTCGCGATTTCCAGGGCCTGAGCCCGCTGGGTTTCCGGCAACCGACTGGCTTGCGCGTCGATCTCCGAACTGAAAAGCGTGACCCAGTGATCCCAGGACAGGCCGCAACCACGCTGGGCGTGCTCGGCGGCCGTCTTGCAGACAGCGCGCCACGCGGGTTCGTCCAGCGTGCAATGAGGTGCATCGCAAGCGATGGTGGACATGATGGAGACCTCCAGAAGAAAGTCGGAGCCTCCCCCGCATGGGGAAGGAACCCCGGCGGATGGATCAAGAACACCGCGGATGCGGCGTCTGCGATCACGCAGGTTGCAGTTCGGCCTGGCGGCTCCACTCCTGCGTCTTGAAGTCCAGCGCGTAGCCCAGTTCACCCAGGCGGGCGATCTGCGCGCGCAGGGTGCGGCGGTCGATGGTCGAATCCAGTTTCACGGACTCTCCCAGCGGCCAGAGCAGCCCGAACAGCGCGGCGTCGCCATCTTCGGTGCTGCCGGGGGCAGCAGCCGCAGCGGGCGGCGGGGCATCCACACCAAAAGGCGTGGTATCGATCAGCGGGTCCGCGGACGCCTGCACGGATGCGGGCTTGGCGGGTCTGGATGCCTTGGCGGGCTTGGCCGGCGTTGACGCAGGCTGCGCGCCCAGTTCTTCATCGAGCGGATCGACTTCCTGGGTGGTGAAGCTGCGTGCCTCGTCACGGCTCAGTTTGTCGATGCCGTTGAGCGTCATCCCGTCCAGGTTGGCACGGATCTCGAACCGCATGCCGTCGCCGACGGGATAGGACTTCGGGAAGATGTAGCGGATGACGAACTCCCCGTCGTACTTGCCTTCGGGGTACTGCTCCAGCTCCGCATCCTTCACCGCGAACTTGCCGATGGGGGTGACAAGTCGGCCGACGTTGAAAGGGCCGTTTCTTCCGCGGATCGTGCGCAGCGTGAGTTGGCCTGGGACGGTGATGGGCGAACCCGATTGGTCGGGCGCCGATGTGACTGCCATGATGGTTCTCCTTGGGGAATAGGAAAAAGGCAAGGCCCCGTGAGGGGCCATGCCGGATCAGAACGAAGCAGCCAATGCCGGCTCCTGCTCCTCGACTTCACCTGCGGGCTCGCGCACGGCGGGCTCGACAGGCTGGTCGGCAGCGGTGTCGGCGGCAACCTCGGCTTCGGGCGCGGGTGCGTCCTCGGCTTGCGGCGCCTCGGCTTGCGCCTGGCTCGTCGGATAGACCTGGGTGCCGTCGATCTTGATGAGACCGATGTGGACCAGCGTCGATTCCAGGCTCGCTCCCGGTTCCCCGGCGCGCTCGCCCTTGGTGCGGATGTACGGATCGATCTTCATGTCGTTCAGACGGAAGGCGATCAGCACCTTGCGGTCCCCTTCGATGGCCTGCACGCACCGGCGAACCAGGTGCTCGGCTTCAGGGGTGGCGACGATGGTGTCGAAGTACCGATATTCCGGTTCACCGACAGGTCCGGCCAGCGCCGCGACGCAGCACGACAGGAACGGATCGCCATCCTTGGGGGAGACGTCCTTCGGGCGGCTGAGGTAGCCGATGCCGCGGGTGATCAGCTCGTGCAGCTTGATCGAAGCCAGTTCGGCCCGGTCAAGCGGCTCGGCCTTCAGCAGTCGCGCCTTCAGAGACGCGGCGGCCTGGCCCTTGTGCTCACCCTTGTCGCGGATGTACGCATCGCCCCAGAGGTCGCCGAGGCGGAAGCGCACCAGCGGCCGCTGCTTGGGATCGTCAACGCCGATGTAGCGCTCGACCAGTTTCTTGGCCTCGGCACCCGAGACCTTGACGTCGAAGTAGCGGTAGCTGGGGTCCTTGGCGGAGCCGACCAGCGCGGCGATGGTGCATGCCAGGAAGGGCTGCGCACGGCGGCCGCCCCGGACGGGAACCTCGCGGACACGCTGGATGTAGCCGATGCCCGAGGTGTGGAGGTCGAAATACGATTTCTCGTTGGACGTGGTGCTCATGGTGAATCTCCATTGGGATGAAGCGGAGACACACCGGCCCCACGCATGCGGGGAAAGGTGCGTAACCCCGCGGTGGGTTGATAAGGCGAAAGCATCCGCCACCAGGACTGGTGGCCGCTCGCGGATGGATGCGGTGCGAGCTGGCTCGGTCACGCAGTGGAAACTGCGCGGCAACCTCGAAGACCGATGGTTGCCTGGCATGTCGCTGACAACGTCAGCAGGCATGGGGGCAGCATGGACGGGCTTCGCGCGCGCGGCAGTAATCAATCGGCATCCGGACGCTTCCCTTTGTCCATGCCGCCAGCGCCGCAAAAAAAGAAGCCCCCATGAAGGGGGCCGTGAGGGGACAGTGGTATTCGCACTACATCGATGGCACCACCTCCAGCGACAGGTGCGTCGTGGTGGCGGATAGCATCAGATCGTCCATGCCGCGCAGGATGCGGGCGAAGACGCCTTCCTTCGGATCGAAGAACTCGCCGAAGTCGTCGCCACCCAGCTCGGCACGCGCCAGTTCCCACCAGCCGTCAAACGGGTCGGTATCCGGGTTGCAGCCGACGGCATAGGCCAGCAGCTTCACGCGGCCATCGGGACGGCGCTCTCCCTGCTCGGCGAGGAAGTACACGCCCTGGTCCTTGGCGAGGACGACGCGGCATTGGTTGGCAACGGCCTCGGCCAGCACGGGGCGCAGGTCGGAACCTTTGAATCGCAGTGACATGGTTGATCTCCTGAAGAAAAAGGCCCTCCACCCGAATGGATGGAAGGCCTATGGGGGCAAGTCGCCGGTAGGCTGCGGTCAGCCGTAGCGCCGCTTGGTTGCCTTGGCGTCGATGACGCTCACGTCGATCAGACGCCAGTGCCCGTCGTCGATAAGCCGCTCCAGCACTTCACCGAGCATGTCGAAATACACCTCGTCGTGCCGATCGACCAGTTCGCCGTCGCGGCTCAGTTCCACCGCGTAGGTGTCGCCGCCGCGGTCGTAGAGGATCGTCACCTGGCCCTCGAACTTCGAGGTCGAAACCGAGAAGCTGATCGCCGGGGGTGTCTCGATGATCTTGGACGGCTTCGGATCGACCCAGGTGAAGTCGCGGGCACCCGCATCGACCAGCATGTGGGTGATGCGCCGGAACCCATCGGGAGCCGGCATTTCCTCCAACTGCTGGATGAGCTGTCCCAGTTCCATGCACTGCGGCTCGGGGATGGGCAGCTTGGCAGGCGCGGAGCCGAGGATGTGCCTGGTGATGGTGTAGGGAACACCGTCCGCGGTCTTCTCGGTGATTACTTCCGGGGTGTCCGCGCGCAGGCCGTCGAAGCGGCGGCGGGCATACGGTTGGACATGCACCTTGGCGCCTTCGCTGGGAAGGGTGGTCACCAGGTGGGGGTCGAGCACCGCGAACTCGCTGGGCTTGAGCTTGACGACGATGGCGTCGTCGCTGGCCGCGACCACCTTGCCGTCGAAGGGCTGGGGGTCGATGGCGAAGCCCAGCGTCGAGGACTGCGGCTGATCATCGAACACGCGATACTTGAACGACCGCACGTTGCGGGGCACATGGCCTGCGACAAGCGAAGGCATCATGGATTTGATGAGGGAACGGTCCATGGGAATCTCCTTGAGGAAGAACAAGGGATTCCCCGCCCGCAAGGGAGAGGTCCCTTGTGGGTGGATGGACGCGGTGCGTCCGTAGGAAGAAACAACCAGCGCGGTTTCCCGTGCTTGCAGCCTCGAAGGTCTCGGCTGCCTGGGCATGTGTCGGCAACGCCGACGAACATGGGGGCAAGGATGGCCCTGGGCCGGGCTACCCGCCCGCATGAAACGGCACTGCGCCGCACCCGGTTTCCCGCGCTGGGGACAAGAAAAAGGCCCCTCGAAAGGGGCTGGTTGGATCAGGCTTGGTACACGAAGTAGTGTTCGCGCTGACGCGGGAAGAACACATGCTTCCACGTGTCGCCGCCGGTGTTGCCACCGTCGAAGACGACCATCTCGTAGTCGTCAATGTCGGTGTCCACCAAGTCGGCGCCGGCGATATGGCGCATGTGCAGCGTGCCGTGCGTGCGCTCGAATACCAGGATCTGGCCGATGGCGTCGTCCTGGCTCATGGCGTTGACGCAGGCTCCGAGCTGGTGCTCGAAGTCCGGTGCGCGCGAAATGAGGTTGGGGAACATGAGGTTGCTCCTATGAAAATGGACCAGCCCGACTCTTGGGGGAGACGGGCTGGCATGAGGGGACAAAGAGGAAGACCCGCGTGTCGCGCGGCTGCTAGCCCTCGGCCAGCGGCAGGCCCAGCAACGCGGGTGCGTCTGCATCGAGGATGAGGATGCGCACATCGGCCTGGCCAGCCAGTTCAAGGATGTTCGCCAGGTCGTCCGGCATGCCCTTGTTCCGGTGCTCCTGTCGAAGCTGCTCGGCGGTGATGCCCTCGGCGTGCTCCAGGTTCTGGTCCGTCCAGGGCGTGGAAATCAGCTTGACGCCGATCGCCGGGCTGTACGGCACACGGAAGGCGATGAACAACATGGCCTCCGGCGTGGCGATGTCCGCCAGGCCGGCGAGGTAGTGCCAGCTATCGACCGTGATGTGCTCACGGCTGATTTCCCAGCACCGGCTGTAGTAGCCGGTCTCGAAACTCAGGCGCTGCATCGCTTCCCGCGCGGCCTCGGCCGAATAGGCGTCACCGACGTGGACTGGGCGGCCGTCGAAGTCCTCGCCATGGATGGCATAGACCACGGCACCGATCACACCTTCGCCGCTGACGCCTTCACCGGCATCGCATTCGGCCAGTACCTCGGCGTTCACGGCTTCGCGGCCATCGCTGACCACGGCGAAATCGTTGGCGACGATGCAGGACGATGAAACCAGTTCCTCGTCGGAGAGGTGTTGCTGGCTCGCGTGGATGTTGCGCCAGACATGCGGGCTTCCGTCCTCGTAGCTGATGCACAGCGTGCGGACGATTTTCAGATTCCAGTAGCCACGGTGAAAGGGATTGGGTTTCTGGGACATTGGGAACTCTCCAGATTGAATAATGGAGCCAATTCCCGCCACCGGGAATTGGACCCGGTGGGTTGAAAATGGAAAATGCGTCAGGCGGCGCTGATCGTTGGCATCTGGGCCAGTCGGTCGGCGACGCGACGGCGCACATTCAGGCGGAACTGCTCGTCGTTGATGCCTGCGAGCAGGTTGGCGGCCTCCAGCGCGATCAATGCCGAGGCCTCTTCGATGTCGGCGGACAGGATCGTCTTGCGCAGTTGGTCGCCGAGTTGGAGCGCCTGCGAGGACGTTCTGAAGACCTGGACCTCGCGGCTCAGGTAGCAGCCGTTGCCGCCGAACTCGAACAGCCTCGGCCTGCTGCAATGCCAGCAGCCTTCGAACTGGATGGCGGTCAGGCGATGGCCGTCATCGAAGCAGGAAGCGATCAGAAGCAAGGCTTCCAGGTCGGCGCTGTCCTCGAACTTGTGGTGCTCGATCAGGTTCTCCAGCTCCGCGTCCTGCTCGGCACCGAAGTGCGCGGCCAGCCGTTCGAGCAGAGGTGGAATCGACAACTCTTCGTCGTCGGGCATGGGGATGCCGAGTTGTGCGGCCAGGTCTTCCAGGCCGTCCAGCACATCCGTCCAGCGCGGATCATTGGTCTCGGCGATCTGGGCGATGTAGGCCTGCCCGTTGCCGGGATGGCCTTCGTTCAGCGCGAAGGCGCCGAACAGCGCCTTGATGACGGGGGTGACACGCTCCAGCACGAGAACGCCCGTGCCTTCGTAGTAGTTGTTCGCCATGGTGGCTCCTTTCGAGAAAGCGGAGCCAGCCCATGCGGACGATGGCATCCGCAGGGTGATGGAGAAGAAATTGAGGGACATGGCCTTTTGGGCGCATGTCCCTCTCGGGGGGAACGAAAGACAGTGGTGTGCCGGAGACCGGCTCACCAACCGTTGTAGTTCACGAGCAGGTCGGCGATGACCTTGCGGCGTTGCAGGTCGAGACCGTCGAAGTCCGACAGCCCGTGGAAGTGGCAGCGCTTGAGCATGGCACCGCCCTCACGCGCGTTGTAGAAGCTGACCATGGCAGACAGGAACATGCGTTCGCCGCTGCTCAGGACGCCGAGGGCGTCGTTGAGCCGCAGCATGTTGGGACGCAGATCCCACTTGCTCTTGGCCTGGTTCAGACCTTCACGGGTGCCGTCGCCGAACCACTCGGGGCCAGCAATCTCGACGCCACGCTTCCATGCCTCGAAAAAGGCTTGAGGCGCGGCGGCGAAATGCTGTTCTTCCCGCATGATCTGATCGACGACTTCCCGCGGCAGTAGCTGGTTCATGACGTGATTCCTCCAGTTTGGATCAAGGAACGGCGAGCTGGGACCAGCCGCCTCTTTCGAGGGCACGTTGAGCCGCGGCATAGCTGCGGAAGTACTCGCGGGATTCCCGCGAAACGGGGCCTTCGGTATCGCGCGTGCCGATGTAGTGGCCGGCGGCGCTTTGCAGGACTTCGAGCGGCAGGAACTTGCCGCAGTAGGTCGAGGCCAATTGCCCGAAGGTTTGGCCGAAAGAGGCTTGCTGGGACATGGATAGGCTCCTTGGAAAAGCGGGGCCTCGTCCCTCACGGGATGGCGGCTCCCGCACGCGGTTGATAAAAGGCATCGACGTCACGAGGACGCGCGTCCGCAGACTTGATGCGATGCGGACTGGTGGGTAACGCGGGAGAGACCCGCGACAGCCTAAAACCCTGGCTGCTGGCATGTGCTGACGAATCAGCGAACATGCGGGCAGCTTCGTGCGCGGACCGCGCTGCGTCAGTTGGAAAATGGCATCCAGCCCAGACCCGATTGATGGGGACCGAAAGAAAGAAGCCCCGCATCGAGTGCGGGGCTGTCAGGAGGGTGCGGTGACGCTGGGTCAGTCGGGCTTGTCGCCCAGGACATACTGCTTCCACAAATCGAATGCCTGCTCGGGTGGAAGCTCGGCCAGGATGACGATGGGCTGGGCCTGCCGGGCGCGCAGCGAAGCGAAGTACGCCTTCCGGTCGGCGATGGCTTTGAGCTTGATGCCCTTGATAAACAGCAGTTTGCCTTCCTTGATGAACAGCACCTTGTTGCCGATGTCGCGGTTGAATGCGGCTCGCACCTTGCGTTCCGCGTGCATGGCGTCGGCCAGCTCATCGACCAGGAAGTCGAGCGTCATGTCGATGTAGTGAGGGTCTTCACTCTCGTGGCCGAGGTCAAGCGGCGCAGGCGGCAGGCCCTTGGCGAAGGCTTCGGCCTGCGCCAGTAGCCCCGCCTTGCCGTTGAGCGCGTGGAGGAACGTCGAGCCACCGTGGCCGTCGTTGCGGGCCTCGGCGATGGGAGTACCGTCGAACACGACGGTTGCGTTGAAGCACAGTGTTTCCTCGCTGGCGAAGTCGGCCACCTTGAGGTTCTTCAGCGTAATGCGGTCTTGCTTGGTGATGTTGTCCATGGGGAAGTCCTGAGATCGACCGGGTGGCGACATGCTCCTGACGGGACGTGGCGGCCATCCCGTGGGTTGGAGAAATGAGGCATCGATGCCCAGTGGGCAGCGTTCGCCGGTGAGATGCCGAGGCGAACTGGCGGGTGGCGTGGGTGAAACCCGCGGCAGCCTTGACACCCTGGCTACGGGCTGTTGCCGAACCATCGGCAATGCAAGAGGGAGAATGGAGTGGCCCGCAGGCTGCGTCGCCGATCAATCCGAAGCGGTCGAGCCCGTCTTGTGCAGGTACTGCACCAGGCGCTGGCCCAGCCACGCCATGCACGGGACGGCCATGGAGTTGCCGATCGCCTTGTAGCGCGGAGCATCTGCAGCGGGCTTGCCGCGGTACGGGATCAGCGTGTAGTCGTCGGGCATGCCTTGCAGCCGCTCGCACTCCACGGGCATCAGCCGCCGCACCCGCCAATGCGACCAGTCGCCGGGGCCAGGGTCGTTCCAGTCGTAGCGGAAATGCGCCTCGAAGTCGGGAGCCAGGACATAGGGCTTGTCCGCGCCGCCGCCGCTGGTGCGCAGTGCGCCCGCTACGCTGCCGCCCAGCTCGGCGGCAAGACCCTGCTCGCGGCCGTGCAGAGACACGCAGGCCACCATAGGTACGCCGTAGCCCGGCTTGCCGTTGGACAGCACGGTGCAAGCGACCTGGCCATGGCCCGACTCGAAGCGCACTTCACCGCGGTTGTTCTGCGCGAACGCGATGGCGGGCACGACCCCGGCGTTCGCATGGCTGTTGCAATGGCCGCCAGCGCGCAACGTCGGTGTCAGGTCGAGCGTGGCATCGGCGCCGCTGCCCTGCGCGATGAAGGCGATGATCGGAACACCCTTGCCGGTGCCGTCCTCGCTGCTGCCCTTGCCGTTGTTGGCGGTGTCGAGGGTGTGGCTGATGTTGCCTGCGACGGATTGCACCAAGTAGGTCTCGGTGCAGATGTCGTGCTTCGGGCCGCCAGCCATCAAACTGGCTGCAAGATCGGTCGGGCCACGCCCATTGCTGAACCCAAACGTCGTCGTGACCTTGCCGCAGGGCTGCTTCAGTCCTGCATATCCGTCTGCTGGGTCAACACTAGGTTCAGCAGTGCAGGCAGCTTCTTGCCACGGCGCGCTGCCCGCACAAGAATCCCCGAGCAGGCCTGCGCGCTCAAAAAGTACTTCTGCGGGATCGAGGTCATCTCCACCACTTGCCACAAGAAACACACGCTTGCGGCGTTGGGCGACACCGAAATATTGAGCATCGAGCACGCGCCAGGCGATGCGGCGGCGGGGTCCAGACACACAACCAGCGTACGCCCATTTTTCCCCTGGCGGCTGGAGCGCACGGCTTTCTCCGGCCAGTGCGCCCAGGAAATGCCCGAAGGCATTGCTGCGGTCGTTGAGTACGCCTGGGACGTTTTCCCAGACGAGCGTGGCCGCCGGGCGGCTGTCTTGTTGGCGGGTTTGGTCGATGGCATTGGCAAGCTCCACATAGGCAAGGGAAAGGGCACCGCGCGGGTCATCCAGCCCGCGACGGCTACCTGCAACGCTGAACGACTGGCACGGCGTGCCGCCGACCAGGATGTCGGGCGCTGGCACAGTGCCGGCACGCACCTGGCGGGCGATCGCGGTCATGTCGCCCAGATTGGGCACGCGGGGGTAACGGTGGGCGAGCACGGCGCTCGGGAACGGCTCGATCTCGGCGAACCATGCGGCTTCGAGGCCGAGAGGTTGCCAGGCGAGGCTCACGGCCTCAATGCCGCTGCACACGCTGCCGTACAGCAGTGGCGCGGTTTGGGGCACACCGCGTGGGGGGCGAGGTTGCGGGTTCATGTCGGGTCTCCTGTTTGTGTGGCCTTGGACTGTGTGGCCGGGCCGGGACGTTGATCGGCAGGAGAAAGGCGCCGAAGGCCCAGTGGCCTCCGGCTCGGGATGACAGAACCACCCGTGGGCTGTTGCAGGCCCGGTTGTCGCTAGAACCGGCTGCTCATCAAGCAATCGCACCCGGCGCATGTCGTGGTTGGCGCCGGCATCTTCTGGCGCACATCCGCGCACAAAAGGAGCCCAGTTTTTCGCCGTTGGGCACGGCATCGAATACCGCTGACCACGAAGGGTCTCCGGGTGGCTCGCAGGCGGGCAAGCCATCGGGGGACCCTTCGCAGAAGCGGAAAAATGCAGATCAGTAGAACGCGCCGGGAAACCCCGGACATGGTTCGTGGAGAAGCTACCTTCAGGTCCCGCGGCCGGGGACGGCCGGGCGGGACGCGCACACGGACAAGAGAAGGCGTTGCGCGCTGGGCGTCCCGCAGGGCGTGCGGGACATGGGCCACGCCGCCGATGGCGGACACGGCTCTCGGGGAACGGGGTCGGTCAAGAGCCTTTGCGGCCGCTACTGCCATAAAGGCGTAGAGATCGCGAGGCTCCGCGTTTGGACGCGCCGGATTCGACCGGCAGCGTACCTTTGCAGTCGGGGTAGCGACTGCACGACCAGAAGGGGCCGGTCTTGCCGGTGCGCTGGCGCGTGGGTGCGCCGCACTGCGGGCAAGCGGGTCCCTGGGGAACCTTGATGGACAGCGAGGTGCTGCCGTACTGCGCGATCAGTTGCGAAATCCATGCGGCCTGCTTGCCGATAAACACATCCAGGGTGAGCTGACCAGCCTCGATCATGTCGAGCGCCTGTTCCCACACTGCCGTCGTGCCGGGGTCTGCAATCGCCGCGGGTACGGCGTCGATCAGGGTGAACGCTGCATCCGATGCGCGAATGGAGCGTCCTTTCTTCACAAGGTAGCTGCGGGCGATCAACCCGCTGATGATGTTGGCCCGCGTGGCCTCTGTGCCGATGCCGACCGTATCCTTGAGCTTCTGCTTCAGGCGCGGGTCCGTCACCAGCTTGGCGACCCCCTTCATGGATTTGACCAGCTCGCCCTGCGTGTAAGGCTTGGGCGGCATCGTCTTGAGCGCCTTGATCTCGGCCTCGGTCACCTGACACGCCATGCCTTCGCGCAGCACGGGGAGTACCTGGCTGCGTGCCGTGGCTTCACCGTCCTCGTCCGCTTGCGGCTCGGCCAGCACCAGGCGCCAGCCCTTGACGATCACCTGTTTTCCGGTGGCCACCAGCTTCTGCTGGTCGCAGGACAGCTTGGCGACAGTGCGGTCGAACTCGTGGTGAGGGAGGAACTGCGCCAGGTAGTGCGCGCGGATCAGCCGGTACACCGCCAGTTCCTTCTCGCTCATGGCCGAGAGGTTCGCGGGTTCCAAGGTGGGAATGATGCCATGGTGCGCCGTCACTTTGCCGTCGTTCCAGGCGCGCGAGCGCTGGGAGCGGTCGAGCTGGCCCATGATCGGGCGCAGCGAGGGATCGGTCTTGAGCAGGCTGTCCAGAACAGTGGGCACCTCGGCAAACATGCTTTCGGGCAGGTAGCCTGAATCGGAACGCGGGTACGTAGTGGCCTTGTGGGTCTCGTACAGGGACTGGGCGATCTCCAGGGTTTCTTGAACATCCAGCCCAAGCTGTTTGGAACAGACCTCCTGCAAGGTGCCCAGGTCGAACAGCAGCGGCGGGCCTTCACGCATGTGTTCGGTCTCGACAAACACCACCTGAGCGCTACCCGCAGCGCGGATCTGTTGCGCGGCTTGCTGGGCAACCGGCTGTTGCAGGCAGCGGCCAGCGTCGTCGGTGCAGCCATCGGGCGGAACCCACTGCGCGCTGAAAGCCTGTCCACCCGCAGACAGGGACACGTCGATGGCCCAGAACGGCACCGACTTGAAGGCCGCGATCTCGCGGTCGCGGTCCACGACGAGCTTCAGGGTCGGCGTCTGCACGCGCCCGACGGACAGCACGCCGTCGTAGCCGGCCTGACGCCCGAGCACCGTGAACAACCGGCTGAGGTTCATGCCCACGAGCCAGTCGGCGCGTGAGCGCGCAAGCGCCGAGTAGTACATCGGCAGCGTGTCGGATGAGGGCCGCAACTTGCCGAGCGCGGTGCGGATCGACGCATCGTTGAGCGCCGACAACCACAGCCGTTCGATGGGGCCGCGGTAACCGCACAGGTCGATGATCTCGCGGGCGATCAGCTCTCCCTCGCGGTCGGCATCGGTGGCGATGACCAAATGGGTCGCCTTCGCCAGAAGCGCTTTGACGACCTTGAATTGCGTGGCGGTCTTCGGTTTGACCTCGACCCGCCACTGCTGGGGAACGATGGGCAACTGCTCCAGCGACCAGCGCTTGAGCGCCGCGTCATAGACCTCGGGAGCTGCTGCTTCTACGAGATGGCCAATGCACCAGGTGACGGTGACGCCGGAGCCGCTGAGACAGCCTTCACCGCGCTGCGTCGCGCCGAGAATCCGGCCAATGTCTTTGCCCTGGGAGGGCTTCTCGCACAAGAACAGCCGCATGTCAGTCCATCCGATTTCCATGGTTCATTGAGTTGCGGGAATCGAGGATGCCGAACACCACCAAGGGCAGCAGCAAACAAGCCGCATGCGGTGGCGACCACTTTTACGGGATGGGATGGCGGGGACGGGAGTGGCGTTCGGCCGGGGATGTGCGGGCCGGGAGCCGCGATTTTTTGGAGCGCACGGACGCCGGTGGACGTTGATGGAGCTATCCCCTGGGGATAGCTCGCGAGGGCATGGGGGCGACGGACGACTGCCACCGCCCCATGCCGGATCACTTCCTGCGCTTCGGCTCCTTCGGCGCGGTCGGTTCCTGGGCGGCCGGGGGTTTCGGCTGCGCATCCTGCGCGGCCTCTTGCTGCCTGGGGCTGAGGGCTACGGACTCGATGCGGAACGGCAGGATGCCGACGCTGCGCGCGTTGATCTGCCAGGTCTCGCGCGGCTGATCCTCGTTGTCCGTCCAAGGTTCGCGCTCCATCCGGCCGACGACCAGCACGCGCATGCCCTTCTGGTAGAGGTCCTTCCAGTGCGCGGCGTCGCGGTGCCAGATTTCCACCGGCGCCCAGAAGCCGCCGCGATCCTCGAAGGTGCCATCCTTCTTGGGAATGGGGTTGTCGAAATAGACGTTCAGGCGCAGAAGGCGGCTGGGCTCGTCGTTGCCGTTGGGGAACTCCCGGTACTCGGGGGGCGAGCCGATGTTGCCCTCGCCAGAAAAATGCGTACTCATGTTGCAATCTCCGTGGTGGTTGAAATACCCGCACCTGGTCGGTGACGAGCGCGTGCTGGGTTGCCCGGCGCGATCACTGATCGCGCAGTGCGGGTGGGATGGACTTGAGCCGACGCAGGTAAGCGTCTTCCGCCTCGGTGGCCTTGCTGGCACACTCCTGGGCCAGCCTGCCCAAGGTGTGCAACAGGCTGATCTGCATGTTCAGCGTGATGCGCTGCAGCTCGATGGCGTGCAAGTCGGCCAGCAGGTTGACCGGCGTGCTGGTACTCGCCATCAGCTCCTGCCACAGTGCCACGCCCATGGCCGAGCGGTCGTGCTTGCGCCAGCGAAGAAACGCCGTGCCTGCGCCAGTTGTCTGCTGGGCCAGTTCGATGGGGAGCAGGTGGAAGGGATGCCCGAGGGCTTGTTGCAGCACCTGTCGCTGCGCCAAGCCAATCAACTCGTCGCGCATGGCGAAGCACTGGCTGGCCCAGGCCTCCAAGTCCCCTTTACCCTTAAAGGGCTTTAAAAGGCCTTTTTGAGAGGCTGCGTGTTCCAACTGCATGAAGGCTGTCTGTTGCAGAGGGCGGAAGTAGCGGGTGTCGCGGTTTGGGTCGCTCATGCCTGCGCGTCCTCGCCGGCCGTCGCTTCGGGGGCGGCGGCCTCGTCGCTGGGCGATGCGGCTGCGGCAGGACCGTCACCGCGCTGCTGCAGGCCACGGCGCATGATGGGCGGCGCGAACTTCGAGCGGCGCGTGCCCTCCAGCACGTCCGGCGGCATCTCGCCGAACTTTTCCAACGCCGCCCGCGCTGCGGCATTCTTGGCGGCGAAGTCGTCGCGGGTGCAGCCCGAGTAGCGGTACTGCTGGGCCAGCGAGAACAGGCTGCGCAGTGCATGCGCGCCTTCGTTGAGCCAGCGTTCGAGCGTCGAGCGATCGATCAGCGCGGTGTGGTGCGCGAGGATCAGCTTGCGGGCGATATCGTCGTAGTCGGCGAGCAGGTACACGGCGGCAAAGCCGAGCTGCGCATTGACGAACAGCGGCAGCTTGACCGGCTGGACGTTGAGGTTTTCGCCCAGGGTGAGTGCCGGCGGCACGCTCGCCAGGGCCTGGTCCACCTGTTCGCGCAGCGATTGCAGCGTGGCCTTGGTCTGGTCGAGCTTGTCCTCGATGCGGAGCATCCAGAAGTCGCTGTACGGGTCGTCCTGCTCCGAGCCGCGCCGCATCTTGTTCATCTGGGCGATGTAGCCGTTCAGGCCGACGATGCCCGGTCGCCCTTCGGCGGCGGCGCGGCCGTGCCAGATGCGCGAGGCGTGGTGCGTGTGCAGCGTCAGCGACATCGCGCTGCGCAAGGAGCCGAGATTCAGTTGCAGGGGTTCGTTGGTGGTTGCCATGGTGTCCGCTCGTTGTTGGAAAAGAGCGGACAGCTTCGGCAGGTAGCGGAAGGCAGTCAGTCAACAAACCGAAACCCGCCCGTCCCCGGTTCACGGCGCGGTGGGTGCATGCGTCGCGATCTATCCCCTGGGGATAGCGCCATGGAGCGCCAAGGAACGCTGCACACCCGGATCAGCGCGAACAAGGCCGATCCCGCTGCAGGCGATCGAGGCCTGGCGTGCAGCGGTTCGACGTGTAGCCGTCAGTGGAACTATCCCCAGGGGATAGCTCTACTGGAAGCCACCGGCATCCACTTCACCACCTTGCAGGCCCGCTCACTTGCTGGCGAGCAGGTTGCGCAGCCGCTCGATGTGCTGCCTGGCGACTTCTGGCGGCACAGGCTTGCCCTGCGGCTGGGATGGTGGCGGTGCTGGTGGTGGCGGCCGCTCGTTCGGCGCAACGGGCGCCGATGGCGCGTCCTTCTTGGCCCAGGCGTTGAACTCGCCATGGATGGCCCGCTGGATGATGCCGAACAGATACCCTGCAGGATTGCGGATGCCATGGTTGCTGCATCGTGCAGCCCATTCGTCCAGCACGGCCTGCCTCAGCGCAGCATCGACCTGCTGTAGTGCCACCCTCGCACCTGTCTGCTGCTCTGCCTTCAGTTCCGCGAAGCGTTTGGGCCATTGCAGGTCGCCCAGCGCGCGCGCATGCGCTTGTGCCTGCGCGGTAGTACGTACTTCATTAATACGACTACTACGTACTGTACGGGCCTGCTTCGGATTCCGAAGAGAGGCGTCTGGCGCGGGTTTCGACCCTGCTTCGGATTCCGAAGTGGGATCGTCAGGATTCCGAAGAAGGCTCGTCGCCCCTTCTTCGGATTCGTGCGTGGCGTCCTCCTGTGGATAACTTTCGTGCGCCCCGACGCCCTGGCTGGCGAGGCGTTCGGCCAGGACTTGCAGCCTCGATGGCAGGGTGCGCCCGGCCAGCATCGGGTCTTCGCCGATTTCCTTGAGGGTGTGCAGGCCTACGATCTGCACGGCTTTGGCCGAATGGCCGAGCGCTTGGCTGACGAGTTGCAGGTAGTCCGGGTCGAGCTGCATCGCTTCAAAGGGGGTCAGCGGCTCGTCGTGCAGGACATAGAGGTTGCCGAGGATGCGGCCGGTCTTGGCGTCGCGCCGTCGCCGCACCAGGCTCAGCCATCGAGTCAGCCGCAGCAGCGTCAGTGCTCGCGCCACGGTTTCGTGCGAGGCTTGCCCGGCGCAGGGCATCGACGCCAGCCAGGGCCGAAGCTGTTCATACGTCGGGAACGCCGTCACGCCATCGTCGTTGAGCATCAGCCGGAAGACCTGCCAGGCATTGCGCTCCAGCGGCGTCAGGCGGCGGTCGAGGAACAGCCGTCGCGGTACGGTCTCGTGCCGGTTGCCGCTGAACAGGAAGGCATCGCCAGACGCCGGACCAGTGGGCATCGCGACAGGTGTAGGTGTGGGCGGGGGCGCGTCGGCGTTGGGCTTGGGCACAAGGTCTTTCAGCGCAGCGTCGAACAGGTCTGCGAGTGCGATGGGGCCACGACGTGGTGCGGTGTCGTCCACGGCCATGGTTAACCCAATCCTTGATCGACCCAGCTCTTGATCGAAGCCCAGACCACCGACAGAGGCAGCGACATGCCTTCGGCGAGGTCCATGGCGGCATCGAGGATGGAGGTTTCGTCTTCGAGATCGACGTTCCTGCTGCTGGTCACGGCCTTCCATTGCCGCCACAGCTCCGTGTCCTGCTTCTCGTCCAGCACGGGATGGCGACCCTTGCGCTTGGGCAGGCCGAGGATTTCGCGGCGAAGCGCCACTTCCTGGTGGGTCAGGCCGTAGAAGCGGCTGACCATTTCGGTGCTCGCGCCGAGGCGCAGCATGCGATCGACCGTGGCGATCTCCTTCTCCACATCCTGCGCCTGCCTGAGCAGACGCCGGAGCACTTCGCGGTTGACCGTCACCGAGCACCACGAGACGTTGGCGTTGGCCAGCACGCTGATCAGCGCGGGATGCTTGAGGGCGTCCAGCTCTTCCTCGCCAAACCCCATCAGCTTGCAGCGGCGCAGTTGCCCATTGCGCAGGTCATAGAGGGCCTGGGCGATGACGGCCTGGTTGAGTGGGTGTGGTGCGGACATGCTGGTCTCCCTCGGTCACGTTCCAGGGTCCGCAGCGCCGGCGTCCAGGTCGAGCAGACGGCGGGCCAGCCGCAGCAGCCGGAACAGCTTGACCAGTGCGGTGTCGCTCAGTCGCCGGGTTGCGTCGCCTTGTCCGTGCAGCAACGCCGACAGGTCGATGACGAATTGCCTGTTATCCAAGCCGACGTCGGCGGGCTGCTGACCGGCCATGCATGCCAGCAGCGCCAGGACGGCACGGCCCAGCGGCTCCAGGTCTTGGGCGTGGGCACGGCAGGCGAAACCGATGCCGTCTGGACGGTCATCGATGCACTCGTCCAGGCGAGCCTCGCCCGCGATCTCGCGGGCGAACTGCGCGACGTGGATGCGCAGGCGCTCGGGCGTGTCCAGGCTCGCGTCGATGTGCCAGACGTCGGAAATCGGGTAGAGACCGCCTGCTTGGACGGGAATGGACTGCAAGACGTTGGCCGAGAAATCGGGCAGCGCATCCCCCAGCTCGTCGGCGACCATCCGCTGAATGGATTGCAGCCGCTCCGTCGTCGGTGCAGGCGAAACGATGTGCCCCTGCAGCCGATCACCAGGAGCAGCCATGGGGCTTCCTGCGGGTGAGCCGTCCGACCCTGAGCCGCCCTCGCGCTCGCGCGACCCAGGTGTGGTTGCCGGCGTCGGGGCCGATGGGGCCGGCGCCGCGGGCGGGCGTGCCATGGTGTCAGGCTCAGGCAGCGTGGGGGGTGCCGTTGGTGGGGTCGGATCGCTGACCAGGGCGCGATGGCGGCTTTCGGATTCGGTGAGGTCGAGCGCCAGTACGTCGTAGTCGATGCCGAGCAGTTCGGACATTTGGCCGATCAGCTCGTCCTGCACGCGCTGGGGGGCGAACTCGTCGGCCTGCGTGTCGAACTGCGACAGCACCTCCTGAAAGAAGTCATCGAAGTCCTGTACCAGTAGTGTGCGGCCTTTGGCGTAGCGCTCCCACGCGAGCATGCAGGCCTTGCGCATGACCGACAGGCGTTCGACCTGGTGGCGGCCGAGCCCGCCATAGAGCACGGTCGGGATCGCCGGCAGGAGGTAGCGCACCGCGTCGTTCATCCGGCTGATGTGCGACTGCTGGACCGGGAAACCATCGGCGGCGAGGCGGCGTGCCAGTTCGGACTGGCTCAGGGCGGCGCCGCTTTCCTGCTCGTAGAACTCGCGCGCCTTCTCGACGCCGAGGGCGCGCTCGATGAACGTCAGGCCTCCACGCAATTCGTTCTCGGCCAGGTGGCCGGTCAGCATGACGACTTCGCCGCGGCTGGGCCACGGCCGGAACAGGCACGATATGCGAAAGAACCGCTCGTCCTTGGTCTCCGACCACAGTTCGCGCAGGATCGCCAGGCGCGTGTTGCCGCCGTTGCGAATGATGTAGTGGTCCTCGCCCGGGCGCCGGGTGATCGCCGGGGCTGCGTCCAGGCCGCGCTCGCGGATGGACGCCTTGATGTCCTCGTAGGCCGGGTTGCGCTTCTTCCTGGGATCGTGGTCGTAGGGGCGCAACTGGTCCAGGGTCACGACCATGGGCGTGTCGGCGATCGGGTCGCTCAAGGCCGAGGTGGACGGGCCGCTGCGCTCGAACCCGGCCGCGAGCAGCTTGCCGGCCATCTGCTGGGAGGTCATTTCAGCCATGGCGGCCTCCCTGCACTGGGGACCGGGCCTCGCGCTCGGCGCGGCGGATCTGCGCGCGGGCGTTGAGGGCGGCCCGGTGGTCACTGGCCGTCGAACTGGTGTAGATCGCGGCGCAGCCGGCCTTGGTGAATTTGAGGTGGCCGCCCGGCGTGCGCTTGACGTGCCAGCCCTCGCCGACGGCGAATTCGATCAGGGCGCGCAGCCGCTTATGGCCTCGGGCCAGTTCATGTGCGCTCGCCATGGGGCCTCCCGGTATCCAGAGGAAATGGCGGGCGGCCGGACACCGTGGCAAATCGGTGCTGCCATTGCGGGAACAGTTCGCCGGCGAGGCCGCGGATGGTGTCGAGCGCGGCGGGGGCGACTCTGCCCGGTGGCTGGCGGTATTCGACCCGATGCACTGGCAGGCCGCGCGTCGCGGCGCGCGGATAGGCTTCGATGGCCGGCACGTCGGTGGTCAGCACGCGGATGCCGGCGTGGTCCTGGAACAGGTCGCGCAAGGCCTGTTGGATCAGCCGGGCGTTCGCCGACACCGGGTGGACCCTGTTGATGAGCAGATGCAGCGGCGGCGGCTCAATGCCCAGGTGCCGGTACGGAGCGATGTCCTCCAGCAACTGCATGGTGCCGCGCCGCAGTTCGCGGGCGGCGAGGATTTCCGGGGTCACGGGTGACAGCGCGAGATCGGAAGCGAGCACCGCCATCTCCAGCGTCACCGAACGCGCGCCCTGGGTGTCGATCAGCACCAGGTCGTAGAGAGGAGCCAGCATGGGCAGCAGGTGCCGCAGCCGCAGGCGCCCATCCGGCGCGTGCAGCAACAAGGTGCTCAGCTCGCCCCGGTGGTCGTTGGACAGCACCAGGTCCAGACCCGTAATGATCGTGCGGGACACGAGCTGGCCGAGGTCGCGCTCGTTGAAGGCCAGCAGCTCATAGATGCCACCAGGCGCACGGTGTCCCAGTTCGTAGTAGGACGACAAGGTGGGCTGCACGTCGAGATCGAGCAGCAGCACGCGCAGCCCCGCGTCGGCGACGAGCCCGCCCAGGTTCGCGGCAGTGGTGGTCTTGCCGACGCCACCTTTCGTTGAAATGATGGATACAACCTGCATGGCGTTCTCCGTGTGAGGATGGAAGGTCCGCGGGAGAATGGGTCAGGCCCGGTTGTTGACGCGCTCGGCGATCCACTGATCGATTTCGATGGAATCCCAGCCGACGGCGCGCACACCCAGGCGCAGCGCCTTGGGGAACTTGCCCGCGCGCATCAGGTTGTAGAGGTGGGCGCGCTTGAAGCCGGACTTCGATTCGACTTCTTCCAAGCGCAGGATGCGGCGCTCGTTGGGCGGCAGAACAGGTGTTTGCGACATGGTGGTCACTCCTGAACGCTCAGTGGCGTTTGTTGGCGTGACCTCTATTCAATAGACATGGCTACGGAAAGACATTGCAAATGCAATCTCCGCGACTGCACATACAAGCTGGCAATCCTCAGAGGGTGGCGCTATGCAGCCGGCGTCTGGCCGTGGCGAACTTGCCGTTCAACGTCCGCTCGGCGATCCCCATGACGCCGTGGTGATGGGCGACCAATGCGCTTACGACAGCCTCTTGCGTTTTGAAGCTGGAGTACGGTGTGCCCGAGGGCGATTGGCCGAGCATCAGCTCCAATATGCCGCCGATGATGTTCAGGTAGGTGGCTTCGGCCCGATCACTGATTGGGTACTGCGCGCAGGCCGGGATGATTTTGGACTGTTTGAGCAGTGCGTCGTGCTTGTCTTGCAGCTCGCGGAGTTGGCGCTTGGACTGCTCCAGGGCAGATTTGAGGGCCAAGCGCTCGACCAGCATGGCCTGCCCGGTTTCCAGAGAGATGGAGGGATGGGCGATGCGCTCGCTGCGCGAGAAGAGAAAGCCGGGGCGCTGTTCGGGGTAGTGCTGGCGCATCCAACGCTTCAGATCGACGTGACGGACAGTGAGATCAGGGGAGTCGATCAGCGCGGTGTCGTGCGTCGTGATGCCGTTCCTCCCGAAAGGAAGTTCCGCATTGAGGATGCCATCGTAGATGCGTTCGGTATACAGCCTCAGCTCACCCCAACGTGGGCAATCCAACGACTGTGGCAGGTTCCTTGACGACGAGACCGAAGTGAGGATGACATGCTCAAACCGCAGAAGCCCAGCCCACCGGAGGGAGGCTTCGATCGGACGATAGAACACCTTCGATGCTGGTGCATTGTGGTTCATGCTCCCATCTCCTTCCAGGAGAACTACATGGCCGACTCCTTTGGCGCCAACCTCATGGCCGGGCAGTTGTCTGTGGATGAAGCGAGTCCCGAGTCTCGCTTCTTCATGAGCCCTGAGCACTTTTCAGTAGCTCAAGTCAGTGGTAGCCGCCATGTGCTCAATGTGTAAGAATCCGTGAGTGGTAGGTTGATCGGTCCTGTCGCTGATCAACACGAAGAATGGCGCTCACACTGGCAGCGTCATGCGTTACCGCAATCTCATCAAGAGCAATTTGTCATGGTGTGATACCCCTGCGGTTTCACAGGGCGCAATAGGCGCGCAGTGGCTTCTAGATGCCAAGGCAGGCGTACTGATCCCGAGCCTGTCATGCGTTCCCAGGTATCCTGATATACCGATAAAGAATCGCGCATCCAGTCCCAGTGACAAGCGTATGGGTTCTTCCCGCGCAACTTGCGCAGACGGGTATGGGTGGTCGCTTCTGCAGCGAGCCGGTGTGCCGAACAGCTCAGGCACGGCGAGAGCCATGCAGTCCAACCTTGGTCGCCGGGAGGCGCTAACGACGACAGGCGTCTGCCGCCAGACAACAACCGCGTCGAGAGGCAAATTCGTCCAGTGGCACTTCAAAGGGCGAACCAGTTGTTCGTCGGTAGCTTGCGTGCCGGTCAGCGCGCTGTTTCGGTGATGAGCCTGGTGCGCTCGGCTCGGCCCAACGGGCATGACCTCTATGCGGACTTGCGTGACGTGCTCGAATGCCTTTCGACGCAGCTAGCCAAGCATATGGAAAGGTGATCATTGGTGAGTTCGAGACCACCGTAGCCGGCGATGAACGAGGTGTGGGGACGATGCGCTGAGGAGGTGTCCTTGGACCTTACTGGAAGTTTCTGGACGAACTTGTTGCCGAGGGTGAAAAATGAGGCTACAATTAAGGTCTTCGCTAGTCAAGCCAGCGAAGAAAGTGATTGGGAAACAACGGCTTACGGTCTTAGTAAACGTCTCGTTTCCACCTTCACTTCCGAGGCGCCGTTGAGCTTTTGCAAGGTCTCGGCGATTTCCCCGGCAGTCTGGTTGAGCACCGCCATATCGTCGCCAAACACCTTCACCGCCACGTCGCTGCGCACCCCGGAAATCAGCTCGTTGAAGCGCAACTGGATCGGCTGCGACAGCTCATACACGCTGCCCGGCACAATCGCGCTGGCCCGTTGGATATCGGCGATGATTGCCTCGCGGGACTTCTTCGGGTTCGGCCATTGGTCCTTGGGTTTGAGCATCACGTAGCTGTCGGAGATATTCGGCGGCATCGGGTCGGAGGCAATTTCCGCCGTACCGGTGCGCGCAAACACCCGCTCGATTTCCGGCACTTGGGCCAGCAAGGTTTTTTCCAGTTGCTGCTGCATCTGTACCGATTGCGTCAGGCTGGTGCCGGGCACACGCAGCGCCTGTTGGGCAAAGTCGCCTTCGCTAAGGCTGGGGATAAACTCACTGCCCATGCGGCTGGCAACCAGGCCCGAGACGACGATGGTCAAAGCGGCCAAGCCGAACACCAGGGGCCGACGCACCATCACCCAGTTGAGCACCGGGTCATACACCCGGCGCGCACTGCGCATCACAATGTTTTCTTCTTCCTTGACCTTGCCGGTGACGAACAACGCAATCGCCGCCGGTACGAAGGTCACCGACAAAATCATCGCACCGAGCAAGGCAATCACCACCGTGAAAGCCATGGGGTGGAACATCTTCCCGGCCACGCCCGTGAGGGCGAAGATCGGCAGGTACACCACCATGATGATCAACTGCCCGAAGATCAGCGCGCGTCGCGCCTCCTTGGCCGCGGCGAACACTTCGTGCAGGCGTTCACTGCGGGTCAGCAACCGGCCATGACGGTGTTGCGCGTGGGCCAGACGGCGGATGGCGTTCTCGACGATCACCACCGCGCCATCAACGATGATGCCGAAGTCCAGCGCGCCCAGGCTCATCAGGTTGGCGCTGACTTTGTTGGTGAACATGCCGGTGAAGGTGAACAGCATCGCCAGCGGAATCACCATCGCCGTGATCAGCGCCGCACGGATGTTGCCCAAAAACAGGAACAACACCGCCACCACCAGCAACGCACCTTCGAAGAGGTTTTTCTTCACCGTGGCGATGGCTTTTTCCACCAGGTTGGTGCGGTCGTAGACGGTGACGGCCACCACACCTTCGGGCAGCGAGCGGTTGATCTCCTCAAGCTTTTTCGCTACCGCCTGGGACACACTGCGGCTGTTCTCGCCGATCAACATGAACACCGTGCCCAGCACCACCTCACGGCCGTTTTCGGTGGCGGCGCCGGTACGCAGCTCACGACCAATGTCGACCTGGGCCACATTGCGCACGCGGATCGGCGTGCCGTCCGAGGTGGTGATGACAATGTTGGCGATGTCGTCGATAGACGCCACCTGGCCCGGCGCGCGGATCAACAACTGTTCGCCGCTGCGCTCGATGTAACCGGCGCCGACGTTGGCATTGTTGCGCTCCAGCGCCGTGACCAGATCGTTGAGGGTCAGGTTGTAAGCGGCCAGGCGCTTGGGGTCTGGCGCAATCTGGTATTCCTTGGCGAAGCCGCCGATGGTATTGATCTCGGCCACGCCTGGCACGTTGCGCAGCTGCGGTTTGATGATCCAATCCTGGATCACCCGCAGGTCGGTGGGGGTGTAAGGCGTACCGTCCTCTTTGCGCACACCGTCCTCGGCTTCGACGGTCCATAGGAAAATTTCCCCCAGGCCAGTGGAAATCGGCCCCATCGCAGTTTCGATGCCGTCGGGCAATTGCTCGCGCGCCACTTGCAGACGCTCGTTGACCAGTTGGCGGGCAAAGAACAGGTCGGTGCCGTCCTTGAAAATCACCGTGACCTGGGACAAACCGGAACGCGACAGCGAACGCGTCTGCTGCAGGCCCGGCAGGCCGGCCATGGCCGTCTCGATGGGAAAGGTAATGCGCTGCTCGGTTTCCAGCGGCGAAAAACCGGCCGCCGCCGAGTTGATCTGCACCTGTACGTTGGTGATGTCAGGTACCGCGTCGATGGGCAGTTTCTGATAGCTGGCGATGCCGACACCGGCCATCAACAGCACCGCCAGCAACACGATAATGCGCTGCTCGATGGCGAATTGGATAAGGCGCTCAAACATGGGGAATCACTCGCAGGATCAATGGGCGTGTTCGGCCGAGCCTTTGCCCAGTTCGGACTTGAGGATGAAGCTGCCAGCCGTCGCCACCTGCGCGCCGGCCTCCAGGCCTTTACGCACTTCGACGTAGCCGTTTTCACTGACGCCCAGTTCAAGATGGCGGGTGATAAAGCCGTCCGCCGTGCGCACAAACACCGAGGGTTTGTCCTCGACGGTCTGGATAGCGGTTTGCGGCACGGTCACCTTGGCCTGGTAGGTATCGGTGGCCACTTGCACGGCCACGAACAAGCCCGGGCGCCAGGCGTCGTCGGGGTTGGGGACCGTCACGCGCACGGTGGCGGTGCGTGTCTGTTCGCCGAGCAAGTTGCCGACATAGGCCACCGTGCCCAGCACTTCGGTGCCCATTTCCGTCGAGCTGACTTTCACCGGCTTGCCCACGCGAACTTTGTTCAAGTCCTTGGGAAACACGCCGAAGGTGACCCACACCTGGGACAGGTCCGAGAGGGTGAAGGCATTGCTGGTTTCACTGACCACCTCGCCCACCCCCAGGTGTTTTTCCACCACCACACCGGCGAAGGGCGCACGCAATTCATAACGATTGCCGCCGGCCAATACCGCGCTGCCGCTGAGCGCAGTCATCTTTTGTCGCGCATTGTTCAGGGCGATTTCGGCTTCTTGCAGGGTTTGCCGCGCCAGCAGGTAATCCTGTTCGGCAGAGATTTTGTCCTGCCACAACTGACGCTCGCGCTGGAAGGTGGTGCGCGCCAGTTCGACCCGGCGTTCGCTGGCCGCCAATTCGCTGCGCTGGTCGGAAATCTGCTGGCTGGCGATCACCGCCAACAGTTCGCCCTTCTTCACCGACTGGCCCAGGTTGACCTTCACCGCCTCTACCACGCCCGCTGCGCGGGGCACAATATGGGAGGTGCGGTCTTCGTCAAAACGCACCTCGCCCGGCAGCGTCAGCACGGTGCTGATAGCGCGCGGTTGCGCCTGGGCCAACTGGATGCCGGCGGCTTGAATCTGCTGCTCGGTGAGTTCGAGCTTGCCTTCTTCTTCCTCGGCGAGGGCGAGGCCCGATAGCATCAGGCCCAGGGCGACGGCGAGCGCCATGCCATGTTTTTTGTTCATCAGGAGACTCCAAGAAAAATCAAAAGCGGGCGAGGTCGCCGTAAATGCGCTCGATGCGTACCCAGGCCTCGGTAGCCTGGGCGGTGGCCGCAAGGTATTGGGTGCGGGCTGCGATCAAGGTGCGCTGGGCGTCGAGCACGTCGAGGAAGTTGAACTTGCCCATCTCGAAGCCACGGGTGGCGCTGTCTACCGCACTTTGTGCGGCGGGCAGGATCTGCTGGTTGAACGCGCGCACTTCGGTGTTCGCGGTTTGCCACAGGTCCAGGGCCTGGCGGGTTTCGGTACGCAGGCGCAACTCGGCGGCGTTGCGCAGGTCGCGGGCCTGGTCGGCGCGTCGAGTGGCCGCCAGGATGTTGCCCTGGTTGCGGTTGAACAGCGGAATGGGCATCGACACGCCCACCAGGTTCACCCGTTCGCGCACACTGGCGTCATATTGGCTGCCGATGGACACATCCAGGTCCGGAATGCGCTGGGCTTTTTCCAGGCCCACGCTGGCTTCGTTCTGCACAATGTTGAGTTCGGCCAGGCGCAGTTCCGCAGTCTGTTCAAGACGAGCCAGCAATGGCGCGGCGGCGGGTAACGCTGGCACGGAAGTGCTTGGCGTAGCGACGGCCTGGAAGTCGGTGGCGGCGCTGCCGGTGCTGCTGGCGAGGCGACGGTAGGCGTCAGTGAGGCCGATCTGGGCGCGGTTCAACTCCAGGCGAATTTCGGACACTTGCACCTGGGCGCGAGTGGCTTCCACGGGTGACGACTTGCCAGCGGTGACGCGCCCGTTGGCGACCACCAGGCCGCGTTCGGCAAGCGTCATGGAGCGTTGCGCCAGGTCAAGGCGTTCCTGGGCGCGCAAGGCGCCGTAGTAGCTGTCGATGACCTCGGCGCGCAGCTGGTTGCGACGCTGCTCCAGGGTCAGCGCGGCGGCATCCTGGGCACGGCTGGCCACTTCGATACGTGCACCGCGCTTGCCGCCCAGTTCCAGGGTCTGGCTGAGCTTGATGCTGGTGGTGCGGCTGCGGCGGCGGGTGTCTTCGGCGTCCCAGGAGGCCACCGGATTGGGGATCAAGCCGGCCTGCTGGCGACCGCCCTGGGCGATGTCAATTTCCCATTGTGCGGCCGCCAGGTCCGGGTTGTTGGCGAAGGCGGTTTGCAAGGCTGCATCGAGGGTGAGAGGTTGTGCCTGGGCGGCGTTTGCGGATATCCACAATGCCAATGCCGCCGCCCCCAACAGTGTTCTAACGGAAATTGCCATAACGAGAGTTCCACGCCCATGAAGTCGCTGAGATTTCCCAGCGGGGGCAATGTAGCTTTCGGTACTTATCAGGGCCGTGGGCGAAAGATTACAAATCCGTTAGCCAGGTTCAGGCATGCACTTCGTCGTGATCGTCATGTTGAAAACCCTCGCCCTCGACCTGGATCGTGGCGTGGGAAATATCGAATTGTTCGTGCAGTAACTCCGTCACTCGGCTGAGGATCTGTTGCTCAGTGCCCTGGGACGCATCCGCGACCAGATGCGTACTCAGCACGTTCTTGCCACTGGTGAGGGCCCAGATGTGCAGGTCGTGCACGTCCTTGACCCCAGGCACACTGCGAATGCCCTGCTCCACCTGCTCGATATCCACGCCCTCCGGCACTCCTTGCAACAGGATATTCATGCTCGCCTTGAGCAACGTCCAGGTGCGCGGCAATACCCAAAAGCCGATGGCGGCCGCGACCACGGAGTCAACCCAACCCCAGCCGGTGAACATGATCACCAGCGCGGCAATGATCACGCCGACGGAGCCCAGCATGTCACTCCAGACTTCCAGGTAGGCGCCCTTGACGTTGAGGCTCTCGCCGCTGGCGGCACTGAGCAAACGCATGGAGATCAGGTTGACCACCAGCCCCAGCAGCGCAATCACCAGCATGCCGATGGACTGGATTTCTGCAGGTGCCTGCAGCCGCTGGTAAGCCTCGTACAAGATGTAGAACGCCACGGCGAACAGCAGCAATGCATTGAAGGCGGCTGCCAGGATCTCGAACCGCGCATAACCGAAGGTGCGCTTGCGATCCGCCGGGCGCTTGGCGACCTGGATCGCCACCAGGGAAATCGCCAGGGCCAGGGCGTCGGTCATCATGTGCGCTGCATCGGACAACAGCGCCAGGCTGCCGGTGACAAAGGCGCCGATCACTTCGGCGAGCATGAAGCTACCGGTGAGCCCCAGGGCGATCCATAACTTGCGTTCGTGGCCGGCGCGTACTTGGGCGTGGCTGTGTCCTGCGCTCATGAAATGTCCTCGTGGGTTGGGATGGGGCGGATCATAGAGCTATAGGCCAGATCCACTGGCATGGTTTGCAAAATTGTCATCTGAGCGCCAGAGCGTCGTTAGCTTCGGGCGCACCAAAATCGTTCATGCACGCGTTGGGGGAGCACTATCAGGTATGCTTTTCAGGCTGAAACAAAAAGAAACATATTAGCCAACCTGCTCGATAAGGAGTCCCGTTTTGGAGTTATCGACTGCCGCGTGGATGGTTCACGACACCCGCCTCATGCTGTGCGTGCTGTTGGCGATCGCCAGCATCATCGTGCTGATCAGCGCGACCAAACTGCCGCCCTTCCTGTCGATTCTGATCGGCACCTTTATCGCCGGGGTCGGCGCCGGCCTGCCGCCGGAAGAAGTGGCCAAGGCGTTCAGCAAAGGCGCCGGGGCGATTCTCGGCGAAGCCGGGATCATCATTGCCCTGGGTGCGATGCTCGGCGCGCTGATGGCCGAATCCGGCGCGGCCGACCGTATTGCCACCACGTTGCTCGGGTTGGGCAAAGGCAAGTCATTGCCCTGGGTGATGGCGTTGGTCGCCATGGTGATCGGCCTGCCGCTGTTCTTCGAAGTGGGCCTGGTGATGATGGTGCCGATCATCTTTGTGATGGCCAAGCGTTCGAACCAGCCGTTGTTGAAAATTGCCATCCCGGCACTGGCGGGCATGACCACCTTGCACGCCCTGATGCCGCCGCATCCGGGGCCGCTGATCGCCGTGGGCGCATTGCACGCCGACCTGGGCCTGACCATGTTGCTGGGCTTTTGCCTGGCGGTGCCGGCCGTGATCCTGGCCGGGCCGCTGTATGGCAACTGGCTGTCCAAGCGCCTGCACGTGGACGAACCGGCCGATATCGGCGCCTTGTTCAGCGCACCGCCCAAGGCCCCGCGCCAGCCGAGCTTTGGCGTGTCGCTGCTGATCATTCTGTTGCCGGTGATCCTGATGCTCGGCAGCACCTTGGCCAAAGTCGCGCTGGCGCCGGAAAGCCCCCTCGCCCTGAGCTTGAAATTCCTCGGTGAACCACTGGTTGCCCTCGGCCTGGCGGTGATCGCCGCGGTCGTTTGCCTGGGTTGGGCGGCGGGCATGCCACGCGCCGACGTCGGCAACACCCTGCGCAAAGCCCTGGCGCCCATCGCCGTACTGCTGCTGACCATCGGCGCCGGCGGCGGCCTCAAGCAAACCCTGCTGGACGCCGGCGTCAGCCAGACCATCAGCAAAGTCGCCGAAGGCGCGCACATGCCCTACCTGCTGCTGGCCTGGCTGATCGCCGTGGCCCTGCGCCAAGCCACCGGCTCGGCCACGGTCGCCACCACCACAACCGCCGGCATCCTCGCGCCGATGATGGCCGGGTTGGCGGCGACGCAAAGCTCATTGGTCGCCCTGGCCATCGGCGCCGGCTCGGTGTTCTTCTGCCACGTCAACGACGCCGGGTTCTGGATGGTGCGTGAGTACTTTGGCTTGCAGTTGAAGCAGACAATCTGGGTGTGGTCGGTGTTGCAGACGATTGTTTCGGTGGTTGGGTTGGTGGGTACCTTGTTGCTCTGGCACTTCCTGACCTGACCCTCAGGCGGCCAAGGTGTGGCGCTTGCCAAACAGCGCCACACTCGCCACTCCCACAGCCCCCATCACTACGCAATACCCCACGCAGATCCACGGGCTGGTCGGCATCAGCGCGATCAACAACAACGGCGTAGTACTTGCCCACAGCGCATAGGCGATGTTGTAGGTGAAGGAAATCCCCGACACCCGTACCTGCGCCGGAAACAGCCCGACCATCACCGACGGCACCGCGCCCACCACGCCGCAGCTCAGGCCCGCCACGGCGTACGCTGCGCCGAGCCACACGCCGCCAGCGATCAGGCTGGCGTACAGCAGCGCAATGCCCACCGGCAGCAACAGGCTGTAGACCAATACCGCGCGCCACGCGCCGATGCGGTCCACCAGCAGGCCGGCGAGGACGCAGCCGATATTCAGGAAGACGATGCCCAGGGCGCTCAGGGCGAAGGTGTGGCTGGGGCTCATGCCGAAGGTTTTCTGCATCATGGTCGGGGTGATGACCACCAGCACCACCACGGCAGACGTCAGCACGCAGGTGAGGATCATCGCCGGCAGCAGCACGGCGCGATGGTCGCGCAGCACGGTGCGCAAGGGCATTTCGGCGGCGGCTTGGCGACGCGCCTGCATTTCCAGAAACACCGGAGTCTCGCTGAGCCAGCGGCGCAGCCATACGCCGATCACTCCGAATACGCCGCCGAGCAGGAAGGGAAAGCGCCAGGCATAGTCGAGGATTTCGGCGGGGGTGAAGACCTGCGCGAGCAAGGTGGCGGTCAGCGCCCCCAGCAGGTAACCGAAAGTCAGGCCGGCCTGCAAAAAACCCAGGGCATAGCCACGATGGTGACGCGGTGCGTGCTCGGCGACGAAAGTCCAGGCGCTGGGCACTTCGCCGCCCACCGCTGCGCCTTGCAGCACGCGCAGCGCCAGCAGGATCAACGGGGCGAAATAGCCGATTTGCGCGTAGGTCGGCATGATACCGATCAGCAGGCAGGGCAAGGCCATCATGAGGATGCTCAGGCTGAAGACGCGCTTGCGCCCCAGGTGGTCGGCAAAGTGCGCCATCAGGATGCCGCCCAGTGGACGGGCGAGGTAACCGGTGACGAAGATGCCAAAGCTTTGCAGCAGGCGCAGCCACTCGGGCATTTCTGGGGGGAAGAACAGTTGGCTGAGGGTCAGCGCAAAGAACACGAAGATAATGAAGTCGTAGATTTCCAGGGCTCCACCCAAGGCGGCCAGGCCCAGGGTTTTGTAGTCGGAGCGGGAAAAACGCTGCGCCCGTGGGGAAAAGGTGGCAGTCATGTGCAGGCTCGGCAGGCAAACAAAATGGCGTGCAGGTTATGAGCTGAGCCCATCGATGGCAATCGCGACGGATATATTTGTTTTCCTCATTGATCGTTGAAGATAACTACATTCCCAAATCAATGGCCGTAGAGGAACATGCCGTAAAACTGCCAAACCCCATAATAACTACAAGAGGAAAGACTCGTGGCCGATGCTACCGAAGACAGCCGCTATGCCCGATTTGCCCTGCGTTGCTCCAACTTCGCCGAGCGCTGGTTTCCTGACTCCTGGGTGTTTGCCGCCCTCGCCGTGATCATCGTCGCCGTGGCGACCCTGGGCATGGGCGCCGCACCGGCCGAAGCGGCCAAGGCATTTGGCGATGGGTTCTGGAGCCTGATTCCGTTCACCATGCAGATGGCCTTTGTGGTGATCGGCGGTTACGTGGTCGCCAGTTCACCGCCCGCAGTGAAGTTGATCGACCGCCTGGCGCGCATTCCCAAGAATGGCCGTTCGGCGGTGGCCTGGGTGGCGTTGATTTCCATGGTGGCTTCATTGCTTAACTGGGGCCTGTCCCTGGTGTTCGGCGGTTTGCTGGTGCGGGCATTGGCCCGGCGCACGGATTTGCGCATGGACTACCGCGCCGCTGGCGCTGCAGCGTACCTGGGCCTGGGGGCCGTATGGGCGCTGGGGCTGTCGTCGTCGGCCGCGCAGTTGCAGGCCAACCCGGCCAGCTTGCCGCCGTCGATCCTGTCGATCACTGGGATGATCCCGTTCACCGAGACCATTTTTTTGTGGCAGTCCGGCGTGCTGTTGCTGGCGCTGATCGTGGTGTCGCTGATCATCGCCTACGCCACCGCGCCTGGCCCCAACAGCGCCCGGGATGCCAAGGCCTGCGGCATTGACCCGGCCTTCAACCTGCCCAAGCCGCAGGCGCCGACGCGCCCCGGTGAATGGCTGGAACACAGCCCGTTGCTGACGATTCTGCTGGCGTTGCTGGCGGCCGGTTGGCTGTTCCATGAGTTCTCGACCAAGCCGGCGATCAGCGCCATCTCGGGGCTCAATACCTATAACTTCCTGTTCATCATGGTGGGCGCGCTGCTGCACTGGCGCCCGCGCAGCTTCCTCGATGCCGTGGCCCGTGCGGTGCCGACCACCACCGGCGTGCTGATCCAGTTCCCGCTGTACGGCTCGATTGCCGCACTGATGACGGTGGTAAAGGGCGGCGATGGCCAGACCCTGGCGCACCATATCTCGACGTTCTTCACCTCCATCGCCTCCCACGACACCTACGCCCTGCTGATGGGTGTGTACTCGGCGGTGCTGGGCTTCTTCATCCCCTCAGGTGGCGGCAAGTGGATCATCGAAGCGCCGTATGTGATGCAAGTGGCCAATGACCTGCAGTACCACCTGGGCTGGGCGGTGCAGATCTACAACGCCGCCGAGGCGCTGCCGAACTTGATCAACCCGTTTTATATGTTGCCGTTACTGGGTGTGCTGGGCCTGAAGGCGCGGGATCTGATCGGGTTTTCGTTTGTGCAGTTGCTGGTGCACACGCCGCTGGTGTTGTTTTTGCTGTGGGCGTTGGGGACGACGTTGAAGTATCTGCCGCCAGTCATGCCATAACGCGGTCGGTGTGGGAGCGGGCTTGCTCGCGAATGCGGTGGATCGTTAATGAATTCGTTGACTGACAACCCGCATTCGCGAGCAAGCCCGCTCCCACAATTTGTTCTGTAGCGCTCTCAAGCCTGTCTTCGTTCCGTCACATTCCATTGCTACCGTCCTGCGAAATATCTTGCAACATCTCGCCAAGGATTCCTCGCAATGAGTGACGAGCACAACGACCACCCTGCCCACGACTGCGCCCCCAAAACGCCGGTAGACACCAGCCGCCGGCGATTCCTCGGCGGTGCGGCGGTGTTGGGCGTGGGTGCAACCTTGAGTGCCTGCGGCAATACCAGCGAAGCACCGAGCCCACCCGTGACGCGGCCGCTCACGCCTCAGGAGTTGGATAAGGCATTGCGCGAGCAGGTGAAGACCGTGGTGGTGATCTACGCCGAGAACCGCAGCTTCAACAACCTATTTGCAGATTTCCCCGGCGTGGAGAAACCACTGTCGGCGTTAACCGCCAAGGACTTCCAGCAGCGCGACCGCGATGGCAGCGTATTGCCTGCCCTGCCACCGAGCTGGGGCGGTGTGTTGCAGGTCGGCCCACAAACAGTGGACGGGGTGACTTACCCCAGCGAAGTGCAATTCCAGGAAAGCCTGCCCAACGCGCCGTTCGCCCTCAAAGGCCCGCAGGGCGAAGACCTGCCATTGAGCCTGGTAACTCGCGACCTGTGGCACGTGTTCTACCAGAACCAGATGCAGATCAACGGCGGCAAGAATGATGGTTTTGTCGCCTGGGGCGATTCCGGTGGGCTGGTGATGGGCCATTACGCCCAGAGCCGTTATGCCCTGCGCCTGTGGGACGTGGCCAAGGAGTTTGTGCTGTGCGATAACTTTTTCCAGGGCGCGTTTGGTGGCTCGTTCCTTAACCACCAGTACCTGATCAGCGCCACCGCGCCGTTTTATCCCAATGCCGCGCAGTCGGTGGCCAAGGCGCAGATCGCTACGCTGCAAAGCGATGACCCCAGCGGCACACGCCTCAAGCCCTTGGACACCTCCCCGGCCAGCGCCATGACCGGCCCGCCACAATTTGGCCCCAGCGCGCTGACACCAGACGGTTACGGCGTAAACACCCTGGCCCCACCCTACTGGCCCACCTGGATCCGCGACCCGCAAAACCCGGATTATTCCAAGCCCGACCTGCCCAATGTGCTGGTGCCGCAAACCCACGAGCATATTGGCGACAAGCTGTCGAAAAAGAACATCGACTGGGCCTGGTACGCCGGTGCGTGGCAAGCCACGCTGGAGCAGTTCAAGGACTCCGGCGGCATCCCCAAGATTCCGAATTTCCAGTACCACCACCAGCCGTTCAATTACTTCAAGCAGCAAGGGCCGCAAAACCCGGCAGAACGTGCCAAGCGCCTGCGTGACGGCGGTTTGGGCGATGAGTCGAGCACCAACCGGTTCTTCGCCGACGCCCAGGCCGGCAAGCTGCCCGCCGTGAGTTTCTACAAACCCCAAGGCAACCTGAACATGCACGCCGGCTATGCCGATGTGGCCTCGGGCGACCGCCATATCGCCCGCGCCTTGAAGGTGCTGCAAGAAAGCCCGCAATGGAAAAACATGGTGGTGGTGGTGACCGTGGATGAAAACGGCGGCTGGTGGGACCACGTGGCGCCGCCCCAGGGTGACCGCTGGGGTCCAGGCTCGCGAGTTCCGGCGCTGGTGGTGTCGCCGTTTGCGCGCAAAGACACGGTGGACCATACGGTGTACGACACCGCATCGATCCTGCGTTTGATCACTCGAGTGTTCCAATTGGAGATCCTGGACGGCCTCAAGCAGCGTGATGACGCGATGATCGCGCGCGGCCAGAAGCCCATGGGCGATCTGAGCAATGCCTTGCAGTTCAGCCTGTAGGGGCTTATCCAATAACGACATGCCGGGCGATTTAACACGCGATTTTCCTGGTCAGCCGCTACTGTGTGCAGGTGGGCTTCCATCCCGCGCAGACGGGCTTCGCTGACAAGGAATCGACTATGTTTAAACTGACCAGGCTGTCCTTCACCCTCGTCGCACTGCTGGCGAGTACGGTCGTACAGGCCGACATCGAGGTGCCACTGGGCAGCACGCAGCGCGTCACCCAGTTGTTCGCGTACCCCAACAACTGCAATGTGATCTGCTTTCGGCCATGGTCACTGGAGCAGACCGCCGAACACTATTTGAACCAGAGCCTGCAACGTGACGGTTACAGCCGGGCCAAGGTCAGTGTGAAGACCCACGACGGTCAGGTCACGGCGACCTTCAGCGGCGTGCCAGACGGTTACGGCCAGCCGCTGACCACGCTGCTCAATACCGCCGACCTGGCTTATCAAGGTGCGCGCCAGCTCAACAGCGATGGCAAATGGGCCTACAACTGGTACCTGTTCCTGCCGTTGGGCATGGCCCTGGAAAACCGCAAAAGCATCGAGCTGTTGCACTTCCCTCCGGATTACTCGCTGACCCAGGCCCAGGATTACCTGGAATCGGCCACCACCGACCGCTGGGCCACCTTGTTAAGCGAAAACGGCGTACCGGCCACGGAAACGCCGGCGTACCAGACCATCATTGATATCGCGCCCATCGCTGCGCCGTCCAATGCCGGCAAAGACCTGGAAACCGTCTACGGGTATTTCACCGACTACCAGACCCGCATGGTCAAGGAACTGAGCCTGCGCCCTGGCGGCGCATTGCCGATGGTGGCCTTCGGCGCGCCGGTGCGTAGCTGGATCAAGCAACAATACGGGCAAACCGTGGGCGTGCTGAGCCTGGCGCAGATCAGCCCGGAGCCTGGCAAAACCGTCGCGGTATTGGGCGCCAACCACCCAAGCTACATTTGGTATGCGGCCAGCCCCGACAGCTATGACGGTGACGAGCAAAAAGCCGACGACGCCGGCTTGAAAGTGATGGGCCAGGATTTGAGCGCCGCCTGCTGGCAAGCCGGCATGGGCCAGAAGCCCGCCAGCGATGCCAATGTATTGCTCAAGGCCTGCCTGAATACGTGGCAGGTCACGCGCAAGGAGCAGACGTGTGAGCTGTTCTACACCTCCGTGCGCCACCTGACGCCCGAGCAGGCCAACGCCAAGTGCGCCACAGCGCCTATCAAGGCACAGTTGAAACAGCTGAGAAATGCCGCCCCCGCCCCCACGGTCACAGCCCCCGCGCTTTAAGGGGAAAAACCGTTTCTACTGTCAACTTTGACAGTAGAAACCGGATCCCACTTCAGCGAATCTAGGGCCGCGCCCATTTGCTGCAAGACTGGCCGTCACACCCGCACGTCCATGCAGCCCCGCTCAGGAGAGTGATGAAAACTCGAGCCATGGATAAGGCTAAAACGGCTGTGAATGACGGCCTCTATCCCTTCAAGACGCTGCTCGTGGAACAGGGTTACCCCTCGACCGAGCACTTTGAGGTCAAGCAAGAGGCTGAAGGGATTGCGGCCAGGGTCACGGCCCGCGTGGCCTTTGAGAGTCGCACGCGCATTGCCCAGGTTTCCGGTTATGCCGTGAGCGAACGTCGCCCGCACACGCTGCAGCTGTCACCCCGCATCCACTTGTACGATTGTTGGTTCTGCGGCCTGTTACAGCACTCCTGCAACCCGAACGTGTTTCTAGACACCACGTACCTGGAACTATGGACGGTGCAACCCATCCACGCCGGTAGCCTGCTGACCCTGGATTACGCCACTACCGAAGACACACTGGCCCGGCAGTTCGCTTGCCATTGCGGCGAGCTGAACTGCCGGGGCTGGATCACCGGCAGCAAGGAGCCGCTGAACGCCGAAGGCCAGGCCTTCATGGCCTGGTGGCGTGAGCACAAACGACCTTAGGCTTCGCCCAACGGGCGCAGGCGGTATTGCGGCGGTAGTTGCTCGAAGCCACTGATGGTGGTGTTCAAACTCTTCCAGCGACCGTCCTTGATGCCATAGATGCAGCCATGGATCGACAGGCTCTGCCCACGGTGCCAGGCATTTTGCACAATGCTGGTGTGGCCGACGTTGGCCACCTGCTGGATCACGTTGAGTTCGCACATGCGGTCTACGCGCTCTTCTTCGGTCGGCAACTGGGCCAGCACATCGCGGTTTTCGTAGTACAGGTCGCGAATGGTGCGCAACCAGCCGTCGATCAGGCCGAACTGGCGGTCCTGCATCGACGCACGCACGCCACCACAACCGTAGTGGCCGGTGACGAGGATGTGTTTGACCTTGAGCACATCCACCGCGTACTGGATTACCGACAGGCAATTGAGGTCGGTGTGCAGCACCACGTTGGCGACGTTGCGGTGCACGAACAGATCACCAGGCAACATGCCGACGATCTCGTTGGCCGGTACACGGGCGTCGGAACAGCCGATCCACAGGTATTCCGGGGTTTGCTGGCGGGCGAGCTTGGCGAAGAATTCGGGATCTTCCTGTTTGATCGCATCCGCCCAGCGTTCGTTGTTATCAAGCAGGTCTTGTAGTTCGTTCATCAGGGAAGCCTCAGGAATGATGCGCAGTTTTGTGACTGACAAGCCCTCGTTCGGGTCACGCCAGGCGCTAATTAGCTTGAATTTTTTGGCTGCCATGCCTGTCCACACACTATAAGCCCCACAGTATGAGGATTGGCCATGACTGAATCACGACGTCCCTACGGCGCAACACAGCCGGAACCGATCGATGACAACGAAGACCGCATGGGTGAGATGCGCGAGCTGGATTTTGACGAAGAGGACCAGACAGCGGAAATCGGCGATGAAATCCCGCGTGGCGAGCGCGAGCACCTGATGCCCGACGAACGGGTGCGCGAAGCCGGGATGACCGGGGCTTCTACCGATGATCATGAATCGACCGATGACGATATGAGCCCGGAAACGCTGATCCACGAGGATGGCGCTCGGGATGCGCAGGAGGAAGGTGAAGACAATGCCGCCGACTATGACTTGAGCGTCGTGGGAGAAAATGACATTGGCGGAGGGAGTGGGTTGGATGAGGCTGAACTGGCTGATCTGGACCCACTGAACCGCAAGCGCTGACCCTGTGGGAGCTGGTTTGCCTGCGATGGTATCACCGCGGTGTTACTTGAAGACCGAGGTGCCTGCATCGCGGGCAAGCCCGGCTCCCACAGAGGCTTTGCACATAGGGCCTTTGCATTTAGTCAACCAGGGTGCACGCCATCACGACTGCATCTTCGCGACCACCCACAGCGGGGTAGTAATCCCGGCGACGGCCAATTTCGTTGAAGCCATAGCGCTCATACAACCGAAACGCGCCGGTATTGCTGTCACGCACTTCCAAAAAGCATTCCCGCGCATTGGCCGCGTAGGCACGGGACATTAAATGCTCCAGCAGCGCCAGGCCCAAACCACGGCCCTGGTTTTCCGGCTTCACGGTAATGTTCAGCAAGTGCGCTTCATCGAGGATGATCTGCACCACCCCATGGCCCACTTGCTGCTCGCCTTCGAACATCAGCCAGATCTGGTACTTGCCCAGCCCGTCGAGAAAAATCCCGCGGGTCCAGGGGTGGCTGAACGCTGCGTATTCGATTTTCAGCACCGCGTCGAGGTCGGCCTCGGTCATCGGGCGAAAGGATAAAGCCTCACTCATCAGTTGTTTTCCAGCGCGCCATCAGCCGGCGCATGGCTTGCCAGACATCAGCCTTACGCTGTGGCTCTTCCATTAATAATTCCAGGCCCGGCAGGGCCCACACTGACCCCAGGCCTTCAACCTGCAGCTCGCGGTACCAGGCCTCGGCATTGGCTTCACCGGCAAACCGTACGGCGGGCAGGCCGATCAGCCACAGGCACACGCAGGGCTCGTCTTCCAGGCGCGCCGAGACAAACCCCTGGACAAAATCTCGTGCAGCCTCGGGGCCCTGGTCCATGGTGCCGCGCACCAGCAGCGGCCAGCGCACCGGCTCACCGACGATTTGCGGGCTGTCGGGCAGGCCGGCGGCGCGCAGCATGTCCTTGAGCAACAGGTAGGCCGGGTCACGGGACTGGAAACGCTCGCCAGTCGGCAGTTCCACCAACAACAGGCAGCGCCCGGCCCGCAGCAATTGCAGGGCGAAGCGTGGCGGCGGCACCACCGGCGCCTTGGTCACCGGCGCAGCCTCGTCCGCCACCTTGACAGCCTTGGTCACCGGCGCTGGGCGCGGCACTTCGATCTTGGCACGCTCGACCGCCGGACGCGCCTCAGGGGTGGGTTTGACCACCGCCACAGGCGCGGCCGCCTCTTCTCCCGACGACTCGAACGCCTCATAGGGCTCAAGCGCCTGCAACAGCTCGGGCCGCGACGGCGCGGCAAACGGCAGTTCGGTGCGGGGCAGCCAGTTGACCACCTGCATGGCGGTCAAGTAAGCACGACGTCGGGACTCGATAAGCACAGCTCGGCCACTTGTGGATAAGTAAAGAGCGGGGATTCTACCGCTGTTCGGTAACAATCGCCCACTGCGCACTGACCGGCTGTGGATAATTCCCGCGCGTGATGCAGTACAATCGCGACTTTTAATCGCCAACCAGCCGGCCATTCCCATGATCGAACCCAAGCGCGTCCTGCGCGCCCTCGCCGAACACTGGGCCTTACTTGAGCCTCTGTGCGAACACTTCGACCAAGGCACCCTGAGCCTGGCCGAGTTGCGCGCGCAGTTGGCCGCCCAACAACTGGACAGCACGCCCCAGGACATCACCAGCCTGCTGGACGTGTGGATTCGCCTGGATATTCTGGTGCCTGTCGCCAAGAGCCCGAACCGTTTCGAGCTTAACGCGCAGATCCACGACTTCCTCGCCTATCTTCGCAAGGAGCACCGGCTTGGCCTGTGCCTGGAAATCGAAGCCTACCTGCGCCACCTGGAGCGCCTGGCCGGTTATATCCAGGACGCCTTCGACATCCGCGACGGCCACGACCTGGCCCGGCAACTGCGCCTGTTGGATATGCGCGTGCGCGATGTGCTCAAAAAGCTCGCCAACGACGAACAAGCCCTCGCCGCCGTGGCCGACCGCGCCAAGACCAGCGACCGGCAGATCCCGCTGCGCCAGCGTTACGCCGAAGTATTGGCGACCTGGGACGAATACGTCGAGCCGATGATCCAGTTGGTGAATGCCGACGGCGCCTTCGAGCAAGGCGTGCGCAAGGTGGAAAACGTGCTGCTGCGCATGCTCACCGAGCAACAGCGTCTTGGCCACCTGGTGGATGACGACATGCTGCTGCGCACCCACGCGCGCATTCTCGAAATGCAAACCAGCGCCCAGCTGACCTTGCGCCATGCACGGGAGTTGCTGCTGCCGCTGCGTGAAGAAGCACGCCGGCATAACGCCGTGACTCGCGGTGCGGCGCTGGCCCTGTCGGCGATTCGCCGCAAAGGCCTGGACGCGGTGCCGCAAGCGGCGATGCCGATGTTCACGCGGCCGCAAAGCACCTTCCTGGGCAGTGCCAGCCAGGTCGAAGCCTATGTGTATGCCTTGGCGAATTTCGAGCCCAAACCGGCGCGTTTCCCCAAGGCGCACAAGTCGCACAAAGGCGAAGCCCCGCGCGCACCGCGCACGGTCAAGGAAATGCTCGAGCGCTGCGAAGACGCGCTGCCGATGCCCGACCTGATGACCTGGCTGCTGGAGCAGGAACCGGACGGCGCCACCGATGAATTGCTGTACTGGTTCTCGCGCCTGTCCCGGGAAAAACGCTTCAAGCGCGAGCGCCTGGAACGTCGCGATTACCACACCCACGAGCACCAGGTCAGCCTGCGCTCCTTCGCCCTGCTCCCGGCCGGCGTTGATGCCACCGAGAATTCTGCGAGCACGCCTTATGCATCTTGATCTATCCGAACTGTCCCAGCTGGCGCCGATCTTTCGCGAGCTGTTCAAGGGTTACCACGTCAGCCGCCGCGACCCGGAGCTGTACGCGCAATTGTCGAACTTCCAGGACCAGTACCGCACACTGTTCAAGGCCCTGGGCTTTGAGTTGGTCTGCGATACCCGCGGCTTCTATTACTTCGTGCCGGACACTGCCGTGGCTGCCGCGCAGGTGAACAAGACCGCCCAGCGCCTGGCCTTGTTCACCTTCATCATCGTCGAACACCTGGCCGACCAGGGCCGTGACCCGATTGCCGTGCTCGACGGGGGCAGCCTGGGCCGCGATGAGTTGCCTTCGTTGCTGGAGAAATACCGCGACCTGTTTATCCAGGCCGAGGTGCAAACCCAGGAAGAGCTCGAAGAAAAAATCATGCGCCGCATGACCCAGCTGGGTTTTGCCAGCGAAGACAACGGTATCTACCGCTTCCTGCCGCCGATGCACCGCTTCCTGGATGTGTGCCTGTCGGTGCAGCAAGACCGCGACCTTGCCGCCAGCGTACACAGCGTATTGCCGCTGCCGGCGCCGGTGATCATCGACGAAGACAGCGATGAAAAACTGCTGAAGACCGATGACCCGCTGGATCTGAGCGCCTTCACCGAAGAAAGCGAAGAAGATGCCCTGGCACGCGCCATTGCCGAAGAACAGGAGACCGACGCATGAGTAAGGAACGCTACGGCATCCGCCGCTTCGCCCTATTGAACACCGCCGGTTACAGCCTGGGCTTGTTCCCGCTGGAAGAACCGCTGTCGGTGTACGGCGCCAACAACCTGGGTAAATCCGCCTCGATCAACGCCTTGCAGTTCCCGATCCTGGCACGCATGTCGGACATGAGTTTCGGCAAGTACACCCTGGAACAATCGCGGCGCTTTTACTTTGCCACCGACACCAGCTACATCCTGGTAGAAGTTTCCCTGCCCCACGGTCCGCACGTTATCGGCGTGGTCGGCCGCGGCCCGGGCGGTGGCTTTGGTCACCAGTTCTTTGCCTACGCCGGCAAGCTGGACCTGGCCCACTACCAGAAAAACGACACCTGCCTGCGCCAGAAAGAGCTGTTCACCAACCTTGAGCGCGAGGGCCTGAAAGCCTACGAACTCAAGCCCGATGAACTGCGGCGTTTGCTGGTGGGCGGGCATACGTCGATCCCGCTGGACCTGACCCTGATTCCGCTGCGCTCCACCAGCGAGCAGAGCCTGAAAACATTCCGCGCGCTGTTTATCAACCTGCTGCACATGCGCGAAATCACCGCGGCCAAGCTCAAGCAATTGTTCCTCGATGCCTTCGAACACAGCCTGCGTTCGGGCAGTGTCGACTACATCGCGGCCTGTGAAGAAGCCTTCCGTGATGTGCGACGCATGGAGCAGGACTACAACTCGCTGGTGGCTGCCGGCCCCTTGGTTGAAGCCCTGGCCAATGGCGTGAAACAGCGCGACGCCCTGCGCGGCAAACTGCATCGCCTGTCGCCGCTGCTGGATTCGTTGTTGGGCACCTGGTCGGACTACGCCAGTGCGCGCAAGGAAGAGCTGACCATCCAGGCCGAACACTACCGCAACGAGCAGGACGCGCTGCAAAACGACCAGCGTGGCGGCACTCAGGAGCTGATGCGCCTGGAGCGGGAAATCAGTGGCATCCAGCGCTGGCTGGGCGAGTTGTCGGTGCTCAAGCACCGCTTTGCCCTGGTGGATGACGTCAAGATGCTGGAGCAGCAATTGCTCGCCGCCAAGGATGCCCACGATGAACTGGCGGGCGCCTTGGCGCAGTCGCGGCAGTTCAGCGCCGAGGACCTTGAAGAGCGTCTGCGCGACCTGGAAAAGCGCTTGAAGTCGGTCAAGCAGCAACTCGATCACGCGGACAACAACAGCTACGCCAAGCTGCGCGAAGAGTTCTCGCAGCAGGATGTCGAGCGCCTGATGCGCCTGTTCAACAGTTCGTTGTTCAGCCTGCCGCTGGGCGAACATGGCATCACGCTGGACGAGGACGGCCAGTGGGTCAAATCCCTGGAGCAGATCCTCGATGGCTTCAAGGGCGAGCGCTTTGAAGTGCCGGGGCTGTCCATCGACATCTCGCACATCGAGCCGCCGGCACTACAAGCCCTGGCGGACCGCGCCGCGTTGCGTGACCAGAAAGAGCGCCTGGAAAAAGAACTCAAGCAACTGAAAACCCAGCAGGCCGTGGCATCCGACCGCGCCGCGAGCAAGACCCAGACCGAAGCGCTGTACCAGCAGGTACTGGACGCCCAGAAGGCCTTGGAAGACTTCCGCCGCACCCAGACCCTGAGCGCCGAAGAAGGCGAGAAACTGGACAACCTGGCGCAGATGGAAGCCGCCCAGGACGAGTTGAAACGCTCCAGCGATGCCTTTACCGAGCGTGTCCAGCAACTGTCGGCCAAGCTGCAATTGGTCGGCCGCCAGATCGGTGATATGGAAGCCAAGCAACGTACCCTGGATGACGCGTTGCGCCGTCGTCAGCTGTTGCCGGCGGACCTGCCGTTCGGCACGCCGTTCATGGACCCGGTCGACGATTCCATGGACAACCTGCTGCCGCTGCTCAATGACTATCAGGACAGCTGGCAGGGCCTGCTGCGGGCCGATGGCCAGATCGAGGCGCTGTACGCCCAGGTGCGTCTCAAGGGCGTGGCCAAGTTCGACAGTGAGGATGATGTCGAGCGTCGCCTGCAACTGCTGATCAACGCCTATGCGCACCGTACCGACGAGGCGCTGACCCTCGGCAAGGCACGTCGTGCGGCGGTCACCGATATCGCCCGTACCCTGCGCAATATCCGCAGCGACTACGACAGCCTGGAACACCAGCTGGCGCTGTTCAACCGCGAGATCAACAAGCGCCAGGTCTCCAACCTGCAAAGCTTCCGCATCGTGCTGGCGCCGAACAAGGAAGCCCTCAAGCATATCGACCAGATCATCCACAGTGCCGGTCAGTATGAAGAAGGCGAGACCCTCTCGGTGTTCGACCTCAGCCAGAGCGCCGAACAGGACAACAAGAACGAAGAAGCCAAGGAATACCTGGCTCGCCTGGTCGCCGCCAACCATAACCAGTTGGGCCTCAAGGACTTGTTCGAGTTGGCGTTCGAAATCACCAAGGTCAACGGCCAGCCAGTGATCCATACCGACATCGACGGCGCTGCGTCCAACGGCACCACCATGACCATCAAGGCGCTGACCAACATGTACTTGTTGCTGCACCTGATGGACCGCGACCAGGCCGGTCGCGTGCGGTTGCCGTACTACCTCGATGAAGCGGCAGACATCGATGAGAAGAACCAGGCAGCGCTGTTGGAAACCAGCCTGCAACTGGGCTTTGTGCCGATCCTGGCGAGTGTGAAGCCGCAGGTGTCTGCCCAGGTGGCGATCGACCTGGAAGGCGGCAGCGGGCCGAACGGGATCTACATTGATGAGGCGGACTGGAAGTACATCCGTCGCCATGATGTGGTGAAGGCGACGATGAATGTGCAGGCGGACGAGCCGGAGCTGGATGAAGCCTGACGGGTTGTACTGAAAGGCAAAAAGGCCGCGATCTGATGGATCGCGGCCTTTTTTTCGGCTTGGGATTTGTGGTGTTTTGGCGGGCCTCTTCGCGGGCAAGCCCGCTCCCACAGTTGATCGAGTTTCCCTGTAGGGATGCGATCGAATGTGGGAGCGGGCTTGCTCGCGAAGGCCGCGCCTCGGTTTATTTACCGAGTGGAATCTTGGGCGCCCAGGTCAGCCACTCATCCTCAAACTTGTCGAACAACGGGAACGTCTGCTGCGGCCGTGCCGGGTTGCCCATGCGCTCGCCATCCGGGGTGGCAAAGGCGATGCCGCCGGCCACCAGCGTTTCAAGGGACTCGGTACGCACGGTCGCGCCCTTGAACAAGCCGAAGTCGAGGCCAAAGCCGCTGGTGTTCCAGAAGCGGCTGCCACTGCGTACCAGAGGTGCGTACTTGGGCTCGATCAGGATGTGCACCAACACACGATCGGCGGTCTGGCCCAACTCATAGCCGGTGACTTTGCCGACCGTCACTTCACGGTAAGTGACCGGTACCCCTTCCTTCAACGAACCACGGCGGGCGGCGCTGAGTGTGAGGCTCAGGCCAGCTTCCTGATGCACGCCTTCAGGCGGCTGGGCCAGGGCGACAAAACTCTTCTGCGGGCCGGCGTTTTTTGCGGCCGGTTGCACTTCAATGTATTGGCCGGTGACCAGGGTCTCCAGGTTAGCCGTCTTCATCAGCCCCAGTTCCGGCTTGACCACCCAGAACTGACTGCCCGAACGCGCGATACGGTCCGCAACCTGAGTGATACGCGCCTTGAGCAGCACCGACTGCATGTCGGCACTGAGGTCGACACTCTCGATCTTGCCCACATCCAACCCCTTGAAGCGCACCGGCGTGCCGGCGCTCAGGCCGTCGGCGCGGTCGACTTTGATGGTCACCAGGGTGCCGTGCTGGTTGGCGGCATCACGGTCGGCGTACAGGCGGAAGCGCGGGATACGATGTTTCAACGGCACATTCGGTTCCGGCGTTTCGAAGGCGATACCGCCCGCCATCAGGCTAGCCAGGGATTCGCTTTTGACCTGGATACCGCCGGTGAGGCCGCCCGTGAGGGTGACGCCGCTGGCATTCCAGAAGCGCGTCGAGCCGTTGACCAGGCTTTCATATTCCTTCTCGATATGAACGCCGATCACCAGTTGTTTTTTCTTGCGTGAAAACTGGTAGCTCTGCACCGAACCGACTTTGACCTGCTTGTACAGAATCGGGCTGCCAACATCCAGCGAGCCCAGGCTGTCGGTGAGCAACACCATGTGCAGGCCCGGGGAACGCAGGTCCAACGGCGGCGCCTTGGCGCGGGCTACGTATTCGCGTTGTGGCGGGGTGCCTTTGTCGCCTGGGCGAATCGCAATGTAGTTGCCCTTGACCAAGGCCTCCAGGCCGGTGATGCCTGCCAGGGAGATGGACGGTTTGACCACCCAGAATTGCGTGTCCTCGACCAGGTAGTCCTCGGCCAATGGGTCGAGGGTCAGCTCGGCGCTGGCGCTGGACAGGTCCGGGTCGATCTTCAGGGTTTTCAGGCTGCCGACCTGGATGCCTTTGTACATGACCGGCGTACGCCCGGCCTGCAGGCCTTCAAAGTCGGTGAGCTTGACCTTGACCTTGATGCCCGCTGCGGCGGCATCGAAATCTTCGTATAGGCGGAAAGGCAGGCTCGGGTCGGTGGGCGGGCTGTCTTTGCGATTCTCTGGCGTGGCGAAGGCAATACCACCGGCGACAATGCTGGAGAGGGATTCGCTGCGCACCTTCAAACCGGAAAGGTTGGCATCGATACTGATGCCGCTGGCGTTCCAGAAACGCGTGTGTTTGCGCACCAGGTTGGCGTAGGTCGGTTCGATATAGACCTTGATCTCTACCGTGCTCTGGTCCTCGGACAGCAGATAGCTTTTGACCTGGCCGACCTGAATCTGCTTGTAGAACACCGGACTGCCACGGTTCAGCGAGCCCAGGCGGTCGGCCTTTAGGGTCAGGTGCAAGCCGGGCTTGGCGTCGGATAACGGCGGCTCTTCGGAGAGCGCCTTGAACTTGCGCGTGGGCTCGCCATCACCGGGGCTGGCGGCGATGTAGTTACCCGAGACCAGGGTTTCCAGGCCGGTGATGCCGGCAAGGCTGACGCTGGGCTTGACCAACCAGAAGCGGGTGTTGGTCTTGAGGTACTGCTCAACGTCCTTGTTCATCTCGATGGTGGCGATCACCCCGCGATTGCTGCCCTCATCATCCAGGGCCAGGGTTTTGACCTTACCCACGGTCATGCCTTTGTAGACCACTTCAGTCTTGTTGACCTGAATACCTTCGCCGCTCTCAAAGCGAACTTGAATCTCGATACCTTGCTGGGAATAGGCACGCCACCCCAGCCAGCCACCGATGATCAGGGCAATCAGGGGCAACACCCAAATGGCCGACCAGTTAGAGGCTGGGCGGGTTTTAGCTTTAGGCAAATCACTCATGGTCGTCGTCCGACTCCGTGTTATCCCAAATCAGTCGGGGATCGAAAGTTACTGCGGCAAGCATCGTCAAGATCACCACACTGGCGAACGCCGCAGCGCCGAGGTTGGCCTCGACACTGGCGAGTCGCCCAAAGTTAACGACCGCCACCAGGATGGCGATCACGAAGATATCCAGCATGGACCAACGCCCAATGAACTCGATAAAGCGATACATCACAATGCGTTGTTGCGCGGACAGCGGTTGGTGACGCTGCACCGAGAACAGCAGTAGGCCAATGCCGACCAACTTGAAGGTCGGTACCAGGATACTGGCGATGAACACCACGGCAGCGATAGGAAACATCCCGTGCTGCACCAGCTGGATGACTCCCGACATGATGGTGCTGGGGTCGCCTTGGCCGAGGGAGTTGACCGTCATGATGGGTAACAGGTTAGCGGGGATATACAGGATCGCCGCGGTGATCAACAGCGCCCAGGTGCGTGTGAGGCTATTGGGGCGACGGGCATGGATCAACGCGCCGCAACGGGTGCAGAGTTGCTCCTCGATATCCGCTTCCTGCTTGTTCAACTCATGACATTCAGTACAAATCAGAATGCCTGCATCAATCGCCCGCATGGTCATCCTCTCCTGACAGCGCTTGCCAGATCTGATGGGGCGACATCACCACCTCAAGCAGAACTTGGACCATTAATAAACTGACGAAGCAGACCAGACCCAGGCCAATGGTGATGGAGGCCATGTCGGCGAGCTTTACGATCGCCACCAGCACACCCATCAAGTAGACCTCCAACATCCCCCAATCCTTCATGTGGTGGTAGATGCGGTATAGCAGCAGCCCGTAGTTGCGACCGATGTTCCAGCGAATGCTGAGCAGCACTGCCAATTGGCACAGGAGCTTGAGCAAGGGGATGCCCATGCTGCACAGGAACACTACGGCGGCAACGCCTTGCATACCGGTATCGAACAGGCCAACCACGCCGCTCCACACGGTGTCCTCCGAGGACTGCCCGAGTAGATTGAGCTGCATGATGGGCAAAAAGTTCGCGGGGATGTACAGCAGCAGAGCTGCCAGTACCAAGGCTAGGCTGCGCTCGACCACATTGTGCCGGTGAGCGTATAGCTCGTAGCCGCAGCGTGGGCATTGGGCTTTTTCGCCGAGGGCGAGCGTTGGTTTGCGCATCAGCAAGTCGCACTCATGGCATGCCACCAGATCGTCCAGCGGTAAATCCGACACCTCGCGGGCATCAACCGGATCGGGCATAGATAGGGCTCTGACTCTAAAAATGGTTAGGTGGCTATTCTAGTGGTGTCGCTCAGAAATAACTGTGCAAATTTGTCGGGGCAGTCAGGTCGGAGCTGCGGGGAATAAGTGTACGGGGACAAGGTGGACACTTTTCGAGCGCCCAAAACAAAACCCCAACTGCTTTCGCAATTGGGGTTTCGGAATTTAATCTTGACGATGACCTACTCTCACATGGGGAAACCCCACACTACCATCGGCGATGCATCGTTTCACTGCTGAGTTCGGGATGGGATCAGGTGGTTCCAATGCTCTATGGTCGTCAAGAA
>NZ_JYLO01000008.1 GCF_001439845.1 Pseudomonas lactis | reverse complement strand
CAACCACTTGCGCTTGCGATCTCTCGTAAGCGGGAGGCGAATTCTACAGCGTTACACGCTGCTGTCAACACCTCTTTTTCAACTTCCTTTTGGCTTCGATGAACTGAAGCAACTTGCTGTCGAGAACTGCGTAACTCATTGTTTACCAAGGAGTTTTCCGTTTCGACTGCGCCGGAAGTGGGGCGAATTATAGACAGATATAATTCGCCGTCAACTCTTAATTTTGCTTTCCTATCAATAAGTTAGCTTCGGTTAAAAAACAACCAGCTCACCAGTGCGCTTCTATATAGAAGGGAACGCTCAAATAACACCCGCCTCCTTCAATGCGGCCACATGAGCAGCTCCCAGCCCCAGAACCCCCTGCAGCACCTCAAGCGTATGCTCCCCCAATAGAGGAGGCGCACTCCGGTACTCAACAGGCGTCTTGGATAAGCGTATCGGGCTCGCAACCTGGGGCACCGTCCCCGCCAATGCGTGAGGCAGCTCAATCGCCAAACCACGCGCCTGGACCTGCGGATCGGAAAACACCTGCGCCAGATCATTGATCGGCCCACATGGCACGCCCACTTGCTCCAGCTGCGACACCCACTCAGCGGTCGTCTTGAAGACCGTCGCTTGACGGATCAAAGGAATCAGCTCCGCGCGATTAGCCACCCGCGCGCGATTGGTGGCGAAACGCACGTCATCCGCCCATTGTGGCTGCCCGGCGACTTCGGCGAACTTACGGAACTGCCCGTCATTGCCTACGGTGAGGATGAAATCTCCATCGGCAGTGGGGAAATCCTGATAGGGCACAATATTAGGGTGAGCGTTCCCCAAGCGCTTCGGCGGCGTCCCGGTGGTCAGGTAATTCATCGCCTGATTCGCCAGGCAAGCCACCTGCACATCCAGCAACGCCATGTCGATATGTTGCCCACCACCATCGTGATCGCGATGCGCTAGCGCAGCCAGGATCGCCACGGTCGAATAAAGCCCGGTCAAGATATCGGTCAAGGCTACGCCAACCTTTACCGGCCCAGCGCCTTCATCCCCTTCAGGCCGCCCGGTCAGGCTCATGAGCCCGCCCAGACCCTGGATCATGAAATCGTAGCCGGCACGCATCGCATAGGGGCCCGTCTGACCAAACCCAGTGATGGAGCAGTAAATCAGCTCCGGGTTGACCTCTTTGAGGGATTCATAGTCCAGCCCATACGCCGCAAGGCCGCCCACCTTGAAGTTTTCGATCAGTATGTCGGACTTGGCAGCCAGATCGCGTACCAGTTTCTGGCCTTCCGGCCGCGTAAAGTCGATGGTCACCGACTCTTTATTACGGTTGGCCGACAGGTAATACGCCGCCTCACTGGTATTCTCGCCATCCGCATCCTTAAGGAAGGGCGGCCCCCAAGCGCGCGTGTCATCGCCGCTGCCCGGCCTTTCGACCTTGATCACCTCGGCCCCAAGGTCTGCAAGAATCTGCCCGGACCAAGGGCCCGCGAGTACTCGCGACAAATCCAGCACTCGCAGATGCGAAAGCGCGCCCATACCCATGCTCCTATTAATAGAACGCTTGAAGACCGGTTTGCGCGCGCCCCAGGATCAAGGCATGCACGTCATGGGTCCCTTCATAGGTGTTGACCACTTCCAGGTTGACCAAGTGGCGCGCCACTCCGAATTCGTCGGAGATACCGTTGCCGCCCAGCATGTCCCGAGCCATGCGCGCGATATCCAATGACTTGCCACACGAGTTACGCTTCATGATCGAAGTGATCTCAACCGCCGCCGTACCCTCATCCTTCATCCGACCCAGGCGCAGGCAACCTTGCAGGGCCAAGGTAATCTCGGTCTGCATGTCTGCCAGCTTCTTCTGGATCAGCTGAGTGGCAGCTAGTGGGCGACCAAACTGCTGGCGATCAAGTGTGTACTGCCGCGCGGTATGCCAGCAGAACTCAGCAGCCCCCAGCGCCCCCCAGGAAATCCCGTACCGTGCCGAGTTGAGGCAGGTAAAAGGCCCTTTCAAGCCACGCACATCCGGGAAGATATTTTCTTCCGGCACAAATACGTTATCCATGACGATTTCACCGGTAATCGAGGCCCGCAGACCCACCTTGCCGTGGATAGCGGGAGCGCTCAGGCCTTTCCAGCCTTTTTCCAGGACGAAGCCACGGATATCACCTGCATCGTCTTTGCCCCACACCACAAACACATCCGCAATCGGACTGTTGGTAATCCACATCTTCGCGCCGGTCAGGCTGTAGCCGCCATCCACTTTGCGTGCACGAGTAATCATCGCACCCGGGTCGGAACCATGGTTGGGCTCGGTCAGCCCGAAGCAACCGATCCATTCACCAGAGGCCAGTTTGGGCAAGTACTTCTGTTTTTGCGCCTCGGTACCAAACTCATTGATCGGCACCATGACCAGGGAAGACTGCACACTCATCATCGAGCGATAGCCGGAGTCGACACGCTCGACCTCACGCGCAATCAAACCGTAGCTGACGTAGTTCAAACCACTGCCACCGTACTGCTCAGGGATCATCGCCCCCAGCAAACCGGTCTCGCCCATCTCACGGAAAATAGCGGGGTCTGTCTTTTCATGACGGAAGGCTTCGAGCACACGAGGAGCCAGCTTGTCCTGAGCAAATTGCTCGGCGCTGTCACGCACCATGCGCTCTTCTTCGGTGAGCTGTTGATCCAGCAGCAGTGGATCGATCCAGTTGAAGCTTGCCTTGCCAGCCATGAATAAGTCCTCGCGGAAAAAATCAGAAGTCGTGGAACCAGACTAGGCGCGGTCAGCGCAGAGGGCAAACGAGGTTTTTGCATAGGCTTGTGCTAATTTCTCACTTCGTAACACTAAAAAAGCCCAGAAATGCGCTTTATCTGTGAGGGCAACGTACATGCGCCGGAAAATCCCCAGTACCACCGCACTCATCAGCTTTGAGGCAGCAGCCCGGCACGAGAGCTTTACCAAGGCAGCACTGGAGCTTTCCATCACCCAAGGCGCGATTTGCCGACAGATCGCCAGCCTGGAGGAGTTTTTGAGTGTCGAGCTGTTTCGCCGCTCACGCCGTGGAGTGAAGCTGACGGAGGCGGGGCTGTCTTATAGCCGCAGGGTTGCAACGCAACTGGACGCCGTAGAGCGCGACACCTTGTCGGTGATGGGCCAGCAAGGCGCCAATGTCATCGAACTGGCGGTGGTGCCCACCTTCGGCACGCAGTGGCTGATCCCACGCCTGAAAGACTTTCAACACCAGCACCCGGAAGTCACGGTGAACCTGACAAACCGCACGCGCCCCTTCCTGTTCGCTGATACCGAGTTCGATGCGGCGATCTACTTCGGGGATGCCGATTGGTCGGGTACGCAATCCCACCGGTTAATGGGCGAAAACCCGGTACCGGTATGCAGCCCGCGCTTACTCGGCGACCGCACGCATTTCACCCCTCAACAGATCGCCGAGCTGCCCCTGCTGCAGCAGACCACACGTCCCTACGCCTGGCGCCAATGGTTCAACGCCCAACAACTGAACATCCCACGCGACATGACAGGCCCTCGATACGAGCTATTCTCGATGCTGTCTCAAGCGGCCATGCATGACATGGGCATCGCACTGATTCCTCCCTTCCTCATACAGCGGGAGCTGAAGGAGCAACAACTGGTAATCGCCAGCACCGAAGCACTGACCAGCGAAAAGGCTTATTACCTGATGATTCCTGACAAAAAGGTCGAATCCGCTTCTCTGCATGCATTCAGGGACTGGCTGCTCGACCAGTCAAGACGCTACAACCCATGTAAATGAAGGACACAACGCAAGTGCTGACTTTGTAGTCAAATAAATTCAGAACCTACAGATGTACGTATATGTCGCATTTAAACAGACTGTACTTGTCAGCCAAAAATAAGGCTAAAAGCCATGTATCTCATGGCTCTTAGCGACTCTTACCGGCCAATGCACGACTATTCACACTGGCAATGGAAAAACGGACCGAAAACGCCTGAACACCTTTAAAGGCCTGTATTTAAAGAGGTTATTTCAGCTTGTTGCGACAATCAGTCACAGGGTGACTTGTAGTTAATTTTTCGTCACCCGTCATAATCCCTTGATGGCCGTAAAGTTCGCCTGCAAAATGCCGCGCCCCGCTGTCATTTCAGCGGGATCGTGCTGATCGGCCGCCCCAGTTGCGCCACTCGCGGTGCACTGGCCTTTTTACAAAAAGATCAAAAGCAAAAAGATCATGCAGGAGATTTGACGTGCACATTGGTGTTCCTCTCGAAACCCAGACCGGTGAAACGCGGGTGGCTGCCACCCCGGAAACCATCAAGAAGCTGATCGGCCAGGGCCATAAGGTCACTGTACAAAGCGGCGCAGGCATCAATGCCAGCATCGTCGACAGTGCCTATGAAACGGCAGGCGCCACCATTGGCAGTGCCAACGACGCGTTTGGCGCCGAGCTGATCCTTAAAGTGGTTGCCCCCAGCGACAGCGAACTGGCGCTGATCAAAAGTGGCACCGTGTTGGTGGGCATGCTCAACCCGTTCAGCAACGAAACCATCGCCAAGCTCGCCGAGCGCGGCATCACCGCTTTCGCCCTGGAAGCCGCGCCGCGCACTTCACGCGCCCAAAGCCTTGATGTGCTGTCTTCGCAGGCCAACATCGCCGGTTACAAGGCCGTGTTACTGGCCGCTCATCACTACCCGCGCTTCATGCCGATGCTGATGACTGCCGCTGGCACTGTAAAAGCCGCGCGCGTACTGATCCTCGGCGCCGGTGTGGCAGGCCTGCAAGCCATCGCCACGGCCAAGCGCCTGGGCGCGGTGATCGAAGCGTCCGACGTACGCCCGGCGGTAAAGGAGCAGATCGAATCCCTGGGCGCCAAGTTTGTCGACGTACCGTACGAAACCGATGAAGAACGTGAATGCGCCGTTGGTGTCGGCGGCTACGCGCGCCCGATGCCCAGCAGTTGGATGCAGCGCCAGGCCCTGGCCGTGCACGAACGCGCCAAACAGGCCGACATCGTCATCACCACCGCCCTGATTCCGGGCCGCAAGGCTCCGACCCTGCTGAGCGCCGATACCGTGGCGCAGATGAAACCCGGCTCGGTGGTCATCGACCTCGCTGCAGCCCAAGGTGGCAACTGCCCGCTGACTGTGGCCGACCAGGTCGTGGTGGAAAACGGCGTGATCATCTGCGGCCCGACCAACCTTGCAGGTGCGGTCGCCGCCGACGCCTCTGCCTTGTATGCGCGCAACCTGCTGGACTTCCTGAAGCTGGTCTTCACCAAGGAAGGGCAGTTTGAAATCAACCTCGAAGACGACATCGTCGCCGCGTGCCTGATGTGTCGCGACGGCCAAGTCATCCGCAAAAACGCCTAAGCAGGGATTCAGACGATGGAAGAGCTTATCTCCCCCGGTATCTACAACCTGATCATCTTTGTGCTGGCGATTTATGTCGGTTATCACGTGGTCTGGAACGTAACACCTGCATTGCACACGCCGCTGATGGCCGTGACCAACGCCATTTCCGCGATTGTTATCGTCGGCGCCATGCTAGCCGCAGCTCTCACCGTGACGCCACTGGGCAAGACAATGGGCACACTGGCCGTGGCCCTGGCGGCGGTGAATGTCTTCGGCGGCTTCCTGGTCACCCGCAGGATGCTTGAGATGTTCAAGAAGAAAGCCCCGAAAGTAAAAGAAGAGGCGCCCAAGTAATGAGCATGAATCTCGTGACGACGCTCTACCTGATCGCGTCGATCTGTTTCATCCAGGCCCTCAAAGGCCTCTCGCACCCGACCACTTCGCGGCGCGGCAACCTGTTCGGCATGCTCGGCATGGCGCTGGCGGTACTCACCACCGTCGGCCTCATCTATAAGCTGGGGGCTGAACTGGCGACTGCCGGTATCGGCTACGTCATCGTTGGCCTACTGGTTGGCGGTACCGCCGGCTCGATCATGGCCAAGCGTGTTGAAATGACCAAGATGCCAGAGCTGGTCGCGTTCATGCACAGCATGATCGGCCTGGCAGCAGTGTTCATCGCCATTGCCGCCGTGGTCGAGCCGCAGTCCCTGGGCATCGTCAAGCACTTGGGCGATTCGATACCGGCCGGTAATCGCCTGGAACTGTTCCTCGGTGCCGCTATCGGTGCAATCACCTTCTCCGGCTCGGTGATCGCATTCGGCAAGCTGTCGGGCAAGTACAAGTTCCGCCTGTTCCAGGGCGCACCGGTACAGTTCGGCGGCCAACACAAACTGAACCTGGTGCTCGGCCTCGCAACCCTGGGCCTGGGCCTGGCGTTCATGTTTACCGGCAACCTCACTGCGTTCGCGCTGATGCTGGCCTTGGCCTTTGTACTGGGTGTGCTGATCATCATCCCGATTGGCGGCGCCGACATGCCCGTGGTGGTGTCGATGCTCAACAGCTATTCCGGCTGGGCAGCGGCGGGCATCGGTTTCTCGCTGAACAACTCGATGCTGATCATCGCTGGTTCCCTGGTGGGCTCCAGCGGCGCGATCCTGTCGTACATCATGTGCAAGGCGATGAACCGCTCCTTCTTTAATGTGCTGTTGGGCGGTTTCGGCAATGCGCCGGATGCTGGCGCCGCGGCGGGCTCCAAAGAAGCACGCCCGGTGAAGTCCGGCTCCGCTGATGACGCCACCTTCCTGCTGACCAATGCCGATACCGTGATTATCGTCCCAGGCTACGGCCTTGCAGTGGCGCGGGCACAACACGCGCTCAAGGAGCTGACCGAGAAGCTGACCCACCACGGCGTCACCGTAAAGTACGCGATCCACCCCGTGGCGGGTCGCATGCCCGGGCACATGAACGTATTGCTGGCCGAGGCCGAAGTGCCTTACGACCAGGTGTTCGAGATGGAAGACATCAACTCCGAGTTCGGCCAGGCCGACGTGGTGCTGGTGCTGGGCGCGAACGACGTGGTCAACCCGGCTGCCAAGAACGACCCGAACTCCCCCATCGCCGGTATGCCGATTCTCGAGGCGTTCAAGGCCAAGACCATCATCGTCAACAAACGCTCGATGGCCAGCGGCTACGCCGGCCTGGATAACGAGTTGTTCTACCTGGACAAGACCATGATGGTCTTCGGTGATGCCAAAAAGGTCATCGAAGACATGGTCAAAGCCGTCGAATAACACTGCGCCAGCGCAATACCCGAAACCCTGGCCTGCTGTAGGCTGGGGTTTTTTTATGGTTCCCAAGCTCTGCGTGGGAACGCGTCCCGGGATGCTCTGCGTCCCGCTTTGCACACACATGAAACCCGACCAAAGGCTCTAAATCGCGACCTGGCATTCGACCATGGTAGCGGGCCGAAACTTTTTGAAATCACTACACTGCCCACCTTGCTTTCCGTAGCCAGAGATAACAATTCATGTACCGTGATCGTATCCGCTTGCCTTCGTTGTTGAACAAGGTCATGAGCGCGGCAGATGCCGCTGCACTGATCGAGGACGGCATGACCGTCGGCATGAGCGGCTTCACCCGTGCCGGTGAAGCCAAGGCCGTCCCCCACGCCCTGGCCGAACGCGCCAAGACTTCGCCACTCAAAATCACACTGATGACCGGCGCCAGCCTGGGCAATGACCTGGACAAGCAGTTGACCGAAGCCGGCGTACTGTCACGACGCATGCCCTTTCAAGTCGACAGCACCCTGCGCAAGGCGATCAATGCCGGCGAGGTGATGTTTATCGACCAGCACCTGTCGGAAACCGTCGAGCAACTGCGCAACAATCAGCTCAAATTGCCCGACATCGCCGTGATCGAAGCCGTCGCGATCACTGAGCAGGGGCATATCGTGCCCACCACCTCCGTAGGCAACTCGGCCAGCTTCGCGATTTTTGCCAAACAGGTGATCGTCGAGATCAACCTGGCGCACAACCCGAACCTGGAAGGGCTGCACGACATCTACATCCCGACATACCGGCCGACGCGCACGCCGATCCCGCTGGTGAAAGTCGACGACCGCATTGGCAGCACTGCGATTCCGATCCCACCCGAGAAAATCGTCGCCATCGTCATCACCAACCAGGCGGACTCCGCCTCCACGGTAACGCCGCCTGATAGCGACACCCAAGGCATCGCCAACCACCTGATCAACTTCCTCAAGCAAGAAGTCGATGCCGGGCGCATGACCAACAAGCTCGGCCCGCTGCAAGCCGGCATCGGTAATATTGCCAACGCGGTGATGTGCGGGCTGATCGAGTCGCCGTTCGAAGACCTGACCATGTACTCGGAAGTGTTGCAGGATTCGACCTTCGACCTGATCGACGCCGGCAAGCTGAGCTTTGCCTCCGGCAGTTCGATTACCTTGTCGGAGCGACGCAATGCCGATGTATTCGGCAACCTGGAGCACTACAAGGACAAATTGGTGCTGCGCCCGCAGGAAATTTCCAACCACCCTGAAGTGGTACGGCGCCTGGGCATCATCGGTATCAATACCGCGCTGGAGTTCGATATCTACGGCAACGTCAACTCCACCCACGTCTGCGGCACGCGGATGATGAACGGCATCGGCGGCTCCGGGGATTTCGCCCGCAATGCGCACCTGGCGATCTTCGTCACCAAGTCCATTGCCAAGGGCGGCGCAATTTCCAGCGTGGTACCGATGGTCAGCCATGTGGACCACACCGAGCATGACGTGGACATTCTCGTCACCGAAGTAGGCCTTGCCGACCTGCGGGGCCTGGCGCCACGGGAGCGCGCTCGGGTCATCATCGATAACTGCGTGCACCCAGCCTACCGCGATGCCCTGAACACTTACTTCGATGCCGCCTGCGCCATCGGTGGGCATACCCCGCACATCTTGCGCGAAGCACTGAGTTGGCACATTAACCTGGAAGAAACCGGGCACATGCTCAAGGCTTGATGAATACAGATCCGGGCTGATGCAAATACAGTTTCATCAGCTCGGTGAACCCACTCGTACTTATGGAAAAAACTGTACTGCTGTACTGGTCATTTCCTACCGAAATATCCCACGCCCCAGCTTAAAAACGCCTATTTCGCACCTTTTAAGTGCGCACAGGTACAGTTGCCCCAATTTCGTACCGTACAGCCTCGCTAAACAGTTAACTGGCCTCTCACAATACAGGTGAACTGTATCTAGAGAGTCTTGCCTCGGAGGAGGATCATTGGCATCAGTTAAACCACTACCTAATCCCGCCACAAGCGGAAGGATGTCATCATGGAACGTACACTCAGTTCCGAACTGTTCTTCGAAGAAAAAGCTGTAAACACCCAGGCTTCCCTGCCTTTGCGCGTTCTCGCCAACCTGATGTTGTGGCAGCGCCGCATCTCCAGCCGCCACCAGTTGGCTCGCCTGGATTCGCGTCTGCTGGCTGACGCCGGTATCAGCGAAGCTCAACGCTACGAAGAGCTGAGCAAGCCGTTCTGGCGCTAAGTGGCGCCCGCTGGCCCTGACCTGACGGGTCCACTGCCAGCACCCTGATTTGTCAAAGCAAAGCCCGCCCCGGGTAACCGGAGGCGGGCTTTGTTGTATCTGCGATAGCCCATTGGATTGGCTCGATTCAAGCACACAGATACAGTTTTAAATTTATAAAATATGACAGGTACAGTTTAATTACAGGCTTCCGAATAGTCCTGCACACGCCTAATATCGGTTCACCACGTGGCGAACCCTGTAGAGCGTGCGTCTGATGCTCGACAGTCCCAGTCCGTTTCATTGTGGCCGTTTCGCGCCACCTTATTATTCGTCTACAGGAGTTACCCCATGTCCCGTCTTCGCCTGCTGTGCACTGCCGCTGTGCTGACTCTGGCTGCCAATGCCAACGCGAGCAGCCTGATCATGACGACTGACTCGATCGTCGGCGCTCTGAAGGCAACCTCCGATGCCACGTCTGATGCCACCTCATCCCTGCGCGACAACAAGGTCGTACAAGCGGCCCGTGACGACGCCGCCAGCTTTGTCGCCAGCGAAGGCGCCATCCGTGGCGTGAAACTGGAAAGCGCCCTGGCCCAGATCCGCCAACAAGCGCCGCAATTGAATACCGCTACCGATGCACAGCTGGCTCAGGCCATCCTGGCTATCTGACCCACGGCAACCAGACGGGAGCGCCCGCCGCTCCCGAATGGCTCGACGCTGGCTCTCGCCCGGCGGTTGCGCTAGCCTTGGCGCTCGCTTTCAATTGTCGAGTCCCATGGCTTTTTCATACCGTTTATTGAGTGTTCCTGTTCTGTTTTGCGCCTGCTGGTCACCCATGGCTTGCGCGTTGGATGTGTCCACCCAGAGCACTGTTGTCAGCGTGTATGCCACCAGCAAAGTGACCTCTGCGCCGTTCGACAATAAGTTGGTCCTGGCCGCTCGGGATGATGCTGCCGCTTTCATTGCCACTGACGGCCAATGGCGGGGCGCACGCCTGGAGTCCGCGCTGGACTATCTACGCCGTACCCAGCCAAAACTTCATGCAAGCGACCTTGAACTGGCGCAAGCAATTCTCGTCCAATAATCATCATTGTATTTCTATCTTTGTCATTGGAGTCACCCCATGCGTAGCCCGCTGATCGTCGCCGCCCTCGGCCTGCTGTTTTTGGCCGATGTCGCCCAGGCGCAAACCTTGAAGGCCACCAGCAACATCGTCGTGCGTGCCTCGGCGCGCACCATTGATTTCACCTCGGACACCACCACCTCCATCCGCGACTCCAAGATCGTGCGCGAAGCCCACGATGACGCCGCCAGTTTCGTCGCTACCAATGGCGAGATCCGTGGCGCCCAACTGGAAGCCGCGTTCGATACCCTTCGCACCCGCGTGCCAGAAGCCCGTGATGCCAGCGACCAGACCCTCGCAGAAGCTATCCTCGCTCTGTGAGGCGCTTCAAAACCTGGCTCCTGGCCGGGGCCGTGCTGCTGTGCGCAAGTACGGCCCAGGCCGGCCTGCAACTGCGGCTCAAGACCGAAGGCTTGAGCCCGGCCGAACAGCAGGCCAGCCAGGCATTGCTGGATGAAGCGCTGCGCTCCTTGCCGCCGCGCTTTGTCGAGCAATTGGACCGACGTATTGATGTCGGCTGGACCGACAAGATGCCTGAGAACGCCTACGGGCAGGCATCCCTGGTGTCCGAGTTGGACCTCAACCAGAACCTGCTCGCCAGCCTGACTGACGGCAGCGCCGCCACCCAGAAAACCAATCGCCCCCACGGTACTGTGCGCCGGGAAATGCTCGCCACCGTGCTGCATGAACTGACCCACATCTATGACCGTGCGCGCCTGTGGTCCAAGGACGAGCGCACGCTGATCCAACGCTGCAGCCGTCAGAACAACATCACCGGCTTGATCGGCTTGCCCGACCAGTGCCGTGGCCAGAACGACCGCCGCTTTACCCTCAGTGACGACCCGCGCCTGCTGGACCTTGCCGGCTGGCCACAATATGTGGGTCGGCGCGGAGAGCGTGAGCAGCACAACCATCAGGTAGTACGCAGCCCGGACATCTACGAAACCACCAGCCCGCTGGAGTTCGTGGCGGTCAACATGGAGTATTTCCTCCTGGACTCCAGCTACGCCTGTCGCCGCCCCGCGCTGTTCCGTTATTACAAGGATCACTTCGGCTGGGCCCCGCCTGAACAGGACACCTGCGCCAGTACCTATGCCTTCCTGAACGCGGGCAACGATTTCGCCAAGACGCCCCTGGGCCAGATCGATCCGGAGCGCGTGTATGAAATCGACTATCTGCTGGCCGAAGCCAACCAGAACCTGGTGAGCCGTTGGGGCCATAGCATGTTGCGCCTGGTGATTTGTGCGCCGGGCCGGCCGCGTGGCCCGGATTGCCGGCTGGACCTGGACCGGCATCTGGTGCTGTCCTACCGCGCCTTCGTCGGTGACGTCCAGCTGTCGAGCTGGGATGGCCTGGTGGGTAAATACCCGTCGCGGCTGTTCGTACTGCCGTTGGCCCAGGTCATTGATGAATACACCAAGACCGAACTGCGTGGCCTGGCGTCGGTGCCACTGAAGCTCAGCCGCCAGGAAATCAACGACACCGTCGAACATGCCGCCGAGATGCACTGGAGCTACGACGGCAACTACTTCTTCATTTCCAACAACTGTGCGGTCGAAAGCCTGAAACTGTTGCGCAGTGGCAGCGCCAACCCGCAATTGACCGGCCTGGACAACATCACCCCCAACGGCTTGCTGGAAGTGCTCAGCGCCCGCGGCCTGGCCGATACCAGTGTATTGAACGACAAGCGCGAAGCCCTGCGCCTGGGGTATCACTTCGACTCGTTCCGCGAGCGCTACCAGGCCATGTTCGATGTGCTACGCAAGCAACTGCCTATCAAGCAGACCCAAGTCGAAGACTGGTTGTCCCTGGACGCGCAAGCGCGTCGCCAATGGTTTGCCCAGGCCGACCTGCGTACCAGCGCCGCACTGTTGCTGCTGGAGCAGGCCAGCTATCGCAAACAACTGATGCTCGCCCAGGATGAGGTCAAACAACGCTATCTCAATGCCCGCGAGCTGAAATACGGCGGCATGGAGAAAGCCAACAACACGCTGCAGCAAATTCTCGCCAGCAGTGGCTTTCTGAGCCGCCCGGCCGAGTTGCTGGACAGTGGGGGTTATGGCCTGCCGCAACCTTCGGAAGCCAAGCGCCTGGAATCAGAAAGCGCCGAACGCCAGAAGCAGTTGCAGTCGTTGACCGGCGAGCTGGATAAGGAGGTGAGGGCGCTGCTCGATCCGTCTCGCGCCGCCGAGATTGCCGCCTGTGAGGCCAACCTCAAACAAGTGGGTGAGCATTTGCGGGCGCTGCATAAAGCCGCCGGCGGCCTCGAACTGCCCTGAATTTTATTAGCAACCACCTTCCAAATGTGGGCGCTGGCTTGCCTGCGATGACGGCGTCACAGCCATAAGAGATATTGGCTGATACACCGCCATCGCAGGCAAGCCAGCTCCCACATTTTGTTCTGCGCCAACCTGAAGATTGGTGCCTGCCCTTCATCAGCTGTTTTCCCAGCGAAAGCTGGCTGAAAGCTTCCCCGTCTAGGATCGCCTCCACTGCCGGCAACAGACCGGCTGTTAACAACAACAATGGTGATTCCCGATGTCCGCTCGTACCCGCCTGTTCGCTCCAACTCCACCCGTACGCCTCGTGCCTTTCGTTCTGCGCTGACCGCCACTCGGTCCGCCATTCCCTAGCCGCGCTACGCCTGGAGTATTCCTATGCTGACTTTCCTTGGCTTTGCCATGGTCATCACGTTCATGTTCCTGATCATGACCAAGCGCCTGTCCGCGCTGATCGCCTTGATCATCGTGCCGATCCTGTTCGCGCTGTTCGGCGGTTTCGCACCGAAGATCGGCCCGATGATGCTCGAAGGCATCACCAAGCTTGCGCCGACCGGCGTGATGCTGATGTTCGCCATCCTCTATTTTGCTTTGATGATCGACTCCGGCCTGTTCGACCCGGCCGTGCGCAAGATCCTCAAGATGGTCAAGGGCGACCCCCTCAAGGTGTCGGTCGGCACTGCCGTGCTCGCGTTGGTGGTATCCCTGGACGGTGACGGTGCCACCACCTACATGATCTGCGTCGCGGCCATGCTGCCGCTGTACCAGCGCATCGGCATGAGCCCACGGATCATGGCCGGCCTGATCATTCTCGCCGGTGGCGTGATGAACATGACCCCCTGGGGCGGCCCGACGGCGCGCGCCGCCAGTGCGCTGCATGTAGACCCGTCGGACATCTTCGTACCGATGATCCCGGCCATGGCCGCCGGTGTCGTGGCGATCCTGGTGATTGCCTACATGTACGGCAAGCGCGAGCGTGCACGCCTGGGTGAATTGCACCTGCAAGGCGATGAGATCGATCACAGCGAAATCAGCGTGTCGCAATTCCCCGACGCCCGCCGGCCGAAATTGATCTGGTTCAACGGCGCCCTGACCCTGGCGTTGATGTGCACCCTGATTGCCGGCCTGTTGCCGCTGCCGGTGCTGTTCATGGTGGCGTTCAGTATCGCCATGATCGTCAACTACCCGTGCCTGCAGCAGCAGAAAGACCGCGTCGCTGCTCACGCCGGTAGCGTATTGGCCGTGGTGGGCTTGATCTTCGCCGCCGGTATCTTCACAGGCATTCTGTCGGGCACTGGCATGGTCGACGCCATGTCCAAAAGCCTGTTGGCGGTCATCCCCGAAGCGATGGGCCCTTACCTGGCGGTGATCACCGCGCTGGTGAGCATGCCGTTCACCTTCTTCATGTCCAACGATGCGTTCTACTACGGCGTACTGCCGGTACTGGCCGAAGCTGCCAGCCATTACGGCATCACCGCGGTGGAAATGGCGCGGGCGTCGATCGTCGGGCAACCCGTGCATTTGCTCAGCCCACTGGTACCCTCGACGTACTTGCTGGTTGCCCTGGCGGGTATCGAATTCGGCGATCACCAGCGCTTCACGCTCAAGTGGGCAGTGCTGGTGTGCCTGTGCATAATGTTCGCCGCATTGCTGATGGGGATTTTTCCGCTGTTCAGCACTCTATAATCGTACCGACTCACTCACCGCGCGGCGCTACAGCTTGCGCGGTTAACACTTGCTCAAAGGAATACACATGGAATGGCTGACCAATCCGGAAATCTGGATTGCCTTCTTCACCCTGACGGCCCTTGAGATCGTCCTGGGCATCGATAACATCATCATGATTTCGATCCTGGTCAGCCGCATGCCCAAGCATATGCAGGCGCGCACTCGGATCTTCGGCCTGGCGTTGGCCATGGTCACGCGCATCCTGTTGCTGCTGTCGATCACCTGGGTCATGCAACTGACCGCCGACCTGTTCGTGGTGTTTGGCCAGGGCATCTCAGGTCGCGACCTGATCCTGTTCTTCGGTGGCCTGTTCCTGCTGTGGAAAAGCTCCCAGGAGATGTACCACGCCCTGGAGGGTGAAGATGAAACCCAGGACGAGCCCAAAGGCGCCGGTGGCAAATTCATCTACACCATTATCCAGATCGCCATCATCGACATCGTGTTCTCCCTGGACTCGGTGATTACCGCCGTCGGCATGGTTTCCCACGTGCCGGTGATGGTTGCCGCCATCGTCGTTGCGGTATTGGTGATGATGCTGGCTGCCGGCACCATCAGCGAGTTCATCGACAAGCACCCGTCGCTGAAAATGCTGGCGCTGTCGTTCCTGCTGGTCGTGGGTACCGTACTGATCGCTGAATCCTTCGACGTACACGTGCCAAAAGGCTACGTCTACTTCGCCATGGCGTTCTCGCTGGCGGTGGAAGCGGTGAACATCAAGATGCGTACCGCCATCGCGAAAAAGAAGAAACAGCAGGACCCAGTGAAACTGCGCAAGGACATTCCGGGTCAGTAAATTTGACCCGCGAGTGATCGTTCCCACGCTCCGCGTGGGAATGCCCTCTCGGACGCTCCGCGTCCGCAAAGTGACGCAGAGCGTCACAGGATGCGTTCCCACGCCGAGCGTGGGGAACGATCTTCATGACAGTTTTGTTTCAATCCCAAGTTTAGCTATGCGATGCTGGCGCAGAGCCCATTCGCCAACTACAGCTTAGGTACAAGACGTAGAGCGGCACGCGGTAACTTTCCTTCGCTCCTTTTGGAGCGCACCCACACGGGGGGCCGAGCATGCTGACCTTGCTCAATCTGCTTTCCGCCGTGACCCTGCTTATCTGGGGCACGCATATCGTCCGAACCGGCATCCTGCGGGTCTACGGTTCCAATTTGCGCCAAGTCATCGGGCAGAACATGTCCAAGCGCTGGCTGGCATTTGTCGCCGGTATCCTGGTGACGGCCATGGTGCAAAGCAGTAACGCCACCGCGATGCTGGTGACTTCGTTCGTCGGCCAAGGGCTGATGAGCCTTACACCGGCCCTGGCCACCATGCTTGGCGCCGACGTCGGTACGGCTTTGATGGCGCGGGTGCTGACGTTCGATTTGTCCTGGCTGTCGCCGCTGCTGATCTTCCTCGGGGTGATTTTCTTCCTGTCGCGCAAACAGACGCGGGCAGGGCAGTTGGGCCGGGTCGGGATCGGCCTGGGCCTGATCATCCTCGCGCTGCAATTGATCGTCGAAGCCGCCGGGCCCATTACCCATGCCCAGGGCGTCAAAGTCATCTTCGCTTCGCTGACCGGCGATATCTTGCTGGACGCCCTGGTCGGCGCGCTGTTCGCGATGATTTCCTACTCCAGCCTTGCCGCCGTGTTGCTCACGGCCACCCTGGCCGGTGCCGGCGTGATCGGCTTGCACGTGGCCATCGGCCTGGTGATCGGCGCCAACATCGGCAGCGGCGTACTGGCTTTTCTCAGCACCAGCATGCAAAACACTGCCGGTCGCCAAGTGGCCCTGGGCAGCCTGTTGTACAAATTGATCGGTCTGTTGCTGATCATTCCGGTGCTCGACCCGCTCGTAGGCTGGATGGACGGCCTGGACTACAGCGTTCAGGGCATGGTCATCACCTTCCACCTGCTCTACAACGTCAGCCGTTGCCTGATCCTGTTGCCCACCATCGGGCCGATGGCACGCCTGTGCGAATGGCTGCTGCCGGAACGCCCCGAAACCAATGGCAAAGCCAAGCCACGCCATCTGGACCTGGCCTCATTGAATACCCCAAGCCTGGCCCTGGCGAACGCCGCCCGCGAAACCCTGCGCCTGGGCGACTTGATCGACAATATGCTTACCTCGATGCAGGAAGTGCTGCGCGGCAATCAAACCGCCGTTACCCAAGAAATGCGCAGCCTGAGCGATGACGTCGAAGCGCTCTACAGCGCGATCAAACTCTACCTGGCGCAAATGCCCCGTGAAGACCTCAGTGAGCAAGACAATCGCCGCTGGGCCGAGATCATCGAGCTGTCGATCAACCTGAAACTGGCGGGTGACCTGATCGAACGCATGCTGCGCAAGGTCCAGCAACAGAAGACCTCGCAGCGCCGGCAATTTTCCGAAGTGGGCCTGGAGGAACTCAGCGGCCTGCACAGCCAGTTGATCGCCAACCTGCGCCTGGGCCTGTCGGTGTTTCTCAGCGGCGACCCGGAAAGCGCCCGCCAATTACTGCGAGAAAAGCGCCGCTTCCGCGCCCAGGAACGCCGCCTGGCCCACGCCCATGTCAGCCGCCTGCAGCGCAAGATCGTGCAGAGCCTGGAAACCAGTTCCCTGCACTTGGAACTGATTGCCGACATGAAACGCTTGAACTCATTGTTTTGCAGCAGTGCTTATGTAGTGTTGGAAACGTCCGACACTGGCGCGCTCTCGGCTGAAAGTATTGCCGACATTACCCATTCGCCCTGAACGTACGCCCGCGAGCGAAGTCAGTTAACAATGGACCTCATTCGCCAGGAAGCTTGTTATGCGTCGCCTGTTACTCGCCTGCCTGCTCTTGGGCTCGGCACACGCCTTTGCCTTTGACCGTCTGCAAGTCGAGGGCTACACCTTGCCCAACGGCCTGCAACTGCTGCTCAAACCGGGCACCGAGCGTGGGCATGTCGCTATTCGCCTGGTGGTTGGTGTGGGCCTGGACGACTTCGGTTGCGAAGAAAAAGAACTGCCGCACTTGTTCGAGCACTTGCTGTTCAGCGGCATCGACGGCGGCGGCGAGGGCGACCTCGAAGACCGCATGCAAGCCCTGGGCGGCGAGTGGAACGCCTACACCAGCAACGCCGATACCACCTTCGTGATCGAGGCGCCCGCGCAGAACCAACGCAAGGTGCTGGACCTGCTGCTGGCAATCCTCACGCGCACGCGCCTGACCGACGCCCATATCAACGCCGCCAAACAGGTGGTGGAGCGCGAAGACGGCGGCCATTACTCACACTTGCAACGCCTGCTGGACCGCCAGGACCTCGGTCACAGCGCCAGCAACCAATTGGCCGTGGAGTTGGGCCTCAAGTGCGCCGAACGCGCCGAGGTCAGCCACCTCACCCGCGATCAGTTGGAGAAGCTGCGCAACGAATGGTACGCGCCGAACAACATGACCCTGATCGTCGTCGGCGATCTCGACAAACTGCTGCCTGCCTACCTAGAACGCACCTATGGTCAACTCGACCCCGTGGAGCCGAGCGAACATCGCCCGCTTCCGGAAATCCAGCACACCGCCGCCAGCCACCGCGACCTGATCCGCGGCTGGGTGGGCGATGGCGCCAAGCTGCACTGGCTGTTCCCCGAGCCGGTGTTGGATGACCAGCATGATGAAACCTACAACCTGCTCAAGGATTACCTCGACTGGGCACTGTACCGGCAACTGCGCCTCAAGCACGGTTTGTCCTACGGCCCCTGGGTAGAACGCGAAGTGCTCGGCGGCGTTGGATTCCTCAGCTTGAATGCCGACCTTGAGCGAGAAAACCTCCCTGAAGCTGAGCAGGTCTTGCAAGACCTCAAGGCCCAACTGCTCAAGGACGGCCTCGACCCAACAGTATTCACACGCCTGCAGCAAGCCGCCATTGCCCGGCAGGCTTGGGCGGTGCAGGGCAACAGCGCGCTGGCCGACTATTATTGGAGTGCGGCCGGCGACTACAGCAACGGGCGTTTCAGCGATCCGGTCAAACGCATCAAGGCTGTAAGCCTGGCGCAAACCAACCAGGCCATGCGCGAAGCGTTCCAGCAGCCGGGCTACTGGCGCATCGAAAAACCGCTGTTGAGTTATGACGCGTTGACCTGGATCGGTGCGGGCGTGCTGGGCCTGATCATCCTTGGTTTGATCGGCTTGAGGCTTTATCGCAAACCTGTTGAGTAATGACGCACAGAATATCGGGCTAAGGCGTTATTCTGTCTGAGATTTTTCCCACAACCAGTGAACCGCCCATGCCGAACTTGCCGCCCCTCATCCAGCGCGTTATAGAACTGATCAAGCGCTACCCAGGGGTGATTGCACTCGGCGGTTTCATCTCGGGGGTCGGCAGCTTCATTCTGGTAGACCGCCAGCAGGGCATGGCCAGTTGGATTGCGGTGATCATGCTGGTGAGCTGGTTGTGGCTGATGCTGGAGAACAGCTTTACGCAACTGTTCACCAAGGTCTTCAATCGCGAGATCCCTGAACCGCTGCTGCGCTACGCCACCCAGATGATCCACCAGGAAAGTCTGTTCTTCGTGCTGCCCTTCTTTTTCGTCACCACCGCTTGGAACAGCGGCCAATCGCTGTTCACTGGCCTGCTGGGCGCGGCGGCGCTGGTGTCGATCATCGACCCGCTGTATTACAAATGGCTGGCGCCCAAGCGCTCGCTGTTCCTGGCCCTGCACACCCTGACCCTGTTCGCCGCGTTGCTGACCGCGCTGCCGATCATCATGCACCTGACCACCGCCCAGAGTTACAAACTGGCGTTGGGTGTAGCCATGGTCTTGTCGATTCCCAGCCTGGCCGTGAGCCTGCCGCTGCGTAGCCTCAAGGGCTGGGCGATGCTGCTGGGGGTAACGGCCGCCATCGGCTGCGCCGGCTGGTTCCTGCGCAGCTGGGTACCGCCCGCCACCCTGTGGATGACCGAAGTCGCCATCAGCACCCAACTGCAAGACCGCACGCCGGGCGACGACCTCAAGCAAGTCACCGCCGACCAATTGCGCAGCGGTGGGCTGTACGCCTACACCGCGATCAACGCGCCACGCGGGCTGGATGAGCGGATCTACCACGTGTGGAAATTCAACGGCCAGGAAGTCGACCGCATTGCCCTGGACATCCACGGTGGGCGCAAGGAAGGCTATCGCGCCTGGACCCACAAGCAGAACTTCCCGGGTGACGCCGTGGGGCGCTGGCAGGTGCAGGTGCTCACCGAAGACGGGCAAGTCATCGGCGTTCTGCGCTTCAAGGTGATAGACACAGCACAAGCGGACAACCCAAAGTAAGCCGGATCGTGCTATTACGTAGCAATTGTGGATAGCCAAACAAGCTCGGAGCTTATGACCACTCGCACGACGGCCGGCGCGGCCCATCTTGATACGTCCAGCACCCCGCCTTCGCTACGGATTACCGGCGACTGGACGCTGGCCCACTACGCCAACCTGAAAAAGCTGTCGGCCACACTCGACGGCCAATACGACGCCGGCGCCCGCATTGACCTCAACGGCCTCGGTGCGCTGGATACAGCCGGCGCCTCGCTGCTGGTGGAGTTGCTGGGCCCTGCGCGCATCGAACACTCTGCCGAACAGACCGATTGCACCCTGGCAGCCGCCGACCGGGCACTGCTCAAGACCGTCTACCGCTCCCTGAATGACTTTTGCGTACCGATCAAAGAGCCAGAAGAGGCCGCCGGCATTCAAGTGCTGGCCCGTATCGGTCGCGCAGTAGACACGGTCTGGCAAGACGCAATGAAGCTTTTGGGCTTTATCGGCCTGATCCTCGAAACCTTCGCCCGCGGCATTTGGCGGCCCAAACGCTGGCGCCTGACGCCCATGGTCGCCCACATCGAACAGACCGGCCTGGATGCGGCGCCTATCGTTGCGCTGTTGACCTTTCTGGTGGGCGCCGTCGTGGCCTTCCTTGGCGCCACCGTGCTCAAGAGCTTCGGCGCGACGATCTTTACCGTGGACCTGGTGGCCTTCTCCTTCCTGCGCGAATTCGGCGTGTTGCTCACCGCAATCCTCATCGCCGGCCGTACCGCCAGTGCATTCACCGCGCAACTCGGCTCCATGAAAGCCAACGAAGAAATCGACGCCATCCGCACCCTGGGCCTGGACCCTATGGAGCTGTTGGTATTACCCCGCGTGCTGGCGCTGCTGGTGGCGTTGCCGATGCTGACGTTCCTGGCGATGCTCTCGGGGATCGTCGGCGGTGGTGTGGTGTGTGCGGTGGCCCTGGATATTTCGCCGGCGATGTTTCTTTCGCTGCTGCAATCGGACATTGGCGTGCAACACTTTCTGGTGGGCATGGTGAAGGCACCGATCTTTGCCTTTTTGATCGCGGCCATTGGCTGCCTGGAAGGTTTTAAAGTCAGCGGCAGTGCCGAGTCAGTCGGCGCGCACACCACGTCGAGCGTGGTGCAATCGATCTTTGTGGTGATCGTGCTGGATGCGGTCGCGGCAATGTTTTTCATGGAGATGGGCTGGTGAGTCGTCTACACCGTGCGCCCACTGAGGCGGTGATTGAAGTGCGTGGCCTGTGCAACCGTTTTGGCAGCCAAAGCGTGCACGAGAACCTCGACCTGGATTTGTACAAGGGCGAGATCCTGGCGGTGGTGGGCGGCTCTGGCAGCGGTAAATCCGTGTTGTTGCGCAGCATCGTTGGCCTGCGTCGCCCCAGCGAAGGCGAAGTACGGGTGTTCGGCAAAAACCTGCCGAGCCTGCCCGAACATGAACGCTCGCTGGTGGAGCGCCGCTTTGGCGTGCTGTTCCAGAAGGGCGCTCTGTTTTCCTCGCTGACGGTGACCGAAAACGTGGCCCTGCCCTTGATCGAGCACGCCGGCCTCAGCCGCGCCGATGCCGAGCACTTGGCGGCGGTGAAGCTGGCCCTGGCAGGGTTGCCGCTGTCGGCGGCCGATAAATACCCGGCCTCGTTATCCGGCGGCATGATCAAGCGTGCAGCCCTGGCCCGCGCACTGGCCTTGGACCCGGACATCCTGTTCCTGGACGAACCCACCGCCGGTCTCGACCCGATTGGCGCGGCGCAATTCGACCAACTGATCCTCACCCTGCGCGATGCGTTGGGCTTGAGTGTGTTTTTGGTCACCCACGACCTCGACACGCTGTACACCATCACCGACCGTGTGGCGGTGCTGGCGCAGAAGAAAGTGCTGGTGGCCGACGCCATCGATGTCGTGTCGGAAACGAACGACGCCTGGATTCACGAATATTTCCACGGCCCCCGGGGCCGCGCGGCATTGGATGCCGCTCAATCGCTCAACGAGGTATGACATGGAAACCCGAGCCCATCATGTGATGATCGGACTGTTCAGCGTAATTGTGGTGGTCGGCGCGATGCTGTTTGGCCTGTGGCTGGCCAAGTCCAGCGTCGATACCGCCTTCCAGGATTACGAAGTGATCTTCAACGAGGCGGTCAGCGGCCTGTCCCAGGGCAGTGCGGTGCAGTACAGCGGCATCAAGGTGGGCGACGTGATCAGCCTGCGCCTGGACCCCAAAGACCCGCGCCGCGTCCTGGCTCGCATTCGCCTGGCCGGGCAAACGCCGATCAAGGAAGACACCCAGGCCAAACTGGCCCTGACCGGCATCACCGGCACCTCGATCATCCAGCTCAGTGGCGGCACCCCACAGAGCCCGGAACTCAAGGGCAAGGACGGCAACCTGCCGGAAATCATCGCATCGCCATCGCCCATCGCGCGCCTGCTCAATAACAGCAACGACCTGATGACCAGCGTCAACCTGCTGCTGCACAACGCCAACCACCTGTTCTCGCGGGAAAACGTCGAACGCCTGAGCAACACCCTGGACAACCTGCAACAAACTACCGGCGCCATTGCCGAGCAACGCGGCGACATCAAGGTGGTGATGCAGCAATTGATGCAGGTGAGCAAACAGGCGGGCGCGGCGCTGGAGCAAACCACCGTGCTGATGCGCAGCGCCAATGGCTTGCTCAGCGAACAAGGCAAGCAAGCCTTCGGCAGCGCCGAGCAGGCGATGAAATCCCTGAAGCAAAGCACCGCCACCATCAATACCTTGCTGACCAATAACCAGGACTCGGTAAACAGTGGCATGCAGGGCCTCAACGAACTGGCACCAGCCGTGCGCGAGCTGCGTGAAACCCTCGGCTCGCTGCGCGCCATCTCTCGCCGCCTGGAAGCCAACCCCAGTGGTTACCTGCTGGGCAGCGACAAGAACAAGGAGTTCACGCCATGAAGCGTGCTTACCACATGATCGTCCCTATGGCCCTGGCACTGGTCAGCGCCTGCTCGATCCTGCCCAAGCCGGACCCGTCGGACGTGTACCGGCTGGCGTCCGCCCAACCGGCCAGCCAAGGCACGCCGGTGAGTTGGTCGCTGCGCGTGACCAAGCCGCAGACCAGCGAGTTTCTCGACAGCCCGCGCATCGCCGTGGTGCCTGACGGGAACCTGATCAGCAATTACGCGAACTCGCGCTGGAGCGACCCGGCGCCGGTGTTGCTGCGTAATCGCCTGCTGGATGGCTTCCAGCGCGACGGGCGCGTGACATTGTTGAGTACCGACGAGACCAACCTGCAAGCCGACTATGAGCTGGGCGGGCAGTTGCAGGCGTTTCAGAGCGAGTATCGGGGCACGGCAGTGGAGGTGGTGATTCGTCTCGACGCGCGATTGGTGCGTGGGCGTGATCAAAGGATTATCGCCAGCCGTCGGTTTGAAGTGAGGCAGCCGGTGAATGACGCCAAGGTGCCGGCGGTGGTGGCTGCTTTTGGCCAGGCCGGGGATCAGTTGAATAAGCAGGTGGTGGATTGGGTGGTGCAACAGGGTAATACTGCGCCGAAACGATGATTCCACCGCCCTGTAGGAGCGAGCTTGCTCGCTCCTACAGGGTGCGGCTCATGCTCAACCGAAGAACCAGTAGCACACCGAAATAGCCGCCACTACACCCGCAAACTCCGCAAGCAACGCACAACCCACGGCATGCCGCGCCCGCTGGATGCCTACCGAGCCGAAGTACACGGCCAACACATAAAACGTGGTTTCCGTACTGCCCTGTATCGTCGCCGCCACCAACGCCGGAAAACTATCCACACCCTGGGTCTGCATGGTCTCGATCAGCATCGCCCGCGCCGCGCTGCCGGAGAACGGCTTGACCATCGCGGTCGGCAGCGCGTCGACAAAGCGCGTATCCAGGCCCGTCCAGGCCACCACATCGCGAATCCCCTCAAGGCCGAACTCCAAGGCCCCCGAGGCACGCAACACGCCAACCGCGCACAGCATCGCCACCAGATAGGGCAACAGGTTCTTGGCTACGTCGAAGCCTTCCTTGGCGCCTTCCACAAAGGCCTCGTACACCTTGACCTTGCGCAACGCGCCGATCACCAGGAACAGCATGATCAAGCCAAACAGTGTGAGGTTGCCCAAGATCGACGACAAACCGGCCAGCGCCGTGGCGGACAAGGTCGCCAGCAGCGCCATGAAGCCACCCAGTATCAACGCGCCGGGGACCAGATAGGCCAGCACCACCGGGTCCCACAGCCGCAGGCGCTGCATGACTGCCACCGACAGCAGGCCTACCAGCGTCGACGCACTGGTGGCCAACAGGATCGGCAGGAACACCAGCGTCGGGTCCGCAGCGCCTTGCTGAGCGCGGTACATGAAGATAGTCACCGGCAATAGCGTCAGCGAGGAGGCGTTGAGCACCAGGAACAGGATCTGAGCGTTGGTCGCCGTATTGGGGATGGGGTTGAGCTCTTGCAGCGCCTTCATGGCTTTCAGACCGATGGGCGTGGCAGCGTTGTCCAGGCCCAGGCCGTTGGCGGCAAAGTTGAGGGTGATCAAACCAATCGCGGGGTGCCCGGCAGGCACTTCCGGCATCAGGCGGCGAAACAGCGGGCCCAGGGCCTTGGCCAGCCAATCGACGATCCCGGCTTTTTCGGCGATCCGCAGAAAACCCAGCCATAACGTCAGGGTACCGAACAGCAGCACCATGACTTCCACCGACAATTTGGCCATGGCGAAAATGCTTTCGACCATCGCCGCGAAGATCAAGGCGTTACCGCCCACCAGCCATTGCGCCAGTGCTGACACCATTGCCACGACAAAGAAGCCAAGCCACAGGCCATTGAGCATCAGATAAGTCCCCCGAAAGATGGGGCGAATGATAACGGGGCTGGCAGAAACGACAAACCCCGGAATTCTCCGGGGTTTGTTTTCGATCAATTGGTAATCAGCTACGGGTGGCTTGTGCCGTAGGCAGGGCTTCCTTGCTGCGCCAGTGCGGCAGGGAATTCCAGTAGCGCTCGCCCTTGGCATCGTCGTACATGCCTTCCCAACGGGAGATAACCAGTACGGCCAAGGCGTTGCCGATCACGTTCAGGGCGGTACGCGCCATGTCCATCACACGGTCGACACCGGCGATAAACGCCAAGCCTTCCAGCGGGATGCCCACGCTGCCCAGCGTCGCCAACAGCACCACGAAGGACACGCCCGGCACGCCGGCGATACCTTTGGAGGTCACCATCAGGGTCAGTACCAGCATCAGTTGCTGACCGATCGACAGGTCGATGCCATACAGCTGGGCAATGAAGATGGCCGCGATGCTCTGGTACAGGGTCGAACCGTCGAGGTTGAACGAATAACCGGTCGGCACCACGAAGCTGCAGATCGCTTTCGGCGCGCCGTAGGCTTCCATCTTTTCGATCACACGCGGCAGCACGGTTTCGGAGCTGGCGGTGGAGTAAGCCAATACCAACTCATCCTTGAAGATGCGGATCAGCTTGAGGATCGAGAAGCCGAACAGGCGTGCGATCAAACCCAGTACCGCGAAGGCGAAGAACAGGATCGCGACGTAAACCAGGATCACCAGCTTGGCCAGTGGCAGCAGCGAGGCGAAGCCGAAGTTGGCGACCGTCACCGCGATCAGCGCGAATACACCGATAGGGGCGTACTTCATGATCATGTGGGTGACTTTGAACATGCTCTCGGACACGCCCTGGAACATAGTCACCAGCGGCTCGCGCAGCTCAGGCTTGAGGCTCGACAGCCCCAGGCCAAACAGCACCGAGAAGAAGATGATCGGCAGCATCTCGCCACGGGCAACAGCGGCGAAGATGTTCGAAGGGATCAAGTTAAGAATGGTCTCGATGAACGCATGTTCATGCTGCACTTCGGCAGCAGTCGCCTGGTACTTGGAGATATCGACGGTACCCAGGGTACTCATGTCGATGCCAGCGCCTGGGTGGAACAGGTTGGCGAGCAACAGGCCCACCACGATGGCGATGGTGGTGACGATTTCGAAGTAAAGAATGGTTTTGACGCCGATACGACCGAGCTTTTTCGCGTCGCCGACACCGGCAATACCGACGATCAGCGAAGAAATCACAATCGGGATCACGATCATCTTGATCAAGCGGATAAAGATATCGCCCGCTGGCTGCAACACATTGCTGATCCACCAGGCCTTTTCAGCACTGAAATGGTTGAGCACTGCACCGATTGCAATACCCAGTACCAAACCGATGAGGATCTGCCAGGCGAGGCTTAGCTTTGCCTTCTTCATGTCATTACCCTTGCTTCAAGTGGACTTACGGCAAATGCGCCAGCTGCAACGCTCGAGAGCGAAAAAGTGTGTGCATCTGCCTCCATGGAAGGTCACCGCAGCGTGGCCGAAATGGCTTACTGGCAGGCGAAAAAAGGCGCAACTATTCCCATGCAAGGGAGCGGCGTCTAATGCCGTAAACGCCTACCCTATGCCGAATCGGCATGGCTTTTTTTGAAAATATTTGTCCAAACGGTCAGTTCGTATCCGCCATTCGAGCGGGTGAATATGCCGTTAAGCGGCCAAATCAGGCTCGCTCAGAGATACTGGACGACTTCGATTGATTGGCAGAAATGTCTGAGAAATCCATCACCTAGCGCCAGAAAGATCCTATAGCGCGGATGAAAAATTCTCGATAGATGGTCACGCCGACATACCCGGTAATGGTTGGCCAGAGGCAAAAAGCAAAACTGCGGCTATGGGCGGCATGAAACGCGAGCATGAGAGCGATAAGCCCGCCGCAAGTTCAGCAAGCTCGAGGTCTTGTGAACTTGCGTCGCAGCTTTTCGCCTGACCCGGCCCTTGCGCAGGTACTCCCTGTACCCGTAGGTCACGCCGATCCTGATCGATCAGAGCAACCCGGCCCCCTGGTCATGCATCACTCAAGGAGCGATGCAAACAGAAAGAAGCACAAGGGCTTCTTTCTATGGACGCCGGCTCCGTCAGACGGAACCTAGTACCAATTCGGATCTTTCTTGAGCTGCTCCATCAGCAGCTTTTGCATACCCTCGTCCGGCTTACCGATAAAACGGTAATCGGCGTGCCGCGTCGGGGACTTGTCCGCCGGCAAACCGGCCGGGACTTCCACCAACATGGCGTAGGCATCTTCCTTGTCGAGGCTGAAGGCAACGATCAGGCGCTTGTTCAGGCAGGTATCTGCGGTTTCGCAGAGCGGCCCGACCAAGTACTTGTCGCCATCTTCCTCAACGGCATTCATTTGCTCGGCCGTGCCCGACAGGTTCATCACCCACTCGGGCAGGCGCTCTTCTTTCTTCACCACGTCTTGCCAGGTTTCACGGTACTGCGGATCCGCGCTGAGCAATTCGTTAGCCCGGGATTGGCCGTCATTGGCGGCCAAGGCCAAGCCGCTACCGCCCAACAGCAGGGCGGCAGCAAGGGCTTTAAAAGGCAGGTTGGCCATATTCAACCTCGGCCTTTGCGACCAAAGAAGAACGAAGCGATGAACATCACCAGGAAGACCACAAACAGGATCTTGGCGATGCCGGTAGCGGTGCCAGCGATACCACCGAAGCCCAGGACTGCAGCCACAATGGCGATGATCAGAAATGTGATTGCCCAACTCAACATGGTGATTCTCCTTATGCTTCTATAGGGGTAACAGCGGTGATGCCGTGCAGCCGCTCAACACAAGCGACGTTTTTTGCCTAGAACACCCAACGGTCATGGGCCGGTAGTTCGTCCAGGGTAGAACCCTGATCTACCAGGCTCAATTGCGGGGCAGTCACATCGGCGCTGGCGCTGCCAATGGAACGAAAATGAGTCTGGGTCATGGCAGGACGTTCAAATTGCGGGGCTGGCTGCGCGCGCTCTTGCCAATGCTGCAACTGCTGGCCAGCAATCAACGTGACCATCAAGGCCAGGCTGGCAAACAGGCCTTGCTGCAAGCGCAGCGGCGATACACGCAATTGGCTGAGGCTTTGGCGAGTCATACTGCATTGCTCCCGCATTCTGATTATTCGTTCATGACGCTCTTGGGGGAGATATTGCAGAGTGCATGCCAGCTTTATTGCAAAATAAAACTCAATAAAATCAAATGTTTACACTTGATCAATAGATTCGTCGCCTAGCATCCTGCACGATGCATCCTTGCAGGCCGTGCGAAATGCACGATGGCAAGTGGTCGGAACCAGCCACCCAGCGCACACATCGAAGGATCGAAGGGCGAACGGAAGGGAAAATGCGCTCAGACGACGTCTGTAGGAAGGCGCGCAGATAGCTGCACGAAGAAGCCTTTTATGAATCAGAATAAACCATGCAACTTGCCCGATTATTCCGGGACTAAACACCATCACATTTATAGTTAAGGAGTGCGGGACAGATGGAATCAGCCAAGGAACTTCAAGGCCGCATTCTTTTAGTGGATGACGAATCTGCGATCCTGCGCACCTTCCGCTATTGCCTGGAAGATGAAGGCTATACCGTCGCCACCGCGAACAGTGCCGCTCAGGCCGATGCCCTGATGCAGCGTCAGGTGTTCGACCTGTGCTTCCTCGACCTGCGCCTGGGCGAGGACAATGGCCTGGACGTGCTGGCCCAGATGCGGGTGCAGGCACCGTGGATGCGTGTGGTGATTGTGACCGCCCATTCGGCCGTGGATACCGCCGTGGACGCCATCCAGGCTGGCGCCGCCGACTACCTGGTCAAACCTTGCAGCCCAGACCAACTGCGCCTGGCCACCGCCAAGCAACTGGAGGTGCGTCAGCTCTCGGCGCGGCTGGAAGCGCTGGAAGGCGAGGTGCGCCAGCCCAAAGACGGCCTGGACTCCCATAGCCCGGCAATGATGGTGGTGCTGGAAACCGCGCGGCAGGTGGCCGGGACAGACGCCAACATTTTGATCCTCGGCGAGTCCGGTACTGGTAAAGGTGAGTTGGCCCGGGCGATACACGGCTGGAGCAAGCGCTCGAAGAAGTCCTGCGTGACCATCAACTGCCCGTCTCTGACCGCAGAGCTGATGGAAAGCGAACTGTTCGGCCACAGCCGCGGCGCGTTCACCGGCGCCAGCGAAAGCACCTTGGGCCGAGTGAACCAGGCGGACGGCGGTACGCTGTTTCTCGACGAGATCGGCGATTTCCCCCTCACGTTGCAACCCAAGTTGCTACGGTTTATTCAAGATAAAGAGTATGAGCGTGTGGGCGACCCGGTCACCCGCCGCGCCGATGTGCGCATCCTCGCAGCCACCAACCTGAACCTGGAAGACATGGTGCGCGATGGCCGCTTCCGTGAAGACTTGCTCTACCGCTTGAATGTCATCACCTTGCACTTGCCGCCGCTGCGCGAACGCAGTGAAGACATCCTGACCCTGGCTGACCGCTTTCTCGCCCGCTTCGTCAAGGAATACGCACGCCCGGCGCGCGGCTTCAGTGATAATGCCCGCGAAGCGCTACTCAACTATCGCTGGCCCGGCAATATCCGCGAACTACGTAACGTGGTGGAACGCGCCAGCATCATCTGCCCCCAGGAGAAGGTGGAGATCAGCCACCTGGGGATGGCCGAGCAACCGGCCAACAATGCACCCCGTATCGGCGCGGCTTTGAGCCTGGATGAGCTGGAGAAAGCCCATATCGGCGCCGTACTTGCGACCAGCGACACACTGGACCAAGCGGCCCGCACACTCGGCATCGATGCGTCGACGCTGTACCGCAAACGAAAGCAGTACAACCTTTGAACAGGACCTTATGAAGCTCGCGATGAAACTGCGCACCCGGTTATTCCTGAGCATCTCAGCGCTGATCACCGTGGCATTGCTGGGGTTGATCCTGGGCTTGGTCAGTGTCATGCAAATGGCCAAGACTCAGGAATCGCTGATCCGCAGTAACTTCATCACCCTGGACCTGGGGCTCAAGTTGCGTCAGAGCCTGGGCGACCAGTTGATCATGATGCTGGAGAAGCGCCCCGACCCGGACGCCCTGCAAGCCTCCAAGCAACATTATTTCGACCTGTTGGACCAGGGCATCGCCCATGAGCAGGTCGACGGCACAAACCATGGCTTCAGCCAGGCACGCTCCGATTACCAGAAGCTACTGGAAGCGTTTGACCAATCCCAACAGGCATCACCGCCCGCAGGCAGCAAAGAAAAGCTGACTGAAACCTTCAACATATTGCGCAACGGCCTGATCGCCGATCACAAGCGGGCGCTGGAAAATATCAGTACCAGCGAGCATAAATCCCGCGAGCGCGCGTTGTTGATTGCCGGCCTGCTCGGGCTGGTAGGGCTCGCGGTGCTGATCATCGGTTTCGTCACGGCCCATGGCATCGCCCGGCGCTTCGGTGGCCCCATCGAGGCGCTGGCCAAGGCCGCCGACAAGATCGGGCAGGGCGATTTCGAAGTCACCCTGCCGATCTCCTCCGCAGCGGAAATGAACCTGCTGACCCGCCGTTTCGGCATCATGGCCGAAGCGTTGCGCCAACATCAGGCCACAAACATCGATGAGCTGCTGGCCGGCCAACAGCGCCTGCAAGCGGTGCTCGACAGTATCGATGACGGCCTGTTGATGATTGATCGCCAAGGCTGCCTGGAGCACCTCAACCCTGTGGCGCAGCGCCAATTGGGCTGGGATGAGGAGCGGCTCGGCCAAGGTCTTGGCGAAGCCATGGGTCGCGCAGAAATGGATGAACAGCTGCAACTGGTGCTGCGCGGCGGCAACCTGGAGCGGGCCCCGGATGATCTCGAAGTGGAAGTCGAGGGTGAATTGCGCCTGCTGACCTACAGCCTGACCCCGGTCAGCCATACCCAGGGGCATATTCTGGGGGCCGTGATGGTGCTGCATGACGTGACTGAACAGCGCGCCTTCGAGCGGGTGCGCAGCGAGTTCGTGTTGCGCGCGTCCCATGAGCTGCGCACGCCGGTCACCGGCATGCACATGGCCTTCGGCCTATTCCGTGAGCGGGCCAAGTTCCCACCGGACTCCCGTGAGGCGGACCTGCTGGATACGGTCAATGAAGAGATGCAGCGCCTGATGCAGTTGATCAACGATCTGCTCAACTTCTCGCGCTACCAGAACGGCCTGCAAAAACTCACCTTGGGCACGTGCGATGTCACCGACTTGCTGGAGCACGCACGGGCTCGATTTGCTGAGCCTGCGAACGCCCAGCACATTGAGTTGCTGGTGGAAGCCCAACCTGAGTTGCCACGGCTGTATGCCGACCAGGTGCAACTGGAGCGGGTACTCGACAACCTGCTGGGCAATGCCCTGAGGCACACCGCCGAAGGCGGGCAGATCCGCCTGCAGGCACGACGCCATGGCGAGCGGGTGATTATCAGCGTCGAGGATAACGGCGAAGGTATCGCCTACGGCCAGCAAGGGCGGATCTTCGAGCCCTTTGTGCAGGTGGGCCGCAAGAAAGGCGGTGCGGGCCTGGGTTTGGCACTGTGCAAGGAAATCGTGCAATTGCACGGCGGCCGCATGGGTGTGTACTCGCGGCCGGGGCAGGGTACGCAGTTCTATATGGCATTGCCCCTGTAGGAGCGAGCTTGCTCGCGAAAAACGTCAACGATAACGCTGTGCTGTCAGGCAGCCCGCGTCGTCTATGCGTTCTTCGCGAGCAAGCTCGCTCCTACATTATTATTTTTACACCATCAGCGGTGATTCAAGGCCCGCAGGATCGCGGCGCTTTCAGCATCCGGGGTGCCATCAAACAATGACGGGCGAAAGCGCATCTGGAACGCAGCGATGACATGCCGCGTGGCCACATCCAGCTCGCCAGTCTGCGGCGTCTGGTAGCCCAGGCGCGCCAGCTCTTCCTGGAACCAGGTAATGCTCGGCAACTGCGCGGCGTACTGCACCTGAAACCGAGCCACTGCCTGGGCATCCGGCCACACGGCCAGACCTTCTGCCGCCAAGCGCTTCCAGGGGAACAACGGGCCTGGGTCCAGCTTGCGCAGCGGGGCGATATCGCTGTGCCCGATGATGTTCTTCGGGTCGATGCCGTTACGCTTGCTGATGTCCTTGAGCAGCACGATCAGCGACTGCACCTGCGCTTCGGAATACGGGTACCACACACGCCCCGTCGGGGTATCGCTGAACCCTGGGTTGACGATCTCGATACCGATGGAGCTGGAATTGAGCCAGGTGCGCCCCATCCACTCGCTTTCCCCCGCGTGCCAGGCGCGCTGGCTTTCATCCACCAGCTTGTAGATGGTGCCGGAGGCATCGTCGCCGATCAGGTAATGGCTGCTGACCTGGCCATGGGTCAACAGCGCCAGGGAACGTTCAAGGTTGGTCGAGGTGTAATGCACCACAACGAACTGCACGCGATTGTCGTGGTTGACCGAAGGATGGCTGGTGTTCAGGCGCGGGCCATTGGCGCAGCCGGCGAGCAGAAGAAACGCTAAAGCGATATACAAGGATTTCATGGCGAGAGGCAGTACACTGAAAGACGATAATGCAACAGTGTAACGTACGACTCACGGCCAGGCGGTCAAATTACAAAATGGAACATCTTTTATGCCGCCTGCACCTGATTACGCCCCGCGGCCTTTGCCCTGTAGAGCGCTTCATCGGCACGCTTGAGCGCCAGGTCACTGCGCTCGCCGGGTTGAAACTGCGCCACGCCCATGGACACCGTGATCGTTACCGGCTCACCCTTGAAGTGGAACGGGCACGCGGCAATGGCCTCACGCAATACTTCACCTACGGCCAAGGCATCCGCCAAGGTCGAGTCGGGCATGAGCAGCACAAACTCTTCACCCCCAAAACGCGCGATGAAGTCCGTCGGCCGCAGGCGCTTGCTCAGCACATTGGCGATGATCTTCAAGACTTTGTCCCCAGCCAAGTGACCGTAACCGTCGTTGATGCGCTTGAAGTGGTCCAGGTCGAGCATGGCCAGAGACAGGCTGTTACCGCGCTGATGCCAGGCGTTGACTTCGTAATCGAGGCGTTCGCTCCACGCCGCACGGTTGGGCAAGCCGGTGAGCGGATCGATCAAGGCCTTCTGGCGCTGCACCTCCAGGTGCTCGCGGTAGCCCTGGGCTTCCTGCTCCATATGGGCCACGCGTTCAGCCAGGCCTTTGAGGCGTGCGGCCACTTCCTGTTCGCGCAGGTCACGCTGTTGCTGGTGTTCATCCATGGTGCCGAGCAAGCCTTCAAGATGGCTTTCGAGCACTTGCTTGAGGCTGTCCAGGTCGGCGGCATCCTGCACGCTGCTTTGCAGGCCGTCGACCTGCTCACGAATCTGCGTGTCCAGCTCCCGTGCGGCCAGGCTGCTGTCGGCGTGGCCCTCGCTGGCGACTTGCAGATGGCCCTGGAATGCCTCGAGACGCTCGTTGAGCTGCTTGAGATAAGCCTCGAACTCATGCTGGCCACTGTCGGTGATCGCCAGCATCAGCACCGCCAGGTCATCGAGGATCGGCAGCAGTTCGTACCAGTTCAAGCCGTGGGCGAGACGCTCACGCATTGCCTCGGCCTGGGGTTGGTGACGTTCGGGCAGGGAAAGATCTTCCAGCAGGCCGAGTAAAGTGCCTTCAATGTGTTTGGCCACCGAGCTGTAGGACGGTTCAGGCGAATCGGGCAGGGCGTAGGTGCCGTCCGGTTGCAGCTCGTCGGGCTCGGGGCTTTCCTGCACGGGTGGTAGCGACAGGCTGCCGATGCGGGTCTCATCCGGCGTTTCGACTGGAACCGGCGGCGGTTCGATAAAGGCGGCGAGTGCGCTTTCGTGAGCAGGCTCCGCAACTGGCGGCGCCTGCACGTCGGGTTCAGGTAGTTGCGCAGGCGCCGCAATCGACGGCAGCTCTGGAGCGTCGAATACCGGCGTTTCGCTGGCGACCTCTTGCACTTCGGCCACTGCAACAGGCACAGGCTTCAAGGGTGGCAACGGCGCAAAGGCACGCAAGGCTTGGGTCAATTCTTCCGATTGCCCAGGTTCTTCCGGTTTGGGTGTGGGTTTGGGCGCTGCGGGCGTTGGCGGTGCCGATTGCGCTGCTGGCAGTGGCTCGGCATCAACAGGAGGCGCTTCACTGGCGGCCTCTTTACTGCCAAACAGACGTTGCAACAGTCCCGGCCCTGGGCGTGTGGTTTCGCCATCCGGCTCCAGATTATTCAGCGCCTGCCCCTGTAGGCTGCTCAGCTCACTGAGCATCAGCGGTATCTCCCGCGCTTGTGCCACGCGACCATCGAGTTGCTTGGCGAAGGTTTTCAGCGGACGAGCCACCTCGCGGGGCAGCGGCAGCTTTTGCAACTGGGTGACCAAGGCGGTGAGCGCAGTGCTGATCTGGTCGACGCGGGTTTCGCGGCGTTGCTCCGAATCCAGCACGGCCTTTTCCAGGCGCGGCAGTAAAGCGGCGAGAGCAGCGTCCATGTCGTCCGTGCGCACAACATCGCGCATTTCCTTCATGCATTGATCGACGGCGCGGTCAGTCCCTTCAGCGGCCAGCGTGCTGCGCACCAGCCCGCGGCGCAGCAAATCGAGGCGGGCGGCCCAGCGGCGTTCGAGTTTGTCTTGTTGCTCGATGCTTTGGAGGTATTTCTCTTTCCAGCGCTGGGCGTCGTCGCTCATGCAAGGGGTCCGCGAGGGCCTGGGCTCAACGCGGGTAATGCATCAGCCGTGAGCGAGCCCGGCAGACGAATCTCTACCGCGACCGGCAGGTGATCGGAAATGGGCTGCGCCAGCACCTGCACACTTTCCAGTGTGAGGCTTGGGCTGAGCAGGATATGGTCAAGACAGCGCTGCGGGCGCCAGCTGGGAAACGTGGCTTCGACTTGCGGCGCCAGTAACCCCAGGTCGCGCAGCGGAGAATTCTGCAGCAGGTCGTTGGCATGGGTGTTCATGTCACCCATGAGCACCTGGTGCTTGTAGTTGCCAATCAATTCACGCACGTAGGCCAGTTGCAGGTTGCGCGTACGCCCCCCGAGGGCCAGGTGCATCATCACCACCACCAGGGCTTCCGGGCCTTCGCCAAAACGCACAAGGATCGCCCCGCGCCCTTTGGGGCCTGGCAAGGGGTGATCTTCAATGGCAGTGGGTTTGAGACGGCTGAGCACGCCGTTGCTGTGCTGTGCCAGGCGCCCTAGATTACGGTTGAGTTGCTGATACCAGTACGGAAAAGCACCCAACTGAGCCAGGTGTTCCACCTGGTTGATATAGCCGGAGCGCAGGCTGCCGCCGTCGGCTTCCTGCAGGGCGACCAAGTCGAAGTCGCTGAGCAGGTCGCCGATTTTCTGCAGGTTACCGGTACGCCCCTTGTGGGGCAGCAGGTGCTGCCAGCCACGCGTGAGGTAGTGCCGATACTTTTCGGTACTGTTGCCCACCTGGATGTTGAAGCTGAGCAGGCGCAAGCGGCTGTCTGCCGGCAGGCCCGTGGACTCCAGGTGATGCTCGTTGACCTGCGGCTCATGCAGGCCAACGACACGCTCGGTACCCCAGCGGCGCATGGCGAGCCCCTTACTTGGCAGCGCGTTCTTTGGCAATCAGCTGGTCAGCAACGTTCAGGGTCGCTTCAGGACCACCGGTGCTGCCCAGGTCGAAACGGTATTTGCCGTTGACGATCAGGGTTGGAACGCCTTGCACGCCGTACTTCTGCGCGAGTTCCTTGGCCTGTTTGATCTGGCCCTGGATAGCGAAGGAGTTGAAGGTCGCCAGGAACTTGTCCTTGTCGACACCCTGAGTGGCAACGAAGTCAGCCATTTCGTCCGGCTTGGTCAGGCGCTTGCCTTGTTTCTGGATCGCTTCGAAGACAGCGTTGTGGACCTTGTGCTCAACACCCATGGCTTCCAGGGTCAGGAACAGCTGGCCGTGGGCGTCCCATGGGCCACCGAACATGGCGGGAATGCGACGGAAGTTAACGTCCTTGGGTAGCTTTTCAGCCCATGGGTTGATAGTCGGCTCGAAGGCGTAGCAATGCGGGCAGCCGTACCAGAACAGCTCCACCACTTCGATCTTGCCCGGCACTGCAACGGGAACCGGGTTAGCCAGCTCAACATAGGTTTTACCGGCTTCAAGCGGCACATCGGCAGCTTGTGCGGTCATGCCGAAGAGGCTGGCAGTGACGAGAGCGGCGCTGAGGATCAGATTACGCATGCTTTACTCCTGGACAAATAAAGTCGCCTCACGCGACCTTTGTTGTGACAGGTCTACGCGGACATGAGTTCGTTAGTGTAACGGCAGCGGCCACAAAAAAGGGCGGCCTAAGCCACCCTTTTTATGCTTGCATCGCGGGATTAATCGAGCGTTAACGCCCAGCCCCGTCAGTGCAGGCCCTGGATATAACTGGAGAGGGCTGCGATGTCTTCGTCGCTCAGCTTGCGAGCGATGGTGCGCATGGTCATCGCGTCGCCATCGTTGGCCCGGCCGGCTTCTTCCTTGCGAAAGTCGGTCAACTGCTTGGCGATGTAGGTGGCGTGCTGGCCGCTCAGGCGCGGGAAGCTGGCAGCAGCGTTGCCTGCGCCATTGGGCGAGTGGCAACCGGTGCAGGCAGGCAAGCCTTTTTCCAGGTTACCGCCACGGAACAACTGCTCTCCGCGGGCGACCAATTTAGGATCGGCAGCTCCCACGCTACCCTTCTGGCTGGCAAAATACGCCGCGAGGTCCGCCAGGTCCTGATCGTTGAGATTGGTTAGCATGCCGGTCATTTCCAGCACCGTGCGCTTGCCGCTCTTGATGTCGTGCATCTGCTTGCTCAGGTAACGTTCACCCTGGCCGGCCAGTTTGGGGAAGTTCGGCGCCGGGCTGTTACCATCCGGCCCGTGGCAGGCACCACACACGGCGGCCTTCGCTTGACCGGCAGTGGCATCACCTTTGACGGGGCCCTCTGCAGCGACGGCAGCGCCTGTGATGCCCAAGGTCAACAGCAGACTCACGATCAGTTTGTTCATCAGCTAATCCAACTACGGCTAAGGGTTTAAGAGTTATCTACCGGGTTTACTCACCATCACATCAGTGACGGCCTGGTAATCCTCAGTACTGCAGTCCATGCACAAACCACGCGGCGGCATTGCCTTGAAACCCTGGGTCACGTGCTGCGTCAGCCTGACCATGCAAACTCGGTTGATCCTGTGTAGCCTGAGCGCCGTAAAGCGGAATCAGGGCAGCAGAAGCGAGCAACCGTCGGTCCATACATCGACCTTTTCAGGGTTTGAGAGCGTTTTGCGTTCTAATGCGCAATAAAGGTCTTTCGCTCCCGTGAACTTCATCCTTCGCTGGGACAAAGCACACACAAAATCTGCGGCATTATATACTGGCGCTACTGAAACGGAAACGACACCGCTTGCCGCACCCTTTCTCGGCACCGCCCACATCGGAAATCTCATGCAACTCAAGAACCCCATCCTCGGCCTGTGCCAACAGTCCACCTTCATGCTCAGCGCCGCCAAAGTGGACCAATGCCCCGATGACGAGGGCTTTGAAGTCGCCTTTGCCGGCCGTTCCAACGCCGGTAAATCCAGCGCACTGAACACCCTGACCCACGCCAGCCTGGCGCGCACCTCGAAAACCCCGGGCCGCACGCAACTACTCAATTTCTTCAAGCTAGACGATGATCGGCGTCTGGTCGACCTGCCGGGCTACGGTTATGCAAAAGTACCTATCCCGCTGAAGCTGCACTGGCAGCGTCACCTCGAGGCTTACCTGGGCGGTCGCGAGAGTTTGAAGGGTTTGATTCTGATGATGGATATACGTCATCCAATGACCGACTTCGACTTGCTGATGCTCGACTGGGCTGTCGCCAGCGGCATGCCGATGCACATTTTGCTGACCAAGGCCGACAAGCTCACCTACGGTGCAGCCAAGAACACCCTGCTCAAAGTGCAGTCCGAAATCCGTAAGGGTTGGGGCGACACCATCACCATTCAGCTGTTCTCCGCCCCCAAGCGCATGGGTCTGGAAGAGGCTTACACCGTACTGGCCGGCTGGATGGAATTGGCGGACAAGGGCGCAGAAATCGCCGAATAACTTTTCTGCGGGCAAAAAAAACCCCGGACTTCTTTTGGGGAGGGGAAGTTCGGGGTTCAAGTTCCGGACCGCTAGGGCGGGGTCCGGAATTATCTGCCAACACTTAACACAACATAGGAGCATTGAAGGGCTTCACCACCCATTCAGTAACTCTGAGTGGCAGTTCACAGGTTAAGTTCCGACAGGCTCAAAAAACTATTGGAAATAACTGACCGCGGTTTGCACTCTAAACCGCCTCGCCACCGCGCAAGGTGATGGCGAAGCCGCAGAATCAGTGCGCCTCGTCCCAGTTATCGCCTACGCCTACGTCCACCACCAAAGGCACGTCCAACTGCGCCGCCGCGCTCATATGCTCGCGAATCTTCTCGCTGACCTGCGCGACCAAGTCTTCGCGCACCTCCAGCACCAATTCGTCGTGCACCTGAAGGATGACCTTGGCATCCAGGCCCGACTCAGTCAGCCAGTTATCCACCTGCACCATGGCTTTTTTGATGATGTCCGCCGCCGTGCCTTGCATCGGCGCGTTGATCGCTGTGCGTTCGGCCGCCGCGCGCTCCTGGGGCTTGTTGGAGTTGATGTCCGGCAAGTACAGGCGTCGCCCGAAGAAGGTTTCGACATAGCCCTGATCCGCCGCCTGGGCGCGGGTGCGCTCCATGTATTCGCGCACCCCTGGATAGCGGGCGAAGTACACATCGATGTAAGCCTTGGCGGTCTTGGTATCGACGCCGATGTCCTTACCCAGCTTCTGGGCGCCCATACCGTAAATCAGGCCGAAGTTAATCGCCTTGGCGCTGCGGCGCTGGTTGGACGTGACCTCATTCAACTCGACCTTGAACACTTCGGCCGCCGTGGCCGTGTGTACGTCCAGGTCATTGCGGAAGGCGTTCATCAAGCCCTCGTCCTTGGACAAATGCGCCATGATCCGCAGCTCGATCTGCGAATAGTCCGCCGCCAGCAGCTTGTAGCCCTTGGGCGCGACAAACGCCTGGCGAATGCGCCGCCCCTCGGCGGTGCGCACCGGGATGTTCTGCAAGTTCGGATCGCTGGAGGACAAGCGCCCGGTCGCCGCGACGGCCTGATGGTAAGACGTATGAATACGCCCGGTACGTGGGTTGATCTGTTCCGGCAGGCGGTCGGTATAGGTACTTTTGAGCTTGCTCATGCTGCGGTACTGCATGAGTACCTTGGGCAGCGGGAAATCATCTTCGGCCAGTTTGGCCAGCACTTCTTCAGCCGTGGAGGCCTGGCCCTTGCCGGTTTTTTTCAGCACCGGCATGCCAAGCTTTTCGTAGAGAATCGCCCCAAGCTGCTTGGGCGAACCCAGGTTGAATTCTTCACCGGCGATCTCGTAGGCCTGGCGCTCCAGCTCAACCATCTTGTTACCCAGCTCGATGCTCTGGATGCCGAGCAGGTCCTTGTCTACCAGTGCGCCCTGGCGCTCGATGCGGGCCAGCACCGGCACCAGCGGGATCTCGATGTCCGTCAGCACACTGGCCAGGCTCGGGATCGCTGCCAGTTGCGCGTAAAGGTACTGATGCAGGCGCAAGGTCACATCAGCATCTTCGGCCGCGTAAGGGCCGGCTTGCTCAAGGGCGATCTGGTCGAACGTGAGTTGCTTGGCGCCTTTGCCGGCGATGTCCTGGAAGCTGACCGTGTCGTGGTCCAGGTACTTCTTCGCCAGGCTGTCCATATCGTGCCGCGTCGCGGTGGAGTTGAGCACGTAGGATTCGAGCATGGTGTCGAAGGCGATGCCGCGCACGGTAATGCCCTGGGCAGGGTCGCCACCAATGGCGCAGTTGGCCAGGATATTCATGTCGAACTTGGCATGCTGGCCCACCTTGAGTTTGGTCGGGTCTTCCAGCAACGGTTTCAAGGTCAACAGCACGGTGTCGCGGTCCAGTTGTTCCGGTGCACCGATGTAAGCGTGCGTCAGCGGAATGTAGGCAGCCTCATGGGGCTGCACCGCGAACGAAACCCCGACCAATTGCGCCTGCTGGGCGTCGATCCCGGTGGTTTCGGTATCGAAGGCAAACAGCTTGGCGTCGTTGAGTTTTTTCAACCACAGATCGAACGTGGCCTGGTCAAGAATGGTGGTGTAAACCGTCTCTACGGGCACCGATACCACCGCCTCCACTGCGACATCCGCGACGGGCGTAACTTCATTGGCCGCCTTCAGCTCGACACGCTTGGTATCGCGCTGGATCTCGTCGTACCAGCTCTTGAACTCCAGCAATGTGTACAGCTCAAGCAGCTTTTCGCGGTCCGGTTCGATCAGGTGTAAATCATCCAACCCAACATCCAGCGGCACATCGATCTTGATCGTCGCCAACTGATAGGACAGGAATGCCATCTCTTTATGCTCTTCCAGCTTTGCCGGCAGGGTCTTGGCCCCACGGATAGGCAGGGTCGGCACAATATCCAACTGCTCATAAAGCTCTTTGAGGCCGCCATTGACCCCCACCAGCAAGCCGGAGGCGGTCTTGGGGCCAATGCCCGGAACGCCGGGAATGTTGTCGGACGAATCTCCCATCAACGCCAGATAGTCGATGATCTGCTCCGGAGCGACGCCGAATTTCTCCTTAACGCCCTCGATGTCCATGGAGCTACCGGTCATGGTATTGACCAAGGTAATGTGGCCGTCCACCAGTTGCGCCATGTCCTTGTCACCGGTGGAGATCACCACCGGGCGGCTGGCGGCCGCGCTGCTGCGGGCCAGGGTGCCGATCACGTCATCGGCCTCCACACCCTCGACGCACAGCAACGGGAAGCCAAGAGCGATCACGCTTTGATGCAGCGGCTCGATCTGCAGGCGCATGTCATCGGGCATGCTCGGGCGGTTGGCTTTGTATTCGGCGTACATCTCATCGCGAAACGTCCCACCCTTGGCGTCGAAAACCACCGCAAATGGGCTGTCCGGGTACTGCTTGCGCAGGCTTTTGAGCATGTTCAACACGCCCTTGACCGCACCGGTGGGCAGGCCTTTGGAGGTGGTCAGCGGTGGCAGCGCGTGGAAGGCGCGGTACAGATAAGAAGAACCGTCCACCAGGACGAGGGGCGCTTGGCTCATGAGCAGGATCAACCTTTTCGGCGGGTCAGGCGCTAGAATAGCCGGACCAATGAAAACAAAGGGACAAGGTTATCATGCGTACATTCAATCGCCTGCTGTTGACCGGTTTGATTGCACTCGCTCCGATGGCTGCCATGGCGGCAGACGATGCCCCTTCGGCAGACCCGGAAGTTACCATTCGCACGGAAGGCGACAAAACCATCCAGGAATACCGCCAAAACGGCTTCCTGTACGCAATCAAAGTCACCCCGAAGGGCGCACCGCCGTACTTTCTGGTACGTGCGGACGGCACCGACGCGAACTTCATCCGCTCTGACCAGCCGGATATGCTGATCCCGTCATGGAAGATCTTCGAATGGAAATGATTTCTTAATTTTAACCGGCGCTGCCCACCGCAGCGCCCGTAACGGCAGTTTTAACCATGTCTGTGTTCACCCCCCTGGCTCGGCCCGAGCTGGAAACCTTTCTCGCCCCTTATGGGCTCGGCCGCCTGCTTGATTTCCAGGGGATTGCCGCCGGCAGCGAAAACACCAATTTCTTTATCAGCCTGGAGCAGGGCGAGTTCGTCCTGACCCTGGTTGAGCGTGGCCCGGTGGCAGAAATGCCGTTCTTCATCGAACTGCTCGACGTGCTCCACGACGCCGACCTGCCCGTGCCGTACGCCCTGCGCACCACCGACGGCATCGCTTTGCGCGAACTCAAGGGCAAACCGGCCTTGCTGCAACCACGTCTGGCGGGCAAGCACATCAAGGAGGCCAATGCGCAGCATTGCGCCCAGGTTGGCGAACTGCTCGGCCACCTGCACCTGGCCACCCAAGGCGAAAAGGTACTTGAACGCAAGACCGACCGCGGCCTGGAGTGGATGCTCAGCGAGGGCGCGCAGCTTATTTCGCACCTTAACGAGGCCCAGCAACGCCTGTTGCGCGATGCGCTGGCCGAGATCGACGCCCACAAGGCCGACATCCTCGGCCTACCACGGGCGAATGTGCACGCCGATCTGTTTCGCGATAACGCGATGTTTGAAGGCACGCACCTGACGGGCCTGATCGACTTCTACAACGCCTGTTCGGGGCCGATGCTCTACGACGTGGCCATCGCCTTGAATGACTGGTGCTCGGATGCCGAGGGCGTGATTGACGGCCACCGTGCCCGGGCGCTGCTGGGCGCTTACGCAGGGCTACGAGCGTTTACCGCGAAGGAAGCCGAGCTATGGCCGACCATGCTGCGCGTGGCGTGCGTGCGGTTCTGGCTGTCGCGGCTGATCGCGGCCGAGTCATTTGCCGGGCAGGATGTGTTGATTCATGACCCGGCTGAGTTCGAGCACCGCTTGGCGCAGCGTCAGCAGGTCACGGTCCACCTGCCGTTCGCACTTTAAAACACCGACTCGGTCAATGTGGGAGCTGGCTTGCCTGCGATAGCGGTATCGACTGAGCCAACGCTATCGCGGCATAGGTATCTACACAACTTCGGTACGACGCTAAACCTGTGGCGAGGGAGCTTGCTCTCGCGACGGCCTGGCAGCCGACGCTGATCTAACTGACGCACCGCGATCCAACTGTGGGAGCTGGCTTGCCTGCGAAGACGGCTTGACAGTCAACACAGTTGGACCGTGTACATATCCATTCCTGCGGTAACGGCCACTTAGGGTTCCGCCCTGACGGCGGCTCACTTTGCAAAAGCCGGGATGCCGGCCCAGGCCAAAGTAAGCAAAACGCTCTTGCCCCACCACTCGGCACCTCGCCCAGGCTCGGTGTGCCCGTAATCCGCCAGTGATTTGGGGGTCGCCTAAGATCAAAAGCAGATCAAGATCAAGAGCGTCTCGCGTCGCATCGTGGTTACCGTCGGCTGCTACAGCCTACAAAGTTGTGTAGATACCTATGGCTATCGCGGGCAAGCCCTAATGCCAGTCAGTTAAGGTTTTTTGTAGGAGCGAGCTTTCTCGCGAAAAACTTACGGGCGCCGCGTTCATTCAGCGAGCACGCGTTATCGTTGACGTTTTTCGCGAGCAAGCTCGCTCCTACAGTAGGCGATGACCGCTTAACTGACTGGCATTGGGGCAAGCCCACTCCCACAGGGTTTTGTGTTACCTGTTAGAGCGACTCCAGGCAACCGGCGAGGTCATTGCCGAGTTTTTCCAGCACCTGCTCATAACCCTGGGCCGTCGCCGGGGTATAGCCACCCAACGCATCCAACTCCGCCAACTTCACCGGCAACCCGGCTACCAGGGTTTCGGCCAAGCGAGGTCGCAACGGCGGCTCGCTGAACACGCAAGTCTTGCCCACTTCCTGCAAACGCGCGCGCATCGCCGCTACGTGCTGCGCGCCCGGCTGCACTTCGGCGGCCACGCTGAACACGCCCGCATGCTTCAAGCCGTACGCCTCCTCGAAGTAATCAAAGGCTTCGTGGAACACGAAGTAAGGTTTGCCATCCACGCCCGCCAAACGCTGCTTCAGGCGCGCATCCAGCGCGTTCAGGCGTTCTTCGAAGGCTTTGGCATTGCTCTGATAACGCTCGGCATTGGCCGGGTCGGCGGCGCTGAGGTCGGCCGCCATCCGTGCGGCGATCACGCGCGCATTGACGGTCGACAGCCACAGGTGCGCATCCACGCTGCCTGGGCGGTGATCGTGGTCATGTTCGTCGGCTTCGTCGGCATGAGAATGGCTATCTTCGCCGAAAATGCGCAGTTTCATGCCTGGCAGATCCTGCACGGCCACCGTTGGCGCCGTACGGCCTTTAAGCACACGCGGCAAAAACGTCTCCATGTCTGGCCCGATCCAGTAAAGCAGGTCGACCGACTGCACGCGCCGTACGTCGGATGGGCGCAAAGCGAAGTTATGTGGCGACGCCCCCGGCGGCAGCAATACCTCTGGAACAGCCACGCCGTCCTGCACGGCAGCCGCGATCAGCTGCAACGGCTTGATGCTCGTCAGCACCTTGACCTCGGCCTGAGCGGCACCCGCAACGAACAAACTGGTGACAAATATGACAAAAACGGGAAAAAGTCGGGACACGATGACCACTCGATGGCGTAGGAACGGGTAACATAATAACGTCTCTATCAAATATCTGTCGCCGCTCATGCCTAAAACACCGCTTGCCAGCCGTCCCCACGACCACTCTCACTGCGTGCACACCGCATTGTCAGAGGCCGACACCCTGTGCGCAAAGAAAGGCTTGCGCCTGACCGCCTTGCGTCGCCGGGTGCTGGAGCTGGTGTGGCAGAGCCATAAGCCTTTGGGCGCTTACGATATTCTTGGCGTCCTCAGCGAGCAGGACGGCCGCCGCGCCGCACCGCCTACCGTTTACCGTGCACTGGATTTCCTGCTGGAAAATGGCCTGGTGCACCGTATCGCCTCGCTCAACGCCTTTGTCGGTTGCAACCACCCGGAGCACGCGCATCAGGGCCAGTTCCTGATCTGCCGCGAGTGCCACGCCGCCATCGAGCTTGAGCAAAAAAGCATCAGCGACGCCATTGTCAAAAGCGCTGCCGACGTCGGCTTCAAGGTCGAGGGGCAAACGGTCGAAGTGGTCGGCCTGTGCGCAGGCTGCCAGGGGGTTTGATGAGCAATGCGTTAATCCGCCTGGAGCAGGTCGGGGTCACGTTCGCCGGGCAAAACGTGCTGGAAAACATCGCACTGAGCGTGGAGCCGGGGCAAATCGTCACTTTGATCGGCCCCAACGGCGCTGGCAAGACCACCCTGGTGCGCGCCGTGCTCGGGCTGCTCAAGCCCCACAGCGGCACGGTTTGGCGCAAGCCCAAGCTGCGCGTGGGCTATATGCCGCAAAAGCTGCACGTGGACCCGACATTGCCGCTCTCCGTATTGCGCTTCCTGCGCCTGGTGCCTGGCGTAGACCGCGCCCGCGCCCAGGCTGCGCTTAAGGAAGTCGGCGCCGAACACGTCATCGACAACCCGGTGCAAAGCATCTCCGGCGGCGAAATGCAGCGCGTGCTGCTGGCCCGCGCCTTGCTGCGCGAGCCCGAGTTGCTGGTACTCGATGAGCCCGTGCAAGGTGTCGATGTCGCTGGCCAGGCCGAGCTGTACAGCCTGATCACCCGCCTGCGCGACCGCCATGGTTGCGGCGTGCTGATGGTCTCCCACGACTTGCACCTGGTCATGAGCACCACCGACCAAGTGGTCTGCCTCAACCGCCACGTGTGCTGCTCGGGCCACCCGGAACAGGTCAGTGGCGACCCGGCGTTCGTGGAGTTGTTCGGCAAGAACGCCCAGAGCCTGGCTATCTATCATCACCACCACGACCACGCCCATGACCTGCATGGCGCCGTCGTCGATACCCCCCACGTTCATGGAGATAGCTGCAAGCATGGCTGATTTTCTGCTCTACGCCCTGCTGGCAGGCTTGGCTTTGGCACTGGTAGCGGGCCCATTGGGCTCGTTCGTGGTGTGGCGACGCATGGCCTATTTCGGCGACACGTTGTCCCATGCCGCCTTGCTGGGCGTGGCCATGGGCTTTCTGCTGGACGTAAGCCCGGCCATCGCCGTGACCGTCGGCTGCCTGCTGCTAGCGGTGCTGCTGGTGACCCTGCAGCAACGCCAGCCACTGGCTTCCGACACACTGCTGGGCATCCTTGCGCCCAGTACTTTGTCCCTGGGCCTGGTGGTGCTGAGCTTCATGCATGAAGTGCGCATCGACCTGATGGCCTACCTGTTTGGTGACCTGCTGGCAATCAGCCCGACCGACCTGGCCTGGATACTCGGCGGCAGCGCTGCGGTGCTGGTGTTGCTGGTGACCCTGTGGCGCCCGTTGCTGGCGATCACCGTGCATGAAGAACTGGCCAAGGTAGAGGGCTTGCCCGTCGCAGGCCTGCGTATGGCGCTGATGTTGCTCATCGCCGTGGTGATTGCTGTCGCGATGAAGATTGTCGGCGTATTGTTGATCACGTCGCTGCTGATCATTCCAGCCGCCGCCGCCCAACGTCACGCTCGCTCTCCGGAGCAGATGGCGATTGGCGCCAGCCTCCTGGGGATGCTTGCAGTGTGTGGTGGCCTGGCGCTGTCCTGGTTCAAGGACACACCGGCCGGGCCGTCGATTGTGGTTACGGCGGCCGCCCTGTTTCTGCTGAGTTTTGTCCTGCCCCGTCGAGGGGTGTAGACTTGCTCGCTTTTTGCGCAAATAGAGAGTCGCAGGAATGAAGCCGTTCACCTCCCGTTATCTGCTCCTTGCCGCATTTTCACTGCTGCTGGGCGCCTGCCAAAGTACGCCGCCCGCTGCCCCCCAGGCTCCGGATCCGCGGGCTGCGGCCATCGCGCAGCTGGAACAAAACCTGGCCAGCAGCGAATTGGCCACCGCCGAAGACCAGTTGGCCGCACTGCAGGCCCAATCGCCCAATGACCCGGCACTTGAGGCCTACCAGCGTCAATTGGCCGAAGCCTACTTGCAGCGCAGCCAGATCGTGTTGCAAAAGGGCGATGTCAACGCGGCCGCCACGGCCCTGAGCCGTGCCCGCGCCTTGATGCCCAAGGCCCCTGCGCTGACTGGTGGCGTCAACAGCGCCATCAGCCATGCGCGCAAAGCCGAATTGGACCAGGCAGAAGCCGCGTTGAAAGCCGCTGAAGCCAAGCCCGCCGCCAAGGTTATCGACCCGGCAGCGCCGAGCACCACCGTGGCGCTGAACCTGGCGGATGTCGAAGATATGCGTCATCAGTTGGACGCGATCGCCACCGACGTGGTGAATTACCAGTGCGATGTCAGCATCCAGGTGCCACGCACCCAGGATTACCCGTGGCTGGCCACGTTACTGACCAAGCGGGTCAAGCGGATTGATTCGGGATATGACCTGAAGATTCACCGGCAAATCCTGAAACACATTCCGGCGCAGGTTGTGCTGATTCCGCGCAAGGCGGACTAAAAGCATCGCAGGCAAGCCACCTCCCACATTTGAACGGTGTGGGAGCTGGCTTGCCTGCGATGACGATCTAACAAACAACCGATAAGTTAAGCCGGAATCGCCTTGGATTTCGGCTCACGCTCCCACACCCGATGCTGGGCAATCGCCGCAAAAAACGCTTTGAACGCCTTGGCATCCGCGCCCACGATCAACCCCGCATCCGCTTCCAGCTTCAGCAGGTCCAGCAACGGCTTCACATCACTGGCTACCGCAATCGCCTTCAGGTGTTTGTAGGCTTCCAGTACATAATGCAACGCCACACCATCACCGCTCAGCGCCTTCACGGACTCTTTGCCACCCGGGATAAACACTGCGTCGAAGGCAATGGACGGCATGCCTTCCATCGAGGCGTCGACCGGCAGCGTCTTGCCCTGCGCAGTGGTCACAGGCGCCGAAGTAGGCCCCAGCAACTTGGCATGGGCGCCTTCAGCTTCCAGCGCGGCTTTTAGCGCGTCAATGGCCGCACCATCAACGCCGTTGGCTGCCAGAATCGCCACTTTGCGCGTTTTAATATCGCCCGATAGTAAATTCACCTGGCTCAAGGCTGGCGATTCTTTCAGCGACGTTTCACGGGCAGGCACCGTGCCCTTGGTCGGCGCCGGCAAGCCCAAATTCTGCGCAACGCGCTTGGCCAGCTCCAGGTCGATATTGGCCAGGATCTCGTTGACCTGGCGCGCACGGATGAACTCGCGCTCCACCTTGCCCAGCTCAAAGCTGTAGGCCGCGATAATGTGCTCTTTCTCGTGGTGGCTCATGCTGTTGTAGAACAGCGTCGCCTGGGAGAAATGGTCACCGAAGGATTCGCTACGCTCACGCACCTTGTTGGCATCGACGCGCTCGTAGTAGGACTCAAAGCCACCATCGGTAGGACCGGCAGGGGTTTCCTTCGGCCAACCACCATCAATGGAGTTTGGCTCGTACGACGCACGGCCTTTATCGATCACCGTACGATGCTGAGCGTCGCGCTGGCCGTTATGGAAAGGCACGACAGGCCGGTTGATTGGAATCTCATGAAAGTTCGGCCCGCCCAGTCGGCTGATCTGGGTATCGGTGTAGGAAAACAGACGGCCTTGCAGCAACGGGTCGTTGGTGAAGTCGATGCCCGGCACGATGTGGCCCGGGCAGAACGCAACCTGCTCGACTTCAGCGAAGAAGTTGTCGGGGTTACGGTTGAGCACCATTTTGCCCAGCGGCGTGATCGGCACCAGTTCTTCGGGAATGATCTTGGTCGGGTCGAGCAAATCGAAATCGAACTTGTGTTCGTCCTCTTCGGCCACGATCTGCACGCCCAGCTCCCACTCGGGGTAATCGCCGCTTTCAATCGCCTCCCACAGGTCACGACGGTGGTAGTCCGTATCTTTACCGGCCAGCTTTTGCGCTTCGTCCCATACCAGGGAGCAGGTGCCGACTTTTGGACGCCAGTGGAATTTCACGAAGCTGGACTTACCTTCGGTATTGATCAACCGGAAGGTGTGCACCCCAAAACCCTGCATGGCGCGCAGGCTTTTTGGAATGGCGCGGTCGGACATGGCCCAGATCACCATGTGCGCGGATTCCGGTTGCAGCGAGACAAAGTCCCAGAAGGTATCGTGGGCCGAACCGCCGGTAGGAATTTCGTTATGAGGCTCGGGTTTCACCGCGTGGACGAAGTCTGGAAATTTGATCGCATCCTGGATGAAGAACACCGGCATGTTGTTGCCCACCAGGTCGAAGTTGCCTTCGTCGGTAAAGAACTTCACGGCAAAACCGCGCACATCACGCACGGTGTCGCCGGAACCACGCGGGCCCTGCACCGTGGAAAAACGCGCGAACACCGGGGTTTTATGCTCAGGCGTGCGCAGGAAACCTGCCTTGGTCAGCGTCGAATGGTCGCCGTAACTCTGGAAATAGCCATGGGCGCCCGTACCACGGGCATGCACGATGCGCTCCGGGATGCGCTCATGGTCGAAGTGCGTGATCTTTTCACGCATGATGAAGTCTTCGAGCAGCGACGGGCCGCGCGCGCCGACTTTCAAGCTGTTCTGGTTATCGGAAATCTTCACGCCTTGGTTGGTGCGCAGGGCCTGGCCAGTCGCGTCAGAGCGGAATTCTTCCAGGGCCTGCAACTTGGCGTTGGTGTTGCCACGGTCCAGGGTATCGGTACCCGCAAGTTCACTCTTGGGCGGGGTGGCTGGCTTCTTGGTACTCATCAGTCAAAACTCCTTATTCAAAGTGGCCAGAGCGGTCCCCGGCTCGTTTGAGCAAAACCCCAGGCACGGCACCTGGGAAATCGAGTTGCTTAAGTAGTGACTGACGCGGTTTTGCACCGTTCCTTTTTTATGACCTTTGATCGCGTTATTGCCAAATGACTGGATGAATACGAAATAAATGCTAAGAAACGCTATACGGACAGGCTAAAATGCGCGCCCGGCTAACCGCTGATCCCTTTTCAATGCGCCCCACAAGGTTCGCTACGTGATCGAGTTTCAAAACGTCCATAAAACCTACCGCGTCGCCGGTAAGGATATCCCCGCCCTGCACCCCACCAGCCTGCGCGTCGAGAACGGCCAGGTGTTTGGCCTGATTGGCCACTCGGGTGCCGGTAAAAGCACCCTGCTGCGCCTGATCAACCGCCTGGAAGAGCCCAGTGGTGGCCAGATCAAGGTGGATGGCGAAGAAGTCACTGCGCTGGACGCCAACGGCCTGCGGCGCTTTCGCCAGCAGGTCGGCATGATCTTCCAGCACTTCAACTTGCTGGCGTCCAAGACCGTGGCCGACAACGTCGCGCTGCCGCTGACGCTCGCCGGCGAACTGTCGCGCAAGGAAATCGACCAGCGTGTGGCTGAGCTGCTCGCCCGCGTCGGCTTGTCGGACCACGCCAAGAAGTACCCGGCGCAGTTGTCCGGCGGCCAGAAACAGCGCGTCGGCATCGCCCGAGCCCTGGCGACCAAGCCAAAAATCCTGCTGTGCGACGAAGCCACCAGCGCCCTCGACCCGCAAACCACGGCGTCGGTCCTGCAACTGCTGGCCGAGATCAACCGCGAGCTGAACCTGACCATCGTGTTGATCACCCATGAAATGGACGTGATCCGCCGCGTATGCGACCAGGTCGCGGTGATGGACGCCGGGGTGATCGTCGAGCAAGGCTCGGTGGCCGACGTGTTCCTGCACCCCAAGCACCCGACCACCAAACGCTTCGTACAAGAAGCCGAACAGGTGGACGAAGGCGAGCAGCGCGACGACTTTGCCCATGTGCCAGGCCGTATCGTGCGCCTGACGTTCCAAGGGGACGCGACCTACGCGCCACTGCTGGGTACCGTCGCACGGGAAACCGGGGTGGACTACAGCATCCTTGCCGGTCGTATCGACCGCATCAAAGACATCCCTTACGGGCAACTGACCCTCGCCGTCACCGGCGGTGACATGGACGCTGCGTTTGCACGCTTCACCGCCGCCGACGTTCACATGGAGGTCCTGCGCTGATGGACGTTTTCCTGAGTTTCTTCGCCAATATCGACTGGTCTGAAATCTGGCTCGCCACCGGTGACACCATGACCATGCTGTTCGGCTCGCTGTTCTTCACCGTGCTGCTGGGCCTGCCCCTGGGCGTGCTGTTGTTCCTGACCAGCCCGCGCCAGCTGTTCGAACAAAAAGGCCTGTACGCGCTGCTGTCGCTGATCGTGAATATCTTGCGCTCGCTACCGTTCATCATCCTGCTGATCGTGATGATTCCATTCACGGTACTGATCACCGGCACGTCGCTGGGTGTCGCCGGCGCGATCCCACCGCTGGTCGTCGGCGCCACGCCATTCTTTGCGCGCCTGGTGGAAACAGCCCTGCGCGAAGTGGACCGTGGCATCATCGAAGCCACCCAGGCCATGGGTGCTACCACCCGCCAGATCATCACCAACGCCCTGTTGCCCGAAGCCCGCCCTGGCATCTTCGCAGCGATTACGGTGACGGCGATTACACTGGTTTCCTACACCGCAATGGCGGGTGTGGTCGGTGCTGGCGGCCTGGGCGACCTGGCAATCCGTTTTGGCTACCAGCGCTTCCAGACCGATGTGATGGTGGTCACCGTGGTGATGCTGTTGATTCTTGTGCAAATTCTGCAAACCGTCGGCGACCGGCTGGTGGTGCATTTTTCTCGTAAATAACGGCCATTGCCGGCACACAGCCGGCAGATGCCCGAACAAGGAGCTTGCTGGATGAAAAAACTACTGGTTGCTTTCGCCGCCGTGGCTGCGTTTTCCGCCCACGCCGAGACCATTACGGTCGCTGCTTCGCCGGTGCCTCACGCCGAAATCCTCGAATTCGTGAAGCCTGCCCTGGCCAAAGAAGGCGTGGACCTGAACGTCAAAGTCTTCACCGACTACGTGCAGCCGAACGTACAGGTGGCTGAAAAGCGCCTGGACGCCAACTTCTTCCAGCACCAGCCGTACCTGGATGAATTCAACAAGGCCAAAGGCACTCACCTGGTGAGCGTCGGCGCGGTGCACCTGGAGCCTCTGGGCGCTTACTCCAGCAAGTACAAAAAATTGGCCGACCTGCCTGACGGCGCCAACGTGGTGATTCCGAACGACGCCACCAACGGTGGTCGTGCGCTGTTACTGCTGGCCAAGAACGGCCTGATCACCCTGAAGGACCCGACCAACATCCTGTCGACCATCAAGGACATCACCGGCAACGATAAAAACCTGAAATTCCGCGAACTGGAAGCCGCCACCCTGCCGCGCGTGCTGACCCAAGTCGACCTGGCGCTGATCAACACCAACTACGCCCTGGAAGCCAAGCTGGACCCATCCAAGGATGCCCTGGTGATCGAAGGCAGCGATTCGCCTTACGTGAACATCCTGGTGACCCGCGAAGACAACAAGGATGCGGACGCGGTGAAGAAGCTGGTTGCAGCTCTGCACACGCCTGAAGTGAAGAAGTTCATCGAAGAGAAGTACAAAGGCGCGATCAAGCCGGCGTTCTGATTTCTCCTGATCTGATCGTTCCCACGCTCCGCGTGGGAACGCCTCTCGTGACGCTCTGCGTCACGCTTGGGGACGCAGAGCGTCCCTAACTGCATTCCCACGCAGAGCGTGGGAACGATCATCAGGTGCTCACTTGCGCTGTAGCAACCCCGGCAACTGCGCCACCAGCTTCTGGTTGTTCAACGGCGCACGAATAAACCCACGCTGCGTCCCATCCGGGCCAATCAGTGCCAGGTTGCCGCTGTGGTCGACGGTGTAGTTCGGCTTAGTGGTATCCGCCGGAATGAAGGGAATGCTCACCGCATTCGAAACCTTCTGCACATCCTCCACATTCGCGCCAGTCAGGCCTTGGAACTGCGGATCAAAGTAACCCAGGTACTGCTTGAGCTGCGCCGGAGTATCGCGGTGCGGATCGACGCTGACCAGGATCACCTGCAACTTATCCACAGCCTCTTGGGGCAGCTCGCTCTTGATCTGGCGAAGCTGGGCGAGGGTGGTTGGGCAGATATCCGGGCAGAAGGTGTAGCCAAAAAACAGCAGGCTCCACTTGCCCTTCAACTCGTTGACCACCACCGGCTGGCCTTCCTGATTGGTCATGGTCACCGCTGGCAACTGGCGGCTTTGCGGCAACAGAATGATGCCCGCGTCGATCAGCGCGGTAGGGTCGCCCTGGCCTTTGCCCGAGAGCACTTTGTTGACGGTCAGGCCCATGATCAACGCCACCAGGGCCACGAGGATGAAGACGGTTTTTTGAGTTCGAGTCATAGGTTCAACAATAAGTAGTGGTCTACGAGCAGGGCGATAAACAGCAGCAGCAAGTACCAGATAGAGTACTTGAACGTGTTGATCGCCGCGTGCGGCTGGCTGCCACGGTACAACACCCAGGCCCATTGCAGAAAGCGCGCACCCAACACCAGCGCACAGGCCAGGTAGAGCAGCCCGCTCATGTGGATAACGTAGGGCATCAGGCTCACCGCCAGCAGGGCGAAGGTGTACAGCAGGATATGCACCTTGGTGTAGTGCTCGCCATGGGTGACCGGCAGCATCGGGATGTCGGCCTTGGCGTATTCCTCTTTGCGGTGAATGGCCAGGGCCCAGAAGTGTGGCGGGGTCCAGGCGAAGATGATCAGCACTAGCAGCAAGGGTTCGGCACCCACATGCCCGGTGACAGCCACCCAGCCCAGCAGCGGCGGCGCCGCACCGGCCAGACCGCCGATGACGATATTCTGCGGAGTCGCCCGCTTGAGAAAGCCGGTGTAGATCACCGCATAACCCAGCAGCGAAGCCAAGGTCAGCCAGGCCGCCAGCGGGTTGGTGAACGCCAGCAGCAGGGCCAACCCTGCAATCGCCAGGAACAACGCAAACGCTAACGCCGCCATCGGCGAGACACGCCCCTCAGCCATCGGCCGCTTGTGAGTGCGCGCCATCACGGCATCAATCCGTCGATCCACCACATGATTGACCGCCGCCGCGCCGCCGGCACACAGGGCAATGCCGAGGTTGCCGAACACCAGCACGGTCCAGGGCACCCCGGCGCGGGTGGCGAGGAACATGCCCACCAGCGAGGTGATCAGCATCAGCACCACCACTTTGGGCTTGGTCAGCTCCAGATAGTCACGCCAGATCGCCCGGTCGCGACGTGCGCCGATCACGGTCGCCATGGCAGTTCTCCTTTAAGGGTGATCAGGCCCGACACCTGTTTGCGCGGGATAAAACGCCAACCGAACAGACGCGGGTGACGCACCCGAACCAGGCTGGTGCGCGCGTGGTAATTGACCAGCACCAGCGTCAACAACAACGTTGCCCCGCCAGCGTTGTGCGCGACTGCCACCGGTAACGGCAGGCCGAACACCACATTGCTCAGCCCCAGGCAGATCTGCGCGGCCAGGGCGATCAACAGCAGGCCGGCCAGGCGCGTCATCCCCACTGCCCGCAGTTGCCAGGCCAAACCGAGCAGCACCAGCGTGACCAGCACGGCGCCGACGCGATGCGTCAGGTGAATAGCAGTGCGCGCTTCGCTGTCGAGCTGCCCGCCCAGGTAATTGGGGCCGATGTGCTGGGTCAGGTGAAAGCCATTGGCAAAGTCCGCTGCCGGCCACCATTGGCCATGGCAGGTGGGCAAATCGACACAGGCCACCGCCGCGTAGTTGGAACTGACCCAGCCGCCCAGGGCGATCTGCCCGATCACCAGCACCAGGCCCGCCGTCGCCCAATATTGCAGGCGCTTGGGCACGACCAGCGCCGGCAGTACGCCGGACAGCCGCAGGGTCAGCAGAAACAGCAGGCTCAAGGTCGCAAAGCCGCCCAACAGGTGCCCGGTGACCACTTGCGGCCAGAGCTTCAAGGTCACGGTCCACATGCCAAACGCCGCCTGGGCCAACACCACCGCCAGCAGGAACAGCGGCAGCTTCACTGGCTGGCCCGGATCACGCCGATGACGCCACGAACGCGCCGCCAGCAGCGCGATCAAGAGGCCCAGGCTGCCAGCGAAGTAGCGATGGGTCATCTCGGCCCAGCCTTTGTCGGCCTCCACCGGCGTGTCGGGAAAGTGCAACTCGGCATGGGCCAGTTGGGCTTCGCTTTGGGGCACGCTGATAAAGCCGTAGCAACCCGGCCAGTCCGGGCAGCCGAGGCCGGCGTGGGTCAGGCGGGTATAGGCGCCGAGCAGCACGACAAGCAACGCCAGTAAGGTGGCAAACAGCGCGAGGCGAAATCCAGGCTTGGCCATGACGGTGCCCTTATCCGATGTTCGACAGTTTCAGCAGCAAGCGCAGGTCGTTGAGCAAGTCCTTGCCCTTGACCTTGGCGTCATAGCGCAGCACCAGATTGCCGTGGGGGTCGACGATCCACAGTTGTGCCTCACCAGGCGCGGCAGCGTTCCTGGCAAAGGTCGACACATCCAGCGGGTAGCGCTGCAGCTGTGGATATTCAGCCTTGAGCTTGGCCTCGTATTCGCGGCTCAAAGGTTGCGCGCCGGCCAGGGCATGGCTGGCACGAGACGCATCACGGCCAAGGCTGATCTGCAGCTGGCGCGCCAGGTACACCAGTTGCTGGCAATCGGCAGCGCAGGCGGCGGGGGCGGTGACCAGCAGTTGCCAACGCTGTTCATCGGCCTGCACACCAATGTCGGCGCGGGTCTGGCCGTTGCCGATCAGTTCGCCGTGGTAGCTGCGGCTGTCCGGCACCCAGAACTGCAATTTGTACATAAAGGTGGCCAGCGCCATCGGGCCGATCACCATCATCAGGATCAAAATCAGCTGCCAGCGACCCTTGCGCCGATCAAGCGTGTCAGATGTGCTGGGTGGATTCATGGCCGCTCCCATGGGGCTTCTCCTTTTTGTTATGCCATCCGAGGTAGAGGTAAAGCGCCAGCAACGCCACGGCCATGGCGAACCATTGCACGGCGTAGGCCAGGTGTTTTTCCGGGCCCATGGCGACCACGGGCCAGCTGGTTTCGTAGGTATCGGGGCCCGCTTCGGCACGCAGTTCATAGGCAAAACCGCTGCGCCCCAGTTCGTCCCACAGCGCGGCGGGGTGCAGTGCGGTAAGCAGGCGCGGCCATTGCGTGCTGGCCGGGTCGGCATGCAGTTGGAAGGTCTCGCCGGGGGCGACGTACACCCAGGCGTCGAGGTTCAGCGTCTGTTCAGGGGTAGTAAAGGCGGGCGCGATACGCCGGTCTGGCCAAGGCAGCCAGCCACGATTGAGCAACAGCCATAGGCCGCTGGCCTGATCATGAAAAGGCTGCAGCAGCTCGACACCGGCCTTGCCGTCACGCATGCGGTTATCCAGCAATACGCTGTGTTCACCATCCAGTTGCCCGCGAAGATGGACGCGACGGAAGGCCGGATCAGCCATGTCATTGAGTTGCGCACTGCTGACCGGCTCGGCCGCGCGGCGCTCGGCATAACGGTCTACCAGCAGTTGCTTTTCGTGCCCACGGGCCAGTTGCCAGAACCCCAGGCCGACCATCAATGGCAGCAACACCAGCACCACCAGCGTCGGCGCGATGCCCGGACGAAAGCGCTGCAGGGCACTGGCTATACTCGATCTCATCGCCCCTCTCCCAATAAGCCCGGAGCCAGACCATGCTCAAAGCCGCCATTGCCCTGATGCTGATCGCGACCGTCGTGAGCCTGTTCAGTGGCTTGTTCTTCCTGGTCAAGGACGAGGGCAACTCCAACCGCCTCGTCACTGCCTTGACTGTGCGTGTCACGCTGGCCGTGATCACCGTGGGCTTGATCGCCTGGGGCTTTTTCAGCGGCCAACTGGTCTCTCATGCGCCGTGGTAAGCGGCGTCACAGCACATAGACAAAGAAAAACAGCCCGATCCACACCACGTCCACAAAGTGCCAATACCAACTGGCCGCCTCGAAACCGAACTGGTGCTCGGCATTGAAATGCCCACGCAGGATGCGCATCAGCATCACAAACAAAATAATGGTGCCGATGGTCACGTGGGCGCCGTGAAAGCCCGTGAGCATGAAGAACGTCGCGCCGTACACGCCTGAGCCCAGGGTAAGGCCCAACTCTTTATAGGCGTGGATGTATTCCTCAGCCTGGAACCCAAGAAACGCCAGGCCCAGCAGCACGGTGATCGCCAGCCAGAGTTTCAGCGCGCCGCGATGGCCTTTGCGCAGGGCATGGTGGGCGATGGTGATGGTCACGCTGGAGCTCACCAGCAGGATGGTGTTGACCAACGGCAGGCCCCAGGGGCTGATGGTGCCTTTGGGCGCTGGGTAGAGCTTGGGGTCGGGGTTGTTCAGCAGGGGCCAGGCAAACTCAAAGTTCGGCCACAGCATATGGGCAATGCCCTTGGGGCCCTCGCCCGCCAACCAAGGCCCGGCCCAGACACGCACGTAGAACAGCGCACCAAAAAAGGCGATGAAGAACATCACCTCCGAAAAGATGAACCAGGTCATGCCCCAGCGGAACGAGCGGTCCATCTGCGCGCTGTACAGCCCGGCACGACTTTCCTTGATCACCGCGCCAAACCAGCCAAACAGCATGTAGGCCAGCAGCAAACCGCCGACGAAAAAGATCCACGGCCCGTGGGATTCGGCCCGCGCGGCCTTCAAGTCGTTGAACCACACGGCCAGGCCATACACGGTGACCAGCAGGCCAATCGTGGCAATTATCGGCCATTTGCTTTGCGCCGGTACGTAGTACGTATCATGAGTCGACATGTATTCGCTCTCCTGATTGAGGGGGCAAACAGTAGCTAGCCCCCGGTCCTGACGGCCACGGGCGGCTGGCGCGCAGTGATATCGAACAGCGTGTACGCCAGGGTCAAATGCTTCACATCCTTGGGCATCGCGCGATCGACGATGAAACGTACGGGCATCTCAATGCGCTCACCGGGCTGCAACACTTGCTGGGTGAAGCAAAAGCATTCGGTCTTGTGGAAGTACATCGCCGCCTCGGCCGGGGAAATGCTGGGTATCGCCTGGGCGGTCATCGGCTTATCGGTGGGGTTGTAGGCCACGAACAGCATCTCGTTGACTGCTCCGGGGTTGACCACAATCTCATCGGCCTTGGAATGAAATTCCCAGACCATGTCGATGGCGTTGGTGGACAGAAACTGCACGCGCACCTGGCGCGAGGGGTCGACCATTTGCTCGCCCTCGTACTGGCCGGCGGTCTTGCCGTTGATGCCGAACGCCTTGCACATCACGTCGTAGATCGGCACCAGGGCGAAGCCAAAGGCGAACATCGCCAACACCAAAATCAGCAGACGGGTGACCAGGCGCTTGAGCGGTACGGAGTCAGCCATGGCGCCCACCTGGCTTTGGACTTTCTGTGGGAGCTGGCTTGCCTGCGATGAGGACCTCAAAGTCGGGAGATTCAGCGCCTGACATACCGCCATCGCGGGCAAGCCCGCTCCCACAGGAGGAGTATAGGGAGGGCTTCATTTGACCTCCGGCGGCGTGGTGAAGGTGTGATACGGCGCGGGCGAGGGCACGCTCCATTCCAGGCCTTCGGCGCCATCCCAGGGCTTGGCCGGCGCAGGCGGGCCGCCACGGATGCACTTGATGACAATGAACAGGAAGAAGATCTGCGTGGCGCCGAACATGAAGGCACCGATGGACGAGACCATGTTGAAGTCAGCGAACTGCAGGTTGTAGTCCGGCACCCGACGCGGCATACCGGCCAGCCCCACGAAGTGCATGGGGAAGAACGCCATGTTCATGCCCACGAAAGACAACCAGAAATGCAGTTTGCCCAGGGTTTCGTCGTACATGTGGCCGGTCCATTTCGGCAGCCAGTAGTAGGCCGAGGCGAAGATCCCGAAGATCGCGCCGGGCACCAGTACGTAATGGAAATGCGCCACCACAAAGTAGGTGTCGTGGTACTGAAAGTCCGCCGGGGCAATCGCCAGCATCAGCCCGGAGAAGCCGCCGATGGTGAACAGGATCACAAAGGCCACCGCAAACAACATCGGCGTCTCGAACGTCAGTGAGCCTTGCCACATGGTGCTGACCCAGTTGAATACCTTCACCCCCGTGGGTACGGCGATCAGCAGGGTGGCGTACATGAAGAACAGCTCACCCACCAGCGGAATGCCCACCACGAACATATGGTGTGCCCACACGATGAATGACAGGAACGCGATGCTCGCGGTGGCGTAGACCATCGAGGTGTAACCGAACAGCGGCTTGCGCGAGAAGGTCGGGATGATCGAGCTGACCGCGCCAAAGGCCGGCAGGATCATGATGTACACCTCGGGATGCCCGAAGAACCAGAACACATGCTGGAACAGCACCGGATCGCCACCACCGGCCGCGCTGAAGAAGCTGGTGCCGAAGTGGATATCCATCAGCATCATGGTCACGCAGCCCGCCAGTACCGGCATCACCGCGATCAGCAGGAACGCGGTGATCAGCCAGGTCCACACGAACAGCGGCATTTTCATCAGGGTCATGCCCGGCGCGCGCAGGTTGAGGATGGTGGCGACCACGTTGATCGCGCCCATGATCGAACTGATGCCCATCAGGTGGATGGCAAAGATAAAGAACGTCACGCTTTCCGGCGCATAGGTGGTGGAGAGCGGGGCGTAAAAGGTCCAGCCGAAGTTCGGCCCACCGCCGGGCGTGAACAAGGTAGACACCAACAGCAGAAACGCCGCCGGCAGCAGCCAGAAACTGAAATTGTTCATGCGCGGCAGGGCCATGTCCGGCGCGCCGATCATCAGCGGGATCATCCAGTTGGCCAGGCCGACGAACGCCGGCATCACTGCGCCGAACACCATGATCAGGCCGTGCATGGTGGTCATCTGGTTGAAGAACGCCGGCTGCACAATCTGCAGGCCCGGCTGGAACAGCTCGGCGCGGATCACCATGGCGAACGAGCCACCGAGCAGGAACATGGTGAAGGCGAACCACAGGTACATGGTGCCGATGTCTTTGTGGTTGGTGGTCAGCACCCAGCGCATCAGACCCTTGGCGGGGCCGTGGGCATGGTCGGCATGACCATGGTCGATCACAGTGCTCATGGCCGTTCTCCTGCAAGCGAGTGAGCGGGGCGATTCAGGGCATTGGCAATGAAAGTAGTCATTTGCTTTGGGCCTGTTTCAGAGCCAGCACGTCTTTGGGCGTGACCATGTCGCCTTTGTTATTACCCCAGGCGTTACGCTCATAGGTCACCACAGCGGCGATATCCACTTCCGAGAGCTGCTTGCCGAAAGCTGCCATCGCGGTGCCGGGCTTGCCGTGATACACGATGCTCAGATGGTCTTTGGCCGGCCCCGTGGCGATTTTCGAGCCCTTGAGCGCCGGGAACATCGGTGGCAAGCCTTGGCCCTCGGCTTGGTGACAGGCCACGCAGGTGGTGTGATAGACCTTGTCGCCACGAGCCACCAGTTCGTCCAGTGTCCACTCCTTGGAGGTCAGTTCCTTGAGCTTGGCCGCCTCCTCCTTGCGCTCGCCCAGCCAGGTGTCGTAGTCAGCCTTGGACTTGACCTCAACCACGATGGGCATGAAGCCATGGTCCTTGCCACACAGTTCGGCGCACTGGCCACGATAGATGCCGGGCTTCTCGACGCGGGTCCAGGCCTCGTTGACGAAGCCGGGGATGGCGTCGCGCTTGACCGCGAAGGCCGGTACCCACCATGAGTGGATCACATCGGCGGCGGTCACCAGAAAGCGCACCTTGGCACCCACCGGCAATACCAGCGGCTGGTCGACTTCCAACAGGTAGTGTTCACCCTTGGTAGCCTGGTTATGGATCTGCTCGGCGGGCGTGGCCAGGTTGCTGAAGAACTCCACATCCTGCCCCAGGTATTTGTAATGCCACTTCCACTGATAGCCGGTGACCTGGATATCGATATCCGATTCACTGCTGTCGTAAATGTTGATCAGGGTCTTGGTGGCCGGAATGGCCATGGCCACCAGAATCAGCAAGGGCACCACGGTCCAGAGGATTTCCACGGTGGTGCTTTCGTGGAACTTGGCCGCTACCTGGCCCGTGGACCGGCGGTGCAGGATCATCGACCAGAACATCGCGCCAAACACGACGATGCCGATCACCACACAAATCCAGAAAATGGTCATGTGCAGGTCAAACACAGCGTGGCTGACTTCAGTAGCCCCTGGCGCCATATTCGTGGTCCAGGCGGCGTGCGCCTGGCCGAATACCGACCACACCAGGAGGCCCATCCAAACGTGTGGATGTCGCGTCATTGCGGGTTCCCCTTTATGTTTCTTGTTATCCCGCCGGTTTGCACCTGCGGCGAAGGGAGCGGCTTCCATACTGCTTACAACCGCCAAGCCTTGCCTGCGTCATGCAGTTGGGCGTCATCAGCTAATTGCGTACAAAATCGAGTATAGACAGCCGTAGCAACCCCGCAATGTGTGGGGGCAAATGAATAGAAACAGACAGACGGAGCCCGTAAAATGGGCGGCGGAATCGTTTATCCGACGAACGATGGCATTTCGATATAACCCCTGCCTATAACCATGAAATAATTATGACAAATGCGTCTTAGGCGCTCGTATAAACGAACTACCTTGTCTTTTCCCTTTTCCTACGCCTGCTTCACTGGAGCCCTCATGAACACCGCCGCATTGCGCGAGCAGATTTCCCGTGCCCATCAACACGAAGCCACCACCGGCCAACTTGCCATTCAGTTGGAACAACAATTGCCGCACCTGCACTCGGCCATTTCTCTGGCAGACGGTGATCGCAACATCGTCATGACGCGCTTTGTGACTGCCTACATCGACCTGGTTCCTGATTTGCTCGACGCTGCCAATGACGTGGCCCGTGAGGCCGGGATTGAAAGCCAGATCAAACCAGTACTGAAAATCGCTGAACATTTCTTCCTGCAGCCGCCAGCGATTCTGGCCGGCCACGACGGCCTTGATGGCCTGCTGGATGAGGCCTACCTGGCGCATCGCCTGGTCGAAGAAGTGAACGACCTGTACATCAAGCATTTCGGCCAGCCGTTGATTCCAGCGGATACCACCGTGGCCAACGTGATCGCCCATCAACTGATCGGCGAAGACTTCGCCAACCAGTTGGATGAAGCCGTGCACCTGGCGGTGGATGAGATGCTTAACGAGGAAAGCTTTGCGCTGGAGTCGGTCGAGGCCTATCGCGAGCAGCTCAAGAGCCCGCAGACCGAAGCGTCCTGGAAGCGCTGGCCGTGCCTGTCGCGCCAGCTTGGGGTTGAGCTGTCGCTGGATCAACCTGCGTAAATCGTCCGGCTCCCACAGTTTTTTGAGGGGTCAGGCAGGCGCTGAGCCGATCCCCACTGTCGTTCTCACCCGACCTTCCAGCCGACGCTTCAACCCACGCGCCTCGATCACCAACGTCGAGCCCTTGGCTGCATTGGCCCGGCCCCATTCTTCCAGCAACTCCAGGCAAGAGTGGTCGATGTAACTCAAGTTACTCAGCGGCACATGCAAGGTGGTCCCCGCAGGCACCGCCGACAGCACCTGAGTCAACGCCGGCACCTTCAGAAAGGTCGCCGCCCCCGTCAAACGCAGCTCCATTTCACCTTCCTGAGGCAGGTCAACAAGGCTGACTTTAAGACGCGACGCCTTGAACGCCAACTTCACCAGCGTCAGCCCAAAGCCCACCAGCACGCCGGTCAGCAAATCGGTAAAGATGATTGCCAGCGCGGTGGCCGCATAGGTGAACATCGGCATCCGACCATAGCGCCCCAGCGCCTTGAACGCCTTGACGTCTACCAGCTTGATGCCGGTGTACACCAGCACACCCGCCAGGCTCGCGACCGGAATGCTCTGCAGCACGCTCGACAGCAAGAGCACGAAACCCAGCAGCCACAGGCCATGGAACATCGCCGACAGACGCGTGGTTGCCCCGGCCTGGACGTTAGCCGAGCTGCGCACGATCACGCCGGTCATGGGCAATGCTCCCACTAGGCCGCAGAGCATGTTGCCCACACCTTGGGCCGACAATTCCTTATCGAAGTCGGAACGTTGACCACTGTGCATGCGGTCCACCGCTGCGGCAGACAGCAGGGTTTCGGCACTGGCAATAAACGCTACGGCGAACGCCGCGATCAACAGCTGTGGGTCAGCCAGGTTCAGCAGGTCGCTGGGGCGCAGCCAGTCGATAGCGTCCGCAAGGTTTTCCGGGACCTCCACGCGCTTGACCTGCAGCGCCAGGACCAGGCTGGCGACGGTCGCCAGGCCCACGCCAAGCAACGCGCCAGGCACAAACCGTAGTGGTTGCGGGCGGAATTTGTCCCACAGGTACATCACCAACATCGTCGACAGGCCGAGCACGCCAGCCTGCCAACCGAGCCCGCCGCCGAAGGTCGGAATTGCTTCAGCCAACGCTGCCGGGAAGCCTGCCAGGTTATCCAGCCCGGACGGCTTGGGCGCGCCGTCGAGCATCACATGAATCTGCGACAACACGATCAACACGCCAATCCCGGCCAACATGCCATAGACTACCGCCGGCGCGGTGACGCGAAACCAGCAGCCCAGGCGCAAACGCCCGGCCACCAATTGCAGGAAGCCGGCCAGCAGCAGGATCGGCCCCAGCATCAGCATGCCGTGCTGGCGCACCAACTCGAACACCAACACCGCCAGACCCGCCGCCGGGCCGCTGACTTGCAGCGGCGAGCCGGCCAGCCAGCCCACCACCAGGCCACCGATGATGCCCGTGATCAGGCCCTTGGCCGGCGGCATGCCGGACGCAATCGCGATGCCCATGCACAGTGGCAAGGCGACCAGAAAAACAACCACCGAGGCGAGCAGCTCCCGTGGCAATACAGCTTTCAATTGAGCAGCACGCATGATGACTCTCCCGAGGCATTCGCCGGGCGCGGTAAAGCCTGGCTGCATCCATGGCAGCCACCGCATTACCCGGCAGGGAAGTGTTTTAGAAGCGCGCTTTAGGCGTCGCTGAAGGGATCGGCTCGGTGCCGTTCAGCGGTCGGAACGCCGCCTTGTCCGCATCGTAGGCCCGAATTTCGCTGGTCTCGATGTTGTAGATCCAACCATGGATAAACAAATGACCATTGGCCATGCGCGAAGCCACGGAAGGGTGGGTGCGCAAGTGTTGCAGTTGGGCGATGACGTTTTCTTCGGTCAGCACCGCCATGCTCTCGCCTTCGTTGGCGCAGTCGCAGTTGTCATGGACCATGGTCTTGGCGACCTCGGCGTGACGCAGCCAGGCTTTGACCGTCGGCATCTTTTCCAGGCTGTCGGGGTTGAGCACGGCACGCATGGCGCCGCAGTCCGAATGCCCGCACACGATGATGTGCTGTACGCCAAGGGCGAGCACCGCGTACTCGATAGCGGTGGAAACACCGCCGTTCATCTGGCCGTAGGGCGGCACCACGTTACCGACGTTACGGGTCACGAACAGGTCGCCTGGGGAGCTTTGAGTGATCAGCTCGGGCACGATGCGCGAGTCGGCGCAGGTGATGAACATTGCCCGTGGGCTCTGGGCAGTGGCGAGTTTCTTGAAGAGTTCTTCCTGCTGGGGGAAGACGTCGTGATGGAAATGCAAAAAGCCGTCAACGATATGCTGCAGCGCTGCATCGGCGGATTCCGCCACCTGAGGGGCTGAAGCCGACGCAGCCAACGGCTGTTTATCCTTGTCACTCATGATTCATCCTCTTGATCAATGCAGGGGAGGGTTCAGGTCAGTTCGACGCCATGGCGGTGAAATAGTTGTAAAACAAGCACCGGCCAGGCCGCCGACTCATCAGTCACTCGCTGAACAAGGTAACCGCCGAAACTTAACTCAAACTGAATGAACCGCTCTAGAACGCGGGTTTCAGTGATGTCAAAACGCGACTATTGCTATAGCAAAGGTGCACGTCTTTCCCTCAGTCTACAACAAAGCCATCTGCCTGCCCGGTGGGCAAAACGCCGTGCAATCGAGGTTGAACCCTTCCCGCCGATTCAGCCCCAGGCGTTTGATTGCCTTGGTGAACCGCTGCGCCAGCAAATCGGCAAACGGCCCCTCACCGCGCATGCGCACGCCAAACCGGCTGTCATACACCTCACCCCCGCGTACCTGGCGCACCAGGCTCATCACATGGGCCGCTCGCTGGGGGTAATGGGCCACCAGCCACTCCTCGAACAACGGCGCCACCTCCAACGGCAGGCGCAGCATCATATACGCCGCGCTTTGTGCGCCGGCCGCGTGAGCTTCGGTAAGCAGGCTCTCCAGCTCGCTGTCGTTGATCATCGGGATCATTGGCGAGCACAGCACGCCCACCGGGATACCCGCGTCGCGCATTACCCGAATCGCCCGCAGCCGCGCCTTGGGCGCTGCCGTGCGCGGTTCCAGGATGCGCTTGAGCTCGTCGTCCAGGCTGGTGAGGCTGATCATCACCGCCACCAGGCGCTGGCGGGCCAACTCGGTCAGCAAGTCGAGGTCACGCAGGATCAACGAACCCTTGGTGATGATGGTCACCGGGTGCCGGTAGCGCAGCAGTACCTCAAGGGTTTGCCGGGTAATCCGGTATTCACGCTCGATTGGCTGGTACGGATCGGTATTGGAGCCCAGGTTGATCGGTGCGCACACGTAGCCCGGCTTGGACAACTGCTGCTCCAGCACATCAGCCGCGTTGCTCTTGGCAATCAATTTGGTTTCAAAGTCCAGCCCGGGCGACATGTCCCAATAGGCATGGCTGGGCCGCGCATAGCAGTAGATGCAACCATGCTCACAACCGCGATACGGGTTGATGGACCGATCAAACGGCAAGTCCGGCGAGTTGTTGCGGGTGATGATGGTCTTGGCCGTTTCGATACGCACTTCGGTGCCTTGGGTCGGCGGCACTTCCTGGTACCAACCGTCGTCCTCGGCCACGCTGACGGTGGGTGCAAACCGATTGTGCAGGTTGGTGGCCGTACCCCGGCCACGGGGCGGCAGCGCAGTAGACATGAAAACGCCTCGATACTGTTTTTATATACAGTATCGAGGCGCGAGGTTTCTGACCAGTGCCGTTGGGCGGCCAGCGAACTTATCAGTGCTTTTGCGTCACCTGGCCCAAGTCATCGCCCGAGGTGGTGTGCAGATCGTTTTTGCGCAGATCCGCCACATCGCTGGCCTTGACCGGCGCGCCCTGGTTGCCCCAGCTGCCACGGATAAAACTCACCACATCCGCCACTTCCTGGTCCGACAGACGCCAGGCGAACGCCGGCATGGTGAAGGTTGACGGCGCCGCATGGGTGGCCGGCAAGGTGCCGCCGTTCAACACAATGTTGATCAACGACGTGGCATCTGCCGTCTGCAACACCGGGTTGCCCGCCAGCGCCGGGAATACCCGCGTATAGCCATGGCCATCGGTACGGTGGCAAGCCGCGCAGTTGTCGATATACACCGACGCACCGGGCTTGCTGTCATCGCCCTTCCACAGCGCTTGTGCTACCTGCTTGTCGTACTGGTGCGGCTGGTCCTTGGGATCGACCGCCGGCAGGCTCTTGAGGTAGCGGGCGATAGCGGTCAGGTCCTCTTGGGACATGTACTGCATGCTGTGCACAACCACATCACTCATGCCGCCGAATACCGCGCTACGGTCGCTGCGACCGGTCTTGAGGAACTGCACCAGTTGCTCCTCGCTCCAGCTGCCGAGGCCGTCCTTGTGGTCGCCGCGCAGGCTTTTGGCAATCCAGCCTTCCAACGGCGCACTGCCAGACAGGAAGGCGCTGCCGTCCGTGGCACTCAGGGCTTTTTCCTGCATGGTCAGGGCGCGCGGCGTATGGCAGGCGCCGCAATGCCCGAGACCTTCCACCAGGTAGGCGCCGCGATCGATCATCGGGTCGGCGGCGGCTTGCGGCTGATGCGCCTCGACCGCCGGGGCAAACATCCAGCGCCAGGCCGCCAGCGGCCAACGCATGCTCAGGGGCCAGGGAATATCGCTGTCCTTGTTTTCTTGGGCGACCGGTTCGACGCCCTTCATGAAGTACGCGTACAACGCTTGCATATCGCTGTCGCTGACACGTGCGTAAGACGGGTAGGGCATCGCCGGGTAAAGCGTACTACCGTTCTTGGCGACGCCATGGCGCACGGCCTTGTCGAAATCCTCAAAGCTGTAGTCGCCCAGGCCGGTCTTGTCCGGGGTGATGTTGGTGGAATAGATCACGCCAATCGGTGTTTCCATCGGCAGGCCGCCAGCGAAGGGCTTGCCCCCCTTGGCGGTATGGCAGGCGACACAGTCGCCGGCGCGCGCCAGGTATTCACCCTGCTTGATCAGATCGGTTTCGGCGGCGCTGATCGAGCAGCTGCTGAACAGCGCCAGGGAGGCGATAACGAGTGCTTTCATGGTCATCGCTCCTTATGCCTGAACCAGTGGGCCGGGGTTTTTGAGGTACTGCTCGCGAATCGCTCGCGCCGACCAATAGGTCAACGCTGCCACCAGGCCGGTAGGGTTGTAGCCCAGCCCTTGTGGGAAAGCGGAAGCACCGGGGACAAATACGTTGTGCACATCCCAGCTCTGCAAGTAGCGGTTCAACGCACTGGTTTTCGGGTCGGTGCCCATGATCGCGCCACCGTTGAGGTGGGTGGTCTGGTAGGCGGCGGTATTGAAATGCTCACCGACCTTTTTACCCAGCACGGCGATGGCCTTGGGGTTCATGGCCTGGGCCACTTTGCCCATTTTCTCCATCATGAAGCGGTTCATCTTGATGTCGTTTTCTTGCCAGTCGAAGGTCATGCGCAGCAGCGGCAGACCGTAGGCATCGCGGTAAACCGGGTCCAGATCCAGGTAGTTGCTGCGGTAGGACTGATGGGCACCGTGGGAGTCCATAGAGACCTGATGGGTGTAGTAATCGGCGGTGGCGCGCTTCCAGGCGCTGCCCCAGGCCGGCGTGCCCGGAGGGTTGGACGTACCGGCAATCGGCCGGCTGCCCGCCTGGTTGACCCACATCGGCGAACCACCCACGAAGCCGTGGGGGCCATGGTCAAAGTTGTCGGCGTTGAAGTCGTCGATGGCCACGCCATTGCCGCCCGCACCGATAAAGTTGTTGGTGTGGGTGTCCTTGTCGAAGAACGCCTTGATGGTGCCCATGTTCTGGTAGGCGAAGTTCCTGCCTACCACGCCTTCATTGGTAATCGGGTCGTAGGGTTTGCCGATGCCGGACAGCAGCATCAGGCGCACGTTATGGAACTGGAAGGCGCCAAGAATCACCAGGTCCGCCGGCTGTTCGCATTCGCGGCCCTGGGCGTCGATGTAGGTCACGCCGGTAGCTTTCTTCTTGGTGCTGTCGAGGTTGACCTTGAGCACGTGGGAATTGGGCCGCAGCTCGAAGTTGGGCACTTGGCGCAAGGCCGGCAAGATGTTCACGTTCGGCGAGGCCTTGGAGTACATGTAGCACACGTAGCCACTGCAAAAGCCGCAGAAGTTGCACGGGCCCATCTGCGCACCGTAGGGGTTGGTGTACGGCCCCGACGTGTTGGCCGACGGCAGGTTGTAAGGTTTGTAACCTACGTCGGTCGCCGCTTTCTGAAACAGCTGGGCGGAGACGGCATTTTTCTGCGCCTCCAATGGGAACGGGTTGGAGCGATCCGGCGCGTAGGGGTTGCCGCCACGGCCTTCTCCGACCAACTGGCCTTTGACTGTCCAGGCTTGGCCGGAGGTGCCAAAGACTTTTTCCGCATAGTCGAAAAACGGCTCCAGCTCTTCATAGCTGACGCCGAAGTCCTGGATGGTCATGTCCTTGGGAATGAAGTTCTTCCCGTAGCGCTCTTCGTAATGGCTGCGCATGCGCAGCTCAATCGGGTCGACGCGAAAATGCACGCCCGACCAGTGCAGCCCCGCACCACCCACGCCATTACCCGGCAAGAAAGCGCCCAACTGACGATTGGGCAGGGCGACGTCATTTACGCTGTGGCGAATGGTCACCGTTTCTTTGGAGATGTCCTGGAACAGCTTCTTACGCACGCTGTAGGTCAATTCGTCGATGACCTGGGGATAGTTGCCGTCTGGGTAAGTGTCCTGCATCGGGCCGCGCTCCAGCGCTACCACGTTGAGGCCCGCTTCCGTCAGCTCTTTGGCCATGATCGCGCCCGTCCAGCCGAACCCCACAATCACTGCATCCACTTTCTTCATGATGGTCGCCACGTTTACGCCCTCTCTCCGCGAATGGAAACAGCCGGGAAGGGGTATTGCTCGTTGCGTTCCACCCAATCCATGAAATCGGCGCGGGCGCCGGGGAAGCCGATCATGGTCCAGCCGACCATGCCTTTATTGCCACCGTGGATAGGGTCGCAGAAGAAGCCTTCCTTGGTGTTTTGCAGCAAAAGGTTGAAGAACATCTTGGGCGGCACGGCATCGAAATGCGCCGCCACTTCGCTGCCGCCAGCTTCCAGACGTCTAAGCATATCGTCTCGGGTAGCGCTGTCTTGCGCAGCAAAAGCTTTACCGTTGAACGCTTTCGACCACGCATCCGTGGCAGCAATGCCCAGGCGATAGATCTCCTTGGGCACCAATTTGCTCTGCCAGCCCATCTCCGGCGCCGCATCGGCGTTGAACGGGCCTTGCATGAACCACAGGGCGCCACTGGCGTAAGGAGTGTTCATCTGGCGGTCGATGTATTCCGGCGCGCCAGCCTCCAAGGCACCTGGGCCCTGGGCGTCAGCGGGAATCAAGCGCTCGACGGCAGCGTTGATAAACGCCCACTCCTCGGCTGTGAAATAGCTCGGCTCGTAGGCTTTATCGCTGACCGCAGGCTTGGCCGGTTCGGCCTGGGCCGGTTCCGGCGTGGCCATCAGCATCGAACCGCCAAGGCCGGTGCTGGCAACCGTGACCACCGGGATCAAGGTCAAGGATTTGCGTAAAAAGTCACGCCGGGGGTTGTCTTGATCTTGATCAGACATGGGTACACCTCATCATGTGGTCACGGGTTTATCCGCCGCTTCTGGGAGCAGCGTGAAGGCTTGCGGCTAATTGGATCCAAGCAGATACAGCACAATGGCAAACATTAGTTACAAATGATAGCAGGCTAAGAATTCAGAGGCGTCAATTCGACGACAAAAACACCGGATCAGATCGCAAGCATCACGATTCTTTGACACGGACCTCACGCCGTATTGACCCGCCTTGAGTGAGTCTGTGGCCCATCAGCCACTTCCTCGCTCGGTCACAACGTTCATGTTCAACACACGCATACTGCTCGCTTTCGGCCTGGGGCTCATGAGCCTGCTCAACACCGTACAAGCCGATGAGGCTGCGTCGATCCGCTCGCCGGAATGGGCCCAGCCGGTGGGTAACCAATACAACCTGCATCAAATGACACCCACGCTCTATCGCAGTGCATTGCCGGACGAGCGTGCGCTGCCCCTGTTGCAAACGCTCAAGATCGCTACGGTCATCAACTTCCTGCCGGAATCTGATGCGCAGTGGCTCCAATCATCTGATATCAAACAGGTGCAGTTGAGCTATCGCACCAACCACGTCGACGATTCCGACGTGCTGGCGGCGATCAGGGCGATTCAGGCAGCAGAGGCCGATGGCCCGGTGTTGATGCACTGCAAGCACGGCGCCGACCGCACCGGCCTGATGGCAGCGATGTATCGGGTGGTGGTGCAGGGGTGGAGCAAGGAGGATGCGCTGAACGAGATGACCTTGGGCGGCTTTGGCAGCAGCAACGGTTTCAAGGATGGCGTTCGCTACATGATGAAAGCCGATGTCGACAAGTTGCGCACAGCTTTAGCAAATGGGGATTGCAGCACCAGCGCGTTTGCGTTGTGCTCAATGAAAGACTGGATCACCACAACGGGCCAGGCAGAGAAACAACTGTAGGAGCGAGCTTGCTCGCGAAAAACTCAACAGCGACGCGCTTATCCAGGATAGCGCGCGTTATCGTTAACGTTTTTCGCGAGCAAGCTCGCTCCTACAGGGGGTGCGGGGTTAGTCTTTTTTCAGCTTCGGGTTCGGGAAGAACTGCACTGCCTGCACTTTAGGATCCGCCGGCGCTTTCAGCGCGGTGGTATTGACCCTAGTGCCCAATTCCTTGGGCACCGACAGGCCTTGATCATTCAGCGTATCGGTATACCCGCAGGCCACGCACTCGCGGTGCGGCACGTTGTCTTCGGTCCACATCTTCAACTTGTCCGGCTCGCTGCACGCCGGGCAGACAGCCCCAGCGATAAATTGCTTTTTGGTGATCACAGGCCCTTCACTCATGCTGCCGCGTCCTCACTCAGGCCGCTGTGGCGCAAGAGTGCGTCAATCGACGGCGCGCGTCCGCGGAAGTCGACGAACAGCACCATCGGCGCCTGGGAACCGCCACGGGCCAGGATGGCTTCACGGAAGGCACGCCCGGTCTGGGCGTTGAGCACGCCGTCTTCCTCAAACTTGGAGAACGCATCCGCCGACAGCACTTCGGCCCACTTGTAGCTGTAGTAGCCCGCCGCATAACCGCCGGCGAAGATGTGAGCGAAGCTGTTGGGGAAGCGGTTGTAGGCCGGTGGGCGCATGACCGAGACTTCATCGCGCACGCCTTCAAGTACCTTGGCCACGCTGCGACCATCGCCATGGGTGGCGTGCAGTTCAAAGTCGAACAGCGAGAACTCCAGCTGACGCACCATCATCAGGCCGGACTGGAAGTTTTTCGCCGCGAGCATTTTCTCCAGCAAGTCCTGGGGCAGGGGCTCGCCGGTTTCGTAGTGGCCGGAGATCAGCGCCAGGCCTTCAGGCTCCCAGCACCAGTTCTCCATGAATTGGCTCGGCAGTTCCACCGCGTCCCACGCCACACCGTTGATACCGGATACGCCGGCATGTTCCACGCGGGTGAGCAGGTGATGCAGGCCATGGCCGAATTCGTGGAACAGGGTGGTGACTTCATCGTGGGTCAGCAGGGCAGGCTTGCCGCTGTCGGCCGGAGTGAAGTTGCATACCAGGTTGGCGACGGGGCTTTGCAGCACGCCATCAACGGTACGGCGGCGGTCACGGGCGCCATCCATCCAGGCACCGCCACGCTTGTTGGCGCGGGCGTACAGGTCGAAGAAGAAACGTCCGACCTGCTCGCCGTTCTCCTTGATCTCGAACAGGCGCACATCCGGGTGCCAGGTGTCGAAGCCTTTAAGCTCGGCGATCTCGATGCCGTACAGGCGCTGCACAATGGCAAACAGGCCGCCCAGCACTTTGTCGATGGGGAAGTAGGCGCGTAGCGCTTCCTGGGACACGCTGTAGCGCTGCTCACGCAGTTTTTCGCCGTAGAAACCGCTGTCCCAGCTTTGCAGATCGGCGCAGCCTTGCTCGGCGGCATAGGCCTTGAGTTGCTGCAGGTCCTGGGCGGCAAACGGCTTGCTGCGCTTGGCCAGGTCACGCAGAAAGCTCAGCACCTGGTCGCTGGACTCGGCCATCTTGGTGGCCAGGCTCAGCTCGGAGAAGGACGCATAACCCAACAATTGGGCCAGTTCCTGACGCAGGTCGAGGATCTGTTCCATCACCGGGCCGTTATCGTTCTGACCGGCATTCGGGCCTTGGTCCGACGCACGGGTGCAGTAGGCGGCGTACACCTCTTCACGCAGGGCACGGTCCTGGGCGTAGGTCATGACGGCGTAGTAGCTGGGGAATTCCAAGGTGATCAGCCAGCCGTCGAGGCCCTTGGCCTGGGCGGCGGCGGCCATTTGTGCCTTGGCCGAGTCGGTCAGACCGGCAAGGGTGGCTTCATCGGTGACGTGCTTGGTCCAGGCCTGGGTGGCGTCCAGCAACTGGTTTGAGAACTTGCTGCCCAGCTCGGACAGCTTGCTCTGCACCTCGGCGTAGCGCTTTTGCTGCTCCGGCGGCAAGTCGATACCCGACAGGCGGAAGTCACGCAGGGAGTGTTCCAGAATGGTTTTTTGCGCCACATCGAAACCGGCAGCTTCCGGGCTGTTGGCCAGGGCTTCGAAGGCCTGGAACAGCTCACGGTTCTGGCCCATTTCGGTAGAGTAAGCGCTCAAGGCCGGCAGGCACGCCTCATAGGCTTCGCGCAGTTCGGCGCTGTTGCACACGGCATTGAGGTGGCTGACCGGGCTCCAGGCCGCACCCAGGCGATCATTGAGTTCGTCCATGGCCAGGACCAGGCCGGCCCACGTCGGATTTTTACCCTGGCTCTGCAGGATCTCTGCGATTGCCACGCGGTTGTCGGCGAGGATCTGTTCGATGGCCGGCTGCACGTGCTCGGCACGGATCGCCGAGAACGGCGGCAGGTCGTAGGACTGCAAAAGAGGGTTGTTCGCGCTCACGGTGGGCACCTTGGCTGAAGAAACATGTAGAACAAAGATGGGGCCATCTTAATTACAATCAACACCCACCGCAGCTATCAGCACAACAGAGAGAGGCTATCGTGACCCTTCGCACCTATCAGAACCACACGCCAACCCTCGGCGCCGGGGCGTTTGTCGATATTTCGGCGGTGGTGATCGGCGATGTCGAAATCGGCACTGACAGCTCGGTTTGGCCGCTGACAGTGATTCGCGGCGACATGCACCGCATCCGCATCGGTGCCCGCACCAGCGTGCAAGATGGCTGCGTGCTGCACATTACCCATGCCGGGCCGTTCAATCCGCAGGGTTACCCATTGCTGATCGGCGACGACGTGACCATCGCTCATAAGGTCATGCTGCATGGCTGCACCGTGGGTAGCCGCGTCCTGATCGGCATGGGCAGTATTGTGATGGATGGCGCCGTGGTCGAAGACGACGTGATCATCGGCGCCGGCAGCCTGGTGCCGCCAGGCAAGAAACTCGACAGCGGTTTTTTGTATGTGGGCAGCCCGGTGAAGCAGGTTCGCGCATTGACTGACAAAGAGCGCGCCTTTTTCACCTACAGCGCGGCGAACTACGTGAAACTCAAAGACCTGCACCTGGCCGAAGGATTCGATCAATGACCCTGCATCACCCCACCGTCCTGTTCGACCTGGACGGTACCCTCACCGACCCGCGTGAGGGCATTACCCGTTCGATCCAGTACGCCCTGGCCAAACTGGGCATTGATGAGCCCGACCTGGCGAAGCTCGAACATTTCATCGGCCCGCCTTTGCTGCAGGCGTTCATGCAGTTTTACGCCTTCGACGAGGCCAAGGCGTGGGAAGCGGTGAATTTCTACCGTGAGCGCTTCAAGGTTACCGGCCTGTACGAAAACCGCGTGTTCGACGGGGTCATGCCGTTATTGGAAGAGCTGAACAGCCAAGGGCGCCAGCTGTACGTCGCCACCTCCAAACCGTGGGAGTTTGCCCGCGAGATTGCGCGGCATTTCGACTTTGCCAAGCACTTCAAGGTGATCTACGGCAGCGAGTTGGACGGTACGCGTACCAACAAGGTCGAGTTGATCGCGCATTTGATGCGTGAGGAACGGCTGGACCCGGCCACCACTTTGATGATCGGTGATCGCAAGCATGACCTGATCGGGGCACGCAGTAATGGGCTGGATTCGGTCGCCGTGGGGTATGGGTTTGGTAGTTTTGAAGAGCTGAATGCCGAGGCGCCGACCTGGCATTTCGAGACGTTGGACCAGATGCATCAGGCGTTTTTGCAGCGGCCTTGAGACTGCTTTCGCAGGCAAGCCAGCTCCCACAGTTGACCGCATTCTCATGTTGAAAATCGATGAACTGTGGGAGCTGGCTTGCCTGCGATAAGGCCCTAACGGCCAACCCTCTCCAACTGCCTCAACGCCGCTTTACGCTGCTCCACCGGCAACCCACCCAACCGCTCCACCGCAGTATAAAACTTCACCCAATCCCCACCTTCCTGCGCAAACAACGCCGCAAACGCCGGCACCCATTGGTCATACAACCCAAACGGCAACAGTCGGGCATTGTTCATCGGCTGGTTGATCCAGGCGTCATAACGCTTGTCACCACCCCATTGGCTATCACGCAGGTGCCGGTATTCGCGGCGCAACTGTTCGAATTGCGCCGCTTTGGCCCGGCGCATCGCGTCCGCTGCCAACGGCTGTGCGTACAACGCCTCCAGACGTTTGCGGGTATCGAGAATCAGCCGGATAAATTGATCGCGTTGCTTCAACGCCGCATCGCCGACAGGCGCCAGGCCCCGCGCCACACGCCATTGCCGGGTGCCTTCCTGCTCGACAAAACTGGCATAGGACTCGTTGAACTCGGTGTCATCCTTCACGTAAAAGCGCTGGTGGGCCAGCTCATGGAAGATCAGCGTGGCGAGGCGCTCATCGCCCCAGCTCATCATCGAACTCATGATCGGATCGTTGAACCAGCCCAGCGTGGAGTAGGCCTCCACTCCACCGATCGACACGTCCATGCCCTGTTGCCGCAACAGTGCCGCCTCGCCCCGCGCCGCGCCTTGGTTGTAGTAGCCGCGATAGGCGACGCAACCGGCGATGGGAAAGCAATGGTTCTGTGGTGACAGAGAGAATTCCGGTGTGGCAAAGACATTCCAGACCACATAGGGTCGGCCAATATCGGCATACAGCCGATAACTTTGGTTGTCAGGCAGATGCAGCTGTTCACTGGCAAAGATTCGGGCTTTCTGCGATTGAGCCAGATGCTCGCGCAGCACTGGCGGGCGAGCAGGGTCGGCGATGACCTCGGCAACCGGCTCCCGGGCCCGCAACAGCTGCCACTGGCCGCTCGCCAACTGGCTGTAATAACTGACACTGGAGCAGCCGCTGAGCAGCACAACCATCAGCCCTGGAAGAAAACGCCTGATCATGCACTGACTGCTCCTGGGAGATTGGTTCGCCAGACTATCGCGCTTGCAGGGGATTTTTCCACGGCATGGCGTGTTTATACTCAAGCCTCTCTTCGTGTTGAGTACCTGCCATGCGCCAGCTTTTGCTTCCCGTCGCCGCTGTGTTCCTCAGCGCTTGCGCCTCTACCCCCATCCCCCCTGTGGACCCGCAGCAGGCCTGGGTCGATTTCACTACACCGACGCCGGGCTCCAAGTTGGTGATGGCTCAGCGCCTGGACGGGAAAAACCTCGACGACGGGCGCTTTTTTCAAATGCCTCCCGGCCCTCACGAGCTGATGGTGCGCTTTGACTTTGAAGTGCCCGCCGGCGGCGGTTTGGGTGGCCTCAGCCAGATGATGTATCGAACCTGCTTCATGACACTGCAGTACGACCACTTTCAGGCCGGCCAGCGCTATGTGCTGGAAGGGCGCTCACTGGCGTTCACGCCCAACATCCGGCTGTACGACTCAACCCGCCAGTTATTGGCCGAAGAGCGCAGCGTGAACTGCATCTGAGTCAGTCGTTGTTCTTTTGGTAGATGATGCGCTTGGTGCCGTTTTCGCACGAACCAACAATCATGGCTTCATCATGGTTCTTGGCTTCTTCGGCGGTGATGATTTCCAGGGTGTAGGACGGAATCGCCTTGGCCTGGATCTTCACTTCGATTTCTTTCCTGAGCTCTTCACAATCTTTTGGCGCGGCCACGGCCGAAGTGGCCAATACACCGCAGATGATTGCCAAGGCAAAACGTTTCATGTGTGGAGCTCCCTGAATGCGCTGCGCACGAGTGTGCGCCTAGGCTGCATGGGCTATTCGACCACATTTTGCAAACACGAGTTCTGATTTTACGCAGAACTAAAAATGAGGGAGCGGGCTTGCTCTCGAATACGGAGTATCAGTCACCGAAGATATCGGCTGATCCACCGCATTCGCGAGCAAGCCCGCTCCCACATAAGATGACTGCCGTGTCAGTTGACCAGCGTGGCATCCAAGGTGATGGTTGCATTCAGTACCTTGGAGACCGGGCACCCTTCCTTGGCCTTTTTGCTCAGTTCATCGAACTGCGCCTGGCTCGCGCCTGGGATTTTGGCCTTCAGGATCAGGTGCACTGCTGTAATCGCAAAGCCGCCCTCGACCTGGTCCAGGGTCACTTCGGCCTGGGTGTCGATGCTGTCAGCCTTGAGCCCAGCGTCGCCGAGAATCATGGAAAACGCCATGGAGAAACAGCCGGCGTGAGCTGCGCCGATCAGTTCTTCAGGGTTGGTACCCTTGCCGCCCTCGAAACGGGCCTTGAAGCCGTAGGGCGCTTCGCGCAGCACGCCGGTTTCCGTGGAAATGGAGCCCAGGCCAGTCTTCAGGTCGCCTTCCCAATGCGCGGATGCCTTTTTAACGATACTCATAGCTTTCTCCTCGAACGGTGGTGTTGCGTCAGTAAGGTTCTGAGGATAGACGTCAAAGCAAAGTTCACTTGTAAGAGAAACCTAGCAATCCAGTAGGAAATTTCAGAGCCCCCTATTGAATCTCGGGTATATGCCCTCATTGCATAGGGTATGCACATGCAGCGGCAGGTTTTGGCTCGTTTAAAAAAGCCTGTGCGCCCAATTGGAGAAGCAGGCTTATGAAATCGCTGTCCGACGTAAAATTCTCGACCCTTGACCTGGTGCCCGTGCGCGCCGACGGCAACCCGGCGCAGTCCCTGCGTAATTCCCTGGACTTGGCCCAGCATGTGGAGAAGTTCGGCTACCACCGTTTCTGGGTAGCCGAGCACCACAATATGGACGGTATCGCCAGTTCGGCCACCTCGGTACTGCTCGGTTACCTGGCAGGCGGCACCTCGACCATTCGCGTGGGTTCCGGCGGCGTGATGCTGCCTAACCACGCGCCACTGGTGATCGCCGAGCAGTTCGGCACCTTGGAAAGCCTTTACCCTGGCCGTATTGACCTGGGCCTGGGGCGCGCGCCCGGCTCCGACCAGATGACCGCCCGCGCCCTACGCCGTGAACGCTCCGGCAGTGCCGATGACTTCCCCGAAGATGTGGCCGAGTTGATGGCCTACCTGGGCCCGCGTACGCCCGACCAACGGGTTATCGCGGTACCGGGCACCGGCACCAATGTGCCGGTGTGGCTGCTGGGTTCAAGCCTGTTCAGTGCGCAATTGGCTGGCGAGCGGGGCTTGCCCTACGCATTCGCCTCCCATTTCGCGCCGCGCTTGATGCATGAGGCGATTCGCGTGTATCGCAATCACTTCAAGCCTTCAGCCGTGCTGGATAAGCCCTACGTGATGCTCGGCATTCCGCTGGTGGCAGCCGACACCGATGAGCAGGCCGATTACCTGGCCACCTCGGTGTACCAGCGTATTCTCGCGTTGATGCGCGGCCAGAGCCTGGTGCAGCGCCCTCCAGTAAAAACCATGGACGGCCTGTGGTTGCCCCATGAAAAAGACGCGGTCGGTAGCTTTCTTGGTTTGGCCATGGTGGGCAGCCCGGCGAAGATTCGCGGCAAGCTGGAGGTGTTGATCGAGCAGACCGGCGCCGATGAGCTGATTTTTACCAGTGACCTGTATGAGCACGCCGATCGGATTCATTCCTACGAGCTGCTTGCACAAGTGATGAAGGGCTGAAATCCAGGCGAAAAAAACCGACGCACTTGCGTCGGTTTTTTATGTCCACAACACGAGATTAACCGCGCTTGTAGGCAATTTCCTTGGTGCCACCTTCGCAGGTGCCAACTACTTTGTGGTCACTTGGCGTAGCACCTTTGTCCACCACTTCCAGCGAATACCCCGAAGCACCCTTGGCGTCGATTTGCGCGGCAATTTCGCTTTTCAGCTCCTCACAAGGCTTGCCCGCCGCCATAGCGGTACCCGCAATGCTCAACAACCCTACCGCCAACAGAAACGTCTTCATCCGTTACTTTCCTTGCGCTGATCAAAAAGAGCGTGCCGACGCTCATCGCGTCGGCACCCGTTGTTTGTAGCGCAGGTTATGGCAATCGGCCAGCGGGCAAAGTTCAACTCTGCCGATCAACTACTGGCAATGCGGAATCCCACTTTGAGCGTGACCTGGAAGTGTGCAGCCTTGCCATCCTTGATGTGACCACGGGTTTCGGTCACCTCAAACCATTCCAGATGCTTGATGCTCTTGTTGGCTTCGGCCAGGGCATTGTTGATCGCGTCTTCGATGCTGGTGGTGGAAGAGCCTACCAGTTCGACTTTCTTGTACGTGTGATGATCACTCATGGCGTTTCTCCTTTAGGTCGTCAATCAAGACTAGCAGCGAATGTGCGTACTGCTTCAGGCGACCGTTGGGAGGCGAAAGTTCAGAATTACTGCACTTTCTGAAACCGGCGCAGTCGGTATCTACACACGCCACTCAATCACTTCAGGAGATGTCCACATGGCCAACACTTCTTTACGCAAAGCGTCGCTGGAAAGCATGGAAGCCGAGATTTCGAGCCTGCTCAAATCTCTGGAGAGCCTCAAGGACGACGCGTCCGATGAGTCGCGCAAAACGCTGAAGGCCTTGAAGAGCAATGCTGAGAACGCACTTAAGCACTCTCGCCATCTGATCAGCGACGCCTACGAAGAAAGCAAAGTCAAAATCCGTGAAACCAGCGCTGCCACCCGTGACTACGCTCAAGAGCATCCATGGACGACCGCTGGCGTCGCCGTGGGCGCACTGGGCCTGCTGGCGGCTTACCTGCTGTGCAAACGCGGTGACTGATTGACCGGTTAAACCGGTTGGCGCAACAGCTCAGCCTTGAGCCATTGCGCCAACTGCCCGGCGCGCCCATCCGCGGCGCGCTTGGGTAGCCACAACGCCAGGTGCGCCGGGGTTTCGCTGAAGCCCCACGGCGCCACCAGACGACCCGCTCGCAGGTCTTCTGCCACCAGCGGTTCTGGCGCAATTGCCACGCCCAACCCGGCAACCGCCGCTTCCAGCAAATAATACAAATGCTCAAACCCCTGGCCGAGCCTCAGCGCGCCGGGCTCGATGCCGTGTTGCCGTGCCCAACTGGGCCAGGCTTGCGGCCTTGAGGTGGTGTGCAGCAAGGCTTGCTCGGCCAGTGCCGACGCCGGAGCCTGGCGCAGCTGTTCAAAATCGGCGAAGCGTGGGCTCATAACCGGGCCGATACGCTCGCTGGCCAGCTCATACACCTGCATATCCGCTGGCCACGGCGGCTCAGCGAACACCAGCAAGGCATCCAGCCCAGGGCGGCGCGGGTCCAGATCGCCTTCGCCCGCCGACAGGTGTAGGCGCAAATCCGGCAAGTCGGCATTCAACCGCCCCAGCCGAGGGATAAACCAACGCGCCAGCAAACTGCCGGAACAGCCAAGTACGAAAGGTGCATCGGCGCCGCGCTGGGTCAGCTCGGCGCACACGTCGCGTAAACGCTCGAAAGCTTCCGCGCTCGCGTCGCGAAGCCTTACCCCCGCATCTGTGAGTTTAAGGCCGCGTCCGTCCTTGACGAACAGGCTCACGCCCAAGTGCTCCTCAAGTACTTTCAACTGGCGACTGACGGCGCCGTGAGTCACGTGCAATAGCTCTGCTGCCTGGCTGACGCTGTTCAGGCGGGCGGTGGCTTCAAAAGCGCGCAGGGCGTTGAGGGGAGGGAGGTCGCGGCTCATCTGTGAGTTTTCCTGACAGGTTGCGGCGATCTTATCGGTTTTCAGGCCAAGGCGTCACGCGTAGAGTGACCGTCATTGCCTTTAAACACATTCTTTCCTGGAGCGTCCCATGACTCAGTCCCAGACCGATCTACGCAACGGCCCTGACGCCAACGGCCTGTTTGGTGCGTTCGGCGGCCGCTACGTCGCTGAAACCCTGATGCCGTTGATCCTCGACCTGGCCCGCGAATACGAAGCGGCCAAGGTAGATCCGGCGTTTAACGAAGAATTGGCCTACTTCCAGCGCGACTATGTCGGGCGCCCAAGCCCGCTGTATTTTGCCGAACGCCTGACCGAGTTCTGCGGCGGCGCCAAGATCTACCTCAAGCGCGAAGAGCTCAACCACACCGGCGCGCACAAGATCAACAACTGCATCGGCCAGATCCTGCTGGCCCGGCGCATGGGTAAAAAGCGCATCATCGCCGAGACCGGCGCCGGCATGCACGGCGTGGCCACCGCAACCGTGGCGGCGCGCTTTGGCCTGCAATGCGTGATCTATATGGGCACCACCGACATTGAGCGCCAGCAGGCCAACGTGTTTCGCATGAAGCTGCTGGGCGCCGAAGTCATCCCCGTGGTCGCCGGCACCGGCACCCTCAAAGACGCCATGAACGAAGCCCTGCGCGACTGGGTCACCAACGTCGACAGCACCTTCTACCTGATCGGTACCGTGGCCGGCCCGCACCCGTACCCGGCGATGGTGCGTGACTTCCAAGCCGTGATCGGCAAGGAAACCCGTACCCAACTGCAAGCCCAGGAAGGCCGCCTGCCGGACAGCCTGGTGGCGTGCATCGGCGGCGGCTCCAACGCCATGGGCCTGTTCCACCCGTTCCTGGATGACACCAGCGTCGAAATCATCGGTGTTGAAGCCGCGGGCCATGGCATTGAAACCGGCAAGCATGCCGCCAGCCTCAACGGCGGCGTACCCGGCGTGCTGCACGGCAACCGCACCTTCCTGCTACAGGACGACGACGGCCAGATCATCGACGCCCACTCGATTTCCGCAGGCCTGGACTACCCCGGCATCGGCCCGGAACACGCCTGGTTGCACGACATCGGCCGCGTCCAGTACACCTCGGTGACGGACGACGAAGCCCTGCAAGCCTTCCACAAATGCTGCCGCCTGGAAGGGATCATTCCTGCCCTGGAAAGCGCCCACGCCCTGGCTGAAGTATTCAAGCGCGCGCCAAACCTGCCCAAGGATCACCTGATGGTGGTCAACCTCTCGGGCCGTGGCGACAAAGACATGCAGACCGTGATGCACCATATGGAACAGTCCAAGCAGGAGAAACACTGATGAGCCGCCTGCAAACCCGCTTTGCGCAACTCAAAGAACAGAACCGCGCCGCCCTGGTGACCTTCGTCACCGCTGGCGACCCCGGCTATGACACTTCGCTGGCGATCCTCAAGGGCTTGCCGGCCGCCGGCGCCGACGTGATCGAACTGGGCATGCCCTTCACCGACCCGATGGCCGACGGCCCGGCCATTCAACTGGCCAATATCCGCGCTCTGGGCGCCAAGCAGAACCTGTTGAAAACCCTGCAGATGGTTCGCGAGTTCCGCCAGGACAACAACGACACCCCGCTGGTGTTGATGGGTTATTTCAACCCGATCCACAAATATGGCGTGTCGCAGTTCATTGCCGATGCCAAGGCAGCTGGTGTCGACGGCCTGATCGTGGTGGACATGCCGCCTGAGCACAATGGCGAGCTGTGCGACCCGGCCCAGGCTGCAGGCATCGACTTTATCCGCCTGACCACGCCAACCACCGATGACGTGCGCCTGCCCACTGTGCTCAATGGCAGCTCCGGGTTTGTGTATTACGTGTCGGTCGCCGGTGTAACCGGGGCCGGTGCCGCCACCCTGGAACACGTCGAAGAAGCCGTGACCCGCCTGCGCCGCCATACCGACCTGCCGATCAGCATCGGCTTTGGTATCCGCACGCCGGACCAAGCCGCGGCCATCGCACGCCTGGCAGACGGGGTGGTAGTGGGTTCGGCGCTGATCGATCACATCGCCACGGCCAAGAACGACCAGCAAGCCATTGATGGCGTGCTGACCCTGTGCGCGGCGCTGTCGGAAGGTGTGCGCAACGCACGCAAGTAAGCTGCACGTCGCAACGACCGCAGCTTATACGCTAGGCTTCAAAGGAGGTGGGCATATCGTCCACCTTCTTTTTTAACGCACTTCGTGCCCTTTGCCGTCTAACCACCTTCGCAAGCCCCGCAGTCCTTGCCCCTCGGTCGTTAAGTTAGCCGCATCAGAAGTCATTCTTGGCTCTTAGGAGTACATCATGGCATTTGATCTCATTACTGTTTCAGACCGTCGCCACTCAACCTTGCAAAAGGGCTTCAACCTGCGCTGGCCCCTGGGCAACGTGCAGGGCCAGTCCTCGCCCAATGGCGCCAACCTGATTTACCTGTGCCGCAGCGCCCAAGACATCCTGGACGCCGCCGCCCAGGCATTGGCCCTGCCCAATGGACGCATCACCGTACGCAGCGGCGGTCATTGCTACGAAGGGTTTGTCGCCAACAAGATGCCCGACAGCCCGGATGAGGTGCTGTCGATTCTGGAAATCAGCGCGCTGAACCGAGTGGTGTACGACGCCAGCGGGCAGATCGGTTCCGAACTGAGCCCGACGCAGCCCTTTCGCTACCGATTTCGCCTGGAGGCCGGCAGCCAGATCTGGGACAGCTATGGCGCGTTGTACAAGCAGGCCAATAAGACCTTGCCCGGCGGCTCATGTTATAGCGTAGGTCTGGGCGGGCACATTTGCGGCGGTGGCTACGGGCTGCTGTCGCGCAAGTATGGATTGGTGTGTGACTGGCTCAGTGGGGTCGATATCCTGGTGCCCGACAGCCAGGGCAGAGGGCTAGAACCGCGACACGTCAGCAGGGACAGCACCCAACAGGACGAATTGGACCTGTTCGCCGCGTGCTGCGGTGCTGGGGGTGGGCAATTCGGCATTATCACCAGCTATTATTTCAAGGACTTGCCACCGGCCCCCAAAGAGGTGCTGTGGTTGGTGTTGGAGTGGGATTGGTCAGTACTGACCCAGGATGCACTAAACAATCTGCTGGTGGCTTACCAGCTATGGTTTGCCAGCCATCAGAACAACCCGGACACCTGGGGCCTGGCGACCAAACTGGAAATGCGCCACGAGCACACAGGCAATATCACCCTGGGCATCCATTATGTGGATAAGGACGGCGAGCTGAACGACCGCGCGCCGTTTGATGATTTTGTCGACAAGATGCTCACGGCCATCGGCTTGCCCGCTACCGAGTCGCTGGTGCCGTTTCATGTGGTTCATTTACCCCCCGGCACAGCCCGCGGGCGCCCCATCGACTCAGTCTCATCTGCCCAGGCTGCGACCCGGCGCCTGGATTGGCTGGTGTGCCAGCAAACCTTGAATGGCGCGGGAGACAACCAGCGCGGGCGCTATAAGTCGGCCTACCAGAAAGGGGAATTCAGCCCTCAAGTGCTACAGGCCATCTGGACTACCCTGACATGGCCAGACCCTGACAACCACCTGACACAAAGCCTGATCCAGATTCAGTCCTTCGGCGGCCAGATCAACGCCGCCAGTGCGCCAGTGCGCAAGGAATCGTCGGCCGCCCAGCGTTCGTCCTACCTCAAGTGGCAACCGCAATGTTACTGGCGCGGTGACAGCGCCGCCGAGGATCAAGCCCATGCCGACTGGATCCGAGGGCTGTACTTCAACGCATTTGCCGATGCCCAGGGCGTACCGCTCAACAATGCATTCGAAGGCTGCTACATCAATTATCCCGACCTCGACATGACCTACGTAGGCGGCAATCCGGCCAACGGCAAAAACTCCAAATGGTACAAGATCTTCTTCCCCGACCCGATAATCGAAAGCCGCTTGCGGGGTACGAAGCAACGCTGGGATCCGTATTATATTTTCCGCAACGAGATGTCGGTGCCTTAGAACGAAAAAGGGCGACCCGAAGGTCGCCCCTTTTACAGCTCGATCCGCTCGACTTTACCGACCAGCAAGATGTAGGACAGCGCGCCCAGCAACGCCAAGACCGCAATGTAGGTAATGGCCGGCGCAAATGACGAACCACTGGCCAGGAAGCCAATCACGATAGGCGTGGCAATCGCCGCCAGGTTGCCGATGAAGTTGAACACCCCGCCGGTCAGTCCCAGCAGACGGGCAGGCGCCAAGGTCGAGACCAGCGACCAAGTGATCGACGCCAAACCATTGCCGAAAAACGCCACCGCCAGAAACGCGATGACCCATCCCGTGGAGTCCACATAGTTGGCCCCGATGATCGCCGTGGAAATCAGCAGCCCGCTGATGATCGGCAACTTGCGCGCAAAGCCCACCGACGCCCCACGGCGAATCAGCCAATCGGAAAACACCCCCGAACACAGCACGCCCACAAACGCGGCCAGGAACGGCAACGAGGCCAGCAAGCCAGACTGGATAAAGTCCATGCCACGATATTTCACCAGGTACGTCGGGAACCAGGTCAGGAAGAACCACAGCGTGGAGTTCAGGCAAAACTGGCCCAGGTAGATGCCCCACAGCTTGCGCTTGCTCAGCACGATGCCCAGGTCCGTCCAACTGAAGGGTGCCTTGATGGTTTTAGCCTGCATGTCCACCAGCCCGCCACCGTCGCGGATCAGTTGGATTTCGGCTTCGTTGGCGCCTTTGAAATCTTTGGGCTCGCGGTACACCGCGTACCAGATAGCGGCCCATAGGATGCCGACGCCACCGGTTACCACAAACACCATGTGCCAGCCGTACTGATGTTGCAGCCACGCCAGTACCGGGGTGAGGAACGCCAGGCCGACGAATTGCCCAGAAGTGTAGACGCCGATAGCCGTGGCGCGCTCGCGCTCGGGAAACCAGGTGGTGACCACGCGGCTGTTGATGGGATAGGCCGGTGCCTCCAACGCGCCAACGGCCATGCGCAGCACGAACAGCGCGATAAAGCTGGCGGCGAAACCGAGCATTACGGTGGCAATCGACCACAGCAGCAGGGCCGCCGTGTAGAGAATGCGCGGCGGCACCCGGTCTACCAACCAGCCACCCGGGATTTGCATGGCGGCGTAGGTCCAGCCGAAGGCAGAGAAAATCAGCCCGACTTGCACCGGGTCGATCCCCAGCTCGCTGGTCAGCGCCGGAGCGGCAATCGACAGGTTGCTGCGGTCGAGGTAGTTGATAACCACGGTGATGAACAGCAGCACCATGATGAAAAAGCGCTTTCTGCTAGGCGTGACTAAAGAAGCCTGCCCGGTGAGGGATTCAGGGTGCATGGGGGTGCCTCTTTTTATATTTGTTGAGGAAGGAACGCGCTCAATGTGGGAGCTGGCTGGCCTGCGATGGCGGCATGACTGGCACCGCTGCGGTGACTGGCCCACCGCCATCGCAGGCAAGCCAGCTCCCACCTTTTTTAGCGCGTTTCAATCAGGTAAAAATCACCACTCGGCAAAGCTGCCATCGGCATGGCGCCAGATCGGGTTGCGCCAGCGATGGCCGATGGCCGCGCGCTCAACCACATACTCCTCGTTGATCTCAATGCCCAACCCCGGGCCGTTGGGGATCTTCACAAAGCCCTGGTCATAGTCGAACACGCCCGGGTCTCGCACATAGTCGAGCAGATCGTTGCTTTCATTGTAGTGAATGCCCAGACTCTGCTCCTGGATAAACGCGTTGTAGCAAACCGCATCCAGTTGCAGGCACGCCGCCAAGGCAATCGGGCCCAGCGGGCAGTGCAAGGCGAGGGCCACGTCGTAGGCTTCGGCCATGTTGGCGATCTTGCGGGTTTCGGTGATACCGCCCGCGTGGGAGGCGTCCGGCTGGATGATGTCGACGTAGCCTTCGCTGAGCACGCGCTTGAAATCCCAGCGCGAGAACAGGCGCTCGCCCAGGGCGATCGGCGTACTGGTCAACGGTGCCAGTTCTTTGAGCGCTTCGTAGTTTTCGCTGAGCACCGGCTCTTCAATGAACATCAGTTTGTACGGGTCGAGCTCTTTCATCAGCACCTTGGCCATCGGCTTGTGCACCCGGCCATGGAAGTCGACGCCGATCCCCACGTTAGGGCCGACCGCATCGCGCACGGCAGCGACGTTGGCCAGGGCCAGGTCGACTTTTTCGAAGCTGTCGACAAACTGCAATTCTTCGGTGCCGTTCATTTTTACCGCCGTGAAGCCACGGGCCACCGCCTCTTTGGCAGCACGGGCGGTGTCGGCAGGGCGGTCACCGCCGATCCATGAATACACGCGGATTTTGTCGCGCACCTGGCCGCCCAGCAGATCGCTGACCGACACACCGAGGGCCTTGCCCTTGATGTCCCACAACGCCTGGTCGATGCCGGCGAGGGCGCTCATGTGCACCGCGCCGCCTCGGTAGAAGCCGCCGCGATAGAGCACGGTCCAGATATCTTCGATGTTGCGTGGGTCTTTGCCGATCAGGTAGTCGGACAGTTCTTCGACGGCAGCGGCCACCGTGTGAGCGCGGCCCTCGACCACAGGCTCACCCCAGCCGGTCACACCCTGGTCGGTTTCGACCTTGAGGAAGCACCAGCGCGGCGGAACGATAAAGGTCGTCAGTTTGGTGATTTTCATCTCTTGTCTCTCTTATAGATGCAGCGCCTGTGGGCGCGGAATGTGCTCTCAGCCGAGGGCTTTCCAGGCGGCGACATACGCCTGGGCACGGCTCGCAACCTGATCCACTGTCATGCCCGGCTTGAACAGCCCGGAACCCAATCCGAAGCCCTTGGCGCCGGCGTCGGTAAACACCTGCATGTTGTCCGGGGTGATGCCGCCCACCGGCAGCAGCAACGTGCCCGCCGGCAATACCGCCAGCCATGCCTTGATCACTGAAGGGCCCATTTGCTCGGCCGGGAACAGCTTCAACACATCGGCGCCTTCGGCCAGTGCGGCAAAGGCTTCGGTGGGCGTGGCTACCCCAGGGGACAAATACAGGCCCGCCGCTTTGGCCGCACGCAACACCTTGGCATCGCTGTGGGGCATGACGATCACCTGGCCTCCGGACGCCTTGACCTGCTCGACCTGCTCAGGCGTCAACACCGTGCCAGCACCGATCAGGCAATCGGCGGGCAAGCTGTCGCGCAGGGTGCGGATGCTGGTGTAAGGGTCTGGCGAGTTGAGCGGCACTTCGATCACGCGAAAACCCGCGTCGTACAGCACTTGGCCGACCGCCTGGGCTTCGTCGGGGCGTAGGCCGCGCAGGATGGCGATCAAACCGTTTTGTGCGAGTGCTTGCTTGAGCATGTCAGGCCTCCAGTAAAGGTCGAGTAAGCCCGGCGGCTTGCGCCAGTTGCCACAGGCCACGCTCGGTGGCTTCTTGCGCCAGGCTGACGTGGGCAAAGCCGCAAAGGGCGAGGGCGCGTTGATAGCGGGCGCAGAGTGGAGCAGCGCCGACCAGGATGATCGGCTGGTGTTTGGCGGAATCTGGCAGGCCGACGAGTTCATGGCCGATGAGCAAGCCGGACAGGTAATCGGGTTGCTGGTCGGGCGCCAGCTGCGCAGTGAGCCCAAGGGTACGGGCACTGAACAGGGTTGAGAGCACGCCACGCTGGCCGTCGTTGGACAGCGCCACGTGCACGCCTCGATCAAACGCCTCGGCCTGGAACTGTTCGCTGGCCTGTTGGGTGCGCCCCAGAATGCTGTGCTTGCTCAACACCGCAAACACTTCGCCGGTCATGAAGGTATCGAAATGGGTAATGCGGCCTTCCACCACCTCGACCCATTTGGAATGGCTGCCGGGCAGGCCGATCAGCACCTTGGGCCCAAGCCCTTGCAGTACGCCGAGCACTTGGGTTTCTTCGCCGCGCATCACATTGGGCAGCCCCACTTGCTCGATCACCCCCGGCACGATGTGCACCTGCACCCCGCGCAGGCTGCGTATGCCATGCAACGCCTGGCCAAGGCTGGCGACATCCACAGGCGTGCTGCGATAGGCCGCCTCGCTCCAACCCTGTGCGCTGCCGACCATGCCGCACGCGATCACTGGCAGCCTGGGCTGGGCGTCGAGCCAATCGCCGCAGGCGCTATCGAACGCCAGTTCAAAGCCGTCGGTGCACAGCACACCGGCAATTTCCCGAGGCTCTGTGGGCAAGTGCATGATGCCGGTAGCCAGCGAGCGCTGTTCCAGCACAACGCCCGCGGGGCCGAGTTTGTAAGCACGAAGGGAGCTGGTCCCCCAATCGAGCGCGATCAATTGCGCCTGCATCGCTTCACCTGAAATGAGTGGGTGCTGAAAAAAGCAGATGGGCGAATATAAACCTACGGCGCAGAACATCTCAATATATAAATATCAATCCCATATAATGAGATAAGGCAAGATAAATCCTACAACTCTTCCTGTTTTTACTTAGGGAAAGACGCGGGTTTACCGGGTAAGAACGCTTAAAAAATCGACAGGTCCAGCTCGCGCATCGCACCCATCCAAATGGCGTAATCGGTGTGGTCCTTGAGGTCATCACCGGTTTCCGGGTGCAGGAACACCACCAAACCATTGCGATGCAGCGCCAGCCACGGCAATACCACGCCGATATATTCCGGCTCGAACGCCAGTTGGCAACTCCAATCCGGGTGCGGGCCCACCGGCCGCTCATGCACGCGGCCCATGCGCAACGGGAACAGCCTGGCGGCGTCTTCACAGAGCGTGCGCGCCTGCTCGATCGTACTGGCGTCGAAGTAGATATGGGCGTGGTAGCCCTTGATACGTTGCATGACTGACTCCGGTTCCACTGTGCGCCGATCCTAGACCGCAATCGACGGCAGGGCCAGCCCGGTCAACGACTGCGCACTGCTGGCCTGTTCCGCCACCAGCCACTCGACAAAGCGGTCCACCAACTGACCACGGCGTTTGCGCTGGGGCTGCACCACGTAATAGCCAAATCGCGACGTCACCGTGGGGCTGATCGGTCGGCACAACCAATTCTGCTCCAGCAGGTTATCCACCAGGTGGCGCCAGCCGATGGCGACACCCTGGCCGGCAATCGCGGCCTGGATCAGCAAGGTGTAGTTGTCGAAGCGCAATTGCCCAGGGGTCGGCGCAGCGGTGATACCCAGTTCGCGGAATACGCCGTTCCAGTCGAACCACTGGCTGTTGTTTTCCTGGCGCAGGTGCAGCAACGGGCAGCCTTGCAAGGTCTGCACCGTCAGGGGCGCAGCTTGCTCCTTGAGCCACTGCGGGCTGCACACCGGAAACACCTCCTCATTGAACAACCACAGGCTCTCGCCCTGCTTGAAACGGCCATCGCCGAACAACACCGCCACATCAATATCGCTGCGCAGAGTGGCGTGGTTGCGCTCACTGGTGACCAGGCTGACATCCACCTGCGGGTTGGCCTGGTGGAAGCGATGCAGGCGCGGCATCAGCCAGTAGGCAGCGAAGGCGAAGTCAGTGGCGACTTGCAGCACTTCATGCTGGCTTTGTTGAGTAATGGCGCCGAGGCCCTGGTTGATGTTCTGCAGGCCGCCTTGCACATGCTCGAACAGCAGGGCGCCAGCGTCGGTCAGTTCAATGCCGCGATAAATGCGGTCAAACAGGCGGATCGCCAGTTGCTCTTCGAGGCGTTTGATCTGCTGGCTGACCGCCGGTTGGGTGGTGCCCAGTTCCATCGCGGCAGCGGTGAAACTGCGATGGCGTGCCGCTGCCTCAAAGGCGCGCAGCAAATCGAGAGAGAGGTCACCCAGCGCTTCATACATAAGCTCAACTTATCCTAGTCATTGCCGCGCATGGGCTTTACCCATGTATTGATGGACCGCATGCTCATTCGCATAAACACCGCCTATGGAATGCCGAGAAACCATGAAGCGCAAGAACATTCTTTTCATCATGGCCGATCAGATGGCCGCGCCGATGCTGCCGTTCTACGGGCCTTCCCCGATCAAGCTGCCCAACCTCAGCCGCCTGGCGGCACAAGGTGTGGTGTTCGACGCCGCCTATTGCAACAGCCCATTGTGCGCACCGTCGCGCTTCACCTTGGTAAGTGGCCAATTGCCGAGCAAGATCGGCGCCTACGACAACGCCGCCGATTTCCCCGCCGATGTACCGACCTATGCCCACTACCTGCGTCGCCTCGGCTACCGCACTGCGCTGTCGGGCAAGATGCACTTCTGCGGCCCCGACCAGTTGCACGGCTATGAGGAACGCCTGACCAGCGACATCTACCCCGCCGACTATGGCTGGGCGGTGAACTGGGACGAACCAGACGTACGCCCTACCTGGTATCACAACATGTCCTCGGTACTGCAAGCCGGCCCGTGCGTGCGCACCAACCAGCTGGATTTCGACGAAGAGGTGGTGTTCAAGGCTCAGCAATATCTGTTTGATCACATCCGCGAGGAGGGCGACCAGCCGTTCTGCCTGACCGTGTCGATGACCCATCCCCACGACCCGTACACCATTCCCAAGCCGTTCTGGGACCTGTACGCCGACACCGAGATTCCAATGCCCGCGACGCCGCCCCAGGCCGACCTTGACCCGCATTCCCAGCGGCTGCTCAAGGTCTATGACTTGTGGGACAAACCGCTGCCGGTGGATAAGATCCGCGACGCCCGCCGCGCCTACTTCGGCGCCTGCAGCTACATCGACGGCAACGTCGGCAAGCTGCTGCAGACCCTGGAAGACACCGGCCTGGCCGCCGACACCCTGATCATTTTCTCCGGCGACCACGGCGACATGCTTGGCGAGCGCGGCCTCTGGTACAAAATGCACTGGTTTGAAATGGCCGCCCGCGTGCCGCTGCTGGTCAGTGCGCCGGGGCAGTTCGCCGCTGGCCGCGTCACCCAGGCCGTGTCGACCGCCGACTTGTTGCCGACCCTGGTGGAATTGGCCGGTGGCGAACTGGACCCGCACTTGCCGCTGGACGGCCGCTCACTGGTCCCGCACTTGCAAGGGCAGGGCGGGCATGACGAAGTGTTTGGCGAATACATGGCCGAAGGCACCATAAGCCCGTTGATGATGATTCGCCGGGGCGCCTACAAATTCATCTACAGCGAAGACGACCCTTGCTTGTTGTTCGATGTGCACAACGACCCGCGCGAGCAGGAAAACCTCAGCCAGTGCGCCGAACATCGTCCGTTGTTCGAGGCGTTCTTGCGTGAAGCGCGGGCTAAATGGGACATCCCGGCGATCCATCAACAGGTGCTCGCCAGCCAACGCCGTCGCCGCCTGGTGTTTGAAGCGCTGACCCAAGGCAAACTCAAGAGCTGGGATCACCAGCCACTGGTAGACGCCAGTCAGCAGTACATGCGCAACCATATCGACCTTGATGACCTGGAGCGCAAGGCACGTTTTCCACAACCCTGCCAAAACCAATAAGTAGACAGAGGGAAGGCCATGCAAAAGTTGACCGTGGTACTGAGTTTGGTGGTGCTCAGCAGCGCCCAGGTGTACGCAGACACTCGCTGCGAAACGGTGAAGATGGCCGATCCAGGCTGGAGCGACATTGCCGCCACCAACGCCATCACCAGTTTCTTGCTGACGGGCATGGGCTACCAACCCAAGGTCGACACCTTGGCGGTGCCGATCACCTTCGGCGGGCTGAAAGACGGCCAGGTGGATGTCTTCCTCGGCAACTGGATGCCGGCGCAGCAAGGCTTCTACGACAAGTTCGTGGCCAACGGCGATGTGGTGCAACTGGCGAAGAACCTGGAGGGCACCGAGTTCACCCTCGCGGTGCCGGACTATGTGTGGGAAGCCGGGGTGCATGACTTCGCCGACCTGAACAAGTTTGCCGACAAGTTCGACAAGAAGATCTACGGCATTGGCTCCGGCGCGCCGGCCAATATCTCCTTGCAGGAGATCATCAAGAAAAATGACTTCGACCTGGGGCAATGGAAGCTGATCGAGTCCAGCGAACAAGCGATGCTCGCAGAGGTCTCGCGAGCGGTGAAGAAACAGCGTTTCATCACCTTCCTCGGCTGGACCCCACACCCGATGAACGTGCAACTGAAAATGCGTTACCTCAAAGGCGGCGAGCAGTACTTTGGCGCTACCGGCAGCGTGTATACCCTGACCCGCAAGGGTTACGCACAAGCCTGCCCCAATGTCGGGAAACTGCTGACCAACCTGAGTTTCACCCAGGCCATGGAGAACAGCATCATGGCCGACGTGGCCAACAACAAGGTCAGCAATGCGCAGGCGGCGAAGGCGTGGATCAAGGCCAACCCGGCGGTGCTGGACCAGTGGCTGGAGGGCGTGAAAACCCTGGATGGCCAGGAGGCGTTGCCGGCGGTAAAGGCCAAACTCTGACGCTTGCCGCTGCCCCCTGTGGGAGCTGGCTTGCCTGCGATAGCATCACCCCGGTATGCCTGTCGCACCGAGGCGCCAGCATCGCAGGCAACCCAGCTCCCACACGTACCCATGCATATTGATACTCTTGCCAAAACCCTTTACCCGAGCCTGCGATGCCCCGGCCCACCCGCCATACACTCTTGCCCTTCCTGCGCTGGCTGCCGCGCCAAACCCGCGCCAGCGTCGGCCGGGATGCCATCGTCGGCCTCAGCGGCGCGGTGCTTGCGCTGCCGCAGTCAATTGCCTACGCATTGATCGCAGGTCTCCCACCCGAATACGGGCTCTACGCCGCCATCATTCCGGTATTGATCGCTTGCCTGTGGGGCTCGTCCTGGCACCTGATCTGCGGGCCCACGGCCGCCATCTCCATCGTGCTTTACGCCAGCGTCAGCCCATTGGCCGTGCCCGGCTCCCAGGACTACATCACCCTTATTCTGTTGCTGACCCTCCTCGCGGGCGTATTCCAGTGGTTGCTCGGCCTGCTGCGCTTCGGCGCCCTGGTGAACTTTGTCTCCCATTCGGTGGTGCTGGGTTTCACCCTGGGCGCCGCTGTGGTGATTGCCCTGGGGCAACTGCCCAACCTGCTCGGGTTGGATTTGCCCAGCCAGGCCACGGCCATCAACGGTCTACTGGCGCTGATCGATCATCGTGGCGAGTGGGATCAGGCATCCCTGGCCCTGGGGCTGGGGACGTTGCTGGCAGGCATGTTGCTCAAGTACCTGGTGCCACGCTGGCCCACACTGTTGATAGCCTTGGTGCTGGGCAGCCTGGTGGCATGGTTGTGGCCGGCGATGTTCGGGCATGTGGCACGGGTCAGTTCGTTCATCGGCAAACTGCCGCCGTTCAGCCCGTTGCCGATGGACCTGGACCTGGTGCTGCGCCTGCTGCCCAGTGCCGTGGCTGTGGGCATGCTGGGGTTGGTGACCAGCCTGTCGATTGCCCGCTCGCTGTCGGCCCGCTCGCAACAACTGCTCGACGCCAACCAGGAAGTTCGCGCCCAGGGTTTATCCAACATCGTCGGCGGATTTTTTTCCGGCTACCTGTCAGCCGGATCATTCACCCGCTCGGGCCTCAGTTACGAGGCGGGCGCCTGTTCGCCGCTGGCGGGGGTGTTTTCGGCCCTGTGGGTGGCGTTATTCGCGTTATTTGGCGCAGCGTTGATCGCGCATATTCCGATCCCGAGCATGGCGGCGAGCATCCTGCTGATTTGCTGGGGGCTGGTGGACCACCGCGGCATTCGCGCGCTGTTCCGGGTCAGCCGTGCCGAATTCGTGGTGATGAGCCTGACCTGCGTCGCCACCTTATTGTTGGAGCTGCAAACGGCCATCTATGCCGGGGTGCTGGCGTCGCTGTTTTTCTACCTCAAGCGCACGTCGCAGCCACGGGTTCAACACTGGCGCGACGGTGAGGCGGATGTGTTGCGGGTGGGCGGCTCGATCTTTTTTGGCGCCAGCCATTACCTGCAAGTGCGCCTGCAGCGCTTGCAGGGCGAGCGGGTGGTGATCGAGGCGCAGCAGATCAACTTTATCGACTATTCCGGGGTGGAGATGCTGCATCAGGAGGCGCGCCGATTGGCGGGGTTGGGGCGTAGCTTGACGTTGCGTGGGGCCAGGCCGCAGGTGGTTGATGAGCTGAAAAAGCTCGACGGGCCAGATAACTGCCCCATCGACTTTGAAGACTGAACCCGATCAAAACTGTGGGAGCTGGCTTGCCTGCGATAGCGGTGGGTCAGCCAGCACATGGGTAACTGACCTATTGCTGTCGCAGGCAAGCCAGCTCCCACATTAACGGTGCCCACATCAGAGTGTGGAATCAGGCCAATTGCCGGCGCAGTTCGGCCAGTACCGGCGCCGAATCCGGCCGCACACCACGCCACAGCAAGAAGGCTTCCGCCGCTTGTTCCACCAGCATGCCCAGGCCATCCATCGCCACCGCCGCGCCTTGCTCGCTCGCCCAGCGGCAGAATGCAGTGGGTTGCTTGGCGTACATCATGTCGTAGCAGAAGGTCTTGCCCGACTCGATCAGGCTGCCGGCAATCGGCGGTACATCGCCTGACAGGCTGGCCGACGTGGCATTGATGATCACGTCCACCGGCTCACGCAACCAGTCGAAGCCACTGGCAGACACCGGGCCCAGGTCATCGAACAGCTCAGCCAGTAACTCGGCTTTTTCCACGGTGCGGTTGGCGATGATCAACGACGAGGGTTGCTGCGCCAGCAACGGCTCCAGCGCACCGCGTACCGCGCCACCGGCGCCCAATAACAGAATGCGTTTGCCTTGCAGGGCCAGCCCGGCATTGACCGTCAAATCGCGCACCAGGCCCGCGCCGTCGGTGTTGTCGCCCAACAAGGTGCCGTCAGCCAGTTTGCTCAAGGTGTTCACGGCACCGGCGCGCTGGGCTCGTTCGGTCAGGGTATTGGCCAGGCGATAGGCCTCTTCCTTGAACGGCACGGTCACGTTGGCGCCCCGGCCCTGTTGGAAAAACTCTCGGGCACAGGCGGTGAAGTCCTCCAACGGCGCGAGCATCGTGCTGTAGTCCAGTTGTTCGCCGGTCTGGGCGGCAAACAGACGGTGAATCAACGGCGACTTGCTGTGGCCGATGGGGTTACCGAACACGACATAACGGTCCATCACACCGCCGCCTTGGGCGCGGCAACGCCGAGCCAGTCACGGTCTTGCAGGAAGTAGTCGGTGAGGCGCGCCTCTTCGCTGCCGGCTTCGGCCTTCCAGTCGTAGCTCCAGCGTACCTGGGGTGGCAGCGACATCAGGATCGACTCCGTACGCCCGCCCGATTGCAGGCCGAACAGCGTGCCACGGTCATAGACCAGGTTGAACTCAACGTAGCGGCCCCGGCGGAACTCCTGGAACTGGCGCTGTTGCTCGGTGTACGCCATGGCCTTGCGACGCTGCACAATCGGCAGGTAGGCGTCGATGTAGGCATCGCCGATGGCGCGGATGAAGGCGAAGCAGGTGTCGAAGCCCCACTCGTTCAAGTCATCGAAGAACAACCCACCGATGCCACGGGGCTCGTTGCGATGTTTGATGTGGAAGTAGGTGTCACACCAGGCCTTGTAGCGGGAGTACACGTCCGGGCCAAACGGTGCACAGGCCTGCTCGGCCACGCGGTGCCAGTGAATGCAGTCTTCTTCATTGCCGTAATACGGGGTGAGATCGAAGCCACCCCCGAACCACCACACCGGCTCTTCGCCTTCTTTTTCAGCGATGAAAAACCGCACATTGGCGTGGGAAGTCGGTACATGCGGGTTATGCGGATGGATCACCAGTGACACGCCAAGCGCTTCAAACCCACGGCCGGCCAGCTCGGGGCGATGGGCACTGGCAGACGGTGGTAAACCGCTGCCGAACACGTGGGAAAAGTTGACGCCGCCTTTTTCGATCACCGAACCGTTTTCCATCACACGGGTGCGACCGCCACCGCCGGCTGGCCGGGTCCAGGCGTCTTCGATAAAGCGAGTGTCCGTCTCGAAGGTTTCCAGGGCGCTGCAAATGCGGTCTTGCAGGTCAAGCAGGTAGGCTTTAACGGCCTCGGTGCGGGTAGTCATGGCATCACCTTGAATCGGGCAAAGCTACGCGAGGCCCATGGGGCGTCGGCGGCAAATGGGCGCACAGGATACCACTGCGCTTAGATGCCACTGCACTTAGGTGCGCGGCAGTTGACGAAGATCAAGCTTAGGAGTCCGATAGGGGGCTACGCAGATTCGAACCCAAGGAGAAGTGCAGATGGCCAAACGTATCCAGTTCAGCGCCCATGGCGGCCCCGACGTACTTGAATATGTGGACTACACGCCAGCGGAACCTGGCCCACAGCAGGTTCGGGTGCGCAACGAGGCGATCGGCCTGAACTTCATCGACACCTACTTCCGCAGTGGCCTCTATGCGCCGCCGGCCCTGCCATCGGGTCTGGGTGCGGAAGGTGCTGGCGTAGTCGATGCCGTTGGCAGTGAAGTCAGCCAATTCAAAGTCGGCGACCGTGTGGCCTACGGCAGCGGCCCGCTGGGTGCCTACAGCGAGTCGCACGTGTTGCCCGCCGCCAACCTGGTGCACCTGCCGGATGAGATCAGCTTTGAACAGGCCGCCGGTGCCATGCTCAAAGGCCTGACCGTGCAGTACCTGCTGCGCCAGACCTATGAGCTCAAAGGCGGTGAAACCATTTTGTTCCACGCCGCCGCCGGTGGCGTGGGTTCCCTGGCCTGCCAATGGGCCAAGGCTCTGGGGGTGAAGTTGATCGGCACGGTCAGTTCGCCGGAAAAAGCCGCCCTGGCCAAATCCCTCGGCGCCTGGGAAACCATCGACTACAGCAAGGAAGATGTCGCACAACGCGTACTGGAATTAACTGACGGCAAGAAATGCCCGGTGGTGTACGACGGCGTCGGCAAGGACACCTGGCTGACCTCACTCGACAGCGTGGCGCCACGGGGTCTGGTGGTGAGCTTCGGCAACGCGTCGGGTGCGGTGGATGGGGTGAACCTGGGGATTCTGTCGGCGAAGGGTTCGCTGTACGTCACCCGGCCGACTTTGGCGACCTATGCAAACAATCCGGCGAACCTGCAGGCGATGGCGGACGATCTGTTTTCGATGATCAAGAGTGGCAAGGTACGCATTGATATCAACCAGCGCTACTCGCTGGCAGAGGCGGCCAAAGCGCAGACGGAGTTGTCGGGGCGGCGCACGACTGGATCGACCATCCTGCTGCCTTAAGATCGTACCCACGCTCTGCGTGGGAATGCATACCGTGACGCTCTGCGTCACAAGCGGACCCAGAGCGTCCAATGCGGCGTTCCCACGCAGAGCGTGGGAACGAGCTGCACCTACGAGGGGCGCACCACATCACCCGTCACCAGATCCCGAATCAGGCTCGGGTTCTTGCGCCCACCCAAGGCGCCGCCCAACACCAGGTCCACTTGCCCGCGAAAATACTGCTCCACGCGAATGCGCGTGCGGGCTGCCGGGCGGCCCTGAGGGTTGGCCGAGGTGGAAATCAACGGGCCGACCTCGGCGCACAAATCTCTCACCAACGGATGATCACTGACCCGCAGCGCTACGGTGTCGTGCACACCCGTGACCCATTCGGGCAGCAAGTCTTGATGGGGCACCAGCCAGGTATTCGGCCCTGGCCAGGTGCTGGCCATGCGTTCGACCCACGTGTCCGGGAAATCCTCAAACAGAAAGTCGAACTGACGAATATTGTCCGCCACCAGGATCAGGCCTTTGTCGACCGAGCGGTTCTTGATCGCCAACAGCCGATCCACTGCTTCTTCGTTCCACGGGTCGCAGCCCAGGCCCCAGACCGCTTCGGTCGGATAGGCGATCACTGCGCCTGCGCGAATTTCCCGTGCGGCTTCCAGCACACGCCACCTGTTGACCATTGTTAACTCTCCGGACTAAAGCTCTGGGCAGTTTACCGATCTTCGTTACAAAACCTAGCGCCAAAAACGGGCCACTACCAAAGCGGACACCGCGCCAGCCAGCGCCCGCTTTCGCAAATCACCTGGCCCTCCAACTCCAGCTCCGTCAGGGTGGCCAGTACTTGTGACAACGGCCGACCGCTGGCAATCGCCAAGGCTTCGCTGCTATGCGGTGCCGCGTGCAGTAGCGCCACCAGCGGATGGGTTACGGGCACCGGTGCCGCATGGGACAACCGCTGCCAACCACGCAAGCCTTCAAGTATGTGCTCGATGGTTTCCACCAACACCGCGCCATCACGGATCAGTTGATGACAGCCTTTGGCGGCGGGGTGGTGAATGGAACCCGGAATCGCGTACACCTCGCGCCCTTGCTCCGCCGCCAGGCGTGCGGTGATCAGCGAGCCGCTGGCGATACTGGCCTCCACCACCAGTACGCCTAACGACAACCCGCTGATGATCCGGTTGCGCCGTGGGAAATTACCGGCCTGGGGCGCGGTATCCAGCGGAAACTCGGAAACCACGGCGCTGCCTTGGGCGATCATCGCCGCAGCAAGCTTGCGATGGCGCTGTGGATAAAAATTTTCCAGGCCAGTGCCAAGCACGCCGATGGTATGGCCGCCCACGTCCAATGCCGCCTGGTGCGCCGCGCCATCAATGCCCACCGCCAGCCCACTGGTGATGACAAAACCGGCGCTCGCCAGGCTGCGGGAAAAGGCCGCTGCCGTGTCCATGCCCGGGCGCGAGGCACGCCGGCTACCGACCATGGCCAACTGTGGTTTTTCCAGAATATCGGGGTCGCCCGCAACGAATAACAACGGCGGCGCATCGTCGATCTGCGCGAGCAACGCCGGGTAATCCGGGTGGTCCCACATCAGCAAATGCTGGGCCGGGCGAGCCAGCCAGGCCAACGCCTCACTGGCACCGTCACGGACTTTGGGGCTACGTCGGGCCTCTGCGCTGATGGCGGGCAAACCGAGGGAACGCCAGGCACTGGCGGGAGCACTCAGGGCCTTGGAAGCGCAACCAAAGGCATCGATCAACACGTGAAAACGCTTGGGCCCCAGTTCTGGCAGCCTGTGCAAGCGTAGCCGGGCTTCCAGCTCTGCCGGGGAAATATCGCTACTGTTTATCGGATTCATATGATCATCCTTGACCGGAACAAGCTGTGGATAACTCTGTTGGTAACTTATTTAGCAGGCTATTTATTGCGCTTGATCAGCCGTCTCGAAACGGTCTTGCACGGCCAACGACCGTGAAGCACTGAGCACCAGGGCATAGCTGAGCTTTTCATAGGTGCGAAACACCAGCAGGGTGCCGGCTCGCTCATCCGGGAGGGGAGTGGGCGTGCCGGTGAGGGTGTCTCGCACGATGGCGCCAGCCTTGATCACTGTGAGCAGTTGGCCTTCCACCAAGCCATCGCGGCGGCCCTTGTTGAGGGTCACAGCGTCGAGCACGCCAATCTGCGTGACGCCCTTGGGGATGTCGATGATATGCCCTGTAATCAAGGGTGCAGGTTTGCAGGGTTCCAGGCTGGCCAAAGCAACGGGAGGCTCGGCGCGCAACAAACGGTCGCCTGGGCGAATTTCCTGGGTCACCCGTTGCACTGCCAGGGTGGTGAGGCTGTCGGCAAGCACAAAGCGCGCAGTGCCGATGTCGTCGGCATTGATGCCCAACAGCTCTTGGGTATGGGGGTCGGTGTAGGCCTTGCCCCGCCGAAATATCCCGTAGCTTGGCTGGGCCGGGTCCAGATGCCCGCGCGCATGCACACGCTCGTCGTTGGCACCCAGAACGCGCCCGCCTTGCGCCGCAATAATGTAAGGCGCGTTGTCCAGGTCCTGGGGGGAGTCAAAAATACGGTTGTGCAGTAAAAAATGCTGGATGGCCTGTTGCGCGGCCTGATCCAGACGCTCAGTGGGTTGCACAATCAATGCCGTGGCGAACGGAGCCCACAGCAGCAAGACGAGTAGCGATTTCCTCATGGGGTGAATCTCCTTTATTATGTGCGTTCGCGTGAAATGCCATGGCCTTCGCGGCTTCCGAGCGTTTCACACCGGCCGTATGGGTCCATCCCACCGCCGATTTGTCTCTTCCTCACATGTGCAGCAATTACGCTTATGGCTATTTTGAACATCCTCGAATTTCCCGACTCGCGCCTGCGCACGATCGCCAAGCCGGTGGCCGTAGTGGACGACAAGGTTCGTCAGTTGGTCGATGACATGTTTGAAACAATGTATGAAGCCCCGGGCATCGGCCTCGCCGCGACCCAGGTCAACGTGCATCTGCGCGTCGTGGTCATGGACCTGTCGGAAGACCGCAGCGAACCTCGGGTGTACATCAACCCTGAGTTCGAACCGCTGACCGAAGAGATGGGCGAATACCAGGAAGGCTGCCTGTCGGTGCCGGAGTTCTACGAGAATGTGGAACGCCCGCTACGCGTGAAGATCAAGGCGCTGGACCGTGACGGCAAGCCTTTCGAGCTGATTGCCGAAGGCCTGCTGGCGGTGTGCATCCAGCATGAATGCGACCACCTCAACGGCAAGCTGTTCGTCGATTACCTGTCCACGCTCAAGCGTGACCGCATCAAGAAGAAGCTGGAAAAAAAGCATCGCCAGCAAGCCTGATGCCCTTCTTCCAAAGGCTTGCTGCGGCAAGCCTTTTTCTTTTGTGACTGTTTTTAACCGAGAACTCCCATGACCGAGCCATTGCGCATTGTTTTTGCCGGCACTCCTGAATTTGCCGCCGAACACCTCAAGGCGCTGCTTGCCAGCCCTTATGACCTCGTCGCGGTGTACACCCAGCCGGATCGCCCGGCCGGTCGCGGGCAAAAACTGATGCCGAGTGCGGTCAAGCAGTTGGCGCTGGAGCACAACATTCCTGTGCTGCAGCCGCCGACCCTGCGTAACGCCGAGGCCCAGGCCGAACTGGCCGCGCTGAAGCCGGACCTGCTGGTGGTGGTGGCCTACGGCTTGATCCTGCCCCAGGCTGTGCTGGATATCCCGCGCCTGGGTTGCATCAACAGCCACGCTTCACTGCTGCCACGCTGGCGCGGTGCGGCGCCGATTCAACGCGCCGTTGAAGCAGGCGACAGCGAGAGCGGCGTGACCGTGATGCGCATGGAAGCCGGCCTGGATACTGGGCCGATGCTGCTCAAGGTCACCACGCCGATCACCGCCCAAGACACCGGCGGCAGCCTGCACGACCGCCTCGCTGAGCTAGGCCCGCCCGCTGTGATCCAGGCCATCGCCGGCCTCGCTGCCGGCACCCTGCAAGGCGAAATCCAAGACGACAGCCTGGCCACCTACGCCCACAAGCTGAACAAGGACGAAGCGCGCATTGACTGGAGCCGCCCAGCCCTGGAGCTGGAGCGCCTGGTACGTGCCTTCAACCCATGGCCGATCTGTCACAGCACCCTCAACGGCGAAGCCTTGAAAGTGTTGGCCGCGACCCTGGCCGATGGCACAGGCGCTCCCGGCGAGATCATCGGCGCCAGCAAAGACGGTCTGTTGGTGGCTTGCGGTGAACAGGCGCTGTGCCTGACGCGTCTGCAATTGCCCGGCGGCAAGGCGCTGAACTTCAGCGATTTGTTCAATAGCCGTCGTGAGAAATTCGCCTTGGGCACCACGCTTGGGGTGGTCACTCAATGAACCCACGTCTGGCCGCCGCCAAGGCTCTTGCCGCCGTCCTCAACGGCAAGGCTTCGCTGAACAGTTCGCTGCCGACGCAGTTGGATAAAGTTGAAGACCGCGACCGGGGGTTTACCCAGGACCTGGCCTTTGGCACCGCCCGTTGGCAGCCACGGTTGTCTGCGCTGGCCGCCAAGCTGCTGCAAAAACCGTTCAAAGCGGCGGACGCGGATGTCGAGGCGCTGTTGCTAGTGGGTCTCTACCAATTGCTCTACACCCGCGTGCCCGCCCACGCGGCCATCGGTGAAACCGTCGGTTGCGCCGACAAGTTGAAAAAGCCCTGGGCCAAGGCCCTGCTCAATGCCGTGCTGCGCCGCGCCCAGCGCGAAAGCGAAGCCCTGCTGGCCGAGCTGGAACATGATCCGGTGGTGCGCACCGCCCACCCGCGTTGGCTGCAAAAATCCCTGAAGGCCTTTTGGCCTGAGCAATGGGAAGCCATCTGCGCAGCCAACAACGCGCACCCGCCGATGATCCTACGGGTCAACCGTCGTCACCACAGCCGTGACGCGTATTTGCAGTTACTGGCGGACGCTGGCATCAACGCCACGCCCTGTATATACAGCACGGACGGCATCGTGCTCGAAGCGGCTGCCGATGTGCGTAGCCTGCCGGGCTTTGCCGAAGGTTGGATCAGTGTGCAGGACGAAGCCGCGCAGTTGGCCGCCGACTTGCTCGACCTCGCCCCCGGCCAGCGCGTACTCGATGCCTGCTGCGCGCCCGGCGGTAAGACCTGCCACATCCTCGAAGTGGAAAAAGACCTGGCTGGTGTAGTCGCGGTGGACCTTGAAGCCAAGCGCCTGGTGCGCGTGCGGGAAAACCTCACGCGCCTGGGCTTGAGCGCCGAGCTGATCGCCGCGGATGGCCGCGACACCGCCGCCTGGTGGGACGGCAAGCCCTTCCAGCGCATCCTGCTGGACGCCCCTTGCTCGGCCACCGGCGTGATCCGCCGTCATCCGGACATCAAGCTGACCCGCCAGCCCGACGACATCGCCGCCTTGGCGGTGCTGCAAGGCGAACTGCTCGACGCGCTTTGGCCCACCTTGGAAGTCGGCGGCATCCTGCTTTACGCCACCTGCTCCACCTTGCCCACCGAAAATACCGAGGTCATCCAAGCCTTCCTCGCCCGCACCAGCGGCGCGCGTGAGCTGGACCTCGCTACCACGGCCGGCATCAAGCAGCCCCACGGTCGCCAACTGCTTGCCCAAGAAGGCGGGCACGATGGCTTCTACTACGCCAAACTGATCAAGATCGCCGCCGCGCGCGGCTGAATGGTTTTAAGGGAGTGACCGGATGAAAATCATCATCCTTGGAGCAGGGCAGGTCGGTGGCACGCTGGCCGAACATTTGGCCGGTGAAGCCAACGACATCACCGTGGTCGACACCGATTCCGAGCGTTTGCGCGACCTGGGCGACCGTCTGGACATCCGTACGGTGCAAGGCCGCGCGTCGTTTCCGACGGTGCTGCGCCAGGCCGGTGCCGACGATGCCGACATGCTGGTGGCCGTGACCAACAGCGACGAGACCAACATGGTCGCCTGCCAGGTCGCCCACACCCTGTTCCACACCCCGACCAAGATCGCTCGGGTACGCGAAGCGGCGTACCTGACCCGCGCCGGTCTGTTCGATAACGACGCCATTCCGGTGGACGTACTGATCAGCCCAGAACAGGTGGTGACCCACTACATCAAGCGCCTGATCGAAATTCCAGGTGCGCTTCAGGTGATCGACTTCGCCGAAGGCAAAGCACAACTGGTGGCCGTGAAGGCTTATTACGGCGGGCCGCTGGTGGGCCAGCAACTGCGCCAGCTGCGCGAGCACATGCCGAACGTGGAAACCCGCGTGGCCGCGATTTTCCGCCGTGACCGGCCGATCCTGCCCCAGGGCGATACGGTGATCGAGGCTGACGATGAAGTGTTTTTTATCGCCGCCAAGGCGAACATTCGCGCGGTCATGAGCGAAATGCGCAGGCTCGACGAAAGCTACAAACGTATCGTCATCGCCGGCGGTGGGCAGATCGGCGAGCGTTTGGCCGAAGCCATCGAAAGCCGCTACCAGGTGAAGATCATCGAGATGAGCCCGACGCGTTGCCGGCATTTGTCCGACACCCTCGACAGCACTGTTGTACTGCAAGGCAGCGCCTCGGACCGTGACCTGCTGATGGAAGAGAACATCGCCGACGCCGACATCTTCCTGGCCCTGACCAACGATGACGAAGCCAATATCATGTCGTCCTTGCTGGCCAAGCGGTTGGGAGCAAAGAAGGTGATGACCATCATCAACAACCCGGCCTATGTGGACCTGATCCAGGGCGGCGATATCGACATTGCCATCAGCCCGCAGTTGGCGACCATTGGCACCTTGCTTGCCCACGTACGCCGTGGCGACATTGTCAGTGTGCACTCGTTGCGCCGGGGTGCTGCGGAGGCCATCGAGGCGATTGCCCACGGTGACTCGAAGTCCAGCAAAGTGATTGGCAAGGCCATCCGCGATATCGGCCTGCCGCCGGGCACCACCATTGGCGCGATCATTCGCGATGAAGAAGTGATCATTGCCCACGACGACACGGTGATCGCCACCGGAGACCATGTGATTTTGTTCCTTGTGGATAAAAAACATATCCGCGATGTGGAGAAGCTGTTCCACGTGGGGTTGAGCTTTTTCTGATCAAGGAGTGAACCGATGCTGGAGTCCCTGGAAAAAATGCTCGCCAAGGGCGCGGACAATTCGCTGCTGCGCTTTGGCCTGGGCAAGGGTTATCTGGACCTGAAGGACAACGCCAAGGCGGCCGAGCATTTGCAGCGATGCGTCGAGTTCGATCCTAAGTATTCGGCGGCGTGGAAGTTGTTGGGTAAGGCGCAATTGGGGCAGGGTGATAACGCTGGGGCACGACACGCTTGGGAAAAAGGCATAGAAGCGGCGTTGGCCCATGGCGACAAACAGGCCGAAAAAGAAATGGCAGTGTTCCTGAAGAAACTCGATCGCCAGGCTTGATACAGAACTCAAATGTGGGAGGGGGCTTGCCTGCTGCCTGTAGGAGCGAGCTTGCTCGCGAAAAACTTCAGCGATAACGCGTGCTTCCTGAATAAACGCGGCGCCTATTGGTTTTTCGCGAGCAAGCTCGCTCCTACAGGTATTAGGCCTGTCCCCTCCCACATTGGTTTTGCAGCGAATTTAAGTCAGTAGTGAATCAATACCACCGCGCCTCACCCGGTGGGCGTTTCTTGAAGCGTTTCATGCTCCACATGTACTGGCTTGGGTAAGCGCCGACATAACGCTCTACTACCTTGCTCATCGCCGCACAGGACGTCGCGGTGTCGGTGCTGTACATGTCCTCCGGCGCCGCTTCCAGGATCACCTTGTAGCCCGAGCCGTCCGGCAGCCGCAGGGCATGCAGGAACACACCCACCGCCTTGTGGCCCGCCAGCATGTTCGGCACGAACTTGCTGGTAAGCGCCTGGGTGGCAAAAAACGGTACGAAGATCCCGGCAGACTCAGCCGGCTCCGGGTCGGCAGGAATGCCCACCTGGCCGCCTTTGCGCACTTCCTTGATCACACTGAGAATGCCTTCCTTGGTGGAGGCCGCCACGCGGTTGCCCAACTGCACGCGCTGTTTGCGCAGCAATTCGTCCACGGCCTTGAGCTTGGGCGGGCGATAGAAAATGATCGGTTTGCACTGGCTGCAATAGAAGTGGTTCAACACTTCCCAGTTGCCTAGGTGGCTGGTGATGCCTACCACGCCTTTGCCAGAAGCCAGGGCCTCGTGCAGCACTTCCAGGCCTTCGACTTCGCGGACCAGGTCGATGGAGCGCTGCGCCGGCCAGATCCACGCGCAGGCGCTTTCGGTGAGGGACTTGCCGATGTCCATCAGGCTGCGGCCCACCAGGCGCTCGCGCTCTGCCGGGTCCATGTCCGGGAAGCATTTGGAGAGGTTGATCCGCACCGTATCGCGGGAACGGTTGGGGGTTTTCCACATGATCCAGCCGATCCCTGTGCCGACGGCTTGTACGGCGCGCCAGGGCAGCAGGGCAAATAACCGAAGAGCGCCTACCAGCAAGGCGCCTTTAAACTTTTCCACAGGTCACTCCTGATCGTGTGTGGTGCGCAAAGCCGGCATTCTAACCGGCGTTGACCAAGTCCGCGTAACGGTCGCAGTCTTGGGTGTGGTCCATGACCATGCCCGAGGCCTGCATGAAGGCGTAGCAAATGGTCGGCCCGACGAAGGTGAAGCCGGCCTTTTTCAAGGCTTTGCTCATGGCTTCGGCTTCGGGCGTAATCGCCGGGACGTCGCTGCGATCCTTGAAGTGATTGACCTTGGGTTTGCCGCCGACAAACGACCACAGCAACCCCACCGGATCCTCCAGCGCCAGCCAGGCCGCGGCGTTGCGCCGAGTAGCGTTGAGCTTCAAGCGATTGCGCACGATGCCCGGGTCCTGCATCAGCACCTCGATTTCTTCATCGCTCAATTGCGCCAGGCGCTGCGCGTCAAAGCCGAACAACACCTTTCGATAATGCTCGCGTTTGCGTAAAACGGTGATCCAGGACAGGCCTGCCTGGAACCCTTCGAGCAAAAGCAACTCGAACAAACCCTGCGCATCGCGCAGCGGCGTTCCCCACTCTTGATCGTGATAAGCCATGTACAGCGGATCTTCAGAACACCAAAAGCAGCGTGGCATAAGGCTCCAGGGAGTGGTGGCGGGGCCGAATCGGGTATACTCCCGCTCTTTAAATCGCAGCCCAAGTAACAGGTGAATTTCGTGAGCCAGCCTACGCCAGCCGTGCGTACCTTCCAAGACTTGATCCTCGCCCTCCAGCAATACTGGGCCGAGCAAGGTTGTGTGGTACTTCAGCCCTACGATATGGAAGTAGGCGCCGGCACTTTCCACACCGCTACATTCCTGCGGGCCATCGGCCCGGAAACCTGGAACGCCGCTTATGTGCAGCCCAGTCGCCGCCCGACTGACGGCCGCTACGGCGAAAACCCGAACCGTCTGCAGCACTACTACCAGTTCCAGGTGGTATTGAAGCCCAACCCGGACAACTTCCAGGAGCTGTACCTGGGCTCGCTGAAACATGTGGGCCTGGACCCACTGGTGCACGACATCCGTTTCGTCGAAGACAACTGGGAATCGCCAACCCTGGGCGCCTGGGGCCTGGGCTGGGAAGTCTGGCTCAATGGCATGGAAGTGACGCAGTTCACTTACTTCCAGCAAGCCGGCGGCATCGAGTGCTACCCGGTCACCGGCGAAATCACCTATGGCCTGGAGCGCCTGGCCATGTACCTGCAAGGCGTGGACTCGGTCTACGACCTGGTGTGGGCTGACGGCCCGTTCGGCAAGGTGACCTACGGCGATGTGTTCCACCAGAACGAGGTGGAGCAGTCCACCTACAACTTCGAACACGCCAACGTCGACAAACTGTTCGAACTGTTCGACTTCTATGAAAGCGAAGCCAAGCGCCTGATCGAGCTCGACCAGCCGCTGCCGTTGCCAAGCTATGAAATGGTGTTGAAGGCCTCCCATACCTTCAACCTGCTGGATGCCCGCCGTGCCATTTCGGTTACTGCGCGCCAGCAATACATCCTGCGTGTGCGCACCCTGGCGCGTTCCGTCGCCCAAGCCTACCTGCTGGCCCGCGCCAAGCTGGGCTTCCCGATGGCAACCCCGGACCTGCGTGATGAAGTGTTGGCTAAGCTGGAGGCTGCACAATGAGTGCTCAAGATTTCCTGGTTGAACTGGGCACCGAAGAGCTGCCACCCAAGGCCCTCAATACCCTGGCCGATGCATTCCTGGCCGGTATCGAAAAAGGCCTGCAGACCGCTGGCCTGAAGTTTGAAGCCAAAAAAGTCTACGCCGCGCCGCGCCGCCTGGCTGTGCTGCTGACCGCGCTGGAAACCCAGCAGCCGGACCGCAGCATCAACCTGGACGGCCCACCGCGCCAGGCAGCTTTCGATGCCGACGGCAACCCGACACAAGCCGCCCTTGGCTTTGCCAAAAAATGTGGCGTAGAGCTGAGCGAGATCGACCAGAGCGGCCCGAAACTGCGTTTCAGCCAGGTCATCACCGGCAAGCCGACCGCCAGCCTGTTGCCGACCATCGTTGAAGATTCCCTGAACGACCTGCCTATCCCCAAGCGCATGCGCTGGGGTGCGCGCAAGGAAGAGTTCGTGCGCCCAACCCAATGGCTGGTGATGCTGCTCGGTGACCAGGTCATCGATTGCACCATCCTCGCCCAGAAGGCTGGACGTGATTCCCGTGGTCACCGCTTCCATCATCCAGAAAGCGTGCGCATCACTTCGCCGGCCAATTACCTCAACGACCTGCGCGCTGCTTATGTGCTGGCCGACGCCAATGAGCGTCGCGAGCTGATCAGCAAGCGCACCGAAGAACTGGCCCGCCTGCAGGAAGGCACCGCCATCGTGCCGCCAAGCCTGCTCGACGAAGTGACCGCCCTGGTGGAATGGCCGGTGCCGCTGGTGTGCTCGTTCGAAGAGCGTTTCCTCGACGTGCCGCAAGAAGCCTTGATCACCACCATGCAGGACAACCAGAAGTACTTCTGCCTGCTGGACGTGGACGGTAAGTTGTTGCCGCGTTTTATCACCGTGGCCAACATTGAAAGCAAAGACCCACAGCAGATCATCGCCGGTAACGAAAAAGTCGTGCGCCCGCGCCTGACCGACGCCGAGTTCTTCTTCAAGCAAGACAAGAAGCAGAAGCTGGAAGACTTCAACCTGCGCCTTCAGAACGTGGTGTTCCAGGAAAAACTCGGCAGCGTCTATGACAAGGCCGTGCGTGTTTCCAAGCTGGCGGCCTACATTGCCCCACGTATTGGCGGCGACGCAGCCTGGGCCGCCCGTGCCGGCTTGCTGTCCAAGTGCGACCTGGCCACCGAAATGGTCGGCGAGTTCCCAGAGATGCAAGGCGTGGCGGGTTACTACTACGCCCTCAACGACGGCGAGCCGGATGATGTCGCCCTGGCCCTGAACGAGCAGTACATGCCGCGCGGTGCCGGTGCAGAACTGCCGAGCACCCTGACCGGTGCGGCCGTGGCCATTGCCGACAAGCTGGACACCCTCGTGGGTATCTTCGGTATCGGCATGCTGCCCACCGGCAGCAAAGACCCGTATGCCCTGCGCCGTGCTGCCTTGGGCGTGCTACGCATCCTGATCGACAAGAAGCTGGACCTCGACCTGACCCAGGCCGTGGTATTCGCCGTCGGCCAGTTCGGCACCAAGGTCAAGCAAGCCGGCCTGGCCGAGCAAGTGCTGGAGTTCGTGTTCGACCGCCTGCGTGCGCGTTATGAAGACGAAGGCGTGGACGTTTCCGTCTACCTGTCGGTACGTGCGCTGCAACCGGGCTCGGCGCTGGACTTCGACCAGCGTGTACAAGCCGTGCAAGCGTTCCGCAAGCTGCCGGAAGCCGATGCCCTGGCCGCCGTGAACAAGCGCGTGTCGAACCTGCTGAGCAAGGCCGACAACCTCGGCACTGCTGAAGTCGACCCGGGCCTGTTTGCCGATGCCAAGGAGTTCTCGCTGAACTCGGCCATTGCCAAGGCCGAGAACGCCGTGAAGCCGCTGATCGCTGAGCGTGACTACGCGCAAGCGTTGGCGCGCCTGGCGTCTTTGCGTGAGCCGGTGGATGCGTTCTTCGAAGCGGTGATGATCAATGCCGACGATGCTGGCGTGCGCAAAAACCGCTACGCCATGCTCGCGCGCCTGCGTGGCTTGTTCATCAATATCGCCGACATCTCCGTACTGGGCTGACCATGTTGAAACTGCTGATTCTCGATCGGGACGGGGTGATCAACTACGACTCCGACGCTTACATCAAGTCGGTGGAGGAGTGGATCCCGCTGCCCGGTTCGATCAAGGCCATCGCGCAGTTGAGCAAAGCCGGCTGGACGGTAGCCATCGCCACCAACCAGTCCGGCATCGCCCGCGGTTACTACGACATCGCGACCCTGGAGGCCATGCACGCGCGTTTGCGCGCGTTAGTGGCCGGACAGGGCGGTGAGGTGGGGCTGGTGGTTTACTGCCCCCACGGGCCGGATGAGGGCTGCGATTGCCGCAAGCCCAAGCCTGGCATGTTGAAAATTATTGCAGAACATTACAAGGTGCCCTTGGCTGGGATATGGTTCGTCGGGGACAGCCTCGGTGACCTGGAGGCGGCCAAAGCCGTCGACTCTCAGCCAGTTTTGGTTAAAACCGGGAAAGGCGAAAAGACCCAGGCTAAAAACCTGCCGGTAGGCACCTTGATTTTTGACGATCTGGCGGCCGTTGCCGCAGAACTTATCAACAACTAGCCGCCCTCGACTTCCTGACCAAGGACTGTTCGGGAGTGCGCTTTTAACAGGCGGGCCGTGTCCCGCAACGGTAAATGCCGCCATGTCGATCTTGCAGGCCATCAGAACCTTTTTCTTTTACCTGCTGCTGGGCACCAGTTCGTTTCTCTGGTGCACCCTGAGCTTTTTTATTGCACCGTTCCTGCCCTTCAAGGCGCGCTATCGCTTTATCAACGTCTACTGGTGCCGCTGCGCGTTGTGGCTGAGCAAGGTGTTCCTGAACATTCGTTTCGAGGTCAAGGGCGCTGAAAACGTCCCTGATCAACCGTGCGTGATTCTCTCCAACCACCAGAGCACCTGGGAGACGTTCTTCCTCTCGGCGTACTTCTCGCCGTTGAGCCAGGTGCTCAAGCGCGAGTTGCTGTATGTGCCGTTCTTCGGCTGGGCCATGGCCATGTTGCGACCGATCGCCATCGATCGTGACAACCCCAAGGCTGCGCTCAAGCATGTCGCCAAGAAGGGCGATGAGTTGCTCAAGGACGGCGTCTGGGTGCTGATCTTCCCTGAGGGCACGCGGGTGCCCTACGGCACGGTGGGCAAGTTCTCACGCGGTGGTACCGCCTTGGCGGTCAACGCCAACCTGCCTGTGCTGCCAATTGCGCATAACGCCGGCAAGTTCTGGCCCAAGACTGGCTGGGCCAAACGCCCGGGCACTATCACCGTGGTGATCGGCGAACCGATGTACGCAGAGGGCGAAGGGCCACGTGCCATCGCCGCCCTGAACGACCGCGCTGCGGCGTGGAATGAAGCGCAGCAAAGGGCCATGGGCTCCCTGCCTCCGGAACCGGTAGTGGTGGAGACGCCGGCAGTTTGAGCATCTGTGGATAACCTGTGTACGCTTTGTTGGCGAATTGGCTTTTTTGCATCATAACAAGCTGATTTACTTACATATTTCTGAAGCTCATAAAATTCGGAAAAACGTGCATAAGTTTTTTCTTCATAAAAAAACCGGTCCTTGTGACCGGTTTTTTATGCACAGCAGAAAAGCCGCTTTTTCAGTCCTCCAATAACGGCAGCAGCAGGATAAACGTCGAGCCCTTGCCCAGCTCACTTTCACACACGATGCGCCCACCGTGCCGCTCCAACACTGCTTTAACCATGGTGAGCCCCAGTCCAAGACCCTCACTGCCTTGAGCCGAATCGAAACGTCGGTATTGGTTAAACAACTCCGGCAGATCCTCAGGCGCAATCCCCGGTCCCTGGTCGCTTATCCTGCATTCCAACCAACCTTGCGCACTGCCATGCTTCAACCTGACGGTGGTACCGGATGGGGAGTATTTGATCGCGTTCTCCAGCACATTGAACAACGCCCGGGTGAGCAGCGATTGGTCGGCGTAGACCATGGCCTCGTCCGCCTCATCCAGGTCGTGAACCAAATGGATGCCCTTCAACTGCGCAATCACCGCCACTTGATCAAAGGCGTCCATCACCAGCATGGCAAACAGGGTGGGCTGGAACTGGTAACCGTCCGCTTCAGCCTTGGCCAATTGCACAAAGGATTCGGTCAGGCTCAAGGCCCGCCGTACTTGCTGTTCGATTTGGGTAAACACCGCAGACTCCCCGTTGTGCACGTCCAGTAGGGCGAGGATCGCTGAATGCGGTGCACGCAGGTCATGGGATAGGAAACGCAGCATCGTCTCGCGGTGCTGCTGGGCTTCACGCTCCTTGCTCAGGTCCGTGAGGCTCAACAACCAGCCGAGGGCAAAATCACCTTCGGCAGGCAGCAAAGGAGCCAGTTCCATGCGTAAACTGCGTTGGTGGATATCGCGAAACTCGACCAGTTCCAGCGCCGACAGGGCAGGGCGTACACCATTGTGCAGCGGGGGATAACCCAGATCAGCAAGCTGTTCGACGAGGTTTTCACCGACCAGGTCATTGCCGAATACTTCACGGGCCACGCGGTTGGCCAACAGGATGCTGCCCTGGGGATCGGTGATCAGGGTCGCTACCGGCAGGCACTCCAAGCCGTCCGCCATAAAGCGCCGCGTATCGCGGGTACGGCTGACGGCTTGTTCAAGGGCAAAAATCCGCCCTTGCAACACATCGCCCTTGCTGGCCGGCGCGCGACGCCGTTCCGGAAGCACCTTGGGTTCGTTATCCAGGCGTGCCAGTTCCCAGCCAAAGTAGGCGAGGATTACGCTCAGGCGTCGCCAATTCCAGATCAGGTAACTCAGCAACAAACCGATCAGGCACGCTGCGGGGCTCCACCAGTGGCCCAGGCGCAATAGAGCCCATGAGCCCAGCAACGCCGCGCCCATGCCTGCCAAGGTCATCCACAGGGCGTAGCGGGGGCGCACCAGCAGAAGGCCCAACAGCAGGGCCACCAGGGACGTTGCCAGCAACGCCGCCAACCAGCCGGGCAGATCGACGATGCTGCGACCCTGCAATAAACCATTCAGTACTTCAGCCTGGATCTCAACCCCCGCAGTGGTGCCCACGGTGGAAGAGAGCGGCGTCACGAAACGATCGGCCATGCCATAGGCTGATGCACCGATCAGAATCAGGCGACCCCGCAACGACTCGGGAGGTACCTCGCCGCGTAATACGCTGACGTAGGACACACTGGGAAAATGGTCTGGTTCCGAAGTGAACGGCACACGAATCTCATGTTCCTGGTGCCAGTGCCCTCCAGTAGGCTCTTGCGGCAGGCCCGGCATCGTCTCGGCATGCTCGCTCATGGCGAATGCCAGCCACGCCAACTGAGGGAGTGTGCTTCCCGCAGGGCCCTCACGTAGATACACGCTACGCACCACACCGTCTTTATCCGCTTCGACGTTGATGTGCCCAACGCCCTTGGCGCACTTGAGCAGTGGCGACAACGGCGTTACCTGGGCCTTGGGGCTGACGCTGCTATCCCCGGCGATGGGCAGCAATACATTGCCGGCTTTGCATACGGCATCGGCCAGGCGCTGGTCGTCATTACTGTTGCCGCTCTCACTGAAGATCACATCAAACAAAATACCCGCCGGCTGGGCGGCGTTCAGGCGTTCAATCAGGTCGGCATGTACGCTACGCGGCCAAGGCCACGGGCCGAGTGCTTCCAGGCTCGGCGCATCGATGGTCACCAGAACGATGCGTGGGTCTACCGGTAAGGGCGTGAGGCGGCGCAGGCTGTCATAGAGCGGATTGTTAAGCGCCAGGCCAGCGCTCAAGGATAAGTAGGCGGTAAAGGGCAGGAGTACCAGACCGATCAGCAGCCATTCACGAACCAACCCATGGAACAAAAGCTGGGCCTGGGTAGGTTGGCGTTTCTCGGCTTTGCGCCATAGGTTCACAGGGCTACCGCCACGAGCGTGCCGAGGCATTGATGGTCGTTAAGTAAAAGTGTCATAAGCCCAGGATCCCTCTCCATGGGGTTGCGATGAAGTGCATGCAGTGTTCTGAAACCAGTGAAGCTTATTTCGGTCTCATTGGAGGACTTCCCACGACCGCGCAATGAACGATACCGCACATTGGAGCAGGCATGAGGCGCCGGCGAGGCGATCGGCACAGAGCCTTTTCCACACCAACAGGAGCCGGTATCTTCTTCGAAGATCGTAATGAATTGAGTTTACGGCGCTTTCAGCGTATCGAGAGATCCAAGCACTGTAGAATCCGTCCATAATTATTCAGATTCAGAGGCCGGCATTTGTACAACATGTGCCCCCCATTCAAGCCCTCGTATTTTTGTAGGAAGGACCCCGCCTATGCGTGTCGCAATACTGGATGACGAACCCGCGGAGTTGCGACGGGTGGAACAGACACTGCGACAGATTCCCGGCCCGGCTGACCAGCCTTGGTCTCTGCATTTCTTTGAGCGCGGTGAAGACCTGCTGCGCCAGCTACGTCGGGAAACCTTTGACCTGCTGATCCTCGACTGGCAACTGCCGGACATCTCCGGGATAGCGTTATTGCGCTGGACTCGCGAGCACATGGAATCGCCCCCTGCCGTCATCATGCTCACCAGTCGCGATGCCGAGAGCGACATCGTGACGGCGTTGAATAGCGGGGCGGATGATTATGTCAGCAAGCCGTTTAGGCCCAACGAACTCAAAGCTCGAGTCAGCGCCGTCCTGCGGCGCCACGGTTTGCAGAAGTCGGCTAGCCAGGAAGTGCAGAGCTTTAACGACCTGACATTCGACGATGCCGAACTGACCGTCACACGCGCAGGCAAACCCATCAACCTGACAGAACGGGAATACCGCCTGGCAAGTTGTCTATTTGCCAACCTGGCCCGGCCGTTGTCTCGCGAGTACCTGTATGAGCGGTTCTGGAGCCACGAAGAAATGGTCTCGTCGCGGCCGTTGGACACGCATATCTACCGCCTGCGTAACAAGCTAGGGCTGACGGCGGATCGCGGCTGGCAGCTGTTGACGATCTACGGGTACGGGTATCGATTGGAGAGTGTGACACCCGCTGTGGAAAGTTAAATACGTCGATGTTCCACGTGGAGCATTTAAAAATGCGCGACTGCGAACCAACAAAAAAGGCCAACGCTAAGCGTTGGCCTTTTGTTTTTAGCAGATGTACCTTGTAGGTTCACAAAATAGGTGATAGGCCAGACCCCGTGAAATTGGAATCTTCGCCATTTTTTTTGTGAAATGAAGGGGTGCTTTTCACAGAAAAGCCGAGAAATCCCTACTCACCAATCACAAAAGTTGATTGGCCTGGAAAGGGCCGTTTACGACCGACGCGTGACTTTTCGGTAAGGGATGAGGAGTAGTCGCAGCGATCCTTTAGCTCCTAGTCTGGCGACCTTGGGTTCAGAATCCGACTGGCAATGCCCGCTGTCACTACTTCAGAGGAACCAGCTTCCTCTGCTGCCAAAATTGCGGGGGCTCATGCTGGTACCCAGGCCCGACAAATGCGCAGTTGCAGCCCTCAATTGCAAGGCTATCCAAAGCGGCACGCGTGTCAATCAAGATCTGATGCATGACGATGGCCGGCCTCACGGAGGTGAAACCGGAGATTCAGAATGACTAAACCGACCCCGTAGACACCAACCTCCACGAAGGCCGCTATCGACCCAAAGCTGTCCTTCAAGAAAGGCAGCTAACGGCGAGAAGCGGTCATTTTGTATCTACAGGTTTCGGGGCGATTCACTCGTCTGATGCTCAGGAGCACCAGGATGGGCGTCAAGGAGGTGGTCATCTTGAGGTGGACTATGCTGACCAGTTGCTCTCAAATCTAATCGTGAGGTCCTCCATGGCAAACCCCAATCTGCTGGCTCTATTCAGAGATGAAGTCCTTCTGACCGGGCCTGAAAGCTCCCTACCTAGCAACCTATCTCAGTTCTGGCTTGAGGAGCTCCAGAATCATCTGGAGAGGTATTTCGACGGTTTGAACTCGGAGTCAGATGCAGAAGAGAAGGATCTCGACATCTCCCTCCCACTCGCAGCGATCATCCACATCTTGTTCGCAAAAAATGGTGGGGAGGAGATATCCGAGAGCTCTGAAAAGCTGTACGAGTATTTCCAAGACTACCGGCTCGAACTGGCCCTTGAAGAGATCACGCGAAAGACTCATGTGGCTGCCGAGGCTGCAACCATTGAGACCATCTTCACCAACCGAGACGTCCTGGTGGAGCAAAGCCCCCTTCTTCAATAGGTACCTCCACCGATGCCATCGCCGGCGGGCACGCTCCGAGGCATTGATGGAATGCATTTTGACGACTGCCGAGATCAGCGAATGAAAGAAATTGCTGCGCCGATGTTCGATCTAATCGCTTTGTCGCTTCCACGAGGGTTGGGGTTTGGGGACAGCCCGCCAGTAGGGGCATGGCTTAGTGAGGACGGAATTTCTTGTGCCGCTCTAACCCGAAATATCAATTCCGGCAGCTTCGGAATTGTCACCTTGCGGCGTCGTGTCGATAGCGTGTGGGTGCTCCTCAGCCATGGTGAGTGCACCACTGGCGAGTCCGAAGCCCGCGCCTCAATCAGCCATTTTCTCTATACCCAAGCCCATCCGCTTCCACTCCCTTCAGGTGAACGACGACGTGCTCCTCTAAGCAGAATGGGTAAGCGCACACCAAGCGTGGTGTTCAAATCACTATTTGATCCAAGCCGCCGTATTGGGGCGTGGGCGCTGAATCAACTGTATCTCGCACTGCCATCCCCAGACAGAAATTGGGTTCCCGATTGCCAGACTGAGAATTTTCACACCCGCCTCTGGGAAGCCCACCTATTAGCGATTTTTCGTGAACAGGGACTCTTGGTCACCCAGCCTAAAGAATCACCCGATTTTCACATCGAGAATAGGCTGGGAGATGAGGCCTGGGTTGAAGCAGTGACAGCCAACCCGGAAGAGCGGTATGAGCATTTTGGCGCCTCGCCGGTCCCCCCACCCGCTGACCGACATGAGCGTTTCTTAGGAGCGGCTGCAGAAAGGTTTGCGAGGACCATCCAAAACAAATTGGACAAGCGTTACGAATCCCTACCGCACGTGGAGGGTAAGCCGCTCATTCTGGCCTTAGCCGATTTCCATGCGCCCAGTTCAATGCTGTGGAGCAGGGAGTCGCTCATCAGCTATCTCTATGGCTTTGCAGTTCACTCATCTGCGCATCGTGGTACGCACCTGATAACTGTGGAGGAAGAGACATCTCTGCTATCAGGGCGCCCCAACGGCCTATTTACGCTAATGGAAAATGCCCATCTTTCAGCGGTCATTTTCACCAATGCCTGCACAGTGCCAAAGCTCAGCCGAGTGCCGATCTCAGGTGGAGCTCATCTAGACGGGTACCGATACTTGCGGTTTGGTGAGTTTTTCGACCGTTCTCCGGGAGCATCACGAGGTATCCCATTTCTGTTGGATGTAGCGTCCAGCGACTACGGTCAGCTCTGGCCGCAATATGGCTACGAGCCGTGGTCTGCTGAAGTGGAGGTATTCCATAACCCTATGGCACTATACCCGGTGCCTAATGAGTTGATACCAGAAGTCACCCACTGGAGAGAAGTAAACGGAAGAGTCGAGTGCGAATCTTTCTTTGATGTATCCATACTCCGATCCAGAACACTCGTCCTCAGTGCAAACGCTAAGGTTCCGTCACTCGATGAGTTGCTGACAGCAGCCAGTCCTCCAGAGCTCTGACGGCGGCGGGGTGGCCGCATCGTTGCCACGCAGGTAGATGAGAATTTCTCAGCAAGCTACCCAGCCAGGGGAAGGACATGAGATCCCCTGCGCAATTCAGGACCGTTGAAGCGCCACCTCTCTTCGGGTAAAAGCATGACCGTCATACAACGCTACAACAGCGTCATACCCGAGAGCATAGGAAGAAAAATGTCGATCCAAGGACTAAAACGATACTTTGGAAACAAGATTCACGCAGTGATAATGATGGCCCCGCTTAAGCGGGAAATGATACGCCTCGGCATATGCACCCTTATGGCGATTATTCTGAATATCATCTTGTATACCGGCGTTGAAGTAGACGGCACCATCAAGCCGTGGGCAGAAACCCCGATAAAACTGTTTGCATCGTCGATGTTATTCGCCTTCATGATCAAGGCTTTTCTGCCAGTTCTCGGCTGGACGATACTGAAAGCAATGCTGTTGAGTGCGAACAATGCCTTCAGCGGCATACTGAGTTTTTTGGGCAATCAGTTCACAGGCGTCATGTACTGTACCGGAATTATTATGGGTTCTATCACGATTAAATTGTATATGGTTTCCGGGGTTTTAGACTCTGAGTTTGCTTATCTGTCCGCAATCGTATTTGCTTCCGGGGTTTTATATTTCTATGTGCTGCAATGCGCCATTCAAAAAACAATGAGTCCGGCCCTGCGTACACCAGCAGTACCGCGTTAAACCACTAGGCTGTGACTATTCATCTCTGGTGCTCAGTAGGCGCTCGCTCTGCTGAACCCTCACCCATACACAACCATTAATGGACTGGCCCGCCTTCGACTTTATGAAGAAGGCGAGCGAGCACGTGACTGATTGCGCATGTATTCCGAGATGAGACTTTCGAAATTGATGTCCGCCTCCTCAACGAGAATATTGACGTGACAGTACAGATCTTCAGGACCTCTGAGATAATTGAAAATCCTTGATCTAACGATGCCGCAAACCCCTTCTTTGACCGCCGTAGAGGGGAGGTTGATAACATCGCCAACGCACGGGATAAGAGCTAGGCCATGGTCGCTGTTGAAGACAATGTCAGCTGGACAGGCATCAATGCTGGCATCGGATTGTCCTTGCGAAACCTGCTGATAATCAATGCTATACCTCATGTACAGCCTACCTCATTTGTTGAGTGAGGAATCAGCGCCGCGGATCGTAAACAGAAACCTCAAGTTCGCAAGCGACGGGAGCATGTAGCGGATTTTCGGTACTAGAGAGCTTGGCAACTATCGTTTTTCAAGCACATACCCTACGCCCCGAAGCGTATGTATCAGTTTGGTCTCGAAAGGGTCATCTATCTTGGCTCTGAGTCTTCGAATCGACACCTCTACAACGTTTGTGTCGCAGTCAAAATTCATATCCCAAACCTGCGAAATAATTTGGGTGCGGCTCAGCACCACACCGGTATTACGCATCAGGTAATGCAGTAACGCGAATTCTTTCGTGGTCAGGTCAATGCGCTGACCGTCCCTGAATGCCCTGTGCCGGCTCTGATCAAGCTCCAGGTCAGCGACGCGAATGACCTCTACGGATGCAGGGTGATCTGACCTGCGCATCAAGGCGCGAACCCGGGCCAGCAGCTCAGGGAACTCAAATGGCTTGATCAGGTAGTCATCTGCTCCGTTCTCCAGCCCCCGGACCTTATCCGCCAGCCGGCTTCTCGCCGTCAGCATCATGATACGGGAAGGGCAGTTTTTACGACGCAACAACTCAAGGACCTGCCAACCGTCCATCTCTGGCAGATTTATATCCAGGATAATCAGCTCATATTCGTGCTGCTTAGCCAAGAATAATCCATCTGACCCGGTGTGGACGCAATCTACGACATAGCCACATTCCGTCAGACCTTGACGCACATACTCCGCAGTTTTTACTTCATCCTCAATTACCAGAATTCGCATGGGATTTTGTCTCGATATCACTGAGCAATTAACCGCGCACGCGCGCCGGCATTATTGAAAGGGATGGTAAATCAAAATGAGCGTGCCGGGGCTCAAATGACGGATTTGTAATTTCTAGGTAATACAGTTGATAGTCTGGCGGTATATCTTGTCGCGGTTTGGGTTTGACAGTTGCGGGCCCTCTCTCCAGCAGGTGATTTGACCTTATGAAGTATTGGGTTATTTTCTTCTTTGTGCTGGCTTCGTTCCGCTCAGATGACGGCGAGGTCGCTCACATTGAAGAGACTGGTCATTGGTGTAGTCATGAACTTCACCGGCATGCGATGCGTACAATCGAACGCCTACTTGAATTTTAGGCAAAAAAAAGGCGCCCAATGGGCGCCAAATATCCACCTTTTACCAAAGGAGCACTTAAGCCACTCAAGGTGAATGCGTAATGCTCGTTTTACTAACAGGACCCGCCAATGGATAACTGGCCCAGTTAGCGAATTACAGAATCGAAAGCGGGTACTCGATGATTACACGAGTTTCATCCAGATCCGATTCGAAAGCAGTGGCACGCGTGGTTGCCTGGCGCAACCGGAAGGACAGATCTTTTGCCGGACCGGTTTGGACAACGTATTTGACTTCGACGTCACGCTCCCAACGCTTCTGATTGTCGAGCGGGTTGCCGTTGTCGTCGGTGCGCATGTAGAACTGGTTAGCGTTCGAGTAATCCGCACCCGAGCCTCTGGCGTAGCGCGTCATGAACGTCAGGCCTGGAATGCCGTAGCTGGTGAAGTTCAGGTCATAGCGCAGCATCCAGGAACGCTCTTTCGGCGAGTTGAAGTCGCTGTACTGGATGGAGTTGTCGACGAAAATCGAGTCCGACTGACGCAGGTAGTCGAAATCGTCGTCGCCGTTGTTGCGCTGATGCGACAGGGCCAGGGTGTGGGCACCGTAACGCACACCGACCTTGGCACTCCAGATGTTGTTGTCGAATTCACCCAGGCGCTTCTTACCTTCATCTACGGCTTTGTAGTAGTTGAAGCCACCGATCAGCGCCAGATCGTCGCTCAGCGGGTAAACCACGCTTGTGCCGGCGTAGTACTGATTCCAGACGTCTTTCAGCTGGCTGGCGTAGACGCTCACAGTCCAGTTGTCGTTGATCGAGTAGTCACCGCCACCGTAACCGATCCATGGCGAGTTGACCGGGCCGCCGTAGAACGTCACGAAGTTGTCGTTCAGGTTGCTTGAGACCGGCTGGCTCATCGCATGCAGACGACCACCCTGGAGGGTAAGGCCCTGGATGCTGGTGTTCTCAACGGTCACACCGCGGAAACTCTCTGGCAGCAGGCGAGAGTCACCCGATGCGACGACCGGGGTCGATGGGAAGACATCACCCACTTTCACGATGGTATCGAACAAGCGGACTTTGGCTGCGCCGCCGACCTTGGTGTATTCGTCGCGAGCTTCACCCTTGTTATCAACGGGCAGCACGTCGAAGGAGCTACGGCCGCCGTTGCGCCCATCACCGGTGTCGAGCTTGAGGCCGATCATGGCAAAGGCATCAACGCCAAAGCCAACGGTACCTTGGGTAAACCCGGAGTTGAATTTGCTGATGATCGCGTGCGCCCAGGCTTCGGAGTAGCCGTTCGTATTGCCCTTGCCACTGTTGTAAGTGGGGGCGGTGCTGTCGCGGTTATCACGGTTGAAGTAGAAGTTACGGTTCAACACTGTAAGGCTGCTGCCTTCAATGAAGCCTTCTGGCTTGTCTTCAGCTTGTGCCGAAATAGCATAGCTTCCAGACAGCGCAGAAACTGCCGCCAAATACAGTGGTACTTTGATTTTCATCCGATGCTCCTTTGATTCACGGCAGTTTTTATTATGTTTACCGGCGCGGGTGTCGTTAGTTGTTCTGACCCGGCGGCGCGCCTAGCGTAGCGCGAGCTCATATTTTTTGCAGGCCGAAGATAACGGGAGGGTGATAGGACAATTACAATTTCGTCATCTACCTGTTATTCGGCACCTTCGCACCGCGTGTTTGCCATCTCTGTTGCTTGTATCGAAATCATCGTGTCGGGTTGGGTTTCCCAGTATTTACGGGCATTACAAAGCTTTCTTACGAAATTGTAATTTTCTAGCCACCCCTCTGATAGCTACCGCTCATTAGAGTGCCATCACCTAATCAAGTGGGGCTTGGCAGCTGTTTCGGCGTTCTCGCCAAGCTTTATCGAAGTTTGTGCACGAGGACCATCAAAGTGCCCCGGTATAACCGCAATGTCTTACCCAAGACCCCCGTCTCGCCCTGGAAGATCGCTGCACTCTGTGCAGTCATCTCTGGGTTGATGGCGCCTGCAGCCCTTGCCCAAAGCATCAGCTTGCCCCAGGCGCTTTCGACGGCCATGGATGCCAACCCAGACCTGGCCGCGGCCAGGCAAGAAATTGGGATCGCTGATGGTGCTCGCAAGCAGGCCGGGCTTATCCCCAACCCCACAATCTCGTATGACGTGGAAGACACCCGTCGTAACACCAGCCAGACGACTGTCTCTCTCAGCCAGACCCTTGAGCTGGGCGGTAAGCGGGGGGCTCGTGTTGACGTCGCCACATACGGGCAGACCGCCGCACAGCTTGAGTTAGACCGTCGCGTTAACGGCCTGCGTGCAGATGTCGTCCAAGCCTTTTACGCCGCGTTGCGGGCCCAGACAGGTCTCGACCTGGCCAAGCAATCTCTCGAACTGACTGAGCGCGGTCTTCGCATCGTCGATGGCCGTGTTCGCGCAGGTAAGTCGTCCCCAGTGGAGGCGACCCGCGCTCAAGTGCAACTGGCCGAAGCCCAGCTGCAAGTTCGACGTGCAGAAACGGAAAAAGCGACCGCTTACCAACAGCTCGCTCAAATTACCGGGAGCTCAGTCACCGTGTTTGATCGACTCGAATCGCCAACCCTCTCCCCGGGCTTGCCACCTCGCACTGAAGATCTGCTGGCTAAGCTCGACCAAACAGCAGAAATGCGTCAGGCCGTGGTGCAGATAGACAAGAGCGATGCCTCGCTCGGCTCAGAGAAAGCTCAGCGTATCCCGAACCTTACTGTCAGTGTAGGTAGCCAGTACGACCGCTCTGTGCGCGAGCGGGTCAACACTGTGGGCCTGTCTATGCCTTTGCCGCTGTTCGATCGTAACCAGGGCAACATTCTTTCCGCTTCTCGTCGTGCAGATCAGGCCCGGGACCAGCGCAATGCTGTTGAGCTGCGCCTGCGCACCGAAACCCAAACCGCGTTGAACCAATGGTCCACCGCCATGCAGGAGGTCGAGTCCTACGACAAGACCATTCTGCCTTCAGCCCAACAAGCCGTAGAGACCGCAACCCGCGGCTTCGAGATGGGCAAATTCGGTTTCATCGAAGTGCTGGATGCCCAGCGCACCTTGATCGTCGCTCGTGGCCAATACCTCGAATCGTTGGCAGCGGCGACCAATGCGCGTGCGCAGGTGGAAAGGGTTTATGGCGAAGTCGGCTCAACCGCCGGCACTCGCTGAACGGGCCAAACATTTTCTTCGGCACACAGCCTTGAACAAGCCGGTGCCTACGATCAGCAGGAGTAGCAATGGATAACAAACGCAAGATCGCCCTCGCGGTAGCCGCTGTGGCAGCCCTCGGATTTGGCAGCCTTGCCTGGAACAACAGTTCCGGACAGCAGGCCGCCAGTACTGCCGAGCATGGCGCTAACGATGGCCATGGCGACGAAAAGAAAGCCGCATCTGCCGCCAAAGAGGAAGGTGATGAGGGCCATGGTGAAGAAGGCCACAGCGAAGAGGGCGGTGAAGAAGAGGGCAAGCTGACGCTCAGCGCTGAACAGATCAAGGCCGCTGGTGTTGCCCTGGAAGCTGCAGCGCCTCGTGACCTCGGTACCGTCGTGAGCTTCCCTGGCGAAATTCGCTTCGACGAAGATCGTACTGCCCACGTGGTTCCTCGTGTTCCTGGCGTTGTTGAGGCTGTCCAGGCCAACCTGGGCGAGACGGTCAAGAAAGGGCAAGTCCTCGCGGTAATCGCCAGCCAGCAGATCTCTGACCTGCGCAGCGAACAACAGGCCGCACAGCGTCGCGTCGAACTGGCGCGTGTGACCTTCGAACGTGAGAAGCAACTGTGGCAGGACAAGATCTCTGCAGAGCAAGACTACCTCCAAGCACGCCAAGCGCTGCAAGAAGCGGAGATCTCCTTGGCCAACGCCAAGCAGAAGGTCGGCGCAATCGGTGCCTCGGTTAACTCCGTTGGCGGTAATCGTTACGAGCTCCGCGCTCCCTTCGACGCCGTGGTAGTGGAGAAACACCTGACCGTCGGCGAAGTCGTCAGCGAGGCGACCAACGCCTTCATCCTTTCCGACCTGAATCAGGTCTGGGCGACCTTCGCAGTTCCGCCGACAGATCTGGGCAAGGTCACGACTGGCCGTGCAGTGAAAGTCTCTTCGCCTGACATGAACGTCGAGGTCGAAGGGAAGGTGGGTTATGTCGGCAGCCTGCTGGGCGAGCAAAACCGTGCAGCTACTGTCCGCGTCACCTTGACCAACCCCAACGGCGCCTGGCGTCCAGGCCTGTTCGTAAACATTGCGGTCACCTCCCAGACCGATCGAGTTGCCGTAGCGGTCCCTGAGCACGCTGTGCAGACCGTTGAAGACAAACCTTCGGTATTCGTACGCACCCCAGATGGCTTTGACACCCGCCCGGTAAAACTGGGTCGCCGCGACAATGGGTACGTGGAAATCATCGACGGTATTGAAGCCGGCGCCCAGGTAGCAACCAGTGGCAGCTTCACACTCAAGTCCGAGCTCGGCAAAGCTTCTGCCGAACACGGTCACTGATGCGAACTGACAGGATGATTTCTCATGTTTGAACGTATCATCAGACTCGCCATCGAGCAGCGCATCGTAGTAATGATCGCCGTTCTGATCATGGCGGGTATCGGTATCTACAGCTATCAAAAGCTGCCCATCGATGCGGTACCCGATATCACCAACGTCCAGGTGCAGATCAACACTGCAGCGCCTGGTTACTCGCCCTTGGAAACCGAACAACGGATCACGTTTCCAGTTGAAACGGCCATGGCCGGTCTCCCGGGCCTTCAGCAGACCCGTTCCCTGTCTCGCTCTGGCCTGTCTCAGGTCACCGTGATCTTCAAGGATGGCACTGACATCTTCTTTGCCCGCCAGTTGATCAACGAGCGGCTGCAGGTTGCGAAGGAACAGCTGCCAGAAGGTGTAGAGGCCGTCATGGGTCCGGTATCTACCGGCCTCGGCGAGATCTTCCTGTGGACTGTTGAAGCCGAAGATGGCGCGGTCAAAGAGGACGGTACGCCGTACACCCCGACCGACCTGCGCGTGATCCAGGACTGGATCATCAAGCCTCAGCTGCGTAACGTCCCGGGTGTGGCCGAGATCAATACCATCGGCGGTTATGCCAAGCAGTTCCTGGTTGCGCCGGATCCAAAGCGCCTGGCTACCTACAAGCTGACACTCAATGACCTGGTCGCAGCGTTGGAAAGTAACAACGCCAACGTCGGTGCCGGCTACATCGAGCGTAATGGTGAACAGTTGCTCATCCGTGCACCGGGTCAGGTAGGCAATATCGAAGACATCGCCAACATCGTGATCACCAGTGTGGATGGTGCACCGATTCGCATCAGCAGCGTTGCTGACGTCAGCATCGGTAAAGAGCTCCGTACAGGTGCTGCTACTGAGAACGGCCGCGAAGTCGTGCTCGGTACCGTGTTCATGCTGATTGGTGAAAACAGCCGCACCGTATCTCAAGCTGTCGCCGCCAAATTGGCGGACATCAACCGCACCCTGCCAAAGGGCGTGGTGGCTGTGACTGTTTACGACCGTACCAACCTGGTTGAAAAAGCCATCGCGACGGTGAAGAAGAACCTGGTGGAAGGCGCGATCCTGGTTATCGCCATTCTGTTCCTGTTCCTCGGCAACATCCGTGCGGCTCTGATCACCGCGATGGTGATTCCGCTGTCCATGCTGTTCACCTTCACAGGCATGTTCAACAACAAGGTCAGTGCCAACTTAATGAGTTTGGGGGCACTCGACTTCGGCATCATCGTCGACGGTGCCGTGGTTATTGTAGAAAACGCGATCCGTCGACTGGCTCATGCGCAACATAAGCATGGCCGCATGCTCACCAAAACCGAACGCTTCCACGAGGTCTTTGCCGCGGCGCGAGAAGCTCGCCGGCCGCTGATCTTCGGTCAGCTGATCATCATGGTGGTGTACCTGCCGATCTTCGCCCTCACCGGCGTCGAAGGCAAAATGTTCCACCCGATGGCCTTCACCGTTGTGATGGCGCTGCTGGGTGCAATGGTCCTGTCCGTTACCTTTGTTCCTGCAGCTATTGCCATGTTCGTCACTGGCAAGGTGAAGGAAGAGGAAGGCGTGGTCATGCGCACAGCTCGACTGCGCTATGAACCGGTTCTGCAATGGGTGCTGGGACATCGGAACATCGCTTTCTCGGCCGCAGTAGCCTTGGTCGTGCTCAGTGGTTTGCTGGCAAGTCGTATGGGTAGCGAGTTCATCCCAAGCCTCAGTGAGGGTGACTTTGCGATGCAGGCCATGCGTGTGCCTGGAACGAGCCTCACTCAATCTGTCGAGATGCAGCAGCGTCTGGAGAAAGCGGTGATTGCGCAGGTGCCTGAAGTTGAGCGGATGTTCGCACGCTCGGGTACCGCAGAAATTGCATCTGACCCGATGCCGCCGAACGCCTCTGACGCCTACATCATGCTCAAGCCTCAGGATCAGTGGCCTAACCCGAAGAAGCCTCGTGATGAGCTGATTGCTGAAGTGCAGAAGGCCGCAGCGGGTGTTCCAGGAAGCAACTACGAGTTGTCGCAGCCAATCCAACTGCGTTTCAACGAGCTGATTTCGGGCGTGCGTAGTGACGTCGCTGTGAAAGTCTTCGGCGATGACATGGACGTGCTCAACAACACCGCCAACAAGATCGCGGCAGCGCTCAAAGCGGTCCCGGGCTCATCGGAAGTGAAAGTTGAGCAGACATCCGGCCTGCCGGTGCTGACCATCAACATTGACCGCGAAAAAGCAGCACGCTACGGCCTGAACATCGCGGATGTTCAGAACTCGATCGCTATCGCCGTGGGTGGCCGTCAGGCCGGCACGCTGTATGAGGGCGACCGTCGGTTCGACATGGTAGTACGCCTACCAGAGACCGTTCGCACCGACGTAGCGGGTATGTCCAGCTTGCTGATCCCGGTACCTGCCAATGCGGCACAGGGTGCCAATCAGATCGGCTTCATCCCGCTGTCCCAGGTCGCCAATCTGGACCTGCAACTGGGCCCGAACCAAATCAGCCGCGAGAACGGCAAACGTCTGGTTATCGTCAGCGCCAACGTTCGAGGCCGCGATCTGGGGTCCTTCGTTGAGGAGGCGACCGCATCGCTGGACAAGAAGGTGCAAATCCCTGCGGGCTACTGGACGACTTGGGGGGGCCAGTTCGAGCAGCTGCAGTCGGCTGCCAAACGCCTGCAGATCGTTGTTCCAGTCGCCTTGCTGCTGGTCATGACCTTGTTGTTCCTGATGTTCAACAACCTGAAGGACGGCATGCTGGTCTTCACCGGTATTCCATTCGCACTCACCGGTGGTGTTGTGGCGTTGTGGCTGCGGGACATCCCACTGTCGATCTCGGCAGGTGTCGGCTTCATTGCACTGTCCGGCGTTGCAGTACTGAACGGCCTGGTGATGATTGCCTTCATCCGCGGGCTAAGGGAGGAGGGACGAACGCTCAGACAGGCAGTCGATGAAGGTGCATTGACCCGTCTGCGACCTGTTCTGATGACAGCCTTGGTAGCGTCCCTGGGCTTCATCCCGATGGCTTTGGCCACCGGCACCGGTGCCGAAGTTCAGCGGCCATTGGCGACGGTGGTGATTGGCGGGATCCTGTCCTCCACCGCACTGACCTTGCTGGTACTGCCTGCCCTGTATCACTGGGCACACCGCAAGGATGAAGACGGCGACGAGGCCGAAGTGGTTAGCTAACAGCCTCCGCTAAAGAGAAGCCCACAACACGTGTTGTGGGCTTTTTTGTTTAAAGTGAAGTAGATGCACTTACCTTTCAAAATTGTAAGTTTCTCGTCATGCCGGTGATGCCTATGCATTGCTAAGGTTACGCCCGAGAAGTTTTGAAATTGAGAGGGTTTTATGAAAAAGCTAATTATCGCTGCTGCACTTGTTGTTTTCTCGGTGGCTTCGCAGGCCAACACTTTCTCCGAGAGCAAGCAGCTTCAATACACCAAGGAACACCAGACCGCAGTGGCCAAGTACGCGGAGAAAAATGGCAAGCCAATGCCAGAGATTCAGGATTACAAATATGGCATGAAGATAGACGTTGCGAAATTCGTACGTCAGTCGCAGGACCCCCGTACCTGCCAGGTCTATCCACGGTTGATGACCTTCGAGGACTCCCAGGGCACGCTCAAGACTGTTCGTTACTCGATGTATTCGCAATGCATCAACAACAAGTAGTAAACGATTTGAACAGAACAATTAGAGAATTCATAAATGCCAGGCAGTGCCTGGCATTTTTTATTACGCCCGATACCCCATAGCTTCGAAATGTTAACGCCTGGGCTCGGGCAAACCGTGCAATAGATCTTAGCCAACCAACAGAGACGGCTCCCCAACTGCAGAGGGCAATTGGAAGCCTTGACCCCAGAAGGGACGAGTTATGAAGAGTTTGCTTGAACGCCCTGATGACCAAGCCGGGCATGAAGGTCATAGCCATGAGCATGGCGGCATTTTTGGAATGAACACAGAGCTGATTTTCGCGCTGATCTGTGGTGCTCTCCTGGGTGCCGGAGCTCTCGCAGGAAAACTTGGCCTGATTGATCGTCTGCCTCTGATTCTGTACGTGTCGGCCTACGTGTTCGGTGGATGGTTCACCACTAAGGAAGCGGTTACCAACATCCGTCAGAAACGCTTCGAGATCGACTCGCTGATGCTTCTCGCCGCAGTCGGTGCCGCGAGCATCGGCGCCTGGGCGGAGGGGGCTCTGCTGCTGTTCCTGTTCAGTCTGGGGCATTCCCTTGAAAGCTACGCGATGGGGCGGGCCAAGAAAGCGATTGAGGCACTGTCCAAGCTCGCACCAGCCACCGCGATCGTACGCAGAGCAAATGGCACGGTGGAGATGCCCGTGGAGCTGCTGGTTCCCGGTGACGTTGTCATCGTGCGCCCCAATGACCGCCTGCCGGCCGATGGTTTTGTAGTCGTAGGCTCCTCAAGTATCAACCAGGCGCCAGTAACCGGTGAGAGCGTCCCCGTGGACAAGCAACCTGTTCCTGATGCCGAACTCGCACGCAGCAAGCCAGATGCAGTGGATGCAGCCTCGAAAGTCTTCGCCGGTACCATCAATGGCGAAACGCTCATCGAGGTTGAGGTAACCCGGCGCTCTACGGAGAGTACCTTGGCGCGGGTCATCAAGATGGTCAGTGAAGCCGAAGTCAGGAAGTCACCGACCCAGCGATTCACGGACCGCTTCCAACGCATATTCGTCCCGTTGGTTTTACTGCTGGTAGTCGGGCTGCTATTTGCCGGCATTTTCCTTGACGAGCCGTTCCGTGACTCGTTCTACCGGGCGATGGCCGTACTGGTTGCAGCCAGCCCCTGCGCGCTCGCGATCGCTACACCAAGCGCCATTCTCTCTGGCATCGCCAGGGCAGCCCGAGGTGGCGTGCTGATCAAGGGCGGTGCGCCACTTGAAGAGCTTGGATCATTGAATGCCATGGCATTCGACAAGACCGGTACCCTGACCGAAGGGCGCCCACGTATCACCGATGTAATACCCATAGGCGGCACGCAGATCGAGGATCTGCTAAACGTCGCCATCGCTGTGGAGTCGATGAGCGACCATCCGCTGGCTGCGGCAATTGTGCGTGACGGTGAAGAGATGATTGGCACACGGCGCCGATTCCAAGCCAAGAACATGAGCAACATGATTGGCCGCGGCGTGCGTGCTGAGCTTGATGGGCAGTTCGTCTGGATTGGCAAGGTCGAGATGTTCGGTACCAATGGTATTCCCGCACTCAGCAAGGCAGCCCTGGAGGCTGCGGAGCGTCTACGTCAGTCAGGCCGTACCACCATGGTGGTACGGCGTGCTGACAAGGATCTGGGCGCTATCGGGCTATTGGACACACCCCGGGAGGGGGCCAAAGAGGCACTCCAGAAGCTTAGAGAGATGGGCATCGAACGCATGGTCATGATTTCTGGAGACCACAACCGCGTTGCAGAGGCTGTAGCCAAACAAGTTGGCTTAGATGAAGCGTGGGGAGACCTGATGCCGGAAGACAAGGTCAAGGCCATCAAAAACCTGCGCCTTAGCGCCAAGGTGGCCATGGTGGGTGACGGCGTCAATGATGCCCCTGCCATGGCCAGTTCGAGCGTTGGTATCGCAATGGGGGCTGCTGGATTGTTGGCGCTGATTGAAAACTGACCCACCCTGCCGATTGAAAATTGACCCAGGACGGATTGCTGATTTCTGTCCCAGCAATTGTGGATAAGCTTAGCAGCAGTGGGCCGATTCAAGACGCATCAACCCCCACCGCATGTAGGCATGCAGCAGGGTATTTATGGTGCGGATCAAAATGGCTCATCGTCCTCGACATCATCTCCGTCCTTGCGCTTTCGTTCCCGTGACTTGATCTTTGTCTGGGCGGCCAAGGTGCTGTGTTGTAGGCGGTAGGACTCGTTGCCCGTTTCGACGATGTGGCAGTGATGTGTCAGCCGATCCAACAACGCGGTGGTCATCTTGGCGTCGCCAAACACACTCGACCATTCCGAGAAGCTGAGGTTGGTGGTGATGACCACGCTGGTGTGTTCGTACAGTTTGGACAGCAGGTGAAATAACAGGGCACCGCCGCTTTGGCTAAAGGGCAAATATCCCAGCTCATCCAGTATCACCAGGTCTGTGCGAAGCAGTCCCTGGGCGATTCGCCCTGCCTTGCCATCGTACTTCTCACGCTCCAGCAGATTCACCAGATCCACCGTGGAAAAGAAGCGCACGCGTTTGTTGTGGGCCGTGATTCCGGATACAGCCAAGGCACTGGCCAGGTGTGTTTTCCCGGTTCCAGGGCCGCCAATGAACACGACATTCTGCGCCGTTTCAGTGAACGCTAAGCTGGATAGATCGCTGACCAGCCGGGCATCAGCGCTGGAAGCGCTGAAGTCAAAGCCAGCTAAGTCACGGTGCATGGGGAGTTTTGCCATGTTCATCTGATGATTCACCGAGCGCACCGCGCGATCCGCATGTTCCTGCTGAAGCAGATGTTCCAGCAGCCATTTCGATGAAGCCGTCGACGCTGTTCCTTGAGAGACCAGTTCTTCCCAAGCACTGGCCATGCCGTGCAGGCGAAGTTCTTTGAGTTCAGTCATTAGGTCACGCATTGCGATTCTCCTCATCGGTCGCACGGAGCCGGTCGTAGCGTGCTGTATTGGCAACAGGCGCGACCTTGAGTTGCAGGCTGGTTTCTACACTGGGAGGTAGTGCGGTGGAGGTCAGGCGGGCAAGGACATTGAGGATGTGATCGGCGCTCAGACTTCCCGATTCAAGTACCAGCTCCACCGCCACCAGCACAGGTTCGAGCCCCGCAATTGGCACAGCAGCCAGTACCTGCATCATGATTCGATCACCGTTGGTGTGACGCCTCAGTCCTCGTTTGAGAAGCCGTAACGGTTTTGGCAGATCAGCAAATGGCGCACCGTTGCGCAATGCACCAGGCTTGCGTTCGATGAGTGGGATGTAGTGCTGCCAGTCAAAACTGACCTGATCTCGATCAAAGAGGCGCTCGTGACTGGCGATCACCGTTTCGTCAGCAATGACCACGATCCGCGAAGGGTACAAACGGCTACTGACCCACTGGCCGACGCGCTCACATGGCACTGAATAGCGATTTCGCGCCACGCTGATCAGGCAGGTGCTGGAGACCCGCACGGTACGCTCGACGTAGCCATCAAATGCCGTCGGCATTGGCATCATTTCGACCTGCTCCAGCTCTAAGACCTCGGCCACCGTCAGCCCGTTGTACTGCGGATGCACCAGTTCGCTCCAGAGCGACCGACAACGTTGGCCGAGCCAGACATTCAGTTCCTCGAAGGTGTGAAACATACAGTTTTGAGCATCGAGCCAGATTCGCCTCCGGCTGTCCTGAACGTTCTTTTCGACGATGCCTTTTTCCCAGCCAGAGGCCACGTTGCAGAAGTCCGGATCGAACAGATAGTGCGCGCACATCACGGAAAACCGGGCGTTGACCGTGCGCCCTTTGCCTTTGTTGACCTTGTCGACAGCCGTTTTCATGTTGTCGTAGATGCCGCGACGCGGCACACCACCCAACGCTCCAAACGAACGGGTGTGGGCATCAAACAGCATCTCGTGGCCTTGGCTGGGGTACGCAACTAACCAGAATGCGCGGCTGGCACACAGCTTCATGTGGGAGACCTGGATACGTCGAAAAAGACCACCGATCAGCAGACCTTCTTCGCTCCAGTCAAATTGAAAGGCCTCACCGAGCGCAAACGTCAGCGGTACAAAAGCGCGTAAAGACTTGCCTTGCTCGCCTCGCCAAGAGCGCACAAACGCCGTGAGCTGGCTGTAACCGCCGTCATAACCCTCGGCTTTGATCTGCTCAAAAAGTGCTTTGGCGCTCCTGCGGTTGTGTTTTGGCCGGAACGAATCGGCCTTGAGCGCCTGCTCCAGGGTCTCGTGAAAAGGGCTGAGCTTATTGAAGGTTGCGCACCGTTGGTACGCTGGCTGAATGGCTTCGGGCGCTCTGACCCATTTTCGGATGGTGTTTCTCGACAGCCCGGTACGCTTGGCTATCTGATGCAGCGAGAGCTTGTCGCGGAAGTACATCCGCCGGATTTTTCCCAACATTTCCATGCTGATCACCCTGTGTTCTCCTGCTCGAAAAGTGAGCAGAAGCAGTTGAACACCTGGGTCAGTTTTCAGTCGGCAGAAGAGCCTCTACTGGGTCAGTTTTCGGTCAGCGGCAACAGTGGGACATCCAGTATGAGAAATACTGACCGTTTTCTTCGCTCAGCGTGATTACCGGATTTCGGTGGAGCGTCGGAAGCACGGCTCTCTTGGTCCACACACGCTTGTGAATCTTGAGCTCCAAAACCTGCTTTTCCGCGTGCTGCAGGTGCAGCGTACGTGGATTGAGGGCGTGCAGCTGCTTATCAAAGGCCTTTTTCTTTACCTTAACGGCAATCCACTCTATCCACGGCGCATCACAAAGGTTGCGTGCATGCACCGTGCAGGAATGGGAGGCCAACATCCAATAAGCTGGAGCCACCCCCTCGAATTGGCCTTTCAGGACCTCCTCGGATATGTGTTCAATCAAGGCGTCACCTGAGACGGTATCTCCTTGCAGCCAACCAGCAGCGCTAATGGCACTTACGATCTCTTGCTCAGGTGTATCAGCCATAATCAAACCAAATTCGAACCGCCCGATTTTTCTAACCTGGCGATGGTTTTGAGGTCCCTATCACGTAGCTGCTGCGCCTTGCCAGCCAACTCCGCAACCATTCCGTACACACCTTTAGCGCCATTTCGATTCCACGCTTCATCCGAAAGCGCATCCTGAATCAGGCGGCCATCGGCGGTTGGATAGAAAAGCACCCGATGCAGATACTGCGCTTCTTCGGCGTTAACTTGGCGCAACGCCTCAGTTAAAGCCGCAAGCCTCTCGGGAAAACCAGTGGCGGTTTTTCCAGTCCGCCAATTGTACACGGTCTGACGAGACACGTTGAAGATCTGCGCGATGGAGCTATCTGACAACTTGAAGTCGCTCCTAAGCTCCTCGATTAAGGCCGGCGCTACGTCTTCGGTAACATTGGCATCCTGGCTGGTGTCCACCTCGGTCCAGGCACCAGCATGCACGCCATGAAAGCTCATGCCTGCTGAGCCGATAAGTTGTGGATAGGGCAGGGAGGCAGTCCCAGGAGCGACTACTACCGAAACGGCCAGCATCGCTGTGAAAGCAATCGCCAATACAGGGTTTGCTGTCGTGCTACCTACACGCGGAGCAATTTCAGGGTTTTCCCAAGTAGAAGATCTGCTTACAGCAGCCCCGGTAGGATCAATCCATTGCCCATTCATTGCTGTAGTCATTTCGCCTTCCCCCAAACCTCAAAGGCATGATCTTTCGCGACTGTCCTAAAAGCAAAGTTAGCAGTCTTATGCAAACCGTCGAGTCTCGTGCAGATCTCCTCGGTTCCCAGTCGTTCGGCTAACTGCAGCGGCCAATGCGCATCCGTATCGAGAAGAGCACCATTTTCGCTAACAGGCACAAATGCACCTTGCAGAGGAGCACCATGCTTGGATGAATTCCTCGATTGCTTAGCAATTTCGAAAACCATGGCCGGCTCGACCAAATCTTCCGGTATCCACATACCAGTCTGCCGCCAGCATCTGATGTGCAGATACTCCGGATCTAGATGGTAGGTGGTAGTAGAGATTCCAAGCTGCTCCTTGGGGACTTTCCCATGCGCCGCTAGCTCATCGCATTTAAGTGGGAGCATGGCTTCCGGAAGGTAGTCGGCTAGGGTCTCACCTTCAGCTGGTTCAATTTTATCGACGTACCGCATCCCGATAGCGGTGATATCCAATGCACCTGCTTGCCCTACCAGCGCCTCAATGCACTCACGGAAAAGCGCTAAGTGGTTATCAAAATGAAGATAATTTGTGCTTTGCAGGATCATGTGATCCATGGCCAGCACGCACGCGTAGTCAGCATCCCGATTAAGGAACGCCCAAGAATTCGGTTCTCCGCTGTGCATCACTCCAGGCGGCACGCCCTTGACCATCTGGAAGAAGCCCGGGAGGCTCTGACGGATCGTGTGCTGAATGTCTGGGATCAGCTTTGGCAGCTTAAGAATCGGGGCAAATCTGATTACGCTCAACGCATAGATAAGCGGCGCCCTTGCTAAGACCCCTTCGCGTTCTGACATGTTAACTCCTCCACCGCGCCCAACGAGGGACCGGATTCTACATCATTTGACAAATCCTTTGACAAGAACTGTATAGCAGGGCCTTTCGATTTGACAAGCGGTCCCCGTGAGGGATGGAGTGCAGAAAACGCCTCCATCAGGAGCTTACTCGTCATTCCAGAAAAGCCTCTACAGACACCATCGCTAAGCCTCTGAGGAAGCACGAATTTTTAATCAGAGCTCTTCCTAGCAGTGAGAAGAAACTCAACGAATCGTCACCAGATAGCTCAATCCAGGGGAACGCTTGCTCTGATGGGGTGGTTCAGAAACGTGCTGTCTGGTCCAGATTTCTCATCTACGAAGAGCACGAAGAGCTCTTGGATCCAGAGTTTGAGGCCGTGATTGGCTGAATGGAGAGGTCGGAAAGAGGACGGGTGATCCAGTGAAGCACAAGCGCAGTCAGGAGGCTTGCGATGGTGTTCACTGAGATTGAGACGAGAGCATTCCGCATTTTGGAGAGTCCATTTTTTGAAGTGGACCTCTATTTAATGCGCATAAACTGTGTGTCACCACCACCCGCAGAAAATTTCGTCACGCCCCAGAATGGGAATTTGCATTCGGGGCGCACCACGATTCATCTCGTGCCAGAAGCCGCCTGCAGTGCAATCAATTGGCGAGCCAAGACTCGACTACCTCAGCGCCATACTCGTTTTTCCAGGCCTTAAGCGTACGCTGATTACCACCCTTGGTCTCAACAACCTCTCCGCTGTGTGGATTCTTGTAGACCTTTACTTCGCGTGGTTTCCGAGAGGTTTTTGGGGCCATATCAGTGGAAGCCACCGCTTGCGGATCGAGGATCAGCACCACTTGGCGCAGGCCGTAGCCATACTCGTTGAGCAAACTGCGCAGCTTCGTTTCAAATTCCATTTCCTGCTTCAGGGCAGAGTCATTTTTCAGCGCTTCCAGCTCCGCCAGTTGGGCTGCGAGCTGTTGTTCGAGCAGGCGGAATTCAGCGAGACGGGACATAAGATTCTCCAAAATGGGTTCGATGATTTTAGCAATCAAGAAAGAAAGCGTGCTAACTATCTTGATCCCACATGCCTGAATCGGCAATCACGAGGCTGAGCGATCGGTGTGGATAAAAACGTGATGGCTTCAGGATCGTCGATCTGGGCGGCTTCACTTGCGAGGTAATCGATCAGCTTTTTGCTTCTTACCCAAACGTACTGCCGGCAAGCCGCGTTTGGAATGGATGGCCCCGCAACGGGGCGAAACCTGGCCTCCCAAAGGTGCTTGAACGCCTCCCTGGTCGACTTCCCCAAATACACCGCAATCTCCGGTCCCAAGATATAGCCACGCCTGAATCTGTCGATGGCTTGAGGCTTAACCATCAATTGCGTACGCCGGCCTCGTTCGACAGCAGTGCTCCATAGCAGACCCAGTCGAACGAACGCGTATGCGCATTGTTCTTTGACGCCTAACAGCGCAGCAGCCTTGACTACCGACAGGCCGGGAAAGACCGGACTCTTGTTCTCAGCTCGGGCTTGTTGCCACGCTGCAAAATCTTGCGGCTTGAGTAACCACGCCCCTACCGCAACCGAGCCATTCTCAGCTGGGCCGTAAGCGCGAAGTTCACCTGCACGTATTGCCTGAACCAACTCGACCAACCCACCCCCCTTGGGCAGAGAATGCTTGGCCAAGTAGTTGATCGACACCAGGCTCTGGTCAGAGCTGGTAGGCAGCTTCTCATCAATCAATTCGTTGATCGAGCGGCAGTCAATCAGCCACCTTTCGCCTGGGCGCGGTTCTCCACCAAAGAACTGGAGGGTACCACCAGCTAGCAGCTGCCTAACCCGATTGCGACAGAGGCTTAGCAAAGTCGAGGTTTCTTTCATATCAGCCACGCCCTGGAGATGCTGCGAGATTGCCTTCAAATGATCCAGGTCCACGACCGTAAAGACTCGATCTTCATGGACCTTCTCCCGATAGGCGATTTGTCCCTCCTGATGAAGGCGTTTTATGACTGATACCCCGAGACCACAAGCTTCAGCAGCAGAATCGAACGACACCCAACGATGTCTCTCAATCGTCTCCTCACTCAAATTGCGATTTCGCTTCGCTAACGGTGCTTCCCACGCATGCTGCAGAAATGATTCGAACTCTCGACGAAGAAAGTCAAAACAAGAGTCATCCAGATCACGGTGGATGTCGTGGTATATCGGGCCGAACGATCTGCTGAGCGTCCAATGTTCGTTATCGGAATGGACTGCCTTGAGGCCACTCAGCAGTTCTCTGAATGCGAGAGGCCAGTTCATGAGAACCACGCCCGCCGCGTTTGCCATAAGCCGCGATATCTCTAGCGAACCCGAATCAGCAACCTTCAGCGGCTGGGTTCTTTCCGTAGGCAAACTTCTGACAGCGAGACGCGATGACAACTCGTGAAACTGTTCGTAGGTGAGGGCCGCCAATCCCGCGTCAGCTGGCAACGAGTCGGCGTAAAACCTATCTTCAAAGCCAGAGGTGAGCCAGGCGGCCGTATCACTCGCCGGCGCGATCTCAAAATTGGTCCCACTCAATGAGGTGCCACACGCTTGGCAACTATTCGCACTCATTGCGCTTGGATCGGTTTCCTTCAGACAGTTGGGGCACCGCCCGTGGAGTTCAGTGCCGTGGACAGAACACGTCGTAACCAGGGTCAAGCCCCAGCTTTCTCTCCAATAACCGGCTTCGCCCAAACAGATCGGACAGTAACGAGCGTGATGAGTCGTCCATAACTTGACCCCCTTGGGCCTTGGATCACGAAACTCAGCAGATACCGCAGGCCAGCTCAGTGGTCCTTCCATCATCTGCAGCCAGTCCGCAACATCGGTCTCGTCGGCTCGTGCAAAGGCGGTGAGCAGTTCCTTTCTGGGTAATCCGTTGGCTTTCGCCAGGCGCTGCAGGTACCCCAAAAGACTTTCGTCTTGGTGTGGTCGTGGGTTGATTAAAAGACCAAACATTCCTACACATCCATGAAATCGAAGACATAAAAATCAGGGGAGTAGAGCCGGGCCGATAAGCCCGGCCCTTGGCCGTCAGGTACTGCTCTCTTCGAACGTCTCAAACGGCTCCCGCTTCCCGAACAGAGGCTGGAAATTGAAGCTCGCACTGAAGGGGTTTCGATCCTCGGTGGCGTAGCTCCAAACCTCGTCTTCAAAAGCCTGGGCCAGCACAGGAAGTTCAATCCCGACAAGGTCCTGGACTTGAACCAGCCAAACAGCCCTGTCCACAATCTTGATGAGGTAGTCGATCAATCCATAGGAAGCCAGGTAGAAGCGTTTAATCATCGCTGGCTCTACAAAACTGATGGTTTGAACAGGCAGTTCGCCCTCGATTGCCTGCAACAACATCACGAAATGAAGAGACGTATTAGCGGAGAAGGTGAAGCGATCGTATGCCACCGTGGCCGAAAACCTGCGTCGCAGTTGCTCGTTTGCTAGCAGGAGATTTTCGGTGCGCTTCAGCCCAATCAGAACAAACGCGATACTGGTTTCATTCATCAGACTCTTGATCCAGTCTGCTGCCTCATACGCACCATTACGACGATAATCGACCAGGTGCTGCGCCTCATCGAGGACCAACATCTCCACGCCAAGGTTCTTCAGCAGCAGGACTACTCGCGCAAATTTAACCTCTGCCGAATGTCCTCGTGCCTCTGCGAAGGGATCCTTCAGCTCTGCCAAAATGGCTGCTGCCAGGTTCTTTTTGGTTGGAGACGAAGGCATCTCGACGAACAGAACTGTCCGCTTCTGTGGGTCATGGCTCTCCAATTCCTCCAATGACCGAATGTACTCCTTGACCAATGTGCTCTTGCCCACTCCGCTTGGACCTTGGATCAGCAACCCTTTACTTGCTCTGGTACGCCGACTATCGCCGTGGATATCGCCTAGTCGCGTCAACGCTCGCTCGACTTGAGGGCTGTGAATAAAACGATCGCGGAGCGTAAAGCTGTATTCACCATGCTCGTAGCATTCGTACAGATTGATGGCGTTCATGGCTTAGAACTCCCAGCAGGGCGACGAACCGAGACCTTGAAGGCTGCTGGCGGAATGTTAGGAATAGAGTCACCGGTCCATTCCACTTCAGCGAGTACCTTGGGTGGAGGCGTGCTTTCGGTCACTCGACCCTCCTTGTCGATTTTCGCTATGGCAGCTGCGCGTCGTTTTCTGAGCGTCTGCGAACGGCGGGCCTCGTCTGCATCTTCCATAATTTCCTGGTAGCACCTGTGCGTAGCCTCGAAGCTAGGCTGCTCATTATATTTTTCTCGCAGCGCTTTCTCGGCAGCCTTCCACACCTCCCTGCTCTTACCGGCCATTCGCTCATCTTTGGCGGGCACTTTGAAGAACAAGTTTCTGAAGCGGTCGTGAACCCAAACGTGCCCGGCTTCGTCTCGATAGCGGACGTTTACCTTTTCTCCGTCTGCCAAACGCATACGGAGCTCAGCAAGTTCCGTAGAGTGGTAGCCCACTTTGGCAACCTCGATGCCGTAATGGTGAACCTTCACCGAGGCCCGCTTGGCCAGAATGCACTCCAACGAGTCCAGGTCGACGGGAAGGCTGATGACATGGTTCGCCTCGCTAGTCCCCCAGACTTGAGCCGGTGTTCTGTTGTCCAGCCCCCGATGAGGAGTCTGGTGGTAACCATCGACGATCCATTTCACTACCACCGCCTCCAATTGAGGGAGCGTGAAACATGCATTCTTCTCCGAGTCGTAATCGCCACGCTGCTGGATATTCGAGAAGGTGGTACCCGGGAGGTTGTGGATAAGCCCCAGGTTCTGTGTGCTGAAAAAGCGTTCGACGGCACCTTTCCTTTGAGGGGCCCTTGAAGCGGGATACATGATCTCGATACCCAACTCGTTGAATCCCATGATGAGATCGCCCGCGTGAAATTCCGCTGCGTTGTCTGGGACTATTCGAGCCGGCAGCCCACGTGCCCACCATTCATTTCTCACTTTCGGAAAGCGCTTCAGCAATTCGGCTTTTGGACGGATTGAGCGTTCGATCACACGAAGCACGGTTTCCGTATTTGGCGCCGACAGGTGGAGCAAATATCCCATCACCATTCGAGAGAAGCGGTCGAGGACGATCGTCAGATAGGGGCGCCCAATGCACAGCCCCGAGGTTTCATCCACAAGCTGGACGTCCAACAAGGTGTGATCAATTTCCCAACGTTCCAAAATCTCATGGACACGTAGGACACCCGCCGCAACACGGTGCTTCTTGTCTGCTGCGTGTTTTCCGAGCCTCTCCTTATCCACAAGGTACGGATCCAGCTTGGCGATGTACCTTCGGACAGTCATTCCGCTTGGGATCTTGAGCTGATCCGAAGGCAAACGACTTTTGTTCCTCTCTTTTATCTGATCTTCGAATTCTGAAACGACCACGCTGACCGCTGGAATCGTATCCTGCAGGTAGGTTTTATTAATCACCCCTTCAAGAATAACTTCGAGCTCTCCCTGTATCGCGGCAGCCCGACCCTTTTTGGCATGCTGAGGGATAAGCTTTACTACGTTCTGGCCAATGTATTTGGCTGCCCAACGTCGAATAGTGGAAACCGAGGGTGCGCACGCATCCCCAATCTTTTTGGCGATATCTCTAAGTTTCTTGATCATGTCTTCGTCACCCGGTAGCTTGTATTTACCGCGCTTAGTTAGGTCGTCCAGATACTTGCGTCGACGCAATGCCTCATCTCCATGTTTTTTGGGGAAGCATGAAATATCTGGAGGGACGTTCCGCACATACGGAACCTTCCCAAGGTATGGCTGATCAGCGGAGATCTCGATCTCGCGCTTCTCGTAGGCCTCATAGAACTCCTTCTCGGATAGCTTCGTGGGCTCACCAAGCTCATCGAAAAAGAGCAGCTTCCGGTCAATAAGCCTCTTCTCAAGCACCATCAGTACGCCACGAACGATGACGACCAATTTCACCCTAAGGGAAAAGGTTTGCATGACGGTGCCCCCCTTGCAGGAAGACCGGGGAGTCAGTGTCAATTGACCTATCAAGGTCAATGCCCACCACCCCAAGGCCTAACAAGCGCCAGGCTTTCCCCTCACCAACCACGTAGAGCAGATCTGCAACGGTCATAGGCGGCCATTCGTTGAAGGTCGCCATTACCTCCTCCAACGCCTGATGCGAAAGCTCTGGACCGCGCCGGTGATACATCAGCCTTCTAAGATTGGTAGCCAGGGGTTCAGCTTCAATTAACTTTTCAGTGATCACCGAAAAGTTACGGGCAGTGGCGTTGAAGTAGCGCTCAGCGGCATCCAGTCGCTGCCTGACGCTGGCAATCTTCAGTCGGTCGTGAGGCTTCACTTCAAACCACCACTCGCGCCCATCCGCGAGGAAAACCTGTACGTCTGGGTAATATTTGAAGTAGCCCTGGAGCGATGGAACACGTTCCTCACTGGGCTGCGGGACGTAGCCGATGACCGCAGGAGACAGCTCAAGAAGCCGAAAAAGAGCGCCTTCGAGCTGGGACTCCCAGGGCACAGGCTTTTTATTTTTGAGCGATGGGAAGTAGCCGCGGTAATGGTTGGACCGCCGCGTGACCACCTTTCGTACTGTCATGAAACACCTCCGAAAATCTCGAAACGAGCGCCGACGCTGCGCCAAAAAATCAAGGCGCAGGGCGGGCGAAGTGAGGCCTTTCGACAGGCAACACTGTGCCGTCGAGTAACCTCGCTAAGGTCGAAAAAATGGGAGAGGATTGACAGTCGCTTCGAAAAAGCAGACATTGCGGGTTCTGAGGACGCAAGTCTGCTTCGCTAAGCGCGGTCAGTCCTCTCGGGATTGATCGCGTTTTTCTACATTTTCAGGTCTCCTTTTCTCTCATTGGTCATGACTCTCATGACTGATCAGAATCTAAAGCAATCGGCTTGCTCTCTTTATTTCTAAACGGCCACTTCGTGATCGCTGGAGCAATTTGGATCAGGTCTGAAGCTCTCGCTTCAAACAGCTGATTTGGCTGAAAATCTTCAGTGCAAAGCGGAAAAGTTGGTCATAGATCTTATTCCAACATCCCTTCGAAATCTACAAAAAATCCAAAATGGCAACTTCCACCAAATTCCACTTCCATACTAAATTGTTCAAATTAATACTTAACACGTACGCTTAATTAACTATTAAGGTGTTCAAATATTAGTTTTAAAGTCCTCTCAATCTCTCTGCTGCTCAGATCCGCCCGCCGACCCTCTCAGCACTTCCAGCGCCCCATCAAATCACTTCCTCAAATCCCCCCATCTGCATCATTTTCCAATGAGCGGAGTAGGGCGCCCCGGCAGGAATTCCAGGCAAAAAAAAGCCCGCGAAGGCGGGCTTGATGGTGACCGACAGGGGCCATGGTTGAAGCCCGGCCGGTCATCTATTTGTGAAAGCGTGCAGCTTTTCTGTGAACCTACATACCTGATCAGAAGTCCAGGTTAGACACCGCCAAAGCATTGCTCTCGATGAAGTCACGACGAGGCTCGACCGCATCACCCATCAGGGTGTTGAAGATCTGGTCTGCGCCAATGGCGTCTTCGATGGTCACGCGCAGCATGCGGCGCTGAGCAGGGTCCATGGTAGTTTCCCACAGCTGATCCGGGTTCATCTCGCCCAGACCTTTATAGCGCTGGATGGTATGACGCTTGGTGCTTTCCGCCATCAACCAGTCCAAGGCTTCTTTGAACTCCTTGACCTGCTTCTTGCGTTCGCCACGCTGGATGTAGGCACCGTCGTCCAGCAGGGTGCTCAGTTGCGCGCCGAGGGTGACTACGGTCTTGTAGTCGTTGCTGCCGAAGAAGTCGCGGTTGAAGGTGACGTAGTTCGACAGGCCATGGGAGATCAGTTCGACCTCTGGCAGCCATACGTTACGTTCGCGGTCTTCACGCAGGCTAGCTTTGTACACCAGGCCAGACTTCTCCACAGTACGCAGGCGCACTTCGTATTGGGCCAGCCAATCCTGCATGGCGGCGTGGTCGCCCAACTGCTCCAGGCTTACGGCCGGCAGGTAGATGAAGTGCTCGGTCAGCTCCTGAGGGTACAGGCGCGACAAACGCTTGAGCGTCTTCATGACCATGCGGAAGTCGTTGACCAGTCGCTCCAGCGACTCACCGGAGATACCCGGCGCTTCGTCATTCAAGTGTAGGCTGGCATCTTCCAGAGCCGACTGCGTCATGTACTCTTCCATGGCGTCGTCGTCTTTGATGTATTGCTCTTGCTTGCCCTTTTTCACTTTGTACAACGGCGGCTGAGCGATGTAGATGTAGCCACGCTCGATCAGCTCCGGCAACTGACGGAAGAAGAAGGTCAGCAGCAGGGTACGGATGTGCGAACCGTCGACGTCAGCATCGGTCATGATGATGATGTTGTGGTAGCGCAGCTTGTCGATGTTGTACTCGTCGCGGCCAATACCGCAGCCCAACGCTGTGATCAAGGTGCCGACTTCCTGGGAGGAAATCATCTTGTCGAAGCGGGCCTTCTCGACGTTGAGGATCTTACCTTTCAACGGCAGGATGGCCTGGGTGCGACGGTTACGACCCTGCTTGGCGGAACCGCCAGCAGAGTCACCTTCCACCAGGTACAGTTCGGAGAGGGCAGGGTCCTTCTCTTGGCAGTCAGCGAGTTTGCCTGGCAGGCCGGCGATATCCAGCGCGCCTTTACGGCGGGTCATCTCACGGGCCTTACGCGCGGCTTCACGGGCGCGGGCAGCATCGATCATCTTGCCGACGACCAGCTTGGCTTCGTTCGGGTTTTCCAACAGGAAGTCGGAGAAGTACTTACCCATTTCCTGTTCAACCGCAGTCTTCACTTCGGAAGACACCAGCTTGTCTTTGGTCTGGGAGCTGAACTTCGGATCCGGTACCTTGACCGAGATGATCGCCGTCAGGCCTTCACGGGCATCGTCACCGGTGGTGGCGACTTTATGTTTCTTCGCCAAACCTTCCGCTTCGATGTAGGTGTTCAGGTTACGCGTCAGCGCGGAACGGAAACCCACCAAGTGGGTACCGCCATCGCGTTGTGGAATGTTGTTGGTGAAGCACAACAGGTTCTCGTTGAAGCTGTCGTTCCACTGCAGGGCGATTTCCACGCCGATGCCGTCTTCACGCTGGATGTTGAAGTGGAACACCTGGTTGACCGCAGTCTTGTTGGTGTTCAGGTATTCAACGAACGCACGCAGGCCACCTTCGTACTTGAACAGCTCTTCCTTGCCGCTGCGCTCATCCTTGAGGACGATGCCGACACCGGAGTTAAGGAAAGACAGTTCACGAATCCGCTTGGCCAGGATGTCCCAGCTGAAGTGGATGTTCTTGAAAGTTTCTTCCGATGGCTTGAAGTGGATCTGGGTACCGGTGGTCTCACTGTCGCCGACGATTTTCATCGGTTCCTGTGGTACGCCGTGGACGTAGGTCTGCTCCCAAATCTTGCCGCTACGGCGGACAGTCAGGATCAGTTCTTCGGACAGGGCGTTCACTACCGACACACCTACACCGTGCAAACCACCGGATACTTTATAGGAGTTGTCGTCGAACTTACCGCCGGCGTGGAGCACGGTCATGATGACCTCTGCCGCCGAAACGCCTTCTTCTTTGTGCACGTCTACCGGGATGCCACGACCGTTGTCACGCACGGTAATGGACTCATCCGGGTGGATAATAATGCTGATGTCGTCGCAGTGACCGGCCAGAGCTTCGTCGATGGAGTTATCGACCACCTCGAACACCATGTGGTGCAGACCGCTACCATCATCGGTGTCGCCAATGTACATACCGGGACGTTTGCGTACGGCATCCAAACCTTTCAGCACTTTAATGCTGGTCGAGTCGTACGTGTTTTCTTCGCTCATGCCTTCACTCCCGATGGTCGTGGGTCTGGGTGATACGGCCTTGTTCCACGTGGAACAAAGCGACTGGCGTTTCCGTCTGCCAGCCTTCCCTCAATAATTCGTGGTCTACACAGGTAATAAACACCTGGCAGCGTAAGTCTTCCAACAAGCGGCATAGCGAGCGGCGGTGCTGCTCGTCGAGCTCCGACGGCAAGTCATCCACCAAATAAATACACTGACCGCGTCGAGCCTGGCTAACCAAATGGCCCTGCGCGATACGCAACGCACAGACCACCAACTTCTGCTGGCCGCGGGACAAGATGTCCGCCGCATTGTGTGCACCTAATCTAAGGCGCAAATCAGCGCGTTGGGGTCCGGCCTGGGTGTGGCCGATTTGCTGATCCCGTTGCAAGGACGTTGCGAGCACTGCACTCAGCTCACGTTCTTTGTCCCAACCCCGGTAATAACTCAGCGTCAGCCCCTCGAGGTCCAACAACTCGCTCAAGGTCTGCTCAAAGACTGGTTTCAAGGCTTTGATATAGGCACGGCGGTATTCATCTATTTCGTCGCTGGCCAGGCACAGTTCACGGTCCCAGGCTGCTTGCGAAGCGGCGTCAAGTGTACCATGCCGCAGCCATGAGTTCCGCTGCCGCAGGGCCTTCTGCAGGCGCTGCCAAGTGGCCATGAAGCGTGGTTCCACGTGGAACACGCCCCAGTCGAGGAATTGCCGACGGATTTTCGGGGCACCCTCCAATAATCGAAAGCTGTCGGGGTTGATCAGCTGCAACGGCAGGATCTCAGCCAGCTGCGCTGCGCTGCGCGCATTTTGCCCGTCGATTCGGATCTGAAATTCCCCACCGCGATCACGCGATATCCCCAGGCTGCTATGACCGCCCTCAGCCAATTCCACTTGGCCAAATACGGTGCAGGCCAACTGTTCGTACTGAATCACGGGTAGCAAGCGCGCACTGCGGAAAGAACGCGCAAGCCCCAGCAGGTGGATGGCTTCCAGCACGCTGGTTTTGCCACTGCCGTTGGCGCCATGGAGGATGTTGATGCGGGGGGAAGGGGAGAAGGTCACCGGGTGCAGATTGCGCACCGCGGTGACCGAGACGCGACTAAGGGACATCTAGCTTCTGCTGAGCATGATTACAGGCGCATCGGCATGACAACGTAAGCCGAGTCGTCGTTGTCGGATTCTTGTACCAGGGCGCTGCTGTTGGAGTCCGAAAGAATCAGACGAACCTGTTCGGTGGTCATCACCCCCAGCACGTCCAACAGGTAGCTCACGTTAAAACCGATTTCCAGCGAAGCGCCGTTGTAGTCGACACCCACTTCTTCTTCTGCCTCTTCCTGTTCCGGGTTGTTGGCCTGGATTTTCAGTTGGCCGTTGGCCAGCTGCAGGCGAATACCGCGGTACTTTTCGTTGGACAGAATCGCCGTACGGCTGAAGGCTTCACGCAGAGCCTGACGATCACCGACCACCAACTTGTCGCCACCTTTAGGCAACACACGCTCGTAGTCCGGGAACTTGCCGTCTACCAACTTGGAGGTGAAGGTGAACTCACCGGTGGTGGCGCGAATGTGGTGCTGGCCCAACACGATGCTGACGTTACCGTCCGGCTCGGTGAGCAAGCGCGCCAGTTCAAGGATACCTTTGCGTGGAACGATCACTTGGTGACGATCCGGCTGACCGATATCGGCACGCATCGAGCACATCGCCAGGCGGTGACCGTCGGTGGCCACGGCGCGGATGATGCCTTCCGAGACTTCCAGCAGCATACCGTTGAGGTAGTAACGCACATCCTGCTGGGCCATGGCGAAGCTGGTGCGCTCGATCAGGCGACGCAGCTTGCTTTGCTCCAGGCTGCACGTCAGCGAGCCCGGGCCTTCTTCCACGGTAGGGAAATCATTGGCCGGCAAGGTCGACAGGGTGAAACGGCTGCGACCGGCCTTGACCACCAACTTCTGCTCATCCACCTTGATGTCGATCAGCGCATCGTTGGGCAGGCTTTTGCAGATATCCATCAGTTTGCGCGCCGGCACGGTGATCTCGCCCGGTTCGGCGGGCTCTTCGAGCTGGACGCGACCCACCAGTTCGACTTCTAGGTCGGTACCGGTCAAGGACAACTGTTGCCCCTCGACCACCAGTAATACGTTGGAAAGCACCGGCAAGGTCTGTCGGCGCTCGACGACGCCTGCGACCAGTTGCAGGGGTTTCAACAGGGCTTCGCGTTGAATGGTGAAATGCATGGTCTAGTCCCTTGCCTTAATAAGCTGCGCTGGTGTCATCACGTAGTCAGTGTACGCAGCAGGTTCTTGTAGTCCTCGCGAATATCCGCGTCGGATTCCTTAAGTTCATTGATCTTGCGGCATGCGTGCAAGACCGTGGTGTGGTCGCGTCCGCCAAACACATCACCGATTTCGGGCAGGCTGTGGTTGGTCAACTCCTTGGAGAGGGCCATGGCAACCTGGCGTGGACGTGCAACCGAGCGCGAACGGCGCTTGGACAGCAGGTCGGAAATCTTGATCTTGTAGTACTCGGCCACGGTGCGCTGGATGTTATCCACACTCACCAGCTTGTCCTGCAAGGCCAGCAAGTCTTTCAAGGACTCGCGAATCAGCTCGATGGTGATATCGCGGCCCATGAAGTGCGAGTGAGCGATGACCCGCTTGAGCGCGCCTTCCAGCTCACGCACGTTGGAACGGATGCGTTGGGCGATGAAGAACGCAGCATCGTGCGGCAGATCGACTTTAGCCTGATCGGCCTTCTTCATCAGGATCGCAACGCGGGTTTCCAGCTCCGGTGGCTCGACTGCAACGGTCAGGCCCCAGCCGAAACGCGACTTCAGACGTTCTTCCAGGCCTTCGATTTCCTTCGGGTAACGGTCACTGGTCAAGATGACCTGCTGACCACCTTCGAGCAGCGCGTTGAAGGTGTGGAAGAACTCTTCCTGGGAACGTTCCTTGCGTGCGAAAAACTGAATGTCATCGATCAGCAAGGCATCAACGGAGCGGTAGAAACGCTTGAACTCGTTGATTGCGTTGAGCTGCAAGGCCTTGACCATGTCGGCCACAAAGCGCTCCGAATGCAGGTAAACCACCTTGGCATTCGGGTTCTTCTTTAATAAGTGATTACCGACGGCGTGCATCAAGTGCGTCTTACCCAAACCTACGCCGCCATAAAGGAAGAGCGGGTTGTAACCATGCTTGGGGTTATCGGCGACCTGCCAGGCGGCCGCTCGGGCCAGCTGGTTGGACTTGCCTTCGACGAAGTTTTCGAAGGTAAACGTGCGGTTCAGGTAACTGGTGTGCTTGAGCGCGCCTTCTACCTGCACAGTGCGTTGCTCGGAGCGCACAGGCGCCTGCTGGGAGCTGGCACCGGCCATCGGGTCGAAGCTGTCGCGGGACGGCTCCTCATTCTCCGGCGCATTTTTGCGCGACGAAGGTTTGGACGGCGCAGATGTCGGTGCAGGTGCAGCGGCGACAGGCGCCACTGCAGCTTGGGCTTGCGACGCGGCGGCGGCCAATGGCGCATTTGGCGCGGCGCGGGGAGCTGAGCTGCGCTTGCTGCCTATTAATAAGGAGAGAGCAGGCGCCAGACCGTTGCCATGTTCGTCGAGCAATTCGAGAACGCGGCCCAGGTACTTCTCGTTGACCCAGTCGAGGACAAAACGATTGGGCGCATAGACACGCAACTCGTCGCCTTCGGCTTCGACCTGTAGCGGACGGATCCAGGTGTTGAATTGCTGGGCAGGCAGCTCATCGCGCAAAAGCTCCACGCACTGCTGCCAAAGTTCCACTGACACGGATATCCCCTAAGTTGAAAGCCGGTGAGGCAAAAACAGCCGCCATTGTAGCGGCCAGCCGTCCACTTATCCACATGTAGGTTGCTCACAGGACACCCAAAATCAATGCCTTAACCGTAAAAAATGCGACCAGTGGTCTGTGCATAAGCTCTGTGGATAAACCCACCTAAGCTCATTGTACAAGTGGGGTCGAAAGTCTGTGGGTAACCGACCTGTGGATAACTAGCTGTTCCACACACAGCTTATCCGATAGCGCAGCACAGGCAGAGCACCGCTTCTCCCCCGTGTTGTCATTCTCTGTACAACCCGTAGAACAAGGGCTAAAGGTAGTTATCCACAGATCATCACGCCTCTAGCTTTTATAAGCTTTACAGAAAAGCTTTAAATAACTTCCTTCTTTATTTTTATATCTATGGCATGTCAGATGGAAGCCAAACGGGGAGAAGGGCGTCAGGACCCCGTGGACATCTAATTAAAGGAAAAGCTGGTTGGAAATTGACCTAGAGGCTTGCTTTCTCTAGAATCGCCGGTCTCTTAAAACGGGGGCCATTCCGGCCCGTTGTGGACGAACCAGGTAACAACGCCATGAAACGTACTTTCCAACCAAGCACCATCAAACGCGCCCGTACTCACGGCTTCCGTGCTCGCATGGCTACCAAGAACGGCCGTGCTGTCCTGTCGCGTCGCCGCGCCAAAGGTCGTGCGCGTCTGGCAGTTTGATAATCCGGTACTGGTGGTGAGTCAGGACTTCAGTCGGGAAAAGCGTCTGCTAACCCCCCGGCATTTCAAGGCAGTCTTTGACTCCCCCACCGGCAAGGTTCCGGGGAAAAATCTCCTGCTCCTTGCGCGTAACAACGATCTTGATCACCCCCGTCTCGGGTTGGTGATCGGCAAGAAGAGCGTAAAGCTCTCCGTTGAGCGCAATCGCCTCAAGCGTCTGATGCGCGAATCGTTTCGCCTCCACCAGGACACTCTGGTTGGTTGGGATATTGTTATCGTCGCGCGCAAAGGCTTGGGTGATGTAGAAAACCCCGAATTGATTCAGCATTTCGGCAAGCTCTGGAAACGTTTGGCGCGTACCCACAAGCCAGCACCAGCAGTCAGCACCGAAACTGTAGGGGTAGACAGCCTTGATGCGTAAACTGGCAATCGTTCCGATCCAGTTTTATCGCTATGCCATTAGTCCTCTGATGGCCAGCCACTGTCGTTTCTACCCCAGTTGTTCCTGCTACGCGTTAGAGGCCATAGAAAATCATGGTCTTCTGCGCGGTGGCTGGCTGACCTTTCGTCGTTTAGGTCGCTGTCATCCGTGGAATCCCGGTGGTTATGACCCGGTTCCACCTATCCCTACCTCCCGTTCTTCTTCGATGGCCGAGTAATCATGGATATTAAACGCACAATCCTGATCGTCGCCCTGGCAATCGTGTCCTATGTCATGGTCCTTAAATGGAACCAGGACTACGGTCAGGCTGCCCTGCCGACTCAGAATGTTGCTACCAATCAGGCTGCGCCGGCTATTCCGGACACCCCGCTGGGTAACAATGCGTCCGCGAGTGCCGATGTTCCCAGCGCGAATGGCGAGACAAGTGCCCCGTTAGAAACGCCAGTGGTCACCAACAAAGACCTCATCCACGTAAAAACGGATGTGCTCGACCTGGCTATCGACCCACAGGGTGGTGATATCGCACAGCTGAAGCTGCCGCTTTATCCACGTCGCCAAGACCATCCGGATGTGCCGTTCCAACTGTTCGATAACGGCGGTGAACGTACTTATCTGGCGCAAAGCGGCCTGACCGGCACCAATGGTCCGGATGCACGTGCTACCGGTCGTCCGGTTTATTCGACCGAACAGAAGACTTATCAACTGGCAGACGGCCAGAACCAGTTGAACGTCGACCTGAAATTCAGCCTCGACGGCGTCAACTACATCAAGCGTTTCAGCTTTACCCGCGGTTTGTACGACTTGAAGGTCACTTACCTGATCGACAACACCAGCGACAAAGCCTGGAGCGGCAACCTGTTTGCCCAGCTCAAGCGTGACGCCAGCTCCGATCCGTCTTCCAGCACCGCCACCGGTACCGCGACTTACCTGGGCGCTGCCCTGTGGACAAGTAACGAGCCGTACAAAAAAGTGTCGATGAAAGATATCGACAAGGGCACGCTGAAAGAAACCGTCCAAGGTGGCTGGGTAGCGTGGCTGCAGCACTATTTCGTGACCGCCTGGATCCCGAACAAGGGGGATGCGAACCTGGTTCAAACCCGCAAGGACAGCCAGGGCAACTACATCATTGGCTTCACTGGCCCGGCGTTGACTGTCGCTCCAGGTGCCAAGGCTGAAACCAGCGCTACCCTGTACGCCGGCCCTAAAAGCCAGGCCGTATTGAAAGAGTTGTCCCCAGGTCTGGAACTGACTGTGGATTACGGCTTCCTGTGGTTCATTGCCCAGCCGATCTTCTGGCTGTTGCAACATATCCACAGCATCGTCGGTAACTGGGGCTGGTCGATCATCTTCCTGACCATGCTGATCAAAGGGCTTTTCTTCCCTCTGTCGGCAGCCAGCTACAAATCGATGGCGCGTATGCGTGCCGTGGCCCCGAAACTGGCCGCGCTGAAAGAACAACATGGTGATGACCGGCAGAAAATGTCGCAGGCCATGATGGAGCTGTACAAGAAAGAGAAGATCAACCCGCTGGGTGGATGCTTGCCGATTCTGGTACAGATGCCGGTGTTCCTGTCGCTGTACTGGGTACTCCTGGAAAGCGTGGAAATGCGCCAAGCTCCGTTCATGCTGTGGATAACTGACCTGTCGATCAAAGACCCGTTCTTTATCCTGCCGATCATCATGGGCGCGACCATGTTCATCCAGCAGCGTCTGAACCCAACCCCGCCGGATCCGATGCAGGCCAAGGTAATGAAAATGATGCCAATCATCTTCACCTTCTTCTTCCTGTGGTTCCCTGCTGGCTTGGTACTGTACTGGGTGGTCAACAACGTGTTGTCGATCTCTCAACAGTGGTACATCACACGTAAAATCGAAGCGGCTACCCAAAAAGCCGAGGCGTAATTTACTCTGTGGATAACCACTCAAGACGCCCCCTAGTGGGGCGTTTTGCTTTCCGTCACTTTTGTTCTGGAACCTGCTGATGAGCGCTCCTCGTGAAACCATCGCTGCTGTCGCCACCGCTCAAGGTCGAGGCGGCGTCGGTATCGTTCGAATTTCCGGGCCGTTGGCGGGCGTGGCAGCCAAGGCTATCAGCGGCCGGGAGCTGAAACCCCGTTATGCCCATTACGGCCAGTTCCTGGATGCCGACCACAGCGTATTGGACGAGGGGCTGGCCATCTATTTTCCAGGGCCAAACTCGTTCACCGGTGAAGATGTCCTTGAATTACAAGGGCACGGTGGGCCTGTGGTGTTGGATATGCTGCTGCAGCGCTGCTTGCAATTGGGTTGCCGCCTTGCCAGACCAGGGGAATTCAGCGAACGCGCATTCTTGAACGATAAGCTCGACCTGGCCCAGGCCGAAGCCATCGCCGATTTGATCGAAGCCAGTTCTGCACAGGCTGCACGTAACGCATTGCGTTCATTGCAGGGGGCTTTTTCCCTGCGTGTGCATAACTTGACCGAGCAACTGATCAGCCTGCGCATCTACGTCGAAGCCGCGATTGATTTTCCGGAAGAAGAAATCGACTTCCTGGCGGATGGCCACGTATTGGCGATGCTGGATAAAGTCCGCGATGAGTTATCCACAGTGCTGCGCGAAGCCGGGCAGGGCGCCTTGCTGCGCGATGGAATGACGGTGGTGATTGCCGGCCGACCAAATGCCGGCAAATCAAGCCTGCTCAATGCTCTGGCAGGGCGCGAGGCGGCCATCGTCACCGAGATCGCCGGCACTACCCGGGATATCTTGCGCGAGCATATCCACATCGACGGTATGCCGCTGCACGTGGTGGACACCGCTGGTTTACGCGATACCGACGACCAGGTGGAAAAGATCGGCGTGGAACGTGCGCTCAAGGCGATCAGCGAAGCCGATCGTGTGTTGCTGGTGGTGGATGCCACTGCGCCGGAAGCTGTGGATCCTTTTGCCTTGTGGCCCGAATTCCTTGAACAACGGCCAGACCCAGCCAAAGTCACCTTGATCCGTAACAAGGCCGACCTTACGGGGGAAGCCATCGCCCTGGAAACCAGTGAAGATGGCCACGTCACGATCAGCTTGAGCGCGAAATCGGCCGGTGAGGGTCTGGAGTTGCTGCGCGAGCACCTTAAAGCCTGCATGGGCTACGAACAGACGTCGGAAAGCAGCTTCAGTGCGCGGCGCAGGCACCTGGAAGCGCTGCGTCATGCCAGCGCGGCCTTGGAGCACGGGCGCGCCCAGCTGACCTTGGCGGGGGCTGGGGAGCTGCTGGCTGAAGATCTGCGCCAGGCGCAGCAGCTGTTGGGTGAAATCACCGGGGCTTTCAGTTCAGATGATTTGCTCGGGCGGATTTTCTCCAGCTTCTGCATCGGCAAATAGTCGAGTTATCCACAACGACTACCAGTTATAGGACACCGTACCGAGCAAGGTACGGCTGTCGCCCCAATAGCAACGCCCTGCATCGTTGCAACCAGATACATATTCCTTGTCAAACAGGTTCTTGGCGTTCAGGTCCACCGACCAGTGTGGATTGATCTGATAACCCAGTGCCGCATCCACCAAGGTGACGCTTCCTGCATCCAGCTTGCCGTAGAGCGTCGGCGCCGTGTAGGCAAAGGTACTGTCGAAATAACGTACACCGCCGCCCAGGGAGAAACCCTTGAGTTGGCCATCCAGGAAGCGATATTTACCCCACACCGAAGCCTGGTTACGCGGCACGCCCGTCATTTGACGGCCTTCAACCAGCGACGTGGCCGAATCCTTGGTTATCCGGGCGTCGGTGTAGGTATAGGCCGCCGTCACGTTGAAGTTGGCGCTGATGTTGCTGTTGACCTCTACTTCCACGCCCTTTGCGCGACTTTCACCGACTTGGCGATAGCTGTTGGTGGTGGCATCCAGGTAGGTATCGTCCTGCTTGCGCAGGTCATACACCGACACGGTCATCGCCGTATCCCAGCCGATCGGTTCGTACTTAATGCCCAATTCGTATTGGCTGCTGGTGATCGGTTTCAACGGCGAGCCGGCGTTGGAGATCTGCTGCACGGGGACAAAGGCGGTGGAATAGCTGACATACGGCGTCAGGCCGTTGTCGAACTGGTACATCACCCCGCCCTGGTAAGTGAATTTACGATCCTGTGAGTTGATATTGCTCGATGGCTGGACCTTGTCGCGGTAGTCGCTGTCGACCCAGTCCTGGCGGCCGCCGAGCAGAAAGAGCCAATGGTCGTATTTGCTCTGGACCTGTGCATAAACGCCTTTCATCTGCTGTTCAAGCAAGGTGTTTTGCACTGCCAGTGGAGTGAGCGGGTCGCGCAGGTACACCGGGTTATACACATCGATGGTGCCGGCGAAACCCGCATCCCAGTCTTGATTGAACGAGGTTCGGTCATAGCTGGCGCCCAATAGCACCGTGTTTTCCAGGCCGCCCACCTGGAACTTGCCTTCGAGCTGGTTATCCAGGGAATAGACCATCGATTTGTTGTAGCGGTCGTAGGCGTTCATGTTCAGCCGGGTGCCGAAGCCGCCGTTATTGAGTGTGCCTGGCCAGGTTTCATGCCGGTTGATGCGTGACTGCATATAGCGAGAGTTCTGACGGAACTGCCAATCATCATTGAAGCTGTGGCTGAACTCATAGCCGGCGCTCGACGCTTGGCGTTCAAAGGTGTTCCAGTCCGGGTTGCCCAGCAGGGTGTGTTTGGACAGCTTGCCGTTGGGATTTGTAAGCAGCGTGCCGGCTGCGGGTAGGCCAAGTTCCAGGTTGGTATGGTCTTTCTGGTAGTTGGCCAGCAGCGTCAGGGTGTTGTAGTCGTCGAAGTTCAGGGTCAGGGATGGCGCGATATACAGACGATCGTCGGGGACGTGATCGGTCTGGGTGTCGGATTTACGCCCCAGCATCACCACTCGGCCCAGGATATTGTCACTGTCGTTGAGCGGGCCCGAGATATCCACACCCAGCTGGCGTCGATCATTCGAACCATAACTCACCTGCACCTCGCCTTGCGGGGTTGCAGTCGGATGTTTACTCACCAGGTTAACCAGGCCGCCGGGTGCGTTTTCACCATAGAGCAAGGAAGAAGGGCCACGGAAAATCTCGACCCGTTCCAGGCCGTAGGGTTCGCTGGTGGTGTCGTATCGATTGCCTTGCACCCGCAGGCCATCTCGCAGCAGGCCGTAGCCGTAATCCGTAGCATTGAAACCGCGAATGAAAAACAGATCGCCTGCCAAGCCGTCGCCGGCCGCGAACGGTGGGGCGAAGATCCCCGGTACGTAGCCCAACACTTCTGTCAGGGTTTGGGACTTCTGGTCCTTGATACGCCGGCCAGTGACAACGGACACCGAACGCGGAGTCTCGGACAGCGGTGTGCTGGTCTTAGTGCCGATGCGGCTGTTCTGCGCCTTGTAGCCTACATCCCCGCCGATCTCTTGATTGAAACCGCCCTGTTGATAAGCGCTCACGGTGGTAGGGGCCAAGGTCAGTTGGCCAGCAGGTGCCGGCTGTAATACATAGCTGTTGGGAGCCTGTACGACCGCCTGCAGGTCCGAGTTCTGCAGCAGCAGCGCAAAGCCCTGGTCCACCGAGTAATCACCTTGCAGCCCTGGCGAATTCAAACGCGCGGTTTGCTGGGGGGAGAAGGACAGAATCACATTGGCCCTGGCGGCAAACTGGCTCAAGGCCTTGTCCAGCGGGCCAGCGGCAATTGCAAAGTGTTGCGTTGCGCTGGCGGCCATGACGGCGGTGGATAACAACACACCGGTCGTCGCGGTGATGAGCTGCAGACCGTAGGTCATGCCATGGCAGGAAAGTCGTTTGCGGAGCGGGGCGGGAAGGCGCATAGGTGAGTAAGCCCTGAAGGTAGCGTCGTGATTACCTGTAGGGCCGCGCCAGGTCAAAAAAAGATAACCCCTCTGTGGATTATTTTTTCGGTCAGCCGATTCGGGTGACCGACACCCAATAGCGCGTAAAGTATTTCACTTGAATCGGCAGGCTCGCTTGCAGGTTGGCCAGGACGGCATCGGTTGAGTCCAGACGGAAGGTACCGGAAACACGCAGGCCCGCAGACGCTTGGTCACAGTGCAACACACCCGGCCTATAGCGCGCCAACTCATCGATAACCTCTCCCAGCCGAGCATCGAGTACGATCAGTTGGCCATCTACCCAGGCTGCCTGTACACCGCCATACCCCTGGGTAAGGCGCACATCGTGCCGATCAAACTCTGCGCTCTCACCCGCGCCAATAATTCGGTGAAGTTCGGGTTGGTCGCCGGGAGATACCTCCACCCGTTCTTCCAAGACGCCTACCCGCGTGGCGTCCGGCAGTTGGCGCACAGTAAAACGGGTGCCCAGCGCCTGGACCCGGCCTTGGCGAGTCTCTACATAAAACGGTAAGTGCCCACCCCGTTTGCCGGTGTGGATAAGTACTTCACCCTCGCGCAGACGAATCAACCGTTGGCGCCCGTCAAATGCCACATCGATAGCGGTATGAGTATTGAGATTGATCTGCGTGCCATCCGCCAGCTCGATGCGTCGCCTCTGGCCCACCGACGTGCGGTAATCAGCCCATGCGTTACCCAGCGACGTATGTTGCTGGACGTTCCAGCCCAGATAGCCACTGCCGCCGAGCACCAGCATCCACTTGAGTACCTGGCGCCGCTGTTGCGTGGCGGATAACGCGCGGCGCGTGAGGTCAGGGGGCAGGCCACCGAGGCTGCGTTGCAGCTGCTCCATCTGGTTCCAGGCCGCCTGGTGGGACGGGTCACGATTAAGCCATTGCTGCCAGGCTTGATGTTGTGCCGGCGTCGGTGGTTGCGACTGGAATTGCACATACCAACTGGCAGCGGCCTCGAACGTCTTGCGGTCGGGGTTGGTCATTACCGGCTGGCCATGATCAGGGAGCACTCGGTAAGGGCACGGATCATGTGTTTCTTCACCGTGGTCAGTGATACCTGCAGTTGATCGGCGATCTGTTGATAAGTCAGCCCTTCAATCTGTGCCAGCATGAAAATTCGGCGGGCCCGCTCACCCAGCCCAGACAGCGCTTTATCCACAGCCACCAGCGTTTCGATGATGATTGCCTTGTCTTCCTCACTGATAGCCGTGGCTTCAGGACGCTCTGCCAGGGTTTGCCTGTAGGCCTGTTCGATGGCATGCCGGCGATAGCGGTCGATCACCAGGCCCCTGGCGATGGTCGCCAGATAGTCCCGTGGTTCAAGGATCTGCGCTGCGTGACGTCCACCGAGCATGCGCACGAACGTATCGTGGGCCACATCGGCTGCATCGCTGGCGTTATGCAATTTTCCCTTGAGCCACCCGCGCAGCCACGAATGATGTTGCTCATAGATGTGCTGGACCGCTGCGGTATGGGAAGAGGGAGGCATAGGCGCGACAAGGTGGGTTAATGATAATCGCTATTATTAACTGGCCCAGTGTTTTCCCACAATAGATCTCTTTTTGTCCTACTCAGGATTAATTCCTAGCTTTGCCGTGGACGAAATCTGGCGTTTCTGTGGATTAAGCCCTGTGAATAACCGCTCCTGTGCCCAGTTGATAACAGGGTCTGAAACCTGAGTAAAAACCCGTCTGTGGATAACCACCAGTTTAATCCACAGGCTTAAAGCACTTATCCAAGGGCCTCATTGGCAGATGATCACAACGTTTTGAATCGCTGTACACATTGTAAATAAAGGGCTGTAGAGATCTATCCACAGAAATGGTGCTCAGTATAAATAAACATAAAAACAAAGATTTAATAAATTTCTCTCTTTTAATTTCTATTGTCTGTGATTCATCCACAGCTGGTTAAATTTTGTGCAAAGGGTTCTTTAGGAAGGGCTAAGTCCCTATACTTGCCCGCAAAGCTCTAAAACCCTTTCAACAAACAATTCCTGATTACCTACATAAGCAGGCACGAGGTGCGTGGTGGATTTCCCTTCCCGTTTTGAAGTGATCGTCATCGGCGGCGGTCATGCCGGTACCGAGGCAGCACTGGCGTCAGCACGCATGGGTGTAAAAACCCTGTTGCTGACGCATAACGTGGAAACCCTCGGTGCCATGAGTTGCAACCCCGCGATTGGCGGGATTGGCAAAAGCCATCTGGTCAAGGAAATCGATGCCCTTGGCGGCGTGATGGCCATGGCCACCGACAAAGGTGGTATTCAGTTTCGTGTGCTCAACAGCCGCAAAGGCCCGGCCGTGCGTGCAACGCGTGCCCAGGCCGACCGTATTCTGTACAAGGCTGCGGTACGTGAAACCCTGGAAAACCAGCCGAACCTGTGGATATTTCAGCAGGCAGCCGATGACCTGATCGTCGAACAGGACCAGGTACGCGGTGTTGTCACTCAAATGGGCCTGCGTTTCTTCGCAGAATCCGTAGTGCTGACCACCGGCACCTTCCTGGGTGGGCTTATCCACATCGGTATGCAGAATTATTCCGGTGGTCGCGCTGGCGATCCGCCGTCGATTGCTCTGGCAAAACGCCTGCGGGAATTGCCGCTGCGGGTAGGTCGCCTGAAAACCGGGACCCCGCCACGTATTGACGGGCGTTCTGTGGATTTTTCGGTGATGACCGAACAAGCCGGCGATACGCCGATTCCGGTCATGTCGTTCATGGGCTCCAAGGAACAGCATCCGAAACAGGTCAGTTGCTGGATCACCCACACCAACGCCCGTACCCACGAAATCATTGCTGCGAACCTTGATCGTTCGCCGATGTATTCCGGGGTGATCGAAGGCATTGGGCCGCGTTATTGCCCTTCGATCGAAGACAAGATCCACCGCTTTGCCGACAAGGAAAGCCACCAGGTCTTTATCGAACCCGAAGGCTTGACCACCCACGAGCTGTATCCGAACGGAATTTCCACTTCGCTGCCGTTCGACGTGCAAATCCAGATCGTGCAGTCGATTCGCGGTATGGAAAATGCGCACATCGTGCGTCCGGGCTACGCCATCGAGTACGACTACTTCGACCCGCGCGACCTGAAATACAGCCTGGAAACCAAAGTGATCGGCGGCCTGTTCTTCGCCGGCCAAATCAACGGCACCACCGGTTATGAAGAAGCCGGCGCCCAAGGTTTGCTGGCCGGGACCAACGCAGCATTGCGCGCACAGGGCAAAGACAGCTGGTGCCCGCGTCGCGATGAGGCCTACATCGGCGTATTGGTCGACGACCTGATTACCCTGGGTACCCAGGAACCGTACCGGATGTTCACATCTCGGGCGGAATACCGTCTGATTCTGCGCGAAGACAACGCCGACCTGCGCTTGACCGAAAAAGGTCGCGAGCTGGGCCTGGTCGATGACGCCCGCTGGGCGGCCTTCTGCAAAAAACGCGAAAGCATTGCGCTCGAAGAACAGCGTCTGAAGAGTACCTGGGTTCGCCCGGGCACGGAGCAGGGCGACGCCATTGCGGAAAAATTCGGCACGCCGTTGACCCATGAGTACAACTTGCTCAACCTGCTTTCCCGTCCGGAAATCGACTACGCTGGTCTGGTCGAAGTGACTGGCGACGGCGCAGAAGACCCACAGGTTGCCGAACAGGTTGAAATCAAGACCAAATACGCAGGCTACATTGATCGCCAGCAGGACGAGATCGCCCGGCTGCGCGCCAGTGAAGACACCAAGCTGCCTGTGGATATCGACTACACCGGGATTTCCGGGTTGTCGAAAGAAATTCAAAGCAAGCTGGGGATAACTCGGCCGGAAACCCTCGGGCAGGCTTCACGTATCCCAGGCGTCACCCCGGCAGCCATCTCGCTGTTGATGATTCATTTGAAAAAACGCGGCGCGGGCCGTCAGTTGGAGCAAAGCGCTTGAGTTCGTTGGTCACCTCGCAACACGCCGAAGAGTTATCCACAGGAGCGCGCCAGTTGGGCGTGGCCCTGACCGAAGCCCAGCATGAGTTACTGCTGGGCTATCTGGCCCTGTTGATCAAATGGAACAAGGCTTACAACCTGACCGCGGTACGTGATCCGGACGAGATGGTGTCGCGGCATTTGCTCGACAGCCTCAGCGTGATGCCGTTTATCGAAAATGGCCGTTGGCTCGACGTCGGCAGTGGCGGCGGCATGCCTGGCATTCCGTTGGCGATCCTGTTTCCCGAGTCCCACGTGACCTGCCTGGACAGCAACGGCAAGAAAACCCGCTTCCTGACCCAGGTCAAACTCGAGCTCAAGCTGGATAACCTGCAAGTTATCCACAGTCGTGTCGAAGCCTTCACACCTGAACTGCCTTTCAACGGGATCGTGTCCCGAGCGTTCAGCAGCATGGAGAACTTCAGCAACTGGACGCGCCACCTGGGCGACCGTGATACCCGCTGGCTGGCAATGAAGGGCGTTCATCCAAGCGACGAGCTGTTAGCATTGCCGGCAGACTTCCACCTCGATAGCGAACACGCCTTGGCCGTACCTGGTTGCCAAGGCCAACGCCATCTGCTGATACTGCGCCGCACGGCATGATTGGGAACACAAGCAAGAATGGCTAAGGTATTCGCGATAGCGAACCAGAAAGGTGGTGTGGGTAAAACCACCACCTGTATCAACCTCGCAGCATCCCTGGTCGCAACCAAGCGTCGGGTGCTGTTGATCGATCTCGATCCACAGGGCAACGCCACCATGGGTAGCGGTGTGGATAAACACGGCCTGGAAAACTCGGTCTACGATTTGCTGATTGGCGAATGCGACCTGGCCCAGGCCATGCACTATTCCGAGCACGGCGGTTACCAACTGCTGCCGGCCAACCGCGATCTGACCGCGGCGGAAGTGGTGCTGCTGGAAATGCAGATGAAAGAAAGCCGTCTGCGCAGCGCCCTGGCGCCCATTCGCGACAACTACGATTACATTTTGATCGACTGCCCACCGTCGCTGTCGATGCTCACGCTTAACGCCTTGGTAGCCGCCGATGGGGTGATTATCCCCATGCAGTGCGAGTACTACGCGTTGGAAGGCCTGAGCGACCTTGTGGATAACATCAAGCGCATTGCCGAGTTGCTCAACCCGAAACTGCAGATCGAAGGCTTGTTGCGCACGATGTTCGACCCGCGCCTGAGCCTGATGAACGATGTGTCGGCGCAGCTCAAGGAACACTTCGGTGACCAGTTGTACGACACCGTGATTCCACGCAACATCCGCCTGGCCGAAGCGCCAAGCTATGGCATGCCCGCGCTGGCGTACGACAAATCCTCGCGCGGTGCCATTGCCTACCTGGCATTGGCTGGCGAGATGGTTCGCCGTCAACGCCGCAATTCACGCACCGCTGCAGCCCAGCCAACTTAAGGAACCCCCATGGCCGTCAAGAAACGAGGTCTCGGACGTGGACTGGATGCACTGTTGAGTGGTCCGACCGTCACATCGCTTGAAGAACAAGCGGTGCAGGCCGACGAGCGCGAGCTGCAGCACTTGCCGCTGGACCTGATCCAGCGCGGCAAATACCAGCCACGTCGGGACATGGACCCCCAGGCCCTGGAAGAACTGTCCAACTCGATCAAGGCCCAGGGCGTGATGCAGCCTATCGTGGTGCGCCCCATTGGCGGTGGCCGCTTTGAGATCATCGCCGGTGAGCGCCGCTGGCGCGCCAGCCAGCAGGCCGGCAAGGAAACCATCCCGGCCATGGTGCGCGATGTGCCGGATGAAACCGCGATCGCCATGGCGTTGATCGAGAATATCCAGCGTGAAGACCTCAATCCGATCGAAGAAGCGATTGCGTTGCAGCGTTTGCAGCAGGAATTCCAGCTCACCCAGCAGCAAGTGGCCGAGGCGGTGGGCAAGTCCCGCGTCACCGTGTCCAATTTGTTGCGTTTGATCGCGCTGCCGGAAGTGATCAAGACCATGTTGTCCCACGGCGACCTGGAAATGGGCCATGCCCGTGCGTTGCTCGGTTTGCCCGAAAATCAACAGGTTGAAGGGGCGCGACACGTTGTCGCACGAGGCCTGACCGTACGTCAGACCGAAGCGCTGGTGCGCCAGTGGCTCAGCGGCAAACCTGCACCGGTCGAAACCGCCAAACCTGATCCGGATATCGCGCGACTCGAGCAGCGCCTGGCCGAGCGCCTGGGCTCTGCGGTGCAAATTCGTCACGGCAAGAAGGGCAAAGGGCAATTGGTCATCGGATATAACTCCCTTGACGAGCTTCAAGGCGTCCTTGCCCACATCCGCTGAAACATTTGCTTATGTAGCGCGTGATCGGAAATCACTACCCGACAGTTGAATAGGGGCTGAACCGCCCCTATACTCTGCGCGCATTTTGTCGGCACAAATTATGCCAAGTTATTGATTTCCGGCAGCCGACCATTGAGGAGCAAGAGTGATGGAAACCCGCACGCCAAACACGTTGCCGTTCCATCGCTTGGCTGTTTTTCCGGTTCTACTGGCTCAATTTGTCATTTTGCTGATCGCCGCATTGGCGCTTTGGTATTGGCATGGAGTCGTAGCCGGGTATTCAGGACTCTGCGGAGGCCTGATAGCCTTGCTGCCCAATATGTATTTTGCTCACAGGGCCTTTCGGTTTTCCGGCGCCCGAGCAGCCCAGGCTATCGTCCGGTCTTTTTATGCCGGCGAGGCGGGGAAACTGATTTTGACGGCAGTGCTGTTTGCACTGACCTTTGCAGGTGTGAAGCCATTGGCGCCGCTGGCTGTATTCGGCGTCTTCGTGTTGACCCAACTGGTCAGCTGGTTCGCTCCCCTGCTAATGAAAACAAGACTTTCGAAACCTTAGGGCGTTTGAGGCAACCATGGCAGAAACAACCGCTTCGGGCTATATCCAGCACCACTTGCAGAACCTGACCTTCGGTCAGCTTCCTAATGGCGGCTGGGGCTTTGCCCACACCGCAGCAGAAGCCAAAGAAATGGGTTTCTGGGCTTTCCACCTGGACACTCTGGGTTGGTCGGTCGCATTGGGTCTGATCTTCGTCCTGATTTTCCGCATGGCGGCAAAGAAGGCGACTTCGGATCAGCCAGGTGCTTTGCAGAACTTCGTTGAAGTATTGGTCGAATTCGTCGATGGCAGCGTGAAAGACAGCTTCCATGGCCGTAGCCCGGTGATTGCACCGCTGGCACTGACCATCTTCGTGTGGGTGTTCCTGATGAACGCCGTCGACCTGATCCCGGTGGACTGGATTCCTCAGTTGGCCATGGCGATCTCCGGCGACCCGCACATTCCATTCCGCGCCGTATCCACCACTGACCCGAACGCCACACTGGGCATGGCTCTGTCGGTATTCGCGCTGATCATTTTCTACAGCATCAAGGTCAAGGGCATCGGCGGCTTCATCGGCGAACTGACCCTGCACCCGTTCGGCAGCAAGAACATCTTCGTTCAAGCCCTGCTGATCCCGGTGAACTTCCTGCTGGAATTCGTCACCCTGATCGCCAAGCCGATTTCCCTGGCTCTGCGACTGTTCGGCAACATGTATGCCGGCGAGCTGGTGTTCATTCTGATCGCTGTGATGTTCGGCAGCGGTCTGCTCTGGCTTAGCGGCCTGGGCGTAGTTCTGCAGTGGGCGTGGGCTGTGTTCCACATCCTGATCATTACCCTGCAGGCCTTCATCTTCATGATGCTGACCATCGTCTACCTGTCGATGGCGCACGAAGAGAACCATTAAGACCAGTCTCGACTAGTCTGATGTCCTTCCCGGTCAAACGGGAAGGTGGCCCAACAGGGCTATGAAACGATTTGTTTTACCGCTTTAAAATCTAAAAAACCTAAACCATACGACGTAAAAGTCGGGAGGAAAGATGGAAACTGTAGTTGGTCTAACCGCTATCGCTGTTGCACTGTTGATCGGCCTGGGCGCCCTGGGTACTGCCATTGGTTTCGGCCTGCTGGGCGGCAAATTCCTGGAAGGCGCAGCGCGTCAGCCAGAAATGGTCCCAATGCTGCAAGTTAAAATGTTCATCGTCGCCGGCCTGCTCGACGCCGTGACCATGATCGGCGTTGGTATCGCACTGTTCTTCACCTTCGCGAACCCCTTCGTTGGTCAACTCGCTGGCTAATCACTCGACTTTTCGAGTGATTGGGGTGATGGACAACGAATGAGCGAGGTGTTGGCGTGAACATTAATGCAACCCTGATTGGCCAATCCGTTGCGTTCTTCATTTTTGTAGTGTTTTGCATGAAGTTCGTGTGGCCTCCGGTCATCGCGGCTTTGCACGAACGTCAGAAGAAGATCGCGGATGGTTTGGACGCTGCCAGCCGTGCAGCTCGCGACTTGGAGTTGGCCCACGAGAAAGTGGGTCAGCAACTGCGCGAAGCTAAAGCACAGGCAGCCGAGATCATTGAGCAAGCCAAGAAACGCGGTAACCAGATCGTCGAAGAGGCTGTTGAAAAAGCCCGCGTCGAAGCTGACCGTGTGAAGGCTTCGGCTCATGCCGAGATCGAACAGGAACTGAACGGTGTCAAAGACGCGCTGCGTGCCCAACTGGGTGCTCTGGCCGTTGGCGGTGCTGAGAAGATCCTCGGTGCCAAAATCGATCAAAACGCGCACGCGGAGCTGGTTAACAAACTGGCTGCTGAAATTTAAGCGAGGGCGATCATGGCAGAACTGACCACGTTGGCCCGACCTTACGCTAAGGCAGCCTTCGAGCACGCCCAGGCCCACCAGCAACTGGCCTCTTGGTCAGCCATGCTCGGCCTGGCTGCAGCAGTGTCGCAAGACGACACCATGCAGCGCGTGCTCAAGGCCCCGCGCCTGACGAGCGCAGACAAGGCCGCCACTTTTATTGAAGTGTGCGGCGACAAGTTTGATGTGAAGGTGCAGAACTTCATCCACGTCATTGCCGAAAACGACCGTCTCCCGCTATTGCCGGAGATCGCCGCTCTGTTCGACCTGTACAAGGCCGAAGCAGAGAAATCGGTAGACGTTGAAGTGACCAGTGCTTTCGCATTGAACCAAGAACAGCAAGACAAACTCGCCAAGGTTCTCAGTGCACGACTCAATCGGGAAGTGCGCCTGCAAGCTTCGGAGGACGCATCGCTTATTGGTGGTGTTGTTATCCGTGCCGGCGACCTGGTTATCGATGGCTCGATTCGCGGCAAAATCGCGAAACTTGCCGAAGCATTGAAATCTTGAGTTTGAAGGGGCAGCAGAGCAATGCAGCAACTCAATCCTTCCGAAATAAGTGAAATTATCAAGGGCCGCATCGACAAGCTCGATGTGACCTCCCAAGCCCGTAACGAAGGCACTGTCGTCAGCGTATCTGACGGCATCGTGCGGATTCACGGTCTGGCCGACGTCATGTACGGCGAGATGATCGAGTTTCCGGGCGGCGTCTACGGTATGGCCCTCAACCTGGAGCAAGACTCCGTAGGTGCCGTTGTATTGGGCGCGTACACCAGTCTGGCTGAAGGCATGAGCGCCAAGTGCACAGGCCGCATCCTGGAAGTTCCGGTTGGTAAGGAACTGCTGGGTCGCGTAGTCGACGCACTGGGTAACCCTGTTGACGGTAAAGGTCCACTGGGCAACACCGAGACCGACGCGGTCGAGAAAGTTGCTCCAGGCGTGATCTGGCGTAAGTCGGTAGACCAGCCTGTACAGACTGGCTACAAGGCTGTCGATGCCATGATCCCAGTCGGCCGTGGCCAGCGTGAGCTGATCATCGGTGACCGTCAGATCGGTAAGACCGCTCTGGCGATCGACGCGATCATCAACCAGAAAGACAGCGGCATTTTCTGCGTCTACGTAGCGATCGGTCAGAAGCAATCGACCATCGCCAACGTGGTTCGCAAGCTGGAAGAAAACGGCGCCCTGGCCAACACGATCATCGTGGCTGCCAGTGCTTCGGAATCTCCTGCGCTGCAATTCCTGGCACCGTACTCCGGTTGCACCATGGGTGAATTCTTCCGCGACCGCGGTGAAGACGCGCTGATCGTTTATGACGATCTGTCCAAGCAAGCAGTGGCTTACCGCCAGATTTCCCTGCTGCTGCGCCGTCCACCAGGCCGTGAAGCTTACCCAGGCGACGTGTTCTATCTCCACTCCCGTCTGCTGGAGCGCGCATCCCGCGTTTCGGAAGAGTACGTAGAGAAGTTCACCAACGGCGCAGTGACCGGCAAAACCGGTTCCCTGACCGCACTGCCGATCATCGAAACCCAGGCTGGCGACGTTTCCGCGTTCGTTCCGACCAACGTGATTTCCATCACTGACGGTCAGATCTTCCTGGAATCGGCCATGTTCAACTCAGGCATCCGCCCTGCAGTGAACGCCGGTGTTTCGGTATCCCGTGTGGGTGGTGCCGCTCAGACCAAGATCATCAAGAAGCTCTCCGGTGGTATCCGTACCGCTCTGGCTCAGTACCGTGAACTGGCGGCATTCGCCCAGTTCGCTTCTGACCTGGACGAAGCGACCCGTAAGCAACTTGAGCATGGTCAGCGCGTTACCGAGCTGATGAAGCAGAAGCAATACGCCCCAATGTCGATCGCTGACATGGCGTTGTCGCTGTATGCCGCTGAGCGTGGGTTCCTGACCGACGTTGAAATCGCCAAGGTCGGCAGCTTTGAACAAGCGCTGATTGCTTACTTCAACCGCGATCACGCCGAATTGATGGCGAAGATCAACGTGAAGGGTGACTTCAATGACGATATCGACGCTGGCATGAAAGCCGGTATCGAGAAGTTCAAGGCCACCCAAACCTGGTAAGCCGCAGCGGGAGCCGCAAGGCTCCCGCTTGCTAACCTGATAGGTGTTACATGGCAGGCGCAAAAGAGATTCGCAGTAAGATTGCGAGCATCAAAAGCACGCAAAAAATTACCAGCGCCATGGAAAAAGTGGCGGTCAGCAAAATGCGCAAGGCACAAATGCGCATGGCTGCTAGCCGTCCTTATGCGGAGCGTATCCGCCAGGTAATTGGGCATCTGGCCAACGCCAACCCGGAATACCGCCACCCGTTCATGATCGAGCGCGCCGTCAAGCGTGTGGGTTATGTGGTAGTGAGCAGTGACCGTGGTTTGTGTGGTGGTCTGAATACCAACCTGTTCAAGGCCCTGGTCAAGGACATGGCGGTAAACCGCGAAAACGGCGTCGAGATTGATCTGTGTGTTGTTGGTAGCAAGGGTGCGGCCTTTTTCCGCAACTTCGGCGGTAACGTCGTTGCAGCTATCAGCCACCTGGGTGAAGAGCCGTCGATCAATGATTTGATCGGCAGTGTGAAGGTGATGCTGGATGCGTACCTGGAAGGCCGTATTGACCGCCTCTCCGTGGTATCCAACAAGTTCATCAACACCATGACCCAGCAGCCAACCGTGGAGCAATTGATTCCACTGGTGGCGACCCCGGATCAGGAACTCAAGCACCACTGGGACTACCTCTACGAACCAGACGCCAAAGAGCTGCTTGACGGCTTGATGGTGCGCTACGTGGAGTCGCAGGTGTACCAGGCGGTGGTCGAGAACAACGCAGCTGAACAAGCGGCGCGGATGATCGCGATGAAAAACGCTACCGATAACGCCGGTGATCTGATCAGCGATTTGCAGCTGATCTACAACAAGGCGCGTCAGGCTGCGATCACCCAAGAGATCTCGGAAATCGTCGGCGGCGCTGCCGCGGTTTAACGGTTCAAATATTCAGAGGATCCAGCTATGAGTAGCGGACGTATCGTTCAAATCATCGGCGCCGTTATCGACGTGGAATTTCCACGCGACAGCGTACCGAGCATCTACAACGCGCTGAAAGTACAAGGCGCGGAAACTACCCTGGAAGTTCAGCAGCAGCTGGGCGACGGCGTAGTTCGTACCATTGCGATGGGTTCCACCGAAGGCTTGAAGCGCGGTCTGGACGTTGTCGACACTGGCGCTGCCATCTCCGTACCGGTCGGTAAAGCGACCCTGGGCCGGATCATGGACGTACTGGGCAACCCGATTGACGAAGCTGGCCCGATTGCCACCGAAGAGCGTTGGGGCATTCACCGCGCAGCACCTTCGTTCGCAGAACAAGCAGGCGGCAACGACCTGCTGGAAACCGGCATCAAGGTTATCGACCTGGTTTGCCCGTTCGCCAAGGGCGGTAAAGTCGGTCTGTTCGGTGGTGCCGGTGTAGGCAAGACCGTAAACATGATGGAACTGATCCGTAACATCGCCATCGAGCACAGCGGTTATTCCGTGTTCGCAGGTGTTGGTGAGCGTACTCGTGAGGGTAACGACTTCTACCACGAGATGAAGGACTCCAACGTTCTGGACAAAGTGGCACTGGTTTACGGTCAGATGAACGAGCCGCCGGGAAACCGTCTGCGCGTAGCCCTGACTGGCCTGACCATGGCCGAGAAGTTCCGTGACGAAGGTAACGACGTTCTGCTGTTCGTCGACAACATCTACCGTTACACCCTGGCCGGTACTGAAGTATCCGCACTGCTGGGCCGTATGCCTTCGGCAGTAGGTTACCAGCCGACCCTGGCTGAAGAGATGGGCGTTCTGCAAGAACGTATCACTTCGACCAAGGAAGGTTCGATCACCTCGATCCAAGCGGTATACGTACCTGCGGATGACTTGACCGACCCGTCGCCAGCCACCACCTTCGCCCACTTGGACGCTACCGTCGTTCTGTCCCGTGACATCGCTTCCCTGGGTATCTACCCAGCGGTCGATCCACTCGACTCGACGTCGCGCCAGCTGGACCCGAACGTGATCGGCCAGGAGCACTACGACACCGCTCGCGGCGTTCAGTACGTGCTGCAGCGTTACAAAGAACTGAAGGACATCATTGCGATCCTGGGTATGGACGAGCTGTCGGAAGCCGACAAGCAGTTGGTAAACCGTGCTCGTAAGATCCAGCGTTTCTTGTCGCAGCCGTTCTTCGTGGCTGAAGTCTTCACCGGTGCCTCGGGTAAATACGTTTCCCTGAAAGACACCATTGCTGGCTTCAAAGGCATCCTCAACGGTGACTACGACCACTTGCCAGAACAAGCGTTCTACATGGTCGGCGGCATCGAAGAAGCGATCGAGAAAGCCAAGAAACTGTAATCCAGGCGCCCGGAAATGGGCGCTCATCAGGTTGAGGCAATCAGATGGCTATGACAGTCCATTGCGATATCGTCAGCGCGGAAGGGGAAATTTTCTCCGGTCTGGTAGAAATGGTGATTGCACACGGCGAACTCGGTGACCTGGGTATTGCCATGGGCCACGCGCCGTTGATCACCAGCTTGAAGCCAGGTCCGATCACTCTGACCAAGCAAGGCGGGGAAAAGGAGGTGTTTTACATCTCCGGTGGTTTCCTCGAGGTTCAGCCGAACATGGTCAAGGTACTTGCCGACACCGTGCAACGTGCTGGCGACCTGGATGAAGCCTCCGCTCAGGAAGCCGTCAAGGCTGCCGAGAAGGCGCTGAACGAAAAAGGCGCAGACTTCGACTACAGCGCTGCTGCAGTCCGTCTGGCCGAGGCCGCAGCCCAGCTGCGTACTCTCCAGCAGATCCGCAAGAAGTAAGCGGCCACGCCGTTTTGCTTGATGCGTGATTGATTAAAAAGGGTAGCCTCGGCTACCCTTTTTCTTTTTTGCAAAACACTTCTTTGGTCTGAACCCGGACCGCCCAGGATTGGTAGCCATTCATGTCTCTTGAAATCGTTATTCTCGCCGCAGGCCAGGGCACCCGCATGCGTTCAGCCCTGCCCAAGGTACTGCACCCGGTCGCGGGCAACTCCATGCTGGGTCATGTTATCCACAGCGCCCGCCAGTTGGACCCACAACGTATTCATGTGGTGATTGGCCACGGTGCAGACCTGGTTCGCGAGCGTCTGGCCGCGGACGATCTGAATTTCGTATTGCAAGACAAGCAACTGGGCACCGGCCACGCGACCGCGCAGGCTGTGCCTTTCATCATCGCGGACACGGTATTGATCCTCTACGGCGATGTACCGCTGATTGAAGTGGAAACCTTGCAACGCCTGCTCAAGCACGTGGTGCCTGGCCAGATGGGCCTGCTGACCGTTGAGCTGGATGACCCTACGGGCTACGGCCGCATTGTGCGCAACGCCGACGGCAAGGTGGCTGCCATCGTTGAACACAAAGATGCCAGCGAAGCCCAGCGCGCGATTACTGAAGGCAACACCGGCATTCTCGCGGTGCCTGCCAACAAGCTCGCCGACTGGATGAGCCGCCTGTCCAACAACAATGCCCAGGGCGAGTATTACCTCACCGACGTCATCGAGATGGCCGTCAGCGATGGCCTGCTGGTCGCCACCGAGCAGCCCCACCATCCGATGGAAGTGCAGGGCGCCAACGACCGCAAACAACTGGCAGAGCTGGAACGTCATTATCAACTGCGCGAAGGCCTGCGCCTGATGGCCCAGGGCGTGACCCTGCGAGACCCGGCGCGTTTCGATGTGCGTGGCGAAGTCACGGTGGGCCGCGACATCCTGATCGATATCAACGTGATCCTCGAAGGCCGCGTGATCATTGAAGACGGTGTAGTCATCGGCCCGAACTGCGTGATCAAGGACAGCACCTTGCGCAAAGGCGTGGTGGTCAAGGCCAATAGCCATATCGACGGTGCGGTGATGGGCGAGGGCAGCGATGCCGGGCCGTTTGCGCGCTTGCGCCCGGGTAGCGAGCTGGGGGCCAAGGCCCATGTGGGTAACTTTGTCGAACTGAAGAACGCTCAGCTCGGCGAAGGCGCCAAAGTCGGCCACCTGACCTACCTGGGCGATGCCGTCATCGGCGCCCGCACCAACATCGGTGCCGGCACCATCACCTGCAACTACGACGGTGCCAACAAGTACCAGACCACCATTGGTGAAGACGTGTTCATCGGCTCCAATAACTCGCTGGTTGCTCCGGTGACCATCGGCGATGGTTCCAACACTGCCGCGGGCTCAACCATCAACCAGGATGTGGATAAGTCCCAACTGGCCGTTGCCCGCGCTCGCCAACGCAACATCGACGGCTGGAAACGCCCGGTCAAAATCAAGAAGACCTGAGTTATCCACAAGTCGATAGGTTGACACACCCTTCTGTGGGAGCTGGCTTGCCTGCGATAGCGGTCTGACATTCAACAGTGATGTCGCCTGACACGCCGCTATCGCAGGCAAGCCAGCTCCCACAGTTGTTTTGTGCAATGCCCGAACGCTTTGCAAAAATTATCTCCGCCCCTTGACGATCTTTCGCCAATAGGTTTTGATTGCCTTCGTTATCTTTCGAAACGAAACTTATCACTACCATGTCGAAACGAAACACCCCCCAACGACGCCACAATATCCTCACCTTGCTCAACGAACAGGGCGAAGTCAGCGTGGACGAATTGGCCAAACATTTCGAAACTTCGGAAGTGACCATCCGCAAGGACCTTGCCGCCCTCGAAAGTAACGGCCTGCTCCTGCGTCGCTATGGCGGCGCAATCACCATGCCACAAGAGCTGGTGGGCGACGCTGCCCAGCCGATCTCGGCCTACAAGCGCGCCATTGCCCGTGCGGCGGTGAAGCGTTTGCGTGAGCATGCGCGCATCATCATCGACAGCGGCAGCACCACTGCCGCGATGATTCCCGAACTGGGCCATCAACCGGGCCTGGTGGTGATGACCAACTCCCTGAACGTGGCCCGCGCCTTGAGCGAATTGGAACACGAGCCGGTGCTGTTGATGACCGGCGGCACTTGGGACCCGCATTCGGATTCGTTCCAGGGCCAGGTCGCCGAGCAGGTCCTGCGTTCCTATGACTTTGATCAGCTGTTCATCGGTGCCGATGGCATTGATCTGCAGCGCGGCACCACCACCTTCAACGAGCTGCTGGGTTTGAGCCGTGTGATGGCCGAGGTCGCCCGTGAAGTGGTGGTGATGGTCGAATCCGACAAGATCGGCCGCAAGATTCCCAACCTGGAACTGCCCTGGAGCAGCGTCCATACCCTTATTACCGATGATCGCCTGCCGCTTGAGGCCCGCGACCAGATCCAAGCCCGCGGCATTACGCTGATATGCGCGGCAATCATCTAGGAGAAGCACCATGTGTGGAATTGTTGGCGCAGTCGCCGAACGTAACGTTACTGCCATCTTGATCGAAGGCCTCAAGCGCCTCGAATACCGCGGCTACGACAGCGCCGGTGTGGCCGTCTTCACCAACGCCGGCAAGCTGGAGCGCATGCGCCGCCCGGGCAAGGTCAGCGAGTTGGACCAGGCCCTGGCCGGTGAGCCGCTGGTAGGTCGCTTAGGCATCGCCCACACCCGTTGGGCCACCCACGGTGCACCGTGCGAGCGTAACGCTCACCCGCACTTTTCCGGCGACCTGGCGGTGGTGCACAACGGCATCATCGAAAACCACGAAGTGCTGCGTGAACAACTCAAGGGGCTGGGCTACGTTTTCACCTCGGACACCGACACCGAAGTGATCGCCCACCTGCTCAACCACAAGCTCAAGGACCACAGCGACCTGACCACCGCCCTCAAGGCCACGGTCAAGGAGCTGCACGGCGCCTACGGCCTGGCCGTGATCAGTGCCAGCCAGCCTGACCGCGTCGTGGCAGCCCGCAGCGGTAGCCCATTGGTAATCGGCCTGGGCCTGGGTGAGAACTTCCTCGCCTCCGACCAACTGGCCCTGCGCCAGGTGACCGACCGCTTCATGTACCTGGAAGAAGGCGATATTGCCGACATCCGCCGTGAAAGCGTGCAGATCTGGGACGTGAACGGTCAGTCCGTCGAGCGCGAAGCCGTGCAGTACCGCGATGGCGCCGAAGCCGCTGATAAAGGCGAGTTCCGCCACTTCATGCTCAAGGAAATCCACGAGCAGCCGTCCGTGGTGCAGCGCACCCTGGAAGGTCGCCTGAGCCAGAACCAGGTGCTGGTCAACGCCTTCGGCCCGCAAGCCGCCGAACTGTTCGCTAAAGTGCGCAATGTGCAGATCGTCGCCTGTGGCACCAGCTACCACGCCGGTATGGTGGCGCGTTACTGGTTGGAAGAACTGGCCGCCATCCCGTGCCAGGTCGAAGTCGCCAGCGAGTTCCGCTATCGCAAGGTGGTGGTGCAGCCCGACACCCTGTTCGTGACCATTTCCCAGTCTGGTGAAACCGCCGACACCCTGGCCGCCCTGCGCAATGCCAAGGAACTGGGTTTCCTCGGCAGCCTGGCGATCTGTAACGTCAGCATCAGCTCCCTGGTGCGTGAATCCGACCTGACCCTGCTGACCCAGGCCGGTCGTGAAATCGGCGTCGCCTCCACTAAAGCCTTCACCACCCAACTGGTGGGCCTGTTGCTGCTGACCCTGTCCCTGGGCCAAGTGCGCGGCACCCTCGCCGAAGGTGTCGAAGCCACCCTGGTGGAAGAACTGCGCCGCCTGCCGACCCGCCTGGGCGAAGCCTTGGCCATGGACAGCACCGTGGAAAAAGTCGCCGAGCTTTTCGCCGACAAGAACCACACCCTGTTCCTCGGCCGTGGCGCGCAATACCCGGTGGCGATGGAAGGCTCGCTGAAACTCAAGGAAATCTCGTACATCCACGCCGAAGCCTACCCGGCCGGTGAGCTGAAGCACGGCCCGTTGGCCCTGGTGGATGACGACATGCCGGTGGTTACCGTGGCGCCGAACAACGAATTGCTGGAGAAGCTCAAGTCCAACCTGCAGGAAGTACGCGCCCGCGGCGGCCAACTGATCGTCTTCGCCGATGAGAAGGCCGGCATGACCAACGGTGAAGGCACCCACGTCATCAACATGCCGCACATCCACGACACCCTGTCGCCGATCCTCTACACCATCCCGCTGCAGTTGCTGTCGTACTACGTCGCCGTGCTCAAGGGCACCGACGTGGACCAGCCGCGTAACCTGGCGAAGTCGGTGACGGTGGAGTAAGCCTTACTGATGTACCCAAAAGGGGCTGTGTTTAACAGCCCCTTTTTTCGTTTTGGATTCGATTAATTCAAGGATGCGTACTGATGCAAAGCTCTTCTGCGACTGTCCAGGCACGTTTGCACAATCGTCGGTTCGTGGTCGCGAATAACGCCCAAGGGTTGTCCGGTACCGGCACCGTGTTTCATTACCAGGTCGAAGATGGCGTGATTTCCAGCACTTACCAGGGTGGCCGAATTCGCCTGGGAACGCAGGTCGGGCGGGTGACCGGTGCAGATGCTATCGAGCTGCTTTATCAGTGCGTCACCCTGGATGGGGAGCTGCTTGCAGGGTGGTCACGAGGCACGGTAGGTGTTGATTACGCCGGGCGTACTACCCTGAGTTTCGTTTGGGGCTGGCTATCGGGTGCGACAGGAGGCGGAGAGTCTAGCTATGTCGAGATCACTGGCTTGAGCTATTGAAAGCACCACAAAACCTACAGGTAAGCGCATATTCCCTGTGGGAGCGGGCTTGCCCGCGAAGGCGGCGTGTCAGTCGCTGCATCTGTTACTGCACCACCGCTTTCGCAGGCAAGCCAGGTCCCACATTTGGATCTCCATCGGGTTTGTAAAAGGGGTGGGTCAAGTCCACCAATACCGCACAAGATGGAAAAAGATCGGCGCCGCAAAGCACACTGAATCCAGCCGATCCAACATCCCGCCGTGTCCTTCGATCATGTGCCCCCAGTCCTTCACACCGCGGTCACGCTTGATCGCTGACATCACGATCCCGCCGGCAAACCCCAGCAAGTTGATCAGTAGGGCGATCAAGAATGACTGCCAGGGATTGAACGGTGTGGTCCACCACAACGCCGCGCCGATCAAGGAGGACAGCAGGATCCCGCCCACAAACCCTTCCACGGTTTTCGACGGCGACAGGTTGGGCGCGATCTTGTGTTTGCCGAACAGCTTGCCGCACACGTACTGCAATACGTCCGACAGTTGCACCACGATCACTAAATAGGCGATCAGCAGCAGGTTGCGGCCTTCGTAGCCGGGGATGTCCAACGTCAGCAGCGCCGGTACGAAAGACACGCAGAACACCGCGATCATCAACCCCCATTGCACCTTCGATGCACGTTCCAGGAAGTGCGTACTGTCGCCGCCTAAGGATGCGAGGATCGGCAGCAGCAGGAACACGTACACCGGGATGAAGATCGAGAACAGCCCATACCAGTCGGCGTAGATCAGCAGGTATTGCAGCGGCAGGGCCAGGTAGAACGCGGCCACCAGGGCCGGGTAGTCGCTGCGCCGGGTGGGCGTGAGGGTGAGGAATTCGCGCAGGGCGTAGAACGACACGGCGTAGAACAACAGGATTACCGCGCCGGTGCCGAGCCAGAAGGCGATGCCGATGACCACCACCATCACCCACCAGGCGTTGATGCGGGCGTTGAGGTTGTCGATCACAGCATTCGGGTTGCCGCGGGTGCGCAGCTTGAGGATCAGGCCGATCAGCGAGGCGATGACCAGGATCGCGCCGATGCCGCCAAATAACATCAGGGTTTGGCTATCCATCTCAAGAATGCTCCGGGGCAAGGGCGAGCAGGGCGTCGCGGCTGCGGGCAAGGAAGGCGGCTTTGTCTTCGCCTTCTTCCAGTTGCAGGGGGGCACCGAAGCTGGTGGTGCATAACAAGGGCAGTGGCAACACGCGACCCTTGGGCATGACCCGGTTCAGGTTGGCTATCCACACGGGGACCAGCTCGGCTTGTGGGTAACTCTTTGCCAAGTGATACAAGCCGCTTTTGAACGGCAGCAAGCCATCCTCCAGATTGCGCGTGCCTTCGGGGAAAATGATCAGCGAGTCGCCGCCCTCCAACGCCGCAAGCATGGGCTGCAGAGGGTTATCCACAGGGTCCTTGCGCTCACGGTCGATCAGCACGCCATTAAACACTCGATTGATGATGTAGCGGCGCAGCGCACTCTTGTTCCAGTAATCACTGCCGGCCACCGGGCGTGTGAACTTGCGCAAGTTCTGCGGCAGCGATGCCCATACCAGCACGAAGTCGCCGTGGCTGCTGTGGTTGGCAAAGTAGATACGCTGCACCGGTACCGGCGCGCACCCCAGCCACAGGCTGCGGGCGCCGGTGACGGTGCGGGCCATGGAAGTAATCAGCGTGGCGACCACGGGTTCGAACATGGGAATTCCTTATCCGGCGAAAGGTAGCCAAGGGCTGGCGAGGATGACGCCCAGGGTCAGCAGCGCTTGCGCGCCCAGCAGCCAGGCTTGTTTACGCAACAGTTTGAGGGCGCCACGACGGCGTTCAGTCCAGGGGCGACCGGCTCGTTTGGGCGGTTGCAGGCCAAGGGTCTGCAGGGCCTGGTCGAGGTCTGGCGTGCGGGTGGTGTCGCGAGCGAGCAGGGCGAACAAGTCGGCGTCAAAGGCCACCCGCAGCGCCCAATATTTTTGCAACAGGCCCAGCACAATCATCCACAGGGCCAACAGCAAGCAAATGGTGGAAATACTGGCCAGCAACAACTGGGCGAGGCCGAACAGCACACCGAGCAGCGTCAGCCCTGTGGATAACTGATCCAATGATCGGCCACGGCGCAACAGGCTGGCGACGACCTGAAGTTCCATATCAGCAGGCATTTGGCAAACCCTCCAACGCTTGACGGTGTGCGGGGTGCAGGACCACATCGGCCCGCGCTGTACGAATAATAGTCAGCGCTTGCTCAACCGTGGCGGCGCGCCCCGTGTTCAGCAGCCAGGCGGCGACGGCGGTGGCGCTGCGTGAGTAACCGAGGGCACAACACACCAACAGCGGGCCGCTCGCTCGCAGGCGTTCAATGGCGTGGGCGGCGTTCAGGCATTCGTCGGGGGTTGGGGCGATCAGGTCCAGCACGGGCACGCAGACGTAAGCACGGCCTTGTGGATCCATCGGCAGTTCGGCGCATAAGTCGACGATGCTCGCGAATGAGCGCTGTTCACCGGTTGTAGGAATGCGCCCAAGCCAGACGTTATCCACAATCAGGTCCGGCTGTGGATGTTTGCGTGTCCACAGCCGCGAATTGATCCACGCACACGCCAAATAAGGCGCATACAACCAGCGGGCGGCAGGCGTAAGACGGCCATTCGCACGTTTTTGAAAGCCCGACGCGCCGATCAAAAGGTAGTTGGCCGCGATCAAGGCCAGGGAAACCGCTGGCCACAGCAGCCACAGCCAGCCGCCGCGGAGCACCAAGGCAAGCGCCAGCAGTAATAGCGCGCCCAGCCCATAGCGCACAGCCAGGCGACAACGTTGGGTATCTCGCGTCAACCGCGCACTTAACAATGGGCTTGGGTGTTCTACCGGCCATAACCAAACGCACAGCCATCCCGCGAGGGCGCCTGTGGGTAAGTCGATAAAGTGATGTTGATAAGTGGTCAGCACCGAAACGCCGATCAACGCGAACCAGCCATGCACCAGCCAACGCCACAATCCTTGAGTGTGCCGCTGGTACATCACCCACAAGATCACCAGCAGCGCGATATGCAGCGAAGGCGCCTGGTTGAAGGGCTTGTCAAAACCGGCCAGCACCGCAAACAACCAACCGAACACACCGTCCAGTTCCGGCCGCTCAAACGTGAAGCGCAGTGGCCAGATCAGAAAGCAACTCACGGCAATCACCTGCGCACTCAGCAGGCGCAGCGCATGCTGTTTGAGCTCATGGCGTGTGTTGGGCAGCAGCAACGAGAAGCCGTAAAGCAGGTCGATGGACCAGTAGGGCACGATGGTCCAGGCCCAGAACGGCATATGGGTTTCCCAGCCGAACACCAGCGTGCCGACGTCGCTGCGCTGGCTGGTGACCCAGGTGGCGAAGCCGTAGGTGCTGAAAAACAGCGGTGCCAACAGCAGCAGCCAGAGCACCGCAGGTTTCAATAAACCGGGTTCGCGCATGTTCAGATCTTCTGTGCCAGGGACACGGTGAAAATGCCCCACTCATCCACGCGCTGGGTGACCTTGCGAAAGCCCGCCGCTTCGACGAGTTGGTCCATTTCCGCCTGGCTACGCCGGCGCATTACCCAAGCCTGGCCCTGACGGTGGCTGGTGAGCGCGCGGGCAATCAGCTCCAATTGTGGGTGCCACGGTTGGCCGGTGTAGACCAGGTAACCACCTGGCTCCACAGCTTCGGCCAGGCCCGCCAGCGAGCCGCCGACCATGGCGTTATCGGCAAACAATTCGTACAGGCCGGACACCACGGCCAGTGTCGGCTTAGGGTCCAGGGCAGCCAGGTCAGCGCGGTCGAACGCATCGCCTTTGACGAAGTGGGCGATGTCCCCCAGGCCCTTCTCGCGAATCAGCGCGCCACCGTCGCGCACGTTGATGTCGCTGTAGTCGCGCAGCAGGATCGATTCCGGCAGCGGCGATACGCCTTGCAAGGCTTCCAGGATGTAGCGGCCGTGGCCGGCGGCGATGTCGACAATGCGCACTTCGCGTTGGTCATCACGCAGCTTGGCCATGGCCAGGCGCAGCAGCTCCTCGACGTTCAGCTTGCGCTGGCGAATACCGCGCCAGCCAATGGAATTGAGGTAATTGGTATCGATCATCCGCCCCAGCCCGCCCTTGCCGGCAGGCTTATTGCGATACACGTAGTCCAGGGTGCTGCCGGAATCGAAGCCGGTGTCGAAGCCCAGCTTCACCCCATCCGACAGGTTTTTACCCAGGCCCATGCTGGCGCGGGTCATGCGCCAGTACAGGTCGCGCAGGGAATTGCGTGGCAACGGCGCGGCGAGGGATTCGGATTCGGCGCACGTGGCGCCAAGTTTGTCGGCGTCCAGTAGAGAGGCGCGGTCCAGCGGGTGTGCGAAGTTCTGCAAAATAAAGCGTTTGGCGCTGCTCACGGCCACGGCGCGATCACGTTCGCCGAGGGTGTCGTGGAAAAAACCGGGGAGGATATGCCGCTCTTTTTTCAGGCTGCCGAGGCGGTCGAAAAACTGCTGCTGGGGTTTACGGTGCACCACAAAATCGGAGCCGGAGATAAGCAACTGGGTCGGCACCTGGATCGCCTGGGCGTCGGCTACAACCCGGTCGGCCGCTTCGTACAGGCCCAGCAGCACATTCACCGAAATGGCTTTGGTGATCAGCGGATCGCTGTCGTAGGACGCCACGCGTTCGGGGTCATGGCTGAGGAACTTGGCCTTGACGTAGCTGTTGACGAAAAAGTTGCCCTTGAACTTGCGCATCAAGGCCAGGCCGGGGCGGGCGAAGGGCACGTACAGCTTGACCTTGAAGGCGGGCGAGGCGAGCACCAGAGCGCGGATTTTTGGCGCGTAATCATGAACCCAGGTGGCCGCGATCACCGCGCCGACGCTTTGGGCGATCACGGCGAGGTCTTCCTCTTCGATGCCGTAGGTGGCATTGATGTGGTCACAGAAAGTCTGCACGTCGCGGGCGCTGGTGGCAAAGCTGGGGCTGTCGCCGCGCTCGCCAGGGGATTGGCCATGGCCACGGGCGTCCCAGGCGAAGAAGTCGAATTCAGGCAGGCCCAGTTCATCCACCAGGTGGGCAATGCGCCCTGAGTGTTCGTGGCCGCGATGGAACAACAGGATCGCCTTGCGCGGCCCGGCACCTGCCGTGGCCGGCCAGTGCCGATAGAAAAGCTCGACGCCATCATGGGTACTGAAGGTGTGCTGTTGCTGTTCGCGCATCGCAAAATCCTTATGCAGAAGGGGAAGTTTGTTGTTCTTTGAGGCCCTGACGCACTCGGTTGACCAAGGTATAGGCGAGCAGGGCGGCCACCAGCCACATCACCACCTCCACCCAACCGGCGCCGAGCCAGCCCAGCGCCACGCCCGTGGCCAACACGCCGAGTACGAACGCCCGATCACTCTTGCCCATGGGCCCGTCATAACGGCGCGACGCGCCCACCATCGGCCCCAGCACCCCGGCGTATTCGCTGAATACCGCAAGCAGCGCCACCAGCAGCACCGGCGCCAGGCTCACATTGGGGATCAATGCAAAGGGCAGGATCAGCGCGCTGTCGGCGATCACATCGCACAGTTCATTGAGATAAGCACCGAGGCGCGACTGTTGGCCGAATTCCCGGGCCAGCATGCCGTCGATGGCATTGAGGGCCATGCGCAGAATCATCCATAGCGGGATCAGCGCAAACAGCCAGAGGTGTTGGGCAAAGCCCGCGATCAACAGCCCCACCAGCAGGGAAAAAACCCCGGCCAGCACGGTGATCTGGTTGGCGGTGGTGCCGTTGTCATAGAGGCGCTGCACGAGAGGGCGCAGCAGGTTTTGAAAACGCGGTTTGAGCTGGTAGATGGAAATCATGGGGGGTGGCGCTTCCTTGTCCGTGAACCCGCGAAAAACTGTTCTGAAGTGTGCCGACTAATCGCAGCCGACACCAGTGATGGCTCGTGTTTATAGGGGGTTAGTCACACTCTCAGCACGATTAGGGGCCAATGTAGGAGCGAGCTTGCTCGCGAAAAACTCACAAGCGCCGCATATATTCAGGATGCCCGCGTTATCGTTGAGGTTTTTCGCGAGCAAGCTCGCTCCTACCGGGGTTTCGAACAAAAATTTCACGCTTCGTGTTATATCGTAACGAATTGTGTACAAGTGGGCGTTGAGCAGATGCAAGTGGATCTAGAGGCTGACGGGGCTTCGGTTGAAGGCCTCGCGCGTTTTCAGCAGGGGCTGTTCCACGCCCGTCGATTGCGCCAGGCCGGTATCGGCCTGACGACCCTGGCCCTCAGCGGTTGGATATTGGCGCTGTTCGTAGCGTTGTTTGCACCGCTGTCGATCTGGCCGGTGGTATTGATCAACTGCGCGTCGGCCTTGCTGCTGCTGGTGGCCGGGTTGCAGTCGGCCTGGTGGGTGGCCGATTGGCGTGCCCAGGCTCTGGAAGCGCCGAGCGGCGAGTTGATCGAACCTCTCAGCGAGCCCACTCCTTGGCACAAGGGCCTGATCAACCGGTTCGGCAACGGCCTGTTGGCGCAGATTGGCGCGCCGGTGCTGTGGTTGGGCGGCTGGTCGCTGTTGGCGCTGGTCAGCATCCTGCAGTTCTGGAACTTGGGCTTGCCCGCTGCCGCCATCGGGCAGTCGGCAAGTATTGGCGCAGCGCTCGCATTGGCCCTGACGTTTGGCCTGTTGGTATTCGAACGCCGTTTGGCCCAGGAAACCGCTGCCCAATGGCCGGAAGCCTCACAGTTGGCGCAGTTGAGCCGGATGGCAATTATTTGCCTGGTGCTCAGCGCGATCTGCCTGCTGTTTGCCAATGCGGAGTCGGTCTGGCCGTTGCGCCTGGCCACTCTCATCGGGCTGTTGCCGGCGTTGGTGGCGCTGGAGTTCCTGCTCAGGGGCGTGCTCTCGCTGTTCAGCCCGCGCCAGCCGCGCCTCGAACCGCGCTTGATGGCGCAGAGTTTTATCGCCGGCCTACTGCGTTGGCCGCCTCAGCCCTTGCTGGCGTTGCAGCATGAACTGCACAACCGCTTTGGCATCGACCTGCGCCAGATCTGGGCCTTTACCTACATGCGCCGAGCGTTTTTCCCGGTGTTGCTGGTGGTGCTGGCGGTAGGTTGGGCGCTGACCGGTGTGCATGAAGTGCCCCTGCAAGGCCGTGGGATTTATGAGCGCTTTGGTAAACCGGTCGAGGTGTTCGGCCCCGGGTTGCATGCGGGCTTACCGTGGCCGTTGGGCCGCGTACTGAATGTTGAAAACGGCGTGGTGCATGAGCTGGCGACCAGCGTCAGTGACGCCGCCACACCGGAGCTGGCCGCAGCCGAAGGCCCGGCGCCGTTGATCGCCAACCGCCTGTGGGACGCCAGCCATGTGAATGACAAATCCCAGGTCATTGCCAGCAGCAGCGGCGGCAAGCAGGGCTTCCAGATCGTCAATATGGACGTGCGCTTTGTCTACCGCATCGGCCTCACCGATCAGGCTGCGCTTGCCGCCACCTACAACAGCGCGGATATCCCGACCCTGATCCGCAGCACCGCCAGCCGCATCCTGGTGCACGATTTCGCGTCGCGCACCCTGGATGAATTACTCGGGGAAGAGCGCACCAGCCTCGCCGACGAGATTGGCCGCAGTGTGCAAGCCGACCTGCAAACCCTCGACAGCGGTGTGGAAATCCTCGCCACGGTGGTCGAGGCGATCCACCCGCCGGCCGGTGCCGCTAACGCTTACCACGGTGTGCAAGCCGCGCAGATCGGCGCCCAGGCGCTGATCGCCCGTGAACGCGGTGTCGCCAGCGAACAGACCAACCAGGCGCTGCTGCAAGCCAGCACTGCTCGCGATCAGGCCCAGGCCAGTGCCCGCGAAGTGAATGCCGGCGCCCAAGCAGCGAACCTGCGCTTTGCCGCCGAACAAAAGGCCTACGCCGCTGCGGGCCAAGCCTTCGTGCTGGAACAGTACCTGGGCCAACTGAGCCAGGGCCTGGCCCAGGCCAAGCTGCTTATTCTGGATCATCGTTTGGGTGCCGACAGTGCGCCGACGATCGATCTGCGTTCTTTTACCTTGCCCGCCGACCCGTCGGCGCCGCGCAAAGCCGTTCAATAAGGAGTCTGTCTGTTGAGCGCTCATTCCCACGATCATGATCACGGTCATCACCACCATCACGGCCACCACTATCACCATCACGGCGATGAGCAGGCGGCCGGGCCTTTTCCCTGGCGTCGCATGGCGTGGGCGGTGTTGCTGGTGCTGTTTGCCGTGGCAGCGGCAAGCCTGGTGCAAGTGCGTTCCGGTGAGGCCACGGTGATTACCCGCTTCGGCAACCCCGCGCGTGTGTTGCTGGAACCGGGCCTGGGTTGGCGCTGGCCGGCACCGTTCGAAGCGGCGATCCCGGTGGACCTGCGTCTGCGCACCACCTCCAGCGGCCTGCAGGATGTGGGCACCCGCGATGGCTTGCGGATTATTGTGCAGGCCTATGTGGCGTGGCAGGTGCAGGGCGATGCCGACAACGTGCAGCGTTTTATGCGTGCGGTGCAGAACCAGCCTGATGAGGCGGCGCGGCAGATTCGTACCTTCGTCGGCTCGGCGTTGGAAACCACCGCAGCCAGCTTTGACCTGTCCAGCTTGATCAATACCGACGCCAGCCAAGTGCGCATCGCCGATTTTGAAGCGCAGTTGCGCCAGCAGATTGATCAGCAATTGCTCACCACTTATGGTGTGCGCGTGGCGCAGGTCGGCATCGAGCGCCTGACGTTGCCGTCGGTGACCCTCACCGCCACGGTTGACCGCATGCGCGCCGAGCGTGAAACCATCGCCACCGAACGCACTGCCGTGGGCAAGCGCGAAGCCGCGCAGATCCGCTCCGCTGCCGAACGTGATGCGCGCATCATGCAGGCCGATGCCACTGTGAAAGCCGCTGATATCGAAGCGCAGTCGCGTGTCGAAGCCGCGCAGATTTATGGTCGTGCCTACGCTGGCAATCCGCAGCTGTACAACCTGCTGCGCTCGCTGGATACCTTGGGCACGGTGGTCACGCCGGGGACCAAGATCATCCTGCGCACCGACGCCGCGCCGTTCCGCGCCTTGGTGGACGGGCCCAAGGACCTGCAGCCATGAGCGAGCCTGAAAGCCCGGACAGCCCGTGGATCCAGGCCGGGCGCCTGACGTTCCTGGCACTCTACGCGGTCACCGTATTGGCGGCGTTGGCCTGGGCCTTTTCCAACGTGCGCCAGATCGACCCGCAGAATCGCGCCGTGGTCTTGCACTTCGGCGCCCTTGATCGCATTCAGAACGCCGGATTGTTGCTGGCCTGGCCGCAACCCTTCGAACAAGTCGTCCTGTTGCCAGCGGCCGACCGGGTGATCGAACGCCGGGTAGAAAACCTGCTGCGTTCCGATGCGGCGTTGCAGGCCGATCGCGTGGCCAGTTTCGCCACGCCCTTGAGCGATGCCCTGGCCGGTTCCGGCTACCTGCTGACCGGCGATGCCGGGGTGGTGCAGTTGGACGTACGGGTGTTCTACAAGGTGACCGAGCCCTACGCCTTTGTGTTGCAGGGCGACCACGTGCTGCCGGCCCTGGATCGGCTGGTGACACGCAGCGCCGTGGCCCTCACCGCTGCGCGGGATCTGGACACCATCCTGGTAGCCCGCCCGGAACTGATCGGCAGCGACAATGGCGCCGCCGAACGCCGTGAGCGGCTGCGCGGCGACCTGGTGCAAGGCATTAATAAACGCCTGGCGGAGTTGGCGGCCAGCGGCTTGGGGCTGGGTATCGAAGCCACCCGCGTCGATGTGCAATCGAGCCTGCCAGGGCCTGCGGTGAATGCGTTCAACGCCGTACTGACCGCCAGCCAGCAAGCCGATAAAGCCGTGGCCAACGCCCGCACTGAAGCGGAAAAACTTACCCAGACCGCCAACCAAGAGGCTGACCGCCAGGTGCAAGTCGCCCATGCCCAGGCCAGCGAGCGCTTGGCCAATGCCCAGGCGCAAACCGCTACCGTTGCCAGCCTCGCCCAGGTCAAAGACCCCGGTTTGCTGTTGCGTCTGTACCGTGAACGCCTGCCGAAGATTCTCGGCCAGGCCGGTTCGGTAACCACCGTCGATCCCAAAGACGACTCCCGCTTGATCATCCAGGGAGCCGAACAATGAGCGCACCCATGCTGACCTCCGCCGAACAGCGCAGCGCTGCCCGGCAATTGACCTTGGCGATGCTCGCCCTGGGCTTGCTCATGCTGGGCCTGGTGTGGCGCTGGCTCGCGCCGGCCCAGAGCGGCGTCAGCCAGTTGCTGCTGGGCGTGGCTTCGCTGTTGGTGGCGGTGCCGGTGATGCGTTCAGCCTGGTACAGCCTGCGCTTTCCAAGCCTGCACGGCATCACCGACCAATTGATCGCCCTGGCCATGCTCGGCGCCTGGGCCACGGGCGATCTGCTCACCGCCGCGTTGCTGCCGATCATCATGATCTTTGGGCATGTGCTGGAAGAGCGCAGCGTGATTGGCTCCCAGGAAGCGATCCATGCCCTGGGCAAACTCACCCGCAGCCACGCACGCCTGGTGCAGGCAGACGGCAGCATCACCGAAGTGGATAACGGCACCTTGAACACCGGCGATATCGTCGAAGTGCGCGCCGGCGACCGCGTGCCGGCCGATGGCGTGGTGTTGTCCGGCCAGGCGAGCCTGGACACGGCGCCGATCACCGGCGAGTCGGTGCCGTTGGAAGCCAGCGTGGGCGTGCAGGTGTTTGGTGGGGCGATCAACCTTGATGGCCTGCTGCGTCTTGAGGTCACGCGCACCGGTAACGAATCGACGTTGGGCAAAGTCATTGCGCTGATGCAGAACGCCGAGCGGTCCAAGCCGCCGATCACCCGGCTGTTGGAGCGCTATGCCGGCAGCTACATGGTGCTGGTGTTGCTGCTGGCGGCCGTCACCTGGTTTGTCACCAATGACGCCCAGGCGATGCTCGCGGTACTGGTAGCGGCGTGCCCCTGTGCCTTGGTGCTGTCGGCACCGGCCACGGCGATTGCCGGGATTGCCGTGGCGGCGCGCCATGGCATCCTGATTCGCAGCTCGGCGTTCCTCGAAGAGCTGGCCGACCTGACTTCACTGGTGGTCGACAAGACCGGCACCCTGACCTTTGGCACCCTGCGCTTGCAGTCCATCGAGACCCGCGTGCCGGATCGCCAAGCGCTGCTGAACCTGGCGGCCAGCCTCGGTTCGGCGAGCAGTCACCCGGTCAGCCGAGCGTTGGCGGGGTTGGCGAGCCAGGAGCAGATGCTTGTTCTTAGCGACATCCGCGAGCGTCAGGGCCTGGGCGTGGTTGCCCAGACCGAGCAGGGCGAAGCGGCGCTGGGACGGCCGGAGTTATTTGAACAGTTGGGCATCGTCACCACCGCCGTACCCACCCATGATGGCCCGATTGCCGGGCTGGCGTTGAACGGCGAGTTCCTCGCCTGGCTGCTGTTGGCCGACAGCGTCAAACCCGAAGCGCGCCAGGCCCTGCAAGAGCTGCGTGACTTGGGCCTGGGCCGCCAACTGCTGCTGACCGGCGATCGCCAAAGCGTGGCCGACAGCCTGGCGCTGGACGTGGGCATCAGTGATGTCGAAGCCCAAGCGCTGCCGGAAGACAAGCTCAACCGCGTGCTGGGCGAAATCAGCAGTGGCTTCAGGCCAATGGTGGTGGGCGATGGCATCAACGACTCCCTGGCGCTCAAGGCCGGTGTGGTCGGTGTGGCCATGGGCGCGGGCGGTGCGGACATCGCCCTGGCCTCGGCGGACGTGGTGCTGATCGGCAGCGATTTGCGCCGCCTGGGCACCTGTGTGCGCTTGAGCCGCCAGTGTCGGCAGACGTTGCAGGTCAATGTGATCATTGGCTTGGGCTGGACGCTGGCCATTGTGGTATTCGCCGCATTTGGCTGGTTGGGGGCGGCGGGCGCGATGATCGCGGCGGTGCTGCATAACCTCAGTACCTTGCTGGTGTTGGGTAATGCCGGGCGTTTGCTGCGCTTCCAGGAGCCGCTGTTAAAGCTTGAGGAATAATTTCAGAAATATTTGCTCAAGGCTGTAACGCCGACAGGGGGCCTCACTCTAGTGCTGTGTCGAGACTGAACAATCCGTTCAGACCGGCTCCACTACTGATCATGAGGAATACAACAATGAGCATTAAATCCGCTGCTGCTGGTGCCGCCCTCGCAATGGCCGCTGCTTCTCTGTTCGCGGGTGTGGCCACTCAGGTACAAGCCGCAGACGCCACCGTGCACTGCTACGGCGTGACCTCCTGCAAAGGCATGAACGATTGCAAAACCAAGGACCACGCGTGCAAGGGCCAGGGCGAGTGCAAAGGGATGGGCTTCAAGGCCATGACCAAGTCGGCCTGTGACGCCGCTGGCGGTAAAGTCGGCGAGTAACCGGCACACGAGTGCAACCGCGGCGGCTGCCTGCCACCGCTGCGGACACTTTGCCCAGGAGTGAGTCATGTCCGCGTCCCTTCCAAGTCTGGGTTACGGCCTGGGTTTGCGCAGTGAGTACTACCACCAGATCCTTGAACAGTCGCCGGCCGTGGATTGGTTCGAAGTGATCTCCGAAAATTACTTGGTACAGGGCGGCAAGGCCTTGTACTACCTGGATGCGATAGGCGAGCGTTACCCCTTGGTGATGCACGGTGTGTCGTTGTCCATCGGCGGGCCGCATGCCCTCGATACCGATTACCTGAACCACATCAAACAGCTCGCAGAGCGCATTCAGCCGGCGTGGATTTCCGATCACCTGTGCTGGAGCCGCGGTAGTGCGCACCAGCTACATGACTTGTTGCCCCTGCCTTACACCGAAGAAAGCCTTTACCACGTGGCCGGCCGTGTACGTCAGGTGCAGGACGTGTTGCAGCGTCCGCTGGTGCTGGAAAATGTCTCCAGCTATGTGCGTTCCAAGGCGGATGAATTCACCGAGTGGGAGTTCCTCAACGCCTTGGCCCACCTGAGCGGCTGCCAGTTGCTGCTGGACGTCAACAACGTCTACGTCAGCGCACGTAACCATGGTTTTGATGCCTGGACCTTCATTCGCAACCTGCCACCCGAAAGCATTCGCCAGCTGCATTTGGCGGGGCATATGGACTATGGCGACTATGTGGTCGATACCCATGACCATCCCGTGTGCGACCCGGTGTGGGCGCTGTATCAGCAAACTCTGGAGCATTTGGGCCCGGTGTCGACGTTGCTGGAACGCGATGACCATTTTCCGCCCTTCGAAGAGTTGCTCACCGAGTTGAACAAAGCCCGTGAGTTGGGTGCCAGCGCCTTGGCCCGGAGAGCGTTATGCGCCTGATCGACTGGCAGTTGGCGTTTGAGCAGCATCTATTATCCGAAGCACCCGCGGCCAACAGTGGCTTTGCCGCCACCTTGCTGGGAGGGCCGACATTGGATGTAGACACCGGCCTGGCGATTTACCACAACGCTTACCTGTCGCGTCTGCAAGAAGTGCTGCGCCATGACTTCGGTGCCATCTGGTATTGGCTGGGAGATGAGGAGTTTTGCTCACTGACCGAGGCCTACATCCGCCGTTATCCCTCGGCCCATTACAGCGTGCGCTGGTTGGGCGAGCGCTTTGCGATGTTTATCGTTGAGCATCTGATGGCTGCGCAAAGTGCGCCTTTGGCTGAGTTGGCACGCCTGGAGTGGGCGTTCACCTTGGCGTTTGACGCCGCCGAAGGGGAGCCGCTGACCTTGAATGACATGGCGCACCTGGCGCCTGAAGACTGGCCCACCTTGCAGGTTGCGCTGGCGCCTTCGGTGCAGCAGCTGCTTTGCCGCTTCAACACGGTGGCGATCTGGCGAGCCAGCAAGGATGAGTCGGATTTCCCCGGCAGCCAGACGCTGGAACCGGCGCAAATCTGCCTGGTGTGGCGCAACCAGAACCGCTGCCACTACCGCAGCCTGGAAGCCGCTGAAGCCTGTGCGCTGTCGGGCATGGTGACCATGGGCTGGAATTTTTCAGAACTGTGTACTGAGCTGGCGGTCACTTATTCAGAGGGGGCGTCGCTGCAAGCGGCCACTTGGCTGAAACAGTGGGTCCAGGAAGGTTTGCTCGAGCGCCGAGCGCCATAGAAGGAGGTTATTCATTCGATAGCTTCCTACTTTGTTTGGCATGGTCTACCCTCACAGCAGACGTCTGAAACAAGGGGGGACTACTCATGCTCGCGCAACTTCCACCGGCCTTACAGAATCTTCAGCTACCGCTGCGTCTTCGACTCTGGGACGGCCATGAATTCAACTTGGGCCCTGAGCCCAGTGTCACCATCGTGGTCAAGGACCCCACGGTTGTCTCCAAGCTGACCCATCCAACGCTCGACTCACTCGGCGAAGCCTTCGTCGAGGGCAAGCTGGAGCTGGAAGGCTCCATCACCGAAGTGATCAGGGTATGTGACGAGTTGAGTCACGCTTTGGTCGATGACGACGAGGGGAGTCGTCCGGTGCGCTCGATTCACGACAAGGCCACCGACGCCGCGGCCATTTCCTACCATTACGACCTATCCAACGAGTTCTACCAGCTGTGGCTGGACCAGGACATGGCGTACTCCTGCGGTTATTTTGAAACCGGCAGCGAGTCGATCGACCAAGCCCAACAAGACAAATTCCGCCACCTGTGCCGCAAGTTGCGGCTGCAGCCAGGTGAGTATCTGCTCGATGTGGGCTGTGGCTGGGGCGGGCTGGCGCGCTATGCCGCGCGGGAGTTCGGGGTAAAAGTGTTCGGTATCACCTTGAGCAAGGAACAACTGGCCCTGGCCAAGGAGCGGGTGAACGCCGAAGGCCTGCAAGACCAGGTCGACCTGCAATTACTCGATTACCGCGACCTGCCCCAGGACGGTCGTTTCGACAAAGTGGTAAGCGTGGGCATGTTCGAACACGTCGGCCACGCCAACCTGGCGCAATACTGCCGGACCTTGTTCGGCGCAGTGCGTGAAGGCGGCCTGGTGATGAACCATGGCATCACCGCCAAGCACACCGACGGCCGCCCCGTGGGCCGTGGCGCTGGTGAGTTTATCGAGCGCTACGTGTTCCCGAACGGCGAACTGCCGCACTTGGCGATGATGACCGCCCAGATCAGCGAAGCGGGGCTGGAAGTGGTCGATGTCGAAAGCCTGCGTATGCATTACGCCCGCACATTGGACCATTGGAGCGAACGCCTGGAAGACAACCTGGAAGCGGCGGCGAAGATGGTGCCTGAGCAGGCGCTACGTATCTGGCGGCTGTACCTGGCCGGTTGCGCTTACGCGTTTGCCCGTGGCTGGATCAACCTGCACCAGATATTGGCGGTAAAACCCCATGCCGATGGCGGGCATGAACTGCCGTGGACGCGGGAAGATCTCTACCGCTGATCTCCAGACACTGAAGATCGAAACTGTGGGAGCTGGCTTGCCTGCGATAGCGTTGTATCAGGACCGGATGAGTCGACTGACACACCGCTATCGCAGGCAAGCCAGCTCCCACATGGGTTGTGTGTTGTCTGTCAGAGGATGGGTGAGATCAAGCGCGCCACGCGCATCCCCAGTTGCTGCAGGCGACGGGTCTCGCGGCTTTCTTCCTGGCTGACTTCATGGGCCAGGGCAAAGTCATCCAGCAACATCTGTTCAACCTGGCTGGCGAAGGCTTCATCCACCGTCAGCAGCATTACCTCAAAATTCAGCCGGAACGAACGGTTGTCCATGTTGGCGCTGCCAATGGCGCTGATTTCGCTGTCCACCAACACCACCTTCTGATGCAAAAAGCCCGGCGTGTAGCGAAACACCCGCACGCCCGCTCGCACCGCTTCGTTGGCATACAGGCTGGATGCGGCGTACACGATGCGATGGTCGGGCCGTGACGGCAGCAGCAGGCGCACATCTACCCCGCGTAACACCGCCAGGCGCAGGGCGGCAAACACCGCCTCGTCGGGAATGAAGTAGGGGCTGGTGATCCATACGCGCTCGGTCGCGGCATGGATGGCCTCGACAAAAAACAGCGAGCAGGTTTCATAAGGGTCCGCCGGGCCGCTGGCGAGCAATTGGCAGAGCACGCCGTCCTCCGGGTAGGTGTCCGGCAGGATCAGCGGCGGCAGTTCCCGGGCGGCCCAGAACCAGTCCTCGGCAAACGACTCCTGCAGGCACGCCACCACTGGGCCGGTGACCTGCACATGGGTATCGCGCCATGGCGCCAGCGGCGGTTTTTTACCCAGGTATTCATCGCCTACGTTATGCCCGCCGACAAACCCGGTGATGCCGTCCACCACGACGATCTTGCGATGGTTACGGAAGTTGACCTGGAAGCGATTGAGCCATCCACTGCGGGTGGCGAACGCCTTGACCTGCACGCCAGCGTCACGCAGCGCTTGCACATAACGATGGGGCAGGGCGTGACTGCCGATGCGGTCGTAGAGCACGTAAATGGCTACGCCCTGGGCGGCTTTTGCCTTCAACAAGGCCTGTAACTGGCGGCCCAGTTCGTCATCGTGAATGATGAAAAACTGGAACAGCACGGCGGTCTTTGCGTGACGGATAGCCTCGAAGATCGCGCCGAAAGTGGCATCGCCATTGATCAACAGGCGCACTTCATTGTTGGCCAGGCACGGCATACGGCCCAGCTTGGGCATGGCGCGCAAGGAGGCATAGGCGCTGGAGTTGCGCGCTGCGAGCGCTTCCTCCACCCACGGGCGCCAGTTCAACTCGGTGATGGCCGTGTGCATTTCCTGGTTGGCCTGGCGACGGGCCTGGATGTACGCGTCGAAGGTGCTGCGGCCAAAAATCAGGTAGGGGATCAACGTCAGGTAGGGCATGAACATCAGTGACAACGCCCAGGCGATCGAGCCTTGTGCGGTGCGCACGGTCAGTACTGCGTGGATCGCGGCGAGCGTTCCCAGAAAGTGCAGCGTGGCAATGACGTAGGCGAGCAGGTGCGGGCCAAAGAAATCCATGAACGACGTAACTCCAGGCAGTCCAGTGCGTAACAGACCATGAACGGCTGTGAATGTCGCTATTTTATTTGCCATGCAACACTGGCTGCTTTGCGACGTCTAACGCCCACAATTACCCAGGAGTTACCCGATGAATGCTCGTCTGCTTGGTTTGGCCATGGTTGTTGGTTTGTCGCTGCCTGTGGCGGCGCAGGCGCAAATGCTGGCGCCGGGCTTGTGGGAATTGACCACCAGCAATATGAAAGTCGATAACCAGGACCTGCCGGACTTGTCGCTGATCCTCGGTCAGCTCAAGCAACAGATGACCCCTGAACAGCGCGCCATGCTCGAAAAGCAAGGCATCAACATGGCCGGTAAAGGCGTGCAGGTGTGCCTGACCCCGGCCCAGGTTGCCTCCGACTCGATCCCACTGACTGACCCTCAATCGGGCTGCAAGCAGGAAGTCACCGACAAGAGCGGCAACCAGTGGAAATTTCGCTTCAGTTGCCCGAAAGCCCAGGGTACTGGGGTAGCAACGTTCCAGAGCCAGAAAGAATTTACCACCAGCGTCAACGGTACGTTCAATGCCACCGGTATCCAGCAAAAAGGTAGCCTGGATAGCCATGCCCAGTGGCTGGGCAACGATTGCGGTACGGTCAAACCCCGCGCTTAACGCCCAAACTGCAGGGGCAAGCCCTGGCAACTGTTGACCACCTGGCCGTTGTGCCAGGCCAGGTGGCCGCTGACCAACGTTGTACTCACGCTGTGGCGAAAGCTGCGCTCTGCAAAGGGCGTCCAACCGCAGCGGGCGAGAACCGGTTGGCTGCTGACCGGCTTGCCGGCAGGCTCCGGTTTGATCAGTACCAGGTCGGCCCAATAGCCTTCACGCACGTAGCCGCGATCAGCAATGGCAAACAGGTCGGCCACGCGGTGGCTGGTCTTGGCGACCAATGTGGTGAGGGGCAAATGCCCGTCGGCCACCAATTCCAGTAACGCCGGCAAGGCATGCTGCACCAGGGGCAGCCCTGACGGTGCGTCACGATAGCCCAACTGTTTTTGCGCCCAGGTGTGCGGCGCATGATCACTGCCAATCACATCCAGACGATCACTCAATAACGCCAGGCGCAGCGCGTCGCGGTCGGCGCGGGTCTTGATTGCCGGGTTGCATTTGATCTGGTGGCCGAGGCGGTGGTAATCACGGTCATCGAACAGCAGGTGGTGCAGGCAGACCTCGGCGGTGATGTGCTTGTCGGCCAGGGGCTTGTCTTCGAATAGCGCCAGTTCGCGAGCGCTGGTCAGGTGCAACACATGCAGGCGCGTGCCATGGCGTTTGGCCAATTCCACGGCAAACGATGACGAGCGATAACAGGCCTCGGCATCGCGGATCAGCGGATGAGCCACGGCGGGAATATGCTCGCCGAAGCGCTCGCGCAGGCGTTGCTCGTTGGCGAGGATGCTGGGTGTGTGTTCGCAGTGAGCGAGCAGGATGGTTGGCACCTCGGCAAACAGACGCTTCAGAATGCGCGGGTCGTCCACCAGCATATTGCCGGTAGAGGCGCCCATGAACACTTTGACCCCAGCCACTTCACGGGGGTCGAGGGCGGCGACGGTGTCGAGGTTGTCGTTGCTCACGCCAAAGTGAAAGCCGTAGTTGGCCACTGAGTGCAGTGCCGCACGGCGCTTTTTATCGGCCAGGGCTTCCAGGCTCAAAGTGGCCGGGTGAGTGTTGGGCATGTCCATGAAGCTGGTTATGCCACCGGCCACCGCCGCGCGGGACTCGCTGTAGAAGCTGCCTTTTTCCGGAGCGCCGGGTTCGCGAAAATGCACTTGGTCGTCGATCATCCCTGGCAGCAGCCACTGGCCGTTGGCATCGATTTCCACTGGTTCGTTATCGCCTTGAATGCTGGTGGCAATCTTCTCGATACGGCCATTGGCGATCAGTACGTCGGCGTCGAATACCTGGCCTTCGTTGACCAGGCGGGCGTTGCGGATCAGCAGGCGGCTCATGGTTCAGAACTCGTTTTGCAGGGCTTTGTAGCCGCGTACCAGGTCGACGTTGGTGCGTGCCACGTCTTCGGAAAACTCCGAGGCGCTGACACTCACCGGCGGAAACTGCGACAGATCCGTGTTGGGGCCGATACGCGTCGTGGAGGGCACGTAGAACGCGGCGGGCAGGTCGCGGCCGTCGACCACCGAGTTGTGGCGCACCACGCATCCATCGCCCACGGCGCAATTGAACAGCACGCTGTTGAAGCCAATAAACACGCGGTTGCCCACCGTACAGGGGCCGTGGACGATGGAGCGGTGAGCAATGGAGGTGAATTCGCCGATGGTCACCGCTGCGCCGGACTTGGAGTGGATGACCACGCCGTCCTGGATGTTGGAGTTGGCGCCGATGGTGATCGGGTCCATGGCGCCGCTGGCATCAACTTCGTCGGCGCGGATCACGGCGTAAGGGCCAACGAACACGTTCTCGCCGATGATGACTTTGCCGCAGATGATCGCGGTCTTGTCGACGTAGGCCGATTCGGCAATCACCGGCAGGTCGCCGGAAGGATTTTTGCGGATCATGGCTGGCTCAGTGCGGCGCACAGGGTGTTGAGGTTGTATTCGAACAGCCCGAGAAAGGTGCTGGCCGGGCCTTCTGCGGCGAGGGCGTCGGAGTACAGCGTGCCGCCGATCTGTGCGCCGCTTTCGTCAGCGATCTGCTTGAGCAGGCGTGAGTCTTTGATGTTTTCCATGAACACGGCTTTGACCTTGTCCTTGCGAATCTGGGTGATTAGCGCGGCAACTTCAGCAGCCGAAGGGTCACGTTCGGTGGACAAGCCCTGGGGCGCGAGGAACTGGATGCCATAGGCCTGGCCCAGGTAGCCGAAGGCGTCATGGGAGGTGACGATGCGGCGGTTACCCGGTGGCAGGGCGCCGAACTTGGCTTTGGCCTCTTCCAGCAGGCTATGGATTTGTTTGAGGTAGGCCTGGCTGTTGCGCAGGTAGGCGGTCTTGTTTGCCGGGTCGGCGGCCACCAGGGCCTTGGTGATGTTGCTCACATAGATCTCGGCATTGGCCAGGTTGTGCCAGGCATGCGGGTCGGGAATGGTTTCGCCATCCTCGTCCATGGTGTGGGAAATCACGCCTTTGCTGGCGGTGACCACCGTTGCCTTGGTTTCGGTGCTGGTGACCAGGCGGTCCAGCCACGGCTCGAAACCCAGGCCGTTCTTGATGATGACCTTGGCCTTGAGCAGTGCCTTGGCGTCATCCGGCGTGGGTTCATAGGTATGAGCATCGGCGTCCGGGCCGACCATGTTGCTGATCTGGATATGCTCCCCACCGATCTGGTGGGTGATGTCATCGAGAATACTGAAGCTGGTGACCACTTGGAGTTTGTCTGCCGCGTGAGCCATCGACAGCGGTAGCAGCAGACTGAACAGCACGAGTAGAGCGCGCATGGGGAAACACCTCATTGGGATGTGAGCAAAGGCGGGCGGCGCAACAAACCGTGCACCGGACCGAACACCACGGACAACAAATACCCAGCGCCCGCCACCAGCACGATTGCCGGCCCACTGGGCAGTGAGTAGTAGAACGACAGCAGTAAGCCCAACCACACCGACAGGCAGCCCAGCAGCGCCGATACTGCGATCAACACCGGCAGGCGTCGACTCCAGAAGCGTGAGGCGATGGCCGGCAACATCATCAAACCGACCACCATCAGCGCGCCGATGGCCTGGAAACCGATCACCAGGTTCAGCACCACCAGGGTCAGGAATACGCCATGGGCGAGGGGGCCGAGGCGGCTGACCGTTTGCAGGAACAGCGGGTCGAGGGTGTCCAATAGCAGCGGTTTGTAGATCAGCGCCATGGCGATCAGGCTGAAACCCGAAACCCAGAGCATGCCGGTCAGGGTGGTTTGATCCACGGCCAGGGCAGAGCCGAACAGCAGGTGCAGCAGGTCCAGGCGCTTGCCGGCAAGGCCCAGGATCAGCACGCCGGCGGCCAGAGAAATGGGGTAGATGGCCGCGAGGCTGGCGTCTTCGCGCAGCCCGGTGCGGCGGGTGATCCACGCAGCCAGGCCGGCCATACTCAGTCCCGCACCCAGGCCGCCGAGGGTCAGCGCGGGCAGGCTCAGGCCGGCGAACCAGAAACCCAGAGCGGCGCCGGGCAGGATGCCGTGGGCTACCGCATCACCGATCAGGCTCATGCGCCGCAGGATCAGAAACACCCCCAGCGGCGCGGTGCTGCAAGCGAGCACCAAACCGCCGATGAGTGCGCGGCGCATAAAAACGAACTCATGAAACGGCAGCCACAAGTGGGCAGTGAAGTGCATTCAGGCCACCTGCATCTGCGGTTGCGGGCGGATCAGCTCTTTGCTGGGGCCAAATAGGCAGCCGGTGTTTTTGATCTGCAGTACGTGCTGGGTGTGGTGACGCACGGAGGCCAGGTCATGGCAGACGATCACCAGGGTGCGGCCTTCGCTGTGCCAGGCATGGATGTGTTGCCAGCACAGCGCCTGGCCGTCCTCGTCGAGGGCTGCATGAGGTTCGTCGAGTAGCAGAACCGGCGCCTCGGCCAGGCTCATGCGTGCCAGCAGGGCGCGCTGCAATTCGCCGCCGGACAGTGCCATCAAGGGGCGGTGTTCCAGGCCAATCAGACACCAGTCTTCCAGCACCGCTTGCAGGCGTTGGCTGCGTTGTTGAGCGGTGTGTTGGGTGCCCCAAAAACCTGCAGCCACCAGTTCTTGCAGGCTGATAGGAAACTGGCGGTCCAAGTGTTGCTGCTGGGGCAAGAAGGCCAGGCCGCCACGGCGTGGAACATCCACGATGACTTTTCCCGCCAAAGGCTTTTGCAGGCCGGCGATGACTTTGAGCAGGCTGCTCTTGCCCGTGCCGTTGGCGCCGATGATGCCGGTGAGGCTGCCTTTTTGCAGGGTCAAATTCAGTGCCGGGGTGAGCGGTTGCCCGGGGGCACCCCAGCACAACGCGTTGCAGGTGATCATGCAGAAGCTCTCGTCCAGCGGCTTTCAGCCACGGCATCGTGCGCGTGCAGGCTTTCGGCGTGGATCACTTTGAGGTGGAAGGCGTTGATGGCATCCGAGCGTTTCAAGGCGAGGTGTAGGCGGCGAGCGGCGTCTTCGCAGAACATCAGGTTCTGCCCGTTGGCCAGGGCGAAGGCTTGTTCGTCTGCGCGTTTCACCGCGGTTTGTACGGCGGTGCCGAGCGCGGCTTCGGCAGCGTTGATCAAGTCGACTATCGGCAGGTCAGTACCTTGCAACTGAACGTGCAACTGCGCGCTGCTGCGTTGGCTATGGGGTGTGGCGACGATGCCGTTGGCACTGCCAAGCCAGGCCAGCACCGCTTCGTGCTGCAACGGCGTATTGGCGAAATCATCGACAAATTGCTGCTGAATCAACTGCCTGGCGAGGGCGGCGGAGCAAGGGCAGGTTGAGGAATAAGTAACGTCAATTTTTAGTTCCACGTGGAACATCTGGTTTTCCAGGCGCGCTTCGATGCTCACGGGGTAGGTCTTCCAGCCGGCTAATGGGCTGACCAGGGCAGGGCGTTTAAGCAGCAGCTGGGTGTGGATGCGCAGGTATGCGTTCTTAGATAAACCTTCATGTGTGTCGAGAAAACGCTGCAGTACATTACGCAGCAGTGCCGATGTCAGCGGCTGTTGATCAAGCATTTCCAGGGCCAGGTACAGGCGTGACATATGAATGCCACGGGCCGTGCCGTCGTCCAGGCTTACACCCGCGTCGGCGGTGGCGGTCAGGTGTTGACCGTCAATCAGGATCGGCAAGGCGATGCCGCACATCCCCACCCAGTCGAGTGGCAAGGCTTGGCGTGAAGCCTGCGCGGCGATATCCGGCAGAGTCAGCGCGTTCATAAGCAGGTCCATCGTTGGAAATAATTCGACATGTTATAGTATAACAATACGAGCTACGATGAATTTTCTGCTCCAGCCTTTGTTCAGTCATATCGAGTAGGGACGCTCCTTTATCTGCGGTATATGTCATGCACAGACGTCAGCTCCTTAACCTGCTGCTGGTCAGCCCTCTGTTCACCTTGCCTTTGGGGGCTTACGCCACACAGATTCGTAATGCACGCCTGTGGCGCTCGGACGATAAGCTGCGCCTGGTGTTCGACCTCAGCGGCCCGGTGCAATACAAGACCTTTTCCCTGACCTCACCGGACCGCTTGATCATCGACTTGAGTGGCGCCGGGCTCAGCGGCGACTTTTCCCAATTGGCGTTGAAGAACAGTGGGATTACCTCGATCCGTTCCGGGCATTTCGGCAAGAGCGATACGCGCATCGTGCTGGACCTGGTCGAGCCCATGCAGCTCAACAGCTTCGTGCTGCCGCCCCAGGATGGCCAAGGCCATCGCCTGGTGCTGGATTTGACCAACGCGACCCGTGCGCCCCGGCAAATCGCCGCAGAGCCGGCACCCTTGGTGACGCCGGTAGACAAGGCGCATCCCAAGCGCGACATCATCGTGGTGGTCGACCCCGGCCATGGCGGCAAAGACCCAGGTGCCATTGGCTCCAAGGGCCAGCGCGAAAAAGATGTGGTGCTGTCGATTGCTCAGTTGTTGGCTAAACGCTTGAAGCGCGAAAAGGGTTTTGACGTAAAACTGGTGCGCAACGACGACTTCTTCGTGCCACTGCGCAAGCGCGTGGACATCGCCCGTCAGCACAAGGCCGATATGTTTATCTCAGTGCATGCCGACGCCGCGCCACGGCTGACCGCGTCGGGCGCCTCGGTGTATGCGTTGTCGGAAGGGGGCGCTACTTCGGCTACGGCACGTTTCATGGCCCAGCGCGAAAATGGCGCCGACTTGCTGGGCGCCACCACCTTGCTCAATCTGAAGGACAAGGACCCGATGCTGGCCGGGGTCATTCTCGACATGTCGATGAATGCGACCATCGCCTCCAGCCTGCAACTGGGCAGCTCGGTATTGGGCAGCCTGCAGAACATCACCAGCCTGCATCAGAAACGTGTGGAGCAGGCCGGGTTCGCCGTGCTCAAGTCACCGGACGTACCCTCGATTCTGGTGGAGACCGGGTTCATCTCCAATGCGCGCGACGCCCAGCGGCTGGTGACGGCGCGCCATCAACAGGCGGTGGCGGATGGCCTTTTCGAAGGCCTCAAACGTTACTTCCAGAAGAACCCACCCATGAACAGCTACATGGCCTGGGTGCAGGCGCAGAAAAACAGCCAGGCCTAACAGCCGGTCATTCGGCTGCAGGTGAACTTGGCGCTGGCGCCTCCTGAGCTGGAAAAGCGGTTGATGGTGGTCCAGCCCACGCGCCGCGTGTAGCCGACCCACGCCTCGCCATCCGATGCGAACCCGGTAAAGAACGTCAGTTGCCCATACCGGCTGTTGGTCTGCGCCCAATAGCGTTTGCCGATCACTTCGAATCCGCGCAGGTAAGTGGTGCTGCCGACGGTCGCCACGCTATAGGCATTGCCCAACGGGTCCACACACGCCAGCAGGTTGGCGCTGCGTGTGCACTTGGCCAACAGGCTGGGTGCCTGGGCGCAGGCAGGCCCGGCTACTGCCAATAGCAGCGCGCACAGCAGGTATTTCATCGAGGTTCTCAACATAGGCAGGTGACCCAGCATTGCGCCCTTCGTCGCGGCGAGCAAGAGGGATTGGCTTATTTGTATTGTTATACTATAACATAAAAGCACAGCCCGACCCGCGAACCGCTTCCCATGACCGAACACGATCTTTTGGCCCAACCAGCGGCCGACTACATGAACGAGGCCCAGCAGCGTTTTTTCCGCGAACTGTTGCTGGCTCAGCGCGATGACTTGCAAGCCCGTATCGACGCGCAGTTCCAGGCGCTGCGCGAGCAGGAAACCAACAGCGACCTGGCGGATATCGGCAGTGCCGAAGAGCAACGCCAATGGCAACTGCGCCTGCTGGAGCGTGAAAAGAAGCTGTTGGACAAGATCGACGACGCCCTGGAATTGCTGGCCCGTGGCGAATACGGCTGGTGCCGTGAAACCGGCGAGCCCATCGGCCTGCAACGCCTGCTGCTGCGTCCCACCGCCACCTTATGTATCGAAGCCAAAGAACGTGAAGAGCTGCGCGAACGCCATAAACGGGCAGTTTGACCGGCCAACCTTGATGAGGAATACCTGATGCCCAATCGTCTCCCTGTGACCGTGTTGTCCGGCTTTCTCGGTGCCGGTAAAAGTACGCTGCTCAATTATGTCCTGCGTAACCGCGACAACCTGCGAGTGGCGGTGATCGTCAACGACATGAGCGAAATCAACATCGACGGCAGCGAAGTGCAGCGTGATGTCACGCTCAATCGTTCGGAAGAAAAGCTGGTGGAGATGAGCAATGGCTGCATCTGCTGCACCTTGCGCGAAGACTTGCTTGAAGAGGTAGGAAAGCTCGCCAAGGAAGGCCGGTTCGATTACCTGCTGATCGAATCCACCGGTATTTCCGAACCTTTGCCCGTGGCCGAAACCTTCACGTTTCGCGATGAAAACGAGCAAAGCCTGGCCGACATTGCACGCCTGGACACCATGGTCACTGTGGTCGACGGTATGAATTTCCTGCTCGACTACCAGGCTGCCGAAAGCCTGGCTTCACGGGGCGAAACCCTCGGTGAAGAAGATGAACGTTCCATCACCGACCTGTTGATCGAACAGATCGAATTCGCCGACGTCATCCTGATCAGCAAGATCGATCTGATCAGCAGCCGCGAACGCGAAGAACTGATGGCCATCCTCGAGCGCCTCAACGCCCAGGCGGAAATCATCCCGATGGTCATGGGCGAAGTGCCGCTAAACAAGATCCTCAACACCGGCCGTTTCGACTTTGAGCGCGCCGCCCAAGCCCCGGGCTGGTTGCAGGAATTGCGCGGTGAGCATGTGCCGGAAACCGAGGAATACGGCATAGCGTCCACCGCTTACCGTGCGCGCCGGCCCTTCCATCCACAGCGGTTTTTCGACTTTATCGACCGCCCCTGGGTCAACGGCAAACTGTTGCGCTCCAAAGGTTTCTTCTGGTTGGCCAGCAAACATCAGGATGCGGGCAGTTGGTCCCAGGCGGGCGGGTTGATGCGCCATGGATTTGCCGGGCGTTGGTGGCGCTTTGTGCCGAAAAGCCAGTGGCCGCAGGACGAAGAAAGCGTGGCGGCGATCATGGCCAACTGGCAATTGAGTACCGGTGACTGCCGCCAGGAACTGGTGTTTATCGGGCAAAACATCGACTTTGCCCAGATGCGTACCGAGCTGGACGCCTGCTTGCTCAACGATGAGGAAATGGCCCTGGGTGTCGAAGGTTGGCGCCAGCTGCCCGACCCGTTTGGCCCTTGGTATGAGCAGGTCGCCTGATGTTGGCCCCGGTCATCCCCCTGCGCCCCGTCATCCGCCAGACACATGGGGAAACGCCGCTGGCGCTGTCCGATATCCTCAATGACGGCGTCAACCTGGCCATCTGGCAGCGCCAACTGCCCCTGCATATCGCTGAGTTTGGCGCTTTGCTGGTGGCGCTCAATGAACCGTTGGCCGAGTCCTTGGTGGTCGAGTTGGTTAGCGAAGACTCCGTGCCGAACTTGCAGGGTTTGGCGTCCAGCTGTCGCGATCTTGAAGGCTACGATGGGTTTATCGCCGATGTGTCGTGGCTGATCAGTGCATTCGCCTGCCTGCTGGGCGCCAAGCGCATCGGCGTGCGTCTACGGCTATTGGACAAGGCCATGTGCCCGCGTTTTCACGTCGATCACGTACCGGTTCGGCTGATCACCACCTACGCCGGTATCGGCAGCCAATGGTTGCGTGAAGGCGTCATGGACCGGCGCGCATTGAGCCAGGTGGATGCCGAGCCCACGGAGCGCATCGAGCAGATCCATTGCGGTGAGGTGGCGCTGCTCAAAGGCACCAAATGGCACGGCAATGAAGGGCATGGCCTGATCCACCGCTCGCCGGCGCTCAAGGCCGATGAGCGACGGTTGATCCTGACGCTGGATTGGCTGGCATAACCGCGTAGGATCAAACGCTCTAAACGGCCTGAACCATGCCTCTTATGCTGCAGAACATTCCTACCCATGTGATTGCCGGGCCCTTGGGCGCCGGCAAGACCAGCCTGATCAAGCACCTGCTTGCCCAGCGCCCGGCCAACGAGCGCTGGGCGGTGCTGATCAACGAGTTCGGCCAGATCGGCCTGGACGCAGCCCTACTCACACAAGACGATGAAGGTATCGCCTTGGGTGAGGTGGCGGGCGGCTGTTTGTGCTGTGTGAACGGTGCACCATTCCAGGTAGGGCTGGGCCGTTTGTTGCGTAAGGCCAAGCCGGATCGGCTGTTTATCGAGCCCTCAGGCTTGGGCCATCCAGCGCAATTGCTCAAGCAACTGCGGCAGGCACCATGGCAAGGCGTGCTGGCCGTGCAGCCTTGCGTGCTGGTACTCGATGCCCAGGCTCTGGCGGCCGGCAAGCCGTTGCCGCAGGCACAACAGGAGGCGTTGACCAGTGCCGGCCTGCTGGTGCTGAACAAGGACGAGACGCTGACCGCAGCGCAACGTCAGGCGATTGAAGCGCAATTACCCAATTGCCCGCTCCATTGGACACGCCAGGCGCAACTGCCACTCGACCGGTTGCCCGGTTTGAAAGCACAGGCCCAAGTAGCTGTGGATAATTTCGGCGTTCCTGAAGCGGTGGGGCAAATGCCGGCGATCTGGAGCGACCCGGGGCTGCCGATCTGTCTGAGTCAGAGCCAGGAGGGCGGCTGGAGCATCGGCTGGCGCTGGCACCCAAGCCAGCGATTCGATGTTAGCCGTCTGCATCAGTGGCTATCGAGTTTGGGCTGGCGCCGGGCCAAATTGGTTATCCACAGTGTTGACGGCTGGGTGTCCGCCAACGCGGTGGATAATAGTCCACTGCACTGGCAACCCAGCGCTTGGCGGCGCGATTCACGTGTTGAATTGATCTTCAGCGCACCACAGGACGTGGCCGCATTGCAGAGCGCCCTGGCAGCCTGCCGTTACTGATGTTTCTTGCTGGCGTGGTCCTGGCGCCACTGGCTCAATTCGATGATCTCGGCGCTGGGCAGCGGCTCTTTGGTTTCGAACGGGTAGGGCGCCAGTTCGATCTGCGCGCTGTGGGCGCCGAATTGGGTGATGACCCCGGCATGCCGGGTTTCGCCGGTTACCGTAAACTCGAAATTATAGATGCGCGCCAGGCGTCGACGGCCATTGGCATCCTTGACGAAACCGATGCGTTTGAGCGCCACGGCACCGTCAAGCAGCTCGATATCGAGCTTGGCGCAATGCTGCTTGACCCGCGCCAACGCCCGTTCACGCAGGCCGTGGTTGTGCCAAACCCAGGCGGCGCCGGTGGCCAGCAGCATCAAGACGAAGATGTTTCCCAGGGTCAGCATTCCATGAACTCCAACAAAGTGAGCGCAGCTTAACTGTGTCGCCGGTCTGTCGTACAGGCTGCGTTTAGTCGCATACTGCTCGGCCAGAAATTCAACGGTTTTACGGAAATCTCCCGCATGAAACGTACACCTCACCTGCTTGCGATCCAGTCTCATGTGGTCTTCGGCCACGCCGGAAACAGCGCCGCCGTGTTCCCCATGCAGCGGGTCGGGGTGAACGTCTGGCCGCTCAACACGGTGCAGTTCTCCAACCACACACAGTATGGACAGTGGGCGGGCGAAGTGTTGGCGCCGCAGCAAATTCCTGCGCTGGTAGAGGGTATTGCCGCGATTGGTGAACTGGGCAATTGTGATGCGGTGCTGTCCGGATACCTGGGCAGTGCAGACCAGGGCCGCGCCATCCTCAGCGGTGTGGCGCGCATCAAGGCGATCAACCCCAAGGCGCTGTACCTGTGCGACCCGGTGATGGGCCACCCGGAAAAGGGTTGCATCGTGCCGCAGGAGGTCAGCGATTTCCTTTTGGACGAGGCTGCCGCCATGGCGGACTTCCTGTGCCCCAACCAACTGGAGCTGGACAGTTTTGCCGGGCGCAAGCCGCAATCGCTGTTCGATTGCCTGGCGATGGCCAAGGCATTGCTGGCGCGTGGGCCCAAGGCGGTGCTGGTCAAGCACCTGGATTACCCAGGCAAACTGCCAGAAGGGTTTGAAATGCTGTTGGTGACGGCTGATGGCAGTTGGCACTTACGTCGGCCACTGCTGGCGTTTCCACGTCAGCCAGTGGGCGTGGGCGACCTGACGTCCGGGCTGTTCCTGGCGCGGGTGCTGTTGGGGGATAGCCTGGTGGCTGCCTTTGAATTCACCGCCGCGGCCGTGCATGAAGTGCTGCTGGAAACCCAGGCCTGCGCCAGTTATGAACTGGAACTGGTGCGGGCCCAGGACCGTATTGCCCATCCGCGTGTGCGCTTCGAAGCCACACCGATCAGCCTGTAATGACACAGATCCCAATGTGGGAGCGGGCTTGCCCGCGATGACGGAGTCTCAGTCAAAGAGATGTCGACTGAACCACTGCTATCGCGGGCAAGCCCGCTCCCACACTTTTTTGAGTTGATTCACCGCTTGGAGTTTACGGCGCGTCGGCTTTGATTTCCCGGTAGCGCTTTTCCAATTCCTGGCGAATCTGCCGACGCTGCTGGGCCTGCACAAAGCGGCGCTTGTCCTCGCTGTTCTGCGGCTGCAACGGCGGTACAGCGGCAGGTTTGCGCTGGTCATCCACGGCCACCATGGTGAAGAAGCAGCTGTTGGTATGGCGCACCGAGCGCTCACGGATGTTCTCGGTCACCACCTTGATGCCCACTTCCATCGACGTATTGCCGGTGTAGTTGACTGACGCCAGGAAGGTCACCAGTTCACCGACATGGATCGGCTCGCGAAAGATCACCTGGTCCACCGACAGCGTGACCACATAACGACCGGCATAACGGCTGGCGCAGGCGTAGGCCACTTCGTCGAGGTACTTGAGCAGCGTGCCGCCGTGCACATTGCCAGAGAAGTTGGCCATGTCAGGGGTCATCAGTACCGTCATCGACAGCTGGGCGTTTCCGGGTTCCATAGCACACTCACGGGTTGTAGGCATTGGTTGGGGGGAAGGCACCTCTGCGGGTACTCAAAGTCTTTGCAGCGCCATCCCTAACGGGACGCCGTCAGGCGGCTTGCCGTCACGCGCGCAGCGATCTGTTTCCATATATTGCACCGGCTTTCCAGCAGAAGTCGCGGTGTTACCCTTCAAAAGCCCTTCTCAGGGCTTTTCTTACGATCAAGGCAGACTTTTCCGACCCTTCAAAGGCGCGGCCGGAAGTGGGAAAAGTGCCGGCACCCTCAAGGAGCCCCTCGCCATGCACGCCATCAGCTTTATCCAGGACTTGGCCGTGATCATGCTGGTGGCAGGGGTGGTCACCATCCTGTTTCACCGCTTCAAGCAGCCGGTGGTGTTGGGCTACATCGTCGCCGGCTTCATTATCGGCCCCCACACCCCGCCGTTTGGCCTGATCCACGACGAAGACACGATCAAGACCCTGGCCGAGTTGGGGGTTATCTTCCTGATGTTCTGTCTGGGCTTGGAATTCAGCCTGCGCAAGCTATTCAAGGTAGGAGCTACGGCGTTTATCGCGGCGTTCCTGGAAATCGTGCTGATGATCTGGATCGGCTACGAGATCGGCCGCTGGTTCGATTGGAGCACCATGGACTCGCTGTTCCTCGGCGCGATCCTGGCGATCTCCTCGACCACCATTATCGTCAAGGCCCTCAACGACCTGAAGATGAAAGACCAGCGGTTCGCCCAGCTGATTTTCGGCGTGCTGATTGTCGAGGACATCCTGGGTATCGGCATCATTGCCTTGCTGTCGAGCATTGCCGTCAGTGGCACGGTCAGCTCCGGCGAGGTGTTCTCCACGGTCGGCAAGCTCTCGTTGTTCATGATCGTCGCCCTGGTGATTGGTATTTTGCTGGTGCCGCGCCTGCTGGCCTATGTGGCCAAGTTCGAAAGCAACGAGATGCTGCTGATCACCGTGTTGGGCCTGTGTTTCGGTTTCTGCCTGCTGGTGGTGAAGTTGGAATACAGCATGGTGCTCGGGGCCTTTCTGATTGGCGCGATCATGGCTGAATCCCGCCAGTTGATTAAGATCGAGGGCCTGATCGAGCCCGTTCGCGACATGTTCAGCGCAATTTTCTTCGTGGCGATTGGCTTGATGATCGACCCGCAGATCCTGCTGCAATACGCCTGGCCCATTGCAGTGATCACCGTGGCCGTGGTGCTGGGCAAGATGCTGTCTTGCGGGCTGGGCGCGTTTATCGCCGGCAACGATGGTCGCACCTCGCTGCGGGTGGGTATGGGGCTGTCACAAATTGGCGAGTTTTCTTTCATCATCGCGGCGCTGGGGATGACCCTGCAGGTCACCAGCGACTTTCTGTACCCCGTGGCGGTGGCCGTTTCGGCGATCACCACGCTGCTCACGCCCTACCTGATTCGTGGCGCGGACCCACTGTCGTTGAAGATCGCGGCGGTGATGCCCAAGCGTATGAGCCGAGTGTTCGGCATGTATGGCGAATGGCTGCGCAGCATTTCGCCTCAGGGCGAGGGGGCGATGTTGGCCGCGATGATCCGCAAGATCATCCTGCAGGTCGGGGTAAACCTGGCGTTGGTGATCGCGATCTTCTTTGCCGGCAGCTTTTTCGCGGAGCGCATCGGTGGGTATCTGGAGGGCTGGGTCAGCGATCAGAGCTGGCAGAAGGCGTTGATCTGGGGCGGGGCGCTGCTGGTGTCGTTGCCGTTTCTGATTGCGGCGTATCGCAAGCTCAAGGCGTTGTCGATGCTGCTGGCGGAGATGAGCGTGAAGCCGGAAATGGCCGGACGGCATACCCAGCGTGTGCGACGGGTGATTGCCGAGCTGATCCCGATCTTGTCGCTGCTGGTAATCTTCCTGCTATTGGCAGCCTTGTCGGCCAGTATTCTGCCGACCAACAAGTTGCTGGTGCTGATTGCCGTGGTCACGGCGGCGGTGGCTGCAGTGCTCTGGCGCTGGTTTATCCGTGTGCATACGCGGATGCAGGTTGCGTTGCTGGAGACGCTGGATAACCACAAGGATACACAGTAGAGCGAGCTTGCTCGCGAAGATTGTTAACGATAACGCGGGAAACCTGACACAAAGCGGCGCCCTCAGGTTTCTCGCGAGCAAGCTCGGCTTCTACAAGGGACTCAGCTTTCCAGCCAGACGTCCCGCGCCCAGTGCCACACCGATTCCCAGGTTTCTTCCTGGACGAGTTCTTCTTCGGCAGACCACAACACCACGGTGCCGTCTTCTTCGACGCAGTAGTAGTCATCGCCGTCCTGGCAGATAGGGATCAGGCTGCGATCAACACCGGCATCCCAGGCGTTGGCGGCAACGTCAGGCAGGTAGGTGTGGGACTGCGGGTCGGTGACGGTCACTGGCTCCAGGCTGCCATAGACCACGTCACTGACGGTCAGCAGGAATTCGCGGAAGACAAAGGGGATGTCGATGAACAGTTGTTCTTCGATTTCCACCAGTTGGTCTTCGTCAGGCAGCTCCAAAGGAACCGGGACCGGTTCGTTGGCTTCACGCAGTTGTTCGATGATTTCTTCCACGGCCGGGATCCTCTTGCTAGATGGCGCGGTTTATAGGGGCGTTTTATACAGTAGCTCGCTATAAGTGCAACCGTGAAATAGAAAACCCCGGACATGTCCGGGGTTTTTGTTACCGCTTGCTCAACCGCGCAGGTATTAACCGTTCTGGCGGATACCGGCGACCAGCCAAGGCTGGTCGTCGCCCTGGGCGCGTTCCATGTTCCAGCTTTCGCTGAACACTTCGCCCTGGTCGAAACGCGAGGACTTCGACACACCGCTGAAGGTCAGGGTGGCGATGGTCTTGTCGGCGCGATCATCCACGCCATCGAGCTGTACGCGCAGGTCGTCGATGTAGGTCGACTGGAAGGCGTCACCGATCTCGGCACGTTCGCGCTTGAGGAACTCCAACAGCTGCGGGGTCACGAACTCGGAGATCTTGTCCATTTCGTTGGCGTCCCAGTGCTGTTGCAGGGACTGGAAGTGGCTGCGGGCCGCTTCGACGAAACGCTCTTCGTTGAACCAGGCCGGTGCGTTGATCACCGGACGGGCGGCAGGAGCTGCCGAACCACCGAAGATCGAACCCATGGCAGGCTTCTGTTCGAACGCTTCACGCTGCATTGGCGCGCCGGCTGGAGCCAGGTGCTCCTGCTGCTTGCGGCGACGGGCGGCGATAAAGCGGAAGACCAAAAAGGCGATGACGCCCATGATCAGGATGTCGAAGATCTGCATGCCCTGAAAGCCGTCGCCCATGAACATGGACGCCAGCAGGCCACCGGCGGCGATGCCGGCCAGTGGGCCCAGCCAGCGCGAAGCACCGCCGGCCTTGGCAGCAGCGCCAGCGGCACCGGCTGCGCCTGCAGTCGCCGCAGCACCGCCCGCACCGGCGGATGGAGCCATTTGGCTGGTCTGGTGAGTCGGTGCCGCGCCCGAGCTTTTGCCGCCACCGAAGCGTTTGGCGTTGGCGTCGAGGCTCATCGTCAGGCCGATGCACAACGCCATGGCGATGCTAAGAAAACGTTTCATATAGGGAATTCCCATTTGTGGATTGCACGCGCGCCATGTTGCACAGGTGTCGTGGCAGTGGCTAGCGGCATAATGTTTCGGGCTTTTGCGTAAGACCAAATCCGAAGGGTCTGTAGGACTAATTACAGATATTGGCCCGCACGCGTGAAATACAAGGGCGCGGCCGTATCTTCCCGTAGGAGCGAGCTTGCTCGCGAAAATCGTCAACGATCACGCGGGCATTCTGGATGAACGCATTGTCTGGGCGTTCTTCGCGAGCAAGCTCGCTCCTGCAGGAATGGGGTTCAGATAGCCTCGAGCTTGGCGTAACCCATCATCAGCCACTTGCTGCCCTCGGCGAAGTTCACCTGCACCCGCGCCTGGGCGCCTGCGCCTTCGAAGTTGAGGATCACGCCTTCGCCGAAGATCGCATGCTTGACCTGCTGGCCCAGGCTGAACGGGGTTTCTGGTATTTCGGAGCCGGCAAACAGGCTGCTGGAATTCTGTTGCTGGCCACCGCCAAACGGGCGGCTGACGCTGTTGGACAAGCGTACTTCCTGGATCAGCCCCTTCGGCACCTCACGTACGAAGCGCGACACCTTGTTGTAGGTTTCGCTGCCGTACAGCCGTCGGGTCTCGGCGTAGGTCATCACCAGGTTCTGCATCGCCCGGGTAATGCCCACGTAGGCCAGGCGGCGCTCTTCTTCAAGGCGGCCGGGTTCTTCCAGGCTCATCTTGTGAGGGAACAGGCCTTCTTCCATGCCCACCAGGAACACGTAAGGGAATTCCAGGCCCTTGGCGCTGTGCAAGGTCATCAGTTGGATGCTGTCTTCATGCTCATCGGCCTGGGTATCGCCGGCTTCCAGCGAGGCGTGGCCCAGGAAGGCGGCGAGCGGCGTCAGCTCTTCGTCGTCCTCGGTGTTTTCGAACGCACGAGCAGCGCTGACCAGTTCCTCAAGGTTTTCTACCCGGGCCTGGCCTTTCTCACCCTTTTCCGCTTCGTGATAGGCGATCAGCCCGGACTGCTCGATGACAGTTTGGGTCATCAGGTGCAGCGGCATTTCTGCGCACTTGGCCGCCAGGTTCTCGATCAGCTCGACGAACACCCCCAACGCCCCGGCAGCACGGCCGGTCAGGCCTTTATTGGCGATCAGCAAGCGCATGGCTTCCCACATCGACACATCGGCATGGCGCGCATGGTCGCGGATCGCTTCGACGGTTTTCTCGCCAATGCCACGCGCCGGGATATTGATCACCCGCTCCAGCGCCGCATCGTTACCCCGGCCTTCCAGCAAGCGCAGGTAGGCCATGGCGTTCTTGATTTCGGCACGTTCAAAGAAGCGCTGGCCGCCGTAGATGCGGTACGGGATGCGTTCGCGCAGCAAGGCTTCTTCCAGCACCCGCGATTGGGCGTTGGAACGGTACAGAATCGCGATATCGCTGCGGGCCAGGCCGGTTTTCAGTGCGCTTTCGATGGTTTCGACCACGTAGCGCGCTTCATCGTGCTCATTGAACGCTGCGTACAGGTTGATCGCTTCGCCTTCGCCGCCGTCGGTCCACAGCTCTTTGCCCAGGCGCCCGGTGTTGTTGGCGATCAAGGCGTTGGCAGCCTTGAGGATGCCGGCGGTGGAGCGGTAATTCTGCTCCAGGCGGATGGTCACCGCGTCCGGGAAGTCTTCGGAATACTGGTAAATGTTCTCGATTTTCGCGCCACGCCAGCCGTAGATCGACTGGTCGTCATCGCCCACCACCATCAGGCTGTCGCCGCCCTTGGCCAGCAGGCGCAACCAGGCGTACTGCACGGCGTTGGTGTCCTGGAACTCGTCCACCAGAATGTGGCGAAAGCGTTTCTGGTAATGGGCCAGCAAACCGGGGTTGTCGCGCCACAGGTCGAGGGCACGCAGCAGCAGTTCGGAGAAGTCGATGACGCCGGCGCGCACGCAGGCCGCTTCATAGGCTTCATAAATGCTGCGCATGGTGGCTAGGAACAGGTCGCCGCTGGCCTGGATATGTTGCGGGCGCAGGCCTTCGTCTTTCTGGCCGTTGATAAACCACTGCGCCTGGCGCGCCGGCCAGCGTTGTTCGTCCAGGCCCAGCTCGCGGATCACGCGCTTGACCAGGCGTTGCTGGTCGTCGCTGTCGAGAATCTGGAAGGTCTGGCTCAGCCCCGCTTCCTGCCAATGCGCCCGCAACAGGCGGTGCGCCAGGCCATGGAAGGTGCCCACCCACATGCCGGCCGGGCTGATGCCCATCAACTGCTCGATGCGATGACGCATCTCGGCAGCGGCCTTGTTGGTGAAGGTCACCGACAGGATGGAATGCGGGGACGCGTTTTCGACCTGGATCAACCAGGCGATACGGTGCACCAGCACTCGGGTTTTACCGGAGCCAGCACCGGCCAGGACCAACTGACGGCCAACGGGGGCCGCTACGGCCTGGCGTTGGGCATCGTTGAGGGAGTTCAGCAAAAGAGAGAGATCATCGCGCATCGACGCATTCTATGGGCCTTGGGGGGCCTGGGCAAATCCCAATGCCGGATGGTCGATGCAAAACGCCTGCACGCTAGCGCCGGGGGCGTACATTCTGGCGGGGGTGATGACCGGTTGGTCATCGGCCGCAGCCCGTGCCGTGTCTTGCCCAAGCGGTCTGGGCCAAAGGTTTGCGGCCAATCGCAACAGGTTTTTTATGACTTGTAGCAGTTTGGCCCGGGCGCTTGCTTGTGTATGCTCCGTCGACGTTTCGGGCTCACCATTATAAGAACACCGCCTATGACCCTTAGCACCGACCTGTTTGGCCTCTCGCCGGCCCCAGCACAGGTCATCCATAAACACTATGCAACCGAAATCGCGGTTGAGCGCACACGCCTGCTGTATCAGGGTTCGTTGCTGCCGACGCTGTTGATGCTGGTCAATGGCCTGGTCTGCGCCTGGCTGCTGTGGAACCCCGATCAGTACCTGCTGGACAGCGTCTGGCTGCTCTGGCTGCTCGCCCTGGTGGCAATGCGCGTGATCCAAGTGGCGGCCTTTGACTCGGCCATGCCCAGCCGCCAGGCCCAGCCCGTGTGGCGGCGTATGTTCATGCTCGGCTCGGCGGTCAGTGGCCTGACCCTCTCCGTTGCGGCCATTGCCCTGGTGCCCACGGACAGCTTCATGCATCAGGCCTGGGTGTTTGGCCTGATTGGCGCCGCCACCTTGTCGGCCAGCGTGGCCTATGCCGTGAGCCTGTGGGCCTACCTGTCGTTTGCCTTGCCGTGCCTGGTGCCGGCCATCGTCTACCTGTTCTGGGATGGCACCCCGCAGCAACAAGGCTGGGGCGTACTCGGCCTGATCCTACTGGCGTCCCTGAGCCTGGTCGCGTGGCAGGTCAACCGCCTGATCCAGCGCGGGCTGTTGCGCCGTTTCCAGAACCAGGCCCTGATCGAGCATCTACAGCAGGCGCAGCAACGCAGTGAGCAGTTGAACCAGGAGCTGGTGCGCGAAGTCGAGCAGCGCCGCGAGGTGGAGCAGGACTTGCGTGAAGCCCAGGTCGGCCTGCAAGACCGTGTGGCGCAACGCAGCCAGCAACTGGATGCTGCCAGTCTCGCCTTGAGTAAAAGCGAAGCGCGCCTGGCCATGGCCCTGCAAGCCAGTGAACTGGGCCTGTGGGACTGGAACCTGCAAACCGACGAGGTCCACCACACCCAGCTCAAGGAGTTGTTTGGCCTGGAGCCCGAATACGTCACGGCGATGCTCAGCCACCTCAAACCGCGCCTGCACCCCGACGATCTGCCTTTGCTCAAGCACGCGTTGGTGGAGCATCTCAAAGGCCGCAGCGAGGACTATCAGGTGGAATACCGGATACGTCATGGCGATGGGCATTGGGTGTGGATTCAAGACCGCGGGCGCGCCGTGGAGCGCACGCCCAGTGGCCGCGTTATCCGTATGCTGGGCACGCGCCGCGACATCAGTGCCGGCAAGGCGGTGGAGGAGCAGCAACGCCTGGCTTCGACGGTGTTCGAGGCGGCCAGCGAAGGCATTGTGATCCTCGACCCGAACTATGCGTTGATCGCCGTGAACCAGGCGTTCAGCCGCGTCACCGGCTTTGACATCGACGACATGCTTGGCCGCAACGTCGTGGAACTGCCCTGCAGTCGCGATGCCCGGCGCCACTTCCCGCTGATCCGCCAGGCATTGCTCAGCCACGGCACGTGGCAGGGCGAATTGGTGGAAACGCGCAAGAATGGCGAACTCTACCCGCAATGGCTACAGCTGAACGTGGTGCGCGATGTACGGGGAAATGTCAGCCATATTGTAGGGTTCTTCGCCGATCTGTCGGCGCGGCGCGAGTCTGAAGAGCGTATGCGCTACCTCACTCACTACGACGAGTTGACCGGCCTGGCCAACCGTTCGCTGTTTCGCGAACGGCTGCGCGAAGCTCACCAGCGCGTGCGCCAAGGCGGGCGCAGCCTGGCGCTGCTGCATATCAACCTCGACCGCTTCAAATTGCTCAATGACAGCCTGGGCCATGAAGTGGCTGACCAACTGCTGCAAAAAATGGCACGGCGCTTGATCAACGCGCTGCCGGAGGCTGACACCATCGCGCGCCTGTCCGGGGATGAATTCGCCGTGCTGTTCGACGCCTATGGCAACTTATCGAGCCTGGCGCGGGTGGCGACCCGGCTGCTGGCGAAATTGCGCGTGCCGGTGAATGTGGAGGGGCATGAACTGGTGGTCAGCGCCTCGATGGGCGTCAGCCTATTGCCGGATAACGCGCGGGAAATTTCTGCGCTGGTCAGCCAAGCGAATATGGCGATGCAGCATGCCAAGCACTTGGGCGGGAATAATTTCCAGTTCTTCACCGACAGCCTGCAAGCCAGCACCCTGGAGCGTTTGCAGCTGGAAAACCACCTGCGCAAAGCCATCGACGAGCGTCAGCTCACGGTGTTCTACCAACCCAAGCTGTGCCTGGCCACTGGCAAACTGAACGCTGCCGAGGCGTTGGTCCGCTGGGAGCATCCGCAGTGGGGCATGGTGCCGCCGGGTGACTTTATCGGTTTGGCGGAAGAAACCGGCTTGATCGTGCCGTTGGGCGAATTTGTGCTGCGCCAGGCCTGCTGGCAGGCCTGCGAATGGCAGCGCCAGGGGCTGGCGCCGATTCGCGTGTCGGTCAACTTGTCGGTGCATCAGCTGCGTCAGGGCAAGCTGGTCAGCCTGGTACGCCAAGTGCTGGAAGAAACCGCACTGGACCCGCAATACCTGGAGCTGGAACTGACCGAAAGCCAGTTGCTCGACAGCGTTGAACACATCATCGCCACCTTCCAGCAATTGCGCGACCTGGGGGTGAAGCTGGCCATCGACGACTTTGGCACCGGTTACTCATCCCTCAGCTACCTCAAGCGCATCCCGGTGGACTACGTAAAGATCGACCAGGCCTTTATCCGCGGGCTTGGCCAGGGACGCGAAGATGCGGCGATCACCCGCGCGATCATCGCCATGGCCCACGGGTTGGCGCTCAAGGTAGTGGCCGAAGGTGTGGAGGATCAGCAGCAGCTGGATTTCCTGCGCGGCGAGCAGTGTGACGAGGTGCAGGGTTACCTGATCAGCCCGCCCATGCGGGCCGAAGGGCTGGCGGATTTGTTACGTAAAAATGCAGATTTTTCTTAACGCAGCGTAGGCCGCCTTTATGGCTACATAGCGCCTGCCCGCTGAATCAGGGGGGAGCGGGGCGATTTAGTGATGCATCGGACGGGCAAAACGACAATTCTTGTAGTATAACTACAAGCTTGCTACATCCCTGGCGTCTGCCAATAACAAGAGTCCTGCCCTTTGAACCTGTTGCAACATATCGCCCAGTCGCGCCACCTGTTACGCAAATCGGAACTCAAGGTTGCCGATCATGTGCTGCTTGACCCTGCGGCCGTGATGCACAGTTCCATGGCCGACCTGGCCCACAGCGTGGGCATCAGTGAGCCGACCATCGTGCGCTTTTGCCGCGCCATTGGTTGCTCCGGGTTTCAGGATCTGAAACTCAAGCTGGCGCAAAGCCTGGCTGCTGGTGCGAGCTTCGGCCAGTTTGCAATCCATGAAGACGACTCCGTCGCCGACTACAGCCTGAAAATCTTCGACACCACCTTGCACACCCTGATGGAAGTGCGTGAGAAGCTCGACCCGGTGGAGCTGCAAAAGGCCGTGACCGCAATGTCCCAGGCCCAGCGCGTCGAGTTCTACGGCTTCGGTGCGTCCGGCGCGGTGGCGGCCGATGCCCAGCACAAGTTCTTCCGCCTGCTGCTGACCGCCGCGGCCTATAGCGACCCGCACATGCAGGCGATGTCGGCGGTGACCTTGAAGCCCACTGACGTGGCCATCTGCATTTCCCAGTCGGGTCGTTCCAAAGACCTGCTGATCACCGCCAACCTGGTGCGTGAGAGCGGCGCTTCGCTGATTACCCTGTGCCCGAGCCAGACGCCATTGGCGGAGCTGTCCACGGTGAACCTGGCGATCGACGTGCATGAAGACACCGAAATCTACACGCCGCTGACCTCACGCATTGCCCACCTGGTGGTGATCGACGTGCTGGCGATGGGCGTGGCCATGGCCCGTGGCCCGAGCCTGGTCAACCACCTCAAGAGCGTGAAGCGCAGCTTGCGCAGCCTGCGGTTGTCGCCCAAGTCCGTCAAAGCCCTCGACGACTGAGGGCCTGTGGGAGCTGGCTTGCCTGCGATAGCGGTCTGCCAGTTACCCTCTTCATTGCCTGATACACCGCCATCGCAGGCAAGCCAGCTCCCACAGGGAATTTGCGCCAGTTTCGCAAGATTCATCATCCTGTAACCCCCGCGCCGCCAAACCGTCATCCCCCACGCCCATCCTGTACTCCCCGTACTCGCATTGGGAGACTCCAAATGACCCGGCCCTACGAAGACAGCAACAGCACCGTCAAGACCCGTCGTCAGCAGGAAGACCAGCGCCGCATGGCGTTCCGTCGCGCCATCGAAGACCGTTGTGAGGAGCGCCAGTTGCTCCAGAGCATCAGTGACTACCCGGAATTGCATTGGCAGGCACCCGTGGCTGCCCAGCGAAACGCTCAGCCAACGCGCTGATCTGCACCCGTTCGCTGCGAATAAAGCCCAGGAACGCATGGGCCACCGGTGACAGGCGCTTAGCCTTGGCCTGCACCAGGCACCAACTGCGGTACAGCGGCAGTTCTTCCACCGGCAGCTCCTTGAGCCCGCCGGTGGCCAGCTCCAGGTTCAAGGCGTGGCGCGTCAGCAGGGCCACGCCCAACCCTGCGACCACGCACTCACGCTGCGCCTCCGCCGAGGCCACTTCTACCGTCTGGGTGAAGTGCACGCGTTTTTCCTTGAAGTACTCTTCGCAGGCCAGCCGTGTGCCAGAGCCCGGTTCACGGATGAGCAGGGTATAAGGCTCCAGGTCCTGCAGGCGCAGCGGCCCTTGCAGGCTCAACGGATGATCCGGCAATGCCACGGCCACAATCGGGTTGTTGAGAAACGGCAGGAACTCCAGGCCCATGTCCTGGGGCACCATGGACATGATCACCAGGTCGTCGCGGTTGTCCGAGAGCCTGCGGATCACCTGGGCACGGTTGACTACCGTGAGCTGCAATTGCACTTCCGGATGCTGACGCTTGAAGGCGGCGAACAGGTGCGGCACGAAATACTTGGCGCTGGACTCCACCGCCAGTTTCAGTTGGCCTTGCAGTGAACCCTGCATGTCCGATAGCTGCATATCGAGGTTTTCCAGGCGCCCGAAAATATCGCGGCTGGCCCGTTGCAGGGCTTCGGCAGCCTCGGTCATGTAGAGCTTTTTGCCAACATAGTCGAACAGCGGCTGGCCGATCAGCTCTTCCAACTGGCGAATTTGCAGGCTGACCGCCGGTTGGGTGAGGGACATTTCCTCGGCGGCACGGCTGTAGGAACGCAAATCACACACTTCATTGAAGATCTGCAATTGACGCAATGTCATACGCATCAATGACTTACGCATTTTATAAGCCCTTAGCTCCCAAGTCGTCCGGCCAACTATAAGTCTTTACTTATACACAACCCAATAATTATTGATTTTTGTTAATTCTCCTATGCGCATAGTGTGTGTCTCGCGACTGTCATGAAACATTTGGTCACGCGCCGGCCCGGCTGCAACGGGTCGAAGCACGCAAATCGGCTCAAGGGAATTTCCAAGTGATAAAAAAGATCCTGATCGCCAACCGTGGTGAAATTGCCGTACGAATCGTGCGTGCCTGCGCCGAGATGGGCATTCGCTCGGTCGCGGTCTATTCGGACGCCGACCGCCACGCGTTGCACGTCAAGCGTGCCGACGAAGCCCACAGCATCGGTGCCGAGCCCCTGGCCGGCTACCTGAACCCGCGCAAGCTGGTGAACCTGGCGGTGGAAACCGGCTGCGATGCGCTGCACCCCGGCTACGGCTTCCTGTCGGAAAATGCTGAGTTGGCAGACATCTGTGCCGAACGCGGCATCAAGTTTATCGGCCCCTCGGCAGAAGTGATTCGCCGCATGGGCGACAAGACCGAAGCGCGCCGCAGCATGATCAAGGCCGGTGTGCCGGTTACGCCGGGCACCGAAGGCAACGTCGCCGACATCCATGAAGCCCTTACCGAAGGCGACCGCATCGGTTACCCGGTGATGCTCAAGGCCACCTCCGGTGGCGGTGGTCGTGGCATTCGCCGTTGCAACAGTCGCGAAGAACTCGAGCAAGCCTTCCCCCGCGTGATTTCCGAAGCCACCAAGGCCTTCGGTTCGGCGGAAGTGTTCCTGGAAAAATGCATCGTCAATCCCAAGCACATCGAGGCGCAAATCCTCGGTGACAGCTTTGGCAACGTGGTGCACCTGTTCGAGCGTGATTGCTCGATCCAGCGTCGCAACCAGAAGCTGATCGAAATCGCCCCCAGCCCGCAACTGACCCCGGAACAGCGCGCCTACATCGGCGACCTGTCGGTGCGCGCGGCCAAGGCTGTGGGTTACGAGAACGCCGGCACCGTGGAGTTCCTGCTCGCCGAGGGCGAGGTGTACTTCATGGAGATGAACACGCGGGTGCAGGTGGAACACACCATCACCGAAGAAATCACCGGCATCGATATCGTTCGCGAGCAAATCCGCATCGCCTCCGGCCTGCCGTTGTCGGTCAAGCAGGAAGACATCCAGCACCGGGGTTTCGCGTTGCAGTTTCGTATCAACGCCGAAGACCCGAAGAACAACTTCCTCCCAAGCTTCGGCAAGATCACCCGTTACTACGCCCCCGGCGGTCCCGGCGTGCGGACCGACACGGCGATCTACACCGGTTACACCATTCCGCCGTTCTACGACTCCATGTGCCTGAAACTGGTGGTGTGGGCGTTGACCTGGGAAGAAGCCATGGACCGCGGCCTGCGTGCCCTGGACGACATGCGCCTGCAAGGCGTGAAGACCACCGCCGCCTACTACCAGGAAATCCTGCGCAACCCGGAATTCCGTAGCGGCCAGTTCAATACAAGCTTTGTGGAAAGCCACCCTGAGCTGACCAACTACTCGATCAAGCGCAAACCCGAAGAGCTGGCCCTGGCCATCGCCGCCGCCATCGCCGCCCACGCAGGCCTGTGAGGAATATAACAATGAGCAAGAAGATCTTCGTAACCGACACCATCCTGCGCGACGCCCACCAATCGTTGCTGGCTACCCGCATGCGCACCGACGACATGCTGCCGATCTGCGAGAAGCTCGACAAAGTCGGCTACTGGTCCCTGGAAGTCTGGGGCGGCGCGACCTTCGACGCCTGTGTGCGCTTCCTCAAGGAAGACCCGTGGGAGCGCCTGCGCCAACTGCGCGCCGCGCTGCCTAACACACGCCTGCAAATGCTGCTGCGCGGCCAGAACCTGCTGGGCTACCGCCATTACAGCGACGACGTGGTCAAAGCCTTCGTGGCCAAGGCGGCGGTCAACGGTATCGACGTGTTCCGCATTTTCGATGCAATGAACGACGTGCGTAACTTGCGCGTGGCCATTGAAGCGGTCAAGGCCGCTGGCAAACATGCACAAGGCACTATCGCCTACACCACCAGCCCGGTGCATACCGTTGAGGCGTTCGTGGCCCAGGCCAAGCAATTGGAAGCCATGGGCTGCGACTCCATCGCGATCAAGGACATGGCTGGCCTGCTCACGCCCTACGCCACTGGCGAGCTGGTCAAGGCACTCAAAGCCGAGCAGAACCTGCCGATCTTTATCCACTCCCACGACACCGCCGGCCTGGCCGCGATGTGCCAACTCAAGGCCATCGAAAACGGTGCCGACCATATCGACACGGCCATCTCCAGCTTTGCCTGGGGCACCAGCCATCCGGGCACCGAGTCGATGGTCGCTGCCCTTAAAGGCAGCGAGTTCGATACCGGCCTCGACCTGGAACTGCTGCAAGAGATCGGCCTGTACTTCTACGCCGTGCGCAAGAAGTACCACCAGTTCGAGAGCGAATTCACCGCCGTCGACACCCGTGTGCAGGTCAACCAGGTGCCGGGCGGGATGATCTCCAACCTGGCCAACCAGCTCAAGGAGCAGGGCGCTCTGAACCGCATGAGCGAAGTGCTGGCCGAGATCCCGCGGGTGCGTGAAGACCTCGGCTTCCCGCCGCTGGTAACGCCGACCTCGCAGATCGTCGGCACCCAGGCGTTCTTCAACGTGCTGGCCGGTGAGCGCTACAAGACCATCACCAACGAAGTGAAGCTCTATCTGCAAGGCGGTTACGGCAAGGCGCCGGGCACGGTGAACGAAAAACTGCGCCGCCAGGCCATCGGCAGCGAAGACGTGATCGACGTGCGCCCGGCGGATTTGCTCAAGCCGGAAATGACCAAGCTGCGCGGCGAAATCGGCGCACTGGCCAAGTCCGAAGAAGACGTGCTGACCTACGCTATGTTCCCGGACATCGGGCGCAAGTTCCTCGAAGAACGCGACGCCGGCACCCTGGCTCCTGAAGTGCTGTTGCCGATCCCGGAAGCGGGCGGCGTGGCCCGTGCTGGCGGCGAAGGCGTACCGACCGAATTCGTTATCGACGTGCACGGCGAAAGCTACCGCGTGGATATCACCGGTGTCGGCGTGAAGGCCGAAGGCAAGCGCCACTTCTACCTGTCCATCGACGGCATGCCGGAAGAAGTGGTGTTCGAACCGCTCAACGAGTTTGTCAGCAGCGGCGGCAGCAAGCGCAAGCACGCGACCGAACCGGGCCATGTCAGCACGGCGATGCCGGGCAATATCGTCGATGTGCTGGTCAAGGTCGGCGACGTGGTCAAGGCTGGCCAGGCCGTGCTGATTACCGAAGCCATGAAGATGGAAACCGAAGTGCAGGCAGCAATTGCCGGCAAGGTGAGCGCTGTACATGTGGCCAAGGGCGACCGGGTGAACCCTGGCGAAATCCTGATTGAGATCGAAGGCTGATCACAGCCTTCGAGACTAACGTTTAATCCTCGGGGGGGCAGGTGCTCCCCTTTTTTTTCGCCTGCAATTTAAGTGTTTGGCAGGGTTAGAAGCTCATTTTCCACTGGCCGGTCAGACCTTGGTCGTGGCCATGGTTGCCGGCTTGGCTGGTGTAAGTCAGGCCGACGCTGTGTTGTTTGGACAAGGCAAGGTCCAGGCCCGCTTGCAAGTCAAAGCTATCGCGGTCCAGGGCGGTGCCGGTGATGGTGTAACCGTCGATCAGACCCGGCGCATAGCGCGAGGTTTGGCGGACCTGGCTGTTGACGTCGCCGTAGAGGTGTTTCCAGCTCGTGCTGAGGTGGGGCGTGAGGCTCATGTTGTTGTCGAAGCGATACAGCGTTGCCAGGCGCAGGCCAAAGGTGCTGTTCAGGTTTCGCTGGGTTTGTGGGCCGACGTTCAATGCGGTCACGCCGCCGCTCTCTTTGAAACGGTCGCGCTGATAGCGTTGGTAGCCGAGACCGACGAAGGGTTCGACAGTGGAATCACCGCTGCCCAATTGATAGCCCAGTTCGGAGAACAGGGTCTGGCTGCTAGCGTTGTATTTGCTTTTGAGCGAGTCGTGGTAATTGAGCAGGCTGACGCTGCGTTTGTTCTGCCCGGCATGGTTGCTGTAGATCGCCCCCAGGCGCAGGGCGAAGGGGCCGTCCTGGCGCACGGCGTAGCCGCCCAAGTGCCAGCTGTCCAGGTCGGCGGCATAACGCGGGGCATCCAAGCGGCTAGAGGTCTTGGCGCCCATGACACCCACCCGCCAGGCATGGTCGACCGCCCAGTCGGCGCCCAGCAACAGGCCTTGGGTATCGTGTTTCAAGCCGGCGCTACCGTGTTGTGCGTCTAGGCTGCCGCCGTTGCCCAGGCCTTGCACCCAGAAGTGGCCTTCGTCGTCCGTGGGCAGTGTGCGCAGGGTGGAGAGCAATTGGCGGCTCAGGTGCTGGGTGGTGGCCTGGGTTGCGGTGGCCAGGTTGGCGTTTTGGCTGGCGGCCAGTTGCTCGAGGGCTGCGCCGATTCCGCCGGGCTGATTGCTCAATTGCTCGAATGATTTCTGCAATTCCTTGAGCTCTTGCGAGTTAAGTTCGCCGGAGGCCACGAGTTGAATCAATGCCGGCTCCAGCACCTTGGCAACCTGCAAGCCATTGTGCGACGTGGCCTGTTGGGTGAGGAATCCGTCGAAGGGCGGTGGAAGGGGCGGCGCTTCGAACGCCGACAGGAATGCCCAACTATCGTCGGCGGCGTCGTAGGGATAGCTCCCGTAGGGCCTGTATTCGATATCGCCTCGCGCATGGGCGGGCTGAAAACTGGCGGCCACTGCCAGGCTGATGACTATCGCGATTCTTTGAAGTGTAAAGCGCATGAATTCCCAACCTCTGATGAATGAGGCCGGGAATTTAGGCGAGGTGCGGGGGGATAACTGTCAGGCTATCGACCGCTGATGTGCGGGAGTTGTCTCTAGTACGGTGCGATTAAAAACTCATCTGCCATTGGCCGGTCAGCGCATGGTTGCGGCTGTTGCTGCCCACTTCGCCGGTATAGCCCAAGCCCAGGCGATGACGGGCGGATAAGCCTACGTCCAGGCCTGCTTCGAGCAACAGGCTGTCGCGGTCCAGGGCGCTGCCTTGCACATTGAAGGCGGTGCCACCGGCCAGGAAAGCCTGGCGTGTGGTGCTGTCGACATCGCCATAGGTATGTTTCCAGCCAAGGCTGGCACGGGGTGTGAGGCTGACGCCGTTGTCCAGCTGGCTCAGGTGGGCCAGGCGCAGGCCGAAGGTACTGCTGAAGTTGTCCTGGGTCTGGCCTTCCACGTGCAACGCAGCGGCGCCGCCTTTTTCGTTGTAACCGTCGCGCTGATAGCGCTGGTAGCCGAGGTTGGCGAACGGCTCTGCGCTCAAGCGACCACTGCCCATGGCGTAGCCCAGTTCAGCGAAAGCCTGCTGGCTGTTGGCGTCATAGTCGCCTTTGGCGCGGTCGTTAAAACCGCTGAAGGCCAGCGTGCGTTTACTGTCGCCCTGGTGCCCGCTGTAGGCCGCACCCAGTCGCAACGCCAATGGGCCGCTCTGGCGCAGGGCATAGACGCCGGCGTGCCAGCTGTCGACGCTGCCGTCGACACCGGTGGTGTCCAGGTCGGTCTTGGAGTAACCCCCTAGCACACCCAAGCGCCAGTCGCTGTCCAGCGCCCAATCGGCGCCGAGCACTGTGCCTTTGGTGCGTTGGGTCAAGCCGTTGCTGCCGTGCTCGCCATCAAGCTTGCCGTAGCTGCCGATGCCTTGCAGCCACAGTCGGCCGCGGGCATTCGGGTCATTGAGGTTGCGCACCTCGGCGGGCACGCCGGTGGCGGCCAGTACCGGTGTATCTTTGTCATTGAGCCCTACCAGCAGTCCCGCACCGCCGCCCACCTTGTGCATGGCGGCGAGCATGCTGTTGCCCACTTGCGCACTGGCATTGAGGGTGGCGCTGGTGAGGTTGGCGGTGCTGCTGCCCGCCAGTTGCTCGATAGCGGCACCGGCTGTGCCGGTGGTGGTATTGAGCAGGGCGTTGTACAGCGGGTTGGTCGTGCCCAGGCCCGCCAGGCTGTTGGCGGCGCTGGCGCCGTTGCCGGTGCTGGCGAACTGGTTGAAGGCGATGTCGTTACGGGTGTACGTAAGGCCGACCTGAGTGGCGCTGTAATCCAGGGTCGGGGTCAGGAAGGCGTAGTCGCTGGTGACCTTGCCAAACGTGCCATTGATGCTGCCGGCTTGCAGCACGCTGTAGTGGCTTTGCCAGGGGTAGGTGCCTTCGCCGGGGTTGACCGTCAGCGTCGCCCCATTAAGGTAAGCGGTGCCGCCGACCTTGATCGGTGCGCTACTGCCGTCGGCGTTGACGCCATAGGCGAGGGTCGAGCCGCTGCCCATGCGCAAGTCACGGCTGATGCTGGCGGTACCCAATACGGTGTTGGTCTGCAGAGTGCCGTTGACCAGCAGGCTGCCCACCGAGCCGCCGCCGGCATACACACCGCCTGCGTCGACCGTCACGTTACCGGCAATGCCGCCTTGGTTGACCAGCGTGGCACCGCTGGAAATCTCGCCGCCGTCGCTGAAGTCACCCTGGCCGGTCAACGTCCAGGTGCCTTGCTTGACCTCCAACCGTTCGAGGTTGCGGCTGTCGCCAAAACTGCCACCGGCGACGTCGTCCAGGGTCAGTCGGTCGTAACCGCTGCCGCCGTCCACCGTGCCGATAAAGCGGCTGCCGTTACGCAAGATCAGCTGGTCATCGCCGCCGCCCAAATCCAGGGCCAGGCCATTACTGCCGCTTATGGTGCCGCTGTTGATGACCGTGTCGGCATAGTTGCCGACGAACTTCACGCCAAAGCCATCCAGGCCTTCAATCGTGCCGTGGTTCTCCAGGGTGGTGGCCGCGAGCCCCGGCCCGTCGCTGCCGTCGTCCACCAGGATGGCATTGCTGGCACCACTGATCAGCGCGCCTTTGGCGTTGTAGAGAGAGCCACCGCCCAGGGCGATCCCTTCGCTGCCGTTGGCGAAGCCGTTCTTGTCGACACCCCCGGCGCCTACACCCTGGATAACACCGTAATTTTCGATATGGGCGATCTTGTCGATGTCCACACCGTCACCGTCGCCATCCGGTTGCAGGCCGGAGAACGCGCCTATGATGGTGCCGTGGTTGACCACAGTGCCGTCGCCATCGGAACCAAAGCCCGAGCCGTTGCGGCCGATCACCGTGCCGTAGTTGGTCAGCGTGGCGCCCTCGTCCGTGGTGATGCCATGGCGGCCACCGGAAATCAGGCCGTAATTGGTGACCGTCACGCCGCTGGCGGAGTCGATGTCCACGCCATCGAACTTGTCATCGCGGGAGAAGGTGTCGCCAGTGGAGATCTCGCCGTAGTTAGTGATAGAAGCGTTGGCGCCGGTCTTCATGCCGTCGCTGGCCTCCCCGCGAATCAAGCCACCGGCACGGTTGATGATCGTGGTGGTGACGTTACTGCTGCGCAGCGCATCCAGGTCCAGCCCTTGGCCGGTGGCCGAGCGAATGGTGCCGCTGTTGTCGATCAGCACGCTGCCGCTGGCAACGTTACTGTTGATGCGCAACGCATCATTGGCGCCTTGGATCACCCCACCGGCAAGGTTGTAAATGCTGTACCTGCGCTCCCCGCTGACACTGCCCGAACTGTCGATACCCCGGCCGCCACTGGAGACCAGCTTGCCCGCGTTAGTCACCACCACCCCCGCACTGCGGGTGCCGTCCTTGAGCGTCACTGCTACCCCGGAGGTTGTAATGCTGCCAGGCGCCGACGTGGTCAACGTATCACTGCCACCCAGGGTTTGCCCCTGGGTGGTAGGCGTGTCGATCTGCAGGGTCTTGGCTGCGGCTGCTTCGATGAAACCACCGCCGGCCAACAGGGTGATGGCGAGCGCGAGGCGTTGTGGAGACGGGGGCATGCTGGGCGACCTTGTTATGGCAAGCGAGTCGACCTGTATAGCGGAGGGGAGTTGCAGGAATGTGTCGAAAAGATGACGACAATGAATATGCAATCTATTGCAGATCCTTGAGCCTATTCAGCCTGAGCGCTGCAATATATTGCACATTCTGCACGTCAACCGCGCCGCACGTAGCCCTTGCCGAAATGCCGCTCCATGCGCGCCTGGATCAATTCCAGCCCCAGGGACATCACCCAATAAATGATCGCCGCCGTCGTGAGCATCTCGATATAGCGGTAGCTCGAGCGGCCATAGGACTGTGCCAGGAACATCACTTCCCACACGCCCATCACCGAGATCAGGGAGGAGTCCTTGAGCATCGAGATGAACTGGTTGGTGGCCGGCGGGATGATGGTGCGCATGGCCTGGGGCAGGGTCACGTGCCAGAAGATCGCCCTGTCGCGCATGCCCAGGGCCAGCGCGGCCTCGCGTTGGCCATGGGGCACGCCGAGGATGCCGGCGCGGAAAATTTCACTCAGGTAGGCGCCGTAATTCAGCGACAGCGCGATGATGCCGGCGACGATGGCGCCTGGCACCAGCCCCAGTTGCGGCAGGCCCAAGTAGATCAACAAGATCTGGATCAGCAGCGGCGTGCCGCGAAAGAACGAGGCGTAGAAACTGGCGATGCCGAACGCCACCGCACTTTTGGACAGGCGCCCCAATGCGGTGATAAAGCCCAGCACCGACGAGGCGACGATGGCGCACAGGCACAAGAACAGCGTCAGCGCCGCACCTTGCAGGAAGCCGTTGGGCGCAAGGTGCAGGCCGACCAGGTTGGGCAGCTTGTCGAGGATGATCGAGAACTTCAGGTCAAAGCTCAGGAAGAAACTCGCAAACAGGCCGAACAGCGCCGCCCAGGTCAGGTAAAGCCGTAGGCGAAAACTCATCGGCTGATATCGGCGCCGATCCATTTTTGCGACAGCGCGCTCAAGGTGCCGTCCTGCTTGAGCTGGGCGAAGACCTCACGCACTTTGCTGTCCCACTGCGGGTCGCCTTTCTCGATGGCCACCGAGTTGGGCTCCGAGTACAGCGGCGCACCGGCGAGCTTGAAGCGCTTGTCCTGGCTCAGGCGCGGCTGCGCGGTGACCAGGTTGGTGAGGATCGCGTCCAGGCGCACGCCGGCGCCCAGGCCCAGGTCCTGGAATGCCACATTGTCGGTGTCGTACGGGGCGATCTGCACATCCTCGAACGGGTACTGCAACTGCGTGTCTTCGGCCCCTTCGATCACCAGGTTCTTGTTCAGGTAACTTTCGTAGCTGGAGGCGCTGGTGAGGCCGACTTTCTTGCCGCTCAGGTCCCGGGCTTCGTGGATGCGATCGTCCTTGGCATTGACCACGATCACGGCCGGCGAAGCGTAGTACTCCACCGGGAAGTCGAACACCTCGGCGCGTGCCTTGCTTGGGGTCATGGAGCAGATGCAGATGTCGTAGCGCCCGCTCCAGCGGCCGGCGGCGATCACGTCCCAGGACGGGGTTTCCAGGCGCAACTTCACGCCCAGTTTTTGTGCCACGGCCTTGGCCACGTCCACGTCGAAACCGTCGAGCTGGTTCTGGTCATTGAGAAATGAAAACGGCGGATAGCTTTCCATCAGCACGCCGACCAGTTCTTTCTTCTGCTCGACACGATCCAGCGTGGCACCGCCAAAGGCTTGGGTTGAAGCAGCCAACATCGTCAGGCCCAGGGCCAACAGCGGTCTGAATTTCAAAATCGAACACCTGAATAAAAAAGAGGTTGTTATTAACCGAACGGTACGCATTAAATAGTTATAAGAACGACTCTCATAGTGAGTTATTTTCATAAGCATATGAGTAAAAAGCATATGGGCGCAGTAAGCACAGTAATTCTCGATGGCGGCATGGGCCGTGAACTGCAACGCCGTGGCGCGCCGTTCCGTCAGCCGGAATGGTCGGCACTGGCCTTGAGCGAAGCGCCGCAAGCGGTGGAGGCGGTGCACGCGGCCTACATCGACAGTGGTGCCAATGTAATCACCAGCAACAGTTACGCGGTGGTGCCGTTCCATATTGGCGAAAAGCGGTTTGCCGCAGAAGGCCAGGCGTTGGCCGCGTTGGCCGGCGAGTTGGCGCGACGGGCGGTGCAGGCCTCCGGTAAAGCCGTGCAGGTAGCCGGCTCATTGCCGCCGCTGTTTGGCTCTTATCGCCCTGATCTGTTCCAGGCCGAGCGCGTCAGTGAGTTGCTGACACCGTTGGTGAACGGCCTGGCCCCGCATGTAGACCTGTGGCTGGCGGAAACCCAGAGCTCGATCGCTGAAGCACGGGCGATCCATGCCGGGCTGCCTAAAGATGGGAAGCCGTTCTGGCTGTCGTTTACCTTGAAAGACGAAGACACCGACGAGGTGCCGCGCCTGCGCTCCGGCGAACCGGTGGCGGACGCAGCCGAGGCGGCGGCGCAACTGGGCGTGCAGGTATTGCTGTTCAACTGCAGCCAGCCGGAAGTGATCGGCGCGGCGATTGATGCTGCCCGCCAGACCTTCGACCGACTGGGCGTGGCCATCCAGATTGGCGCCTACGCCAATGCCTTCCCACCGCAACCCAAGGAAGCCACGGCCAACGACGGCCTGGACCCGTTGCGCGACGACCTCGACCCGCCCGGCTACTTGCAATGGGCGGCGGATTGGCAAGCACGCGGCGCCAGCCATTTGGGTGGGTGCTGCGGCATCGGGCCGGAGCATATTGCGGTGCTGGCCCAGCGCCTGACCCACTGATTCACCGCTGGTCAAAACTGTGGGAGCTGGCTTGCCTGCGATGGCATCAACGGGTTTTGCCTGATACACCGAGGTGTCTGTATCGCAGGCAAGCCAGCTCCCACAGATGTGAGCATTAATCCCGACACTCTGTGAGTGTCTTCAACTGGCCCGAATCACTCTGGTTCGCCTCCGACAACCACGCCTCAAACCCGGCACCGACCTTCGGCCATTCCGAATCCAGGATCGAATACCACGCCGTATCGCGGTTCTGTCCCTTGACCACCATGTGCTGGCGGAACACCCCTTCAAAACTGAACCCCAACCGCTCGGCCGCGTACTTGGACCGCGCGTTGCCGTTGTTGCACTTCCACTCCAGCCGACGGTAGCCCTGCTCGAACGCATACTTGGCCAGCAGGTACACCGCTTCAGTACTTTTCGGCGAGCGCTGCATCGGCGCGCCGAAGGTAACGTGGCCGATTTCGATACGGCCTTGCGCCGGGACGATGGACATCAGGCTGAGGATGCCCTGAACCTGGCCCGTCGCACGGTCGATCACGCTGAAAAAGTACGGGTCGCTGTGGGCGGCGTGATTGTTCAACCAGGCGTCGAAGGCACTGCGTTCGGTGAACGGGCCGTAGGGCAAGTAATCCCACAGCTTCGGGTCGGCCCCTGGGCCTTCAAGGGCTTGCCACAGTTGGTCGGCATGGCGCGCCGGGTCGAGCTTTTCCAGGTGGATAAAGCGCCCTTCAAGCAGGTGCGCGCTGGGCGCCGGGGCGCCTTTCCAGTCGGCGAGGGAAGTAGTCATGCTGCGCTCCTTAGAGACCTTTGCGAAATTGAATGAAGCCTGGGCGTTCGGCGATGCGCTCATAGAGCTGGATCGCCGTGGCGTTGGTCTCATGGGTCAACCAGTGCACCTTGCAGCAGCCATCGGCCTTGGCGGTGGCGTAGACGAATTCGATCAGCTTGCGACCCACGCCCGTGCCACGTTGGGCCGGGTCTACCAGCAAGTCCTGCAGGTAGCAGGAGTTCTCGATGCTCCAGTTGGAGCGATGGTAGATGAAGTTGACCATGCCCACCGCCTTGCCGTCCTGCCAGGCCAGTGCCGAATGGGTCGGCTCGCTGGGGTCGATCAGGCGCCGCCAAGTGCTCTGGCTGACGGCGTCCGGCAGTTCGGTGTTATAGAACTTCAAGTACGCCTGCCACAGCGGCAGCCAGGCGGCGTGGTCGGCGGCGCTGACCTGGCGAATGTCGATCAAGCTCATTCTGAAACTCCTTGGGGAATAAAGCGGGCCAGGGTCTGGTCGCGTACATCGGCACTGGCGGCCAGGCCATCACGTACACCGGCCATGTCGGCGGCGCTGCGGTTCTGGCTGAGTTTGCGTTTGCCCACCAGGCGCTCGATCGGCAGGGCGAAGCCGACGATGGCTTTGAGCATGCCGTCAATGTAGTCCGCCGGTGCGTCGCTGACACGCCAGGGCTGGGCGCGGCCGCTTTCATGGCGGTCGGTAAGAGCCGTGACCACCTTGAGCAAGCGCTCGGCGTCGCTGAACACTTCGGGCTTGCCATAGGCGTGCACGGCGATGTAGTTCCAGGTTGGCACCACTTTGCCGTGCTCGGCCTTGGCGGGGTAAAACGCCGGGCTGATATAGGCCTCGGCACCCGCGAAGATCACCAGTGCCTCACTGCCGTTTTGCAGCTCGCGCCATTGCGGGTTGGCCTTGGCCAAGTGGCCGTACAGCGTGCCGTTGGGACCTTCATCGGGGTTGAGCAGCAAGGGCAAATGGCTGGCTTGTAGGCCGTTTTCACCCACGGTGACCAACTGCGCCAAGCGGGTGTGCTGGATCAGTTGCTGGATTTCGGGCAAGTCATCGAGAGCAAAGGCGCGGGGTGTGTACATGGAGATTTTCCTTGGCGAATGCCTGCATCCTAGGCAGGCTATTGGTTCGTTGTAAGAGCCATCTAGCGCTAATTTCATAGGTCCAATATGCCGCCCATTTCGCCGCCGTTGTCCTTCAACCCTGCCGGTATCGAGTTGGACCGCCGCCAGGGCCTCACGCGCCAGCTTTATGAGGCCCTGCGCCAGCGGGTATTGGATGGGCGATTGGTCAGTGGCACGCGGCTGCCCGCGACCCGCGATCTGGCGGCGGCATTGTCGATTTCCCGCAACAGCGTGGTGCGCGCCTACGATCAGCTGTACGCGGAGGGGTTTATCGAAAGCCGGGTCGGTGATGGCACCTATGTTGCCCAATTGCCGATGGCCAAAAAATTATCCACAAAAGTATCCACAGGGTTGTCAACAGGCTTATCCCCAGGGTTATCCACAAAATGGGCGAATTTGCCCGAGGATCTGGATGACGAAGTTATCCACAGTGCCGGGTTGGCGCGGGTGAAAGACCACCATCTGCCACAGCCGCCGTTGGGACCGCCTCGGGCATTTCGGGTGGGCGTACCCGCCTTCGACCTGTTCCCGTTTGAGGTCTGGGCCAAGCTGAATGGGGCGTTCTGGCGCAAGCCCGACCTGGAACAGCTGTGCTATGGCGACCCGGCAGGCGATGGCCGCCTGCGCGGTTTGATCGCCGCGTACCTGCGCAGCTCGCGGGGCATGCAATGCACGGCTGAACAAATTGTGATCACCAGTGGCGCACAGCAGGCCATCAGCCTTTGTGCACAGTTGCTGGTAGAGCCTGGAGACGGCGTGGCGGTTGAAAACCCTGGCTATCGTGCGGCTGGCCATGCATTCGCTTTGGCCGGGGGGCGACTGCACGGCGTGCCGGTGGACGGTGAGGGCATGGATTGCCAGGTGCTCAGTACCTTCAATGATTGCCGCGTGGCGTATGTCACGCCTTCCCATCAGTATCCGCTGGGCGTGGTGATGAGCCTGGCACGACGCCTGGAATTGCTGGCCTGGGCCGAACGTTCAGGCGGTTGGATCGTGGAAGACGATTACGACGGCGAGTACCGCTACAGTGGTGCGCCGCTGTCACCGTTGGCTGCGCTGGATCGCAATGGCCGCGTGCTGTACGTCGGCACCTTCGGCAAAGTGGCGTTTCCGGCGTTACGCCTGGGTTACCTGGTGTTGCCACCAGGCCTGGTGCAAGCCTTCACCCGGCGCCGCGCCGTGGATATGCGTCATTCCGAAGTCAGCACCCAGGCGGTGATGGCCGAGTTCATGGCGACGGGGCATTTCCAGCGTCACATTCGCCGCATGCGTCGCGCTGCGTTGAGCCGACGCAATGCCTTGCTGGCCGGTTGGCCCGACGGGTTGCCCGGCGTCGGCGTCTTGCCCAGTGTGGCGGCGGGGCTGCACATGACGGTGCGCGTGGATAGCCTGGCCCGTGAGCAGGCGCTACTCACTCAGGCCCACGCGGCCGCTGTGGAAATCAACGGCCTGAGCAGCTATTGGCTGACCGGCCCCAGCCCACCGCCGGACCAGCGTGCCGGCCTAGTGATGGGTTTCGCCGCCGTGCCCGAAGCCGACATCGCACAAGCGCTGGCCCGTTTGCGCCAGGCGTGGTTGCCGTAAAACGCGTTCAGCTTTTGAAGAACAGTGAAGTGGCCAGTGGTTTACCAATCCTGCGGCGGTGAATCTCGATGGTGTCCCAGTCGCTGGGGCCGGTACGCTGGCGAGCACCTCCTAAGCGTTGTTGTTCGCGGGTCTTCAGGTGGTCTGCGGTGAAGTCCTCCAGCGCCGCACCTTTGGCGTCATAGTGAAAGTGCGCATACCACAGCACCGTGCCGCTCTCTTTATCGCGAATCTCGTACTCGTCCAGATAGTCCTTGTTGGGCCCTTTCAGGGCACGGCGGCTGACGACCTTGACGATACTGATCAGCCCTTGGCTGTGCAGCCACTCGACACGCTCGGCGGTGGGTGCTTGATGCTTGATCATCTCGATGTAGGTTTTTCTGCCTAGCCGATAGAAGCGTTGCGCGGCATCGCTGAGGTCGCGGTTGGTCGTGGCGGCGGAAGTATGATCGCTTTCGGTGAGGTTGCGCTGGGTCAGGGCTTCTTCGATGTTGTTTGAGGCTCTTTCCAAGTCTCTTGCATAGCCATCGAACATATCTTGAATGTCCTGCGGGGCATGCCAGGGTTTCTTGGTGAAGCTCTGGTATTTGCGGATTTCCGCTTGTTCGCCATCCAACAACGCTTGGCCTGCGTTGATGCTGATGTCCAGGTCCACGGTGGCAGGCGTGGGCTGCTGTGACGGGGTTTTCTCCCTCTTGACCCAAACACCGGGTGCCTTCTCGTGGAACGTGGCGATCACCTTGCCGGTCATGCCTGTCTTGACATCGACCAGCGTACTGTCGCTTTCACGCGGTTCGCCCATCACCAAGCCGTGATGGCGCGTTTTGATCACTTTGCGCCGTGGTGGTGGTTTTGCCTTTGAGCTACCGGGTTTGGGCTCCAGGTTTTTTCTCTCTCTGAGCAACTGTGCCAGGTCGTGCACGGCCCGCTGCTTGAACTCGTCAATCTGCTGGCGAAAACTTTCCAAACGGCTTTTGAGCAAGTGCTGCGGGTAATCGGCATGCAGGTCCAGCAGGCGTTCATCAGCGCTGGAAAATTGCTCAACCAGGCTGTTGAGTACGTCAATACGCTCCTCCAGCGACGTGCTGTCGGCCCGTTCCATCATCTCACTGAAACTTTCGACGTTGAGTTCGGCGGTATCGGCGATCTGGCCCATCCGTTCACGTAGCGTGGCGGGAATCTGGCGCTGCTCTTCATCGATACACAGGTAACGGACCAAGCCGATTTCCAGGGATTTGAGTTCATCGAGATTGAGCTGCGGTAACTCCTGCTTGCTTTTCAGAATGACTGCGGCGCCTGCATCCCCCAGCTCTTCGAGATCGTCGAACCGATCATTTATGAAGGTCAAACGCTCGAGGATCGCCTGGTTCTGAATGGACAGGGCTTGTGCGGTGCTTGCCTGGCGTTTGTAGTCAATGTCTACCTCCGCTTCGAGGATTGAAGATGACGCCCTCAAGGCAACTTGGTAGCTCACCAACTGCTGTTGCAAGGCAAGCTGTGTCAGTTGCACCTGTTGTTTCAGATACCCGCTCATATTGCTCTGATAGGTAGGTACGGCGTCGATGGTACTCAACGACTTCAACTGGCTGATCGCTTCGTCGTACTCCGTCATCCGGCTATCGACTTTGCCGATGAACGACGCACGCCGCAGGTCGGTGGAAGGGCCGGGAGTTGCGTCCGGCGCAGGCATTGATTCAAGTACGTCCAGCTGTTTACTGGCGGCAACTGCGTCAAAGGTGTTGAGCTGGGCCTTAAGTTGCGGGATGCGCTCAGTTTGGTTGACCTTGACGGCTCGGCGTTGTTTTCGAAGGCCTGCGCCGCGCAGCCGCAGCCGGACGTCGACAAACCATTGGCCCGCCAGGTTGCCGATCAACGGTGGGCCGGTACGCAAGGGGTCCTTGGGGTCGACGATAATGACGCTGTCGTTGTCATCCACCTTCACCTCGAACCAACGCTCGCCCACCGGCGCATACCACTTGTCTGCAAGCGGATAGAGATTCAGGTGACGACCGGGGGTCTTGTCTTGTTCGCCCAGCATCTCGGGTTTGGCGATGTTGAAGCTGTCGAGTGTCGTGCCCAGCCCCAGGCGGCTATGGCTCAGGGCACCGCGGGTGTGCACGGCGCCTTGATGCTGGGCGGGCAGTTGGTTGTCGGTAAGAGTGGCCTGTTGTACGGCGGTGTATTTTTTCTCGGTAATAGCCGGTTTGCCTGCTGTTTCGATCGTCGTTGTCGCGGATTCTGCCTCGGTTGTGGGGGTATCGAATTGCTTGAGCGGGCGCGGGTGGCGTAGGGCGATGTGCAGCGTCAGTGCCATGCCCAAGTTGAGGAACACATCCGCCAACGCTGTCCAGGAAGCGCTCTGGTCACCCTTGTTCACCGCCTCCCCGGCAGCTTGCAGATCGTCCATGATTTGCCAGATCCAGGCGGCAACCCCGAGGGTGCGGCCCATGAAGGGCAGGGCGGCATTGAATATCTGCCAGCCGGCATGTCGCAACGTCGCCCAACGTTTTTGCACGTTGGACACTGACTGGCGTGTAGCCAACTCGACCATCGCATTGGCGTTGGTCTTGAATAGCGTCGTCAGGGTGTCATTACCCACTTCTTCATCGCTCAGCGTTATCGGGCCGCTCATGTAAAGCACGGTGAGCGGTTCTACCAGCGCGCGCACCACGGTCCAAGGCGAGGGCAGGGTGTCTGGAAAAACGTATTGGGCATAGTTGAAGCGCTGTGCTTCAGGCAACCAAGCCAACACCGACTCGCGCAAGGCGTGCTCGTGTTTGATGGCGTATAGCAGGTTTTGCCGCGACGCAAATTGCATCAGGGCCGGTTCCATCAGGGGTCGATAAAGTATGCAGGGGCCAGCCTCGGAACGCCTCGGGCCGATCACGAACATATTGGCGACCACATCTTGCTCATGGCCAGGGCGCAGGGTGGGCATGAAAGCCAGGTTTCGGATGACGATTGGCTGTCCGTCGACATGGCGCTCATGTACCTCGGCGTGCACCACCGCGGCGACGTAGCGGTAACCGAGCTCATCGATGCCGTTCTGATTGCGGATTTTCATCTGCAGGGCCAACAGCGGCAGTTGGATTTGCAGGTGGCGGGTATAGAGCTGCTGTCGGTGGCTCGATTGCTGCGGGTCATCGAGCAGTTTCTGTTTGACCAGGGCTGGGTAGTACTGGCCGATGTCGATGTCTTCGATGACGTCTTTCAGATAACGGTAGGTCAGCCAGGCGGGTGCGTTATTGTCCTTGCCGTTGTAGTGCACCGTCGCGTTGCCGGTGGGCAGGCCGGTAAGGTTTTCCAGGGCCAGGTCGATCAGGCTGCGACGAGTGATATCCACCGCCCCGGGAACGACAAACGTACCCCACAGCACCGGGCTCTCGATCACAATCTCAACTTTTTCCAGGTTCAGGTTCACGTCCTTTTCGGGGGCGCGGATACGGCTTTGCAACTGTGACAGGGCATAGTCACGAATAGGAGGGATGCCATCCTGAAAGGTCTCCCCATGGTAATGGCTATGCAGGAGGGCCATGTCGATCAGGTAACGGCTGTAAGCGGTAGTATCAGAGTCGGTCGCCGAGGCTAGCCAATCTGGAATTTGCTGATGAACCTCGCGGATATTCGACAGTTGATGGTCGCTCATCTCTTCGATGCTGGGCATGATACGGACGAGGGTGGGGGCCTGCATCTGCTCCGGCAGACGGGATTCGCCCAGGCTGCCGATGGCTTGGATCTGCAGCGAAATCAAGTTGCAGGCCAGTGCATCGAAGAAGTTGCCGTCAGGCTCGTACAGGCGCCATTGCAAGGTGGTGTCCTGCTCTGGCGCACTCAAGCGCGCGGGCAGCGAGGCGCCGAACTTGTCCAGTGACTCGAACGTCTCGTATCCGTTCACCAACGAGTACGTGAGGACCATCTGGCGCTTGTCGTGCTCGCCCACCAATACGGTGAGGTCCAGAAAGCTAGTGTGGTGGGGCTGGCCGTCCTTGAGGATATCGATATCTACCAGGTAGGCATGGCTGTCGTAAGGGTCTTTCAGCGATCGCCTGGCCCGGTCGGGTTCCTGGAAAACCGTACGGGCCATGGTGCATTCGTGTTCACCCAGGCCTTGCTCTTCAGTGATGTTCCATACCTTCTTCAGGGTGTTGGAAAAGGCCTGCCAGCGCGGACCGGTGCTGTCGTTGGAGGCGTTCCAGAAGTCCAACTGCTGTTCCTGTGCGGCGGTGAACAGCAGGTCGGACAATTCGTTGATCAGGCGGGCGATGTCATCGATTTTTACCGCCAGATGCACAGGCACCGCAGCGTTCGGTTGCAACGTGAGGAAGTGTTGGCCGTCGATGTAGGTCACTCTCTCGTCGGACAGTGCCTGATGTGCCAACACCGAAGTGAGTGACTCGACAAAGGGCGGCGCGCGCTCTATGGCGTTGTCGACCACCTGCCATTGAGGGCTGACCACCACGGCCAGGTCGGGATCGATGTTGAGCGTGGGGTACAGCTCCTTGAGTGCCGAGCGCAGTGTGGCGGCGGCGACTTCCCGGGTGGAGGGGCCGGTGGTCAATTGGGTGAGCACTTCATAGGTACTGGGTGGGCGGTGGTTGTTAGCGATGTCATTGGGCATGTGCCGCTCCTCTGCATTCGATGGCCCGGACGGGCATCAGGAGTCGGCAAGTTAGCGAGCGCCGGTGTGACGAGGGCGGTAGATACGTCGAGGCGCAGCCGTTCAGTGTGGGACAAGCACCCTCGCCACAGGTGGGTGATTTATTTCACGTTGAAAAACAACCGTCGTGCCTGGTCCAGATTGATTTCGCTGAGATAGATCGCGGTTTTCTGCTTCTCGCTAAGGCCGTTGAGGGTATCGGCTTCTTCGCCCCGCCCGTGCTCTTGTGGCGTTTTGAGGCGTGCGCGCAAAAACGCCTTGGCGGGCACCCAGTCGGTGGAGTAATGGAAATGGGCATACCACAGCACGCTTCGGTCGTTGCGGTTACTGATGGTGTACTCGTCCAGATAGTCCTTGTCAGGGCCTTTGATTCGGCGGCGCTTGACGGTTTTCTTGATGACGATCTCGTTGTTTTGCATCAGCCATTCCACACCTTGCACAGTGGGTGGGTGCTTTTTGATTAACAGCGACTTGTAGCTTCGCGCCTCGCTGTAAAGGGCTTGCACTGCTTCGCTGAGTTGTTTGTTGACAACCGCCGCTGAGCCTAGGCGGCTGTCGGTGATATTGCCTTCGGTCAAGGCCTGTTCAATGTTGGCCGAGGCCTGCTCCAATTTCAGCGCGTGCTGGTGATACAGCCATTCGATGCCGATGGCGCTGCGTTCCGGCTTGGCCGCTTGCTCGGCGGCACGTTGCTTGAAGGCTTGTAACTGGTCTAACAGATCCTGTGCCTGATTGACGCAGGTGGCGACATCAAGGGTAGGGGCGGACGATGCTTCGATGGGGCTCTCGCGCTGCACCCAGATGCCTGCGGGTTTTTCGTGAAAGGTCGCGATGATCTCGTCGTTGAGCGGTGATCTGATATCCACCAGTCCGGTTTCCTCGCCTAGGGCTGAGCGGCGGGGCTCCCCAATCAGAACGCCGTTGTAGCGCGTATAGATGATTTTTTTCCTGATTTTTGGAGGGGTGGGTGGCGGTGTGGGTCGGCTTCTGAGTGCTTCGCGGGCATTGTGCAGCAACTCTAGGTGACCCACGGTTTCGTTGTAGAAACCACGGACTTTTTCACGCAGGCGTGTGAGCGGGCTGGTCAGCGCGACGTCGTTGAACTCCTGGGCAAAATCCTGCAGGCGTTCATCAATGATGTTGAATTGCTCCACCAGGCTGGCGAGGATTTCGATGCGTTCGTCCAGCCGCGACTCGCTGCGCTCCAGCAGACTTTCACGAAAACTCAGGATGGTCAGGTCGGCGCTGTCGACAATACGGTCGATGGCATTCCACGCATCCAGTGCGGTGGTGCTGCTCTCGTCCACGCACAGGTTACGCGCCATCGTTACCTGCAGGGCCCTGAGGTATTGGGCGGTGTAGGCCGGCAAGTGCTTGCGGTGCTCGCGAATGGCTTCGAAGCCTTTCTTGCCCATTGCCCTGAGTTGATTAAAGCGCGATTCGATGTAATTGAGGCGCTCGATCATGTCCTGGCTCATATCGGTCAGGGCCCGGGCATCGTCAATCTGACGATCCTGCGGGTGGCTGATCTGATGTTTGATCTGGTCCAGCACGGCTTCGAGCTTGGGCGTAAAGGTGACTTGAGCCTCGCGTATCCCGGTTTCGCTCAGCTTCAGCTCGGCGTCTACATAGCTAACGGCTTGCTCCTGATAGGTTGCGGTCGGCGCGAAGACGTTCAAGATCTTGAGTTGTTGCAGCGCCGATTCGTAGCTGTTTCTCTGGGTTTCGAGTTTCTGCAGGTAGGTGTGACGGCGGGCCTGGGCCGACGTGCTGGCCTGAGGATCGTCCATGGCCACTCGCGCCTGTTGCAGTTGCTCTTGCGTGGCCGTCTTGTCTTGCTCGAATTGTGACAAGCGCTGTTGGGCCTTATCGGCCTCGGCCTGCGCGTCGGTCTGCGACTTTTGCTGCTGTTTCTTGGGGCCGCCGCCGCGCAAGCGCAAGCGTGTGTCGATGAACCATTGGCCCCTGGCGTTGTGGATCAATGCCGGGCCTGTGCGTTCAGGCTTCTTGGGATCGATGATGACCACCGGCTCATCCTCGCCGACGCTCACCTCGAACCAGCGCTCCCCCACGGGGGCGTAGTAGTGCTGCGCCTGGCGGTACAGGTACTGGTACTGGCCTTCGGCAGTTTCAACGGTGCCCAGGTTTTGCGGTTTACTGACCTTGAAGCTGTCGAGCAGTTTGACGAGTTCACCTGGGGCGCGCTTGATTGCGCCATCGATGTGCAAATGAGGTGCGGGCAGCTCATGAGATGCCGACGGCTGTTGTTTGACCGTGACGTCTTTGGCGGTTGTCGCCTTCGGCAATGCTGGCCTGGACTTGCGTGGGTAACCGGGGCGGTGGCTGCGGCTGGCGACGTGCAAGGTGATTGCCATGCCCAGATTGAGGAGCACATCGGTGAGCGCCGACCACTCGGCCTGCTTTTCACCGTGTTCCTGAGCCTCGATAAAGTTCTGCAGTTGATCGACCACCTGCCAGATCCACGCCGCCGTGCCTACGCTACGACCGAGAAAAGGCAGCACGAGATTGAAGATCAGCCAACCGGCGCGCTTGAAGGTGGCCCAGCGGTTTTCGGCGTTGGAGACCGATTGCCGATCGGCCAGTTCGATCAAGGCATCAGCGTTGGCTTTGAACAGCGCGTAGAACCGATCGCCGTTGAGTACCTGCTCACCCAGCGTCATGGGCCCGCTCATGGTCCACAGCTTATCGGGCTCTATCAGGGCATCGGCTACCTGCCAGGGGGATGGCAGCGTGCCGGGAAATACATAATTGGCATAGTCGCTGCGCACGGCTTCCGGTAGCCAGGCCAGCACCGACTCGCGCAGGCTGCTCGACTGCGAGATCGCATAGATCAGATTGGCCGGTGACGGGAACTGCATCAGTGCCGGCGTGAACATCGGCCGATACAGCAGACAGGGTCCCGCCGCCGGGTCGTCGGGGCCGATCACATACATGTTAGCCACCGTGTCCAAAGAAGCCGACGTGCGCCGTAATGGCCGGAAAGCCAATGGCCTGAGCACAAGGGTTTGTCCGTCCACTAGACGGTCAGTGGGGTCGTCCTGTAAGACGGCGGCCACGTAACGGTAGCCACGCTCGTCGATACCTTCCTGCTGGCGAATCTTGGCTTGCAAGGCCTGCATTGGCAGCTGGATACGCAGGTGCTGTTTGAAGAGCGTTTTACGGCGCGAGGATTCCTGCGGGTCATCCAGCAGTTTCTCTTTGACCAGGGCGGGATAGGTGCTGCCGATATCGACAGCGGTGACCAGTGATACAACATAATCCGCGTCCAACCATTCGGGCAGGTTGAAGCCATTTTCGGTCTTGAGAGAGCGATTACCGGTCGGCAGCGCAATCAGATTCTGCAGGGCCAACTCGGCCACGCTGAAGGTGCTGGTGTCGAACTGACCCGGCACCACGAAGGCGCCCCAGATGACCGGGCTTTTTACCTCCAGCCGGATTTTATCCAAGGGAACGTTGGCGCTGTCAGGATGATCCTTGAGCATTTGCGCTTTGGCCATCTTCAACGCGTACGCTTCGATGGAAGGGATATCGTCCAGGTAGGAGCGGCCGTCGTTCTGGCTGTGCAGCGCAGCGAGGTCCTTCAAGTGGCGAGCGAAGAAATCCTGGTCTGCGTTGGAGGCATTCATCAACCAATCGGGCAATTGGCTCTGATACCACGCAAGGTCGGGGCTTTTATCCGTCGCAAGGGGGACGACGGCGGGCGGCGTGCCCACTGCGACATCAGCGGCGTGGGTGTGATGCACGTCTGAAAAATCAATGTCACCCACGGCCTCCACCAGCACAGACACCAACGCGCAAGCTTGCTGATCAAAAAAATTGCCCTCGGGTTCGTACAGGCGCCAATGGATTTCCTGCTTTGCGGTAGAGCCCGGCAAATGCTCAGGCAGCGAATGGCCCAGTTGCTCCAGCGAAGGGAATTTTTCATAACCCTTGAGCAGCGAATGCATGAGGATCGAGGTTTGCCCTTCATGTTCGCCGAGCAGTACCGCGATCACCACCTCATTGCGGTGTGTCACTTGTTCTGCGTCGATTCGGTCGATTTCAATCAGGCAGGCCTTGAGGTTATAGGGGTCTTTACCCTTGCGGTCGGCTTTATCGGGGGACGTGAACAGGGTGCGCGCCATGGCGCATTCGGTGGCGCTCCAGTCATCGGCGGTCTCAACGCTCCAGATCGCTCGCAATACGCTCGACAGTCGCTGCCAGTGAGCGCCGTTGCCGTTGGTCTGGTTCCAATAATCGACCAGCTGTTGCTGGAAGGCCCGCAGCATGACCGGGGCCAGCAGGTTGAGGGTCTTGGCTATTTCACAGATGCGCACGGGCAGGTGCACCGCTGGTTCGACGATCGGTTGCTGGGTGAGAAAGTGCTCGCCCTCGATGTACAGGGCGGGCTCGGCCACGACGGCCTGTATCGCGAGGATTTCACTGAGCGACTGATAATGCGTGGGGCCGGCGACGATCTCAGTGTCGATCAATTGCCAGGTGGGTGTACCGACCATGGCGATGTCCGGGTCAATATCCAGCGTTGGGTAGTGTTCTCGCAGCGACTGGCGCAACAAGTGGGACGCGGTCTCCCTGAATGAGGGACCGACGTAGAGTTCGGTGAACAGCGCTGAACGTTCATCCAGGCGCTTTGCGTTCGTAGAGGGCGTGTTTGCAGCGGCTGAGGTCATGAGGCTTCCCTGTCTGGCCGATTGATGGAAATAACCCGAGGTCCAGGCTCGGGATTTCCATGCTAGGGCTCGGCCAGCCGGGGAGGCGGTGCTTACGTAGGCCTACTGTAAAATCTGCAGGGCGTTACCTGCCGGATTTGATCTTGGTCCAGGCCCGCGTCCTGGCGCGTTCGGCTTTGCTGTCCAGGGGTTTGAGGGTATAGAGCGTGGCCATGGCTGCGTCGGTCGGGTACAGGTTGGGGTTGTTACGAATGGCTGGTTCGACCAACCCGCTGGCATCCTTGTTGGGGTTGGGGTAACCGACAAAGTCGCTGATCGGCGCGATCACGTTGGGTTGCAGCAGGTAGTCGATAAAGGTGTAGGCGTCGCCCGGGTTGCTGGCGCCCTTGGGGATGGCGAGCATGTCGAACCAGATCGGCGCGCCTTCCTTGGGCAGGCGCATGTCCACGGTCACGCCATTCTTGGCTTCCTTGGCGCGGTTGGCGGCCTGGGAGAAACTGCCGGAATAGCCCACCGCCACACAGATGTCGCCGTTGGCGATGTCGGCCATGTATTTGGAGGAGTGAAAGTAGGTGATGTACGGGCGGATCTTCATCAACAGGGCTTCGGCCTTGTCGTAGTCCTTGGGGTTGCTGCTGTTGGGGTCCAGGCCCAGGTGCTGCAAGGCCAGGGGCAGGATCTCCGAGGGCGAGTCCAGCAGTGCGACGCCGCATTGCTTGAGCTTGCTGATGTTCTCTTCCTTGAAGATCAGGTCCCAGCTGTCCACGGGGGCGTTGTCGCCCAGGGCCGCCTTGACCTTGGCTGGGTTGAAACCGATCAGGATGGTGCCGTACATGTAGGGCACGGCGTATTGATTGCCGGGGTCGTTGGCCTCGATCAGCTTCATCAGCTTGGGATCGAGGTGGTTCCAGTTGGGCAGTTGGCTGCGGTCCAGGGGCTGGAACACGCCGGCTTCGATCTGTTTGGCCAGGAACACGTTGGACGGTACCACCACGTCATAGCCGGAGTTGCCGGTGAGCAGTTTGGCTTCCAGGGCTTCGTTGGTGTCAAAGATGTCGTACACCAGCTTGATCGACGGGTGCTGGGCCTTGAAGTCTTCCAGCGCCTTGGGCGTGATGTAGTCGAACCAGTTGTAGACCTTCAGGGTTTTTTCTTCGGCCTGGGCTGCGCCGCTGACAACCACGGCGCACAGGGCGAGCGACTTGAGTATGTTCATTGGGCTGCTTCCTCGAAACCTTCCAGCACGTTGACGGCGTTGATGCCGATTTCTTCCACCGCGTAGCCGCCTTCCATCACGAACAGCGTGGGTTTGCCCAGGCGCGCAATGCGTGCGCCCATGGCTAGGTAGTCGGGGCTGTCGAGCTTGAACTGCGAGATAGGGTCGTCCTTGAACGTGTCCACGCCCAGGGACACCACGATGATGTCGGCAGCGTAGCGCTCGATCTCGGCGCAGGCCTGTTCCAGCGCCGCGCTCCAGACCTGCCAGCCGGAGCCCGCCGGCAACGGATAGTTGAAATTGAAACCCGCGCCTTCGCCTTCGCCGTGCTCATCGGCATAACCGAGAAAGAACGGAAACTCTGCCTCCGGATGGCCGTGAATCGAGGTGAACAGCACGTCGCTGCGCTCATAGAAAATCGACTGCGTGCCGTTGCCATGGTGGTAATCCACGTCGAGGATCGCGACCTTTTTGCAGCCCTGATCAAGGAACGCCTGGGCCGCGATGGCCGCGTTGTTGAGGTAGCAATAACCGCCCATCAAATCGCTGGCGGCGTGATGCCCCGGCGGGCGGCACAACGCGAAGGCACTATGGGCGCCATGGGCGATAGCGGCCTGGGCGGTGAGGGCAACTTGTGCTGCGCTGTAAGCCGCTTGCCAGGTGCCGGCGGTGATCGGCGCGCCACCGTCGAAGCTGTAATAGCCCAACTGGCCGTGCAGGCTGGTGGGCAACACGCGGCGCAACGTGCGCGCAGGCCAGGTGTAAGGCAGCAGGTCGCCGTCCTGGCCGTATTCGGTCCAGCGTTGCCAGGCGCCTTTGAAGAAGTCGAGGTAGTCGCGGCTGTGGATACGTTGCAGCGGTGCCAGGCCGAAATCCTCCGGGGCCTGCACCGGGCCCAGTTCGCGGTCCTTGACCCGTTGCAGCACATGGTCGGCGCGCGAGGGCATTTCGAAGCAGGGCATCAGTTGCCCGTCCATCAGCTCACAGCGGCCATGGTGCAGGTGGTGATCGTCCGAGTAGATCGTCAGCATGTTGTTGTTCTCCGCAGGCTGTATTCGTGAGTGCAGTCTTGCGGCGCACGCGGTTTATGAGAACGACAGGAGCGGCCAAAAGGGGATCAATATGGCCAAAGTGTGTGTCCGCAATTCGCCCCTCATTGGCGCGTCATGCACGAAATTGGCTCGGCGTGACGCCGCTCCAGCGCACGAACGCATGCCTGAAGCTTGCCGTTTCGCTGAACCCCAGCGTCTCGGCAATCCGGTGGATCGGCCACAGGCCGTTAGCCAACAACTGTTTGGCGCGTTCGAAACGCAGCTCATCGAGCAGTTCCTGATAGCTGCAACCCAGGTTGTGCAGGTGCCGGCGCAGGGTGCGCGCAGAACAGTTCATCTGCTGAGCCAGGCCATCGAGCCCAGGTGCGGCGTGCAATTGTGCAGCCAGCAGCTGGCGGATTCGCCCCAGCCAGGCCTCGCGCCCGGTGAATTCGGTGTTCTGTTTGCGGCAACGTTCGACCATGGCCTGGTGGGTGACCGCGTCGGCCAGGGGCAAAGGTTGGGCGAGCCAGCGTTTATCAAAGGCGAACGCGTTGGCGATAGCCTGAAACTGCAGCGGGCAGTCGAAGCTCTCGGCGTAGCGGGCCTGATAATCCGGCGCATCGTGCTCGAACCGAGCGCCCAGCAACGGCAGTGGATGGCCGAGCAGGTCGTCGCAAATGACCTTCAGTGATCCCAGGCACAGCTCGACATTGAAGGCAGTCAGTGCCGGGTTTTCGCGGTAATCGCCGGCCGTGAACCAGATACGCTCGCCGTCCTCTTCCAGGCTCAGTTCGAAGAGTGTTCCCAACAGCGCCGGATACCGCAGGGCCAGGCGCAAAGCGTCACCGAAAGTGGCACTGGTGAGCAGGGCATAGCCCAGTAGGCCGTACGAGGAAACATGCATACGCCGTCCAACGATCAGGCCGATATCACGCTGATGGGCCACGGCATTGGCACACACTTGCATCTCCTGATGTGTGGCGATACGCGTGTCGGCGCGGCTCAAATCCGCCGCACAGATGCCGCTGCCGGCCAGCAATGCTTCAGGGGGCAAGCCTTCGACCTCGAAGGTACGCAGCACTAGGGAAACGGCATTGAGGGTGGTGAGGTGGGAATGCAGCATGGGAACTTCCAGCCAGGGGATAGCTGGAAGTGGAGCAAGTTACATGCCGGTCAGCTCAGCTCGCCGCACAGGTCCAATTCCACCAGGCGGCGGATTTCTGCGCTGTCCAGCCCCGCGCCGATCAAGGCGTTGAGCTTGCCGAAGGCCGCTTCTCGGGTCATGCCGCCGCCGGACAGTACACCCACGCTGCGCAGGCGGCTGCCGGCTTCGTAGACATCCAGTTCCACGCCGCCTTCATGGCATTGGGTGATCGCGACCACCACCACATCCTGGTCCTGCGCACGCTGGAGACTGGCCAGGAAGGCTGGGTTGTCACTTGGGCCGGTGCCGCTACCGAAGCACTCGAGCACCAGGGCCTGGATGCCGCTGTCGATCAATGCATCCAGTTGCGCGGCAGCAATGCCAGGAACCAGCGGCAGGACACCAACGTTGGCCGGGGCCTTGTCGTTGCGGTAGGCCAGCGCGGCGGGAAGCTTGTCTGCCAGCGCAACACCGCCATTGCGTTGCAGTGCGGCAAACGGGTTGCGCCCAAAACTGCGAATTTTCGCGCAGCGAGTCGGCGCCATCAGCGCGCCGTGGAAGTACAGGTGCACACCCGGCTTCAGGCCTTCGCCCAAGGCCGTCAACGCACCGCTGACGTTCTCCCAGGCATCGCTATCCGGTACACCCGCTGGCAGCATCGAACCGGTGAACACCACCGGCGCCGGCAGGCCCAGCAGTTGGAAGCTCATGGCCGCCGCGCTGTAGGCCAGGGTGTCGGTGCCGTGCAGGATCAGCACGGCGTCGCAGCCGGCATCTACCGCCTCGACCACGGCGCTGCGCAGGCGTTGCCAGTAGGCAGGGTTCATGTTGGCGCTGTCGATCAGTGGCGACATTTCCTGGAAGCGCCACGCGGGCAGGTCTGCGCCGGCAAACTGTTCACGCATGCGCACTTCAAAACCAGACGCGGGCGCCAGGCCGTTGGCGCTGGCCTGCATGCCAATGGTGCCGCCGGTATAGAGCACCATCACGTTATTAGCTGATTGCATCGAAAATCTCCTGAACGAAAAACGCCGCCGGGCCCAGAGCATGCCCAAGGCCGGGCGGCGTGTCATCTAGCTGCGATTAACGTTGCGCTTGAGCGCTCAGTTCCGCTGCCGGGGCCGTTTCGGTTTTCACCGGGTTGGCCGGCCATGCCTTGCGGTCCAGGTCCAGGTCGGGGAACTGGCTGGAATCGAACACCGGAGTCTTGATGCCCGCCGCGCGCTGGTTGTCGTAGTCATTGAGGATGCGCATGGCAATCTTGAACAGGAACGCCAGGGCGAACAGGTTGACGAACGCGAGCATGGTCATGGTGATGTCGGCGAAGGCGAACACCGTGCTCAGGTTCTCGATGGAACCCCAGAAAATCAGCACCAGCACCAAGGCGCGATAACCCATCAGCACCTTGCGGTTGTTACCGACCAGGAAGCGCAGGTTGCTCTCGCCCAGGTAGTAGTTGTACATGATCGAGGTGAACACGAACAACGCCAGGGCCACCGAGATGAACATGCGGCCCCAGTCACCCACTACCGCCGCCAGGGAGTTCTGGGTCAGGGCAATGCCGTCACCTTCAAAGCCTGGGGTGTAGAAACCGGACAGCAAAATCAGCAACGCAGTACAGGTGCAGATCACGAAGGTGTCGAGGAACACACTGAACGCCTGCACCACGCCTTGGGCGATCGGGTGTTCTACCGACGCCACTGCCGCTACGTTAGGCGCACTGCCCAAGCCTGCTTCGTTGGCGAACACGCCGCGCTTCACACCCATGATGATCGCACTGCCCACCAGGCCACCGAAGGCTTGGTCGAGGCCGAACGCGCTCTTGACGATGGTCGCGAGCATGGCCGGTACATGGTCGAATTGCAGCACGATCACGTACAGGGTCACGGCGATGTAGACCAGGGTCTTGACCGGCACCAGCAGGTCGGCAATCGAGGCGATACGCTTGATCCCGCCGATGAACACCAGGCCCAGCAACACCGCCAGCGCAAGGCCGGTGTAGGTGGTGTCGAGGCCGAAGGCGTTGTTCAGCGAGTGCGTTACAGCGTGGGCTTGCAGGCCGTTGAAGGCAAAGCCGAAGGTCACCAGCAGCAGGAACGCCATGACCATACCCAGCCAGCGCTTGTGCAGGCCGTGCTGGATGTAATAGGCCGGGCCGCCACGGTAGGTGCCTTCAGCGTCGGTGCGCTTGTACAACTGGCCGAGGGAGCACTCGATAAAGCTCGAAGACATGCCCACCAGCGCGGTAACCCACATCCAGAACACGGCACCCGGGCCACCCAACGTCACGGCAATGCCGACACCGGCGATGTTACCGGCACCCACGCGGCCCGCCAGGCTGAGCATCAGCGCCTGGAACGAGCTGAGTTGGCCGGCGCTGCTCTTGAGGCTGTCTTTAAACACCGAGAACATGTGGAAAAAGTGACGCAATTGCACGAAACGCGAGCGGATCGTGAAATAACCGCCGAGCCCGACTATGAGCACGATCAGTACTTTCCCTGAGAGGAAGTCGTTGATGACTTCGAGCATGGAGTGTTCCTCGCTGATTTTTCTGATGGCAAACGCAGGACGGTCCGACGCATCGCTCGGCACCAGGCAGTGCACGACGCTCGATCCCCATCCTTTTGCGGGTGTTGTTATTCATGCGCTTTCGCGTGGTTCCCGGGCCTCGTTATCGACGGCCGCAGACGCGAAGAGGGGCGGCACTATACCTAGGTGCGCGCCAGCCGTCTGCAAGGGGCGTAATTGACCGAGGAACGGTCAATTGGAAAAATCGCGCCGGGGCCGATAAATAGCTTACCTGTGGCGAGGGAGCTCGCTCCCTCGCCCCAACAGCCATTTGACGACTGTGCTTGGAACGTTAGTGGCAAGCAATGCGCGCCCGGTGTACGGCATCGGGCGCCGCAAGCCTATCAGACTTATACGACGAAACTCACGGAATCGTCCGACTTTACCCTAAGTAAATCCCTCTCCAAAGTTTGGCTTGCTACTGACTTTTCCTTACTCGATTGCCTCGATTGAAATGCGTTACGCGTCAGTTTTCTTATCGAAACGAGCAGGAAAGCACGGTCAAAAAAACCATGGATAAGAGGCAGAACAATGAGCGTAGGTCATTTCATCCGCCAAGGTGACAAAACCAGTTGCGGCGGGGAAGTACTGGACGGAGATCAAAGGACCCATATGCATGGCAGTCTTCGTGCTTGCGAAGGTGACTCAGTCACCTGTGGCAAGGATGGGCAAACGTATAAGATCATCGGCGGCATTTCTTTCATGCGAAGCAATGGCCGGCTTATTGCCGGTACGTTGGACAGCTACAGCGGCTGTCCCTGTAAAGCCGAGCTGATTCCTTCGGTGTTACTCGGCACGTACCACGGCAGAGGTGGCTCGGTTGTGCGCGCCAACAGACAAGCCGTCGATCCGGTCCAGCCAGCGCCCCAATGGTCGGCCCCTTCTCAACGCACTGCCACCGCGCCAAGTTATTCGCCCCGGTCCGCATTTGGCGCATTTAAAGCTCTCTTAGGCGAGGAGCCAGGTTTTTATATCGTCCCCAAAAGCATGACCCGCGAAGCTATGGAAGCCACACTGTTTCCAATTCGGGACCCGGCGGTAATGCGCAAGTTTCAATCGCTGAATCCCAACACAGGACACGTCAAAGCCGGCTTGATGATCGTGCTCAGCGATCCGAACAATACCTCCTGCACCTATCAAGAAGCGCAATTGATGCAGGCTGCTCAACACGTCAGCGCATCTCTGGATTCGCTGACGCCGGACGAGGCTGACTTTCTGTATCGCCACGGTGCCGAAATAGCTGGTTTTATCGGCCATACCTCAACCTGGCTCGGCGTCAGCGCTGTGGTGATGGAAACGCACATGAACAACCTGCGCGACACCCTCCAAGCCATCGAGCGCCTGCATCAACAAAATTATCGTCAGCACGGTCACCTTAAATCGCCCCAGTTCTTCGCGGATCGACAGCGTCTTATGAACCATCTGGATGCCCACCTGCTTAACTCCACGCGCTTACGTGGCCAAACCACCCTGGGTGATCACCCCAAGTTGAAAACGGCCCTAGGTATATCCAGTCGCAGTCTGGTGCATCACTGGGACAAAGCGGGTGGGCCTGGGCAGATTCCGGGTTATTCGGCGCATGTGGAAGCCACCAGCCGCGCGGCCAGATACATGAAGGCAGGTGGTTACATCGGAATTGCCCTTGGCGGCGTATCCGCCTCATTGGCAATACAGCAGGTTTGCAATAACGATTCCGGGGCGGCTTGCGAAAAGATCAAGTTTACAGAGGCTGGAAAGTTCTCTGGCTCGGTTGGCGGAGGTGCTGCTGGCGGGTGGGTCGGTGGTGTTGCTGGTAGTACGATCTGCCTGGGGCTGGGTGTTACGACAGGTATAGGGGGCGTTATCTGTGTAGCGGCTCTGGTTGGGACAGGCGCTTGGGCGGGTACGACTATCGGTGGCAAAGGGGGCGAAATGGGCGGAGAAATTTTGTATGAGAAATCTTTGCCATGACGGCGGAAGAGTTTTGGAAGTCCTGGCTGGCTTTCTGGATGGTTGCCGGTGGCCCGCTTCTGCTTGGCTTTGCCGGCCTCGCATTCAGTCTGTACCTCACCCACCGTCATTTGGACGCCATAAAGGAAGCTTTGAAAAACAGCCGTTATATCTACCTCTGGGGAGACAGCCTTGGGAAGCGCGGTTTGATTTGGTCTCTTTTGGAAATGTCACAAATAGCCGGAATGATCCTGATGCCAAAGTTGCATATCCGGCATGGCAAGTTGGACCCCGTGGACTATGAAAACTTCCCACCCTATCTAAAACGTCTTCTCACAATCGTTACGACGATGATCTCTACCGCCCTGATTTGGATGGCTGTTGTAGCCATTGCGCTGGAGTTCAGGTAACCCAAACGGGCCTCACCCGAGGCCCGACATCAGCAAAAGCCAACTGCCAGCGCACAACCCCTGTGGGCTTGCTCGCGAATGCAGTAGGTCAGTCAACGTATGCAGTGGCTGATATGGCGCATTCGCGAGCAAGCCCGCTCCCACAGGGGGTCTAGGTCAGAAGTAGTAACCGATATTGACGTTGGTGCGGTAATACCAGTCGTTGCTGCCCACCGAATTGGTGCTGGTAAAGCCGCTGCCATTCTCCGCACCACCATAGGGATTGGCGTTACGCGCCCACGTGAGATCGACCCAGGCCATCACCGGCATCGCCAGGAACTGCGCGCCCACGGTGAACATCTGCGAGTCGTCCCAGGCGCTTTTGTCTTTCATCATCCGGCTGTAATCGCTGTACAGCTTGATCTTCTTCAGTTGCCCCAGCCGGGGCGTGTGGATGTCGTAGCCGACGTTGAGCGAAGCCAGGCTGGCCTTGGAGGCGATCAGGTACGCAGGCGTCAGGCCATTGCCGCCCATCAGCACTGAGTCGTTGCTCACCCCGGCCGGGTTTTCGGGGTCGTATTCGTAGCGGATGGCTTGGGTGGTGACGGTCCACAGGCCCTTGCTGATGATGGCGTGCACGCCGGCGGCCCAGTAGTCGCCATTGTCTTTGGTGGTTGCGTTGTACAGTTGGGCGGTGGCGAGTGAGGCACCGACTTCGGTCTTCCAGCCCTCGTTGTTGAAGGTGCGCGCCACGCGGGCGTTGAATTGGTTGCGCTTCTCGTTGTCCTGGCGCGACTGGGTGAAGGCAATCGCGTTGTCATTCAAGTCGGCGTAACGCCCCACTTCCGGCGAGTAACGCAAATCGCTGGGCAGCATGCGCGGGAAGTAGCCGAGTTGCACGTCCCAATCCTGATCCTTGTAGCTGTATTTGAGGCCGGTGCCGGCACTCACCGCGTAGCCCATGAAGAACGGCAGGTGGTAGCTCCAGCCAAATTGCGGATAAGGCTCCAGACCGAAGGGTTTGAACGGCGCCCCCAGTTGCAGGTTGGAGTTGGGATTGAGCCGATAGCCCACGAACCCGCGGTCAATGGAACGCTTGCCGTCATCCTGGAACCAGTAGCCGATATCGCTGTAGAGGCTCTTGTAGGTGGCCTGCACATCCAGACGGAACGTGTCGAACAGAAACCTGCCGTTGTTTTCGGTGGTGTCCCAATGCTCGTCGCGATAGTTGGTACGCAACGCCCCGCCGATGTCCAGGCTGCTGTCGCCGCTATCGCTGCGCCAGGAAATATGCGGGAAAGGTTTGTTGGCGGCGTTGACCCGTACCGGCTCGGAAGGAATGGGTTCTGCGGCGAAACTGCTGAAACTGGCAAACATCAATCCTGCACACAAGACGCGCTTCATAGAGACCTCTCTACCGGGTGATCGGCAACACTCGTCCGCTTGCCTTTAAAGGCAACTAAGGAGGGAGCGGGTCTTACCGGGTTTAAGTGTTGGTTCTTATTGTTTTATCGGCGAAACGCCGTTTAATCAGTGAATGCACATGAGTAGAGCAGGAAGTGTGCCAGGCGGCTTGTTAGTTAATGCTTTATAAAAACATCATCAAAAACAGTTGTTTATATGGGAAACAAAGCGGTTTGTATAACCCATGAAACAACCTGTAAGTGTGGTAACAAAGTTGCCCGTGATAGGTGCGTATTTATTGCACGCTGCCAATGAAACGGGCACTTTGCGGGTGATCCTGTAGGAGCGAGCTTGCTCGCGAAAAACGTTAACGATACTGCGAGCACCTTGGAGTAACGCGGTGCCTGGACGTTCTTCGCGAGCAAGCTCGCTCCTACAAGGGGGGTTAGAGGTCTAGCACCAAGCGTTGGCTCTTGCAGCCTGAAACGCACACCATCATCGACTTGTTCGCAGCCCGCTCGGCCTTGGTCAGCACCCCATCGCGGTGGTCGATTTCGCCTTCCACTACCCGCGTCTCGCAGGAGCCACACACGCCTTCGCGGCAGCTGTGATCAATGTCGCAACCCGCCTCCAGCAGCACATCCAGCAAACTCAAGCCAGGTTCCACCGCCAGGGTTTTGCCGGACCTTTTCAGTTCAACGCTATAACTGCTCTGGGCGTCTTCGCTGGGCGGCAGTTCGGCGGCGGCAAAGCGTTCGATGTGAGCATGGGGATAACCCAGGCGCTCACAGGTACTTTCGAAAGCGTCGAGCATCGGCGTCGGGCCGCAGCAGTACAGATGGGTATCCGCAGGTTGGCCGGCGAGGTAGGCGGCCAGATCGGGCGGCACGCCTTTTTCGTCATTGAAGTGGTAAATCACCCGCGCACCGAGTCCGCCCAATTCTTCTACCAATGCAGCTTCCTGGCGTGAGCGGGCGCAGTAGATCAGCTCGGCGGATTTTCCCAGCGCCAGCAATTGGCGGAACATGCAGTAGATCGGCGTGATCCCGATGCCTCCGGCCACCAGCACACTGTGGCTGGCGCTCAGGTCCAGTTCGAAGTTGTTGCGAGGCGGCGAGATCGACAACGGCATGCCGACCCGCAATTGGCTGTGCACATACTCCGAACCGCCACGGCTGTTGCGGTCACGCAGGATACCGACCACATAACGCCCACGGTCGCTGGGCGAATTGAGCAGCGAATAACTGCGCACCAGGCCGTTGGCCAGGTGCAGGTCGATGTGCGAGCCGGCGTCGAACTGCGCGAATACGGTATCGCCCAAAGGCCGCAGTTCGACGCTGATGATGCCTTCGGCTTCATAGCGCAGGATGTGGACGCGGGCGTTGAGGAGCGCGGCTTTATTCATGGCAATTGCTTCGCGTCGATCAACTCGAGCTGGGCTTTGGCGGCGTTCTTCAGGTAGCGCCGCAGCCGCACTACGCCCAGGTCGTGCTGGTAGAGGTTTTCACGCTGATTGGCATCCGGCTCCATGAACTCCAGCAGCACTCGGTCTTGTTCCAGTACCGCCCAATGCCGAGCTTCCAGGCGGTTCTTGTACAGAAACCGCCAGGTGTCGCGCTGCCAGCCGGTCAGCGGGCGGCAGCGCCAGTGGAACGCGGCGGCCAGCGAGCGGCTGCTGGGGGTGTAGCTGCCGATGATGGTGAAGTTGCCGCCGGGACCGCCGGTTTTCGGGTAGGGGATTTCCAGGCGCAGCCAATGGCAGCCGTTGTCCACGAACTCGGTCCAGTCGAAGTTCACGCCGCGCTGGCCTTCCTTCTCGAAGAAAAAACCGGTGTCGGTGTCGCGGGTGACAAACTTGGCGGTGGCTTCGCCTTCGCTCATCGAGTGCGACATCTTGTGCAGGTAGGTGCCGTGCATCGGGTCCATGACGTTGTCGATCACGTAGCGATAGTCGCCTTTCCACTCGGTGTAGCAGACGAAGCTGCTCCACTCGGGAGAGGTCAATTGTTCGGGCAGCACCAGCTCCGGCGCAACGTCCAGGTGCGGGTCGGTGGCGTTGAACAAGAAGATCGCGCCTGCGGCTTCGCGGGTGTGGAACATACGCGTGGGCCGGCTGCCTTCCAGTTTGCAGCCGGGGCTGCCGGGTACTTTGGTGACGGTGCCGTCGCAGCGCACTTCAACGCCGTGGTACGGGCACTGCAGGCGATCGCCCAGCACCGGCCCTTGGGACAGCGGGGCGCCGCGATGGGGGCAATGGTCTTCCAGCGCATGAACGCTGCCATCGTTGTCGCGCCACAGGGCGATCTTGTAGCCCAGGCGTCGTATCGACAGCGGCTTCTCACCCAAAAGGTCCGACGGCAATATCGGGAACCAGAGGTCTTTGAGGCCATTGGCCAGATGCTGTTCAACAGGGTCGACGGTCAATTGCATGTTCATTTTTATTCCTTCTGCCGGGTCATTCGCCCAGCCGGGCCATCAGGGTTTTGTAGGCATCTTCGGTCCACTCGCCGCTGGTCAGCGGGCACGGCGGGCCGGCCAGGTTCAAATGCGCGAGCAGGGCCGGCAGTTCGGTCACGCCACTGCCAAACGCGCGCTCGATGGAGTCGCCCAGCAACTCTTCGAACTGGGTGTTGGGTCGTTTACGTGCCTGATGGGGTTGCAGGTAGGGTTCGTGAGTACTCATGGTGTTGACCTCCGTACAGGTGTGTTCAGGCTGCGTGAGTTGTTGGGACGCCCCAGGCGTCGTAGCCGTAGACCCAATCGGCATTACCGCCGTCCTTGAGCCACTGGTTGCCCCGCGAGCCGATCTGGATCTGGCTGGTGCGTTCCAGGCGCGCTTGCTGGTAAGCCTGCAACGCGCCGGCCACCGAGGCCTGGCTGTCGAGGTCTTGCAGGTAGCGGGCGAGCACCACCGCATCTTCGATGGCCTGGCCGGCGCCCTGGGCCATGAACGGCATCATCGGGTGGCAGGCATCGCCCAGCAGGGTGATCGCGCCCTTGGACCAGAACGGCAGCGGGTCACGCTCATACAACGCGGTCTTGAGCACATCGGTGCAGGCATCAAGCAGGGCGCGGGCGTCCGGATGGAACGCCTGGTAGTGGCTGCGCAGCTCATCGGCATCGCCGGCGCTGGTCCACGACTCTTCGTGCCAGCTGTCCTGGGCGGTGGTGGCGAAGATGAAGATGTCTTTGCCCTGGTTCAGCGGGAAGGTGACGATCTGGCTTTGCGGGTTCGGCCCCCACCATTTGGTGAACGCCTGGATGTTCGGCACATGCGCCACCTGTTCGGCCGGTACCACCGCGCGATAGGCCACCACTCCGGTAAAGCGCGGATGCTCTTCGCCAAACAGCGCGCTGCGCACCACTGAGTGGATACCGTCTGCGCCAATCAGCACGTCACAGCGGTGCTGGCTGCCATCCTTGAAGTGCAAGGTAATGCCGTCGTCAGCCTGTTCTATCCGTTCGGCACGCTTGGCGAACTGCACGTTGTTCAGCGGGAACACTTCGGCCAGGGCCGCGAGCAGGTCGGCGCGGTGGATGGTCAGTTGCGGCGCGCCGTATTTTTGTTCGGCAGCATCGGACATTTCCAGGCGCGAGGTTTCCTCGCCGGTGTCCCACATGCGGCTGATGCGGTGCGTGGGGCGAGCGGCCGGGATGCGTACGGCGGGGCCAATGCCCAGGCCATCCAGCGCACGGACCGCGTTGGGGGTGAGGTTGATATCGGCACCGACGCGCAAAAAGGCCTTGGACTGTTCGAACACGGTGACCTGGTGACCGGCGCGATGCAGGGCGATGGCGGCGGTCAGGCCGCCGATACCGGCACCGGCGATAGCAATATTCAGGGAAGGCATGGGCGACTCCTGCTCAAGGTTTGGGTTTGTCGGTGAGGAACTTGCCTTGCGGCGCTTCGACGTGTTGCTGGCGCCGGGTGTTGCCGTCGATACCGCCAGCAATGGCCCATTCAGCGAAGACCGTAGGGCCGGGCTCAAAGGTGCGTGGCTGCCATTCGCCGGTCAGTTGGTCTTCATCGGCGTAGTACTCCACCAGCGCGCCGGCCGGGTTCTTGAAGTACCAGAAAAACGCCGAAGACACCGGGTGGCGGCCCGGCCCGATTTCGGTCGGCCAGCCGCTGCGGGACACATGCATGCCGCCGCCAAACACCTCATGAACGTCGCGCACGGTAAAGGCCACGTGGTTCAGCCCCGCCCGTGGTGCCGGCAGTTGCAACATGAACAGGTCGTGGTGGCCGCCTTCTTCGGCGGTGCGCAGGAAGGCGCCGCGGTCCGGGTAACGGTCCGAGGCCTGGAAGCCGAAACGCTCGTGGTAGAAGGCTTCGCAGGCGTTCACGTCCTTGACGAAAAACACCACGTGGCCGACTTCAATCGGCGTGGCGCGCTCATAGATCGGCGCCGCCTTGTTGATCCGGCCCTTGGTCTGCCAGGTGTTGTGGCCGCTGCATTCAATCTCCAGTTCACGCTTGCGCGTGACTTGCAGGCGGATCGCCAGACCGTTGGGGTCGGTGCAGCCGATGCGCCCGTCACATTCGACAAACCCCGGGTCATTGGCGATGCGTTGGCTGTACAGCGCCAGGTCGGCGGTGCTGGCTACGCCCCATACCACTTCGCGCACCGTGGAGCCGGCTTCGATGGCCGGCGGCAGGCCCGGCTTGTTCAGGTCCGCAAGCACTACGCGACAGCCGTTGAGGGTCTCGAACACCACCTCGTCCGATTGCGCGCTGACTTGGGTCAGGCCCCAGTCGCTGAAAAAACGTACGCAGGTGTCCAGGTCCTCGACGCCGTAAGTGACTTCATCAATACCTAAAACGCTCATTGCGCTACCTCTCGTGGCACACCGGCCCAGGCCAGTGGCTGTTCGTTCATGCCCCAGTAGAGGCTCTTCTGTTCCATGTACTGCAGGATGCCCAGGCGACCTTTTTCGCGGCCCAGGCCGCTGTCGCGCCAGCCGCCGAAAGGCGTGGAGATCGAGAACTGCTTGTAGGTGTTGATCCATACCGTACCGGCCTGCAAACGCCGGCCCAGGGCCCAGGCGCGCTTGTAGTCACGGGTCCAGATGCCGGCGGCGAGGGCGTAGACGCTGTCGTTGGCCTGCTCCAGCAGTTGTGCTTCGTCGTCGAACGGCATGGCGACCAATACCGGCCCGAAGATTTCCTCCTGGCACACTTGCTGGTGGTTGCTCAGGCCCTCCAGGATGGTCGGCGGATAGAAGTAACCCTGGTCATACACATTACCGCTGGGGCGCTGCCCACCCAGGCGCAGGCGCCCACCTTCGGCCAGGCCGAGGGCGACGTAACGCTCCACCGATTCGCGGTGGCTGGCGCTGATCAACGGGCCCATCTGTGTATGCTCGTCGGCCGGGTCGCCCACCCGCAGGTTCGCGGCGGCAGCGACCAGGCGCTGCATGAACGGCTCGTACAAGGCGCGGGCGATGAACAACCGGGAGCCGGCGATGCAGGCTTCGCCCGACGAACTGAAGATGCCGTACAGCACCCCGGCCACCGCATGCTCAAGGTCGGCGTCCTCGAGGACGATGGTCGGTGACTTGCCGCCCAGCTCCAGGGACACCGGCATCATCTTGTCGGCGGCAATATGGGCGATGTGCTTGCCCGTGCGCGTGCCACCGGTAAACGACACGCGCTTGATCAGCGGGTGGCGGGTGAGCGCATCCCCCAGCAACGAACCCTTGCCCGGCAACACGCTGATCAAACCCTTGGGCAGGCCGGCCTCTTCACACAGACGCGCCAGGCGCAGGGCCAGCAGCGGGGTGATTTCCGCCGGTTTGATCACCACCGCATTGCCCGCCGCCAATGCCGGAGCGACCTTCTGCGCCTCGCTGGCAATCGGCGAGTTCCACGGGGTGATCGCGGCGACCACGCCCATCGGCTCATACACGCTCATGCTGACGAAATCACCGCGTGACGGCGTGATGGTTTCTTCCAGGGTTTCGCAGGCCGCGGCGAAGAACTGAAAGGTGCCGGCCGCACTGGCTACCAGGGCGCGGGTTTCATTGATCGGTTTACCGTTGTCCTGGCGCTGCAGTTGCGCTAGCTCTTCGCTGTGCAGGCGGATCAACTCGGCGATGCGATACAACACGCCGGCCCGCTCGTGGGGTTTGCGCTGGGCCCAGCCGCTGTGCAAAAACGCCTGGTGCGCGCCCTGAATGGCTTCTTCCACATCCTGCAGGTCGGCGGCATTGAGCCAGGCCACGGCTTCGCCGGTGGCCGGGTAGCGGCTGGCATAACGCTCGCCACGGCCTGGGCGCCACTGGCCGGCGATGCAGATGGGTAATGTCTGTTCGGTGTTCATCGACGGCTCCTAAATGGAAATCGCGTGGGCATGGTTGCCCAAGGCACGGACCACGCTGTACACGGTCAGCGCCGAGGTCTTCGGGTTGGCCAGCAAGGGCTTGCCGCGCAGGCTCAACTCGAAACGGCCAAAGGCGCCCCGGGCTTCGAAGTGGTGGACGTTTTCATCGCTGTGGGGGTCGGCGATCAACGTGACATGGGTGCGGTCCAGGCCCAGGCCGGCCAGCGACAGAGTGGCCGCGACGTTGGCGTTCTTGGGGTACAGCCGCGCCGCTTCGCGGGCGCTGCCCTGGAAGATCACCGTGGCTTGCTCGATGGTGTCCAGGTCACAGGCCTGCTCGCCGGGGGTGTTCTTCCAGGCGCGGGCCGGCTTGCGGCCGGTGTAGTTGACCGCGTCCAGCCCGCCGACCTTGGCCGCCGACAGCGCATCGATGCCGCCGATGGCGCCAGGCAGCAATTCGATGCGGGTCTTGCCGCGTTCCGCCGCCGCCTCCAGGCGCTCCACCAGGCCGATCTCGGACAACGCGCCCACCGACACAATCAGGCAGGCAATCCCACGCTCCAGCGCCGGCAGCACATGCTCTTCAATGGCGCGATGCCCGGCGCACTCCACCAGCAAATCCGGGCGGGCATCGGCGGGCAAGGCCGTCAGCACCTGCGGCGGCTGTTTGAAACTGGCCAGGCGCTGGCGCACCAAGGCTTCGGAGCCCTCAGACGCGATGACGTAATCCACGCACAGCTGTGGGTCGTTCTCCAGCAGCTCCAGCACACCGACGCCAATGGCACCGCAGCCGATCATGGTGATATGCAACATGGTGCGATCCTCAGGCGGTGGCCTTCTGGGCTTTGGTTTCGCTGTTGGGCGGGCCGGCAAACTGGGTGGCGAAGTTGCCGACGCTGAGCATGTCCACTTCCAGCAGGAACGGGCCTGGCTGGCTCAGGGCGCTGTCCACCACCGTGCCGAAGTCCTTGAGATCAGTGACCAGGCCATGGCGCAGGCCCAGGGACTCGGCAAGCTTGGTGTAGTCCGGGGTGTGCAGGTCGACGTAGCAATGGCGGCTGCCGTAGACCGCGTCCTGGATATTGCGGATCACCCCGTAACGCTGGTCGTTCATCAGCAGGATCACCAGGTTGGCGCGCTCCTGGACCAGAGTCGCCAGCTCACCCAGGTTGAGGATGAAACCGCCGTCACCTGCGATTGCGAACACTTTGCGCTCCGGCGCCGTTTCCGCTGCGGCGACGGCTGCGCCGATGCCCATGGCCAACCCCTGGCCAATCCCGCCGCCCAAGGCATGCACACCCGCGCGTGGGTGATACAGGGTCAGCAGGCGGTTGCCCCAGATGCTGTTGGACAGGGTCACGTCGCGTACCCAGGAGAAGTTGCGCCCGGTCACGACCTGCAATTGCTCGACCATGGCCGAGTACGGCCCGAGGTCGGCCATCAGTTGGCTACGTGATTGTTCGCGCACGGCTTTGAGTTCAGTGAGAAAGCTCGGGTCGGTGTGCAAGCGACCTTCCAGGCGATCCGCCAGGCCCTCGAGCGCCAGCGCCGCATCGCCGCAGACAAACAGTTCGCTGGCGTAACTGCGCCCTTCGATCGCCGGGTTGGCGTCGATGCGCAAGAGATTCGAAGGCAGTTTCAGTGCGTACTTGAAGGTTTCGTTACTGCGCAGGCGCGAGCCGGCGATCAGCAGCGCATCGCAGGTTTGCAGGAACTGTTCGACCCGCTTGTTCTGCGAAAAAGCCCCCAGGCAACGCTCGTCGTCTTCATTGACCACGCCGCGACCTTGCGTGGAGGTGATCACGCCCACGCCCATCGCCAGCAGGCGCTTGACCTGTACGCCGGCATGGCGGGCGCCGCCGCCGAGCCAGAGCATCGGTCGCTTGGCGCTGGCCAGGCGGTCGGCCATCAGGTCCAGGGCATCCGGCGCGGGCACGGCCACCGGGATCGGCAGGGGCGACAGGTCGGTGGGCATCGGGATAAAGGTGGACTGGATGTCGATGGGGATTTCGACGCTGACCGGCCCGGTGGGCGCGGTCAGGGCGGTCTGCACCGCGAGCTTCATGGTGCTCAGGGCGGTCTCGACACTGCGTACGCGAAAGGCGGCCTTGGACACGGCCTTGAGCATGTTCAACTGGTCGCGGGCTTCGTGGATGTAGGCCAGCTCCTGGTCCAGGTACGGCGTTTCGATCTGGCCGGTGATGTGCAGCAGCGGGGTGCCTGCAGTTTGGGCTTCGACCATCGCGCCTGCGGCATTGCCGGCGGCGGTGCCGGTGGACGTCAGGCACACACCCAGGCCGCCGGTGGTGCGGGCATAGGCGTCGGCCATGTTGGCGGCGCCGGCTTCGCCCCGGGCCATGACGAAGCGGATATTGCCGCGCACTGCAAAGGCATCGAGGATCGGCATGTTGTGGATCGAGATCACGCCGAACACAGCCTTGACGTCGCATTGCTCGAGAAAGGCGGTGATGGCAGCGCCCACGGTGACAGTGTTGTTTTCATTACGCATGGCGGGACAGGCCTCCGGATACATCGATATGGCTGCCTGTGGTGTAAGCCGACAGAGGCGAGGCCAGAAACAGGATCGCGCGGGCCGCTTCAATCGGCAGGCCCAGGCGCCCCAAGGGAATGTGTTTTTGTTGTGCCAGCCGTGCGGTCCATTGCGCCCAGCCGAGGTCGCGTTCTTCGCGCGCTTCGAAACGCCTGCGCCATTGCCCGGATTCCACCAGGCCGATCAGGATGCCGTTGACGCGGATGCCCTGCGGGGCGAATTCAGTGGCCATCGAGCGCACCAGGTTCTTGAGCCCGGCGCGTGCGGCAGAGGTGGCGACCATGTGCGGTTCGGGCTGGCTGGCCAGCAGCGAATTGACGCAGACGATGGCGGCGTCAGGCTGGTTTTCCAGCTGAGGCTTAAACGCGCGGACCGGGTTGATCACCGAGAAAAACTTCAGGTTCAGCTCTTCGGTCCAGGCGCTGTCGGTGGTGTCGGCAAAGGTCGAGACCCGGCCTTGCCCGGCGTTGTTGATCAGCACATTGGCCGCTCCCAGCGCAGCCAGGCTGGCGGCGGCAAACGCGTTGACCGACTCGGCATCGAGCACATCGCAGGCCTGGGCCAGCAGGCGGGCCTTTGGGAAGCGCTCGCGCAAACCGGCTTCAGCACCGCGCAGGCGCTCTTGATCACGACCGCAGAACGCCACCGCCGCACCGGCTTCCAGCAGCAGTTCGACACAGGCCAGGCCGATGCCCGAAGAACCCCCGGTGACAATGGCGACGCGGCCCTGCAATTGGTAAAGGCTCATGTCAGTCTCTCATCAAGGCGGTAACGCGGGGCTGGCCGTTATGGGCGCCGCCGTTGTAGTTGAGCAGGCGTGACAGCTCGTCGGCGCTGCGCCGGACCTGATTCAAGAGTTCTTCAAAGTTGACGTGGCCGATCTGCGCGGTAGGGATGGTCACGCCCAGGGCTGCGACAATGCCGCCGCTCTGGTCACGCACCGGCGCGGCCACCGTGGAAATCGCCGACTCGAAAAAGCCTTCGCCGCTGACAAAACCGCGCTGGCGGTCGGCCTGGACCAGGTCGAACAAGGCCATCACGGTTTTTGGTGTGCAGGGCGAGTGTTGTTCCAGGTGCTCTTCGGGGTACAACTCACGCAACTCGGCCAACGACAGGTCTTCGAGCAGGATGCGCCCCAACACAGTGGCGTGGGCGGGCAGGCGAGTGCCGACGTTGACCGCGTTGGAGAACACCGACGGCGGTGAAACCTTGGCCACGTAGACAATCGAGCGACCATCACGCACCACCAGGTTGCTCGGGTAATTGACCCGGTCGCACAGGCGCGCCAGCAGCGGTTGGCCAAGCTCGGTCAGCTCCAGCGACGCCAGGTACTCGAAGCCCAGGCGCAGCACGGACATGCCGAGGCGGTATTCATTGCCGCTGCGGGTGACGAAGCCCATGGTCTCCAGGGTGGTCAGCAGACGGAAGATGGTCGAGCGAGGCAGTGCCAACCGGCGTGCCAGCTCCGGCGCGGTCAGGGTGCGGTTGCGTCGGCTGAACTCACAGAGCAGGAGCAGGCCGCGCTCCAGGCCTGGAACGATGTATTTGTCCTGAGCGTCTTTGAGCAGATCGGAATCGTTCATAGGGTTCTACCTGTCAGGGATTGATGAATGGCGCAGGCCAGGCGCCCGGCTACCACTTGGGGTTGCTCGATGGGGCTGGCGTGGCCGGCGTCGGCAATCAGGTTGAAGCTGGCGCCCAGCGCCTTGGCCACGCTCAGGCAGGCCTCGGCGGGGGTGATGCTGTCGGCTTCACCGCAATGAACCTCGCAGGGCATGGCCGGTTGGCCATGGCGCAGCAGGTCATCGCCGCACAGCAATTCAATGGCCTGGCGATAACCAACGGGGTTCAGGCGCGCCATGTTCCAGCGCACCCAAGCCAGGGCCTGGGGCGTGGCACGGGGCGACAGCATGTGAGCGCTGCGTTGTTCAGCCAGGCCGGCGATGCCCAGGCGTTGCAGGTTGTCCAGGCGTTGCTGACGCACCTGCTGGCGCTGTTGGCCAAGGGCTGGTGCGCCATAGCCGCGCGCCGGGCTGATCAGCACCAGCCGGTTGACGCGATGGGCCTGTGAACTACGGGCGAATGCAAGGGCGGTGAGGGCGCCGAGGGAATGGCCGACCAGCACACATTCCTCCACACCCAGTGCATCCAGCATCTGCGCCAGACGGGCTGCGTATTGCTCGGCCTTGGGCGCATCCGACTCCAGCGGGCTGGAATCGCCGTAGCCGGGAGCGTCCCAGGCGATGACCCTGGCCTGGGGCGCCAGTTGCCGCGCCACTTGCAGCCAGGATGCCGCTCCGGAGCCGATACCGTGCAGCAACACCACCACCGGCCCCGCGCCACATTCGCGCAATGCCTGCTGCCCACCGGCCGAGGCCACCAGGCGTTGGGGGAAATCACGCTCCAGTTGGGCTTGCAGGTCCGCCGTCGGCGCGGCTTGAGAGAGTCCTGGCAGCATGGGCTTATCCGCGCTTGATCGAAGCCAGAGGGTGCTCTGGCGGGTAGGTCGGCGTGATGGGTTTTTTCGCGCCGAGCATCACGCACATCAACGCGTCTTCATCGCCGATGTTGATCTCCTCGCGGTACACGCCCGGTGGCACGGAAATCACGTCGCGGTCAGTGAGGATGGTCTCGAAGCGCTCGCCGTCTTTTTCCAGCACCACCTTGAGCTTGCCGCGTAGCACGAAGAACACTTCTTCGACGTCGATGTGCAGGTGCGGCGGGCCTTCGTGGCCAGCCGGGATCACCATGGTGGAAAAGGTGAAATGCTCCGACGGGATGGTGTTCATGTCGGTGCTGATGCCGGTGCCGCCGGTGCCGATGTAGCGCATTTGTGCGCGGCGGAACTTGGGGTCGTAGTCGGCCTGGAACTTCAGCGCATCCCAGTCGTACTTGCGCGTTTCGTAACGGGCGATACGGGTGTTCATCCAGCTTTCCAGGCTGGCGCCGGCCGGGCGGTCCCAGCTTTTCGGGGTGTCGTTTTGGGCAGATAGATCAGTCATGACAGTCTCCAGATCAAGGCATGACGAACCCGCCGTTGACCGGCAGGGTTTGTCCAGTGATGAAGCGGGCAAGGTCGGACAGCGCGAACAGCACGGCGCCGCTGACGTCTTCGGGCAATTGCGGGCGTTGGATGGCCCGCTGGTCGTTGTACAAACGGTGACGAGCCTCGGGCACGTAGGCGGTGGCTTCCACCAGCACCAGGCCAGGGGCGATGGCGTTGACCGTGATGTTGTCGGCGCCCAGCTCGCGGGCCAGGCTGCGGGTCATGGCGATGATTGCGCCCTTGCTGGCAACGTAGGCCAACAGGTTTGGCGCGCCCCACAGGGGCGTGTCGGAGGCCAGGTTGACGATGGCGCCGTGGCCACTGGCACGCAGTGCCGGCAGGCAGGCGGTAGTCATCAGCCAGGTGCCGCGCACGTTGACCTGCATCACCTGGTCCCAGGTGTCGATGCTCAGGTCTTCGCAGCCTTTGCCACCGGAGTTGGTGATGGAGGCGTTGTTCACCAGGCCATCGAGGCCGCCCAGCAAATCGAGTGTCGCGCTGATGCATGCCTGGATCGACTCAGGCTGGGCCAGGTCGACAGTGACAGCCTGCACGTCCAGCCCCAGGGCTTGCAGTTCACACGCCGCCTGTTGCACACGGTCTTGCAGCACATCGGCAATCACCACGCGAGCACCGGCCTGGCCGATGGCCTGGGCGAACCCGTAACCCAGGCCACGGGCGCCGCCGGTCACCAGTACGCGGCGACCTTCGAGCAAACGATTACGGTCGGTCATCATTGCGTGCTCAACATGGCTTTGGGCATGTAGTGCAGGACGCGTTTTTCTGCCCACACCACGGCGCCGTAGGCGACCACCCCAATCAGGGTGAGCATGACGATGGCGACGAATACACCGGCCGTGTTGCCTTGGCCCTCGGCGTCCACCAACAGAAAGCCCAGGCCCTGGTTGCCGCCGACCAGCTCACCGACGGTGACGCCGATCACGGCCAGGGTGGAGGCGATGCGCAGGCCGGAAAACAGCGCGGCCATGGCTGAGGGAAATTCCACCAGGCGAAAGATCTGCCAGCGGCTGGCGTTCATGGTGCGCACCAGGTTGATCATGTCCGGGTCGACCGTGCGGATCGCCGAGAGCACGTTGATCATCACCGGGAAAAACACAATCAGGATTGCGATCAGAATTTTCGGGTAGATGGTGTAGCCCAGCCACATCACGAACAGCGGCGCAAAGGCGACCTTCGGTGCAATCTGCAACGCCAGGATGTAGGGCGACAGCATTGCTTCCGCCGCGGGCGACAGGCCCAGGGACACACCAATCATCACGCCCAGCAAGGCGCCCAGGGCGAAGCCGACGACGATCTCCATGGCGGTGATCAGGGTGTGTTGCAGCAGGCCGCCGCTGTGCCACATCACCAGGCTTTCCTGGGCCACGCGGCTGAGTTTGGGCATGACGAATTCGGGCATGCCGAGCAGCCCGGGGCCCCATTGCCAGAGCGCCAGGAACAGGATCAGCAGCGCCACGCTACCGAGCACGGAGGGGTTCAGGTTTTTCATCGTATGCGTACCTTGTTGTCCGGTGCGTTATTGCGCGGCGACCGGGCTGTCGACGAATTGGTTGGTGAACAGCTCATCCAGCGGGGTTTCCCGGGGGACGATGCCTTCGCTCACGTAGAACTGGCGGACCTTGTCCAGGCGCTCGGGGTCGATGTGCCCCAGTACGCGCTGGTTGGCGTAGACGTGCTCGACATAGAGCTTGAAGATTTTCTCCAGTGAGTCTTCCTTGCCGGCGTAGGTCGGGACCGCTTTGGCAAAGGTGACGGCGGCGGCACGCGGGTCCTGGATAATGTCGTGCATGCCTTTGAGCGTGGCCTGCACCACACCGCGCACCACCTGGGGGTGGTTTTTGATGGCGTCATCCGAGGCGAGGATGGCCTGGGCCATGCTTTCGAAGATCTGTTCCTGGGGAATCAGCTTGATCTGCGCGCCGGCTTCTTCGGCGGTGACCATCCAGTCCGGCACGCCGGCCATAGCCTGGGCCTTGTTGGCCGTAAACAGTTGCCAGACGCCGGCAGGCCCAGCGGCCTGGATGTCCACATCGTTCTTGCCAAGGCCGGCCTTGCGCAACGAAGCGAGCAGCGCGTAATAGGTGGTGTCGGAATACGACATCACCGTCATGGTCTTGCCCTTGAGGTCGCTGACGTTATTGATGTTGTCCTTGGAATGGGTGGCGATCATGGTCACGCCGCCCGCGCCCAGCACCGCCACGGCGCGCACCGGAATACCGTTGCCGCGCACCATGATCGGCGTGTCGCCGATGGCGCCGCCGAGCAGGGCATTGCCGGCGCCGATCTGCTTGGCCACGTCGACGCCACCTTTGGCGGCAATGAACGTGAGGTTCAGGTCCTGGGCCGCGTAGTAGCCTTTTTCCTTGGCGATGATCCACGGTGCAAAGGCTGGCAAGTTAGGTGGGGCCGGCAGCAGGTAGGTGACGTCGGTTGGCTGCGCCTGGGCCGCGCAGGTCAGGCCGAGGCCAAGGCTGAGCGCGCAGAAACGTTGGAACAGAGACTTGAGCATGGGAACTCCTGAATCGGTTGGGGGCCGCAAGCGCGGCAATCAGTGCAGTTCGGTGTCGGCGCCGACGTGCAGCAGTTCCATCAGGCGACCGACCAGCGGGCCAATCTCCGGTAGCTTGCGGCGCTCCAGCGGGTTGTCGCGAAACGGCAGGTCGATGCTGATTTCTTCGATGATGGTGCCGGGGCGGGCGCTCATGACCAGCAACCGGTCGGACATGGCGATGCCCTCGATCAGGTCGTGGGTGATGAACAGCGCGGTCTTCTTTTCATCGAACAGCATCCGCGCCATGTCCTGCTGCAGGATCATCTTGGTCTGGGCGTCGAGGGCGGAAAACGGCTCATCAAGGAACAACACCTGGGGGTCGATGGCCAGGGTGCGTGCCAGGGCAGCGCGTTGGCGCATACCGCCGGAGAGTTGGAACGGGTAGTGATCGGCGAAGCCGTTGAGGTGGCAACGGTCGAGCAAGTCCAAGGCTACCTTCTGCCGGGTCGCGCTGGGCACGCCTTGAATCTCCAGGCCCAGTTCGACATTGCGGCGAATGCTGCGCCACGGCATCAGCAAATCTTTTTGCAGCATGAACGCGACTTGCGGCACAGGCCCGGTCACCGGTTCGCCGCCCACGAAGACTTCACCTTCAGTGGGGCGATACAGGCCAGAACCCATGTTGAGGATGGTGCTCTTGCCACAGCCGGACGGGCCGATGATCGACACGACCTCGCCGCGACGGATCTTGAAGTTCACATCGCGAATGGCAAAGGGCGCTTCTGTTTTACCTTTGGCTGGGAAACATTTACCGACATTACGGAATTCAATTTCAGTCGGCTCCAGCTCTTCCTTAAGTGCGGGCGTATTCCATTGGGGCGTCACGGCGTACATCTCTTTCACAGCCATCAGGAAGGTACTCTGGTCTGTTTTATAGGTGATACGCCGTTTAGTGCATGAACAATGCCAGTGAGTTAATTCCTACAAAGGTTTGTTGAATTACCTTTTAAATTAGCGGCTTATGTTTATATGGATCAAAATCGCACGTTTCATATATGAAACCATTGTTCTTATATGGCACGAAATTGCACACCGCTTGTGCACGGAATGGGAAGTTGCAATCAATTAATGCTTTTTCAAGTAACGCAGTCGGGGCGCATGTTTTATATGTGAAACGCAGTTGAAAGATGTGCGCTGTATATAAGAAGAATTACAGGCAAAAAAAAGGGCCTGAAGAACGAGTCTTCAAGCCCTCAAAAGGTGAGAGGTGTCTAGTCCCTCAGCCTGGTGAGCGGTGCAACAAACGCTTAGGCCTTCAGCGGGACCAAGCGTGGGGCAATCATGTTTTCGGGGCGCAGGATGTCGTCGAGCATGGCGTCGTCGAGCAAGCCTTCTTCACGCACCAGTTCCAGCACGCCGCGCCCGCTTTCAAGCGCGATACGCGCAATGCGGGTGGCGTTTTCATAGCCGATGTACGGGTTCAGCGCGGTGACCAGGCCGATGGAATGTTCCACCAGTTCGCGGCAGCGGGCTTCGTTGGCGGTGATGCCGACGATGCAGTGCTCGCGCAGCATGTCCATGGCGCGTTGCAGCAGGCGGATCGAGTCGAAGATCTTGAAGGCGATCAGCGGCTCCATCACGTTCAACTGCAGTTGGCCGCCTTCGGCTGCCATGGTCAGGGCCAGGTCGTTACCGATGACTTGGAACGCTACCTGGTTGACCGCTTCCGGGATGACCGGGTTGACCTTGCCGGGCATGATCGAGCTGCCTGGCTGGCGAGCCGGCAGGTTGATCTCGTTGATGCCGGTGCGTGGGCCGCTGGACAGCAGGCGCAGGTCGTTGCAGATCTTGGACAGCTTCACGGCAGTACGCTTGAGCATGCCGGAGAACAGTACGAAAGCGCCCATGTCGGAGGTGGCTTCGATCAGGTCGGCCGCCGGTACCAGCGGCTGACCGCTGATGGTGGCCAGGCGTTGTACGGCGAGGGCCTGGTAGCGCGGGTCGGCGTTGATGCCGGTACCGATCGCGGTTCCGCCCAGGTTCACTTCGGTCAGCAGCTCTGGCGCCAGGGTTTTCAGGCGGGCCAGGTCTTCACCCAGGGTGGTGGCGAACGCGCGGAATTCCTGGCCGAGGGTCATCGGCACGGCGTCTTGCAGCTGGGTGCGGCCCATTTTCAGCACATGGCTGAACTCGGCGCCTTTGGCGGCGAACGCCTGGATCAGGCTGTCGAGGCTGGCCAGCAGCGCGTCATGGCCCAGCAGCAGACCCAGGCGGATCGCGGTCGGGTAGGCGTCGTTGGTCGACTGCGCCATGTTCACGTCGTTGTTGGGGTGCAGGTACTGGTATTCGCCCTTCTGGTGACCCATGGCCTCCAGCGCGATGTTGGCGATGACTTCGTTGGCATTCATGTTGGTTGAAGTGCCAGCGCCGCCTTGAATCATGTCCACCACGAACTCTTCGTGGAAATCGCCGCGGATCAGACGAGCACAGGCTTCGCTGATGGCAGCGTGCTTGGCTTCGCTGAGCTGGCCCAACTCGCGGTTGGCGTCAGCCGCTGCTTGCTTGACCATTGCCAGACCGACCACCAATTTCGGGTAATGCGAAATCGGAACGCCCGAGAGGCGGAAGTTATTCACCGCTCGCAGGGTCTGGATGCCGTAATACGCTTGAGCCGGTACTTCGAGTACGCCAAGCAGGTCTTTTTCGGTACGGAAAGATGCAGCAGAGGACATGACGGAGATCATCTCAATATGGACCCGGGACTGGCCGGAACGCTGCGAATGCTAGGCTTGTAGGACTTTTTGGGCCAATGCTGTTAAACACTGGCCTATGCACAAACGGCATAATGTGGATGTGACCCGGTTATCTTGGCGGGCGTGTGTGCCAAAATGGTGCATTCCGTGGGAGGCAGTGATGAACCTTGAGAGCAAGTGGTTGGAAGACTTCAGCGCCCTGGCGGCGACGCGTAGTTTTTCCCAGGCGGCTGAGCGGCGCTTTGTCACCCAGCCGGCGTTCAGTCGGCGTATCCGCAGCCTGGAAGCCGCGTTGGGGCTGACGCTGGTCAACCGTTCACGCACGCCGGTGGAGCTGACAGCGGCCGGGCAGTTGTTTCTGGTGACGGCGCGCACGGTGGTCGAACAGCTGGGCGAAGTGCTGCGCCATTTGCATCATCTGGAAGGCGGGCAGGGCGAAGTCATGCAAGTGGCGGCCGCCCACTCCCTGGCCTTGGGGTTCTTCCCACGCTGGATCGCGCAGTTGCGCAACGAAGGGCTGAACATTGCCACGCGGCTGGTGGCCACCAACGTCGGCGACGCCGTGCACGCCCTGCGCGAAGGCGGTTGCGACCTGATGCTGGCGTTCTATGACCCGGACGCGGCGATGCAAATGGACGCCGAGATTTTCCCGTCGCTGCACCTGGGTAACACCGAAATGCTCCCGGTATGTGCCGCCGATGCCGATGGCAAGCCGCTGTTCGACCTGGAAGGCGAGGGCAGTGTGCCGCTGCTGGCCTACAGCGCCGGCGCGTTCCTGGGCCGCTCGGTGAATTTGCTGCTGCGCCAGCGGGCCCTGCGCTTTACGACCATTTACGAAACCGCCATGGCCGACAGCCTCAAGAGTATGGCGCTCGAAGGCCTGGGTATCGCCTGGGTACCGCAGTTGAGCGTACGTGCAGAGTTGGCACGGGGCGAACTGGTGGTGTGCGGCGGGCCGCAATGGCATGTGCCGCTGGAGATTCGCTTGTATCGCTGCGCGTTGGTGCGCAAGGCGAATGTGCGGTTGTTGTGGCGCAAGCTGGAAGGTGCGGCAGCGCAAGGAGATCGAGGTCTCGCTTGAATGAAATTGAGTGGTTTAGTGCTCAATAAATCGATTTTTATCATGTTTTGATCATTTTTGTGCCCAAAAAGTATTGTTCAATACGTGATCACTTGCCGGGATAAATATTGGCTAGAATACTGATCAGAGGTTTGTGTAAATCCATCTTTTGATCAGGAAACTGCACAAAATGCGAATGACGACGATGAGTGAGCAAGCTATCGCACAAACGATTGGCTCGCGCGTTGAAGCCTTGAGGGTGAAGAAGAACATCAATCAGGAAACGGTTGCCGAGGAGGCGGGTATTTCCCGCACGACGTTACGGCAGTTGATGGCGGGCAAGGGCACCTTGCTCAATCTGATTGCGGTATTGCGGGTGATCGGGGAACTGGATCGGTTGAGTTCTCTGGTCGAGGAGGTGCGTTCAAGCCCCATCCAGATGGCGAAAATGGCTGGGAAAAAACGTCAGCGCGCCTATACCACCCGCAAAGACTCATCCGAAACCACCTCTATACCGGGCCAGAAAAAGCGCCTTGTGCCCGACGCAGTCAAAAAGGACACCCGTTGGTGATTGCACAGATCTATTTATGGGATTTATACGTCGGAGCGCTCAATTGGGACGAGACAACCCAGGTGGGCGAGTTCGAGTTTTCACCCGAGTTTGTCGCCACGGGGCTTGAGATCTCGCCCATTCACATGCCCGCCCGCGCCGGGTACACCTACGCATTCACCAACCTGAACCGGGAAACCTATAAGGCGCTTCCGGCGATTTTTGCCGACTCGCTTCCGGATGATTTCGGTAATGCATTGATCAACGCGTGGTTGGCGCAGCAGGGTCGCGACAAGCTTTCGTTCACGCCGGTGGATCGACTCCTTTACCAAGGTAATCGCGGGATGGGCGCGCTGGAATATCGGCCGGCCATGAATACTGAGGCGAATGAGGCCCAAACGATCGAGATCGCGGCGCTGGCCCAGTTGGCTGGGGAGGTGCTCTCGGGGCGCCAAAGCCTGGAGGACCGGCTGGCATCCAATGACCCTAGCGTCGACGACGCCGCGTTGCAGCGCTTGATCCAGGTGGGCACAAGTGCCGGTGGCGCTCGCGCAAAGGCGATCATTGCCATCAATCGCGAAGGGCATATCAGGTCAGGGCAGGTTCCAGCGCCCAAAGGCTATAGCTACTGGTTGCTCAAGTTCGATGTCGCAAAAAACACCGACGTGCTTGCCGATAGCCAGGGGTTTGGTCGCATTGAATATGCCTACCACCTGATGGCCAGGCAAGCCGGTGTGGTAATGGCTGAGTGCCGTCTGCTTGAAGAGGGGGGGCGTGCTCACTTCATGACCAAGCGATTCGACCGCACCGATGACGGCGACAAGATTCACACCGCGACGTTGTGCGCACTGGACCATGCCGACTACAAAAAACCGGGTGAGTACTCCTACGCCGAGGCCCTGAGCGTGTTCAGGGCGCTGAAACTGGGGCGCCGGGAGGCGGAGCAGTTTTTCAGGCGCATGGTGTTCAACGTTATCGCTCGAAACCAGGACGACCACACCAAGAACATCAGCTTTTTGCTGGACACTGACGGTACCTGGTATTTGTCGCCTGCCTATGACGTTACCTGGTCCTACATGCCTGGAAACTTCTGGGTCGACAGCCATCAGATGAGTATCAACGGTAAGCGCGACAATTTTGTGGTCGATGACCTGCTCAGTGTGGGCAGCCAGATCAAAGGGCTGAAGGCCATGCAGATCATCCGTGAGGTGCATGAGGCGGTGGCGCAATGGCCTGTGATCGCTGCAGAAGTGGGGGTCTCGTCGGTCATGATCGATGCCATTGCCAAGACCCATCGAATGGACCTCGCGCCTGACTCTTAAGTCAATAAAACTGCCACTTTGCGCCGCTAGACAGATGGTCATCCCAGGGGCTGTTTATCTGGATTATTACGGTATACTGCGCGGCCTTCGGCCGGTCCAACCGGCCTTAATTCGTACACCAAGCCACGCCGGTCTCCCGCGTGGCTTGTTGTTTTTTGACGCGCCTGCGGGCGCCCAGAGAGAAGAGGCACGACGATGAGTGCATTGGTTGGCGTGATCATGGGCTCCAAGTCCGATTGGTCCACCCTTAGCCACACCGCCGATATGCTGGAAAAACTCGGCATTCCGTACGAAGTGAAGGTGGTCTCCGCCCACCGCACCCCGGATTTGCTGTTCCAGTATGCCGATGAAGCAGAATCCCGTGGCATCGAGGTGATCATCGCCGGTGCCGGCGGCGCGGCGCACTTGCCTGGCATGTGTGCGGCCAAGACTCACCTGCCCGTGCTTGGCGTGCCGGTGCAGTCGTCGATGCTCTCGGGCGTGGATTCGCTGTTGTCCATCGTGCAGATGCCGGCCGGCATCCCGGTGGCAACCCTGGCGATCGGCAAGGCCGGCGCGATCAACGCAGCCTTGCTGTCGGCCAGCATCCTGGGTGCCAAGCACCCGCAGTTTCATGCGGTGCTGAAAAAATTCCGTGCTGAGCAGACAGACAGCGTGCTGGACAATCCAGACCCACGCATCGCCTGAGGTTGTTATTGATGAAGATCGGTGTAATCGGTGGCGGCCAACTGGGCCGCATGCTGGCTTTGGCGGGTACGCCGCTGGGGATGAACTTCGCTTTCCTGGACCCGGCGCCGGACGCCTGCGCTGCGGCCCTGGGTGAACACCTACGCGCTGACTACAGCGACCCGGACCACCTGCGCCAACTGGCCGATGAAGTCGACCTTGTGACCTTCGAATTCGAAAGCGTCCCGGCTGAAACCGTGGCCTTCCTGTCGCAGTTCGTGCCGGTGTACCCGAGCGCCGAAGCCTTGCGCATCGCTCGCGACCGCTGGTTCGAAAAGAGCATGTTCAAGGACCTGGGCATTCCGACACCCGCCTTCGCCGATATCCAGTCCCAGGCCGACCTGGACGCCGCAGTCGCCAGCATCGGCCTGCCGGCGGTGTTGAAAACCCGCACCCTGGGTTACGACGGCAAGGGCCAGAAAGTCCTGCGCACCGCCGCCGATGTGGTCGGTACCTTTGCCGAGCTGGGCAGCGTCGCCTGCCTGCTGGAAGGCTTTGTGCCGTTCACCGGCGAAGTGTCTCTGATCGCCGTGCGGGCCCGTGATGGTGAAACCCGCTTCTACCCGTTGGTGCACAACACCCACGACAGCGGCATTCTCAAGCTTTCCGTGGCCAGCACCGACCACCCGCTGCAGGCCCTGGCCGAAGATTATTCCAGCCGCGTCCTCAAGCAACTGGATTATGTCGGCGTGATGGCGTTCGAGTTCTTTGAAGTCGACGGTGGCCTGAAGGCCAACGAAATCGCCCCGCGTGTGCACAACTCCGGGCACTGGACCACCGAAGGCGCCGAGTGCAGCCAGTTCGAAAACCACCTGCGGGCGGTGGCGGGCTTGCCGTTGGGCTCCACGGCCAAGATCGGCGAGAGTGCCATGCTCAACTTCATCGGTTCTGTGCCGCCAGTGGAGCGCGTGATGGCGATCAAGGATTGCCACGTGCATCACTACGGCAAGGCCTTCAAGGCCGGGCGCAAGGTCGGCCACGCCAACCTGCGTTGCAAGGACCGCGCGACGCTGCAGGCGCAGATCCTCAAGGTTGAAGCGCTGATCGCCGAACAATAAGCCTGGCCCTGGCGGGAACCATTGGGGTTCTGCGTCTCTCTGATTGCAGGATGCCAAAGCCTGACTAGGCTTTGGCATGACTCATACCAATCAGAGGGAAATGCCATGGGTATCATCGGAACCATCTTTATCGGCTTGATCGTCGGCCTCCTGGCGCGCTTCCTCAAGCCTGGCGACGACAGCATGGGCTGGATCATGACCATCCTGCTGGGTATCGCCGGTTCCCTGGCCGCGACCTACGGCGGTCAGGCCCTGGGGATCTACCAGGCAGGCCAGGGCGCAGGTTTCATCGGCGCGCTTGTGGGTGCCATCGTGTTGCTGGTGATCTACGGCCTGATCAAAAAGAAGTAATCAGCCGACAAAGTCCTCTGCGCTGCGCAGGCGCAGAGGGCTAGAATGCTCGGCACTTGTATTTGCCGAGCCTCTCCATGCGCCGTCTTCTGTTAACGCTTCTTCTGCTGGGCTCTGGCCTGGCGCACGCTGGCGAACTGCCGGAAACCGACTGGCTCGACCTGATGCCGCTGTCGGATCAGAAAGCCCTCGAGGCCATGCCCGAGATCGACCACAACTCCCCCGAAGCCCAAGGCACGTTCACCGAAAAGGGTGGCTTGAAGCAGAGCAAAGGTTTGCCTGCGGTGATGTATTCCACCAAGACGGTGGCGGCCATGAACGGCAAGAATATCCGCATTGGTGGCTACCCGGTGCCGCTTGAAACGGACGCCAAGGGCCGCAGCACGCTGTTCTTCCTGGTGCCTTACCCGGGCGCCTGCATACACGTGCCGCCACCGCCGCCTAACCAACTGGTGCTGGTGCGCTATCCCAAGGGGCTGAAGCTGGATGATATCTACACGCCGCTGTGGGTCACGGGCACGTTGAAGGTGGAGAAGGTCAATAACGACTTGGCGGATGCCGCGTATGCGCTGGAGGCGGGGAAGGTGCGGGTAGTAAAGGAATCTGATCTCTAACTGGCGCTACCAATCTCTGTGGGAGCTGGCTTGCCTGCGATGCAGACGACTCGGTGTGTCAGTTGCACTGAGGCGATGCTATCGCAGGCAAGCCAGCTCCCACATTTGATTGGGTTTACAAGGCCAGGGCCGTGATGCTCACGCCCAAGGTGTGGCTTTCGCCGGGCGCCAGGTTCACCACATCATCCAGCACATTCGCTGTCTCGATGCACAACATACCCTGCCAGCCGTCATCGGCCATATCGTCGAAAGCCTTGGCGCGTTCGGTCCAGGGGTTCCAGACCACGGTGGATTTGGAGCCTTCGCTGGTGAGCTGGATACGGCGCTGCCAGTCGCTATCAACGATATTCAACTGTGCCGGCGTATTCAGGTAAATGCGGTCTGTCTCGGCGCGAAAGTGAAGCAGCCCGGCTTGCTGCTTCTCGGCCCACCCATCGGCGGTATCGATGTAATCCACGCCATCCAGGCCCTCGACCTGCACCTTGCGCACATCGCTCACCGCGAAGTAGGTGTGCAATGCCTGGCTGAGGGTCACGGTGTCGGTGCCACGGTTGTGACTGGTCAGGCGGATATGCAGGTGATCGTCCAGCAGCAGGCTCAGCGTCAGGTCTACCTGATGGGGCCAGCCTGGAAAGCCGCCCGCCGGCACCGGCAATACCAGGTCCACTCGCAGCGTCTGGCCGTCGAGTTCGGTGGTGGCCAGCTCCCAACGCGCGGTGCGCACAAAACCGTGGGCGCCGGCAGGCTGATCGCTCTGGCGCATGGCTTTGACGCTTTGCGGGTTGCGGTCGAACACCCCAAACCACGGCCAGCACACCGGTACGCCGGTACGAATGCCTTTGCCCTGCTTGAACACGGCCTCAGGGTTCGGCCAGATCAACGGCTGTTCGCCCTCGCGCTGGTAACTGAAGATATGCGCACCCTGTTGGGCCACCATCAACTCGGCGCCGTTGTGGCGGATGCGCCAGCAGTCCAGCTCGTCGATTTTTACCGTCTCAACGTGGGGCGTAGGCATGACAAAGCTCTCTTAGTGGCAGGCAATGGGGCAATTGACCGTTAAAACCCGGCGAGGTTTAACGCGCCCGTGACGGTACCGAGCGCGTGCGGCCGCTGCCATCGATGGCGACGAACACAAATACGGCTTCGGTCACCTTGCGCCATTCGCTGGACAACGGATCGTCGCTCCACACTTCGACCATCATCTGGATCGAGCTGCGGCCGATTTCCAGGGCCTGGGTATAGAAGGAAAGCTGCGCACCCACGGCCACCGGCACCAGGAACGCCATGCGATCAATGGCCACGGTGGCCACGCGCCCACCGGCGACCTTGCTGGCCATTGCCGTGCCCGCCAGGTCCATCTGCGCGACCAACCAGCCGCCGAAGATATCGCCAAAGCCGTTGGTTTCACGCGGAAGCGCGGTGATTTGCAGGGCGAGATCGCCTTGCGGGATAGGATCTTCTTGTTCGAGTTCGATCATGCCGGGGGTGCCTCTGACCCGTGACTCTTGGACTATGTAATCGGTGAATAGCCGTCTTGGAAAAACGATTCAGCCCCGAACATACTACGTTCGTCACGTTTTTCGAAAGGCGCCTTGAGGGAAACTCTGCGAAATCGGCTGGCCGGTGCCAACGACGGTTTCGCGCAACTTCCACGCAATAGACAGGTGCAGGGCTGGGAGTATATCGGTCGATAGCCTGCGCGACGACCATCTGCTCCTGATTTTGTGCATCTATATAGACGAGTTTCCAGGCGTCAAAAAATTGGCCAAAACGGTCATTCAAGTTGAGGGGTTTGACCATTGTTTCTTTTTAGCGCTGGCCGTCAGTATCTGATGGCGTTTTCGGCCCCCCATAACAATTCGGAAAGGGAATAAGGCGCTTCGCAAGTGGGGATGCTTGCGAGGTGGCGCTGATGCGGCGCAAGGGTTTGGACTGTGCTTTTCCGGGCAATTTGCTATCGTGCCGGACCTGCCAGGCGCAAACCCACGCTGTTGCGGATTCCTGATCTGACTAATAAGAGAAGCCTTGCCATGACCACAGTGCCTTCAAGCATTGCGCCGCCCGCACGACCGCTTAACCGCAACGACTACAAAACCCTGTCGCTGTCTGCCCTGGGTGGGGCGCTGGAGTTCTACGACTTCATCATCTTCGTGTTTTTCGCCACCGTGGTTGGGAAGCTGTTCTTCCCCGTCGACATGCCCGAATGGCTGCGCATGATGCAGACCTTCGGCATCTTCGCCGCAGGCTACCTGGCCCGCCCCTTGGGCGGCATCATCATGGCGCACTTCGGTGACCTGCTGGGCCGCAAGAAGATGTTCACCCTGAGCATCTTCATGATGGCCGTGCCGACCCTGATCATGGGCCTGCTGCCCACCTACGCGCAGATCGGCCTGTGGGCGCCGGTCCTGTTGCTGCTGATGCGCATCATCCAGGGCGCGGCGATTGGCGGCGAAGTACCGGGCGCCTGGGTGTTCGTCTCCGAGCACGTGCCGCCGCGCCACATCGGCTACGCCTGCGGCACCCTGACCAGCGGCCTCACCGCCGGTATTCTGCTGGGCTCGTTGGTGGCTACCGCCATCAATAGCGCCTATACACCGGAACAGGTCTCTGATTACGCCTGGCGGATTCCTTTCCTGCTCGGCGGCGTATTCGGCCTGCTGTCGGTGTATCTGCGTCGTTGGCTGCATGAAACCCCGATCTTCGCCGAGATGCAGCAACGCAAGAGCCTGGCCGCTGAACTGCCCTTGCGCGCGGTGTTGCGCGATCACCGTGGCGCCATTGTGCTGTCGATGCTGTTGACTTGGTTGCTGTCGGCCGGCGTGGTGGTAGTCATCCTGATGACCCCGACCGTGCTGCAAACTATCTATCACTTCAGCCCCACGGTGGCACTGCAGGCCAACAGCCTGGCCATCGTGACCTTGAGCCTGGGTTGCATCGCCGCAGGTGCGCTGGCCGACCGTTTTGGCGCCGGCCGCGTGCTGGTCACCGGTTGCGCACTGCTGCTGGCGACTTCCTGGACGCTGTATCACAGCCTGATGGCGCATCCCGACTGGCTGTTCCCCTTGTATGCCCTGACCGGCCTGTTTGTCGGCACCATCGGCGTAGTGCCCTACGTGATGGTCAAAGCCTTCCCGCCGGTGGTGCGCTTCAGCGGCCTGTCGTTCTCCTACAACGTTGCTTATGCCGTGTTCGGCGGATTGACGCCCTTGGCGGTGTCGCTGCTGATGAAGGAGAGCCCGATGGGCCCGGCTTATTACGTAGCCGTGCTGTGCGTGATGGGGATGCTGGTAGGCGGGTATCTGTGGAAACGCGGTCGCTGAAGCCTGCACATTCAGATAGTGGCCTTTCATCTAATTGTCATATTTCAGACATAGAGTGTTCACACGGCCTGCCGATACTTGGCCCCGATCCAATTATCCCTATCTGCTAGGAGCAAGGCATGAAACTGAAACGTTTGATGGCGGCAATGACTTTTGTCGCTGCTGGCGTTGCGACCGCCAACGCGGTGGCCGCTGGTGTTGATCCGGCAATCCCGGCTTACGTCAAGACCACTGGTGTGTCGGGTAACCTGTCCAGCGTCGGTTCCGATACCCTGGCTAACCTGATGACCCTGTGGGCCGAGGGTTACAAAAAGGAATACCCGAACGTCAACATCCAGATTCAAGCTGCCGGCTCTGCCACGGCGCCACCTGCGTTGACTGAAGGCACCTCCAACCTGGGCCCGATGAGCCGCAAGATGAAGGACACGGAACTTGCGGCCTTCGAGCAGAAGTACGGCTACAAGCCAACCGCTATCCCGGTTGCCGTGGATGCCTTGGCGGTGTTTGTGCACAAGGACAACCCGATCCAGCACCTGACCATGGAACAGGTCGATGCGATCTTCTCGTCGACGCGTCTGTGCGGCGCCAAGGCTGATGTGAAAACCTGGGGCGACCTGGGCGTGACCGGCGACCTGGCCAACAAGCCAGTGCAACTGTTCGGGCGTAACTCGGTATCCGGCACCTACGGCTACTTCAAGGAAGAAGCCCTGTGCAAAGGCGACTACAAGCCAAACGTGAACGAACAACCGGGCTCGGCTTCGGTTGTGCAGTCGATCAGCTCCTCGCTGAACGGCATCGGTTACTCGGGCATCGGCTACAAGACCGCCAGCGTGAAGACCGTGCCACTGGCCAAGAAAGGCAGCACTGACTACATCGAAGACTCCGAAGAAAACGCCCTGAACGGCAAGTATCCGCTGTCGCGTTTCCTCTACGTGTACGTCAACAAAGCCCCGAATAAGCCACTGGCGCCGCTGGAAGCTGAGTTTGTGAAACTGGTGCTGTCCAAGCAGGGCCAGGAAGTCGTGGTCAAAGACGGCTACATCCCACTGCCAGCCAAAGTCGCCGCCAAGGCCCTGGCTGACCTGGGTTTGAAAGAAGGCAACTAAGCCTGCGATACCTGATGTAGACGCATGCTTTTTTGTGGGAGCGGGCTTGCCCGCGATGCTGGCGACGCGGTTTAGCGTTGAAATCGTGTTGATGCCATCGCGGGCAAGCCCGCTCCCACATAAGCAGTCTGCATCCCTAATTTTTTATCCGCTGCCAGCCCTGCTTCGCGGCGGATTTGTTGCGTCACTGCACTGTCATCTTTCTGTCATACAGGATCGCTAGGGTGTGCGCATGAATGATCTGGCCAATTCCACCATGACGACGACTTCCCCTCCCAAGCGCATTGATTTCAATACGCCTGAGCTGCAACGCAAGCGCCGAATCCGCGCGCTCAAGGATCGCTTCACTCGTTGGTATGTGCTGGTCGGCGGGCTCGCCGTGCTGGCCGCCATTACCCTGATCTTCTTCTTCCTCGCCTATGTGGTTGCGCCATTGTTCCAGGGCGCCTCGTTGACCAAGGAAGACGCGTTGACGCCCGCCTGGATGCAAGACGCCGGCAAGCCGTTGATGATCTCCCTCGAAGAACAGAACCAGGTCGCCATGCGGGTTTCCGACAAGGGCCAGGCGCTGTTCTTTGCCGTGGACACCGGTGCCGAGCTCAAGCGTGTCGACCTGCCGATTCCGGCCGGTACCAGTGTTGCTTCCATTGGTGAAGATCAGCCGGGCAGCCCGCTGGTGATTCTCGGCTTGTCCAATGGCCAGTCCCTGGTGTTCCGCCACACCTATAAGGTGTCGTACCCGGACGGCAAGAAAACCATCACCCCGGCAATCGAATACCCCTACGGCGAAACGCCGATCGTGCTGGATGACGCCGGTCGCGCTCTGGAACACGTCGCGCTCAACGCCACCGACACCTCGCTGGTGGTGGCAGGTTCCGCTGGTTCGCACTTGAACGTGCTGACCCTGAGCCGTGAAGAAAACATGATGACCGGTGAAGTCACCAGCGAGCAGAAACGTGTCGAGCTGCCGCAGATGACCGAGCCGGTGAAGGCGATCTTCATCGACCCACGCCAGCAGTGGCTGTATGTGATCAACGGCCGTGCCCTGGCCGACGTGTTCGGCCTGCGCGACAAGAGCCTCAACGGTCGCTACAAACTGCTGGAAGACGCCGACACCGAAATCACCGCCAGCACCCAGTTGGTTGGTGGTATCTCGCTGATCCTGGGTAACTCCAAAGGCGGCCTGGCCCAGTGGTTCATGGCCCGCGACCCGGATGGCGAACAGCGCCTGAAGCAGATCCGCACCTTCCAGATGGGCACTGCGCCCGTCGTCGAAATCAGCGCTGAAGAGCGCCGCAAAGGCTTCACCGCCCTGGATGCTGCTGGCCAGTTCGGCGTGTTCCACAGCACCGCCCACCGCACCTTGCTGGTGGACCCGGTGGTCGACGGCCAGGGCCTGTTCGGCATGTCGCCACGGGCCAACCGTGTGATCGTCGAGGCGGGTGGCAAGCTGCAACCGTTGCTGCTCGACAACCCGCACCCGGAAGTGTCGTGGAGCGCGTTGTGGAGCAAGGTCTGGTACGAGAACTACGACGAGCCTAAATACGTCTGGCAATCTACGGCCGCCAACACTGACTTCGAACCCAAGATGAGCCTGGCTCCGTTGACCTTCGGTACCTTGAAGGCTGCGTTCTACGCCATGCTGCTGGCGGCGCCACTGGCGGTTGCCGCAGCGATCTACACCGCTTACTTCATGGCACCGAGCCTGCGCCGCAAGGTCAAGCCGGTGATCGAGCTGATGGAAGCCATGCCGACGGTGATCCTCGGCTTCTTCGCCGGCCTGTTCCTGGCGCCGTATGTGGAAGGGCACCTGCCGGGCATTTTCAGCCTGTTGATGCTGTTGCCGATTGGCATCCTGGTCGCCGGCTTTGTCTTCAGCCGTTTGCCTGAGTCGATCCGCCTGCGTGTTCCCGATGGGTGGGAAAGCGCGATTCTCATCCCGGTGATCCTGTTCGTGGGCTGGCTCTCGCTGTACATGAGCCCGTACCTGGAAACCTGGTTCTTCGGCGGTGACATGCGCATGTGGATCTCCCACGATCTGGGCATTACCTACGACCAGCGCAACGCGTTGGTGGTCGGCCTGGCCATGGGTTTTGCGGTGATCCCGAACATCTACTCCATCGCCGAAGACGCCGTGTTCAGCGTGCCGCGCGGCCTGACCCTGGGCTCCCTGGCCCTGGGTGCCACGCCGTGGCAGACCATGACCCGCGTGGTCATCCTCACTGCCAGCCCGGGCATCTTCTCGGCGCTGATGATCGGTATGGGCCGCGCCGTGGGCGAGACCATGATCGTGCTGATGGCCACCGGCAACACCCCGGTGATGGAGATGAACCTGTTCGAGGGCCTGCGCACCCTGGCGGCCAACGTTGCGGTGGAGATGCCCGAGTCGGAAGTGGGCGGCAGTCATTACCGCGTGCTGTTCCTCTCGGCGCTGGTGCTGCTGTTGTTCACCTTCATCATGAACACCCTCGCCGAGCTGATTCGTCAGCGTCTGCGCAAGAAATACTCGTCGCTTTAAGAAAGGTAGAAGTCTGTGAAACAGAACTCCCTGAATGGATGGTTCAAGAGCGGCGCCCCCGGCGTCTGGATCAGCGGTGGCGCGGTGTCCATCGCGGTCATCATGACCATTGGTTTGCTGGCTGTGATTGCGGTGCGGGGCCTGGGCCATTTCTGGCCGGCCGACCTGATCCAGGCCAACTACAACGTGCCAGGCCAGGCCAACCACATCGTGATCGGCGAAGTGGTGCAGAAAGAAGAAGTGCCGCGTGAGCGCCTGAAAAGCGCGGGCCTGCCGGTGCCGGACCAAGGCCCGGAATTCATGACCCGTGAGCTGATCAAGGTCGGCAACCGCGACCTGAACGGCAACGATTTCACCTGGATCGTCGGCGAGTGGCTGAAGGACCAGACCAAGCCTGCGAACCTGATGGCCATCGAGCGTCGTGAGTGGGGCAACTTCTACGGCACCCTGGTCAACGTCAAGCAGGATGGCAAGGTTATCGCTGAAGGCGAAGCTGCGTGGCCGGAACTGCAGGCGCGTGTCGAGCGTGTGAACAAGCTCGCCGCTCAGCTCAAGACCTTGGAAAAATCCGATATCGGCGCGATCAACGCCGGGCTGGAGCGCATCCGCCTGCACGGTCGCAAACTGGAACTGGAAGGCAAGCTCGACGCAGCCGCCCAGGCCGACATGGACGCCGACCGCGCTGAGCTGAACGCCCGCTACCAAGACATCGAAGCGCGCCTGGCCGACCTGCACGCACAGTTCAACCGCGACGCCCTCACCGCACGTGACGGCAACGGTAAGGAAGTGGAAATCGGTATCGGCAAAGTGGTGCACGCCTACCAGCCGAACGCCATGGGCACCATGACCAAAATCGGCTTCTACTTCAGCAAGGTCTGGGAATTCCTCAGTGATGACCCACGGGAAGCCAACACCGAAGGCGGGATCTTCCCGGCCATCTTCGGCACCGTGATGATGACCCTGATCATGGCAATGATCGTGACCCCGTTTGGCGTACTGGCCGCGGTGTACCTGCGTGAGTACGCCAAGCAGAACACCTTGACCCGCATCATCCGCATCGCCGTGAACAACCTGGCCGGTGTACCGGCTATCGTCTACGGCGTTTTCGGCCTGGGCTTCTTCGTGTATGTATTGGGGGGCTCGGTCGACCGTCTGTTCTTCGCTGAAGCCCTGCCGGCGCCGACCTTCGGTACGCCGGGGCTGCTCTGGGCCTCGCTGACCCTGGCCCTGCTGGCGGTGCCGGTGGTGATCGTGGCCACCGAAGAAGGCTTGGCGCGCATTCCCCGCACTGTGCGTGAAGGCTCCCTGGCACTCGGCGCGACCAAGGCGGAAACGCTGTGGAAGATCGTGCTGCCGATGGCCAGCCCGGCAATGATGACCGGCATGATCCTCGCCGTGGCGCGTGCCGCCGGTGAGGTGGCACCACTGATGTTGGTGGGTGTAGTGAAGCTGGCGCCGTCGCTGCCGCTGGACGGTAACTATCCGTACCTGCACTTGGACCAGAAGATCATGCACCTGGGTTTCCATATTTATGACGTCGGCTTCCAGAGCCCCAACGTCGAAGCCGCACGGCCGTTGGTGTACGCCACTGCCTTGCTACTGGTACTGGTGATCGCCACGCTCAACCTGTCGGCGGTGTGGATTCGTAACCACCTGCGCGAGAAGTACAAGGCGTTGGACAGTTAATGCGATCCAATGTGGGAGCTGGCTTGCCTGCGATGCAGACGACGCGGTGTATCAGTAAGACCGCAGTGATGCCATCGCAGGCAAGCCAGCTCCCACAGGCACAGAATTTGAGTAAGCCGCCCCGGCGGTTCAACGAAATGAATTGGTAGCACAGGGAGCATCCCATGCAACACGAAACCCAATCCCACGGCATCAACATGTCTGCCCTGGGTCGCGACAAGCAGAGCCTGAGCCTGGCCCAGGAAACCGTGGCCATCGAAGTCCCTGGCCTGAGCCTGTACTACGGCGACAAGCAGGCGTTGTTCGACGTCAGCATGAACATCCCCAAGCAACGCGTGACCGCCTTCATCGGCCCGTCGGGCTGCGGCAAGTCCACGCTGCTGCGAACCTTCAACCGCATGAATGACCTGGTGGACGGTTGCCGTGTAGAAGGTGCGATCAACCTCTACGGCACCAATATCTACCGCAAGGGCGAAGACGTGGCCGAGCTGCGTCGCCGCGTGGGCATGGTGTTCCAGAAGCCCAACCCGTTCCCCAAGACCATCTACGAAAACGTGGTCTACGGCCTGCGTATCCAGGGCATCAACAAGAAACGCATCCTCGACGAAGCGGTTGAATGGGCGCTCAAGGGCGCGGCATTGTGGGACGAGGTCAAGGACCGCCTGCACGAATCGGCACTCGGCTTGTCCGGCGGCCAGCAGCAGCGTCTGGTGATCGCCCGTACCATCGCCGTAGAGCCGGAAGTGTTGCTGCTCGACGAACCGTGCTCGGCCCTCGACCCGATCTCCACCCTGAAAGTCGAAGAGCTGATCTACGAGCTCAAGTCCAAGTTCACCATCGTCATCGTCACCCACAACATGCAACAGGCGGCGCGGGTTTCCGACTACACCGCGTTCATGTACATGGGCAAGCTGGTGGAGTTCGGTGATACCGACACCCTGTTCACCAATCCGGCGAAGAAGCAGACCGAAGACTACATCACCGGTCGCTACGGCTAGGAAGCTGTGGTTCTGATTGCACTGACGCTGCGGTTCTCCGCACCTTACCGGACGCTCCAAGGACGCCAACATGATTAGCAAAGAAGGCCTTACCCACCACATCTCCGCGCAGTTCAATGCCGAGCTTGAGGAAGTGCGCAGCCACCTCCTGGCGATGGGCGGGCTGGTGGAGAAGCAAGTCAACGATGCGGTCACCGCGCTGATCGAGGCCGACTCGGGCCTGGCCCAGCAGGTGCGTGAGATTGATGAGCAGATCAACCAGATGGAACGCAATATCGACGAAGAGTGCCTGCGCATTCTCGCCCGTCGCCAGCCGGCGGCCTCGGACCTGCGTTTGATCATCAGCATTTCCAAGTCGGTGATCGACCTGGAGCGCATCGGTGACGAAGCCACCAAGATTGCCCGCCGCGCCATCCAGCTGTGCGAGGAGGGTGAAGCCCCTCGTGGCTACGTGGAAGTGCGCCATATCGGCGATCAGGTGCGCAACATGGTGCGTGATGCCCTCGACGCCTTCGCTCGCTTTGACGCCGAACTGGCGTTGTCTGTGGCCCAGTACGACAAAATCATCGACCGCGAATACAAGACTGCGCTGCGTGAGTTGGCCACTTACATGATGGAAGACCCGCGCTCGATCTCGCGAGTCTTGAACATCATTTGGGTGCTGCGTTCCCTGGAGCGTATCGGCGACCATGCGCGCAATATCTCGGAACTGGTGATTTATCTGGTGCGCGGCACCGACGTGCGGCACATGGGCCTCAAGCGCATGAAAGCCGAAGTTGAAGGCACTGCTGATCTAATCCCTAATGTTTCGGGCGAATCTGACGATAAGTAAGGTTGCCCGAGAAATTAACGCCCGGCCTCTGGCCGGGCGTTTTCGTTTGTGGCATCTGAATTTTTTGCACAGCAGGCGCCATAAAGTCCTTCTGTGACCCGCGAGTTTTGGCAAAATGCCATCAGTCAGGCGTTTTGCAGACGTTTTTATAGGATGAAGGGTCGATGAGTAAAGTCAGTGTGTTGGTGGTGGATGACGCCTCGTTTATTCGCGACCTGGTGAAGAAGTGCCTGCGCAATTACTTCCCTGGGATCAAGATCGAAGATGCGGTGAACGGCAAAAAGGCGCAATCCATCCTGATGCGCGAAACCTTCGACCTGGTGCTGTGTGACTGGGAAATGCCGGAAATGTCCGGCCTTGAGCTGTTGACCTGGTGCCGCGAGCAAGCCCACCTGAAGGCCATGCCGTTCGTGATGGTGACTAGTCGTGGCGACAAGGAAAACGTGGTGCAGGCCATCCAGGCAGGCGTTTCCGGCTACGTCAGCAAGCCGTTCACCAACGAGCAGTTGCTCAACAAGGTCAAGCAGGCCCTGCACAAGATCGGTCGCCTCGATGCACTGATTGCCAGCGCGCCGACCAAGATGAACTCAGCCTTCGGCAACGACTCCCTGAGCGCCCTGACCGGCGGCAAACCCGAAGCGGTCAAGCCGGCCCCGGTGGCGGCGCCCAGCAAAGGCCTGCTCAACACCCCGCCCGTCAAGGCCCCCGCGGCAGCGGCGCCGGCTGGCAGTCGCGGTCAGGGCCAGTTGCGCCTCGCAAGCGGCACCCAGCAATGCGTGATCAAGGCCCTGAGCATCAAGGAGGCGTTGCTGGTGGTAAAGCGTGGCGAGGTCCTGCCTCAGGTACTGGAAAGCGCCGTGCTCGACCTTGAGCAGGGCGACAACGCCGAAGTCGCACGGCTCAACGGCTACCTGCACGCCATCGTCGCCTACGAGCCCAAGCCCGACAGCGACTGGTTGCAACTGACCTTCCGCTTTATCGACCAGGATGCGCAGAAGCTGGATTACATTTCCCGCCTGATCGCCCGTGGCACGGCGCAGAAGCATTTCGTGCCGGGTGCGTGACCCTTCAAGGCGACGCTTGGTCCATGTGGGAGCGGGCTTGCCCTCGATAGCAATCTATCAGTCAACGATGCGCTGGCTGACCCACCGCTATCGCGGGCAAGCCCGCTCCCACACACAGCACTGCGCCTGCAGTCAGTCCAGCAGCAGCACCTTGGCCAGTACGATCTTCGGCCCTTTCATCTTCTTGATGATGATCCGCAAGCCTTCCACTTCCAGCACTTCCTCTTCTTCCGGCACGCGCTTGAGCGTGTCGTAGATCAGGCCGGCCAGGGTTTCGGCTTCGATGTGGTCCAGGTCGACGCCCAACAGGCGCTCCACCTTGAACAACGGCGTATCGCCACGCACCAGCAGTTTGCCGGGCTGGTAGGCGAGGATGCCGCGCTCGGCCTTGCGGTGTTCGTCCTGGATATCGCCCACCAGCACTTCCAGTACGTCTTCCATGGTCAGGTAGCCGATGATCTTGCCGTCGGCTTCTTCCACCAGGGCGAAGTGCGCGCCGCCTTTGCGGAACTGCTCCAGCAGTTGCGACAACGGCATATGCCGCGATACGCGTTCCAGCGGGCGGGTCAATTCGGCCAGGTTGAACGATTCGGGGATATGGTCCAGGGCCGCCAGCTCCAGCAGCAAATCCTTGATGTGCAACAAGCCGACAAACTCGTTGCGCACCGCGTCATACACCGGGTAACGGCTGAATTTGTGACGACGGAACAGCGCGAGGATTTCCTTGAGCGGGGCGTTGAAATCCAGGGTCACCAGGTCTTCCCGGGAGTTGGCCCAGTCCACCACTTCCAGCTCGCCCATTTCCACGGCGGAGGCCAGTACGCGCATGCCTTGGTCGCTGGGGTCCTGGCCACGGCTGGAGTGCAGGATCAGCTTGAGTTCTTCGCGGCTGTAATGGTGCTCATGGTGCGGGCCAGGCTCGCCTTGGCCAGCGATGCGCAAAATGGCGTTGGCACTGGCGTTGAGCAGGTAGATGGCCGGGTACATCGCCCAGTAGAACAGGTACAGCGGCACGGCCGTCCACAGCGACAGCAGCTCGGGTTTGCGGATCGCCCAGGACTTGGGGGCCAGTTCGCCGACCACGATGTGCAGGTAGGAAATCACGAAGAAGGCGGCAAAGAACGACACGCCCTTGATCACTTCCGGCGACTGCACGCCGACCGCGCCCAGCATCGGCTCGAGGATGTGCGCAAAGGCCGGTTCACCGACCCAGCCCAGGCCCAGGGACGCCAGGGTGATACCCAGCTGGCAGGCCGACAGGTAGGCGTCGAGCTGGCTGTGCACGGTACGCAGGATCTGCCCGCGCCAGCCGTTCTTATGGGCGATGGCCTCGACGCGGGTGGCGCGCAGTTTGACCATGGCAAATTCCGCCGCAACGAAGAAGCCGTTGAGCAGTACCAGGATCAGTGCAAAAAGAATCATGCCGAAATCGGCGAAGAGTGTAGCCAGGGTAATGCCAGGGGAAGGGTCCATGATGGGGTTTTGCAGGTTCCGTGTGTTCAATAAGGGGTGACAGGTGGGCCTGAAAGGCAGGCACAAGTCGGCCAATGTAGCGGCTGACGGGGCGCTTGCCTAGTGCCCGCTGCCGGGCGGGGCTGCAAAGTCGTGTCGCAGAACCCTTGTGGGAGCTGTCTTGCCTGCGATGGCGGTCTGCCTGCTACCGATAATTTGGCTGACCCGCCGCCATCGCAGGCAAGCCAGCTCCCACAGTGGGCCGTGCTCACTTCCACTTAATCATCGGCCTCGACCGCTCGCGAACGGTTTACCTGCGCCGGCGGAAAGTGACAGGTAAAGGTACTGCCATGCCCCAGCACGCTGCTGATTTCCAAGCGGGCCCGATGGCGCAACAGCACATGTTTGACGATGGCCAGGCCCAGCCCGGTGCCGCCGGTATTGGAGTTACGGCTGGAATCGACACGGTAGAAGCGCTCGGTCAGGCGCGGCAGGTGCTTGGCGTCGATACCGATCCCCGAGTCCTGCACACTCAGGTGTGCGCCATGCTCATCGGCCCACCAGCGAATGCGGATATTGCCCTTGTCCTGGGTGTACTTCACCGCGTTGAACACCAGGTTGGAGAAGGCGCTGCGTAGTTCGCCTTCACTGCCCTTGAGCAATACGGTTGGGTCGGCCTCCAGCGTGATCTGCTGCCCGCGTTCGCCTGAGAGCGCCTGGGCATCGTTCTTGATCGTCTGCAACAGGCTCTGCACAGCCACGGGGTGGTTGTCCGAGGGGTAGTCCGTGGCTTCAAGCTTGGCCAGCAACAGCAGGTCGTTGAGCAGGGTCTGCATGCGTGAGCCTTGCTGCTGCATCTGTTGCAGGGCGCGGCTCCAGCGCGGGTTGATCTCGTCGACATTGTCCAGCAGCGTCTCCAGGTAGCCGCAGATCACCGTCAGCGGTGTGCGAAGCTCGTGGGAGACGTTGGCGACGAAGTCTTTACGCATCTGTTCCAACTGATGGATACGGGTCACATCACGCACCAGCATCAAGTGTTCGTTGTTGCCGTAGCGCGTCAGGTACAACTGGATGCGCACGCGGTCGTTGGTGGGCGAGGGGATTTCCAGGGCTTCTTCGTAGTTGTCCTGCTCGAAGTATTCCTTGAAGCGCGGGTGGCGCACCAGGTTGGTCACCGGCTGGCCGCTGTCCTGGGGCGTCTTGAGGCCCAGCAGGGTCTCGGCGGCACGGTTCCACCATTCCAGGTTGCCGTCGCTGTCGAGCATGATCACCGCGTCCTTGAGCGCGGCGGTGGACTCCTGCACCCGGTCGATCACCGCTTGCAGCCGCCCGCGTACCCGTTGGTCGCGGCGTTGCAGGTGGTAGATGCTGTCGAACACCTCGCCCCACAGGCCGTAGCCATCGGGCGGTGCTTCATCGGGTTTGTGCTGGCGCAGCCATTCATGCAAGCGCAGCAACTGCTTGAGGGTCCAGCCCAGGTACAAGGCAATGCCCGCGGCCAGGCTCCAGCCGTAGTAGCCGCTGACCAGCCCCACCAACAGGCAGCCGGTGACCAGCAAGAGCATGTGGCGGATCAGGGTGCCATGCCAGTTTTGATTCACTTGAACATGCGTCCTTGTCAGCTGTTTAAGTCAGGCTATTGATTCACGAAACGGCTGGCTCAGCCTTTGGTAGAAAACCGATAGCCGGTGCCGCGCACGGTTTGTACCAGATTCTCGTACGCATCACCCAAGGCTTTGCGCAGGCGGCGGATATGCACATCCACCGTGCGCTCTTCCACATAGACGTTGCCGCCCCACACCTGGTCGAGCAGTTGGCCACGGGTGTAGGCGCGCTCCTGGTGGGTCATGAAGAATTGCAGCAGGCGGTATTCGGTCGGCCCCATTTCCGCAGGCTTGCCGTCGATGGTCACGCGGTGGCTGATCGGGTCCAGGATCAAGCCGTCGACTTCGATAGGCGCTTCGCCATCGGTCGGGCCGGCACGGCGCAGCACGGCTTTGAGGCGTGCCACCAGTTCCCGTGGGGAAAACGGCTTGGTGATGTAGTCATCGGCGCCGACTTCCAGGCCCTGGATCTTGTTGTCCTCTTCGCCCTTGGCGGTGAGCATGATGATCGGGATATCCCCGGTCAGCTCGTCACGCTTGAGACGGCGGGCCAACTCGATGCCCGAGGTGCCGGGCAGCATCCAGTCGAGCAGAATCAGGTCCGGCTTGCGGTCGACGATAATGGCGTGGGCCTGCTGGGAGTTCTCCGCCTCCAGGCAGTCATAGCCGGCCATTTCCAACGCGACGGCGATCATTTCGCGAATGGGCGCTTCGTCGTCAACGATCAGAATGCTCCTGCCAACCATGCTCAATCCTCTTGTCATTTAACTGTCTTGCGCCGCATTAGATAACGGAATTATTGCAGTCGTGTGACAGTAATTTAGTCGCTTGGGCAATTAACGGCACTCTGGACTACCCTTTGGGTCCGAATCCTGACAACCACAAAAGGAAGGTTCCGATGACTTACAGCACTGTTTCCTGGAAAGCCCTGCTGGTATCTGCGGTGTTGACGCTGCCAGGCCTGGCGTTTGCGGCAGAGCCGGCGATGACCAAAGACGGGATGTTGGTGGATCACAAGGGGATGACGCTCTACACCTTCGACAAGGACGCTGATGGCAAATCAGTGTGCAAGGACCAGTGCGCGACCAACTGGCCACCGCTGAAAGCAGAATCCACCGACACCAAGACCGGCGATTGGACGGTGATCACCCGCGACGACCAGACCAGCCAGTGGGCCTACAAAGGCAAGCCTGTCTATACCTACAAGGACGACAAGAAAGCCGGTGACAAGACCGGTGATGGGAAGGGTAGCGTCTGGCACATCATCAAGCCTTAAGTCTGCGGCGCTGCTGAATCCATCGGGGGGCAAGCCTCTCCCAATTTTTTGATCTGCGAATACAGTCAAAATGTGGGAGCTGGCTTGCCTGCGATGGCGTCCCAACAGTCACCACAGAATCCTCAGCGAACCGCGTAATCCACCACAATCCCGATAAAAATCGCTAACCCGGCCCAGTGGTTATGCAAGAACGCCTTGAAGCACTTCATGCGGTCCCTGTCCCGTGTGTACCAGAACTCCCAGGCAAAACAGCCCGCTGCCGCCAGCAGCCCCAGGTGGAACCACCCGCCCAGCTCGAACCGCGCGCCGGCCAGCAACAGACACGCCAGCGCCAGGCCTTGCAACGTGAGGATGATCACGCGGTCGGCATCGCCAAATAGAATGGCGGTGGATTTCACCCCGATCTTCAAGTCGTCATCGCGGTCGGTCATGGCGTAATAGGTGTCGTAGCCCACCGTCCACAACAGGTTGGCGATGTACAGCAGCCACGCCGTGGCAGGCAAATGGCCGGTCTCGGCGGTAAACGCCATCGGCATGCCCCAGGAAAACGCCGCGCCCAGCACCACTTGGGGGTAATAGGTGTAGCGCTTCATGAATGGGTAACTTGCCGCCAGAGCCAGGCCGCCCAGGGAGAGCAGGATGGTGCTGGCGTTGGTCAGCAGCACCAGCAGGAAACTGGTGCCCATCAGCACGGCAAAAAACACCAGGGCTTCTTTCGAACTGATCTTGCCGCTCACCAGCGGGCGTTGCTCGGTGCGTTTCACATGGCCATCGACCTTGCGGTCGGCCCAGTCATTGATCACGCAGCCGCCGGCCCGGGTGAGTACCACGCCCAGCACGAAAATCACGATATTGATCAGCGACGGCGAGCCCTTGCCGGCGATCCACAGGGCCCACAGTGTCGGCCACAGCAGCAGGTAGATGCCGATGGGCTTGTCCATACGCGTCAACTGAATGAAATCCCAGGCCCTGGGGTTCAGGCGGTTCAAGGACTTGAGCAGACGTTGGTACATCAGCAGTTCTCCGGATGATCGTGCAACGCGTGCCAGAAACTCGGCAGAAAGACTTCCGCCACCAGCACGCTCAGCGCCCCGCGGTCGAAGCGCGAGCGGCGCGCCCACAGGTTATCGGCCTGGTCCGCTGTTGGCAGCCAGGCACGAGGGTAGTGACACACTTCAATAGCCTGGCGGGTAAAGGCGCGGTCGCAGAACAGCAACTCGCCCAGCGAACGGCTGCCCAGCTCGTCCATGTGCAGCCCGTCGCCCTGCAAGGCACTGCGGGCCGCCACGCTGCGGGCGAACACCCAAGGCTGGCCGTGCCCGCGCAAATACACCTCGCGTACCCAACCGATACTGGCCGGCGGCAGGTCCAGCGCGGCACATTCGTCGTCGCGCAACGGTTGCCAGCCTTCGAACAGCGGCGTCACGCTGAAACCCTCGTTGGAAAGCCACGTCAGCCGTCGCGTCAGCGAGCCTTCGTCAAACAGCCAATTGAGGGTCAAGGGCGTGGGCAAGGGGCTCAGAAGGCTCTGGGTCAGCCATTGGCAAGCATCGGGAAGGGCGATTGAGTGCGGCACGGTGAGTCAGTATTGGCAGCAAAAGAGGCCGCGAGCTTACCATGGCACCCTGGGCTTTTGCCGTGCCAAACCCGTCGTTTGCGTCGAACATGCTTGCATCTGCAGGCCCCGATCAGTACAAAACGCCCTGAGCCGCGCGGCAACGCTGGATCCATCGACCGCCGGCCAACACGCCTGAACCTGAGGAAGCACGTAATGAAGAAGTGGCAATGTATCGTCTGTGGCCTTATTTACAACGAAGCGGACGGCTGGCCGGATGACGGTATTGCACCAGGCACTCTGTGGCAGGACGTCCCGGAAGACTGGCTGTGCCCGGACTGCGGTGTGGGCAAAATGGATTTCGAAATGATCGAAATCGGCTAATCAACGAATTAAGAAACGTACTACAAGGAGAAGGGAATGAACGCACCTGTCGTGATCATCGGCACAGGATTGGCCGGTTACAACGTCGCCCGGGAGTTTCGCAAGCTCGACAGCGAGACCCCATTGCTGCTGATCACTGCCGATGACGGACGCTCCTACTCCAAGCCCATGCTCTCCACCGGCTTTGGCAAGAACAAGGAAGCCGATGGCCTGAGCATGGCCGAGCCTGGCGCGATGGCCGAGCAACTCAAGGCCCAAGTGCGCACCCATACGCGCATCAGCGGCATCGACCCAGGCCACAAGCGTCTGTGGATCGGCGAGGAAGCAGTGACCTACCGCGACCTGGTCCTGGCCTGGGGCGCAGAAACCGTGCGCGTACCGGTCGAAGGCGATGCGGCTGAGTTGATTTTCCCGATCAACGACCTGGAAGACTATGCGCGCTTTCGCGCTGCCGCTGCCGGCAAACGGCGGGTGCTGCTGCTCGGCGCCGGCCTGATCGGTTGTGAGTTTGCCAATGATCTGATCCTGGGCGGCTATGAAATCGATCTGGTCGCACCGTGTGAGCAAGTCATGCCGACCCTGCTGCACCCGGCGGCAGCCGCAGCGGTGCAAGCCGGGCTGGAAGGCATCGGCGCGCGTTTCCACCTAGGCCCGGTGCTCAATCGCTTGCAACGCACGGCTGACGGCCTTGAAGCGCACCTGTCGGACGGCGAAGTGATCCACTGTGACCTGGTGGTGTCCGCCATTGGCCTGCGCCCTCGCGTGGACTTGGCCGCAGCCGCCGGCCTGCAAATCAACCGCGGCATCATGGTGGACCGCCACCTCAAGACCTCCCACGCCAACATCTACGCCTTGGGCGACTGCGCAGAGGTTGATGGTCTGAACCTGTTGTACGTGATGCCATTGATGAGCTGCGCCCGCGCCCTGGCGCAAACCTTGGCCGGCAATGCCACGGCGGTGAGCTATGGGCCTATGCCGATCACGGTGAAAACCCCGGTGTGCCCGCTGGTGGTGTCTCCTGCGCCACGGGGCACCGAAGGTGTGTGGAGCGTCGAAGGGCAGGGTGCCGACATCAAGGCCCTGTGCCGCGATGCCAGCGGCCGCCTGCTGGGTTACGCACTGACCGGCAGCGCCGTCATGGAAAAACTGGCGCTGAACAAAGAACTTCCGCCGTTACTGGCGTAAATACCAGCCGTTCTGTCGCAAACATCACGTTCATACCCGGAGAAAGGCCGCCGCGAGACTGGCGCGGCGCCCGAGGGCATGCCATCCTCACTCCCGTCTGCCGCAGAGTAGAGCCTGCGGCGCCTTGGCGCTGCTCCACCAGAGAGCAGCACGGACATAACAACAAAAAACCGTCAAAGAGGCTTCACATATGCGTAAACCAGATCTCGCAGCCGCCATCGCTGAAAAAGCCGATCTCACCAAAGAACAGGCCAACCGCGTCCTCAACGCCGTCCTTGAAGAAATCACCGGCGCCCTGCACCGCAAGGACAGCGTCACCCTGGTCGGCTTCGGCACCTTCCTGCAACGCCACCGCGGCGCCCGCACCGGCAAAAACCCGCAAACCGGTGAGCCAGTGAAGATCAAGGCCAGCAACACCGTCGCTTTCAAGCCAGGCAAGTCGCTCAAAGACAGCGTCAACCCGTAAGTTAAGCGGTACCGTCTCGAAGGGAGGCGGGGCGGTAAAGAAAATGGGCACGCCGACGGGGTCGGGTGCCCATTTTTGTTGGGTGTTAGAAGCGTTCCCGGTGGAATAACAGTCGTTGCCTCTTGCTTAGGTATTAATAAATACAGTAGCGACTACTTGAATCACTGTTTATGGTTTATGTTTTTTACTTCACTGTGGAACTACATCTGTACAAGAAGACACATATAGCGCGAGACAGCAGGGAGCGGCTCTAACTCATTTTAGAGGTGTGTATATGAAAATTGATCAGCCTTTTGTTCCATCTTCCTTTTTACCTCAAGAGAAAAAAGTGGAGGCGAATGCTCCAGCGGCCTCGGGTACTGCCGGCACAGTAGCAGACAGTTCTAACGTTGAACGTGACTCTAGTGCCGCGAACGAGAAGGCCCTTAAATACCCACTGGCGACCCCTGAAGAAATCGCTGCTAAAAACAAACGTGCCGATGCTGCAGTTGCTAATAACCTTAGCGCTGGTGTATCCGAGCTTGATACTGCCAAGTCTCGTGGAGCTGGATTTGGAGTACTTGGATCTAGCCGTTCTGGTCGCGGCTCCAAGAGGCCTCCGTCTCGTAGGCAGCCCGTGCCGAATACACCAACTCCGCCGAATAAACCAACTTCGCAGGACAAACCAACTTCGCAGGACAAACCAACTTCTCAGGATAAACCAACTTCGCAGGACAAACCAACTTCGCAGGACAAACCAACTTCTCATGATAAACCAACTTCGCAGGACAAACCAACTTCGCAGAATAAACCGCCCGTGTCGCCTTCGCAGCATAGGCCGACTACGCCATTGCCAAGTGGTACACCGAACAGTCCGAAGCCTACCGTAAGCACAATACAAAGTATTGTCAGCCAGCCACAGAGCTTGCCTCCAGCGCCTCCATCAGTAGCAGCCACTGTACGTAATGCTTTTATAAGCGCCGCGGCAGACAACATGGTCAGTAGCCCCTTTACTGTCGGACAGCAATTCTCGTCCAGCTATTTCCAGAATAAATTTGCAGCGTACAGTGAAATGCCAGGGGCGGAAGTACAGAACGCAGATGGCACGATTGGAACTGTAGATCCTGCTGCAACGAAAGAGCAAAAAATGGAGGCTCGCCTCACCGGCGCTGAAATAAAAAATGAGGCGACGGCCAACCTGTTTATTTTTCTGGCTTTAGGGCGCGACGCGATAGGGGTGCAGCCGAGCGATGATGCGCCTACTGATACAGAAGGGCGCTTGAGCAATATTGAGAAGACGCTGGATGAAATCGAAAAGCAAATGCCAGAGCTCGCCGAGCGGTTCGACATTCTCTACAAACCGTATGTAACTCCTGAGTCATCAGAAGCGCCGACTGAGCAGTCTCGTATGGACAATATTGAAAAGCGCCAAGCTTATATAGATGAAAAAGTCGATTTGCTGAAAACTATCCAGGAACAAAAGGCAAAGAAAAAACTAGGCGTTTAAGTAAAGGGACGAATAGGCGGGGAGGTTATTCGATTTTGGCAGTTGCTTAGGCCCCGTTATTTATTGAATAAACCTCTCCTCCTTCTCGTTGAAAAAGCCTTCTTTCTTTTGCCCGCTATATGTTCGGACAGGCAGGGACGGGTTTGAATAGCACTTACTCAACAGGTAATCCACGGAACCTGCTAAAAAATTGAAAAAGGCTGGCCTTGGTCTATAGCGATAGTTGGATGAACCCACCTTTCGGTATTGGGATTTCCCCTTTCAAAACCATATAAACGTTACCCAATCCAATTTGCACAGTTCGAAGTCAACGAGAATGGTAAAGGGGACGGATTAACTTAATTTATCTTATGGGTATTCATTTTGAATAATCTGCCTAATGAATAAGTTTGGGTCACACAAGAATAATAGGGTGAAATTCCAAAAGAGAATGGTCAAAGTCAAAGCCCTGCAACTTATTTTTATACGCTTCGCAAATGACGATGTTGAAAGCTCCGCCCCAGCCCTCTAAGCGAAAAACCTCTGTTTTTTTTGGGATTTTGTCTATGCTTAATGTTGGGTTGAAAAAGAAACGACCTCTTGGATTTTGCCACTCTTTGACCACATGTGATTCGGGCCACGCCTCGTATTCTGACAGCGCCCAATCGACGCAATCGACATGTTTGTAAGCGTTAAGAAGACGATAACGCACGTTTTGTTTTTCGTGGCTGATGGGCAAAAATTGCACATGCTCCGTCAGCAAGTTATCCAATCCTTGGAGAGCTTCGTCGAATACAAAAAAATCAGCCCCGATGGTGTTGACCGGAGCTGTTTTTCCATCTAGGAGAATCTCGTAGTGCAGGGGTTCGAAGACACAAGGCGTTCTACTATTAGACAGCTCGACATCGTCTACTTCCTCTCCTTTATAAAAGAGCCCTCCCAGGTTTACATAACCTTCCCACTTTTTACTGGTAACGTTTGGATTAAGTTTGAAGTAATTCATAAGTCTACTTTCCTCAAAATCTTATTAAGCGTGGAGGTAGGGTCCAGTGCCTCCTTCCTAAGCTCTGCGAGCTCGGCCTTGAATTGATCCGGCCCTTTCGGCTCGCATTTTGCGGTCGTTTGTTTTATGGTCGTGGGTTTAAATAAAACCGTTCATTTGTGCTGTGTTGCACTGGTTTTTTATGGCAAGTATTCGTGAAATAATTTTACTTCCTGTGGATCTTCCGATGACTGTAATGTTGCCCTGTATTGTTTCTCAAGGCTTTGCTTGAGCCCTTCCTTGTTGAGAAGATACAGAGAAGGGTAAACAGTATTGGAACGGATCCAGTCGTCTGAATCGACCTCTCTAAACCAAATCATTGCCAATTCAAAGCTCGCCATTAATTGCTCTTCCCAATCAGGCATTTCATCCAAATGGTCGAATGAGTACAACCATATGGAGAACCGTTTATTGAAATGCTCAAGCGGTTCGCTGGGGTCTTTTAACCCTCGCCAATCGGTGAGCTCGGCGACAATGTGATTAGACGTTCGGGTTTTTATTGTCTTTTCGATAATTGACTGCGACCAGTTTTCCGGATATTCAAGTCTTTCATCCCTGAGTGCTTTTTCAAGGATGATGTTAACGCTTTTCATTAGAGCTGGATCAAGCATTTGTAGCGTCAGGTGGAGAGAGAACCAGCCTTTTTTATTAGATAGGTTTATAGCATATCGACGAATCCGACCATTCTGTTCTACGTGTTCAAAGTATCGATCTTTTTTCAGGATATACCCGTTTTCGTTAAATGGAACTTTCAAAAAATCTGTAAGTGCTTTTAGTATGTTTTTTGTAGATTCTGTCACTACGGCAACCTCCATAATGGAACCCTGGCTTCGCTGACGGTTACGCCTTTGGTGCTTTTTCCAGAGCTTCCGAAAATACCTTTTCCGTCTGTGATAATTTTATCTTTTGCTAGCTGAGCTTTAGATCGTACCGCCCCGCCTGACTTGACTTCGACGGCGACAATTTTTCCAGTCTTGTTATTTCTTATAAGAATATCTACATAACGGCCCCGCCCCGCCCCGGGGGTTCTGATGTACACCTGTGTACCGAGTACAGTGACATTAGGGTTGTTGAGGAGTTTTTTATGCACCAAGTTTTCGGCTGCTTTACCGTTGGCTTTATTCTGTCGCCGTTGTGCGGAGGAACAAGCCCAACCCAATGGATCTATCCAGCCTGTCGGATTGGGGGCGTACTGGTAAAGGTTGCCCCCGCCCGCCAGCCCAATCGGGTCGGGTGTAGTAAAGCACCCCACAGCGGGATCGTAAAACCTGAACGTATTGAAATGCAGCCCAGTCTCTCGGTCCAGATACTGCCCCTGGAACCTAAAATTCTGCTCTTCAATATAGGACGGTTCGCGCTCCTCCGTCAGCGTGCTACCCCACACCCGATAAGTAGCACGCCAAACATCATGACCATCGGCCTCGGTGAGCTGTTCCGGCAAGCCATTGAGGTCGTTATGGTAATAGCGGATTTTTTGCAGCGGGCCAATACCGTCGACACGAGCGAGTGGTTCATAACCTTCGTCTTCATAAATATAAAGGCTGGTCTGGCGGTATTTTTGCTCCTGCAACAGACGCAGGCCATCCCAGATGAAGCGGGTCTCGCCCAGCGGATAGCCGTTACTGTCGTGCTCGGTTTTTTCATTACGCCGGCCCAGCGGGTCATAGGCCATCCTGACCACGCTGCTGTTTTCATTGCGCACTTCCACTAACCGGTTTTCGGCATCGTAAGCAAATCGTTGCAAACCCCGCGCCGCGCTGCGCTTTTCGATCATCCGCCCGAGGGCGTCGTACTTGTAACGTTTGTCCTGATAAGTGAGCAGCCGGTTATGTCGTACCAAACCACTTTGGCTCGGGCTGTCGAGTAAATTGGCGGCAGCATCGTAGGCATAGGTTTCGCTGTGTCCCGCTTGGTGGCTTGAGAGGATACGTCCCGTACTGTCGTAGCCCAGGTGCTCTTGACGGTCAATACGACGACGCCCGAGCAGATTATCACTGGGGTCGTAGGTGTAATCGGTCTCGACCAAGGGGGGCAACTGCCATGGCTGGTCGATGCTGCGACGCTGTCGGGACCGAACCCTTCCGCTACGGTCGTACGTAGTGCTTGTCTTGAGTTGACCCTGGGTACGCTGTACTTCGCGATGCAAGCGATCACGCTCGAAGTCGCTGATGACCTTTCCATCGAGATTCAACTGATGCAGATGGCCACTGCCGTAGTACAGGCGGTTCAGCCATCGACCGTCGGGTAACTGGGTTTGAATCAAATTCCCAAGTTCGTCATAGTGATGCCGCAAGGATCCTGCTGTGCTTTGCTCCTGTACCATTTGCCCCAGCGCGTCATAGCGAAAGCCCAGTATCTGCTCTGCACCGTCAAGCGCTGTGAAAGTGACGCTTACCAGTTGATCGTTCGGATCATGCTGATAAACGGTAGTGCCGTCCGCAGTGATTTTACTGGTCAGGCGTCCCACTGCATCTCGCTGAAACTGATGTGACAGCGGCGCTACCGGCTCACCTTCCGTCCCAGGCAGGTAGTCAACGGCGATGACATCATCCAGCGGATCATAGGTATAGCAGCGCCGGCTTTTATCCAGGTCTTGCTGCTGCACCATACGGTCGGCCGCGTCCCATTCAAAGCGGTAGCTTTCTCCGTTCTCGTTTGTCAGCTTGCGAAGTCGCCCGTAGGCGTCATGATCGAACATGACCGTGCGGTTATGCGCATCCCAGCGTTGCTTGACCAGGCCGCGTACGTCATAGGCATAGCGCGTGGTGCTACCGGCCGGGTCGATGTAAGCCGTCAGATAACCACTGGTGCTACGTTGAAATTGCTCCACGCGACCATCTGGAAGCTGGCATTCCAGCAATAGTCCCTGAGGTCCGTATCGGTAGCGCACCGATTCACCTTCGGCATTGGTCTGCACCACCAGATTGCCAAACGCGTCATATTGATAACGCGTCGGATAACCGGAGCAATCGACTTCTTCGACCAGTTGGCTCCACTCGTTCCAATGCAATGTTCTGGTTTTTTCCGTCGCATCAATGATGCGCACCGGCTGTCCGAAGCCGTCATAGACATAGCGCGTGCGGTTGCCCAGTGGATCGACTTCCTCAATGCAGTTGCCCCGTTGGTCGTAGCGGTAATGCCAACTATTGCCCGCAGGGTCGGTTTCAATCTGAGGCAATGCCCAATGCGCAAGCCATTGTGTGCCACGGGTCCTGCCCAGCGGATCGGTCACTGTACTCAGGTTGCCGGAGTCGTCGTAACAGAAGCGCCATCTGCCGTTCTTTGGGTCAATCGCGCCTGCAAACTGGCGATCTTCGTTCCATTCGAATTCCCAGATATCGCCCGCGTTATCAACGTATCGGGTGATCTGATATTGCGGGTTCCAATGCCGAGTGCTGACGCGCATCAACCCATCGGTGACGCGTGTAATGCCCGCATCCAAGTCGTAGTCGAAGTTGTATTCATCGCCCGCATCTGTCCAGTGCCGACTGACGCGCCATTCCTGGCCGTCTGGTCCAGGTACTTGAGCCCATTGGTAGAAGCAGCGCAGACCACTCGCCAATTGGTGCTCGACCATGCGTCTGCTGCTGTCGTAGGCAAAGCGTCGTAGGGTCGTGCCCTGGGCATCCAATACTTCGGCAAGATCGCCGTTGCTGTCATAGCGATAACTGACGAGCACGTCGCAGCGCCCATCGAAATGGTCCTGGCGCAGGTAACGGCGCTCGATATGGCTCACACGACGCGGATGCTGAGTTGTATAACTCAACTCGACGTGCATGAAATCATGGGTGTCACGCAAGCGGTGAAGCCTTCCCTGGGCATCGTAATCGAGAAAGATCCGCCCTTCATTGCGATCACCCAGCAGGTGCAAGCGCATCCGTGAGTTGTTCTGCGGGTCGATTTCGAACAGCCGATACAGACCGTCGATGCTCTCGATCAATACTGCGCCATCACCGCTGCGTCTCACCGCGAGGCCTTCGCCGGGATCGAACGCGCCACCGGACAACGGGATATAACCGATCTCCAGGCGCCGTCCCTGCTCATCGATATAGAAAAGGTTTTCATCGGCATCTATTTCGACGGACACCTCATAGTCGACGCTCCAGCCTGCGCCGAAGAGGCCATCGCGACGTGTATCGAGACTGTTGTAGAAACGTTGCCAATCGATAGGGAGCAGACCGGGCAGGACAAAGTCCAGCTCCTCCTCTTCGCCCAAGACCTTGGCCCCCGTCGCACTGTGCACCGGATTGGGTGAGCCATGCATGGCGCTCTTGAGTGCCGAGGTGACCTTGGCGGTCCCGTAAGAGATCGCGCCACCCACCAACGCACCTCCGATCATGCACGGCAGCTTGGTCCAGAAACATTTCAAGTTGCCCCGCAACGCCATCACCACGGCAATCGCCAGCCCCACCCCTGGCGTTTTCCCGCTACGAATCTCCTGCACCACAATGGTCTCACCACCAATGCGCACATCCGGCGAAATCAAGCCCTCGGCCGTCCCAATCTTTGCATCGCAGGTACTGCGATCCCCGCTGCGCGCCGCCGGCTGACCATTGATGAATACCGAACTGGAACCCTCGGCAATGAACTGCAGCGGCATAGGCGGATGCTTGTTGCACGCCACGGTGTCCAGCGGGCACGGCTCGGTGCCGGGGGCGGGCGAGGCGACGGTCGGGCGCCACATCTGCGAGAAAAACTCCCCGGCCATGTCCAGGAAGCTGGGTGCCGGCGGCTCGCTGGGCGCGACCGGCACGGCGGTCATCTTGCCGGCTGCACGGGCAGCTTTTTTGCCATTGATAAACACGTTGTACGAGCCGCTGGTGATGAATGCATCGATCACCGGCGGGAACACCCAGTTGGCGGCGGACTCGCACCAACTGGATATCTTCAGGTCCGCCCCCGTGAGGCCCGCGGTAATGCCGACGACCGCGCCGACCACCAACACCAGTGCCACACCGCCTGTGGCAATGGTTGCACCGGTCGCGAGGAAAACCGCTCCGGCAACGGCGAGGCAGCCCACGGTGGTGAGCGCCGCATAGGCGGCCACTTCCAGCACACCACCGAGAATGTCGGCCATCACCGAGGTGTGCAGCAGTGCGTCGCCTTCGCGGGCGGCCCAAAGATCCTCACTCATTGCTCAGGCTCGAGCTGAGCGGCTATTGGGTTCATGCGTAATAGTCGATGAAGTCTTCCAGTGAGGACTGGACTGTGTTTTTTCTGGAGGCGCTTTTGATTGATGGGATATGCGGCAATATGTTTGTTTTAAGTTCATTGGCCACGGCAGCCATGTCGTTATCGAGTGCTTCGACAGTGTTGTCCGACATGATGTCAAGCAGTGCGGCAAACAGTCGATATTCATCGCTGCCCGCCCGGTTGTCAGGATCCAACGGAGCATCATTCTGGCCTACCAAATAATCCAGAGGGTTGAACAGCTCAAAACCGAAATACTGATCCTCCGCCAGGAGTATCGTGAAGTCCTTTCCAAGGTTGACTCGGGTGAGCGCTTCTTTTTTAGTGGGAGGGCGCATGAAGCAAGACAACTGTCGGCCAAGAGGATCAAATAGTCTGAGCATGGTCGGCAGAACGTTAAAGACCGGCTTATGAAGTTTGATGCGGCCGGTTATTGTTTTATCGATCCTGAAAGTAGCCAGATGATTTTCTCCTGGTACGGAGAGCTCCAGGCAAGCCAGGTCGCCGTTTTCAGAGAATGAAAAGAGGTCCGAATTCTCTGAAATCCAATGCTCGGAGTTCGTATGCGGTTTGCGTGATGTGTCGAGGCGGACCACGGAAGAATTGGTGTCGAAAACCCATCTGACAGACGCATCCTCATAATAGAGTTGCGAGGTTTCTATCAATTCAATGTTGGGGGTGATCAGCACTTTCAAATGTCTTCCATTCTCGTCTTTTCAAACTCATTCTGTTGTGTATAAGTAAATTGCATCTTCGGTAATATAAATTATGTTGCCGTTTGGGTACGACTCTACTGGCGCAATCAAAAGCTCACGAAGATCGCCTGAGGTCTCGGCATTATCCAGGAAACTCAATAGATCGGTTTTTTCTGATTTGCAAAGTTCACCTTTGAAGATTTTTTTCTTGCCTTTGGTAATAAAAAGTTTGTTGGCAACGTAGTAACAGTCTGAGGTTAAAAAAGGTCGCAGCTTGGTCAATGAGTCAAGCACATGAGTGAAATTACCCGACAGGACAGTTTTGAGCATCATTGAAGAAATCTGCTCAATGTTTTCATTCGGGCCTAACCCGATTTTTTTGAGTGTTTCAAATCGATATTCATTTTTCATATCAATTCGGGACGTCATAAAATATATGACCATCCCCTCCATTGTTGTACCACTTGATGTGCGGTGTATCCCCAAAGCCGCCTTCTGGAGCCATATGTTGCTCATAGCCCTTAGGGTACTTCGCTACGCCGTCGGCGCGCGCACTCTGAGTATGGGCCTTATAGCGGTTCATATTACCTTGTGATTCTTTCAAAAACGCTTTGGCGTCCGAGCTTGATTTTACCTTGACCTGAAATTTTTCACCGTTAGCCATGGCTGCCCGGTTATCCAGGACGGCCTGTTTCCACTCCTTGGAGCCTTTGGTCAACGTGGGCATTTTCGAGGCTTTTTGGTTCAGCTTCCCTTTGTAAGCGCCGCACGCCAATCCTTTGGGGTCAATCCAGCCCGAGGGGTTTTGAGCATATTGATAAAGGTTCAATCCGCCCGCCAGTCCAATCGGATCCGGCGTTATGAATCGTCCAACATCGGGATCATAAAACCTGAACGTGTTGAAGTGCAGTCCGACTTCCCGATCCAGATATTGCCCTTGGAACCGTACGTTTTGCTCTTCCAAAAAAGAAGCTTCGTGCCACTCTTCTGAGGTATTGCCCCACACTCGAAAATGCGCCTGCCACACGATATGACCGTTGGTTTGCGTTAGCTGTTCAGGCATGCCGTTCAGGTCGTTATGGTAGTACCGCACATGTTGATGCTGGCCAGTGCCATCCACCCGTGCGATAGGCTCGTAACCGTCATCTTCATAGAGATAAAGGCTGGCCTGCCCGTTTCGATACTCCTTCAGCAACCGCAAGCCATCCCAGTCGAAGCGGGTTTCTCCCAAGCGAAACCCACGCTGATCATGTTCTGTTTTGCCAATACGCCGGCCCAGTGGGTCATACACCATCCGCACCAGCGTCTCCCGCTCGCCTTTCTGGTTACGGACTTCGATCAGTCGATGTTCGGCATCGTAGGCAAAGCGCTGTAAACCATGCATGGCGCTACGCTTTTCGATCATGCGACCAAAAGCATCGTATCGATAGCGCTTGTCTTGATAAGTGAGAAGCCGGTTATACCTTACCAATCCACTCTGCAGCGGAGCGTCGAGCAAGTTGGCGGCTGCGTCGTAAGCATAGGTTTCGCGATGACTCTGACGATAGCTGACCAGCACACGACCGGTACTGTCGTAACCCATATGTTCCTGATAGTCGAGTTGTCGATCGGTACGGCGGCGTCCGATCAGGTTGTCGCATGGGTCATAGCTGTAGTCGGTCTCGACCAATGGTGGCAACTGCCAAGGCTGATCAATGCTGCGGCGCTGGCGTGAACGTACCCTGCCACTTCGATCATAGGCCGTATTCGTTTTGACTTGGCCCTGAGTACGCTGCACTTCGCGATGCAAGCGATCACGCTCGAAATCGCTAATGACGTGGCCGTCAAGATTCAACTGATGAAGATGGCCACTGCCGTAGTAAAGTCTGTTCAACCACCGTCCATCAGGCAATCCAGTTTGGGTCAAGTTTCCTAACTCGTCGTAACGATGCTGCACAGAACCTGCAGAGCTTTGCTCCTCAAGCAGTTGCCCTAGCGGGTCATAGCTGAAACTGAGTACCTGCTGGCAACCGTCAAGGGCCGTGAAGGTTATTCCGACCAATTGGTCACGCAGATCATGCTCAAAAACTGTGGTTCCGTCGGCGGTGGTTTTACTGGTCAGGCGTCCTAGTGGGTCGCGCTGGAATTGGTGCCTGATTGGAGCCACAGGTTCGCCTTCGATCCCCGGCAGATAGTCCAAGGCCACAACCTCAGCCAATGGGTCATAGGTATAGCAGCGTCGACTCAGGTCAAGGTCTTGTTGTTGGACCAACCGGTTAGCCGCGTCCCATTCGAAGTGGTAGCTTTCGCCATTCTCATTGGTCAGTTTCAGCAATCGGCCATAGGCATCATGATCGAACATGACCGTGCGGTTATACGCATCCCAACGTTGTTTGACCTGACCGCGCAGGGTGTAGGCGTAGCGCGTGGAGCTGCCGGCGGGGTCGATATAGGCCGACAGATATCCATTGGCGCTACGTTGAAATTGCTCTATGCGACCATCCGGCAGCAGGCACTCCAGAAGTAGTCCCCGGGGGTTGTACCGATAGCGCACGGACTCCCCTTCAGCATTAATTTGCGTCACTTGATTGCCGAACGCGTCGTACTCATAGCGAGTGGGATAACCCGAGCAGTCCACTTCTTCGACCAGTTGGCTCCACTCGTTCCAATGCAATGTTCTGGTTTTTTCCATCGCATCGATGATGCGTACAGGCTGGCCGAAACCGTCATAGACATAGCGCGTACGGTTGCCCAGGGGGTTGATTTCCTCGATGCAGTTACCACGCTGGTCGTAGCGGTAATGCCAGCTGTGGCCCGCAGTGTCGGTTTCCACCTCGGGCAATGCCCAATGCGCCAGCCACTGCGTGCTGCTGGTTCTGGACAGTGGATCGATGACAGCGCTCAGGTTGCCGCACGCGTCATAGTTGAAACGCCACTGGCCGTTTTGCGGGTCAATCGCACCGAGCAGTTGGCGATCTTCGCTCCACTCAAACTGCCACGTATGGCCCAGGTTATCGACGTAGCGAGTGATCTGGTACTGCGGGTTCCAATGCCGTGTGCTGATCCGCATCAGCCCGTCGGTCACACGGGTAATGCCGGCATCGAGGTCGTATTCGAAGCTGTATTCATCGCCCGCATCTGTCCAGTGCCGACTGACGCGCCATTCCTGGCCGTCTGGTCCAGGTACTTGAGCCCATTGGTAGAAGCAGCGCATGCCACTCGGCAATCGGTGCTCGGTCATGCGCCTGCCGCTGTCGTAGGCAAAGCTGCGAAGGGTCGTGCCCTGGGCATCCAATACTTCGGCAAGATCGCCGTTGCTGTCATAGTGATAACTGACGAGCACGTCGCAGCGCCCATCGAAATGGTCCTGGCGCAGGTAACGGCGTTCGATATGGCTTACACGCCCAGGATGCTCTGCGGTGTAGCTCAGGTCGACGTGCATCAAGTCATGCGTGTCGCGTAGGCGGCACAGCCGTCCTTGGGCATCGTAATCAAGGAAGATCCGCCCTTCATTGCGATCACCCAGCAGGTGCAAGCGCATCCGTGAACTGTTCAGCGGATCGGGCTCGAACAGCCGATACAGACCGTCGATGCTCTCGATCAATACTGCGCCATCACCGCTGCGTCTCACCGCGAGGCCTTCGCCGGGATCGAACGCGCCACCGGATAACGGGATATAACCGATCTCCAGGCGCCGTCCCTGCTCATCGATATAGAAAAGGTTTTCATCGGCATCTATTTCGACGGACACCTCATAGTCGACGCTCCAGCCTGCGCCGAAGAGGCCATCGCGACGTGTATCGAGACTGTTGTAGAAACGTTGCCAATCGATAGGGAGCAGACCGGGCAGAACAAAGTCCAACTCCTCCTCTTCGCCCAGTACCTTGGCCCCCGTCGCGCTGTGCACCGGATTGGGTGAGCCATGCATGGCGCTCTTGAGTGCCGAGGTGACCTTGGCGGTCCCGTAAGAGATCGCGCCACCCACCAACGCACCTCCGATCATGCACGGCAGCTTGGTCCAGAAACATTTCAAGTTGCCCCGCAACGCCATCACCACGGCAATCGCCAGCCCCACCCCTGGCGTTTTCCCGCTACGAATCTCCTGCACCACAATGGTCTCGCCACCAATGCGCACATCCGGCGAAATCAGGCCCTCGGCCGTCCCAATCTTTGCATCGCAGGTACTGCGATCCCCGCTGCGTGCCGCCGGCTGCCCGTTGATGAACACCGAACTGGAACCCTCGGCAATAAACTGCAGGGGCATGGGAGGGTGCTTGTTGCACGCCACGGTATCCAGCGGGCACGGCTCGGTGCCGGGGGCGGGCGAGGCGACGGTCGGGCGCCACATCTGCGAGAAAAACTCCCCGGCCATGTCCAGGAAGCTGGGTGCCGGCGGCTCGCTGGGCGCGACCGGCACGGCGGTCATCTTGCCGGCTGCACGGGCAGCTTTTTTGCCATTGATAAACACGTTGTGCGAGCCGCTGGTGATGAATGCATCGATCACCGGCGGGAACACCCAGTTGGCGGCGGACTCGCACCAACTGGATATCTTCAGGTCCGCCCCCGTGAGGCCCGCGGTAATGCCGACGACCGCGCCGACCACCAACACCAGTGCCACACCGCCTGTGGCAATGGTTGCACCGGTCGCGAGGAAAACCGCTCCGGCAACGGCGAGGCAGCCCACGGTGGTGAGCGCCGCATAGGCGGCCACTTCCAGCACACCACCGAGAATGTCGGCCATCACCGAGGTGTGCAGCAGTGCGTCGCCTTCGCGGGCGGCCCAAAGATCCTCACTCATTGCTCAAGCTCGACTCAAGGCGTGGCGAGAAAGTTGAGTGTGCTTTTCAGCGTTGCCCAGTGCGCCGCCTCGGCCGGGCCCAGGGGCTGGGCCTTGACGTAACTGAGGGCGATCAAGCGACGCGTGCCCGGTATCTGCATGGCCAGCTGATATTGGTAAATGTTGTCGCTGCCTTTGCTGAAGTGGTTCTGCACTTCAAACGCGTCGATGTCCTGCGCCGGGCCGACCTTGACCGCTTGCGCCGGGGAATAGCGAAGGTCCTGGACCTGCTGTTCAAGCTTTTTCAGCTGGCCTTCGAAATTGCTTTGCAGGCTCTCGCCATCGGCCAAGGGGCTGCGGCTCACCACCAAGGTGGTGCCCAGCTTGGCGAACTTGAGGATATTGATCGAAGTGTCCTGTACCTCGACATCGGGCAGGGTGAATTGGGCTTCGTTGATCAGGTAGTTCATGGTGGCGAAATCTCGTTATTGACCAGCACCGGGCTTACCGGGAAATTTTGATTCGACGGCGGACTTGATCGTGCTTTGCACGCCCTGGGCACCGGGCGATGTGCCCTTGTCACTGCCCAGGTTGATGTCCAATTTTCCCTTTGTCTGGATCTTGCTGCTGCCGGTGGAAAACAGGTTGAACGAGCCACAGGTCAGGTTGATGTCGCCGCCAGCCTTGAGCTCAATCACGCTGTCGCCGCACACCAGGCGAAGACTCTCGCCGGCCTCGATGGTGTAATGCGTGGCGGCGCTGTCGGACTTGGCACCGCCCACGATCACCGTGTCGTTGTTGCGCACAACCCGCAGACGGTTACTGCCAATGGTCACCGTCTCGTTATGGCCAATGCTTTTATTGCGGTCATGCCCCACCGAGTGGCTCTCATCCACCTCCACCACGATGTCCTGGTTACGCTCGGCATGGATATACAACTGCTCCAACCCCTTCTTGTCCTCCATGCGGATTTCATTGAAGTTGGCCGGCGTTCCGCCCTTGCTGGAGCGGCTTTTCATGCCGCTCTGGGTGGCGTTCTCTGGCAAATCGTAGGGCACCGTCTGCTCAGCGTTGTAGACGCGGCCGGTGATGATCGGCCGGTCGGGGTCGCCTTCGAGGAAGCTGACGATCACTTCCTGGCCGATGCGTGGAATCTGCATCGAACCCCAGTTCTTGCCGGCCCAGGATTGCGACACACGAATCCAGCACGAGCTGTTCTCGTTGGATTGGTCGTGGCGGTCCCAGTAGAAGTGCACCTTCACGCGGCCGTACTGGTCGGTCCAGATTTCCTCGCCCTTGGGGCCTACCACCAACGCGGTCTGCGGGCCTTTGACGATGGGGCGGTGGGTGTTGGCCAGCGGGCGGAAACTCTGTTGGGCGTCGATGCAGGTCAGGCTGCTTTCAAACTGCGCCGAGCCTGAACCGCCACCGCTTTCCAGGCTTTCCTGCACGATGAAGTAGCGGCAACCGACGATCAGGTACTCGCGGTTCTGGTCCTGGCGACTGAACCCGGTGAGACTGAACAGATGGCCCGAGCCCAGGCCGCGCGCGTTGCCGCTGAACTCGATCTGTTCATGCAGGGTTTGCAGGGCTTCGATGCGGGTGCGCGCATAGTGTTCGCCGTCGGCGCTTTGCACGTACGTGCCGGGGTAGTCGTACAGCGGATAGTCACCGGCGGTGTGCGGGCGCGGCATGGCCGAGCGCACATCGATGCTCGCGCTGGGGCGCTGGAAGTCGTAGTCGTTCAGCTCCAGCGAGCCCGGCTGCACCTCCTGCGCCAGGTGCCAGTTGTGCATATGGTCGCGTTCGCGCTGTTGCTCGTCCTTGGGGTAGTAAGGGATCGACGCATAGCCGGGCACGCTGGTGTGGGCGCCATAGGCGTCGGCCAGCACCAGCACATGGCGATCCTGTTCATGGCGGAAGAAGTAGTAGATGCCTTCCTGTTCCATCAGGCGGCTGACGAAATCGAAGCTGGTCTCGCGGTACTGCACGCAGTATTCCCACTCGCGATATGGCCGGCTGAGGGCGTCTTCGAAGTCGGAAAAACCCAGGTCGCGGAACACCTGCTTGATAATCTGCGGGATGCTCAGGTTCTGGAAGATACGGCAATCGGAGGTACGGCTGAGCAACCACAACCAGGGGCGCAGGGTGGCCTGATAACTGGCGAACTGGCCCTGGTCGATGTTCTGGCTGCAGCGCGCGACGATGCCATGAAAGTACCGTTCGCCACCGTCGGCCAGTTGCAGGCCCACGCTCATCGGTTTGCCCAGCAACTGGTTGAGGTCGATGTTGGCGTCCAGGGACGTCAGTTGCAGCTCATAGTTGAACAGCCGGCCCAGCTCTTCACCGCCGCCCATTTCGTTGAGCAGCAGCACATCCGGCCCGAGGGGGCTGGTGATCTTGGCCAGGCGTGAGGCTTGGTTGAATAGCATCGGTAGTCCCGTAAATACCTTAATAACTGAAGAAACCGAATCCAGTGTGGGAGCTGGCTTGCCTGCGATGGCAGTGGTTCAGTCAACATTGATGTTGAATGTCAGACCGCTATCGCAGGCAAGCCAGCTCCCACAGTTTTGACCGTGTTTCTTCAGGTCAATCGTTGAACTGGTAGTGCAGTTCATTATCCCGACTGCTGATCCGCACCCCCGCCAACGCCTTGCCTTCCAACATGCGCGTGAGGAATTCGCGGCTCATGTCCGGCAGCAGGCTATTGGTCAGAATGGTGTCGATCATGCGCCCGCCGCTTTCAGTCTCGGTGCAGCGCGAGACGATCAGGTCGACCACGGCGTCGTCATACTCGAACGCGACTTTGTGGGTATTCTCCACGCGCTTCTTGATGCGGTTCAGTTGCAGGCGGGTGATCGCCTTGAGCATCTCGTCGCTCAGCGGGTAGTACGGGATGGTCACCAGTCTACCGAGCAAGGCCGGTGGGAAAATCTCCAGCAGCGGCTGGCGCAGGGCCTTGGCGATTTCCTCGGGCTCGGGGATGTTCGCCGGGTCTTTACAGACGTGGGAGATCAGTTCGGTACCGGCATTGGTGGTCAGCAGGATCAGGGTGTTCTTGAAGTCGATCACCCGGCCTTCGCCGTCTTCCATCACGCCCTTGTCGAACACCTGGAAGAAAATCTCGTGCACGTCCGGGTGGGCTTTCTCCACCTCATCGAGCAGCACCACGCTGTAGGGCTTGCGCCGCACCGCTTCGGTCAGCACACCGCCTTCGCCGTAGCCGATATAGCCCGGTGGCGCGCCTTTGAGTGTGGACACGGTGTGGGCTTCCTGGAACTCGCTCATGTTGATGGTGATGACGTTCTGCTCACCGCCGTACATGGCTTCGGCCAGGGCCAGGGCGGTTTCGGTCTTGCCCACACCCGAGGTGCCGGCCAGCATGAATACGCCAATCGGCTTGCTTGGGTTGTCGAGGCCGGCGCGGGAGGTCTGGATGCGCTTGGCGATCATTTGCAGCGCGTGGTCCTGGCCGATGATGCGTTTCTTCAAGTGTTGATCGAGATTGAGCACAGTCTCCAGCTCATTGCGCGCCATGCGGCCCACCGGGATGCCGGTCCAGTCGGCGACCACCGAGGCCACGGCCTGGTAATCCACGGTCGGCAGGATCAACGGGGTTTCGCCTTGCAGGGCGGTGAGGCGCTGTTGCAGGTCGACCAATTGCGCACGCAACGCATCGTTGCCGCTGTCCACCACACCGGCTTTTTCGCGCAGGGTTGCACGGGTAGCCAGCAATTCATCTACCAAGGCTTTTTCTTCAGCCCAACGGCTTTCCAGCGTGGCCAGACGCTCACGCTCGGCGGTCAGCAACGCTTCGCTATTGGTTTGACGCGCACCAATGGCAATGCCGATCGCATGCTCACGGGCGATGATTTGCAGCTCGGTTTCCAGGGCCTCGATACGGCGACGGCTGTCGTCCACTTCCGCGGGTACCGCGTGCAGGCTGATGGCGACGCGGGCGCAGGCGGTGTCGAGCAGGCTCACGGATTTGTCCGGCAACTGGCGCGCCGGAATATAGCGGTGGGAGAGCTTCACCGAGGCTTCCAGAGCTTCGTCGAGGATCTGCACCTGGTGGTGTTTTTCCATGGTGGAAGCCACGCCGCGCATCATCAGCAGGGCCTTGTCTTCCGACGGTTCGGCAACCTGTACTACCTGGAAGCGGCGGGTCAGGGCCGGGTCTTTCTCGATGTGCTTTTTGTACTCGGCCCAAGTGGTGGCAGCCACGGTACGCAAGGTGCCACGGGCCAGGGCAGGCTTGAGCAGGTTGGCCGCGTCACCGGTGCCGGCAGCGCCACCGGCACCCACCAGGGTATGGGCTTCGTCGATAAACAGGATGATCGGCTTGGGCGAGGCCTGCACGTCTTCGATGACCTGGCGCAGGCGCTGTTCGAACTCGCCTTTCATGCTGGCGCCGGCTTGCAGCAAGCCCACGTCGAGGCTGCGCAGCTCCACGTCTTTCAAGGCGGGCGGCACGTCACCGGCGACGATGCGCAGGGCGAAACCTTCGACCACGGCGGTCTTGCCCACCCCGGCTTCACCGGTGAGGATCGGGTTGTTCTGGCGCCGACGCATGAGGATATCCACCAGTTGGCGAATCTCCTCGTCACGGCCCACGATGGGGTCGAGCTTGCCGCTGCGGGCCTGTTCGGTCAGGTCCACAGTGAAACGCTTGAGCGCTTCCTGCTTGCCCATCGCGCTGGGCGCCATGGCGCCGCTGGCCTCGCCAGGGACACCGGCATTGAAGCCGTCGCTGGCGCTCAAGGCGTTTTCCGGCGAGTCACCGATGTATTCATCAAAGCGCTCGCTCAAGGCCTCGGCCTTGATCTTGTCGAACTCGCCGGACAAGCCCAGCAGCGCATGGCGCAGGCTCGGTGTCTTCAAGATGCCCAGCACCAGATAACCGGTGCGCACCTGGCTTTCGCCGAACATCAGGCTGCCATACACCCAGCCGCGCTCTACGGCCTCTTCCACATGGGAGGACAGGTCGGTGATCGATGTGGAGCCGCGCGGCAGGCGGTCCAGGGCTTCGGTGAGGTCGCGGGCCAGGCGCGCCGGCTCCACGTTGAACTGACGGATGATGCGGTGCAGGTCGGAGTCCTGCAGTTGCAGCAACTGGTGAAACCAGTGGGCCAGTTCCACATACGGATTGCCCCGCAACTTGCAGAACACGGTGGCGGCTTCGATGGCTTTGTAGGCCACGCTGTTGAGTTTGCCGAACAGTGCGGCGCGACTGATTTCACCCATGCTCTGGATTCCTTGAGGTGGTGGCGTGGTCGGCGTAATGCCGGGCCAGGATTAGGTCGTTGGCGTCATGCGCAGGTTGGCCGAGCCAGGTGTTGAAGCCCAGGCGGAACTGGCCGTTGAGTTGCAGCGCCGGAACTTCGGGTTGTTGCAAAACCAGATTCAAGTCCCAGTCCAATTCATGGCCCAGGTACTCGGCCACCCACGCCACCAGCTCGTTGAACGGCTGTTGGCCGGGCAGCATGCCCATGTAGTCATCCAGCGTGAGCGGGCCCAGGCGGATGCGGAATTTGTGCTGGCGGTCCCACACGTGGCTGCCCAGGCAGAAGTCCACGCCCAACTGGTTGGCGCTGACCCCCACACGGCTGCGTTCGGGCAGTTCCAGCCATTGGCCGACGTATTCCTCGATCTCTACCGGCAGGCCGAAGTACTCGCTGAGGATCGCTTTCAAGCCATCCGGGTAGCGGGTTTGCGCCGACAGATGGCCGCTGTAATGCAGCTTCGCGGTATCGGGGATCAGCCCTTGATTGAGCAGGCTCGGCATCCCGCGGCCACTCAGGGCGGCGAGGCGGGCGGACCAGTAGTCATCGTCCGGGCGGTCATGGCTGACCGTTGGCCGCGCCTCGGCCCAGGCCCGATAGAACAGGGTCAGCAGGCGATGGTGGAATACATCCAAGAACTGCTTGCTGGTGCTGTCGGCGTTGTTGCGCTGGCGCTCGCGCACGTACTCGGTGATGTGCAGCGGCAGCGGGCCGTTGGGGCCGCCGAGGCCGAAGAAGAACTGCTCCAACCGCGCCGGCTTGCCATCGCCTCCTGGCTCGACCGAGGCAAGGGTGGCGGGTGCGAAGGTGCAATCGGCCTGCTGCCCCAGGCGCAGCGGATCATCGGCCAGGCGCAGGGAATGGCCCAGGCGTGGCAGCTCGGGCGTTTCGCACTCGATGCGCCGCAATGCCTGGAAAAAGTCATATTCCCAGGGCTCCTGGTGCATCGCGTCCAGGGTTCTCACAGGGTCGGACGCCGTCCGGGCTTGGCTTTCCATCGCATGATCTCGCCGCGTTCGGTGGTACGGATCACCGTCTCGGTAAAGCTGTTGATCGACACGTAGCGTGCCAGGAAGCGCTCCAGCACGGCACCGAGCAGGAACACGCCGGTGCCGCGAAACGCGTTTTCATCGAACTCCAAGGTGATTTCCAGGCCGCGGCCAAACACAATCGGGCCGGGCATCGGCAGGCGTCGGGTCACCGCCTTACTGCTGACTTCGCGCAAGCCCTCGATCTGCAATTGCAGGGCGGCGTCATTGCTGTCGCCGTACAGGCGCAGCAGTTCGCGCAAGGCGCCGGCGCCCTGGCCCTGTTCGCTCAAGGAGAGGTAGTTGAGCGATAACTGGCTGATCAGGCGCCAGGCCTTGGCGTCATGCGCATGGCTGGCACGCGGGCGGCTTGGCCCGGCGACGCACCGCACGGCCAGCACCGGCGCACTATCGGCCAGGGTGAAGTCGGTCTTGCCGTTGCCCACGCTCATGAACAGCGGCAGGTCGCGGTTGGTGCACAGCGCCGTCACGCCCAGTTGGCGCAGGTCATGGCGATACGGTGCCTGGCGGCTGTCCACCAGGCTGACGAAGGTTTCACTGCCCACATACGTGGAGCGCGGGCCATTGCGGCGTTGGTCGCTGGACAGCACCCGCGGCTCGCGGCGCACGCTGTAATAGGCCTGGTCGCGGCCATAGCGCGACGGATCGCGCACGGCATAGAACGGCAAGAACGGCTGCTCCGGCCCGGTGCCATGACCAGTGATGCCGCTCAAGGAATGAATCTCGAAATCCATTGGCCGCGTACGGTCGGCGATCACGTGGTGTTCATTGACCCGGTCGGACAAGTGGATGCGGTCCACGCGCTTGGGGAACAGGTTGATGGCGGGCGTGCAGAACGGCAAGAACTGCGCCGCGCCGACACTGCCTTCCAGGCTCGGTTCGTGGCGGTCGAACAGCACGATCAGTTCCAGCTCCTGGCCGTCACACCGTTTGACTGCACGGCTCAACTCGGCGAACTCAACGAACAGGAAGCGATGGGGCAGGGCAAAGTATTCCTGCAACAGGCGATAGCCCTGGAACGCCCGCGCCACCACCGGCATGGCCGCATCGGCATCATCGAACCCCCGCGAGCGCAACGCGCCCTGGGGCAGGCGCTCGACCCAATCGCCACCGGGCTGGCGCGCAAACACCGCGCAGGCATTGCCCAGCAGTTGTTCGTAGAGGCGAAACGGTTGTTCATCGGCGCCGCTCAGGTACAGCGGCAAGGTGTCCAAATCGAGGCTGTTGAACGGCAGCTCGGCACCGGTGCGCAGGGTCAGGCGCAGGCCGGCCTTGGCTTTCGGTTCGCTGGCGGCCAGGCGGCCGAGCACGGCGGCGGGGTTGCCGAAGTACTCGGCGTTGCTGACCTGCAACGGCCACAGCGTCACCGGGTGCGCGGTGCGGTACTCGCAGCAGGTCTGGGTTTCACGGCCCAGGGCGGCACGCAGCACGGTGTCACGGGGTAGCGGGAAACCGCCGGCCAGGGAGCCTTCATCGGGGTCGGTCTGCAGTTGCACTACGGTCATCGACGGCGTCGGTGCCAGGTAGTGCGGGTAGGCGATTTCCAGCAAGTTGTGGGTGAAGGTCGGGTACTCGGCGTCGAGCTTGAGCTGCACGCGGGCGGTGAGATAGGCGAAGCCTTCAAGCAAACGTTCGACGTATGGGTCGGCGCAGTCCATACCGGACAGGGTCAGCCGACTGGCGATCTTCGGGTATTCCTTGGCGAACTCGGCGGCGCTTTCGCGCACATGGTGCAGTTCCTGGTTGTACAGCTCCAGCAGGCGCGGGTTCATGGGCGTCTCCGCTGGTCGGCATTGAGCACGCGCACATGGCCGGACTCCAGGTCCACGTCGGTCTGCAACAGCAAACGCAACGGCACCGGCTGTGCCCACAGGTCGCCTTCAATCTCGAAACTCAGGGCATTGTGATTCATCTCGCCATGGCCCATGCGCGCCTTGACCCGCAATGTGTGGCGCAAAATACGCGGCTCGAAGGTGGCGATTGCCTGGTAAATCAAGGCTTCCAGGGCTTTGATATCGACGCTCGAAGCGCTGTTGCCCGCCAGTGCCGGCAGGCCGTAATTGACCACCGATGTACCGGCCGGGGTGTGCAGCGTGGCATCGGTATCGAGTAACGAGGTGGTGTTAAGCAACCACGCCAGGTCACGCAGCACCGAGGCCTTCAATTGGGTCAGGGACAGCACGCGTTTGTCGGCGCTTTCCTTGGGGTTGGTCGGGTCGTCGTCGGTCAACCGGTCCAGCAGGGACGGTTGCAGACGGTCGCGGGAAGCGATTTCAGTTACCACCAAAGCAGCTCCACGGACGGGTTGAGAGAGGGACACAATGGCCGTGGCACCGGGCCACGGCCACAAGGGCTATCAGCGTTTGGTGTTGGAGCGGATGTTCCAACCAAACTTGATCGCGCCGCCGTCTTTGGTGCCGTCGGCTTTCTGCGGCTGGTAGTCGACCATCACTTGGGCGAAGTTCAGGGTGACGTTTTCGGTCAGGCGATCATCGCTGCCCGAACCGCCGGTGCTCAAGGAGGTGACCAGCACTTCTTCCAGGTTGATCACCATGTACTCGACCTGGCTCTCGCCACCGGCCTTGCGCACGGTCAGCTTGACCTTGTCGATGTGCTTGCCGCTGGCGCAGTGCATCATCAGGTTGGGCGAAGCCTTGTCGACGTACTTGGTCAGCGACAGGTCCTGGATATTCACCTTGCCCGCACCACCGCCACCGCCGACGTGCATGTTGCCGGACTGGGACATGCCCCAGCTCCAGTTCAACACATCGATTTCGTCCTTGTGGGCCTTGTCCATGGACTCGCCCTTGATGTCGCCGATCTTGATGAAAATATCAACAGCCATGTTTTCTCCCTGTGTGGCTCATGCCACTTGATTGGGTGATCGTTCCCACGCTCTGCGTGGTAACGCATCCTGTGACGCTACGCGTCACCGGGACGCAGAGCGTCCCGGGCGGCATTCCCACGCGGAGCGTGGGAACGAGCTAGCTCAACCGTTACTTATGCGCTTTTTGCCGAAGGCAGCTTCGATACCAGGCGCAACGACACCGTCAGCCCTTCAAGCTGATAGTGCGGGCGCAGGTAGAACTTGGAGTTGTAATACCCCGGGTTGCCTTCGACTTCTTCCACGATCACTTCGGCGGCTGCCAACGGGTGCTGGGCCTTGGTGGTTTCGGTGGAGTGTGCCGGGTCGCCGTCGACGTAGTTGAGGATCCAGTCCTGCAACCAGCGCTGCATTTCGTCCTTCTCTTTGAAGGAGCCGACCTTGTCGCGCACGATGCACTTCAAGTAGTGGGCGAAACGGCAGGTGGCGAACAGGTACGGCAGGCGCGCGGCCAGGTTGGCGTTGGCGGTGGCGTCCGGGTCGTCGTATTCGGCAGGTTTTTGCAGCGACTGGGCGCCAATGAACGCGGCGAAGTCGGTGTTTTTCTTGTGCAGCAGCGGCATGAAACCGTTCTTCGCCAGTTCCGCTTCACGGCGGTCGCTGATGGCGATTTCGGTCGGGCACTTCATGTCCACGCCACCGTCATCGGTAGGGAACGTGTGGGCCGGCAGGTTTTCCACCTCACCGCCAGACTCGATGCCACGGATACGCGAGCACCAGCCGTAGTGCTTGAACGAACGGTTGATGTTCACCGCCATGGCGTAGGCGGCGTTGGCCCAGGTGTACTTGGAGCTGTCGGCGCCGTCGGTGTTTTCTTCGAAAGCGAAGGCTTCCACCGGATCGGTCTTGGCGCCGTACGGCAGGCGTGCCAGGAAGCGCGGCATGGTCAGGCCGATGTAGCGCGAGTCTTCCGATTCACGCAGCGAGCGCCAGCCGGCGTATTCCGGGGTGGTGAAGATCTTGGTCAGGTCGCGTGGGTTCGACAGTTCCTGCCACGAGCCCATGCCCATCACAGTCGGCGAGGCCGCAGCGATGAACGGCGAGTGCATGGCGGCGCAGACTTTCGACAGCTCGCCCAGCAGTTCCACATCGGGCGGCGACTGGTCGAAGTAGTAGTCACCCACCAGGCAGCCGTAAGGCTCGCCACCGAACTGGCCGTATTCTTCTTCGTACATCTTCTTGAAGATCGGGCTCTGGTCCCACGCGGTGCCCTTGAACTTCTTCAGGGTCTTGTGCAGGTCTGGCTTGGAGATGTTGAGTACGCGAATCTTCAGTTGCTCATCGCTCTCGGTGTTGTTGACCAGGTAATGCAGGCCACGCCAGGCGCTTTCCAGTTGTTGGAAGTCCTGGTGGTGGATGATCTGGTTGACCTGGGCGGTGAGCTTGGCGTCGATGGCGGCGATGATCGATTCGATCGACTTGATCGCGTCGTTGGACACCAGGTCGGTTTGCGCCAGGGCCTGTTCGGCCAGGGTGCGCACCGCGGTTTCAACGGCTTCGCGGGCACGCTCGGTCTTGGGTTTGAATTCTTGCAGCAGCAGGTTCGCGAACTCGCTGGCTTCTTCGGTGGTACCCAGGATCTGGCTGCCTTCGCGGGCGGTATTGTCCGTCATGATTACTGCTCCCCTGCAGGCTTGGGCGCACTGGCAAGTGCCTGAAGCAATGCCGGGTCCTTGATCGCCTTCATGATGATTTCTTCAGCGCCAGTCTTGCCGTCCATGTAGGTCAGCAGGTTGGCCAATTGGGTGCGGGCTTCGAGCAGCTGGTTCAGGGAGTCGACCTTGCGCGCCACGGCGGCCGGGCTGAAGTCGTCCATGCTTTCGAAGGTGATGTCCAGGCTCAGGTTGCCTTCGCCTGTCAGCTCATTGGGTACGTGGAACGCGACGCGTGGCTGCATGGCCTTGAGGCGTGAGTCGAAGTTGTCGACGTCCACCTCAAGGAACTTGCGGTCGGCCACGGGTGCCAGCGGCTCGGCAGGCTTGCCGGCGAGGTCGGCCATCACGCCCATTACGAAGGGCAGCTGGACCTTTTTCTCGGCGCCGTAAAGCTCGACGTCGTACTCGATCTGCACTCGAGGCGCACGGTTGCGCGCGATGAATTTCTGAGAACTTTGCTTCGCCACGTTGCTGCTCCTGGTCGCTTGAGCGACGGTGTTGTTACTGCACGGTCCGGCGGCTTACTCGCTTTCGGGGCCGCGCAGGTTTTCAAATTGGGACATGCCATCGGGAATCAGATTGCGCACGATGGCCGCAAAGTCGGCATGCACCAGATTCTTGGCTCGGTTCAACAACACCGGCAGCGGGCTCGAAGGCTCGTGGCGGGTGTAGTACGCGAGGATTTTGTCGAGGCTGCGCAGCACATCGTCGCGGGTGGCGATGTCGCCAGAAGGGCGAGGAGCTGCGGGCGCGGCGGCGTTATCGACCGAGGGGGCATTGTCTTCACTGACGGCCTCGGGATCGCTGCTGCTGTCGGTGCCTGGCACCGCTTGATTGAGCAGTTGCAGGGCCTGTTTGAGCGGCTGCTTCAAGGCGCTGAGGTCCACGCCCTGGGCGGAACCGACTTGGTCATTGACCTGTTGCTCAATGGCCTCGCACGCCGCACGCGCCGCGCTCAAGGCGTCACGGGTGGCTTGCAGTTGTTCGGGGTCGCTGTCCAGGAACGCGGCGTTGAGTTGCTGGTTGCCCAACTGCTCATCGGCAAAACTCTGCAGGCCGCTGGCGTTGAGCGCTGCGCGCAGGGTCACGGGCCCGAAGGTGCGCGAGCGCGTCAGGATGCTTTCGCGCAGCAGACGAATATTGGTCTCGCAGGTCAGGCCGGTAAGGGCGTTGATGCGCACGGTGGGGTCGTTGTCATCGTCGGCATCCAGGCGCGGGTGCAGCTCGGCCCAGTATTGGCGCAGCAAGGCGTCGATCAGCGTGAGGACTTCGGCCAGCCCGGCCACACCCTGGAGGGCGAGGGTGCTTTGCAGCAGAAAGTGGGTGATGCGCAGGTCTTTGCTGCGCTGCAACAGGTCGAGGCTTTGCTGCTGGATGCTGCGCCACTCAGGCGGCTCAGCGGGCAGGATCGAGTCGCCCATGCTGCGTTCGGGTTGGCCCTTGGCATCACGTTCCAATTGCAGAAATTGCGCGTCATATTCCATGTCCTCGCCACAGGGCGACGTCGCGGAAACGGCGGTGAGCAGCAACGGCACATCCACTGAATTCGATCTCCTTATCGGCCCGCTGGATGGCGGGCAACGCATGCATTAGTTGCGTAATGAACTTTGCATGTTTTCTTGGTCATATATTCAGCGTGCCACTACTGCGCCATCACTGATGTTCAAGAAGTTGTGCATTTTTGGTGTAGTACTTATGGCTTGTCAAGGTAAGCTATTCGCCCTCTGTGACAGATGTGCGGTGTTTAACAACCTGCGCGACTGGCGAGTCGAAAGGCGCGCCCAGAGCGGATTTTTGTCATGGAAGCCAGTTAAGATCAGCGATCATGCTGGTAAAAGCAGATTTTGGCGGTCGTTTGTACGACAGGACGGGACTTTCCAGGGCGGCACAGCCTCCTGGGTAGGCTGCGCGCGATGTATCAGCAAGGAGGCAAGATGTCGCTGTGTTTGACTATCACTAGTTATCACAAGATCACACCTGGGCAATGCCCCGAAAAGTCCATGGATCAGGGCGTGATGGCTATTGGCCGCAGTTCTGACAATGACTGGGTATTGCCCGACCCTGAGCGTCTCGTCTCTTCGCAACATTGCGTTATTCAATACAAAGATGGCCGTTATTATTTGACCGATAACAGCACCAATGGTGTGGAGTTGGTCAAGGCGGGTATTCGTATGCGTCGGGGTAACAGCGAGCCGTTGCAAGACGGTGAATTGATCCGCATCGGCGATTACGAAATCCAGGCGCGTATCGACTTCAACGTGCAGGCCATCGACAGCCAGCCATTTGCCGGCGACTCACCCAATAGCTTTGAAGCGCTGATGGGCGCCGTGGTGAGCCAGCCTGCGCCCACGCCGATGATCGCCCCGCAATTCCAGGGCGCCTCGGCCATGGAAACCCTGCCCGACCTGTTCGACTTCCTCAGCCCCACCGCCGTGCCGCCGCCCACCGTGGCGGACCATGTGCCGTCCGAGCAACACGATTTTCGCCCCCCGGCTCCGGTGGCCGTACCGGCGCCCGAAAAGCCGGCGGTGCAAGGCTCGGTGATTCCCGAAGACTGGGACCTGTTCGGCGACGCGCCCGCGCCTGTGGTCAATGCTGCGCCTGCCCCAGACCCGATCATCCCGCCGCCACCTGTGGTCGAGCCTGTTGCGCTCCCCGTGGCCAATGCCGAGCCACAACCGGACCTCCTGCAAGCCTTCCTGCGCGGTGCGGGCTTGGAGCAGTTGCGCCTGGACAGAGCCGACGCCTGCGCGCAGATGGAAAGCATCGGCCGCAGCTACCGGCTGATGGTCGAGGGCCTGATCGACGTACTGCGCGCCCGTGCCAGCCTCAAGGGCGAGTTCCGCATGCAGCAGACTATGATCCGCCCCGCCGAAAACAACCCATTGAAATTCGCCCCGAATGCCGATGAAGCGTTACTGCTGTTGCTGCGTCATGGCAACCAGGCGTTCATGGCGCCGGACCTTGCCGTACGTGACAGTTTCGACGACCTGCGCGCCCACCAGTTGGCCGTAATGGCTGGCGTGGAAGCGGCGATCAAGCACCTGCTCGCGCGCTTTGAACCGGCGCAATTGGAGGAGCGCATGGGCAAGCCCGGCGGCCTCTCGAGTCTTTTCAACGGTTCGCGCCAGGCCCAGTACTGGCAGCAGTTCACCGAGCTCTACAGCAACATTTCCCGCGAGGCCCAGGACGATTTCCAGGACCTGTTCGGTCGCGAATTCAGCCGGGCCTACGAAGAACACAGTGCACGACAGCGACGCTGAAAACGCCTCGCACCAATGGATAAAACGGATAGCTAAATACGTCATTGAGGACGCAGGATGATTCCCAGGTTTTTACTCGCAGCCGCTACCGCGCTGCTGCTGACGGCGTGTGCCAACGACGCGGTCAAACCCCAGGCGGCTGCCGAGGCCGAAGCCGACACGGCCGCCGTCGAATTGCACTTTCACGCGATTGCTGGGCTTAACCCCGGTGCCAACGGCCAGGCCGCGCCGGTGCGGGTGCGCATTTTCGAATTGAAAAACGCCGCGACCTTTTCACGCTCCGATTACTTCGCCCTGGCGGACCGTGCGCAATCGACCCTCGGCCTCGACCTGCTGGACCAGGACGAAGTGATGGTGCAGCCCGGCCAACAACTGAGCGTGCAGCGCGACCTCGACCCGTCCACGCGCCAGATCGGCCTGCTGGTGGGCTACCGCGAGTTGGACCGTGCGCAATGGCGCACGGTCATCAACGTGCCGCCGCGCCAATACAGCGAATACCAGATCAGCCTCGACGTGCATGCCGTGCGCGCCGACGTCGTGGCTTCCCCATCCAGCCCAGCCCAATAACAAGCAATCGGAGCCCCCATGTCCTGGAACAATCGCGTGGTCTGGTCGGAAGGCATGTTCATCGGAACGCAGCACTTCCAGCAGCATGACCGTTACCTGGAAAACCTGATCGACGCCCGCAGCCGCCCGTTGTCGGCGGGTGCCTGGGGGTTCTCCGAGTTGCTGATCGACCAGGGCCTGCTGGCCCAGGGCAAGCTGGCGATCGTGTCGGCTCGCGGCCTGCTGCCCGATGGCACGCCGTTCAATATTCCCCAGGACGACCTGGCGCCGAGCCCGTTGAATATCGACGACAACCTGCGCGACGGCCTGGTGTACCTGGCCCTGCCGCTCAAGCGCGCCGGCGCCCGTGACACGGTGGACGAGGGTGAAGCCCTGGAAGCGGCGCGCTACGTGAGCCAGGTGCGCGAAGTGCGCGACGACAACGCCCCGTTCGAAAACCGTGCACCGGTGGCGGTGGGGTCGCGGGCATTGCGCCTGCTGACAGCGCAGGATGGCATCAGCGACTACGCCGCCATCGGCCTGGTACGCATCAAGGAAAAACGCGCCGACCGCGCATTGGTGCTCGATGACACCTACATCCCGCCGGTGCTGGACGTGGCTGCGAGCAAACCGCTGACGGCCTTTCGCAGCGAACTGCTGGGCCTGTTGCACCAGCGTGGCGAAGCGCTGGCCGGTCGCGTGGTGGCTTCGGGTGCCGGTGGCGCCTCGGAGATCGCCGACTTCATGTTGCTGCAACTGGTCAACCGCGCCCAGCCGCTGATCCAGCACTTCAGCCAGTTGAGCCCGTTGCACCCGGAGCGCTTCTTCAGCGAACTGGTCAGCCTGGCCGGTGAATTTTCCACCTTCTCAACCTCCGGCCGCCGTCCCCACGAATACCCGCAGTACCAGCACGACGACCTGGCCCTGAGCTTCATGCCGGTGATGGCGGCCCTGCGTGAGGCGCTGTCGATGCTGATCGACAGCAAGGCCACGCCGATCCCGATCGTGGAGAAAGCCTACGGCATCCATGTGGCGATGCTGGCCGACAAGACCCTGCTCGACAACGCCAGTTTCATCCTCGTGGTGCGCGCCGATGTGCCCGGCGAAACCCTGCGTGCGCGTTTCGGCCAGCAGAGCAAGGTTGGCTCGGTGGAGCACATCCGCGACATGGTCAACCTGCAACTGCCGGGCATCGGCCTGCTGCCATTGCCGGTGGCGCCACGCCAATTGCCTTACCACGCTGGCAGCACCTACTACGAGCTGGACCGTGGCAGCGAGCACTGGCAGCAGCTGAACAATTCCGGCGGTTTCGCCTTCCATATCGCCGGGCAGTTCCCGGGCTTGAACCTGGCCTTCTGGGCGATCCGAGGATAATTGGCGATGCATCCCAATGATGATGACCGCACCCAGTTCATGCCGCGCCCGGGTGGCCGAGAACCTGCACCTGCGCGTGCCGAACCTGCGCCGCTGTCGATGCCGGCTGCGCCGATCCTCACCGGCAAGAGCCAGGGCCTCAACCCGCTGGAAAGCGCCGCCGGCCCGTTGCTGGCGTTGTTGACGCGGCTGCGCAACACCATCGCCCACCCCGCGCCGGCCAGCCTGCGCGCGCAGTTGCTGGCGTACCTGCGCCAGTTCGAAGAACGCGCCGAAGCCGCCGGTGTGGCACGTAACGAAGTGCTGTTGGCCCGTTACGCGCTCTGCACCGCCTTGGATGAAGCGGTGCTGAGCACGCCGTGGGGCAGCACCAGTGACTGGGGTAAGCAGAGCCTGCTGATCACCGTGCACAACGAAGCCTGGGGCGGTGAAAAGGTCTTCCAGTTGCTTGACCACTGCCTGCAAAGCCCACGGGAACGCCTGTACCTGCTGGAGCTGTTGTACCTGTGCATGTGCCTGGGTTTTGAGGGCCGCTACCGCGTGATGACCGACGGGCGCAGCCAGCTGGAAGCTTTGCGCGAGCGCACCGCCGCAGCGATACGCAGCGCCCGTGGCGAACACGAGCGTGAGCTGTCACCGCACTGGCGCGGTGTGACGGTTGCCCGTGATCGCCTGGCGCAGTTCATGCCGCCGTGGATTGCCGTGGCGATTGGCTTGGCGCTGCTGTTGGCGTTGCTGTTCGGCCTGCGCCTGAAGCTGGCCTCGGACGCCGAGCCGGTGTTCAAGAATATTCATGCTCTGGGCGAGATCCCGGTGCAGGCCATCGACCGTCCGGTGGTGCAGCCCAAAGTGATTGAGCGCCCGCGCCTGGCCGGGTTCCTGGCCGATGACATCAAGGCCGGCCGCGTGGCGGTGGAAGACAAGGTTGACCGCTCTGTCGTGACCATCCGTGGCGATGAGCTGTTCGCCTCGGCCAGCTCCAGCATCGTCGATGACTACCAGCCGCTGATGCTGCGCATCGCTGACGCCATCCGCAAGGTCAAGGGCCAGGTGCGTGTCACCGGGCACAGCGACAATCGCCCGATTGCCACGTTGCGCTTCCCGTCCAACTGGGCGCTGTCCGAAGCCCGGGCCAAGTCGGTGCTGGAAATTCTCGCGGCCAAGACCGGCCAGGCCGAGCGCTTCAGTGCCGAAGGCCGCAGCGACACCGAGCCGTTGGCCACAAACAGTACTGCCGAAGGCCGTGCCCGCAATCGTCGGGTTGAAATCACCGTATTGGCGGAGGGCGTCGAGTGAAGGCGTTTTTCAGTTTCATGATTCGCTGGGTGATCCCCGTGCTGGGCCTGATTGCCCTTAGCCTGATCATCTGGTTTGTTGGCCCGCTGCTGGACGTGCTGGTGCCCGAAGGGCGCCGTTGGGCGCTGATCGTGCTGGTGTTTGCGCTGTGGGTGGCCTATCGCGTGTTCCGCATTATCCAGGCCCGTCGCCAGGCCGCCGAAGTGATGCGCAGCCTGGCCGCAGAAACCCCGGTCGACCCCAACAGCGTCGCGACCGCCGAAGAGCTGTCCACGCTGCGCCAGCGTATGGACGAAGCCCTGGCACTGCTGAAAAAAGCCAAGCTGGGCGGCGATGAGCGCCGCAACCTCTACGAGTTGCCGTGGTACGTGATCATCGGCCCACCGGGCTCGGGCAAGACCACCGCGCTGGTCAATTCCGGGCTGCATTTCCCGCTGGCGGCGCAATTGGGCGCCGGTGCGGTGCGCGGCGTGGGGGGCACGCGCAACTGCGACTGGTGGTTTACCGACCAGGCCGTATTGCTCGACACCGCTGGCCGCTATACCACCCAGGACAGCAACTCCACGGTGGATAAAGCCGCCTGGCTGGGCTTTCTCGACCTGCTGAAAAAGCAGCGTGCGCGCCGGCCTATCGACGGTGCGTTTATCGCCATCAGCCTCTCGGATCTGCTGCTGGGCACCGACGCCGAGCGCGCTGCCCATGCCGCCGCGATTCGCTTGCGCATCCAGGAGCTGTATACGCAGCTGGGCGTGCGTTTCCCCATCTACCTGATGCTCACCAAGCTCGACCTGGTGCCGGGCTTCATGGAGTTCTTCGACAACCTGAGCAAGGAAGAGCGCGCCCAGGTGTGGGGCATGACCTTTGCCCTGGACGACGGCAAAAACAGCGACAGCCCGCTGGCGCACCTGCAAAGCGAATTCGCCGGCCTGGAGCAGCGCCTCAACGAACGCCTGGTCGAGCGCTTGCAACAGGAACGCGACCCGGCACGGCGCGACCTGATCTACGGCTTCCCGCAACAGTTCGGCGCGTTGAAAGATTGCCTGCAAAGCTTCCTCGAAGGCGTTTTCAAACCCAATGCCTTTGAAGAACGCGTGTTGCTGCGTGGCGTGTACTTCACCAGCGGCACCCAGGAAGGCAGCCCGATTGACCGCCTGATCGGTGCCATGGCCCAGAGCATGAACCTGGACCGCCAGCACCTGGCGCGCCAGAGCGGCACTGGGCGCAGTTACTTCATCGAAAAACTCTTCACCGCCGTGGCCTTTGCAGAGCGCGGCCTTGTGGGGGTGAACCCGAAAGTCGAGCGGCGCCGCAAGTGGATCGCCCGTGGCGTACTGGCGGCCACCGTCACGCTGGTGGTGGTGGTCAGCAGCCTGTGGTGGGTGAGCTATCGCGCCAACCAGGCGTATATCGCCCAGGTCGATCAGAAGGTCGCGCCCCTGGGCCAGACCGTCCAGAACCTGAGCCCGGCACAGCGGGAAGTGCTCGCCGTGCTGCCGTTGCTCAACGCCGTGAAGAACCTGGCGGGGGATTCACCGAGCTGGTCCGAAGGGCTGGGGCTGTACCAGGGCGATATGCTCGAAGCCGAGTCCGCCAGCGTGTACCGCAAACTGTTGATCGCCGTGTTCGCGCCACGCCTGGTGACGCGTATCGAAGAGCAACTGCACGGCGGCGGCAACTCGGACTTTCTCTACGAGGGCCTCAAGGCTTACCTGATGCTCGCCGACACCGAGCATTATGACCCGGACTTCATCAAGGCCTGGATCGCCCTGGACTGGGACCGCAACCTGCCCCGCGACCTGCCGGCCGACCAGCGTCAGGCCCTGGCCGGGCACTTGCAGGCGCTGTTCGAACGCCACCCGCCGAACGCGCGCCTGGACCCACGTCTGATCGACGATCTGCGTCGGCAGTTGCAGCAATTGCCGGTAGCCCAGCGCGTGTACGACCGCGTCAAGCGCCAGAAACTGCCCGAAGGTATCCCGGACTTTCGCATCAACGAGGCCGCCGGTCGCGATGCCGCACTGGTGTTCAGCCGCAAGAGCGGTAAGCCGTTGGGTGAGCCGTTGAGTGGTTTCTTTACCGCCAAGGGCTATCGCCAGGCGTTCTTGCTCAGCAGCCTGAACCAGACCGGCACCCTGGCCGAAGAGCAATGGGTGCTGGGCCATGAACAGGCCGACCAGCAGAACGTGGTGAGCCTCGCCGCCGACGTGCGCCGCTTGTACTTCCAGGATTACCAGCGCCAGTGGGACGCGTTGCTCGCTGACATCGACTTTGTGCCGATCACCAGCGTGGCCCAGGCCTCCGATGTGCTGCGGGTGATTTCCGGTCCCACCTCGCCGCTGAAAAAGCTGCTGGTGGCGGTTGCCAGGGAAACCGACCTGCAAGCCGAAGAACGCCAACTGGCCGCCCAAGGCGTACCGGTGGAAGGCGGCGTGGACAAGCTCAAGGAGCGCCTCGGCAGCTTGCTGGGCGAGGCGCAACCGACGGCGAATGCCCCGGCGCCGGCGGATGATCCAGTGACTGCGCACTTTGCCGAACTCAACAGCATCGTGAGTAAAAACGAAGGCGAACCGGCAGCCATCGACGGCCTGCTGTCGGACATGAATGCACTGTATGTGCAGGTCAGCGCCATGGTCGGTGCCAGCGGCGATGCCTTGCTCGGCGAGGCCAAGAACCAGGCGGCGGCTGCGGCCACACGGGTCAGCCTGAACGCCGAGCGCCAGCCGCCGCTGGTGCAGGGCATGGTCAAGTCGGTGGTCAACTCCACCACCAACAGCATGATGGGCGGGGTGCGTAACCAGCTGAACGCGGCCTGGGTCAGTGAAGTGGTCAACGTGTATCGCCAGTCGTTGGCCGGGCGTTACCCGATGTCGCCGGGCAGTGCGCGGGACGCCACCTTGGATGACTTCGGCCAGTTCTTCGGCGTGGGCGGGGTGATGGACAACTACTTCCGCAAATACCTGCAGCCCTATGTGGACACGTCGGCACAGACCTGGCGCTGGCAACCGGGGGCGGCGCAGAAGCTGGGGATTGCTCCTGGCGTGCTGCAAACCTTCCAGCGTGCGGCGACAATTCGGGACGCGTTCTTCCGCTCCGGTGGCACCCAGCCGATCGTGCGTTTCGAGCTCAAGCCGGTGTCGATGGACCCCACCATCACCCAGTTCCTGCTCGACCTGGACGGCCAGCAACTGAGCTACGACCACGGCCCGAGCCGCCCGGTAGCTATGCAATGGCCGAACCCCGGCAGCATTGGCGTGGTGCGTATTTCCATCATGCCGCCGTCGGCCAGTGGTCGCTCCGGTATCACCCTGGACGGCCCGTGGGCCTGGTTCCGCCTACTGGAGCAATCAGACCTCACCGCAGGCAACTCGCCGGACCGTTTCAACCTGCGCCTGCGGGTCGATGGCGCGAGCATCGCCTACGAGTTGCGCGCCAACAGTGCGTTCAACCCATTCAAGAGCCGCGTGCTCAGCGGCTTCAGCCTGCCGGAGCGGCTATGACGGCCCTGGGTTTTTACGGCAAGTTGGCCAGCCGCGGCGACTTTGTCAGCCGCGCCTTGCCCCAGAGCTTTATCGGCCCGTGGGACAGCTGGCTGGCTGCGGGTTTGCTCGCCAGCCAGAACAGCCTCGGCGCTGACTGGCTGAATGCGTACCTGGTCAGCCCGTTGTGGCGCTTTGTGTTGGCGCCGGGCGTGTGCGGGCCGGATGCGGCGGCGGGCGTGGTGATGCCGAGCATTGACCGGGTCGGACGGTACTTTCCGCTGGCGGTGGTGACCTTGCTGGATCACAACACCAACCCGGCGTCGCTGGTGGGCGGTTCGGACGCCTGGTTCGAGCAGGCTGAAACCTTGTTGCTCAGCACCCTCGACAGCGGCGCGACCTTCGAAAGCTTCAACGCCGGGCTCGACGAGTTGGGTGTGCCGGCCAGCGAGCCGCGGGCGGTGGACAGCCGTTTCGCCGGCCTGCAAAAGGTGGCAGCCACCGTGCCGCACCAGCGTATGACCGCGCTGGCTGAACAGGCGTGCGAGGGCGCAAGCCTGTGGTGGGGGCGAGGTTCGCAGCGTATCTCCCCTGGTTTATTACGGTGCCAGGGCCTGCCTGCTGCCAGCGATTTTGCGCAGTTTTTGCTCGGACAAGAAGGTGTGGTGTAGATGGGCGTGACGTACGAATCCGCGAGCAAAAGCCATGTGGGCATGGTTCGCCAAGTCAACGAAGATGCCTTTCTGGACCTGCCGGAAAACCGCCTGTGGGTGGTGGCCGATGGCATGGGCGGGCACGCGGCGGGGGACTATGTCAGCAGCTTGATCGTCGACAGCCTGCGCCATGTGCCGCTGGGCCGTTCCCTGGACGAATACTCGGCGGCGCTGCGCAATGACCTGCTGCGCATCAACGCGGCCGTGCGCGAAGAAACCGCCAACCGAGGCGTAACCATGATGGGCAGCACCGTGGTGGTGTTCGCCGCGCGCGGCTTGCGCGGGGTGTGCCTGTGGGCCGGCGACAGCCGCCTGTACCGCTTGCGCGACGGCGTGCTGGAAAGCATTTCCCGCGACCACAGCTACGTGCAAGACCTGCAAGACAGCGGCCTGCTCAGCGAAGCCGACGCCCGCACCCACCCGCGCTCCAATATCGTCACCCGCGCCATTGGCGTGGAGGCCCAGTTGGATGTCGCTTCAGTGGACCTGTTGATCGCGCCCGGCGACAGCTATTTGCTGTGCAGCGATGGCCTCAACAAAACCGTCGAAGACCACGAAATCCGCGAGGTGCTCAGCCATGACGCACCGGATGAAATCGTGCGCAGCCTGGTGCACTTGGGCCTCAACCGCGGCGCACCGGACAATATCACCACCCTCGTCGTGAAGGTCTCGTCATGAACATCGTCATCCCGGGTTATGACATCGAAGGCGAGATTGGCGAAGGCGCCATGGCCAGCGTGTACCTGGCGACCCAGCGCTCGCTGGAGCGCAAAGTGGCGCTGAAGGTGATGGCGGCAGCGCTGGCAGCCGACCCGAGTTTCTGCGAACGCTTCCTGCGCGAGGGCAAGACCCTGGCGCGCTTGTCGCACCCGCACACGGTGACCATCCATGACATCGGCAACGTCGGTGAGCTGTATTACATGGCCATGGAATACCTGCCCAACGGCACGCTCAAGGAGCGCATTGCTGCTGGGCTGACCCCGGAGCAGGGCGTGACGCTGATCCGCCAGATTGCTTCGGCCCTGGGCTATGCCCATGCCCAAGGGCTGGTGCACCGCGACGTCAAGCCGGCGAACATTCTGTTTCGGGCCGATGGCACGGCAGTACTGTCCGACTTTGGTATCGCCAAGTCGCTGGACGACCGCACCCAATTCACCCAGGCCGGGTTTGCCGTGGGTACACCCAGCTACATGAGCCCCGAGCAGGCGCGGGGCCAGGAGATCGACGGGCGCGCCGATCTCTACGCACTCGGTGTGGTGTTGTACGAAATCCTCGTCGGCAAGCTGCCTTACAGCGGCACCGATGCGCTTTCCACTGCGCTGGCGCACCTGACTGAGCCGTTGCCGGAATTGCCGGTGCATCACGGGCGCTACCAGGGTGTGCTGCGCAAGTTGTTGGCCAAGGACCCGGCGGAGCGTTATCCGGATGCGGCAGCGTTGTTGTTGGCGCTGGATCAACTGCCGGCGGATGAATCGGATGCCACGCTGGTGCGGCCGCTGCCGATTCCATTGAGCGTTGATCTGGCGGGCATGACTCCTGTCACCATCGACATTCCGACTGATAAACCGCAGCCGCAGCCAATAGCGCGCCAACCGGTGGTCACGCCGACCCAGCACAATGCCCCGTCCGAGCAGCGCCGTGGTCCGGTATTGGCCTTGGCCGCCGTGGCGGTCGCCGTCGCGTTGGCCATTGGTGGCGCCAGCTACTGGTGGTTGAGCGGCGGCGATGAACCGGCCCCGCCGCCAGCCGCCGTGGTGCCCAAGGTGACGCCAGCGGTGGCTGTCGCTGAAGTGGATGGCGGTCAACGCCCGTTGCTGATGGCAGGCAAGAAAACCTTGTTCCAGCGCGTACTCAGCAAACCCGGCGCCCAGCTTTCAGCGGACGCAGGGAGCTCGCCGGGTAAAGCGCTGCCGGCGTTTTCCGTGCTCTACGTGTACCAGCGCAAAGACGTCGACGGCAGCCCGTGGGTACGCGTCGGCGCCGCCACCGATGGTCGCAGCGACGGTTGGCTGCCGGCCTCCCAGGTCAGCGACTGGAAACAAAGCCTGGTGCTCAAGTTCACCGAGCGCTCAGGCCGGGCGCCCGTGATGTTCCTGCGCCAGCCCGGTGAGGTGGAAAAACTACTGGCTGACCCTGCTGCAGCGAAAAGCGCCTTGGCCAAGGCGCAGAACAACCGAGAAGACAACCAGCAAGTCCTGGCCCTGGAACCCACCGCCAGCGCGGTGCCGCAAAACCAGTTCTACCTGTTGCCGATTTTCGATTCCAAAGAGAGCTTCGACGACAACGGCCAGCCGGTGCAGTTGCTCAACGTGGCCTCCATCGACCCAGGCAGCCGCGCCACGGCCAAACCGGCCAGCCCGACGCTCAGCGCGAATGCCGACGCGTTCCGCACGGCCGTGGTGCTGGTGGTGGACACCACCGTGTCGATGCAGCCCTACATCGACCAGATTCGCGACGTGGTGCATGAGCTACAAACCCGTATTGCCGAGCGTGGCGAGTTGGACAGCGTCAGCTTCGGCATGGTCGGCTTTCGCAGCAGCATCCAGAAAACCCCGGGCCTTGAGTATGTCGCCAAGACCCTCATTACCCTCGACCAAGGCCGCGATCCGCAGCGCTTCCTGGATATGGCGCGCCAGGTCAAAGCGTCGACGGTGTCCAGCCACTCGTTCAACGAAGACGCGTTTGCCGGGGTGATGCAGGCGGTGGACGGCATGGATTGGTCCGGCTACGGCGGGCGCATCATCCTGCTGGTCTCCGATGCCGGCGCGCTGCGCAAGAACGACCCGTTCGCCGCCACCCAGATGAACGAAGCCGAAGTGCGCCAGGCGGCGCTGGGCAAGCAGATCAAAATCTACGCGCTGCACCTGCGCACCGACGCCGGCAAGAAAACCCATGCCGGCGCCGAGAGCCAGTACCGCGTCCTCACCGCCGACGCCAACCCGCAGATCGGCGACCTGTACACGCCAGTGCCAGGGGGCGATGTGCGCAAGCTGGGTGAGCGCGTCGATGAGATCGGCACGGTGTTCGCCAACCTGGTGCATCAGGTGCGCAGCAACACGCCGCAGCCCGTGCCGTTGCTCAGTGCTGCGCCGAGTCTGGCGGACAAGTCCGCCGCCGTCGGCTATGCCATGCACATGGACTTTCTCGGGCGCAAGACCGCGAGCCAGGCACCGCAATTGGTCAGCGCCTGGACCGCTGATCGTGACCTGACCAACCCGGCGCTGCCAGCGTTCCAGGTGTGCGTGATGCTGACCAAGCTGCAACTCAACGACCTGCAACAATCGTTGAAGTTGATCGTGGATGCGGCGCGCAAGACCCAAAGCTCGCCCAAGGATTTCTTCCAGGAAATCGCCAGCGCCTCGGCCTATATGAGCCGTGACCCGCAGGCCCTGCGCAAGGGCGGCAACCTGGCTGACGGCGGCCTGCTCGGCGAATACCTGGAGGGCCTGCCGTACCGCAGCAAGTCGCTGAGCATGACCCAGGACTTGTGGTTGTCGTTGAGCGTGGCCGAGCAGGAAGACTTTATCGACGAGCTGGATTCGAAAATCCGCCTGTATGAAACCTTCCATAACGACGTGGCCAACTGGGTCCGTTTCGGCGATGCCGAACCGGGCGATGCGTTGTACCGCGTGCCACTGTCGACGCTGCCGTAATGCTGAGCCTGAACGCGGTGCACAAGAGCCGGGGCCTCGGTAGCCAGCGCTACAGCCTGGTGATCCCTGCGTTGCAGCTGGGCGCTGGTGAACAACTGGCAATTGTCGGCCCCAGCGGTTGCGGCAAGAGCACCTTGCTCGACCTGCTGGCGCTGGTGTTGGCGCCGGATCAGGTGGGGCAGTTTGCGTTCAACCAACAGGACATCGGCGCGCTGTGGCGTGCCGACCGGCAATCGGCGCTGGCCGCGTTGCGCAGCCAGCACTTGGGCTATGTGCCGCAGACCGGGGGGTTGCTGGGGTTTCTGGATGTGCGCGGCAATATCGCGCTGTCGCGCCAACTGCTGGGCTTGCAGGACGACGGCCGGGTGGCGCGCCTGGCTGAGCAGTTGCAGATCAGCGATCAGTTGGCCAAGCGCCCGGCGGCGTTGTCGGTGGGCCAACGCCAGCGGGTCAGCTGCGCGCGGGCTCTGGCCCATGGGCCGCAACTGGTGCTGGCCGATGAGCCGACGGCGTCCCTGGACCCGCTCAACGCCGAGCGCGTGATGCAGGCGCTGCTGGCCCAGGCCCGCGAACACCGTACGGCCTGTGTGATCGCCACCCATGACGAACCGCTGGCCCGCGCCAGTGGGTTGCAGGTGCGGCGTATCAGTTGCCAGCGCGATCCAGACGGCGGCGTCACCGCAACCCTCGGGGAGGCGTGCTGATGCGCATCGGCCTGGTTGCCTCGCTCGCCTGGCAGGACTACCGCAACGATGGGTGGCTGTCGGCCTGCTCGGTGTTGGCACTGGTAGCGGTTATCGCGCCATTGCTGGTGTTATTCGGGCTGAAATTTGGACTGGTTAGCAGTTTGACCGAACGCTTGGAGACCGACCCCGCCAGCCGTGAAATCATCCCATTGGGTGGTGGCCGATTCAGCGCGGCGTTTATCGCGCAACTGGGTGAGCGCAGCGATGTGGCCTTTGCTGTGCCGCGCACACGGCAAATTGCGGCCACGGCGCAGGTGGGCACCTTGACCTTGGAAATGCTGCCGACTGCCGCAGGGGACCCGCTGTTGGCAGGCTTGCCGATGCCCCACGGCCTGGACCAGATCGTGCTCAGCCATACCGCCGCCGAAAAGCTTGCGGCAAGGCCCGGTGACTGGCTGGAAACCAGCTTTGCGCGGCAATTGGCGGGGCGCGTCGAGGCCCAGCGCACGCGGTTGCAGGTGCTGGCGGTGTTGCCGCTGGAAGCCTTCGCTCGCGAGGGCCTGTTTGCCGATCTGGGGTTGCTGGAGGCAGCGGAAGATTACCGCGATGGCCGTGCGGTGCCGGCGTTGGGTTGGGCCGGTGACGCGGCGAGCGTGAGCGAACAGCGTATCTACCCGGCGTTTCGCCTGTATGCGCGCAGCCTCAGTGATGTGGAACCGTTGCGGGTGTATTTCGCCGGGCAGCACCTGTTGGTTTCAACCCAGGCGCACACCATCGCTCAAGTGCAATCGTTGAGCCGCAACCTGTCGATTGTGTTCTGGATCATCGCCGGGTTGGCGTTGGCCGGGGCGTTTGCGGCTATTTTCGCGGGCACCCTGGCGGCGGTGGCGCGCAAGCACCGGGAACTCTCGGTGTTGCGCCTGCTGGGGTTTTCCACCGCCGCGTTGTTGCTGTTTGTGCTGCTGCAAGCGCTATACAGCGCAGGGTTTGCCGCTGTGCTCAGCGTTGGGCTGTATGCCCTGGCCGAGGCCGCGTTGAACAAGCTTTTTGTGCAGGTGCCGGGCGAGTACGCCAGCCACCTGTTGGCGCGCCATTACGGCCTGGCCCTGGTGGCGGTGCTCGGCGTCAGTGCCGTGGCGGCCGCCTGTGGTGGTTGGCGGGTGGCCCGTATCCAGGCTTCTGAAGGAATCAGAGATGTATAAATTACTGGGCGCCTGCGTGGCGCTGAGCCTGGCCTCGCTGGCCTGGGCCGATGAGGCAAGTGACAAGCTCGACAACCCCAAGCCGTTGCCGGACGACGTGAGCCTGCCGCTGCCCTGCGAAGGCAACATGGTGTTCCGCTACGCCTACATCCTGGCCCAGGGCACCCTGGATGACCGTGAAATCAGCCTGGGCTACCCCTTTGCCGAAGGCGAGGCGGGTTATCAGCAGTCGTTTATTTCCGGCTACCGCCGCGACTTCATCAACGGCCAGTTCACCCTCAAGGACTTGCCCAAGGACTGGAGCAAGGTCATCGCGCCGCAGATGCCGAAGACCGACGCCAAGACCCCGCTCAAGCCCATGCTGTATTTCATCGGCAAATACGAAGTGACCGCCCGCCAATACGCCCAGGTGATGGCCCAGGCGCAATCCCTGGCCAGCGGTGAACCGGCGCCGGCGTGTGACGTGCCCACTGGCATGGCCGGGCGTTTGCCCAAGGTGAAACTGTCGCGCTTTGAAGCCGAGCGTTTTTCGGCGGTGTACAGCGCCTGGCTGATGAAATACCACCGCGAGCTGCTGCCGGTGAGCGGGCGCGGTGCGTCCGCCGAAGACGGCGGCCTGGGCTTTGTGCGCCTGCCCACCGAAGTGGAGTGGGAGTACGCCGCACGCGGTGGCCAGGCGGTGAGCCGCCAGGACCTGGAAGGCCGCCTGTATCCACGCCGCGCCGAGGGCAGTGAAAGCGATGGCCCGCTGGCCGATTACGCGGTGTTCAACCAAGTGGCCGGCGGCACCGGCCAGGCGGCGCGGTTGATGCCCATCGGCACCAAATTGCCTAACCCCATCGGCATGTTCGACGTGATCGGCAACGCCGCGGAAATGGTCCAGGAATCCTTCCAACTGGTCCACGCCGGCCGCCGCCAGGGCACCTACGGCGGCTTTGTGGTCAAGGGCGGCAACTACCTGGAAGGCGAGGGCACGTTGTTCACCGGCATGCGCCGCGAATACCCGCTGTTTGCCGCTGATGGCACCGAGCAAAGCAACGAGACCACCGGTTTTCGCGTGGCGATTGGCGCGTTGTCGGCGCCGCGCTCACGCTACAAGGAATTGTTCGCCCAGTGGCAGAAGGAAGGCCGCCTGGCCGCGCTGACCGACGCCATCGACGACGCCCAGGACCCGACCAAACGCCTGGACAGCATCATCGCCGCCAGTGTCGATCCCAAGCTGCAAGCCGAACTGGGCCTGGTCAACGAAGAGCTCAAGCGCAACGTGTCGCTGATCGCCCAGCAACGCGAAGAAGCGGCGGGCAATTTGATCCAGTCGGCGGCGTTGGTGGCCGAGACCATCAGCAACTACAACATCCGCCTGGCCAACCTGCAGAAGAGTCGCCAGCAGGCGGTGGACAGCAAGGACGAGGCCAGCACGCAGCTTTTCGACATGGCCATCACCAATGGACGCAGCGCGTTGGACGGCGCGGTGGCGATTTACATCGACAACCTTGCCACCGGCACGCGCTACACCGATGCGGTGATCCAGGCGCAGTTTCAACGGATCAAGGAAGAGTTGGATCGCAAGCCAGTGCTCGGCAAGAGCCTGGTGACGCGCGCGACACTGTTCGTTCGCCATGTCGGCAACTACCGCAAGCAACAGCGGGCCGACCCGGCAACGATCTTGAAGGAATTGCTCGCAGCGAGCGGTCAGCGGTCTTGATCGTTGGCTGTCTAGCGAGCTTGGAAGGGACTCAGGCGGCGGTGGGCCGTGCTGGGCAAGTCAAACTTAACAGAGATCACATCTATGCTTTTTTCCCGTAAGGCGGTTTCCAAGCGTCACCTGCTGCTGATCGCAGCTGGTTTCAGCACCGTGTTGACTGGTTGCGCTACGTCGCCTGCGTCCAAGGTAGCGTCGAGCACCAAGGTCGAGTACTACCCCAACTGCTACGAGCCGGTGCAGCACCTGCGCGCCACCGATTCGGACATGACCAAGTCGGTCGTCACCGGTGCAGCCCTCGGCGCGGCTGGCGGTGCCCTGCTGGGCGCCCTGACCGGCGACAAGGACAGCCGTGGCCGCAATGCCGCAATTGGTGCCGCAGGCGGCGCCCTGGCTGGCGGCGCGGCGGGTTACTACACCGAGCGTCAGAAGCAGATCACCGATGACAACCAGCGCATCGCGTCCTACTCCACCGACTTCAACAAAAGCGCCTCGGACATCGACCGCAGCACCGCCTATGCCAAGGCCTCGCAGCAGTGCTACCAGAGCGCATTCACCAAGCTGGTGGCTGATCGCAAGGCCAAGACCGTCAACGACACCGAAGGCCGCAAGCGCCTGGCGGAAATCGTCGCGGGCCTGAAGGAATCCAATGACCTGATCGTGACGGTCAACGGCAAAGCCAGCGAAGACCTGAACAACTACACCCAAGCGTACGAGAAAGATCTGCAACAGGTCGGCGTACAGCGCAGCGATGTGGTGACCGTGGCCACCGCCGATACCACGCCAGTGGTCGCTCCGGCCAAGGGCAAGAAAGCCGTCAAGCCGGCCAAGAAGCCGGTGCTGCCGACAGTGCCGAAAGAAGCGGTAACCACCGAGCGCAGCATCCAGACCGTGCAGGCCAAGCAAGCTGAAAGCAAGCAGGTTGCCAGTGCGGGTAAGACCCAGATCGAAGCGACCTGCCGCAATCCAAACCTGGCCGACTGGGCGCCAGTGCCGTGCCCTAACGTTTAAGTACTTGTTGCTATAAGCGTTAAACGCCAACCGATCTGCGCCTAAAGCGCGAGATCGGTGGCGTTCTTTTTGCAAATCGTTACACTGCTGCGGCCACTCCAATAAATACACCGAGGCCGTGTGCATGAAATTTCGTCTTCTCCTGTGGGTGCTGGGCCTGATGATGGGCAAAGCCAGCCGCACCAACCCCGCCTTCCAGCAGCAACTGGGTGACAAAGACCTGGCCTTCCAGCTGCAGACCCTCGACGGCAAGGTTGCCCGTCACTTCATCGTCAAAGACCAGCGCATCACCAGCCGCTCAGGTGTCCACCCGGCGCCGGCCTTCGCGATTGCCTTCAAGGATGCCGCCTACGGCTTCGCCACGATGCAGGCGAAGAACAAGCAACTGGCGTTCATGACGGGGATTCAGGACAAGTCGATCCAGATCAAGGGCAACCCGGCACTGGTGATCTGGTTTCAGGGGCTGACCAAGTATTTGAAGCCGAAGAAAAAGAAGTAACGATGACGCGGGTTGCCTGCCGCCCCGCGGTGTTCTCAGGTTTTTCGCGAGCAAGCTCGCTCCTACATTGAGGGGGGATGTTCAGGGACACCGCGTTGGATTCATCGCAGGCAAGCCAGCTCCCACAGTGACCGCGTTCCAACTTGGAAATACGGTCAATTGTGGGAGCTGGCTTGCCTGCGATAGCGGTGTAACAGGCGGCGGGTTTACCCCTGGCTGCGCAACAGGCGCACCGCCAGACATACCAGGTTCTCGGGGTATTGCCGTCATCTCACCGGGTTACTTGCCCTGAGACATTGAGTACCCGATCAGCTAGCAACTGTGCCAGTTCGATTAACTGCGCAACGCCCAGCAGCTCCTCTCGTTTTGGTCCTTCAAGGTCAAAGGCCAGATCGCAACTCAGCGCATTGGCCGAGGCCAGTGTTTCGCTGAGGTTGACCAACAGGTCTTCGGTACTGATGCCTGCGGCTACAGTGAACAAGCGGATGGGGGGATGGGGGGTAGGTTGGATCATCGTGAACTTCCTGATTTAAGTGGAGCTGCCACAGATCGCCGCGACGCGATCGGGTGGTAGCTGTACGCAGGTTCGCGGACCGGAATCAGGAAACCGGCATACCCGAAGGTATCCCGCGCACAGCCACCATAACGCCGCACAGTAGACGATAAAAAGGCGTCATCTGAAAGCGGAAATGGCACTTTGCGTCTGATTAAACCGGGCCGCGACGCCCAACCGCTGCGTGTGCAGCGGTGTACGAAGACTAGAGGTCGAGTGTCCTAGGGACAACCTCAAAGCCTTGTAAGACGTTTCTGTTTTTCCCACTACCTAGCCGAACGGACAGTTGTTTGGCTTTGCGCTCGTCAGCAATATCTTCCTTGCGCCATTTCGGCGCCCTTCCTTTTGCATAACAACGCAACGACCGCGTTTGAGCATCCTTGCGCGCTAAAAAAGGACCAAACATGAAGAGCATTGATTTTCAAGTTCAGCAGCCAGTTGGACCGACCAACGCCAACCTCATCGACTGCATGGAGAACCCAATGTAAGGCGCTACAACATCACCACCGGTTCAACCACCACGGTGGGTGGCAAGGTAACCAGCGGTTGTGAGGGCACCAGTTTCAACGGCGAAATGATCTCGAGGGAGGGTGACCGGGTCGCTTGTCCGGCATGCGGCACTGAAGGCTTCATCGCGCTTACCGGCCCTCATTTGCACGAAGAGTGGAACGGCAAACAAGCGGCACTGGAGGGTGATCTGTGCATCTGCAAATGCGATCCGCCGCCGGAGTTGATTGCCAATCAGAGTTCCAAATCTCAGGAGTTCGGTCCCCAACCTCAACGTGTCACCCCGATTGTAATGAGGCCGACTGCATCCGCCTCGCCCCCTGCGAATTATGCCGCGCCCGTTGCGTTGAATCGTGCCGCTGATGCCTGCGTTTTCGCCAAGCCCTGCGTTTCGGTGCCAGCCGGCTCTACGGCCGCGGGCACCACCCCGGAAAACGCCAAAAACTTTGGTACCACGGCCCTTATGGCCTCAACCGGTAGCACGGGCGCCGTCGGCAGGGTAGCCGGCACACTCGGCAGCGACCTCGGTGCCTGGGCTGTACGAGGCTTGGCCGGCGCCAGTTCCGCCCTCAACCTCGTGCTGCTGGCATTCTGGCCACGGGATATCGGTGATTCAACGCTGTACACCCCGGAGCAGTTGGAGGGGATACGTTTGGCCAGCACGCGAGTGCGTTTCCAGTTTCGCCAGGATGAGTCCGGTGAACTGCGTGTTTATGGCCTACATACCCAACCTGGCAGTGGCGCTGACCGTGTGCCGGTTGCACAAGCCCGGTGGAATGTGGACAAAAGCGCGATGGTGGCGGTGCTGGATGGCATCAGCATCACATGGACGCCGAACCATGGGCCGGTGGTCAACGCGCCGAGTCCGTATCCGGGTGCACAGGAACGTCTGGATAATTTGTTCGTTCATCCGATTGCAGTGGGGCAAGACTCGGCAATCAGCCACTACCCTGGCCGGGAAGCTAACGAAGTTACCTGGCAGGATACGATCATTTCGTTTCCTGCTGACTCGGGTATGCCGCCGTTGTATTTGGTGTTTGCCAAGCCAATGGTTCACCCACTGGAAGTTGGGCCATATGACGACTTGAGCAGTCGCAGCATCAAAGACGGCTATGACATCGATCATCTTCCGGCTCGTAAAGTGCTTGAAGCTGTTCTGCTAAAACTTGACGGAGAAATGGATCCACGGGAAATAAGGGATTACCTTCGGCGAGCCCCAAGCATCGCTATTCCTGCCCGAGTCCACCAAAAATATAGTGAGACCTACGGCGGGCGTAGTACCAAAGCAAAGCAGATGCAGGATGCCTCCGACCTGAGGGCCGCGGTGGACAGCAACTTCAATGCGATTAAACGCGGACTTCTGGAGGAAGGCTTCACCGAAGCAGACGTCGAAGTGGCTCGGGAGCAACTGCATAGGCTCAGTAAAGAACAGGGGTGGTATTGATGAGTGCGCAAACTATTAATGGCTGGATCAGAAATCTGGGCAAACGCTACGAAGATTTGATTACCGAAGGGCTGATACCGAACCAGCCATTACAAGAACTTTATGACGGGCGGGATCGCCTGCACTTAGAACCTGCATGGGGACTTTCCCTGAGTTTTTGGGCAGAAACCAAGCGATTGGAAGCGCTGTTCATCACTCTGATTAAAAGCACTCCGTCGACATTGGAATATAAGGGCGAGCTGCCCAAACCTCTCGCTTCTACGATGACGAAAACCGACATTCGGTCGCATTTCGGCGTCCCTGTAGAATCAGGTGTTCCTGTAAAAATGCCACAGCCCGGGGGTATGACTGGAGGGTGGGATGCCTATCATCTTGATCCAAGCACACATCCGAATACCAAGCTGGTTTGCAAGTACACCTCCACTTTTCAGGTAAAAGCGTTGGTGTTTACATTGATTGATAAGAACCACGACTGATCTGCGTTCTGTTCCCAACTGGTTCGCCCCGCGTGGGAACGAGCGTCAAAGACGTAGAGCGTTCAGATGCACCGCGTTGGATTCATCGCAGGCAAGCCAGCTCCCACAGTGACCGCGTTCCAATTTTGAAATACGGTCAACTGTGGGAGCTGGCTTGCCTGCGATAGCGGTGTAACAGGCAGCAGGTCTATCCCTGACTGAACTGCGAAGCCAATTCGCGCAACAGCACCTCGGCATCCAACACTTTACCCACCACATCCTCCGCCTTCTCGCGGCTAAAACCCAGGCGCTCAAGCAGTGCGTCCGGAATGGATTCATCCGGCCCGGAGCCAATCCCCCGGCTGCGCAACAGGCGCACCGCCAGGCACACCAGGTTCGGGTATTCGGCGTATTGCCCGTCATACGTGGGGTCGTGCTGGAAGCGCAGGGCGGTGCACAGTTCGTCCGGCATGTCCCAGTAACGCATCAACCAGGCGCCGATCTGTTCGCGGCTGATGCCCAGCAAGTGTTGCTCGACGTAGCTGTGGCACAGGTGCGGGTTGACCTCCAGGTGCCGGCAGATCAGCGAGAAGTGCGGCGGAAACACGTGGGCCAGCAGCAGGTAGCCGAAGTTGTGCAGCAAACCTGCCAGGTAGGTCAGGCCGGCCTCCGGGCGCTGGGCGCGGGGCATGGCGCGGGTCAGGCCCTCAATCACAGCGGCGGTGTAGATCGACTGGTGCCAGTACGGCGTGGACAGGTGCGGGCGGTCCTTGGGCAGGCTCAGGGTTTTGCCCAGGGCCAGGCCCAGGGCCAGGTTGATTACCAGATCAAAGCCCAATACGCGCACGATGGCGTCTTCGACTGAGCGGATCTTGCCCGGCGAGGCGTAGTAGGGCGACGCGGCCCAGCTGACGACCTGGGCGGCAAGGGCCGGGTCGGTTTCCACCACGCCAGTAATGTCGTCGATGGTGGCGTTGGGGTCGACACGCAGCTTGATGATCTTCTGTGCGGTGTCGGCCAGCGGCGGAATCTCGATGGTCGCTTCCAGGCGTTGCTGGATACGGCGCGCGGTGAAGGCTTGCATCGCCTGGGTGATTTCCTCGCGGTCATCATTGGGGCGGTCGAGGTTCGGGCGGATGTTGCTCAAGGGTTCACCGAACTGCGCGGCGCTGGCCTTGGTGAGCAGGCTCTTGAAGGCGTCGGTGGGGATTTCCAGCAACAGCCCGGCTTCGCCCGAATGCACCAGCAGGCTCGGCTCATTGAGCATACGGCCTTCGTACAGGCATGGCGAACTGGTCAGTGGCGGCAAGCCTGGCAGCAGGCTCAGGTCATGCTTGCCCAGCATGCGCTCGACCCGCTCGGGGGCTACGGCCGTGAGGCGGCGACCGGTGAGTTCGGCGAGGCGGTTGAGGTCCAGCAACTGGCTTTGGGGGAACAGCACCATGAGCGCGCCAACCGCATCCTCAAGCAATACCGCCTGGACCTTTCGGGCAGGGTTCAGGCCAGGCTGTTCGAGGACTTCCGTGTAGGGGATGGCGAGCTTTGCGAGCAGCGCCCGAATGACCGGCGGGGCGGTCAGTGGGGCTGTGGCGAGGGCAACTTCTGACATGGCCTGATCCAATTTCTTACAGTCATTGGAGTATAACCAGCTTGATACGGGTGTTGGTCGGATAAGTGCGTCAGGCGTCACACTTGACCGTATTGCTGGCCGTGGCGCAGCCAGCGGTTGAGCAAGGGGCTGACGTGATCGGGCCAACGTTCGAGCAAGGCTTGCGCAGCATCGCGCACGGCGGGCAGCAGGTCGGCATCGCGCATCAGGTCGGCGACCTTGAATTGAAGCAGGCCGGTCTGGCGCGTGCCGAGCATTTCACCGGGGCCGCGCAGTTCGAGGTCTTTTTCGGCGATGACAAAACCGTCGTTGGTTTCGCGCATGATGCCCAGGCGCTGGCGACCGATCTGCGACAGTGGCGGGTGATAGAGCAACACGCAGTGGCTGGCGGCGCTGCCCCGGCCCACCCGCCCGCGCAGCTGGTGCAGTTGCGCCAGGCCCAGGCGCTCGGGGTTTTCGATGATCATCAGGCTGGCGTTGGGAACGTCCACGCCCACTTCAATCACGGTGGTGGCCACCAGTAATTGCAGGTTGCCGGCCTTGAACTCGGCCATCACCGCGGCTTTTTCCGCCGGCTTCATACGGCCATGGATCAACCCGACCTTGAGCTCACCCAAGGCGCTGGTGAGGTCTTCATAGGTAGTTTCGGCGGCCTGGCAGGTCAGTTCTTCGGACTCTTCGATCAGTGTGCACACCCAGTACGCCTGGCGGCCTTCGGCGCAGGCACCGCGCACGCGCTCGATCACTTCGACCCGCCGCGTGTCGGTGACCAGCACGGTGTTGACCGGCGTTCGCCCTGGCGGCAGTTCGTCGAGGATCGAGGTGTCGAGGTCGGCGTAGGCGCTCATGGCCAGGGTGCGTGGGATCGGCGTGGCGGTCATGATCAACTGGTGCGGGTTCATGCGCCCGCCCACGCCTTTCTGGCGCAGGGCCAGGCGCTGTTGCACGCCAAAGCGGTGCTGTTCGTCGATGATCACCAGCGCAAGGTTCTTGAACTGCACTTCGTCCTGGAACAGTGCATGGGTGCCCACCACCATCGGTGCGCCGGCGGCGATCTGCTCCAGGGCGGCCACACGGTTCTTGCCTTTGAGCTTGCCAGCCAGCCACGCCACTTCCAGGCCCAGGGGTTCGAGCCAGCGCTTGAAGGTGATGAAGTGTTGTTCGGCGAGGATTTCCGTGGGTGCCATCAACGCCACCTGATAGCCAGCTTCCAGGGCTTGCAGGGCGGCGAGGGCGGCGACCACAGTCTTGCCGGCGCCTACGTCACCCTGGATCAACCGCAGCATCGGTTCTTGCTGGCTGAGGTCGTAGGCGATTTCATTGCCCACACGCTGTTGCGCGCCGGTGGGTGCAAAGCCGAGGTTGGCCAGGTATTGCGCAGGCAGCCGCGTGGCCTTGGGCATTGCCGGGGCGCGCAGGGAACGCATGCTTTCGCGCAGGCGTTGCTGGGACAGCTGGTGCGTGAGCAGTTCTTCAAAGGCCAGGCGATGCTGGGCCCAATGATGGCCGAGGGCGAGTTCGTCCACATCGGCATCGGCGGGCGGGTGATGCAAATACCGTATCGCATCGGCCAGGGGCGCCAATTGATAGTCGCGGGCCAGTTCCAGGGGCAGCCAATCGGGCAGGCTTTGCGGGCCGAGCATGGTCAGGGTCTGCATGCACAACTGACGCAGACGTTGCTGGGTCAGGCCCTCGGTCAGCGGGTAGATCGGCGTGAGCGTGGTGTCCACCGGTGGCGGCTCATCGCCGGTAATGGCTCGGTATTCCGGGTGGTAGATTTCCAGGCCCGAGGCGCCTGGGCGTGCCTCGCCGTAGCAGCGCACGCGGGTGCCACGCTTGAGGCCTTCCTTCTGCGCGTTGCTGAAGTGGTAGAAGCGCAGGCTCAAGCCGCCGGTGCCGTCCTGCAGGCGCACCACCAGGCTGCGGCGCTTGCCCATCACCACGTCGGCGCCACTGACGGTGCCTTCGATCACCGCGTCCTGCCCAGGGCGCAAATGGCCGATGGGCACCACGCGGGTGCGGTCCTGGTAGCGCAGAGGCAGGTGGAACAGCACGTCCTGAAGGTTCTCCAGGCCGACCTTGGCCAGCTTCTCGGCCATGGCCTCACCGACACCCTTGAGTGCCGTCACCGACACCTGCGACAGCTCAGTCATACCGTGGCTTAGCTCGCAACGGGCGGCTTGGCCACCGAACACAGGCGGATCGAGTCCGCGAGGATCTCAATCGCTTTGGGGCGCGGGAAGCTGGCGCGCCAGGCAATCGCCACGGTACGGAACGGCACGGGCGGCGTGAGTGGGCGCACTTCGATCACGCCCTGGGCGTAGTGATGGCTGTCTACCGCAGACAGCGGCAGGATCGAGATGCCCAGGCCGGACGCGACCATATGGCGAATGGTTTCCAGGGAGCTGGATTCCACCGTGGTGTGCTTGGCGCCGTCGTTGCCCTTGGTCAGGGTCGGGCAGGCTTCCAGCACCTGGTCGCGGAAGCAGTGACCTTCACCGAGCAGCAGCAGGCTCTTGTCATTGAGCAGGCCGGCGTCGATGGTGTCCTTCTTGGTCCACGGGTGGGAGGCCGGCATCAGCACGTAGAACGGCTCGTCGTAGAGCGGCAGGGTCAGCACGTCCGCCTCGTTGAAGGGCAGGGCGATGATGATCGCGTCCAGCTCGCCGTTGCGCAGTTTGTCGCGCAGCACGTGGGTGAAGTTTTCTTCGATATACAGCGGCATCTGCGGCGCGACGCGGTGCAGTTGCGGAATAAGGTGCGGGAACAGGTACGGGCCGACCGTGTAGATGGCGCCGACTTTGAGCGGTGCGGTCAGCTGGTTCTTGCCGGCCTGGGCCAGTTCGCGAATGCTTTGCGCCTGTTCCAGGACCTTCTGGGCCTGGGCAACGATGCCTTCGCCCACCGGGGTGAGACGCACGGCGCTCTTGCTGCGCTCGAAAATCAGCACACCGAGTTCGTCTTCAAGCTTTTTCACACCCACCGACAGCGTCGGCTGGCTGACGTGGCAACGTTCGGCTGCATGGCCGAAGTGCTGTTCTTGGGCGAGGGTCACGATGTAGCGTAATTCTGTAAGAGTCATAGCGGGCGTCCATGAGGTTGCGGGCCAAGCATACCGGCTGCAATCGATAGACGCACGTTATCAGAACTTTGCTGGGGATTGAGTGGGGAATGTCGGAATTTTGCTGAGGTAATAAAGCACATGCGGGAGGGAGCAAGTCCCTCCCACAGTACTCTGTCAGCGGCGACGCTTGTCGATGTTGTAAACGAACGGCGCGACCAGTTCGACGCTGCCGTTTTTCAACAGGTCCGCAGGCGGCTTGGGTAGCGGCTGAGCCTTGCGGATCATCTCAAGGGTTGCACGGTCCAGGTCGGCGTTGCCGGAGCGGCCTTCCAGTTCGTAAGACAGCACATTGCCTTCACCATCGACCACGAAGCGCAAGCGGTTCATACCTTCCTTGCCACTGCGTTGGGCGCCAGGCGGGTACTTCTTGTACTTCTGCAGATGCGCCAGCAATGTGCTTTGCCAGGAAGCCTGGGCGGCCAGCTGCTGTGCCGATGGGCCCGGCGTAGGCTGTGCGGACTTCTGCGCAGGTGCGTTGCTCGGCGGCGTTTCGCTCGGTGGCTCCTCGGAAGGTTTCTCCTTGGGCGGCTCGGGCTTCTTCTCCACCGGCTTTGGCGGTTGTGGCTTAGGCTTGGGCTTGACCGGCTTGGGCACCTGGATCGTTGGCTTGGGCGCCTCGGCCAGCTTCGGCAGGGGCAGCTCTTCGACCGGTGGTGGCGGCGGCGCAACGACCTTGGGCGGCGCTGGAGGCGGCGGCGGTGCTGGCAGCGGCGCCAGGTCGATGACCATGGCGGCGGGTGGCAGCTGGATCGCCTGCGGCGCGGACCATTGGAGCGCGATGATGATCGCGACGGCATGCACGCCCAGCACGACGGCGAGGCTGGTGCCATAACGCGTCAGTTTGTGGCGCGTCGTGATCATTTCTTGGCTGCCGTCTCAAGTCCGACCAGGCCTACCTTGAGGTAGCCGGCAGCCCGCAGGGCATCCATCACGCTCATCAGGTCGCCATAGTCCACGCCTTTGTCGGCCTGGAAGAAGATCGTCGTGTCTTTCTTGCCTTGGGTCTTGGCATCCAGCACCGGCCCCAGGGTTTCAGCCTTGACTTCTTCTTCGCCCAGGAACAGGCGTTGGTCCGCCTTGACGCTGAGGAAGATCGGTTTCTCTGGCCGCGGCGCCGGCTTGGCGCTGGACGCAGGCAGGTCCACCTTGATGTCCACGGTCGCCAGCGGAGCCGCCACCATGAAGATGATCAGCAGCACCAGCATCACGTCGATAAACGGCGTGACGTTGATTTCGTGGTTCTCGACGAGTTCGTCGTCGCCTTGATTCAAATGCAGGCCCATGGCCGATTACCCCACTTTCACCATGTGCGGTTGCGAGCTGCGCTCGGTAGGCAGGTGATCGAGGTCACGGCTGACCAGCAACAGGACTTCAGCCGATGCATCCGACACCTGGGCCTTGTAGCCGGCAATCGAACGGGCGAAGACGTTGTAGATGACCACCGCAGGAATCGCGGCAACCAGGCCCAGGGCGGTCGCCAGCAGGGCTTCGGCGATGCCGGGGGCAACGACGGCGAGGTTGGTGGTCTGGGTTTTGGCGATGCCGATGAAGCTGTTCATGATGCCCCACACGGTACCGAACAGGCCGACGAAGGGCGCGGTGGAACCGATGGTGGCGAGTACGCCGGTGCCGCTGCTCATGTTGCGGCCACAGGCGGCAACCAGGCGCTCCAGGCGGAAGCTGACGCGTTCCTTGATGCCTTCTTTTTCGCGAGTGTTGGCCGACAGGCGCATTTCTTCCAGCGCGTCGTGCACCAGCAGGTTGGCCAGGGTGCCCTTCTTGGTCGCGGTTTCGCTCGCTTCCTTGAGGGTGGTGGCTTTTTTCAGGTGGACGATTTCAGCACGCAGACGACGCTTGGCGCCCAACAGCTCGAAGCCTTTGGCAATCCAGATGGTCCAGGTGATGATCGAGGCGATGGCCAGGCCGATCATCACAGCCTTCACTACCACGTCGGCATTCTGGTACATGCCCCATGGCGACAGGTCGTGGGCCATGCCCAGGGTGTTGTCTTCTTCCAGCACCACGCCGGTTTCGTCGGCAGGTGCGGCAGCGCCGGCGGCCTGGGCCGGGTCGGTGGCCACTGGCGCGACGGCAGGCGCTGCCGGGGTCGCGGCATTTTGCTCGGCGGCTGCTGGAGCGGCGGGAGCGGTGGCGTCAGCGAATGCGGCGGTCGGTGCCAGCAGCACGCTGAACAGCATCGCAGCAATCGCACGCCAGGCGCGGGAGGGACTGTGAAGCTTGGTTGGCGAAGCGGGGTTTGTATGACGTGTCATGCTGGCCGGACCTGAGAGAAAAAATGGGTGATCGTCCTTCCAGACCATTTCGGGTCGAGGACAAATGGGCGGTTATTATTGCAAGTAATTCTTGTTAACTAAAGTGGCACTGTTACTTTATTTCGCTTTTTACTGGCCGTTGATCCACTCGCGCGGCTAATCTGCGCCTTTGAGAATGGAGTTTTGTGATGTCTGTGCCTTCTGTTGTGATTGCCGGTTGCGGTGATGTGGGTAGTCGGCTGGCTAGCCAATTGCTGGTCTCGGAATGGGAGGTTCACGGCCTGCGCCGCGATATTTCGCGCCTGCCCGACGGGGTGATCGGCATCGCCGGCGACCTGTTCAAAAAGGACTGCCCTGACACCTGGCCCATCGGCGGGGTGGATTACCTGGTGTACTGCGCCGCTGCCACTGACCACGACGAAGCCGGCTATCGCGCCGCCTACGTGCAAGGGTTGCTGCATGTGCTGGAGTGGCTGGAAGACTACGGCCAGACGCCCAAGCATTTGCTGTTTGTCTCCAGCAGCAGTGTGTATGGGCAGCAAAACGGCGAGTGGGTCGACGAAACGTCCGAGACGCAAGCGAAGGGCTATTCTGGGCAGGTGATGCTGGAGGCTGAACAGGTGGCGCTCAACAGCGGTATTCCAGCGACCATCGTGCGACTGACCGGGATTTACGGCCCGGGTCGTGAATGGCTGCTCACTCAGGTTCGCCAAGGCTATCGCGTAGCGGTTGACCCGCCGTTGTATGGCAACCGTATCCACGCCGATGACGCCGCGGGCCTGCTCGCCTTTTTGCTGCGGCATGTGGAAAAGGGCGGTTCGCTGGACAAGGTCTACATCGGCGTTGACGATGCGCCGGCACCACTGGCCGAGGTGGTGGCCTGGTTGCGCGAGTACCTGGGTGTGACCGAGTGGGCTGAAGATGCAAGTGTGCGCCGTGCTGGCAGCAAACAGTGCAGTAATGCGCGTATCAAGGCGCTTGGCTGGATGCCGACATACCCGACTTACCGGGAAGGCTATGCGGCGATTCTGAAAGGCTGAAGCGCGGCAAAAAATGTGGGAGCAGGCAAGCCAGCTCCCACATTTGGATTTGTGTGAGGCTTTTATTACTTTTCAAGCAGCCATTGGCGCGGGCCTGGCGTAAACGAAGGCACTTCATCGGCCTGCGCGGTATTGATCGCCTGGAAGATCTCCAGTTGCTCACCCTTGCGCGCGAAGATCCAAGGGTTGCCCTGGCCGTTCAGTTGCAGCCAGATGCTGTCATAGCCGCCGCTCATGGAGGCGCAGTCGCCTGCCAGGCAGAGTGAATAACGATCAACCCCCGGCAGGCCGGCGACCTTGCCGTCAGCCTGGAACTGCACCGTGGCGCCGCTGCCGGTGCCGTCGCTGATCTTCCAGTCGCCGCCCATGTAGGCCGCGTAAAGTGCGCGTTCGAAGTTGGCGCCCAGTGGCGCGCCTTCTGGGGCCGGGTCTTTGGCGCGGGCAAACAGCTGCTCGGGCTCATTGTCGTTGGCCACTTGCAGCAGTTGCTTGCCTTTGCGTTTGAGTTCGGTGGCAGAGCTGCCATAGAAGTCCACGTTCCACGCGCCGGGTTTTTCACCCGACAACTTGCCTTCCGCCACTTCAAAACCGTTGTAGTAGCGCGCCTGCAAGGCCTTGGTGTTGACCTCCCACTCAAGGTTGGGGCCATAGGATTGCAGGGCTTCACGCAAAGGGCCGCCCTTGGCTGCCGCGTCGATGGCGGCCTGGTTGATCCAGGTGCCGCTCACATCCAGGTCGGCGGGGTTGCTGGCGCAGCCGCCGAGCAACAGGGCGAGCAACGAGGAGGCTACAAGCGCTTTGCGCATTACGAAATCCTTCTGAAACGAAGTCGGCGCAGCCTGTTGGGGCTGCGCCGGGTGTTTTACTCGATGACCAGAATGGCGTCCATCTCAACCTGTGCGCCCTTTGGCAAGGCGGCAACGCCGATGGCGGCGCGGGCTGGGTAAGGTTGTTCGAAGTACTTGCCCATGATCTCGTTGACCTTGGCGAAGTGGCTGAGGTCAGTGAGGAAGATGTTCAGCTTGACGATGTCCTTGAACGAACCGCCGGCAGCTTCAGCCACGGACTTGAGGTTTTCAAAGACCTGTACGGTCTGGGCTTCGAAGCCTTCAACCAGTTCCATGGTCTTTGGGTCCAGCGGGATCTGGCCGGACATGTAGACGGTGTTGCCCGCCTTGATCGCCTGGGAATAAGTGCCGATGGCAGCTGGAGCTTTATCGCTGGTGATAACTGTCTTGGTCATGAATGACTCCTTGTAATGGATCGGTTATGCACGCATGCGGGTGATGCGGATCACACCGGTCAAGGCGCGCAACTTTTTGATCACGCGGGCCAGGTGCACGCGGTCGTGCACGCTGACCACCAGTTGGACCACGCTGATGCGACCATCGCGTTCGTCCATGCTGATTTTCTCGATATTGCCGTCGGCGGCGTTGACGCTGCTGGCCAGCAGGGCGATCAGGCCGCGCTGGTGTTCCAGCTCCACCCGCAGCTCGACGTTGAATTCGCCGGTGACATCCTTGGCCCACGAGAGCTGGATGCATTTTTCCGGGTTGTGGCGGATTTCGGTGATGTTGCGGCAGTTGTCCAGGTGCACCACCATGCCTTTGCCTGCGGACAAGTGGCCGACAATCGGGTCGCCCGGGATCGGCGTGCAACATTTGGCGTAGCTGAGCACCAGGCCCTCGGTGCCGCGAATCGCCAGCGGGCCTTCCGGGCTCGGCAGCTGTTCGCCTTCGCCCAGCAGGCGGCGCGCAACCACGTAGGCCATGCGGTTGCCCAGACCGATGTCTTCCAGCAGGTCTTCGATGGTTTCCTGGCGGTACTCGTGGAGCATCGCTTGCACGCGCTCTTGCGGGATCTTGTCCAGGGCGCTGTCGAAGCCGTTGAGTACCTTGTTCAGCAGGCGTTCGCCCAGGCTGATGGACTCGGAGCGGCGCTGCAATTTCAGCGCGTGGCGAATATGCGTACGTGCCTTGCCGGTGACCACAAAGTTGAGCCAGGCCGGGTTCGGGCGAGCGCCCGGTGCGCTGACGATCTCCACCGTGGAACCGCTTTGCAGCGGTTCGGACAGCGGGGCCAGGCGCCGGTTGATGCGACAGGCGATGCAGCTGTTGCCGACATCGGTGTGCACTGCGTAGGCAAAGTCGACCGCCGTGGAGCCTTTAGGCAGCTCCATGATCCGACCTTTAGGCGTGAACACGTAGACCTCGTCCGGGAACAGGTCGATCTTCACGCTTTCGATAAATTCCAGGGAGTTGCCGGCACGTTGTTGCATTTCCAGCACGCCCTTGACCCATTGGCGCGCACGGGCATGGGTGCCTTTGGGCTGCTCGTCGCCGCTGGATTTGTACAGCCAGTGGGCGGCGATGCCGTTGTTGGCCATCTCTTCCATTTCGCGGGTGCGGATCTGGATCTCGATCGGCACCCCGTGCATGCCAAACAGGGTGGTATGCAGCGACTGGTAGCCGTTGGCCTTGGGAATTGCGATGTAGTCCTTGAAGCGGCCTGGCAGGGGTTTGTACAAATTGTGTACAGCACCCAGTACGCGGTAGCAGGTATCGACCTTGTCGACGATGATCCGGAACGCATACACGTCCATGATCTCGTTGAAGGCCCGACGCTTGCCGCGCATCTTCTTGTAGATGCCATATATGTGCTTCTGCCGGCCGCTGACCTCGCCCTCGATCTCGTCGATCGCCAGGCAATGGCTCAGGGACTCTTCGATCTTGTTGACGATTTCCTTGCGGTTGCCCCGTGCGCGCTTGACCGCCTGGTAGATGCGCGCCGAGCGCATGGGGTGCATGGCTTTAAAGCCAAGGTCTTCGAATTCGATACGAATGGCGTGCATGCCCAGCCGGTTGGCGATGGGCGCATAGATTTCCAGGGTTTCCTTGGCGATGCGCCGGCGTTTTTCGCCGGACAGCACTTCCAGCGTGCGCATGTTGTGCAGCCGGTCGGCCAGCTTGACCAGGATCACCCGAATGTCTCGGGCCATGGCCATGGCCATTTTCTGGAAGTTTTCCGCCTGGGCTTCGGCCTTGGTCTCGAAGTTCATCTGGGTCAGCTTGCTGACCCCGTCGACCAGTTCGGCCACGGTTTCGCCAAATTGCGCACTGAGCGCTTCCTTGGCAATGCCGGTGTCTTCGATCACGTCATGCAGCATCGCGGCCATCAGGCTCTGATGGTCCATGTGCATGTCGGCAAGAATATTAGCCACCGCAAGAGGATGGGTGACATACGCCTCGCCGCTACGGCGGCGTTGGCCGTCGTGGGCTTGTTCGGCGTAGAAATACGCTCGGCGAACCAGGTTGACCTGGTCGGCGCCGAGGTAGGCCGATAAGCGATCGGCGAGGGCGTCTATGCTCGGCAAAGTGTGAACTCCTGCCGATGGCTGTGACCCCGCGCCGTGCTACGTCGACCAGGCATAGGCTTAGACGTCCTCGTTGGACTCGCCTTCGAACGCTGCAAACAGCGGTTCGTCTTCAACGATTTCGGCGTTGGCGATGAACTCGTAGCTCATCAGGCCTTCAGCGATTTCACGCAGGGCTACAACGGTAGGCTTGTCGTTTTCCCACTGGACCAGGGGCTCTTTGCCGCCAGTGGCCAGTTGACGGGCACGCTTGGTAGAGAGCATGACCAGCTCAAAGCGGTTATCCACGTGTTCTAGGCAGTCTTCAACGGTTACGCGGGCCATGGTATTCCTCGGAGCGAATGCAAGATGCGCGCTGCCCGGTTGGGCGAGCGGACTGAGCAGTTTAAAAAATCACCAGCGTTTAGGGAAGCGCTGATTTTTGGCAGGCCTTCGCAAAACCGCTACAAGTGCCAATGTAAGGCCCTTGCAGCTGTTTTGGGAAGAGCCAATCAGCCGAGCAATTCGGCGAGTAATTTGCCGAAACGTTGCTGTTGGCGCTTTTGCTGCAGTTGGTTGGCGCGGAAAATCGCCTTCAAATCGTCCAGTGCGTGGGCAAAGTCATCATTGATGATCAGGTAGTCGTAGTCGACGTAGTGGCTCATTTCGCTGACGGCCTCACGCATGCGCCCCTCGATGATCTCGTCGCTGTCCTGGCCGCGGTTGGTCAGGCGCTGGTGCAGGGCTTGGAGCGAGGGCGGCAGGATGAAGATGGAGCGAGCCTTGGGCATCAGTTGGCGCACTTGTTCGGCGCCCTGCCAGTCGATTTCCAGGATCAGATCGTGGCCTTCGTCCAGGGTCTGCTGCAGGTGGCTTTGCGAGGTGCCATAGAGATTGCCGAACACTTCGGCGCGCTCGAGGAAGTCACCGTGTTCGATCATCTTGACGAACTCGGTACGCTCGACGAAGTGATAGTGCACGCCGTCTACCTCGCCCGGGCGCATGGCGCGGGTGGTGTGGGAGACCGAAATGCGGATCTGCTCGTCGGCGTCGGTCAAGGCCTTGACCAGGCTGCTCTTGCCCGCGCCCGAAGGGGCGGAAATGATGTAAAGGGTGCCGGTGCTGTGGGTCATGGAGGGTGCCTTACTCAATATTCTGTACTTGTTCGCGCATTTGCTCGATCAACACTTTGAGGTTGACCGCCGCCGTGGTGCTGCGCGGGTCGAACGCCTTGGAGCCCAGTGTATTGGCTTCGCGGTTGAGTTCCTGCATCAGGAAGTCCAGGCGCCGACCGGCGGCACCGCCCGACTTGAGTACGCGGCGCACTTCAAGGATATGGGTGCTCAGGCGGTCGAGTTCTTCGGCCACGTCGCTCTTCTGCGCGAGCAGGACCATTTCCTGTTCCAGGCGCGTCGGGTCGAGGTCGGCTTTCATGTCGGTAAAGCGGTCGAGGACCTTCTGGCGCTGGGTGGCGAGCATCTGCGGTACCAGTTCGCGCAGGGTCACCACGTCGGCTTCGATCGACGTCAGCCGCTCGTTGATCAGGCGCGCCAGCTCGGCGCCTTCGCGCTCGCGGCCGGCCTTGAGTTCCTTCAGGCCCTGGTTGAACAGGGCGAGGGCTTCGGCATTCAGGGCCTGCGGGTCGGCCGCGTCGGCCACCAGCACGCCGGGCCAGGCCAATACTTCCAGAGGGTTCAATGCGGCCGGCTGCTTGATCAGTCCAGCGATGGTTTCGGCCGCGGCCACCAGTTGGGCGGCGCGGTCGCGGTCAACCTGCAGCGGCTTGCCGGTGGTTTCTTCGGTAAAGCGCAAGGTGCATTCCAGCTTGCCACGGGAGATCCCCTGGCGCAGCGCTTCACGCACCGCTCCTTCGAGGTCGCGGAACGACTCTGGCAGGCGCAGGTGCGGCTCCAGGTAACGGCTGTTGACCGAGCGCAGTTCCCAGCTGAGGGTGCCTTGGGCCCCGGCTTTTTCGACACGGGCGAAGGCGGTCATGCTGTGCACCATGGAGGTACCTCGCGTTGGATAAATAGAAATTGACCAGGCCGACCTGTAGGAGCGAGCTGGCTGGCGAAGAACGCAAGGGCACCGCGTTGAATCAGGAAGGCCCCGTAATCGTTGACGTTTTTCGCGAGCAAGCTCGCTCCTACCGTCTGGAGGCGCAGGATTGTAGCGCAGTGGGAGGGGGCACCCAAACACGGGCATTAGTAACCGGATTTTTTAGAAGTGCCTCGAACCGGCTTGCGGCTCTATAATGCTCGGCAGTTTTTCGTCCTCAGTACAGGTATCCCCTATGAAACGTCCAAGTGGTCGCGCTGCCGATCAGCTCCGCTCGATCCGCATCACCCGCAACTACACCAAACACGCCGAGGGATCTGTACTGGTCGAGTTTGGCGATACCAAGGTCATCTGCACTGTCAGCGTCGAAAACGGCGTGCCGCGCTTCCTCAAGGGCCAGGGCCAGGGTTGGTTGACCGCTGAATATGGCATGCTGCCGCGCGCCACTGGCGAGCGTAACCAGCGTGAAGCCAGCCGTGGCAAGCAAGGCGGGCGCACCCTGGAAATCCAGCGCTTGATCGGTCGTTCCCTGCGTGCCGCTTTGGATATGTCCAAGCTGGGTGACGTCACCCTCTATGTTGACTGCGACGTGATCCAGGCTGACGGCGGTACCCGCACGGCATCCATTACCGGCGCCATGGTGGCCCTGGTTGACGCTTTGAAAGTGATCAAGAAGCGTGGCGGCCTGAAAGCGGGTGACCCGCTCAAGCAGATGATCGCCGCTGTGTCGGTTGGCATGTACCAGGGCGAGCCTGTGCTGGACCTGGACTACCTGGAAGACTCGGCCGCCGAGACCGACCTCAACGTGGTCATGACCAGCACCGGTGGTTTCATTGAAGTGCAGGGCACTGCCGAAGGCGCGCCATTCCAGCCGGCTGAGCTGAACGCCATGCTGGCCTTGGCCCAGAAGGGCATGACCGAAATTTTTGAATTGCAGAACGCCGCGCTGGCTGACTGAGCCGGCCCCAAGGAGAAGCGCCATGAATGACAGCCAGTTGCCGGTTCCGGCACCGTCCAAGGAAGTACGCCAGTGGGCAATGTTGTGTCATTTCGCGGCATTCCTGGGGTTGGTATTCCCCTTCGGCAGCTTGCTGGGGCCGTTGATCCTGTGGCAGTTCAAGAAGGACATGGACCCGCTCGTCGATGACCAGGGCAAGGAGGCGCTGAATTTCCAGATCACCGTGGCGATCGCCTGGCTGGTGTGCCTGCTGCTGGGCTTCGTGGTGGTCGGCTTCTTGCTGATGACCGTGCTGGTGATCGGGGCGTTGATACTCACGATCATCGCCGGTATCAAGGCCAACAAAGGCATTGCCTACCGGTATCCGTGGACCTGGCGCCTGGTCAAGTAACCGAGCGGCCACAAAAAAACCGACATCACTGTCGGTTTTTTTGTGCCTGGAGAATGACCTCAGATGGTCAATGTCCAGTCGTAGTCCACGATCAGCGGCGCGTGCTGCGAGAAGCGCGGCTGGCGCGGCAGGCGTGCACTGCGCACGAACCGGCGCAGGCCCGGGGTCAGCAGCTGGTAGTCGAAACGCCAGCCCAGGTTGAGCATCTCAGCCTGTTCGTTATCCGGCCACCAGCTGTACTGGTCGCCTTCGCGGCTGACTTCGCGCAGGGCATCGACATAGCCCATGTTGCCGACAATCTCGTCCATCCAGGCGCGTTCCGGCGCCAGGAAACCTGGGGATTGCTGGCTGTCGCGCCAGTTCTTGATATCCAGCTTCTGTTGCGCCACGTACAGCGAGCCACAATAAATGTACTCGCGACGTTTGCGTCGCTGTTTATCCAAGTAACGGGCGAAATCGTCCATTAGCTTGAATTTCTGGTTCAAGTCTTCATCGCCGTTCTGCCCGGAAGGAAGCAGCAAGGTCGCGATGCTGACCTTGTCGAAATCGGCTTGCAGGTAACGCCCGTAGCGGTCGGCTGTCTCGAAGCCGAGGCCGCTGATGACCGCCTTGGGTTGCAACCGCGAGTACAAAGCCACGCCACCTTGGGTGGGCACTTCGGCATCGCAGGCATAAAGGAAGTAGCCATCCAGTTGGAAGGCTGGGTCGTCCAGTTCAAAGGCGGAGGCACGGGTGTCCTGCAGGCAGATGACGTCGGCATTCTGTGCTTGCAGCCAACTGAGCAAACCACGCTCGACTGCAGCCTGAATACCATTAACGTTCACACTGATGATCCGCATAAATGGCCCCAAAAATCGCGTGCGTGTATGATACACGCCGTCCACCCAATTAGCTAAATCCGTGGTATCTGAGGCTTTTTTCATGCAGGCGTATCAGCGCGATTTCATTCGTTTTGCCATCGATCGCGGCGTTTTACGCTTCGGTGAGTTCACCCTCAAGTCCGGGCGCACCAGCCCGTACTTCTTCAATGCGGGCCTGTTCAACTCAGGTTCGGCCCTGGCTCAGCTGGGCCGTTTCTATGCGGCAGCCATCGTTGAGAGCGGTATTTCCTTCGACGTACTCTTTGGCCCGGCCTACAAGGGTATTCCCCTGGCTGCGGCGACGGCGGTCGCCCTGGCGGAGCATCACGGGCAGGACTTGCCGTGGTGTTTCAACCGTAAGGAAGCCAAGGCCCATGGTGAAGGCGGGAGCCTGGTCGGCGCGCCATTGACCGGCGATGTGCTGATCATCGATGACGTGATCACCGCGGGTACTGCGATCCGTGAAGTGATGCAGATCATTGCTTCCCAGGACGGCGCCAAGGCTGCCGGTGTGCTGATCGCCTTGAACCGCCAGGAGCGCGGCAACGGTGAGTTGTCGGCGATCCAGGAAGTGGAGCGCGATTTCGGCATTCCGGTGGTGAGCATCGTGTCGTTGAACCAGGTGTTGCAGTTCCTGGAAGATGACCCGCAGCTCAAGCAGCATTTGCCAGCTGTGCGTGCATACCGCGAGCAGTTTGGCGTCTGACACTGACCCCTGTGGGAGCAGGCTTGCCCGCGATAGCGGTGTGTCAGGCGGTGCATTTTTGAATGTACTGCCGTCATCGCAGGCAAGCCAGCTCCCACATTTGAACTGTGTACAAACAAAAGGCCCCGCTCAATTCAATTGAGCGGGGCCTTTTGCTTTGCGGCGATTAAGAACGCTTGCGGTTACTGATCAGCGTGCCCATACCGGTATCCGTGAAGATTTCCAGCAGCACCGCATTCGGCACGCGGCCATCAATGATCAGCGAGCTGCCGACGCCGCCTTGCACCGCTTCCAGCGCGCAGCGGATCTTGGGCAGCATGCCGCCGTAGATGGTGCCGTCGGCAATCAGGTCGTCCACCTGTTGGGTGGTCAAGCCGGTCAGTACCTTGCCTTCCTTGTCCATCAGGCCGGCGATGTTGGTCAGCAGCATCAGCTTTTCAGCCTTCAACGCTTCTGCCACTTTGCCCGCCACCAGGTCGGCGTTGATGTTGTACGACTCACCGTTGGCGCCCACGCCGATCGGCGCGATCACCGGGATGAAGTCACCCTTGACCAGCAGGTTGAGCAGGTCGGTGTTCACGCCCACCACTTCACCCACCTGGCCGATGTCGATGATTTCCGGCTGGGTCATTTCAGGTGTCTTGCGGGTAACGGTGAGCTTTTTCGCACGGATCAGCTCGGCATCCTTGCCGGTCAGGCCGATGGCGCTGCCGCCGTGGCGGTTGATCAGGTTGACGATGTCTTTGTTGACCTGGCCGCCGAGGACCATTTCCACCACGTCCATGGTCTGCGCGTCAGTGACACGCATGCCATCGATGAAGTGACTCTCGATCGACAACCGCTTGAGCAGGTCGCCAATTTGCGGGCCGCCGCCGTGGACGACCACGGGGTTGATCCCCACGGCCTTCATCAGCACGATGTCGCGAGCAAAGCCGGTTTTCAGCTCGTCGCTTTCCATGGCATTGCCGCCGTACTTGATCACCAGCGTCTTGCCGACGTAGCGTCGAATATAAGGCAACGCTTCGGACAGGACCTTGGCGGTGTTGGCAGCGGCTTCGCGTTCGAGGGTCATTCAGGGCTCCGGGCAAAAAATCAGAACGGTAATTGGAGATCAGGGGCAACACGTTTCAACTGGGCGTGGAACACGTCCTTGATGCGCTGCAACTCCGCTTCGGTATCCGCCTCGAAACGCAGGACCAGCACCGGTGTGGTGTTGGACGCGCGAACCAGGCCCCAGCCTTTGGCGTAATCGACTCGCACACCATCAATGGTGGTCAGGTTGGCGCCTTCACCCCATTGCGCATCGTGCAATGCGTCAATGATGCTGAATTTGCTCTCCTCGGTCACATGGATATTGATCTCAGGCGTAGAAATATCATTCGGGAAGGTCTGAAACAGCTCTTGCGCCGTGGATTTCTCCTTGCTGAGGATCTCCAGCAGACGAGCGGCGCTGTAAATACCATCGTCAAACCCGAACCAGCGCTCTTTGAAGAACACGTGGCCGCTCATTTCGCCGGCCAACAGCGCGCCGGTTTCCTTCATTTTCTTTTTGATCAACGAGTGACCGGTCTTCCACATTAGCGGGCGACCGCCGTATTCCTTGATCAATGGCGTGAGGCGGCGAGTGCATTTCACGTCGAAGATGATCTCGGCGTTGGGGTTGCGCGCCACTACGTCACGGGCAAACAGCATCAGCAGGCGGTCCGGAAACACGATCTCGCCGGTTTCGGTCACCACGCCTACACGGTCGCCGTCGCCATCGAAGGCCAGGCCGACGTCGGCGCCCACTTCCTTGACCTTGGCGATCAGGTCCACCAGGTTTTCCGGCTTGCCTGGGTCTGGGTGATGGTTGGGGAAGTTGCCGTCCACTTCGCAGAACAGTGGGATCACTTCGCAGTTCAGGGCTTCGAGCAGTTGCGGGGCAATCACGCCCGCTGCGCCGTTGCCGCAGTCCACCACGACTTTCAGGCGGCGGGCGAGCTTGACGTCGCGGGTGATTTCATCGGAGTAGCGCTGGAGGATATCGACCTTGGTGATGCTGCCGGTGCCGCTGGTCAAGTCGTTGGTCTTCAGGCGGGTGTGCAGGGCCTGGATCTGTTCATTGGCCAGGGTGTCGCCAGCGATGACGATCTTGAAGCCGTTGTAGTCCGACGGATTGTGGCTGCCGGTAAGCATGACCCCGGATTTGCCCGCCAGTACGTTGGCGGCGTAGTACAGCGCGGGGGTTGGTACCAGACCGACGTCGCTGACGTGGCAGCCGCTGTCAGCCAGGCCCTGGATCAGTTGCTCGACCAACTCCGGGCCGGACAAGCGGCCGTCACGGCCTACCGAAACGTTGGGTTCGCCCTGGGCCAGGCTCTGGGAGCCGATGGCGCGGCCGATCCAGTAGGCGGTTTCGGCGGTCAGGGTCTTGGGGACCACGCCACGGATGTCATAGGCGCGAAAAATGCTGTCGGGAAAGGTCGGGGCTACGCGGGCTGCGGTACTCATTGCGGGGGAAACTCCATCTGAAAGGGGGCAAGGCTGGCCTGATGTGGCTGGCCGGCAGGCTCAAACTGAAGGGTATGACGGCGTTTTCGGCAGAGAGTTCGTGGTGTAAAAATGCCATCGGCGCTCTGGCTTTAGCATTGTTTTTACGTAGTCCTTTGATTTCATTAGAGAAATCTCGATGATTATTTCCGCGCATTCTTCATCCTGAAAAGCCGGGCGGTGGCGCGTGGCCGGACGATGGCGTCCGGCCACGTTCAGCTTAGTCAGTGACTGCCGGAATGCCCAAAACCGCCTGCGCCGCGTTGGGTTTCGTCAAATTCCTGCACCAATTCAAAATGCGCCTGCACCACCGGCACCAGTACCAACTGGGCGATGCGCTCGCCGATGGCGATGTTGAAAGCAGTCTGGCCACGGTTCCAGCACGACACCATCAACTCGCCCTGGTAGTCCGAATCGATCAGGCCGACCAGGTTGCCGAGCACGATGCCATGTTTGTGGCCCAGGCCGGAGCGCGGCAGGATCAACGCCGCCAAGCCTGGATCGCCGACATAGATCGACAGGCCAGTAGGAATCAGGATGGTCTGGCCCGGCTCAAGGACGGTGTCCTCCTTGAGCATGGCGCGCAGGTCCAGGCCGGCGGAGCCCGGCGTGGCGTAGGCCGGCAGGGGGAACTCGTTGCCGAGGCGTGGATCGAGGATCTTGGCTTGCAAAGCGTGCATGGAGATTAAACCTGGTTCAGCCGTTGGGCGATAAAAGAGATCAGTTGGCGGGCAATCTTGCCCTTGCTGGTCTGGGCGAAAAGGGTGGCGTGCAGTTCGCGGTCGATCACGCTGCACGCATTTTCCTCGCTGTTGAAGCCGATGCTCGGGTTGGCGACATCATTGGCAACGATCAGGTCGAGGTTTTTGTCTTTCAGTTTGCGTGCGGCGTAGTCCAGCAGGTGCTCGGTCTCGGCAGCGAAGCCGACGCTGAACGGGCGGTCTGGACGGGTAGCGATGGTGGCCAGGATGTCTGGGTTACGCACCATTTGCAGGAGCAGGCCGTCGCCGCTCGTAGGGTCTTTCTTGAGCTTCTGCGGGGCGACGACCTCCGGGCGGTAATCCGCAACCGCTGCCGAGGCGATAAACAGGTCGCAGGGGATGGCGGCTTCGCAGGCCGCCAACATGTCCCGAGCGCTGACTACGTCGATTCGCGTGACGCGATCAGGGGTGGGCAGATGCACGGGACCGGTGATCAGTGTGACGCGTGCGCCTGCTTCGACCGCAGCTTCTGCCAACGCGAAGCCCATTTTTCCTGAGCTATGGTTGGTGATGTAGCGCACCGGGTCGATGTTTTCCTGGGTTGGGCCGGCGGTGATCAGCACGTGCTTGCCGGTCAGGGCCAGGTGCTGGAAGCACTCGGCGGCGCACTGCGCGAGGTCCGTGGCTTCGAGCATGCGGCCCAGGCCGACGTCGCCGCAGGCCTGGCTGCCGGACGCCGGGCCGAACACCTTGAGGCCACGGGTTTGCAGGAGTTGGGTATTGGCCTGGGTGGCCGGGTCGCGCCACATGGCCTGGTTCATGGCCGGTGCGATAGCGACGGTGGCGTCGGTGGCCAATACCAGGGTGGTGAGCAGGTCATCGGCAATGCCCTGGGCCAGACGGGCGATCAAGTCGGCGGTGGCCGGGGCGATCAGCACCAGGTCGGCCCATTTGGCCAGTTCGATATGGCCCATGGCGGCTTCTGCTGCCGGGTCCAGCAGGTCGAGGTGAACCGGGTGGCCGGACAGGGCCTGCATGGTCAGCGGGGTGATGAACTCGCTACCACCACGGGTCATGACCACGCGCACTTCGGCGCCCTGGTCCAGGAGCCTGCGAACCAACTCTGCGCTCTTGTAGGCGGCAATGCCGCCGCCGACGCCGAGAACGATGCGTTTCCGATACAGACGCTGCATTGGTTTGCCTTTCCAGTTCAGTGATGCCAGTTCAGTGACGCCTGCGATGACCCCTCCCCAGGTGAAATCGCCGGCAAAAAAGAGGGCCCTACGATAACACAGCGCCCGCCGGGCAACAGCGGAGCAGATACAGGGAGGTGGGATGAGTATTCGTGATTGGCCCGTGGCGGAGCGTCCGCGGGAGAAGCTGTTGGAAGGCGGCGCGGCAAGCCTGTCCGATGCCGAACTGTTGGCGATCTTTTTGCGTACGGGGGTTGCCGGCCGAAGTGCGGTCGACCTGGCGCGCCATCTGTTGGCGCAATTCGGTGGCCTGCGCCCGTTACTGGAGGCCAGCCAGACGCTGTTCAGCCAGCATCTGGGGCTGGGCCCGGCGAAGTTCGCTCAACTGCAGGCGGTGCTGGAAATGTCCCGGCGCCACCTGGCAGAGCGCTTGCGAGCTGACTCGGTGCTGGAAAGCCCGCTGGCCGTGCGCGAGTACCTCAAGGCACTGCTGCGCCATGAGCCCCATGAGATCTTCGGTTGCCTGTTCCTGGATTCCAAGCATCGGGTGCTGGGGTTCGAGGCCATGTTCCAAGGCACTATCGACGCTGCGATTGTCTATCCGCGACAAGTGGTCAAGCGCGCCTTGGCGTACAACGCGGCGGCGTTGATCCTGTGTCACAACCACCCGTCGGGGAGCGCGGAGCCCAGCGCGGCTGATCGAAAATTGACCAAATTGCTGCAAAAGGCGCTGGATGTGGTGGATGTGCGTGTGCTGGACCACATCATCGTGGGCGATGGTGATCCGTTGTCGATGGCTGAATACGGTTGGCTGTAATAACCCCGCCTCTGTCTGTAGGAGCGAGCTTGCTCGCGAAAAACCTGAGAACCCCGCGGGGCGTCAGGCTTGCCGCGTCATCGTTGTCGATTTTCGCGAGCGAGCTCGCTCCTACAGGTGGGAGTGTTCCTTAGGGTTTGAGGCTGACCTTCGAGTAATCCTGGCGCCCGAAAGGGCTTACCTGGTACCCCTCGATGTTCTTGCGGGTCAAGGCAAACGCCGTCGGATGCGCCAACGGCAACCACAGCGCCTGTTGCTGGATCTGCGCCTGGGCCTGTTGATACAGCTTGCTGCGCACACCTTGCTCGCTGGTGGTTTTGCCGGCACTGATCAACTTATCCAGGGTGGGGTCGCAATAGCGGGCGAAGTTGGTACCGGACTTCACCGCAGCGCAGGAGAACTGCGGCGTCAGGAAGTTATCCGGGTCGCCGTTGTCGCCGGCCCAGCCCATGAACAGCAAGTCGTGCTCGCCGGCCTTGGCGCGGCGGATCAACTCGCCCCATTCGATCACGCGAATCTCGGCCTGGATGCCAACCTTGGCCAGGTCGGCCTGCAACAGTTGGGCGCCGAGGTTCGGGTTGGGGTTGAGCAGGCTGCCGGTAGGGCGGGTCCATATCGTGGTCTTGAAGCCGTCCTTGAGCCCGGCGCGGCCCAGCAGCGCCTTGGCTTTGGCGAGGTCCTGCGGGTAGCCTGGCAACTCTTTGGCATAGCTCCAGGTATTCGGCGGGTAGACACCGTTGGCCGCTTCGGCGGTGCCTTCGAACACGGCCTTGAGGTGGCTGCCCTTATCAAAGGCCAGGTTGATTGCCTGGCGTACTTCGGGCTTGTCCAGCGGCGGGTGCTGGCTGTTGATGGCGACGAATGCGGTCATGAACGCAGCGGTTTTCTCGACTTTGAGTGCTGGGTCCTTTTCGGCTTCGCCCACATCCAGAGGCTTGGGCGACAGGGCGATCTGGCATTCATCGCGGTGCAGCTTCTGCAGGCGTACGTTGGCGTCCGGGGTGATGGCGAAAATCAGGTTATCCACCGCCGGTTTGCCGGCGAAGTAGTCCGGGTTGGCCTTGTAGCGCACCACGGCGTCTTTCTGGAAACGCACGAACACAAACGGGCCGGTGCCGATGGGCTGGCTGTTGAGCTTTTCGGGTGTACCGGCCTTGAGCAGTTTGTCGGCATATTCGGCCGGGTAGATCGAGGCAAAACCCATGCTCAGCGCCGGTAGGAAGGTGGAGTCGGCGTGGTCGAGGGTAAAGCGCACGGTCAGCGGGTCAAGGGCGTCGATTTTCTTGACCAGTGTAGGCAATTGCAGGGATTGGGCGTGAGGAAAGCCGCTCTGGGCGATCTTGTGCCACGGGTTGGCCGGGTCGAGCATGCGCTCGAAGCTGAAGCGCACGTCTTCGGCGGTCAGGGTGCGGCTTGGGCTGAAATAGCTGGTGCGATGGAATTTCACATCGGGATGCAGCTTGAAGGTGTACGTGAGCCCATCGGGCGACACTTCCCAACTGTCTGCAAGGCTGGGTACCAACTTGCCACTGGCCGCGTCGAATTCCACCAGGCGGTTCATCAGCACATCGGCCGAGGCGTTGGTGGTGGTCAGCGAATTGTACTGCACCACATCGAACCCTTCGGGGCTGGCCTCGGTGCAAACGCTCAAATTGGTGGCCGCAACGGCCATCGGCGCAATAAAGAGAGGGGCAAGCAATAGCGGTAGGGCAGCGAGGCGCATATTCGGTTTCCTGTGCAGATCGAAGGCCCATCTGCGAGTGCAGTCTGGAAAAAGCCTACCGTAGAGGTCTGATTGATAAATGACTAGCCCATTTTTGCCTGTGCTTTTGGCGCAAATGCTGTTTTGATGGCGCCTGCGCGTGTTGCGCCGTGCACTTCCCTGTGACCGCAGGCGTTGTAAATCATTCTGTGCGACGAGCGGTCGGCTGTTACAGCGGCCCCTCCTGGCAGCGGTTCAGGCACTTGTGGCCAAGATTTACGCTGCTAAAAATACACAGGTTGTTGTTGCACTGGGGTCTTTCTGGTATAAAGCAGCGCTCTTTTCTAGGGGCCCGGTTCCTTCACTGTAGGTGTAGCCGGTAAGACCCTAAAGAAACGCGGCGCCTGGCGCCAAATGACTGAGAGATTAAGCGGCCAACCCATGCCGGGTTGGGCATGTGGTTTTAGAGGGCTGAGGCATGTCGAGAGTCTGTCAAGTTACCGGTAAGGGTCCGGTGACTGGGAATAACATTTCCCACGCAAATAACAAAACCCGTCGTCGTTTCCTGCCGAACCTGCAGCATCACCGCTTCTGGGTTGAAGAAGAGAAACGTTTTGTTCGCCTGCGTGTATCTGCTAAAGGCATGCGTATTATCGACAAGCGTGGCATCACTGTCGTGCTGGCCGAAATCCGTGCCGCTGGCAAGATCTAAGGAGCTCTATCATGCGTGAATTGATTCGAATGATCTCTAGCGCCGGTACTGGTCACTTCTACACTACCGACAAGAACAAGCGTACTACCCCGGACAAGCTCGAAAAGAAAATGTTCGACCCGCGCGTTCGCAAGCACGTGATCTACAAAGAAGGCAAAATCAAGTAATTGATTTTCTTCCTTGTGAAAAAAAGCCCGTATCTCACGATGCGGGCTTTTTTTTGCCTGGGATGATCGTTCCCACGCTCTGCTGATCGTTCCCACGCTCTGCGTGGGAATGCCGTCTCGGACGCTCAGCGTCCCGTTGTCGATCAATCAATGATCAGGCTTTCTCTTCGAACACCACGTAGATCTTGCGGCACGCTTCCAGCACTTCCCAGGTACCGCTGAAGCCGGCAGGGATCACAAAGCGGTCGCCGGCCCGCAGGGTCTTGGCATTTCCCTCGGTATCGCGCAACACCGACACGCCTTGCACGATCTCGCAGTATTCATGCTCGGTGTAGTTGACCTTCCACTGGCCCACTTCACCTTCCCAGACGCCGGCGTTCATCTGGCCGCATGGGCTGTTGTAGTGGTTGTAGAGTGTCTGCTCGGGATCGCCCTTGAGGATTTTCTCGGCGGCAGGGCGGTAACGTTCGGGGGCGGTGTTGGCTTGGCTGAAATCGACGATGTCCTGGATGCTCATGTGCATTTCCCGTCTGGCCTGCGGTTGGAGAGCCCAAAGTCTATGTTTATTAAAATGAACATCGCAAGGGCGTTTGCCGCCGTTATGTCAAATATATTGAAACATCCCCAGCCGCTGGTTTAGGGTGGCAGCTGCCTTGAGCCGAACAGCAGGCTGGTCGGGCAAGCATTTGTGATGGCGCCGGGATAAACCTCCCAGGCCCTTGTATTCAATAAGAGGAGGACACTCGCATGACCACCCTGACCCGTGCCGACTGGGAACAACGCGCCAAGGCTCTGAAGATCGAAGGCCGCGCCTATATCAATGGCGAGTACACCGCCGCCGTTTCCGGCGACACCTTCGAATGCATCAGCCCGGTGGATGGGCGCTTGCTGGCCACTGTCGCCAGCTGTGATGCCAGCGACGCCCAGCGCGCCGTGGAAAATGCGCGTGCCACTTTCAATTCCGGCGTGTGGTCGCGCCTGGCGCCGGCCAAGCGCAAGTCCGTCATGATCCGTTTCGCCGCGCTGCTCAAGGCCAATGCCGAAGAGCTGGCGCTGCTCGAAACCCTGGACATGGGCAAGCCCATCAGCGATTCCCTGAACATCGACGTCCCCGGCGCGGCGCAAGCCCTGAGCTGGAGCGGCGAGGCGATCGACAAGATCTACGACGAAGTCGCCGCCACGCCCCACGATCAACTGGGCCTGGTGACCCGCGAGCCCGTGGGTGTCGTTGGCGCCATCGTGCCGTGGAACTTCCCGCTGATGATGGCCTGCTGGAAACTCGGCCCGGCGCTGTCCACCGGTAACTCTGTCATCCTGAAGCCGTCCGAAAAATCCCCGCTGACTGCCATCCGCATTGCCGCGCTGGCCGTAGAGGCCGGTATTCCTAAAGGCGTGTTCAACGTGCTGCCTGGCTATGGCCACACCGTGGGTAACGCCCTGGCGGTGCATATGGATGTTGATACCCTGGTGTTCACGGGCTCCACCAAGATCGCCAAGCAACTGTTGATCCGCTCCGGTGAGTCGAACATGAAGCGTGTCTGGCTGGAAGCCGGTGGCAAAAGCCCGAACATCGTGTTTGCCGATGCGCCGAACCTGCAAGCGGCCGCCGAATCCGCCGCCAGTGCCATTGCCTTCAACCAGGGCGAAGTCTGCACCGCCGGTTCGCGCCTGCTGGTCGAGCGTTCGATCAAGGACACCTTCCTGCCGCTGGTGATCGAAGCCCTCAAGGGTTGGAAACCCGGCAATCCACTGGACCCAGCCACCACTGTGGGTGCCTTGGTGGATACGCAGCAGATGAATACCGTGCTTTCGTACATTGAAGCCGGCCACGCCGACGGCGCCAAGCTGGTCGCAGGTGGCAAGCGCACCCTGGAAGAGTCCGGCGGCACCTACGTCGAGCCGACGATTTTCGACGGCGTGACCAATGCCATGAAGATCGCCCAGGAAGAGATCTTTGGCCCAGTCCTGTCGGTGATCACCTTCGACAGCGCTGAAGAAGCCATCGCCATCGCCAACGACACCCAATACGGCCTGGCCGCAGCGGTGTGGACGGCGGATATCTCCAAGGCGCACCTGACGGCCAAGGCTCTGCGTGCCGGCAGCGTGTGGGTTAACCAGTACGACGGCGGCGACATGACCGCACCGTTCGGTGGTTTCAAGCAGTCGGGTAATGGCCGCGACAAGTCACTGCATGCATTCGATAAGTACACCGAGCTGAAAGCGACCTGGATCAAGCTCTAAGCAACACTGCTGATCCTCCTGTAGGAGCGAGCTTGTGTGGGAGCTGGCTTGCCTGCGATAGCATCTCCGAGGTGTGGCTGACACACCGAGGCGTCTGCATCGCAGGCAAGCCAGCTCCCGCACAGGTCCGCTCCTACAGTTCGTTTTGCAAACCAGAATTATCCACAGGAGCGTGGCAATGCGTTGGGCGACTTATTTCGCCGTGCTGGCCTCGGTACTCAGCGTTGGCTTGGCCCTGGGTGTCAGCATGCCGTTGGTTTCCCTGCGTCTTGAAGGCTGGGGGTATGGCAGTTTCGCCATTGGCGTGATGGCGGCGATGCCGGCGTTCGGCGTGCTGCTGGGGGCCAAGGTCTCCAGCCGTATGGCGTCCTGGCTCGGCACTGCCAACCTGATGCGCCTGTGCCTGTGGGCCGGTGCGGTGTCCATCGGCTTGCTGGCGATCCTGCCCAGTTACCCGGTGTGGCTGGTGCTCAGGCTGATGATCGGGGTGATCCTGACCATCGTCTTCATCCTTGGCGAAAGCTGGATCAACCAATTGGTGGTCGAGCAATGGCGTGGCCGCCTGGTGGCGCTGTATGGCTGCAGCTATGCCTTGAGCCAGCTCTCGGGGCCGTTGCTGCTGGGCCTGATTGGCACCGACCATGACTACGGTTTCTGGGTCGGCGCGGGCCTTTTGGTGGTGGCGCCGCTGCTGTTGCTGGGACGTACCGGGGCACCGACGGCGGATTCGTTCAGCGTGACGTTTGGCGACCTGTGGCGCTTTTGCCTGGGCCTGCCGGCGATTGCCTGGGCCGTGGCGTTGTTCGCAGCCTTCGAAGCGATGATCCTGACGTTGTTGCCGGTGTACTGCCTGCAACAGGGTTTTACCGCCGAGATCGCCTTGGCGATGGTCAGTACGGTGGTGGTGGGCGATGCGTTGCTGCAATTGCCTATTGGCGCGTTGGCCGACTACCTGCCGCGACGGACCTTGTTCCTGGCCTGTGCGCTGCTGTTGCTGGCGTCGAGCCTGGCGGTGCCGGTATTGATGCACACGTTGCTGATCTGGCCGGTGTGGGTGGTGTTCGGTGCGAGTGCCGGTGGGTTGTTTACCTTGTCGCTGATTTTGATTGGCGAGCGCTACCGCGACGATGCGTTGGTGCGTGCCAACGCTCATGTGGCGCAGCTGTGGGGCATTGGCTGCCTGATCGGGCCGCTAGTGGCGGGAGCGGGCAGCCAGTGGATCAGCGGGCATGCGCTGCCGCTGCTGATGGCGGCTGGGGCGTTGGGGTTGGTTGTGCTGTTGCTGCGCCAAGGTGCATTCGGTGCCGCGCAGCCGGCCTGACCTCGAAATGCAACCCATTGTAGGAGCGAGCTTGCTCGCGAAAAACCGGAGGGCGCCGCGTTAAACCAGATGCGCTGCGTTATCGTTGGCGTTTTTCGCGAGCAAGCTCGCTCCTACAGGGTTTTTAGAGCATGCGTTCCAGGCCAACACTGGTGGCGAACCAGGCATTGAACCGCCGCCACCAACTGCCCGGTTCGCGGGTCAGGGTGTGCATCTGGCCGTTGTCTTCTGTCACCCACACCAACTGGCCGTCCTGCAGTTTGGCCTCATAGCTCAACGCTGGCGCCATACCTTGCAGCGCGAGGTTGCGTACGTGTTCGGCCAGCTCGGGGCTGTCCACCAGTACGCCGACTTCGGTGTTCCACAGCACTGAGCGCGGGTCGAAATTGAATGAGCCGATGAACGACTTTTCTCGATCAAAAATCATCGCCTTGCTGTGCAGGCTCGAGTCCGAGCCGCGCCAGCTGCCATGCTGAAACAGATGCGGGCCGCTGCTTGCGCTGGGGTCGCCGGGTTGCCTGCGCAGTTCATAGAGCTTCACCCCGTGCTCCAGCAACGCTTTGCGATACGGTGCGTAACCGCCATGCACAGCCGGCACGTCGGTGGCTTCGAGGGCGTTGGTCAGCAGGCGCACCGAAACACCCGCATCGGCGCGCCCTGTGAGGTAGACCAGCCCAGGTTGGCCCGGCACGAAGTAAGCCGAAATCATGATCAGCTCATGGCTGACCCCCGCCAGCTCTGGCGCCAGCTGAGTGGTCAGCAGCAGTCGTGGGTCGGGGTCGGCCTTGGCCAGTACCTTGCTCGGTGCGTCCCACAGCGCCTGGTTCCAGGCCCAGATCAACTCGCGGCGCCAGATGTCCATGCGGGGCTGGGTCTGGTACGTGCGCAGGCGGTTATACAGCGCGTGGTTCTGCTGGCGGGACTGGGCCAGTGAGGCCTCAAGGCGCCCACGGGCGACGGCGAGGTCGACTTTGGAGGGTTTGTTCGAGACGAAGTCATCGATTGGCTTGCTCAGGGCGCTGTTCCAGTACTGGTCGAAGCTGTGACCCAATTGCTCGGCCACCGGCCCCACGCTGAGCATGTCGATGTCGGTGAAATTCAGGCTCGGTTCGGCGTCGAAATACTCGTCGCCCAGGTTGCGCCCGCCCACGATGGCCACGCTGTTATCGGCCAGCCACAGTTTGTTATGCATGCGCCGGTGTTGCAGTGACAGGTTGAATACCCGGCCCATGGCGCGCGTAACGCCGGTGCTGCGCCCCAGGTGCAAGGGGTTGAACAGGCGTATCTGCACCTTGGGATGGGCGGCGAGGGTGGCGATGATCTGGTCGAGGCCATCGCTAGTGGTGTCGTCCAGCAGAATGCGCACGCGCACCCCGCGGTCGGCGGCCTTGAGCAGTTCGTCCACAAGCATGCGTGTGCTGATGCCGTCGTGCACGATGTAGTACTGCAAGTCGAGGCTGGTCTGGGCGTTGCGGATCAACTCGGCGCGCGCCATGAAGGCTTCACTGCTGTTGGGCAGCAACCGGAAGCCCGAGCGCCCTTGGTAGGGGGCGGCCTGGGCCTGGATCGAGCGACCGAACGAGGAGTCCTTCGCCGGCAGGGCATCGCTGGGGATGCGCGGGGTGTCGACCGTGGCACAGCCGCCCAGGGCCAGGGCGCCTAGCAGGCAAAACGGTAAAAGCCGTCGAATCATCAAGGAAACTGCTTCCAGGTCAGGGCGGTTGTGGCATATGACGGCAATTGCTCGGGAAAGGTCAGTCCGCCGTCTCTTCCAGCATCTTGCCTGCGGCCGCCCCCACCTTGCGCACGGCCTCTTCAATCTGCGCCGTTGGCTTGGCAGCGTAGTTCATGCGCAAGCAATTACGGTATTTGCCGGAGGCAGAAAAAATACTGCCTACCGCCACCTGTACGCCTTGTTCTACCAGCACGCGGTTGAGCTTCAAGGTGTCGAACCCTTCAGGCAGTTCGATCCACAGCATGAAGCTGCCCTGGGGCCGGCTGGCGCGCGTGCCAGCGGGGAAATAGCGGCTGACCCAATCAAGCATCAAGTCGCGATTACGTTGGTATTGGGTGCGCATCCTGCGTAAATGCGGCTCGAAATGCCCGCCTTTGAGGAATTCGGCAATGGCGATCTGCGGCTGTGTGGCCGTAGAGCCGGTGCTGATGTATTTCATGTGCAGCACCCGTTCCAGGTAGCGTCCCGGTGCGACCCAACCAATGCGCAGGCCGGGCGCCAGGGTTTTGGAGAACGAGCTGCACAGCAGCACACGGCCGTCTTCATCGAAGGATTTGATGGTGCGCGGGCGTGGGTAGCTGTAGGCCAGTTCGCCATACACATCGTCTTCGATAATCGCCACGTCAAAGCGCTGGGCCAGGGTCAGCAAGGCGCGTTTGCGCGCTTCCGGCATGATGTAGCCCAAGGGGTTGTTGCAGTTTGGGGTGAGCTGGATGACTTTGATCGGCCACTGTTCCAGCGCCAGTTCCAGGGCTTCGAGGCTGATGCCAGTGAGCGGGTCGGTGGGGATTTCCAGGGCTTTCATGCCCAGGCCCTTGAGGGTCTGCATGGCGCCGTGGAAGCTGGGCGAATCCACCGCAACGATATCGCCGGGCTCACAGATGGCGTGAATGCTGGCGGAGAGGGCTTCGTGGCAACCGGTGGTGATCACGATGTCTTCGGCGCTCAGTTGGCAACCGGAGTCCAATGACAGCCGGGCGATTTGCTCACGCAACTCCATACAGCCAAGGATATTGTCGTAATACAGCCCCGGCAGGTCTTGGCGGCGGCTGACACGGGCGAGGCTACGCAGCAACGGCTTCAAGGTGGGCGACAATACATCCGGCATGCCGCGGCCCATCTGTATGACGTCTTTGCGCGGCACCGCACGAATCAGTTCCAGCACCAGGTCCCACTGGGAGATTTCCACTGGGCGTTGGGCCGGGCGGCCTATCTCGGGCAGCGCCGGCAGTTCACGGCCCACCGGAACAAAATAGCCTGACTTGGGCTTGGGCATCGCCAGGCCGTTGTCTTCGAGCAACCGATATGCCTGCTGCACGGTGCTCAGGCTTACCCCATGTTCCACACTCAAGGCCCGCACCGAGGGCAGTCGATCGCCCGGACGATAAAAGCCCTGTTCAATGCGGGTGCCGAGCAATTCGGCGAGGTTGACGTAAAGGGTCATGGTGCTCGCTCCCGAGGGACCAGTACAGATAGAGGGAAAATACAGGATTCAGCCACGCAGCGGCAGTCTCTGTATGGGTTTAATAAAAGTTGGCTGAATCTGTCATGGTTCTGGCCGCCCACGCATGCTGATCACTCAAGGCAACGGGCCAATGAGGGGCAGTCAAATGAGCGGCATGAGCGATGTACGGCTGGCGTTACGCAGTCAGGAACTGGAAGCGGGGCAGGAGCCGGTGCTCACTGCCCAGGCGCCTGGCCGCTGGAGTCTGTTCTGGCGCCGTCGTCATACGCGCAAGGCCCTGCTGGACCTGAGCCGCGAGCAGTTACGCGACATCGGGCTGACCGCCGAGCAGGCGCGCCGTGAGGGTTTGAAACCCTTCTGGCGCGATTGATCAGAGCAGTTCTTTGAGGCGGTGCCACAGCATTCCCAGGGCCAGCAGCGGCGAACGCAGGTGTTTGCCGCCGGGGAAGGTGATGTGTGGCACTTGGGCGAACAGATCGAAGCGCCCCTGTTGCTGGCCGCTGATGGCCTCGGCCAACAGCTTGCCCGCCAGGTGCGTGGCGTTGAGGCCATGGCCGGCATAGGCCTGGGCGTAATACACGTTGGGTTGATCGGCCAGGCGGCCAATCTGCGGCAGGCGGTTGGCGCCGATGCCGATCATGCCGCCCCACTGGTAGTCGATCTTCACGTCGGCCAGTTGCGGGAATACCTGCAACATTTTCGGTCGCATATAGGCGCCGATATCCTTGGGGTCGCGTCCGGAATAGTGGCAGGCGCCGCCGAACAACAGGCGATGGTCGGCGGACAGGCGGAAGTAATCCACCGTCACGCGTTGGTCACACACGGCCATGTTCTGCGGCAACAGGCTGGTGGCTTGTGCTTCGCTCAAGGGCTCCGTGGCAATGATGTAGCTGCCGGCGGGCAGCACCTTGCCGCTCAGTTGCGGGTTGAGTCCGTTCAGGTAGGCGTTGCAGGCCAGTACCAGGGTCTTGGCGCGCACTGTGCCTTGGGCGGTATGCACCTTGACCTCAGGGCCGTAGTCGATGCGGGTCACTTGGGATTGCTCGTACAGCGCCACGCCCAACTGCTGGGCAACGGCGGCCTCACCCAGTGCCAGGTTCAGCGGGTGCAGGTGGCCGGAACCCATGTCGATCATGCCGCCTACGTAGCGATCGGAGCCGATGACCGTGCCCATCTCGCTGGCTTGCAACAGGCGCACTTCGTGGCGGTAACCCAGGCTGTGCAGCTCTTCGGCATCCTCGGCCAGGCCCTGCAGGTCGCGGGGTTTGTTGGCCAGGTCGCAGTAGCCCCAGGTCAGGTCACAGGGGATCTGGAAGCGCTCCACACGCTCGCGCACGATCTCCACGGCTTCCAGGCCCATCAGCTTCATCTGGCGCACGCCGTCGCTGCCGATCACCTGGGTGAACTGATCCAGCCCGTGGCCGACCCCGCGAATCAACTGGCCGCCATTGCGCCCGCTGGCACCCCAGCCGATCTTGCGCGCTTCCAGCAACACCACGCGAAAGCCGCGCTCGGCCAATTCCAGGGCGGTGTTAAGACCGGAGAAACCCCCGCCGATCACACAGACATCGGCGTTTACCTCACCCGTCAACGTCGGGTAATCCGGTTGCGGCACGCTGCTGGCGGCGTAGTAGGAAGCGGTGTGCCGGGCGCTGGCGGTCATGGGGAACCTCCCTGTCTGGAAAATTTGACGCAGGATACAGTGGTCGCACGACGCTGTCTGCGCGGGGCGTTTTGCGTCAGAATCCACGTCTATTTGCCGTTCGGTATGGGTTTCGATGAGTTGCAACAGTCAGAAAATCAGCGCGCTGCGTCGCCAGATTCCATCGTTTGAGTGCGTCCCCGGTTGCCACGACTGCTGCGGGCCGGTGACCACTTCACCCGAAGAAATGTCGCGCCTGCCGCGCAAGACCGCCGCCGAGCAAGAGGCGGCGATGGACGAGCTGAACTGCGTGCACCTGGGACCCAAGGGCTGCACGGTGTATGACGAGCGGCCGCTGATCTGTCGCCTGTTCGGCACCACCAAGACCTTGCCGTGCCCTAATGGTCGCCGGCCGGTCGAGCTGATTCATCCGCGGGTGGAGAAGCAGATTCATAAGTACATGGCGAGCACCCGGCAGGTGTTGGTCTAGCGGATGTACTCGGTTAAAACTGTGGGAGCTGGCTTGCCTGCGATAGCGGTGGGTCAGCTAGCACCTATGCCTCTGAGCCGACGCTATCGCAGGCAAGCCAGCTCCCACAGTTGACCGTGTTGTGTCAGTGAGTCAGTCCGGGATCGGCAGGTTCAGGCTCTCCTTCACCTCTTCCATCACGATATAGCTCTTGGACTCGCGCACATGGGGGAGTTTGAGCAGGATATCGCCCAGCAATTTGCGATACGACGCCATCTCGGAAATCCGCGCTTTCACCAGGTAGTCGAAATCCCCCGACACCAGATGGCACTCCAGCACATGGGGCAGTTTCAGCACGGCCCGGCGAAATTCTTCAAAGGTGTCACCCGACTTGTAATCCAGGCTGATCTCGACAAATACCAGCAAACTTCCCTTCAAATGCTGGGGATTGAGCCGTGCGTTGTAGCCCATGATGATCCCTTCGCGCTCCAGGCGCCGCACGCGCTCGGTGCAGGGCGTGGTGGACAGCCCGACCTTTTCCCCCAGCTCCGTGAACGAGATGCGCCCGTCGGTTTGCAGGATGCGCAGGATATTGCGGTCGATCTTGTCCAGCTCCCGCTTGGTCTGGGTGTTGGTACGCATAGGGGATACGCCTCTGTCAAAAGGGTTTTTGCCAAGAATTGTCGCCAAATATAGGCGTTTATATAGTGAAATGCACTGCCGATTGTTTTTTACACTGCGCTCATCATTGCTCGAATAACACACGTCAGCGGCCAAGCCCGCGATGAGGATATAAAAATGCGCGTTCTGGTCTTGGGTAGCGGCGTCATTGGGGTGACCAGCGCCTACTATTTGGCGCGGGCCGGTTTCGACGTCGTGGTGGTCGATCGTCAGCCTGCCGCTGCCATGGAAACCAGTTTCGCCAACGCCGGTCAGGTGTCCCCAGGCTACGCTTCGCCATGGGCCGCGCCGGGTGTGCCACTCAAAGCGATCAAGTGGCTGCTGCAACGCCACGCGCCGCTGGCGATCAAGGCTACCGCCGATATCGATCAATACCTGTGGATGGCGCAGATGCTGCGCAACTGCACGGCCAGCCGCTATGCGGTGAACAAGGAACGCATGGTGCGCCTGTCCGAGTACAGCCGCGACTGCCTCGACGAATTGCGCGCCGAGACCGGCATTGCCTACGAAGGCCGCAGCCTCGGGACGACCCAACTGTTCCGCACCCAGGCCCAGCTCGATGGCGCCGCCAAGGACATCGCCGTGCTGAAAGAGTCCGGTGTGCCGTTCGAATTGCTCGACCGCGCCGGCATTGCCCGGGTTGAACCAGCCCTGGCCAGCGTCACCGATATCCTCGCCGGGGCCCTGCGCCTGCCCAACGACCAGACGGGCGATTGCCAGATGTTCACCACGCGCCTGGTCGACATGTGCAAACAACTGGGCGTGGAATTTCGCTTCGAACAAGACATCCAGCGCCTGGACTACGCAGGCGACCGCATCAACGGCGTGTTGATCGACGGCAAGCTGGAAACTGCCGACCGCTATGTCCTGGCCCTCGGCAGTTACTCGCCCAAGCTGCTCAAACCATTGGGAATCAAGGCGCCGGTGTACCCGCTCAAGGGTTATTCGCTGACTGTGCCGATCACCAACCCGGCAATGGCGCCGACCTCGACCATTCTCGATGAGACCTACAAAGTCGCGATCACCCGTTTCGACAACCGTATTCGCGTCGGTGGCATGGCTGAAATAGCCGGTTTTGACCTGTCGCTGAACCCGCGGCGACGTGAAACCCTGGAGATGATCGTCAACGACCTTTATCCTCAGGGCGGCGATCTGGCCCAAGCCAGTTTCTGGACCGGCCTGCGCCCGACCACCCCAGACGGCACACCGATTGTGGGTGCCACGCCGTTCAAGAACCTGTTCCTGAACACAGGCCACGGTACCCTCGGTTGGACCATGGCCTGTGGTTCCGGTCGCTTGCTGGCCGACCTGATGGCGAAAAAAACGCCACAGATCAGCGCCGCAGGCCTCGATATTTCCCGTTATGGCAACCACCAGGAGTCCGCACAACATGTCAATCCAGCGCCAGCTCACCAATGAGCGCATGAGCCAGATCGTTGTCCACAGCGGTACCGTGTACCTGGCGGGGCAGGTCGGCGACGACATGAGCGCCGGGATTGAGCAGCAGACCCGTGAAACCCTGGTCAATATCGAGCGCTTGCTGGACCTTGCCGGTACGGATAAGTCCAAGTTGCTGTCGGTGACGATCTATCTGAAGGACATCGACGCCGACTTCGCCGGCATGAACGCGGTATGGGACAAGTGGCTGCCCAAAGGCGTCGCCCCGGCCCGCGCCACCGTGCAAGCCAAGCTGTGCGAACCCGAGATTCTGGTGGAGCTGTCTGTCGTGGCTGCGCTGCCTTAACAAGCATCCCTCTCCCGGTGCCGATGTTGTTGGTCGGCACCGGTTTTTTCTTCACTCTGCTGCCTAGAAGCCTGCCGCCATGCGTCCAGCCCGTGCCCTGATCGACCTCCAAGCCCTGCGCCATAACTACCAATTGGCCCGAGAAGTCACCGGGGCCAAGGCCCTTGCCGTGATCAAGGCCGATGCCTACGGCCATGGTGCGGTGCCCGTGGCCCAGGCGCTGGAAGCCGAAGCCGACGGGTTCGCGGTGGCGTGCATCGAGGAAGCGTTGGAACTGCGCGCCGCCGGCATCCACGCGCCGGTGTTGCTGCTGGAAGGTTTTTTCGAAGCCGACGAGGTGCCGCTGATCATCGAGCAGGATTTGTGGTGCGTGGTGCATTCGTTGTGGCAGTTGGAAGCCATCGAACAGGCGCGCCTGAGCAAACCGCTGACGGTGTGGCTCAAGCTGGACTCGGGCATGCACCGTGTGGGCCTGCACCCCAAGGATTACCAGGAGGCGTATCAGCGCCTGCTGGCCAGCGGCAAAGTGGCGAAAATTGTGTTGATGAGCCATTTTGCCCGCGCCGATGAGCTCGATTGCGTCAGCAGCAACGAACAAGTAACGGTGTTTGAGGCGGCGCGCCAGGGGCTGGCGGCTGAGGTCAGCCTGCGTAACTCACCTTCTGTATTGGGCTGGCCAAGCGTGTCCAGCGACTGGGTGCGCCCCGGCATCATGCTGTACGGCGCAACGCCCTTTGGCGAAGACCAGGCCCTCACCGCACGCTTGCAGCCGGTGATGACCCTGGAGTCCAAAGTGATTTGCGTGCGCGAATTGCCAGCCGGTGAGCCGGTGGGCTACGGCGCCAGGTTCGTTACGCCCAAGCCGATGCGCATCGGTGTGGTTGCCATGGGCTATGCCGACGGTTACCCGCGCCATGCGCCGACCGGCACACCGGTGCTGGTGGCTGGCCAGCGCAGCCGGCTGCTGGGCCGCGTGTCCATGGACATGCTGTGTGTCGACCTCACCGACTTGCCCCAAGCGGGCCTTGGTTCCACTGTGGAACTGTGGGGCAAGCACATCCTCGCCAGTGATGTTGCCGTGGCCGCCGAGACCATCCCCTATCAGATTTTTTGCAACCTGCGCCGGGTGCCAAGGCTCTATTGCGGCGCTTAGCCGCCGGCAACGAACCGAGCAGGCCGGGATTTAGGCCCAAGTGTTGTAAATACTGAACGCTGTCGCCATGATAACGCTCAATTACAACAAAGCCTGAATCCTAGGAGGCTCCTGCATTGGACGTCGGCGAACGACTGCAATCCATCCGTAAACTCAAAGGTCTTTCCCAGCGTGAGCTCGCCAAGCGTGCGGGCGTCACCAACAGCACCATTTCGATGATCGAGAAAAACAGCGTCAGCCCCTCGATCAGCTCCCTGCGCAAGGTGCTGGGCGGTATCCCCATGTCCATGGTCGAGTTCTTCTCCGAGGAAGTCCTCCAGGAAATACCGACGCAGATCGTCTATAAAGCCAATGAGCTGATCGACATCTCCGACGGGGCCGTCACCATGAAACTGGTGGGGCGGTCGCGCCCGAGCCGGGCCATCGCTTTTCTCACCGAGATCTACCCGCCAGGTGCCGACACGGGCGAAGAAATGCTCACCCATGAAGGCGAGGAAACCGGGATTCTGGTGGAAGGTCGCCTGGAGTTGGTGGTCGGCCTTGAAACTTTTGTGCTCGAGGCTGGCGATAGCTACTACTTTGAAAGTACCAGGCCCCATCGTTTTCGCAATCCGTTCGACGTGCCGGCGCGACTAATCAGCGCAGCCACCCCCGCGAACTTTTAAGAACAGAGGCGCCCTGCCAGCGTTGCAGAGGTTCCCGCAGCTGTACACCGTGAAGCCGAATCTCCCTTTATTTAATAGGGTTGTTTCGGCCGGGCGGGCTAACCGTTATACTTTCGCCGCCTGCGAAACCGTGGCCGCAGGCGTGAATAGCCACCATTGAGGGTGAACGCGTGAACCTAATTATGAAAATGCTGGCTGCACCAGCAACCGTACTGGCCCTATGGGCTGTCAGCGCTCAAGCTGCGACCAATGATGACATTGCCAAGCGCCTGGAGCCTGTGGGTCAGGTTTGCGTCCAGGGCCAGGAATGCAAGGGCATGGAAGTGGCCGTGGCAGCGGGCGGCGGCGGCGCGAAAACCCCGGATGAGATCATCGCCAAGCACTGTAATGCCTGCCACAGCACGGGCCTGTTGGGTGCGCCGAAAATTGGCGACACCGCCGCATGGAAAGAACGCGCCGACCATCAAGGCGGCCTCGATGGCATCCTGGCCAAGGCCATCACCGGTATCAACGCCATGCCGCCCAAAGGCACTTGCGCTGATTGCTCGGACGACGACCTCAAGGGTGCGATCAAGAAGATGTCCGGGCTGTAACCGATCGATCTTCGCCAAAAATGCCGCTTACGAGCGGCTTTTTTGTGCCTGCGAATTATGTATTGAGGCTGTTCATTGCAGCAAAGACCCGGCAAGCTCGGTCCAACTCCAATTCATGGAATGTTCGGGAGCAGTCGGATGGTGCAGTTGTGTTCAATCGAGCAAGCAGTTGACGACGTACTGGCGCGGTTGCCGGCGCATATCCACATGGGCATGCCCTTGGGCCTGGGCAAGCCCAATTTGTTCGTCAACGCGCTGTACCGGCGCATCGCCAAGTTGCCGGAGCGGGCGCTGACTATCTACACCGCGTTGAGCCTGGGTCGCCCGACGATGGGGGATGGCTTGCAGAAACGCTTTCTCGAACCCTTTATCGAACGGGTGTTTGGCGACTACCCCGAACTAGACTTTCTCGCCGACCTGCACAAGGGCAGCCTGCCGAAGAATATCCGTGTGCAGCAATTCTTCATGCAGCCTGGCAGCCTGCTCCACAGCGCCGCGGCGCAGCAGGATTACGTCAGCAGCAACTACAGCCATGCGGCGCGCGACATCAATGCCGCCGGCCTGAACCTGGTGGCGCAACTGGTTGCCAGTAGCAGCGAGCATCCCGACCGCCTGAGCCTGAGCTGCAACCCGGATATCACCCTCGACCTGATGCCCATGATCGCCAAGCGCCGCGCGACCGGGGAGACCATCCTGGTCGTTGGCCAGGTCCATAGCGACTTGCCCTACATGCCCGGTGATGCCGAGCTGGGCATGGATGAGTTCGACTACCTGCTGGATGAAAAAGACAGCACCACGTTGTTCTCCACGCCGAATATGCCGGTGGGCTTTCAGGACCATTTTATCGGCCTGCATGCCAGTACCCTGGTGCGTGATGGCGGTACGTTGCAGATTGGTATCGGCTCCATGGGCGATGCGCTGACCGCTGCCTTGCTGGCGCGCCAGGCCGACAACGAGGCCTATCGCCTGTTGCTCACCGACCTGGATGTGTACCAGTGGGCGCCGTTGATCAGCCGCGAAGGCGGCGTTGAGCCGTTTGCCCGTGGCCTTTACGGTTGCAGCGAGATGTTCGTCAACGGCCTGCTGGTATTGGCCGATGCCGGGATTGTGCGGCGCAAGGTCTACCCGGATGTGGCGACCCAGATGCAGGCCAACGCGGGCACCCTGGACGACGCGGCGCAACCCGACGGCGTGTCGATCCATGGCGGTTTCTTCCTGGGGCCGCGCAGTTTTTACCAGCGCCTGCAGGAAATGACCCACGCCAAGCGCCAGGCATTCAACATGACCCGTATCAGCTACATCAACGAGCTGTACGGCCAGGAAGAACTCAAGCGCTTGCAGCGCCTGGATGCGCGGTTTATCAACAGCGCCATCATGGTCACCTTGCTCGGCGCGGGCGTGGCCGATCAGTTGGAAGACGGTCGCGTGCTCAGTGGCGTGGGCGGGCAATACAATTTCGTGGCCCAGGGGCATGCGCTGGAAGGTGCGCGCTCAATCCTGATTTTGCGCAGCTGGCGTGAGTCGGCGGGGGAGGTCAGTTCCAATATCGTCTGGGAGTACGGCCACTGCACCATTCCCCGGCACCTGCGGGATATTGTCATTACAGAATACGGCATTGCCGACTTGCGCGGTCAGACGGATGCCAAGGTGATCGAAGCGCTGCTGAACATCGCCGACTCCAGATTCCAGCACGACTTGATTGAACAAGCGCAAAAGGCCGGCAAACTGCCCAAGGATTTCCAGTTGGATCCGCGTTTTGCCGACAACACGCCAGAGCGGCTTCAGGCGATTCAGGCCAGGCATCGTCGCCTGTTCCCGGAATACCCCCTGGGCAGCGACTTCACGGATGAAGAGCGGGATTTGTTACGAGCGCTGAACTGGCTCAAGAGCAAATTCAAGCTCACGGAAATTCTGGAGTTGGGCAAGGCGGCACTCGACGCGCCGGAGCCGGAGGCCTTTCCCAAGCATTTGCAGCGCATGCGCTTGGATAAGCCGGAGGGCATCAAGGAAGACCTGTATCAACGATTGCTGCTTGCCGGCCTGCAGGCCACCGCCCACTGACAGCCCAACGCAAAACCCCATGTGGGAGCTGGCTTGCCTGCGATGAGGGCCTTTCAGTCGACATCTCTGTCGACTGACACTCCGCTATCGCAGGCAAGCCAGCTCCCACATAGTGATTACTCGATAAAGGTCACGACACCACCGGCCAGCGACTTCACCCGCGCCAGCGACTCAACCCGATAACCTTGGGCGTCCAGCTCCGCCCGCCCACCTTGGAACGACTTCTCGATCACAATGCCCAAACCGGCGACGGTCGCGCCGGCCTGCTTGATGATCGAGATCAGCGCCTGGGACGCCTTGCCGTTGGCCAAAAAGTCATCGATCACCAGCACGCGGTCGCTGCTGGTCAGGTGGCGCGGGGAGATCGCCACGGTGCTTTCGGTTTTCTTGGTGAAGGAATACACCGTGGCCGACAGCAGGTTTTCCGTGAGGGTCAAGGATTGCTGCTTGCGGGCGAAGATCACCGGCACGCCCAGGTTCAGCCCGGTCATGATGGCCGGTGCAATGCCCGAGGCTTCGATGGTGACGATCTTGGTGATGCCCGAATCCTTGAACAGTGCGGCGAATTCGTCGCCGATCAGTTTCATCAGCGCCGGGTCGATCTGGTGGTTCAAAAAGGCGTCAACCTTGAGGACCTGATCGGAAAGCACGATGCCTTCTTCGCGAATTTTCTTGTGCAGTGCTTCCACGGAAAGCTTCCTCTAATGGCGCGTTGTGCGCCGAAAGTAGATTAAAAAGTAGTCGATTCTAGCGCTTTAGCATCGCGCGTATATCCGCCAAGGCGGTGTTGCCGCGAACGGCCTTCACCTCGGTGGGCGTGTCGTCATTGCCTTCCCAGGCCAGGTCGTCCGGCGGCAGTTCATCCAGGAACCGGCTGGGGGCACAGTCGATGATTTCACCGTATTGCTTGCGCTTGGCGGCAAAGGTGAAGGCCAGGGTCTGACGTGCGCGGGTAATACCCACATAGGCCAGGCGGCGTTCTTCCTCGATGGTGTCGGCTTCGATGCTGGAGCGGTGCGGGAGGATTTCCTCTTCCATGCCCATGATGAACACGTAGGGAAATTCCAGGCCCTTGGACGCATGCAAGGTCATCATCTGCACGCCTTCGGCACCGTCTTCCTCTTCTTGCTGGCGCTCGAGCATGTCGCGCAACACCAGCTTGCCGATGGCGTCCTCGACGGTCATCTCGCCGTCTTCGTCTTTTTCCAGGGTGTTCTTCAACGCCTCGATCAGGAACCAGACGTTGCCCATGCGGTAATCCGCGGCCTTGTCGCTGGAACTGTTGGTGCGCAGCCAGTTTTCATAGTCGATGTCCATGACCATGCTGCGCAGGGCGCTGATCGGGTCTTCGCCGGCGCACTGCTCGCGCACCTTGTCCATGAAGCGCTTGAAGCGTGACAGGCGATCAGTGAAGCGCGTGTCCAGGTGTTCGCCCAGGCCGATTTCGTCGGTGGCGGCGTACATCGAGATCTTGCGTTCGGTGGCGTAGTTACCGAGCTTTTCCAGGGTCGTCGAGCCGATTTCCCGGCGTGGCACGTTGATCACGCGCAGGAAGGCGTTGTCGTCGTCCGGGTTCACGATCAGCCGGAAGTAGGCCATTAGGTCTTTGACTTCCTGGCGTCCGAAAAAGCTGTTGCCGCCCGACAGGCGATACGGCACCTGGTGATGCTGCAGCTTCAGCTCGATCAGTTTGGCCTGGTAGTTGCCGCGATACAGGATCGCAAAGTCGCTGTAGGGCCGGTCGGTGCGCAAGTGCAGGCTGAGGATTTCCACGGCCACGCGTTCGGCTTCGGCGTCTTCGTTGCGGCAGCGGATCACTCGGATCTCGTCGCCATGGCCCATCTCGCTCCACAGTTGTTTTTCAAACTCGTGGGGGTTGTTGGAGATCAGCACGTTGGCGCAGCGCAGGATGCGGCTGGTGGAGCGGTAGTTCTGCTCCAGCATCACCACTTTCAAGGAGGGGTAGTCTTCCTTGAGCAGCATCAGGTTTTCCGGGCGGGCGCCGCGCCAGGCGTAGATCGACTGGTCGTCGTCGCCTACCACGGTGAACTGGTTGCGCGTGCCGATCAGCAACTTCACCAGCAGGTATTGGCTGGCGTTGGTGTCCTGGTATTCGTCCACCAGCAGGTAGCGCACCTTGTTTTGCCACTTCTCCAGGATGTCCTTGTGCTCTTGGAATAGCTTGACCGGTAGCAGGATCAGGTCGTCGAAGTCCACCGCGTTGAACGCCTTGAGCGTGCGCTGGTAGTGGGTGTAGACGATGGCGGCGGTCTGTTCCTTGGGGTTGCGCGCGGCTTCCAGGGCTTCGGCGGGCAGGATCAGGTCGTTTTTCCAGGCGCCGATCATGTTCTTGATCTCGTCGACGCCGTCGTCGCCCGCGTATTCCTTCTGCATGATGTCGGTCATCAAGGCCTTGACGTCGGTCTCGTCGAAGATCGAGAAGCCCGGCTTGTAGCCCAGCCGCACATGCTCCTTGCGGATGATGTTCAGGCCCAGGTTGTGGAAGGTACACACGGTAAGGCCACGGCCTTCGCCACCCTTGAGCAGGGTGCCGACCCGCTCTTTCATTTCCCGCGCCGCCTTGTTGGTGAAAGTCATGGCGACGATGTACTGGGCGCGGATGCCGCAGTTCTGGATCAAGTGCGCGATCTTGCGGGTGATCACGCTGGTCTTGCCGGAGCCTGCACCGGCGAGCACCAATAGAGGGCCGCCGACGTAGTTCACGGCTTCTTGCTGCCGGGGATTGAGTCGGGACATACGGAATTTTAGGAGTCGTTGTTCAAAAGGGCGGGCATTTTAACAGGCTGGAAAGATTCTGCTGCCATAGAACGACGGTGTGACGTACCACTCGATCTAAATTTGCCGGTTTTGCTACTTTGCCGCAGGATGTGGAGGAATAGCCGAGACGATTATTTACAGTCTGCGTATTTGATAACACCTATCATTTGTCATCCTTTGTCATTGTCAGGCCGCACGTCATAATGGCACCGCTAATGAAATTTTGCAGAGTCTAGGGAGTTAGCGTGTCTACGCCTGTCGAACCCTTGCGTTTGCTGCTGCTGGCCGATGAGCCCGAGTGGGCAGCGTTGTTGCGCGAGTGCCTGGCGCCGATGGGCGAAGGGGCTGTGCTGATCAGTGCGCCCAACTGGGACTCGGTGAGCCGCCTGTTCGATGACGACCAGGGTGCTGTGTTATTGACCACGCCCAGCCTGCAGCCCGGCCCGGGCCGGTGCAGTTTGCCGTGTGTATTGCTGCTGGAGCAGGAGCCCCTGGTGTCGCCGCTGGGTGTCAGCGATTGGTTGGTGCTGGATGCATTGGATGCCGACACATTGCGCCGCTGCCTGCGCCATGTGCGCGAGCGCGGCGTGCTGGAGAACACCTTGCAGCGCCTGGCCGAGCAGGACCCGCTCACCGGTATTGCCAACCGCCAGGGCTTCCAGACCTTGCTGGCCGCGCGCTTGGCAGAAAACGACGGCCGTGGCCTGGCCCTCGGTCACCTGGACCTGGACAACTTTCGTCACGCCAACGATGCCCTCGGCCATCAGGCGGGCGACCGGTTGATCCTGCAAGTGGTGTCGCGGCTCAAGAGCCAGCTCGAAGCCGGAGACCAACTGGCGCGCCTGGGCAGCGATGAGTTTGCCTTGTTGATCGATACCCGCCGGGCGCCCCAGCGCGCCGAATGGATGGCCGAGCGCATCACCGAAGTGATGGCCGAACCCTATTGGGTGGATGGCGAAAGCCTGTTGATCGGTTGCAGCCTGGGCATGGCTCATGCTCGAGCCCGCGCTGGCGCCGACCCGTTGATGTGGCATGCCCATATCGCCATGCAACAGGCCAAAAGCACCCAGGGCTGCACCTTCCATATCTTCAATGAACGCATCAACCGCAACGCCCGCAGCCTGGCCGACCTGGAAAGCGAACTGCGCCGGGCCTTGCGCCGCGATGAGTTGGAGCTGCATTACCAGCCGCGCCTGGACCTGGACGACGGCCATATCGTTGGCCTCGAAGCCCTGGTGCGCTGGCGCCACGGCGAGCGCGGCTTGTTGCCGCCCAGCGAATTCGTGCCGCTGGCCGAACAGAGTGGCCTGATCGTGCCATTGGGCTACTGGGTGATCTCCCGAGCCCTGCGCGACATGCAAGACCTGCGCGAACGCGGCCTGCCGCCGCTGCACATGGCGGTCAACCTGTCGTTTCGCCAGTTTCAGGACAGCCAGTTGCTGTCCACCCTCAGCCGCCTGATTGCCGAGCGCGGCGTGGAAGCGCAATGGCTGGAATTTGAACTGACCGAAACCGCCGTGATGCGCCGCAGCGACCTGGTCAAACAGACCATGGATGCCCTTGGCCGGTTGGGTGTGCGGTTTTCCCTGGATGACTTCGGCACCGGTTTTTCATCGTTTGTGCACCTCAACAGCCTGCCGATTGCCTTGTTGAAGATCGACAAGAGTTTTGTCGGCGGCATGGAAGAGCGCGAAGAAAACCGCAAGCTGGTGCACGCCATGATCAACCTGGCCCACAACCTCAACCTGGAAGTGGTCGCCGAAGGCGTGGAAACCCCTGAGCAACTTGAGCTTTTGCGCTTGTTTGGGTGCGACCAGGTCCAGGGTTACCTGATCAGCAAGCCGTTGCCGTTGCCGGAGCTGGTGGAATACCTGATGTTCGGGCAAAGCCAGCAGGCGCTGTTGGGTTAAGCCTTTAAAGTGGTTCAAATGTGGGAGCTGGCTTGCCTGCGATAGCGGTCGTTCAGCTAATAATGATTAGCCTGACACACCGCTATCGCAGGCAAGCCAGCTCCCACATGAACCGCGTGCACTCGCTAGTCAGGCAGTGCCGCTCGGAGTCCGACATCAGCATCCGGCTCCTGCCGAATCATCCGCTTCATCTTCGCCTCAAACGCCCAGGTCAGGCTCACCGCCGCACACGCCAGGCCTAGTGCCAGGCCCCACCAGACGCCGGTTGGCCCCCAGCCCAGGGTGAACGCCATCAACCAGGCCGACGGTGCACCAATCAGCCAATAGCAACCCAGCCCCACCAGGAAGGTGGTCTTGGCGTCCTTCAAGCCACGGATACAACCCATGGCGATGGTCTGCACGCCATCGAACAATTCGAACCAGGCAGCGACGGCCAGCAGGCTCACTGCCAGCACGATAACGTCATGGAATGCCGGGTCGTCATGGTCGAGGAACAGTCCTATCAGCGGGTCGGAGAACAGCCACAGCACCGCCGCAAACCCCAACATCACCATGGCGCCGAATCCTATGCCGACCCGCCCGGCCATGCGCGCCATCAGCAACTGCCCGGCGCCGTAATGCTGGCCGATGCGCATGGTCACCGCGTAGGACATCCCCGCCGGCACCATGAAGGCCACCGACACAATCTGCAGGGCGATCTGGTGCGCCGCCAACTGCGTGCTGCCCATGGTACCCATGCACAACGCCGCAAAGGCAAACAGCCCGACCTCTACCGCATAGGTGCCGCCAATCGGCAGGCCCAGGCGCCACAGCTCGCGCAGGTAGTGGGTATTCAGGCGCAGCAGGCCGGTGCCCAGCGGGTAGGCGGCGTAGGCGCGGTTGCTGCGGATGTACCACATCAATGCCAACGCCATGCCATTGGCGACGATGGCGGTCACCAGGCCGATGCCCATCAGGCCCAGTTTCGGTAGGCCGAACATGCCTTCGATCAACGCATGGTTGAGTAGGTAGTTGACCACGGTACCGCACAGGCTGATCACCATCACCGGAGTGGCCTTGCCGATGGCGCTGGTAAAGCCGCGCAGGGCCATGAAGCTCAGGTAGCCGGGCAGGGCAAAGGGCAGGATCGTCAGGAATTGCCCGGCTGCTTGCACGTTGGTTTCGGTCTGGCCGAACATCAGCAGTACCGGCTTCAAGTTCCATAACAGCAACGCCGCCGCCAGCGCCATCAACCACGCCAGCCACAGCCCGGCCTGGGTCAGGCGGGTGGCGCCGTCGATATCGCCCGCGCCATGGCGAATGGCGACCAAGGTGCCCACGGCTGCGATCACGCCGATGCAGAAAATCGCCACGAACGAATAGCTCGCCGCGCCCAGGCCGCCGCCCGCCAAGGCCTCGGGGCTCAGGCGCGCCATCATCAGGGTGTCGGTCAGCACCATCAGCATGTGCGCCAACTGTGAGGCAATCAACGGCCCCGATAGCCGCAGAATGGCCCAGAGTTCGGTACGTGCCGGATGTTGCATGATCATCACACTCGAATGGTCAGGAAGGTGGGGAAGGGTTGATTCTCGGCGCATTCAGCGCATTGCACAAAAGGATAAAAGCGATCATTGGCATGATTAAAACTCATGCATGAGTGATTCTGGTAGGGTTTCCAGATTGCGCAGTCGGAGCTTTCAGCATGTCTCGTCGTCTTCCTCCTCTTTATGCCTTGCGGGCATTTGAAGCCGCCTCCCGCCACCACTCGTTTACCCGCGCGGCTGAGGAATTGTCGATTACCCAAAGTGCGATCAGCCGGCATATCCGTACGCTCGAAGATTATTTCGCCTGCCGATTGTTCCAGCGCAGCGGTCGCACGTTGCAGCTCACGGAAGCGGCGCGTTTGTTGCTGCCTGGCGTACGGGAGGGCTTCGCTGCCCTGGAGCGTGCTTGCCATACCTTGAATGCCGAAGATGACATCCTGCGTATGAAGGCGCCGTCCACCTTGACCATGCGCTGGCTGCTGGCGCGGCTGAGTCGCTTCCGGGCCCTGCAGCCAGGCAATGAGGTGCAGCTCACCAGTGCGTGGATGAGCATCGATGAAGTGGACTTTAACCAAGAACCGTTCGACTGCGCGGTGTTGCTCAGCAACGGGCACTTTCCGGCGGACTGGGAGGCCAGTTATCTGTTTGCGGAAATGCTCATCCCGGTGGGAGCGCCCAATCTGCTGGACGACGGTCCCTGGGACGTGACGCGGTTGGCAACCGCCGAACTGCTGCACCCGACCCCGGACCGCCGCGACTGGCGTTACTGGCTGCAGCGCATGGGGCTGTCGTCTCAGGTTTCACTCAAGGGTGGGCAGGTGTTCGACACGCTTGAGCTGGGCATGATTGCCGCCGCCCGAGGCTATGGCGTGTCCATGGGTGATTTGCTGATGGTGGCCGAAGACGTGGCACAGGGGCGCTTGAGCCTGCCGTGGCCTACGGCGGTCGCCAGTGGGGAAAGCTACTACCTGGTGTGGCCGAAAACCCGCCCGGGTGGGGAACGTTTGCGACGGCTGGCGGAATTTCTTCAAGGTGAAGTCAAGGCGATGGAATTGCCCCAGGTTGAACGCCTCGATTGAGTGGCGGCGAGTTGTTAGTGCAATCGTTTGCGGGATACCCCTGTGATTCGCTCAAGTATTGCCAAATGCCGCCGAAGAAGGGGGTTGGAACCATCGTGCATCATCGTTTCCCACTAGATAATTTGCCGAGCAGCGCTATGAGATCAGGATGATCCTGGCCTCGGCCAGGAGCTGTCATGTCTCAACCCCGTGCCCGGATTGCCTCCCAGTTAGGCCTCGCACTCGCCGTGATTCTCGCTGTCGTGATCAGCGGCAGTACGGTCTTTGCCTTGCGTACCCTCGACTCCGCCAACCTCGCCACCCGCGAGGAACACCTGGCCAGCGAGGCGCGTTTGCTCGCCGACCAACTCAACACCTTCCACAGCACCTTGCGCGAAAGCACTCAGCGTTTGAGCGGGCTGTTTGAAAAGCGCTTCGGCGCAGGCTTGAGTGTGCGTGCGGACCAGCCCGTGGCCGTGGCCGGCGTGCAGACGCCGAGCCTCTATCTGGGCAACGAGGTGCTGAACAACAACTTCGAAGAAGTGGATGAGTTCAAGCAGATGTCCGGCGGCGTGGCCACGGTGTTCGTGCGCAGCGGCGACGACTTTATCCGCGTCAGCACCTCCCTGACCAAGCAGGATGGCAATCGCGCCATTGGCACCGTACTTGACCGTCAGGGCGCGGCCTACCAGCGCGTTGTGAGTGGCCAGACCTACATCGGCCGTGCCGTGTTGTTTGACCGCTCCTACATGACCCAATACAGCCCCGTGCGTGACAGCAGTGGCCAGGTCATTGCCGTGCTGTTCATCGGTTTCGATTACACCGATGCCCAGAACGCCCAGTTTGAAAACCTCAAGCGCTTCCGCATTGGCCAGACCGGCTCCCTCGCGCTGCTCGATGAGCAAAAGCACTGGCTGGTGCCGCCAGCTGGCGTGCAAGCGCCGGATCAGGCGATTGCGGTGATGCTCGACCTGGCGAAAAAGCCGGGTGCAGGCCGTTTCTGGAGCGACAAGAGCGAAGATTTCTATAGTGTCTCGGTGCCGTTCGAAGGCGGCCCTTGGGCGGTGATAGCGAGCATGCCCAAGGCTGAGATTCGCGCCGTGACCTGGGAAGTCGGCATCCGCCTGGTGATCGGCAGCGTGCTGGCGATGTTGCTGGCAGTGGGCGCCACGGTGTGGCTGTTGCGCAGCAAGCTGGCGCCATTGAGCGAACTGGTGCGCCAGGCCCAGGCGCTGGGCGCGGGGGATTTGAGTGCGCGCCTCAACGTGTCCAGCCATGACGAAATCGGCCAGTTGGCGCGCAGTTTCAACCAGATGGGCGAAGCGCTGTCGACCATGGTGTCGCATATCCGTACTGCCGCCGAACAGGTCAACAGCCGCGCCCAGGCGTTGTCGGGCTTGTCTGGTGGTGCCTACGAAGGCATGGAGCAACAGTCCGGCGAGATCACCAGCATGGCCGGTGCGGTGGAAGAGTTCAGTGCTACCTCGCTGAACATTGCCGACAACATGGGCAACACCGAGCGCCTGGCTCAAGAGAATGCCCAGCAAACCCGTATCGGCCGTACCTCGATGCAAGAGGCTTCATCGTCCCTGGAACATATCGCCACTGCGCTGAACAGCACCGCGGCAGTGATCAACACCCTGGGCCAGCGTTCCCAGGAAATCGGCGGGATCGTCGGCGTGATTACCGCCATCGCTGAACAGACCAACCTGCTGGCGCTCAACGCCGCCATCGAAGCCGCCCGTGCCGGTGAGCAAGGCCGTGGTTTCGCCGTGGTCGCTGATGAGGTGCGCAACCTGGCTTCGCGTACCCGCCAGGCCACCGATGAAATCTCCGGCATGATCCAGAGCATCCAGCAGGAAACCGGCAACGCCATCAGCACCATGGAGCATGGCAATGCGCTGATGCAGGAAGGCCTGTCGCGCAACGCCGACGTGGCCTCGGCCCTGGCGCGTATCGACGAGCAGAGTCGCTCGGCCGGCCAGCAGTTTGCTGCGATCACAACCGCCACCCAAGAGCAGAGCAGCACCGCGACTTTGCTCAGCGCCAACCTTCAGAGCATTGCCCTGGCCAACAGCGAGCAGCGTGAAGTGGTGTCGAACCTGGCGGTTACCGCCAAGGAACTGGAGACCTTGGCAGCAGGCTTGCGCCATGAGGTGGATCGGTTTCGCTGACGCACCACCAATCAAATGGTGGGAGCGGACTTGCTCGCGAATGCGGTAAATCAGTAGCAAATGGGTGACTGACACTCCGCATTCGCGAGCAAGCCCGCTCCCACATTGATATTGCGTAAGGCTCAAGTCACGGATGTGGGGCGGTACTGCAGGGCCTCCTTCAGATGGTCACGGGTGATGGCGTCCATCTGGTCCAGGTCCGCCAAGGTGCGCGCCACCTTCAGCAGCCGATGGGCCGCCCGCAGTGACAGTGTCAGTCGCTCGCAGGCGGTCTCCAGCCAACCCTCGTCGACCTTTGGCAGCTTGCAGTGCTGGCGCAGCCCCGGCAGGTCCAGAAAAGCATTGGCACACCCCTGGCGTCGCTGCTGACGCTCGCGTGCTTGCGCTACCCGCACCGAGGCATCGGCCGTGGTATCGCCCGCCTGTTGGGTGGGGCTCAGGGCAGTGGCCTCCCGCGCGACAGTCAGGTGCAAATCAATCCGGTCCAGCAACGGCCCGGAGAGCTTGTTGCGATAGCGCTGAATCTGCTCCGGTGTACACCGGCAACGCCCGCTGGGCTCGCCCATGTAGCCGCAAGGGCAGGGGTTCATCGCCGCGACCAGTTGAAAGCGCGCCGGGAAACTCACACGGTCACGGGCGCGGGAGATCACGATATGCCCAGATTCCAATGGCTCACGCAGCACCTCCAGCACCTTGCGATCGAACTCTGGCAGCTCATCCAGGAACAACACCCCGTGATGGGCCAGGGTGATTTCCCCCGGTTGTGGCTTTGAGCCGCTGTAGGTTTTGTTAATTAATGCGACTGAAGTACTCCGAAAGCCCCGCCTCGCGGACTTACATTATGGAATTAAGTGCGACTGGCTTTGGAAATAGATGCGACTGCGTCTAGTATCGCTGGCAATAAGTGCGGCTATCCTAAGAAGGATTTTTAGCCGTTACGGACGCGATCTGAAAATGCACCCCATTCCTCAAAACATGTTTGATATCTACGGTCTGGCTTTGCCTTGGGGCTTAAGCTTCGTTGATTCGTTGCCAATTGCTGGCTGGAGGACGGCGGATGCAGCTTCGTGGGGAATCGTGACTTTCAATGAACAGGAAAATACGTTCGGCTGCATCGCCATGCGTCAACGAGTCGACTTTGTTTGGACGTTGACCTTGGAGGCTATCGGGCTGGCGAGCTTCGACTTAGCCAAGCAACAATTAGCGACTCAGTTGATCGACGGCAATCCGCGTGAGCCTGTACCGCGAAACTCAGGGAAGCGGCCAAACCTCTATAAAGCTGGCAAAAGAAAACCAAGCAATCTGTTTGAGCAACTCAAGACTAAAAGACGAGCGATGGCCGCTTGGATGATCGGATATTTGTACTACGCGCTTCCTCAACCGGATCTCAATTGGGTGCCAGATTTCCAAGGAGAAAATCTTCATACCCGTCTCTGGGAGCTTCATCTATTTGCGTGTTTTCGTGAGCAAGGCATGCATGTAGCTCAGGATCACCCTTCGCCAGACTACTATGTGTCTAACCGTAAGGGGGCATCCGCATGGATTGAGGCTGTCACTACAAATCCTGAAGTGCGGTATGACCATGCCACCGCCATTGCTGACCCTCCGCCCGGAGATGTGATTGAGAAGATTCTGGGGGCAGCGGCAGTAAGATATGCCAAAACAATCCGAAACAAGCTTGACCGTCGATACCACGAGATGTCGCATGTAGTTGGCAAACCTTTTGCGCTCGCTCTCGCCGATTTTTATGCTCAAGGTTCAATGACCTGGAGCAGGCCTGCCTTGGTTGCTTACCTCTTCGGCTTTTACGCAGTGACACATGAAGTCGATGGGCAGCAGGAGGCCAAACGGGTTAATGTAGAACGACTATTAGGACCGGAGAGTATCCCAGCAGGGCTTTTCAAGTTCCCCGAGAATTCGGGTCTTTCTGCGGTGATATTCAGCAATGGATGCAGCATTCAGAAATTTGGACGTGTGATGGTTTCCATCACGGGTAATGGCAACGGCTATAGACACACTCGCGTTGGAATCATCTTTGATCGTATGCCAGGTGCGTTGCAGGGCTTCGACTTCTGCCTTGATGTGTCGAGTGAGGAGTATCGAGATCTTTGGCCGCAAGGTTATGAACCTTGGTCAGCGGAGCTCGAGGTTTTTCATAATCCCTTGGCCTCCCACCCATTTCCCAAGGGGCTTTTACGAGAAGCGACCCATTGGATTGATAACGGGCATGAGATCATCTGCGAGGCTTTTTATGAGACACAGATACTGCAGTCGAGAACGATTGTTCAACCGATATCTGATCCTCCCATTTCTCCACACGATGTGTTCGATTTAGCGAATTCAGGCATTTCTCAGCTAAAAAATTAGCCGTAATTTCCAAAAGTATGCTTCGACCCTAAGCGAATATTTTTACTGAGGATATTAAGGCTTGACCCTACAAAAGCATCGGTCGATTGCGGCTCGTACCAAGTGCAGAAAAGGGCCCGCACAATTCATAAAGTAGTGGCAGTAAGGAGTTAGATAGCGCCTATAACTGCCTCAGTCGCATGATTGAATTTGTGATGGCTTGAGCATTCATGTCCAGCGTTTCCATCGCCCCGATTGCGTTCAAGGCGACATTCCCTTCACCATTCTCAGAGAGCCACTTTGTCACCTCTTCAATAGCCGCACCAATGGCGTGCTGGTTGTGCAGGAGCAAAGTGAGAGCATCAGCTGCGGCAATGTTGGCTTCAGAGCTATCTGGCATGGGAATCGTCATCAAGTAAGTTGTGTGGCAAGACTAGCTGAATTTTCCAGAGGTTAGAGCTCTCCGATTGGTACTGGAAGCTGCGAGCATTCTCGCCCGTTGAGCTTGGGCTGAAGTCATAAACCACAACCTTGAGTGCCGAAAGCGAGGCGGCGCAATTAGCCCAGAACTACGATCGGGGGGTATTCTTCTCGTAATTGATCCAAAGCTTAAAGAGGGCGCCCCAGGGGACGCGTTGGGCAAGTGGCAGCACGAGCCCTCGGTTTCCTGAACTTCAAGAAGCACTTTTTTGCCATGAATGATGAGCCAGGGAAACCTGGCCGCTGGGCTGATGGATCGGACGCAGTTAGGGCCGCTCTGAACGAGAGCTGAGTGAATGATCGTGGGGAATCTAAATGATCCAGGAGGGGAAAGCCCCATTGACATAGTGATTATGGTTTGACTATTGTTCGTCCGCGCCTAGGCGTGAACCACAGGATGGCTACAGGGATCTTCGGATCGCATCCCACTTCTGATGAGCGTCAGATGGCCCAGTGCCAGGTAACAGTGTCCTGCCCCGTCGAACGCATGCAATCGACGGCTGAGAATCCCGCCTAGAGCGGGATTCGCCGTTTCTGGGCCCTCACTTTTGCAGCTTCGGTCGATTCCGCACTTCCAAAGGGCATTGACCTTGGACTTTCTTTACGCATCCAACGCGACCTTGTTGACGCTGAAACCCTTTTGCTTAACCTGAGTATCCGGTAAGCCCACGCCGGTGCGTGCGAAACTTCCGGAAAATCGTAGCGGAGTCCAGATGGGCCGACCGTGCGGGCGCTCGTTCGAGCACTATTCGCACGTATCATTTATAGGGTAGTGTCCCGGCGTAAAGGGAAAACACATGGAGTGAAAACTTGCCAATACCTAAGGAATATCATGGCCGCGAACAGGCATACGTCAAACACACGATTCTGAAGACCTACCTTCAGTGCTTGTTCATGATCATCGGGCGCAAGGAAACCGTCATCAATTACGTTGACTGCTTCGCGGGTCCTTGGGCAGAGGAGTCGGATGATTTAAAAGACACCTCTATCGGTATTTCGCTTCGTCAGATGATGGAGTGTGCCGAGACGCTGAAATCCAAGTTTAGCGCCAATGTAAAATTTCGCGCGCTTTACATCGAGAAGGACAAAAAAGCTTTCGGAAAGCTCGAAGCGTTCCTCGCTGGGAACAAGCAGGCCTCTGTAGAAGCCTCCTGCATTCAAGGTGACTACACCAGCAAGATCGATGACATCGTTCAGTGGGCGTCAGGCAATTTTACGTTTTTCTTTATTGATCCCAAGGGTTGGAAAACTGTAATCAGCGCGCCAGTTCTGGCCCCGCTCTTGGCACTGAATAAAGTCGAGTTCCTCATTAACTTGATGTACGACTTCTTCAACCGCGCTATGTCGATGAAGCCGCATCAAGCAGATGTTGAAGAACTTTTAGGAAGGCCGGTTGTTTTAACTGGAAATGAAACCTCATCCGAACGGCAGTCGCTGGTAATTTCTCAGTATCGCGAGGTCATCGGGGACTTGTATGGTGGAAAGACAGCATATGTATCAGTTGAGCGCCCGGGCATGGAGCGGGTGCTTTATTTTTTGGTATATCTGACCAGGCATCCTCTGGGCATTATCAAGTTCAAACAAGCTGCCGAAGAAATGGAGATGGCTCAGCGCGTCAGCCACTTTGAGTCGAAGGTTCGAGCACAAATCAGCAAATCTCCCATCGGCGATTTGTTCGGCTCGGACCAAACTCTACAGCCTGTTGAAAAACTCAAAGACAATCGACTGGCAGCAAAAGAGTTTCTTCTGGCGAGACTGTCAAAAAAACCTCTGCTGATAGATTACGATTGCTGGTCAGAATTTCTCGTGCAGACTGATTATTATCCGACCGATCTTCAGCTGGCCTTTAAGGAATTGGCAAAAGAAGGCCGAATCCTAAATCTTGATGCAGATATTGCCAGGCGGAGAAAATTTCCGGTTAAGCCCGATTGGCCGCGAAAAAGTGAGCGCTGGATCCTCAATGACTGACCAGTGAGGGAATATATAGCGATATTTAGGAAACACTTGATATGATAATTGAAGGCATGTCAGTCGAAAAAAATCACGCCATTCTTGCGTTTTTTTAAATCGAGCTATGTTTGGGCTACGATTTTCACTGAATATATGAATCGAAAAGATAATATGGGGTGAAGTCAGAAACGCTGAGTGATGTCAATTTGACATATCTCGCGGCATCTTACTAATATCGCGCACGAAAGGAGCGACAGTGCAATGAGTACCCAAACAAGCATTGAGTGGACCGAGATGACTTGGAACCCGGTGGTGGGTTGCACCAAGGTCTCACCGGGCTGCAAACATTGCTACGCCGAGAACATGGCTCACCGCCTGCAGGCGATGGGCACACCTGGCTACGAGAATGGCTTTCGGTTGAGCCTGCGTCCAGAAAAGCTTCAAGAGCCTCTTCTGCGCAAGAAGCCGACGATTTACTTCGTTAACTCCATGTCTGACCTCTTCCACGAGCAGGTGCCTGATGCTTATATCGATCAGGTCTTCGATGTGATCCAGCGTGCCTCTCAGCATACGTTTCAGATCCTGACCAAACGAGCTGAGCGCCTGGCTGAGTATTTCAGCACGCGAGAAACGCCGACCAATGCCTGGTTAGGTGTTTCGGTAGAGGACAAGGCCTACGGGGTGCCGCGTATTGATTGTCTGCGTAAGATTGATGCCACCATCCGCTTTCTGTCAGCGGAGCCTTTATTGGAAGACTTGGGCGAGATTGACCTGACGGATATTCATTGGGTGATTGTCGGGGGTGAATCAGGTTCGAAGGCGCGCCCAATGCAGCAGGAATGGGTCGACAACATCCACCGTCAATGCGATGCCTTCGGTTCTGCTTTCTTCTTCAAGCAGTGGGGTGGCTGGGGCGCTGACGGAGTAAAACGATCCAAGAAAGCCAATGGCCGCTTATTGAACGGTCAGACTTGGGATGAAATTCCCTTGCTAAACCTAGCCTGAGCTAAAAGGATTTCGCGTGGCCAAGGACGAAAAATATAAATGGGATTTGTCGACTGGTATCTATCCGAACATAGATCCTCATAGCAAAATAAAACATCAGATTATTCATGACTATATCCGTTCGTACATCACGGTGGTCATGAGTAATCAAATGATTCCGCGCATTGGCATTAATATCGTCGATGGCTTTTGCGGTGGAGGCGTCTATAAAGATGATTGGGGTCGTCGTGACCACTACGGCTCACCCATTATCGCGCTAGAGGCGGTTCAAGAAACTGTCGCTGAGATAAATATTCAGAGAAACATGCCGCGGGAAGTATTGGCGCAGTATTTTTTCATAGATATCAAAAAGGCCAATATTGATTACTTGAAGGCCGTGCTTGCCACCAAAGGGCATGGCCATCGCTTGGATAAAGATATTTACGCTCTTCGCGCGAGATTTACGAATGCGCTTCCGAGCGTTATTAAAAAAATAAAGGAATTCAAGTTTTCCGAGCGCTCATTGTTTTTGCTCGATCAATACGCCTACAAAGATGTACCTTTCTCTAGCATACGAACTATTTTCAATAGTTTGACGAATGCTGAAGTTTTGTTGACTTTCAATGTTGATAGCCTGATCGACTACCTCTCCGAGCGGGATGAAAACAAGAAGGCATTACAAAATATCGATTTGGAGAAGTATATTCCTTGGGAAAAGCTGCGATCTTTTAAAGCCACCATGCGTCACGAGTGGCAGCATTTGATTCAGCGGTTTCTTGCAGAGGGGATCTTGAAAGAAAGCGGTGCTGATTTCATGACCGTTTTCTTTATTACTCCTGGTGGGCCGAATCCGCGAGCCTATTGGTTTATCCATTTGGCGAAGAGCTACCGCGCCAACGCGGTGATGAAAGAAATTCATTGGAGATATGGCAACAACTTTTCCCACTCCATGACGCCGTCACTTTTTGTGGGCTATGACACTAATAAAGATATCCAGATTACGGATCAACATGCGTTCGGATTTGGAGATGAGCATAATTTTTGTGGTGTTACGAGCAAACGCATTGAAGTGGAGCTCTCTGAAGTGCTGCCAAGGAAGATCTACGATCAACCGCAATTGTCCTTCGAACAGATGATGATGGGTATGGCCAACCACACGATGGCGGATGAGGCCATCGTAAAACAGTCCTTGCACGGTCCGATCATGAATGGCGACATTGAGGTCTTTGATAAGAACAGTCGAACGAAGCGACGCAAGGGCAGCAGCATAAAATCAAGTGACATCATTATTCCCTCTCAGCAGCGGACCATGTTTTTTACTCGCTGACGCTCCTACGCCGCAGGCCTCCTAGAATTTCGGGTCAAGCGTGCCTTCTTGGGGCGGCGAAATCTCTCGTTCGCGCAACGCTTCGCCCCCTGAACGGGGCCGAATTGCCGACATTTTTGGCCTACACTCAAAGCATGATTCCTGGAATTCGGTTAACCAGGTGAACATCATGCAGACCCACCGTATTCCCGTCGTCGCCCACCAGCAGACTCGGCCAATTGCGCCGACGAGACGCAGCCTTTCCGGCACCTATCCGCTGCGTAATGGCGATGGCATTCCCTATGAGTCCTTGCTTGAGCGTGATTTCCTTGCGCGAATGACATTTTCCAGCCAGGTGTGTGACGTTATCGCGCAGCCGGTTCAAATCCCTTTTCACGGTGACGGCGCGCGCACCCATACCTACACGCCTGATTTCCTCATCAACTATCATCTGGGTGACTGTCAGTTTGGTAACTACCCGGTGCCTTTACTGGTCGAGGTCAAACCTCGCGACCTCTGGGTTAAAAACTGGCGCAAATGGCTGCCGAAATGGAAAGCCGCCTGGCGATATGCGCGGGAACAAGGATGGGCGTTCCACATTTACGACGAGTCCCGAATTCGTGACACGGGCTTTGCCAACATTCAGTTCCTCGACCGCCCCCTCTGGCAGGATAGTTGTCACCCTCCAGTTTTCCCCAGATAGGCGGTAAAGGACACCGATGTGGCCCGTTATTCCCATGAGCGAAAAGAAGCCGTGCTGAGCAAGTTGTTGCCGCCTTACAAC
>NZ_JYLO01000007.1 GCF_001439845.1 Pseudomonas lactis | reverse complement strand
TTCTTGACGACCATAGAGCATTGGAACCACCTGATCCCATCCCGAACTCAGCAGTGAAACGATGCATCGCCGATGGTAGTGTGGGGTTTCCCCATGTGAGAGTAGGTCATCGTCAAGATTAAATTCCGAAACCCCAATTGCGAAAGCAGTTGGGGTTTTGTTTTGGGCGCTCGAAAAGTGTCCACCTTGTCCCCGTACACTTGTTCGTCCTGTGTTCGCCCCGTGCACCACAGTGCTAAAGTCCATCCCTCGATTTTGCTTTTCCCAAGGAAGCCGTTATGCCGGACGCGACGTCCCTCAGCCCTGGATTCATGGTGGTTCATGGCAACCGCCTGGACGAGCTGCGAAGCCTGGTGGTCAGTTGGATGCGCCGTTACCCACTGGCGCCTTTGGAAAACGAAATCGCCCTGGTACAAAGCAACGGCATTGCCCAGTGGCTCAAGCTGGCCTTGGCCGAAGACCCGCAAGCCGATGATATGGGCGGCTGTGGCATTGCCGCAGCCATCGACGTGCAACTGCCTGGCAGCTTTATGTGGCAGCTTTATCGCATGGTCTTGGGCCGTGATGAGATCCCGCCCAAGTCCCTGCTTGATAAAGCCCCGCTGACCTGGCGCCTCATGCGCCTGTTACCCGAGCTGATCGACCAACCGCACTTCGAGCCGCTGCAACGCTTCCTGACGCAAGACACCGACCTGCGCAAACGCTACCAACTCGCCGAGCGCCTGGCTGACTTGTTCGACCAATACCAGGTCTACCGTGCCGACTGGCTGGAAGATTGGGCCGCAGGCCGGCACCAACTGCGCAATGGTCGAGGCGATTCCAAACCGCTCAACCCAGCCAACTGCTGGCAAGCCGAGCTATGGCGCGCGCTGCTGTTGGATGTAGGTGCAGCAGGCATGGCCGAAAGCCGGGCCGGCGTTCATCAGCGCTTCATCGAGCGCATCAACAGCCTTGAACAAGCACCTCCCGGCTTGCCTCCCCGGGTGATTGTCTTCGGCATCTCATCGCTGCCGGCCCAGGCGCTGGAAGCCTTGGCGGGCTTGGCCCGTTTCAGCCAAGTCCTGCTCTGCGTGCATAACCCCTGCCGCCATCATTGGTCGGACATCGTCGCCGACAAGGACTTGCTGCGTAACGAATACAAACGCCAGGCGCGCAAAGCGGGCATGCCCGTCACGATCGACCCACAAACTTTGCACCAGCACGCCCATCCGCTGCTTGCTGCCTGGGGCAAGCAGGGCCGTGATTACATCAGTCTGTTGGACAGCTACGACGACCCCAACAGCTACCGCGCGGCATTCCGCGACGGTCGTATCGACCTGTTCAGCGACAGCGAACCCACCACGCTGCTCAACCAACTCCAGGACGATATCCTCGAACTGCGGCCGTTGAATGAAACCCGTGAACGATGGCCCGCTGTCGACTTGCAACGCGATACTTCGATCCGTTTCCACATCGCCCACAGTGCCCAGCGCGAAGTGGAAATCCTCCACGACCAATTGCTCCATCGCTTCAGCGCCGACCCCACACTGCGTCCTCGGGACATCATCGTCATGGTCCCCGACGTCGACAGCTACGCGCCGCATATTCGCGCGGTCTTCGGCCAGCTCGAACGCCATGACCCACGCTTCATCCCCTTCACCCTCACAGACCAAGGCCAACGCGGTCGCGACCCGCTGTTGATCGCCGTCGAGCACTTGCTCAAACTTCCCGACAGCCGCTTCCCCGTCAGCGAAATCCTCGACCTGCTCGACGTCCCGGCCCTGCGCGAACGCTTCGCCATCAAAGAGCGTGACCTGCCCACCTTGCATCGCTGGATCGAAGGCGCCGGCATCCGCTGGGGCCTGAACGCCGAGCAACGCGCCGGTTTAGGTCTGCCCACGGAGCTGGAGCAAAACAGTTGGCGATTCGGCCTGCGCCGTATGCTGCTGGGCTATGCCGTCGGCACTGGCTCGGCCTGCGACGGTATCGAGCCGTATGACGAAATCGGTGGCCTCGATGCGGCCTTGATCGGCCCGCTGGTCGCCTTGCTCGATGCCTTGAACGATGCCCATCAGGCGTTATCAGAACCCGCCTCCCCACAGGCCTGGGGCGAGCGTCTACAACGCTTGATGCAGCTGTTTTTCCTGCCCAGCAGCGAGCACGATGACTACTTGCTGGGCCAGCTCGAACAACTGAGAGAGACCTGGCTGGAAACCTGCGAATCCGTTGGGCTGCAAGACGAGCTACCCCTTACGGTAGTACGTGAGGCATGGCTGGCCGGATTGGATCAGGGGCGCCTGTCCCAGCGCTTCCTGGCGGGAGCGGTCAATTTTTGTACGCTGATGCCCATGCGTGCGATCCCGTTCAAGCTGGTTTGCCTGCTGGGCATGAACGACGGCGATTACCCGCGGGCCCAGCCACCGCTGGATTTTGACCTGATGGGCAGCGACTACCGCCCCGGCGACCGTTCTCGCCGCGAAGACGACCGCTACTTACTGCTCGAAGCGCTGCTGTCGGCCCGCGACCAGCTGTATATCAGCTGGGTAGGCCGCAGCATCCGTGACAACAGTGATCGCCCGGCCTCGGTGCTGATCGGCCAACTGCGCGACCACTTGGCCAGCGGCTGGCAGCACACCAGCGACGATCAGCCGCTGATCGACGCAATGACCCAGGAACACCCCCTGCAACCATTCAGCGCCCGCTACTTCCACGAAGGCGATCCGCTGTTCAGCTATGCCCGCGAATGGCAATGGCTGCATCAGGCACCGGCGGTCATCACCCAAGAGCAAGGCTTGGCCCCTCACCAACAGGAAGAGCCCCTGAGCCTCGGCCAGTTACAGGATTTCCTGCGCAACCCGGTCAAGCACTTCTTCAGCCAGCGCCTGAAAGTATTCTTCGAAGCCGCCGAAGTGCCGCTGGCTGACGAAGAACCCTTCGTGCTGGACGCGTTGCAACGTTACAACCTCAGCGACAGCCTGTTGAACGCGGCCCTCACCCAACCCGATCAACTCGATCAGGCGCTCAACGCCCAGGCCCTGCGCCTGCAAGGCAGTGGCCTGCTGCCGATGGTCGGTTTCGGTGAATGCCTGCGTAACGAGCTGATCGAGCCGCTGCCGGACCTGGTGCAACGCTATCAAGACCTTCTGGCGCTGTGGCCCACCCCGCATACCGGCGCTGAACCGATCAGCTTTGCGTACCAGGGCATCCAGCTGGAAGGTTGGATCAGCGGCCTGCACCGACGCAGTGATGGCGGGCTGTTAAGCGTCACCACCATCCCCAACAGCATTGGCTCGATCAAGACACGCAAGTGGCACCGCCTCATCCGCCCCTGGGTCAATCACGTGGTGGCCTGCGCCTGTGGCCTGCCCTTGAGCACCGGTCTGGTAGCCAGTGACGACACCTTACTGTTGGCCCCGCTGGACAAGGCCAGCGCCGAGGAAATCCTCGGCAACCTGCTTTTGGCCTGGCGCACGGGAATGAGTACACCGCTACCTGTCGCGGTGAAAACCGCGTTCGCCTGGCTCGGCCAGACTGACCCCGCCAAGGCCCAAGCGGCTGCGAGCAAAGCCTATGAAGGCGATGGCATCACCACTGACGGCGAACGCCGCGAAACGCCAGCCCTCACGCGGCAATTTCCCGACTACGCGGCCCTGGTCGCCAGCGAAGAGTTCGAAGGCTGGTGCGAAACCCTGTATCGCCCGCTGATCAACGCCCCCTGGCGATCGCTTTCCAGCACGGAGGCCAACGCATGATCGGCAAACCCTTGGCCCTGGCGTTCCCGCTCAAAGGCAGCCAGTTGATTGAAGCCAGTGCCGGCACCGGCAAGACCTTCACCATCTCCGCCTTGTACCTGCGCCTGGTGCTCGGCCATGGCGGCGATGAATCCGGTTTCGGCCGCGAGCTGCTGCCACCGCAAATCCTCGTGGTGACGTTCACCGACGCCGCCACCAAGGAGCTGCGAGAACGCATTCGCATCCGCCTGGCCGAAGCCGCGCGCTTCTTCCGTGACGAAATCGAACAGCCCGATGCGCTGATTGCCGACCTGCGCGAGCACTATGATCCGCAGCAATGGCCGGCCTGTGCCAATCGCCTGGACATCGCCGCGCAATGGATGGATGAAGCGGCGGTTTCGACGATCCACAGTTGGTGCCAGCGCATGCTGCGCGAACACGCGTTCGACAGCGGCAGCCTGTTTACACAAACCCTGGAAACTGACCATAGCGACCTGCTGGGCGAAGTGCTGCGCGACTACTGGCGCTTGTTCTGCTACCCAATGCATGACGATGCGCTCAACTGGGTGCGCAATAATTGGGGCGGCCCCGCGGCGCTGATGCCACGGGTGCGTGCATTGTTCGGCAGTGAGCGGCCCACCGACGAAACCCGCGAGCCAGCCGAACTGATCAGCGCCTGTTTGCAAGAACGCCGCGCCGCGCTGGTTACCCTCAAGGCCCCTTGGCAACAATGGGCCGCCGAGCTGCGGGATATCTGCCTGCAAGCCGTCGCCGCCAAAGCGGTCGACGGGCGCAAGATGCAAGCGCGTTACTTCGAACCCTGGTTCGAAAAGATCAGCGCCTGGGCCGCTGACGAAACCCTGGAACAACTGGATATCGGCACCGGCTTTACCCGCCTGACGCCCGATGGCATGGCCGAAGCCTGGAAAGGCGAGCCGCCGCAGCACCCCGGCATCCAAGCCATGGCCGGCCTCAAAGCCAGCCTCGACGCCTTGCCAACGCCCGACGCGGCGGTGCTGCAACACGCTGCCGGCTGGGTCGGCAAACGCTTCGAGGAAGAGAAACGTCGCCGCGCCGAGATGGGGTTTGACGACATGCTGATCCGCCTCAACGCCGCCCTCCAGGCAGACGGTGGCGAGCGCCTGGCCAGTGTGATCCGCGAGCAATTCCCGGTGGCCCTGATCGATGAATTCCAGGACACCGACCCGGTGCAATACAGCATCTTCGACAGCATCTACCGCATCGAGGAAAACCACCTCGACAGCGGCCTGTTCCTGATCGGCGACCCCAAGCAGGCGATCTACGCCTTTCGCGGCGCCGACATCTATACCTACCTGCGCGCCCGGCAGGCCACCACCGGCCGCCATCACACCCTGGGCACCAACTTCCGCTCCAGCCATGCGATGGTCGAGGCGGTGAACCATGTGTTCCAGCGTGCTGAAACCGGCCGTGGTGCGTTTCTGTTTCGCCAACCCGATGGCAACAACCCGGTGCCGTTCCATTCGGTATTGTCCCAAGGCCGTAGCGAGCAGTTGCAGGTCGACGGCCAGACGCTGCCGGCCATGAACCTTTGGCACCTGCCCAGCGACCAGCCGATTTCCAACGCGGTTTACCGTCAGCAACTGGCCGCCGCCTGCGCCACGCAGATCGTTGCGTTGCTCAATGGCGGCCAGCAAGGCAGCGCAGGCTTTGTGAAAGCGGGGCGCTTGAAGGGCGTGTTGCCGTCAGACATCGCCATCCTCGTGCGCGACGGCAAGGAAGCCCAAGCCGTACGTGCCGAACTGGCCAGCCGTGGCGTGCGCAGTGTGTACCTGTCGGATAAAGACTCGGTGTTTGCCGCCCAGGAAGCCCATGACCTGTTGGCCTGGCTCAAGGCTTGCGCGGAACCGGACGTCGAACGGCCATTAAGGGCGGCCCTGGCCTGCGTCACCCTGAACCTGTCCCTGGCGGAGCTGGAGCGTCTGAACCAGGACGAGCTGGCGTGGGAATCGCGGGTGATGCAGTTTCGTGGCTACCGTGCCATCTGGCGTACCCAAGGCGTGTTGCCGATGCTGCGGCGCCTGCTCCACGACTTCAAGCTACCGCAAACCCTCATCGCCCGCAGTGATGGCGAGCGGGTGCTGACCAACCTGTTGCACCTCAGTGAGTTGTTGCAACAGGCCGCCTCGGAACTGGATGGCGAGCAGGCGTTGATCCGTCATTTGGCCGAGCATCTGGCGCTGTCAGGGCAGGCCGGTGAAGAGCAGATCCTGCGTCTGGAAAGCGACGAGCAACTGGTCAAAGTGGTGACCATCCACAAATCCAAGGGCCTGGAATACGACTTGGTGTTCTTGCCGTTCATCTGTTCGGCCAAGCCCGTGGATGGCAGTCGCTTGCCGCTGCATTATCACGATGAACAGGGCAAGTCCCAGGTAAGCCTACGACCCACGGCCGAGCTGATCGCCCAAGCCGATGACGAGCGCCTGGCTGAAGACCTGCGTTTGTTCTACGTGGCCTTGACCCGCGCCAAACATGTCTGCTGGCTGGGCATCGCCGACCTCAAGCGCGGCAATAACAGCAGCTCGGTCTTGCACCTCTCAGCGCTGGGCTATCTGCTGGGAGCCGGCGCGTCGTTGGGCGAATCAGCGGGTCTGGCGCGCTGGTTGTTGGACTTGCAGCAAGGCTGCGCGGCCATCCGTTATGACCTTGTGCCAGACGCCCAAGACATCTTGTTCCACCCGCCGCGCAACCAAGCGACCTTGCTTGCGCCGTTGCTGCCTGTACGCAAGGCCGCAGAAAACTGGTGGATTGCCTCCTACAGCGCCTTGCGCATCGGCGACAGCATGAGCGCCGCCAACCTCGAAGCGCCCGAAAGCCCACAGGCCCAGAAGCTGTTCGATGACGAACGCCTCGACCCCGATGCCCCTCGGGAAACGGTCGCGTCCGGCGGGGATATTCACCGTTTCCCACGCGGTCCCAACCCAGGCACCTTCCTTCACGGCTTGTTGGAGTGGGCCGGTGAAGAAGGTTTCAACGTGACTCCAGAGGCGATCGAAAAAGCCGTGGGCGCACGCTGTAACCGCCGCAACTGGGAAGGCTGGATCGTCACCCTCAGCGGCTGGCTGCAGCACCTGCTGCAAACGCCGCTGCCCCTGCACAACGAGCGCTTCACCCTCAGCGGCCTGCAGCAGTACCAGATCGAGATGGAATTCTGGTTCGCCAGTCACACCGTCGACGTGCTCGCCCTCGACAAACTGGTGTGCCAGCACACCCATGGCGGCATGTCCCGCGTGGCCGCCGAGCCCGTCCTGCTCAACGGCATGTTCAAAGGCTTTATCGACCTGACGTTCGAGCACGATGGCCGTTACTACGTGGCCGACTACAAATCCAATTGGCTTGGCCCTGACGACTCGGCCTACACCCAGGACGCCATGGAACACTCGATTCTCGAGCATCGGTACGACCTGCAATACGTACTTTACCTGCTGGCCTTGCACCGCCAGCTCAAGGCGCGCCTGCCCCATTACGATTATGACCAGCACGTCGGCGGTGCCCTGTACCTGTTCCTGCGCGGTAGCCAGTCGGTGAGCCAGGGCGCGTATTTCACTCGACCGCCCCGTGAGTTGATCGAAAGCCTGGACCTGTTGTTCCAGGGCAAGCCCATCCCACCCAAGGTTGAGCCTGCGTGGGAACAAGGAGTGCTGTTATGAGCCTGTCGCCGTTACCGCTGGAGGCGCTTTTGCCGCTTGATCGCGCCGCCGACCTGCTGCAGTTGCTTGCGCGTTGGGTCGAGCGGGGATGGCTGCGGGCCTTGGACAAAGCCTTCGTCGGCTTCCTGTACGAGTTGGATCCAAACGCCGATCCGCTGGTGCTGCTGGCGGCGGCTTTGACCAGCCATCAACTGGGGCATGGCCACGTCTGCCTGGATGTGTTCGAAACCCTCAAGGCGCCGGATTTCGCCCTGTCATTGCCGCCCGAAGGCGACCTGCACACCGGCGCCATGCTGCTGCCCTCGCAGTTGCTGCACGGCCTGGATGGCGGCCATTGGTGCCATGCTCTGGCTTCAAGCCCGTTGGTCGCGCTGGCCGTCGATGGCAGCGAGGAGGCCCGCAGCCGCCCGTTGGTGTTGTCCGGCAAGCGCCTGTACCTGCGCCGTTACTGGACCTACGAGCGGCGTATCGACCACGCCCTGCGCCTGCGCCTGGCCAGCGTGGAAGACGCCGCGGCCGATCTGCCGCAACGGCTCAATCGCCTGTTCGACCAGCCTGCGCCCGATGGGGTGATTGACTGGCAAAAGCTCGCCTGCGCCCTGGCGACCCGCGGCGCCTTCAGCATCGTCACTGGCGGCCCCGGTACCGGCAAGACCACCACCGTGGTGCGGCTGCTCGCGCTGTTGCAGGCGCCCGCCGTGGAGTCCGGCAGCCCGTTGCGCATCCGCCTGGCCGCGCCCACCGGTAAAGCCGCTGCCCGTCTGACCGAATCCATCAGCCAGCAAGTGCTGTCACTGACAGTGCCCGACAACGTGCGGGAAAAAATCCCGACCCAAGTCACCACGGTCCACCGCTTGTTGGGCAGTCGTCCCGGCACTCGGCATTTTCGTCATCACCTGGGCAACCCGTTGCCCTTGGATGTGCTGGTGGTGGACGAAGCCTCGATGATCGACCTGGAAATGATGGCCAACCTGCTCGACGCTCTGCCGCCTCACGCACGCCTGGTATTGCTGGGCGACAAGGACCAACTGGCCTCGGTAGAAGCGGGGGCCGTACTTGGCGATTTGTGCCGCGATGCCGAAGCTGGCTGGTACAGCCCGCAGACTCGCCACTGGCTGCAAGCCGTCAGCGGTGAAGACCTCAGCACCAGCGGCCTGCAAGAAGACCTCGATGGCAGCCATCCCCTGGCCCAGCAAGTAGTGATGCTGCGCTATTCGCGCCGCTTCGGTGAGGGCAGCGGTATCGGCCAACTGGCGCGTTGGGTCAACCAGCAAAATGCCGAAGAGGCCCGCCAGCTGCTAGCCGCAGGCCGTCACGACGACCTGTTCTGTGTCAGCCTCAAGGGCGAACATAACCACGCCCTTGAGCGCCTGGTCCTGGACGGGCAGGGCGATGGCGCCCAGGGTTACCGCTACTACCTGAACCTGCTGCAATCGGCGCGTCCCTCTGCCGACACACCGCGTGACGATCCAGCCTGGACCGCTTGGGCGCAACAATTGCTGCACGCCTTCGACGCGTTTCAGCTGCTGTGCGCCGTGCGAAAAGGCCCCTGGGGCGTCGAAGGGCTCAACCTGCGCATCACTGCCGCATTGCGCAAAGTACGCCTGATCGAAGGTGACGAGCAGTGGTACGAAGGCCGCCCCGTGCTGATGACCCGCAACGACTACGGCCTGGGCCTGATGAACGGCGACATCGGCATCGCGCTGAAATTGCCCGAAAGCGATGGCGGCCCCCACGTGCTGCGGGTGGCTTTTCCACGTAACGATGGCCAGGGCGGCGTGCGCTTTGTATTGCCCAGCCGCTTGAATGATGTGGAAACCGTGTACGCCATGACCGTGCACAAATCCCAGGGCTCGGAGTTCACTCACACCGCGCTGATCCTGCCGGATGCCCTCAACCCGGTGCTGACCAAAGAGCTGATCTATACCGGTATCACCCGCGCCAAGCGCTGGTTCAGCCTGATCGAGCCGCGCGGCGGCGTGTTTGAGGAAGCGGTGCGGCGCAAGGTCAAGCGTCTGAGCGGGTTGATGTTGGAGTTGGACCTTCCGTCTGAAAAAAATGACTGATAGGTCAGGCGATATTTCTCATTCAGACGTCTGATTTTTCTGAAAAAATAGCGAACCCCTCGAATGCTGTGCTTCGTGGGGATGTCCGCCGCTGTGCTATCGTTGCGGCATCACCCTGAAAACCCTTGAGAGTATCGCTGCATGAACGTGGCTGTCTCGCCCAAAGCGCGCAGTTTGAGTTGGAGACGCCTGTTACTGGTGACGGTGCTGTGCCTGCTTGCGCCGCGCGTATTTGCGCAGACGCCCAGCCTGGCCGAGCACCGTGCCCAGGCGGTGACCCAAGTGGTGCTCGGTATCCTCAGTTACGCCCGTTGGCCGGTTGAGCCTGCGCAATTGCGGCTGTGCATTGTCGGGCCGACTCAGTACACCGATGACCTGGTCAAAGGCACCACCCAGGCCACCGGACGTCCGGTGCTGGTGCGGCGCTTGCTGGTCGATCATCCGGATATCGTCAATGCCTGTGATGCCGTCTACATTGGCAAAATCACCTCCGATGAACGCAACCGCCTGTTTACCTCATTGATCGGCCATCCCGTACTCAGCATCAGCGAAGGGGGCGACCAGTGCACGGTGGGCAGCCTGTTCTGCCTGCGCGTCAGCGATGAGCAGGTGTCGTTCGAGGTCAACCTGGATTCCGTCGCTCGTAGCGGCGTGCGCATCCATCCCAGTGTGTTGCAGTTGTCCCGTCGTCGAGCGCCTGGCTCATGAGTCGCGATAAAGTGCGGCCGACCCTGCGCTCGGTAATTGCCCGCGGGCATATGATCCTGGCGCTGGTAGCAGTGACCCTGGCCAGTGTGTCCCTGACCCTGCTGGGCGTACTTGCCCTGCGGGTTTACGCCGAGCACAACCTGCACCTGATCGCCCGCTCGATCAACTACACCGTGGAAGCAGCCGTGGTGTTCAACGACAGTGCGGCGGCCACCGAAGCCCTGAGCCTGATTGCCTCGACCGAAGAAGTGGCCCAGGCAGAAGTATTCGATATCAACGGCAAGCTGCTGGCGCGCTGGGTTCGCCCGGAAACCGGCATGTTGTCACGGGTCGAGCTGCAAATAGCGCACGCCCTGCTCGAACAGCCCATCAGCCAGCCGATCCTGCGCCAAGGGCAAACCGTCGGCAGCATCCATCTGGTCGGCCACGGTGGCAGCCTGTTGCGCTTCCTGCTCAGTGGCTTGATCGGGATTCTGATCTGCACCGCCCTCAGCGCCTGGGTGGCGTTGCATCTGTCACGGCGTCTGTTAAATGGTATCACCGTGCCATTACAACGCTTGGCTGCCGTCGCCCACGCCGCCCGCAGCGAGCGAGACTTCGACCGCCGCGTACCCTCGGCGCAGATCGCCGAACTCGACAGCCTAGGCAGCGACTTCAACGCCCTGCTCGGCGAGATGGAGGCCTGGCAGAGCCACTTGCAAAGCGAAAACGAAACCCTGGCCCACCAGGCCAGCCACGACAGCCTCACCGGCCTGCCCAACCGCGCGTTCTTCGAAGGCCGGCTGATCCGCGCCTTGCGCAGCGCGGCCAAGGTCAATGAGCGGGTGGCGGTGCTGTTCCTCGACAGCGACCGTTTCAAAGACATCAACGACCGCTTTGGCCATGCCGCCGGCGACGCCGTGCTGGTGGCCGTTGCCGACCGCGTGCGGGCGCAACTGCGCGAGGACGACCTGGTGGCGCGCCTGGGCGGCGATGAATTCGCGGTATTGCTGGCGCCCCTGCACAAGGCCGAAGACGCCCAGCGCATCGCCGACAAAATCATTGCCAGCATGGACATGCCGATTCCACTGCCTGGAGACACCCAGGTGTTGACCTCCCTCAGTATCGGCATTGCGATTTATCCCGAGCATGGCGCCACACCCGGCACCTTGCTCAACGCCGCCGACGCGGCGATGTACCAGGCCAAACGACTGTCCTCGGGCGGCCAGCAAACGGCGGAGTCGGAGCACTCCGTCGCCAACGTTCAACACAGGAGTTGATTCCCTTGTTCGCTAACACACGCGTTTTATTTATTTCTTTGCTCGTGGCCTTCCTGGCCCTCAGCGGCTGCCAGACGCCACCCAAAGGCCTGACCCCGGCGCAAGTCGCCGTGCTCAAGCAACAAGGTTTCGAGCTGACCGATGAAGGCTGGGCCTTCGGCCTGTCCGGCAAAGTGCTGTTTGGCAGCGACGTCGAAACCCTCAACAAACCCAGCACCGACATCGTCGAACGCATCGGTAGCGCCCTGGTTGGCGCCGGCATCGAGCGCGTGCGCGTTGACGGCCATACCGACGCCTCGGGCAAAGAACCCTACAACGTGGCCCTGTCCCTGCGCCGCGCTAAAAGCGTGGGCAAGGTGCTGACCCGCGTGGGCATGAAAGAAGAAAACATCCAACTGCGCGGCCTGGGCAGCAGCGAGCCGGTGGCGTCGAACACGACCCCAGCAGGCCGCACCGAGAATCGCCGGGTCTCCATCGTTGTGATCGCAGACTAAGCGGGTTCACTTTCCCCAAGCTGAAACCCATTCAAAATGTGGGAGCGGGCTTGCTCGCGAAAGCGGTGTAACAGTAACGGCAAGGCTGACTGACCCACCGCATTCGCGAGCAAGCCCGCTCCCACATTTGTTTTGCGGTGACCTTAGTCCGCAAACCGCATCTCCCGCGTCTTCCCCATCAACAACCCCTGGTTCTGCTCCGTCACCCCCCTGATGTAATCCCACAACAGAGTAATCCGCTTCAACTTCCTCAAATCCTCCCGGCAGTACATCCAGAACTGCCGCGTAATCGCAATCTGCTCCCCCAACACCGGTAATAAGCGCGGGTCCTGCGCGGCCAGGAAGCACGGCAATATCGCCATCGACCGGCCTTGCTGGGCCGCCACGTACTGCGCGATCACGCTGGTACTGCGCAAACTCGCGCTGGCGCCGGGCACCACATTGGCCAAGTACAGCAACTCCGAGCTGAAGGCCAAATCATCCACATAGCTGATAAACGGATGCTCGGCCAAATCCGCAGGTTTGCCGATCGGCGGGTGTTGGTCGAGGTAGTCCTGGGTGGCGTAGAGCTGCAGCTTGTAGTCGCACAGTTTGCAGCACACATACGGCCCGTGTTCCGGGCGTTCCAGGGCGATGACGATGTCGGCTTCGCGCTTGGACAGGCTGATGAAGTGGGGCAGGGGCAGGATGTCCACCGAGATCGCGGGATAAGTGTCGACGAAATGGCTCAGTTGCGGGGTGACGAAAAAGCTGCCGAAACCTTCGGTGCAACCCATTCGCACGTGGCCCGACAGCGCCACGCCGGAGCCGGACACCTGTTCGCAGGCCATGTGCAGCGTGCTTTCAATGGATTCGGCGTAACCCAGCAACCGCTGGCCTTCGCTGGTGAGCACGAAGCCGTTGGTCCGGGATTTTTCGAACAGCAGCGTGCCGAGGGACACTTCCAGAGAGCTGATGCGCCGCGACACGGTGGTGTAGTCCACCGCCAGGCGCTTGGCGGCGACGCTGGCCTTGCGGGTGCGGGCCACTTCGAGGAAAAACTTCAGGTCATCCCAGTTCAGGGCGCCGAGGGAGGTGATGTTTTTTTGCATATTGGACCGGCTTTTATGTGCGTTCTTATTAGAGATTTGCACATCTATACTCCAAAAACAGTCCGAACGCCTCATTCTTCAAGGCGATTCACGCGCCTTGTCTCTGTATAAATATAAGAGTTGGAGACCACATGAACGCATCTGCCGATATTTCCGTGCAACCGGTCAAGTTGCTGATCAACGGCGAGTGGGTCGAGTCCAAGACCACCGAGTGGCAAGACATCGTCAACCCCGCTACCCAGCAAGTGCTGGCCAAAGTCCCGTTTGCCACCGCCGATGAAGTCAACGCCGCCATCGACGCTGCCCATCAAGCGTTCCAGACCTGGAAACTCACGCCGATCGGCGCGCGCATGCGCATCATGCTCAAGCTGCAAGCCTTGATCCGCGAACATTCCAAGCGTATCGCCGTGGTCCTTAGCGCCGAGCAGGGTAAGACCATTGCCGATGCCGAGGGCGATATTTTCCGTGGCCTGGAAGTGGTGGAGCACGCCTGTTCCATCGGCACCCTGCAAATGGGTGAGTTCGCCGAGAACGTGGCCGGCGGCGTGGATACCTACACCCTGCGCCAGCCTATCGGCGTATGCGCCGGCATTACCCCGTTCAACTTCCCGGCGATGATTCCGCTGTGGATGTTCCCGATGGCGATTGCCTGCGGTAACACCTTCGTCCTCAAACCTTCCGAGCAAGACCCGCTGTCGACCATGCTGCTGGTGGAGCTGGCGTTGGAAGCCGGTGTACCGGCCGGCGTGCTCAACGTGGTGCATGGCGGCAAGGACGTGGTGGATGCGCTGTGCACTCACAAAGACATCAAGGCGGTGTCCTTCGTCGGTTCGACGGCTGTGGGCACCCATGTCTACGACCTGGCTGGCAAACACGGCAAGCGTGTGCAGTCGATGATGGGCGCCAAGAACCACGCGGTGGTGCTGCCGGATGCTAACCGAGAACACACCCTCAACGCCCTGGTCGGTGCCGGTTTCGGCGCGGCTGGCCAGCGTTGCATGGCCACCTCGGTGGTGGTGCTGGTGGGCGCGGCCAAGCAGTGGCTGCCAGACCTCAAGGCCCTGGCACAAAAGCTCAAGGTCAACGCCGGCAGCGAAGCGGGCACGGATGTCGGCCCGGTGATCTCCAAGCGCGCCAAGGCACGTATCCTGGAACTGATCGAAAGCGGCGTGAAACAAGGCGCCAAGCTGGAGCTGGACGGCCGCGACATCAAGGTGCCGGGCTTTGAGCAAGGCAACTTTGTCGGCCCCACCCTGTTCTCAGGCGTGACCACCGACATGCGCATCTACACCGAAGAGATCTTCGGCCCGGTACTGGTGGTGCTGGAAGTCGATACCCTCGATGAAGCCATCGCCCTGGTCAACGCCAACCCGTTCGGTAACGGCACGGGCCTGTTCACCCAGAGCGGTGCGGCGGCGCGTAAATTCCAGAGCGAGATCGATGTGGGCCAGGTCGGCATCAACATCCCGATTCCGGTGCCAGTGCCGTTCTTCAGCTTCACTGGTTCGCGCGGTTCCAAGCTCGGCGACCTCGGCCCGTACGGCAAGCAAGTGGTGCAGTTCTACACCCAGACCAAAACCGTCACCAGCCGCTGGTTCGACGACAACACGGTCAACGATGGCGTCAACACCACCATCAACCTGCGCTGAACCTGGGAGACGACCATGAAGATTGCATTTATCGGCCTGGGCAACATGGGCGCGCCCATGGCCCGCAACCTGATCAAGGCTGGCCACGCGCTGAACCTGTTCGACCTGAACCAGGCCGTACTCAAGGAGCTCGCCGAACTGGGCGGCACTATCAGCAGCTCACCGCGTGACGCCGCCCAAGGCGCCGAATTGGTGATTACCATGCTGCCGGCCGCCGCCCATGTACGCAGCGTGTGGCTCAATGAAGACGGCGTGCTCGCCGGCATCGGCAAAGGCGTGCCGGCGGTGGACTGCAGCACCATCGACCCGCAAACCATCCGTGATGTAGCGGCTGCGGCAGCCAAACAAGGCGTGGCAGTGGCCGATGCGCCGGTGTCCGGTGGCACCGGCGGTGCCCAGGCCGGGACGCTGACCTTCATGGTCGGCGCCAACCCGGAATTGTTCGCCACCCTGCAACCGGTGCTGGCGCAGATGGGCCGCAACATCGTGCACTGCGGTGATGTCGGCACTGGGCAAATCGCCAAGATCTGCAACAACCTGCTGCTGGGTATCAGCATGGTCGGCGTCAGTGAGGCCATGGCCCTGGGCGATGCCTTGGGCATCGACACTCAAGTGTTGGCGGGCATTATCAACAGCTCCACCGGGCGTTGCTGGAGCTCCGACACCTACAATCCTTGGCCAGGCGTGATTGAGACCGCGCCATCATCGCGTGGCTATACCGGTGGTTTTGGTGCCGACCTGATGCTCAAGGACCTGGGCCTGGCGACGGAAGCCGCACGCCAGGCACACCAGCCGGTGATCCTCGGTGCGGTGGCCCAGCAGTTGTACCAATCCATGAGCCAGCGTGGGGAAGGGGGCAAGGACTTCTCGGCGATCATCAACAGCTATCGCAAGCCCAAATAAATACCTGTGGCGAGGGAGCAAGCTCCCTCGCCACAGGTTTTGCTGGGTCAGGCAAACACAAAATACTTACGCACCGTCTCGACCACTTCCCACGTTCCTTTCATCCCCGGTTCCACCACAAAGATATCCCCAGCCCGCAGGTGGATCGGCTCCATGCCTTCAGGCGTGATCACGCAGTAGCCTTCCTGGAAATGGCAGTATTCCCACTTCACGTATTCCACGTACCACTTGCCCGGTGTGCAGATCCAGGTGCCCATGATTTTGCTGCCGTCTTCGCTGGTGTAGGCGTTGAGGTTGACAGTGTGCGGGTCGCCTTCGAGCTTTTCCCATTTGCAGGCATCCAGGACCGGCAGTGGGTGGGTGTCGCGCAGTACGGTGATGGGCTTGGACATGATGACTCCGAGGCAAGGTAAGAAGATTCGAACCCTATAGCGTCGCAGCCAAGGCGGGTGGTCTGGACTCGACATCGGTATGCCCAGAAGCGCAGCAGAATGCGATCTCCGGGGCAGAGTGCAAATCCCTGTGGGAGCGGACTTGCTCGCGAAAGCGGTGTGACAGTCAAACAAATTATTGACTGACACACCGCCTTCGCGAGCAAGCCCGCTCCCACAGGTGGGCATCAAATGAATTTTTTAAGCGTGAATAAATCAATTCCTCGCAGTAACTGCGAAAGATTTCCCGTGTCGCGCCAGAATTCGCAAGAAAATTCAGAGCTGGCCCTCGTATCATTCACCTCAGTACCCCGTGAGAGCCTTGCAATGAACCCAATAAAAACGTGGTGGGATATCAGCCCGCCCTTGAGCACGTCCACCCCGACCTGGCCGGGCGATACGCCGTTTCAGGAAGAGCGTGTGTGGCAGTTCGGCCCGGAGTGCCCGGTGAATGTGGGGCGCGTGACGCTGTCGCCGCACACCGGCGCCCATGTGGATGCGCCGCTGCATTACAGCGCAGACGGTGCGCCGATTGGCGAGGTGTCGCTGGACGTGTACATGGGCCCTTGCCGCGTGTTGCATTGCCTGGGCAGCGGCGCGTTGGTCGAGCCCCATCAGTTGCAAGGGCGTGTGGATAACGTGCCCGAGCGCGTGCTGCTGCGCACTTATCCACAAGTGCCGCTCACCGAATGGGATTCGAATTTCACCGCCATCGCGCCCCAAACCATTGAGCTGCTGGCCAGCCTGGGGGTGCGCCTGATCGGTATCGATACGCCGTCTCTGGACCCGCAACAGTCCAAGACCATGGATTCCCACAACGCCGTGGCTCGTCATGGTATGGCGATCCTCGAAGGCATCGTGCTCGATGACGTACCGGAGGGCGACTATGAATTGATCGCGCTGCCGCTGCGCTTCGCCAACCTGGACGCGAGCCCTGTGCGCGCCATTCTCCGCCCGCTCAAGGAGCCCACGCGATGAGCCAATGTCCTTTCTCACCAGACTATAAGCCTGCCGATAACCAACCCCCGGAAGAATGGCATAACGCCGAATTGAATTTCTCCGAGTCCATGAGCTATGGCGACTATCTGGACCTGGGCAAAGTCCTCAGTGCCCAGCATCCGCTGTCGCCGGACCACAACGAAATGCTCTTCATCATCCAGCACCAGACCTCGGAGCTGTGGATGAAGCTGATGCTCCACGAACTCAAGGCCGCCCGCGAACATGTGCGCCTGGGTGAGCTGCCGCCGGCATTCAAGATGCTGGCGCGGGTGTCGCGCATCTTTGATCAACTGGTGCACGCCTGGGCGGTACTGGCCACCATGACACCCTCGGAATACAAGGCAATTCGCCCGTTCCTGGGGCAGTCGTCGGGGTTCCAGTCGTTTCAGTACCGCGAGATCGAATTCATCCTCGGCAACAAAAGCCCGGCGCTGCTGCGGCCCCATGCCCATCGCCCGGAATTGCTGCAGCAATTGCAGGTGGCGATTGCCACGCCGTCGCTGTATGACGAAGCGGTGAACCTGATGGTCAAGGCGGGGCTGGCGATTGATCCCAAGCGCGCCGAGCGCGACCCGACGGCGGCCACTGTGCATGATGACTCTGTGGAAGCAGCCTGGCGCGAGGTGTATCGCGACCCGAGCCGTTACTGGGATTTGTATCAGTTGGCCGAGAAGTTTATCGACCTGGAAGATTCGTTCCGCCAGTGGCGCTTCCGGCATGTCACCACGGTGGAGCGCATCATCGGCTTCCAGCCGGGCACGGGCGGTACGGAAGGCGTGGGTTATCTGCGCAAGATGCTCGATACGGTGTTGTTCCCCGAACTCTGGCGCGTACGCTCCACGCTTTAAACAAAAAGCCCCGGATTACCGGGGCTTTCATTTGGAACGCAATCCAAAATGTGGGAGCGGGCTTGCTCGCGAATGCGGTAGTTCAGTCAACGGATGTGTAGCTGACACTCCGCATTCGCGAGCAAGCCCGCTCCCACAGGGGTCACTGGGTTACGGCAACCTTCCCGTTTCTGATCCTAAACCGGTAGGCGATATAGATAATCCCCACCCACACCGGCATCGCGTACACCGACTCGCGAATCCCCGGAATCGCCAGCATCACGCCGATGATCATCACCATGAACGCCAGGCACAGGTAGTTGCTGAACGGGAACCAGAAGGTCTTGAACGACGGCGTCACGCCTTGCTCGCCCATGGCCTTGCGGAACTTGATGTGGGTCAGGCTGATCAGCGCCCAGTTGATCATCAGCGACGCAACCACCAGCGCGAACAGCAACTCCAGCGCACTGTGCGGCGCCACGTAGTTGACCACCACGCACAGCATGGTCACCAGCGCCGAAATCGCCAGCGCCCGCAGCGGCACGCCTTGTTTGTTGAGCTTCATCAGCGCCTTGGGCGCATCACCTTGTTCGGCCAGGCCGAACAGCATGCGGCTGTTGCAATACACGCCGCTGTTGTACACCGACAACGCCGCGGTCAGCACCACGAAGTTGAGGATGTGGGCGGCGGTGTCGTTGCCGATCAGCGAGAAGATCTGCACAAACGGGCTGCCGCTGTAGGCATCGCCTGACGCGCCGAGGGTTTGCAGCAGTTGATCCCACGGGTACAGCGACAACAGTACGGTGAGTGCACCGACGTAGAAGATCAGGATGCGGTACACCACCTGGTTGATCGCTTTGGGGATCACCTTGCGTGGCTCGCTGGCCTCGGCGGCAGTGATGCCGACCAGCTCCAGGCCACCGAACGAGAACATGATGAAGGCCATCGACATCAACAGCCCCATGCCGCCATTGGGGAAGAACCCACCGTGGCTCCACAGGTTGCTGACCGAGGCTTGCGGGCCGCCGGTGCCGCTGAACAGCAGGTAGCAGCCGAGCACGATCATGCCGACAATCGCCACCACCTTGATGATCGCAAACCAGAATTCGGCTTCCCCGAAGAACTTCACGTTCAGGGTGTTGATCAGATTCACCGCGACAAAGAACACCAGTGCGCTGACCCAGGTTGGAATTTCCGGCCACCAGAACTGGATGTACTTGCCCACCGCCGTCAACTCGGCCATGCCCACCAGCACGTAGAGCACCCAATAGTTCCAGCCCGCCAGGAAGCCTGCGTAACCACCCCAGTATTTGTGTGCGAAGTGGCTGAAGGACCCGGCCACCGGCTCTTCGACGATCATCTCGCCGAGCTGGCGCATGATCAGGAACGCGATAAACCCGGCCACCGCATACCCCAGGATCATCGACGGCCCCGCCGACTTGAGTACCCCGGCCGAGCCGAGGAACAAGCCTGTACCAATCGCCCCTCCCAAGGCGATCAGCTGAATGTGCCGGTTCTTCAGGCCTCGCTTGAGGCCCACCGGGTTAACCATGTCATCCGCCATTAACATTCCCTTCTACTTGTTTTTCTCAAGGGTGATTGCACGCCGCATCGGCCCCTCAGAACTGCTGAGGGTCAGATATTACTCTGGGTAAACTTTTCGTAATACAGCTGGACGCCATCAAGTGCCTGATCCGCCAGCCATTGTTGGATGGATTCGACCATTGGAGGAGGGCCGCACACGTACATATCCGCCGATCTGTCCCGCAATTCGGCCAGGTCGAAATGCTCGGTGAGGTAGCCGCGTTTGCCCGTCCAGTCGGTTGAGGCGTCGCTCAGCACTTCGGTGTAGCGAAAGTTCGGGATTTTCGCCGCGTAGGCGTGGATACGCGCCGCTTCACATAAATCCTCAGCGCCGCGCACGCCGTAGTACAGGTGCACAGGTTGTGTGCAGCCCGTGACGGCCAGCTCATCGAGCATGCCCAACAACGCCGACAACCCGGTGCCGCCCGCCACCAGTACCAACGGTTGGGTGACATGCCGCAGATAGAACGCACCCAAGGGCGCCTCCATCAGCATTTCATCACCCACCTGGCAGCGTTCACGCAGGTAGTTGCTCATTATTCCATCGGGCAGCAGGCGTACCAGGAACTGCAATTGACTGCCCGGCCGGTTGGCGAAGGAGTAGGAGCGCCAGCTATCGGTGCCGGGCACTGACAGACGCGCGTATTGGCCCGGCAAAAAATCCAGAGGCTGGTCCAGTTGCACCTGCAAAATGGCGGTGCTGGTCGAGACCTGCTGCACCGCGCTCACCGTGCCGCGCACCTGCACGGGGCCTGGGGTGTTGCACAGGCTTGAATCGAAGTCGAAATAGAAGGTGGCGTCGGACTTCACCCGGGTCTGGCAACTGAGCATCTTGCGTTGTTGCAGGTCGAGGCTGGAGAGGGCTTCCTCGTCGACGTAGTCCTGGGTGTACTCGCCGGACTCGCAACGCCCCTGGCAGGTGCCGCACACGCCTTCGCGGCAATCGAGTGGGATCTTGATGCCGTTGCGCAGGGCCGCGTCCAACAGGATTTCATGGGCGCCCACCGGGAAGAACAGGGTCTTGCCATCGGCGAAGCTGAAGGCCACTTTGTGATTCATTCACATAACTCCGTGAATAGGTATGAACCCCTTGTAGGAGCGAGCTTGCTCGCGAAGAACGTCAACGATGACGCGGGACATCCTGAATCAACGCGGCGTACTTACGTTTTTCGCGAGCAAGCTCGCTCCTACAGGGCAGTGCACCACCGTTACAGGTGATAGAAATCCAGCACCGAGTTGATGGTGTCGTTGAGCAACAAGGCGTGCTTGCGCATGATCAACCAGCCGTCGCCCGCAGGCTTGAGGCGGTAAGTGGCATGCCCATAGAACTGCTCGGAGGTGGCCAGGCGATAAAACAACGTGTGCCAGTTCAAACGCACCTCCAACGTGCCGTCGGCCTGCTCGGCTATGCGTACGTTATTGATCAGATGCAAGGTGCGCGGCATCGGCGCGGCGGAGGCGGCTTTGCCGGTGCGCAGGCGGAACACGCGGTCTTCCAGGCCCGAACGGTTGGCGTAGTAGATCAACGACATCTCGCGCTTGGGGTCTTGGGTGTAGACGTGTTCGGAATCCCATTGCGGCAGGTGGAATTCACTCTGTGGGTCAAATAACTCCACGTAGGCGTCCCAGTCCTGGGCGTCGCACAGCTCGGATTTGCGGTAGAAGAATTGCTCGATCTGGTACTGCAATTGCGCATTCATCACTTCACCTCCCGCAGTGCCAGGGCTCGCTGGTCCAAACCCTTGAGCAGGAACTGCTGCCAGTTGCGATGCTGGTTGACGTACAGGCCTTCATGGGTGAATTCGGTACCGGTCATCGCCGGTTGGATGCCGATGGCCTCGCTGTTGGGCGTCGGCCCGGTCTCCCAGCGATGGCTACCCCGTGAGATGTCGCTCCAGCGTTCCAGGCGGCCCTGGAAGCCGCGCTGGGCCTCGCGAAACTCCACCAGGTCATCGGGCGTGCCCATGCCGGAAACGTTGAAGAAGTCTTCGAACTGACGAATCCGGTTTTCGCGATCGGCGTCGGACTCACCCTTAACCCCCAGGCACTGGCTGATGATCTCGGTCTTGTTCCAGGCCACCGGGCGGATGATGCGCAACTGCGAACTGATCTGGTCGAGGAAGAACAGGCTGGGGTAGATGTTCAGGTTGCGCAGGCGGTGCATCATCCACTCGGCCTTCTGCTGGCCGTGTTCTTCTACCAGGCGCGGCATGATGGTGGCGTAGCCGGAGCGCACGCTGGGGTTGGGCATGTCGCTAAACAACACGCTGTGGCCGTTGTTGAAGGCGAACCAGCCGTCGTCGGTATTTGCGTCGCCCGCGCCGAGCTTGCTGTAGTCCAGCGTGGTGCTGGAACCTGCGCCGTTTTCGGTGTTGACCTGCTGGCGATGCTGCACGGTGGCCACGTAGTTGTAGTGCACGGTGCTGACGTGATAACCGTCCAGGCCGTTTTCGTTTTGCAGCTTCCAGTTGCCGTCGTAGGTGTAGGCGGACTTGCCCGGCAGCACTTCCAGCTCACCGGTGGCCGATTGCGCCACCATCATGTCGAAGAACACTTTGGCATCGCCCAGGAAGTCCTCCAGGCTGTTGGTGCCGTTCACGTCCAGGCTGATAAACACAAAGCCCCTGTAGCTTTCGATGCGCGCTTTTTTCAGGCCGCGGGTGGCCTTGTCGAAACCTTCCGGGTATTCCCCCGGCGCCTTGACCTTTACCAGTCGGCCATCGCTCTTGTAGCACCAGGCGTGGAACGGGCAGGTGAAGGTGGACTGGTTACCCTTGCCCACGCGGGTGAGGGTGGTACCGCGATGCTGGCAGGCGTTGATCAACGCGTTGAGTCGGCCTTCGCCGTCACGGGTGATGATCATCGGCTGGCGCCCGGCGCGCATCGTCACGAAGTCGTGGTTATTGGCCAGTTCGCTTTCGTGGCAGGCATAGATCCAGTTCTTCTCGAAGATCAGCTCCATCTCCAGGTCAAACAACTCGGGCTCGGTGAACATGTCGCGGGCGATGCGGAACACTTCATCCGCCGGGCGAAAGTCCAGGCAGCTTTCGATAAAGGATTTCCATTGCTCGACGGTTCTTGCACCACTCATGGGAGGCACCTTTTGATCATGGCTAAACGGTGAGCCATTAAGCGGCTGCAATGCGGTGGCGGGCTATCCGCTTAATGGGGGAACGTAGGCCGCAAAGTTGGGCAGCAAATACCCATGACGGTGCGCGCCGGTGACGGCATGCGCTACTGTGATGGCGGGCGATGGTCGCAAAACCCTGGGGTTTATCCACATAGTCGACTGTTGCTATCCACCCAGTGAGAACTGTGCTGGCGTGGCCTGGAACTTGCTGTCGAGGTTCAACGACGCGCCGTCAGAGCGCGCAAACGCCTAACCGCCGTGGGTGCACCCTGATGACTAGTCAGACACGCGATATTCATATTCAACGCTTCGACCTGGAAGGCGCGCGCAGCTGGATGTCCGGCATCTGCGGGCCCCATCGCCTGGCGACGGCAACGCCCGAGCGCCTGCGCTTTCACCACAGCGCCAACGTGTTCAAATCCCGCGCCACCACCCTGGGCGTGATCGAGTACGGCACTGACGTGACCATCGATATCGAAGACGCCGAGCACTTCAGCAGCTACAGCTTGAGCCTGCCGTTGGTGGGCGAGCAGGAGCTGAGCAAGAACGGTGAGCGCCTCAGCTCCAACCGCGACCAGGGCGTGATCATTTCACCCAATGAGCATCAGGTGCTGGCGATTTCCGGTGACTGCCGCAAGTTGCAGGTGGTGATCACCCGTGCGGCGATGAGCGAGTCGCTGGAAGGTTTGCTGCAACGGCCCATCGATGCGCCGCTGCGCTTTGAGTCGGTGATGGATGCGGTGGACGGCGCCCCGGCTTCGTGGTGGCGCATGGCGCGTTACTTCATCGCCGAACTGGAATGCAGCAGCGAACTGTACGAACAGGCGGCGTTTACTCGCGACCTGGAAAGCTCGCTGATCAAGGGCCTGATCCTGGCCCAACCAAATAACTACTCTGAAGAACTGCGCGACGTGCTGGGGGTGAAACTGCCGCACTACCTGATTCGCGCCCGGCAATTTATCCACGACAACGCCCGTGAAGCGCTGCACCTGGAAGACCTGGAAGCGGCGGCGGGCGTGTCGCGTTTCAAACTGTTCGATGCGTTTCGCAAGTACTTCGCACTGTCGCCCATGGCGTATTTGAAGAAGCATCGGTTGGGGGCGGTGCGCCAAGAAATTCTGGAGCAGGGCTCGATCCGCACCATCTCTGAAATCGCCCTGGGTTGGGGGTTTACGCATTTGGGGCGGTTTTCGGCGGAGTACCGCAAGCTGTTCGATGAGTCGCCCAGCCAGACATTGCAGCGCAAGCGCCTGCGCATTACTTGAACTGGATGAAAAACAATCTGTGGGAGCTGGCTTGCCTGCGATAGCGGCCGGCCGATCAACACGATGCCAACTGATCCGCCGCCATCGCAGGCAAGCCAGCTCCCACATGGAGTATGGGGTGCCTGGAGGATCTCAGATCAACTCTTCAACCAGTTGCAGGCAATGAGTCAGCCCCGGCGACTGGTCATTCACCCGCCGGCTGAGGATGATCGGCGAGCTCGCCGTCGCCTCCACCACCGGCGTATAGCCAATATCCGCCCGATGCAGCACCTGCACCGACGCCGGCACCAGCGTCACCCCCATGCCTGCACCCACCAGGCCGATAGCGGTCTGCAATTCGTTGGTCCACTGCGCCACCTTCACGCTCAAGCCATGGGCGTCGAACAGTGCGATCACATGGTCGGCATAACTGGGGCGCGGGTTGCCGGGGTAGAGCACAAAGGGTTCGCCGGCCAACTGGGCGAGGGTGGCCGGGGCGCCCAGCAACGGGTGACCGCTGGGCAGCACGGCCACCAGACGATCCTCCACCAGTACGCGCTGGACGATGGCCGGGTCGTCGATGCGAATGCGCCCGAAGCCCACGTCAATGCGGCCAGCCTTGAGCGCTTCGACCTGCTGCAAGGTGGTCATCTCCGACAAGCCCAACTCCAGCTCCAGGGCCTCGTGAGTGCGCAGGCGTCGAATCAATTCCGGCAGCACGCCGTACAAGGTCGACGGTGCAAAGCCAATGCCCAGCCAGGTTTTCTCGCCTTGGCCGATGCGTCGGGTGTTGTCGCAGACCTTGCCCAGTTGTTCGAGCAGCACATTGGCATGTTCATAGAAAAACCGTCCGGCCTCGGTCAGGCGCAAGGGCCGGCTGCGTTCCAGCAGCATCACCCCGAGTTCATCCTCCAGTTGCTGGATCTGCCGGCTCAACGGCGGCTGGGCGATATGCAAGCGTTCGGCGGCGCGGGTGAAGTTGAGGGTCTCGCCCAACACCTGGAAGTAGCGCAGGTGACGCAGTTCCATATCGACTCCTTTTATACCTTGAGGGTATTGCTTGAGACCAATTCTATATTGGAAGCCATAAAAAATGCGGCACAGAATCGGCGCAAATCTATAAAGAACCCAACGGGTATTGCCATGCCGATTTGCGCCATCGAGTCGATTGAAACTGTCATCGTCGATCTGCCCACCATTCGCCCGCACAAGCTGGCGATGCACACGATGCAAAACCAGACCCTCGTCATCATTCGCCTGCGTTGCAGCGACGGCATCGAAGGCATCGGTGAAGCCACCACCATCGGCGGCCTGAGCTACGGCAACGAGAGCCCCGACAGCATCAAGGTCAACATCGACCGCCACTTCGCACCGCTGCTGATCGGCCAGGACGCGAGTAACGTCAATGCCGCCATGTTGCGCCTGGAGCGCAGTATTCGCGGCAACACTTTTGCCAAGTCCGGTATCGAAAGCGCCTTGCTCGACGCCCTCGGCAAACGCCTCGGGCTGCCGGTCAGCGAGCTGCTTGGCGGGCGTGTGCGTGATGCGTTGCCAGTGGCCTGGACCCTGGCCAGCGGTAATACCGAACAGGACATCAACGAGGCCGAGAAGATGCTCGACCTGCGCCGTCACCGCCTCTTCAAATTGAAGATCGGCGCGGGCGAGGTCGACCGCGACCTGGCCCATGTGATCGCGATCAAAAAAGCCCTGGGCGAGCGCGCCAGCGTACGCGTCGACGTCAACCAGGCCTGGGATGAAGCCGTGGCCCTGCGGGCGTGCAAGGTGCTGGGCGAGCACGGTATCGACCTGATCGAACAACCGATCTCACGTAATAACCGTGGTGGCATGGCCCGGCTCAACCTGTCGAGCCCGGTGCCGATCATGGCCGATGAGTCCATCGAATGTGTCGAAGACGCCTTCAACCTGGCGCGTGAAGGCGCGGCCACGGTGTTCGCCCTCAAGATCGCCAAGAACGGCGGCCTTCGCGCCGTATTGCGCACGGCAACGATTGCCGAAGCGGCCGGCATCGGCCTGTACGGCGGCACTATGCTTGAAGGTGGCATTGGCACCCTGGCCTCGGCCCATGCCTTCCTCACGCTGGACAGACTGGCGTGGGGCACTGAATTGTTCGGTCCGCTGTTGCTCACCGAAGACATCCTCACTGAGCCACCGGTGTACCGCGATTTCCAGCTGCATGTGTCCACTGCGCCGGGCCTGGGCCTGACGCTCGATGAAGAGCGCCTGGCGTTCTTTCGCCGTGACAAACACTAAGAGGCCCTTGCCATGTTGTTCCACGTAAAAATGACCGTGAACCTGCCCCTCGACATGCACCCCGAGCGCGCTGCCAGCCTCAAGGCCGAGGAAAAAGCCTTGGCGCAACGCCTGCAAGAGGAGGGTAAATGGCGCCACCTGTGGCGCATCGCCGGGCACTACGCCAACTACAGCGTGTTCGATGTCGATAGCGTGCAGGACCTGCACGACCTGCTGATGCAATTGCCGTTGTTCCCCTACATGGCCATCGAAGTGAATGCGCTGTGCCGCCATCCGTCGTCGATCCATGCGGACGACCGCTGAGACGGCTTGCACCTATAACTACAAGATGAGGAATGCACCATGTCCATCCGTCTGTCCCAGACTGCCCACGCCCAACAGTTTCTCGAAGAAGTCAGCGGTAACCTCAATGACGCGGGCAACCCACGCACCAAGGCGCTGATTTATCGGATCCTGCGCGACACCGTGAACATCATCGAAGACCTGGAAGTGACCCCGGAAGAATTCTGGAAGGCGGTCAACTACCTCAATGAGCTGGGCAAAAACCAGGAGGCCGGCCTGCTCGCCGCCGGCTTGGGCCTGGAGCATTACCTGGACCTTTTGATGGATGCCGCCGACGAGGAGGCCGGCAAGTCTGGCGGCACGCCGCGTACCATCGAAGGCCCGTTGTATGTGGCCGGTGCGCCGCTGTCCAAGTACGAGGCGCGGCTGGATGATGGCCAGGACGACGCGGTGCCGTTGTTCATGCGCGGGCAAGTGCGCGATACCGATGGCAAGCCGTTGGCAGGGGCGATTGTCGATGTGTGGCAGGCCAATACGGGCGGCACTTATTCGTGGTTCGACCCGACGCAGTCTGAGTTCAACCTGCGCCGGCGCATCGAGACCGACGCCCAGGGCAACTACCGTTTTCGCAGCATCGTGCCTTCAGGCTACGGCTGCCCACCGAGCGGGCCGACGCAACAGTTGCTCGACCAGTTGGGGCGCCACGGGCAACGGCCGGCGCATATCCACTTCTTCATCTCGGCGCCTGGGCACCGGCACCTGACCACGCAGATCAACCTGTCGGATGACCCGTACCTGCATGATGACTTTGCCTATGCCACCCGGGATGAACTGATTGCCGAGATTCGCTTCAGCGACGATCCGCAGTTGGCTCGGGAGTTTGGCGTGCAGGGGCGCTTTGCGCAGATTGATTTTGACTTTGAGTTGCAGGTGGCGGATGCGCCAATAGAGCAGCAGCGCATGCAACGAGTGCGTGCTCTGGAAGACTGATCAACTCGGTCAACTGTGGGAGCTGGCTTGCCTGCGATAGCGGTGGAACATTCACCACCGCTATCGCAGGCAAGCCAGCTCCCACATTGGTTTTGGGGTGTTTGTGTTATTTGCGCAGGACCAGGTCCAACACCTCATCCCGGTCCTTGATCTTCTGCAGCACAATCTCCGAACGGATATCCATCACTCCCGCCGTGCGGTTCAGGTGGTTCACAATGAAATCCGAAAAGTGCTTGAGGTTGCGCGCCTGCACCCGCAACACATAGTTGCTGGCGCCGGTGATCACATAGGCGCTCGCCACCTCTGGCCAGCCTTGCACCTTCTTGATGAACGTCTCATGCCAGTCCTCCACATCCTGGCGCAACGACAGGTGCACGATGGCTTCCAGCTCGATCCCCAACTGCTCGGCATTCAATACCGCACGGTAGCCGCTGATGATTCCCTCGCTCTCCAGCAGGCGCAAACGGCGCAGGCATGCGGACGGCGACAGCGCGACTTTTTCCGCCAATTCCTGGTTGCTGATGCGGCCATCCTGTTGCAGGAAATGCAGGAGGCGCAGGTCGGTGGCGTCGAGAATCATGCTTGGAAGATATCCGCGTATTTGGAGGTTAAATTCGAATTTCCTACAGCTTAAATAGCCCTTTACCCACCACTTTGCACGAAAATTCTCTAAAAGTTCGTTCATTATTTGGTCCATCCTCACTTATAAAAACCAGGACGACCCATGACCACTCGAAGCCATTGCCAAGCCCTCGACGCCCAGGACCCGTTGGCCTCCCTGCGCGCCCAATTCGCCTTGCCCGAGGGGGTGATCTACCTCGATGGCAACTCCCTCGGCGCGCGCCCGGTGGCGGCGCTGGAGCGGGCACAACAGGTGATCGCCGAAGAGTGGGGCAATGGCCTGATTCGCAGCTGGAACAGCGCCGGCTGGGCGGATTTGTCCCAGCGCCTGGGCAATCGCCTGGCGCCATTGATCGGTGCGCGTGACGGCGAGGTGGTGATCACCGATACCACCTCCATCAACCTGTTCAAAGTGCTCAGCGCCGCCTTGAGTGTGCAGCGCCAACGTACGCCGGCGCGTAAGGTCATCGTCAGTGAAGCGAGCAACTTTCCCACCGATTTGTACATCGCCGAAGGCTTGGCCGAACTGCTGCAACAAGGCTATTCCCTGCGCCTGGTGAACAGCCCGGCCGAACTGCCCCAGGCCATCGATGCAGACGTGGCGGTGGTGATGCTCACCCACGTCAACTACAAGACCGGCTACATGTACGACATGGCGGCGCTGACCGCACTGAGCCACGAGTGCGGCGCGCTGAGCATCTGGGACCTGGCGCATTCGGCGGGCGCGGTGCCTGTCGACCTGCACCAGGCCAATGCGGATTATGCGATTGGCTGCACCTACAAATACCTCAACGGCGGCCCGGGCTCCCAGGCGTTTGTGTGGGTCAACCCGGCGTTGGTGGATGTGGTGCGCCAGCCGTTGTCCGGGTGGTTCGGGCATACCCGGCAGTTCGCCATGGAGTCCACCTACGCCCCCAGCGCCGGCATCGCTCGCTACCTGTGCGGTACGCAGCCGATTACCTCACTGGCCATGGTGGAATGTGGCCTGGAGATTTTTGCCCAGACCGATATGGCCCGCCTGCGGACTAAATCCCTGGCCTTGACTGACCTGTTCATTGCCTTGGTCGAAAGCCGCTGTGCCGCCCACGGCCTGGAGCTGATCACCCCGCGTGAGCACGCCCGGCGCGGCAGCCACGTCAGCTTTGAACACCCTGAAGGTTACGCCGTGATCCAGGCCTTGATCGCCCGAGGCGTGATCGGCGATTACCGTGAACCGCGGATCATGCGTTTTGGCTTCACGCCTTTGTACACAAGCTTCACCGAGGTATGGGACGCCGTGGAAATCCTCGGAGAAATACTCGACAAGCGCACGTGGGACCAGGCGCAATTCAAAGTGCGCAACAGCGTCACTTAAGAGCAATACAGACCAAATGTGGGAGCTGGCTTGCCTGCGATAGCGTCGGTGCATTCACTACCGTTATCGCAGGCAAGCCAGCTCCCACAGGTTCAGCGTCAGCCACCATCACAATAATAAAGGGGCACACCAGTGACCACGCCAGACAACGGCTTTGCAGAGATTACCCACCGTGAACTGGGCCTGAGGCGCCAGCTCACTTCCGGCCAGATGAGCATGATCGCCATCGGTGGCGCCATCGGTACCGGGCTGTTCATGGGCAGTGCCTACGCCATCGGCTATGCCGGGCCGAGCGTGCTGGTGAGCTACGCCATCGGCGCGTTGATCACCTTGCTGCTGATGGGCTGCCTGGCGGAGATGACGGTGGCCCACTCCACCTCAGGCTCCTTTGGCGCGTATGCCGAGTTCTACATCAGCCCATTGGCTGGGTTCCTGGTGCGGTATGCCTATTGGGCGGCGATTGTGCTGGCGGCGGGCGCCGAGGTGACGGCGGTGGCGATGTACATGAAGTACTGGTTCGCCAACGTGCCGGAGTGGGTGTGGATCGTGTCGTTCTCCAGTGTGCTGATTGTGCTCAATGCGATCAGCGTGAAGACCTTCGGCAACTTCGAATACTGGTTCTCGACGATCAAGATCAGCGCCATTGTCGGTTTCATCATCCTGGCAGTGTATGTGGTGTTCGGCTCCGGCAACCCTGACTACGGCGTGCAGAACTACACGGCCCACGACGGCTTTTTCCCCCATGGCTTGAGTGGCATGTGGATCGCGGTGATCGTGTCGATCTTCAGCTACCTCAGCGTCGAGATGATCGCCGTGGCCGCCGGTGAAGCCGCCGACCCGGAGCAGGCAGTGAAGAAAGCCTTTCGCGCTACCATCGTGCGGTTGGTGGTGTTCTACCTGCTGACCCTGGCACTGATGCTCGCGATCGTGCCCTGGAACCAGGCCGGCCAGGCCCAGAGCCCGTTTGTCACGGTGATGCAGACCATCGGCATTCCCGGCGCCACTGGAGTGATGAATTTCGTGATCCTGATCGCGGCGCTGTCGGCCATGAACAGCCAGCTCTATATCACCACGCGCATGATGTTCAGCCTGTCGCGCGCAGGTTTTGCACCCAAGTCCATGGGCGCGTTGAGCAAGAACGGTATCCCGCTGAACGCCTTGTTGCTTTCCAGCTCGGGCATTGCCCTGGCGACCTTGCTGAATGTGGTGTACCCGGAAAGCTCGTTCACCCTGATGATGGCGATCTCGATGTTTGGCGCGATCTTCACCTGGTTCATGATCTTCCTCACGCACCTGTTTTTCCGCCGCTATCGCAAGCGTCATGGCGGGGCGAAGTTGTCGTTCCAGTTGCGCCTGTTTCCCTACAGCACGTTGCTGGGGTTGGTGCTGATGGGGGCGGTGATGATCACCACCTATTTCACCGACGCCTTCAAGATGACACTGGTGTTTGGCGTGCCGTTCCTGCTGATTCTGTCGGCTGTGTATTACGGGTTCTTCCGCAAGGGCAGGGCCAAGGCCTCGAACAAAGCCCTGGCATAACTCGGCAGGTGCTCGAACGAGCGTGCGCATAACAGCAACGTGCGGCAGGCCCACTCCTCTTGCAGGAGGTGGGCCTTGAAACGGCGTTCTGACGGCCAGCGGTCCAAGGCGGCCTGAGGCACGATGCCCAGGCCCGCGCCGCCGGCGACCATGCGAATCAACCCATCAAAACCGTCGGCGCGAATGCGCGTCTGCAAGCGAAAGCCTGCATGCAATGCCTGTTCTTCCAGGTATACCGCCAACGCGCTGTTGGCCCCCAGGCCCACGTAGTCGTATTGCAAGCTGTCGATAAAACTCGCGCTGGTCAACGGGTGGTCCAGGGGCATGATCAGCACCAGCGGGTCGTCGCGAAACGCCAGGGTCTGCAAGCCGTGGGTGTCCACTGCATCGGAAATAATCCCCAGGTCGGCCGTGCCCTGGCGCAACGCGTGGGTGATGCGCAGGCTGGGCAGCTCTTGCAGGTCGATATCGAGGTTGGGGTGTTCGCGCAAAAACTGCGCGAGCAGTTCCGGCAGGTATTCGCTGAGGGCGGTGGTGTTGCACAGCAGGCGTACCTGGCCTTTGACGCCATTGGCGTATTCGGCCAAGTCCTGTTGCAGGTGGTCGGCCTGTTGCAACAGCAGGCGAGCATGCCGGGCCAGGGCTTTGCCCGCAGGTGTCGGGATGACGCCACGGCGGCCGCGCTCGAGAAACGCAATACCCAGTGAAGATTCCATTGCCCGGATGCGTGCACTGGCGGCAGCCAGGGACAGGTGGCTGCGGGCCGCGCCGGCGGTGATATTGCCGGTGTCCAAGATGTGCAGGTAGAGGCGCAGGTCGATCAGGTCAAAGTGCATGGCTGCAGGTTTCCGGTGACTGGGCGGGCCTCATCGCAGGCAAGCCAGCTCCCACATTTTGAACTGTGAATACATTCAAATGTGGGAGCTGGCTTGCCTGCGATAGCGGTATCAGCCTCACACAAAACAAGAGGCTGCCTCAGTATATGGCGAATTTCACAAGCTATCGAAAAGCACCAGAATGCAGCCATGAATACCTTCCTCGCGTTCTACCAAAACCTCGGCCCCGCCCTGACCGCGTTGGTCATCACTACCTTCCTACTGGCCGGTACGGTCAAGGGCGTCATCGGCCTGGGCCTGCCCACCGTGGCCATGGGCATGCTTGGCCTGGCTATGTTGCCCGCGCAGGCTGCGGCATTGCTGATCATTCCTTCGACGGTGACCAACCTCTGGCAACTCACCTGTGGCGGCCACTTGGGTGCCTTGCTCAAACGCCTGTGGCCGATGCTGTTGCTGATTTTTCTCGGCACCGGGCTGGGCACCTTGTGGCTGGGCATGGGCAGCGGGCCTTGGGTGGTACGCGCCTTGGGCGCGGCGTTACTGGTGTATGCCTTGAGCGGGTTATTCCTGCCGACCTTCAGGGTCGCACCCCGCACCGAGCGCTGGCTGGGGCCTTTGTGCGGTGTGGTCACCGGCATCATCACCTCGGCCACCGGTGTCTTCGTGATCCCTGCGGTACCGTATCTGCAAGCCCTGGGCTTGAGCCGTGATCAGTTGGTGCAGGCGCTGGGGCTGTCATTCACCGTGTCGACACTGGCGCTGGCCGCCGGGCTGGCTTGGCGTGGTGCGTTGGGCGGTGCTGAAGTCGGTGCATCTGTGTTGGCGCTGTTGCCGGCCTTGCTAGGGATGTGGCTGGGCCAAGTGGTGCGTCGGCGCATCAGTGCCTTGTGGTTCAAACGTGGATTTTTCACCGGCATGGCGTTGTTGGGAGGCCATTTGTTGCTGGCTGGTTAATAATGACCGGGCATTTGTCAGCCGTTTAATGAAGGACTGCCCGTGAAAGCCCGATCTGATGAGCTACAGATTTTTGTCAGCGTGATCGAGTGCGGCTCGATTTCCGCCGCCGCCGAAAAAGTCGGGCAAACGCCATCGGCGGTCAGCCGCACGTTGTCGCGCCTGGAAGCCAAGCTCGACACCACCTTGATCAACCGCACCACGCGGCGCATGGACCTGACCGAAGAGGGCAAGTACTTCTTCGAACAGGCCAAGGTGATCCTGGCGCAGATGGACGAGCTGGAAGAGCGCCTGTCCTCGCGCCAGAAAAAACCGGCCGGGCGCCTGCGTATCAACGCCGCCGTGCCGTTCATGCTGCATGGGATCGTGCCGTACATCGCCGAGTTTCGCAGCCTCTACCCGGATATCCAGCTGGAGCTCAACAGCGATGATTTGATCATCGACCTGCTGGAGCAAAGCACCGACATCGCCATTCGCATCGGCGCCCTGGCCGACTCGACCCTGCATGCGCGCTTTTTGGGCAGCACGCCGCTGCATATCCTGGCCAGCCCCGGCTACCTCAAGCAGTTTGGCACGCCGACGACCGTTGCCGAGTTGGCTGATCACACCTTGCTGGGCTTCACCCACACCGAAACCCTCAACCACTGGCCGCTGCGCCATGGCGAAGGTGACCGCTGGCTGATCCAGCCCGGCGTCAGCGCGTCCAGTGGTGAAACCTTGCGGCAATTAGCGCTGGAAGGGCAGGGCATTGCGTGCCTGTCCAATTTCATGACGGCCCAAGACCTCGACGCCGGACGCCTGGTGCCCTTGCTGGAGGCGTTCAACAGTGGCTATCGCCAGCCGATCCACGCCGTGTTCTACCGCAACTCGCAATTGGCGTTGCGCATCCAGTGCTTCCTGGACTTCATTCAGGCCAAGCTGGCGCGGTATGCGAGCTGATTCGTGATCTGAGCGCAAGAGTGAATTGGGCCGCACGGGCTTATTCGACAGCGGTGTGGGTTGGATACTGGGCGCATTACTTACCCAGTCAGGAGCAACCTCCATGAATGTATTCGTTACCGGCGCCGCAGGGTTTATCGGCGGTTCCATCGCTACCGGCCTGGTCAACGCCGGCCATCACGTCACCGGCCTGGTGCGCAGCGCTGAACAAGCCACCGAAATGACCGCCCTGGGCATCACGCCCGTGATTGGCACCCTCGACGACGCAACGGTGTTGACCGAGCAGGCGCAGAAGGCTGATGCGGTGATCAACGCCGCCAGCAGCGACCATCGCGGCGCCGTGCAAACCTTGCTGGCCGCTTTGAAAGGTTCGAACAAGCCGTTCCTGCATACCAGCGGTTCGAGCATCGTAGGGGATGCGTCGGGCGGTAAGGCCAGCGATGTCATCTACTTCGAAGACAACCTGCCTGAGCCGACCGTCGACAAGGCCGCCCGTGTGGCCATCGACAACCTGATCCTCGCGGCCGCCAACGACGGCGTGAATTCGGCGGTGATCTGCAACACCCTGATCTACGGCCACAGCCTGGGCGTGAAGCGTGACAGCGTGCAATTGCCGCGCTTGCTCAAGCAGGCACGCAAAAGCGGGGTGGTGCGCCATGTGGGCCCTGGGCAGAACATTTGGTCCAACGTGCATATTGAAGACGTGGTGGCCTTGTATCTGCTGGCGTTGACCAAGAACGTACCGGGCACTTTCTATTTTGTGGAAAGCAGCGAAGCGGCGTTCATCGACATGACCACGGCGATTGCCCAAGCCCTAAACCTGGGCAAGCCACAGGATTGGCCATTGGCCGAGGCTGAGGCCGAGTGGGGCTATGAAATGGCCAACTACGGGTTGGGCTCCAATAGCCGAGTGCGTGGCAAGCAGGCCCGTGAATTGTTGGGGTGGGCACCTAAGCGCACTTCGGTGGTGGAGTGGATTCGCGACGAGATGGTGTGATGTTCGCTTAGCACCGCGGTGCGGCCTTCGCAGGCAAGCCAGCTCCCACATTGTTCAGGTGTGAACCCTGTCAAATGTGGGAGCTGGCTTGCCTGCGAAAGGGGCGACTCGGTGCATCGGACCAGACACTTCACTAGCCCCACCCGCCGCAATTCCGTACCATTCCCCGCCTTATCCCCCGCAATTCCCTGGTACTCCATGAACCTCACCCGTCTGCGCGCCGACGCCCTGGCCGGCCTCACCACGTCTTTCGCCTTGCTGCCCGAATGCATCGCCTTTGCGCTGGTGGCCCATCTCAACCCGCTGATGGGCCTCTACGGCGCCTTCATCATTTGCACCCTCACCGCATTGTTCGGCGGCCGTCCCGGTATGGTGTCCGGTGCGGCAGGTTCGATGGCAGTGGTGATCGTCGCGTTGGTGGTGCAGCACGGCGTGGAGTATTTGCTGGCGACGGTGTTGCTCGGCGGGTTGATCATGGTCGCTTTCGGCCTGCTGCGCCTGGGCAAGCTGGTGCGCATGGTGCCGCATTCGGTGATGCTCGGCTTCGTCAACGGCCTGGCGATCATCATTGCGCTGGCGCAACTGGAGCATTTCAAGAGCGGTGAAACCTGGCTCAGCGGCACGCCGCTGTACGTGATGGCCGGGCTGGTGGCGGCGACCATGGCCATTGTGTACCTGTTGCCCCGCCTGACCCGTGCCGTGCCGCCCGCGCTGGTGGCGATTCTGGGGGTGGGCCTGGCGGTGTACCTGCTTGGTTTGCCGACCCGTACATTGGGGGATATGGCGCACATTGCCGGTGGCTTGCCGACCTTCGCGCTGCCGCAGATCCCCTGGACCCTGGAAACCCTTGGCATCATCGCGCCCTACGCGTTTTTGATGGCGATGGTCGGCCTGTTGGAAACCCTGCTGACCCTCAACCTCACCGACGAAATCACCGAGACCCGTGGTTATCCTGACCGCGAAAGCGTGGCCCTGGGCGCGGCGAATATGGTCTCGGGCCTGTTCGGCGGCATGGGCGGTTGCGCGATGATCGGGCAAACCGTGATCAACCTCAGCTCCGGCGGGCGTGGGCGTTTCTCCGGGGTGTTTGCCGGGGTGATGATTCTGTTGTTCATTCTGTTTCTGTCGCCACTGATCGAGCGGATTCCGCTGGCGGCGTTGGTGGGCGTGATGTTCGTGGTGTCGCAACAGACCTTCGCCTGGGCGTCGTTGCGGGTGATCAACAAGGTGCCGCTCAATGATGTGCTGGTGATTATGGCGGTGACGATCATCACCGTGTTCACCGACCTGGCCACCGCCGTGCTGTGCGGTATCGTCATCGCCGCGCTGAACTTCGCCTGGCAGCAGGCGCGGGAACTGTACGCTGATGAACATCTGGAGGCCGATGGCAGCAAGCTCTATCGGCTGCACGGCACGTTGTTCTTCGCCTCGACCACGCCGTTTTTGAATCAGTTCGACCCAGCCAACGACCCGGCCCAGGTCACGCTGGATTGCCGTCACCTGAGCTTTGTCGACTATTCGGCAATTGCCGCGCTGATGACCCTGCGCGAGCGCTACACCAAGGCCGGCAAGCACCTGCGGGTGCTGCATTTATCCGAGCGCTGCAAAAAGCTGCTCAAGCGCGCCAAGGTTCATCACGACTGAACCTTTACCTCTGTAGGAGCGAGGGGGACGCCTAGTTCTTGCTCGCGAAAATCGTCAACGATAACGCGGGCATTCTGATGCACTGCGGCGTTCTCGGGTTTTTCGCGAGCAAGCTCGCTCCTACAGGGGGCAAGGTCGCGATTACGGGCCGACCAGGTCTTCCAGCTCCTGGGCACGGGTTTGGGTCATGTCCAGCACGCAGCCTGTGCCATTGACCTGATCAATCGTGCCGCCGGTGGCGCTGCCTGCGAAGGCGCAATTGGCGTCGCGGTATTTGATCCACAGGCGCTGCACGTCTTGCAGTTGTTGTTTGCGCGCGCCTTCCTGGGCGGCGAGGGCGGTCTTGTAGGCGCGGTTCAGGCGGTCGTCCTGCACCTTGGTTTGCTTGGCATTGCAATTGACCATGTCTGCGGTGGTATTGGCGCTGTCCATGCATTTTTTCAAGGCAGGGTTGTCGGCGGCATAAGCACTGCCGCACAAGAGCAGGACGCTGGCGGCAATTGTGGTGCGAATCATGAGCGGTTTCCTGGGCAGTGGATGCGCAGTCTATGACTCAAGGGCGGCGTTTGAGTTTCCGCCTTCTCTGATCTTCATGTAAGAACACCCCTCGAATTTTCATCCGTTAACGTCGGGCATATCCCCAAGCGACAGCGCTTATCCGTGGGCGAAAATTACTTTCATAAAAATTGAAAATCCTCCTCGGGAATGATTTATGAGTTTCACAACCTATTCGACGTGACCCTTTCCGAGGAGTACCGCATGGCCGCATTACCGGGCTTCGGGCTGTTGGCATACGCTGCCATCGCCATCATTGCATTGATCGTGCTGATTGCACGCTACCGACTCAATCCCTTTATCGTGATTACCCTGGTGTCCATCGGCCTGGCGCTGATGGCCGGGATGCCAGCGGACACCATCATGGGTTCGTACGAGGCGGGTGTCGGCAAGACCCTGGGGCATATCGCCCTGGTGGTGGCGCTGGGCACCATGCTCGGCAAGATGATGGCCGAGTCGGGCGGCGCCGAGCAGGTGGCGCGCACGCTGATCAACCGCTTCGGTGAGCGCAATGCCCACTGGGCGATGGTGTGTATTGCATTCCTGGTGGGGCTGCCGCTGTTTTTCGAGGTCGGCTTTGTGTTGCTGGTGCCGATTGCCTTTACCGTGGCGCGGCGCGTGGGCGTGTCGATCCTGATGGTCGGGCTGCCGATGGTCGCTGGCCTGTCGGTGGTGCATGCGTTGGTGCCGCCGCACCCAGCGGCAATGATGGCGGTGCTGGCCTATAACGCCTCGGTCGGGCAGACGGTGCTGTATGCGATCCTGATTGGCATCCCCACGGCGATCATTGCCGGGCCCGTCTACGCCAAATTCATCGTGCCGCACATTCACTTGCCAGCGGAAAACCCGCTGGAGCGCCAGTTTATCGAGCGTGAACCGCGTACGCGCCTGCCCAGTTTTGCGCTGACCATGGGCACTATCCTGTTGCCGGTGGTGTTGATGATGATCGGCGGCTGGGCCAACGTGATTTCCACGCCGGGCAGCGGGTTCAACCAGTTCCTGTTGTTTATCGGCAACTCGGTGATCGCCCTGTTGGTGGCGACCCTGGTGAGCTTCTGGACCTTGGGCCTGGCCCAGGGCTTTAACCGCGAGTCGATCCTCAAGTTCACCAACGAATGCCTGGCGCCGACCGCCAGCATCACCTTGCTGGTGGGCGCGGGCGGCGGGTTGAACCGCATCCTGGTGGATGCCGGGGTCACCCATGAAATCCTCGGCCTGGCCCATGCGTTCCAGTTGTCGCCGCTGGTGATGGGCTGGTTGTTCGCCGCGTTGATGCGCGTTGCTACCGGCTCGGCCACGGTGGCCATGACCACCGCGTCCGGGGTAGTCGCGCCGGTCGCCTTGGGCCTGGGTTATCCACACCCTGAATTGCTGGTGCTGGCGACCGGTGCAGGCTCGGTGATCTTTTCCCACGTGAACGACGGCGGCTTCTGGCTGATCAAGGAATACTTCAATATGACGGTTATCCAGACCTTCAAGACCTGGACCGTACTGGAGACCTTGATTTCGCTGGTCGCCTTCGGCCTGACCTACGGTCTGTCCCTTGTTTTATGAGCCTGTAACCCGGAGCCCCCATGGACATCCTCTATCAGATCCGCGCCCGCCAGGACGCTTTCAGTGCCGGCGAAGGGCGTATCGCCAAGCTGATGCTTGAGGATGTGGGCTTTGCCGCCTCCGCCAGCCTGGAGGAACTGTCGCAACGGGCTGAGGTAAGTACCGCCACCTTGTCACGCTTTGCCCGCAGCGTGGGCTGCCGTGACTTGCGCGATTTGCGCCTGCAATTGGCCCAGGCCAGTGGTGTGGGCAGCCGCTTTCTCGACCCGGCGGGCAAGCCAGAACAGTCAGCGTTTCATCGGCAGATCCTGGGGGACATCGAGGCGACGTTGCGTCAGCACCTGTCGGGTTTCAACCAGCGCAGTTTTGGCGATGCGGTCAAGCTGTTGGGCAAGGCGCGGATGATCCATGCGTTCGGCATGGGCGGGCCGTCGAGCCTGTGCAGCGATGAGTTGCAGGTGCGCCTGGTGCGGCTGGGTTATCCGATTGCCGCCAGCCATGACCCGGTGATGATGCGTGTCACGGCGGCGACCCTGGGGCCCGAACATGCCGTCATTGTCTGCTCGCTCACGGGCCTGACCCCTGAATTACTTGAAGTGGTGACGCTGGCGCGCAACTACGACGCGCGGATCATTGCCATCACCCTTGCCGATTCGCCCCTGGCGCAGTTGGCAGATGTCGTGCTGCCGCTGCAATCGGCGGAAACCAGTTTTATCTACAAGCCTACTGCGGCCCGCTACGGCATGCTGCTGGCTATCGACCTGCTCGCCACTGAGTTGGCGCTGGCCCTGCCGGACGATAACCAGGAACGCCTGCGCCGGATCAAACTGGCCCTGGACGATTACCGCGGCGGCCCTGGCAGCCTGCCGCTTGGAGACTGATATGAAGTACGACACGTTGATTCGCCAGGCGCTGATCATCGATGGCAGTAACACCCCAGGGTATGTCGCCGATGTGGGCGTGCACGCAGGGCGCATCCGCACGATTGGCGACTTGTCCACAGCCCAGGCCGAGCAGGTCATCGACGCCCATGGCCGAGTATTGGCGCCGGGCTTTATCGACGTGCACACCCACGATGACACGGTGGTGATCCGCCAGCCGCAGATGCTGCCCAAGCTCAGCCAGGGCGTGACCACGGTGATTGTCGGCAACTGTGGCATCAGCGCCGCGCCGGTCAGTTTGCGCAGCGACCCGCCAGACCCGATGAACTTGCTGGGCAGCCGCGAAGCGTTCTCTTATCCACGGTTTGCCGACTACCGCGCCGCGGTGCAACGAGCCTGCCCGGCGGTGAACGTCGCCGCGTTGATCGGCCACACGGCGCTGCGCAGCAACCATATGGACGACCTGCACCGCACCGCCACACCCTATGAAATCGCGGCCATGCGCGTGCAGTTGCAGGAAAGCCTGGAGGCCGGTGCCCTGGGTTTATCCACAGGCCTGGCCTACGCCAGCGCGTTCAACGCCGAGACCGATGAAGTGCTGCAACTCACCCAAGAGTTGACGGCCTACGGCGCGGTCTACACCACTCACCTGCGCAGCGAGTTCGAACCGGTGCTGGAGGCGATGGATGAAGCGTTCTTGATCGGCCGAGAGGCGAGGGTGCCGGTGATCATTTCCCATCTTAAATGCGCCGGCGCCGGTAATTGGGGGCGCAGCCCACAGCTGTTAGCGGCCTTGGAAGCGGCGGCCAAAGATCATCCGGTGGGCTGTGATTGCTATCCTTATGCAGCCAGCTCCTCGACTCTGGACCTCAAGCAAGTGACCGACGCGTTTCGCATCACCATTACCTGGTCGACACCGCACCCGCACATGGGCGGGCGCGATTTGCAGGACATCGCTGGCGAGTGGAACGTTTCGCTGTTGGAGGCCGCTCGCCGTTTACAGCCGGCAGGGGCGGTGTATTACGGGATGGATGAGGCCGACGTTCGGCGCATCCTCGCGCATCCGTTGTCGATGGTGGGCTCGGACGGCTTGCCTGAAGACCCGTTTCCTCATCCACGCTTGTGGGGGGCCTTCCCACGGGTACTCGGGCATTTCAGTCGGGATGTCGGTTTGTTCCCTTTGCACACGGCGGTGCACAAGATGACCGGCTTGTCGGCGGCGCGTTTTGGGCTGGCCGAGCGTGGCGAGATCCGTGAAGGCTACTGGGCTGACCTGGTGTTGTTCGACCCCCTGCGGGTGCGGGATGTGGCGGATTTCACCGCACCGCAGCGCGCAGCTGAAGGGATTGATGGCGTGTGGGTCAATGGCGTATTGAGCTATCGCGATGGGCAGGCGAACGGCGCGAGAGCAGGCCGGTTCCTGGCGCGCAACGGGGATTTGCGTGGCGGGTTTTCGTCTCTATAGTTGGGGTTCTTTTAGATGGAGCTGTTGCCATGCACTTAGGAAAAGTCACCCCCATCCTGCGGATTTTCGACGAGGCCAAGGCGTTGGAGTTCTACGTCGATTTTCTGGGGTTCAAGGTTGATTGGCAGCATCGCTTCGAGGCGAATTTCCCTTTGTACCTGCAAGTGTCGCTGGGGGAGTGTGTGCTGCATTTGTCCGAGCATCATGGCGATGCTTCGCCAGGGGCGGCCGTGCGGATCCAGGCCCAAGGGGTCGACGTGTATCAGCAGCAGTTGCTGGGCAAAGCGTACCGTTATGCCAAGCCAGGGGTTGAAGATACGCCTTGGGGGACGCGGGAAATGAGCATCCGCGATCCGTTTGGGAATCGGCTGGTGTTTGTCGAGGACAGCGAGGGCTGAGTGGCAAATGGCAGGCAATAAAAAACCGCCTTAGTAGGGCGGTTTTTTATTGCAAACCCAGTGAGTGGCTGGGGTTTGCTATCTCAAAGGACGCATTGACCCGCACGTGGATACTACCGCCGGTCACGTCTTCACGCAACACGGAACGATGGCCGGCATGGATACTTTAGGCATCTTTCTCTTGCCTGACTTGATTGCAAAAGCTTGCAATGAATCTATCGGGCGATACTGGATATTTGACCACTGTTGGACACACCTTAGACGGGAATGTTGGTTAGGATCTTCCCCGTTCTGCGTTTGTCGCTTTTGGGTGGGCCGGGTATGCGCGCGAATTCTGGACCGACCGCCACGGGCTAGTAATCCGTGCCGGATTGATGCGGAAGGACCACTGGCCCGGCCACCTCAAAGGACGCATTGACCCGCGTCCAAAGGCTCACGTGTTCCGGTAAGTGCGCTGGAGGTAAGGCCCAACTCAAGGAGGGCCGAGTATGTCTAAGTTTGCACGACGTACGTGGAACCTCGTAGTGAATGCTCTACGTGTTTATCACGTGTGGACATTCCTGCGGGACAGCTTTGATGACCTGTAAGGTCTGAGAAGTGGAGCCGCCTCGGCTTAAATTGAGGCGGCTTTTTTGGTTTTTTAAACCCGGAAATGACTGACCATCTGCTGCAACTGGCTACCCAACCGTGCCAGCTCCACACTCGATTTGGCCGTCTCATCACTGGCCGTAGCGGTCTGCTCGGACACGTCCCGCACATTCACGATACTGCGGCTGATCTCTTCCGCCACGGCGCTTTGCTGTTCGGCGGCCGCTGCGATCTGCTGGTTCATCGACTGGATATTCGACACGGTGCGGGTGATGTTTTCCAAGGATACCCCGGCCTTGCGCGTCAGTTCGACGCTGCTGTCGGTCAGGCTGCGGCTGTTGTTCATCACGCTGGCGACTTGTTGGGTGCCGTTCTGCAAGCCTGCCACCAGGCCTTCGATTTCCTCGGTGGATTTCTGTGTACGCTGGGCCAGGCCGCGTACTTCGTCGGCGACCACGGCAAAGCCACGGCCGGCTTCACCGGCACGCGCAGCTTCAATGGCGGCGTTGAGGGCCAGCAGGTTGGTCTGTTCGGCCACGGCCTTGATCACGTCCATCACGCTGCCGATCTTGTTGCTCTCTTGTTGCAGGTGCGTCATGGCGTCGGTGGAGCGCGCCACTTCGGCCGCCAGGCGTTCGATCTGGGCGATGGCTTCAGCCACCACTTTATCGCCTTCGCGGGCTTGGCCGTCGGCGTCGGAAGCGGCTTGGGAAGCCTGCTCGGCATTACGCGCGACTTCCTGCACGGTGGCGGTCATTTCATGCATGGCGGTGGCGACCTGATCGGTCTCGATCTTCTGGCTGTTCACACCGGCGCTGGTTTGCTCGGTCACGGCTGACAACTCTTCGGCGGCGCTGGCGATCTGAGTGACGCCGTCGCGAATGCCGCTGATCAGCTCGCGCAGGGTGGTGCCCATGCGCTGGATGCCTTGCTGCAACACGCCCAGTTCGTCACGACGGGTCACCTGGATGTTGTGGCTCAGGTCGCCCGAAGCGATGCGTTCCACCACGGCCAGCGTTTCCTGGATCGGACGGGTGATCTGGCGCGTGATCACCCACGCGGCAATCACGCCGACCAACAGGGCCAGCAAGGTGCTGATCAACTGCAGGCTGCGGGCCTGGGTGCTTTCAGCGTCGCGACGTTCCAGTTGGATGTCGTACAGCTTGTCGCTGATCGTCACGATATCGGCGCCCTGGGTGGTCATTTCGGCACGGGCGGTGACGATATTGGCGTTGGCCGCTTTGTAGCTCTGTACCGCACTGCGATAAGCAACGAGGGCGGTTTCCAGTGCGGACAATGCGCTTTGCTGTCCAGTACCGAATGCAACGCTGAGGCCTTTCAAACCCGCAACAGCTTTCTCCAGCTGTGTAGCCGCGCGCGCTTCGGTTTCTGCGTTGGGGCTATTGGTATAGCCGCGCACTTCGTAGCGAGCCTGCAGGAATTCGTTCTTGGCCTGGGTCACGGCCACAAACTGCGTGAAGCGTTCCGGGCTCTCGGGTGACTGCTGCACACTAGTTTCCAGCGCATTGATTTGTGCGTTGGCGATGTCGGCCTTGGCGCCCATGACATCGCGCGCAGCGTTGCCATTGCGATAGGCCTCGCGCATTTTGCTCAGGGACTGGCGGTAGGCGGTGATCACGTCTTTCTGCTCATTGAGCAGCTTGAGGTTTTCCGGGCTCTTGAAGCTGTCCAGCAGCTTCTGTTGCTGGGCGGCGAAGGCATCGAGGCTGGTCTGCACGTTCTGCGCCACGGCTTCGTCGCCATTGGCCAGCATGTATTGCAAGCGCACGATACGCAGCTTGGTCAACGAGGCGTTGAGCTGAGTGATGTCGCTCATCCAATTGCTACGGTCGATCAAGCCGCCCAGGCTGGTCCAGCCCGTCAGCGCCAGGACTGAAGTGAGGACCAACACCAGGCCGAAGCCCAGGCCGAGTTTGAGATTGACACTGATGTTACCGAACCAGCTGTTCATCGAAAGCTCCTTGAAGAGTGATGTCTGTCTGCTGGACGGTGTGTTGTTGTTTGAGCCAGCCAAGATGTGTAGGGCTGTATCGGCGGCAAAGGATGATTCTGAAGTACTTTTCTTGCGGGGTGACGAAGGGGCGCCATTATCGTGCCGCAATGGCGATCCGATGCGCTCAGGACTCCGCCGTGTTGGGCACCACGGTAAGCCTGAGGCAGGAGGCGGCGGCGTGGCTCAGGTGCACCCTATTGTGGGCAACCCGAGGGTGGCTGGCTTGGCCTGAAGGCTCGCCGCTGTTGGGGTTGACGTCAAAGCGCGGGAAGTTGCTGCTGGCGATATCCAGGCGCAACCGATGGCCGCGCTTGAACAGGTTGCAGGTGGCGAAAGGTTCGATCAGCACCTTGACCCGTTCGCCGGGATTCAGGGCCGTCGGCTGTTCCCATGAGTCGCGATAACGGCAGCGGCGGATGCCGTCGGTGATGTTCATCGCAAAGCCCTCGGGGTAGTCGGCGCTGGGCGGGTACACGTCCACCAGCTTGGCGGTGAAGTCGGTGTCGGGAGCATCGCTGTCGATCCACAGCTCGATCTGCACGTCACCGGCGACGATCAGGTCGTCGTCCAGAGGCTCGGTCTGGAACACCAGAACGTCATCGCGCTGAGCCAGGGGGCGGTTATCCCCTTGGGTGCCGAAAAAGTCGGGACGCTCCCGTTGGTCGAAGGCCCCGCCAACAAACACAGGGGCGCCGGAGGTCAGCGCGCCGCCGATGGTCGGGACCGGGTGGGCGGGGTCGGCGCGGTAACTCAAGTGGGCGTCAGCCTCGACAGGTGCCGTGCGGCTCAACTGCCTGTGTGCATTCAGGTAGAGGGTCAATGTCTGGCTGCCGGGGAGTGGCCATTGCGTGGTGTGCAGCCAGCGGCCGCCATGCTGCAAACGTCCGTTCTCATCGCGGTTACCGCTGCCACCGCCCATCAGGAACACCTGCACGCTGGCCGTCGTGGTGTGAGGCGATGGTTTGAGGGAATGCTCGAACCACGCCAGGCGGCAACTGAGCCAATCCTGATCGACCTGCCCATCGAAGGTGGCTTGCTGGCCGAACTCCACATCGCCGCTGTGGCTGATATTGCGGTCGCCATGCAGCCATGGGCCCATCACCAACCGCTGGCGGGCAGTGCCGTTCTGGGTGAAGGCGCGGTAGTTGGCCAGGGTCGAGCTGACGTAGGCGTCGTACCAGCTGGACATGAACAGTACCGGGATATCGGGCAGTTGCGCGTAGTGGCCTTCGGCGTAGATGCCGGACTGTTGCCAATATTCACTGAAGGTGCCCTGGGCCCATTGGTCCAACACATAGGTTTCGTATTCCGGCACGTGGCGAAGCGGCGATTGGCCGGGTTGCCATGGCATGCGCGTGAACCACTGATGGATATCCTCTTGCTCTAACGCCTCACGAATCTGAGGGTTGGCCAGGGCCGCCGGGCTTTCCTTGGCCTGGCGAAAGGCCCAGGTCGCTTGCTTGAGTTCAAAGGCGCCGCCTTGGCGAATCCCGCACTGGTAAGCATTGGCGAAGCCGCCGCTGTCCAGCACCATGCTGCCAAGGCCCGGTGGGTGCAGGCAGGCCATCGCCAACTGCGTGTGGGCCGCGTAGGACAGGCCCATGCTGCCGATCCTGCCGTTGCACCAGGGCTGTTGGACGATCCAGGCCAGGGTGTCGAAACCGTCCTCACCCTCGGCCGTGTATTTGGTGAACGTGCCTTCGGAGGCGTAGCGCCCACGGCAGTCCTGGAAGATCGCGACAAAGCCCTGCTCGGTAAACCGTGCGGCTATTTGTGCACGGGAGATGTGTTGGCCGTCGAGCTGTTTTTCCGAGCGCGAGGGCTTGCTTTTGTCGTAGGGCGTGCGTTCGATCACTACCGGAAACGGCCCTTTGCCGCCCGCTGGCAGGTAGATATCGGTGGCCAGGTAGATGCCGTCACGCATCGGGATCATTTGGTCAGGCAGAATTTGCATGCAGATAACACTCATCGATTCAGTACCCGCTCGTCACCGCAATGGCCAGCAACACCATCGCCAGCACGGCGTAGATCAGGAACAGCGGCAGGATGTAACGCGCCCATTGGCCCCAGCCGACATTGGCGGTGGCCAACAGCACCAGCAGGCCGCTGGAGGTGGGGGTGATCATGTTGGTCAGGCCGTTGCCCATCAAGAATGCGAACACCGTGGTCTGCGGGCTGACGCCGGACAACTGGCCCAAGGGCCCGAAGATCGGCATGGTCACCGCCGCCTGGCCTGAGGTGGATGGGATCAGTACATCGAGCCCCAGTTGCGCGAAGAACATGCCATAGGCCGACACGATCGGGCCGTGGTCGCCCACCAGGTTGGCCAGGCTGTTGACGATGGTGTCCAGTACCTGGCCGGTACTGAGGATGATCTCTACGGCGGTGGCCAGGCCGATCAACACGCCGGCGATCAGCACCTTCTTCATTCCATCGACAAAGGCACTGGCAGCAGTGCTCGCGCCGAGCCCGGCGATCACACTGAAGGCCAGCGTCAGCAGCAGGTAGAACGCCGACAGCTCATGGTATTTCCAGCCCCAGCGGTTGGAGGCGTAGACCAGGAAAGCGATGCCCGTCAGCAGTACGATCAGGTTGATCAGATGGCGAAGGGGCAACGGCGTACTTTCGAAAGTGATCTGCGCCGTGGCATCGTAACCGTGCTTGCGAATACTCCACAGCACGAAGGCAATGCCCACCAGCAGGAAGCTGCAGTAGGCGAGCACACGCATGCTCAGGCCACTGAAGATCGGCAGCCCGACCATCGGCTGCGCCACGGGATTGGAAATAGAAGCCAGGTAGCCGATCTTCACCGAGATCGTGACGATGGCCAGCCCGATCAGGTTCGACAGCCCCAGCCGATTAGCCATGGCAACCATCAACGGCACGATGAGGATAAATTCCTTGGCCAGCCCCATGAAGGTACTGCCGGCGGAAAACACCAGCATCAGGCATGGCACCAGCACGTAGATATTACCCCGGGTCAGCCCCAGCATGCGTTCCAGCCCGGCGTCGATCACTCCGGCCTTGTTCAGCACCCCGAACATGCCACCGATGAACAGCACCATGAAAATCAGCGCCGCACGTTTCTCGATGCCCTGGGGAATGGCCATGAAACCTTCCACCAAGGACACCGGGCGGGCCACGGTGTCGCCGGCTTTGCGCGGCTCCAGGCTGAACAGTTGGCCCAGGGAGTCGTGTTTTTCCAGCACCTGGTAAGAGCCCGGTATCACCAGGCCATTCTGGCGCTGGAACGTGCCCGAGTTCACCGCGTAGGTAAACGCCACTGCGAGCAGGACGATGCTCAGCAGGATGATGGCGGGATTGATCTGCTTGCGTTGCGTGGTATTTCCCACCGCTGCTTGGGTAGGGATGCTCTGGGATTCGCTCATGCTAGTGGCCCCGGCGTGCGCCGTTATTGTTATAGGGGTGACACGTGTGGGGCGGACACTAGGGCAAAGTTTTCGCGACGACAACGTTATGCGTGGGGTGGGTTGGGCTATGCGTTTTGTGCGGCCAGACCCTGCTTGAGGTGCTCGGCAAACGCGTGTACCAGTTGCGAGCGCGGCTCATTGGCGCGAAACGCCAGGCCGAATGCGTAGGGCAGCGCCGGGCGAAACGGGCGGGTGACGATGGGCAAATGCCGGAAGTGGCTGGCCAGCAGACCATTGACGATCGACACCCCCAGGCCCTCGGCAACGAAGCTGCACGCTGCCCCGACCGAGTGCACCTCGACCCGCACCTGCGGTGTGAGGTTGGCGGCACGAAACACCTGGTTCAGCTCGGCCCGCAATGCGCGTTGCCGGCCGAGCATCACCAACGGCACATCGCGCAGGTGCTGCACTTGGATGCAGGCGTGACGGGTCAGCGGATGGTCGGCGGGCATCACGCAGACGCCTTCGGTTTGTAGCACCGGCTCGACATCGAAGTCAGGTATTTCCGTGGGCAGGCGTACAAAGCCCAGGTCGGCGGAACGGTCCAGCACCGCACGCTCGATCGTGTCGTAAGAACCGGTCAGCAGTTCCACGACAATGTCGTCATGCTCCTTGAGAAACTGCGCCACGATGCGTGGCAACAGCTCCTGGGTCATGCTGGTGGGTACCGCGACCTTGAGCAGGCTTTTGCGCGAACGCCCTACACGCATCTCGTCAGCCAGGCGCTGGATACGCTGCATCCCATCGACCAGTCCGGCGACTTCGGTGAGCAGTTCCTCGGCCTCTGGCGTGGCCATCAGGCGGCCTTTCTTGCGCAGGAACAGGGCAAAACCCACATGCTCTTCCAACTGGCTCAGCAGGCGGCTGACCGCCGATTGCGAGAGGCCCATGCGTGTCGCGGCACCGATGGTCGAGCCGGTAGACATGATCGCTTTGAAAGCTTCGAGTTGCTTGAGATTCACCGTGTTCTTCCTGTCGGTTGGCAAGGGCGGCGGGTGCTTCACGCATAGCCTGATGCGCTTCTCGCATAACGTTGTGGGGCAGTTGATGAGCCGTTAGTGTCCGCTGCAACGCGACATGCCGTCCAGCCTGTCGCGCCTGCGCAACTGCCCATAAAAAAACACAACACGGCATTGAGGAACGGTTTATGCGTGATTTTTTCACGAGGGGGGGAATAGTCTCCGCGGGGTTGCTAGCGAGCTTGTCGCCTGCAGTAATGGCCCAGGGGTTCTGGGAGGATTCCCAAGGCCGATTGACCTTGCGTAACTTCTACTTCAACGACGGCTACCGCGACGGGGGCGAAGACCGCAAGGAGTGGGCCCAAGGCTTTCTGCTCAATCTGCAGTCAGGTTATACCGAGGGCACTGTTGGGTTTGGCCTGGATGCCCTGGGGCTGGCGGGCTTGCGTCTGGACTCCAGCCCGACCCACGCCGGCACGGGTTTGCTGCCGGTGCATGACGATGGTCATGCGGCCAGCGAGTTTTCCAGCCTGGGAGTCACGGCCAAGCTGCGCTGGGGCGACGCGGTGGTGAAAACCGGTACGTTGCTGCCAAAGATCCCGGTGCTGGTGCACAACGATGGCCGCCTGTTGCCGCAGACCTTCCAGGGCACTCAAGTGGAATACACCGGCATTCGCGACCTGTACCTGCACGCCGGGTAACTGGATAAATTCAAGCTGCGTAACTCCACCGACAGCGTGGATATTTATCCCCAGGGCTACAGTGGCAAGAAGGGCAGTGACTTCGATTTCGCTGGCGCCACCTACGCCTTTACGCCAAAGCTCAGTGGCACGTGGTACTACGGCGAAATGCGCGAATTCTACCGCCAGCAATTCTTCGGCCTTGTGCATAAGCAGCCGTTGGGCCGGGGCACGCTGACCAGCGACTTGCGCTATTTCATCAGCAGTGAAGCCGGTGAGGCACGTAACGGTGCAGTCGACAGTGACATGTTCAGCGGCCTGTTTACCTATCGCCTGGGTGCGCAGGCGCTGGGTGTGGGCTATCAGAAAGTCAGTGGCGAGACGGCGTTGCCATATGCAAGTGTGTCGACGTTGTATTCCTTTAGTAACGCGGGTGTGGGCAAGTTCATCCAGGCGGGTGAGCAAACCTGGATGCTGCGCTACGACTATGACTTGGCGGCGGTACTGCCTGGCTTGAGTTTCATGACCCGCTACTACAAAGGGCAAAACGGCGACTTCAAAGGGCGTGAGGCACGGGAGTGGGAATCCGACACGAATCTGCGGTACGTGGTTCAGGACAGCACCTTCAAAGGCCTGGGTGTGGAGGTGCGCAAGGCCACTTATCGCTCAACCTATGCCAGTGACCGGGACAACTACCGGTTGTACCTGACCTATGATCTGGCGCTTTGGTAGCCGGGGTGGGGCTGATCACGGCCCGCTCATGTGTGCTAGTCTGCGGGCCCTTTTAGTTCTGGGCGGCGCGGGAAACTGTGGCGTCCTACAGCGGAGCCTCTTCATGTCCGAAGTTAATCTGTCCACCGACGAAACCCGCGTCAGCTACGGTATCGGCCGTCAGTTGGGCGACCAACTGCGTGACAACCCGCCACCGGGCGTCAGCCTGGACGCGATCCTGGCCGGCCTGACCGACGCGTTCGCAGGCAAGCCTAGCCGTGTTGACCAAGAGCAAATGGCGGCCAGCTTCAAAGTGATCCGTGAAATCATGCAAGCCGAAGCCGCTGCCAAGGCTGAAGCTGCAGCAGGCGCTGGCCTGGCTTTCCTGGCGGAAAACGCCAAGCGTGATGGCATCACCACCCTGGCTTCCGGCCTGCAATTTGAAGTGCTGACGGCTGGTACCGGCGCCAAGCCGACCCGTGAAGACCAAGTGCGTACTCACTACCACGGCACCCTGATCGACGGCACTGTGTTCGACAGCTCCTACGAGCGCGGCCAGCCTGCAGAATTCCCGGTTGGCGGCGTGATCGCCGGCTGGACCGAAGCCCTGCAACTGATGAATGCCGGCAGCAAATGGCGCCTGTACGTGCCGAGCGAACTGGCTTACGGCGCTCAAGGCGTTGGCAGCATCCCGCCGCACAGCGTTCTGGTATTCGACGTCGAGCTGCTCGACGTTCTGTAAGACCCGCTGGTTACCTGTTGGGACGAACGCGTTCGCCCCAACAGGCATTTGCCAGTTTCTTCATGGATGGAACTTGCCATTAAGCTCCGTCGCCGGGCGCAACGCTCGTGCATAGCAGAACAGAAACAGATTCCTCACCACTTCCTTCAGCACCCCAGGCTCACTGGAACTCAGGCCATTGACGTCCAGATCGCCCTGGTCCTGCAGCTCGTTCAGCGCTTCTTCTTCAAGCACCGCACAGACTTCACCGGTTTCCCGATGCAGGATTCGCAGGTAAGGGTGAGGGCGATCCAGCCAGGCATCTATCAAATAAGTCATGGTCGTTCTCCTTGATGGGTTTCAATGAGAATAATTCTTATTCGTAGAATAGCAAGCGTCTATTGGCAGTTTCTGTTTTTTTCTGTGTGGGTATTGCGTTCGATCAACGCAGAGGGCAAAACGCCACCCCGCGGCGGGCGCGGGATGGAATGCAGCAGGATCAGACTTTGCGCACGAACTCGGACTTGAGCTTCATGGGGCCGATACCGTCGATCTTGCAATCGATATCGTGGTCGCCGTCGCACAGCCGGATGTTCTTGACCTTGGTGCCGACTTTGACCACCAGGGAAGTGCCCTTGACCTTGAGGTCTTTGATCACTGTGATGGTGTCGCCGTCCTGCAGGACGTTGCCCACAGAGTCTTTCTTCACGGTTTCATCGCCAACCACTTCGGCCTCGCCAGTGGCGGACCATTCATGGGCGCATTCCGGGCAGATCAGATGGGCGCCGTCTTCGTAGGTGTATTCGGAATTGCATTTGGGGCAGGGAGGCAACGTGCTCACTAAAGCTCCTAGAAAGTCAGGGATGGCTAAAAGTCGCACATTATATAGGGTTTTAAACGCGGATGGGGTTGGACTCGTCCTAATGTGGGAGCTGGCTTGCCTGCGATAGTGGCAGTGAATTCACTCCAGTTATCGCAGGCAAGCCAGCTCCCACATTAAACAGCGCGGAATCAGTGAGTACGGGCGACCGCAAACTCACTCAGCTCAACCAGGGCATCCCGGTATTCACTGGCCGGCAGGGCTTCCAGACACGTAATCGCACGGGCCACGTAGTCACGCGCCAGTTGCGCGGTGTACTCCAGGGAACCCGAGGCTTCCACGGCGGCACGGATGGCTTCCAGGTCTTCGATCCCGCCTTTCTGGATCGCCTTGCGCACCAGAGCGGCCTGTTCCGGCGTGCCTTCGCGCATGGTGTAGATCAGCGGCAAGGTCGGCTTGCCCTCGGCCAGGTCGTCACCGACGTTCTTGCCCAGGGTTTCGGCGTCGCCCTTGTAATCGAGCAGGTCATCCACCAGTTGGAACGCCACGCCCAGGTGGTCACCGAACGTGCGCAGCGCCTCGGCCTGTTCGGCGGTGGCGCCACACAGCGCGGCGGCACTGTGGGTAGAGGCTTCGAAGAGCATCGCGGTTTTGCCGCGAATCACTTCCATATAGGTTTCTTCGGTGGTGCTGGCGTCGCGGACTTTGGACAGCTGCAACACTTCGCCTTCGGCGATGATGCGTGTGGCCTGTGAAAGAATCTTCATCACGGGCATCGAGCCCAGCTCGACCATCATTTCGAACGAGCGCGAATACAGGAAGTCGCCCACCAACACGCTGGGCGCGTTGCCCCACATCGCGTTTGCGGTCTCGCGACCACGGCGCATGCCGGACATGTCGACCACGTCGTCATGCAGCAGGGTGGCGGTGTGCAGGAATTCGATGGTGGCAGCCAGCAGGCGCAGGTCGTCGCCTTGACGGCCCAGGGCCTTGCCGCACAGCAACACTAATAAAGGACGCAGGCGTTTGCCGCCCGCCGACGTAATGTAGTCGCCAATTTTGGAGACCAGCGGCACTTTAGACGTCAGCTGCTGCTTGATGATGCCGTCGACGGCGCTAAAATCGTCCGCGACCGCGCGGTAGAAAGCTTGGGGTTGCATCAGCGACAGTCGCTCCAGAAGGGTTGCGCGGCATGCTAGGACCCTCACCCCGCAGTGTCAAGGCGCGATAGACGGCCCCTTGCAACACCTCTTTACCTTGCGTACAATCGCGCACCCTGAACTTCCTGGGCAGCACCTGCCTTACGCAATTGCATTAGGGACGTCCATCCCATGCAGCCATGCCAGCCAATACCTCTTCTTATAAAGCGCTGGGTGAGCAGGATTATCGGAGAAATACCATGTCGTACGCAGTAATTGTTACTGGTGGCAAGCAATACAAAGTCGCCCCAGGTGAATACCTGAAGATCGAGAAACTGGAAGTCGCTACTGGCGAATCCGTTACTTTTGATCGCGTTCTGTTGGTCGCCAATGGCGATGACGTGAACATCGGCGCTCCAGTTGTTGCTGGCGCTACCGTTGTGGCTGAAGTGATCTCCCAAGGTCGTCACGATAAAGTCCGCATCATCAAGTTCCGTCGTCGTAAGCACCACATGAAGCGTATGGGCCACCGCCAGTGGTACACCGAGATCAAAATCACCGGTATTCAGGCTTAATTTCAGCCTAATTCCTCACTAGGAGAATTGACTCATGGCACACAAAAAAGCTGGTGGTAGTACCCGTAACGGTCGCGACTCAGAAGCCAAACGCCTTGGCGTGAAGATGTATGGCGGCCAGAAAATCATTCCGGGCAACATCATCGTGCGTCAGCGCGGCACCCAATTCCACGCCGGTTACGGTGTTGGCATGGGTAAAGATCACACCCTCTTCGCTAAAATCGAAGGCGTGATCAAGTTCGAAGTAAAGGGCGCGTTCAACCGCCGTTACGTGAGCGTTGTCGCAGCTTAATTGCGAGATCGCTGGAAAAGCCCTGTCTTGCGACGGGGCTTTTTCGTTTGTGGAGTGAGTCTCTTGCAAAGCTGTCTGTGATGAGCTCAGGCGCTGGTTTGCGGTCGCTGATTGAGGTCGCTGCGCTCATTTTTGCAAGAGTCTTATGTCTTGGTTTCTTAAGCTCGTCCATGCGGCGAGAGGCGTTTTGTTATGAAGTTCGTTGATGAAGTTTCCATCCGAGTAAAAGCAGGCGACGGCGGTAACGGTTGCATGAGTTTCCGTCGCGAAAAATTCATCGAAAACGGTGGCCCGAACGGCGGTGACGGCGGTGACGGCGGTTCCATCTACATGATGGCCGACGAGAACCTCAACACTCTGGTCGACTACCGTTACACCCGGCACTTCGATGCCGAGCGTGGCTCCAACGGCGGCAGCACCGACTGCACCGGTAAAAAAGGTGAAGACCTGGTACTGCGCGTACCGGTCGGCACCACGATCATCGACTCCGCGACCCAGGAAGTAATTGGCGACCTGACCAAGGCCGGCCAGAAACTGATGGTTGTGCAGGGCGGCTGGCACGGTCTGGGTAACACCCGCTTCAAGTCCAGTACCAACCGTGCACCGCGCCAGACCACGCCGGGCAAGCCCGGCGAGCAGCGTGACCTCAAGCTGGAAATGAAAGTACTGGCGGACGTGGGCCTGCTGGGCCTGCCGAACGCGGGTAAAAGTACCTTCATTCGCTCGGTATCGGCCGCCAAGCCGAAAGTTGCCGACTACCCGTTCACGACCCTGGTGCCAAACCTGGGTGTGGTCAGCGTAGACCGCTGGAAAAGCTTCGTGGTTGCCGACATTCCTGGCCTGATCGAAGGCGCTTCCGACGGCGCAGGCCTGGGTATCCGCTTCCTCAAGCACTTGTCCCGCACCCGTTTGCTGCTGCACCTCGTCGATATGGCGCCGCTGGATGACACCAGTGCCGCCGATGCCGCCGAAGTCATCGTCAGCGAACTGACCAAGTTCAGCCCGGCCCTGGCCGAGCGCGATCGCTGGTTGGTACTGAACAAGTGCGACCAGATCCTGGAAGAAGAGCACGAAGAGCGCGTCAAGGAGATCGTTGATCGCCTGGAGTGGGAAGGTCCGGTCTACGTCATCTCGGCCATCGCCAAAGAAGGCACCGAGCGCCTGACCCGCGACATCATGCGTTACCTGGAAGACCGTGCCGACCGCCTGGCGGCCGACCCGGTGTACAAGGCCGAACTCGCCGAGCTCGACCAGCAGATCGAAGACGAAGCCCGCGCCCAGTTGCAGGCCCTGGACGACCAGCGTGCCCTGCGTCGCAGCGGCGTGAAGTCGGTCCACGACATCGGCGACGATGATTGGGACGAAGAAGACGTGGATGATGAAGACGGTCCGGAAATCATTTACGTGCGTGACTGATCCGTTGCGATAAACTTGAACGCCGCTCCCTGGAGCGGCGTTTTGGTATCCGGGTATAACGTTATGGGCAGCGCTGGGTCGCGCGGCCCTCACTCTAAGGTTGAAGATGATGCGGAGCAAAGTGACAGGTGCGCAGCGTTGGGTCGTGAAAATCGGCAGTGCGCTGTTGACGGCGGATGGCAAAGGTCTGGATCGCGCAGCCATGAGCGTCTGGGTCGAGCAGATGGTGGCCTTGCATGAAGCAGGCGTTGAGTTGGTGCTGGTGTCGTCCGGAGCGGTTGCCGCCGGGATGAGCCGCCTCGGCTGGACCGCGCGACCCAGCGCGATGCACGAACTGCAAGCCGCCGCCGCCATCGGCCAGATGGGCCTGGTGCAAGCCTGGGAATCCAGCTTTGCCGAGCACGGCCGCCACACGGCGCAGGTGCTGCTGACCCACGACGACCTGTCCGACCGCAAGCGCTACCTCAACGCCCGCAGCACCTTGCGCGCGCTGGTGGAGCTCAAGGTCATCCCGGTCATCAACGAGAACGACACCGTGGTCACCGACGAAATCCGCTTCGGTGACAACGACACCCTGGCCGCCCTGGTGGCCAATCTGGTAGAGGCCGACCTGCTGGTGATCCTCACCGACCGCGATGGCATGTTCGACGCCGACCCGCGCAACAACCCCGATGCCCAGCTTATCTATGAAGCCCGCGCCGATGACCCGGCGCTGGATGCGGTCGCCGGCAGTGTCGGCGGTGCCCTGGGTCGCGGTGGCATGCAGACCAAGCTGCGCGCTGCGCGCCTGGCCGCGCGTTCGGGGGCCCACACCATCATCGTCGGCGGGCGCCTGGAGCGCGTGCTCGATCGCCTCAAGGCCGGTGAGCGCATCGGTACGTTGCTGTCGCCGGAGCGCGGCATGCTGGCGGCGCGCAAGCAATGGCTGGCCGGTCATCTGCAAACCCGTGGCACCCTGGTGCTGGACGCAGGCGCAGTAGCGGCGTTGTCCCAAGGCAACAAGAGCCTGCTGCCGGTGGGTGTGAAGTTGGTGCAGGGCAGCTTCCGCCGTGGCGAGATGGTGGTGTGCGTTGCGCCAGACGGTCGCGAGATTGCGCGCGGCCTGGCCAACTACAGCGCCCTGGAAGCACAGAAGATTATCGGACAACCCTCCGACGCCATTGTCGGACTCTTGGGTTATATGGCAGAACCGGAACTGGTTCACCGCGACAACCTGATCCTGGTCTAACCATAGGAAATACACGATGCGCGTGATGAAGGGATTGCTCGGCCTGCTGTTGGCCATGCCACTGCTGGCCTCGGCCGAAGAGGTCGGCCAGGTGTCGACGGTGTTCAAGTTCGTCGGCCCCAACGATCGGATTGTGGTCGAAGCGTTTGACGACCCCAAGGTCGATGGCGTGACGTGCTACCTGTCCCGCGCCAAGACCGGCGGCGTAAAGGGCGGCCTGGGCCTGGCCGAAGACCGTGCCGAAGCCTCGATCGCCTGCCGCCAGGTGGGCCCGATCCACTTCAAGGGTGAGCTCAAGGACGGCGACGAAGTGTTCAAGGAGCGCACCTCCCTGGTGTTCAAGACCATGCAGGTCGTGCGTTTCCTCGACAAGAAGCGCAACACCTTGGTGTATCTGGTCTACAGCGACCGGCTGATCGAAGGCAGCCCGCAGAATGCGGTGACGGCGATTCCGATTTTGCCCTGGCCGACCGCTCAGTAACCTGCAGGCGAGTTTCGTCATCGGCGTCTATGATTGCAGCTTTGCCGGTTGTAAGCTCCGAAGGGCTGCAATGCAAAGAACATGGGATATCTGGAGTTCGTCATGAGTGCTTTCCACGATCTGAAACTCAAAGCCTTGGACGGACAAGCGCTACCGCTGGCGCCTTTCAAGGGCCAAGTCGTGCTGGTGGTCAATGTGGCGTCCAAATGTGGTTTGACCCCGCAATACGCGGCGTTGGAGAACCTCTACCAGCAGTACAAGGGCCAAGGGTTTACGGTGCTCGGCTTGCCGTGCAATCAGTTTGCCGGTCAGGAACCGGGCAGCGAGGAAGAAATCCGCGAGTTCTGTAGCCTGAACTATGGCGTGACCTTTCCACTGGGCAGCAAGATCGACGTCAACGGCCCTGATCGGCACCAGTTGTACCGCTTGCTGGCGGGCGAGGGCGCTGAATTCCCCGGGGATATCACCTGGAACTTCGAGAAATTCCTGTTAGGTAAAGATGGCCGCGTACTTGCGCGCTTCTCACCCCGTACGCCCCCAGAAGATCCCTCCATCATCCAGGCCATCGAAAAAGCCCTGAGCTGACGCCAGTGACGGCCTGATCGTTCCCACGCTCTGCGTTGATCGTTCCCACGCTCTGCGTGGGAATGCCACCCTGGACGCTCCGCGTCCCGCTTTTACCCCTTAATCATTTAGATCAATAGTGCTACTCAGCGCTGCAAGCTCTCCATATTATCCGCATCATAAATTCAGTCCCCCGTGGAGCGTTCCATGCCCGTCCAAGCCTTGTTCAAACCCTTCCAGCTCGGTGCATTGCAACTGTCGACCCGCGTGGTCATGGCGCCCATGACCCGTTCGTTCTCCCCAGGTGGCGTACCCAACTCCAAAGTCATCGAGTACTACCGTCGCCGTGCCGCTGCCGGTGTGGGCTTGATCATCACTGAAGGCACGGTGGTCGATCATCCAGCCTCCAACGGCTACCCCAACGTGCCGCATTTTTACGGTGAAGCCGCCTTGGCTGGCTGGAAGAAAGTGGTCGATGCGGTCCACGCTGAAGGCGGCAAGATTGTCCCGCAGCTGTGGCATGTGGGCAGTGTGCGCCGTATCGGCACCGAGCCTGACGCCAGTGTGCCGGCTTATGGCCCGATGGAAAAGCTCAAGGACGGCAATGTCGTTGTGCACGGCATGACCAAACAGGACATCAAGGAGGTGATCAACGCCTTCGCCCAAGCCGCCAAGGATGCCCAGGCCATCGGCATGGACGGCGTGGAAATCCACGGTGCCCACGGCTACCTCGTCGACCAGTTTTTCTGGGAAGGCAGCAACCAGCGCACCGACGAATACGGTGGCAGCCTGGCCAACCGCTCGCGCTTTGCCATCGAACTGATCCAGGCGACCCGCGCCGCTGTCGGCCCGGATTTTCCGATCATCTTGCGTTTCTCCCAGTGGAAGCAGCAGGACTACACCGCGCGCCTGGTACAAAGCCCTGAAGCGTTGGGTGAGTTCCTCAAGCCATTGTCTGACGCTGGCGTGGATATTTTCCACTGTTCCACCCGTCGTTTCTGGGAGCCGGAATTTGAAGGCTCGGACCTCAACCTGGCCGGCTGGACGCGTCAGCTCACCGGCAACCCAACTATCACGGTGGGCAGCGTGGGCCTGGATGGCGAGTTCCTGCAGTTCATGGTCAACACCGACAAAGTCGCCCAGCCTGCCAGCCTGGAGAAACTGCTGGAGCGCCTGAACAACGATGAGTTCGACCTCGTGGCAGTGGGCCGTGCATTGCTGGTGGACCCGGATTGGGCGGTGAAGGTGCGCGAAGGGCGCGAGGGTGACATCTTGCCCTTCAGTCGTGAGGCGCTGACAACGCTGGTGTAAGGGAAGTGCTCCCTGTGAGGGTCACAGGGAGCACTTCGCCTCAGTGATTAATACTCTGGGCGCTTGTTCAGCTCTTTGCTGTGATCAGTCTTGAGTGCGTCTTTATGCCCTGGCTGGCCGTAAGTTGACGGCTCTGCGCGGGATTGATCCAGCCATTGTTGCTGTTGGGTCCATTGTGCCGTTGGCATGTTCACGCCATTGCGTACACCCATTCCATAAATTGCCATTTCGCGGTCTCTCTATTCGTTGAAAGGCCTGCTCTATTGCAGGTGCTTCTGATTGGCACCGCACGGCTGCTGGTTCCTATTTTAAATATTAGGCAAAACTTAAAGGGCGTACCCCAGGCGCTTCCCTGCCTGTTGCGAAATACGCCTTCAAGGCACGTAAGGTTGCGCTGAGAGGGCATAACGCTGCGCACACACACCGCGTAACTGCTGCTCGAATTGCTCGATAATCGCCGGCCAGCCCTGGCGGCTGGCATGCTGGCGGGCGTTCAGTCGCATACGGCGTAAACCTTCTGCATCCTCTAGTAGCCAGTTGGCGGCTTCGCAAAACGCACGCTCATCCCCTGGCATCGCCAGCACGCCGTTGTAGCCGTGGCGTAGATGCTGGCTTGCGGCAGCCTGGTCATAAGCTACTACTCCAAGCCCCGACGCCATGGCTTCCAATACCACGTTGCCGAAGGTTTCGGTCAGGCTGGGGAACAGGAACATATCGCCGGATGCGTAGTGCCGCGCCAGTTCCTCACCGCGCAAGGCACCGCAGAAAACCGCTTCGGGCAGGTCCTTCTCCATCATGGCCCGCTGCGGGCCATCGCCGACGACGATCAGTTTCATCTGGCGTAGCGGGTACCTGTCCTGCAGGGTGTCGAAGCAGCGTTTGAGCAAGCCCAGATTCTTTTCCTGGGCCAGTCGCCCGACATGCAGTACGGCGATCTGGTTACTGCTCAACCCCCAGCTTTCACGTAGTGTGTTATCGCGCTTGGCCGGGTGGAACAATTGGCTGTCGACCCCCCGGGACAACAGGTCCAGGCGCTCAAAATGCCGGCGCTCCAACTCCAGGCGCTGGCTGGCACTTGGCACCAGGGTCAGGCTTGAGCGGTTATGAAACCAGCGCAGGTAATGGGTGACCACGCGGCTCAACAGGCTCAAGCCATACTGGTTCGAATACTGCTGGAAATTGGTATGAAAGCCGCTGACCACGCTGATGCCCAAGCGCCGTGCGGCGCGCAACGCCGAGAGCCCCAGCGGCCCCTCCGTGGCGATATACAGCACATCGGGGCGCTGGCGCGTCCAGCGTCGCAATAACTTACGCATTGACGATTGGCCCCATTGCAGCCCTGGGTAGCCCGGCAGTGGCCAGCCGCGGCACAGCAGCAGTTCATCGTCGCTGGGGCGGGTTTGGTCGGCACTCTGGCGTGGGCGTACCAGCTCGACCTGATGGCCGCGTGAGCGCAAGCCCTCGCACAGGCGGCCAAGGGTATTGGCCACCCCGTTGATTTCCGGCGGGAAGGTTTCGGTAATGAGGGTGATGTGAAGCGAGGCTGTCGTCATGACCCACAGTGTCGGCGTGGGCCATGTCGCCATTGTGTCAGTGCGATGATGGATTTATGACTTGACCACCGCTTGCTGCGCCATCGCTTCGGCGCCTTGCTCACGCACCCAGAACAACGTCGCCCCGGCCACCGCCGCTGGCATCATTAACAGGTTGACCACCGGCACCAGCAGCACCAGGTAAACAATGCCGCCAAAGCTCATGCTCTGCCAGCGCTTCTGGCGCAGCCAGGCGAGCATTTCGTTCCAGCCCAGCTTGTGGTTGTCGGCCGGGTAGTCGATGTACTGGATCGCCATCATCCACACGCCAAACAACAGCCACAACGGCGCCGCGATCAGGTTGACCACTGGGATGAACGACAGGATAAACAGGCCGATGGCACGTGGCAGGAAATAACCCAGCTTGCGCATCTCCCGCGCCAGGGTGCGCGGAACCATAGCGGCCAGTTCAGCCCAACTGAACGGCGGGAAGTCATCGGTGCCACGTACCACGACCTCAACCTTCTCGGCGAGAAACCCGTTGAACGGTGCGGCGATGATATTGGCGAGCATGGTGAAGGTGAAAAACACCATCAGCACCACCAGCACCACAAACAGCGGCCACAACAGGTAATTCAAAAAACCTAGCCAGTGGGGCAGCGTCGGCATCAAGCTATCGACCCACAGGCTGAACTGATGGCCGGCAAAATAGATCAACCCGACGAACAGCACCAGGTTGATCGCCAACGGTAGCAACACGAACAGGCGCAGGCCAGGGCTCAACACCAGTTTGAGGCCTTCACGCAGGTATTGCGGGCCAGAAAGGGCAGGGGCGGGCATGGAATACTCCGAGCAAAATGGCGAACGCGCCGACCTTACCGGCTTTGCACCTGATGTGAAAGCTCCGGCAGGTAGGCGACACCCAGGGTTACAAAGGGGTCGATTAACTCAATCGCGCGCATAGAGAACACCTATGAGCTGGATTGTTAATGCGTATTTCCTTAATCTTGCCCCCCTCGATACGCTGCACCCATTATTTTTCAGGACCTGGCGAGTCAAAGCCTTCCCCAAGTGCTTCGCCGTCCTTTTTTATTCCCGCCGCCCTGTGGTCTGGGCGGTCGGTAGGAGTGAGTCATGTCTGATACCCGTCATTCCCGAGTGATTATTCTCGGTTCCGGCCCTGCCGGTTACAGCGCCGCTGTCTACGCTGCCCGGGCCAATCTCAAGCCGCTGCTGATCACCGGCATGCAGGCGGGCGGTCAGTTGACCACCACTACTGAAGTCGACAACTGGCCTGGCGATGTCCACGGCTTGACCGGCCCGGTGCTGATGGAGCGTATGAAAGAGCACGCCGAGCGCTTTGAAACCGAGATCGTCTTCGACCATATCAACAAGGTCGACTTCTCGAAAAAGCCTTATAGCCTGACCGGTGACAGCGGTGTGTACACCTGCGATGCGCTGATCATCGCCACCGGCGCCAGTGCTCGTTACCTGGGCCTGCCGTCGGAAGAAGCGTTCATGGGCAAGGGCGTTTCGGCCTGCGCCACCTGCGATGGTTTCTTCTACCGCAACAAGCCGGTTGCCGTGGTCGGCGGTGGCAACACTGCCGTTGAAGAGGCGCTGTACCTGGCCAACATCGCCAGCACCGTGACCCTGGTTCACCGCCGCGAGACCTTCCGCGCCGAGAAGATCCTGATCGACAAGCTGCACGCCCGTGTCGCCGAAGGCAAGATCATCCTCAAGCTCAACGCCACCCTGGATGAAGTCCTGGGCGACAACATGGGTGTGACCGGTGCCCGCCTGAAAAACAACGACGGCAGCTTCGACGAGCTGAAAGTCGACGGCGTGTTCATCGCCATCGGCCACACCCCGAACACCTCGCTGTTCGAAGGCGTGCTGGAAGCCAAAGACGGGTACCTGGTGGTGCAAGGCGGCCGTGAAGGCAATGCGACCGCGACCAACATCGAAGGTATCTTCGCTGCGGGCGACGTGGCAGACCACGTTTACCGCCAGGCCATCACCTCGGCCGGCGCCGGTTGCATGGCGGCCCTGGATGCCGAGCGTTACCTCGACGGTTTGAAGGACGCTTCGTTCTAAACCCGCTGACTAAAAAAAACCGGCGAAAGCCGGTTTTTTTATGGTGCGATCTAACCTACTCCGCTAAACAAATGTGGGAGCTGGCTTGCCTGCGATAGCGGTGTGATAGTCACCACCGCCATCGCGGGCAAGCCCGGCTCCCACATTGAGCGGGGTTGGTTATGAAATCAGCGGCGGGTCAGAGGCTGTTCAGCAAATTTCACTGCGGCCAACCCATGGGCAATCAACGCTCGAATATTGCCATGGTCACTGCCCTCAGGCGTCGCCACCACCGACCGGTAATGCTCACCAAACGCCAGCAGTGCTTCCTTATCACTCAACCCTTCCAGCAGCGCCAAACCCAGGGTCTTGCACGAACCTTCGTTCTGCCCGGCAGCGTTTTCCACACCGCCGTTGGTGAAAGCTTGCGGCTGGTAGTCATAACCGGCAGCGACAAATGCCAACGTGTCGGCAAAAACGTGTTCGCCACTGTTGAGGCTGGCGCGCAGGGTGTTCAAATCAGTCATGAGGCTTTCCTTTGGCAAACGCGGCCTGTTGGTCGGCGTTGGCTTCTTGCTGGTATTGGGCTTTCCACTCGGCGTACGGCATGCCGTACACCACTTCACGGGCGTCATCGAGGCTGAGCTCGATCTGGCGTTCGTCGGCTTCGGCCTTGTACCACTTGGACAGGCAGTTGCGGCAGAAGCCGGCAAGGTTCATCAGGTCGATGTTCTGCACATCCTTGCGGCTGTCCAGGTGGGCTACCAGTCGGCGAAAGGCGGCGGCTTCGAGTTCGAGGCGTTGTTGGTCGTTCATAGGGCTCACTTGCTATCAGCGGCTGGCGGCCAGAGTGATCGAAACCGACTCGGCAAAACGCAGCGCGTGGGGTTTGTCTACTTCGACTTCGGCGTACAGCACCGATTCGTTGCTCATCACCAGGTCCAGCAGTTCCTGGGTCAGGCGCTCCAGCAGGGCAAAGCGATTGCCTTCGACGTGAGCGATGATGGCCTTGGTGATGGTGCGGTAGTTCAGGGCGTGGTCGATGTCGTTGTCACGTACGGCTTCCTGGGCGGCATACAGGATGGTCAAGTTGATCAGCACATCCTGCTTGTTGAGGATCTCGTCCTCGTTGATGCCGATAAAGGTGCGCAGGCACAGGTCCTTGACCCGGATACGCGCCATGCCTGGTTGAAGTTGTGGCATTGCTACTTGCTCCGTCCAATCAGTTGCAGGAACTCCATGCGGGTGGTGTTCGACTCGCGAAAGGCGCCGAGCATCACCGAGGTGTTCATGGTTGAATTCTGTTTCTCTACGCCGCGCATCATCATGCACATGTGCTTGGCTTCGATCACCACCGCCACGCCGGCGGCCTGGGTCACGTCCTGGATGGCGTCGGCGATTTGCCGCGTGAGGTTTTCCTGGATCTGCAGGCGTCGGGCGAACATGTCGACAATGCGCGCCAGTTTTGACAGGCCCAGCACCTTGCCGGTCGGAATATAGGCCACATGGGCCTTGCCGATAAAGGGCAGCAGGTGATGCTCGCACAACGAATACAACTCGATGTCCTTGAGGATCACCATCTCGTCATTGTCCGACGCAAACAGCGCGCCGTTGACGATTTCTTCCAGGTTCTGCTCATAGCCATGACACAGGTACTGCATGGCCTTGGCCGCGCGCTTGGGCGTATCGAGCAGGCCCTCGCGCTGCGGGTCTTCGCCCAGGCCCTTGAGGATTTCGCGATAGTGGTGGGGCAGGGATAAGGTCATACAACATCCTCAAAAACGGCTTACTTGATATGCCGCCCACCGTTGACGGTCAGGGTGGTACCGGTGACATAGGGGTTGTCCAGCAGGTAACGCACGCTCTGGTAGATCACCTCGGGCCCGGGCTCGATGCCCAGGGCCGACTTGGCCAGGACCTTGGCGCGATAGGTTGCGTCATCGCCTTCGTTGAACATCACCATCGCCGGGGCAATGCCGTTGACCTTGATCAGCGGCGCAAACTGCGCGGCAAACGATAACGTGAGGCTGTCGAGCCCGGCCTTGGTGGCGCAATAGGCGATGTGCTGCCGGCTGCCCTTGCGCACCACGTCATCGCTGATATGCACGATATCGGCGGGTGTCGAGCGTTGCAGCAAAGGTGAACAATGCAGGTTGATCAGGTACGGCGCAAGCATGTGCACGCTGAACATGTCGATAAAGGCACGGCTTTCGTCGCCCGGGGTTTCGGCGACCCAGGCGGAAGCGTTGTGGATGATCGCCCGCAAGTTTTGGGTATGGGTTTTGACGGCGCCAATGAAAGCCAGCACTCCGGCTTCGCTGGAGAAGTCGGCAAACACGCCGATGGCGCCTCGCTCACGCAGCGCCTGCACGCCGGGGCGTTCGCTGCGGTAGCTGAACATCACCGATTGGCCCTCATCCAGCAGGCGCTGGGCGCAATGCAGGCCGACACGCTGGCCGGCACCGGTGATCAGGATCGGAGCGTTGGTTGCATTCATGGGAGGCTCAAGTCGCTGGCAGGCTCAAACTATACCAGCGCCCCGGCCTCCCTGTACTCAAGCGGCGGCTTCGGTGACCTTGCGAGGGGGCGAGGGGTGCAGCCAGTTCGCCAGCAGGTGGGTCGACAGCGGTATAAAAAGGTAAACCATCAGCGGGGTCAGGGCAGCGGTGCTCACCAGTACACGGCTGAACAGGTCCAGCTCATTGAGCAGCGAGCCCAGGCCGAAGTTGAACAGCAGCGATACCGGGAAAAATGCCAGCCAGATGGCCACGGCCTGTTTCCAGCGTGGCGGGCGGGCACCTACTGCGCCAAACCAGCCATCGATACCGCTGACACGGTGCTCCGACGGGTCGGCAAACAGCTCGCTGCCACGGCTTAGCCACGCGCCGCGCGAGGCTGAGAATTCCCACGCATGCAGGGTTTTTTCATCGGCAAAGCGGAAGATGATCTGGAACTCATCATCATGAGGCGGCGGGGCCAGCACGCCGGAACCCAGGTAACCGGGGAAGTCAGTCGCCAATTGCTCGCCTTCGCGCAGCCAGGCCATCAACTCTTCGTAGCGACCCTTGGCCACGCGGCGCGCAACCATCAAGGTGACGGGTGAGGTAGACATCGTATATCTCCAAATCAGCAAGTGCGCCGAGCCGGGTAGGCTGTGCACGGACGAAGCTGCGGGGTGGTGCAGCGACGCAAAAGAACAGGCAAGGATTATTCCGGATTTGCCCAAATACGCCAGAAACTTCGGATGGATCGCCGTAGATCTTGAATCATGCAGTTCAATCGGCGTTAAATGGTATTCAAATTCATACAAGTTTTTAGACCGCTGATGCCCGAAATCACTGCGCCTCTTCGCGAAACGACACCCGACAGCCACACTGACTGCGAGGGGCTGTTTCCGATTCGTGAAGTGGCAAGACTCACAGGTGTGAACCCGGTGACGTTGCGTGCGTGGGAGCGTCGCTACGGTTTGATCCAGCCTTTACGCACCGAAAGTGGGCACAGACTTTACTCAAGCACCGATATTGAAACCGTGCACCGCATCCTCGACTGGATCGAGCGGGGCGTGGCGGTGAGCAAAGTCGGCAAGCTTTTGGCACGCGACCCACAGCCCAACGAGCCGGCTACCGCGTCACGCAGCGATACCGAACTGGAGTGGCGCCAATGGCAGGCGCAACTGCGGCAGGCCATCAGTGCTTTTGATGATCGTGAGCTCGACCGGTTGTACGGCCAGATCTTCAGCGTCTATTCGACGACCGTGGTGTTCCAAGACATTTTGGTCCCGCTGTGGAAGCAGTTGTTACGTCACCAAGGCCGCTTTGGCCAAGCCAGCGAGTGGCTGTTCTTCGACAATTTCCTGCGCTCGCGCGTCGCACGGTGCCTGCAAATGGCCTGTGCCTCGCCAGCGCCCCGGGTATTGCTATCAGCCATTGGCGGAGAGTGCCGTGAGCTGGAGTTGCTGGTGGCGGGCTTGTTGATGTCGAGCGATAAACTGGCGGTCAAGGTCTTGGGCGTTGGTCAGCCACTGGATGAGTTGACGCTGATCTGCGAGCGCACTCGACCGCAAGCCCTGGTGCTGTTTTCCAACCATGCCCCTGGCGCAGAGTTGGCGTCACGGCTCAATCGTCTGGCCTTCACCCTCGATTGCCCGTTGTTGCTGGCTGGAGAGGCGTCGGACCTGGCAGAGCACAGCCTGGCGGATTCGTCGATTGGTTGCCTGGGCAATGACGGACGCTTGATGCCGCGCCGCTTGCAGCAACTGCTCAGCGGCCATCTGGAGCCCGAGTCTCAGGCGTGAACGTGCGGATGCACCAGGCGGTGTTGGTGCAGGATGAACTGGCGTAGCCGTTCGATCTCATCGGCATCGCTTTGGCTCAGGCGATAGGCGAACAGGCCGCGGGCGGTTACCCGCTCCAGCGTACCGCGCAGGGCGATGCGTTCGTAGCCGGAAGGGCTGAACCACAAAGAAAAGGTCTTTGGCGGTTTGACCCGGCCACGCACTTCTACCAGCACCCCTTTGAATGACACTTCGTGCACCCACAGCGCGCTGGGGTAGCCCTTGATGTTTTCCAGCGCCACCGGCGTTTCAAGCGCCAGGCGCCATGGGCGGATCATCGGCCCATCTTCAAAAATACTCGGTACGCCCAGGCGCAAATGCACAGCATGAAACTCATCTTCCACCAGGTGCAACGGGAAGGTGAGTTGCTGGTTGTCGAACTGCGCCTGGATGGTGACCTGGTCGTGGGCGGCCAGCCGCGTGAGCAAATCGCGAATCTGTGCGCCGCCATTAACCGTCAGGCTCGACCATGCATCCCGCAGGTTGAGCTGCGGGTTGTGTGTCATGTCCTGGATAAAATCCAGCTCGTCCTGCGTCAATAGCGTGTCGCGTTGCATTGATCTAGCTCAAGGCTGAGGCATTAAAAAGCCATTATCGCTCTAAAGACCGCGTTTTTTACAGTTTGTTAAATCCACTCGTCGCCTTGAGTGTGGCGATCTCACTTTTGAGCTCGGCTAACTGGGCTTCCAGTTGGGCGACGCGCTGCTGTGCCTTGACTTGGGTGGTGACGTCTTTTTGCACACCAACGAAATAGGTTTGCTTGTCGACCTCGTTGTACACGGTTGAAAGCGATAGCTCGTTCCAGAAAGGCGTGCCGTCCTTACGGTAGTTACGCAGTATCTCTCGGCAGGCGCCGCCGCTGTCGAGCGCATCACGAATGGCGATCAAGGCCGGTTGGTCGCGGTCCCCCGCCTGCAGGAAGCGGCAGTCCTGATAGAGGATCTCGTCCAGCGTGTAGCCGGTCAGCCGTTCGAAGGCAGGGTTGACGTAGATCAGCGGTTTTTCCCGGCCTTCGCGCTCGGCAACAACGATTCCGTCGTTGGACGCATTGACGACCATTTGCAGCAGTTTGGCGTTAATCATAGAGCGGTCCCTGGCCTGGTTTTGACCCTGCCAGTTTATGGCAAGTCTTGAATGTTGCACGGTGCGCACTGAAATATTGGCACAGGCTGCTAATATCCCACGCTTTCACTCAACTACAGGATCAGATTGATGAAAGTCGCCATCCTCTCCGGCTCGGTCTACGGTACGGCTGAAGAAGTCGCTCGCCACGCGGAAAAAATCCTCAAGGACGCAGGTTTTGATGCCTGGCACAACCCTCGTGCCACGCTGGCAGACGTGCAGGCCTTTGCTCCCGATGCATTCCTGGCAGTGACCTCGACCACCGGCATGGGCGAGCTGCCCGACAATCTGCAGCCTCTGTACTCAACCCTCCGCGACCAACTGCCCGCCGCCTGGCGCGGCCTGCCGGGAGCGGTCATCGGCCTGGGCGACGCCAGCTATGGCGATACCTTCTGTGGCGGCGGTGAACAAATGCGCGAATTGTTCGCCGAAATGGGCATCCGCGAAGTGCAGCCGATGCTGCGCCTGGATGCCAGCGAGAGCGTTACCCCGGAAGCCGACGCCGAGCCTTGGCTGGCCGATTTGATCACCGCGTTGCGCGGTTGAATCCCAAGGAGCGCCGTTGTTGACGGCGCTTGTCTGACACGTATTTGTACTATTCTCTTGACTGACTCGCTCAGTCATCAAGCTGGCTGCTAAGGAAACTCCTTACGCCTCGGCGTCTGACTAGACTGGCTCTCACTTTAGACACCATAAGAAGTGCGCCAAGGAGGTCATTGCCATGAGCCTAGCCCCTGCTCCATCGCCACAAAACGTCAAAGCCCAGGTCAGCCCCGCTGAATGGCAAACCCGTGTGGACCTGGCGGCCTGTTATCGGCTGGTGGCCATGCACGGCTGGGATGACCTGATCTTCACGCATATTTCGGCGAAGGTGCCGGGCACTGAAGATTTCCTGATCAACCCCTATGGGCTGATGTTCCACGAGATCACCGCGTCGAGCCTGGTCAAGGTTGACCAGGCCGGCAATAAGCAAATGGACAGTTCCTACGAGATCAACCCCGCGGGCTACACCATCCACAGCGCCATCCACGAAGTGCGCCACGACGTGACCTGCGTGCTGCACACCCACACTGCTGCGGGCGTGGCGGTGTGTGCGCAAAAGCAGGGTGTGTTGCCCATCAGCCAGCAATCGCTGTTCGTGCTGTCGAGCCTTGGCTATCACGCCTATGAGGGCGTGGCGCTCAATCACGAGGAAAAGGCCCGGCTGCAAGCGGATCTGGGCCAGAACAATTTCCTGATGCTGCACAACCACGGCCTGCTGACCTGCGGCGGCACCATCGCCGATACCTTCCTGATGATGTTCACCTTCCAGCGCGCCTGCGAGATCCAGGTGCTGGCCCAGAGCGGCGGCACCGAGTTGATTGCCATCGAGCCGCAGATTCTCGCCGGTGCCAAGGCGATGGTGGCAGCTGTCACAAAAAGCGCCCAAGGTATGGGTGGTGCGCTGGCCTGGCCGGCGCTGCTACGCAAATTGGACCACCAGGACCCCGGGTATAAAAGCTGATGCCACTCGCCGAGATACCGCTCAGAGCCTGGCGCAAGCGGGGCCAGGACTTCGTCTTTCGTGGTCACTCCGTGCGGTATTGGGTGGCCGGGCAGGGCGAGCCGTTGCTGCTGATTCATGGTTTCCCCACGGCCAGTTGGGACTGGCATTACCTGTGGCAGCCCCTGGCCCAGCGCAACCTGGTAATTGCCTGCGACATGCTCGGCTTTGGCGACTCGGCCAAACCCTTGAACCACGACTATTGCCTGCTGGAACAGGCCGACTTGCAACAGGCGCTGCTTGAGCACCTGCGGGTAGAGCAGCCAGTGCATGTATTGGCCCACGACTATGGCGACAGCGTCGCCCAGGAATTATTGGCCCGGCATTACGAGGGACGATTCCAGATGGCGAGCTGCGTATTTCTCAACGGCGGCCTGTTTCCCGAAACCCATCGGCCGACGCTGGTGCAAAAGCTGCTGCTCAGTCCTCTGGGCTGGATGATCGGGCGGGCCTTTGGGCGCAATGCCTTGGCCAGCAGTTTCAACCAGATCTTCGGCCCCCAGACGCGGCCCAGTGAAAGCGTGCTGGATGACTTCTGGAGTTTGATCAGTTGCAATGACGGCCCGCGTATCCTGCACAAACTCATCGCCTACATTCCCCAACGCCGCCGCCTGCGCGAGCGCTGGCTGGCGGCCATGCAGCAAGGCGAAGTGCCGCTGCGGGTGATCGACGGCGAGGTAGACCCGATTTCCGGTGCCCATATGGTCGAGCGTTATCGCCAACTGGTGCCCGATCCCGACACGATATGGCTGGCCCATATCGGCCACTACCCGCAGATCGAGGCGCCGGTCCAGGTGCTCAGGCACTACCAAACGTTTCGTGAGCGCATCGGCCAGCCTTCACCGCGTGCGGCCTATTCCTGAGCCTGCGCATCATCCCGCTGCCTTATCAGGCACCATTCAGCCGTGGGCGTCTTTATTGTGACCAAAGGCTGCGTGCGTGACACTCTGCCTATTCCCATTGTCGCCAGCGGAGTTCGGTATGAGTGAGTCAGTGCAGTTCCAGGATAAGGTCGTGATCGTCACCGGCGCCGGTGGTGGCTTGGGCCAGGCCCATGCGCTGCTGTTCGCCAAGCACGGGGCCAAAGTGCTGGTCAACGACCTGGGTGGCTCAACCCAAGGCGAGGGGGCCAATGCCTCGGCGGCTGACCGGGTGGTGGCGCAGATTCGCGCGGCGGGCGGCATTGCCGAAGCCAACCATGACTCCGTCACCGACGGCGACAAAATCGTACAGAACGCCTTGGATGTTTTCGGCCGGGTCGACGTGGTGGTCAATAATGCCGGGATCCTGCGCGACAAGACTTTCCACAAAATGGACGACAGCGACTGGGACCTGGTTTACCGGGTGCATGTCGAAGGCGCCTACAAAGTCACCCGCGCCGCCTGGCCGCATTTGCGCGAGCAGGGTTATGGCCGGGTGATTTTCACGGCGTCGACGTCCGGTATCTACGGCAACTTCGGCCAGTCCAACTACGGCATGGCCAAGCTGGGCTTGTATGGCTTGACCCGCACCCTGGCGCTGGAAGGGCGCAAGAACAACATCCTGGTCAACGCGATTGCTCCTACCGGTGGCACGCGCATGACCGAAGGGCTGATCCCGCCGCAAGTGTTCGAGCGCCTCAAGCCGGAACTGGTCACCCCATTGGTGGTGTTTTTGGGCAGTGAAGCCTGTGAAGAAACTGCCGGCTTGTTTGAAGTGGGGGGCGGCTGGATCGGCAAGACCCGCTGGGAGCGTAGTCTGGGTGTGGGTTTTGATCCAGAGGCCGGTTTTTCGCCGGAAGATGTGGCCGCGCACTGGCAGCAGATCTGCGATTTCGAAGGGGCTGCGCACCCCAAGGACAACATTGAGGCGTTGAAGGAAATGATGGCTAACTTGCAGAAGTTCAGCCTCTGATCATTGCCGGTAAATCAATGAATCCCACGGGGCGTCGATGACGCCCCGTTTTATTTGGGGCATAAAAAAGGCCGCTGCATAGGCAGCGGCCGAAGTAAGACGTTGGATCAAGGAGCGACAAATCAACGTCAGTGAACACCGGGAACAGACTGATTACTGGATCAATCCGTTATAAATCGGCTTTTCTCCCCGATGCGGGAGCGGGCGTTTGCCCTGAAAGCCAAGTAAGAATAATCGGTTGTAACAGAATGAGTAATAGCAGTTCGGGACAAGGACTGTTACCAAATCGACAATAATTGCTCGTCGCCATCGATTCCTCTGATAAGCCTTCATCCATCCCATGCATGGCCCCGGCCGAGCGCCCTGCCATCGAACCCCTTCATCCTTTCGAGCGACAACACGAATACCTCCTTGGTGCGCTTATCGCTCCTCAAGGGCGGCAGTAGGGTGGGGCCTTCTGTCACTCACCGGGGAAGACGCATGACAAAAACAATAATGCGCGCCATCTTCACGCCACAGGCGCTGGCCACTGCGGTTGCGCTGGGCTGCTGTGCCCAGGCGCAGGCTGTTTCGTTCAATATCGGCGAGATCGAAGGGCAATTCGACTCCTCGCTGTCCGTCGGCGCCAGTTGGGGCATGCGCGATGCCGATAAAAGCCTGGTCGGCACGGTCAATGGCGGGACGGGCCAGGCGTCCACCGGGGATGACGGGCGCCTCAACTTCAAGAAGGGCGAGACCTTCTCCAAGATCTTCAAGGGGCTGCACGACCTTGAGTTGAAGTACGGCGACACCGGCGTATTCGTGCGTGGCAAGTATTGGTACGACTTCGAGCTCAAGGACGAAGGCCGCGAGTTCAAGCCCATCAGCGACCACAACCGTAAGGAAGGCGCCAAGTCCAGCGGTGCGCAGATCCTCGATGCCTTCGTCTACCACAACTACTCCCTGGGCGACCTGCCCGGCACCGTGCGCGCCGGCAAGCAGGTGGTCAGTTGGGGCGAAAGTACCTTCATCGGTAATTCCATCAACAGCATCAACCCGATCGACGTGTCGGCGTTCCGCAGGCCCGGTGCCGAGATCAAGGAAGGCCTGATCCCGGTGAACATGCTGTTTGCCTCCCAGAGTCTGACCAATCAACTGACCGTGGAAGGTTTCTACCAACTGGAATGGGACCAGACGGTGCTCGACAACTGCGGCACCTTCTTCGGCGGGGACGTGGCGGCGGACGGCTGCACCAATAACTACACCGTCGGCAGCCCAGCGATCCGACCGCTGCAACCGGTGGCGGCTGCCTTTGGCCAAGGGTTTGGCGTGACCAATGAAGGGGTGATTGTACGGCGTGCCGGTGACCGCGATGCGCGCGACTCCGGCCAGTTCGGCGCGGCGCTGCGCTGGTTGGGCGATGACACTGAGTACGGCCTGTACTTCATGAACTACCACAGCCGCACACCGACCGTCGGCACCCTGACCGCCAATACCAACCTGGCGACCATCGGGCGCATCATCAACACCGCCAACGCCCTGGCGCCTGGTTCCGGGGGCGGTTTGGCGCAAAGCACCATGCTTGGCCGTGGCCAGTACTACCTGGATTACCCCGAAGACATCCGCCTGTTCGGCGCTAGCTTCTCCACCACGTTGCCCACGGGCACGGCGTGGACCGGCGAGATCAGCTATCGGCCCAATGCGCCGGTGCAGCTCAACACCACTGACCTGACCCTGGCCCTGGTCAACCCCATCGCGGGCCAACTCGCTTCACCCATCCGCAGCAATTTCGGCGATGACAACAAAGGCTACCGCCGCAAGGAAATCACCCAGATCCAGAGCACCATGACCCAGTTCTTCGACCAGGTACTGGGCGCCGAGCGCCTGACATTGGTGGGCGAAGCGGCGGTGGTGCACGTCGCCGGCCTGGAAGACAAAAGCAAACTGCGCTACGGCCGAGACTCGGTATACGGCGCCTATGGTTTTCAAGGTGACACCGACGGTTTTGTCACCTCCACCTCATGGGGCTACCGGGCGCGGGCGATCCTTGACTACAACAACGCCATTGCCGGTGTGAACCTCAAGCCCAACCTGTCCTGGTCCCATGACGTGGCCGGTTACGGCCCCAACGGCCTGTTTAACAAAGGCGCCAAGGCCATCAGCGTCGGCGTGGATGCGGACTATCGCAGCACCTACACCGCAAGCCTGAGCTACACCGATTTTTTTGGCGGTGACTACAACACCCTGACCGACCGCGACTTCCTCGCCCTCAGCTTCGGCGTGAACTTCTGATCTGGCTTAAAAGAAGGACAAGACCCTATGCGTAAGATGATTGCAGTGTTGGCCCTGAGCGTATTGGCCGCCAACGTAATGGCGGCAGTATCGCCCGAAGAAGCCGCCAAGCTCGGCACCACCCTCACCCCGGTCGGCGCCGAAAAAGCCGGCAATGCCGACGGCTCGATCCCGGCCTGGACCGGCGGAATCCCGAAAAACGCCGGCGCGGTGGACAGCAAGGGTTTCCTGGCTGACCCCTTCGCCAACGAAAAACCGCTGTTCGTGATCACCGCCGCCACGGTGGACAAGTACAAGGACAAACTCTCCGACGGCCAAGTGGCGATGTTCAAGCGCTACCCAGAAACCTACAAGATCCCGGTGTATCCCAGCCACCGCACGGTCAACTTGCCGGCGGACATTTACGAGTCGATCAAGCGCAGCGCCGTGAATGTGAAGGCGATCAACGATGGCAACGGCCTGGAGAATTTCACCGGCAACCGTTACTACGCGTTCCCTATCCCCAAGAATGGCGTGGAGGTGCTGTGGAATCACATCACCCGTTACCACGGCGGCAACCTGCGGCGCATCATCACCCAGGCCACGCCCCAGACCAATGGCAGCTACACGCCGATCCGCTTCGAAGAAGAAGTGGCGGTGCCCCAGGCCATCCCGGATATCGACCCGGCCAAGGCCGCCAACGTGCTCAGCTATTTCAAGCAGTCGGTCACCGCCCCGGCGCGGCTGGCAGGCAATGTGCTGCTGGTGCATGAAACCCTTGACCAGGTGAAGGAACCCCGCCTGGCCTGGATCTACAACGCCGGCCAGCGCCGTGTGCGGCGCGCGCCGCAGGTGTCCTACGACGGCCCAGGCACCGCCTCCGATGGCCTGCGTACCACCGACAACTTCGATATGTTCTCTGGCGCGCCCGACCGTTATGACTGGAAACTGGTGGGCAAGAAGGAGATGTACATCCCCTACAACAGCTACAAACTCGATTCGCCGAGCCTCAAGTACGACGACATCATCAAGGCCGGGCATATCAACCAGGACCTGACCCGTTATGAACTGCACCGCGTGTGGGAAGTGGTCGGCACCGTCAAGCCCAACGAACGGCACATCTACGCCAAGCGCCACATGTATATCGACGAAGACAGCTGGCAAGTCGCCCTCGTGGACCACTACGACGGCCGCGGCCAACTGTGGCGCGTCGCCGAAGGCCATGCGCAGTTCTACTACGACCACCAGGTGCCGGCCTACACCGTGGAAACCCTGTACGACCTGATAGCCGGGCGCTACATCGCCCTGGGCATGAAGAACGAAGAGAAAAGCAGCTTCGTGTTCGGCTTCGCGGCCAAGGCGGCGGACTACACCCCGGCGGCACTGAGGACGGAGGGTGTTCGCTGACTCCGCATCGAAGTAGTGAGGTTGAAAAGGTAGGAGCTGGCTTGCCTGCGATAGCCATAGGTATCTACACAACGCTGTAACGGTGGACGGTAACCACGATGCGAAGCGAGTCGCTCTTGATTGGCTCTTGATCTTGATCTTAGGCGCCCCGTTAAACCACGCTGGCGGATTACGGGCACACCGAGCCTAAGCGAGGTGCCGAGTGGTGGGGCAAGAGCGCTTTGCTTACTTTTGTCTGGGCCGGCATTCCGGCTTTTCGAAAGTGAGCCGCCGTCAGGGCGGAACCCTAGGTGGCCGTTACCTAAATAACGGATATGTACCCGGTCCAACTGTGTTGACTGTTAGGCCGTCTTCGCAGGCAAGCCAGCTCCCACATTTGGACCGCGGCGCGTCAGCTAGATCAGCGTCGGCTATTAGGCCGCCACAGGATCAGCGTCGTACCGAAGTGGTGTAGATACCGATGGCCATCCCAGGCAGCCCAGCTCCCACACTGAATGGTGTCTACCGCGATTTTTATGGTCTTCAATCACCCCGCTGAATACTTCTTCAACAACCGCCAACCACAGGTCTAGGGTGACGCAACAATAAAAACAGCAGGATGCAGCAATGACCGCCATGACCCGCTGCCTGGACCGTCCTGGATGCATGCCACGGCTGTCCGCCCACCACCTGTTGCGTCCGCGCTTGTCACAGCCTTTGCTCGCGGCGCAGGCGCGTGTGAGGTTGCTGTGCGCGCCGGGTGGCTGCGGCAAGAGTGCGCTGCTCGCCGAGTGTGCATTGCAGGCGCCGGCGGGATGCCTGGTTCATTGGATGCCGCTCCATGGCGCAGCACTCAGCCCATTGGAGTTGTGCACACGGCTGGCGCAACAGCTGGGCCTGGTGTTTATCGATGAAGCCACCTTATTGCTCGACCTCAGCCGCTGGCCCAATCCTGCGTGGCTGTTTCTGGATGACTTCTGCCGCCTGCCGGGCCCCGAATTGGACGCGTTGCTCGACCGTCTGCTCAGCGCCAGCAGTGCGCAACTGACGTGGTGGCTGGGTGCGCGGCGGCGCCCGGTGTGCAACTGGCCGCGCCTGTTGCTGGAGGATGAATTGCTGGAGTGCAGTGAGTTGTCGTTCAGCGCTGCGGAGGTCCAGGCGCTGCTCGCCCCAGGGCAGAACGTCGACAGTGTGATGCAATTCAGCGGCGGTTGGTGTGCCGGTGTGCGCATCGCCGCGCTGGGCGATAACCACCCTGATAAGACCTTGCTGGATTACCTGCAACACGAACTCTTCAGCACCTTGTCGGCGCCACTGGCCGAAGCCTGGCGTGTACTGGCTCACTTGCCGCGTTTTAACCTGAGCCTGTGCGAACACCTGTTCGGCTATGGCGACGGCGATCAGTACCTGCGCGAGCTACAGGCGCTCGGGGCGTTTATCCAGCCCTGGGAAGACACCAGCGACTGGCTGCACATCTTCCCGCCGTTGGCGCGCCTGCTGCGCGACGAACCCTGGCCGGCCAAGCGTTCGTGGCACCGCCGCGCCTGCCAGTGGTTCAGCGCCGAGCGCGACTGGCAAGCCGCCTTCGAGCAGGCGTTGCTGGCGCAGGAATATGAAGTGGCGGTGAGCCTGTTGCAGCACTTCAGTTTCGAGGATTTGTTTCGCCAGCAGAACGCCGTGTTGCTGTTACGCCTGCATGAACAGCATGGCGATGAGTTGATGTTGGGTTCCGCGCAGTTGGTGGGGCTGCTCACGGCCGCGTTGTTGTTCGCCGGGCGATTCGAACAGGCGGCCTTGTGCATCGAGCAACTGGCCCGCTTTGCCCCGCAACCGACGGCCGCCGCGCAACGCTATCTGCTGGCGCGCTGGCAGGCGCAATGGGGCTGGTTGCTGCATTTGAGCGGCGATGCCGAACGCTCCCGTGAGCACTTTCTCGAAGCCCTGCAAGCGCTGCCTGACAGCGCCTGGACATCACGGCTGATGTGCCTGTCGGGCCTGACCCAGCAAGCCTTGCTGCGCGGTGAGTTGGAGGCCGCCCAAGGCTTGAACCGTGAAGCGCTGTGCCTGGCCCGGGCTCACGGTTCGCTGGTATTGGAGGCCCTGCTGGAGTTGGACCACGCCCAGTTGCTGGAGCAGCGTGGCGCGCCGTACCGGGCACAGAGCCTATTGGAGAAGGTGCAGGCGATGTTGGCCGGGCAAAGTCTCACCGCCGGGCCGTTGGTGGGGCGTATTGTCCTGCGGCGCGGGCATCTAGCCTTGCGTCAGGGCCAGGACGGTTTGGCCGCTGAATGTTTCGAGGCTGGCTTGAGCATGTGCCTGCAGAGCCAGGACAAGCGCGTGCTGTATGGCTTTCTGGGCCTGGCGCTGTTGGCAGCCAATCGTGGCGACTACGCCCAGGCGTTCATTCAATTGCGCGACGCCGAGCGCCTGATGCAGCAGCGTCAGGTACCCGACACGGTGTACCGCGCGGTACTGCTATTGGTCAGTGGGCACTTCTGGTTGCAGCAAGGCCGCGCTGAATTGACGGTGCAAGCCGTGCGCCGGGTGTTGCGCCACTTTCGCGGGCCTTGCGCCAAGCAGGCACCGCCGGCCACCTTGGAGCTGATCCCGCGCCTGGAGTATTTGCTGGTGCTGGCCGAGGTCAAGCTGGGCTGCGCCGAGCAACCCATTGCGCGGCTCAATGCCTTGCTCGACACCTCACGGCAACGCGGCATGCTTTGCCTGGAAACCGAATTGCACCTGGTGCTCGGTGAAGTGACCTGGCAGCTTGGCGACCCGGCGTTGGCGCGCCGGTCGCTGCAAGCGGGCTTGGCGCTGGCAGAGCGTTGCCAGGTGCAGCAGGCGGTCCGCGAGTTGCGTTTACGCGCGCCGGGGCTTTTGAGTGAGCTGGGCCTGGAGCCCCAGGCCGCGCCTGCCGGGGCGGCGCAAAACCCGCTGAGCCAGCGTGAGCTGGAGGTGCTGCAACTGATCGCGCTCGGCAACTCCAACCTGGAAATCGCTGATCGCCTGTATATCTCCCTGCACACCGTCAAGACGCATGCGCGGCGTATCCACAGCAAACTGGGGGTAGAGCGACGCACCCAGGCGGTGGCCAAGGCGAAGACGTTGGGCTTGATGGTCTAGGCGCAGAATGCCTGGCGGTATTGGCTCGGCGTGGCGCCCATGGCGTGGCGAAAGCGCTGGTTGAAATGGCTGGCGCTGGAAAAACCGCACAGCAAGGCCACCTCACTGATCGCTAAAGCACTGCTGCGCAGCAGGTTTTGCGCGCGCGCCAGACGCCGTGCCAGCAGGTATTGATGGGGCGGCACACCGAAGCTTTGGCGGAACATCCGGGCGAAATGGTATTCGGACAGCGCGCACATGGCGGCCAACTGGCCGAGGCTGATGGCGTCTTCCATATGCTGGTCGATGTACTCTACCAACCGCCGCCGTTGGTGCGCGGCCAACCCGCCTTTCAAGCGCAGGCCTTCGCGGGCGCCGACCTGGCTGAGCAAGGTATGGCTGAGCAGTTCATGGGCCAGGCTGCTCGTCAGCAGTCGCTCGCCGGGCTCGTGCCAGTTGAGGCTGACCAACTGGTGAAAACGCCGGGCCTGGAAGGGGTCTTCAAGGAAGGTGCCCTCACGCAATTGCAACTCCCGTGGCTCACGGTCCAGCAGGGTGACGCAGCCGAGGGCAAATTGTTCCGGGCTGAAATACACATGGGCCAGGCGTATCTCGCCATTGATCACCCACGCCGACTGGTGCTCGGCCGGCAGTATGCACAATTTGTCGGGGCCGCCCTTGGTGCCTGGCCGGTCACGGCGAAAGGTGCCCGTGCCGCCGCCGATATAACAGGACAAGGTGTGATGGCTGGGCGCCTGGTAGTCCTGGGCATCGTGGTGGTTGCTCCACACGGCCGCAGACAAACCGTCACCGAGCTCGGCGCAGGCTTCCAAGCGTGCGTGAGGCGAGCGGTTGAGGGATTGAAAGACGTGCAGCGATTCCAGCTCTGGCATGGTGTGTTCTCCGACGTCTTGCATCCTACTCCCGGCGGCGGGCGCTGTGAGCCCATCGCCCGACAAAAGCGCAAGAATGTGCAAGAACCTCAGGGTGGTTGAAGGCAACACTGTGGCTCAAACGACGGAGCCTGCTATGAACCTCTTCCTGTATTTACTCACGGTGCTGATTTGGGGCACCACCTGGATTGCGCTCAAATGGCAGCTGGGCGTGGTGGCGATTCCTGTGTCGATTGTCTATCGCTTCGGCCTGGCCGCTCTGGTGCTGTTCGTGCTGTTGCTGCTCAGCCGCAAGTTGCAGGCGATGAACCGGCGCGGGCACCTGATCTGCCTGGCGCAGGGGCTGTGCCTGTTCTGCGTCAACTTCATGTGCTTTCTCACCGCCAGCCAATGGATCCCCAGTGGCCTGGTGGCGGTGGTGTTCTCCACGGCGACCTTGTGGAACGCGCTCAATGCCCGGGTGTTTTTCGGCCAGCGGGTGGCGCGTAACGTGCTGATGGGCGGCGCGCTTGGGCTGCTGGGGCTGGGCTTTTTGTTCTGGCCGGAGCTGGTTGGGCATACCGCCAGCCCGCAAACCTTGTTGGGCCTGGGCTTGGCCCTGCTGGGCACCCTGTGCTTCTCGGCGGGCAACCTGTTGTCTAGCCTGCAACAGAAGGCCGGGCTCAAGCCGCTGACCACCAATGCCTGGGGCATGGCCTATGGGGCGGCGATGTTGGCGACCTATTGCGCGGTGCGTGGCATTCCCTTCGAGATGGACTGGAGTGCACGGTATATCGGTGCGCTGTGGTACCTGGTGATCCCGGGCTCGGTGATTGGTTTTACCGCTTACCTCACCCTGGTGGGCCGCATGGGGCCGGAGAAAGCGGCGTATTGCACGGTGCTGTTTCCGGTGGTGGCGCTGAATGTGTCGGCAGTGGCTGAGGGGTACCAGTGGACGGCGCCGGCGTTGATGGGGCTGGTGCTGGTGATGTTGGGGAATGTGCTGGTGTTTCGTAAGGCCCGTGCGCTCGATTGTTCCCACGCTCTGCGTGGGAATACCGCTCGGGACGCTCCGCGTCCGCTCTCGAGGCCATGACGCGGAGCGTCGGGTGAGGCATTCCCACGCGGAGCGTGGGAACGATCAACGGAGGTGCCCGCTTTATTTGAGGCCTAGCCGCTTGGCCATGCGCCCCAGGTTGGCGCGGTCCAGGCCCAGTTCGCGGGCGGCGCTGGCCCAGTTGTGCTGATGGCGTTCCAGGCAGGCGCTGATGAGTTGGCGCTGGTAGTGCTCGGTGGCCTGGCGCAGGTCGCCGCTGACCATGGTCAGGGCTTGGGCCGGTGCTTCTTCGGCCACCGCCGCAGTCACGTCGGGCAAGTCCAGGTCCAGGGCGCTCAGGCTCGATTGTTCCCACGCTCTGCGTGGGAATACCGCTCGGGACGCTCCGCGTCCGCTCTCGAGGCCATGACGCGGAGCGTCGGGTGAGGCATTCCCACGCGGAGCGTGGGAACGATCAACGGAGGTGCCCGCTTTATTTGAGGCCTAGCCGCTTGGCCATGCGCCCCAGGTTGGCGCGGTCCAGGCCCAGTTCGCGGGCGGCGCTGGCCCAGTTGTGCTGGTGGCGTTCCAGGCAGGCGCTGATGAGTTGGCGCTGGTAATGCTCGGTGGCCTGGCGCAGGTCGCCGCTGACCATGGGCAGGGCTTGGGCCGGTGCTTCTTCGGCCACCGCCGCAGTCACGTCGGGCAAGTCCAGGTCCAGGGCGCTCAGGCTCGATTGTTCCCACGCTCTGCGTGGGAATACCGCTCGGGACGCTCCGCGTCCGCTCTCGAGGCCATGACGCGGAGCGTCGGGTGAGGCATTCCCACGCGGAGCGTGGGAACGATCAACGGAGGTGCCTGCTTTATTTGAGGCCCAGCCGCTTGGCCATGCGCCCCAGGTTGGCGCGGTCCAGGCCCAGTTCGCGGGCGGCGCTGGCCCAGTTGTGCTGGTGGCGTTCCAGGCAGGCGCTGATGAGTTGGCGTTGGTAATGCTCGGTGGCCTGGCGCAGGTCGCCGCTGACCATGGGCAGGGCTTGGGCCGGTGCTTCTTCGGCCACCGCCGCAGTCACGTCGGGCAAGTCCAGGTCCAGGGCGCTCAGGCTGAGAATCTTCGGGCGCTCGCGGCAGTTGCCCAGGGCTTTCAACGCGCTGCGTCCGATCAAGTGCTCCAGCTCGCGCACATTGCCCGGCCAGCTGTAGGCCAGCAGGGCCGCCTGGGCATCAGTGGTCAGGCGCAGGCTGCCCAGGCCCATGCGCGAACGGTTCTGTTCGAGGAAGAAGCCCGCCAACAGCAGCACATCACGCCCGCGCTCGCGCAGCGCTGGCACTTGCAGCGGGTAGACGCTCAAACGGTGGTAGAAGTCGGCGCGGTAGCGGCCATTGCGCACCTCTTCGGCGAGGTCGCGGTTGGTGGCGGCAATCAGGCGCACGTCCACCTGGTGCTCCTTGTCCGAGCCCAGTCGCTGTAACTGGCCGCTTTGCAGCACGCGCAGCAACTTGGCCTGCACGGTCAACGACAACTCACCCACTTCATCCAGAAACAAGGTGCCGCCATTGGCCAGTTCGAACTTGCCCCGGCGCTCGTTCAACGCGCCGGTAAAGGCGCCGCGCACATGCCCGAACAGTTCGCTTTCGACCAAGGTCTCGGGCAGGGCGGCGCAGTTGAGGCTGATCAGCGGTTTGTCGGCGCGCGAAGAGGCGGCGTGGATCGCCTGGGCCACCAACTCCTTGCCGACCCCGGTTTCGCCGGTGATCAGCACGGTCAGGTCGCTGCCGCCGACCAGCTTGATTTCCTCGACCAGGCGCTTGTGCGCTTTGCTCTGGCCGATCATTTCCTTGTGCTGCTGGCCGCTGGCCTGGCGATAGATCTCGGCGCGCTGGTGCTCGTCTTCGGCCCGCAGCGCCAGGCGCTCGATGCGCTCAGCCACGTTGACGGTGGCCGCGGCGAGGCTGGCGAAGGCTTGCAGGGCGTCCAGTTCGACCCGTTCAAACCGCTCGGTATCGAGGGCGTCCAGGGTCAGCAGGCCCCAGGGCTGGTCGTCGATAAACAGCGGGCAGCCCATGCAGTCGTGGACTTCCAAGTGGCCGTGCAAGCCGGCGACCAGGCCGTCATAAGGGTCGGGCAATTCGCTGTCACTGTCGAAGCGGGTAGGGCCGGGGCTGCTCAGCAGGATCTCGAAGCGCGGATGTTCGCTGACCTTGAAGCGTCGGCCCAAGGTATCGGCGCTCAAGCCGTCCACCGCCAACGGCACCAACCACTCGCCATCCAGGCGTAACAACGCGGCGGCGTCGCAGGGCAGCAGGGCGCGCATGGCTTGCAGCAGGCGTCGGTAGCGCTCGCCTTCGGGCAAGTCCCGGGACAGGTCAGCGACCAACGGAAGCAAGGTGGTGAGCAGGGGTTGTGCAGTCATACTGACTCCTTGTAGTCCTTATGACTATAAAGTCTAGGAGGTCATACTGACTACAGAATATTTAACTCGTTGAAATTAAAGGATTTATAAGTTGGCATGATTGCTGACTGCTTTAAGGCAATCAGTAAGAAGACCCAGGAGTCTCCCATGCTTAGTGCCCAAGACCGTGCAATCATCAAATCTACCGTGCCCCTGCTGGAAAGTGGCGGCGAAGCGCTGATCACCCATTTTTATCGCATGATGCTGTCCGAGTACCCCGAGGTGCGCCCGCTGTTCAACCAGGCCCACCAGGCCAGCGGTGACCAGCCTCGCGCCCTGGCCAATGGCGTGCTGATGTACGCGCGGCATATCGACCAGTTGGACCAACTGGGCGATCTGGTGGCCAAGATCATCAACAAGCACGTGGCCTTGCAGATTCTGCCGGAGCATTACCCCATCGTTGGGGCCTGCCTGCTGCGGGCTATTTCCGAAGTGCTGGGCAGCGAGATTGCCACCCCCGAGGTCATGAGTGCCTGGGGCGCGGCCTACGGCCAGTTGGCGGACATTCTGATCGGCGCCGAAGCGGCCATCTACGACGAAAAAGCCCAGGCGCCCGGCGGCTGGCGGGGTGCGCGGCCGTTCCTGTTGGTCAAACGCGTGGAGGAGAGCGACGAGATCATCTCCTTCTACTTCGCCCCGGTGGACAACGGCCCGATCCTGGCCGCAGCGCCCGGCCAGTACATCGGCCTGAAACTGGTACTCGATGGCGAAGAGGTGCGTCGCAACTATTCCCTGTCGGCCCTCACTGACACCGGGATGTACCGCATCAGCGTCAAGCGCGAAGCGGGTGGGCGGGTCTCCAATTACCTGCATGACCAGATGCACGTCGGCGCGACCATTGACCTGTTCCCACCGTCGGGCGAGTTCACCCTGGCCGCCAGTGATAAACCGCTGGTGCTGATCAGCGGCGGGGTAGGCATTACGCCCACACTGCCGATGCTCGAAGCCGCCCTGGCAACCGAACGCCCGGTGCACTTCATCCACTGCGCTCGTAACGGCGGGGTACATGCCTTCCGTGATTGGGTGGACACCCTGGCGGCCCAGCATCCGCAGCTCAAGCGTTTCTACTGCTATGCCGAGGATGACGGCATCAGCCCGGCGGCAGACAAGGTCGGCATGCTCAACCAGGAGCAACTGGCGGCCTGGTTGCCCGAGCAGCGTGATATTGATGTCTACTTCCTGGGGCCCAAGGGCTTCATGGCGGCGGTTAAGCGGCATCTCAAGGCGCTGGGTGTGCCGCAGAAGCAGGCGCGCTATGAGTTCTTTGGGCCCGCGGCGGCGCTGGAATAGAGTTTGGCCAGTTGACCGTATCGGCATCATCGCGGGCAAGCCCGGCTCCCACAGAGGATCGCATTCCAATGTGGGAGCCGGGCTTGCCCGCGATGGCGTCCGCACAATCGCTACATTTGCCACGATTAATCCGCTGTTAACCCCTCTCTGTTTTAACCACTGCCTGTGTGTAAACTTGTTGCCATCAGGCACAACCATAATCAGAGAAAGGGAAAAACGGGGATGATTGACGACATGCGTTTAGGCAGGGAGCGGCGCTTTCTGGTGTTGCTGGGCATCATCTGCCTGGCGCTGATTGGCGGGGCGCTGTACATGCAAGTGGTGCTGGGCGAAGCACCGTGCCCGCTGTGCATTCTGCAGCGCTACGCCTTGCTGCTGATTGCGCTCTTCGCGTTCATCGGCGCCGCCATGCGCACCAAGGGCGCGCTGACGTTCTTTGAAGGGTTGGTGGTGCTCAGCGCCTTGGGTGGCGTGGCTGCGGCCGGCCATCACGTGTACACCCAGTTCTTCCCCCAGGTCAGCTGCGGTATCGATGTGTTGCAACCGATCGTCGACGACCTGCCCCTGGCCAAGGTGTTTCCCCTGGGCTTCCAGGTCGACGGCTTCTGCAGCACCCCCTACCCACCGATTCTCGGCCTGTCTCTGGCCCAATGGGCACTGGTGGCATTCGTGCTGACGGCGATCCTGGTGCCCCTATGCATCTATCGCAACCGTCACCCCAAAGCCTGAGTCGCCGAGCCTGCCAAACGCTCCGTTCCTTTTGAATGAAGGCCGGAGCGTTTTTGTTTGTAGGGATTTGTGAAAGCACCGTGACGAGGGGAAACGGAAGGTGCGCGCAGCGTGCGACATGTTGTCACACGGACGCTGTCGCAGGACGTTTCTGACCCGCCGAATCAGCCCTTAAATTTGCACCCGGCGCACAAATTGTGCTGTCAGTTCGTGGTTCGTGCGGAGGCCCGATTTGTGTGCGGCCCCAACCCCTGCTGCCTCTATGAATGCCTTGTTTTATGGGGACTTGGACGGCATCCGCATGCCCTTACAAGCCGTAAGGGAAGTGGCACTGTGCCCAATAACACGGCAATTTTTGTGGTTTTTGTTGAGAATCGAACACGATAAGATCGCGAATCTTTGCAACTTTGGTGAAGGATTGTTGCTGGAATCGATAAAAATTATTTCTTTATAAGACATGGTTTATACATCGCTAGCTAACTACAATCGCCCGCACTGAATGTCCGGTGCTGTTCAATATTTGAGCATTGGAGCGGTCGAGGAGCAGATGGAAGGCTCAATGCGACCCCAGGTTCCGGCAGCCTTTCAACTATCCGCACCAAATGGAATTGGTCTGTAACAAGGCCTTTAGCCACGAAATCGAATAAGAACTCACTGCAGGTCCGTGAAACGTACAGTCATGACGTGTCGGGCAGGCTCTTATTCAATCGAAGAGAAATGCCAACCCTTGGCAGGGTGAAGTGTTGGCGATCAAAACCCAACTGCATTGCGCAAGCTGCTTTAGAGGTCGTGAGATGAGTAAAAACAGGTACCCCCGATTACTAGGCTTTTTGCCGCTGCTTGGCATGATGTTAATGCTGGGAGGCTGCAAGTGGACCTTGCTCGACCCAAAAGGACAGGTCGGTCTGGATGAACGAAACCTGATCATCACCGCTACCCTGCTGATGCTGCTGGTTGTGGTGCCTGTGATCGTGATGACCTTCGCCTTCGCCTGGAAATACCGCGCGTCCAACACCAGCGCGACCTACGCGCCGAAGTGGTCGCACTCCACCAAGATCGAGATCGCGGTGTGGCTGGTTCCGATCCTCATCATCATCGCCCTGGGTTACATCACCTATAAGTCGACCCACGCGCTGGACCCGTACCGTCCGCTGGAATCCGACGTCAAGCCTGTGAACATCCAAGTGGTCGCGCTGGATTGGAAGTGGCTGTTCATCTACCCGGACCTGGGTATCGCCACTGTCAACGAGATCCGCTTCCCTGAGCACACCCCGCTTAACTTCCGGATCACCTCCGACGCCGTGATGAACTCGTTCTTCATCCCTGCACTGGGTGGCCAGATCTACGCGATGGCAGGCATGCAGACCCGCCTGCACCTGATCGCCAACCAGAAAGCTGAAATGGAAGGCATCTCCGCCAACTACAGCGGCGCTGGCTTCACCGGCATGAAATTCAAAGCGATCTCGACAAGCCAGGAAGATTTCGACGCCTGGGTAGCTGCAGTCAAGGCCGCACCTAAACAGCTTGATCAAGCTGAATACGACGCTCTGACCAAACCGAGCCAGAACAACCCTGTCGCCTTGTACTCCGCGTATGAGCCGGACCTGTTTCAGAAAATCGTCGACAAGTACGAAGGTATGAAGCCAGGCAAGCCGGTCAAGCACGAGAAGAAAGAAGTGGCCGTGGTTGAAGGTTCTGATACGGGCGCGCATTCAACTGCTGGGGCAGAGGAGTAAACGATGTTTGGTAAATTAAGTTGGGACGCGGTCCCATTCCACGAGCCGATCGTAATGGTGACTATCGCCATGATCGCGCTGGGTGGTTTGGCGCTGGTTGCGGGTATCACCTATTTCAAGAAGTGGTCCTACCTGTGGACCGAGTGGTTGACCTCGGTCGACCACAAGAAAATCGGCGTCATGTACGTCATCGTTGCCATGGTCATGCTGCTGCGTGGTTTTGCCGACGCCATCATGATGCGTACCCAGTTGGCCATGGCCACCGAGGGTTCGCCTGGCTACCTGCCACCTGAACACTATGACCAGATCTTCACCGCCCACGGTGTGATCATGATCATCTTCATGGCGATGCCTTTCTTCACCGGCTTGATGAACCTTGCCTTGCCGCTGCAGATTGGTGCGCGTGACGTTGCCTACCCGTTCCTGAACTCCCTGAGCTTCTGGCTGCTGGTGTCCGGCGTGGTGCTGATCAACGTTTCCCTGGGCGTCGGCGAATTCGCCAAGACCGGTTGGGTTGCGTATCCGCCATTGTCGGGGCTGCAATACAGTCCGGGCGTGGGTGTGGACTACTATATCTGGGCGCTACAGTTATCAGGGCTCGGGACGACATTGACGGGGGTCAACTTCCTGGCCACCGTCCTGAAAATGCGCGCCCCTGGCATGAAACTGATGGACATGCCGATCTTCACTTGGACTTGCACCTGGGCAAACGTACTGATCGTGGCTTCGTTCCCGATCCTGGCCGCTACCATGGCGCTGTTGTCGCTTGACCGTTACCTGGATTTCCACATTTTCACCAATGAACTTGGTGGCAATCCAATGATGTACGTGAACCTGTTCTGGGCATGGGGTCACCCTGAGGTGTACATCCTGATCCTGCCAGCGTTCGGTATCTTCTCTGAAGTGATCTCGACCTTTACCGGCAAGCGCCTGTTCGGTCACCACTCGATGGTCTACGCATCGGGCGCGATCTCCGTACTGGGCTTCATGGTGTGGCTGCACCACTTCTTCACCATGGGTTCGGGGGCCAGCGTCAACGCCTTCTTCGGCCTGGCGACGATGCTGATTTCCATCCCGACGGGGGTGAAGCTATTCAACTGGCTGTTCACCATCTACCACGGTCGTCTGCGCATGACCAGCCAGGTCCTGTGGACCCTGGGCTTCATGGTGACCTTCGCCATCGGCGGCATGACCGGCGTACTGCTGGCCATCCCGGGTGCTGACTTCGTGCTGCACAACAGCCTGTTCGTGATCGCCCACTTCCACAACGTGATCATCGGTGGCGCGGTATTCGGCTACATCGCTGGTTTCAGCTTCTACTTCCCGAAAGCGTTCGGCTTCAAGCTGCACGAAGGCTGGGGCAAGGCTGCGTTCTGGTTCTGGATCTCGGGCTTCTTCGTCGCGTTCATGCCGCTCTATGCACTGGGCTTCATGGGCATGACCCGTCGTCTGAACGCCACCACCAACCCTGAGTGGGTACCGTACCTGTACGTTGCCATGTTCGGTGCGGTGATGATCGCTGTGGGTATCGCCTGCCAGCTGATCCAGCTGTACGTCAGCGTGCGTGATCGCAAGCAGAACATGTGCGAATCCGGCGACCCATGGAACGGCCACACCCTGGAATGGTCGACTTCGTCGCCACCACCGTTCTACAACTTCGCCGTGATCCCTACTGCGAACACCATTGATGCGTTCACCGAAGCCAAGGAAGACGGTACTGCGTACCAGAAGCCCAAGCACTACGAACCGATCCACATGCCAAACAACACCGCCACTGGCGTGGTGATGGGTGCGCTGTTGACCGTGTTCGGTTTCGCGATGATCTGGCACATCTGGTGGCTGGCAATCGCGAGCCTGGTGGGCACTATCGGTTACTTCATCATTCACGCTGCCCGTGATGATCAAGGCTACATGGTGCCGGTCGAAACGATCGAACGCATCGAAGCCGAGCAGCACGCTCGCCTGGTAGCCGAGAAGAAGATCCCGGCCAACCGTGTAGAAACCTCGTTGGAACAGGCTTAAACCATGTCGAACTTAGTGACCAATGCTGGACACGCCCATGTCGATGACCATGGGCACGATGACCACCACCACGACTCGGGGCCGATAACCGTCTACGGTTTCTGGCTCTACCTGATGACCGACTGCATCTTGTTTGCGTCGATCTTCGCGGTGTACGCGGTACTGGTAAACAACGTAGCGGGTGGCCCGTCGGGCCACGACATCTTCGAACTGCCTTACGTGCTCGGCGAAACCGCCTTGCTGTTGTTCAGTTCGATCACCTACGGCTTCGCCATGTTGGCCTTCTACAAGGGCAACAAGAAGGGCGTACTGAGCTGGCTGGGCCTGACCTTCCTGTTCGGCCTGGGCTTCATCGGCATGGAGATCAACGAGTTCCACCTGCTGATCTCCGAAGGCTACGGCCCGCACCGTTCCGGTTTCCTGTCGGCGTTCTTCACGCTGGTCGGCACCCACGGTCTGCACGTAACCGCAGGTTTGCTGTGGATGGCGGTGATGATCTATCAGGTCAATAAGCACGGCCTGACCAACACCAACAAGACCCGCCTGAGCTGCCTGAGCCTGTTCTGGCACTTCCTGGACGTGGTCTGGATCTGCGTATTCACCGTCGTTTACTTGATGGGGACTCTGTAATGGCTAATGCACACTCCCATGACAGCCACGATTCAAGCCATGGCAGCGTAAAGTCTTACGCCATCGGCTTCATCCTGTCGGTCATCCTGACCCTGATCCCGTTCGGCCTGGTGATGTACCCAACCTTGCCGAAGTCGATCACCTTGATGATCGTCCTGGCGTTCGCGGTGATTCAGGTGCTGGTTCACCTGGTGTACTTCCTGCACCTGGACCGCTCCAAAGAGCAGCGCGAGAACGTGATCGCGTTTGTGTTCGCAGGCCTGGTGATCGTTCTGCTGGTTGGTCTGTCGCTGTGGATCATGTTCAGCATCCACACCTACATGATGGCGAAGTGAGGTAAGACCCGATGTCGCTTAAGCACTTTATCCAAATCACCAAACCGGGGATCATTTTCGGTAACGTGCTTTCTGTGGCGGGCGGTTTCTTCCTGGCCTCCAAGGGACATGTCGATCTGGCCATCTTCCTGGCGGCAATGATCGGTACGTCCCTGGTGGTTGCTTCCGGTTGCGTATTCAACAACTGCATCGACCGTGACATCGACATCAAGATGGAGCGCACCAAGAATCGCGTGCTGGTCCAGGGCCTCATCTCCCTGAAGCTGGCACTGATCTATGCGACCGTCCTGGGTGTTGCCGGTGTGGCCCTGTTGTACAAGGTGGCCAACCCGTTGGCGGCGCTGTTTGCCGTGATCGGTTTTGTCATCTACGTCGGTCTCTACAGCCTGTACCTCAAGCGCAAGTCGGTTCACGGCACGCTGGTGGGCAGTCTGTCGGGGGCGATGCCGCCGGTGATTGGTTATGTGGCTGTGACCAATAGCTTCGACATGGCCGCGCTGACGCTGCTGGTGATGTTCAGCCTGTGGCAGATGCCGCACTCCTACGCCATCGCGATTTTCCGCTTCAATGACTACCTGGCTGCGTCGATTCCGGTATTGCCGGTCAAGCGTGGCATCCAGGTGGCCAAGAAACACATCCTGCTCTACATCCTGGCCTTCCTCGTGGCGACCTTGATGTTGACCTTCAGTGGCTACGCCGGCATGAGCTACCTCGCCGTCGCCGCCGCCATGGGCATGTACTGGTTGTACATGGCCTGGACCGGCTACAAGGCTGTGGATGACACCGTCTGGGCGCGCAAGCTGTTCGTGTTCTCGATCTTCACCATCACCGCGCTCAGCGTGATGATGTCCCTGGATTTCCAAGTGCCGAAAGAGCTGTTGCTGACCTACGCCCACTGAGTGGTCTTGCAGTAAAAAAAGCCCCGCCTTCGAAAGTCGCGCGGGGTTTTTTATTGAGCGCTGCGTTATCGTTGACGTTTTTCGCGAGCGAGCGCGCTCCTACCTCCCAATTCTACAAATGCAGGAAGCAATGCAATGAGTAAAAAAGCCGTAATGGTCTTCAGTGGCGGGCAGGATTCGACCACCTGCCTGATCCAGGCCCTGCCGCTGTATGACGAAGTGCACTGCATTACCTTTGATTACGGCCAGCGCCATGTGGCAGAAATCGAAGTGGCCCAGAAATTGGCCAAGCAGTTGGGTGCCACTGTGCACAAAGTGATGGATGTGTCCCTGCTCAATGAGCTGGCAATCAGCAGCCTTACCCGTGACAACATTCCGGTGCCGACCGTGAACAGCTCGGGTGAAAGCCTGCCGAGCACCTTTGTGCCGGGGCGCAACATCCTGTTCCTGACCCTGGCTGCGATCTACGCCTACCAAGTCAAGGCCGAGACCGTCATCACCGGCGTGTGCGAAACCGACTTCTCTGGCTACCCCGATTGCCGGGATGAGTTTGTCAAAGCGCTGAACCAGGCCCTCAAGCTGGGCATGGAATACGACGTGCGCCTGGACACGCCGTTGATGTGGCTGAACAAGGCCGAGACCTGGGCCCTGGCCGATTACCACGGCCAACTGGAGCTGGTGCGCGAGCAGACGCTGACCTGCTACAACGGCATCATCGGTACCGGCTGCGGTGAGTGTGATGCGTGCAACCTGCGCGCTCGGGGCTTGAATGACTACCTGCAGAACAAGACACCTGTCATGCAGAGCCTCAAGCACAAGTTGCAACTCAAATAACCCTTGTAGGAGCGAGCTTGCTCGCGAAAAACCTGAGAGCGCCGCGTTCCACCAGATGCGCTGCGTGATCGTTGACGTTCTTCGCGAGCAAGCTCGCTCCTACAGGATTATTGATAGCGTTTGAACAATGAGCGTGCGCCATAGGCAGGCAGGATGTTGAAGAACGCAAAGCCGACTTTGATCGCGATTTGCACGTAAATCATGCTGAGGATATCGCTGGTCTGCATCGCGCCGTAGAAGGCAATGAAGCAGAACAGGAAGCTGTCGATAATCACCGCGAAGAACGTACTGAGGAATATCCGCAAGTACAGGTACCTGGAGTTGGTCAGCTCCTTGATCTTGCACAGCAGGTAGGAGTTTATATTCTCCGACACCAGAAACGACACCGAAGAGGCCACCAGCACCGACGACACTTGCAGGATCACGTCGGTATAAGGCCCATCCAGCTTCCAGCCCGGCAGCCCCGGCAGGAACGTCGAGCCATACAGCAGGATGATGATCATCGCGTTGCTGGCAAACGCAAACAGAATGGCCCGCCTGGCCAGGCGCAAGCCGAAATTCTCGTTGAGCAAGTCCACGATCAAAAAGGTCAGCGGGTACAGGAACGTGCCCGGCGTGACGATGATGCCCAACGACTCCAGGTAAATCGGCTTGGTCGCGGCAATGCTGGTGAAGATATAGAAGGTGAACAGCAGCAAGTTCAGGATGATGTAGATCATCCAGGAGTTTTCATTGCGGTCGTTTATCTCGTAAGCGGTCAGTGCTCCGCCTTGGGAATAGAACTTCTTGTACAGGTTCTTGATTTCCATCTTGTTGAAGTTGTCCATCATTTCACTGCTGAGCACTTCACTCAGCTTGATCTTGAGGACCTTGCCCGTGGCGATCACCATGATCACCGCCAGGCGCTTGTCGTTTTCAAAGCCCAGCAACTTGTATTTGCTGTTTTCAACGGCGCCCTCAGACGTTGTCATTGAAGCGCTCCTCAAGGATGTCGCCGATGACACACAAACGCTCTGAGTTCCCACAGGGTTCGAGGGTGATGAACAGCTTCTTGGTGGCGCGGTCGTACACCAGCTTTTCTTTATCGTCGCTCGACGAGCCTTTCTGCACGATCAGCAAGTCCCCCGGTTCATTGAGGCCCGGAATTCCGTGCTCAAGGCGCACGCCGATCAAATTGCAGGCGCTGCCGAAGTAGTACGTCAGCGGGTGCAGCGTGGCCAGTTCACCGATGCGCTTGCCCAGGTTCTGCATGAGCAGGCTTTCCTTGAGCACAGGTACTGCTGCCGGGTTCTTGTTACCCAGCGGGGAAACATTGCTCTCGATGACTTCCTTGGCCTCAAAACTGATGGTCTCGATTTCTTCGTAGGAGACGCCAAAGAAGTCCGAGATCTTGCGAATCGTCGACTGCTGTACGTTAACGACCTTGCCTTCCAGGATGTTGTAGATGGTGGTCCTGGTCAGGCCGGCAGCACTGCTTAACGAAAGCTGGGTTTCGCCACGACTCTTGATCAAGTACTTGATGTTGCTCTTCAAGTGCTCGGTTTTTTCCCGTCTGTGTATCAAGTGCTCACCACTTCCATTTAGTCATCAGTCCATGCCGGCAGAACCCAATGTTGCGGGTTTGGCGGCAGTGAAAGTGTTGCATGCGCCCGCTATAACAATAAAGTACTGAGTGCAGGGATACGCCTTGGTGGTAAATCAGGCAACGGCTTTCTCGTCATACTCTTCTGAACGGCCCGCGCGAATCCCTCGCGCCTCTACAAGGAGTAGCCATCATGGTGCGTGTCAGTCGTCGATCCCTTCTCGCCCTGGGCGCGGCCCTGCCTGTGATGGGGCAGCTCAATTGGGCCCTCGCCAGCCCGGCGCCGACGAAATCTGACAAGGTGCTGCTCAATTACAACGAAAGCCCCTACGGCCCTTCAGACGCGGCTCGCCAGGCGATGCAGCGTGCGATTGCAGCCTCCGGGCGTTACCCTTACCCGGACATGTATGCATTGGCCGCGCTGTTCGCCCAACAACAGGGCATAGCCGAAGACAACGTCGGAGTGTTTGCCGGCTCGATGGCCGCCCTGCGCTACGCGGTGCTGGCGTTCACCAGCCAGACCCGCGGTCTGGTGATGGCCACGCCGTCCTACGAAGTACCGCGCCAGGCGGCCGAGTCGATCAAGGCGCCGGTGCAAGAAGTGAACCTCGACGCCCAGCATGCCCACGATGTGCCTGCCATGCTCGCGGCGGACCCACAGGCCGGCATGCTGTACCTGTGCAACCCCAACAACCCGACCGGTACGCTCACCTCGACCGAGGCCATCCGTCAGGCCCTGGCGCACAAACCCAAGGGCAGCGTGCTGGTAGTGGACGAGGCTTATATCGACTTCTGTGACGCCCCCAGTTGCGTGAGCTGGGTCAACGACCATGACGACCTGCTGGTGCTGCGCACGTTCTCCAAGATCTACGGCATGGCCGGTGCGCGCCTGGGCCTGGCAATCGGCCACCCGGCGCTGCTGGAGCGGTTGGCGGTGTTCGGTGGCGACAACGTCCCGGCCGGCGCCAGCTTGCTGGCCGCCCGTGCCAGCCTGGAAGATTCGCAGCTGGTGGGCCAACGCAAAGCGCGAAATGCCAGGTTGCGCGATGAGACGATCGCCTGGCTCAAGGGCCGGGGCTTTACCTGCACCGCTTCCCACAGCAATTGCTTCATGATCGACGTGAAGCGCCCGGCAGAGCGGGTGATCGAGCGGCTGGCAGCACAGAATGTGCTGGTGGGGCGGGTATGGAAGGACTGGCCGCAGTGGGTACGGGTGACCGTGGGCAACCCGCAGGAGATGCAGCGCTTTCGCGAGGCGTTCGCGGCGCAAGTCTAGCCCCTGTGTTTGTCATCCGCTGCCTGGACAGACAAGCCAGGCATGCTTCATGCTCGACCGGGTCGAATGCTCAAGGAAGATACCCGTGCGACCTAATGGCCAACCCGATAAGAAATCGCCCATGCTGCCCGAGGATATGCGCCGCTTGCTCGATGCCGAGCTGAGCCGCCGTGGCCTGGGGCACTTTGAGGTCTACCAGTGTGGGCCGTCGATGGACCAAGCGCAGATTGTGTCCAATTACCCAGAAGCCATGGAGCCTTCCGACACGGCCGACGATTTCTACCGGCGTGGCGAGCTGGTTTCATTGACCCGCACCCGGATCAAACCGTTTTTCTGGAGTGATGAACACCTGCTGGCCGTGGCCGATGAGGCGGTGCCGGTGCCGGGCCCCTACAAACCCGTTGGCGAGGGCGCCAGTTTTATCGTGCATGGCAATCGCGGTTTCTACTCGGTGCTCAATCTGTGCAGCTTCGGCGAGGACCAGCAATTTCGCGAGACCGTGCTGGCCCATCAAAGTGAACTGCAGATGCTGTTGGTCTCGATGTACGACGAGGCCCTGGAAGAGCACGCCGCGCCGGTCGCGCAACAGACGGTGCTGACCCCACGGGAAACCGAAGTATTGTCCTGGGTGAGCCTGGGCAAGACCTACAACGAAGTGGCGCTCCTGACCTCGATGACCTCCCATACGGTCAAGTTTCATATGAAGAATATCTTCGGCAAATTGCAGGTCACCAACGGCAAGTCAGCCATCGGCAAGGCCCTGCAATTGGGCTATATCCGTCACCCGGCCTGAGGCCGCAATCACCGCCTACCTGTCCAAATGGGTAGCTTGTTCGCCGCACAGTGCTGCATTAGGTTGCCCAGCTATGGAGTTTGGCGCCGGACACACCGGCGCCGCCATTGAGAAAGGACATCCGGATGAGCCGCTCTGTAGCTTTGCTCCACGCCTGTGCCAGCGTGCCGCGCTGATGGGGACTTTTCACGCGTTGCGCAGCCTGAATACGCGGTTGCAAGCACTGTTCATGATCACGCTGGTGTTCCGCATGGGCACCCTGGCGTTTCCTTTTTACGCGGCGTACCTGATTCATCAACACGCGATATCGGCGGGCACGGCTGGCCTGTTGGTCGGTGTATATGGTGCGGGCGCCCTGTGTACCGACCTGATCATCGGCGCCGTGATCAAGCGGTTTTCGGCCAACCGGGTCATCCTCGGTTCGTTGGTGTTCAACGCTGCGTTGCTGCTGGTCATTCCCTCGGTGGAAAACCTGCTCGCGCTGTTCCTGTTGTCGTTTCTCTGGGGCGCTTGTTACGAAGCATTCACACCGGCCGCGTTCTCCGAGACGGTGGCTCACAGCAGCCTTGAGTCGCGCAAGGTGGCGTTTTCCTGCAACCGGCTGGCGATCAACATCGGCATGGCCATCGGGCCATTGCTGGGCAGCTTGATCTTCCTCAGCAATGCCGACGCGGTGTTCTACATCAATGCCGTGCTGTCCCTGCTGGCCTTCGCCGCCTGCCTGCGGTTCGGTCGGCCCCGGCCGGCCACCCAAGACGCGCCCTTCGCTGGCAAGGGCGAGGGCTTGCCCGAGGTGGCGGCTCATGAGCGTTCGCGACTGCTGGTGATCCTGTTGGCGGCGCTGCCGGTGCACGTGGCATACGCACTGCCGCCGACTTTTCTGTCGGCGTACATCATCAACTACACCCAATTGCCGGCCTATTACGTGGGCATCATTTTCTTTATCAATGCTTTGCTGGTGATCGTGTTTGAAGTGCCGATCAACCTGCGCATGGCGCACTTGTCGAGCAGCCGCTCGCTGATCATCGGCTTCTTGCTGGCAGGCAGCGGTTTCTTCTTGATGGGCTTTGGTCAGGTCGGCGCGCTGTTGATGCTTGCTACGGTGTTGTGGAGCCTGGGCGAGATGATTGTGTTCCCCGCGATCACCCACTATGTCAGCAGCATTTCCAGCCACGACAGCGTGGGCCGCAACCTTGGCTACTACTCGGCAGGCGTCAACATCGGCGTGATGATCGCGCCATCGTTGGCGTTCATGTTACTGGCCCGGCCCACCTTGCCGTCACCGTGGCTGCTGACAGGCTGCGTGTTGGTGCTGTTGGCCATCGCCGTGGGGATGATGAAAAGCTCGGCGATGTTGTGGAACAAATCGGCGTAGACGGCAACCGGCGCTGCGCCTTGCACGCGCGCCGGGTTGCGTCAGCTACTTACTGGGCGGCGATGGCGTAGCCGTCAAAGGCGCTTTGCTGTTGCAGCGCGGTCACGATGCTCTTGCGCGTGACCGGCTGCTCGGCACCGCTGTTGTCGATGAAGGTTTCGCTCGCAAGCTCCGCCTCGCTGCCTTCGCCCACAAAGGTGAAGCCCAGGAATTCCAGCGCCTCGCGGTCCACATTGAGCTTGGAGCGCGGGGTGCGCAGCGGCAGGGTGACGCTGATGCCATCTTTGCTGATCACAAACACTTCGTTGTCTTTCTTGGCGCGTGCAGCTTTGCCCTTGCCGGCGCTCGGGTTGCTGATGGCCTGGTGCGACTGGTTAAGCACCTTGAGGGCCAGGCCGTAGACCAGTTCCTGAAACTCTGGGTCGTCCTTGAAGCTGGATAGGATGCGGCTGATCGAGAACTGGCTGCTCAGGTGTTCCAGGGCGGCGTTGTCTGCGGCTTCGGCGTCTTTCAATTGCTTGAGCTGGCCCATCAGCTCATAGGCTTTGTCATCATCGAAGGCATCGTGGGCCTGGCGGATGGCAACGCGCAGCTCGCGGATTTGGTCGCTTTCCTTGGAGGTGTGAAACGCGTCCAGCACCATCTCGCTGATGATCTTGGCGGCCGGCACATGCTGTGAAAGATTGATGGCGTTTTCGTATTCGGCTTTGGCGTGCAGGGCGACTACGGATTCTTCGGCGGATTTTTCGGTGTAGGAATCAGGCATTAAAATTTCACTGCGTAGTATGCGGAGAGACAAAAAAACGTCGGGCATTTTCAGCGGGTGGGGGGATCAGGTCAAGGTTGGCTCGGGCGTCAGAACAATTTCAGTAGTGGTAGCGGCACATCAATATTTGTACTTCATCATCCTCGATGCCATAAACCAGACGATGCTCCGCGGTGATTCGCCGAGACCAGAAACCACTCAGATTATGTTTGAGAGGTTCAGGCTTTCCCACGCCGTCGAAGGGGGCTCTCTGTATGGCCTTGATCAAGAGGTTGATGCGCTTGAGCCCGGCTTTGTCGTTCTGTTGAAACCAGAGGTAGTCGTCCCAGCCTTCAGGGGTAAAGAGTATGTTCATTCTTCAATCAACCGCCTTGGCTTGGCTTTGCCTGCTCGTAAGCTGTTGACTGAGTTAATGAGACGTTCGGCATTTTTAGGTGAGCGCAGCAGGTAAGCCGTCTCTTCCAGAGCATTGAACTCTGATAACGAGATCATCACCACGGGCTCGCCTTTTTGTCGAGTCAGTAGAAGTGGGACGTGATCATCGTTGACGCGGTCCATCGTTTCGGACAGATGGGCTCGGGCGTTGGTGTAGTTGATAGTTTCCATGGGAACTCCTTGTTGGGTGGGTTTAACGTACAGAAATACGTACATATCCACAACGGGAATCTTATCAACGGTCATCCACCTCGCCCGGACTTCACGAACAAGCTCAACGACTGAGTGGAGCAGCGTCAAACCTGTTGATACATTTTACTCGTCCAGTTCTTCGAGACACGCCTGGAGAATATCCAGGCCTTCCTCCAACACCGCGGGTTCAATGGTCAGCGGTGCCAGCAAGCGCACAATGTGCCGCGACTTGCCGCTGGGCATCAGCAGCAAGCCGGCCTCTCGCGCCAGCTCCAGCAGTTGCGCCAGTTGCTTGGGGGCGGGTGTGCCGTCGGCATGGGCCAGTTCAATGCCTCGCATGGCGCCGACACCGGTGAGGCGGCCCAGGTAGGGCGACAGTTGCTGTGCGCGCCAGGCTTGATAGCGGCCCACAATCGCGGCTTCCTGCGCGGCGCCCCACGCGTGCAGATGTTCGTCGCTCATCACCTCAAGGGTCGCTAGCGCCGCGGCACAGGCGATGGGGTTGCCCGAGTACGTACCGCCCAGCCCACCTTTAGGCAGGTTGTCCATCAGCGCCTTGCGCCCGACCACCGCCCCCAATGGCATGCCGCCGGCGATGCTTTTGCCGAGCAGCAGCAGGTCCGGCTCGATGCCCAGGCGCGAGAAGGCGAAACGCTGGCCGGTGCGCCCAAAACCCGACTGGATTTCATCAATGATCAGCAGGATGTTGTGCTGGTCGCAGAAGCGCCGCAGCGCCTGGGCGAACTCAGTGTCCAGGGCGAGAAAACCGCCTTCGCCCTGCACCGGCTCGATGATGAAGCACGCCACGTCGTTTACGTCGATTTCAACGCTGAACAGACGCTCCATAGCCTTCAGCGCTTCGGCGCAGGTCACGCCGTTATCGGTACTGGGGTAGGGCAGGTGATACACAGGGCCGGGCAGTACACCGACCTTCTGCTTGTAGGGCGCGACCTTGCCGTTGAGGTTGAGGGTCGCCAGAGTGCGCCCGTGGAAAGCGCCGTCAAAGGCGATCACCGCCGTGCGCCCGGTGGCACCACGGGCGATCTTCAGGGCGTTTTCGGCCGCCTCGGCGCCGCTGTTGGTGAGCATGCCGCTGACCGGGTATTCCACCGGGATAAAAGCGCTGAGACGTTGCATCAACTCGATGTAGGGCGTATGCGGTGCGGCGTTGAACGCGTAATGGGTGAGCCGGGTGGCTTGCTCGCATATGGCCGCCACCACGGCCGGGTGGCAATGGCCCAGGTTGAGTACGCCGATACCGCCGACAAAGTCGATATAACGTTTACCCGCCGTGTCCCAGACTTCTGCGTTTTTACCGTGGCTCAGGCTGATGGGGTGAACGATTGAAATCGACTGGCTGATGCTAGCGTGGCTCATGACTCTTGGACTCGGCAGTGGTGGGCGCAGCGCTATCTAAGCCGCGCGCCTGGCCTTGCCGCAAACGAAATAAAGTTGCCGGGTCATTCCACCTTGGAAGGAGCTGCGGTCTATTCCGACACCCCATCCTTGCCCGCCGCCTTGGACCGATACAAGGCTTGATCGGCCCGCGCCATCAGCGCCGCCGGAGATTCCCCCATGCGCCGCTCTACTACGCCCAGGCTCAGGGTAACGTTCAACGCGCCCAAGGGGGCCGCCGCCTTGATTTTATGGCGAATCCTTTCGGCCAGCTCTTTGGCCGTGTCCAGGTTGCTTTTGGGCAGCACCACCATAAATTCATCGCCGCCCCAGCGCGCGAGCAAGTCGCTTTTACGTACGCAGGCTTCCAGGTGTTCCACTACCCGTATCAGCGTCTGGTCGCCGACGCCGTGGCCGTATTGGTCATTGATGGGCTTGAAGTCATCGACATCCATGGCCACCAGTGCCAGGGGCAGGCGGAAGCGCTCGGCGCGGTCGCATTCCTCCAGCAGCACTTTTTCCAGGCGGTACCGGTTGGCGATGCGCGTCAGGGCGTCGCGCTCGGCCAGGGAGCGGTTTTCGTCCAGCTGCAATTGCAGTTGCTGGTTGACGCGCGACAACTCAAGGGTGCGCTCTGCGACCAGCGCTTCCAGAGACTGGTTGCGTTTTTGCAACTGTTCGATGGAGCATTTGCGCGTATGAATATCGCGGTGTGCGCCGACCATGCGCGCCACTGAACCGTCGGGGTTACGGGCAATGACGTAGCCACGGTCCTCGATCCAGAGGTACGTACCGTCTTCTTTTCGGCAACGGTATTCGGCCCGGTAATGAGCGGCGCGTTGGCAGATGTAGTCATCAAACACCGCCATCACGCGGGGGTAATCCTCGGGGTGGATCACGTTCTCCCAAGTGAACACGCTGTTTTCCAGGGAGTGGTGGGAGTAGCCAAGCATTTCGTACCAGCCGGGATTGCGGTAGACGAAGCCGGTATTGGCGTTCCAGTCCCAGATGCCATCACTGACCAGTTCCATGATGGCGTGCAACAGGTCGACGTTAAGGTCGGACACCTCATTGCGTAGCGGTTCTTTGCCGGATGTATCGTCCATCTGCGCTTCCTGCGGGGGCTGGCGCCCAAGGCCAGTCATGGTTGACGCCGATACTCCGTGGCTGGCGCTACTGTACATCGGCGCTTGCGCGCTTTGAATAGGGCAGGTGTGCTGCTTTTGACGAGTGGCGAAACGCTATTTTTCTGGCGCCATCATCTTTGTCCGAGGCCTTCCATCCGCGTTGTGCTGGTAAATGGCCTGCGGTTGGCCCTGCTCATTGAAAAACACCTGGCCAATGCCTGCCGAGTTCCACAGCCGTTCGCCCGCTTCGGCGTGCTCGGGAATATAGGGCACCACCTGCATGGTGCGCCGGCGGGTAAACCAGTTGAGCGGCGAACGCGGGGAGTAGAGCCAGCGGTTGAGGCGGTCGAACCATTCCAGCAAGCGCGGCGGGAACTCGTTCTTGATGCCGCTGCTGGTGATTTGCCAGATCTTGGGGCCGCCGTTGCGGTGGCGGATCAGCACTTGGTAGACAAACGAGTAATGCACATCGCCGGAGAGGATCACGTAGTTACCCGGCGTGCGTGAGTGGCGGAAGATATTCAAAATCACTTGGGCGGCGCCGCGGTGAGCCATCCAGTTTTCGGCGTCCACCAGCAGTGGGAAGCCACACCAACTGAAGACCTTTTGCACCGTCTCGATCAGCTTGACGCCAAAGACCGGCGCGGGCGAGACAATGATGGCGGATGGGTGGTCCATCAGGGCTTGTTGCAGTTCGCTCAAGGCTTCCCAGTCCAGCAGGCCGGAAGGTTGCTTGAGGGTGAACTCGCTGCGCCAGCGTCGAGTGCGGGTGTCGAGTACCACCAGCGCCGGGGTGGTGGGCAATACGTAGTGCCACTGCTGGAATTTCAGCAAGGCCTCCAGCAACGCGTCTTGCGCCGTCGCGTCGAGATGATTGGCCTGTACCTGGCCGGTCAGTGCCTGGGTTTGACCCAGCAGTTCGCCAAATACCTGGGGCTGGTTGCCCCAGCCTTGGCATAGCAGATACGCCAGCAAGGCATTGCCGATGATGCGCTTGGAGAAGGGATGGCCGTAGGCGGTTTCTTCCCACTGGGCGCTGAGGTTCCAGTCGTCAGTGATGTCGTGATCGTCGAACATCATCAGCGTCGACAGGTGCGCGAACACCCGTGCTACCCCAGGCAGGCCGTCGCGGAACTGATCGATATGAACCTGTTCGCGGGCGTAGCGTTGTTGCTCTTGCGCACTCAGCGGCGGCGGTTCTGGTGTGATCAGCGTCCAGGGTGTCGGCGACCAGGCCAGCAGGTACATGGCGATCACTTCGGCAAAGGTCACCAGGTGATTGTCGGCGGTGCTGCTGGTGAAGATTGGTTTCTTCACGCCGCCGAAAAAGCGTTCGCGCAAGGTCTCGTTACTGTCCAGTGCGGGAAGCAGGTCGGCCCGGTGGTAGTAGCTGGCGCGATGCCCATAAAGGCTGGGGCTGTCGCTCACCACCGCGCCCTCCAGGTACTCATCGAACAGGCCCAGGCGCGTAATCAGCCCATGAATGGCCCGCAGCATGGGCCCTGCGACGTCGTCGGCGTAGATCTGGTCGCCATTCATCATCAACAAGGCTGGGCGTTCGAGCGGTGTGCGGGCGTCCGCCAACAGACGGTCGACACACAGCAAGCCTTCGTCGGCACGGTGGTGGGGTTTGCGGCACGAGCCATGCACCAAGTGATGGATGCGGCTATGCAGCACGAAGCTTGGCGTAGTCGCGTCGCCATACAGCAAGTGCGGTGCCCACTGTGCAATGCCGAGGCCGTCGATCAACAGGTCGTAACCGATGATTTCGTCCTGCGGCAGGGCGTGGCTCAGGGCTACGTCGATCAGGTGGATAAAGGCATGGCGCCCTACGGGTACGACTTGACAGTGCGTCGCATCGAGCAGGATATCCAGCGCCTCGCCCGAGGGTAATTGCAGCGTCAAGGACATTGGCAGCGTACGGCTGCCCACCAACCAGATAACCAGGCGCTGCGGCTCCAGGCGCCTTAGGAGGGGGCCCGCAATGACCGCGGGCAAAGTGTCGGGTTGAAGCATCGACGGAGTGGCTCACACGAAATAGATCGTAAAGAGTAGCGCAGTGGATGTCGGTGTTTTGTCAACGCAGTGCAGCGTCGGATGTTAGTCAGGTCAGTCGGCCCTGTCCGAGGGCGTCCATGGAGGGGCGCCTTGGCCGCGGTGGCGGTTCGGTCTGGCTGTTTGTGTGGGGTGAAGGCTTGACGACCGCCTGCTGGGTTTGCGCGTTTTGGTGGGCGTAATAGGTGTAAAAGGCGTGGCTGATGATCATGGTGAACCCCTTACTCAAATGGAGGATTGTTTCCGCATCAATACTCCCTTTGAGTGCGCACTGTTTCAGTGGCATTGGCCGGATTGTTCGTTCCCGGCCAAAGGTATCCGCATGTTGGGTTTAGAGAGAGGTCGCGTTTCAGGCGGGCTTTGGCACCGTAAACCTGAACTCACTACCGCACCCCAACTCACTTTCGGCCTCGATGCGCCCACCATGGGCCTGGACAATCCCCTGGCTGATATACAGCCCCAGCCCGCTACCGGTGGGGTTGTTTTCAGTCTGGGTCCAATAGCGATCGAACACATGGGGCAAATCGTCCGGCGCAATGCCTTCACCGGAGTCGCGCACCGAAAATACAATCTCCTCACCGTTGCTCATGGCGCTGATGCCGATGTTGCCTTGGCGAGGGGTGAACTTGATCGCATTGCCGATCAGGTTCGACAGCACCTGGAACAAGCGCTCCGGGTCGGCCTTGATCTGCAGGCCGGGCTCGACATTGAACGACAGGTCGATGCCTTTTTCCGAGGCCAGTGGGGCCAGCAACGAATACGCCTCTTCAAAGATCTGGCTGACGTCCAGCGCCACCGGCTTGACCACATAGCGCCCGGCCTCGATCTTCGAGGTGTCGAGCAAGTCTTCCAGCAACACATTCATGCGCCCGGCGGCCTGTTGCATGGTGTCGATCGCGGAAGAGATACGGCGTGAGGTGTGTGGGCCATCGGAGCTGAAGGCTTTTTGCATCATGCCGCACAGCATGGAGATGACCGTCATCGGGTTACGCAGGTCGTGAGAAACCACCGCCACCAGTTCGTCCCGCGCCCGTACCGCTTGTTGCTCGCGCAGCACCTGCCGGGACAGATCGTTCTCCAGGGCCGAGCGGCGCAAATCGTTGGCGGCAAACAGGTCGCCATGGCTCCACTTGGTGGAGATACCAGCCATTTCCACTTTCCAGATTTCAAACGAGGTGCGTGGGCGAAGGCGCATGCCCGCGTCGGATGTTTCCAGGTTCAGCGGCTTGTTCGGGTCGCCACTCCAGTGGATGTTCTCTTTGACTTCCGGGCGAAACCACAACACGCCGTTATCCACAGGCTTGGGCAAGCTCATGGCAAGCACGCCGCTGGCCACGCCCTGATACTCGGCGGCAGGCGGATAAACCGAGGCCAGGTTATGGCTGGAAAATACCGGTTCACCGTTGGCCTGCAACCACTTGTGCAGCGCGCGTATCTGCGCCGGTTCCGGGCAATTGCCGTAGCGGTGCAGTTGTTTATCTTCGATGATCGCCACGCCGCCGGAGAGGGTCAGGTCCATCAGCATTCGGCCTTGTTGGGCCAGGCCGTCGAAGACGTTATTGGCAGAGGCTTTCATCGCCAGGTCCAGCAGCGCCAGCGCTTGGACTTTCTCGTCGCGCTGGCGGGTCAGCTCCAGGGCCTCCATGGCACTGATCTGCAATGACAGCACCTGGCCTATGGTCTGGCAGGCCATGCGCAAATCGTTAGGCACCAGCAGTGGCTCGCGGTTGCCGCAGCTGATCAGGCCCCAGAGTTTGTCGCCCTTCATCAACGAAATACTCATGGACGACAACACGCCCATGTTCTGCATGTACTGGCAGTGAATCGGCGACACGCTGCGCAGGGTAGCGAAGCTCAGGTCCAGGGGCTGGCCCGTGTCCGGGCGCAATTTGGGCAGCAGCGGTACCGGTTCGTAGGACGCATTCGGGATGATGCGTAGCCAGTTGGTGCGGTACAGCTCGCGAGCCTGTTCGGGGATGTCGGACGCGGGGAAGAACAGCCCGTTGAACAACTCCATGGATGGCGCCGAAGCTTCGGCGATCACCTGGCCATGGCCTTCTTCTTCGAAGCGATAGATGAGCACCCGGTCATAACCGGTCATGGCCTGGATTTCGTTGACGCTGATGGTGTAGAGCGCCTGCAAGGTCTTTGCCGATTGCAGGCGGTGCAGCATTTTGCCCAGGTCGCTGGTGCGACCATTGTGCGCACGGGGTTTGAAATCCTTGAGCCGGGGTTCGAATTCCAGCACCAACACGCCTTGGTGGCGATGCAACAGGCCTTCGAACTGCTCACCTTTGAAGGTGATAAGCAGGGGCGGCGAGTCCAGGAATGCGCTGTCCTCGGCCATGGTTTGCACGGCCTGGGCGTACTCCTCGCCAATCAATCTGTGCAACGGTTGATCCAACAGCGCCTCGGGGGCGTGGCCGAACAACGTACCGACGTTGGCACTTACCTGAATAATGTTCAGGCCAGGTTCCGACAAAGTCAGCAGCACGCCGTGGGGCTGGATGGCCCCCGGAAAACGAATGGGTTCGTCGGCGCAGTTGGCAAGCAGCTCTTCAAAATCTTCGGGTTTCATAGCAATACCTCCTGGCTGTCGAGCCATTGCTCAAAGCCGCTGAATGTCGAACGGGCCGCCATCACCGCGCGCGCGGCGGCATCTGTATCCAGTGGCTGGCGGCTCAGATAATCGAGGAAATCTTTCCAGCGCCGTCCGGTCTCGGCGCCGTATACATTGAGAAAGGCACCGCCGTTGTCGGCGTTCACATCCAGGCGCAGGGCCATTTCCCGGCGCAGCACTTGGCCACCCAGGGTGGCGCCTTCCAACACATACAGGGCGCCGAGACACGCAGCCGGCGTGTCTAATACGGGGAGTTGGGCACAGCGAGGCAGGGCATGGATGGCGTGGTCAGTCAGGCCGAGTGCGTGCAGGTCATGGACCAGTGTTGGCGTTTTCACACGCAACACAGGCTCATATCCATCGGGAATCAAACCGCTGTCATACAGCGCCGCTTCCATCGGCTGATAAAAGCCGTAGTACGCTTGCAGCAGGCGCCGATACCACTGGGCATCCAGGCGCTCGGAAAAAAACGGCAGGCGCTGTTCCAACGCTACATGCAGCAGGCCCGTGCCCGTGCGCAACGTTTCCAACAAGGAGGGCGCACTAACGTCATGGGCCTGTGAATGCATTCAATGAGCTCGAACTGTGGGCCTGTCGGCCATGAATGACGCGTGAAAATGGGCGACGATTCTACACAACTCATTGTCGTCAGCTGAACGCAGAAGCGAAAAGGCTGACCAGCGGATCAGAAAAGTCGCTCCCTGCACCTTACATGACCGCAGAACTGGCCCTCAAGTTCGGTTGAAATGATATCGCGCTGCTATCAATGCAGGGGCAGGCCCTAGTGCGTCAATGCTGTCTGCACGCACTCAAGCAAGTGGTCGGTACTCCAGGGCTTGGGCAGAAACCGCACGGAACTGCCCAACTCGGCGGCGATTTTCGTATTACCTGAGGTCAGCACTACTTGTACTTCAGGCCAGCGGTGGGCGACCACACGGCTCAAGTCATAACCATTGAGCAAGCCGGGCATTTGAATATCACTGACAATCAAATCCACCGGGTCATCGCCGCGCTCCAGGTAAATCATCCCTTCGTCTGCCGATGCAAACGATGTCACCACCGCACCAAAGTCTTCCAGCACATCTACCATCAACGCCCGAATGATCTCGTCGTCTTCCAATACCAAAATCGATGGCTGAGCCATGATCCTTACTCCACCATCAGGGGGTTCAGTAAGGTGGAGTGGAAGGTGGCCGGATAGGTTCGATTGGATGTTTTTTAATCGATGGGTGGTCGTTTGACTGCTTGTGAGCCATGGCACGACAATCCGTTAAGGTGAACGCCACCCCGCCGTCCCAAGGAATGCCATGTTTAACCGTAACCCGCTCGTGCCGGAACTGATCGTCACTCGCCTCAGTGTCAGCCTGGCGTTCTGGGTCGAACAGTTAGGCTTCACCATCGCCTACCAGCGCGCTGAAGAAGGCTTTGCCTACCTTGACCTTAACGGCGCGCAAATCATGCTCGAACAATACGACCCCGACGCCGGCCAGTGGCTGACCGCACCGTTGCAGCCACCGTTCGGGCGCGGCATCAACCTGCAAATCGATGTGCCCGCCGTGACGCCTATCCTGCAACGGTTGGCGCACATTGGCTGGCCATTGTTCCGCGATGTTGAAGATGCCTGGTACCGAGCCGGTGACGTGGAGGCCGGGCAGCGCCAGTTCATCGTGCAAGACCCGGACGGTTATCTGGTGCGTCTGGTGCAGCGGCTGGGGGAAAGGCCGGTCGAACAGGCATAATCCACGGCAACAGCCGATAGGGAGACCTGAATGAAGTATGTGTTATTGACCCTCGCCCTCACCGTTATCGCTGCCCCCGCGCTCGCTGCGGGCGACGCCGAGGCGGGCGGCAAACTCTTCTCCAAGACCTGCGGCGGCTGCCACAGCATTGGTGAGGGTGCGCGGGGTGGTTTTGGCCCGGAACTGAACGGCATCATTGGCCGGCCTGCCGGTACCACCACGGACTACCAGTATTCGGATGCGATGAAGAACTCGGGCGTGGTGTGGACGCGGGAAAAACTGGCGGCCTACATTGAAGACCCGAAGTCGGTGGTCAGTGGCACGCGGATGATCTTCTGGGGGATCAGTGACCAAGAGAAGATTGAAAATATCCTGGCGTACTTAGCGACATTCCAGCCCAAGTGAGGCGCCCAGGCTGACGGCTACCACCGGGCACAACGCGATCAGAGGCGGGGGCCTGCCTTCATGCTCGTCAGTTAAACGCAGCCCCTTGTGGGAGCGGGCTTGCTCGCGAAAGCGGTGGGCCGGTGACTGAATAGGTGACCGATACAAAGCATTCGCGAGCAAGCCCGCTCCCACATTGAGCTGGGTTCGGCTCAAGGTATATCTTTTTCAAAGTTTTTTGGCGCCGAGGGAATGAGACGTTTGGCAATCGCAGCGGTGACCACATTGACCTTTGGAATGGACGGCGGTTGACGGATTGGCTGAGTTATCCGCGTATCCAGCTGGGGTTTTCGATTGAGGGGACGTTCTCGGACTATCACGAGTCCAGGGAGATCTGGTTTTGGAAGGTCATATGAAGTTGATTAAGGGCGTGGTGTTTGTCGTCGGGGTGGTTGTAGTGGCGCTCGGAGTGTTTAACGGTTTGGTGGTGGTCGTGTCTGCGTATTTTGGGCCGTTTTATCAAGGGGATGCGGATCAGAGCAGGAATTTTGGGCTTTGGTTGGTTGGGAATGGGGTTGTGGTTTTGGGAGCAGCGTTCAGTGGGGCGGTTTGGTATTGCAGGCGTTTGAGTAGGTGGCGGGAATGAAAATGTGTCCGAGTATTAAGTGAATCAGCGGCTGTGATTTTTCCTTAAAGGGCATCGCAGGCAAGCCAGCTCCCACATTTTGAGCGATGTGTATCAGTTGAGCCGCAATAAAAAAGACCTTGAAGCACCAAGGTCTTTTTTGTGCCTGCGGATCAACTCAGCAGGTGCTTGGAAATCAGCCGGGAGATTTCCACGATCGAGGTCTTGCCGGTGAATTCAAATTTTACCTTCCCCAACGACGAAAAATAAATCTCCAACTCCGAATCCAAGTCAAACGACCCTGAAGTTTCCACCGAGTACGCCACGATGTTCTTGTACGGCAATGAGGTGAAGTCCTTCTTGCTGCCGGTAATCCCCTGCACGTTCACCGCGATGATGCGTTTAGTGGTGAACACGACGCCGTCGCGCATGGCCTTGTAGGCGTCGACCACTTCTTCGCCGTCCAGCAGCAGGGCTGCTACGCGTTCGGCGTATTCGTTGTTTTGCTTGAGTTTGAAGAAGCCTTTGTTGTTGAAGTCGATCATGTGCCTGTCCTGGGTAAGGGGTGCCGCCGGTGTATGACGTTTTGCTTGCGGATCTGTATCTAACGCCTGGGCCTTCAAGCCCCTAGCATGACGCTCAACACGACCGCGTCGGCGAAGGGTTTCACGCTGGCAGCATAAAAAACAGGAGCCAATCCATGCCTGATATATCCAGCTTGCTCGCCTACGGCCTGATTTCACTCGGCATGGTACTGACACCGGGGCCGAACATGATCTACCTCATTTCCCGCTCCATCTGCCAGGGGCGCACGGCCGGGTTGATTTCCCTGGGTGGGGTGGCGCTGGGGTTTGTGGTGTATATGGTGTGCGCGGCGCTGGGTATCACGGCGTTGGTGATGGCGGTGCCGTTTGCCTACGACGCGCTGCGGCTCGGCGGGGCGCTGTATCTGGTGTACCTGGCCTGGCAGGCGGTCAAGCCGGGTGGGCGCTCGCCATTTCAGGTGCGCGACTTGCCCAAGGACAGCCCGCGCAGGTTAGTGACCATGGGCTTGGTCACTAACCTGCTCAACCCCAAAGTGGCGGTGATGTATTTGTCGTTGCTGCCCCAGTTCATCGACCCGAACGGTCATGGCAGTGTGCTGGTGCAATCCCTGGCGCTGGGCTCCCTGCAGATTCTTATCAGCGTGAGCGTCAACGCGGTGATTGCCTGCATGGCGGGTTCCATCGCGGTGTTCTTCGTCACCCGGCCTGGTTGGCAGGTGCTGCAGCGCTGGCTGATGGGGTCGGTATTGATGGGCTTGGCGGTGCGGATGGCGGTGGAAGGGCGCAAGTAAGTCCACGTCACAGGATGGCTTTCAGGTAATCCTTGAGTGCGTGGAGCGGGGCGTCGAGTGTTTCCAGGGTCTGTGCTTCGCGCACGTCCGCTGCGAGCCGCTGCAACTCGCGACCCATGACGGTATCGGCGCCACCCAGGGTGTCGAGTGCCAGATACAGGCATTCATCGAGCTTCACTTGGATCTCGGCCAGGTTTCCCTGGCGCACCAACAACCCAAACACCTCGCGATCATAGCCCTCCATCACGGGATCATCGCGCAGCAACGGGCTACCGTCGTCAGTCTCATGCACCAGCTTCAATGCAAACAACGCAACCGCTTCAAGCGTCAACTCCATGGTCCCGCTCCCTCCACTGCCACGCCTGGCACTTTTTTGCAGGCGAAAAAAAAGACCTTGAATTTCAAGGTCTTTTTTTAAGATGGTGCCCCGAGGGAGACTCGAACTCCCACTCCTTTCGAAAACGGATTTTGAATCCGCCGCGTCTACCAATTCCGCCATCAGGGCTCAATGGCGGCGAAGTATAGAGATGAGATTACCGTTGGTCAATCACGTTTCATGGTCTATTTTCACTATTTCCGCTAGACTTCCCGGCCCTGCTAGACGAACCCCATCATGCGCGTTGCTGACTTTACTTTTGAGCTCCCTGATTCGCTGATCGCTCGCCACCCTTTGGCCGAGCGTCGCGCCAGTCGACTGCTGACCCTGGACGGGCCCAGCGGTGCCCTCGCACACCGTCAATTCACTGATTTGCTTGAGCATTTGCGCCCAGGCGATCTGATGGTTTTCAACAATACCCGGGTGATTCCGGCGCGGCTGTTTGGCCAGAAGGCTTCCGGCGGCAAGCTGGAAATTCTGGTGGAGCGGGTGCTGGACAGCCACCGCGTGCTGGCCCATGTGCGCTCCAGCAAGTCGCCCAAACCGGGGTCGAGCATCCTGATCGAGGGCGGTGGCGAAGCCGAGATGGTCGCGCGCCACGATGCCTTGTTCGAGCTCAAGTTTGCTGAAGAGGTGTTGCCGCTGTTGGAGCGTGTCGGCCATATGCCGTTGCCTCCTTATATAGACCGCCCCGACGAAGACGCGGACCGCGAGCGTTATCAGACCGTGTACTCACAGCGCCTCGGCGCCGTCGCCGCCCCGACCGCCGGGTTGCACTTCGACCAGCCACTGCTGGATGCGATTGCTGCCAAGGGCGTCGACACCGCCTATGTGACCCTGCACGTGGGGGCCGGGACGTTTCAGCCGGTGCGTGTGGATAACATCGAAGACCACCATATGCACAGCGAATGGCTGGAAGTCAGCCAGGATGTAGTGGATGCGGTGGCGGCGTGCAAGGTGCGGGGCGGTCGAGTGGTGGCCGTGGGCACCACCAGCGTGCGTTCGCTGGAGAGCGCGGCACGTGATGGCGTGCTCAAACCGTTCAGTGGCGACACCGATATCTTCATTTTTCCAGGGCGACCTTTTCATGTGGTCGATTGCCTGGTCACCAACTTCCATTTGCCGGAATCCACGCTGTTGATGCTGGTGTCGGCATTTGCCGGTTACCCGGAAACCATGGCTGCCTACCAGGCCGCCATTGCTAACGAGTACCGTTTTTTCAGCTACGGTGATGCGATGTTTATCACCCGTAACCCGGCGCCGCGCGGCCCTGAGGACAACTTATGAGTCGTATGTCGTTTGAATTGCTCGCTACGGACGGCAAAGCCCGTCGCGGCCGCCTGACCTTCCCGCGCGGCACTGTGGAGACCCCGGCCTTCATGCCGGTCGGCACCTACGGCACCGTCAAGGGCATGTTGCCGCGCGACATCGTCGCCACTGGCGCCGAAATCATCCTCGGCAATACCTTCCACCTGTGGCTGCGCCCGGGCACGGAAGTGATCAAGAAGCATGGCGACCTGCATGACTTCATGAAGTGGCAAGGCCCGATCCTCACCGACTCCGGTGGTTTCCAGGTGTTCAGCCTGGGCGCCATGCGCAAGATCAAGGAAGAGGGCGTGACCTTCGCCTCACCGGTCGACGGCGCCAAGGTGTTCATGGGCCCGGAAGAGTCGATGCAGGTCCAGCGCGACCTGGGTTCGGACATCGTGATGATTTTCGACGAGTGCACGCCGTACCCGGCTGATGAAGACGTGGCGCGTATTTCCATGGAGTTGTCGCTGCGCTGGGCCCAGCGTTCGAAGAACGCCCATGGCGATAACACGGCGGCGCTGTTCGGTATTGTCCAGGGCGGCATGCATGAAAGCCTGCGCAAACGCTCGTTGGAAGGCCTCGACAAGATCGGCTTTGACGGCCTGGCCATCGGCGGTTTGTCGGTGGGCGAGCCCAAGCACGAAATGATCAAGGTGCTGGATTATCTGCCGGGCCTGATGCCCGCAGACAAACCTCGTTACCTTATGGGCGTTGGCAAACCGGAAGATCTCGTAGAGGGTGTGCGCCGCGGTGTGGACATGTTCGATTGCGTGATGCCAACCCGTAATGCCCGCAATGGGCATCTGTTCATCGATACAGGCGTGCTGAAGATCCGTAACGCGTTCCATCGCCATGATGATTCGCCGCTGGATCCTACCTGTGACTGCTACACCTGCCAGAACTTCTCCCGTGCTTATCTGCACCATCTGGACAAGTGCGGGGAAATGCTGGGTAGCATGTTGAATACCATCCACAATTTGCGTCATTACCAAGTCCTGATGGCTGGTTTGCGCGAGGCTATTCAACAGGGTACATTGGCCGCCTTCGTCGATGCCTTCTATGCCAAGCGTGGCCTCCCTGTGCCGCCCTTGGACTGAGTTTTCCGACCCTAAGATTCACTATTTGCAACTGGAGTGCTAAATGAGCTTTTTTATCTCTAACGCCATGGCTGACGCCGCTGCGCCTGCTGCTGCCGGCCCTATGGGCGGTGGTTTCGAGTGGATTTTCCTGGTCGGCTTCCTGGTCATCTTCTACCTGATGATCTGGCGTCCACAGGCCAAGCGCGCCAAAGAGCAGAAAAACCTGCTGGGCAGCCTGCAAAAAGGCGACGAAGTCGTGACCACTGGCGGCATCGCCGGCAAGATCACCAAGGTTTCCGATGCTTTCGTGGTACTGGAAGTCTCCGACACCGTGGAAATGAAGTTCCAGAAGGGCGCCATCGCCGCCACGCTGCCTAAAGGCACGCTCAAAGCGATCTAAGTAACAACCTTTACCAATCGACGGGGCGCGCAAGGCGCCCCGCGTTATAAGCGGGCGGCGTGATGCTGAACAAATACCCTCTGTGGAAATACGTACTGATCCTGGCGGTGCTGGCGATCGGCTTTATTTATTCCGCTCCCAATCTCTATCCTGATGACCCGGCGATCCAGATCTCTGGCGCCAGCACTTCGCTGCAGGTCAATCAGGCTGATCTGGACCGTGCGAGCAAAGCGCTCAACGACGCGGGTATCCAGGTTAAAGCGGCAACCTTGGCAGCTGGTTCCAAAGGCGGCTTGTTGCGCCTGACCAAGCAAGAAGACCAATTGCCGGCCAAAGATGTCGTACGCAAGGCCATGGGTGATGACTACGTTGTCGCGCTCAACCTGGCCCAGACCACGCCACAATGGCTGCGCAGCATTGGCGCGCACCCGATGAAGCTGGGTCTGGACTTGTCCGGTGGTGTGCACTTCCTGCTGGAAGTCGACATGGACAAGGCCCTGGACGCACGTCTGAAAGTCTACGAAGGCGACGTGAAGAGCCTGCTGCGCAAAGAGAAGCTGCGCTATCGCAGCCTGCCACAGCTCAACGGTGCCATTCAGCTGGGCTTTGCTGACGAAGCGTCCCGCGAACAGGCCCGTGCGCTGATCCGCAAGAACTTCAATGATTTCGACATCGTGCCTGCCGACCTCAATGGTCAAGCGGTACTGCGTCTGGCGATGAGCCCGGCCAAGATCGCCGAAATCCGCGAATACTCCATCAAGCAGAACTTGACCACGGTGCGTAACCGCGTCAACGAGCTGGGTGTGGCCGAGCCGATCGTGCAGCGCCAGGGTGCCAACCGTATCGTGGTTGAGTTGCCGGGCGTACAGGACACCGCTGAAGCCAAGCGTATCCTCGGCAAGACCGCCAACCTGGAGTTCCGTCTCGCGGCAGACCCAGGCGCTACGCGTGCCACTTCCGAAGAGTTCGAATTCCGTGAAGGCAACCGTCCTCCCGCGCTGATCGAGCGTGGTTTGATCATCACCGGTGACCAGGTGACCGACGCCAAGGCCGGTTTCGGCGAGCACGGTACGCCTGAAGTGAACATCCGCCTGGATGGCCATGGCGGCGAACTGATGAGCCGCGCCACGCGCAGCAACGTCGGTCGCAGCATGGCAGTGATCTTCATCGAGCAGCGCCCGGTGACCACCTACACCAAGCAGATGGTCAACGGCGTCGAGAAAGACGTGCCGGTGCAGACCTTCAAGGAAGAGAAGAAGATCATCAGCCTGGCGACCATCCAGTCGCCGCTGGGTGCTCAGTTCCGTATCACTGGCCTGAACGGCCAGGGCGAGTCGTCCGAGCTGGCGTTGCTGCTGCGTGCCGGTGGCCTGGCTGCACCGATGTACTTCGCTGAAGAGCGTACCATTGGCCCGAGCCTGGGTGCCGACAACATCACCAAGGGTGTCGATGCAGCGCTGTGGGGCATGTTGTTCGTGTCGCTGTTCATCATCGCCATCTACCGCTTCTTTGGTGTGATCGCCACCGTTGCCCTGGCGGGCAACATGGTGATGCTGCTGGCCCTGATGTCGTTGCTGGGTGCCACACTGACCCTGCCAGGTATTGCCGGTATCGTACTCACCATGGGTATGGCGGTGGACGCCAACGTGCTGATCTTCTCGCGGATTCGTGAAGAGATCGCCGCCGGCATGACCGTACAGCGTGCAATCAACGAAGGCTTCGGCCGGGCATTTACCGCGATCCTCGACTCCAACCTGACCACACTGTTGGTCGGCGGGATTCTCTTCGCCATGGGCACCGGCCCGGTGAAAGGCTTTGCGGTGACCATGTCCCTCGGGATCTTTACCTCGATGTTCACGGCCATCATGGTGACCCGCGCAATGGTCAACCTGATCTTTGGCGGGCGTGACTTCAAGAAGTTGTGGATTTAAGGGGCTGCCATGTTACGTACAATCAACTTCATGGGCGTTCGCAACGTTGCGTTCGGCGTCACCGTGCTCCTTACCGTTCTGGCGTTGTTCAGCTGGTTCCATAAGGGTCTGAACTACGGCCTGGACTTCACCGGCGGTACGCTCATCGAGCTGACCTACGAGAAGCCGGCCGACGTTACCCTGGTGCGCAGCGAGCTGGTCAAGGCCGGCTATCACGAAGCCGTGGTACAGAGCTTTGGTGCCACCACCGACCTGCTGGTGCGTATGCCTGGCGAAGACCCGCAACTGGGTCACCAGGTAGCCGAGGCCTTGCAAAAGGTCGGCGGCGATAACCCTGCATCGGTCAAACGCGTCGAGTTCGTCGGCCCGCAAGTGGGTGAAGAACTGCGCGACCAGGGCGGCCTCGGCATGCTGATGGCGCTGGTCGGCATCATGATCTACCTGGCGTTCCGCTTTCAGTGGAAGTTCGGTGTCGGCGCCATTGTGTCGCTGATCCACGACGTGGTCGTCACCGTGGGTATCCTGGCCTACTTCCAGATCACCTTCGACCTGACCGTATTGGCAGCCGTGCTGGCGATCATTGGTTACTCGCTCAACGACACCATCGTGGTATTCGACCGAGTTCGTGAGAACTTCCGTGTACTGCGCAAGGCGACGTTGATCGAGAACATCAACATCTCCACCACCCAGACCCTGCTGCGGACCATGGCGACGTCGATCTCCACCTTGCTGGCGATTGCTGCGCTGATGATCTTCGGCGGCGACAACCTGTGGGGCTTCTCCCTGGCGCTGTTTATCGGCGTTCTGGCGGGTACCTACTCGTCGATCTACATCGCCAACGTGGTGCTGATCTGGCTGAACCTCAACAGCGAAGACTTGATCCCTCCTGCCGCTACCGACAAGGAGGTCGACGACCGTCCTTGATGGGCGCTTGTTGATCCGCTGTTACAAGAAAGGCGCGAGTATTGAACTCGCGCCTTTTTTTTTGCTCCAAGGCTGGGTATAGCGCGGATCTTTCGGTCCGCTTGTGATGGTCAGGAGGTTCATGTGAACAAGTCGTTGCTGGTTGGTGCGGTATTGGGTGCTGTCGGTGTGACTGCCGGAGGCGCTGTTGCCACCTACAGCCTGGTAAAAAGCGGCCCTGAGTATGCGCAAGTGCTGGCGGTGCAGCCGGTGAAAACCCAGATTAAAACCCCTCGTGAGGTCTGCAAGGACGTCACTGTGACCCGGCAGCGTCCGGTGCAGGATCAACATCAAATCGCCGGTACCGTGGTGGGCGCCCTTGCGGGTGGCCTGCTGGGCAACCAGATTGGTGGCGGTAACGGTAAGAAGCTGGCCACCGTGGCTGGTGCAGTCGGTGGTGGCTACGCCGGTAACAAGGTTCAGGAAGGTATGCAGAACCGCGATACCTACACCACTACTCAAACTCGCTGTAATACCGTTAACGACATCAGTGACAAGGTGGTCGGTTATGACGTGCGTTACAACCTGGATGGCAAGGAAGGTACCGTGCGTATGGAGCGTGACCCTGGCAGCCAGATTCCGGTGGATAAAGAAGGTCGTCTGATCCTGGGTCAGAACCAGCAGTAATCCCCAGGTCTGGTTTCGATCCAAATGTGGGAGCAGGCAAGCCAGCTCCCACATTGGATTGTATTGAGTCAGTTGGAATTGGTTTTTTGCTAAATCCCAGGCATAAAAAAAGCACCCCGTGGGGTGCTTTTTTTTTGCTCGCTCGCTTAACGCTTCAGCGAAGCCGGCAGGTGCGGCTGGATCGCCGTCAGTACTGCCTTGAAGCATTTGGTGTTGCCAGCCACGACGTGGCCTTTCTCCAGGAAGTCATGACCACCGGTGAAGTCGCTCACCAGGCCGCCCGCTTCCTGAATCAGCAGGGCGCCAGCAGCCATGTCCCACTCTGACAGGCCCGACTCCCAGAACGCATCAAAACGACCGGCGGCTACATACGCCAGGTCCAGGCTGGCTGCACCGGCGCGACGGATGCCGGCGGTCTGGCCAACCAGGGCGCGGAACATGCCCAGGTAGTTTTCCAGGTTGTCCATCTGGTCGTCGCGGAACGGGAAGCCGGTGCCCAGCAGGGCGCCGTCCAGGCTGGTGCGGCCGCTGACACGCAGGCGGCGGCCGTTCAACTGGGCACCACGACCACGGCTGGCGGTGAATTCTTCCTGGCGAACCGGGTCCAGCACAACGGCGTGTTCCAGGCGGCCACGGTATTTGCAGGCGATGCTCACGGCAAAGTGCGGGATGCCGCGCAGGAAGTTGGTGGTGCCATCCAGTGGGTCGATGATCCACAGGTAGTCTTCGCCTTCGCCGCTGCCTTTGTGCAGGCCGGTTTCTTCGCCGAGGATGCCGTGGGTAGGATAGGCCTTACGCAGAGCGTCGATGATTTTCTGTTCGGCGGCGCGATCCACCTCGGATACATAATCCTTGGCGTCTTTTTCGTCGACCTTGATGGTATCCAGGCGCTCGATGGAGCGGAAAATCAATTCACTGGCGCTGCGGGCGGCGCGCAGCGCGATATTCAGCATGGGCTGCATGGATAGGTCACCTAAGGTTGTTAAAGAAAGCCGAGCATTCTAGCAGAAACTTTCTTCAGGTGAAGGACGACGTTCGCTTTCATGGCATAACCTTAGGCGGTTCTGTAAGATTTGCTCCCCTTTCCTGTGTCCGAGAGCGCCTCCCTTGCTGCAAAACATTCGTGTCGTCTTGGTCAATACCAGTCATCCCGGCAACATCGGCGGGGTGGCGCGAGCCATGAAAAACATGGGGCTGACGCGCCTGGTGCTGGTCGAACCGCGGATATTCCCGCACCACGAGGCTGATGCCCGTGCGTCCGGCGCCAATGACTTGCTTGAAAATGCCCAGGTGGTCGCCACCTTGGAGGAAGCCCTGGTCGGCTGCAATCTGGTGCTCGGCACCAGCGCCCGTGATCGGCGTATCCCTTGGCCGCTGCTGGATCCGCGTGAATGCGGCACCAAAGTGGTGGAAGAGGCTGCTGGCGGTGCTGAAATCGCCTTGGTATTCGGCCGTGAAGACTCCGGCCTTACCAACGAAGAGCTGCAGCGATGTCATTACCACGTGCATATCCCCTCAGATCCTGAGTTCAGTTCGCTGAACCTCGGGGCGGCGGTGCAGGTGCTGACTTATGAAGTGCGCATGGCCTGGCTGGCTGCTGCCGGCCAGCCGAGCAAAGTGGAAAAGGAAGAGGTTGCCTCAACCAAAAGTGGCGAGTTGGCCACCATGGACGAGCTGGAACGGTTCTATGAGCACCTGGAGCAAACCCTGGTCGCCATCGAATTCCTCGACCCTGAAAAGCCACGGCACTTGATGGCGCGCCTGCGTCGCTTGTACGGCCGCAGCTCGGTGAGCCGGGCTGAAATGAACATATTGCGTGGCATCCTCACGGAAACCCAGAAAGCGGCCCGTGGTGAGCTTCTTAAGCGGAAGGATTAAAAATGTTCGAGCGTTTGCGAGAAGATATCCAAAGTGTTTTCCACCGTGACCCGGCGGCGCGCAACGCCTTTGAAGTGCTGACCTGCTACCCGGGCATGCATGCGATCTGGATCCACCGCCTGTCCGGCGCCCTGTGGGGCATGGGCTGGAAATGGCTGGCGCGGCTGGTATCGAACTTCGGGCGCTGGTTGACCGGTATCGAGATCCATCCGGGTGCCAAGGTGGGTCGCCGGTTCTTTATCGATCACGGCATGGGCATTGTGATTGGCGAAACGGCTGAGATCGGCGATGACGTCACCCTCTATCAAGGCGTGACCCTGGGCGGCACCACCTGGAACAAGGGTAAGCGCCACCCAACGCTGGGCGATGGCGTGGTGGTAGGGGCGGGCGCCAAGGTGCTCGGGCCGTTTACCGTGGGTGCCGGCGCCAAGGTTGGCTCCAACGCGGTAGTGACCAAGGCTGTGCCGCCGGGTGCCACGGTTGTGGGCATTCCGGGCCGGATCATCGTCAAGCCACAAGTCGGTGATGAGCAAGAGGCCAAGCGCAAGGCCATGGCCGAGAAGATTGGCTTTGATGCCTATGGCGTCAGTGAAGACATGCCCGACCCGGTGGCTCGTGCGATTGGTCAATTGCTTGATCATCTGCAGGCGGTGGATGGCAAGCTGGAGGGTATGTGCGGGGCGCTGAAGGAGCTTGGCAGCCCGTACTGTGCCAAAGACTTGCCTGAGCTGCGCGAAGAGGATTTTGCTGAGATCAAGGACGAAACCGCTACCACCAAGGCAGGCTGAGCGTGGTCCACTGTGGGAGCTGGCTTGCCTGCGATTGCGGCGGGCCAGCAACCTATAAGCTAGCTGATAGATAGCTATCGCAGGCAAGCCAGCTCCCACATTTGATCTCCATTGGCTCAGTGGTCTTGCAGCAGGCCTGGTTGCGCTGTTCGATCCGACCCCATCCTGCTATGATTCGCGCGCCCTTTTTACGGGTAATCCTGACTAAAGTACTAGGTCTTATAGTTGACTTAAATACTCGGGAATCGCATACTTGCTCCCATTCTGAAACACCTTGGTACTTGTCCATGAGACTGACTACAAAAGGCCGATACGCGGTGACCGCCATGCTCGACTTGGCCTTGCACGCGCAAACTGGGCCGGTGTCCCTGGCCGATATCTCCGAGCGCCAAGGCATTTCCCTGTCCTACCTCGAGCAGTTGTTCGCCAAATTGCGCCGTAGCAATCTGGTTTCCAGCGTTCGCGGTCCGGGTGGTGGCTATCAGTTGTCCCGCGACATGCAGGGCATTCAGGTGGCTCAGGTGATCGACGCGGTCAACGAATCCGTCGATGCCACCAAATGCCAGGGTTTGGGTGATTGCCATGCCGGCGACACCTGCCTGACGCACCACTTGTGGTGTGACTTGAGCCTGCAGATCCATGAGTTTTTGAGTGGTATCAGCTTGGCTGATCTTGTGACTCGCCGTGAGGTGCAAGAAGTAGCCCAGCGTCAGGACCAGCGCCGTTGCAACACCAAGGCGCCGCGTCTGGACAAGATTGAAGCGTCCGCCGTCGAGTGACAGCCGAAGAGCTAACGGCACGCCAGCCAGCCTGATTTAGGAGAAAGTCCATGAAATTGCCGATTTACCTTGATTACTCAGCGACCACCCCGGTTGATCCGCGTGTCGCGCAAAAAATGAGCGAATGCCTGCTGGTCGACGGAAACTTCGGCAACCCGGCCTCCCGTTCCCACGTGTTCGGCTGGAAAGCCGAGGAAGCGGTCGAGAACGCTCGTCGCCAAGTCGCTGACCTGGTCAATGCCGACCCGCGCGAAATCGTCTGGACCTCCGGTGCCACCGAGTCCGACAACCTGGCTATCAAGGGCGCGGCGCATTTCTACGCGACCAAAGGCAAACACCTGATCACCACCAAGATTGAGCACAAGGCTGTCCTGGACACCATGCGCCAACTGGAGCGTGAAGGTTTCGAGGTCACCTACCTCGAGCCGACCACCGACGGTATCGTCACCCCGGCCATGATCGAAGCTGCGATGCGTGAAGACACCATCCTGGTTTCGGTGATCCACGTGAACAACGAAATCGGCACCATCAATGACATCGCCGCCATCGGCGAACTCACCCGCTCCAAGGGTGTGTTGCTGCACGTCGACGCTGCTCAGTCCACCGGCAAGGTCGATATCGACCTGTCCAAGCTGAAAGTCGACCTGATGTCGTTCTCTGCCCACAAGACTTACGGCCCTAAAGGCATCGGTGCTCTCTACGTAAGCCGCAAGCCTCGCGTGCGCATCGAAGCCACCATGCACGGCGGCGGTCACGAGCGCGGCATGCGTTCGGGCACCCTGGCAACCCACCAGATCGTCGGCATGGGCGAAGCCTTCCGTGTAGCCAAGGAAGACATGGCTGCCGAAAACGTGCGCATCAAGGCGCTGAGTGACCGCTTCTACAAGCAGGTCGAAAACCTTGAAGAGCTGTACATCAACGGCAGCATGACCGCCCGTGTACCGCACAACCTGAATTTGAGCTTCAACTACGTCGAAGGCGAGTCGCTGATCATGGCGCTCAAGGACCTGGCGGTATCGTCCGGTTCGGCCTGCACCTCGGCGTCCCTTGAGCCTTCGTATGTACTGCGCGCCCTGGGCCGCAACGACGAACTGGCACACAGCTCGATCCGCTTTACGTTCGGCCGCTTCACCACCGAAGAGCAAGTCGACTACGCCGCGCAGAAGGTCTGCGAAGCCGTCAACAAGCTGCGCGTTCTGTCGCCACTGTGGGACATGTACAAAGACGGTGTCGATATTTCCAAGATCGAGTGGGCGGCACACTAACTATAGAAGCCGCCACCCAAGCTCTGTAGGAACGTGGCGGAAAACGCAGGCGTTTCTACAGGGTTCCAGAGCGGCCCTGATGAGTGAGGATTCAGTACCATGGCTTACAGCGAAAAGGTCATCGACCACTACGAAAACCCGCGCAACGTCGGCAAGATGAACGCGGAAGATCCTGATGTCGGCACCGGCATGGTCGGCGCTCCGGCGTGCGGCGATGTGATGCGCCTGCAGATCAAGGTCAACGATGCTGGTGTTATCGAAGACGCCAAATTCAAGACTTACGGCTGCGGTTCGGCCATCGCCTCCAGTTCCTTGGCGACCGAATGGATGAAAGGCAAGACCTTGGATGAGGCTGTCACCATCAGCAACACCCAGCTGGCCGAAGAACTGGCGCTGCCGCCAGTGAAAATCCACTGCTCGGTACTCGCGGAAGACGCCATCAAGGCGGCCGTTCGCGACTACAAGCAGAAGAAAGGCTTGATCTAAGCATTTGGCGACGAGTAAGGAGTCAACGATGGCTATCAGCATGACAGAAGCGGCTGCGCAGCACATTCGCCGCTCCCTGAATGGGCGCGGTAAAGGTGAGGGGATTCGTCTGGGTGTACGCACCACGGGCTGTTCCGGCCTTGCCTACGTGCTGGAGTTTGTCGACGAGGTGGTTGCAGAGGATCAGGTGTTCGAAAGTCACGGCGAGAAAGTGATTATCGACCCGAAAAGTCTGACCTACCTGGACGGCACCGAACTCGATTTCGTCAAGGAAGGGTTGAACGAAGGCTTCAAGTTCAACAACCCTAACGTGCGCGGTGAATGTGGCTGCGGCGAAAGCTTCAACATCTGAGGCTACTCGTGGGTACTCCTTGTCATTTCGCTTTATTCGAGCTGCAGCCGAGCTTTCGGCTGGACCTTGAGCAGCTTGCCACGCGCTACCGTGAATTGGCGCGTGGCGTGCATCCGGACCGCTTTGCCGACGCTTCCGAGCGTGAGCAACGCTTGGCGCTGGAGCAATCGGCCAGCCTCAACGAAGCCTATCAGACGCTAAAAAGCCCCCCGAAACGCGCACGTTATTTACTGGCGATGACGGGCGGCGAGTTGCCGATGGAAGTCACCGTGCATGACCCGGACTTCCTGATGCAGCAGATGCAGTGGCGCGAAGAGCTCGAAGACTTGCAGGACGAAGCCGATGTGGCGGGTGTCGTGGTCTTCAAGCGCCGTCTGAAGGCGGCCCAGGATGAGCTCAACGAAAGCTTCGCAGCCTGTTGGGATGATGCGGCGCAACGTGAGCAGGCCGAACGCCTGATGCGGCGCATGCAATTCCTCGACAAGCTCACCTACGAAGTGCGCCAGCTAGAAGAGCGCCTCGACGATTAACCCAGTGCTGCCCGTGATGCACGCCTGATAGACAGATAAGACCTGATTACCATGGCTCTACTGCAAATCGCCGAACCCGGCCAAAGCCCTCAACCGCACCAGCGTCGCCTGGCGGTCGGGATTGACCTGGGCACCACCAATTCCCTGGTTGCTGCCTTGCGCAGCGGCCTGTCCGAGCCACTGCCTGACGCCGATGGGCAGGTGATCCTGCCGTCCGCCGTGCGTTATCACGCCGACCGCACTGAAGTGGGCGAATCGGCCAAATTGGCCGCGTCCGCAGACCCTTTGAACACGGTGTTGTCGGTCAAGCGCTTGATGGGTCGTGGGTTGTCCGACGTCAAGCAATTGGGCGACCAACTGCCGTACCGCTTTGTCGGCGGTGAATCCCATATGCCGTTCATCGACACCGTCCAGGGGCCCAAGAGCCCGGTGGAAGTGTCGGCTGATATCCTCAAGGTGCTGCGCCAGCGTGCAGAAAGCACCCTGGGCGGTGAGCTGGTAGGGGCGGTGATCACTGTTCCGGCGTATTTCGATGACGCCCAGCGCCAAGCCACCAAGGATGCGGCGAAACTTGCCGGCTTGAACGTGCTGCGCTTGCTCAACGAACCGACTGCGGCGGCGGTGGCCTACGGCCTCGATCAGCACGCTGAAGGCCTGGTCGCTATTTATGACCTGGGCGGCGGCACCTTCGATATTTCGATCCTGCGCCTGACCGGCGGTGTGTTCGAAGTGCTCGCGACCGGCGGCGACAGCGCCCTGGGTGGCGATGATTTCGATCACGCTATTGCTGGCTGGATCATCAGCAGTGCTGGCTTATCGGCCGACCTGGACCCAGGCGCGCAGCGCAACCTGCTGCAAACTGCCTGCGCGGCCAAAGAGGCGCTGACTGACGCTGCTTCTGTTGAAGTGTCCTACGGTGACTGGTCGGCACAGCTGACCCGCGAAGCCTTTGATGCGCTGATCGAGCCGATGGTCGCCCGCAGCCTCAAAGCATGTCGTCGTGCTGTGCGTGATTCCGGTATCGAGTTGGAAGACGTCGGTGCAGTGGTCATGGTCGGCGGTTCCACCCGCGTGCCGCGCGTGCGCGAAGCGGTCGCCGAAGCCTTTGGGCGCCAACCGCTGACCGAAATCGACCCGGATCAAGTCGTCGCCATCGGCGCTGCCATCCAGGCCGATACCCTGGCTGGTAACAAGCGCGATGGCGGCGAATTGCTGTTGCTCGACGTGATCCCGTTGTCCCTGGGCCTGGAAACCATGGGTGGCCTGATGGAGAAGGTGATTCCGCGCAACACCACCATCCCCGTCGCCCGTGCCCAGGACTTTACTACCTACAAAGACGGCCAGACAGCCATGATGATTCATGTGCTGCAAGGTGAGCGCGAGCTGATCAGCGACTGCCGTTCCCTGGCGCGCTTTGAATTGCGTGGCATTCCGGCGATGGTGGCCGGTGCCGCCAAGATTCGCGTGACCTTCCAGGTCGATGCCGATGGCTTGCTCAGCGTGGCTGCGCGTGAGCTGGCTTCGGGCGTGGAGGCCAGCATCCAGGTCAAGCCGTCCTACGGCCTCACCGATGGCGAAATCGCCAAGATGCTCAAGGATTCGTTCCAGTATGCCGGTGACGATAAGGTCGCCCGTGTATTACGCGAGCATCAAGTAGATGCCCAGCGCCTGCTCGAAGCGGTGCAGGGTGCCCTTGAAGCCGATGGCGAGCGCCTGCTGGATGCCGAAGAACGCATGGTCATTGACCTGCAAATGCAGGAACTGGCCGAACTGATGAAAGGCAACGATGGCTACGCCATCGAGCAACAGACCAAGCGCCTGTCGCAAGTGACTGATGCCTTTGCCGCCCGCCGTATGGATCAGACGGTTAAAGCCGCGCTGGCGGGCCGCAACCTGAATGAAATTGAGGAATAACTGATGCCGCAGGTCACTTTTCTACCGCACGCGGAGCATTGCCCGGATGGCATGGTCGTGGAGGCCGAGACCGGCAAGTCCCTGCTCGACGTCGCGCATGACAACCACATCGAGATCGAAAGTGCCTGTGGCGGTGTCAATGCCTGCACCACTTGCCACTGCATCATTCGTAAAGGTTTCGATAGCCTCAATGAGGCTGACGACCTGGAAGAAGACTATCTTGATAGGGCGTGGGGCCTGGAGCCGACGTCGCGCCTCAGTTGCCAGGCGAAAGTGGGGACTGAAGACCTCACCGTCGAAATCCCGAAATATTCGCTCAACCATGCGGCCGAAGCGCCGCATTGATTCAAGGAAGTGTCATGAGTCTTAAATGGGTTGATGTACAAGAGATCGCTATCCTGTTGGCTGATGGCAACCCGGATCTGGATCCTTACTCCCTGAACTTTGTGGCTTTGCGTGACATGGTCATGGCGTTGCCTGGGTTCGAAGATGAGCGTGATCGTGGTGGTGAAAAGGTCCTGGAAGCTATCCAGACTGCCTGGAAAGAAGAACAGGACTGACGCCTCCCTCACGCAGTTAGGCAATACCCAATAACCCGCGTATAATTCGCGGGTTTAATTTTTCGTAAATTACCGTTTCTGGAGTTACACCATGGCTGTTCAACGTACTTTCTCCATCATCAAGCCTGACGCTGTTGCAAAAAACGTCATCGGCGAGATCACCACTCGTTTCGAAAAAGCCGGCCTGAAGGTTGTAGCTTCGAAACTCAAGCAACTGTCCAAGGCTGAAGCTGAAGGCTTCTACGCTGAGCACAGCGCTCGTGGCTTCTTCGGCGACCTGGTTGCCTTCATGATCTCCGGTCCTGTTGTTGTTCAGGTTCTGGAAGGCGAAAACGCTATCGCTCTGAACCGTGAGCTGATGGGCGCTACCAACCCTAAAGAAGCGGCTGCTGGCACCATCCGTGCTGACTTCGCTGAATCCATCGACGCCAACGCTGTTCACGGCTCGGACTCCGAAGCTGCCGCTGCTCGCGAAATCTCGTACTTTTTCGCTGCTACTGAAGTAACCGCTCGCTAAGCATCGGCTTAAAGAGTGAGGGTGAATCCATGACTACATCGACTGTTAAAACCAACCTGCTGGGTCTGACTCAGCCGGAAATGGAGAAATTCTTCGACTCAATCGGGGAGAAGCGTTTCCGTGCCGGTCAGGTAATGAAGTGGATTCACCACTTTGGCGTCGACGATTTCGACGCCATGACGAACGTCAGCAAGGCCCTGCGCGACAAGCTCAAGGCCATTGCCGAGGTGCGTGGTCCCGAAGTGGTCAGCGAGGACATCTCCAGCGACGGTACCCGTAAGTGGGTCGTGCGCGTGGCGTCCGGCAGCTGTGTCGAGACCGTGTACATTCCCCAGGGCAAACGTGGCACTTTGTGCGTTTCGTCCCAGGCAGGCTGTGCCCTGGATTGCAGTTTCTGCTCCACCGGCAAGCAAGGCTTCAATAGCAACCTCACCGCCGCCGAAGTTATCGGCCAGGTGTGGATTGCCAACAAATCCTTTGGCAGCGTCCCGGCGACCGTCGACCGTGCCATCACCAACGTGGTGATGATGGGCATGGGTGAGCCGCTGCTGAACTTCGACAACGTGATTGCGGCCATGCACCTGATGATGGACGACCTGGGCTACGGCATCTCCAAGCGCCGTGTGACCCTGTCGACCTCCGGCGTGGTACCGATGATCGATGAGCTGGCCAAGCACATTGACGTCTCCCTTGCGTTGTCGCTGCACGCACCTAATGACGCATTGCGTAACCAATTGGTGCCGATCAACAAGAAGTATCCGCTTAAGATGCTGCTCGAGTCGTGCCAGCGTTATATGGCGACCCTGGGTGAAAAGCGTGTGTTGACCATTGAGTACACCATGCTCAAGGACGTCAATGACAAGCTGGAACACGCGGTCGAGATGATCGAATTGCTCAAGGACACCCCGTGCAAGATCAACTTGATCCCGTTCAACCCGTTTCCCCATTCTGGCTACGAGCGGCCGAGCAACAACGCCATCCGTCGTTTCCAGGATCAACTGCACCAGGCCGGCTATAACGTCACTGTGCGAACCACCCGTGGTGAAGACATCGACGCCGCGTGTGGCCAATTGGTAGGGCAGGTGATGGACCGCACCCGCCGCAGTGAACGTTATATCGCCGTGCGCGAACTTAACGCCGCTGAAGATTTGCCGCAAATCGCTGTGAATCGAATCTGAGAGAGGATCTCTATGCCCTTGCGCCTTGCGCTGCTTTTACTGTTTACCGGCCTCGTGGCCGGTTGCGTTTCATCGGGCCATGACAGCCCGTTGCGCACTGATAAAGGCCGTGATGAGGCGCGAGTTGCCTATGTGCAACTGGGTTTGGGGTACCTGCGCCAAGGCATGAGCGAGCAGGCCAAGGTGCCGTTGAAAAAGGCCCTTGAGCTGGACGCCGATGATGCTGATGCCAATGCTGCGCTGGCCCTGGTGTTTCAGGCCCAGGCCGAGCCCGAGCTGGCCGACCGCTATTTTCACAAGGCCCTGGCCTCCCGTCCTGCCGACCCGCGGCTGCTGAACAACTACGGCAGTTTCCTGTTCGAGCAGCAACGGTATGACCTGGCGTCACGTTATTTCCAGCAAGCCGCCACCGATACTCTCTACCCGCAGCGTTCGCGGGTGTTCGAGAACCTCGGTGTAACCTCGATGCGCCTCGGCCAACGCGACAGCGCCCGCCAGCAACTGGAAAAAGCCCTGCATTTGAACAGTCACCAGCCACGGGCATTGCTCGAAATGGCTGAGTTGTCTTACGAAGACAGGCATTATGTGCCGGCACGTGACTATTACGAGCGTTTTAGCCTGCTCAGCGGGCAAAATGCACGTAGTCTATTGCTCGGTGTGCGCCTGGCGACGGTTCATGAAGAACACGACACGGCCGCACGTTTTGGCCAGCAACTCGAACGACTCTATCCCGGTACGCCGGAATATCAGCAATACCTGTCGGAGCAATGATGAAAGCCGCGCACCCGGAAGATGTAGCAGCTAATCGCGTCAACCCAGGCGAAACCTTGCGCCAGGCCCGCGAAAGCAATGGTTGGTCGCTGGCGGAAGTGGCCCTCAAGCTCAATTTGACCAGCACCTCCCTGGCCAATCTGGAAGCCGGCGCGTTCGACAAGCTGCCTGGGCACACCTTTGCCCGCGGCTATATCCGCGCCTATGCCAAATTGCTGGGTATCGACCAGGCCGTGCTGGTCCAGGAGTTCGACCAGTTCACCGGTACCGACGCCCAGGGCAGTAATGTCCATGGGTTGGGGCGTATCGAGGAGCCAACGCGGGTTTCCCACACGATTTTGCGAATTGTCAGCCTGTTGTTGCTGATTGCCGTGGTCGGCGGCGGTTTTGTCTGGTGGCAGGACCAGACCTCCCAGCGCAACAAAGACCTGACCAGCAATGCCATGGAACATGTCGAAGTCGAAAGCGCCGACGGCACTACCCAGATTCACCCGTTGGACGAGCCGGAAGACCAGGCCGTGGTAGAAGGGCAAGCCGCGCCGCAAGCGCCGGCCACTGCCGAGCAACCCGCGCCAGACGCTGGCACGGCCCCGGCTGTGACGGCTGCGGTGCCGGCTCCGGCGGTTCCAACCGCTCCGGCAGCACCCGTGGCCCAGGCTCCGGTGGTTCCGACACCTGCTCCTGCGACCCCTGCGCCAGCCGCACCCGCAGCGCCGGCGATGTCGCCTCCCACCACCCCTGCGTTGATCGCCGGTGATGGGCGCGTACAGATTACCTTCATCGCTGACTGCTGGACGCAGGTCACCGATGGCAACGGCAAAGTGCTGTTCAGCGGTTTGAAGCGTAAGGGAGATACGCTTGACCAGGGCGGCAAGCCTCCTTTGACGCTGCGTCTGGGCTTTGCCCGTGGCGCGCAAGTGGCCTACAACGGCCAGCCTGTAGACGTGGCGCCGTTCACCAGTGGCGAGACTGCTCGCCTCAAGTTGGGACAATAGTCATGCACGGCGAATCTCCAATCAAACGTCGCGTATCGCGCAAGATCTGGGTCGGCTCGGTGCCGGTGGGTGGCGATGCCCCCATCGCAGTGCAGAGCATGACCAACAGCGACACCAACGATGTGGCCGCCACCGTGGCCCAGATCAACCGTCTGGAAGCTGCCGGCGTGGACATCGTGCGGGTGTCCGTTCCGGACATGGACGCAGCCGAGGCCTTTGGTCGTATCAAGCAGTTGGTCAAGGTGCCACTGGTTGCCGATATTCACTTCGACTACAAGATCGCATTGCGCGTGGCCGAACTGGGTGTGGACTGCCTGCGTATCAACCCCGGCAACATCGGGCGTGAAGATCGCGTGCGTGCCGTGGTTGATGCTGCCCGGGATCGTGGTATTCCAATCCGCATCGGCGTCAACGCCGGCTCCCTGGAAAAAGACCTGCAAAAAAAATACGGCGAGCCCACGCCGGCAGCCCTTGTTGAGTCTGCACTGCGCCACGTTGAACACCTTGAACGCCTGAATTTCCAGGACTTCAAGGTCAGCGTAAAGGCTTCCGACGTGTTCATGGCCGTAGAAGCCTATCGCCTGCTGGCCAAGGAAATCGTGCAACCGTTGCACCTGGGTATCACTGAAGCGGGCGGTTTGCGCTCAGGCACGGTGAAATCTGCGGTGGGTCTCGGTATGCTGCTCGCCGAAGGGATTGGCGATACTATCCGCATCTCCCTGGCGGCAGACCCCGTAGAGGAAGTGAAGGTCGGCTACGACATTCTCAAATCCCTGCGTTTGCGTTCCCGTGGTATCAACTTCATCGCCTGCCCGAGTTGCTCGCGGCAGAACTTCGACGTGGTGAAAACCATGAACGACCTGGAGTTGCGCCTCGAAGACCTGCTGGTGCCGCTGGATGTCGCAGTGATCGGTTGTGTGGTCAACGGGCCGGGTGAGGCCAAAGAGGCCCACGTGGGCCTGACCGGTGGTACACCGAACCTGATTTACATCGACGGTAAGCCGTCGCAGAAGCTAACGAATGACAATCTGGTGGATGAGCTGGAAAAGCTGATCCGCGAGAAAGCGGCCGAGAAGGTCGCCGCTGACGCAGCGCTGATCGCTCGCGGCTGATTGACCGAATTTAAGGATCTGATGTGAGCAAGTCTCTGCAAGCCATTCGTGGCATGAACGACATCCTGCCGGAGCAGACGCCACTGTGGCGCTACTTCGAGAGCACGGTCGCGCGCCTGCTGGATAACTACGGTTACAAGCAGATCCGCATGCCGATCGTCGAGTTCACCGAACTGTTCAAGCGCTCCATCGGTGAAGTGACCGACATCGTCGAAAAAGAGATGTACACCTTTGAAGACCGCAACGGCGACTCCCTGACCCTGCGTCCGGAAGGCACTGCCGCGTGCGTGCGCGCCGTACTGGAACATGGCATCACCGGTGGTGGCCAGACCCAGAAGCTGTGGTACATCGGCCCGATGTTCCGCCACGAGCGCCCTCAGAAAGGCCGTTATCGCCAGTTCCACCAGATCGGTTGCGAAGTTTTCAACCTGGACGGCCCGGACATCGACGCCGAGCTGATCGTGCTGACCTGGCGCCTATGGGGCCAGTTGGGCATTCGTGATGCGGTCAAGCTTGAACTCAACAGCCTGGGCACCAGCGAGTCCCGTGGGCGCTACCGCGAAGCCCTGGTCGAGTACCTGTCCGCCCACCTGGACAAACTGGACGAAGACAGCCAACGCCGTCTGAAATCCAACCCGTTGCGCGTCCTGGATACCAAGAACGCCGACACCCAGGCCGTGCTGGTCGATGCGCCGAAAATGGCCGATTACCTGGACGACGAGTCCCGCGTGCACTTCGAGGGCCTCAAGGCTCGCCTGGATGCAGCCGGTATTCCCTACGTGATCAACCCCAAGCTGGTGCGTGGCCTCGACTACTACAGCAAGACCGTGTTCGAGTGGGTCACCGACAAGCTCGGCGCCCAGGGCACCGTGTGTGCCGGTGGTCGCTACGACGGCTTGGTCGAGCAAATGGGCGGCAAGCCGACCACGGGCGTAGGCTTTGCCATGGGCATTGAGCGGCTGATCCTGCTGCTGGAAACCCTGGAGCAGGTCCCGCAAGAGATTTCCCGCCAGGTGGACGTGTACCTGTGCGCCTTCGGCGAGGCTGCCGAATTGGCGGCCCTGGCCTTGAGCGAAAAAGTACGTGACCAACTGCCGAGCCTGCGCCTGCAGGTTAATGCCGGCGCTGGTAGCTTCAAGAGCCAGTTCAAGAAGGCCGACAAGAGCGGTGCGCTGTACGCACTGATCCTCGGCGATGACGAGCTGGCCCAGCAAGTGGTAGGTTTCAAACCCCTGCGTGGCCAGGGCGAACAACAGAACATTGCCTTTGATGCGCTCGCTGCGCACTTGGCCACCTGCGTCGTGCAGGGTTGAAGCTGTCGAACAGCCGAATTTAGCGATTAAGGAGTATTGGGGTGTCGAGTACTGATGATGAGCAACTGGCCGAGTTCAAGGACTGGTGGCAGCGTAACGGCAAGCCCCTGGTTACGGGCGGTCTGCTGGCTTTAGTGGTGGTGTTCGGCTGGCAAGCCTGGACCAAGTATCAGGCCAACCAGTCCCAAGGCGCCTCGATCGTTTATCAGCAATTGCTGGAAACTACCCTCACACCGGACGGCAAGCCTGATCCTGCGCAGGTTGCAGACCTGGCCGGCAAGCTGAAAAACGAATTCGGCGGTAGCACCTACGCCCAATACGGCAGCCTGTTCGTCGCGAAAGTCGCGGTCGACACCGGCAAGCTGGATGACGCGGCCACCGAGCTGAAGGCCATCGCCGACAAGCCGACCAACCCGACCCTGGGTGAAATCGCACGTCAGCGCCTGGCACAGGTATTGGCGGCACAGAACAAGGCTGACGAAGCACTCAAACTGCTCGACGGCGATGCTGACAAGGCATTCGTGGCCACTCGCGAAGAGCTCAAGGGCGACCTTTTGGTCCAATTGGGTCGTACCGACGAAGCCCATGCTGCGTACCAAAAAGCCAAGGCGGCGCTGTCTGATGAAGCGGCGGTCGGTGGCTTACAAATCAAGCTCGACGACTTGGCCAAAGGGGATGCGTGACGTGATCCGTTGGAAACATGCAGCATTGCTGGCTCTGGCCGTTTTGGCCGCGGGTTGCAGCAGCAACAGTAAAAAAGAACTGCCGCCTGCCGAGCTGACCAGCTTCAAGGAAGAAGTGGTCCTGCAAAAACAATGGAGCCAATCCATTGGTGATGGGCAGGGCGACCTCTATAACCTGTTGCAGCCGGCGATTGACGGCGACAACATCGTGGCCACTGATTCCACTGGCGTTGTAGTTGCCATGGATCGCATGAACGGCGACGTCAAGTGGAAGAAAGACCTCGAACTGCCGGTTTCCGGCGGTGTGGGCGTCGGCTACGGCATGGTGCTGATCGGTACGCTCAAGGGTGACGTGGTCGCGCTGGACTCCAGCACCGGTGAAGAGAAATGGCGCGCTCGCGTGACCAGTGAAGTGCTCTCGGCACCGGCGACCAACGGCGATATCGTCGTGGTGCAAACCCAGGACGACCGCGTGATCGGCCTGGATGCCTCCACCGGCGACCAACGCTGGTTGTACGACAGCACCCCTGCGGTGTTGACCCTGCGTGGTACCAGTGGTCCGATTGTGACCAACAACCTCGCGGTTGCAGGCCTGTCGACCGGTAAAGTGGTTGCCCTCAATACCCAGAACGGCGTGCCGGCCTGGGAAACCCGTGTGGCTATCCCACAAGGTCGTTCCGAACTGGATCGCGTTGTGGACATCGACGGCGGCTTGCTGCTGTCGGGTGAAACGATCTACGTCGCCACCTACCAGGGCCGTGTTGCCGCGCTGGACCTGCAAAGCGGCCGCATCAACTGGCAGCGTGATGCTTCCAGTTATGCGGGTGTCGCCCAAGGGTTTGGCAGCGTCTATGTGAGCCTGGCATCCGGCACCGTTGAAAGTGTCGATGAGCGTTCCACCACTGCACTGTGGAGCAATGACTCCCTGGCTCGCCGTCAACTGTCGGCACCGGAAGTTTTCTCCAGCTACGTGGCGGTGGGTGACTTCGAAGGCTACCTGCACCTGCTGAGCCAGGTGGACGGTCGTTTTGTCGGTCGCCAGCGTATCGACAGCGACGGCCTGCGTGCGCGTCCGCTGGTGGTGGGTAACATGCTTTATGTGTATGGCAACGGCGGCAAGCTGGAAGCCCTGACCATCAAGTAAAGGTTTGACTATGCTTGGGGTAACCCCCAGGCGGCCCTGCTTCAATGCTCTGTGTAGGAGCGAGCTTGCTCGCGAAGGACGTCAACGATAACGCGGGTTTTCTGGATAAACGCGGCGTTCTCGGTTTTTTCGCGAGCAAGCTCGCTCCTACACTAGTAGTGCCAGAGCAGGGCATGTGGCATTTCAAATGCCGCCCCGAGCACCAGCCGCTGCCCTGCAGCGGCTTTTGTATTTTCTGAAATAACGAAGTGGAGAGCCGCATGGTTCCCGTAATCGCCCTGGTGGGCCGACCTAACGTCGGCAAGTCCACCTTGTTCAACCGCCTGACCAGGACTCGTGACGCCATTGTCGGCGACTTGTCCGGTCTGACCCGTGATCGCCAATACGGTGAGGCAAAGTGGCAAGGGCGCTCCTACATTATTGTCGACACCGGTGGTATCTCCGGTGACGAGCATGGCATGGACGAAAAGATGGCCGAGCAGTCGCTGCTCGCTATCGAAGAAGCCGATGTGGTGCTGTTTCTGGTGGACGCCCGCGCGGGCTACACCGCTGCCGACCAGATGATTGGCGAGCACCTGCGCAAGCGCAACAAGCGTTCCTATCTGGTCGCCAACAAGATCGATAACATCGATCCTGAGGCGGCCCGTGCCGAATTCAGCCCGATGGGCCTGGGTGACGCGATCCCGGTCGCCGGTGCTCACGGTCGCGGTATCACCCAGATGCTGGAAATCGCCCTGCGCGACTTCCCCAAGGATGATGTCGAGGAAGAAGAAGGCGAAGAAGAGATCGTTGCTGAAGGCGAGGAAGCCAAGCGCATTCCTGGCCCGAGCGAAAAAGACGGTATCAAGATCGCTATCATCGGCCGCCCGAACGTCGGCAAGTCGACCCTGGTCAACCGTATGCTCGGTGAAGACCGCGTTATCGTCTACGACCAGCCCGGTACTACCCGCGACAGCATCTACATCCCGTTCGAACGCAACGAGGAAAAGTACACGCTGATCGACACGGCCGGTGTGCGCAAGCGCGGCAAGATCCACGAAGAAGTTGAAAAGTTCTCCGTGGTCAAAACCCTGCAAGCCATCAAAGACGCCAACGTGGTGATCTTCGTGATGGACGCCCGCGAAGGCGTGGTAGACCACGACCTCAACTTGCTGGGCTTTGCCCTGGAAGCCGGTCGCGCCCTGGTGATCGCGATCAACAAGTGGGACGGCATGACGCCGAGCGAGCGTGATTTCGTCAAGATCGAGCTGCAACGTCGCTTGTTCTTCGTCGAGTTCGCCGATATCCACTTTATCTCGGCACTGCACGGCACTGGCGTGGGCAACCTGTACGCGTCCGTCCAGAACTCGTTCAAGTCTGCGGTCACCCGCTGGCCGACCAACCGCCTCACCCAGATCCTGGAAGACGCGGTGGGCGAGCACGCACCGCCGATGGTCAACAACCGCCGGATCAAACTGCGTTACGCCCACTTGGGTGGTGCCAACCCGCCGATTATCGTGATCCACGGTAACCAGATCGAGAAGGTGCCCAAGTCGTATGTGCGTTACCTGGAAAACACCTACCGCCGTGTCTTGAAGCTGGTCGGTACGCCGATCCGTATCGAGTTCAAGGGTGGCGATAACCCATACGAAGGCAACAAGAACACACTGACCGACCGTCAGGTGAACAAGAAGCGTCGTTTGATGACTCACCACAAGAAGGCCGACAAGAAGCGCCGTGACAAGAAATAACGGCAGCTTTGAGTGGTAAGCAACACGCTGCAAAAAAGGGCTCCTTTGGAGCCCTTTTTTGTGCGCGACCGTTTGTGCCTTGACCCGATGCAATAGGCAGCTTAAAACTTGGGGCTCACCTGCAGGGGCTTTTGATGATCACCAGTAAGCTGCCAAACGTCAGCACGACCATTTTCACCACCATGTCACAACTCGCCGCTGAAACTGGCGCGCTCAACCTGTCCCAAGGTTTCCCGGATTTCAATGGCCCGCAAGGTTTGCTCGACGCAGTGGGCAAGCATATCGCTCTGGGTCACAACCAATACGCGCCCATGACCGGCTTGCCCATGTTGCGTCAGCAGGTGGCCGCCAAGATTGCTCGCAGTTATGGCGCCACAGTCAATGCCGACAGCGAGGTGACCATCACCCCTGGTGCCACGGAGGCGATCTTCTGCGCGATTCAGGCGGTGATTCATCATGGCGATGAAGTCATCGTGTTCGACCCCAGCTACGACAGCTATGAGCCCTCGGTGGAGCTGGCCGGTGGTCGTTGCGTGCACGTGCAACTGAGCCTGGACGGTTTTGCCCTGGACTTCGAGAAGATCAAGGCGGCGCTGTCACCGCGCACCCGCATGATCATCATCAACTCGCCACATAACCCCACCGGCGCACTGATCAGCCGCGCCGAGCTGGACCAGTTGGCCGAACTGATCCGCGACCGTGATATTTATCTGGTCAGCGATGAGGTCTACGAGCACCTCGTATTCGACGGTGTACCCCACGTCAGCGTATTGGCCCATCAGGAACTGTATCAGCGCGCCTTTGTGGTCAGCTCCTTCGGCAAGACCTATCACGTGACCGGCTGGAAAACCGGTTACGTGGTCGCGCCGCCGGCCCTGACGGCCGAACTGCGCAAGGTGCATCAATATGTCAACTTCTGCGGCGTGACCCCTTTGCAGTACGCTTTGGCGGACTTCATGGCCGAACACCCGGAACATGTCGAAGAGCTGCCGGCCTTCTATCAGGCCAAGCGGGACCTGTTCTGCGACCTGCTGGCGCCATCGCGCTTGAGCTTTACCCGGGTGACCGGCACTTACTTCCAACTGGTGGATTACTCGCAGATTCGCCCAGACCTGGATGACGTGGCCATGTCCCTGTGGATGACCCGCGAACATGGCGTGGCGACCATTCCGGTTTCGGTGTTCTACCAGCACCCACCCCAAGGCCAGCGCCTGGTGCGCCTGTGCTTTGCCAAACGCGAGGAGACGCTGCGACATGCGGCGCAAAAACTATGCGTGATCTGAGTACATTGCCCAATCTGAACATTGCCCTGGTGCAGACGAGCCTAGCCTGGCATGACCGCCAGGCCAATTTCGAACACTTCGAGTTGCTGCTGGAGCAGGCCAAAGGCGCCGACTTGATCGTGCTGCCAGAGATGTTCACCACAGGGTTTTCCATGGAATCAGCAGCCCTCGCCGAGCCGGAAAACGGCCCCACCCATCATTGGCTCCAGGCCCAAGCGGCAAAGTACCAGGCCGTGATTACCGGCAGTGTGATCATCCAGGCCGCCGATGGCAGCCACCGCAACCGCTTGCTGTGGGCGCGGCCGGATGGCGAGGTGTTGCATTACGACAAGCGCCACCTGTTCCGCATGGCCGGTGAACATGACCATTACACCCCAGGCGAGCGCCAGGTGCAGTTCGAATTGAAGGGTTGGCGCATTCGTCCGCTGATCTGCTATGACCTGCGCTTCCCGGTGTGGAGCCGCGATGCCCAGGATACGGACCTGCTGCTGTACACCGCCAACTGGCCAGGTGCGCGGCGTCAGCATTGGAATCGGCTGTTGCCGGCGCGGGCGATTGAGAACCTGTGTTACGTGGCGGCGGTGAATCGGGTCGGCACGGACGGTAAGGGCTTTGCCTACACCGGCGATAGCCAGGTGCTGGATTTTCAGGGGGAGACGTTGCTGAGTGCGGGTGAGGCGGATGGGGTGTTCCAGGTGATCCTGGATGCGGCGGAGCTGGCGGCTTACCGTACGCGGTTCCCGGCGAACCTGGATGCCGATAGCTTTCAGTTTGTCTAAGGCTCTGAGATTGTTCCCACGCTCTGCGTGGGAACGCCTCTTGGGACGCTCTGCGTACCGCTTCTAAGGGCGGACGCAGAGCGTCCAGGGCTGCATTCCCACGCAGAGCGTGGGAACGATCAGGCCCCTGGATTCTCACCCAGGGGCCTTTTGCATTACGGCAATGCTTACGCGGCTTTGGCTTCCAACTGGCTCAACGAACGGTTCAACGCACTGAACAGCGCCTTGAAGCTGGCGGTAGTAATGTTTTCATCGATCCCCACACCATGCACCGGGCGTTCGCCGTTCACGCGCAGTTCAATGTAAGCCGCCGCCTTGGCATTGGTACCCGCACCAATCGCGTGCTCGTTGTAGTCCATGATCTCCACGCCAATCGGCAGGCCCGCTACCAGCGCTTCCAACGCACCGTTGCCTTTGCCCTTCCAATGCAGGTTGGTTTCGCCCTGGCCTTTGCCGGAAACTTCCACCTCGACAAAGCTGTTGCCATTCTCTTCCTGCAGGCGGTGGCTGACCAACGCGTACGGCGTGTTGGCTTGCAGGTATTCACGCTGCAGCAAGGCGTAGATCTGTGGTGCGGTCATCTCCAGGCCCACGCGGTCGGTTTCGGCCTGTACCACCTGGCTGAACTCGATCTGCATGCGACGCGGCAAGCTGATGTCGTATTCCTGCTCCAGCAGGTAGGCGATACCGCCTTTACCCGACTGGCTGTTCACACGGATCACTGCCTCGTAGCTGCGGCCAATATCGGCCGGGTCGATCGGCAAGTACGGCACTTCCCACAAGGCATCGTCTTTCTGCTGGGAGAAGCCTTTACGGATCGCGTCCTGGTGCGAGCCGGAGAACGCGGTGTGTACCAAGTCGCCGACGTATGGGTGACGTGGGTGCACCTGGATCTGGTTACATTCCTCGACCACTTTGCGTACGCCGTCGATGTCGGAGAAGTCCAACTGCGGGTCCAGGCCCTGGGTGTACATGTTCAGCGCCACGGTGACCAGATCGACGTTACCGGTGCGCTCGCCGTTGCCAAACAGGCAGCCTTCAACACGGTCGGCACCGGCCATCAGGCCCAGCTCGGTGGCCGCCACGCCAGTGCCACGGTCGTTGTGGGTGTGCAGGCTGATAATCACGCTGTCGCGACGGTTGATATGGCGACCGAACCACTCGATCTGGTCGGCATAGATATTCGGCGTGGCGCATTCAACCGTGGCGGGCAGGTTGAGGATCATCTTGTGCTCAGGCGTGGGGTTCCACACCTCGATCACTGCGTCACAGACTTCCTTGGCGAATTCCAGCTCAGTGGCGCTGAACGTCTCTGGGGAGTATTCGAACGTCCACTGGGTTTCCGGCTGCTGGGCAGCGTACTTGACGAACAGCTTGGCCGCGTTGACCGCGATGGCCTTGATGCCGTCCTTGTCCTGGTTGAACACGATGCGGCGGAACGACGGCGAGGTGGCATTGTACAAGTGCACAATGGCTTTCTTGGCGCCGCGCAGGGATTCGAAGGTGCGTGCGATCAAATCTTCACGGCCCTGGGTCAGCACCTGGATGGTGGTGTCCTCGGGGATGTGGTTGTCTTCGATCAGGGTACGCACGAAGTCGAAGTCGGTTTGCGAAGCAGCCGGGAACGAGGCTTCGATTTCCTTCACGCCAACGGCCACCAGGGTCTTCCAGAAGCGCAGCTTTTTCACCGCGTCCATCGGCTCGATCAGCGACTGGTTGCCATCACGCAGGTCGGAGCTGCACCAGATAGGCGCTTGGGTGATGGTCTTCGACGGCCAGGTACGGTCCGGGATGTCGATGGTCGGGAACGCGCGGTATTTCGAAGACGGGTCTTTGAGCATGCTCATCGGGAAATCCTTGGTTGTAGGGGCCGAGAAAAGGCGGCCTGCCGTAGAACTGTTATTGGGGATAAAACTTGAGGACGAGGCAGATCGATTCAGCCTGGCAGTCGTGCGCTGACTAGGCACAGGCTGCGGTGCTGGCGGAGCTGAATGAGGGTGTGAGAGGTTTTCATAAGCCCAACCCTAACCGTGGCCAAGTGAGATGGCAAGGTGGCCAGGAAAAATTGATAGATTTTCTGTGTAAAACAAGCTTTATAGATATTTATTGCTAATAATATCTTATGTTCTTCACATTGTTGCGCTGCTGTAGGTGGTGGCGCAATTTTGGTCATGAGGTTTTCACGTGTCCCAGCATGCGACAGTGAGAGGCTCACCATCGCGCAAACAACGCACGACGGTGATTGCTCAAGTGACTTTATGGAAGATCTGATAATCCCCTACCGTGAGGCTATTCGTGACGTTAGCCCCGGGATCTCTCGGGATTGATGGGCCGCTGATGGCAACACTTTTGTTGAATGTTGTGTCGGGGTACACGCCTATGCCCACCCCTCCATTGAGTTCCGCCAGACCTGGAACGTTTCGGGCCGTGTTCATATGGGCCCGGCCTACCAAGGCGAGTACTTTTTCGCCCGGCTTGCGTGTTTCCAAGATACGGCTCGCGAAGTAATTGAATTCTTGCAGGCGAGTAATACCTTCGTCGTTGTCCCCAACGTACTTATAGAAATCGGGCATATCCGATCGGCGGGTCAAGTAGTGGTGCTCGAGGGATTTGACGGTGATTCCATTGTCATTGGCAAGTTGAACCAGTTCCGAGAGCGTGGGAGACGCGCCTTGAGGACGGTGGGCCCCCATGCCCACATCCATGAGCTGGCCCGCGGCATTGGTTTCGACATTCTCAAGATAAAGTGTGGTAACCCCAGACTCTTTGAGGGCCTGCATATTCTCTTTGAGCATCTGGAAACTGGCGATTTCGTTATGGCGCTCGCCCAGTACCACCACATCAGTGATTTCGTAGGCCTTACGCAACAGGTCGGCCGGCGAGGTGCCGGGTGCGAGCTCCAGCCGGGGCGGGCGCGGCGGCATCTGGCCTTGAGTGAGCATGTTCTTGTAGAAGTTATACAAATCCCGCCTGAACCAATACCTGGCCACAGGCAAGGTTTTAGCGGTGAAGTCGGCTTCGACCAGCCGCCCTCTGTTGAGGCTGAAATACTCGGCGTCTGGTAACGCTGGTCGGGCAGGGGCCCCGGCGCCTGTCGTCGAAGTTCCCGGTGTCGGCGTGGGGGCTCCACCGGGCAGTTGATTCAGGCGCCATTCACCGTTGCCCGCATGTTGTACAGAGGCGACGATCCTGCTGCTTTTGGGCGCAGTTGATGGGACGTTCGGGTCGATGATATTGACCCAGCCACTGCGAGCGTGAAAGGCTGAATCGATCTGATAAACCCTCCTCACGCGGGTACTGTCGGTAAATCGGATGAACCACTCGTCGCCAACGTTATAGGTACCGTCACTCCTGAGCGTCCGACCGTTGATCATGTCGCCAGGCCTGGCGTACGCACTCAAGTCGCGCTCTGGAATGACGGCGTCGTTGGGCGTGCGTGAGCCGGCAATAGTGTTGCCGGTGCTGGCGAAGGGGCGCGCCGGCACTGGGCTGACGGGCGCAGGCAGTGCTCTTGGCCCAGGGCGCGGGGTAATCGCGCCTGTGGCCGTCGACGATTTGAATACCGGGCGCATGGGGGCCGCGCGAACATTGGAGATACCCGACGCAGACAGAGTGAAATCACTGTAGATCGCCCGTCCCAGGCCGGGTCTTTTGATCAGGTGTGGCAACACTCTGCTGTTGGCACGCAGTGCGCTGATGCCGGCTTTGCCCAGACGAAAACCCGCAGACACGCCCTTGCCAGCCACGGGTATCAGGTCAGTAAAGATCAATGCCACTTCAATGCCGAACTCGATTTTGTTCTTGAGCGATTGCCGTGCGACCTGCGCACTGCTTACGGACTGGTGATCCGCTCGGTCGATCGCCATCTGTACGTGTTGCTTGTACAGATGGTCTTGGAAATCACCTTTTATGGGCTCAAGGCGAGTGGCGCCTCCCAGCAGCTTGACCGACGAAACCACCAGTTCGGGGGACATCAATTTCGTTGGGTTGTACGCAACTTCTTTAAGCGCTCCCTTGAACTGATCGATCTCATCTTTACTGACCGGTGATTTTCTTTGCGCGATATAGGTTGCCCACTCTTTTTTCTCCAGGAGGGTGTTGAGGGCCGTGTGATCCGCCACTTCGCGATAAGTAATGCCGTCGGGAGCCTTGGGGGTGTACAGCACCAGTGATGGATCTGTCTGGTTGCCGATCACCATTACGCCCTGCACCGCTAGCCCCCTGTGGAGCAGGCTGTTGGCGACGATGGTTTTCCCATCGACTTGAGGGCGGGTGGCCGGGTCGGGGTGAGTCAGTACCGCATCCGCCCACTGCGCCGCGCGTTTATGGATGTTGTCGCTGGCCAGTTCCGTATAGGCGTCGGGGCTGAGTTCTGCCAGAAACGCCTCTTTGTCCATCGCGTCTGCCAGATGAGCTTTCCACGCTGTGCGCAAGTGCACAGCGTTCCCCGATTGGGCATCTGGGGCCATTTCCTGTTTGAGCAGTTTGGTGTATTCGCCCCCGACATCGGTGGTATTGACCAGTGCCTTGAGATCGTCGGTATCCAGGGTAACCGGCTTGCCGCTCAGGTCTCGCACAGGCTTGCCGTGCTTGTCGCGCAGAGGCAAGGTCATTTTCTCATCGGTGTATACACCTCTTTCGACGGCAGGGAAGCCACTGGGATTCTTCAGCGCCAAGTCGGTCAGGGACACCGCGTCTTGTTTCGAATAGAGGGGTTGGCCAGTCCCTCTCCCACCGTGGATGGCGGTGCGGGTGTGGACCTGCACCATGAGTTGATCCGCATCGATTTCTGCTGCCGGGTATCGCTGTTTGATGGCTGCATTCAGGCGATCACGGGCGAAGGTGTTCAGCGCCGGGATTTTTTCAAGCAGGGGCGTCAGCGCATCCAGGCTCTGTTCCTGCGCCTTTTCCAAGTGCAAAAACAAGGCTTCTTGAAAGGGGCTTAGATTCTTCAACCATTCGGGTTGGAGTTTGTCGGTCAGTTTGTCGTCCCGGGCCAGCATGGCGTTGGTGCCATCGATGAGGTACGACCAATCGGCCGCATTATCGATACCTTCCAATGTGGCACTGTCGAGAAGAGGGTTGACGGTTTTGCCTGGCGCCAATGCTGTGCTCAGGTGGGTATTAATGTCTGCCCGCTGGCGTTTGAGCATCCAGGGGATGGATTGCGCCAACACATCCCCGGCCGATGGCTCGACACTGGACATCAGATCTTTTCCGGTAATAGGATCGGGCCGGTTTTGCAGAGCCGGGGGCAGGCCTTGCAGGAGCAACTTGGCCTCGACACCGCCCTGGTCCAGGCGGCTGGCCAAAGCCTGGCGCGCCTGGGCCGGGGTTGCGAATTCCTCGAAACCTTCGCTGGGCGTGTACATCACGACGGGGCCATTGTCATCGTTGAGCGCAAGTGCGCGCCCATTCGGCCAGGTGGGCGGCGTAGCATATGAGCCGTCTTTTCGGGTGATGAGAAAGGCCCCTGGCAGCATCGCGCCATGTTCCGTTTGGTCATCCACAGTGACGGGGTACACCCCAAAGCGATCACCGTCGGTGAAGCGTTTTTCTCGGTCTTGCAGGGTGGGGTAGCGCAATGCGGAGTCGATCAGGTCTTTGCCGGTCGCGCTCAGGGTGCCATCGCTCAGGCGCAGTGAGGCGAGGATCGACAGCTGTTTTTTGTGCAGGAACAACAGTTGCTCTTGCGGCGGCATCTGGAGAGTCGGCTGATTTTCCACCGGCCGTGGTGTGCTCCAGTATTCTTCAAGCGCCTGCGGGTATTGCGTGGTAATGCTGCGAGCAATGGATTGCAGTGTGCTTTCGGTAAAGACCGGTACCGCCAGGTCGGCAATGGTTCGTCGATGAGTGAATTGAGTGCTTATGCCCCGCTCCGGGCGCATCAACGCATTCGGGTTGGCCTGGATGTCGCGGATCATCCTGGCCAGCGCAGTCATCAGGGGTTCTGAAGAGGCCAGTGATTCGCGTCCATCGCCCACGCGGTAGCGATTGAAACTGAGCATGTCGGTATCCAGCGGCCTGATCGCGGGGAACGCCTCCTCAAGTTGCGCCTGCACAAAGGCCTTGAAGCCGGGTTGCTGGCTGTGCAGGCGTTGCATGTCTTCAGTCAGCATCGCGTGTTCAGTGGTGAACTGTATTTCATTGCTGGGTTTGAAATGCTTCACCAACTGTTGGTATCGCATTTTCGCCGGGGTTATACCTGACGAGGCGGGAGTAGGCGGGTGATCGGGGGCGTAATTGGCGGCGGCTGGCAAGGGGACTGATGCAGGTTGTTGCAGAGTTGCGGGTGGTGTAGGCGGGCTGGTCGGGGGGGTACCGGGTGAGGCGTGAGATGAGGTCAAGAGGTTTTGCGAATGTCGCTCTGACAGTGCTGGGGTAAGGGACATGGAAAGAGTCTCATGGGAATTGGATCTCCAATGCTCAGGTCCTGCTCATTACGTCCGTGTAAATCGCTGGTTGAGTGAGTCTCGGGTGTCGGATGGTTCATCGCAAAAGTGTAAGAAGATCACAGTGCATTGCAGCGAACCTGCGGCAGATCAGGCGTCAGCGCAGGAAATCACTGACGCCCCTCACGGCCACGGTATTCAGGGTTGAAACGCGCCGATAAAAATCGCCGGATCTACCCGTGCATCGTTCAGGCTGACGTTCCAGTGCATATGCGGCCCAGTGGCCCGGCCTGTCGAGCCTACTTTGCCGACTACCGCACCGCGCACCAGTTGCTGACCCACCCTCACATCGATCTTCGACATATGGCAGAACATGCTGATAAACCCCTGGCCATGGTCGACAAACACGGTATTGCCGTTGAAGAAGTAATTGCCGACCAGAATCACCTTGCCATTGGCGGGTGTCTTGATCGGTGTGCCGGCCGGTACGGCGAAGTCCAGGCCCGAGTGCGGGTTGCGCTCTTCGCCGTTGAAGAAGCGTCGCACCCCGAACTTGCTCGACAGCGGCCCGTTCACCGGTTTATCCAGCACCAGATTGCTCGGCAAATTCGGGCTGAAGCTGCGGTAAGCCTTGAGCTGCACTGCCAATTCGCCTTCGATGCGCTTGAGCTGGGCCGGGTCGGGGTTGACCTGGCTTTTGTTCTTCAAGGTGATGCGTTGTTCCGGATACTTCTTGTAGCCGACGATAAACGGCAGGTTGCGCCCCCCGCTGCTGATGCGCTCGTTGCCAGGCTTGACCGTCAACGGGATGCCGACAATCGCCAGCCAGTTGTCCTGCTCCTTGACCACCAGCACCGGCTTGCCCTGGTAGGTGGCTTTCGGCGCTGTGGCCGAAGGGCCTAGTTCGACGACGGCCACGCCGCCAGGCACGGGTTTGTTCAGGGTTCGCGTGATGTAGCTGTCGGCGTGGGCGTTAAACGTGAGGCACAACAGCATCAACAGGCTCAGTAGGCGTGGCATCGATCAATCCAATAATGAAAGGGTGACGGGTGTCAGGTGGTTGTCTTCCACCCGCACTTGCAATTGGCCTTCACCCAGGCGCGCGGTGAGGCGCTGGCCGGTGTGGGTTTGTGCGGCGTTGCGAATCGCCTGGCCGCGCTCGTCCAACAGGATGCTGTAGCCACGGCCCAGGGTCGCCAGCGGGCTGACCACCTGCAACGTCTGCACCTGGCTCTGCAGTTGCAGGCGCCGCGCCTTGAGACCTTCGCGCATGGCGCGGGGCAGGCGTTCGGCGAGGCTGTCCAGGCGCTGGCGCAAGAGGGCCAGTTGACGGCCAGGATGCTGGCCGGCGAGGCGGGTTTCCAGGCGGATCAAGCGCTCGCGACGGGTATTGAGGCTGCGCTCAAACGCACGGCGCAAGCGCATGTCCAGGTCATCCAGGCGCTGGGCCTGTTGGCGCAAGCGCTCACCAGGGTGACGCAAGCGGCGGGCCATGCCTTCCAGGCGCAGGCGGCTGTGGCTCAGGCGGTTGCGCATCAGCATCACCAGGCGGCGCTGCAAATTTTCTACTTGGCGCACCAGATGGCTGGCGTCTGGGGCCAGCAACTCGGCGGCGGCGGAGGGGGTAGGGGCGCGCACGTCCGCCACGAAGTCACTGATGGATACATCGGTTTCATGGCCGACGGCACTGACGATGGGGGTAACACAGGCATCAATTGCGCGAGCCACCGCCTCTTCGTTGAAACACCAGAGGTCTTCCAGGGAGCCACCGCCACGGGCCAGGATCAGCGCGTCGAAACCGCGTGCGTCGGCGAGTTTCAGCGCCCGCACAATCTGCGCGATTGCTTCGCGGCCTTGCACGGCGGTAGGGATCAGGGTCAGTTCAACGTTCGGCGCACGGCGGCGGAACACGCTGATGATGTCGCGAATCACCGCGCCGGTGGGTGAGCTGATAATGCCGATGCGCCGAGGATGCACCGGCAGCGCCACTTTGCGTTCGGCACTGAACAGGCCTTCGGCGCTGAGCTTTTCCTTCAGTGCATCAAAGGCCAGGCGCAGCGCACCATCACCGGCCGGCTCCACGGTATCGAGGATCAGTTGGTAATCGCCACGGCCCTCGAACAACGAGACCTTGCCGCGCACCTTCACCGCCAGGCCGTCCTTCAACGCCTGGCGTACCCGCGCCGCGTTATTGCGAAACAGCGCGCAACGCACCTGGGCGCCACTGTCCTTGAGCGTGAAGTACACATGGCCGGAGGCCGGGCGGGCGAGGTTGGAGATCTCGCCTTCCACCCAGATATTGGTGAACACGTCTTCCAGCAACACCCGCGCACGGCCGTTGAGTTGGCTGACAGTCAGGACTTCGCGGTCCAGGCCCAAGCGGGCAAAAGGATCTTTAATCATGGGCGGCAGTTTATAGGCATTCGTGCAGGGTTTGACAGAATTGCTCCACCAGCGCGTTTGGCGCTTGCGCGCAGGCCAGCGCTACGGTGCTGTGGCAGTCCGGGTCGGCCAAGGGCAAAAAATGCACGTTGGGCGGGGCGATGTCCTGCATGGATTTTGGTAACAAGGCAATGCCAAAACCGGCCTGGATCAATTGCAACTGCGTGGTCTTGCGCGACATCACCCGCGCTGCCTTGGGGAAAAAACCTGCACGCATGCACAATTCGGCCGACAGATAACTCAGCCCGCCGCGCTGAGGATGGGGGATCGAGATAAACGCTTGGTCCTTGAGTTGCGCCAACTCCACCGCTGCGTCGCTGCGTGCCAACGGGTGACCTGTCGGCACCGCCAGCGCCAACGGCTCGGTGTACAACGGCACCACGCGCACGCCTTCGCGCTGGCGCAACACCGGCAACCGCAGCAGGCCGACGTCCAGTCGCCCCTCGGCGATTTCCTCCAGTTGGGCTTCGGAGGAGAGCTTGACGATATCCATCGACACACCCGGACAGCGCTCCAGCCACGTGCTGATGCCTTGCAGTAACGCGCCGCTCATCGGCACGGTACTCGAGTGGCTCAGGCGCAGAGTGCCGAGTTGGCCCTGGCCCACTTGCGTCGCCAGGTCGCTGGCCTTGAGCAACTCACTCAGCAGGTTGCGCGCCCGTGGGTAGAAGGCTTCGCCGGCGGCCGTCAGCCGTGGCTGGCGTGCAGTGCGTTCGAACAGCGGGGTTTGCAGTTGTGATTCCAGCTCCTTGATCTGCCGGCTCAACGCCGATTGCGCCACGAACAGGCGTTCGGCCGCGGCACTGAAGCTACCGCTCTCGGTGATTTCGACGAAATAACGCAGTTGGCGAGTGGAGATCAAAAGTCATGCCTTTTTGAGATGGGTAGCGAGCTTTGAAGATATTAGTCGCAACACTCCTCGATGGCTAAAGTGAGTGGCATCTGAAATAGAAGGAATAAGTCATGAGCCCGGTTGAGCTGATGAGCCAGTGGTCGTTCGGCGGTGTTGATTGGCTGGTGATCGGCCTGGGTGTGGCGGTGGCTTACATCGTGTTCGGCATTGCCGGGTTTGGCACCGCGCTGGTGGCGGGGCCGATCCTGATTCTATTCATGCCGCTGTCGAAGATCATCCCGTTGCTGGTGCTTCTGGACTTTGTCGCGGCGTTTGGTGGCCTGCTGCAAACGCGGCGCGATGTGAACAAGCCAGAACTGTTGCGGTTGCTGCCCTGCATGGCCATCGGCTGCACCCTGGGGGTGGTGTTTTTGCTCAACCTGCATTCGGACCTGCTGCTGTTGTTGATGGGGCTGTTTATCAGCGCCTACGCGATTTACAGCCTGGCGGTGAAAGCACGGCCGAGTCAGCTGGCGGCGGGGTGGTCGATTCCCATGGGCACTGTGGGTGGCCTGTTTGGTGCGCTATTTGGCAGTGGCGGCTTTTTATATGCGATCTATCTGAATAGCCGTTTGCCCAAGGACGCAGCGCGGGCTACGCAAAGTGCGCTGATCAGTTGCAGCACGGTTGTGCGTTTGAGTCTGTTCCTGATTGCCGGGGTTTATGCAGATTGGCCGTTATTGATGTTGGCGGTTTGCCTGTTGCCAGCGATGGCCCTGGGGCTGTGGTGTGGGCGCAGGCTGACGATGCGGCTGTCTCGTGAGGCGTTCGTGCGGTTGGTGACCTGGTTGGTATTGGCCAGTGGTATTGCGTTGATCGGGCGGTATGTGAGTACTTGACCTGATTTTTTCAGGGATTAAGCTGCCGTCCTCCCGGGCGTCATCGCGGGCAAGCCCGGCTCCCACACTGGAATGCGATCAACTGTGGGAGCCGGGCTTGCCCGCGATGGCGCCAGTAGCCACACCGCAGGACTCCCATGAATTCCCAAAGCATCCTTGTCCCGAAAATCTCCACCTTGCCCGTCCACGAACCCCGCGCCCGGGCGATTGTGCGCTGGCTGGTGCGCAAGAACATCATCAAGGAAGAGCTCACCACTTGCGGCCGCACCGGCAACCGCATGGGCTACGCCCTGGCCGATGGCGCCCGCGCCGTGGTGCTGCATCCCGAGGCGTTGCCGTTCAACGAGCCGGTCAATGGCTTGGAGATCATCTATAAGCGTTGCATCTATACCCCGGCCAAGGGCTTTCTCGAGGAGGCCGGTTGCCCGGAGTGCCTGAAGGAGGTCGGAGAAGCGCTGTTCGAAAGCCTGGAAGACTGGATGCCCGGCCACACCGATAACTTCACCTGCCCGCTGTGTGGGCATGAAGACGACATTAATGGCTTTTTATTCTTGCAGGAGTGCGGGTTTTCCAACCTGGGCTTCATTTTCAACAACTGGGCGGAGGCGGGGTTCAAGCAGAGCTTTATCGACGAGTTTGCCGATTGGTTGGACCAGAAGGTGAGCTGGGTCAAAGTCGAGCTTTAAACCATCTATCACTATTACCAAGTTTGTCAGAGTTTTACATTGAGCCCGGCAGGGTGCATGTATATAATGGCGCGCTTCCATTTTCCCGCTCGGGAGCCCCCGCGATGCTGCGTATCAGCCAAGAAGCTCTGACATTCGACGACATTCTCCTAGTGCCCGGTTATTCCGAGGTGCTTCCTAACGAAGTCAGTCTCAAGACCCGCCTAACCCGTGGCATCGAGCTGAATATTCCCCTGGTTTCCGCTGCCATGGACACCGTCACCGAAGCCCGTCTGGCCATTGCCATGGCTCAGGAAGGCGGCATCGGCATCATCCACAAGAACATGACCATCGAGCAGCAAGCTGCCGAAGTGCGCAAGGTCAAGCGTTACGAAGCCGGTGTGGTGAAAGATCCGATCACCATCGAAGCTGACGCCACCGTGCGTGATCTGTTCGAACTCACTCGCATGCACAACATCTCCGGCGTCCCGGTGCTGCACGATGGCGACCTGGTCGGCATCGTCACTTCCCGTGACGTGCGTTTCGAGAACCGCCTTGAAGTGACCGTCCGCGAAGTGATGACGCCTAAAGAGCGCCTCGTCACCGTCAAGGAAGGCGCCGACAAGAACGATGTGCGCGAACTGCTGCACAAGCACCGCATCGAGCGCGTGCTGATCGTCGACGACAAATTCGCCCTCAAAGGCATGATGACCGTCAACGACATCGAAAAAGCCAAGGCTTACCCGCTGGCCAGCAAGGATGACCAAGGTCGTCTGCGCGTTGGCGCTGCGGTTGGTACCGGTAAAGACACCGGTGACCGCGTCTCGGCCCTGGTTGCTGCCGGTGTTGACGTGGTGGTGGTCGACACCGCTCACGGCCACTCCAAAGGCGTGATCGACCGCGTGCGTTGGGTCAAGCAGAACTTCCCTGACGTACAGGTGATCGGCGGCAACATCGCCACCGGCGCTGCCGCCAAGGCCTTGGCCGAAGCTGGCGCCGATGCAGTCAAGGTCGGTATCGGCCCAGGTTCCATCTGCACCACGCGCATCGTTGCCGGTGTGGGCGTGCCGCAAATCAGCGCCATCGCCAACGTCGCCGCTGCCCTTGAAGGCACGGGCGTACCGTTGATCGCCGACGGTGGCATCCGGTTCTCCGGTGACCTGTCCAAGGCCATCGTTGCCGGTGCCTCCTGCGTGATGATGGGCTCGATGTTCGCCGGTACCGAAGAAGCGCCAGGTGAGATCGAACTGTTCCAGGGCCGTTCGTACAAGGCTTACCGTGGCATGGGTTCGCTGGGCGCCATGTCCCAGGCGCAAGGCTCTTCCGACCGTTACTTCCAGGACTCTTCGGCAGGCGCCGAGAAGCTCGTACCGGAAGGTATCGAAGGCCGTGTGCCGTACAAAGGCACCCTGAGCGCGATCATTCACCAACTGATGGGCGGCCTGCGTTCCTCGATGGGTTACACCGGCAGCGCCAACATCGAAGAAATGCGCACCAAGCCAGAGTTCGTGCGAATCACCGGCGCCGGCATGGCTGAATCCCATGTCCACGACGTGCAGATCACCAAGGAAGCGCCAAACTACCGTGTAGGTTGAGCCTTCCAGCAAAATGTTAAGTAACCGGGGCTGTTCTTCAGCCCCGAGTTGTTTCTGATTCATTAGACGAGACTGACTTCATGGCCCTCGACATTCACGCCCACCGCATCCTGATCCTCGACTTCGGTTCCCAGTACACCCAACTGATCGCCCGCCGCGTGCGTGAAATCGGCGTGTACTGCGAACTGCACCCGTTCGACATGGACGATGAAGCGATCCGCGAATTCGCCCCCAAAGGCGTCATTCTCGCCGGTGGCCCCGAGTCCGTTCACGAAGCCAACAGCCCGCGCTGCCCGCAGGCGGTATTCGACCTGGGCGTACCGGTATTCGGCATCTGCTACGGCATGCAGACCATGGCCGAGCAACTGGGCGGCAAGGTTGAAGGTTCCGAGCTGCGTGAATTCGGTTATGCCCGTGTGGACGTGGTTGGCAAGAGCCGCCTGCTGGACGGCATCGAAGACCACATCGACGCCGACGGCCTGTTCGGTCTCGACGTGTGGATGAGCCACGGTGACAAGGTCACCAAGATGCCGGAAGACTTCCACATCCTGGCCAGCACCCCGAGCTGCCCGATCGCCGGTATGTTCAGCGACGAGCGTCGTTACTACGGCGTGCAGTTCCACCCGGAAGTGACTCACACCAAGCAAGGCGGGCGCATCCTGTCGCGCTTCATCCTCGACATCTGCGAGTGTGAAGCCCTGTGGACCCCGTCTAAAATCGCTGAAGACGCCATCGCCCAAGTGCGCGCCCAGGTCGGTACCGACAACGTGCTGCTCGGCCTGTCCGGCGGCGTTGACTCCTCGGTTGTGGCGGCCTTGCTGCACAAGGCCATCGGCGACCAGCTGACCTGCGTATTTGTCGACAACGGCCTGCTGCGCCTGCACGAAGGTGAGCAAGTGATGGCCATGTTCGCCGAGAACATGGGCGTCAAGGTGATCCGCGCCAACGCTGAGGACCAGTTCCTCAACAACCTGGCCGGCGAGTCCGACCCGGAGAAGAAGCGCAAGATCATCGGTCGTACCTTCATCGACGTATTCGATGCCGAGTCCACCAAACTGGACAACATCAAGTACCTCGCCCAGGGCACCATCTACCCCGACGTGATCGAGTCGGCCGGCGCCAAGAGCGGCAAGGCCCACGTGATCAAGTCCCACCACAACGTGGGTGGCCTGCCTGAGGAAATGAACCTCAAGCTGGTAGAACCGCTGCGCGAGCTGTTCAAGGACGAAGTCCGCCGTCTGGGCCTGGAACTGGGCCTGCCGTACGATATGGTCTACCGCCACCCATTCCCAGGCCCGGGCCTGGGCGTGCGTATCCTCGGTGAAGTGAAAAAGGAATACGCCGACCTGCTGCGTCGTGCCGACCACATCTTCATCGAAGAACTGCGCAAGGCCGACTGGTACCACAAGGTCAGCCAGGCGTTCGTGGTGTTCCAGCCGGTGAAATCGGTTGGCGTTGTAGGCGATGGCCGTCGTTACGCATGGGTTGTTGCGCTGCGTGCCGTAGAGACCATCGACTTCATGACGGCGCGTTGGGCTCACCTGCCTTACGAACTGCTGGAGACGGTCAGCGGCCGGATTATCAATGAGATCGAAGGTATTTCGCGCGTTACTTATGACGTGTCGAGCAAGCCGCCGGCGACGATTGAGTGGGAATGATCCTGCGATAGCAGGTGAGGACTGAATAACAGAACCCCGGCCATGTGCCGGGGTTTTTGCATGTTAGGCGAGTAGGTTAGAAGAACTCATCCTCTGTACATCAAGGAAGCTGTTCAATACAAAATGCATTGTATATTATGCAAAATTGTAATTTATGAGGTTTTGCATTGTATAGGATGCGATATAGATGGAGGATCTAGGAATTCTGATCAAAACCCTGCGAAAGTCCGCAGGCCTTTCGCAAAGTCAGCTAGCACAGCGGCACGGCATGAGTCGCGCCACCATCTCGGGGATCGAAAACAATACCATCCCTGAAATAGGTATTCGCAAGGTCGCAGCGATTCTTGAAGGCTTGGGATACGAATTGACCGCCACCCCCAATCCTCGACGCATGACTCTCGACGAATTGAAGGCAGGAGGTGTCCATGACTAGCCAACGTGATCGGTTGTACATCGGCACCAACGGTGTGCCTGCTGGAACGCTCGGGCGACGTAATGAAAATCAGCGTGACTCGATTTTTTCGTATAACGACACGGTGGCCCAAGAGCAAGCAGTGTCCTTGACCATGCCGGTGCGCCTGGAAAGCTACAACTGGGAGTACGGCATTCACCCGTTGTTTGAGATGCACATTCCTGAAGGGCATCTCAAGGCCGAACTCGTACGGCGTTTCAGCAAATCGGTGCGCGGTTTTGATGACTTTGCTTTATTGGGCATCGTAGGTCCGCACCAATTGGGTCGTATCAGCGTTGCCCATCAAGCGGGTGATGCGTCGTTGCCTGGGGTCAAGCTGGCTGACCTGCTGGTGTACGACGGGGCTGAAGACCTGTTCGATGAGCTTCTGAAAACCTACGCTGCTTATTCAGGGGTGTCGGGCGTTCAGCCGAAAGTGCTGGTTCGCGATGTTGGCGATATGGCTGCTGATATTGAACGTCTTACCCACAAGGGCGCCACGCATTTGGTAAAGGCGTTCAATGAGTCGGACGTTCCTCAGTTGGCGGCCAATGAATTTTTCTGCATGCGTGCCGCATACCATTGTGGTCTTGAGGTGCCTGAGGTCCAGCTCAGTCATAACGGGAAGTTTCTGGTAGTGAAGCGGTTCGACATCGGTGAAAACGCCTACCTCGGATTTGAGGATATGTGTGTTCTATCGGGATGGGGAACCGGGAAAAAATATGACGGCAGCTATCAAGGGTGCGCAAAACTGATCAGGTCATTTGTCACGCCAAGCCGGGTAGCCAGGGCTCTTGAAGACTTTTTCATAATGGTGGCGCTCTCGGTCGGTATTCAGAACGGTGATGCACACCTGAAAAACTTCGGCTTGCTTTATGAAAACTGCGCCGAGGATGCCGATGTCTGGCTTGCCCCCGTTTATGACCTGGTGACCACTACGGTCTACGCCGGCAACGACATCATGGGGCTGTTGCTTGGCGGTTCGAAGGCGTGGCCAAAGCGCAAGATGCTTGTGCAGTTCGGGCGCAGTTCGTGCAGTTTGACGCAGGCGCGCTGTAACGAATTGCTCGCCAGAGTGGACGATGGCATGAGTCGCGCCATGGCGGAGCTATCCGAGTATCGAAGTACCCACCCGGAGTTCGAAGCCGTGGGGGAAAAGATGGCCGGCGCATGGGCAGCAGGCTTGGCCAGGAGTATCTCGGTGTCGTGAGGGGCCGGGTTTAAGCGAGCCCCAGGGAGCAGCCGGGTTTAGCGCCGTGCCACATCCGAAAAATAAAACTTATCCAACGTATGCCGCGACTCGGTGTACTCGAACTGCCTTCCATCCTGCAAGAACGTCTGGTTGCTCACCACAATCACATGGCTTTGCCCATCCAGATCCAGATGCGCCTGGTCGTCCTTGCTGCGCGGCAAGGCTTCGATGGTGCGCTGCGCATAGCTGATCTGCAGCTGCAGTGTTTGCTCGATAAACGCGTAGATCGACTGCTCGGCGATGTCGCGGTCCAGGCCGGGAATCAGGTCACTGATGAAGTGGTTGATGTCCAGGATCACCCGTTTGCCACCGATGCGGCGTACCCGTTTGATGCGCGTAATGAGGGTGCCGGGTTCGGCCTCGATGTGCTGCAGCAGTGAGCCTTCCAGTGGAATCTGGGTGAACTCGACCACCTCGGTGCGTACGTCATCACCCAGGTCGGCGTGGGTTTCGTGGAAGCTGACGATGCCGCCCAGTTGGAACTCGATCGGGTTGGGCGACAACACAAAGGTGCCCTTGCCGTGGATCTTTTGCGCAAAGCCACGTTCCTGCAACTGCTCGATGGCGCGCCGCACGGTGCCACGGCTGGCCTGGTAGGCGTCCATCAGTTCGGTTTCGGAGGGAAGGCGCGTACCGCGCTGCAGGCGCTCGGTGGTGATGCTGGCAAGCAGATCCGTATAGATCTGGTTGTATTTGCTCATGGGATGGCTCTTGCCCGGCGTTATGAAGGTGGACTGCGCGTTCAAGGCAGGAACCATAGTGGCAGAGGTGGGGTTTGTCCATTGGACGGAGGTACGAGCCGGGGAAAAATCTGACAGAAAGCTCGCAGGCATAAACAAAAGTGTAACTCGTACAGACGAGTTGTTGATTTAACTCGTACAGACGAGTACTTTTCCCTCCTCGGCGTGCTGCCAACGACTGCCACCCATAAAAACAATCACAGTGGAAAACGAGCATGAGCCACGACTATTCAACGATTGCCCGCGAGATTCTCGACAACCTCGGGGGCCGCGAAAACCTTGAGCAGGCTGCCCATTGCGTGACCCGCCTGCGCCTTGCGCTCAAGGACCCTAGCCTGGTCAACAGCAGTGCCATGAACCAGGTCGACCTGGTCAAGGGCTCGTTCTTTACCGGCGGCCTGTTCCAAGTGGTGATCGGCCCCGGCGAAGTGGAGAAGGTCTACGCCGCCCTGCGCGAATTGACCGGCCTGGCCGCGTCGACCATTGCCGACGTCAAGAAAGCCGGCGGCGACAAGACCAACCCCATGCAGCGCCTGGTGCGGGTGTTCTCCGATGTGTTCATGCCGATCCTGCCCGCGCTGATCATCGCCGGCCTGTTGATGGGCGTGAACAACCTGATGGGCGCCAAGGGCATGTTCATCGAAGGCCAGACGCTGCTGGAGGCCTACCCGAACCTGGATGGCCTGTGGAGCCTGATCAACCTGATGGCCAACACCTCCTTCGTGTTCCTGCCGGCGCTGGTGGGCTGGTCGGCGGCCAAGCGGTTCGGCGGCAGTGAAATCCTCGGCATCGTGCTGGGCCTGATGTTGGTACACCCGGACCTGCTCAATGCCTGGAACTACGGCAAGGCGGTCGCCGGCCTCGACGGCCAGAGCCTGCCGTACTTCGATATCTTCGGCTGGTTCCAGATCGAGAAGGTGGGTTACCAGGGGCAGATCCTGCCGATCCTGATGGCCGCCTTTGTCATGAGCGTGATCGAGAAGTGGCTGCGGGCGCGGGTGCCGAATGCCATTCAACTGCTGGTGGTGCCGATCACCACCATCGTTGTCACTGGTGTGCTGGCCCTGGCGATCATCGGCCCGGTGACTCGTCACCTTGGCATCCTGATCACCGAAGGCCTGGTGACCCTGTTCGAGATCGCCCCCATGGTCGGCGGCGCGATTTTCGGCCTGCTCTATGCGCCGCTGGTGATCACCGGCATGCACCACATGTTCCTGGCGGTCGACCTGCAGCTTATCTCCACCCAGGGCGGCACCTTTATCTGGCCGATGATTGTCATGTCCAACCTGGCCCAGGGCAGCGCCGCCCTCGGGGTGTTCTACATGACCCGCAATGCGCGGGACAAAAGCATGGCCTCGACCTCGGCGATTTCCGCTTACTTCGGCATCACCGAGCCTGCGATGTTCGGGGTGAACCTGCGCTTCAAGTTTCCGTTCTACGCCGCGCTGCTGGGCTCGGCGCTGGGCAGCATCTTCCTGTCGTTGAACAAGGTACAGGCGTCGGCCATCGGTGTCGGTGGGTTGCCCGGGTTTATCTCGATCGTGCCAAGCGCGATTCCGATGTTCGTGATCGGCATGGTCGTGGCGATGGTCGTGCCGTTTGCGCTGACGTGCATGTTGAGCATGAAGATCGTTCGGCCTGGTTACCGGGTCGCCTGAAGATCGCTATCGCAGGCAAGCCAGCTCCCACAGTGATGTGTGAACACATTCAAGTGTGGGAGCTGGCTTGCCTGCGATGAGGCCAGAAGGGCCAGCACCCAACTCTACTGAAGGAACCCACCATGCAAACCTGGCAACACTCGGTGATCTACCAGATCTACCCCAAAAGCTTCCACAGCCACGCGGGTAACGCCACCGGTGACCTGTTGGGCATCGTGGACAAACTCGACTACCTCAAATGGCTGGGCGTGGATTGCCTGTGGGTCACGCCGTTCCTGCGCTCGCCCCAGCGCGACAACGGCTACGACATCAGCGACTACTACGCCATCGACCCCAGCTACGGCACCATGGCCGATTGCGAGCTGCTGATCAGCGAAGCCGCCAAGCGTGGCATCAAGCTGATGCTCGATATCGTGGTCAACCACACCTCCATCGAGCACGAATGGTTCCAGCAGGCGCGCAGCAGCCTCGACAATCCCTACCGCGACTTCTATATCTGGCGCGACCAGCCGAACAACTGGGAATCCAAGTTCGGCGGCTCGGCCTGGGAATACGAAGCACAGACCGGCCAGTACTACCTGCACCTGTTCGACCACACCCAGGCCGACCTCAACTGGGACAACCCCCAGGTGCGCGCCGAGGTGTTCAAGATGATGCGTTTCTGGCGCGACAAAGGCGTGGGTGGGTTCCGCCTGGATGTGATCAACCTGATCTCCAAGCCCGCCGATTTCCCCGAGGACAACAGTGACGGCCGCCGTTTCTACACCGACGGCCCGAACGTGCACCAATACTTGCAGCAAATGCATCGTGAAGTCTTTGAAGGCCATGACCTGATCAACGTCGGCGAGATGTCCTCCACCCGCCTGGAACATTGCATTCGCTATTCGAATCCAGCGTCGAAAGAGCTGTCGATGACTTTCAATTTCCACCACCTGAAAGTCGATTACCCGAACCTGCAAAAGTGGGTGAAGGCCGACTTCGATTTCCTTCAACTCAAGCAGATTTTTTCCGACTGGCAGATGGGCATGCAAGCCGGTGGCGGCTGGAACGCGCTGTTCTGGTGCAACCACGACCAGCCACGGGTGGTCTCGCGTTTTGGTGACGACGGCGAATACCGCGTGGTCTCGGCCAAGATGCTCGCCACGGCGCTGCACTTTCTGCAGGGCACGCCGTATGTGTATCAGGGCGAAGAGCTTGGCATGACCAACCCCGGCTTCGACAGCATCTCGCAGTACCGTGATGTGGAAACCCTGAACATCTTCCGGCTCAAGCGCGATGCGGGCGAGTCCGAAGCCGCAAGCATGGCGGCGATCATGCAGAAGTCCCGCGACAACGGGCGTACGCCCATGCAGTGGAGCACCGAAGCGAATGCGGGGTTCAGCCGCGGTGAACCCTGGATCGGCATCCCCGCCAATGCTGCGCAGATCAACGTCAACAGCCAGATGGATGACCCGGATTCGGTGCTGCATCACTACCGCAGGCTGATCGACTTGCGCCGTCGCGAACCGCTGATACAGCAAGGCGTTTACCGCCCGTTGCTGCAAGACCATCTCCAGGTCTGGGCGTACCTGCGTGAAGGCCATGGCGAGCGCCTGTTGGTACTCAACAACTTCTATGGATCGCCATGCGAGATCCAACTGCCAGAAGGCGTGATCAACGCCGAGAGCGAGCAACGCCTGTTGATCAGCAACTACCCCGACTGCCCGCTGTGCACGAGCACGGTGGTGCTACGCCCCTATGAATCCTTCGTGCTGCACCTGACGGGTTGAAACACCCCCTGTAGGAGCGAGCTCGCTCGCGAAGATCGCCAACGAAAACGCGCCCCTCCAGGTGTTGCGTGGAGGCTGCAAATTCTTCGCGAGCAAGCTCGCTCCTACAGGTGATCGCGTCACGCAAGACAGTAAGAAAAAACAATAAAAAGAAAAGGAGCGCTTCATGAAAACAACAATAAAGCTGGGCCTTATTGCCTCCTGCCTCACGGTGCCTTTTGGCGCGCAAGCCCTGGAGTTTGCCGGGTATTTGCGCAGCGGCGTGGGTACGTCAACGGGCAGCGGCAAGCAGCAATGTTTCCAACTGCCGGGTGCGCAAACCAAATACCGCCTGGGTAACGAATGCGAGCAGTACGCCGAGCTGGAACTGCGTCAGGATTTGCTGACCTTCGACGACGGTTCGGTGCTCAGCGTCGATGCCATGGCTTCCCTTTATAACAAGTACGATCGTGCCCTGAAATTCCAGGGTGAAAACAACGGCTCGGCGCGCATGCCGCAGATGTATGCGCAATGGTCCAACCTGCCCAGCCTCAATGGTGGTTCGCTGTGGGCCGGGCGGCGTTACTACAAGCGTAACGATATCCATATCTCCGACTTCTACTACTGGAACCAGAGCGCCACCGGTGGCGGGATCGAGGACGTGCTGATCGGCGGTTTGAAATACAGCTACGCCCTGTCGCGCAAGGACAACCTGTACCAGAAGGAATACGCCACCCGTCACGACTTCAATGTCGCAGGTTTCAAGACCAACCCCGGTGGCGAACTGGAACTGGGCTTGAGCTACATCGCCAAGGCCGGTGGGCGTGACACCAACAGCGGCTGGGCGCTGACGGCGCAGCATGTGCAAGCAGCCTTCCTGGGTGGCAAGAACAAGTTTGCCCTGCAGTACGGCGAAGGCCCCGGCACCGGCCTGGGCTACACCGGCAATACCGCGCTGGACAAGAGCAGCAAAAGTTACCGCGCGGTGGAGTTCTTTGATTGGCAACTGACTCCGCGTTTTGGCGGGCAAGTTGAAGCGGTGTACCAGAAAGATGTGCGCCCAGGGCGTCAGGACCAGAACTGGATGTCCCTGGGTGTGCGCCCGGCGTATGCGCTCAGCGAGCAATTCAAACTGGTTGCTGAGCTGGGGCACGATCAAGTCGATGCCACCGGCGGTACGCGCAAATTGAGCAAATTTACCTTCGCCCCGACCTGGTCGCCCAAAGGCCCTGAATTCTGGGCGCGGCCGGAGGTGCGGTTGTATTACACCTATGCGTCCTGGAACAAAGCGGCCAAGCGTGCGGCCAATGAGCTGGCGGCGGGCACGGCGTTGTCCGACACCGGCGCCTATGGCACGGCGCGGCATGGGTCGAACGTCGGTGTGCAGGTCGAATATTGGTGGAAGTAATCAGGAGGGAGTACGCGGGCTAATGTGGGAGCGGGCTTGCTCGCGAATGCAGTGGGTCAGTCAGTGAATGTGTCGCCTGATACACCGCTTTCGCGAGCAAGCCCGCTCCCACACTGACCTTCGTCAACCTCAACCTTGCATCGACTCAATGATTTTTAAAGAACAACACAAACAGGTGAAGTCATGATCACATCTCAACCCCTGGAACTGCTGGCACCCTTGTCCGGGGTTTTGCTGGCGCTGGACCAGGTGCCCGACCCGGTATTTTCTGGCCGCGTGATTGGCGATGGCCTGTGCATCGACCCCACCTCGCAAACCCTCTGCGCGCCGTTGGCTGGGGTGATCAGCAACATTCAGGACAGCGGCCATGCGGTCAGCGTCACCGCCGATAACGGTGTGCAAGTGCTGCTGCATATTGGCCTGGACACTGTGAACCTGGCGGGCCAGGGCTTCACCCGGCTGGTCGAGGAGGGCCAGCGGGTGGAGGCCGGACAGCCGCTGATTGAGTTCGATGCCGACTATGTCGCGCTCAATGCACGCAGCCTGCTGACCTTGATGCTCATTGTGAGCGGCGAGCCGTTTGTGCCGTTGGTGGCCGGTCAGGCGCTGGTCGAGTCCGGCCAGCCACTGTTGCAGGTCTCACCGGGGCAGATACCCGCAGAGGTGGACGAGGAGGAGGGCAATGCGCTGTTCTCCAAGCCAGTAACCCTGCCCAATGCCAGCGGCTTGCACGCCCGCCCTGCGGCGGTGTTTGCCCAGGCGGCGAAGGGGTTCAGTTCCAGCATTTTCCTGCACAAGCAAACCCTGAGCGCGAATGCCAAGTCTCTCGTGGCGATCATGGCGCTGCAGACCTCCCAGGGCGACAGCGTGCAAGTGAGCGCGGCGGGGGAGGATGCCGAGGCGGCTATCCAGGCGCTGGTGGCGTTGTTGCTCGACGGCTGTGGCGAGACGCTGCCGGTAGCGATCAAGAAAATCAGCAAGCCCGCTGCGCCTGCGTCTTCGGCCTCCGTATTGCGAGGCGTCTGTGCGTCGCCGGGTTCGGCGTTCGGCCAGGTTGTCCAAGTGGCTGAGCCAGCGCTTGAGATTCCCGAAGCCGGTGCGGGAGAAACCTTCGAACGTACTGCATTGGCGCGTGGCCTGCGGGCTGCAAACGAGGCGTTGCAAGCGTTGCAGGCCAAGGCGGCCGGCAGCGCCCAGGCCGAGATCTTCCGCGCCCACCAAGAACTGCTCGAAGACCCGACCCTGCTTGAACAAGCCCATAGCCTGCTGGCCGAAGGCAAGAGTGCCGCCTTTGCCTGGAACACGGCAACGGTGGCGACCGCCAAACTTTTTGAAGGCTTGGGCAAAGCGCTGCTGGCTGAGCGTGCGGCGGACTTGGCCGACGTCGGCCAGCGCGTGCTCAAGTTGATCCTGGGCGTGCCAGAGCGGTCCATGGAGCTGCCGGAATGCGCCATCCTGGTCGCTGAACAACTGACACCCTCACAAACCGCCGGCCTGGACACCAGCAAAGTGCTGGGCTTCGTCACGGTCGCCGGTGGCGCTACCAGCCACGTGGCCATCCTCGCCCGGGCCCTCGGCCTGCCATCCCTTTGCGGCGTACCCAGCCAAGTACTGGCCTTGGCCAACGGCAAGCGGGTATTGCTCAATGCCGACAAAGGCGAGCTGCAGCTGGAGCCGAACCTGGCCGAAATCGAGCAACTGCAGGCGGTGCGCCAACAGCAAAAGCTGCGGCTGCAGCGTGAGGTGGCGCAGGCCTCACGGGCAGCGGTCACCCGCGACGGTCACCACGTCGAGGTCACAGCCAACGTCGCCTCGTTGCAGGAAGTGGAACAATCCCTGACCCTGGGCGGTGAAGGCGTGGGCCTGCTGCGTTCGGAGTTCCTCTACCTGGAACGCAACCGTGCGCCGAGCGCAGAGGAGCAGGCCGACACCTACAGCGCCATCGCCCGCGCCCTCGGCACCGAGCGTAATCTGGTGGTACGTACCCTGGATGTGGGCGGCGATAAACCCTTGGCCTATGTGCCGATGGAAAGCGAGACCAACCCATTCCTTGGCCTGCGCGGTATCCGCCTGTGCCTGGAGCGTCCCGAACTGCTGCGTGAACAGTTGCGTGCGATTCTCGCCAGCGCCGGCTTGGCGCGGCTGCATATCATGTTGCCGATGGTCAGCCTGCTGTCGGAACTGCATCTGGCGCGCAGAATGCTCGAAGAGGAGGCGCAGGCGCTTGGCCTGAGCGAACTGCCCAAGCTGGGCATCATGATCGAAGTGCCGAGCGCGGCGTTAATGGCGGATGTGTTTGCGCCCCATGTGGATTTCTTCTCTATCGGCACCAACGACCTCACCCAATACACCCTGGCCATGGACCGCGACCACCCCCGGCTGGCCAGCCAGGCCGACAGTTTTCACCCGGCGGTGCTGCGCCTGATCGACATCACCGTCAAAGCGGCCCATGCCCACGGCAAATGGGTCGGCGTGTGTGGTGCGCTGGCGTCCGAAACCATGGCGGTGCCGGTGTTGATCGGCCTGGGCGTGGATGAGCTGTCGGTCAGTGTGCCGCTGATCCCCACCATCAAGGCCACCGTGCGCGAGCTGGACCTGCACGACTGCCAGATCATCGCCCGCCAGGTGCTGGGCCTGGAAGAAGCCGACCAAGTACGCGAGGCCCTGCGCCTGTACCACGCGGCCACCGTTGAAACCTCACCTGTTGTGGAGCACTGAGCATGTTCGAGAAATTGCAGCGGGCGTTCTGGAAAGCCCTGACGCCTGATTTGGTGGCGGAGACGGTTACCGCGTCGACACCCAGCCTGTTGTCGGCCGAGGTGCTGAGTGCATTGGGCGGGGAGTGCAACGTCACGTCACAGCAGCGCGTGGCGCTCACGCGGGTGCGGGTGCAATTGAAGGAGGTGGGTGGGTTGGATGAGTCGGCGTTGAAGGCTGCCGGTGTACCCGCAGTGATGGTACTGCCGGGCGGCGTGGTTCATCTGCTCACCGGCCTATAAGGCGACGATGATCAGATGTGGGAGCCGGGCTTGCCCGCGATAGCGGTGTGTCAGGCGCCGAATACCTTGACTGTCAGGCCGCCATCGCGGGCAAGCCCGGCTCCCACAGGGATTTGCAGTGTGCGGGCTGTCGTAATCAGAGTTGTGGGGTGTCTTGCGCAGGCTTGGTCTTGTCCACACCCGGCACATGCAGGTTGCCTTCCACCACCTGGTTACCCTCCAGCTGCGGCTGGGTCACCCAGGTGAGGATGTCGTAGTAACGCCGGATGTTCGCCACAAAATGCACCGGCTCGCCGCCGCGGGCGTAGCCGTAGCGGGTCTTGCTATACCACTGCTTCTGCGACAGGCGTGGCAGCATCTTCTTCACGTCCAGCCACTTGTTCGGGTTCAGGCCTTCTTTCTTCGCCAGGATGCGCGCGTCGTCCAGGTGGCCGGTGCCCACGTTATAGGCGGCGAGGGCGAACCAGGTGCGGTCGGGTTCGGCGATCTTGTCGTCCAGCTCATCCTTGATCCTGGCCAGGTACTTGGCGCCGCCCATGATGCTCTGCTTGGGGTCCAGGCGGTTGGACACGCCCATGGCTTGGGCAGTGTTCTGGGTCAGCATCATCAGGCCACGCACGCCGGTCTTGGACGTGACCGTGGGTTGCCACAGCGATTCCTGATAACCAATGGCTGCCAACAACCGCCAATCGACTTTCTCGGCCTTGGCATAGGCGCGAAAGTGTTTCTCGTACTTGGGCAGGCGTTGTTGCAGGTGCTGGGCAAAGGTATAGGCGCCGACATAGCCGAGTACATCGACGTGCCCGTAGTAGCGATCTTTCAGACGCTGCAGGGTGCCGTTTTTCTCGACCTTGTCCAGGTAACTGTTGATCTCGTTGAGCAGGCTGTTGTCTTCACCGGCCGCCACCGCCCAGCTCTGGTTGCTGGCATTACCGAGGTCGAAGGCCACGCGCACGTTGGGGAAGTACACCTGGTTCATGGCCACTTCGTTGGAGTCCACCAGGGTCAGGTCGATCTGCCCTTCGTCGACCATGCGCAGCAGATCCACCACCTCAACGGCATCGGATTCTTCGTACTCAATCGCCGGGTTCTGTTTTTTCAGTGCCGCCAGTTGTTCGGCGTGGGTGCTGCCCTTGAGCACCATGATCTTCTTGCCCACCAGGTCGGCGGCGTTGGTGGGGCGCGATTGGCCGTTGCGGTAGATGATCTGCGGGGTGACTTCAAGGTACGGGTGGGAGAAGCGCACCTGCTGCTGGCGCTGGTCGCTACTCACCAGGCCGGCGGCAGCGAGTACCGGGCCGTTGGGTTTGCTCAACTGGTTGAACAGGTCGTCAAGGTTGTCGGCCGTCTCGATTTCCAGCTTCACGCCCAGGTCGTCGGCAAAGCGCTTGACCAGTTCGTATTCGAAGCCGGTTTCACCGTTACGGTCCTGGAAATACGTAGCGGGACTGTTGCGAGTGACCACCCGCAATACGCCATCCTCCTTGATTCGCTCCAGTGTGCTGGGTTTATCAACACAGGCACTGAGCATCAGGAAGAGCAAGGTGGCGATGAGCCATTTGACGCATCGCAGGCGCGAAACAGTTGGGAAGAACATCTGCGCAGTATACGCAAACGGCTCACGGCGCCATATCTCGACAGCGGCGCACTTGTCTGCTAGCCAGCGCAAAACTGTGCTGCAGCCCGCAGAAACGGGGCTTGGCGAGCGTTTGTGACGGTTAAAATAACTGCGCCCAATGCCCTGGATAACGCCCTGATCCCAGGCAAAGCGTGCCAACTGACGTTCGGCGGCCGCCACCGGTAGCGTTTCGGGTGCCGTTGGCGAAGGTTTACGCTAGAATGCACGGCCTCAAAGCACACCCCTTCCCGAGGCTGTCCCGAAGATGTTGATCCTGCGCGGCGCTCCTGCCCTTTCTGCCTTTCGCCACAGCAAACTCCTTGAGCAACTGAGCCAGAAGGTTCCAGCTGTTACAGGCCTGTACGCTGAATTTGCTCACTTCGCCGACGTAACCGGCGTCTTGACCGCCGACGAACAGCAAGTGCTGGCACGCCTTCTGAAGTACGGCCCAAGCGTTCCCGTTCAAGAGCCGACTGGCCGCTTGTTCCTGGTTCTGCCACGGTTCGGCACCATCTCGCCCTGGTCGAGCAAGGCCAGCGACATCGCCCGCAACTGCGGCCTGGACAAAATCCAGCGCCTGGAGCGTGGGATCGCCTTCTACGTCGCCGGCCAGTTCAGCGACGCCGAGGCGGAGCTGATCGCCAGCAGCCTGCACGACCGCATGACCCAGATCATCGTCAGTCAGCTGGAACAGGCTGCCGGCCTGTTCAGCCACGCCGAGCCGAAGCCGCTCACCGCCATTGACGTGCTGGGCGGTGGCCGCGCCGCCCTCGAGAAGGCCAACACCGAGCTGGGCCTGGCCCTGGCCGAAGACGAGATCGACTACCTGGTCAACGCCTTCAACGGCTTGAAGCGCAACCCCCACGACATCGAACTGATGATGTTCGCCCAGGCCAACTCCGAGCACTGCCGTCACAAGATCTTCAACGCCAGTTGGGACATCGACGGCCAAAGCCAAGAGAAAAGCCTGTTCGGCATGATCAAGAACACCTACGTGATGCACAGCGAAGGCGTTCTGTCGGCTTATAAGGACAACGCCTCGGTGATCGTCGGCTCCGTCGCCGGCCGTTTCTTCCCGGACCCGGAAACCCGCCAGTACGGCGCGGTGCAGGAGCCGGTGCACATCCTGATGAAGGTTGAAACCCACAACCACCCGACCGCGATTGCCCCGTTCCCGGGCGCAGCTACCGGTTCGGGCGGTGAAATCCGCGATGAAGGTGCTACCGGCCGTGGCGCCAAGCCCAAGGCGGGCCTCACCGGTTTCACCGTATCCAACTTGCAGATCCCGGGCTTTGAACAGCCGTGGGAAGTGCCGTACGGCAAGCCTGAGCGCATCGTCACCGCGCTGGACATCATGATCGAAGGCCCGCTGGGCGGCGCCGCGTTCAACAACGAATTCGGGCGCCCGGCGCTCACCGGTTACTTCCGGACCTTCGAGCAGTCCATCACCACCCCGCGTGGCGATGAAGTGCGCGGTTACCACAAGCCAATCATGTTGGCTGGCGGCATGGGCAACATCCGTGAAGAACACGTCAAGAAAGGCGAGATTCTGGTTGGCTCCAAGCTGATCGTGCTCGGCGGCCCGGCGATGCTGATCGGTCTGGGCGGCGGCGCGGCTTCTTCCATGGCCACCGGCACCAGCTCGGCAGACCTGGACTTCGCTTCCGTACAGCGCGAAAACCCTGAGATGGAGCGCCGCTGCCAGGAAGTCATCGACCGTTGCTGGCAGTTGGGTGACAAGAACCCGATCAGCTTCATCCACGACGTCGGTGCCGGTGGTTTGTCCAACGCCTTCCCGGAACTGGTCAACGACGGCGACCGTGGTGGCCGTTTCGAGCTGCGCAACATTCCAAACGACGAGCCGGGCATGGCCCCGCACGAAATCTGGAGTAACGAATCCCAGGAACGCTACGTACTGGCCGTCGGTCCTGAAGACTTCGCACGCTTCCAGGCCATCTGCGAACGCGAGCGTTGCCCGTTTGCCGTGGTCGGCGAAGCCACTGCCGAGCCGCAACTGACCGTCACCGACAGCCACTTCGGCAACAGCCCCGTGGACATGCCGTTGGAAGTGCTGCTGGGCAAGGCCCCGCGCATGCACCGTTCGGCCAACCGTGAAGCTGAACTGGGCGATGATTTCGACCCAAGCACGCTGGACCTGGCCAACAGCATCGAACGCGTGCTGCACCATCCGGCCGTGGCGAGCAAAAGCTTCCTGATCACCATCGGCGACCGCACCATCACCGGCCTGGTGGCTCGTGACCAAATGGTCGGCCCATGGCAGGTGCCGGTGGCCGACGTTGCCGTCACCGCCACCAGCTTCGATGTGTACACCGGTGAAGCCATGGCCATGGGCGAGCGCACACCGTTGGCCCTGCTGGACGCTCCGGCGTCGGGCCGCATGGCCATTGGTGAAACCCTCACCAACATCGCCGCCTCGCGTATCGGCAAGCTGTCCGACATCAAACTGTCGGCCAACTGGATGTCCGCTGCCGGCCACCCGGGTGAAGATGCGCGCCTGTACGACACGGTTAAAGCCGTCGGCATGGAGCTGTGCCCGGAACTGGGTATCACCATTCCGGTGGGCAAGGACTCCATGTCCATGGCCACCCGTTGGAACGAAGACGGCACCGACAAGAGCGTCACGTCGCCGCTGTCGTTGATCGTCACGGGTTTTGCGCCGGTCACCGACATCCGCCAGACCCTGACCCCGCAACTGCGCATGGACAAGGGCACCACCGACCTGATCCTGATCGACCTGGGCCGTGGCCAGAACCGCATGGGCGCCTCGATCCTGGCGCAAACCCACGGCAAGCTCGGCAAGCAGGCCCCGGACGTCGACGACGCCGAAGACCTCAAGGCCTTCTTCGCCGTGATCCAGGGCCTGAACGCCGACGGCCACCTGTTGGCTTACCACGACCGTTCCGACGGTGGTTTGCTGACCAGCGTTGTCGAAATGGCCTTCGCCGGTCACTGCGGCTTGAACATCGTGCTCGACAGCGTTGCCGAGGATGCTGCCGAAATCAACGGCATCCTGTTCAACGAAGAGTTGGGTGCGGTGATCCAGGTGCGCCAGGACGCTACCCCAGACGTGCTCGCGCAGTTCAGCGCTGCTGGCCTGGCCGAGTGCGTGGCGGTGATTGGCCAGCCGATCAACAACGGCGAAGTCAATATCTCGTTCAACGGCGACACGGTCTTTACCGGCCAGCGCCGCTTGCTGCAACGCCAGTGGGCCGAGACCAGCTACCAGATCCAACGCCTGCGTGATAACGCCGACTGCGCCGAGCAGGAATTCGACGTGATCCTGGAGGAAGACAACCCGGGCCTGAGCACCATGCTCAGCTTCGACGTCAACCAAGACATCGCCGCGCCTTACATCAAGAAGGGCATCCGCCCACAGGTTGCCGTGCTGCGTGAGCAGGGCGTCAACGGCCAGGTGGAAATGGCGGCCGCGTTCGACCGCGCCGGCTTCAATGCGATTGACGTGCACATGAGCGACATCCTCGCCGGTCGCGTTGACCTCAACGAGTTCAAAGGCCTGGTGGCCTGCGGTGGTTTCTCCTACGGCGACGTGCTGGGTGCCGGTGAAGGCTGGGCCAAGTCGGCCCTGTTCAACAGCCGTGCCCGCGATGCGTTCCAGGGCTTCTTCGAGCGCAACGACAGCTTCACCCTGGGTGTGTGCAACGGTTGCCAGATGATGTCCAACCTCAGCGAGCTGATCCCGGGCAGCGAGTTCTGGCCGCACTTTGTGCGCAACCGTTCCGAGCAGTTCGAAGCCCGTGTTGCCATGGTGCAGGTGCAGGAATCCAACTCGATCTTCCTGCAGGGCATGGCCGGTTCGCGCATGCCAATCGCCATCGCCCACGGTGAAGGCCATGCCGAATTCAGCAGCGAAGAAGCGCTGCTTGAAGCCGACCTGTCCGGCACCATTGCCCTGCGCTTTGTCGATAACCACGGCAAGGTCACGGAAAGCTACCCGGCCAACCCGAACGGCTCGCCGCGTGGGATCACCGGCCTTACCAGCCGCGACGGCCGCGTGACCATCATGATGCCGCACCCGGAGCGCGTGTTCCGCGCCGTGCAGAACTCATGGCGCCCGGAAGAGTGGAACGAAGACGGCGCCTGGATGCGCATGTTCCGCAACGCCCGCGTGTGGGTGAACTAAGGCCGTGTACAAGCTCGCCTTCTTCGTGCCCGACAGCCATGTGGAGACGGTAAAAACCGCCGTCTTCGCAGCCGGCGGCGGGCGCATCGGCGACTACGACAGCTGCGCCTGGCAAGTGCTGGGTCAGGGCCAATTCCGCGCGTTGGACGGCAGCCAGCCGTTTATCGGGCAGGTGGGCCAGGTTGAAGTGGTTGAAGAGTGGAAGGTTGAGTTGGTGGTGGCGGATGAATTGATCGTGGCTGTCGTGGCTGCTTTGAAACTCAGTCACCCGTATGAGACACCGGCGTATGAGGTGTGGCAGTTGGCGGATTTTTGATCTGTTGGCTGCATAAACAAGAAACCCGCTGGGCCAGTTTGGTCGGCGGGTTTTTTGTTGGCTGTAAGTGCCAATCGCAGGCAAGCCAGCTCCCACATTTGACCCCGTTGTCAGACCGTACATCAATCCCATGTGGGAGCTGGCTTGCCTGCGATGGCGTCGGTGCAAGCGCCTCAGAACTTTCCGACAAGCCTTTCAGGTTGTCCGTCGGAATCTGTCTCCCTAGCCTCAATCGGTCGCTGATAACTCAGTGATCGGGGCTTGAATTCAAGACCCGTCCAGCAATGATCTTGCGTACGGTTTGAAATTCTATATGCAAATTCCAGATTTCGTTGTTCCTCGCCTCAATACCAGCTCTGCGCTAGGGCAAGCTCTGATTTCAATGTTCAGAGCCATTGAAATGGAATTGACGCTCGAAGGCGCCAGTCCGGGCGCGGTCCAGGTCATTGTATTCGGTGGTTGTGCTGTTCATTTATATACCCACCACCGTGTGTCCACCGACGTGGATGCGGAGATTTATTGCGCAAATACTCAAGACACGCTGCGCCTACGAACATTGCTTGCAGAGTTTCCAGAACAGTTTTTCGATGAGCAGTCTGGCCGTGTCATGGAGTTGAACTATGACCTCCAATACAACACTAGCTTTGGTCCGCTCCACGAAGACTACTGGGAGCGAAGTCTTCCCCTGGAAGAGTTTCCTCTTGAGTCTGCGTTGCATCTTCATGTAGCTGCGCCTATCGACATTGCAATCTCCAAATTGGGCAGAGCCACTGATCAGGATGTAGATGACATCATGGCGTTGCTCAGGGCTGGCTTCATAGTGACCGCTGAGCTCCGTCAGCTGGCATTGCAGGCGATTGATATGTATGTTGGCAACAAAGAGCCACCCAGATCCATACTGACCAATATCTTGCACGATTATCTGGAGACTGCAGATGGCGAAGCCCTTTAACGGTCCGGTCCTCTCTTCCGCCTTGGACACACTGGTCAAAAGCCCCTTGAATCAGGCTGATGATGCTGCCTTGGTCAGTGCAGCGAAAGCTGTGTGGTATTCGGATACCAATCTTGTGGGCGAGGTGAGGGCGTTCATTCAGGAGCACTCCAGTGAGGTAGAGCTTCGTCGCGCAGGCTATTTGCTTGAGCGCTTCACACGCTTTTCGTGTGCGACCGATAGTCGGGTAAAGGAAGCGTTGAAGGCGCTTGAACTGTTCTCAGCCTCAAGGCAATACGTGAAATCCCAAGGCGCTGTTGCGTTGCGCAGTCGTCGTGACGAACTGGCAATGTCCTGGGGATTAAGTGAGGGTCTGGGTTTGAAGGTTCAGACCTTGATGCCTTTTCAGACCCGCCACTATGAAGCCGACCAGCGTGCGAAGTCTGCCTAGGTATAGATAGCTATCAAAGAACTCGGCTTAGGCCTAATGCCGTTCAGTTAAGCGTATATCGCCCTCTGTAGGAGCGAGCTTGCTCGCGAAAAGCGTCAACGATAACGCGTGCTTCCTGAATGAACGCGGCGCCTGTGAGTTTTTCGCGAGCAAGCTCGCTCCTACAAAATGCCTTAACTGAACGGCATTACGGCTTAGGCCGAGTTTTTGCTGTCTGCGATATCTTCAGCTCTCGGAGATTTCCGACAAGCCTTTCAGGTTGTCCGTCGGAACGGGTACCACTAACCTTCGTCAGTCGCTGCCAATTCAGCGACCGGGACTGCAAGCCCGCCGAAACCTCACCAGTTAGTCACAAGCGCCTTTATAATTGCGGCGCTTTTTCATGGTCGCCATTTATGGCGGCTGTGTGCGGGAGACCTTCGGGTCTACCGAGACTTGCTGGTGACTCTCGGTCTTGCAGGCCCGCACACAGCTGCCACCCATCATCTGCAAGTGATGCTGGTAGTTCTTACTTCACACCAGAGGTTTACCATGATCAAAGACAGTCCAAATCCCCCATCTGATTCCCAGCCCACCGACCAAATCTTCACCATCCTAACCAACCTGAACAGCGAAACCCTGCTCGCCAACGCCTCCCAAGACCTGGCATCCGTGCAGGCACTGGCGGGTCAACTGGCTTTTGATGTCGACGGCCCCCTGCGTGATGCAGTGCTGGGGATTCATCGGATGGTGGAAGGGATCCAGTTGATGGTGGATCGGGTGCTGGATCTTCACGAAGTGTCAGCAGCCACCGCTAACTGATCGTTCCCACGCTCCGCGTGGGAATGCATCCTGTGACGCTCTGCGTCACCCTTGCGCAGGGCGGGACGCAGAGCGTCCGGGGCGGCATTCCCACGCAGAGCGTGGGAACGATCGGTCAGGCGTTGATAGGGCGGGTAACCAACCGCTCCAAAGCCTCACCCAAACCTAAAGCCTTGTCACCAATCAACAAGTGCCAAACCCCGCTATCCAGCTGGCTCACACCCTTGCAACCCAGCGCAGTGAGGTCCGCTTCAGACAGCACCGAATCATCCCCCAACTCCACCCGCAACCGGGTCATCGCCACCGCTTCCAGCTGGCGCACATTCCCTCGGCCACCCAGAGCATTCAGCCATTTTTCGGCCTCGTGTACATTCACGGCCACCGGCTTATCCACAGGCGCAACCGCTACAGGCGCTGCAGCAACAAACCCCGGCATCGCCAAGCGAATTTCATCAGCAATGCTATCGGCCATCGGCCCGACCACTACCTGCAAACTGCCGCCGTTCCCCGGCCGCACCACAGCCATGGCGCCCAGCGCTTTCAACGCTGCATCCACCGCCTTGTTGCGATCCACCATGTCCAAGCGCAGCCGCGTGGTGCAAGCACCCACACTCAGCAGATTCTCAGCACCACCCAACGCCTGGATATAAGCCGTCGCACGCTGGTTATCACTCATCGCTTCAGCCTGCACCACCTGGATATCTTCCCGGCCCGGTGTCTTGAGGTTGAAGCGGCGGATGCAGTAGCTGAACACCGTGTAGTAGATCACCGAGTAGGCCAGGCCCACCGGTACCACCAGCCAGCCATTGGTGGACTTGCCCCAACCCAGCACCATGTCGATAAAGCCGCCGGAGAAGGTAAACCCGAGGTGGATGTTCAGCATGTTAGTGACTGCCATCGACAGGCCCGTCAGCACGGCGTGGATCAGGTACAGGAACGGTGCGAGGAACATAAACGCGAATTCAATCGGCTCGGTCACCCCGGTCAAGAATGACGTCAGCGCCATGGACAGGAAAATCCCGCCCATCACTTTACGGCGCTCCGGCAACGCATTGCGGTACATCGCCAGGCACGCAGCCGGCAGGCCGAACAGCATCACGGGGAACATGCCGGTCATGAACTGGCCGCCTTTCGGGTCGCCGGCAAAGTAACGAGTCAGGTCGCCGGTGACCACCGCGCCGGTCACCGGGTCGGTAAAGCTGCCGAACACGAACCAGGCCATGTTGTTAAGGATGTGGTGCAAGCCGGTGACGATCAGCAGGCGGTTGAACACGCCAAACACGAACGCGCCCAGGCTGCCGCTTTCCATCAGCAGCACGCCGAAGCTGTTGATGCCGTGCTGGATCGGCGGCCAGATCAGGCCGAAGATCACGCCCAGGCCCACCGCGCTGAAGCCGGTGACAATCGGCACAAAGCGTCGCCCACCGAAGAACGCCAGGTACTCCGGCAACTTGATGTCCTTGAAACGGTTGTACAGCCCGCCGGCCATCAAGCCGCTGGCGATACCGGCGAGCATGCCCATGTTGATGGTGGTGTCCATCACCTTGAGCGTGGAGATCATCACCAGGTAACCAATCGCCCCGGCCAGGCCCGCAGTGCCGTTGTTGTCACGGGCAAACCCCACGGCAATGCCGATGGCGAAGATCAGCGCCAGGTTGGCGAAGATCGCCTGGCCGGCATCGTGCATCACCGCAATGTTGAGCAAGTCGGTGTCGCCCAGGCGCAGCAACAGGCCGGCAATCGGCAGGATCGCGATCGGCAGCATCAGGGCGCGGCCCAGGCGTTGCAGGCCTTCGATAAAGTGTTGGTACATGGCGTGTCTCCCTATTCTTGTTGTTTTCAGCTCAGCGGCCAGTGGTGTTGACAGGCTTGGCGAACGGCTTTAGCGCTGCTCAGGTCGAGCAGTGCCTGGCTCAGTTGCCGGCATTGCGCCGCGTCCAGATGACGAACGCGGTCCTTGATCTCTCCGATCTGCGGCGGGCTTACCGACAGCTCGGTGACGCCCAGGCCGACCAGTACCGGCGTGGCCAGCGGGTCGGAGGCCAGCGCGCCGCACACGCCAACCCAACGGCCATGCTTGGCTGCGCCGGCGCAGGTTTGGGCGATCAGCCGCAACAACGCCGGGTGCAGCGCGTCGACACGGGCGGCCAGGCCTGCGTGGTCGCGGTCCATGGCGAGGGTGTACTGGGACAGGTCATTGGTGCCGATGGACAAAAAGTCCGCATGCTCGGCGAGCTTTTCGGCCATCAGCGCGGCGGCGGGCACTTCGATCATCACCCCCAGTTCGGGGCGCTGGCTCAAACCCAACTCGGCGCACAGTTCATCCAGGCGCTGGCGAATCTGCAGCAGTTCATCCACCTCGCTGACCATCGGCAGCAGGATGCGGCAACGCCCCAGCGGCGCGACTTGCAGCAGGGCACGCAGTTGCTGGTCGAGCAGTTCCGGGCGTACCTGGGCCATGCGAATGCCGCGCAGGCCCAGCACCGGGTTGGCCTCGACGGGCAGCGGCAGGTAGTCGAGTTGCTTGTCGCCACCCACGTCGATGGTGCGGATGATTACCGACTTGTCGCCCATGGCATCCAGCACGGCTTGATAGGCCTGGCGTTGCTCCTGTTCATCCGGCGCAGTGCGGCGGTCGACGAACAGAAATTCAGTGCGCAGCAGGCCGATGCCGTCGGCGCCGTTGTCAAACGCCACCTTGGCTTCGGCGCTGGAGGCGACATTCGCGGCGACTTCAACCGTCACGCCATCGGTGGTGCTCGCCGGTTGTTGGGCTTGGGCCTGTTGCTGCTGGCGTCGTAATTTCTGTGTTTCGCGAATCTGGTGAACTTCGGTGTGGCGCGCTTCGCTGGGGGCCAGTTCCAGGCGGCCGTTGGCGGCATCGAGCACCACCCGCTGGCCTTGGGGTACGTCGAGCACTTCATTGCCCAGGGCGACGAGGCACGGCAGGCCTTTGCCCCGGGCCAAAATCGCCACATGGGAGGTCGCACCGCCTTCGGCCATGCAGATGCCAGCGGCCTGTTGCGCGCTCAGTTGCAGCAAGTCCGAAGGCGTCAGCTCATGGGCGCTGACAATCGCCCCCGCCGGCAATTCGAAATGCCAGGCTTCACCCAGCAACGCCCGCAGCACCCGTTGTTGCAGGTCGCGCAGGTCATTGGCACGCTCGGCAAACAGCGGCTTGCCCAACGCCAACAGCATGGCGCATTGGGCCTGGATCGCATCACGCCAGGCGTGGGTGGCGGCGCTGCCTTGTTCGATGGCAGCGGTGGCTGCGTCGAGTAATGCCGGGTCTTCCAGCAGGGCGAGGTGGGCGGCGAAGATCTCTTCTTCTTCGACATTCTTGCGTTGGCGCGCCTGGTCCAGCGTGTTGCGGATTTCGCCGCGCACTTGGTCAAGGGCGGCATCCAGGCGTTGCAGTTGTTCGTCGACGCTATGATTGCCGCTGTCTTGCGGCAGCTCGATGCCCGTCAGGCGGAACAATGGCCCACATACCAGGCCCGGTGCCGCGCATACGCCTTGCAGCACATTGGCTTCGGTATTCGCTCGGCGTGGTGTGGCAACGACCGGCGCGTGATGCTCCGCGTGGATCGCCACGGACAGCGCGGCGACCAATGCCTGTAACGCCGCCTCGCCATCCTTGCCACGGCAGGTCACCCGTACCTCGTCACCTTCGCCAATACCCAGCCCCATCAGGCCGATCAGGCTGTCGCAAGCCGCGGTTTTATCACCGAAGTGCAGCTGCGATTGGCTGCTGAAGCCCTGGGCAGTCTTGCGGATCAGCGCGGCAGGGCGCGCATGCAAGCCGCCACGGTGGGTGATGCGCACCGTGGCGCTCACTTCTGCGACCGAGTTATCCACAGCGGTTTGAACCGGCGCGGATGTGCGCAGGGCAATGCGCATCAGCGCTTCACCGACCTTCACGGTCTTGCTCGCGATGGGTTGCAGCTCGAAGCGGTCACTGTTGGTGAGGATGATCAGGCTCACCAAGCTCTTGCACTGGCGCGCAATACGATCCAGATCAAACTGCACCAACGGCTGGCCCTGGCTCACCCGTGTGCCTTCCTTCACCAGCAAGGCAAAGCCTTCGCCATTGAGCTCAACAGTGTCGATGCCGATATGCATCAACACTTCGGCACCGTTGTCGGCGCGAAGCGTTAGCGCATGCCCGGTGCGGGCGACATGGATGATCACGCCGTCGCAGGGCGCCTGCAGGCAATCGTTCAGCGGGTCGATAGCGAGACCGTCGCCCATGGCGCCGCTGGCGAACACTTCGTCGGGGACGCGGTTCAGGGCCAGCACCGGCCCACTCAAGGGGGCGCTAAGGGTCAATGGATTATTGTTGTTGGGCATGGGCACGGTACTCATCAGGAAAACGCCGCTTTAGTGCGTGCGGGTGACTTTGCTCAGGTGGCGCGGCTGGTCCGGGTCCATGCCCCGAGCTTCAGCCAGGCCGGCGGCCATCACGTAGAAACTCTGGATCGCCAGGATCGGGTCCAGGCTTGGGTGTTCAGCGCGGCTCAGGGTCAGGTCGCGTTCGGCGATGTCATCCGGCGCAGCCAGCAGCACGCGGGCACCGCGTTGGCGCATATCGGCGGCCAGGCTCAACAGGCCGGCCTGCTCGGCGCCGCGTGGGGCGAACACCAGCAAGGGGTAGTTCTCGTCGATCAGCGCCATCGGCCCGTGGCGCACTTCGGCGCTGCTGAAGGCTTCGGCCTGGATCGCCGAGGTTTCCTTGAGCTTGAGCGCGGCTTCCTGGGCGATGGCAAACCCGGCGCCTCGGCCGATGACCATCAAGCGCTGGCTGCCTTTAAGGGCGTCGATGGCCGTGCGCCAATCCTGTGTGGCGGCGTCACGCAGGCCATCGGGCAAGGCCTGACAGGCTTGCAGCAAGTCGGCTTCCTGATTCCAGTGGCCGATCAGTTGCGCACTGGCGCTGAGGGTGGCGATAAAACTTTTCGTGGCGGCCACGCTGAGTTCCGGCCCGGCGCACAGCGGCACATGGAATTCGCATGCGGCTTCCAGTGGCGAGTCTTCGGCGTTGACCAGCGAGATGCTCAAGGCGCCACGTTTGCGTAACAGGCGCAGGCTATTGACCAGATCCGGGCTCTGCCCCGATTGGGAGAAACCAAACGCTACCTGGCCGCTGACTTTCATCGGCGCCTGCAACAGGGTCACCACCGACATCGGCAGCGACGCCACGGGAATGCCCACGTGCTGCATGGCCAGGTAAGCGAAGTAACTGGCGGCGTGGTCGGAGCTGCCGCGGGCGATGGTCATCGCCACTTGCGGTGGCTGGCGGCGCAGGCGCCCGGCGACTTCTTCCAGCATGGGATTCAGGCGTTGCAGTTGGGCCGCGACGGCGTCGCAGGAGGCCAGGGCCTCTTCAAGCATTTTTGAAGTCAATGGTGTCTCCTTCGACCATTACGTCGGTGAGTGTCAGGGAGCGGTCCAGGCGCACGCAGTCGGCAAAGCTGCCGGGTTGCAGGCGGCCGCGTTCTTCCAGGCCCAGGTAGTCCGCAGGAAATTGCGACAGGCGTTGTGAGGCTTCACTGATTGGCAGGCCGATTTTCACCAGGTTGCGCAGCGCCTGATCCATGGTCAGGGTGCTGCCGGCCAGGGTGCCGTCGGCCAGGCGCACGCCGCCCAGGCATTTGGTCACGGTGTGGCTGCCCAGCTTGTATTCGCCATCGGGCATACCGGCGGCGGCGGTGGAGTCGGTGACGCAGTACAGGCAGGGGATCGAGCGCAACGCCACGCGCATGGCGCCGGGGTGCACATGCAGCAAGTCCGGGATCAGCTCGGCGTACTGGGCGTGGGCCAGCGCGGCGCCGACGATGCCGGGTTCGCGGTGATGCAGCGGGCTCATGGCGTTGTACAAGTGGGTGAAGCTGGTGGCGCCAGCGGCCAGGGCGGCAACGCCTTCTTCATAGCTGCCCAGGGTGTGGCCGATCTGCATGCGCACGCCGCGTTCGCTGAGGGCGCGGATCAGAGCGTCGTGGCCGGCGATTTCCGGGGCGATGGTGATCACCCGGATCGGCGCCAGGCGCAGGTAGGCTTCCACTTCCTGCATCAACGCGGTGTGGGCGAAGTTGGGTTGGGCGCCGAGTTTTCCCGGATTGATGTAGGGGCCTTCCAGGTGCACGCCGAGTACGCGGGCGCTGCCGGCTGGCCGCTGTTCGCAGAACGTGCCGAGCTCACCGAGTACCCGGGAGATTTCTTCCACCGGCGCCGTCATGGTGGTGGCCAGCAGCGAGGTGGTGCCAAAACGCACGTGGGTACGGGTAATGGTCTCGAAGGCGCCCGCACCTTCCATGATGTCCGCGCCGCCACCGCCATGCACATGCAGGTCGATAAAGCCCGGCAGCAGGTAGGGCAGGTCGTTGTCGGCCGGGTCGCACGGCGTGCCGTCAATGGCGACAACCTTGCCGTGCTCATGCACCAGGCGACCGCGCATCCAGCCGCTGGGCGTGAGGATATTGTCTTCAGTCATGGGCAGTTCTCTAAGTTCGCAATTCGGCGGAATAATCATGGCGGCGCAGCTCTGCGACAAAGTCGTAGTAGTCGTTGCGGCAGTAGGTGTCGGTGATCTCAATCGGCGTGTTGTCGGCGGTGTAGCCCACGCGGGTCATCAGCAGCATGGCGGTGCCGGGGGCGATGCCCACCAGCGCGGCAAACTCATCCGAGGCATTGATCGCCTGGATATGCTGCAAGGCGCGCACGATGGGCTTGCCGATGCTTTCCAGATATTCGTACAACGAATTGCCGATGGCCTGGGGGTGGGGCAACACCGACGCTGGCATGGCAGTCATTTCAATCGCCATCACCGTGTCATCGGCTTTGCGCAGGCGCTTGAGGCGCGCCACTTTGTCGGTGGGCGACAGGCCCAGGCGGATCAGTTCTTCATGGGTCGGCGGGGTGATGTCGCGTTCCAGCCACTGGGATGTGGGCACAAAACCCTTGAGCCGCAGCATTTCGCTGAACCCCGACAGGCGCGACAAGGGTTGTTCCAGGCGCGGCGTGATAAAGGTGCCGGAGCCTTGGCTGCGACGGATCAGGCCTTGAGCCAGCAACACTTCCAGCGCTTTACGAGCGGTGACCCGTGAGATGCTCAACTGCTCGCTGAGGGCGCGTTCCGAAGGCAGGGCCTGTTCGGATTTCCACTGGCCGGCATGGATCGCTGCTTCAAGGCTGCGGGCCAGTTGCAGGTACAGCGGCGTGGATTGCTTGTCGTCGGGGCGCAGGGCCAGGATGGGGTTCATCTGTCAGGTTTCCGATGCGTTATTGGAGTGTTGTCGCCCGGTAATGGCCGAAAACTAATACCACTTAAATACCATGTCAATGCTACCAAAACGGTGCGAATCCCGGTTTCAAGGCACTTTAATGGGGCTTGGTATCAAGTGGTATTAGAGAGGTCTTTGTGGCGCGCATAAGTGCAGGGTCCCGCGCGGTGAACTGGTATTCACCGGCAAGCGCTGCCTGGGGCAGGAATTATTTTCGAATTATTTTACGAACGGCGTGGGATTACGGCCGAATCTCGATGAGGGTGCCGTCTTTGACCAGGTTCCACACTTCGCGCATATCCACGTTGCGCATGCCGATGCAGCCGTCGGTCCAGTCCAGGGTGTGAAACCACTGTTCCGGGTAGTCTTCGGTGTCGGGGGTGCCGTGGATCATGATCATGCTGCCCGGCTTCACGCCTTCGCGGCGTGCGCGGGCGGCGTCGCTGATGTTCGGGTAGGAAATGTGCATGGCCAGGTTGAAGCGGTCGCTGGTCTTGCGCCAGTCGAGCCAGTAGAGGCCTTCGGGCGTGCGGCGGTCGCCTTCGATCAGCTTGTGGCCCTTGGGGTTCTTGCCCAGGGAAATGCGATAGGTCTTGAACGGCTTGCCGTCGTTGATCAACTGCAGCTGGTGGGCGGACTTGAGTACCAGGACTTTCTCGACCGTTTTACCGCCAAGGGTTTGCACCGTGGAGGCCGGAGACAGCGTGGCGAACGACAGGCAGATCAGAGCAAGCAACCAACGCATTGAAACGGTATCCCTTTGGCGACATTGGCCGGCTTGTTATTGGGCGGGCTTGGACAGCGGTGGCACAGATTCGCTACGTACCGGGTACGCCTGTTGGCGACGGTCAGCGAAGAAGCATTCTAAGGTACGCCCGACCGTGCGGAAAGCCAGCTCGGACCAAGGGATATCGGCTTCGTCGAACAGCCTCACTTCCAGGCTCTCCTGGCCAGCGGCGAAGTCCAGATCGATCAATTCGGCGCGGTAGAAGATATGCACCTGACTGATGTGCGGCACATTGATCAGGGTATAGATGCTTAAGTTGCGCACCCGGGCGCAGGCTTCTTCCAGGGTTTCACGCATGGCGGCCTGTTCGACGGTCTCGCCATTTTCCATAAAGCCGGCGGGCAGGGTCCAGTAACCCAGGCGTGGCTCGATGGCGCGGCGGCAAAGCAGCACTTGGTCGCCCCACACCGGCACGGTACCGGCGACGATATTGGGGTTCTGGTAATGAATGGTCGAGCAGTGATCGCATACATAACGCAGGCGCGCGTCGCCTTCGGGAATACGTTGGGTCACCGGTTTGCCGCACTGGCTGCAGAAATTCATGCTGGGGTTCCTGGAGAATGGGCACATCTTGGCTTGGTGCCGGGCGTTCCTGCAAGTTGTCGTTTAGCGACAGCTCTGCGGTTTTGGGGTTGGGCGCTCGCACGCTTTGGTGCATGATGCAAGGTAGCCAACAGACCGAGATGACTCATGCTGGACGAGCTACTTCGCCGGGTAAGCAATCACACCCCCCATACCCTGGAAACCGACGGGCGTTTCCCCGAGGCGGCGGTGCTGGTGCCGATTACCCGCAGTGACGAACCCGAGCTGATCCTGACCCTGCGCGCCAGCGGGCTGTCGACCCACGGTGGCGAAGTGGCCTTTCCCGGCGGGCGCCGCGACCCCGAAGACCCGGACCTGATCTTTACCGCTTTGCGCGAAGCCGAAGAAGAAATCGGCCTGCCGCCGGGGCTGGTTGAAGTCATTGGCCCGTTGAGCCCGCTGATTTCCCTGCACGGCATCCGCGTAACGCCCTATGTGGGCGTGGTCCCCGATTACGTCGAATACCTGGCCAACGACGCCGAGATTGCCGCCGTTTTCAGCGTGCCTTTGGACTTTTTCCGACAGGACCCACGCGAACATACCCACCGCATTGATTACCAGGGCCGCAGTTGGTATGTGCCCAGCTACCGGTTCGGCGAATACAAAATCTGGGGGCTGACGGCAATCATGATTGTCGAGCTGATCAACCTGCTCTATGACGATGCCAAGATCAGCCTGCACCAGCCACCCAAGAGCTTCATCAATCTATAAGCCATCGTTTAAATGGCAAGCCGTGAGGAAAAACCATGAAGTACCGCCTGGGCGACGCCCGCGTCGAGATGCACCCCCACAGCTGGGTGGCACCCAATGCCACCCTGGTGGGCAAGGTCAGGCTGGAGGAGGGCGCCAACGTCTGGTTCAACGCGGTATTGCGTGGCGATAACGAGCTGATCCTGATCGGCAAGAACAGCAACGTGCAGGACGGCAGCGTGATGCACACCGACATGGGCTACCCGCTGACCCTGGGCACTGGCGTGACCATTGGCCATAACGCCATGCTGCACGGCTGCACCGTCGACGACTACAGCCTGATTGGTATCAACGCGGTGATCCTCAACGGCGCCAAGATCGGCAAGCACTGCATCATTGGCGCTAACTCGCTGATCGGCGAAGGCAAGGAAATCCCCGATGGCTCGCTGGTCATGGGCTCGCCAGGCAAAGTGGTGCGTGAGCTGACCGAGGCGCAAAAGCGCATGCTCGAAGCCAGCGCCGCGCACTATGTGCATAACGCGCAGCGTTATGCCCGTGACCTGGCTGAGCAGCAGGAATGAGCACAATTGAACGACCGGTCGCCTCGCCCTGCGTGAGCATTTGCGCACTGGATGATGACGATATCTGCACCGGCTGCCAGCGCAATGTGGATGAAATCACGCGCTGGAGCCGCATGGACAACGCCGAGCGCCGGGTGGTGCTGGGGTTGTGCCATGAACGGGCGGTGGCGAGTGGGATGATGTGGATGACCCCTGGGAAATCCGGCGCCTGACAGGCCGCCATCTCCCACCCTTGATGTGTGAATACCGTCAAATGTGGGAGCTGGCTTGCCTGCGATGAGGCCCTGCCAGACGACATCCTTGTAATTGTGTACCCTGTGCGGCATTACCCACAGGTCCATCCCCATGTTTTTCCTGATCGCCTACATCAGCAGCGTCGTGCTGATCAACTTCGCCTTCTCCACCGCCCCGCACCTGGACGTTATCTGGTCCGCCTGGGGCGGCCTGGTATTTATCCTGCGTGACATGGTGCAAACCCGCTTCGGCCACGGCGCAATCATCGCCATGCTGGCGGCGCTGGTGCTGTCCTATATCACCTCCGACCCGTCCATCGCCCTGGCCAGTGCCACGGCGTTTGCGGTGTCCGAGTGCATCGACTGGCTGGTGTTCAGCATCACCAAGCGCCCGCTGCATGACCGCCTGTGGATAAGTTCGGCGCTGAGCATTCCCCTCGACACCTTTATCTTTTTCGGCCTGATCGGCGCACTGACGCCGGCGGTGGCGGGCACGGCGTTGGTGTCCAAATTCGCCGGGGTCACCGTGGTCTGGCTGATCATGGCCTGGCGCATCCGCCGGCGGGCTGTCGCCAACTGAGGCCAATTTTTGCAGTTCATGTAAAATGCCGGCCTTTCTCCCCCATGATCCGCTCCCCTGAGGACCTGTGATGACCCGAATCGGAACTCCATTGTCGCCAACCGCGACCCGCGTTTTGCTGTGTGGCTGCGGTGAGCTGGGCAAGGAAGTGGTAATCGAACTGCAGCGCCTGGGCGTTGAAGTGATTGCCGTGGATCGCTACGCCAACGCGCCGGCCATGCAGGTGGCGCACCGTAGCCATGTGATCAACATGCTTGACGGGGCCGCGCTGCGTGCGGTGATCGAGGCGGAGAAACCGCACTTTATCGTGCCGGAAATCGAAGCCATCGCCACCGCGACCCTGGTCGAGCTGGAGGCCGAAGGTTTCACCGTGATCCCCACCGCCCGCGCCACGTCGCTGACCATGAACCGTGAAGGCATCCGTCGCCTGGCCGCCGAAGAGCTGGACCTGCCGACCTCGCCGTACCACTTCGCCGATACCTTCGAAGACTACAGCAAGGCCGTCCAGGACCTGGGCTTTCCGTGCGTGGTCAAGCCGGTGATGAGTTCGTCGGGCAAGGGCCAGAGCCTGTTGCGCAGCGCCGACGACGTGCAGAAAGCCTGGGACTACGCCCAAGAGGGCGGGCGTGCCGGCAAGGGCCGGGTGATCATCGAAGGTTTTATCGACTTCGACTACGAAATCACCCTGCTGACCGTGCGCCACATCGGTGGTACTACTTTCTGCGCGCCGGTGGGGCATCGCCAGGAGAAGGGCGATTACCAAGAGTCCTGGCAGCCACAGGCTATGAGCCCGGTTGCCTTGGCAGAATCCGAGCGCGTTGCCAAGGCGGTAACCGAAGCCTTGGGCGGTCGTGGTCTGTTTGGTGTGGAATTGTTCATCAAGGGCGATCAGGTGTGGTTCAGCGAAGTGTCGCCGCGCCCCCATGACACTGGCCTGGTGACCCTGATTTCCCAGGATCTGTCGCAGTTTGCCCTGCACGCACGCGCCATTCTCGGCCTGCCGATCCCGTTGATCCGCCAGTTCGGCCCTTCGGCGTCGGCGGTGATTCTGGTGGAAGGGCAGTCCACCCAGACCGCATTCGCCAACCTTGGCGCCGCGCTGAGCGAGCCGGATACAGCGTTGCGTCTGTTTGGCAAACCTGAAGTGAACGGCCAGCGCCGCATGGGCGTGGCACTGGCGCGGGACGAGTCGATTGAAGCGGCTCGTGCCAAGGCGACCCGTGCTTCCCAAGCAGTTGTTGTAGAGCTCTAAACCGCCACGCTCGTTCCCACGCTTTGCGTGGGAATGCCTCTTGTGACGCTCTGCGTCGCGCTTGGGGACGCAGAGCGTCCCTAACTGCATTCCCACGCAGAGCGTGGGAACGAGCATGGGGTCAGGCAACCTTGTTCAAGTCGTTATCCCGCGTCTCTTTCAGGCACAGCACCGCAATCAAACTCAGCAACGCTGCCGCCGACACATACCCCCCGACATAACTCAGCCCGCCCATCGCCACCAGCTTGGTCGCGAAGAACGGCGCCGCCGAGGCCCCCACGATCCCGCCCAGGTTATACGCCGCCGATGCACCGGTATAACGCACGCGGGTCGGGAACAATTCCGGCAGCAGGGCGCCCATCGGTGCGAACGTCACGCCCATCAAAAACAGCTCCAGGGCCAAAAACAGCGCCACGGCCCAGGTGGAGCCATGGGTCAGCAGCGGCTCCATGGTAAAGCCCGACAGAATCGCCAGGACCGCACCGACGATCAACACCGGCTTGCGCCCGTAGCGATCACTGGCCAAGGCGGCCAATGGTGTCGCCAGCCCCATGAATAGCACCGCAAAGCACAGCAGGCCGAGGAAGGTTTCACGGCTGTAGCCCAGGGTGGAAACGCCGTAGCTCAACGAAAACGCCGTGGTGATATAGAACAGCGCGTAGCACACCACCATCGACGCGGCGCCCAGCAGTACCGGCAGCCAATGCTGGCTGAACAGCTCCACCAGCGGCACTTTCACCGGTTTTTCCTTGGCCACGGCATTGGCGAATACCGGCGTCTCATGCAGTTTGAGGCGCGCATACAGGCCCACCATCACCAGTGCGGCGCTGAGGATGAACGGAATGCGCCAGCCCCAGCTGCGAAATTGCTCGTCATTCAGGCTCATGGCCAGAATCAGAAACAAGCCGTTGGCCGCCAGGAAGCCAATCGACGGGCCCAACTGCGGGAACATGCCGAACCAGGCGCGTTTGCCCTTGGGCGCGTTCTCGGTTGCCAGTAAGGCCGCACCGCCCCATTCCCCGCCCAGGCCCAGGCCTTGGCCGAAGCGCAAAACACACAAGAGAATCGGCGCCCAGGCACCGATGCTGTCGTAGCCCGGCAGCAAGCCGATCAAGGTGGTACATACCCCCATCAATAGCAGCGAAGCCACCAGGGTGGATTTGCGGCCGATACGGTCGCCGAAGTGACCGAACAACGCCGACCCCAGTGGCCGGGCGATAAAGGCGATGCCGAAGGTCAGAAACGACGCCAGCATCTGCGCGGTGCCGGAGGTCTGGGGGAAGAACACCGGACCGATCACCAGGGCGGCAGCCGTGGCGTAGATGTAGAAATCGTAGAACTCAATGGCGGTGCCGACGATGCTCGCCGTGGCGACGCGGGCGGTCGAGTTGGCAGGTGCGGCGCTCGCGGCCTCTTGGTAGGTGGTGCTCATAACGTTATCCCTGACGGTTATTGCGCGTTTGGACGCGGATTATTATTGGTCGAACACCCATGGATCAGGGCTGTGCGCGGGGCGGCTCGGGATGGGAGCAAACACCGGTCGGACATGGTAAGGCGGTGCCAGGACACGCTGGGTGCGGGTAGCACGCGGTCGGGCGGGGCTTGGGTAAGCCGCAGGGATTATAGGAAGGGGGCTAAGGATCCAACAAGGGGCTGGTGAGGATCTATGGCCTGGAACTGGATCAATGTGGGAGCTGGCTTGCCTGCGATAGCATCACCTCGGTTCAACTGAAGGACCGAGTCGCCTGCATCGCAGGCAAGCCAGCTCCCACATTGACCGGGTTGAGCCTGCTGAGGTCAGGCGGCCACTGGCACGTGGCTGGTATGCCAGATCAACACCTTGCTCACCCGGTTGTCCTCGGTCTCGAGGATTTCCAGGCGATAACGGCCGACTTTCAGGCACACCGCGCAATCGGGGATGGTCTCCAGCGCCTCGGTCACCAGGCCGTTGAGGGTCTTGGGACCGTCGCTGGGCAGGTGCCAGCCCAGGCTTTTGTTCAGTTCGCGGATCGAGGCGGCGCCATCGATGATGTAGCGACCATCGGGCTGGGCTTCGATATGCGGGTTATCCACAGCCTGATCGCTTTCGAATTCGCCGACGATCTCTTCCAGAATATCTTCCAGGGTGACGATGCCCAACACTTCACCGTACTCGTCCACCACCATGCCCAGGCGCCGCTGCTGCTTGTGGAAGTTCAGCAGTTGCAGCTGCAACGGCGTGCTTTCCGGCACGAAGTAAGGCTCGTGGCAGGCGGCGAGCAGGGCCTCTTTGGTCAGGCTGGCGTCAGGCAGCAGGTGTTGGACCTGCCGGGTATTGAGCACGGCCTGCACCTGGTTGATGTCGCTGTGGAACACCGGCAAACGGGTGCGTGGTGACGTGCGCAACTGTTCGATAATGTCCTCTATCGGCTCATCGAGGTTGATGCCGTCCACTTCGCTGCGCGGCACCAGAATGTCGTTGACCGTGATGTTGTCCAAGGCATGGATGCCGGGCAGGCCGGGAGTGCGGTCGGCGTCGGTGTCGGGCTCTGGGTCGTCATCATGGTCTGGCAGGGGCTCGTCGCTGTTTTTCACCACGCCGGATTTGCGTGCAAACGGGCGCAATAACAGCAGGCTGATGCCATTGAGCAGCCAGGCCAGGGGGTAGAGGATTTTCAGCGGCACGCCCAGCAATGTATTGCCAAAGCCCAGCACTGCTTGCGGGTGACGGGTGGCCAGGGTGCGGGGCAGGTAGTCGGCCAGCACCAGCAGCCCTGCGCAGGAAATCAGCCAGCCCAGCCAGGGCCCGTTCTCTGCCCAGGCATAGATCGCCAGCAGGGTGCAGAGAATCACCACGGCGGCGCGGCACAGGCTGTTGCACAGGATCAGGCTATGGCGCGGGAAGCTCAGGCGTGCGGCCGCCTTGTCGCCCTGGCGGGTGCCGGGGCGCAGGGCCAACAGATGCTGTTGTGCGGCTTCGATGGCGGTAAACAGTGCTGCCCATAGAATAAGCAGGGCAATTACAGCGAGCATCGGCCCTAAGGGCAAGTTGTCCATGATCACTGCTCGTCAGATATGCAGGATGTATTCGCGAACCAGCTTGCTGCCGAAATAGGCCAGCATCAACAGGCAGAAACCGGCCAGGGTCCAGCGGATGGCCTTGTGCCCCCGCCAGCCGAGGCGGTTGCGCCCCCACAGCAGCACGCTGAACACCACCCACGCCAGGCACGCCAGCAAGGTTTTATGCACCAGGTGTTGGGCAAACAGGTTCTCGACGAACAGCCAGCCGGAGATCAGCGACAGCGACAGCAGAGTCCAGCCGGCCCACAGGAACCCGAACAGCAGGCTTTCCATGGTTTGCAGCGGCGGGAAGTTCTTGATCAGCCCGGAGGGGTGCTTGTGCTTGAGCTGGTGATCCTGCAGCAGCAGGAGCAGGGCCTGGAACACCGCGATGGTGAACATGCCGTAGGCAAGGATCGACAGCAGGATGTGGGCGAGGATGCCCGGCTCCTCGTCGATCACCTGTACGGTGCCGGTGGGGGTGAACTGCGCCAGCAGCACCGTGAGCATTCCCAGGGGGAATAGCAGCACCAGCAGGTTCTCCACCGGAATCCGGTAGCAGGCCAGCAGCGTCAGCGCGATGACGGCCGCGGCGATCAGGCTGGCGGCGCTGAAAAAGTCCAGGCCCAGGCCAACCGGGGTCATCAGGTGGGTGAACAGGCTGGCGGCATGGGCCAGCAGGGCCAGCACGCCAAGGCCGACGAGCAGACGTTTGTCCGCTTTGGCGCCTTGGGCCAGACGAGTGCCCTGATAGAGGGTCGCAGCGGCATACAAAATGGCGGCGGCGAGGCTGGGTAGCAAACTGGGTGACAAAGGGAGCATAAATCCTGGTAGGCAAGCCCGAAAGGCGTTGAGTTTGGCACACACCTGCGTTGCACGAAAGACTCCCGCGCCAGACAGCGGGTGTGCATGGGCGCAGTCTTCGCTATAATCCGCGACCTGCCCACGCCGCAGGCTCGGCGAACGCTGTTTTTAATAGCGCTTTCCCCCAGCCTGGGCCGCCATTACCTCGGTCTACCTGCATTTCGATGAGTAGGGCCTGAAAGGATCGCGCATGTTTGAAAACTTGACTGACCGTCTCTCGCAGACGCTGCGCCACGTTACCGGCAAGGCCAAGCTGACCGAGGACAATATTAAAGACACCCTGCGTGAAGTGCGCATGGCGTTGCTGGAAGCCGACGTGGCTTTGCCGGTGGTGAAGGACTTCGTCAACTCGGTCAAGGAACGTGCGGTCGGCACCGAAGTGTCCCGCAGCCTGACCCCGGGCCAGGCCTTTGTGAAGATCGTCCAGGCCGAACTCGAAAGCCTGATGGGCGCGGCCAACGAAGATCTGAACCTCAGCGCCGTGCCGCCAGCCGTCGTGCTGATGGCGGGCCTGCAAGGTGCGGGTAAAACCACCACCGCCGGCAAACTGGCGCGCTTCCTTAAAGAGCGCAAGAAGAAATCCGTGATGGTGGTGTCGGCCGACGTGTACCGTCCGGCGGCCATCAAGCAGTTAGAAATGCTCGCGGGCGAAGTGGGCGTGACCTTCTTCCCGTCCGACCTGAGCCAGAAGCCGGTCGACATCGCCAACGCCGCTATTAAAGAAGCCAAGCTGAAGTTCATCGACGTGGTTATCGTCGATACCGCCGGTCGCCTGCACATCGACGAAGAGATGATGGGCGAGATCAAGGCGCTGCATGCCGCGATCAACCCGGTCGAGACCCTGTTCGTGGTCGACGCCATGACCGGCCAGGATGCGGCCAACACCGCCAAGGCCTTTGGTGACGCACTGCCGCTGACCGGCGTGATCCTCACCAAGGTCGACGGCGACGCCCGTGGCGGTGCCGCGCTGTCGGTACGTGCCATTACTGGCAAGCCGATCAAGTTCATCGGTATGGGCGAGAAGAGCGAAGCGCTCGAGCCGTTCCACCCTGAGCGTATCGCCTCGCGCATTCTCGGCATGGGTGACGTACTCAGCCTGATCGAGCAGGCCGAAGCCACGCTCGACAAGGACAAGGCCGACAAACTGGCCAAGAAGCTGAAGAAGGGCAAGGGCTTCGACCTCGAAGACTTCCGCGACCAGCTGCAACAGATGAAGAACATGGGCGGCCTCGGCGGCCTGATGGACAAGCTGCCCAACATCGGCGGTGTGAACCTGGCGCAAATGGGCAACGCCCAGGGTGCGGCAGAGAAGCAGTTCAAGCAGATGGAAGCCATCATCAACTCCATGACCCCGGCCGAGCGCCGCGACCCTGAGCTGATCAGTGGTTCGCGCAAACGCCGGATCGCCATGGGCTCCGGCACCCAGGTGCAGGACATCGGTCGCTTGATCAAGCAGCACAAGCAGATGCAGAAGATGATGAAGAAATTCTCCGCCAAGGGCGGTATGGCCAAGATGATGCGCGGCATGGGCGGTATGTTGCCCGGCGGCGGCATGCCGAAAATGTAAAGTATTCGAGCGCAAGCCTTGCTTGCGCTCCGCCCCACAGGGATGTGGGATCTCCAGCAAACCCGCCGTTGGCGGGCGCTGACTCGCCGTTTTAACCGACGGCTCTATAGCAGATCTGAATGGCACGCTGATAGGCGCCAGAAAAAGACATTTGCAAAAGTCCGGATATTCCTTAGAATATGCGGCCTTTCGGGCACCTATGCCCGCTGTGCATTTAGATTTGCAGCACCGACTACAGGAACGATGTTCACATGCTAACAATCCGTCTTGCCCTTGGCGGCTCCAAAAAGCGCCCGTTTTACCACTTGACCGTAACCGACAGCCGCAACCCGCGTGACGGTTCGCACAAGGAACAGGTTGGTTTCTTCAACCCTGTTGCTCGTGGTCAAGAAGTTCGTCTGTCCGTGAACCAAGAGCGCGTAGCCTACTGGCTGAGCGTTGGCGCACAGCCATCCGAGCGCGTTGCAAAACTGTTGAAGGACTCGGCTAAGGCCGCAGCCTGAGCAATATGAACGCGACGCCAGCTGTTGCTGATGATTTGATCGTTATCGGCAAGATTTACTCTGTTCATGGCGTTCGCGGCGAAGTGAAGGTGTATTCCTTTACTGATCCGACTGAAAACCTGTTGCAGTACAAAACCTGGACGCTCAAGCGCGAAGGGAGTGTGAAGCAGGTTGAGCTGGTCAGTGGACGCGGGAGCGACAAGTTCCTGGTCGCAAAGCTCAAGGGTCTTGATGACCGTGAAGAAGCTCGTCTTCTGGCCGGTTATGAGATCTGCGTGCCGCGCAACCTGTTCCCTGAATTGACCGACGGCGAGTACTACTGGTACCAGCTGGAAGGTCTGAAGGTTATTGATCAACTCGGGCAATTGCTGGGGAAAATCGATCATCTTCTGGAAACCGGCGCCAATGATGTAATGGTGGTCAAGCCTTGCGCTGGCAGCCTGGATGACCGTGAACGCCTGTTGCCCTATACCGAGCAATGCGTGTTGGCCGTCGACCTGGCCGCGGGCGAGATGAAGGTGGAATGGGACGCGGACTTCTAAGCGTGGCTAATTTGCGCATTGAAGTGATCAGTTTGTTTCCCGAGATGTTTTCCGCCATCAGCGAGTACGGCATCACCAGTCGGGCGGTGAAACAGGGGCTGTTGCAGCTCACCTGTTGGAACCCGCGAGACTACACGACGGATCGACATCACACTGTGGACGATCGCCCATTTGGCGGTGGCCCGGGCATGGTGATGAAGATCAAGCCCCTGGAAGATGCGTTGGTTCAGGCCAAGGCAGCCGCCGGGGAGAAGGCGAAGGTAATTTACCTGTCCCCTCAAGGCCGTCAGCTGAAACAGGCGGCGGTACGCGAACTGGCGAATGAGGAAAGTTTGATCCTGATTGCCGGTCGCTATGAAGGCATTGACGAGCGTTTTATTGAAGCTCATGTCGATGAAGAGTGGTCGATTGGGGACTATGTCCTGTCTGGCGGCGAGCTGCCGGCGATGGTCCTGATAGATGCGGTTACACGACTGCTGCCCGGAGCTTTAGGGCATGCGGACTCCGCGGAGGAAGATTCCTTCACGGATGGTTTGCTGGATTGCCCGCACTACACCCGTCCGGAGGTGTATGTGGATCAGCGTGTTCCCGACGTATTGCTAAGTGGCAATCACGCACACATCCGGCGTTGGCGTTTACAGCAGTCCCTTGGTCGGACCTATGAACGACGCGCCGATCTTCTGGAAAGCCGCTCGCTTTCTGGAGAAGAGAAGAAGCTGCTCGAGGAATACATCCTCGCGCGGGACGATAGTTAACAACGTATCGATGGTAGGTCCATTGACTTACCTTAGGAGCACAGCATGACTAACAAAATCATCCTTGCACTCGAAGCAGAGCAGATGACCAAAGAGATCCCTACCTTTGCCCCGGGCGACACCATTGTCGTTCAGGTGAAAGTGAAGGAAGGCGACCGTTCGCGTCTGCAAGCGTTCGAAGGCGTGGTAATCGCCAAGCGTAACCGTGGTGTGAACAGTGCTTTCACTGTTCGTAAAATCTCCAACGGTGTTGGCGTAGAGCGTACTTTCCAGACCTACAGCCCGCAAATCGACAGCATGGCCGTTAAGCGTCGCGGTGACGTACGTAAAGCCAAGCTGTACTACCTGCGTGACCTGTCCGGTAAAGCAGCTCGCATCAAGGAAAAACTGGCTTAAGTCCAGCTTCCCGATGCAGAAAAAAGCAGCCTACGGGCTGCTTTTTTGTGCCTGAAATTTGCCTATCTGTTGGTATTGACCATGACCACCCGCCTCGAAGAAATCCAGCGCCGCACCGATCTGTCGGTCACTCACGTGACCAAGGCCGTGTTCCCGCCCACCACTAACCACCACAACACCCTGTTCGGCGGCACCGCCCTGGCATGGATGGACGAAGTGTCGTTCATCACCGCCACGCGTTTCTGCCGCTTACCTTTGGTGACGGTCTCCACTGACCGTATCGACTTCAACCACGCGATCCCGGCTGGCTCTATCGTTGAGCTGATCGGTCGGGTGATCAAGGTTGGCAACACCAGCCTCAAGGTCGAGGTTGAAGTGTTCGTGGAGAGCATGAGCGCTGATGGCCGTGAAAAAGCGATCCAGGGCGTGTTCAGCTTCGTCGCGATTGACGCAGATAAACGCCCTGTCCCGGTACTGCCAGGCTTTGTTGACTGATTACTCGGCGGTGCTGGCCTGCGGTTGAATGACCGCCAGCAAGGTCCAGCCCGCTACAGGCTTCAAGTTGCTCTCGGGCGAGACCACGTGTACCCAGCCGCTGGTGTCCCTGGCAAACAGCAAGGTGGCGCGCTCGCCGTGCAACGCCTGGTACTGCTCCCACCCAAAGCCGTCGGTGAGGCTGGTGCTGTACAACTCGGCGCCTTGGCCCAGCAGGCTGGCCAATTTGGTGTAGCTCAAGGGTTGGCTGCCCAGCAAGTGTCCGCGGTGTTCATGGCTGGCCTTGTGCTTGTCGGTGCGACGGTTTTCCTGGCTGCTGGCCAGGGCGAACAGGCGATGGCCGAAGTCATGGCGAAAACGCATGGTGGCCAAGGCATTCAGTTCGCCAGAAGGCGAGAGCGCGAGCAGATGCCCCAGGCCGACCAGGTCCAGATGGGACTCGGCATGCTGGGAGGCCGGGTTACCGAAGTACGTAGGCAAGCCTTCCATACGACTGGCGCGGATGTTTTCCCAGCTTGAGTCGGTCAGCAGTACGCGGCTGCCCAACTGCTGCAACGCCTTGCCGAGCGCCCGCGCCGGGCCGTTCGCACCCACGATCAGGAAGCCGCTGGGTGCCGGCTCAGCGACTTTGAGCAGGCGGGCCAAGGGGCGTGCCGTAGCGCTTTGCAGCACCACGGTGCCGATGATCACTGCGAAGGTCAGCGGCACCAGCAACAACGCACCTTCGTGGCCGGCCTCATCCAGGCGGATCGCAAAGATCGCTGACACCGCCGCCGCCACAATGCCCCGTGGGGCGATCCAGGCCAGCAGCGCGCGCTCGCGCCAGTTCAGCCCGGAGCCAAAGGTCGAAAGCGCCACGTTCAACGGGCGAGCAATGAATTGGATGATCAACAGCAGGATCAACACAAACGGGCCCAGGGCGATCATGGCGTTCAGGTCCAGGCGTGCCGCCAGCAGAATGAACAGCCCGGAAATCAGCAACACACTGAGGTTTTCCTTGAAGTGCAGGATGTGCCGTACATCCACGCCTTTCATGTTCGCCATCCACATGCCCATCAGCGTGACCGCCAGCAGGCCGGACTCATGCATCACCTGGTTGGAGGCGATGAAGATGCCCAGTACACCGGCCAGCGTCGCCAGGTTATGCAGGTATTCCGGCAACCACTGGCGGCGCATGATCTGCCCCAGCACCCAGCCACCGGCGATGCCGAACAGGCTGCCGCAGAGGATGACGCCGCCGAAGGTCAGCAGGCTGTGGCTCAAGCCGTCGCCCGACGCACTGGCGATGATGAAGCTATACACCACTACCGCCAGCAGTGCGCCAATCGGATCGATGACGATGCCTTCCCAACGCAGGATATTGGCGATGGAGGCTTTGGGGCGTACCACACGCAACATGGGCACGATCACCGTCGGGCCGGTGACCAGTGTCAGGGTGCCGAACAGCAGCGCCAGCATCCAGTCAAAACCCAGCAGCCAGTGGGTGGCCAGGGTGATCACTGCCCAGGTTGACAGGGCGCCAACCGTGACCAGGCGATGCACCACGCTGCCGATTTCCTTCCATTCCGACAGGTGCAGGGTCAGGCTGCCCTCAAACAGGATCAGCGCCACTGCCAACGACACCAATGGCATCAACAGAGGGCCGAACATTTCCTGCGGGTCGAGCCATCCGAGTATCGGCCCTGCCAGAATCCCGCTCAGGAGAAGAAACAGAATCGCTGGCAGTTTAAGGCGCCAGGCCAGCCACTGGCAGCCGAGTGCGGCCACGCCAATGCCGCCAAAAGCCAACAAAATCTGTTGTTCGTTCATTAAAGCTTCCTGTTCCTTGAAATAGCGGGCTATGAAAGACTAATGGCTCTTGCCACAGTTCACTAAATAATTCGCGTATTGCCTTGTGCTAAGTCGCTTGAGTGCCCATGCCAGCCATTGACCATCCCCTGATCGACCGCTTCCTCGACGCCCTTTGGTTAGAAAAAGGCCTCTCGGACAACACACGCCAGGCGTACCGCAGCGACCTGGCGCTGTTCAACGGCTGGCTGCAGGAGAAAAACCTTGAACTGATCAATGCCGGGCGCGAGCTGATCCTCGATCACCTGGCCTGGCGCCTGGAGCAGAACTACAAACCACGCTCCACCGCGCGATTTCTCTCCGGTGTACGTGGCTTTTATCGCTACCTGCTGCGGGAAAAACTCATCGCCGTCGACCCGACCCTGCAAATCGACATGCCGCAACTCGGCAGGCCGTTGCCCAAGTCCTTGTCGGAAGCCGACGTCGATGCCTTGCTCGCGGCCCCGGACCTGAGCGAGGCCATCGGCCAGCGCGACCGCGCCATGCTTGAGGTGCTGTATGCCTGCGGCCTGCGCGTCACCGAACTGATCAGCCTGACCCTGGAGCATGTCAACCTGCGCCAGGGCGTGTTGCGCGTGATGGGCAAGGGCAGCAAGGAGCGGCTGGTGCCCATGGGCGAGGAGGCGATTGTGTGGGTCGAGCGCTACATGCGCGATGCGCGCCACGAACTGCTCGGTGGGCGCCCCAGCGACGTGCTGTTCCCCAGCCTGCGCGGCGAGCAGATGACCCGCCAGACCTTCTGGCACCGCATCAAGCACCAGGCCAAAGTGGCCGGGATCGGCAAGGCGCTGTCACCCCACACCCTGCGCCATGCGTTCGCCACCCACTTGCTCAACCACGGCGCGGATTTGCGCGTGGTGCAAATGCTGCTTGGGCACAGCGACTTATCCACAACCCAGATCTACACCCATGTGGCGCGCGCACGTTTGCAGGACATGCACGCCAAGCACCACCCACGCGGATAAAACCGTCAGAAATGGCCCATTTTACCTGTCGCGGGCTGCCCTCCCGCCCAACTGTGGTAGGCTTTGCCGGTTCGCAAAGGGGACGGCATCCATTGTGGTCCAGATCAGTATTCTGCTCCCGTCCCTGCCTCTGCCTTCAGGAGTTCCCATGCGCTTGACCCAGATTATTGCCGCCGCAGCCATTGCGTTGGTTTCCACCTTTGCGCTCGCCGATGATGCGGCCGAGCAGACCATCCGCAAGAGCCTGGCCAACCTGGCGCTCGACACGCCTATCGAAAGCATCAGCGCCAGCCCCATGGCCGGCCTGTACGAAGTCAAGCTCAAGGGCAGCCGCGTGCTGTACGCCAGTGCCGATGGCCAGTACATCGTCCAGGGCTACCTGTTCCAGCTCAAGGACGGCAAGCCGGTCAACCTGACCGAGAAGGCCGAGCGCCTGGGCGTGTCCAAGCTGATCAACGGCATTCCGGTGGCTGAAACCGTGGTTTACCCCGCTATTGGCGAAACCAAGACCCACATCACCGTGTTCACCGACACCACGTGCCCGTACTGCCACAAGCTGCACGCTGAAATCCCGGCGCTGAACAAGCTGGGCGTGGAAGTGCGCTACGTTGCCTTCCCGCGCCAGGGCCTGGGTTCGCCGGGTGACGAGCAGTTGCAGGCGGTGTGGTGCTCGGCCGACAAGAAAGCGGCCATGGACAAGATGGTCGATGGCAAGGAAATCAAGTCGGCCAAATGCGCCAACCCGGTTTCCAAGCAGTTCGCCCTGGGCCAGTCCATTGGTGTGAACGGTACACCGGCCATCGTTTTGGCCGACGGCCAGGTGATTCCGGGCTACCAGCCGGCGCCGCAAGTTGCCAAACTGGCACTGGGTGCCAAGTAAGCATTTATCGTTGAGCCTTTGACGATCATGGCCCGCCGAACCGTCGGTGGGTCATTAATTGAGAGCCGCAGTTGTGCGGCTGTTTTCACGGCCGACCTAGCGTCGGCCGTTTCATGGGGAGTTCTTCAGTGAAACCGGTCAAAGTAGGCATCTGTGGGTTAGGGACCGTCGGTGGCGGTACCTTCAACGTACTTCAGCGTAACGCTGAAGAAATTTCCCGCCGCGCAGGTCGCGGGATTGAAGTGGCGCAGATTGCCACGCGTTCGCCAAAGCCTCAGTTCGAAACGACCGGTATTGCGATTACCAACGATGTGTTCGCCGTGGCCACCAACCCTGAGATCGATATCGTTATCGAGCTGGTGGGCGGCTACACCGTGGCCCGCGAACTGGTGCTCAAGGCCATCGAGAACGGTAAGCACGTGGTCACCGCCAACAAGGCGCTGATCGCCGTGCACGGCAACGAGATCTTCGCCAAGGCCCGCGAGAAGGGCGTTATCGTGGCGTTCGAAGCCGCGGTGGCCGGTGGTATCCCGGTGATCAAGGCGATCCGTGAAGGCCTGTCCGCCAACCGCATCAACTGGGTGGCCGGCATCATCAACGGCACCGGTAACTTCATCCTCACCGAAATGCGCGAGAAGGGCCGTACCTTCGAAGACGTGCTGGCCGAAGCCCAGGCCCTGGGTTACGCCGAAGCCGACCCGACCTTCGACGTGGAAGGTATCGACGCGGCCCACAAGCTGACCATCCTGGCGTCCATTGCCTTTGGTATCCCGCTGCAGTTCGACAAGGCCTACACCGAAGGCATCACCAAGCTGACCACCGCCGACGTCAACTACGCCGAAGCCCTGGGCTACCGTATCAAACACCTGGGCGTGGCGCGCAGCACCCCAGCCGGTATCGAGTTGCGGGTTCACCCGACGCTGATCCCGGCCGACCGCCTGATCGCCAACGTCAACGGCGTGATGAACGCGGTGATGGTCAACGGCGACGCCGCCGGTTCCACCCTGTTCTACGGCGCTGGTGCCGGCATGGAGCCAACCGCGTCGTCGGTGATCGCCGACCTGGTGGATGTGGTTCGCGCCATGACCAGCGACCCGGAAAACCGCGTGCCGCACCTGGCCTTCCAGCCGGACTCGCTGTCGGCTCACCCGATCCTGCCGATCGAAGCCTGCGAAAGTGCCTACTACCTGCGCATCCAGGCCCAGGACCATCCAGGCGTGTTGGCCCAGGTGGCCAGCATCCTGTCGGAGCGAGGTATCAACATCGAATCGATCATGCAGAAGGAAGTCGAGGAGCAAAACGGCCAGGTGCCGATGATCCTGCTGACCCACCGCGTGCTCGAGCAGCACATCAACGATGCCATCCACGCCCTGGAAGCCTTGCAAGGCGTAGTGGGCCCGGTGGTGCGGATTCGCGTCGAACACTTGAACTAACCGATTTGTTCCAGGGGCCCCGTCCATTCGGTGGCCTCTGTTCGAGAATGTTTTAGAGGAGCCAGTCATGCGTTACATCAGCACCCGCGGCCAGGCACCGGCCCTGAATTTCGAAGACGTTCTGCTGGCAGGCCTTGCCACCGACGGCGGCCTGTATGTGCCGGAAAACCTGCCACGCTTCACCCAGGAAGAAATCGCCTCCTGGGCCGGCCTGCCGTATCACGAGCTGGCCTTCCGAGTGATGCGCCCGTTTGTGACCGGCAGCATTCCGGATGCGGACTTCAAAAAGATTCTGGAAGAAACCTATGGCGTGTTTTCCCACAACGCCATCGCGCCCCTGCGCCAACTGAACGGCAATGAGTGGGTGCTGGAGCTGTTCCACGGCCCGACCCTGGCGTTCAAGGACTTCGCCCTGCAACTGCTCGGTCGCCTGCTCGACTACGTGCTGGAAAAGCGCGGCGAGCGCGTGGTGATCATCGGCGCCACCTCCGGCGATACCGGCTCGGCAGCCATCGAAGGGTGCAAGCACTGCGAGAACGTCGACATCTTCATCCTGCACCCGCACAAGCGTGTGTCCGAAGTTCAGCGTCGCCAGATGACCACCATCTTCGGTGAGAACATCCACAACATCGCCATCGAAGGCAACTTCGATGACTGCCAGGAAATGGTCAAGAACAGCTTCGCTGACCAGAGCTTCCTCAAGGGCACGCGCCTGGTGGCGGTCAACTCGATCAACTGGGCGCGGATCATGGCCCAGATCGTCTACTACTTCCACGCCTCGCTGCAGTTGGGCGGCCCGGCGCGTTCGGTGTCGTTCTCGGTGCCGACCGGCAACTTCGGCGATATTTTTGCCGGTTACCTGGCGCGCAACATGGGCCTGCCGATCAACCAGTTGATCGTCGCCACCAACCGCAACGACATCCTGCATCGCTTCATGAGCGGCAACCAGTACGTGAAGGAAACCCTGCACGCCACGCTGTCGCCGTCCATGGACATCATGGTGTCGTCGAACTTCGAACGCCTGCTGTTCGACATGCACGGTCGCAACGGCGCAGCCCTGGCCGAGTTGATGAACAGCTTCAAGCAAGGTGGCGGTTTCAGCGTCGAGCAAGAGCGCTGGACCGAAACCCGCAAGCTGTTCGATTCCCTGGCCGTGGACGATGCACAGACCTGCGAAACCATCGCGCAGGTCTATGCCGAGACCGGCGAAGTGCTCGACCCGCACACGGCCATCGGCGTGAAAGCCGCCCGCGAGTGCCGCCGCAGCCTGGATATTCCAATGGTGATCCTCGGTACCGCGCACCCGGTCAAGTTCCCGGAAGCGGTGGAGAAGGCCGGCATTGGCAAGGCCCTGGAGTTGCCGGAGCATTTGACCGACCTGTTCGAGCGCGAAGAGCGCTGCACCGTGTTGGCCAATGACCTGAAGGCGGTGCAGGCGTTCGTCAGCCAGCACGGCAATCGGGGCAAGCCGCTCTGATCGACAGGGCTGCCTGACGGCCGAGGGGCATCTTTGTGCTGCCCCACATTCAAGCTGATTTCATCCACCCAAGACATGGTGGGGCAACAGTCAGCTTTTTTTGCAGTCGGCCAAGCCCGTCCTCGTGACGGGCTTTTTCATTCTGGCGAGCCATACTTGCCCATTCGCCCAATCAAGGAAACCCAACCGGTGCAGGTGTTGATCCAATGGACGTTGAAGCTGGTGTGCCTGTTGTGGCTCACCCAGGTACCCATGAGCCTGGCCGCTGTCAGCCTGCCGTTCAAACTGGTGCCGGCGTTTATCGCGCTTGGACCTATGCCCCTGGCGCCGACCGAGCAGCAGTGGTTGGCGGCGCATCGGACATTGAAGGTGGGCATCTCGATCGATGACTACCAGCCGATCGACATCACCCGCGACCGCAATCGCTACCAAGGCATCAGCGCCGATTACTTGAGCCTGGTCGGCGCGCGGCTGGGTGTGCCCATGCAAGTGCTGGGCTTCTCCGAGCGCGCCCAGGCGGTTGAAGCGCTGCGCAATGGCACCATCGATATTCTCACCAGTGCCAATGGCTACGAGCGAGATGTACCCGGCCTGCAGTTCACCCCGGACTACATGCCCGACCGTTCAGTGGTGGTGCTGCGCCGCGACGATACCCAAGGCGACGATCTGGCCGGCAAGAAGCTGGTATTACTCGACGGCTACGCCAACGTGCAGAAGGTTCACGCCGCCTACCCCGACAGCCACATCATGCTCGCGCCCAACCTCTACAGCGGCCTCGAAGCCCTGAAGCAAGGCGATGTCGATGCGTTTATCGGCAATGAAGTGATTGTGCGCGCCTATAAATCGCTGCGGCCTTATCTGGGGTTGCAGATCAAGGAGCAAAGCCGGTTGGCGCCCATCGGTTTTGCCTTCGCCACCCGCCAGGCCGATCCGTTGTTGGGGGCGATGATGAACCGCGCGCTGGCAAGCCTCGACGAGTCGGTGCAGCGCGAAATCCTCGCACGCTGGACCACCGGGCTCGGTGTCGGCATCAGTGGTGAGCGCATTGCGTTGTCGACATCGGAACGGGCCTGGGTGCGCGAGCATCCCCATGTCGTGGTGGTAGCCCAGCAAATGTCGCCTTATATCTTCAGGGACCAGGACGGCCACTGGGTTGGCTTGAATGTCGACCTGTTGAATCGCATCTCGCGCATGACCGGTTTGCAGTTCATTTATGAAGAGGTGGGTTCTACCGCACAAACCCTGGAATGGCTGGAAACCGGCCGGGCGCAGATGAACACCACCCTGGCGGTGAATCAGGAGCGCAGTGCGCTGCTCAACTTCAGCCATGGTTTTGGCGGCTCCGGCTGGGTGTTTATCGAACGTGCCGATGCCGCGCCCCTGACGGGTTTGAACCAGTTGGACGGCAAGGTGCTGGCATTGCCGGCACGCCACGTCATGGAGAGCCAGATTCGCCATGACCACCCGCGCATCAAGTTGCGCCTGATGGACAATTACACCCAGGCCCGTGAGTTGGTACGACGGGGCGAGGCCGCCGCCACGATACAGACTGAAGTGGAAGTGCAGAGTTATGCGCAGGAAGGCCTGCGTATGGGCCGCAGTGTCGACGGCCAGTGGTCGTCCAACTGCCTGTCGGTGCGCAAGGACCAGCCTGAATTGCTGAACATTCTGAACAAAGCCCTGGAGGCGTTGCCGGTGGCTGAGTTGAGTGCCTTGCGCCTGCGTTGGATCGGTGCCGTGACGATTCCCCCGCCAGTCTGGCAGCGTGTACCGCCCTGGGCCTATTGGACGATGGCCACGGCGCTGCTGTTTGTGTTGGTGTCGTTGGTGTGGAACAGCCGGCTCAAGCGCCAGATCCGCCAACGGCTGGAGGCCGAGCAACGGCTCAATGACCAGCTGGCGTTCAAGCGCGCATTGCTCGACGGTATGCCCAACCCGCTCTTTGTCCGCGACCTGGATGGGCGGCTGGTAACCTGCAACAAAAGCTATGAACAGCAACTGGCGACCCGGCTGGAGCTGATCCAGGGCCTGACGCTGATGGAAAGCAAGGTCGTGCCCGACGCCACGGCGGCGCGCCTGCACGAAGGGCACATGGAGCAATTGGCCACGCAGCAGTCGTTGTTTGTCGACCGGCAATTGGAGCTCAATGGCGGTACTTATCACGTCTACCAGTGGACCGTGCCCTTTTTCGACGCTCAGGGCCGCTTGCAGGGGTTGTTGGGCGGCTGGATCGACATCAACGAACGCAAAGACCTGGAGCGCCAGCTGATGGACGCCCGCCAGGCAGCCGATGAGGCGAACTACGCCAAAAGTGCATTTCTCTCGGCCTTGAGCCATGAGATTCGCACCCCCATGACCGCCATCATTGGCTTGCTCGAACTGGAGCAAGAGCGTTGCCTGGCAAGCGGCCAGCCGGTTTCCGAGGCGCTGCAAGTGGCCCATCGTTCGGCGCGCGAGCTGATTGCGCTGATGGGCGACAGCCTGGACTTGGCCAAGATCGAGGCCGGTCACCTGCAACTGGCGCCACAGACCACCGAGCTCAAGAGTTTTTTCGAGGGTATCCAGAGCCTGTTCGAAGCCACGGCGCAAAAGAAGGGCCTGCATCTGACCCTGGCGTTTGATCCGGCTGCTCAGGGCTATTACTGGTTCGACCCGCTGCGGTTACGCCAGGTGATGCACAACCTGTTGGGCAATGCGCTCAAATTCACCGAGCGGGGCGGGGTTCACCTCAGCGTGACTTGCCAGCGGGATGAGCGCGATAGTGAATACCTGCACCTGTGCGTCAAGGACAGCGGCCCGGGCATCAGCGCCGAGCAACAGCCGCGGGTGTTCAAGCCATTTACCCAGGTAAGCGCCTTGACCGCCGCGCAACACGGCGGCACTGGCCTGGGCCTGAGTATCTGCAAGCAACTGGTGGAATTGATGGGCGGGAGCATTTACCTCGACAGTGTGGTGGGCGAGGGGACGGTGGTGTGCATTGACCTGCGCCTGGACCGGGTCAGCACCGATGATGTGCCGGCAATGCCTACCGCGACGTTGTCACCGACGGGGCGTAGCCTGTCGGTGCTGGTGGTGGACGATTTGGCGGCCAACCGCCTGGTGCTGGCGCAGCAGTTGCAGTTCCTCGGTCACCAGGTGGTCGCCCTGGAGTCGGCCGAGGCCGCGTTGCAACGCTGGCGTGAGCAGCGTTTTGACGTGCTGGTCACCGATTGCCAGATGCCCGGCATGTCCGGCTATGCCTTGAGTGCGGCGATCCGACGCCTCGAAGCCGAGGAGCAACGGCCTCGTCTTGCGCTGATCGGTTGCACCGCGAACGCTATGAAAGATGAACAACGCCGCTGCGAGGACGCCGGTATGGATGAACTGCTGGTCAAGCCCGTGACTCTGGAACACTGGACCCAAGTGCTGGCCCGCGTGGCGCCCCTGCGTTCGTTCGATATCCAGGCCCTGCGCACCATGACCCAGGCCGACGGGCCGGTGCTACAGAGCATGTTGCAGGAACTGGCCAAGAGCCTGGACCACGAACACGAGGTATTGGCGGGTGCCCTGGCCGAGCGCGACGTGGCACGCTTGAATGCATCGCTGCACCGGCTCAAGGGCATTTGCTCGCTGGTGGACGCACTGCCACTCGCCAAGGCCTGCGTCGCCCTTGAGCAGTGCGCCCGTGAACAGCGCGGCGCCGAGCTTGAAGCACCCTGGTTGCGCTTGTCCGAGGTGCTCAAGGCGTTTCGTCGCGACCTGCAACCCTATCTGGATGCCTGACACATTGTAGGAGCGAGCTTGCTCGCGAAAAACTCACAGGCGCCGCGTTTACCCAGGAAGCCCGCGTTATCGTTGACGTTTTTCGCGAGCAAGCTCGCTCCTACAGACCACATTTAGGACACGTCCTATGGGATACGGCGTAGCGTATGGCTACTGTGCAGGACTTTCTCTGTACCGACACCCTTACCCATGCGATCCCTGAACGTCCTGATCCTCGAAGACAACCCGTTTCAACTGATGGCCCTGCACCAGATGCTCAATGCCAACGGCGTGTTCAATGTACGCGCCGCGGAAACGGTCGAAATCGCCCGCCAATCCCTGGACAGCAAAGGCCCGGTGGATATCGCCATCTGCGATCTGTACCTGGAGCAGGGCGATGGCCTGGCGTTGATCCGTGAGTTGGCGGAACGCCGCCTGGCCCAAGTATTGATCCTGCTCAGCAACGCCGAGCCCGACGTTCTGGAAGGCGTGGCGAACATGGCGCGCCAATTGGGGCTCAAGGTCTTGGCGTGCTTGCCCAAACCGGCTTCGGCCAAGCTGATCGGGCAAGTACTGAGCGACTGTCAGGAGCACTTGCGTCCAGGGCCAGCGGTGCTGTCCTGGGAGCGCGTCCGTCAACTGCTGAGCTTGAGCGAGCGGGAACAACTGCCGCCCTCGGCGGATGTCAGCCAGGCGACTATCGCAGCCTGTGGCAGGGTCTGGTACCAGCCCATCGTCAGTCAGGCCGGTGTGTTGCAAGGGGTGGAGGCGCTGGCGCGTTGGCAGTTGCAGGACGGTGAGCTATTGCTGCCTGACGAGTTCCTGCCGGTGTTGGAGTTTGCCGGCATGGAAGAGGCGTTTACCTGGCATGTGCTGGAGCAGGCGCTTGGCCTGGCGAACCAGGTGATGGGCGAAAGCGGCCAAGTGCTGCCGGTGGCCGTGAATATTCCCGGGCGCATGCTGGAGCGTGAGCACTTCCCCCAGGTGCTGCAAGGTTTGCTGCAACTTCATGGTGTGCCCGCCCATAGCCTGACCCTGGAGTTGGTGGAAACCTCGACGCTGAAAACCGACAGCGCCCATGTCACCGGGTTGCTGCGCTTGCGCATGTTGGGTTGCCAGTTGTCCATCGGCGACTTCGGCATGGGCGGCACCAGCCTGCAGCATTTGCTGGAACTGCCTTTTACCGAGCTGAAAATCCCCCCGGCGTTTGCCTGTGGGATGGCCAATGATGACCGCAAGGCCGCGGTGGTGGCGGGCGCCATGAGCATGGCGGCGCGCCTGGACGTTGCGGTAGTGGTCACCGGCGTGGAAACCGCCGCCGACTATCACGCCGTGGGCGAACTGGGCGCGGCGTGGCTGCAAGGCTGCTTTATCGCGCGGCCGATGGAGGCCGCGGCGCTCAAGCAATGGATCGCATTTCAGGCTAGGCCAGCCCGTGTTCCTGCACGTAAATAAACAGGGCGGCATCATTGACCAGCCCGAGCTTGCGCATGGCGCTGACTTTTTGCGCGCTGACGGTCTGCTTGCTGCGGTGCAGGTGCGCGGCGATCTCGCCCACCGTCATGCCACCGGCCAACAGGCGAATCACCTCCAGCTCCCGGGGTGACAGGTGCTCCTGGGAATGCAGTCGATCAGCGCCGACTTCCCCGGCCAGGCTCAGCGCCTGGCGGATGGTTTGGGCCACGTAGGTGCGTTGCTGGCGCACCTGGCGGATCGCCTGGGGCAGCTCATCGGCCAGGCTGGCCTTGCTCAGCAGGCCCATCACACCCAATGCCAGGATGGAATGAAACAACCCGGCATTGTTGAGCATGGTCACCACCACAATGGGCAGGTGCGGATAGTGCCGGCGCAGTTGCTCGATCAAGCGCAACCCGTCGGCCTGGGGCTCGACGGGCATCATGAAGTCGGTCACCACCACATCGCAGGTACTGTGTTGCAACAACGCACTGAGGGCCTGGGGGGAATTGGCCTCGCCGACGATGCTGATGTGCGGGTCACGTTCGAGCACGGCGCGCAGGCCAATCAGGAAAATCGGGTGATCGTCGGCAATCACGATACGCAAGGGCGGTTCAGACGCGGCTCTCAAGGCAGGCTCCCGGGATAATCCAGGGATTCTAGCCTGTGCGCCGTTGTTTTTTCTCTGTCATCTTTTCCGTGCATGCTCGTTTTCCTCAAGCAGTGGATTACACAAAAGGTAGAACTTTCTGCTTTGAGCACGGGTCACTTGAATGTCAGCCTCTTCGTGACATTTTTGTTTTTCGAACCTTTTTCGAATGATTGAGTGGTGATCGAGATGGAAAGTATCAACCTATTGCTCAGCCAAGCACTGAGCCCTTATCAGGTTACGCTGACCTCTGCCGGTATGCGCGACGACTGCCTGGTAACCGTGAAGAACCCCGGTGGCGCCATCGTGGTTGAACGTGAAGTCGATCGTGCGCAATTGAGCGACAAGCGCGCGCTGGTGGATGTGGTGGATTGCCTGCTTCGCGACCTGAAAATTGCCGAAGGGCGCCTGGAACCTTCAGTCATCGCTGCCTTGCGCAACGCCTCCCAAACCCGTGGCGGCGCACTGGCATGAAACATTATTTTTCTTCGGAACCTTCCTACAAGGTGGTCAGTCAGAGTTTGTAACAGCAAGAGCAGGCATTGTGCTCCGGTGTTTGTCGCTTGCTGTGCGGGTCTTTTTGTAGACCACGTTTAACCCCGAGTTGTCTCCCCACTGCTCGGGGTTTCTTTTTGCCTGGGATTTGTCAGATCGCGCCATCCTCGCGCAGGCGAGTGATAGCCGCCGCGTCGTAGCCCAAGGCATTGAGCACCAGGCTGTTGTGTTCACCCAGTTGCGGGCCGACCCATTCGCAACTGCCCGGTGTGTCCGAGAGCTTGGGCACGATGCCGGGCATCTTGAAGTCCTTGCCGCCCGGCAACTGCGCCTTGAGGAACATTTCCCGGGCCAGGAATTGCGGGTCACCCAGCATGTCTTCGGCGCTGTAGATACGGCTGGCGGGCACCTCGGCTTTATTCAGTTGCTCAATCACCTGGTCGAGCGACAGCGAATTGACCCAGCGATCAATCACGCCGTACAGCTCGTCGCGGCGAGTGTCACGCCCGTCATTGCTGGCCAGTGCAGGGTCGTTCGCCAAGTCGTCACGGCCGATCACCTGCATGAAGCGCTTGAAGATCGCATCGCCATTGGCGCCGATTTGCACATGCTTGCCGTCTGCGGTGGTGTGGATCGAGGACGGGGTGATGCCGGGCATGATGTTGCCGGTGCGCTCACGGATAAACCCGAACACATCGAACTCGGGGATCATGCTTTCCATCATGGCGAAGATGGCTTCGTACAGCGCCACATCCACCACTTGGCCCAGACCGCCGTTGACCTCGCGGTGACGCAGTGCCATCAGCGCGCCGATCACCGCCCACAACGCGGCAATCGAGTCGCCGATGGAAATCCCGGTGCGCACTGGCGGGCGGTCTTCGAAGCCGGTGATATAGCGCAAGCCGCCCATGGACTCGCCCACCGCGCCAAACCCCGGCTGGTCCTTCATCGGCCCCGTCTGGCCGAAGCCCGAGAGGCGTACCATCACCAGCTTGGGGTTGAGGGCGTGCAGGGTTTCCCAACTCAGGCCGAGTTTCTCCAGCACGCCTGGGCGGAAGTTTTCGATCAGAATGTCGGCGTCGGCCAACAGTTGCTTGAGAATCGCCAGGCCCTCAGGGTGCTTGAGGTTGAGGGTCAGCGACTGCTTGTTGCGGGCCTGCACGAACCACCACAGCGAAGTGCCTTCATACAGCTTGCGCCATTTGCGCAGCGGGTCGCCGCCGTCCGGGGATTCGACCTTGATCACTTCGGCGCCGAATTCGGCGCAGATGCGTGAGGCAAACGGGCCGGCGATTAGAGTGCCCAGTTCGATGACTTTCAGGCCGGCAAGTGGTTTGGCATTAAGCGACATGGGGATCCTTACAAGCGCGGGACGATGATGTACTGCTTTTTAACATAGGCGAGCTGCGTGGATGCAGCGCAGTATTCGTTCAATGCCCTCGCCATCGGTTAGACTGGCCGTCTTTCCTTGTCTTTAGAAGCCCGTTCATGGCCCAGCCGTCCACGACCTACAAATTCGAACTCAACCTCACCGACCTCGACCGCTCGGTGTATGAGAGCGTCAAACAGACCATCGCCCGCCACCCTTCGGAAACCGAAGAGCGCATGACCGTGCGCCTGCTGGCCTACGCCCTCTGGTACAACGAGCAATTGGCGTTCGGGCGTGGCCTGTCGGATGTGGACGAACCAGCCCTTTGGGAAAAGAGCCTGGATGATCGGGTTTTGCACTGGATCGAAGTCGGCCAGCCGGATGCCGACCGCCTGACCTGGTGCTCGCGCCGCACCGAACGCACCAGCCTGCTGGCCTATGGCAGCCTGCGCGTGTGGGAAGGCAAGGTGGTGCCGGTGGCCAACAACCTGAAAAACGTACATATCGCTGCCGTGCCCCAGGAAGTGTTGGAGACCCTGGCCAAGGACATGCCCCGCGTCATCAAGTGGGACGTGATGATCAGCGAAGGCACGATCTTTGTGACCGATGACCGTGGCCAGCATGAAGTGCAACTGCAATGGCTGGTCGGCGAGCGCGGTTAAACCTTGGCTGAACCCGGCTCCCTGTAGGAGCGAGCTTGCTCGCGAAAAACTCCAGGGCACCACGATCACCCAGGCACACGCGTCATCGTTAACCACCTTCGCGAGCAAGCTCGCTCCTACAATGATTAAAGAGAAGTTATCACCACCGTATGCGTATCGATCCCCGCCCACTGCCCGCCGTCCTGCCTTTTCTCGGTGAACTGCCGCCGCTGTTGACCCGCCTTTACGCCGCACGCGGGGTGCAATCGGAAGCCGAGCTGGACAAGAGCCTGGCGCGGTTGATTCCCTATCAGCAGCTCAAGGGTATCGACGCCGCGGTGGACTTGCTGGTGACGGCCCTGGAGCAGCGCCAGCGCATCCTGATCGTCGGTGACTTCGACGCCGATGGCGCCACGGCGAGCACCGTGGGCACTCTGGGCTTGCGTTTGCTCGGCGCGGCCCATGTCGACTACCTGGTGCCCAACCGCTTCGAATACGGCTACGGCCTGACCCCGGAAATCGTCGCGGTGGCGCTGGAGCGCGAGCCGCAGTTGCTGATCACCGTGGACAACGGTATCTCCAGCGTCGAAGGCGTGGCGGCGGCGAAAGCGGCGGGGTTGCAGGTGCTGGTCACCGACCACCACTTGCCCGGCGATGAACTGCCGGCCGCTGACGCCATCGTCAATCCGAACCAGCCGGGCTGTGGGTTCCCCAGCAAGGCCCTGGCCGGGGTCGGCGTGATCTTTTACGTGTTGATGGCCCTGCGTGCGCGGTTGCGCAGCCTGGGTTGGTATGACAACAAGCCCCAGCCGAACATCGGTGAACTGCTTGACCTGGTGGCCCTGGGCAGCGTCGCTGACGTGGTGCCGCTGGACGCCAACAACCGCATCCTCGTGCACCAGGGCCTGGAGCGTATTCGGGCCGGTCGGGCACGGCCGGGGATCAAGGCGATTCTGGAAGTGGCCAAGCGTGATCATGCGCGTATCACCTCCACCGACCTGGGTTTTATCCTCGGCCCGCGCCTGAATGCCGCCGGACGCCTGGATGACATGAGCCTGGGCATCGAATGCCTGCTCACCACCGACTTCGCCGCCGCACGGCAAATGGCCGCGCAACTGGACGGCATGAACCAGGACCGTAAATCCATCGAGCAAGGCATGCAGCGCGAGGCCCTGGCCCAGCTCAAGGACTTGCCGGTGGAGTCGATGCCGTACGGCTTGTGCCTGTTCGACCCGGAGTGGCACCAGGGGGTGATCGGCATCCTCGCGTCACGCATGAAGGAGCGTTATTTCCGCCCGACCATCGCCTTCGCCGATGCCGGCGATGGCCTGCTCAAGGGCTCTGGACGCTCGGTGCAGGGCTTTCATATCCGCGATGCGCTGGCAGTCGTCGCCAGCCAGCATCCCAACCTGATCACCAAATACGGTGGCCACGCCATGGCGGCGGGGCTGACCTTGCCTGAAGCCAACTTCCCGTTGTTCGCCGAAGCCTTTGATGCCGAAGTGCGTCGGCAACTGCGCGAAGAAGACCTCACCGGCCGCCTGCTTTCAGACGGTACCCTGGCGGTGGAAGAGTTTCACCTGGAACTGGCCCGCGCCGTGCGCCATGCCGGCCCGTGGGGGCAGCACTTTCCCGAGCCGTTGTTTCACGGGGTATTTCAGTTGGTGGAGCAGCGGGTGGTGGGCGAGCGGCATTTGAAAGTGGTGCTCAAGAGCGAATGCGGGTCGGTGAAGCTCGATGGCATTGCCTTTGGCGTGGACCGCGAAGTGTGGCCGAACCCGACCGTGCGGTGGGTGGAGTTGGCCTACAAACTGGATGTGAATGAGTTTCGTGGCAATGAGACGGTGCAACTGATGATTGCGCACATCGAACCGCGCTAGTTTTCATCAACACCACGTACCACTGTGGGAGCGGGCTTGCCCGCGATGGCGGACTGTCAGTCAACGCTACTGTAACTGAGCCCGCGCTATCGCGGGCAAGCCCGCTCCCACATTGGGTCTTGGATTAAGCTGGAATTATTCGGCTTTGGCCTGATGCTTGACAATAATATCCACCAACCGCTTGGCCAGCGCCGGGTAGTTCTCATCGAAGTGATGCCCGCCCGGCAGCTTCATGGCTTCGCCCACGGCGGTCTTGTCGGTGCAGCCGCTCTCGTCGACTTCTTCGGCACCGTAGATGCACACGACTTTTTCAGGCGGCAGCTTGGCCATTTCCGGGCCGGTGGCGGCTTCTTTGCCGGCGTTGCCCAGCCAGCCTTCCACTTCGATTTCAAAGCTGCCGGTGCGGGCGAAGGCCAGCAGGATGATCGCGTCTACCCGTTGCTGTTCGTTCTCTGGCATACGGTTGTAGATCGCCGGCAGTACGTCGGCGCCGAACGAGTAACCGGTCAGCACGAAGCGCTTGGTGCCCCATTTCTGCCGGTAGTGTTGCATCAGCTCGGTGAGGTCCTTGGCGCTTTGCTCGGGGCTCTTGTGCTGCCAGTAATAGCGCAGGGTGTCGATGCCCACCACCGGGTAGCCGATCTTCGCCATCTCGCCCGCCACGTCGCGGTCCAAGTCGCGCCAGCCGCCGTCACCGGAGAGGAACAGGGTCACGGTGTCCTTGGCTTGGCCGGCAGGCACCTCCACCACCGGAATCGCCAGGCCGCCGTTGTCCGAACCGACCAGTTGCTTGCGCAGTTCGTTGTTCAGCACCTGTGGGTAATGAATGTCGTAGTCGCTGATGCTGGTCGTAGCGCGTGGTGTGTCACGTACGAAACTGGCGCTCTCATCGTCGGGGTTATCGTTCCACGCCACCAGCCAGTTGCCATGGGCGGCGGTTTTCGGCAGCGGGTCGTTGCAGCCTTCCTGTTTCAGGGCGAAGCCCACAGAGATGGCGTTGGCCTTGTCGTCGTTCTGGGTGGCCAGCCAGCGCCAGGCGAGTGCGGCGCCAGGGCCGATGCCGCTGACCAGGGTCGCCGGGCCTTTGAGCTGGGCCAGGGCGTCTTGCAGGGCTTTTTCCTGCAATGCGCAGTCATCTTTGGGCAGCACCACCTGAACCAGTTGCGCAGCACCGCCCTGGCTCAGGGCCATCAGTTGGCTGTCGGTCAGGGTTTCGTCGGCCATCACCGCCACGGCCACGCGGGCTTTTGCGTTGCTGGCCGGGGTCACGCGGGTCATTACCGAACCGTCGGCCTGGGGCAAGTGCTCCAGGGTCGGCTGCGGGGCAGGGCGGTTCCAGTACCAGAAGCCACCCGCCGCGATCAGCGCAAGCAGCACCACTAAAGCCAATACATACCGCCAGGAGCGTCGAATCATCAGCGTTTCACCAATCCAGTCAAGCCGCCCGCGATCAGGGCGGCGGTATCGGCCAATGCCACCAGCGGATCCAGTCCTGCGGGCACAGCCATGTAACGGGGTTCCCAGTCGGGCTGGAACTTGTCTTTGAAGCGGCGCAAACCTTGGAAGTTATACAGTTGCTCGCCACGGCGGAACACCATCGAACCCAGGCGTTGGGTCAGCGGTGCGCCACGGCGCGGTTGCAAGCCCGACAACGGCACCATGCCGAGGCTGAAGCGCGCGTAGTCGTGGCTCTTATAATGTTGAATCAGGCCCACCATCATGAATTCCATGGTCAACTTGGGCGCGTCCGGGTGGGCACGCATCAGGTCGAGGCTGGCCAGGTCATGGTTGTAGGTTTCGAGCAGGTTGGCGAAGGCCACCGGGCGCCCTTCGAAGCGAATGATCGCGATACGAAAGTGCTTGAGGTAATCATCGCTGAAACGGCCCAGGGAGAAGCCCTTTTCCCGCACATTCTTACCTGTAAGCCAGGCATCGGAGATGACTTTTAATTCATCCATTGGCGCCTTGCCCGGTTCGCAGATCTCCAGGGACAGCCCGTCCCGGGTGCCACGGTTCCAGGTGTAGCGCAAATCCTTCATTTCTTTGCCCTTGGCTTCCAGGTCAAAGCGTTTCAGGTCGACGCGGGCTTCTTCACCCAGCTTGATCGCGGTGAGGCCGATGTCCATGTAGTACGGCAGGTTCTCGGCGCGTACCTGGTAGAACACCGGGCGGGCGTGGTGGATGTCGCACAGGTCGCGGAACTGCCAGATCATCTCGGCGCGCGGCTGGGTCGGGCCGATCGGGTCGTACAGGGCCACCAGGCTACGCCCGCGACGGGCATACATCAGGAAGGCTTCATCGTTGGGGTGAAACAGCAGCGCCTTGTCGCCGGTGAGCGCCAGGCCTCCGTCGGGTTGGGACGAGGCCATCAGGATCTTGCTGGCGCGTTCCAGTTCTTCCGGGGTCGGCAGGTGGATAACCGGGCGTGCCGTGCGCAGCAGCCAGGTCAGCGACACGATCACCAGCAACACGGCGGCGCCGAGAAGCGAACGCAAGCCACGTGGGGCGTTGGCGTCGAGGGTGAACTGCCACCAGAGTTGATGGCTGTAGGGCACGTCCTGATAGGCAAACAGCAGCAGCCATATCGAGGCACCGAGCACACACACACTGGCCACCAGGTACAGCGGCGAAAACGGCAACTCGGTCAGGCGACTGGCGCGGTAGAACGAGCGGCGGAAGATGGCCAGCAGCACTGCGGTCATGGTCATCAGGCTGGCTTCTTCCCAGTCGAAGCCTTTAAGCAGCGAGAGCAGGGCGCCAACCAGCAGCAACACCATGGTCAGCATCCAGGCGGCCGACAACCGCCGGCGCAGGCCCTGGGCGAGCAACAGGCACAACACGCCGATCAGGCTGGCACCGAAGTGCGACGCGTCAATCAGACGATGGGGGATCAGGAAGCCGATGTTTTCCAGGCGTGAGTCGATTTCTGGCGTGGCGCCGGAAAACAGCAGGACCACGCCGGACAAAAAAACCAGGACGGCCAATACTGGCGCTGCCAGCCCCGACGCTACCCGCAGGCTCTGCTGGGTCTGGAACAGGCGCTGGGCCTCGTTGACCAGCAGGAACACACAGGCGATCAGCAGAGGCAGCACCACGTAGATCATGCGGTACAGCAGCAAGGCCGCGGCCAGGGGCGCGGCACCGAGTTTGTCGGCAAAGGCCGCCAGCAGGATCGCTTCGAATACGCCCACGCCGCCCGGCACATGGCTGAGCACACCGGCGGCCAGGGCCAGCAGATACACCAACAGGAACGGGCCGAAGGGCGGCGCTTCCGGCAACAGCAGATACAGCACGGTAGCGGCCGCGGCGACGTCCAGTGCGGTGATGATCAGTTGCAGGAACGTCAGGCGTCGGCCTGGCAGGCGCAGGGTACGGCGCCCGGCCTTGACCAGCAGGTTGTCGGGGTAGGGCTGTTCCGGCAGGCGGCGGCGATAGATGCCGATGCACAGCAGCACCGACAACAGCAGCACGGCGCCGGCAATGCCACCGAGCAGGCTTTGCGATAAATGCAGGTAAGTGGAAGCGGCCGGCAAGTTGCTCAACGTGGCCAGCGCGGCCAGCGGCGGCAGGGCACAGCCAAGGGCCAGGCTGGCGAATACGGTCATGTGCGCCACTTCCGAGGCGCCGATGCCATGCCGTGCATATAAACGGTAGCGCACCGAACCGCCCGAGAGCATCGACAAACCAATGGCGTTGCCAATGGCAAAGGCGGTGAAACCACCCAGGGCCAGGGTTTTGGCGGGCAATTGCACGCCGGCATACCGCGCACCGGAGAACTCATAGCCGAGCAGGATAATGAAGCCGGCGACCGCTGCCGCGAAGGCACCCAACAGGGCGGGCTTGGGCACTTCCAGGATCGAATCGTGCAGGGCGTAGAGGTCCAGCTCCAGCAGCAGGTGCCGGCAGGCGATCAGGGCGATTGCAAACAGCAGAAGCGTCACGGCCAGGCCGATGGGCTGGCGATACTTGCTCAACAGGTCCAGCCACCGCAAACGGGTGGGAGTGATCGGTTGTTCTGCTGTGACGGTGTCTTGTGGTTCAGACGAGTTGGCGCGCATCAATCACCTCGTGGATTGTGCGCGACAGGATGGAGGTATCCAGCCAAGTTACCAATCCCTATGGACAAAATAATTACAAATATTAACGCGGATCACCGGGCGCGGCGACTGCGGCCATTGGTCGTAGAGGGGGAGCGCTTGAGCAGTGAGCATAGCGTGCAATGAGATGGACTCTGCAAACCGTCTACGGTTTCATGAAAGATGCCATGCCATTGTTTCAGAAGAACTTTTTCGTCAGATACAAAAAAGGCCACTCTTTCGAGTAGCCTTTTTTGATGTTTGGTTGCGGGAGCCGGATTTGAACCGACGACCTTCGGGTTATGAGCCCGACGAGCTACCAGACTGCTCCATCCCGCGTCTGTGGGCGGCATTCTACAGCCCAGCGGCAGGGTGTCAACCGTTAATGAGCCGATCGCTGAAATAAGCGCTAATTATTCTGAAATCAAGGTGTTGGGCGCATTGTGCAGGCAAAAACAGACGCGCACAAAAAAGGCCACTCTTTCGAGTAGCCTTTTTTGATGTTTGGTTGCGGGAGCCGGATTTGAACCGACGACCTTCGGGTTATGAGCCCGACGAGCTACCAGACTGCTCCATCCCGCGTCTGTGTGTCGGCATTCTACAGAGGAACGCGAGTGTGTCAACCCGTAAACTCAAGAAAAGCGCTTGTGCTTCAATCGGTTAGCGCTTGATGAGGTGCCTCTTGAGGGCTTGAAGCCAGGCAGGGCAAGGCTTTCAGCTCTATTGGGATGCGATATTCGATTGAGAAAATATATTCATCTACGAAATTTCCTACCGCTCAGGCAGAAGATTCAAACTACTGGTGCTATATACAGGGGTGAGTGCGATACTGGCCACCCGTTGGTTAACACCCCGTTTATATGACGCAGCGCAAAATCATCCACGTCGACTGTGATTGCTTCTACGCCGCCATCGAGATGCGCGACGACCCGAGCCTGGCACAAAAGCCCTTGGCTGTCGGTGGCTCGGCAGATCGGCGCGGCGTGATCGCCACCTGCAACTACGAAGCGCGGGCGTATGGGGTGCGTTCGGCCATGTCGTCACGTCATGCCTTGAAGCTGTGCCCGGACTTGACCATCGTTAAGCCGCGCATGGATGCCTATAAAGAAGCATCCAAAGAAACCCAGCTGATTTTTCGCGACTACACCGACTTGATCGAGCCGTTGTCGCTGGACGAGGCCTACCTCGACGTGTCCGACAGCCCGCATTTTGGCGGCAGCGCCACGCGTATTGCCCAGGACATTCGGCGCCGGGTCTCCAACCAGTTGCATATCACCGTGTCTGCCGGCGTGGCGCCCAACAAGTTTTTGGCCAAGATCGCCAGCGACTGGAAAAAACCCAACGGCCTGTTCGTGATCACGCCGGACCAAGTCGAAGACTTTGTCTCGCAGTTGCGTGTCAGCAAGCTGCATGGCGTGGGCAAGGTCACCGCCGACAAGCTGGCGCGCCTGGGCATCGAAGACTGCCTGCAATTGCGCGACTGGAACAAACTGGCACTGGTGCGCGAATTCGGCAGTTTTGGCGAGCGCCTGTGGAGCTTGGCGCGTGGGATTGATGATCGCGTGGTGCAAAATGACAGCCGTCGGCAATCCATCAGTGTAGAAAATACCTTCGACGTGGACCTGCCGGACCTTTCAAGTTGCCTGGCGAAACTGCCGGAACTGATGGAAACCCTGGCCGGGCGCATGGCGCGTATCGACAGCAGCTACCGTGCGGGCAAGCCGTTCGTCAAAGTTAAGTTTCATGACTTTACCCAGACGACGCTGGAGCAGGCCGGGGCAGGGCGGGATCTGGAGAGTTATGAACAGTTGATGACCCAGGCGTTCAATCGCGGGGGCAAGCCGGTGCGGTTGCTGGGGGTAGGCGTACGGTTGCTAGACCTGAGCGGCGGCAACGAACAGCTCGAGTTTTCCTGGTAAAAACCCGAAACAAATGTGGGAGCTGGCCTGCCTGCGATAGCGGAGTGTCAGTCAAGAATGCTTTAACTGATACACCGCTATCGCAGGCAAGCCAGCTCCCACAGTTTGATCTTCACAGGTATTGCACGATCAGCGTGCGCCAGGATCGGCGACTAACCGCCCCCCATCCTTGGTCAACGCCTGCACAAACTCCTGCTGCAACTCCGGATCATTGCGCGTCAGTTCAATCAGGCTTTGTTCCAGCTCGCTGGCTTCTTCTTCCAGGCCCAGCTCCGACAGGCGTTTGACCCGGTGCACCCACTGGTTCACCTCGTCATCTTCCAGGTCGTCGTAGATCAGGGCATGGGCTTCGAGCAACTTGCTGCGCAGCGTGTTGCTGACCGCCAGGGTCGAGTCGGTATGCACGTCGTCCTGGCCATCCTCCACACTGATTTTCAGCGTGGTGACGCGGTTCAGGTCTTGCTCGGCAAACGGGCTGTCCAACAGGTTCAGGCGCAGTATGCCGCTGCGGTCCGTGGTCAGTTCGTGGGTCTGCTTGCCGGCGGTGACTTGTACCGGGCGCTCGCTCCAGGGCAGGCTCGAATACTCCAGGCGCTTGTCACGCTGGACTTCATCGATAGCGGCCAGGTTCTGTTGCGCACGGCCGTGGGATTGCACGTTCATGAACGGGTTGATGCCGTCCACGCCGTAGCTCAACCAGTCACGGGTCACGCTCGTGGGCAGGTTGCCGAGGGCGAAGATGTTCGCCACGTTGGCACCCACGCCCGCCACCAACGCCACGGCACCCAGGGGCATCTCATAGAGTTTGCGCCAAGGCTGGTAGGGCGTGTAGCGGTCGTAGCGACGGGTGACTTCGAATTCGGTGACCTCGAAGGTCTTCTGCTCATGAATGCGAACCCGGCGTTGCGGCAGCTCCAACACTTTGGGTTCGCCTACATCGATCTGCAGGCTGTGGTCGAGCAACTTACGCTCGACCCGCTCCTCGTGCTCGCTGCGTTGCGACATCTGATTGGCGCAGCCGCTGACCAGCAGGGCGCCGCACAAGGCGACGCCCCCCAGGGCTCTGGTATTTCGCTTGAACATGACTTCTCTTGATCTGGTTTTCAGCGACGAATACGCGCCTGGAGGAAAGACAGCACGTCAGCCACCGGCAACGGTTGGGCTTCGGCTTCGGTCCGGCTCTTGTATTCCAGATTGCCATCCGCCAGGCCGCGGTCACTGACCACGATCCGGTGCGGGATGCCAATCAGTTCCATGTCGGCGAACTTGATGCCCGGGCTGGTTTTCTTGTCCCGGTCATCGAGCAGCACTTCAAAACCGGCAGCGGTGAGCTCCGCGTACAGCTTGTCAGTGGCTTCGCGCACTTGCTCGGTTTCATAGCGCAACGGCACCAGGGCCACCTGGAACGGCGCCAGGGCGTCACTCCAGATGATGCCTTTCTCGTCGTTGTTCTGCTCGATGGCAGCGGCAACCACGCGGGACACGCCGATGCCGTAGCAGCCCATGTCCAGGGTGATCGGCTTGCCGTTCTCGCCCAGTACTTCGCACTTCATCGCCTTGCTGTACTTGTTGCCCAGCTGGAAGATGTGCCCGACTTCGATGCCGCGCTTGATCTCCAGGGTGCCCTTGCCATCCGGGCTCGGGTCGCCGGCCACGACGTTGCGCAGGTCGGCCACGGTCGGAACCGGCAGGTCACGCTCCCAGTTCACGCCGAAGTAGTGCTTGTCGTCGATGTTGGCGCCGATACCGAAGTCGCTCATCAGCTCTACCGAACGGTCGATGATGATCGGCAGCGGCAGGTTCAGCGGGCCGAGGGAACCGGCACCGGCGCCAATGGCGTCGCGCAGTTCAGCATCGGTGGCCATGACCAGCGGGCTGGCTACGCCAGGCTGGTTGGCGGCCTTGATTTCGTTGAGCTCGTGGTCGCCACGGATCACCAGGGCGATCAGCTTGCCTTCTTCTTCGGCGCGCACGATCAGGGTCTTGATGGTCTTTTCAATCGGCAGATTGAATTTCTCCACCAGGGCCGCGATGGTTTTGGTGTCTGGCGTGTCGACCAGGCGCAGCTCCTCGGTGGGAGCAGGGCGCGAGGTTTCACGTGGTATGGCTTCGGCCTTCTCGATGTTCGCCGCGTAGTCGGAACCGTTGCTGAACACGATATCGTCTTCGCCAGACTCGGCCAGCACGTGGAATTCGTGAGAGCCGGCACCGCCGATGGAGCCGTTGTCCGCTTCAACCGGGCGGAACTTCAGGCCCAGGCGCGTGAACACGTTGCAGTAGGCCTGGTGCATGCGGTCGTAGGTCGCTTGCAGGGAAGCCTGGTCGGCGTGGAACGAATAGGCGTCCTTCATGATGAATTCGCGGCCACGCATCAAGCCGAAGCGTGGGCGGATTTCATCACGGAACTTGGTCTGGATCTGATACAGGTTCAGCGGCAACTGCTTATAGCTGCTCAACTCGTTGCGCATCAGGTCGGTAATGACTTCTTCGTGGGTCGGGCCGGCGCAGAAATCGCGGCCATGACGGTCTTTAAAACGCAGCAACTCAGGGCCGTACTCTTCCCAGCGCCCGGATTCCTGCCACAACTCAGCCGGTTGGGTGCTCGGCATCAACACTTCCAGAGAGCCGGCAGCGTTCATTTCTTCACGAACGATGGCTTCGACCTTGCGCATCACCTTCAAGCCCATGGGCAACCAGGTGTACAGGCCCGAGGCCAGTTTGCGGATCATGCCGGCGCGCAGCATCAGCTGATGGCTGATCACAACCGCGTCGGAAGGCGTTTCTTTCTGTGTGGCGAGCAAATATTGACTGGTACGCATGGTAGGCCGTTGTCGGTTGCTTGGACTTGAAATGACTTGGGATTGTACGGGCGCTTGTCGCCGGAGTACAGGCGTGAGGTGGCAGGGTGTATCTGTCGTAACCGTCGCTTGTGTGGGAGCTGGCTTGCCTGCGATAGCGGCGTTGGGTTCACCATCGCTATCGCAGGCAAGCCAGCTCCCACATTGACCGAGTCGTGTCAGTCTTCCTGCGGGGGATTCAGCCGGGCGCGGCGGTTCTCCTGGAACCAGTGCAGCGCAATCAGCAGCAGCGTCGGCACGCCCAGCAGGCAGGTGATCAGAAAGAAGTTGTGATAGCCGAACTTCTCCACCATCACCCCTGAATACCCACCGATCAAACGTGGCAGCAACAGCATGATCGAGCTGAGCAACGCATATTGGGTTGCGGAGAACTTGAGGTTGGTGAGGCTCGACAGGTAAGCCACGAATGCTGAGGTGGCCATGCCCGAACTGAAGTTGTCCAGGGAGATGGTGACGATCAACATCTGCAGGTCGGGGCCCATGTCGGCGAGCATCACGAACAGCAGGTTGGTGCCGGCCGAGGCCACGCCGCCGATGAGCAGGATCGGCAATATCCCGAACCGCACGATCAACAGCCCGCCCATGCCGGCACCGAGCAGGGTCATGATCAGGCCGAAGATCTTGCTCACCCCGGCGATCTGGTCCTTGGTGAAACCCTGGTCGATATAAAACACGTTGGCCATGACGCCCATCACGGTGTCGGACATGCGATAGGTCGCAATCAGCCCGAGCAGTAGCAGCGCCTGCCAGCGGTAGCGCAGGATAAAGTCGTTGACCGGCGTCAGCACCGGCGCCAGGCCCCGGCGGCCCATGGCCGAAAGGCACAGCGCAGTGAGGGTGATATAGAGGATGGCACGCAGGAAGGCGCGGTCTTCCATCAGCAGTTCCCACAGGCTCACGCCCTGGAACAGTACGCTGGCAAAGTCGGTGTTATACAGCTGGGTAAACATCGCCGGCACCGAGACCAACAGCACGATCAGTACAAACACCGACACCAACTGGTGCGCGAAGCTGTAGCGCCCGGCCTGCAGTTGGGTGCGCAGTGGCACATCGGGTTCACGCATAAACAACGTGGTGAGCAACGCCGGCACCATCAACACGCCGAACAGCACATAGGTGCCGGTCCAGGCCGAGTGTTTATAGTTGAAACCGGTGGAGCCGAAGCCTTCGGCAAAGAACAGCGCACCGGCCGTGGCCAGCAGGGCGGCGATGCGATAACCAGACATGTAGCTTGCCGCCAGGGCGGCCTGACGGCTGTCGTCGGCGATTTCCAGGCGGTAGGCATCCACAGCGATGTCTTGGGTGGCCGACGCGAAGGCGACGACCACCGCAATGGCGATCAACCAGGACAGGTGTTTTTGCGGGTCACAAAAACCCATGCCGATCAATCCGAGGATCACCAGCGATTGGGCCAGCACCAGCCACGAGCGACGGCGCCCCAGTTTACCCAGCAACGGCAGGCGCCATTGGTCGAGCAGCGGCGACCAGACCCATTTGAAGGCGTAGGCCAGACCGATCAGGCTCGCATAGCCAATGGTCTCGCGGGCCACACCGGCTTCACGCAGCCACACTGAAAGCGTCGAAAACACCAACATGTAAGGCATGCCGGCGGCGAAACCGAGCAACAACAGCACTAACGTCGAAGGGCTGGCATAGGCGGCGAGCGCGGCGCGCCAGGTTTTACGGGGCATGGGCTGGAGTCTGCCTCAGATTTGCGGAAACAAAGCGCGCACTCTAACCGCTGTGCTCTACCGGGCGCCAGCCATGACGCTGAATATCAACACGATTGTTCAGGATAGTGACGCCTTCGCTACGTAAACGCGCACGTTGTTCGTCACCCGAGGCACTGCCCACCGGCAGACTTATCCGACCGCCGGCACCCAGCACCCGATGCCAGGGCAATCGCGTGTCCTGCGGCAACTGGCTCAGGGTGCGCCCGACCCAACGGGCAGCACGCCCCAAACCTGCCAGGTGTGCCAGCTCGCCGTAACTGACCACGCAGCCTTCGGGCACCTGCGACAGTGTCAGGTAAAGGGCAGTGCGGCGTATCTCGGCGGGGCTTTGTGGCGTGTCGGCAGGTGAGATCACTGTGGGCATATCCGTTGAGATCGTCGTTGTTTTGTCAGAAACGTCTGTAAACATGGCGATGAGTATTGAACTCAATATAAATCCTTGAGTCAGTTCTAGCCATGTAACACTATAACGCCCCTTTTTTCGCCTATCCTGAGCCCCGTACTTGCTTATGTTGTCCAGAACCCTGTTGTGCCTTGCTGTTCTCAGTGCTTCCACGCCCTTGCTCGCCGATACCGTCTGGTTGAAAAACGGTGATCGGCTCACCGGCAAGATCAAAGTCTTCGACGGTGGCAAGTTGCTGATCCAAACCACCTACGCAGGCTCCATACCGGTGGACTGGAAACAGGTCAAGACCCTGGAAAGCGACCAGGAACTGTTGGTCAAGCAGGACGCCTACACCGGTGAAAAGGCCAAGTCGTTGCAGGCAGCCGATGATGGCAAGGTGGTGCTGGCCAATGGCGAGGCACCCAAGACGGTGGAACTGGCAAGTATCCAACAGATCATGAAGCCCAAGCCGGTGATCGAAGACCTGGTGTGGAAGGGTAACGTCGACCTGGCGCTGGACTACAAGCGCGCGGACAAAGACACCAACGACTACGACATCGACTTCAAGACCTCGGCCCGTCACGGCCAGTGGCGTCATACGGGCAAGGGCGAATACAACCGCGAGTTCCAGGACGACGTCACCACCACCGACAACTGGGCCCTGGAATACGACCTGGACCGCTTTATCACCGAGCACTGGTTCTGGCAGGGGCGCCTGACCTACAAGCGCGACAAGGTCGAAGACCTGGCGCGCCAGCGCACCGTGGGTACCGGCCCGGGCTACCAGTTCTGGGACGATGAGTTGGGCGCGTTCTCCCTCGGGTCGCTGGTCAACCGTACCGATTACGAATATGCCGACGGCGGCAAGGACAACTTCTACTCTCTGGCCATGAAGTGGAACTACAACCGCTACTTGGTGGGCAAGACCGTAGAGTTCTTCACCAACGGCGAATTGGGCAAGCCTCTGGACGGTCCGGCCGATTACTCCCTGGATGCCGAGATGGGCCTGCGCTACAAAGTCACCGAGTGGGCGTCCCTCAACCTCAAGGCTGAGCGTGACGTCATCAGCGGCGACTCCGACAGCAGCTTGAGCAAGACCCGCTACACCGCAGGCTTTGGCGTGGCCTGGTAAACCGGCGTCGGCCCCTCTGGCAACCTGCGCAGATATTGATTACCTTGTGTTGAGATCCATTCCCATATGCCATGGGTCGCGGAACATCCGAGGAATCCTATATTGAGCACGCAGGTTGCCAAGAACGCCCGAGAGCTGTTGCTCAAGGAATACCGTGGGGCGCTCGCCACACAGTCCAAAGCCATGCCCGGCTTTCCCTTCGGCTCGGTGGTGCCCTACTGCCTGGACGAGCAGGGCCGCCCGCTGATCCTGATCAGCCGCATTGCCCAGCACACCCATAACCTGCAAAAAGACCCCAAGTGTTCGCTGCTGGTGGGGGAGCGTGAGGCCGACGATGTACAAGCCGTCGGGCGTCTGACCTACCTGGCCGAAGCCGAGAAGCTGGAAGACGCCGCCGCCATCGAAGCGGCTGCAGAGCGCTACTACCGCTACTTCCCTGATTCGGCCAACTACCACAAGGCCCACGATTTTGATTTCTGGGTGCTCAAGCCGGTGCGCCACCGTTATATCGGTGGGTTTGGCGCGATCCATTGGGTCGACCAGTTGACCTTGGCCAACCCGTTTGCGGGCAAGGCCGAGCGCAGCATGATCGAGCACATGAACAGCGATCACACCAAGGCCATCGCCCATTACGTTGAGTTGGGCGGTTTGCCAACCACCGAGCCTGCGCAGTTGGTCGGTATCGACAGCGAAGGCATGCACCTGCGCATTGGCCAATCGTTACATTGGCTAGGGTTTGCCGAACCCTGCAATACGCCGACACAAGTGCGCGAAGCCCTGGTTTCATTGGCGCACGCTGAAGTCTGGCCGAAAAAAACCGCGGCCACTGCTTGAATTCACACAACGGCGACGTCATCTAAGGTGAACTGGCAAGGCATTCTTGCGTTGAGGAACCATTTGATGCGCCCTTTTTTATTGCTCTTTCTGCTGTTCCCGGTGCTGGAGCTGTTCGTATTCGTTAAAGTCAGCGGTGCGATCGGTTTCTTCCCGGCGCTGCTGCTGATCATCGTAGGCTCCATGCTCGGCGTGCTGGTGCTGCGTGTCGCCGGCCTGGCGACCGCGCTGCGGGCCCGTGAAAGTCTGAACCGCGGCGAACTGCCGGCCCAGACCATGCTTGAGGGCCTGATGATGGCCCTGGCCGGTGGCTTGCTGATCCTGCCGGGCTTTATCAGCGATGTGCTCGGCCTGGTGCTGTTGCTGCCGTTCACCCGCAAGCTGCTGGCCGGCAAGATGCGCCAGCGTGCTGAAGAGGCCGCGATGCGCCAGCGTGCGTTCGCCGACGACCTGCAACCCCGTGGTGGTCCGGCTCCACGCCAACCCCTGGGGCGTGAAGGTGATGTGATCGAAGGCGAATTCGAACACCGCGACCCTAAGTAACCGCTTCACTGGCACGGCACCTTCGGGTGCCGTGTTGCATTTACCCTTGAGTCGACACAAAAAATTTCATCCTCGGCCCCTTGTAATAAGCCTGGGCGCCCTTATGTAACGGTCACCGCAAGGTTTCTGGTGGTGACATCAGACAGACTTCCGCGTCTCGCCCCGCGAGCCGCGACCGGCACCGCCGGAATTTAACCCGCCGGAATTGATACCGGCCGATGAAAAACACAATTAGGAGAGATCGACAATGAAGCTTCGTCCTCTGCACGACCGCGTCGTAATCCGTCGCAGCGAAGAAGAAAAGAAAACCGCTGGCGGGATCGTTCTGCCAGGTTCGGCTGCTGAAAAAGCCAACCACGGTGTAATCGTCGCTGCTGGCCCAGGCAAAACCCTGGAGAACGGTGATGTACGCGCACTGGCCGTGAAAGTGGGTGACAAGGTTGTTTTCGGCCCTTACTCCGGCAGCAACACTGTGAAAGTAGACGGCGAAGACCTGCTGGTAATGGCTGAGAACGAAATTCTCGCCGTTCTGGAAGACTGATTTCCTCGCTCATTTTCCCGTTACTACAAAGTATTTAAGGAATATCGATCATGGCTGCTAAAGAAGTTAAATTCGGCGACTCCGCCCGCAAGAAAATGCTCACTGGTGTCAACGTACTGGCTGACGCAGTAAAAGCGACCTTGGGCCCGAAAGGCCGTAACGTGATCATCGAGAAGAGCTTCGGCGCTCCGACCATCACCAAGGACGGCGTTTCCGTAGCAAAAGAAATCGAACTGGAAGACCGTTTCGAGAACATGGGCGCGCAGCTGGTCAAAGACGTTGCCTCCCGTGCCAACGATGACGCAGGCGACGGCACCACCACCGCTACCGTCCTGGCTCAGGCGATCGTCAACGAGGGCTACAAGGCCGTCGCTGCCGGCATGAACCCGATGGACCTCAAGCGTGGCATCGACAAGGCGACCATCGCCATCGTTGCCGAGCTGAAAAATCTGTCCAAGCCATGCGCCGACACCAAGGCCATCGCTCAGGTAGGCACCATCTCCGCCAACTCCGACAGCTCCATCGGTGACATCATTGCCGAAGCCATGGAAAAAGTCGGTAAAGAAGGCGTGATCACCGTTGAAGAAGGCTCGGGCCTGGAAAACGAACTGTCGGTTGTAGAAGGCATGCAGTTCGACCGTGGCTACCTGTCTCCGTACTTCGTCAACAAGCCTGAGACCATGGTTGCCGAGCTGGACAGCCCGCTGATCCTGCTGGTCGACAAGAAGATCTCCAACATTCGCGAAATGCTGCCAGTACTGGAAGCCGTTGCCAAAGCCGGCCGTCCATTGCTGATCGTTTCCGAAGACGTTGAAGGTGAAGCCCTGGCGACTCTGGTTGTGAACAACATGCGTGGTATCGTCAAGGTTGCAGCCGTCAAGGCTCCAGGCTTCGGCGACCGTCGCAAGGCCATGCTGCAGGACATCGCCGTATTGACTGGCGGTACCGTTATCTCCGAAGAGATCGGCCTGAGCCTGGAAAGCGCCACCCTGGAAAACCTGGGTAGCGCCAAGCGCGTGACCATCTCCAAGGAAAACACCATCATCGTTGACGGTGCTGGCGTTGAAGGCGACATCGAGTCCCGCATCGCGCAGATCCGTGCCCAGGTTGCTGAAACCTCCTCGGACTACGACCGTGAAAAACTGCAAGAGCGCCTGGCCAAGCTGTCCGGCGGCGTTGCGGTGATCAAGGTTGGCGCTGGTTCCGAAGTTGAAATGAAAGAGAAGAAGGCCCGCGTTGAAGACGCCTTGCACGCAACCCGTGCAGCCGTTGAAGAAGGCGTGGTACCTGGCGGTGGCGTTGCGCTGATCCGTGCTCTGGAAGCCCTGACCAACCTGAGCGGCGACAATGCCGACCAGAACGTTGGTATCGCTGTGCTGCGTCGTGCCGTTGAAGCACCGCTGCGCCAGATCGCTGCCAACTCCGGCGACGAGCCAAGCGTTGTGGTCAACGAAGTCAAGAACGGCAAAGGTAACTACGGTTACAACGCTGCGACTGGCGTCTACGGCGACATGATCGAAATGGGCATCCTGGATCCAACCAAGGTGACTCGTTCGGCGCTGCAAGCAGCAGCCTCCATCGGTGGCTTGATCCTGACCACCGAAGCTGCCATCGCTGACAAACCGAAGGCAGAAGGCGCAGCTGGCGGCGGTATGCCAGACATGGGCGGCATGGGTGGCATGGGCGGCATGATGTAAGCCAGCCTTACCCGGCACTATAAAAAGCCCCGCCTGCAGTGATGCAGGCGGGGCTTTTTTATGCACGGTTGCATGCTGGACCTGTGGCGAGGGAGCTTGCTCCCGTGACTGGCGCAGTTCTCCCAGACACCCCCGCGATCCAACTGTGGGAGCTGGCTTGCCTGCGATGACGCCCTGCCAGCCGACGGCAATCTCCCTGACACCCCACCATCCCAATGTGGGAGCGGGCTTGCTCGCGAAGGCGGCCTGGCAGGCGACACAGTTGGATTGTGTACATATCCATTGTTGCGGTAACGGCCGCTTAGGGTTCCGCCCTGACGGCGGGTCACTTTGGAAAAGCCCCAAAGTAACCAAAGGGCTCTTGCCCCACCACTCGGCACCTCGCTTGGGCTCGGTGTGCCCGAACACAGGCTTGAATCCGTGGGCCGCCGCCACGCGCCATCCATGGCGCGGGGCGGCTAACCCGGCGTCCTGCCGGGTTACCCACGGATTCAAGCCTGTGTTCGGCCAGCGTGGTTTAACGGGGCGCCTGAGATCAAGATCACAAGCAGATCAAGAGCGACTCGCTTCGCATCGTGGTTACCGTTGGCTTTCGCAGGCAGCCCTAATGGCTTTTTTGTAGGAGCGAGCTTGCTCGCGAAAAACTCAAAGGCGCCGCGTTCATTCAGCAAGCACGCGTTATCGTTGAAGTTTTTCGCGAGCAAGCTCGCTCTTACAGAAAGCTACGACCGTTGCCGTGCAGGCCGGTACAGCAACAAGCAATACAACCCCAGGCAGATCAGCCAGCAAAAAATCGCTGTCCAAACATTGTGGGAAAAAAAGTGCGCTCCTTGCAGCATACGGCTGACGGAAAACACGCTGCCCAGGCTGACAGCAAAGATGAACGCGTAGCGCGCCAGGCGTGGCCGTCGATCCCGCAGGGCGAAGAACCAGGCGAACAAGGCAAACCCGGTGGCGGCATGCCCGCCGGGCCAGCAGCGGCCGGGTTTATCGGTAGGCGGGCGCGGGCTGAGCAGTTCGCTGTAGGTTTCCTGGCCGCCGAACTCCTTGAGACTCCAGGGGCATTGCACGGCGGTGATGGTTTTCAATGGCGACACGAACGCCGTCGCCATGCCCAGCGATAGCACCAGGCACACCAGCTCACGGCGGTACGGTTTGAGCCGCTGCAGGATGAAGCTGCCGACCAGGCCGAGAATCGCCAGTACCGAAAACAGGATCACCAGTTGCTTGGCACGGTCATGCAGGATGTCTTCAAGAAAGAAGCTATAGCGGCCAATGAAGCCGCCCGCCTCTGCGCTGTAGAAATGCCTGGCCAGGTCCATGTCCAGGGACGTCAGTTCCAGCAACAGCAAGGCCACTGCAGCGCTGGCAGGCAGGCCCAGGCACAGCCAAAAATTAAGCGGTTTGGAAACCGGTAAAGACGAAGGGGATTTCATCACGAACCTTGGTGAAAAAGCCCCGTGCTACCTGCACGGGGCTTTTTGATTAGCGTTTGCTTAAGACTGGAGCTTCTTCCTTGGGCGCTTTCCAGCTCAGCAGTTGCTGTTTGTAGTCGTAACTGGCGGCCTGGTAGTAGGTGATCGCCCGTTGGATCAAGGGGTCATCGCTACCGACGCGCAGCTCCTGGCTCTCGCCCAGGGCCTGGTCGTGGCGACGCAAGCCTTGGCGCGGGCTGAGGATTGCCAAGTCCTTGCCATCAAACAGACCCAGGTGCTGGTAATTGCCCACCACCACCCGTGCAGGCAATGGGTTGTCCTGCAGCAGGTTGCGGCCAAAGAATGTCGATTCGTAGCTCAGGTTGAGCAGGCCCAGCAAGGTCGGCGCCAGGTCGATCTGGCTGGCCAGTTGGGCGGATTCCCGAGCCTCGATCAGCTTGGGCGCGTAGATAAACAGCGGAATCTGGTAGTTGGTGATCGGCAGGTCTTCCTTGCCTGCGCTGCCGGCCGTGTGGTCGGCGACGAACACGAAGATCGTGTTATCGAACCACGGCTTCTGGCGCGCTGCCTCAAGGAACTGGCCGATGGCGTAGTCGGTGTATTTCACCGCACCGTCGCGGCCCTTGCCAGACTTGATGTCGATACGCCCGTCCGGGTAGGTGTAGGGGCGATGGTTGGAGGTGGTCATCAGTTGCAGCAAGAACGGCTGTTGCTTGGCGTAATCGGCGTCGGCCAGTTTCAAGGTCTGTTTGAACAGGTCTTCGTCGGCCATGCCCCAGGCGTTTTTGAATGAGATTTCTGCTTCGGGCACGCTGCTCTGGTCCACCACCCGATAACCGTTGCCGCTGAAGAACGCGTTCATATTGTCGAAGTAACCGCGCCCGCCATAGACAAACACGCTGTCATAACCGATGGCCGAGAGCTGTTGCCCCAGGCTGGCGAACCCGCTTTCACGGCCGATGCGCTTGACGATCGAACGCCCCGGCGTCGGTGGAATTGCCAGGGTAATGGCTTCCAGGCCGCGGTCGGTGCGCGTACCGGTGGCATAGAAGTTATTGAAGTACAGGCTCTGTTGGCGCAACGCATCCAGGTTGGGCGTGAGGTTGCGCGCATCGCCATTGCTGCCCATGTACTTGGCGCTGAAGCTCTCGATGGTCACCAGTACGATGTTGGGTTTGCGCAGTGTGCCGGGGTTGGTGATGGCACGGCGAATATCCAGCGGGTCCGGGTCGATAAAGCGGGCGTTGGGCTCACTCAGTTCGGCGCGCAACTGCTTGGCGACGATGTCGGTCGGCAGGCTTTTGTAGAACTGGGTGTAGTCCAATTCGTTGTTACGGAACGCGGCAAAGAACTGATAGGGGCCGTTGCTGGCCAATTCGTTGTTATACGCGTTACCGCCTTGGGTGCGCGGGCTGTCCTGGCTGACCAGTTGCAGGCTGAGGCCGGCGAGCACCAGCAGGCCCAGGGCGTTGACCAAACGGCCACGCAGCGCAGGCAAGGGCGCTGCCATCGCGGCATTGAAGGGTTTGCGCAGAGCCACGCTCAGAATCAGTGCCAGCATCGCCAGCAGGCTCAGCAGCTTGCCGATCGGGTAAGACTCCAGCAGGTTGTTCAGTACCTCATCGGAGTACACCAGGTAATCGACGGCGATAAAGTTGAAGCGCACGCCAAACTCATCCCAGAACAGCCATTCGGCCACCGAGGTGAACAGCATGGCGAACAGGCTGACGGTCAGCACCGCTTGCAGGAACCAGCGATGGCCACGGCGGCGCCACAAGGCAGGCGGGCAGAGCAGCAGATACAGGCCAAGCGGCAAGGCTGCATAGGCCAGGAAACCCAAGTCGTAGAGCAAACCCACGCCAAACACCGGCAACAGGTTGCCGCTGACTTCATCCAGGTGGGTAATGAGCAGCACGCTGCGGGTGAGCAGGAAAACCACTAACCAGGCACCGGTGATCAACAGCAAATAGCGCATTGGCGCTGTTTTGAAAAAACCCATGTCTATGTTCCTTAGATCAATGGGGGGCGATCTTCTTCCTGAGGCTGTAGTCAGTTTGTGAAGCTATAGTGAAAAACTTGTTCGGCTCTACAAACAGTTGAAAACCTTTATCGGCGGGGCTCTGCGCTCTATCCCTGAGCCTCGCTTGGCCTTAAGCTGCGCGAGCCAACACGGCCGTTACCGCGTACGGAGACACTGCCCATGCGAATTCTATTGGTTGAAGACAACCGCGATATCCTCGCCAACCTGGCCGATTACCTGGGGCTCAAAGGCTACACAGTGGACTGTGCGCAGGACGGTTTGTCGGGCCTGCACCTGGCGGCCACCGAGCATTACGACCTGATCGTGCTCGACATCATGTTGCCCGGCATCGATGGTTACACCTTGTGCAAACGCCTGCGTGAAGACGCGCGCCGTGATACGCCGGTGATCATGCTCACCGCGCGCGACCAACTGGATGACCGGCTGCAGGGCTTCAAGTCTGGCGCTGATGATTACCTGCTCAAGCCGTTCGCCTTGTCGGAACTGGCCGCGCGTATCGAAGCGGTGTTGCGCCGTGCCCAGGGCGGCGGGCGTCGTGCCCTGCAAGTGGGTGACCTGAACTACGACCTCGATACGCTGGAAGTCACCCGCGAAGGGCGCCTGCTCAAGCTCAACCCGGTGGGTCTGAAACTGCTCGCCGTGCTGATGCAGAAAAGCCCGCATGTTTTGCGCCGGGAAGTTCTCGAAGAAGCCCTGTGGGGCGACGATTGCCCGGACAGCGACAGCCTGCGCAGCCACGTTCATCAATTGCGCCAAGTGATCGACAAGCCTTTCGCCAAACCGCTACTGCAAACCGTGCACGGTGTGGGTTATCGCCTGGCCGAGGGTCGTGATGGAGTTTAAGCAAAGCCTTGCCCAGCGGATCATCATCGCTTTCGCCTTGATGAGTGCGTTGGTGGCGGGGGCCTTCGCCGTGGGCATCATTGCGACGGTGCACCTGGTGGAAGAGAAGTTGATCTCGGCGGGCCTGGGCGGGGACCTGCAGCGCCTGCTGTTGATGGACAGCGTCGAAGACTGGAGCCACCGGCCGGAGCCGGACCAGCTGTTTTATTTCAGCGGCGGGCGTGGCGATTTTGAACTGCCCAAGGACCTGCGCCATCTGGACCCTGGGTTTCATGAGGTGTTTCGTGAGGCGCTGTCGTACCACGCCATGGTTGAAGTGGTCGATGGTCGGCGTTATGTGTTGCTGCAAGACCAGAGCGATTTCGAAGAGCGTGAGCGCGTGCTGTTTGCGGTGGTGCTGGTGGGCTTCGTGCTCAGCCTGGCACTGGCGGCGTTCCTCGGCTGGGTGCTGGCCCGCAAGGTGATGGCGCCGGTGGTACGCCTGGCCCGCCAGGTCCGTCATCGTGACCAACTGTTGGGCCTGGCACCGCCCCTGGCGCCGGATTACGCCGCCGATGAAGTGGGCGAACTGGCGGTGGCGTTCGACGCCACCCTCGGTCGCTTGCGCCAGGCGTTGTCGCGCGAGCAGCTGTTTACCAGCGATGTGAGCCATGAGTTGCGCACGCCCTTGATGGTCCTGGCCAGTTCCTGCGAACTGCTGCGCGAAAACCCAGCCATCGATCAACGAGGTCGCAACCAGGTCGAGCGCATTGCCCGTGCCTGTGAAGAAATGCGCGAGCTGGTGCAGACCTTCCTGATGCTCGCCCGCGCCAAACACGACGACGCCGCCAGTTCGCCCCAGGGCAACCTCACCCAGGTGGCCGAAGACCTGCTCGGTATCTGGCGCGAGCCCATCGAGAAAAAAGGCCTGGCGTTGATCTACCTGCCAGGCAACCCCCTGGACACCCGCTACAACACCACCTTCTTGCATGCGGTGATGGGCAACTTGCTGCGCAATGCCCTGCATTACACCGAACACGGGTTTATCCGCCTGACGCTGGAGCCCAGTGGCTTCGTGGTGGAGGACTCCGGTGTCGGCATCCCCGAAGAGAAGCGCGAAGCGATGTTCGAGCCGTTCGTGCGCGGTAGCGAGAAACGTGGCGAGGGCCTCGGCCTCGGCCTGTCGCTGGTGCAACGGATCTGCGAAAGCCAGGGCTGGAGCGTAAGCCTGAGCACCATGGAGCCCAATGGCTGCCGTTTTCATGTGGAGCTCAACCCAGTCAAAACCTGACCCTTCAGTCTGTCGTTTTGCTGATGCAGACTGCCTGCTTTTCGGCGAAGATGGCCCGGTGCTACTGAATGTTTCTGTAAAGTATTGAAATGTATGCAGTTGGACAGGACAAGATTTTCACAACGAGTTGACCTGTTGATCACAGTTCGCTGCTTAAGGTCGTAGGCATCAGTTACTGGAGACGTAAGATGCCTTCCCCGATCAAGCTGGAATTTTCTGACAAGTACGACGATCAACACGCGCAGAAATATTTGCTCAAGCATCAGGACAATCTGGCTCGCCGGTTGTCCCACAAACGCGACGAGCAACTGGCGCGCGGCGCATTGGCCATGGCCGGTGAGCCGGGCCTGGTGTTGGACCTGCCGTGTGGCGCTGGACGCTTCTGGCCGTTACTGGCCGAAAAACCCAACCGTGTGATTATCGGAGCTGACAATTCGGCGTCGATGTTGAAGATCGCCACCGCTGCCCAGCCGGCAGAGGTGGTGAAACGGGTACGCCCTTTGCAGACGTCTGCCTTTGATATCGATTTGCCAGATAACTCCGTCGACAGTATTTTTTGCATGCGCTTGATGCACCACATTGGTGAGCCGGAGCACAGGCTGACAATACTGCGCGAGTTTCAACGTGTTACCCGCGACAGCGTGATTATTTCGCTGTGGGTGGACGGCAATTTCAAGGCCTGGAAGCGCAAGCGCAGCGAAGTGCGTCGTCGCAAAAAAGGTGAGCAGGAAGGTTACCAAAACCGGTTTGTGTTACCGGCTGCTACTGTCGAGGCAGAATTCGAGCAGGCCGGTTTCCGTGTTCAGGAATCCCTGGACTTCATACCGCTCTACGCCATGTGGCGAGTGTATGTATTGCGCAAGAGGTAACAGGATGGCAGTTGAGTGCGTAGTAGGCAGTCATGTAGCTCCCGAAGAACGATTTGATTTTTTCTGGCGTCAGCAAGGTGAATGGGTGGAAGAACCCAACCGTCGCCGGGGTGGTGAAAGTGGCGTGCAGCGGGTGATCAGCCCTAACGGTCGCTTGCTCTATTGCAAGCGCCAGACCGGCCACATTTACCGCAGTTGGCTGCACCCCTTTGGGCGTCCGACCGTGCTGCGTGAGCGTGATGCCCTCAAAGGCCTGCGTTTGCTGGATGTGCGTGTGCCGGAACTGGTGTTTTGCGAGGCGCGTCGCGACCCGGAGCACCAATGGAAAGCCCTGTTGGTGACCGCGTCCCTGGACGGGTTCGACGAGATCGAAAACTGGTACGCCGCCGGTGGCCGCCAACAGTATGGCGAGGCGGTCCACGAGCGCCTGCTGCAAGAGTTGGCCGGCACCTTGGCCCGTATGCACAAAGGCCGCTGGCAACACGGTTGCCTGTATATCAAGCACATCTTCGTGCGGGTGACCGGTGAGCCTGATGCGGCGACAGTGGAAGTGGCCCTGCTGGATTTCGAGAAATGCCGCCAGCGCCTGACCGCTTATCGGGCCGCGTCCCACGATATGCTGCAATTGCGCCGCCATTCGTCGTGGAATGATACCGACTGGAAAAAACTCAGCTACTTTTACGAGACGGCGTTTGGCAGCGCTATCAAGGGTTTAACCAGATGAAGCTAGAAATAGCACGAGGTTTGTTTCTGGTCGGGGCATTGGGTGTTGCAGCCCTGGCCCTGGCGGTATGGGAACAACCTCGTACACAAGTGTTGAGTGCGGTAGACGGTGGCGGGCAATGCCTGCTGCCACGCATTGCCAAGACGAGTGTGGCGGCCAAGCCCGACCATGAATTGCTGTTATTCATGTTCGGCATGTCTCAAGCGATGAGGCCGCAAAGTTGAAACGATTGACCCCGAAAAGGGCCTTGCCATGCGAGGCCCTTTTTTTATGGTGCGCCAGGCATGATCATTCCCACGCTCTGCGTGGGAATGCCTCTTGAGACGCTCTGCGTCTCGTCCGTTAGCGCCAGTGACGCAGAGCGTCACGGGTTGCATTCCCACGCAGAGCGTGGGAACGATCAGCCACAGAAGGGTAATTTCAGATCAGGTGCAGGTGATTGTCCCAAAGCCCCGCCGGTAGTTGCAGCGGTTGTGCGACCAGGTTTTTCTGGCGGCAGTCATAGAAGCGGCAACGCCCCTGACCGGATGTCACCACAAACCCATCCGCCACAGCGCCCACCCCCGCACAGTCCGGCAAGGGCCCATCCAGGCGCAGTTCGGCGGTGTCCATGTCCCAGATAAAAAAGCGGTTGCCCCGCGGTGCCGTCAACGCCACCAGGCGCAGTTCGCTGTGCACCGCCACGCTGGCGGTGTAATGCCCCATCGCCTGCAACTGTTCATCCGCCACCGGGAACGCCACGAACGGCTGCCCCGGGCGCTTGATCGCGAGCAACTCGGAACGCTCCTGGGACGGGCCCATGAACTGCTGCCCGGTCAGGATGGTGCCATCGCTGGCGATACCCATGTGCCGCACGCTGTTCATCTGCTGGGCCAGGGTTTCCTTGCTGATCAGGCTACCGTCGCGCCGCATCAGCACCAGGCTTGGCTCCATGGCATTGAGGTTCATTTCTACCCGGCTTTCGGCTTCGGTGCGAATGCCGCCGTTGGCCACAATCAGCGTCTCGCCGTCGGGCATCCACGAGACTTGATGCGGGCCGATGCCGTGGGTGGATATCTCGCCGCTGTGCACCAGCCGCTCACCTTCGAACTTATACACCCCCAACAGGCCCCGACCGGGGTCGGAGGTGTCGTTCTCGGTGGCGTACAGCCAGTCACCGCTCTTGTGGATCACCGCATGGCCATAGAAATGGCGGTTGGCGTTCGAGGTGATGGTTTGCAGCAGCCTGCCGTCGCGCAGGTCGATCAGGTAGCTCTCGGTGCCTGGGCGACGGGCGACGAACAGTGCAATCGGCAAGGTCGGGTGGTTGATGATGTCATGGCAGCGCTGGCCGACCTGGGTGGCAAATACCGGCTTGCCGTCCAGGCGATAGCCGACAGCGTAGTGCTTGCCGTCGGCATCATCGCGCGCCGACAGCAGCAGCGGGCCTTTGTCTTTGTGCTTGAACAGCGTCCAGCCACCCAAGGTGATAGCGCTGAGCAGCACGCTGCCCACCGCCAAAGCCTGTCGCCTGAGCATCATCAGTCACCGTCGTTGGCGTTAAAGCCCAGTTGTACGCCCAGCGCCTTGGCCAGTTCACCTTCATGCAGGCGGTGGACCACGTTGAGGCTGTCGTAGATGTCGTTGAGTTGCTGGCGCCCGGCGTCGTCATTCAACAGTTCGTTGAGGGTGCGCTGGTTGCTGGCGAACAGTTTCAGGGACGCTGCGTAGGCGGCGTCGATTTTCTCGGCCAGTGGCTTCTGGTCCGCCGGCAGCAGGCCACGCAGGCCTTTGTTATCGACGCCCACCCACACGGTCTGAGCCGCGGCGAGGCTGGCTTCCAGGCTTTGCAGGGACGACTGGCTGCGCCAGGCATCGGCCTGGAACGGTTGCGGGATGCCCTTGGTCTGGCGGCCCATCGGGGTGCCGAGTTTTTTCTTCAGGGTGTCCAGGGCGGTCACTTGCACGCGCAGCAGGTCGGCGATGGCTTCGTGGGAATCAGCGTAGCGCTGGTTCGGAAACTTGGTCATCTGCGCGAGCATGCCGTCGGTGCTGTTCCAACTGGCCAGGATCTCTTCGGCCAGGACTTTCTGGCGTTCACCGATCGCCATCAGCAGCGGGCAATAGCGCGCTTTCTGGGCGTCGTCGGCGACGTCAGGCTTGGCGTCGTAAAGGATGTATTCGTACGCCGACAGGCCCTGTACCACCACGCTGGATTTCGCCAGGGCCGCGGCGTCGATCTGCGGCTGGGCGCTGACCAGTTGCTCGACCTGACGGCCGACCAGGTTCTTCTTGTCTGGCCAGAACTGCACCTGCCACGCCCGGTTGCCTTCGGCCAGCGGGCCGATCAGCAGCGGTTGCAGCTCGGCCCAGGCTTTTTGCGCGTGCAGGAAGTCGGCGCGGGCGGTGTCCAGGCTTTCCTTGCCTTGGCAGTAAGCCAGGGCGCTGACGGCCAACTGACGGTCGGCCTCAACCCAGCGGCTGTAGGTTGGCAGGATCACTTGCTTGGCGATGGCCGCCGAGGTCACGGCTTGCGGGTCTTGGGGCGAGCAGGCGCCCAAGGCCAGGGCGGCGAGGCTGGTGAACAACAACTTGGGACGAAACATGTCGAGCTCCCTTCTGTAAGTGGGGCAAAGCTTATAAAGAATTCAGGAACGCCAGCAACGCGGCGCGCTGCTCGGCATTGAACGACAACACATGTTGCTGCGCCGCTTGGGCTTCACCGCCATGCCATAGCACGGCTTCAAGCAGGTTGCGGGCGCGGCCGTCATGCAGGAACTGGGTGTGGCCACTTACGGTTTGCGTCAGGCCGATGCCCCACAGCGGCGGGGTGCGCCAGTCGCGGCCGGTGGCTTTGAATTCGCTACGGTTGTCGGCCAGGCCTTCGCCCATATCGTGCAGCAGCAGGTCGCTGTAAGGGCGAATCACCTGGTTGGCCAGTTCAGGTTCGGCGGCGTTGGCGGCCGTTGTGAACATAGGTTTGTGACAGCCCTGGCAACCGGCCTGGTAGAACAGGTTCTTGCCGGCCAGCACTTGCGGCGTATCAACGTCGCGGCGCGCGGGCACTGCGAGGTTGCGGGTGTAGAACAGCACCAGGCGCAGGATGTTATCGCTGACTTCCGGCTCACCCTCGGGGCCATTGCCGTTGGGCGCCTGTTTGCAGGCCACTTGGGCGTCGGTGCAGTCATCGAAGGGTCTCAGGGACGTGGTGAGGCCCATATCACCAGAAAACGCGTGAACGTTTTGTTGATTGAGGTTGGGCTGCCCGGCTTTCCAGCCAAAACGCCCGAGGACAGTTTTGGCCTGAGCGTCATCCCAGACCCAATTGGCGCGGCCCACGATGGCCTCTTTGTCGGCGGTCTTGCGGTCAGTGTTGCGCAGGATATCGGCATCGCTGATCGCTTCGAGCAGGCCCAGGCCGATCATCGGCGGGGCGATACGCGCCGAGAAGCGTGTGTCGGGGTGCATCGGGCCGTAGCCCAGTTGGGTGATTTGCAGGTCGGGCTTGCGCAATTCAACCAGCGTGCCGTCCTTGAACCTGACGTTGACCGGTGTGTAGTCGACCCGCACCTTGCCTTCCGGCGCGACGCCGGGCACGGCCATGTCCTGGAGTTGCCCGCCGTAGACCGGCTCGGGCACCACGCCGATCTGTTCGATGAGCTTAGCGTAAGGCTGAGCATCCGGGATGGACAGGCGCACCAGCATCGACACGGCATTGGGCGCGTCAGGCAGCGGCGGGTGGCCACGGCCATCCTTGATATGGCAGTTCTGGCAGGCGTTGGTATTGAACAGCGGGCCCAGGCCATCGCGCGCCGTGGTGGTGGACGGCGCAATCACCCACGGGTTGCGAAAGAAGCTGTTGCCGACGCTGAAGTCCAGGCGCCGCGTGGGCGCCAGGTTGGCCGAGGGCAGGGAAAAGGCGTTCTGGTCGCGCTTGTTTACCGTCGCCGCGCCACCGGCCCGCGATTCACCCGGCTCTGCTTTTGTGAAGCGAGGGGCGTCATCGCACGCAGTCAGGCTTAAAGCCATCAACGCTGCTGGCAGGTATAAAAGCGCACGGAACATCAAGATTCCTGGACGAGGGCAGAAAATTAAGGCGCAAAGTCTAACAGGGCAGGGCAGATTGAATAAGAGCAATTATCGTTTGGTGGCATCCCGATTCTTTCCCGTTAGAATGACCGCACATTTTTTTATGGAGGTGGCCAATGCAGGCTCTCGACGCTTTGCTCAACCGTGTTTCCGTGCCCCGTTTGCTCGACCCGGCACCGACCCAGGAGCAGCGCGACCTGCTGTTCGCCGCCGCCATGCGCGCGCCCGATCACGGCCAACTGCGCCCGTGGCGTTTCCTTACCGTGGAAGGTGCAGCGCGTGAACAGATGGGCACGCTGTTGGCCGAAGCGGCTCGCCTGCAGGATGCCGACGCACCGCAAGCCGCCATCGACAAGGCCCAGAACGGCCCGCTGCGTGCGCCGCTGGTGGTGGTGGTGATTGCACGTTTGCAAGAGCATTTCAAAGTGCCCAAGTCCGAGCAATTGCTGGCCGCGGCCTGTGCGGCCCACGGCATTCTGCTGGCGGCGTATGCCCAGGGTATTGGTGCGGTGTGGCGTACCGGCGAATTGTCCTACTCGGCCCATGTCGCCAAGGGCCTGGGGCTGGCGGCGAATGAAGAAGTGATTGGCTTTCTCTACCTGGGCACACCGCAGAACCCGCCACGCACGGCGCCGAAGGAAGACCTGACGCCGTTCGTCCAGGCCTGGCCCGGCCGGTAATTCACCACTGTCCTATGTGGGAGCTGGCTTGCCTGCGATGGCATCGACTCGGTTTCACAGACACACCGAGTTGTCTGCATCGCGGGCAAGCCCGGCTCCCACCCAGATGTTTAGTGTTTTCAGAACCGAATCAGACCCTGAACTGATCCATCAACTTCATCTGCTGGCTGGCCAGCGCATTGAGCTGGCTGCTGATCGCCGCCGACTCGGTGGCCTGACCCGTGAGGGTTTCAGTCACGGTGCGAATCGCCGAGACGTTGCGGTTGACCTCTTCGGCCACCGCGCTCTGCTGTTCGGCCGCGCTGGCGATTTGCAGGTTCATGTCGCTGATCACCGTGACCGCGTCGCTGATCTTGCCCAGGGCTTGCACGGCTTGATGGATCTGCCCGGCATTGCTCTGCGCCTGGTGTTGGCTGGAGTGCATGGTCGCCACTACGCCACGGGTGCCGCTCTGGATACGCTCGATCACCAGGCGGATTTCTTCTACCGAGTCCTGGGTGCGCTTGGCCAGGTTGCGCACTTCGTCGGCCACCACCGCAAAACCACGCCCGCTTTCGCCGGCGCGTGCCGCTTCAATCGCGGCGTTCAATGCCAGCAGGTTGGTCTGTTCGGCAATGCTGCGGATCACCTCCAACACTGAACCGATTTGCTCGCTGTTGACCGCCAGGGCTTCGACTTCGCCCACGGCTTTGCTGACTTCGTCGGCCAGAGTGGTGATATCGCGGGTGCTCTGCTCGATGATCGACATGCCTTCGCGTGCCGACTGGTCGGCGCCGCGTGCCGCGCTGGCGGCATTGGAGGCGCTGTTGGCCACGTCGTGGGCGGTGGCGCTCATTTCGTTCGACGCGGTGGCGACCTGGTCGATTTCACGGAACTGCACCTGCATGCCTTCGCTGGTCTGGCGCGCAATGGCGGACGATTGATCGGCCGTTCCACGGGCTTCGGTGATGCTTTGCTTGATCTGCGCAATGGTCGGCTGCAGCTTGTCGAGGAAACGATTGAACCAGTTCACCAGCTCGCCCAATTCGTCCTTCTTGGCGTAGGCCAGGCGCTGGGTGAGGTCGCCGTCACCGCTGGCGATGTCCTTGAGCATGGCGGCCACGCTATTGATAGGGCGGGTCACGCCAGTAGCGGTCAGCCAGATCAGCAGCAAGCCCAGCAGGCCGGCGGCGGCGGCCACCAGCAGGGCTTTGAGCGTGCCCGTTGCCTGGGCCTCGTCGAGTACGGCTTGGAGTTTTTCGTTGTCGGCCAGCATCACCGCTTTGGGCAGCTTGATCACCACACCCCAGGATTTGGCACCGGCAATCGGCTTGAGCGGATATACGGCACGAATGGTGTCGTCCTGCTCACGGATAACAGGACGGTCATTGGCCAGCAGTTGCACGATCTCCTTGCCTTCGGCGCCGATGCTGTCGATCAGGTTCTTGCCGACTTTGGCCGGTTCACCGCTGTAGGCGGCGATCAGGCCGGTGCTGGACAGAATCTCCAGGTGGGCGGCACCGTTGAACAGGTCTTTTTGCGCCGCATCGGTGGTCGCTTGCAGGGCGGTCAGGGCAATGTCCACACCGATGACGCCGATGACTTTGCCGTCGACGATCAGCGGAAGAGAAATGGTGGTCATCAGTACCGGTTTGCCGGCCACTGTGTCTTCGTACGGGTCCAGCAGGCAAGTGCTGCGCGTGTCCCGTGGGCAGGTGTACCAGATGTTGTAGGGCGTACCGCTAAGGTTGAGGGTGGTCTTGGTCAGGTCATCTTCGACCATGATGGTGTTCTGGCCTTCGCCGCCAGCCCGGCTCCAGTAGCTGGAAAACCGACCTTTTTCATTGGAAACGCGCGCCTTGTCGTCGATGAATTCGCTGTCCTTGCCATCCAGCCCGTTGGGTTCGAACGACAACCAGATGCCTAGCACCTTGGTGTTGCGCTCGAACGCGGTTTTGACGCTGCGGTTGAGTTCTTCACGCAGGGCACCGGCTTCCAGGGAACGCTGGGTGCCCAACTGACGCAGGTCTTTGATCTGGTCGGCAAGGGCGGTGATTACCAGCAGGTTTTCGCCGAAGGTCTGCTGTAAGTGGCCGGCCTGTTCGGCCGCTTTGGATTGCAGCAATTGCTCCACGCTGGCGGTGAGCATTCGTGAGCTTGAATCACTGACCAACCGATCGTTCTGGTTGGTGTTGTAGATATTGATGCCGACCACCAGTGCAATCACACCCAGCAGACACAGGCCGGACAGCAACACGATTTTCAAGCGGATGGAGAGGGTGTCGAACATAGGTTCACTCACGAATGGACTTGTTGGAATGCACGCAAACGCGCCAAGTCCCTTCGGCGTCATGCCTGAAACATCGGCGTCACAAATCAATTCATGAGGAAGAGGCGATGAGCGGTAGGAAAACGCCTACAGGCCGCCTTAGACGGGACGTGCCAGCTGTTCGGGGCGGGACCAGATCCACAGGTTGCCCAGGCTCATCCCGGCAATCGCCAGGTATACCGGCCAGCCGTGATCGAGCATCACCAGCATCAACACGGCGCACAGCAACATGCTCACGGTGGCGCTGACCTTGGCGCGACGGGCGATGATCTTGCCATTGCGCCAGTTGGACAGGATCGGCCCGAACAGGCGGTGGTTTTCCAGCCAGGCGCTGAGGCGCGGCGAGCTTTTGGTGGCGGCCCAGGCGGCGAGCAGGATGAATTCGGTGGTGGGCAACCCCGGTATCACAATCGCCACCAAGCCGATGCCCAGGCTCACGTAGGCCAGCAGGCCGAAGAGGATTTGGGCGATTTTGGAGGAGGATTGGGGTTTGCCGGTCATGCTGCAGTTTTCTGGTGGGAGGGTTTACACATTGTCAGCGATGAAACGCACTCAAATGTGGGAGCTGGCTTGCCTGCGATAGCGGTGCATCAGGTTAAACATCTGGAGCTGACCCCCCGCCATCGCAGGCAAGCCAGCTCCCACATTGAACCGCCGTCTACCGGAACACTTACGCCAGTTCTGGGGCGCTAGCGTACGCCTGTTCCAGCAACACGGTGAAGCGCACAAACGCATCAATCGCGCCTTTTTCCACGGCAGCTTCTTCTTCGGCACTGAATGTCAGGCCGTCGAGGGTGCGGGTGAAACTCTTCCAGCCCTCGGCGCGACCGCCGGCCGGCTCGCCCAGGTGGCGCGCACCGAAGGTTTCACTCAGGCCCAGGCCCACGGCGCGCTTGATCAGGAATGCAGCGCCCAGCTTGGAGCCTTCGGAGACGAACAGCCAGCCCAAAGCTTCAGCTTTGCTGGGGTTGTTCACCGCGCCGGCAACCGGGGCCGGGATTTCGGTGTCCAAGTCTGCCAGGTCGAGCTTGGCCGCTTCGGCGCGGCAGCGGGCGGCCAGGTCAGGGATGATCTGGTTCAGCTCGGCATCGTTGTACAGGGCTACCAGTTCCGATTGGAACAGGTATTGGGCCACGACGAAGCGGGCGAAGTTGGCCTGGGTTTCGAACGGCGCGTGAGCCTTCACCAATGCGTCGAGCTTGGTGTGCGGCTCGTTGGTGATCTGGTTCAGGCGTTGGGAGCGCAGGCTTGGGCGTTCTGCGGTGGAAGAAGCGGTCATGAAAAAAGTCCTTGAGAAGAGAAGCGCCTGGGTGCCCTTAAAGAGAGCTGTTATCAACTAGACGAACAAGAAGACGCGGCACAGTAAAAAATCCTCACCTCGCCGCAGATGCATGGGCGGCGAGGTGGGGCGCATGGGTCAGATGTCCCAGATCACGTTGATCGCGAAGTTGCGACCGGGCTGGGTCAGGCGGTCGAGGTTGGCCGGGCCGGTGACACCGGCTTCGCCGACGCTGTCGTAGCTGCGCACGTCATCCCAGTTCCAGTACTTCTTGTCGGTGAGGTTGTAGAGGCCACCGTTGACGGTCACGTCTTTGCTCACCTTGTAGTAAGCGGTCAGGTCGAGGATGCCGAAGCCCGGGGTCTTGAACGGGCCGTCGGTGCCGCCGTCGGGCGCGTGGAAGGTCGTGCTGTCGACGCGGTTCTGTTTTTTCACCAAGGTCCAGCTCAGCAGGCCACCGTAAGTGTCCTGGTCGTAGCCCAGGCCAAACACGCCCTTGAGCGGGTTGACGCTGTTCAACGGCTCGCCATTGTCGTCATTGCGACCGTGGGTGTAGGCAACCGAGCCCTGGGTATACAGGCCCTTCGGCGCGCCGAAGGCATCCAGGTTCAGGCGGCCCTTGGCTTCCACGCCCTTGATGGTGGCGCGCTTGATGTTGACCGCCTGGAACTGTTCCACGGTGCCGCCGACCACGGCGTTGTCTTCGTCGATAAAGTCACGGTACTTGTTGTAGTACACCGCAATATCGAAGGAGCCTTCGTCGAATTTGCCGCGAATCCCGGTTTCGATGCCTTTGCTGGTTTCTGGCTTGAGGTCGGGGTTGGGTTCGACGGTGTAGCCCAGGTTCAGGTTTTCGAAGCGACCGTACAGGGCCTTGGCGGACGGCGTGCGGAAGCCCTCGGCGTATTGACCGAACCAGGTGTAGTTGTCGGTCAGGGCATAGGTGAGGCCGAACTTGGGTGTTACGCGGTTCCAGGTCTTGTCTTTGCCATCGACGGCATAGGCACCGGTCGGGTTGACGGTGTTGAGGAACTCTTGGGTCAGCTTGGGCTTGAGCCGGGTGTAGTCATAACGCACGGCGGGCAGGAAGGTCCATTTGTCCCAAGTGATCTGGTCCTGGGCGAACAGCGAGTAGGTGTTGATGGTCGGGTCGGGGAAGTCGCTGGCCTTCTTCACGCTGTCGCCGGCTGATGGGCTTGGCCCGCCAATGGCGGTGCAGCCGGCGCCAATGGCCAGGCACGAGGCCGAGCCTTCGCGTGAGCCGGTGACTTTCTGCTGCTTGAGGGTGGTGCCGTAGGTGACTTGGTGGTCGGTCTCACCCAGGCTGAAAGCCTTGTCTAACTGAGCGTCGAAGACCCACTGTTTTTCTTCGTAAAGGGTGTCGCGGGTGCGCAGCACGCGACGGCCGGCCTGGTAGATTTCCGCCGTGGTCTGGTCGGTCTTGGCGATCTGGTAGTTGAGGCTGGTCTTGATGCGGTCGGCAATCGGCGACTCCAGGGCGAAGGTGTTTTCCAGGCCGAAGCGCTCGCGGGTAATGGTGTCGTTACCGCGACGGTCGCGGTACAGGTTCATGCCCCGGCCACCGATGAACGGGCCGCCCACTGCGTTTTTCAGATTGACGTCGCGGTCATCCTTGAACTTCTCGTAGGTCAGGCCCAAACGGTTGTCATCGCCATAGTTCCAGCCCAGCTTGGCCAGCACGTTGGTGGTGCGCGCATCTTCCGGGTTGGCGCCGGTACGGGCCAGGCCGGTGGCGTTGTTGCCATCGTAGGACTCGGTTTCATGGCCATTGCGCTGGCTCAGGTGCAGCAAACCGTCGAAGTCCTGCACACGCCCGGCGAAGGTGCCGGAGGTCAGCCAGCTCTCGTCGGCGGAGCTGTAGCCGGTCTTCAGGCGGGCGCCGACGTCCTGGCCTGGCTTGATGATGTCGTCCGGGTCGAGGGTGAAATAACTCACCGCGCCGCCGATGGCGCTGCTGCCATACAGGGCCGAGGCCGGGCCGCGCAGGATCTCCACGCGCTTGACGATTTCGGGGTCGACGTAGTTGCGACGGGTCTTGGCGTAGGGGCCGTTGAAGAAATTGTCGGGCACTTCGACGCCATCCACCTGAGTGAGCACGCGGTCGCCATCGATGCCTCGAATGTTGTAGCCCGCGTTACCCGAGCGGCTACCAGCGCCGCCGACGGAGACGCCGGGTTCGTAGCGCACCAGTTCACGGATGTTGTTGACGTTCTGGCGGTCCAGTTCCTGGCGGTCGTGCACGCTGACGGTGCTCGGTACGCTGTTCACATCCTGTTCGTTACGGGTGGCGCTGATGGTCACCTGTTGCAGGGCGAGGGCGCTGCCGGCGCTACGTTTTTCCAGCACGATGTTGTTGGTGCCCAGTTTGCGATAGCTCAGGTTGGTCCCCACCAACAGCCGCTCCAGGGCTTTTTCCGCTGGTAGCGGGCCACGCACGCCCGGGGACGAAACGCCCTGGCCCAGTTCGGCCGGCAGGCCGACTTGCCAGCCGGTCACTGCGGTGAAGGCGTTAAGCGCCGACACCAGTGGCTGCTGTTCAATGCTGAAGGTGTAATTGGCGTGGCTGCGAGCGGCAGGTTCGGCGGCGCTGGCGCTCATGACGGGCGCGCCAGCCAGCAGGATCGCGGCGGTCAGCAAGGACAAAACGGGCGAAGCAGACCGGCGGTTGAAACGAGAGGACATCGAGAGCGCTCCGGGAGACGAATCTTATAGTTGCGAACCGAACCAAATAGGAATCAGTTGCATTGGCTATAACGAGACGTATCGCCGGTTAACATCGAGTAAAAATAATTCTCATTTAGTTCAGGATCACCAGCGCCGGGTACTCCGACAGCTTGGCCGAGGTGATGTGAGCCAGGGAGCGCACCACGTCCAGGGGTTGGTCCAGGCGGTAGTTGCCGGTGACGGCGACGCTGGCCAACTGCTCGTTGTTGTTGACGATCCAGCCGGGGTAATAGCGGCGCAGCTCAGCCAGCACTTCGCTCAGCGGGCAGTTTTCGAACACCAGACGGCCCTGGACCCAGGCCAGGTCTTTGCTGGCATCGAGCTTGGCCGGTTGGCCGAAACCCTTGGGGCCGATGCGGATGCTTTCACCGGCGCTCAGGCGCACACGGGCATCGTCGAAAGTATTGCTCAGGTCGACATCGCCGCGCTGCACTTGAACCTGGGCTTCGCCATTGAGGTAGCGCACGGCAAAGGCGGTATCACGCACGCTGGCGCGCACCGGGCCGGCGTCGATCTCCAGGGGCAGGCCACGGGAGGGCGCTATTTCGAAGAACGCTTCGCCCTGGTACAGGCGGGCAATGCGCTGGTGGTCCTTGATGGTGCTGGAAAATGCCGAGTTGGTGTTCAGCAGCACCTTGGAGCCATCATCCAGTTGCAGGCGCTGGCGCTCGCCCACCACCGTCAGATGGTCGGCCTGCAAACGCACCGGCAGGTTGCTGAAACTGAACAAGCCGACCAGTAACACGGCGGCGGTGGCCAGGGGTTTCCAGTGCGGTTTGATCCGGCGCCAGCCGCTGGGCTTGCGCGGTGCGGCGAGGGCCACGGCGGCGCTGTGCACCGGTGCGTCACCCCAGGCGGCCTGGGCCTTGCTGAAGGCGTGGACATGCGCCGGGTCCTGGGCCAGCCAGGCGTCGAACGCGGCCTGCTGCCCAGGTTGCGGGCACTGCAAGGCGATCAGCCAATCGAGGGCTTGGTCCATGGCCGCGTCTTGCAACACCTTATGAGCCAACGCATGGGGGCGCAGTTTATTCGGGTCCGTCACGGTGTTCCTCGGGTCTTCGCCACGTTCTATTCATTTTTCCTACAGCTTGGATCGACACCTCTGTCGGGTGAAGCTTAAGGCTGATCCAGCCGTTCGGCCACACCCACACAGATAGCCATGATCAATTTGAGTTCCTTTTGCACTGTGCTCAAGGACACACCCAACTGATCGGCAATCTCCTGATAGCTGCAACCGTGCAAGCGGCTGAGGATGAAAATCCGCTGCTGGCGGGCGCTCAACTGGCCGAGGCTGACACTCAAGTGCTCCAGCAGTTGCTCGGCCTGGGTGGCTTCCTCCGGCGTGCTAGCGGGCGCTGCGACACTTTGCAGGACATCCAGCGGGACATCCTCCTGCAGGGTGCGCGCCTGAATTCTGCGCGAGCGCAAGTGATCCAGCGCCAGGTTGCGGGCTGTCTGGTAGACAAAAGGTTCAAGGTGGTCGATTGGCCGCTCGCTCAGGGCCCGAGTCACGCGCAGGTAGGTTTCCTGCAACAGGTCCTCGGCAGTGCTGTGGTTGTGCACCATGCGTTGCAGGGTTCGTAGCAGGATCACCCGTTGGGTGAGGAAGACGTGGTTGAAGCGAGATTGGCTCACAGTGATACCAGACCGATTTGCAGTGAATGATAATGCTTATCATCAACTGAAATGGCAAGTGGCTATTTCTGTGGATTGCCGCTCGTTCCCATGCTCTGCGTGGGAACACATCCTGTGACGCTCCGCGTCACAACTTTAAGAGCAGGACGCGGAGCGTCCAGGGTGGCATTCCCACGCAGAGCGTGGGAACGATCTGGTCGATCTTGTGGAGTTACTCGGCGTTACACAACGCCAGGCAGTTATCCAGCATACGGTTGGAGAAGCCCCACTCGTTGTCATACCACGCGAGCACTTTGAGCAATTTGCCGCTGACCTTGGTGTGATTAGCGTCGAAGATCGACGACAGCGGGTTATGGTTGAAGTCGCTGGAAACCAACGGCAGGGTGTTGTAGCCGAGGATCTTCGAATGCTGGCTGGCGTGTTTGAGCAGGGCGTTGACTTCATCGGCCGTGGCTTCTTTCTTCAACTGCACGGTGAGGTCCACCAGCGACACGTTGATCACCGGTACACGCACCGCCATGCCGGTCAGCTTGCCTGCCAGTTCCGGCAGCACCAGGCCCACCGCTTCAGCGGCGCCGGTCTTGCTCGGGATCATGTTCTGGGTGGCCGAACGCGCGCGGTACGGGTCGGTGTGGTACACGTCGGTGAGGTTCTGGTCGTTGGTGTAGGCGTGGATGGTGGTCATCAGGCCGCTTTCGATACCCAGCTCGCGGTGCAGCACCTGGGCCACCGGCGCCAGGCAGTTGGTGGTGCACGATGCGTTGGAAATGATCTGGTGGGATTGACGCAAAATGTCATGGTTTACCCCGTAGACCACGGTCGCATCCGCGCCCTTGGCCGGTGCCGAGATGATCACCTTGCGTGCGCCGGCGGTAATATGGGCAGCAGCCTTGTCGCGGTCGGTGAACAGACCGGTGCATTCGAACACCACGTCGATCTTGTGCGCAGCCCACGGCAGGTCGGCGGGGTTGCGAATGGCACTCACGGCAATCCGGTCACCATTGACGGTCAGGCTTTCCTGATCGTGGGCGACCTCTGCGTCGAAAGTGCCGTGTACGGTGTCGTACTTGAGCAGGTGGGCATTGATCGAGCTGTCGCCCAAATCGTTAATGGCGACGATCTGCAGATCCTGGCGATAGCCTTGGGTATACAGTGCGCGCAGGACATTACGGCCGATACGGCCAAAACCATTGATTGCGATACGTAGAGTCATTGGAAAGTGCCTGTCGTCGATTTGTTGTAAGAATTACAAGATTATTCGCATAAAAATAGAAAACAAGCCTTTTTAGTGGCAATATTTTGTTCAATCTACAACGAGTGACCTGAATCAACTGGTCCGATGATCCAAACGACCCCCTGCCATCCCATGAGCCGTGGGCGTTTGATCAGCATAGACACTCAGGTCGCCACATCCGTTAGCCTGGAGTTCTATACATGCATCCCCGCGTCCTTGAGGTCACCGAACGGCTTATCGCCCGCAGCCGCGCCACCCGTGAGGCTTACCTTGCGCTCATTCGCGGCGCCGCCAGCGACGGTCCGATGCGCGGCAAGCTGCAATGCGCCAACTTCGCCCACGGCGTGGCCGGTTGCGGCACCGAAGACAAAAACAGCCTGCGCATGATGAATGCCGCCAACGTGGCAATTGTTTCTTCTTATAACGACATGCTCTCGGCGCATCAGCCCTACGAGCATTTCCCTGAACAAATCAAAAAGGCTCTGCGCGAAGTCGGCTCGGTCGGCCAGTTCGCTGGCGGCACCCCGGCCATGTGCGACGGCGTGACCCAGGGCGAGCCGGGCATGGAGCTGAGCCTGCTCAGCCGTGAAGTCATCGCCATGTCTACGGCGGTAGCGCTGTCCCACAACATGTTCGACGCCGCGCTGATGCTGGGCATCTGCGACAAGATCGTCCCTGGCCTGATGATGGGTGCGCTGCGCTACGGCCACCTGCCGATGATCTTCGTGCCGGGCGGGCCGATGCCGTCGGGTATCTCCAACAAGCAGAAGGCTGATGTGCGTCAGCGCTACGCCGAAGGCAAGGCCAGCCGCGAAGAACTGCTGGAATCGGAGATGAAGTCCTACCACAGCCCCGGCACCTGCACGTTCTACGGCACCGCCAACACCAACCAGTTGCTGATGGAAGTCATGGGCCTGCACCTGCCGGGCGCTTCGTTCGTCAACCCGTACACGCCACTGCGCGATGCGTTGACCCGCGAAGCCGCGCACCAGGTCACGCGCTTGACCAAGGCCAATGGCAACTTCACGCCCATTGGCGAGATTGTCGACGAGAAGTCCATCGTCAACTCTATCGTTGCGCTCAACGCCACCGGCGGCTCCACCAACCACACCCTGCACATGCCGGCCATCGCCATGTCGGCAGGCATCATCCTGACCTGGCAGGACATGGCCGACCTCTCCGAGGTGGTACCAACCCTGTCCCACGTGTATCCAAACGGCAAGGCTGACATCAACCACTTCCAGGCGGCGGGCGGTATGTCGTTCCTGATCCGCGAACTGCTGGAAGCCGGCCTGCTCCACGAAGACGTCAACACCGTGGCCGGCAAGGGCTTGAGCCGCTATATCCAGGAACCTTTCCTGGTGGATGGCGAACTGGTCTGGCGCGACGGCCCGATCGAAAGCCTCGACGAAACCATCCTGCGCCCGGTGGCCCGTGCGTTCTCGCCCGAAGGCGGCTTGCGCGTGATGGAAGGCAACCTCGGCCGTGGCGTGATGAAGGTTTCGGCGGTAGCGCCGGAGCATCAGGTGGTCGAAGCGCCGGCGGTGGTGTTCCAGGACCAGCAGGACCTCGCCGATGCCTTCAAGGCCGGCTTGTTGGAAAAAGACTTCGTCGCCGTGATGCGCTTCCAGGGGCCGCGCTCCAACGGCATGCCGGAACTGCACAAGATGACCCCGTTCCTGGGCGTGTTGCAGGACCGTGGTTTCAAAGTGGCGCTGGTAACAGATGGGCGCATGTCCGGCGCGTCGGGTAAGATCCCTGCCGCGATCCACGTCAATCCCGAAGCCCAGAGCGGCGGGCCGCTGGCGCGGGTCCAGGATGGCGATATCATCCGTGTGGATGGCGTTACCGGCACCCTGGAGCTTAAGGTGGACGCCGAAGTATTTGCAGCGCGCACGCCTGCCACGGGCCTGTTGGGCAATAACGTGGGGGCCGGTCGCGAGCTGTTTGCATTCATGCGCTTGGCCGCAAGCTCCGCAGAGCAGGGCGCCAGCGCCTTTACCTCTGCCTTGGAGACGCTTAAGTGAAGCTTGCGCTGGTCGGTGACATCGGGGGGACTAACGCCCGTTTTGCGTTATGGCGGGATCAGGAACTGCATTCGATCCGCGTGCATGCCACGGCGGATCACGGCAGCCCTGAAGAGGCGATCAAGCTCTACCTCAAAGAAGAAGGCCTGCAAATCGGCGACATCGGTGCGGTGTGCCTGTCGGTGGCCGGGCCGGTGAGCGGCGATGAATTCAAGTTCACCAACAACCACTGGCGCCTGAGCAAAACCGCGTTTTGTCAGGCCCTGCAGGTGGATGAGCTGTTGCTGGTCAACGATTTCTCGGCCATGGCCTTGGGCATGACCCGGCTCAAGCCCGACGAATTTCGCGTGGTCTGCGAAGGCACGCCAGAGCCCTTGCGCCCGGCCGTGGTGATCGGCCCGGGCACCGGTCTTGGCGTCGGCACCTTGCTGGACCTCGGCGCAGGCCGCTGGGCAGCATTGCCGGGGGAGGGTGGGCATGTCGACCTGCCCCTGAGCAGCCCACGGGAAACCCAGCTGTGGCAACACATCTACAGCGAGATCGGGCATGTCAGCGCCGAAACCGCGTTAAGCGGTGGCGGCTTGCCGCGGCTGTACCGGGCTATTTGTACGGTGGATGGGCATGAGCCTGTGCTGGACACCCCCGAAGCCATCACGGCGGCGGGCCTGGCCGGCGATCCGGTGGCCATGGAAGTATTGGACCAGTTCAGCATCTGGCTGGGCCGGGTGGCGGGCAATAACGTCTTGACCACCGGTGGGCGCGGTGGCGTGTATATCGTGGGCGGGGTGATACCGAGGTTTGCCGACTTCTTTATCACCAGTGGTTTCGCTAAAAGCTTTGCGGATAAAGGCTGCATGAGCGACTACTTCAAGGGTATTCCAGTGTGGCTGGTGACGGCGCCGTATTCCGGGCTGACTGGGGCGGGTGTGGCGCTTGAGCAAGCTTTTGCATAGGTCATAATGGCGCCATCGCAGGCAAGCCAGCTCCCACAGTCTGGAATGCATTCCAAGTGTGGGAGCTGGCTTGCCTGCGATGACGGCCTAAAGGGCACCCGATGATTTAAGCCAGGCCATAACAACAAGGAGGCCCCCGTGAGCGTAATCAGTAAATCCATTCTCCTCGTCGACGACGACCAGGAAATCCGCGAATTGCTGCAAACCTACCTCAGTCGCGCCGGCTTCCAGGTCCGTGGCGTGTCCGATGGCGCGGGGTTCCGCCAGGCCATGAACGAGGCACCGTGCGACCTGGTCATCCTCGATGTGATGTTGCCGGACGAAGACGGCTTCAGCCTGTGCCGCTGGATCCGCCAGCACCCGCGCCAGGCGCAGGTGCCGATCATCATGCTCACCGCCAGTTCCGACGAAGCCGACCGCGTGATCGGCCTGGAGCTGGGCGCCGATGACTATATCGGCAAGCCGTTCAGCCCCCGCGAGTTGCAGGCGCGTATCAAGGCACTGCTGCGCCGCTGCCAATTCGGCCAGGAGCGCAGCAGCGGCGGTGATGTGTGGGTGTTCGATGAATGGCGCCTGGATATGATCAGCCACCGCTTGTTTCATGTGGATGGTGAAGAGGTGATCCTCTCCGGTGCCGACTTCGCCTTGCTCAAGTTGTTTCTCGACCACCCGCAACAGATCCTCGACCGCGACACCATCGGCAACGCCACCCGTGGCCGCGACCTCATGCCCTTGGACCGTATCGTCGACATGGCCGTCAGCCGCTTGCGCCAGCGCCTGCGCGACACCGAGAAACCTCCGCGGCTGATCCGCACCGTGCGTGGCAGCGGCTATCAACTGGCAGCCAGCGTGGTTGCCGGCAATGCCCACTGAACCGCTGAACGAACGTCGCCGCCGCTTCCCGGTACCCCGCTCGCTGCTGGGGCGCATGTTACTCCTGACCTTGCTGGCGGTGCTGTTCGCCCAAGCGCTGTCCAGCGTGATCTGGGTGTCGCAACTGCGCGCCACCCAGCTTGAGGGCCTGGTCACCAGCGCCCGCAGCTTGGCGCATTCAATGACCGCCAGCGTGAGTTACTTCCGGTCGCTGCCGGTGGCCTATCGCCCGTTGGTGCTGGACCAATTGCGCAGCATGGGCGGCACGCGTTTTGTGGTGACCCTCAATGATCGCCCGCTGGACATGCAAATACTGCCCGAAACCCCGCGCAAGCAAGCGGTACTGGTGGCGGTGGATGAAGTGCTGCGCCAGACCCTGGGTGCCGACGTGCACATCTCGGTTGAGTTCGTCAGCGCCGAAGACCTGCGCATCTTCAATGCTGGCCTGAAGCTCGACGAACTGCCACGCTCCTGGGCCCATTACGCGCTGACCCTGGAACCGGTGAACCCGCCGGTGCTGGTCACCCAGATCCAACTGGCGCCCGGTGAATGGCTGTACATCGCCTCGCTGTTGCCCGAGCCCTACACCAGCCTGGAAGAGCAAGGCCTGCCGTCCCAGCAGGTGTGGTTTATCGTGCTCACCAGCGGTTTTCTGCTGCTGTTCATCGGCCTGCTGGTGCACTGGCAAAGCCGACCGCTCAAGCGCCTGGCGCGAGCGGCGCGGGACATGTCCCTGGGCGCCGATGTGGAGCCGGTGGCGGAAGGCGGCGGCAGTGAAGTGGTGGAAGTGGGCCGTGCGTTCAATGCCATGCGTGAACGCATCAGCCGTTACCTGACCGAGCGCAGCCAGTTGTTCAGCGCGATTTCCCATGACCTGCGCACGCCCATCACCCGCCTGCGCCTGCGCGTGGAATTGCTGGAAGACGAGAACCTGCAAAACAAATTCGGCCGTGACCTGGATGAACTGGAGTTGCTGGTCAAGGGCGCGCTGCAATGCGTGAAAGACACCGATATCCACGAAAACATCCAGCCGGTGGACCTCAACCACGTCCTCGAATGCCTGGTGGAGCCGTACCTGGCACCCCATGGCAATGGCCGAGTGACCCTCGATGGCACGGCGCTGTCAGCCTACCCAGGCAAGCCGCTGGCGCTCAAGCGTTGCATCGGCAACCTGATCGACAACGCGCTCAAGTACGGGCAGAACGCGCATTTGCATATCGAGGACGATGGCGTGCAGTTCATCCTGCATGTGGACGACGAAGGGCCTGGTGTGCCGCAGCAGCGACTGGAGCAAGTGTTTGAACCGCACTTTCGCCTGGCCGGCCAGCAGCAGGGTTACGGGTTGGGGTTGGGGATTGCGCGCAACATTGCCCACAGCCATGGGGGCGAAGTGAGTTTGCAGAACCTGCGCGAAGGCGGCCTGCGTGTCACCCTGCAACTCCCCCGCGGATTAGACTGAATATACGCAGGACTACTGTGGGAGCTGGCTTGCCTGCGATAGCCATAGGTATCTACACAACTGTGCAGTTCGCCGCAGCCACCGGTAACCACGATGCGAAGCGAGCCGCTCTTGATCTTGCTCTTGATCTGCTTGTGATCTTGATCTTAGGCGCCCCGTTAAACCACGCTGGCCGGAATTCGACAGGGATTTGGGGGGTAAACCGGCAGGGATGCCGGTTTAGCCGCCCCGCGCCATGGATGGCGCGTGGCGGCGGCCCCCCAAATCACTGGCGGATTACGGGCACACCGAGCCTGGGCGAGGTGCCGAGTGGTGGGGCAAGAGCGCTTTGCTTACTTTCGCGCTTTTCGAAAGTGAGCCGCCGTCAGGGCGGAACCCTAAGTGGCCGTTACCGCAGCAATGGATATGTACACAATCCAACTGTGTTGACTGTCAGGCCGCCTTCGCGAGCAAGCCCGCTCCCACAGTTGGATCGTGGGGCATTAGGTAGATAAGTGTCGGCTGCCAGGCCGCCATCGCAGGCAAGCCAGCTCCCACATTTTACTCCGCGTACATCAGATGCTTTGGCGCAACCGGGCCAGGTCGCGCAGCGGCGGCGCACCAAACAACCGGCTGTACTCCCGGCTGAACTGCGACGGGCTTTCATACCCCACCCGATACCCCGCCGCCGAAGCCTCCAGCCCTTCGGCGATCATCAGCCGCCGCGCTTCCTGCAAGCGCAGTTGCTTCTGGTATTGCAGCGGGCTCATGGCGGTGATCGCTTTGAACCGGTGGTGCAAGGTCGAGACGCTCAGGTTCACTTCCTTAGCCAGGTCGTCGATACGCAGCGGCTGTTCGTAGTTGCCATTCAACCAGGTGATTGCCTGGCTCACCCGATGGCTCTGGCTGTTAGCCACAGCAATTTCATACAGGCGATAACCCTGCGGGCCACGCAGCAAACGGTAGAGGATTTCACGGTTGATCAGCGGCGCGAGCATCGCGATGTCTTTAGGCGTGTCCAGCAAGCGGGTCAGGCGCAGCACCGCATCGAGCAGTGCGTGATCGATGCGGTCGACGTACATGCCTCGCGAGGTCGGGCGTGAGGGCACGCCCATCGGCCCGGCCTCTGCGATCAGCGCGGTGAGCTGCGCCGGGTCGATGTTGATGCGCACCGAGAGGTTCGGGTCCTCGGCGGTGGCGTCAATGATGCGGCCGGCCACCGGCATTGCCACCGAGAACACCAGGTAGTTGAGCGGGTCGTAGGCAAAGATCTCGTCGGCCAGGCGCACTTCCTTGCTGCCACTGGCGAGGATGCACAGCGCGGGTTCCACCAGCACCGGCATGAAATCCCGGGGCGCATTGTGGCGGTTCAGGTACAGCGAGGTAATCGCCGTGCCGTAGGAGCCGTCCTCCCAGGTATGGCGGTGCACGATACTGGCGAGCTCGGCGCGTTGTTTCTCCATCTCGGCATCGAGGGGAACGGGCTTGGATTCGGGCGACGGCATGGGGCGTCCTCTACACGCGGCTTTGATGGGCTCAGCTTAGCGGCGGCTTTTCAGAAAGTGTTACGTCGATTCTGCAGGATCCTTGCCTGATCCTGCGAGATAGCGTGAATCAGGCAAGTGCGCAGCCTGTCATCAGCCTGAAACATGAGGCCTGGGCCTGGAATAAATCCTGGGGCCGAACGTCCTCCCTACGCTTCTCGCAGGATTGTGCAAGAAGCCTGCAGGAATCGACTAACCGCGCCCACGCCCGCGCCGTTATCTTTGATCCTGTGGCAACACGCCCTCATTGTGCTTGCCGAGCATCACTTCTCAACGGGAGAGTCGAACATGTCCACCCCCATTCCCGCGAGCCATATGGCCTTTATCCGCGCCCGTAGCGGGTGCAGCACCGAACTCGGTGCACGCTTGAGCAGTTTGATCGAACCAGGTCGCCAGGCCCAGGGTTGCCTGCAATTCTCGTTGCAGCACTCCCAGGTCGACCCCGATGTGTGGCTGGTGTCCGGGTTCTGGAGCAGCGAGCAGGCCATGAGCGCCTACTTCAACTCTCCGGCCCTGATGATCTTCACCGAGCTGCTGAATGACATGGTCGTGCGTAGCATGGACTTCCAGACCTTCACCGACGCATCGGCGGCACAGGCCTACGGCGAGTACCTGCAACTGGCCGGTTAACGGTTAGAATGGCCGACTTTCCATTGGCCAGGACCTGCAACATGGCACGTAAACAATTTGCCCACCACGAAGCCGTTTCCGCCGTAGTACCGGGCGAAGGTGGCTACAGCGCCGCCGTCGCCGTCAAGGCACTGGATGGCATGGGCGCACCCAAGTTTCACAAGATCCTTGATGGGCAGACGTTCAAGACGGCTTCGGATGCCGATGATGCGGCGACGCTGCAACTTGAGCATCTGGTCGATGTGGATGCAGAAGGCCAACTGACCTGGGCGACTGCTGAACGCTGAGGCAGCACACCTAACCAATGTGGGAGCTGGCTTGCCTGCGATAGCGGTGTATCAGTCACTCTTGGGTTAACTGACCCACCGCTATTATCGCAGGCAAGCCAGCTCCCACAGTTTTGATTGCATTGCAGTCAGGGTTTTGTGGCGCCTGGGCGGTACATCTTGAACAGTGCTTGCGGCCCCAGCTGGAAATAATCCGCCGGGCCACCCCCGCGCAAAATCGGCTCGGCGGCAGCAGTGTCGTAGATCCCATCCTTGAGCAACCATTTGGCGATGTGCACCGCAACCACCTCGCCCAGCACCAGCCAGCTTGGCACCAACTGTTGGTCGGCACGTTGCAGTTGGATGATCTGCGTCACCTTGCACTCGAACGACACCGGGCTCTCGCCCACCCGTGGTACGCCAACGATTTTCGAAGCCACCGGCGTCAGCCCGGAGAGTTCGAATTCATTCACCTCGGGCGATACGGCCGCGCAGCTCTGGTTCATCTGCTCGGCCAGCGGGCGGGTGGCCAGGTTCCAGACGAATTCTCCGGTCTGTTCGATATTGTTCAGGCTGTCTTTACGCCCGACACTGGAAAACCCAATGATCGGCGGAATGTAGTTGAACGCATTGAAGAAGCTGTAGGGCGCCAGGTTCAGGCGGCCTTCGCGATCGTGCGAGGAGATCCAGCCAATCGGGCGTGGGCCGACGATGGCATTGAACGGGTCATGGGGCAGGCCGTGGCCGTTGGCGGGTTCGTAATAGTGGATGTCGTCAGGCATGGCCGGGGTTCCTGCTACGCGGTTTGGGAGGCGGTCATAGTGCAATTCATGGCGGTGAATTTCCATCGTACCGATGGATTTTTCATACATCGCCCACCTATTTTTCACAGCTTTCCCTTCAGTCTGCGCCCAAGGTCAATACCCCCTATAAGACTGAGCCTTGGAGCTATCTACTGCATGAACAAACTTCCTCAGATCACCCTGGCGTTCTGGGTCATGAAAATCTGCGCAACCACCTTGGGCGAAACCGCCGGGGACTTGCTGTCGATGACCTTGAACGTTGGATACGCCATCAGCTCCATGATCCTCATCAGCGTGTTCCTGGTGACCCTGGTGACGCAACTCTGGTCGAAAGCCTACAACCCGGTGCTGTACTGGATCGTGATTTTGTCTACCAGTACTGCGGGTACCACGATGTCCGACTTCATGGACCGCACGCTGGGGCTGGGCTACGCCACCGGGTCGATGATCCTGATCGTGATCCTGATGATCATCTTTGCATTGTGGCACCTCAGTGGTGACTCGCTGAACGTGAACAAGGTGCAGACCTTCCGAGGGGAGCTGTTTTACTGGATGGCGATCCTGTTCTCCAACACCTTGGGCACCGCATTGGGCGATTTCCTCGCGGACGATTCGGGGCTGGGCTTCGCCGGTGGCGCATTGTTGATCGGCTCGACCATCGCCGCGGTGGTGGTACTCAAGTACTTCACCCGCATCTCGTCGGTACTGTTGTTCTGGGTGGCGTTTGTACTGACACGGCCGTTTGGCGCGACCTTGGGGGATTTTCTGACCAAACCCCATGAAAAAGGCGGCTTGGATTTCGGCACCATCGGTTCATCCGCGGTATTGGCTGCGGTGCTGGTGGTGATGATTGCTGGCGCGTCGTATGCGCAGCGGCGCTATGGGCGCAATGAGGCCGCAGAGTTGTCCTAAGACTAAATGTGGGAGCGGGCTTGCTCGCGAAGGCGGTGGGTCAGTTGATACAACTTTGACTGATCCTCCGCTATCGCGGGCAAGCCCGCTCCCACATTTTTTAGTCGGTGGTGATGCGCGAGTGTTTACGCGTGTCCTTCATGGTCACGTAAACCATCAACGACACCGCGATACACGCGGTCACGTACCAGTAGTAGCCAGTTTCCATACCGATGCTCTTGAACCACAGCGCGATGTATTCAGCGGTACCGCCGAAGATCGACACGGTCAAGGCATACGGCAGGCCCACGCCCAGGGCGCGGATTTCGGTCGGGAACAGCTCGGCCTTCACCACGGCGTTGATCGAGGTGTAGCCGCTGACGATGATCAGCGCCGCCATGATCAGGAAGAACGCGCCCCACCAACTCTGGATGGTGTGCAGGGTGGTGAGGATTGGCACGGTGAACAGGGTGCCAAGCACGCCGAAGGCGATCAGGATCGGGCGGCGGCCGACTTTATCCGACAGCCCGCCGATGATCGGTTGCAGGCACATGAACAGAAACAGCGTCGCCGCCGAGATGGTGGTGGAGTCGGAGATGCTCATGCCGACCGTGTTCACCAGGTATTTCTGCATGTAGGTGGTGTAGGTGTAGAACGCCAGGGTGCCGCCCATGGTCAGGCCGACCACGGTCATCAGTTCCTTGGGGTGGCGCATCAAGGTGCGCATTGCGCTTTCCTTGGCTTTTTCTTTCTTGGTGAACGACTCGGTTTCTTCCATGCCACGACGCAGGTACAGCGCGACCACTGCACACAAGGCACCGATGGCGAACGGGATACGCCAGCCCCAGGCGTACAACTGCTCGGTGGTGAGCACCTGTTGCAGCACGATCAGCACCGCCAGCGCGATGAGCTGGCCAGAGATCAGGGTCACGTACTGGAAGCTGGAGTAGAAGCCGCGACGTTCCTTGGTGGCCATCTCACTCAGGTAAGTGGCAGAGGTGCCGTATTCGCCGCCGACCGACAGGCCCTGCAGCAGGCGGGCAAACACCAGCAGGATCGGCGCACCGATACCAATGACTTCATAGCCTGGGCTCAGGGCAATCAGCAGCGAGCCGAAGCACATCAGGTACACCGAGGCCATCAAGGCTTTTTTACGCCCGACTTTGTCGGCGTACAGGCCCATCAGCCAGCCACCGATCGGGCGCATCAGGAAGCCCACGGCGAAAATCGCGGCGGTGTTGAGCAGTTGGGCAGTGGTGTCGCCCTTGGGGAAGAAGGCTTTGGCAAAATACAGCGAGAAGGCGGCGTAGACGTACCAGTCGTACCATTCGACCATGTTGCCGACTGATCCGCTGAAAATCGATTTGATGCGGCTGGAGGTGGTGCGCTCCTGCGCTTTTGCGGCCGTCGATCCCAGAGGCACGGTGTTGGAGTTATCCATTGAAGGATCCTTCATCTAGTTGTTTTTATGGAGCGGCGCGTGCGCAGCCTGTTGGGGCTATAGCAGGAGCTGTGCCAGGTAGAGGAAGGCCCGGAATAGAAGGGTTGCGGGATTTTTTTGAGCGGAAAGTCGCTGATGGTTTTGGGGTGATGAGCGGAAATCCGCTTATGGCTGCCGACGCCATCGCAGGCAAGCCAGCTCCCACACCTGCTGTGTTCACAGACCAAAATGTGGGAGCGGGCTTGCCCGCGATGGCGATCCAAAGGTCGCTACACAAACATCTCCCTTACCAACCCATGCCGCTGCATCTTCTCATTGAAGGTACGGCGCGGCAGTTGCAGCTCGGCCAGCACCGCCTTGATATCGCCCTTGTGACGCGTCAAAGCGGCCTTCAGGCAGTGTGCCTCGAACGCCTCCTGCTGCGCCGCCAACGATTGCCCGGCTTCGATCCCTTGCGGTTCCGGCTCGTCCAGCCCCAACACCTGGCGCTCGGCGACGTTGGCCAGTTCGCGCACATTGCCCGGCCAGTCATGGCTGAGCAGGCGCCCCAGCTGTGGCCCACTCAAGGGCTCGACCTGGCGGCCCAGACGCTCGGCGGCGCTTTGCGCAAAATGCTCGTACAACAGCGGAATATCTTCGCGACGTTCACGCAAGGGCGGCAGGCGCAGTTGCGCGACGTTGAGCCGATAGGCCAGGTCTTCGCGAAAACGCCCGGCACGGGCCTCTTCCAGCAGGTCGGGCTTGGTGGCGGCGATGATGCGCAGGTCCACCTGGATACTCTGGTTGGAGCCCAGCCGCTCCAGCTTCTGCTCTTGCAACACACGTAGCAATTTCACTTGTTGGGCCAGGGGCATGCTTTCGATTTCATCCAGGAACAAGGTGCCGCCGTGGGCATATTCCAGCTTGCCGATACGTTTGCCCTGGGCGCCGGTGAAGGCGCCGCTTTCATGCCCGAACAGTTCGGCTTCGAACAACTGCTCGGGGATCGCCGCGCAATTGAGGGCCACGAAGGGCTTCTTGGCGCGTGGGCCGAAGTCATGCAGGCAGCGGGCGACCAGCTCCTTACCGCTGCCGGTCTCGCCACGAATCAGCACATTGACCGGTAAACTCGCCAGGTCCAGCACTTGGCGGCGCAAACTTTGCAGTCCCTTGGACACGCCCAGCAGGCTGGACTCCAACTGCGCACGATGATCGGCCTGTTGATGCAGGCGGCGGTTTTCCAGGATCAGGCCGCGCTTGTCCAGCGCCCGGCGCAGGCTGTTGAGCAAGGCGTCGGGGCTGAAGGGTTTTTCCAGGAAGTCGTAAGCCCCGTCGCGCATGGCTTCGACGGCCATCGGCACGTCGCCATGACCGGTGAGCAAAATCACCGGCAAATCGGCATCGCGGCGCTGCACCTCGGCCAACAACTCAAGACCGCTGAGCCCCGGCATGCGCACGTCGCTCAGAATCACCCCGGCAAAGTCCTTGGGCAGTTGCGCCAGGCACTCTTCGGCGCGGCTGAACAACTGCACGTCAAACCCCGACAGGCTCAGCCATTGCTCGACGGCCGTGCGAATACTGGCTTCGTCATCGACCACAATCACAGCGTTCAACATAGGTCTGGCGTCTCCAGGGCGATAGGCAGGGTCAAGGTGAAAGTCGCGCCATCGCCACGGTTAGCGGCACTCAGGCGTCCGCCCAGTTCATGCACGATAGCGTAGGACACCGCGAGTCCCAAGCCGAGTCCGTCGCCCACCGGCTTGGTGGTGAAAAACGGGTCGAACACACTGCCCAAGTGTTCTTCTGCAATCCCGCCGCCGCTGTCGCAGACGCTCAACTGCCACAGCTGCTGATCGGCGTGCAGGCGGATTTCCAGGCGCTTGCGCGGTTTGTCGGCCATGGCGTCCAGAGCGTTGCGCAACAGGTTGATCAGCACCTGTTCGAGGCGGATCGCGTCGCCACGTACCCAGGCCGGGCGGGTGAGGTCCAGCACCACACCGATGGCTTCGTCACGCAGGCGTGCGTCGAGCAGGTGCAAGGATTGGTCGACCACCGTCGCCAGGTCCAGCTTTTCGCGCAGGCCACTGGGACTCTTGCGCGCGAACGTCTTGAGGTGGCCGGTGAGCGCGGCCATGCGCGTGAGCATGTCATCCAGCGGTGTGAGGGCCTTGTAGGCATCGTCCACGCGACCATGGTCGAGCAGCAGCCGCAACGTCGCCAGTTGCATGCGCTGGGCGGTCAGTGGCTGGTTGATTTCATGGGCGAGGGCGGCTGACATCTGCCCCAGTGCCGCCAGCTTAGCCGACTGCACCAGACCATCCTGGGCGGTGCGCAACGCCTGGGTGCGTTCTTGGACCAATTGCTCCAGTTCTTCACGGCTGCGCTGGCGCAAGCGGGCCAGGCGCCAGCGCTGGCTGAGGAACAGCACCAAGAACACCAGTGCCAGCCACGAACCCGCAGCGGCAAGGCCCGCGTTGCGTTGATCTTCAAAGGCAAACTGGGGTTTGCGCAACAGGTGCAGGGTCCAGCCTTCGCGCTTGAGCGCCAGCGACTCCCAGATGTAATTGGCGTTGCCGTCGGGGCCGTTGACGCGGATCAAGTGGCTGTTTTCGTCAAAGCGTTGCAGGGGCTGGGTGTCCAGTGGCTGCAGTTGCTTTTTGTCGTATTGGCGGGTGGCCTTGAGTTCGGCCAGGTCATTTTCGGACAACGGCCGCAGGTTGCGATAACGCCAGCCCGGCTGGTTGGCGATAAACACGATGCCCCGCGCATCGCTGACCAACAGCAGGTCATTGCCCTGGGCCCATTCGCGTTCCAGCTCGGGGAACTCCAGCTTGACCACCATGGCGCCGAGGAACTGCTCGTGCTCATCCACGACCGCACTGGACAGGAAGTAACCCGGAATACCCGTGGTAACGCCCACTGCATAAAAGCGCCCGGTGCCCTGGCTCAAGGTCTGGCTGAAATACGGCCTGAACGCGTAATTGTGGCCGACATAACTGCTGGGCAGGTTCCAGTTGCTGGCGGCCACGGCCAGGCCGGTGCGGTCCATCAGTTCCAGGGTCGAAGACTGCGCAGCGCCGTTGATACGCTCCAGCTTGCGGTTGAGCCGGTCTTGCGTAGCGGCGTCCAGCGGGCCCTTCAAGGCGCTGATCATCTCCGAATCCAGCGCCAGCACGGCGGGCAGGGCGCGGTAGCGTTCGATCAGGGTGTGCAGCGAGTTGGCATACAGCGCGAGCTGCTGATTGGCACGGGCGGCGTCGTCCACCAAGGCCTGGCGTTCGGCATGGCGCGTGGCCAAGGCGGCGGCCAGCACCGCACCGGCGATGATCAACAGGGAATAGAAGGTCAGGCGCAGGGGGCGAGGGATCACGATCATACGATGATGAACAGGCACGGTAAGGGGCGAGCACCATAGCATGGGCGGCACATATCTTGTGGCCAAGGCGCTTGTGTGGGGGCTGGCAAGCCTGCGATGACGGCCTGCCAGCCGACGGCTATCTACCTGACGCCCCGCGATCCAACTGTGGGAGCTGGCTTGCCTGCGATGACGGCTTGCCAGCCGACGGCTATCTACCTGACACCCCACGATCGCAATGTGGGAGCGGGCTTGCTCGCGAAGGCGGCCTGACAGCCGACCGGGATGTGGGATCAGATTGAGTACATATCCGTTAGTTAGGTAACGGCCACTTAGGGTTCCGCCCTGACGGCGGCTCACTTTGCAAAAGCGGCAAAGTAAGCAAAACGCTCTTGCCCCACCACTCGGCACCTCGCCTAGGCTCGGTGTGCCCGAACGCAGGCTTGAATCCGTGGGCCGCCGCCACGCGCCATCCATGGCGCGGGGCGGCTAACCCGGCGTCCTGCCGGGTTACCCACGAATTCAAGCCTGCGTTCGGCCAGCGTGGTTTAACGGGGCGCCTGAGATCAAGATCAAAAGCAGATCAAGAGCAAGATCAGGAGCAGTCCCTTGCTTCAGGCATAAAAAAGGCGACTGGGCCATGGGGCTGCAGTCGCCTTTTTTCTTTTGGAGCAGGTGCTTACTGCACTTCTACCGCCAGGCTGTCACTGATCTTTTTCTGCCAGATGGCAGGACCGGTGATGTGGACGGACTCGCCTTTGCTGTCCACTGCAACGGTGACCGGCATGTCTTTGACGTCGAACTCGTAGATGGCTTCCATGCCTAGTTCGGCGAAGGCAACCACGCGCGACTTCTTGATGGCTTGGGCCACCAGGTAAGCGGCGCCGCCCACGGCCATCAGGTACACGGCCTTGTGGTCCTTGATCGCTTCGATGGCGGTCGGGCCGCGCTCGGATTTGCCGATCATGCCCAGCAGGCCGGTTTGCTCGAGGATCTGGCGGGTGAACTTGTCCATCCGCGTCGCGGTGGTCGGGCCAGCAGGGCCAACCACTTCTTCGCGCACCGGATCAACCGGGCCGACGTAGTAGATAAAGCGGCCCTTGAGGTCCACCGGCAAGGTTTCGCCCTTGTTCAGCATCTCGACCATGCGCTTGTGCGCCGCGTCGCGACCGGTGAGCATCTTGCCATTGAGCAGTACGGTTTCGCCCGGCTTCCAGCTCTGCACTTCTTCCGGGGTCAGGGTGTCGAGGTTGACGCGACGGGCCGATGGGCCGGCTTCCCAGACGATTTCCGGGTAGGCGTCCAGCGGTGGCGCTTCCAGCGACGCCGGGCCCGAGCCGTCGAGCACAAAGTGCGCGTGACGGGTGGCGGCGCAGTTAGGGATCATGCACACCGGCAGGGAGGCGGCGTGGGTCGGGTAGTCCATGATCTTTACGTCGAGCACCGTGGTCAGGCCACCCAGGCCCTGGGCGCCGATGCCCAGTTGGTTGACCTTCTCGAACAGCTCCAGGCGCATTTCTTCGATACGGTTCTGCGGGCCGCGCTTTTTCAGCTCGTGGATGTCGATGGACTCCATCAACACTTCCTTGGCCATTACCGCGGCTTTCTCGGCGGTGCCGCCGATGCCGATGCCGAGCATGCCCGGTGGGCACCAGCCGGCGCCCATGGTCGGAACGGTCTTGAGCACCCAGTCAACGATCGAGTCGGACGGGTTGAGCATGGCCATTTTCGACTTGTTCTCGGAACCGCCACCCTTGGCCGCCACGTCCACTTCCACGGTGTTGCCCGGGACGATGGAGTAGTGGATGACCGCTGGGGTGTTGTCCTTGGTGTTCTTGCGGGCACCGGCCGGGTCGGCGAGGATCGAGGCGCGCAGGACGTTTTCCGGCAGGTTGTAGGCGCGACGCACGCCTTCGTTGATCATGTCGTCCAGGCCCATGGTGGCGCCGTCCCAACGCACGTCCATACCCACGCGCACGAACACGGTGACGATACCGGTGTCCTGGCAGATCGGGCGGTGGCCGGTGGCACACATGCGCGAGTTGATCAGGATCTGGGCGATGGAGTCACGGGCCGCCGGCGATTCTTCGCGCAGGTAGGCTTCGTGCATGGCCTGGATGAAATCAACGGGGTGGTAGTAGGAAATGAATTGCAGGGCGTCGGCAACGCTCTGAATCAGGTCGTCTTGCTTGATCACGGTCATGAGTCGCGCTCCTCTATAAGGGAACATTCAATAAAGATGGCGTCAGTGTTGCATCGGTCGGCTGAAGCCATCTTTCCAAGGCACGCCAGAATGGTGCAGGCGCGACGCTAAAAAGGCGCGGCAGTATAACCCGGCACGGTGGCCGATACACCCGACTATGGTCACGAATGCCCGGCCCGGTTATCGGTAGGAGCGAGCTTGCTCGCGAAAAGCGTGAATCTGGTGGGTTTCATCGGGTTGTCCGCGTTATCGTTAGCGATCTTCGCGAGCAAGCTCGCTCCTACCTAGAGAGGTAACGGCGTTATGCCTGAACTCTACGTCGGCGAACGCCACTGGTCGGTCACCTCCGGCAGCAACCTGCTGGATGCCTTGAATCAGGCCGGCGTGGCCGTGCCCTTCAGTTGCCGGGCCGGCAGTTGCCATGCGTGCCTGGTGCGTTGCGAGGGTAAGGTCGACGACCAGCAGCCCGAAGCCCTCAGCCCGACGCAACGCCAGCAAGGTTGGCGCCTGGCGTGCCAGTGCCGGGTCAGTGCGGACCTGAAGGTCGAAGCGTTTGACCCCCAGCGCGATGGCCTGCCCGCCCAGGTGGTGGGCGCCGATTGGCTGAGTTCGACGGTACTGCGCCTGCGCCTGCAACCGGAACGTGCTCTGCGGTACAGCGCCGGGCAGCATCTGGTGCTGTGGGCGGGGCAGGTGGCGCGCCCTTATTCTCTGGCGAGCCTGCCTCAGGAGGAGCCGTACCTGGAGTTTCATATCGAGTGCCGCCAGCCTGGTGCATTCAGCGATGCCGCGCGACAGTTGAGGGTCGGTGAGCCTCTGCGCCTGGGCGAACTGCGGGGCGGAGCGCTGCACTATGATCCCGACTGGCAATCGCGGCCATTGTGGCTGCTGGCCTCCGGTACCGGCCTGGGGCCCTTATGGGGGGTGTTGCGCGAGGCACTGCGCCAGGATCACCAAGGCGAGATTCGCGTGATTCACCTCGCCCATGAGGCCGAGGCTCATTACCTGACTAAACCCCTGGCAGCCCTTGCCGCCCAGCATGGGAACCTGACCGTGGAGCTATGGACTGCGGCGCAGTTGCAGCCGGCATTGGCGCAACTGCGGCTTGTTTCCCGGCAAACCCTGGCCTTGCTCTGTGGGCACCCCGCCAGCGTCGAGGCGTTTTCCAAGCGCTTGTTTCTGGCGGGACTGCCGCGTAATCAATTGCTGGCGGATGTGTTTCTGTCCAGTCCTTCCAATTTATGAAAAGCCAGCTCCCACAGTAGACCGAATTGTCTGACCAGACACGGACTACTGTGGGAGCTGGCTTGCCTGCGATGAGGCCCTGAAATTCGACATATTGGCTTGCAGTGAAATGCAAAAAGCCCCGCCATTCACATGGCGGGGCTTTTGTTTTTCAGCCTGTCACTCAGACCTGCGGGTCGCCCACATGCAGGATCTTCATGCCATTGGTGCCACCGGTGGTGTGGTAGCTGTCGCCCTTGGTCAGGATGACCCAGTCGCCTTTTTCCACAACGCCGCGTTTAACCAGCTCGTCGATCGCCTTCTGGCTGACTTCGTTCGGTGCCAGCGAAGCCGGGTCGAACGGGATGGTGTACACGCCACGGAACATGGCCGCGCGGGCCTGGGCTTCGCGGTGTGGGGTGAACGCGTAGATCGGCACCGAGGAACGGATGCGCGACATGATCAACGGCGTGTAGCCACTTTCGGTCAAGGCGATGATGGCCTTGACACCCGGGAAGTGGTTGGCGGTGTACATGGCAGCCAGGGCGATGCTCTGGTCGCAGCTTTCGAAGACCTTGCCGATGCGGTGGCTGGAGGTCTTGCTGGTCGGGTGCTTTTCGGCACCGACGCAGATACGCGCCATGGCCTGCACGGCCTCCAGCGGGTACGGGCCGGCAGCACTTTCAGCCGAGAGCATCACGGCGTCGGTGTAGTCGAGCACGGCGTTGGCCACGTCGGACACTTCGGCACGGGTCGGCATCGGGTTCTGGATCATCGACTCCATCATCTGGGTCGCAACGATCACCGCTTTGTTGTGGCGGCGTGCGTGCAGGATGATCTTCTTCTGGATACCGATCAGCTCGGCGTCACCGATTTCCACGCCCAGGTCGCCACGGGCAACCATCACGGCATCGGAAGCCTTGATCAGGCCGTCGAGGGTTTCATCGTCGGCCACGGCTTCAGCGCGTTCGATCTTCGCCACCAGCCAGGCGGTACCGCCGGCTTCGTCGCGCAGTTTACGAGCGTATTCCATGTCGGCGGCGTCGCGCGGGAAGGACACGGCGAGGTAGTCCACTTCCATTTCGGCGGCGAGCTTGATGTCGGCCTTGTCTTTTTCAGTCAGGGCCGGCGCCGTCAGGCCACCACCGCGACGGTTGATGCCTTTGTGGTCGGACAGCGGGCCGCCGATGATCACGGTGCAGTTCAGTTCGGTCGGCGTGGCGGTGTCGACGCGCATCACCACACGGCCGTCGTCCAACAGCAGTTCGTCACCGACGCCGCAGTCCTTGACCAGGTCCGGGTAATCGATGCCCACCACGTCCTGGGTGCCTTCGGTCAGCGGGTGGCTGGTGGAGAAGGTGAACTTGTCACCTATCTTCAGCTCGATCCGCTTGTTGGTGAATTTGGCGATACGGATTTTCGGGCCTTGCAGGTCGCCCAAGAGTGCAACGAAGCGGCCATGCTTGGCGGCGAGGTCACGCACCAGCTTGGCGCGAGCCTTGTGCTCGTCCGGGGTGCCGTGGGAGAAGTTCAGACGGGCGACGTCCAAACCAGCCAGAATCAGCTGTTCGAGGACTTCCGGCGAGTTACTGGCCGGGCCAAGGGTGGCGACGATTTTGGTACGACGGACGGACATGCACGGACTCCTGAGTTCAAGCGCTGGGGAAGGCTACTATGCTCTTTCGTTGTAGTCATTGTTCGTTTGCACTACTTATCGACGATTGGCTTGTTTTGGCTGCGGTTGAATGGGCAAACGCCTTGAAGATTTTCGACCAGGGGTCGATACACTGCACAAGACAGGAGAACCCCATGCGAATTTTGCTCGTTGCTGCCCTGGCCGTCAGTGTTGTCGGCTGTACCCGCTGGTCGATGGACCACCATTTGAACAACGCTTACCGCGCCTATGGGGTCGGTGATTGCCAGCGTGTCACCCTGGAGTTGTCCCAGGTCGATCGCGAGAGCCGAACTCGCCGCTACGTGCAACCGGAGGTTTCGATGTTGCGTGGGCAGTGCCTGGAACGCCAGAAACTCTTTGTCGATGCCGCACAGACCTATCAGTTCATCATCGGCCACTACCCGTCGAGCGAGTACGCCTATCGAGCCCGTGCGCGGCTCGATACCTTGCAGCAACTGGGGCATCTGCCGGCTGCAGGCCTGGCAAAACCAAGGCCTGAGTCGTTGTAAGGGTATTTGTCGCTTCATGGCTGGCCTGTCGCCAGTCTTGCGCTATTCTTTGAATGTCTGTTTGTGCAGTACCCATTCGAACGGATGCAATGCCCGGATTCGGCAGCTGTTTGGTGACAAGCGGTAGCTGTTGTCACACCGAGATCCAGGGAGAGCGAGCGATTGCTTGTTCCGAATCACTGGCACGGCCAGATTTTTGGCTATTGGATGGCGACTTCACCATGTTTACCGAACGACGGATCGAGCGGCATCAACTGCCGTATTTTCTGCAGGTGTTCAATCGTATTACTGACAAGCCAATCGGCTATCTTGGAAATGTGTCTGAAAACGGTCTGATGCTGATCAGCTCGTTACCCATGATGACCGACGTGGATTTCGAGCTGCGCTTGAAAGTGCCGGTGGCGCAGGGCGAGTTCAAGGCAATTGACCTCACGGCAACCTGCTTGTGGAGCCATGAAGATGTCACCCCGCAGCATTACGACTCGGGGTTCAGCGTGCTTGAGGCGCCCGAAGAGTACCGGCACCTGATCAACGCGCTGTTGCAGTACTTCAGCTTTTATCCTTTGCAGGCCTCTGTCTGAATTATGCGTGGGGTCGTGGCCGTTTCCTGGGCGTGCCCCTGCGCAGTCATCCTCAGAATACCCCGGCCTTTTTCCACTCCAGATAGCGCGTGACCAGCCCGGCACCCAGCGCCGATGGCAAGGTATCCAGCACCGACAGGCCATGAGCACTCAAGCGATCATGGCGTTGGTTGCGGGTGTTGAGGTAATCGATCGTGCCGCTGTAAGCCAGCGCTTCGGGCAGTGTCTGCACAGGCGCCTGGCGTAGTTGGTCGAGGACCTCTTCCCTCAGGCTGGCCACCAATACCCGGTGATGCCTACTGATACGCTGGACGGCGGCCATCAAGGCTTCATCCTCCTCATCCCGCAGGTTGGTGACGATGATCACCAGTGCCCGGCGTTTTTGCCGTGCCAGCAATTGGCTGGCGGCAGCCTGGTAGTCGGCGGTTTTTCGCGTGGTCTGCAGGTCGTAGACCGCATTGAGCAACAGGTTCAATTGGCCACTGCCTTTGACCGGCTTCAGGTAGCGCGGCTGGTCGCTGGCGAACGTGCACAGCCCTACGGCATCGCCCTGGCGCAAGGCGACATAACTGAGCAGCAGGCAGGCGTTGAGGGCGTGGTCAAAATGGGGCAGTTCATCATCCTGGCTGCGCATGTGCTGGCCGCAATCGAGCATGAACACGATTTGCTGGTCGCGCTCATCCTGATATTCCCGGGCAATGGGCGTTCGTTGGCGGGCGGTGGCTTTCCAGTCGATCTGACGCAGGCTGTCGCCTTCACGAAACTCGCGCAGTTGGTGAAACTCCAGGCCCAATCCTCGCCGCTGATGTTGGCGCACGCCCAGTTGGCTCAGCCAGTTATCCACACCTCGCAACTGCGCACCGTATAAACGTGCGAAATCCGGGTAAACGCGGGTGGCATCGTGGGTAACGACCCAGCGTCGTGCAGACCACAGCCCCAGTGGGCTGGGCAGCAGCAGCTCGCAGCGACTGAAATGGAAGTGCCCGCGCCGCAAGGGGCGCACGCGATAGCCCAACTGAGCACGTTCACCGGGGCGTAGTTGAATGAATTGAGGCAGGTTCTCCACAGCCAAGCCATCGGGCACGTGATCGAACACCTGCACGGTCAGTGGTTGCGGGTAGTCGTGCTCCAGGCACAGGCGTATTTCTTCCCAGCGCCCCAGCGCCAGGCTACCGGGCAATGCCCTGTACACGCGGGCCGAAGGGCGGCGACGTAAGCGTGCAGCATCCAGCATCGCCAGCAGCAACAGGGCCAGCAGCAGGCCCCAGGCTACCGAATGCAAGGTGGCGGGCACTTTGAACTGCAACGCTGCCGAGGCGCCCAGCAAGATGTTCAAGCCGAGCAGAACGCCCAGCCAGGTCAGCAGCAGACGAGTCGGTTTCATGGCCGCGTCATTGCCTTGGTGCTGCAATCTGGTCGAGTAACTGCTGGAGCACCTGGTCGACTTCAAGGCCGTCGATGTCCAGTTCGGGTGCGATGCGTACCCGGTGACGCAGTACCGCCAGGGCGCAGCCCTTGATGTCATCGGGGGTGACGAATTCGCCACCGCGCAACAGCGCACGGGCACGGGCGCCGCGTACCAGGGCAATGGAGGCCCTGGGGCCGGCACCGATGGCCAGCCCCGGCCAACTGCGCGTGGCACGGGCCAGGCGCACGGCGTAGTCGAGCACCTGCTCATCCAACGGCAGGTCACTGGCAATTTGCTGCATCGTTACTACGTCCTCGGCTTGCAGCACCGTACGCAACGGCTGTACCTCCAGCATGTCGGCCTTGGACGAGCGCGTCACTTCGCGGACCATATCCAGCTCTTGTAGAGCATCTGGGTAGTCCATTCGTACCTTGAGCATGAACCGGTCCAGCTCGGCCTCGGGCAGTGGGTAGGTGCCTTCCTGCTCGATGGGGTTCTGGGTCGCCAGCACCATAAAGGGTTGGCCGATGGGTAATGCCTCACCCTCAAGGGTCACTTGACGTTCCTGCATGGCTTCGAGAAGCGCTGCCTGGGTTTTGGCCGGTGCCCGGTTGATCTCGTCGGCCAGCAGCAGGTGGGTGAATAAAGGCCCCTTGCGCAGTTTGAACTGTTCGGTCTGCAAGTCGTACACGGCGTGGCCGGTGACATCGCTGGGCATCAGGTCCGGGGTGAACTGGATACGGGCGAAATCACCGCCAAAGCAGCGGGCCAGGGCGCGTACCAGCAAGGTCTTGCCCAAGCCAGGCACGCCTTCGAGCAGTACATGGCCGCCTGCGATCAGGGCGGTGAGTACGTCATCAATCACAAGGTCCTGGCCAATCACGGCCTTGCGCAATTCCACGCGCAGCGCCTGGGCCTGCTGGCTGGCATGCTGAAGGTTTTCGGCGGTCAGGGCGGTGGCCAGTGGAGAGTCGCTCATAAGGCATTCCTGAGGGTTTGCAGGCACGCCACCTGTCGGCTGAAGTCGGCGCTGGAAAGCCGCTTCAGCGCAACGGGCTCTAACGCCTGGCTGATGATATGAGGGGGTTGTCGCGTAAGGTGCTCCAGCACTTGGCGTTGCCCTGGCGCATCGAGGTGTTCAAACCCAGGATGGCGTCGCCGGGCTACGCGCAGAATGTCGTGTTGCAAGGCTTTCAACAACGTGCCCTGGCCACTGCGGCGCAACAGGAAATCCGCGCTGGCCTTCAAGTGTTCCTGCAACTGGCGACGCGCCTTGGGCGCCGGTGCCTGGACCGGGCCGTGGCGCATGCCTGCCTGCCACAGCCCCAGGGCAACCAGCGCAATCAGGGTGACCAGGGCCTGGGGGAAATAACGCAACAACAGGGTAAACAGGTCGTCTGTGTCGCTGTTGAACAGCAAGGTGACGTCAGTGCCCTGGTTCAGATACCACAGCAACCAGGCGTTATCATGTTTGCCGATATCCGCGGTTTTCCACAGGTCGCTGTCGGTGATCACCGTTACGCGGCCTTGCCCAAGGTCAAGTTGCATCAGGTGGCTGGACTTGGCGCTGTTGGCGGAAAACTGCGCCAGATGCTTGGGGTCGGTGAGGTTGAAGTCGGTGTCAAAACTGAAATAGGCCGGTGCCGTTTCGTTGTCGACATACAGCTTGGTCAGGTCCGGCTTGGTTTTTTTACGCGGTGGCGCGGGTTCGTCGAAGGTGTCGCTCAAGGTTTGACGGACAGTGAGGCGATCAAGCAGCAGGTCACCGCTGGTGCCGGTTTCCTCATCCCATAATGCTTCGGCGACTAATAGCAGGTGGCCGCCGGCTTTTGCCCAGCCCAGCAGTTGTTCGACCTGGCGTGGGGTCATGTTGCTGCGCTCCCCCAGCAGCAACAGGCTATGGCCTTTGGCGGGCAGCTCGGCGAGTCGTTCAAGGCCATTGGCATGCGCCACCACCACGCCTTGCTGGCGCAGAAAGTGCTCAGCGGCCAGGTAAGGGTTGGCGCGTGCCTCTGGTGACGGGCCGCGATCTACCACTTCCTCGTAGGGAATTGCCTTGTGCCAGGCATAAAGGCCGCCCGCACCCAACAGGCATGCCGATAACAGCGCTATCCACAATAACGCGCGATTCATTGGCCCGCTCCGCCACTGAAGAGAGCACGCCAATCGCTGCACAGTTTTTGTTGGGCTGAAGGAGGCGGCAGGCGGTGACCATAGGCCAGGTTTTGCCAGTGGCGTGTCAGTTCGTCGCTGAACGCGAGTAACTGCGGTTGTTGCAAATGATGGACACGCTCCAGCACCTGCCCCTCGGTATCGGCGTTTGTCAGTGGCAGGTCGAACTCATGCAACAGCCGGCTGAGCAAACCACGATACAGCAGGCCAAGAGCTTCCCGGGGCTGGGTGGGCCATAGCTGTTCGACGGTACTGGCGATGTCTTGGGGCAATGTCTCGGTGCCCAGCTCCAGCCCGAACAGTTGGGCAGGAACGGGCGAGGGAGCGGCCGTGCGAGTGGGCCCAAGGCGGCTGACGAAGGTGCGCAACCATTCACGGTAACGCCAGCACACCAGGGCCAGGCCGCCAATCACAAGGCTCCAGAGCAGTATTTCCAAGGTTTTGGCGACGTATTTGAAGGTGTCGCTGTTGAAGTTGTCGAGCAGTGCCTGGAGCCAGCCAGGTAACCTGCCGTCGCCCTTGGCCTTGTTTTTAACCGGCGTTTTTTCTTCGCCAAACCGATAGCGTGTGACGGTTTCCGGGTTCTTGAAAGGTGGCTTTTCCAGCAATGCCTGGATGGATTGGCTGGCGGCCTGGGTGCTGAGGGGCTTATGGGCTGTGGCTTCATCTGCCATGGCGGGTGGGCTGACGTGTAGCAGCGCCAAGCCGACGACCAGCAACAACAGCGGTGCGACGTTGCTCAGGCGCTGGCGCAGGCGACGGAATACCAGTTCCAGGTCCCAGGCCTCCAACACCGTGCGGCGGTTGAGGTACAGGCTGAAGCCACAGGCGACATAGATAGGTTCCCAGAACACCAGGATCAGGGCGTAGAAGGCATTGCTCAGGTGCTCCAGCCAAAGCACGTCCGAGCCTGACGCCAATATCAGCCGTTGCCAGTCCCAGTCCAGTTCGATCTGTTGCGGGATGAAGAGATAGAACAGGGCCATGGCGCCAAACCACAGGCCGATTTCCAGGTGCACGCCGATCGTCGTCAGCCAGCGTGCGGCGCCAGCGTTGCGTTGCAGCAACACCCCAAGGCGTCGTTGACGGGCGTCTCCGTCCAGGCCTTCCAGTTGGCTGACGGGCAGGGTGAAGCTGCGGCTCATGCTCAGCCGCCGCCAGGTCAGGCTGGCGAACAGTTGCCCCTTGAGCAATTGCGGCCAATGGCGAACGGCCTGTTTGAGGCCGGGGGGCTCACCAAACAGGGCTTTGGAAAGAATATACAGCGGCAAGCGCTCGAAGGCCGGCTTGAGCCACCAGAACAGGAACATGGCCAAAGACGGGTAATTCCAGAGCAGCACTGTCAACAGGCTGAATACCGGCAGGCTCACCAGCGCCCAACTGCCCATCAGCAGGGCGCGGTGTTCCCTGGCCATCAGCACCCCCAGGTCCATGGCTTCCCAGGAAGTGCGCGGGCGAATCACTACGCTGGCGTCAGTCAGGCGCATGGCGACTCCGCCCGGCCAGGGTCAGGTAAGCGGCCACCAGCAGCCAGAGCGCGACGCCTACTGCGTATTTGATCCAGGGCTCAATGCGAGTGGTTGAGGACCAGTAGGCTTCGATAAAGGCTGCGATCAACAGAAACACCATGACACCGCAAAGCATCCGTACGCTTTTGCGCGCGGCCAGGCGCAGGGCCTCGCTGCGCGCCAAGCGCCCGGGGGCGACCAGTGACCAGCCCAGTTGCAAGCCCGCGGCACCGGCCAGTGTGATGGCGGTCAACTCGAATGCGCCGTGACCAATGACAAACGACCAGAAAGTCTGGCCATAGCCGATGTCGGTAAGGTGCCCGGAGACCGCACCTATGACCAGACCGTTGAAAATCAGGAAAAACACACTGCCCAGGCCAAACAACAGGCCTGCGGCAAAGGTCTGGAAGGCAATGCCGATGTTGTGCATCACGTAATAGCCAAACATCATCCAGTCTTCGCTGGAGGCACGTTCGGCAGCACGGCCCAGACGGCTGGCGTCGGGGTTGTACATACTCTGCATCTCGGCCACCTGCTGGGGGCTGATGATGCTGTAGACCAGGTCGGGGAACAGGTACACCAGCAGGGCAATCCCCACCAGGCTGCCAAAGAACAGCAGGCCGGCGATCAGCACGAAGCGCCACTGTTCGCGTACCAGGCGCGGGAAGTCGGCGAGAAGAAATGCCAGTATGTTTGCCGTCAGTTGGCTGCGATGGCGATACAGTTGTTGATGGCCGCGCAGTGCCAGTTGTTGCAACGGGTCGACCAGGTAACTGCTGTAGCCGCGTTGTTGAGCCAGGGCCAGGTGTTGGCACAGGCGTCGATATTGATGCGGGAAGTCGGCAACGTCGGTGGCCTTGGCTTTACCTTGCTCCAGTTGCGTCAACTGCTCGGCGAAAGTTTGCCATTGGTGTTGGTGGCGGCTTTCAAAAAGGCTCTGCTTCATGTCGGCCCCAACAAACCACGGGCTACACCGTTGAGTTGCTCCACGGCACGCGGTGCAGACACCTGCAGAGGCTCTGCGAGGATGGCGGCCAGTTCATGCACCCGTTCGGCCGAGAGCTCGGCCTGGCGCTCGGCGAAACCGAGGATGGCCCGCTGTTCGCTCAACGCCAGTGCGAAGGGCAGGCGCAGGGCGGGTGCTTGAGGGATGCTTGGGCGTGCCAGCGGCAGTTCGCGGTATACCACCAGCGTACCGGCCGCCAGGTCGCCGAGCCGCTTGAAGTGCGGATGCTGCAGGCAGCTGATCGCGCCGAGGAAATAACCGAAGGGCAGCATGTCGACAAAACGCAGCAGGTTGCGGATCAGCGATGCCGACCAGCCGATGGGCGTGCCGTCATCCTGTACCACGCGCAGGCCCATGACCTGCTTGCCCGGCGAGCAGCCCTGGTTGAGCACTTCGAACAACACCATGTACCACCAGCTCACCAGGAACAGCAGCAGCGAACCCAGCCCGACCCCCACATTGCCGAGCAACGCCAGTGGCACCAGCAGGATACCCATGATGATCCCGCGCACGCCCAGGTCGAATGCAAACGCCAATGCCCGGGAGGGCAGGCCAGCAGGGCGCAGGGGCAGGTCGATGCCCTCCGGCGTTTCTATCTGATAGTGGGTATCCAAAGGCGTTGATGGCATTGCGATCCTTGGCAGTGCGAGGCGACTTAGAAACACGGATGCTAGCAGTGTCGAGGATGGAAGCAACCACCCGAGGTTTTTCTGGATATTTATACAGTAAGGTATCGCTGGCCCCAAACGCCTTGCAGCGCCTAGACTTTGTCGGTCTTCAGCACAGGAATAGCCCGTGACCTCGATTTTCTGGTACGACTATGAAACCACCGGCATCAACCCGCGCAACGATCGTCCGCTCCAGGTAGCCGGGATCCGCACCGACCTTGAGCTCAATGAGGTCGGTGCGCCGATCAATCTGTATTGCCAGCCCAGCGACGATATCCTGCCTCATCCGGCAGCGTGCGCGATCACGGGTATCACGCCGGGTATCCTCGCCGAGAAGGGCCTTGCCGAAGCCGATTTCATGACCCGGGTGCACGCCGAACTGGCCGCGCCAGGTACCTGCGGCGCCGGCTACAACACCCTGCGATTTGACGATGAAATGACGCGCTACAGTCTGTACCGCAATTTTTTCGACCCGTATGCGCGCGAGTGGCAGGGCGGCAACAGCCGCTGGGACTTGATCGATGTCATGCGCACCGCCTACGCCCTGCGGCCGGAGGGCATCAACTGGCCCGAGCAGGAAGGGCGTGTGACCCTCAAGCTCGAACGCTTGACCGAGGCCAACGGCATCGACCATGGCCAGGCCCATGACGCGTTGTCGGATGTGCGTGCAACCATCGCCCTGGCGCGGTTGGTCCGAGACAAACAACCGAAGTTGTATGAGTGGTTGTTTCAACTGCGCAGCAAACAGCGGGTTATGGATGAGGTGCGGTTGCTGCAACCGATGGTGCATATCTCCGGGCGTTTCTCTGCCGAGCGCCATTACCTGGGCGTGGTCTTGCCCCTGGCCTGGCACCCGCGCAATCGCAATGCCTTGATCGTCTGTGACCTGGGGCTCGATCCACAAGGGCTGTTGGACCTGGATGCGGCGACCCTGCGCCAGCGCCTTTACACGCGCCGCGATGAGTTGGCCGAAGGTGAGCTGCCGGTTCCGCTCAAGTTGCTGCATATCAACCGCTGCCCGGTGGTCGCGCCGTTAAAGGTGCTGCGCCCGCAAGACCTGGAGCGCCTGCAACTGGATAAGGAGGCTTGCCTTGCGCGAGCGCTGCGGCTAACTGACGCACAGGAAGTTTGGCGGGACAAGTTAGCGGCCATTTATGCCGAGGAAGACTTTGCGCCGAACGCGGACCCGGAGCAGCAGCTCTACGATGGTTTTATTGGTGACCGTGACCGTCGTTTATGTGAGCAAGTTCGCATGGCGGAGCCTGCGCAGTTGGCCCGTCAGCAGTGGCCGTTCGATGATCATCGTTTGCCGGAATTATTATTTCGCTACCGGGCGCGTAACTTTCCTGAAACCTTGAACAATGAGGAGCAACAACGCTGGAAACTTTTCTGTCAGCAACGTTTGTCGGATGCGCAGTGGGGGGCGCCGAATACCCTGTTGGGATTTAAGCAGGCGCGTGAGGAGTTGGCGGTTAGTGCTACATCGTTTCAGTGTCAGGTACTGGCGCAATGGCAGGACTATGTAGATTCCTTAGCGGCGCGCCTGAATCTGTAGGCGCATAACTACAGAATATTCCGACAATAAAAAACGCCAGCAAGCTGGCGTTTTTCATGTGTGACGTATCGGGTGAACGTCCGACCGGGCTTAGCCCAGCAGGGTTGCCCAACCTTCAACTACGTCACCGCCCCACTTGGCTTTCCACTCTTTCAGAGTTTTGTGGTTGCCACCTTTGGTTTCAATCACTTCGCCGTTGTGCGGGTTTTTGTACTGCTTGACCTTGCGAGCACGCTTGGTGCCGGTAGTTTTCACAGCGCCACGTGGTGCTTTAACTTTCGACTCTGGATCCAGCAGCGCGATGATGTCACGCAGGGATTTGGAGTATTCACCCATCAGGGTGCGCAATTTGCCTTCGAATTCCAGCTCGGTTTTCAGCTTGTCGTCTTCGGACAGGTTCTTCAAACGGGCTTGCAGCTCTTTGATAGCTACTTCGGTGGCGCGGTATTCGTTGATCAGTGACATGTGGACTACCTTATGTAGAACGCTGATTGACAGGGTGAGTGGCCTAATAATAGTCAGGCAATTTCATCAAGTAAACATTTAAGACGTTATTCAGGCGAATGACATTGAATGTGTGTGAGAAAACCTGGCCGATGAGTTAATTAGAATGCGTTATGCGCAAAGATAATCGCGTTAATTTTTTGCTACTGGCCTGAGCATACCGTTGTACCGTCATATAGCGGTGGTAAAACCTTACACGATTAAGGGGTGTTGCCACGGCGAGGGCTCAAGATCAGGTGCAAGGGAATACTGCAGTTTTTTTGCGTAATCGCTAGAATAGCCGCCTTTGTGAAGTTCTGGAGTTTTCCCCTAATGCGCACTTTTCGGCTGGTGATTGCTTGCCCGGACCGGGTTGGCATCGTTGCCAAGGTCAGTAACTTTCTGGCTTCCCATAATGGCTGGATCACCGAGGCGAGCCATCACTCGGACGATCTCAGTGGTTGGTTTTTCATGCGTCACGAAATCCGTGCCGATACGCTGCCCTTTGGCCTGGAAGCCTTCCGCGAGGCGTTTGCGCCGATTGCCGAAGAGTTTTCGATGACCTGGCACATCACTGATACAGAGCAGAAGAAACGCGTGGTGCTGATGGCCAGCCGCGAATCCCACTGCCTGGCAGACCTGCTGCACCGCTGGCACAGCGACGAACTCGATTGCGAGATTGCTTGCGTGATCTCCAACCACGACGACCTGCGCAGCATGGTCGAATGGCATGGCATCCCTTATTACCATGTGCCGGTCAACCCAAAGGACAAGGAGCCGGCATTTGCCGAGGTGTCGCGCCTGGTCAAGCAGCACGACGCGGATGTGGTGGTGCTGGCGCGCTACATGCAGATCCTGCCGCCGCAGCTGTGCCGCGAATACGCGGGCAAAGTGATCAACATCCACCACAGCTTCTTGCCGTCGTTTGTCGGTGCCAAGCCGTATCACCAGGCTTCCCTGCGTGGCGTGAAGTTGATTGGTGCAACCTGCCACTACGTGACTGAAGAGCTGGACGCCGGCCCGATCATCGAGCAGGACGTGGTGCGCGTCAGCCACAGCGACAGTATTGAAGACATGGTGCGCTTCGGCCGTGACGTCGAGAAAATGGTGTTGGCCCGTGGCTTGCGCTACCACCTGGAGGATCGCGTGTTGGTGCACGGCAACAAGACCGTGGTTTTCTGATTCAGCGGTTTTGATTGAAAGACGCAGGGGCCTGGAGGTAAAACTCTCCTGGCCCTTTTTTATTTCTGTTTCAGGAGATTCCCATGAGCGACCCGCTCGATAAAGCCACCTCACGGGCGCCTGCTACCTTGGGCGAGGGCTGTTTGAGTCGTTACGACCCCGACGCGCTGGATGCCGAGGATGGAACTGATTTTCCAGGCGCGGCGCGTTTATGGGAGCAGACACAGGCGCAGGACCAGCCGCCTGCCGCCCCTGAAAAAGACGCTTGAGCAGCGGTTTGCCGACCATCAATAGAAACACTGGCGCACCGGCCAGCAAATAGAAGTAATAGGTCACCGCTCGCCAGATCAGAATCGCCGCCGCCGCCGTGGATGTGCCCACCATGGGCGCCAGCAGTGCCGCTGACGTCAACTCCGCTGCGCCGGCCCCGCCTGGCGCGAGGCTGAACTGCCCGGCAGTCAGCGACAGCATCTGGATCAGAAAACTCCAGGCCCACTGCACCTCACCGCCCAACCCGCGCAGCGCCAGGTACAGCACGCTGTAACGCAGCAACCAATGCAGGCTGGTCAGCGCAAAGACCCCAAGCAAGGTGCTCCGGGGAAGTTTCAGCGTGGCGCTGAACGCCGCAAGAAAACGCAGCGACCGGCGTGCCCAGTGTCGGCGGGCGGTAGCGCCGACCTTCATGGCCTTGAGTGCCAAACCCGCCAGGCGAATCAGCCGTCGGTGAAAATGCACCACGGCCCAGCCACTGATCACCCCACCCACCATCGACACGGCGCTGAGCCCCAGCAACCACTCCATACGCGGGCTGATGCTATGAAACAGCGCATACAGCAGGATGCCCACCAGTGCGCAGAGAAAAAACACCAAGTCGCTCAGTTGGTCCATGGCGAACACCGCACTGCCGTGGGCGGGGCGCACGCCGTGACGTGCCAGCAGTGCCATCAGGGTCAACGGCCCGCCGCTGCCACCGGGTGTGGCGCACATGGCGAACTCGGTGGATATCACCACGCCTAGGCTTTTGAGCGGCCCTAACCGAGCGCGATGCTCGCCAAGCAACAGGCGGATGCGCAGGCTGTTGATCAGCCAACAGCCGATGATCATGGTGAACATCCCCAGCAACTGGGGCAGCGGAAACTGGCGCAGGCGTGTAATGCTATCGCCGCCGCCCAGCCACAGGGGGATCACCAGCGCCACCAAGAGCGCCAACATTAACCAGATCAGTCGGCCCATGGCTGCGTCGCCAGCCAGGCGGCCTTGGTTTGGGGGACGCGCCCCGCGTTGAGCAGGCGTTGCAGGGTGTGCAGCCAATAATCGCGGGAAAACCTGTGGCGCATGTCCACCGGGTGCAATCCCAGTCGGATCAGCGGGGCCTTCTGCCACCGCTGTTCCCGGCGGTCGCTGAGGACTTTGGATAATCCCCGGCGCCAGGCACTGCGCGCACTCCACACCAGGCCGGGGGCGTTGATAGGCGTGAAGTCCGGCAGGCGATAAAAATGTTGTGGGTCGCTGGTGTAGCTCAGCGGCAACTGGCGCAATGCCTGCCGGGTGCCGTCGCTCATCAACCAGGCGGGTGCAACAAAGCCATGCAGCGGCCAACTATTACGCTGGAATACCTCAATGCCGGCGGTCAGCCGCCGCAACGCCTCGGCTTCGGACAGCTGGTAAAACTCGCCTTCGTGGGTATAGATGCGTCGCATAAACCATTCTTTTGGCGTACGCGGCCGAGGTTGGTCGTCGCAATGGTAGTAACCATGCAAGGTGAGTTCATCGCCCTTGGCGACACGGCTATCGAGCAGGCGCCGAAAATCGCGGTGGGCGGCCAAGTCGTCATGGTGATGGAAGTCCGGCACCACCAGCCAAGTGATGGGCACGTTGCCCTGTGCGTCGACGGCCTCGACAAAGGGCCGGTAGTCGGCCCAGGTGTGCGGTGCCACGTCGTGCAGTACCAGCATCAGCGCGCGCTCAGCCATGGGCGAGCATCGGTTCATGGCTGCCCAGCACGGCGTAGTAATGCCCCAACAGGCTGTCGACTACCGTGTCCCACGCATAGTGCTGCTCGACATGGCGCCGAGCCTGGGCCCCCAGGCGTCGGCTGTCGGTACTGAACAGCTCGCGCACCGCATCGGCCATGGCCTTGGGGTTGTTCGGCGCGCACAGCAGGCCACAACGCTCATCGACAATCTCGGTAAAGGCCCCGGCCGCCACGGCGACCACCGGAATACCGCAGGCCATGGCTTCCAGAATCACCAGGCCGAAGGTCTCCTGGTCGCCGCCATGCAGTAAGGCGTCGGCGCTGGCCATCAGCCGCGCAACATGCTGGGCGGGCCGGAATCCATCTATCACGGTGACATTGTCCGGCACGCTGGCCGGCATGCCGGAGCCCACCAGCAGCAAGTGGTAGCCATCCCCCAGGCGCTTCATGCAGTTGAGCAGCACCGGTAGGTTTTTCTCCTTGGAGCCGCGCCCGGCGAAGATCAGTAGCCGAGTGTCTTCGCCAATCCCCAGTTCGGCGCGCAGGCCGGGGTCACGTACCTCAGGGGTGAAGGTTTGCAGGTCTACGCCCAGGGGTTGCACGAAGACATTTCTGACGCCAAGCCCGGTGAGCTTGTCGGCCATGACCTGGCTGGGGGCGAGCACTCGGTCAAAATTCCCATAGAGTTTGCGCACATAGGCTTCAACATTGGGGGTAAACCAAGGCCCCATGCGGTTGCTCACCAGCAGTGGCAGGTCGGAGTGGTAGAAGCCGATGACCGGCACATCCAACTGGCGCCGGGCATCCAGGGCTGCCCAGGCGGTCAGGTAAGGGTCGCCCACTTCGATCAGATCGGGCTGTAAATCGTGCAGGACATTTCGCCATGGCGCCAAGCGAACGGGGAAACGGTAGCCTTTGCCGAAGGGCAGGGCGGGCGCCGGTACTTTGAAGATGCCGTCCTGCTCGCTCAAATGTGCGCCGGGGATCAACAGGCTGTGGCGAATGCCCGGCTTGAGCGCCAGACGCCGGTGCTTGGCGTCAAGGTAAGTGCGTACGCCACCGCTGGCCGGGGCGTAGAACATGGTTATGTCAGCGATATGCACGATGAACATCCCTCCGATCCATTGCTCTCCCTAGATGGACCTGAGGTAAGGATAGATGTTCGATTGGGATTGGTGTGTTTGCCGGTCGGTTAAACGCAGGTCCCCTGTGTGGGCTTGCTCGCGAAAGCGGTGAGTCAGTTAGTACATCTTCAACTGATAGACTGCTTTCGCGAGCAAGCCCGCTCCCACATTGGATCGCCTTGCGTTCGTTTTAATGGTCGGTGTTGTTAATCAGATCCGGAAACTGCCCACCAATTGCTTCAAACGCGAGGCCTGTTGTTCCAGGTCCGAGCAGGCGCGCAGGGTCGATTGCAGGTTTTCCACCCCTTCCTGGTTGAGGGTGTTGATCTCGGTGATGTCCATATTGATCGACTCCACCACCGAGGTCTGTTCTTCAGTGGCAGTGGCGACCGATTGGTTCATGCCGTCGATCTCGCCAATGCGCTGGGTCACGCTGTTCAGGCGCTCGCCGGCCAGGTTGGCGATTTCCACGCTGTCCAGGCTGTGGCGTTGGCTTTCGCTCATGGTGCTCACCGAATCCCGAGCGCCCACCTGTAGCTCTTCGATCATCGTCTGCACCTGTTGCGCCGACTCCTGAGTGCGATGAGCCAGGTTGCGCACTTCATCGGCTACCACCGCAAAGCCACGCCCGGCTTCGCCGGCGCGCGCCGCTTCGATCGCCGCGTTGAGCGCGAGCAGGTTGGTTTGCTGGGAAATGCTGGTGATCACCTCAAGGATCTGGCCGATATTCACCGTTTTGCTGTTAAGTGCTTCGATATTGGTACTGGAGGTGCTGATCATGCTGGATAACAGCGTCATCGCCTTGATATTGCGTTCAACCACCTGCTGGCCGTCCTCGGCGAGGTGCCGTGCATCGCTGGCCTGGTTAGAAGCCTGTGCAGCATTGCGTGCGATCTCCTGGGCTGCCGCCCCCAGTTGGTTGATGGCCGCAGCAACGCTGTTCGTACGGTTGGCCTGTTCGTCTGAATTGACCATCGACGAATTCGAGGCGCTGACCACCCGCAGGGCCACCTCATTGACGTGCTCGGTGGCGGAAGACACTTCGCGGATCGAGGTATGAATGCGCTCCACGAAGCGGTTGAACGCATTGCCCAGGGTGCCGAACTCATCATTGTTCTGGATGGTCAGGCGGCGGGTCAGGTCGCCTTCACCGTCGGCAATGTCCTGCATGGCGCGGGTCATCAGGTGCAGAGGTTGCAGCAAGACGCGGATGAGCATGCCGAGCAGGGCGATAATGATCACCACCGCGATGATCGTGGCGATCACCGCCGAGGTGCGAAACTCACTGAGCATGGCGAAAGACTTGTCTTTATCCACCGAAACGCCCAGGTACCAGTTCACCGAGGGCAGGCCCTTGATCGGTGTGAACGTCACGATATTGGTCTTGCCGTTGGCTTGCACTTCGCTGAAGTCAGCGCTGATCTTTGGTGTGTCTTTTGGATAAACGTCCGCCAGGGTCTTCATCACCAGGGCTTTATCCGGGTGCACCAGCACTTTACCGTCAGCGCTGACCAGGAAGGCATAACCCATGCCGCCAAAATCCAACGCGCCGATGTTATCCACCAGGGTCTGCAGGCTCAGGTCGCCACCGACTACGCCGATGCTTTGGCCGCCCTTGGCGCTGGGCGTGGCGACAGAAATGATCAGTTGCCCGGTCGCCGCGTCGATATAGGGTTCGGTCAGGGTCGAGCCGTTACTGGCCTGGGCGCCTTTGTACCAGGGGCGAACACGTGGGTCGAAGCCGTCGGGCATCTTGGTATCAGGGCGGATGGTGAATGTGCCCTGGCTGTCACCGACGTAGGTGGCCATGAATGACGAGGTCAGCGCTTTCTGCTCCAGCAGGCTGGCGACGACAGTTTTTTCAGGGTTGATGGCGATGTTCTGTGCGGCGTTTTCCACCAGGGCGATACGCCCGGTGAGCCAGGTCTGGATGTTGCTGGCGGTGACGTCGCCCATCTCATGCAGGTAATTATTGAGGTCGTCGCGAATCGCGTTGCGCTGCAGGTAGTCGTTGTAAAGGGTAAACAACGCAAAGGCGGCGATGACGATAAGGGAGGCTGCAAGCAGGATCTTGTGGCTGAAGCGCAGATTTTTGTTCATGGCTTGAAGGGTCCGCTAAGGTCTTAATATCCGAGGCGCATCCTATGCGGGAGGCGCAAAATGGCAGCGTCAAAAAAGGTGTGGTATTTCTGGTGATAGCTCCGTTGGTCCGTATCGGAATTATCTGACCGTTTTTTAGTCTTTGTCGGGCTTACATCCGTCTATATCGACCTCGCGGCACTAAAGATTAACCATAGGTGACGAAATGCCTGACTCCACACAACTGCTTATCGGTGCCGGCCTTGACGGCCAGCCCATCGCCCAGTCCATGCGCCTGGCCAACCGTCATGGGTTGATCGCCGGCGCCACGGGCACCGGTAAGACCGTCACCTTGCAGCGCCTGGCGGAAGCCTTCAGTGATGCGGGCGTGGCGGTGTTCGCTGCCGACATCAAGGGCGACCTCTGCGGCCTGGGCGCCGCCGCCAACCCCCAGGGCAAAGTGGCCGAGCGTATTGCCGGTATGCCCTTCCTTAATTACACCGCCCAGGCGTACCCGGTCACCCTGTGGGATATCCACGGCCAATCCGGTCACCCACTGCGCACCACCATCAGTGAAATGGGCCCGCTCTTGCTCGGCAGCCTGTTGGAACTCACCGACAGCCAACAATCGGCGCTCTATGCGGCATTCAAAGTGGCCGACCGCGAAGGCCTGTTGCTGCTGGACCTCAAGGACCTCAAGGCACTGCTCAATCACCTGCGCTATCACCCGGAACTGCTGGGCGAAGACGCCGCCTTGATGACCACCGGTTCCAGCCAGGCCTTGTTGCGGCGCCTGGCAGTGCTGGAGCAGCAGGGCGCCGAAGCCTTGTTTGGCGAGCCGGCCCTGCAACTGGAAGATATTTTGCAGCCCGCCAGCGATGGGCGTGGGCGCATCCACCTGCTGGACGCCAGCCGCTTGGTGCATGAAGCGCCGAAGGTCTACGCGACCTTCCTGCTGTGGCTGCTGGCAGAGTTGTTCGAACAATTGCCGGAACGCGGCGATGCCGACAAACCGTTGCTGGCGTTGTTTTTCGACGAGGCGCACTTGTTGTTCGCCGATACGCCAAAAGCCTTGCAGGAGCGCCTGGAGCAGGTGGTGCGCCTGATCCGTTCCAAAGGCGTCGGCGTGTATTTTGTCACCCAATCGCCGGGCGACTTGCCGGACACGGTACTGGCGCAACTGGGCTTGCGCATCCAGCACGGTTTGCGTGCGTTCACCGCCAAAGAGCAGAAATCCCTACGGGCGGTGGCGGACGGTTTCCGGCCCAACCCGACATTCGATACCTTGTCGGTGCTCACAGAGTTGGGCACCGGTGAGGCATTGGTGGGAACCTTGCAGGAAAAGGGCACGCCAGAAGTCGTCCAGCGCGTACTGGTTGCTCCTCCGCAATCGCGGATCGGGCCGCTCAGCGAAGCCGAACGCAAAGCGTTGATCGCCAGTTCGCCGCTGTTGGGGCGCTATGACAAGCCGGTGGATCGTGAGTCTGCCTATGAAGTGCTGATGGCCCGCAAGGAACTTGGGCCTGCCGAGCAGGCCGCGCCGGCCGCCGAAGAGCCGAGCTTCACCGACAAGGCCGGTGCCTTCCTGGGGACCACGGCGGGCAAGGCGTTGAAATCAGCCATGCAGCAGGCCGCCAATCAGATGGGGCGTCAGTTGGTGCGGGGTCTGCTCGGTTCGTTATTGGGCGGCAGCAAACGCAAGTAGCGCTTCAGGCTTTGGGCCGGGCATGGGCGGCCAGCCGTTCCAGGGCGGCGCGCAAGCCAGGGTCGTTGATCCCTTCGGCGGTGGCCTGAAGGGTTTCGGCGGCTGTTTCCGACAGGTCCAGGGTATGCCCCACTGCGCCTTGCGGCACGGTGGGTGGCTGCACCTTGAACTGAATGCGCGTCAAACCGGCGAACTCTTCAAACACCATCAACTGGCGCTGCAAGCGTTTTTGCTGATAACGCAAGCGGGTGGCCCAATGACCATCGGTGACGATTAATAGCAGATTGCCTTCCCGCCAGGACGCCACATGACAGTGCTCACGTGCGGCCGGTTGCAGCTGGCTTTCAAGCAGGCGTTGCAAATGGCCCAGGCGCTTGGCATGGCCAAAGATGGCTTTCAACGGCTTGGCTTCGCGAAGCAACACGCCGGGAGCGCGGGCTGTGAGAGGGCGAAATGCCATGTTTAGACACCTTAGGTAACAGAGCGGCTATCTTAGCAGAAAGCGCCTGCACACCCCGAGGCTCTGCGTCGGCTGGGCTTTGCCCATGAAATCAATAAGTAACTTCTGCACTCCATGGGTTGAAGTTCGCGCAAAAGCCCTTATTTTAAACAAGCCCTCTCACAGCGCCGTGCCTGCCTCGGGGAACAACGCCACTTTCCTCACCCACGATTCCGGGTAGAATGCGCGTTCGCAATGCGGCCGTGAGGGCTGCTCGGGCCACTCACGGTGCGCCCTCCATCCCTATGTGTGGAAGAACCTGCCGATATGTTTGCGCCTTTGTTAAAGAAACTTTTTGGAAGCAAGAATGAGCGCGAAGTCAAACGCATGCTCAAGACGGTGCAGCTGGTCAATGCCTTCGAAGAGCAGATGGTTGCTCTGTCGGACGAGCAATTGCGCGCCAAGACCCAAGAGTTCAAGGCCCGCATAGCCAAAGGTGAAACCCTCGACAAGCTGCTGCCCGAAGCCTTCGCGGTCGCCCGTGAAGCCGGTAAGCGCGTCATGGGCATGCGCCACTTCGACGTCCAGTTGATCGGCGGCATGACCTTGCATGAAGGCATGATTGCCGAAATGCGCACCGGTGAAGGCAAGACCCTGGTGGCAACCCTGGGCGTCTACCTCAACGCACTGTCCGGCAAGGGCGTGCACGTTGTGACGGTGAACGACTACCTGGCTCGCCGGGACGCCAACTGGATGCGCCCGCTGTATGAATTCCTCGGCCTGACCGTCGGCGTGGTAACGCCGTTCCAGCCGCAGGAAGAGAAGCGCGCCGCGTACGCCTGCGATATCACCTACGGCACCAACAACGAATTCGGTTTCGACTACCTGCGCGACAACATGGCGTTCAGCATGGATGAAAAATTCCAGCGTGAACTCAACTTTGCCGTGATCGACGAAGTCGACTCCATCCTCATCGACGAAGCCCGTACCCCGCTGATCATCTCCGGCCAGGCCGAAGACAGCTCGCGCCTGTACACCGAGATCAACAAGTTGATCCCGCGCCTGGAGCAGCACATCGAGGAAGTGGAAGGCGTGGTGACCAAAGAAGGTCACTTCACCATCGACGAGAAGACCCGCCAGGTCGAACTCAACGAAGCCGGTCACCAGTTTGTCGAAGAGATGCTCACCCAGATCGGCGAGCTGGCCGAAGGTGAAAGCCTGTACTCGGCGCACAACCTGGGCCTGTTGACCCACGTGTATGCCGGCCTGCGCGCCCACAAGCTGTTCCATCGCAACGTCGAATACATCGTGCAGGAAGGCCAGGTGGTTCTGGTCGACGAGCACACCGGTCGTACCATGCCCGGTCGTCGCCTGTCCGAAGGCCTGCACCAGGCCATCGAAGCGAAGGAACACCTCAACATCCAGGCCGAAAGCCAGACGTTGGCGTCCACCACCTTCCAGAACTACTTCCGTCTGTACAACAAGCTGTCCGGCATGACCGGTACGGCCGACACCGAAGCGTTCGAATTCCACCAGATCTACAACCTGGCCGTGATGGTCATTCCGCCGAACAAGCCGTTGGCGCGTAAAGACTACAACGACCTGGTGTTCCTGACCGCCGAAGAGAAGTACGCGGCGATCATCAATGACATCAAGGACGGCATGGCCAAGGGCCGTCCGATCCTGGTGGGTACCGCCACCATCGAGACTTCCGAGCACGTGTCCAACCTGCTCAACAAGGAAGGCATCGAGCACAAGGTACTGAACGCCAAGTTCCACGAAAAAGAAGCCGAGATCATCGCCCAGGCCGGTCGCCCAGGCGCACTGACCATCGCCACCAACATGGCCGGTCGTGGTACCGACATCCTGTTGGGCGGCAACTGGGAAGTGGAAGTGGCCTCGCTCGACAACCCGACGCCTGAGCAGATCGCCCAGATCAAGGCCGACTGGCAGAAGCGCCACCAGGCCGTACTGGAATCCGGTGGCTTGCAGGTGATCGCGTCCGAGCGTCACGAATCGCGTCGTATCGACAACCAGCTGCGTGGCCGTGCCGGTCGCCAGGGTGACGCCGGTTCCAGCCGCTTCTACCTGTCGCTGGAAGACAGCCTGATGCGTATCTTCGCGTCGGACCGGGTGAAGAACTTCATGAAAGCCCTGGGCATGCAGTCCGGTGAAGCGATCGAGCACCGCATGGTGACCAACGCCATCGAGAAGGCCCAGCGCAAAGTAGAAGGCCGTAACTTCGACATTCGTAAGCAACTGCTCGAGTTCGACGACGTCAACAACGAACAGCGTAAAGTGATCTATCACATGCGTAACACGTTGCTGGCCGCCGACAACATTGGCGAGACCATCGCTGATTTCCGTCAGGACGTGCTCAACGCCACTGTCAGCGCGCATATCCCGCCACAATCGCTGCCTGAGCAGTGGGATGTTGCCGGCCTGGAAGCGGCATTGAAGAGCGACTTCGGTGTGGACTTGCCGGTTCAGCAATGGCTGGACGAAGACGACCACCTGTACGAAGAAACCCTGCGCGAAAAACTGATGGCCGAGCTGCTGGCTGCGTACAACGAGAAAGAAGAGCAGGCGAGTGCCGAAGCACTGCGCACCTTCGAGAAACAGATCGTATTGCGCGTGCTGGATGACCTGTGGAAAGACCACCTGTCGACCATGGACCACCTGCGCCACGGTATCCACCTGCGTGGCTACGCCCAGAAGAACCCGAAGCAGGAGTACAAGCGCGAGTCGTTCACGCTGTTCTCCGAATTGCTGGATTCGATCAAGCGCGACTCGATCCGCGTGCTGTCCCACGTTCAGGTGCGTCGCGAAGACCCGATCGAGGAAGAAGCACGCCTGCGTCAGGAAGCCGAGGCCCTGGCGGCGCGCATGCAGTTCCAGCACGACGAAGCGCCGGGCCTGGATGAGCCTGAAGCCTTGGGTGAAGAGGTCGATGTGGCCCTGGCCCAGACCCCGGTTCGCAATGACCAGAAGCTGGGTCGCAACGAACTGTGCTACTGCGGTTCGGGCAAGAAATTCAAACACTGCCACGGCCAGATCGAATAAGATTTTCGCCTGACGCTGCAACACCCCGCGCCGCGACCGGCCTTTGCCGTCGCGGCGTTTTGCCATTAATTCCCACCGTCGATAGCGACGGCACAGACATCACCTATTTTTAAGGAGCGCATTCATGGCTGTTGGTCTTGGTCCTTTGCCCACGTTGCACCCGGTTGCCGGTTTTGAACTCGGTATCGCTTCGGCCGGCATCAAGCGCCCGGGGCGCAAGGATGTAGTGGTGATGCGTTGTGCTGAAGGCTCGACCGTGGCGGGTGTGTTCACCCTCAACGCCTTCTGCGCCGCACCGGTGATTCTGGCCAAGCAGCGCGTGGCCGGTTCGATCCGTTACCTGCTGACCAACACCGGCAATGCCAACGCCGGCACCGGCGAGCCAGGCCTCGTCGCGGCGGCGCGCACCTGCGCCAAGCTGGCCCAGTTGACCGGCGTCGATGCCAGCCAGGTGCTGCCGTACTCCACCGGTGTGATCGGTGAGCCGCTGCCGGTGGAAAAAATCGAAGGCGCCCTGCAAGCCGCGCTTGATGACTTGTCTGTGGATAACTGGGCGGCTGCGGCCACCGGCATCATGACCACCGACACCTTGCCCAAGGGCGCGAGCCGACAGTTTGTGCATGACGGCGTGACCATCACCGTCACTGGTATCAGCAAAGGCGCAGGCATGATCCGCCCGAACATGGCCACCATGCTCGGCTATATCGCCACCGACGCCAAAGTCTCCCGCGATGTGCTGCAACGCCTGATGCTGGACGGCGCCAACAAATCGTTCAACCGCATCACCATCGACGGTGATACGTCCACCAACGACTGCTGCATGCTGATCGCCACCGGCCAGGCCAACCTGCCGGAAATCACTTCTACCGAAGGCCCATTGTTTGCGGCGTTGAAGCAGGCGGTGTTCGAAGTGTGCATGGACGTGGCCCAGGCCATCGTGCGTGACGGCGAGGGCGCGACCAAGTTTGTCACGGTTGAAGTCAACGGCGGCGGCAGCCATCAGGAATGCCTGGATGTGGGCTACACCGTGGCGCACTCGCCGCTGATCAAGACTGCGTTGTTTGCATCGGACCCGAACTGGGGCCGCATCCTGGCTGCCGTTGGCCGTGCCGGCGTGCCGGACCTGGACGTGAGCAAGATTGACGTATTCCTGGGCGATGTGTGCATCGCCAGCCGTGGCGCCCGTGCCGAAACCTACACCGAAGCCCAGGGTTCGGCGGTAATGCAGCAGGAAGAAATCACCATCCGCATCGAACTGGGCCGCGGCGAGTGCAGCGAAACCATCTGGACCACCGACCTGTCCCACGAGTACGTGAAGATCAACGCGGAATACCGTACCTGAAAATGACCCTCCCCCTGTAGGAGCGAGCTTGCTCGCGAAAAACTCAAGGCCACCGCGTTTATCCAGGATGCACGCGTTATCGTTGACGTTCTTCGCGAGCAAGCTCGCTCCTACAAAGGGCTATAACGAGAGGAAGCAGTGGCGTGAAACGAGTGCATGTAGCAGCAGCGGTGATCCGCGGTGTCGATGGCAGGATCCTGCTGGCGCGCCGTGCCGATACTCAGCATCAAGGCGGCCTCTGGGAGTTTCCCGGCGGCAAGGTGGAGGCCGATGAGTCGGTTGCCACGGCCTTGTCCCGTGAATTGCAGGAAGAGCTGGGCATCCAGGTCACCACGACGCGGCCGCTGATCAAGGTGCAACATGACTATCCGGACAAACAGGTATTGCTGGATGTCTGGGAAGTCTCGGCTTTTACCGGCGAGCCCCATGGCGCTGAAGGGCAGCCGTTGGCGTGGGTGGCACCGCGGGACCTGGTCAACTATGAATTCCCGGCGGCGAATGCGCCGATTGTCGCTGCGGCACGCTTGCCTGCCGAGTACCTGATCACCCCTGGCGAGCTGGAAACCCCGACGCTGTTGCGCGGTATCCAGAAGGCTATTGCCGGTGGCATCAAGCTGGTTCAATTGCGTGCCCCTAACGGTTACGACCCCAAATACCGTGACCTAGCGGTGGATGCGGTGGGCCTGTGTGCTGGCAAGGCGCAACTGATGCTCAAGGGGCCGTTTGAGTGGCTGGGTGATTTTCCCGCTGCCGGCTGGCATATGACCTCGGCGCAGTTGCGCAAATACGCCAGTAAGGGTCGACCGCTGCCCAAAGACCGTTGGCTGGCGGCTTCGTGCCACAACGCTGAAGAGCTGGCGCTGGCAGAAATGATGGACGTGGATTTTGTCACCCTGTCGCCGGTGCAACCGACCCAGACTCATCCGGATGCCCAGCCGTTGGGTTGGGAGCAGGCGCAGCAGTTGATCGCCGGGTTCAGCAAGCCGGTGTTTCTGTTGGGCGGGGTTGGGCCGGCGCAGCGGGAGCAGGCGTGGGAGGCTGGTGCGCAAGGTGTGGCAGGTATTCGGGCGTTCTGGCCGCAGGTGTGATGAGCGTTCCCACGCTCTGCTGATCGTGCTGATCGTTCCCACGCTCTGCGTGGGAATGCCTCCTGCGACGCTCTGCGTCACGCTTTGGGACGCGGAGCGTCCGTTGATGCATTCCCACGCAAAGCGTGGGAACGATCTGCTCAGTGGGGCTTGGCCGCCGCCTGCCACAACACTTCCGCAACACCTTGGCGCTTGGCAATCACCCTGGCCGCCACAAACAGCAAATCCGACAACCGATTGATATACGCCAGCCCCACACCCTCCAACGGCTCCACGGCATTGAGGTGCTGACAGCGGCGCTCGGCGCTGCGCGCCAGGCTGCGGCACACATGGGCCTGGGCGATCAAGGCTGAGCCGCCGGGCAGAATGAAGTTCTCCAGCGGTCCAACCTCTTCATTCCAACGATCAATCGCTGCTTCCAGTCGATCCACTTCCGCCGCATTCAGCGCCTTGTACACCGGCATGGCCAGCTCACCGCCCAAGTCAAACAGACGGTGCTGGCAAGGGGTGAGCACTTCAATCACATCCTTCAACGCCGGATGCTTGCCGCTTTGTTCTTCAAGGTTGGCCAGCAGCAGGCCCAACTGGCTGTTCAGCGTATCCACCTCGCCAATCGCTTCCACGCGTGGATGGTCCTTGGGCACGCGGCGGCCGTCGCCGAGGCCGGTTTCGCCTTTGTCGCCGGTACGGGTGTAGATCTTCGACAGGCGAAAGCCCATGGTCAGTGCTCCAGTTGGGTAAATTCAGTGGGGGGCAATTGGCTGCCGGCCAGAGGCAGGCGCAAGGTAAAGCAGGTGCCCTGGCCCAGGGTGGAATGCACTTCCATCTGGCCCTTGTGGTTGTTGGTGATGATGAAATACGACACCGACAGGCCTAGCCCGGTGCCCTGGCCGATTTCCTTGGTAGTAAAGAAGGGTTCGAACGTACGTTTGCGCACGTTTTCGCTCATGCCGATGCCGTTGTCTTCCACCTGGATTTCGGCCCACGGCGGGTTGAGGCGGGTGCGCAGAATAATGCGCCCAGGTTCGCTGTCGTCTTCCCGCAGGTGAATGGCCTGGGCAGCGTTCTTCAACAGGTTGAGCAGCACTTGCTCCAGCTCGTTGGCGGTGCCGGGTACCGGGCCCAGTTGCGGATCGAACTGGCGGATGATCGCCTGGCCCTTGAAATCGAAACCGATGGTCAGGTCGAAGTCGTTGCCGGCGATTTCCACGGCCTGGTCAATCAGCGCCGGCAAATCGCAGGGTGCCATCTGGCGATTGCTGCGGCGGCTGAAGCTGAGCATGTGGGTGACGATTTTCGCGGCACGTGCGCCGGCCTGCTGAATGCCGTCGAGCAGTTGCGGGACTTCGCGGCCTTGCAGGTAACGGTTGACCGTCTCCAGCTCGATGCCCACCTGCTCGGCAAGCTCCAGGTTCTTGGGCAGCTCGGGCGACAGGCGCCGGCGAATGTTCTGCACGTTATGCAGGATCGCGCCCAGCGGGTTGTTGATCTCATGGGCCATACCCGCCGCCAGGCCGCCCACGGAGAGCATTTTTTCCGATTGCACCATCATTTCTTCCAGGGACAGGCGCTGGGTGATGTCGTCGATTCGGATCACCACACCGCGCCCGGCGCCGCCCATCAACGGGTAGAACGTCAGCGCATAATGCTTGGGTTCGTCGTCCTTGATCCAGGTGACCCGCTCGATCCGCTCCACCGTGTGTTGCTCCACGGTGGCCTTGATCTGCGGCAGGTACGGCTTGAGCGGCTGGAAGGCCAGGAATACCGGTTGGTTCAGGGCTTCGTCCAGGCGCGTACCGGATAGGGCGGTGGCTTCCTGGTTCCACTGGGTGACGTAAAGTTGTTCATCCAGGGCGATCAGCGCCGAGGGCATCGAGTCGATGATGCTGTTCAGGTAGTTCTGGAAGCCCGTGAGCTTTTTCTCGATCTTGCTGCGCACCTGGACTTCCAGTTCCAGCTTGCGGTTGGTATGCCGGGTTTCTTCGGCCAAACCCTGGGCCTGGTCATACGCAGCCTGGGAATCGTCGCGCGCACGTTTAAGTTGCTGCTCACGGGCTTCGATGCGCGACAACATGGTGTTGAAGGCTTCAGCTAGGCTGCCGATTTCGTCACGGTTGCCACGCCCGGCGCGTAACGCGTAGTTTTCCTCGCGGGTCACCTGGCGGGACAGTTCTTCAAGCTCATGAATCGGTCGGGTGATCAGGCGTTTGATCTGCCGGGCGATGACCAGCCACAACAACACGCTGAAAATCAGGATACCCAGGCTCGCGGTCAGTGTGCCGGTATAGAACGCCACCGGCAACTCACTGCTGGCCACCAGCAACAAATGCCCCGAAGGCTGGTTGCCGCGGGGTAGGGTGATGACCTGGTTGCTGCGAAACTCGGTGAGGCGCCAGGCTTCGATATGCCGGTAGTGGTCCGGCAGGTGCAGGCGGTCGCCGTGCTGCATCTGCGCCAGGCGGTTGCCTTCGCCGTCGTACAGGGCGGCGGCGCGCAACGGTGAATAGCTGGTCAGCTCATTGAGCAGCGCCTCGGCCTTGGTCGGAGACTCAAGGGCCTCGGCGGCGAGCGCGGGGTTGGACACCAGTCGACCAATGGACTGCAAGGCCTGGGGGGCCATGCTTTCCTGGGAGATCCAGTAGGCGGCGCTGATAAACGTCAGGTTGGCCACCAGCAATACGGTGGTCAACAACACCAGCAGGGCTGCCAGCAGTTTCTGCCCTACCGGTAGATTTTCAAGACGCTGGCGCAGTGGCATCAGGGTTTTCCCAGGTGATAGACAGGTAGGCAGGGTAGCGCGTGCCTCAGTCGCTGGCCAATCCGCGTGCGCGCAAATGCTCGACCAGGCGCGCTTGCAGTTGTTGTAGATGCGGCAACACCAATTGATGGCGGGCGGCCGCCTGGCAGGCATAGCCCAGCAGGTAGCTGATCTCGGTACGCCGTGCGTTGGCCACGTCCTGGTACATGGACGAATAATTGGCCGCAGTGGCCTGGATCACCCGCTGCACTTCGCTGTGCAGGTCTTGTGCGGCGGCGGGCTGGCCGCAGCATTCGAGCAGCTCGGCCAGTTCAGCGCACAAGGTCGCCACTTCACACGCGTGGGCTTGCAAGCCGCCGTTGCGGCACTGGTAAAGCACCGTCAGGGGATTGATAGCGCAATTGAGCGCCAGCTTGCGCCACAGGCGCGTGAGAATATCGCTGGCCCAATCGTGGGGAATGCCGGCTGCTTGCAGGTCGTCCAGCCACAGCGGCGGCGTGGGGTGGCTCGCATCCCCCAGCCAGGTGTAGCCATGGCCGGCAAATACCACCCGCCAGTCGCCTTCGCGAAACGCGCCTTCGGTGCTCGAGGCAAAGATACAACGGGCCGACGGCACTTGTGCGGCCACTGCGTCCTGGCTGCCGAGGCCGTTTTGCAGCAGGATCAGTTCGGCGTCGGGCGCCAGTCGAGGTTGCAACTGGGCAATGGCGCTTTGGGCATCGTAGGCTTTGCACGCGACGAGCAGGCGATGAATCAGCTCTGGGCTGTCAGACGTTTCACCGACTACCGGGTAAGTCTGTTCTACACCCTGCTCGACCAGGGTCAGCCCCTGGCCGGCTCGATAGTCGGCCAGGCGCGCCTCATTGCGCAGGATCAGCCTGACGGGCACGCCCGCGCGCGCCAGCCGTGCGGCCCAGAGGGTGCCCAGGCTGCCGGCGCCAAGAATATGCCAGGGGGTCGACATCAGTGTGTACTCCATAAGCTCGCCAGCGGTGAACGGCGCGAAAGAACCGCTATAATGCCCCGGCATTTTAGCTCGGGCGCGCTCCATCTCTACTGAGCCCGCCCCTTATATTGGAGAAATCACATGCCTTCGTTCGACGTGGTATCTGAACTGGACAAACACGAAGTCACCAACGCCGTCGAGAACGCCGTCAAGGAACTGGACCGTCGCTACGACTTGAAAGGCAAGGGCAGCTTCGAATTCAAGGAAAAGGAACTGACCGTCAACCTGACCGCTGAAGCCGATTTCCAGCTGGAAGCGATGATCGAGATCCTCAAGCTGGCCCTGGTCAAGCGCAAGATCGACGTGCAATGCCTGGAAGTCAAGGATGCCTACGCTTCCGGCAAGCTGATGAAGCAGGAAGCCGTGCTTAAGGAAGGCATCGACAAGGAACTGGCGAAGAAGATCGTCGCGCACATCAAGGACGCCAAGCTCAAGGTCCAGGCCGCCATCCAGGGCGAGCAGGTTCGCGTCACCGGCAAGAAGCGTGACGACCTGCAAGAGGCCATCGCGGCCCTGCGCGCCAAGACGTTTGACATGCCGCTGCAGTTCAATAACTTCCGCGACTGATGGCACTTTGGGGAACCTGTGGGCACTTTTGACGTCCCACGCCCCAAGCATCATTGCCTACAATTGAGCCCTTCGGGGCTCAATTGCGTTGTCAGGCAGTCAATACAGCCTTATCGCCGCACAATAGGAGAAAGTAGATGGATTTGAACGCTGAAATGGATCACCTGATCAAGACCTCCCAGTCTTGGCTCCCCATGATCATGGAATACGGCAGCCGGGTATTGCTGGCGTTGGTCACCCTGGCCATTGGCTGGTGGCTGATCAATGTTTTGACTCACCGCGTGGGCCGTCTGCTGGCCATGCGCAACGCTGACTTGGCACTGCAACACTTCATCACCAGCCTTGCGAACATCGCGCTCAAAGTCATGCTGGTGGTCAACGTGGCCTCGATGATTGGTGTGGCCACCACCTCGTTCGTTGCGGCAATCGGTGCCGCTACCCTGGCAATCGGCCTGGCCTTGCAAGGCAGCCTGGCGAACTTTGCCGGCGGCGTGCTGATCCTGTTGTTCCGCCCGTTCCGTATCGGTGACTGGATCGAAGCCCAGGGTACCTCGGGTACCGTCGACAGCATCCAGATCTTCCACACGGTGTTGCGCACCGGCGACAACAAGACGGTGATCATTCCCAACGGCAGCCTGTCCAACGGCCTGATCACCAACACCAACCGCCAGCCGACCCGCAAGGTCGTGTTTGATGTAGGTGTGGACTATGAGGCAGACCTGCAGAAAGCTCGTGAAGTGCTGCTGGCGCTGGCCGAAGACCCACGTGTACTGAAGGACCCTGCCGCCGTGGCGGTGGTGTCGACCTTGGGCGACAGTTCCATCACCGTCTCCCTGCGTTGCTGGACCAACACCCCGGATTATTGGGACGTGGTGTTTATGCTCAATGAACTGGCGCGTGACCGTTTGAAAGCGGCCGGGATTGATATTCCGTTTCCACAACGGGTTATTCGGGTGATGCAGGAAAGTGCAACGAAATAACTTGGCGTGACGCTATCAAACTTGGCCGAAAAGTCAGCTTTGACAAACTAGTTACTTAGCTTGCTAGTTGTTTTGTTGATTGAAATAAAACTGCAATAAAAAAGCCGCTCCCTGTTGAACAGAGGAGCGGCTTTTTGTTTGAGGCCGAAGCCTCAGGTCATCATTGTAATTAAACGGGTAATTACAAGATGTTCAGCGGGTAGTTGGCGATCAGACGCAGCTCATCGATCGACGGCGAACCGTAGTACACGCCATCACCGGAACGGTAAGTCGCTTGACGCAGACGCAAGCTCAGGTCTTTCGCCGGGCCGCTCTGGATCACGTACTTGGCTTCGATGTCACGTTCCCACTCTTTGCCGTTGCTGGTGGTGCCCGTGTTGGCGCCGCTACCGGTGACATAACGGGTCATGAAGCTCAGGCCCGGAATGCCGAAGGTCGCCATGTTGATGTCATAACGCGCCTGGTAGGACTTTTCGCCTTCGGCGTTAAAGTCAGAACGGGCGATGGAGTTGGCCAGGAACACTGTGCCGCCGCCGTCTACGCCGTAACCGTAGTCGCCGTCACCGGTGACTTTCTGGGCTGCCAGGGTGAAGGTGTGAGCGCCGATGGTGTACGCACCTTGCAAGCTGAATGCGCGGTTGTCGAGCTTGGTCACGCCATCTTTCTCTGCGCGTTGCAGGCCGGCGCCATCGCTCTTGGTGTCGTAGATGTTGAAGTCCAGCGCGAACGACTGATCATCGCTCAGGGCGTGGGTCCAATTCAGGTTGCTGTAGTACTTGCGGAAGTAATCTTCGGTTTTCGCGTAGTACAGGCTGCCGGTGACTTCTGGAGTGAAGGCATACACGCCACCGACGAAGTCGGTTTTGGTCAGGCCCAGGCTGTCGTGGTAGGTCTGGTTCTGCGCGACGCTGGAAGTGAAGTGACCGCCTTCAAGCTTCAGGCCCTTGATCTCGTTGCTGGTGATCGAGATGCCTTGTGGCAGCTCTGGCAGCAGGCGGCTGTCGTCGGAGGCAAACACTGGAGCTGTGGTGTATTGGTCGCCAACCTTCAGCACAGTGTTGGAGATGCGGAACTTGACCGCGCCGCCTCCTTTGGAATAGTCGTCTTGCGAACGACCGTCGGAACCAGTAGGGAACAGGCCGGTGCCGGCGCGGCCCTTGCCGCTGTCAAGCTTGAGGCCCATCAGGCCGATCACGTCTACACCGACACCAATGGTGCCTTGGGTGAAGCCCGATTCGTACAGGGCATTGAAGCCCAGGCCGGTTTCTTCAGCACGGCTCTTACGCTTGCCGTTGACGGTGCTGTAACCGCCGCCTGGCTCATTACGGAAGTCACGGCTGAAGTACAGCGCGCGAGTATTGATGCTGAAAGTGCTGTCTTCAACAAAACCCTTGGAATCGTCCTGGGCGGACGCCATTGCGAACTGCGAGGTGCCTGCTGAAACAGCCAGGGCGATCATGCTCCACTTCATCACGCGCATCGTGATTTGCTCCTTTGGTTTTAGGAAGAGTACTGCCGTCCCACCTGTATTTTTATCTGGGCGGCTCTTTCTTTTTGTGTCGGCGCAAAGTTAGCTCACGCAGACCCTATTGACGATACTTACTCAACTATCCTTTCAGCTTCTTTACGAGGCTGTCGTAAATCGCTAGATCCATGTCGCAAATTCACAGCCCAAAATGTATCCAGGCTGGCAACTTCAATGCTGCTTTCAGACTTCTTTCAAAGTTTGAACACTTCCCTGATACACATTGAAACGCCACTATTTTTATCGCGAAACACCTGTGTCCAAACGGGTGCCGTTGCCGACGATATGGGGGTGAATGCAACAAGCGTGCTCAAACCACTAACCGAATGTCATTTTTTCGTGAAAAGTGTGATGAACCTGTAAAAACCGCATAAGCACGGGGGTTTTACGCCATTTGGGTTGGGCTTGACGCCAGGGTGTTACCCCGGTTCGGTGGTACCTGAATCCTGTACCTGGGTAAAACGTTACCGGTTGACCCTTATCAGTGGGTAATCGGCGGATCCCTTTGAGGCACAGGTGGGTCATTTTGGTGCATTCCGTTGAGGCCCGGCCTAGCGTTGCTCTGCTGGGTTACTGCCTCTAAAGGGTGCATTCTTTTGCCCGGCTGCCTCAAGGCCGCCAGCATTGCCCGTGAAGCCTTGGGCATTCGAAGGTATGCTGGGCGCCTGTTACCGACCTGCCGAACGGAGTGCCCACGTGTTCGCCTTAGATCAACGCCTGCAACAAGATACCTTGGCCATTGGGGACTTCCCGCTCTGCCGCCTGCTGCTGTCCAATGACGCCAATTACCCCTGGTTCATTCTGGTGCCACGCATCGACGGTATCAGCGAAGTGTTTCAACTGGATGTCGCAGATCAACAAACCTTGTGGCAAGAAACGACAGCCCTGGCGCAGCTGCTTAACGAGGGGCTGGCGGCTGACAAGATGAACATCGGCGCGCTGGGTAACGTGGTCAGCCAGTTGCACGTGCACGTGATTGTGCGCAAGCGCGATGACGCCGCCTGGCCAGCCCCGGTGTGGGGCAAGCACCCGGCCCGGCCCTATACGCAAGAGCAATTGGCCGCGATTCGTACCCGACTGCGCGAGCTATTGCCTGCCGACTTCATCTTTACCCAGGACTGAGCCATGGACCTGCAAGAACGCGTCACCGACCTGGAAAGCCGCCTGGCCTTCCAGGACGACACCATTGAAACCCTCAATGACATCCTGGTTGCCCAGCAGCGGGCCGTCGAACGCTTGCAATTGCAGATGACTGCACTGCTCAAGCGCCAGGAAGAAATGGGCGGGCAGTTTGAGTCATCCGAAGAAGAAGCGCCTCCGCCCCACTATTGAATGCGCACGCAATAAAAAAACCGCGACCCAGCCAAGGCTGAATCGCGGTTTTTTTTTGCTGCGAAGGCTGGGGAATCAGCGACGCGGCAGGGCAGCGATGACGTCTTCGGCTTGCAGGCCCTTGTCACGGTTCATCACCGAGAACTCCACGCGCTGGCCTTCGACCAGGACGCGATGGCCTTCGCCACGAATGGCTCGGAAGTGGACGAAGATATCGTCGCCCGAGTCGCGGGAAATGAAGCCGAAGCCCTTGGAGGTGTTGAACCACTTGACGGTCCCGGTATCCCGGTTGGTCATGTCATAGTTTTGCGACGCGGCCGCTGGAGACGAGCGGTAGAAGCTGATGGCCAGGTGAAGAACGATGGCGACCACAGCAATCACCAGGCTGAGCAGGATGGCCGGATGGCCCCCAACTTCAGGCATGGGCGCCAGGAGGGTGAGGGTTTGTACGACAACAGTCAGCACTAGCAGCGCACTGACCAGGTTTTGCAGTTGATGACGCGTGCCTTTGTTCCAGTAAGGGATTACCGGTGCGAGCGTCAGGTTAAGAAGGCCGAACAAGGCCAGGTACAGGGCGTCGTGTTGTTCCAGATAGGGCAGGCTTTCAGGCTGCAGGCTCGGAATAAAGGACAGCAGCAACGCTGCAACGCCCGTTAGCAGGTGGACGATTTTCAACATTTTGGTTAACTCACGTTAAGACGGATCACAAGGAAGAGCTGACTGGCACGGTTCGCTTCTGAACAATGGGAGGCGTTGAGCACGTGCGCGGGTATCAGCCTATGTGACGTGCCGCAGGAATAAACGGCAGCCACACCGCGTCTATTTAACAGCAAAGGCTGTGCCTACTCAAATCAAGCATTTCGGGGTGTTGCCACGGCCACGGCATTTCTGCGTCAAACGCTTGTCCTAGACAGGTGCGGGATTTTTCATTGGCATGCCCAGACTCTTCCCACAGGTAAACAGGCTTGCCAAGTCAGATCCCGCAGGCGGTGCGGGGCGATTTGCCGCATGTCGCCCGGGTGTGCCGGGCTGCACATGACGCACTCTCTTGTTAGAGTGGAGCTGCACCTGATCAATGAATGCTCGTCAATTGAAGGGGAAACACATGGCAATCGATATTGGTATCAGTGAAGAAGACCGTAAATCCATCGTCGACGGACTTTCCCGCCTGCTTTCCGATACCTATGTTCTGTATCTGAAGACCCACAATTTCCATTGGAACGTCACAGGCCCCATGTTTCGTACGCTGCACCTGATGTTCGAGGAGCAGTACAACGAGCTGGCGCTGGCAGTGGACTCCATTGCCGAGCGTATCCGTGCCCTGGGCTTCCCGGCGCCGGGTGCCTATTCGATTTACGCCCGCCTGTCTTCCATCAAGGAAGAAGAGGGTGTGCCGAGCGCCGAAGAGATGATCAAGCAGTTGGTGGCCGGCCAGGAAGCGGTCACGCGTACCGCGCGAGGCATCTTCCCATTGCTCGACAAAGTCAGTGATGAGCCGACGGCAGACCTCTTGACCCAGCGTATGCAGGTTCACGAGAAAACCGCGTGGATGCTGCGCTCCCTGCTCGAAAACCAGTAACGGTTAAACCCAGGCGGCGCCTTTTGGGCGCTGCCTGCTGGTTTCCCTGCGCTTCCTGGCGTTGTCCTACGACTAACTACTCCCCGTCTTCTGGCTGCTCTGCGCTGGCTGCTGTTTTATAGGCCCATCGTCCAATGGGAGAAACCTGTTGGCTGCTGTTTGGCAATGGAGTGTCAGGTGTATGTCACGTGGAGTGGGTAAGGGAGTGATGGAAGCCTGTGGTTTTCACAAGATAAAAGTTGACCCTTTTTCGAAGGGGTTTGATATGGGACTGGCCAAGCCACTGTCCCGGTCGGTCAGGCTCAATGGGTTTTCTACCTGCCTGCGGCTTGAACAGATCTATTGGAACATCCTGACGGAAATCGCCAGGCTCAATACCTGTTCGGTCAGTGCGTTGTTGTCCTATGTCGATCGGGAAGTGCATTTGCGTTACGGAGGCGTAAAGAACTTCAGCGGGCTGGTGAGGGTGGTGTGCGTGGTCCATGTGCTCAAAGGCCGGGGCGCGCTCACGACGGGAGACACGCTCAAGCAGTAGTCCGGTGGTCGGCCCGTCATCCCGGCGGGCCGGGCCCTGGGCACAAAGCCGGCTGCGCTGTGTTGATTTACCAGATATAATCCCGCGCTTTGCTGCGCATGCCGGGCTTTATGCACAGGGCAGGGCGTGGCGCTGTAACGATCTGATCGCCGAGACATCTCCATGCCCATGTACGACTATCAATGCGCTTCCTGTGGTCATCAGTTGGAAGCCATTCAGAAGATCAGCGCCGCGCCGCTGGTCGATTGCCCTGCCTGCCAGGCACCTGAGTTGAAGAAGATGTTGTCCATGCCGGGCTTCCGCCTGAGCGGCAGCGGCTGGTACGAGACCGATTTCAAGACCGGCGCCAAGAAGAACCTGGCGGGCGGCGACAAAGCAGACTGAGTTGAACTCTACGCGCAGGCTCCTGCATTATCCGTCCCCTGCTTAACTGTACGGTGACGAGGCAGGCCTGCCACCGAATTTCGAATTACGAGAAGTGAAACCACGACCATGATGCGCAGCCACTATTGCGGCCAACTGAACGAGACCCTGGAAGGTCAGGAAATCACCCTTTGCGGATGGGTTCACCGTCGCCGCGACCACGGCGGGGTGATCTTCCTCGACATCCGTGACCGTGATGGTCTGGCCCAGGTGGTGTTCGACCCGGACCGCGCCGAGAGTTTCGCCGCCGCCGACCGCGTGCGCAGCGAGTACGTGGTGAAAATCACCGGCAAGGTACGCCTGCGTCCGGCCGGTGCTGTGAACAAGAACATGGCGTCCGGCGGCATCGAAGTGCTGGGCTACGAGCTGGAAGTGCTGAATGAGTCGGAAACCCCGCCGTTCCCACTTAACGAATACTCCGACGTAGGCGAAGAAACCCGCCTGCGCTACCGCTTCCTGGACCTGCGTCGTCCGGAAATGGCCGAGAAGCTGCGCCTGCGTTCGCGCATGACCACCAGCATCCGCCGCTTCCTCGACGAAAACGGCTTCCTGGACGTCGAAACGCCGATCCTCACCCGGGCCACCCCGGAAGGCGCGCGTGACTACCTGGTACCGAGCCGCACCCACGCCGGCAGCTTCTTCGCCCTGCCGCAATCGCCGCAGTTGTTCAAGCAACTGCTGATGGTGGCCGGCTTCGACCGTTACTACCAGATCGCCAAGTGCTTCCGTGACGAAGACCTGCGCGCTGACCGCCAGCCGGAATTCACCCAGATCGACATCGAGACCAGCTTCCTCGATGAAACAGAGATCATGGGCCTGACCGAGCAGATGATCCGCAACCTGTTCAAGGAAGTGCTGGGCCTGGAGTTCGGCGAATTCCCGCACATGACCTTCGAAGAAGCCATGCGCCGCTACGGTTCCGACAAGCCAGACCTGCGTAACCCGCTGGAACTGGTGGACGTGGCCGACCAGCTCAAGGACGTCGACTTCAAGGTGTTCAGCGGTCCGGCCAACGACCCGAAATGCCGTATCGCCGCCCTGCGCGTGCCTGGCGGCGCGAGCATGCCGCGCAAGCAGATCGACGACTACACCAAGTTCGTCGGCATCTACGGTGCCAAGGGCCTGGCGTACATCAAGGTCAACGAGCGCGCCAACGGTGTCGACGGCCTGCAATCGCCGATCGTGAAAAACATCCCTGAGGCCAACCTGAACGTGATCCTTGATCGCGTCGGTGCGGTTGACGGCGACATCGTGTTCTTCGGCGCCGACAAGGCCAAGATCGTCAGCGAAGCCCTGGGCGCGCTGCGTATCAAGCTGGGTCACGACCTGAACCTGCTGACCTGCGAATGGGCGCCGATGTGGGTTGTGGACTTCCCGATGTTCGAAGAGAACGACGACGGCAGCTTTAGCGCCTTGCACCACCCGTTCACCGCGCCGAAGTGCTCCCCGCAGGAGCTGGAAGCCAACCCGGCCGGCGCGCTGTCCCGTGCCTACGACATGGTGCTCAACGGTACTGAACTGGGTGGCGGCTCGATCCGTATCCACCGCAAAGAGATGCAACAAGCGGTCTTCCGCCTGCTGGGCATCAACGAAGCGGAACAGGAAGAGAAATTCGGCTTCCTGCTCGACGCCCTGAAATACGGCGCGCCGCCGCACGGTGGCCTGGCGTTCGGCCTGGACCGTCTGGTGATGCTGATGACCGGCGCCCAGTCGATCCGTGAAGTGATCGCCTTCCCGAAAACCCAGAGCGCTGCGGACGTCATGACCCAGGCGCCGGGTGTGGTGGATGCCAAGGCCTTGCGCGAGTTGCACATCCGCCTGCGCGAGACGCCGAAGGCTGAGTAAGGCTGCTGCGTGAAAGCGCGATAAAGTGGTAGGCAGTCAAAAAGGCGCATCTTCGGATGCGCCTTTGCGTTTAAAAGAGGGAAATCTCGCTTGGGGCGGGATTGATAAGGTTTCTAGAGAATTCGGAGTTGTGTTATGGCTGGCCATTCCAAGTGGGCGAACATCAAGCACCGCAAAGAGCGTCAGGATGCCAAGAAAGGCAAGATCTTCACCAAGTGGATTCGCGAACTGACTGTCGCGGCCCGCCAGGGTGGCGGTGATCCGGGCTCCAACCCGCGTCTGCGCCTCGCGCTGGACAAGGCGTTGGGCGCGAACATGAGCCGCGACATCATTGACCGCGCCGTGGCCCGTGGTGCCGGTGCGGCCGATACCGACGACATGGTCGAGCTGACCTACGAAGGCTATGGCCCGGGCGGCGTGGCGGTGATGGTCGAATGCATGACCGACAACCGCAACCGTACAGCGGCAGCCGTACGTCATGCGTTCAGCAAGTGCGGTGGTAATCTCGGCACGGATGGTTCGGTGGCCTACCTGTTCGAGCGCAAGGGGCAGATCACCTTCGCACCGGGCACAGATGAAGACGCGCTGATGGAAGCTGCGATGGAAGCGGATGCCGATGACGTCGTGACCAACGAAGACGGCTCCATCGACGTGTTTACCTCGTTCGCCAGCTTCTACGCCGTGCGTAACGCCCTGGAAGCTGCTGGTTTCAACGGCACCGACGCGGAAATCGTGATGCTGCCGACCACCAGTGCCGAACTGGACCTGGACGGTGCGCAAAAGGTGCTGAAGCTGCTGGACATGCTTGAAGACCTGGATGATGTGCAGAATGTGTATTCGAATGCCGACATTCCTGAGTCTGTGGCCGAACAGCTCACTTAAGAACGATGAATATCCACTGTGGGAGCTGGCTTGCCTGCGATAGCATCACCTCGATTTGACAGACGCACCGAGGTGCCCGCATCGCAGGCAAGCCAGCTCCCTCAGGGGTTCTATGCTGTTACACAAATGTGTGCCTGGCACATACCGTTGTAAATCCAACCCGCAGGCGTTATGACTTTAATCCTAGGTATCGACCCCGGTTCGCGCATCACCGGTTTTGGCGTGGTGCAGCAGACCCCGCGCGGCTGCGTGTACGTCGCCTCGGGTTGCATCCGCACCGGTGCCGGCGAGCTGGCCGAACGGCTGCAGATCGTTTATCGCGGCGTGCGTGAAGTCATCCAGACCTACGGCCCGGTCACCATGGGCATTGAAAAAGTGTTCATGGCCAAGAATGCCGACTCGGCGTTGAAGCTCGGCCAAGCCCGTGGCGCCGCCATCGTGGCGGGTGCCGAGGAGGGCATGGAAATCGCTGAATACACCGCGACCCAGGTCAAGCAGGCCGTGGTCGGCACCGGTGGCGCCAACAAGGAGCAGGTGCAGATGATGGTCATGCACATGCTCAAGCTCACTTCCAAGCCGCAGATCGACGCCTCGGACGCCCTGGCCATCGCCATTTGCCATGCCCATACCCGCTCCAGCCTGTTGCCTCACGGCTTGGGCACAGCACGTAGTCGTGGCGGGCGCCTGCGTCTCTGATAGCATCAGCGCAATCGTTATTTTTGCGGTCAGGCCTTGAACTGACCCCCAAGCTTTAAGGATCTGAACCGTGATTGGACGCTTGCGCGGCACCCTGGCTGAGAAACAGCCGCCGCACCTGATTCTGGATGTGAATGGGTTGGGTTATGAGCTGGAAGTGCCCATGACCACCTTGTATCGCCTGCCGTCCGTCGGCGAGCCGATAACCTTGCACACTCATTTAGTGGTGCGTGAAGACGCGCAACTGCTCTATGGTTTCATCGGCAAGCGCGACCGCGATTTCTTCCGCGAGCTGATTCGTCTCAATGGCGTGGGGCCCAAACTGGCCCTGGCCTTGATGTCGAGCCTGGAAGTGGATGAGTTGGTGCGTGCCGTGTCCGCCCAAGACACCTCGGCTCTGACCAAGGTGCCGGGGGTCGGCAAGAAAACCGCCGAGCGCTTGTTGGTGGAACTCAAAGACCGCTTCAAAGCCTGGGAAGTGGTGCCGAGCATGTTCGCCCTGGTACCGAACCAGCCGGATATGCCAGCGGCCCAAGTCGCCAGCGCGGAAAGCGATGCGGTCAATGCGCTGATCTCCCTGGGCTACAAGCCCCAGGAGGCCAGCAAGGCGGTATCGGCCATCAAGGACAAGAACCTGAGCGCTGAAGACATGATTCGCCGTGCCCTGAAGGGAATGATTTAAGTGATTGAAGCCGATCGTCTGATCGCGGCCACCGGCCCGCGTGACCGTGAAGAAGTCCAGGACCGGGCCATCCGCCCCCTGAGCCTGGCCGAATACATCGGCCAGCCTACCGTGCGCGAGCAGATGGAGCTGTTTATCCAGGCCGCGCGCGGGCGCAGTGAGTCCCTGGACCACACCCTGATCTTCGGCCCGCCGGGGTTGGGCAAGACCACCCTGGCCAATATCATCGCCCAGGAAATGGGCGTGTCGATCAAGTCCACCTCCGGCCCGGTGCTGGAGCGGCCGGGCGACCTGGCAGCGCTGCTGACCAATCTTGAACCCCATGACGTGCTGTTTATCGACGAAATCCATCGCTTGTCGCCGATTGTGGAGGAAGTGCTGTACCCGGCCATGGAAGACTTCCAGCTCGACATCATGATCGGCGAAGGCCCGGCGGCCCGTTCGATCAAGCTCGACCTGCCGCCGTTTACCCTGGTGGGCGCGACCACCCGCGCGGGCATGTTGACCAACCCGCTGCGAGACCGTTTCGGCATTGTTCAACGTCTAGAGTTCTATAGCACGGCCGATCTGGCGACCATTGTCAGCCGTTCGGCGAGTATCCTTGGCTTGCCTCTGGACCCGGAAGGCGCCTTTGAAATCGCCCGGCGCGCTCGTGGCACGCCGCGAATCGCCAACCGTCTGCTGCGCCGCGTGCGCGATTTTGCCGAGGTGCGTGCCAAGGGCCACATCACCAAGGCGGTGGCGGACCTGGCGTTGAACCTGTTGGATGTGGACGAGCATGGCTTCGATCACCAGGATCGACGCCTACTTTTGACCATGATCGAGAAATTCGACGGTGGCCCGGTCGGCGTGGACAGCCTGGCCGCGGCCATCAGTGAGGAGCGCCATACCATTGAGGATGTGCTGGAGCCGTACCTGATCCAGCAGGGCTACATCATGCGAACCCCGCGGGGCAGGGTGGTGACACGCCATGCTTACCTGCACTTTGGGCTAAACATTCCGTCACGATTGGGAGAGATGCCCGTGGTAGACGAATTCCTCGATGCGGTAGACGATTAAAAAGCTTACGCCGGACGATTTATCTGAGCTTTGTGCTGTCCCAGTGTCTGGCGTCGTCATTTGAGTCACTGCAAAAGCGTTCAGGAATGAAAAAACAGTTGCCCAGCCAATTGGCAACATGAGGAGTAAGCACTAGAGTATGCGCGCGCAAAACGGGGATCAGTCGTTCGCACATCGCTGTCGCGTTTATTACGAGGACACCGATGCCGGCGGCATCGTTTATTACGTCAATTACCTGAAATTCATGGAACGGGCTCGAACCGAGCGGCTGCGGGAGTTGGGTTTTGCCCAGTCCGAGCTTGTAGGCGAGGACCTGTTATTCGTCGTGCATTCCAGCGAGGCGCGTTACCACGCACCGGCGCGACTGGACGACGAATTGCTGGTCAGTGCCGAAGTCATCGAATTGAACCGTGCCAGCCTGCGTTTCAAACAGCAGGTCAGGCGGGCCACGGATGCAACGCTGCTCTGTGAAGGGCAGTTCCTGGTGGCGTGTGTGCGCACCAACAGCTTGAAACCTCGGGCCATTCCCGAAACTCTACGCGCGGCCTTTGCCGCCGTGAGCGGCGCGGGTCAACAATCAAAGCAGGAGATTTAGCGTGGAACCTACCGTCGTCGACCATTCCTCCATGTGGAGCCTGGTCAGCAATGCCAGTGTCGTGGTTCAACTGGTCATGCTGACCCTGGTAGCCGCATCGGTTACCTCTTGGGTCATGATTTTTCAGCGCAGCAACATGCTGCGTGCCGGTCGACGTGCCTTGGAGAGCTTTGAAGAGCGCTTCTGGTCGGGTATCGACCTGTCCAAGCTGTACCGCCAGGCCGGCAGCAACCCGGACCCGGACTCGGGCGTCGAGCAGATCTTCCGTGCCGGCTTCAAGGAATTCTCCCGTCTGCGCCAGCAGCCTGGTGTAGACCCGGAAGCGGTGATGGAAGGCGTGGCCCGTGCCATGCGCGTTGCCATCTCCCGCGAAGAAGAGAAACTTGAGCAGGGCCTGCCGTTCCTCGCCACCGTGGGTTCCGTGAGCCCATACATCGGCCTGTTCGGTACCGTATGGGGCATCATGAACTCCTTCCGCGGCCTGGCCCAGGCGCAGCAAGCCACACTGGCCACCGTGGCCCCGGGTATTGCCGAAGCCCTGATCGCCACCGCGATCGGCCTGTTCGCCGCTATCCCCGCAGTAATCGCCTACAACCGTTTTGCCGCCACCAGCGAAACCTTGATCGGCCGTTACTACACCTTCGCCGACGAGTTCCAGGCGATCCTGCACCGTAAAGTGCACACCAGCGAAGAATAAGCAGGTAATTCCCAATGGCTTTAATCGCTCGAGCTCGCAAAAAGCGCAAGCCGGTCGCCGAGATGAACGTAGTGCCCTACATCGACGTGATGCTGGTACTGCTGGTGATCTTCATGGTGACCGCGCCGATGCTCAACCAGGGCGTGAAGGTTGATCTGCCCAAGGTTTCCAGTGAAGCCTTGCCGCAGGACAACAACACTCAGGTCCTGACCATTTCGATCAAGGCTGACAAGACCTATTACTGGAACCTTGGCAGCGAAGTCGACACGCAAAAGCAGCAGGACAAGGCCCTGACCTTGCCTGCCATGACCGATGCGGTGACCAAGATCATTCGCTCCGGCAACGAAGGCGGCAAGCACACCCAGGTGTTTATCCGGGGTGACAAATCGGTCGACTACGGCTCCGTCATGGGCGCCATGGGCGGGCTGCAGAAGGCCGGCGTCGGTAACGTTGGCTTGATTACCGAGGCGCCCTGATGCAGCAACAGCGAGAGCCGTCCGCCTCGGAAAGCTACTTCTGGCCTGGCGTGTGGGCAATTGCCCTGCACGTCCTGGTGTTCGGCATGCTGTTCGTCAGCTTTGCCATGACCCCGGACCTGCCGCCAGCCAAGCCGATCGTGCAGGCGACCCTGTATCAGCTGAAATCGAAAAGTCAGGCCACCACCCAGACCAATCAGAAGATTGCGGGTGAGGCCCAGAAGTCGGCCGCGCGCCAGACTGAAGTCGAGCAGATGGAACAGAAGAAGGTCGAGCAGGAAGCGGTGAAGGCTGCTGCGGAACAAAAGAAAGAAGAGGCGGCTCAAAAGGCCGAGGAATCGAAAAAGGCTGACGAAGCCAAGAAGGCCGACGAGGCGAAAAAGGCTGATGAAGCCAAGAAAGCCGAGAAAGCTGCCGAAGCGAAAAAGGCCGAAGAGAAACAATTGGCTGATATAGCCAAGAAGAAATCGGAAGAAGAAGCCAAGAAGGCTGCCGAAGAAGAGGCCAAGAAAAAGGCCGCTGAAGAAGCCAAGAAAAAGATAGTCGAAGACGCGAAGAAGAAAGCCGCCGAAGACGCCAAGAAAAAAGCTGAAGCAGACGAGGCGAAGAAGAAAGTCGCCGACGAAGCGAAGAAGAAAGCTGCCGCCGACGCCTCCAAGAAAAAGGCCCAGGAAGCAGCACGCAAATCCGCCGAAGAGAAAAAGGCCCAGGCCCTGGCAGATTTGCTTTCCGACACGCCGCAGCGTCAGCAAGCCTTGGCCGATGAGCGTGGCGATGAAGTCGCGGGCAGTTTCGACGACCTGATTCGGGCGCGGGCAGCGGAAGGCTGGACACGTCCACCTTCGGCACGTAAAGGCATGACAGTAGTGCTGCAGATCGGCATGTTGCCGGACGGTACGGTGACTTCGGTCAGCGTGGCCAAGTCCAGTGGTGACGGTTCGTTCGACAGTTCGGCGGTTGCCGCGGTCAAGAATATTGGCCGGTTGACCGAGATGCAGGGAATGAAACCAAGTGACTTCGCTCCCTATCGTTCATTCAAGATGACATTCACACCTGAGGATCTAGCCTTGTGAGAAACCTTCTTCGAGGAATGCTTGTCGTTATTTGCTGTATGGCAGGGATAGCGGCGGCGGATGAAAAGAACATCCTGGTAACCAGCGGCAGTGATCGGGCCACCCCGATTGCAGTCGTGCCGTTCGGTTGGCAGGGCGGCAGCGTGCTGCCGGACGACATGGCCCAGATCGTCAGCGACGACCTGCGTAACTCCGGTTACTACGCGCCGATTCCAAAAGGCAACATGATCAGCCAGCCAACCCAGGCCAGCGAAGTCATCTTCCGTGACTGGAAGGCGGTCGGTGCCCAGTACCTGATGGTCGGCAGCATCACGCCGGCCGGCGGTCGCCTGCAGATCCAGTACACGTTGTTCAACGTGGCCACCGAGCAGCAGGTTCTGACCGGCAGCGTATCGGGTACCGCCGAGCAACTGCGCGACATGGCTCACTACATCTCGGACCAGTCGTTTGAAAAACTCACCGGTATCAAAGGGGCGTTCTCGACGCGCCTGCTGTATGTGACGGCTGAGCGTTTCTCTGTAGACAATACCCGCTACACCCTGCAGCGTTCGGACTACGACGGCGCACGTGCAGTGACCTTGCTGCAGTCCCGCGAGCCAATCCTGTCGCCTCGCTTTGCGCCAGACGGCAAGCGTATTGCCTACGTATCGTTCGAACAGCGTCGCCCGCGCATCTTTGTGCAGCACATCGATACTGGCCGTCGTGAGCAGATCACCAACTTCGAAGGCCTCAACGGTGCGCCAGCCTGGTCGCCGGATGGTTCGCGCCTGGCTTTCGTGCTGTCCAAGGACGGCAACCCGGATATCTACGTGATGAACATGGCCTCGCGTCAGCTCTCGCGTGTGACCAGCGGCCCGGGCATCAACACCGAACCGTTCTGGGGTAAGGATGGTTCGACCATCTACTTCACCTCCGACCGTGGCGGCAAGCCTCAGGTCTACAAGGCAAATGTGAACGGCGGCGGTGCGGAACGTGTGACCTTTATTGGTAACTACAACGCCAACCCCAAGCTTTCGGCCGATGAAAAGACGTTGGTGATGATTCACCGTCAGGATGGTTTCACTAATTTCCGGGTTGCGGCCCAGGATTTGCAGCGCGGAACCGTAAAAATCCTTACAGATACCAACCTTGATGAGTCAGCCACTGTTGCGCCCAACGGCACCATGGTAATCTACGCCACCCGCCAGCAGGGCCGGGGAGTCTTGATGCTCGTGTCCATCAATGGACGCGTAAGGCTCCCACTTCCTACCGCACAAGGCGAAGTCAGAGAACCATCCTGGTCCCCTTACCTGAACTGACGCGGCGCTACAAAAAGAAGTACTTAACACACTGGGGTTCATTAGGAGTTTCACGATGGAAATGCTGAAGTTTGGTAAGTTTGCTGCTCTGGCTCTGGCTCTGTCCGTAGCCGTTGGTTGCTCCTCTAAAGGCGGCGACAATGCCGGTGAAGGCGCAGCTGTTGATCCAAACGCTGGTTACGGCGCCAACACTGGTGCGGTCGACGGCTCCCTGAGCGAAGAAGCTGCTCTGCGCGCTATCACCACTTTCTACTTCGAATACGACAGTTCGGACCTGAAGCCAGAAGCCATGCGCGCTCTGGACGTTCACGCCAAGGACCTGAAAGCTAACGGCGCTCGCGTTGTTCTGGAAGGTAACACTGACGCCCGTGGTACTCGTGAGTACAACATGGCACTGGGCGAGCGTCGTGCGAAAGCCGTTCAGCGCTACCTGGTACTGCAAGGTGTTGCTCCAGGCCAACTGGAACTGGTTTCCTACGGTAAAGAGCGTCCAGTTGCAACTGGCAACGACGAACAGTCGTGGGCTCAGAACCGTCGCGTCGAACTGCGTAAGTAATTCGTCATGCGAACGTGCCGTCGTGCTCTAACTGTATTGGCTCTCAGCTTCGCACCGCTTGCGGTGTGGGCTGCGGTTCCTGTAACGGATAGCAACTCAGGCTATAACAATAGCGGGAGCAGTTATCCGCCAGCAGGTTATGGCACGAACGGCGCCTATGCGGGGGGAGCGGCTACGTCCGCTCCCTCGGCACAGGGCGAACTGTTCAACCAGCTGCAACGCATGCAGGATCAATTGGCCCAGCAACAAGGCGCCATTGAAGTTCTGCAAAATCAAGTGAACCAGCTGAAGCAAGAAGGCTTGGAGCGATACCAGGATCTTGATCGTCGTATTGGAGCCGGTGTTGCACCTGCCGCTACTCCTGATAATTCTTCTGCCGGTGGCGCACCCAGTGCCGCTGCCGGTGGCGCCGCAGCGGGGGCCGCTGCTGCCGCCCCTGCTGCCAGCAGCGAGCCGGGTGATCCAGCGAAGGAAAAACTGTATTACGATGCAGCCTTCGACCTGATCAAGGCCAAGGACTTCGATAAGGCCAGCCAGGCTTTTACCGCTTTCCTGCGCAAATACCCTAACAGCCAATACGCGGGCAATGCCCAGTACTGGTTGGGTGAGGTCAACCTGGCAAAGGGTGATTTGCAAGCGGCGGGCCAGGCTTTTGCCAAGGTCAGCCAGCTGTACCCCAAGCACGCCAAGGTTCCGGATTCGCTGTACAAACTCGCTGATGTAGAACGCCGCCTGGGTCATACCGACAAGGTCAAAGGCATTCTGCAGCAGGTGGTTGCCCAGTACCCGGGTACCTCCGCGGCGCAGTTGGCCCAGCGGGACCTGCAACGCTTGTAAGCCATGCAGCCCGTTTAGAAGAAACCCGCGCTTGTCGCGGGTTTTTTCGTTAGAATCCACGCCCTTTTATGAAACACGCTTCCTGGGGTTGACGCGTTGGCGCAATCCCTTGAAGTGCCTGACGGAGGCGGACAGCCTGTTTAGCTGTTACGCCCGTGGCGACTATGCAAGACACATTACGTATTACCGAAGTCTTTTACTCGTTGCAGGGTGAAACGCGCACTGCTGGCCTGCCCACTGTCTTTGTACGGTTGACCGGCTGCCCATTGCGCTGCCAATACTGTGACAGCGCCTACGCCTTCAGTGGCGGCACCGTGCGCACCCTCGACGACATCCTGGAACAGGTTGCCGGCTACCGGCCGCGCTACGTCTGCGTGACGGGCGGCGAGCCCTTGGCGCAACCCAACGCCATCCCTTTGCTCAAGCAACTGTGCGACGCCGGCTACGAGGTGTCACTGGAAACCAGCGGCGCCCTGGACATCTCTGCGGTCGATTCGCGCGTCAGCCGAGTGGTCGACCTCAAGACCCCGGATTCCAAGGAAGCCCACCGCAACCGCTACGAGAACATCGACTTGCTGACGGCCAACGATCAGGTCAAGTTCGTCATCTGTTCCCGTGACGATTATGACTGGGCCACCTCCAAGCTGATCCAGTATGGCCTGGAGCGGCGGGCGGGCGAGGTGCTGTTCTCACCCAGCCATCACGACCTGAACGCCCGGGAGCTGGCGGACTGGGTAGTGGCGGACAACCTGCCGGTGCGCCTGCAATTGCAGCTGCACAAGTACCTGTGGAACGACGAGCCAGGGCGCTGATCAGGCGGCTGCGATAGGCGTTCTACCCACCGAATTACCGTTCAAATGCGTTTTTTCTGATTTATTTAAAATAAGGTGTTGAATAATCCTTAGAAATCAGTATTATACGCGCCACCACACAGCGGGTCGTTAGCTCAGTTGGTAGAGCAGTTGGCTTTTAACCAATTGGTCGTAGGTTCGAATCCCACACGACCCACCATTTTTGGCGGTTTAGAAAATCCGGAAGGCCCACGCAAGTGAGGATTTCCGGGTTTTTTTTTGCCTGTTATTTGGCAAGTCCGAGTCGACGCTGAGTCAGCCCTTGCTCAGATTCCGTTGCAGTCCAAAATATTCCTTAACTCATAAGCGGGCCGGTACTGACCGAATAGTTCGGTCGTTCGTGTGGGTGCTCAATGCCTCGCTTCCCACAGCGTGATGGCCTTAACCCTGCCGGGTGAGGACCTGATTCGCGAGCGGCAAAACCGCCTGTTGGAAGATCAGCAGCGCCGCTTGCCCGGCAAGGGGCTGGGCCTTGTGCGCAAGAGCGAGTCGCTGCGTACCTGGATGCAATTGTTGTTGATCGTTGCCGTACCTTTCCGCCAGGACACCCACGAGGTGGTGCAAGCTCTGACCCGCAGCACGTTGGATGAGGCGGTGCAGCGGCGCTTGTTGTAGTCGTTCGTTTTATATCTGTAATCGCCATGGGTTTATGGCGATGTCTTCTGTCGTACATGGAGTTTTCAAATGAAGCAAAAACCGTTCAAGCAAAAACTGTTGGCCGTGGTGGTCGGTGCAATCAGCAGCCAGGCATTGGCCGTTGAAGTGGATCTGAGTCAAGGCAAAACCTCGTGGAAGGGTGAGACGTTTAACGAATCTCTGACCTTCACCGGGAGGCTGACTGAAGCGACCAATCAAACGCCCACCCCCGACTCTGGCACTACTGCGTTGATGGGTGTCAGTGTTTCCAATACCAGTATTCAAGGTTCGCTGATCAATCGTGCTGATATTGTGATGACCTCTGACGGACGTTCCATTCGGGCGTTTGCCGTGGACCCATTCGGTTTTGCAAACGACGGCTCAACCCCTAGTACGATTACGGGCGATCTGATTCAGGCCGGTAACATCACCATGAACAATGGCGGTTACGAAGGTTTTGAGATTGGTGATGCCGTGATTGGTGGCAGCGTAATCAACTCCGGCACCATTAAAACAACTCCCGTTGTATCGGGCACTTCTGCTTTTGGTGGCACGGTTGGCGGCGAGGGTATGTTCCTGCATAACACGCAAGTGGCAGGCGACGTTGCTAACACGGGCGTGATCGAGGTGGTCGGCGATGAAGTAGTGGCGCTGGCAGTGGATGGCCCGAGTGATTTCCCGATCAATATCGGCGGCAAAATCATCAACTCCGGGACTATCACTGCAACGGGCCAGCGCGCCTGGGGCATAGAAGTTGAAACCACCACGAGTCCACTGCGTATCGAAAACAGTGGCCTGCTGTCTGTGAACGGCGCAGATGCTTCCGGTATTGTTTTTTATGCAGGTACCGTCGACTCCATCCTCAACACCGGCACCCTCGAAGCCAAAGGTACAAACGCCAAAGCGATCGATCTCCTGGGCGCCACCTTCACCCAAAACAGCCCCACCGGCTCCCGCGGCATCATCAACCGCGGCACGATCATCGCCGATGGCACGGCCATCTCTGTCGACGCAGCTGAGCAAACCTCCACCTTCGAAATCAACCAACAAGCCGGTGAAATCCGCAGCAATTCCGGAATCGCTATCGACGCAGCCAACCGCGCCACCCTCAACTGGACCGGCGGCAAAATCGTCGGCGACGTGCTCAACGTCAGCGCGGTGAACATCGCCGGCCAGGCTGACTTTTCCGGCAGCCGCATCATCGCGCCGGTGTCGATCAACTCGGGCTCTCTGAACCTGTCGGCCCCGGGCACGGTGCTCACCGGTGACCTCAACGTCGCCAGCGGTGCAGGCATTGATATGCGCCTGGCCAACAGCGTAGTGCCGACCACGCCATACCTGACGGTCAACGGTGCGGCGAATTTCGCCCAGGCATCGAAAGTGACCTTGAGCGCCAACCCAGGCGATTTCACCCCCGTGCCGAGCGGCACCGAATACACCTTGCTGCAAGCCAGCAGTGTGCAGAACAACGGCCTGTCGGTTGCCAGCACTTCGTCGTTGCTGGACGTGCTCAGTTATTCGGCCGATGCGCAGACGGTCAAGGCCGTGGTGGGGTTGAAGAGCAATCAGCAAGTGCAAGAGGAACTGACCGGCGCGGGCGCCACTGAGCCGGTTGTCACTGTGGTCAACGAAGCAAAAAATGACGTGCTCGGGCAGTTGGCAACGGATGATCCGGTGTTCCAGGCCCTGGCCAATGCGGGCACGGCGCAGCAGTTGGCGCAGGTGGGCGAGCAACTCAAGCCGGACGTCAACCGTGGTGCGCTGGACGTGGCCTTGTCGGGCCAGACGGTGATCAATGGCGCGATCCTCAATCGCCTCTCGGGCCAGCGTGATAATCGCGAAGCCGTGGGTGTGTGGTTGCAAGGCTTGAGCAGCAACATGGATCAGGATGGACGCAGCGGCGACAACGGTTATTCGGCCAACAGCAGCGGCATGGCGGTGGGTGTGGATGGTCGGTTGAACGACAGCACCGCGGTGGGCGTGGCGTACAGCTACCTCAACTCCAACATCCATTCGGACCTGGGCACCAAGACCGACGTGCAGGGCCATGCGCTGTCGTTGTACGGCAACTGGTCGCTGCAGAACTGGTTTGTCGACGGCAGCCTGAGCTATGGCCATAACGACAATGACAGCAAGCGTCGTGTGGCGGGTACGACAGCCAAGGGTAGCTACGACAGCAATGTGTTGTCGGCCAGCGTACTGGGCGGCTACAGCTTCACGCTGTCGGATGCTGCCGTGATAGAACCGCGAGTCGCGGCGCGTTATTCCAACGTGCGCATGGACAGCTTTACCGAGAAGGGCTCTTCGGCGGCGCTGAGCACCGGCTCGCAACGCTATGAAGTGGGCGAGTTGGGCGCGGGTGTGCGCTTGGCCGGCAACTTCCCGTTGGCCACTGGCAGCCTGCAACCGGAAGCCACATTGATGGCCTACCACGACCTGATGGGTGACCGCGTGGCGCAAACCTCCAGCTTTGTGCTGGGCGGTTCGGCGTTTACCGTCACGGGCGCTTCGGTCGCACGTGACAGTTACGAAGCCAGCCTGGGCCTGAATTATCAGGTGTCGGCGCTGACCGTGGGCGCCAGCTATACCCGCCAGGCGCGTAGCGGGTTTGATGCTGATGGGGTGATGGTCAAGGCGCGTTACGCGTTTTAGGGTTAAGCCCGAACAGGGGCTCTTTGCGAGCCCCTGTTATCCCCAAAAGCAATAATCTTTTTTTCTTGAAATCTACTCGCCGATATTTTGGTTTTTTTAATTTTTACTCGACGTTTTTTCACAGTCCCCACCCTAATACGCAATTCCCCGCCCCCTTTCTTTGTTTAGTATTGGATCCAGTGGCCACTGAGACTCAATGGGTCACTCTGTTCAAAAAAGGAGACGCGACATGATGCCCAAGGATCCTTCCAACAGTGGCCGGCCTGACCTGCTCGCGGCTTGCTGAAATGAACGCGCATACCTCTTTGGCAGCCCTCGCCGGTAACTACGTGCACGGCGACATAGTGGCTGCTCATCGACATGACGAGGGCCAACTGGTCTATGCCATCAACGGTGTAATGCTGGTGTCGGTGCAGCAGGCAACCTGGGTGCTGCCTTCCGGGCACGCCCTATGGGTGCCCCCGGCGATGGAGCATCAGATCCGCATGACCGGCGAGGTGCGTATGCGCACTTTGCTGATCTCGCCGGGGGCGCACGGTCGGTTGGCGCAGGCGTGCGAGGTCATCAGGGTTTCACCCTTGCTGCGCGAGCTGATTGTGGCTGCGGGCGATGAGCCTGACAGCCAGCCGGCGTCGTTGCGTCATGTGCAGATTGTCGAGCTGATTTTCTCGGAGCTTGACCGCGCGCAGCGGGTACTGGCGCATGTGCCGATCCCGCATGAGCCGAGGCTCAAATCACTGTGTGCCGACTTTATCGACAACCCTTCCCAGGAATCGAAACTGGAGTGTTGGGCGGTGCAGCTCAATATGAGTTCACGCACCCTCGCTCGGCTGTTCCAGAAAGAACTGGGCATGAGTTACGGCGAATGGCGCAAGCGCACGCGGTTGCTGCTCAGCATGCAGCGGCTGGCCAGTGGCGCCTCCATTTTGGAGGTGGCTTTGGAGCACGGTTACCAAAGCCCTAGTGCATTTACCGCGATGTTCAAGCGCACCCTGGGTTACACCCCGAGTCACTGCCGCCTGGTCTGAATCACAGCGGTAGCCGTGACTGGCACTTTGGCGAGGGGCGACGAAGGTCCAATGTGGGAGCTGGCTTGCCTGCGAAAGCTTTAGTGCAGCAACAGATGCACCGACTGACACACCGCCTTCGCGGGCAAGCCCGCTCCCACATTTCTGAACGAGTTCGACGCGCGATTCAGAAGCGTCGTCCCACCTTGTCCCAATCGAAACGATGGTTGTCCAGAACTCGGGAGATGCGCACCCCGTTGCGCTTTTACCCTGCGTCTCTACTTGGCCTTCTGGATTTCTTTGATGGGTTCGCCTTCTTTTTTCCCACGACATGGCCGTCTCTCGCTGCTCGGTGTGGCAGTGGCGTTGTTGGCGGGTTGTTCATCCTGGGTCGCACATAAGCCGGCACAGCCACATCCTGAACGCATCAATGCCTTGAGCCATCTGCCGCAGGGTGTGTCCGCCCAGGCATTGCCCGAGCGTTGGTGGCAGTTGTACAACGATCCGCAACTCGATGCGCTGGTGCAACAGGCGCTGCTGCACAACCGCGACCTGGCGGCGGCCCAGGCCCATGTGCAGGCGATGCTGGCGGGGATCATGCAGGCCGATGCCGAGCGCTGGCCGTCCACCCAGGCGTCACTGGGTGCCGCTTACGGCAAGACGGCCGATGACCAGACGCTGGCCAAGGCCACCGATAGCCACGCGCCGTCAGAGTGGGCATTCAACCCAGGCTTCGAGCTGGCTTATCAAGTGGATGTCTGGGGCCAGGTCCAGCGCACGATCGAACGAGCCCAGGTGCAAGCCGCGGCGGCGCAGGCTGCCGAAGACTTGCTGCGCATCACGGTCGTGGCGCAAACCACCCGCGCTTATGTGAATGCCTGCGCTTTGGGTGCGCGTGCCAAGGTCCAGCGCCATTCGTTGGACGTGGTCGGGCGCAGCCTGGCGTTGATTGATCGCCAGCGCCAGGCCGGTGTGGTGACGGACCTTGAATACAGCCGCATGCAAGCCCTGCAAGGCGAAACCCAGGCGTTGCTGCCGATGCTCGAGGCGCGTCGGCAAGCCGCGCTCTACGAGCTGGCAATGCTGACCGGCGTCGCTGATCTTGAAGAAGGCTCTGGCGCCGCAACGTGTGAAGTGGTGCCCCGACTCAATGCCGAATTGCCGGTGGGCGATGGCTGGCAATTGTTGGCGCGCCGCCCCGACATCCGTCAGGCCGAGCGCACGTTGCAGGCGGCCACGCTGCAAGTGGATATCGTCCAGGCCGACCTGTACCCCAAGGTCACCTTCGGCGCTTCCGTGTCTTCCTCGGCCAACAAGCCCCATGAACTGGGCGACAGCAGCGCGCTGATGTTCGGCATCGGCCCACTGATCACCTGGCAGTTCCCCAATTGGCAGGCCAACCGTGCGCGGGTCAAACAGGCGCGAGCGCTTGAGCAGGTGGAGGTGGCGCAGTTCGAGGCCAGCGTGCTCAAGGCCCTCAAGGAGGTGCGCCAGGCCCTGGCCTTATACGACGGCGAACGCCAGCGCCACGCGGCCCTGAGCCAGGCGCTGGAGAGCAGCCGCCAGGCTTACACATTGGCCCAATTCAACTATGAGGCGGGGGCTATCGACTTTCTCGACGTGCTGGACAGCGAGCGTGAGCTGATCCGTTTGCAGGCCACGCGGGCCGACGCCGATGGTCAATTGCTGCAACGCCAGATCAGTCTGTTCCGTGCCCTTGGCGGTGGTTGGCAGCCTTCAGCGCCCACCCACGCTTACACCCCTTTTTCCGGTACCCAGCCATGAATATCGCCGTTGATGAAAAAACTGCTGTCCAAGATGAGCAGGTGCCTGCGCGCAACTCACGCCGCAAAAGGCATCTGTTCATCCTGGGCTGCGCTGGGTTGTTGATCGCGGCGGTGGTGTTCGGCCTGTACTGGATGACGGTTGGCCGTTACTTGGAGCAGACCGATGATGCCTATGTGCGGGCCGACTGGATTCCCATCAGCCCGAAGGTCTCAGGCTATGTGGCCGAGGTAATGGTGGAGGACGATCAGCCCGTCAGGGCCGGGGATGTGCTGGTGCGCATCGAGGACCGTGATTACCAGGCCCGCTTGGCACAGGCCCGCGCACAACTGGCCGAAACCCAAGCCTCGGTGGCGGCGCAAGAGGCCAACCTGCACGTCACTGACAGCCTGATCGCCCAGCAAAAGGCCGGGGTTGCCCAGGCTGAGGCTCACGCCCGCAGCGTGGCCGCCGAATTGCGCCGTGCGAGCCTGGATCAGCGCCGCTACGAAGGCTTGGTGCGCGATCACGCCGCCAGCACCCAGCGACTGGAAACGGCCGCCGCCAGTTACACCCAGGCCAATGCTGCGGTGGAGATTGCCAAGGCGATGCAACTTCAGCAGGAAACCCGCTTGACCGTGGCCGTCACCCGCCGTCAATTGGCCCAGGCTTCGCTCCAGCAGCAGATAGCCCGGCGCAGCCAGGCCGAGGCGCAGTTGAACCTGGCGACGCATGCCCTGGAAGATACCTTGATCCGCTCACCCATCGACGGTGTGGTGGGGCAGCGCAAAGTACGAACCCGTCAATACGTCGCGCGAGGCTTGCCGCTGCTGGCGGTGGTGCCTGTGCAGCAGGCTTACGTGGTGGCCAACTACAAGGAAACCCAGTTGCGCGATATGCGTGCCGGCCAACCGGTGGATATCAGCGTCGACAGTTATTCGGGGCGCAAGCTCAAAGGCCATGTGGTGAGCTTTTCGCCAGGCTCCGGGGCGGTGTTCGCACTGTTGCCGTCGGACAACGCCACCGGCAACTTCACCAAGATCGTGCAGCGCTTTCCCGTGAAGATCGTCATTGATGAGCATGACGAAGGCGGACCTATCCTGCCGGGCATGTCGGTGATCACCACGGTGGACACCCGCCCGGTTGAGCGGGGCGCTGCCCATGACTGAAGCGGCGGAAAAGAGCGTCTCCTTTCGCGCCTGGGTGGCGGTGATCGGTGGGCTGTTCGGCTGTTTCATGGCCGGCATGAACGTGCACGTGACCAGCGCCGCGCTGCCGGAGATCGAAGGCTCCCTGGGGGCGACGTTCGAAGAAGGCTCGTGGATTTCCACCGCCTACCTGGTCGCGGAAATCGTCATGATCCCGCTGACCGCCTGGTTGGTGCAGGTGTTCTCTCTGCGGCGTGTGATGCTCGTGGGCTCGTTTGTGTTTTTGGTGGCGTCCATTGCCTGCTCCTGGGCGCCCAACCTGGAAGTGATGATCATCATTCGGGTGATCCAGGGCGCCGCCGGCGCAGTGCTGATTCCCTTGTCATTCCAGCTGATCATCACTGAACTGCCGCCCAGCAAGATCGCGATGGGCATGGCCTTGTTCGCGCTGTCCAACAGCGTCGCCCAGGCCGCCGGGCCGTCCATTGGTGGCTGGCTGACCGATGCCTATTCCTGGCGCTGGATCTTTTACCTGCAACTGGCCCCTGGCATTCTCTTGCTGTTGGCGGTGGCATGGTCGATCGATGCCAAACCCATGCAGTTGAGCCTGCTCAAGCGCGGCGACTGGGGCGGGATCATCGCCATGATCGTCGGCCTGGGTGGCTTGCAGATCGTGCTGGAAGAAGGCGGCCGCAAGGACTGGTTCGGCTCCGTTTTCATTGTGTGGATGTCGCTGATCGCCGGCGTTGCCCTGGTGTACTTCGTGCTGTCGCAGTTGTATGGCAGCCGCGCCTTCATCAACCTGCGCCTGCTCAAGAGCTACAACTTCGGCGTGGCCAGCGCAGCGATGTTCATCTTCGGCGGGGCCACTTTCGGCCTGGTGTTCCTGGTGCCCAATTACTTGTCCCAACTGCAGGGCTACAACGCCCGGGAGATTGGCATCAGCCTGATCGCCTACGGCATGGTGCAACTGGTACTGGCGCCGTTCATGCCGCGCCTGATGAAGTGGCTCAACCCGAAACTGATGGTTGCCAGTGGCTTTTTCATCATGGCCCTGGGGTGCTACCTCGGTGCGCACCTGGACGTGGACAGCGCCGCCAACGTGATTATTCCGTCCACCGTGGTGCGGGGCATCGGGCAGCCGCTGATCATGGTGGCGCTTTCCGTACTGGCGGTGTCTGGCCTGGCCAAGGATGAAGCCGGCTCGGCCTCGGCCTTGTTCTCCATGCTGCGTAATCTGGGTGGTGCCGTGGGCACGGCGGGCCTGACGCAGATCGTGGCCATGCGCGAGCGCTTTCACTCTGAGCGGGTAGGGGAGTCGATTACGCTGTTTTCCCCGGCCTTTCAGGAGCGCCTGCGCGCCAGCCTGGCTGACAGCGAGGCCTTCATCTTCAACCCGCTGTTACCCACTCAACAGCAGGTGATCGAGGGCTTGATCCACACCGTGCGGCGCGAGGCGTACCTGATGGCCTACAGCGATGCGTTCTACGTGGCCTGTATCGCGTTGATCGTGTGTGGTGTAGCGGCCTTGGCGTTACGGCAGTCAGCCAAAAACGCATAACCACGCCAAGCAGGTGTTGAATGTGTACAGCTCACTGCGTTGGGTAGGAGCCCACTATCGGCCTCCCGGAAAAGAGGAGCTCTCTTATGCAACAACCCGATACCCTGGTCCGTAACCCGGTGGGTAACCCTGTCGTCGCCAGTGTCAGCGTGAACGGCGATGCTCGCAGTGTGTGGAATGTGGTCGGCGATTTCGCCGGTTTCGCGAAGTTTATTCCGGCGTTGTCCCATATCGAAATGACCGGCGAGGGCGTGCGTTCGGTCCGCAAGAAGTTGTTCAAGGACGGCAATGTGGTGATGGAGCAACTCAACAGCCATGACGACCACGCCATGACCATGACTTGGTCACTGATTTACACCTCACTGAACATTGGTAACCTGTGGGCGCTGATGGAGGTGGTGCCACAAGGCCCGACCCAGAGCCTGGCGACCTGGACCATCATTGGCCAGCCGTACACGGGCGGCCAGGAAGACGTACCGGCGTTCGAAGCCTTCCTGCAAGGCTTTGCCGATGACGCGATGAAGAACCTACAGGCACTCTTCAACTGATGTGTAGGAGCGAGCTTGCTCGCGAAAAACCTGAGGACGCCGCGTACTCCAAGCATGCCAGCGTCATCGTTGACGTTCTTCGCGAGCAAGCTCGCTCCTACAGTGGGGTGGCTTTACCCTTTAGTTGATGGCCTGATCAATCCCCGCCTGCAAGGCCTGGCTTTCACTGTGCCCACCCGCGCGCAGCGGGCCCAGGTTGAAGGCTTGGTCCTTGCGCGTGGCGTCGTCGTGTTTCTGGGTCAGTTCGTCCTTGGCACCCAGGGCCAGGTTGACCGGTGACTTCGAAACGTTCAGCCCGACATCGGCACGGTAGTCGCTGCCGGCCAGTGTGGTTGCGGTGACCTTGGAGCCACCCAGCTCGACCTTGCCATTGGGCGCACTGATCCGCGCGCCCGTGAGCTGCGTATCACCCTTCACCTGCAGGTTGACGCCCTGGCTTGCGCGAATGCCTGAAGCCTGAGTGACGCTGTCCTTGGCCACATGGCTGACATCCAGATACAGGGTCGGGGTGTAGCTGGTATTGCCGCTCTTGTCACCGAACAACACGCTTTCAGCGGTATTGGCCACCTTGCTGCCGGTGGTGTCTTTGCCACTGACGGTGTAGCTGTCGCTGGTTTTTGGCCAGACCTTATCCTTGAAGCCAGACAGGCGCGTGCCCAGGGCATCGGTCTTGTCTGCCAGGTAAGCCTTGGCCTTGTCCACGCGGGTGCCGAAGGCGCCACGGGGTTGCGGGTTCACGTCATAGCTGCCACTGCGGGTGAGTTTTTCGCCCAGGCGTTCCTTGGCGTTAACCACGCCGTTGACCACGCTGTCCTTGGCCGACGCCAGGTGCCCGGTGCCCTTGTCGACGACGTTCTCCAGCTTGTCGCGATGCTTGTCGAACGCGCCTTCAGCCTTGGCTTGTACCTTGTCCTTCAGTGGGCCGCTGGCTTTGGCCAGCTTATCCACCACCCCCGGCTGGTTTTTTTCGACATCCAGCCTGGCGTCGACATTTACCTGGGTGCTGTTGACGTGGTCCTTGCGGCTTTCGACGACGAGGTTGCCGCCCACCGTGCCGATCACCTTGTCGGCGTCGATACGCGCGCCGGCCAGATGGGTATCACCGGCACTGTTGAGGGTGACGTCACCCGCCGTGATCAGGCTGTTGTGCTGGGTGGTGCCTTGCAGGTGATCCACATCGACCGTGGCCCGCGCATTGATGCCGCGCTGGGTCTTGGGTGTCGCATGTTCACCGGCATTGGCCAAGGTGGTTTTACCAACGCTGCCGCCCGCCCCCAGGGTAACGCCCCAGTTGTTATGGGCCTGGGTCGATTGCGCAGACTCTTGCACGATGCCGCCGTTTTGCGCATCCAGGCTAACGCTGGCTGCGCTGATCTGAGTGCCCTGCAAGTGGATGGCATCGGTTGCATCAGCGCCACTGGCGAGGCTGACCTTGCCGCTGCTGTGCAACTGCCCGACGACGGCGCTCTGGTCGTTCTCCGCCACTTTGCCGATGTTGAAGTTGGCGCTGAGGCTGCCGGTCTTGCTGCTGCTTTCAGCGCTGCTGGTCTTGCCGGCGCCGAGGGTCAGGCCACCGCCCAGGTTGCTGCCGTTGCTGACGTGGCTGTCGGTGGCGGCTTGCAGGTTTAGCTTGCCGCCGGCATTGAGGCTGATATCGCCAGCCTTCGCGCCCGTGCTGCCGATCTGCGTGCCTTGCAGGGTCATGTCAGCGCCGCTGCTGAGCTGGATGGGGCCGCTGCCTTGAAGGGTCGCGACCTGGGCCTGGCTGTCCTGGGTGTCCAGGCGCTTGTTATCCAACTGCACGCCGGCACCGAGGTTGATGTTGCTGCCATTCGCACCGGGCGCGGTGCCCACCGTCAGTGAGCCGTTGCCGCGCAGCGTGCTGCTGTTTTTGCTCTGGGTGTTGGTGGCCTGGTTGAGCGCCAGCTCACCGCCGGTCTTGAGGTTAACCCCAGCCTGGCCGCCGTCGAACTGGCTGCCTTCATAACGGGCATCGCCCTTGGCCTCGATGCTCACGCCTTGGCTGGCCACATAGCTACCGACCACTGCTGTGCGGGTGGATTCGCGCACATCGCTGCTGCCGCCCAGGCCGCTGCCGCGCACATTCACGTCTTCGCCGGTGGTGGTATAGACCCGCACGCCAGCCTTGGCGTCCACGCCTTGTTCGCTGCTGCTGTGGGTGTTGGCCGCTGCCGTGGCAAGGTGCTCGCCGGCCTTGATGTTCAGCCCGCCGTCGGTGGCGCGGTATTGGGTGCCCTCGTCCTGCAACGTGCCGGCTGCATTGACCTGCACCGTGGCGCCACTGAACTGGCTGACCGCGGCGGTGCTGTCCTGCGTTGTGCCGGTTTTGTTCGTGTGGCCGACTTCCACATCCAGGCCGACATTGGGTTGCTCGAATGCGTCCAGCAAACCGGGCTGATGGAATTTGGCCTGGGCCACACCCTCGACGGCTTTTTCAATCGGGCGGGTAATGCCTTTGTATTCCACATTGGCGCCGACGTCGGCGGTCCAGCCGTTTTCCTTGTGGGTGCTGGTCTCGGTGGAATGGGCGGCCTGGTTGTTAATCTGGCCAGCGTTGACCTGCAGCTCGGCGCCGGCCTTGGCCTGTGCACCCTCGCTGGTGAAGGTGTTGCCAGCGTTGATGGTCAGCTTGCCGGTCGCGGCCACGGCGCTGGTTTGTGCGGTGGTTTTTTCAGCGGTGTCTTGGCTGCTTTGGTGGCTGAACTGCGCGCCACTGCCTGCCCGATCAATGCCGCCGGTGTAGTAGAAACTGCCGCCGGTGGTGGTTTTGTCGACGGCTTCGGTGTGCTTGTCGTGGGCAGCCAACAGCTCGACGTTCTTGCCGCTGACGGTGGCATCGCCTGCGGTTGCCTTGAGGTCCGAACCCTGGATGCTCACATCGCCACCGGCCTTCACCACGACACTGCCGCCCTTGAGGCTGGAACCTTGCTGTTCGGTGGTGTCGGTCTTGCGGGTTTGCTGCTGGTCTTCATAGCTCAACCCCGCACGGTACTGGCGGCTGACACCCTCGGTTTCCTTGGCGTAGCCATCGAAGCCGCGCGTATGGGTGCCGGTGGTGTCGTGAGTGGTGTTCTCGGCGGCAACGACCTTGATATCGCCTTTGGCATCCGCCTGCAGTTCACCGCCAGCCGACACCTGGGAGCCGCTGACGCGGATGTCCTGGGCGCTTTGCAGCTTGAGGTTGCTGTCCGAGCGCAGGTCGCTGGCAACCACGGTGCTGTCCTTGAGGTTCTTGCGGCTTTCATCCTTGGAGATGCCGAAGAACTTGCTGTCGTTGCTGTAGCGGTTGTCGTGGGAGGTGTCCTGCACGCCGTCGATCACCAGCGAACCTTTGTCGCTGATGACACTGGCCTGCTTGCCACCACGGGCCTGGCTGCCGCTGATGCGCACGTCGTCGGCCTTGACGATCAGCTTGCCGTCGGCGTTGACCTTGCTAGCGGTGTTCGACGTCTTGCCTTGGTTGCCGTCGCCGTTCTTGCCGAAGAAGCTGCCACCGATGAGGTCGCCGGAGTAGGCGTTGTCGCGGCTGCTCTGGGTGCGGCTGGCGCTGGTGATTTCCACGTGCCGGGCGGCCAGTTGAATATCGCCGGGGGTTTTCAGCTCGGCGCCTTGCAATTGCAGCTTCTGTTGGCTGGTCAGCTCCAGTGTTTTTCCGGCCTTGAGGCTGCTGGTGATGCTGCGTTGTTCGCTGCTGGATTTATCCCAGTTGGCTTTCCACAGGTGCTTGCGATGGTTGCCCTGGTCGCGGGTTTCATGGGTTTCGGTGGCGGCGTTCACCTGAAGGTCTGCGCCGCTGTTGACGCGCAGAGTTTTGCCCGCTTCCACATGGCTGGCTTTGATCTCGGTGTTGGCGCCGGAAGACAGCGCCGCATCCTGTTGCGCCACGACCTTGTTGCTGTGCTGGCGCGAGTCTTTGTCGGTGGTGGTGCGGTCGTAGGTTTCGTAGGTGAACAGGAAGTTGCTGTTGTTCCACTGCTCACGCTTTTCCTGGAGCTTGCGGCTTTCCAGGCTGCTGAGGGTCAGGTTGCGGCTGGCGTCAAGTTTGACGTTGCGCCCGCTGACGTCGGTGGCGGCCAGGCTCAGGTCCTTTGCACTGTGCAAGTCGATATCGCCCTGGCGGCTGTGCACGCCAGCGCGAGTGGCGTCGAGGCTGTCGGCACGCACCTGGCCGCTGATGTCGAGGTCGCCGGCCGAACTGATCTTCACCCCGTCAGTGCCTTGCACCTGCACGCCGCCTACACGCACACCGGCGCCTTCGGCGGTGCTGATGATGTTGATGCGCCCGGCCTGCATTGCGCCGAACAGGCGCGCGTCGATGCGTTGGTCCTGGGTCTTGCTGGCCGGGTCCACCTGGCGCACTTGCCCGCTGGCGAAGTCGACCTGGTTACGGCCAACGGTGAGGTTCAATTGATCGCGGGCACTGAGGCGCCCGTCACTGTCGATGCGCGGCGCGATCAGGTTGATGGAGCCTTCACGGTTTTGCAGGCCCTGGCCTTGCACTGTCAGTTGGCCGTTGGCATCGCGGGTGCTCAAGGCTTGCAGCTTGCCGTCGTTGAGTTCGGGGCGACCCACCACCAGGTTGGCGTTGGGCGTATTGATGAAGCTGCCGCCATTCACCGAAATGCCGTTAGGGTTGGCCAGCACGTAATCGGCCGCCTGGCCGAAAATCTCCTGAGCACCGTTGAGGGTCGAGGCGTTGCGGCTGATCACTTCGTTGAGGATCACGCTCGCCGCCTGGCCCTGGAACTGCGGGTTGGCCGCCAGTTGCCCGGCGAGTTGGGACTGGCCGGCCTGCAAGGCGTTGTTCAACACCAGACCCTGGCGGTCGACGTTGTAATCCAGAAACTGGTTATGGGACAGGCCGCCCGCATTCGGCGCGACGATGTTGACGATGGGTACACCGCCCTGGTTTTGCAGTTGCGGCGTGCCGCCAGGCCCTTCGACGACGGTCAAGCCTGCGGCGAGCGCGAGCTGCGGCAGCAGGAACAGGCTGGCAATGGCCCAGCGCAGTTTGCCCTGGGGTGAAAGGTGGAAGCTGTGTGGAGTAGTCGGCATAAATAATCTCGCTCTGTGTTGGCTGATCCACGACGCGCGTTGTGCGTTGCAACGCTGCTGGGGTGGTCAGGTACGGCGGTGACTCAGGCTAAAAACGGGTGTGGGCTCATATCTGCACGCTAAGGCGCGTCAGCCAGACCTCCGGCTCCTGGCGAAAACCTGTGGGGGTGTTGAGGTTGCGTTGGTAATCGACGTCGAGCTGCACGTTCTTCCAGCTCAGGTTGAGCCCCGCGCTGGCGCCGCTCAGGCGTTGGCTCTGGGCACCGTGTTCGTGTTTGACCCAGCCGTTGTCCAGGCCCAGGCGCGGGGTGAGTTTCACCGGCAAGTCAGTGTTGAGTGGCAGGCGCAAGGTGTTGCGCCATACCGCGCCAATAGCACCGGAGCTGCTGTTTTCGCGATAGCCGCGCACGGCCGAGTCATCGGTAATCAGCAGTTGTTCGATGGCGGGCAATGCATCCGGGCTGTACTGCACCGACAACTGGCTTTGCCACTGCCATGGCTGCGCTGACCATTGGCCGTTGCGCCATTGGGTGAGGTTGGCGCGGTACTTGTGGAACTGCGCCTTTGGCCGGTTTTTCTGCACCTGGTCGGCATCCCGATCGGCGCCGAACCAGGTCAGGCCCTGGGCGTAGTTGACGTCCAGGTTCCACACCGCGCTGTTGAGCCAGAACAGGTTCAGGCCCGCTTCGGCCACGGTCAGGGTGGGGCTCTGGATGTCCAGGTGTACCTTCTGCAGGTAGCTGTCGACGTCTTTGTAGGCCAGTTGTAGGTTGGCGCTCAGTTGGTGGCCCTGGTCGCGCCACAGCACACGGTCGCTGCGCAGGCTGACCTGATCGGTGCGGCCACTGTTGTAAAACGTGGTGCGGCTGAGCTTGAACGGCGAGCGGTATTCGGCATGGCTGGCGAACAGGCTGTAGGTCCAGTAGCCGTAGGGGATGGAATAGAACAGGCTGTGGCTGCGGCTGTAGCGCGGCCCATGGTTGAGCGTGTCGCTGAAGCTCAGGTTGAGCGAGTCGTTGATTTGCAGGGGGCTGTCCAGGCTCAAGTTGATGGCATTGCGATCACGCCCGGTGCTGGCGCTGCCGAGGTTATCCACGCCCAGGCCCACGGCCCAGCGCGAGGCACTGCTGCGTGAGCGCAGGATGATGCGCGACGCGCCCGCTGTGCTGCCTGGGGCGATGTCGGCGGTGAGGTCCACCGAGCGCAGGCGGTTGAGCTGGTCCAGGCCCTGTTCCAGGTCTCGCAGGTTCAGTGGTTTGCCGAGCATTCCGGGGAATGCCCCGCCTAATGAAACCGGCAGGCTCTGGTCGGCCAGTTCGATGGCTTCCAGGTAACCTTCTTCAACGTGAATATCCAGCGGTTGCCCGGCGGCGGGCGCACTGATCAGATAGGGGCGGCTGGCGATATAACCGGCCTCGACATACAGCCGGGTGATCTCGGCCAGCAGGCGGTTGATCTGCGTGACGCCCATGCAAGGCGCCACGTAGGGCTCGATATGTTTATTCAACTGGGCACGGCTGAACAGCGTGACCCCGGCCAGGCGCGTACCGCTCAAGGGCCAGCAGTGTTCATCCTTGGCGATGTCTGTTGGCAAGGCCGGTGTGACCGCTGGTGTACCGAAGCTGCCACGTTGCATCTGGCGTTGGCGCTGCTCCAGTTGTAATTGCTGCAGGTCGCGTTGCTGTTGTTGCTGCAAGCGCAGGGCTTCCTGGCCTGGCTGCGGCGCTTCGGCGCCAGCCACGGGCAGCGCCCACAGACAGAGCAGGGCGATGCCCAGGTTCCGGGTACAACACAAGTGTCCGGTTGAGAGCAGGTTTGGCACTCGACATCCTTAACGTAGAAATACACACGATCCATACCGTCTGAGCCAGCGTTGAACTCAGCGGTAATTGCCCTACTTGAGTGAGTGGTCGACGGTTTGTTACATCGTTGTAGGATTTATTACACAAGACGTAAGAAAAATCGCGTAATTAAGTGTGTTAATGCACAAAATTAGTGCGTGTCGGAGTGGGAGGGCCTGATATTCCTGATTTTTCGGAGGTGGGAGAGGGGGAGGGGCAGTTTTGATTGTTGTGCGGGCGTCACCTAATCGGCGTGTCACGGCCAGGGATTGAGCCATTGTCGGGTCACCAGATTAGGCTTTTGAATCCATTGGATATTCTGTAGCCTTGCGCAGCTTTAGCTTTACCCGTGCTTGATGAACAAAAACACTTCGTCCGGCGGTGCCCGAAGGGCTCCGGAGCCGGTGGTACACTCGACTTTCGCGCTACTGCGCCTGCAGGTCTTGCGAACATGACGCACATTTCCGAACGCCTACTGGTTCAAGCCCACCTCGACGCCAAGCAGCCCAAGGTGCTCAGCGCTGCCGAAGAGGCGAGCCTGCGAACCGCCATTGCCGCCGAGCTCAAGGCTCAGGACGCAGTGCTGGTTGCCCACTTTTATTGCGACCCGGTGATTCAGGCCCTGGCCGAAGAAACCGGTGGCTGTGTTTCCGACTCCCTGGAGATGGCGCGCTTCGGCGCCGCCCACCCAGCCAAGACCGTACTGGTGGCTGGCGTGCGCTTCATGGGCGAGACCGCCAAGATCCTCACGCCGGAAAAACGCATCCTGATGCCGACCCTGGAAGCCACCTGCTCCCTGGACCTGGGTTGCCCCGTGGATGAGTTTTCTGCGTTCTGCGATCAACACCCCGAGCGCACCGTGGTGGTGTATGCCAACACCTCGGCGGCGGTCAAAGCCCGGGCGGATTGGGTGGTGACTTCCAGCTGCGCGCTGGAAATTGTCGAGAGCCTGATGGACAACGGCGAGACCATTATCTGGGGCCCGGACAAACACCTGGGTACCTACATCCAGCGTCAGACCGGTGCCGACATGCTGCTGTGGGACGGTGCCTGCATCGTCCACGAAGAGTTCAAGTCCAAACAGCTTGAAGACATGAAGGCACTGTACCCGGATGCGGCGATCCTGGTGCACCCGGAGTCACCGACTTCGGTGATCGAACTGGCGGACGCGGTGGGTTCCACCAGCCAACTGATCGCTGCGGCGCAACGCTTGCCGAACAAGACCTTTATCGTGGCGACTGATCGCGGCATCTTCTACAAGATGCAGCAGTTGTGCCCGGACAAAGTCTTCGTCGAAGCGCCCACTGCCGGTAACGGCGCAGCCTGCCGCAGTTGCGCGCACTGCCCCTGGATGGCAATGAATACGCTGGAGCGTACGCTGCAGTGTTTGCGTGAGGGCAGTAATGAGATCTTCGTGGAACCGGCGGTGATTCCGCAGGCGGTACGGCCGCTCAAGCGTATGTTGGACTTTACCCAGGCTGCACGGTTGAAACTGGCCGGCAACGCCTGATCCTCAGGCTGAGCAAAAATCAAAATGTGGGAGCTGGCTTGCCTGCGATAGCGGTGTAACAGTCACAGGTGTTTTGACTGCAAGACCGCTATCGCAGGCAAGCCAGCTCCCACATCTGAGTTATTTCTTTGGCTTCGGGATCCGCACCAGTTGCGTATCCGAATAGATGTCATGCCAGCTGCGTTTGTGTTTATCGAACAACGACCAGATAAACCCCAGTCCCACACACAGCCATGACGCAATCGACACCACAAAACGCAACAATGCCTGCCACAGGCTGATCCGCGAGCCGTCAGCGTTCTGCACGCGCACGCCCCACACCTGCATGCCCAGGGTTTGCCCCGAATGGGTCCAGAACTTGGCGAAGAACCCGAACAGCACAAACAACAGGATCGTCGACAGCAACGGGTCACCGTCCAGCGCGCCGGACTCGGTGAGTGTGCGCATCTTCGCTTCGCCCACGAAGGCGATCCACACCAGCTTGTAGATAAACGCGGTGACGATCAGCAAGGCGGTGCACAACAGGAAGTCGTAGAACATCGCTGCCAGGCGACGGCCCAGGCCAACGGCGGGGAATTCGCCCTGGGGGCTCAACAGGGGTTTGGACATGGCAGGGCTCTCTGGAGAAAGCACGCAGTTTACGCAATGGCGCCCATAAAAAAGCCCCTGATGTCATATAGGGGCTTTTTGTCGCAGGAAGGATCAGCCTTCTGCTTGGACTTCGTCAGCCTGCAGGCCTTTCTGGCCTTGAACTGAAACGAAGGTCACCTTCTGGCCTTCCTTCAGGCTTTTGAAGCCGTTGCCCTGAATAGCGCGGAAATGCACGAACAGATCCGGGCCGCTTTCAGGAGTGATAAAACCAAAGCCTTTTTCGTCGTTGAACCACTTGACGGTACCGCTCTGACGTCCACCTTTATCCGACATTTTCTTCTTTCCTTTGACGCTAAAAATTAATGACAGCCCCTTTCAAACGAAAGAGTACTGGGCTGGGTTGCAGGAAAGTTAAGAGACGTCGAACGGGTTGTAGCAACTACTTCAGCTACTGCCCAGGTCCAGGTTCCAAGCGACCCATGCAAACACAGTGGAGGAACTCTACGCCAACTAATATGAAAAAAACAAGCCCTGGGGCAGGCCCCGATTTTGCTGGGTCTCATGACACTTTGTTGAATGTTCTGATACCGACTTATTCGATAGAGTTATTCACTTGTTATAGGGCGTTAGCTATAAAAATGCCTATCGTGAATGCACTGTTTTATGGCGGTTGCGTTACAGTTTAGTGCGCGTTAACGCAACCGCGTTACTTATAGAAACAGTCAATCAACCACGGTAGTAACGTTGCGGAACGAATGGCATTTTACTTACACGTAGCGGCACCTTTTTCCCACGTACCATTGCGCAAACTTCGGTATCCAATGCGACAAATGCGCTGTCCAGGTAACCCATCGCCAGCGGGCCGCCCAAGGTGGGGCCGAAGCCGCCGCTGCAGACGCTGCCGATCACGGTGCCCTGGGCATCGACGATTTCTGCGCCTTCACGCACCGGGGTGCGCTCCTGCGGCAGCAGGCCTATGCGTTTGCGGGCCACACCAGTTTGCTGCTGGGTGAAGATGCGGTCGGCGCCGGGGAAGCCGCCAGCCCGCGCGCCATCGGCACGCCGGGCCTTGGAGATCGCCCACAGCAGGCTGGCTTCAATTGGCGTGGTGTCGGTGTTCATGTCGTGGCCGTACAGGCATAGGCCGGCTTCCAGGCGCAGCGAATCGCGGGCGCCCAGGCCGATGGCCTGCACTTCGGTTTCGGCCAGCAGGCTGCGGGCCAGGCTCTCGGCATTGGCCGCCGGCACGGAGATTTCAAAGCCGTCTTCGCCGGTGTAGCCGGAGCGGCTGACGTAGCAGTCCACGCCCAGCAAACGCAGGGTGGCAAATTGCATGAAGGTCATCTGGGTGACTTCAGGGGCCAGGCGCGCCAATACTTTCACTGCCGCCGGGCCTTGCAGGGCCAGCAGGGCGCGTTCTTCGAACAGCGGTTCGATGGTGCATTGGTCGCCGATATGTGTGCGCAGGTGCGCCAGGTCCTGGTCCTTGCAGGCGGCGTTGACCACCAGGAACAACTCGTCGTTGCCCAGGTTGGCGACCATCAGGTCGTCGAGGATGCCGCCTTGCTCGTTGGTGAACATCGCATAGCGCTGCATGCCCACCGGCAGGTCGATGATATCGACGGGCACCAGGGTTTCCAGGGCCTTGGCCGCATTCGCGCCGGTGAGGCGGATCTGGCCCATGTGTGAAACGTCGAACAACCCGGCCTGTTCACGGGTGTGCAGGTGTTCTTTCATCACGCCCAAGGGGTACTGCACCGGCATGTCGTAGCCGGCGAAGGGCACCATGCGTGCGCCCAGTTCCAGGTGCAGGGCGTGCAGAGGAGTTTTCAACAGGGTTTCGGTGGACATATTCAGCTCCTGAAAAACGTGCCGACGCGCTTGTGGGCGTCAGCACTCGATAATGTTGACCGCCAAACCGCCACGGGCGGTTTCCTTGTATTTGCTTTTCATGTCGGCGCCGGTCTGGCGCATGGTGCGGATGACCTTGTCGAGGGACACAAAGTGTTGCCCGTCGCCACGCAGGGCCATGCGCACCGCATTGATCGCCTTCACCGAGCCCATGGCATTGCGCTCGATGCACGGCACCTGCACCAGCCCGCCAATCGGGTCGCAGGTCAGGCCGAGGTTGTGTTCCATGCCGATCTCGGCGGCGTTTTCCACTTGGGACACGCTGCCGCCCAGCACTTCGCAGAGTGCGCCTGCGGCCATGGAACAGGCCACGCCGACTTCGCCCTGGCACCCGACTTCGGCGCCTGAGATCGAAGCGTTTTCCTTGTACAAAATGCCGATGGCGGCGGCGGTGAGCAAAAAGCGCACCACGCCGTCTTCGTTCGCGCCGGGGATAAAACGCATGTAGTAATGCAGCACGGCGGGAATGATCCCGGCCGCACCGTTGGTGGGCGCGGTGACCACGCGCCCGCCATTGGCGTTTTCTTCGTTGACCGCCAGCGCATACAGGTTGACCCAGTCCAGCACTGAGAGCGGGTCGCGCAGCGCCGACTCGGGGTTCTTGCACAACTGCCGGTGCAAGGCCGCTGCCCGGCGCTTGACCTTCAAGCCTCCGGGCAAGATGCCTTCGTTGCGGCAGCCGGCATCGACGCAGTCCTGCATCACCTGCCAGATCTTCAACAACCCGCTGCGGGTTTCCGCTTCCGGGCGCCAGGCGCTTTCATTGGTCAGCATCACCTGGCTGATAGACAGGCCATAGGTGGTGCAATGGCCGAGCAAGTCCTTGGCGTGTTTGAACGGGAAGGTCAGGGGCGTGGCGTCTTCGACGATACGGTCGGCGCCCGCCGCGTCTTCATCCACCACGAAACCGCCACCGACCGAGTAATACTCGCGGCTGCGGATCTGGATGCCGACGGCGTCAAAGGCACGAAAAATCATGCCATTGGGATGGTAGGCAAGGGGCTTGCGAATCATCGCCAGGTGTTCTTTCTCGTTGAACGCAATGCTGTGTTCGCCGAGCAGGTTGAGGCGCCCGTCACTGCGCATCTGCGCCAGGCGTGCAGCCACGGTTTCGGTATTCACGGTGTCCGGGTGTTCGCCTTCCAGCCCCAGCAACACGGCCTTGTCGCTGCCGTGGCCTTTGCCGGTGGCGCCCAGCGACCCGTAGAGTTCCACCTTGATGCCGGTGGTAGCCTCCAACAGGTTGTCACGCTTGAGCCCCTCGACGAATCGAGCGGCGGCACGCATCGGGCCGACGGTGTGGGAACTGGAGGGGCCGATGCCAATCTTGAACAGGTCGAACACGCTTAAAGACATGGTTGTTCTCCGGTTTCTTATTATTTTCTGAGGTGGACTCGGCCAATGTGGGAGCCGGGCTTGCCCGCGATAGCGGTGGGTCAGACAACATCACTGTCGGCTGATACACCGCTATCGCAGGCAAGCCAGCTCCCACACTGGCCGCGTATCTCCCGTCAGATCAGGCGTAGCTCTCGATAGAAGGGCACGCACACACCAGGTTGCGATCACCAAACACGTTGTCGACCCGGCCAACCGGCGGCCAGTACTTGCCTTCGATCAACGACGCCACCGGGTACACCGCTTGTTCACGGCTGTAAGGGTGGCTCCATTCGCCCACCAGTTCCGCTGCCGTGTGCGGCGCGTTCTTGAGGGGGTTGTCGTCTTTGTCGAGGGTGCCGTTTTCTACCGCGCGGATTTCTTCGCGGATGGCGATCATGGCGTCGCAGAAGCGGTCCAGTTCTTCCTTGGATTCACTTTCGGTCGGCTCGATCATCAAGGTGCCGGCCACCGGGAACGACATGGTCGGCGCGTGGAAACCAAAATCGATCAGGCGCTTGGCCACGTCGTCCACGCTGATGCCGCTGCTGTCTTTCAACGGGCGCAAATCCAGGATGCATTCGTGGGCTACCAGGCCATTGCTGCCGGTGTACAGCACCGGGTAGTGCTCTTCCAGGCGGCGGGAAATGTAGTTGGCATTCAGGATCGCCAACTGCGACGCGCGCTTGAGGCCGGCGCCGCCCATCATGCTGATGTACATCCAGGTGATCGGCAAAATGCTCGCGCTGCCGAACGGCGCGGCGCACACCGCGCCCTCTTTGCGCTCCATGGCCGCGTGGCCGGGCAGGAATGGCGTGAGGTGCGACTTGACGCCAATCGGGCCAACGCCCGGTCCGCCACCGCCGTGGGGGATGCAGAAGGTTTTGTGCAGGTTCAGGTGGGACACATCGCCGCCGAACTTGCCTGGCGCGCACAGGCCAACCATCGCGTTCATGTTGGCGCCGTCGATGTACACCTGGCCGCCGTTGTCATGAATGATCCCGCAGATTTCGCGGATACCTTCCTCGAACACGCCGTGGGTGGACGGGTAGGTGATCATCAGCGCAGCGAGGTGCTCGCGGTGCTCGATGGCCTTGGCGCGCAGGTCTTCGATGTCGACGTTGCCGCGCGCGTCGCAAGCGGTGACCACCACGCGCATGCCGGCCATGTTGGCGGTGGCAGGGTTGGTGCCGTGGGCTGACGACGGGATCAGGCAGATGTCGCGACGTGCTTCGCCACGGCTCTGGTGATAGGCGCGGATGGCCAACAGGCCCGCGTACTCACCTTGGGAGCCGGCGTTCGGCTGCAGGGAGATCGCGTCATAACCGGTGGCCGCGCAGAGCATGGCTTCCAGTTCGCTGGTCAGTTGCTGGTAGCCGGCGCTTTGCGCAGCGGGGGCGAATGGGTGCAGGGCACCAAATTCGGCCCAGGTCACCGGGATCATTTCGCTGGCGGCGTTGAGCTTCATGGTGCACGAGCCCAGCGGGATCATGGTGCGGTCCAGGGCCAGGTCTTTGTCGGCCAGCTTGCGCAGGTAGCGCATCAGCTCGGTTTCCGAGTGGTAGCGATTGAAGACCGGGTGGCTGAGGATCGGCGATTGGCGCAGCAATGCGCTCGGCAGGGTGCTGTCGGTGGCAGCAAAGGCCGGCAGGTTTTTGCCGTCGGCGAAGATCGCCCACAAGGCCTCAATATCGGCCTGGGTGGTGGTTTCGTCGACCGACAAGCCAACGCGCTCGCCGTCTACTACACGCAGGTTGATGCGCTGGGCGCGGGCCTTGTCGTGCAGGGCGGCAGTGTGAGCGCCGGTGTGGATTGTCAGGGTGTCGAAGAAGTGTGCCTGCTCGACGTTCTGGCCCAGGGCCGTCAAGCCCTTGGCCAGGATCGCGGTCAGCTGGTGAATGCGCTGGGCGATCTGGGTCAGGCCTTTGGGGCCGTGGTACACGGCGTACATGCTGGCGATGTTGGCCAGCAGCACTTGGGCGGTGCAGATGTTGCTGGTGGCTTTCTCGCGGCGGATATGTTGCTCGCGGGTCTGCATGGCCAGGCGCAGGGCCGGCTTGCCGAAGCGGTCTACCGACACACCGACCAGACGGCCTGGCATGTCGCGCTTGAACGCATCCTTGGTGGAGAAGTACGCGGCGTGTGGGCCACCGAAGCCCAGTGGCACGCCAAAGCGTTGTGCGCTGCCAATGGCCACGTCGGCGCCGAATTCGCCCGGCGGCGTCAGCAGGGTCAGGGCCATCAGGTCGGCGGCCACGGCGACCAGTGCGTTGGCGGCGTGGAAGCGTTCGGTCAGTTCGCGATAGTCGAACACGTCGCCGTTGCTGGCCGGGTATTGCAGCAGCGCGCCGAAGAACGGGCTGACGTCGGTCAGTTCACGCTCATCGCCGACCACCACATCGATGCCCAAAGGTTCAGCACGGGTGCGCAATACGTCGAGGGTTTGCGGGTGGCTGTGCACCGACGCGAAGAACGCGTGGCTGCCTTTGTTCTTGCTCAGGCGCTTGCAGAAGGTCATGGCTTCAGCAGCGGCGGTGGCTTCGTCAAGCAGGGAGGCGTTGGCAATCGGCAGGCCGGTGAGGTCGCTGATCAGGGTCTGGAAGTTCAGCAGGGCTTCCAGGCGGCCTTGGGAAATCTCGGGTTGATACGGCGTGTAGGCGGTGTACCAGGCCGGGTTTTCCAGCAGGTTGCGCAGGATCGGCGACGGCGTGTGGCAGTTGTAATAGCCCTGGCCGATGTAGGTCTTGAACAGTTGGTTCTGGCTGGCGATGGCCTTGATCTTGGCCAGGGCCTGGGCTTCGCTCAGGCCGTCTTCCAGGCCGAGTACGCTGGTGCCCTTGATGCTTTCCGGGATCACGCTGGCGCTTAGCGCTTCGAGGGAATCAAACCCCAGGCTGGCGAGCATCTGCTGCTCATCTTCCTGGCGCGGGCCGATGTGGCGGGCGATGAATTCGTTGGCGGTGGTCAGATTAACGGTCATGGCGCGCTCCTCAGGCTTCAGCGTTGGCTTTGATCAGGCGGTCGTACGCATCCTGATCCAACAGCTTAGCCACTGCATCGGCATCGGCGGGTTTAAAGCGGAAGAACCAGCCTTCGCCCATCGGGTCTTCGTTGACCAGTTCCGGGCTGGCATCGAGCTTGTCGTTGACTTCCAGGACTTCACCGTCCAACGGCATGTACACACCGCTGGCGGCTTTTACCGACTCAACGGTGGAGGCTTCGGCGCCCTTTTCGTAAGCCTGCAACTCCGGCAGTTGCACGAAAACCACATCACCCAGCGCGTTCTGCGCAAACGCGGTGATACCCACGGTGACGCTGCCATCGGCTTCGGCGCGCAGCCATTCGTGATCTTCAGTGAAACGCAACTCGCTCATGGAAACTCCTCAGGGCCAGAATCGTCTGGTGGACGGGATTGGAATAATGGGGAGTTGCTTAGCAATATCGCGGCCAAGGTTAATAAGTCTTTATAAATCAGTAAGTTAATAAAATTGGTTATGAGGTTATGTCGCGCGACTGTAGCGTTTTCGCTACAGCCGGGTGCGTGAAAAAAAGCCTATGTGGATCAAAGCCTTGCATGGCGCGCAAAAAGCAGGGTTGTAGCGATATCGTTACGCTGTAGCGCTTTCAGTACACTGAATGTCGTTCCCAGACCAAATCTGGATTGCCCCTTTGTGGGAGCTGGCTTGCCTGCGATGGCGGTCTACCCGTCACTAAGGAGCTGGATGACCCACCGCTATCGCAGGCAAGCCAGCTCCCACAGTTGAACCGCGTTTATTCCGTCAGGGCTTGTTGGGAATGCCGTACTTGCGCAGGCGGTGGGCGATCGCCGTGTGGGAGGTTTGCAAGCGGCTGGCCAGTTGGCGGGTCGAGGGGTAGCGGCTGTAGAGGCTTTCCAGCAGGCTGCGCTCGAAATCTTCCACGGCCTGTTCCAGGCTGTCGACTTCGCCATCGCTCTGGCGCGCCACGGAGGTGCCGGCGATGTCCAGGTCGCCGATGTCCACAAGGCTGCTTTCGCAGATGGCGGCAGCGCGGAAGATCACGTTTTGCAACTGCCGTACATTACCCGGCCAGTGGTTGCCCAGCAGGGCTGGATAGGTACCCGGTGCCAGGCGGCAAACCGGACGCTGGATCTGCGCGCACGCTTGCTGCATGAAGTAGCGCGCAAGCAGCAGGATGTCCTGGCCGCGTTCACGCAAGGGCGGCACGGCGACATTGAGCACGTTGAGGCGGTAGAACAAGTCTTCGCGAAAGGTGCCTTCGCTGACCATCTTTTCCAGGTCGCGGTGGGTGGCGCTGAGGATGCGCACATTGACCTTCACCTCGCGGTCACCGCCCACGCGGCGAAAGCTGCCGTCATTGAGAAAACGCAGCAGTTTGGCTTGCAGGTACGGCGACATCTCACCGATCTCATCGAGGAACACCGTGCCCTGGTTGGCCAGCTCCATCAGCCCTGGTTTGCCACCGCGTTGCGCGCCGGTAAAGGCGCCAGGCGCATAGCCGAACAATTCACTTTCGGCGAGATTTTCCGGCAGTGCCGCGCAGTTCAATGCCAGAAACGGCGCACTGTGACGCGCACTGATGGCGTGGCAGGCGCGGGCCACCAGTTCTTTGCCGGTACCGGTTTCGCCCTGGATCAGCAGCGGTGCATCCAGCGCCGCCACCCGTTGCGCCCGAGCCTTGAGCGTGCGGATCGCCGGGGACTCGCCCAGCAGCGCATCAAACCCTTCGGCATGGTCATGGTGCAGCGCCGACAGTTGTTCGCCGATGCGGTTGGGCTGGTAGAGGGTGAGCAGGGCGCCGGCGTCGGTGATCGGCGTGGCGCCCAGCAGCAAGGTCTGGCCGTTCACGCTGATCTCGCGCAACGGCAAGCGAAAGCCCTGGTCCAGCAAGGTTTCCAGTAAGGCTGGATCATCGAACAGCTCGGCGATGCTTTCGCCGGCCGGTTCACGCCCGTACAAGGCGATCAGCGCCGGATTGGCCAGCAGGATCTTGCCTGCACTGTCCAGGGCCAGCACCGGGTCGGTCATGGCCGCCAGCAGGGCGTCGAGTTGCAGGTGGCGACGCTGGCCCGGAAGGATGTCGACGACCTTTACCGCTTGCACGCCGTGCACGCTGAACAACGCGTCGCGCAGTTCTTCGAGCACTTCGGCGCTGAGGGTCGGCGCATCGATATAGACATTGGGCGGCACCATCTCCACCGCATCCAGATTGAGATTGCGCCCACCGAGCAAGGCCAGGACTTCCTGGGTGATGCCGACGCGGTCGATGAAGCTGACGTGGATACGCATGGGGCGATTGGCAATTCTGAAGAGCAGAGGCGGCAAGTATGCCTTGGAGCCGGTGGAGATCAAAATGTGGGAGCTGGCTTGCCTGCGATGGCGGTGGGTCAGTTACCGAAAATATCGTCTGACACGTCGCTATCGCAGGCAAGCCAGCTCCCACATTCGATTGGGGGGCAGGTTATTCCAGGTGTTCGGGTTTGACCGGGTCGCCGGATTTCATATCCAACTGGTGGCGCACATCCTCAAACATCAGATCGTAATGCTTGTGCTGTGAACCGACGCTGCTATGGGTCTTGGGAATGCCGTATTTTTCGACAATCTTGGTCACATTGCTGGCGAAGTTATAGGCCTGGTCCTTGGGCAGGAAAAACGTTTCCTTCATGTCCTTGCCCTGGATGCTGCCATGCAGGGTGAACTGCATGCCTTTGCCTTCGCGGTCATCCGTGACGACTTCGTAGTCCAGGCACAGGTCGTAGCTGACATCGTCCTTGTTCAGCGCGTGTCGCTCGATATGCAAGTGGCCGGGTTCAAAGATAGCCATAGGCGTTTCTCCTCAACTTCACAGGTAGGTGATGCCAGGTTTTGCCGTGCTGATGCGCGTGCCGGCGCTGCCCTGGACGATGGCTTCGATGTCCGAGAGTGAACCGATCACCGCGGTTTTGCCAGTCTGACGGGCGAACTCGCAGGCGGCTTGTACCTTGGGGCCCATGGAGCCAGCGGCGAAGCCGAGTTTTTCCATATCGTCGGGGTGGGCCTGGCTGATGGCCTTCTGGGTTGGCTTGCCGAAGTCGATAAAGGCGGCGTTGACGTCGGTGGCGATGACCAGCAAATCGGCCTCCAGTTGCGTGGCCAGCAAGGAGGAGCACAGGTCTTTGTCGATCACCGCCTCGATGCCCTTGAGCTTGCCGTCTTCGCCATACATCGTTGGGATGCCGCCGCCACCGGCGCAGATCACGATGGCTTTTTTCTCCAGCAGCCATTTGATCGGGCGGATTTCAAAGATGCGTTTGGGGCGCGGGCTGGCGACCACGCGGCGGTATTTGTCGCCGTCGGGCGCGATGGCCCAGCCTTTTTCGGCGGCGAGCTTCTCGGCTTCGGCTTTGGGGTACACAGGGCCGATAGGCTTGGTGGGGTTCTGGAAGGCCGGGTCCTTGGCGTCGACTTCGACCTGGGTGAGCAGGGTGGCGAACGGCACTTCGAAGTCCAGCAGGTTGCCCAGTTCCTGTTCGATGATGTAGCCGATCATGCCCTCGGTCTCGGCGCCCAGCACGTCCAGCGGGTAAGGCGAGACGCTGGTGTAGGCCGCCGCCTGCAATGACAGCAGGCCGACTTGCGGGCCATTGCCGTGGGCGATCACCAGTTCGTTGCCGGGGTGGATCTTGGCGATCTGTTCGGTGGCGATGCGGATATTGGCGCGTTGGTTGTCTGCGGTCATGGGTTCACCACGACGCAGGAGGGCGTTGCCGCCCAGGGCTACGACGATGCGCATACAGAATGTCCTTCTAGAATGATCGTTCCCACGCTCTGCGTGGGAATGCCTCACCGGACGCTCTGCGTCCGCTCTTGTGGCGCAGAGCGCCACTGGCTGCATTCCCACGCGGAGCGTGGGAACGATCAGAGTGGGGTTAGATGTCTGCCAACGCCGACACCAGAATCGCCTTGATGGTATGCATGCGGTTTTCCGCCTGCTCGAAGGCGATATTGGCCGGCGACTCAAACACCTCTTCGGTCACTTCCACGCCATTGGCCAGGTGCGGATAGCGCGCTGCGATGTCCTTGCCGACCTTGGTTTCACTGTTGTGGAACGCCGGCAGGCAATGCATGAATTTCACCCGAGGGTTGCCCGAGGCTTTCATCATCTTGGCGTTGACCTGGTACGGCAGCAGTTGCTCGATGCGCTCGTCCCACGCTTCCACCGGTTCGCCCATGGACACCCAGATATCGGTGTGGATGAAGTCCACGCCCTTCACGGCCTCTGCAGGGTCTTCGGTGATGGTGATGCGTGCGCCGCTTTCCTCGGCAAAGGCCTGGCACTCTTTGATGAAATCTTCATGGGGCCACAGCGCTTTCGGCGCGCCGATGCGCACGTCCATGCCGAGCTTGGCGCCGATCATCAGCAGCGAGTTGCCCATGTTGTAGCGCGCGTCCCCCAGGTACGCGTAGCTGATGTCATGCAGCGGCTTGTCGCTGTGTTCGCGCATGGTCAGGGTGTCGGCGATCATCTGGGTCGGGTGGAATTCGGCGGTGAGGCCGTTGAACACCGGCACGCCCGCAAACTTGGCCAGATCTTCGACGATTTCCTGTTCAAAGCCACGGTATTCAATGGCATCGAACATCCGGCCCAATACGCGGGCGGTGTCTTTCATGCTTTCTTTGTGGCCGATCTGCGACGACACCGGGTCGATATAGGTGACGTGGGCGCCTTGGTCATGGGCCGCGACTTCGAAGGCACAGCGAGTGCGGGTCGAGGTTTTTTCGAAGATCAGCGCGATGTTCTTGCCCTGCAAGTGCGGGCGCTCGGTGCCGGTGTATTTGGCACGCTTGAGGTCGCGGGACAGGTCCAGCAGGTAATGCAGCTCGCGGGTGGTGTGGTGCATCAGCGACAGCAGGCTGCGGTTGCGCATATTGAAAGCCATGATGGAATCTCCTTAATAGTCGATAGGGTCGCGGATGATCGGGCAGGTCATGCAGTGGCCGCCGCCACGGCCACGGCCGAGTTCACCGGCGCTGATGGTGATGACTTCCACACCGGCCTTGCGCAGCAGGGTGTTGGTGTAGGTGTTGCGGTCGTAGCCAATCACCACGCCCGGCTCCACGGCCACCACGTTGTTGCCGTCATCCCATTGCTCGCGTTCGGCGGCGAAGCTGTTGCCGCCGGTCTCGACCACGCGCAGGGCCTTGAGGTTGAGCGCTGCAGCCACGGTTTCGAGGAAGTTGGTTTTCTCGCGCTGGATATCGATGCCGTGGGGCTTGCTCTCGTCAGGGCGCAGGGTGAAGGGCACGATCTGGTTGACCACTTCGGGGAAAACGGTGACCAGGTCGCGGTCGCAGAAGCTGAACACGGTGTCCAGGTGCATCGCCGCGCGGGATTTGGGCAGGCCGGCAACGATGACGCGTTCCACGGCTTTGTTCTGGAACAGGTTGCGCGCCAGTTGGCCGATGGCCTGGTGGGAGGAGCGCTCACCCATGCCGATCAACACCACGCCATTGCCAATCGGCATCACGTCGCCGCCTTCGAGCGTCGCGGCGCCATGTTCCAGGTCGGGGTCGCCGTACCAGATCTGGAAGTCCGCGTTGGTGAACTCAGGGTGGAATTTGTAGATGGCGCTGGTCAGCAGGGTTTCCTGGCGTCGCGCCGGCCAGTACATCGGGTTGAGCGTCACGCCGCCGTAGATCCAGCAGGTGGTGTCTCGGGTGAACTGGGTGTTGGGCAGCGGCGGTAGGATGAAGCTGGCGTGGCCGAGAAAATCGCGGAACATCTCGATGGTCTTGCCACCGAAGCTGCTCGGCAGGTCGTCGGCCGATACGCCGCCAATCAGGTATTCGCTGATTTTGCGCGGCTCCAGGCTGCGCAGCCACGAGCCAACTTCATCGACCAGGCCCAGGCCTACGGTGTTGGCGGTGATCTTGCGCTCCAGGATCCAGTCCAGCGCTTCGGGGTTGGCGACGATGTCGGTGAGCAGGTTGTGCATTTCCAGCACATCAATGTCCCGCTCGCGCATCTTGGTGACGAAGTCGAAGTGGTCGCGCTTGGCCTGGGCCACCCATAGCACGTCATCGAACAGCAGCTCGTCGCAGTTGTTGGGGGTCAGCCGCTGGTGGGCCAAACCTGGGGAGCACACCATGACTTTGCGCAGTTTGCCGGCTTCGGAATGTACGCCGTACTTCACTTTTTCCGTGGTCATTACAGATCCTCCAGTGAACAACAATTACAGGGTCAGGAAGCCGTCGTAGAGCCCATAGGCCGCCACCAGGGCGCCAATGACCACTGCGGCGAAAATCAGCTTCTCGACGGGGGTGAAAATCGGTTTGCCCAGTTCACGCTTGGCCTTGGCGAACAGGATCGCGCCGGGGGCGTAGAGCAGGGCGGAGAGCAGCAGGTATTTGGTGCCGCCGGCATACAGCAGCCAGATCGCATAGATCAGGGCGATGGCGCCGATGAACAGGTCTTTCTTGCGCTCTTTGAGGGCGTTCTCGTAGGTCTCGCCGCGCACCGCCAGCAGCAGGGCATAGGCCGCCGACCACAGGTAAGGCACCAGAATCATCGAGGTGGCGAGGTAGATCAGCGACAGGTAAGTGCTGGCGGAAAACAGCGTGATCACCAGGAATATCTGCACCATTGCGTTGGTCAGCCACAGCGCGTTGACCGGCACATGGTTGGCGTTTTCCTTGCGCAGGAACTCCGGCATGGTGTGGTCTTTGGCGGCGGCGAACATGATCTCCGCACACAGCAGCACCCAAGACAGCAGCGCGCCGAGCAGCGAGATGATCAAGCCCACACTGATCAGCACCGCACCCCAGTGGCCCACCACATGCTCCAGCACGGCGGCCATCGACGGGTTCTGCAGCTTGGCCAGTTCCGGTTGGGTCATGATCCCCAGGGACAGCACGTTCACCAGCATCAGGAACAGCAGCACGGTGATAAAGCCGATCACGGTGGCCTTGCCCACGTCACTGCGTTTTTCGGCACGGGACGAGAAGATGCTCGCGCCTTCGATGCCGATAAACACCCACACGGTGACCAGCATCATGTTGCGCACTTGGTTCATCACACTGCCCAGGTCAGGGTTTTTCACGCCCCAGATGTCAGCGGTGAAGATGTCCAGCTTGAACGCGAACAGCGCGATGAGCACGAACAGCAGCAGCGGCACCACCTTGGCGACGGTGGTCACCAGGTTGATGAACGCGGCTTCCTTGATCCCGCGCAGCACCAGGAAATGCACGGCCCACAACAGCACTGACGCAGCGATCACCGCCGTCGGGGTGTTGCCTTCGCCAAAGACCGGGAAGAAGTAGCCCAGGGTGCTGAACAGCAAGACGAAGTAGCCGACGTTGCCCAGCCAGGCGCTGATCCAGTAGCCCCAGGCGGATGAAAAGCCCATGTAGTCGCCGAAACCGGCCTTGGCGTAGGCGTAGACCCCGCCGTCGAGGTCAGGCTTGCGGTTGGCGAGGGTCTGGAACACGAAGGCGAGGGTCAACATACCGATGGCGGTAATCACCCAGCCAATCAACACCGCACCGACATCGGCGCTGGCGGCCATGTTTTGCGGCAATGAAAAGATGCCGCCGCCAATCATCGAGCCGACGACAAGTGCGACCAGGGCGCCTAATCGAAGTTTTCCGGGAGTTTCAGACATTGCATGACTCCAATGCAGGAGAAGAGAGACCACAGAATAATTCCGTGCGCTAATCAAACAGCTGACTCAGATCACTTCATTGGCACATTCCATTGTGAATTAACGACTTAGGGTGAGATTTTGCGGGCGAAAAAAATCCCGCAAAGACGCTGGGTAGAGCGCTCTCTGCTTTATGGTTAATCAATTGGTTGGGGCATGGGTGTTGACGCTAGTTCGTATTTGCGAATGTGCAAATTTTTTGTACGTTGTTTGACTATCGCTTCATAATTGACGTATTTAAATTCTAAATAAGCCTAAACTTCGTGCCTTTACATATCCTTATGTTATGACAACGTTATTAATTTGAATTACTTGCGTGCGCAGTTGTCACCCAACCGTTTATTTCGAGGAACCTGCATGACCCAACCCGCCCAGAAACTCCGGCTCAGTGCCCTGATCGCCCTGGTGGTGGGCTCGATGATTGGCGGCGGCATCTTTTCATTGCCGCAGAACATGGCCGCCCGTGCCGAGGTGGGCGCCATACTGATCGGCTGGGCAATCACCGCTATCGGCATGCTGACCCTAGCCTTTGTGTTCCAGACGTTGGCGAACCGTAAGCCCGAGCTGGATTCCGGGGTATATGCGTACGCCAAGGCAGGGTTCGGCGACTACATGGGTTTTTCATCCGCCTGGGGTTACTGGATCAGTGCGTGGATGGGCAACGTCGGTTATTTCGTCTTGCTGTTCAGCACCCTCGGCTACTTTTTTCCGGCGTTCGGCCAGGGCAATACGCCGCTGGCCATCGGCTGCGCCTCGCTGCTGCTGTGGGCGGTGCATTTTCTGGTGATGCGCGGGATCAAAGAGGCGGCGTTCATCAATCAGGTAACGACGGTGGCGAAGATTGTGCCGCTGCTGATGTTTATCGTGATCGCTGCGGTTGCATTCAAGGCGGATATCTTCACCCGCGATATCTGGGGCCTGGGTAACCCGCAGATGGGCAGCGTGGTCGAGCAGGTGCGCCACATGATGCTGGTCACGGTGTTTGTCTTTATCGGCATCGAAGGCGCCAGTGTTTACTCGGCACGGGCACAGAAACGCTCGGACGTGGGGCGCGCCACAGTGATTGGCTTCGTGGGCGTGCTGGCCTTGCTGGTGCCGGTGAACGTGCTGTCCCTGGGCATCATGAGCCAGCCGGAGCTGGCGCAGTTGCAGAACCCGTCCCTGGCCGGTGTGTTGGAGCATGTCGTTGGGCCTTGGGGCGCGGTATTGATCAGTATCGGCCTGGCGGTTTCGCTGCTCGGGGCGTTGCTCTCGTGGGCGCTGCTGTGCGCGGAAATCCTTTATGCCACCGCCCAGGACAAGACCATGCCGGCGTTCCTGAAGAAGGAAAACGCCAATCAGGTGCCGGTCAATGCCTTATGGCTGACCAACGTGATGATCCAGGCATTCCTGGTGATCACGCTATTTTCAGCCAGCACCTACACCACCCTGATCTACCTGGCGTCGTCGATGATCCTGGTGCCTTACTTGTGGTCGGCGGCCTATGCGGTGCTATTGAGCGCGCGCGGCGAAACCTATGCCGGCTGGCAGCGCCGGCGCATGAAAGATCTGCTGGTGGGGCTGATTGCCCTCGGTTACGCGATTTGGCTGCTGTATGCGGGGGGCTTGAAGTACTTGCTGCTGTCGGCGTTGCTGTACGCACCGGGCGTGATCCTGTTTGCCCTGGCCAAGCGCGAGCAGGGCCAGCCGTTGTTTACCACCGTGGAAAAAGGCATTTTCAGCGGCGTGATCGCGGGCGCCGGGTTGGCCGCGTACGGGCTGTATAGCGGGGTATTGTCACTGTGAGGTTGGCGTATCAACCGCCCTACGACTGGGCGGCGATGCTGGGGTTCTTATCGGTGCGAGCGATTACCGGGTTGGAAACCGTGGTCGCTGGCGTGTACCGACGCAGCATCAGTGTGGCAGGGATACATGGCTGGATCAGCGTCGAACCGGGGGCGGGGGATTGGCTGGAGGTGACGGTCGACTTTCCCGAGCCTGGCGCCATGCCTGAGATCGAGCGGCGCTTGCGCAGGATGTTTGATCTGGATGCCGTGCCTGAGGTAATCAACGCGCAATTGGCGCAGGACCCCCTGATGGCGCAACTGGTTGCGGCCCGTCCTGGCCTGCGGCTGCCTGGCACCTGGGATGGGTTGGAGCTGGCGATTCGTGCGGTGCTGGGTCAGCAGATCACCGTGGTGGCGGCGATTCGCCTGGCGGGCAAGTTGGTGGCGCAGTATGGTCAGGCGCTGTCAACCCCGCACGCCGGTATCACCCACCTGTTTCCGACACCTGAAGTGCTGGCGGCGGCGGACCTGGCCACCCTGGGCATGCCCAAGGCGCGGGGGCGTACCTTGTCTGGTGTGGCCCAGGCGCTGTTGGATGACCCACAGCTTTTCGAACCCAAGGCCAGCCTCCAGGACGGCGTTGCACGGCTGGTTGCGTTGCCGGGGATTGGAGAGTGGACCGCGCAGTACATCGCCATGCGCCAGTTGCGCGAGGTGGATGCATTTGCGTCGGGGGATATCGGGCTGATCAATGCTTTGGCAGCGTTGGAAGGTGGGCCGGTGTCGGCGCGGCAGTTATTCGCGCGGGCCGAGGCGTGGCGGCCGTTGAGGGCGTATGCGGCGCAGCATTTGTGGACGTCGTTGAACCGCGGGGATTGATAGCGACGGTGATGGCCCCATCGCGGGCAAGCCCGGCTCCCACACTGATCCTGTGGGAGCTGGCTTGCCTGCGATAGCGGTGCCCAGGTCACCACTGAGGCCGGTGTGACCCTAACTCCACCGCCGGTAAATCCCACTGCAACGGCGTGCCACTGATGCTTAGCGGCGCCAGCAGTCGATGGGCCTGGCCCCAGGCTGTCTGCTCCACGACCAGGCCTTGGTCATTGATGTCTTCCTCACGCAATGCCGCTTGCTGTGCCACTGGCCCGGCCTCCACCAGTAACTTCGCCGTACGCGCCAACGACAAACGCGCCGACCCGCCGCGTCCGGAGTCCAGGCGCTCGGCCAACGCCCGGATCGCACTGGCGGCCATCAAATAGCCGGTAGCGTGATCCAGCGCCTGCACCGGCAGCGGCAGCGGTTTATCCGTCTGTTTCCAGGCCATGCCGGCCTCGGCAATCCCGCTGCTCATCTGCACCAGGCTGTCAAAGCCACGACGATTACGCCATGGGCCGCTCCAGCCGTAGGCGTTGAGGCTGACGTCGATCAGGCCGGGGGCGAGGTGCTGCCGTTCGCCAAGGGTATAACCCAGTTGCTCAAGGGCATCGGCGCGGTAGCCGTGGAACAGGATGTCGGCGTCCTTGAGCAACGCTTCAAACACCTGCCGGTCGTCGTGGCGCTTTAGATCAAGGCGAGCGCAGCGTTTACCCAGGGTCATTTCCGGGACGACGCCAGGTTCGTTCCAGGTGGGTGAGTCGATGCGCAGTACGTCGGCACCCAAGCCTGCGAGGAAACGACTGGCCACCGGACCGGCCAGTACGCGGGTTAAATCCAGCACCTTGATGCCGGCCAGTGGGCGAGCGGCTGAGCCGAGCCAGGGTGTGTCGATGCCGGGTTCGAAGACCTCGCGCTGAATCAACGCCTCGGCATTTACCGCCAAGCCCTGGGGGTGCTGCTGCCAGGCTTGCCAGCTACGCATCTGCGCCGCACAACCGCCCGCATCGACCACCGCCTGTTCCAGTTCGGCGGCTTTCCAGGTTGCGACTTTGCTCGCCATTGCTGCGCGATCAGCGGCAGGCCCCAGTACCCGCTCGGCCGCTGCACGATGATGGGGCGCGTTGGTGTGCAAGCGAATCCAGCCATCGGCGCTGGCGTAGTCACCCGCTACCGGGTCCCACAAAGGCGGCACTTGCCAACCCACGGGGCGAATCGACGAGGAGAACCACAACGAGGCCAGGCGCCGATCCACGCTGACGCTGGGCAGGCGCCCGGTTTGTTGCTCAATCAACTGCGCGACGGCCTGGCCGGCGGCGCCGATGCTGGCGGCCGCCAGGTCAGTCACGGCAAAGGTCGAAGGCAGGGCGCCGGCCTGGGGCTGGGGCAATGGGGCGTGCGGTAAAGCGAGTGCGGCTTGGATGGGAGTCAGCAGGTCAGTCATCAAAGGCCCTCCGTAAGAGAAGGGCCACTATAGAAGATCATCCCACTGGTATGGCAACCCCAGGGATCAAGGGCAGTTCGATGCTGGCGATAAAACCGCCCTCGGGATGGTTGGCCAGGATCAGGTTGCCGCCATGGCGCTCGGCGGCGCGACGGGCGATGGCCAGGCCCAGGCCATGGCCTTGGGCGGTCTGGCCCGGCGCACGGTAGAACGGCTCGCCCAATTGGCTCAGGTGCTCGGCTTCAACGCCGGGGCCGTGGTCGCGTACGCTGATCAGAATGCGCCCGCCTTGATGCTGGGCCTGCAATTCAATCGGCTCGCCCACCGGGTTGAAGCGCTGGGCATTGCGCAGCAGGTTGTCCACGGCGCGTTCGATCATGGTCGGCCAGCCTTTAAGCTGTAAATCATTGGCAGTCGTCAGTTGCACCACTTGCTCAGGGGCACTGAGTTGGGCGTCCTTTTGCAGAGCCCTGAGCAACGGGTTTAGATCGATGTCTTCGGCGCTGGCGTTGTCGGCGTCGACCCGTGCCAATACCAGGATCTCGCTGATCAAGGCTTCCAGGCGATCGCATTCGCGGGTCAGGCGTGGCCAGAGTTTTTCCCGTTCTTCGGGGCTGGCGCGTTCGGCCAGGGCCAGGGCGATACGCAAGCGCGCCAGGGGGGAGCGCAGTTCGTGGGAGACGTCGCGCAGCAACTGGCGCTGGCTGCCGATCAGGCTTTGCAGGCGCGCGCCCATGCGGTTGAAGTCGTTGGCCAACACGCCGAACTCGTCGCGCCTGTTGGCCAGTTGCGCCAGGCTGTTCTGTTGATAAGTGGTTTGCCCCAGGTCATGCACCGCGCCGCGCAGACGGCTGAGCGGGCGGGTGATGGACAAGGTCACCAGCAAGCTGAACAGGGTCAGCACCACCAGGGTAATCGCCAGTGCACTGAGAGGCCACAGCAGGCTGCTGCGGTGCCAGGCGTCCAGCTCCGGGTGAGGAATACGGTAAATCAGCAGATAGGTATCGCCGGTTTTGGCGCTGGTGTACTCGGCGGTCAGGCGCCGCCAGGGCAGGTGGCCGTCCTGGCTGTCGTTCTGGCGGGCTTCGAACGCGGCGGCGCGGCGCGGGAAGGTGCCGCGCACCACCGGGTCGCCGCTTTCGTTAAGCACTTGCACGTCGATGTGGTACTGGCGTTTGCGCTGCTGCAACAAGTCCTGGGCGGCATCTTCGCCCTGGGTTTCGTAGAGCTGCGTCCACTCCTGGGCCAGGTTGTTGAGCCCAGGGTGGCGGCTGAGAATCCAGGCGTCCTGGTTGAGCATGTGCCCAAGCAGGATCGATAACCCGGCAACCAGGGCGATGGCCAGCCAGAAACTCGCCAGGATACGCCAGAACAATGAACGCACAGGAAACCCTCAAACAGGAAAAGCCCAGCGGCGCGAACCACTGGGCTGGGGGTGAAGCTAGGCCATTATTGCGCTTTTTGCGCTTGCTGGGCTTTCCAGGCCTGGAACTCTTTCCATTCGGCGCGGCGCTCGGCTTGCTTCTTGACGATTTCGTCGTACTTCTTCTGCTGGTCGGGCTTGAGCACGGCACGGATATCGGCCTGGGTTTTCTGCTTGCCGGCGGCGATTTCGTCCTGCATGGCCTTCTGGTCAGCGGCCGGGAGTTTGTCCAGGTACTTTTGGGTCAGGTCTTTGCGGGCGTGCCATTGGTCACCCATCAGCTTGCGGATCTGTTCGCGCTGTTCCTTGCTCAAGTCCAGCTGGCTGAACGGGCCGCCTTTGCCACGCGGGCCGTGTTCACCGTGGCCTGGGCCACCCATCATGCGGCTTTCAGGCCCGCCCATCGGGCCTGGGCCTTCCGGCATTGCCATGGCAACGGTGGGCAGGGCGGTGGCGAACATCAAAGCGATAAGGGTCTTGCGCATGGTGTATCTCCTGTCTCTATTCCGGTGAGTCCGGATGTGAGTAGGTTACGCAGCGCAAGGTCAGCGGCGGTCAGGGGAGGGTAAAGCTTCGGTAAAGACGGGTTTGATAGGAGCTGACAAAACCCTTGAAGGTGATGAAATCAATGGTGGGAGCTGGCTTGCCTGCGATAGCGGTGGGCCAGTTAGCATAACGGTGGACTGACACACCGCTATCGCAGGCAAGCCAGCTCCCACAGGGTTAAGCGTGATGTTTAGAGGCTGTAGTAGTAACCACGACTACGCAACGCCACGATCCGTGGCCGGCCATCGGGGTGTGGGCCGATCTTTTTGCGCAGGTTGCTGACGTGCATGTCCAGGCTGCGATCGTAGAGGGTCAACTTGCGGCCCAGGGCGATCTGCGCCAGTTCCTGTTTGTCCAGGGGCTCGCCGGGTTGGCGCAGCAGCGCTTCAAGCAGGCGGCTTTCGGAGACGGTGAGGGCGAACTCCTGTTCATCGATGCTGACCACGCCGCGCACCGGGCTGAAGCACAGGTCGCCCAGTTCCAGCTGGGTGGACACCGCGGCTGGGTGGCTGCGGCGTAATACGGCGCGCAGGCGCGCCGTCAGCTCACGCGGGTCGCAGGGCTTGGCCAGGTAGTCGTCGGCGCCCAGTTCCAGGCCGAGGATGCGGTCCAGGGGTTCGCCCCGGGCCGAGAGCATCAGCACCGGCAACTCCGGGTGGTCGTTGCGCAATTGCTTGAGCAGCTCCAGGCCGCTGCCATCGGGCAACATCACGTCGAGCACCACGGCCGCAGGCGCACTGTCGGCCAAGGCTTTACGGGCGCTCAAGCCGTCGTGGCAGGCGCGCACCTGGAAACCTTCCTGGCTCAACCAACTGGTCAGCAGCTCACAGAGCTCCTGGTCATCATCTATCAGTAACAGCTCGCTCATGACTCACTCAATTTAGCCATTGTCGGCGGCGAAGGCCCCACCGGTGACGCCGTGAGCCATTATGAGTACGCCGAAACGATTAGGTTCGACGCAGCCGGGCTCAAGGCAAGACTTGCTTGAACGGCTTGATCACCACATCGGTGTAGACCCCTGCTGCAACGTAAGGGTCAGCCTTGGCCCAGGCCTCGGCGTCGGCCAGGGAAGCGAACTCGGCCACGATCAGGCTTCCGGTGAAACCGGCGTCGCCCGGGTCATTGCTGTCGACGGCCGGGTGCGGGCCGGCCAGTACGATGCGGCCTTCGGCTTGCAGCTGTTTGAGGCGCTCGACATGGGCCGGGCGTACGCTCAGGCGTTTTTCCAGGGAGTTGGCAACGTCGGTGGCAATGATGGCGTAGAGCATGTCAGTCCTCGGTTTTTGGTGTGGTAGCAGCGGTGTCATGCAGGTGACGCGACAGGTAGATACCCTGGCCGATCAAAAACAATACGGTCATGCCCAGGCTGCCGAACACTTTGAAGTCGACCCAGTAGTCCTGGAAGGTAAACGCCACGAACAGGTTGGCGGCGCCGCAGAACAGGAAAAACACGATCCAGGCCACGTTCAGGCGTACCCACACCGGCTCCGGCAAGGTCAGCGCATGGCCCATGATCCGCTTGATCAGCAGGCGGTCACCGATGAAGTGGCTGCCGATGAACACCAGGGCGAACAGCCAGTTCACCACCGGGGCTTTCCATTTAAGGAAGGTTTCGCTGTGGAAGGCCAAGGTCAGGCCGCCGAATACCAGGCAGGCGATAAGGGTGAGCCATTGGCTTTTTTCCAGCTTGCGCTGGGAGATGAAGATGGCGCCGTAGACCAGGATTGAGCTGACGATCAGTACGGCGGTGGCGCTGTAGATGCCCCCGAACGATAACTCGTGGCCGGCGATTTCGATGACCCTGGGGTCGAGTTTGGTAACGATGAAAAACAGCAACAGCGGGATGAAGTCGATGAATTGTTTCACAGTAAGAGCCAGAAGCTGGATGTGGCGGCATAATAACAAACATCCTTGGTTGCGATAGCGCCAGCTGACTTGAGGTTACACACTCCCGTGAATGTTGATTTGCACTGCCACAGCACGGCCTCCGACGGCGCCCTGGCGCCTGCGGTACTGGTTGCGCGTGCGTTTGAAAAAGGCGTGCGAGTTTTGGCATTGACCGACCACGACACCCTCGAGGGTCTCGATGAAGCCCGCCAGGCCGCGCATTCCCTGGGCATGCAGCTGGTCAACGGGGTGGAATTGTCCTGCACCTGGGGCGGCGCCACCATCCATGTACTGGGCTACGGTTTTGATCAAAAGGCCCCGCCCTTGGTGGCGGCGATTGCCCAATTGCACGATGGCCGCTGGCTGCGGTCCGAAGAAATAAGCCGCAAGCTCAGCCTTAAAGGCATGCCGGGTGCCCTCGACGGCGCCCGCGCCATCCAGCAGGAGCTGGGCGACAGCGGCAACGCACCGGCCCGTCCGCACTTTGCCGACTGGATGGTGCGTGAAGGCTATGTGAAGGATCGCGCCGAAGCCTTTCGCAAATGGCTGGGCGCCGGCAAGTTGGGCGACGTGAAGCTGCATTGGCCGACCCTGGAAGACACCGTCCAGACCCTGCGGGCCTCCGGGGCCTGGGTCAGCTTGGCGCATCCCTGGCATTACGATTTCACCCGCAGCAAGCGCCGCAAGCTGATCAGCGACTATATTGGAGCGGGAGGCCACGCCATCGAGGTGGTCAACGGGCATCAACCCGCCGAACAGGTCGGCAGCCTGGCGATCCTTGCCCGCGAATTTGGTCTGCTGGTCAGTGCCGGCAGTGACTTTCATGGCCCAGGCGGCTGGTCCGAGATCGGCGAGTATCGCCAGGTCCCGGAAGATCTGCCGCTGTTGTGGGGGCGATTCAAGCATGACCCCATTATTGCCACCGTCTGAACAGGTAGAGCACGTGAGTCAATTCTTCCAGATTCATCCGGAAAACCCTCAAGCGCGCCTGATCAAGCAGGCCGTAGAGATCATCCGTGCCGGTGGTGTAGTCATCTACCCGACGGATTCGTCATACGCCATTGGCTGCCAGATCGGCGACAAGGGCGCGGTCGAGCGGGTAAGGCGCCTACGCCAGCTGGACGACAAGCACAACTTTGCGCTGATCTGCAGCGACTTGTCCCAGCTTGGGCTGTTTGCGAAGGTCGACACCGGCACCTTTCGTCTGCTCAAGGCCCACACGCCGGGGCCCTACACGTTCATTCTCAACGCCACCCGCGAAGTGCCGCGCCTGTTGCTGCACCCCAAGAAGCGCACCATCGGCCTGCGCGTGCCGGAACACCCGATTGCCCTGGCGCTGCTGGCCGAGTTGGGCGAACCGCTGATGAGCGTGTCGTTGATCCTGCCCGGCGAAACCGAGCCGTTGTACGACCCTTACGAAATGCGCCGATTGCTGGAAAAACACGTCGACCTGATCATCGACGGCGGCTACGGCGGCAATAAGGCCTCCACGGTGATCAACCTGGCCGACGGTGAGCCAGAAGTGGTGCGTGTGGGTTGTGGCGACCCGGCTCCGTTCATGGTCGAGGCCTGAATGTCGGCCGTGGAAACCGCTGACCCCCAGGCCGGCGCCCAGCAGGAACTGCCGTTTGCCATGGTGTACGGCCAGGCGGTCATGGAAATGCCCTTGGACCTGTACATCCCGCCGGACGCCCTGGAGGTGTTCCTTGAAGCCTTCGAAGGCCCGCTGGACTTGCTGCTGTACCTGATCCGCAAGCAGAACATCAATATCCTCGACATCCCGGTGGCAGAAATCACCCGCCAGTACATGGGCTATGTCGAGCTGATGCAGTCGGTGCGCCTGGAACTGGCCGCTGAATACCTGGTGATGGCCGCCATGCTCGCTGAGATCAAGTCGCGCATGCTGCTGCCGCGCTCGGAGACGGTGGAAGCCGAAGAGGATGACCCACGCGCCGAGTTGATCCGCCGCCTGCAGGAGTACGAACGCTTCAAGGCCGCCGCCGAAGGCATCGACGGCCTGAGCCGTGTGGGCCGTGATGTGGTGGTGCCCAAGCTCGACGCCCCCGAGGCGCGCGCGCGCAAATTGCTGCCAGACGTGAGCCTGGAAGAATTGCTGATGTCCATGGCCGAAGTACTGCGCCGTGGCGATATGTTCGAGAGCCACCAGGTCAGCCGTGAAGCGCTGTCCACCCGCGAGCGCATGAGCGATGTGCTGGAACGTCTCAAGGGCGGTGGGTTTGTGCCCTTTGTCGAGTTGTTCACCGCCGAAGAAGGGCGCCTGGGCGTGGTGGTGACCTTTATGGCGATCCTAGAGCTGGTCAAGGAGTCCTTGGTCGAGCTGGTGCAGAATGAGCCTTTTGCGGCTATCCACGTGCGGGCGCGAGCCGAATAACGAGCTGAATCGATGAATCTGACTGAACCCCGCGAACTGGCCCCTTTGCTGGAGGCCTTTCTCCTGGCCTCGGGTAAACCGCAATCTTTGGAGCGCCTGTTCGAGCTTTTTGAAGAAGCCGAACGCCCGGAGCCGCCGGTCTTCAAGAAGGCCTTGGAGATCCTGCGCAAGTCCTGCGAGGGCCGTGCCTTTGAACTGCGCGAAGTGGCGTCGGGTTACCGCCTGCAGATCCGTGAGAAGTTTTCGCCGTGGGTCGGGCGGTTGTGGGAAGAGCGCCCGCAGCGATATTCCCGGGCGATGCTGGAGACCATGGCGCTGATCGCCTATCGCCAGCCCATCACCCGCGGCGAGATCGAAGACGTGCGTGGCGTGGCGGTGAACAGCCATATCGTCAAGACCCTGCTGGAGCGCGAGTGGATTCGCATCGTCGGCTACCGTGATGTGCCGGGCAAACCGGCGATGTTCGCCACCACCAAGGTGTTCCTCGATCACTTCAACCTGAAAAACCTCGACGATCTGCCGCCCCTGGCCGAACTGCGGGAAATGGAAGCCGAGCCGGTGCTCGACTTCGACGACGCGCCGGTGCCGCAAAGCCTGCAGGAACTGGCCGATGCCAGCGCCGAGCCGGAGGAGCCCAAGGACGAGACCAGTTTCCATACGCTGTTGCTGGAACTGGACGACATGGAGCAGGGGATCAAGACCGACTTCGACGATTTGCTGCGTGATGGTGCGGCGGAGCCAGAAACCCAGGTGAACGTTGAATCCGAGCCTGAGGTCGAAGCCGAAGACGATGTGCTTGGCGTGGCCCAGGCCCGGGAAAAGCTCCTGGCCGCCGTCGCCGCCCTCGAACAGCCGCCCCTGAGTGACGAAGAAGACGAAGCCCGGGCGCTGGCCGAGGCCATCGAAAACGAGCGCCGCCAGCTCGAAGACTGACCGGCTCTGACGTTCACCGCGCAACCCATGTTGGAGCTGGCTTGCCTGCGATGCAGACGCCTCGGTCTCTCAGATGCAAGGAGGTGATGCCATCGCAGGCAAGCCAGCTCCCACAGAGGATCGACCATGAGTGCCCTGAAAGACCCGTGCATCAGCATCTGTAAATTCAACGACGACATCTGCGTCGGCTGTGGCCGCAGCAAGCGTGAAATCCGTGCCTGGAAGAAACTCGATAAAGCCGACAAGCGCACGGTATTGGCCGAAGCCGAGCTGCGATTGCTGGCCCTGGGGGCCACCGGTCGGCGGAAAAGCAAATGAGCTGGGCGTTATCGGCTAGTCTGTGATGCGCAACACGCGCCATGCGCGTATGATTCGCGACCCCTTGCCGACCTATTCGGCCAAGGCCCCGCTTTCAATACCCCTCAGGCCATGCCTGAATCGACCCACCGGGAGGTGCTTACGATGAATGACCAAGACCAGAAAGACCAGGAAATCGGCCCAGCAGGCGAAAAACTGCAAAAGGTGCTGGCGCGTATCGGCGTGGGCTCGCGCCGCGACGTCGAAGCCTGGATCACCCAGAAGCGCATCAAGGTCAACGGCGTCGAGGCCACCCTCGGCCAGCGCGTCGACCTGCACGATGCAATCACCATTGATGGCAAGGTCATCAAGCGTGAAGAGGCCGCCGAATCGGTGCGCCGCGTGATCATGTACAACAAGCCCGACGGCGAGATCTGCACCCGTGACGACCCGGAAGGCCGTCCGACCGTGTTCGACAAGATGCCCAAGCCTAAAGAAGGTCGCTGGATCAACATCGGCCGCCTGGACATCAACACCACCGGCTTGCTGATGTTCACCACTGACGGTGAGTTGGCCAACCGCCTGATGCACCCGTCCTACGAGATGGACCGTGAATACGCCGTGCGTGTGCGTGGTGAAGTCGATGACGAGATGATCGAACGCCTCAAGGCGGGCGTGGTGCTCGAAGACGGCCCGGCCAAGTTCACCGACATCAAGCAGGCGCCAGGTGGCGAAGGTTTCAACCACTGGTACCACTGCGTGGTGATGGAAGGCCGTAACCGTGAAGTGCGTCGCCTGTGGGAGTCCCAGGGCCTGGTGGTCAGCCGCCTCAAGCGCGTGCGTTTTGGCCCGGTGTTCCTGAACTCCGACCTGCCGATGGGCCGCTGGCGCGAAATGAGCCAGTACGAAGTCGATATCCTCAGCGCCGAAGTGGGCCTGACGCCGGTTGCCATGCCGCAGATGAACGCCAAGAGCAAAGACAAGCTTGAGCGTATGCAGCGTAAATCGTCGCGCCCGGTGCCACGTACCGAACGTGTTGCCCGCACCCTGCGCCCTGCGCTGGATGCACCGGCCACCGGCGGTCGTATCTCGCGTCAGCCGCACATTGAAGGCGAGCGCCGCCCCACCGCGCCATCGCGTCAAGAAGGCGAGCGTGCGCCACGTACGCCGCGTCCTGCGCCGGCGGGTGGTCGCAGCAACCGTGGTGAATCGGATCGCCCGGCCGACAACGCCAGCACCAAGCGTCCAGCCAAGCCAGCGGCGAACAAGCGCCCTGGCCCGAAACTGGTCGCGGACGAGCCGTCGGGCAAGCGCCGTGGCGCCCCGGCCGGTTCCGGCCAGCGCCCTGGTTTTGGTCGCAAGAAGCCGCAGTGATGCGTTAAGCGCTGCACAAAAACGCCAACCCTAGGGTTGGCGTTTTTTTTGCGATCTACCTTTGAAATGCAATCAACTGTGGGAGCTGGCTTGCCTGCGATAGCGGTGGGTCAGCCACCTTTATGCTAACTGACCCACCGCTATCGCGGGCAAGCCCGGCTCCCACAGGGATCTCTATACGTCTGACGGATTTTTAAAAGGCAAAGGCGCCATCAAACACCGGCTTGTCATCCAGCGCCAGCACCCCACTGGCAAAGATCAGGTCCAGGTGATGACTGCCTTTCTGCCCGCCACCCAAGCCCAGGTGCAACCCGCAATGGCGCTCTTCAAACCCGGCATTGCGCGCATACAGGTCCTTGACCCCTTCATTGGTACCAATCCCCAACTCCTCCACACGACGGTTGGACGGGTTGGCATTCAGGTACTTGTTGAAATCATCCGCCAGCCCCGGCACATCACTGGCCACGCTGCAAACGGTGGAGTTTTCGATCCATAACTCCAGCGGTGATTGCAGCACGCCGTATTTGCGTGCAAAGGGGATAGTACTGAGGAAGGTGCCGACAAACCGCACCTGGCCGTTGATGGCTTCGCTGTGGGTGGCGATTTCGCCGGGCGCCAGGTCGTGGTTGCCGACGCCGTTGATATTGGTCCACTTCTTGATGCTGCTCATCGGCGCTTCCAGGCGCGAACCGTGTTTGTCGGTAAAGCTCAGCACGTTGGCCTGGGCCATGCGCCGGATCAACGTGGCGTTGAGGTCGGCGATGCGTTGGGGCTCGACGCTGAAGGTGTCGTAGAAATAGTCGCCGTAATCCTTGAACAGCAGGGATTTCTTCCAGTGCTCGGCCATCACGCCTTGCAGGGCGCGGATAAAGTCAGGGCCTTCGGCGCGTGGGTTGGGCAGCGTGGAGGAATCGTAGAGAAACAGGTACAGGTCGCAGCTTTGAATGGCCTGGGCCAGGGTGTCGCTGGGCGCCAGGTCCAGGCGTTGCAGTTGGAAGTTGAAGCGGGCGGCGCTGCCTTGGGTTATCGCCTGGGCGATGGCGTCATAGCGCGCGGTATGGCCCAGCAACACGGTAGGGCGGTTCAGGCCGTTGAGGGCCGGATGGTGCGCAAGGTAGTAGAGAAAGTGTTCGACGGCGCGGGCCTTGTCCATGACGGGTGTCCTTCTGTGCCTTGGGTAAGGGGGCAGGCGCCGTGCACAGCGCCTGCCGGATGCCTGCCGGGTATTAGAAAGGCCACATCGCAGTGCCAAAAGGCACAACGGCATCGGCTTGCATCATTTCAACGGCGGCCTCATGGGTCGGCGCTTCAAACCAATCGTCGAGTTGCAGTTCGGTTTCCAGGTCGTTTTCCAGTGCTTGCATGGTGTATCTCCTAGAGGACGTTGATTGAGAACGGCTCACCCACGGGCTTCGTGGGCAAGTGCAAAGAACCTAGAAGAGAGTGTTTCGAAATGCAAAAAATTTATTGACACGGTTTCATTTGGATTTTTTCTTCTGTTTTTTGTCGAGTTTTTTTATTCAGGTAAAACAGTGAATTGGCTGAAGCGATTCTTCAGACGTTGCCTACCGACAGAATTCCGTTGAAGGCTGCCAAAGTCTGGCTGTAACGCAGATTTTCCGGGGTGTAACGATAGATTTACGTAACTGCCCTGGCTTTGCTGGGGGGCATGCTGATGTAAGCATTAGCTGACAGATTTGCCTGTGCACTTTCCCGGTGCGTGCCGAAGCTGTCGAGCGGTGTACAATGCGCCGCGTTTTACTGTGACCCCCCCTTGCGTACCCACGCAAAAGGCTAAGACCTCAGGGTTTGATCCCCCTGATCACTCCGCCTGGCCACGAGCCGGACGGGTTCGATTTCGTCACAGATAAAAACAAACAGGTGACGCATGACCATTAGAAAAACGCTGTACTCCTGGTGCCTGCGCTGGGGTTTGAGCGGCGCTGCTTGAGTCGGTAATTCAAGGCAGCAACCTGCATTCAACTCTTCAAACCTTGCGTGAGACCCTTTTCATGAGTGGACCCCATTCTTCTTCAGGCGAGCTGAAACGCGGCCTGAAAAACCGGCATATCCAGTTGATCGCCCTCGGTGGCGCCATCGGCACCGGCCTGTTCCTGGGCTCGGCCGGGGTGCTCAAATCCGCCGGCCCGTCGATGATCCTGGGCTATGCCATCTGCGGCTTTATCGCCTTCATGATCATGCGCCAGCTTGGCGAAATGATTGTCGAGGAGCCGGTCGCCGGCTCCTTCAGCCACTTTGCCCACAAGTACTGGGGCGGTTTCGCCGGCTTCCTGTCGGGCTGGAACTGCTGGATTCTGTACATTCTGGTGGGTATGTCGGAACTGACGGCCGTCGGCAAGTACGTGCACTACTGGTGGCCGGAGATTCCGACCTGGGTCTCGGCGGCGGCGTTCTTCGTGCTGATCAACGCGATCAACCTGGCCAACGTCAAAGTCTTCGGTGAAGCCGAGTTCTGGTTCGCCATCATCAAGGTGGTGGCGATCGTCGGCATGATTGCCCTGGGCAGCTACCTGCTGGTCAGCGGCAGCGGCGGCCCGCAAGCCTCGGTCAGCAACCTGTGGGAGCATGGTGGTTTCTTCCCTCATGGCGTCGGCGGCTTGGTGATGGCCATGGCGATCATCATGTTCTCCTTCGGCGGTCTGGAAATGCTCGGCTTTACCGCTGCCGAAGCCGACCAGCCACGTACCGTGATCCCCAAGGCGATCAATCAGGTGATCTATCGCATCCTGATTTTCTACATCGGTGCCCTGGTGGTACTGCTGTCGCTCACCCCGTGGGACAGCCTGCTGGCGACCCTCAACGCCTCCGGCGATGCCTATAGCGGTAGCCCGTTCGTACAGGTGTTCTCGATGCTGGGCAGTAACACGGCCGCGCATATTCTCAACTTCGTGGTGCTGACGGCCGCGCTGTCGGTGTACAACAGCGGCACCTACTGCAACAGCCGCATGCTCTTGGGCATGGCCGAGCAAGGCGATGCGCCCAAGGCCCTGGCGAAGATCGACAAGCGCGGTGTGCCGGTGCGTTCGATCCTGGCCTCGGCGGCGATCACCCTGGTGGCGGTGCTGATGAACTACCTGATGCCCCATGACGCGCTGGAACTGTTGATGTCGCTGGTGGTGGCCACGTTGGTGATCAACTGGGCGATGATCAGCTTCTCCCACTTCAAGTTCCGCCAGCACATGAACCGCACCGGCCAGGTGCCGCTGTTCAAGGCGCTGTGGTACCCGTATGGCAACATCATCTGTGTAGCGTTTGTGGTGTTTATTTTGGGCACCATGTTGATGATTCCGGGCATTGACCGCTCGGTGTACGCGATCCCGGTGTGGGTGGCGTTCATGGGCGTTTGTTACTGGGTCAAGAACAAGCGGGCGCAGCAGTCCATGGATATGGCGGTCCCCGCGGTGAAGTAAGCGTCAATGTTGTTAAGCAGACCCGGCCTTGTGCCGGGTTTGTTGTTTGAGGGGATGGCCAAGGTGCATTCGCGTATCCTAGGGCTTCTTCCGGAGGACCGTGTTACATGCTGGTGATTTCCAACAACGTACAGCTGCCCGATGCCGAGATCGAGCTGACCGCCATTCGTGCCCAGGGTGCCGGTGGGCAGAACGTCAATAAAGTGTCGAGTGCGGTGCACCTGCGGTTTGATATTCCGGCCTCGTCGTTGCCAGAGTTCTACAAGGAGCGCCTGCTGGCGCTGCGTGACAGCCGCATCACCAGCGAAGGCGTGCTGGTGCTCAAGGCCCAGCAATATCGCACCCAGGAGCAGAACCGCGCCGATGCGCTGGAGCGTCTGGTGGAGTTGATCCAGAGCGCCACCAAGGTCGAGAAAAAGCGTCGTCCGACCAAGCCTACCCTGGGCTCGAAGAAACGCCGCCTGGAGTCCAAGACCAAGCGCGGCAGCATCAAGGCCGGGCGCGGCAAGGTCGACTTCTAGGCGTCGCGTGTTTCGCGGGCCTTGGGCGCCTGCCGGTACAGGTAGACGCTCAGCAGCAAACCGGCGAAAGCGGCGAGGGCGGCGAACAGGAAGATCGAGGCAAAGCCAAAACCTGCCGCCACGGCGCCCGCCAGTGGCCCGGTGATGCCCAGGGACAAATCGATAAACAGCGAATAGGCGCCCACCGCCGAGCCACGGCTGGAGGCCGGCACCAGGTTGACCGCCTCTACCCCCAACGCCGGGAACACCAGGGAAAAGCCGAAGCCGCTCAACGCCGCACCCGCCAACGCCAGCTGGGCATCCGGCGCCAGCCACAGCAACAGCAGGCCCAGCACTTCCACCGACAGGCAAGCGATGGCGACGCGAAACCCGCCAATGCGGTTGATCAAATTACCAAACAGCAAGCGCGCGCCGATAAAGCTGGCACCGAACAGGCTCAAGGCCCACACCGCGTTATCCCAGTGCTGGGTGCTGTAATACAACGTGATAAAGGTGGCGATGGTGCCAAAGCCGATAGAGCCCAATGCCAGCGCGCAACCATGGGGGAGCACGCGGCCCAGTACATTCATGAACGGCAAACGGATGCCGGGCACAATCGGCGCGGCTTGTTTTTTCCAGGCCAACACCACACCCAGTACGGCCAACAGAATGATGCTGACGCCCATGCTCCACAGCCCCAACTGGCTGACCAGCAGCACCCCCAACGGCGCGCCGACCGCCAGCGCGCCGTAGCTGGCGATGCCGTTCCAGGAAATAACCTTGGCCGTGTTCGCGGCGCCGACACGGCCAATGCCCCAGCCAATCGCGCCCGAACCCACCAGGCTTTCGGCGCTGCCCAACACCAGTCGACCGATCAGCAGGCAACCGAGGCTGAAGGCCGGCAGGCTGGAGAACCACGCCGCCAGCAACATGAATACGCCGCTCAAACCGCAGCCCACCAGGCCGATCAGCACGGCGCGCTTGCTGCCCAGGTTGTCGATGATCTTGCCGGCATAGGGGCGGCTCAGCAGGGTAGCCAGGTATTGCACGCTGATTACCAGCCCGGCGATAACGGCGCCATAGCCCAGTTGGCTATGCACATAACCGGGCAATACGGCCAGGGGGATGCCGATATTCAGGTAGCCGATAAAGGTAAACAGCACGATGGAAACGACTTGCAGCGTGACCGCCATAGGGCGCTGGGTATCTGGCATGGGAGAGATCCACTGTCGCAGCAGGTAAAGATAGGCTGCTAATGATACCGGCGCGCAGGCCGGGCAGGGCGGCAAAAATGTAAAACGTCAGATCTAAAGCCGATCAAGCGTGGGCGGGGGCCAGCAATTGGGTGGTCACCAGGGCCGCCAGGGCGTTTTCCTGGGTGCCGAAGCGCTTGAGCAGTGCCGCTTGCTTGTCGGCACTGAGGCGGTTCCAGACTTCGACCATTTGCAAGGCAGCGTCGAGTACAGCGGCGTCCGGCGTGTCGGAAGGGGAAGTGGTCATAGTGAAGGTCTCGGATGATTCAGGCAGTGTGGAAAGCGCTCAAAGGCGCGCTTTCCACACGGTCTGGTACGGCGTCAGTCCCGGCTTTCGCGCTCGACTGGTTTTGCTTCTTTGGCCTCAGGCTGCTTGTCGCTGGCCTGCTGCGGTGTTGGCTGCTCAGTTGGGTGCAGGCTTGGGAAGGGGAGATTAGGTATCTCGTGCATCGTGGTCGCTCCTCGCAAGGTCTGTTTTTTCAATCGCAGGTGATTCCGCGCTCTCAAAAAGCCTTGGCAGGATACAGCACCGTAAATGACAAAAAGACTTTTATCTCGACTGTCTCGCCCATTTTTCTCCTAAAAGACTGTAGGAGCGAGCTTGCTCGCGAAAAGCGTCAACGATAACTCGGTGCGTCAGGTAGCCAGCGGTGTCTGTAGGTGCTTCGCGAGCGAGCTCGCTCCTACAAGGGGCAAGTCTTAGAACGGCACCTTGCCGAGGATCATGTCGCGGTACATCACAAAGTCGCCCAGCAAGCTGTAAAACGGGTGCTGAAAGGTGGCGGGGCGGTTCTTTTCGAAGAAGAAGTGGCCTATCCAGGCAAAGCTGTAGCCCGCGAGCGGCAAGGCCAGCAGCAGGACCAATGAGCCTCTGCCGATGGCATACGCGAGAATGCCGATCACCAGGGTGGTGCCGATAAAGTGCAGGCGTCGACAGGTGCTGTTGCCATGCTCGGCCAGATAGTACGGGTAGAACTCGGCAAAACTGTTGAATTTCTTGATGTTTTCCACGGTGACCGGCCCTCTGGTTGTTGTGCCGCCAACGGGTGCGCGGCGGGGAGCTTATTTGAGTCTAGAGTGAACAGTGCTAACAGCCAGTGACAATAGATGCCACTTTAGTATCCTTGGCTTCCTGGCTGCCGTTTGAGCCTGCTTTCAATAAGAAGACGCCATGAGCGAACGAACAACTTCTGCAAGCTGGGCGATGGGCATCGTCAAGGCGCTGGAAATGGATGGCCTGGATTGCAGGGCCTTGTTCAAGCAGTTGGGCCTGGATTATGCGTCCCTCACTGACCCCGATGCGCGCTTCCCGCAAGACGCCATGACCCGCCTGTGGCAGCGTGCGGTGGAGGTGTCGGGCAACCCGGCGATTGGCCTGAACATGGGCAAGGTGGTACGGCCTGCCTCGTTTCATGTTGCCGGTTATGCGTTGATGTCCAGCAACACCCTGGCCGAAGGCTTTATGCGCTTGGTGCGCTACCAGCGCATCATCGCCGAAAGCGCTGACTTGAGTTTCCGACTTTTACCCGAAGGCTATGCGTTGATTCTGACGGTGCATGGCGATCATCTGCCGCCCACCCGTCAAAGCGCCGAGGCCTCGCTGGCCAGCGCTCTGGCCCTGTGCGGCTGGCTTACCGGGCGCACCCTGCAACCGCGCAAAGTGCTGCTGCAAGGCGACCAGCCGGCGGACTTGGCGCCCTACCAACACGCCTTCCACGCGCCTTTGCAATTCAATGCACCCTATGACGCGTTGATTTTCGAGCAGGCCGACATGGAGGCGCCGCTGCCCACAGCCAATGAAGCCATGGCGCTGTTGCATGATCGCTTTGCCGGAGAATACCTGGCGCGTTTTTCCGAAAGCCGCGTGACCCACAAGGCGCGTCAGGTGCTGTGCCGCCTGCTGCCCCAGGGCGAACCCAAGCGCGAAGCGGTGGCCCAGACGTTGCACCTGTCCCAGCGCACCTTGCAGCGGCGGCTACAGGAGGAGGGCACCAGCTTCCAGGCCTTGCTCGATGACACCCGGCGCGAACTGGCCGAGCAGTACCTGGCACAACCCAACATGACCCTGCTGGAAATCGCCTACCTGCTGGGGTTTGCCGACCCGAGTAACTTTTTCCGCGCCTTTCGCCGCTGGTTCGATGCCACGCCCGGCGAATACCGGGCGCGGTTGCAGCAAATGTCGACCGTCAGTGACGCCAGAACGCCGGAATGCACAACACAAACACGGTGATGATCTCCAGGCGTCCCAGCAACATGCCCAGGGACAGGATCCACTTGGCGGCATCCGGCAGGGTGGCGAAATTGCCGGCCGGGCCGATGGTTTCGCCCAGGCCGGGGCCCACGCCGGATACGGTACTGGCGGCGCCGGTCAACGCGGTCATCCAGTCAACGCCCAGCAGTGACAGCGCCAGGGCGATCATGCAGATGGTGATGGCGAAGAAAAACGAAAAGGTCAGAATCGAGCGCACGATCTCTTCATCGAGGCGATGGCCGTTGTACTTCTGCTTGATCACCGCGCGGGGATGGATCAACTGATTCAAGTTGGCCTTGAGCAGGATGTAGGCCACCTGGAAACGGAAGATCTTGATGCCGCCGGCGGTGGAGCCCGAGCAGCCGCCAATAAAGCCCAGGTAGAAAAACAGCATCAGTGAGAAGTTGCCCCACAGGCTGTAGTCCCCCAGTGCAAAGCCGGTGGTGGTCACCACCGATGTCACGTTCAGCGCCACATGACGCAAGGCATCGAGCCAATGCAGGTTGGTGGTCCACCAGTACCAGGTGCCGAGTACCAGCCAGGTCACCAGCAACAGGCCGAGCAGGCCTTGCACTTGCTGGTCCTTGATCAGGGCCCGACGGTTGCCGCGCAAGGTGGCCACGTACAGGGCGAACGGCAAGCTGCCGAGGATCATCACCACCACCGCGACCCAGTGCACCGCCGGTTGTTTCCAATGGGCCAGGGACTCGTCCGAAGTGGAAAACCCACCGGTGGAGATCGCCGACATGGCATGGTTGATCGCATCGAACACGCCCATTCCGGCCCACCAGAAGGCCAGGCTGCCGAAGATGGTGATGCCCACATACGCCGCCACGATCAAGCGCGCCACCATATGCGAGCGAGGCATGACTTTTTCCGAGCGGTCCGAAGATTCGGTCTGGAACAGGCGCATGCCACCAATGCGCAGCAGCGGCAGGATCGCCACCGCCATGCCGATAAAGCCGATACCGCCGAGCCAGTGCAAAAGCGAACGCCACATCAAAATGCCTGGCGACATGCTGTCCAGCCCGCTCAACACGGTGGAGCCTGTGGCGGTGATGCCGGACATGCTTTCGAAGAACGAGTCGGTGTAGCTGATGTGCTGGGTCAGCAAAAAGGGCAGGGCGGCGAAGATGCACACCACTACCCAGCTGCTGACCGTGAGCAGGTACATGTCCCTGGGGCGCAGGTGCACGTGCTCGGGGCGGCCAGGGATGACCAGCGCCAACCCGGCGATAAAGGTGATCAGGCTGGCCCACAGGAACGAGGGGAGGTCGCTGGTGCGTTCGAAGATCACCAGGGTCGCCATCGGGATCACCATGGCGACCGCAAGGGTGATCAGGAAGATGCCGATGATGAAACCGATGATACGCAGGGTCGGCAACGCCATGAAGTTCGCTCGGGTGATTGGGCAGAGGCGCCATTCTACCTGTGGTGCAGGTCTTGTAAACCAAGGGCTGCGGTGGCTTGGGGTCTACACAACTTCGCAGCGACGCTGAAGCTGTGGCGAGGGAGCTTGCTCCCGTGACGACCTACCCACTGGCGCCTATCTACCTGACACATCACGATCCAAATGTGGGAGCTGGCTTGCCTGCGAAGGTATCGACTCGGTGTGCCCGAATCACCGAGTTGTCTGGATCGCAGGCAAGCCAGCTCCCACAGAGATAGGTGCAGCAGTTATTGCGCGCATAAAAAAGGCGACCCGCAGGTCGCCTCTTTCAACTGCGCTTGATCAGAACTCGTGATCAGCGCTGTCCGGGTTCAGGTCGCTGATGCCCAGCTTGCCGGCAGCGGCTTCGATCGAACCGGTCTGCTTGACCAGGGCGGCGATCGAGTCACGCACGATCTGGTTGCCCTTTTCATTGTCCGCGGCGATCAACTGGTCGTAATGCTCACCGTTGTTGGCGTGATCAACCATCACCTGGATCTTCGCTTCGGTGGCCGCCAGGTCAGCCTTGAGGGCTGCATCGGCTGCCGGGTCGGCCTTGGCCACCAGGGACGACAGGCTGGCGCCGGTCAGCTTGGTGCCGTCAACACGGGTGTATTCGCCCAGGTAGACGTTACGGATGCCCTTGGCGTCGTAGAAGTGCGAGTAATGGGTGTTGTCGCTGAAGCAGTCCTGTTCGTCTTCCGGCGAGTTGGCTTCCAGAGACACCTTCATGCGCTCCCCGGCGAGCTCGCCCAGGGACAGGCTGCCCATGCCGAACAGCATTTTACGCAGGCCGTCGGTGCCCGGTTCCGACTCCAGGGTGGCGCGGTAGTTGTCTTCGACGTTGGGCTTCCAGTTGTCGACCATTTCCTGCAGGTCGCTGACCAGCAGTTGGGTGACCGCACGCAGGTAAGTGCGGCGACGCTCGTTGTGGCCGCCGGTTGCACCGTCTCCGGTCATGTAGTCCGACGCCGGGCGGTTGCCCGCGCCTGGGCCGGTGCCGTTGAGGTCCTGGCCCCACAGCAGGAATTCGATGGCGTGGTAGCCGGTGGCGACGTTCGCTTCGGAACCGCCCAGTTCATTGAGGCTGGCGAGTTTTTCCGGGGTGATGTCCTTGACGTCGACCTTGTCTTCGCCCACCTGGATCTCGTTATTGGCGATGATGTTGGCGTTGGCACCTGGGTTACCCAGTGCGTGTTCGTAGGACTTGTCGACGTAGTCGATCAGACCTTCGTCCAGGGGCCAGGCGTTAACCTGGCCTTCCCAGTCGTCGATGATGGTGTTGCCGAAGCGGAACACTTCGCTCTGCAGGTAGGGTACGCGCGCGGCGATCCAGGCGGTACGGGCCGCTTTCAGGGTTTCGTCGTTCGGGTTGGCGAGGAAGGTGTCGATTGCGGTCTGCAGGGTTTTTGCGGTGGATTCGGCATCGCTGTACACCGCAAACACCATGTCTGCGTAGTGCGCGACCACGGCCTTGGCGGCCGCTTCGTCGACCTGGCCTGCCGGGGCAGCCGCCGGTGCGGTAGTGCTGGCGGCAGCGGGTGCCTGGGGCGCGGCGGCCTTGTCTTTACCTTCGCCGCAACCGGCGAGAGAAATGGCAATGGCCAGCAGACTGGCGGTGGCCAGGGGCATACGAATCATGGCGAACATCCTGCTTCGGTTGTTGAAAGGGCGCGCGGGGAGCGCAAACGCTGCGACATAATGCGAAAGATTTGCATTTTGTGTAAAGGCTTATACGCGGGAAATATTGAGTATCGAAGTGTAAATTCAAAGACTCACGGCGTTATTGCGCTCGGCCTGCTTCAAATAAGCCGTCAACTCCCGGGCCTGCAGCGGTTTGCTGTAGTGATAACCCTGCCCCTCATGGCACCCCTCGGAGATGACATAGGCCTCCTGTTCGGCAGTCTCCACTCCTTCGGCAATCACCTGCATGCCCAAGCTTTTGCCCAGTTGGATAATGGCACGCACGATGGTTGCGTCATCGTCGTCGTCCTGCAGGTCCTGGACGAAGCTCTTGTCGATCTTGATCTTGTCCAGGGGCAGGCTTTTGAGGTAACTCAGGGATGAGTAGCCAGTGCCGAAGTCATCAATGGCGATCAGCGCCCCGGAGCGGCGCAGGCTCAACAGGTGCTGGGCGGCGGTGCTGATGTCTTCCATCAGGCCGGTCTCGGTCACTTCCAGCTCCAGGCTGCGCGGCGGCAGGCGATAGATCTGCATCAGGTTGTTGACCACCCGCGGCAACTCGGTGTGGTGCAGTTGCACGGTGGACAGGTTGACGGCCATGCGCAGCGCCGTGAAGCCCTGGTCATGCCATTCGCGCAGTTGCCGGCACGCCTGGTCCAGCACCCATTCGCCAATGGGAATAATGGTGCCGTTCTGTTCCGCCAGCGGGATAAACAAATCCGGCGGTACCAGCCCGTGCTCAGGGTGTTGCCAGCGTAGCAGGGCTTCCACGCCCACCACCTGATGGTCGCGGTAACTGATTTGCGGTTGGTACACCAGGTGCAACTGCTCGCGGCTCAGCGCATCGCGCAGGTCTTTCTCCAATTCACGGCGCCGGCGCATTTCGCTGTCGACGCTGGCGATATAAAACTGATAACGGTTGCGCGAGCGGCTCTTGGCCAGGGTCATGGTTTGCTCGGCTTTTTGCAGCAACTTCTCGGTGCTGTCGCCATCCTCCGGGAACAGCGTAATGCCAATGGTGGCGCGTAGGCGGATCAGGTCGTGGTCGAGGGCGAATTCAGCCTCCAGGTCATCGAGAATACTTTGCGCCAGTTCGGCGGCTTCGTAGGGCTGGTCGATATCGGCTTGCACCAGGGCGAACTGGTCACCGCCCAGACGGGCGAGCGTACCCAGGCGGCCGCTGTGGGCGCGCAGACGGTCGGCCAGGGCCAGCAGCAGTTTGTCGCCGGCCTGGTAGGTGAACTGCTCGTTGACGCTCTTGAAGTCATCCAGCCCCACGCACAACACCGCGACACGGCGTTGCCGGCGTCCGGCGTCCGTGAGGATCTTGTCCAGTTGCGCCTGCAACTTCTGGCGGTTCGGCAGGCCGGTCAGGAAGTCGTATTGGGCCATGCGCAACAGGCTCGACTCGGCCTCGTGGCGCAAGTGGGTATTGCGCTCGATGGATTCGAGCAATTGGTTGGCGGTGTTTATCCACTGCCCCAGTTCGTTGCGTTCGTGGCCCTTGAGCTGAGGGATCTTGTGCTCGCTGGGACGGTCCGGGTTGATCGAGGTCAGGTGCCCGATCATCCGCGACAGCGGTTTGGTCAGCATCCAGTGATACACCAGGTACAACACCAGCCCCATGACCAGGGCGCGCAATACGCCCGAGATAAAGATGATGACCGAGCTGACCAGGAAACTTCGGCCGTAGGTGGCGGTGTCGAGGGTGATGCTGAGGTCGCCGTAGTATTCGCTATAGGGGCCCTTGCCCACCAACGAAGTGGTAAAGGAGCGTTCCTGGCCAAGAATCAGATCGGTCAACCAGCGGCTGGGGGACTGCTGTAAAGGGCGGTTTTTTTCCGCCAGCATGGTCTCGTTGGGGTGGCCGATAGAAGCCATGCGCACAGCGTCGTCCTGGAACAGACCTTCGATCACCTGCATGCCCATCTCGCGATCCAGGCTGTACACGGCCTGGGTCGAGGGGTCGCGAAACATGTCGAGAATGCGCTGGGCATCGCCTGCCACGGCCTGGCGCGTTTTGTAGGCATCAAAAACGATCTGCGCCGCGCTCAGTGCCACACCCACGATCAAGGCCGACAGCAGCACAACCCGTAGCAACTTCACCGACAAGCTGTTCTTGAGTTCCAGCTTCAAAGGGGGCATTCCTTGTCTCATGCGGGTGGCCGTCAATATGCCATGAGTATTGGCAATCTGGTGATGGCAGTCAAAGGGACATTGGGGCCTTGGCTTAATTGAGGTTTGGGCTGGATAAACGCAGGTAGGCGCCCGCTGATGTTCGGGCTTGTCATAAACAGGAAAGGGTAGAGTGCAGCAGCGGAGAAGGCGGAGGCTATCCGCCTTCGAGTTGGCGACGATTTAAGAAAAATCGATCTGGCCCTGAGGCTGTTGCTGTTCCCCACCGATTTTCGAGCCTTCATTGACCATGTCCAGGGCTTTGTTTGCCAAGTCCATTGCGCCTTTTGCCAGGTCCAGCCCTTTATCAGCAATACCCGCTACCACTGGGACCGCACCTGCAACCCCTGCTGCCATCGAAATAGGATCCATCGTCATGCTCCACATTGATTCAGGAGGGTTATTCCTCCTGACGTTTGTGTGGTCAATTGTTACGGTTGAGTTCCGGTATCTCTGCGCTGTCAGCCTGGCGCGCATAAAAAAGCCCGGCAATCGCCGGGCTCTTTCTACTGCAAGCGTTACTTAGGCAGTGAAGGTCTTGCCTTCGAACTGCTCAGCCACGAACTTCCAGTTGACCAGGTTCCAGAACGCTTCCACATACTTTGGACGCACGTTGCGGTAGTCGATGTAGTAGGCGTGTTCCCAGACGTCGCAGGTCAGCAGCGGGGTGTCGCCGTTGGTCAGCGGGTTGCCGGCGCCGATGGTGCTGGCCAGGGCCAGGGAACCGTCAGCCTTTTTCACCAGCCAGCCCCAACCGGAACCGAAGGTGCCGACCGAAGTCTTGGTGAACTCTTCCTTGAACTTGTCGAACGAACCGAACGCAGCGTTGATGGCTTCAGCCAGCGCGCCGGTTGGTTGGCCGCCGGCGTTTGGCGCCAGGCAGTTCCAGTAGAAGGTGTGGTTCCAGACCTGAGCGGCGTTGTTGAAGATGCCGCCCGAGGAAGACTTGACGATCTCTTCCAGGGTCTTGCCTTCGAACTCGGTGCCAGGCACCAGGTTGTTCAGGTTCACGACATAGGTGTTGTGGTGCTTGTCGTGGTGGTATTCCAAGGTTTCCTTGGAGATGTGCGGCTGCAGGGCATCGTGTGCGTAGGGCAGCGGCGGCAATTCGAAAGCCATGATGATTCTCCTAATCAGGTCAGTTGCGGTGAGCGCAAGGCCGATCACGGGCGGCCAAACATGCGCCGGGGAGTTTGTACTCTTTGCGGCGCAGGGGGCCGATCATAGCACCGGGGGTGCGGCATAACCACGCAACAACTGTGTGGGATAGAGGTTCCAGCACGTTTTGGAATATTCGTCAGGCGCTGATCAGTTGATAGGCCACAGAGAACATCATCGCGGCGACCAGCAGGTCCAGCAGGCGCCAGGTGGCCGGGCGTGCCAGCCAGGGTGCCAGCCATGCCGCACCCAGCGCCAGGGTGGCGAACCACAGGAATGAAGCACTGGCCGCACCGGCTACGTAGGCACCCGGTTCGGTTTGTTGCGCGCCCAGGGAGCCGATCAGCAGGACGGTGTCCAAGTAAACGTGGGGGTTGAGCAAGGTGACCGCCAGGGCGCTCAGCAATACGGCGCGCAATGAGCGCGTCTTGAGGCTGTCGCTTTGGTCCAGGCTCTGTTTCGAGCAGGCCCTGCGCAGCGCGCACGCGCCGTACCAGAGCAAGAACGCAGCGCCGCCCCAGCGTGCCACCGCCAGCAGTATCGGGCTCTGCGCCAGCACGGTGGCCAGCCCGAATACCCCGGCGGCCACTAACAGTGCGTCGCAGATCACACACAACGCCGCCACGGGTAAGTGATGTTCGCGGCGCAGACTTTGGGCGAGTACGAATGCATTTTGGCTGCCGATTGCCATGATCAACCCGAGGGCCACCAGCAAACCGTTCATATAGCTTTGCCACATAGAAGGAGATCCTTGTTGATGCTCAAACGATGCTGGCTATGGTGCCGCTCAAGGTTGTATAAGAAAAACCAATATTGCTGATCGCTCATTAGAGAAACTGATGTTCGACTATAAATTGCTTTCTGCCCTGGCGGCGGTGGTGGAACAAGCCGGCTTTGAGCGCGGTGCCCAGGTGTTGGGGCTGTCGCAGTCAGCCATCTCCCAACGCATCAAGCTATTGGAGGCGCGCATCGGCCAGCCGGTGTTGATACGGGCCTCGCCGCCAACGCCCACCGATATCGGCCGGCGCCTGCTCAACCATGTGCAGCAGGTGCGTTTGCTGGAGCGTGACCTGCAAAGCCAGGTACCGGCCCTGGACGAGGAGGGTATGCCCGAGCGTCTGCGCATTGCCCTGAATGCCGACAGCCTCGCCACCTGGTGGGCCGAGGCGGTCAGCGACTTCTGCGCCGAACAGCATTTGCTGCTGGACCTGGTGGTCGAAGACCAGACCGTGGGCCTCAAACGCATGCGCGCCGGTGAAGTGGCGGCCTGCATTTGTGCCAGCGAACGTCCCGTGGCCGGGGCTCGCAGCCTGTTGCTGGGCGCCATGCGTTATCGGGCGCTGGCCAGCCCGGCCTTTCTGGCGCGGCATTTTCCTGGAGGTGTGCGGGCCGACCAATTGGCGCGCACGCCTGCGCTGGTGTTCGGCCCGGATGATTTTCTGCAGCACCGCTACCTGGCGTCCCTAGGCGTGGACGGTGGTTTCGAACACCATCTATGCCCGTCATCCGAAGGATTTATCCGCCTGACGGAAGCCGGCTTGGGTTGGGGGCTGGTGCCTGAATTACAGGTGCGTGACCAGTTGGAAACCGGCGTATTGGTCGAGTTATTGCCAGATAAGCCCATCGATGTGCCGCTGTACTGGCATCATTGGCGCAGTGGCGGGCAACTGTTGGGCTTGTTGACCGACCATCTGGCCGATGTGTGTGGCCATTGGTTGGTGCCGTTGGAGTGATAGCGCGCGTCAAGGCAACAGCGATGAAAAACGAAAGAACACGGAGTACTACATGAAAATTCTGGTCACCGGCGCAAGCGGCTTCATCGGCGGGCGCTTTGCGCGCTTCGCCCTTGAACAGGGCCTGGACGTGCGGGTCAACGGGCGGCGCGCCGAGGGTGTGGAGCACCTGGTACGGCGTGGTGCCGAGTTTATCCAGGGTGACTTGAATGACGCCGACCTGGTGCGCGACCTGTGCCGCGATGTCGAAGCCGTGGTGCATTGCGCCGGCGCCGTCGGGCTGTGGGGCAAGTACCAGGACTTCCACCAGAACAATGTGCTGGTCACCGAAAACGTCGTCGAGGCCTGCCTGAAACAGCGCGTCGGGCGCCTGGTGCACCTGTCGTCGCCGTCGATCTACTTTGACGGTCGCGACCATCTGGGGCTCACCGAAGAACAAGTGCCCAAGCGTTTCAAGCATCCCTATGCCGCTACCAAGTACCTGGCTGAGCAGAAGGTCTTTGGCGCTCAGGAGTTCGGCCTGCAAGTGATCGCCCTGCGCCCGCGCTTTGTCACCGGGGCCGGCGATATGAGCATCTTCCCGCGCCTGCTGAAAATGCAGCGCAAGAACCGCCTGGCGATCGTCGGCGACGGCTTGAACAAAGTCGACTTCACCAGCGTGCATAACCTTAACGAGGCGCTGCTCAGCAGTTTGCTCGCCACCGGCTCTGCGCTGGGCAAAGCCTACAACATCAGCAACGGCGCACCGGTGCCGATCTGGGATGTGGTGAACTACGTGATGCGGCAAATGGAGCTGCCTCAGGTGACCCGTTACCGCTCCTACGGTGTGTCTTACAGCGTGGCAGCCTTGAATGAAGCCTTCTGCGCGATATGGCCGGGGCGGCCGGAACCGGCGTTGTCGCGCCTGGGCATGCAGGTGATGAACAAAGATTTCACCCTCGACATCAGCCGCGCCAGGCATTATCTCGACTACGAGCCCAAGGTCAGCCTGTGGGCCGCGCTCGACGAGTTCTGCAGCTGGTGGAAAGCCCAGGACCCGGGCCGCCAATAAGCTCATAAGCAGCAACACTTCGGGAACCCAATTGCAGGTTCCGAGTCGATCCATGCGCCGGGAGTGCGGTTTATACTCCTGCCGCTCGGCCTTGCAGCCAGCCATCTCATTGATTCAGGGTAGATTCATGCGTAACGATGCTAAAGACGACTTCGACAACGTTCCCAGCCTGCGGGCCGATACTGGGGATGACGATGATTTCGTGCCGACCGCCGCGACGTCGGTGCGTTCGCGAACGACGCCCGTGGTCAAGGTCAAGAGCGCCAGCACCGGGCCGTTGTGGGCATTGGTTGGCGCGCTGTTGATCGCCTTCGCGGGCCTGGCCTGGTGGAGCTTTCAGCAGATCTCCCTGATGGGCCAGCAGTTGGTCGCCACCCAGGAGAGTTTTGCCCGTATCAGCGAAGAAGCGGCGGGGCGCCTGCAGGCGATCTCCGGCAAGGTCGTGGCCAGCGAAGCCAATGTGAACAACGGCAGCGAAGCCTTGAAACTGCAGATCAAGCAGCTGGAAGCCCAGTTGCAGGAGCAGGGCAAGCAACAGTTGGGCGTCGCGGGGCAGGCCTCCGAACTGGACACCCGCCTGGCCCAGATGAGTGCCAGCACCACCGAACTGACAGCGGCCAATACCAAGCTGCAAGGCCAGGTGCAGGCCCTCACTGACGCGGTCGCCAGCCTCACGGCAGCACAGGCCGAGGTCAAGGGCCTGGCCACCGATGTGGCCGCCTTGAAGAAACAAGGCAACCCGAGTGCGGCCATCGCCCGTCTCGAGCAAGACCTGCTGGTACTCAAGAGCGCCCAGGAAAACCAGCCGGTCAACGTCGACGCGCCGACCAACAAGGAATTCGACGTGTTCCGTATCCAGACCACGCGCAATATCACCACCTTGCAAAGCCAGGTGCAGAACTTGAATCAGCGCCTTAATGCGCCGGCTGCGGCCACACCACTGGGCCAATGAACGCAAATCGTCCTCTGTAGGAGCGAGCTTGCTCGCGAAAAACGTTAACGATCACGCGGGTTTCCTGGATAAGCGCGGCGCTTGTTGGCTTTTCGCGAGCAAGCTCGCTCCTACATTAGGATTAGGCTGTTGATTGTCACCATTTTGTGACATTTACCATCCCTTTCGTTACTTGCCCATCCCACGCCCTTGTTTAGACTCCGGTCATCCCAAAAAAACAATAAGGGCCACCCATGACCACCCATCCACTGCCTGCCAGCAGTTGGCTGAATGCACCTGCCCATCACGCCTGGCTCGCCGCCGAAGGCCAGCGGCTGCTGGCGTTCGCCAAGGCATCGCGCCTGCCGGACGGTTTCGGCAACCTTGACGATAAAGGCCAGTTGCCGGCCAATGCCCGCGCCGAAACCATGAACACCGCGCGCATGACCCACAGCTTTGCCATGGCCCATGCCATGGGGTTGCCGGGTTATGCCGAGTTGGTGGCGCACGGTGTGGCGGCGCTCAGCGGCCCGCTGCGCGACAGCGAGCACGGTGGCTGGTTCGCCGCGCCCCATGCGGTTGATGGCAATACCGGTAAGGCGGCCTACCTGCACGCCTTCGTGGCCCTCGCCGCCAGCTCTGCCGTGGTCGCCGGCGCGCCGGGTGCGCGCACATTAATGAACGACGCTATCCATATCATCGACCAGTTCTTCTGGAGCGAAGAGGAGGGCGTCATGCTCGAATCCTTCGCTGGGGACTGGAGCGGCGTCGAAGCCTATCGTGGTGCCAACAGCAACATGCACGCCACTGAAGCCTTCCTGGCGTTGGCCGATGTCAGCGGTGATACACGCTGGCTGGACCGCGCGCTGCGCATTGTCGAGCGAGTGATCCACACCCACGCCGCCGGCAACCAGTTCATGGTGATCGAGCATTTCGACGCGCAGTGGAAGCCCTTGCTCGGTTACAACCAAGACAACCCCGCCGATGGCTTTCGCCCTTACGGCATCACACCCGGCCATGGTTTTGAATGGGCGCGGTTGCTGCTGCACCTGGAAGCTGCACGCCTCAAGGCCAAGCTGGCCACGCCGGACTGGCTGGTGAGCGACGCCAAAGGCCTGTTCGCCAGTGCCTGCGAGTACGCCTGGGCGGTGGATGGTGCGCCGGGCCTTGTCTACACTTTGGATTGGAACCAGCGCCCGGTGGTACGCGAGCGCCTGCACTGGACCCATGCTGAAGCCAGCGCCGCCGCTCAGGCGCTGCTCAAACGTAGCGGCGAGCTGCATTACGAAACCTGGTACCGGCGCTTCTGGGAATTTTGCGAAACCCACTTCATCGACCGGCTCCAGGGCAGTTGGCATCACGAACTCAGCCCGCACAACCAACCCAGCAGCAAAATCTGGGGCGGCAAACCTGACCTGTACCATGCCTGGCAAGCGGTTGTGCTGCCTGCACTGCCCTTGGCACCCAGCTTGGCCAGTGCATTGGGCAGTGGATGCTATGTCACCAAGTGGTGACATTTGCGCGTCCCTTTGTTACCTGTGCCCCGAAAATCCATGTTTAAACTCCGTGCAGCGCAAGCTCTAGACTTGCATGCATAACAACAAGAAAAGGTACTCAGATGAACGCGATTAATCGCCTCGCCGTCGCTATTTCCATTGCCTCGTTGTTCCCCCTCAGTGCATTTGCCGCCGACTCCAAAGGTACGGTGGAAGTGGTGCATTGGTGGACCTCCGGCGGTGAAAAAGCGGCTGTGGATGTCCTGAAGGCCCAAGTTGAGAAAGACGGCTTCACCTGGAAAGACGGTGCTGTAGCAGGCGGCGGTGGCGCCACTGCCATGACCGTGCTCAAAAGCCGCGCGGTCGCCGGCAACCCGCCAGGCGTTGCCCAGATCAAAGGCCCTGACATCCAGGAGTGGGCGTCGACTGGCCTGCTCGACACCGACGTGCTCAAAGACGTCGCCAAAGAAGAAAAGTGGGATTCGCTGCTCGACAAGAAAGTCTCCGACACCGTGAAATACGACGGTGACTACGTCGCCGTGCCGGTGAACATCCACCGCGTGAACTGGCTGTGGATCAACCCGGAAGTCTTCAAGAAAGCCGGCATCACCAAGAACCCAACCACCCTCGAAGAATTCTACGCAGCGGGCGACAAGCTCAAGGCTGCAGGCTTCATTGCGCTCGCCCACGGCGGTCAGCCTTGGCAGGACAGCACCGTGTTCGAAGCGGTTGTGCTTTCGGTAATGGGCGCTGATGGCTACAAGAAAGCCCTGGTCGACCTGGATAACGGCGCATTGACCGGCCCGGAAATGGTCAAGGCCCTCACCGAGCTGAAGAAAGTCGCGACCTACATGGACGTCGACGGCAAGGGCCAGGACTGGAACCTGGAAGCGGGCAAGGTCATCAATGGCAAGGCCGGCATGCAGATCATGGGTGACTGGGCCAAGTCCGAATGGACCGCCGCCAAGAAAGTCGCCGGCAAGGATTATGAGTGCGTAGCGTTCCCGGGCACCGACAAAGCCTTCACCTACAACATCGACTCCCTGGCGGTGTTCAAGCAGAAAGACAAAGGCACTGCCGCGGGTCAGCAGGACATCGCCAAAGTCGTGCTGGGTGAAAACTTCCAGAAGGTGTTCAGCATCAACAAGGGCTCGATCCCTGTGCGTAACGACATGCTGACCAAGATGGAATCCTACGGCTTTGATTCTTGCGCCCAGACCGCCGCGAAGGACTTTTTGGCCGACGCCAAGACTGGCGGTCTGCAGCCAAGCATGGCCCACAACATGGCCACGACCCTGGCGGTACAGGGTGCGTTCTTTGATGTCGTGACCAACTTTATCAACGACCCGAAAGCCGACCCGGCCGACACGGCCAAGAAGCTTGGCGCGGCGATCAAGTCGGCCAAGTAACACAGCCACTGTAGGAGCGAGCTTGCTCGCGAAAAACTCAAGGTCACCGCGTTCATCCTGTATGCACGCGTTATCGTTGAAGTCCTTCGCGAGCAAGCTCGCTCCTACAGGGTTCGGTTCAGCTGCTAGTCCTTTTTCCCTGTACTGGATTTTCCCATGAGTTCTGTTGCTGTGTTCAGCAAGGCCTCGCCATTCGATGTGTTGCAGCGCTGGCTCCCTAAACTGGTGCTGGCGCCGAGCATGTTCATCGTGCTGGTGGGCTTTTATGGCTACATCCTGTGGACGTTCGTGCTGTCGTTCACCACCTCGACCTTCCTGCCCAGCTACAAATGGGCGGGCCTGGCGCAGTATCAGCGGCTGTTCGATAACGACCGCTGGTGGGTGGCGAGCAAGAACCTGGCCGTGTTCGGCGGCATGTTCATCGGCATCACCCTGGTGATCGGTGTGCTGCTGGCGATTTTCCTCGACCAGAAAATCCGCCGCGAAGGCTTTATCCGCACCATTTACCTGTACCCGATGGCGCTCTCCATGATCGTCACCGGTACCGCCTGGAAATGGCTGCTCAACCCGGGCATGGGCCTGGACAAACTCTTGCGGGACTGGGGCTGGGAAGGCTTCCGTCTCGACTGGCTGATCGACCCGGACCGCGTGGTCTACTGCCTGGTGATCGCTGCTGTGTGGCAAGCCTCGGGCTTTATCATGGCGATGTTCCTCGCCGGCCTGCGCGGCGTTGATCAGTCGATCATTCGTGCTGCGCAGATCGATGGCGCGAGCTTGCCGCGCATCTACTGGAGCGTGGTGCTGCCCAGCCTGCGTCCGGTGTTCTTCAGTGCGGTGATGATCCTGGCGCACATTGCGATCAAGAGCTTCGACCTGGTGGCGGCAATGACCGCAGGCGGCCCGGGCTACTCGTCCGACCTGCCGGCGATGTTCATGTATTCGTTCACCTTCAGTCGCGGCCAGATGGGCATGGGCTCGGCCAGTGCAATCCTGATGCTCGGTGCGATCCTCGCGATCATCGTGCCGTACCTGTATTCCGAGCTGAGGACCAAGCGCAATGACTAGTCTCGCCGCCAAACCTGCCATCAGCCTGAGCCGCATCGCGATCTACGCGGTGCTGATCCTGGCGGTGCTGCTGTACCTGGTGCCGCTGGTGGTGATGTTGCTCACCAGCTTCAAGACCCCGGAAGACATCAGCACCGGTAACCTGCTGAGTTGGCCCACAGTGGTCAGCGGCATCGGCTGGGTCAAGGCCTGGGCCACTGTGGATGGCTACTTCTGGAACTCGATCAAGATCACCGTTCCTGCTGTGCTCATCTCTACCGCCATCGGCGCCTTGAACGGCTACGTGTTGTCGTTCTGGCGTTTCCGCGGTTCGCAGCTGTTCTTTGGCCTGCTGCTGTTCGGCTGCTTCCTGCCGTTCCAGACCGTGCTGCTGCCCGCGTCGTTCACCCTCGGCAAGATGGGCCTGGCCAGCACTACCACCGGCCTGGTGTTTATCCACGTGGTCTACGGCCTGGCGTTCACCACGCTGTTCTTCCGTAACTACTACGTGAGCATCCCGGATGCGCTGATCAAGGCCGCACGCCTGGACGGAGCGGGGTTCTTCACCATCTTCCGCCGGATCATCCTGCCGATGTCGACGCCGATCATCATGGTCTGCCTGATCTGGCAGTTCACCCAGATCTGGAACGACTTCCTGTTCGGCGTGGTGTTCTCCAGCGGCGACTCCCAGCCCATCACGGTGGCGCTGAACAACCTGGTCAACACCAGCACCGGGGCCAAGGAATATAACGTGGATATGGCGGCGGCGATGATCGCCGGGCTGCCGACCCTGCTGGTCTATGTGATCGCAGGCAAGTATTTCGTGCGCGGCCTCACGGCCGGCGCGGTCAAGGGGTAATCATGGCTACGCTTGAACTTCGCAATGTAAACAAGACCTATGGCGCCGGCCTGCCCGACACCTTGAAGAACATCGAACTGTCGATCAAAGAAGGCGAGTTCCTCATCCTGGTCGGCCCGTCGGGCTGTGGTAAGTCCACGCTGATGAACTGCATCGCCGGCCTTGAGACCATCACCGGCGGCGCAATCATGATCGGTGATCAAGACGTGAGCGGCATGAGCCCCAAGGACCGCGACATCGCCATGGTGTTCCAGTCCTACGCTTTGTACCCAACCATGAGCGTGCGCGAGAACATCGAGTTCGGCCTCAAGATCCGCAAGATGCCGCAAGCCGACATCGACGCCGAAGTGGCGCGCGTGGCCAAGTTGCTGCAAATCGAGCACTTGCTCAACCGCAAGCCGGGCCAGTTGTCCGGGGGTCAGCAACAGCGCGTGGCCATGGGCCGTGCCTTGGCGCGCCGGCCGAAGATCTACCTGTTCGACGAACCGCTGTCTAACCTTGACGCCAAGCTACGCGTCGAGATGCGTACCGAAATGAAGCTGATGCACCAGCGTCTGAAAACCACCACCGTCTACGTGACCCACGACCAGATCGAAGCGATGACCCTGGGCGATAAAGTGGCGGTGATGAAGGACGGCATCATCCAGCAATTCGGCACGCCGAAGGAAATTTACAACGACCCTGCCAACCTGTTTGTGGCAAGCTTTATCGGTTCACCACCGATGAACTTCGTTCCCATGCGCCTAAAACGCCAGAACGGTGATCTGGTGGCGGTGCTCGACAGCGGCCAGGCCCGTTGCGAGTTGCCGTTGGGCATGAGTGACGCCGGGTTGGAAGACCGCGATGTGATCCTGGGCCTGCGCCCGGAGCAGATCGTGCTGGCAGCGGGCGAGGGCAACGGCTCGTCGAGCATTCGCGCCGAAGTGCAGGTGACCGAGCCTACCGGCCCGGACACCCTGGTGTTTGTGCAGCTCAACGACACCAAGGTGTGCTGCCGTTTGGCGCCTGACGTGGCACCGCAAGTGGGCGAGACCCTGACCTTGCAGTTCGACCCGGCCAAGGTATTGCTGTTTGACGCCAAGACCGGCGAGCGGTTGGGCACGGCTGCTTCATTGCCGGCACAGGGGCATGCCGACAATGTGACCCAGTTCAAGGGCCGTTAAGAAAGATAAGTGATTGTTTTAGTTAAAAAAATGTAACCCGCGTTAGATAAAAACAGTTTAATAACAATAAAGACGAGGATGTAGGGATGAAAAAGCAACACAACAACACCCGGCTGATCTGCCAACTGTCAGCGGCAGCAGCCCTTGTATTGTCCGCCAATGCGATGGCGGCCGATGCATTCAGCGCCGATTCCAAGTGGATGACCGGCGATTGGGGCGGCGAGCGTACCAAGCTGATCGAGCAAGGTATCGACATCAAGGCCGACTACGTGGGCGAGATGGGCTACAACGCCCACGGCGGCTACAACGACGACAAGACCGGTCGTTACTCCGACCAGTTCGGTCTGGGCGTGGCGTTGGACCTGCAAAAACTGTGGGGCTGGGATAACACTCAGGCCAAGATCCAGTTGACCAATCGTAATGGCCAGAACATCTCCAATGACCGCATTGGCGACCCGCGTGCCGGCACCTTGAGTTCCTCGCAAGAAGTGTATGGCCGTGGCCACATGGTGCGCCTGACCCAGTTCTGGATTCAGCACCAGATGTTCGACAACAAGTTGGACGTGAAGCTCGGTTACTTCGGTGAAGGCGAAGACTTCAACACCTTCCCTTGCGACTTCCAGAACCTGTCGTTCTGCGGTTCCCAGGTCGGTAACTACGTCAATACCTGGTACAACTGGCCGGTCGCCCAGGCCGCTATCCGCGTGAAGTACAACATCACGCCTGAGCTGTATGCGCAAATCGGTGCCTACAACCAGAACCCTTCGCAGCTGGAGCACGGCAACGGCTTCAAACTCAGCGGCAGTGGTACCAAGGGCACCGTGATCCCGGTGGAATTGGTATGGTCGCCGAAGGTTAATAACCTGCCGGGCGAATACCGTGTGGGCTTCTATAAAAGTGCGGCCGATGCTCCGGATGTACGTGAAGACGTCAACGGTAACGATGCGGTCCTCAGCGGCGCCGACTTCCGTACCCGTAGCAGCAAGAAAGGCTACTGGTTCGTTGCGCAACAGCAACTCACCACCCATAACGGCGACGCTTCCCGTGGCCTGAACATCGCCGCCAACGCGACCTTCCATGACAAGGAAACCAACCTGGTCGACAACTACCAGTCGTTGATGCTGGTGTACAAAGGCCCATTCGACGCGCGTCCAAAAGATGACGTCGGCATTGGCGTCGCTCGCCTGCATGTCAACAATGATGTGAAGAAGAACTCTGAGCTGCTCAACGACGCCAGGGGCGTGAGCGACTACGACAATCCGCTGTACACGCCGATTCGTGAGACTGAGTACAACGTCGAACTCAACTACGGTTTCCACGTCACCAACTGGCTGACTGTGCGTCCGAACCTGCAGTACGTTGTCCAGCCTGGCGGCGTGGATAAAGTCGACAACGCGCTGGTAGCGGGCCTGAAAATTCAGTCTACGTTCTAACGCTGTTGCGATAAGCTCCTCTCTCTGTGCGCATTTGCGGGTAGCCATGGCTATCCGCTTTTTTTTGCGTGGCACTGTGATATTCGGGACCTGGGCACATGCACGAGCAACCGCTGCAACGCTTTTTCAAATCCCTGCGCGAGCGTCCGGTGTTCGCCTGGGAGCGCTTTCAGATGCGCGATGTGTTGGTGATCGACCATCCGCTGTGCCAGGCGGTGTTCAGTCGCCAGGGCGCGCAACTGTTGCACTTTCAGCCCACCGGCCAGAAGCCTTGGCTGTGGTGCGCGGCCAAGTGGCCACAGGTCGGCGCCATTCGTGGCGGCGTGCCGGTGTGCTGGCCTTGGTATGGCCGCCACCCCAGCGAAAATGCCTGGCCTTCCCACGGTTGGGCCCGCTTGATCGACTGGAAGCTGCTCGACAGCAGCACCGATGACGAAGGCGTGCGCCTGCACTGGCAATTGCAACTGTGCGACTGGCAGGTGGACTTGCACGCGCACCTGGGCGACACCCTGGAACTGCGCCTGAGTACCGAGCACCACGACGAGCTGCCGTGCCAGTTGAGCCATGCATTGCACGCTTACTGGCGTATTGGTCACGTTGATGAGGTAGCGCTGTCTGGGCTCGAAGGAGCGCAAGGTTATGACCAGCTCAATCGCCAGGTTTGTCAGCAGGAAGGCGAATTGCGGGTCGATGGTGGATGCCAGCGGGTGTTCCAGCATGAGGGTGAACTGCAGCTCAAGGACCACGCCTGGCAGCGTGAACTGTGCATCGACACGGGCAACACTGCCGACACGGTGGTGTGGCACCCGGGGAGCCGGCCGCTGTTGGGCGTGAGCTTTAACGAAGCGTCGGGGTTTGTGTGTGTGGAGGCGGCGATGGCGGCGGCGAGCCTGGCGCCGGGGGAGAGGGCCCACTTGAGTTTGCAGGCCAGGGCAGGGGTTTAGCGGTGTGGCTGATGGCGCTATCGCAGGCAAGCCAGCTCCCACCTTTGGAATGCATTCCCCTGTGGGAGCTGGCTTGCCTGCGATAGCGCCGGTACTGCTGGAAGAGCTGCCTGCTAGTTGAATTCATGATCGTTCCCACGCGGAGCGTGGGAACGATCAGTTGACACGGATTTAGTTGAATTCATCCCCCACCGGATATCGGCTGTCATTCAAGCTCTCTTTGATTTTCCGCAAATGCGGCTGAAAATCTACGCCACGGCGCAACGTCATGCCGGTCGCCAACACATCCAGCACCGTCAACTGGATAATCCGAGAAGTCATCGGCATGTAGATATCCGTGTCTTCCGGCAACGGGATGTTCAGGCTCACCGTACTGGCTTTGGCCAGCGGCGAGTTCTCGGCGGTCACGCCCAGCACTGACGCACCGTTTTCCCGAGCGATACGCGCCACTTCCACCAGCTCGCGGGTACGGCCGGTGTAGGAGATGATCACGAACAACTCTCCGGTGTGCGCCACCGAGGCGATCATGCGTTGCATCAGCACGTCGGCGTGGGCGGTCACTGCCAGGTTGAAGCGGAAGAACTTGTGCAGCGCATCCATGGCCACGGGAGCCGAAGCGCCGAGGCCAAAGAAGTGGATCTGCCGTGCCTGGATCAACAAGTCCACGGCCTTGCTGATCAGCGCCGGGTCCAGGGCCTGGCACGCGCTGTCCAGAGAGGCAATGGCGCTGCCAAAGATCTTCTGGGTGTAGGCCTCGGGGTTATCATCGGCCTCCACGGCGCGGCTGACATACGCGGCGCCACTGGCCAGGCTTTGCGCCAATTGCAATTTAAGTTCAGGGTAACCGCTGACACCGAACGAGCGGCAGAAACGGTTGACCGTCGGTTCACTGACCGAGGCGGCCTGGGCGAGGGCGGCGATCGAGAAGCGTGTGGCCTGCTGCGGGTTGAGCAGGATCACTTCAGCGACTTTGCGCTCGGCCTTGTTCAATTCTTCGAGGCGGTTCCGGATCTGTTCCAGAAGATTTCGCACGCGGTCCATTCAGTCTTTCCTTCGGGCGACGATGCAAATAAAAAGGCGGTAACCAATCGATGAGTGGCTTTTCGCGGTGGCCTATCCTACTGAGGGTAGCTGAACACCACCACTCGCAATGCGTATTTCCGGAAAATGTTGTGGTTATTACTACATTTTTCCTTGAGTGATGCCTTGAAAAAAGGTATTTGTAGCTTAACTTGATAAAAGAACAAACATCATGCCTTCGATAACCGTGGAACCCTGCACCTTTGCCCTGTTTGGCGCCTTGGGTGATCTGGCGCTGCGCAAGTTATTTCCTGCCCTTTATCAGCTCGATGGCGCCGGGTTGCTGCACGACGACACACGCATCCTGGCCCTGGCCCGTGAAGCTGGCTCCGAGCAGCAACACCTGGCCCATATCGAAAAAGAATTGCGTAAGTACGTCGGCAAGGAACTCGACGAAGCCGTGGCCCAGCGTTTCCTCGCGCGCCTTTCGTATGTGCATGTCGACTTCATGAAGGCCGACGACTACGTTGCCCTGGCCGGAAAAGTCGGCAGCGATCAACGCCTGATCGCCTACTTCGCCACCCCGGCGGCGGTGTACGGCGCGATCTGCGAAAACCTGTCCAAGGTCGGCCTGGCGGAAAATACCCGCGTGGTGCTGGAAAAACCCATCGGTTCGGACCTGGAGTCGTCGCGCAAGGTCAACGACGCCGTGGCGCAGTTTTTCCCGGAAAACCGCACCTACCGCATCGACCACTACCTGGGCAAAGAGACGGTGCAGAACCTGATCGCCCTGCGTTTTGCCAACAGCCTGTTCGAAACCCAGTGGAACCAGAATTACATCTCCCACGTGGAAATCACCGTGGCCGAGCAGGTTGGTATCGAAGGCCGTTGGGGTTACTTCGACAAGGCCGGCCAGCTGCGCGACATGATCCAGAACCATCTGTTGCAACTGCTTTGCCTGATTGCCATGGACCCGCCCGCCGACCTGTCTGCCGACAGCATCCGCGACGAGAAGGTCAAGGTGCTCAAGGCCCTGGCGCCGATCAGTCCCGAGGGCCTGACCACCCAGGTAGTCCGTGGCCAGTACATCGCCGGCTACAGCGCCGGTAAAGCCGTGCCGGGTTACCTGGAAGAAGACAATTCCAACACCCAGAGCGACACCGAGACGTTCGTTGCCCTGCGTGCTGATATCCGTAACTGGCGTTGGGCCGGCGTGCCGTTCTACCTGCGTACCGGTAAGCGTATGCCGCAAAAGCTGTCGCAGATTGTTATCCACTTCAAGGAACCGTCCCACTACATCTTCGCTCCCGAGCAGCGCCTGCAGATCAGCAACAAGCTGATCATCCGCCTGCAGCCGGACGAAGGTATTTCCTTGCGTGTGATGACCAAGGAGCAGGGCCTGGACAAAGGCATGCAACTGCGCAGCGGGCCACTGCAATTGAATTTTTCCGACACCTATCGCAGCGCACGCATCCCCGATGCCTACGAGCGGTTGTTGCTGGAAGTGATGCGCGGCAATCAGAACCTGTTTGTTCGCAAAGATGAAATCGAAGCCGCGTGGAAGTGGTGTGACCAGTTGATCGCCGGGTGGAAAAAATCCGGTGATGCGCCCAAGCCGTATGCGGCGGGGTCCTGGGGGCCGATGAGCTCGATTGCACTGATCACGCGGGATGGGAGGTCGTGGTATGGCGATATCTGAATTGAAACTGCCTCAGGGCGTTACTGCCCATGAGTACCGTACGCCTGCGCTGCTGGCCGATGGCCTGGCCAATGACGTGGCCGAGCAACTGCGTGGGGCCATCACTGCCCGTGGCGAGGCGACGTTGGTGGTGTCCGGCGGCCGCAGCCCCGTGGCGTTTTTCCAGAACCTGGCCAAGCAGGACCTGGACTGGTCCAAGGTCACCATCACCCTGGCCGATGAGCGCTGGGTGCCGGTCGAACACGCCGACAGCAATGCCGGCCTGTTGAAGCAACATTTGCTGCAAGGCCCGGCGGCCAAGGCGAAGTTCTTGAGCCTGTACAGCCCTGCCGCCAACCTTGAAGACGCTGCCGAGCAGGCCGATCGCCTGCTGGGTGAGTTGCCAGCCATTGATGTGCTGGTGCTGGGCATGGGCGATGACGGCCACACCGCATCGCTGTTCCCCAACAGCCCCAACCTGAGTGAAGCGCTGAAGGCCGACGGTACCCGCCGTTGCTGGCCGATGCTGGCGCCCACTGTGCCGCACCAGCGCCTGACCATGAGTCGTGCGTTGCTGGCCACGGCCGACTACACCGTGCTGTCGATTTCCGGCAGTTCGAAATTGACGACCTTGAGCGCCGCCCTGGCCAGCGACGATGTTGCTGCCATGCCGATTCGCGCGTTTTTGCAACCTACTTTAGAGATTTACTGGTGCCCATGAGCCAAGGATCAGCCGCTATGAAAAGCCCTCAACCGACCGTGTCCATGGCGGATAAAGTTGCCTTGATCGACAGCCTCTGCGCCAAGGCGCGGATCCTGCCGGTGATCACCATCGCCCGCGAGCAGGACATTCTGCCGTTGGCCGACGCCCTGGCAGCCGGCGGTTTGACCGCGTTGGAAGTGACCCTGCGTTCCGAGTTCGGCCTTAAAGCCATTCAGGTCTTGCGCGAGCAGCGTCCTGAACTGTGCACCGGTGCAGGTACCGTGCTAGACCGTCACATGCTCGAAGCGGCAGAAGTGGCAGGCTCGCAATTTATCGTCACCCCCGGCATCACCCGCGACTTGCTGGAAGCCTCGGTGCACAGCCCGATCCCGCTGCTGCCGGGCATCAGCAACGCCTCCGGCATCATGGAAGGCTACGGCCTGGGTTATCGCCGCTTCAAGCTGTTCCCGGCTGAAGTCAGCGGTGGTGTTGCTGCCATCAAGGCGCTCGGCGGCCCGTTCGGGGAAGTGAAGTTCTGCCCGACTGGCGGCGTTGGGCCGGCCAATATCAAGAGCTACATGGCGTTGAAAAACGTGATGTGCGTGGGCGGCAGCTGGATGCTGGATCCGGAGTGGGTCAAGAATGGCGACTGGGCGCGTATCCAGGAAGTCACTGCCCAGGCGCTGGCGCTGCTGGACTGAACTGATTTATCGAATCGTTGTTGCTGTGCTTAACGGCATTTTTGCGGCGCACTTGGTCGGTGTGCCGCTTTTTTTTGCCTGTAAAAAACCTCAAACACATCGCCGTTCTGAAGGTGGGAGCTGGCTTGCCTGCGATAGCTATTTATCAGTTAGCCCATCTTTGGCTGATACACCGTTATCGCAGGCAAGCCAGCTCCCACAGTTTTAAACGGTGTTTAGTTGGGTGATCGCGTGGACCAGCGCGTTGATGTCCGCCGCCGACGTCACCAGCCCCGGCGTCACCCGGATACAGGTGCCAAACGCTGCCCCCGTGCGCGTAGTGGTGAACAGGCCGTGCTCCTTGAGCAGCCTGTCCACCATCGTCTGCTGATCACGCCCGATGAACTTGAAGGCTGTGATCCCGCAATACAGTCTGGGGTCATCCGAGGTCAGCACTTCAATCCCCGGCAACGGTCGCACCTGGTTTACCCACAGGTTGCGCAGGTAATTGACGCGTGCGCCCTTGGCCGCAGCGCCACCCAATTGCCGATGCTCGTCAAACACCAAAGGCAGGGTCATCAGCGCGGGGAAGTTCGGCGTGCTGTAGGACGTACGCGCTCGCACATCCGTGGCTGGGTAGTGAAACTCGCCCATGTCCGGGTCGATATCGGCCAGGCGCTCCGGTGCGATGTACAAAAAGCCCAGGGTCAGCGGCGCGCCGATCCATTTGTGCAGGTTGAAGCCTGCGAACTGAATGCCCAGTTCGGCCAGGTTGAATTCGATCTGGCCCAAGGCGTGGGCGCCGTCGAGGATCACGTCGATTGCGCGTTCGCGCGCGGCCTTGGCAATGGCCGCAACCGGCATGACCAGGCCGGTACGGTGGGTGACATGGGTCAGGGCCATTAATTTCAGGCGCGGGTATTGCGCGAAGGCGTCGTGGTAAGTTTGCACCAGGCTGTCGAAACTGGCCGGGTGGGTGTGGGCCACCTCTATCACTTCCACGCCGCGAGTCGCTGCCAGCCAGCGCATGGCGCCTTTGACCGTGTCGTACTCCAGGTCGCTGATCAGCACCTGGTCGCCCGGTTGCAGGCGGTTGTAGTTGCGGATCAGCGACTGCAAGGCTTCGGTGGCGTTGCGGGTAAACGCGACCGACTCGGGGTCGACGTCAATCAACCCGGCCAACTGGCGGCGTATCTCGATGTTTTCGCCCTGCTCAAAGCGCTGGCGCACATGCACCGCGTTGCTGCGGTTGATAAAGCTGATGTGCTCAAGGTACTGGGCCTGCACCGCCCGGCTCATGCGCCCGAAGTAGCCGTTTTCCAGGTTGATCGGGCCGGGCTCGCACTCATAGCGCTGAGCGATGGCCTGCCAGTGCGCTTCGTTATCGGCATTCCTTGGCATGGTGGGTCTCCTAGTGGCGAGGGGCGGGTCTGCCGTGTTTGGCGCGCAGTGGTTCGAGCAATTCGGACAGGCCGTTGTGGTCGATTTCCTGCATCAAGGCCAGCAAACCGCCCAGTTCCCCGTGGGGGAAACCTTCACGGGCGAACCAATTCAGGTAGGGCCCAGGCAGGTCGGCAATGATCCGGCCTTTGTATTTGCCGAAGGGCATTTGACGGGTGATGAGCAGTTCGAGTTTTTCGGGATTCATGAGCGTCGCAGGGTTGAGGCCAGGCTTTCGAAAATACAGGCATTCTGCATGAAGGCCAAATGACAGATCATGCAAATAACCAAGATACAGATGGTTCAATAATTCATAACTTGTTGAAATTAAACATAAAAATAATTTTTGAAAACCTGGCACGGGCGCTGCAATAACCAAGGCAACCTTCTAACCCGTACAAGGAATTGAAAAATGACTGATATCAACAAAGAATCGATCTCCGTACTGAACGACCTGATCGAGACCAGCATCGACGGCCAAAAGGGTTTCAAGGAATGCGCTGAAGACATCAAGCATCCAGAACTCAAGGCTCTGTTTGCTAAGCGCTCCGCTGATTGCGCGACAGCCGCCGCTGAACTGAAAACGGCTGTGCGTGCCTTGGGTGGCGATCCTGAAGATTCCGGCAGCATGGCCGGCGCCCTGCACCGTGGCTGGGTCGACGTGAAGTCGATGGTCACCGGCAAGGACGAAGAGGCCGTATTGAACGAAGCCGAGCGCGGTGAAGACCACGCATTGAAGGCTTACAAGGAAGCCATCGAGAAGATCAACAAGCACAACCTGGTGGGCATTCGTGACTTGGTTGAGCGTCAGTACCACGGGGTACAGCGCAACCACGACCAGGTAAAAGCCCTGCGTAACCAGGCTCGCGCTCAGTCGTAAGCCCCACGCTGGGCTTAGTGTGGGAGCGGGCTTGCCCGCGAAAGCGGTGGATCAGTCACGGTTGTATTGACTGACACACTGCATTCGCGGGCAAGCCCGCTCCCACATGTGTTTTATGCACAGGCTGGAATCTAGGTCAGCCGATGCTGATGGGTGGCAATTCGGTCAGGGTCACGACTTGCTGCTTACGTGGCGCCAGAATCTCCGCCTCGCCATCCACCACCAACTCATCACGCTGGTTGAACACCCGAGTGGCAATGCGCACGCGAAACTTCGGTAGTTTCTCGAGGATTTCCAAACGCACGGTCAGGGTGTCGCCAATCTTCACCGGCTTCTGGAAGGTCATCTGCTGGCCGATATAAATCGTGCCCGGCCCAGGCAGCTCGCAGGCCACCGCCGCGCTGATCAGCGCACCGCTGAACATGCCGTGGGCAATCCGCTCCTTGAACATGGTCGCCTTGGCGTATTCAGCGTCCAGGTGCACCGGGTTGTGGTCACCCGACATGGCGGCGAACAGCTGGATATCGCGCTCTTCGACGGTTTTGCTGAAGCTGGCAGTCTGGCCCACTTCAAGCGCTTCGTACGGGGTGTTGGTTACCTGGGTCATCTCAAGGTGCATCCTGTGGCTTAACGGTAATTAATCGGCTGATTTTAAAGCAAAAACTATTCGCAGCGGGTGGGCCTGCGCAACGCCAGCGCCTGGTCGAGCCAGGCCAGCAGGTCGGCGGTGACTTCATCCCGGTTGGTTTCGTTGAACACTTCATGACGCGCCTGCGGGTAGAGCGTCAATTGCACGTCCTGGCAACCGGCCTCACGCAGGGCATGGGCCAGATCCTTGAGACGCTTGCCTTCACTCACCGGATCACAATCGCCGCCCATCACCAGGATCGGCAGGCCGGGGTCGATCTGCGCCAGGTTGGAGACTTTGCTGATCTGCTGCAAGCCGCCCAACAGGTCGATCCACAATTGATTGGTGCAACGAAAGCCACAGAGTGGGTCGTTGATGTAGTTGTCCACTTCAACCGGGTCGCGGCTGAGCCAGTCGAACTGGGTGCGGTTGGGTTTGAAGGCTTTGTTGAATGAGCCGAACGACAGGAAGTCGATCAACGCACTGCGCCCTCGCAGGCCTTGGCGTGCTCGCTCGATGCGCGCAATGATTTGCGCTGCACGGTAGAGGGCCACCGGCTGGAAATTCGAACCGCTGAGAATTGCCCCATGCAGGCTGGCACTGTGATGCAGCAAGTACGCCTGGGAGATGTAGCTGCCCATGCTGTGGCCCAGCAGGATGATCGGCAGCCCTGAATGCTGTTGGCCGATATGCTGATTGAGGCTGGCCAGATCGCCCACCACTTTGTTCCAGCCGTCCGTTTCAGCATACAACCCAACGGTGCCGGCCTCGGCGGTACGGCCATGCCCACGCTGGTCCAGCGCATACACACCCAGGCCTGCTGCACACAATGCCTGCGCCAGGCGTGCATAGCGGCCGCCGTGCTCGGCCATGCCATGGGAAATCATCACCACGGCCCTGGGCGGGCCGTCGGGCAGCCATTGGTTGACGTACAGACGGGTGTGGTCGTTCGCGGTCAGCCAGAAGGTGTCGTGGTTCATGGCGGCTTCCTTTGCTCAGGGTGGTTGCATTGTATAGCTCATCCGGCGTGGGGCGGGGTATCTGCCTACGCCTTAGGTACAAGATTCATACAATCAATGACACAGTTCAGTGTCTTGCCTGTTTGGCCATAGCTGCTAACTTCCCCAAAGCTCCGCTTCTTATTGCTGCGCATTTGCATGGCAGCGGCCGGACACACTCAGGTAAAGAGGACAAGAATAATGCAACCTGATTTCTGGAATGACAAACGCGCGGCGGGAGTCCCCAATGCCATCGACCTCAGCACCTACAAGTCGGTGATCGAGGTCTTCGAGCGTTCCTGCAAGACCTTTGCCGACCGTCCGGCATTCAGCAGCATGGGCATTACCCTTACCTACGCTGAGCTTGAGCGCCAGAGTGCGGCGTTTGCCGGTTACCTGCAGCAGCACACCGACCTCAAGCCCGGTGAGCGCATCGCGGTGCAGCTGCCCAACGTGCTGCATTACCCGGTTGCGGTGTTCGGCGCACTGCGCGCCGGGCTGATCGTGGTCAACACCAACCCGCTGTATACCCCGCGCGAGATGCGCCACCAGTTCAAGGATGCCGGTGTGCGGGCGCTGGTCTATCTCAACCTGTTCGGTTCACGTGTGCAGGAGGTGTGCACCGACACGGAGATCGACTACCTGATCGAAGCCAGGATGGGCGATTTCATGCCCGCCGCCAAAGGCTGGCTGGTCAACACCGTGGTCGACAAGGTGAAGAAGATGGTTCCGGCCTACCACCTGCCGCGAGCAGTGTCGTTCAAGCGCGCCCTGCGCATGGGCGCGGGCCTTGGGGTGACGCGCCATCCGGTGACCCTGGACGACGTCGCCGTGCTGCAATACACCGGCGGCACCACTGGGCTGGCCAAGGGCGCGATGCTCACCCACGGCAACCTGGTGGCGAATATGCAGCAGGTGCGGGCCTGCATGTCGCAACTGGGCGACGACGGCCATCCGCTGATCAAGGAAGGGCAGGAGGTAATGATTGCACCGCTGCCGCTGTACCACATCTATGCCTTCACGGCCAATTGCATGTGCATGATGGTCTCCGGCAACCACAACGTGCTGATCACCAACCCACGGGACATCGGCGGGTTTATCAAGGAGCTCAAGCAGTGGCAGTTCTCCGGTCTGTTGGGGCTGAACACACTGTTTGTGGCGCTGATGGACCACCCTGATTTCAAGACCCTGGATTTCTCCCACCTGAAGATCACCAATTCCGGCGGCACTGCCCTGGTCAAGGCCACGGCGGAACGCTGGAAGGCGCTGACCGGCTGCGCCATCGGCGAAGGCTATGGCCTTACCGAAACCTCGCCAGTGGCCAGCACCAACCCCTACGGCGGCCTGTCGCGCCTGGGTACCGTGGGCATCCCGGTGCCGGGTACGGCGATGAAAGTCGTGGATGACCTGGGGCAAGAGCTGCCGTTGGGCGAGCGCGGCGAGCTGTGCATCCAGGGCCCACAAGTAATGAAGGGCTACTGGCAGCAACCGGCCGCCACCGCCGAAACCCTGGACGCCGATGGCTGGTTGAAGACCGGCGACATTGCGGTGATCGACACCGATGGCTACATCAGCATTGTGGATCGCAAGAAGGATTTGATCATCGTCTCGGGTTTCAACGTGTACCCCAACGAAATTGAAGACGTGATCATGGCCCATCCGGCCGTGGCCAACTGCGCCGTGATCGGCGTGCCGGACGAGCGCACAGGGGAGGCGGTGAAGCTGTTCGTGGTGGCACGGGCCCAGGGGGTGAGCCTTGAGGAGCTGAAGGCGTACTGCAAGGCCAACTTCACCGGGTACAAGGTGCCCAAGCATATTGTGTTGAGGGAGTCGTTGCCGATGACGCCGGTGGGCAAGATCCTCCGCCGGGAGCTGCGCGACATCGCTTGAATTGAAACCGGGTACAAAAAATGTGGGAGCTGGTCTGCCTGCGATAGCAGTGTTTCAGTCACCTGTTGAATTGACTGGTCCACCGCTGTCGCAGGCAAGCCAGCTCCCACACTGTATTTTTTGCCCTTGAAAGCCTGTTCTAGAGCCATTTCTGGAGTTATAGAATTTTTGCTCTAAAAGTGACCATTGGATATTCTTGAGTCATGTTTATGACTGTAGGGCCCTCTTTTGGCTCTAGGCGGCCCTTGGCAAAGCTGCTACTCTCGGCGCGCTTTGTGACTTCTAGGCCTGCTTGAAAGCGCCAGACTCACCTAAAAACATACACCAATAATAATCGCATCAAATGCGATGATGAATTCGCGTCGCTGAGGAGTGGGCTTCCATGAATGAAGACTTTTGGAAGGATAAGTACCCCGCCGGGATTGCTGCACAGATCAATCCAGACGAGTATCCGAATATTCAGGCGGTACTGAAGCAGTCCTGCCAGCGCTTCGCTAACAAACCGGCTTTCAGCAATCTGGGCAAGACCATCACCTACGGTGAATTGTACGAATTGTCCGGCGCATTTGCCGCGTATCTGCAACAGCATACCGACTTGAAGCCTGGCGATCGAATCGCCGTGCAACTGCCCAACGTTCTGCAATACCCCGTCGCTGTATTCGGTGCGATCCGCGCCGGCCTCATCGTGGTCAACACCAACCCGCTGTACACCGCGCGGGAGATGGAGCACCAATTCAATGATTCGGGGGCCAAGGCCCTGGTTTGCCTGGCCAACATGGCGCACCTGGCTGAAAAAGTCGTGCCCAAGACCGCCGTCAAGCATGTGATCGTCACCGAAGTCGCCGACCTGCTCTCGCCGTTCAAGCGCGTGCTGATCAACAGCGTGATCAAGTACGTGAAGAAAATGGTCCCGGCCTATCACTTGCCTCAGGCCATCAAGTTCAACGACGTGCTCGCCAAGGGCCATGGCCAGCCGGTCGACGATGCCAGCCCGGCCAGCGGCGATGTGGCCGTGCTGCAATACACCGGCGGTACCACCGGCGTGGCCAAGGGCGCGATGCTGACCCACCGCAATCTCGTGGCCAACATGCTGCAATGCAAGGCGCTGATGGGCTCCAACCTCAACGAAGGCTGCGAGATCCTGATCACGCCGCTGCCGCTGTACCACATCTATGCCTTCACCTTTCATTGCATGGCGATGATGCTGATCGGCAACCACAACATCCTGATCAGCAACCCGCGCGACCTGCCGGCGATGGTCAAGGAACTGTCGAAGTGGAAGTTCAGCGGCTTCGTCGGCCTCAACACCCTGTTTGTGGCGCTGTGCAACAACGAAGGTTTCCGCAAGCTGGACTTCTCTGCGCTGAAGGTCACCCTGTCGGGGGGCATGGCGTTGCAACTGGCAGCGGCGGAGCGTTGGAAGGCGGTGACCGGCTGCGCGATCTGCGAAGGCTACGGCATGACCGAAACCAGCCCGGTGGCCACGGTCAACCCGATCCAGCACATCCAGATCGGCACCATTGGCATTCCGGTGCCTTCCACCGCGTGTAAAGTCATCGCTGACGACGGCACCGAGCTTGCACTGGGTGAAACCGGCGAGCTGTGTGTGAAAGGTCCGCAAGTGATGAAGGGCTACTGGCAGCGCCAGGACGCCACCGACGAGATGCTCGACAGCGAAGGCTGGCTGAAAACCGGCGACATCGCGATCATCCAGCCAGACGGCTACATGCGTATCGTCGACCGCAAGAAGGACATGATTCTGGTCTCCGGTTTCAACGTCTACCCCAACGAGCTGGAAGACGTGCTGGCGGGCCTGCCGGGCGTGCTGCAGTGTGCGGCCATCGGCGTACCGGATGAAAAATCCGGTGAGCACATCAAGTTGTTCATCGTGGTCAAGCCAGGGGCTACCCTGACCAAGGACCAGGTGATGGAACACATGCGCGCTAACGTCACCGGCTACAAGGTGCCCAAGGCCGTGGAGTTCCGTGATGCGTTGCCGACTACCAACGTGGGCAAGATCTTGCGGCGTGAATTGCGGGATGAAGAGCTGAAGAAACTCGGGCTCAAAAAGTAACCCATAAAAAAACCCGCTGATGCGGGTTTTTTTATTTCACCATGACTCCAGCACCGAAATTCTCTGGACTACGCCCAAGCTAGATACAGCAAGTTTATCAATGGCTTAGGACGATTCATCATATGCCGGTGCTTTCTGAAACTTGACCCGGCTTCCACCCGCTTGACTCCTATCAGGCTCCTGGAATCGGGTCTTTCCGAGGAGTCATCATGGCTAAGATCAAGCTCACCAAGTCCGCAGTCGATGCGGCACAACCCCAGGCACAGCCCGTCGAGCTGCGCGACACACTTGTTCCCGGCTTCCTGTGTAAGATTACCCCGACAGGCCGCAAGGTGTTCATGCTTCAGTACCGAACCAATGCTGGCGAGCGTCGCAAGCCTGCTTTGGGTTTGTACGGGGAACTGACTGTCGAGCAGGCCCGGTCATTGGCGCAGAACTGGCTGTCCGAGGTTCGCCGAGGTGGCGATCCTGGTGCAGCCAAGGCCCAGGCGCGCAATGCACCCACGGTCAAGGAGTTATGCGTCAAGTTCATGGAGGATCACTCCAGCCAACGCAATAAGCCCAGCACACAGGAAGGCTATCAGAGCCTCATCGACCGCAACATCATCCCGCTGCTTGGTCGTATAAAAGTCCACGACGTGAAGCGGCCAGATGTGGCGTCGATGATGAAGAAAATGGCCCACAAGCCAGCGGATGCCAACCGCACGTTCAGCGTGATGCGCAAGATGTTCAATTTGGCCGAGGTGTGGGGCTATCGCCCGGATGGCACCAACCCGTGCCGTCATGTGCCCATGTACCCCGCTGGCAAGGCAACCCACCTCATCAGTGACGAGGAAATGGGCAAGCTGTTCCACTATCTCGACGACCTGGAAGCCGAGGGTCTGGAGCATCCCGTCATCCCGCTGGCGATTCGTTTGCAGTTTGAGTTTGCCGCTCGTCGCTCCGAGATAGTGTTGCTTGAGTGGAGTTGGGTTGATCTGGAGAACCGGCGCGTGGTCTGGCCGGACAGCAAGACAGGCGGCATGTCCAAACCGATGAGCGAGGAGGCTTATCGGCTGCTATCAACCGCTCCCCGGTATGAAGGCTCACTTTACGTGCTGCCTTCGCCTCGTCGCCCTATGAAGCATCTGACAACGGGTGAGTATTACAACGGCTGGACTCGTACCCTGAAAGCTGCTGGCGTAACGCACGTTGGTACGCATGGCATCCGCCACCGCTCCGCTACAGATATTGCCAACTCGGGCATCCCGGTGAAGGTTGGCATGGCGCTGACCGCACACAAAACCGTGGCGATGTTCATGCGCTATGTCCACACCGAGGATGCCCCGGTGCGGGAGGCTGCCGAACTGGTAGCAAACCGGCGCAAGACGATCATCGGCGCACGGCCTGTCGTGGAGGAAACAGTATGAGCAGGCGCAAAATATCTGTCGCGCCGTCTGCCGTGCTGCTGGGCGATATCAGAACACTGATTGAGGTGGCGCGCCAGCGCGCCACCTCGGCAGTGAACAGCGAGCTGACGATGCTCTACTGGCGCATCGGTTTGCGTATCCATACACAGGTTTTGGAAGGTCGACGGGCTGATTATGGCGAGGAAGTCGTGCCGACTCTGGCGGGGGAGTTGGTGAAGGAATACGGCAGCAGTTTTTCGGTGAAAAACCTGCGTCGCATGGTGCAGTTTGCTGTCACGTTTCCCGACGAGGCAATTGTCGTATCACTGATACGACAATTGAGCTGGACGCATTTCATTGCCCTGATTCCGCTGAAAGACCCACACCAGCGGGACTACTATGCGCAGGTGGCCAGCGCCGAACGCTGGAGCGTGCGGACACTGCGCGAGCGTATCGACTCGATGCTGTACGAGCGCACAGCGCTGTCCCAAAAGCCGGATGACATGATCGTGCGGGAGCTGGCGACCCTGCGCAATGCACAGCGCATGTCGCCTGCGCTGGTCATGCGCGATCCCTACATCCTCGACTTCCTGGGCCTTCGGGACACCTGGCAAGAAAGTGACCTGGAGGCGGCCATCATTCGTGAAATGGAGTCCTTCTTATTGGAGTTGGGCGCGGGTTTTTCCTTCGTTGCCAGGCAGAAACGCATCCCGATTGACGACGAGGATTTCCACCTTGATCTGCTGTTCTACAACCGCAAGCTGCGGCGGCTGGTGGCGGTAGAACTGAAGGTCGGCGAGTTCAAGGCCGCCTACAAAGGGCAGATGGAGTTGTATCTACGCTGGCTCGACAAGCATGAGCGGGAACCAGAAGAAGCCTCGCCGCTGGGCATTATCCTCTGCACTGGCAAGAAGCGTGAGCAGATCGAGCTGCTGGAGTTGGATAAGTCGGGCATTCACGTTGCGGAATACCTGACGGCCTTGCCACCGAGAGGCGTACTCGTGGAGCGGCTGCAACAGGCAACGCGGCGGGCGCAGTTGCAGATCGAACAGCGGCAGTCTGACGAAAAGTCTTGATTACCGTACCCGTGCATCCCGGCGTGCCGCCGTCGGGCTCACGGGCTGCGCCCCGCGCTTCTTGCGAATCACGGCCATCCGGCTTTGATCCCTGACGCCTCCGGCCCTTGGCCTGCGCACTGCGTTTGCCAAAAGGCGAGTGTGTGCAGTGGGTGGGGGGTGGGCGGTTTTGCTGTTCCCTTCACCGTATCACGGCGTTCGCGCCGTCAAGGGCTGCGCGTGCTTGCACGCTTGCGGCCCGTGGCCGTCTGTGACCCCTGACTGCTTGCGCTGCGCCGTGCTGACCACGGTTCCGGGCAAATCCGCCCGAGCATCCGGAGCACGATCATGTCGCAACTATCCTTTTCCTCGTTCGATTCCTCTCTGTTGGTGCGTGACGCACAGGGCCGTTACCTGCCAGCATCAGTAGACCAGATTCTTGATGCAGCCCGTCAGGCCATAGATCAGAAAATGCAGCGCGGTACTGCTTTTACATCACCAGCATTGGTCAAGGAATACCTGGTCACCAAACTGTCTGGCTTAGAACATGAAGTCTTTGCCATTCTGTTCCTGGACACGCAGCATCGGCTGATCGAGTACAGCGAGATGTTCCGGGGCACTATCGACAGTGCATCGGTGTATCCGCGCGAAGTCGTCAAGGAGGCACTGCTGCTCAATGCGGCGGCGGTCATCCTCTCGCACAATCATCCGAGTGGGCATCCTGAGCCGAGCAGCGCAGATAAGGCTCTGACTCAGAAGCTCAAGGAAACGCTGGCACTGGTGGATGTTCGCACCCTGGACCACATCATTGTGGGAGGTGCGGACATCACATCGTTTGCAGAGCGTGGGTTGCTGTGAACCTAGAGGGGCTTCGGCCCCCTTTCTGACTATGAAAATCACTCAATCATAATAATCGGATGACCTCGATCGCGTGGTGATCCGGGGAAACTTGAGTAACAAACTCTACTTCCACGGGGGGCTGAAGATTTCGGCCCGTAAATACTTTCTCGACTAAAGAAAGTCGTGATGCCATCGTCACCTTCAATAAATCCACTGTATCCATTTTGGATTAGGTTGGATACATCCCCCACCTTTCTGTCTACGCCAATGAAGCAAAGATCAGAAATATTTTTGACGATCTCATCTGCTGTAGGGCGATCTGCAACATTGTATTGAAGGCACTCTTCAACGAGAGATTGCAACTGTTGCGCAAGAGTCTTGTACTGCGGATTTGACGTCATGAAGTTTGGCCAAGGCTCTCTATTTTTGTTCTGAACATTAACGGCAGCCTGAAGGTAAACGCCAAAAGGAACCTTTCCTGTTAATATTTGAAACATCATGGCCCCAAGTGACCAAATATCTACAGAAGCCCCAGGGTGTTCTCCTGGTTGCCTGAACATCATTTCTGGCGCCATATAAGGCAACGCCCCTCGGATTGTTCCAGAAGTCGATCTGGTTATATCTCCTTCTCGCGCCGCCTCATCAAAAACCTCTTCGGTCAGCGTAGCAATGCCGAAGTCAGTGATTTTTAGTTCATGAAGATTAACGCCATGCTCAACGATAATGTTACTTGGCTTTAAGTCGCGATGCACAACTCCTGCATGGTGCGAAGCGGCAACACCTTTGGAAACGTGCAGAAATACTCGGGCAGCCAAATGAGGATCAATAGCTCCAAAGGTCTTGAGTGTATTCTCAAGATTTTCGCCATCGACAAACTCCTCAATGAGAAATAGCCTACTATCTTCTTCAATGTAGTCTAGAGTTTTTGCAACATTATGATGGTTAACTCGGGCGGATATTTTTGCACTGCTTTTAAATCGCTTGTCGGGCTGGCCGGGCTGAGGAGTTTTCAGAGCAATGTTTGAATCTAGCAGCATGTCATATGCCAGATAAACATCTTGCATGCCGCCTCGACCTATATGGCGTTCTATGCGATAGCGTCCAGAGACAATATCTTGTGGATTCATGGCATCACCTCCGGATTCGAGACGTCAAAGGTAACAAAACTTCTTGAGCCGCCGTTCCCGAATGTAAGAACGCAACAGCCCGGCACAATCGTTCCGATAGAAACGGAAGTGTTATTGATATACACAGCACCTGTAACTTGCGTGACGCTGAATACCAGGCCGTCATATTCAATCGTGAGGCTGCCGACAGTTGCGTTAAGCGATATTCTTCGATTTTTGCAGTCTAGTGTGTTTGCAGATCCATTTAAAACAACTGTGGCGCGATGCCTGTCCTTTAGAAGATGCTTCGCCAACAAATTCTGAATATCTTGCATGGAAGGCCTATCCCGTCTATCGGTTGCAAGACATTGATGAAGAATATGCGTAATTTCGCTAGGTAATCCAGCGAATGGAACTGAAAAGTCCGTCAGAGACGGCTGACTAGGAGGCCGCTTGCGTAAGCTGAGGGGAGTTTCTTCAGCCAGTAGTGCTAGGCAAGTCACGCCAAATGCGTAGACATCAATGGAGGAGTCAAAGCAATAGTTTGGTCACCCCACAGTTCGGGCGCCATGAATACAGGGGTTCCTATTATGCTTCTTGTCTCAGCGGCAGCATTATTTCTTGATAGCCCAAAATCGAGAATTTTAACGACACCTTCACCATCAATTTTTATATTTCCCGGCTTAATATCTCGATGGATGATTTCATGAGAGTGAATATCCGCAAGGCCGCATGAGATCTGCCATATCAAATGTAGATAATTTGTGTCAGCGGAAAAACTAGCTGAACTAAGTGTTTCTCCGTTAATAAATTCAAGGACGATGGCAGGTTGCGGCGAAACGGCTCCCCCCTCTGGCAGGATAGTTGTCACCCTCCAGTTTTCCCCAGATAGGCGGTAAAGGACACCGATGTGGCCCGTTATTCCCATGAGCGAAAAGAAGCCGTGCTGAGCAAGTTGTTGCCGCCTTACAAC
>NZ_JYLO01000006.1 GCF_001439845.1 Pseudomonas lactis | reverse complement strand
CTGGGGTGTGCGCCCAGTCAGAAACTGCGAGCCCGCTGGGCCAGTGACACTGAACCCTGAGAAAGAAACGACTATGAAACAAGCAGCTTAAAACGAAGAACAGTGACAACTACCTTGAAAAACACCGACCGTCGCTGCCAATTCAGCGACCGGATTTGACCGTCCGACCTTGTTAACGAACTGCTACGCCCTGCACCTCTTCAGGCGTTTTTTTTGTGCCTGAGGTATTGTGTCGCGGCAGTTGTGCGCGGGATACCTTCGGGTATGCCGGGTTCGTTGACAACCGGTCGGTCAACCCGCGTACAGCTGCCACCCTCTTCGCTTGACCGCGAACGCTGGCGGCTCCACTTGTCGACGGAGTTTCACCATGATCAAAGACACCCCAAATCCCCCAGATACGCTCTTCACCGTGCGCCCCGAGCTAGGCACAGAAACATTGTTAATCAACGCCTCCCAGGATCTAGCCTCCATCAGTGACATCGCGACTCATCTAGCCTTTGAAATCGACGGTACCCAACGCAACGTAGCGCTGGGCATCTGCCGCATGCTCGAAGGTGTGCAGTTGCTCGTAGACAAGGCATTGGATGACACCCACCCAGCCACTTGATCTGATGATCGTGCCGCACCCTTACCCACTGTAGGAGCGAGCTTGCTCGCGAAGATCGTCAACGATGACGCGGGCAACCTGGGTGACCGCAGGGCCCGGAAGTTTTTCGCGAGCAAGCTCGCTCCTACAGTGGGTAAGGTCTCGGACGTTTCCCACAGCTGTTTCAGGTTGTTGCTCGGAATTTCGCTGACTAACCTCTGCACTGTCGCTGCCAATTCAGCGGCCGGATTTGACCGTCCGACCTTGTTAACGAACTGCTACGCCCTGCACCCCTTCAGGCCTTTTTTGCACGCCTGAGGTATCGTGTCGCGGCGGCTGGAAGCTCACCCAACCGGCTGAAATAGAGGAAAATCTCAAAAGACATAATCATCGAGTGCGCCGGCAACGTGAAACCAACTCACAAATAAAAAGGCCAGTCAGATTACATGACTGGCCCAACCTAGTTAAAGCTAACTCAACCGACATACAAAAATGAAATCCAGCTTTCTGAAAAATACAATTCAGCACTTTTCCCACAAATAATTATTAACCCTACGATTACCCCACGCATCACAGTCATATTTACCAGGTGCATTCGACTCTTTGACCGACGTTGCCTCTACTGGAGGGTAAGTCTCTTTCTTCTTAAAAATTTCGTACACAAAAATGGCAAAAGGAGCACTCTTTTCCAGAACAAACTCGCCACCCACTGCTGAAAATTCACGGCTATAAGATTGACTAGCATGCAAAACAGAAGCAACGAGCAGCAAGCCAGACAGCAAATTTTTCATTTTGTACGATTTCATGATATCTACCTGCGTGTATATGAATATTAGGGCAGAACTGTTGCCACGGCATTGTCATCTTGGTCGACGTCATTGCTCACACCCACGGCATAATTTCCATTTTGCGAAATCGCCAAAATATTGCTCTTTTTACCGCCAGGAATGGGCGATAGGCAGAGTGCTGGGGACGTAGGAGTCCAGATACAGCCCCTTGCATACTGGTTCCCATCAGTACTATTAAGCACGACTGAATTATTATCAGCTAGTTCAACCGCTGACGTCGTGACTGCACCGTCTGGAGGAAGGATTGGCCTAACACCAAAAGTACCAGTAGGGGGTTCCCAATACAGCGACTGAGAAAAACCACTGCTGTCCCCCCTAGCGGCCAACACATTGCCTTGATTGTTGAGGTCCAGCGCCCAATTCTTTGCATTTATAGGTAAAGTCAACAACTGAGGCACGCTGGCCGGACTCGCCCAAAAAGCTGTCTTTGCTACATTGGCGTTGGAGTCAGGAAAAACGCAGGTACCCACTACCTGTGACTGGTCATTAATGGCCTTAGCCACACAAAAGTTTGCACCTGGGGGTAAAGGCAATACAACTTTCGAATACCCAAGGCTGCCTCGAACAGCTACGGTGCCACTGAGTGTACCTGCACTATTCGGGCAATTCATGGCAATGCTCGGATAGCTGTTGATCAATGTGTAGTTTATTGAGTTGGCGACACAATCGTCTCCCCAATCAGAAACTCTCTGCGCGGCACCATTACCGGTGGCTGCATAGATCACTACGGTTCCTTTACCATCGGCGCTGTAGCTCGACCCGACAATACCTCCCCGTTCATTCATTGCCGTAGGGGTTGTGGTGACGTCGCCAGGCCTTAAGAGGGGATTGAGTAATGTTGCAGGAAGTGGCTGCAGTACCTTTGGACCTAGCGATGGAGAACTGACTTGCCAAGACACCGCAAAATTGACGTTATTAGCATCCAAACATTGGCCGGAAATGGTGCCACTATTAGCGACTCCCATCGCGGTGCAAGATTGTCCGTTTGCAAGAACAGGCAACAGCTGTTGCACTATCGCGCCACTCACGTTAGCTAACCAAGGCCGCGTTATCGCGGAAGTATTGCCAGATACACAATTGCCGATTGCCATGCCTGTGTCGTTCACAGCGAGTGCAGTACATTGAGGCCCACCGACGTGACCAAGATTCACGTAGCTTGCTGCTTGAGCAGCCAAACTCAATGTTCCCATGAAGACGACAATGAATATTCCTGCTCGTTTACGTGACACTTTCATAATAGATCTTCCCTGAAAGATATTATTTAAGTTCCGTGAATACGAACTACGGTCACCAACGATGAAACTATCCCTTTCCGATCAGGCGCACAACTGTCATTTATGACAGGTACATACCAGTAAGTAACCAACGATTGTCAGTTAAGGTACATGTCAAAACACCGACCACGCGATCCGCTCACTCTACAACTCCAACACCTTTGATGATCGTGCCGCGCTTCCACAAAGCACGCCGCCAACCCGCTGTGGGAGCCAGCTTGCTCGCGAAGATCGTCAACGATGACACGGGCAACCTGGATGACCGCAGGGCCTGGAATTTTTTCGCGAGCAAGCTCGCTCCTACAGTGGGGTATGGTCTCGGACGTTTCCCACAGCTGTTTCAGGTTGTCGCTCGGAACTTCGCTGACTAACCTCTGGACCGTCGCTGCCAATTCAGCGGCCGGATTTGACCGTCCGACTCCCAACTGCATCTGTGCCACATCGAATCAGGCGTTTTCTTTACGCCTGCTGTATCGTGTCGCGGCAGCTGTACGCGGGATACCTCCGGGTATGCCGGGCTCCTTGGGACCGGTCGGTCAACCCGCGTATAGCTGCCACCCTAATTCGTTTGACCGCGAACCGTGGCAGCTCCATATCCCTTGGAGTTTCACCATGATTAAAGATAGCCCCCCAGAACAAATCTTCATCGTGCGCCCCGGCCTGGACACCGAAACCCTGCTGATCAACGCGTCCCAGGATCTATCCTCCATCACCGACATCGCCACCCACCTCGCCTTTGAAATCGACGGTACCCAACGCAACGTAGCGCTGGGCATCTGCCGCATGCTCGAAGGTGTGCAGTTGCTCGTGGACAAGGCACTGGATGACTCCCACCCAGCCACTTGACCTGATGATCGTGCCGCTCCTACAGTTCAAAGAACAATAAAGATCAAATTGTGGGAGCTGGCTTGCCTGCGATGACGCTGTGTCAGCCAGCACATCCGGTACTGAAAAACCGCTATCGCAGGCAAGCCAGCTCCCACAGGGGGACCGAGTTCAAAACACCGACCACCCAATCCGCTCACTCAACAACTCCAACGCCTTCATCCCCGCCAGCGAGTTGCCCGCCGCGTTCAACTCCGGCGACCACACGCACACCGTAAACTGCCCCGGCACTACCGCGACGATCCCGCCGCCGACCCCGCTCTTGCCCGGCAGGCCCACGCGGTAGGCAAAATTGCCAGCCTCGTCATACAGCCCGCTGGTGGCCATGATCGAGTTCACTTGCTTGGTCTGGCGCGCCGTCAGCACCTGCTCGCCACTGTGGGCACTCACGCCTTCGTTGGCCAGAAAGCTGAACGCTCGGGCCAGGTCCAGGCAGCTCATCTGCAAGGCGCAATAGTTGAAGTAGCTGTGCAGCACCGCGTCCACATCGTTATGAAAGTTGCCGAACGACTTCATCAAGTAGGCCATGGCCGCATTGCGCGCACCATGCTGGGCTTCCGACTCGGCCACAACACTATTGACCAGGATTTGCGGGTTGCCCGACAGCCGCCGTACAAAGTCGCGCATCGACAGAATCGGCACGGCGAAGCGTGACTGGTTGATGTCGCAGATCACCAGCGCGCCAGCGTTGATAAAGGGGTTGCGCGGGCGGCCACGTTCGAATTCCAGCTGCACCATGGAGTTGAACGGCTGCCCCGAGGGCTCGTGGCCCAGGCGTTCCCAGATGGTTTCGCCACCATGGTCGATGGCCTGCACCAGGCTGAAGACCTTGGAAATGCTCTGCACCGAAAACAGCGTATCGGCATCACCGGCGCAGTAAGCCGCGCCGTCGTTGCCGTAGACCGCGATGCCGAGTTGGTGGGCGGGCACGTCGGCCAGCGCGGGAATGTAATCGGCAACTTTGCCGAGGCCGATCAAGGGGCGCACTTCGTCGAGGATCGACTCGAGCAGCGCCTGCATAGCTTGTCCTGTCATGTTTGTTTGAATCAGTGGTAAACGAGGCGCGGAGGATACTTCAGTGGGCGCGCAACACCCACACAATCTCTACCACCCGCTCGGCAACCACCACGTAGATCAGGATCAATAACAGTTGCAACGCCAAGTGATAACGCAACTTGGCCAGCCGGCGAATGCCGTCGCTGACGTTCAACAACATCAGCAGCGTCGACAGCACAATCAAGCCCCACCCCGCGACGCTGGAAGCAAACAGACCGATCAACAAATCGTGCGGCCCCACCAGCGCGTTGGTCCCCGCCGCAAACAACAGCGCGCAGACCAACAGGTTCTTGACGTTGTCAAAAATCTGCGTGCTCAGGTCGTTTTCCAGCAACGCCAGATACCGCGTCCATAAAGTGCGCATGCTTGATTACCGAGTGGGAAGGCTCGTCAATCAAGGTAGTTCAATTGTGGACGCTGTCGAGCTTTGGCCAGGCTTAGAAATGCGCCACATCCGACACTTCTGTGTCCAGCACGTCCTGGGCCAGCGCCCAGGCGCGGTCCTTGGATTCCACCACCAGCAGCGGGTAGCCCCAGGCCTTGCCGAACGTCACGGCGAAGGGCTTGAGAGCCAGGCGCTTGGCGGCGCTGGGCTCCACCTGGATCATGCCTTTGACGTAGGCGCGCAAGGCTGCTTTGTTTTTCTTCATCCAGATAGAGGCGCGCTTGCGCTCTTCGTGGGCGTGTTCGTGATTGTTTTCATCCACGGTTTTTTCGTGCAGCAGCAAGAAGGGCTGCTCACGGGCCAACAAATGTTCGAAGGTCAGTAAGGCATCTTCCGGCCCGCCGTCGTTAGGCGCGTCGAAAAAGATTTTCACCACGGGGAAAGTCGAACTGTCGAGTCGCATGGCTAAGCTCCTTGGATGAGATTGGTTCTCATCATAGAGCACAGGTCGCTGGACAGCATTGCACAGAATAGCCAGAATGTTTCGCAATCCAGCCAAGGCAGTTCCCACCATGGTTCATCACCGCCTCGACCTGTACGACCCCTGCCGGGTTCGCGACGCCGCCGCCATCCCTCGCTCGATAGTGGCCGTGGGCGCCTCGAGTACCTCCGAGCGCTGGGAACATACCCCTCACCACCATCAACACGGGCAGTTGATCTACACCTTGCGCGGCGTGGTGCATTGTGTGATCGAGGCGGGTATCTGGATCGTGCCGCCGCAATGCGCGTTGTGGATTCCCGGCGGGGTGACCCACGCGGCCCGTGGCGCTGGCGAAGCGGACGTGTATTGCCTGTTGATCAACCCGGACGCCGCCCGCGCCCTGCCCTGGCAATGCTGCACACTGTCGGTGTCGCCATTGCTGCATGAGTTGATCGGCAAGGCGGTGAGTTTCCCGCAGCTCTACGACGAAGACGGCGCCCAGGGCCGGCTGGTGGCGACATTACTCGATGAGTTGGCCCAGGCCCCCATCGAAGCCCTGCATCTGCCGATGCCCCAAGACCCGCGCTTGCATCGGCTGGCCAACAGCCTATTGGCCAACCCCGGCGACAAATCCACCTTGGGCGAATGGGCCGTGCGCATCGGCATGAGCGAACGCAGCATGACCCGCCTGTTGCTGGAAGAGATCGGCCTGAGCTTCGGTCGCTGGCGCCGGCAGTTGCATGTAATCCTTTCACTGCAGCGCCTGGCCAACGGCGAAAGTGTGCAGAGCGTGGCGCTGGACCTGGGTTATGAAAATGCCAGCGGGTTTATCACCATGTTCCGCAAGGCCATGGGCCAACCGCCAGCGCGTTACCTGGCGGACCGTGCCAGTACCGTCGGGCCGCACAGCAACGCGTCAACTATCGCCTTGACGTGAGCTGTTTGGATCTAACTTGTCGAGATAACGCGCCAATACTTCGCCAGAGAATTGGGCCTCGCGAATACTACTACCCTCAAGAAACCGCACGGTGTTGCTGCGATCCCAGGAATAATTTTCTTGGTAAAGCTCAAGGATGGACTGATCTGCGTGCATCGGGTCTTTGAACATTCCAAGCAATGGGTAAAGTAATGCTTCGGGGTTGTGTTCCCACAATGCGAGCCAATTTTTATACAGGACAACCGAAAGCGTTCGGCCATAATGCTCGCCCACCCGCTCACAAAATGCTTTGAGGTCCAGATTGGTGGATTCTGGTTGGCACAGGTTAAACTTCAACCCCAGCGCTTGGGGGTCGCGGGAAATATGGGCCACCGCCTCAACCATGAAATCCACAGTGGTCAAGCCTTCCCGCATACGCTCCAGATCGGGTACCGCGCCATACGCCAGGCAGGTGCGGATAAAGCGCCCCCACCATTGGTAGTGAGCACACTCGCCAGTCACGCTATGACAGGTGGCATAACCCAACCGAAAGGTCATTAACGGCAGACCTCGGGACGCGGCCAGATCTGCGAGTTTTTCCATCACCCACTTACTCTGTACATAACCCAGGTCATCGCGAATAGCCGGTACGTTTTCGTCGATATCATCCTGTTCGTACACATGGCTCTTATGGGTGAAACGATGGCCCCAGCTATAGATTGAGATGGTCGACATCAGCATCAATGCCTTTGTCTTTTGCGCACCGCAAAAATGGAGAATTTGCTTGAGACCCTCTACGTTATCTCGCCTCATATAGCTGTAAGGCATGATGAAATTCACTGCGCTTGCCGAGTGATAGACCACATCCACGCAGCGCGCCAAATGGGTGAACACTTCTTTCCCTAAACCTAATTGCTCAGCCGCCAAGTCACTCACGTACACGTGAATGCGCTTCCAATCGCTTTCGCTGATGGGCACTTGGTAACGCTCGCTGACTTGCTGCAGCCTCACCAGCCCAGCCGGCGTATTGTCACAACGCATCGGGCAATGAATATGGGCGATTGAGGTGGTCAATAGTTGGTGCAAGAGATGAATACCGACAAACCCGGTCGCGCCAGTCAGTAAGGTATGCTCGGGACTCTTCAATTGCATCGACTCGAAGCCTGGCGCGAAACACATGTCCAGCGGGAGCGCCCCATCGGCTTCGAAAGCGTGCACACGCTCGGCCCCTTTTTCTCCATGTAAAGACTGAGTGCGTCGGTGTAATGTGGCCGCTAGATCCTCAAATACCAGATGTTCATATATGTCGCGCACCGCCACGTGAATATTGAACTGTACTGACAATTTCTCCGCCAATCCTGCCACGCCCAGGGAGTGCCCACCGACCTTCAGAAAGTTGTCTTGGGGGCCAAAATCAGCGTGACCCAACACCTCAAACCACGCCCTCGCCAACGTAACTTGTGGGCCCGGCGTAAAGCGTTGTATATCCAACGCTACGGTCGGCATCGCCTGCAATAGAGTCAACAGAGCTGGCCTGTCTATCTTGCCATTGGCATTGGCAGGTAGCCTGTCAAGGCGATGGAATAACTCGGGCACCATATAATCAGGCAAATCCATAGCAAGGCTGCGTCGCAGCTCTGCAACCAATCGCCCGCTATGCACCTGCCTGTTGCGCGGTACGACAAAAGCAACCAAGCGTTTTTGCGCTTGTGTACCGGTGTCTTGCACCACCACCGCCGCGCTGTTGATGCTCGGCTCTTTGAGCAGGCGCGTCTCTATTTCACCGGTTTCGATACGGTAGCCACGAATCTTTGTTTGCCCATCCATGCGGCCCAGAAACTGAATCCGTCCATCCGCCAACACTCGGGCCTGGTCTGCGCTGCGGTACAACCGGCACTTGAGCGTGGGTGAATAAATAAAGCGCTGCGCAGTCAACTCAGGCGCACCCAAATAACCCCGAGCAAGGCCCGGCCCGGCAATACAAAGTTCCCCCACCTCGCCAACTACGAGCTCGTTGAGGTGTTCATCCAGAATATGAATGCGGCAGTGATCTATCGCATAACCAATCGATGCAGGCCTTTGTAAGCGTTTGCTCTGAACCTCATTACGAGTGACGTAAATAGTGGTTTCGGTGGGGCCATAGCAGTCAAAAACACGATAAGGCAGATGGTCGACTTCCACGGGATGGAGTTTTTCACCGCAGGTGTAAAGACAGCTCAAGGCTAATCCTTGCGGCTGCCTGGCGTTCAGCACGTCATAAATTCTCAACGTGGGTACAAAGCCATGGGTGATCTGTTTCGCGACACAGAATGACAAGTAGTCATCGCTATTGAGCAGCGCATCCTGACCCGGAACATACAGACAGGCCCCTGCCGTCAGCGCGGACCAGATCTCAAGTTGGCAAAGATCAAACCCCACTGCGGCCATGAAACTGCAACGACTGGAAGACGTCACACCCAAATCTCGATTGTGCTGCATCATCAATTGCGCGACGCTGTGATGTTCGATCACTACGCCTTTGGGCTCGCCCGTAGTGCCCGAGGTAAAAATCACATAAATCGCATCATCGCCTCGGACACCAACAGGCTGATAACTCAACACTTGACTGGAGTTCAGCAGCTCGCTGACGGTTATGACTTCGGTTGCCGGCAAGGGCTCGACATCATGGCGTTGAGTGGAAAGGATGATTGAGGCCGCGCATTGCCTGGCGATATAGGCTTTACGGTTATAGGGCAGTTGGCGGTCCATCGGAACAAACGCCGCACCGCGCTTGATGACGCCCAGGAATGCAACGATCAACTCAATGGAGCGCTCGCCCTGCACCAGCACGTAGTCACCCCGCCCGATAGTGCGGGACTGCAAAAAGGCCGCGACTTTAGAGCTTTTGTAATCCAGCTCCGCATAAGTCAGACATTCTGCCTCAGTCACGACTGCCAGAGCAGTTGCGTTCTTGGCGAGACGATCTGCAAATAAATCCAGCACCGTATCTGCCTGCATATCAAGCACCTCACTTAAGGGACGCGCAAAAAAATGAGAGGCTATTTTTTCTTCATTGGTTGAGATGAGTAACTGTAGAAAATGACAGTTATTATATTTTTTCACTCTATAAACTGCATTCCTGATAGCAAAAGACGCCAATCACAGCCTTACTCATATCAATAAATAAATATTATTCTTTAAATTTATAATTAGGTTAGAACCAATCGGCATTTTACAGCCGCGCCCGTGCCCTCTATTTTCCCCCTACGAACCGACCCCTTGCCCGGTGGAGGCTTGTTTACCCACCTCGACAAGGACCTGACCATGAGCATTGAATTCATTGGCTATATCGGCGGCCACCACGCCTCGGAAATCCACCCGCGCAGCGGCCCTACCCTGCAACCGGATTACGTCGAAACCGTGGCGCGCGCCCACGAAGCGGCGGGGTTCGACCGCGCACTGGTGGCATTCCATTCCAACAGCCCGGACAGCACGCTGATCGCGGCCTATGCCGCCAGCGTCACTACCCAGTTGCAGTTTCTGATCGCCCATCGCCCAGGTTTTGCCCAACCCACCTTGGCTGCACGCCAGTTCGCCACCCTGGATGTGTTCAACGGTGGTCGTACCGCCGTGCACATCATCACCGGTGGCGACGACCGCGAACTGCGCGCCGACGGTAGCCATATCGGCAAGGACGAACGCTACGCGCGCACCGATGAGTACTTGAGCATCGTGCGTCAGGAATGGACCCGTGAGCAGCCGTTCGACTTCACCGGCACTTATTATCAGGTGGAAGGCGCCCACTCCACGGTGAAGTCGCCACAACAGCCACATATCCCGCTGTATTTCGGCGGTTCTTCAGCGGCGGCGATTGCGGTGGCCGGCAAGCACGCGGATGTCTATGCGCTATGGGGCGAAACCTATGAGCAGGTGCGCGAGGTGGTGACCCAGGTGCGCGCCGAAGCGGCCAGGCATGGGCGTACGATTCGCTTCAGTTTGTCGTTGCGACCGATCCTCGCCGCGACCGAAGAATTGGCGTGGCAGCGTGCCGAGCAAATCTTGCAGCAAGCCACGGCATTGGCCGAAAAGGCGGGGTTTGTACGCCGCGAACCGCCAAATGAAGGCTCGCGACGCTTGCTGGCGGCGGCGGCGCAAGGTTCACGGTTGGATAAACGCTTGTGGACCGCGATTGCCGGGTTGCTCGGAGCGCAAGGCAACTCCACAGCATTGGTGGGCACGCCGGAACAAGTCGCGGAGGCGCTGTTGGACTATTACGACCTGGGGATTACCACGTTCCTGATTCGTGGGTTTGACCCGCTCAATGATGCGATTGACTACGGCAAGATATTGATTCCCCTCACTCGTCAGCTGGTCGCCGAACGGGAACGGGCTCAACAAGTGGCTTGATAGTACAGAACGACGATGGTTCCCACGCGAGCGTGGGAACCATCCATAAGCGACTCAGTTCTTGTAGTCGGTATCGGTACGCTCAAGCTGGCGCACCAGCGCATTCCAATGCCGCGCCACGCCCGGTCCTTCGCCATTGCTGAATACCTTGGCTTGCTGTTCAACCTTTGTCACCACCTCTGCCGGTGGGAAGATCAACTCGGCATTCCCCGCCGCCTGTGCCGCGATCTGGATGTTGCACGCTCGCTCCAGGCTTTGCAGTTGCTGGAAGGCGTGCTCGACGCTGACGCCGCCCGTCAACAAGCCGTGGTTACGCAGGATCATCACACTCTTGTCGCCCAGATCCGCCACCAGCCGTTCACGCTCATCCAGGTCCAGGGCCACGCCCTCGTAGCCGTGGTAAGCCACACGACCCGAGAACGCGATAGAGTGCTGTGAGATCGGCAACAACCCCTGCTTCTGGGCCGACACCGCTATACCGTCGCGGGTGTGGGTGTGTAGCACCGCTTGCAAGTCATGGCGCGCGCCGTGGATGGCGCTATGGATCACATAGCCGGCGTAGTTGATGCCCAGGCCGGTGGGGTCATCGACGATAGTGCCGTCCAGATCCACTTTGACCAGGTTGGAGGCGCTGATTTCGTCGAACAACAGCCCAAAAGCATTGATCAGGAAATGCGCCTCGGGCCCTGGCACCCGGGCCGAGAAATGCGTGTAGATATGATCAGTCCACTTGTACAACGCCGCCAGTCGGTAGGCTGCGGCCAGCTTGACCCGCACCTCCCACTCTTGCGGTGTGACCCGCTGGCGCACATTGCTCAAGACACTGGAAATCGGCGTGACGCTGCTCATGGCAAATCTTCCTGGATGGCCTAAAGGGACTCCAAGCAAGACTAGGGGATGGTCATAAATAATAAAAATCACATTTTAATCTAAGCTAATTATTATATTTATTTATAAAAAAGCAGCAGTGGCAGCTTTCAGGCCGCCACGGGAGCAAGCGCCCTCGCCACCGATCAACTCAGCAGGTTCAACGCCCGTTGTTGAGCTTCTCATTGATTGCATCCGTTTGCCGTTCAATGTCCTTGATCGAGGTCGGCGTCACGACTTTGTCGATGGTTTCGGTCTTGGGATTGGCTGGTTCAAGCGTCTGCCCTTTGGTGGCCTCGGCATTACCTTTTTGCGCGTCTTCAGAGCTGATGGGGTCGGGGGTTTTATCGGTAGTCTTATGAACGGTCATAGTGCAATCCTCCTGGCAATGGCGGGCCGCTGAGATGACGGCCCTGTGCAGCAGAACCCTGCGAATCCGGATTGGTTCAAGTCAATTGCCTCGCCTCACCACTGGGCAAAAAAGCGCAAAAAAATTTAAACCTTTTACCCACCTCTCGATTCAACAGTCAGGTAACGGCATCCCGCCATTTCCAAGGAGAGACCCCATGAAAACTCGACTGATGAAACCGATGGGCCTTACCTTCATGCTGATTGCTGGCTCGATGTCCACCGCAATGGCGGCGACCTCCAACGACTTTGTCGACAACGCCGCACAGGGCGGTATCACCGAGGTGGAAGCGGGCAAGCTGGCCCTGGAAAAAAGCAGCTCGGCGGACGTAAAAACCTTCGCCGAGCATATGGTCACCGACCACACCAAAGCCAATCAGGAACTGATGGCCCTGGCGAAAAAACTCGATATCGAAGTACCCGATGACGCTGCGCTCACCGACAAGGCGAAAAAAGCCATCCTGGAAATGCGCGATGAATCCTTCGACAAGGCCTACGCCAACAACCAGGTGGCGGCCCATGAAAAAACCGTCGAACTGTTCAAGAAAGAAGCGGCCTCCTCGGACAATCCCGAGCTGAAAGCCTTTGCCACCAAGACCCTGCCCACCCTTGAAGCCCACCTGAAAATGGCCAAGGAACTGCAAACCAAATACGCCCATTAATCGATCCATGACCCCAGGAGACACTCGACCATGAGCTCGCAACTCAACGGCAAGCACATCCTCGTCATCACCTCCAACACCGGTATCGAGCGCGACGAACTGCTCAAGCCGCTGGAGACGCTGCGTGGCTACGGCGCGACCGTGACGCACGCCTCCAGCAAAGGGGGCACTACCCAGACATTTGTCGGCGACACGGAAAAAGACCAGACCGTGGAATCCGACGTGCAACTGTCGGATGTTGTCAGCGCCGACTTCGATGCGCTGGTCATCCCGGGCGGCACGGTCAATGCCGATACGCTGCGCCAGGATGCCGCCGCGTTGCGCTTGATCAATGAGTTCGTGCAGGCCGGCAAGACCATCGCGGCAATCTGTCACGGGCCATGGACCCTGATCGACGCTGGCGTGGTCAAGGGCAAAACCCTGACTGCCTATAAAAGCGTGCGCATCGACCTTGAAAACGCCGGCGCTGCCGGCGTGGTGGATGCCGAGGTTAAAGAGTGCCAGGCCAATGGCTGGACCTTGATCACCTCGCGCACGCCGGACGATCTACCGGCGTTCAATGAGGCGATTGCCAAGGCCGTCGGCGGCTGATCGGTTGACCGCAATGAAAACAGGCGCCCGATGGGCGCCTGTTTTTTATCACTCACCGCTTCAGCTTTTACGCTGCTGTGCCATCTCACGCTTGGGCCCGAACATTGCCCACGCAATCAACCCCAGCAGCGGCACGAACACCAGCACCACCACCCACAACCCCTTGGTCTCCCATCCGCCAGTGCTGCGCAAAACGATATTGATCGCCCAGAGTTCCAAGAGCAGCAGAACCACCGCCAATACGATCCAGATATATTCAATTTGCATGATTCACCTCCTGAAGTCTAAGCGTTAGGTCAAGCAGATGCCCCAAGGGTTCCATTAGAATTTTCCTGGCCACACTTTATGGCCGCCCGTTGCGCTGGAGCGTCAGCAACCAGTTGTGCGTTGTGCAATCTCAACCCGGCCCGACCATGCAAGCTGCACGACCTCCAAGCACACAGAAAAAATACAACCGACTGACTTATAAGATAATTTTTAACAATAAAAAGTTGGTACGCCTGATGCAACCTTCCTCACCACGAGGCGTGCACTTCGACACGCCTGCATCCCCCCCGTGAGGTTACCTATGAACGCCATCGACCTGCTCAAAGCCGACCATGAACGCGTCAAGACCCTGCTGACCCAGTTAAGCGAATCCACTGAACGCGGGGTAAAAAAGCGTACCGAGTTGTTGGCCAAACTCGAAATGGAGATCACCCTGCATACCCAACTCGAAGAAGAGATCCTCTACCCCGCGTTCAGAAAAGCCGGGGGCAAGGAACAGGACATCATGTACCACGAAGCCAAGGAAGAGCACCGCACCGTCGACTCGCTGGTACTGCCGGACTTGAAAAAAACCGACCCCTCGTCCACCGAGTTTTCCGGTCGCGTCAAAGTGGTCAAGGAGTTGCTTGAGCACCATATCGAAGAAGAAGAAACCGAGATGTTCCCTCAGGCCAAGAAACTGCTGGGTAAAGCGCTGCTCGAAGAGCTGGGGGCCGAGATGGAAGCGATGAAGGCCGCGCACAAAAAAGCCATGGCGAAAAAACCGCTGGCCGCGTAACGGCTACCTCCTCGCCGCAAGGTTCGCGCGACAGTGACCCACAGGCACTGTCGCGCTATCGATCTACACCGATGATTTCTCCTCGCTCACTCAGCGATCCGGCCGACCGAGCCGGCCTGGCGCCCCATGCTAGCGTGCCATGGCCCTCGGCAGTGGCCGCGGGCTTTCAGGAGATTCATCACAATGGACGCGCGTTCCCCCACCTATACCCACCTGTTCAAAGAGGACTGGCACCTGCTGTGTTCGGCCTCTTCCATGGCGGCAATCGACTCCCCGATCGCCTACCTGAAGGCGTTATACCTGTTTGCCCAAGCGCTGGAAAAAAGCGGTAAAGGCAAACAGCCCAAGGTCACCCTCGACCAGCGTCGCCCCGAACTCAAGACACTGCCCCTGGACGAACGTAGCCTCAGCGCTGTGATTCCTCAACTCTCGATGATCAACGAAACCCTGTCGCGCCAGATCGACGCTCACCTCAAACAAACCCGCCGTGAATACCGCGGCCGTTCCCTTGATGAGGTGCTTGGCAAGCAACGGTTCCCCTTCGTGCTGCCGTTCGAACGTGCGCATCGCCAGTGCTGGCTCGGTTTGTCCGGCGGCAAGCCACAGCTGGGCGAACTCAGTTACCGCATCAGCCTCAAGCTGCCCACCAGCCAGCGTGCGCAAAACACTTACGGCGTGGTCAGGCACGAGGCCTATGAAGCGCAACGTTTGCTGTCCGGGCTGAGCCCTGCCCAGCAGGTGTTATTGACGGAGCCTTTGTTAATAAGAACGGGAGACGTACAGGCAGAAGATTTTTTTACCCAGCACTATGGTACCCAGGAGCAGCCCCTTGAGGAGTTGTCCCACTGGTTGCAGAAAACCGGACTCACCGCCGATCAGACCGAAGCGCTACTGGCCTGCGGCAAGTATGTGCCGGTGCTGTCGAGCAATGTTCTGGCAAGCGCCCTGCCAACGCCGCCGGCCAAGCTGCGCCTGCACAACGGTGCCGCGTACGTGAACGGGCCGATCACCGAGGCCGGCGCGACCCAGTCGTCCCTGTCGATCACTACACAGGACAAGGGTGGTGCGCGCCTGCTCAATACCTCATGGGAACGTTACCAGCGCCTGCACCGAATGATCCGCCTGCAACGCTGGACGCAATTGCCCTTCGACGCACTCGACGCCCTGTCGACGAGCGTGGTGCGGCGTGAACACGAGGGCGACCCGGCGCGGCCCGCCAACGACAATACCCTGCGCGCACTGGGCGTCTATCGCTATCTGGAACGCCGCTACAGCCTGTCATTGCAAGCCTTTGCCGCCGTGCTGGATGAGATACCGGTGTGGGCACCCGGTACTCGCCTGTCGCTGTACGACCAGCTGTTCAACCCCGGCCCGTTGCCTGGCCAGGCATTGACGCTGGACAGGCCGACCCTGGCCTTGAGGGAGGAAATCCCCACAACGCTCCGCCACCAGCTCTGCACCGGCCTGCACCTGAGCGACACCCCGGCCTCGTTGCACTGGCTGATCAAGCAGGCCCGCCTGCATCTGCCCGCTGCTTGCCCGAGGCTTACATTTTATAGCGCGCTGTATCGCCAAGCCCGGATCGCGCAGTTGTTCGGGCTGTCAGTGCTCGACAGCTACCATGTGGCGGCGCTGCTGGGCGGTAAGGATTACACCGGCCAACTGGTCAACCCGAGCCTGCGTCGCTCGGGCGTGAATGCACCCGCCGACCTGCTCGATGTGCTGATGCAAATGGACTGGCTGGTCACCTGGCTCAATGACACTGGGCAAACGGTTGATCAGCTTCGCCGTCAATTGCTCCTGGACGCCCAATCCCCGCCGCCCCCAGTGCAGGCGTACATCACGCAACTCGATGACATGGTCGAGCTGACCCGACATGGCCTGCTGGCGCAAGAAGACCTCGCTGACCTGTCATTGCCCCAGCCCGAGGCCGATACCAAGGCCGCGCCCATTGCCTGGCATGCCCTCATCGTACAAGGGCTGCTGCACAGCCAACCGCTGCTCAAGCCTGCGCCGCCCAAAGAGCTGCCCAATGGGCTGGTGCAGCTTATCGAAGCCCACCCCCTGAGCCTGGACCCAGAACACAACGCGGTTCTGCACAACGACGCCAAACAAGCAGTGGCCAAGAAGCTGGGCGCGTTCTACCGACAAATGCAGCCGTTGAAAGAGAAAATCGACACGCTGCTCAGTGACCCGGTGCACCTTGCCGGCGACCCGGCAGCGCACCTGCAATGGCGCAAACTCGTGGTCCGCCAGATTGCCCGCACTGCCACTGCCGAATCCACTACGGAGCTGCACAAAAATGTGCTGCTGAGCCTGCCGGATGCCGAAGCGTCATTGGGGCTGGCGGTGAGCCGTGAGGCCCTGCAGGCGTTTGTGCTCCATCCGCACTGGCTGAGCCCGGACCACACACCGGCCTCGTTGCTCAAGCTGACGCTGAACACGCTGTACCTGCTGCAACGCTTTGCCCATTGCCTCAACACCTACGGGCTGGCACAGGACAGCGTGCTCGCCTACTTGCAGTGCGCCAATTCATCCTCCGATGAAGGCTCCACCTTGACTGACGATGGAGCATGCACCGCGCAACTGGCCGCGTTGCTGCAGTGGGATGTCGATGAAATCAACCTGCTCGTTGAATACCTGCCTGCCAAGCAGGTGAAGACCCTGGCCGACCTGGACTGGCTCCTGCGTTGCCATGAAGCCGTCAGGCTCACCGGCCTCTCTGCCAGGGCCTTGCTCAAGGCGACCGACTTGCATGCCACCTTGATGAACGAAGACTGGCAACACGTCGGCTCCGCATTGTTCGCCGCAGCGCCATAACCCCGTTGTATTTCGACCGGTTCAAGGAATGACCATGTCTGACACCCTCACGCAACACCTCAACGAACACCTGCGCGATGCGATGCTGGGGTTCTACCTCAACAGCGTATTGCCTGAAGACACGGCTGTAGCCGACACCGTCAAGACCGTCGACGATGTCTATGCCTACTGGCTGCTCGACCCTCAAGTCAGCCATACGGTACCCACCACCCGTATCGCCAGTGCAATTGCCAGCGTGCAGCAGTACATCAACGGCATTTACCTGGGCCTGGAGCCTGGCTACGACGGACAGGGCATGAGCGTTGACGAACAGACCGAGTGGCAGGACCAGTTGCAGTCCTATTCGCTGTGGCGTGCGCACCAGCAACTCCAGCACTACCCGGCAAGCTTTCTGAGCCCCACCTTGCGTCATGATAAAAGCGACAACTTCAGGCAACTGGAAAACCAGCTCAATCAATTTCGTATCGAGCCTGCACCGCTGCACACCGCCGTCCACGGTTACTTAAGCGGCTTCGAAACGCTCGCCAACATCAAGACCCTCAATGGCTATATAGACGGTGATAAAGACAGCTTCGCCAGCAGTACTTATTACTTCACCGGCAAGTCCAGCTCGGAAAACACCTATTACTGGCGCACGCTGAAGATGGCCTCGGGCGACGCGGCCACCCCGGCAGCCTGGTCCGGTTGGCAAATGCTGCCGCTGTCGATTGACGACAACGTCCCCGAGCAGACGATTCGTCCGGTGGTGTTCAATGGGCGCCTCTTCGTGGTGTGGGCTCAATGCATCAACCCCACATCGTCGTCGAGAGATATCACCCCGATTGGACGAGGCGATGTCGAATCGGAGAAGGAATACCAGCAACGGCTGGAAACCCGGATAAAGACCACCTATCTACAGTTGCGCTTGTACTTTTCCTATAAAAAACTGGATGACAGTTGGAGCGTGCCGCAGGCCTGCATTCAGGAGTACAGCCTGGCACAGGGCCTGGACGAATTGAGCTCGGAAGACCTGATGAGCGCCACGGCGTCCATCGCCGTACTCGATTCAAAAAGCCAACCGCCGTCACTGTTCCTGGGCCTGAGCGCACAGCCGAACCATCAAACGGCCTCCTCGCACAACGGCCTGCATCGGCATTTCTTTCAAGCGGTGCGGCTGGATCAACACTTCAACGTTCATTGGCTTGAAACCCTGGGCAGCACGCGGCGGATGTTCTCCTGGCATAAAGAGTCGGAACTGGCCGGGCGCTACCTGGCCCTGTTCGGGCACCACAACAGGTCAAGATTTCAATTCAGGGCGCCCGAAACGGTCCAGGTCAAAGTCGATACCCTGGACAACCAAACGCCCCATCACACCACCAATGGCTGGAATTACGAAGACCATCAGCAGCATATCCGCAGTCTTTCGGCTGAGAGCGATATCCGATTCGACCGCACGACGTCAGTGCTGGAGGTCACCACCCGCCTGGAAAAACGCTTCGAGCCGCACCGCACTGTCAGGTTCAGCAAGGCAGATGCACTGGTCAATTTGACCATCACACTCAGCACCAGCGGGCCTGCGCAAAACGCGACGCTGGCTTTAGGCCCCACCGCTGAAATATTTCTGGAGGGCGCCAAGCTGGCAACCTTCTCCAACGTGCGTATCGACTTGACCCTCAAGTGCAATGAGACCGGGGTCAGCTATGCCCAATTCATAAAAAATGCAGCGAATCAGCCGGCGACCTTTACCCTGCCGCAGATTGGAAAAGATGAAGAAAACCCGAAAAGCACGACATTCAATCTGCGCGACAAACGCATCAGCGAGGAAGCCTTCGACTATTTTTTCAACACCCCGGACGCGACCTACACCGCTACCCTGTCGTTCTACAACCACCAGGCGGAGTCCAGCAGCTACGCCTACGATCTGTTGCTAGACAAGGTCCAGGTTCAACAGAAACAACGCCTGTACAAACCCGTATTGATGTATCCGAAGCAGGGACAAAGCGCCTTACCAGAAAGCCCCCACCGCAATAACACGGTACTCGTCGGCCTGGCAGACGCCTCCCGGCGCACCCTGCGCGACACCTTCACCGAACTGTCCGAGACGCACACACTTGAAGCGCAGATAGAACTCTCCCCCAAGACCTTGCACCCCTACCACGAGGATCTCACTAGCACGACGGTTTCCTCATTGACGCTGATTCACGGCGTATTGCTGCTGGAGAGCGATGTGCACTACCCCGACCCCATCATCCTGGGCTACGCGTTGAAAACCGCGACCTTCACCCTGCCGCCCAATAACAGCACCCCGATCATTCCACTGGCTCCGTTTATCCGGCGACTCGCTACCCCGCCCTATGGCACGGCAGAGTTCATCGACTTCAACGGGTCCACCATCGAGTCTCTTGATAAGCCTGAAAACAAACGAGCGCCCATACGCACCAACACCTGCGTGGCGGGGCTCCTGGCAAAAACCGCTGGCGCAGGTTTGCAGCAGCTGTTCGCCTTGGCGCCGGATGCCTGGCGCGAGCCGCCATTGCCGGACGAAAAAGACACCAGCTCACTGGACTTCCAGGGCCCCTATGGCGTGTATTACTGGGAGTTGTTTCTCTACCTGCCCTGGCTGTTGGCGCAACGCCTGAACCAGGAACAGCAATACGCCGAGGCCGAAACGTGGATACGCTACGTGTTCGATCCCGTCCACCCATCTGACGTTTGGCGCCTGCCCGCGCTGCTTGCCAGCACGCCACAAGGGCACCGCGCCTCTTCCTTGTCCCATCCATTGGCGAAAAGCAGTGCAGTACATTTTCGCCAGGCGCTGTATCTGTTGTACGTCGACATTCTGCTCAATCGCGGGGATGCGGCCTACCGGCAACTGACCCGTGACAGCCTGGCCGAAGCCAAATTGTGGTACATCCGCGCCAAGGGTTTGCTCGGGCCAAGACCGCCACTCAACCCGGTAGATCCTTGGGCAACCACGACCCTGGACAAACTGCAAAACCCTTCCACCCTCGACAGCAAGGCAGCGCCTGCGAACACCTCGCGGCTGTGTCGGTCCCTAAGCCCTGACTTGCTGCTGCGTTGGGACAAAATCGAATCTCGCCTGCACAACCTGCGCCATCATCTGGACCTGACCGGCAAGCCCTTGAGCCTGCCGCTGTACACCGCCACGCTGTCGCCGCAAACGCTGCTCGCTGCCTACCAGCAAGGATCTGCCGGCGTCAGCCTGCGTCCGTCGCTGCGCACCGCCCAGGCCGCGCACTATCGCTTCCAGGTACTGCTGGGGCACGCGTTGCAGGCAGTCGACAACCTTATCCAATTGGGGACGACCTTGTTGTCATTGTTCGAACGCAAGGAGCAGGCCCAGTACCTGGAAACCCAGCAACAGCAAGCCTGGGACTTGGCCAGGCTGGCCGTCGAGCAACAGGCCCAGGCCGTGCAGTTCGATGCGAGGAACAAAGAGGCGCTGTTGGCAGGGCGCAGCATTGTCCAAGCGCGGGTAGCCTTCTTTGAACAGCAACTCAAACGTGGCATCAGCCCGGCCGAAGCGCAGGCCACCCAGGAGTACCAGGACAGTGCGCGCTGGGACACCGCCGCCGCCGTGGCACAAGCCGGCGCGGGCCTGGCCATGCTGATACCGAACATTTTCGGCACCTCCAACGGCGGCGTGCGCTACGAGGGCGCTTTTCACGCGCTGCACGCGGCGTCCCAAGGCATTGCCAATGAAAAACGCGCCAACGCAGCCCACCTGGACCGCGCCGACCTGTTCGCCCGGCGCGCCACCGAGTGGGCCCATACGCTGGAGCAGGCACGCCTTGAACTGGCCCAGGTCGACGCCCAACTGCAGGCTTACACCGAGCAGGAAGCCCATACCCGCTTGCAACTGGGCCTGGCCCAGGCCAGCTTCACCCAAGCACGAACCCTGTACGACCAGCTCGGCAAACGCTTCACCAACGCCCAGTTGTATCAATGGCTCAACGGCCAGTTGTCGACCTTCTACTACCAGGCCTATGACTCGACGCTGTCACTGTGCCTGGCGGCCGAAGCCTGCTGGCAGGAAGAGCGCGCGCAGTGGGACAAGCACTTCATTCAAACCCAGCCCTGGACCCATCAATACCGAGGTTTGAGTGCCGGCGAAGCGCTCAAGCACAACCTGCTGAGCATGAGCAGCGCCTACCTCACCCACAACGAGCGTTTGCTGGAGATCACTAAAACCGTGTCGTTGCGCCATCTGCACAGCAAAGACCCTGTGGCGACGCGCGACAAGCCCTGGGCCACGCTTAAAGCTGACCTGGTGAAAACTGGCACCATGACCTTTGAACTGACCCTCAAGCTGTTCGACGACGATTACCCCGGCCACTATCTGCGGCGCATCAAGCACCTCAGCGTGTCCCTGCCTGCCACGCTGGGGCCTTATGAAGATATCAAGGCCATCCTCACCCAGACCACCAACACCACGCACCTCACCCCTGCGGCCAAACACACCGAAGCTGCGGTAAAAAAAGACCTGCGCGCCAAGCAGCAAATCGCCCTGTCCAGCGGGCTCAACGACAGCGGATTGTTCACCTTGAACTTCGACAGTGACGAGCGTTACCTGCCGTTCGAATACACCGGGGCCATCTCCACCTGGCAACTGACCTTTCCCAACCACACCCGGCAAAACGCCCTGCTCGAATCCCTCACCGATATCATCGTGCACCTGCGCTACACCGCTAAAAACACCGGAGGTCAACGATGAGCGTGCAGCCGCCCGACCTCCTGGAACCGAAGATTCCTGCGCTGCCCAAGGGCGGTGGCGCCATCCAGGGCCCCAGCGCGCAATGGGGCGCGGTGGGCACACGGGGCGAAGCGTGCCTGGAGGTGCCCTTGCCGGTTTCGCCGGGCCGTGGCTTCACGCCTGCATTGAGCCTGGGTTATCGCAGTTCCCAGGGCAATGGGCCCTTCGGACTCGGCTGGGGGGTGTCGGCAGGCGCCATCAGCCGTGATACCCGCAAAGGCGTACCGGCCTACGATGATGACGACCGTTTCACCAGCCCCCAAGGCATCGACATGATCCCTGAGCGTGATGCCGACGGCGCAATTCGGGCCACAACCTGGGACCACTATAACGGCCTGGCCCTGGATGAACCCCACCGGGTGGTGCGCTATTTTCCGGTGATAGAAGCGCACTTCGACCGTATCGAGCATTGGTCCACCCCCAGCGACAAGGCCGGATTCTGGCTGGTTCAGGGTGCGGACGGCTGCGTGCACCTGTTCGGCAAGACGCAGATCGCGCGCTGTGCGGACCCGAACAACAGCCCACGTGTAGCCCAATGGCTGTTGCAGGAAAGCTTCAACCCGCTGGGTGAGCAGATCTATTACCACTACAAACGCGACGACCAGCCGCCAAGCGCCGCCAGGGACTATCGCGCCCAGCGTTATCTGGCGCGGGTGTGCTATGGCAACCTCAAGCCCCTTGAGCACCTGGCGCTGTGGCGCGCGGACGCCCTCGCTGACAAGCAATGGCACTTCGAACTGCTGCTGGATTATGGCGAACGCCACACTGGCCTGAGCCAAGTGCCGACCTATGCCGAACAACACGCCTGGCCGGTCCGCAACGACCCGATCAGCAGTTATGCCTATGGCTTTGAGCTCGGCACCCGGCGGCTGTGCCAACAAGTGCTGATGTTTCATTACTTCCCCGACGAGCCGAGCCTGGGCTCCGAGCCGGTGCTGACGCGGCGCATGTTGCTGGAGTACACCGATCGCCACGCCATCGGCAGTTGCCTGTTCGCCGTGCACAACCAGGCCTATGACGCCCAAGGCACCGCCAGTGCCTGGCCGCCCTTGGAACTGGCCTACAGCGTCTTCGGGCCGACACTGGAAACCGCGCACTACCAAACGTTCGACGCCATGGCGGGCATCAACGACGGGCAGCATTACCAGCTGGTCGACCTGTACCGCGACGGCTTGCCGGGCATCCTGCACCGCACCGATAAAAGCTGGTACTACCGCGAGCCGCTGAGGGCCCCCGGCCCAGCTGACAGCAATGCGCTGGCGTATGGGCCCTGGCAGGCGTTGCCACGCATTCCCCTCGCTGATAGCACCCAGGCCACGCGCCAGGCGCTGGCGGATCTTAACGGCGATGGGCATCTGGAATGGGTGGTGGCGCAACCGGGGCTGAGCGGTTTTTTCAGCCTCGACTCGCAGCGGCAATGGTCGGGGTTTGTGCCTTTTGCGGCGATGCCCCAGGAGTTTTTCCACCCCCACGGGCAACTGGCCGACCTGATGGGCAGCGGCAGGCTGGACCTGGCCCTGATCGGCAGCCGCAGCGTGCGCCTGTATGCGCAGCGCCAGGACGGAGGCTTTGATCCTGGCCAGGACGTGCGCCATGGGCCCGACGATGACGGGCTACCAACCCTCAGCCATACGCCGACAGAGCTGATCGCTTTTTGCGACCCGCTCGGCAGCGGTCAACAACACCTGGTACGCATTCGCCATAACGAACTCAAGTGCTGGCCCAACCTCGGGCGTGGTCGCTTCGGCAAGGGGTTTGTATTCGCCCCACTGGCGTTCGACCCTGCCACCTTCGATGCCGCCAACATTCGCCTCGCCGACCTGGATGGATCAGGCGCCGTGGACCTGATTTACCTGGCACCCGACCACTTACAGGTCTACATGAACCGCGCCGGCAACGGGTTGACATCGGCACCGATGACGCTGCGCTGGCCCGAGGGGATGCGCCATGACGCTACGTGCCAGGTCAGCTTCGCCGACCTTCAAGGCCTGGGCTGTTCCAGTCTGATCCTGAGTGTGCCGCACATCCGACCGCAGCATTGGCGCTATGACTTTGTCAGCGTCAAACCGTATCTGTTAACAGCCACCCTGAACAACATGGGAGCGGCCACCCAATTACGCTACCGCAGCAGCGCCCAGGAATGGCTCGATGAGAAACACCACTGGCAGACACTGGGAATGGCCCAGGACAGTAGCCTTGCGTTCCCCCTGCCAGTGGTCAAACGGCAACGGCAAAAGGACCTGGTCAGTGGCAACCACTCGACCCAATACTTTTGTTACCGCGAAGCCAGCTATGACCGTGACGAGCGCCAGTTCATCGGCTTCGGCCTGGTGCTGCAAACCGCTCAGCCACCTAATACCCACGCACCGTCAGGCGTGTTGACCAAGCGCTGGTTCAACACGCTGGCCCCACCGCGCGAAGCGTTTTACGCGGCTGACCCGCAGGCCCCCACGCTCGGCCCGTCCCAGCTGAGCCAACTGGAAGCCGGCCACACACGCGACACGCTGATCGCCACACCCGGTGCCTCGACCTTGCGCGCCATGCAGCGTGCGCTGGCGGGTAGCCTACTGCGCGAAGAGGTGTATGCCGCCGCCGATGTGCCGCAGCAGGCAGTGCCATACTCAGTGCAGCAACAGCGCTATCTGGTGCGCCAAGTGAAGCCTTCGCCCAAGGCCGGCGAGCCGGCCGTTCTGCTGCCGTTGCTGGTGGAATCGATGACCTGTCGTTACGAGCGCCAAAAGGATGACCCTTGCTGCCAGCACACCCTGAATCTGCGCTGGGACCGCTACGCGAGTAATTTGCAGCAAGTGGTGGTCGATTATGCCCGCCGCAAGACTGCCGGCGACTCTGCGCCAGCGGCGCTGGCCCACGAGCAGCAGTGGTGGCGCGACGCACACGACCCGGCGCAGCAGGCTTATTACCTGAGCGAAACCTGCGCCGAGTTCATCCACTTGGATGCCGCGCAGCGCTGGCGCTTGCGGCTGCCCTACCAGCAACGCAATAACGCGCTGGTGCTGAGCAAAGAGGCGTTATCGGGTAGCACCATCAGCTATGAGCACTTTGTCGCCGAGGGCTCGTCCAACCCGCTGGGGCCGGATGCCCAACGCCAACTGGGCGGGCTGTGGAGGCAGCATTATTGCCTGGCCGAACACACTGCCCCCTTACCGCCCGGAACCGCGAACTTTCAGGCCCTGCTCGCTTACGTCGAAACAGCCGAACTCGATCAACAGGCCCTGGATGTGTATCAGGACAGCGCTATCACTGCCACGCTGACCGAACAGCACTATCGGCCCCTGACCGCGTTCCTGTCGCCCGCCGCCGGGCGTGACGAGGCCATCACCCTGTGGTCGCTCGGCCAGGGTTACACCCGGTATGGCCAAGCCGACACCTTCTACCGGCCTCGTCGTCATCAGGCGAGTCTGAGCCACGGGTTCACGCACACTGAATACGATGCCTATGGGCTGCACGTTATCAAGGTGCAATCGGCCGACGGCTGCTCGACCCAGGCACAGTACGACTATCGTCTGGGCTTGCCGGTGCTGGTGACCGATGCGCAGCGTACCCAGCGGTATGCACACTACGATGCCCACGGGCATTTGCTGGCGACCGGCCTCAAGGGCGAAGAGCAGAGCAAACCTGTCGGCCATGACACTCGCCAGTCCTTCACCCGCGCGCTCGACTACGGGCCGGCGCAGGCGCTGGCCGATCCGCAGACAGCCTTGCTCAACGCCCAGAGTGCGTGCGTCTACGATGTGTTCAGTTGGATGGGACAAATCCCGTCCGCCAGTCTCCAGGCAGCCTGGGTCAGCAGCGCTTACCTGCTGCCCAGCGGGCATATTCGCGCCTCGGCCTGGGTGCGGCTCAACAGCCTGACCGACCCGCAGGCCCATCATCAAACCCTCAAACGCCTGATTCGGGCGACCAGGCAAGTGCCCGTGCATGCCGTGGTGCTGCATGCCGACCGCTGGCAAGGAACCTCGCAGGAACGGCAGATCCATGTCGCCCTGGCCTTCAACGACGGTTTTGGCCGAGTGCGGCAAACCCAGGAAAAAGCTGCGCCGGGACCAGCCTTTCAGGTCGAAAACAGCGGTCTATTGCGCGCAGGCGCCGAGCAAACAGACTCAGCGAACCGTTGGCGGATCAGTGGCCGGGTGGAGTACGACAACCAGGGTGGCCTGGCGCGGACCTGGCGACCTTACTTCGCCGACCGTGCCGGCTATATCGACGATGCGGCCTTCAATACCGCGCGCCCCAGCGAGCAACACTTTTATGACGCCTTGGGACGCCCGGTGCGCGTGCTCACTGCCAATGGCGACACACGGCGTCAGACTTACTGGGCCTGGTACAGCATCGCTGAGGACGAGAACGACACTCGCGCGCCAACCTGACAACAGAGCCGGGCCGTTACACAGCCCGAGCTCCTGCGACTGACGTTGCGCGCATTAACGGCGGTGAGGGTTCATCACCCTGACCGCCCGATAATTGAGCCCACTGGTGTGCTGGATCATCACTCGATAGGCGCCACGACCGCGCTGCCCGCGATAGCCCGGCAAGTCAAAACTACGGACATTCTGCCCGCCCGCCATGGCATGCCCGGTATGAAAGTCCAGGGTGCGGGCTTCCAGGCGGTTGATCACGTTCCTGAGAATCCCACCGCCAGGGCCGCGTAATTCATTGAGAACAGACTCAACGTCAATCACCAGCCGCTCAGGCTCCAGCCCGGAGGAAGGTCCTGGGCTTACCGGTTGCGCGGCGGGCTCCTCAGAAGCGGAGCCTCGGCGGCCCACGCTCGTGACCCTGGTTTGCGGTTGTACTTCGGTGTGGGTCAGCCCAGCCGCTGGAAGCGGGCTGGCGCCCACCTTGCGTGCCGGGGCGCGAAGCTCCATGCCTAAAAAACCCAATCTGGCCAAGGTAAAATGGGGATTGTTTTCCGTGTGGGAGGCTATGTCGGCCCTGTCCTTGTGCTTGGTTGGGCCAATGTAGCCATATAGCCCGCCACGTGCGCCTGGGGTCAACCCATAAGCGAGACTTTCAGTGTCAGGAGTAGACAGCCGGTGTTGCAGATAAAAGTCCGCCAGCTCAGCGACTTCCTCTTCACTGGCGCCATGTACGCCCCCCAGAGTCTGTGCATACTCCTGGGAGGCTTGCTGATAAAACGCTTTGCGTCGAGCACGCAGGCTGACTTGCTCTCTGTACTGACGATAGCCAAGCGCCGTCACGCCCAGAATGCCCAGCGCAAAACCCAGGACAGCCAACTGAACGCGCTGGCGTGCGTCCATCTGCGCCGCATACCCTGCCAACACCAGCGTAACGATAAGAGTGGCAATATCGATGATGGGATGCCGCTGCAAGCCGTCGTCGTCTACATAACCCATGGGGTTGTTCCCCACCATCGCATACAGGTTCAACTCATCCACATCCCCTGCCGGGTCTGCGCTGATCCACCGTAACAACCACGGTGCGTAGTACCTGAAACCGTAGTAATACAACCCACTGGCGTCGCGCTCCTTGCCCGAATAACGCCGGGTTTTGTAGCCCGCTTCCAATGCATTTTTTGCTGCCCACCAGGCTGTTGCGCCGAACGGGTAATAACTCTCCTGACTCAAAAGAGCGGCTTTCTCGTCCAACTCCAGGGTACTGCTGCCCAAATGGTCGTCGAGGCTGAAGCGCAGTTGCTCATCCGGCATTGCCTCGGGACGCTGCCGTTCCCACTGTAACCCTCTGACCGAATGGCGCCCACCCTGAGCGAGCAACACATTCAACCACTCGCCATCCGGCCCGTGGCGATGCAGCTCCAGCCCTGGCAGATAAAGCACTTCATGGGTGTGAGTCTGCGTCTTGCCATGTGCCACGCGACGCTTGATGACTCGCTGGCCGGCGCCGTCGTACAGATACACTTCATCGTCATGTTCGCCATTGTCACGCAGCACCTGCGCGACGCGGACCAACTGGTTGCGCCCATTCCAGGTCAACGCCTGCCCAGGCGTCAAAGCCATAAGATTGCCGCCCTGGTCAAAGCCATCGCCCAGGCCCGGCGCCTTTGCGCCCTCGCGGGCCATCACGCTGTGATTACTGTGTTCGCCCACCTGCATCCGTTGGGTATAACCGCTGCCGATGCTGGGCACATGGCGCATCTGCGTCAGGTTAGCAGCCGAGTCGTAGGCATAATGGCGTGTGTAGTTGCCCCAGAGGTTGTCGTCTGTGGCGCCGAACGTGACTCGCCCCGGCAATGCGAATGTGCCGGTATTGCGCGCGTTTTCACGGCCGGTGGCTTTGATCAAGCGCGACAGGCTGTCGTACTCGAATGTGCTTACTGCCTCCACCTGCGCGTTGCTGGCCCAGCGGGTCGGCTGCGCCGCATCGCGGATGCGCAACACATTGCCGACCCGGTCGTAGCTGTAGAAGAGGTCTTGTAGTCGCTTGCCTGCCGAATCCTTGAGGTGGGCGCTCAAGCGTGTCAAACGTCCATCAGTGTCCGAATACTCGGCAACGCTGAGCACGCCATTACCCAAGCGTTCGCTCAACACCTGGCCCGAGGCGTTGACGCTGCGTTGATCCACCAGGGTCTTGCGCGCTCCGCTTTTGAACAGGATCTCGCTTTTCGTCAACTGGCCGTCGACACCGTATTGAGATTGCTGGCGATTGCCGCGCGCGTCGACCTGCTCCAGGCGTTGCCCCAGCGCATCGTGCTGCCAGGTGGTGATGAAGGTCTGGGCTTGCAACTGCGCATCCCGCTCACTCACGGGCAGCGGCCAATCGGGCGTGGTGTGCGACTTGCACAGGCGCCGGGTTTGCTCGGTGAGGTTGCCTTGCACGTCGTAGCGCTCAACGAGCAACGTGCCTGCCGAGTCATCGTGACGAATCAGGCGCCCACAGCGATTGCGCGCCGCCTCCGTGGAAGTCATGCCCGCGTAACTCATGCGCTCGACACAGCGTTCAGCTGCAGCCTCCTGCGCGCGCTCGAATACCGCGACGGGGCGCAGCAACGGGTCGTATTCGAACCGCTGGCGCGTGCCTCGACTGTCCCACTGTTGCACGACCTGGCCGCCACTGCCGAGCAAGCGCGTCCGACGGCCCGCATCCACGCTGTCGGTGCTCAGCACTTGCCCGCCCAAGCTATAACGATGAGACAGATTGGGCGGCACGTCGGGATCGGCAGCGTGCAACTCAAACAGCCTGGGGTCCCACTGTTGCTGCAACAGGCCGCGAGCGTCGAACACCTGCCGCGTGACCTGCGCGCTGGGTGATTGCTGCGCGGTATTGCGATGGTACGCCACGCTGCGCACGGTCAACCCTCGCGGGTCGACCACCGTCAGCGTGGGCGTGTTGTGATGCAAAGAAGACATAAGCTGATGACCTGAAAAACCAAAGAAGCCTAGAGCCTAGTCATCAGCTCGATGCCAGCCTGCGGGCCGCGCACGCTGCGCCGTGTGCGGCGCTTCCGAGGGTGTCGTGAGGCTTACCGGACGCGGTGCATCAGGGCACCGGCCGCCAGCCGCCGAACGCGCCTTGCGCATTCAAGGGGCACCAGGCGAAATCCCATGCGGGTACCGGCAATGCTTGCTGCTGTGCGGCTATCGAAACGCTGCCTTTGCAATCGAACAGCGTCGAATCCCCCCAGCTCAGGACGATGCCCGCCGCCGCGCTGTCGTCCGTCAGCACCCAACGCGCAGCCGCGGCGGCCATGAAGGCTTCGATCGGTTCCTCATCGATCTGCGTGCGATACGCCGAACTCAGTAACCAGCGGCATACGTTCAGATGGTAGGTCCAGTCCAGCGGCGGTTGGTTGCGATAGGCCCAGGTCATGAAGGCGCGAAACAGGTTCAAGCCCTCCGGTGGGTCGAGCCTGAGCAGCGCCGGGCAGATGTCGAACAAGGTATGCCAGTGAGGCAGCAGGCGTGCATCCAGGTGCACGAAACAGCGCGAATTGCTCGGGTAGTCAGGCAGCGCCGGCTGCGCACGCAGGCGCCGCGACGCCTTGCTGACCAGGCGGCTGGCGCCGGCAGGCAATTGAGGGTTCATAAAACGTACTCACCATCGTGACGAGAGAATGCCTCCTGGTGACAGGAAGCCCAAGGCACACGTCAGGATGCGGGAGAAGCGCGAGGGTTGGCCGAAGGCCAGGAATAACGCGGAGGCGCTTTGTTGCGCCGCTCATGGGCGACACGTGGGGTTTGCGTAAGACCGAGCAGCCAGGCCAGGCCGATGAGGAACACCAGGGCGACGGTAACCGCGTTACACACCGGGCAGGCAAAGTAGTTCGAGATGTTGCTGGAAGACGGGTTCGCCAACCCTTTGTCGGAAATGGGCGACTGGCCGCCGTCCACCGAACAGAACAGCCCGCCGATGCCGTTGAGCTGCTGGCCCATCATCTGGCCATGCCCCAAACCGCAGGCGAACAGGTTCATCAGCACGCAGAAGTACAGGGCCCAGGCGATCAGTGAGCGGTCAGAGTGGCGCAATTTCATGGCGGCGACTCTACCACCGAAGCCACAAAAGGACGAAATGGGCCGCACCCCTGTGGCAGAACGTCGCAGATTACGCGCACGGGCCAGGGTTGTTAGACTCTGCACCCTTCTCGTTACTCCTTTTCAAAGCCTGGTGGGGCAGCTCTACTGCCTTGCAGGCGTTTCACAGGATGCACAGTTGATGAGTACGTTATTCACCCGCCGCAAAGTGCTGACCGGCATGGGCCTGTTGGGCCTGGGCAGCCTGCTGGGCGGCTGTGACTACAGCCCCAAGCTGAACTTCAAGTACGGCAAGGACCTCAGTGACAAGATCATGGGTCGCACCTTCAAGCTCAAGAACACCGACGGCGAAACCGTCACCTTGAGCTCGTACCGCGGCCTCATGCCGGTGGTGTTCTTCGGCTTCACCCAGTGCCCGGCGGTCTGCCCGACCGCCCTGGCCCGCGCCGCCCAAGCCAAGAAACTGATGGGCCGCGATGGCAAGATCATGCAGGTGGTGTTTATCACCCTGGACCCCGAGCGCGACACTCCCGAGATTCTCAACAATTACGTCAAGGCCTTCGACCCCAGTTTCGAAGCGCTCTACGGCACCCCGGAAGAAATCGCCGTGGCCGCCAAGGAGTTCGGGATCTTTTATGAAAAGATCCCCGCCGGCGACACCTACACCCTCTCCCACACCGCCACCAGTTTCGTGTTCGACACCCGTGGCAACCTGCGCCTTGGCTTGCAGGCATCCCTTACCGCTCAAGAGTGCGCAGAAGACCTGCTCACCGTCATGGAGGTCTGCTAATGACTGCCGTTCAACACCTCAAGCGTCTCACCCTCGGCCTCACCCTGCTGGGCCTCGCCGCCCACGCCAGCGCCCAAGTACAAGTGACCGACGCCTGGGTTCGCGCCTCCGTACCGGGTCAGCCATCCAGCGGTGCCTTCATGACCCTCACCGCCGACAGCGACAGCAAACTGCTGAGCGTCGCTTCGCCAGTGGCCAAGGACGTGCAGATTCATGAGATGAGCATGAAGGACGACGTGATGCGCATGGGCCCGGTGGATGCGGTGGCCCTGCCAGCAGGAAAAGCCGTCAAGCTCGACCCGAACGGCTACCACGTGATGCTGATGGGCCTGACCGCCCAGATCAAGGAAGGCGACGAGGTGCCGCTGACCCTGACGGTGCAAGATACCAAGGGTGAAAAGCAGGCTGTCGAAGTGAAGGCAACGGCGCGTGGCTTGGATGGCATGGACCATAGCAAGATGCATTGAGTAGGCCGCTTTTTCTCCCACGTCACCACGATGCGAAGCGAGCCGCTCTTGCTCTTGATCTGCTTGTGATCTTGATCTTAGGCGCCCCGTTAAACCACGCTGGCCGAACGCAGGCTTGAATTCGTGGGTAACCCGGCAGGACGCCGGGTTAGCCGCCCCGCGCCATGGATGGCGCGTGGCGGCGGCCCACGGATTCAAGCCTGCGTTCGGGCACACCGAGCCTAGGCGAGGTGCCGAGTGGTGGGGCAAGAGCGTTTTGCTTACTTTGCCGCTCTTGCAAAGTGAGCCGCCGTCAGGGCGGAACCCTAGGTGGCCGTTACCGCAGGAATGGATATGTACACAATCCAACTGTGTTGACTGCCAGGCCGTCTTCGCAGGCAAGCCAGCTCCCACAGTTGGATCGTGGTGCGTCAGGTGGATATGGGGCGGCTGGCGGGCCGTTACGGGAGCAAGCTCCCTCGCCACGGGTTCAGCGCGCTATGCTGGCGCTCCAACCCACAGGGACGCGTGCACATGCCAATCAACCCAGCCTTCATCCTTCACCAGACCGAACACTGGCAACTCAACCACCACCTGACCTCGAAGCTGCCGGGTTACCTGATGCTGAGCGCCAGGGCGCCGATTGACGCCCTCCCCGACATGCCTGAAGCCGCACTGGCAGAACTGGGCGGCCTGCTCGCCAACATCCAGCGGGTGATGCAAACCCAACTCCAGCCGAAATGGTTGTATATCAGCCGCTACGGCCATATGCCCGGCTTCCCACTGCACTTTCATTGCATTCCCGTTTATGACTGGGTAGAGCAAGCCTTCTGGCGGGACGAGCGCTATCGCTCGCTGAACGCTTTCGGCACCCACCCCCTCGAGCCCGTGACCGATGGTGCTGAACTGACCCTGTTCGTATGGCGCGAATTTGGCGAGAGCCCCACCCCGCCGCAGATACAAGGGCCAGGAATAGAGCTTGTGATCGAGCAATTGCGCGCTGCATTCAAGCGCGATTCATAACCCGCAACTGCTTGACCATCGGTACACACGCCAGCACCAACCCGGACGGAGAGCGATACACTGCCTGCTCATCGCCCACATACCCGCACGCGCTATAAAAACTCACCGCGTTCAGTGTCGCATCCAGCACCACCTGCTCAATCGCCTGCTGCTGCGCCACGTGCTCCAAGTGAGCAAGCATCGCCTTGCCAAACCCTCGCCCGCTGAATACGGGCAATACAAACAAGGCGCCGAGTTCATGGTTGGCAAGATCCAGCATGCCAGTGGCAACAGGTTCGCCATTGAACCATCCCATGTAGAACTGTTTTTCCATCAGCGCGCCGTAACCATCACTGGCGCGACCTCGAGTCCAGAGCGCCATTTTTTCAGCGCTATAAGCGCCAATACATTGGCCTAGAATGGCCTCGCGACGAATCTCAAACGCACGCTCGGCGTCGTCCGGCGTGGCGCGCTTTATCTCCAGCATCGCAAGCTCCCTCCATGACCTCAAACTGCCATTAGCCCATTTGTGCTAATCGACCCTACCTCACGGCGGCGCTATATTCCGCGGCACTTCCAACGTTCTCACCCACACCGCGCATTCAGTGCGCGCGGGTTCGTTGCGCGTTGGAAAAACCAAAACAACCCCAAGGAAGAAGCACCATGAAACTCCTCTCCCCTGTCACTCGCCTTGCCCTGCTGGGCGCCCTGATCATCGGCGTCGCCGGTTGCAGCAATATCAAGCCTACCGAAGACCATCTCAAGAAGCTGTCGGAAACCAATCTGGGCGAGCCGGTAAAACGTATCTCCAATGTGCGCAGCGACTCCATGACCACCTACTACGTGGCTAACACGGCCTCCGGCGAGTACAACTGTTCCGTGCCCAGTGGTGCCAGCGGCGGCGCGTTCGCGATTGCCAGCTTCGGCCTGATGAAGCCAGCGGCCTACTGCATGCCCAAGGGTGCCAAAGGCAATGGATTAACACCATTCATGCAGTAATTTTTTCCTGGCTGAGCTCACGCAGGGTGCCGCGCAGTTCCGCAGGGCGTACCGGTTTGGACAGGATAGCGATCTGACGGTCATGCAACGCGGCCTGGATTTTCTCCACGTCGTGCCCGGTGAGGATCAGCGCTGGCACCGCCCAGCCACGTTGCTCGCGTAGCTGGTCGATGCATTCGATACCGGTGGCGTGGTTGCCCAGATCATAGTCGGCGACGATGATGTCGCAGTCGCTGACCAAACCCTGCCCCGTGGACTCGGCCTGCACTTGGCACCCCCAGCGCTCGAGCAGGGCCTGGGTGGCGAGCAGCACGTTGTAGTCATCTTCCACCAGGCACACCTTAAGGCCGGTGAGCAGGCCGGCTTGGCGTGCATCGTCGCGCAACGCCGGTTGGCGCGGCGCGGCCGCCAGGGCCAAGCCATGCAAGCTGACAGAAGTGCCATGGCCAACGCGCGAGCGCAGGCTCACCTGCAACCCCATCAATTGCCCCAGGCGCTTGACGATGGACAGCCCCAGGCCCACGCCTTCAACGTCCTTGTCACGCAGTTGACGCACGCGATAAAACTCTTCGAAGACTTTTGAAAGATGCTCCCTGGCAATCCCCCTCCCCTGGTCGTGTACCTCTACTACCAAGCCGTTATCGCGCACACGCACGCCGATCAGCACCGGTCGCTGCGCGCCGTATTTGAAGCAATTGGAGAGCAGGTTCTGCACCATGGTCGCCAGCATGCCCGGATCGACCAACACCCAATGAGCGCAGGGGCGCAAGCGCAACTCCACCCCCGCCCAGCGTGCGGCCTCGGCGTTCTGGCGCACCAGGTCGGCGAGAAAGTCGCCCAGGTGGATCACTTGGTACTTGGGCAACAGGCGACCGTTGTCGAGGGTGTAGAGGTCGAGAATCGAACGGAACAATTGCGACACGTTAAGCAGCGAACGGTCGATATTGTCCACCAAGCGCTGTTCGTCATCTCCCAAGCGGGCTTCGCGCAGGCAGGCGGTGAACAGGCCAATGGAGTGGATCGGCTGGCGCAGGTCATGACTGGCCTGGGCGAGAAAGCGGGATTTTTCCAGGTTGGCGGCGATGGCTTGCTCGGAGGCCTTGCGCGTGCGCTCCAGCAGAATATGCGCATACACCGGGATCACCGTGCTGGTGATCATCAGCATCAGCACCATGAACGGCTGCGCCTGCCACAGCGGCGTAAGCTGGTACACGATCAACAGCGCCAGCAACGCCAGCGCCGTGGCAATCGCCAGGTAGCGCGAACCGTAGCGCATGCCATTGCCCAAGTTCACCCAGACCATCACCGCATACAGCGGCAACGCCGCTTCACCACCCACCACCAGGCCGAACGAAGTACCGGTGTAATCGTGGATCATGCCGAAGATCCGCCGCGCCGGGTAATGCCCGGGCCAGCGTGCGATCACCTGGCGAAGCACGATGGACGCCAGCAGGAACACGAAGATATAGAGGATCACCGGCAGGTAGGTGTCCAGCGATTGCCCAGGTAGGAAACCCAGTAAGCTTATATACACAATGGCGATGGTGGCCACCACAATGCGCAGGTTAGCCTGATCGAGTTCAGAGTTGGTCTCAAGACTCATCGTCATATCCCTGACCTATCATCTGTAGGAGCGAGCTTGCTCGCGAAAAACGTTAACGATAACGCGTGTTGCCTGAATGAACGCAGCGCCTGTGAGTTCTTCGCGAGCAAGCTCGCTCCTACAGGCCCGGTGGTAAATTAGCATGCCTGGATACAACCTTGCCCCAGGAAGGAGCACACAATGACTGGCCGAATCATCATCGCCGACGACCACCCCATGTTTCGCGAAGGCATGACGCGCACCGTGCAGCGCCTGCTACCGGGCGCGGTGGTGCAGGAGGCCGGCGACCTGGCCACGGTGAATGCGTTGCTGTGCGAAGCGGGCGAGGTCGATACCTTGATTCTCGATTTGCGCTTTCCCGGCCTGACCTGCATCAGCCAACTGGCCGAACTGCGCCAGCAACTCAAACGCACCACCTTGGTCCTGGTGTCGATGGTCGACGACCCCGCGCTGATCGAACAGGTCATGGCCCTGGGCGCCGACGGTTTTATCGGCAAGAACATCGCCCCGGACGAGATCGGCCAGGCCCTGCTGGCGATCCGCGAGGGCGAAGTGCTGGTCAAGTTCGCCCCTTCAGGCCTGCTGCCCCTCGACACCCACACCCTCACCCCACGTCAGCAGGAAGTGCTGCGCCTGATTGCCCAGGGCAAGACCAACAAGGAAATTGCCAAGGTCCTGAATATCTCGCCGTTTACCGTGCGTATCCATGTGTCGTCATTGTTGCGCAGCCTGAATGTCCCCTCGCGCGCGGCAGCTGCGGTGAAGTATTCCGGCGAGTTCTAGGCGCCTGCGCGGCTCAGCGCTGCGTGGGAATACGAATATCGCCTCCACGGCATTGGCTTTTCACACTGCGCGGGCAACCTGCAAACGCCAGATCCTTGGTCAGGCACACCCGCACTTCCGACAGCACCTGGCCCTTGCAGATCACCGCCATCCCGTGGTTGCCCATGCGTGGGTTGCTCTCGCGAAACAGCGCCTCGATCTCTTTGGCCTGCAAAGACGGCGGTGTGTTGAACGGCTGCAGTTGCTGCGGGATCACCACCGCACCAAGCGCCACATCGGTCTTCTCCAGATACTCCAACGGCGGCAGCCCACTGCAGGTGCCATGCTTGGCCCACTCATGCTTGAGCAGTGCACGGGTGGGAAACAGCACCGCGCCCTTGTCCATTTCTGCCTCGCTCAAGTGCGTCTGCGGCGTACAGGACGCCGGCCACCCTCCCCGCGCGTATTGCGGCCACAAACCGTGCAGCACAAAGCCGTAGCCCTTGCCCGAGCATTGCTCATTGCCTGGGTGCGTCAGGCAAAACGTGGGTGACCACGATAGCGACAGCACATAGAAATCAAACTCGCCCGACTGCCCTTGGCTGCGTGGCGCCGCCGTTGTCGCGGTGGCGATCAGCAGCCACAACACCATCCAGTATTTCATCCCGGTATTCCTTTAAAAGAGTGAAGCCTTACGCTATCGCCACGACTAGGGATGCTGGGAGTAACGGTGTAGCACCTTATCCAGGATGATATCGGTCTTCAGCGCTTCGATGGCCAGCGACGGATGCTCGGCCTCGCCACGAATATGCGCATTCATGTTCAAGACATGGTGCCATTGAATATGGGTGTGACACGGCACTTCCAACACTTCGGTGGTCTCGCCTTCAAGACGCAACGGCTGGTCCTCGAACACCGAAAACTGAATACGGCCGCGACTGCCGATCAGTTCGACACGGTCTTCGCGACGGTCCGCCACAAAGTTCCAGCAGCCCATGCCCAACGCACCGCTGGCGAATGTCCAACAGGCCGTCACTGCATCTTCTGCCGCATAGCGTCCGGCCTGTCGCGCCGAAAAGCCTGAGACCTCAACGATATCGCCAGCCAGGTACTGGAACAGGTCAAACCCATGGCTGGCCAGGTCGGCAAAGTAGCCGCCACCGGCAATGGCCGGGTCGGTGCGCCAATTGGTGGCGTCGGTGTCTGTTACGGCAGCGGGTTTGCACAAAGTCCAGCTCAGATGGCGCAGCTCACCGATACGGCCTTCCTGCAGCCAGGTGCGCACTTGCTGGAAGCGTGGCAATGAACGCCGGTAATAAGAAACAAACAGGTGCAGCCCGGCGCGCTCAAATGTGCGCTGCATCAACGCGCTCTGTTCAGCATTCAGCGACATCGGCTTTTCGACGCAGCAATGCTTGCCCGCCGCCGCCACCCTCAAGGCGTATTCAAGATGGCTGTCGGGTGGAGTGGCGATGTAGACCGCCTCCACCTCGGGGTCGTTGATCAAGGCCTGGGCGTCGGTATAGCTGCGGGCAATGCCATGGCGCGCCGCATAATCGCGCACCGCCTCGGCACGCCGCCCCATCACGGCGACCAAGGCCGAACCTGGCGCTTTATAGAAAGCCGGTCCACTCTTTAACTCAGTGACACTGCCACAGCCGATCATGCCCCAGCGTATGGTCTTCATCTAATGTCCTCGGTCGTATTCGTCAATCGGGCAGTATCCACATACCGGCCCTGGCGCGCCATAACCACTTAGCATGACAATTGCATTACACTTTTATGACATTCGTTCGGCGCGGGAGCACATTCGATGAAAATTAGGGCAACCGTCATTTGCGAACATGAGGGGCATATTCTCTTCGTGCGCAAGGCCAGATCAAAATGGGCATTGCCCGGCGGGAAAGTGGAAGCAGACGAGCGCCCGGTAGGCGCGGCGGAACGCGAGCTGGAAGAAGAAACCGGGTTAAACGTGGACGGCTTGCTGTACCTGCAGGAGCTCAAGGCCCGCGACACCGTCCACCACGTGTTTGAGGCATCGGTAGTCAATATCGACGAGGCACGGCCGTGCAACGAGATTGTCGATTGCCAGTGGTATGCCTACAACGCCCTGGATGAGCTGGACACCACAGACGCCACGCGCCACATCGTCAAATCCTTCCTGCGGCGCCTCTGACGCCCTGGACAGAACCCACCGCAGCAAACCCACGGCGCCCGGCCTTTATCTCGGTACGCAACTCACCAATCAGGTTGGAGATGGCACGGATGCTGTCCAGGCCCTCGGGCGATACACGGGTCAACAGCAAGTCGACACGACCGGACGCAGGCTCGAACACGCTGATGCGCAGCGAGCCGTCGCTGTTAAGGCAGCACTCACACGCCAGCGGCAGGAAGCCTGAGGCCATGATGCGGTTGAATTCGGTGATGGAAATCATGATCAGCCCCCCGTCCCTGGGTTCTACCCGATTGAGGTGATGCAAGCAGCATAGATAAGGTTTTGCCGGCCGCCGGACAATTAACGCAAAAGTGTTAGCCAGCCCTCACTTTGTAGGGCGTCACCCGCCATGAACGACAGACCGAGATTAAATCGCGGGCAAAAAAAATCCCAAGTAGCTGATGGAAACTTGGGATTTAAAAATGCATAAACCGTGGGAGGTGAACGCCCGGCTATAGTAGCGATTGTAAAAACATGTAACAAGATTATTTTAATCCTTTCGTCGGATTGAAAGCCTCGTAAGTCATTCAATAACCACATGTTTTTTAAGGTGGAAAGCAGTAGTCGTGCTACTTTTTGGTGCAAGTAACGACAGTAAGCCCCTGTATAAAAAATGGTTATTAATCGGGCGTAGCGCTTTCAAGTAACTGTTCACTTAACTGCTTGCATGTTTCTTGAAGGGCCTCACGACTGGAAGCAGTGGCGCCCACCACGGCCTCCAGATGACGACACAGCGTCAGGCGTTCAGCCGCCTCTTCGCGCTGGCGGTCGACCTTGGCGTTGAGTTGAATGAAATAGAACCCCAGCAGCACGGCGATGCCCAGCACACCCACCGCGAGGTAGCGCAAGCCGTTGGACGATGGAGGCTCTGGGGCATTCATGGCCTTATGGCGCCCTGCTCTTTTCATAACGAACGTCATCACCATCGACCGGGCCCACGACGGACCAGCCCAGGCGCTGATAGAACCCGTTGGCCCGGATTTCATCCCGCCCATCAGTCACCAGGTACAGCGTGTCGTGGCGCGCAAACAGGGCCGCCTCGGCCACTGCCATCAGTTGGCGACCCAGGCCAAGCTTCTCGTGCGATGGCAGCACGAACATCGCGAATACTTCGCCTTCATCCAGATCGACCATGGAAAACCCCGCCGCCTGGCCGTCCACTTCCGCGATCCAGCCGCAAGGGGCTGCGCGCAACGTGTCGCTCAATACCTGTGGGGTAATCCCCAGGTCAGCCATCTGTTCAAGGCTCAGGTGGTTTTGCACCACCGCGGTGCGAATCGCGCACAGCGTGTCGACGTCATCGGGTGTCGCCGTTCGAATCAGCACTTGCATATCGGCCTCCATGAAGAAGTGCGCAATTGTATGCAAATACTCACACAGGGTTTGTCGTGGATTTGTAAAGGCCCCACGGCTGGTGCGGGGCTACGATTACTTGCGCGCCACCTTGTAGCGCAGGCAATCCTGGTAAAAGCTTTGACGAATCGCCTCGGGCTTGAGCCGTGAGCGACTGTCATAGGTCTGCTCGGTGATGCCCATGGCCATCATGCGCATCCACGATTTGCTGAACTTGAGGGTCTGGATCTTCTGCCGGGCGGCGTACAGCGAAACGCCGGATAACTTGAGTTCCTGGGCCCTGGCGGCCGTGCCTGCGCCCCAACTGCACATGTACTTGTCACCTTCGCGCAATTCCCTGGCCTGCGCGACAGTCGCGCCGCCGGCCAGGGAGCAGGCAATCAGCATCATTCCCACAGAGCGCATTTGCATCCTCACCTAACCACCTGAAAATAAAAGTGATTTTGGCGAGGATTTTGTTACAAAGGGGCCATTAAATTGCCTTAATGCGCAACGCAATGGCCGGATGGCTCATATCAAGGCTTGAGTTCGAACAGCGCCGGCATTGGCGGCCACTCCGAGGGCACTTTACGGAAGCGGCTGAACCCGGCGGCTTGCGCCATCTGACGGGCACGCTTCTCGCCCATGAACGCCCCCAGCCCGGCGCCGCCATGGGACAGCGAACAGGTCATGCAATAGAGGGTGCTCTGCGGGTACATGACACGCCCGAACAGGTTCATGTTTTCGTGCAGCTCTTCGGACAGGTTGAGTTCCACCATCAGGTAGGTACCGTCTTCGGCCGTGGCGGCGCGCAAATCCTTGAGCATCTGTTGAGGGTCGGTGGCATCGTGGATCACCACAAAGGTGGTCACGAAGTCGAATTGCTGACCGCGCAAGGCATCGGAGTCGTTCACCTCGAATTGCACCCGGTCACCCACACCAGCCGCCTCGGCGTTGGCCCGCGCCAACTCGATGGAAGGCAGGTGGAAGTCGCAGCCGACAATGCGCGCCTCGGGGTAGGCCTTGGCCATGGTGATCGCCGCCAAGCCCGCGCCACAGCCGAAATCCAGCACACTGCCGCCGGTCTTGAGCTTCTCTTCGACGCCGTCCAGGGACGGGATCCAGTGCTGGACCAGGTAGTGCTTGTACCAGGGCATGGTCATGCGCTCCATGCCTTTCCAGGTTTCCAGCGGGAACGCCTCTTCGGCGCAACCCCCGCCGTGGCGGAAGGCTTCAATGACCTTGGGCGCCATGCTCACGAACGGCACGCTCAGCTGGATAATGCCACCGGCGAAATACGGCGAGTCTTCATCGGCCAGCACTGGCACAAATTCAGCCGGCATCTGGTAGCGGCGGGTTTGCGCGTCGTAGGTCACGTAATTGCCAGTGGCCATGCTGCCCAGCCATTCGCGCAAGTAACGTGCGTTGTAGCCGGTCTTGTGCGCTAACTCTTCCAGGGTCACCGCCTGGCCGTCAGCCAATGCCTTGAACAAGCCGAGCTGGTCGCCAATGTAGAGCATGGCGCCGCGCAGCGTGTTGCCGTAATCCTCCATGATGCGCGCCGAAAATTGCTGGACCTTGGCTTTATCAACTTCCATAACGTTGGACATCTGTCGCTCCTTGATGAATTTGCAAGTCTGTTCAGAGATCAATGATCAGTGGCCGGCGAGCTTGGCCAGCACGTTGTCAACAATGCGTTCGGACATGCCCAGGTGCGTCCGGGGTTCGAACAGCCGGGCCAGGGCGCCGTCATTCATGACCGCAAGCACCCGCGCATCGGCCTCGATTGCCTCGCGGATCGACACGTGATTGCGCTGGCTGGCCTGGGACACTTCGAAGATGATCTGGTAAGCGCTGCTCTTGCCCAGCTTGCGCGCCATTTCGAACACCACCGCTTCGGTGCAGATGGCATCGCCATAGGCCTGGGCGGTGCATTCCATCTTCTGCACATTCACGGTGAGCCCGTCGATGGTCTCGGTCAGAATCGAGAGCGCCATCAGCGCATAGTGGGAAACGTCCGCGACCGCGCACCACTCCAACCGCGTGCCGCGGTAATCACGCTCATGCTCAAGAATCATCGCGTCCAGCGCGAGCATGACCTGGGCCTTGGCCAGCCGCGCCAACACCACCACCTGCTCGCAACCTTCGGGGTTGCGTTTGTGCGGCATGGTGCTGCTGCCGATCTGTTGGTCGCTCCAGCCCACTTCCACTTCAGCGATTTCCCAGCGATTGAGCGTACGGATTTCATCGGCAACGCGGGCCAACGAGGCGGTGACCATGGCCAGGGTGCTGACGAACTCGGCAACGCGGTCACGGGACACATGCCAGCCCGTGAGGGGGACTTGCAGCGACAAGCGCTGGGCAAAACGCTCTAGCATCGGCATGGCATCCGGGCCGAACGCCGCCATGGTGCCGACCCCGCCGAACAACTGCACCACCAGCACCCGCTGGCGCGCCTCGGCCAGGCGCTGACGGTGGCGCAACAGCTCATCGATCCAGCCGGCGACCTTCAGCCCGAAGGTGGTCGGCAAGGCGGGAATCGAGTGGGTCCTGGCGACCATCAGCGAGTCACGGTGCGCATCGGCCAGGGTCGACAACTTGCCCAGCAAGGTCTCCAGGGCCTGGTCCATTGCATCAAGCACATCGCGCATTTCCAGGGACTGGGCGGTGTCCTGGATGTCTTGGGTGGTAGCGCCGTAATGCACGTACTCACGGGCACTGGGGCTGCAGTTTTTTTGCAGGGCGCTGAGCAATGGCATCAGCGAATGCCCAGTGGCTGCCACGCCCTCGGCCAGTTGGCGCACATTGATGCCCGACAGCAACGCGGCCTTTTCGATCTCCAGGGCCGCCTCGCGCGGGATGATGTTGACATCGGCCTGGGCCATCGCCAGCGCCGCTTCCACGTCCAGCCAACGTTGCAGGCGACAATGACTGCAGAAAATCTTGCGGCTCTGCGGGCCGGCATAGCCTGAACCGTGGGTTTTCGAATCGAGAATGTGGCTGTGTTCGTGGCGGCATTGCTCGCCGTCATGATCAAAGCCTGGGTGGTCCGACCGTGCGGTGCAAGATGCACGGGCGGTCACTTCCAATGTTTGCGCATCCATCACATACCCTCCATCGCGTATTGGGACTGACTGGTATTGCCTGGGGTAGCCTGCGTCGCTTCAAGGCCATGGCCGCAAGCGCGAGGCAGTGCTTTAGTTGCCACCAAATCGACCATCTCGGCGGCAAGCCCCGTGTAGGTCGTCGGGTCAAGCAGGTCATCGAGCGTTTGCGGGCTGAAACAACCCTGCAGCCGCGAGTCACCAAGCAGCGCGTCGCGAAAGCAGACGCCTGTGTCTTGGGCCTGCAGGGCGATGTCGTGCACCAGGTGATGGGCTGTCTGCTTGCCACACCGAGGCGCCAGCGCGAGCATCACCCGCTCCGACAGGATCAGCCCGCCCAGCACGTCCAGGTTGCTACGCATGCGCGCTTCACGCACCTCCAGCCCAGCCAGCAGCAAGCCGTCCATACGGGCGAGCAAGGCACCGGCGTAAATGAACAGCTCCGGCAAGGCCGCCCATTCGATGCGCCAGGTGGTACCGTCACGCTCGTGCAACTGGAACGCGGCGTCGGTCAGCGCAACCATCTGAGCGCGCACCAGCCGCGACAGCGCACTGATCAGGTCCACCGTCGACGGGTTTTGCTTGTGGGGCATGGTGCTGCTCCCCACCTGCCCTGCCCGTCGGCCTTCGCGCACTTCATCGATCTCGGTGCGCTGCAGGTGGTAGATCTCATTGGCGACACGGCCCAACGTTGCCGACGCCTGCACCAGCAACCACGCCGCCTCCAGAATGCGGTCGCGGGCGCTGTGCCAACTGCTCAATGGCGCCGCCAGGCCCAGGCTTTCCAGGGTGCGGCGCTGCACATCCAAACCCTGCGGGCCAAGCCCGGCCAGGGTGCCCACGGCGCCGGTCAGGTTACCGACCATCACCCGCGCATAGGCTTCGTCAAAGCGTTCAAGGTGCCGATCGATCTCATCGACCCACACCGCCACCTTGTAGCCAAACGTGGTGGGCAGTGCGTGCTGCCCATGAGTCCTGGCGACCATCGGCGTGTGCTTGTGGCGCAAGGCGAGCGTGAGCAAATGCCCACGGATGCCGCGCAGGCGCTGCACCACCAGGCCCCAGGCATCGCGGATTTGCAGGATGAGGCCGGTGTCGAGGATGTCCTGGGTGGTGACGCCGTAATGCACGTATTCACCCAGCCCATCGGCACATAACCCCTGCAAGGCGCGCAGGGTCGGCACCAGGATGTGCCCGGTTTCCAGGCCCTCGCGCCCCAACGCGTCGAGGTCCAGCAGTTCCACGCTGGCTACCCGGGCAATCTCCCGGGCGGCCTCGTGGGGGATGAGGCCCATCTGCGCCTGGGTCGCCGCCAGCGCCGTTTCAACATCAAGCCACTTCTGCACCTGATTGGCATCAGAGAAGATCGCGGCAAATTCCGGGGACGAGTAAGCGCCCCCCGTGGATACGGGATTCAGTGATATGACTTGGCATGTCGAGTTACTCGCGTTGTCCTAAGGAGGGCTACTTCACGCGTTGCACGTGTTCCCAGACTGCATCGTAGTAAGCCCGCTCCAGCCGGAAGTGCTCGGCCAAAGACGTCAGGAACGCGTTCTGGAACCCGAGGTCAGGAATACGCCGTGAGATCAGTGCCCATTCACGCTTGGCCCGTGGCGGCACCAGGCTGATATGCACTTCGTAATACTCCGCGTCGTCCTGGCTCAAGCCCGCATTGCGCAGGGCGTTGTACAACTTGCCGTGGTTGCCCGGCACCACCAGTTCAGTGATGTAGAACACCGCCAGGCCCCAGCCGACATCGGGGTTGCGGAAACAGCGGGCGCGGTTGTTGAGGTAGGCGATTTCCTCGGGCATCGTCGAGAGCGCCTCGAAATCGGCATTCAGGCCCACGGCGGCAAGCAACTTGGCCAGCAGCTTCGGGTGGGAACGCTGCTCATCCTCTTCGCCCAACTCACCGTAGAGATAACGCGCCAAGGCGGCCGCCTCGTCTACGTCAGTCAGGTTGACCAGCAGGTCGGCGGCGTCCCGGTACAGGCGGTATGTGCGGAACCATTGGTGGCGCAAAAACACCTGCAGTTGCTCGCGAGAGGCTTTGCCTTCAAACACATACTGCGACATCGGATGGTTTTCCCGCGACTGCGCGGCAATCTGCTCTTCCAGGCGCTGCTGGAAACCGGCCTCGGACAAGGGCGATGCCAGGTCGGCTGACGGCATGAAACGCTCTTGCACGCTGTAAACGGCATTCGCCAGCCAACGCCGGGTCGAGGCGGTGGCCACGTCATCGCTCAGCGACAGGATGTACAGCAATTGCTGGCACTGCGCCGCATTCGCGGCGTCACCGCGTTGGCCGGTCTCGCACAGGGCGCGCAGCATATTGGCGGCAATTTCGATGCGATTGAACGTCGCGTCCGGCTTCAAGGCTTCCGCCAACAGACGGGCTTCGGCCGTGTGAATATTTTGCAATTGCGGCAGGGAAAAATTACGTGGGCTCATCATGTGCTCCATTATTTTTGTTTTCGGATCGCAGGTCGTTCAGGCAGACAGGCGTTGGGCCTGCATCTGCTGCCACAGGCTGTCGAAGTAGGCCTTGTTGATTTCGAAGTGGCGCTTGAGTGCGCGCATGAACGTGCGCTGAAAGCCCTCCTCGCTGGCAAACTTGGCAATCAGGGCCCACATTTCCTCGGTGTCGATCTCATCCTGGGTGCCATGCAAGCGGTGGAATTCGCTGGGCTGCTCTGGAACGTCGAGGCGCTGCAACAGCTCGTAGATGCGCCGATGGTTGACGCAACTGACAGACTCCACCGCATAGAGCAGTGCAAGGCCCCAGGCGACATCCGTGTGGCGCACACAGCGAATGCGATTATTCAGGTAGGCCTTTTCCAGCGGATGCAGCGCGGGGAAGTCGATGGCCAGCGGAATATCGAAATACTCCATCAGATGGGCGAGCATCGCCGGGTGCGAACGCTGCGGCGTCTCAGCCCCTGCTTCACCGTACAGGTTGCGGTAAAACACCGAGGCGTCTTCGATGGCTTCGAAGCGAAAGGCCAGTTCGGCCAGCAGGCTGTAGAAGTTGTAGGAACGGGTCCAGTGATGCTCCAGGAAGAAGCGCACATCCTGCACCGGCGGCGTCCCTTGGAACAGGTGCACCGACATCGGGTGGTTGACCCGGCTGCGTGCAGCGATTTCAGCGTCGACCTGCTGACGGAACGCCTCCACCGGCAACGCGGTGAAGCCCGGCAAGTCGGCGGCGAACTCATCTTCGACGCGGTAAACCTCGCTGGCCATCCAGCGCCGGGTCGGTTCGGTGCGTGGGTCACCGGGAATGTGCAATTGCAGCAAGGCTGACTGGTAATGCGCGTAGGCGCCAGCGTCTCCCGCCAGGCCTTGCCGAGTCAGTGCGAGCAGCGCTTCCAGCGCGCGGGTGACCTGGGTGTAATTGGCGCCAGGTTCCAAGGCATTCGTCATCAGCCGCGAGGCGGTGGTGAAGAGATCGGAATCCGAGCGTTGTTGCAGGGCAGCAGTATCCATTGATAACCCCTGAATCTTGTTTTTGTGGTTGGGCATACTCGGAAAAAAGCCTAAAGGTTCCCGTAGTGGCAAGGTCAACACCTGTAGGAAAATTCTTTCAAAGGCTTGGCAACCAACGGTAACCACGATGCGAAGCGAGCCGCTCTTGATCTTGATCTGCTTTTGATCTTGATCTTAGGCGCCCTGTTAAACCACGCTGGCCGAACGCAGGCTTGAATTCGTGGCCCACGGATTCAAGACTGTGTTCGGGCACACCGAGCCTAGGCGAGGTGCCGAGTGGTGGGGCAAGAGCGTTTTGCTTACTTTTGTCTGGGCCGGCATTCCGGCTCTTCAAAAGTGAGCCGCCGTCAGGGCGGAACCCTAAGTGGCCGTTACCGCAGGAATGGATATGTACATAATCCAACTGTGTCGCCTGCCAGGCCGCCTTCGCGAGCAAGCCCTCTCCCACAGTTTGATCGCAGTGCGGCAGGTAGATAGGCGTCACCCGTCAGGCCGTCATCGCAGGCAAGCCAGCTCCCACAGTTGGACCGCGGGGTGTCAGCGTCGGCCATCACACCAACGCCCTGCGCTCGCGCACAAAGCGTGGCATCTGATCCCCAGGCAGCGCCTTGCTGAAATACCACCCCTGAATAAACAACTCAGGCCCATGACTCAAGAACGCCAACTGCTCAGCCGTCTCCACCCCCTCTACCACCACACCCAAATCCAAGGCCTCGCAGAAGCGCAACATACCGGTCAGCACCTGGGCGCCTTTAGGGTCACGCTGGGCCACCACAAAACTGCGGTCAATCTTGATGAAATCCACAGGAAACTGATGCAAGTAACTCAGCGCAGAAAACCCAGTGCCAAAATCATCCAGATAGACCTTGGCCCCCATGCCCTGCAGCTTCTGGATGGTCTGGCGAGTGGCCGGGATATCACTGACCAGCGCGTCTTCGGTAATTTCCACTGACACCTGCCCTCGGGCCTGGGCAAGAATTTCCACCAGACGGTCGCCATAGGCGGCGTCCTTGAGCGTGGCGCTGGAAATATTGATGGTCATCGGCAGTTCAAAACCCACCTTCAGCCATTTCTGATACTGACGCACGGCCTGGGACGCCACCCACACATCCACGTCCGGCATCAGCCTGGCGTGCGCCAGCCATTGCAGGAACTCCCAGGGCGAATGCACCGTGCCCTGGCTGTCCCGGGCGCGCATCAGCGCCTCGCAGCCGGTGCACAAACCGGTGCGGGTGGAGACCTGGGGTTGAAACTCAAGGTAGAACTCGTAATCACTGATCTGCTGGATACGGTTCAACTCAGCGGCCTGGCGGGCCAAGGTCTGGTGAGTTGCCAGCACCGGGTCGAACTCCAGCAGGCGGCCTTTCTCTTCGAGGCCGCGAAACGTCATGTCCAGGGATTTGAGGTACACCGTACCGCCATCGCTGGACTGGCGATGAATCGCCCTGACGTAGGGCGCATACACCAGCGTACCAGCCGTCAGCAGAACGACCTGCAACACCACCGCCGCCACATCGCCATGGGTGCTGAGGTACGCGTTGAGCAGCACCGGGGCGGTAAAGGGCACGCTGGCCACCGCCGGTGAGACCCAGCCCAGTTGCACCACCATCAACGCCACCATCGCGTTGAACGCCGGCACCAATAGAAATGGTATGAACAGGCGCGGGTTGAGGATGATCGGCAAACCGAACAACAGCACTTCGCTGACATTGAATAATGACAGCGGCAAACTGGCCACCGCCAGCAAGCGCATGGACTGGCTCTTGGAAAACAGCAGGATCGCCAATAACAGGCATAAGGTTGCGCCCGAGCCACCGATAAACGCAAAACTGCCCAGCAAGCCGTTGTTGAGCAGGTACAGCACCGGCTCCCCCGCCGCCAACGCTGCGCCATTGAGCGCCACCGCCTGGTCCAATGCATCGAATAACGGCTGCATGGCATACACGCCGTGAATCCCGAAGAACCACAGCAGCGAATTCATCAGGGTGACAAACAACCCGCTGCCGTAAGGCGTCTGCAACGCATCAAGCACCTGCGGCCCCTGGATTTGCGCCACATGGGGGATCAACAGCAGCAACGACAACACCGCCACCAACGACAAGGCCGTGAGTGCGCCGGGTATCACCATGTTGATGGTGCCCTTGAGGTTATGGCCGACCAGGTCCTGGTTGACCAGGCGCGTCCAGCGAAAGCGGTGCAGCCAGGCGATGGCCGGCACATTGATCAAGGGCGAAGCAATGGCAATAAAGAGTAGGAACGTGGCCGAAGCACGTGGGTACTCACGCAGCACGAAGGTGGCGACCACCACATGGGCCAGGCACAGAAACGCGACCGGCAGCTGTGGCAGACGGTGTTGAATCGCCAACATATAACCGATGGAGGCCGCGACCAGCAGTGGGATCACCGAACTGATCTGTTTATGCAACTCCGCCAGGAAACTCACCACCTGCGGATCGAAACCCAGCGCCTGGGCGCATTCGGACAGAATCAGGAAACCTGCGGACACCAACAGGCACGGCAGGATCCACAGCAGTCCTTCACGAATCGCTCGCAACGACTCCGTACTGGCCAGGACTGCCAGGCGCTGGGTCAGGAAAAGTTTGAACAGGGTGTGCGCCATGGGCCGTCCTCTGCCTGTCACCGACTGCCGCTGAAGATCAGGGCCGGAAACACCCGCTAACGCTACACGCCCTGATAGCCGAAGCGAAAGCCTTTATGCCCGTCCCCGCCCGGCTTTTTTGCCAGTGAATGCCGGGTTGCTAGACTAAATCCTTACAGATTTATCGAACTTTCTGACTTGAATCATCCCCTAAGGCTGTCTGAGTCGGTATCATCCGCACGTTTTGTGCGTGTTATACGATGTTACAACCTGTCTGATAATGGGTACGCACTCAGGGAATCTTGCCTGGAACGACAACAGGCCAAAGGAGAGAACCTCACTATGCAAGACAAGCGCTCAAGTAACATGCGTCCTCTATTTGTCACCATCCTGCTGTGGTTGTGCAGCGTGGTGTTGCTGTTTGTGATCAAGAACGTCATTGAGTTGTTTACCGGGCCTGTGGCTGAAACCTGGGTAGACCTGGCCCTGGTGCTGGTCGCCTACCTGATGTTTTTCTTGCTCGCGCCGTTGCAGAACTGGATGCGGCGCAGGTCGCGCAAGCGTGCTCGCCATCACCTCAACGCACGCACGTCCGATAGCAGCTCCCACCCTTCTCATTAAGGTGTCTACCTATGTCGGCACCTAACGACACTCACCAGCTCGCACTGGACAGATTCCTGCGCGAACAACCGCAGGTCGCTGCCGAGCTGGACAGCCTTAACCCACTGGTAGCCCAGGCCAGGGGCGAAACCCTGGCGCAGTATCGCGCCGAACGGCTGCATGAGGCTTTCGAAGCGTACGCTGAACAGCTAAAGCTGTTCGCCTGGGAATTGACCCTCAAGCTGACGGCCGACTCCACCGAAACCTTCGAGGCTCAGCGCCGCGAAGTGCATAAAGAAGTCGCGCAAATGGCGGGCATGGACTGGGCGCAGTACTGCCAGTTGCACGGCTTGGCCGTTTGACCTTTGCCCTACATGCACCAGCGTGCTCGGTTACGCCCCATGACGTGACGCAACTCGGCGACCGTTATGCTTCGGTGCTGCGGGTCTATCGCCAACGCGGCCTGTAACGCTGCCCAGCAATGCCTGGGCAACTGCGCGGGTCGGGGCAGCCGGTCTGTAAAGGCGCGCTTGCCAACGCGACTGCCGTGGGCCAGTTCGTACAGGATGCATGCCACGCCGTAAAGGTCGGCGGCAGCGGTCAGCGCACCGCCGGCCAACAGTTCCGGGGCGGCGTAGGCAGGTGTCCAGGCATTGAAACGACTGCGGCTGACACTCGGCAACCCTACGGCAGCCTCTGCTTGAGCATGGCCCAGGCCAAAATCGAACAAGCGCACGCCCTCCTCGCCCACCATGACATTGGCGGGTTTGACGTCACCGTGCAGAACATCTTGCTGGTGGGTGTAAACCAGCGCATCCAGTAACTGCAAGGCGATAGGGCGCAACTCCCGCCAGGGCAAGCAATAGGGGCACTCCAGCAGCAGGCGGTCCAGCGTCACCCCTTGTAGCAACTCCATGGTGAAAAACGCGACGTGGCTGTGTGTATCGACCTCAAACGAAAACACCCGTACCACACGCTCATGCCGAAGGCTGCGGGCCAAGGCAAACTCGCGGTACAACAACACATGGGCGTCGGGGCACTGGGAAATGGGTTCGTCGAGTAGCTTGATCGCTACCTTGGAACAGGGTTCGCCCAACTGCTCGTGCAACAGGTCGCGCGCGCGGTACACCCTGCCCATACCACCGCTGCCCAAGACACGTTCAAGGTGATAACGCCCAGCCAATAAACGGGAAGATGAAGCTGTCGAGTTCAAGGCTGCACCACGACCGCGGTCAGGTCATCACGTACCGGCCTGCGCAACGCCCCTGCAAATAGCCGTTCCACTGCCCGTTGAGGCGTGCCCATGCTCAACGCCCGCCCCAGGTCAACGTGGCTGAGGCCCTGATACAAGCCATCACTGCACAACAAAAACACGTCCCCTGGGCGGGTGCGCAGTTCCAGTACTTCAAGGTGCAAACGCGAACGCGCGCCAACGGCCCGGGTCAAGGCCCTGGCACCCGGGTAGGCCTGGGCTTGCGCCGCACTCAACTGCCGCTCGTCCATAAGGCGCTGCAGCAGCGAGTGGTCCTTCGACAACTGATAAAGGCTCTGGTCGCGCCATAGATAGCAACGACTGTCCCCCGCCCATAGGCAGGCTGCCCGGCCCTTCTCCAGCAACAGGGCAACCACGGTGCTGCCCATCGTCACGTCACCGCTTGCGCCAGGCTCTGTCCATGCGCGCCTCACCCCTTGGTTGACGTCCTGCAACCTGTGGCGAATCGCCTGAATACGTTGGTCAAGGTTGCCGTCCGCCGACACTGACGCCAACTGGCTGACCACCCACTGGCTGGCGACATCCCCGTGCCGATACCCGCCCATGCCGTCCGCCACCGCCCAGCAACCCGCGCGCGGGTTGTCCAGGAACGCATCCTCATTGCGCAACCGCGCCTGGCCTCGCTGCGTGCGCCCGGCGCTGCGCCACGGGGCCTCCATCGGGTTCACAGCTGCTCCGGCAGGCGAAAGGTACGCCATGAGTCCATGTCAAACGGGCCAGGTGTACGCTGGCTGGTGAGCCGGTAATTGGCACGCAGGCCGGCGAGGTCTGCCTTGAGGATCTGTATATTTCGGCCACTGGCGGGCTCTTTCTGCAGCAGATCCAGAAACCGGAACAACGACCACGCCCCGGTGTTCTTTTCGATACCCAAGGGTCGCTGCTCCGTGCCTCTCTCCAGAACGAGGCTGCTGCGCCCATTGTCTGCATCGGTGGGCCAATGGAACGCCATGGGTACGATCGGACCGTGGCGATACTCCAATTGCTGGTCGCCAAACCGCAGGATCGCACGGCTGACCGATGGGTCCAGGCTGTAGGGCGCCAAGGTGAATCGCACAGATAACTCCCCCGCGTCTTCGGTAAAAAAACCGCGGCGGATGACCTGAGTTTTCATCAATTGCTCCAGCAGCGCACGCGAAACCGGCAAACTCTGGCCATCCAGCCCACGCAGTCGGTAGCGGCTGCCGTCGACGCTGATAAAAGGCCGCAGGTAGCCCTCATAAAAGCGCGCCATTACCCCGCGTGGCTTGAAGAACTCCTGAAAATCGTGAAGGGCGACCTCACTGCTGGCGTGCGCATTGAATGGGTAACGTCGGCCGATCGCCTTGGCGTAAAGGCTATGCACCTCGCTCTGATAACGTTGGTTGACGTGCACATAGGCCTGCTCCAGCAGATGCCGCCAACGGTCATCGGCCACACCTTCGAGCCAGCCGGCAACGGGCAGCGGCAGGCGCGCGGCGGCGTCACGCAGATTGCCCAATGCATCCTGCTGGCCCTCCATGCGCTGCCTGGCGCGCAGGAAAGCCGCCTGCTCGGGTGCGCTGTCACGGTTCAATGCCGTCAGTTGCAGGTGTACTTCATCCAGCAGGCGCAACGCCTGAGTCAGCTCTACGCCGGGGTTTTGCTGCTCATCCAGCAATTGATGCAAAGGCTCAAAGCGGCGCTGCAAGGCGCGCCGCGGCGCCTCGACAATAGCCGTCTGCCCTGCCGTCAACCGCGACTTGGCCATCTCGCCCAGGTCTACCGACTGCTGGGCCACTTTGTCCAGCAGCCCATGGCCTGGCAACAGGCGCGTGTTTTCACGCACCTGTTGCAACAGACGAATCAAGGGCGATTGCGCTGACGTCAGGTTCATCAGTTGCTCGGCATCCTGGCGCAGGTTGTCGGTCTCTTGCAGCCTGACTCGGCCAAGCGCATCGCTCCAGGCATCGGCATACTCGCTGAAATAGCGCTGCTGCAATTCAGCCATCAGGCGCCGCAAGTCCTGAGGCCCCAGGTCGGAGCCCTGCCCGAGTACCCAGTTGTCCTGGGTGATGGCGTTGACCAAGCGCGGGCCCTGCGCCTCGAAGTACTGCACATAGCGTTTGGTATAGAACCCCGGCACAGGCGGGTCGATAGCGGCGAACACCTTACCCTCGGCCAGCCGCAACGGTTCCAGGCCGCGCGCTTGTTCGCGCAATACACGATAGACCCCATCGGCCAACGATTCGCCCCTCAGCGCTTCACGGGCCTGGGCCAGCCGTTCCTGGTTGAGTGACACCACAAAGGGTTGCTCCAGCAACCTCGCAAGATGCACATTGAGGCGCTTCTGTGTTGGCATATCCCCGGCAAATCGCACCGACCAAAGGCTCGCAATATGTTCTGCCAGCCAGGTCGTGTCACGGCGTTCGCGCAGATTGAGCATCAGGTAGGCCCGCAGGTCGTCGAGCAGCCGCTCCCGGTCCCCGAGACTGGCAATTACCTGTTCTTCCAATTGGGCGGCTGTCCAGGCCAGAAATGGCTTTTGCAGCGCGTGATCATAGGCTTGATCGACGCTGGGACGGCTCAGTTCGCCCTGATACAGTCCGGTGCGCTCCACCAGGCGTACATCTGCCGGCTCTGGAAAAACCTGGGTCGCCGCCAGTCGCGCGTCCAACAGCGCCAACAGCGCCGTGCTTTCATCGCCGGCCGCAAGGGCGAGCGGCGGGTGTGAGGTCAGCGCCGCCAATTGCGCCAAGCGTTGGTGGTTGACGGAGTAACTGTGCCCCCATAGCCCGCCGACACCGCCAATAACCAGCGCCGCAGCCATCGACTGCGCGCCCTGGCGCCAACGCAGACGTTGCTGTTCCTGAGCCTGCAAACCCGCAAGGTCGGCCTCGGCGAAGATCACCTGGCTGAACAGGCCCTGCACAAAGCGCGGGTGCCTGCCATCGGCGCAGGTCAAGAAGAACCCTCGCAAACCGTTGATGGGTTGGTAGCGATGAGCGCAAAACGCCATGTCAACGAACAGGCTGACGCGCTCCCCCATTCGTGCTGCCTGCTGGGGAAACTCCAGCATCTGCCCACGTCGCTCGACATTGCGCTCCTGATGCAATCGCCCAATCAGTTCACTGTTCAAGCGTTGCAATAATCGCTCGACCGCCTGACGAACCTGCGTCGTGTCAGTACCCTCGGCGCAGGCATGCAGGTGCTGCCCAAGCACACTGTCGGCACTTTCTCCAAGGGGTGAGTCGAAGTACTCAGCGAATCCCGGCAACTGGTCGGCGTGGGTCAACACCAGGTAAATCGGCACATCCACATGCAGCGTCTGTTGGATCTCCTGCAAGCGCGAATGTACGCGGCGGGCATGATGATCCAGGTCGTATTCAGTGGCGCTCGCCAGCGTATCGGCCGATAACGTCACCACCACACCGCTGAGCGGGCGCACTCGGCGACGCCGCCTAAGCAGTTGCAGCAAGGTAGCCCAACCTGCGGCGTCCACTGAACGGTCGGGCTGGGTAAGGTAGCGCCCCGGGGTGTCGATCAGGACACCTTCGTCGCCGAAATACCAGTCGCAATGGGCACTGCTACCGATCGGCCGCGCTTGCGCGTGATCCAGCGCCAGCGGTAAGCCCGCTGCCGCCAGCAACTGCGTCTTGCCACTGCCCGGTTCACCGATCAACAGGTACCAAGGCAACTCATGACGCCAACGTGCGTTACGCTCTCCATAATGGCGGGACGTCTTGAGCAGGTGCACGGCTTTCTTGAACCGACTGCGCAGGTGTCGGCGTTCGTCCTCCACCCCCCTCATCGGCTGCTGGCGCGTCTCGCGCTCCGGCCTTTGGCGCCAGGCGGCAAAACCGGGCCCCGCAAACGCCATCGCCAGTCCCCATAGCAAGAACACACTGCTGATGGTGACCAGCCGCGCAGTCGCCCCGGCCCAGATACGGTGGTCATCCACCGCCAGCAGCGGCCCCAAAAACCACACCATTGCCGCACAGGACAGCACCAGCAACAGGCTCCACACCCAAATCCTGCCCAGCACGGTGCCCATCCCCTTGAAGAATGCGATCATTCAATGCTCCCAGCGTTTACAAAGGCGTGCGGAGCAGATCCGACGCCGACAGTTGAAGGGGTTGCAGCGCGTGCGTACGCTCGTTGCTCAGTACCCAGGCAAACCCTGTGTACATCGCCAGCACACATACCAAGGTGAGGCCGACCCACCAAGTGGCAGGGATGACACGCACCAGCTTGCGCCGTTCGGCCTTTGGCTGGGCAGGCAGTAGCGCTACCGCCGCCGGTTCCCCACGTACATGCCTGATCTGGCGATACAACGCATCGCGCACCGCCTCAAGTTGCGACACGCCCCGCTCCATCACCCGGTATTTGCCTTCGAACCCCAGGGACAGGCACAGGTACAGCAACTCCAGCATCGCCAGGTGCTTCACCGGGTCGCGCGTGAGGCGCTCCAGCAACTGGAACACTTTTTCGCCGCCAAAGGTTTCGTTATGAAAGCGGCTCAACAGGCTCATCTTCGACCATTCGCTTTGCGCCCCCCACGGGGTCGTCACCACCGCCTCATCGATCACGCTGCACAACACATAGCGTGCCGACATGACCTGGCTGTTCTCCACGCCGCCCTGCAAGGCGCGGGTTTCGAACTGAGTCACCGCCAACGCTAACCGATCGTTGAGTGTGCCCAGGTTTTCACGGCCGGAGCAGACCCTGAGCCCTATAACTTCAAACAATACCGCCCAGGCTGCGGCAACCAGCGGGTTGAGCCCTGCCTGAAAGCTCTGGGTATCGAGCCTGTGGCCCGCGTAGATCATGCGGTCTTCCAACTGTTCGTAGCGCGGCGGCGACGGGAAATCCGTCAACGGCCCCTGGGCAGGCTCATGAGTCTCCCGGTCGAGCAGGACGGTTTTTTCATCCTGGGTGTATTCACTGTCCATGGCATTCAGTTCCTGATGGCCCAGAAGTCGAGTTCAAGCCCGGTGAATTCACCCCCTACGTGGAAAGCGAAACCGCCCGACTGCTCCATCTGCGCGATATCACGGGGGCTCATATCGAGCATGAAATAGGTCTTGCCGGCATGGAACGGAATCTGTCGCGGCGCCACTGGCAAGGGTTTGACCTTGATACCGGCCAAGTGCAGGTTGACCAACTCGCGTATGCGCTCAACCGGCGCGACTTTCAGGTGTGCCGGCAGGCGCTGGCGTAGTTCATGCGCCTCACACTGCGCGGTGGCTGCCAGGATGAAGGTGGCGGTGCCCAGCAGTTTCAACTCGTTGACCGGGCATACCAGAACGCCGTATTGGCGTGGCTGCAATGTCAACTCGATCGCCTGTTGCTCCAGCACCACCGACAGCGCCATGCGCAACTGCGCCATCAGAGCGCGAAAACTGGCGCCCTGATCACCGTGTTGGTAATGAACATCCAACTGCGCGCGTTTGCTGTCAGTGGTGAAGGTTGATAGCTCCCCAAGCAGCGACACCAGCGCACGGAACACCGCTTCGGGCCGCACCCGCGCCTGGCTCAGGCAGTGGCGCAGCTCCAGCTCGCTACGATTGATCACTTGCAGCATCAGGAAATCGACGATGTGCGTGCCTGCGGCTGTGCTCTCGCCACGAATGCGCGCCGCGATGGCATCGCCCCGGCTGGCAAGCAGGCCAATTACCTCCTTGAGGCACGACGCCACGTACCCGTGCTCCTGCACGAAGATAAACGTCGGGATGAACGCCGTATCCAGATTCACGCCGCCCTCATTGCTGGCGTTCAGTACCTGGGCCACCTTGAGCTTGACGAAGTGCTGGTCACCCGGCTGTTCACCCAGCACAAGACGTAAATCCGGGCGCGCGCAGTGGATTCGGCAACGCGTATCCACGCCCACGTTGGAGTCTCCCACTTCCACTTCACAGCTGAGGTAGCGCGCCAACACCTCGCTTTGCGCAGGCTGGCGGACCTCAAGGTGACTGCCGCTGGCCAGCGGCAGCGCCAGGTAAACCCCTTGCGTGCCTGCATCCTTTGGCACCTGCAGCACCAGCGGCTCCATGGCGGCATTCAATTCAAACAGGCTGCCGTCCGGTAACACGCCACTGGCCTGGTTGACCACCAGCTTGCCCAGCTTGAGGTACTGTGTATTGAGTTCGAGCGTGAGCAAACCCCAGGTGTCACTGCCCAGCAGGCGGGTCTGATTGAGCTGCTGCTGGTAATAACGGTCGTTGTGCTGCAAGTGCTGTGGCCGCAACAACATGCCTTCCTGCCAGATAACTTTATGAACCTGCATGTTATTGCGTCTCCACAGCAGCGAGCGGGTCAGCAACACGTATACCGCCCTGGTCCAGCACCAGCTCGGCACGGTTGCGTTGCTGCACCGTCAAGGGCACCAACAGCCGCCACTGGACATGGGGCAAATCTCGATAAGCGGCCAGCACTCCCACAAAACGGCTCTCAGGAGCGATGCGCAGTTTGAGCGCCAGCCGGTCACCCGGGCGCAGTTCAACCTCCTCGCTGCCGACCCAGTCCTTGGGCAGCGCCTGCTGCGCATTGCCATACAGGCTGAAGAAGTCGGCATGTTCAAAGGCGACGCCATGGCGCAGTTCGATCAACTGCACCACCACGGGAGAAGGACGACCGTGCAGGTCCGGGTTGACGAGCTCGCTGGCGGTCAGCGCCACATCCAGCTTGGTCAGCGTGGAGAATGGTGAGACGGCGCTGCAGCCCGCCAATAGCCCGCACAAGAGCAACAGCGAAACAAGGGTGGCTCGATACATGACTATCATCCTGGAAAATCAATGTGCAGGCTGGAGAGCAGGCGCAACTGCTCCTCGTAGGCTTTGGCGAAGTCGCCGCCCAACGGGCGATCATTCTGCTGTTCTTGCGCCACCACACGCTGGTAGTGACGCTGGTAGGCCCGCCAATGCCCGCCATCGGAGAAAAACCCGGCCGATTTGCCCTGGGACTCAAAGCACCCCAACAGGTGGCTGGGCTCAAAGGCCGCGCGGGCGTTACGTATGGCGCTTCGACAAGCGGCCAGCAGCGCAATCTGATGCACCTGCAGTTCTCGGTGCACCTGGGCAATGGCGCGCACGGCAGGCAGTTGCCCCAACTCCCGGGTATCGAGCATCGCGGCCAACGCAGCATCGGTGTCGCGATACACTTTCAAGGGGTTCTGGCCCGTGCCCTGACTGGCGAACGCCGCCGTACCCAATTCGTTATTCAGTTCTTCCCGAGTGCGCAAACCGTGTTGCAGCCCTTCGATCGTCAACCGAAACAAGCGTGCCACCTTGATCGCCAGTGCCTCCCGGGCCAGCGTGTCGAGGGCCGTAAGGTCGACACCCAGGACCGCTGCAAATTGTGACCAGAACACCTCGTTGGTCGACGGCGTCATCGCAACAGCGGGTACGGCGGCAACCCCTATCGAAGGGGCTTGCCGACGCGGCAATGCCACGTGCTCGCTATCGGCCCCAAAGTGATCTGCCCATATCGCTTGCTCATCGGCGCTCTTGTTCAAGGCCTCCAGATCATCCGAGGTGGCCTGCAGCTGGCGATCAAGCTCCAAGCCGTGCAGCGGGTCCAGCGACAGGAAAGCGTCATCGGGGATCGGTACTGCCGCGGGCGTCAGCAACTCGTCGGAAGGTCGCGTCGATTCCAGCAGGCGCGCACGTATCGTCAATACCCCCAGCTCGAAGACGTCACCGTCACTGATCAATCGCGCCTGCCCCTTGCGCAGGCGCTCAGGACTGCTGGCCAGCCCTATACCGTTGCGGCTGATATCCGTGAGGAAATAACGGCCTTCACGGTAACCGATCAACCCATGATGGCTGGAGAGTACGCGGCTGGCGTCAGGGATCACCCAGTCACATCCAGGGCCGCGCCCGATCACGCCGCCTGCACCGTCAAATACTTTGCGGGCCAAAAGTAGGCTCTTGTCGCTTTCGCACGCGCAGACCTCAAACACAAGCTGCAGCTTCATGCCCTCTCCTTTCAGCGGCCACGAATGATCGCCTGCGGATCACCCAAGGGGTGGTACTCGGCATCATCGAACACATAGTTGGCGTTACAGCCTCCCAACAAACACATCACCAGCACGACGACGTGCCACGCACGATCAGGCATCAGGCTTCTCCCCCAGTAAAAATCGAGTGCGTCATTCAGCGTTCCTCCCGGGCATCACCAAAGGGAATGTTCAAACGGGCCAGACGGTAAAGCAGGGTACGCCGGGCGACCCCAAGCTCCCGCGCGGTACGGGTGCGATTGCCGTGGTTCTTGTGCAGGCAGTCGAGCAGGAACGTGCGCTCCACTCGCTCCATACGTTGGCGCAGCGTCACGTCATCGGGAGTGGCCGGCTTTGGTGCCAGGGGCAGCGCCAGGTGTTCGGGCCGAATTACGCGGTCGTCACACAGCAACACGGCACGCTCCACCAGGCATTTGAGCTCGCGCACGTTGCCGGGAAAACCGTGGCTGGAGAGTTGATCGAGGGCCGTATTCGACCACTCGACAGGTGGCCTGCCCAACGCTGCGCACACCTTGGCCGTGAAATGGCGCGCCAGTTGCAGCACATCGCCGTCTCGCTCGCGCAGGGCCGGCAAGGTGATGGGGAACTGAGCCAGTCGGTAATAGAGGTCTTCACGAAAGCGCCCTTCGGCGACCATCGCCGCGAGGTCGCGGTGGGTCGCGGCAATGATGCGCACGTCGACCTTGTGTGCCGCACTGGCGCCCAGCGGGCGAACCTCACCCTCCTGCAATACCCGTAGCAATTTGGCTTGCAAGGGCAGCGGCATATCGCCGATCTCATCCAACAGCAACGTACCGCCATGTGCGGTGTCGAACAGCCCCGCGTGATTGCGTTCGGCACCCGTGAACGCGCCTTTGCGGTAACCGAACAGCTCGCTTTCAAGCAACCCTTCCGGGAACGCCGCGCAGTTTTGCACCACAAACGCCTTCGCCTTACGCGGCCCGGCCGCGTGAATGGCCCGGGCCACCACTTCCTTGCCCGTGCCGGTCTCGCCCTGCAGTAGCACGGTGTAAGGGGTGTTCAAGACTTTACTGATCAGCCGGCACGCCTGCTCCATCGCCACGCTGGTGCCAATCAAGCCGTATGCACCAGCCAAGGGTGTGTTGCATTCGGGCTGTGTGCCAACGTTGGGCTGGCCATCGCGCAGTATGCGCAACTGGTTGACGGCGAAGCTGCCCAAATGCCCCAAGGAGGGAGCGTAGCCTTGCAGCTGGGCCGGGTGTTGGCGGGCGCACACCAGCACACCAGTCATGCGTTCGCACCGGTTGAACAGCGGCACGCTTAAGAGTGCCCGCCAAGGTGTCGCCAATGCTGGCAGGAAACACGTGTCATGGCCGCTGCCTTGCACATCCTCCAGGCTCAACGCTGTGCCCTGGGTCAAGGTGTCGTGCAGCAACTGTTGGGAATGCTGACCAGGCCGTGAAGGCACTACGGCGAGCGACGGCACCTGGGCAAGATGTTGGGCGATCAGTTCAAGCCCGCCGGTCACTTCATCGAGCAGGTACAACTGGCTGACGTCGCACTGGCTCATCCGGGCCGCCGCGCTGACACATACGTCAAGCAACGCGTGTTCATCACGCTCGAACCCCAAGCGTGCGAAACAGGCAGACAGTGCGTCGATCATGTGTTGCAAATCCCTGTTCATCATGTCCATTCATCCCTAATGAAAATTGCCGGTTAGCGTGACGACGCCATCGGCCCGCTCGCGCCCCAACCAGGTGGTCCAGCCCAAGCGGCAAATCGTGTTTTCGCCAATGTGCAGGGCTCTGATCTGACCCTGTGCCATTACCAGACGCAGGTCGTATTCCAATGGATCGCGCAGGGTCAGGCGCACCAGCGAGCGCAGCGGCTGACAGGCCTTTCCCGTGGGCAGGAAGTCGTGAAAACGCTGCCACCCCAACGCGCGGACATGCACCGTGAACTTGCCACTGCGGTCAGCGACGCGGCGCCCCAGCACCAGGTCCTCGCCAAGCACACTGTTGGCCCGTCCCAGGTCATTGCGCTGTACCTGGCTGACCTCGACCTGGCGTTCAACCCACTGCTCGATAAACAACGCGTCGTGCTTGAAGTAGTAACGCAGGACCGACTCGATCAACGCCGCCGAGTGCACACGCACACTCAGCAGGCCCAGGTAGGGCAGCAAGCGCTTGCAATCGAGCTGGCAAGCGCCACGGATCGCGGCACCACCGAGCCCCGTCAGGGCAAACATCTGCTCGGAAAAACCGTCATTGGCGCCTGCCCGGAAACACGCCCGATAGCGGTATTTGCGCCAGATCGGGAGCATCAGCCGGTGCAGGCGATGATGGAACAGATCGAGGAAGTCTCGAGTCGGGTTGCCACCCGGCTGTTCGGCAAATGCCTGCTCACCATAAAACGCAGGCAGTGGGGACCCGGCGCCAAATAACCCCAGCACATTGAGACGCAGGCGTGCGCGCAAATGCCCGTGTTCCATAAAGAACTCCACTCGGTCAATATCGTGCGCGGCAAACCCCAAGCCAGGGTTGGCCTGGAACTCCAACTGGTCGTACAGCGCGTCCTCATCCAGCAGCGGATGAGCCTCACGCAATCGCTCGGTGACCTGCAAAACCGCCTGGAACAGCGTGTATTCACGGATACCCCGGCAAAGTTGATTCAGAGCAGGGGTTGCTGCCCGATCCGGGATGGCCATAGATACACGTCTCCTTGTGTGCTGATGACACGCAACTCGTGATGGGAATTGAGGCTGGCATAAAGCGCAAAGAACTGATTGAGGACCGAAGCGAATACAAACAAGTCGCCCTGACCGACAAAGCCCTGGGAATCGACGGTCAGATCGACCCGCACACCTCGCACGGGCAACCCACGATGCAGGCGATCAATCGCCTCATGACAGATAGCGCGCAACGCCCCCAGTCTTTTCTGGCTGACCTTCAGCGCCTGGCGATCGTAATAACGCGGCAGGTCGTAGGTTTCGAGAATCACTCTCAAGGCGTTGATATCGGTCAACGACAAATAGTTGAGCGACATGTTGCTGATGAGCTTCCACAGAAAATTCTGGTCCAGGGGCGGCGCGTAGCTCGCCGTTGGCGCGGTGATATTGCGGAACGTCAACGACTCCGGTGTCTGTTCGCCGGGCTGGTTGATGTCGCCTGCACGTAATTGCCGTGGCAGATTGCAATTGGTGCAGGTCAGTTCAACCGACAGGGTTTCCTGGCCCTGTTCGCGGCGATTGCCGAACCCCATCCAGGTGTCGAGCCCGGCATGTTGGACCGACGAACGTTGGCGAATGCTGTAGCTGGGCGGTGCCGCCAAAGGCTCAGTGTTGCAATCATGTTCAAACGACTCGAACGGCACGTAGGTTTGATAGCCCAAACCACCGGGGCGCCAGCCGGTGACCTTATCCACGGAAAACACGCTGGCATTGCCCGGCGTGTATTCCCCAGGCACCAGGAGGTACTCGTCCTGTTTACCGTCCAGGCGAATGGGAACGGCATCCTGGGTAAACAGGTTGACGATGGGCGTGCAATACAGCTTCACGTTATCCAGGGTAGGACGCAGGGGCTCACGGCCCTGGGTGCGAAGTTCGAAACGCATCACCAGGCCGTGCGCCTGCCGGAGCAACTCGTGAGACAACGTGTGCAACACGTCCAGGCCTTCGACATCGACAAACAGGTACTTCTCGGGAAACGCGAAGTACTCCTGCAGGTGCCGATAACCCTCCAGGGTGTTCTGCGGATAAGGAATCAACGCCTGCTCCGGGGCAAACCCCACCGGCCGGACGTGGTTGGCATTGAGCCGCAGCGTCACGGGTTGACCATCGCCGGCGTTGATCGGCAGACCATCGTGATCCACGAGCTGCAGGCTGATGCCCTCCAGGTGCCGCAATAGGCTCAGATACAGTCCCTGACTGATGTAATGGTCACCGGCCAGGTGCAGTCGCAGCGAATCGAATATCAACTCACTGAAGCTGCCGTCGACACTCATGCGCAGGCGCAAGTCCAACCAGGCCCCTTCGCCCTGGCATCTGTATTCCAGGCCGTTGAGCTGCAACGGCATGACGTCGGTGGCATAGCAGGTGCGGAACCGGCAACGCTCTCCTTGGATGGGGGCGCTTTGCACAGCAGTGTCCCGAGCCACCCGAACGCTGGGGCCGGCACGTTTCAACGGGTCGAATTGCAGGATGCTGAAGGCCGGTATCGGCCGCATGTAATGGGGCCAGAGCAGGTGCATCAATGAGTGCGTCAACTCCGGCAGTTCGTCATCCAGCTTCTGGCGCAGGCGCCCGGTCAGGAATGCGAAGCCCTCCAGCAAGCGCTCGACATCCGGGTCCTGGCCGGCTTCGCCAAGAAACGGCGCCAGGGCGGGATTACGTTCGGAAAAACGCCGCCCCAGTTGGCGCAGCGCGCTGAGTTCACTTTGAAAATAACGGTTAAGCGTCATCGGCACAGACCTCAACCCGCCCGGTATCGATAAGGCGCGCGTGGAACACCACAGGATGCAGGGCACCCTCAATCATCCGCTCAGCCTCAATGGCGAATGCCAGGGACAAGGAGTCACGCACAACCGGCAGCAGCCTGACACGTACATTCGTCAGCCGCGGCTCATAGGCCTGGATAAACCGTTCGATATGCAGGCGCGACTGACTCAAGGATTCATGCAAGCTGAGCCGCATGTCATTGAGGTCAGGCAAGCCATAATCAGGCAGCGTCCGGACACTGCCCGCACGAGTGCTGAGCATTTTCCCCAAATGTGCGGCGATGGACGCCACGGCGGCGCCCGGGTTAGACGCACCACGCTCAAGGCGTTCGAAAAGGCTGTTGTGCTCAAGCATGCCCTGGCCTCTGCTCATTCTTTATCGAGCTTGCCGACCAGGGACAACGTGAAGTCTGCCCCCATGTATTTGAAATGCGGGCGTACCGTGACGTTGACCCGATACCAGCCAGGCTCTCCCTCGACATCGCTGACCACAATGCGCGCGGCACGCAAGGGGCGACGCCCACGCACCTCGGCGCTGGGGTTTTCCTGGTCCGCGACGTATTGGCGAACCCATTTGTTGAGTTCCAACTCCAGGTCCGTGCGCTCTTTCCATGCGCCCAACTGCTCCCGTTGCAGCACCTTGAGGTAATGAGCCAGGCGGTTGACCACCATCATGTAGGGCAATTGAGTGCCCAAGCGGTAATTGAGCTCTGCCGCCCGGCCCTCCTCACTGATGCCAAAGGATTTGGGCTTCTGCACGGAGCTGGCGGAAAAAAACGCTGCGTTGTCGCTGCCCTTGCGCATGGTCAAGGCGATGAAACCTTCTTGTGCCAGCTCGTACTCACGCCGGTCCGAAATCAGCACCTCCGTAGGAATCTTGGTTTCGATCTCGCCCATGCTCTGGAAGTGATGCAGCGGAAGGTCTTCGACCGCCCCGCCGCTTTGCGGGCCAATGATGTTGGGGCACCAGCGAAAGCGCGCAAAGCTATCGGTCAGGCGAGTGGCGAAGGCGTAGGCGGTATTGCCCCACAAGTAATGCTCGTGGCTGTTAACCACATTCTCCTGGTAGGCGAAGGTCTTGACCGGGCACTCAAGGGGGTCATACGGGGTGCGCAGCAGAAAGCGCGGTACGGTAAGGCCAATATATCGGGCGTCTTCGCTCTGCCGGAAACTTTGCCATTTGGCAAACTGCGGGCCTTCGAAATGGTCCCGCAGATCCTTCAGGTCGGGCAACCCGGTGAAGCTTTCCAAGCCGAAGAAACTCGGCCCCGCCGCAGCGATAAAGGGTGCGTGGGCCATGCCGGCGACGCTGGATGCGTATTGCATCAGTTTCACATCGGGTGCACTGGGCGAAAGAAAGTAGTTGGCAATGATCGCGCCCACCGGCTGGCCGCCAAACTGGCCGTATTCGGCGCTATAGACGTGTTTGTACAACCCGGACTGGGTAATTTCCGAGGAGTCTTCAAAATCATCCAGCAGGTCCTGGCGCGAGACATTCAACAGCTCGATCTTGATGTTCTCGCGAAAATCGGTGCGATCAACCAGCAACTGCAAGCCTCGCCACGAAGCCTCCAGTGCCTGGAACTCCGGGTGGTGAAGAATCTCATCCATTTGCTCGCTGAGCTTGGTATCGATCTCGGCGATCATCCGGTCGACCAGGCGTTTTTTTACCGGTTCGTCACAATTATGTGGCTTGACCAGCTCTGCGATAAACGCCGACACCCCGCGCTTGGCGATGCCATAAGCCTCGTCGTCGGCGCTGAGCAATGTCTGGGAAATGATGTTATCGAGGATGCTACCGCCTTCGATAACCTGTATGGGTTGCGTGCCGTGTTGAATGGTGGTCATGGTGTCAGTGTCCTTTTACTGAAAATGTCAGGCTTGGGGCCTATCCAGCCCCAATTCGGCGAGCACTCGTGCGCGCGAGTCGCCATTGGCCAGCGTCCGCTCGATAGCGTTGCGAAAGCTGGGCGTATTACCCAGCGGGCCCTTGAGCGCCACCAACGCCTCACGCAAAGCCATCAGCTTTTGCAATTGCGGGATCTGCTCCACCAGGTTCGCGGGGTTGAAGTCCTTCATCGTGTTGATCCGCACCTGGACCGGCAACTCTTCCACGTCGGCTGCCTCCTGGAGGCGGTTGGGCACGCTCAGCGTCAGGCTCAATGCTTGCTTTGCCAACACCTCGTCAAAGGTGTGCTTGTCGATGCCGATGGGCTTGCGATCCTCAAGTTTGCGCGGGTCCGTGCGCAGGGAAAAATCTCCCAGCACCAGCAGCTTCAACGGCAGTTCGACGTCTTCCTGAGCGCTACCGACGGCGGGTTTGAAGGTAATGTTGATACGTTCCTTTGGGGCTACCGAACCGTCTTTGGCCATGGTGCTTTTCCTTTTTGATGAGGCACTATTCAAGTACTGCTTCCAGGTCGAAATGGCACAACCGGCGATGCAGGGTGTCTTTTGCGTCTTGTACGGTTTGGCTTTGTGGCACCAGGTCGTAGCAGCGATACAGGAGCTGGCCGACTTGCACGGCCAACTCCGGCTCCCAATTTTCCAGGCCCGTGCGCTGTAACTGCAGGTCGAGTTGTTCCAACTGGATCCTGGCCAGGTCATGCTTGCCGGCCGCCACACACAACCTGGCCAGCGCCAGGTGCCAATGAAAGCGCGCTCGATCACCGCACGCCGCCCGCAGCCCTTGCTTGAACACACCCACCGCAGCCTTGAGGCCGTCCTTGCGCAGGCAGGGCATCACCGCTTGCAACGCCGCTTCCCAAGGCTGGGCGAGGCTGTCGACGACAACCCTGGAGGGCTCGGGCTTGTGTACGTGACGCATCACATGAAGCGCGATCCACTCACCTGTCGCGGGGTCGGCAAAGGGCGTGCCGTCCTCGAACCTATACTCAGGCAGGTTCGGCAGGCGATGCAGCAGCAGAGCGAATTGCATTTCCAGTTCGGTCATGGCCAGCTCTGCGTGCAAGGCCTCCAGGCACTCCCAGACCATGCGCAACCCGTCGAACCAGAACATCGCACCGGCCAGGCTGACCTCAAGTTCAAGCAACAGATCGGCGTAATGGCCTTGGCTGAAGCGGTCTTGATAGCGCTTGCGCTTGTCGCCAGCCAATGGGCGCAGCGCCGTCACCCGCTCACTATTGGCGTCGGGATAATTGACGAGCATCAGCCAGGCCAGGGTTCGGCCCAGGCGCAAGGCACGCGGGTCGGTGGCATCCTCACGCAACCACCAGGCACACAAAGGCCGAGCCTGCTCCTGCAATGCGCGCAGCCGTTTGTGCGCATCTTTTTCGTTATTGAGCGGTTGCTCGGGCTCTAGCCGCGGAGTTGGCGCTGGCTTGACCTGGGCAATGACGCCCGCGACGCCGCCAGGTTCGGCTGTAGCCTGGGCCAAACGCGCCGACAGCTGCCGGCGAACCGGCAATAGCAACGGCGCCTCGCTACCAAGCTGTTCGCCCCATAGCCGATCAAGACATTCCAGGTGTTCCAGCAGCGCTTGGCATAAAGGTCGTTGATCCTCCAGCGGGACGTTGTGCGCACACGCTTGTTCAAGGCGCGACACCAACCAGCCAAACGCCGCAATGCGGGTACGCAGCTTAACGGGATAGACCTGCGCCCAATGATGCTCGCAGAGTTCACGCAACACACCGAGCCCCGCCAGCAACCCAGCAAATGAATCACGCTGGTACAGGGCCCAAATCAACCAAACGAGGACGCGCAGATCCTTGGAATGCTCACGCAGAATGCACTCGCTGATTTCGCTGATCTTCTGCCAATCCGGCAGGCCCGCACCATGAATGGAGTGCGCCTTGCCCAGCTCGGTTTCCAGCACTTCAAACTCACTTGAATAGCGCATATCACTGCCAACAAAACTGCTTGGCGAGCACGCTGTCCGTGCAAGTTCTAAGTAATAGGCATATTGCTGTTCTGAATAAACGATTTTGGGCTGCACACAACCATCCAAGGCAAAGTAGGCAAAATTAACATCATTGTTAAACCGCCCTTGAACTTCCGCTCAAAACACATTGAAGTGAGCGAACCTTAGTCACGAAAAAAACAATCAGCAAGCAACAGAACGAAACTTAAGAAACATCCTACACCACTTGAAAATAACGGCCTGCGCAGCTATTTGCGCAGCCAACCCAAGCGACACCCATCATCCACAGCCTAAAACCATGCATTTGCCAAACATATGACATGAGCAACTAAATGCGCATATCTGTGCAACTAATGACACTAAAAACCACCCACAGCACTACAGCAAATGCTCAATAAAGGATGCTGAGTATTTTTCGCCCTTATTTCATTGAGCCTCACACTTTCAGGCACGCTTCTTGTTATAGGAACCTGCCCGGTCAGCGCTCTCGCTGCCCGGCAATACCTACTCAAACAGGCAAGGAAACCCGTCATGCCCACACCCGCGTACCTCTCCATCACCGGTGTCAAACAAGGTTTGATTACGGCAGGCACATTTACCCAGGACTCGGTAGGCAACATTTATCAGGAAGGCCATGAGGACCAGATTCTGGTGCAGGCGTTTGCTCATCAGGTAATCATTCCCCGCGACCCGCAGTCGGGCCAGCCGACCGGTCAGCGCGTGCATAAACCGCTGATGATCAGCAAGGTTTTCGATAAATCCTCACCCTTGCTGTTCAGCGCCCTGACCACCGGCGAAGAAGTGTCCTGCCGCCTCGAATGGCTACGCACCTCCTCGGCCGGAACCCAGGAGCATTACTTCACGATTGAATTGGAAGGCGCCACCATCGTCGACATCCAATCGCGCATGCCCAACTGCCAGGCCCCAGACAACGCCCACTTCACCCATCTGGAGGATGTGCACTTCACCTATCGCAAGATCATCTGGACTCACGAAGTCGCCGGTACGTCCGGCTCGGATGACTGGCGGAGCCCAGTGACGGGTTAACGCGAGCAGTAAAGACGGTAACCACGATGCGAAGCGAGCCGCTCTTGCTCTTGCTCTTGATCTGCTTGTGATCTTGATCTCAGGCGCCCCGTTAAACCACGCTGGCCGAACGCAGGCTTGAATTCGTGGGTAACCCGGCAGGACGCCGGGTTAGCCGCCCCGCGCCATGGATGGCGCGTGGCGGCGGCCCACGGATTCAAGCCTGCGTTCGGGCACACCGAGCCTAAGCGAGGTGCCGAGTGGTGGGGCAAGAGCGTTTTGCTTACTTTTGCGCTTTTTTCAAAAGTGAGCCGCCGTCAGGGCGGAACCCTAAGTAGCCGTTACCGCAGCAATGGATATGCACCCAATCCAACTATGTCGCCTGCCAGGCCGCCTTCGCGAGCAAGCCCGCCCCCACAGGTTGATCGTGGGGTGCCAGGTAGATAGATGGCGGCTGGCAGGCCGCTATCGCAGGCAAGCCAGCTCACACAATTGGATCGCGGGGTGTCAGGTCGATAGGCGTCGGCTGACAGGTCGTCATCGCAGGCAAGCCAGCTCCCACAGGTTCAGCGTCGCGACACAAAGGCCCCATCCCAACCGGACAAACCAGCTCAATCGCAGTATGGTTGCCCTCTCACCACTCCCCAGGAAACACCGGTAATGCTGTTTGTCGTCATGCTCGGGGGCAAACACCCGCGGGCCAGGATCGAAGTACACGATGTGGTATTCGCAGTGGCCGACACCCTGCAAGCCACCTACCCGCAATTACGCGACGCCTGGTTTGGCAGCCCCAAAGGCGTACACATCGATTCATGGATGGCCGTCGATGGCGTCGACGGCTGGAAGGTTGAACTGAGCCACCTGGCCCCCCACGCCGACGCGCCGCGCCTGTACTTCATCAACCTCGGCGGCTACGAGGCCAATAGCTTCGGCGAAGCCCATCACTACCTGCTGGTGGTCGCCCATCACAAACAGGAGGCCATGCGCAAAGGCAAGCAACAGATGCTGGCCCACTGGTCCCAGGCCCACACCGACGCGGTGCTGGATATCGACGACTGCCTGCCCATCGACCTGGTGGACGGCCGCTATATCCACCTGGTGCAAGCGGCGCACCGACCGATCGTGCAGCGCAACGACTACCTTGTGCTGCCTTGAATCCTTATGGCCTAAACAGTGGCGACTTAAAACCCAGTGGAACTTTGCCGAGAAATAACCGCCTGAATCCGGTACGCTCACCGTTTTTACTTTAGGAGTTACTCACCATGGCCAAAGCCACCGCCCGTCACATCCTCGTTGCCACTGAAGACAAATGCAACGACCTCAAAGCCCAAATCGAAGGCGGCGCTGATTTCGCAGAAGTCGCTAAAGCCAACTCCAGCTGCCCATCCAGCCGTCAGGGCGGTGACCTCGGTTCGTTCGGCCCAGGCCAGATGGTCAAGGAATTCGACACCGTGGTCTTCAGTGCCCCGGTCAACACCGTGCAAGGCCCGGTGAAGACTCAGTTCGGCTACCACCTGCTGGAAGTCACCAGCCGCCAGGATTGATTCAATCTGCGCTGATGCTATAAACAACGGCCCGCCCTTTGGTGGGCCGTTGTGCATCTGATGACTGGCGATGCCCAGGCCGTTAGCGTACAAATCCTTATTATTCTTTACCCGGCGCTCAAGGCTGATAATGCGATTGGCTTTTTCATCTCTGCTCTGCTCCACCCTGGCCTTTCTAATGGCCAGCACTGCGGTGATCGCAGCCCCGCAAACCTACCTGACGGTGTACGGCGAGCCCGCCAAGTACGCCGAAGGTTTCAGCCATTTCGACTATGCCAACCCCAACGCCCCCAAGGGCGGCAGCCTGCGGCGCTCAGCGCTGGAGGTGGGGCGGTTTGACCATGTGCTGCCCTATATCGACAAAGGGATCGGCGTGTCCCAGGTCGACGGCTGGGTGTATGCACCCTTGGCGTTGCGCTCGCTGGATGAGCCTTACACCGTCTATGGCCTGGTGGCGCAAAAGATGGAACGGGCCGACGACGGCCTGTCGCTGCGCTTCTACCTGAACCCCAAGGCGCGCTTTGCCGATGGCACGCCCATTACCGCGCAAGACGTGCGCTACAGCTTTGACGTGTTGATGACCCAAGGCAGCCTGCGCTATCGCACGTTATTTGCAGACGTCAAACACGTCGAAATCGAAGGCGAACGACAGGTGCGCTTTGACTTTTCCAGCAACGAAAACCGCACCCTGCCCCTGGATATCGCCACCTTGCCGGTGTTCCCCGAGCACTGGTGGAAGACCCGCGACTTTGCCAACGGCGGCGGTTACGAAGCCCCGCTGGGCAGCGGCCCCTACAAGGTCAGCAAGATCGATTCCGGCAGCCCCATCACCTTCACACGCGACCCCGACTGGTGGGGCAAGGACTTGCCGGTCAGCCGTGGCCTGTACAACTTCGATCACCTGAGCCTGGAATACTTCGGCGACACCGAAGTGGCGCGCCAGGTGCTGCGCGGCGGTGCCTACGACTTCAACCGAGAATTCTCTGCCACTGGTTACTCCATCGGCTACAACGGCCCGGCCCTGGACGATGGCCGCCTGCAGCGCGCGCACCTGGCCAAGGAGATGCCGCAGCCGGCCCAGGGCTATGTGTTCAATGTGCAAAAACCGATGTTCAAGGACCGGCGCGTGCGCCAGGCCCTGGCGATGCTGTGGGATTTCGAATGGGCCAACCGCCAGATGATGCGCAACCTGTACATCCGCCAGCAGAGCTATTTCTCCAATAGCCCATTGGCCGCCAGCCAGTTACCCACTCCGGAAGAACTGGCGATCCTCGAACCTCTGCGCGGGCAGGTTCCCGATGAGGTGTTTACTCAGGTGTTCAAGGCCCCGGTCACCGATGGCAGTGGCATGATCCGCGATAAACAGCTGCAAGCCTTGGCCCTACTGGAAGACGCCGGCTGGAAACCTGTGGGCGACAAACTCGTCAATGCCCAGGGCGAGCCGCTGGAATTCACCTTTCTGAATGTCCAGAACGGCCTTGAGCGCCTGTTGCTGCCCTACAAACGCAACCTGGCGCAGATCGGCATCACCCTGAATATCCGCCGCATTGACTCTTCGCAGTACGTCAACCGGCTGATGGCCCGCGACTACGACATGATCGTCACGGGTTTCCCGGTCACCACCTCGCCCGGCATGGAGCTGTACAACTATTTCGGCTCTGCCGCCGCGTTCGATTCGGGCGCCAACAACTACATCGTGCTCAAGGACCCGGCCGTCGACACCCTTATCCATGGCCTGGTCAAGGCCGACACCCAGGCGAAGATGCTCACCTATGCCCACGCTCTGGACCGCGTACTGCAATGGAATTACCTGTGGATCCCCAACTATTACCCACCGGGCACCTCCGCCGCATGGTGGAACCGTTTCGGACGCCCGGCCATCGAGGCGAAGAACGACGAAGCCCTGGAAACCTGGTGGGAAGTCAGCCCCACCCCGCTGACGAACGAACAAATGCAGGCTGAGTTGAAAAAACGCGGAGAGGCCCACTGATGCTTGCCTATATCGTACGGCGCCTGCTGCTGATCATCCCGACGCTGGTGATCATCCTGTTGGTGAACTTCGTGATCGTGCAGGCCGCGCCCGGCGGGCCGGTGGAGCAAGCCATCGCTCACTTGCAAGGCATTGGTGGCGGTGGTGTGGCGAGCGCATCCGGCGAAGGCATCAGCGGCTCGCGGGCCAGCCGTGGTCTGGACCCGAAGCTGATCAAGGACATCGAAAAACAATACGGCTTCGACAAATCCGCGCCGGAACGCCTGTGGTTGATGCTCAAGAACTACGCCCAACTGGACTTCGGCAACAGCTTCTTTCGCGGCGCGACGGTGACCGATCTGATTTTGGAAAAGATGCCCGTCACCATTTCCCTTGGCCTGTGGGCCACGCTGATCACCTACTTGGTGTCGATCCCGCTGGGCATACGCAAGGCCGTGCGCCATGGCAGCAGCTTTGATATGTGGAGCAGCACAGCCATCGTCATCGGTTACGCGATGCCGGCGTTCCTGTTTGCGATGTTCCTGATCGTGGTGTTCGCCGGCGGCACCTCGCTGAACTGGTTCCCGGTACGCGGGCTGGTCTCGGAAAACTTTGCCGAACTGAGTACCGTGGGCAAGGTGGCCGACTATTTCTGGCACCTGGTGCTACCGGTCACGGCACTGGTGATCGGCGGGTTCGCCACCTTGACCATCCTCACCAAGAACTCGTTCCTCAATGAAATCACCCGCCAGTACGTGGTTACCGCCCGTGCCAAGGGCTTGAGCGAACGCCGGGTGCTGTACGGTCACGTGTTCCGCAATGCGATGTTACTGGTGATCTCGGGGATCCCCCAGGCGTTTATCAGTGTGTTCTTTGCCGGTTCGCTGCTGATCGAGGTGATCTTCTCCCTCGATGGCCTGGGCCGCATGAGCTACGAGGCGGCGGTGTCCCGCGACTACCCGGTGGTGTTTGGCTCGCTGTTTATCTTCACCCTGTTCGGCCTCCTGATAAAACTCATCGGCGACCTCTGCTACACCCTGGTGGACCCGCGTATCGACTTCGCCGCGAGGAACGCCTGATGCTCAACCTGTCTCCCGTGGCCCGTCGGCGTTTCGAGCGCTTCAAGAAAAACAGGCGTGGCTGGTGGTCGCTGTGGCTGTTTATCGGCCTGTTCATACTGACCCTGGGCGGCGAGTTGATCGCCAATGACAAACCGCTGGTGCTCAGTTTCAAGAATGAGCTGTATTTCCCGGTGTTCAAGCGCTACACCGAGCAGCAGTTCGGCGGGCAATTGCCGTTCCAGGCGGATTACCGCAGTGACTACGTGCAAAAGCTGATCAAGCAGGAGGGCGGTTGGATGCTGTTCCCACCGATTCCGTTCAGCGATGACACCCCCAACTACGAACTCACCCGCCCTGCCCCGAGCCCGCCGTCGGCGGTGAACTGGCTGGGCACCGATGACCAGTCCCGCGATGTGTTGGCGCGGGTGATCTTTGGCGCACGGGTGTCAATCCTGTTTGCCCTGGCCCTGACTGCCATCAGCGCCGTCATCGGGATTGCCGCCGGCGCGCTGCAGGGGTACTACGGCGGCTGGGTGGACTTGCTCGGGCAACGCATCCTCGAGGTGTGGTCTGGCCTGCCGGTGCTGTACCTGCTGATTATCCTGTCGGGGTTTGTCGAGCCGAATTTCTGGTGGTTGCTGGGGATCATGGCGCTGTTTTCCTGGTTGGCCCTGGTGGACGTGGTGCGCGCCGAGTTCCTGCGCGGGCGCAACCTGGAGTACGTCAAGGCCGCGCGCGCCCTGGGCCTGGGCGATGCCAAGATCATTCGTCGGCACATCCTGCCCAACGCCATGACCGCGACCCTCAGCTATTTGCCGTTTATCTTGACCGGAGCGATCTCCACCTTGAGCGCCCTGGACTTCCTTGGCTTCGGCATGCCCGCCGGCAGCGCGTCCCTGGGTGAGCTGATCGGCCAGGGCAAGCAGAACCTGCAAGCGCCGTGGCTGGGGCTGACGGCATTTTTCACCCTGGCACTGATTCTGTCGTTGCTGGTGTTTATCGGCGAGGCGTTGCGTGACGCCTTCGACCCTCGCTCATGAGTAAGTGCGTATGAACCTGATCGAAATCCGCGACCTATGCGTCGCCTTCAACGGCCAGACCGTCGTGCGCAACCTGAGCCTGGACGTGCGCCCCGGCGAGTGCCTGGCGCTGGTGGGTGAGTCGGGCTCGGGCAAGTCAGTGACGGCCCATTCGATCCTGCAACTGCTGCCGCAAGCCGGCACCCAAACCCTGGGTTCGATCAAGTATCGCGGCCAGGAACTGATCGGCGCCTCACCAAGCACTCTGCAAAAATTGCGCGGCAACCGCATTGCCATGATCTTCCAGGAGCCGATGACCTCCCTGAACCCGCTGCACAGCATCGAAAAGCAGATCGGCGAAACCCTGCTGCTGCACAAGGGCCTGGGCGGCAAGGCGGCGCAGGCGCGCATCCTCGAACTGCTGGAACTGGTGGGCATCCAGAAACCCCAGGAACGGCTCAAGGCCTATCCCCATCAACTGTCCGGCGGCCAGCGCCAGCGGGTGATGATCGCCATGGCCCTGGCCTGCGAGCCCGAACTGCTGATTGCCGACGAGCCCACCACGGCGCTCGACGTGACGGTGCAGCGCAAGATCCTGTTGCTGCTCAAATCTTTGCAGCAACGTTTGGGCATGTCGCTGCTGTTGATCAGCCACGATCTGAACCTGGTGCGCAGTATCGCCCAGCGGGTCTGCGTGATGCGCGCCGGGGAAATCGTCGAGCAGGCCGACTGCCAGGCCCTGTTCACCGCACCGCAGCATCCCTACAGCCGCCTGCTGCTGGACGCCGAGCCCTCGGGCGATGTGCTGTGCAGCGAGCCGCGTGAGACGGTACTGGAAGTGGATGACCTGAGCGTGCAATTCCCCCTTGGCGGCGGGCTGTTCCGGGCCAAGACCTACCTGCGCGCGGTGGACGGTATCAGCCTCAGCGTGCAGCGCGGCAAAACCCTGGGGATTGTCGGTGAGTCCGGTTCCGGCAAGTCCACCCTGGGCCAGGCGATCCTGCGCTTGCTCGACTCCAGCGGCAGCATCCGCTTCCAGGGTGAGGCCCTGGACCCGCTCAACCATCAGCAGATGCGCCCGTGGCGCAAGCAGATGCAGGTGGTGTTCCAGGACCCCTATGGCAGCCTCAGCCCGCGCATGTCGGTGCAGCAGATCATCAGCGAGGGCCTGGAAGTACACGCACCGTGCAGCCTGGCCGACCGCGAAGCGCAAGTCATCCAGGTGCTCAAGGACGTGGGCCTCGACCCTGCCAGCCGGCATCGCTACCCCCATGAGTTTTCCGGTGGCCAGCGCCAACGCATCGCCATTGCCCGCGCCCTGGTGCTCAAGCCAGCGCTGATGCTGCTCGACGAACCCACCTCGGCGCTGGACCGCACGGTGCAAAAACAAGTAGTGGCGCTACTGCGCGAACTGCAGGACAAATACGGCCTGACCTACCTGTTTATCAGCCATGACCTGGCGGTGGTGCGCGCCATGGCTCATGACATGATCGTGGTCAAGGATGGCAAGGTGGTGGAGCGTGGCGCCAGCCATGATGTGTTCGAGTCGCCCCAACACCCGTACACCAAAGAACTGCTGGCAGCAGCGCACATCCCCTTGTGATGATTAACAGGATTCTGCCTCCATGAGCACTAGCCTCAAGGACTACCAACAGGTTCGCGGCCTGGCCATCCAGTCGCTGTTCGAGATCATCGAGCAGTCTAGCGAAGGCACGGTCATCGTCGACCGCGATGCAAATATCGTGTGGATGAACGAGCGTTACGCCAAGCGTTTTGGCCTCAAGAGCGCCGACCAAGCCATCGGCCAGCCTTGCGAGCAGGTGATTTCCAACAGTCTGCTGCGCCAGGTGGTGCGCAATGACCGGCCGATCCTGCTGGATATCCAGGACACTCCCAAGGGCCCGCTGGTGGTGATGCGCCTGCCGATCCACGACGAGGCCGGGGCGGTGATCGGCGCGATTGGGTTTGCACTGTTCGATGAACTGCGCAAACTGTCGCCGTTGATCGAGCGCTACCTGAGCATGCAGCAGGAGCTGGCCTCCACGCGCTCACTGCTGCGCTCGCGGCAAAGCAAATACAACTTCGCGCACTTTATCGGCACCAGCGCCGCCAGCCTTGAGGTCAAGCGCCGGGCGCGGCGCAGTGCGAGCGCCGAATCGCCGGTATTGCTGCTCGGGGAAACCGGCACCGGCAAGGAGCTGCTCGCCCAGGCCATCCACGGCGCATCGCCCCGGGCGCACAAAGCCTTTGTGAGCATCAACAGCGCGGCGATTCCCCATGACCTGCTTGAAGCCGAATTCTTCGGCACCGCACCCGGCGCCTTTACCGGTGCCGACCGCAAGGGCCGCCCCGGCAAGTTCCAGATCGCCCAGGGCGGCACGTTGTTTCTCGATGAGATCGGCGACATGCCGCTGCCACTGCAAAGCAAATTGCTGCGGGTGTTGCAGGAAAAGGAATTCGAACCGGTGGGCTCCAACGAGATGCTGCACAGCGATGTGCGGGTGATTGCCGCAACGTCCATGGACCTGGAGGCGGCGATCAAACGTGGCGAGTTTCGTGCGGATTTGTATTACCGACTGAACGTGCTGCCGATCCAGGTGCCGCCGTTGCGTGAACGCCTGGAGGATATTCCGGCGTTGAGCGAGGCGATCCTTGAGGAGTTGCGCAGCCAGCACGAACTGGACCGCGATGCGCTGGCGCTGTTGGCCCAACATGCCTGGCCGGGCAATATCCGCGAGCTGCGCAATGTGCTGGAGCGGGCGGCGCTGTTGAGTGATGACGTGGTGTTGAATGCCGAGGAGATACGCACGGCCATTGGCACTTTTACGCCGGTTGAACGCCGTGCGCTGGTGTCGATGGAGGGAGAGACATTCAGTGCGGCACGGGAACGGTTTGACCGGCAGATTATCGCCGCCGCGCTCACGGCGTGTGAGGGGAATGTGGTGGAGGCAGCCAAGCGGCTAGGGCTGGGGCGGTCGACGCTGTATAAAAAAATGCTGGCGCTTGGAATAACCTAGTCTCATAAAAGAGACAATATTCCCACTATCAAGACAACCCTGTGTGGGAGCTGGCTTGCCTGCGATAGCGTTGGTTCAGCCAGGGAATATGGCACTGTTACACCGCTATCGCAGGCAAGCCAGCTCCCACAAGGGATCTCCACTCGTCTCTCGATTGAGACTATCTTCTGGAAAACCGTCGTCAAAAGTAAATAAAGCTATATATATCAACAAGTTAAAAATTTGGCACACATCTCGCTATAGCTCCCTCCCACAGCCTCACCCCACAACAATAACAATCCGATGGAGACACACCATGAGTGTGATCATTGCCCTGGCTGCGCTCGCGCTGCTGATGCTGGCCGCCTACCGTGGCTATAGCGTTATCCTGTTTGCCCCCATCGCCGCCCTTGGCGCGGTGCTGCTCACCGACCCGTCCGCCGTCGCCCCTGCCTTTACCGGGGTGTTCATGGAAAAGATGGTCGGTTTTATCAAGCTGTATTTCCCGGTATTCCTGCTCGGTGCGGTGTTCGGCAAGCTCATTGAGCTGTCAGGCTTTTCGCGTTCGATTGTGGCCGCTGCGATCCGCTTGCTCGGCACCCGCCAGGCGATGCTGGTGATTGTGCTGGTGTGCGCCCTGCTCACCTATGGCGGCGTGTCGCTGTTCGTGGTGGTGTTTGCGGTGTACCCGTTCGCCGCCGAGATGTTCCGCCAGAGCAATATCCCCAAGCGCCTGATCCCGGCGACCATCGCCCTCGGCGCGTTTTCGTTCACCATGGACGCCCTGCCCGGCACCCCGCAGATCCAGAACATCATCCCCAGCACCTTCTTTAACACCACCGCCTGGGCGGCGCCGTGGCTGGGGCTGATCGGCACGATCTTCGTGTTTTGCGCCGGCATGCTCTACCTCGCACACCAGCGCAACAAGGCCCAGCGCGCAGGTGAAGGTTATGGCACCGAGTTGCGCAATGAGCCGGAAACCGCCGACAACCTGAGCCTGCCCAACCCGTGGCTCGCGCTGTCGCCGCTGATCCTGGTGGGGGTGATGAACCTGTTGTTCACCCACTGGATCCCGCAGTGGTACGGCAAGACCCACAGCCTCAGCCTGCCGGGCATGAGCGCGCCGGTGACCACCGAAATCGCCAAGCTCACCGCGATCTGGGCGGTGCAGGCGGCGTTGCTGGTGGGGATTATCGTAGTACTGGTGTTCGGCTTCTCGGCAATTAAGAGCAAGCTGGCCGAAGGCAGTAAAAGCGCGGTAAGCGGTGCATTGCTTGCGGCGATGAACACCGCCTCGGAATATGGGTTTGGCGCCGTGATCGCCTCGCTGCCGGGCTTTCTGGTACTGGCGGACTGGCTCAAGGGCATCCCCAACCCGCTGGTCAACGAAGCGATCACCGTGACCTTGCTGGCCGGTATCACCGGCTCCGCTTCCGGCGGCATGAGCATCGCCCTGGCGGCGATGTCCGAGAGCTTTATTGCAGCCGCCCACGCGGCCAATATCCCCCTTGAGGTGCTCCACCGGGTCGCGGCCATGGCCAGCGGCGGCATGGACACCCTGCCCCACAACGGCGCGGTGATCACCCTGCTGGCCGTCACCGGGTTGACCCACCGCGAAGCCTACAAGGACATTTTTGGCATCACGATCATCAAGACCCTTGCGGTGTTCGTGGTGATCGGTACTTTCTACGCCACCGGCATTGTGTGAGGTTTTCATGACGACTTTGAATGGCAAGACCGCCTTGGTCACCGGCTCCACCAGCGGCATCGGCTTAGGCATTGCCCTGAGCCTGGCCAAGGCCGGCGCCAACCTGATTCTCAACGGCTTTGGCGACGCCAGCGCGGTGATCGCCCAGGTGCAGGCGTTTGGCGGCAAGGTCGGGCATCACCCGGCCGACGTCAGCGACCCCGCGCAGATCGCCGACATGCTCGCTTACGCCGAGCGCGAGTTCGGTGGCGTGGACATCCTGGTCAACAATGCCGGCATCCAGCATGTGGCAGCGGTGGAAGACTTTCCGGTGGAACGCTGGGATTCGATTATCGCGATCAACCTGTCCTCGGTGTTCCACAGTACACGTTTGAGCCTGCCGGGCATGAAGGCCAAGGGCTGGGGGCGCATCGTCAATATCGCCTCGGTGCACGGCCAAGTCGGCTCAGTGGGCAAGGCGGCGTACGTGGCGGCCAAGCATGGGGTGATCGGCCTCACCAAGGTGGTGGGCCTGGAAACCGCCACCAGTAATGTGACCTGCAACGCCATCTGCCCGGGCTGGGTGCTGACGCCGCTGGTGCAGAAACAGATTGATGATCGCGTGGCTACTGGGGTAGACCCCCAGCAGGCGCAGCAGGATCTACTGGCAGAGAAACAGCCGTCGCTGGAGTTTGTGACGCCGTCGCAGTTGGGCGAGCTGGTGTTGTTTTTGTGCAGTGAAGCCGGTGCCCAGGTGCGCGGCGCGGCCTGGAACATCGATGGTGGCTGGCTGGCCCAGTAAACCCGTGATGATCGTTCCCACGCTCTGCGTGGGCACGCAGACCGGGGCGCTCCGCGCCCCAAAAGTGGACGCAGAGCGTCCAGTCAGGCATTCCCACGCGAAGCGTGGGAACGAGAAGAGGCAGCTTATGTCCGACATCCTCTGGCAACCGTCCCCGGAACGCATCGCCAACACGCGCATGGATCAGTTCCGCCGCTTCATCAACCAACGGCACGGCGTGCAGCTCCACGACTACCCCGCCCTGCACCAATGGAGCATCGACCAGCGCCCGGACTTCTGGCAGGCGATTGTCGCGTTCTTTGACGTGCAGTTTCGCAGCCCGCCCAGCGTCACCCTGATCGAAGACGTGGAGATGCCCAGCGCCCATTGGTTTCCCGGCGCCACCCTGAACTTCGCCGAACACCTGTTACGCCGCCGTGACGATCATCCTGCGGTGGTGGCTGTCAGCGAAGACGGCCAACGTGAACAATTGAGCTATGCGCAGCTAGCGGAACACGTGGCCGGCCTGCAAAAAAGCCTGCGCGCGGCCGGGGTCGGTATAGGTGACCGCGTGGCCGCGTGCATGCCCAACACCTGGCAAACCCTGGTGGGCATGCTCGCGACCACCAGCCTCGGTGCGATCTGGTCGTGCTCCTCGCCAGATTTCGGCACCCAGGGCGTCATCGACCGCTTCGGCCAGATCGAGCCCAAGGTGCTGATCACCTGCGCAGGCTACCGCTATGCCGGCAAGCGCATCGACCAGAGCGCCAAGCTCAATGAGATCCTTGAACGCCTGCCCTCCCTGCAACAGCTGATCATCGTGCCTTACGCCAAGCCCGAGGTGCAGGCTGGGGACTACGCCACCCACGCCCACGTCGCGCTGTGGGACGACTTCTACAAAGCCTGCGGCGAACCGGAATTTGTCGCGGTGCCGTTCGATCACCCGCTGTATATCCTTTATTCCAGCGGCACCACCGGCATCCCCAAGTGCATCATCCATGGCACTGGCGGCGTACTGCTCACGCACCTCAAGGAACACGGCCTGCATGCCGACCTGAATCGCGAGGACTGCCTGTTCTACTACACCACCTGCGGCTGGATGATGTGGAACTGGCTGGTGTCGGTGCTGGCGATCGGCGCCACCGCGGTGCTGTATGACGGCTCGCCGTTCCACCCCGGCCCCGAACGCTTGATCGACCTGATCGATGCGGAAAAAATCAGCGTGTTCGGCACCAGCCCCAAATTCCTCGCCACCCTGGAAAAGTCAGGGTTGCAGCCGCGCCAGAGCCACGATCTGGGCAGCCTCAAGGGCCTGATTTCGACCGGCTCGCCGCTGTCGCCCCAGAGTTACGACTACGTGTACCGCGAGATCAAAGCCGAGCTGTGCCTGTCCTCGATGTCCGGTGGCACCGACATTGTCTCCTGCTTTGTGATCGGCAACCCGGTGCTGCCCGTGCGGCGCGGTGAGATGCAGTGCAAGAGCCTGGCCATGGCCATCGAAGTGTGGGACGACCAGGGCCGGCCCCTGATCGGAGAGAAAGGCGAACTGGTGTGCACCCGGCATTTCCCTGCCATGCCAATCGGGTTGTGGAACGACCCGCAGCAGCAAAAGCTGCGCGCTTCGTATTTCAGCCAGTTCCACGGCGTGTGGGCCCAGGGCGACTATGCCGAGCAACGCGCCAACGGCAGCCTGTTGATCCACGGGCGCTCCGACGCGGTGCTCAACCCCGGCGGCGTGCGCATTGGCACCGCCGAGATTTATCGCCAGGTGGAAAAAGTCCCGCAGGTGCTGGAAAGCCTCGCCATCGGTCAGCGTTGGCAGGACGACGTGCGCGTGGTGCTGTTTGTGCGCCTGGATGACGGGGTCGAACTGGACGAAGCGCTGCAACAGCAAATCCGTCAGGTGATTCGCGCCAACACCACACCACGCCACGTCCCGGCGAAGATCCTCGCTGTCACGGATATCCCCCGCACCATCAGCGGCAAAATCGTCGAATTGGCGGTGCGCAATGTGGTGCATGGCGAGCCGGTGAAAAACACTGATGCCCTGGCCAACCCCCAGGCACTGGAGCAATTTCGCCACAGAGCTGAACTGGCCGAGTAGATGAAAGGTTTCAGCGCTGACGCAGCGTTTTGAAGAAAAACCCTCAAGGCATGCTATTTTTCGGGGGTAGTCACCCGCTGTCGTTCCTTGGGACAATGGGGGTTGTCATTTTTCAAAGCGTCAGGCTCAGGTTTTTTTATGAATGGAACATCCACCGGTAGCGAAGCCGCTGCGCTGATCAAGCGGCTGGACTGGGCGCAAAGCCCACTCGGTGAGGCCAGTGAGTGGCCGCAAAGCCTGCGCACTGCTGTCGATATCGTCGTGCATTCACCCATGCCAATGGTGCTGCTGTGGGGCCCACACCTCATACAACTTTATAACGATGGCTTTGCCCACCTGATAGGCGGCAAGCACCCCGGCGCTCTGGGCCAGCCGGCGCACCACACTTGGCCCGAACTGGAAAGCTTCGCCGCGCCGGTCTACGACGCCGTGCTCGGCGGCCAGGTGCGCACCTTCAGCGAGCAACGCTTTGTGCTGCAACGCGAGGGCCGCGACACCGAGATATGGCTCGACCTGACCTACAGCCCGGTGCGCGACGAAAGCTGCCGGGTGGCCGGCATTCTGGTCACGGCCATTGAAACCAATGAACGGCGCAGCAAAACCCTCGAACTGCAACAGCGTTCCGAAGCGAGCCTCAAGGCCCAGCACAACACCGAGCAGCGCCTGCAACTGGCGCTGGCGGCCACCGACGCGGTGGGCACCTGGGATTGGGATATCGGTGAAGACCGCTTCATTGCCGACGCCCATTTCGCCTACCTGCATGGCGTCGACCCCAACGACTCAAGCCTGCTGCCCATCAGCGCCTACCTGCACGGCGTGCATCCCGAAGACCGGGGCACGGTGACGCGCAGCATCAAGCATTGCATCACCCACGGCACCGAATACGCCGAAGAGTACCGCCTGCAGCAAGCCGATGGCCAGGTGCGCTGGGTATTCGCCCGTGGCCGCTGCTACAAGGATCATCACGGCCGGCCGGCACGGTTCCTCGGCGCCGCGCTGGACCTCACCGAGCGCAAAAACACCGAGCAGGCCTTGCGCCAGAGCCAGACCGAGCTGCAATTGATCATCAACGCCATGCCGGTGTTGATCGGCTACGTTGACCACGACCAGCGCTTTCGCCTCAACAACAGCGCCTACCTCGAGTGGTACGGCAAGACGCCCCAGGAGCTGTACGGCAGAACCATCCGCGAAGTCATCGGCGACGAGGTGTACGCAGGGCGCGCAGACAAGATCGCCGCCGCGCTCAAGGGCAAGGCGTGCAGCTTCATGACAGTGACGCCTCATCGCGATGGCCGCCCGCGCCATGCGCTGATGAAGTACTTGCCGCGCTTTAGCAGTGACGGCTCGGTGAATGGTTTCTATATCTTTGTGATCGACGAGACCGAACGCAAGCTCACCGAAGAGGCCCTGCGCCACCTCAACGAGAACCTTGAAGAACGCGTGGCCCAGCGCACCCAGGCGCTGGCCGAAGCCAACCAGCGCCTGCAAAACGAGATGTTCGAGCGCGAACGTGCCGAAGATGCCCTGCGCCATGCGCAGAAGATGGAAGCGGTCGGCCAACTCACCGGCGGTATCGCCCATGACTTCAACAATATGCTCACCGGCATTATCGGCAGCCTGGACCTGATGCAGCGCTATATTGCCGCCGGACGCAGCGACGATATCGGCCGGTTTGCCGATGCGGCCGTGTCCTCCGCCCACCGTGCCGCTGCCCTCACCCACCGGCTGCTGGCGTTCTCGCGGCGCCAGTCGCTGGACCGTCGCCCCACCGACCCCAACCAACTGGTGGCGTCCCTGGAAGACCTGTTCCGGCGCACCAAGGGCGCGCACATCGAACTCAAGGTCCAACTGGGCAAGGACATCTGGCCGGTGAACACCGACGCCAGCCAGTTGGAAAACGCCCTGCTCAACCTGGTGATCAACGCCCGCGACGCCATGCCCGACGGCGGCGAGTTGCTGATCGAAACCGCCAACAGTTACCTGGACGGCACCGACATCACCACCCTGGAACCGGTCAAGGCCGGCGACTATGTGATGCTTGGCGTGAGCGACAACGGCAGCGGCATGGCACCGAAAATCCTCGCCAAGGCCTTCGACCCGTTCTTCACCACCAAGCCCATCGGCCAAGGCACGGGCCTTGGGTTGTCGATGATCTACGGCTTTGCCCAGCAGTCCGGCGGCCACGTAACTATCCAGAGCGAACCCGGCCAGGGCACCTGCGTGCGCCTGTACCTGCCGCGCTTGTATGGCACCGCACTGGAAAGCAGCCTGCCTACCAGCCTGACCGAAGCCCCCGTGGCCCTGGCCGGTGAAGCGGTGGTGGTGGTCGAGGACGACCCGGCGGTGCGTATGCTGGTGGTCAATGTACTCGACGAACTGGGCTATACCGCGCACCAGGCGGCGGATGCGCGTGCGGCGCTGCCGTTGCTGGAGTCGGATTTGCGCGTGGACTTGCTGGTGACCGACGTTGGCCTGCCCGGCATGAATGGCCGGCAACTGGCGGAAATCGCCCGCCAGCATCGCCCCGGCCTGCGCGTGCTGTTCATGACCGGTTATGCCGAGAAAGCCGCCGAGCGCCAGGGGTTCCTGGAAGACGGCATGGACATGGTCGCCAAGCCTTTTTCCATTGACCTGTTGGCCAACAAAATCCGTAGCATGATCGGCGGCGAGGCCTGAGTTCAGGCATAATCGCGCGCCGTCGCACAGCTGGTAGAGCCCCATGAAAGCCCAAGCCCGTCATATCCTGGTGAAAACCAGCGAAGAAGCCGAACAACTCAAGCAGCGCATTGCCAAGGGCGAAGCCTTTGATGTGCTGGCCAAGAAGTACTCCACCTGCCCGTCGGGCAAACGTGGCGGTGACCTGGGCGAAGTGCGGCCCGGGCAGATGGTGGGGGCGATTGATGCGGTGATCTTCAAGAAGCCGGTGAAGGTGGTGCACGGGCCGATCAAGAGCAAGTTTGGCTATCACTTGGTGCAGGTGTTTTACCGCGATTGAGTGGATGGCTTCAGTCCGATCGTTCCTACGCTCTGCGTGGGAATGCCTCACTGGACGCTCTGCGTCCGTTTCTGGGACGCGGAGCGTCCCGGGCTGCGCTCCCACGCAGAGCGTGGGAACGATCAGTGATCATCTCGGTATCAGAGCCCCCGGCACCTGAATCACCCGGCTCGCCAACCGATGCCCCGCCAATGCAGCCTCTTGCGGCGAGCCACCCTTGAGCCGACTGGCCAAATACGCCGCACTGAACGAATCCCCCGCCGCCGTGGTGTCCACCACCTTCTCCACCTTCAACGCCGGCACCGCAAAGCGCTCGCCCGCGCAACGAATCAGGCACGCATCCGCTCCCCGCTTGAGCACCACTTCTGCAATCGACGGGTACGCCGCAAACACCTGCTCGCTATCCTCATAACCAAACAACGCGCGTTCGTCATCCTCGGTGAGCAAGGCAATGTCCACTTCAGCCAACACCCGGCGATACGCCTCGCGGGCCGCTTGCACATCGGCCCACAGCCGTGGCCGGTAGTTGTTATCGAACACCACCTTGGCGCCGCGCTGGCGGACTTCGATCAGCGCCTGCAGCAAGCGCTCACGTCCGATATCTCCCAGCACCGCCAGGGTAATGCCGCTCAAATACACCACGTCATAGCCCGGCAAGGCCGCCAGGACCGGCTCGGCGGCCGGTGTGGTAAAGCAGTCGCGCACGGCCGCTTCGTTGCGCCAGTAGAGGAATTTACGTTCGCCCTGGGCATCAGTCTGGATGCAGTACAAGCCCGGCAGGCGCCCTGGCAGGCGCTGGACCATCCCCAGGCCAAGGCCTTCGGCGTGCCAATGCTCACACATGGCATCGCTGAAGCTGTCATCGCCCAGGGCGGTGACGTAGTCAACGCTGCCGACCTCGCCCAGTTCGCGGCGCAGGTACACCGCGGTGTTCAGGGTATCGCCGCCGAAGCTCTGGTGCAGGCTGCCGTCGGCGCGGTGTTGCAGTTCGATCATGCATTCGCCGATGAGGGCGATGTGGGGGTGGGTGTTCATGGCAAAGTTCTCAGGTGTGCTGGAGGGCCCCATCGCGGGCAAGCCCGCTCCCACAGTTGACCCTATTCCAACTGGAGGAATGCAGTCGAATGTGGGAGCTGGCTTGCCTGCGATAGCCGCGACGCGGTCTAGAAGCAGGTACGCAGAGACTCAACCACCTGCAACTGCTCATCCACCAGGCAGCCCACCTGCCACTTGTCAAAGGTCAGGCAAGGGTGGGACGTACCAAACGAAATAATGTCGCCAATGCGCAATTCCACTCCCGGCGCCACGGTCATGAACGCATGCTGGTCCATCACCGCCGTGACCTTGCACCCGCTCACATCATCCCCTTGCGCAGGCACGATCCCGGCCTTGTAGCGCTTGAGCGGCACCGGCAAACCGGCGTCGTAGGCCACATCACGCTTGCCCAGGGCAACCACCGCAAAACCAGGCTCCGGCAGCGACTGCACGTGCGCCCAGACTTCCATTGCCGGGCGCAGGCCCTCGTTGAGGTCGCTGCGGCGTTCGAGTACGCAGCACTGCGCTTCTTTGTAGATGCCATGGTCGTGGGCCACGTAACTGCCAGGGCGTAACACGCTGAGGAAGCGGCCGGCGGCGTTCTGCGTCTCGAACGACTCGGCGATCAGGTCGTACCAGGCCGAGCCCGATGCGGTGATGATCGGCTTGGGCAGGTCGAACAGGCCGCTGTCTTGCAGCTCGACCGCCAGGCTCACCAGGCTGGCGGCGAAGGCGCGAATGCCACTGATGGCGTGCTCGCCGTGAATCACCCCTTCGTAACCCTCGATACCGGTGAGGGCCAATGCCGGTTGGGCTTTGATCGCCTTGGCCAGCTCACGCACCTCTTGCTCGCTGCGGCAACCGCAGCGGCCACCGACCACGCCGTACTCGATCATCACATTGAGGCGCTGGCCACGGGCGGCGAAGAACAGGCCCAGGTCGGCAACGTTGTCCGGGTGATCGACCATGCAATGGAAGTCAAAATCCTTATCGGCCAGCAGGTCGGCGATCAAGGCCATGTTCGGCGCGCCCACCAACTGGTTGGCCATCAGCACACGACGCACGCCGCTGGCGTAGGCGGCACGGGTCTGCACGGCGGTAGCCAGGGTGATGCCCCAGGCACCGGCGGCGATCTGGCGCTGGAACAGCGCGGGCATCATGCTGGTCTTGCCGTGGGGCGCCAGCTCGGCGCCGCTGCTGCGGACAAAGTCCTGCATCCAGCGGATGTTATGTTCCAGGGCGTCACGGTGCAGCACCAGGGCCGGCAGGCTGACATCGCGAACCAAATGAGCACCGACGGCGGCGGCACCTTTTTCAACGGCGTTGAGGGCAGACATGGAAAACTCCTATTCGTTGATGCGCCGGGCCAGGCTGTTGGCGCTGTCGATCAGTACCCGGCGATAGTCGTGGTAGTTTTTGCTGGCATCGGCCCGGGGGGCGACGATGCACAGGGTCGCGATGCTGATGCCCTGGGCATCGCGCACCGGGGCGGCAAAGCAATGGGTGAAGGTGTCGGCCACACTGTCGAAGGAGAAGAACCCATCGAGGCTGGCCTGGCGGATCTGCGCCAGGAACGTGTCCAGCGGCAGGCGCAGGCCGTCCGGCAGGATGAAATCGTCGGGGTCGATCAGGTCGACGATCTGCCGGTCGCTCAAATGCCCCAGCAACAAGCGCCCCGAGGCGGTCCACGGAATGGGCGCGTTTTCGCCGATATCCGAAGAAATACGGAAATGCCGCTGGCCCTCGCGCATCAGCGCCACCGTGTATTTGCGCCCGTTGAGCAGGCACATCTGCGCGGTTTCGTGGGTCTGGCTGACGATCTCCTGCAAGGCGTGGTCGGCCTCGCGGGTCAGGTCGAAGTGACGCAAGTGTGCCTGGCCGAGGAAATACAGCTGCCGGCCCAGGTACACGTGGCCGTCCTTGCCCACGGTCTCCAGGATGCGCCGCTCCAGCAACGACGCCACCAGTTCGTAGACCGTGGATTTGGGGCTGCCAATGCCGCTGGCAATATCATTCGGGCGCAGGGGCTGGCCGATTTCCTTGAGAAAATCGAGGATATCGAACGCACGGTCCAGGCCTTTGGCGCGGCGTTTGATGGTGTCTTCGGTCATGGCAGTACTCGGTCCCGTTCCAGATGATCGTTCCCACGCTCTGCGTGGGAATGCATGCGGTGACGCTCTGCGTCACAAGCGCGGACGCAGAGCGTCCAAGGCGGTATTCCCACGCAGAGCGTGGGAATGATCAGTTAGGCCTTTTTCTTGTAGGCCACGCAATCGATCTCGACCTTGCAATCGACCATCATGTTGGCCTGCACGCAGGCGCGCGCCGGGGCGTGTTCCGGGGTGAAGTATTCACCGAACACCTTGTTGAAACTCCAGAAGTCCCGTGGGTCTTCCAGCCATACACCCACCCGCACCACATCCTTGAGCTCGTAGCCGGCTTCTTCGAGGATCGCCACCACGTTGCGCATCGTCTGGCGGGTTTGCTCAATGATGCCACCATTGATGATTTCACCGTCCACCGCAGGCACCTGGCCCGACACATACAGCCAGCCATCGGCTTCCACGGCGCGGGCGAACGGGCGTGGCTGGCCGCCACCTGCGGTGCTGCCGGTGCCGTAACGAGTAATGCTCATAAAAGTTGCTCCTTGTTAAAAACGAATGTTCTTGAGAAATTCCGCCAGTCGCGGCGACTGCGGCCGTTCGAAGATGTCCTTCGCGCTGCCCTGCTCTTCAATGCGGCCCTGGTTCATGAACACGATCTGGTCCGAGACTTCATAAGCAAAGCGCATTTCGTGGGTGACCAACAACATGGTCATGCCCTCCTCCGCCAGCCCCTTGATCACGCTGAGCACTTCGCCCACCAACTCGGGGTCGAGGGCTGAGGTGACTTCGTCGAACAACATCAGGCTGGGGTTCATGGCGATGGCGCGGGCAATGGCCACGCGCTGTTGCTGGCCGCCGGACAATTGACCGGGAAAGTGATTGCGGCGCTCCAGCAGGCCGACGCGGTCCAGCCATTTTTCGGCCAGGGCTACCGCTTCATCCTTGCCCATTTTCTTGACCTTGAGCAAGCCGAGGGTAACGTTCTGCAGCGCGGTCAGGTGCGGGAACAGGTTGAATTGCTGGAACGCCATGCCGGTCATTGCGCGGTGCTGGGCGATCACCCGCTCCGGGTGGCGTACGCGCTTGCCGCCAACATCGCTGTAGCCGATGGACTCGCCGTCCAGGGTGATCTGCCCGCCCTGGAACTCCTCCAGCAGGTTCACGCAGCGCAGCAAAGTGGTCTTGCCCGAACCGCTGGATCCGATCAACGTCACCACATTGCCGCGCTGCATGGACAGGTCGACGCCCTTGAGCACTTCCACCTGGCCGTATTGTTTACGCAGGCCACGAATGTCCAGCAGCGCTGGGTTGGTTTGAGCTTGATTCATGGCAAGGCCACCCGCTTTTCAATGTAGCGCCCGAATAATTCGATGGCGTAGTTGATGACAAAGAACAGAAACCCGGCGAACAGGTAGAACTCCAGGGTCATGAAGGTGCGCGCGATCACCTGCTGGGTACTGAGCAGCAATTCCGCCACGCCGATCACCGACAGCAAGGTGGAAGCCTTGACGATTTCCGTGGAGGAGTTGACCCAGGTCGGCAGGATCTGCCGCAGCGCCTGGGGCAACAGCACATAGCCCAGGGACTGATAAAACGTCAGGCCAATCGCCTTGCCCGCTTCAAGTTGCCCACGGGGAATGGCTTGCAGCGCGCCGCGCACGATTTCCGACACATGGGAGCCACAGAACAAGGTCAGCCCAACCGCACCGGCCTGAAACGCACTGATTTGCCAGCCAAGGGCCGGCAGCATGTAGAAACACGCCAACACCAGCACAAACACCGGCGTGCCACGGATCAAATCGACGTACAGACGGAACGGCGCGCGCATCCAGAATTTGCCGTAGGTGAGGATCAACCCGGCGACGATGCCGATCAGGGTGCCAAAGATAATCGCCAGCGCCGAGACCGCCACACTGGCCTGGAAGCCAGCCCAAAGCGTTTCGCGGGCGATCCACAATTCATGCAGCCAACTGGGGGATTCGTACATGCAACCCCTTCCTTAACGACGGATCGCCAAACGCTGTTCCAGGTAACGGAGCAGCATGGCAATCAGGTAACAGGCAGCCACGTAGAGCGCGGTCGTGACCAGCCAGGTTTCAATCACCCGGTAGCTTTCGACGTTGATCTTGCGGGCGTAATAGGTCAGCTCCGGCACCGCGATCGCAGCGGCCAGGGAGGTGTCCTTGAACAGCGAGATAAAGTTGTTCGACAGCGCCGGCAGCACGTTGCGCAGCATCACCGGCACGGTGATGTAAGCGCGGATCCGCCATTCGCCCAGGCCGATGGCCAGGCCGGCTTCACGCAAGCCCTTGGGAATATTCACCAGGCCTGCGCGGAACACTTCGGTGAGGTAGGCACCGGCATACAGCGACAGGGTGATGATGAACGAGGGAATCTTGTCCAGCCGAATGCCCAGGGAGGGCAAGGCGAAGTAGATCAACAGGATCAACACCAGGATCGGGGTATTGCGCACCACCGTCACATACACCGAGGCAAAAATACGCAACGCGCGGTGCCTGGAGAGCATGGCAAACGCCATCAACAGGCCGATCACGCAGCCGATGGCGATCGACAGCAACGCCAACTGCAGGCCCAGGCCCAGTCCTGCCAGCAAGGTGTCGAAATCACGCCAGACGGCGGCAAAGTTCAACTGATAGTTCATGGTCAGCAGCACCTGAAGGGGGCGTGTTCAGGCACGCCCCTATTGTTGCGGGTCACTTGAATTCCACGGGAAAACCAATCGCCGGTTCTGGCAGGTCCACGCCGAACCACTGCTTGAACGAGGCTTTGTAGGTGGGGAACTCCACACCGGTCATGGCTTCGTGCAAAGCGGTGTTGACGAAGTTCAGCCAGTCCTGGTCGCCGCGTTTGACCGCGCAGGCGTAGGTTTGCGGGCTCCAGGCATAAGTCGGGCTGCGATAACGACCGGGGTTTTGCACCATCAGGTATTTGACCGAAGACTGGTCGGTGGCGGCGGCATCGGCGCGGCCTGAGTTCACGGCCTGGTACATCAGGTCAACGCTGTCGTACTGGTCGACCTTGGCCTTGGGCAGCGCCTGATGCACCAGCTCTTCGGCATACACGTTCTGCAGCACGGCCACAGTAACGTCATCGCCTGCGGCTTGAAGGTCTTCGATTTCCTTGTACTTGCTGTTGTTGGGCAGCAGCAGGCCGACGCCTTCGCGGTAGTACGGCAGGGTAAAAGCCACCTGCTGCGCACGGCTGGCGGTAACAGTAATGAACTGGCAGCTCATGTCGACCTTGTCGGTGAGCAGGTTGGGAATACGTGCGTCAGACGACTGCACCACAAACTCCACCTTGCTCGGGTCATTGAACAAGCCTTTGGCCACGATGCGGCCGATGTCGATATCAAATCCCTGCAACTTGCCATCCGCTCCCTGGAAGTGCCACGGCGCATTGGTACTGCCTGTACCTACGATCAAGTGCCCACGCTTGAGCACATCATCAAGCTTGCTGTCCGCCGCCTGCACCACGCTGGCGAGGGAAGCCGATGCAACGACGAGAAAAACACACGCTTTGAATACGGAAGGTCGGTGATGCATGACAAGCACTCCAGGGATTGTGTATTCCGCTATACCGGAACTTGGTATGTAACAACGGAATAGACAGCAGAAAGTGTGCCACAGGTCCTGAAGGAAAAATATGCTGGGGTGAAAGTCGTTAGAGATCAGCAAGATAACGATTGGAATAATTCCACGCCGTGACAGCATCTTTGCCACGGCTTGCTACTCAAGGCCCCACAGCGCTGTTACTGCGCACTCTCATGGGTCGCAGCGGTACGGCAGACCTGTGAAGGTTGACAGTAGACGCTACACATCTGCGGGCTTAGCGTTGGGAAAAACGACTGCGTCTTGAAGGGGGGATCATCATGGGCGTTGCAACGAGCAGAATTTCCAGCGCCAAGGCGTTCGAACGGTTACTGAACACACCACGCCCGGTATTCATTCTGTTTGTTTCCGAACACTGCCCTGCCTGCGTGCAGGCAGGGCCCTTGTTCGAACTGCACGCCTGGAAGCATCCCAGAGTCGTGAGCTTGGTAGTCGATTGCGCGCACACGCCGAGGCACCCTGACGTAACAGGCACCCCGACGCTGCTGATCTACCTGAATGGCGCCCTGGTAGAAAAATTCAAAGGCTTCGGCCCTCTGGAAGAGCAAGCGCCGTTTGTGCAGGACATCTTCAGTCGTTATGACCCGCGCCAGGGCGCAAATGCACCTGTGTCACTCGACGCTCCTCCACTTCAGCCACCGTCAAACGCCAGCCTTCATGCTCCAGGCTATCGCCCACCACCGGCAGGCGATCGAGCAGGCTCATCACCAAACCCGCCAAGGTCTGATAATCGCCAGTCGCCACCGCCTTGAAGCCCGTGCGCTGACGCACCAGGTTAAGGTTCAAGGCACCATTGGCACGGAAACCATCGCCGTCCTCGACAATGTCCGGCCCTTCGATTTCGCTGGCATCGGGCAATTCACCGGCGATGGACTCTAGAATGTCCGTCATGCTCAACACGCCCATGAAGTCCCCGAATTCGTTGATCACGAAGGCGATGTGGGTGGACTCCTGACGCATCTGCTCCAGGGCATTGAGGATCGAAAAGCTCTCCAGCAGGTTGATCGCCCGACGCGCCAGGTGTTCCAGGTTCGGCTCGTTACCGGCCAGGTACTCCTTGAGCAACTCCTTCTTGTGCACAAAACCCAGGGGCTCATCCACCGCACCGTTACGGATCAACGGCAGGCGCGAGTAGGACGAGTGCATCAGTTTCAGACGGATCGTCTCGGCGTCGTCCGCCAGGTCAATGCAGTCAACCTTGGCCCTTGGCGTCATCAGGGTGCGAATCGGCCGCTCGGCCAGTTGCAGCACACCACTGATCATCACCCGTTCACGTCGGTCAAACAGCGGGCCCTGCGCAGCATCCGGCTCACCCAGCAGGTCGGCGACCTCTTCACCCACCTCTTCCACCGCCAGGCTGCGACCGCCCAACAAGCGCATCACCGCATGGGCAGTGCGCTCACGCACCGGCAACACACCCTGTGCCGATTTCTTGCGACGGGCGCGGGCGATCTGGTTGAACACCTCGATCAGAATCGAGAAACCAATGGCCGCGTACAGGTAGCCCTTGGGAATATGGAAGCCCAAGCCTTCAGCGGTCAGGGCGAAACCGATCATCATCAAGAAGCCCAGGCACAGCATGATCACGGTCGGGTGCGCATTGACGAAACGGGTCAGCGGCTTGCTCGCCACGATCATCAGGCCGATGGACACGATCACCGCGATCATCATCACCGCCAGCTCGTCGACCATGCCCACGGCGGTAATCACCGCGTCGAGGGAGAACACCGCATCCAGTACCACGATCTGCGCGACGATCGGCCAGAACATTGCGTAAGCCACGTTGCCCTTGTGCTGCGCCACATGGCCTTCAAGGCGCTCATGCAATTCCATGGTGGCCTTGAACAGCAGGAATATACCGCCGAACAGCATGATCAGGTCACGGCCCGAGAAGCTCTTGTCGAACACCTCGAACAGCGGCTGGGTCAGGGTCACCAACCAGGAAATACTCGCCAACAGGCCCAGGCGCATCAACAGCGCCAGGGACAAGCCGATCAACCGCGCACGGTCACGCTGCTCCGGCGGCAACTTGTCCGCCAGGATCGCGATAAACACCAGGTTGTCGATACCCAGCACCAGTTCCAGCACAATCAAGGTCGCAAGGCCGAGCCAGGCCGTGGGATCCGCTAACCATTCCATTTATAAATTCTCTGTCTTTAAAGTGTTAAGAACGCCAGGCACGGCAAAGTGCGGTCGTACGACCGGGACAAGGTTAGTTGACGGAATACGGGGTGTTTGAGCGGAAACAGCGACAGCGGTGGTCTTGGGGAAAGACGACTGGGAGGCTCCGAGAGGGTGTTCATGCAAGTCCTGAAATGACAAAAGGACTTGAATCCTACATTTGAAATACAAAATTCCTACAGCGCAAAACTATTACAAAACCTGTAGCCCCCTATCAGAAGCACACCAATACTTGTGGGAGCTGGCTTGCCTGCGATGCAGGCACCTCGGTGTTGATCGTTCCCACGCTCCGCGTGGGAATGCCGCCTTTGACGCTCCGCGTCCCACCCGCGCAAGGGTGACGCGGAGCGTCACAGGATGCGTTCCCACGCTGGAGCGTGGGAACGATCTGTATCAGGTTTTACGAGTGGCATCGTCCAGCGCCAGGATGGTGTGCGCATTGGTGACGGTGGTCGCCAGCGTATTGATCACTCCCGAGCGCAACGCCCCCAAGGTCGCCGCCGCCTTGGTGTTCTCACTGGCAATCGCCACCACATCCGGGATGCGAAACAGCTCCTGCACCGTCAACCCGATTACTCGCCCTTGAATGGCGTTGACCGCCGGCTGGCCGTGAATGTCGATAAAGTCATAGCCCATCATGTCGCCCACGGTGCCAGACAGGCGCGCCTGGGCGATTTCCTGGGGCGAGAACCAGCCCATGCGCACCATGTTGCTGTTTTCGCTCATGTCGCCGATGCCGATCAGGGCAATATCGGCACGGCGGGCGCGGTCAAGGGTCGAACGCACCGTATCGTTGTTGATCAGCACCCCACGCAGCTCCGGGTTGGCCACCAGCGCCGGAGCGTAGAGGCTTTCACTCTCGCCACCAAAGCGCAGGGCCAGGCGTCGGCAGATGTGGTCAGGGTTCATGTATTCACCGGCCTTGAGCGAACCGCCGATGGCACACACGAAGGTGCAGTTGCGGGTTACCGGCAGAAACACGTTGTCGGCCACCGCGCCGACGTTACGCCCCATGCCCACGGCAACGATCATGCCGTCGCCCAGGGTCTTGTTGAGGTAGTTGGCCACCAGGCTGGCGACCGCGGAGCGCTGGGTGTCGGGGTCACTGTGATCGACCGCGATCAAGGCGCGGTCAAGCTTGAAACGCTCTACCAACGCCCGCTCCAGCTCGTTGTTCATCGCCGGGTGCTGCAACACGCGCACCTCGACAATCCCTTCATCGCGCGCACGCTTGAGCAGGCGGCTGACTTTGGCCCGCGACAGGTCAAAGCGCTTGGCGATGGCCTCCTGAGTGACGTTCTCAAGGTAATAGAGCATCGCCACTTCGGTCATCTGATCGATATCACTGGCCATGCGCTGGGTACTGTCACTCATGGGGACGGGCTTCCGTTTCGGCGTCAAAGGCGCATTCTCCCGACTCTTGCCCCGCGCCGTCCACTACTGATGCCCATCGCGCTCGATCGCATTGATGCGCGCGACCTTGGCCCCGGACCGCGCCGCTTCGAACTCCGAGGCCAAAAACGCACTGACGATACTTTTGGCCAACTCCGCGCCGATGACCCGCGCACCGATGGAGAGGATTTGCGCATCGTTGCTCTTGCGCGCCCGCTCCGCCGAATAGGTGTCATGGGCCTGGGCCGCACGAATGCCCAGCACCTTGTTGGCCGAGATGGCCATGCCAATCCCGGTGCCGCACACCAGCACACCAAGGCGCTGTTGCCCGGCATTGATGGCCGTGGCCACGGCCAGGGCGATGTCCGGGTACAGCACCGGCGCCATGGAATGAGTACCGAAGTCGGTCACCGGGTACCCCAACCCCTCGATATGGCGCTTCAACAGCTCTTTGAGCTCAAAACCCGCTTCATCACATCCGATAGCCACCGGGAAAGGTGTGTTCATGGCGCCTGGCTCCACTGATCAAATGATCACTTAGTGAAATATCTCTCACGCATTTCGCAAGCATTCACCCCTTCCTGTCAAGCGAGATTTAGCTGACCCGCCAGTCAAAGCCCTATACAGAGGCAATCAACGGCTCGCAGATGAGAACCACACCTTTTAAGTGAAAGAGATTGACTGATCAGAATTTCATTTGATACACATATGATCACAGCGAAACATGACTGTGCGACCTAATAAGAATTCACAGCACGAGGACACGCCGATGGCCACGCCATTACTGCTCCAGGCTGAACATGTCGCCAAGGCTTATGCCGGGGTGCCCGCCCTGCGTGACGGGCGCCTTGCTCTGCACGCCGGCAGCGTCCACGCCCTGTGCGGCGGCAATGGCGCCGGCAAGTCGACTTTCCTGAGCATCCTGATGGGCATCACCCAGCGTGACGCTGGCAGCATCCTGCTCAACGGCGCACCGGTGCAGTTCAATCGCCCGAGTGACGCCTTGGCCGCCGGAATCGCGATGATCACCCAGGAGCTGGAACCCATCCCCTACATGACCGTCGCCGAAAACATCTGGCTGGGCCGCGAACCGCGCCGCGCCGGTTGTATCGTCGACAGCAAGGCCCTCAACCGCCGCACCCGCGAACTGCTCGAAAGCCTGGAGTTCGACGTCGACGCCACCAGCCCCATGCACCGCCTGAGCGTGGCGCAGATGCAACTGGTGGAAATCGCCAAGGCGTTCAGCCATGACTGCCAGGTGATGATCATGGACGAGCCCACCTCGGCCATCGGCGAGCGCGAGGCCGAAACCCTGTTCAAGGCCATTCGCCGCCTTACCGCACGCGGTGCCGGCATCGTGTACGTGTCCCATCGACTAAGCGAACTGGCGCAGATCGCCGATGACTACAGCATCTTCCGTGATGGCGCCTTTGTGGAAAGCGGGCGCATGGCCGATATCGACCGCGACCACCTGGTGCGCGGCATTGTCGGCCAGGAACTGACGCGCATCGACCACAAGGTCGGCCGCGAATGTGCGGCCAGCACCTGCCTGCAAGTCGACCACCTGAGCCGCAACGGTGAATTCCACGACATCAGCCTGCAACTGCGCCGTGGCGAGATCCTCGGCATTTACGGGCTGATGGGTTCCGGGCGCAGTGAATTCCTCAATTGCATCTACGGCCTGACCGTGGCGGATTCCGGCAGCGTTACCTTGCAAGGCAAACCCATGCCCATCGGCCAGCCCAAGGCAACCATCGACGCCGGCATGTCGCTGGTCACCGAAGACCGCAAGGACAGCGGCCTGGTACTGACCGGCAGCATCCTGTCCAACATTGCACTGTCGGCCTATAAGCGCCTGTCGAGTTGGTCGCTGATCAACGCACGCAAGGAAGCGCAACTGGCCGAAGACATGGTCAAGCGCCTGCAGATCAAGACCAGCTCCCTGGAACTGCCGGTGGCGTCCATGAGCGGCGGCAACCAGCAAAAGGTGGTGCTCGCCAAATGCCTGTCCACCGAGCCGGTGTGTCTGCTCTGCGATGAACCCACCCGCGGTATCGACGAAGGCGCGAAACAGGAGATCTACCACCTGCTCGACCAGTTCGTGCGCGCTGGCGGTGCAGCCATTGTGGTGTCGTCGGAAGCCCCGGAGCTGCTGCATTTGAGTGATCGCATTGCCGTCTTCAAAGGCGGCCGGCTGGTCACTATCAGCACCGACACCGCTCTTTCCCAGGAAGCCTTGTTGAGTCTTGCCTCATGAATGCCAAAACCATCGTTGCTCCCGTTACTGCCGCGCCGCGCAACCGCCTGCGCCTGTCCCTCGACCGCTTTGGCCTGCCGCTGGTGTTTATCCTGCTGTGCGTGGTAATGGCGTTTTCCAGCGAATACTTTATGACCTGGCGCAACTGGATGGACATCCTGCGCCAGACCTCCATCAACGGCATTCTCGCCGTGGGCATGACCTACGTGATCCTGACCAAGGGCATCGACCTGTCGGTGGGGTCGATCCTGGCGTTCGCCGGTTTGTGCAGCGCCATGGTCGCCACCCAGGGTTACGGTCTGTTGGCGGCGGTCAGCGCGGGGATGTTTGCCGGCGCGATGCTCGGGGTGGTCAATGGTTTTATGATCGCCAACCTGTCGATCCCGCCGTTTGTGGCCACCCTCGGCATGCTCAGCATCGCCCGGGGCATGACCTTTATTCTCAACGACGGCAGCCCGATCACCGACCTGCCCGACACCTACCTGGCCCTGGGCATCGGCAAGGTCGGCCCGGTGGGCGTGCCGATCATCATCTTCGCCGTGGTCGCGCTGATTTTCTGGATGGTGCTGCGCTACACAACCTACGGCCGTTATGTGTATGCGGTGGGCGGCAATGAAAAAAGCGCGCGCACCTCCGGCATTGGCGTGCGCAAAGTGATGTTCTCGGTGTACGTGGTCTCGGGCCTGCTCGCCGGGTTGGCCGGCGTGGTGCTGTCGGCACGCACCACCTCTGCCCTGCCCCAGGCCGGGGTTTCCTATGAGCTGGACGCGATTGCCGCGGTGGTGATCGGCGGCACCAGCTTGTCTGGCGGCACCGGCAGCATTGTCGGCACTTTGTTCGGGGCACTGTTGATCGGCGTGATCAACAACGGCCTCAACCTGCTCGGTGTGTCCTCCTATTACCAGCAAGTCGCCAAGGGCCTGATCATCGTGTTCGCAGTCCTGATCGACGTATGGCGCAAGAAGAAACGCTGAAGAACGACCCATAACAATAACCGGAGTTCTACTTATGAAACTGGGTACCACCCTGGCCGCCGCGGCGGCCCTCTCCCTGCTCGCCAGCAGCATTGCCCTGGCAGCCGATGGCAAGACCTACAAGATCGGCGCAGCCGTCTATGGCCTCAAGGGCCAGTTCATGCAGAACTGGGTCCGCGAGCTCAAAGAACACCCGGCGGTCAAGGATGGCACCGTGCAGTTGACCGTGTTCGACGGCAACTACGACGCCCTGACCCAGAACAACCAGATCGAAAACATGGTGACCCAACGCTACGACGCGATTCTGTTCGTGCCGATTGATACCAAGGCCGGCGTCGGCACCGTCAAGGCCGCCATGAGCAACGACGTGGTGGTCATCGCCTCCAATACGAAAGTAGCCGATGCCAGCGTGCCGTATGTGGGTAACGACGACGTGGAAGGCGGCCGTCTGCAGGCCCAGGCCATGGTCGACAGGCTCAATGGCAAGGGCAACGTGGTGATCATCCAGGGCCCGATTGGCCAGTCGGCGCAGATCGACCGGGAAAAGGGCGAACTGGAAGTGCTGGGCAAACACCCGGACATCAAGATCATTGAGAAGAAAACCGCCAACTGGGACCGCGCCCAGGCCATGACCCTCACCGAAGACTGGCTCAACGCCCACCCCAAAGGCATCAACGGTGTGATCGCTCAGAACGACGACATGGCCCTGGGCGCCGTGCAGGCGCTGAAGTCCCATGGCCTCACCTCCAAGGACGTGCCCGTCACCTCCATCGATGGCATGCCGGATGCGATCCAGGCGGCGAAAAAGGACGAAGTCACCACCTTCCTGCAGGACGCCCAGGCCCAGTCCCAAGGCGCGCTGGACGTAGCACTGCGGGCCCTGGCCGGCGAAGACTACAAGCCGCAATCGGTGATTTGGAAGCGCTATGCCAAGGACCTGAAATGGGCCGACGGCACGGCCAAGAACTACATCCTGCCCTGGGTGCCGGTGACCAATGCCAATGCGGATGCGCTGTACAAGCAAGTCAGCGGCGGTAAGTAGTCAGTGGCTTTTGATCGTTCCCACGCTCCGCGTGGGAACGCATCCCGTGACGCTCCGCGTCACTTAACATCGGAACGCAGAGCGTTCCACGCGGCATTCCCACGCAGAGCGTGGGAACGAGGAGTCATTCATGTCTGGTTTCTGGAACCAAGCCTTCGACCTCAGCGGCCGTTGCGCGGTGATCACCGGTGGCGCCGCCGGCATCGGCCTGGCCTGCGCCACCTTGCTGGCGGAACGCGGCGCCCGGGTGGCGCTGCTGGACCGTGACCCGGCCGTGGTCGAGGTGGCCGCTAGCCTGGGTGCCGGGCACCTGGGCATTGCCGTCGACCTCGGAAAGATCGACCAGATACAACCGACCGTCGACAAGGTGTTCGCACACTTCCAACGCCTGGATTACCTGATCAACAGCGCAGGCGTGGTGCTGCTGGACAAGGCCATCGAGGTCAGCGAAAGCGCCTGGGACACCACCCTGGACATCAACCTCAAGGCCAGCTTTTTCATGGCTCAGGCCTGCGCCAGGCACATGATCGCCCAGGGCAGCGGGCGCATCGTCAACCTGGCGTCCCAGGCCGCCGTGATTGGCCTGGACCGTCACGTCGCCTACTGCGCCAGCAAAGCCGCCATCGTCGGCATGACCAAAGTATTGGCCATGGAGTGGGCGCCGCAGGTAAACGTCAACGCCATCTCCCCCACCATCGTCGAAACCGCCCTGGGCAAGAAAGCCTGGGCCGGCGAGGTGGGTGAGCGGGCCAAATTGCAGATCCCGGCAGGTCGCTTTGCCCAGCCGGAAGAAATCGCCGGGCTGGCGCTGTACCTGCTCAGCGATGCCGCGCAGATGATCACCGGCGCCAACATGGTGATCGACGGCGGCTACAGCATTCAGTAATTCATCGTTATGTCGTGAGGTTTTGTCATGTCCACTGTCACCGAACGCACACCTGAACAACTCGCCCCGAGTATCCCGAAAACCATGCAGGCTGTGGTCTGCCACGGCCCGGAAGACTACCGCCTGGAAACCGTCGACGTGCCCACCCCCGGCCCCGACGAGATCCTGACCAAAGTCGAGCTGTGCGGCATTTGCATGGGCGATATCAAGACCTATCGCGGCGCGCCGTCGTTCTGGGGCGATGCCGAGCAACCGCGCTACGTGAAACCACCGATGATCCCCGGGCATGAGTTCGTGTGCCGCGTGGTCGCCCTTGGACCAGGCGCCGAGAAGCGTGGCGTGGCCGTGGGTGACCGGGTGATCTCCGAGCAGATCGTGCCGTGCTGGGGCTGCCGCTTCTGTAACCACGGCCAGTACTGGATGTGCCAAAAGCACGACCTGTATGGCTTTCAGAACAATGTGCAGGGCGCCATGGCCCAGTACATGATCTTCACCAAGGAAGGCATCATCCACAAAGTGCCGGAATCCATCGCCCCCGATGAAGCGATCCTGATCGAACCCTTGGCCTGCTCGCTGCACGCGGCGGAACGCGCCAACGTCGACCATGACGACATCGTGGTAGTCGCCGGCGCCGGCACCCTGGGCCTGGGTATTATCGGCGCGGTGCGGCTGCGCAACCCGAAAAAGCTCATCGTGCTGGACATGAAACCCGAACGCGCCGCCCTCGCCCTGCGCCTGGGCGCCGATGAAGTGTGGAACCCGGCCGAGGTGGATGTGTTGGCGAAGATCCGCGAGATCACCGACGGCTATGGCTGCGACATCTATATCGAGGCTACCGGGCATCACAAGGCAGTCAACCAGGGCCTGGCGATGCTGCGCAAGCTGGGACGCTTTGTGGAATTCAGCGTGTTCAATGACGAGGCCACGGTGGATTGGTCGATCATCGGCGACCGCAAGGAGCTGGATATCCTTGGCTCGCACCTGGGGCCGTATATGTACCCCAGGGCCATCGACTTTATCGGCAACCGCAAGATCGATATGCGCGACGTGGTGACCCACAAGTTTGCGCTGGCAGATTTCAAGCAAGCGTTTGCAGTGATGGAGCGCGGCGATAAATCGCTGAAGGTTGTGCTCGAACCCTGAAAGTTTACTCAACCGCTTTTACTGTAGGAGCGAGCTTGCTCGCGAAGAACTCAAGGCCGCCACGCTGAATCAGACAGCCCGCGTCATCGTTGGCGTTTTTCGCGAGCAAGCTCGCTCCTTACAGTTAATAAAAACAACAGGAACCCGCGTTATGAATCGAGTCATCAACGATCCCGACCAAGTGGTCGAAGACATGCTGCGCGGCATCCTGGTCGCGCACCCCGAACTGCGCCAGTACGAGAGCAACCCACGGGTCATCGTCAAGGCCAGGCCATCCGCCCAAGGCCGCGTCGGCATTGTCACCGGCGGCGGCTCCGGGCATGAGCCGGCGTTCCTCGGCTATGTTGGCCCAGGCCTGGTGGATGCGGTGGCCGTCGGCGAGATTTTTTCCTCGCCCACCGCCAAAAGCTTTTTCGACGCCTTCCGCGCCGCCGACCATGGTGCAGGCGTTGCCTGCCTGTATGGCAACTACGCGGGCGACAACATGAACGTGAAGCTGGCGATGAAAATGGCCGCCAGCAAAGACATGCGCATCCGCACGGTGGTCGCCAATGACGACGTGGCGTCCGCGCCCAAGGCCGACATCGCCAAGCGTCGCGGCGTGGCCGGGGAAATCTTCATGTGGAAGATCGGCGGTGCCGCCGCTGCCCAGCATTACGACCTGGACGGCGTGATTCGGGTGGCGCAGAAAACCGTCGACCACTGCCGCTCGATTGGTATCGGCCTTACGCCCTGCACCATCGCCGCGGTGGGCAAGCCGAACTTCCAGATTCCCGACGGCCAGATGGAGCTGGGCATCGGCCATCATGGCGAACCGGGCATCGAAGTCATCCCGATTGAACCGGCCGCCGCCATGGCCGAGCGCATGCTGGCACCGATCCTCGCCGACCGCGATTTCAGCCAGGACGACAGCGTGGTGGTGCTGATCTCAGGCCTCGGCGCCACCCCGGTGATGGAGTTGTATATTTTCTACGCCGAGGTGGAAAAACAGCTCAAAGCCAAAGGCTTGAAGATTCACCGTTGCTACGTGGGCAACTACTTCACTTCCCTGGAAATGATGGGCGTGACCTTGACCCTGCTCGGCCTCGACGCCGAGCTGAAAACCCTGATCGACCAACCCTGCCGCTCCATCGGCATGACCCAGGCGGAGTGAACCATGAGCCAGCATTTTTCCACCCATGATGGCAGCGCCATCGTCGCCGACCTGGTCCGCGTCATCGTGGCCAACCGTGAGTACCTCAGCGAAGTCGACGGCGCCATAGGCGATGGCGACCATGGCATCAACATGGCCAAGGGCTTTGCCCATTGCGGCCGCACGATCGAAGGCCGCCAACTGACCCTGGCCGAAGCCCTGGACGAACTGACCTTGAGCCTGATGGAAGGCATCGGCGGCTCCATGGGCCCGTTGTATGGCAGCCTGTTTATCGGCATGGCCGACGAAGTGCGCGGCCGTGAAGACATCGACGCCGCCACCTTCGCCCACCTGCTGCGCGGCGGCTTGACCTCGTTGCAGGACATCACCGAAGCGGGCGTGGGCGACAAGTGCTTGATGGATACATTGATTCCGGCGGTAGAAGCCTTTGAACGGGCGCAGGCGTCGGGGGCTTCGTTCAACGATGCACTCGATGCGATGAAAAGCGCTGCTTCTCAAGGGCGGGATTCGACCAAAGACCTGGTGGCCAAGATTGGCCGGGCCAGTCGTTTGGGAGAGCGTTCGCTTGGGGTGCTGGATGCGGGGGCCGTGTCGTGCTGCCTGATCCTTACGCAGTTGGCGGACTCGATTAAACCCCGCTTGACCTGACATGATCGTTCCCACGCTCCGCGTGGGAATGCAGCCTTGGACGCTCCGCGTCCCACCTACGCCAGGGTGACGCAGAGCGTCACTGGAGGCATTCCCACGCGGAGCGTGGGAACGATCGACAAGGGATTACCTGGTTTTCAGTACTGGGTTACCAGAACCGTTGCTGGGTCAAGCGGCTCCACCAGGTCAACAGCACCCGGTCCACCGAACCGCTGGCTGCCAGGCCTACGCGCTCTTGCAGGCTCTTACGCTCGGCATAGTGCAGGTGGAACACTTCGGCGGTCTTGGCCTTGGTGGCCAGGTATTCGTCGCTGGTTTGCAGCTCATCGACCAGTTGCTTGTCGAGTGCGGCGACGCCCAGCCACACTTCACCGGTAGCCACCTCGTCAATCGCCAACTGTGGGCGGTAGCGCGAGACGAAGTTCTTGAACAGCTGGTGGGTGATGTCCAGGTCTTCCTGGAACTTCTCCCGGCCCTTCTCGGTGTTTTCGCCGAACACTGTGAGCGTGCGCTTGTATTCACCGGCAGTCAGCACTTCAAAGTCGATGTTGTGCTTTTTCAGCAGGCGATTGACGTTGGGCAACTGCGCCACCACGCCAATGGAACCGAGAATGGCGAAGGGAGCGCTGATGATCTTCTCGCCGATGCACGCCATCATGTAGCCGCCGCTGGCCGCCACTTTGTCGATGCACACAGTCAATGGCACGCCGGCCTGGCGGATACGCGCCAGTTGCGAAGAGGCCAGGCCATAGCTGTGCACCATGCCGCCGCCGCTTTCCAGGCGCAGCACCACTTCATCCTTGGGCGTGGCCAGGCTCAGCAGCGCGGTGATTTCATGGCGCAGGCTTTCGGTGGCCGAGGCCTTGATGTCACCGTCGAAATCCAGCACGAATACCCGTGGCTTGGCCTCGGGCTTCTTCTTGTCTTTCTTCTTTTCGGCTTTGCTTTCGGACTTGCGCAGGGCCTTGAGCTGGTCTTTGTCGAGCAGGCTCGACTCCAGGCGCTCGCGCAAAGCCTTGTAAAAATCATTCAGCTTGCTGACCTGCAATTGGCCGGCGGATTTACGACGACCTTTACTGCGCAAGGCTGCAAAGCTGATCAGTACCACCAGAATAGCGACCACCAGGGTGACGGTCTTCGCCAGAAAGCTCGCGTATTCGGCCAGAAAATCCATATGTCTCCTTAAAAAAAGCACTGCGCCAGGCGCGGATGGCCCCAGCATACCGACGCCACCGCGAAGGAGCCAGTGATCAAACCGCCAGCAGGCGGGCTCCAACGCGCTTTTAAAACAAGCGTATGTTTTTTCATTGACAGCTCGCAGGCATCCTCATAACCTCGCCAGACTTTCAACGTACCGGGAAAACGGACGTGGGCAGCATTTATCTGATTCGACATGGCCAGGCCTCCTTCGGTGCAGACGACTACGACGTCCTCTCGCCCATTGGCGTGGAACAAGCGCAAGTGCTCGGTCGCCACCTGGCAGACCTGGGCATTGCGTTTGACCGCTGCATCGCCGGCGACCTGCGTCGCCAGCAGCACACCGCCAGCGCCACGTTCGATCAGTACAGCGCCCTGGGTTTGCCGGTGCCGGCGCTGGAAACCGACAGCGCATTCAACGAGTTCGACGGCGAAGCGATTATTCGGGGCCTGTTGCCCGACCTGCTCAGCAGTGAACCGAATGCCGTGCATATCCTGCGCAATGGCCCGCAGAACCGCAGCGAGTTCCAGCGCATTTTCGCCCTGATCATCGAACGCTGGCTGGCCGGCACCTATGATCCGCCGGGGTTGGAAAGCTGGCTGGGGTTTGTCGAGCGGGTCCAGGGTGGCTTGCAGCGCATCCTTGAAGCCGCGAACCACACCGACAAAATCGCCGTATTCACCTCCGGCGGCACCATCACCGCCCTGCTCCACCTGATTACCCGAATGCCTGCCGCCCAGGCCTTCGAAATGAACTGGCAAATTGTTAACACCTCGCTCAACCAACTGAAGTTCCGTGGTCGCGAGGTGGCACTGGCTTCCTTCAACAGTCACGCCCACTTGCAACTGTTGAAGGCGCCGCAGCTCATCACTTTCCGATGAACTGCGGCCAACCGTGACCCCAAGGTCACTGGACTCTACCCTTAAGGATCGAAACCATGACTGACGTAGCTAAAGCCGTAGAAGCAATGAAAGCCAAATTCAACCCAAGCGCTGCCGAAGGCTTGGACCTGGTGTTCGGTTTCCGTATCGACGACAGCAAGAATTTCTCGCTGGTGGTCAAGGACAAGACCTGCGAACTCAAAGAAGGCGAAAACCCTGACGCTCAGGTCACTCTGGTGATGGACAGCGAAACCCTGGAAGGCATCGTCGACGGTTCCACCGACGGCATGCAGGCGTTCATGGGCGGCAAGCTGCGCGCCGAAGGCGACATGATGCTGGCGATGAAGCTGAGCGAGCTGTTCCCTTCCTGATTCAAGGGCAACCCTGAATGCTGATCCCGCCTCACCAGGCGGGATTTTTTTGCCTGCATTCTCGCAGTGAATGAAGATCCCCTGTGGGAGCTGGCTTGCCTGCGATGGCATCCACTCCCTTTTCCGGACACACCGCGGCGCCTGTATCGCAGGCAAGCCAGCTTCCACAGAAAAGCGAATCCGCTTGGGTGCTCAGGGTTTTGGTTGTAACAGTAACGCCACCAACGCGCTCCAGCCTGTCTGGTGTGAAGCCCCCAACCCTCGCCCTGTCTCCCCATGAAAATATTCATGGAACAACACCAGGTCACGACTGGCCGGGTCCTCCTGCAATTGCGCATACCCCGCCATCGACGGCCGCACACCGTTCTCATCCCTGAGAAACAACCGCGTCAGCCGCCCGCTGAGGCTGTCAGCCACCTCCTCCAATGACGCCAGATACCCACTGCCCGTCGGGTACTCCACGGAAAAATGCTCCGCGTAATAGCGATGAAACTCGCGCAACGATTCAATCAGCATGTAATTCACCGGCATCCACAGCGGCCCGCGCCAATTGGAGTTGCCGCCGTACAAGCGTGAGTCGGATTCACCCGGCTGGTAGCGCGCGCACAAGGTGTCGCCATTCATCTTCAGCGCCAGGGGCTGCTCGGCGAACGCCTTGGACAGGGCGCGCACGCCAAAGGCCGACAAGAACTCCTGATCATCCAGCATGCGCCGCAGCAAATCCTTGGTGCGTTCACCGCGCAGCAGCGCCAGCAACAGGCGGTTGCCCTGCCCCGGTTCGGTCCAGCGCGAAACCAGCCTGGCCAGGTCCGGCCGATGATGCATAAAGCCCAGCAGGCGCTCGCGCAAGCCTTCCAGGCCTTCGTGCTCGCGCTGTTCCAGCACCAGCACCGCGAACAGCGGCATTAACCCGACGATGGAGCGCAGGCGCACCGGTTCGCTCTGGCCATCAGGGCGGTGCAGCACGTCGTAGAAAAACTGGTCCTGCTCATCCCACAAACCTTCGGCGCTGTCATCGACGCGGTTGATGGCGCCGGCGATCTAGAGGAAATGCTCGAAAAACTTCACGGCAATGTCCACGTACACCACATTACGCTTGGCCAACTCCAGGCCGATGCGCATCAGGTCCAGGGCATAAGCCGCCACCCAGGCGGTGCCGTCGGCCTGGTCCAACTGGTAGCCCGGCGGCAACGGGGCCGAGCGGTCGAACAAGGCGATATTGTCCAGGCCCAGAAAACCGCCCTGGAACAGGTTGCGGCCCTCGGCATCCTTGCGGTTGACCCACCAAGAGAAATTCAACAGCAGCTTGTGAAAGATCCGCTCCAGGAAATCCATGTCGCCCACGCCGGTCAGCGCCTTGTCCTGCTGATACACGCGCCAGCTGGCCCAGGCATGCACGGGCGGGTTGGCGTCGTCAAAGCGCCATTCGTAGGCCGGCAATTGGCCGTTGGGGTGCATGAAGCGATCCTTTACCAGCAACAACAGCTGTTGCTTGGCGTAACCAGGGTCGATCAGCGCGATGGCCACCGCCTGGAAGCCTTGGTCCCAGGAGGCGTACCAGGGGTATTCCCAGGTGTCGGGCATGGACAGGATGTCGAAGTTGGACAGATGCCGCCAATGGGTATTGCGGATGTGCAAGCGTTCGGGCGGTGGCGCAGGCTGGGCCGGGTCACCGTCGAGCCACTGGTTCACGTCAAAATAGTACAACTGCTTGGACCACAGCAGGCCGGCCAGGGCCTGGCGCTGCACATTGCGCGCATCTTCATCAGCGATGCCCTGTTGCAAGACCGCGTAGAAGTCATCGGCCTCCTGGCGGCGCTGTTCGAATAGCTTGCGTGCATTGACGTCTGGCGCGTCCAGAGGCGCAAAGCGCAGGTAGAGGGTTTTGCTTTCCTGGCCCGCCAGTTCAAGGGTGAAATGCGCGGCCACTTTAGTGCCCGCGTCCCGGCGAATCGCCGACTCGACCCCGCCCACCACATAATCGTTAATGCCATCCTTGAACGGCCCCGGCGCCGGTTGCCCGTCCAGTTTGGGCTGGTTGGTTTCGTTTTCACAGAACAGCCACTGCACGCCGTCCTGGCCCCAGGCACTGAGGCAGCGGTCATCAAGTTCATGATGACGGGCCAGCACCCGATCAACGTCCAGCCTCAAGCTGGGCTTGGGTGCATCGAAGGTCCAGCTCCAGTCATTGCGCGCCCAGAGCTGGGGCAGCACCTGCAGGCGTGTGGGTTGGTCCGAACGGTTCTGCACGGTGACGCGCATGAAAATATCGTCGGGCTGATGCTTGACGTATTCGACACTGACGTCGCAGTAGTGGTTGTCTGCAAACACACCGGTATCAAGGATTTCATACTCGGCATCATCCAGCCCACGACGGGCGTTTTCGGCGATCAGGTCGGCGTACGGAAAGGCCGCATGGGGGTATTTGTAGAGCATGCGCATGTAGGCATGGCTCGGTACGCCATCGACGAAAAAGTACAGCTCCTTGACGTCTTCACCGTGGTTGCCTTCGGCGTTGTTGAGGCCAAACAGACGCTCCTTGAGGATTGCATCGCGCTCGTTCCACAGCGCCAGGCCCAGGCACCAGCGTTGGGCCTTGTCACTGAAACCGGCCAACCCGTCCTCGCCCCAGCGATAGGCGCGGCTGCGAGCGTGTTCATGAGGGAAGTAGGCCCAGGCGTCACCGTCGGCGCTGTAGTCTTCGCGCACCGTGCCCCACTGGCGTTCACTCAGGTACGGCCCCCACTCGCGCCAACGTTCGGCGTGTTGCGTTGCCAGGCGCTGGCCTTCGAGGGTGCCCAGCAGGTTGGTTGCGGGTTTGGCCGTCATCGGGTCCTCCTTCACCTACACAGTGAGGCGCAGTGTAGAGCGCAAGACCTCCGCGTGCACATGAAGACTTGGACGCAGGGCCAACTCATTCATTTGCAGAATGAAGTCCAGAGGAATCTTCGTTTGCAAGCCGGCCGGCCGCTCAACAAAATCGGGCAAAGGCCACGATCATCGCTCCAGTCATCAGGAATTTTTCTATGCACGCCACCGCCCATGTCAGCCCCGACGAGATCCGCAAGGGCTTTTCCAAGGCCATGTCCGACATGTATCGAGATGAAGTGCCCTTGTATGGCGCGCTGCTGGAGCTGGTGGCCCAGACCAATGCCCGCGTGCTCGACAGCGAACCAGGCCTGGCGCATCAACTGCAACGTACCGGCGAAATCCAGCGCCTGGACATGGAACGCCACGGCGCCATCCGCCTGGGCACCGCTGCGGAACTGGCAACCATCAGCCGCTTATTCGCGGTGATGGGCATGCAACCGGTGGGCTACTACGACCTCACCCCCGCCGGCGTGCCCGTGCACTCCACCGCCTTTCGCGCCGTGCATGAACACGCGCTGCAAACCAGCCCGTTTCGCGTGTTCACCTCATTGCTGCGCCTGGAACTGATCGAAAACCCCGACCTGCGCGCCTTCGCCGAAAACGCCCTGGCCAAGCGCTCGATCTTCACCGCCGAAGCCTTGGCCTTGATCGAACAAGCACAAACCCAAGGCGGCTTGAATGCCAGCGATGCAGAGGCCTTTATCCGCCAGGCCCTGGAGACGTTCCGCTGGCACCACACTGCCACGGTCACGGGTGCCCAGTATCAGCAACTCAGCGACCAGCACCGCCTGATCGCCGACGTCGTCGCGTTCAAGGGCCCACACATCAACCACCTGACGCCACGCACCCTGGACATCGACCAGGTGCAGGCGGCGATGCCCGGCAACGGCATCACCCCCAAAGCCGTGATCGAAGGCCCACCTCGGCGCCAGTGCCCGATCCTGCTACGCCAGACCAGCTTCAAGGCCTTGGACGAACCCATCGCCTTCACCGATGCCCACGGCAGCCACAGCGCGCGCTTCGGCGAAATCGAACAACGCGGCGTCGCGCTCACGCCCAAAGGCCGCGCCCTGTACGACCAACTGCTGAACGCCGCCCGCGATGAACTCGGCACCTTCCCCAATGAAGCCAACGCCGAGCGCTATGTGCAATTGATGGCGCAGCACTTTCAAGCCTTCCCCGATAACTACCCGCACATGCGCGAGCAAGGCTTGGCGTATTTCCGCTACTTCGCGACCGATAAAGGCCTGGCAGCACGCGGCCAGGCCGACCAGCCCCGCACATTGGAGGGGCTGGTCAACGCCGGCCATGTGGAGGTGGAACCGCTGGTGTACGAGGATTTTCTGCCGGTCAGTGCGGCGGGGATCTTCCAGTCAAACCTGGGGGATGGAGCGCAGAGTCACTACGCGGGCAACTCCAACCGCGCGGCTTTTGAGCAAGCGCTGGGGCGCAGGACGATTGATGAGTTGCAGTTGTATGAGCAGACGCAGCAGCGCTCTATGGATATATGCGTTGAAACGCTGTTGAAATGACTGAACGCCCGGCGCCACGGCCTTGATGGTAACCACGATGCGAAGCGAGTCGCTCTTGATCTTGCTCTGCTTTTGATCTTGATCTCAAGCGCCCCGTTAAACCACGCTGGCCGAACGCAGGCTTGAATTCGTGGGTAACCCGGCAGGACGCCGGGTTAGCCGCCCCGCGCCATGGATGGCGCGTGGCGGCGGCCCACGGATTCAAGCCTGCGTTCGGGCACACCGAGCCAAGGCGAGGTGCCGAGTGGTGGGGCAAGAGCGTTTTGCTTACTTTTGCGCTTTTCAAAAGTAAGACGCCGTCAGGGCGGAACCCTAAGCGGCCGTTACCGCAGCAATGGATATGTACACAATCCAACTGTGTCGCCTGCCAGGCCGCCTTCGCGAGCAAGCCCGCTCCCACATTTGGACTGCGGCGCGTCAGGTAGATAAGTGTCGGCTGCCAGGCCGTCATCGCAGGCAAGCCAGCTCCCACATTTGGATTGTGGGGTGTCAGGTGGATAGGCGTTGGCTGGAAGGCCGCCATCGCAGGCAAGCCAGCTCCCACAGGCAGCATTTGCAGCCGACCGATTCAGCCCCGTGTTGCATGAATTCTGAGGATGCCCACCCGGCTCAACAACGCAATCCTTGCGCCGCAACAAGCCCCAGAGCCGAGTGGACGGGGCGCATCATAAGGAGTGAAAGGGCATTTGTCCTCCAGACAATTCTGAACAAATATGCACATTCCAAATATGTGGCGAGGGATCGCTTAACCCAGCCGCCTCACAATTTCGTCTTTGACCAATAGCCGTTTCTTCTTCAGCTTTTCCACCTCCTCATCGCTGGCACTGGCTTTTTCCGCCGCCAGCACCTCCCCGTCGGCAGCATCATATTGGGTGAGCAACGAATCCAACCGTTTGTCCTGCGCCCTGCGTTCGTGAACAACTTCCTTGCTCAACCCCAAGTCCTGATACAGGTCGTGTTTCACTGGCATGGCGTACCTCCACAGATTGATCGATGGTCTACGCCCTTGAAGCTAGCCCATTCCAACCGGTCTTGTCATGTTTGAGATCATTAGCATCCCGTTCGTCGCGGCGCATGCGATGGGATCAAACCTTTGCCCCACCCTGCCCTCAACTGTAGATCGCCACCCCAGGGAGAACGGTTTTATGAATCACGTTGCCACCGCTGCCGACACCCAATGCATCAACACCCTACGAACCCTGGCCATGGATGCCGTGCAGAAGGCCAATTCGGGCCATCCGGGCACGCCCATGGGCCTGGCGCCGGTGGGTTATACGTTGTGGAGTCGCTTCCTGCGTTATCACCCCGAGCATCCCGACTGGCCCAACCGTGACCGTTTTGTATTGTCGGTGGGGCATGCCTCGATGCTGCTGTATTCGCTGTTGCACCTGGCCGGTGTGGTGGAGATCGATGCCCATGGCCAGCGCTCAGGCCAGCCGGCCGTCAGCCTGGACGATATCAAGCAGTTCCGGCAGATCGGCTCCAAGACCCCAGGCCATCCCGAGTACCGCATGACCACCGGCGTGGAAACCACCACCGGCCCGTTGGGCCAGGGCTGCGCCAACAGCGTGGGCATGGCCATGGCCGAGCGCTGGCTGGGCCAACGCTTCAACCGCGACGGCCAGGTGCTGTTTGACTACGACGTCTACACCCTGTGCGGTGACGGCGACATGATGGAAGGCATCAGCAGCGAAGCCGCGTCCCTGGCCGGGCATTTGAAGCTCGATAACCTGTGCTGGATCTACGACAACAACACCATCAGCATCGAGGGCCACACTGAGCTGGCGTTCAGTGAAGACGTGATCCAACGCTTCCGGGCCTATGGCTGGCACACCGTGCATGTCACCGATGCCAATGACTTGCAGGCTTTGAGCGTGGCATTGGAAACGTTCAAGGCCAACACCGGCGCCCCCACCTTGATCGTGGTGGACAGCGTGATCGGCTACGGCTCACCGCACAAACACAACACCGCTGCGGCCCATGGCGAGCCACTGGGCGAGGACGAAATTCGCCTGACCAAGGCCGCCTATGGCTGGCCACAGGATTCAAGCTTTCTCGTGCCCGAAGAGGCTCGCACAGTGTTGCGCGATGCCCTTTACGAACGCGCCGAGCCGCTGTACGCCGAGTGGAACCAGACCCTGGCCGCCCTCGACCCGCAACGGGCCGATGAACTGCAACGCATGCGCGCCGGGGAAATGCCCGAACAATGGCAAGCGCACCTGCCAGACTTTGCCGCCAATGCCAAAGGCGTCGCCAGCCGTGCTTCGGGCGGCGAGGTATTGAATGCCTTCGCCCAACAGATTCCATGGTTGCTGGGCGGTTCGGCGGATTTGTCGCCCTCGACCAAGACCAACCTCACCTTCGACGGTGCCGGGCGTTTCAGCGCGGATGACTACAGCGGGCGCAACCTGCACTTCGGTATCCGCGAACACGCCATGGGCGCCATTGCCAACGGCATGGCGCTGTCCTACCTGCGCCCGTACACCTCGACCTTCCTGGTGTTCAGCGACTACATGAAACCGCCGATCCGCCTGGCGGCGATCATGGAGTTGCCGGTGATCTTCGTGTTTACCCATGACTCCATCGGCGTCGGCGAAGATGGGCCGACACACCAACCTATCGAACACCTGACCCAATTGCGCGCCACCCCGGGGCTGTTGACCCTGCGCCCAGGCGATGCCAATGAAACCCTGGAACTGTGGAAGGTGGCGCTGGCACAAACCCATCGGCCCAGCTGTATGGTGTTATCGCGCCAGGCACTGCCGACCCTCGACCGCAACCACTATGCCCCCGCCTCCGGTGCGGCCAAAGGTGCCTATGTGTTGGCCGGTGCGGATCAACCTGAGGTCATCCTGATCGCCACCGGCAGCGAAGTCAGCCTGGCGGTGGCCGCGTATGAGCAGCTCAAAGACCAAGGCATTGGCACTCGCGTGGTGTCGATGCCCAGTTGGGAGTTGTTTGAAGACCAGGATCAAGCCTACCGCGACAGCGTCCTGCCACCGGCGGTGAAAGCCCGCGTAGTGGTGGAACAGGCAGGGCCCTTAGGTTGGGACCGCTACGTCGGGCAGACCGGCGCCAAAGTGGTGATGAACAGCTTCGGCGCCTCGGCACCGCTGGCCAAGTTGCAGGAGAAGTTCGGGTTTACCGTGGAGAATGTGGTGAAGCTGGCCAAGCAACAGATCTTGTAGGAGCGAGCTTGCTCGCGAAGAACTCGCAGGCGCCGCGTTTATTCAGGACGAACGCGTTATCGTTGACGTTTTTCGCGAGCAAGCTCGCTCCTACAGTTGGTTATTAGAACAGTGATTGGGCTAGATAAGGTGCAGTGCGGCTGTGTTTGCTCTTGGCAACCTTTTGCGGCGTACCGCACGCCACCACCTTCCCCCCCAAGTCCCCTGCCCCCGGGCCGATATCAATCACCCAATCACTCTGGGCCACCACGCGCATTTCGTGCTCCACCACAACCACCGTATGCCCTGCCTCCACCAAATGATTCAACTGGCTGAGCAAACGATCGACGTCCTTGGGGTGTAAGCCGGTGGTCGGCTCGTCCAAGACATACAAGGTGGCGCCCCGGGCGTTACGTTGCAGCTCGGTAGCAAGCTTGATGCGTTGGGCTTCGCCGCCGGACAGCTCGGTAGCCGGCTGCCCCAGGCGCAGATAACCCAGGCCGATATCGCGCAGCACGACTAACGAGCGCAGGATGCCCGGTTGCTCGGCGAACACCTGCACCGCCTGCTCCACCGTCAGCCCCAGCACCTGGGCGATGTTCAAACCCTGCCATTTGATCGCCAGGGTGTCGGGGTTATAGCGTGCGCCGTGACAGGTCGGGCATGGCGCGTACACACTGGGCATGAACAGCAATTCAACGCTGACAAAACCTTCACCCTCGCAGTTCGGGCAACGGCCTTTGGCGACATTGAAGGAGAACTGCCCGGCATCGTAATTGCGCTTCTTGGCCGCTGGCGTGGCGGCGAACAGCTTGCGCACGTTGTCGAACAGCCCGGTGTAGGTCGCCAGGTTGGAACGCGGCGTGCGGCCAATGGGTTTCTGGTCCACCTGCACCAGGCGCTGGATGTGTTCCAGCCCGGCGCTGATACGCCCGCCACTGGCTTGCGGTGCGGCATCTTCCAGGCTCGGCTCCTCGTCGCTTTCCAGCACACGCCCCAGACCCGTGCCCACCAGCTCCAGCAGCGCCTGGCTGACCAGGCTGGATTTGCCCGAGCCGGAAACCCCCGTCACCGCGGTGAAACAGCCCAGCGGGAAATCCACGTTCAAATTGTTCAGGTTGTTTCGCGTCACGCCCTCCAGCTTCAGCCACCCGGCCGGTTCGCGGCTTGGCGCATTGGTCGGGCGAGGTTGGGCAAACAGGTATTCGCGGGTCTGCGAGGCTTCGATATCCGCCAACCCTGCGGGCGGCCCGCTGTACAGCACTTGCCCGCCATGCTCGCCGGCAGCCGGGCCCACGTCGATCAGCCAGTCGGCGCGGCGCATGGTTTCCAGGTCATGCTCCACCACAAACAGCGAATTGCCTGCGGCTTTCAAACGATCAAGCGCAGTGAACAACGCTTCGCCATCCGCCGGGTGCAGACCCGCCGACGGCTCATCGAGCACATAAATAACCCCGAATAACTGCGAGCCCAATTGGGTGGCCAGGCGCAGACGCTGCAACTCCCCCGACGACAAGGTCGGCGTGCTGCGCTCCAGGGACAGATAGCCCAGGCCCAGTTCGATCAAGGTGTTGACCCGTTCGAGCAGGTCCTGGGCGATGCGTTGGGCTGCCAGGCGTTTTTCCACCGACAGCTTCATCCTGTCCTGCCCCGCCGCCACCGGCCGCAGCAAGTCGGCCAATTGCGCCAGAGACAGTTGCGACAACTCGCCGATATCCACCCCCGCAAACTTCACTGACAGCGCCGCCTGGTTCAGGCGCTTGCCCTCGCACAACGGGCAGGCATTGCCTTGCATGAACTGCGACACGCGCTTTTTCATCAGCGCGCTTTGGGTGTGGGCGAAGGTGTGCAGGATATAGCGCCGAGCGCCGCTGAAGGTGCCTTGGTAGCTGGGTTCGAGCTTGCGTTTCAACGCCTCGCGGGTCTGCTGCGGGGTGAAGCCGGCGTACACCGGTACGGTGGGGGTTTCTTCGGTGAACAGAATCCAGTCGCGCTGTTTTTTCGGCAAGTCGCGCCATGGGATGTCCACGTCATAGCCCAGGGTCACGAGGATGTCGCGCAGGTTCTGGCCCTGCCACGCCAACGGCCAGGACGCCACTGCGCGCTGGCGGATGGTCAAGGACGGATCGGGCACCATCAGCGCTTCGGTCACTTCATACACGCGGCCCAGGCCGTGGCATTGCGGGCACGCGCCCTGGGGCAGGTTCGGCGAGAAGTCCTCGGCGTACAACATGGCCTGCCCTTTCGGATAACGGCCGGCGCGGGAATAGAGCATGCGGATCAAGCTCGATAAGGTGGTGACACTGCCCACCGACGAGCGCGCACTGGGTGTACCGCGTTGCTGTTGCAGGGCCACGGCAGGCGGCAAGCCTTCGATGCTGTCTACATCCGGCACGCCAACCTGATCGATCAGGCGCCGCGCATAGGGCGCCACCGATTCGAAATAGCGGCGCTGGGCCTCGGCGTACACCGTGGAAAACGCCAGGGACGATTTGCCAGAGCCAGACACGCCGGTAAACACCACCAGGGCGTCCCGGGGAATATCCACATCGACATTACGCAAATTATGTTCACGGGCGCCACGCACCCTGACGAAGCCCGTTTGCGGGGCGGTGAGCGGTGGGATGTTGCGCGGTGATGTCATGGGCAACCTTGTCTTGCGCTTAGCACCCTGCGCACGCGTTGGGTCAGGGCATCGGGGCTGTAGGGTTTGCTCAGCAGGTGGATATCGGCGCTGAGCAGATGATTGGAAGACAGAATGTCGCGGGTGTGGCCGGAGGTAAACAGCACCGGCACTGGCGGGTTCTGCGCACGAGCCCAAGTGGCCAGGTCGGTGCTCTTGACCCGACCGGGCATCACCACGTCGGTAAAGATCAGGTCCGGCGACACGCCGCGCTGCAACACTTGCATCGCGCGGTCGCCATCCTCAGCGGTCAGTACGGTATAGCCCGACTGCTGCAGCAACTCGACCACCGTCAGGCGTACGCCTTCATTGTCCTCGACCACCAGGATAGTTTCCTGGCCGCTGGCTTGCAGGTCCACATCGCTGTAGTCCTCAAGGCATTCGGGTTCCAGGCAGTGGGGGAAATACATTTGCACCACCGAGCCTTTGCCCTCCTCGCTCCACATGTCCACGTGCCCGCCACTTTGGCGCACAAAACCGAACACCATGCTCAGGCCCAGGCCGGTGCCGTGGCCTTCGCGCTTGGTGGTAAAAAAGGGTTCGAATGCGCGCTTGAGGGTCGCCTCGGACATGCCCACGCCGGTGTCGGCCACTGCCAGGCGCACGTACTCGCCGGGCTTGATGCTTTTACCGATGCAATCGTCCGGGTTGAGGATGACGTTTTCTCCGGTGATACGAATCACACCCTCGCCCTGCATGGCATCGCGGGCGTTGATCGCCAGGTTGAGCAGCGCGTTTTCCAGCTGGTTGCGGTCGACATTGATGCACCAGGAGTCCTGGGGCAGTTGCACGTCGATATGAATGGTTTCCCCCAACGCCCGTTGCAACAACTCGCCCAGGCCAGCGTAGATGCGCTGCGGGTTGTACACCGCCGGCGACAAGGGCTGGCGACGGGCAAAGGCCAGCAGTTGCGACGACAGCTTGGCCCCACGTTCCACGGCGGCGATGGCCGCGGTGACGCGACGTTGCACCTGGGGGTTGTCCGGTTCATGCCGGGCGAGCAAATGCAGGTTGCCGGCGATCACTTGCAGCAAGTTATTGAAGTCATGGGCCACGCCCCCGGTCAGGCCGCCAATCGCTTCCAGCTTCTGTGACTGGCGCAACTGGTCTTCTGCGGCCGACCGCGCCTGCACTTCAGCGGCTACGCGTTGCTCCAGATTATGGGTGAGCTCCTGGCGCACCCGCTCGGACTTCACCAGTTCGGTGGTTTCCACCACAATCGCCAGCACCCCGGCCGGCTGTTGGTTGTCCCCGGCCACGGGGCTGTAATAGAGGTCCAGCCATACGCTTTCCGGTTGGCCGTGACGCGATAGCACCAGTTCCTTGTTATTGAACGACAAGGTGCCGCCCGCCAGGCACGTATCCACCACATGCCGATTGAACTCGGCCACCTCCGGCCAGCCCAGTTCGACCGGAGTGCCCAAGAGGTAGGGATGGCGCCCGCCGGCAAATGCCGAATAGCTGTCGTTGTAGATCATGTACCCTGCCCGCCCCCACAGCATCACCATCGGCACGGGTGAGGCGAGCATCATTTGCACGGTGCAAGCCAGGCTCGTGGACCACTGATCCAAGGGGCCAAGGTCGGTACTTGACCAGTCAAACGTGCGAATCCGCTGGGCCATTTCGCCGGCCCAGCCTTCACAGCCATGGGGGTTGGATAAAAATTGCATGATTGGGCTCTGTGCAGGGACAAGACAGTCGCAAGTTTTGGAGCGCGCCAGCGGTGGATGGTTTCATCCTGAACACAGAGGAATGCATAAACCCCTGGAACTCAATGAAAATCCCGGCTGCGCACCACCATTCCATCCAGCAGCGGCGTCAAATCGGTGAGGCGCCCCGCGATCAAATGCCGCACCTCACCCACCGCCTCCCAACGGCCGTCCACCTTGAGCAAACGCGAGCCCACCAGCGCCTGGCGCTGACGCTCGGCCAGGTCGCGCCAGACCACCACATTGAGGTTGCCGAACTCATCTTCCAGGGTGACAAAGGTTACGCCGCTCGCCGTGCCTGGGCGTTGGCGCCCTGTGACCAGCCCGGCGATGCTCACGTTGCGCCCATGTTCCACCGCCAGCAACTCCTGGGAACTGCGGCAGCGGCGCCGGCGTAACTCGGCGCGCAACAACGCCAGGGGATGGGGCCCCAGGGTGGTACCGAGGGTGGCGTAATCGGCGTGCAAATCTTCGCCTACCGTGGGCTCGGGCAATGCCACCCGCGTTTCATCGGGGCTCGGCAGGCCGGCAAACAAGCCCAGTTGCTGATGCACACCGGCCACGTCCCAGCGCGCCTGATGGCGGTTGCCGGCCAGGGCGCGCAAGGCCCCGGCATCCGCCAGCAGCGCCTGGGCACGCGTATCCAGGCCGGCGCGCGCGTCCAGGTCAGCGATGTCGTTGAACCGCCGCTGCTGCCTCGCCGCTTCGATACGCCGCCCGTCTTCCTCGCGAAACCCCGAGATCATGCGCAAGCCCAAGCGAATCGCCGGTTGCTGGCCGTCGATGGGCTCCAGGCTGCACTCCCAGTCACTGGCCTGCACATCCACCGGGCGGATCTGCAAGCGATGGCGCCGGGCGTCCTGCAGGATCTGGTCCGGGCTGTAGAAGCCCATGGGCCAGCTGTTGATCAGGGCGCAGGCGAAGGCCGCTGGCTCATGGCATTTGAGCCAGCAACTGGCATAGGTCAGCAAGGCGAAACTGGCGGCGTGGGACTCAGGGAAACCATAGCTGCCAAAGCCCTTGATCTGCTCGAAAATCTGCGCGGCAAAGGCTTCGGTGTAGCCGTTCTTCAGCATGCCGGTGCGCAAGCGCTGCTGATGCGGCTCCAGGCCACCGTGGCGTTTCCAGGCGGCCATGGAGCGGCGCAACTGGTCGGCCTCGCCGGGGCTGTAGTCGGCGGCGACCATGGCAATCTGCATCACCTGTTCCTGGAACAGCGGGATGCCCAGGGTGCGTTCCAGCACCGCTTTCAATTGCGGCGACGGATAGGTCGTGGGCTCTTCGTTATTCCGTCGACGCAAGTACGGATGCACCATGCCGCCCTGGATCGGCCCAGGCCGCACAATGGCGACCTCGATCACCAGGTCATAAAACGTCTGCGGCTTGAGCCTGGGCAACATCGACATCTGCGCCCGCGACTCGATCTGGAACACACCGATGGTGTCGGCCTTGCTGATCATGGCGTAGGTGGCCGGGTCTTCCTTGGGAATCGTGGCCAGGCTCAAGTCCCGGTGGCGATGCCGGCGCAGCAAATCGAAACAGCGGCGGATCGCGCTGAGCATGCCCAGGGCGAGGATATCCACCTTGAGCAAACCGACGGCGTCGAGGTCGTCTTTGTCCCACTGGATAATGGTGCGCTCGGCCATGGCCGCATTTTCCACCGGCACCAGGGTGTCCAGCGGGTATTCGCTGATCACAAAGCCGCCAGGGTGCTGGGACAGGTGTCGGGGAAAACCGATCAGTTGCTGGGTGAGCGTCAAGACCCGGCGCAGCAGTGGGCTGTCCGGGTCGAAGCCGCTTTCACGCAGGCGCTCCAACGGTGGCGCCTCATCGCTCCAGCGCCCGCAGCAATCGGCCAAGGCGTTGATCTGGTCCGGCGGCAGCCCGAGGGCCTTGGCAACATCACGTACCGCGCCCGTGGCGTGGTAACTGCTGACCACCGCCGTCAAGGCTGCACGGGTGCGGCCATAGCGCTGGAACACGTATTGCAGCACCTCTTCGCGGCGTTCGTGCTCAAAATCCACGTCGATGTCCGGCGGCTCGTTGCGCTCCTTGGACAGGAAGCGCTCGAACAGCAGGTTGGTCAGGCTCGGGTTGATTTCGGTGATGCCCAAGGCAAAACACACCGCCGAGTTAGCCGCCGAACCACGGCCTTGGCACAAAATCGAACGGCTGCGGGCGAAACGCACGATGTCATGCACCGTAAGAAAATAGCTTTCGTAACCCAGCTCGCTGATCAGCTGCAGTTCACGATGGATTTGCTGCAAGGTCTTGTCGTCGATGCCTTCGGGCCAGCGCTGGGCGATGCCTTCTTCGGTGAGGGTGCGCAGCCAGGATTGGGCGTCATGCCCCGCGGGTACCAGCTCGCGTGGATAGTAATAGCGCAACTGGCCGAGGTCGAAGGTGCAGCGCCGCGCGATGGCGAGGGTTTCATCCAGTAAGGCCTGGGGATACAGCGCCGCCAGCGCATCGAGGCTACGCAGGTGGCGTTCGCCATTGGGGTGCAGGCGCGTGCCGGCTTCGGCCACCGGCACGTGGTGGCGGATGGCGGTCATGGTGTCTTGCAGGGCACGGCGGCCTCGCGCATGCATATGCACATCGCCGCAGGCCACGGCAGGGATTTGCAGGCTGTGGGCCAGTTGCAAGCGCTGTTGCAGATGGCGCGCATCGTCCTGGCCACAATGCAGGTGCACCGCCAGCCACAGGCGCTGGTCGAAGGTACGGCGCAACCAGTCGAGGCTGGCCTGGGTGTCGCTGTCTTGTGCCACCCATAACGCCAACAGGCCGGGCAACGGTTGCTCGAAATCTTCCTGTAGCAGGCGATAGCGGCCCTTTTCAGCCCGCCGCCGGGCCAGGGTGATCAGCCGGCACAGGTGCTGATAACCGCTCAGGTTCTCCACCAGCAGCACCAGTTTCGGGCCGTTTTCGATGTGCATTTCGCTGCCGATAATCAACGGCAAGTCCACGGCTTTGGCAGCTTGCCAGGCGCGCACGATGCCTGACAGCGTGCATTCATCGGTGATCGCCAGGGCGCTGTAGCCTTGGCCTTTAGCGCGCTCGAAAAGTTCCAGCGCACTGGAGGCGCCGCGCTGGAAGCTGAAGTTGGACAGGCAGTGCAGCTCGGCATAATTCATGCTCCCTCCTCCCCTGTAGGAGCGAGCTTGCTCGCGAAAAACGTGAAGACACCGCGTTCCTTCAGGCCCCCAGCGTCATCGTTGACGACCTTCGCGAGCAAGCTCGCTCCTACAGTAGGTGGCGGCTCAAGGGGGCTCATGCAAACCACCCTTGCAACCACAGCCCATCGCCTTGCCCTACCGTGCGATAAGCCCAGCCCTGCTGGCCGGCGCGGGTCTGGATCAGGTAATAGTCGCGACGCACATCGGCGCCGTCCCACCAGCCGGATTCGATGCGCTCCGGGCCCATCAGGATCTGTACGCCGTGTTCGGCCAGCAAGGTCGGTTGCGGTAATAACCAACCGGGGCGCCGGACCTTGTTCAAGCTCGGGCACGGCTGGCTGTCGGTCGCGGCTTGCCAGGCGCATTCGGGGCGGTGGTCGGCCTGAAATCGCAGGCCCTGCACCGCCTCATCCCCCAGGCGCGCCCGCAGGCGTTCGCGCAATTGTTCCCACGGCAGGGTTTGTTGCGGGCGGTCGTCGAACAGGTCCTGGCGTTGCGGCACGAACACCGGCAAGTCCTCGGCCACCAGGCGCACACCCCGCACCGGCGCGGTGACCTGTACCTGTTCCAGGCGCCCACGGGCCAGTTCGAACAACATCGAAGGCTCGCGCTCGGCGCTGAGCAGGCCCACCTTGATCACGCTGTCGTGTGCCTGGGCATGTTCCAGGTGCAGGTCAAAGCGCTGCACGCCACTGTCGCGGCCGCACAGAAAGGCCGACAGGTCGCCGGTCAAGCGCCGCAAGGGGAACAGCAGCGCCTGGTGGGATTGCACATCGAAATTCAACTCGATGCGTGCATCGAACTGGTCGGGCGGTTGATAGAAATCCAAGGCCAATGGCCGCTGCCCGCTCAGGGCGTCGAGGTGCTTGAGCAAGCTGGCGTCAAAGCGTCGCGCCAGGGTATGCCGGGGCAAGGCCTGCACCTGGGCCAGGCTGCGCAGGCCCATGCGCGACAAGGCGGTGGCGGCCAGGGGTTCAAGGCCCGCGCGGTCGATAGGCAGAGATGCCAGGGCCTGCATCAAGGCGCTGTCATCGGCCACGGCCAGGCCGTCGTAGCCGTTTGCCAATACCCGCGCCGCCGCCGGGTTGGGCGCAGCGACGATGCGATGACGAAAGCCAAGCTCGGTCAGTTCTTTGCGCAAACGCGCCTCGAGTTGCGGCCAGGGCCCGAACAGGCCCAGGCTCGATTCGATCTCGAACAACAAGGCCCGAGGGTAATACAGGCTGACCTGGGAGCTGAACCGGTAGGCCCAGGCGGCCAGAAACTGCTGCAGGCGCTCGATCTCCAACGGGTCGTATTCGACACAGGCAAACTGCTTGGCCAGGGCATGGGCTGCCGTCAACGATTGCCCGGGGCGCAGGCCCAAGGCGCGGGCGGCGGCGTTGACGGCTTGCAACACGCGCCGCTGCGGCGTGCCGGCCAGCAGCGCCAGCGGCTGCTCGGGTTCGGCGTGCACACGCTGTGCCCCGTCCAGCGCCAATTGCGGGAAGACAATACACACCCAACGCATGGCAACCTCAATGCCCCGCCAGGGCAATCGGCGCCGGATGGGCCAGCCCGCCACGGCACTTGAGCACCCGCACTTGCGCGGGCCTGGCCTCGACCGCCAGGCGCAGGGCGGCGGGCGAGGCATTGATCGCCTCGCTCAGTGAGCGCCAGGCAAACGCCAGGGTCTGCCCGGTTTCGGCCGCCACCTGCAAACGCCGCAAGGCGCGATCATCGGCCTTGCGCGGCCAGCACAACACCGCCCCGCAACTGCCCGACCGCAGGCATTGCTCCACCGCCCACAGCGCGTCGCGCTCCTCGGCCCGGATAATGGACAACTGGCGCACATCCACCCCGGCGTTCTGCCACGCATGGGGATAGGGGGTATAGGGCGGCGCCACCAGCACAATGCGCTCGCCCAGGGCCGACAGGCGCGCCAGTGTGGGCAGCACCAGTTGCAACTCACCCACTCCGTCCTGGGCCATCAGGATTTCACTCAAGGCCGATTCCGGCCAGCCGCCACTGGGCAGCACCGCATCCAGCGCCGCCAGCCCCGTGGGATGTACGCTGGCCGGTGGCGCGGCGGGCCGGCCCTTCCAGACTCGCCCGCCATTGAACAGCGAGTCCAGGGCAACCACGGCGCCCATCAGCCTTGCCTCACCAGGCCGCAGAACACGCCTTCGATGGCCAGGTCCTGCTCGGGCCCGACCACGATGGGTTGATAGGCCGGGTTGCGCGGCAACAGGCGAACCCTGTCGCCGTGGCGCTCGAAACGCTTGATGGTGACGTCACCGTCCAGGCGCGCCACCACAATCTGCCCGTTCAAGGCTTCGGCAGTGCGGCGTACGCCCACCAGGTCGCCATCGAGAATGCCATCTTCAATCATCGAATCGCCCTGCACTCGCAGCAGGTAGTCGGGGGTTTTGGCGAAGGTAGCGGGGTCCAGTTGCAAGCGGCTGTGCACCTCGGCATCGGCGCCAATCGGCCGACCGGCCGCCACGCGGCCGAGCACCGGCACATCCAGCCACTCGGGACGCGCCGGTTGATTTAGCAAGCGAATGCCACGGGCCTGGTTGGGGTTGACCTCGATAAAGCCGGCTTCGGTCAGCGCCACCACATGCTTGCGGGCGACGCTGCGCGAGGCGAAGCCGAACGCCTCGGCGATCTCGGCGAGGCTGGGAGGCTGGCCTTGTTGCGCGATGCGCTCGCGGATGAAGGTCAGGATGGCGGTGCGGCGGGGGGTCAGGTTTGTCATGGAGTACATTTGTACTCCTGTGGGAAATTTCTGACAATAACCGTCAGTCGGCGCTGGGTGTTACACCGGTGGGAGCTGGCTTGCCTGCGATGACGCCCTGACAGCCGACGCCTATCTACCTGACACCCAACGATCCAACTGTGGGAGCTGGCTTGCCTGCGATGGCGGACTGACAGTCAACACAGCTGGATTGTGTACATATCCATTCCTGCGGTAACGGCCACTTAGGGTTCCGCTCTGACAGCGGGTCACTTTTGGAAAAGAGCCCCAAAAGTAACCAAAAGGGCTCTTGCCCCACCACTCGGCACCTCGCTTAGGCTCGGTGTGCCCGTAATCCGCCAGTGATTTGGGGGGCCGCCGCCACGCGCCATCCATGGCGCGGGGCGGCTAAACCGGCATCCCTGCCGGTTTACCCCCCAAATCCCTGTCGAATTCCGGCCAGCGTGGTTTAACGGGGCGCCTAAGATCAAGATCACAAGCAGATCAAGATCAAGAGCGGCTCGCTTCGCATCGTGGTTACCGTCTGCTGCTACAGCCCACAAAGTTGTGTAGGCGCCTCACCACCCCTCTTTCAACATCCGCACCTCCAGATGCTGCAACAACATAATCGTCTTGCCATCCACAATCTCCCCACTCTGCACCATCGCCAGCGCCTGCTCGAAGCCCAGCTCCAACACCTCGATATCCTCGCCCTCTTCTTCCAGGCCACCACCCGCCCCCACTCGGTCACCTGGCTGATATTCGCCGATAAAAAAGTGAATACGCTCGGTTACCGATCCTGGGCTCATGAACGCCGCGTAGATTTTCTCCACATGCCCCACGCGATAGCCGGTCTCTTCCTCGGCCTCCAGGCGGATGCGCTCTTCGGCGCTGGCGTTGTCGAGCAAACCGGCTGCCGCTTCAATCAGGTAGCCGGGGTAATCGTTGACGAACGTGGGCATGCGGAACTGGCGAATCAGCAACACCGTGCGTTGTTCGCGGTTGTACAACAGGATGGTCGCCCCGTTGCCCCGGTCATACACCTCGCGGGTCTGGGCTTGCCAACTGCCGTCGCGACGGCGCAGGTCGAAGCTGTATTTCTTCAGCAGGTACCAGTTGTCCGAGAGGGTTTCTTCGGCGGTGATGCGCACGGGGCTGTTATTCATGTGTGGGCCTTTGCAGGTGGGGCAGGTTCAAGCCATCCACCCTATCAACCCGCACGAGGATTGTTCAATGCTGTAACACTTTCATCCGTCACGGCCGTCGCATTAATGCCTACCCGCCTAGGCCATCTGGTAAAACCCGTGCTTCATCTTTGTTCTGGAACCTTCATGTCTTCTGCTTCTATGCCCCGCCGGGGCCTGCGCTGGTTTGTCTGGCTGTGCATGGCCGTGTTGATTGTCGGCCTGCCGGTCGGTTGCGCCGTGTTGCAACACAAGGAGCGCGAACTGGTGTTTCGCATCGAGCCGGGAACCGCCGGCTGGTACACCGGCCTGCCCAAGGCGGTGCAGGAATTCGAACTCAAGCCCGCCAGTTTCAAAGCAGGGCAGAACATTCATGGCTGGTGGTACCCGGCAGCCAACAAAGACGCGCCCGCCATCCTGTACCTGCACGGGGTACGCTGGAACCTCACGGGCCAATTGTTTCGCATCGAGCAATTGCATGCCCTGGGCTTTTCGGTCCTGGCCATCGACTATCGCGGCTTTGGCCAAAGCCAGGGCGACCTGCCCTCGGAAGCCACGGTGTACGAGGACGCGCGCATTGCCTGGGAGCGTTTCCAGACCCTGCAACCAGACCCCGGCAAGCGCCTGATCTACGGGCACTCCCTGGGTGGCGCGGTCGCCATCGACCTCGCCGCAGAGCTGGGCAAGCAGGTGCCGCTGCCGGTGCGTGGGCTGGTAATTGAATCCACCTTCACCTCCCTGGCGGATGTCGCCACGGCCGTTGCCAACACCTCATTGCCGGTGCGCTGGTTGCTGTCGCAGAAGTTCGATTCCATCGACAAGATTGCCGACATCCACATGCCGCTGCTGGTGGTCCACGGCCTCGACGACCGCTATGTACCACCGCGCTTCAGCCAGCAGTTGTTCGAAGCCGCCCAGCAGCCCAAACACCTGTTGCTGGTGCCAGGCGCCAGCCACAACAACAGCATGAACCTGGCCGGGCGCAGTTATGGCCAGGCGCTGGAAAACCTGATGCGCACAAAGATGCCCGCCCAGGTGGTGACACACTCCACAGGCCGCGATAACGCCTCATAAATACGCTTTTCGGCACTGGGTTCGCGCTTGGCTGTCAAGCGCAAACCCTGGCCATGTTGGCCCGAAATGCAAGTTGATCAAATAATGATCTTCGCGGAAATCGCCAACGCTGCCGGGCCTTCGCAAAGTTATCCACAGAGATACCCACGGTTTTCGTGGACAACTCTTTTTATATTTTTACGTTTTTTTTGCTCAAGCCGTGCTTCCAGGAAAGGTACCGGGCAACAGGATTTCGCGATTTACTTCGCGTATATCCTTATAGCCACAGAGCGCCATCGACACATCCAGTTCGCGGGCGATGATATCAAGCGCCTTGGTCACCCCCGCCTCGCCCATCGCCCCCAACCCATACAAGTGCGGGCGGCCAATCATGGTGCCCTTGGCGCCCAGCGCCATGGCCTTGAGCACGTCCTGGCCGGAACGAATCCCCCCATCGAGCCACACTTCAATGCGGTTGCCCACGGCTTCGACAATCGCCGGCAATTGGCTGATGCTCGACGGCGCGCCATCAAGCTGGCGGCCACCGTGGTTGCTCACCACCAACGCATCGGCACCGCAATCGGCCGCCAAGCGTGCATCCTCCACATCAAGAATGCCCTTGATGATCAGCTTGCCGCCCCAACACTTTTTGATCCACGCCACATCGTCCCAACTCAGGCGCGGGTCAAATTGCTGGGCAGTCCACGACGACAGCGAACTCATGTCGGCCACGCCCTTCACATGCCCGACGATATTGCCAAAGCCGCGCCGCTGAGTACCCAGCATGCCCATCACCCAACGCGGCTTGGTCATCATGTTGAGGATATTCGGCAGGGTCAGCTTGGGGGGTGCGGACAGGCCGTTGATCAAGTCCTTGTGACGCTGCCCCAGAATCTGCAAATCCAGGGTCAGCACCAATGCATCCACCCCGGCAGCCTTGGCGCGCTCGATCAACTGCTCGATAAAACTGCGGTCGCGCATCACATACAGCTGGAACCAGAACGGCTGGCCGACATGCTCGGCGATGTCTTCCAGCGAACAGATACTCATGGTCGACAAGGTGTAGCGCAGCCCGAACGCGGCAGCGGCACGGGCAGTGAGGATTTCACCATCGGCATGCTGCATGCCCGCCAGACCAGTCGGCGCCAGCGCCACGGGCATGGCCATGTTTTGGCCGATCATACTGGCGCGGATCGAACGCTCGTCGATATTGCGCGCCACCCGTTGGCGGAACTTGATACGTGCAAAATCCGTTTCGTTAGCGCGGTAGGTGCTCTCAGTCCAGGAGCCGGAATCGGCGTAGTCGTAGAACATGCGGGGCACACGCTTTTGCGCCAGCTTGCGTAAGTCTTCGATGGTTGTGATCAACGGCATCGGGTCACCTCTCCCTGAACTGAACACAGAGAGTAACCGGCAGGAGCGTGGGCAACCAGCCGTTGCGTTTAGATGAAGCGGGGATTAATCTCGCACAAACCCGCAATAAAGCGCATAAACATGCACAACACTCATCAAGCCATCGACCTGCCTTCCCTGCGCAAACAGAAGATTTTGTTATTGCTGGAACGCGACGGCAAGGTCACCGCCTCCGAGTTGGTCGAGCATTTCGCCGTGTCCCAGGACACCATCCGCCGCGACCTTGGCGAACTCGCTGCCGCCGGCCTGTTGCAACGCGTACACGGCGGCGCCCTGCCCCGGCCCAAGGACACCGGCAAGGATTTCTTTACCCGTGTCGGCGAGACCAACGAGGTCAAGCGCCACCTCGCCCGCGTGGCGGCGGAGCGGGTTGAAGACGGCCAGATCGTGCTGTTCGATTCTGGCTCCACCACCTTGCAGATTGCGCAGTGCTTGCCCCATGCACTGCACCTGACTGTGGTCACGCCATCCCCGATGATCGCCATCGCCCTGGCCGACCATCCGCATGTGAAGATCATCCTGGCCGGCGGCCAACTCAACCCAGCCACCCTCTCAACCGGCGGCCATGAAGCGGTGCGCCTGATCCAGAGCGTCAAGGCCGACCTGTTGTTCACCGGAGTGTGCGCATTACACCCACAAGTAGGCATCACCTCGCTGCATTTTGGTGAAGTGGCCGTCAAGCAAGCCTTGCTCGACAGCGCGTCCCACGTCATCGCCGTGACCACCTCAGACAAACTCGGCGCAGTGGAACCCTTTGTGGTTGCGCCGTGCAGCCGTATTCATACGCTGATTACCGAGTGGGACGCGCCGGATGTGCAGGCGTATGAACAGCTAGGGCTGCAGGTGCAGAGGGTGTAGGAGCGAGCTTGCTCGCTCCTACAAAAAGGGCCAGCCGGCCATCTGGAGACGCTAACCACGATGCGAAGCGAGCCGCTCTTGATCTTAGGCGCCCCGTCAAACCACGCTGGCCGGAATTCGACAGGGATTTGGGCCCCCCCCAAATCACTGGCGGATTACGGGCACACCGAGCCTGAGCGAGGTGCCGAGTGGTGGGGCAAGAGCGTTTTGCTTACTTTGCCGCTTTTGCAAAGTGAGCCGCCGTCAGGGCGGAACCCTAAGTAGCCGTTACCGCAGCAATGGATATGTACCCAATCCAACTGTGTTGACTGCCAGGCCGCCTTCGCGAGCAAGCCCGCTCCCACAGTTTTGACTGCGGGGTGTCAGGGAGATAGGTGTCGGCTGGCGGGCCGTCATCGCAGGCAAGCCAGCTCCCACATTTGGATTACAGGGCGTCAGGCAGCACTGCGAATCTTGTGCAAAGCATCCGCCACCCATTGACCAAACGCATCCACCGGCCCTTGCAGGTTGCCGAGAAAATGCGGATAGATCAGCCACAAATCCATCACCGGCTTGAAGTCCTTGAGGGGCATCGCCGCCAGCTGCTCGCGATGAGCACTGCGTTCCAGCAACGGACGTGGCACCAGGCCAAGGCCGAGGCCATCGGCCACCAAGCCCAGTTGCAGTTCAGTGCCAAAGGTTTCCAGGTTCACCCGCAGCGCCAGGCCCTGGTCAGACAAGGTGCGCTGCAACCCCGCACGGAACCCGCAGCCGTCCGGATTAAGAATCCAACCGCTCTGGTACACGTCAGCCAGCTTGCACGGCTTCTTCGGCAGTTGCGCCTTGGCACACACCACCACCAACTCCATCTTGCCGATGGACTCACCCACTAGGTTGTCCGGGAAGATCTTGCCCGCAGGGAACAACGCCACCGCCGCATCCAGTTCGCCGCGTTCGATCTTGCCGACCAATTGGCTGCCCCAGCCGGTGGCAACCTGGGCGCGCAAGTCGGCGTATTCGCTGCGCAGGTGCTTGAGCGCGTCCAGCAGCACCACATCGCCGATGGTCTGCGGTACACCCAGGCGTAGCACGCCGGTGGGCGGAGCATCGGTGGCCACCAGTTCGCGCAGGGCATCCATCTCACGCAGGATCAACCGACATTGCTCATAAACGCGGGTACCGATCAGCGTCGGCTTGAGCGGCTTGGTGTTGCGGTCGAACAGCTCCACCCCCAGTGCCTGCTCGAAGTTCTGCACGCGGCGGGTGATGGCTGGCTGGGTCAGCTGCAACGACGCGGCGGCATGGCTGATGGACTGGCAACGAATCACTTCGACAAAGGCATCGATATCGTCAATTTTCATTTGGGCCGCACATACAGATCAGTCATTAAGATGTGCGTGAAGCATAGTGGCCGCACACAGGTCTGGATAGCCCACCCAGTGATCAATAACGTCTAACGCTATTCAAACCGGTTCTAAATTACCTTCGGCTATAAGCTAATCATTAAAAAATAGCATATTAAAAATAAACATTATGCTTAGATAAAAGCACACCAACAGCCCGATGGAATGGTCATGACCCAGGCCCGACACCCCGAGAGACTCAGAGCCTTCATAGGCGCCCTGGCGGAATTGATCGACGGCAACCCGCGTGAAGGCGACCTGCTGCACCGTGGCGGCAAGCTGCTGGCGCAACTGGTCAGCCACGATGATTGGCTGCCCGACGAATTCGCCCAACCCGACCCCGAGCGCTATCAGCAATTTTTGCTGCATGCCGATTCGCGCCAGCGCTTCAGCGTGGTCAGCTTTGTGTGGGGGCCGGGGCAACGCACGCCGATTCATGACCACAGGGTGTGGGGGTTGATCGGCATGTTGCGCGGCGCGGAGTTTTCCCAGGGGTTTGCCCGGGCGCCGGGCGGCAGCCTGGTAGCGCAAGGCGACCCCTTGCAATTGCTGCCCGGCCAGGTCGAAACGGTGTCGCCCAAGGTCGGTGATATCCACCAGGTCAGCAATGCACACGCTGACCAAGTGTCCATCAGCATCCACGTATACGGCGCCAATATCGGCGCGGTGCGCCGGGCGGTGTACCAGCCCGACGGCAGCGAGAAACTGTTTATCTCCGGTTATTCCAATGCCTACCTCCCGAACATCTGGGACCTGTCCAAAGAAAAGAGCGCTGCCCTATGACCACTGTATCGACCCGCAGCTTTGCGCAGATTCGCCAGGCCCTGTTGGCACGCGAAGAAGTCGCGCTGATCGACGTGCGTGAGGAAGCCCCCTTTGCCGAGGCCCATCCGCTGTTCGCCGCGAATATTCCCTTGTCCAAGCTGGAACTGGAGGTGTACGCGCGCATTCCACGCCGCGATACCCAGGTCACCCTGTACGACAACGGCGAAGGGCTGGCCCACCGCGCCGCCGTACGCCTGGGTGCACTGGGCTACACCCAGGTCAGCCTGCTGGAGGGTGGGCTGGACGGTTGGCGCCGGGCCGGTGGCGAGCTGTTTATCGACGTCAATGTACCGAGCAAGGCGTTTGGCGAACTGGTGGAGAACCAGCGTCACACGCCGTCCCTGGCCGCCGAAGAAGTCCAGGCCTTGCTCGACAGCCAGGCCGATGTGGTGGTGCTAGATGCGCGGCGTTTCGATGAATACCAGACCATGAGCATCCCCACGGGCATCAGCGTGCCGGGGGCTGAGTTGGTGTTACGCGCCCGTGAGCTGGCGCCCGATCCGGCCACGCGCATTATCGTCAATTGCGCCGGGCGCACCCGCAGCATTATCGGCACTCAGTCGTTGATCAACGCCGGCATCCCCAACCCGGTGGCGGCCCTGCGCAACGGCACCATCGGCTGGACCTTGGCCGGGCAGACCCTCGCCCATGGGCAGGCGCGCCAGTTTGCACCGACCTCGGAAAACCATCGCCAGCTGGCCGCCCAAGAGGCCCGTGGTGTTGCCGACAAAGCCTCGGTAAAACGTGCCACCCTCAATGATCTGCAGCGCTGGCAACAGGACGCGACACGCACCACTTACCTGTTCGATGTGCGCACCGTGGAAGAATTCGAAGCCGGCCACCTGCCGGGCGCCCGCGCCACCCCGGGCGGGCAACTGGTGCAGGAAACCGACCACGTGGCCAGTGTGCGCGGTGCGCGCCTGGTACTGGTGGACGACGACGGCGTGCGCGCCAATATGTCTGCGTCGTGGCTGGCCCAGTTGGGCTGGCAGGTGTACGTATTGGATGACCTGCAAGCAGAGCACTTCAGCGAGCGCGGCGCATGGGTCGCGCCAGTACCGCCGCCGCCCCAGGCCGAACTGATCAGCCCCCACACCCTTGCCGACTGGCTCGGCCATGGCGACACCCTGGTGCTGGACTTCACCGCCAGCGCCAACTACGTGAAACGTCATATCCCCGGCGCCTGGTGGGTGCTGCGCGCGCAACTGCCAGAGGCTCTGGCCAAGGTACCGAGCGCCCAGCGCTATGTGTTGACCTGCGGCAGCAGCCAACTGGCGCGCCTGGCGGTGCCGGAAGTCGAGGCGCTTACCGGCAAGCCAGTCTTTTTGCTGCAGGACGGCACGGCCGGCTGGATCCAGGCGCAGCTGCCCCTTGAGTCAGGTGAAAGCCACTTGGCGTCCCCACGTATCGACCGCTACCGCCGCCCTTACGAAGGCACCGACAACCCGCGGGAAGCCATGCAGGCTTACCTGGATTGGGAGTTCGGCCTCGTGGAACAACTGGCCCGCGACGGCACCCATGGTTTCTACGTGATCTGATTCACCGCTGCACCGTTTCGCTCAACCGACCCCTTCTCCAGGCGGAGGTACTTTCCTTTACCTAACGCCTGGAGTTTTTCCCATGCTGTACGCCATTGCATTCAAACGCCTGTTGCTGGGCGCTGCCCTCGCCCTCGGCCTGCTTTCTACCGTCCAGGCTGGCGACCTGCAACCGCTGCGCGTGGCCAACCAGAAATCCACGATCAAGGCGCTGCTGGAAGCCTCGGGCGAAAGCCAGAACGTGCCCTACGAGATCAAATGGTCGGAATTCCCCTCGGCCTCGCCCCTGGGCGAAGCGCTGAATGCCGGTGCCGTGGATGTCGGCGCCCTGGGCGATGCCCCTTATGTGTTCGCCCTCGGCGCCGGTGCCTCGATCAAGGTGATCAGCATCATCCATGCCGAAGGCCGTAACACCACCGCGCTGCTGGTGCCCAAGGATTCACCGATCAAGACCGCGGCCGACCTCAAGGGCAAGAAGATCGTCACCGGGCGCGGCTCCATCGGGCATTACCTGGCGATCAAGGCCCTGAACAATGCCGGGCTGACCACCCAAGATGTACAGTTCATCTTCCTGCTGCCCGCCGAGTCGCGACTGGTGCTGGACAACGGCACCGCCGATGCCTGGGCGACATGGGACCCTTACACCACCGTGGTCACCTCACAAAGCAATGCTCGGGTGTTGGTCAGCGGCAAGCACCTGCTGAGCAATCACCTGTACTTCGCGGCCACCGGCCAGGCCATTGCCGACAAACGTGTGCAACTGGACGACTTTGTCGCCCGCATTGATCGCGCCTATGCCTGGGCCAATACCCATCCCGAGCAATACGCCGCTGCCCAGGCCAAGATCACTGGCCTGCCACTGGCCGTGCATATCGAAGTGGCCAAGGACACCCATCTGTCCCCCGTCACGATTGACGATACGGTGATCCACGGCCTGCAAGCCACCGCCGACACCTATGTAAAAGAAGGCCTTTTGAGCAAACACATCGACGTCTCCCAGGGCTTCGATTCCAGCTTCAACGCCAAGCGTATCCCCCTCGAACAAGCCTCGCGCTAAGGAGCAGAACATGAGCAAGCCACGTCAATTGAAACTCGGTGCCATGGTGCACGGCGTCGGCCACGGTTGGGGCGAATGGCGCCACCCGCAGGCACAACCCGACGCCAGCACCAATTTCGGCTTCTACAAGCAGCAGACCGCACTGGCCGAAGCAGCCCGGTTCGACTTCGTGTTCATCGCCGACAGCCTGCATATCCACCCCAAGTCCAGCCCCCATTACCTCAACCGCTTCGAGCCGCTGACGATCCTCTCGGCCCTGGCCGCGCTGACCACTCACATCGGCCTGGTCGCCACCGTGACCGTCAGCTACACCGAGCCTTACCAGGTGGCACGCCAGTTCGCTTCGCTGGACCATATCAGCGGCGGCCGCGCCGGCTGGAACGTGGTCACCTCGTGGCTGAGTGGCACCGCCGATAACTTCGGTAAGGCCGAGCACCCGCCCCACGCCGTGCGTTATCGCATCGCCAAGGAGCATTTGAATGTGGTCAAGGGCCTGTGGGATTCCTGGGAGGACGACGCCTTTGCCTATAACAAGCACAGCGGCGAATTCTTCACCCCGGGCAAGTTGCATGCGCTTAACCACAAGGGCGAATTCTTCTCGGTCAAAGGCCCGCTGAACATCGCGCGCTCGCGCCAGGGCCAACCGGCGATTTTCCAGGCGGGCACTTCGGAGGATGGGCGTAACTTTGCCGCTGAAAACGCCGATGCGATTTTCGTGCATGTGGACACTGTCGACGAGGGCAAGGCCTACAGTGCCGACTTGAAAAGGCGCGCCAAGCGCTTTGGCCGCGACCCGGACAGCCTGTCGATTTTGCCGGGTATTCGCCCGATTGTCGGGCGTGATGCGGCCGAAGTGGAAAGCCGCTACCAGCAAGCCGTGGCGCTGGTCACGGTAGAAGACGCCATCGTCGCCCTTGGCCGGCCGTTCAACGACCATGATTTCAGCCAGTACCCGCTGGATGCGCCCTTCCCCGAACTGGGCGACCTGGGCGCCAACAGCCAGAAAGGCGGCTCCGAACGTATCAAGCAACTGGCCCGGGACGAAGGCTTGACCCTGCGCGAAGTGGCCCTGCGTTTCTCACGGCCCCAGCGCGACTTTGTCGGCACCCCGGAACAGGTCGCGGATGCGATCCAGACCTGGTTCGAGAGCGGCGCCAGCGATGGTTTCATCATCAATTCGGTGCTGCCGGATGGCTTGCAGTATTTCACCGAGCTGGTGGTGCCGGTGCTTCAACAGCGAGGGTTGTTCCGTACCGAGTACAGCGGCCATACCCTGCGCGACAACCTCGGCCTGGAGGTGCCGGCGAACCGCTACAGCGTGATTGAAGAGCCGGTGGAGGCGCTGGTATGAGCCAATCGCGCAGTCGCTCGACCTATGTGGGAGCTGGCTTGCCTGCGATAGCGGTGTGCCAGCCAACTACACTACCGCCTGATAAACCGCGATCGCAGGCAAGCCAGCTCCCACAGGAACTCGCCCAATTCGATACACTGCTTGAACGCCTCAGCGCCGAGCTGGCCAGTACCGCGCCCCTCTATGACGAAAGCGGCGCCTTCCCCCACGCTAATTTCAAGCTCCTGCACCAACACCACCTCATCGCCCTGACCGTGCCGAAGAAACTTGGCGGCGGTGGCGCCAGCCTGGCCCAGGCGCGCAAGGTCATCAGCGCCATCGCCAAGGGCGAACCGTCCACGGCCCTGATCCTGGTGATGCAATACCTGCAACACAGCCGCCTGCAAGACAGCCAGACCTGGCCCGCACACCTGCGCGTGCAAGTCGCGCAAGACGCGGTGCAAAACGGTGCACTGATCAACGCCCTGCGGGTCGAACCCGACCTGGGCACCCCGGCCCGTGGTGGTTTGCCGGCCACCACCGCGGTGCGCACCGCCGAGGGCTGGCGTATCAGTGGACGCAAGCTCTACTCCACCGGCAGCCATGGCCTGAGCTGGTTCAGCGTGTGGGCGCGCAGCGACGACGCCGACCCGCTGGTAGGCGCCTGGCTGGTGCCCAAGGCCAGCCCCGGTGTCAGCATCATCGACACCTGGGATCACTTGGGCATGCGCGCCACCTGCAGCCATGAGGTGGTACTCGACAACGTTCTGGTGCCCCTGGACCATGCGGTCAGCGTCAGCCCCTGGAGCGCCCCGCAAGCGGAGCTGGATGGCGAAGGCTTCCTGTGGATGTCGGTGTTGCTGTCGTCGGTGTACGACGCCGTGGCTCAGGCGGCACGGGACTGGCTGGTGGACTGGCTGGAGGAACGCAAGCCGTCAAATCTCGGCGCGGCATTGTCCACCCTGCCGCGTTTTCAGGAGACCGTCGGCCATATCGACACGCTGCTGTTTGCCAACCGCAGCCTGCTCGACACTGCCGCCGCAGGCCACACGCCAACGGCCAATGCCGCACAGGTGAAGTACCTGGTCACCGGCAATGCAATCCGTGCGGTCGAGCTGGCCATCGAAGCCTCGGGCAACCCTGGCCTGTCACGCCATAGCCCACTGCAACGGCATTACCGCGATGTGCTGTGCAGCCGCGTCCACACTCCGCAAAATGACGCCGTGCTGCAGGGCGTCGGCAAAGCGGTGTTCAACCAGCGCCAGAAGGAACGCACATGAGCCAGGTGATTATTGCCAGCCAACTGGACGAGGACTTCAACCAGGTGATCCGTGAGCGTCTTGCGCCACTGCACCCCCAAGCCCAGGTAATCGGCGTGCCGGTCGGTGTGCCCAGTGACTTGCCGCCCCACGCCAATATCCTGCTGCTGCGCCCGATCAATGTGCGTGGCTACACCGCCCCCGATAACCCGCCACCGGGCTGGCCCTACGGCGCACAGTGGGTGCACCTGGTATCGTCGGGTATCGACTTCTACCCGCGGTGGCTGTTCAACGGCCCGCCGGTGACCACCTCACGAGGCAGTGCTGCCGATAACCTGGCGGAGTTCGCTCTGGCGGCGATCTTTGCCGCGTCCAAGCATTTGCCGGATATCTGGGTAAAGGATGCCCAATGGCAGTTCACCGCGCTGCGCCCGCTCAAGGGCACCACGTTGGGCCTTTTGGGCTTTGGCGCGATTGGCGCAAGCCTGGCGCAAAAGGCCCTGGCACTGGGGCTCAAGGTCGTGGCACTGCGTCAAAGCACAACGCCGTTCGGCCTCGATGGCGTGGAAGCGGCCAATGACATCCACGACCTGTTTGCCCGCGCCGATCACCTGGTGGTGGCGGCACCCCTGACCGAAGCGACGCGGCATATCATCGACCGTGATGTACTGGCCAGCGCCAAGCCGGGGCTGCACCTGATCAACATTGCCCGCGGAGGCCTGCTCGATCAGCAAGCGCTGTTGCACGCGCTGGATAACGGCCAGATCGGCCTGGCGTCCCTCGACGTCACCGAGCCAGAGCCATTGCCCGACGGGCACCCGCTGTACAGCCATCCGAGGGTACGGCTGTCGCCGCATACTTCAGCTATTTCGACCAACAGCAAGGAGGAAGTTGCAGACACATTCCTGGCTAATCTGGAACGGTATGTGGCGGGTCTTGAGTTAAGTAACCTAGCGAATGCTTGAGGGCTTGCTCGCGAAGGCGGTGTGTCAGTCACTGCATCTTTAACTGAACCACCGCCAGGAGAAATTCATTTGATGCGGTAGTGGAAGGTATTGCGCACCGCCGGTACGGCAACAGCCTTGCCATCGACGATTCTCGGCTGGTAGCGAAAAGTATTGGCCGCTGCTAATGAGGGCCGAATGAACAACGGGTGGCAGCCGTCCAGCACCTTGGGGTTTTCCACGTGCCCCTGGGTGTTGACGGTGTACTCCACTGAACAGTCGCCTTCGATGTTCTTGTCCAGGGCGCGTTCGGGGTAGTCCGGGGCGGCCTTGCTCAAGGGCTGGTACTGGCGGCTGTCGAATGCTGGGGTAGGCGCAGGCACGGGGGCTCTGGCTTTTTCCGAAGCGGCACGCGCCTGGCTCAGGCGCTGCTGTTCCAACTCACGATTGCGCTGCTCGGTTGCCATGCGCTGTTGTTGCTCGAGTTTCTTTTCTTCAACCCGCTTGCGTGCCAGGGCGGCTTTCTCGAGCTTTTGCGCCTGGACCTGCGGATCAACTGTCGGTTTGGTCGGTACCGGGATAACAACAGGTTCTGGCAGCGCGGCAGCGACGGGCTCAGGTATCGGCGCCGGTGCCGGTGCCGGCGCAGGTAAAACCACCAACTGCGTGTGCATCACCCGTGGCGCATCCACCCCTGGTCGCTCCGTTGACCAGCCCAGCATCAACGCCACTGCCACCGCACCATGCAGCGCCACGGCCAGACTCGCTGCCAGGCTTTTGCGCCAGAAACCATCGCCGTTGGGCGCCAAGGCCAGTGCCGGACTACGCATGCTCATCGCTGTCATTGTGGGGCCTCGGTGACGAGCCCAAGGTTGCTGACACCGCCCTTCTGCAGTACCGCCATGGCCGCCACCACACGGCCGTAACCGGCATTGTCGTCAGCACGGATATACACCTGGGTATCGCTGCGCGCCGCCACCACCTGCATGACCTTGGCGCTCATTTCTTCCAGGGTCACCGCACTGTCGGTCTGCTGGCGGGTATCCAGTTCGTCACCCAGGTTCCAGTAGTAGCCACCGTCGGCCTTCACCGATAACGTCAGGATCTGCTGGCGCGTATCGCTGGCCAGCGCCTCGGCGGCGACCTTGGGCAGTTCGATCTTCACACCCTGGGTGAGCATGGGCGCGGTGACCATAAAGATCACCAGCAGCACCAGCATCACGTCGATGTAGGGCACCACATTCATCTCGGCCTTGGGCCCGTGCTTGCGTTGCGGCCTGATCAACATCGCTTTGCTCCTTGTTCAGGCGGCCACGGCCAGGTTGATCGAGGTACCGCGCAGCGTGCGGTGCAGGTGCACTTGCAGCTCATTGCCAAAAGCGTAGTAGCGCGTGAGCAAGGTCTGGCTGCGTGCCGCGAAACGGTTATAGGCGATCACTGCCGGAATCGCTGCAAACAGGCCAATGGCGGTGGCAATCAAGGCCTCTGCAATACCCGGTGCCACGGTCGATAGCGTGGCCTGTTGCACCTGCGACAAGCCGAGGAACGAATTCATGATGCCCCACACGGTCCCGAACAGGCCGATATAGGGGCTGACCGACCCCACCGTCGCCAGAAACTGTAAGCCCTTTTCCAGCTCCAGTTCCTGCTCGGTGATCGCTACCTGCAAGGCGCGCTCCACACCCTCGAGCACGGCCGGATCGTGGTGGCGCAGATGCTGGTATTCCTGCATGCCGGCAATAAAGATCGGCGCCACACCGCCCTCGCCTGCCTGCACGGTTTCGCGATACAAGGGCTGCAGGTCCGACGCCACGCGAAAGCGCGACAGGAAGCCGTTAAGCTGCCGATCCAACCCACGCAGCACACGGCTGCGCTGAATGATCAGGTACCAGCTGAGCAAGGATGCCAACAGCAAAGTGATCATTACGGCCTTGACCAACAGGCTGGCGTCGCTGATCAAGCTCCAGATCGTCATATGTTCCATCGTCGCGTGCATGGTGAAGCTCCTATTCGATTAAAAACGGATGACTGCGTGATGACAGCTCAAGGTAATTTCAACGCGCGGCTCACCTCGGCCCAGGGCACGAACTTGAAGTTCTGGGCTTGCTCGGGCATGCGCTTGCGGCCGTCCTGCACCACCAGCATGCCCTGGCTCCAGGGCCCGCCGAGGTTGACGGCAGTGACCTCCAGGCCATCGGTTTCCGAGGCGCCATCAATGCCGGCGGCCGCATTGAGGCCAACGCGCAAGGCGCCGCGCACAGCGAATGGCGGCTCGGCGTCCAGCACCAGGTAGCTGTCATTGCCTTGGCTGGAGACCACCAGGTAATCCCGCGCGGGGCTTTGATACAACGCCAAGCCTTCGACGTCCGCGTGCAGTTGCGCGCCGACTTTGATCACCGAAGTGAGCGTGGCCGGTTGCTCGGCACGGGCATCCATCGCCCACACGCCGACATCTTCCTCACCGATGAACAAGCGTTGGCGCTGGTCATCGGCCACACAGCCCTCGGGTTGGCTATCGACCTTGAACTGGCGCACCAACTCGCCCTGCACACGGCCAGTCGGTGCACTCAGGCGGTATTGCAGGAAGGTGCCATCCTTGTCATTGGCAAACGCGTAAAGCTCGCCGCTGGCGGGCTGGTACAGGCAGATACCGTAGATGTCCTTGAGTGGCGTGGGGACCTCACCGGCTTCACGCAACTCGCCGCTCTGACGGTCGATGCTGAACAGGCTCAGGCTGTTGCGGTCGCGGTTACTCGCCACGGCCAGGTCGACGGTGTGCGTACCCAGTTTGAAGCCTGGGCGTAGGTCTACATTGTTCAGCCGCCCCACTGCCAGTTCCTGCAGCAACTTGCCGTCGAGATCGTAGGCCAGCAGGCCCTGTTTCTTGTTGGTCCCCAGCACACGACTTTTGGCCGGCGTGTCCGGGTGAATCCAGATGGCCGGGTCATCCGCCGCGTCGCCTTGGCGACCCACGGGTTCGGTCTGGCGCAGTGCGGCGACTTGCGCAAGTATCGGCGCAACCGGCACCGGCGTGGCTTGCCAGTCGAGACGGCCCTGATAGAGCTGGCCGCTGTCGTCATCCCGCACCAGCACCTGCCGGCCCTGGATCACCAGTTGCTCCGGTTCTTTGAGGCCCGGCAAGGCGAGGCTGGATTGCCCAACCCAACGTTCCCCGACTTGCTGGAACAGCTGCAATTGCGCGGTTTTCGGGTCCAGCGCGAGCACCCCGCCCGGCACCAGCGCCATGGCGCCTGCTTCGCGCGCGGGGTCGTCGAACAGCGCCACGGGCGTGCGTTTCACCTCGGCTTCCGGGTGCGCCGGGTAGGCCCACCAGCCGACGTTTTGCTCGTTCACCACCAATCGCTCGGCCGCATCATCCACTTGGCAGTACTGCGCCGATGGCGGCAGTGACAGGCTGCGAACACGCTGCGCCTGGGCCAGCAGGGTCGAGCCATTGCCCACCAGCCACTGCTCGCCCTTGCCCTCTTCACCGACCAGAAACACAAACAGGTTGGCCGCCGAATCGCGATAGAGGCACAGGCTATTTACCGCAAAGTCGCGGGTCGGCAGGTACAGCGGCGCACCCCAGGTTTTGCCGACGCCATCCAGACCGATCAGCAAGGCCTGCTGGCGGTCGTTGTCGAGGCTGGCGATCAGCGATTGAGTGCCCGCAGCGCGGGTGTCGAGGCTGCTGAAACGGCCCTTGAACCGGGCCAGTTCGGCGCCTTTATCGTCGAGCAACAACAGGCCGTCGCGGGCACTGGCGGCCACGCGCTGGGTGCCGCCGGGCAGGAAGGCCACGGCTTGGGCATTCAGGCTGGGTGCCCAAGGGGTCAGCGGTAGCTCGGTGGCGAACGCATTGCCGCTGATTACCAACGCAACCAGCAGGCACAGCTTGGAAATTCTCATGAACAGACAATCCTTCGAAAACAATGGAGATCCCGTTTGGGACGGCTTGCCCTGATGCCCTGTAGGAGCGAGCTTGCTCGCGAAAAACGCACAGGCGCCGCGCTCATTCAGGCGACCCGCGTTATCGCTGAGGTTTTTCGCGAGCAAGCTCGCTCCTACAGGGGGCAACGGTTAGAAATGGGTGAAGGTCAGGCCCAGCTTGTAGGTGGGGCCGTACTCTTCGTACTGGCCGTTGTAGCTACGGTGGCCGGTGTAGACGAAATACGACTCGTCGGTGAGGTTCTGTGCCTCGAAGCTGACCTGCAGGTTTTTGGTCAGGGAGTAGCGCGCGCTGAAATCAACAAAGGTTTGCGCGTCGACGTGCAGGTCATGGGCCTTGTCATTGATCGACGCCAGCTCGTACAAATAGGCCGATTTGTAATTGGCCGAGAGGCGCAAGCTGAGTGTGTCGTCTTCCCATCCCAGCATCAGGTTACCGACCGTGTCTGACTGGTTGGGCAGGCTGATGTTGCGCTTGCGAGTGCGCCCGCTGGCGCTGTCGAAGCCCTCGATGTCCGCGCTGGAACGGCTGAAGGTGCTGTTGGCACCGATCATCAGGCCGTTCCATGGCGCAGGCAGCCAGTCGAACTTCTGTGAGTAGGCCAGTTCCAGGCCATAGAGTTTGGCGCTGTCGCCGTTGGCAAAGGTGTGCGCCTCGGCGAAGTTGGCCCAGGCACCGGTACCGGCCACGTCGGTGTTGTAGACGAAGTTCTGGATGTCTTTGTAGAACACGAATGCCGACACGGTACCGGCGCGGCCCATGAAATGTTCGATGCCCAGGTCCAGGTTGCTTGATTCGAGCGGCTTGAGGTCCGGGTTGCCGAAGGTGGCTTCGTCATCGTCGATCACAAAACCAGGGGCCAATTGGCCAAAGGTCGGACGCACCACCGATTTGGTCCAGGCGGCGCGTACCTGGGTGTTCTTGTCAATCTGGTAGCGCGCATGCAGGCCCGGTAGCCAGTGGTGATAACGGCGCTTGGTCTCGGTGGCGCTGAACTGGCCGTCCGTGGCGCCGGTGCCCTTGGCTTCGAATTCGGTACCTTCGTAACGCATGCCGGCAATGAAGCGCCAGTCGTCGATAACAACGGTGTTCATCAGGTAGCCGGCGTTGATGTCTTCGCGAATGGTGAAGTCGTTGACCGTGGATTCGGTGGGGTCATAGAAGTCATCGCGATTGAGGCCGCCGATCAGTTGGCGAATATTGCCCGCGCTGATGCCCGGGCCAAAGCGGCCGAGACGGTAGTCGACGTTGCCCTTCTGGAACTGCGTAAGGTTGAGTTGTTCATCGCTCAAGCCCTGTTCATCCAGGTCCTTGTAGACCCAGGCCTCCAGGTCATTGTCCTTGTGGCGCCGGCTGACCTTGCCGCCGAACTTGAACTGGGATGCGTAACCGCTAAGGTCGTAGTCGCGGGCCAGATCCAGGCGCAGGTTCTTCTCGGTGTCCTGGGTGTGCTGTTTTTCCCAGTCGACTTTATCGAGGCTGAAATTGGCGGGGTCGTAGAAACCACTGCCGATGATCGGGCGCGGCTTGGTCTTGTCGTAAAAGCCGCTGTCGGCAAAGTCACCGCCGTCGAAGGTCGCACCGGCAATATGCCCCGGGCTGTCTTCGCTGGAACGGCTGTACCCGGCCTGGCCGCTCAGGGTCCACAGGCCGAGCATGCGTTCACCGCCCAATACGTAGGACTGGATTTGCTGGGTTTCCTCACGGTTCTTGAGCTTACGCTTGCCCTCGACTTCGCCCAATTCGCCAGGCGCTTGCGGGTCAGCGAACTCTAGGCTGGCAGCGTTACGGGTTTCGGTGTCCTTGTAGCGACTGTAGAGCGTGCGCAGGTAGTAGCTGCTCAAGTCATCGGGCGTGTAATCGAAGTTAAGGCCACCACCGGCGCGTTCACGGCTGATGTCGTAGTCGCGCTGCTCGAATTCGTTGAGCCGGGCACCGTTGGTAAAGTCCCAGGCGCCGCCAGTTTCGACGTTGTCCGAGCCAAAATCACGCTTCTGCCAACTGAGCGCCGCGGCCACGCCAAAGTTGTCGATACCGTCGCCGAGGCTGAACCGGTTACTGGCGGCGCCGGAGAATTTCGGGCTGGTCTGGTGTGTGTTCTTGTCGTAGCTGGCCTCAGTGCTGCCGGTGTAGAACAGGCCCTTGTGATCGAACGCCGACAGGCTCTTCACATCAACAGTGCCGCCCAGGGAGTTGGCGTCCATGTCCGGTGTGAGCGTCTTAATCACCGACAACGACTGCACCAATTCCGAAGGCAGAACATCAAGGGCCACGGCACGGCGCTCGCTCTCAGGCGAGGGCACCAGGGTGCCGTTGATGGTCACACTGTTGAGGTCCGGACCCAGGCCGCGCACGCTCACAAAGCGACCTTCGCCCTGGTCACGTTCAACACTGATGCCCGGCAAGCGCTGCACCGCCTCGGCAACGTTCTCATCCGGCAACTGCGCGACGCCGTCAGCATGCACCACGCTCTTGATGCTATCGGAAGAGCGCTGCTCCTTGAGGGCGCTGTCGATTGCAGCGGCTTGGCCGACCACATCGACATGCTCGGTGGTGGCCGCTTCGGCGGCATTGACCCGCTCGCAGGCTATCGCCAGGGCCAAGGCGGTAAGCGTAAAGCTGACGAGCCCGGTGCGCTTGTACATGAAACCCTCCCCAAGAATCCGTTGGCGCCAGGCAAGAGGCCCGGCAACTGGGAGGGCAAGCTAGGGATGGGGCGTGACGGTTCTGTGACAGGGTTACGGGCAGAGCCTGTCAAAGCGGGGTTTACAAGCTTGTGGAGGGCTCAAATGAGCTGAAATGACCTCGGTCAGAGGTGGGAGCTGGCTTGCCTGCGAAGGCGGTCGACGGTAACTACGATGCGAAGCGAGCCGCTCTTGATCTTGATCTGCTTTTGATCTCAGGCGCCCCGTTAAACCACGCTGGCCGGAATTCGACAGGGATTTGGGGGGTAAACCGGCAGGGATGCCGGTTTAGCCGCCCCGCGCCATGGATGGCGCGTGGCGGCGGCCCCCCAAATCACTGGCGGATTACGGGCACACCGAGCCTAAGCGAGGTGCCGAGTGGTGGGGCGAGGACCTTTTGGTTACTTTTGGGTCCTTCCAAAAGTGACCCGCCGTCAGGGCGGAACCCTAAGTAGCCGTTACCGCAGCAATGGATGTGCACACAATACAACTGTGTTGACTGCCAGGCCGCCTTCGCGAGCAAGCCCGCTCCCACAGTTGGATGGTGGGGGGTCAGGTGGATAGGTGTCGGCTGAGAGGCCGTCATCGCAGGCAAGCCAGCTCCCACAGTTTGATTGCGGGGTGTCAGGTAGATATGGGGCGGCTGTGAGGACGTCATCGCAGGCAAGCCAGCTCCCACATGGGGTCCATGTTCAGCATGAAAAATGCACCGAGGGCATGAGCTGATTCGACCCTCCCACCCCGTCATCCAACCGTCACATCCATCTGCTGTGCTGGCGCCCATCGCTTATTTGCCCAAGGACCCGTGGCCATGTTTTCCGTGCTCAAACCCCACCGCTGGAAACTCGCGTTGCTACTGATCGCCGCCAACCTCGGACTGATCCTGCACCTGGCCTGCGGCGAGCTCAAAAGCGTCAGCGAATGGGTGTGGCTGGATATCATCGGCGAAGGCGGTTCGGCGCTGCTCGCGCTGATCTGGCTGGGCCTGGTGTTGAAAAGCCGCCCCGCCGGACGGGTCACCCAATACCTGGCGCTGGGGCTGTCGTGCATCTTTTTTTCCTGGTGGATCGACAGCCTCGACGAATTCATCCGCCTGCCTGACAGCATCTCCTGGGATCACTGGCTGGAGTCAGGGCCAATGCCGGTGGGCATGATCCTGCTGACGATCGGTATCTACCACTGGCACCACGAACAACTGGCGATCAGCGCACAGATGGAAAAACGCGAGCGGTTGTTTCGCGAGCATCGGCTATTCGACAAACTCACCCCCCTGGCCGGTGCCGACTACCTCAAGCGCCAACTCGCCGACAGCCTGCGCGACAGCCAAGAGCAGCAACAACCGCTGTCGCTGCTGGCCCTGGACCTGGACAACTTCGCCGCCATCAACCAGGCCTACGGGCATGCCGAGGGTGATGCGGTGCTACAGGCGGTCAGCCATGTGCTGTTGCTCAACCTGCGCCGCCAGGACCTGTTGTGCCGCCTGGCAGGCGATCGTTTTGTGGTGCTGCTGCCCAACACCGGCGAGCGCCAGGCCCAGGGCCTGGCGCAGGAGTTGCAACACGCGGTGCAGAGCCTCGCCCACAAGACCCGGCAACAGGGCGAACGCCTGCAACTGGCGGCGACCACGGCGGTGGTGATGGCCTTGCAAGAGTCACCCCACGAGTTGCTAAAGCGGCTGAATATGGGCCTGGCCCGCGCCAAACACCCTCTTGCGAAAAGCGCCTGAAATGGCTGTGAAAACCAGTTGGTATGAAAACGACAGCCGCTTCATCCCCGGTCATTATCAACCCGCCACGTTGATCGACCTGGGCTTGTCCCGGGACATCGACAGCCATCGTTTGCTGCGCGGCACCGGCCTGTTCCACGAAGACATCCTGGCCGGCAACGCGCGGTTGAGCCCGCAGCAGTTCTTGGGCTTGATCGGCAACAGCCGCAAACTGCTGGATGCCGATGACAGCAGTTTCCTGTTTGGCCAACGCCTGCTGCCCGGCTACTACGGCGCCGCCAGTCATGCGCTGGGGCATGCACACAACCTTCATCAGGCGCTGGAGATCCTGATCCAGCAACAAGTGCTGCTCAGCCCGCTGGCCACGCTGCAAGTGGAGCTGGATGAGCACCACGCTTACCTGTATTGGTTGGACAGTTGCGGCGCCGGCGAACACTGGCGCTTTCTGCTCGAAGCCAGCATGACCTCGCTGGTTGCCATGAGCCAATGGCTCAGCGGCCAGCGCTTGCCGTGGGTGTGCAGTTTCAGCCATGCCGAACCCCGGTACGTCGAGCAATACTGGGTGCATCTGGGCGAACACACACGCTTCGAACGTCCGCTGGACATGATGTGCCTCCCCCGTGAATACCTCACCCACAACTGGCCCGGTGCTTCGGCCACCGCGGGCCAGGTCGCACGCCAGCAAGCCCTTGAACAAATCGAGCAACTGGGCTTTGCCACAAGCTTTCTGGACTGCCTCTACGGCTACCTGCGCGAACACGTGCGCCAGCCACCGAGCCTGGAACAAGCCGCGCACACCTTCGCCATGAGCCCGGCCACGCTAAAGCGCAAGTTGCAACGGCACGACACGGGTTTTCAGCAACAGGTCGACCGGGTGCGCAAGCACGTGGCGTTGCACCTGTACCAGGCCAAGGGGCTGAGTAACGAGGAAGTGGCCGCGTACCTGAACTTCAACGATGCGGCGAATTTTCGGCGCTCGTTCAAGCGGTGGACGGGCAGCACGCCCAACCTGATCCGCCAACTGTTCAGCAGCCGCTAGCCAGGCGTTCGCGCAGGAACTCCACCAGCGCTTGCACCGGGCGTGAACTCTGGCGGTGCTGCGGGTACACCGCCGACAGGGTCAAGGCCTCTGGGGCGAAGTCTTCCAATACCTTGACCAAGCGACCGTCCTTCAAGGCCTCGCTGACAATGAACGTCGGTAGATAGGTAACGCCCAGACCGGCAATCGCGGTATCGCGCAGCAGGTCACCGTTATTGACGCGCATGCGTCCGCTGACGCTCAAGGCTTGCAACTTGCCTTTGAAGCGCCATTGCACCTGGCGGCCGTGGCCGTAGGGCAGGCAGTCGTGCGTGGTTAAATCCTCGGGTTTCAATGGCGTACCCCGTAGCGCCAGATAGTCGGGGCTGGCGCAATACACCCGCTCGATAGCGGCGATCCGCCGGGCGATCAGGGTGGAGTCTTCCAGGGTGCCGATGCGCAGCACCAGGTCGTAGCCTTCGCCGATCAAGTCCACCGGCCTGTCGCTCAGGTCGACTTCAACGCAGACCTGTGGATGCTGACGCAAAAACAACGGCAGCAGGCAACCCAGGTGCGCCATGGCGAACGACAAGGGCGCACTGAGGCGAATGGTGCCGCGCGGCTCGCTGTTCTGGCCGGCGATGCCCTGCTCCACCTGCTCCACCTCACCGAGCAGGCGCAAGGCCGACTCGTAGTAACTCTGGCCCAGCGGCGTGACGTCCAGGCGCCGTGTGGAGCGGTTGAGCAGGCGCACGCCCAGGCGGTCTTCCAGTTGGATCAGGCGGCGGCTGACAAATTGCTTGGACAAGCCCAATTGCTCGGCGGCGGCGGTAAAACTGCCGGACTCCATGACCTGGCAGAACAGGCGCATGTCTTCGAAAGGGTTCATTGTCGCTTCTCAGGGGACGATGGGCTGTTTTATAGCCTGTCAGTGATCACACCACAAACCAAATGTGAACCCAATCAAATGTGGGAGCTGGCTTGCCTGCGATGGCGGTGTATCAGCCAGCAATGCTGTTGACTGGTATACCGCCATCGCAGGCAAGCCAGCTCCCACAGGGTCTTGCGGTGTTTTACAGAGCAGCTTACTTGGCAGCGAACGCCGAGTAGCTGTTCATCAGGTTGCGGTAGTTGGGAATGCGCGGCGAGAGCAGGTTGGCCAGGCCTTCCATGTCGTTGCGCCAGTCCACTTGCAGCTCGCAGGCCACGGAGAACCAGTTGACCAGTTGCGCACCGGCGGCGGTCATGCGTGCCCAGGCGGCTTGTTGCACGGTTTCGTTGAAGGTGCCAGAAGCGTCGGTGACCACGAAAACCTCAAAGCCTTCGTCAAGGGCACACAGGGTCGGGAATGCCACGCACACATCGGTCACTACACCGGCAATGATGATCTGCTTGCGGCCGGTCGCCTTGACGGCCTTGACGAAGTCTTCGTTGTCCCATGCGTTGATCTGGCCAGGGCGCGGGATGTATGGCGCGTCGGGGAACAGTTCTTTGAGCTCAGGCACCAGCGGGCCGTTGGGGCCGCTTTCAAAGCTGGTGGTCAGGATGGTCGGCAGGTTGAAGAACTTCGCCACGTCGGCCAGGGCCAGCACGTTGTTCTTGAACTCGTTGGGGGAGAAATCCTGCACCAGGGAGATCAGGCCGGTCTGGTGATCAACCAACAGCACAACAGCATCATCTTTGTTCAAGCGCTTGTAAGTCATGGGTAACTCCTTTGGGGATGGGGGTGTTCTTCAAAAGGCAAAGCAGGAGCAGCCGAACGCACCCCAGAAACCCTGGAAGTCGCTGACCGGCACGCTGGAAAGGCGCGCTTTTTCATGGCTGTGGGCATGCACGCCGCAAGGTCCGCTGCACTGGTGAACCTGGGCCTGCATCGGCGACGTCGGGCGCCAGTGCCCTGACACCTTGACCACTGGCGACCAGTCGGGCAGCACCGGTACCCGTGGCGGTGCGAAATCTTCGAAGTCGCCAGCGCCGTACACGACCTTGCCGCCGACCACTGTCAGTACCGACTCGATCCACTTGATGGCTTCTTCTTCGACACTGAAAAAGTCCGCCGACAACGCGGCGACATCCGCCAGTTGACCGACCTTGATCTGGCCTTTCTTGCCCTGCTCGGACGAGAACCAGGCGCTGCCGTGGGTGAACAGCTCCAATGCGGTAAGGCGCGGCAAGCCCTCGGCGTGCAGCTCCAGGCCACCGACGGTGCGGCCGCTGACCATCCAGTACAGCGAGGTCCAAGGGTTGTAGCTCGACACGCGGGTGGCATCGGTGCCCGCCCCTACCGGCACGCCTTCGGCCAGCATGCGCTTGATCGGCGGCGTGGCTTCGGCAGCCTTGGCGCCGTAGCGCTCGACAAAGTATTCGCCCTGGAACGCCATGCGATCCTGGATCGCAATACCGCCACCGAGGGCACGCACGCGTTCGATGTTTTTCGGCGTGATGGTTTCGGCGTGGTCGAAGAACCACGGCAAGCCATTGAACGGGATGTCGCGGTTGACCTTCTCGAACACGTCGAGCATGCGCGAGATGGACTCGTCGTAAGTGGCGTGCAGACGGAACGGCCAGCGCTGTTCCACCAGGTGGCGCACCACCGGTTCCAGCTCCTGCTCCATGGTCAGCGGCAGGTCCGGGCGGGGTTCGAGGAAGTCTTCGAAATCCGCGGCCGAGAACACCAGCATCTCGCCGGCCCCGTTATGGCGCAGGTAGTCATCGCCCTGGTGCAGGGTGACGCTGCCGGTCCAGTTCTTGAAGTCGCTGAGTTCTTCCTTGGGCTTCTGAGTGAACAGGTTGTAGGCGATGCGCACCGTCAACTGTTGATCCTTGGCCAGTTGCTCGATCACCGCGTAGTCATCGGGGTAGTTCTGGAAACCGCCGCCGGCATCGATGGCGCTGGTCAGGCCCAGGCGATTGAGTTCACGCATGAACTGGCGGGTAGAGTTGACCTGGTATTCCAGGGGCAGTTTCGGGCCCTTGGCCAAGGTCGAATACAAAATCATCGCGTTGGGCCGCGCCACCAGCATGCCGGTGGGGTTGCCGTTGCTGTCGCGCACGATCTCACCGCCCGGCGGGTTCGGCGTATCCTTGGTGTAGCCCGCCACCCGCAGTGCGGCGCGGTTGAGCAAGGCGCGGTCATACAGGTGCAGCACGAACACCGGGGTGTCCGGGGCGGCCTGGTTGAGTTCTTCCAGGGTAGGCATGCGCTTTTCAGCGAACTGGAATTCGTTCCAGCCGCCCACCACGCGCACCCATTGCGGCGTGGGCGTGCGGTCGGCCTGGTCCTTGAGCATGCGCAAGGCATCGGCCAGGGACGGCACGCCTTCCCAACGCAGTTCAAGGTTGTAGTTCAACCCGCCACGAATCAGGTGCAAGTGCGAGTCGTTGAGGCCGGGAATCACGGTGCGGCCCTTGAGGTCGATAACCTGGGTGCCGCTGCCGCGCAGGGCCATGGCTTCGCCGTCGGTCCCCACGGAGACAAAGCGCCCTTGGTGGATGGCCACGGCGGTGGCGCGTGGGTTTTCGCGGTCCACGGTGTGGAACTGGCCATTGAACAGAATCAGATCGGCGTTCATAGGGTTTCCTTTACAGAGGCTTCAAGCCAGGGAGCGAACAGGCGGGTGGCCGCCGGCATCAGCAGGTACACCACCAGCAACACGATGGTCAGGGTGACCAGGAAGGTGGAGACCACGTAATTGGACAAAAACGGGTGCAACCGCAGGATCGGCCCCCAGATAAACGGCAGCAGCAAGGTTTGCGGCAGGATCACAAACAGGCTGACCACCGCCTGCTTCCAGCGCGGCGGCTTGGCACCGCCCTCGGCCTGGGGCGCGAACCAGAATTCATTGACCGCGCCGATTTCCGTCTGGTCGCCGTCCGCCAGCATCGGCGCGGCTTCGTCGATCAGCGCCTGGCGTTGCGGGGAGCCGAGCCACAGCTCAAGGGCGCTGGTGGAGCTATAGCGCAGCACGCAAGTGAACAGCGCCATGCCGTTTTGCTGGCTGCGCACCACGTCAACACCCAGGTGCCCAGGGCGTTCGCCCGCGATGCGCACGATGCGGCGCAACCAGGCTTCGTACTCGACTTCAAAGCCGGGTTTGACCCGGTGCTTGACGACCAGGGTGACGACTTCGTCGGGGCTGGTGTTGACGGTTGAATCCATGGCTGAGTGCTTCCCCGGAGTATTGAGCGATGGGGAGAGTCTGGCCGTTGAGCGGTGGGGAGAATTGGATGTATGTGCTGTTTGGCTTGTTGCAGGAGCGAGGGGGACGTCTAGTTCTTGCTCGCGAAGAACCTCAACGATAACGCGGGCTTACTGGTTCAACGTGGCGCCCTCAGGTTTTTCGCGAGCAAGCTCGCTCCTACAATTACCGGCAAAGCTACGTCGCCCGGGCCATGTGTTCCGCAATCCTGCCCCTCAGCCATCGCTCCGCCGGGTCGTTGTCATGCACCCCGCTCCACACCATCGACAGCTCCGCCGCATCAATCGCAAACGGCGGGTCCTCGGCGCGCAGGCGTGTGCCTTCGGTCAACGCGCACGCGGCGTAATCGGGCACGGTGGCGATAATCTGCGTCCCCGCTAGCAACGCGCGTAACCCGCTGAATTGCGGCACGGCCAGTACCACGCGACGCGAGCGGCCGATGCGGGCCAGGTCCAGGTCGATATTGCCGCTTAGGTCGCCGGAGAACGACACCATTGCGTGGGGCCTGGCGCAGTAATCATCCAGGGTCAGCGGCGCCTCGCCGTCATCGCCGCGCAGGACCTTGCAGGGGATATCCCGCAGCTTCTTGCGCTTGGCATTGGCCGGCAGGTCGGTGGTGTAGCTGACCCCCACGGAAATTTCACCGCTGGCCAGCAGCGAAGGCATCAACAGGTAATTGGCGCGGCGCACCACCACGATGATGCCCGGCGCTTCTTCGCGCAGGCGGCTGAGTAAGGACGGAAACAGCCCGAACTCCGCATCATCGGACAGGCCGATGCGGAACACCGCGCAGCTGGTGGAAGGGTCGAAATCCTTGGCACGGCTGACGGCGCCCGAGATGGTGTCCATGGCCGGTTGCAGCTCCTTGAGTATCGCCAGTGCACGCGCGGTGGGTTCCATGGCACGGCCGTTACGCAGCAGCAACGGGTCGTCGAACAAATCGCGCAAACGGCCCAATGCGGCGCTCACTGCCGGTTGGCCGATAAACAGTTTTTCGGCGACTCGGGTCAGGTTTTTCTCGAACATCAAGGCTTCGAAAATCACCAGCAGGTTCATATCGACGCGGCGCAGATCGTTGCGGTTCATGGGCGCTATCCAAACGTTTTCCAGGGGGCCAGGGAAGCATGCACTGCACGCCCGGGATTGCATAGCTGTGCTGTCTTTTCCAGCGCCGCACCTGGCGAAATTAACAACGATTAACTCGTCAGCCAGGCGGTCCGGCAACAAGATTAAGGGCGTCTACACTGCACCCATCCACCGGGAACGTTCCCATCGACTGCGGATATTTGTCATGGCCCGACTCGAGCAATATGCCCCCCGGTTGCCCGCCACCGGTGGCCTGTGCCCCCGGCGTGAGCGCATCGCCAAGCAACTGATCCTCGCCAACCTCGGCGAAAGCCTGGCGATCGCCGACCTGGCCCAGGCCTGCGCCTTGTCGCGCAGCCATTTTTCCCGCGCCTTCAAGTGCACCACCGGGCTGTCGCCCCAGGAATGGATTCGCCAGCAACGCATCCAGCGGGCCAAGGAACTGATTACCGGCTCGTCCCTGAGCCTCACGCAGATCAGCCTCGAATGTGGCTTTTGCGACCAGGCGCACTTCTGCCATATGTTCACCCGCAGCGAAGGCGTCAACCCGATGACCTGGCGAAACCACCACTCGCGCAGCAAACCTGATGTGATCGCTGCCTAGTGGTCTGCGCGTACCTGGAATATGCTGGCCGCTCTCCTCATCCAGAACCTGGGCAGCCATGAATGACTTGAGCGACCAGGCCGTGCATTTCGGCCCGTACCGCATCCACCCGCGCCAGCGCCTGGTGCTGGAGGCCGGTCGCCCGCTGCGCCTGGGGCGGCGGGCGGTGGACATTCTGCTGATCCTGTTGGAGCACGCCGGCAATGTGGTGAGCAAGCAGGAGCTGATCGCACGGGTCTGGCCCAAAAGTGTGGTGGAAGACGGCAACCTGCGGGTGCACATGGCTGCGTTGCGCAAAGCACTGGGGGACGGCCAGGCCGGGCAGCGCTATATCGTCACGGTCGCCCAGCGCGGCTACAGTTTTGTTGCGCCACTGAGCATTGAACCCATGACGCTGCCCACCGACGGCGCGCCCCAACGCCCCAGCCATAACCTGCCCTTGCGCCGCACACGCATGATCGGTCGCCAAGCGCTGATCGACGCTCTGGTGCAACAACTGCCGCAGCAACGCTTCATCACCCTGACCGGCGCCGGTGGCATCGGCAAGACCACCGTCGCCCTGCGCGTCGCGGAATTGCTGATCGGGCATTACCGCGACGGTATTCACCTGCTGGACCTGGCGCCGCTCAGTGCCGCGTCCATGATCCTGCCCAACCTGGCCGCCCTGCTCGGCCTGACACCGGGCGAGAATGCGTCCCTGGCCAGCCTCGCCCGCAGCCTGCAGGCACGCCAGATGCTGCTGGTGATCGACAACTGCGAGCACCTGCTCGACGACATCGCCCTGATCAGTGAAACCCTGCTGCGCCATGCACCGCACCTGCACATCCTCACCACCAGCCGCGAAGCCCTGCGCGCCGAAGGTGAATATGTGCAGCGCCTTGAACCGCTGGCCTGCCCGCCCGCCACCGGCAACCGCGCCCAGGCCCTGGGTTACCCGGCCATGCAATTGCTGATCGAGCGCGCCATGTCCCACCAGGAGAGCTTTGCCCTCAGCGACGCTGAACTGCCCCTGGCGATTGATATCTGCCAGCGCCTGGACGGCATTCCCCTGGCGATCGAACTGGTGGCCGCGCAAATTGAACGGTTTGGCTTGCCGGGCCTGCTGGTGCAGATGGAAGACAACTTTCGCCTGCTGACCCGCGGCCGACGCAGTGCCCTGCCCCGCCAGCAGACCCTGCGCGCCACGCTCGACTGGAGCTTTGACCTGCTCACGGCGTGCGAGCAAATCTGCCTGCGCCGCCTGGCGGTCTTCCGTGGCGGCTTCAGCCTGGTCAGCGCAGCGGCGGTGATCGCCGGGGAGCAAGTGGCCCCCGCCGAAGTGCTGGGCTCCATTACGCAACTGGTGGCCAAGTCGTTGTTGAATGTGGAGGCCAGCGATGACGAAATGGTCTATCGCCTGCTGGACATCACCCGCACCTATGCCCTGGAAAAGCTCAGCCAGGCCTGCGAACTGCATGCCACACGAGAGCGCCACGCTGCACGCTGCCTGGCGCTGATGGAACAGGCCCAGGGCGACTGGGACCTGATCGCCACACAGCCGTGGATCGACCGTTATGCACCGCTGCGCGAAGACGTGCGTGCCGCCCTCGACTGGGGCTTTGCTGACGACGGTGCGCAGCTGCTGGCTATCCGCCTGACGGTCAGCGCGATGCCACTGTGGCAAGAGTTGTCGTTGCTGCGTGAGCACGGCGGCTATGTGGACCAGGCGCTGGCGCTGATTGGCCAGGTTACCGCGCCCTGCACGCAATTGACCCTGCAGCTGCAATTGGCCCTGGGCAGCCTCTCCTACCACGCCATGGGCGCCGCACCTCGGACCATTGCGGCATTCGAGGGTGCCGCACGCCTGGCCGAGACAACCCAGGACCTTGGCGGCCAGTTGCGTGCGGTCTCCGGGTTGATGGCGGTGAACCTGTGTGCCGGGCGCTACGGCCCAGCGCAGGAGCTGAGCGTGCAGTTCGAACGGCTCGACCCACACACCGAGCCGTTGCTGGGCCTTAGCGCGCAGCGGCTGCGTGCGCTGGGCCAGCATTACACCGGCAACCAGCCGCTCGCCCGGCACCACGCCGAGCAGGTGTTGCAGCGCATGTCCCAAAGCGGTCACGTGAACCGCTTTGCCCTCGGGGTTGGCGTGCAATACGACCAGGGTGTCGCCTCCTTGACCGTGCTGGCGCGGATCCTGTGGTTGCAGGGCTTTCCCGAGCGCGCCTGGCGCACCGCCAGCCAGGCACTGGAGTTGGCCCTGCAGATCAACCACGGCACCTCGATCTGCTACACCCTGGCCCTGGCTGGGGTGGTGATCGCCCGCTACAACGGCGCCGAAGACGACGCCCAAGCCCTGCAACGGCTGCTGCTGGAGCAATCGCACAAGCATTCGGTGCAGTTGTTCCAGACCTGGGCCGGGCATTACGCCGGTATTCTTGGCCACCCGGATTGGCAAGGCCTGGGCCTGATCCAAGACACCTTGATCACCTTCGGCACCCATGCGGTGGATGTGCCAACCCTGGAACGCGCGCGCAGTGGCGCGGCGGGCTGGTGCGCCCCGGAGATTCTGCGGGTGTACGCCTTGCAGCTAGAGGATGAGCACGCCGTCGAAGCACTGCTACTGGAGGCGCTGGGCCTGGCGCACCAGCAAGGTGCCCTGGCCTGGGAGCTGCGCTGCGGCGAATCCCTGGCGCAATTATGGCAACAGCAGGGGCGCATTCAGCTCGCCAGGGACTTGCTCGGTTCAATCCATGCACGCTTCAGCGAAGGCTTCGCTACCCAGGATCTACTGCGCGTGCGCTGCCTGCTCGACGAGTTGCAGGACAAACGGCCGGCCTGAGAACGCCCCCAGGCAAGGCGCGTAGCCTTGCTGCAAACGCTCGACCTGGCGCGGGTCGCGCAGTTGCCCCAGGGCGTAGCTGCGCACGCAGTTGAGCAGGCGATAGCGCGGCTGGCCCAGGCCGGGCTCGACGCTCAGCAGCGAGACGTTGACCAGGCGTGCCAGCAGGTAAGACAGGTCGGCATGTTCAAGCTCCGTACCGGCCACCATGTCACTCAGGCCAGGTAAGGTGACCGCCATCTTGAACAGGCTCAATTGCAGAAACAGCCAGCACTCCGGCAGGCTCAGGCGCTCGTAGCTCCAATCCAGGGCCGCGGTCAGTGATCGGTGACGTTCCACCGCCGTGCGCCGCCCCCGGGCCAGCACTTGCAAACCCGTGCGTACTTGCATCTGCACACCGCCGATGCCCAACGCATCCACCTGGGCGGCCGCCAATTCCAGAGCCAACGGCAGGCCGTCCAGGCGCCGACACAGGTCGCGCAGCGGCGCCAAATCCTGGGGCCGCAAATCAAACCCCTGCTGATTGGCACGCGCGCGCGCCACGAACAGTTGCACCGCAGGACAGGCCATCGCCTGTTCGACATTGGCCGACGGCGACGGCACCGCCAGCCGAGGCACGCGCACCACCCACTCGCCAGGGGCCAGCAAGGCTTCGCGGCTGGTGATCAGCACACTGACGCCAGGCGCCGTCTCGCCCAGCGCACGCAGTAGCTGTCGGCACGCGCCCAGCAGCAGGTCGGCGCCGTCGAGTATCAGCAGTAACTGACGCGAAGCCAGACGCCGGCCCAGTTCGTTGAAACTGTCGGGCGTCGAATGCAGCTGCAACCCCCTGGCCAGGCTACCGAGCAATTCGCTCGGCGCTTGCACAACGGCCATGTCGAGCCACCATACGCCGTCGCGATAACGCGGCAATGCCCGCTCGGCCAGGGCCAGTGCCAGTGTGCTCTTGCCAATGCCGGCCACGCCGGTGAGGGTCAACAAGCGCTGCGCGGCCAAACGCCGCGCCAGCACGCCCACCAGTTCATCGCGCCCCCACACCGGGCTCAGCCGCGCAGCCAAGTTGTGCTGAGGCAGCAGCGTCGGCAGCGCATCTTGCGCCGGTGCGGCGAAGCAGTAACCGCGCTGGGGGTGATTGAGGATCCAGCGTTGGCCGTCCAGGGCGCGACGCAATGCGGCAATGTGCACGCGCAGGTTGCTCTCTTCGACGACGCTGTTGGGCCACACCCGCTCGATCAAGGTCGCCTTGCTGATGAAATGCCCGGGCGCTTCGAGCAGTACCGCAAGAATATCCAAGGCTCGCCCGCCCAGCGGTACCGGCCATCCGGCCTTGCTGACCAGGCGCTGCTGCCGATGAAAGGTGTAGGGGCCAAAGCTCACCGCCGTAGCATTTTGCATGTCCGTCACAGCGCTGAAACACCCGTGCTTGAGTGCCTGCGCATCCTTTTTCCATGGGCTCGACGCTATCTTGCCAGTTGGCGATGACAGGACAATGCTGGCACGGGGAGCGATACGGACAATCGGGTGCCTGAGACGGACATGCTGTCGTTAACTGAACTGTTGTCGGTATTGGGTAGGGTTCAGCCCGAGCTTTTCGCTGAACAGAAAACGCATATGCCGCACGCTGCCAAAGCCGGCGTGGAAGGCCACGGTCTTGAGCGGCAGGTCGGTGGTTTCCAGCAGGTGCCGGGCCCGGTCGATGCGCGCGCCTTGCAGGAACGCCATGGGCGTCATCTGCACGTCCTTGGCGAACAGCCGCGCAAAGTGGCGCGCGCTCATGCCGGCCAGCTCGGCCATGGACTCGATGGTAAAGGGTTGATCCAGATGCGCCAGCACGTGGTTCTGCACGCGGGTGATCGGAGTTTCCTGAGGCGCCACGGCGGCAGTCATCGGGCTGAACTGGGCCTGGCCGCCCTGGCGTTTCATCACCACCAGCAGCACCTTGGCCACGTCCACCGCCACTTGCTTGCCGTGGTCCTGGGCGACGACCGACAGGGCCAGGTCGATACCCGCAGTGACGCCGCCAGAGGTGATCAGGCGCCCGTCCTGCAAATAGATGCGGTCGGTCTCGACAATGGCGTTGGGAAACGCCTTGATCAACCGCTCGGTGTAGTGCCAATGGGTGGTCACGCGGTGCCCGTCGAGCAAGCCTGCGTGGCCGAGCACAAAAGCGCCGGTGCAGATCGAGCCAAAACGCCGAGCCCGTGGCGCCGCGACTCTCAGCCAGGGCAACAGCGCGGGGTGGCATTCGTTATAGGCGCCGGGGCCGCCGGGCACCAGCAGCAGGTCATAGGCCGCCTGGGCCTGTTCCAACAGCAGATCGGTCTGCACGCTCACGCCGTTGGACGCCCGCAACGGGCCGGGCTCGGTGCCGATGGTCAGGATCTGGTAGTGATCGGCCGCCGGCAAGTAGCGGTTAGCAATCGAAAACACTTCCAGCGGCCCGGCCATGTCGAGCAGCAGGAAGTCCGGGAACAGCGCCATGGCCACGGTTTTCATAAGCGGGGAATGTCCATCGAGAAGGAGTGCGGCGGGCATTATGGCACGACTTTAACTGTCAACCTGAGAGCGACAGTTATTCTATTTTCATCTTCTTAATCAATCACTCGCTAACCATTAACCTTCTTCTCAACGCAAGCGCCCTGCATCTCGCAGCCCGCGCTCACTTGAGGACTGGACCATGCTGACCCTTCGCAAAGCTTCCGAACGCGGCGCCGCCAATCACGGTTGGTTGAAGTCGTTCCACACCTTCTCTTTTGCCAACTACTGGAACCCCAAGGAGCAGGGTTTTTCCGACCTGCTGGTGATCAACGATGACCGCGTCGCCGCAGGCAAAGGCTTCGGCCAGCACCCGCACCGCGACATGGAAATTTTCTCCTACGTGCTCGAAGGCGCGCTGGAGCACAAGGACACCCTGGGCACCGGCTCAGTGATCCGCCCCGGCGATGTGCAACTGATGAGCGCCGGCAGCGGCGTGGCCCACAGCGAGTTCAACCATAGCCAGCGGCATGGCGTGCACTTCCTGCAAATCTGGATCGTGCCCAACGAAGCCGGCGCCAAACCGCGCTATCAGCAAGAGCATTTCACTGAAGCGCAAAAACGTGGGCGCTTGCAGTTGATCATCTCGCCGGAGGGCGCCAACGGTTCGCTGAGAGTGCGCCAGGACGCACGGGTGTACGCCGGCCTGTTTGACGCTGACGAAAGTACCCGCCTGGAACTGGCGCCGGATCGCTACGCCTACGTCCATGTGGCGCGCGGCAGCGTGGAACTCAACGGCCAGCGCTTACAGGAAGGCGACGGTGTACGCGTACGGGACGAACGCCAGATCCGCCTGAGCCATGGCGAAGACGCCGAAGTGCTGGTGTTTGACCTGCGCCCCAACGAACTGCCGCAAATGCCATGACGGCCGCAGTGATGGTCCCGCCAGCAGGACCATCGTTGGCATCGATAGTCACCATCAGCGCAATGAAGTTCTCTTAAAAAATGCAACGCGTAACATCAAACCCATGCCAAACGGCACCCAACTAAAACACTCGGAGCACACCATCATGAAACGCCAACTCTTGCTTAGCCTCGCTTTCTCGGTACTCGCTGCAAACGCTTTTGCCCACCCGGTTGTCGCTGAAGGCGGCGCGGATCGCCTGATAGAAACCCGCGTTGCCGAAGGTGGCGCGGATCGCCTGCAAGAACGCGGTCTGGCTGAAGGCGGTGCGGATCGCCTGCAAGAACGTGGCCTGGCTGAAGGCGGTGCTGATCGCTTGCAAGAACGTGGCCTGGCTGAAGGCGGTGCGGATCGCTTGCAAGAACGTGGCCTGGCTGAAGGCGGTGCGGATCGCCTGCAAGAACGTGGCCTGGCTGAAGGCGGTGCCGAGCGCTTGCTGAGCACCCACGTATAACCCCGCACTGTTGGCGGGACACCCCAAACCGGCCTGATCAGCCGGTTTTTTTTCGTCTTCAATTTCTATCACACTGCCCCCCCGTAACCACGATGCGAAGCGAGCCGCTCTTGATCTTGATCTGCTTTTGATCTCAGGCGCCCCGTTAAACCACGCTGGCCGGAATTCGACAGGGATTTGGGGGGTAAACCGGCAGGGATGCCGGTTTAGCCGCCCCGCGCCATGGATGGCGCGTGGCGGCGGCCCCCAAATCACTGGCGGATTACGGGCACACCGAGCCTAAGCGAGGTGCCGAGTGGTGGGGCAAGAGCGCTTTGCTTACTTTTGTCTGGGCCGGCATTCCGGCTTTTCGAAAGTGAGCCGCCGTCAGGGCGGAACCCTAGGCGGCCGTTACCGAAGGAGTGGATATATACACTGTCCAAATGTGTTGGCTGTCAGGCCGTCTTCGCAGGCAAGCCAGCTTCCACATTTGGATCAAGGGGCAGTCAGAAACTTCTTGCGATACGCCGCCGGCAGCATCCCCACCCGCTGCTGAAACAACCGCCTAAACGAATTACTGTCCTCATAACCCACCGCATACGTAATGCTATCGAGCGTCATCCGTGTCGACTCAAGCATCTGCTTGGCACGCTCCAGACGCAGGCTCTGCAGATAACCAATCGGCGTACACCCCGTGGCTTCCTTGAAGCGCCGCTTGAAATTACGCACCCCAAAGCCAAAGCGCTGGGCAACCTCGTCGATCACCAATGACTGCGCAAAGTGCTGCTCCAACCAATGCTGCACACGCAGGATCTGCGCATCACCGTGGCTCTTGGGCAGCGACCACATCGCGTAGGCCGACTGCTCAGTGCGCCCAGCATCGATCAGCAAGTACTTGCCGCAGGTATGAGCCAGCTCCGGCGAGCCGAAACGGCGGATCAGATGCAGCATCAAGTCCATCGCCGCCGTAGCGCCCCCGCAGGTGATCAGGCGATTGTCTTCGCAGAGGATCTGCCCCTCATCCAGGCTGACCTGGGCATACCGACGCCGGAAGAACCCGGCAAATGCCCAGTGAGTCGTCGCACGCAAGCCGTGCAATAACCCCGTCTCGGCCAGCATGAACGCCGCCGTGCACATCGAAGCCAACACGGCGCCCTGCCCATGCTGCTCACGCAACCAGGCGCCGTAGGCGGCGAACGTCGGCAGGGCTTGCTTGAGGGTAAAGAGAAAACCGGGAATCAGCACCAGGTCGGTGCGCGCGATCTGCGCCAGCGAACCGTGCACCTGCAGGCATTGCCCACCCCATACCGTCACCGGGTGGCCGTCCAGAGACGCGAGCGTCACCTCGAACGGTGGGCTTTGAGCGAACAGATTGGCCGCACTGAGCATTTCCATGGCCAGGGTGGCACTGGCAGCGGAACACTGATCCGCCAGGAGCAAGGTGACATGCATGTAAAAACTCCAGCTTGCACTTTTCGCATGTAATAAGTCATTTACGCATCTACCTTAGCCGATTCCGCCCCCGTAAAGTGCGGCCATTGATCAACTGTCTGGCGTTTTTATGAATCTCTGGTTTCGATTACTGCTCATGCTGTTGCGCCGCCCCTGGCGCAAACCGGTTCACGGCCTGGCCACCACGGTGGTGCGCATGCGGGTCTGGCCGCTGGACCTGGACCTGAACCGGCATGTCACCAATGGCCGGTATTTCACCCTGGCCGATGTGGCGCGCATGGATTTTGTGCTGCGCACCGGCGCCTTTCGCGTGGCGCTGCGTCACAAGGCCATGCCGATAGTCGGCGATACCTGGGGCAAGTTCCGTCGGGAATTGAAGCTGTTCGAGGCATTCGACGTGCACACCCGCATTCTCGGCTGGGACCACAAGTGGAACCTGATGGAGCACCGCTTCGTCAGCAATGGGCGGGTGGTTGGCGTGGTGGTGATGCGCGGGCTGTTTCGCTCTGCCAAGGGCACACTGCCCCCGGCCGAATTTATCCGCGAGCTGGGCTTGGACGACACCTCGCCGCCGCTGCCGCAATGGTTGAGCAACTGGGCACACAGTTGCGATGAAATGAGTGCGCAATTGCGCGGGGAGGAGCAGGTTTAAAAACGCCCGCTAAGCCTCGCGCTTGACCTTCAAATGCCGTGCATACCATGGCCGCTGTGGCACGCGCTTGAATAACCCTTTGAGCAGCTCTTCATCGGCGCCGAAAGTAATGCGCAGGGCCAGCTTCATGATCTCCGGGTCCATCTCCATCGAGCGCCCCTGCTGCAGCCCCGGTGTGGTGCTGCAGCCGTGGGTGTCCGGTCCCAGCCAAGGGTCGCCTACTTCGACCCAGCGGCCTGGCGCGAACCAGGCCACGCCGTTGACTTCCAGTCGGCTCACCTCACCTGGGTTGAAGCGCTCGTGGGCGCGAAACCAGTCTTCGATGCGGTCATCTATCCAGCCATGGAAATGCCAGAACACCGGGTTTACATGGGATGAAAACGGGTCGCCCAGAAAGTCGTTCTCCGGCGCATACCAACGTGCGGCAAAGTCTGCGGGGTCACGGGCGAAGGGGACCGGGGCGCCGTTGGACGGGTCGCGGGGCACCGAGGCCCAGCGCATATGCAGCCAATCGTGCAGGCCCAGTTCCATTTCCGAGCCCAGTTGGCCCAGGCTCAACTTGGCCAGGTAGCGCGGATCGCGGTACTGGGATTCCCACACCTGAAAGTTGCTGTGGTAGGTCTCGGCCGCCTTGATATCGCTGACCCACTGGGTGTAGTCGACGTCATCCGGCGCCGACCAACAGGGCGGCAGCGCGAAACCGTCGTGGTTGTCGAAGTAGCGCACAAATCCCAGGCGATCGCGCTCCAACGGCGGTTGCGGCTCGGGGAATTGCGGCCAGGACGGCAAGTCCTGCATGGAACGTGCGGTGCCGAGCATGTGGCGGTGCATGAAAAAGAAGTCGATGCCCGAACCATTGCGGTCCTTGCGCTTGCCGCGGGCATCGCGCTCCTGGCCGCGGGGCCCGGGCTGCCAGCCGATGCCGCGCAGGGCTTCGCGTTTTTCTTCGGAGAGCTTGTGCCACTGGTCGCGGGTGGCGTGCCAGAGTTGGTGAAACAGGCGGTGTTCGGGAGAAATCAGCCAGGCCAGCAAGGTCGGGTTGAGGCCGATGCGCTGGCGGGCTTCGGGGAACAGTTGTTTGTGGGCGATAAAACGGTTGTCGCGTTCGGTCAACGCCAGGGGCCGCTCAAGGTCGAGGATGTGCCCGCTGAGCGTGGCGCTGCCGGCATTGCCGAAATCGGCCCAGACTTCATCCAGGGTCATCTTGAATTCATAGGCCGGCGCGCCGCCGTCGGAATCACGGTCGATCAAGCGCCAATAGAGCACGGCGCCCTCGCCCGTCAGTAGGTCGCCCAAGACGCGGTAGCGCGGCTCGCCGTCGGCGCGCAATTGCTCGGCGGTGTCCAGGTACCCACGCAGGCCACGGCCACGGGGGGCGATGTCGAGCAGCAACTCCAGGCCTTGCTGCGGCAGGCCCGCAAGGCCCGCATCGCGGCCTTCCAGGCGCAGGCTCCAAACACCCCGCAGTGTGTTCGCCAGGTGCTGGCCCTGGGTGTCGGCGAGGTCGACCGTGGCTTCGCCGGGGGTGATGGGAAACGCTTCTTCCCGTGTCAACTCGCGATGGGCATAAAAGGCCGCGGGCACGGCTGCACCGGTCAGCGCCAGGCCTGCGATGAACCCACGTCGAGAGATTGTCATTGGCTACCTTAGGAAACGGCTTGATCAGAGCTAGAACGTTTGCAGCCCGACGAAATTTACCGCCCTGCCCCCGCCACCTAAATTTCCCCCGCCATCGCTCGTTCTTCCCTGATAGCAAAGGCCTCAACTGACTGAGATGGCAATGACAAAATCACGTTCGAAAAAGGCGCTGTATATCGGCCTGCCGCTGGCCCTGGCTATCGGCGCCGGGGCGGGCTTTCTGGTCTGGGATCAGTGGTTCAAGGGCAACGCCGGCTACCCGCTGGAGGTGATCAAGCAGGCCAATGAAATGCAGGATCGCCTGTTGTCATTCGACAGCCACATCACCCTGCCCCTGGATTTCGGCACGGCGGGCAACGAGGCCGACAAGGATGGCAGCGGCCAGTTCGACCTGGCCAAGGCCGCCCGCGGGCGATTGTCGGGCGCCGCGCTGACGATCTTCGGCTGGCCGGAAATCTGGAACGGCGCCAACGCCCCGCACAAGCCCACCGACGGTTTTGTCGAGGAGGCCCGCCACGAGCAGGAGGTGCGCTATAAGATCATCTCCGGCATGGTGCGCGACTTTCCCAACCAGGTGGGCATCGCCTACACCCCGGACGATATGCGACGCCTGCACGGCGAAGGCAAGTTTGCGATCTTTATCAGCATGCTCAACGCCTACCCCCTGGGCAACGACCTGAACCAGCTGGACTTATGGGCCGCACGTGGCATGCGCATGTTCGGCTTCAGCTACATCGGCAATAACGCCTGGTCCGACTCGTCGCGCCCGCTGCCGTTCTTCAATGACTCCACTGATGCCCTTGAGGGCCTGTCGCCTATCGGCCAGCAAGCGGTGCATCGCCTCAATGACCTGGGGGTGATCATCGACGTGTCGCAGATGTCGACCAAGGCCCTGGAACAAGTCGCGCAGTTGAGCCGTACGCCGATGGTGGCGTCCCACTCGGCGCCACGGGCATCGGTGGACATCCCGCGCAACCTCAGTGACAAGGAACTGCAACTGATCAAGAACAGCGGCGGCGTGGTGCAAGTGGTGGGCTTCCCCGCCTACCTGCGGCCCTTGAGCCAGCCGACCCAGGACAAGCTCAACGCCCTGCGCGCACGCTTCGACCTGCCGCCACTGCCCAATCTGGCCATGGCTCTGATGCCCGGCGACGCGATCATTGCCGCCTGGCCCGAGCAACGCTTCGGCCAGTACGCCAGCGCGCTGTACGGCATCCTCGAGGAAGAACCCAAGGCCACCCTCAAGGACCTGGGCGACGCCATCGACTACACCGTGCGCAAGATCGGCATCGATCATGTCGGTATTGCCTCGGACTTCAACGACGGCGGCGGCCTCCAGGGCTGGGAGAACGTCGGCGAGGTGCGCAACGTCACCGCCGAACTGATCCAGCGCGGCTACTCCGAAGCCGATATCGCCAAGCTGTGGGGAGGCAACTTCCTGCGGGTGTGGGACCAGGTCCAAAAAGCCGCCAAACCCTTGGCCAACCGCTAACCACCACGAAGTAAGTCCATGACCGACCGCCGTACATTTCTCAAGCAGGCCGGCGTCTTTGCCGCGAGCCTGCCGCTGGGCACCGCGTTGCTTCCTCAGGCAGTCGCCGCCGCCACGAACGACCCATGGACGGGATTGAAGCAACTGTTCAACCAGGACCCCAATTACCTGCATTTTTCCAACTTCCTGGTGGCCTCGCACCCCAGGCCCGTGCGCGAGGCCATCGAACGCTACCGCCAACAGATCGACCGCAACCCTGGCCTGGCCATGGACTGGGACCTGCAGGAAACCTGGAAGCGTGAGGGCCAGGTACGCGAGTGGGCCGGCCGCTACCTGAACGCCACGCCAGCGCAGATCGCCCTGACCGGCAGCACGTCCGAAGGGCTGGCGATGATCTATGGCGGGATCAAGGTGCGCGCCGACCAGGAAATCCTCACCACGGTGCATGAGCATTACGCTACCGAGTTCAGCCTGGACTTCCGGGTACGCAAGGAGCAGACCCAGGTTCGCAAGATACGCCTGTTCAAAAACCCCAATCAGGTCTCGGCCGATGAAGTGCTGGGCAATATCCAGCGCAACATTCGCCCCAACACCCGTGTACTGGGCATGACCTGGGTGCAATCCGGCAGCGGCGTAAAACTGCCCATCGGTGAGATCGGCAAGCTGGTGGACGAACACAACCGCAACCGCGACGAGCCGGACCGACTGCTTTATATCGTCGATGGCGTGCACGGCTTCGGCGTGGAAGACCTCGACTTCCCCGCTATGCACTGCGACTTCTTCATCGCTGGCACCCACAAGTGGATGTTCGGCCCGCGCGGCACCGGCCTGGTGTGCGCCCGCGAGACCGAAAACAAATACGTCACACCGATGATTCCGACCTTCTCCGAAGACAAGGACTTCGCCACGACCATGACGCCCGGTGGCTACCACGCCTTCGAGCATCGCTGGGCCGCCGATGAAGCCTTCAAGTTGCACCTGCAACTGGGCAAGGCATCGGTGCAGGCACGTATCCATGCCCTCAACACTGAACTCAAGGACCAACTGCTGGCTCACTCGCAGATCGAATTGGTCACCCCGCGCAGCCCCGAGCTGTCAGCAGGTTTCACCTTCTTCCGGGTCAAGAACCAGGACAGCGACGCCGTCGCGGCCTACCTGATGAAAAACCGCGTGGTGGTGGACGCGGTGGAGCGTGACGTTGGCCCGGTGATTCGCACCTCGCCGGGCCTGCTTAACAACTCCGATGAGATCCAGCGCTTCATGACCCTGCTGAGCCAGCGGTTATGACCCCTTTTCCCTTTGAACGAGACGCCTCCATGACGCCATCCCGACTCAAACCGCTCACCGCACTGGCACTCACCGCCCTGTGCGGCGCCCTGCCGCCCGGCCTGGCCCATGCCGCCGCCCCACAACCGGGCAAGGTCTTCAAAGACTGCAAGGACTGCCCGGAAATGGTGGTGCTGCCCGCCGGCACCTTCACCATGGGTACCCCGGAAGACGAAGTGGGCCGCGAGCCCGACGAAGGCCCGATGCATGAGGTGACCTTCGCCAAGCCGTTCGCCATGAGCCGCTTCCACATCACCGCCGGCGAATGGGACAGCTACGTGCGCCAGACCGGAGTCAAGATCGCCAATGGCGACGACCGCCCCGGCCGCGAATGCATCGCCAGCAAGCCGCGCTACCCCCAGGGGCCACGTCAGCCGGCGGTGTGCATGGACATGGACGACATCAAGCAGTACGTGAGCTGGCTGTCGAAGAAGACCGGGCACACCTACCACATGGTCAGCGAAGCCCAGCGTGAATACGCTGCCCGAGCCGGCACCACCGGCCCGTTCCCCTTCCCGTTCGACGAAGGCAAGGGCTACAGCATCGCCCAGCACGCCAACACCTACGGCCCGGCGGACGGCTACAGCTATTCGTCGCCCGTGGGCAGCTACCCACCGAATGCCTTTGGCATGTATGACATGCACGGCAACGTGTATGAGCGGGTGGCTGATTGCGAGCACCCCAACTACGTCGGCGCGCCAAAGGATGGCAGTGCCTGGGTGGAGCCCAACTGCGAGGCCTACCAGATTCGCGGCAATGACTGGGGCGAAGCACCGGTGTTTTCACGCTCGGGCAATCGCAACAACATCTACCCGCAAACGCGCGGGGATTGGATTGGGTTCCGGGTAGTACGCGAGCTTTAATACCTTGTAGGAGCGAGGGTGACGCCTAGTTCTTGCTCGCGAAAAACTCATAGACGCCGCGTTTATTCAGGAAGCGCGCGTCATCGTTGACGTTTTTCGCGAGCAAGCTCGCTCCTACAGGGTTCAGCCTTGTCTGGCCAACAGCGCCAAGCCTTCATGCAGCGCCGGGAACAGGCTGTTGTTGAAGTTGTTCCAGCGCAGCTCAAGGATGGTGTCCTCGGGCGAAATCTCGGTCTTGAGCACGTCGTGGAACACCTCTCCCGAGTCGATGCCGTTATCCACGTAGTGGAATGACGCACCGGTCCAATACAACGGCTCGCAGGCCTGAGTCGCCTTGGTCGCCCAGTCGGTGATCGCCTGCCCACGCGCGCCGTACAGCGCATTCCAGGTGGCGTACGCCCCACGGCGCTCATAAGGCGATTCGATGCGGGTAATGCCCGGATGAATGTTCATGATGCGCCGCGCAAACGGCGCACCCGGGCGCACCAGTTCATCGAGGATCACCAGCAAACCATCCAGCACCACGATGTCAGCCTTCAACTCCACCAGAGTGTCATGCAGGCGACGCTCGAAATCCTGCTTGCCGGCGATATGTTCGGCGCTGCCCCGTGGCAGGCGACGATAGGTCGACGGCACGCTGAGCAGCAGGTCGTTGACCAACGTGCCTTGCACACGCAAATCCGCCGGGTACAACCACTGGCGACCCGGCTGGTAAGCAAAGCCATAGTCCGCCACCAACTGCTGGTCGCGCGGGTTGTGCTCATCGTCGTCATACACCACGCCCACCAGGTTGTAAGCCTCGCCCAGCGGCGTGTCGTTGAGCGAGCCCACCAGAAACTCCAGCACCGATTTCATATAGCGCTCGTGGTCTTTATAGGCCACCGGCTGCCCTGCCTTGTCGGCGGCGGCATTTCTCAGGGACCAGACATACACCAGGTTCTTTTTCGTCATGTGTTTCGCTCTCGCTCAAAGGGCCACGCACGGCATTGATACACGTGCGCCTACAGAACAAGAACGAACCAGGCCCCGGGCAATTTATCGCTCACTGCCACCGCCCGGCACGCCGCGCTAAATAGTCACGCCACAGCTTCGTTTGTCATGGGTAAGGGTCTGTGTGCCCAGCCCCCTCTTTTTCACTTTCCGGGAAGTATTTATGACCGACCCCAAGCGCGGCGCCTTCAAAGGTTTGCTCGCATTGCTCAGGCCCTTTCGCACCATCGTGACGGTCTCCGTCGCCCTTGGCATGGCGGGCGGCCTGGCCATTACCTTGCTGTTGGCGACGATTAACAATGCCCTGCATTCGGCGGGGGGGATGACTCAGGGTGTGGTATTGACCTTCGCCGCGTTGTGCGTGGTGGCGCTGGTCAGCTCGATTATTTCCGACATCGGCACCAACTACGTCGGACAACGGATCATTGCCGCCCTGCGCAAGGACCTGGGTGAAAAGGTGCTGTCAGCGCCCATCGGGCAGATCGAGCAATATCGCTCTCACCGCCTGATCCCGGTGCTGACCCACGACGTGGACACCATCAGCGACTTTTCCTTTGCCTTCACGCCCCTGGCCATCGCCGCCACCGTTACCCTGGGATGCCTGGGTTACCTGGCTTACCTGTCCGTGCCGATGTTCCTGATGATGGTGGTCGCAATCATCATCGGCAGCGCCGTGCAATTCATCGCGGGCGGCAAAGGCATCCAGGGCTTCGATCTGGCCCGCAGCCACGAAGATGAATTGCAGCGTTACTACAATGCGATTGCTTCGGGAGCCAAGGAACTGCGCATGCACCGTCCGCGGCGGTTTCGCATGAACACCCATCGCATCCAGGAAACCGCAGACCGCATCAGCGATATCCAGGTGCGTTCAGTCAACATCTATATTCTGGCCAAGACCTTTGGCTCGATGCTGTTCTTTGTGGTCATCGGACTGGCCCTGGCGATGCAGGCCTACAACCCCAACCCCGACCCCACGGTGATTACCGGCTTCGTGCTGGTACTGCTGTATATGAAAGGCCCGCTGGAACACCTGCTGGGTTACCTGCCCGTCGTTGGCAAGGCGAAGATTGCCTTTGGGCGCATCAGCGAACTGTCGGAGCGTTTTTCTTCGCCCGAGCCCCACTTGCTGATGGACGACAGTGAGGCGCCGAAACCACTGGTCAACAGCCTTGAACTGCGCGGCGTCAGCTACAGCCCGCCAGCGGTTGAAGGCAGCCAACCGTTCCACCTGGGGCCGATCAACCTGAGCATCAAGCAAGGCGATATCGTGTTTGTCGTCGGCGAGAATGGTAGTGGCAAGACCACGCTGATCAAATTGCTGCTGGGCCTGTATCCGCCTCAGTCGGGTGAGATCCTGCTCAACGGTACAGCGGTGACCGACCCAGAGCGCGACGATTATCGTCAGTTGTTCACCACGGTGTTTTCCGACTATTACCTATTCGATGACCTGGTACAAGGCAGCGCCACCCAGTCCCTGGACAGCGCCACCCAATACCTTGAGCGCCTGGAAATCGCACACAAGGTCAGCGTCAAGGACGGCGTGTTCAGCACCACTGACCTGTCCACCGGCCAACGCAAGCGCCTGGCCCTGGTCAATGCCTGGCTGGAAGAGCGCCCGGTGCTGGTGTTCGACGAATGGGCCGCCGACCAGGACCCGGCCTTTCGCCGCATCTTCTACACCGAGCTGCTGCCGGACCTCAAACGCCTGGGCAAGACCATCATCGTGATCAGCCACGACGACCGTTATTTCGACATCGCCGATCATCTGGTGCGCTTGCGCGCCGGCCAAGTGGTGCATGAGATGGAGCCTGCATAAGGTACCGAAAAAAATTTTTCCGGTTTTGCGAAGTAGGAACGTCTCACTAGTGGTAATGAGAACTAAACTCAATAAACACTTAGAATTGCCCACTTAAAACATAGAAGAGAAAGCATCCATGCCAGCACGACTCGGTCTCAGCCCCCTGAGCAAAGCGCTATCCATGCGCCGGGCCCTGAACATCAACCTTTTGCCGAGTGCCCTGGCGTTGGCTGTGTCGATGCCGATTGCAAGCTATGTGCAAGCCCAGGAGATCGAGTTGAATATTCCTGCGCAGTCGCTGGGGAGCGCACTGCAGGAATTTGGCCGCCAGACCAATGTGCAAGTGCTCTACAGCCCGGGCGATGTGCAGGGCAAGAACAGCCCCGCCGTCAAGGGCAAGATGCAGCCGCAGCAGGCCATAGCTGCATTGCTGGCCGGTAGCCAGACCACCTATAACCTCAATGGCAATACCTTGACCGTCACAGCTGCTGGCAGCGGTGGTGGGCTTGAGTTGAGCCCGACGCAGGTGACTGCCAACTACCTGGGCAACGTCACCGAAGGTTCTGGTTCCTACACGCCTGGCACGATTGCCACGGCTACACGTCTGACGTTGACCCCACGGCAAACTCCGCAGTCGATCACCGTGGTGACTCGCCAGCACATCGAGGATTTTGGCCTCAACAACATGGATGACGTGATGCGCCATACGCCGGGCATCACCGTTTCCGCCTACGACTCCGACCGCACCAACTACTATTCCCGTGGTTTTTCGGTCAATAGTTTCCAGTACGACGGTATTCCGTCGACTGTGCGTAACGTCGGCTATTCGGCGGGCAACACCCTGAGCGACATGGCGATCTACGACCGTGTTGAAGTCCTCAAGGGCGCCACCGGCCTGCTCAACGGTGCCGGTTCCCTGGGTGCGACCATCAACTTGATCCGCAAGAAGCCAACCGCGGAATTCAAGGGCCATGTGCAATTGGGCGCGGGCTCCTGGGACAACTACCGCAGCGAAGTGGATGTCAGTGGCCCCTTGACGGACAGCGGCAATATCCGCGGCCGTGCGGTGGCTGCGTATCAGGACAAGAAGTCCTTTATGGACCACTATTCGCGCAAGACCGAAACCTACTACGGCATCACCGAGTTCGACCTGTCTCCCGAGACCATGCTGACGGTGGGCTTCGATTACCAGGACAACATTCCGCAGGGTTCCAGCTGGTCCGGCTCCTTCCCGCTGGTCAACTCCAACGGCAGCATCAACAAAATGCCGCGCTCTTACAACAACGGCACCACCTGGAGCTCATGGGAGCAAAACACGCGTACCGCCTTTGCCATGCTCGAGCATGACCTGGGCGACGGCTGGGTGACCAAATTCCAGCTCGACCACAAGATCAACGGCTACCATGCCGACCTGGGTTCGATTCAATTCGTCCAGCCGGCAGCCGATGGCACCGCCGAGATCAACGGGCAGAAATACACCGGCGAGACCAAGAGCACCTCGGCCGACCTTTACGCCACCGGGCCTTTCAGCCTGTTTGGCCGCGAGCATGAACTGGTGGTGGGCGGCTCGATCGGTACCTCGCGCTGGCAAGGCAAGGGCTACTGGTCACCGGAATGGCCTGGCGGTAACAAGGTCGATTTCTATAACTGGAACGGCCATATCGCCAAGCCTATCTACGGTCCTGCCCAACAGCACATCGACGACACTATCCGTCAAACCGGGTATTACCTGACCGCGCGTTTCAACGTGATTGACGACCTGAACGTGATCCTGGGTGGGCGCGTGGCCAACTATCACGTGACTGGCAACAACCCCTCCTACAAGGAAACCGGGCGGTTCATTCCTTACGCCGGAGTGATCTACGACCTCAACGACAACTTCTCGGTATACGCCAGCTACACCGATATTTTCCAACCCCAGGAAAGCACCTATAAGGACCGTAACGAGAAGCTGCTGGAGCCAGACGAAGGGCAGAACTACGAGTTGGGCCTGAAGGGCGAGTTTTTCGATGGCCGCCTCAACACCAGCATCGCTTACTTCGAAGTGCATGAGACTAATCGCCCCATCTCGGATGACGCCTACAACAACCAGACACCTGCCCCGAACAACTGGGCGTTCAAGAGCTCCAAGGCCGTCACCAAAGGCTACGAAGCGGAAATTTCCGGTGAGTTGAGCCCAGGCTGGCAACTTCAAGGTGGCTACACCCACAAGATCGTACGAGACGAAGACGACAAGAAACTCTCCACCTTCGAACCCGAGCATCAGGTCAACCTGAACACCACCTACAAACTCAAGGGCGACCTGGACAAGTTCACCATCGGTGGCGGTGTACGCTGGCAGACCAAAGGTTGGAACGAGATCTGGAACGGGCCACTTGAGAAAAACCAGGACATCACCCAGGAGTCCTACTGGCTGGTGGACTTGATGACCCGCTACCAGGTCACCAAGAACCTGTCGGCTACCGTCAACTTCAACAACATCTTCGACAAGTCTTACTACACCAACGTGGGCTTCTATAACTCGGCCGCCTACGGTGAGCCACGTAATGTGATGGTCAGCACGCGCTGGGACTTCTGATTCCACGCGTCAATCGATCAAACGCCCGGTGAGCACCCCATGCTCACCGGGCTTTTTTTTGCGCGTGCAGAGATACTGGCGAAGAGGGATTGGAGCATAAAAAAACCCGGACACTGGATCCGGGTTTTTGTGGTTGAGCGGCGGCTTACCTCAACGCCTCTACCAAACTGCTGATAAACACCGCGCTGTCGATAATGCCGTCATGATCGGTCTCGATCATCACTGAGCGCTCGATGCGCCCTTGGCTGATCACCGTTGCCATTTGCTGTTCGATCAGGTCCTTGAAGCGCCCTGCCCGGCTCATGGACGCCCACCAACAAGTGACGGGCGCCTTGATCGGCTTGAAGTCAGCTTGCAGCAAACGCTCACTGAGTGCCCGGTCAACGTCCCAGGAAATCTGCGCCTCATTGCCACGCAGTAATTCATCCTTGATCACCGTGAAGGCTTCGCCCAAACACTGTTCAGCCCAGTTCACAAATTCCTGCCATTGTCCCGCTTCATCCTCGCTATCCCGTTGGCATTGCTGCCAGGCGAGTTGGATGGACTCGGCAAACTCAGGGAACATCACCCCCAGCAACGCGGCGCGGCGCTCATTGGCTGAGGCTTCGCGGTCGTCCTCAACTTCCAAAGAATCCCAATAAGGTTTGACCCACTGCGGCGGCGCAGCGTCGATCCAGCCGACAAACTCCACCTCTCTGCCGGCTTGCTCCAGGCCGTAGGCTACCTCCATCGCCAGGTTGCCACCCAATGACCAGCCACCCAGGCGGAACGCGCCTTGGGGTTGGGCCACCAACAATTGCGCGGTGTAGTCCTCGACCATTACCTGCCATTGCGGCACCGTGGCGCCCTCTTCGGCCAAGGCACGGCACATTACCCCGAACACTGGGCGCTGCTCGCGCAAGGCCAGGGCAATCGCGGTGTAGCAATGCACCGAGCCGAAGCTTGGGTGGAACAGGAACAACGGCGTGCCTTGCATCTGCTGGTTGAGCTTGACGATCAACGAAGACCGGCTATTGCCCTGCAGGCATTTGACCTGCCCCGCCACGGTGGGGTTGAGCATCAATTGGCTGACAGATAGGTTCACGCCGCTGACCTTGCGAATTCGCTCCTTGAGCATCAGCACCCGCAACGAATGGCCACCGAGTTCGAAGAAGTTGTCGTTGAGCCCTACGCGCTCCACCTCCAGCACCTCGCTCCAGACCGCCGCTATTTGCTGCTCAATCTCGCTAACGGGTGCCTGGTATTGCGCGGCACTGTGGGCCTCTGGCTTGGGCAACGCCTTACGGTCCAGTTTGCCGTTCGGGCTCAACGGCATCTGCGCCAGCACTACCCATTGCGCCGGGACCATGTAGTCGGGCAACTGCTCGGCCAGGTGTGCAACCACCTCTGCCTTCCACGCTTCAAGCGGCTGTTGCAGCACCAGGTAACCCACCAGGTGGGTACCGTCCACCGCCAGCACCGCGGCTTCGCGGACATTGTCGAGTTCCAGCAAGCGCGCTTCGATTTCGCCCAACTCTATGCGCAGGCCACGCAGTTTGACCTGGTGATCGATTCGCCCGGCATATTCAATCACGCCATCGTCGCGATAACGCGCGAGGTCACCGGTGCGATACAGGCGCGTGCCGCTGCCGAACGGGTCGGTCACAAACCGCTCGGCGGTAAGCGCCGCACGGCGGTGATAACCCCGCGCCAAGCCAATACCGCCCAAATACAGTTCGCCCAGCACACCCACTGGCGCAGGTTCCAGGTTGTCGTCCAGCACGTAGCAACCCAGGTTGGCAATGGGTCGGCCAATGGGTACGGCGTCGCGGCCTTCCTCCACGCAGGTCCAGTGGGTCACGTCGATGGCGGCTTCAGTAGGGCCATACAGGTTGTACAACCCGGCTTGGGGCAATTTGGCGAACACCTGCTGCTGGGCATCGGCAGGCAACGCCTCCCCACTGCAAACGATGCGTTGCAGGCTCTGGCATGAAGTAACCGCCGCGTCTTGCAAGAACGCTTGCAACATGGAAGGCACGAAATGCAACGTGGTGACCTGTTGCTCGTTGATCAGCCGTACCAGCCTGGCTGGATCACGATGATCGCCCGGTGCAGCCACGACCAGACGCGCGCCGGTCATCAGCGGCCAGAAAAACTCCCACACCGACACGTCAAAGCTGAACGGCGTTTTCTGCAACACGCTGTCGTGTGGCTTGAGCCCATATGCCTGTTGCATCCAGCACAGGCGGTTGGTCAGCGCTATATGGCGGTTGCCAGCGCCCTTGGGCTGACCGGTGGAGCCGGAGGTGTAGATCACATAGGCAAGGTTTTCGCCGTGCACTGGGATATTCGGGTTGTGGCTGCTGAAGGTTTCCAGCCAGGTATCGCCATGTTCCAGCACCAGGGTTTGCACACCGGCAGGAACCGGCAGTTGCGCCAGTAGATGAGCCTGGGTCAACAGCAGTTGCACACCACTGTCCTGCAGCATGTAGGCCAGGCGATCACGAGGATACTCGGGGTCCAGCGGCACATAAGCGCCACCGGCCTTAAGCACCGCCAACAGACCAACCACCATCTCCACCGAGCGCTCCGCCGCTAGCCCCACCAGCACATCCGGGCCAACCCCGGCCGCCATCAAGCGATGTGCCAGGCGATTGGCCCGGGCGTTCAACGCGCTGTAACTCAAGGCTTGCCCCGCGAAAATCAAGGCAAGTGCATCCGGTGTACGCAGCACCTGAGCCTCGATCAGCGTGTGGACCGCTTGATCCAGCGGGTAATCCACCGCAGTGGCATTCCAATCATGCAATACCCACTGCCGCTCGGCCTGCGCCACTGAGGGCAACGCGCCAAGGCGTTGACTGCCGTCGCTGGCCAGGGCCAGCAGCAACTGCTGGAAGTGCTCGGCCAAGCGCTGGATATGCGCGCCGCTGAAAGCCTGGCGGGAGTAGTTGAACTCCAAGCCCAGTGTCTGGCCTATAGCCAACAACACGGTCAATGGATAGTGGGTCTGCTCCAGGCTGTGCACTGCGCCAAAACGCAGCCCCGACGGTGCGCCCTGCTCCAGCGCCTCGGACACCGGGTAGTTCTCGAACACCAGGATACTGTCGAACAGCGCTTCTCCACCCAGCCCCGCCCAGCGCTGGATCTCAAACAGTGGCGTGTGTTCATGCTCACGCAAGCCAACGTTCTGTTGCTGGAGTTGCTCTAGCCACTGGCTGACCGACATTTGCGCATCCGGCGTCGCCACTACCGGCAGCGTGTTAATGAACAAGCCGACCTGCTGTTCAATCCCACGCAGTTCCGTTGGACGCCCTGCCACCGTGGCGCCGAATGCTACGGTGGCTTGCCCGGTGTGGTGATGCAACAGCAACAACCATGCGCCTTGCACCAGGGTATTGAGGGTCACCTTGTGACGTTGGGCGAAGGCTTTGAGGTGTTCGGTTTGCGCGACATCGAGGCTCAAGCGATGCTCGCCATTGACCGCCAGGGCCGCATCCACCTCGGCGTCTATGGTGCGGGCCAGGCGCGTGGGCTCCTGCAAGTTGACCAGTTGCGCCTTCCAGAACGCTTGGCTGACGGCTTTGTCCTGCGCCTGCAGCCAAGCGATGTAGTCACGATACCGCCCGGTCGGCGCTGGCAGCGGCTCACCCGCATACTGTTGCAATACCTCGCCGAACAGCTGCGAACCACTCCAGCCATCCATCAAAATATGGTGATTGGTGTAGATCAGGTGATAGCTTGTCGCCCCCGTGCGTACCAGCGTCAAGCTCAACAACGGTGCTTGCTCCAGGACAAAGCCCTGGGCCCGTGCCGACTCGGCCAGTTCATCCAGGGCCTGGTTGCAGTCCTCGCGGGTCTGCCAATCCAACGCCATGAACGGCAGGCGCACCTGCTTGTAGACCACCTGCAAAGGCTGTTCAAGCTCCGCCTGCCAGACAAAACCGCTGCGCAGGATCTCGTGGCGTTGCACCGCCACCTGCCAGGCCTGCTGGAAGCGCGCCACATCCAGGCCCTGCACATCAATGCGCATCTGGTTGATGTAGTCACCCGAACCTTCGCCGTACAGCGATTGGAACAGCATGCCTTGCTGCATGGGTGACAATGGGTACAGGTCTTCGACCTCAGCCACGTTCAGTGCCAAGCCATCCAACTGGTCCTGGGACAACCGCGCCAAGGGGAAGTCCGACGGCGTCACGCCCTGATGCGCCGACTCGCAACAATGATCAATCAGAGCCTTGAGTTCCAAGGCATAGTCGTCGGCCAAGCACTTGACGGTTGCTTCACCGAACATCGCCTGGCTGAAACTCCAGTTCAACTTCAGCTCGCCACCATAGACCTGACCATTGATTTCCAGCCAGTTGCCCAAAGGTGCCTGCGGGCTTTGCTCGGCACCGCTGGCATCAGCGGTCGGCGTGAACAGTCCTGGCTGTTCGCCGCTGTCGAAGCTGGCATCGAACTGCCCCAGATAGTTGAAGGTGATACGTGGCTGCGGCAAGGCCGCCAACGCCTGTTGCGTTGCGGCATTACCCAGGTAACGCAGGGCACCGAACCCCAGGCCCTTGTCGGGCACGGCTCGCAGCTGCTCCTTGATGCGCTTCAGGGAGGCAGCCAGGGAATCGGCCGGGGCCAGTTGCACGGGGTAAAGGCTGGTGAACCAACCGACAGTGCGAGTCAGATCGATGTCATCGAACAGATCTTCGCGGCCATGACCTTCAAGCCGGATCAACATAGAAGCCTCGCCGCTCCAGCGCGTAATAACTCGCGCCAGAGCAGTCAACAGCAGGTCATTGATTTGGGTGCGATAGGCACTCGGCGCATCGTGCAGCAAGCGCCGAGTATAGGTGGCATCCAGGTGTGTGCTCACACTCAGCGCCAGTTGGTTGCTCAGACTCGCCTGTGGATCGGCGCCCGGCAAACCGACCGGGCTGCCCTGCAATTGCGTCTGCCACCAAACCAGTTCCTGTTGCAACGCCGGGCTGTGGGCGTAAGTCTGCAGGCGAGCAGCCCAGGCGCGGGTGGCGCTGGTCTTGGCTGGCAGTGTCACAGGTGCGCCTTGGGCCAGTTGCTGATACGTGCTTTGCAAGTCTTCAAGCAGAATGCGCCACGACACACCGTCCACCACCAAGTGATGGATCACCAGCAACAAGCGCTGTGAACCGTCGGCCAACTGCGCCAACACCGCACGCAATAACGGGCCTGCGCCCAGATCGAGACTGCGCTGGGCCTCTTCGCCCAAGGCCTCAAGTTCTTCGACGCTGTTCAATGTGGTTTGCCATAGCACCTGTTCAGCCTGGTGCTGATCCGGCCCACGGTAGGCCGCGCTCCAGCCCTGTGCGCCCTCGATAAAGGTGCTGCGCAAGGCATCATGATGCACGATCAATGCCTGCAGTGCGGCCAACAAAAGCGGTACCTGCAACGGCTGGTGCGGTTGCAGCACCGCAGATTGGTTCCAGTGATGACGCTGGGGAATGTCATCGGCAAAAAAACTGTGTTGCACCGGCAACAACAGCAAATCGCCAGTCAGCGGCGACTGGTCCATCTGCACCACACCGTCGCCTTCCCTCGCGACCGTCGCCAGGCTCTGCACGGTCTGATGCTGGAACAACTCTTTGGGCGTGAAACGCACACCGGCCTGGCGGGCGCGGCTGACCAGCTGAATCGAAATGATCGAATCGCCGCCCAGTTCGAAGAAATTATCATGCAAGCCCACCTGCGGCAGGCGTAGCACATCGGACCAGATCGCGGCGATCTTCTGCTCCAACTCGCTCTGAGGTGCCACATAAGCCTGCTGCATCTGACTCACATCCGGCAGCGGCAAGCCCTTGCGGTCGAGCTTGCCGTTAGGGGTCAGTGGCATACGCTCAAGGAACATCAAGTGCGTCGGCACCATGTAGTCCGGCAAGCGGGTTTTCAAGGCACGGCGCAAGGTTTCGCGACCGGTGGATTGAGCGACAGCATCATCCAGGAGCGTCCGGTCCAGTGGTACGACATAGGCCACCAGTTGTTTGCCTGTCGGCCCCTCCTGGGCGACCACCACGGTTTCACCGACACTGGCTTGCTCACGCAGACGCGCTTCGATTTCCCCCAGTTCGATACGAAAACCGCGGATCTTCACTTGATGGTCCACACGCCCCAGGTAATCCACCACGCCATCCGGACGCCCACGGGTCAGGTCGCCGCTGCGATACACGCGGCTGCCCGGTTTGCCGAACGGGTCCGGTACGAAACGCTCGGCAGTCAGTGCCGGACGCTCCAGGTAACCCCGGGCCACGCCCTCGCCGCCCAGGTACAACTCGCCGGCCACGCCGATGGGTTGCAGATTCAGTTGCGCATCCAACACGTAGCCACTGCGGTTACCCAACAAGGTGCCGATGGGCGCGTAAACGGCACCGCAGGGATCGCCTTTACGAGCCTTCCACAACAACGGTGTAACCACGGTTTCCGTCGGGCCATAGCCGTTGAACAGGTACTTGGGTTTCAGCGCGCGCCACGCCAGGTCATAGCTGGCTTGCGCAACGGCATCACCGCCAAAGCAGTACACCCGCACCGCCGGTGGGTTGCCGTCGCGCTCGGCATGTTCAGCCAACTGCTGCAGGTACACCGGTGGGAACACCGCCATGGTCACGTTGTGGCGGTGCATCTGCTCGTAGGTGTATTCCGGCAGCCACAGGCTGTCGTCACGGATCAACACGCTGGCGCCGTTGATCAGCGGGTGCATCCAGCCTTCGTGGGAGCCGTCGAAAGCGAACGACATGAAGTGCAGCTCGCAATCGGCCGGCGAGGTTTCATAGCGCTCGCCGGTAGCGATGATATGCGCCACCAGCGGGCCGTGTGACACCGCCACGCCCTTGGGCAAACCGGTGGAGCCGGAGGTGTAGATCACGTAGGCAAGGTTGTCGCCGTCCAGCGCCACAGTCGGGGCCGTATCGCTGTAATCCGACCAGGCTTGCACCTGATCCACCGCCAAGACGTCGAGGCCGTCCGGGATCGGCAACCGGTGTTGCACGGCCGAATGGGTCAACAGCAATTTCGAGCGGCTGTCTTGCATCATGTACAGCAGGCGATCACGTGGGTATTCGATATCCAGCGGCACATACACACCGCCGGCTTTCATCACCGCCAGGAACGCCACCATGATCTCGGCACTGCGCGGCATGGCGATGGCCACCCGCACTTCCGGGCCGACGCCACGGGCGATCAAGGCATGGGCCAGGCGGTTGGCCTGGCGATCCAGTTCGCCGTAAGTCAGGGTTTGCGCGTCGAATTTCACCGCCACCGCGTCCGGGGTTTCGCGGGCGCGATCGCCGACCAATTCGTGCACCAGGCGCTCGGCCGAAAAGCCAGACTCCGTGCGGTTCCACAGTTGCAGGATCTGTTGTTGTTCGGTCGCGTCCAGCAGGCTTAACTGGCTGAGCTGCTGTCGTGGGTTGGCGACCATACCCTGCAGCAGGTTCTGCCAGTGGCGCGCCATGCGTTGCACGGTGCTGGCTTCGAACAGGTCCTGGGCATAACCCAAAGTGGCCCATATACCTTCGGTGGACTCCTGAATATCCAGGTCCAGGTCGAAATGTGCGGTCTTGCTGTCCCAGTCCAGGCCTTCTACCCGCAGCCCTGGCAATTGGTGCTGAACCTGAGCCTGGCCGACGTCAGTCTGATGGTTGAACATGACCTGGAACAGCGGGTTGTGGCTCAGGCTACGCTCAGGTTGCAGGGCTTCGACCAGTTGTTCGAACGGCAAATCCTGGTGGGCCTGGGCTTGCAGGGCGCTTTGCCGAACGTGCTGCAGCAACTGCTCGACACTCATCTGCCCATGCACATCCGCCTTGAGCACCTGGGTGTTGACGAAGAAGCCAATCAAGCGCTCGGTCTCGCTGCGATTGCGGTTGGCAATCGGCACGCCGACGCGTATTTCTTCCTGGCCGCTGTAGCGGTGCAACAAGGTCTGGAACGATGCCAGCAACAACATGAACAGGGTCACGCCCTGCTGTTGGGCCAAAGCCTTGAGCCCCTGAGCGAGTTCCGGCGCCAGCTCGAACGCCAGGCGTGCGCCGCGGTGGCTCTGCACAGCCGGGCGCTGGTGATCGAACGGCAACTCCAGCACGCTCTGCTCACCGCCCAACAGTTCCTGCCAGTAGGCCAGTTGACGTTGCTTCTCACCGGCGTCCATCCAGCTGCGCTGCCATACGGCGTAGTCGGCATACTGGATCGGCAGCGCCGGCAACTGCACGTCCTGGCCTTGGCTATAACCGGCATACAGCTGCACCAGTTCTTCGACAGCCAATTGCATCGACCAGCCATCGGAGACGATGTGATGCTGCACCAATACCAACACATGCTCGTCGGCGGCCAGGCGCAGCAAAGTGACGCGCAGCAAAGGGCCTCGTTGCAGGTCGAACGGCTGGGCGATCAGCGCTTCTACATGGGCCTTGAGCTCGGTCTCTTCGATCTCCGCCTGGGTGATCGGCAAGGAAACTGACGGCTCAATCACTTGCACCGCGCCGTCGTGATCCTGGTGGATATGGGTGCGCAGGCTTTCATGGCGCGCCAGCAAGCTATCGAAACTGCGTTGCAACGCAGCCAGGTCCAACCGCCCTTTCAGGCGCAACGCGCTGGGAATGTGATACGCCGCGCTGTGGGGTTCCAGTTGCCAGAGAAACCACTGTCGCTCCTGGGCGTAAGACAATGGCAACGGCTGCACGCGCCCGGCCGGAAGCAGGGCCGGCGCCGTTGGCAATGGGCTCTCCTGGGCTTGCAAGGCCGCGACAAACGCCTCCAGACGCGGGTGTTCAAACACGGCTTTGAGCGGCACTTCCAGGCTCAGGGTCTGGCGGATGCGTGACACCACCTGCATCGCCAACAGGGAATGCCCTCCCAGCTCGAAGAAGTGCTGGTTCAAGCCCACACGTTCGGCTCCAAGAATAGCCGCCCAGATCGCCGCCATCTGTTGTTGCAACGGGGTGACCGGCGCCCGCCAATCCTGTTGTTCCACGCTGGCATCTGGCTTGGGCAGGGCCTGGCGATCCAGCTTGCCGTTGGGGTTGAGCGGCATGCGGTCGAGAAAGATCAGGTGCGCCGGCACCATGTAGTCGGGTAGGTGGTCGCGCAAGGTGGCCATCAACTGTTCGCCCACCTCGGCGCACTCGGTTTCAGACAGCGTCTGCGCAGGTACCAGGTAGGCCAGCAGTTGGTTGTCGGCAGCCAGCAACAGCGCTTCACGCACGCTGTCCTGGGCCAGCAGCACAGTTTCAATCTCACCCAGTTCTATGCGAAAACCACGAACCTTGACCTGGTGATCGACCCGCCCGACATACTCCACCACGCCATCGGCTCGGTAGCGGGCCAGGTCGCCGGTGCGGTACAGGCGCTCGCCGGATGGGCTGAACGGGTCAGCGACAAAGCGCTCGGCGGTCAGGCCTGGCCGCTGCAAATACGCACGGGCCAAGCCATTGGCGCTGGCGATATAGAGTTCACCCACGGCGCCCAGCGGCAGCAGGTTCAGGTCGCGGTCCAGCACATAGAGGCCACGCCCTGGCAGCGCCCGGCCAATGGGGCTGGCACCGACGGCGCTGACAGCGCTCGGGTCAGTGCAGTCCAGCACGCTGGAAACCACCGTGGCCTCGGTAGGCCCGTAGGTGTTGAGCAAGCGCACATGGCCGAGCCCGGCGCGCTGCCACAACAGCGGGCCATCCAACGGCATGGCTTCGCCGCCGATATGGATCTGCCGCAAGGCACCATAGGTCCTTGGGCCTGCTGCCAGGCAATCTTGCAGGAACAGCTTCCAGTAGGCGGTGGGCAAGTCGGCCAAGGTAATGCCCTGGGCGATGATCTGTCGGTACAGCTCGGCACCGTCCCACAACTGCGGGCCACGCAGTACCACGGTGGCGCCGAGGGTCAGGGCTGGGTATAGCTGCTCGACGAAACCGTCGAAGTTCAAGGTGGCAAACTGCAACACTCGGTCCTGGGCAACCAGCTGCGAGTAATCCGCCGCGATGCCAGCGAACTCACTCAGTGCAGCATGGCTGATGGCAACCCCCTTGGGCTTGCCTGTGGAGCCGGAGGTGTAGATCACATACGCCAGGCTCTGGGACTCGACATCAACCGGTAAATTATCGTCGGCACACAACGCCAACTGCGCCTGGACCCGGTCGATGTCCACCGCCAGCACCTGGGTCGGCAACGGCAGGCGCCCATGCAGGTGGGATTGGGTCAACACCAGGCCCACACCACTGTCCTCAAGCATATGCACCAGACGTTCGCGGGGGTACTCAGGGTCCAGCGGCACATAGGCCGCTCCCGTCTTGAGCACCGCAAGCAAGCTGACCACCATGGCAAAGGAGCGTTCCACGGCGATCCCCACCAGCGCTTTAGGGCCTACGCCCTGGGCCAGCAGGTAATGCGCCAGGCGGTTGGCCTGACGGTTCAGTTCCCCATAGCTGAGGGCCTGCTTATTCAGGGCCAGGGCCTGACGTTCCGGCTGCTGATCAGCCTGGGCTTCAAACAGCCGGTGCACAGCCTCAAAGGGGGTGACACCAGCCGGGGTGTTCCAGTCCTGAAGCATCCTGTGTTGCTCAGCGGCACCCACCATCGGCAGCTCGCAGAGGCGGCTGCGGGGTGCGCTCACCACCGCCTGCAGCAGGTTTTGCCAGTGTTGCGCCAAGCGCTCGATGGTGGCTGCATCGAACAGGTCGGTGGCGTAGGTCAGCGCAGCCCAAAGCCCGTCGGCGGATTCATGGGTGTCCAGGCTCAGGTCAAAATGGGTGGTCTGGCTGTCCCAATCCAGTTCCACCACACGCAGGCCCGGTAACTGCTGGCCTTCCCGGTCGCCCTGGGCATCGGTCTGGTGGTTGAACATCACCTGGAACAATGGGTTGTGGCTCAAGCTGCGCTCGGGCTGCAACGCCACCACCAGTTGCTCGAACGGCAGGTCCTGATGAGCCTGGGCCTCCAGGGCGCGGCGTTTGGTTTGTTGCAGCAGCTCGGCAAAGCTCATCTGCCCGTCAAGGTCAGCCTTGAGTACCTGGGTGTTGACGAAGAAGCCGATCAGCCGCTCGGTTTCGACGCGGTTACGGTTGGCATTCGGCACGCCAATGCGGATATCCGACTGCCCGCTGTAGCGATACAACAGGGCTTGGAACGACGCCAGCAGTAGCATGAACGCGGTCACGCCCTCTTGCTGCGCCAGGCGCTTGAGACCCGCCACCAGCGTCGGTTGCAAATGCACCTGCAGGCTTGCACCGCGATGGCTTTGCTGCGCCGGGCGCGGGCGGTCAAGCGGCAATTCCAGCACCGGTTGCTCGCCGCCCAGCAGGGCCTGCCAATACGCGAGTTGGCGCGCCTGTTCCCCGGCTTCCATCCAGCCGCGTTGCCACAGCGCGTAGTCGGCGTACTGGATCGGCAGTTCCGGGAGTTGCAGGTCATGGCCCTGGCTATGGGCCGCGTAGAGCTGCACCAGTTCCTCTACCATCACCTGCATCGACCAGCCATCGGAGACGATATGGTGCTGCACCATCACCAGCACATGCTCATCCTCGGCCAGTTGCAGCAGCGTCACACGCAACAACGGCGCCTGGTGCAAATCGAACGGCCGCGCCACCTCCTCTTCCACCCGCGCCATCAACTGTGCTTCGTCGACGTGCGCCTGCTCGATCTGCACCCGCGCCTGCGGCATCACTGCCTGCCACAGGCGTTCACCGTCCTCGACCAGTTGCGTGCGCAAGCTTTCATGCCGGGCCAACAGGCTGTCGAAACTGCGTTGCAACGCGGCCAGGTCCAAGTGCCCGTGCAAACGCAGGGCGCCAGGGATGTGATAGGCGGTGCTGTCCTTGTCCAGTTGCCAGAGGAACCACTGGCGTTCCTGGGCGTAAGACAACGTCGGTGTGTCGTTGTCGTGGCGGGTGGGAGCAATCGGCAGTTGAGCGAAACTCATGCCCCGGCTGTGCAGGCGCAGGTAAAACTGCTGGCGCTGCTCCAGAGGCAAGCGAAGAAAGCGCGACACCAGGTCGATATTAGGGTTGGAAAGCATGGTTCAAATCGCCTCTAGTTCGCTCAAAAAGTCACGAAGGTCATCAAAATCTTCCACGCTGCCGGCGCGGAAAGTGGCTGCGGCCTGCACGTAGGCGCGCAGCGATTCGGTCTGGAACAGTTCCATCAACGGTACGTCCAGGCCGAGCTCGGCCTGCACCCGCGAGGTAATCTGGATCGCCAGCAAGGAGTGGCCACCGACGTCAAAGAAGTTGTCGTTCAGGCCCACTTGCGGCAGGTGCAGGATGTCGGCCCAGATCGTGGCGATCTGCTGCTCAAGCTCGGTTTGCGGAGCCAGGTACTGCTGCTGCATCTGGCTCGCATCCGGCAGCGGCAGGCCCTTGCGGTCGAGCTTGCCGTTGGGGGTCAGCGGCATCTGCGCCAGGAATACGAAGTGGCTGGGCACCATGTAGTCCGGCAGGTCGGCTTTCAGGGCACGACGCAGGGCGTCACGGAACTCAACCGGGTCGGCCAGGCTGGCGTCGGCCGGTACCACATAGGCCACCAGTTGCTTACCGGTCGGCCCCTCCTGGGCCACCACCACGGTTTCACCGACACTGGCTTGCTCACGCAGACGCGCTTCGATTTCCCCCAGTTCGATACGAAAACCGCGGATCTTCACTTGATGGTCGACACGCCCCAGGTAATCCACCACGCCATCCGGACGCCCACGGGTCAGGTCGCCGCTTCGGTACACGCGACTGCCGGGCTTGCCGAACGGGTCCGGCACGAAGCGTTCTGCGGTTAACGCCGGACGCTCTAGATAACCACGGGCCACGCCCTCGCCGCCCAGGTACAACTCGCCGGCCACGCCGATGGGTTGCAGATTCAGTTGCGCATCCAGCACGTAGCCACTGCGGTTGCCCAGCAAGGTGCCGATGGGCGCATAGACAGCGCCGCAGGGATCGCCTTTGCGGGCCTTCCACAACAACGGTGTAACCACGGTTTCCGTCGGGCCATAGCCGTTGAACAGGTACTTGGGTTTCAGCGCGCGCCAGGCCAGGTCATAGCTGGCTTGAGCAACGGCATCACCGCCGAAGCAATACACCCGCACCGCCGGCGGGTTGCCGTCGCGCTCGGCATGTTCGGCCAACTGTTGCAAGTACACCGGTGGGAACACCGCCATGGTCACGTTGTGGCGGTGCATCTGCTCGTAGGTGTATTCCGGCAGCCACAGGCTGTCGTCACGGATCAACACGCTGGCGCCGTTGATCAGCGGGTGCATCCAGCCTTCGTGGGAACCGTCGAAGGCGAAGGACATGAAGTGCAGTTCGCAATCGGCCGGTGAGGTTTCATAGCGCTCGCCGGTAGCGATGATATGCGCCACCAGCGGCCCGTGTGACACCGCCACGCCCTTGGGCAAACCGGTGGAGCCGGAGGTATAGATCACGTAGGCAAGGTTGTCGCCGTCCAGCGCCACATCCGGTGCCGTATCGCTGTAACCGGCCCACTCTTCGGTGCGATCAATCGCCAGGGTCTCCAGGCCCTCGGGGACTGGCAGTTGCTGCAGCGCCCGGCTGTGAGTCAGCAGCAGTTGCGCACGGCTGTCTTGCATCATGTACAGCAGGCGATCACGTGGGTATTCGATATCCAGCGGCACATACACACCGCCGGCTTTCATCACCGCCAGGAACGCCACCATGCTCTCGGCACTGCGCGGCATGGCGATGGCCACCCGCACTTCCCTGCCGACGCCACGGGCGATCAAGGCATGGGCCAGGCGGTTGGCCTGACGATCCAGCTCGCCGTAACTCAGGGTTTGAGCATCGAATTTCACCGCCACCGCGTCCGGGGTTTCCCGGGCGCGATCACCGACCAATTCGTGCACCAGGCGCTCGGCTGAAAAACCGGCGTCGGTCTGGTTCCACAATTCAAGAATCTGCTGTTGCTCATCCTCGCCCAGCAGGCTCAATTGGCTAATGGGCTGCTGTGGGTCGACCACCATTGCCCGCAACAGGTTCTGCCAATGCCCGGCCATGCGCTCGATGGTCGCCACGGCGAACAGGTCGGTGGCATAACTCAGGGAGGCACGCAGGGCCGTCGGGCTTTCTTCCACATCCAGCGCCAGGTCGAACTGGGCCACGCCCTCGTCCAAATCCAGGACTTCGACGTGCAGGTCGGCCAGGCGATGCAGGTGGCTGTCGGCAGCGCTCACACGGTGGTTGAACAACACTTGGAACAACGGGCTCAGGCTCAGGCTGCGCTCCGGTTGCAATGCCTGCACAAGCTGTTCGAACGGCAGGTCCTGGTGAGCCTGGGCCTCGAGGGAACGCTGACGCACCTGGTGCAGCAATTGCTCGGTGCTCATTTGCCCGTGGATATCGGCCTTGAGCACTTGGGTGTTGACGAAGAAGCCGATCAACCCCTCGGTTTCCAGGCGATTACGGTTGGCAATCGGCACGCCCACGCGCACATCTTCCTGGCCGCTGTAGCGATGCAGCAATGCCTGGTAAGACGCCAGCAGCAGCATCGGCAGCGTGACGCCAGCGTGCTGCGCCAGCGCGCGCAAACTGCCCAACAACTCCGGATGCAACTCGATACCCAAGCGTGCGCCGCGATGGCTTGGCTGTGCCGGGCGCGGGTGGTCGAACGGCAACTCCAGCACTGGTTGCTCGCCGCTCAATTGCTCACGCCAGTAGGCCAATTGACGCGCCTGCTCTCCGGCCTCCATCCAATCGCGCTGCCACACGGCATAATCGGCGTACTGGATCGGCAGCGTCGGCAATTGCACGTCCTGGCCTTGGCTGTTAGCGGCATACGCCTGCACCAGTTCCTCGACCATCAACTGCATCGACCAGCCGTCAGAGACGATGTGATGCTGCACCAGCACCAGCACATGGTCGTCCTCGGCCAGGCGCAGCAAGGTAACCCGCAGCAGCGGCCCACGCAGCAGGTCGAAAGGCTGGGCGACCACCTGCGCAACCCGCGCCTTGAGGCCGGCATAGTCGCTGTCGACCTGCTCGATATCGACCCGGCCCTGGGCGTCAACGACTTGAACCGCGCCGGTGGCGTCCTGACGGAAATACGTGCGCAGGCTTTCATGGCGAGCCAGCAAGCTATCAAAGCTCTCTTGCAGCGCGGTCAGGTCCAACGGCCCGTGCAAACGCAAGGCGCTGGGGATGTGATACGCGGCGCCGGCCGGGTCCAGTTGCCAGAGGAACCACTGGCGCTCCTGGGCATAAGACAGCGGCAGAGGCTGCGTGCGATCGGCCTTGATCAGCGCCGGCGCGGTGACGCCCTCCTCGCCCAAGGCCTGCACGAAATCACCCAGTAGCGGCTGTTCGAACAAGGCCTTGAGTGGGACCTCCAGCGCCAGGGCCTGACGCACCCGTGACACCACCCGCGTGGCCAGCAATGAATGCCCGCCCAACTCGAAGAAATGATCGTCGAGGCCCACACGGGGCAATTCCAGTACCTCGGCCCAGATCGCCGCCACCTGCTGCTCGCGCGGGGTGACGGGCGCTACATGGCCTTTGAGCGACAGGCTGGCATCCGGTTTGGGCAGTGCCTTGCGGTCGAGCTTACCGTTGGGGGTCAGCGGCAGGCTGTCGAGGAACAGCCACTGCGCTGGCACCATGTAGTCCGGCAGACGCTCGCGCAGCGCGGCTTTATACACCTGCGGTGCCTGCGGCTCGGTGCTGACCAGGTAAGCGATCAGCCGGTCGTTATCGGCCAGCACCACGGCTTCACGTACGCCGTCGAACTCACGCAGGCAGGCTTCGATTTCACCCAGCTCGATACGGAAACCCCGGACCTTGACCTGATGGTCGACACGGCCGATGTATTCCACCACGCCGTCCGCCTGATAGCGTGCCAGGTCGCCGGTACGGTACAGGCGTTCGCCCGGAGCCCCAAACGGGTTGGGCACGAAGCGTTCGGCGGTCAGCGCCGGCTGCCCGTGGTAACCGCGCGCCAGGCCGACACCACCGATCAGCAGCTCACCGGACACACCTTGGGGGCATGGCGTGAGACCGGCATTGAGAATGAACAAGCGGGTATTGGCGATGGGCCGCCCCACGAACGGCAATGCCCGGTGCAAACGATGAGCCGCCGACCAGATGGTGGTTTCCGTCGGACCATAGAGGTTCCACAACGGGCCTTGCAGATCGAGCATGCGCTGGGCCAAATCGACGGGCAGCGCTTCGCCACCGCACAGGCAGGCGATGCCACGCAGTGCATGAGCCCGTGGGCTGTCGAGCAACATGCGCCAGGTCGAGGGCGTGGCTTGCAGCACATTCGCCGCCTGGCGCTGGGCCAGATCGAGGATCGCCTCCGGGTCGAGGGCCATTGCCTGGGCGCTCAGCAACACGGTGCCGCCGACACTCAGCGGCACATACAGCTCCAAGGCGAAGATGTCGAACGAGAAGGTGGTCAGCGACAACAGCCGCGCATCTTGGCCGATACTCAACGTGCCAGCCATGCCGCTGGTGAAGCTGCACAGCGCCTTGTGGCGCACCATCACCCCTTTGGGCTTGCCGGTGGAGCCAGAGGTGTAGATCACGTAGGCCAGATGCTCCGGTGTCACAGCAACCTGGGGGTCGTGCTGCGCTGTGCCGGCATCCTCCACCATCAGCACCTGCACGCCGTGCGGCTGAGCCAGGTGCCCCAGCAGGTGCGGTTGCGTCAGCAATACCCGGGCGCCGCTGTCTTCAAGCATGTAGGCCAGGCGCTCTGCCGGGAATTGCGGGTCGAGCGGCACATAGGCGCCACCGGCCTTGAGGGTCGCGAGCAAGCCAACCACCATGTCCAGGGAACGCTCCACGTGCACCGCCACCAGCACGTCCGGGCCGACGCCCATGTCGATCAGACGATGGGCCAGCCGATTGGCGCGGCGGTTGAGTTCGCCGTAGCTCAGGCGCTCGTCATTGAAGTGCAGCGCAATGGCGTCGGGTTGCGCCGCGGCCTGGGCCTCAAACAACTGGTGTACGCAGCGTTCGCGCGGGTAGTCAGTGTCGCTGCGGTTCCAGTCGTGCACCATTTGCTGCGATTGCGACGGGCTGAGCATCGCCAGGTCGTCCAAGGCCACCGAGGCATCCTGCAGGACCGCGCGCAGCAGGTTTTGCCAATGCTCGGCCAGGCGTTCCGCGGTCGCCGCGTCAAACAGATCCGTGGCGTAAGTCAGCGAGGCCCAGAGACCGTCCACCGATTCCTCGGTTTCCAGGTTCAGGTCGAACTGCGTGCTGTGACCGGCCCAATCCACTGGCTGCAAAGCCAGGCCGGGCAATTGCACCGGGGCTGAACGCAGGCTGTCCTGATGGTTGAACATCACTTGGAACAGCGGGTTATGGCTCAGGCTGCGCTCGGGCTGCAACACTTGCACAAGCTGCTCGAACGGCAGGTCCTGATGGGCCTGCGCCTCCAGGGCACGCAGCTTGACCTGGGCCAGCAACTGGTCGAACGGCATCTGTCCGTGCACGTCAGCTTGCAGCACCTGGGTGTTGACGAAAAAGCCCAGCAGTCGTTCGGTTTCGAAGCGATTACGGTTGGCGACCGGCACGCCGACACGCACCTGCGCCTGGCCGCTATAACGGTGCAGCAAGGTCTGGAACGAGGCCAGCAACAGCATGAACAGGGTCACGTCCTGACGCTGGGCCAGGGCCTTGAGTTCAGTCAGCAGCGCACGCTCCAGATGAATCTTACGGCGCGCACCACGATGGCTCTGCACTGCGGGGCGCGGATGGTCGAGGGGCAGGTCCAGCAGCGAATGTTCGTGACCCAGACGAGCGCACCAGTAATCGAGCTGGCGTTGTTGTTCCCCTGCCGCCATCCAGTCGCGCTGCCACTGGGCATAGTCGGCGTACTGGATCGGCAAGGCCGGCAAGCCAGCGTCGCCTTGGTACAGCGCCACCCACTCGTCGATCATCACTTGCATCGACCAGCCGTCAGAGATGATGTGGTGCTGGGTGATGACCAGCACATGGTGATCAGGCGCGACGATCAGCAACTTGACGCGCATCAGCGGGCCGTTGCGCAGGTCGAACGGGCGCTGGATCTCTTCGATGACAGCCTGCTCGATAGTGCCGGCGTCGACCTTTTGTTGCTCAACCGGCACTGCCAGGCTTGGGTGGATGACTTGCACAGTGTGCTCGCCCGACTCCACAAAGGTGGTGCGCAGCGGTTCATGGCGCTGCACCAGGGCCTCGACGGCGCGCTCCAGCGCCGCGATGTCGAGTTCACCGCGCAGGTGCAAAGCGGTGGGCACATGATAGGCCGCGCTGGTGGGATCCAATTGCCAGAGAAACCACTGCCGTTCCTGAGCAAATGACAACGCCAGTGGCTGGTCACGGCCAACTGCCTGGATCACGGGCGCCGTATCGACCTGCACGCCTGCGCACGCCGCAGCAAAGGCTGCCAGCGTCGGCTGTTCGAACAGCGCCCGCAACGGCACTTCCAGCTTGAGGTCGTGGCGCACCCGGGAGATCACTTGGGTAGCCAACAAAGAGTGGCCGCCGCGTTCGAAGAAGTGATCTTCCAGGCCAACCTGCTCGACCTGCAACACTGCTTGCCAGATCGCCGCCAACTGGATTTGCAATGGACTCTGCGGCGCCACGTAGGTGGTGCTGGCCTGGTTCAGATCGGGTGTGGGCAGTGCACGGCGGTCGAGCTTGCCGTTGTGGTTCAACGGCAAGGCATCAAGGGCCACCCAATGGCCCGGCACCATGTAGTCCGGCAATGTCTGGCGCAAGCGCGCTGCCAGTGCCTGGGTCGCCAGCGCTTGGCCTTCGGCTGGCACCACGTACGCCACCAACTGCACGCCGGTCGCGCTCGGCTGCGCAAGCACGGCGGCTTCCCGCACGTTGGGCAAGGCTTGCAGGCTGGCTTCGATTTCGCCCATTTCGATACGCAGGCCACGAATCTTCACTTGATGGTCGATACGCCCGACGTACTCCAGCGCACCCGCCGGGTTGTACCGGGCCAGGTCGCCACTGCGATAAAGCCGCGCACCGGGCGTGGCGGAAAACGGGTCCGGCAAGAAGCGCTCGGCGGTCAGCGCCGGGCGGTCGAAGTAGCGTTGCGCCAAGCCAACCTCGGCGCCAATGCACAGCTCGCCCACGCCATCGGTGGCCAACAGTTCGAAACCGTTGTCGAGTACATACAGCGCGCGCCCGGCAATCGCCTGCCCGATTGGCACGCCGTAGGCGTCGTTGGCATCGGCCAATTGGCACTCATGCACACTGGACACAACCGTGGCTTCGGTGGGCCCGTAGGTGTTGACCAGGCGCACATTGCCCAAGCCCGCGGCGTACCACGCACGCACGCCTTCCACTGACATGGCTTCACCACCCACATGCACCTGGCGCAGCTTGCCCAGGGAGCGACGGTGCTCGGCGCATTCCTGCGCCAACAGGTACCAGTAGGCGGCGGGCAAATCGGCCAGAGTCACGCCCTGCTCAACGATTTCTCGCGCCAGTTGCCCGGCGTCCCAGAGTTCATCGCCACGCATGATCAACGCCGCGCCCGCACACAGGGGCGGGAAGCACTGTTCGACAAAACCATCGAAACTGAAGGTCGCAAACTGCAACACGCGGTCCTCGGCGCTCAGTCGGCTGTACAGCGTGGCGCTGTCGCAGAACTGGCCGAGGGCGGCATGGTCGATGGCCACACCCTTGGGCTGGCCGGTGGAGCCAGAGGTGTAGATCACGTAGGCCAGGTCAGCCGCCGCTGCGTGATTAGGCGGATTGGTCGTCGGGTAGCCGGTGAGCTCCTCGCCACAGGCGCTGAAATCCACGCGGGTCAGGCCGCGGGGCAAAGGCAAGTCGGCGAGCAAGCCGGTTTCGCTGAGCAGCAGGTCCAGGCGGCTGTCGGCGAGCATGTAGGCCAAACGCTCCGCCGGGTATTTAGGGTCCAGCGGTACGTAGGCCGCCCCGCTTTTGAGCACTGCCAGCAGGCTGACGATCAACTGCGGGCCACGCCGCGAAGCCAGGCCCACCCGTTGGCCGGGGCCGACACCCAGCGCCAACAGGCGATGGGCCAGGCGGTTGGCGCGCTGGTTCAACTGGGCGTAGCTCACGCTGGCGTCACCGGCCTGCACAGCCAGGGCGTCCGGCGTCGCCTCGGCCTGGGCGGCTATACGCTGATGCACGCGCTCGTTGGCCTGTGGCGCTGCGGCTGAGCGGCTCAGCGCGAGCATCTGCTGTTGCGCAGGGGCGTCGAGAAGGCGCAGGTTGCCCAGCGGCATGTGAGCGTCTGCGAGCAATTGCGCCAGCAGGTGTTGCAGGTTGGCGCTCAACTGCGCCACTTGCGCCTCGCTGAACTGGGCACGGTCATAGCTGAACTCCAGGCGCAGGCTGGCGCCCAGTTCGATGCCCAGGGTTAATGGATAGTGCGTGCGCTCATGGTTGTGCAGGCGACCGAAGGTCAGGCCGGCCGGCGCGCCTTGCTTGAGCGCCTCGGCGACCGGGAAGTTCTCGAACACCAGCAAGGTGTCGAACAGCGCGCCTTGCTGGCCGGCCCAGCCCTGGATGTCGTAGAGCGGCACATGTTCATGGTCGCGCAGGCTGAGGTTGAGCACTTGCAGTTCGCTGAGCCAAGTCGCAGCCGACTGGGCTGGCGAGGCTGCGCTGATGATCGGCAAGGTGTTGATGAACAGGCCCAGTTGCTGCTCGATCCCCGGCAGCGGCGCGGAACGCCCGGCCACCGTGGCACCGAAGGCGACACAGTCCTGGCCGGTGTAGCGTTGCAGCAACAGGCTCCAAGCCCCTTGCAACAGGGTATTGAGGGTGACTTTGTGCTGGCGTGCGAACTCGCCGAGGCGGCGGGTAAAGTTGCTCTCCAGTGCCACGTGATGGTCAGCCATGCCCACCCCGTCGACCGGCGTGCGCAGCGCTTGCGCCAGCAGAGTCGGCGCCGGCAATGCCGCCAGGGCGGTTTTCCAGAACGCCTCGCCCGAGGACTGTTGTTGCAGCCAGGCGAGGTAATCGCGGAACTGCCCGAGCGGCGCCGGTACTGCCTGCCCCGCATAATGCGCGATGACCTCGGCGAGCAACTGCGCGTTACTCCAGCCGTCCATGAGGATGTGGTGGCTGGTAAAGATAAAGTGCCAGGCCGCACCGGCACCACGCACCAGCGTCAGGCGAAACAGCGGCGCGGCATTCAGGGCAAAACCACGTTCGCGTTCGGCGTGGGCCAGGGTGTCGAAGTCGGCGTTTGGGTCTTCGATCACTTGCAGTTGCAGGTCGACCTGGCGCTGGATCAGCTGATGAGCACTGTCCAGGCCCAGCCAATAGAAGCTGCTGCGCAGGATGTCATGACGATCCAGTGCAGCCTGCCAGGCACGCCCGAAAGCGAGCACATCGAGGCCCTCGATGTCGAGGCGCAACTGGTTGATGTAGGCCTGGGCCTCGGGTTCCAACAGGGTGTGGAACAGCATGCCTTGCTGCATCGGCGACAGCGGATAAAGGTCGGCAATCGCCGGCCCGGCCACGGGCAACGCATCCAGTTGCTGCTGGGTGAGGCGTGCCAGCGGGAAATCCGACGGGCTCACCTGGCCTGCCGGCGTGGCACAGCAATGCTCGATCAGCGCATTGAGTTCGGCTGCGTACTCATCCGCCAGACGCTGCACAGTTGCCGCCTCGAACATCTCTCGACTGAAGCCCCATTGAAGCGACAGCTCACCGCCATACACCTGCCCTTCCACCGTCAACCAGTTGGCCAGCGGTGCCTCTGCATCCTGAGCCTGCCCACTACCCTGGCGGGCCGGCACGAACAGTGCCGAGTCATTGAACTGGCGGTCGAACTGGCCCAGGTAGTTGAACGTGATGCGCGGCGCGGCCAGGGTCGACAACGCTTCGCGGGTTTCAGGCGTGCCGAGGTAACGCAACAGGCCGTAGCCAATGCCTTTGTTCGGCACGGCGCGCAGTTGCTCCTTCACCGACTTGATCGCCGCCGACAGTTCCCCTTCGGCGTGCAGGCGCACCGGGTACAGGCTGGTGAACCAGCCGACGGTGCGGCTCAGGTCGATGTCGTCAAACAGGTCTTCCCGACCATGACCTTCCAATTGAATGAGCGCAGCAGGTTGCTCGCTCCAACGGCTGATCACCCGCGCCAGGGCGGTCAACAGCAGGTCGTTGACTTGGGTGCGATAGGCCGCTGGCGCGTCTTGCAGCAGTCGGCGGGTGTGCTCGACGTCGAGGCGTGTTTCCAGCTTGGCACCCAGGCGGTTTTGCAGGCCGCCTTCGGGGTGATCACACGGCAGCTCGGCGTCGATGGATTGGGCTTGCCAGTACGGCAGTTGCTGGTCGAGGGACTGCGCGTGGCGGTGCAACTGTTGCGCCCAGCGCTGGTAGGCACTGGTTTTCGCCGGCAGCGCCTGGTCGCGGTAGGCCTGTTGCAGGTCTTCAAGCAGGATGCGCCAGGACACGCCATCCACCACCAGGTGGTGGATCACCAGCAGCACACGTTGGCTGCCATCGGCCAAATTCACCAACGCGGCGCGCAGCAGCGGGCCTTGGGCAAGGTCAAGGCTGCGCTGGGCTTCATCACACAGCGCCGCCAGTTCGGCGTCGGTGCTGGCCTGGCATTGCCACAACAGCGGTTCGCTGACGTAGGCGGCATGGCTCTGCTGCCAGCCGTCAGCCTGCTGCACAAAACGCAGGCGCAAGGCGTCGTGATGCTGGATCAACCGCGCCAGCGCTGCCTCCAACCGTGCAGGCTCAAGCACCTCGCCGGGCACCAGCAACAAGGATTGATTCCAGTGATGCCGCGCCGGGATCGGCTGGTCGAAAAAGCTGTGTTGCACGGGCGTCAGCATGACCTCGCCGCTGACCGGGCCCTGGTCGATCAGGCTGACCTGCTCAAAGCGCGCCACCAGGGCCAGGCTGCGGATGCTCTGGTACTGGAACAGGTCACGCGGGCTCAGGCGAATGCCGGCCTGACGGGCGCGGCTGACTACTTGGATGGAGATGATCGAATCGCCGCCCAGCTCGAAGAAGTTATCGTCCTGGCCGACCTCCTCAACGCCCAGTACGTCGCTCCAGATGGCAGCCAGGGCTGTTTGCAGGTCGCCTTGGGGGGCGACAAACGCCTGTTGCAGTGCCGCGTCTGGCACTGGCAACGCCTTGCGATCGAGCTTGCCATTGGCGGTCACCGGCAGCTTGGGCAGCGCAATGAAATGCGTCGGCACCATGTATTCCGGCAAGCTGCTGAGCAACCAGGCCTTGAGGTCCGTTGGCGCCTCGCCTGGGTGCACCAGATAGGCGACCAACTGCTTGCCGCCATGTACCAGTACCACGGCTTCGCGCACGTGTGGATGCTGCATCAGGCGTGCTTCGATTTCGCCCAGCTCGATACGCAAGCCGCGCAACTTGACCTGATGATCGAGACGGCCGAGGTATTCGATCACCCCATCGGCACGTTGGCGCACGCGGTCACCGGTGCGATACAGGCGCTCGCCCATCACGAACGGGCTGGGCACAAAACGTTCGGCGGTCAGCGCCGGGCGTCGGTGGTAACTGCGCGCCAGGCCAACGCCGCCGAGATAGAGTTCGCCGCTGACGCCAGCCGGCACCGGGTTGAGTTGTGCGTCCAGCACGTAGGTGCCGAGGTTGGCGATGGGGCGGCCGATGGGCACGCTGTCGACGCCTTCGTCAATGCAGGTCCAGTGCGTGACGTCGATGGCCGCCTCGGTCGGGCCATAGAGGTTGTACAGCGCCGCAGCGGGCAACTTGGCGAACACTTGCTGTTGCGCATCCAGGGGCAAGGCTTCGCCGCTGCAGACGATACGCGTGAGGCTCGCGCACGCCTGTACGCCCGGCTCATGGATAAACGCCTGCAACATCGACGGCACGAAGTGCAAGGTGGTGATGGCGTGCCGGCCAATGGTGTCAATCAGGCGCGCCGGTTCACGGTGCTCGCCAGGCGCCGCGACCACCAGGCGTGCGCCGCTCATCAGCGGCCAGAAGAACTCCCACACCGACACATCAAAGCTGAACGGGGTTTTCTGCAAGACCGCGTCATTGGCACCCAGGCCATACGCCTGTTGCATCCAGCTCAAGCGGTTGACCAACGCACGATGGCTGTTGCCAGCGCCTTTGGGCTTGCCGGTGGAGCCCGAGGTGTAGATCACGTAGGCCAGGTTCAGGGCATGCAGGGCCACGTTCGGCGATTCGCTGCTGTATCCGTCGAGCCATAGCGCCGGCTGGTCCAGGGCAATCACCTGGATACCGGCGACGGGCAGCGACGCCAGCAGGCTCTGCTGGCTGAGTAACAACTGAATGCCACTGTCTTCGATCATGTAGGCCAGGCGTTCCTGGGGGTACTCAGGGTCGAGGGGCACGTAGGCGCCACCGGCCTTGAGAATCGCCAGCAGGCCAACCACCATTTCGATGGAGCGCTCGATGCAGATACCCACCAATACGTCGGGCCCTACGCCCTGCTCGCCCAGGGCATGGGCCAATTGGTTGGCGCGCGCATCCAGTTGGGCGTAGGTCAAGGTGGTGGTACCGAACACCAGTGCCGGAGCATCGGGGCTGCGCCGTGCCTGGTCTTCGATCAGGTGATGAATGCCGCGCTCAGTCGGGTACGCCTCGGCGGTCTGGTTCCAGGTGTGGAGCAACCGTTGCTGTTCAGCCGCGTCAAGCATGGGCAATTCGCCAATGCGCTGTTCGCCATCGAGCACCATAGCTTGCAGCAGGCGGGTCCAGTGCCGGGCCATGCGCTCGATGGTGGGCGTATCGAACAAGTCATTGGCGTAGGTCAGCGCGGCATGCAGGGTGCCGGACTTTTCATAGGTGTCCAGGGTCAGGTCGAACTGGGTGGTACGGCCTTGCCATTCCACCAGGGCCAATTCCAGACCCGATGCGGTACTGACCGAGGCGATGTCGGCGACTACCGGCTGATGGTTATACATCACCTGAAACAGCGGCGTGTGACTCAGGCTGCGCTCGATTTTCAGCGCTTCCACCAGACGTTCAAAGGGCAATTCCTGATGAGCCTGGGCGCCCAGGGCATGCTCCTTGATACCTTGCAGCAACTCGGCAACCCGCGTTTGCCCAGTCAGTTCGGTGCGCAACACCTGGGTGTTGACGAAGAAACCGATCAGGCCCTCGACTTCGGTGCGATTGCGATTGGCAATCGGCACACCGACGCGAATGTCGCTTTGGCCGGTATAGCGGTGCAACAGCACATTGAAGGCACCGAGCAGCAGCATGAACAGGGTGACGTTGTGTTTTTGCGCGCAACTGCGCAGTTGCGCGGCCAGTGCCGGATCAATCGCGAAGTTATGCCGTGTGCCCTGGTAGCTGGGCATCGCGGGGCGTGGGTGATCAGTGGGCAGTTCCAGCACCGGATGCTCATCACCCAGGCGGGCCTGCCAATATTCCAATTGGCGCGCCTGCTCGCCCGCTTCCAGCCAGCGGCGCTGCCACAGGGCGTAGTCGCTGTATTGGATGGGCAGCGCCGGCAGTTGGGGCGCTTCGTCGCGCTCGTGGGCGTCATAGCAACGGATGAATTCGTCGATCAGCACATTCATCGACCAACCGTCGGAGACGATGTGGTGCAGGGTCAGCAGCAGCACGTGTTCCTGCTCGGCAAGCTTGAGCAGTTGCACGCGCAGCAGTGGCCCATGTTCCAGGTCGAACGGCAACAGCGATTGACGGGTGGCGGCGGCGTTGACGGCCTGCTCCCGCGCATCAAAGGCCAAGGCGGTGAGGTCCAGGTGCTCGACGGCCACCGACGGCTCCACCGCCACCTGCGCCAGCCGCTCATCGGCCTGACGCTGGAACACTGTGCGCAGGGTTTCGTGACGCGCCACCAGGCTGGCGAACGCTTGCTCCAGCGCTGGCAGGCTCAACACGCCACTTAAACGCACCGCGCCGGGCAAATTGTAGGCGCCACTGGCCGGGTCCAACTGCCATAGAAACCACATGCGCTGCTGTGCGTAGGACAGCGCCTGGCGGTCCTCCACCTCCACCCCTGCCGGAATCGGAAACCTTGAAAAATCCACGCCTTCTTTCTGCAAGGCTTGCAGGAACAATTGGCGTTTTTCCAGGGGCAGCCCGATAAACCGGCGAGCAAGTTTCAAGGAGTCTTCAGCATTCATTTCTTGGAATCCGGGGCAATAGGCGGGAAGCACAAAGGCACGTCGTCCCTATAAAACGAACCGGGCGGGGAAAAATTAGCGGAGGGATGGGGGCGTCGAGTGAGCTGTCATCGGGGGTTACATCAATCCCCGGGAAGCGACGCGAACCTGGGCTAGCATTGACGAACACCACTTTTTGCAACTACATTTAGTTACACGCAGGGAACGCCGTGTCCAAAAATGAAAAGCTGCTCGCCAAACTGCTCAATGAGCACATGGCATTTACCTGGTCTGAGCTCGTCACGTTATTACGCCGATTGGGATACACACAGATTGAAGGGGCCGGAAGCCGGGTCAAGTTCGACATGGGCGACCCCAGTGCAATGATCACCCTGCACAAGCCTCACCCCGGCAACGAACTGAAACACTACATTCGGCGCCAGATCATCGAACAATTGAAATCAGGAGAACTGATTCCATGAATAACCAACTGAAACACAAAGGCTACATCGGCTCCATCGAAGCCAGCCTCGAAGACAACTGCCTGTTCGGCAAGATCCTCTTCATCAAGGCGCTGGTGAGCTACGAAGGCAAGACCGTCGCTGAACTGGACACGGCTTTCCGTGAAGCCGTGGATGATTATCTAGCCACTTGCCAGAGCCTGGGCCAAACGCCCGAGAAACCGTGCAAAGGTTCATTCAACGTACGCGTCGGGCATGACTTGCATCTGGCCGCAGCCCTGGCGGCAACCCGTAAGAAAGTGACGTTGAATGATCTCACGCGTCAAGCGCTGAACGAATTTCTGCAGCATCACTACCCAGAGCCATGCCCGACGATTGGCTGACTATCCTAATCGCCGGTAACCCAATACCGCCGAGCCCGCTACCACCGCCCCCGCCGCCAGCGCCACCCAGAACCCGCTGGTGGCACCAAAATGGTCGATCATCCACCCCGAACTGGCAGCGCCAATGGCCACGCCGATGCTCAGGCCGGTGATCAGCCAGGTCATGCCTTCGGTCAGGCGGCTGGCCGGGACGATCTGCTCCACCATGGCCATCGACACAATCAAGGTGGGCGCGAAGAACAACCCGGAGATAAAGATGGCAGCGGCCAAGCCGGGAATATTGCTCACCAGCAGCAACGGCAAGGTGGTCAACGCCGTGGCTACGCCGCAGTACAGGAACTGACGTGGCAACGGTGCCTTGAGCTTGAGGGCACCGAAGGCCAACCCGGCCAGGCACGAACCAATGGCATACACCGACAGCACGATACTCGCCGCCGCCGGCTGGCCCTGATGCTGGGCGAAGGCCACGCTGACCACATCCACCACGCCGACAATCACGCCCATGGCCAGCAGCAAAATCATCAGGATCAATACCGATGGCGAAGCAATCAGCCAGCGACCGTGCGCGCCTTGATGCGCGTGTATCGGTGGTTCGGTTTGCCGTTGCAGCACAAAGGTGGTGACGCCCACCGCCAGCAACAGCGCCGCCACCAAGGGCCCGGCTTCTGGGAACACCGCCACGCTCAACCCCACCGAAATGGGCGGGCCGATGATGAAGCACACCTCATCGAGTACCGACTCCAGGGCAAACGCGGTTTGCAGCCTGGGCTGGCCACGGTACAACTCGGTCCAGCGCGCCCGCACCATAGCGGACATATTGGGCATGCAGCCCGCCAGCGCGGCGAACAGAAACAGCGTCCAATTCGGCGCCTGCAACCGCGTACACAGCAGCAACATCAATAGCGCCCCGCCGCCGATCAGCGCCGCAACCGGCAGCACCCTGCCCTGGCCGTAGCGGTCTACCCAACGTGACACTTGCGGCGCGCAAATCGCCGTGGCCAGGGCAAACACCGCCGCCACCGAACCGGCCAGGCCATAGCCGCCATGTACTTGGGACAGCATGGTAATCAGGCCGATGCCGGTCATGGATATCGGCATGCGTGCCAGCATGCCGGCGAGTACAAAGGCCCTGGCACCGGGGACCTGGAATAATTCAGCGTAGGGGTTTGCCATCCTGCTTGACCTCTTGCTCGACGCCCTGGGCTTGCTATCTGAAACCATCAGGGCAGAATACATACGGTGCGTATGTGGCAGATCATGCTTCGCATACGCAGCGTATGTCAATCACTTAGCCAAGAGACGCCCATGAGCCGAGCCCGAGCTGAAATGATCGAAGACACCCGCGCCCGCCTGATAGCGAGCGCGCGCCGGGCCTTCGCCACCCAAGGCTATGCCAATACCTCGATGGATGACTTCACTGCTAGCGCCGGGCTGACGCGCGGTGCGCTGTATCATCACTTTGGTGACAAAAAAGGGCTGCTGGCAGCGGTGGTCGCTCAACTGGACAGCGAGATGGACGTGCGCTTGCAACGCATCTCGGAGCAGGCCGTAGAGCCTTGGAGTGGTTTTTGCGAGCGCTGCCGGGCTTATCTGCGCATGGCCCAGGACCCGGAAATCCAGCGCATTGTATTGCAGGATGCCCCGGCGGTACTGGGCGACACCGGCTCCCAGCAACACTGCGTGGAGTCCTTGCGCCAATTGCTGGAGGCCCTGATGCAAGCGGGCCTGATGCCTACGGCCTCCAGCCACGCACTGGCGCAGTTGATCAACGGCAGCCTGGTTAATACCGCGTTGTGGATTGCCCGGGATGAGCACCCGAGTACACGGCTGGAGGAAGGCTTGCAAGGCCTGGAGTTGCTCTTGCGCGGCCTGAGCCTCACACCAACCGCTTGATCTGCTTATGCCGCCACACCAAGCGGTAATAGGCGATCTGCAACACCAGCATCGCCAGGTAGGTCACCGGAAATGCCATCCACACCCCTTCCAATCCGAAGTGGGCATTGAACAGATAGGCCATTGGCAGTTCCACGCAGAGCACGCAGAAGATCGAGATCGCCACCGGCATCAGCACCACGCCGCTGGCGCGCATGATGCCGCCAATCACCGCCTGGAAGCCAAATACGAGGATGCTCCAGAGCATGATGTGCAGCAGGTGTTCGGCCCGCACCCGTGCGCTGTCGTCGGTGATGAACAGGCCCAGCAACCAGTGGGACAGCCCATAGCCGAGCACGATCAAGCCACCGGTAAGGCACAGGTTGATCACCAGCCCCGTGCGCAGGATCGGCCCGATACGCTCCAGGCGCCCGGCGCCAATCGCCTGGGCGCCGAGGATCGAGGCGGTAATGGCAATCGACAGCGCCGGGAACTGCACATAGTTGACGATCTGCGTCACCGCGCCATAGGCCGCCGTGGCCTGGGAACCGTGGCCGTTGACCAAGGCCAGGATGACCAGTTCCGACAGCGACAACACCACCATCTGCAAGCCCGTCGGCAGGCCGATACGCAGGACTTTGCCGAGGATGACGCGGTCCAGGCGCAAGGCGGCAAGCAGCTCGCGGTCTGGCGCCATCACGTGGTTTTTGTGGCGCAGGCGCAGGATCAGAAACAGCATCGCCAAGGCGTTACCCACCAGCCCGGCATACACCGCACTCTGGATGCCCATGGGTGGCAGGCCGATCCAGCCGCGAATCAGCGCAGGCGTCAGCAGCAAGCCCACCAGGGTCGAGACCATCAATGCCAGCAACGGCGAAATCGTGTCGCTGACGCCACGCAGCAGTTGGGTATAGAGGATAAACACCAGCAGCAACGGCATGATCAACATCATCATCTGGGCGTAGCCCACCGCATCGTCGAGCACATCGACCGGCGTGCCCAACGCCTGCAATGCCGGGCGCGCAAACAGGCTGCCCAGCACGGCGGCCACCAGGCCCACCAACGCGCCCAAGGTCAGGGTGGCACCGGTAATCACCTTGACCATTCCGGTCTCCTGGGCGCCCCATGCCTGGCCGATCAACACCGAGGCGCCCGCCCCCAGGCCGATCACCAGGGCGATAAAGAAAAACACGATGGGAAACATCCCCGACACCGCGGCCAAGGCCTGGGTGCCCAGCATCTGGCCGACGTAAATGCCGTTGAGGGTGCCGGAAAAGCTCTGCAGGAAATTGGACAGCACCATCGGTGCCAGGAACAACAGGTAGATTTGCCACAGCGGGCGTTGCAAAGGGTTTTGCATGAAAAACGGGGCCTCGAATGACGAAAGCGTCTCAGGGTTATACCGTAACTGGATCCAATATGCTGTTGTGAGGGCTTGACTTAACCACCAAAGGTTTGCGACGGCCTGTGCAATGTCGGATCAAACGGATTGAGCCGCGGCCCGATGGCCGCCGCCTCGCGCTTGAGCAACTCCACCACCATCGGCAAGCGGCTCGGTCCCAGACGGTCGCTGATGGTCGCCACGCTCAATGCCGCGACCGCGTACCCGTCTCGGTTGAGAATCGGCACCGCCAGCCCCGCCATGCCTTCCAGCACACCGGTGTTGCGTGCCGCATAACCCAGGTTGCGCACACTCTCCACTTCGGAGCGCAGCAGCACTTCGTCATACAGGTGGAAATCCTTGAGCCGTGGCAGGTTGTAGCGGATCACCGTCTCGCGCTCCTCTTCCGGCAAAAACGCCAGGATCGCCAGGCTGCCCTGCCCCACGCCCAGGGCCACGCGCCCGCCGATATCACCGGTGAAGGTACGGATCGGGTACGGGCCCTCGCTGCGGTCCAGGCAAATGGCGTCGAAGCCTGAGCGCGCCAGCAAGAAGAGCGAGTCGCCCAGCGAAGCGCTCAGGCGCAACAGGCTGGGGCGCACCAGGTCGCGCAGGTTACCGGTCTTGCCTGCGTTGGCCGCCAACGCGAAGAACTCCAGGCTCAGGCGATAGCGTTTGCTGCGCACATCCTGCTCAACCATGCCTTCCTCCATAAGGCTGCGCAGCAGGCGATGAGTGGTGGGTTGGGACAAGCCCACCTGTCGGGCGAGCTGGGTAACCCGCTCGCCCCCCTCCGGCACCTCCCCCAAGGCTCGCAGCACGGCAAACAATCGGGACACGCTGCCCGCACCGATATCCTTGCCGCCGTTATTCCGCTCAATGGAATCCATAACACCTAATTTCGCTAATAATTCTGCTCAATGAATAAATATTAAAATAGTAGTCCGCTGAGTGAAATTCTATCTTCCACCCATCCTAGTCTTCGTCCTAATCTGCGTCCACAGGGGCGAAATGAACAACAACCGGCAGCCGACTTGAGATCGAGCGCCAACGCACCGGCACCGCACTTTTCGCATCTGCCCAAAACAAGAAAGCGCGTATTTGACGCGACTGAATAAAGGTGGAAAGCAGACATGGCATTTCTCCAACTCAAGGCCTTGAGCAAACGCTATGGCGCCGTCGACGCGGTGGTCGCCACTGATCTGGCGGTGGAACAAGGCGAATTCGTTTCCCTGCTTGGCCCTTCAGGCTGTGGCAAGACCACCACCCTGCAAATGATCGCCGGTTTCGTCGACGTCAGCGGTGGCCAGATCCTGCTCGACGGTCGCGACATTACCCACGCCAAACCGGCCAGCCGTGGCCTGGGCGTGGTGTTTCAGAGCTACGCGCTGTTCCCGCATATGAGCGTGCGCGACAACGTCGCCTTCGGCCTGAAGATGCGCAAGGTGCCAGCGGCCGACATCGCCACCCGCGTCAACAGCGTGCTGGAGCTGGTGCGCCTGGCCCCACATGCCGAGCGCTACCCTCGTGAGCTGTCCGGTGGCCAGCGTCAGCGCGTGGCCCTGGCCCGTGCGCTGGTGATCGAACCGCCGGTGTTGTTGCTCGATGAGCCGCTGTCCAACCTCGACGCCAACCTGCGCGAAGAGATGCAATTTGAAATCCGACGTATCCAGTGCGCGGTAGGTATTACCACCCTGATGGTCACCCATGACCAGGCCGAAGCCCTGTCCATCAGCGACCGTGTGGTGGTGATGCAGGCCGGGCGTGTGACCCAGATCGACGCGCCTTACAAGCTCTATGAGCACCCGCGCACGCGTTTTATCTCAGACTTCGTGGGCAAGGCCAATCTGCTGGCCGGCGATTACGACGCGCTCGGCATCCCTCAAGTGCGCCATGACGGTGGCAAAGGCGAACTGACCCTGAGCCTACGCCCGGAAAAAATCCAACTGGTGGACGCGGGCACTGGGCGAATGCCAGGCACAGTGCTGGACCGCTACTTTTTCGGCAGCCAATGGCTGTACCGCGTCCACACCGCCCTTGGCGAAATCACCGTTGTGCGCAGTAACGACGGCAGCGCGCCCTTGGCTAACGGCGCGGCGGTGGGCCTGCAATGGCAGGCCGATTTGCTGCGCGTACTGGCGACCGATGAGGTGCACCCATGAGTCGTGGTTACCTGCTCTCGCTGCCTGCACTGGTGCTGTTTGCCGGGCTTTTGATCATGCCGCTGGGCCTGACCCTGGTGCTGTCGTTCAATGTGTTCGACTACCAAGTGGGCGTGAAGGCCGATGAGTGGACCCTGGCCCATTACGGGGCGCTGTTGAGCGACGCCTACTTCTACGAGATTTTCTGGCGCACGTTCTGGATCAGTGCCCTGGTAACGCTGCTGTGCGTGGTGATCGGCGTACCGGAGGCCTACATTCTCAGCCGCATGGGCACGCCGTGGCGCTCGATCTTCCTGATCGTGATCCTCACGCCGCTGCTGATTTCGGTGGTGGTGCGTGCGTTTGGCTGGAGCCTGTTGCTCGGCGCCGACGGCCTGGTCAACCAGGTGATCCAGGCCCTCGGCGGGCGCCCGATGAAGCTTCTGTATACGCCGTTCGCCGTGATCATTGCGTTGGTGCACGTGATGCTGCCGTTCATGATTATCCCGGTGTGGACCTCGCTGCAAAAACTCGACCCCTCGGCCGAACAGGCGGCGTTGTCCCTGGGCGCCAGCCAAGCCACGGTGATGCGCAAGATTGTGCTGCCCCAAGTGATGCCCGGTGTGCTGTCCGGCACCCTGATCGTGTTCGGTTTGGCTGCCAGCTCCTTTGCGATCCCCGGTCTGCTGGGTGGGCGACGCCTGAAGATGGTCGCCACCGTGGTGTACGACCAATACCTCTCGGAACTCAACTGGCCCATGGGCGCGACCCTCGCGGTGGCGCTGCTGTTGGTCAATCTGCTGATCATGCTGAGCTGGAACCGCATGGTCGAAGGCCGCTACAAAAAGTCCCTGGGAGTTTAAGCGCATGTCCAGAAATGGTCCTTTGGCCCTCGGTTTCCATGCCGTGGTGGTGCTGTTCATGATGGCGCCACTGGTGGTGGTGTGCCTGGTGGCATTCACACCAGAGAACACCTTGAGCCTGCCCACGTCGGGCTTCTCCCTGCGCTGGTTTCGCGCGGTGTTCGAACGCGCCGACTTTATCCAGGCGTTCTACAACAGCCTGATCCTGGCCTTCACTGCCGCCACCCTGGCGACCCTGATCGCGGTGCCGGCGGCCCTGGCGATCAGTCGCTATTCGTTCCCGGGGCGCAACTTCTTCAGTGCGCTGTTCCTGTCGCCCATCATCATTCCGCACCTGGTGCTGGGGGTGGCGATGCTGCGCCTGTTTGCGCTGATGGGCGTGAACGGCAGCTTTACCTGGCTGATGCTCGCACACGTGGTGATCATCACCCCCTATGTGTTGCGCCTGGTATTGGCGGCGGCCATCGGCATTGATCGCAGTGCCGAGCAGGCCGCCGAATCCCTCGGCGCCGGGCGCTTTACGCTGTTCCGGCAGATCACCCTGCCGATGATTTTGCCCGGTGTGGCCGGTGGGTGGTTGCTGGCGTTCATCAACAGTTTCGATGAAGTGACCCTGTCGATTTTCGTCAGCTCACCGGCCACGCAAACCCTGCCGGTGCGCATGTACGTGTACGCCACCGAGTCCATCGACCCGATGATGGCGGCCGTGTCGGCGCTGGTCATCGCACTGACGGCAGCGACCATGATTGTGCTCGACCGGGTCTACGGCCTGGACCGCGTGCTGGTGGGGAAACACTGATGGCCTTGTTCAAGCGACTGAGCGAAACCCAACGCCCTGCCCTGGCCTTCACCCTTGACGGCCAGCCCGCCACAGGGTTGCTCGGCGATACCCTGCTGACCGCCATACTGACCTGCGCCGAGCACCTGCGCAGCAGCGATTTCAGTGCCGAGCGCCGCGCCGGGTTTTGCCTGATGGGCGCGTGCCAGGATTGTTGGGTGCGCCTGGCCGATGGGCGGCGGGTGCGCGCCTGTTCGACCCTGCTGGAAGAAGGCCAGGCGATCAGCCGTGATCCGGGGCGCCAGCCATGAAGCCGGTAGTGATAGTGGGAGCAGGCCCGGCGGGAATCAGCGCGGCGCGCACCTTGCTCGACCATGGCATCACACCGTGCCTGGTGGATGAGAGCCCGCGCGGTGGCGGGCAGATTTATCGGCGCCAACCCCCAGGGTTCCAACGCTCTGCCCGGCAGATCTACGGGTTTGAAGCGCGCAAGGCCCAAGCCGTGCACCAAACCATGGATGAACTGGCAGCGCTGATCGACTACCGGCCGGACACCTTGGTGTGGAATGCCGAGGACGGTCGCCTGGACATGCTCAATAACGGGCGCGCCGGCAGCCTCGAATACGCGCAGGTGATAGTCGCCACCGGCGCCACCGACCGTATCCTGCCGGTGCCGGGCTGGACATTGCCCGGTGTCTACAGCCTGGGCGCGGCGCAAATTGCCTTGAAGTACCAAGGCTGCGCGATTGGCGAACGCGTGGTGTTTTGTGGCTCCGGGCCGTTGCTCTATTTGGTCGCTTACCAATACGCAAAGGCCGGCGCCAAGGTGCTCGCTGTACTCGACAGTGCGCCGCTGAGTGCCCAGTGCCGGGCCTTGCCGGCGCTGCTCAGGCAACCGGCAACCCTGGCCAAGGGTATGTATTACCGCGCCTGGCTGACCGCCCACGGGGTTCCCGTGCATCAGGGCGCAATGCTCAAGCAGATCGACGGCGACCAACGGGTGCGTGGCATTCGCTTCGGCGAACAGACCCTGCCATGCGATGCGGTAGCCTTCGCCCATGCCCTGCGCAGCGAAACGCAATTGGCCGATCTGCTCGGCTGTGAGTTTGCCTGGAACCCGCTCAATCGCGCCTGGCTGCCGCAACGTGACAGCGCCGGGCGCAGCAGTGTCGAAGGGGTGTACCTGGCGGGCGACGGCGCCGGCATCATGGGCGCCGATGCCGCGCACATGGCCGGCGAATGCGCCGCGCTGGCGCTGCTGGAGGATACCGGTGTCGTGGTCGACCAACACCGCCGGGCCACACTGGAGCGGCAGTTGGCGCGTATCCAGCACTTTCGCCAGGGCCTGGAAACCGCGTTCCCCTTCCCTGAGCACTGGGCCGCGCAAGCGCCAGACGAACTGATCCTGTGCCGCTGCGAAGAGGTCAGCGTCGGCGAGGTGCGCGCCGTGGTGGATGAAGGCCACTGGGAAATCAACCGGGTCAAAGCCCATTGCCGCGTCGGCATGGGCCGCTGCCAGGGGCGGATGTGCGGGCTGGCGGCGGCGGAAATCGTCGCCGAGCGCAGCGGCCGCGACCTCCCCCAGATCGGGCGCTTGCGGGGCCAGGCGCCGATCAAGCCGCTGCCGTTTGGCGTGCGGGTGCAGCCATGATCGACGCAATCGTCTTGGGGGGCGGCATCGTCGGGGCTTCGGCGGCCTTGATTCTCGCGCAAAAAGGCCAGCGGGTGGCACTGGTAGAACGGGATTTTTGTGGCTCGCATTCCAGCGGCGTCAATTACGGCGGCGTGCGGCGCCAGGGGCGGCCCTTGCATCAGTTGCCGCTGTCGCAGCGCGCCCATCAACTGTGGGCCGACCTGCCCGGGTTGATTGGTATCGAGGGTGAATACGTGCGCTCCGGGCATTTGAAGCTGGCACGCAGCCTTGGGGATTTTGCCGCACTGCAAGCCTACGCCGAGCAGACCCGTGGCTTCGACCTGGGCCTGCAACTGCTGGACCGCAGCGAGTTACGCAGGCGTTTCCCCTGGGTGGGCGACGTGGCAGTGGGCGCCTCGTTGTGCCCCGATGACGGGCATGCCAACCCGCGCCTGGTGGCCCCGGCCTTTGCCCGTGCCGCCCAGCGCCATGGCGCTGCGGTGTACGAGCAAGCCGAGGTAATCGGCATCGAGCACGACAGCCGGCTATTCCAGGTGCACTGCGCCAACGGCCTGCACTTGCAAGCGCCGTGGCTGCTCAACTGCGCGGGCGCCTGGGCCGGCAAGGTCGCAGCGCAATTGGGCGAGCCGGTGCCGATCATCTCGGCGCACCCGGCGATGCTGGTCACCGAGCCGCTGCCGGGGGTGATGACCGTCAGCACCGGCGTCGAGGGTGGCGGCATCTATGCGCGGCAAGTCGCCCGCGGCAATTGCATTCTCGGTGGCGGGCGCGGCTTTGCCCTGGGCCCGCAGCAGGCCAGGCCGGGCCAGGCAGCGGTGCTGGAGATTCTGCGTAATGCCGGCGAACTCTACCCGTTTCTCCAGGGTGCCCAGGCCATTCGCACCTGGAGTGGCACCGAAGGTTACCTGCCCGACCACGAACCGGTGATCGGCCCCAGCAGTACCCAACCCGGCCTGCTCCACGGTTTCGGCTTTGCCGGCGCCGGGTTCCAGCTCGGCCCCGCCGTCGGTGAAGCCTTGGCAGAGATCGTCTGCGACGGCACCAGCCGCCAACCCATCGAAGCGTTTTCCATCCGTCGTTTCCAAGCCTGAGAGGAAAAACTCCATGCAATCACGTCTCGCGTTGTCCTGCTTGTCCCTCGCCTTGCTGACCGGCACGGCCCATGCCGCCCCCACGCTGTACCTGGGCATGAACGGCGGCACCATGGAACGGGTGTACGCCGACAAGGTGCTGCCCGCCTTCGAAAAGGCCAATAACGTCAAGGTCGTGATCGTACCCGGCACCTCCTCGGACATCCTCGCCAAGGTCCAGGCCAACAAGGCCAACCCACAGATGCATGTGATGTTCCTCGACGACGGCATCATGTACCGCGCCATCTCCATGGGCCTGTGCGACAAGCTCGCGCCGAGCCCGCCGCTGGAACAGATCCCGGCCAAGGCCCGAATCAAGGACGAGGCCGTGGCCGTGACCCTGGGCGTCACTGGCCTTGGCTACAACGCCAAGATGTTCAAGGACAAAGGCTGGGCCGCGCCCACCTCATGGATGGACCTGGCCGACCCGCGCTTCAAGGACAAAGTAGTGTTCCAGTCCCTGGCCTCCTCCACCTTCGGCCTGCATGGCTTCCTGATGTTCAACCGCATCCAGGGTGGCGACGAAACCAATGTGGAACCGGGCTTCAAGGCCTGGCCTAAGACCGTTGGCCCCAATGTGCTGGAATACATCGCCAGCTCCGCGAAAATCTCCGAGATGGTGCAGACCGATGAGGCCGCGATCTTCCCCCTGACCCCGACCCAGGTCGCCACACAAAAGCTGCTCGGCATACCGATGGAGTACGCGCAGCCCAAAGAAGGTGCGGTGGTGCTCAACGTGGCCGAATGCGTGATAGCGCGCAATGACCAGCCGGAACTGGCGCAGAAGCTCGCAGCGTTTTTGCTGACCGCCGAGGCCCAGGCGCCGGCGTTGGAAGAAGGTGACCAGATCCCGTCGAACCCGACCACACCCACCACCGACAAAACCCGGGCGCGGGTGGAGGCCATGCAGGGTTATCTGCAGACCGCCATTTCGATTGATTGGGACCAGGTCAACCAGGCACGGCCGCAGTGGAATGCGCGGTGGAGTCGGTCGATTGAGCGTTGAGGCTTAGCCCTGCGCAATCAGGGCCAGTTCTTCGCGGGTGCGACTGACGTGTGCACCGGCCTTGAGCAATTCGTCGACAGCCTGTACACCGCCCTCCTCGCTGATGCCTCGGCACGCCGGCAAATGCAGAACAACGTGCAAGCCGGCCTTGAGCAATTGCAACGCGGTGGTCTTGACGCAGTAATCCAGCGCCAGGCCGCCGACGATCACGCGGGCCACGCCGTGGGCCTTGAGGTACTCGATGACGCCGGTGGACAGTTTGTCGTGCAGGTCGTGGTAACAGGCGCCGTAGGGGTGCAGGTCGGGCTCGACCCCTTTCCAGATGAAGTAGTCGTAGTCATAGGGCGTGGGCAACTCATCGAGCAAGGTGAACCCCTCGGTGCCCGGCACGCAGTGGCTGACCCAGGTCACGTCGGCATGGACCAGGCCGGTGGGTTGCAGCATCTCGCTGTGTTGCGCGACCACCCAGGGCGCGTGGGGGGTGTGGGCGTCCTTGCTGCCGATGCGGTGGCCGGCGAGGCTGGCCATGTAGTTGAGTTCGGCACCAATGTGGTCGCCACCGGCCACTGGCAACTCGTCGGGGCATAAAGGCGTGAAGCTCTTCTGGGCGTCGACGTCGAATGAAGCGATGGCAGCTTTCGAAAGGCTCATGGTCGTTCTCGGGTGGTCTGCACGTACGAGCGCCTGAGGGCGAGCGTAGAAATCTTGAAGTATGGGACAGTTTACTGCGGGGATCGATGCTTTGCTGACTCACCTATTCTCAAGAACGCTGAAGTTCAAAGGTGGGAGCTGGCTTGCCTGCGATGATTGGAGTGAATCCACCAGCGCTATCGCAGGCAAGCCAGCTCCCACAGTTGGGTCAGCGTCAAACACTAGTTCATCCAATTGCCGCCATCAACGTTATAGGTCTGGGCCACCACATAATCGGCGTCCTTCGACGCCAGGAAGATCGCCATGCCGGTCAGGTCTTGCGCCGTGCCCATCCGCCCAAACGGCACCTCATCCCCTACGCGCTTTTTCTTCTCGCCAGGCGCCAGCCCTTCATGCCTGGCGAACAGCGCATCCACCCCATCCCAATGCTCACCGTCCACCACACCGGGGGCGATGGCATTCACATTGATGCCTTGCTTGATCAGGTTCAACCCCGCCGATTGCGTCAGGCTGATCACCGCCGCCTTGGTCGCGCAATAGACCGCTACCAACGGCTCGCCGCGCCGCCCGGCCTGGCTGGCCATGTTGATGATCTTGCCGCCATGCCCTTGGCTGATCATCTGCCGGGCTGCGGCCTGCAGGGTGAACAGGGTGCCGGCGACGTTGATCGAGAACAGCCGTTCAAAGCTGTCGCGGGTGATGTCGACGATGGGGGCCAGGTCGAACAGGGCGGCGTTGTTGATCAGGATATCGAGCTTGCCCGCATGGCTCACCACCGTGGCGACGGCCGCGTCGATGGAGGCTTGGTCGGTGACGTCCATCGCCACGGCGTAAGCCTGCGGCCCCAGTTCAGCGGCGGTGGCTTGGGCCTGTTGCAGGTTGATGTCGGCAATGGCTACCGTGGCGCCTTCAGCGATGTAGGCCTGGGCAAACGCACGGCCAATGCCACGCGCCGATCCGGTGATCAGCGCGCTTTTACCTTCGAGTCGTTTCATGGGGTCTCCTGAAAAAGTTATTGCCGGTAGCCGGTGAGCGTCGCCGAGAACAGCTTGCCGCCCCTTGTTGTTGAGCCTCGATTACAGCAGCTTGGCCTGCCGCGTCACAAACGGCTGGCGAATGCGAGGCTGATACTTTTTTAACCTGAGGCACAGGATCAAAAAAGTATCAGTCTCAGGCGAAACCGTGGCTAGCGCACCGATTGCCAGTGAGGGTATTTTGAGAAAATTGCACCATTACAAGAGGCAGCACCATGCCCATCAGCCCCGCCACCCTGTTCGAGCACCGCCCTGCGGAGCTTGAGGTGATCCTGCCCGAACCGGAACACGGCTTTCGCTGGTTCGAACATGACTATCCCTATGAATTGGCGCGCTGGAACCATCATCCTGAATTCGAAATCCACCTGATCCGCCAAGGCAGCGGCAAGCTGGTGGCGGGCGACTATATCGGTGCGTTCAGCGCCGGGCATGTCGCGCTGATCGGCCCTGGCCTGCCCCACGACTGGATCGGTGACCTGGCCCCCGGCGAATACCAGCACGGACGCGATGTGGTACTGCAATTCGACGGCGCCGCCCTGCTCGCCCTGCGCACCACCCTGCCTGAGCTCGGTGATTTACAGTCACTGTTTGCACGGGCGCGACGGGGCATAGAATTCACCGGCGAGACCGCAACGAGCGCGGCAGGGCTGATGGAGGCCATCGGCAGCGCCCATGGGTTGCAACGCCTGACCCTGTTCCTGCAACTGCTCGACACCCTGAAGAACGCACCGCCTGCACAGGCCAATACCCTGGCCAGCCCGTGCTACGCACCGACCCTGGATGCGCGCAGTGCCGAACGTATCAACAAGGCGTTTGACTACCTGATGCGGGAGTTGACCGGCGATGTACGCCTGTCGGATATCGCCCGGCAACTGGGCATGAGCGAACCGGGCTTTTCGCGGTTTTTCAAGCGCAACACCGGCCATGGCTTTATCGACCTGATGCGCAAGTTCCGGGTGCAGCGTGCCTGCCGCTTGCTGTTGCACAGCCAGATGTCAGTGGCGGACATCTGCTTTGAGGTGGGCTACGCCAACCTGTCGAATTTCAACCGCCACTTTCGTATCGAAATGCACCAGACGCCGAGTGAATACCGGCGGCAGGCTGCACTTCAATTATTCAACTGAGCCAGTTCCCGTTGTGCCAGGCGAGCAACCTGCAACTCATTCATGGCACGGTCGCGCTCCTGGTCTTCCAGAAACCAGGCGGCGGACAACCCGGCATGAGCCACCACCCATTGCAACAAGCGTGGACGCGAGAGACCCGCCGCCAAGGCGATAACCCCGACCTGGCGGCTGAAACGCAGCGGGTCGCTACTGGTCGGCAAATCCGGGTTGCAGATCAAATTAGCGTAATCGTAACCGCGCTCGCCCATCACCCGCTTTGGATCAATCGCCAGCCAGCCCCGAGAGCCAAAGTCGAGGATATTGTCGTGATGGCAATCACCATGCAGTACCACCATCTCCTGTTGCGCAGCCAGCAATGTGCGGGCCATTACCGCGCAGTCGCGTAAGGCGCCACCCTCCTGCTCGGCGGCGTGCCACAAGGAACTGAACCACTCGTCCAGCCCCACCAACCCTTCGGGCGGCGACGCACGAGGCGAATGCAGCCGGGCCAGGGTGGCGCAGGCTATCTGGCTGGCTTCGTCGTCCTGGCCATTGAGGGCCATGCGCATCAAGGAACCTGGCCCCATGGCGCGTTCCATCAACACTGCGGTGTGGTCATGGGCGAATACGCGTGCCGCGCCGTCACCTGCCCACCAGCTCAACAGGCGGCCGCCGAGTTTTTCTTCAGGGGTATGGGCAATTTTCAGCATCGCCGGCACGCCTTGCCAGCGCACCGGCAAGAGGTGGCTGCCCGGTGTGACGATAGGCTCTCCATCGACACTCAGGTTCCAGGCACGCAGGTAGTGTTCGAACATCGGGTTCCTCCACAGGGTTGGCGCGTCAGGATGACAGAAATCCCACTGTTTTCCTGACCAAAGCGTCGGCAAATTCGACTTTTTTCTAAACAGTTCAAGCCATTGACCCAAGTTGGTACAGCCTGTGCAAACGTTTGCGGAACGAACTTGACCGCCAAGTTCACTCCTCCCCGTCGAATCGGGTTTAAACCGCGTAAGAATAAGGACTTTCAATGCACCCCACCTCAAAGCCTCGTGCTGGTCTTGGCGTTTCGTTGCTACTGGCCGCCGTTACGGGAGTACTCAGTGCACCCATTTTGGCGCAGGAAAAGCCCATGGATGACTCAGCACAGGGCGAAACCCTCAGCCCTGAAGCCAACCCGCCGACGAAAAAAGGCGTGTATCTGTCCGAGTGGTTCAACCAGGACCTTACGCTGATCGGCAGCAAAGACATCAGTTTCGGCCCCAAGCCCCAGGATGACGTCTACCTGGAATACGAGTACTTCGGGCGCAAGGGCCCCTTTGAGTTGTACGGCTATATCGATGTGCCGAAGATTCTCACCATCGGCAACAGTAATGACAAAGGCGTGTGGGACCATGGCTCGCCGGTGTTCATGGAGCATGAACCGCGGATCTCCATCGACTACCTCGCAGGACGCAGCCTGGCAATTGGCCCATTCAAGGAATGGTATGTGGCCTTTGACTGGATCTACGACCACGGCAGCCGCAAGGAAAACCGCGCCAACACTCTGTACAGCGGCCTGGGCACCGATATCGACACCCACTCGCGGGTCAACCTGTCGGCCAACTTCTATGGGCGCTACCAGTGGGAAAACTACGGCGCCAGTAATGAGTATTCCTGGGACGGCTACCGAGCGCAGATGAAGTACATCGTGCCCATCGGCAAGTTCGACAACGGCGCCTCGCTGACCTACATCGGTTTCACCAACTACGATTTCGGCTCGGACCTGCACAAGGACAACCCGGCGCGCACCGCCAACTCCCTGGTGGCCACCAACGTGTTGCTGTACTCGTTTACCCACCTGCGCTTTACCCTGGTCGGCCGTTACTTTCATAACGGCGGCAACTGGGAGGACGGCAGCGAGTTGAATTTCGGCGAAGGCAACTTCCGCGCACGCTCAGACGGCTGGGGTTACTACGCCGGCGTGGGCTATCAATTCTGATCAAGGAGCTGTAGATGAACGCATTGACCCGTATCTCGCTGGCCGCAGGCCTGGCCCTATTGCCCCACGTGGTGCTGGCGGATAACCCGGCGCCGATCAAACCCAAGGTGATGCTGATCACCATGTTCGCCCCCGAGGCGCAAACCTGGATCGACCGCCTGGCCCTCAAACAAGAAGTGCGCGTACCGGGCTTGTCTGCCGAATACCCGGTAATTCGCTGCAACGCCCAGGACGTGTGCCTGCTGGTGACGGGCATGGGCCAGACCAACGCGGCCGCGTCCACGCTGGCCCTGGCACTGTCGCCCAAGTTCGACCTGCGCCAGAGTTACTTCCTGATCGCGGGAATCGCCGGCATCAACCCCAAGCACGGCACCATCGGCACCGCCGCCTGGGCTCATTACCTGGTGGAGTTCGGCACGCAGTGGGAGCTGGATTCACGGGATGCGCCCAAGGACTGGCCGACGGGCTATATCGGGATCAACACCAAGGGGCCCAACGAAAAACCTCCGCTGGACTACAAGACCGAAGTGTTCGAGCTCAACCAAAAGCTGCAAGCCAAAGCGTTTGCCTTGTCGCACAAGGTGGAACTGACAGAAAGCAAAGAGTCTGCCGCTTGGCGTAAACACTACCCTGCCGCCCCGGCCAACCAACCGCCGCAAGTCACGCGCTGCGACACCCTGGCGGGCAACACTTGGTTTTCCGGCACGCGGTTGAGCGAACGTGCCGAGGTCTGGACCCAGTTGCTCACCGACAACAAAGGCGAATACTGCACCACCCAACAAGAGGACAACTCCACCTACGAAGCGCTGCTGCGCGCCAGCCGCGAAGGTTTGGTGGATATTCAGCGCCTGGCCGTGGTGCGCGCCGGCTCCGACTTTGACCGGCCTTATCCGGGCTACAGCGAGGTAGACAACCTGCTCAAGTATGCGGACCAGGGTGGTTTTGTACCCGCGCTGGAAAACCTGTACCGCACGGGCAACCCGTTGGTCCAGGCGATTGTTGAGAACTGGTCGGCGTGGGAAAAAGGCGTTCCCGAGGTCGAGTGAAGATCAATACTGTGGGAGCGGGCTTGCTCGCGAATGCAGAGTGTCAGTCGATATATAAGTGACTGATACACCGCATTCGCGGGCAAGCCCGCTCCCACATTTCTATCCCATCACGGCAGGAAAATGATTTTGTCTGGGCTGCCGTTGTTCACTTCTGCATAGCACTGAACACCCTCCACCAACGCCACTTCACGCAACCCCGTAGGCAGCGGCAACAGGCCTTCATCAAAGAAGCGCCCAAACGCCTCCAGCATCACCGCGCATTGTTCGCAGCTGTACAGCAACGAGTTGACCCCCACCACCGACCCGCCCTTACGGTACAGCGCCAGGGCCGGTAACTGTACGTGGCCGTCAACCGGGGCGGCGATGACCGCAATGCGGCCGAACGGTGCCAGCCCCGCCACCGCGGCAGGCAGCCAGAAACCGGTGGTGTCAAAGATCACGTCGGCGCCGCCCTTGAACACGGCCTGCACTTGCGCGCCCAGCGCCTCTGGCTTGCCCAAGGCAATCGCGTCCAACCCTTGAGCCTGCAACAACTCGAGCTGATCGGCCTTGCGCACAGCCGCCAGCACCTGCGCGCCGCGTATCTTCGCCAGCGCCAGCGCCGCACTGCCGACCGCGCCGTTGGCGCCAATCACCAGCAAGCGCGTGCCCTGGCCAACGCCACTGCGCTCCAAGGCATCCCAGGCAGTGGTATAGGGCACGCCGAGGCTGGCCGCCTGGGCAAAGCTCAAATGCGCGGGTTTGTGCGCCACGCCCTTGGCGGATACGCGCAGGTATTGGGCATGGGAACCGTCAGCGAAAAAACCCAGGTCGCGACCGGTGCCCCAGACTGCCTGGCCGAGCAATGCTTGCGGCCCCTCCACCACCACGCCGGCAAAATCACGCCCTGGGATGCGTGGCAGCGTGGTGTAGGGGAAGCGGCCAAGCACGTTTTTCACGTCGCTGGGGTTCAGGCCCGCAGCGTTAATCTGCACCAGCACTTCGCCGGCAGACGGCACCGGCACGGGCACCTCCACCAGGCTCAGGTGGGCGAGGTCGCCGGTGGCGGTAAATTGCAGTGCGTTCATCGAGGGCATCCGTCGAAGGGAAAAGGGATCAGGACAACCAACCACTGACCAACTGTCGCGTCATGGGCCAGAGCTTTTCGCCGAGCAGCATGCCCATCAGGCCGACCAGTGCGATAGCGGGCGGTGCCGGTGAACGGAAGTCCAGCGCGCCGTAGATCACGCCGACAAACAGGCCGATGGCCAAGGAAATCAAATAGCTCATGAAGGCTGCGCCCGGTGGATTGATAGGCTCAGTCTAGGGCGCGCCTACCGTGGGTATCGGCCAAGTGCTTCAGGATTTCGGCCAACCCCGGTACTGGGACGGCGACACGCCCAGTTCGCGTCGGAACATATCGCTGAAGCTGCTGGGCGAGTAACCCAGGGTGCGCGCAATGCCGCTCACCGACTGGCCCTGGATCAACTCCGCCGCCGCCGTAGCCAACTGCACCTGACGACGCCACTGGGCAAACCCCATGCCCAGGTGCTGCTGGAACAGCCGCGCCAGGGTGCGCACGCTGGCACCCGCCGCCTCGGCGTGCTGCTCGAACGGGACGTCCAGGGAGGGCGACGCCATGACCGCCTGGCACGCATTGATCAGCCGACGATCAGCCGCCACCGGCATGGCAATGCGAATAGACGAGCGACGTGCGCGTTGCAACTCCAGCAGAGCCAGGCCTACGACAGCCTCGTAGTAGGCCGCATCGCCGTGATCGCCCTGCTCCACCAAGGTCACGATCAACTCCCGCAACAAGCGACCCACTTCGATGACCTGCACCTGGCTGTCCAGCGTCGCCGCCAATGCCGGGCGCAGGTAGATATTGCGCATTTGCAAATCGGAGACCACGCGGATCCCGTGCTCCACACCCGGCGGCAACCACACCGCGCGCTGGGGCGGCACCACCAGGGCTTCGCGTGGCGTCTCGACCCACATCACCCCGCTCATGGCGTAGAGCAGTTGGCCCCAATCGTGGCTGTGCGGCTCTACGTATAATCCACGCGGGTAGGTACGCGCCAACGGTTGCACGGGAACGGCGTGATCAGTGAGGTCGGGAGGCGCGGCCAGGGCCATGGCGGGTACACATCAATCAAGGATGGGCCGCCATGGTAAAGACTGGCCGCGGGCAAGCGAACTGTTTTTACTCACCCTGCAGGCACCGGGTATCCGGGCCCGCAGGTCAATGCTGTCAACCGTGGGCCGACTTGGCGCATTCGCAACCCGTTGCGGCGGCGCAGGGTTCACCGTGAGCATGGTGCTCGGCACAGCCCTGGCAGCAATAGCCCTTGCCGTCTTTGATTATTGCGTCAGCGCCCAGTACACATTTGCAGTGAGGGCAAGCACAGGTTTGATCTGGCATGGTCAGACTCCTTGTTCATGGTCGTCCGATGCGGCGAGCGCCGCACCTTAAGCAGTGACCCTGGGCAAGCAAGCATGGTTCAGCGCCGTCAGTCGGCTCGGCGGCTATTACTGCGGTACATGAACACCAACGCCAGGGCGAGCAACAGCATCGCGAGGATACGACTGCCCGACAGCTCGATCGCCGGGTTGCCCAGCCAGCCAAAGTTGTCGATCAGCATGCCCATGCCCAGTTGCCCGACAATCACGGCCACCGTGGCGACGGCCGTACCGACCACCGGCACCGCGCCGACCATCACCATCATGTACACCACGCCAAACAGGGCACCCGTCAATTGCCACTTGGGCACCTCCAGCAGGCTGACGGCCTGGGCCGGCTCGAAGAAAAATATCAACAGCGCCGTGGTCAGCGCGCCCACGGCGAAGGTCAACAGGCTGCTGCGCAACACCCCCACAGTCTGGCCCAGACGCCCATTAATAGCGGCCTGCACACTCAGCACCGCCCCTGCTGCAATCACCACCACCAACAACATAAACAGATTCATCGCCTTAGCCTCGTGCAATCAGAACCAGAGCCGCCACAATCAACGCCAACGCGATCCAGCGCTCGCCATTGACGCGTTTGCGCGCCGTGCCGAACCAGCCGAAGTGGTCGATCAACACACTCTTGCCCACCTGGCCCGAGAGGATCGCGATCATGGTCATCGCGATGCCGATGTGCGGTGTGGCCAGGGTCAACACCACTACATACATTGGCCCCAGAAACCCGCCGATCAACTGCCAGCGCGGCAGTTGCGTGAAGGCCGGGCCCTTTTGCGGGCCGCTGAACAGCAGCAGTAAGAACAGAATCGCCGTGCCAACGCCAAAGATGCTCAACGTCGCCCACAAATGCCCGACCTGCGCGCCCAATGGCCCAAGCAACCCGGCCTCCACCGACAGGCCCATGCCCGCCAGAATCACCAACGGCAACAGCAGCAGCCGTAAAAGGTTATTGCTCGGCCTGGCCTGCGCCAGCCCCTCGGTAGAACGTGCCTGCATACATCACCCGTGTATCAAGAAAGAAAAACATGGCGCGCATTATCCGGTGGCCGTGCTGTGCGATAAATGGGATTATGCGGACAACACCTTTGCGCAAAACGCACAGCCTGGAGAGATGATGCAGGGCTTGAATGAACTGAGTTTCAAGGCGCTACGCCTGTTTGTGGCCGTGCTGGACCAGGGCAGCTTTTCCGAAGTAGCCCGCCGTGAAAGCCTGGCGCCCTCCTCCATCTCGCGGCAGATTCAACTGATGGAGCAGGCCGTCGGCCAGCAATTGCTCTACCGCCATACGCGTGCCGTCAGCCCCACCGAAGCCGGCCGCCTGCTGGGCCGCCACGCACGCTTGCTACTCGAGCAGTTGGAGACGGCGAACCAGGCCCTGCAAGAGCAAGACAACGAACCCAGCGGCCTGGTGCGCATCAACGCGCCCATGGTGTTCGGCCAGCGTCACCTTTCACCCTGGCTGGGAGGGCTGTGCCGGCGCTACCCGAAGCTGCAACTGGATATCCAGCAGACCGACACCTTCGTCGACCCGCTGCAAGATGGCACCGACCTGCTGTTTCGCATCGGCGTGCTCAATGACTCGGGCATGCAGGCGCGCATCTTCGCGCCGCAACGTTTTCGCATCGCCGCCAGCCCTGCTTACCTGGCCCAACATGGCACGCCGCGCCACCCCGCCGAACTGGCCCACCACCACTGCCTGGCCTACAAAGGCATCACCGGCCAGGAGCGCTGGTTCTTCCGCCACGGCCAAGGCGATTGGACACCCTACAGCGTCAGCGGCCCCATCACCGGCAACCACGCCGACACCCTCACCCACGCCGCCGAACAAGGCTTGGGCCTGGTGGTGTTCCCGTCCTGGCTGATTGGCGAAAGCCTGCGCGCCGGCACCTTGCAGGCAGTGCTCGGCGAATACGACGTTGCGACAACCCTGGAGCCCCAACAGATCGCCGCGTTGTGGCCGGGCAGCCGCAGACTGTCGTTGAAGGTGCGCACGGTGATCGACTATTTCGTGGAGTGTTTTGGGACGGTGCCGTATTGGGATCGGTGACGGATTTTGACGCTGCTGAACGGCGCCAGTGAAGGAATATTCCTAGTAGAAAACGTAGGCCCGTTCTGATTTTGAGGGCCAGTATTTCTGGGGACGGTGCGCTGGGGCAGACTTTAGCCAAATTTACTTGGAGAGACTTCATGGTCACTACGTACCACACACCATCCCGCGCTGAACGAGCGGCCGCCAGTGGTCGTGCCATCTTTGATAGCGGTCGTAGTTTTGGCTATATTTGGCCAAAACACGGAGAAGCCCCCATGATTACCGTTGCCCTCGGTGAGGCAAAAAACAACCTGTCCAAACTGGTCGATGAAGCCGCCGCTGGCAAAATCATCACTATCGCCAAACATGGTCGCGCAATGGCGCAGCTCGTCCCGCTTGGTAAGTCCAAGGGCCGGCGAATTGGCGCAATGAAGGGCGAGTTGACCATTCCTGAAGACTTCGACGCCCCACTCCCCAGCGATCTTTTGGATGCCTTTGAGGGCAGTCATTCATGAGGCTATTGTTGGATACCCATATCCTGCTATGGGCACTCAACGATGACTCCAAACTGTCCGGTAAAGCCCGCAAGCTGATAGAAAACGCCGCCGAAATTTACGTCAGTGCGGCGACATTTTGGGAGATGGCAATCAAGGTTAGCTTGGGAAAGCTCGCTGTGGACTTAGATAAAATTCGCGAATACTGCCTGGAAAGTGGCTTCGTCGAATTACCCATCAGCCTGGAGCATGCCATTGCCGTCAGGGATCTTGAACATCATCACAAGGATCCCTTCGATCGGCTGATCATTGCAACAGCCATGACTGAGCCGATGAAGCTATTGACTGCTGACCCAGAAGTTGCCCAATACACATCCTTGGCCATCTTGGTGTAGGCACTGCCTCGGCAATGCACCTCAGTGTCAGAACAACCACTGCCCAATCAACCACGCATTCGCCCCACTGATCACCGCGAACAGAAACCACGCCAGCAGCCGCGTGGGCAGCCGATTGACGAACGGCCCCATCAATTGCTTGTCACCGGTCATGCGGATCAACGGGTACAACGCAAAGGGCAACTGCAGGCTCAGTACCACCTGGCTGAGAATCAGCAGCTTGCCGATGGCATCATCACCCATCAGCCATACGCCTAGAAACGCCGGGATCAACGCCAGCCCACGGGTAATCAGGCGGCGCTGCCAGCAAGGTATACGTAGGTTGAGGTAACCCTCCATGATCACTTGGCCGGCAATGGTGCCGGTAAAGGTCGAACTCTGGCCCGAAGCAAGCAAGGCGATACCGAACAGGATGCTGGCGAAAGCACCGCCGACCAGGGGGTCGAGCAGGTGATAGGCGTCCTGGATTTCCACCACATCGGTATGGCCGGTCTTGTAGAAGGCCGCTGCCGCCAGCACCAGAATCGCGGCGTTGACCAACAGCGCCAAGGCCAGGGAGCCAATGGTGTCGATACGCGCCAGCTTGACCGCGTCCTGCTTGCTCGCCAGGTCCTTGCCGATCAGGCGGGTCTGCACGATAGAGGTGTGCAGGTAGAGGTTATGGGGCATGACCGTAGCGCCGAGGATGCCGATGGCCAGGTACAACGGCGCCGCATCGCTGATGGCCGACAGTGACGGGGTGAACCCGCTGAGCACGTCGGGCCAGTAGGGTTTGATCAGCACCAGTTCGATGAAAAAGCACACGCCGATGGTGGCGACCAGCGCCAGCATGATCGCTTCCAGGCGGCGAAAACCACGATTTTGCAGGGCCAGGATCAACAGCGTATCGAATGCCGTGATGACAATGCCGGTGGTCAGCGACACCCCCAGCAACAGGTGAAACGCCAGGGCGCAGCCGAGCACTTCGGCAAGGTCTGTGGCGATGATGGAGATTTCCGCCAACACCCACTGGGTACGAGCAGAGCGCTGGCTGTAGCGCTCACGGCACAGTTGCGCCAGGTCCTTGCCAGTGGCGATGCCCAGCCGCGAACACAGGCATTGCACCGCCATCCCCGCCAGGCTGGCCAGCAGCACCACAAACAACAGGCTATAGCCGTAGCGTGAACCGGCCTCAATGGCCGTTGCCCAGTTGCCGGGGTCCATGTAGCCGATGGAGATCAACAGGCCGGGGCCAGCGAACATCAGCACCCGTTTAAAAAACGAGGCCTTGGGATCAACAGCGACAGAGCCGGCCACTTCCGGCGGGCAAAACGGAGCGGTAGCGATTTTCGGCAGGCTGAATTTCACGCGGTATTCCAGGCAAATACACAAGACTTGGGCAGCAGCTTATCAGTCTGACGCGACCGTGCGCATCACCGTGTCTCGCGGCAGGTCAAACGCTTCCACCACTTGCACCACCAGCTCCAGCTCCTGGTTAAGCGCCTCGCGCTCCATGCGTTGGCGGATCACGCCGACCACCAGTACCGCCAAGGTGGTGATCGAATACGCCGGGCCGGAAAACGCCCGCACCCCGCTGACCAGCAACATCGCCGCAGCCAGCGCCTGGCCCACTACCGGAATCGCCGTAGCCGCACCGCGCCGCAGGATAAACCCGGTCAGCCCGGCCAACGCCGTGCCGCTCAAGGCTGCGGTAGCCGAACGGCCCACATCCAAGCGGTTGAACAACCCCTGCTCTTTTTGTGCCGCCGCCTTGAGCTCGGCCTCGAACGCCTGGCGATCAGCGCGGCTGAGTTTGTCCTTGTACTGCTCGATCAGTGTTTCTGCGACCTGCCCTTCGATCTCGGCAAGCGCCACGTGCTCAAGTGGTTGATCGAATTTGATACCCAGGCGTTGCGCCACATCTTCGGCAATCTGGCGATAGCCCACGCCATGGCCACGAGCCAGATTCATAAAGCTGTCGCCGCCCATGCGCTGCAACTCAATGGCCAGTTTCAACGGTTCGCGCACACTGGCATCAATCGCAGCACTGCGCTTTTGCGCCATCAGTTCGGCAAGAAACTTCAGCTCCTCCGGCCGCGCTTGCACCAATGCCGGGTACAGGTCCCCGTCCGCTTCGGCAAACCGCACGTCACTGCTGCGCGAGTCCACACGGATCATGCCGCGCCGCTCCTGCAGCAAATCGGTGTACTGCACCACCGTCTTCAACTGCGGCCAATAGGCGGCATGATCGAAGCTGGCCAGGTGCACATTGGTCACCTTGGCCTTGAGCGCGGGCGTCACGTCAATCGCATAGCGGCCGATGCAACGCTCGGTATCGGGCTTCATGGCCAGCGCCCAGTCCTTGCTGGAATGGCAGTTGATCAGTCGCCCTTTGAGCGGCGCCGACACCTCGTCCCAGGGGCTCGAGGTACAGATCGCCCCGCCCATCAACAACAGGTTATTCAACGGCAGTTCGCGAGCGATCTCGGGGCTGGCCAGCAGGCTCTTGACCAGAATGCGCGCGCCCAGGGAATGGCCGATCAGGTTGATGCGCCGTACCGGCAGCGACTGGTCGTGCAGGTAGCCGGCCAGTTCGGGCAACAAGGTCTTGGCCACTTCATCCACCCGCGCCTCGACGCTTTTGTAATGATCAAGGAAATAGGCAATGGCCTTGCCCACGCCCACTGTCGCCGCGCCCAGGCCGCCACCGCCGAGCAATGAGGCGAGCACGTCCTTGAACGGTGCAAACAGGTTTTCCAGAAAATGCCCCGCCGGCCAGAACAGCATCAGGTTGGTCGAGCCTTCGATAGCCGCCAACTGTTGCTTGAAATTGCCCAGTTGTTGGCGGTTGAAGAACGCCGAGTAACCGTGAACATAGAGATTGAGCACATCCCCCTGGGGCTCGCCACACAGGACGAACGTGGGCTTGCGGGTGCGGTGCATTTCATCCCACTGGTGTTGCATAGAGCGGCGACTCCGGGTGACGGGATGGCGATAGTAACAAACAGAGGCGATCAGAACGGTGAATCCTGACCGACGTTTGCAGAAGGGCCTGGCCAAAACAGTATTCAACCAAGACCAAACGCTGCGCGACGGCTTAAACTGTCTGGGGGGCATGGTAAAACAGCGCCCTGCCCCTTTACCGGAGACCACTGTCATGACGTCCAAACTTGAACAACTCAAGCCATTTACCAGGGGCATGGGTGCAAACTTGCGCACCTTGAGCCAGATCGAGCAACTGGCCAGCGTATGACCCTACTCTCCCCATTGGCCCAACCGCGCACCTTGGTGTTCCTGACGTATCCGCAGATGGGTTTGCTCGACCTGACCGGCGCGCAGACGGTGTTCTGGGCCGCCACCAAGGCCATGGCCGAACGCGGTTTGCAAGGTTATGTGCTGCACAATGCCAGCCTGGCGGGCGGGCTGATGTCAACCGCCGAAGGCTTGAGCGTCGACACTGTGGCTTTGGCGCAGTTGGACCCAGCCACCATCGACACCCTGGTGGTACCCGGCGCGCCCGCCATTGAGCAAGCCATGCTGGACAACACTGCGCTGGTGGACTGGCTGCGCAACGCCTCCGGTCAGGCGCGACGTACCGCGTCGGTGTGCAGCGGCACGTTTTTGCTGGCGTTGGCGGGCTTGCTGGAGGGTCGCCGCGCGGCGACGCATTGGGCCATGTGCGAGCTGCTCAAGCAACGCTTCCCGAGCATCGAGGTGGACGTGGACGCGATCTTCGTGCAGCAGGGTCAGGTGTGGACCTCGGCGGGCGTCAGTGCCGGGATCGACCTGGCGCTCGCGTTGGTGGAGGCCGACTGCGGGCGCGAAGTGGCGCTGCAAGTGGCACGCGAACTGGTGGTGTTCCTCAAGCGCCCCGGTGGCCAGGCGCAGTTCAGCCAGGTGCTGCAAGCGCAAACCGCCGACAGCGCCGGCTTTGATGCGCTGCATGCCTGGATCAGCGACAACCTGCGCGACAGTGACCTCAGCGTCGAACGCTTGGCCGCGCAGAGCCATATGAGCCCACGCAATTTTGCCCGGGTCTATAAGCAAAAAACCGGTCGCACCCCGGCCAAGGCCATTGAGCTGTTTCGCATGGAAGCGGCGCGCCGCATGCTTGAAGACTCCCAGCGCAGCATCGAGCAGATCGCCGGGCTGTGCGGGTTTGGCGACGAAGAACGCATGCGCTGCACCTTCCACCGCCACCTGGCCATCTCACCGCGCGACTACCGCGAGCGTTTTTCCCGCTAGGCCGACTGACCTGGCAGTCATCCAGGGTTATCTGTCCTTTCGGACAGACCCTACTGCTTTTACAGTGATCCGGCAATGCCTTGCGGCTTATCTGGTCTCTGGAGCAACCCCATGAAACAACACATTCTGATCATTGGCGCCGGGTTCGGTGGCGTGTGGAGCGCCTTGAGCGCGGCTCGGCTACTGGATAAACACGACCGCAACGATGTGCGTATCAGCCTGCTCGCACCCCAAGCAGAACTGCGTATCCGCCCGCGGTTCTACGAGCCCGATGTGCATACCATGCTGGCCCCGCTTGATGCGCTGTTCGACGCTGTGGGCGTGACCTTTGTGCAAGGCGCTGCCGACAGCATCGACGCCACTAATAAGCAAGTGACCTACCGCAACGCGGCCGGCATCCCGTCCACCCTCGCCTACGATCGCCTGGTAATGGCCGCCGGCAGCCGCTTGAACCGCCCCGGCATGGACGGCATCGAGCAAGTGTTCGATGTGGATCAGATCGAAGACGCCGCGCACCTTGAAGCCCATATCAACGCCCTGAAAAACCTGCCCGACAGCCCGGCCCGCAATACCGTGGTGGTGGCCGGCGGCGGCTTTACCGGTATCGAGACCGCCACCGAAATGCCGGCGCGCCTGCGTGCGGCACTGGGTGAGACGGCCAACATCCGTGTGATCGTGGTCGACCGCGGGCCGCAGATTGCCGCGTCGATGGGCGACGGCATACGCCCCTCTATCATCGAAGCCAGCCGCGAGCTGGGGATTGAATGGGTACTGAACACCTCGGTCGCCTCGGTGGATGCCGGTGGCGTGACCCTGGCGGATGGGCAGCGGATTGAATCAAGCACCGTGATCTGGACCATCGGCTTTCGCGCCAACCCGCTGACCGAACAGGTTGAGGGCACCCGCGATCCCCAGGGCCGCCTGCACGTGGACGCCCACCTCAAGGTCAAGGGCCAGGCTGCCATCTTCGCCGCTGGCGACGTGGCCTACGCCGCCACAGACGCGCTGGGCAACTTCGCTGCCATGTCCTGCCAGCACGCTATCGCCCTGGGCCGCTACGCCGGCAACAACGTCGCCGCCGATCTGATCGGCGTGGCCCCCATGGCCTACAGCCAACCCAAATACGTGACCTGCCTCGACCTCGGCGCCTGGGGCACGGTGTACACCGAAGGCTGGGACCGTCAGCTCAAGCTGGTGGGCCAGGAAGCCAAGGAACTCAAACAGCAGATCAATAGCGTGTGGATCTACCCACCGGCGGCGGATAGAGCAGTGGCACTGGCGGCGGCGGATCCGTTGATTCCGGTGGCGTAGGACAGTCAGTTAAGCGAACGCATTGCTCAAGGCAGTGAAGATCAAATGTGGGAGCTGGCTTGCCTGCGAAAGCGGTCGCGCAGCAACAGATGCAGTGGCTGACACACCGCCATCGCAGGCAAGCCAGCTCCCACATTAAGTCTGCAGTTATCCGGTGGATACGGGGCGATCAGCTTGGCATCGGGGCACCACCCTGCCCAAACCGCCGAATCGCCAGGCAATACCCCACCAACGCCAACCCCGCCAGCAAACCGCCCGCCGCGCCGATCCAGGCGAAGCCGAAGTGGCTGCCGACCCAACTGCCCATCAACGCACCACCGCCGATGCCGATGTTGTAGATCCCGGAAAACATCGCCATGGCCACATCGGTGGCGTCCGGTGCCAGCACCAGCACCTTGGACTGCATGGCCAGGCCAAAGCCCATGATCGCCATGCCCCAGAAAATACTCAGACCCACCAGGTAAGACTCGGCGCCGCTCAACGGCAGCATCAGCGCCAGGCACGCGGCGAGGATAGACACTGCGCCGATCACGAACAGGTGGGGGTTGAGGCGATGCACCAGGCTGAACAACAACGAGCCGATGATGCCAGCACCACCGAACACCAGCAGGATCAGGGTCACGGCACTGCCGGCCAGGCCGGCGACGCCTTCGACGAAGGGTTCGATGTAGCTGTAGGCGGTGAATTGCGCGGTAACGGTCATTGCGGTCAGCACATAGAGCGCCACCAGCGCAGGACGCTTGAACAGCAGCGGCAGACTGCGCAGGGAGCCGGAGTTCTGGCTGGGCAGCAGCGGCAAGGTGCGCCCCAGCCAGAACACCAGGGCGGCGGCGAACGCGGCGATCACCAGGAAGGTAGTGCGCCAGCCCATGGCCTCGCCCAACAGGCGGCCCAAGGGAATGCCCAACACCATCGCCAGGGATGTGCCGGTGGCCAGCAAGCCAAGGGCCTGCACCTGCTTGCCCTCTGGCGCCAGGCGTACAGCCAGCGAAGCCGTGATCGACCAGAACAACGCATGGGCCAGGGCAATGCCGACACGACTGACCATCAGCAAGCCGAAGCTGGTGGCCACGCTAGAGAGAATATGGCTGGCAATAAACAGACCGAACAATACGATCAGCAGCTTGCGCCGTTCGACGTTGCGGGTCAGTAGCATCACCGGCAGCGAGGTCAGCGACACGATCCACGCGTAGATGGTGAGCATCAGGCCGACGCTGGCCACGGGCATATCAAAGCTGGCACCAATGGCGCTGAGCAGCCCGACGGGGACAAATTCGGTGGTATTGAACACAAACGCGGCCAGCGCAAGGGCGATGACCGGTTGCCAATTGGCTTGTGGGGTTGCGGCTGAAAGGCTCATTGACGGGCGCGGTACTCTGACGGTGATCAAGCGGCCACCCAGGACAAGCGCCGCCGCCGAGCATTCTATAGGTTTCTCGCACCGCTGTTGCTGCGGATCGTCGCCCGGCGGCCTACGGCGAAGTCATGGTAATGATGTAGTTGCCTGACTGGATAAGCTTGCCGGCGCTGTCTACCAACACATAGCGCTGATCGTAATAGCGCCCCTTGCCGCTGTCCGCCACCAGCCGCACATGGGGTGCGTCGACGCTGGCAACTGGCGCGACGCTGCGCACCTCGATGCGGCTGCCACGACTGGATTGGGCACAGCCACGCAGTTCCATCACCGAACCGCTGCGCGCATTTGTCGCACACCCTGACTCGACAATCGCGCCGCTGAACCTGATGGTGCCCTGCCCCACGGTTTGTGCGGCGCCGCAGGTACTTGCCCACAGGCCCAGGAGGCCAGTCAGTACCGCTACACGATGAACGTTCATGCCGACACTCCTTCTTGGGTTAGTTAAGAAGTAAGTCGTCGGCACGCCGGTTAACTTGAGCTTATTTACCCGCCAATGAGAGGTGCGTCACGGATCCACCTGCCCCATCAACTCAGGAATGCTCTCCGGCCGCTGGGCATAGCGTTGGGCCAACGCCGCGCAGACCATCAACTGGATCTGGTGAAACAGCATCAACGGTAGGATCAACACGCCCATGCTTGCCCCGGCAAACAGCACCTGTGCCATCGGCACGCCGGTCGCCAGGCTTTTCTTCGAACCACAGAACAAGATGGTGATGCGGTCCTCCTGGTTAAAGCCAAACGCCTTGCCCAGCAGCGTAGACGCCACCAATACCAGGGCCAGCAGCACGCAGCAAGCCACCACCAACCCGCCCAACTCCCACAGCGGGATCTGGTGCCAGATGCCTTCGTTGACCGCCTCGCTGAAAGCCCCGTAGACCACGAGCAGAATCGAGCCCTGGTCGACGAATTTCAGCCAGGCTTTGTTACGCCCGACCCAGCCCCCAATCCAGCGGCTGGCGACTTGCCCGGCAATGAACGGCAACAACAACTGCACGCTGATTTTGACAATCGCATCCACTGTGGAGCCGCCATCACCGTGTACGTTGAGCAGCAGCGCTACCAGCAGCGGCGTCAGGAAGATGCCGAACAGGCTGGACGCCGCCGCGCTGCAGATGGCCGCCGGGATGTTGCCGCGGGCCAGGGAGGTAAAGGCAATTGCCGATTGCACGGTGGCCGGCAAGGCGCAGAGGTAGAGCATGCCCATGTACAGCTCGTTGCCGATCAACGGCGACAGCAGCGGCTTGAGCGCCAGGCCCAGCAGCGGGAACAGCACGAAGGTCAGGCTGAACACCAGCAGATGCAGGCGCCAGTGGCCGGCACCGGCGACGATGGCCTTGCGCGACAGCTTGGCGCCATGCAGGAAAAACAGCAGCGCGATGGCCAGGTTGGTGACCCAGCCGAACGCCACGGCAGTCTGGCCGCTGGCGGGCAGCAGTGAGGCGAGGATCACGGTGGCGATGAGGGTGAGGGTGAAGTTGTCGGGCAGAAACCGGGGCCGGGTCATAAGCAATTCTTCCAGGGGTTGCCAAGAGCGTCGCGACGACTCTAACGTAACCACCTGTTACCGACTAACGCCAATGAGCCAGTAAATGCCGCCTAAAGGACATGAAAAAGCCGTTCGCCGCAGTGTGCCTGGGCTTTCCAGCCTGCCTAGGCCGGTGTACGGGCGCACTGAATCCTTGCCCAATCGGGCGCTGACGCGACGGCACAGTCATCCGTGGGTGCAGTTGTCCTACGCGATTTCCGGGGTACTGGAGATCCAGACCAGCGTCGGCCGTTTCGTCGCGCCACCGCAGCGCGCGGTGTGGATTCCGGCCGGCATGCCCCATCGGGTGTTCAGTTCGCCCCATACGGAAATGCGCAGCTTGTACCTCGACTGCAGCGTCACCGCCTGGGCCGCCGAGCGTTGCCAAGTGCTGGAGGTGAGCAGTTTGTTGCGCGAGTTGATCCGCAACTTCAGCCAATTGCCGGTCGAATATACCGAGGACGGACCGGACGGACGCCTGGCTCAGGTACTGCTCGACCAACTCGCTGCCGCGCCCCAGGTGGATTTGATGTTGCCGCTGCCTCACGACCCACGGCTGCGGCAGATCTACCGCAGCCTCAACCTGCATCCCGAGCAGCAAACCACGTTGGGCGATTGGAGCCGCAAGCTGGGAGTCAGCGAAAAAACCCTCAGTAGGGTGTTCCTGAGTGACACCGGGCTGACATTCCGCGCGTGGCGCCAGCGCCTGCGCCTGTTGAGCACCCTGCCCGCCCTGGAACAAGGCGAGCGGGTGACGGATGTGGCATTGGGGTGTGGCTATGAATCGACCTCAGCCTTTATCAATGCATTTCGTCAGCAGTTTGACTCCACCCCCGGTGAATTCTTCCGCTGACCCTCCCTTGACGCAAATAATCCCCAAACCCACGCTCGGCTGGTATTGTGCCGCGCTTTGAAACACAGCAACCGACTGCGAGGAAATGGACGTTGAACACTGACGAAAAAATGACCGGGGACCTGTTCGAGGTTGATAAGCGCCTGTCACTCAAGCCCGTGGTGGACTTCAACGCCTACCTGCGCAGCGCCTTCGGCGACGGCCCTTGCACCTGCGTGCGCTGCACGGCCAACGGCGGCGATGAAAGCGGTTATGAGTTCCAACACACCTTCACCTTCGACACCAAGCCCCTGCACCGTCGCTTCGCTTCGACGGCGGGCAGTGATGTGTTGATGGCGTTGAAGAAGGCATGGTTGTCGTACACCAAGGCCGAGCTGCCGCTCAGTGGTGTGTTGGCGCTGGATACGGTGAAGGAATTCGTCGAGCCGCAGCTGCACAAACGCCTGGCGCCGCTGTTTGTCGCCAGTGGGCTGGTCAAGGATGTCGACGGCGAACTGCGCATCCAGCCGCAAGCCGCAGCCTGACACCGGCTAATGTGGGAAACACCACTGTCGAAGCAAAGAAGCTCCCACATTTTTCCGGGTATTAATTTAGAAACCGGGAACGCCTTGTACGCGCAACTCAGGGCTCAGTTCGTCCAGCGGTTCGGTCAGCGGCCGGTCGCTCCCACCCGGCAGGAGGATCACCTTGCGGCACTCCTCCTCGGCTTTATCAAACAGCTCATACCCCCGCGCCGCCTGCTCCAGGGGCAGCCGGTGAGTGATGATCGCCTCCGGGTGCAGATGCCCCAGCTCGATATGCTCCAACAACTCGGGTAAGAACCGCTGCACATGGGTCTGGCCCATCTTGAAGGTCAGGCCCTTGTCGAAGGCATCGCCGAACATGAAGCCATGGATAAACCCGGCATACACCCCGGCGACACTGACCACGCCACCGCGACGCACGGCGGCGATGCACTGGCGCAGGGCCTTGCCGCTGCTACCTTCGATCTTGAGGGCGGTGAGCAGGGTTTCTGTAGTGCTGCCCTTGGCCTCGAAACCCACCGCGTCCACCACGCCATCGACGCCGCGCATGCCGGCAGTTTGGCGGATGATGGTGTCAGCCGGGTCATCGTCTTCTTCGAAATTGATCGGAATCACGCCGTATGTTTTCTGCGCGTAGGCCAAACGATACGGATGGTCGTCGACCATGAAGATCTGTTCGGCGCCCAGCATCTGCGCGCATGCCGCACTGAGAAGACCCACGGGCCCGGCGCCATAGATGGCCACGCTGGAGCCTTTGCCGATGCCAGCGTTGGTCACCGCCTGCCAGGCGGTGGGCAGAATATCGGAGAGGAACAGCACCTTCTCATCCGCCAGGGTGCCGGGCACCTTGAACGGCCCGGTATTGGCCTTGGGCACCCGCACCCATTCCGCCTGACCGCCGGGAATACCGCCGTACAGGCGGCTGTAGCCAAACAGCGCGGCACCCGGTGGGATGGCTTTTTTATTCAGGATCGCACCGCGCCCATCATTGGTGGTTTCGCAGGCGGCGAATTGCTGGAGCTGGCAGAAAAAGCAATCGCCACAGGCAATCACGAACGGAATCACCACACGGTCGCCGCGTTGCACCGCGGTGACGGCCGGGCCGGTTTCTTCGACGATGCCCATGAACTCATGGCCGAAGATATCGCCGTGCTCCACGGTCGGGATCTTGCCCCGGTACAGGTGCAGGTCCGAGCCACAGATCGCGGTGGCGGTGACCCGCAGAATGATGTCGTCGGGTTGTTCAATGATCGGATCGGGCACGGTATCCACCTGCACCTTGTGTGCGCCCTGGTAAGTCATCGCTCGCATGCTCTGCGCTCCTGCCGTTGAGGGGTTACTGATTAAGGGCGGAGCAACCCCCTCAGTGTTCCATCAACCTCGATCAAGACCCGATCAATGGTCGCCGCGAGTCTGGGCCAACAGCAGGTCGACTACCTGGCGCAAGCTGGCAAGCGCATCGGCACCGGTGGCCTGGGCCTGGGCGTGCCAGCGCAACTGCTCGGTCGCGCTGTTGCCGCGTTGCAGCAAGGCATCCAAGGTTTCGAACAACAGCGGCTCGCCAATGGCCTCTGCGGTGGCGGCAAACGTCTGTCGGGCGCATTGCAGCCATTGTGCAGCGCTGCCCACGCTGCCTGCGTCGTCCAACGCGAAGGTGCCAGCGACCCCATAACGCTTGGCCTGCCAGCGATTTTCCTTGAGCAGCCAGCGCGCCTCGGCACTGAACCTGGCTCCAGGGCGCTGCATCGCGCAGGCATGGGTAACCATTACCCGAAACAGCGTGGCGAGGGCCAAGGCGTCCACCAGCCGTGGGCAGGCGTCGGTCATGCGCAGTTCCAGGGTGGGGTAACGCGCCGCGGGGCGGATGCCCCACCAGCCATTGCCATCGGCCTTGATCGCGCCGATGCGCTGCAACATGACCAGGTAGCGCTGGTACTCGGCCCAATCGCTGAAGTGTTCCGGCACGCCCATGCGGGGCCACTCGTCGCACGCGGCCTGGCGGTAGCTCATGAAGCCGCTGGGCGCGCCGTCCCAGAAGGGTGACGAGCAACTGAGCAGCAACAACAACGGCAGCCACGGCGACACCTGGTTCATCACCGCAATGCGGTCCAACGCCTGCGGCACCTGCACATGCACATGCAGCCCGCACAACACACTGCGCCGCGCTACATATTGAATATCGTCGAACAGTTGCCGGAAATGCGCCTGTTCGGTTGGCCGTTGCCCACGCCAATCGGCCAGAGGGTGGCTGCCGGCGCACACCACGCCGAGACCGAACTCAGCCAGGGATTGCGCCAGGTTGCCGCGCACAGTCGAGAAATAATCCGCCGCTTCGGCGCTTGAGGTAAACACCGGTGAGGCCGCCTCGATCTGCCCTTGGAACATCTCATAGGAGAAGCCTGCGCCAATCGCTTCGCGGCAGGCCGCCAGCACCGCTGCCGAGGGCTCGCACACCATCTGGCGGCTGTGCAGGTCGGTAATGAAGTATTCCTCTTCAATGCCAAAGGTGAGCATCGACATTCAGCGCAGTCGGGTGACAGTCAGTGCGACCACGGCAATGCGCTCCACCTGCTCATAGCCTGGTTTTTCCAGTTCTTCACCGAAGACGTCCGGGTCCAGTTCGCGGTAGGTCCAGCCGTAGGCGTCGCTGCCCAGCAGCGGCTTGACCGCCTCCAGGAAGGGATCGCTGCCGGCCACCATCGCCACCCCGGTATACAGCAGCAGGCTACCGCCCAGGGCCAGGCGCCCGATGGATTCACTGACGATGCGCAGCGACAACTGCTCCCCCAGGGCGCCACCGCCATGGCGATAGGCGCGCTGACGGTCATCTTTCATGTACGGCGGGTTGGCGACGATCAGGTCGAACTCGCCCTCCACACTGGCTAACACGTCACTGTGGTAAACGCTGACGTTATTCAGCCCGGCCAGCTCGGCATTCACCGCCGTCATGCGCAGCGCGCGGGGGTTGATGTCCACTGCTAGCACCTGGGCGTCATGCCTGGCTTTAGCAATCACCAGCGCGCCGACACCGGCGCCACAGCCGATGTCCACGGCGCGCTTGAGCGGCTCGAAACGCTGTTGCAGGTAGGCTTCGATTACCTGGGCAAAGCGGTAGCTGTCGGGGCCGAAAAACACCGCGTCCGCCTGGTCGGTGGGATAAGGTGAATGGGCGAACAACAGCTCATCGAGGCTCGACCAACGCACCGCGCTGCGCCATAGCGCGCCGTGTTTTTCGATCACATCCGCCTGTTGCAACTCTTCACGCAGGGCCTCGGGCAACAGGCCTTGATCGAACGGCATCGACCACCCGAACACATCGCGCAGCGTCATTGCCAGAGGCGTCGCCAGCCGCCGGTAAACACGCTCGTGGGTCAAGGGCGTCGGTGTGATAAAGCGATAACCGCCCTCCTTCAACCCCCGGCCCAAATTCAACAAGGCACGGTCAGCCAGTTGTTGCGCAGACATAGGCACATTCCTTAGCGCAAGCGCGCACGCAGTTGGATAAAGCGGCGAGTGGCATACAGCCCGGCAGGCGTGCAGTGACGGCGTGCCGACAGCCACGGGATCAGCGCATTGAGCTGTTGCACATCAGGCAAGTTGCACAACGACTCCGCCAGGGCCTGGGTATCTGGGTCCGCTGGACGATGCTGTTCGCGGGAAAACCGGCTGCCGCGTCCCGGCCGCACGGGCGGCACGCGTTCGCTGGCCACCCATTCCCCGGCGATCCAGTCATGGATCAGTTGTTTTTCATAACCGCTGAACACCCCGAACATCGCGGCGCCAGCACCCTCGATGAGTTGCCAGAAGCGGCTGTTGGCAGGGTCCTGGTTGTGCTGGATCCAGCCTTTGTCTTCCAGGGCCTTGAGGAACGCGCCGATCTGCCCAGGCTGGGCCAGCCATTGGTTGACTGTCTGGCCTTCGAAGCGGCAGTAGTCCGAATGCATATGCTGGCCGAAGGCGCGCTTGCGTTCGAGCATCGCCACCACCTGGTCCTGCAGGTTGAATTGTTTGATCACAGACGTGGCACCCGCGCCCAGATCATTCAGGCGGTAGCCTGCGGCCACCCGGCGATAGAAGTCTGCCCTGCCCTCGCCCAGCGGCAGCAGGTTCAGCACCGATTGTGCAGCTTTGCACGCGTGACCACTGCTGGCGTTGTCGATGGTGACATGCAGCGTGAAGTAATAAGGGTCGATACCCAGCTCACTGAGTTCATAGGCGGTGATCAACAGGTGCAGCGGCAGTTGCTCGTAACCCAGGTTGAAGCCAATGACCTCCGGAAGGAACTCGTCGGCGCACACGCCAAGCGCCAGTTGCAGGGCGCCTTGCAGGTAATGATCATCCTCAAGGCCGGCTTCGCTGTCGGCATCGTGCTCGCTGAGCAACTTGCGGTAGATCACCACATGGTTCTGCGCGGCTTCACCGTCGCCCAACTCTTCCAGGTAAGTGGTGAGCAGGCCGTCGAAGCGCTGGTCTTGCCAATAGCGCAGCAAGCCGTAGAGCCAGGCGCCGTCGACCTGTTTGGTGGGCGCCACGCACTGCAGGAAATACAACGCATGGGCCTTGTTCTGGAAATACCGCCGTGGCCCGCCTTGCCGGCGCTGCTCAAGGTAGTCGGCATAGGCCTGGGCCACCTCGGCGCAGCGCTGCTCGACCCAGGCCAGCAGCTGTTCGGGCGCCTCTGGCAAGTCGCAGTCGGTGGCTTCTACCAGGGCCAATTGATCGTGCAGGTATTCACGCGCCAGTTCGGTGGCGTCTTGGGTTTCGCCATGCAGCTGTTGGTACACCTGTTGATGGCGGCCCTGGGCCGAATGGGTGAGAGAAGCCGGCTGGCCAGACAGCGCTGTAAGGAGTGTCATGATGGCAGTTTCCGCAAAGTCCGTTACAACGGGCCTCCCACAAGGTGGCCCCGCAAGAGCGCTCAACATCACGCGCTTCTAAAATGCAGAGCCTCGGGGTGTGCAGAAAATTCAAACGGGGTTGGGTTGGGAGGGATAAGCGGTCGTTTGTCAGGGCTCACAAAACCAAAATGCCTGTAGGAGCGAGCTTGCTCGCGAAGAAGCCGCAGACGCCGCGTTTATTCAGAAAGCACGCGTTATCGTTGACGTTTTTCGCGAGCAAGCTCGCTCCTACAGGGGTTGAGATGGCGCTGTTACTTACGTGCAGCCTCCCACTGCTTGAGCAGGTCGTTGTAATTCACGGTTTCGCCCTTGGGCTTCTCGTTGGCCAGTTTCGGCTTCGGTGCGCCCGGCTGGTCGAACCAGTATTGCGCGTCACGCTCGGGGTTCATTTTCGGGCCGCACACCGGTTGCACCTTGGAGCGTTCCAGGCGCGTCATGATCGCGTCCTGCTCCTTGGCCAGGTTGTCCAGCGCCTGTTGCGGGGTTTTCTCGCCGCTGGCTGCGGCGGCGATGTTGCTCCACCACAGTTGCGCCAGGCGTGGGTAGTCGGGCACGTTGGTACCGGTCGGCGACCACTCGGTGCGGGCCGGGCTGCGGTAGAACTCCACCAGCCCACCGAGTTTGGGCGCCATGTCGGTCATGGCCTGGGAGTTGATATCCGACTCACGAATCGGCGTCAGGCCAACGATGGTCTTTTTCAGCGATACGGTTTTTGAGGTCACGAACTGCGCGTAGAGCCAGGCCGCGAGCTTCTGCTTCTCGGGCGTGGACTTGAGGAAGGTCCAGGAGCCTACGTCCTGATAGCCCTTCTTCATGCCCTTTTCCCAATACGGCCCGACCGGCGACGGCGCCATGCGCCATTTCGGCGTACCGTCGGCATTCACCACTGGCAGGCCCGGCTTGACCATGTCGGCGGTAAACGCGGTGTACCAGAAGATCTGCTGGGCGATGTTGCCCTGGGACGGCACCGGGCCGGATTCAGAGAAGGTCATGCCCGCCGCTTCCGGTGGCGCGTAGGCTTTCATCCAGTCCACGTATTTCTGCGTGGCGAATACGGCTGCCGGGCCGTTGGTGTCGCCGCCACGGGTGACGCTGGAGCCCACCGGGTGGCAGTCCTCCACACGAATGCCCCACTCGTCCACCGGCAGGCCGTTGGGCAAGCCCTTGTCGCCGCCGCCGGCCATGGAGAACCAGGCATCGGTGAAGCGCCAGCCCAGGGACGGGTCTTTCTTGCCGTAATCCATGTGCCCATAAATGCGCTTGCCGTCGATTTCCTTGACGTCTTCGCTGAAGAACTTGGCGATGTCTTCATAAGCCGACCAGTTCACCGGTACGCCCAGGTCGTAGCCGTATTTTTCCTTGAACTTTGCCTTCAGCTCCGGCCGCTCGAACCAGTCGGCGCGAAACCAGTAGAGGTTGGCGAACTGCTGGTCGGGCAACTGGTAGATCTTGCCGTCCGGCGCGGTGGTGAAAGACAGCCCGATAAAGTCCTTGAGGTCCAGGGTGGGCGAGGTGAAATCCTTGCCTTCGTTGGCCATCAGGTCGGTGATGGATTCGGTCTTGCCATAGCGAAAGTGCGTACCGATCAAGTCGGAATCGTTGACCCAGCCGTCATAGATGTTCTTGTCGGATTGCATCTGGGTTTGCAGCTTCTCCACCACGTCGCCTTCCTGCAACAGGTCGTGGGTCAGCTTGATGCCGGTGATTTCACTGAAGGCCTTGGCCAGCACCTTGGATTCGTACTCGTGGGTGGTGAGGGTTTCCGACACCACGTTGATCTTCATCCCACGGAACGGCTCCGACGCCTTGATAAACCACTTCAACTCCTCCAACTGTTGAGCTTCATTAAGGGTCGAGGGTTTGAACTCGCTGCCGATCCATTTTTTTGCGGCATCTTCATACGCATCGGCCCAGGCCGAAGCGCTCAAACCACTGAGGGCCAGTACGGCGGCCAATGAAATGCTATGTCGCAGCTTATTGTTTTTATTCAACATAGAGACCTCCAGGTTAGTTTCAAAAGGGCTATCGGCAACCACCTCCCTTGTAGGAGCGAGCTTGCTCGCGAAGAACTCAAAGACACCGCGGGCTACCAGGAACACTGCGTTATCGTTGACGATTTTCGCGAGCAAGCTCGCTCCTACAGGGTCGTGTAGACCTAGCCCCAACGCATCACACTCAACAGCCATAACAGGGAGAGCGCGGACGCCACCCAGATGCTCCAGTCGGTAACGCCAATGACCAGCAAATGCAGGTAGGCGCTGCCGAGCAGACCGATAAACAAGCGATCGCCACGGGTGGTGCTGATCGGCAGCAAACCGCGCCGCGGGATACTCGGCGAACGCAATTCCCAAGTGGTCATGCCCGCCAGAATCAGGGCAATACCGCCAAAGAACAGCGCTGTGGGGGTGGTCCAGGCCATCCATTCCATCATCGACTCCTCTAGACCCGGCCCAGGGCAAAGCCCTTGGCCACATGGTTGCGAACAAACCAGATCACCAGCATGCCCGGCAGGATGGTCAACACCCCCGCCGCTGCCAGCACGCCCCAATCAATGCCGGAGGCCGACACCGTGCGGGTCATCACCGCTGCGATGGGCTTGGCGTTGACCGAGGTGAGCGTGCGCGCCAGCAGCAGTTCGACCCAGGAAAACATGAAACAGAAAAACGCCGTGACACCGATACCGGAGCCAATCAGCGGGATAAAAATCTTCACGAAGAACTTGGGAAAACTATAGCCGTCGATGTAAGCGGTTTCGTCGATTTCCTTCGGTACACCGGACATGAAGCCTTCCAGGATCCATACCGCCAACGGCACGTTGAACAGGCAATGGGCCAAGGCCACGGCGATGTGCGTGTCGAACAGGCCAATGGACGAATACAGCTGGAAAAACGGCAGCAGGAACACCGCCGGCGGCGCCATACGGTTGGTGAGCAGCCAGAAGAACAGGTGCTTGTCACCCAGGAAGCGGTAGCGCGAGAACGCATAGGCTGCCGGTAGCGCCACGCTGAGCGAAATCACCGTATTCAGGCTCACGTAGTACAGCGAGTTGAGGTAGCCGGTGTACCAGCTTGGGTCGGTGAAGATCACCTTGTAGTTGGCCAGGGTGAAATCCTGCGGAAACAGGGTCAGGCCGCCGAGGATTTCGGTGTTGCTCTTGAAGGACATGTTCAGCAGCCAGTAGATCGGCACCAGCAGGAACAGGATGTAAACGAGTAGTGGAATAAGCTTGCGCTTGCTCATGTTGGCGGCCTCAGCGGTTGGCGTCGGAATGGGTCATGGCGGTGTAGAACAGCCAGGACACCAACAGGATGATCAGGAAATACACCAGGGAAAACGCCGCCGCCGGGCCCAGGTCGAATTGGCCGACGGCCATCTGGGTAAGCGTCTGACTCAGGAAGGTGGTGGCGTTACCCGGTCCACCGCCAGTCAGCACGAAGGGTTCGGTGTAGATCATGAAGCTGTCCATGAAACGCAGCATCACCGCGATCAGCAGCACGCTTTTCATCTTCGGCAACTGGATATGTCGGAACACCGCCCAGGCCGATGCACGATCAATCCGCGCGGCCTGGTAGTACACGTCCGGAATGGCCCTTAAGCCTGAGTAGCACAGCAGTGCTACCAGCGAGGTCCAATGCCACACATCCATCACCAGCACGGTGACCCAGGCGTCCATGGTGTTGGCAGCGTAGTTGTAGCTGATGCCCAGGGCGTTGAGGGTCGAGCCCAGCAGGCCGATGTCGGCACGGCCAAAAATCTGCCAGATGGTGCCGACCACGTTCCACGGGATCAGCAACGGAATGGCGAGGATGATGAGCACCAGCGAGGACCAGCGGCCCTTGGTGGGCATGGTCAGCGCGATGGCGATGCCCAACGGGATCTCAATCAATAGCACGCAGGCCGAGTAGATGAACTGGCGCAGCAGCGAATCGTGCAGGCGCGGGTCGAGCAGCACCTGCTTGTACCAGTCGGCCCCGACAAAATAGCGGCTGGACTGGTCGAAAATGTCCTGCACCGAATAGTTGACCACGGTCATCATCGGGATCACCGCACTGAACGCCACCAGCAGGAACACCGGCAACACCAGCCACCAGGCCTTGTTATTCTGCACCTTGTTCATGGTGCCACCTCCAGCAGGTAATCGTCGGCGTAGAGCATCAGCCATTGCGCGGGGAAGCTGATGCAAGCCTTCCCTTCCGGCACCGGCTTGTCCTCGGCCAGCCGCACCTTGAGCGTTGCACCGTCGAGGTTGAGGGTCATGATCTTGTAGGTGCCCAAGTCCTCCACATGGACGACGTCGGCTTGCAGGGCGTCGGGGTTGTACTCGTCCCACACGTGGATAAATTCCGGACGAATGCCGACCTGGAGCTTTTTGTAGTCGGTGGTGTTGAGACGTTGCTGCAACGCTTCGGACAGCGGCAACAGGGTATTGGCAAACCCTACACCGCCAGACTTGGCCTGCACCTCGATCAGATTCATCCCAGGGCTACCGATGAAATAACCGACAAAGGTGTGGCTGGGCCGCTCGAACAATTCACGCGGCGTACCGAACTGCACGATCTGCCCGCCGTACATCACCGCGATCTTGTCGGCGAACGTGGAGGCTTCCAGTTGATCGTGGGTGACGTAGACCATGGTGATATTGAACTGCTCGTGAATCTGCTTGAGCTTGCGCCGCAGTTTCCACTTCAGGTGCGGATCGATCACCGTCAGCGGTTCATCGAACAGAATGGCCGACACGTCATCGCGCACCAGGCCACGGCCCATGGAGACTTTCTGTTTTTCGTCGGCGGTGAGGTTACGGGCTTTTTTGCTCAGCAGGTTTTGCAAGTCGAGGACTTCGGCGATCTCCTGCACCTTGCTGTGAATTTTCGCTTCGGCCATGCCCTGGTTGCGCAGCGGGAACGCCAGGTTGTCGAACACCGTCATGGTGTCGTACACCACCGGGAACTGGAACACCTGGGCGATATTGCGCTTTTCCGGGGTCAAGTCGTTGACCACTTGGGTATCGAACAGTACCTGGCCTTCGGACGGGCTGAGCAGGCCGGAGATGATATTGAGCAGCGTGGACTTGCCGCAGCCTGACGGCCCGAGCAAGGCGTAGGCACCGCCCTGCTCCCACACATGATTCATTTCCCGAATGGCGTAGTCTTCTGGCCCTGTAGGCGTAGGGTTGTAGCTATGGGCCAGGTTGCGCAAATGGATCTCGGCCATCAGGCAACCCTCGCGACACGGCGCCCAGGGGCCTGGACCAAGCGGCCCTGACCATCGAACACAAACAGTTTATGGGTGGGGATATACACGCGGATCGGCGCATCGACATCGTACTCATGCACCCCCGGCAGGTGCAGCACCAGCAGGAAATGCTCACTGCGCACATGCAGGAAGGTTTCCGAGCCGCTGATTTCGGCGACTTCCACGGTCACCGCCAGCTCCAGGTCATCATCGTTACTGGGTACCAGGCTGATATGGCTGGGGCGCACGCCAAAGCGGAATTCGCCTTCGCCGATGGGGCGCAGGTCAACGTTGAGTGGGAAATGCACGAAATTGGCGAAGCTCACTTCGTTACCGCTGATGCGCCCTGGCATCAGGTTGATCGGCGGCTCGGAGAACAGCTCAGCGGCGAGCACGGTTTGCGGCTGGTGGTAGACCTCGGCGGCCTTGCCGCTCTGAATCACCCGGCCTTCGTGAAGAATGGTGGTGGTGCCCCCCAAGGCCAGGGCTTCGTTGGGCTCGGTGGTGGCATAAATGGCGATGGTGTGGCGCGCCTTGAACAGTTCGCGCATTTCCTGGCGCAGCTCTTCGCGCAGTTTGTAGTCCAGGTTGACCAGCGGCTCATCGAACAGAATCAGTTCGGCGTCTTTCACCAGGGCGCGGGCCATGGCGGTGCGTTGCTGCTGGCCACCGGACAATTCCAGGGGGTGGCGCTGCAGAAATTTCTCGATGCGCAGCATCTTGGCGGTTTCCAACACCTTGCTCTGGATCACCTCCTGGGACACACCGGCCTGGCGCAACGGCGAGGCGATGTTCTCGAACACGGTCATGGTCGGGTAGTTGATGAACTGCTGGTAAACCATCGACACATTGCGCAGGCGCACCGGCTTTTGCGTGACGTCCACGCCGTTCATCAGGATGCGACCGCTGTCGGGTTTGTCCAGGCCGGCCATCAGGCGCATCAGGCTGGTCTTGCCCGACAGGGTGCGACCGAGCAGGACGTTGAAAGAACCGGCTTCGAACCGCAGGTTGGCGTCGTCGATCCAGGTTTGGCCGTCGACAACGCGGGAGACATGTTCCAGGGTCAATGACATGACACGACCTTTTTTATTATTGGAATGAATCTGGTCCGTTGTCAGAGCGAGTTTCGTGCCAAAACCGCAAGCGCTTGATGTGTAAGGAAATGGGTGAACCATGATGTTCAGGAGTGAACAATCCGGCTGAACAACTGAACACTGCCGGGGTTGACAATGAACAGTTGTGAACAACACTTTATGCGCGACGAAGATCAAATGTGGGAGCGGGCTTGCCCGCGATGGCGATGCATCAGTTTGTAGATGCTGTGCCTGACCCATTGCCATCGCGGGCAAGCCCGCTCCCACATTGTTCGATGTCTGACGTTAGATGGCGCAAGACCCGACAACAATAATAAAGAAGGTCGCACGATGGCCGAACCCTTGACCCACGACACCCTTATCCAGGAATCCTGGCGCCGTTGCCGCGCCTATGGCCTGGACCACCAGAGTGCTCCCAGCTTTGACCAACTGCCCGCCGAAGGCATTCGCCAACTGCTGGAAAGCCAGCATTCCCTGGTGCAGACCACCCATCAGGAAGTGTTGCCCTACTACGAGAACATCCTCAGCAATTCCAATTGCCTGATCATGCTGGCCGACAATCAGGGCCAGGTGCTGACCTCGTGGGGCACTCAACGGTTTATCGAACCCACGCTGGCCCGCGGCTTCAGCCCCGGCGCCAGCTGGATGGAACGCGCCAGCGGCACCAATGCCATCGGCACCGCGCTGGCCTGCGCCCAGGCCGTGCATATTGAACACGATGAACACTTCCTCAAGGCCAACCGCTTCATGACCGGCTCCGCGGCGCCGATTTTCGACGCCCAGCGCGAAATCATCGCGGTGCTGGACGTATCCAGCGACAGTTACCTGCCGCCCTCCCACACCCTGGGCATGGTCAAGATGATGAGCCAGACCGTGGAAAACCGGCTGATCCTCAACCTGTTTCGCGGCGAACATTTCCAACTGACCTTCAACACCGGCTTGAGCAACCTCGACAGCCAATGGGCCGGCCTGCTGATCTTTGATGAAAGCGGCCAGGTGCTGTCGGCCAATCGGCGTGCGGATAACCTGCTGGGCATCAGCCTGTCGCGGGTGATGATCGACAGCCTGTTCAAGGTCTCGCTACTGGAGTTGCTCAACCAACCGGAAGGGCTGCCCTTCGCCTTGCAGGCAGCGGGACGCAATCGGTTCCAGTGCCTGTTGAAGCGGCCCAAGCAGATGCCGGTGCAGGCCCGGGTGTTCAGCCAACCGCCGCCGCCAGCACCGACGTCGATCAACCTCCAAACCCTGCATTTTGGCGATGTGCGCGTGGAAAAAGCCGTGCGCCAGGCCGAGCGCCTGTTGGAAAAGGACATTCCGCTGTTGATCCACGGCGAGACCGGCGTAGGCAAAGAGGTGTTCGTCAAAGCTCTGCACCAGGCAAGTTCCCGCAGCCGACAGGCGTTGATCGCGGTGAACTGTGCGGCGATTCCCGCAGAGCTGGTGGAATCGGAACTGTTCGGCTACGAAAAAGGCGCCTTCACCGGCGCTAACCAAAAAGGCAGCATCGGCCTGATCCGCAAGGCGGACAAGGGCACGTTGTTTCTCGACGAGATCGGCGATATGCCGCTGCCCACCCAAGCCCGTCTGTTACGGGTGCTGCAAGAACGCTGTGTGCAGCCGGTGGGCAGCAGCGAGGTGTTCTCGGTGGACTTGCGCATCATCTCGGCGACCAACCGCGCACTGCGCGAGCTGGTGCAGGCCGGACGCTTTCGCGAGGACTTGTACTACCGCATCGGCGGCCTGACCCTGGAATTGCCGCCATTGCGCGAGCGTACCGACAAGCAGGCGCTGTTCCAGCAACTGTGGCAGCAACACCGCGAGCCGACGCAATGGGCCGGGCTGAGCGCCGAGGTGCTGAGGCTATTCGAGCAACACCCGTGGCCGGGGAATTTACGCCAGGTGAGCAGCGTGTTGCAGGTAGCGTTGGCAATGGCCGAAGAGCAGCCGATCCGCGCAGAGCACCTGCCCGATGATTTTTTCGTGGATTTGCAGGCGACGGTGCCGCAGTCCAAACCCGAACACCTGGATGAACACCTTGACCTGAGCCAGCGCCTGGAAGCCGTGGGCGGGAATATTTCCCACCTGGCGCGAGAGCTGGGGGTGAGTCGCAACACCCTGTACAAGCGCCTGCGCCAACACGAAGTTTGATTTAACGCCAGCTCCAGGAAACGCCGGTGTAGATACCACGCCCATCAGCCGGGGTGGAGCGTGCGGCGTCCATGCCTTTGTCGTCGTAGCCCGGCGTGACGGTATTGGCGTAACGGCGGTTGGTGAGGTTGCGCAGGTCGACCCAGGCTTGCCAGTCCTGCTTGGGCGCGTCGTAGCCGAAGGTGGCGCCAAAGGTGGTGTAGGCCGCCGCGTAGTAGGAATTGGCGTAGTCCACCGCCACCCGTGAGGCATGCTCGGTGTTGAGGCTGGTGTAGAAACCCGTCGGGTGGCTGTAGCGCAGTTGCGCCTGGTAATAGTGCTTGGGAATGCCGGGTAAGGTGTTGTCGCCGAAACGGTCGTCGTCGCGGTAATGGAAGTCGCTGAAAGTGTAGGCCTGGCGCAGATCGAGCTTACCGCTGCGCCCGCCGTCCCACAGCGGGCTGAGCAGGCTCAGTTCCACACCCTGGTGCACGGTGGGGCTGGCGTTGGATTCGGCGATGATGGCGTTGCTGGTGGCGGTCTGCGCCTGGGTCTCCACGGATAGCAGCTCGTGGCGAACCTCCGAGCGATAGAGCGCCAGATCCCATTGGCCGAGCCAGGCTTCACCGCGCCCGCCGATTTCCAGGGTGGTGGCGGTCTGATTACGCAGCTTTACGCCTTCGCGCTGCAACCCCGTGGCCGCCCCACTGCCCGGCCCGAAGTATTTGTTGGAACCCCAGATCATCGACCACGCATGCGGTGGCTCTACCGAGCGGCTCAGGTTGCCGTAGACCTGCAACTGCGGGGTGAAGTCGTAACGCAGGCCAATGCGCGGCGCGTAATCCCAGTCATGCTGACTGAGCGGCGCCTGGCCGTCGGGGTAAGTGACCTGGGTTTCGCGGCGCGTGTAGATCGCGGCAAGGCCGCTGGTCAGCCATAGATCCTCAACCAGTTCCAGTTCGTTGCCTACATGCAGCACGGTGTCGGAGCCCAGGTAGCTGTAGTCGCGGGTTTTGGTGCCGGGGGCATAAATGGCGGTATTGCCCGCAGGAATGCGAACATATTCCGACGCCCCATTGTTCGGCATCGCCTGGGTGGTACGCAGGCCGAGAGTGGTAGTACTCGCGTGGCCGAACAGGCTGTCCTGGCGGATGTAATTCAGGGTGCCGCTGATATCGGTGTAGGCAACTTTGAGGCGGTTGGTGCCTTCGCGCAGGTCCATAGGGTAATCGTGGTAAGCCAGCCCGACCTCGACCCGTGAATTATCGTCCAAGCGCAAGGTGGTCTTGTTGGCGATCCAGGTGGAGCCCGGTTGCAGGCGTTTTGAGTCGCGGGCGGCATTGAGGCTGTTGGCGGCACGCGGATCATGGCTGATCTGGTCACGCGTGAGCCTGCCGGGAGAATCGTTGGTGGTTTCGCGATAACGCAAATAGAAGCGCGTTTCCAGGTCCGGGTTAAAGCGGTAGCCGAAATTGGCAGCGATGCCCTTGCCGGTACCAGCGCTTTGGTGCTGATAACCGTCGGACTCCGAATCGGTGAGGCTGATGTAATAGTCGGCGTCCCCCAGCACTTGCCCCGAACTGACTTCACGCTGGGCATAGCCGCGACTGCCGACCTCATAGCGCACTTGCAGCTTGGGTGCGTCCAAGCCGGTGCGGGTGACGTAATTGACCGCACCGCCCAAGGCCAATGCACCCTGATCGAACCCGTTGGCGCCACGCAGCACCTCTACCCGGCTTTGCCACAGCGGGTCCTTCAGCTCATAAGGCGTACCACCTGGGCCGGTAAGCGGCAGACCGTCGAACATTTCATACAGGCCGGAGGCGTGGGCACCGGGGGCGCGGTTGAGGCCCGAGCCACGAATGGACACCTTCACCCCTTCGTTATTGGCCGCCTTGGCGTACACACCGGCCTGATATTTGAAAACGTCTTCGTTACTGCTGACCCGCCCCTGTTGCACGCTGTCCATATCGATGTAATTGGTGCCACCGGGCACGCTTTTGAGCTGCGCCTGGGCGATTTCTGCGGCGCTGGCCTCGGCCGTGGTGACTTCAACCGGCGCCAATTGCAGGCCTTCGGCCTGTACCAGCGAACTGAGGGTCAAGGCGGCAAAAATAAACGGGGGGTGGCGCAGCAGCATTGGGGGCAGGTCCTTGGAATCAGGGAACGTGCCAGGCCAAGCCCACCACGCGAACAGTGATGGGAAGGCAGGCACGCCCCTCAGGTCACTCCTTAATGAAGGACAAGGACGATTTAAAAACAGCGGCGAACCCGGTGGCAGGTTCAGCCATCGGGCGCCGACAATGCCCGCAGCAGATCATCTGCATCCGACCCCGGCGCAAAGCGAAAGCCATACATTTCGTCAGTGGCGAGAATCTCCCCCAAGGTGTCGCGCAACTGGGCTTCCGTGGGCGAGTCACGCAATAACTTATGCGCCGGCAGCAATATCTCGGCAGATACGCCCTGGGCCGTCGCGGCGTCAATCACCGCATAGAGGATAAACCGCAAGCGTATTTCGCGATCCGTGGGCCAAACCGTTTTTCGTTTACCCAAGGGAGGGCCTCGTGTTTAAGAAAAATCCGAGGCTATTGCCCGCAGGCAAGCGTTTCAAGCCGCGAGAGGCAAGATAGGCCGCTTCCTACAGCGGAAAGGGAAACACCGCACTGATTGGTCGATGCGATGGGCCTTATTGCACCGGCAGGAAATTCATCAGCAACAGGCTTTGTGCGTAATTGAGGCCAATGCGCCGGTAGCGCTCATCGAGGATTTGGGTAAGCAGGTCCAAACGCGCGACGATCTTGCCGAACTCAACGGCAAAACTGAGGTTACTGCCCTCCTCCGATATTTCATTGGAAAACAACAGCAACACACCATTGGCATCCTGACGCTGGCTGAGCAACCAAGTGGCCTTTTCGATATTGCGCGCGGCGTTGCTGACAAACTGCGGGTTGATCGAGTCAGTCACATAAAACTGCGTGCGCCCACCGTGGGCGGTCACGAGCATACTGCCAATCGCGTAGATAAACGCGCCGACGCGGTCGCCGCGAAAGTCAGGGCTCAAGGAATAACTCAGGGCAGCCAGGTCACGCCGGTCACCCAGTGCGGGCAAGGGTTGGCGATTTTCGATGGCCTGGCGGATTTGCCGGGCGGCGGTCACCGCATCCGGGTAGCCCGATTGACGCCACTGGTTGGGGTTGCGCAGGTAGAGCTTGCTCATCAGCAAGTAGAGGCTTTGCAGGTTGTCGCGCATGCCGAGTGTGGCCATGCGGTCGACGCTGGTCTGGAAGAACTCATCAGGCTTGCCATCGCTGAACTGCCTGGCGATATCGCGGCCCTGTTGTTGGCTGCAACCTGTTGCGCAGAGCGCGAAAACCGCAGCAAGCAGCAGCGGCCATCGGGAGGTAAAAACAGTTGACGTTCGATCCATCGGCACCGGGTCTGATTCTGTTGGCCACCTACGGGAGTCGGGTGGCCGGGACAGGGGTAGATCAGCAAAATGGAAAAAAGTGCAGCGGTGCAGGCCAGATAAGCATCGGACTACAGACGCTGATCTGACCCGACACTTGATTCCCCGGCGTGCTAGAGCACTACCGTCGCAAGCATCCCCAAGGCACCCAGGCAGAACCCGATCAACGCGCCGCGCCCTGGAGCTTCATGAAACAGCGCCCAGACCACCACAGGCTCCAGCAGCAATAACGAAGTGACCGAGACTACCGTGACAATCCAGATATCACCGACAACCACATACCCCAGCCAATAGGCACCCAACAGACAAAGCCCGGCAAAACACATCAAGACCACGGGAAGTACAAAGGCCTCCCAGGAACCACTGCCGGCCTGGGCCAACTTGGCGGTCACCACCTCACTGTAGATTGCACAAAACTCACCGACCACCATCAACCCTAGAGCAAAAACTCCGAGTAATTCTTTGGACATATCAAAAACTCCTTCGTATTCAGCGCACTGTTTTTCAGCTCCCAGTCGGCAGTGCTGCAGCCGTCGTGAGCGTCGTTGCCTTGATACGAAGTGGTTTTGAAAAGGCCTGAATTACCGAAGTGCTTGTCCATGCTCATGTCCTTCAAAGGGTTGAGGCTCAGCGATCCAATACAGTGCGTGCTGATCATAGAGGCATCGTGAAGCCATTCACAATTATGCGATGCCACTACTTAAGGATTACGGTTAATTAAATGCGCCGAAAACCGCAATAAAAACCCGGCGCTGGGCCGGGTTCATTGATCGGGAGGTCTTCAGGTAGCGGGGTGCTCATTTGCTACGGAATCCGCCGCGTCTACATCCGACATGTCCTCCTCGATCGGGGCCTCGTCATCCGGGGGTAGCGGGATATCGTCCTCATCGCGCCTCGGGTCATGCCCCGTCTCGTTATCAGTGTTACGAGTAACCGCTTGCTGGGAAATGTTGCCTGGGGCTTTCTCGTTGATTTCCATACTGGCTCTCCGTGTATCGCTCGGAATATCCGCGCTTAAGATTGAGAGGTAGCAACGGATGGAGAGTGCCGGATGTTAGACGAATGGTGGTTCGTCTTTGAACGGTATGAATGCGACAAACAGCATTTGTTTAATTATCAGCACACTCAAACCCCAGAAACGCAAAAGCCCCGCTTTCGCGAGGCTTTCGTGTAAATCTTGGCGGGAAACCAGGGATTCGAACCCTGGAGACGCTATTAACGTCCGCCGGTTTTCAAGACCGGTGCATTCAACCACTCTGCCAATTTCCCTTGTGCATCACAGGATTATAGTAGCCCATCCCGTGTCAGCGGGCGCCATAATACCCGAATGAAACACACTGTCAAACTCTCTGCATCGCTTGTTACAAGGCGTCTGTTATGATCTTTGCGACTGAACGTTTCAAAACTGAAGGAGTGTCGCCATGCGCGAACAGAATTACGCAGTGAATGGCAACGCGCAGGCTGAGCAGCTTGAAGTCAGCCGCGTGTTGCGCAACACCTACGGCTTGCTCGCCCTTACCCTCGCATTCAGCGGCGTGATGGCTTACGTGGCCCAGCAGATGCGCGTCGGTTACCCGAATATCTTTGTCGTGTTGATCGGCTTCTACGGTCTGTTCTTCCTGACCAACAAGCTGCGTGACTCGGCCTGGGGCCTGGTGTCGGCGTTTGCCTTGACCGGTTTCATGGGCTTTATCCTCGGCCCGATCCTCAACCGCTACCTGGGCATGGCCGGCGGTGCTGAAGTGGTCAGCTCGGCATTTGCCATGACGGCCCTGGTGTTTGGTGGTCTGTCGGCCTACGTGCTGATCAGCCGTAAGGACATGAGCTTCCTGGGTGGCTTCATCACCGCAGGTTTCTTCGTGTTGCTGGCGGCCGTGGTGGCCAGCATGTTCTTCCAGATCAGCGGCCTGCAACTGGCGATCAGCGCGGGTTTTGTGCTGTTTTCCTCGGTGTGCATCCTGTTCCAGACCAGCGCCATCATCCACGGCGGTGAGCGTAACTACATCATGGCGACCATCAGCCTGTATGTGTCGATCTACAACCTGTTCATCAGCCTGTTGCAGATCTTCGGCATCATGAGCCGCGATGACTGATCAGCAAGCGCTATAAAAAAATGCCCCGTATCGCAAGATACGGGGCATTTTCATTTTCAGGCCCGATAAAGCTCAGTACTGATTGGGTTCCATCTCCAACTCGACCTTGAAGCGCTTGAAGATATCTTGCTGGATGCGTAGCGCCAGCTGGGCAATCTCCTGCCCGGTGGCAGTGCCGTAATTGACCAGCACCAGCGCTTGCAGCTTGTGCACGCCCACATCGCCCTCCCGGAAGCCCTTCCAACCGGCCTTGTCGATCAGCCAACCGGCGGCGAGTTTCATCTGGCCGTCGGCCTGAGGGTAGGCCACCAGGTCCGGATATTGGCTTTGCAGCTCCACAGCCAGGGCTTGGGGTACCAGCGGATTCTTGAAGAAGCTGCCCGCATTGCCCAGCTCCGCCGGGTCTGGCAGTTTCTCGCGGCGAATGCTGCAAATCGCGCGGCTCACATCGCTTGGCGTGGCGTGGGTGATGCCCTGCGCGACCAGGCGCTGTTGCACCGGGCCGTAGTCGAGTTTCAGGTGAGTGGCGCGGCTGAGGGCAAAGCGTACCCGCACGATCAGCCAACGCCCGACTTCGTGCTTGAACAGGCTGTCACGGTAAGCAAAGTTGCATTCGTCGAGGCTGAAGTCCCGCAGTTCGCCCGTCTGGCGATCCAGGGCGGTGAGACCGGCAAACACATCCTTGATCTCTACGCCATAGGCACCGATATTCTGCATCGGCGCCGCACCGACAGTGCCGGGGATCAGACTGAGGTTTTCCAGGCCGCAGAAGCCGTGTTCAAGGGTCCACAGCACAAACGGATGCCAGGCTTCGCCCGCTTCGGCTTCGACCACCACGTGCGTGCCATCGTCGCTCAGCACACGAATGCCTTGGGTCGCCATACGCAACACCAGCGCCGGAATATCCTGGGTCAACAGTAAATTGCTGCCGCCACCGATCACCAGCAACGGCACCGCGTTTGCCGAGGCATAGGCGATGGCCTCGCGCACGTCAGCATCACTGTGGGCCTCGGCGAACAATTGCGCGTTCACATCGATGCCAAAGCTGTTGAATGGCTTGAGCGATACCTGCGCAAGCACTTGCAAGGTCATAACCGCCCCTTCAATTCGATCACCAATAAATCACAGGCGCGTTCGATCAGGTCCAGGACCCGTTCGAAACCTTGCTCACCTTCATAGTAAGGGTCTGGCACCTCGTCCACTTCGCCATCAAAGCGACGCAGGAACAAATCCAGCTCGGCCTTGCCCTGCCCTGGCTGCATGGCTTTGAGGTTGCGCAGGTTACTGTGGTCCATGGCCAGGATCAGGTCGTAGCGGGCAAAGTCAGCGCGGGAAACTTGCTGGGCACGCTGGCTCGACAAATCATAACCTCGCGCCAGCGCCGCACGTTGGCTGCGCTGGTCCGGTGGGTTACCGACATGCCATTCGCCGGTACCGGCAGACGCCACCTCAACCTGCCCCGCCAAGCCGGCCTCGCGCAATTTATGGCGCAAGATGCCTTCAGCGGTTGGCGAGCGGCAGATATTGCCCAGACATACAAACAGAACTTCCATCAGGCGCCCAGCAGGCGACGGACGCGCTCGAGGTCTTCCTGAGTGTCGACACCGGCTGGCGGTGCTTCCAAGGCATCGCCCACGTGGATACGCACGCCGTGCCAGAGGGCACGCAGTTGTTCCAGGGACTCGGTATTCTCGAGCCAGCAAGGGCCCCAACTGACGAAGTCGTGCAGGAAACCGGCGCGGTAAGCATAGATGCCGATATGGCGGCGATATGGCACGCCCTCCGGCAACACGTCGCGATTCTTGGCAAAGGCATCCCGCGCCCACGGCAAGGTGGAGCGACTGAACGTCAGTGCCAGGCCGTTGATGTCGCTGACCACTTTCACCACGTTCGGGTTGAACAGCGTCTCGATGTCTTCGATCGGTTCGGCCAGGGTCGCCATACGCGCCTCGCCATGGGCCGCGAGGTTGGCAGCGACCTGATCGATGACACCCGGCGGTATCAATGGCTCGTCACCCTGCACGTTCACTACGATCGCGTCGGGTGCCAGACCCAGCTGAGTGGCGACTTCGGCCAGGCGATCAGTGCCGGAGTTATGGTCTTCGCGGGTCAGTACCGCTTCGGCACCAAAACCTTTGCATGCCTCGATAATTCGCGGGTCATCGGTGGCCACTACCACGCGCTCGGCGCTGCTTTTGCAGGCTTGCTCCCACACCAGCTGAACCATCGGCTTATCGCCGATCATTTGCAACGGTTTGCCCGGCAGGCGCGTCGAGGCATAGCGCGAGGGGATGACAACGGTAAAGGCGGTGGTCATTTATCCAGGCGCTCATCGGTGGTCAGGGTACGGGCTTCGCTTTCGAGCATGACCGGGATCCCATCACGGATAGGGTAAGCCAGGCCGGCACCTTTGCTGATCAGCTCGGTTTTGTCGGCGCTGAGCTTGAGCGGGCCTTTGCAGATCGGGCAAGCGAGGATATCGAGCAGTTTGGTGTCCATGAGTGTTTCCTGGAAAGAAGCGTTTTAAGGCAAGCGACGGTTGGGCAGCAGACGCATCAGCTGCGTGTCGAACCAGGCGACGAACGCCGGCGACGGTACCGCATCCACCGCAAGGTACCACCAGTCGGGCTGGGCAAAGGCGCGGCACTTCACCGCGTCCTTTTCGGTCATGACCAGCGGCAATGACGGGGTAAAACTCAAGACCTCGGCGCTGTAGGGCGCGTGGTCGGCAAAAGCATGGGGTAGCGGCTGCCAGTGTAGCGTTTCAAGGGTATTGAAGAAACGTTGCGGGTTACCGATACCGGCCACCGCATGCACCTGCTGGCCCTGCGGGAAATAGGTGACCGGCTGGCGCTCGCCGCTGTGCAGGTTGACCAGCGCTGTGGGCTGTAGGCGGAAGGCAAAACCCTCTTCACGGTCCGAGGCGGCACCGTTATAGAGCACCGCATCCACACTGTGCAGGCGCTCCACCGGTTCGCGCAACGGCCCGGCAGGCAGGCAGCGGCGGTTGCCGAGGCCGCGGGCGGCATCGATCAGCACCAGTTCAAGATCGCGGGCCAGACGGTAGTGCTGCAGGCCGTCATCGGAGAGGATCAGGTCCAGGGGCTCACTGGACAGCAGGGCCTTTACCGCGCGACTGCGATCGGGGTCGATCATCAAAGGGACGCCACTGCGCTGCACGATCAGCAAGGGTTCATCACCGGCCACCTCGGCACTGTGGCCGGCCTCGACCCGCCACGGCAACTGCGGCGGCTTGGCACCGTAGCCTCGACTGACCACGCCCACGCGCAAACCGCTGCGACGGCAGTGCTCGATCAACCACAGGATCAACGGCGTCTTGCCGGTACCTCCTACCGTGATATTACCCACCACGACCACTGGCACCGGCGCTTGATAAATCTCGCCCTCGCCTGCCACAAAGCGCGCACGCTTACGTTGCACCACGCGGCGATACAGCGATTCCAGCGGCCGCAACAATGCCAGTGCCGGGTGGCCCTCGTACCAGGCCTTGAGTAAGCGCTCGGACATGGCCATCAGGGCGGGCTCGCCGCCTCGACGGTGGTCATGCGCAAATGGCTGAAACCGAGCTTGCCGGCAGCGTCCATGGCGGTGATCACGGATTGATGCGGAGTCTTGCCATCGGCGCTGATGGACAGCGGCAATTGGGTGTCGCCGCCGGACTCCTTCTGCAAGGCCTCCATCAGGCTGGCTAGGTCGTTTTTCTCGAGCAACTGGTTATTCACCGAAAACACCCCTTCGGCGCTGATGGCGATGTCCAGTTGCTTGACCTGCTGGTCTTCGGCAGGCGAGCCGCTTACCGCTTCAGGCAAGTCGACACGCAGCTGGGTTTCGCGGGTGAAGGTGGTGGTCACGACAAAAAACAGCAGCAGGATAAACACCACGTCGATCAACGACGCGAGGTTGATATCGACATTTTCCCGTTGCTTGCGGCGAAATTTCACGCTTTGCCCTCGACCAGGTCTACATCACGGTCGCCCTGCACCACCTCTACCAGCTTGATAGCTTCCTGTTCCATGCCGACCACCAGCTCATCAATGCGCCGCTGCAGGAAACGGTGGAAGAACACCGAAGGGATACCCACCATCAAACCCGCGGCGGTGGTGATCAAGGCCTTGGAAATGCCCCCGGCCAGCACCGACGCGTTGGTGGTCATACCCGAGCCCGTGAACGCACTGAAGATATCGATCATGCCCAGGACCGTGCCAAGCAAACCCAGCAACGGCGCCATGGCGGCGATAGTGCCAAGGGCGTTGATATAGCGCTCCAGCTCATGGATGACCCGGGCGGCCGCTTCTTCAATGCACTCCTTCATGATCTCGCGACCATGCTTGGAATTGGCCAGGCCGGCGGCGAGGATTTCACCCAGTGGCGAATTGGCACGCAGCTCCTTGAGCTTTTGCTTGTCGAGCTGCTTGTTCTTGATCCAGCCCCAGACCTGCCCCAGCAAGTGCTCGGGGGTGACGCGACTGGCGCGCAGGGTCCACAGGCGTTCGGCGACGATGCCGAGTGCGACGATGGAGCTCAGAATGATCGGCAACATCATCCAGCCGCCGGATTTGACCAATTCCCACACAGTGAATGTCCCCTCGAAAAAGTGCGCCACTTTACCATATAGGGTCAACAGAGGGGTTCACCGGCTACAGGTCCGTCTGTCGCGGTTCGAGACGTTGGTAACGCCTGATTACGGTAACGGTTCGCGCCAGAAACGACGTTGGCTGCGCGCAACCGTCGCAGGCACAAACGCCCCCAGGCGCAGGCGCACGGCGCCCTGTTCGGCGCTGTCATACACCCGGCTGCCCAGCGCTTGGTAGCGTTCCAGGACCTGCGGATGAGGATGGCCGAACGTATTGCTGCGCCCGCGGGAAATCAACACCGAGGTGGGCGCCAACCGTTGTACGAAAGGCCAGGACGAAGAACTGCGGCTGCCATGGTGCGGAGCTTGTAGCCAGTCGGTCGGAACCGCCAGCGGGGATGCCAGAAACGCCTCTTCGGCGGCGCGATCAATATCGCCGGTGAGCAGCAGGCGTTCGCCATTGGCCTCGACTTGCAGCACGCACGACCTCGGATTGCCCTCAAGCCCACCCGCCCACTGCCACAGCTCAAACGACACGCCGTCCCACTCCCAGCGCTCGCCGCTGGTACAGGGCTGGGTGGCGAGAAAGGATGGCAAGCCCTCGGTTTCGCCGCCCACCACGCGTTTGACGGGCAGCCCCCGAGCCACCGCCGCCGCACCACCGGCGTGATCGGCGTCGGCATGGCTGAGCAGCATCATGTCCAACTGCCCTACCCCGAGTTTTTTCAACGACGGCAACACGACGCGCGCGCCGAGGTCGACAGGCCCCGAGCGCGGCCCGGCATCGTAGAGCAAGGTGTGGTGGCGGGTACGCAGGATCAGTGCCTGCCCCTGGCCGACATCCAGTTGCAGCACCTCTACCTGTCCGTGGGGCACCCACTCCCGGGGCGGAAAAACGGCCATCAACAGCATGGGCCAGCCCAACACCCGGAACGGCACCCCTTTGGGCAGCAGTAACACCACTGCGCCCATCAGGCTGACCAGCCAATACCCCAGCGGCACCTCGGGCGGCACCCACGCCGGCAACTGCGCAGCCAGCAGCGCCAGGCCCTTGAACAATCCGTCCAGCGCGCCGCCAGCCAGCCACAGCACACCTTCCCCCGCCAGCGGCACCCACAACAACGCCGTGCCCAGCAGCGCCAAGGGCAGCACCACCAGACTGATCCACGGCACGGCAAACAGATTGGCCACCGGTGCGCTGAGGCTGATGGGCAGACCCAGCACCAGCAACACCGGAAACAAGCCTATGGCAATCAACCACTGGGGCCGGGTCCACGCCTGCCAGACGCTCCACGGCCCCAAGCGCCCGCCGAACGCCAGCAGCAACACCGCGACCGCCGCAAACGACAGCCAGAACCCCACCTGCAGGCTGGCCAAGGGCTCCAGCACCAGCACGCCATTCAGCGCCAGCAGCAACGGCCACCACAGCCCCAAATGGCGGAAACGCAGACGCCACAGCAACACCAGGCCGACCATCACACAGGCCCGCTGCACCGGCACGCCAAACCCCGCCAGCAGGCCATAACCCAACGCTGCGCCAAAAGCCAGGCCGCACGCCCACGGCAGCCACGGCCAGGTTCGGGGCCAGCAACCATAGCGCGCCAATACCGCGACCAAGCCGTAGATCAAGCCCGCCAGCAAGCCGATGTGCTGCCCGGAAATCACCAGCAGATGCACCGTGCCCGTGTCCTGCAACACCTGCCAATCCTCAGGTGCCAGGCCGGAACTGTCGCCCAATACCAGCGCCGCCAGCCCTGCCTCGCGGCCTTGGGCATCCACCGCCATCAGGCGCTGGCGAACAGCATCGCGCCAGGCATTGCGGGCGGGTGCGAGACGCTCACCGTCTTTTACCGTTGCAGTGGCACCGATACGCTGGGCCAGCAGCCAGGCTTCGTGGTCAACTCCATGAAAATTGAGCAGGCCCGCAGGCCGCTTGAGTGTCAACGCCAAGCGCCAGCGTTCGCCACTGTTCACCACTGGCCCGCCGTGCCAGGACACGCGGATACGTTTGGGCAGCCGGACCTTGCGCGACCGGCCGTCGGCCAGTTCAAAGCGCACGCCCGTAACCGTCTGCTGGGGCAAGCCGACCACATGCCCCTCCACCCAGCGAGTTTGCCCGTCCATGGCAGGCTGCAGCCGATCATCCAGCGCCCGCTGCGCGCTGAAGCAAGCCCAACTCAAGCCCACCAGAAAGAACGCCACGGGATAGGACCGAAAAGGCAACAGCATCAAGGCCAGCACCAGCATGGCCAATAACCCGGCACCAGGCGGCAACACCGGCAACCAACGCAACGTCAGCAACCCCAGCGCCAACGCCAACATCCCTGTCTTCATGGATCATCCTTTTCCAGTGATCCACTCAGTCTTAGCCGGCTGAACGACAGCGCCTATGATGTTTTGTCACAAAGTCTGAATTTTCTGTTTATAGAATCCGGGCATACTTGCCCCTCGAATTGACCTGGACCCCTTATGCCCCGGCGCTTATTCAAACGGTACATGCCCGATCCCAGCAGTATCAGGGAACACAAGTCATTACAGTTTCTTGGCACGCTGCTGCATGACCCTAACCTCTGGCACTTGAACCGACACTCCGTGGCGCGCGCCATGGCGGTGGGTTTATTTGCGGCGTTTATCCCGATTCCGTTGCAGATGTTGCTCGCCGCAGTCCTGGCGATCTGGGTGCGCGGCAATATGCCTATCGCCATCAGCCTGGTGTGGTTGACCAACCCCATCACCATGCCGGTGGTGTTCATCTGCACCTATATGACCGGCGCCTGGCTGATGAATGTACCGCCACGCAGCTTGCCCGATAACCTGACGTGGGAATGGATCAGCGGCCAGTTGAGCACCCTCTGGCAGCCATTCTTGCTGGGTTCGGTGGTATTGGGGGTGGTATTGGGCGCCTTGGCCTATTGCCTGACCATGGCGTACTGGCGCTGGTGGGTGGCGCACCAGTGGAAAAAACGCAAACTGCGTAGGCGCTGAACGCTAACGGGCCAGCAAGTGCAAATGCACCCGCAGACCCTGCCCGGTGTTTTCTGCCCATAAGCGACCGCCCTGGCGCTGCACTGCGTTGCGGGCAATGCTCAGGCCCAGGCCGAAACCACCATCACCGGGCCGCGAGCCGTCCAGGCGGGTAAAGGGCGCGAAGATGCGCTCCAGGTCACCCTCGGCAATCCCCGGGCCCTGATCCTGCAGCCAGATATGCCAATAGTCTCCTTCACGACAGCCGTCGAGTTGCACGCAGCCGCCCTTGGGCGAGTGGCGTATGGCGTTGCGCAGGATATTTTCCAGGGCCTGGGCCAGTGCATTCAGGTTGCCGCGCACCCAACTGTCCGCCGGTAACAGGCACGGCAAGCGCGATGCGGGCCAACCGCTTTCAAAACACGCGTTCTCACTCAATATGTCCCATAACGCCTGGAGCTGAATATCTTCCTGGGGCAGCGGCGTCGTTTCGCTGTCGAGCCAGGCCAGTTGCAGGCTGTCTTCCACCAGGCGCTGCATGGCGTCGATTTCCCGGCCCAGGCGTTCGCGCAGTTTGGCCAGGTCTTGCTCGCTGTCGCAGGCTACCCGCAGGCGGCTCAAGGGTGTGCGCAGTTCATGGGACATATCGCGCAGCAACTGCTGCTGCAAACGCACGGTGCCCTGCAGGCGTTCGGACATATGGTCAAAGGCGCGGCCCAGCTCGCCCAGTTCATCCTGACGGCTGGTGGCATCACGGGACATCCGCGTATTGAGTTGGTCGGCACGCCAGGCGTTGGCCTGCTCGCGCAATTGATTGAGGGGCATGATCAGCAGCCGATAGAGGCCGATGCACAGCAACAGGGTAAATAGACCGGGAATCACACCATTGGTGACCACTCGCCAGAACAGCTGATAGCGCCCAGGCATAAAGCGCTGCGGCAGTTCGATCACCAGCGACCCCGCGCCAGGGTCGACCGGAAACGGCACCTTCATCCAGGGCAAACCGATGACATGCCGGCTGACCGGCCAGTCCAATCCACGCAAAAACGTCAGGCGCTGGCTTTCCTTGTCACTCAAGGGGGTGCTGCCCAGGGACTGCAAGTCGTTACCGATCACGCCAACCCAGGTGCTTTCACGCTCGGCCATTCGCTGCAGCCAAACGTCCACGCCAGCACTGCCCTGTGTGCTCCACGCCAGTTCGGCGCCGGCGGCATAGCCAGTGAGAATCTCCCGCGACTTCTCGGACAGGTACGCGCTCTGCTGCTCCATGTAGCGGCCCCACGACCAACTGAGCCAAATCATCAGCAAACAGAAGGCGATCAACAGGCAAGCCAGCTTCCAGAACAACGAGTGTTTGCCAGGCAGTCGCTCAAAGCCCTTCATCGTGACCGCTCAGCACGTAGCCCTTGCCCCACACGGTGCGCACTTCCCGCTCGATGTAACCGATGGCCTTGAGCTTGCGGCGGATCTGGCTGACGTGCATATCGAGACTGCGGTCATGGGGTGCGTAACCGCGCTGCAACACCTGCTGATACAGGAAGGCTTTGCTGAGGACTTCTTCGGTATTGCGGTGCAGGGTTTCCAGCAGGCGGTATTCGCTGCGCGTGAGCGCGGCCCACTGGTCCTGGCAGGACACATCGCAGCGCTGATCATCAAAGTGCAGCACGCGGGCATCTTCGGGTGCCGGGGCACGCGGCGGCTCGGGTCGGCGGTCTAGGGCAACGCGGCGCAGGATCGCTTCAATACGCACGCACAATTCAACCATGCTGAACGGCTTGGGCAGATAGTCGTCCGCGCCCAGGCGAAAGCCGCTGATGCGATCGGCTTCAGCGCCCAGCGCCGACATCAGGATCACCGGCATGGCGTGGCTCTGGCGCAAATGGGTGAGGATCGACAAACCGTCCAGCCCTGGCAGCAGAATGTCCATCAGCACCAGGTCGAAGGCCTCGGCGCGGGCCAGTTGCAGGCCCTGCTGACCGTTCCGGCACCAGGTCACCTGGAAGCCACTGCGGCCAAGCTGCTCGTGCACATAGGCGCCCAACACCGGGTCGTCTTCGATGGTCAGGATACTGGGTAGGCCAACTGCTGCGGGAGTCATTAGCGTCTGCAAGTCATTCTCAATCACTGATTATTCAAGATTAAACGTTCACAGGCAATCGCCACCCGGCGCCGAATGGCCCGAAGATTGCCGTATGTCATTAATTTGCAAGATTCCAGGCCGTGCAAATGGCTACACTGCGCAGGTGGCGCGGGCCGGATGCCGGCGTGGATGATTGATAACAACGTGGTAGCAGGAGAGTGGCGTGCTTAGAAGAATGGGGATAAAAGGCCGCGTACTGTTGCTGACCTTATTACCGACCAGCCTGATGGCGTTGCTGTTGGGCGGCTATTTCACCTGGATGCAGCTCTCGGAGTTGCAAACCCAGATGCTGCAACGCGGCGAAATGATCGCCGAGCAATTGGCGCCGTTGGTGGCACCTGCCCTCGGTCATAAGAACACCGACCTGCTGGAGCGCATCGCGACCCAGTCCCTGGAGCAGCCGGATGTGCGCGCGGTGTCGTTCCTGGCGCCAGACCGCTCTTCCCTGGCCCACGCCGGCCCGACCATGCTCAACCAGCCGCCCACCGGCAACAGTTCGCACCTGTTGCAGCGCACCGGCAACGACGCCACCCGCTATTTACTGCCGGTGTTTGGCCGCCATCGCAACCTGGCGGGCGAGCTGATTCCGGATGAGGCCGACCGCCTGCTGGGTTGGGTCGAAGTGGAGCTGTCTCACAATGGCATGTTGCTGCGTGGCTATCGCAGCCTGTTCGCCAGCCTGCTGTTGATCGCCATCGGCCTGATGTGCACCGCCGCCCTCGCCCTGCGTATCAGCCGCACCATCAATTCGCCGATTGGCCAGATCAAGCAAGCGGTGGCCCAACTCAAGGACGGCAACCTGGAGACACGCTTGCCACCCTTGGGCAGCCAGGAGTTGGACCAGCTCGCCTCGGGCATCAACCGCATGGCCGAAACCCTGCAAAATGCCCAGGAAGAGCTGCAACACAGCATCGACCAGGCCACCGAAGACGTGCGCCAGAACCTGGAAACCATCGAGATCCAGAACATCGAGCTCGACCTGGCGCGCAAGGAAGCCCTGGAGGCCAGCCGTATCAAGTCGGAGTTCCTGGCCAACATGAGCCATGAAATCCGCACGCCGCTCAACGGCATCCTCGGATTTACTCACCTATTGCAAAAAAGCGAGCTGTCGCCGCGCCAGTTGGACTACCTGGGCACTATCGAAAAATCTGCGGATAACCTGCTGGGCATCATCAACGAAATCCTCGATTTCTCGAAGATTGAAGCCGGCAAACTGGTGCTCGACAGCGTGCCTTTCAACCTGCGCGACTTGCTGCAAGACACCTTGACCATCCTCGCCCCCGCCGCCCATGCCAAGCAGCTCGAACTGGTGAGCCTGGTGTACCGCGACACGCCGCTGGCGTTGGTGGGCGACCCGCTGCGGCTCAAGCAGATTCTGACCAACCTGATCAGCAATGCGATCAAGTTCACCCGCGAAGGCACCATTGTGGCCCGAGCGATGATTGAAGATGAACAAGAAGACAGCGTGCAATTGCGCATCAGCGTGCAAGACACCGGCATCGGCCTGTCCAACCAGGATGTGCGCGCCCTGTTCCAGGCATTCAGCCAGGCCGACAACTCGCTGTCGCGCCAGCCCGGCGGCACCGGTTTGGGCCTGGTGATTTCCAAGCGGTTGATCGAGCAGATGGGCGGCGAAATCGGCGTCGACAGCACGCCGGGTGAAGGCTCCGAATTCTGGATCAGCCTGAACCTGCCCAAAACCCGTGACGACGTCGAGGACCTGCCCGCCGCGCCGCTGCTGGGGCGGCGTGTGGCCGTACTGGAAAACCACGAACTGGCGCGCCAGGCCCTGCAACATCAGTTGGAAGACTGCGGCCTGGAAGTCACGCCCTTCAACACCCTGGAAAGCCTGACCAATGGCATCACCAGTGCGCACCAGACCGAACAGGCCATCAGCCTGGCGGTGCTGGGTGTCACGGCCAATGACATTCCGCCCGAGCGCCTCAACCAACACCTGTGGGACCTTGAACACCTGGGCTGCAAGGTGCTGGTGCTGTGCCCGACCACCGAGCAGATGCTGTTCAACCAATCGGTGCCCAACCCCAACAGCCAATTGCAGGCCAAGCCCGCTTGTACGCGCAAGCTGCGCCGCTCGCTGGCCGATCTGATCAGCCCGCGCCCTTCGCGCAGCGAACCCGGTGAGCCGTTGTCCAGCCGTGCGCCACGGGTGCTGTGCGTGGACGACAACCCGGCCAACCTGCTGCTGGTGCAAACCCTGTTGGAAGACATGGGTGCCAAGGTGCAGGCGGTGGAAAGCGGTTACGCGGCGGTCGACGCCGTGAAGCAAGAAACTTTCGATTTGGTGCTGATGGACGTGCAAATGCCCGGCATGGATGGCCGCCAGAGCACCGAGGCGATCCGCCAGTGGGAAAGCGAACGCCACGGCACGCCGCTGCCGGTGGTAGCCCTCACGGCCCATGCCATGGCCAACGAAAAACGAGCCCTGCTGCAAAGCGGCATGGACGACTACTTGACCAAGCCCATCAGCGAGCGGCAATTGGCCCAGGTGGTCTTGAAATGGACCGGCCTGGCGCTGCGTAACCAAGGCCCGGAGCGCACCCATGAGGGTGCAGCCCAGGGCGTGCAGCTCTTGGTACTCGACCACGAAGAAGGCCTGCGCCTGGCCGCCAACAAGGCCGACCTGGCCGCCGATATGCTCGCCATGCTGCTGGCCTCCCTGGAGGCTGATCGCCTGGCGATTACCGTCGCCCGCGAAGCCAATGACAACCACGCCTTGATCGAACGCGTGCACCGCCTGCACGGCGCCACGCGCTATTGTGGCGTGCCGCAATTGCGGGCGGCCTGCCAGCGCGCCGAAACCCTGCTCAAGCAGGATGACGCCAAGGCCATGGCTGCGCTGGATGAACTGGACATGGCGATTGCACGGTTGGCCAGTGAAGCCAGAGTAAGTGCCTGACCGTCCGACTGTAGGAGCGAGCGTGCTCGCGAAAAACCAGAGAACACCGCGTTAAACCAGAATGAACGCGTTATCGTTGACGTTTTTCGCGAGCAAGCTCGCTCCTACAAGTACGCATCTATTCTGTCATTGCAGGGAGCCTTTTCAATGCGCGTCATTCTCTTCAGCAGCCAAACCTACGACCGCGAGAGTTTCCTCGGCGAACCGCTGCCGGCCAGTATCGAACTGCAGTTCCAACCGGCACGCCTGAACCTCGATACCGTGGCCCTGGCCGAACACCACGAAGTGGTCTGCGCCTTTATCAACGACGACCTCAGCGCCCCCGTGCTGGAGCAACTGGCCAAGGGCGGCACACGCCTGATTGCCCTGCGCTCGGCGGGCTACAACCATGTCGACTTGCCCGCCGCCCAGCGCCTGGGCCTGAGTATCGTGCGCGTGCCCGCCTATTCGCCCCACGCGGTGGCCGAACACGCGGTCGCGCTGATTCTGGCGCTCAACCGCCGTCTGCACCGTGCCTACAACCGCACCCGCGACGGTGATTTCAGCCTGCACGGGCTCACCGGTTTCGATCTGGTCGGCAAAACGGTCGGCGTGGTCGGCACCGGGCAGATCGGCGCGACCTTCGCCAAGATCATGGCCGGCTTCGGCTGCCAACTGCTGGCCTACGACCCCTTCCCCAACCCACAGGTGCATGAACTTGGCGCCCGCTACGTAAGCCTGCCTGAACTGTTGGCCGAGGCGCAGATCATCAGCCTGCACTGCCCGCTGACCGCCGACAGCAAACACCTGATCAATGCCCGCTCACTGGCGCAGATGCAGCCCGGTGCGATGCTGATCAACACCGGGCGCGGTGGCCTGGTCGATACGCCGGCACTGATCGAAGCGCTCAAGCTGGGCCAGTTGGGCTACCTGGGGCTGGACGTCTACGAAGAAGAAGCTCAATTGTTTTTCGAGGACCGCTCGGACCTGCCCCTGCAAGATGACGTGCTCGCCCGCCTGCTGACCTTCCCCAACGTGATCATCACCGCGCACCAGGCCTTCCTCACCCGTGAAGCCCTGGCGGCGATTGCCGGCACCACATTGGCCAACATTGCCGCGTGGGCCGATGGCCGGGCGCAGAACCTGGTCGAGGGATGATCAGCGGTCACATACCAGGCTCATGATAGGCCGGCACCCGTGATAGGATGCCGCGCCTATTTGGAGGATCCATGGCCGAACACGATTTCCGCTTCAGCTTGCTGAGCCCGCAACACACCCTGATCGAATGCCGCGCCCTGGTGCCGGGCCGTTACCAGGTCACCGGCAACGGTGGTTCGATCAAACATGGCGACGTCCTGATCGTCAGCCTGCGCGGCAGTAAAACCCTGTCGATGCGCCTGACCGTCGAAGGTGACGCACGCTACTCCATCCGCCCGGCAGGCCAGTGGGTCGCCATGGCCCAAGGGCCGAAGTTCGGCGAATTGGAGATTCACACCTGGAAGGTCAACTGCGACAGCTGCGACGCCGTGCTGGAGTTTGAATTCGCGGTAGAAACCAAGCTGACCAAGGCACCGCTGCAACCGGCTGCCAACGCGCGTATCAAAGAACTGGGTTGGGCCAGCGAAGGCGATAAGCACCGCTGCCCGAAATGCCAGCAGGCCGCGCAATGAAAGCCCCGCTGCTGCTTGCCGCGATCGGAGTAGGCCTGGCAGGCTGCGCCGCCGATGGCGCCAAGCTCGAGCGCGACCACAGCTACGTAGTGGAATGGATTGGTGAGCGGCCATTGATGGACTACGCGCACCTGACCATCACCCTGGGCGCCGATGGCCGGGCCTATGGCAATGGCGGCTGCAACCACTGGTTTGCACCGTACACCGTCGAAGGCAACAAGCTCAGCTTCGGCCCGGTCGGCAGCACCCGAAAAATGTGCGCCGAAGCCCTGATGGAGCAAGAGCATCGCTTCTTCCAGGCCCTGCAAAGCGTGCAGCGCTGGGACATCTCGCCGATCGAGCAGACGCGGTTCTGGCCAGCCGAAGGCAAGCCGATCCGCTTGTGGCTCGAAGAAGGCTGACCTAGACGCACGCTCCTGTATTAACGCGGTGTCCTCTGGTTCTGTGGGAGCTGGCTTGCCTGCGATGCGGACGACGCGGTGTATCAGGTACACCGCAGCGATGCCATCGCAGCATCGGTATCTACACAACTTTGTGGGTTGTAACAGCAGACGGTAACCACGATGCGAAGCGAGCCGCGCTTGATCTGCTTTTGATCTCAGGCGCCCCGTTAAACCACGCTGGCCGGAATTCGACAGGGATTTGGGGGGTAAACCGGCAGGGATGCCGGTTTAGCCGCCCCGCGCCATGGAGGGCGCGTGGCGGCGGCCCCCCAAATCACTGGCGGATTACGGGCACACCGAGCCCAAGCGAGGTGCCGAGTGGTGGGGCAAGAGCGTTTTGCTTACTTTTGCGCTCTTCAAAAATGAGCCGCTGTCAGAGCGGAACCATCGGTGGCCGTTACCTAAATAATGGATATGTACTCGGTCAAATCCAATATCCCGGTCGGCTGGCAGGCCGCCTTCGCAGGCAAGCCAGCTCCCACATTTGGATCACCGTGCCTCAGTTAGATCAGCGCCGGCTGTCAGGCCGTCACGGGAGCAAGCTCCCTCACCACAGGTTCAGCGCCGCACCAAAACTGTGTAGATACCTATGGCCATCGCAGGCAAGCCAGCTCCCACAGTTTTAGCCTTTCAAGGCCTTGAGCTTGGCCAACACCCCTTCCGCCGTCTGCTCACCCATCAACTGCTCACGCACCTTGCCCTTGTCGTCGATGATGTAGGTCACCGGCAAGGCCTCGCTGCGCGGAATCTCGAAGATCCCGTCCGGGTTCTGGGCCAGCACCGTGAACTTGATCCCCAGCTTGTCGCTGGCGGCCTTCAGTTCTTCACCCTGTACATTGTCGAAGTTGACGCCGAACACCCCGACATTCTGGCCTTTCAACTGTTCTGCCAGGGCATTGAGCTCAGGGATTTCCGTGCGGCACGGGCCACACCATTCGGCCCAGTAGTTGACCACCAGCCACTGTTTGTCCAAGCGTTCGGCCGCCACTTTCTGGCCATATTGGTCAACGCCGTAATCGTTACCGCAGCCGCTGAGCAGCAGGGTTGTGATGGTCGCCAATGCACCGATCAGTCGCCTTGTCATGGGGTATTCCTTCGCAAAAATGAACGTTGGCTGCGGCCTATCGCCTCTTACGGTTTAAGGACAGGCGCCAGCGCAGGTAGAATACCCGCCACCTTACGCAAGATGCGACCCGCACATGACCGATCTGACGCTTTATCACAACCCGCGCTGCTCGAAATCGCGCGGTGCGCTGGAACTGCTTGAAGCCCGCGGCCTCACCCCGACCGTGGTGCGCTACCTGGAAACCCCGCTGAATGCCGCGCAAATCAAGGCCCTGCTGAAAAAACTTGGCATTAGCGCGCGCCAACTGCTGCGCACCGGTGAGGACGAATACAAAACCCTGAACCTGGCCGACGCCAGCTTGAGCGAAGCGCAACTGATCGCCGCTATCGCCGCCCATCCCAAGCTGATGGAGCGTCCTATCCTGGAAACTGCCGACAAAGCCATCATTGGCCGCCCGCCCGAGAACGTGCTGGAGATCCTGCCGTGAGTACGCCCTATGTGCTGGTGTTGTATTACAGCCGCAACGGCTCGGTGAGCGAGATGGCTCGGCAGATTGCCCGGGGTATCGAGCAAGGCGGCATGGAAGCACGGTTGCGCACGGTGCCGGCGATTTCCACCGAGTGCGAAGCGGTGGCGCCGAGCATTCCCGACGAGGGTGCGCTGTATGCCAGCCTGGACGACCTGAAGCACTGCTCGGGCCTGGCCCTGGGCAGCCCGACCCGGTTCGGCAACATGGCTGCGCCGCTCAAGTACTTCCTCGATGGCACCAGCAACCTGTGGCTCACCGGCGCTTTGGTCGGCAAGCCGGCCGGCGTGTTCACCTCCACCGCCAGCCTGCATGGCGGCCAGGAAACCACGCTGATGTCGATGCTGCTACCGCTGCTGCACCACGGCATGCTGATCACCGGCCTGCCCTACAGCGAACAGGCCCTGCTCGACACCCAGGGCGGCGGCACGCCGTATGGCGCCAGCCACCATTCCGGGCCAGACGGCAAGCGCATGCTCGACCAACATGAAATAACCCTGTGCCGGGCCCTGGGCCTGCGCCTGGCCAAGACCGCCACGCTGCTGGAGAACGGCCGTGGCCAGGAAGCCTAAGGTCCTGCCGCCACGGGAGTGGCTGGAGCCGCGGGTCAAGGTGGCACGCGCGCTGAGCCTGCTGGCGTTTTTGGGCCTGGTGGGCTTGCTGTGTGGCTATTACCTGTTTGTCGCCGACCTGCATGGGGCGCGCCCGTGGGTCATCCTGCTGATCGAACTGGTACCGCTGCTGATACTCGCCCCAGGCATGCTGATGGGCAGCGCACGCGGGCATTCGTGGATGTGTTTTGTGGTGAACCTGTATTTCATCAAGGGCGCGCTGGCCGCGTATGACCCGAACCGCCAGTGGTTTGGGGTGCTGGAAATGCTCGCTAGCCTGGCGGTGTTTTGCACGGCGTTGCTGTATGTGCGTTGGCGGCATCAGTTGAACCGGCGACTGGCCGATTGACTGATCGTTCCCACGCTCCGCGTGGGAATGCTGCCCAGGACGCTCTGCGTCCCGGGGCTAGTGCAAGGGTGACGCGGAGCGTCACAGGATGCATTCCCACGCGGAGCGTGGGAACGATCAGTATCAATGGTTGGCGGTGTAGGCCAACATCATCGACAGCTGACACATCGGCCGCCCACTCTCGGCGTGCCACTGGTTGAAGGCACCCTGCACCGTCGCCAAATCGCGCAGGCTGGTCGGGGCCTTGTCGACGATCTTCTGCGCATTCAGCGCCGCCACCACGTCATCGCTTGGCACAAAGGTGTCCTTGCCGACCATGCGCAAAAAGCGCGGCGCCGACAGCCCGCCCAGCTGGTGGCCATGCTTGCTCAGGTACTTCCACAGCCCGACAATATCAGTCACCGGCCAATCGGCGATAAATGCGCCGAAGCTGCCTTTTTCCTGCTCGATATCCAGGATCATCTGCGCATTGCGCGGCACACTCTTGAGCTTGCCCAGGTGACGGATGATGCGCGTGTCTTGCATCAGCCGTTCCAGGTGCTCGGCGCCCATCAGCACGACTTTTTCCGGATCGAAGCCAAAGAACACCTGCTCGAACGCCGGCCATTTGGCGTCGACCACGCTGTGCTTCAAGCCAGCGCGGAACACCCGCAACGCCAAGGTCGACAGGTAACGGTCATCGGTGATCTTGCGCAATTGCGCCGGGGTCTTGGGCACCGGCAGATGGGCTTCCAGCTTGGCCGCCGAACCGAAGCGGTTCAGACAATATTCGTGCAGCCACTTGTAATCGCGCATGCCCTCTCCTGTCAGTCGAATTGAAAACGGCGCTCGCAAGCGCCGTGTACTAGAGCCTTGGGAAGGCTCAGAGGTTCACTACATTGACGAAACGCGATGCGGCGGTCTCGTCGATTTTCAGGCTGGTGAAGTCGAACAGGTTGCGGTCGGCCAATTGTGACGGGATCACGTTTTGCAGGCTGCGGAAGATACTTTCGGTCCGCCCTGGGGTCTTGCGCTCCCAATCCACCAGCATTTCCTTGACCACCTGGCGCTGCAGGTTTTCCTGGGAGCCGCACAGATTGCACGGAATGATCGGGAATTGCTTGAAGTCGGAGTAAGCCTGGATGTCCTTCTCGTTGCAATACGCCAGCGGGCGGATCACCACGTTGCGCCCGTCATCGGCACGCAGCTTGGGCGGCATGGCCTTGAGTGAGCCGTTGAAGAACATATTGAGGAAGAAGGTCTCGACGATGTCATCGCGGTGATGACCCAGGGCCATCTTGGTCGCGCCGATCTCATCGGCAAAGGTGTAGAGCGTGCCACGGCGCAGGCGCGAGCACAGTGAGCAGGTGGTCTTGCCTTCCGGGATCAGTTCCTTGACCACCGAGTAAGTGTCTTTCTCGACGATGTGGTACTCGACGCCCAGTTCTTTCAGGTAGGCCGGCAGCACATGCTCGGGGAAACCGGGTTGCTTCTGGTCCATGTTGACCGCCACGATCTCGAACTTGATCGGTGCGACCTTTTGCAGGTGCAGCAACACGTCGAGCATGGTGTAGCTGTCTTTGCCGCCGGAGAGGCAGACCATGACCTTGTCGCCGTCCTCGATCATGTTGAAATCGGCGACTGCTTCACCGGCCAGGCGACGCAGGCGTTTTTGCAGTTTGTTCTGGTTGACTGTAAGAGTGCCCATGGCGCTTGGATCCGCAAAGGTGTGTGACGAAAAGCGCAGCATTTTACCGGTAAGACTGGCGCAGTTCCAATGTGGAAGCTGGCTTGCCTGCGATAGCGGTGTGCCAGTCAACACCTGCGGTCCTGACAGGCCGCCATCGCAGGCAAGCCAGCTCCCACACTGGATCGCATGAGCCCTGACAGACCGCACCGCGATTAGCGCCCGTGTTTACAGCGCAATTTGCTCTAAAGGCCCTACGGTTATTCCGGTCATCCCTTCCTATACTGCGACTTGAGGTCGCACATCTATCCAGACCTTTCAGGCCATTTGGCCCGTGGGCGCTCCGATGGGGGGCGATGGTAATAACGACAGGAGTGACTGGCATGATCCATCACGTCGTGGGGCTGTTTACCCATCCCGACCAGGAATGGCGGGAAATCCGTGGCGATAAAGAAGAAAGCATCGGCCACATGTACCTCACTCATACCCTGATTCTCGCGGCGATCCCCGCCATTTCCGCCTTTATTGGTACCACCCAGGTCGGCTGGGTCATCGGCAACCGCGCCCCGGTGATGCTGACCCAGGAAAGCGCGCTGTGGATGACCCTCATGTCTTACGCGGCCATGCTATGCGGCGTGGCCGTGATGGGCGCATTCATTCACTGGATGGCCCGCACCTACGACGCCAGCCCAAGCATGGCCCGCTGCGTGGCGTTTGCCACTTACACTGCCACACCGTTGTTTATCGGCGGGCTGGCGGCGCTCTACCCGCATATGTGGCTGGGCATGGTCGTGGGCACGGCGGCGATCTGCTACACGGTGTACCTGTTGTATGTAGGGCTGCCGACCTTCATGAGTATCGACCCGGATGAAGGCTTCCTGTTCTCCAGTTCGGTATTGGCCGTCGGCCTGGTGGTGCTAGTGGCGATCATGGCCTTTACCGTGATCGTCTGGGGCCTGGGCGTCGGGCCGATCTACACCAGTTGACCGAAAAAAACCGCAGGCAAGGCCACCGCAAGGTGGCTTTGTGCGTTATGCATGACCATTCGGCGCCTGACAGATTCGGAAACACCCAGCTTTGCGGCATACTGGGCGTCTCTGGAGATATGTACAGCATGCCCGAGCAACTCAATACCCGCGTCGAAGATTGTTTCCTGCAAGCCGAATCCTTTTTCAAACGAAGCTTCAAACGCCCCCAGGTCAGCCTCAAGCTGCGGGGCCAGAAAGCCGGTGTCGCGCATTTGCACGAGAACCTGCTGCGCTTCAACCCTCAGTTGTACCGTGAAAACAGCCAACACTTTCTCAAGCAAACCGTGGCCCACGAAGTGGCGCACCTGATTGCCCACCAGTTGTTTGGCGAGCGTATCCAGCCTCATGGCGAGGAATGGCAGTTGATCATGCGCGGGGTTTACGAACTGCCGCCCGACCGTTGCCATACCTACGAGGTCAAGCGCCGACAGGTGACTCGCTATATTTACCGCTGCCCGTGTGCGGACAGTGATTTTCCGTTTTCACCGCAGCGCCATGGGCTGGTGAATCAGGGGCGGCGGTATTTGTGTCGGCGGTGTCGGCAGACCTTGGTGTTCACCGGGGAAACTCGGGTGGAATGAGGGCCTCATCGCAGGCAAGCCAGCTCCCACATTTGGATCTGTGAGCGCAATCCAAAATGTGGGAGCTGGCTTGCCTGCGAAAGCGCCCTTTCAGTCAACCCACAACCTTGGCCTGGCGCAATTGCTCTATCCGCTCAACACCGAACCCCAACGCCACCAACACCTCATCACTGTGCGCCCCCACCGCCACCCCAATATGCCTGGGCGCTGGTAAACCCTCGGAGAACTTCAGCGGGCAGGCCAATTGCGCTTGTGTCGAGCCATCCCCCCGGGGCACCTGGCTGACCAGCTCCCGCACCTTCAACTGTGGATGCTCCACCGCCTCACTCAAACTCAACACCGGCTCCACACACGCATCCACCCCGGCAAACAACTCACACAACTGGTCAAAACTGCGCTTCTCGAACTCCACCTGCAACGCCTGTTTGAGCACGGCCTGGCGTTCGGGCGTCACGCTGTGTGCCGCCAGTTCCGGCCGCCCCAATGCCTCGCACAGCTGCTGCATAAACCCCGGCTCCAGACTGCCCACCGACATCCAACGCCCATCGCGTGTGCGGTAGTAGTCGTAGAAACTCCCGCCATTGAGCACATGGTTCTCCCACCCAGGCTCGACCCCGCAAGCCAGGTAACCGGCCCCAGCCATGGCGTTCAGGCTGAACGAGCAATCGGTCATGCTCACATCCAGGTATTGCCCCACCCCGCTTTGCTGCCTGGCAATCACCGCCGCCAGCAAGCCCACCACGGCATGCAGCGAACCGCCCGCCACATCCGCCAGTTGTACGCCCAGCGGTAATGGGCCGGTGTCCTGGCGCCCGGTATGGCTGGCCACGCCGGCCAACGCCAGGTAGTTGATATCGTGCCCGGCGCGGTCCTTATAGGGGCCGGTCTGACCGTAGCCGGTGATCGACACGTAGATCAGCCGCGGGTTGATCGCCTTCAGCGCCTCATAGCCCAGGCCCAGACGCTCCATGACGCCGGGGCGGAACTGTTCGAGCAAGATGTCATAGCCCTTGACCAACTCACGCACGATCTCCAGCGCCTCGGCCTGCTTGAGGTCCAGGGCCAGGCTGCGTTTGTTGCGGTTGAGGTAGGCGTGGCTGGCCGAGGTGCCACGATCATGGGGCGGCAACACACGCAACAGGTCCATCCGCGTGGGCGATTCGATGCGCAGCACCTCGGCGCCCATGTCCGCCAGCATCAAGGAGGCAAATGGGCCGGGCAGCAAGGTGGAAAAATCCAACACTTTGAGGGACGCCAAGGGACCTGACATAGAGACTCCAGTTGGGTTGCGAATACCCACAGACTAGGCAGCCGGGCGCCTGCCGGCAATCGTCAGAACGATCAACCACAGTGACTGTTTTGATCACGGCGGGCTTTTTCGCGGCGGCGGCTTTATCATTGGCCGACGTTTGTTGGCAGAGTCTTCCATGAAGTTCGCGATTGCACTGTATAGCGCCGCCCACGCGCCCTCTTCGCGCCGCGCCCTGTTGTTCGCCCAGGCAGCGCTGGCCGGCGGGCATGAGATTGTGCGGCTGTTTTTCTACCAGGACGGCGTGTACAGCGCGTCCACTAACATCGTCGCGCCCCAGGATGAGCAAGACATTCCGCGCCAATGGCGCGAGTTTGTCAGCCAGCACCAACTCGACGGCGTGGTGTGCATCGCCGCCGCCCTGCGCCGGGGTGTGCTGAATGCCGAGGAAGCTGCGCGCTATCAACGCAGCGCAGTCAACCTGGAAGCCCCCTGGGCGTTGTCGGGCCTGGGGCAATTGCATGACGCGATCCAGGACGCCGACCGCCTGATCTGTTTTGGAGGGCCGTGACATGTCCAAATCCTTATTGGTGATCAGCCGCCAGGCCCCGTGGTCCGGGCCGAGTGCGCGGGAAGCGCTGGATATCGTGCTGGCCGGTGGCGCTTTCGATCTGCCCATTGGCCTGCTGTTTCTGGATGACGGTGTGTTCCAACTGGCGCCGAACCAAGCTGCCAAATCCGTGCAACAGAAAGACCTGAGTGCCAATCTGCAGGCCCTGGGTCTGTTCGGCATTGACGACGTGTTCGCCTGCGACCACAGCCTGTCCGCACGCGGGCTGCCGCCGCCCGCCAATGCGCAGGCGCTCGACAGCCAAGCTATTTCCCAGTTGATTGACCGTTACGACCAGGTGATTACCCTCTGATGTCGACTCTACATGTGGTGTCTCATTCCCCGTTTACTGACAGCCGCCTCGACAGCTGCCTGCGCCTCTGTGGCGCCGAAGACGCAATCCTCTTGTGTGGTGACGGAGCCTACGGCCTGCACACGCCCGCCCTGCAAACCAGAGGCGTAAAGGTGTTTGTGCTGGCCGAAGACATGCAGGCGCGTAACCTGCCGCTGCCCGACTGGGCTGACAGCGTCGATTACCCAGGCTTCGTGCAGCTGTCGATCGACTACGACAAGGTCAACACCTGGCTATGAACACCCTGACCGTAGGCGCACGCACCCTGGAACTGGATAAGGACGGCTACCTCGTCGACCTCAACGACTGGTCCGATGAAGTGGCGCATGCCCTGGCCACCGCCGAAGCCATCGAGCTGACCCCGGATCACCGGGAAATCCTCGACCTGCTGCGCCAGTTCTACGCCGAATTCCAGTTGTCTCCCGCCACGCGCCCGCTGATCAAGTACACCGCCTTGAAGCTTGGCCCGGAAAAGGGCAACAGCCTGCACCTCAACAGATTGTTCAACGGCACTCCCGCCAAACTCGCCGCCAAGCTGGCGGGCCTGCCCAGGCCGACGAATTGCTTATGACCGACTTTGCCCCCCTGACTCTCGTAACGCCCCAAGAGCATCCCTTTGCACAATTCGTGCGCATCCTCGGCAAAGGCAAGCGTGGCGCGCGCAACCTCACCCGCGAGGAAGCGCGGGAAGCCATGGGCATGCTGCTCGATGAAAAGGTCGAGGACACCCAGCTCGGCGCCTTCCTGATGCTGCTGCGCCACAAGGAAGAAAGCCCGGAAGAACTCGCCGGTTTCACCGAAGCGGTCCGTGAGCGCCTGCACGCGCCAGCGTTGAACGTCGATATCGACTGGCCGACCTACGCCGGTAAAAAGCGCCACCTGCCGTGGTTCCTGCTGGCAGCCAAATGCCTGGCACAGAACGGCGTGCGCATCCTGATGCACGGCGGCGGCGCCCACACCGCGGGGCGCTTGTACACCGAACAATTGCTGGACAGCTTGAACATCCCGCTGTGCCGCGATTGGCAACAGGTCGAGAGCGCCTTTGCCCACGGCAACCTGGCGTTTATCCCGCTGGGTGATTGGGCGCCACAGTTGCAACGCATGATCGACCTGCGTAACACCCTGGGCCTGCGTTCGCCTATCCATTCCTTGGCGCGCCTGCTCAACCCACTGAATGCCCGCTGTGGCCTGCAAAGCATTTTCCACCCCGGTTACCAGGGCGTGCATCGTGATGCCAGCGGCCTGCTGGGTGACAACGTGATTGTGGTCAAGGGCGACGGCGGTGAGATCGAGATCAACCCCGACACCCTGAGTCACTTGTACGGCACCACTGGCGGCCAGAGTTGGGACGAAGAGTGGCCCGCCCTCTCCGACCAGCGCCACGTCAAGCCAGCAACGCTTGAGCCCGAGCACCTCAAAGCGCTGTGGCGCGGCGACGCTGAAGACAGCTACCCACAACTGGCGTTGATCGCCACCATGGCGTTGGCCCTGCGCGGCCTTGGCCACCCACGGCAACAGGCGTTCGAATTGGCCCAGCAGTACTGGGACGCGCGGGACAAATCGATTTAATCGATCATTCACGCCGGTTCTTTGCGCTTTTAGTTCGAACTCATCTCTTTAGACTGGGCTCCAACGCTTATCAGCCAAGGAGCCAGTCATGGGTTTATTGATCGAAGGACAATGGAAAGACCAGTGGTACGAAAGTAGCGCAGACGGCGCTTTCCAACGGGAACAGGCGCAACGCCGCAACTGGGTGACCGCCGATGGCGCGCCAGGCCCGAGCGGCGAAGGCGGCTTCAAGGCCGAGGCCGGTCGCTATCACCTCTATGTGTCTCTCGCCTGCCCGTGGGCGCACCGCACCTTGATCCTGCGCAAGCTCAAGGGCCTGGAAAGCCTGATCGACGTCTCGGTGGTCAGTTGGCTGATGCTGGAAAACGGCTGGACCTTCGACCAGGCCCACGGCTCCAGCGGCGACAAACTGGACGATTTCAACTTCATGCACCAACGCTACACCGCCGATACCGCCGACTACACCGGGCGCGTCACCGTGCCGGTGCTGTGGGACAAAAAGCTCAAGCGCATCGTCAGCAATGAATCGGCGGAGATCATCCGCATGTTTAACAGTGCGTTCAATGAGCTGACCGGCAATACCCTGGATTTCTACCCCCAAGCCCTACGCCCGACCATCGACGCCCTCAACGAACGCATCTACCCCGCCGTCAACAACGGCGTGTACCGCGCAGGCTTCGCCACCTCACAACAGGCGTATGAAAGCGCGTTTGATGATGTGTTTGCCGAATTGGATCATCTGGAACAGCACCTGGGCAGCCATCGTTATTTGGCCGGCGAGTACCTGACCGAAGCCGATGTGCGGCTGTTCACCACGCTGATTCGTTTTGATGCGGTGTATTACAGCCACTTCAAATGCAACCTGCGGCGGATTGCCGACTATGCGAATTTGTCGAACTGGCTAAGGGAGATGTATCAGTGGCCAGGGGTGGCCGAGACGGTGGATTTCGAGCATATCAAGGGGCATTACTATGCCAGCCATCGCACGATCAACCCGACGGGGATTGTGCCGAAGGGGCCGTTGCAGGGGTTTGATACCGAGCATGATCGCCATGCATTGCACGGCAAAGGTGTATGGAGCTGACATAAACCGCCTGTAGGAGCGAGCTTGCTCGCGAAGAACGCCAACGATAACGCAGCTATCAGGTAGCCCTTGGCGTCCTTGAGTTTTTCGCGAGCAAGCTCGCTCCTACAGTGGGTCAGTCGTTCAAACCTGGGACTGGGCGCCCTCGAACCACTTGAGCTTTTCACGCAGTACCACCACCTCACCCACGATCACCAATGTCGGCGCGTGCACTTCATGCTCCGCCACCATGCGCGGCAGGTCGGCCAGGGTGCCGGTGAACACGCGCTGGTTGGACGTGGTGCCCTGCTGGATCAACGCCGCTGGGGTATCGGCTGCACGCCCGTGCTTGATCAACTGCTCGCAAATAATCGGCAAGCCAATCAGGCCCATGTAGAACACCAGGGTCTGCGACGGCCCGACCAGGTCCTGCCAGGGCAGATCCGAGGTATTGTTCTTCAGGTGGCCGGTGATGAAGCGCACCGATTGGGCATAGTCGCGATGCGTCAGCGGAATCCCGGCATAAGCCGCGCAACCACTGGCTGCCGTGATACCCGGCACCACCTGGAACGGGATGCCGTGGGCCGCTAATTCCTCAATCTCTTCGCCACCACGGCCAAAGATGAACGGATCGCCACCTTTAAGGCGCAGCACGCGCTTGCCTTGTTTGGCCAGGTCGACCAGTTGCTGGTTGATCTGGTCCTGGGGCACGGCGTGATCGGCGCGACGCTTACCGACGTACACGCGCTCGGCATCACGACGGCACAGTTCCAAAATCGCCGGCGCCACCAAACGGTCGTACAGCACCACATCGGCTTGCTGCATCAGGCGCAGTGCACGGAAGGTCAGCAAATCCGGGTCACCTGGGCCCGCGCCCACCAAGTACACCTCGCCGGGCGCATAAGGCGGCGCGCCATTGACCTTTTCGATCAACAGGCGCTCGGCCTCCTCGCCCTGCCCGGCCAACTGGCGGTCGGCAATCGGGCCCTGGAACACTTCTTCCCAGAACGCGCGACGCTGCTGCACATCCGGGTACAAACCTTTGACCTGGGCGCGAAAACGCGCCGCCAAACCGGCCAGTTGGCCGTAGGTGGAAGGTATCCAGGTTTCCAGCTTGGCACGGATCAGGCGTGCCAGTACCGGCGCGTCACCGCCGCTGGAGACAGCAATCACCAAGGGTGAACGGTCGACAATCGCCGGGAAGATCACGCTGCACAACGCTGGCGCGTCCACCACATTGACCGGCACGCAGCGACGCTTGGCATCACTGGACACCTGCGCATTCAGTGGCTCATCGTCGGTGGCCGCGATAATCAGGGTGCAACCGTCCAAGTCGGCCTCCTGATAACCGCGCAACATCAATTCCCCGCCACTGCCCAGTACCAGCTCACGCAACTGGCTTTCGATCTGGGGAGCAACCACCCGCAACACCGCGCCGGCGTCGGCCAGCAGTCGGGATTTGCGCAAGGCAATCTCCCCACCACCGACGACCAACACACGACTGCCGCGCAGGTTATGAAACAGCGGCAGAAATTCCATTTAGCGGATGACCTCAACGCCCGCCATGTACGGCTTGAGCACCTCAGGTACACGGATCGAACCGTCGGCCTGCTGGTAGTTTTCCAGTACGGCCACCAGGGTACGGCCTACGGCCAGGCCCGAACCGTTGAGGGTGTGCACCAGCTCCGGCTTGCCGGTTTCCGGGTTGCGGAAACGCGCCTGCATGCGACGGGCCTGGAAGTCACCGCAGTTGGAGCACGACGAAATCTCGCGGTATTTGTCCTGGCTCGGCACCCACACTTCCAGGTCGTAGGTTTTCACGGCGCTGAAGCCCATGTCGCCCGTACACAGGGCCAGTACACGGTAAGGCAGCTCCAACAGCTGCAACACGCGCTCGGCGTTGGCAGTCAGGCCTTCCAGGGCTTGCATGGAGGTCGACGGCTCTACCACCTGCACCATCTCAACCTTGTCGAACTGATGCTGGCGGATCATGCCACGGGTATCGCGCCCCGACGCGCCGGCTTCGCTACGGAAGCACGGGCTGTGGGCCACCAGCTTCAACGGCAGTTGCTTGGCGTCGAGGATTTCGCCGGCGACGATATTGGTCAGCGACACTTCGGCCGTCGGGATCAGGTACAGGTCGGCTTCGCCGTCGCGGCTGATCTTGAACAGGTCTTCTTCGAATTTCGGCAGTTGGCTGGTGCCCATCAACGCCGGCGCCTGAACCAGGTACGGGGTGTAGGCTTCCTCGTAACCGTGTTCGCCGGTGTGCAGGTTGATCATGAACTGCGCCAGGGCACGGTGCATGCGCGCAATCGGGCCGCGCAGCAAGGCAAAGCGTGCGCCGGACATTTTTGCCGCGGTTTCAAAATCCAGGCCACCAGTCAATTCGCCCAGGGCGACGTGGTCCTTGATCTCGAAATCGAAGGTTTTCGGCGTGCCCCAGCGGCGCACTTCGACGTTGCCGTCTTCGTCTTCGCCGACCGGGACGGATTCGTGGGGCAGGTTCGGAATGCCCAGCAGGATCGAATCCAATTGGGTCTGAATGCCTTCCAGCTCGATTTTGCCGTCGGACAGCTCAGTGCCCATGCGCTCGACATCCGCCATCAACGGCGCGATGTCTTCGCCGCGCTGCTTGGCCTGGCCGATGGACTTGGAGCGCGCATTACGTTCAGCCTGCAGTGCTTCGGTGCGGGTCTGGACGGTCTTGCGCTGTTCTTCCAGCGCTTCGATGCGCGCAACATCCAAGGCAAAGCCACGGGATGCCAGGCGGTCCGCTACGTCCTGAAGGTTGCTACGTAACAGTTTGGAATCGAGCATGTCGGTCTCTCGTTATCAAAGTTTGGTCAAGGACAGGCCAGCCCAGGTGGCGAGCAGCCCGCCGAATACGCTGATGGCCGCATAGCCAATCGCCAGCGGCACTTGCCCGCTTTCCAGCAGGCGCACGGTATCCAGTGAAAAGGATGAAAAAGTCGTCAGGCCGCCAAGAAAGCCAACCATCAGGCCGGCACGTACCTCGACAGGCACTTCCGGGCGTAACAAAAACAGGCCGTATAACACGCCGATCAACAGGCAGCCCACGATATTAACGGCGAGCGTCGCCGTATAGAAGTGTTTCGGCCAATTGGCGTTGATCCAATTGCCGGTAGCAAAGCGCAGCAGTGTACCGGCGATACCTCCGGCCGAGACGGCGACCACCAAAGGAATCATGATTTTCTCCGCTGCCGGGGGCTCAGACGGTCGAGGGCGGCCAGGTGATTGAGCTTCTCACCGATCTTCAGCTCCAGGCCACGGGGCACTGGCTGATAGAACGGCTGCGGTTCAAGCTCATCGGGGAAGTAGTCTTCGCCGGCCGCATAGGCGTCCGGCTCATCGTGGGCATAACGGTATTCGTCGCCATACCCCAGTTGCTTCATCAACTTGGTCGGCGCGTTGCGCAGGTGCAGCGGCACTTCGAGGGAGCCATGTTCGGCGGCCGCACGCAGGGCCGACTTGAAGCCCATGTACACCGCGTTGCTTTTCGGCGCGCAGGCCAGGTAGGTGATGGCCTGGGCCACCGCCAGCTCGCCTTCCGGGCTGCCGAGGCGCTCCTGCACCTCCCAGGCGGCCAGGCACAGGCTCAGGGCGCGTGGGTCGGCATTGCCGATGTCTTCGCTGGCCATGCGCACTACACGACGCGCCAGGTACAGCGGGTCGCAACCGCCATCGATCATGCGCGCAAACCAGTACAGCGCGCCGTCAGGGTTGGAGCCGCGTACAGACTTGTGCAGCGCGGAAATCTGGTCGTAGAAGGCTTCGCCGCCCTTGTCGAAACGCCGGCGTGTGTCACCGAGTAGGCTTTGCAACAGGTCGACGCCAATCTCGCCGCCGTCTTCGGCCAGGTCGGAGGCGTTCTCCAGCAGGTTGAGAAAGCGACGCCCGTCACCATCGGCGGCGGTCAGTAAAATCTTGAAGCCTTCATCGCTGAGGCTCAGCTGGCGCTTGCCCAGGCCCTTGTCTTCGCTCAAGGCACGGTGCAGCAGCTTTCGCATCGCCGCTTCATCCAGGCTCTTGAGCACATAGACCCGCGCCCGTGATAACAAGGCGTTGTTCAATTCAAAGGACGGGTTTTCGGTGGTGGCGCCGATAAAGATCAGCGTACCGTCCTCGACGTAGGGCAGGAACGCATCCTGCTGTGACTTGTTGAAGCGATGCACTTCGTCGACGAACAGGATAGTGCGCTTGCCGTACTGCCCGGCCTGCTGCTTGGCGACTTCCACCGCCTGGCGGATCTCCTTGACCCCGGCGAGCACCGCCGAGACCGTTTCAAAGTGCGCATCCGAGACTTTCGCCAGCAACCGCGCCAGGGTGGTCTTGCCCACGCCCGGCGGGCCCCAGAAAATCATCGAATGCAGCGCACCCTGCTCCAGGGCTTCACGCAAGGGCTTGCCCCGAGCGAGCAGGTGTTCCTGACCGACGTACTCATCCAGATTGGTCGAACGCAAGCGCGCGGCCAATGGCTGGGCAATCGGGTCACTTCGAAACAGATCCATGGGCAGCGTTTGAAACCTCTGGGCAGTTTATTCCTGGATCACGTCGGCACCCTTGGGGATGTCGAACTTGAACTTGGACGCGGGCACCGGCTGGTTAGCCTTGACCCCGGAGAACAGGATATCGGTGCGCTGGCCGACGCTGTCGACCAGGCGCATGTTGTTGATCACGCCGTTGCCGAACGACAGGGACAGCGTGTCAAACAGCGTGTCCTTGGATTTTGGCTTGAGGGTGAACTCGATGACGTTGCTGGTCTGCTTGGAGGTGATGTCGAAGCTGTCGTTGATTTTCGACACATCACCCGACAACAACAGCGCCGGGGTCTGGTTCAGGCGCGGATCGAGCTTCTTGATGGTGGCCTGTTCCAGGTCCGGGTCCCACAGCGTGACTTTCTGGCCGTCGGAAACGATGGTCTGCTCCGCCTTGCCTTCGGTATGCCAGTAGAACAGCCCTGGGCGCTGCACGGCCATTTCACCGGCGGTTTCCTGCAACTGGGTGCCGCCGGCATCCAGGGTCAGCTGGGAGAAGCGCGCGGTGAGGGTCTGGGATTTGTCCAACAGGTTCTTCAGGCTGGCGACGGAAGCCGGGTCAGCGTGAGCCGAAACAGCGGTCAGGGCCAGGGCCGGCAACAACAGCATGCGGATAAAGCGCATGGGAGTCCTCATTGAGTAGTCAGGGCACGCCGCGTGTTGCCACGCGGCGCGGAATCAGTCGCGCATCTGCCCGGGGGCGATGACTTCACGCGAGCCATTGGTGTTCATTGCGGTCACGACGCCGGCCATTTCCATGGCTTCGATCATGCGGGCGGCGCGGTTGTAGCCGATTTTCAGCTTGCGCTGCACCGCCGAAATCGAGGCGCGGCGGCTTTCCAGTACGAAGGCCACGGCTTCGTCGTAGAGTGCGTCGGTTTCAGCATCATCGTCGCCACCGCTGCTGCCACCGTCGAAGCCGCTGCCGGCCTCTTCCACGCCAGCGAGAATGTCGTCGTTATATTCCGGCGCGCCACGCAGTTTCCAGGCTTCGACCACACGGTGGACTTCGTCATCGGAAACAAAGGCACCGTGAACGCGAATCGGCAGACTGGTGCCCGGCGGCATGTAGAGCATGTCACCGTGGCCCAGCAGTTGCTCGGCGCCACCCTGGTCGATGATGGTGCGCGAGTCGATCTTGCTGGAGACCTGGAACGCCATGCGCGTCGGAATGTTGGCCTTGATCAGGCCGGTGATCACGTCCACCGACGGCCGCTGGGTCGCAAGAATCAAGTGGATACCCGCCGCCCGCGCCTTCTGGGCAATACGGGCGATCAGCTCTTCAACCTTCTTGCCGACGATCATCATCATGTCGGCAAATTCATCGACCACCACCACGATAGTCGGCAGCTTGGTCAGCAGCGGTGCTTCATCGTGAATGCTTTCGCGCTTGTACAGCGGGTCGGTCAGCGGTGTGCCGGCGTCCTGGGCTTCCTTGACCTTGGCGTTGAAGCCCGACAGGTTACGCACGCCCATCTTCGCCATCAGCTTGTAGCGGCGCTCCATCTCGGCAACGCTCCAGCGCAGAGCGTTGGCGGCGTCCTTCATGTCGGTGACCACCGGGCATAGCAGGTGCGGGATGCCTTCGTAGATCGACAGTTCCAACATCTTCGGGTCGATCATGATCAGCTTGGCGTCATCCGGCCCGGACTTGAACAGGATCGACAGGATCATGGCGTTCACACCCACCGACTTACCGGAACCGGTAGTACCGGCTACCAGCAGGTGCGGCATTTTCGCCAGGTCGGTAATCACCGGCTTGCCGCCGATGTCATGGCCGAGTGCCAGGGTGACCGGCGATTTGAAGTTGTCGTATTCAGGGGTCGACAGCACTTCGGAGAAGCGCACGATCTGCCGGTCTTCGTTGGGGATCTCGATACCCACGGTGGTCTTGCCCGGGATCACTTCCACCACACGCACGCTGGTCACGGCCAGGGAACGCGCCAAGTCTTTGGCCAGGTTGGAAATGCGGCTGACTTTTACCCCGGCGGCCGGCTGGATTTCGTAACGGGTAATCACCGGGCCAGGATGGATCGAGTCCACCGACACTTCGACGCCGAATTCCTTGAGCTTGATTTCCAGCAGGTGGCCCACGGCCGCCAGGGATTCCGGGGAATAGTTGAGTTGTTTCTTTTCGGCCGGGTCCAGAATCGAGATCGGCGGCAAGGTGCCTTCGACGGCGCTGTCGATAAACAACGGTGCCTGCTTCTCTTTTTGCACGCGATGGCTGGGCTCCGGCGCCTTGGGCGGTGCCGGGGCGATCACGGGCGGCACCTGCTTTTCACGGTCCGACATGTGCTTGCTCAGGGCCTGCTCGCGCTCGATCAAGCGCTCCTTGACCTTGGCTTGCTCGCGTCGATCAGGCGTGCTTGGAGCCACCACCTCGTTGACACGGGTGTCAACCTCACGCAGCTGCGCCACCATTTGCTTGCGCTCGACACGGGCGGCCCACCAGCGGTTGGCGGCGCCCTGGAACAATTCGAACAAGTCGAGGGTGATCTTGCCGGTCACGTCCATCACTTTGAACCATGACAGGTCGGTGAATACCGTGAGACCGAACAGGAACAGCGCGATGAACATCAGGGTGCTGCCCTGGATATTCAGGGTTCTGCGCGCCAGGTCGCCAAGGCTTTCGCCCAGAGCCCCGCCTGCGCCCGCCGGCAAGCCGGTCGGTGCATGGAAGTGGATATGCGCCAGCGCCGCGCCCGACAGCACCAGGAACACCAGGCCGATCAGGCGCCAGGAAAACAGCCAGCCGCTCCACTGCCACGGCTCGTGACGCTGGCGGAAGATCTGCCAGGTCTTGATAGCCAGCAACAGCGGGAAAATGTAGGCGAAGTAACCCAGGATCATGAAGAGGATATCGGCGCTGTAGGAACCTACCGGGCCGCCGAAATTCTGCACGTCATCGATCTTGCTGTTATGGCTCCAGCCCGGATCGTCCTTGCCATAGGTGAGCAAGGCCATCATCAGGAACAGGCACAGCGCACCGATGGCAATCAGTGCGCCTTCCTTGAGTCGGTAATGCAGGTGCTGGCGCCAGGCCGGTACGACTGCTGCTTTAGGTGCTGCGGCGGATTTCTTCAAAACGGGTCTATTCCTGCGCCTTTAGCGCGTCCATCTGTTGAATGACTACACACGACTGCTCTATCCGGAGCAGCTGAAAAATGAACGAATGTTGCTGAATCTACTTTTAACATCAGGTGACGGATAGGTGAAATGGCGATAACGCCACAATGGCCGCATTGTACGGGTTTGCGTGCGTGATGCCACACACTTGCCCTTCACCTGACTGCGCGGACAATTTGAGCACGCATTGTCTTTGCTGACAAAGGCTTATGAGCTGTATTTAGCAATCCAGGCAAGCTTGGCAAATGGCCGGCATGTGCCAGACCCGATTACGACAACACCCTGTGTATAGAGTTGCAGAAACACCCGCTCATGCTAATCCACGTCAATAGCCTATTCGGGCTGGCCCCGTGGCGCCGGGTCGTCAATAATCAACGCTTGCGGCGCAGGTGAATGACCTGCCACTCCCCTCCCCTACCGTAAGCCTGGATGCCATGCTGACCTGGTTACAACGCGACACCCTGACGTTCCCTCCCCTGGCCAAGGCCATGCGCGAACCCAACGGCCTGCTCGCCGCCGGTGGCGACCTGTCGGCCGAACGATTGATCCAGGCCTACCGCCATGGCTGCTTCCCCTGGTTCTCCGAAGGCCAGCCTATCCTCTGGTGGTCACCCGACCCGCGCACAGTGATATTCCCCGACGAGCTGCATGTTTCCCGCAGCCTGGGCAAATTATTGCGCCAGCAGCGCTATACCGTGACCTTCGACCAGGATTTCGCCGCCGTCATCCAAGCCTGCGCCGCGCCCCGCGCCTACGCCGATGGCACCTGGATCACCGAAGGCATCCAGCAGGCCTACCTGGAGCTGCACCAGCGAGGCTACGCGCATTCCGTCGAGGTCTGGGACCAGGGCGAACTGGTAGGCGGCCTGTATGGCCTGGCGATGGGGCAGCTGTTTTTTGGCGAGTCCATGTTCAGCCGCGCCGACAACGCCTCCAAATTCGGTTTCGCCACATTGACCCGGCAACTGCAAGCCTGGGGGTTTGTGCTGATCGACTGCCAGATGCCCAACGATCACCTGCACAGCCTGGGTGCCCGCGGCATACCGCGCAGCGTCTTCGCCGACTTCCTGCACAAACATCTGGACCAACCCAACGCTAGCCCGTGGGTTTCCTAGGCGACTTTCGCACACGTGGCTTACACTTATTTCAAAGCTTATCCCGAGGGTTGATCATGACCGAGCTGGCGCGCTTGAAGTTCTATGCCACTCAAGCCCACTCATGCAGCTATCTGCCCGACGAGCAGGCCACCACGCTGTTCCTCGATCCCAGCCAGCCCATGGACGTGCATGTGTATGCCGACCTGTCCGAGATGGGCTTTCGGCGCAGCGGCGATCACCTGTACCGCCCCCATTGCCAGAATTGCAATGCGTGTGTGCCTGCGCGCATCCCGGTGGCTCAATTTTCGCCCGACCGTAACCAGAAACGTATTCTCAAGCGCAACGCCGACTTGGCCGTACACGCCACTAAACCTCAATACAGCGAAGAATATTTCGATCTCTACCAACGCTATATCGAGCAGCGTCATGCCGACGGCGATATGTTTCCGCCCAGCCGCGACCAATTTTCCACGTTCCTGGTGCGTGACCTGCCCTTTTCGCGCTTCTACGAGTTCCGCCTCGACGGCCGCCTGCTGGCCGTGGCGGTGACCGACCTGCTGCCCAATGGCCTCTCGGCGGTGTACACCTTCTACGAACCGACCGAAGAACGCCGCAGCCTCGGGCGTTTCGCCATCCTGTGGCAAATAGGCGAAGCGCTGCGCCTGGAGCTGGAAGCGGTGTACCTCGGATACTGGATCAAGAACTGCAAAAAGATGAACTATAAGACTCAATATCGGCCCATTGAGCTGCTGATTAATCAAAGATGGGTCACGCTTAACTAGAACCCCTTGGCTTGAACACCCTTTTTCGGGCACAATGCACGCCGCTTTTGCCTGGCGCAGTTGCACCGGGCCATTCACTGGATACCGAGGGCTTTACTGCATGTCGAAAGAAGACAGCTTCGAAATGGAAGGCACTGTCGTCGACACCCTGCCCAACACCATGTTTCGTGTGGAGTTGGAAAATGGGCACGTCGTAACCGCGCATATCTCCGGCAAGATGCGCAAGAACTACATTCGTATTCTTACCGGTGACAAAGTGCGCGTCGAGCTGACGCCCTATGACTTGAGCAAAGGGCGCATCACTTACCGCGCTCGCTAAGCAAGTCAATACAAAACGCCCGGTTATGCCGGGCGTTTTTGTGTGCGCAGGATTTAACAGTCACCACTTGACTCTGTGGGAGCTGGCTTGCCTGCGATAGCGGCGGGTCAGATATAGATGCGCTATTGAAGGACCGCCATCGCAGGCAAGCCAGCTCCCACAGTTGAACGTCATTACTTCGTAAATCGTATTGCACACAGCAAAAAGGCGCCTTTCGGCGCCTTTTGCAATGTTGCAGCTAACGATCAGGCCATTTCCGCCGTGGTCTCGAACTCGAAGGTCAGCTCGCCGTCCTTCAGATCGATGTGCACCACGCCGCCATGGTCGGAGAGTTCGCCGAACAGGATTTCTTCGGCCAATGGCCGTTTGATCTTGTCCTGAATCAGACGCGCCATTGGGCGTGCGCCCATTGCCGCATCGTAGCCGCCCTCTGCGATCCAACTGCGGGCCGCTTCCGTCACATCCAGCTGCACGCGCTTGTCTTCCAACTGCGCTTGAAGCTCGGTGAGGAACTTGTCCACCACGCTTTTGATGACCTCATGGCTGAGGCGACCAAACTGGATAATGGTGTCCAGGCGGTTGCGGAACTCCGGCGTGAAGCTCTTTTTGATCACTTCCATGGCATCAGACGAGTGATCCTGATGCGTAAAGCCGATCGAAGCACGCGCCGCGGTTTCAGCACCGGCGTTGGTGGTCATGATCACGATCACGTTGCGGAAGTCTGCCTTGCGCCCGTTGTTGTCGGTCAGGGTGCCGTGGTCCATGACCTGCAACAGCAGGTTGAAGACTTCCGGGTGAGCCTTTTCGATTTCGTCGAGCAGCAATACGCAGTGTGGCTGCTTGGTGATCGCCTCGGTCAACAGGCCGCCCTGATCGAAGCCGACATAGCCCGGAGGCGCGCCGATCAAACGCGACACCGTGTGGCGCTCCATGTACTCGGACATGTCGAAACGCACCAGCTCGATGCCCATGGCCTTGGCCAACTGGCGAGCCGCCTCGGTCTTGCCGACGCCGGTCGGGCCTGCGAACAGGAACGAACCGACTGGCTTGTCCGGCGACTTGAGGCCCGCACGGGACAACTTGATCGCCGTGGACAGCGAGTCGATGGCCGCATCCTGACCAAACACGGTGAGCTTGAGGTCGCGCTCCAGGTTACGCAGCAACTCCTTGTCGGAACTGGTGACGTGTTTTGGCGGAATCCGCGCGATCTTGGCCACGATGTCCTCGACCTGAGGCACGTCGATGCGCTTCACGCGCTTCTCGACCGGCTGCAGGCGCTGGTAGGCACCCGCCTCGTCGATCACATCGATGGCTTTGTCTGGCATGTGCCGGTCGTTGATGTAGCGCGACGCCAGCTCAGCCGCCGCACGCAGGGCCTCATCGGTGTACTCGATGCCATGGTGCGCTTCAAAACGCCCCTTGAGCCCGCGCAGGATGCCGATGGTGTCTTCAACCGAAGGCTCGGACACGTCAACTTTCTGGAAGCGACGCGCCAGGGCACGGTCTTTTTCGAAGATGCCGCGAAATTCCTGGAACGTGGTTGAACCAATGCAGCGGATATCACCCGAGGACAGCAGTGGCTTGAGCAGGTTGGAAGCGTCCATCACCCCACCGGAAGCCGCACCGGCGCCAATGATGGTATGGATCTCATCGATGAACAGGATGGCCTGCGGGCGTTTTTTCAGCTCGCCGAGCAACGCCTTGAAGCGCTTCTCGAAATCGCCACGGTACTTGGTCCCGGCGAGCAACGCGCCCAGGTCAAGGGAGTAGACGACACTGCTGGCCAGCAGGTCTGGCACCTGGTTGTCGACAATGCGCTTGGCCAGGCCTTCGGCAATCGCGGTTTTACCCACGCCCGCCTCGCCCACCAGCAATGGGTTGTTCTTGCGACGACGCGCCAGGATCTGCGCCACACGCTCAACCTCATGCTCACGCCCCACTAGCGGATCGATCCGCCCCTGGCGCGCCATTTCATTGAGGTTACTTGCATAGGCATCCAGCGGGTTGCTGGAAGAAGAAGACTCGCCGCCCTCCTCGTCCTGCATGTCCTGCTCACCCTCGGAATGATCGCCGTGCCCAGGCACCTTGGAGATACCGTGGGCGATGTAGTTGACCACATCAATACGGGCAACGCTCTGCTGCTTGAGCAGAAACACGGCCTGGCTTTCCTGTTCGCTGAAAATTGCCACAAGTACATTCGCGCCTGTGACCTCACGCTTACCGGAGCTCTGTACGTGGAACACAGCACGCTGCAATACCCGCTGGAAGCCCAGGGTTGGCTGGGTTTCGCGGTCCTCGTCATGCACGGGGATCAGTGGCGTGGTGGAGTCGATAAACTCCTGCAGGTCATGCTTGAGCTTGTCAAGGTTGGCGCCGCACGCACGTAGAACGGTGGCGGCAGCTTCGTTATCCAAAAGTGCCAGCAAAAGGTGTTCGACGGTCATGAATTCATGACGCTTCGAACGAGCCTCCTTGAAGGCAAGATTGAGGGTGACTTCGAGCTCGCGGTTTAACATAGCTTCACCTCATACCCAAGTGGTCGGCGTTAACCGTCCTTCTCGATTTCACAGAGTAGCGGATGCTGGCTTTCCCTGGCGTACTGGTTGACCTGCATGGCCTTTGTCTCGGCTATGTCGCGGGTAAACACTCCACATACTGCCCGTCCTTCTGTGTGAACGGCCAGCATTACCTTGGTCGCCAACTCGCGGTTCAGGTTGAAAAACACCTCGAGCACTTCGACGACGAAATCCATCGGTGTGTAGTCATCATTAAACAAAACCACCTTGTACATCGGCGGCGCCTGTAAAGCAGGCTTCGCCTCTTGAACAGCAATGCCTGCAGAACCGTCGTCATGTTCCTGATCCGGGCGATCCTGATTGAATGTTAGTCGAATCTGGCTGTTTGCATGCATGGGAAAGAAAGGTTCGTCAGTGGTTCAATTACAGTGGTGGGGGCGACCTGTCAGAATTTCAACTCTGACCGCCTGGTCGCCTTGACTATCGGCGAAACGGTGTTACAACCAATAGAACCCACAGTGGGTAAAAAAGGTCCGCGCAGTCAACCTTATTTATTCGGGTTAGGACGGATAGACAGGATGATACTCCAGTGATGGAGTCTGGTGCAGAGGGATATGGGAATGGCTAGTGGTAAGGTCAAATGGTTCAATAATGCCAAAGGTTTCGGCTTCGTCATTGAAGACGGCAAGACTGAGGACCTTTTTGCGCATTTCTCAGCGATCCAGATGGAAGGCTACAAAACGTTGAAAGCGGGTCAGCGTGTCAACTTTGAAATCATTCAAGGGCCAAAAGGCATGCATGCCGTAAATATTGTTGATGCGCCTGCCACTGCAGGCGTGAAAGAAACAAAGGTAGAAAAATCAGAGAAGCAACGGGCCTGACCAGCCACTGAAATTAAGCACTCAAAGCAAACCGGCCGCCCCGATTCATCAGTGCGGCCGGTTTTCTCTGCCTGTTTACATATGCTTGATCAACGCATCACCGAAGCCCGACGACGACACCAACGTAGCGCCATCCATCAGACGCTCGAAGTCATAAGTCACGGTCTTGGCCGAAATCGCGCCGTTGGTGCCCTTGATGATCAGATCCGCCGCCTCGACCCAGCCCATATGCCGCAGCATCATTTCTGCCGACAGGATCAATGACCCTGGGTTGACCTGATCCTTGCCCGCATATTTAGGCGCAGTACCATGGGTGGCTTCAAACATTGCAACGGTGTCCGACAGGTTGGCCCCCGGTGCAATACCGATGCCGCCCACTTCCGCCGCCAAGGCATCGGACAGGTAGTCACCATTGAGGTTAAGCGTGGCGATCACGTCATACTCGGCCGGGCGCAGCAGGATCTGCTGGAGCATGGCGTCGGCAATGGCATCCTTGACCACCACATTCTTGCCGGTCTTGGGGTTCTTGAACTGCATCCACGGCCCGCCATCGAGCAGGGTCGCGCCGAACTCTTCAGCCGCCACCTCGTAGGCCCACTCCTTGAAGGCCCCTTCGGTGAACTTCATGATGTTGCCTTTGTGCACGATGGTCAGCGAGTCGCGGTCGTTATCCACCACATACTGCAAGGCCTTGCGCGCCAGGCGCTTGGTGCCCTCTTTGGAGACCGGCTTGACGCCAATCCCGCAATCCTGGTCGAAACGGATCTTGGTAACGCCCATTTCTTCCTTGAGGAACTTGATCACCTTGATCGCCTCCGGCGAACCGGCCTTCCACTCGATGCCGGCGTAAATATCCTCGGAGTTCTCACGGAAGATGGTCATGTCCACGTCGCCAGGCTTTTTCACCGGGCTGGGCACGCCTTCGAACCAGCGCACCGGGCGCAGGCACACATACAGGTCGAGTTGCTGGCGCAGGGCCACGTTCAGCGAGCGGATGCCGCCGCCGACCGGCGTGGTCAGGGGACCCTTGATGGACACCACGTAATCCTTGACCGCCTCCAGGGTTTCCTGGGGCAGCCACGTATCCTGGTCGTAGACTTGCGTGGCCTTTTCGCCAGCGTACACCTCCATCCAGGAGATTTTGCGCTTGCCGCCGTAAGCCTTTTCAACAGCGGCGTCGACCACCTTGATCATCACCGGGCTGATGTCGACGCCAATACCGTCACCTTCGATGTAGGGGATGATCGGTTGGTCAGGAACATTGAGAGAATGGTCTGCATTGACGGTGATTTTGTCGCCGACTGCCGGAACCTGAATCTTCTTGTATCCCATGCTGAACTCCATCTATGGATTGAACATCTGGCTGCGTTCGAGCCTACTCCAGATAAATGGCGACTGAAACCTCACGCCATGCTCATTTGCATCGAAAACAGCATATTTGGTGGCCTACAAGCCTGAAAGCAAAGGGAAAAGCGCCAATCTTGAGCACATCCCACCACCCCGTGCGCCTGCGACCTTTAGACCAATGGACGAGCCTCCTTTTTCATGAAGGCTCAGCGTAAGCATAGCGACCTATGTATAATGCCGCCGCTGACCAAAGAGTCACGACGGCGGACCGCTCTAGAACGTAGCCTTTCGCCAGAAAGCCGGACTATTACCATAGCCCACCCGCTTGACGCTCGACTGATGCAAACCAACATCACCGCGAAGAAACCTCGACATTTCGCTCATGGATGACTTTGAACGAACGCGCTCTACCCGGCGCATCTCGAGTTTCTGCGCACGCTTTCAGCAAAGAAGAGAGTTAATCCGAATATGCCCACCCGCTCGAAGATCATCTACACCTTCACCGACGAAGCCCCAGCCCTCGCCACCTATTCACTGCTGCCTATCGTAGAGGCCTTCACCGCTTCCGCTGATATTGCCGTGGAAACCCGCGACATTTCCCTCGCCGGGCGCATCCTCGCAAGCTTCCCCGAGCAACTGGGCACCAAGGCCATCCCGGACCACCTCGCCGAACTGGGCGACCTGGCCGTTACGCCTGAAGCCAACATCATCAAGCTTCCCAACATCAGCGCCTCGACCCCGCAGCTGCAAGCCGCGATCAAGGAACTGCAGGCCCAGGGCTACGCCCTGCCGGACTACCCTGAAACCGTAACCACCGACGCGGAAAAAGAAACCCGTGCACGTTACGACAAGGTCAAGGGCAGCGCCGTGAACCCGGTCCTGCGCGAAGGCAACTCCGACCGTCGCGCACCGCTGTCGGTCAAGAACTACGCACGCAAGCACCCGCACAAGATGGGCGCCTGGGCTGCCGACTCCAAGTCGCACATTGCCCACATGAACAACGGCGACTTCTACGGCAGCGAAAAAGCCGTGCAGATCGAAGCCGCTGACGCTGTCAAAATTGCGCTGGTCGCAAAGGACGGCACCACCACCGTCCTGAAGGAAAAGACCAACGTACAGGCCGGCGAAATCATCGACACCGCCGTGCTGAGCAAAAAAGCCCTGCGCAGCTTCATCGCCGCTGAAATCGAAGACGCCAAGAAGCAAGGCGTGCTGCTGTCGGTCCACTTGAAAGCCACCATGATGAAGGTCTCCGACCCGATCATGTTCGGCCAGATCGTTGCCGAGTTCTATAAAGACGCCCTGGCCAAGCACGCCACCGTGCTGGAGCAGATCGGCTTCAACCTGAACAACGGCATCGGCGACCTGTACGCCCGCATCAAGGCCCTGCCGGCCGACCAGCAAGCGCAGATCGAAGCCGACATCCAGGCGGTCTACGCCGCGCGCCCTGCCCTGGCGATGGTCAACTCCGACAAAGGCATCACCAACCTGCACGTGCCGAGCGACGTGATCGTCGACGCCTCGATGCCAGCAATGATCCGCGACTCCGGCAAGATGTGGGGCACCGACGGCCAGTTGCACGACACCAAGGCCGTGATCCCGGATCGCTGCTACGCCACCATCTACCAGGCGGTCATCGAAGACTGCAAGGCCAATGGCGCCTTCGACCCAACCACCATGGGCAGCGTGCCAAACGTTGGCCTGATGGCCAAGAAAGCCGAAGAGTACGGCTCCCACGACAAGACCTTCCAGATCAAGGCTGACGGCGTTGTCCGCGTCACCGACAGCCAGGGCAACCTGCTGATGGAACAGAACGTCGAAGCTGGCGACATCTTCCGCATGTGCCAGACCAAAGACGCGCCGATCCAGGACTGGGTCAAGCTCGCCGTCAACCGTGCTCGCGCCAGCAACACCCCGGCCATCTTCTGGCTGGACCCTAAGCGCGCCCACGATGGTGTAGTCGTCGAGAAAGTTCAGGCTTACCTCAAAGACCACAACACCGAAGGCCTGGACATCCGCATCATGGCCCCGGTCGATGCGATGAAGTTCACCCTGGAGCGCACCCGCAAGGGCCTGGACACCATCTCGGTGACCGGTAACGTACTGCGCGACTACCTGACCGACCTGTTCCCGATCATGGAACTGGGCACCAGCGCCAAGATGCTGTCGATCGTGCCGCTGATGAACGGTGGCGGCCTGTTCGAAACCGGCGCTGGCGGCTCGGCTCCAAAGCACGTGCAGCAACTGCTGGAAGAAAACTTCCTGCGCTGGGATTCTTTGGGCGAGTTCCTGGCCCTGGCCGCGTCCCTTGAGCACTTGGGTGTGACATACAACAACCCGAAAGCCCTGGTACTGTCCAAGACCCTGGACCAGGCTACCGGCCAGTTCCTGGACAACAACAAGTCGCCATCGCGCAAAGTCGGCAACATCGACAACCGCGGCAGCCACTTCTACCTGGCGCTGTACTGGGCACAAGCCCTGGCCGCCCAGACCGAAGACACTGCACTGCAAGCGCAGTTTGGCGAATTGGCCAAAACCCTGGCCGAGAACGAAGCAACCATCGTTGCCGAACTCAACGCCGTACAGGGCAAGCCAGTGGACATCGGCGGCTACTACGCGCCGAACCCAGAGCTGACCAGCAAAGCCATGCGCCCAAGCAACACCCTCAATGCGGCGATTGCCAAGTTGAAGTAAGGTTGTAAGGATGCAAAGAAGCCCCGGCCAAGTGCCGGGGTTTCTGCTTGTAGGGACTTCATTGAAGAAACCCAATCCAATGTGGGAGCTGGCTTGCCTGCGATTGCAGTCTGTAGGAGCGAGCTTGCTCGCGAAAAACTCAAAGGCGCCGCGTTCATTCAGCAAGCACGCGTTATCGTTGACGTTTTTCGCGAGCAAGCTCGCTCCTACAAAAAAGCCTTAATTGACTGGCATTAAGGCAAGCCAGCTCCCACATTGAGCATGCCACCTTCCAGATACCGAGGCTCGCAATGACCTGGCTCCCCCACATCACCGTCGCCACCATCGTCGAAGACAACGGCAAGTTCCTGATGGTCGAAGAACTCAAGGGCGGCCGCGCCGTGCTCAATCAGCCCGCCGGCCACCTGGACCCGAACGAAACCCTGACCGAAGCCGCCGTGCGCGAGACGCTGGAAGAAACCGGCTGGGACGTGGAAGCCACCGGCATCGTCGGCATCTACCTGTACACCGCACCCAGCAATGGCGTGACCTATCAACGGGTCTGCTTTGTCGCCAAGGCCCTGAGACACCACCCGGAGTACCAACTCGACGAAGGCATCCTGCGCGCCCGCTGGTTGACCCGTGACGAGCTGATGGCGGTGCGCGACGACTGGCGCAGCGAGCTGATTATCCGCTGCATCGATGATTACTTGGCCGGCCAGCGCCACAGTCTCGAATTGATCCGCCCTTCTCTTTAGCCTTGCGGGCCCAGGCCTGCTAGAATCGCGTCCTTTTTCAAGACACCCGTTGAAACCCTATGCGTGATCCAGCCCCTTCTGACACACAAAAGAAGCGCGTCATCGTCGGCATGTCCGGCGGCGTGGACTCTTCCGTTTCCGCCGTTCTGCTCATGGAGCAGGGTTATGAGGTGGAAGGCCTGTTCATGAAGAACTGGGAAGAAGACGATGGAACGGAATACTGCACCGCCATGGACGACCTGGCCGACGCCCAGGCCGTGTGCGACAAGATCGGCATCAAGCTGCACACCGCCAACTTCGCCGCCGAGTACTGGGACAATGTGTTCGAGCACTTCCTGGCCGAATACAAGGCCGGCCGCACGCCGAACCCGGATATCCTGTGCAACCGCGAAATCAAGTTCAAGGCCTTCCTCGACTACGCCATGATGCTCGGCGCCGACCTGATAGCTACCGGCCACTACGTGCGCCGTCGCGATATCGATAGCCGCACCGAATTGCTCAAGGGCCTGGACCCGAACAAGGACCAGAGCTACTTCCTGCATGCCGTCGGCGGTGAACAGATCGCCAAAACGCTGTTCCCGGTCGGCGAGCTGGAAAAGCCCGAAGTGCGCAAGATCGCCGAGAAGCACGGCCTGGCCACCGCCAAGAAGAAAGATTCCACCGGTATCTGCTTTATCGGCGAGCGGCGTTTCAGCGACTTCCTCAAGCAATACCTGCCCGCGCAACCCGGCGAGATCAAGACTACCGACGGTGAAGTGATCGGCCGTCACCACGGCCTGATGTACCACACCATCGGCCAGCGTCAGGGCCTGGGCATTGGCGGCCTGAAGGACGCAGGTGAAGAGCCGTGGTACGTGCTGGTCAAAGACCTGGAAAACAACGTGCTGGTGGTCGGCCAAGGCAATGAGCACCCGCTGCTGTTCTCCGGCGCCCTGCTCGCTTCCGAGATCTATTGGGTCAACCCGATCGACTTGAGCACCCCGCGCCGCCTGACCGCCAAAGTGCGTTATCGCCAGAGCGACCAGCCCTGCACCCTGGAAAAGACCGCCACCGGTTACCGCGCCATCTTCGATGACCCGCAACGCGCGGTCACCCCTGGCCAGTCCGTGGTGTTCTATGACGGCGAAATCTGCCTGGGCGGCGGCGTGATTGAAGTTGCGCAAGCCTGGAGCAACCCGGCATGAGCCCGACCCAGGAGCAGTTGACAGCCCTTGGCGGTGTGTTTCTCGCTGCGGTACTGGTGGACAAGATCGCCAAGACCGGCCAGGTCACTGAAGCCGGCCTGACCTGCATGCTCGGTAGCCTGCTGATCCGCGATCCCAAGGACACCCTTGAGGTTTACGGCGGCGACGACCTGGCGCTGCGTGAAGGCTATCGCGCCCTGATCGGCGCCCTGGAGCGCGACCCCAGCACCTTGCAGCGCGAACCGTTGCGCTATGCCCTGTCGATGCTTGGCCTTGAGCGCCAACTGGCCAAGCGCGACGACCTGCTGGACACCATCGGCAAGCGCCTGCCGCAGATCCAGTCCCAGGTAGAACACTTCGGCCCGGCCCACGAAAACGTGATCGCAGCCTGTGGTGCGCTGTACCAGGACACCTTGAGCACCCTGCGCCAGCGCATCCAGGTGCACGGCGATATGCGCAACCTGCAACAACCCAACAACGCGTCGAAAATCCGCGCATTGCTGCTGGCCGGTATTCGTTCGGCACGCTTGTGGCGCCAGCTGGGCGGTCATCGCTGGCAGTTGGTGATCAGCCGGCGCAAATTGCTCAAAGAGCTTTACCCGTTGATGCGCAACGAATAAGTCGCACCAACAGGCTGTTTTCAAGCCATTACGCGTAATACGCCGGTCAGTTGGCGACGGACCGGCGGTTTTTTTCATGTATGATACGCGCCCCATTTCGTTGCCCGACTGTCCGAGAACACCCCATGCAGCTCTCTTCGCTCACTGCGGTTTCCCCTGTTGACGGCCGCTACGCCGGCAAAACCCAGGCCCTGCGCCCTATTTTCAGCGAGTACGGCCTGATCCGTGCCCGTGTCCTGGTTGAAGTGCGCTGGCTCCAGCGCCTGGCCAGTCACCGCGCCATCAGCGAAGTGCCGGCGTTTTCCGCCGAGGCTAACGCTGTATTGAACGCCCTGGCGGAAAACTTCTCCCTGGAGCACGCCGAGCGTGTGAAAGAGATCGAGCGCACCACCAACCACGACGTCAAAGCCATCGAATACCTGCTCAAAGAGCAAGCGGCCCAACTGCCGGAACTGGCCAAGGTCAGCGAGTTCATCCACTTTGCCTGCACCAGCGAGGACATCAACAACCTGTCCCACGCCCTGATGCTGCGCGAAGGCCGTGATGACGTGATGTTGCCGCTGATGCGCCAGACTGCCGAAGCCATCCGCGAGCTGGCGATCCGTTTCGCTGCCGTGCCGATGCTGTCGCGCACCCACGGCCAGCCGGCCTCGCCAACTACCCTGGGCAAAGAACTGGCCAACGTTGTGTACCGCCTGGAGCGCCAGATCGCCCAAGTCGCCGCCGTGCCATTGCTGGGCAAGATCAACGGCGCCGTAGGCAACTACAACGCCCACCTGTCGGCCTACCCTGAGATCGACTGGGAAGCCAACGCCCGCGCCTTCATCGAAGACGAGCTGGGCCTGGGTTTCAACCCCTACACCACGCAGATCGAACCGCACGACTACATCGCCGAGCTGTTCGACGCGATTGCACGCTTCAACACCATCCTGATCGATTTTGATCGCGATATCTGGGGCTACATCTCCCTGGGCTACTTCAAGCAGCGCACCATTGCCGGCGAAATCGGTTCTTCGACCATGCCGCACAAGGTCAACCCGATCGACTTCGAAAACTCCGAAGGCAACCTGGGTATTGCCAACGCCCTGTTCCAGCACCTGGCCAGCAAGTTGCCGATCTCCCGCTGGCAGCGCGACCTGACCGACTCCACTGTACTGCGCAACCTCGGTGTCGGCTTTGCCCACAGCGTGATCGCATACGAAGCCAGCCTCAAAGGCATCAGCAAGCTGGAGCTCAACGAGCAGAAGATTGCCGCTGACCTGGACGCGTGCTGGGAAGTACTGGCCGAGCCGATCCAGACCGTGATGCGCCGCTACAACATCGAAAACCCCTACGAGAAGCTGAAAGAATTGACGCGCGGCAAGGGCATCAGCCCCGAAGCGCTGCAAACTTTCATCGACGGCCTGGACATGCCAGCCGCGGCCAAGGCCGAGCTGAAACTGCTCACCCCGGCCAACTACATCGGCAACGCTGTAGAGCAAGCCAAGCGCATCTGATCCAAGCAAGCTCCTTTGAGACGCCCGGCCGCGCCGGGCGTTTTTATTCCTGTCTTAAAAGTGCTTTTTTTCAATAGGTTACACATGAATCCTGATATCCCTCTTCAACTTCTGGGCGGCATCACGGCACGGGAATTCCTGCGCGACTACTGGCAGAAAAAACCGCTGCTGATCCGCCAGGCCCTCCCTGACTTCGAAAGCCCGATTGATGCCGACGAACTGGCAGGCCTGGCCCTGGAAGAGGAAGTCGAGTCGCGCCTGGTGATCGAACACGGCGAGCGCCCGTGGGAACTGCGCCGCGGCCCGTTCGCCGAAGACGCTTTCAGCACCCTGCCCGAGCGTGAGTGGACCCTGCTGGTGCAGGCGGTCGACCAGTTCGTGCCGGAAGTGGCTGAGCTGTTGGAGCACTTCCGCTTCCTGCCGAGCTGGCGTATCGATGATGTGATGATCAGCTTCGCCGCGCCGGGTGGCAGCGTCGGTCCGCATTTCGATAACTACGATGTGTTCCTGCTGCAAGCCCAGGGCAAGCGCAACTGGAAGATCGGCCAGATGTGCAATTCCGAAAGCCCGTTGCTGCAACACGCCGACCTGCGCATCCTCGCCGAATTCGAAGAAAGCGCCGAATGGGTACTGGAACCGGGCGACATGCTCTACCTGCCGCCGCGCCTGGCCCATTTCGGTATTGCCGAAGACGACTGCATGACCTATTCCGTCGGTTTCCGTGCACCGAGCGCCGCTGAAGTGCTGACCCACTTCACCGACTTCCTCAGCCAGTACCTGACCGACGAAGAACGCTACACCGACGCCGACGCCCAGCCGGTCAGCGACCCGCACCAGATTCAGGGCGACGCACTGGACCGCCTCAAGGGCCTGCTCGCCGAGCACATGAGCGATGAGCGCATGCTGCTGACCTGGTTCGGCCAGTTCATGACCGAACCACGCTACCCGGAGCTGGTAGCCGGCGAAGAGTTGGGCGAAGAAGACTTCATCAACAGCCTGCAAGACGGCGCGATCCTGGTGCGCAACCCGAGCGCGCGCCTGGCCTGGTCCGAAGTGGACGACGACGTCCTGCTGTTCGCCAGCGGCCAGAGCCGTTACCTGCCGGGCAGACTGCGTGAACTGTTGAAGCTGGTGTGCTCGGCGGATGCACTGCACAGCGAAAACCTGGGCGAGTGGCTGGCCGACGAAGACGGTCGCGACCTGCTGTGCGAACTGGTCAAGCAAGGCAGCCTGGGGTTCGCGGATGAATAGAATTCACGTAAGTGTCGCGGACTGGCGAAAGGATATCGACGAGATTCGGCGCATTCGTGAAGCGGTATTTATCGCTGAACAATCGGTCCCGCCTGAACTGGAGTGGGACGCGGACGATGCCGGCGCCATGCATTTTCTTGCATACGAAGGCGACTTCCCGATTGGCACTGCTCGACTGCTGCCCAGCGGCGAGATCGGGCGCGTGTCGGTACTCAAGGACTGGCGCGGGCTGAAAGTCGGCGACAAGCTGATGGAAGCCGTGATTGGCGAGGCTGTGAAACGCGGCCAGACCCGGCAGTTCCTGAGTGCGCAGGTGTATGCGGCGCCGTTCTATGAGCGGCTGGGTTTCAAGATTGTCAGCGATGAGTTTCTTGAGGTCGGGATTCCGCATGTGGATATGGTGCGCGAGGGCTAATTCGAGACCGCGCCGCCTTTATCGCAGGCAAGCCAGCTCCCACATTTGACTGCATTCCAAGTGTGGGAGCTGGCTTGCCTGCGATAGCTATTTCAGCAACACCCTGAATGCCCTGCCTGCCAGGGCATTTTGCCGTCTACGATTCAACTTGCACCCTGCCAGGCCGACAAACTGGCACTATCAAGCAAATGACTCGCAGAGATAACGGACATGTCCCTACGCACCCTGCTCACCGCCCTCCTGATGACCGTCAGCGCTTGCGCCATGGCCGCCACTGAAGTCGTCAACCTGAACAACCGCACCAGCGCCGACCTGCTGCCCGTGGCGCAGAACTTCATCGGCAAGGACGGCACCGTCAGCGCCTACGGCAACCAACTTATCGTTAACGCTGAGCCCGCCAAGATCGAGGGCTTGCGCGCACTGCTCGGCCAATTGGATACACCGGCCAAACGCCTGCTGATCACCGTCGATACCAACGAGAACAACCAGCAGAACAGCGGTGACAGCCAGACCCGCATCATCAGCTACGGCACTGCCAGCCGCGACGGTGGCGTGCAGCAGATCCAGGCCAGCGAAGGCGTGCCTGCGCTGATCCAGGTCGGCCAGAGCGTACCGCTGACCACCACGCAACAGGACAGCTATGGCCGTCTGCAAAACCAGACCCAGTATCGCAACGTCACCCAGGGCTTTTACGTGACCGCCAGCGTCACTGGCGAAACCGTACACCTGGCCATCAGTACCAACCGTGACCGCATGAGCCAGGAACGTCCCGATGTAGTGAACGTGCAAAGCACCGACACAACTGTCAGCGGCCGCCTGGGCGAATGGATCCCCCTGGCCGGCATCAATCGCGAAACCCAGGCGGACAAATCCTCTACAACCCGCAGCTACTCTACTCAGGGCCGCGATGACCTGACTTTACGGGTCAAGGTCGACACCCTGAACTGAAGCACCGAAAACTGACTGGCAAGTCGCATTAGACTAAAGATGTAGTGCTTTAAAAAAAGCACTACAAAACATTTGACGAGCCAAAAAAGCATGGGCATGATGGCCTCGCTCCCGCTAATCAGGGGCCCTGGCAAGGGCCTTCGGATCGCTGCTCTAAGCTACCCACCTGAGCCGATTCGTGTCTGTACCGCCCACAAGGTGTGTTTGACGTTGGTTGCGACTGGAACGAAGTTGTCCCGAGGGACGGAAGCTAACCAGGTAACCCGGCTACACACTGATGGATCGTACCAAGGCCCACGACGCCCGAAGACCGTTCGCAGTTTGCCCTTACCTGCTCAACTCCCCCCTTTGAGCCCCATCGTTCATCCCGTCGCCTACCTCCGTCAGATTTGACTTGAACACCAAAGCTTCTGGTCAGCGAGCAACCCTACCCAGGCAACGAATGCCGGGCTGGCAAACGGATACTTCAAACAAGACGCGACGAGGTTTTTCCCCATGGCACTGACACGCGAACAGCAAATTGCAGCCCTTGAAAAAGACTGGGCTGAAAACCCACGCTGGAAAGGCGTAACCCGCGCTTATTCCGCTGCTGACGTCGTCCGCCTGCGTGGCTCGGTTCAACCTGAGCACACCTTTGCAAAACTCGGCGCCGAGAAGCTGTGGAACCTGGTCACCCAAGGCGCCAAGCCGTCCTTCCGTCCCGACAAAGATTTCGTCAACTGCATGGGCGCCCTCACTGGCGGCCAGGCAGTCCAGCAGGTAAAAGCCGGTATCCAGGCGATCTACCTGTCCGGCTGGCAAGTGGCAGCGGACAACAACTCCGCTGAATCCATGTACCCCGACCAATCGCTGTACCCGGTGGACTCGGTGCCAACCGTGGTCAAGCGCATCAACAACTCGTTCCGTCGTGCCGACCAGATCCAGTGGAAAGCCGGCAAGAACCCAGGCGATGAAGGCTACATCGACTACTTCGCGCCAATCGTGGCCGACGCCGAAGCCGGTTTCGGCGGCGTACTCAACGCCTACGAACTGATGAAAAGCATGATCGAGGCAGGCGCTGCCGGCGTGCACTTCGAAGACCAGTTGGCCTCGGTGAAAAAATGCGGCCACATGGGCGGCAAGGTACTGGTACCGACCCAGGAAGCCGTACAGAAGCTGACCGCCGCTCGCCTGGCCGCTGACGTGGCCGGTACGCCGACCATCATCCTGGCCCGTACCGACGCCAACGCAGCAGACCTGCTGACCTCGGACTGCGACCCGTACGACCAGCCGTTCGTCACCGGCGAACGCACCCAGGAAGGCTTCTACAAAGTGCGCGCCGGCCTCGACCAGGCTATCGCCCGTGGCCTGGCCTACGCGCCGTACGCCGACCTGATCTGGTGCGAAACCGCCAAGCCGGACCTGGACGAAGCACGCCGCTTTGCCGAAGCGATCAAGAAGGAATACCCGGACCAACTGCTGTCCTACAACTGCTCGCCTTCCTTCAACTGGAAGAAGAACCTGGACGACGCGACCATCGCCAAGTTCCAGCGTGAGCTGTCGGCCATGGGCTACAAGCACCAGTTCATCACCCTGGCCGGTATCCACAACATGTGGCACAGCATGTTCAACCTGGCGCACGACTACGCCCGCAACGACATGACGGCCTACGTGAAGCTGCAGGAGCAGGAATTCGCTGACGCCGCCAAAGGCTACACCTTCGTGGCGCACCAGCAGGAAGTGGGCACCGGCTACTTCGACGACATGACCACCGTAATCCAGGGCGGCACCTCGTCCGTGACCGCGCTGACCGGCTCGACCGAAGAAGAGCAGTTCCACTAAGTACCGCGTACACGGCCACTGCGGCCCCACGGAAGACCTAACCGCAGTGCCGCGCAACAATCACGCCCCGACTGGTTCGGGGCGTTTTTTTTGCCTAGGAATCACCGAAAATCAATGGTGGGAGCTGGCTTGCCTGCGATGGCGGTGGGTCAGAGGCAGGTGTTTCAGCTGATTCGCTGCTATCGCAGGCAAGCCAGCTCCCACATTGACCGCGCCCTATCCATAGTTTTTTGCTAAAAACATTGATCCAGAGCGGTATCCGCACAGGCCCAATCGGGTAAAAGAGCCGTTGCAGCAACTAAGCAGCACTCAAGCAAGTAACGCTAACTTCCCGCGCCACATGAGAAACACTCGCTTAAACCTCTGCGCAAACAATATTCATTATCATTTGGCGCTTGAAAACTTCGTTACATCTTAAACAAAACATATTTGATGAAAAGCCCGCTAATGCCCACACCACAAGGGCTACAGCCCCAAGAAGGTGCACTATGTGCTTATTCCACCGAATAATTTCGCCCTGGGAATTTTACTTGCCCGGTGTTTAGCCATAAAATCACCGCGATTGATTGCAGTGCGACATATCGTCACTGCATCGTTACTTTTTCGAGCTCAGAGACCTTTGCTCTCTGTTAAGGATTTCCAGCATGACCGACGCGACAGGACTCATGGCCCACAACTGGGGCTTTGCCATTTTCCTCCTCGGTGTTGTAGGCCTTTGCGCCTTCATGCTCGGCGTGTCCAGCCTCCTCGGGTCAAAAGCCTGGGGCCGCAGCAAAAACGAACCGTTCGAATCCGGCATGCTGCCTACAGGTGGCGCCCGCTTGCGGCTCTCAGCCAAATTCTATCTGGTCGCGATGTTGTTCGTGATCTTCGATATCGAAGCCCTCTTTCTCTTTGCATGGTCTGTGTCCGTCCGCGAAAGCGGCTGGACCGGATTCGTCGAAGCTCTCGTTTTCATAGCAATTCTGTTGGCAGGTCTTGTCTACCTGTTCCGAGTGGGCGCCCTTGACTGGGCTCCGGAAGCTCGTCGCAAGCGGCAAGCGAAGCTGAAACAATGAGGCTTTGGCAATGCAATACAATCTCACCAGGATCGACCCGGATGCTCCTAACGAGCAGTACCCCATCGGCGAACGGGAAACCGTTTCCGACCCGTTAGAAGACCAAGTCCACAAAAACATCTACATGGGCAAGCTGGAAGACGTGCTGAGTGGTGCGGTCAACTGGGGGCGTAAAAACTCCCTGTGGCCGTACAACTTCGGCCTTTCGTGCTGCTACGTGGAAATGACCACCGCCTTCACGGCGCCCCACGACATCGCGCGCTTTGGCGCCGAAGTGATCCGGGCCTCGCCGCGCCAGGCGGATTTCATGGTTATCGCCGGTACCTGCTTCATCAAGATGGCGCCGATCATCCAGCGTCTCTATGAGCAAATGCTCGAACCAAAATGGGTTATCTCCATGGGTTCGTGCGCCAACTCCGGTGGCATGTACGACATCTACTCGGTCGTTCAAGGGGTGGACAAGTTCCTGCCCGTGGACGTCTACGTGCCTGGCTGCCCGCCCCGTCCCGAAGCGTTCCTGCAAGGCTTGATGCTGTTGCAGGAATCGATTGGCAAGGAGCGTCGCCCACTGTCCTGGGTGGTCGGTGATCAAGGCGTTTATCGCGCCGAGATGCCGTCTCAAAAGGAACAGCGCCGCGAACAGCGAATCGCAGTCACCAACCTGCGCAGCCCCGACGAAGTCTGATCCAGCCCGCTTCTTTTATAGAACGAAAACCTGGCTTCATTCTTTACGTTGACCGAAAGCGATAAAAAACCATGACTACAGGCAGTGCTCTGTACATCCCGCCTTATAAGGCAGACGACCAGGATGTGGTTGTCGAACTCAATAACCGTTTTGGCCCTGACGCCTTCACCGCCCAGGCCACACGCACCGGTATGCCGGTGCTGTGGGTGGCGCGTGCCAGGCTCGTCGAAGTCCTGACCTTCCTGCGCAACCTGCCCAAGCCGTACGTCATGCTCTATGACCTGCATGGCGTGGACGAGCGTCTGCGCACCAAGCGCCAGGGCCTGCCGAGCGGCGCCGATTTCACCGTGTTCTACCACCTGATGTCGCTGGAACGTAACAGCGACGTGATGATCAAGGTTGCCCTGAGCGAGAGCGACCTGAGCATCCCGACCGTGACCGGTATCTGGCCGAACGCCAGCTGGTACGAGCGTGAAGTCTGGGACATGTTCGGTATCGACTTCCCCGGCCACCCGCACCTGACGCGCATCATGATGCCACCGACTTGGGAAGGTCACCCGCTGCGCAAGGACTTCCCTGCCCGCGCCACCGAATTCGACCCGTTCAGCCTCAACCTGGCCAAGCAGCAACTGGAAGAAGAAGCCGCGCGCTTCCGCCCCGAAGACTGGGGCATGAAGCGTTCCGGCACTAACGAGGACTACATGTTCCTCAACCTGGGCCCGAACCACCCTTCGGCTCACGGTGCCTTCCGTATTATCCTGCAACTGGACGGCGAAGAGATCGTCGACTGCGTCCCGGACATCGGCTACCACCACCGTGGCGCCGAGAAGATGGCCGAGCGTCAGTCCTGGCACAGCTTCATCCCGTACACCGACCGTATCGACTACCTCGGCGGCGTGATGAACAACCTGCCGTACGTGCTCTCGGTCGAGAAGCTGGCCGGTATCAAGGTGCCGGACCGCGTCGACACCATCCGCATCATGATGGCCGAGTTCTTCCGGATCACCAGCCACCTGCTGTTCCTGGGTACCTATATCCAGGACGTCGGCGCCATGACCCCGGTGTTCTTCACCTTCACCGACCGTCAGCGCGCGTACAAGGTCATCGAAGCCATCACTGGCTTCCGTCTGCACCCGGCCTGGTACCGCATTGGCGGGGTGGCCCACGACCTGCCGAACGGCTGGGAGCGCCTGGTCAAGGAATTCATCGACTGGATGCCCAAGCGTCTGGACGAATACCAGAAAGCCGCCCTGGACAACAGCATCCTCAAAGGCCGCACCATCGGCGTCGCGCAGTACAACACCAAAGAGGCCCTGGAATGGGGCGTCACCGGTGCCGGCCTGCGTTCCACTGGTTGCGACTTCGACCTGCGTAAAGCGCGCCCATACTCCGGCTACGAGAACTTCGAGTTCGAAGTACCGCTGGCGGCCAATGGCGATGCCTACGACCGTTGCATCGTGCGCGTCGAAGAAATGCGCCAGAGCCTGAAGATCATCGAGCAGTGCATGCGCAACATGCCGGCCGGCCCGTACAAGGCGGATCACCCGCTGACCACGCCGCCGCCCAAAGAGCGCACGCTGCAGCACATCGAAACCCTGATCACGCACTTCCTGCAGGTTTCGTGGGGCCCGGTGATGCCGGCCAACGAATCCTTCCAGATGATCGAAGCGACCAAGGGTATCAACAGTTATTACCTGACGAGCGATGGCGGCACCATGAGCTACCGCACCCGGATTCGTACCCCAAGCTTTGCCCACTTGCAGCAGATCCCTTCGGTGATCAAAGGCGAGATGGTCGCGGACTTGATTGCGTACCTGGGTAGTATCGATTTCGTTATGGCCGACGTGGACCGCTAAGCATGAACAGCACGCTTATCCAGACAGACCGTTTCACCTTGAGTGAAACCGAGCGCTCGGCCATCGAGCACGAGCTGCATCACTACGAAGACCCGCGCGCGGCGTCTATCGAAGCCCTGAAGATCGTCCAGAAGGAACGTGGCTGGGTGCCCGACGGCGCCCTCTACGCCATCGGCGAGATCCTCGGCATCCCCGCCAGCGACGTTGAAGGCGTGGCCACGTTCTACAGCCAGATCTTCCGTCAGCCGGTGGGCCGCCACATCATTCGCGTGTGCGACAGCATGGTCTGCTACATCGGCGGCCATGAGTCCGTGGTCAGCGAGATCCAGAACAAGCTGGGCATCGGCCTCGGCCAGACCACCCCGGACGGCCGCTTCACGCTGCTGCCGGTGTGCTGCCTAGGCAACTGCGACAAGGCGCCGGCGTTGATGATCGACGACGACACATTCGGTGACGTACAGCCCGCTGGCGTCACCCAATTGCTCGAGGGCTACCCATGACCCTGACTTCCTTCGGCCCGGCCAACCTGATCAAGCGTTCGGCCGAGACTCACCCCCTCACCTGGCGCCTGCGTGACGACGGCGAGCCGGTATGGCTCGACGAGTACCAGGCCAAGAACGGCTACGCGGCTGCGCGCAAAGCCTTCGCCGACATGGCCCAGGACGATATCGTCCAGACCGTGAAGGACGCCGGCCTCAAGGGCCGCGGCGGTGCGGGCTTCCCCACTGGCGTGAAGTGGGGCCTGATGCCCAAAGACGAATCCATCAACATCCGCTACCTGCTGTGCAACGCAGATGAAATGGAGCCCAACACCTGGAAAGACCGCATGCTGATGGAGCAACTGCCCCATCTGCTGATCGAAGGCATGCTGATCAGTGCCCGTGCGCTGAAAACCTACCGTGGCTACATCTTCCTGCGTGGCGAGTACACCACCGCCGCCAAGCACCTCAACCGTGCCGTGCAAGAAGCCAAGGCCGCAGGCTTGCTGGGCAAGAACATCCTCGGTTCCGGCTTTGACTTCGAACTGTTCGTACACACCGGCGCCGGGCGTTATATCTGCGGTGAAGAAACCGCACTGATCAACTCCCTTGAAGGCCGCCGCGCCAACCCGCGCTCCAAGCCGCCCTTCCCCGCCGCCGTGGGCGTGTGGGGCAAGCCGACCTGCGTGAACAACGTCGAGACCCTGTGCAATGTGCCAGCGATCATCGCCGACGGCGTGGACTGGTACAAATCCTTGGCCCGTGAAGGCAGCGAAGACATGGGCACCAAGCTCATGGGCTTCTCCGGCAAGGTCAAGAACCCTGGCCTGTGGGAGCTGCCGTTCGGCGTGACCGCGCGCGAGCTGTTCGAGGACTACGCCGGCGGCATGCGCGACGGCTACACCTTGAAAGCCTGGCAGCCAGGCGGCGCCGGTACCGGCTTCCTGCTCCCTGAGCACCTCGACGCACAGATGTATGCCGGCGGCATCGGCAAGGTGGGTACCCGGATGGGTACTGGCCTGGCGATGGCGGTCGACAACACGGTGAACATGGTCTCGCTGCTGCGCAACATGGAGCAGTTCTTTGCCCGTGAATCGTGCGGTTTCTGCACCCCATGCCGCGACGGTCTGCCGTGGAGCGTCAAGCTGCTGATGGCCCTGGAAAATGGCGAAGGCCGCGAGGGTGACATCGAAACCCTGCTGGGCCTGGTCGGCTTCCTCGGCCCAGGCAAGACCTTCTGTGCTCACGCACCGGGCGCCGTGGAGCCATTGGGCAGCGCAATCAAATACTTCCGCTCGGAGTTCGAAGCCGGCATCGCGCCCACCAGCGCCGCCGTCCCGCCTCTGGCGAAGCCGATCGTAGTCGGCGCGTAACGCTTAAACAGGCGAAGGGTCCGTGCCCTTCGCCTGCTCATGTGCTGACGCCTTCAAGGCTGTGTAGATGCACATGAATAACAAGATTCCATTAGCCACGCCCGCTGACAACGGGCCAACGAAGAACTTTGAACCATGGCCACTATCCACGTAGACGGCAAAGCGCTCGAAGTCGATGGGGCGGACAACCTGTTACAGGCGTGTCTGTCACTCGGTCTCGACATCCCGTATTTCTGCTGGCACCCCGCGCTTGGTAGCGTCGGTGCCTGTCGCCAGTGTGCGGTCAAGCAATACACCGACGAGAACGACACCCGTGGTCGTATCGTCATGTCCTGCATGACCCCAGCCACCGACAACACCTGGATCTCCATCGACGATGAAGAATCCAAGGCATTCCGCGCCAGCGTTGTCGAATGGCTGATGACCAACCACCCCCACGACTGCCCGGTCTGTGAGGAAGGCGGTCACTGCCACCTGCAAGACATGACGGTGATGACCGGCCACAACGAGCGCCGTTATCGCTTCACCAAGCGTACCCACCAGAACCAGGACCTCGGCCCGTTCATTTCCCACGAAATGAACCGCTGCATCGCCTGCTACCGCTGCGTGCGCTTTTATAAGGACTACGCCGGCGGCACCGACCTGGGTGTATTCGGCGCCCACGACAACGTGTACTTCGGTCGCGTTGAAGACGGCGTGCTGGAGAGCGAGTTCTCCGGCAACCTCACCGAGGTCTGCCCGACCGGTGTGTTCACCGACAAGACCCACTCCGAGCGCTACAACCGTAAGTGGGACATGCAGTTTGCACCGAGCATCTGCCATGGCTGCTCCAGCGGTTGCAACATCTCCCCGGGCGAGCGCTACGGCGAACTGCGTCGCATCGAAAACCGCTTCAACGGTTCGGTCAACCAGTACTTCCTGTGCGACCGTGGCCGTTTCGGCTATGGCTACGTCAACCGCGAAGACCGCCCACGCCAGCCACTGTTGGCCGATGGCGCCAAGCTGAGCCTGGACGCCGCACTGGATAAGGCCGCCGACCTGTTGCGCGGCCGTAACATCGTCGGTATCGGTTCACCACGTGCCAGCCTCGAAAGCAACTTCGCCTTGCGCGAGTTGGTAGGTGCCGAGCACTTCTACTGCGGTATCGAAGCCGGCGAGCTGGAGCGCATCCGCCTGGTCCTGCAAGTGCTGAACGACAGCCCGCTGCCGGTTCCGAACATGCGCGACATCGAAGACCACGATGCGATCTTCGTGCTCGGTGAAGACCTGACCCAGACCGCCGCGCGTATCGCGCTGTCCCTGCGTCAATCGGTCAAAGGCAAGGCCGAAGAAATGGCCGACGCCATGCGCGTACAGCCGTGGCTCGACGCGGCCGTGAAAAACATCGGCCAGCACGCGCTGAACCCGCTGTTTATCGCTTCTCTGGCTGAAACCAAGCTCGACGACATCGCCGAAGAATGCGTGCACGCTGCGCCGGACGACCTGGCCCGCCTCGGTTTCGCCGTGGCCCATGCCCTCGACGCCAGCGCGCCTGCGGTTGAAGGCCTGGACGCTGAAGCCGTCGAACTGGCCCAGCGCATTGCCGACGCCCTGCTGGCGGCCAAGCGTCCGTTGATCATTGCCGGTACCTCGTTGGGTTCCAAGGCGCTGATCGAAGCCGCTGCCAACATCGCCAAGGCCCTGAAGCTGCGCGACAAAAACGGTTCCATCAGCCTGGTAGTGCCGGAAGCCAACAGTCTGGGCCTGGCCATGCTCGGTGGCGAGTCCGTGGACGCGGCGCTGCAAGCCGTGATCGACGGCAACGCCGACGCCATCGTGGTACTGGAAAACGACCTGTACACCCGCACCGCTGCGGCCAAGGTTGACGCTGCGCTCAACGCCGCCAAGGTGCTGATCGTCGCCGACCATCAGAAGACCGCCACCAGCGACCGCGCCGACCTGGTGCTGCCAGCCGCCACCTTCGCTGAAGGCGACGGTACCCTGGTCAGCCAGGAAGGCCGCGCCCAGCGCTTCTTCCAGGTGTTCGATCCGAAGTACATGGACGCCAGCATCCTGGTGCACGAAGGCTGGCGCTGGCTGCATGCCCTGCGCGCCACCCTGCTGAACCAGCCGATCGACTGGACCCAGCTCGACCACGTCACCGCTGCCACCGCTGCCAGCGCGCCGCAACTGGCTCGTATCGTCGATGCCGCGCCGTCTGCCGCGTTCCGCATCAAGGGCCTGAAACTGGCGCGTGAGCCGTTGCGTTACTCCGGTCGTACCGCCATGCGTGCTGACATCAGCGTGCACGAGCCGCGTACCCCGCAAGACAACGACACCGCGTTTGCCTTCTCCATGGAAGGTTATTCGGGTTCGGCCGAGCCGCGTCAGCAGGTGCCGTTTGCCTGGTCGCCGGGCTGGAACTCGCCGCAAGCCTGGAACAAGTTCCAGGACGAAGTCGGTGGTCATATCCGCGCTGGCGACCCGGGCACCCGCCTGATCGAAAGCAGCGGTGACTCGCTGAACTGGTTCGCTGCGGTACCGCGTCCGTTCAACCCGGCGCCGGGCACCTGGCAGGTCGTGCCGTTCTTCCACCTGTTCGGCAGCGAAGAAACTTCTTCCAAGGCCGCGCCGGTGCAAGAGCGTATTCCTGCCGCCTATGTGTCTGTCGCCAAGTCCGAAGCCGACCGCCTGGGCGTCAACGACGGTGCGCTGCTCAGCCTGAACGTGGCCGGCCAGACCCTGCGTCTGCCGCTGCGTATCAATGACGAGCTGGGTGCCGGCCTGGTTGCACTGCCTAAAGGCATCGCCGGTATTCCGCCTGCCATTTTCGGCAAAACCGTTGACGGTCTGCAGGAGGCAGCGCAATGACTTGGTTCACGCCGGAAGTAATTGACGTGATCATCTCGGTGGTCAAGGCCATCGTGATCCTGTTGGCCGTGGTCGTCGCGGGCGCGTTGCTCAGCTTCGTCGAACGTCGCCTGCTGGGCTGGTGGCAGGACCGTTACGGTCCGAACCGCGTTGGCCCATTCGGCATGTTCCAGATCGCGGCCGACATGCTGAAAATGTTCTTCAAGGAAGACTGGACCCCGCCGTTCGCCGACAAGGTGATCTTCACCCTGGCACCGGTGGTAGCCATGAGCGCATTGCTGATCGCCTTCGCGATCATCCCGATCACCCCGACCTGGGGCGTGGCGGACCTGAACATCGGCTTGCTGTTCTTCTTCGCCATGGCCGGTTTGTCGGTCTATGCCGTGCTGTTCGCCGGTTGGGCCAGTAACAACAAGTTCGCCCTGCTGGGCAGCTTGCGGGCCTCGGCCCAGACCGTGTCCTACGAAGTGTTCATGGGCCTGGCCCTGATGGGCATCGTGGTGCAGGTTGGCTCGTTCAACATGCGCGATATCGTCGAGTACCAGGCGCAGAACCTGTGGTTCATCATTCCGCAGTTCTTCGGCTTCTGTACTTTCTTCATCGCTGGCGTGGCCGTGACTCACCGTCACCCGTTCGACCAGCCGGAAGCGGAACAGGAACTGGCCGACGGTTACCACATTGAATATGCCGGTATGAAATGGGGCATGTTCTTCGTTGGTGAGTACATCGGCATCATCTTGATCTCGGCCCTGCTGGTCACGCTGTTCTTCGGCGGCTGGCACGGTCCGTTTGGCATCCTGCCGCAGTTGGCCTTCTTCTGGTTCTTCTTGAAGACCGCGTTCTTCATCATGCTGTTCATCCTGCTGCGCGCCTCGATTCCGCGCCCGCGCTATGACCAGGTGATGGATTTCAGCTGGAGATTCTGCCTGCCGCTGACCCTGATCAATTTGCTGGTGACGGCTGCCGTCGTGTTGTTGAACACGCCCGCTGCCGCGGTTCAGTGAGGATTTGACCCATGTTCAAATATATTGGCGACATCGTTAAGGGTACCGGTACCCAGTTGCGAAGCCTGGTGATGGTGTTCGGTCACGGCTTTCGCAAACGCGACACCCTGCAATACCCCGAAGAAGCGGTGTACCTGCCGCCGCGCTATCGCGGCCGCATCGTACTGACCCGCGACCCCGACGGCGAAGAGCGTTGCGTAGCCTGCAACCTGTGCGCCGTGGCGTGCCCGGTGGGTTGCATCTCCCTGCAGAAAGCTGAAACCGAAGACGGTCGCTGGTACCCGGACTTCTTCCGTATCAACTTCTCGCGCTGCATTTTCTGCGGCCTCTGCGAGGAAGCTTGCCCGACCACCGCGATCCAGCTCACACCGGATTTCGAGATGGCCGAGTTCAAACGTCAGGACCTGGTGTACGAGAAAGAAGATCTTTTGATCTCTGGTCCCGGTAAAAACCCTGATTACAACTTCTATCGTGTTGCAGGTATGGCCGTTGCCGGTAAGCCGAAGGGCGCCGCACAAAACGAAGCCGAGCCGATCAACGTGAAGAGCTTGCTGCCTTAAGGAAGAAAGATGGAATTCGCTTTCTATTTCGCATCGGGTATTGCAGTGGTGTCCACGCTTCGCGTGATCACCAACACTAACCCTGTGCACGCCCTGCTCTACCTGATCATTTCGCTGATCGCCGTGGCCATGACCTTTTTCAGCCTCGGTGCACCGTTCGCCGGTGTGCTGGAAGTGATCGCCTACGCCGGCGCCATCATGGTGCTGTTCGTGTTTGTGGTGATGATGCTCAACCTGGGGCCGGCTTCGGTCGCCCAGGAGCGCGTCTGGCTCAAGCCCGGCATCTGGCTCGGCCCGGTTGTGCTCGCAGCCCTGCTGCTGGGTGAACTGCTGTATGTACTGTTCGCTCACCAGAGCGGCCAGGCCATCGGCCACACCACCGTAGACGCGAAAGCCGTGGGCATCAGCCTGTTCGGCCCGTACCTGCTGGTGGTCGAACTGGCTTCGATGCTGCTGCTCGCCGCGGCCATCACGGCCTTCCACTTGGGCCGCAACGAAGCCAAGGAGCAATGACGATGCCTGCTATCCCTTTGGAGCATGGTCTGGCGGTCGCCGGCATCCTGTTCTGCCTTGGCCTGGTCGGCCTGATGGTTCGCCGTAACATTCTGTTCGTGTTGATGAGCCTGGAAATCATGATGAACGCCGCGGCACTGGCGTTCATCGTGGCAGGCGCACGTTGGGGCCAGCCGGATGGACAAGTCATGTTCATCCTGGTGATCAGCCTGGCAGCCGCCGAAGCCAGTATTGGCCTGGCGATCCTGCTGCAACTGTATCGTCGCTTCCACACGCTTGATATCGACGCTGCCAGTGAGATGCGCGGATGAACATGATCTTTCTGACTTTCGTATTCCCCCTGATCGGTTTCCTGCTGCTGTCGTTCTCTCGCGGGCGCTGGTCGGAAAACCTCTCGGCCCTGATCGGCGTGGGCTCCATCGGCCTGTCGGCCATCGTGGCCGCCTACGTCATCTGGCAATTCAATGTGGCACCGCCTGAAGGCGGTCACTACACCCTGGTGCTGTGGCAGTGGATGGCGGTTGAAGGCTTCAAGCCCAACTTCGCCCTCTACGTCGACGGCCTGTCGATCACCATGCTCGGCGTGGTGGTGGGTGTGGGCTTCCTGATCCACTTGTTCGCGTCCTGGTACATGCGCGGTGAAGCGGGCTACTCGCGCTTCTTCTCGTACACCAACCTGTTTATCGCCAGCATGCTGTTTCTGGTGCTGGGCGATAACCTGTTGTTCCTGTACTTCGGCTGGGAAGGCGTGGGCCTGTGCTCGTACCTGTTGATCGGTTTCTACTACAGCAACCGCAACAACGGTAACGCGGCACTCAAGGCATTTATCGTCACCCGCATCGGCGACGTGTTCATGGCCATCGGCCTGTTCATCCTGTTCCAACAGGTGGGCACGCTGAACATCCAGGAACTGCTGGTACTGGCTCCGCAGAAATTCCAGGTCGGCGACTTCTGGATCACCCTGGCGACCCTGATGCTGCTGGGCGGCGCCGTGGGTAAATCTGCGCAACTGCCGCTGCAAACCTGGCTGGCGGATGCGATGGCCGGCCCTACCCCGGTATCGGCATTGATCCACGCCGCCACCATGGTAACCGCCGGTGTCTACCTGATCGCCCGTACCCACGGCCTGTTCACCCTGGCGCCGGACATCCTGCACCTGGTGGGCATCGTGGGCGGCGTGACCCTGGTGCTGGCCGGCTTCGCCGCGCTGGTGCAGACCGACATCAAGCGTATCCTCGCCTACTCGACCATGAGCCAGATCGGCTACATGTTCCTGGCCCTTGGCGTGGGCGCCTGGGACGCGGCGATCTTCCACCTGATGACCCACGCATTCTTCAAGGCCCTGCTGTTCCTCGCCTCCGGTGCGGTGATCGTGGCGTGCCACCACGAGCAGAACATCTTCAAGATGGGCGGCCTGTGGAAGAAACTGCCACTGGCCTACGCCAGCTTCATCGTCGGTGGTGCCGCCCTGGCCGCCTTGCCGTTGGTGACCGCCGGTTTCTACTCCAAGGACGAAATCCTCTGGGAAGCTTTCGCCAGCGGTAACCAGAACCTGCTGTACGCAGGCCTGGTGGGTGCGTTCATGACCTCGCTGTACACCTTCCGCCTGATCTTCATCACCTTCCACGGTGAAGCCAAGACCGAAGCGCACGCAGGCCACGGCATCTCCCACTGGCTGCCACTGTCGGTGCTGATCATCCTGTCGACCTTCGTCGGCGCGATGATCACTCCACCGCTGCACGGTGTGTTGCCACAGAGCGTCGGCCATGCCGGCGGCGAAGCCCAGCACAGCCTGGAAATCGCCTCGGGCGCCATCGCCATCGCCGGTATCCTGCTGGCGGCCCTGCTGTTCCTCGGCAAGCGTCGCTTCGTGACCGCCGTGGCCAACAGTGGCATTGGTCGCTTCCTGTCGGCCTGGTGGTTCGCTGCCTGGGGCTTCGATTGGATCTACGACAAACTGTTCGTCAAACCTTACCTTGCGATCAGCCACGTGCTGCGCAAAGACCCGCTCGACCAGACCATCGGTTTGATCCCGCGTGCCGCCAAGGCCGGTCACACCGCCCTGAGCCGCAGCGAGACCGGCCAATTGCGTTGGTATGCAGCTTCCATGGCCGTCGGTGCCGTGCTGGTGATCGGCGCCATCGTGGTGGTAGCGGTATGACTATGAACATTGCGTACTTTGCGAACTTGCAAAAGGAAACGAGCCCGTCATGATTCTGCCCTGGCTAATCCTGATCCCCTTTATCGGCGGCCTGCTCTGCTGGATGGGTGAACGCTTCGGCGCCACCCTCCCCCGCTGGATTGCGTTGCTGACCATGTCCCTGGAACTCGCGCTCGGCCTCTGGCTGTGGGCCCATGGTGACTACTCATTCGCTCCGGCACCGGGTGTCGACCCCACCTTCGCGCTTGAATTCAAGCACGTGTGGATCCAGCGCTTCGGCATCAACGTGCACCTGGCCCTCGACGGCCTGTCGCTGTTGATGATCCTGCTGACCGGCCTGCTGGGTATCCTCTCGGTACTCTGCTCCTGGAAAGAGATCCAACGTCACGTGGGCTTCTTCCACCTGAACCTGATGTGGATTTTGGGCGGTGTTGTCGGCGTGTTCCTGGCGCTGGACCTGTTCATGTTCTTCTTCTTCTGGGAAATGATGCTGGTGCCGATGTACTTCCTCATCGCGCTCTGGGGTCACAGCTCTTCGGACGGCAAGAAAACCCGGATCTACGCAGCGACCAAGTTCTTCATCTTCACCCAGGCTTCCGGCCTGATCATGTTGGTGGCGATCCTGGGCCTGGTACTGGTCAACTTCAACAACACCGGCGTGATTACCTTCAACTACGCCGACCTGTTGAAAACCAAGATGTCGCTGACCACCGAGTACGTGCTGATGCTGGGCTTCTTCATCGCCTTCGCGGTGAAGCTGCCGGTGGTGCCGTTCCACTCCTGGTTGCCTGACGCCCACGCCCAGGCGCCGACTGCCGGCTCCGTGGACCTGGCCGGTATCCTGCTGAAGACCGCTGCCTACGGCCTGCTGCGTTTCGCCCTGCCGCTGTTCCCGAATGCTTCGGCCGAATTCGCGCCGATCGCCATGACCCTGGGTCTGATCGGGATCTTCTACGGTGCGTTCCTGGCTTTCGCGCAAACCGACATCAAGCGTCTGATTGCCTTCTCGTCCGTTTCCCACATGGGTTTCGTACTGATCGGCATCTACTCCGGCAGCCAACTGGCGCTGCAGGGTGCGGTGATCCAGATGTTGGCCCACGGTGTTTCCGCCGCTGCCCTCTTTATCCTGAGTGGCCAGTTGTACGAGCGCCTGCACACCCGTGACATGCGTGAGATGGGTGGCGTGTGGTCGCGCATCGCGTACCTGCCGGCCATCAGCCTGTTCTTTGCCGCCGCGTCGCTGGGCTTGCCGGGTACCGGTAACTTCATCGGCGAGTTCCTGATCCTGATGGGTGCCTTTGTGCAAACGCCGTGGATCAGCGCCATCGCCACCTCCGGCCTGGTGTTCGGTTCGGTCTACTCGCTGATCATGATCCACCGCGCCTATTTCGGCCCGGCCAAGTCCGACACCGTCCTGCAAGGGATGGATGCGCGCGAACTGATCATGGTGCTCGGCCTTGCGGTACTGCTGGTCTTCATCGGCGTGTACCCGCAACCGTTCCTGGACACTTCTGCCGCAACGATGCATGGCGTGCAGCAGTGGTTCGGCACCGCCTTCTCCCAACTCGCTTCGGCCCGGTAAGAGCGCTATGGAATTCACGATCCAACACTTTATCGCGCTTGCGCCGCTGCTGATCACCAGCCTCACCATCGTGGTGGTGATGCTGGCGATCGCCTGGCGCCGCAATCATTCGCAAACGTTCCTGCTGTCTTGCGCCGGGTTGAACCTGGCCCTGCTGTCGATCATTCCGGCCCTCAAGGTCGCGCCACTGGCGGTCACGCCACTGATGATGGTCGATGACTTCGCACTGCTGTACATCGCCCTGATCCTGGTGGCGACCCTGGCCTGCGTCACCCTCGCCCACGCCTACCTCGGCGAAGGCGGCACCGGCTACCCGGGCAACAAGGAAGAGCTGTACCTGCTGATCCTGCTGGCTGCGGCCGGCGGTATCGTGCTGGTCAGCGCTCAGCACCTGGCGGGCCTGTTCATCGGCCTGGAACTGCTGTCGATCCCGACCTACGGCCTGGTGGCCTATGCCTTCTTCAACAAGCGCTCCCTGGAAGCCGGCATCAAGTACATGGTGCTGTCGGCTGCCGGTTCCGCGTTCCTGTTGTTCGGTATGGCCCTGCTCTACGCCGAAGCTGGCAGCCTGAGCTTCACCGGTATCGGCCACGCCCTGGCCGCCACCAACAGCCCGGCGCCGATTGCCCAACTGGGCCTGGCGATGATGCTGATCGGCCTGGCGTTCAAGCTGTCGCTGGTGCCGTTCCACCTGTGGACCCCGGACGTGTACGAAGGCGCCCCAGCGCCGGTGGCGGCGTTCCTGGCCACTGCGTCGAAAGTGGCGGTGTTTGCGGTGATGGTGCGTCTGTTCCAGATCTCCCCCGCCGCCAACACCGGCGTGCTGAGCAACGTGCTGACCGTGATCGCCATAGCGTCGATCCTGTTCGGTAACCTGCTGGCCCTGACCCAGAACAACCTCAAGCGTCTGCTGGGCTATTCGTCCATCGCCCACTTCGGCTACCTGCTGATCGCCCTGGTGGCGAGCAAAGGCCTGGCCGTGGAAGCCATTGGCGTGTACCTGGTCACCTACGTGATCACAAGCCTGGGTGCGTTCGGCGTCATCACCTTGATGTCGTCGCCGTACAAAGGCCGTGACGCCGACGCCCTGTACGAATACCGCGGCCTGTTCTGGCGCCGGCCGTACCTGACCGCCGTGCTCACCGTGATGATGCTGTCCCTGGCCGGCATTCCGCTGACGGCGGGCTTTATCGGCAAGTTCTACATCGTCGCTACCGGTGTCGAAGCCCACGAATGGTGGCTGGTTGCCTCGCTGGTACTGGGCAGCGCCATCGGCGTGTTCTACTACCTGCGCGTGATGGTCACCCTGTACCTGATCGAGCCAAACCTGCGCCGTGTGGATGCCGAGCTGCATTGGGAACAGAAAGCCGGTGGCGTCATGCTGCTGGCCATCGCCCTGCTCGCGTTCTTCCTGGGCGTGTACCCACAACCGTTGCTCACCCTAGTGCAGCACGCGGTGCTGGGCGTTTGATCGCTTAGATTAATGCAGTAAACATAACGGCGCCTTTGGGCGCCGTTTTGCATTTCTGTAGCCTGGCTTTTTCCCTTCCCTACTCGCTGAAATTTCCTCTTCAATCTGCCTCCTCATCCGGCATCTTCCCCGCTGGATGCGGCCTAAGGTGTCTGCGTTTTAAGAAAGTTCCCACAGCTTGGGCGCTTGACCCAAAGCGAGTGGGCCACCAAACTATACGCAGGCTACGTACAGAACATGGATGCTCTATTTATCGAACTGCCGGCATTCGAACGGCATCGCAGGGACTATCTGAGCGATGAACTTTTTCACGGTTTTCAGCAGGAGTTGATGAAAAACCCAGAAGCGGGAGACGTGATCGAAGGAACGGGCGGGTTGAGAAAGGTTCGCTTCGTCGATGAGCGACGAAACAAAGGCAAGCGCGGTGGCCTGCGGGTCATTTACTACTGGTGGTCAGGCGGTACGCAATTCTGGTTATTCACTTTGTACGGCAAACACGAACAGAACGACCTGACACCCCAACACAAGAAAGCCCTTAAACACATGCTAGACAGGGAAATCAAAGCGAGAACACACCATGAAACGTGAAATCTTTTCCGAACTGGTCGAAGGCTTCGACGCCTTGGCTGATGAACGCCAGGGCAAAATTACCCTGCGCACCCACAAAGCGCACCTCAACAAGCTGGCGCCACTCAGCGCTGACGAGGTAATCGCCGTACGCCAGCAACTCAACCTGTCCCGCTCGGTATTCGCCATGTACCTGCGCACCAACACCCGCACCTTGGAGAACTGGGAGCAAGGCCGGGCCAAGCCGAATGCGCAGGCTGTCACGTTGATACGACTGGTGGCGCGCTTTCCGGAAACCGTGGCGCAACTTGCCGCATTGGGCTGACCGGCAATAGCCGCAAAAAAAACGCCCCGAGCATTCGGGGCGTTTTTGCAGCGCAAACAGCGTTAGAACGCGATACCCACCTTGAAACCATACTCATCACGCTTGAGCTTGGTGTTGTCGGCCACATAGGAGTCGTTATCGAGCTTGTACTCGGTGCGGGTGTAGTACAGGCCCGCCATCACTGGCAGGTCGCCCTTCTGGTTCATCAGCAGGCTGACTTCGGCGTAAGGGTTGGTGCGGTCCTTGAGGTCTACGGTGTCGCTGCCGACGCCGTCGACCTTGAGCTTGGCGCGGCCGTCGATGGTGTGACGGGCGCCGGCTTCAACGCGCAGGGTCATGTCATCGAACTGGTGGTTGTAGCCCAGCGCCGCCTTGGCAAACGGCGATTTGTTGGTGAGCTTCATGTCGTAGCCATTGGTGTCCGGCTCGTAGCGGGTCCAGCTGTAGCCACCGCCCACGATCACGTCGACAAAATTGCGCGCATCCAGCGCGGCACGCCAGCCGAGGTCGAGGTCGGCCTGGCCTTCCTTGAGTTTGTTATCGCTTTTTTCACCGTACTTGGCTTCGATACCGGCCTGGTAGATAAAGCCCGACTCGGCAGTGAGCTTGTTGCCGAAGTTGTAGAACAGGCCGGCTTCGGGCATGTGGTCTTTGTCGCTTTCGCTGCCGCCTTCAAGTTTGAAGTCGTTGTAGCTGCCCATGATCCCGAACGTGGAAATCGGGTCAGTGGAAGGTGCTGCGAACACCACGCCAGGCGCAGCCACCAGGGCCAGCAACGAGGTGTTCTTGAGGAATTTTCCGAATAGTTTGGACATCGTTTTACATCTCCATTTTAAGGTGGGCAAAGTATTCAGGAATCGGTTCGAACCTTGGCTTTTGCAAAAAGTTCGAACGGATTTGCACCAAAACGGAGGAAAAACGATTCAGCGAAGGCTCTAACTCAAGACTCTTCAGGATTCATGCGAATCAGGTGTTCAACGGCTTCGCGAAGTTGAGGCTGCTCCGGCAGCCGAATGCCGAAGGTGTCGCGCAACAGTCCCAGTAACTCATCGGCACTCTTGAGCGTGCGCTTTTCGCTGGGTCGATCCAGATAATGAAGGGCATAGCGGGCGTTGGCCAAGGTATGACGTTTACCGGGCGCAAGCAGCGCGGCTTTCAACTGCCCGACGAACGGTGAGCCAGGGTGCGTGGAGACGTACCAGTTGCCGATTTCATAATCGATGTCGGCCTGGGTTTGCAGGTCGAACACATACAGGCCACGCCATTCTTCACCCACCTGGCCCCATAGCGTGTAACTGCCTTGGTTGTGTGTCAGACGAAAGCACTCATGAGCGGTGACCTGGGGCGCGTCGCTGTCCAGTTGCAACGGGCTGCTGGGCACCATACCGCCAAAGCCGACGTCGGTGATATAGCGCACGCCGTCAAGGGTCACCAGGCTCAGGCGGTGGGTACGCCCGGTGTGGGCGTCCGGTGGGCCGCCGATCACAACGCGCCCGGTGATACCACGGGCTTCAAAGCCCAGCTCCTGCAATAGGGCCAGGAACAGCTGGTTCAGCTCATAGCAATAGCCGCCACGCCCCTCATGCAGCACCTTACGCTCGACGCTGGGCAGGTCGATCGGCACCGGTGCATGCATCAGGGTCGACAGGCTTTCAAAGGCGAAGGTGCACACATGGCGCAGTTGCAGGTCCCGCAGGGTTTGCAGGGTGGGCGGCGGTGGCGAGGCATAGCCCAGGCGTTGCAGGTACAGGCGGCTATCGGCGAGTGTGTGCATGGCGCGATCCTTGGGCGCAGGGCAAGAGCGTCACTATGCCGCGCCTCTGTGTGCGTTGTCATTTTGAATGAACCTTTTGGAGCGCCAGCCTATCCATCTATAACAAGATTGGGAGGCAACATGAGTACCGCAAAAATCTACACCGTCCACTATCAGCTACACGGTAAACCCAAGTCTTTCGTGGTGCGCGCCGAGGTGATGAACAACGCCGAGGCCTGGCATTGGGCGGCCGTTGATGCCGACATTGCCCATGTCAGCCGCATCGGTCGCGTGGGTCACGAGCAGGTGAAAAAGACCACCCGGCCCTGGGCGGAAAAATACGGCATCAGCGACGTCAGCTGGTCCCCGCCCAGATAAACAAAGCCCCGCACACAGGCGGGGCTCGGTTCACTGCTTCAAGTCGCCCAACGGATCGTAGGGCGGCTTTTTTTTCGCTGTCTCCTCGTCCGTTTTGTCCAGCGGCGCAATTGCCGGGCCGATCGGGTCGACCTGCGGGTCGGCCAGGTCCGGCGAGTCCGGGTCGAAGCCCAGTTCATCCTTGCCACTGGCGTGTTCGTTGGAATGGGGGCCATCGGTACGCTTGTTCATCAGGTTCTCCTGTTAAAGCGGACGGGCTTTGTCGTGGAGGTTTTCCAGGTCTTCTTCGGCGCGCTGCACATCGTCGTCCGGGCCTCGTTCTTTCGGATCATTGGGGCGCAACGCATCGTTGTCGCGCTCCTCTTCACCGGGGGTGCGGTGCGGGTCGGGTGTACCAGGCGGTGGCTGTTTATAGTCGGGCATGACGGCTGACCTCATGAAGGGTTCACCGTTTTAGAGAAATCGCCCGCCGCCATCGTTCAACTTCATTGCGCCAAGCATGAGAAGATGACCGCTCTTTCTGGAGACCTGCCCCGGATGTTCGAGCTCAAACCCTGCGACCCCGCCACCTATCGCCAACAGACCCGTCGCAGCACACTGGTCATTGCCGTGCTGTTCCTGGCCTTGGCCATGCTGTTATCGAGCCTGGCAGTGATGCTGTTCGGTGAGCCTGGCGGTGATAATTTTCGCTTCAACGTCGGCGGCGTCTTTGCCGGGGTGTTGATCACCGTCGCGCTGGTACGTGGCCCGTTCTGGACCCAACCCTGGATGACGTCGGCGGTGTATGGCTGGCAGCTCAAACGCAGCCTGATGAGCGTGACCAATGTGATGCACAAGGTCAGCGAACGGGTACAGGCCAACGACCCGTCAGCCATCAAGCTGTTGCGTTTCTATCATCTGGGGCTGATTCAGATGCACGAACTGGACGCCAACTCCAGCGCCCAGGCGCAAATGGTGGGCGAGATCGAGGCCCACAAGGCGAAGATGCAGGCCCTGGGGATCGCTACCGAGCAAACCCGGCTTGATCCTGCCTGGCTGGACAGCCTGAAAAGCGCTTAGCTCCGCAGGGACACGTCAGTGGGCCATTTGGCCCGCCAGCAAAACACTGCACTCAGGGCAATCGCCGCACCCGCCAGGCCAAACACCCAGGGCGCCGAGGCCACAGGTAGCAACAGGCCCGCCAGCAGCGGCCCGAGGCCGGCGCCGATATCGCGCCATACGGCGTTGGACGCCAATGCAGACACGCGCATGGCGCCGGGGTTGCGCTCGGCCACCAGGGTAGTCACCAGGGGCAATTGCAACGCACGCAGCACCAGCACCGCCGCCGCGCCGACGATCACCCAATGGCTGCCGAACGCAGCCAGGGCCAGGGCGCTCAAGAACGAAAACAGCAACAGCATCGACGTGGCACCGAAACGCTGGGCCGCACGCCCGCCCAACGGGCTCAGGAGCAATTCCGACAGGTAGCGCAGGCCCATCAAGCCGCCGGCGATCAGTACCGCATCCCCGCCCATGATCTTCTGCGCCTGGATCGACAGGCCAAAGATAAACAAGCCGTCCAGCGCGACACCTTCGATAAACGACCACAGCGCAACGCTGTCAGGCCACCTGAAGCGGCGCCCCGGAGTGCTGTGCAAGTCATGACCGGAGGTGGGCAGGCCGCGAGCGATCCACAACCCTGCCAGGCAACAGACGGCGAGAATCAGGAAGATCGGGCGCGGCCCGGCCCATAACGTCAGCAACCCGCCCAGAGGCAGGGCCAGCATCGGCCCGAAGGCAATCAATGCCCGTGAGCGCCCCGCCCTGCGCGCCGCCCCTTCAGGTTCAGACGTCGCCAGTACCTGGGTCGACAGGTTCAACGCGGCAAAACACAGGCCCCACACCAGCCGCAAGACCAACAGCGCAGCGAAGCCCGACAGCACCGAATTACCCAATGCGCACAGTGCTGCCGCGCCGGCGGCGAGCATGCAGGTCAGGCGGTCGCCGTTACGTGCATAAAAATTCAGTACATGCCGATAACCAAAGATCCGTACCAGACGGTTAGCCGCCAACAACACCCCAGCCTGGGCCAGCGTGATGCCGAACGCCTCGGACTCCATGGGCAGCAACAGGTACAGCAGCACATCACTGGGCAGGCAAAACCCGAGGGTCAGTGCCGCGCGGCGCGAGGTGGTATTGGCGGTGCGTTGGGCAAGGCTGGACATAAAACTGAAACATTCAGAAATATTCAGGCCGCCACACTAGCCCTCCCCTGGCCTTTTTTACAAGGGCTGAGTCTTGTGCTTAGAAGGCGCCCCCGCTGCTAGACACAAGCAAAATCAGATATTTCTTACATCTCTTTCGGCTGATCGTTCCCACCCTAGTGCCCTCAACCCGTCTGAGAACCTTCCCGATGTGCAACCGCCCTGTTCACCTCAAAGACCGTCGAAACTTCCTACGCCTGGCTGCCGTCAGTACAAGCGCAACGCTACTGAGCGGGGCGCTGCCCTCCCTCGCGAACGCAACATCGGCGGCGCCAGCGCTGCCCAAGCCCGCCAACGACCTCAGCCCCCAACTTGCCTTGCAGCGGCTGATGGAAGGCAACCAGCGTTACGCCGACGGGGTGACCAAGCGTCATGACTTTATGAGCGAGCGTGAAGTGTTGGTGGGTGGGCAAAATCCGTTCGTCGCGGTGTTAAGTTGTGCCGATTCGCGGATCGCTCCCGAGTACGCTTTCGACACCGCCCGCGGCGACCTCTTCGCGGTACGGGTCGCGGGCAATTTCGCCACCGATAACGGGCTCGCCAGCCTTGAATACGCGGTGGCGGTATTGGGCACGCCCCTGATCATGGTATTGGGGCACGACATGTGTGGCGCAGTCGCGGCGGGGGTCAAGGCCGTCAAGGATAACGCCCGCTTCCCGGGCAAGATCCAGGGCTTGGCCGATACTTTCAAACCCTCGGTGAACAAGGTATTGAAAGCGCCCGGCGATTTGCTGGAAAACGCCATTGCACAAAATGTCACCGACACCATGGCGCGGCTCACGGCTGAATCAAGCCTGTTGGCTGATGCGGTCGCGGCGGGAAAACTGCTGATTGTCGGCGGCGTATACAAGCTGCACAGCGGCAAAGTAAAAATGCTCGGTTAGGCTTTGCGTAGGAGCGAGCTTGCTCGCGAAAAACTCGAAGGCGCCGCGTTGATTCAGGCGGCGCGCGTTATCGTTGACGCTTTTCGCGAGCAAGCTCGCTCCTACAGGGGGCAATGATCGCTCAAGGAAGCGGCGACTCAAAAACCACGCCCAGATCCAGGCGCCCGTCCTTCAGCGGCGGGCACCAGTAATAACCCCCCGTCAACGGCTTGCTGATGCGATACAGGCCATCGACAATCCCATCTTCCAACCCACTCATGCGTCGCAACTGCGCTTCGAACGCATCGAAAGAATGACCAAACGCGAGGAACATCAGCCCCGCCTGGCCATTTTCGGCCCAGGGCATGGAGCGGCGCACCACGAAGGCTTCCGGTGTGAAGCTTTCCTGGGCGGTGCGCTTGGTGTGGGCCGACTCGGGGGCATCGTCGAGTTCTTCGTTATCGCCATGACGGCGGCCAATGATGTGGTCACGCTCCTGGGCAGGCAACGCGGCGAAACCGTCAAGGTCGTGCTGCCATTGCTGGATAGCAGCGAAGCTGGCGCCGCTGTCGGTCAGCGCGGCTTCCACGGCGGCATCGTCGTGAGGGTTTTCGGTGCCGTCTTCGTAGTCGGTCAGGTCAAAGCCGGTCTTGTAGCGGAAGCCTTCTGTCGACTGCACCAGGCGAAACGCCGGGGCCAGGGCTTTTTCCACGGTCCGGCTGCGCAGCAGCAACTCACCGCGATCCACCCCATGCAGCCATACCCACAGCGCCTGTTGAGTCGACGGGTTGTGGGCGCCAGGGCCGCTGACGGCCGGGAATGAGCGCAGCCCTGGGATCTGGACACCCAGCGCCGTTACCAGCGGCTCACCGAACCCCACCACGGCCGCCGCATCCGTCAACTGCACCAGTGCGTCCAGCGCAGCGGGCACGGCTTGCAGCGAGTCGAGGGCAAAAAACAGATGGCGGGCCTGCAAAGGCACCGGTGCGGCAAGAATGCCCGGCTGGTACTGACTCATGTGAACTCCTTCTGAAAAGCCGCGCAGTTTACCCGGCGTACACCGCGCTGCGAACAAGAATGCGCGCAAGCCTTGCGTTAGAGCCGCGTGTTGGGTGACTCTCTAGTCATGTTTTGCAACTATTCCAGGGGTAGCGACATGACCACCAGCAACCTGCTCGCCCAGCTGTTTCCCACCTCCACCGCGCAGATTCCCGAGCAATTTCGCCTGGCAGCGCCCATTGAGCAACGTGAATACCTGGTCGATGGCCAGTTGCAGGAGTGGAACGGCCCGCTCGCCCGCGTGCAAAGCCCCGTGCAACTGGGTGATGAGCGCGTGCACATCGGCAGCACGCCGTTGCTGGATGCCGACACCGCCCTCACCGCCCTGGATGCTGCCGTGCGCGCCTACGACCGTGGCCAGGGTGTATGGCCGACGATGCGAGTGGTTGAGCGTATCCAGCACGTCGAGGCGTTCCTGCGGCGCATGCGCGAACAGCGTGATGCGGTGGTCAAGCTGCTGATGTGGGAGATCGGCAAAAACCTCAAGGACTCGCAGAAAGAATTCGACCGCACCTGCGACTACATCACCGACACCATCAATGCCCTCAAGGAACTCGACCGGCGCAGCAGTCGCTTTGAGCTGGAGCAGGACACCCTCGGCCAGATCCGCCGCGTGCCCCTGGGCGTGGCGCTGTGCATGGGGCCTTACAACTACCCCTTGAACGAGACCTTCACCACGCTGATCCCGGCCTTGATCATGGGCAATACCGTGGTGTTCAAGCCGGCCAAGCTCGGTGTGCTGTTGATCCGCCCGTTGCTGGAGGCGTTCCGCGACAGCTTCCCGGCCGGGGTGATCAACGTGATCTACGGCAGCGGCCGCGAGACCGTGAGCGCGCTGATGGCCAGCGGCAAGATCGACATCTTTGCGTTTATCGGCACCAACAAGGCCGCCAGTGATTTGAAAAAGCTGCACCCCAAGCCGCACCGTTTGCGCGCTGCGCTGGGCCTGGATGCCAAAAACCCAGGGATCGTGCTGCCCGAAGTAGACCTGGACAATGCGGTGAACGAAGCCGTTACCGGTTCGCTGTCGTTCAACGGCCAGCGTTGCACCGCGTTGAAAATCCTGTTCGTGCATGAAGACGTGGTCGAGCGCTTTATCGAGAAGTTCAACGCCAAGCTGGCGACGCTCAAGCCCGGCATGCCCTGGGAAGACGGCGTGGCGCTGACGCCACTGCCGGAGGTGGGCAAGGTCGATTACCTCAACGAACTGGTGGCCGATGCGGCGCGCCATGGCGCCAAGGTGATGAATGCCGAGGGTGGCAGCAGCCGTGGCTCGTTCTTCTACCCGGCGGTGCTGTACCCGGTGAACCCGCAGATGCGTGTCTACCACGAAGAGCAATTCGGCCCGGTGGTGCCGATCGTGCCCTACCGTGACCTAGAAACCGTGATCGACTACGTGCTGGACTCGGATTTCGGCCAGCAGCTGAGCCTCTTCGGCACCGACCCCGTGGAAGTCGGACGCCTGGTGGACACCTTCGCCAACCAGGTGGGCCGCATCAATATCAATGCCCAATGCCAGCGCGGGCCGGATACCTTTCCGTTCAACGGGCGCAAGAACTCGGCCGAGGGCACGTTGTCGGTGCATGACGCCTTGCGTGTGTTCTCGATCCGCACCTTGGTGGCGACCAAGTTCCAGGAAAGTAACAAGGCGTTGGTCAGCGACATTTTGCGCAATCGAGACTCGAGTTTCCTGACCACCGACTACATCTTCTAAGATCAACCCCGTTTCAATGTGCAGACAGGTCAGTGTGGCAGCTGGCTTGCCTGCGATGCTGGCACCTCGGTCTTTCAGTCAGGTCGCGGTGATGCTATCGCAGGCAAGCCAGCTCCCACATTTGATCGCGCATACTCAGATAATCGAGGCCACTTTAATACTGATGAACCTGCCCTTCTTTGCCCGGCGCCTGCTGCGCCCCTTGCTCGACCCCTACCGCCGCTTTCGCCATGCCAAGCTGATCCACGCCGCGCGCGTGTCCGTGGGTTTGCTGGCAACCATCCTGCTGACCACCGGCCTCAACCTGCCGCACGGTGAATGGGCGTCGGTGACCATGCTGATTGTCATCGGCGGGCTGCAGCACCACGGCAACATCGGCAAGAAAGCCGTCGAGCGCGCCTACGGCACCTTGATCGGCGCCAGCGTCGGCTTGCTGCTGGTGGTGCAACAGGCTTACTTCGGCCTGCCGTTGCTCACCTACCTGCTGATGTCGGTGGTGTGCGGGTTCTTTTCCTATCACGCCATCGGTAAGGGCGGTTACATCGCGCTGCTGTCGGCGATTACGGTATTTATCGTCGCCGGCCATGGCGACAACCCAATCTCCGATGGCCTGTGGCGCACCGTCGATATCCTGATCGGCATCGTGCTGGCCCTGGCGTTTTCCTTCGCCTTGCCGTTGTACGCCGTGTATTCGTGGCGCTACAACCTGGCCAGCGCCCTGCGGGACTGCGCGCAGATTTATAGCCGGATCACCAATGGCCAATCGGTAACCAACGATGAACACCTCAAGCTGCTCAACCGTTTGAACGGGGCGATGGTGCAACTGCGCTCGTTGATGCCGTCGGTGTCCAAGGAAGTGCGGATTTCCATGACTGAACTGGATGCGATCCAGCGGCACCTGCGCATGTGCATCAGCACTTTGGAGATTCTGGGCAATACCCGGCCGGACCCGCGTGATGAGCAGGCCACGGCAAGGATGCGGGTGATGTTGAAGGCCGAGCATCGGCAGATTCGGGTGCAGTTGGTGGGGATGGCGCGGGCGTTGAAGTCGGGGGTGACGGAGCGGTTGGAGCGCCCTGGCAGTGTCGCGACGAACGTCACGTTGCTGGAGGTCCCGGTGCACAACGGGCTGGACGGCTACCGACTGTTGACGCTGCAACTGACCGCGAATGTCGACGGGATGCGCGAGCGGCTTTTGAAAAGCTCGTTACATTGGAAAATTTAGTAACAGGCCAGAGAAGCAGGTCCTATACAACCCCATGAACCTGCTTCGCCTTTTTTACAGTGCCCTTATATTTAAGGTTGCAAGCACCAGGCCCATCCAACCGCCTGCTTTCGATTACACCAGACTACTTCTGGGTCGATGGAGTCCCAGAGTACTCCGGTCAAGGCGTCGCATTGAGGCTCTGTACATACCCAGTACCAAGAGTCATAAGGTACCGGCAATGGCCAACCATAAGCGTTGCCCATGAAGCGAATAGCATCGCCGTAATGACCAATAGCGCCTGGCAGGGACTTTCTCCAATTGACTGCGGTGCCCCAATCCATACCGCGGCGGTCTTCACGTACTTGCCATACGTTACTGACGCTAACGGTATAGGACACTTGGTTATTCGCCCTGTCAGTGACAACAATGTTAGTACTGCCATTACGCATCCCTGACACAAACCCTGTAGATGTGACCGTCGCCACGGACGGGTTTTGGGAGGTGTAGGTATAAGGAGGTCGCCCACCGGTTGCAGCCCGGGTCTGCGTATTGCCGGCGTACTCTGCTCTCTTTACCCAGCCGGCCATGATATAAGCGGTTCCATTTAACGTCATCGTGGCTGTACTGATAGACAAGGCCGGATAGGCGGCGGTATATGATGTGGTAGGGAATACGACAGCACGCGCTTTATCCGTATTACCGCCAAACTCCACTTCACAGGTTATCGTTATCTGCCTGTTGTTGGGTAATGACTCCAGCCAACTGCGTAATACGGCTTTGTTCACGAGGCCATTGGCAGCCTCTGTTGAAGTGATCAACGCGCCGTTAGCCGTGAGTACATGAAGCGGTGCCACTCCCGAACTGCTGCAGGTGAGCCACACACGATTGCCCACTGAGCTCAAAGACCACTTGGCGACTGATGCAGAGGCATTGCCTGTGAAGCTGTTCAAGTTCAGAACGCCACCGGGTGCAATATTATTGATCCGTGGCTGTGGCAAACTGGCAGCAGGAATGGTAGTGACCGTCACCGTCTGCACATTCGACGGAATCGGGTCCGCCACACCCGTACGTACCACCGAATACTTCAAGCACACCGTACTGTTCACACTACGGTGCAAGACTTTATCCGCGGTCAGGTTGAATACCACCGTGCCTCCATCCAGTCCGTTCTCTACCGCCGTATGATGAGTGCCGTCGGCCAAAATCCATTCAAGCGTTATGCGGTCTTGACCACTCATACCGGTGTAGCGGACGGTCACCGTCGTATTGTGTTCAATCGGCAGCGGGTCCACCGTCACACTTGCTCCGGTATCGGTGGTGCCATTGATAAACGGATGAGGCAATACTCCCGGCAAGGCCTGGATGGTGTAATGGCGCACACCGAACAGCACGGCAGTGTTCTTGTCAGGGCGTTCCGCCAGGCTGACCCAGAACTTGATCGTCAAATCCACGCCGTCCTCCAGCAGCTTGATCTTGTCCACAGGCGTGGGCGGGCTGATCCCATTCAACACGCCGTCGTTCGTTACTTCATTGGCGGTGTAAGTGTCTTCAAACACAACGCCTTCGCTTTCGTACGTCATCCACATCAATTGCTCGGCATGGATGAAGCTCCACACCGGAATGTAGGTCCGCGCGGTTGGGCTCAGTTGTGACAAGTCCAGAACCGGCCCACTGATGCCTTCGATAGTCGGCGTCGGCAACCCGGCCAACGGCAATAGCCGCAGGGGCACGATCACGGACTCGTACGGGAACGTGCCGCGATGGAAGTGATATTGCACATTGATGGTGTTGCCACCCTCACGAATCCCACGGGCGATGGTGCGAGCGTCGACCCACACGCTGGCTTCATGGGTAGTTGGGTTACCAGCAACATTATCTGCGAAGCTGCCGTGATGATCAGCGGTGATCCAATCCACCGTAATAAGGTCACCGTCCAGCATCGGCCGGAATTTCACGATTACCCGGGTGCCGCTTATTGCCGCCAACGGGTTGAGTTCATCGGGAGCGGTGGAGGCGCCCTCGATGATCGGCCGGTCCAACTCCACACCTTTGCCCACGGTGAGCATCAGTACTTCTGAACGCAACACCACTTTCGGCGGTCCCTCACGCTCCAGGCTGTAGGAGATACGCAGGCTGCCGTTGAGGTTTTTATCGAGAATGTCGCGGGTGACCGGATAGTGCAACTCCTTGCCGGCGGTTGCGCCGTTAATCTCGATAGTGCCACTGGCGGAGCCGCCAAGGCCTGAACCAATGCACGACCAGTGAAGCTTGTCGCCGTTTTGTGTTCCCAAGTAGGTAAAGGTGACCAGCACATCACTACCAGGCACGTCAGCCGGGTCCACGTTGTTACCAATAGCGCCCTGCAAGCGCGGCGCCGGCATGTCTGCAATGCGCTCACCGACTTGCGCCCCGAGCATCGCCGATTGACGAATCGCCAAGGCGCCGCCTCCCAAAATATGGGCGGCGCCATCATTGGTGGTGTAATAAATGTGGATTTCACCCCGCCCATTGAATTGCTCCAACTCGGCTGCGGTGACGGTGTAGGTGCCGCCTTGAGAACCGGCCAACTGCTCTCGGCTAAAAATAATCGCGCTACCTCCACCCGGCGGTACATGGGTGATGTACAGCGTTTCCAGCCAGCCGGGGCTGTGCGGCTCGTAGGCAGGTATGGTGACGGTGATGTCCTCACCTGCCGGAATCAACCCCAGTTCGATAGGGCTGACGCTAGGCGCGGGCATTGAAACCTTGGTGCCAACCACGGTAATCGTGAGGCTGCCGGACTCGCGCGGTAGCGGCGCATCGGTTTTCCAGAAAAATGACACCCTAAGTGAGCCCCCAACCAGCTGCGCAATGATGTCGTTATCAATAGGAATATAGGTAAACCCTCGGTTCAAATCAGGCACAGGTCCCAACAGGATAGTCTCGCTGGTGCCGTCGTCTCGGGTGCAAAGCAAGGAAACGGTGATCTCATACCTGGGGTTAGGCGCTGGAAACTGCCGGTCTGTCAGGACGACGAGTTCGAAGGTCGAGCCGCTCTGGGTGTCGAAGTCGATCTGTCGGGATTCAAGCTCTTGGTCATCCACCAGGAAAATCGGTGCGTTCAACAGGCTGGGGTCCAGTTCGGCGTTGAGGAAATAGGGTTTGGAATACTGATATTTTTCGCCGGAGAAGTTCTCCACCACATCTCGCACCCGAAAACGCAGGGTCAATGTGCCCCGTTGTCCGCCCTGCGCAATGATGGACTTATCCACAAATACGCGGATCGGCCCCGCTCCGCCCGCTTCATCGGAAGTGACGGTATGCAGTACAAAAATGCCATCCCAGGACAGTTCGATCACATCGTTCTTGCGAATGTGTTCGTACAAGTAAATCAGGCAATACACGCCAAGGCCGATATTTTCCAAGCGCAGGGTCTCGCCTTCGGGGAACCCTTCGACTTCCATGACCAACCCGGTATGCCATGAGCTGCCCGGGTCGGTATCGGTGCCACCGGGCCGGGTGGTTTTGATCAGAATAATCTGCTTGGGGGAAGTGCTTTCGTTGCCGCTGCCTGCCCGGCGTACTCGGCCATAGGTCACCACTTCGCCCTCGGGCATACGCTCCTCGGGGATCGCCAGGTTCTGGCGAACCAGGGTGGTATCGCTAACGAGGTCGTCAGCTACCGGGAAAGCCAGGTCGGCATCGCTACGGCCGAAGTAACTAGCGAAGTAGTCATCAATACCCTGCGCAGACCAATTTTCAAATGACATAAGTGCGTAAGGGCGCACATGCCGGATGCCCAGGCCATAGACCGCAACCTCACCGGGCACATGCCCAGCAATAGGGACAGAGGGATACGCGGAATAAGGCGGGTCCAGGTTTTCCACGCGCTGTGGGCCAGGGACAATAGACTCTCTCTGGTGGGGCAGACAGGCTATGGGGAAGGAAGTGTCATCAGAGGCAGCGGGCGCGCGATCACTGCCGGAATCAAACGGGTTATCAGACATGAAGAGCTCTCCTGGCTGAAGGGCACGCACAGGGAATTATGCGTGGGGCCAGGGAGATCAAACAGTGGTAAGGGAAGCCGCGTCTAGCTGTGAGAATTGACAGTGACGACAAACGGTACATTGGGTCGAGTGAAAGTACACCTAATACAATGCCCGCACATTCACACTTCTTCTTACATATTTTTCACGATTTATTCACAAGCCAAGCCGTAGTGTGAAGCCTCATCCGTTACAAACGTTGCATATCAAGCCCGCCGCCCCAGCGGGCTTTTTTTTGCCTGGGTTTTGGTCAGGAAACGGCCTCACCCTGTAGGAGCGAGCTTGCTCGCGAAGAACATCAACGATAACGCGGGCATTCTGGTTAACCGCGGCGTCATTGCGTTTTTCGCAAGCAAGCTCGCTCCTACATGGGTTTGGGGATGGGTTTCAGCGTGCAGCCTGTTCGCGAATGGCGCGCTGGGTTTCCAGCACCTTGGCCAGCGCCGTTTCAGCCTCGGCACTCTGCTGCGGCACGCGAATCGCTGCCGACACCAGCGTGATCAGCTTGGCCATTACCTCGGCATCCGTGGCCGGGCGGCCCAGGCTCATGGAGTTCATCAGCAGGCGCAGTTCGGTGCCAGCCATGACCCCGGAAATGGCCTTGAGGGCAAATTGCAGGCGTACGCCCAGTTCATTGCGCGGCAAATCCGGCAGGGCCAGGGCGAAGGCTTCGAAGAAACGCTGGAACACCGGCTGGTAATGCACCTTGAGGTATTCCTGAATGAACGGCGAGGTGTCGCTGTAGACCCGGCCCAGGAAGCGGATGAACGAGCGCCCTTCCCCGCTGGCCGGGTCGCTGCGCTCCAGGCCCATGGCTGGGGCAAACAGCACGCCCAGGAGTGTGTCGCAATCGAGCGGGCCATCGGATTCGGCTTCACAGCGCGCCAGCAACTCCAGGCGCTGCTCGTTGAGGGGCTCCAGGCGCTGCATCAGCAGGGTTTTCATCAGGGAGTCCTTGTCCCCGAAGTGGTAGTTCACCGCCGCCAGGTTGACCTGGGCACGCTCGGTTATCTGCCGTAGCAACACGGCGTCATAGCCGTACTTGATGAAAAGAGCCTCTGTCGCATCCAGCAGTCGAGTCTTGGTAACGTTTGGAGCGCTGAGTTTCTTCGCGACCATATGGGTTCCACGGCGGAAATATTGTTTTAAAAAATAATTTGATTTTTTATACCGGGGCGGCCCGTCGAAAGCAAGTAGTGACACTCCGCCATATGTTGTAAAGCCCGTGTTACCGGGCTTTTGAGGCTAGCCAAGGAATTTTTCCCGGCCCCTCACACCCAACGAGAAAATCGTTTCAACCGGTAAAACCGCTCTACCTCCGTGGCTGGCGAAGCGTCAGGAAGGCAGTTACTATTCAAACAATATTTTAAAAACAAGAAATAAAACCAGTCCGTGACGCGTACAGGCAGCTTCCGAACTTGTTACAAAGGGTTTCCGGGGGCAAGGCGGTACCGTCGAGACTGCAGGCGTAGTCATGATGACACAGACCCCCGCGCACCCAGGTTTGATTTCCCTGCAAGGCATCGGCAAGCGCTATCAGCTCGCCGGGCAAGAATTGAGCATTCTCAATGATGTGTGCCTGTGCATCGCCAGCGGTGACAGCTGCGGCATTCTCGGTGCTTCCGGTTCCGGAAAAAGCACCCTGCTCAACATCCTCGGCCTGCTCGACCTGCCCAACTGTGGCCAGTACCACTTTGCCGGCCATGATATTTTCAACGCCACCCCCGATGAGCTGGCGGCGATCCGCAACCAGCAGATCGGCTTCGTGTTCCAGAGTTTCAACCTGCTGCCCCGCCTCAGCGCCCTGGACAACGTCGCGCTGCCCTTGAGTTATCGCGGCGTGTCGCGGCATGAATCGGTGGAACACGCCCAACGCATGCTCGAACAGGTCGGCCTCGGTGACCGCGCCCACCATCGGCCCGCCGACCTCTCCGGCGGTCAGCGCCAGCGCGTGGCCATTGCTCGCGCCCTGGTCGGCAACCCCTCGGTGATCCTGGCCGACGAACCCACCGGCAACCTCGACAGCACCACCGCCCAAGAGATCATGGACCTGCTGTTGAACCTTAACCGTGAGCAACAGGTGACGCTGATCATCGTCACCCACGACCCCCACATTGCCGAGCGCCTGGAGCGCAAGATTCTGGTGCGCAACGGCGTGGTGCATGAGGCCGGGCGCCCATGAGCCTGCGGGTCGAGCAGAGCCTCAGCCAACTGCTGCATGAAGCGTTTATCAGCCTGCGTACCTTGGGCAAGCGCTCGATCCTGGCGCTCCTGGGGATCGTCATCGGCAGTTCCTCGGTGGTAGCGCTGATCAATATCGGCCACAACGCGGCAGTGGATGCGGCGATGATTTTCAAGGACATGGGTACCGATACCCTCATCGCCCAGTTCCCACCCAAGGGCAGCAGCAACGTGCCGATGCGCACCCAGCTCGACCTCGACGCGGTACGCCAGGCAGTGCCGGGCATTGCCCATCTCGGCGCGCTCAGCCTGTTCAGCGGGCCCATCGTGTTTCATGGGCGTACCACTAACGCCAACTTTGTCGGCAGCACTGCGGGTATCCAGCACGCCATGCGCCTGGCGTTGCGTAAGGGGCGTTTCCTGTCACCCTTCGATGCCAACGAAACCTACGGGGTAATCGGTGACCAACTCGCCCAGGCCCTCGGCGCACCGGGCGACCCGCTGCAACTGGGCGACCGTGTGCGTATCAACGATTACCTGTTTCTGGTGGTGGGCATCCTGCACAACCAACCCCGGGCCATGCTGATGCCTGTGCAAGCCAACGAATCGTTGTTTATCCCCGCCGAGGGCATGCGCCGTATCTATGCCACCCCGCAGATCAACAACCTGATCATTCGCGCAGCGCCAGGACAGGACATGGAACGTATCGCCAGGGACACCGCCGCCGCGCTGCAACCCCAGCTTACCGACCATGACGTCGACATCACGGTGCCCCAGCAAATGATCGATGGCATGACCCGGCAAAGCCGCACCTTTGCCTACCTGCTGCTTGCCCTCGGCGCGATCTCCTTGGTGGGCGGTGGTGTCGGGGTGATGAACGTGATGCTGATGAACGTCTCGGAACGCCGCCGCGAGATTGGCATTCGCATGGCCTTGGGCGCGCGCCAGCGAGACATCCGCAACCTGTTTTTGCTCGAAGCGGTCACCCTCACCGCCGTGGGCGCGCTGTGCGGCGCGGTACTGGGCATGACCGCTGCCTGGCTGTATGCGTGGTTGTCGGGCTGGACGTTTGCGTTGGCAGTGGCGGCCCTGCCCCTGGGCGTGGGCAGCACGTTGCTGGTGGGTTTGTTCTTTGGCATTTACCCGGCAGTGTCGGCCTCACGCTTGCAGCCGGTGGAGGCCCTGCGCGATGAATAAGTACCTGCTACTGCTGATGCTGACCAGCCTGCCGGGCATGGCCGCCGACGTGGTGATCAACCCTCAGGCACCCAGCACCACCCGCAGCGGCTACGAGCGTAGCGTCTCGCTGAATGCCCAGGCCACCACCATGACCCTGGGCGACGCGGTGTACCTGGGCCTGCGCAATAACCCGGCGATCCGCAGCGCCTACCTGCAACGGGTGGCGCAGAAGTTCGACCTGCGCGTGGCAGAAGACGTGTTCAACCCCAAGCTCACCCTCAACAGCTATTACCGCAGCACACGCGGCTCCCAGGACAACGCGCGCAACGCCAGCCTGGCGCCGAGCAGCAGCCTGCTGGGTGAATACGGCACACGCTTGAGCATGGCCTGGACCCAGCAGTTGAACAACGCCAACCGCGCCGGCCGCTATCGCAGCGACGGCCTGGACCTGGCGATCATCCAACCGCTGATGCGCGGCGCCGGCTGGGATGCCACCACCGCACCGCTGCGCCTGTCGCGCCTGGCCGAGCAGGCCAACCGCCTGAACCTCAAGGCCACCGTGGCGCAGACCATCAGCCAGATCATCGCCACCTACCGCGAGTTGCTGCGTGCCCAGGAACAGTTGGTGATCGTGCAGGAAGCCCTCAAGCGCTCCACGACCTTGCTGGAGGTGAACAAGGCGCTGATCAGCGCCGGGCGCATGGCCGAGTTCGAGATCGTGCAGACCGAAGCCGACATCGCCACCCAGCAATTGGGCGTGGAAGAAGCCCGCAACCAACTCGACACCAGCCGCCTGGCGTTACTGCGCCTGCTGGCCCTGGACCTGTCGACACCGGTGCGTGCCACCGAGGCCCTGGAAGCCAGCCCCATGGAGATAGACAAGCGCCAGGCCTTCAACCTCGCGCAAAACCAGCAACCGGAATACCTCGCCGCCCTGCTCGGCAGCCAGCAGGCCGACCTTAACCTGGTGATCGCCAAGGATTCCGGGCGCTGGCAAGTGGACCTGGTCGCAGGCGCCAACCAGATACGCGCCGCCACCGATAACGACGACGGCCATAACAATAACCGCACCTGGGACAGTTACGCCGGGGTGCAAGTGCAGATCCCTATTGGCGATATCAGCACGCGCCAGGCCGAAGTGCGTGCGCGGGTGAATGTGGAGGATCAGGAAATCCGCATCACCGACGCTCGCCAGGAACTGGAGCGCAACGTCAACAATGTGGTGCGTGACCTCGGCACCCGCTGGCGCCAATATGAAATCTCCAAGCGCGCCGTGGAGTTGTCGCGGCGCAAGATCGAGATCGAGCGGGAAAAACTCAGTGCCGGACGCTCCACCAACTTCCAGGTGCTGAGCTTCGAGACCGACCTGCGCAACGCCGAAAATGCCCAGCTCAATGCGCTGATCGCTTATTTGAACGCCCAGACCCAGCTCGATCTGACCCTGGGCATGACGCTGGAAAGTTGGGAAATCGCCCTCAATGACTATTAATAAAAAATCCCTGCTGGCCGTTGCCTTGGCCCTGTTGTTGGCCGGGGCGGCAGTCAGCCTGCTCAGCCAACGCGGCGGCGCCGAGCCAGCGAACACGGCCGAGCAGTGGCTGGCCGTCAAGCCCGACCCGCTGGTGCACCAGATCGGCCTGGTGGGCAAGATCGAGCCGCACACCACCGTCACCCTGACGGCGCCGTTCGACGGCAATGTGCTGGCCAACCTGGTCGAACAAGGCCAGCGCGTCGAAGCCGGCCAGGTTCTGTTGCGCATGGACCCGGCGACGCTGGAAGTGCAACTGCGCGACGCCCTCTCCGCACAACTCAAGGCCCGGCGCACCGTGCAGGAAATGCAGGACTGGGGCAGCAGCCCCACCGTCAGCCGTGCCCGCCGCAGTTTACGCACCGCTGAAATGACCGCCGGCAACACCCAACGCAAACTCACCGAGAGCGAAAACCTGTTCAAGCGCGGCATCATCCCGCGCAACGAACTGGATGACCTCAAGCAGCAGACTCAGCAGCAGCAACTGGACCTGGCGGCGGCGCGCAGTGAGCTGCAACAAGCCCTGGACCAAGGCCAGGGCGAATACCGGCAGATCGCCGAAATGGAACTGACCAATGCCACGGTGAAGTACGAAGCCTTGCAGAAACTGCTCGAAGGCAAGGAGGTCAAGGCGCCCTTCTCCGGCATCGTGGTACCGGCCCCCGGCAGCAACAACACCGCGCAAGCTGGCGGCAATAACAGCGCGCCGGTGCAGGCCGGCAGCAAGGTCAGCCAGGGCCAGGTGCTGTTCGGCCTGGCCAATATCGAACAGTTGAAAATCGTCGCCAAGGTCTCAGAGCTGGATATCAACCAGTTACGTCAGGGCCAGGCCGTTGAAGTGATGGGCGATGGCTTTGACGGCGAGCGGCTGACGGGTTCGGTCAGCGTGGTCAGCGGCTTGGCCATCGCCAGCGACAGCCAGGGCAGCGCGCAGTTTCCGGTGACCTTGTCGATCCCCACGCTGACGCCCCAGCAGTTGCAGCGGGTGCGCCTGGGCATGAGTGCGCGCTTGACTATCGTCACCTACAACAATGACCAGGCGATCGTGATTCCCAGCCAGGCGATCCAGGCGGACATGACGGTGGAGTATCGGGCGGCGATGGATAAACCGGTGCAGCGGGTGAACGTGACCACCGGGCAATCGACGCCGCAGGGGGTTGAGGTGTTTGGGCTGAAATCCGGGTTTGTGAAAATCTCCAGATAAAAGGAGAACACCATGTGGGAGCGGGCTTGCCCGCGAAAGCGGTGTGTCAGTCACTGCATCTGTTACTGCACTAGCGCTTTCGCAGGCAAGCCAGCTCCCACATTCAAGCCTGTGCCAGCCTGGCGGCCAGTGCCTTGGCCTGCAGGGCCACATCGGTCACCGCCGTGCTCTCCCACCACATGCCCCGCAACGGCGGCCCCATGGCAAACAGTCGCGGGCTGACCTGGCCGCGAGCATCCAGCACTGCGCCGGACGCATCCGCCGCAATCCCCAGCGCCAACGGCCCAGGCTGGACCAACCCGCGCTTGAGCAATTGCTGCGGCAAAGGCCGGGCCACCCGGCGCCAGTCGTATTCGATGCCGCTGGAATTGATCAGCGCGGCGCCCCACACCTGGGTGATCACATCCTCGCCACGGTAGCGCACCGCAATGGCGACCCCCTCTTGCGACGGCATCAAACCCTTGAACGACGCCGCACGGATGCGCAACCGCCCTTGCTGGTGCAACCGCGCCAGCAACTGCGCGCTCAAGGGTGGCGAACGGTGATGATGGCTTTCCCACCAGGGCCGCACATGCCGCACGAACTGGCGTTTCTGAGCCTCACTGGCCTGGCTCCACAGCCGCGCGATATGCCCGCGCACCGTGTCCAACGGCGCCTGCCAGTCTGTGCCTTGCCCCAACGCGAGCTGGCATTGGCGTCGCACCTCACGCAGCAACTGTCGGGGGCTGCTCAGGCTGTGGTCGGCGGCGAGGAAGTCGTTCCAGCTCGGCGGTTGCCGGCGTACATGGGGCAACAAGCCGTGGCGCGAAAAAACCTCGATAGGCCCGCGATGGCCGGCCTGCTCCAGGGAGACCACGGCATCGACCATGGTCAGGCCCGAGCCGATGATCAGCACGGTCGATTGTGGGTCGAGACGAGTCATCGCGGGGACATCCCAGGGGTCCAGCGCGGCGGCATTCAATCCTGTGGACTCGGTCTGCGGAGTGCGCGCCGCCGGGAACATGCCAGTGGCCAATACCGCACAGGCGCCGCGCAGTTGCTCGCCAGTATCGAGAGTCAACAACGCCGAGGTGGCATCGACTTGCAGGTCTACCCCTTCGGCGCGGATGTGCTCGACGCTCGATGTAGAAAGCGCCTTGGCTTGCGCCAGACGCTGCTGCGCGTACAGGCCGAAAAGCCCCCGTGGCGGGAACAGCTCGCTGATGGGCACATGCTGTTGATACGACTCGGGCCATCCCCCGGCGCTGATGTAGTCGGTGAGCCACTGAGTGAGGTCGTCAGCATTGTCCGGGTCAACGCTCATGCGGGCGGCATTGCCGTTCAGCGTATGGCCCAATTCGACCGCGCTGTAGGCTTCGCCACGCCCCAGTTCAGCGCGAGGTTCGACTATCAGGATGCGCCGCGTGCCCGGTAGGCGCAGCAGTTGCACGGCCAGCATCGTACCGCTCAGGCCGCCACCGATGATCAGCACGTCAGCGTTGCGAGTTGATTGATTCATGCTGGTTCACCCTTACTGTTTGCCCAGACAAATGTCATGTCCCGCACCAACAACGGCGCGGTACTGCGACTCAGGACCACCCGCCCAGTATCCAGCACGTAGCTCTGAGATGCATAGTTGAACGCGACATTGACAGTGTGCTCAGCGATCAGGAGCCTCACCCGCTACTCGCGGGCATTAGCATGGCCTGGGCAATTAGGATTGTCTTTGACTGAAACGCTGCGAGAGCAAGGCGGGCCGTGGCAGTTGGCAATGAAATGGAGAGCCGATGCACAGACAGATACCGATGTTCGCAGCTTTTGGAAGGGTAAGATAAAACAATCAGCAGCTGTTTTTGTCATGGCGATCTATTGACAATTATCGCACTGGAAACAGCCACGACTTTCGCGTGCGTCCAAGTCTCCTCGCCATATGAAAACACTGGAAAATCACGCCAGAACAGATGGCAAGGACAAAACGTTGCATGACTTATCAAAACACTCAGGTTAGAAAGCCCTATACGACGTGATAGACCCTTTCTCCGGAGCGCCCCACAATTTCTCCCCCGCGCCTCACGTAATACGAAATAGTTGTCGTAGTGCCACCACGCAATGAACGTACTAATACGTCGATAGTGGCGCAAGGATTAGTGACCTCACGAAAACTGAACCACGTTCCGCCCTCCACTTTTTGGGAGCAAGCTACCTCGTCCTCAAGTTGGATACCGGCATAGGGGAACACGTGCATGTAAGCGAGTTTATTCTCGATATCGTGATTATTGAGCGTCCCATCAGGGTTCACCGGAGTGATCGAAGCATCAGGCAACGTCGAGCCAGGCAGGTTTGTAGCTGGATCAGGCAAAAAAATATCCATTGACTATCTCCTTCAATAAGTTAACTCGACTTGCGCTGATAGCACATCAACGATATCGAGAAACCAATCTAGCAAATATGACGAACGCTTAAACCTGTCAAACTCAACAGTTGACAAACAATAAAAACTGTCGACAGACACCTGACAAATTAATCAAATAACGACATTACGAACAAACTGCACCGCGACCTCACTATCATTGCGGTAGACGTGGCCTTGGCGGCTGGCAAACATAAAAAACTCGCCAGCGCTGACGATTATTTTTTCGTCTCCCACTTTCAGTGTCAGGTGACCTTCATATACAAACAACTGCACGCTCCACCCTTCCGGATCCGGCTCGGGACAGTAGCGATCCCCTGGTTCCAAGCGCATCTCCCACAATTCAACTTCACGTCGAGCGTTAGCCTTAGCCAGTAATACGGCTTTGCTGCCCGGGATCTCACCCGCCCAGGCCAGCTCGTTGATGCAGCTGTGATCGGGAGCATCCGGCGCCTGAATCAGATCACTGAACGCCACGTCCAACGCTTCGGCGACACGGTCCAGGGTCGACAGGCTGACGTTCTTCTCCCCCGCTTCAATCGCCACCAGCATGCGCCGGCTGACACCGGACTTTTCCGAGAGCGCGGTCTGGCTCAGGTCGGCGGCATGGCGCAGGCGACGAACGTTCTGGCTGACGTGCTGCAGGACCGAGGCCCGTTGCGGATTTTCTTTGTGCACTATATTGCTCAATAGGTGGGTGTGCGCAGTATACTGCCCAGCGTGCGGCGCATTGTGCGGTCCGTGCTTTCCCCTTGCAAGACCGAGCCGCCATGACCACCCCGAACTCCCCTTCGCGTTTCAACCGTTTCAGTAAAGCCGAATGCATCCTGGTGGTGATCACCATGATCTGGGGCGGCACCTTTTTGCTCGTGCAGCACGCTATGGCCGTCAGCGGGCCGATGTTTTTTGTGGGTCTGCGCTTCGCGGCGGCGACGATAGTGGTTGGGCTTTTTTCCTTGCGCACCCTGCGCGACCTGACCCTGTTCGAATTGAAGGCCGGGGTGTTTATCGGGGTGGCGATCATGTTCGGCTATGGCTTGCAGACCATTGGCCTGCAAACCATCTTGAGCAGCCAGTCGGCGTTTATCACCGCCTTGTATGTACCATTCGTGCCGCTGTTGCAGTGGCTGGTATTGGGCCGTCGCCCCGGGTTGATGCCCAGCATCGGCATCATGCTGGCGTTTGCCGGGTTGATGCTGTTGACCGGCCCGGCGGGGGCTTCACTGAACTTCAGCCCAGGTGAAATCGCTACGCTGGTCGGTGCCGTGGCAATAGCGGCCGAGATCATCTTGATCAGCGCATTTGCAGGCCAAGTGGATATTCGTCGGGTGACCGTGGTGCAACTGGCCACCGCTTCGGTGCTGTCGTTCATGATGGTAGTGCCCATGGGCGAGGCGTTGCCGGGCTTTTCCTGGCTGCTGCTGTTCAGTGCCGTGGGCCTGGGCTTGACCAGTGCGGTGATCCAGGTGGCGATGAACTGGGCCCAGCAAAGTGTTTCGCCAACCCGGGCGACGTTGATTTATGCCGGTGAGCCGGTGTGGGCCGGCGTTGTGGGGCGAATCGCCGGGGAGCGGTTCCCGCCGATTGCAATGTTGGGGGCGGTGTTGATTGTGGTGGCGGTGATTGTGAGTGAGTTGAAGACGAAGGGGCAGAAGGCCGTTGAGTTGGCAGAGGCGTTGGAAGAGGAGCGGCAGGGATAGTCCACGATCGACAGTAACCACGATGCGAAGCGAGCCGCTCTTGCTCTTGCTCTTGATCTGCTTTTGATCTCAGGCGCCCCGTCAAACCACGCTGGCCGAACGCAGGCTTGAATTCGTGGGTAACCCGGCAGGACGCCGGGTTAGCCGCCCCGCGCCATGGATGGCGCGTGGCGGCGGCCCACGGATTCAAGCCTGCGTTCGGGCACACCGAGCCTAAGCGAGGTGCCGAGTGGTGGGGCAAGAGCGTTTTGCTTACTTTTGCGCTTCTCAAAAGTGAGCCGCCGTCAGGGCGGAACCCCAAGTGGCCGTTACCGCAGCAATGGATATGTACACAATCCAACTGTGTTGACTGCCAGGACGCCTTCGCGAGCAAGCCCGCACACAGTTGGATTGTGGGGTGTCAGGTAGAGAAGTGTCGGCTGATAGGCCGCCATTGCAGGCAAGCCAGCTCCCACAATTGGATCGTGGGTGTCAGGGAGACAAGCGTCGACTGTCAGGCCGTCACGGGAGCAAGCTCCCTCGCCACAGGTACGGCGTCGCTGCAGATAACGGCGCCCACAGAGGTCGGCATTTCAATTCAAGGGCAGGTCCAAACAGTGCCAAATGGGAAGTTTCAGCCTACCTTGTAGGATCCTGCCACATCTTGCCGTTTGGTGATCGTGAAAGCGGCACGTATGATGCATCCCAAACTCCCGCAGATTAGAAGCCTATGTCCCTGATAGTTCTACTGCTTCTGCCTTTTATCGGCAGCTGTCTGGCGGCCTTGCTGCCGCATAACGCACGTAACACCGAATCCCTGTTGGCCGGCCTTGTGGCACTGGTCGGTACTATTCAAGTCGCCCTGCTCTACCCCCAGATCGCCCACGGTGGCGTGATCCGCGAAGAATTCATGTGGTTGCCCAGCCTGGGGCTGAACTTCGTGTTGCGCATGGATGGGTTTGCCTGGCTGTTCTCGATGCTGGTGCTGGGCATCGGCACGCTGGTGTCGCTGTATGCGCGTTATTACATGTCACCGGACGACCCGGTGCCGCGTTTCTTTGCGTTTTTCCTGGCGTTCATGGGCGCCATGCTTGGCCTGGTGATCTCCGGCAACCTGATCCAGATCGTGTTTTTCTGGGAACTGACCAGCCTGTTTTCGTTCCTGCTGATCGGCTATTGGCACCACCGTGCCGATGCGCGGCGGGGTGCGTACATGGCGCTGATGGTCACCGGCGCAGGTGGCCTGTGCCTGTTGGCGGGAGTGATGCTGCTGGGGCATATCGTCGGCAGCTATGACCTGGACCAGGTGCTGGCGGCGGGCGATCAGATTCGCGTGCACTCGCTGTACCCGGTCATGCTGGCCCTGGTGCTGATCGGCGCCCTGAGCAAAAGCGCGCAGTTCCCCTTCCACTTCTGGCTGCCCCACGCCATGGCGGCGCCCACTCCGGTTTCGGCTTATCTGCACTCGGCAACGATGGTGAAGGCCGGCGTGTTCTTGCTGGCCCGTCTGTGGCCGTCGCTGTCCGGCAGCGAAGAATGGTTCTGGATCGTCGGCGGTGCCGGCGCCCTCACTCTCCTCCTCGGCGCTTACTGCGCCATGTTTCAAAACGATCTCAAAGGCCTGCTGGCCTATTCCACCATCAGCCATCTCGGGCTGATCACCCTGCTGCTGGGCCTTAACAGCCCGCTGGCCGCTGTTGCCGCCGTCTTCCACATTCTCAACCACGCCACCTTCAAGGCTTCGCTGTTCATGGCCGCGGGCATCATCGACCACGAAAGCGGCACGCGGGATATCCGCAAGCTCAGTGGCCTGGTGCGCCTGATCCCGTTTACCGCGACCCTGGCGATGGTCGCCAGTGCGTCCATGGCCGGGGTGCCGTTGCTCAATGGTTTCCTGTCCAAAGAGATGTTCTTTGCCGAAACCGTGTTTATCTCGTCGACCCAATGGGTGGAAATCGCCCTGCCGCTGATCGCGACCATCGCCGGTACGTTCAGCGTGGCCTATGCCTTGCGCTTTACCGTGGATGTGTTCTTCGGCCCGCCCGCCACCGACTTGCCGCACACGCCCCACGAGCCGCCGCGCTGGATGCGCGCCCCGGTTGAGCTGTTGGTGTTCACCTGCCTGCTGGTGGGGATTTTCCCGGCCCAGATGGTCGGCTCGATCCTCGCCGCTGCCGCCCTGCCGGTGGTGGGCGGTACCTTGCCGGAATATAGCCTGGCAATCTGGCACGGCTGGAACGCGCCGATGATCATGAGCCTGGTGGCGATGACCGGCGGCGTGGTGCTGTACCTGCTGCTGCGCAAGCAACTCAAGCGTGGCCGCTTCGAATACCCGCCGCTGATCGGCTACTTCAACGGCAAGCGCGGTTTCGAGCGCTGCCTGGTGGTGATGATGCGCGGCGTGCGCCGCATCGAGAAACGCATCAGCACCAAACGCCTGCAAACCCAGTTGTTCCTGTTGGTGCTGCTGGCGGTGATCGGCGCAATGATCCCGATGATCAACAGTGGCCTCAGTTGGGGCGACCGCCCGAAAATCCCGGGCTCCATCGTCTTCGTCACCCTGTGGTTGCTGGCGATTGCCTGCGCACTGGGTGCCGCCTGGCAAGCCAAGTACCACCGGCTGGCGGCCCTGACCATGGTCAGCGTGTGCGGCCTGATGACCTGCGTCACCTTCGTGTGGTTCTCGGCGCCGGACCTGGCCCTCACCCAATTGGTGGTGGAAGTGGTCACTACCGTGTTGATCCTGCTTGGCCTGCGCTGGCTGCCACGGCGTATCGAGGAAGTTTGGCCATTGCCCAACACCTTGCGCAAGGCGCGAATTCGCCGGGTGCGTGACTTGCTGCTGTCCACCGTAGTCGGCGGCGGCATGGCGCTGTTGTCCTACGCGATGCTGACCCGCCAGACGCCCAACGATATCTCCTCGTTCTACTTAAGCCGTGCCCTGCCCGAAGGCGGCGGCAGCAATGTGGTGAATGTGATGCTGGTGGATTTCCGTGGCTTCGACACCTTGGGCGAAATCACCGTACTCGGCGCCGTGGCGTTGACTGTTTACGCCCTGCTGCGCCGCTTCCGCCCGTCCAAGGAAAGCATGCAGTTGCCGGCGCAACAGCGCCAATTGGCACCGGACGTGGCCACCGACCTGGTCAACCCGCGCCAGGCCAGCGACACCGCCCTGGGCTTTATGATGGTACCGGCGGTGCTGGTGCGCCTGCTGCTGCCGATTGCGCTGGTGGTGTCGTTCTACCTGTTCATGCGTGGCCACAACCAACCGGGTGGTGGTTTCGTCGCCGGGCTGGTGATGTCGGTGGCGTTTATCCTGCAATACATGGTTGCCGGCACCCAGTGGGTCGAGGCGCAGATGAGCCTGCGGCCGATGCGTTGGATGGGCTTCGGCCTGCTGTCGGCCACCTTGACCGGGCTGGGTGCGCTGTTCGCCGGGTACCCGTTCCTCACTACGCATACCTGGCATTTCAGCCTGCCGTTACTGGGCGATATTCATATCGCCAGTGCGCTGTTCTTTGACGTCGGCGTGTACGCCATGGTCGTGGGCTCGACCCTGTTGATGCTCACCGCCCTCGGCCACCAGTCGGTGCGCGCGCATAAACCGAGCAACCAGCCCAAAGTGGTTGCTGCAACCGAAGGAGCCGCCTGATGGAAGAAGTCATCGCAATAGCCATTGGGGTCCTGGCGGCCTCCGGCGTCTGGTTGATCCTGCGGCCACGGACGTTCCAGGTGGTCATGGGTTTGTGCCTGCTGTCCTACGGGGTCAACCTGTTCATCTTCAGCATGGGCAGCCTGTTTATCGGCAAGGAGCCGATCATCAAGGACGGCGTGCCCCAAGACCTGCTCAACTACACCGACCCACTGCCCCAGGCCCTGGTGCTCACGGCCATCGTGATCAGCTTCGCCATGACCGCGTTGTTCCTGGTGGTGCTGCTGGCATCCCGCGGCCTCACCGGCACTGACCATGTAGACGGCCGGGAGCCCAAGGAATGACGTGGATGAATCAACTGATCGTCGCGCCGATCCTGCTGCCGCTGCTCACCGCCGGGCTGATGCTGATGTTGGGCGAGAAACGCCGCCCGCTCAAAGCCCAGATCAATCTGTGCTCCAGCTTCGTCGGCCTGGGCGTGGCCATCCTGCTGTTGTACTGGACGCAACAAGGCGGCCCCGGCTCCATTGGCGTGTACCTGCCGGGCAACTGGCAGGTGCCGTTCGGCATCGTGCTGGTGGTGGACCAATTGTCGGCGATGATGCTGGTGCTTACCGGGGTGATAGGCGTCAGCGCGCTGCTGTTCGCCATGGCACGCTGGGACCGTGCGGGCACCAGCTTCCATGCCCTGTTCCAGATCCAACTGATGGGGCTGTACGGCGCCTTCCTCACCGCCGACCTGTTCAACCTGTTCGTGTTCTTCGAGGTGCTGCTGGCCGCCTCCTACGGCCTGATGCTGCACGGTTCCGGCCGCGCGCGGGTGTCGTCGGGACTGCATTACATCGCGATCAACCTGCTGGCGTCGTCGCTGTTCCTGATCGGCGCGGCGATGATCTACGGCGTCACCGGTACGCTGAACTTCGCCGACCTGGCGTTGAAAATACCGCTGGTGCCGGAGGCCGATCGCGGCCTGTTGCATGCTGGTGCAGCGATCCTGGCGACGGCGTTCCTGGCCAAGGCCGGGATGTGGCCTCTGAACTTCTGGCTGGCGCCCGCCTATTCCTCGGCCAGCGCGCCGGTGGCGGCAATGTTCGCGATCATGACCAAGGTCGGCGTGTACACCGTGCTGCGCCTGTGGACCCTGCTGTTCTCCGGCCAGGCCGGCGCCTCGGCGCTGTTTGGCGGCGACTGGCTGGTGTACGGCGGCATGGCGACCATCATTTGCGCGGCACTGGCGATGGTGGCGGCGCAGCGCCTGGAGCGCATGGCCAGCCTGAGCATCCTGGTCTCGGCCGGGATCCTGCTGTCGGCCGTCGGGTTTGCCCAGCCGAGCCTGACCGCTGGGGCGCTGTTCTATCTGGTCAGCTCCACCCTGGCACTGAGTGCGCTGTTTTTGCTGGCGGAGCTGATCGAGCGTTCGCGTTCGGCCAACGACCTGCCGCTGGATGAGGAGATTGATGCGCTGCCCAAAGCCATGGAATCGCTGCATCCGCGTCCTGGCGTGAACCTGGACGATGAGCAAAAAGCAGTGATTGGCCAGGTCATCCCCTGGACCATGGCTTTCCTGGGCCTGAGCTTTATCGCCTGCGCGCTGCTGATTATCGGCATGCCGCCGCTGTCCGGGTTTATCGGCAAGCTCAGCCTGTTGAGTGCGCTGATCAATCCACTGGGCCTGGGCAACGCCGTGGACGAATCGATCCGCCCAGCGGCCTGGGGCCTGGTGGCGCTGCTGATTCTCTCTGGCCTGGCCTCGCTCATCGCGTTCGCCCGCCTCGGCATCCAACGCTTCTGGACCCCGGAAGAACGCCCATCACCGCTGCTGCGCCGCTACGAGTGTGTGCCGATCTTCCTGCTGCTGGGGTTGAGCATAGCGCTGACCTTCAAGGCCGAAGCGCTGATGCGCTACACCCAGGCCACCGCCGAAAGCCTGAACAACCCGGAACACTACGTGATGGCAGTGCTCGCGACCCGGCCAGTGCCCAGCCCTGAAGCCAAGGCCGCCGCCCTGGAGGTGCAGCCATGAAACGTCTGTTCCCTGCCCCCTGGTTGTCGTTGGCGTTGTGGGTGTTGTGGCTGGTGCTGAACCTGTCAATCAGCCCTGGCAACCTGCTGCTGGGCGCACTGCTGGGCTTTCTCGCGCCGCTGATGATGGCGCCATTGCGCCCGTTGCCGATCCGCATCCGTCGCCCTGGGGTGATCGTGCGCCTGTTCTTCCGGGTTGGCCTCGACGTGATCATCTCCAACCTGCACGTGGCCTGGGGCGTACTCACCTGTGGCTCACGCCCACCGCGCTCACGCTTTATCAAGATCCCCCTGGACCTGCGCGACGCCAACGGCCTAGCCGTGCTGGCGATGATCACCAGCGTGACCCCCGGCACCGTGTGGTCGGAACTGGCCCTGGACCGTAGCATCCTGCTGCTGCACGTCTTCGACCTGGATGACGAGGCCTCGTTTATCCAGCAATTCAAGCACGCCTACGAACGGCCCCTGATGGAGATCTTCGAATGAGCGCCCTGCTCGCCAATGCGATCCTGTTCAGCCTGTTCCTGTTCTCCCTGGCCATGGTGCTGACCCTGGTGCGCCTGTTCAAAGGCCCCTCGGCCCAGGACCGGGTACTGGCGCTGGACTACCTGTACATCCTGGCGATGTTGATGATGCTGACCCTGGGTATTCGCTATGCCAGCGACACTTACTTTGAAGCGGCGCTATTGATCGCGCTGTTCGGCTTCGTCGGCTCGTTCGCCCTGGCCAAATTCCTGCTGCGTGGCGAGGTGATTGAATGATTCCGTTATGGGTTGAAATTATCGTGGCGGCGTTGCTGCTGCTCAGCAGCCTGTTTGCCTTGATTGGCGCGATTGGCTTGCTGCGGATGAAAGAATTTTTCCAACGCATGCACCCACCGGCACTGGCCTCGACGCTGGGGGCGTGGAGCGTGGCGTTGGCGTCGATCATCTACTTTTCGGTGCTCAAGTCCGGGCCGGTGTTGCATGGCTGGCTGATTCCGATTTTGCTCGCGATCACCGTGCCGGTCACCACACTGCTGCTGGCGCGAACGGCCTTGTTCCGCAAACGCATGGCCGGTGATGACGTCCCCGCCGAAGTCAGCAGCCGCCGCTGATTCTTCAGGCGAATTCAGTAAAAATGTGGGAGCTGGCTTGCCTGCGATAGCGGTTTATCCGTCACAGCATCATTGACTGAAATTCCGCTATCGCAGGCAAGCCAGCTCCCACATTTGGTTTAGCGCCAGGCAAAAGAGCGGATACGCGCCGCCCATTGCGCCAGCTCAGCCGGCATCTTGTCCGATTGTGCGAACGCGTGGTGGTCATTTCCCCGGCATAACGGGACGTTTTCATCTCAAACAAAAACGAATAATCCTACATCCCGCTCGCACTGAAAAAGGCGAAACGTCCGATATTTCCTATTTACATTTTTCCGTATGTTTGTGGCGAACCCATCAGGAAATTCACATCCATGGCTAACCACGGTTACATGTCCATTAATGGAAAATCTCAAGGCCTGATCTCGGCTGGCTGCTCAACCCAAGACTCCATCGGCAACAAGTGCCAGGAGGGGCACCGAGACGAAATCATGGTGATGTCGTTCAATCACAATATGCTCAACACCGGCAATGTCAGAGCTTCCACCCACGGCCCGGTGGTTATCACAAAAAACATTGTAAATCCTCGCCATTGCTGGCGGTAGCGTTATCCAACCGAGAAGAACTGAACTGCGTGATCAACTTTTATCGCATTTCACAGCTCGGCCAGCACCAAAAATACTACACCGTCGATATCAGGGGCTGCATCATTGCCAGCCTCACCGTCGATGTACCCCACTCCGTCCTGCTGAACGATGTAGACCCACAGGAACATCTGTCGATTCGTTATCGGGAAATCATCTGGACACATCATCTAGCGGGCACCAGCGGCTATGGCTCATGGGAAACCGGACGATGAAATCAAAGAAAGAAAATCAAGCACCGAACTTTTATGACTTGTGGGTCGTCAGCCAAGCCGCTGCAAAACTGACCAATCATGCATGTGCAATAAGTGCCCGGCATCTACAGGATGGCGTTAATCGTTCGATATTCAACCGAGAGGTTGCCTACTACGCTCGTAGTATTGTCAGAGATGTAGAGCAAGGAAAAAAGACAGTTGCAGAGGGGCTGATTGAGATTAAAAAAGAGCAGCGTAGTTTGCTGGATCAATCAATAGCGATTGGGAGAAATGGAATCGGAGCCGTTGCGGGCGCGCTGCAAATAGCCACGGGTGCCGGAATTTGCTATGCGTCGGTGGGCACCCTGTGCCTCATTGCGGGTGTGCCATTGATGGCGCATGGGGCTAATAATTTATATGAAGGCGGACACAACCTAGTAACAGGAAGATCCGATACCGTCGGTCCGGTTCGTACAGCATATCAATCAGTTGCATCCGCCGTCGGTCACGGAGAGCGGGAAGCAAACATGGCCTACGGCGCCGTTGATATTAGCCTATCTATCTACAGTACTGTACGGCATATATACAAACCCGATGCTTGGCGTCTATTTAGGTATTTGGATTCAGACCGGATACGAGCCTATAAAACCATGGCACCCACTTCGCTGGCAGCGGAGGCCGCAACAGATGCAATCACATTAAAGCAACTACATGAAGAGTCTAAAAAATGATTATTATGGCTTTTCTAATACTCTCGCTATTGGGATTATTATTCGCATACTGCCTTAAAGTTATCTTCTCAGGCAAAGGACTTGGATATACCAAAATCTATATCAGCTTAGCAGTCAATATTTTCTTTATGATGACACATATGGAAATCGCTCAACTTGACAAATACTTATACTTCGGCACTCATCCAGAAGTCATTGAAAACTATCCAATCATTGGCTGGATCGCACTAGCGTTCTTCATACTTCATGCACTCGCACTCCCAGTTAAACGCGACTTGAACTGGTGGTGGAAACGCTAAGTGACATCGCTATTTTTTGTAAAAAAACGCCCCGAACCAGTCGGGGCGTTTTTTGTTCAGCGTGCAGCTATCAACGGTCAGTCAGCCAACCGCCACGTCGTCCCGCCCTTGCCGTCTTCCAACACCACACCCATCGCGGTCAGTTGGTCGCGGATACGGTCGGATTCCGCCCAGTCTTTATTGCTGCGAGCCGCCAGACGCGCCTGGATCAGTGCATCTACCTCAGCGGCATCCACACGCCCTTCAGCGCCCGCTTGCAGGAAGTCATCAGCCTCCATCTGCAACACGCCCAGCACGCTGGCCAGTTCTTTCAGGCGTGCCGCCAGGCCCGCCGCTGCGTCGATATCGGTCTCGCGCAAGCGGTTGATCTCGCGCACCATTTCAAACAGTACGGCGCAGGCTTCCGGGGTGCCGAAGTCGTCGTTCATCACTTCGGTGAAGCGTGCCACGAAGGCTTCGCCGCCAGCAGGCGCCACCGCGGGCAGGCCTTTCAACGCGTGGTAGAAACGCTCCAGGGCACCCTTGGCGTCCTTGAGGTTGTCTTCGGAGTAGTTGATGGCGCTGCGGTAGTGGCTGGACACCAGCAGGTAGCGCACCACTTCCGGGTGGTACTTTTCCAGCACGTCGCGGATGGTGAAGAAGTTGTTCAAGGACTTGGACATCTTCTCGCCATTGATGCGGATCATGCCGCAGTGCATCCAGGCGTTGGCGTAGGTCTTGCCGGTGGCGGCTTCGCTCTGGGCGATTTCGTTTTCGTGGTGCGGGAACTCCAGGTCGCTGCCGCCGCCATGAATGTCGAAGGTCTCGCCCAGGCAGCAGGTGGACATCACCGAGCATTCGATGTGCCAGCCCGGACGCCCGGCGCCCCAGGGCGACTCCCAGCTTGGCTCGCCCGGCTTGGTGGCCTTCCACAGCACGAAGTCGAGCGGGTCCTGCTTGGCTTCGTCGACTTCGATACGCGCGCCGATGCGCAGGTCTTCGATCTTCTTGCGCGACAGCTTGCCGTAACCCATGAACTTGGCGACGCGGTAGTACACGTCGCCGTTGCCCGGGGCGTAGGCGTAGCCCTTGTCGATCAAGGTCTGGATCATCGCGTGCATGCCAGGGATGTGGTCCGTGGCACGCGGCTCCATGTCCGGCTTGAGGATGTTGAGGCGCGCCTCGTCCTCGTGCATGGCGGCGATCATGCGCTCGGTCAGCGCATCAAACGACTCGCCATTTTCGTTGGCACGGTTGATGATCTTGTCGTCGATGTCGGTGATGTTGCGCACGTACGTCAAGTCATAGCCACTGAAACGCAACCAACGGGTCACCAGGTCGAAGGCAACCATGCTGCGGCCGTGGCCGATGTGGCAGTAGTCGTACACGGTCATGCCGCACACGTACATGCGCACCTTGTTGCCATCCAGCGGCTTGAAGACTTCTTTGGTCTTGCTGAGCGTGTTGTAGATCGTTAGCACGATGTTTCCCTTAAATCACTGGCCCCACGAATCTCGCAAGGTCACGGTACGGTTGAATACCGGAGCACCAGGTTTCGAGTCCTTGATATCCGCGCAGAAGTAACCTTCGCGCTCGAACTGGAAACGGTCTTCCGGCTGTGCGTCGCCAAGCGATGGCTCGGCACGACAACCAGTGAGTACTTGCAGGGAGTCAGGGTTGATGTTGTCGAGGAAACTGGCGCTGTCTTCAGCCTTTTCAGGGTTGGGCGAGCGGAACAGACGATCGTACAGGCGCACTTCGCACTCGATGCTGGCAGCGGCCGGTACCCAGTGGACCACGCCCTTGACCTTGCGGCCTTCAGGGTTCTTGCCCAGGGTGTCCGGATCGTACGAGCAGCGCAGTTCGACGATGTTGCCGTCGGCGTCCTTGATCGCTTCGTCCGCACGGATCACGTAGCTGCCGCGCAGGCGCACTTCGCCGTTCGGCTCCAGGCGCTTGTAGCCTTTTGGCGGCTCTTCCATGAAGTCGTCACGGTCGATGTAGATCTCGCGGGCGAACGGCAATTTGCGCACGCCCAGCTCTTCTTTCTGCGGGTGACGCGGCAGTTCGAGGTTCTCGACCTGGCCTTCCGGGTAGTTGGTGATCACGACTTTCAACGGACGCAGCACGCACATGGCGCGCGGTGCATTGGCATCCAGGTCCTGACGGATGCTAAATTCGAGCATGCCGAAATCGACCACGCCGTCGGAGCGGTTGGTGCCGACCATGTCGCAGAAGTTGCGGATCGACGCCGGGGTGTAGCCACGGCGACGGAAGCCCGACAGTGTGGACATGCGCGGGTCATCCCAGCCATGTACGTGCTTTTCATCCACCAGTTGCTTGAGCTTGCGCTTGCTGGTGATGGTGTAGTTCAGGTTCAGGCGGCTGAACTCGTACTGACGCGGGTGCGCCGGTACCGGCAGGCTGTCCAGGAACCACTCGTACAGCGGGCGATGGCTCTCGAACTCCAGGGTGCAGATGGAGTGGGTGATGCCTTCGATGGCGTCCGACTGGCCGTGGGTGAAGTCGTAGTTGGGGTAGATGCACCACTTGTCACCGGTCTGATGGTGGTGGGCATGGCGGATACGGTACATGATCGGATCGCGCAGGTTCATGTTCGGCGAGGCCATGTCGATCTTGGCGCGCAACACGCGGGCGCCGTCCGGGAATTCGCCGGCGCGCATACGGTTGAACCAGTCCAGGTTCTCTTCCACCGAACGGTCGCGGAACGGGCTGTTCTTGCCTGGCTCGGTCAGCGTGCCCCGGTACTCCTTGGCCTGCTCCGGGGTCAGGTCGTCCACATAGGCCTTGCCGGCCTTGATCAGCTCGACGGCCCAGTCGAACAACTGGTCGAAATACTTGGAGGCATAGCGCACTTCACCGGACCATTCGAAGCCCAGCCACTTGATGTCGCTTTCGATGGCGTCGATGTATTCCTGGTCTTCCTTGGCAGGGTTGGTGTCGTCGAAACGCAGGTGCGTGACGCCACCGAACTCCTGGGCCAGGCCGAAGTTCACACAGATCGACTTGGCGTGGCCGATGTGCAGATAGCCGTTGGGCTCAGGTGGGAAACGGGTGACGATCTGCGTGTGCTTGCCCGAATCCAGGTCCGCCTGGATGATCGGGCGCAGGAAATTGACCGGGACGGCAGGTCCGGCCTTGGTATTCGAGGTAGGGTCGACAGTGGGCTTGCTCATAGGATCCTTGAACAGACAGGTTCATGGCCGGTTGGGGCCAGACAAAACAAAGGGCTTATCATAGCTGATGCTGTCAAGGCGCTGACAGGGCTCAGGTGCATTTAACGCACCACTGGTAAAAAACCACCTCGAAATTCCTGCCGGGCAGGCTAAACTGCGCGCCTTGGCCGTCGTTTAGCCAGACAGGTAAGGTGCCCACGCGCCCACACCCACGAATTCCCTGAAAAGAGTAGTGAACATGACTCAAGTCAAACTGACCACCAACCACGGTGACATCGTCATCGAGCTGAACGCCGATAAAGCGCCGATCACCGTCGCCAACTTCATCGAATACGTCAAAGCCGGCCACTACGAAAACACGGTTTTCCACCGTGTCATCGGTAACTTCATGATCCAGGGCGGCGGTTTCGAGCCTGGCATGAAAGAAAAGAAAGACAAGCGTCCAAGCATCCAGAACGAAGCGGACAACGGCCTTTCCAACGACAAGTACACCGTCGCCATGGCCCGTACCATGGAGCCGCATTCGGCCTCCGCGCAGTTCTTCATCAACGTCGCCGACAACGCCTTCCTGAACCACAGCGGCAAAAACGTGCAGGGTTGGGGCTACGCGGTGTTCGGTAAAGTCACCCAAGGCACCGACGTTGTCGACAAGATCAAAGGCGTATCGACCACCTCCAAGGCCGGTCACCAGGACGTTCCAGCCGAAGACGTGATCGTCGAGAAAGCCGAGATCATCGAAGCGTGATATTGCTGATTTCAGACTTGCATCTGGAAGAGGAGCGCCCGGACATCACCCGGGCGTTTCTGGATCTGCTCCACGGCCGCGCCCGTGGCGCCCAGGCGTTATACATTCTGGGGGACTTCTTCGAAGCCTGGATTGGCGACGATGGCATGACCCCCTTCCAGCGTTCCATCTGCGAGGCTTTGCGTGAGCTGAGCGACAGCGGCACCCCGATTTTCATCATGCACGGCAACCGCGACTTCCTGATCGGCAAGGCGTTCTGCAAAGCGGCAGGCGCCACCTTGCTCAAGGACCCGACTGTCGTGCAGTTGTATGGCGAGCCTGTGCTGTTGATGCACGGCGACAGCCTCTGCACCCGCGACCTCGGCTATATGAAGCTGCGGCGCATCCTGCGTAACCCGATTGTGCTGTTTATCCTGCGCCACCTGCCCTTGGGCACCCGCCATAAACTGGCGCGCAAGCTGCGCAGTGAGAGCAGCGCCCAGGTGCGCATGAAGGCCAATGACATCGTCGATGTCACGCCTGAAGAAGTGCCACGGGTGATGCAGCAGTTTGGCGTGCGCACCCTGGTCCACGGCCATACCCACCGCCCCGCCATCCATAAGTTGCAGATCGGCGACCAGGCGGCCAAGCGCATTGTGCTGGGGGACTGGGACAAGCAAGGCTGGGCATTGCAGGTGGATGAGCAAGGCTTTCAACTGGCGGCGTTTGACTTCGTCAATCCGCAGTTGGCGCTGCCTGGCGCATAACCCTCTGGCACAACACCGATCAACCTGTGGGAGCTGGCTTGCCTGCGATAGCATCACCTCGGTGCATCTGATACACCGAGGTGTCTGCATCGCAGGCAAGCCAGCTCCCACACTTGATTGCACTCCAACTTTTGCGGATCAGTGCCCCGATGCCGCCGGCCCCGCTTTTGCGGCAAACGGCGGTTTGGCCAGCCACACCAGCAACATCAAGCCCATGAACATCCACCCCAGCAACGTGAAGTAATCCACGGTGGACATCATGTACGCCTGGCTGGTGAGAATCTGGTCCAGCTGGGTATAGGCCTTCTGCCCTGCCCCACCCAGCGCCTGCAACGCATCGCGGGTGGTCGAGTCGTAGACGGTCATGTTCTCGCTCATGTAGGCATGGTGCTGGTCGGCCCGGCGGATCCAGATCCAGGTGGTCAGCGACGCCGCGAAGCTGCCGCCCAAGGTACGCAGGAAGGTCGCCAGCCCCGCGCCGTCGGCAATCTGGTGCGGCGGCAGGTCGGACATCAGGATGCTCAAGGTCGGCATGAAGAACAGCGCCACGCCGATGCCCATGAACAGCTGCACCATGGCGATGTGGGTAAAGTCCACTTCGTTGGTGAAACCGGCGCGCATGAAGCAGCTCAAGCCAATCGCCAGGAATGCCAGGCCCGCCAGCAGGCGCAGGTCAAACTTGTGCGCGTACTTGCCCACGAATGGCGACATCAGCACCGGCAAAATGCCGATGGGCGCCACTGCCAACCCGGCCCAGGTGGCGGTGTAGCCCATCTGGGTTTGCAGCCACTGCGGCAGGATCAGGTTGATGCCGAAAAAGCCCGCATAACCAAGGATCAACACAATGGTGCCGATCCGGAAGTTACGGTGCGCGAACAGCCGCAGGTTGACCACCGGGTGCTTGTCGGTCATCTCCCAGATCACGAACACCGCCAGGGCGATCACCGAAATGGCCGCACCGATGATGATGAAGTTGGACTCGAACCAGTCCAGGTCATTGCCCTTGTCGAGGATGATCTGCAAGGCCCCCACCCCGACAATCAGGCTCAGCAGCCCAACGTAGTCCATCGGCTGGTAGCTGGTGACCACCGGGCGTTTTTTCAGCTGCGCACGCACCACCATCACCGCAAAAATCCCGATGGGTACGTTGATGAAAAAGATCCACGGCCAGCTGTAACTGTCGGTGATCCAGCCACCGAGGATGGGACCCGCAATCGGCGCTACCACCGTGACCATCGCCAATAACGCCAAGGCCATGCCGCGCTTGGCCGGTGGGTAGACCGCAATCAACAGCGTCTGCGTCATCGGGTACAACGGCCCGGCGACCAAGCCTTGCAGCACACGAAAGCCGATCAACTCAGGCATAGAGGTAGAGATACCGCACAGGAACGACGCCAGCACAAACAGCAGGGTCGCCCACAAAAACAGCTTCACCTCGCCAAAGCGCCGGCTCAACCAACCGGTGAGCGGCAAGGCGATGGCGTTGCTCACCGCAAACGAAGTGATCACCCAGGTGCCCTGCTCCGAACTCACCCCCAGGTTGCCGGAGATCGTCGGCAACGCCACGTTGGCGATGGTAGTGTCGAGCACCTGCATAAAGGTCGCCAGCGACAGGCCAATAGTGGCCATCAACAGGCTGGGTGGCGTGAACGAGGCGTTATTGCTCATCAGCGTTGCGCAGCCTTGGGAGCGGCGACGCTGTTGTCATGGATCAACTGGTTGATCATGGCATCGGCCTCGGCCAATTGGCGGTCATACACGTTGGTGGTGAACGAGGCTTTTTGCGGCGCCTGTTGCGCCAGCACCGGGCCGCTCTGGTCGTGCAGGTCGACGTTGACCACGGTGCTCAAGCCCACGCGCAGCGGGTGCTTGGCCAGCTCTTCGGCGTTGATGTGGATGCGCACCGGTACCCGCTGCACGATCTTGATCCAGTTGCCGGTAGCGTTCTGCGCGGGCAGCAAGGCGAACGCGCTGCCGGTGCCGGCGCCGAGGCTGTCGACGGTGCCGCTGTACTTCACGTCGCTGCCGTAGATGTCCGACTCAATATCCACCGGCTGGCCGATGCGCATATCGCGCAGTTGGGTTTCCTTGAAGTTGGCGTCGATCCACAGCTGGTCCAGCGGGATTACCGCCATCAGCGCGGTGCCAGGCTGCACGCGTTGGCCCAGTTGCACAGTGCGCTTGGCCACGTAGCCGGTAACCGGCGCGATCAAGGTGCTGCGCGCATTGGTCAGGTACGCCTGACGCAGTTGCGCAGCGGCGGCTTGCACGTCGGGGTGGGACGAAATCACCGTGTCATCCACCAGCGCATTAGTGGTTTTCAGTTGTTGCTCAAGGTTGGTCAAGGCGTTCTTGGCGGCGGTCAGGCTGTCGCGGGCGTGGGACAGTTCTTCCTGGGAAATCGCGCCGCCCTGGGCCAGGGTTTTACGGCGGTTGTAGTTGTCCTGGGCGGTTTGCACATCGGCTTTCTGCGCATTGACCTGGGCTTTCATGCCATCGACGTTGCTGTACAGGCCGCGTACCTGGCGCACGGTTCGGGCCAGGTTGGCCTGGGCACTCTGCAGGCCGACGGCGGCGTCGTTGGGGTCGAAGTTGATCAGCACCTGGCCTTCGTGGACCAGGTCGCCATCGTCGGCGCCAATGCTGACCACGGTGCCGGTGACCAGCGGGGTGATTTCCACCACGTTGCCGTTCACATAGGCGTCATCGGTGCTTTCATTGAAGCGCCCGTAGAACTCATACCAGGCCCACACGCCCACCACACTCAGGATGACGATCAGCGCCAGGCCGATCAGCATCACTTTGCGTTTGCGGGGGTTGGTGTCGTTGGGTTGTTCGGTTGCGTTGTTGCTGTCGGCAGTGGCCATGACAAATACCTCAAATTATTCCGTGCGTGTAGCTGGGGTGGTCGCGGCCACGCTGTTGGCGTGGTACCCGCCACCCAGGGCCTGCATCAATTGAATCGACAGGTCGATCTGCGCCGCATTCAGGGTGGCCAGCTGACGCTGGGCCTGCAGCAATTGCTGCTCGATGCTGAGCACATCCAGGTAGTTACCGATGCCTGAGCTGTAGCGTTGCACCCCGGTGTCGTAGGACTGCTGCGCGATGTCGGCCGCGTGTTGCTGGGCCTGGATCTGCCGCCCGGTGTCGCGCAGTTGGGACAGGCTGTTGCCGATATCACCCAAGGCTTGCACCAGGGTTTTGTTGTACTGGGCCACGGCCAGGTCGTAGTCGGCGTCGCGGGCATCGAGATCAGCACGCAGGCGGCCGCCGTCAAAGATCGGCAGCGAAATCGTCGGCGCAATGTTGAAGAAGCGGCTGGCCGAACCGAACATCGCATCGCCCAGCAACGACTCGGCACCTGCGCTCGCGCTCAGGTTGAGGTTGGGGTAGAAGCGGGTCTTGCTGACGTCGATGTTCTTGCTCGCGGCCTCTACGCGCCAGCGTGCGGCAACCAGGTCCGGGCGACGGCCGAGCAACTCGGCAGGCAGCACCGCGGGCACGGCCACGGCGCTGGGTTTGAGCACCGCTGGGCGGGCCAACTCGTCGCCACGGTCCGGGCCTTTGCCGAGCAATACGGCGAGAGCGATCTTGGCGCTTTGCAGTTGTTTTTCCGCGTCAATCAGTTGCGACTGGGAGCTGGCTTCCAGGCTCTCGGTCTGCTGGAACTGGTATTCGCTGTCGATACCGGAACTCAGGCGGCGTTTGCTCAGGTCGAGCATCTGGCGGGTGCGCTTGAGGTCATCGACGGCCAGGTCACGCACGATATGGGCCTGGCCCAGGTCGCTGTAGGCCTTGGCCACGTTGGCGGCCAGGGTCAGGCGCGCAGCCTGCTGGTCGACTTCGGCAGCGCGGGCCTCGCCCAACGCGGCTTCCCACGCGGCGCGCTGGCCGCCCCAGAGGTCGAAGTTGTAGTTGAAGCTGGCGCCGATGTTACGCACGGTCGAATAGGCATCGCCCTGCCCGCGAGGGTCCTGGTCCTTGGCCAGGCGCGAACGGCTCACGCCAGCGCTGGCATCCAGGGTCGGCATGCGCGCCGCGTTGGCGGCATAGGCCGCCGCTTCGGCCTGATGGGCGCGGGCGTCGGCGACTTGCATGTCGGGGCTGTTTTGCAGGGCTTCCTGGATCAGGCCGTCAAGCTGCGGGTCGCCCAGGCTTTTCCACCAGTCAGCGGCCGGCCAGGCCGCGCTCGACAGCGTCACGCCGCTGAGGGATTTGCCGGTGTGCAGGGTATTGGCGTCGAGGCGCTGGCCCTGGGTGTCGAGGCCGCTGTAGTTGGCACAACCGGCCAACGTCATCGCCGCCAGCACCAGGCTGAATGCGCGTGTATTCATGATCGACCTACCCGCTGGATCGTGATGGGGTCACCCGCAGCGATCAGCATTTTTTTCAGGATCCGCTCCAGGGTTTCCAGCTCGCCCGGCTCAAGCACGCCGGCCAACTGGTTGAGGGCCTTGGCGCCAATGTGCGGCAGCATGTCCGCCAGGCGCTGGCCCTCGGTGGTCAGCACCAACTGCACCTGGCGCCGGTCCAGCTCGGAGCGCTTGCGGCTGAGCAGGTCTTTTTGCTCCAGCCGGTCGAGCATGCGCGTCATCGAACCGCTGTCCAGGGACAGGTTGCGGCACAGCTCCGCCGGGGTATCGACGCCGAACTGGGCCATGATGATCAACACCTTGAACTGCGCGGCGGTGATGCCGTGGGGTTCCATATGGGTGTCGATGATGCGGTCCTTGAGAATCGCGGCGCGGCCCAGCAACAGGCCGAGGTGGCAGTTGTGGAAGTTGTCAGGGGTGAAGTGAGGCATCGAAAGTCACCTTATTACTGCCTAGGCAGTGAATGTGTGACGAGATGTTACTGCTTAGGCAGCGAATGTCAAATGGAATAATTAGGTTGCTTGGTAGTTGAGTAACTTAGAGCCTTGGGCAGCAATCAACTCAGGGAGAGTCCAGTTAAGGCTTTTTGTAGGAGCGAGCTTGCTCGCGAAAAACTCACGGGCGCCGCGTGCATTCAGGATGCACGCGTTATCGTTGACGTTTTTCGCGAGCCAGCTCGCTCCTACATTTTTTGACCGGGCAAGGCTTAGAAATCGCGCTTGTAAAAGATATCCAGGGAGCTGGCCACACCCGTCGCCACTTCCAGGTACACCTTCTTGCTCAGCAGGTAGCGCAAGGCAATGGTGTTGGCCGGTTCGAACACCCCTACCCCATAACGCAGGCTGAGCTTCTCGTTGATCTTGCCGCTGGCCACCACCGCAGTACTGTTGCCGGTGCCTTGGGTGTCCAGATCAAAATCCTGAATCCCCAGCTTATTGGCGATATCCGTGGTCACCCCGGCGCTGCCCATCAAGCCCAGGCCCAGGGCGGCTTCGGCGAGCATGTTGTTGTCTTCGCCGGTGTTGGTGCGCGAACGGCCCAGCACCAGGTATGACAACGCATCTTCCTGGGCCATGGCCGGCTCGGAGAAGATCTGCGTGGTGGGCTGTTCGGCGCTGCCGCTCAGGCGTATACCGGCGGTCACGGTGCGCGACGATTCGACCACCACGCGCACAGCTTCGATATCCAGGAACGGTTGGTCCAGCGGCCCGGCAAACAACAGCCGTGCACGCCGCACGTTGAGGCGCTGGCCGTAGGCACGGTAGCGGCCGTCGTTGAGCCACAGCTCGCCACGGGTGTCCATGTTGTCGCCGATGTGCACATGGCCCTGGACGTTGGCGGTGAGGCCGAAGCCGGCGAAGTTGAGCTGGTCTTCGCCTACCTCCACGTCGATATCCATGGCCATGGCCATCGGCGCTTTGCCCTCTTCGGTCTGGCTGCCAATGATCACGGTGTCGTCGGACACCTTGACCGTCGAAGGCGGCAGTTCGCGCACGGTGATGTCGCCACGGGGGATGTGGACTTTGCCGGCAATCGCCAGTTTGTCGTCCTTGAGGCTGATCTTCAGGTCGGGCGCCACTTCCAGCTTGGCGTAGGGTTCCACGGTGACTGGCAGTTGCGAGCCTTTGAGGCTGAGGTCGACCACCAGGGCACGGCCCCAGTCGATCTGCCCCGTGAGGCTGCCCTGCCCGGCCTTGCCGCTGTGCCAGCCGCCGTTGAGCTGCACGCTTTCACCGGCGATCTGCGCCTGCAGGTTCAGGCCCTCGAGGCTGATGGGCAACTCCGGCCCGGAGACTTCACCGTCCACCAGGTTCAGGTTGCCGTTGACCTGCGGCGCGAGCAACCCGCCGGAGATGCGGCCGCTGCCGTTGAGCTTGCCGGTGAGTTTTTCAACCATTGGCACAAAGGGCCGCGCCACGGCGAGGTCCAGGCCAGTAAGGCTGAAGTTGCCGGTGATTGGCTTGTTGTTCGGCAGCGGGTTGATCTGCGCCTGCAACAGCAACTCGCCGAGCTTGCCGCCATGAAAGTTGAGCTGAGTGTCGATGCGCTTGGGATTGAGGGTGGTTTCCAGCTTCAGGGTGTTGTAGGGGAAATCCAACCATTGGCCCTTGTCACGCACGCGCAAGGTGCCACCGCTGGCATCTACCGCTACCACACCCTTTGGGCCGCTTTCAGGCAGGTCAAGCTGCACGTCAGCATTGAGCTTGCCCTGCCAGGCGAAGTCTTTGGGCAAAAATGCCGCAAGGCTGTCGAGGGGAAATTGCTTGAGGTGGTAACGCAACTTCGGCTCGGGCATCAGGCGCTGGTCTTCCCCACACAGGCTGGCGCCGCCGGAGACCCAGCAGTGCGCGCCGAAGGTCAGCTTGCCATCGGCCAGGCGTTCGATCTTCGCCGGGGCTTGCAGCCGCCAGTCCTGGCCACCGGCTTGCACGTCGCCACTGGCCAGGCGCCCGCGCCAGTTGTCTTTGTCGAGGTTGCCATCCAGGGCCAGGGCTAGTTTGACCAGCGGGCCGGTCAGGGCCAGTTGGACCTTCTGGTTCTTGATGTCGCCCTGGGCGCTGGCGGTAAGGTTGCCGACTTGCGTCTCGCCGCTTTGAATGCCGTTGGCCTTGAGGTCGAGCTTGGCGCGCTGGGCGCTATCGAGGTTGGCGTCCAGGTTGAGGCTTTGCAGGCGGTTGTCGGCAAAGGCCAGTTGCTGGCCCTTGAGGTCGAGCTTGCCTTGAGGCGCTTTCAAGGTGCCGGCCACCTCGACACGCCCGTTGACTTGCCCACGCAGTTGCGGCCAGAGCTGGGCCAGGCGTGCCAGCTTGATGTCGATCTGCCCGGCCAGGCGCTGTTGCAGGCTGCCGCTGCCGTTGATGCGGTTATCGCCCAGGCGGATGTCCAGGTTGGCGAGGGTCCATTGTTCGCCAGCGCCTTCGGCCTTGGCCGCGAGCACAGCGGTTTGGCCACGCAGGCGGCCCTTGAGGTCGAGGTCGGCGTTGAGCTTGAGCTGCTCATTTTTGAACTCGCCTTTGCTGCGCAGTGGCCCGGCCAGGGTGCCGGGCAGCTCCGCGACCCAGTAGGCCGGGTTCAGCGCCGACAGATCCAGCGCGGTGTCCCAGGCAATGCCGTCGGCAAATTGCAGGTTCAGGTGGCCTTCGGCCTTGCCCTGGCCGGCACTCAGCTTCAGCTCAGGCAGGAAGACTTGCTTGAGGTCGCCACTGAAGGGGGTGACCACATTGAACTTGCCCGCCGGGCCGTCGAGGTCAGCCTTGAGATTGCCCAGGTAGTTGCCGTCTTTATAGGAGATTTCACCGTTAAAGGTGCGCAAGGCCACTTGCGGTTCGTCGATGACCGGATAGAGGCGATGCCAGGGGAAGTCCAGCCAGTCGATCTTGGCGTCAGCACTGAAGCCTTGCTGCCAGTCCAGGTTGGCACTGAGCTTGAGGCTTTGCTTGTCACTCGCCGTCAGGTCCAGGCCGGCAATCTGCGCGCCCTTGGCGTCAACCTTGCCCTTGAGCAGTAAATCCACCGGGCCTTTTTCGGCCGGTAGCACGGCCTTGCCCAGCAACTGGTAGCCATTGCTCAGGTCACCTTTGGCGCTCAGGTCCAATTGGTTGAGTTGCAGGGTATCGGGCAGGTCTGCGCTGGGTTTGAACGACTCGGAGGTGATGTGCACCTGCGCCGGCAGGTTTTCCGCCAGGGGTTGCAGCTCGCCAGTGAGCTTGGCCGGCAGGTAGCCGCTGCTGTCGGCGTCGAGCTTGAGGGTTTTGAGCAGGTCGCCGTCGAGCTTGAGGGCGATGGTCCAGGGTGCTCCGCCCGGCGCATAGGGCAAGCTCAGGTTACCGGTGGCATTCAGCGGCCAATCGCCGTTGGGTTGCAGCAGGCCGGCGAGGTCCAGCACCAGGTCATCGCGCTGTAGATGCACCGCGTCGATCTGCAGGCCGGCGGTAGTCCAGTGCGCCGCCAGTTGCAGGCCCTTGAGTTCTTCATTGCCGTTGAACAGCAGGCTGCCGATGCGCACATCGCCCAACTGCAGGGCAACCGGCAGCTTCAGGTCGGGCAGTTGAATCGGCCCGCTGTCGCTCTCTTCGGCACTGGGGGCGAATTCCAGGCTGACCTGTTCCACATCCAGTCGGTTGATGCACAGGGTCATGCGCAGCAGGCAGCCGGGCGACCATTCAAACGTAGGGGCATTCAATTCGACGCGGCTGCCATCCTGCTGCCACAGCAGATGGTCGGCGCTCCACTGCCCGCCCAAACGGCCCTGGAAATTTTCCACGCTCAAACCTGGCACCTGGCCCAGGGCCCAGCGACTGCCCGCCTGGGTGCCGAGCACCGACCACAGCGCCAACACCAGCAAGGCGAGGATGGCGACCAGCGCCAGCCCCGCTATTTTCAAACCACGCATCACAGCTCAGGCCCCATGGAAAAGTGCAAGCGAACGCCGCCCGGATCTTCGAGGGCATGGGCCAGGTCGAGGCGAATCGGCCCCACTGGCGACACCCAGCGCACGCCGACGCCCACGCTGGTTTTCAGGCTGGGCAAGTCGAGGTTGTTGAAGGAGTTGCCCTGGTCGACAAAGGTCGCGATACGCCATTTATCGGTGATGGAATATTGATACTCGGCGCTCAAGGCCACCATGTAGCGGCCACCGATGCGGTCGCCGCGATCGTTCTCGGGCGACAGCGTCTGGTACTCGTAGCCGCGCACGCTCTGGTCGCCACCGGCAAAGAAGCGCAAGGAAGGCGGCACGGATTTGTAGCCATTGGTGGCACTGCCGCCAAATTGCGCACGGCCCAGGAAGCGGTGGTTGTCCCACAAGGTGGTCAGGCCCTTGATAGTCGCCGTGCCGTAAAGCAGGTTGGTGTCGGACCCCGCGCCCTCCTTGGCGACCTTGGTGTCGAACATCAGGCGGTAGCCGTGGTGCGGGTCGATGCGGTTGTCGCTGCGCAGGTAGGAATAACTCACGCCCGGCATCAGCAGGTTACTCAGACCCGAATCATTGCCCAGACGATATTCTTCGCGCTGGTACTTGAGGGAGATCACCCGGGTCCAGCCACTGGGCAATTTGCTGTGCCATTCGGGGCCGATGGTGAGCAGCTTGCTCAGGGTGTCTGTGTTGGCGATTTCTTCATTCTGGTAGCCGCCGGCAAAGCGCAGTTTGTCGGTGAGCGGCGGGTCGAGCGGGATGTCGTACCACAGCCCGACGTTCTGCCGTGGCGCCGACAGTTCGGCTTCCCAGCCATAACTGTGGCCCTGGGGGTTGACCCAATGGCGCGTCCAGTTGGCTTTGCCCCGTGGGCCGACGTCGGTGGAGTAACCCAGGCCCAGGCCCATGGTGCGCGGCTTGCGGGTGTCCAGTTGCACCGCCACCGGGATCACGTCATCGGTGGCGGCGGTGGGGCTGGCGTCGACGCGCACGCCTTCAAAGAAGCCGCTGGCTTGCAGGTTCTGATTGAGTTCGGCGACCAGTTCGGAGTCATAGGGCGTGCCGGGTTTGAACGGCACCATGCGCTGCAACAGCTCTTCATCAAAGGGCGTGTCGCCCGTAAAGCTGACCTTGCCCATGCTGTAGCGCGGGCCGCTGTCGTAAATGAGTTCGATGTCGGCCACGCCCGCTTGAGGGTCTACGGCAAGTTTCTGGCTGGTGAAGCGCCCGCTGAAAAAACCGTAGCGCGAGGCCTGGTTCTGGATCAGGCGCTTGGCGTCTTCGTAATGGCCGTGGTTGAGCACGGCGCCGGATTTGAGGTCGTCGCTGGCGGGCACGCGAAAGGCCTTGAGGCTCGCAGCCGGGCCATCGACCCGCAGAGTCACGTTGCGCAAATGCACCGGTTCGCCGGGGTCGATGGTGAGGGTCAGGCGCGGGTTCTTGCCGCCCTTCACCTCGCTGGCAATCTGTGGCTGATAGTAGCCCAAGGCCTGCGCGGCTTTGCGCGCCTGCTCCTCGGCGCCACGGCTGAACCGCAGCAAGGCTTCTTCATCACGATCGCCCACACCGCCGATATAGCCTTCGATGTTGGCTTTCAGCGCGTCGTTTGAGGGTTTGATCCGCACGTCCAGTTCGCTTTGCGCCAATGCGCCGCAGCTTGTGAACAGCAGAATCAAGCCGCTGGTAAATCTTCCTGGAAACTTCATAGGCGCGGATGCTACACGAGCGAGGGAGGAACTTTGAACCAGGATTAGTCTGAATAATTCTGTTCTAAGCCGTTGCAGGATGTAACGCCTGGGGATTGGGATGGTAAAACACATGCTCGCGCACCGGCCCTACGGCGACTTCGCCGATTTCCTCATAGCCCTGGCGCTTGTAGAAATCCAGGTAACGGGAGTTGCCGGTGTCGAGCACCACGCCGGATGAATGCGGATCGTCGGCACACCAATTGTGTACCGCTTCCAGCAACTGCTCACCATGGTGCTTGCCCTGGAACTGCGGGTGAATGCCCAGCAGCGGCAACACATGCACAGACTCGGTGGGCAGGCACGCCATGACGGCATGATGGTATTCCAGGTAACGCCGCGTACCGCGCACGCCGGTGCTCAGCCACATACGGATTTGCCAGGCCCAGCTTTCGGTGATGCCCAGGCGCCGCTGGGGCGGTGCAATCAAGGCGATGCCGATCAGCCGGTCGTTGACGAACAGGCCGATGGCCGGGAGTTTCTGAAAGAAGTGCTGCTTGACCAGTTCGCGCACAGTGGCACGTACCCGCTGCTCATAGCCCGCCCGCTCGGCTTCGAAGATGTAGGCGAAGGTCGGCTCATGGCGATACGCCTGGTACAGCAGGGATCGCGCTTCGCGGGAGTAACCGCTATTGAGCAGGCGGATTTCGGCAGTGGCCGTCGAAGTGTCTGGCATAACAATCAATCTCCCTGGGCGCCACTCAAACATGGCGTTCTTATGGGTACGAACCTGCACAGCTCCAGTCGTTCCCACATTAGCAGCGCATTCACCCTACCGCCACGCTGGCCCCCGTCCGACTTGTCGGCTAGCATCGCCCTTTTGCCAGACTGGACTGCCGACCATGAAAATCGTCTCCTTCAATATCAACGGGCTGCGTGCTCGCCCTCATCAGTTGGCGGCGCTGATTGAAAAGCATCAACCGGACGTGATCGGTTTGCAGGAAACCAAGGTCCACGATGATCAGTTCCCGTTGGCCGAGGTGCAGGCCCTGGGTTATCACGTGTACTACCACGGGCAGAAAGGCCACTACGGCGTAGCCCTGCTCTCGCGCAAAGAAGCGTTGAGCGTGCACAAAGGCTTTGCCAGCGATGAAGAAGACGCCCAACGCCGGTTTATCTGGGGCACCTTCGCCGACGAAAACGGCCAGCCGGTAACCATCATGAACGGCTACTTCCCGCAGGGCGAAAGCCGCGACCACCCGACCAAGTTCCCGGCCAAGCAGCGCTTCTATGCAGACTTGCAGCACCTGCTGGAAACCCAGTTCAGCAACGACCAGGCGCTGGTGGTGATGGGCGACGTGAACATTTCCCCAGAGGACTGCGATATCGGCATCGGCGCAGACAACGCCAAGCGCTGGCTGAAAACCGGCAAGTGCAGCTTCCTGCCGGAAGAACGCGAGTGGATGGCACGCTTGAAGAACTGGGGCCTGGTGGACAGCTTCCGCCACCTCAACCCGGATGTGACCGACCGCTTCAGCTGGTTCGATTACCGCAGCCGTGGGTTTGAGGACGAGCCCAAGCGCGGGCTGCGCATTGATGTGATCATGGCATCCACCGGGTTGGTGCCACGGGTCAAGGATGCGGGGGTGGATTACGACCTGCGCGGGCTGGAAAAACCGTCGGACCATGCGCCGATCTGGTTGGAACTGAGCTGACCTCAAAAATAGATTGTAGGAGCGAGCTTGCTCGCGAAGAACTTGAAAGCGCCGCGTTAAAACAGATTCGCTGCGTTATCGTTGACGCTCTTCGCGAGCAAGCTCGCTCCTACAGGGCATCAGGGTTTGCCAGCGCCCGTGTTGGTCATATGGCTGCAATCCAACTGACTTAATCTTGCGGTACTCCCTTTGGCTTGAGACGGTGCCGGCATGATGCTGCGCGTTCTGTTCCTGTGTTTTGCAATCGCCCTCCCCGCCGTGGCGGCCCCTCTGCCCATTCCCGACCAAGGCCCGGCCCTGCGCATCCAGGGCTCCAACACCATCGGCGCGGCACTCGGCCCGGCGCTGGTCAAGGGTTTGATGGAGCATCAGGGCTTGCAGGACGTACACGCTGAAGCGGGTGCGGGGGCCAATGAACAGCGCGTGGTCGGCAAGACACGCCAAGGCCAGACGGTCACCATCGAGGTCGCGGCCCACGGTTCCAGCACCGGCTTTGCGGCGCTGAAGAACAACCGCGCCGACCTCGCCGCAGCGTCCCGCCCGATCAAAGACAGCGAGCTGGTGGACCTCGATCCCCTGGGCGACTTGAAAAGCCCAGGCGCCGAGCATGTGATCGCCATTGATGGCCTGGCAATCATCGTTAACCCGCGCAACCCGCTCAATAGCCTCAACACCGAGCAATTGGCGCAGATCTTCAACGGCGAGGTCAGCACCTGGGAGGCACTCGGAGGTACAGGCGGGACCATCCATTTATATGCCAGGGATGATCAGTCCGGCACCTTCGACACTTTCAGGGAACTGGTGATGAGCCGCCGCGGCCAACCGCTCGCGCCGTCGGCCAAGCGCTTTGAATCCAGCGAACAGCTGTCCGATGCGGTGAGCCAAGACCCCCAGGGCATCGGTTTTATCGGCCTGCCCTCTGTGCGCCAGGCCAAGGCGGTGGCGATTGTCGACGGCGACTCGCAACCGATGCTGCCGCTGACCAGCCTGATCGCCACCGAGGATTACCCGCTGTCACGGCGGCTGTTCTTCTACTTGCCGCCCTCTTCCCCCAACCCGTGGGCCAAGGCGTTGGTGGACTTTACCCAAGGCAGCCAGGGCCAGGCGATTGTGGCCGCCAATGGCTTTATCGCCCAGCAGGTGCAAGCGATTGGCGTGGCGCCGCGCCCGTCGATGCCCGACGACTACCAGGCCATCGCCCGCGACGCTCAGCGCCTGACGGTGAATTTTCGCTTCGACGAGGGCAGCGCCAGCCTCGACAACAAGGCGCGCCAGGATGTGCAGCGGGTGGTGGCCTATATCAGAAGCCACGGCAAGCTGGATAAACAGGTGACGCTGGTGGGGTTTGGCGACACCAAGAATGACCCACAACGTGCAGCTTTGTTGTCGAAATTGCGGGCGATGGCAGTGCGCCGGGAGCTGGTCAAGAGCGGCGTGGTGCTCAAGGATATTCGCGGGTTTGGCGCGCAGATGCCGGTGGCGGCCAATACGGCGGATGAGGGCCGGATCAAGAATCGGCGGGTGGAGGTTTGGGTGTACTGAGGATCGTTCCCACGCTCCGCGTGGGAATGCCGCTCTGGACGCTCCGCGTCCGCTCTTGAAAGGGTGACGCAGAGCGTCAAGCGGGCTTGCTCGCGAATACAGGCGACGCGGTGTTACTGCCCGCCGCGCATCAATTCCCGCGGCACATACTTGCCGATCTCAAACTTGCCAATCGCCGCGCGGTGTACTTCGTCCGGGCCGTCGGCCAGGCGCAGGGTGCGTTGCATGGCGTACATATAGGCCAGCGGGAAGTCGTTGGAGACCCCGGCGCCGCCGTGCATCTGGATTGCGCGGTCGATAACCTTCAAGGCCACATTCGGCGCCACCACCTTGATCTGGGCAATTTCGCTTTTCGCCACTTTGTTGCCCACGGTGTCCATCATGTACGCCGCTTTCAAGGTCAGCAGGCGGGCCATGTCAATTTCCATGCGCGAGTCGGCGATCTTGTCGATATTGCCCCCCAACCGCGCCAAGGGCTTGCCGAATGCGGTGCGGCTGACCGAGCGTTTGCACATCAATTCCAATGCCCGTTCGGCCATGCCGACCGAACGCATGCAGTGGTGGATACGGCCAGGGCCAAGGCGGCCCTGGGCGATCTCGAAGCCACGGCCTTCGCCCAGCAATACGTTTTCATAGGGTACGCGCACATTGTCGAACAGCACTTCGGCATGGCCGTGAGGCGCATCGTCGTAACCGAATACCGGCAGCGGTCGCAGGATTTTCACGCCTGGGGTATCGACCGGCACCAGGATCATCGAGTGCTGCTGATGGCGCGGTGCATCGGGGTTGCTCAGGCCCATGAAGATCAGGATCTTGCAACGCGGGTCGCAGGCGCCAGAAGTCCACCATTTCTTGCCGTTGATCACCCACTCGTCGCCCTGGCGTTCGGCGCGGGCGGCCATGTTGGTGGCGTCCGAGGACGCCACGTCCGGTTCGGTCATGGCAAAAGCCGAGCGAATCTCGCCGCGCAGCAAGGGTTCGAGCCAACGCTGCTTCTGTTCTTCGTTGGCGTAGCGCACCAGCACTTCCATATTGCCGGTGTCGGGAGCGGAGCAGTTGAATGGCTCCGGGCCCAGCAACGAGCGGCCCATGATTTCCGCCAAGGGTGCGTATTCCAGGTTGCTCAGGCCGGCGCCCAGTTCGGATTCCGGCAGGAACAGGTTCCACAAGCCCTCGGCCTTCGCCTTGGCCTTGAGTTCTTCCATGATTGCCGTGGGCTGCCAGCGATCACCTTCGCTGACTTGGCGTTCGAACACCGGTTCGGCCGGGTAGACATAAGTGTCCATGAACGCAGTGACGCGTTCACGCAGTTCCTGAACCTTGGGCGAATAGGCGAAATCCATGAGCGGCTCCCTTCTCTGAGAGGTTGTTTAGGTCATGCATTCGATGCTAGAACAGCGCTGATAATTTACCTAGCCTATTCTCGGCGTGTATTAACATTCATCACCGATATATGATCGGCGCATGGGCACCTCACAATAAGAGCGCAACGAAATGAATCTGAGCAAGGTCGATCTCAACCTCTTCATCGTCTTTGATGCGATCTACACCGAAGCCAACCTGACCCGCGCCGGGCAGATCGTCGGCATCACCCAGCCGGCGGTGTCCAACGCCCTGGCACGGTTGCGCGAGACCTTCAACGACCCGCTGTTCGTGCGCACCGCCCAAGGCATGGTACCCACGCCCATGGCGCAGAACATCATCGGCCCGGTGCGCAATGCGTTGTCGTTGCTGCGGGTGTCGGTGCAGGAAAGCAGAATTTTCAACCCACAGCAGGCGGCCAAGACCTACCGCATCAGCATGACCGACCTGACCGAAGCCGTGATCCTGCCGCCGCTGTTCCAGCGCCTGCGCCGCCTGGCGCCGACCGTGGTGATCGAGAGTTTCCTGTCCAAACGCCGCGAAACCACCAAGGAACTGGCCGCCGGGCGCCTGGATTTTGCCGTGGATGCGCCGCTCAACACCGACCCGCAGGTGCGTCACGTCAAGCTGATGGAAGACCGCTACGTGTGCGCCATGCGCAAGGGCCACCCGATGGCGGGCAAGGACAAATTCACGCTGGATGATTACCTGTCACTGACCCATATCCATATCTCCAGCCGCCGCAACGGTTTGGGTTACGTGGACCTCGCCCTGGGCAAAATGGGCATCCAGCGCAAGATCGCCCTGCGTTCCCAGCATTACCTGATGGCCTCCCAGGTGCTGCAACAGACCGACATGGTGATGACCGTGCCCGAGCGTTTCGCCCGCCGTCATGAACTGCACTGGTTCAATCTGCCGGTCAACAACGTGCCGCCGGTGGAAACCCATTTGTACTGGCACGAAAGCACCGACCAGGACCCGGCAAACCGCTGGATGCGTGAACAGATGATCGAGTTGTGCCAGCAGGTGACGGCCCAGGAAAAGAAGTTGGATAAACAACAGGCTTGAAGTTGAAGGGCTACCCCTGTGAGCGCATAGGTATCTACACAACTTCGGTATGACGGCGAACCTGTGGCGAGGGAGCTTGCTCCCGTGACGGCCTGCCAGCCGACGCTGATCTAACTGACGCACCGTGATCCAAATGTGGGAGCTGGCTTGCCTGCGATGACGGCCTGCCAGCCGACACGTCTCTACCTGATACCCCGCAATCAAACTGTGGGAGCGGGCTTGCTCCCGATGGGTTGCGCAGTGGCCCTTGACGTTTACGTCAACCTGCAATTAGCTTAGCGCCAAGACTTTCTTGAGCACTGCCATGAGCACCACCTACAGCATCTCCGACCTCGCCCGCGAGCTCGACATCACCACTCGCGCCATTCGTTTCTATGAAGAACAAGGCCTGCTGGCCCCGGAGCGTCGGGGCCAGGAGCGCATCTACTCGGCGCGCGACAAGGTCAGCCTCAAGCTGATCCTGCGTGGCAAGCGCATCGGCTTCTCCCTGGCCGAATGCCGCGAGCTGATCGAACTCTACGACCCCACCGGCGGCAACCAGATCCAACTCAACAGCATGCTGGCCAAGATCGCCGAACGCCGTGAGCAGTTGGAACAGCAACTGCTGGATATCGAACAGATGAAGCTGGAACTGGACACCGCTGAAGAGCGTTGCACCCAGGCCCTGGCGCAGACCATCAGCCAAGCCGGCCATTGACCAGAAGGTAACTGCCATGTCCCTCCCCTCCCACGTACGCCTGGTTGAAGTCGGCCCGCGCGACGGTTTGCAGAACGAAGCCCAGCCCATCAGCGTGGCGGATAAGGTCCAACTGGTAGACGCCCTGAGCGCCGCCGGTTTGAGCTACATCGAAGTCGGCAGTTTTGTCTCACCCAAGTGGGTGCCGCAAATGGCCGGCTCCGCCGAGGTCTTTGCGCAGATCCAGCGCAAGCCCGGTGTGACCTATGGCGCCCTGGCACCGAACATGCGCGGCTTCGAGGATGCGCTGGCAGCCGGGGTCAAGGAAGTCGCGGTGTTTGCGGCGGCCTCCGAGGCGTTTTCCCAGCGCAATATCAATTGCTCCATCAGCGAAAGCCTGGAGCGCTTCGCGCCGATCATGGCCTCGGCCAAGCAGCACGGCGTGAGCGTGCGCGGTTATGTGTCCTGTGTGCTGGGTTGCCCCTATGAAGGCGTGATCGCCCCGGAGCAAGTGGCGGCGGTCGCTCGCGAGCTGTATGCCATGGGCTGTTATGAAGTCTCCCTGGGCGACACCATCGGCACCGGCACCGCGGGCGCTACCCGGCGCCTGTTCGAAGTGGTCGGCGCACAGGTGCCAAGGGACAAGCTGGCCGGGCATTTCCACGACACCTACGGCCAGGCCATCGCCAACATCTATGCCAGCCTGCTGGAGGGCATCACGGTGTTCGACAGCTCCATCGCCGGCCTGGGCGGCTGCCCTTACGCCAAAGGCGCCAGCGGTAACGTCGCCACCGAGGACGTGCTGTACCTGCTCAACGGCCTGGGTATCCACACGGGCATCGACCTGGAGTGCTTGATTGGCGCCGGCCAGCAGATCAGCCAGGTGCTGGGACGGCCTACAGGGTCGCGTGTGGCGAAGGTGCGTAACGCCGGGTGAGTAGCACAGCTGTGACAATGTGTTACCGCACGCCGGCGTAACGGGTAACGCGGGAACAAAATCCGCCGCACACACGGCAAGATAAAGCGGGCCAAAAAACCAAACCATTGATTTTAAAGGCTTTTAAAAAGTTGGCACGCGTTCTGCTATCTCTATTGCATAACAAGAATAAAAAGCGCCAAACCTAATAAAAATAAGACGAAACGACTCTGACATAACAAAAACAACACGGCAGAGACGCAGCTAACAGATTTTTTTGGAGAAGATGTGCTTCCCAGGGTACGGCATGCCGCAACCCGCAACCGGATAGAGAAAAATAAAACTACCTCAGGTAGCTACCCACTGGTTGGATCGTTTACGAAGAAGCAGGTCAGCGTTCAAAAAAATACGTTTGCTCTTGACCCCGGATGGGGGTCGCCAAAAAAAGCGGTACGGGCCACGGCTACCAAAAACAACAACAGGCCGCCCCTCAATAATAAGAAAAGAGCACGCAACGACAAATTAAAGGGGACCTTCGGGTCCCCTTTGTGCTTTCTGGGTTTCACGATTTGGGTGGCACAGCACAGTTCAGTGTGGGAGCTGGCCATAGGTATCTATACAACCCTGCAGCTCTCAATGGTAACCACGATGCGAAGCGAGCCGCTCTTGATCTGCTTGTGATCTTGATTTCAGGCGCCCCGTTAAACCACGCTGGCCGAACGCAAGCTTGAATTCGTGGGTAACCCGGCAGGACGCCGGGTTAGCCGCCCCGCGCCATGGATGGCGCGTGGCGGCGGCCCACGGATTCAAGCCTGTGTTCGGGCACACCGAGCCTAAGCGAGGTGCCGAGTGGTGGGGCAAGAGCCCTTTTGGTTACTTTTGGCTGGGCCGGCATTCCGGGCTCTTTTCCAAAAGTGACCCGCTGTCAGAGCGGAACCCTAAGCGGCCGTTACCGCAGCAATGGATATGTACACAATCCAACTGTGTTGACTGTCAGGCCGCCTTCGCGAGCAAGCCCGCTCCCACAGTTAGATTGTGGGGTGTCAGGTAGAGAGGTGTCGGCTGGCAGGCCGTCATCGCAGGCAAGCCAGCTCCCACAGTTGAATCGCGCGGGGTCAGGTAGACATGCGCAGGTCCCCCAGGGGGCTGAAGTTGTCAGCGCGCTTGCAGCTCCTGGATGGAAATCTCACGCATCCGGAACTTCTGAATCTTGCCCGTCACCGTCATCGGAAACTCATCCACGAACTTGAAATACCTGGGCGTCTTGAAATGGGCGATACGGCCCTTGCACCAGCTCAACAACTCCAGCTCGTTGGCCACCTGACCGGGATGAAACTTGATCCAGGCAACAATCTCTTCACCATAACGCTCATCCGGAATGCCAATGATCTGCACATCCGCCACCGCCGGATGGGTAAAGAAAAACTCCTCCAGCTCACGCGGGTACACGTTCTCGCCCCCGCGAATAATCATGTCCTTGTTACGCCCGGCAATGCACACGTAACCCTCCTCATCCATGGTCGCCAGGTCACCGGTGTGCATCCAGCCGGCATCGTCGATGGCCTCACGGGTGCCTTCAGGGTTGTTCCAGTAACCCAGCATCACGCTGTAGCCCCGGGTGCACAGTTCACCGATCACGCCACGGGCCATGGTGTTACCGGCCTCGTCGACAATCTTGGTTTCCAGTTGCGGTTGGGTGCGGCCCACCGTGGTGACACGCCGTTCTATATCGTCATCCGCGCCGGTCTGCAGCGACACCGGGCTGGTTTCGGTCATGCCATAGGCAATCTGCACCTCCTTCATGTGCAACTCATGGATGACCCGACGCATCACCTCGATCGGGCATGTCGCCCCGGCCATGATCCCGGTGCGCAGGCTGGACACCTCGAACTCGGCCCGGCGTGGGTGATCGAGCAGCGCGATAAACATAGTCGGCACGCCATATAAGCCGGTGGCTTGTTCTTCGGCGACGGCGCTCAGCGTCAGCAACGGGTCGAAGCCGTCATTGGGGTAGATCATGGTGGTGCCGTGGGTGATACAACCGAGATTGCCCATGACCATGCCGAAGCAGTGGTACAGCGGCACTGGGATCACCAGGCGGTCCCCTGCCGTCAGGCCCAGGCTTTCACCGACCATGTAACCGTTATTGAGGATGTTGTGGTGACTGAGGGTAGCGCCCTTGGGGAAGCCGGTGGTGCCGGAGGTGTACTGGATATTCACAGGTTGATCGAAATGCAGGCTGGCCTGGCGGCTGTGCAGTTGCTCGGGCGACACGCCTGCGCCAAGGGCCGCCAACTGCGACCAGGGCATGAATTCCGGCGGCGGGCTGGGGTCGAGGCTGATGAGGCCGCGCAGCTCGGGTTTCAGCGCCTGGAGCATGGCGTGATAATCGGAGCTCTTGAACGAACCGGCGCACACCAGCCATTGGCAGCCGGACTGCTTGAGCACGTAATCCAACTCGCTGCTGCGATAGGCCGGGTTGATATTGACCAGGATCACCCCGAGCTTGGCGCTCGCCACCTGGCAGATCAGCCACTCGGCACAGTTAGGCGCCCAGATACCCAGGCGGTCGCCGGTTTGCATACCCAGGGCGAGGAATGCGCGGGCGTGCAGCTCAACCGTCTCGGCCAGTTGCCGCCAGGTGTAGCGCCGCTGCTGGTGGCGCACCACCAAGGCTTCGCCATCTGGGTATTGCGCGACAGTGTGATCGAATGCCTGGCCAATGGTCATGGCCAACAAAGTCTTGTCCTGGGAGCCACGACTGTAGCTCGGGTGCGGTTGATCCATAACGACCCCTGTTATCTTTTTTGTAGGTTGACGTATACGTAAACTACGATTGACAGCGTCGTAACGCAAGCTTACGTTAACGTAAAGGTGAGCGCCCTCCTCCCGCGCCCCGCCCACACAACAACAAAGCTCACATTAAGGTGCCTGTCCATGAGTTACCCGTCCCTGAACTTCGCCCTCGGCGAGACCATCGACATGCTGCGCGACCAGGTGCAGTCCTTCGTGGCCAAGGAGATCGCACCGCGCGCGGCCCAGATCGACATCGACAACCTGTTCCCCGCTGACCTGTGGCGCAAGTTCGGGGACATGGGCCTGCTGGGCATCACCGTGCCCGAGGAGTACGGCGGTGCTGGCCTGGGATACCTGGCCCATGTGGTGAGCATGGAAGAAATCAGCCGCGGCTCGGCTTCGGTGGCGTTGTCCTACGGCGCGCACTCCAACCTGTGTGTCAACCAGATCAACCGCAACGGCAACCACGCACAAAAACTCAAGTACCTGCCCAAGCTGATCAGCGGCGAACACATCGGCGCCCTGGCCATGAGCGAGCCGAATGCCGGTTCTGACGTGGTGTCGATGAAACTGCGCGCCGACAAGCGCGGCGATCATTACGTACTCAATGGCAGCAAGACCTGGATCACCAACGGCCCGGACGCCAACACCTATGTGATCTACGCCAAGACCGACCTGGAAAAAGGCCCCCACGGCATCACCGCCTTCATCGTCGAGCGCGACTGGAAAGGCTTCAGCCGCAGCAACAAATTCGACAAGCTGGGCATGCGCGGCTCCAACACCTGCGAGCTGTTTTTTGACGATGTCGAGGTACCCGAAGACAACATCCTCGGCGTGCTCAATGGCGGCGTGAAAGTGTTGATGAGCGGCCTGGACTACGAACGCGTGGTGCTCTCCGGTGGGCCTACCGGGATCATGCAGGCGTGCATGGACCTGATCGTGCCCTACATCCACGACCGCAAGCAGTTCGGCCAGAGCATCGGCGAGTTCCAGCTGATCCAGGGCAAGGTCGCCGATATGTACACCCAACTCAACGCCAGCCGTGCCTACCTCTACGCGGTGGCCCAGGCATGCGAGCGCGGCGAGACCACGCGCAAGGACGCCGCGGGCGTGATTCTTTACAGCGCCGAGCGCGCCACGCAAATGGCCCTGGATGCGATCCAGATTCTGGGCGGCAATGGCTATATCAATGAATTCCCCGCCGGGCGCCTGCTGCGTGACGCCAAGCTCTACGAAATTGGTGCGGGCACCAGTGAGATTCGGCGGATGTTGATCGGTCGCGAACTGTTCAACGAAACCCGCTGAAGGAGCGCCCCATGGCTACCCTGCATACCCAGCTCAACCCGCGCTCGGCGGAATTCGCCGCCAACCGCGCGGCGATGCTTGAACAGGTCGACGCCCTGCACAGCCTGCTTGCCCACGTCCACCAAGGTGGCGGCGCCAAGGCCCAGGAACGCCACACCTCACGCGGCAAGCTGTTGCCCCGCGAGCGCATCAACCGTCTGCTCGACCCGGGCTCGCCGTTTCTGGAGCTGAGCCAACTGGCCGCTCACCAGGTGTATGGCGAAGACGTCCCGGCGGCCGGAGTGATTGCCGGCATCGGCCGAGTGGAAGGCGTCGAATGCATGATCGTGGCCAACGATGCCACGGTCAAAGGCGGCTCCTATTACCCGCTGACCGTTAAAAAACACCTGCGCGCCCAGACCATCGCCGAGCAGAACCGCCTGCCGTGTATCTACCTGGTGGACTCCGGTGGTGCCAACCTGCCGCGCCAGGACGAGGTATTCCCCGACCGCGAGCACTTCGGGCGGATCTTCTTCAACCAGGCCAACATGAGCGCCCAGGGCATTCCCCAGATTGCCGTGGTGATGGGCTCGTGCACCGCCGGCGGCGCCTACGTGCCGGCCATGGCCGACGAAGCGATCATGGTGCGCCAGCAAGCCACCATCTTCCTCGCCGGCCCGCCGCTGGTGAAAGCCGCCACCGGTGAAGTGGTGAGCGCCGAAGACCTGGGCGGTGCCGATGTGCATTGCAAGATTTCCGGCGTGGCCGACCACTATGCCGACAGCGATGAACACGCCCTGGCCCTGGCGCGGCGCAGCGTGGCCAACCTCAATTGGCGCAAGCAAGGTGAGCTGCTGCAACGCCCACCGGTAGCGCCGTTGTACAGCAGCGACGAGCTGTACGGCGTGATCCCGGCGGATGCCAAGCAACCCTTTGATGTGCGCGAAGTCATCGCACGGTTGGTGGACGGCTCGGTGTTCGATGAATTCAAGGCCCTGTTCGGCACAACCCTGGTATGCGGCTTTGCGCATTTGCATGGCTACCCGATTGCGATCCTGGCCAACAACGGCATCCTGTTCGCCGAGGCCGCGCAAAAAGGCGCGCACTTTATCGAACTGGCCTGTCAGCGCGGAATTCCCCTGCTGTTCCTGCAAAACATCACTGGTTTCATGGTCGGCCAGAAGTACGAGGCCGGTGGCATTGCCAAGCATGGCGCCAAGCTGGTCACCGCCGTAGCGTGCGCCAAGGTGCCGAAATTCACCGTGATCATCGGCGGCAGCTTTGGTGCGGGTAACTATGGGATGTGTGGCCGCGCCTACGACCCGCGCTTTTTGTGGATGTGGCCCAACGCACGGATTGGCGTGATGGGGGCCGAACAGGCCGCCGGGGTACTGGTGCAGGTCAAGCGCGAACAGGCTGAGCGCGCCGGCAACAGTTTCAGTGCCGAGGAGGAAGCCGCGATCAAACAGCCGATTCTCGACCAGTATGAAACCCAGGGCCACCCCTACTACTCCAGCGCGCGCTTGTGGGATGACGGCGTGATCGACCCGCTGCAGACCCGCGACGTGCTGGCCCTGGCCTTGTCCGCCGCACTGAACGCCCCCATCGAGCCGAGCCGCTTTGGCGTGTTCCGCATGTAACCTGTAGGAGCGAGCTTGCTCGCGAAGAACCTCAGGGCAACGCGGTCATTCTCAAGCCCCGCGTTATCGTTGACGATCTTCGCGAGCAAGCTCGCTCCTACAGGAGGCCTCTCATTATCATGGAGCTCCTTGCATGAGCGACTTCAACACCCTCGAACTGATCACTGACCGCCGTGGCTTTGCCACGCTGTGGCTCAGCCGTGAAGCCAAGAACAACGCGTTCAACGCCCAGATGATCCGCGAGCTGATCCTGGCTCTTGACCGCGTACAAGGCGACCCGTCCCTGCGTTTCCTGGTACTGCGCGGGCGTGGCAAGCACTTCAGTGCCGGCGCCGACCTCGCCTGGATGCAGCAGTCGGCCGAGTTGGACTACCACACCAACCTGGACGACGCCCGGGAACTGGCGGAGCTGATGTACAACCTGTCCAAGCTGAAAATCCCCACGCTGGCGGTGGTGCAAGGCGCGGCCTACGGTGGCGCGCTGGGCCTGATCAGTTGCTGTGACATGGCCATCGGCGCCGATGATGCGCAGTTCTGCCTGTCGGAAGTGCGTATCGGCCTGGCACCGGCGGTGATCAGCCCGTTCGTGGTGCAGGCCATCGGCGAACGCGCGGCCCGTCGCTATGCCCTGACGGCCGAGCGGTTCGGCGGCCAGCGCGCACGGGAGATCGGCTTGCTGGCCGAAAGTTATCCGGCCGAGAGCCTGGATCAACAGGTGGACCAGTGGGTCGCCAACCTGCTGCAAAACAGCCCGGCGGCCATGCGCGCCAGTAAAGATTTACTCCGTGAAGTGGGTAACGGTGCCCTCACCCCCGCACTGCGCCGCTATTGCGAAAACGCTATCGCACGCATCCGGGTAAGCGCCGAGGGCCAGGAAGGTTTGCGCGCCTTTCTGCAAAAACGTGCGCCGAGTTGGCAGACCCAGGAGCCGCGTTCATGAGCACACTCACCACCGTACTGGTGGCCAACCGTGGCGAGATCGCCTGCCGGGTCATGCGCACCGCCAAAGCCATGGGGCTGACCACCGTGGCTGTGCACAGCGCCATCGACCGCGATGCCCGCCATAGCCGTGAAGCCGATATCCGCGTCGACCTGGGCGGCAGCAAAGCCACCGACAGTTACCTGCAAATCGACAAGCTGATTGCCGCCGCCCACGCCAGCGGCGCCCAGGCGATTCACCCCGGCTACGGCTTCCTCTCGGAGAATGCCGGCTTCGCCCGAGCCATCGAGGCGGCAGGCTTGATCTTCCTCGGCCCGCCGGCCTCGGCCATCGACGCCATGGGCAGCAAATCCGCGGCCAAGGCGCTGATGGAAACAGCTGGCGTACCGCTGGTGCCGGGTTATCACGGCGAGGCCCAGGACCTGGAGACCTTCCGCGCCGCCTGTGAACGTATCGGCTACCCGGTGCTGCTCAAGGCCACGGCGGGCGGCGGTGGCAAGGGCATGAAGGTGGTCGAGGATGTCAGCCAGCTGGCCGAAGCCCTGGCTTCCGCCCAGCGTGAGGCGTTGTCGTCCTTCGGCAACGGGCAAATGCTGGTGGAGAAATACCTGCTCAAGCCGCGGCATGTGGAGATTCAGGTGTTTGCCGACCAGCAGGGTCATTGCCTGTATCTCAATGAGCGCGACTGCTCGATCCAGCGGCGCCATCAAAAGGTCGTGGAAGAAGCCCCGGCGCCCGGCTTGAGTGTGGAGCAGCGCAAGGCCATGGGCGAAGCAGCCGTGCGCGCTGCCCAGGCCATCGGATATGTCGGCGCGGGCACGGTGGAGTTTTTGCTGGATGCCCGTGGCGAGTTTTTCTTCATGGAGATGAACACGCGGCTGCAAGTCGAGCACCCGGTGACCGAAGCGATTACCGGCCTCGACCTGGTGGCCTGGCAGATTCGGGTGGCCCAGGGCGAGGCGCTGCCGATCACGCAAGAGCAGGTCGCGTTGAACGGTCATGCGATTGAAGTACGGCTGTATGCCGAAGACCCGGCCAATGACTTCCTGCCCGCTACCGGGCACTTGGCGCTATACCGCGAGTCCAGCCCAGGCCCTGGACGCCGGGTGGATAGCGGCGTCGAGCAAGGTGACAGCGTGTCGCCGTTCTACGACCCGATGCTCGGCAAGTTGATTGCCTGGGGTGAAGACCGCGAACAAGCGCGCCTGCGCTTATTGAGCATGCTGGATGAGTTTGCGGTCGGTGGGCTCAAGACCAACCTGGGCTTTTTGCGGCGCATCATCGGGCATCCTGCGTTTGCCGCGGCCGAGTTGGACACCGGGTTTATCCCGCGCTATCAGAATGAGTTGTTGCCGACGCCAGGGGCCTTGAGCGATGAGTTCTGGCAGGCGGCGGGCGCGGCGTTTATGCAGAGCTTGCCGGTGGGCGACGGGCCTTGGGCAAGTCACCAGGGCTTTCGCGCGGGCCTGCCTGCCGAGGTGTCGCTGCACCTGAGTTGCAATGGGCAGGATCGGCTGGTGACGCTGGCGGGGCACACCGCACAGTTATGCGGCGAACAGTTGCTGACTGAACATCAGGGCGTGCGCCGTGCTCATCTGGCGGTGCGCAGTGAAGGCAGCCTGTACCTGCGCTGGGACGGCGAGATGCATGCCGTCAGCCTGTTCGACCCGATTGCGGCGGTCGAGGCCAGTCAATCTCATCAGGGCGGCCTCACCGCACCGATGAACGGCAGCATCGTGCGAGTGCTCGTAGAGCTGGGTCAAACCGTTGAAGCCGGCGCTCAGCTGGTGGTGCTCGAAGCCATGAAGATGGAACACAGCATCCGAGCGCCCCACGCCGGGGTGGTCAAGGCGCTGTTCTGCCAGGAAGGTGAAATGGTGGCCGAAGGCAGCGCGTTGGTGGAGCTTGAAACGGCTGGCTAGAACTTCGCCGTGGCCTGCACCACTACACCCAGGAGGCGACAGCCGTCGGTGAGCAGCACCTTGGGGTAAGTGGGGTTGAGCGGCACCAGGTAGTGCTGGCCGCTTTCTTCCTGCAATTGGCGAAAGGTGGCCTGGGGGTTGCCAGCCCATTGGGCCAGCACTAATTTACCGGGCTCGGGCGCGATCGCCGGGTCAACCAGGATCATCATGCCAGCTGCAATGCTCATGCCCGTGGGGGCGGTCATGGCGTCTCCCCTCACTGGCAGCCAGAATGCCTTGCCTCGGGCGTGGTAATCGGTCAATTCGTAGCGCTCGGTTCTATAAGGCGCACGCTCCTCACGCAGCTCGCAGGCCTGCTTCCAGTCGCTGACCGGGTAACGAAAGTACGGGTTGTAGTGCGATTCCCGTTCAGGCACTTGCGCGGCCCGTTCACGAATTTCCAGCGCCACCTCCAAATACCCCAACCCCAGTTCGGCCAGTACGCGGTTCATGTCCGCCAGGCTCGGCACACGGCGTTTATTGAGCCAATGGCCGATGCCGCCCTGGGACATGCCCAGGCGCTGCGCCAGTTCATCCTGTGTGACCTTGCGGTCTTTCATGTTGGCTTTGACCAACGCTATCCAGTTATCCATGACGCATCACAATACGGTGCCCATTTTTTCGGGCAATAAACAGTTTGTAGTAATCCATAAAACGACAGGAATACGATACGTACTATCATCAAGCCCAAGGATTTCGACACCCACCGGAGTACTGCCGCTTATGACGACCCGCACGCACTTAACGCCCGAAACATCCGAACTGACTGAAGTAAACGACATGTGCAACAGTGGTGCGGCCCAGCGCGCACTGGACTATTACTTGAAAGAAAATCGGTCGACGCCGGATTCGGACGGCGCCCTGTTCGCGATAAAACCGCAAATCAGCCAGGAGGAAGCCCTGGTACACGCCTCGGACCTGTTGCGCAGTGCAGCGGCTACCGCCTACGAATCGGCGTGCAGCCATCAAGGCAACCAGCGTGATCTGGCGTTTTCGGTGGTGTATTTGATCGATATGGCGAAAGCGATGGTGGAGCGGTCGTTGCAGGCGCCAGGGGCGGCGGCAAACGCGTAGCAGGCACGAAAGAAAAATATTTCTATCCCACGGATAAAAACATTTGACTTGCAAATGATAATGATTATTATTGGGCTCAGCTGATCGCGAGATCAGTCGATAGACCAAGAGACCTTAGGTCGGACTCTTGGAATATCTCCTCATCAGGCTAATCACGGTTTTTGACCCGGCTCTTTGGCCGGGTCTTTTTTTTGCCAGTTTCCCTGGCGTGGCTTCAGGCTAATGAAGACTGTGTGTTGCTTGATGGCGCGCATGGTAGCAAAAGACTATCGCTCAAAGAAAGTCGTCCGAACGCTCTAGCCCGTATATCTGCGAATTAGCGCTTGAGAATCAATCTCATAGACTCTAAGCTGCCGCGGCGTCACGGATGACGCCCCCTCCCCTGCAACAATTTTTGCATCCAGGTTTTACCGAACCCCTGTGTAAGATAGCCGCCACATCACTCATATTCAGGCAACCAGACTATGACCGTGGCCTTGACCTCCATCAAGATCAGCACCGACTTCGACAGCGGCAACATTCAGGTCCTGGATGCCAGCGACGCTTATCAGTTGTTGCTGGCAATCAAACCCGACACCCGCAGCGATCACTACCAATGGTTCCACTTCAAGGCCGAAGGCATGCACGTGGGGCACACCCACACCTTTCGCTTGAGCAACGCAGGGCGCTCGTCCTACAAGCATGCCTGGAGCGGTTACAACGCCGTGGCGTCCTATGACCATATCAACTGGTTCCGGGTACCGACACGTTTTGATGGCGAGATCCTGCACATCACTCTCCAGACCCGGCAAAAGTACGCCTGGTTTGCCTACTTCGAGCCCTACAGCCGTGAACGCCACGACTGGTTGATCGAGCAAGCCCTGAAGTACGCCGGAGTCACCCTGCTGGCCACCGGCAAGAGCGCTGAAGGCCGCGATATCCAACTGCTGCGCCGTGGCAAAGGGATCGAAGGCCGGCGCAAGGTGTGGATCATCGCCCAGCAGCACCCCGGCGAACACATGGCCGAATGGTTTATGGAGGGCGTGATTGAGCGCCTGCAAAAAGACGGCGACGACGAACTGAAAAAACTGCTGGCCGTCGCCGATCTGTACCTGGTGCCGAACATGAACCCGGACGGTGCCTTCCATGGCCACCTGCGCACCAATGCCATGGGCCAGGACCTCAACCGCGCCTGGCAAAGCGCCAGCCAGGAACTCAGCCCCGAAGTCCTGTTCGTCCAGCAACAGATGGAAAAATACGGCGTGGATATGTTCCTCGACATACACGGCGATGAAGAAATCCCCTACGTGTTCACCGCCGGCTGCGAAGGCAACCCTGGCTACACCCCGCGTATCGAAGCCCTGGAAAAACACTTCCGCAGCCATTTGAGCCACCTGACCCGGGACTTCCAGACCACCCACGGCTACACCCGCGACCTGCCTGGCCAAGCCAACATGACCCTGGCCTGCAACGCGGTGGGGGAAAAGTACGACTGCCTGTCCCTGACCCTGGAAATGCCCTTCAAGGACAACGACGACGCGCCCAACCTGCGAACTGGCTGGTCAGGCGATCGTTCGAAACAGTTGGGCAAGGACGTATTGAGCAGCATCACCGATATCGTCGGGCGTTTGCGCTAACCCCTGAGGCGAGCTCTTGTGGCGAGCGAGCTTGCCACAAGAGCGGTCAATCCTTGCTACCGGTCATGCTTTGCAAGACACCATCGCGTCGGATCAAACCGTGGAACAACGCGGCCGCCAGATGCACCAGTACGGTGAGAAACAGCAGATAGGCCAAATAACCATGAGCCTTGCGCAACAACGCAAACAACGGCGCATTCGCCCCCAGCAGCGCGGGCAGTTGCAGGTTACTACTGAGCATCACAGGGTCACCGGCCGCTGAAATCATCGCCCAACCCAGCAGCGGCAACACCAGCATCAACGCGTACAACAGCACATGGGAGGCCTTGGCTGCCAGCCTCTGCCACACCGGCAAATCCGCTGGCAACGGCGGCTGGCGCGTAGAGAAACGCACCGCCAGGCGCACGATCACCAATGCCAGAATCGCAATGCCCAGTGGCTTGTGCAGGTGGATCAGCCACTCATGGCGCTCCGATACCGACGCCGCCAAACCCGCGCCGATAAACAGCATGGCGATGATCATCAGCGCCATCAGCCAGTGCAGCACGCGCGCCAAGGGCGCAAAAAATCGCGGTTGAGCATTCATGGCTTCGACTCCTGAGGGGCGCTGTGCAACGGGCTGACTTCACCGGCCCGGCGCAGGTACGAACTGGCATACGCGGCCGAACGTGCGGCCAGCAAGGGATCGTTGGAGGCTTGGATACCACTGGGCAGAATCAGCGGGTCAAAGTTGATATCGCGGCAATCGCCGTCTGCCTGGGGCTGGCTGCTTTGCAGCACAAGGGTGCCAGCGTTGAGCACCTTGTGTGCGCCGCTCCAGGTCTTGCTCGCATCGTCCAGCGGGTCGCCGGGGTTGGCCAGGGTCATGTTCAACTGCCAACGCAACGGCCCGGCGCCCAGGCGTCGCACCAAATCCTGCTCCAGGAAGTCACTGCCCGTAGGTGCGGTATCACCCGCCGCGTCCTGGCTCTGGGGCACCACCTCCCAACGCACGGCCTGGCGCTTGCCATCGGCAGCCACCAGGTAAAACGCGTTGATGCCGTTATAGGTTTCAGTCGCGTAACTGGCCGATGGCTTGGCGGTTTTGACCCAGGCCAGGAACGGCGCGGTCTCAGGGTGTGCGGCAAAAAACGCCGGCATGCTCGACGGGTTCGGCTTGCCCGTGGCCGGGTCTGGCGCGCCGGCCTTGAGCAATTGGTAGAACGCCTCGGGCGTGCCCACCGGGAACACCGGCATGCTGTTCATCCCTGTACGCCATTGCTGGCCGTTGGCCTGGCTGAATTGCACGGCAAAGCTGCGAATCGGCACACTGCTGTCCGGCGCGTAGGGGTTGCCGCTGGGCAAGGCAAAGCGGCCAATGATCGGGGTCTTGGCCTCGCTGAACACCTGGGCACTGGAATACGCACGGGCCTCGCTACTGCTCTGGAAATAACCCGCCACGCATACGCCCTTGGCATGGTTACGGCGAAAGCCCGGATGCACGCCGTTATTGGTTTCCAGGGCATTGACCAAGGTTTTTGGCCGCAGGCGCTGTGGGTCGAGCGTGCCATTGACGTAAGCAAATGCGCCGGCAACAACCGCAACCACGGCACCGATGCCGGCGAGTCGTGCGATCAGGCTCGCAGTGCTCAAGGGAGGACGGGGGGGTGATGAGTGATCTACCATGCAGGAACTCCAGGGCCAGAGGCCTCAGGCTGAAACATAAGGTCGGAGCATTAAGACGAACGCCGATGGGCTCTATTCCCAGGCCCTGGATTTATTTTGCGGGACGGGGAATAACCTTCAACGCCGGACGTCTCTCTAGTCCCAGCGTAGTGATCAGCCAGACACCCATGCATGAACTCGACGAACAGTTACGTGAACTCATCCCCAGGTTGCGGCGTTTTGCCGTGTCCCTGACGCGCAACAGCAGCAGCGCCGATGACCTGGTGCAATCGACCCTGGAGCGCGCCATCGTCGCCTGGGCCGATAAACGTATCGAGGGCGATTTGCGCGCCTGGCTGTTCTCTATCCTCTACCGGCAATTCCTCGACGCCCACCGCCGCAGCCGCCGCTATGCGCGCATGCTCGAATTCTTCACCGGCCGCGATGACGTGCAACCTTCGGTGGAACGCACGGTGCTGGCCCAATCCACCCTGCAAGCCTTCGACCAACTCAACACCGAACAGCGCGCCCTGCTGCTGTGGGTGTCTGTCGAGGGCTTGAGCTACAAGGAAGTGGCCGAGATCCTCAAGGTGCCCATCGGTACCGTGATGTCACGCCTGTCCCGCGCGCGCCAAGCGTTGCGTCAACTCAGCGATGGCGAAATGACCAGCCCTTCCCTGCGGAGACTCAAATGATCAGCCTGCCCCCCAGCGAACGCGATTTACATGCCTACGTCGATCATCAACTGCTGGACGGTGACCGTCGTGTGCTTGAAACCTGGCTGGCCAGCCACCCCGAAGTGGCGGCCCAGGTACAGGCCTGGCAACAGGATGCACAGTTGCTGCGTGCGTCGTTGAGCGGCGCCCTGCAGCAGCCGTACAACCCGGCATTGGACCCGGCGCTGATTCGTCAGCGCATCAATAAACAGTCCCGTCGGCACCTGGCCACGGCGGCGTTGCTGCTGATCGCCGTGAGCCTCGGCGGGTTTGGCGGTTGGCACGCCCGCGAAGCCACCCAGCCGCCGCTGCTGCCGATGACCGACGCCATGCAGGCCTACCGTCTGTTTGCCCAGGACGGCATCATGCCCGCCGACTACAACGCTCAGGACCGTGGCACCATGCAGGCCTGGCTCGACCGTTATTTCAACCAGGCCCATCGCCTGCCCGACCTCAGCCAAGCCGGTTTCAAGCCGGTCAGCGGGCGCCTGCTCACCACCGACCAAGGCGCGGCAGCCATGGTGCTGTATCAGGACGCCCAAGGCCGGCGCATCAGCTTCTACATCCGCCCGCCTGGCCCGAACAACGGTTTCCTGCCTCGCGGCAGCCGCAGTGCCGATGGTTTGCAGGCCGACTATTGGTCGGGCGGCGGCTACAACTATGCAATGGTCAGCCCGGTAGACCAGGCCGCCGCGCTGCAGACGCCATTCTAAAAACCGACGTCCAACACCACATTATCCAGATAGGTGCCAGCCGGCGGCGTGGGCTGGTCGGTGTAGACCTTGGCGTTGTAGTTGTACACCTGGCTACCGACGCCCAACCCGTTGCCAGGGTTGACCTCGGCCGTGGAACTGGCCCGCCGCGCCGCGCCGACACTGCCCCAACGCGTGGTGCCGGCGCTTTGGAAAATGTCATAGGCCAGGTAGTTGCTGCCGGAAATCATGCGGCGCCGGCCGCCGACACTCACCGGGTTCTGGCCATCGCTCAAGCCCACGGTATAGGCGCTGCCCTTGGTGCAGGCGATGTTGATGGTCTGCCCGGTCACCGCAGTAAACCCACTGACCACCGGCGCGCTGCCAAAGCTGATATTCGGGGCAGTGATCTGGCAGTCGTTGGTCACGGTCATGTTGACGGTCAGCGATGCCGTGCCGCTGCCAATGTCACGTCCCAGGCAAATGCCGCCAAGGCCGATCCCCGAGCAATAATTCCACACCCAGGCGATGCTCAATGTCTCGGTGTACACCCCGGCGGCGACGTTGCTGCCAGTGATGCTGCTCAGGTACAACGGCACAGTTTTCGCGCCGGGCCCGGCGATCAGGCCGATGCTCTGGGCGATGCCGCCAGCGCCGCCGAAATCGAATTGGCTGCCACGGGTGATGGGATAGCTGGTGCTGTTATTGCCATAAATCGTGTAGCTGATCACATCACCGGTCGGCCCGACCAAACCGGTCTGGGGCGAGGTGATCGTGGCGTAAAAGTGGTCGGTGGACACCAGCAGCGATATCAGCGCCGAGGTGCAACTCAACCCTGAGTTGGCCGTAGAGCTGGTTTGCGCGGCGGTGCGCACCGTCATCGAACTGATCGAACCAAAACTGGCCGGCACGGTGGACACCACCGAACACGCCGCCATGGCCTGCCCGCAAAACAACAAACCTACGCCATATAGCCCTACGCTGCCCCTCACCTGAACACTCCCTGTTCAATCCCTCATTGGCACACTAACGGCCCGATCAAGGGCACATCCTGTTGCTGCTCATCAATATCGAAGGTTGCCTGGCAGATGCGGCCCTCACCGAGCGTGACCTGCAAGGTGTTATGGGCGCTGAGGTTTTCCAGATACACCAGGCCATCCCAGCCGACCACCGCCTGAGTGTTGCTTTGCTCGTGCATTACCAGGCTGCCCAGCGCCAACTCCTGGTGCTGGCGGTCCACCAGGGTGATGCTGGCGGCGAGCACCCGGCGCAGCGGGAATTCCAGCAGATAACCGCTGCCCCGGCGTACCGACACGCGCTGTTCCACATTGGGGCTCTGCACATTCGCCGGCAGGTTCAACGGGTCGATCTCGTATTTACCGCGGTAGTAGGCACTGCTCCACGGCACCAGCAAATGGCCGTTGCGGTCGGTCTGGCCCACCAGCTGGTTTTCGTAGCGCACCGGAATGCCGGCGAAACCCTGGGTGCTCACCACCACAAACGCGTCATTGATGCGGTTGGCGGCAAAGGTTTCGCCGCCCATCCATACCAGCGAGCCGCTGGCGTCCGCCCAACGCGTCATGGCCTCGCTGCTGCCGTACACACCGGCCTGCAACTGCACCGACTGCAAGCGCCAAGTCAGGTCGGCCTGCCGATAGCTGGGGGCATCGCCCTGGGCATAGCCGAGGTTGTAGCCCACCCCGCCTTCGCTGGGCACCGCGCGGCTGTAGTTGATGCGCTGGCGACTGGCGCCGTCCTTGCTGCGCTCGGAGCTCAAGGCCAGGCTGGCGTTGAGGTCGAACGGGATGACCAGTTGCGCCTGCATGGCCCAGTTGCTGTCGCCGATTTCGCGGTTGGCTGACAGATAGAAACTGGTGTTGCGCCACAGCGGTTTGCTCCAGCTCAGGTTGAGCAGCCGTGTGCGCGAGTCGTCCGCCGCCTGCACGTCGAAATAGCCCAGGCCCAGGCTGCCGAAACGTTGAAGGTTGAGGCTCAGGGTCACCTGCTCGCTGCGCTTGCTGAGGCTGGCGTAAGGGGTATCGACCAGGGTCAGGTCGGCGTAGTCGTCGCGGCGTTCCACCCGTTGGTACATAAAGCTGTAGCGCGTGCTGTTGTACTGGTAACCGAGGCTCAGTTGCTGGCCTGTGCGGCTGTCGAACTGGCTCTGGCTGAGGGCGGTATTGAGTACACCGAAGTTGCCCAGGCGCAGGTTGCCGCCAAGCCCGCCGAGGGTCAGGTCGCTGGAGGCTTCGGCGTGGCTTTCCAGGGTGAGGTTATCGGAATAGCCATAACGGAACGTGCCACTGGCCACGCCTGGGCCGTAGCCGAAATCCCGCAGGGTGTAGTCACGGCGCAAGGTACCGGCGGCCAGCGAAAAATCCGTCAAGCCTTGTTGCAGCAAGGTGCTGGTGACGTAGAACGGTACCGTGGTCGACACCTGGCGGCCCAGGGCATCGGTGGTGACCACCACGGCCTCGCCGGCACCGTTGATGAACGGGATGTTGGTCAAGGTGTAGGGGCCGGGTTGCAGTTGCGCGGTGTCTGATTTGTAGCCGTTGATAAACAGGTCCACCGACGACGGCACCGCCGCCTCACCGGCAAACTGCGGCAAGGGGTACGTGACCAGGTCGGGGCGCACGGCAAAATCCCGGGACAGTTGCACCCCGCCCAGGCGCACCGAACTGCTCCAGGGCAGCGCGCCGCTGATCACGTCGCCGGCCTCGTAGGTCAGCAGGCGCTCATCATCGGAAAAACGCCAGGTGGTGTCGTAACGCCGATAACCATTGTTGAGGGTGCCGCCGCTGATTCCATCGGACAGGGTCTGGCGCAGTTGCCCGGTGGTAGACAAGGTGCCCCAGGTGTCGAACAGCCGCACTTCGTTCCAGGCCGCGAGGTAACTGCCGCCGTCATCGGTGTCATTGAAATACACGTCATAGTTGAGCAAGGCGCCGAAGCTGCTCATGGCCTGGGTACGCGGATAGGTATTGCGGTTGCCGATGAGCTGTTCCTGCAGCCAGGAGGCCGGCACATCCAGCAGCAGGCGCTGACCGTTGCTGTCGTAGTCGCTGTGCAGGCCCGGCACTTGGTCCAGGGCCACGCTACCGACAGGCTCACCCGGCAGTTTCATGCCCACGTCCTGCAACGCGCTCGCTGGCACAAACAGCTGGCCGGCGCGCTGATCGACCGCGATGACGCGGCCAGTGTCCATCTGATTGACCACCAGTTCCAGAAACAGCTGTGCATCGGCGACTGCCTCCATGCTGCCGGGCGGCGGCGGCAAGTCGCCTGCCATCGCTGCGCCCCACAGCCCGCTTGCCACTGCCACCGACGGCCATAAAACCCGAGCCCAACCACGACTCACCATGGCGTTGTGTCCTTCAATGGACATCTCCATCCTGTTAAAACCCGGGCGCGTGCCCGTTGCGCTACATAACGGCTATCGCTTGGGCGCCAGGCTTTCCAGTTGCGGCGCGCCGTTGACGCGTACCTGCAACGGCTGGTCGGCCGATACGGCATCCGGCACCGGCCAGCGCATGCTCGCGCCCGGCAGCACATAGCCGAGCAAACCGTCCACCAACGGCCGGGTCTGCCCGCCCTGTTTGAATGACGCATCGGTAAGCCGCGCATGCACGGCGCCCTGGTTGCGCACCTCGATGTAGTTGCGCCCTGCCACGTTGACCTTCTGCCAGCTCAACTGCGGCTTGCCCGCGCCCTTGGGATCGCGTTGGCGGGTAGCGTCGTCCTTGCTCCACAAGCCGGCGCCGTAGGCAAACAACGGCACCGAATAACGCATCTGAAAGCGAATCGCCGCCGCCGTGTTCTTGCCCTCCGGCGGCGTGGGCACCTGAAGCGCCGAGGGGATTTCATCAATGATGATGCGATAGGCCAGCTCCTGTCCCGGCGGCACTTCCCGGGTGCGGGTCAGGCGCACCAGTTGTTTCTGGCCCGGCTCGATTTTGGCCACGGGCGGGCTGCCGATCACATCGCGCTGGTTCTGGTACTGCTCGTCAAAGCCATTCTGGCTCCAGGCAAACACGCGGATCTGCAGGTTGGCGGTCTCGGTGCCACGGTTCTCCAGCCACAGCGCGCTGGCCTGCTGGTCGGCCTCCAGCACCGGGTCGATGGGCCAGATCAGCACCGAACTGGCTGCCTGTACAAACCCCGCCGAGCACAACGCCCCCAAGGCGAAACCCACGGTGCATAACCGTCGCAAAGCACACCCCATAACACCCCTCCTTAAAACCGTTAGCCCTACCACGTCAGCTGCACCTGCAGCGTGTCGCTGTACGTCCCCCCAGGCTGATTGCCCGGTAAAACCACCCGCCCGTAAATCGGCAGGCTGATGTTGCTCGCATCACTGTAGGTCACGCTGACGCTCTGGCTGATGCCCAGGCTCTGGCTGAACGCCGCATCGCGAAACAATTGGTAAGCCACCCGCGCGCTGCCACTGTTGAGCTGCAAGTTGCGCCCGGTGCTGCTGTGCAGGCCGCCATCGACGCTCATGCTCAGGGCCACGCCCGGCGTGCATTGCAGGGTTACACCGCCAGTGAGGGCCGCCGTCACCGTGCTGGTGGCCAGGGCCGAATAGCTGCCGTAGGCCAACGTGCCGTAGTTGGAACCGCCGCCCACGATCAGGCAGCCCGGCGTAATGGTCGCGCTCACCTGGAAGCTCTGGTTGACCACCGCCGACAGCGGCAACGGCATCGCCAGGCCGATGGCAAGCAACACTCTGGGCCACATCGTTAGAACGTCAGTTCCACGGCCACCGTGTCGGTGTAGGTGCCCGCTGGCAGCCCCGCCTTGCCCACCGCCCGGCCGTAAAGGTTGACGGTCTGCGCCACGCCGGTACTGGTGGCGAGTGTCACCACGCCGTCAATCGCCAACAGCGCGGAACGCCCGCTGTCAGTGTAGAAATCATAGGGCACGAAGTTACCCACGCCATCGGCCAACGCTCGGGTGCCACCGGGGGAAGCGCCATCGTGGGCGCCGGCACGCACCTTGATCGTTGGCGCGGTGCCAGCCGAACACAGGATCGACAACGCCCCGCCGGTACCGGTGCCGCCGAGCAACTGGGCGTCGGCATTGGTAAACAGGCTGTTGGTGGTGCCGAAGTTCAAGCTACCGAAATTCAGCCCGGTGGCCGCGCCCGAGCCGTTGACCTGGCAACTGGCGATCAACGTCAGGCTGGAACTGATCTGCCCGGTCACCGTGGTCGCCGCGTTCAGGCTGGAGGCCAGCCCCAGGCCCAGGGCACAGAGGCCGATTCGCGATACAAGTACATGCATGATATCCATCCTCATGGTTTACCAATCCAGAGTCACCGTCAGGGTGTCTGTGTAGATGCCGGCCGGTAGGGCCCTGGTATTCGCCACCACGGAACCGAATACCGGGATTGGTACCTGGGTGCCCTGGGTCACGACGAAATTGCGTTGCTGACCGATGCTGTAGGCACTGCGCCCCTGGGGGTCGGCCGAGAGTCGATAGGGAATGGTCTGGCGGCCATTGCTCAGGCGCCGCGTGGTGCCGTCGCCGTTGGCGCCGCCGTCGATGGTCACCGTGAAACTGCTGACCACCGAGGGGTTACAGGACACCGACAGCGGCGCCTTGTCGCCATCGGAAATCGCCGCGCCCAAGGTCTCGTTCCACGTCGGCCCCTGGCTGCCAAAGTCCAACAGCGCGGTGCCGCCTTCGGGCGTGACCGGCGCGGTTTCCACGCCCTTGCTCACTTCGCAACTGGCGGTGATCACCAACCGTGCGTGGACTTGGCCGTTGACCACCGCCGCCTGCGCGTCATCCGCCAGCAACAGCAGGCTGCCCAGGGCCGTCACGGCCAGGTAGCGGCTTACCATGTGACCGTGACCTTGAGCAGGTCGGAATAACGGCCGACGGCGGGGATGTCCTTGAGTGGTTCGATGCGCCCATACAGCGGCAGCTCCACGGAGCCGGTGTCCGGCACACGGCCACTGATCGGCACGTCCACCGGCAAGGGGATAAGCCGCGCGGCGTCGGCGTAGATTCGATAGGGGATGGGCCGGCTGGAAGGCGCCGCAGTGGCCAGATAACGCACTTCACCCACACCGCCATGCAGGCCGCCGTCAACGCGCACCTGGTAAGGCGTGTCGGGGTTACATTCCAGGCGCGGCTGGCGCTGGCTGATCAGGGCCGCACTCAGGGGGCCGGCCGGGTCATCCAGACGCGGGCCGCTGCCGAAATCCAATACACCAAGTTGCTCGATGCCCGCACTACGGGTGGTGCCCACCAACTGGCAACCCCGTTGCACGTCGATACGCACCTGCACCTGGAGTTGCGCAGCAATCGCCGCGTTGCAGAGCATCGTGCCCATGAGTGCCAATACCGCCGGTCCCTTCACAGCCCCAATTCCTTATACAGGGGTGACAACTGTGTATGAGGTTAGCCAGTTAACCCGAAAGTGCCAGTTTGCAAGGCTTGGGGCCGTTCGCTATTGGTCAAATGGCATCGAGCGTCTTACAGTGAGCGACCACCGCAATACAGAGTGTTTATTCTTGGCCGTGCTTGCCCTGCTCCAGCGCCTGCTGGGTAAAAAAACCGACGCCTCGGACGCCTCGCCTATCCCGGCATATTTTCAACAAAAGGCCGCACAACAGGGTTATACCCTCAGTGATGGGCAAATCCGGGCGATTAGCGCCCTGAATCGCGAGGCCCAATACCTGCTCACCGGCCAGGCCACGCGCAGCCTGTACCTGCATGGCCCGGTGGGGCGTGGCAAAAGCTGGCTGCTGGACGGTTTTTTCCAAGCACTGCCCATCGCCGAGAAGCAGCGCGTGCATTTCCACAGCTTCTTCACCCGGCTGCACCAGGGCATGTTCCTGCACCGCGGGCATGACGATGCCCTGGGCGTCACGCTGGACGAGCTGCTGGCCGGCTGCCGAGTGCTGTGTTTTGACGAATTCCATGTGCACGATATCGGCGATGCAATGCTCATCAGCCGCTTGTTCAAGGCCCTGTTCCAGCGCGGCGTGCTGGTGCTGGTGACTTCCAACTATCCGCCGGAAGGATTGCTGCCCAACCCGCTGTACCACGAACGCTTCAAACCGGTGATCGAGCTGATCGCCGCGCGCATGGAGGTGCTGGAAGTCAGTGCGCCTCAGGACTTTCGCAGCCTGGCTCACGCCCACGCGCAACAACGCTTCACGGGCGGCCAGTACGTCTGGCCAGGTACGGCTGGCCAGCGTGAAAACCTGGGCCTGCCTGCCACAGATTGCCCGGCGCAAACCCTGAAGGTCGGCACTCGGCAGTTACAATGCCGAGGCCATCAGGCACGAACCATCGCGTTCACCTTCAACGACCTGTGCGAACAGCTCACGGCGGTCATGGACTACCTGTTGTTGTGCCAGGACTTCGACCACTGGATCATCGACGGCCTGCCGCATCTGGCCGAATGCCCCATCGCCGTGCAACAGCGCTTTATCAACCTGGTAGACGTGCTCTACGACCAGGACAAACAACTGACACTTATCGGTCACCAGCCCCTGGATAAATGCCTGGAAGGCCAGGCCATCGACCTCGCCCGCACCGCCAGTCGCCTGCGGCAATTGCACACGCTATGCCCGCAAACCGCGCCCGAGCGGCTATCATGAGCGCCTTTTACGCCCTCTTCCGAGCACCACGCCTGCATGAATACCCTCGCCCAACTCAAGGCTGGCCAATTGGCCGGCGCGATGCGCCTGGACCTGGCCTGCGGGCTGACCGAGTTCCCCCGGGAAATTTTCGATCTGGCCGACTCGCTGGAAATCCTCAACCTCACCGGCAACGCGCTGAGCAGCCTGCCCGACGACCTGCACCGCCTGACGCACCTGCGCGTACTGTTCTGTTCGGACAACGCCTTTACCGAACTGCCACAATGCCTGGGCCAGTGCGCCAAGCTGAGCATGATCGGTTTCAAAGCCAACCAGATCAGCCAGGTAGCCGCCGCTGCCCTGCCCCCGCAATTGCGCTGGTTGATCCTCACCGATAACTGCATCAGTCAGTTGCCCGATGAACTGGGCCAACGCCCATTGCTGCAAAAACTGATGCTGGCCGGTAACCAACTGACTCACCTACCGCCAAGCCTGGCCCAGTGCCAAAACCTGGAGTTGATCCGCATCGCCTCCAACCGCCTCACTCATCTGCCGCAGTGGCTGCTGACCCTGCCGAGCCTGACCTGGCTGGCCTACGCAGGCAACCCGGTGGAAATGGCCGTGCAGGTGAGCAGTGATGAGGCGACGCCGAACATCGCCTGGCAGGAACTGGAAATGGGCGAAGTCCTGGGCGAAGGCGCCTCGGGGATTATTCGCAAGGCGCTGTGGAAACCCCGTGCGGTGCCGGTCGCGGTCAAGCTGTACAAGGGCACCATCACCAGCGACGGTTCACCGCTGCATGAAATGCAAGCCTGCATCGCTGCCGGTCTGCATCCCAACCTGATCAAGGTTGAAGGGCGGGTCGTCGGCCATCCCGATAACCAGGCCGCGCTGGTGATGGAGCTGATCGATCCGAGTTACCGCAACCTCGCGGCCCTGCCGAGCCTGGCGTCGTGCACGCGCGACATCTACGCCCCCGACACCCGTTTCAGCCTGGATGTGGCACTGCGCATGGCGCGGGGTATTGCTTCGGTGGCGGCGCACCTGCATCGGCACGGCATTACCCATGGTGACCTGTATGGCCACAATATCCTGTGGAATGCAGCGGGTGATTGCTTGCTGGGAGACTTTGGCGCGGCGTCCTTCCATGCCACGGCGGACACGTTGGAAACCCGTGCGCTGCAGCGTATTGAAGTGCGCGCGTTCGGGGTGTTGCTGGGGGAGTTGTTGGAGCGGGCTGAGGCCAGTGACGAACGCTTGCAGGCACTGCAACAACGCTGCTGCCAGCCGGATGTGCTGGCGCGGCCGGGCTTCGAAGAGATCGAAGCCTTGCTGCACGCTATCTAACTGTAGGAGCGAGCTCGCTCGCGAAAAACGTCAACGATAACGCGTGCGTCCTGAATAAACGCAGCGCCGGTGAGTTTTTCGCGAGCAAGCTCGCTCCTACAAGGCAATTTGACAGCATGCTCTCAGATAGAAATCAGCCCGCCAGGCCGACAAACATGTCCTGCACATCATCATGGTTGTCCAGGCCTTCCAGGAACGCCTCGACTTCTGCCATCTGCTCATCGGTCAAACCGCTGACCGGGTTCTTGGAGATATAACCCAGCTTGGCCGACAGCACGGTGAAGCCCTGCTCCGGCAAGGCCTTCTGCACGGCATCCAGGTCGGTGGTTTCGGTGATGAACAAGGTGGCGCCTTCTTCACCCTCTTCAAAATCCTGGGCGCCTGCTTCGATGGCGGCCATTTCCGGATCGGCGTCCGGGGTGTCCGGCGATGCTTCGATCAGCCCGACATGGTTGAAATCCCAGGCTACCGAGCCGGAAGCGCCCAGTTGGCCCTTGCGGAAGGCCACGCGGATTTCCGCCACGGTGCGGTTGATGTTGTCAGTCACGCACTCGACGATCAAAGGCACCTGGTGCGGCGCGAAACCTTCGTAGGTGACGCGGTGGTATTGCACGGTTTCACCGAGCAGACCGGCGCCCTTCTTGATCGCGCGGTCCAGGGTTTCCTTGGGCATCGAGGCCTTTTTGGCCTGTTCCACCACCAGGCGCAGGTGCGCGTTGGTCGCGGTATCGGCGCCGTTGCGGGCGGCGATGGTGATTTCTTTCACCAGCTTGCCGAAGATCTTGCCCTTGGCATTGGCTGCCGCTTCTTTATGTTTGACTTTCCACTGTGCGCCCATGACTCACTCTCTTATTTCCATCGCGCCCAAACGTCTACTGGCCGGCGCTTTGGGGGCAGAGTTTATAGCGCGAGAACGCTTCGTTCCACCAAAAAACCGGCCAAGGCCCTCAGGTGCGCAAGGGTTTGATCACCGCATTGCGGTCCGGCACAAAACCCCCGGCCTGGGCCAGTACGGCGGGCCTGGCATTCCAGTAGGGCATCAGCACCAGCGAAGAAAACAGCGCCGCACCGGCAAACACAATAAATACCGTAACGGTATCGAAATAGCCTGGCAGCAAACCGCCCAGAATCGCCCCCACCGAACCGCAGCCGTTCACAAAACCCGCGGCGGTAGCGCCGGCCTTGGCGGTGCCGAAGTCGATGGCCGCGGTGCTGCTGATCATCGAGTCCGGCCCGTACAGCGTCAGGCCCATGAGAAACAGCAGGGCCATCACCAGCACCACACTGCCGGTGTGCAGCGCGCCCATGAACAACGCCAGGGCAACCGTCAGCGCCAACAGGCTCAGCACACAGGCGGGCATGCGCCGGGCGCCGAACAGTTTGTCGGAGGCCAGGCCGATCAGCACCGGCCCCAGTAAACCAGCCAACTCAAACGCGGTGGGCACAATGGCGGCACCGACCTTGCCCACCGACGGCATCTGCTCGTAGACGATCACCGGCCCCCACAACAGAATCGCGTAGCGCGCCGGCTTGAGCAGGAAGTACGCCAGCCCCAGGGTCAACACCGTGCGGTTGCGCAGGATCGCGCGCAGGGGTTCGAGTACGCTGACGCGCTGCTGGGCGGCCAACTGCTCGGCGCTCAGCATCGGCTCGGGCTCGGGCTCGACTGCCGGCAAGCCCACATCCTGCGGGGTATTGCGCTGGAACATAAAGAACAACACGGCCACCACCGCTACCACTGCGGCACTGGAAATAAACGCCGCGTGCCAACTGCCGATCAGCGTATAGGCCCACCAACCGGCAAACGGTGACGCGACCAACCCGCCAAACGCGTAACACGAACTCCATAACCCCAACACCCGCCCCCGCTGCTGCGCCGGGAAGAAACTGCCAAGGTTCTTGCATAACCCCGACCAGCCGGTGGACTGCGCCAAGCCCTGCACTAACATGCAAGTGACAAAGATCGGCAAGGTGGCAAAGGTGCCCATCACCAACGCCGCGCCTGCGGAAATCAGCAAGCCACCAAGCACCACCACCCGTGGCCCGAAGCGGTCGGCAAGCATGCCCCAAGTGAACTGGCCTACGGCATACGCGGCGAGGTAGAGGCCATCCAGGTTGGCCATCATCATTTTGTCGAGGGGGAAACTCGGGTCGTCGCCGATCCCCAGCTTCGCCACTGAAAACGCTTTGCGGGTGAAATAGAACGCGGCATACGCCAGCCAGGTGATGGCAAAAATCTGCACGCGCCAACGCTTGATGCTACCCATAGGGATATTCATGGTGGTTCTGACCTCAGGTGTGAGTGTGCCGGCAGAATCGAAAGAAAACGCCTGTTGTTTTTATGGTTGAGCACTGCAATGCCGGGCCTTGAAGAGCGCGGTATTGGTCAGATGGGTGCAGTGTGCCTGCGCCCATGGCGGCCGTGGTTGTAGGACTCAACCTACGGCGACTGAGGTGCATCAAAGCAATGGCTGACTCATAGGTAAAATCGATTTATCGTATTTCAAATATAAGCTCAGCTTTTAAGAGGACGTGCCATGTCCGTTTCCCATGCCCAGCTCAAAGCCTTCCATGCGGTGGCCATTCACGGCAGTTTTACCGGGGCGGCCGAACGCCTGTTCCTGACCCAACCTGCGATTTCCGACCAGGTGCGCAAACTGGAAGAGCGCTTCGGCGTACTGCTGTTTCACCGCAACAAACGTTCGGTGCGCCTGACCGATCTGGGTGAGCGCCTGCTGGGTATCACCCAACGCCTGTTTGTGATCGAAGCCGAAGCCGAAGAATTGCTGCAGGATTCGCGCGCCCTGCTCACCGGCACCCTCACCCTGGCAGTGGATGCACCCGTGCACGTACTGCCGCAGGTTGCGCGCTTCTGCCAGCGATACCCTGGGATCAGCGTGAAGATCGAAACCGGCAACACCGATGAGTCGCTGTCGCGCCTTTACAACTACCAGGCCGACCTGGCGCTGTTGGGGCGCGATGTCGATGATGCGCGCCTGTTGTCACTGCCGCTGCCCGACGACCAACTTCTGGCTTTTGTCGCACGTGACCATGCCTGGGCCGGGCGCGAATCGATTTGCCTGGCCGACCTCGATAACACCCCGCTGGTGCTGCGGGAAACCGGCTCGGTCACCCGTCAGACCCTGGAGCAGGAAATGCGCCAAGCCGGCCTGCGCATTCGCCCGGCCATCCAGGTGGAAGGCCGCGAAGCCGCCCGGGAAGCCGTGGTGGTGGGGATTGGCGTAGGCGTGGTGTCGGCGGCAGAGTTCGGTGCCGACGCGCGGGTATACGCCATGCCGATCCGCGATTGCACACAACGCATGAAAGAAACCCTGGTGTGCCTGAAAGAGCAGAGTTCACGCCGCGTGGTCGCGACCTTCCTGGAGATCGTGCGTGAAAGCCTTCACGCCAACTCGAAAAACGCCTGAATCAAGCGCAGCGAGCGGCGCCGCTCCATGCAGCCGAGCATGTGCCGGTTCAGCAGGCCATCGCCCAGGATCGGTACCGCCTGTACACGCGGGTCCGGGCTGACCTCCATCGACGACACCACGCCCACGCCCAATTCTGCCGCCACCGCTTCGGTCACGGCTTCACGACTGTCCAGTTCCAGCAGCACTTTGGGTTGCACATTCGCCGCAAGGCACGCGTCATCAAAAGTGCGACGGGTAATGGAGTTGGGCTCGCGCAGCACCATGATCACCTCATGCAACTGCGCCAACTCGATACCGTCAGGCTGCTTGGCCCACGGGTGCGCGGCCGGCACCAAGGCGCAAATCCGTGACTGGTCCAAGGGTTGCAAGTGCAGGCCATTGCGCGGTTCCACCTCGGTGAGCACCGCCACATCCGCATGTTCGGACAGCAGCGCCGCCAGGGTTTCCTGGGCATTGCCCAAACGCAGGTTCACGGTAATGCCGGGGTAGCGCGCGCGCAGGCTGGCGATCATCGGCATCACCAGATGAGGGCCATCGGCCGCCACTTCCAGGCGCCCGGTGAGCAACTGGCGGTTGGCTTCCAGCATGGTTTGCGCCTCGTCGACCAAACCGAAGATCGCCCGAGTGATGGCCGCCAGGCGTGCGCCCTCCTCGGTCAACTCCACCCGGCGTGCGGTGCGGCGCAACAGCGGGATCTGGTAATGCTCCTCAAGCGCCTTGATATGCCCGGTGACCGCCGGCTGGCTGATAAACAGCCGAGCCGCCGCGCGGGTAAAACTGCCCTCGCGGGCCACGGCATCGAATGCACGCAGTTGGAACAGGTTCATAGCTATCGGCCTCACTGATAGCTCGCATAACAACAAACAATTTGATTGATGACAAGCCAAACTGCAATTTAGGCGCCGTAGCTTGAACCCCGACACCTTGCGAGGATTTGACATGCCCACTGCCGCGCCGATCCTGTTGACCCCCGGCCCCCTGACCACCTCGAACCGCACCCGCCAGGCGATGATGGTGGATTGGGGTTCGTGGGACGACCGCTTCAACCAGCTCACAGCCAGTGTGTGCAGGCAGTTGTTGGCGATCCTCAACGGCGCCGAGAGCCACCACTGCGTGCCGTTGCAGGGCAGCGGCACCTTCGCCGTCGAAGCTGCGATCGGCACCTTGGTCCCTCGCAATGGCAAGGTGCTGGTGTTGATCAACGGCGCCTACGGCAAGCGCCTGGCGAAAATCTGCGAGGTGCTTGGCCGCCAATTCAGCATCTTTGAAACCGCCGAAGACGAGCCCACCACTGCCGCCGATGTGGATCGCCTGTTACACGCCGATGCCGCCATCACCCACGTCGCGCTGATCCATTGCGAAACCAGCACCGGCATTCTCAACCCATTGGCGCAGATCGCCGAGGTGGTCAAAAGCCACGGCAAGCGCTTGATCATCGACGCCATGAGTTCCTTCGGCGCGCTGCCGATTGATGCCCGCGAAATACCCTTCGACGCGTTGATCGCCGCCTCTGGCAAATGCCTGGAAGGCGTACCGGGGATGGGCTTTGTCTTTGCCGAAAAAGCGGCGCTGGCTGCATCCCAGGGCAACTGCCATTCCCTGGCGATGGACCTGTTCGACCAGCACACCTACATGGCCAAGACGGGACAATGGCGCTTCACGCCGCCGACCCACGTGGTTGCTGCTCTGCATGAAGCGCTGTTGCAATACGCCGAGGAAGGCGGCCTGCCCGCCCGTCACCAGCGCTACGTGAATAACTGCCAGGCATTGCTGGACGGCATGGCCGAACTGGGCCTGCGCAGTTTTCTGCCGTCGGCGATCCAAGCGCCGATCATTGCCACCTTCCACGCCCCCACAGACCCGCGCTACCAGTTCAAAGACTTCTACGAACGGGTCAAGGCCAAGGGTTTCATCCTGTATCCGGGCAAACTGACGCAGGTGGAAACCTTTCGCGTGGGCTGCATCGGTCATGTCGACGCGGCCGGCATGCGCGCAGCCGTCAAGGCCATCGCCGAGGTGCTGCAAGAAATGTGTAGGAGCGAGCTTGCTCTCGAAGCGCGTTAACGATGACGCGGGCATCCTGAGCCAACGCGGTGCCTGGATGTTTTTCGCGAGCAAGCTCGCTCCTACAGACATGAATGTCATTACCCACAGGATCTGAATCATGAACTATCAAAACCCCAACACCCTCCAGGCCGTTATCCTCGACTGGGCGGGCACCGTGGTCGATTTCGGCTCCTTCGCCCCCACGCAGATTTTTGTCGAGGCCTTCGCCGAGTTCGACGTGCAGGTATCTATCGAGGAGGCCCGTGGCCCGATGGGCATGGGCAAGTGGGACCATATCCGCACCCTCTGCGACCAACCGCAAGTTGCCGAACGCTACCGCCAGGCGTTCGGCCGCACGCCCACCGACGACGACGTGACCGCCATCTACCAGCGCTTCATGCCGCTGCAGATCGAGAAAATTGCCGAGCACTCGGCCCTGATCCCCGGCGCCCTCGACACCATCGCCGCCCTGCGCGGCCAAGGTATCAAGATCGGTTCCTGCTCCGGCTACCCCAAGCAGGTGATGGACAAGGTCGTGGCCCTGGCTGCCACCAACGGCTACGTCGCCGACCACGTCGTGGCCACTGACGAAGTGCCCAACGGCCGACCATGGCCGGCCCAGGCGCTGGCTAACGTGATCGCCCTGGGCATTGATGATGTGGCGGCCTGCGTGAAGGTCGACGACACCGTGCCGGGCATTCTCGAAGGTCGCCGTGCCGGCATGTGGACCGTGGCCCTGACCTGCTCTGGCAACGCGCTGGGCCTGACCTACGAGCAATTCCGCGCCCTGGACACCGACACACTGGCCAGCGAGCGCCAGCGCATCGAAGCGATGTTCGAAGGGTCGCGCCCGCATTATCTGATCGACACCATTACCGACCTGCCACGGGTCATCAGCGACATCAACCAGCGCCTGGCCCGCGGGGAAATGCCGCAGGCCTACTGACCGAGGTCAAGACAAGGGCAGTGGCAACAAGCGCAGCGCTCAAAACAGGCATACAGTTAATGCACTCCATCGCTAAAGAATGGAGGTACGCCCTGATGAGTGAGGAACACAGCGATGCCGTGGAAAAATTCCGATACACGCTACAGCACTATGTCCATTGCGTTGCACTGGTTGATGGTGGTACTGCTGGCGGTGGTCTACGCCTGCATTGAACTGCGCGGCCAATTCCCCAAAGGCAGCGGTGCGCGCACCTTGATTGTTGAAATGCACTTCATGCTCGGCCTTACCGTGTTTGTACTGGTGTGGCTGCGCTTGTTTGCACGTAGCCTGGGGGTGGCGCCGAAGATCGTGCCGGCGCCGCCGCAGTGGCAAAGCCTGCTGGCGACGCTGATGCACGCTGCGTTGTATGCGTTGATGATCGGCATGCCGATTGCCGGTTGGTTGATCGTCAGTGCCGAAGGGCATTCAGTGATGTTCTATGGGATGGAATTGCCGCCGCTGATCACGGAAAACAAAGCATTGGCCAAGGAAATTGAAGGCTGGCACGTGCTATTTGGCCAGATCGGTTACTGGCTGATCGGGCTGCATGCGTTGGCGGGGATCTTTCATCATTACGTGATGCGCGATAACACGGCGCTGCGCATGATGCCCAAACGCAGGTAACGACTTTACCTGGCACTCCAAGCGTGCCAGGTAAACCATCCTACATCGTCTATACATTTCCTACTTTGTAGTTTCGATTTAACGCTTTTAGCTTGGGATTACTCCCACGACATCCATCAGAAAGAACCCGTAATGTTTTGTCGCACGGCAGTGCTCCAGCAATTGAACACTCGCCTCTGACAACGAACTGAACGGGATTTTTATGGAAGGCGCCTCAAGTAACTGTCGCCAGCACACTTGCGCGGATCAGGGAGATGCTACAGCACCTCCGACGTTCAGCCAGTGGTATGTCTTGTGTGACTTCGACGGGACCATTACTCCCACCGATGTCATCGACAACGTCCTCCAACGCTTCGCCGGCCCCGAGTGGGAAACCATTGAGCAGCAATGGCTGGATGGGCATATCGGTTCACGCGAATGCCTGAGCCGCCAACTGGCGCTGATCAAGGCCACCCCGGCTGAACTGCTGGCGTACTTTGACAGTGTCGAGATCGACCCGGACTTCCCGGACTTCGTCGATCACGTCATGGGCCTGGGTGCCTCCATCGAAGTGGTCAGCGACGGCATCGAGCAGGGCATTGCCCGCATCCTTTCGCGCAACTACGTGACCCTGCTGCCGATCCTCGCCAACCGCCTGCGCC
>NZ_JYLO01000005.1 GCF_001439845.1 Pseudomonas lactis | reverse complement strand
AGGCGCGCATTCTACAGCAGCCTCATTTGCTGTCAAGTGGTTATTTTCAGAAGTTTTCGAAGATTTCTTCAACAACTTCAACCACTTGCGCTTGCGATCTCTCGTAAGCGGGAGGCGAATTCTACAGCGTTACACGCTGCTGTCAACACCTCTTTTTCAACTTCCTTTTGGCTTCGATGAACTGAAGCAACTTGCTGTCGAGAACTGCGTAACTCATTGTTTACCAATGAGTTTTCCGTTTCGACTGCGCCGGAAGTGGGGCGAATTATAGACAGATATAATTCGCCGTCAACACCTATTTCAGACTTATTCGGATTTGAGCGTAATACGCGCAAATGCCTTCTTCCCCGCCTGACAAACGTGAGTGGCGCCCAGCTCGTATATAAAGGTGCGATCAACCACCTCACCATCTATACGCACACCGCCCGAACCCAAGAGATCACGCGCTACCGCCGCATTCTTCACTAGGCCAGCCTTATTAAGCACAGCCGCAATCGGCATAGCCTCGGCAGCAGTCAGCTCAATCTCCGGCAGATCGTCAGGCAACTCGCCATCTTTCATGCGATTACCTGCCGCACGGTGAGCGCTGGCCGCAGCCTCCTCACCATGGAAACGCGCAACGATTTCTTCAGCCAGCTTAATCTTCACATCGCGAGGATTAGCACCCGCCTCGACATCCGCACGCAGCGCATTGATTTCGTCCATCGAGCGGAAGCTCAACAGTTCGAAGTAACGCCACATCAGCGCGTCCGGAATAGACACCAGCTTGCCGTACATCACACCCGGCGCTTCCTGGATACCGACATAGTTACCCAAGGACTTGGACATCTTCTTGACGCCATCCAAGCCTTCCAGCAATGGCATGGTCAGAATGCACTGAGCCTCCTGACCATAGGCGCGCTGCAATTCACGCCCCATCAACAGATTGAACTTCTGATCGGTGCCACCCAACTCAACGTCCGCACGTAGCGCCACCGAGTCGTACCCTTGAACCAGCGGGTAAAGGAACTCATGGATGGCGATTGGCTGATTGGTCGAGTAACGCTTGTCGAAGTCATCGCGCTCAAGCATGCGCGCCACGGTGTACTGGGACGTCAGGCGAATGAAATCTGCCGGCCCCATTTTGTCCATCCAAGTGGAGTTGAACGCCACCTCGGTCTTGGCTGGGTCAAGGATCTTGAATACCTGGGTTTTATAGGTCTCGGCATTATCGAGCACCTGCTCGCGAGTCAGCGGCGGGCGCGTAGCGCTCTTGCCGCTTGGATCACCGATCATCCCGGTGAAGTCACCTATAAGGAAGATGACCTGATGGCCCAGTTCCTGGAACTGACGCAGCTTATTAATAAGCACGGTATGACCCAAGTGCAGATCCGGCGCAGTCGGATCAAAGCCAGCCTTGATACGCAGGGGCTGGCCACGCTTGAGCTTTTCGATCAGCTCGGACTCGACCAACAGTTCTTCCGCACCACGTTTTATCAGCGCTAGCTGCTCTTCAACCGACTTCATAACAGACCCGCAAGGCTCAGATTCAAAAGGGAACCAACCATACAAGATCAGGGACTAATTACAAGTTTTGCCCTGCGCACGGACACCGTTCAGCAAGCCCAGCGTTCGCGAGCTTGCGCCACAGATGATTTGGTTATATTTTATACAGTTATTTCATCTTCATCATGTCATTCATCTTTTCCATTTCATCTTCAAAGTCAAAATTACCTATGACCACTGAACCGTCTAAAGCGCCGCCGCTTTACCCGAAGACCCACCTGCTCGCCGCAAGTGGTATCGCCGCCCTTCTCAGCCTGGCGCTGCTGGTATTCCCTTCCAGTGACGTTGAAGCCAAACGAACATCCCTGAGCCTTGATCTGGAAAGCCCAGTTGAACAACTGACACAAGATCAAGACGCTTCCGACGCACAACAAGCCACAAACACTGCAACTGAATCACCTTTCGCACAGATCGAAAGCACTCCCGAAGACACCCAGCAAGCCGCCCAGGAAGCACCTGCGGCCGCCACAGCCAAGAATCCCCAGCATCGCGAAGTCATCGTGGGCAAAGGCGACACTCTCTCTACCCTGTTCGAAAAGGTTGGGTTGCCTGCCGCCGCTGTAAATGACGTGCTCGCCAGCGATAAGCAAGCCAAGCAATTCACTCAGCTCAAACGTGGCCAAAAGCTTGAATTTGAGCTGACGCCAGACGGCCAGTTGAACAACCTGCACACCAGCATCAGTGACTTGGAAAGCATCAGCCTGAGCAAAGGCGCCAAAGGCTTCGCATTCAACCGAATCACCACCAAACCCGTCATGCGTTCCGCCTACGTACATGGCGTGATCAACAGCTCCCTGTCGCAATCGGCCGCGCGTGCGGGCCTGTCGCATAGCATGACCATGGACATGGCCAGCGTATTTGGCTACGACATCGACTTCGCTCAGGACATCCGTCAAGGCGACGAATTCGACGTGATCTACGAGCAGAAAGTAGCCAACGGAAAAGTAGTCGGCACTGGCAACATTCTGTCTGCACGCTTCACAAACCGTGGCAAAACCTACACCGCCGTGCGCTACACCAACAAACAAGGCAACAGCAGCTACTACACGGCTGATGGCAACAGCATGCGCAAGGCCTTCATCCGTACACCCGTTGACTTTGCCCGTATTAGCTCGCGTTTCTCCATGGGCCGCAAGCATCCAATTCTGAATAAAATTCGCGCACACAAGGGCGTCGACTATGCCGCGCCGCGTGGCACGCCAATCAAGGCGGCGGGCGACGGCAAGGTCTTGTTGGCGGGGCGCCGTGGTGGTTACGGCAATACGGTGATCATCCAGCACGGCAACACTTACCGCACGCTGTACGGCCACATGCAAGGGTTCGCCAAGGGCGTCAAGACTGGCGGCAACGTGAAACAAGGCCAAGTGATCGGCTACATCGGTACCACCGGCCTCTCCACCGGCCCGCACTTGCACTACGAGTTCCAGGTCAACGGCGTACACGTCGACCCATTGGGCCAGAAGCTGCCGATGGCCGACCCGATTGCCAAGGCCGAACGCGCGCGCTTCATGCAGCAGAGCCAGCCGCTGATGGCACGGATGGATCAAGAGCGCTCCACCTTGCTGGCTTCGGCGAAGCGTTAAGGTATGCCGCTCTATATCGGTGTGATGTCCGGGACCAGCCTCGACGGCCTGGATATCGCCCTTATCGAACAAGGTGCGGCGATCAATCTGATCGCCACCCGCTATATCCCAATGCCTGACGCCTTGCGCACAGAGCTGCTGAGCCTATGCGCGAGCGGCCCGGATGAAATCGCCCGCTCAGCAATTGCTCAGCAACAGTGGGTAACGCTTGCCGCTCAAGGCATCCACACCCTGCTGGATCAACAGAACCTCAGGCCTCAGGACATTCGGGCGATTGGCAGCCATGGCCAGACGATTCGCCATGAACCCGCCCGAGGCTTTACCGTTCAGATCGGCAACCCTGCCCTTCTCACCGAACTGACAGATATCACCGTCGTCAGCGACTTCCGCAGCCGCGATGTCGCTGCCGGCGGCCAAGGCGCCCCATTGGTTCCAGCCTTTCATGAAGCCTTGTTCGGCGAGCAGACGGGCAATCGCGCGGTATTGAATGTCGGCGGGTTCAGCAACCTCAGCCTGATCGAGACGGGCAAGCCTGTCGCCGGTTTCGACTGCGGCCCAGGGAACGTGCTGCTCGATGCGTGGATTCATTTGCAGCGCGGCGAACACTTCGATCAGGACGGGCAATGGGCGGCCAGCGGAAAGGTACAGCCCCAGTTGCTCACCACGTTGCTCAGCGATCCGTTTTTCTTGACCAAAGGCCCGAAAAGCACGGGGCGAGAGGTGTTCAACCTGGCCTGGCTGCAGCAGCACCTTGGCCGCTTGCCCGCCTTTGCCCCCCAAGACGTACAGGCCACCCTGCTGGAGCTGACGGCCCTGACCGTCGTCGAGTCCCTGCAAAGCGCCCAAACTGACACAACAACCTTGCTGATCTGTGGCGGCGGCGCCCATAACGGGGCACTGATGAGCCGGCTGACCGCGCTACTGCCTTCCACCCATGTCAGCACTACAGCGGCCTACGGCGTAGACCCTGACTGGGTAGAGGCAATGGCCTTCGCCTGGCTGGCCCATTGCTGCCTTGAAGGCATTGCCGCCAATCGCCCCAGCGTCACTGGCGCTCGCGGGCTTCGAGTGCTTGGCGCGATCTACCCCGCCTGAATCCCAGACAGCAAAACGCCGCTTGGCCCGTAAAGCCAAGCGGCGTTTTTGTATCTGCTACCGGTCAGATCGAGAACGAGGACCCGCAACCACACGTCGTGGTGGCATTAGGGTTCTTGATCACGAAGCGCGAGCCTTCCAGACCTTCCTGATAATCCACCTCTGCACCCGCCAGGTATTGGAAGCTCATCGGATCCACGACTAGGCTCACACCCTCGCGCTCAACGATAGTGTCGTCATCGGCCACATCTTCATCGAAGGTAAAACCGTACTGAAACCCTGAACAACCGCCGCCCGTAACAAATACGCGCAGCTTCAAGCGATCATTACCCTCTTCATCGACCAGGCTCTTCACCTTGTGCGCAGCACCGTGGGTGAATTGCAAAGCCGTGGGGGTGAAGGATTCAACGCTCATGCTGATAATCTCCCGGCGTAGCGCCGCCATATGCGTAATGACCGGCATTATCCGCTTCTCCTAGAAAAGCGGTCAACTATTGTTACGGTATATCAATCTGCCCAGCGACCATTAAAAATGCAAAAGGCCCGATCAACGGGCCTTTTGTGCAACGGTAAGCCCGCGTTAAGGCAGCATGCCCGCGTGGGACAGGCCCAACTTCTCGTCCAGACCGAACAGGATGTTCATGTTCTGCACCGCCTGGCCCGACGCGCCCTTGACCAGGTTATCGATGACCGACAACACCACCACCAGGTCGCCATCCTGCGGACGATGCACCGCAATACGGCACACATTGGCGCCTCGCACGCTGCGCGTTTCCGGATGGCTGCCGGCCGGCATCACATCGACGAACGGCTCATTGGCATAACGCTTTTCAAACAACGCCTGCAGGTCTACCGAGCGATCGGTGACAGTCGCATACAGCGTGGAGTGAATCCCGCGGATCATTGGCGTCAGGTGCGGCACGAAGGTCAGCCCTACCTCCTGGCCGGCAGCGCGGCGCAGGCCTTGGCGGATTTCCGGCAAGTGACGATGACCTTTTACCGCATAGGCTTTCATGCTTTCCGACGTTTCGGAGTACAGAGAACCGACTGCTGCGCCACGGCCCGCACCACTGACGCCCGACTTGCAGTCGGCGATCAGGCGCGACGCATCCGCCAGACCAGCTTCCAGCAATGGCAGGAAGCCCAATTGCGTGGCTGTTGGATAGCAACCCGGCACCGCAATCAGGCGTGCTTGCTTGATCTGCTCGCGATTGACTTCCGGCAGGCCGTAGACTGCCTCTTCCAACAGCTGCGGCGCACCATGTGGTTGGCCGTACCACTTGGCCCACTCATCGGCGTCTTGCAGGCGGAAGTCTGCCGACAAATCGATAACCTTGGTACCCGCCGCCAACAGCTCACCGGCCAACGCATGGGCTACACCGTGAGGCGTGGCGAAGAACACCACGTCGCAGGCACCCAGGGTCTTGGTGTCCGGCACACTGAACGCCAGGCCGTCATAGTGGCCTCGCAGGTTCGGGTACATATCGGCCACGGCCAGCCCGGCTTCGGATCGGGAAGTGATAACCACCACCTCAGCTTGCGGATGCTGAGCCAACAGACGCAGCAATTCGACACCGGTGTAACCCGTGCCGCCGACGATACCGACCTTGACCATAAACCTGCCCTCAACGAACCCACTGGAAAGCCGTCGATAATAGGGGCCGTATCGTCCTGCGACAACCGTCAACGTGACGTACGGGCGCATGAGCCACTACTATCTTCGCTACCGTGAACCTGGGAATAACTAAAATGCTCTATCTATGGGTCAAAGCCTTCCACATCGTCAGCATCGTTTGCTGGTTTGCCGGGCTGTTCTACCTGCCGCGCCTGTTCGTCTACCACGCCCAAAGCGAAGACACCGTCAGCAAGGAACGCTTCAGCATCATGGAGCGCAAGTTGTACCGGGGCATCATGGGCCCGGCGATGGTTGCCACACTGGTCTTCGGCATCTGGATGTTGGCCCTCAACCCCGGCATTTTCCAGTCGGGCGCCTGGATCCACGCCAAGCTGACCCTGGTCGTCCTGCTGATTGGCTACCATCACATGTGCGGCGCACAGGTAAAGCGCTTCGCCCGTGGCGAGAACACCCGCAGCCATGTCTTTTATCGCTGGTTCAATGAAGTCCCGGTTCTGATATTGCTGGCTATCGTAATTTTGGTCGTGGTCAAACCGTTCTAACTTCAATTACTCGGGGAACCTCCAATGTCGCTGCCCGCTCTGCTGGAACAACGTCTGCGCCTGCCCGTGGTGGCCGCGCCGATGTTTCTGATCTCCAATCCGCAACTGGTCCTGGCATGCTGCCGCAACGGCGTAGTTGGCAGTTTCCCGGCGCTCAACCAACGCGAAAGCAGTGGATTCAAGGCCTGGTTGGAAGAAATCGAAGCGGGCTTGGCGCAGTTGGACAACCCTGCGCCCTATGCCGTGAACCTGATCGTGCACAACAGCAACCCGCGGCTGGAGGCCGACCTGGCGATCTGCGTCGAGCACAAGGTGCCCATCGTCATCACCAGCCTCGGTGCGGTAAAGGAATTGGTAGATGCCGTTCACAGCTACGGCGGCCTGGTATTTCATGACGTCACTACCCGACGCCATGCCGAGAAAGCCGCTGAAGCCGGCGTCGACGGCCTGATTGCCGTAGCCGCTGGCGCGGGAGGCCACGCTGGCACCTGGAGCCCCTTTTCGCTGATTGCCGAGATTCGCCAGTTCTTCGACAAAACCCTGCTGCTGGCGGGCTGCCTTAACCATGGGCACGAAATTCTTGCCGCCCAGGTGCTGGGGGCAGACCTCGCTTATTTCGGCACGCGCTTTATCGGCACCACCGAAAGCCAGGCACCGGATGCCTATAAGGAGATGCTGCTCACATCGCGCGCCGCCGACATCGTGCACACTCCTGCTGTCTCCGGCGTACCTGCAGGCTTCATGCGCCAGAGCCTGGAAAATGCCGGTTTTGACCTCGCTGCGCTTCAAGGCAAAGGGGAAGTCAACTTCGGTTCCAAGCTCAAGCCATTGAGCGATGAGGCCAAAGCGTGGAAAACTGTATGGTCTGCCGGCCAAGGCGTCGGTGAGATCAATGATGTGCCCAGTGTGGATGAGCTCATAGCGCGCCTGGATGCCGAATACCGCAAAGCACGCGAGCATGCCGCGCAACTGCGCTGGCCACGCTGACCCACTGCCGGGCCTGCCAATTGGACAGGCCTGCATACTCCCCCTGATTAAGTGACAAGGATGCCCGCATGAGCGACAGCCGTTTCAAGATTGTGTTTGACGGAGCCTTGCGCCCAGGTGTCGAAAGCACCACCGCCAAGCTGAACCTCGCCGAGTTATTCAAAAGCGATGTTGACGCAATCGAAAAGCTCTTCACCGGCCGCCCCGTCGCGCTCAAACGCGACCTGTCCCACTCCGACGCTGAAACCTACCTCACGGCACTGCACAATGCCGGGGTGGACGCACGCATCGAAGCCGAACAACCCGTGGCATTCAGCCTGGCAGAAACCCACGAGACAGGCTCGTCAACCGCTGACCGCGCCGCCGCGTCACCTTATGCACCACCACGCGCTGCCGTTGGCGACGACCTGCCGGAGTTCGCCACTCTAAAGGTGTTCACCATCCACGGGCGCATCGGGCGCCTGCGCTACCTGGCCTGGACGCTGGCGCTGACCGTCGCGATGTTGGTGGCCGCGGGCATCATCAGTACGGTGGGCTTCGCGGTGGCGACAGCCTCGCCAACCATCGCCATCATTATTGGCTCACTGCTGGGTTTCGCGCTGTTTGTGGCACTGGTAGTGGTGAGCGTGCAAATCGGCGTGCAGCGCCTGCATGACCTGGGCTGGTCTGGCTGGCTGTACCTGCTCAACCTGGTTCCGCTGGTAAACAGCGTATTCCCACTGCTGTTGCTGGTATTGCCAGGCAATACGGGCGCCAACCAATACGGCGCGCCACCACCACGCAACTCCACTGCGGTGAAAATACTGGCCTCGCTGTGGCTGGCGTTTATCCCTTTGATGCTCATCATTGTCGTCACCCTGGGCATGAACGGCTATCTGGACCAGCTTGAAGCCAACATGGACAGCAGCTACGAAAGCAGCTCCATCACCTCCGATGCAGACGCCGATCAAAGCGTTATCGTTGATGAAGCCGCAGCGCAAAGTGCTGACGACGCAGCCGAACCTGTAGACTCTCCAGAACAGTGAAGAAACGCCCGCCGCCTGTGACGCACTGTCATAGGCCGGTGGCGTTGCGATGGAGAAAGGCATGACCCGTTACGCTCTGATCACCGGCGCCTCCAGCGGCATCGGCCTGGCATTGGCCGAAGCCTTGGCACGGCGCGGCCGCAGCTTGATTCTGGTGGCCCGCCAGCGTGATCAGTTGGAAAGCATTGCATTGGAATTGACCCAACGCTTCGGCGTCGAGGTGCTGTTTCGTGCCTGTGACCTGGGCGAACCGCTGCGTTTGTCCGGCTTTTTGCTGGAGCTCGAAGAGGGTGAGCGGCAGATCGACCTGCTGGTCAACTGCGCCGGCATCGGCACCAGCGGGCCGTTCCTGGCCCAGGACTGGATGACCGAGCAGGATCTCATCGAAGTCAACATCCTGGCCCTGACCCGCATGTGCCACGCACTGGGCAATGCCATGGCCCTGCATGGCGGCGGGCAAATCCTCAATGTGGCCTCGGTCGCCGCCTTCCAGCCTGGGCCGTGGATGAGCAGCTACTACGCCAGCAAAGCCTACGTGCTGCACTTTTCCGAAGGGTTGCGCGAAGAATTGAAGACCTGCGGCATCAAGGTTTCAGTGCTGTGCCCCGGCCCTACGCGCACCGCATTCTTCGGCACCGCACAGATGGATACGGCGAAACTCGACCGCAGCCAGCAACTGATGAGCCCGGAAGAAGTCGCGCTCTACACCGTACGCGCACTGGAAAAGAACAAAGCCATCATCATTCCCGGGCGCCGCAACCGTTGGCTGACGTTCAGCCCACGCCTGAGCCCGCGCTGGCTGACCCGCAAAATTGCCGGCGCCATCAACAAGGCCTATTGCCCACGCTGATGGCCTAAGTACACTCACCTCACATTCACGATGGAGATACAGCTGTGGATACTCTGTTCACCAAGATCATCAACAGAGAAATACCGGCGAAGATCATCTATGAAGATGACCAGGTCCTGGCTTTTCACGATATCGCCCCACAGGCGCCGGTGCATTTTCTGGTTATCCCGAAAAAGCCCATTCGTACCCTCAATGACCTGACCGAGGACGATAAGGCGCTGGCCGGCCATATCCTGTTCACTGCTCAACGCCTGGCCGTGGAACAAGGCTGCGAAAAAGGCTTTCGCGTGGTGATGAATTGCAATGAAGACGGCGGGCAAACCGTTTATCACATCCATATGCACGTGCTGGGTCAGCGCCAGATGAACTGGCCACCAGGCTGAGTGCACAAGGGCAAATTGACTCAGCACAAACGCTGGACGCTCTCTTGCGGTAAACTGGCCGCCGAGATTCTTCCCGGAGGTCAGCATGACTACCCAACGTCACTACTCGCCGATTGACCGTCTGTTGCTGCAAGCCGACATGGCCATGCGCACCCTGCTGCCGTTCAGCGGCCAACCTTACCGTCCATCGCCCGCCATCGTGCAGCCGGATGTACAGCTGAGCGAGACCGACACCCGTCACGTGGCCGGCCTGATGCGCATCAACCATACCGGTGAAGTCTGTGCCCAGGCGCTGTACCAGGGCCAGGCGCTGACCGCCAAGTTGCCACAGGTACGCACGGCGATGGAGCATGCGGCCGAGGAAGAGATCGACCACCTGGCCTGGTGCGAACAACGCATCCGCCAGTTGGGCAGCCATCCCAGCGTGCTCAACCCACTGTTCTATGGCTTGTCGTTTGGTATCGGCGCGGCTGCCGGGCTGATCAGCGACAAAGTCAGCCTGGGGTTTGTGGCCGCGACAGAACATCAGGTGTGCAAACACCTGGATGAACACCTGGAGCAACTGCCGGCCGAAGACGAAAAGTCCCGGGCCATTCTTGAGCAGATGCGCATCGATGAAGAACACCATGCAGAAAGCGCGCTGGACGCGGGCGGCTTCCGCTTTCCAGCCCCGGTACGGTTCGGCATGAGCCTGTTGGCCAAGGTCATGACCAAAAGCACCTATCGAATCTGAACCGAAAAAAAGGGCGCCCAAAGCGCCCTTTCTTTTGCCTGCTGCAATCAACCCAACTCGATGATTTCGTAGTCGTGGGTAATGACTACGCCCGCCGCCCCCAGCATGATCGATGCTGAGCAGTACTTCTCGGCCGACAGCTCGATGGCACGCTTGACCTGGGCTTCTTTCAGCGCCCGGCCCTTGACCACGAAATGCATATGGATCTTGGTAAAAACCTTGGGGTCTTCAGTGGCGCGCTCGGCTTCCAGGAAGGCTTCGCAGCTTTCCACGGCCTGGCGCGACTTCTTCAAGATGCTGACCACATCGAAGTTGCTGCAACCGCCCACACCCAGCAGTAACATTTCCATCGGGCGTACACCCAGGTTACGCCCGCCGGCTTCCGGCGGACCGTCCATGACCACCACGTGGCCGCTGCCCGACTCACCGAGGAACATGGCTTCGCCCGCCCATTGGATGCGTGCCTTCATCGCCCAGACTCCACTGCTAAAAAAGGGTCGCCAGCTTAGCACAGGGCTTTGAAACAGCAGCGCCCTGCATAAATTCGATAAATGACAGCGTTTGCCCGATAAATTGGCTAATCGTGACAGAAGGTGTCTGGTAAGCTGGCGCCAAATGAATGGCGCATTGCCATGACTTGTACAGCGTCTATCAATGAGAGGCCGCTGGATAAAAACAACGCCAACTACACCGCGCAGTCTTTTCGGGATACAACCATGGTTGCTCTTACTCCCACACCCAAGATCAAGAACCTCGACAAGCTGCTGTTGCATTGCCAGCGCCGGCGTCATCCGGCCAAGCACAACATCATCTGCGCTGGCGAGCGTTCAGAAACCCTGTTCTTCATTATCAAGGGCTCGGTCACCATCCTGATCGAGGATGAAGATGGCCGTGAGATGATCATTGCCTACCTCAACACCGGGGATTTCTTCGGGGAGCTGGGCCTGTTTGAACAAGCAGGCAAAGAGCAGGAACGCAGCGCTTGGGTAAGGGCCAAAGTTGAGTGCGAAGTGGCCGAGATCAGCTATTCGAAATTTCGCGAACTGGCCCAGCATGATCCGGATATCTTGTATGCCCTGAGCGGTCAGATTGCCCAGCGCTTGCGCGATACCACGCGCAAGGTCGGCGACCTGGCGTTCTTTGATGTCACCGGTCGCGTCGCTCGCTGCCTGCTGGAGTTATGCAAGCAACCCGATGCCATGACCCATCCCGACGGCATGCAGATCAAAGTCACGCGCCAGGAGATCGGACGTATTGTCGGGTGTTCGCGGGAAATGGTCGGCCGCGTGCTCAAGGACTTGGAAGAACGCAATCTGGTGCACGTCAAAGGCAAGACGATGGTGGTGTTCGGCACCCGTTAAACCGGCAGGAAGCCAGCCAGCATCTGACGGTACAGCGTGTCGAGCCGACTGATAGCATCCGGCGCAGGAAACGCTTCGTGCAGTGCGATATGGCTGTCGGCGCGAACTCGCTGCTCCAAGCCGCAGGCTTGATTGAAGCGATTGACCGCCGCAATCAGTTGCTCACGATCGTTCTCCAGCAACATCGCCCCATGCACCAATCCGACCGGGCGGCCACCGCTTTGTCGCCAACGCTGGGCAGTGCCCACCATTTTGCGGCCATTGAGGTTGACGTTGTAACGACCGTCGCAAAAAGCACCGTCAATTTCGCCGACGGACGCATTACCGCCCAACTCGATCAACAGATCACAGATCGGTTGGCACAAGCGCTGATAGCCGGTTTCGATACGCCCTTGGTCGCCTTCACTGCGCGGCGGGGCATAGACCAGGGCGATATTGACCGTGGCGCCGGACTGCGGCACCGGCTCACCGCCGGTTTCACGCAGCAACACCGGCCAACCCGCATCGGCCGAGACCTGGCTCGCCGCCTCGAATGCCGGCAACCGGCTCAAACGGCGCGGCATGACCAGCGCTTGGTCACTGGGCTGCCAGAACAGCAATCCGAAAGCCTGCTCCCCCGCGCAAACGGCTGCCAATAGGTCTTGCTCGGCGGCAAGGCCTGCTTCGACAGTCATGATCACGGGCTGGAGCATCGAACACCTACCTACCTGAATAAACACAACACCAATGTGGGAGCTGGCTTGCCTGCGATGGCGGTGTATCAGCTACACAGAGGTTGGCTGACCCGCCGCTATCGCAGGCCAGCTCCTACAGTTCCGAGCGTATTTCAAATCAGTCTAGTGTCGAACCGCTGATCGTCGTACCGCGCTCCGGGAAGAACAAGCGCTGCAATTCCGCCCCTGGGTTCTCGGCGCGCATAAACGTCTCGCCCACCAGGAACGAGTACACGCCACTGATCTCCATCAGTTCCACATCGGCGCGGTTGACGATGCCACTTTCGGTAATCACCAGACGATCGCGAGGGATACGCGGCAGCAGGTCCAGAGTGGTTTCCAGGCTGACGTCGAAGGTATGCAGGTTACGGTTGTTGACGCCCACCAGCGGTGTGTCGAGAGTCTTCAATGCGCGCTCCAACTCGTCGCCGTCGTGCACTTCGACCAATACATCCAAGCCGACGCTTTTCGCCACGGCCGCCAGCTCGGCCATCTTCACGTCATCCAACGCGGAAACAATCAGCAACACGCAGTCGGCACCCAAGGCTCGGGCTTCGACGATTTGGTATGGGTCAACCATGAAATCCTTGCGGATCACCGGCAACTTGCACGCGGCGCGAGCCTGTTGCAGGAACAGGTCGGAACCCTGGAAGTAGTCGATATCGGTCAGCACAGACAGGCAGGTCGCTCCACCCTTCTCGTAACTGGCGGCGATTTCAGCAGGTACGAAGTGTTCGCGAATCACCCCTTTGCTCGGCGAAGCCTTTTTGACCTCGGCGATCACGGCCGGCTGCTTGAGCTTGGCCTGAGCGATCAAGGCATTGGCAAAGCCGCGTGGCGCATCGGCGGCTTTCACCTGCGCTTCCAACTCGGCCAGGCTCACACGGGCGCGGCGCTCGGCCACTTCTTCAGCCTTGCGGGCCAGGATCTTTTCCAGAACGGTTGGCACATTCATCCTTCATTCTCCATCTTGAATACGGCGGTGAATGCTCCCAGCTCTTCGAGCTTCTCGCGAGCCAGGCCGGTGTGCAGCGCATCGTGGGCCAAGGCGACACCTTCCTTGAGACTATAGGCATGGTCGGCGGCGTAAAGGGCAGCGCCAGCATTGAGCACAATCATTTCCGCAGCTTTCTGACCGTTTTCGGTCTTGCGACGCCCCAGGGCATCACGAATCAACTCCAACGAAGCCGCCGGGCTTTCCACCGCCAGGCCGTGTAGGCTCTGGCTTTTCATGCCCAGGTCTTCGGGTTCGACCCAATATTCGGTGACCTCGTCATTCTTCAGCTCCGCCACGAAGGTCGGCGCCGCCAGGCTGAATTCGTCGAGGCCATCCTTGGAATGCACTACCAGCACATGCTTGCTGCCCAAACGCTGCAAGACTTCGGCCAGCGGCCGGCACAGCGCCTGGCTGAACACCCCCACCACCTGATGCTTCACACCGGCCGGATTCGTAAGCGGGCCGAGCATGTTGAACAGGGTACGCAGGCCAAGGTCCTTGCGCGGGCCGGCAGCGTGCTTCATCGCGCCGTGATGGGACTGGGCAAACATGAAGCCGATGCCAACGCTGTCAATGCAGCGCGCTACTTGCACCGGCGTGAGGTTCAGGTAAATACCGGCCGCTTCCAGCAAGTCGGCACTGCCGCTCTTGCCAGACACTGCACGGTTACCGTGCTTGGCGACGGTGCAACCAGCGGCGGCCACCACAAAGGATGAGGCGGTCGACACGTTGAAAATATTCGCACCGTCACCGCCGGTGCCCACTACATCGACGACGCCGTCGAGGGTCTTGAGTTCGACCTTGTCCGCCAGCTCACGCATCACCGACACCGCACCGACGATTTCGTCGATGCTTTCGCTCTTCATGCGCATCGCCATCATAAAAGCGCCGATCTGAGCATCGGTGCATTGACCGGTCATGATCTCGCGCATCACATCGCTCATTTCCGCGGTGCTCAGGTCCAGATGGCCGACGATACGGCTCAGGGCAGTCTTGATATCCATGAAAAGTCCTTAGCGCGTGCCGCCGCTCTGCTTGAGAAAGTTGGCGAACAGCTCGTAGCCCTGCTCGGTCAGGATTGACTCAGGGTGAAATTGCACCCCTTCGATGTTCAGTGTCTTGTGACGCAGGCCCATGATCTCGTCGACCGAGCCGTCTTCCAGTTGGGTCCAGGCGGTCAGCTCCAGGCATTCGGGCAAGGTTTCACGCTTGACCACCAGTGAGTGGTAACGGGTCACGGTCACCGGCAGGTTCAGGCCTTGGAACACACCCAGGTCGCGATGGAACACCGGGCTGGTCTTGCCGTGCATGACCTCGCGCGCGCGCACCACATCACCGCCAAACGCCTGTCCGATGGACTGATGGCCCAGGCAGACGCCCAGGATCGGCAGCTTGCCGGCGAAATACTGGATGGCTTCCAGAGAGATACCCGCCTCGGTCGGCGTGCATGGGCCAGGTGAGACGACGATGCGCTCGGGGTTCAACGCGGCGATTTCGGCAACAGTAAGTTCATCGTTGCGCACCACCCTGACCTCGGCACCCAGTTCGCCCAGGTACTGCACAACGTTGTAGGTAAAGGAGTCGTAGTTATCAATCATCAGCAACATGTGGGTTCAAACCTCTTGAATTCACTGATTTCAAATGACCACCTTCCAAGAGCGTGACCCGCTGCCAGACGCACGTTCCGGTTGCCAGGGGGAGTTGGCAAGGGGCGTCAGACAACGGGTGAAGAAGGCAAATCGGTACAGGTCCGGCCAGGCCGGCAGAGAAAAATGTCAGGCGCGCCAACGCCAACGGGCGTGTGCCTTGACTACTCGCATCAAGAGTTTGCTGATGATCAACACGGGGAGGGTCTCATTCATACGTTCAGGCACAGTAACGTAGGCTCGCCAGCGGTGCAATATGGAGCCGCAAATACGGGGGCGCAACGTAGGCGGATTCCGGTTTTCCTTACAAAAAATGCCAAAAATTTTGCTAGTGTTTCACCTCCAACATAAAAACAACCGAATGGAATCTTGCATGCTCAGACCAGCGTTTTACGCGCCCCTTGCCGGCTGCCTCCTGTCATTGGCCTGCGCCCAGGCGTTCGCAGCCCCGTCACCTTATTCAACCATGGTGGTTTTCGGTGACAGCCTGGCGGATGCGGGCCAGTTTCCCGACGGTTCGGCCGGCGCCACATTACGTTTTACCAACCGAACCGGGGCGAACTTCCAGGGTGAATATGGCCTGGTCTCCTCGACCCTGCTGGGCGCAAAACTGGGCGTCGCGCCCAACGACCTGAATGCCTCCACCTCACCGGTTCGCGCAGCCCAGGGTTTGCCAGACGGAAACAACTGGGCAGTGGGTGGCTACCGCACCGACAATATCCTCGACTCCATTACCTCAGTCTCCAATGCTGCGATTCCCCCAGGCAACCCCGGGGGCGGAACTGTATTGCGCAGCCGGCAGGGCTATCTGCCGGCTAATGGTGGGAGAGCCGACCCGAACGCGCTTTACTTTCTTTCCGGGGGCGGCAATGACTTCCTGCAGGGCCGGGTCCTCAGCCCCGCTCAAGCGGTCGCCGCCGGAGGCAGGCTGGCGGACAGCGCCCAGGCCCTGCAACAAGCCGGCGCGCGCTACATCATGGTCTGGATGCTACCCGACCTGGGGCTGACGCCGGCCATCAATGGCACCCCACAGCAAGCAGCGACTTCGGCCCTGAGTAATATTTTCAACCAGTCCCTGGTACAGCGCCTGTCACAAGTGGATGCGCAGGTTATCCCGCTGAACATCCCGCTGTTGTTGAACGAGGCTTTCGCCGATCCGGCCCGCTTCGGCCTCGCCACCGGGCAGAACCTGACGGGCACCTGCTTCAGCGGTAACAGTTGCACCGCCAACCCTACCTACGGCATCGGTGGCACCAACCCGGACCCGACCCAATTGATCTACAACGACTCGGTCCACCCTACCGTGGCCGGGCAACGCTTGATTGCCGACTACGCCTATTCGCTACTCGCCGCGCCGTGGGAGCTGACCTTGCTGCCGGAAATGGCCCAAGGCACCTTGCGCGCCCACCAAGACGAGCTGCGCAACCAATGGCAAGCAGACAACGGCAGTTGGCAAGCCGTCGGCCAATGGCGCGCCATAGTCGCCGGTGGCGGCCAACGCCTGGATTTCGATGATCAAAGCAGCTCGGCCAGTGGCGACGGCAGCGGCTATAACCTGAATATCGGTGGCAGCTACCGGCTCAATGAAAACTGGCGCGCGGGCGTTGCCGCCGGCCTGTATCGGCAGACACTCGAAGCCGGTGCCAATGATTCGGACTACAAGCTCAACAGCTATATGGGCACGGCTTTCGCTCAGTACCAGCAAAATCACTGGTGGGCCGATGCTGCATTGACCGGCGGCAAGCTGGACTTCGACAGCCTCAAGCGCAAGTTCGCCCTGGGCGTCAGCGAAGGTTCGGAGAAAGGTGATACCGATGGTTGGCTCTGGGCCCTGAGCGGCCGCGTGGGGTATGACATCGCCGCACCGGGCAGCGACTGGCACCTGTCGCCCTTCATCAGCGCCGACTACGCGCGGGTTGAAGTCAATGGCTACTCTGAGAAAAGCAGCCGCTCCACCGCCCTGACCTTTGATGATCAACAACGCGACTCCAAGCGCCTGGGCATCGGCCTGCAAGGCAACTACCGCATCACGCCACAAACTCAAGTTTTTGGCGAAGTGGCCCACGAGCATGAGTTTGAAAATGACACCCAGAAGGTGAACATTTCGCTCAACAGCGTGCAGGGAATCGACTTCAAGCTGGACGGGTATACGCCTCGCAGCAACTCTGACCGTTTGAGCCTGGGTGTCAGCCACAAGCTGACTCAGGACCTGGCGTTGCGGGCGGCGTATAACCTGAGGAAGGACGACAATTTGACCCAGCAAGGGGTGAATGTCGGGGTCAGTCTGGATTTCTAAACAAATCCCAAGACCGGTGAAAAGCTAATGTGGGAGCGGGCTTGCTCGCGAATACGGTGTATCAGTCACACATGCATCGACTGACACTCTGTATTCGCGAGCAAGCCCGCTCCCACATTTTTTATTCCAGCTTTAGTCTTGTGGGGTTTGCTCTGCCAGTGCCACGGCACGGAACATCGCCCGACGCTTGTTCAGGGTTTCTTCCCACTCAAGGGCCGGCACCGAGTCCGCCACAATCCCACCACCGGCCTGCACATGCAGTTCGCCGTTCTTGATCACCGCCGTACGGATCGCAATGGCGGTGTCCATATTGCCGTTCCAGGCAAAATACCCGACGGCGCCGCCATAGACACCGCGCTTGACCGGCTCCAGTTCGTCGATGATTTCCATCGCACGGATCTTCGGCGCCCCCGACAAGGTGCCCGCCGGCAAAATCGCCCGCAGGGCGTCCATCGCCGTCAGCCCGGCCTTCAGCTCGCCGGTGACGTTGGACACGATATGCATCACATTGGAATACCGCTCGATGACCATCTTCTCAGTCAGTTTCACCGAGCCGATTTCCGAGACACGCCCAGTGTCGTTGCGCCCCAAGTCGATCAGCATCAGGTGTTCGGCGATTTCCTTTTCGTCGCTGAGCAGGTCTTCTTCCAGCGCTACGTCTGCTTCTTCGGTCGCACCACGGGGGCGCGTACCGGCAATCGGGCGCACGGTGATCAGGTTGTCTTCAACCCGCACCAGCACTTCCGGCGAACTGCCCACGACGTGGAAGTCGCCGAAGTTGAAGAAGTACATATAGGGCGTCGGGTTGAAGCAACGCAGTGCGCGGTACAGGTCAATCGGCGCCGCCTTGAAGTCGATGGACATGCGTTGCGACGGCACCACTTGCATGCAGTCACCGGCGAGGATGTATTCCTTGATGGTATCGACGGCGCGCTCGTAGTCATCCTGGGTAAAGCTTGAGCGGAACACCGGGTCGGCCGCGGGTGGGCGGCTGAGGTCCAGGCCGCGACGCGGGGTGATCGGCTGGCGAAGCTTTTCCAGCAGCGCTTCCAGGTTGGCCTGGCCTTGTTCGAAGGCATCAGCCTGGGCAGGGTCGGCGAGGACAATCGCATGCATCTTGCCGGCGAGGTTGTCGAACACCACCACCGCGTCGGACACCATCAGCAAAATGTCCGGCACGCCCAGCGGGTCTGGGTTCGGGCATTTGCCCAGGCGCTTTTCCACATAGCGCACGCAGTCATAGCCGAAGTACCCCACCAGGCCGCCGTTGAAGCGCGGCAGGCCAGCAATGGTCGGCACGTTGTAGCGCGCCTTGAAGGTTTCGACAAAGGCCAGCGGGTCTTCTACGTCATGGCTTTCGATCTCCACGCCGTCATGGGTGATGCTCACATGATGGTCGTGTACCCGCAGCACCGTGCGGCATGGCAGGCCAATGATCGAGTAACGGCCCCACTTCTCACCGCCCTGTACCGACTCGAGCAGGTAAGAGTTGGGCTCGTCGGCCAGCTTCAGGTAGATCGACAGCGGCGTATCGAAGTCGGCCAGGGTTTCGCAAGCCATGGGGATACGGTTATAGCCGGCAGCGGCCAAACGCAGGAATTCTTCGCGGGTCATGAGGTGCCTCGTGGTGTGAGGGTCAAACAGTCAGGTAGGCAAACGTGCCGCACTCGCGGCCAGGATCAGTCAGGCGCGCCAACGCCAGCGGGCCAGGGCCTTGATGACTTTCATCCAGAGTTTGCGAGTGACCACCACGATGGAATTTCCAGAAGGGGACGAATCAATGTCGGGCAACGTTATCTCAGCGCCAGCGCCCAAGCAACCGGGGATTAGCAGTCGCAGGTCATCAATGACCAGCGCGGGGGACTCTTCCGCAATCGGCCGGCCATGGTTGTAACCATAACTCAAGGCCACGCACTGCACGCCCGCCGCTTTCGCCGCCAGCACATCACTGCGCGAATCGCCGACAAACAGCGATTGAGACGCCGGGATATTGGCCATTTTCATCACGAAAAACAGGGCCGCCGGGTCTGGCTTTTTCTGCGGCAAGGTATCGCCGCCGATGATCCAGCGGAAGTAGCGACCGATTTTCATCTGGTCCAACAACGGCGCGACAAAGCGCTCCGGCTTGTTGGTGATCAGGGCCATTTCCACGCCCTGCTTGCTCAACCACTTGAGGGTGTCGCGCACGCCGGGGTAAACCACGGTCAGTTCGTGGCTGCTTTCATAAGCGGCATTGAACAGCTCCAAGGCATGTTCCGCCTCAACCTCATCCACGCCCGTGGCATCGATGTCGTTGGCCAAGGCCCGGCGCACCAACATCGGCGCGCCATTGCCAACCCATTCGCGCACCGACTCGATCCCCGCCGGCTTGCGCCCCAGTTTGAGCAGCATCTGGTCCACTGCGGCCGCCAGGTCGGGTACCGAGTCGATCAAGGTACCGTCCAGATCGAACATCACCAGCCGTGGCAATTTGCCGGGGAACAACTGCTCAAAACCGCTCATGGACGCGCCAGCGCCAGTTCGGCACGCATCTTGTCGATGACGGCCTGGTAGTCCGGGGCGTTGAAGATCGCCGAGCCGGCCACGAAAGTATCGGCACCCGCTGCGGCGATCTCACGGATATTGTTGACGTTGACCCCGCCGTCGATCTCCAGGCGGATGTCACGCCCCGACGCATCGATCAGCGCACGGGCCTCACGCAGCTTGTTCAAGGTGCCAGGGATGAACTTCTGCCCGCCGAAGCCAGGGTTGACGCTCATCAGCAAGACCATGTCGACCTTGTCCATCACGTACTCAAGCACGCTCAGCGGCGTGGCCGGGTTGAATACCAGGCCTGCCTTGCAGCCGCCTTCGCGGATCAGTTGCAAGGTGCGGTCAACGTGCAATGTGGCTTCTGGGTGGAAGGTGATGTAAGTCGCACCCGCCTCGATGAAGTCACCGACGATACGGTCCACGGGGCTGACCATCAGGTGCGCATCAATCGGCGCGGTGATGCCGTACTTGCGCAATGCGGCGCACACCATCGGGCCGATGGTCAGGTTGGGTACGTAGTGGTTGTCCATGACATCGAAGTGCACGAAGTCGGCACCGGCGGCCAACACCTTGTCCACTTCCTCACCCAGGCGGGCGAAGTCGGCAGAGAGAATCGATGGAACAATGACGAAGGGCTGCATGACGCACCTTTTTTGAGCTAAATCACGATGGCGCGCATTGTATACCTCATGCTTTGCTGCGCGCACCGTGACCTATCTCAACGGTTAGTAAGCTGCCCGGTAGATTTTTTCGATATCGGCGGCACTGAGCCTGCGCGGGTTGTTGCGCATCAAGCGCTCAATACCTGCGGCTTCACTGGCCATGGCCGGGATGGCGTCCTCGGGCACGCCGAAACTGCGCAGGCCGGACGGGATCTCCACTGCCGCACACAGTCGTGTCATCGCCTCTACCGCCTGGTCGGCAGCGTCATTCACGCTCAGCCCGGCGATATTGACGCCCATGGCCTGGGCAATGTCCTGCATGCGCTCGACGCAGGCCAACTTGTTCCAGTGCATCACATACGGCAACAACAGCGCGTTGCTTACGCCATGGGCAATGTTGAAGCGCCCACCCAACGGGTACGCCAGCGCATGCACGGCACCGACGCCCGCGTTGCCAAAGGCCATGCCGGCCATCAGGCTGGCGGTGGCCATGTCGTCACGGGCCTGCAGGTTCGCCGGGTTGGCGTAAGCCTTGGGCAGCGCGCTGGCAATCAGTTTGATCGCACCGATGGCCAGGGCATCGGTAATCGGCGAGGCATTCAGCGACAGGTAGGACTCGATGGCGTGCACCAAGGCGTCCACGCCACTGGCGGCGGTGACACCCCGTGGGCAGGTCAGGGTCATTTGCGGGCTGATCAGCGCGACATCGGGCAGCAAGTAATCGCTGACGATGCCTTTTTTCAGCTGTGCCGCCTTGTCGGACAGTATCGCCACATTGGTCACCTCCGAGCCGGTGCCGGCCGTGGTGGGGATGGCGATCAACGGCGGGCCTTTGCGCGGCACCTGATCAACGCCGAACAGGTCCGCCAGCGCGCCGTGATAACCGGCATAGGCCGCCACGCTCTTGGCGATGTCGATGGCACTACCGCCACCCACACCGATCAGGCCGTCATGCCCGCCTTCGCGGTAAGCACGCATGCAGTCTTCGACGATGGCAATTTCCGGGTCGGGTAGCACGCGGTCGAAAATTTCGTAGGCTCGATCGCCCAGGTGCTCCAGGGCCAGCGCCACGGTGCCGGACTGGACCAACGCGGCGTCGGTGACGATCAGCGGGTTATCCACATCCAGGCGCGTGAGTTCGGCAGCCAGTTGTTCGATGGCACCTGCGCCGGTCAGCAGTTTGTGGGCGATCTTGAATGAGGAAGTACTCATGTGCGCGGCCTCTTATGAATGATGGGCTGGCACAAGAATAGCCGCCCCTGGCGTGTTGTCTGCCATTCATTGGTTGAATGGTCGCGCCGCGCCCATCAAGGCGGCGTACAAACCGCCGATAGCCTGTTGGTAACGAGAACCGCGCCTCATACCCCTGACAAATACCGACCAACCCATTAGGCTGCTGGAATCACTTCTGGCCGGGAATCAACGATGCTTTTTCTTCACCGTTCGGCACTGCCAGCATGGTGCCTGTCACTTCTGTTTACCAGCGCACTGCCTGTCCAGGCCGAGGATGCGCCCTCGCCTGCCATCGAAAAGCCGGCTGAACGCCAGCCCTTACCCGAGCGTAGCCAGCAAGAAGCCAATGCGCTCGAACGCCAGGTGCCGCAGCAGGAGCAACAGCAATTGCAGGCGGGTAGCGATTCGTTCCTGGCGCTGTGGAAACCTGCCAACAGCGCCGAAGCCGAGGGTGTGGTGATCCTCATACCAGGTGCAGGGGAAACCGCCGACTGGCCGCAGGCCATCGCGCCTCTGCGGCGCAAGCTGCCGAACGCCGCCTGGGGCAGCCTCAGCCTGTCACTGCCTGATGTCAGTGTGGACACCCTGCCGCCACGGGTCATCGAACCGCCGACAGCGACGGTCGATACCAGCAGCAAGGAAGGCAGCACCGCAGCCAAGCCGGTCGAACAGGCCGCCAGTGCCGAGGCCGAAGGCACTGACCCGGCGGTGGTGCCAGGGGCGGATGAGCAGGACAAGACCGACGCCAAGCGCATCTTCGACCGTATCGACGCCGCCGTCGCCTTCGCCCAGACCCAAAACGCCCGCAGCGTGGTGTTGCTCGGCCATGGCACCGGCGCCTGGTGGGCGGCACGCTACCTGAGCGAGAAACAACCTTCTCAAGTGCAGAGGTTGGTGATGGTAGCCGGCAATACGCCTGCGGCTCGCCAACCGGACCTGCAGCAACTGGCGCCGGCCTTGAAGGTGCCCACGGCGGATGTGTTCTATCAAGAGGGCGCTCAGGATCGCAAAAACGCTCAGGAACGACTTCAGGCAGCCAAGCGCTCGAAGAATGACGGCTATAAGCAGGTGTCGCTCACGGCGTTGCCCGGTAATAGCGCGGCGCAGCAAGAGCAGTTGTACCGCAGGGTTCGCGGGTGGTTGAGCCCGCAGGGCGGCGCAGACTGACACTCCGCTATCGGGGGCAACATCGCCTTCTGTAGGAGCGAGCTTGCTCGCGAAAAACGTCAACGATAATGCGTGCTTGCTGAATAAACGCGGCGCCTGGGAGTTTTTCGCGAGCAAGCTCGCTCCTACAACATGGAGTTGAGTGGCGATGGCCTCAGCGAAAATCCCGACGCTCACGAATCAACGCATAGGCGTTATGCAATTCACGGGTTCGCTCGGTCGCCTCACGTACTTGCGCGGGGCTGGCACCCGTGCCGGCGATCTTGTCCGGATGGTGGCGGCTGAGCAGGCGGCGGTAGGCGCGCTTGATCACCGAAGGCTCAGTGGTTGCCGTCACCCCCAAAATACGCAATGCCTCCTGATAGGCACCGCCACGATTGGCCAGTGGCTTGCGCTCCGGTGCGTAATCGCTCGCCAATGCCTGTAGCTGTTGCGGCGTCCAGCCCAACCACTTGCCCCACTGGTCGATCAGGTCGCGCTCGGCAGCATCCGCCCGACCGTCCGCCCACGCCATGCGCCAACAGGCGCGCAGCACGCCTTCCGCCGCATGGGGCTGCGTTTTGAGCACCCGCAGGTAACTGCGCACCCGGTCGCTGCCGGACTTGCCACGGTTGAAGGCGCTGATCGCGCGGCGCTGGGCCGGCTCAGTCATGTCCAGTGCGCGCATTTCCTGGCGCGCTTGCTGGATATGCCCATCGACTACCCGGCCATTACTCTTGGCCAAGCGCCCCAGCAGCACAAACAACAGTTCATCGTTGCGCAAGGCCGGGCGCCCACCCAGGCGTTCACGCAGTTGCGCCCAACTGTGCAATTGCAGGCGGCGGTCCAGCGCCTGCCCCAGCAATGCCCCCAACAAAGCCCCCGGAATACTGGCAATGGCAAAGCCAGCCCCGGCGCCGATCAGCGTCCCTGGCCACAACATCCTACTGCCCCGCTGTCAGCAAGGTTTCGACCTGGGCCAGTCGCTCCAGTGTCCCTACATCCACCCAGCGTCCTGCCATGTGCTCCCCCGTTACCAAACCTTTGGCCATGGCCGCGCGTAACAGCGGGGCCAGCTTGAAGGCACCGGCGCTGCAACCCGCGAACAATTTAGGGTCGAGCACTGAAATGCCACTGAAGGTCAGGTTATCGGCACCGGGCGCGGCATCATGAAGCACGCCGTGATCCAGGTAGAAATCCCCGCCCGACGGGTGGTGCGCAGGGTTGTCGACCATTACCAAGTGCGCCAGGCTCCGGATCGGCTGCTTGAGCTGGGTGAAATCGTAGTCCGTCCAGATATCGCCATTGACCACCAGAAACGGTTCGTCACCCAGCAGCGGCAACGCCTGGAATATCCCGCCCCCCGTTTCCAGCGGTTCACCCTCCGGCGAGTAGCGGATGCGCAGACCAAACTGGGCGCCGTCGCCCAAGTAGTTTTCAATCTGCTGACCAAGCCATGCGTGGTTGATCACGATCTCGGTAAAGCCGGCCTTAGCCAAGGCTTCAAGGTGATACTCGATCAGCCGCTTGCCGCCGGCTTGCACCAGCGGCTTGGGCGTATGCAGGGTGAGCGGACGCATGCGTTCGCCCTTTCCCGCCGCCAGGATCATCGCCTTCATACGCTGGCCTCGACAGGTTCGCGCAGGCTGGCGAGTAACTCGCCCAGGTCACTCAACTCAGGTCGGTCGGCCAGTACCGCTTCTATATAAGCAAAGAAACGCGGCACGTCGGCCAAGTAGCGTGGCTTGCCGTCGCGATGGCAGATACGCGAAAAGATGCCGATGACCTTGAGGTGACGCTGTACGCCCATCAGGTCGCTGGCACGCAAAAACTCTTCAAAGTCGTCCTGCACGGGAATCCCCAACTGCCCGGCGCGCTGCCAATAGCCACGCTGCCATTCGCGCACGCGGGCCTGGGGCCAACTGAGGAAGGCGTCCTTGAACAGGCAGGTAATGTCGTAGGTCACCGGGCCGTAGACCGCGTCCTGGAAATCCAGCACGCCAGGGCTCGGCTCACTGATCATCAGGTTGCGCGGCATGTAGTCGCGGTGCACCAGTACCTTGGGCTGGGCCAGGGCGCTGTCGATCAACTGCTGGCTGGCGCGTTGCCAAAGGGCCTGTTGCTCAGCATCGAGGTCGATGCCCAGGTGACGACGCACGTACCATTCCGGGAACAATTCCAGCTCGCGACGCAATAAGGCCACGTCATAGCTGGGCAACGGCGCATCCATCGGCAATTGCTGGAAAGCCAACAGCGCGTCGATGGCATCGGCAAATAATTGGTCGGCGTTTTCACCGTCAATCACGTCCAGATAGGTTTTTGTGCCCAGGTCATTGAGCAAAAGAAAGCCTCGGGGCAAATCTTCTGCATAAATTTTTGGCACATTTATTCCCGATTTCGCGAGCAAATGCGCGATATCGACGAAAGGTTTGCAGTTTTCCTGGGGGGGTGGCGCGTCCATGACGACGAACGTATGGGCACCGCCCTCCCATCGGAAGTAACGCCTGAAACTCGCGTCGCTGCTGGCCGCGGTCAATGTGGCCGGGGGCACGGGGCCCCAGTCCTGAGCGTTGAAGAGGATCGGCAACTGCTCATCCAGCCAGACTTCCAGCTGTTGTAAACGTAGATCTTGCTCGGGCATTACAAGGGTCTCCGACGGCGCTAGCCGTCAAGCGGGGCATGCTTTATTATCACGCATCTTTTTCAGACCATCGAGAGGCGTGCGGCCCAAACCGCGGGCAGATGGCACGCAGGAAGCCCGGACTAATAAGATGGCATTGAAATCCCCCGCGTTTCGTAGAAAATTTCCGTTGCTGGTAACCGGCAGTCTGCTGGCCTTGCAACCTTTCGCCACCTCATTCGTGGTCGCCGCGGAACAGTATGACTGCTCAGTCTCTGCTTCGGGTGCCTGGGATTGCGCGCCGAAGACGGCCGCCGCCCCATTGCCACCGCGCCCGGTGCATGACGGCGCTGCCGTCAGCTCGGCCAACAGCACGCCGCAAGGCAAAGCTGGCGGCAGCGTCGACGCCGAGCCCAAGACCATGCTGGTCACCGAGTCCAAGGGCCGTGGCCTGCGTTCGCGCAGTGCCGACTACAGCCACCTGGACTGGGTACCTCGCGACAAGCTGACCGCAGCACAGTTGGCCGAAACCGGCCCTTACTGCGGCGGCGCGTACATCGAGCCGACTCGTCCTGGCATGAACGACAAGACGAACAAGAGCGATGCACCGACCTTCATCGGCGCCAAGGCCTCGCGTTACGAGCAGGAGCAGCAGGTCGCTACCCTGGCCGGTGACGTGGTCATGCGCCAAGGCAGCATGCAACTGGAAGCGGACGAAGCCAGCCTGTACCAGGCTGAGAACCGTGGCGAACTGAACGGCAAAGTGCGCCTGCGCGACAACGGCGCCCTGATCGTGGGCGACCATGCCCAGGTCCAGCTCGACACCGGCGCCGCCCAGATCGACAACGCCGAATACGTGATGCACAAGTCGCGCATCCGCGGTAACGCGCTGTACGCCAAGCGTGCAGAGAACGCGATCATCCGTCTCAAGGACGGTACGTACACCACCTGCGAGCCGGACAGCAACGCCTGGCAGCTCAAGGGCAACAACATCACGTTGAACCCGGCCACCGGTTTCGGTACGGCGACCAACGCGACGTTGCGGGTCAAGAACATCCCGATCCTGTACACCCCGTACATCTACTTCCCGATCGACGACCGTCGCCAATCCGGCTTCCTGCCGCCGAGCTTCAGCACCGGTGGGGAAACTGGCTTTACGCTGGTAACGCCGTACTACTTCAACCTGGCGCCGAACTACGATGCCACGTTGTACCCGCAGTACATGACCAAGCGCGGCATGTTGATGGAGGGTGAGTTCCGCTATCTGACCAAGTCGAGTGAAGGGCAGTTTGGTGGGGCGTATCTCAACGATGACAATGACGAGCGAAGCAAGCAGACCGACTCCGAAAAAACCCGTTATATGCTCAACTGGCAGCATAAGGGCGGGCTGGATTCGCGCCTGACGACCTTGGTCGATTACACCAAGATCAGTGATCCGTTCTACTTCCAGGACTTGAAGTCCTATCAGGAAGGCGTTCAGAGCCAGGACTTCCTGAACCAGCAGGGTACCGTGAGCTACCGTGGCGACAGCTACCAGGCTGCCGTGAACTTGCAGTCGTACCAACTGGCAACGATTTCCCAGATCACTCCGTATGATCGACTACCGCAAATTACATTTAACGGTACCCTCCCGTTTCAACCGGCAGGGCTGAACTTCTCCTATGAGACAGAAGCAGTAAGGTTTGATCGTGACCTGCGCAGCGGTAGAGTTCGCAACCAGGACGGTGGCCCGTTTAATGCTGATGGCACCATCGGAGAGCGTCGCCTGGATGAAAACGTAACAGGCCTGACCCGTGCAAACGGTACCCGTCTGAACGTTGCGCCCGCAGTCTCGTACCCGATGAACTGGAGTTACGGTTTTATCACGCCGAAGTTGAAGTACGTCTATACCAAATACGACTTGGATCTCGATGGTAAAGGCAAGGACCAAATGGCCTTGGCCGGCCAGACGTTTAACAGCTCGCAAGATCGCTCCGTGCCTATTGCCAGTATCGACAGCGGCCTGTACTTCGACCGTAAAACCAATTGGTTCGGTAAAGACTACAACCAGACCCTCGAACCTCGTGCGTTCTACCTCTACGTACCGAATAAAGACCAGACCGAGATCCCTGTCTTCGACACCAGCGAGAACTCGTTCAGCTACTCCTCACTGTTCCGGGATAATCGCTTCAGCGGTTCCGACCGTATCGGCGACGAGAACAAGCTGTCCTTTGGCCTTACCAGCCGCTGGATTGAAGAGAACGGTTTCGAACGTCAACGCGCTTCCATCGGCCAAGCGGTGTACTTCAAGGATCGCGAAGTTCAATTGCCGGGCGTAGATGCCAAGACACGTGATGACGCGCACTCGAACGTATCTCCTGTTGCACTGGAGTACGAGTTCCGCTTCAACCGCGACTGGCGCGCCACAGCCGACTACAACTGGGATACCGAGACCCATAGTCCTCGCTCCGGCAGCGCAATGTTCCACTACCAGCCGGAAGACAACCCGAACAAGGTCGTCAACCTGGGCTACCGCTATCGCAACGACCAGGTTGTCTACAACCAACTGACCGGCAAATGGCAGTTCGGCGGTGACTTTGGCCAGGAAGGTGACAAGGATTTCGTGAAGGATTACTACAAAATCCAACAACACGACTTCTCGATGATGTGGCCGATCATTCCCCAGTGGAACCTGATCACCCGCTGGCAGTACGACTATGCCCGCAACCGTACCCTGGAAGCCTTCGGTGGTTTCGAGTACGACAACTGCTGCTGGAAACTGCGCGTCATCAACCGTTACTGGGTTTCCAACGACGAATACACGCAGCTCGCCCCTCAGAACGAAAAGGGTGACCACGGGCTCTTCTTCCAGATCGTCCTTAAAGGACTCGGCGGCCTGACCGGCGCCAAGGTAGAGAGCTTCCTCGACAAAGGCATTGAAGGTTATCGTGAACGTGAAGACAAAGCTTTCTGAGTGTTTGCGCCCGCTAGTGCTGGGCGCGCTGTTCCTGGGTACTGTTTCGGCACACGCCGCGGTTCAACAGCTGGATAAAGTCGCGGCCATCGTCGACAACGACGTGATCATGCAGAGCCAGCTGGACCAACGGGTCAAGGAAGTTCAGCAAACCATCGCCAAGCGTGGCGGTGGTGTACCACCGAGCAGCGTCCTGGAACCCCAGGTGCTGGAGCGTCTGATCGTCGAAAACCTGCAATTGCAGATTGGCGACCGTTCCGGCATCCGTATTTCGGACGAAGAACTGAACCAGGCCGTTGGCACCATTGCTCAGCGTAACAACATGAGCATTGATCAGTTCCGCGCCGCCCTGGCTCGCGATGGTTTGTCCTATGAGGACGCCCGTGACCAGATCAAGCGTGAAATGATCATCAGCCGTGTGCGCCAGCGCCGTGTGGCCGAACGGGTTCAGGTGTCCGAGCAGGAAGTGAAGAACTTCCTGGCTTCGGACTTGGGCAAGATGCAGCTCTCCGAAGAGTTGCACTTGGCCAATATCCTGATCCCAACCCCGGACGGAGCAAACTCTGAGCAGCTCAATGCCGCCGCCGCTAAAACCCAGGCGATCTACGAGCGTCTGAAAGCGGGTGCAGACTTTGCCCAGATGGCTATTGCTCAGTCCGGCAGCGACAACGCCCTTGAAGGCGGTGACATGGGCTGGCGTAAAGCCGCTCAATTGCCACCTCCGTTTGATCGCGAATTGAGCGCCATGGAAGTCGGCGGCATTACCCAGCCAGCACGCACTCCGGGTGGTTTCATCATCCTGAAGTTGCTGGAACGCCGCGGCGGCGAAACCTCGTTGAAAGACGAAGTCCATGTTCGTCACATCCTGGTCAAACCGAGCGAAATCCGCACCGAGGCCCAAACCAAGGAACTGGCACAGAAGATCTATGACCGCATTGAAAGCGGTGAAGACTTCGCCACCCTGGCCAAAAGCTTCTCGGAAGACCCAGGTTCTGCCCTTAACGGCGGCGACCTGAACTGGATCGACCCGAAAGCCCTGGTGCCTGAGTTCCAGCAGGTCATGGCCGAGACGCCACAAGGCGTATTGTCCAAGCCCTTCAAGACTCAGTACGGCTGGCATGTACTGGAAGTGCTTGGCCGTCGCGCCACGGACAACACCACCCAGGCCCGCGAGCAGCAAGCCCTGACCGTGTTGCGTAACCGCAAATACGACGAAGAGCTGCAAACCTGGCTGCGTCAGATCCGTGACGAAGCGTATGTAGAGAACAAGCTGCCAGGCGCCGAGCAAACAGGCACCGACCAGGCACCCCAGTGAAACCCCAGCGTTTCGCGGTGACACCCGGCGAGCCAGCCGGCATTGGTCCAGACCTGTGCCTGCTGCTTGCCTCGCAACCCCAGCCACACCCCCTGATTGCCATTACCAGCAGCGACCTGCTCCTTGAGCGGGCCGCGCAGCTGGGTGTGGCCGTCAACCTGCTGGACGTGGCGCCGGGCAACTGGCCCGACCTGCCGGCTCCCGCCGGTAGCCTGTATGTATGGGACACCCCGCTGCAGGCCAAGGTAGTGGCCGGGCAGTTGAACACGGCCAACGCGGCATTTGTGCTGGAGACGCTGACCCGTGCGGGCCAAGGCTGCATCGACGGCGACTTTGCCGGCATGATCACCGCCCCCGTGCACAAAGGCGTGATCAACGAATCCGGCATCGCCTTTTCCGGCCATACCGAATTCCTCGCCGAACTCACCCATACCGCTCAAGTGGTGATGATGCTCGCCACCCGTGGCCTGCGCGTGGCCCTGGTGACCACCCACTTGCCGCTGCGTGAAATCGCCGATGCCATCACTGCCGAACGTGTAGAGCGTGTCACGCGCATCCTGCACAGCGACCTGCAACACAAATTCGGCATTGCCCAACCGCGCATCCTGGTCTGTGGGCTCAACCCCCACGCCGGTGAAGGCGGCCACTTGGGCCATGAAGAAATCGACATCATTGAACCGACATTAGAGCGCCTGCGCCAAGAAGGCATGGACCTACGCGGCCCATTGCCTGCAGACACTCTGTTTACCCCCAAATATCTGGAGCACTGCGACGCAGTGCTGGCGATGTACCACGACCAGGGGCTGCCTGTGCTGAAATACAAAGGCTTTGGCGCCGCAGTCAACGTGACACTGGGCCTGCCGATCATCCGCACCTCCGTCGACCATGGCACTGCCCTGGACCTCGCAGGCAGCAGCAAGATCGATACCGGCAGCCTACACGTGGCCCTGGAAACCGCCTATCAGATGGCCGAGACCCGTATATGACTGAGCATTACCAACACCGGGCGCGCAAGCGCTTCGGGCAAAACTTCCTGCACGACGCTGGCGTGATCGATCGCATCCTGCGCTCCATTCATGCCAAGCCTGAAGACCGCCTGCTGGAAATCGGTCCGGGCCAGGGCGCGCTGACCCAAGGCCTGCTGGCCAGCGGTGGGCAACTGGACGTGGTGGAACTGGACAAGGACTTGATCCCGATCCTCAACCAGCAGTTCGCTGGCAAAGCCAACTTCAACCTGCACCAGGGCGACGCGCTGAAGTTCGACTTCAATAGCCTTAACGCTGCGCCTAACAGCCTGCGGGTAGTCGGCAACCTGCCCTACAACATTTCCACGCCACTGATTTTCCACCTGCTGAACAACGCAGGGATCATCCGCGACATGCACTTCATGCTGCAAAAGGAAGTGGTGGAGCGCCTGGCCGCGGGCCCTGGCGGTGGTGACTGGGGCCGCTTGTCGATCATGGTCCAGTATCACTGCCGCGTAGAGCACCTGTTCAACGTCGGCCCGGGCGCGTTCAACCCACCGCCGAAGGTCGATTCAGCCATCGTGCGCCTGGTGCCGCATGCCGTGTTGCCGCACCCGGCCAAGGATCACAAACTGCTGGAGCGTGTGGTACGCGAAGCGTTTAACCAACGCCGCAAGACCCTGCGTAACACCCTCAAGGCCCTGCTGAGCAACGCCGAGATCGAAGCCGCCGGCGTCGACGGCGGCCTGCGCCCCGAGCAACTGGACCTGGCCGCGTTCGTGCGCCTGGCTGACCAGCTTGCTATCCAGCCAGCGCCAACAGCGGTATAAGGTTCAACACCCTCCAATGTGGGAGCAAGCCCGCTCCCACAGGTTTAACCGCGTTTCAAGAGCCCAGACAGCATGTCTGGCCTAGTGCCCTCCTCTTGGCCTAGACTGACCCGCATCTGCTGTCCTTCGCTTTTAAGGCCTCTTGCATGTCCGATCCTCGCTATCAGATCGACGTCAGCGTCGTCACCCGCTTCCTGGCGGACCAATCGCAACCCGAACATAACCGCTTCGCCTTTGCCTACACCATTACAGTGAAGAACAACGGGCTGGTGCCGGCCAAGCTGCTGTCGCGCCACTGGATCATCACCGATGGCGACGGCCAGGTTGAGGAAGTGCGCGGGGCAGGCGTTGTCGGCCAACAGCCATTGATCGACGCCGGCACCAGCCACACTTATAGCAGCGGCACGGTGATGACTTCCAAGGTCGGCACCATGCAGGGCTCGTATCAGATGAAGGCCACCGACGGCCAACTGTTCGATGCCATCATCAAGCCCTTCCGCCTGGCCGTACCAGGAGCCCTGCACTGATGGCGACGTACGCGGTCGGCGACCTGCAAGGCTGCCTGGACCCTCTCAAGCGCCTGCTGGAGCGCGTAGCCTTCGACCCGGCAAATGATCGCCTGTGGCTGGTAGGCGACTTGGTCAACCGCGGCCCGCAGTCCCTGGAAACCCTGCGCTACCTCTATAGCCTGCGTGATTCTCTGGTCTGCGTGCTGGGCAACCATGACCTGCACTTGCTTGCGGCCGGCAACAACATCGAACGCCTCAAAAAAGGCGACACCCTGCGGGAAATCCTCGAAGCCCCAGACCGTGCTCAATTGCTCGACTGGCTGCGCCGGCAAAAACTCATGCACTACGATGAAGGCCGCAACATGGCCTTGGTGCATGCCGGTATCCCGCCCCAGTGGACGTTGAAAAAAGCCCTCAAATGCGCTGCCGAAGTTGAAACTGCGTTGGCCGATGACAACCTGTACACCGCGTACCTCGACGGCATGTACGGCAACGACCCAGTGAAGTGGGACAACGACCTCACGGGCGTGGCCCGCCTGCGAGTCATCACCAACTACTTCACACGGATGCGCTTCTGCACGGCCGAAGGCAAACTGGACCTCAAAAGCAAGGAAGGCGCCGACACCGCCCTTCCCGGCTACAAGCCCTGGTTCGCCTACAAGGAACGCAAGACCCGTGACACAAAGATCATCTTTGGCCACTGGGCCGCGCTGGAAGGCAAATGCGATGAGCCCGGCGTGTTCGCCCTCGACACCGGTTGCGTGTGGGGCGGTGCCATGACCCTGATGAACATCGACACGGGCGAACGTCTCGACTGCCAGTGCGAATCGCCCCTTTCCATTACCCAGACGGCCGCCGCCAAGCCCTAGGAGCCCGCCATGACCGAATTCAAACGTATCCCTCCCCAAGAAGCCCAGGCCCTGCGTGAGCAAGGTGCTGTAGTCGTCGACATCCGCGACCAGCCTACTTATGCCGCCGCTCACATCACCGGCGCCCAGCATTTGGACAACGTCAACATCGCCGACTTCATCCGCGCCGCTGACCTCGATGCGCCGCTGATCGTCGCCTGCTACCACGGCAATTCCAGCCAGAGCGCAGCCGCGTATCTGATCAGCCAGGGTTTCTCCGACGTCTATAGCCTGGACGGCGGGTTTGAGCTGTGGCGTGCGACCTTTCCTGCGGAAATTTCTTCAGGCGATTCGCAATAATTTTTTTCACACCCCGCTACCCCGCGTGACGCTTGGGCTTGCGCCGTTTCTGACGAACGGCGCAGCCAAACTAATTGCGCATCGCGCCTTGACCTCCCGGATTCCGAACTATCCTTAAGCGCAGGCCATCCGAATCAGGGGAGAGCCGGTACACCGGCGTACGGGTCATCGGTAGCGTTTCAGGGTGTTCTGGGGGGAAAACAGCCATTGGCGTGCGTCAATGACTGCCAGCATCGACTGATTGATCCGGCGTCGGCTCCACGTATCGAGCGAGGTGACGACGTCATGAGTATCTTTAGCCACTTCCAACAACGCTTCGCGTCCACACAGCAGGAAGAACTCACGCTTCAGGAGTATCTCGAGCTGTGCAAACAGGACCGCAGCACCTACGCCTCTGCCGCCGAACGCCTGCTACTGGCGATTGGCGAGCCAGAACTGGTGGAAACCGCCAATAATTCGCGCCTGTCGCGGATATTTTCCAACAAGGTGATCCGCCGCTATCCGGCCTTTGAAGACTTCCATGGGATGGAAGAATGCATCGACCAGATCGTTTCCTACTTCCGCCATGCCGCCCAAGGCCTGGAAGAGAAGAAGCAGATCCTCTATCTGCTCGGCCCGGTCGGCGGCGGCAAGTCGTCCCTGGCGGAAAAGCTCAAGCAATTGATCGAGAAGGTGCCCTTCTATGCGATCAAGGGCTCGCCCGTCTTCGAGTCGCCCCTGGGCCTGTTCAACGCCACGGAAGATGGCGCAATCCTGGAGGAAGACTTTGGCATACCGCGGCGCTACCTCAACACCATCATGTCGCCCTGGGCCACCAAGCGCCTGGCCGAGTTCGGTGGTGATATCAGCCAGTTCCGCGTGGTGAAACTCTACCCGTCGATCCTCAACCAGATCGGCGTGGCCAAGACCGAACCCGGCGATGAAAACAACCAGGACATTTCGGCACTGGTGGGTAAGGTCGATATCCGCAAACTGGAAGAATTCCCGCAGAACGATGCCGATGCCTACAGCTATTCGGGCGCATTGTGCCGGGCCAACCAGGGCCTGATGGAGTTCGTGGAGATGTTCAAGGCACCGATCAAGGTGCTGCACCCACTGCTCACCGCTACCCAGGAAGGCAACTACAACAGTACTGAAGGCCTGGGGGCGATTCCGTTCACCGGGATCCTGCTGGCCCACTCCAACGAATCGGAATGGCATACCTTCCGCAACAACAAGAACAACGAAGCCTTCATCGACCGGATCTATATCGTCAAGGTGCCGTACTGCCTGCGGGTCAGCGACGAAATCAAGATCTACGACAAACTGCTGTTCAACAGTTCCCTGGCCAAGGCCCATTGCGCGCCCGACACCTTGAAGATGCTTGCCCAGTTCACCGTGCTGTCGCGCCTCAAGGAGCCGGAGAACTCCAATATCTATTCGAAGATGCGCGTCTACGATGGCGAAAACCTCAAGGACACCGATCCCAAGGCCAAGTCGATCCAGGAGTACCGTGACACAGCCGGTGTGGACGAGGGCATGAACGGTCTGTCGACGCGCTTTGCGTTCAAGATCCTGTCCAAAGTTTTCAACTTCGACCCTCACGAGATCGCCGCCAACCCGGTGCACTTGCTCTATGTGCTTGAGCAGCAGATTGAACAGGAGCAGTTCCAAGCCGAAACCCGTGAGCGCTACCTGCGCTTCCTCAAGGAATACCTGGCGCCGCGCTACATCGAGTTCATCGGCAAGGAAATCCAGACCGCTTACCTGGAGTCGTACAGCGAGTACGGCCAGAACATCTTCGACCGCTACGTGCTGTACGCCGACTTCTGGATCCAGGACCAGGAATACCGCGACCCGGAAACCGGCGAAATCCTCAACCGCGTGGCCCTCAACGAAGAACTGGAAAAGATCGAGAAACCCGCCGGCATCAGCAATCCGAAGGATTTCCGCAACGAGATCGTCAATTTCGTACTGCGTGCCCGTGCCAACAACAACGGCAAGAACCCCACTTGGCTCAGCTACGAGAAGCTGCGGGTGGTCATCGAGAAGAAAATGTTCTCCAACACCGAGGACCTGCTGCCCGTCATCAGCTTCAACGCCAAAGCCAGCAAGGAGGATCAGCAAAAACACAACGACTTCGTCACACGCATGGTCGAGCGAGGCTACACCGACAAACAGGTACGGCTGCTCTCCGAGTGGTACCTGCGGGTTCGCAAATCGCAGTAAGGCAGCGGCAAGCGCGCACTGCCAGGCATCCGGCCTGGCATGCGACCGCTTGTCCCTAAGCTTCCAGCTCGCGGCTTGAAGCTTGTAACGTGAAGCTGCCCGGAGGGCTCCCCATGAGCTATGTGATCGACCGACGCCTCAATGGCAAGAACAAGAGCACGGTAAACCGTCAGCGTTTCCTGCGGCGCTACCGTGACCACATCAAAAAGGCGGTAGAAGAGGCCGTCAGCCGCCGTTCCATCACCGACATGGAGCATGGCGAACAAATCAGCATTCCCGGCAGGGACATCGATGAACCGGTGCTTCACCATGGTCGCGGCGGCAAACAGACCGTGGTACACCCCGGCAACAAGGAATTCACCACCGGCGAACATATCCAGCGCCCACAAGGCGGCGGCGGTGGCAAAGGCCCGGGCAAGGCCGGCAACTCTGGCGAAGGCATGGATGAATTCGTGTTCCAGATCACCCAGGAAGAATTCCTCGAATTCATGTTCGAAGACCTGGAACTGCCCAACCTGGTCAAGCGCAACCTCACCGGCACCGACACCTTCAAGACCGTACGCGCAGGCATCAGCAACGAGGGCAACCCTTCGCGCATCAATATCATCCGTACCCTGCGTTCAGCCCATGCACGGCGCATCGCCCTGTCCGGTAGCAGCCGCGCCAAACTCAAGCAGGCCAAGGAAGAGTTAGCACGCTTGAAGCGCGAAGAACCGGACAACTTCGGCGATATCCAGGAAATCGAGGCGGAAATCGAAAAACTCAGCGCACGCATTCACCGCGTGCCGTTCCTCGATACCTTTGACTTGAAGTACAACCTGCTGGTCAAGCAACCCAACCCCAGCTCCAAGGCGGTGATGTTCTGCCTGATGGACGTTTCCGGCTCCATGACCCAGGCCACCAAGGACATCGCCAAGCGCTTCTTTATCCTGCTTTACCTGTTTCTGAAACGGAACTACGACAAGATTGACGTCGTGTTCATCCGCCATCACACCAGCGCCCGGGAAGTGGACGAAGAGGAGTTTTTCTACTCGCGGGAAACCGGCGGCACCATCGTTTCCAGTGCACTGAAGCTGATGCAGGAGATCATGGCCGAGCGCTACCCCGCCAACGAGTGGAACATCTACGCCGCCCAAGCCTCCGACGGCGATAACTGGAACGACGACTCGCCGATCTGCCGGGATATTTTGATCAACCAGATCATGCCGTTCGTGCAGTACTACACTTACGTCGAAATCACCCCCCGTGAGCACCAGGCCCTGTGGTTCGAATACGAGCGCATCGGCGAAGCCTTTGCCGATACGTTCGCCCAGCAGCAACTGGTCTCGGCCGGCGATATCTACCCGGTCTTCCGTGAACTCTTCCAGCGCAGGTTAGTGACATGACCGCCAAAAAAGAGAACAAGCGCCAACCCATTTCCACCGGCTCCGAGTGGACCTTTGAACTGATCCAGGCCTATGACCGGGAAATCAGCCGTATCGCGGCGGGTTATGCCCTGGACACCTACCCCAACCAGATAGAAGTCATCACCGCTGAACAGATGATGGATGCCTATGCCTCGGTGGGCATGCCCCTGGGCTATCACCATTGGTCCTACGGGAAACACTTCCTCAGTACCGAGAAGTCCTACACCCGGGGCCAGATGGGCCTGGCCTACGAGATCGTGATCAACTCCGACCCGTGCATCGCGTACCTGATGGAAGAAAACACCATCTGCATGCAGGCGCTGGTAGTGGCCCATGCCTGCTATGGGCATAACAGTTTCTTCAAGGGCAATTACCTGTTTCGCACCTGGACCGATGCCAGTTCGATCATCGATTACCTGGTGTTCGCCAAGCAATACATCATGCAGTGCGAGGAGCGCCACGGTATCGATGCGGTGGAAGACCTGTTGGACTCCTGCCATGCGCTGATGAATTACGGGGTCGATCGCTATAAGCGCCCCTATCCTATTTCTGCCGAAGAGGAGCGCCTGCGCCAGAAGGAACGCGAGGAGCACCTGCAGAAACAGATCAACGACCTGTGGCGCACCATCCCCAAGCGCGCCGACAAGAACAGCGACAAGGACAATGCACGCTTCCCCGCCGAACCGCAGGAAAACATCCTGTACTTCCTGGAAAAACACGCACCGCTGCTGGAACCCTGGCAGCGTGAAATCGTGCGCATCGTACGCAAGATCGCGCAATATTTTTATCCCCAGCGCCAAACCCAGGTGATGAACGAAGGCTGGGCTACCTTCTGGCATTACACCCTGATGAACGACCTGTACGACGAAGGCCTGGTCACTGACGGCTTTATGATGGAGTTCCTCACGTCCCACACCAGCGTGGTCTTCCAACCAGGCTTCGATAGCCCGTATTACAACGGCATCAACCCCTATGCGCTGGGTTTTGCCATGTATCGCGATATTCGCCGTATGTGCGAGCACCCCACAGAGGAAGACCGCCGCTGGTTCCCGGAAATCGCCGGCAGCGACTGGCTATCGACCATCAAGTTCGCGATGAGCAGCTTCAAGGATGAGAGTTTTATCCTGCAGTACCTGTCGCCCCAGGTGATTCGCGACCTCAAGCTGTTCAGCATCCTGGACGACGACCTCAAGGATGACCTGGTGGTGCCTGCCATCCACGACGAACCCGGCTACCGCATCATTCGCGAAACCCTGGCCGCGCAATACAACCTGGGTAACCGCGAGCCTAACGTGCAGATCTACAGCATCGACGTGCGTGGCGACCGTTCGCTGACCCTGCGTCACCAGCAGCACGACCGCAAACCCTTGGGCGAATCCACCGAGGAAGTGCTCAAGCACCTGCATCGGCTCTGGGGTTTTGATATTCATCTGGAAACCCTGCAGGGCGACCAGGTGATGAAAACCCACCATGTGCCACCGCGCAGCGATCATAACGACAACGACTACGGCCGCTTGGACATGGCCGTCGTTCATCTCTGAAACAGCAAAGCCTCCATTGGCCAGGCTCAGGCGTTATCCTGTGCCGCTAATGGAGGCTTTTTCATGAAAATCTACAAAGTCGGCGGCGCCGTACGTGATCGCCTTCTGGGCATCGAGGTCACCGATATAGACCGCGTCGTCGTTGGCGCGACGGCCGAAGAGATGCTCGCCAAAGGTTATAAACCGGTGGGCGCTGATTTCCCGGTATTTCTCGACCCGAAGAACGGTGACGAATACGCCCTCGCTCGCACCGAACGCAAGAATGGCCGGGGTTACGGCGGCTTTATATTCCATGCGAGCCCCGACGTTACGCTGGAAGAAGACCTGATCCGGCGTGACCTGACCATCAATGCCATGGCGGAGGACGACGAAGGTAATCTGACTGACCCTTACCACGGCCAACGCGACCTTGAAGCGCGTATTTTGCGGCATGTTTCTCCCGCGTTCGCCGAAGATCCCCTCCGCGTCTTGCGCGTTGCACGCTTCGCCGCGCGCTATGCGCCTCTGGGCTTCACAGTCGCCCCTGAGACCCTGGCGTTAATGCGCCAACTCAGTGAGTCCGGCGAGCTGGAGGCCCTTACCCCCGAGCGCAGCTGGAAGGAAATCTCACGGGCGCTGATGGAAGCTCAACCCCAGGTATTCATCCAAGTGCTGCGTGACTGCGACGCGCTGAAAACCTTGATGCCGGAAGTGAATGCGCTGTTCGGCGTGCCGCAGCCCGCAGCGCATCACCCGGAAATAGACACCGGCGTGCACACCTTGAGCGTGCTGGAGCAGGCCGCCCTGCACAAGCAACCGCTGAGCGTGCGCTGGGCCTGCCTGCTGCATGATTTGGGCAAAGGCCTGACGCCTGTGGATAAGTTGCCGCAGCATATTGCCCACGAGCAACGCGGCCTGAAGCTGATCAAAGCGGTGAACGAGCGTTTCAAGGTGCCGAAGGATTGCCAGGAGTTGGCCCTGCTGGTGGGGCAATATCATACCCATGGGCATCGTGCGCTGGAGCTCAAGGCCTCGACATTGCTGGAGTTGCTGCAAAGCTTCGACGTGTACCGTCGGCCGCAACGCTTTGAAGAGTTCGTGGCGGCCTGCGAAATGGACGCTCGGGGCCGCCAGGGTTTTGAGCAACGCAGTTATCCACAGGCCGATTATTTGCGCGCAGCGGCAAAGGCCGCACGCGAAGTGCCGGTAGCGCCACTGCTGGAAAAAGGCTTCAAAGGCCCCGAACTGGGCGAGGCGCTCAAGCGCGAACGACTAAACGCATTGAAAGCCTACAAGGAACAGCAAAAGCCCCCGTAGGAGCGAGCTTGCTCGCGAAGAACCTCAACGATGACGCAGCGCCCTCAGGTTTTTCGCGAGCAAGCTCGGCGCCTACAAAAGAGCTAGCGGCGTGAGTGGCTGCCCCTGCCACTCGAACGCCACAGGTGCCAGCACCTGATCAATCTGCGCGTCTCGCCACAACTGGGCCATCGTCTTGCCGGCCTCAGGATGCATACGCTGCGGCGCCATCATCGACAGCGGCCACAACACAAAGGCGTTTTTCAGAATTTCGGCTCGCGGCAGGACCAAGCCATCAAAATCGCCCACCAGATCGCCATACAACAACACATCGATATCCAGCGGCAGGCCTTTGCGGTCGGGCGCGTAGCGGCCATTGTCGGCCTCGATGGATTTCAAGCGGCGATCCAATTCCATCAACGGCAGGTCGGTATAAGCCGACACCACCAGATTGAAAAACGGCCCGCTCTTGATACCCACCGGCTGGCTTTCGAACACCGCTGAACAGCGCATATCCGTCAAAAAGCCCGCCAACGCATCCAAGCCGGCGCATAAACGAGCCTCGCGCTCGATATTGCTGCCAAGCCCGAGGTAAACCTGAGTCAACGACATCCGCGCTCGATCTCCACGCCCACGCCCTTGGCAGCCGGTACCGCGCCGGGCTTGGTCAACTTGAGGTGCAGCCAGGGAATCTGGAATTCACTCATCAGCGCTTCGGCCAGGCGCTCGGCAAAGGTTTCCACCAACTGGTACTGGGACTGCTCGGCAAAGGCCTGGATACGCGCAGACACCCTGGCGTAATCCAGTGCCAGGGTCAGGTCATCACCGGCCGCGGCTGGGCGATTATCCCAGGCGAAGCTCAGGTCCAGGCGCAGGCATTGCCGGATTCCGCGCTCCCAGTCGTAAGCCCCGATCACGGTGTCGACTTCCAGGCCTTCGATAAACACTCTGTCCAAGCACTTTTCTCCGCAGCACGACAAGGGCGCGATGCCCCGTTAGAATCAGGGCGTCCTCGCCCGGAATAGTTAGCATGTTTTGGTCACTGGCGATTTTCGCCTACCTGCTCGGCTCGCTGTCCTTCGCCATTTTGCTCAGCCGCTTGACGGGAAATCCCGACCCGCGAATGAGTGGCTCAGGCAATGCCGGCGCCACCAATATGTTGCGCCTGGCCGGCAAGAAACTCGCCGTCCTGACCTTGCTGGGCGACCTGTGCAAGGGCCTGCTGCCCGTGCTGATCGCCAGCCTCGTCGGCCTTAGCTTGCAACAGCAAGCCTGGGTGGGCCTATGTGCCGTCTTGGGCCACCTGTTCCCGTTGTACTTCCGCTTTCGCGGCGGCAAGGGCGTCGCCACGGCGGCCGGCATGCTGCTGGGCATTTACCCCCCTGCGGCGTTACTGGCCATGCTCGCCTGGCTACTGACGTTCTACCTGACCCGCACCAGCTCGCTGGCCGCGCTGATTGCTACGCCACTGACCCTACCGCTGCTGGCCTGGCAGGAACCGCAAGCACTGGTGCCGATGAGCGTACTGACACTGCTGATCGTCTGGCGTCACCGCGGCAATCTACGCGACCTGTTTGCCGGGCGCGAACGGCATTTTTAAATACCCCGCCTGGGCCCGGCGCCCTTGAACCTTACAACGGCGGCAATTGTTCCATCGGCCAGCGCGCCTGCACGCTGATCGCCAGGCTTTCGTGCTGCCCGGCCTGCAAGCGCTGGCAACCGGCGTAGGCGATCATCGCGCCGTTGTCAGTGCAGAACTCAGGGCGTGCGTAGAACACATTGCCATTCATGTCGCCGAGCATCTTTTCCAGGGAACTGCGCAACGCCTTGTTGGCACTGACGCCACCTGCGATCACCAGCCGCTTCATGCCCGCCTGTTTCAGGGCGCGCTTGCACTTGATGGTCAAAGTCTCCACCACAGCCTGCTGGAACGCCAGCGCGATGTCGCAACGGGCTTGTTGGCCGTCGTCCCCGGCGCTGACGCTCTGCTGCCAGGTGTTCAAGGCAGAGGTTTTCAAGCCGCTGAAACTGAACATCAAGCCAGGACGATCACACATCGGCCGCGGGAAGGTGTAGCGACCGGCAACGCCGTTCTCAGCCAGGCGAGCGATTTCCGGACCGCCAGGATAATTAAGCCCCATCATCTTCGCGGTTTTGTCGAACGCTTCGCCGGCAGCATCGTCCAGCGACTCGCCCAACAGCGTGTATTGGCCGATCCCATCCACCTGAACCAGCTGCGTATGCCCCCCCGAAACCAACAAAGCGACGAACGGGAACTCTGGCGGTGTTTTTTCCAGCATGGGCGCCAATAAATGGCCTTCCATATGGTGCACGCCGAGGGCAGGAATGCCCCAGGCAAAGGCCAGCGCCTGGGCGCAAGAGGCCCCAACCAGCAGGGCTCCGACCAATCCGGGCCCTGCCGTGTAGGCGATGGCATCGATCTCGGTTGCCACACAGCCGGCCTCATCCAGCACTTGGCGGATCAGCGGCAGCATGCGCTTGACGTGATCGCGGCTGGCAAGCTCCGGCACCACGCCGCCATAGGCGCGATGCAGGTCGATCTGACTGAACAGTGCATCGGCCAAAAGCCCGCGTTCACTGTCGTATAGTGCGACTCCGGTTTCGTCGCAGGAGGTTTCAAGTCCCAGTACTAGCATGGGTTTGCGCCTTGTAGAGGCTGAATTCGAAGGCGCGCATAATAGTCGCCACTCCCCCTCCCGACTAGCGGTTTTCGATCAGAGGCTTTGCATTCCGGGCAATGAGGGGTTAACATCCGCAACCCTTAAAAACCGACGACCTCAGCCGCGAATTTTTTGCGACGAGAACGTTGATTCCCGGTAATGAAAGAAGGTAGCTCTGGATGCCAGCCGTCAAAGTAAAAGAGAACGAACCCTTCGACGTAGCTCTGCGTCGTTTCAAGCGCTCCTGCGAAAAAGCCGGTGTTCTGGCTGAAGTTCGTAGCCGCGAATTTTATGAGAAGCCAACTTCTGAGCGTAAGCGCAAAGCAGCAGCCGCTGTTAAGCGTCACGCTAAGAAAGTTCAGCGCGAACAGCGCCGCGCCGTTCGTCTGTACTAATACACAGACGTTCGTAGCAAGCTTCTGCCAAGCCCGGCCCTCAGCCGGGCTGTTGGCATTTGCGGATATCGCTTGATGCTTCACCGTCGACGCCGCACACGCGACCGAGACACTGCTTCACACGTCAGGGCTGGCTCTTTTGCCAGCGGTGCACGTCTCTTCTGACGAGCCTAACAAGGCTACTGACGAGCACACCTATTCTTCAAACAGACGATCAACCGTGTCGGCTGTGCCCATCGATGCGTTTCCGAGGCCGCCATTGGCCAAGACCGGACGCCCGGGCAACATTTCCATGCCGAAGACTGATCAGAAACTACCCTCAGTGAATATTCGGCAGATACACTTCCTGATGACCCATGCAGACGATGATGATCAAGCACGCCATACGTGCGCTTGAACACGTCACGGGCCCTCATTTACACGCAGTGATGACGAGAACGCCATGGCCGGGCTGATTCCCCAGAGCTTTATTGACGACCTTCTGAACCGCACCGACATCGTCGATGTTGTCAGCTCACGCGTACAGCTGAAAAAAGCCGGCAAAAACTACACCGCCTGCTGCCCTTTCCATAAAGAAAAAACCCCATCGTTCAGCGTCAGCCCCGACAAACAGTTTTATTACTGCTTCGGTTGCGGCGCAGGCGGGAACGCCCTGGGCTTCCTGATGGACCACGACAACCTGGACTTCCCCCAGGCTGTCGAGGACCTGGCGAAAGCCGCCGGCATGGAAGTGCCCCGCGAAGAAAGTGGTCGCCCGCACAAACCCCGGCAACCCACCGATTCGCCGCTGTACCCGCTACTGACCGCCGCTGCCGACTTTTACCGCCAGGCACTCAAGAGCCATCCGCAGCGCAAGGCCGCTGTCGATTACCTCAAAGGGCGCGGCCTCACCGGCGAAATCGCTCGGGATTTTGGTCTCGGCTTCGCCCCGCCGGGCTGGGACAACCTGTATAAGCACCTGAGCAGCGACACCCTCCAGCAAAAGGCCATGATCGATGCCGGCCTGCTGGTGGAAAACGCCGAGACCGGCAAGCGCTATGACCGCTTCCGCGACCGCGTGATGTTCCCGATACGCGACAGCCGTGGCCGTATCATCGCCTTTGGCGGCCGCGTACTCGGGGACGACAAGCCCAAGTACCTGAACTCTCCGGAGACCCCGGTGTTCCACAAGGGCCAGGAACTCTACGGCCTGTTCGAAGCGCGCAAGAACAACCGCAACCTCGACGAGATCATTGTGGTTGAAGGCTATATGGACGTGATCGCCCTCGCCCAACAAGGCCTGCGCAACGCGGTCGCCACCCTCGGCACCGCCACCAGCGAAGAACATTTGAAGCGCCTGTTTCGCGTCGTGCCCAGCGTGCTGTTTTGCTTCGACGGCGACCAGGCTGGCCGCAACGCCGCCTGGCGCGCGCTCGAAGCCACGCTGCCGAGCCTGCAGGATGGGCGTCGCGCTCGCTTCCTGTTCCTGCCCGAAGGCGAAGACCCGGACACCCTGGTGCGTTCGGAAGGTACCGACGCGTTCCGCGCACGCATCAATCAACATGCGCAGCCGCTGGCGGATTATTTTTTTCAGCAACTGACCGAAGAGGCCGACCCGCGCTCCCTCGAAGGCAAGGCCCATATGGCCACCCTCGCGGCGCCGCTGATCGATAAAGTCCCGGGCGCCAACTTGCGCACACTGATGCGTCAGCGCCTGCTGGAGATCACCGGTTTGAGCGGCGAAGCCGTAAGCCAGCTGGTGCACAGCGCCCCGCAGGATGCGCCGCCAGCCTACGACCCCGGCATGGATTACGACGCCATGCCGGACTACGCTGACTTTCATCAACCTCAGGAGGCCTTCGCGCCCCAGCAGGAATGGACGCCGAAGAAGCCGGGCGCCGGCGGCAAGAAGTGGGACAAAAAGCCCTGGAGCAAAAACGGCAAACGCGGTGATCGCGATGAAGCCTACGCGCCACGCACACCCGTAGCGGTGGAAGCCCCCACACTGATTGCACTGCGCACACTGATTCACCACCCGCAATTGGCCGGCAAGGTTGAAAGTGCCGACCACTTTGCCAACGAGAGCAACACCTACGCTCAGGTGCTTATCGCACTGATCGAAGCCGTGCAGAAAAACCCTAAGCTAAACTCAATTCAGTTGATGGCTCGCTGGCATGGCACGGAACAGGGCCGTTTATTGCGGGCACTGGCGGAAAAGGAGTGGCTAATTGACGGCGACAACCTTGAACAACAGTTTTTAGACACCATTAATAGGTTATCCGCGGGTCAACACACTCAGACCCTCGATGAACTTATCAAGAGAGCGAGGCAGCCGGGATTATCGGCTGAAGAGCAAATTCAGATAGCAAAACAGATGCGCGACCTCTTAAAACAGAATGTTTACGCATCAAACCCGACCTCAGCTGGCGTGTGAGGTCATAGCTCGGGTATAATCCTCGGCTTGTTTTTTGCCCGCCAAGACCTTCAGTGGATAGGGTGTTATGTCCGGAAAAGCGCAACAGCAGTCTCGTATCAAAGAGTTGATACTTCTTGGTCGTGAGCAGGGTTACCTGACTTACGCGGAGGTCAACGACCACCTGCCTGAGGATATTTCAGATCCTGAGCAGGTGGAAGACATCATCCGCATGATTAACGACATGGGGATCAACGTATTCGAAGTCGCGCCAGATAAGGATTCCCTTATGCTGGCCGACGCTGATACCGACGAGGCCGCCGCTGAGGAAGCTGCTGCCGCGCTGGCTGCAGTAGAGACCGATATCGGCCGCACGACAGACCCGGTGCGCATGTATATGCGCGAAATGGGTACCGTCGAGCTGCTGACACGCGAAGGCGAAATCGAAATCGCCAAGCGTATCGAAGAGGGCATCCGTGAAGTGATGGGCGCTATTGCGCACTTCCCTGGCACGGTTGACCACATTCTCTCCGAGTACACCCGCGTCACCACCGAAGGTGGCCGCCTGTCCGACGTCCTGAGCGGTTATATCGACCCGGACGACGGCATTGCGCCGCCTGCCGCCGAAGTGCCGCCGCCTGTTGATGCGAAAGCCGCAAAAGCGGACGACGACACCGACGACGACGAAGCTGAAAGCAGCGACGACGAAGAAGAAGCCGAAAGCGGTCCAGACCCGGTTATCGCTGCCCAGCGCTTCGGTGCGGTTTCCGATCAAATGGAAATCACCCGCAAGGCCCTGAAAAAGCACGGTCGTGGCAACAAGCAGGCGATTGCCGAGCTGGTGGCCCTGGCTGAGCTGTTCATGCCAATCAAGCTGGTGCCCAAGCAGTTCGAAGGCCTGGTTGAGCGTGTTCGCAGTGCTCTTGAGCGTCTGCGTGCCCAAGAGCGTGCAATCATGCAGCTCTGTGTGCGTGATGCGCGCATGCCGCGTACCGATTTCCTGCGCCAGTTCCCGGGCAACGAAGTTGACGAAAGCTGGAGCGACGCACTGGCCAAGGGCAAGGCGAAATACGCCGAGGCCATTGGTCGCCTGCAGCCCGATATCATCCGTTGCCAGCAGAAGCTGACCGCGCTTGAGACCGAAACCGGCCTGACGATTGCGGAAATCAAAGACATCAACCGTCGCATGTCGATCGGTGAGGCCAAGGCCCGCCGCGCGAAGAAAGAGATGGTTGAAGCGAACTTGCGTCTGGTGATCTCCATCGCCAAGAAGTACACCAACCGTGGCCTGCAATTCCTTGATCTGATCCAGGAAGGCAACATCGGCTTGATGAAGGCGGTGGACAAGTTCGAATACCGTCGCGGCTACAAGTTCTCGACTTATGCCACCTGGTGGATCCGTCAGGCGATCACTCGCTCGATCGCCGACCAGGCCCGCACCATCCGTATTCCGGTGCACATGATCGAGACCATCAACAAGCTCAACCGTATTTCCCGGCAGATGTTGCAGGAAATGGGTCGCGAACCGACCCCGGAAGAGCTGGGCGAACGCATGGAAATGCCTGAGGATAAAATCCGTAAGGTATTGAAGATCGCTAAAGAGCCGATCTCCATGGAAACGCCGATTGGTGATGACGAAGACTCCCATCTGGGTGACTTCATCGAAGACTCGACCATGCAGTCGCCAATCGATGTCGCCACTGTTGAGAGCTTGAAAGAAGCGACTCGCGACGTACTGTCCGGCCTCACTGCCCGTGAAGCCAAGGTACTGCGCATGCGTTTCGGCATCGACATGAATACCGACCACACCCTTGAGGAAGTCGGTAAGCAGTTTGACGTGACCCGCGAGCGGATCCGCCAGATCGAAGCCAAGGCGCTGCGCAAGTTGCGCCACCCGACGCGAAGCGAGCATCTGCGCTCCTTCCTCGACGAGTGATACCAGAACCCCCGGCCCAGGCCGGGGGTTTTGCTTTCTACCGACCGCTTTCCACAGATTTACTGCCCCGCATCACCCCGCCCCCGCAATGCCCGTCTACACTCGAGACATTCCCCGTGCCATAACGAGACCGTTATGCCCAGATTGCCGACCGTGATACTGCTGTCGCTGCTGACCTGGACCGCAACGGCTGGCGCGTTGACTCTTACGGATGATGAGCGTAGCTGGTTGGCGGACCATCAGGAGCTGCGCCTCGGCGTGGACGCGTCCTGGCCTCCGTTTGAATATCGCGATGAAAATGGCCGATATCAGGGCCTGGCTGCCGATTACGTACGCTTACTCCAAGACCGTCTGGGCGTTCGAATCAAACTGATCGAACCCGTTAACTGGACCGCGGTGCTTGAACAAGCCCGCAATAACCAGCTCGACCTGCTGCCTGGCATCATGTCCACCCCCGAACGCCAGAATTTCCTGGCCTTTACACGCCCCTATCTCGACTTCCCCATTGTCATCCTGGCCCATGAAGGCGGCGCAAAACCACGCAGCCTCAAGGATTTGTACGGGCTGAAAATTGCCGTAGTGGAAAACTACGCGCCCCATGAACTGCTGCGTACCCACCATCCGGACCTGAATCTGGTGGCGATGCCCAACGTCAGTTCGACGCTGCAAGCCCTGGCCACCGATGAAGTGGATGCCGTAGTCGGCGACCTGGCCTCCAGCGTCTGGAGCCTGCGCCAACTCAAGCTCGACGGCCTGTACGTCAGCGGCGAAACGCCCTACCGCTACCAACTGGCAATGGGCGTGCCGCGGGATGAAAAAATCCTGGTGGGCATCCTGGACAAAGTCCTCGCCGACCTCAGCTCAGCCGAAACTGATGCGATCCAACAACACTGGGTCGGTAGTTTCACCGATCACCGCACCTTCTGGGCTGACCTGCTCACGTACGGCCTGCCAGCGGTGCTGCTATTGAGTACGGTGCTGGCAATCGTCATTCGGATCAATCGCCGGCTCAGCTCGGAAATTTCCCGCCGGGTCGCCCTTGAGCAAGAACTGCGAAGCAGCGAGTACCACTATCGCGGCCTGGTGGAGAGCTTGTCCGCCATCGCCTGGGAAGCAAGCATCAGCGATTTCACCTACAGCTATGTGTCGCCCCATGCCGAAGACCTGCTCGGCTATCCCCGCGCTCATTGGCTGATTCCAGGTTTCTGGCGCAACATCATCCACCCCGCCGACCTGACTCGCGCCGAGGCCTATTGCTATCGGGAAACCCGTGCAAACCGCGATCACAGTATTGATTACCGAGTCATCACCGCTGATGGCCGCTGCCTGTGGGTACGTGACATTGTCAGCCTGATCGAACACGGCCATGAGCCGGTGCTGCGCGGCCTGATGATCGACATCAGCGAAGCCAAGCGCACCGAAGAAGCCCTGCAACTGTCCGAGCAGAAATTTGCCTCGGTGTTTCAGCAGTGCCCCGACATTCTGGTGATTGCCCGGTTGTCTGATGGCTGCTTGCTGGAGGTCAACAAGGCATTCGAGGACCAGATTGGTCTACGCGCCGACGAGGTGGTGGGCAAAACCGCCCCCGACCTGAATATATGGGGTATTCAAGGGGGCGGCCCGGATTTGCTGCAACGAGTACAGACCACCAGCATCCGCAACCTGGAAATGCCGTTTCTGCGCAGCAATGGCCAGGCCTTTACCGGTCTGATCTCAGCCGAGCCGTTCCAACTCGACACCACCGAAGCCTTAGTGGTGGTGGTGCGGGACATCACCCAGCTCAAGGAAACCCAACAGCGACTGCAAACCTCCGAAGAAAAGTTTGCCAAAGCCTTCCATGCCTCCCCCGATGGCTTGCTGCTGAGCCGCCAGAGCGACGGCCTGCTGATCGAAGTAAACGAGGGTTTCAGCCACCTGACCGGCTTCACCAGCGCCTCTTCACTCGACCAATCAGCCCTGGACCTGGGCATCTGGGTCGACCTCAACGAACGCAAGCACATGCTCGAATTGATGCAGCGCGACGGTTTTGTCCGCGATTTCATCTGCCATATCCGTCGTGCCGACGGCCAGATTCGCCTGTGCGAAGTGTCCAGCCGCCCGCTGCCGATTGGCGACGAAGATTGCATGCTGACCATCGCCCGGGACATCACCGAACGCCAGTTAATGCAGGAAAAACTGCAGCAGGCCGCCACGGTGTTCGAAAGCACCGCCGAAGGCGTCTTGATCACCGACACACGGCAGAACATCAGCGCCGTCAACCGCGCCTTCACTGAGATAACCGGCTATAGCGAGGGTGAAGCCCTTGGTCATACCCCGCGTCTGCTTGCCTCCGGCCTGCATGACAGCGCGTTCTATGCGGCGATGTGGCACCAGTTGACGACCCACGGCCACTGGCAAGGTGAGATTTCCAACCGCCGTAAGAACGGCGAGGTGTATCCGAGTTGGTTGACCATCAGCGCCGTGCGTAACCGCGAACAATTGGTCACGCACTTCGTTGCCGTGTTCGCCGACATCTCCAGCCTCAAGCTGGCCCAGGCACGCCTCGACTATCAGGCCCACCACGACCCATTGACCGGCCTGCCCAATCGCACGCTGTTCGAAAACCGGCTGCAAGCCGCCCTCAACGGCCAGCAGGAAAGTGGCAAGCAGGGCGCGGTGCTGTTTCTCGACCTCGACCGGTTCAAACACATCAACGACAGCCTCGGTCACCCGGTCGGCGACCTGCTGCTCAAAGACATCGCCGTACGCCTCAAGGAGCAGTTGCGGGACGTGGACACCGTTGCTCGCTTGGGCGGCGACGAATTCATCATCCTGCTGCCCGGTTTGCAACAGGCCAGCGACGCCCAGCACTTGGCGAACAAACTGCTCGACTGCTTTACCCCGCCCTTCCAGGCCGGCGAGCATGAGTTCTTTATCAGCGCCAGTATCGGCACCAGCCTGTATCCACAGGACGGCACCGACGTGGCGACCCTGGTCAAAAATGCCGACGCCGCGATGTATCGCTCCAAAGCCAAGGGGCGTAACCGGGTCGAGCGCTATACCCGCGACCTGACTGCCCAAGCCAATGAACGCGTAGCGCTGGAGCACGAACTGCGCCGCGCCATCGAACGTGAAGAGTTGAGTCTGTATTACCAACCCAAACGCAGCCTGATCACCCAACAACTGATCGGCGCCGAAGCCTTGATCCGCTGGCATCACCCGACGCTGGGCGAGGTCCCGCCCGAGCACTTTATCGCCCTGGCCGAAGAGAACGGCACGATCCTGCAAATCGGCGACTGGGTACTGGAACAGGCCTGCCGACAACTGCACGCCTGGCAAGCGGCTTTCGAGGACTTCGGCCCCCTGTCGGTCAACCTCGCAGGCGCGCAACTGCGTCACCCCAACCTGCTGTCACGTATAGAACAACTGCTGCGCGATTACCGCCTCGAACCCGGCTGCCTGCAACTGGAAATCACCGAAAACTTCATCATGAGCCAAGCCGAAGAAGCGCTCGCGGTGTTGCACCAACTCAAGCGCCTGGGCGTACAGCTGGCGATCGACGATTTCGGCACCGGCTACTCGTCCCTCAGCTACCTCAAACGCCTGCCCCTGGACTTCCTCAAGATCGACCAATCCTTCGTCCGCGGCTTGCCCGACGACCCTCACGATGCAGCCATCGTGCGCGCCATCATCGCCCTGGGCCACAGCATGCAATTCACCATCATCGCCGAAGGCGTGGAGACCCCGGCACAACAAGCATTCCTCGCAAGCGAGGGGTGTGAACAGATGCAAGGCTACATCGTCAGCCTGCCCCTGCCGCCGGAGCTTTTTGCCGCCAGCTTCCTTCGTACACGGCATGAGGATTTTTCGGATGGCACAGTGAACAAACCATCGTTATAATCCGCGACCTACTGAGGGCCTATAGCTCAGTTGGTTAGAGCAGGGGACTCATAATCCCTTGGTCGTAGGTTCGAGTCCTACTGGGCCCACCACACAAGAAAGCCGCGCATTGCGCGGCTTTTGCGTATCTGGCCGAGTGATTTTTTCCGCAGGGCCAAGCCTGTAACATGCCTGCTCACTGCCCTCTCGCACTGGAGCTCCCCCTTGCCCGCCCTAGACGAAATCGACCGCCAACTGATCGCCGCCCTACAGCTCAACGCCCGTGAAAGCGTGGCCATGCTCGCCCGGCAGTTGGGCATCGCGCGTACCACCGTCACGTCGCGTCTGGCCCGCCTGGAAAAAACCCAGGTCATCACGGGTTACGGCGTGCGCCTGGGCCAGCGCGTTGCGGATGGTGGGTTGCAGGCTTATGTGGGCATTACCGTGCAACCCCGTTCGGGCAAAGAGGTGTTGCGCAGGCTGAGCGCCATGGCCCAGGTGCAGCAGTTGTGCGCGGTAAGTGGGGAGTTTGATTACGTGGCTTGGCTGCGCACCGATTCGCCGGAGCAACTGGACCAATTGCTGGACCAGATCGGCAGTGTCGACGGTGTAGAGAAAACCACCACCTCGATCATCCTCAGTAACAAACTGGATCGCGGACAACCAATCTGATCACTATATTCGTCATATTGACTAAAACTAGTGCAATACGACGACACATTGCGTCTTATTAACGAGCGCAACGCTCCCTAAACTGGCTGCCATCTCTTCCTATACTCAACGGGCCCTCCTCCCGCCGAGCCGTCAGTAAGGTCAGCCATGAGCATTCCGTCCAGCACCCTCAGCAAGCCCAATCGCCACCCGGGCGACGGCAAGAAACCCATCACCATCTTCGGCCCGGATTTCCCGTTTGCCTTTGATGACTGGATCGAACACCCCGCCGGGCTGGGCAGTATTCCTGCGGTTAACCATGGCGCCGAAGTGGCGATCGTCGGTGCCGGGATCGCGGGCCTGGTTGCGGCCTACGAGCTGATGAAGCTGGGGCTCAAGCCAGTGGTGTATGAAGCCTCGAAGATGGGTGGCCGCTTGCGCTCGCAGGCCTTTGAAGGCGCCGAAGGCATCATCGCCGAGCTGGGCGGCATGCGGTTCCCGGTGTCCTCCACCGCGTTCTACCATTACGTGGACAAGCTGGGGCTGGAGACCAAGCCCTTTCCCAACCCGCTCACTCCGGCGTCCGGCAGCACCGTGATCGATCTGGAAGGCCAGACCCACTACGCGCAAAAACTCGCCGACTTGCCTGCACTGTTTCAGGAAGTGGCCGATGCCTGGGCCGACGCTCTGGAAGCCGGTTCACAGTTCGGCGATATCCAGCAGGCGATCCGCGACCGCGACGTGCCTAGGCTCAAGGAGCTATGGAACAAGCTCGTGCCGCTGTGGGATGACCGTACCTTCTACGACTTCGTCGCCACCTCCAAAGCCTTCGCCAAATTGTCGTTCCACCACCGCGAGGTGTTTGGCCAGGTCGGTTTCGGTACCGGCGGCTGGGACTCTGACTTCCCCAACTCCATGCTGGAAATCTTCCGTGTGGTGATGACCAACTGCGATGATCATCAACACCTGATCGTCGGTGGCGTGGCCCAAGTGCCCATGGGCATCTGGCGCCATGTGCCGGAACGCTGCGCCCACTGGCCGGCCGGTACCAGCCTGAGCTCGCTGCATAGAGGTGCGCCACGGGCCGGCGTGAAGCGCATCGCCCACGCCGCCGATGGCCGTTTCGCCGTTACCGACAACTACGGCGACACCCGCGAATACGCGGCAGTGCTGACCACCTGCCAAAGCTGGCTGCTGACCACCCAGATCGAATGCGATGAAACCCTGTTCTCACAAAAAATGTGGATGGCCCTGGATCGCACTCGCTACATGCAGTCCTCGAAAACCTTCGTGATGGTTGACCGCCCATTCTGGAAAGACAAAGACCCACAAACCGGTCGCGACCTGATGAGCATGACCCTCACCGACCGCCTGACCCGTGGCACCTACCTGTTCGATAACGGCGACGACAAGCCGGGGGTGATCTGCCTGTCCTACTCGTGGATGAGCGACGCGCTGAAGATGCTGCCCCAGCCTATCGACAAGCGGGTGAAACTGGCCCTCGATGCACTGAAGAAGATCTACCCCAAAGTCGACATCAAGGCGCGCATCATCGGCGACCCGATCACCGTATCCTGGGAGGCCGATCCGCATTTCCTCGGGGCTTTCAAAGGCGCCTTGCCCGGCCACTATCGCTACAACCAGCGGATGTATGCGCACTTCATGCAAAAGGATATGCCTGCCGAACAACGCGGGATCTTCATCGCCGGTGATGATGTATCGTGGACGCCTGCCTGGGTCGAAGGCGCGGTACAAACCTCGCTCAACGCGGTGTGGGGGATCATGAACCACTTCGGAGGCAGCACCCACCCGCAGAACCCAGGCCCGGGCGACGTGTTCGATGAAATAGGGCCCATCGCCCTGGCAGAATAAGGAGTTGAGCATGCGTGTCGCCTTGTACCAATGCCCGCCACTGCCGCTGGATGTGGCCGCTAACCTGCAGCGCCTGCACCGGTTGGCCCATGAGGCACACGGCGCCGATGTGCTGGTGCTGCCAGAGATGTTCCTCAGCGGCTATAACATTGGCGCCGAAGCCGTTGGCGCACTGGCCGAGGCACAGGATGGGCCGTCGGCGCAGGCAATTGCCGAACTGGCGCAAGGTGCCGGGCTGGCGATTCTGTATGGCTACCCGGAGCGGGCCGACGACGGCCAGATCTACAACGCCGTGCAGTTGATTGACGCCCACGGCAAGCGCCTGTGCAACTACCGTAAGACCCACCTGTTTGGCGATCTTGATCACTCGATGTTCAGCGCCGGCCCCGATGATTTCCCGGTGGTGGAATTGAACGGGTGGAAGGTGGGCATGCTGATTTGCTACGACTTGGAGTTTCCGGAAAACACCCGGCGCCTGGCCCTGGCCGGTGCCGAACTGATCCTGGTGCCCACCGCCAATATGGTGCCGTTCGACTTTGTTGCCGACGTCACCGTACGGGCGCGCGCCTTTGAAAACCAATGTTTCGTGGCCTATGCCAACTACTGCGGGCACGAAGGCGAGATTCACTACTGCGGGCAAAGCAGCATTGCCGCGCCGGACGGCCAGCGAATTGCCCAGGCCGGCCTGGATGAAGCCTTGATCGTCGGCACCCTGGAGCGCCAATCGATATTCGACGCCCGAGCCGCCAACCACTACCTGCAAGACCGTCGCGCCGAACTCTACGGCGCACTGCACAAGCCCTGACCCATTGGGTTTGCTAGCATAGGCACTTCCCACGCCTCGGAAGTGCCCATGCCTGCGCCGGTTCACCCTCATCCCGTTCACCTGACCCTCGCCAATGGCCTGCGGGTTTGCCTGCGCCATGCGCCACGCTTGAAGCGCTGCGCCGCCGTTTTACAGGTGGCTGCCGGCAGCCATGACGTGCCATTGGCTTGGCCTGGGCTGGCGCATTTTCTTGAGCACTTGTTGTTTCTCGGTACCGAGCGTTTTCCAGCCGGCGAAGGGCTGATGGCCTACGTGCAGCGACACGGCGGGCAGGTCAATGCCAGCACCCGTGAGCGCATCACCGAGTTTTTCTTTGAACTGCCGGTGCCGGTATTTGCAGACGGGCTGATGCGGTTGGCGGATATGCTGACGCACCCACGCCTGAACCTCGACGATCAACAGCGTGAGCGCGAAGTGCTCGACGCGGAGTTCATCGCCTGGTCCCAGGATGCCAAGGCCCAACAACAAGTGGCGCTGCTGCAAGGCTTGGCAGCGGATCATCCGTTGCGCGGTTTTCATGCCGGCAACCGCGACAGCCTGCCGGTGGAAAGCGAGGCCTTTCAGCAAGCCTTGCGCGGGTTCCACGCACACTTTTATCAAAGCGGGCAGATGACTTTGAGCCTTGCCGGCCCACAATCGCTGACAGACCTGCAGGCCATGGCCCAGCAGTTCAGTGACCAACTGACACCCGGGCCATTGCACCCGCAGGCCGCTCCACCGGCCTTGATGCAAGGCTCGGCACGCCGCTATCAACACGTCGCCGGCCAACACCTGCATCAAGTCATTACCTGTAACGCGCCGCGGGAAGCGCTGGCGTTTCTCTGCACCTGGCTCAACGCCTCGGCCCCCGGCGGGCTGTTCGCCGAACTGCAAGCACAACGACTGGCCATCGCGCTGCAGGCGTCCGTGCTGTACCAGTTTGCGGATCAAGCCGTGCTGGATATCCACTTCACTCTCGGCAGCGAGCGCGAACCGGCCACGCAGATCGAAGAGTTACTGCACGACTGGCTGAGTTTCTTCGCACACAGCGACTGGACAGCGTTACGCGAAGAATTCGCCTTGCTCAATGCTCGCCAGCAACAGGTCCAAGGCGCCCTAGTCTTGGCGCGCAACGACGCCCACGACTTGTCGGAACAAGGCGCCGCTGCCCTCAGGGCCATGCTCGATTCACTGCACCTGCCCGCCTCCCGGCACCCTTGGCAACTGCCGCCTAACAATCCTTTTCTTCGTGCGCCCGCCAAGGAAGAACGCGCCGGCCTGATTCGCGGCCAAACCAGCGCCCATCGTGGCTTGCGTACCTTTGCCCAGGATCGCTCACGGGGCCGACGGGAGCTGTCGGCGCTGACCTTCAGCCAGGCGTTGGCGGATGACACGGGCGAAGGTGCGCTGTACCTGCACTGGCGGTTTGACTCGGCGGTACCCACCGGGCTGGAAAGCCTGTTGCGGCCGTTGTGCGAACAGGCACGGCAGGCGGGCGTCGAGTTGTCTTGCGAAACGATCGCCACTGACTGGCAGGTGAAGATGCACGGCCTCCACGAGCCCATGCCGGCGGTGCTCGAAGCGTTGGCGCGGTGCCTGAGTGGCTCGGATGAACCGTCGCCCGCTCCCGCGCCGATGATCGCCATCCGGGAACTGCTCAAGGCGTTGCCTGCTTGCTGTGCCGGTGTTCAACCCGAGCCTCAGGGGACGACAGCGTCCTGGGCCACAGCACGCTGGCAGGGGCTGGGCGCAGGTCTGCCCGCCGCCTGTGAAGCGGCGATCAAAGCCGCAGCGGCCCGGTTGCCTGGGCAACCGGCAACTCAGCCTTTCACACCTCAGGCCCTTGACGGACAAAAGCGCTGGCACGCAGTCAACACCGAATCCAGCGAGGCGGCGCTACTGCTATTTTGCCCAGCACCGACGCGATCTCTCGCCGATGAAGCCAACTGGCGCTTGCTCGCGCATGTGCTCCAGGGGCCGTTCTACCAGCGCCTGAGAGTCGAATTGCAAATCGGCTACGCCGTGTTCAGCGGCATCCGACCAATCAACGGCCAAACCGGCCTGCTGTTTGGGGTGCAATCGCCCAGCACTTCCCTGGACGGCATCGTCGAACAGTTGCAGGCCTTCCTGAGGCAACTGCCGTCGTTGATCGAGCGCTGCCCCGACTTGGGTAACCAGGCCCTCGCGCAGCAGTTCTCGGCCCAGACGCTGCCCATCAACGAAGCTGCCGAGTTGCTCTGGCATGCGCACTTGGCAGGTCATTCGTCGGGTTATCTGGATCAGCTTCAACAGTTGATTCAACAGCGCACACGCGAGGATGTGCAGCACGCCGCGCACCAACTCAATGACGCAGCAGGCGGCTGGCGCTGCGTGGCCAACGGGCCGCGTATCAACGACGACTGGCAAGCAGCGCCGTGATCATTGCCAACCCTGCAACAGGCTTTCTCCACCGAGACAGCGCTAACTTGAATAAAATTGCGTAACATTGCGCAGCAATATCTGAACATCTCCAATGGGAGGTGGACTATATGTATTACTTGGTAGTGAACGTCCCATCCCTTGATAGGAGTAAGAATATGACCTGGTCCAAACCTGCTTACACTGATCTGCGTATTGGTTTCGAAGTCACCATGTACTTCGCCAGCCGTTGATTGGCTGAGTGATACAACGCCTCGGTTCGCCCGGGGCGTTTTTGTTTTGAGCTGTGCTTGATGGAGCGATCATGTTTGTCCAGATTCTAGGTTCCGCCGCCGGCGGTGGCTTCCCGCAGTGGAACTGCAACTGCGTGAACTGCGCAGGTTTTCGTGATGGCAGCCTGCGGGCCCACGCGCGTACCCAGTCGTCCATCGCGATCTCCGACGATGGCGTGAACTGGGTGCTCTGCAATGCCTCGCCGGATATCCGCGCGCAGCTCCAGGGCTTTGCGCCCATGCAACCGGGCCGCGCCCTGCGCGATACCGGCATCAGCGCAATCATCCTGATGGACAGTCAGATCGACCACACCACCGGCCTGCTGAGCCTGCGCGAAGGCTGCCCACACCAGGTGTGGTGCACCGACATGGTCCACGAAGACCTGAGCACAGGGTTCCCGTTGTTCACCATGCTGACCCACTGGAACGGTGGCCTGGCCTGGAACCGCATCGAGCTGGACGCCAGCTTCACCATCCCGGCCTGCCCCAACCTGCGCTTCACCCCGCTGCCGTTGCGCAGCGCCGCGCCGCCCTATTCGCCGCACCGCTTCGATCCGCACCCCGGTGACAACATCGGCCTGATCGTCGAAGACCTGCGCACCGGCGGCAAACTGTTCTACGCCCCTGGGCTGGGCAAGGTCGACGCGCCGCTGTTGGATATCATGGCCGGCAGTGACTGCCTGCTGGTCGACGGCACGATGTGGAACGACGATGAAATGCAGCGCCGTGGCGTCGGCACCCGCACCGGGCGTGAGATGGGCCACCTGGCCCAGAACGGCCCCGGCGGCATGCTTGAAGTGCTGGAGCAACTGCCCAAGCAGCGCAAAGTGCTTATCCACATCAACAACACTAACCCGATCCTCGATGAAGACTCTCCCGAGCGAGCGGAGCTGGTGCGGCGCAATGTCGAAGTGGCTTACGACGGCATGAGCATTGAATTGTAGGAGCGATCGAAATGACCGACACACCGTTGAGCAGGGCTGAGTTCGAAGCGGCCCTGCGCGCCAAGGGCGCCTACTACCATATCCATCACCCCTACCATGTGGCGATGTACGAAGGCCGCGCCAGCCGTGAGCAGATCCAGGGCTGGGTCGCCAATCGCTTCTACTATCAGGTGAATATCCCGCTGAAAGACGCGGCGATCCTGGCCAACTGCCCAGACCGTGAAATCCGTCGCGAATGGATTCAGCGTCTGCTCGACCATGACGGCGCGCCCGGTGAAGACGGCGGTATCGAAGCCTGGCTGCGCCTGGGCCAGGCTGTAGGTCTGGACCCCGACCAATTGCGCTCTCAAGAGCTGGTGCTACCCGGCGTGCGCTTCGCCGTGGACGCCTATGTCAACTTCGCCCGCCGCGCCAGTTGGCAAGAAGCCGCCAGCAGCTCGCTGACCGAGCTGTTCGCGCCGCAAATCCACCAGTCGCGCCTCGACAGTTGGCCCCAGCATTACCCGTGGATCGACCCGGCCGGTTACGAGTACTTCCGCACACGCCTGGGCCAGGCCCGTCGCGATGTGGAACACGGCTTGGCGATCACCCTGCAGCACTACACCACCCGCGAGGGGCAGGAGCGCATGCTGGAAATTCTCCAGTTCAAACTGGACATCCTGTGGAGCATGCTGGACGCCATGAGCATGGCCTACGAACTCAAACGCCCGCCCTATCACAGCGTGACCGAGCAGCGGGTATGGCATAAAGGGATCACCCTATGAGCTTTGATCGCAGCAACACCCCGAACTGGCGCCCGGGCTACCGCTTCCAATACGAGCCGGCGCAAAAAGGCCACGTGTTGCTCTACCCCGAAGGCATGATCAAGCTCAACGACAGCGCCGCATTGATCGGTGGCCTGATCGACGGCGAGCGCGATGTGGCGGCCATTATTGCCGAGCTGGACAAGCAGTTCCCCGGCGTGCCGGAGCTGGGTGACGACATCGAGCAATTCATGGAGGTCGCCCGTGCTGAGCACTGGATCACCCTTGCCTGAGAAGCCCGCCATCGGCCTGCCGCTGTGGCTGCTGGCCGAGCTGACCTATCGCTGCCCGTTGCAGTGCCCGTATTGCTCCAACCCGCTGGATTTCGCCGAGCAGGGCAAGGAGCTGAGCACCGAACAATGGATCAAGGTTTTTCGCGAAGCCCGTGAAATGGGCGCGGCGCAGCTGGGGTTTTCCGGCGGTGAGCCGCTGGTGCGCCAGGACCTGGCCGAACTGATCGGTGAGGCGCGCAAGCTGGGTTTCTACACCAACCTGATCACCTCTGGCATTGGCCTCACCGAGCAAAAAATCAGCGACTTCAAGAAAGCCGGCCTGGACCATATCCAGATCAGCTTCCAGGCCAGTGACGAGCAGGTAAACAACCTGCTGGCCGGCTCGAAAAAAGCCTTCGCGCAAAAACTGGAAATGGCCCGAGCGGTAAAAGCCCACGGCTACCCGATGGTGCTGAACTTCGTGACCCATCGGCACAATATCGACAAGATCGACCGCATCATCGAACTGTGCATTGCGCTGGAAGCGGATTTCGTCGAGCTCGCCACCTGCCAGTTCTACGGTTGGGCGCAGCTCAATCGCGTGGGCTTGCTGCCCACCCGCGAGCAGTTGGTGCGCGCCGAACGCATCACCAATGAATACCGCGCCAAGCTGGAAGCCGAAGGCCACCCGTGCAAGCTGATCTTCGTGACACCGGACTATTACGAAGAGCGCCCCAAAGCCTGCATGAACGGCTGGGGCAGCATCTTCCTGACCGTCACACCCGACGGCACCGCCCTGCCTTGTCACGGCGCAAGGCAGATGCCGGTGCAGTTTCCCAATGTGCGCGACCACAGCATGCAGCACATCTGGTACGACTCATTTGGCTTCAATCGCTTTCGTGGCTACGACTGGATGCCCGAGCCGTGCCGTTCATGCGACGAAAAAGAAAAGGACTTCGGCGGCTGCCGTTGCCAGGCCTTCATGCTCACCGGTGACGCCAGCAACGCCGACCCGGTATGCAGCAAATCCGAGCAGCACGGCATCATCCTTCAGGCGCGGGAAGAGGCCGAACAGGCCACCCAGACCATCGAGCAACTGGCCTTTCGCAATGAGCGCAACTCAAGGCTCATTGCAAAAGGCTGAGGACCTCAACGCTTGGCGATGATGTACACCGCGTGGATGATGCCAGGGAAGTAACCGCACAGGGTCAGCAGGATATTCAGCCAGAAGGCACCGCCGAAGCCTACTTGCAGGAACACACCCAATGGCGGCAGCAGAATGGCGATGATGATACGAATGATGTCCATGGGTCAGCTCCAGAAAATCGGCTCGTGTGAGCCGTGTAGCTAATCGACATTGGCGGTTCGTGAGGGTTCAGTGGATTCTGGCATTGGGCCATCTCAGGCCAGAATCTCCAGCCCATGTTTTTGCACGATGCTCAATAACTTGAGCGCCATGCCACTGGGCCGTTTCTCTCCCGACTCCCATTTTTTGACCGTGGACGCGCTGGTGTTCAGGTAGCGGGCGAATACAGGTTGGCTGACATGGCTGCTTTCCCGTAGTTGCTTGATCTGTTCGGCAGGGATTTGGTCTGGCATGGATAAACATGCCTCATCATATTCTCGCAGAGTGGTTTTGCTGATGGCGCCGACAGCATGAAGCGCTTTGGCTGACTCGTGAATGGACTCAAACGCCTCGCTTTTATACTTTTTGGTCATGATGTATCTCCACAAACTCCTTGAGTCTCATAAAAACATACCACCCAGTGGTATAGATTGAAAGTCGAGCACGTCGTACCCCATCGGCAGTCCTTGCCGACGCCCGCTAAAAAACCACTGTTTCCAGAGAGACTCAATCAACGTTTTCACACCAGAAATTACCCAGACAAAAAAACGCCCCCAGCCAAAAGAATCAGGCTGGAGGCGCCGCGTATGCCGCGAGACGGTTCAGGAAACTGGGGTCAAACGGCGATGCCCTTGCGGCATTGCACTTGAGCGGTGCGCACCCGAGAAAAGGCGCGGGCAAGCCGCAGCAGCATTTCGTCGATGTGGGTTTTGCTGATGTTCAGCGCAGGGGTAAAGCGCAGGCAGTCAGGTTGTGAGGCGGTGAGAATCAGACCTTCGTGCAGCGCGGCCTTGACCACTGCTGCGGCGCAATCGTCCGACAGTGTCAGGCCCCAAAGCAGCCCGTTGCCGCGCAAGGGCCCATGGTCGTAACGGTAGGCCAGGCGGGCAAGGCCTTCTGCCAGGTACAAGCCGGATTCGCGCAGATGCTCGAGAAAGCCGTTCGCCAATACAGCGTCGAGTACCGCGATACCCGCAGATGCCATCAGCGCATTGCCATGATGCGTACCGTCCAACTCGCCCGGTTCGAAGCAACAGGCAGTACCACGCGCCAGCAGCGCCGCCAGGGGCACGCCACCGCCGAGGCCTTTGCCCAGGGCAATGATGTCGGCGCGCACGCCGTATTGTTGTTCGGCCAGCAAGCTGCCACAGCGGCCCACACCGGTTTGCACTTCGTCGAAGATCAGCAGGATCCCCAGCTCACGACACAGGCGTTCGACGCCCTTGAGGTAATGTTCGGTCGCGGGGATGACACCGCCGCCGCTTTGTATCGGCTCCAGCATGATAGCGACGGTCTGCGCATCCACCGCTGCATGCAGGGCCGGCAGATCGTTGAACGGCACCTGGCTGAAACCTGGCAACTGCGGTTCGAAACGGTTTTCGCAGGCCACATCCGACGCCGACATCGCCCCCAAGCTACGGCCATGACAGCCGTTGCTTACGGTGATGATGTGGTAAGCGCCACCGCGATGCAGTTGGCCCCACTTGCGTGCCAACCTGATGGCCGCTTCACAGGCTTCGGCACCGCTGTTGAGCAAATAGGCCTGGTCGCTGCCGGTGTGGTGGCACAGACGGTCGACGAGGTCCAGTTGCGCGCGGTTGTGCAAGCCCAGGCCGGGGTTGATCACGGTGAGCATCTGTTCGGCAATGGCGTCGCGCACGGCCTGGGGACTGTGGCCCAGGCTGTTGGCGCCGCCGCCTTGACTGAAATCCAGATAGGCGCGGTCGTCAGCGTCCGAAAGCCAGGAGCCGTGCCCCTGCACAAATACTTGGGGCGGGCGCGCCACAGTGGGCATCAGGCACTGGCTGGAAACCTCTGCACGCGGGGCATGCACAACCAGGTCATCCAGACTCGGCGCAGAGCGACGGAACAAGTTCACACTTCACCCCCACTGGCAACCTGACCTTGGTCGATGCCGCCTGCCAATGAGGCCTTCAGATTTTTTGCCTTGCCTATGTAAACGCTATCAACAAAAACGCTGTTCATTGTCCGATCCGGCCCTGTAAGCCCTGCGAATAGGCGCTAGACTAGGCGCCTCGGGGGCCAGCGGCCATTTCGATTTTCCAGCTTTTTCGATAAGCAAACCTTATGGATTTCAAGCAACTGCGTTATTTCGTCGCGGTGTATGAGGAAGGCCACGTAGGCCGTGCCGCGGAGCGTCTGTCCATCTCCCAGCCAGCGCTGTCGCAACAGATTCGCCAACTGGAACAGAACCTCGACGTCAGCCTGTTCGAACGCAGCAGCAAGCGCCTGTTGCCGACCCTGGCGGCCCACACCTTATACAACCACGCATTGCCGCTGATTGATGGCATGCAGCAAGCCGTGGAGGCGCTGCGCAATTTCAAGGGCCAAGCCATGCGCACCCTGGCCATCGGCGTGCTGCAAACCGTGCACACCAGCCTGGTACCACAGATGCTTGAGCGCGTGCGCAAAGCCCAGCCCCATCTAGTGGTGCAGATCTACGAGCTGACCGGGCTTGAGATTGAGCGGCGGTTGCTCAATGGCTCACTCGATATTGGCATCAGCTACCTGCCACCCCGCCAGCCGGGCCTGCATGGCGTGCTGCTGTATGAAGACGAGTTGAAGGTAGTGATTCCTGAAGACCACCCCTTGCGCGAGTTCAAGAAAGTCTCGCTCAAACAAGCCGCCGAATTACCGATGTTGCTGCTGGGGGAAGAGTTTCAGGTTCGGCAGATCTGGCAAGGCCAACTGTCCAACCTCGGGCGGCGCCCGCAAGTGCAGGCGGAGCTCAATACCATGGTGGGCATTCTCGACAGCCTGCCTCACACCCGCTTGGCGACAGTGCTGCCTGGGCGCTCCCAGGACGAACACAACAGCAAGGCGCTGCTGTGGAAACCCTTGAGCGAGCCCAGGGTAGCGCTGAAAGTCGGGCTGGTATGCCGCGATGTGCAACGCCAGCAGGCGACGGTGGCGTTGCTGCGCACCCTGCTGGAAGACGTGATGAATGCCCCGCCGGCAAGCGCCTGACTTTTTCGCGGGCAAAAGAAAACCCCGCCGAAGCGGGGCTTTGCAGACTGTTTCCCTGACATCCATTTCACTCCGCCATCCTGGCAGAATCCTACGTGTCCGTGTTGTTGCTTTGCGCTTCCTGCGCGACGTCCATGTGAAGTAGATTAGCCGTGGATCCAATGTGGCGATAGAGGACGATTAGCAGCACGTCATGTAAGAGAATGCTTACACGCCCTCCGCGCCCTTAAAACAGGGCTTCATCCATCAGGAACAGTGATTCGCTACCGGCTTTTACCGACGCACTCAACGAGTGGATACGCGGCAACAGACGGGCAAAGTAGAAGCGTGCAGTTCCCAGTTTGCTGGCGTAGAAATCCTCCTCACCCTCTTTGCCCAACGCCGCCTTGGCCATGCGCGCCCACATATAGGCATAGGCCATGTAGCCGAACGCATGCAGGTATTCCACCGAGGCCGCGCCGATTTCATTGGCGTTGCTCTTGGCGCGGTCCAGCACCCAGGCCGTCAGCTCATCGAGGTTATCCACAGCCGCACTCAGCGGCGTGGTGAACTCGGCCAACTCAGGGCCCGATGCGGCGATGAACTGGCGGATCTCATCGGCGAACAAGGTATAGAACGCACCGCCGCTACCGACGATCTTGCGGCCCATCAGGTCCAGGGCCTGAATGCCGTTGGTGCCTTCGTAGATCTGGGTGATGCGCACGTCACGCACCAGTTGCTCCTGGCCCCACTCGCGGATGTAACCGTGGCCACCAAACACCTGCTGGCCGAGTACGGTGGTTTCCAGGCCCAGGTCGGTGAGGAACGCCTTGGCAACCGGGGTCAGCAACGCCACCAGGTTATCGGCACGCTCGCGGGCCTGGGCATCGTCACTGAACTTGGCAATGTCCAACTGCGTCGCCACGTAGGTGGAGAACGCCCGGCCGCCTTCGTTCGCCGCCTTCATGGTCAGCAACATGCGACGCACATCCGGATGCACGATGATCGGGTCTGCCGGCTTGTCCTTGGCCTGCGCGCCTAGCGGGGAACGGCTTTGCAGACGGTCGCGGGCATATTCAATCGCGTTCTGATAGGAGCGCTCGCCCGATGCCAAGCCCTGAATGCCAACACCCAGTCGCTCATAGTTCATCATGGTGAACATCGCCGCCAAGCCACGGTTGGGCTCACCAACCAAGTAGCCCACGGCTTCGTCGAAGTTCATCACACAGGTGGCGGAGGCCTGGATGCCCATCTTGTGCTCAATGGAACCGCAGTTCACCGGGTTACGCGCGCCCAGGCTGCCATCGGCATTCACCAAAAACTTCGGTACCAGGAACAGCGAGATGCCCTTGGGCCCGGCCGGTGCGTCCGGCAGTTTGGCCAGCACCAGGTGGATGATGTTGTCGGTGAGGTCGTGCTCGCCGCCGGTGATGAAGATCTTGGTGCCGCTGACCTTGTAGGAACCGTCCGCCTGAGGCTCGGCCTTGGTGCGGATCATCCCCAGGTCGGTACCGGCATGGGCTTCCGTCAGGCACATGGAACCGGCCCACTCACCGGAATACATCTTCGGCAGGTAGGTGGCCTTGAGTGCTTCACTGGCGTGGGTGTTGATGGAGACACAGGCGCCGGAGGTCAACATCGGGTACAGGCCGAAGGCCAGGCTCGACGAGTTGATCATTTCTTCAACCTGCGCCGACACCGCCTTGGGCATGCCCATGCCGCCGTAGGTCGGGTCGCCGCCCACACCCACCCAGCCGCCTTCGGCGTAGGTGCTGTAGGCCTGGGGGAAACCGTCGGGCGTCGTGACGGCGCCGCCTGCCCAATGGCAGCCTTGCTCATCGCCGCCGCGGCTGAGTGGGGCGATGGATTTGGCGGTGACTTTGCCGGCCTCCTCCAGGATCGCCTCGACAGTTTCGGCGTCAACGCTGTCTGCCAATGCCGGTAACTGGGCCCAAGTATTAGCGACCTCAAAAACTTCGTTGAGGACGAAGCGCATATCACGCAACGGCGCTTTGTAATCAGCCATGGCAAACCTCGTGAGAACGTGAAAAATGATTCGATAGGATCGGTTTTACAGGCGTCGAGTGTACCCGAACAACTTTTAAGACACATAGGGTCCGTTCGTGACCATTAAGTATTTATAAGTCACATACAAACCATTGTGGGAGCGGGCTTGCTCGCGAATGCGGCGTGTCAGTCGCTACATCTTTGACTGTACCAGCGCATTCGCGGGCAAGCCCGCTCCCGCATTTTGACCCCGAGCAATCAGTGACCTCTACAGTGCAAAGGCCTGCGCCGGTAAGCTCATCAGGCATTCGCTCCCCGCCTCCACCGCAGCACGGTGCATGGCCGTACGCGGCAACAGGCGCTTGAAATAAAAGTCGCAGGTCGCAAGCTTCGCCTGGGCAAACCCTGGGTCATCCTGGGCTTGCGCCGTGATCGCCATGCGCAACCACAAGTAGGCAAGGATGATGTAACCGCTGTACATCAGGTAATCCATCGCCGCAGCGCCCACTTCGTCAGGGTTTTTCATCGCCGCCGTGCCGACCTTCAGGGTCAGCTCGCCCCACTGCTGGTTCAGCTCATTGAGCTGCGTCACATGGGCCTTGAGTTGCGCATGCTCGGCATTGGCCGCGCAGAACTTATGCACAATTTTGGTAAACCCACGCAGCAACTTGCCCTGGCTGCCCAATACCTTGCGCCCGAGCAGGTCCAGAGCCTGGATGCCGTTGGTGCCTTCATAGATCGGCGCAATCCGTGCGTCACGGGCCAGTTGCTCCATGCCCCACTCACGAATATAGCCATGGCCACCGAATACCTGCATGCCGTGGTTGGTCACCTCCAGGCCGGTTTCGGTCATGAAGGCTTTGCAGATCGGCGTGAGGAAGGCCAACAGGTCCTCGGCTTCCTGGCGTTGGCCGGCGTCGCTGCCCAGGTGCGCGGTATCGAGCAGTTGCGCGGTGAAATAGGTCAAGGCGCGGTTGCCTTCGTTGAAGGCTTTCATGGTCAGCAACATGCGACGGACATCGGCGTGCACGATGATCGGGTCGGCGGCTTTCTCCGGGGCCTTGGCACCGGTCAGCGAGCGCATCTGCAAACGGTCGTTGGCGTACTTGATCGCGCCCTGGAAGCTCGCCTCGCCGTTGCACAGGCCCTGCATGCCGGTGCCCAGGCGCGCGTGGTTCATCATGGTGAACATGCAGTTGAGGCCCTTGTTCGCCTCGCCAATCAAAAAGCCCTTGGCGCCATCGAAGTTCAACACGCAGGTGGCCGAGGCCTTGATGCCCATCTTGTGTTCGATGGAGCCGCAGTGCACCGCATTGCGCTCGCCGGAGTCGGCATGGAACTTGGGCACGATAAACAATGAGATGCCCTTGGTGCCCGCCGGTGCGTCCGGCAGCTTGGCCAGCACCAGGTGGATGATATTGGCGCTCATGTCGTGCTCACCGGCCGAGATGAAGATCTTGCTGCCGGTGACCGCGTAACTGCCGTCCGCCTGTGGCACGGCGCGGGTCTTGATCAAGCCCAGGTCGGTGCCGCAGTGGGCTTCGGTCAGGCACATGGTGCCGGTCCATTCGCCGGCGGTGAGTTTGCTCAGGTAGGTGGCTTTCTGTTCGTCGGTGCCGTGAGCGTGGATGGCCGACATCGCGCCGTGGGTCAGGCCTGGGTACATGCCCCAGGAGGTGTTGCTGGAGCCGATCATCTCGCTCAGCACCAGGCCCAGGGAATGGGGCAGGCCCTGGCCACCGTAGGCCGGGTCTGCCGCCACGCCATGCCAGCCACCCTCAACATACTGGGCAAAGGCTTGCTTGAAGCCTTTGGGCGTGGTCACCACGCCATTATCGAAATGGCAGCCCTCTTCATCGCCGCTGCGATTGAGCGGCGCGAGTACGTTTTCGCAGAATCTGGCGCCTTCTTCGAGGATCGCACTGACCATGTCCGGGCTGGCATCCGTGGCGCCAAGGGCCGCATAGTGGCCGTGGAAATCGAATACGGTGTCGATAAGAAAGCGCATGTCGCGCAAGGGAGCTTTGTACTCAGGCATGGCAATGTCTCCGGCAGCAGATAGGGTTAACCTACTGCCGGCCATGGCCGTGGACAATCACTGTAGCGCTGCTGAATACAGCGCCATTACTCAACCGGCAGCGCTTTGCATGCGCACCGCGCCACGGCGGGTTTGCCCGGCCGCGACCACACAATTACGCCCCGCCCCCTTGGCGGCGTACAACGCCTGGTCGGCGGACTTGAGCACCTCGTCGGGGCTACGCTGCTCGGCCTGGCGCTCGGCCACGCCGATGCTTACCGTCACCGACACACTGGATGCTCCGCTGCCCGTACGGCGTTGGCGGCCTTGATGGTCGTCCTGGGGGCGGTCCGGGTTGCGCAACTTGATGTCGTAGCTGGCGATGATCTCGCGGATCTCCTCCAGGTGCGGCATGCACTCATCCAAAGTCTTGCCGGCAAACACCACGGCAAACTCTTCACCGCCGTAACGGTAAGCCCGCCCACCACCGCTGACCTTGGACAGCTTGCTCGCCACCAGGCGCAGCACCTGGTCGCCCACGTCGTGGCCGTGGGTGTCATTGAAACGCTTGAAGTGATCGACGTCGCTCATCGCCAGCACATAGTTACGCCCCAGCCGCTGCATGCGCTCGTTGAGCGCACGGCGCCCCGGCAAGCCGGTGAGTTCATCACGGAACGCCATTTGATACGCCTCGTGTGCCACCCCCGCAGCGATCATCAGCATCACCTGGCTGCACATGATGTTGAGGGTGAACGGCAAGATGAACGTTTGCGGCAACATCCAGAACATCCCCAGCAGCCCCACCAGTTGCGCGGCGTGCAGCGGGCGCGGCTGGTACCAGTATTGGGCGGCCAGAGTGAGAAAGCCGATCAGGAACATCGGGTACGAGAGTTGGATCAGGCTCATCCACGCGCCGTGCAGCATCGGCCAGCGAATCTCCGCCAACCAGCCCAGCAAAGCCTGGGGAAAACTCTGCTCCAAGGCCAGCGCCACACTGCCCACCGCCAGCAGCACCGCGCAGCGGGCGACGAAGTCACGGAACAGATGGGTCTTTTCCTGCCACAGCGCATAGATGCTGAACAGCAAGGGCAACAGCAGGCAACACAGGTGGAACACCACCGCAGCGTCTTCACGCACGCGGCCGTTGTCACGGTAGAAGTCGGTCTGGGTATCCAGCAGGAAATAGGCGACGTACACCGTGACCATCAGGAACAGTTCACGCTGGCGTCGATACACCGCGCAATAGGCACCGCCAAGCAACAGGACCAGGGTGGGCAACACGTTGAACAGCGAGGTGAAGAAGACGCTGAGGTCCTTGACGTACGCAGCCGAGAGCCCGGCCAGCAACAGCAGCAGCGAAGGGAGAAAATGGCTGAAACGTACAGCGGACACGCGTGACAAGGGTAAAACTCCGACCCGCAAACAAATAATGGCACTGTGCCTCTAAGCGGTCAGTTAAGCACAACCGACCGGGCATGTATCACATTGCCATCACTGTAACGGCAGCTCATCGCAATCCCTGAGTGCATCACTGCGGTTTTTTATGCGCGCCTTCTGTAGGAGCGAGCTTGCTCGCGAAAATGTCACCGGCACCGCGTTTAATCAGGCCGCCCGCATTATCGTTAGCGGCCTTCGCGAGCAAGCTCGCTCCTACAGGAGTGCAAAAAAACCGCCGCGTCCCGAAGGAGGCGGCGGTTTTTTTCAACAACCCGGTAAGGCTTAGTAAGCCAGGCCGAAGTCTTCTTCTTTCATGTCCATCAGGTTGTTGGCGCCCGACAGCATGGTTGCCACGTGGGTGCGGGTACGCGGCAGGATGCGCTGGAAGTAGAAGCGCGCAGTCTGCAATTTGGCGGTGTAGAACGCCTCTTCGCTGGTGCCAGCGGCCAGTTTCTCGGCGGCCAGGCGTGCCATGTCGGCCCAGAAGTAAGCCAGGCACGCGTAACCGGAGTACATCAGGTAGTCCACCGAAGCGGCGCCGACTTCTTCACGGTCTTTCATCGCGGCCATGCCGACCTTCATGGTCAACTCGCCCCACTCTTTGTTCAGTGCCGCCAGCGGTGCAACGAACTCTTTGACCGCTTCGTTGCCTTCGTTGGCTTGGCAGAACTTGTGCACGATCTTGGTGAAGCCCTTGAGCGCTTCGCCTTGGGTCATCAGCACTTTACGGCCGAGCAGGTCCAGCGCCTGAATGCCGGTGGTGCCTTCGTACAGCATCGAAATGCGGCTGTCGCGAACGTTCTGCTCCATGCCCCACTCAGCGATAAAGCCGTGGCCACCGTAGATCTGCACGCCGTGGTTGGCCGATTCAAAACCGACTTCGGTCATGAACGCCTTGGCGATCGGGGTCATGAAGGCCAACAGGGCATCGGCCTGCTTCTTGGCTTCGTCGTCGGTGCCGTACTTGACGATGTCCACTTGCTTGGCGGTGAAATACACCATCGCACGGTTACCTTCGGCGAAGGCTTTCATGGTCAGCAGCATGCGGCGTACGTCAGGGTGCACGATGATCGGGTCAGCGGCTTTGTCCGGTGCTTTCGGGCCGGTCAGGGAGCGCATTTGCAGGCGATCACGCGCATATTTCAAGCCGCCCTGGAAGCCGATCTCGGCGTGGGCCAGGCCTTGCAGCGCGGTGCCCAGGCGAGCGGTGTTCATAAAGGTGAACATGCAGTTCAGGCCTTTGTTCGCCGGGCCGATCAGGAAACCGGTGGCCGCGTCGAAGTTCATCACGCAGGTGGCGTTGCCGTGGATGCCCATCTTGTGTTCCAGGGAACCACAGGTGACCGCGTTGCGCTCGCCCACCGAACCATCGGCGTTGGGCAGGAACTTGGGCACGATAAACAGCGAGATACCTTTGGTGCCAGCCGGTGCGTCCGGCAGGCGGGCCAGTACGATGTGGACGATGTTGTCGGCCATGTCGTGTTCGCCGGCCGAGATGAAGATCTTGGTACCGGAGACTTTGTAGGAACCGTCAGCCTGAGGCTCGGCCTTGGTGCGCAGCATGCCCAGGTCGGTGCCGCAGTGTGGCTCGGTCAGGCACATGGTGCCGGTCCATTCGCCCGACACCAGCTTGGTCAGGTAAGCGTCTTGCTGCTCGGGGGTGCCGTGCTCGGAAATGGTGTTCATCGCGCCATGGGACAGGCCAGGGTACATGCCCCACGACCAGTTGGCTTCGCCGACCATTTCGCTCACAGCCAGGCCCAGGGATTCCGGCAGGCCTTGGCCACCGTGCTCCACGTCGTGGGCCAGGCTTGGCCAGCCGCCTTCGACGAATTGTTTGTAGGCTTCTTTGAAACCTGCTGGGGTTTTAACGCCTGACTCACTCCAGGTACACCCTTCGATGTCGCCCACGCGGTTCAAGGGTGCCAGTACTTGCTCACAGAACTTGGCGCCTTCTTCGAGGATGGCGTCGACCATGTCCGGGGTAGCGTCCTGGCAAGCCGGCAGGCTCTGATAGTGCGCTTCATAACCGAGCAGTTCGTCACGAACGAAGCGAATATCACGCAAGGGGGCCTTGTAGTCAGGCATAGCGATAAACCTCTGCTGATGTAGCTGGGATGAACAACCGCGTGGATTTGTTATGGCGGTCAAACAGGTGTTTGAAACATACGTTTACGACCCAGGGTTGTCAAGCGTCGGCCAGATGCCGTTTGTCTTGACGCGGGTCAGCGTCAGGCGCGGTAAGGCCTGAGGCGAGATGCCTCATGATTTAAGGACGAACAGAATGTCGCAGAACGATTGTGGGAGCTGGCTTGCCTGCGATGCAGGCGCCAGGGTGTATCAGGCAGTACGCGTTGATGCTATCGCAGGCAAGCCAGCTCCCACAGGAGAGCGGGCGTGCGATAGAGACGTTAAGCGTAGGTATCGATCAAGGTACCGAGCATTTCACCCGAAGCCTTGGCGACTTTCGCCCCCAGCTCGACTTGAAACTTGCCCTGGGCCATTTCCACCATGTTGCTTGCCGAGTTGGACGCTTGGGCGCGGTCATTGGCTTGCAGACGGTCGCTTTGCGCGGCCGATGGCTGGGTGGTCGCGGCGCTGGCAATCTTGCCGGCCGCCTGGTCGACACGGTTCTGCCCGGTCTGAATGCTGCTCAGGCCCGAATAAAACGCGCTGCTTCCAGAGATGTCCATGGCGTAAGCCTGCCTTTGAGAAAATCGTGAAGCCCGATTGAACCAGACATCCTGGCAAAAGGCCCGTCAAAAACACTAATGGCATATTGCCTTAGCGATAGCCAAAATCAGTCAAGCAGGTCCAGCTCCAGGTACTCGGCCACTGCGGCGGCCCCGGCATGTTTGAGTTTCGGCACTCGCCCCAGGCAAGGCGCGGGCAGGCGCTCAGCCAGGGTGGCGAGGTTTTCTTCCAGACGGGAGGTCTTGGGGTCGATGATATTTGCCACCCAGCCCGCCAGCGGCAAGCCATCCCGTGCGATGGCTTCGGCGGTGAGCAACGCGTGGCTGATGCACCCCAGGCGCACGCCTACCACCAGGATCACCGGCAGTTTGAGCGCCATGGCCAGGTCCGACAGGTTGGCCTGGTCGGCCAAGGGCACGCGCCAACCGCCCGCCCCTTCGATCAAAGTGAAGTCCGCGCCCCGTGCCAGGATCTGCTGCATCGGTTTGAGCAGCGATTGCACCGTGAGCCCGACGCCCGCCTCGCGCGCCGCCAGATGCGGCGCGATAGCCGGCTCGAAGGCCACCGGGTTGACTTCGGCATAACTGAGCGGCACGGAACACTCGGCCAGCAGCGCCAACGCATCGGCATTGCGCAACCCCTTGGCCGTCAGTTGGCAGCCCGACGCCACCGGCTTTCCGGCGGCCGTGCTTTTGCCGGCGAGCCTGGCGGCATGCAACAGGCCGGCGGCGATGGTGGTCTTGCCAACATCGGTGTCTGTACCGGTGATGAAGTACGCGGCGCTCATAGCGGTTTCTCCAGTACGGCATACACCACTTGGTAAGTGGCGGGCAGGCCCTGGGCCTGGCGGAACTGCTCGTAGGCCTCTACCAGCGCGACAATCCGCGCACGGCCCGTCAACCCTCCCGGGCGGCCTGGGTTGAGGTTGTGGGCGCCCAATGCCTTGAGCTCATGGGTCAGGCTGCGCACATCCGGGTAATGCAACACATGGGGCTGTCGCTCCAGGCTGATCACGCGCAAACCACTGGCTGCACACAGTTGCTGATAAGCCTCGAAGGTGCGGAAGCGATTGACGTGGACCAGGCCGTCCGCCGCCCGCCAACTTTCGCGCAACTCATCCAGGGTGCCTACGCACAGGCTGGCAAAGGCCAGCACGCCACCTGGTCGCAGCACACGCTGGGCTTCGCTGAGCACCGCATCAAAATGGGCACACCACTGCACCGCGAGGCTGGAGAAGAGCAGCTCGAAGCCGTCAGCTGCAAGCGGCAAGCGTTCTGCATCACCGGCTATAAAGTGCGCGGCGCCACCCAGCGGACGCGCGTGGTTGAGCATGCCCTCGGCAATGTCCAGCGCCACACCTTGGCTCCCGGGCAAACGCTCGCCCAATACGCGGCTGAAGTAACCCGTGCCGCAGCCCATGTCCAGCCAACGCTGGGGCACCAGACCGTGCGGCAAGCGGCCGAGCAGTTCATGCCCGACCGCACGCTGCAACTCGGCGACGCTGTCGTAACTGGCCGCCGCACGGGAGAACGAGGCCGCGACCTGGCGCTTGTCCGGCAAGCCCCCAGGCAAGGGCGGGTGGGATAGGTCAGTCATCAACACACTCATGCAAAAAAGCCTGGATAGCACCGGCTACTCCGTGAGGGTCTTCCAGAAGAAACGCGTGACCGGCCTGTTCAATCAGGCCGATTTCCACATCGGGAAGCAAGGCCAGCAGGTCGCTGGCGGCTTCGGCAGGCACTAGCTCATCCAGGCCGGCAAACAGGTGCAACTGTGGGCCGCGAAAAGCCTGCAAGGCCGCCCGCGTATCCAGTTGGGCCAGCAGTTCCAGGCCGGGCATCAAGACGCTGGGGGAGGTATTCGGCGCGCCGCTGACCAATAACCGCGACAAGCCCCGCGTGTCCTCGGCACCCTTGGCGCACAACAGGCCAAAACGCTTGAGCGTGACCTGGGAATCGGCATGGCAGCCGGCCAGAAATGCATCGAAGGTTTCAGCAGGCATCCCGTGAGGCCAGCCATCATGGGCGACGAAACACGGGTTGCTCGCCAGGGTCAGCAAACCGCAGCACCGCTCGCCACGGCGCGCCGCCAACTCGGACGCGAGCATGCCGCCCAGCGACCAGCCCCCAAGCCAGGCGTTGTCCGGCAGCGTCGCATCGAGTTCGTCGAGCCATTCACCGAGTTCGCTGGCCTCAAGCGCCGGCAAGGGTTCGATCTGTACCTGCAAGTGCTCGTTCAGGCCATGCAACGCGGCGGCCAACGGTTCCAGCGGTGACACACCCAGGCCCCAGCCCGGTAGCAGGATCAGTCGATTACGCATGGCCAGACTCCGAGTCGCCTAATAAGCGAAAACACGCTTGCAACCCTTCTAACAGTAGCTGCACCTGCGCTTCGCTGTGGGCTGCCGTCAATGTCACCCGCAGACGGGCACTGCCGGCCGGCACGGTCGGTGGGCGAATGGCAGTCACCATCAGGCCGCGCTCGCGCAGCATCTGCGACAGGCGCAGTGCCCGGGCGCTGTCGCCAATCAGGATCGGTTGGATCGGCGTAAAGCTGTCCATCAACGCCAGGCCTATCTGCTCGGCGCCGCGACGGAACTGGCGGATCAACGCGTTGAGGTGCTCGCGTCGCCACTGTTCGCTGCGCAGCAGTTCCAGGCTTTTGAGGGTGGCGCAGGCCAGTGCCGGTGGCTGGCTGGTGGTGTAGATATACGGACGGGCGAATTGGATCAGGCTCTCGATCAAGTCCTCACTGCCGGCCACAAAGGCCCCGGCAGTGCCGAACGCTTTGCCCAAGGTGCCAACCAGCACGGGCACGTCGTCCTGGCTCAAGCCGAAATGCTCGACGATACCGCCGCCATTGGCGCCCAGCGGGCCGAAACCATGGGCGTCATCCACCATCAGCCAGGCCCCTTTGGCCCGGGTTTCACGGGCCAGCGCGGGCAGGTCGGCAAGGTCGCCGTCCATACTGAACACACCGTCGGTGACCACCAAGGTATTGCCGGTGGCTTTCTCCAGGCGCTTGGCCAGGCTGCCCGCGTCGTTATGCAAGTAGCGGTTGAAACGCGCACCGGACAGCAAGCCGGCATCCAGCAAAGACGCGTGGTTAAGCCGGTCTTCCAGTACCGTATCGCCCTGCCCCACCAGCGCCGTGACCGCGCCGAGGTTGGCCATGTAGCCGGTGGTGAACAGCAAGGCACGCGGGCGACCGGTCAAGTCAGCCAGGGCTTCTTCTAGTTCATGGTGCGGCGTGGCGTGGCCCACCACCAAATGCGAAGCGCCACCGCCCACGCCCCAACGGGACGCACCGGCGCGCCAGGCTTCGATCACTTGCGGGTGATTGGCAAGGCCCAGGTAATCGTTATTGCAGAAGGCCAACAACGGTTGCCCGTCCACCACCACCTGCGGGCCTTGGGGGCTCTGCAGCAAGGGGCGCTGGCGGTAAAGATGGTCGGCACGGCGGGCAGCGAGGCGCGCGGCGAGATCGAAAGACATGCTGGCCTCGATTTAACAGGTTCAACTGCGTCCAATGTGGGAGCTGGCTTGCCTGCGATAGCGGTCCTTCTGACACTTCTACGCTGAAAGTGCCGCCGTCATCGCAGGCAAGCCAGCTCCTACACTGGGATGCATTCCAAAGGTGGTTACACCACAGCGTTGTAGAACTGCTCGCTGCTCTTTTGCTCCACCAACGCCTGCTCGATCGCCGCCTGGTGCACTTCGTCGGCATGCTCTTCACGGGCTTCGGGCAAGATGCCCAGGCGTGCGAACAGTTGCATGTCTTTGTCAGCCTGGGGGTTGGCGGTGGTCAGCAGTTTGTCGCCGTAGAAGATCGAGTTGGCGCCGGCAAAAAACGCCAGGGCCTGCATCTGCTCGTTCATGGCTTCGCGGCCGGCCGACAGGCGCACGTGGGACTGCGGCATCAGGATGCGCGCCACCGCCAACATGCGGATGAAATCGAAGGGGTCGATGTCATCGGCGTTTTCCAACGGCGTACCCGCTACCTTCACCAGCATGTTGATCGGTACCGATTCCGGATGCTCCGGCAGGTTGGCCAGTTGGATCAGCAAGTTGGCGCGGTCATCGAGAGATTCGCCCATGCCGAGGATGCCGCCCGAGCAGATCTTCATCCCCGAATCACGCACATACGCCAGGGTTTGCAGGCGCTCGCTGTAGGTGCGGGTGGTGATGATCGAGCCGTAGAACTCCGGCGACGTGTCGAGGTTGTGGTTGTAGTAGTCCAGGCCGGCCTGGGCCAGGGCTTCGGTCTGGTCCTGGTCGAGGCGACCGAGGGTCATGCAGGTTTCCAGGCCCATGGCCTTCACGCCTTTGACCATTTCCAGCACGTAGGGCATGTCTTTGGCCGATGGATGTTTCCACGCCGCGCCCATGCAGAAACGCGTCGAACCGATGGCCTTGGCGCGAGCGGCCTCCTCGAGGACCTTCTGCACCTCCATCAGTTTCTCTTTTTCCAGGCCAGTGTTGTAGTGGCCTGACTGCGGACAATATTTGCAATCTTCCGGGCAGGCGCCGGTCTTGATCGACAGCAGGGTCGAGACCTGCACGCGGTTGGCGTCGAAATGCGCGCGGTGCACGGTCTGCGCCTGGAACAACAGGTCGTTGAAGGGCTGCACGAACAGGGCTTTGACTTCAGCTAAAGACCAATCGTGACGCAGGGTGGCAGAGGTGCTGGCGCTCATGGGCGATTCCTTGATTATGCTTTGGCAAGCGCTGTGGGTAGGGCAATACCCACAGGCACGACACGGATGCTCGGCATATTTAAGGAAGATTCATGCACTGTCAACCTGAGTACAATCACCAAGTTTACATCTGGTTAAAAAGCATACAACCCTGTCTGATTTGCGATGAGAGCACCGAATCAGCCGAGGCCGTGTGCAGCGCCTGCGAAACAGAGTTGCCATGGCTGATGGACCAATGCGAGCGCTGCGCACTGCCCTTGCCCATGGATGGGTTGATCTGCGGCCAGTGCCAAAAAACAGCCTCCGGCCTTTCACCAAGTGGTCGCGCCATGGACCTACAGTTTTCCCGTGGATACCCTGGTCAGCCGCTTCAAGCATCAGGCGCGTTGGCCGCTGGGGCATCTGTTGGCGCGCCTGCTGGGGCAGCACTTGCAACATCGCCTCGATAACGCCGAACTGGAGCGCCCCGACTGCCTGCTGCCCGTGCCCATGGCGCGTAAACGCCTGCGCGAACGCGGCTTTAATCAAGCGTTGATGCTGGCCCGCTGGCTCAGTCACGCCCTAGACATTCCCGTTGATGAACATGCGCTGCTGCGCCCCCATGAAACCGTGGCGCAGCAAGACCTCGATGCCAAGACCCGCAAACGCAACCTGCTCAACGCCTTCGCCCTGGCCCCCGGCATCCAGGTTGCCGGGCAACATCTGGCGCTGGTAGACGACGTCCTCACCACCGGCGCCACGGCCCACAGCCTGGCGCGCTTGTTGATAAACGCCGGCGCCCGCCAGGTGGACGTGTATTGCCTGGCCCGTACGCCCAAACCCGGCAGCTGACTTGACTCCCCCGCGCCAGCGCGGCAACGTCGGCGCATCTCACCCAAGCGTATCTGCCATGTCTGTGCCCAGCCCTCTCAACCAACACATCATCCGCCGCCCTCAGCGTATTGCCTTGCTGGGGCACATCGCCGAGCAGGGTTCCATCACCCGTGCGGCCAAGAGTGCCGGGTTGAGTTACAAGGCCGCCTGGGACGCCATTGACGAGCTGAACAACCTGGCGCAAAAACCGCTGGTGCAACGCAGCGTCGGCGGCAAGGGCGGTGGCGGCGCCAAACTGACGCAAGAAGGAGAGCGGGTGCTGCGCCTTTATCAGCGTCTGCAACTGCTTCAGGCCGAGATCCTTGGCTCGGACGAAGCGGCCAGCGACTTCAGCCTGCTGGGCCGCTTGATGCTGCGCACCAGCGCGCGCAACCAGTTGCACGGCCAGGTCAGCGCCATAGAGAGCCATGGCCACAACGACATGATCCGCCTGCAATTGGCTGGCGGCCTGCATCTGGATGCACAGATCACCCACGACAGCACCCTGCGCCTGGAACTGCAGACTGGTGTGGAAGTGGTCGCGCTGATCAAGGCCGGATGGCTTGAATTATTGGCGGAGGGGCAAACCGAAACACTTGGACACAATTGCATGAGCGGTGTGATCGAGACCATTCTCGCCGCCGAAGACGGCCCCAGCGAGGTGCGTATCGCCCTGCCCAACGGCCAAGTGTTGTGCGCACTGGCGCAGCCCGTCGCACTCAAGGCCATCGACGCAGCGCAGGGCCAGCCGATCCGCGTGCAGTTTGCACCCAGCCATGTGTTGCTCGGCACCCCGGTGTAACGGGCCCGCGTCTTCAAGCTGCAACAATTCGGTCACAAGCGCTGCTTAAGGTGTCTGCAAAAACCTTAAGGAGCCTGTGATGAGCCTATTAGAAGAAAACCAAGCCACCGACCTTGAACAGATGGTGGGCCTGACCCGCCGTCGCTTTATCGGCGCAGGCGCCTTGTGCGGCGCCGCGATGTTCCTCGGCGGTAACCTGCTGAGCCGTAGCGCCCTGGCGGTGAATGCCGCTTCCGCCAGCCCGCTGCTGGGGTTCACCAGCATCGCCGCCGCCACCAGCGACACCATCACCCTGCCACCGGGCTACAGCGCTTCGGTGCTGATCAGTTGGGGCCAGCCCCTGCACAAGCACGCCCCAGCCTTCGACCCGTCCGGCCATGGCACCGCCAAGGCCCAGGAACAACAGTTCGGCGACAACAACGACGGCATGAGCCTGTTTCCATTCTCCGGCGACGACAACCGCGCGCTGATGGCGATCAACAACGAATACACCAACTACCGCTACCTCTACGCCCACGGCGGCGCGCCGCAATCGGCCGAAGACGTGCGCAAGGCCCTGGCCAGCGAAGGCGTGTCGGTGATCGAAGTACGCCGCCAGGGTGACACTTGGCAGTTCGTCCAGGACTCGCGCTACAACCGACGCATCCACGGCAATTCACCGCTCCGCTTGAGTGGCCCTGCTGCCGGCCATGATTGGCTGAAAACCAGCGCCGACAAGACCGGCAAAAAAGTCCTCGGCACGTTCCAGAACTGCGCTAACGGCAAGACGCCGTGGGGCACTTACCTGACCTGCGAAGAAAACTTCACCGATTGCTTTGGCAGCAGCAACCCGCAGCAAACCTTCGACGCCGGGCAGAAGCGCTACGGCGTGGTGGCCGCCAGCAAGGACATCAACTGGCATCAGCACGACCCGCGCTTTGACATGGCCAAGAACCCCAACGAACTCAATCGCCATGGCTGGGTGGTGGAAATCGACCCGTTCGATCCGCAATCCACCCCGGTCAAGCGCACGGCCCTGGGCCGCTTCAAGCACGAGAACGCAGCCCTCGCCGAAACCCGTGACGGCCGCGCCGTGGTGTACATGGGCGACGATGAGCGTGGTGAATTCATCTACAAGTTCGTCAGCCGCGACCAGATCAACCACAACAACCCCAAGGCCAACAAAGACCTGCTCGACCACGGCACCTTGTACGTGGCGATCTTCGACGCGGGCGACGGCAACGCCGACCACCCCAAGGGCAAAGGCCAGTGGGTTGAACTCACCCATGGCAAAAACGGCATCGACGCCAGCAGCGGGTTCGCCAACCAGGCCGAGGTGCTGATTCACGCGCGCCTGGCCGCCAGCGTGGTGAAAGCCACACGCATGGACCGCCCGGAATGGATCGTGGTCAGCCCCACCGACGGCCAGGTCTACTGCACCCTGACCAACAACGCCAAGCGCGGCGAAGAGGGCCAGCCGGTGGGCGGCCCCAACCCACGGGAGAAGAACGTCTACGGCCAGATCCTGCGCTGGAAAGCCGACGCCGATAACCACGGTGCCACGGACTTCACTTGGGACCTGTTCGTGGTGGCCGGCAACCCCGGCGTACATGCCGGCAACCCCAAGGGCGGCTCGTCCAACATCAACCCGCAAAACATGTTCAACAGCCCCGACGGCCTGGGCTTCGACAAAGCCGGGCGCCTGTGGATCCTCACCGATGGCGACTACAGCAACGCCGGCGACTTTGCGGGCATGGGCAATAACCAGATGCTGTGTGCCGACCCGAGCACCGGTGAAATCCGTCGTTTCATGGTGGGACCGGTGGCGTGTGAAGTGACGGGGATCAGTTTTTCGCCGGACCAGAAGACGCTGTTCGTGGGCATTCAACACCCAGGGGAAACCGGTGGTTCGACCTGGCCGGAACACCTGCCCAACGGCAAGCCGCGCTCCTCGGTGATGGCGATTCGGCGGGATGACGGCGGGATCGTAGGCGCCTGATAGACCGCTATCGCAGGCAAGCCAGCTCCCACATCTCGATGTGTAAATACATGCCAGTGTGGGAGCTGGCTTGCCTGCGAAGGCGTCCGCACAGCCACCGCCTATCTATGCTGTTACCATACCCGGCCGGACGCGGCGCCCTGCTGCGCGCAGGAGTTCGCATGGCCCACCCGTTTGAAACACTCACCCCAGACCTGGTGCTCGACGCCGTCGAAAGCATCGGTTTCCTCAGCGACGCGCGAGTTCTGGCGCTCAACAGCTACGAAAACCGTGTGTACCAAGTGGGCATCGAAGACGCCGAACCACTGATCGCCAAGTTCTATCGCCCCCAGCGCTGGACCAACGAGGCGATCCTGGAAGAACACCGCTTCACCTTCGAACTGGCCGAGTGCGATGTACCGGTGGTCGCCCCGTTGGTCCACAACGGCGAGAGCCTGTTCGAACACGCAGGTTTCCGCTTCACCCTGTTCCCCCGCCGTGGCGGCCGCGCGCCGGAGCCTGGCAACCTCGATCAGCTTTATCGGCTTGGGCAACTGCTCGGGCGTTTGCACGCGGTGGGCTCCACCCGCCCGTTCGAACACCGCGAAGCCCTGGGGGTGAAGAATTTCGGTCACGACTCCCTTACCACCCTGCTTGAAGGCAACTTCATTCCCAAAAGCCTGTTGCCGGCCTATGAGTCCGTAGCCCGCGACCTGCTCAAGCGTGTGGAAGAGGTTTACAAGGCCACGCCGCACAAGAACATCCGCATGCACGGTGACTGCCACCCCGGCAACATGATGTGCCGCGACGAAATGTTCCATATCGTCGACCTGGATGACTGCCGCATGGGCCCGGCGGTGCAAGACCTGTGGATGATGCTGGCTGGCGACCGCCAGGAATGCCTGGGCCAGCTCTCGGAGCTGATGGATGGCTACCAGGAATTCCACGACTTCGACCCGCGCGAACTGGCGCTGATCGAACCGCTGCGCGCCCTGCGCCTGATGCACTACAGTGCCTGGCTGGCGCGACGCTGGGACGACCCCGCATTCCCCCATAGCTTTCCGTGGTTTGGCAGCGAGCGGTATTGGGGTGATCAGGTGCTGGCATTGCGCGAACAACTGTCGGCGCTCAATGAAGAACCGCTGAAGCTCTTCTGAGCAACACGACGCTCTCCTGTAGGAGCTAGCTTGCTCGCGAAAAACCCGAGAGCGCCATTGGGTGACAGGCCTGCCGCATTATCGTTGACGATCTTCGCGAGCAAGCGCGCTCCTACAAAAAGCGGCGCCCATTGTCTGACAAATATCCTTACAATTGCGCTTTGTTAGCTGCCTAAGCAAGGATTCTGCAATGCAAGCCGCCAACCCTCGCAAGGGGTACATCCTGGGCCTGAGCGCCTATGTCATCTGGGGTCTGTTCCCGCTCTACTTCAAAGCCATCGCCAGCGTGCCTGCCGCCGAGATCATCGTGCACCGTGTGTTGTGGTCGGCACTGTTCGGTGGGCTGTTGCTGATGGTGTGGAAACACCCCGGCTGGTTTCGCGAGCTGCGCGACAACCCCAAGCGCCTGGCGATCCTGGCCCTCAGTGGTTCGTTGATCGCCGCTAACTGGCTGACCTATGTGTGGTCGGTAAACACCGGGCGCATGCTCGAAGCGAGCCTGGGTTACTACATCAACCCGCTGGTAAATGTGCTGCTGGGCATGCTGATCCTCGGCGAGCGCCTGCGCCGTTTGCAATGGGTGGCTGTCGGGTTGGCTGCGGCGGGTGTGGCGCAGCAGGTGTGGCAGGTTGGTAGCCTGCCGTGGGTGTCGCTGGCGCTGGCGTTGACGTTCGGTTTCTACGGTTTGATCCGCAAGCAGGCGCCGGTCAAGGCGCTGCCAGGGCTGGTGGTGGAAACCTGGATGCTGGTACCCATTGCCATCGCCTGGTTGCTGTTCAACCCGACCGCCCACAGCGCGCAACTGGCGTTCTGGAGCACCTCCGAGGCCTGGTGGCTGGTGGCCGCAGGCCCGGTGACGCTGATTCCCCTGGTGTGCTTCAACGCCGCTGCACGGCATTTACCCTACACCGCCCTGGGCTTTTTGCAGTACGTGGCGCCGACGCTGGTGTTGCTCGAAGCCGTGCTGTTGTTCGGTGAACACCTGGCGCCGAGCACGTTGATCGCCTTCGCCTTTATCTGGGCCGGGCTGGTGGTGTACAGCCTGGATGCCTGGATGACCGTGCGCAAACGCTGATCAAATAACGTACAAACCTCTGCAAGCCACAGCATTCGTGGCTTGCAGCGTTCCACCCCAAGGTTATCCACAACCTGATCCCCGCCATTTGTGCACAAGCCCTTGAAACTGCTCGTTTTTTGCTCAACTTGCGCAGATGCCCGGCGGGCGTGGCCTGGCGTCGGGTCTCTACAGGTTATCCACAGGCCCATGCAAGATTTCGATGCATAACCCTGTGGATCGTTACTCCTCCTGACGTAACTCCACCATCAAGTCATCGGCCAAGGTTTCCAAAGCCTCTTGCAAGGTTTCCAACGACAGCGTGGCCGGCACTTGCAACAACGCCTCGGCGTTGAACAGCGGATCACCACTCATGGGCGCCGGGCGCACATCGGTGCTCAGGCGTTCCAGGTTGACACCCTGCTGGCTCAACAGCGCGGTGATCTCGCGCACGATGCCCGAGCGATCATTGCCCACCAGGGTCATCAGGATCGGCTTGGACGCCGATGCCTGGCCGCTGCTGCCCTCACCCACCAACACGCGAATGCCGTGGGTGGATAAATCCTCCAACGATCCCACCAATGCCTGGCGCTGCTCGCTCGGCACACTGACCCGCAGAATCCCGGCAAACTGCCCGGCCATGTGCGCCATGCGGCTTTCCAGCCAGTTACCACCATGGCTGGCAATGTTCTGCGCGATGCGTTCAACCAGGCCGGGTTTGTCGGCGGCGATAATAGTGAGTACAAGATGGTCCATGGCGAAATACCTCGGTGCTATTCCTGTAGGAGCGAGCTTGCTCGCGAAGGTCGTCAACGATAACGCGAAAAAACTGACACTTGCGGTGCTCTCAGGTTTTTCGCGAGCAAGCTCGCTCCTACAAAGTGGACGCGCGGTCGCTCGAAGACAAATCGTGTACCATTTTGATATTTATCTGGAACAATCTAATAGTTTTTTGAGAACATCCGGTTCTCCGCTGTGACCGTACGACCAAAGTGGGTCGCTAAACGACGTATTTAGTCTAATTTTCACAACCGCAAGTCATCATGTAGTATGCCCAACCGTGCACTACATAATGAAAATCTGAAAAAGCGCATAAGCTCCGCAGAGTGAGGCAAGCAATGACTGAACACGTTCAAGTCGGTGGCCTGCAGGTCGCCAAAGTCCTGTTCGACTTCGTGAACAACGAAGCCATTCCCGGTACCGGCATCACTGCCGACCAGTTCTGGGCCGGTGCCGACAAGGTCATCCATGACCTGGCCCCGAAGAACAAAGCCCTACTCGCCAAACGCGACGACTTCCAGGCGCGGATCGATACCTGGCACCAGACCCACGCAGGCCAGGCCCATGACCCGGTGGCCTACAAAGCCTTCCTGCAAGACATCGGCTACCTGCTGCCAGAAGCCGCAGACTTCCAGGCCTCGACCCAAAACGTCGATGACGAGATCGCACGCATGGCCGGCCCACAGCTGGTCGTGCCGGTGATGAATGCCCGTTTCGCCCTCAATGCCTCGAATGCGCGCTGGGGCTCGCTGTACGACGCGCTGTATGGCACCGACGCCATCAGCGAAGCCAACGGCGCCGAGAAGGGCAAGGGCTACAACAAAGTGCGTGGGGACAAGGTCATTGCCTTCGCCCGCGCCTTCCTCGACGAAGCCGCACCGCTCAGCGCCGGCAGCCACGTCGATTCCACCGGCTACAAGATCGTCGATGGCAAGCTGATCGTGAGCCTCAAAGGCGGCAGCAACAGCGGCCTGCGTGACGATGCCCAGTTGATCGGTTTCCAGGGCCCTGCGGCCGAGCCGATTGCAATCTTGCTCAAGCACAATGGCCTGCACTTCGAAATCCAGATCGACGCCAGCACCCCAGTCGGCCAGACCGACGCTGCCGGCGTCAAAGACGTGCTGATGGAAGCCGCGCTGACCACCATCATGGACTGCGAAGACTCCGTCGCCGCCGTGGATGCCGATGACAAAGTGGTGATCTACCGCAACTGGCTCGGCCTGATGAAGGGCGACCTGGCCGAAGAAGTGGCCAAGGGTGGCCAGACCTTCACCCGCACCATGAACCCTGACCGCGTCTACACCGGCGTGGATGGCAGCGACGTGACCCTGCACGGCCGTTCGCTGTTGTTCGTGCGCAACGTTGGCCACTTGATGACCATCGATGCGATCCTCGATAAAGACGGCAACGAAGTGCCCGAAGGCATCCTCGACGGCCTGATCACCAGCCTGGCGGCGATCCACAGCCTCAACGGCAACAACACCCGCAAGAACAGCCGCACCGGTTCTGTGTACATTGTGAAACCGAAGATGCACGGCCCGGAAGAAGCCGCGTTCACCAACGAACTGTTCGGTCGCATCGAAGAGGTGCTGAACCTGGCGCGCAACACCCTCAAGGTCGGGATCATGGACGAGGAGCGCCGCACCACGGTCAACCTCAAGGCCTGCATCAAGGCGGCCAGCGAGCGTGTGGTGTTTATCAACACCGGTTTCCTCGACCGCACCGGCGATGAAATCCACACCTCCATGGAAGCCGGCGCGATGGTGCGCAAGGCGGCCATGAAGGCAGAAAAATGGATCGGCGCCTATGAGAACTGGAACGTCGATATCGGCCTGAGCACTGGCCTGCAAGGTCGTGCACAGATCGGTAAGGGCATGTGGGCCATGCCCGACCTGATGGCAGCGATGCTCGAACAGAAAATCGCTCACCCACTGGCCGGCGCCAACACCGCCTGGGTACCTTCGCCAACCGCCGCGGCCTTGCATGCGTTGCACTATCACAAGGTCGATGTGTTTGCCCGCCAGGCCGAACTGGCCAAGCGCGAGCGCGCCTCGGTGGACGATATCCTCACCATTCCTTTGGCCAGCAACACCGATTGGTCCGAAGAAGAGATCCGCAACGAACTGGACAACAACGCCCAGGGCATCCTTGGCTATGTGGTGCGCTGGATCGACCAGGGTGTGGGCTGCTCCAAGGTGCCGGACATCAACGATGTCGGCCTGATGGAAGACCGCGCCACCCTGCGTATTTCCAGCCAGCACATCGCCAACTGGCTGCGCCACGGCATCGTCAACGAAGCCCAAGTGATGGAAAGCCTCAAGCGCATGGCGCCGGTGGTAGACCGTCAGAATGCCGGGGATGCGTTGTACCGCCCACTGGCTCCGGATTTCGACAGCAACATCGCGTTCCAGGCAGCGGTGGAGTTGGTGATTGAAGGGACCAAGCAGCCTAATGGCTATACCGAGCCGGTGTTGCACCGCAGGCGTCGGGAGTTCAAGGCCAAGAACGGCCTGTAATGGTAGGAGCGAGCTTGCTCGCGAAAAACGTTAACGATAACGCAGGCACCTTGGACAAACGCGGTGCCTGTGCATTCTTCGCGAGCAAGCTCGCTCCTACAGATGCAAAAAAGCCCTGATCGAAAGATCGGGGCTTTTTAGTTCTTAGGTCGAATGTACTGACGCCTTCGCGAGCAAGCCCGCTCCCACATTTGACTGCATTCAGTCGGGTAAGAATGCGGTCGAATGTGGGAGCGGGCTTGCTCGCGAAGAGGCCATCACACTCACCACAAGAATCAGGCAACCATCCCCAACTCCCGCTTCACCAACTTCGCCAACTTCACGCTATCAATCGGCTTGAGCAAGAAATCCACCACGCTCAAATGCATCGCATCAATCACATCCGGCGCTTCCGCGTCCCCCGACATGATGATGATCGGCAACGCCGCACGGGTGGACTCACGCACCTGGCGGATCAATTCCAGGCCATTGCTGGGCGCCATGCGCAGGTCGGTGATCAACAAACCGATGGAACTGTGCGTCTTCAACAACTCCCACGCTGCCTCGCCACTTTCGGCTGTCATGCAGCGAATACCGTCGAGCCCAAGGATTTCCGCCAACAGTTCACGCGCGTCCTTGTCGTCGTCCACGATCAATACGCGTTGGGGGGGTAAGTCGGGCTCCAGCATCACGGCGCTCAGCGCCTCGCGCTCGGCATCACTCAAAATATCGTGGTCGGACATACGTTTCTCAGCAGTTCTCATCAATCTCCCAGCACACTCGTCAGACATCTGCGGAAGGGCGATCAATGTGCACTTCGTCGGAAAGTTTGCCTAGTGGGCGTTCTACGGGTTTTGGACGATTGTCATGTAAGGTTTTTCCCTAGTTTTGCGCGGTATTCCTCGACCTAGACTTACGTCCAATGGGCACCCACCGCGCAGGAGTCGACCATGCAGCACGATAACGACAAAAACACTGCGGTCACTGTTATGAGTAAAGCTGATGCATTCGCACAGGCGGGTAAAACCGCGGTGTTGCAGAACATCCACGGCACCCTGCAATTCCTGCAACGCTTCCCGCCGTTCAACCAGATGGAACAGGCGCACCTGGCCTTCCTGGTGGAACAGTGCCAGCTGCGTTTCTACGGCCCTGGCGACAGCATCCTCAAACCGTCGGGCGGCCCGGTCGAGCATTTTTATATCGTCAAACAGGGGCGGGTCGTGGGCGAGCGCCCAGACTCGGCGGACACCACCTTTGAAATCGCCACCGGCGAATGCTTCCCCCTCGCCGCCTTGCTGGGTGAACGCGCGACCCGCACAGAACACAAAGCCGCTGAAGACACCTTTTGCCTGCAACTGAACAAGCCGGCCTTTATCAAGCTGTTCGCGCTGTCCAGCCCGTTTCGTGATTTCGCCTTGCGCGGGGTCAGCAGCCTGCTCGACCAGGTCAACCAGCAGGTACAGCAAAAAGCCGTGGAAACCCTCGGCACCCAATACTCCTTGAATACCCGCCTGGGTGAATTGGCCATGCGCCACCCGGTCACCTGCAGCCCGCACACGCCGTTGCGCGAAGCGGTGACTTTGATGCACGAACAGCAGGTCGGCAGCATTGTGATCGTCAACGAACACAAGGCGCCCCTGGGCATCTTCACCCTGCGCGATCTGCGCCAGGTGGTCGCCGATGGCACCAGCGACTTCAGCCAGAGCATTGCCGGGCACATGACCCAGGCACCGTTTTACTTGAGCCCGGAGCACAGCGCATTCGACGCAGCTATCGCCATGACCGAGCGGCATATCGCCCATGTGTGCCTGGTGCAAGACCAGCGCCTGTGTGGCGTGGTCTCCGAGCGTGACTTGTTCTCCCTGCAGCGCGTGGACCTGGTGCACCTGGCCCGCACCATCCGCAACGCCCCCCGGGTGGAAAACCTGGTGGCGATTCGCGGTGAAATCGGCCAGTTGGTGGAGCGCATGCTCGCCCATGGCGCGTCGTCCACCCAGATCACCCACATCATCACGCTGCTCAACGACCACACCGTGTGCCGGGTGATCGAGTTGACCCTCGCGGAAAAAGGCGACCCCGGCGTGCCTTTCAGTTGGCTGTGTTTTGGCAGCGAAGGCCGCCGCGAACAAACGCTGTACACCGACCAGGACAACGGCATCCTGTTCGAGGCCAAGGACGCCGTCGAAGCCGCCGACTTTCGTGGCCGCTTGCTGCCTCTGGCGCAGCACATCAACCAAAGCCTGGCGCTGTGCGGCTTCAGCCTGTGCAAGGGCAATATCATGGCCGGCAACCCCGAGCTGTGCTTGTCCCGCGTGGAGTGGGCGCGGCGCTTCGGCGCGTTCATTCGTGAGGCGACGCCAGAAAACCTGCTGGGCTCAAGCATCTATTTTGACTTGCGCGTGGTGTGGGGCGACGAGCGCGGTTGCGAGCAACTGCGCCAGGGCATTCTCGATCAGGTGGCGGATAACCGCTTGTTCCAACGTATGTTGGCCGAGAACGCACTGCTACGACGCCCGCCGGTGGGGCGTTTCCGCGAGTTCGTGCTGACCCGCAAAAATGGCGAAAAAGCCACCCTCGACCTCAAGGTGCAGGGCCTCACGCCCTTTGTAGACGGCGCGCGCCTGTTGGCCCTGGCCCATGGCATCCACGCCAACAACACCCTGGAACGCCTGCGCCAATTGGTGGACAAGGCCGTGATCGAGCCCCTGGATGGCGCCGCCTATGAAGAGGCCTACCACTTTATCCAGCAGACCCGCATGCAGCAGCATCAATTGCAGACCCGCGAGAACCTGCCCTATTCCAACCGCGTCGACCCCGACAGCCTCAACCACCTGGACAGGCGCATCCTGCGTGAGTCCCTGCGCCAGGCCCAACGCCTGCAAAGCAGCCTGAGCTTGCGGTATCAGCTGTGAGTTTGTTTGGCTGGCTGCGCGCCAAAAAGCCTGGGCTCAACGCTGCGCAACAGCAGCGCCTGGAGCAGTTACCCAAGCCCGCCGAGCTGGGCAACGGCCCAATGCGCAGCCAGCGCTGGGTGGTGGTGGACCTGGAAACCAGCGGCCTGAACCTTCACCGCGACCAGGTGCTGTCGATCGGCGCCGTGGTCATCGAAGACGGTGCGGTGGATTTTTCCCAGCTGTTCGAACGCACGCTGCAACGCACCGACACCAAGCTCAGCCCCAGTGTGCTGATCCACGGGCTGGGGCCCAGTGCAATCGCCGCCGGCAGTGACCCGGCCGAAGCGTTGCTGGATTTCATGGCGTTCGTGGGCGACAGCCCTCTGCTAGCTTTTCATGCGCCGTTTGATCAACACATGCTGTGCCGGGCGCTCAAGGACAGCCTGGGGTATCGCCTGGCCCATCCATTCCTGGATGTGGCAGACCTGGCCCCGCTGTTGTGCCCAGAGGCGCATATCCGCGAGGCCGGGCTGGATGATTGGCTCAACCACTTCAGGCTACAGGCCGGAGAACGCCATCACGCCAGCGCCGATGCATTGGCGACGGCGGAGCTGATGCTGATCCTGTTCAGCCGTGCGCGGCAGCAACAGATCGCCACGCCCCAGGCGCTGCAAGCGCGTTTGGCCCAATGGAAACGGCGCAAACAGGCGCCATCGTTTTAATCTCATCTCCCGACAGACGCCAATTGCGCCCACCCCACGCCTCTGCGACAATCGCGAATAATTCTCGTTAGTTTAAACCTCTTGTTTATTCGGTGATGCCTTGTCGTCGGTCCAGACCCCACGCAGTGAGCTTGTTGGTGCGTTATATCGCGACCACCGTGGCTGGCTGTTGGCTTGGCTGCGACGCAATGTGGCGTGCCCGAGTCGTGCCGAAGACCTGAGCCAGGACACCTTCATGCGCCTGCTGGGCCGTGATGAGTTGCGCGAGCCCCGCGAACCGCGGGCGTTCCTGGTGGCCATCGCCAAGGGTTTGCTGTTCGACTACTTCCGTCGTGCGGCTTTGGAGCAGGCCTACCTCACCGAATTGATGCTGATCCCGGAAAGCGAGCAGCCTTCGCCGGAAGCACAGCAACTGATCCTCGAAGACCTCAAGGCCATCGACCGCCTGCTCGGCAAACTGTCGAGCAAGGCCCGCGCCGCGTTTCTCTATAACCGCCTCGACGGCCTGGGCCACGCCGAAATCGCCCAGCGCCTGGGCGTGTCAGTGCCCCGCGTGCGCCAATACCTGGCCCAGGGCATTCGCCAGTGCTACATCGCACTGTATGGCGAGCCGTCGTGACCGCCATCGGCTCCAAACCGGTGTCGTCGCGCGTGCTGGATGCCGCGATTGCCTGGCAACTGTCCCTCGACTCGGGCGACGGCAGCGCGGTGGAACGGGAAGAGTTCAGCAAGTGGCTGGCCAGCGATGAGGAACATGCGCGCGCCTGGCGCCAGTTGGGCATGCTCGACCAGCGTTTCAGCGTGGCCTCAGGCCCGGCCCGGGCGGCGCTGCTGCAATCGCGCCACGGCATTCGCCAGCGCGTGCGCAAACTGGGCCGGGGCCTGGCCAGTATCGTGCTGGTGTGCGGCCTGGCGCTGTTTGCCGGTGAGCGTTACGTACCTATCCACTATTGGCTGGCCGACCAGCGCACTGCTACCGGTGAACAGCGCACGCTGAAGCTGGCGGACGGCACGCGAATAAACCTCAACACCCACAGCGCCATTGATGTGCGCTTCGACGAAACACGCCGCTTGATCGTGTTGCAGGCAGGCGAAATTCTCGTCGAGACCGGCCACGACGATTCGCGCCCGTTCTACGTGCAAACCCGCGACGGCAGTCTGCGGGCGCTGGGTACCCGGTTTATCGTCAAGCGCGAAGACGACGCGACGCGCTTGAGTGTTTTGCAGTCAGCCGTGGCCGCCCAGCCCGAGGCGTTGCACCAGGAACAGGTGTTCAAGGCGGGCCAGCAGGTGCTGATGCGCAGCGACGGCCTTGGCCCGCTGCTGGCCGTCACCCCGGCAACCGATGCCTGGACCCGCGGCATGCTGGTGGTCGACAACGCCCGGCTGGGGGATGTGATCGAGGAATTGGCGCGCTATCGCACCGGCTACCTGGGTGTGGATAAGTCCGTGGCCGATCTGCGCATCACCGGCAGTTTCCCGCTGCACGACACCACGTTGGCATTGAATGCGCTGTTGCCGACCTTGCCGGTGCAGATCGAGCAGCACACGCCGTGGTGGGTGACCGTCCAGGGTAAGCCTTAGGTCCTGCAGTGCCTGGGCGATTGCTATCGCAGGCAAGCCAGCTCCCACATTTTGAATTGCGAACACCATCAACTGTGAGAGCTGACTTGCCTGCGATGAGGCCATCAAGCACACCTGCGAAAAATATTTTCACCCAGCCCTATCACTTTTCGATTCTCGCTCGGCACCTAGGCAATTGAGAAATATTTCCATTCAGGAGCCGCCCGTATGTCCCGCACGCTAGACACCTTGTTGCGCCCCAGCCTGTTAGCCGTGGCGATCGCCCTCAGCGCCCCGCTGGCGAGCACTACGCTGTATGCCGCAGAACAAGCCTTGAGCGTGCGCGCCTACAACCTGCCGGCTGCGCCCCTGGCCACCACCCTGAACCAGATCGCCAGCCAGGCCGGCCTGGCGCTGACCCTCAACCCCGCACTCGCCGCCGGCAAGACCTCGGCGCCGGTCAAAGGCCAGTTCGATGCGCAGGGCGCGTTGCGTGAGGCGCTGCGGGGGACGGGGTTGCAGTTGGAGCAGAGTACGGCGGGGACTTTTACCTTGGCCGCGATTCCGCAAGGGGTTGTGGCGTTGCCCGAGACCAGCATCATTGCCCAGGGCAACTATGAAAGTGCCTGGGGGCCGGTGGATGGCTATGTCGCTACTCGCACAGCGGCGGGCACAAAGACTGATACTCCTATCGCCGAACTGCCCCGTTCCGTCACGGTCATTACTCGCCAGCAAATGGAAGACCGCTCCGTTCTCAACCTTAATGACGCCCTGCGCTACACGGCCGGCGTGCAGAGCAGTGGCTATGGCTCCGACTCGCGCAGTGATTGGTTACTGATTCGCGGTTTTGTCCCGACCCAATTCCTCGATGGTCTGCCTTTGCCCAAGGGTAACTACGCCACGCCGAAAATCGATACTTGGAATCTGGAACGCATCGCCGTGCTGCGAGGCCCCGCTTCGTCGGTTTACGGGCAAACCCCACCCGGCGGCTTGCTGGATATGGTTAGCCGTCGCCCCGAGGCCGAAAGCTCAAACGAAATTGAAGTGCAGGCAGGCAGCAACAACCACAAGCAGATCAACTTCGATAGCACCGGCAAAATCGACGACGAAGGCCAGTTCCTTTACCGAATCAGTGGCGTCGTGCGCGACAGCAATACGGCGGTAGACCACATCCCGGACAAGCGATACAACGTTGCCCCCAGTCTCACATGGAATATCAACGACGACACCAAGCTGACCTTGCTCACCCAATTCACTCGCGACGATACCGGTATCACCGGTCAGTTCCTGCCGCTGCAAGGCACCAAATTGAGCTCGCCAGCCGGCAAGATTTCCCATCATAAGAACCTGGGCGATCCAGACTGGGAGTTCTATGACCGCACTTACTACGCACTGGGCTACGCGTTTGAAACGCGCTTGAACGACATTTGGCAGTTCCGTCAGAACCTGCGATATACCAAGAACGACTTGTCGTTCCAGGGCCTTACCGCCGGGGGAGCGTTTTTCCCGAATGGCCCGGAAGCCGCAGTTGATGCCGACGGCAACGTAAGTCGCTCCGCCGGCAAGGTCGATGAGGACATCGGCCAGTTCGCAGTCGATAACAATTTTCAAGCTAACTTCCAGACCGGTCCTGTAAGTCATACCCTGTTGCTTGGTCTCGACCACCAGCGCTCCGACAGCAATGCACGCTGGCTATGGGGTTCAGGCGGTGTACCCACTATTAACTTCAATCGACCGGTGTACGGACAGGACTTTTCCAAGGTTCAGTACTTCACCATGTATGACTACAACCAAAAAACCCAGCAGACCGGTCTGTATGTTCAAGACCAGATGGCCCTCGATAACTGGCGCTTGACCCTCGGCGGACGCGAAGACTGGGTACACACAGGCACCACCTTCCACAACTTGAACGACGCCACCAATACTCAACGTGACAAGCATTTCAGCGGTAACGCCGCGCTGAGCTATGTCTTCGACAACGGCATTACTCCGTACCTGTCTTACGCCGAGTCATTCCAGGCGGGTTCAGGCACTCAAGTAGCCAGCACGGGGGCTTTCAAACCAACTGAGGGCAAGCAATACGAAGTCGGTGTCAAATACCAGCCACCTGGCACCAAAGCCTTGTTTACCGCAGCGGTGTTCGACCTGACTCAGCAGAACACCTCGGTTACAGAAGGCAGCATCACGCGCCAAGTTGGCGAGGTTCGGGTTCGCGGCTTGGAACTTGAAGCCAGCGCAGACGTTACTGAAAGCCTAAAGCTGGTGGGTTCCTACACCTATAACGATAGCGAAATCACCCAAGGCGCAGCCGCTGAAAAAGGAAATCGTCTGAACCAGTTGCCTCGCAATCAAGCCACAGGATGGGCCGATTACACTTGGCGCAGCGGCCTGCTGGACGGTTTCGGTGTAGGTGCGGGCGTACGGTATGTCGGTGACACTTACGGCAACGCTGCCAACACCGAACTCGGCCACGTAGGGTCCTACACCGTCTACGACGCCTCGGTGCATTACGATCTTGGCCGTGTAAGCAATGCCATGAAGGGCGTAACGGTGGCCGTCGACGCCAAGAACATCTTCAACAAGGACTACCTGCCCACCTGCGATGGTTTCTACTGCTACTACGGCGACCAACGTAACGTAGTAGCCAGCGTGAACTACAAATTCTAAGACGGTGAAAACCGCTGATGAAGGGCCGCCTGAACCGCGGCCCTTTTGCCTTTGGAGCCGTGATGAAAAGCAAAACCATCCGCCACTGGTCCTTCATCCACACCTGGACCAGCCTGATCTGCACCGTATTCCTGCTACTGCTCGCTCTCACCGGCCTGCCGTTGGTGTTTCACCACGAGATCGACCACCTGCTGGGCAATGAGCCCGAACTGGCGCAGATGCCTGCCGATACGCCCCGGCTCAACCTCGAGCAGCTTGTAGCCAAAGCCCAGGCCCATCGCCCCGGCGAGGCCATGCAGTACCTGGCCTGGGACGAAGACGACAACAACGGCGTGATCGCGATCATGGCGGCCACCGCCGGCACGGAGCCGAACTCATCGCACACCTTCATGCTCGATGCCCGCACTGGCGAAACCGTCGAAATGCCATCTGCCAATGGGGGCTTCACCCTGTTCCTGCTGCGCCTGCATGTGGATATGTTTGCCGGGCTGGCGGGCAAGTTGTTGCTGGCGTTCATGGGCATTCTGTTTGTGCTGGCGATTATCTCGGGCACGGTGTTGTACCTGCCGTTCATGCGCCGCTTGAAGTTCGCCACCGTGCGCCAGGACAAGTCCACTCGCCTGCGCTGGCTCGACCTGCACAACCTGATCGGCGTGGTCACCTTGACCTGGGCGCTGGTGGTGGGTGTTACCGGCGTGATCAGCGCCTGCGCCGACCTGATCATCGCCGCCTGGCGCCAGGACAGCCTCAGCGCCATGATCGAACCCTACAAGAACGCCCCGCCGCTGACCCAGCGCGCACCCGCCACCGAGCTGTTGAGCATTGCCGCCAAGGCCGCACCGGGTATGGAGCCAGACTTTATCGCCTTCCCCGGCACGCGCTTTTCCAGCGAACATCACTACGCTGTGTTCATGAAGGGCAGCACCCACTTGACCTCCCATTTGCTGACACCGGTACTGATCGACGCCAGCACCCTTGCCGTCACCGCCATCGCCGAACGGCCGTGGTACATGGACGCCATGGGCATGTCCCAACCCCTGCATTTTGGTGATTACGGCGGCATGCCGATGAAGGTCCTGTGGGCGGTGCTGGATGTGTTGACCATCATCGTGCTGGTGAGCGGCATTTACTTATGGATCGTACGGCGCAAGGCGGCCAGGGTATGAAGCCGCGGCAGTCGAATTTCTGGAAGGTGTTTGCCATACCCCTGGGGATTGGCCTGCTCAGTGCCGCCGGGTTATTTGCAGCGCTGCTGGGCGATGGGTGGTGGGATTCGTTGAGTTGGATCGGGTTGGGCATACCCGCGGCCATTGCCGTCTACAAACTGCTGTAGGAGCGAGCTTGCTCGCGAAAAACCCGAGAGCACCGCGTTAAACCAAGCGAGCTGCGTTATCGTTGGCGTTATTCGCGAGCAAGCTCGCTCCTACAGAGGAATGCCCATGTCCGCGCCTAGCATGACCTTGTTCCACAACCCGGCGTCACCCTTCGTGCGCAAAGTCCGCGTGCTGCTGATAGAGACCGGCCAACAGGACCGCGTGGCCCTGCACGCTTGCATGCCCACGCCCATCACCCCGGACGCCGATGTGGTGCAAGGCAACCCCACCGGCAAGATCCCGGCCCTGCGCCTGGCCGACGGTTCGGTACTGCACGACAGCCGGGTGATCCTCGATTACTTCGACCACCAGCATGTCGGCAACCCGCTGATCCCCCGAGACGGCTCGGCCCGCTGGCGGCGCCTGACCCTGGCCTCGATGGCTGACGGCATCATGGATGCCGCCGTGCTGGTGCGTTACGAGACCGCCATGCGCCCGCCAGAAAAACACTGGGCGCCCTGGCTAGATGAACAGCGCAACAAGATCCGCCGCGCCCTCGCCGAACTGGAGCGGGACGCCATTGCCGAACTGGCCAGCCACTTCGACATCGCCGCCATCAGCGTGGCCTGTGCACTGGGCTATATCGACTTTCGCCACCCGGATCTGCAATGGCGTACAGATAACCCAAGGCTCGCCGCCTGGTACGCCGAGGTCAGCCTGCGGCCTTCGATGCAGCAGACTCAGCCGCCTCTGTAGGAGCGCGGTTGCTCGCGAAAATCGTCAACGATAACGCGGGTCGTCTGGTTAAACGCGGTGTTCTTGCGTTCTTCGCGAGCAAGCTCGCTCCTGCAGTGGAAGGTGGCGTTGGTGAGAAAGTTGACCATCTTCGCTTTCATTTGCTGGTCTTCGCGCAGTCCGATCATTGCCCTTGCTCCACCTTGCGTTTACCCACCCCATACCAATCCAGCTTGCGTGTCAGCACCATCACGGTGCCCAACAGGCCAAACAGCAACAGCGAGCCCATCAACAGCGCGTAATCCTCGGCACTGAGCAACCCGTACAGCAAGCCATACAACGCCGCCAGCCCGGCCGAAAACCCCAGGCCGTGGGCAACGCTGCGCAGCACATGGCACACGTAGAAGCCGATCAACAGCACACAGGCGCTGGCGGATATCAGGTAGGCCAGGGCAAAGCCCAGATGCTCGGACAACGACAACAGCAGCAGGTAGAAGAACGCCAGTGCGACGCCCACTAAAGCGTACTGGATCGGGTGCACCGCCAGACTCTTGAGCACCTCGAAGAGGAAGAAGCCGGCAAAGGTCAGGGCGATAAACAACAGCGCATATTTAATCGCCCGGTCGCTCTTGAGGTACTGGTCTACCGGGTCGATGAAGTTCACGCCAAAGCTGCGGTTGCTGAAGTTTTCACAGCCTTGCCCGTCCAGGCAGTTCTGCAGGGCTTGTTCGAGGTTGGTGGAGAAGAATGTCGTCTGCCAATTGGCGCTGAAACCCTGGTCGGTGACTTCACGTTGAGCCGGCAGGAAGTTGCCGATAAAGCTCGGGTGCGGCCAGTTGGACGCCATTGACACCTGGCTGGTCTTGCCCACGGGCACCACTTGCAGTTGCTCGGTGCCTTGCAGGCGCAGGTCGAAGGCGAACTCCACCACGGCGGGTTTCTTGCTGTCTTGCTCGGGCAGCGTTACATGCACACCCTCGCCCAGCCAATCGACTTGGGAACCCGGAGAGAACTCCAGCCGCTGCTCACCCAGTTCCAGCTTCAGTGCGTTTTCAATGCCGCGAATATCACTGATGCCCACCGCCAGAAACGCCGGTTCAAAGCGGTAGTCTGCAAAGTCTTCGGTGATCCCCAACTGCGCAGGCAACTCGAAACGCCCGCTGATACGGTTGTCGGCATGGAACAACCGCGCCTGGTAGATCCCCCGCGAGCGCAGTTCGGTTTGCACCTTGCCGTCGAGCTCAAAACGGTCCGGCAGGAAATACAGACGGCCGCGTTCTTCACGGGTTTCTTCGTAGCGTTTGTTGAGCTTCTCATTGAGCTTCCACTCACGCACGGTCTTGCGATACGGCACCACCATCACCGGCCCGGTGAGGCGCTGGGCAAAGCTTGAGCTTCTGGCAATGTCCATCAATACGCCGTCGCGCAGTTGCTGGCGGTCGCTGATGATGCCGTTGATCATCAGCAATGGAATCAACAACAGCAGGATCAGCAGCGCAATCGCGCCCAGTTTGAAAAGCAGGTTGCGGTTCATGGGTCTCTCCCTGTTTTGATGGGGAGAGTCTGCCCAGCCGATATGGGGGATTTATGTGGGCAATGTGGAGACTGTGTGGAGATGCAGCACCGCTTGCACGCCGCCCGGTACGTTGCCGATCTGCAACAAGCCGCCGTGCAGCTTCATCACCTCCTCGACAAAGTTGAGCCCCAGGCCCGTACTTTTGCGCCCGCTGGCCGGGCGCGGCAGCGAGTAGAAGCGCTCGCTCAGGCGCGGCAAGGCGTAATCGGGAATTGCATCCGCCTGGTTGAACAGGCTGACCTGCACCTCGTTATGCCGCACCTGCGCGCTGAACCGCAGCGTGCCGCCGGGCGGAGTAAAGTCCAAGGCATTGTCCAGCAGGTTACCCAGGGCCTGGCGCAGCAGGAAAGGTTCGCCAAATACCTTCACATCAGCGGCAATCGCCTGCTCGACGTGCAAGCCGGCGCCTTCGACCCGCGCACATTGAGCCTTGAGCACATCCTCAACCAGGGCGGCCAAAGGAATGCTCGACTGCTCTTCCAGACCCTGGCGCTGCTCCACCTGGGCCAGGTTCAACAGGCGTTCGATCAACTGTTGCAGGCGCGCGCTTTCGCTGTCGATATTGCCGACAAAACGCTGCTGCTGCTCGCGGCTCATGTCGCCCTGCAACAACTCCGCCGCCCCGCGAATCGCCGCCAACGGGCTTTTCAATTCATGGGTCAGCGTGTGCACGTAGCGCTCTACGTAAGCCTTGCCTTCCAGCTGCGTGCGCATGTGTTCCACGGCGGTGGATAACTGCTTGAGCTCTCCGCCGCGATAATGCGGCAACTCGGCGCGGCGGCCCTCGCTCACGGCTTCGGCATAGGCGGTAAGGCGTCTGAGGGACGCCGTCAGCCACCACGACAATAGCGCGCCCAGCAGCAGCCCCAGGGTGACCAGCCCGGCGCCGTACCACAGCAGGCGCCGCTCAGTGCGATCCACGTAGGGTTGCAACGAGCTGTTGGGCTTGGCTACCGTGACCACGCCGATAATCTGGCCGTTGTCACGAATCGGCGCCCCCACGTGCATCACCGATGAGGTGGCGTCGTCCGCGTCACTGCGGGTGGAGCGCGCACCGTATTCGCCACGCAGGGTCAGGTACACGTCGTTCCATTTCGAATAGTCCTGGCCCACCGCTTCACCGCTGGAGTCGAGCAATACCCTGCCCTTGGCGTCGGTCACGTAGATGCGATGGTTGACCTGGTTTTTCGGCAGCCCCCAGATCACCGCACCCGGTTGACGGTTGCCATAGGCCTTGAGCAGCGCTGGCCAATGACTCTGGCCGAGGGTGCCGTTCTTCACGTCCTCGCGCAGGATCTCGGCCAACAGGTTGGCGGTGTCCACCAGGGTTTCTTCGGTGGACTGGCGCACGCCGGGGCGGATTTCCTTCATCACGGTGTTGAGCACGAAGTAGCCGGTCAGGCCGATAAACAGCGCATACACCAGGAAAATCCGCAGCCCCAGGCGCATCAGCTGTGGCTCGGGCTGTAGCTATAGCCAAGGCCACGATGGGTCTGGATTGGCTCGGCGTCCGCCGCCACACTCCGAAGCTTGCTGCGCAGGCTTTTGATATGGCTGTCGATATTGCGCTCGTAACCGGCATCAAAGGGTACGCCCACCGCGTCCAGCAGTTGCTCGCGGCTGAACACACGCTCGGGTTGTTCCAGCAGGCTTTGCAGCAGGCGGAACTCATGGCGCGTGAGGCTCAAGGGTTGGCCGCGATAGAGAATCTGCATGCGCTCCAGATCTACCTGGAACAGCGTCGGCGCCACACCCGGGCCGACCCGCTTGAGAATTGCCCGGACCCGCGCCGCCACTTCCCGTGGGCTGAAAGGTTTGACCACGTAATCATCGGCGCCGATCTCCAGCCCCACCACGCGGTCGATCTCCGCATCCCGGGCACTGAGGAACATCACCGGCACTTCGCTGAAGCGGCGCAATTGCTTGCAGGTTTCAAAGCCGGTGATGTCCGGCAGGCCGATGTCGAGGATGACCAGGTCGGCCGGGGTCTGGCGCTGATGCTCCAGCGCCGCCTGGCCGAGCGTCAGCCAGGTGGTGGTGAAGCCTTCGCCTTGCAGGGCAAAGATCAGCGTGTCGGCTATCGCCGCTTCGTCTTCGACAATCAGGATGTGCGGCATGGGCTCAATCAGCAGTCCGGTTTGTCGGCAGTGTAACGACGCGCCGGGTTTACCGCAGCACCAAACTCACGCAGGGCCTTGGCGCCAATCAGCAGTGGGTAGTTGAAACTGCTGCGGTCAGTAAGGTTGACCTCGACGGTGCGCTTGACGTCGCCCAGGCACATTTCCAGGTCGATCACCGGGCGCTTGGCCACGCTGGCTTCGTCCTTGTCATCATCTTCGTCGGCGCGGCTCTTGATCTTGCTGATGCGCGACACCTTGTGCTCATACACCTTGTTACTGGCGTCCTCACCGCCGAGGCGGAAGCGTACCCAATCATCGCCGTCGCGCTGAAAGGTTTCGATGTCACGCGCCGACAGCGAGGCGGTCAGTGCGCCGGTGTCCATCTTGGCCTTGAAGGTCTGGCCGATCTCCGGCAACTGGATGTATTCGTAGCGACCGTAAAGGGTCGGCTCGGCCGCCATGACAGGCACAGCAACCAGGGCGAACGCGGCAAGGAGTAATTTCACGGCAGGATTTCCTCGAAAGAAGTGGGCGGAGTCTAGACCGCAAACACGGCACTTAGTTGGATGACCGAGCATATCGCGCGCAGTGTGAAACATTCGTCGGGCATTTTGCGATTTGGCCTCTAGACTCACCTTGCTTATCATGGCCCGCCCACAGAATTCCAAGAGTTGCTTATGCGCCGCCTGCTCACCGGCTGTCTGGTTACACTGCTGCTGTTACTCAACACGCTGATCCTGATCGGCCCCTTGATGGTCTTCGCCCTGCTCAAGCTGGTGGCGCCAGGGCGCTCGCGTGACTATGCCTCATGGGCGGTGATGTGGATCGCCGAGACCTGGGCCGAGATCGACAAGCTGATCTTCGCCGCGTGCATCCCCACCCAATGGGATATTCGCGGTGGCGAGGACCTGCGCGGCGATACCTCTTACCTGGTGATCAGCAACCACCAATCCTGGGTCGACATTCCCGCACTGATCCAGGCATTGAACCGGCGCACACCGTTCTTCAAGTTCTTCCTGAAAAAAGAACTGATCTGGGTGCCCTTCCTCGGCCTGGCCTGGTGGGCGCTGGATTACCCCTTCATGAAGCGCTACACCAAGGCGTTCCTGGCCAAGCACCCGGAGCTGGCGGGGCAGGATTTGAAGATCACCAAGCAAGCGTGCGAGCTGTTCAAGCGTCAGCCGGTCACCGTGGTCAATTACCTGGAGGGCACGCGGTTCAACGAGGCCAAGCGCACGCAACAGGCTTCACCGTATAACCGGTTGCTCAAGCCCAAGGCGGGCGGCGTGGCCTTTGTGCTGGCGGCGATGGGCGAACAGTTGGACGCGATCCTCGACGTGACCGTGGTGTACCCGCAGCAAAAGATTCCGGGGTTCTGGGACTTGATCAGCGGCGCGGTGCCGACGGTGATCGTGGATATCCGCACCCGCGAGCTGGACCCGGCGTTGTGGCAAGGGGATTACGAGAATGATCCGGCGTTTCGCCAGACCGTCCAGAACTGGGTCAACCAGCTCTGGATGGAAAAGGATGCGCGCATCGAACAACTGCGCGAGGAGCCTCTTTAGCTGCCGGTGCCCCACGCCTGAGCCAATTTGCCCAGCACGGAGTTGCTGGCACCCGCGCCGCCCAGGTATTGCAAAATCACCGGGGCAAACTGGCCGACCATGCCGCTGTCCATGCCCAGAGCGCTGAAGGCGGTGTTCAAGTCATTGGTGCTTTTCACATTGCCCAGCAGGCCGTCCAGGCCGCTGGTCTTGCTGCCGCCGGTTTGGCCGAGCATCCCGCTCAAGGCACCGAGGCTGCCCAACGCGTTATTACCCGACAGCTGCTCGAGGCCCGGCACACTGCTACTCAACTGCGAGAAGTCGTTGCCGCTGAGTTTGTTCTTGGCCAGACCCAGCATGGCACCCGTGCCGCCCACCGCTTGCTCGGGGGTGATGTTCAATTGCGAGGTCAGGGCCTTCAGCAGGCCGCCCGTTTCCGACGTAGGCGCGGCGGCAGCGGCCTTGTTGTTGCCACCCTGCATGCCGGAAATGGCGTTGGCTGCATCGCCAAGGCTGAAACCTGCGGCGAACACCGGGCCGGCGGCCACGGTCAACAGGCAGGACAGGGCAAAACCGCGTGAAATCTTCATCGAAACAACCTCTGGGTATAGGGGTAAACGCAGGCGTTGGACTGGGTAACCCGTCGGTTGTTCCGGAGCCCCTCAGGAACCCATCGAGGATAAGCGGGTCCATGAACTGACTACAAAATTTGTCGAGAAGAGACTTATGACTGCGATCCAACCCCCAGTGATTGAGCACAAGCCTGCGTTCTGGAGCCGCCCTCGCCTGTTCATCGGCGCCTGCGTGGTGGTGGTTGCCGGTATCGGCGGCGCGCTCTACACCCAGGACAGCGTCAAATCCGCGGCAACGTTGGTGACCACGACCCAGCAGCCAGCCGCACAGATCATGGCCCACAAGGATTACCTGGAAGTAGAACCGATTGCCTCCACGGCGCCAGCACCGGACCAAAGCCTTGAACTCTGGGCGATTCCCAAAGACGGCACACCGGTGTCCCTTGGCCTGTTGCCCGAGGATGGCAAAGGTATCATTGGCCTGAATCCGCGCCAGCAGGAAACCATCAAACAACCCGTGGAGTTGATGGTAAGTTCTGAAACCAAAGGTGGCTCAGTGAGTAAGCAGCCAACCGGCCCTACGGTGTATCAAGGGGCACTGGCAATTCGCTAACCCTCGGCTACGCAAACTCGGATCAAACTGTCGGAGCGGGCTTGCCCGCTCCAACGTCACCTGTAAATCGCCCACCACACGATCAGACATCTTGAATACTTATTCAATTTGATTATAGACCGCATAAAAAATGAATCTAAAAACCTGTCAACATTCACAGTAGCTCATATCAAATTAAATATTGATGATGGAGACTCCTTCAAGCACTGGAGCAAACAAGGATGAACCCTTCAACATTCAAAAAACAGCCTTCTCTGAGCCTCTTCTGCCTGTCAGGTTTTATATCGCTGGCTGCGTTACTTGGAACCACTTACGCGTCGGCGGAAAGCTGTCCAGATCTAAGTCAGGTCAATGGCTCCCTGGACAACGGAACCTACAAATACCAGTTTGGTAATTGGAAAGGCTCCAATCAGCCCGGCGCACCCGACGCAGATAAGTCTTACCTGAATGCAGGGCTACACTTTGACAGGGTCACACTGGCGCAACGGGTAATTTCAAGCACAGAGGGATCGGAGGATCCCAATGAAACAGAAAGTCCGGGCACAACTGTCGCCTACATCAGATGTGATTATGTTGGCGCGGGAGATGACGCTCGAATCCGACTGGTCAAACATGTCGGCGAGCTACCTAAACCGGATGCTGGCACTTGGGAAAATGAAACCACCACTAATACAGCCGGCACGATCAACAAGTACTGCACCCATACAAGTTGCTCTTTTAAATAAATACGACTACCAGACCTCTAAGCATGGGTTATGCGTGGAGAATTCAGAACCGCTAAACGCGCCTTACCTCACTACGAAAGTTCTAGCTTTCAAATAATGCAGCAGGGCGGCCATTGGCCGCCCTTTTATCTTGAACTCAAGCTGCACTAAACAAACTATGCGGATCAATCACAAACTTCTTCGGCACACCCGCATCGAACTCGCCATACCCGCGTGGAGCGTCATCCAGGCTGATCACCTGCACGCCGACGATCTCGGCAATGTTGATACGGTCCCACATGATCGCCTGCATCAGTTGGCGGTTGTACTTCATCACCGGCGTCTGCCCGGTGTGGAAGCTGTGGGATTTGGCCCAGCCCAGGCCAAAGCGAATGCTCAGGCTACCCATTTTCGCGGCGGCATCGACAGCACCTGGGTCCTCGGTCACATACAGGCCTGGAATACCGATCTTGCCCGCCACGCGCACCACGCCCATCAGCGAGTTGAGCACCGTGGCCGGGGCTTCGGCCTTGACGCCATCGTGGCCGTGGCCGCGTGCTTCAAAGCCCACGCAGTCAACGGCGCAGTCCACTTCGGGCTCGCCCAATAGCGCGGCTATTTGTTCGTGCAGGGGGGTGTCGGTGGACAGGTCGACCACTTCAAAACCCTGGGCCTTGGCGTGGGCCAGGCGGATTGAGTTGACGTCACCGATGATCACCACCGCTGCACCCAGCAAACGAGCGGAGGCGGCAGCGGCCAGGCCGACCGGGCCGGCGCCAGCGATGTACACGGTGCTGCCTGGGCCAACACCGGCCGTAACGGCGCCGTGATAGCCGGTGGGCAGGATGTCGGAGAGGCAGGTCAGGTCACGGATTTTCTCCATGGCCTTGTCGCGGTCCGGCAGTTTCAGCAGGTTGAAGTCGGCATACGGCACCAGCACGTACTCGGCCTGGCCGCCGGTCCAGTCGCCCATGTCCACGTAGCCGTAGGCACCACCGGCACGGGCCGGGTTGACGGTCAGGCAGACGCCGGTGTGTTGTTCCTTGCAGGAGCGGCAGCGGCCGCACGCCACGTTGAAGGGCACAGACACCAGGTCACCGATTTTCAGGTTCTCGACGTCGCTGCCCTTCTCGATCACTTCACCGGTGATTTCATGCCCCAGCACCAGGCCGGTCTGGGCCGTGGTGCGGCCGCGCACCATGTGTTGGTCGGAGCCGCAGATGTTGGTGGAGACCACGCGCAGGATGACGCCGTGCTCAATCTTCCTGCCACGGGGGTCCTGCATTTTGGGATAGTCGATTTTCTGTACTTCGACCTTGCCGTTGCCGAGATACACGACACCACGATTACCAGACATGCTTTCACCTCGCTGTTGTTTTTATGGAACTGCGTTGCCCTTGGGGCAGCGCGTTAAGTGCTCGGGTACAGATGCTGTTTCTTGTGTTGCTTGTAAGGGCCTCATCGCAGGCAAGCCAGCTCCCACCGTGGATCGGGTTCACACATCCAGGAATGTGGGAGCTGGCTTGCCTGCGATAGCGATCTAGAGAACGACGGTGCGATTGGCATTCAAAAACACCCGCCGCTCGATGTGATACCCCACCGCCCGCGCCAATGTGAGCCCTTCGATATCGCGCCCCTTGGCAATCAAGTCTTCGGGATAGTGGCTGTGATCCACCACTTCCACGCCTTGGGCGATGATCGGCCCTTCATCCAGATCGTTGTTGATGTAATGCGCCGTCGCGCCCACCAGTTTCACGCCCTTGTTGTACGCCTGGTGATACGGCTTGGCGCCCTTGAAGCCCGGCAGCAACGAGTGATGAATGTTGATGGCCTTGCCGTCCAGCTTGCGGCACAGCTCCGGTGACAGCACTTGCATGTAGCGCGCAAGGATCACCAATTCGGCGCCGGTGTCTTCAATCACCTGCCACACCTGACGCTCCTGGGACGGTTTGTCGTTGGGGTCCAGGGGGAAATGGTAGTAGGGAATCTGGTGCCAGTCGGCCAACGGTTTCAGATCAGGGTGGTTGGACACCACCGCGACCACATCCATCGACAACTGGCCGATGCGCTGGCGATACAGCAGGTCGTTGAGGCAGTGATCGGCCTTGGAGACCATGATCACCACTTTGGGCCGGTAGTTCGGCGCCGTCAGTTCGAAGATCATGCCAAACGCTTCGCCACGGCTCGCCAGGCCTGCGCGAAAGGCTTGCTCGTCGAAGCCATCGGGCTGGCGAAACTCCACACGAATGAAAAACCGGCCCGAAAGGCGGTCATCGAACGAATGGTGCTCGGTGACGTAGCAGCCCTGTTCGAACAGATAGCGGGTGACCGCGTCCACCGTGCCGAGCACGCTGGGGCAGTCGGCGGTCAAAATCCATGTATCAGGGGCGCGGCTCATTACGAATAACTCCTCAAACAACGCTATCGACTGTAGGAGCGAGCTTGCTCGCGAAGAACGCCAACGATGATGCGTGCATGCTGAATGAACGCGGCGTCTTTGAGTTTTTCGCGAGCAAGCTCGCTCCTACAGTGAAGGGGTGAGACAGCGCGAGCGCCATGTCAGGCTTGGACGCTCAGGCCGAATTCGGCCGAGGCATCCTGCAGCCACAACCACCAGTAATCCGAGAAGCTGCGACGGATCAGCAGCTCCCAGGTGTCGTCGCTGGTATGACGGATCACCAGTTGCGACTTGGCAAACACCGTACCCACCGCCTTGCCCACCGGAAAGTTATTAGGGTGCACGTCATAGCTGGTGGACTTCATCAGCACATCGCGCACATTCGGGCCGCTCAGTTCAAGAATCTGCTGGCCGCCGCTGACGTTGACGATCTGGATATGCAGGTCGCCCAGGGCAGCGCGCAGATTTTGCTCGGCGGCAAACTCTTCACCGCTCGGCACGATCAACAGCCACTCATCCGGGCCGAGCCACTGCAGGCTGGTTTCACCGTTGACGACCACGCTCAAGGGGCCGGGCAGTTCGATGCCAACCGCCTTGTGTACGCCAGCGGCGAAGGCGGCGTCGTGGCCATCGCCACGGATAGTCAGGTGGCCGAGGAGTTTCTTTTCACGCACGGTCACGCCGGCGTTCTTGCGGCCCTTGCCCACCAGGCTGGCGAGGTCGGCATGGTGCAGCGACGACTCGGCCTTGGCACCGGTGGTGGGGCGTTGTTGGTAAACATTGGCTGCTGTCATAAAGCACCTGTTCTGAATTCTGTGGTGACTGTTCTGGCCTCATCGCGGGCAAGCCCGGTTCCCACAGGACAATACATTCCAAATGTGGGAGCTGGCTTGCCTGCGATGCAGGCGACTCGGTCGATCAGATGTTCTGGCGATCGCCTTTCGGGTCAAAGAACACCGATGAAACAATCTCGGCCTCGATCACGCTGCCATCCGCTTGCGGCGAGAACACCCGCTCGCCGATGCGCTTCAAGCCGCCCTTCACCACACCCATGGCAAACGAATAGCCCAGGGAGTTATGCGCATAACTTGAGGTAACGTGCCCCACCATCTTCATCGGGATCGTCTGCTTCGGATCGAACACCAACTGCGCGCCTTCCGGCAGCCACACATTCGGATCGATCGGCTTGAGCCCCACCAACTGCTTGCGCTCTTCGCGCACGCAGTCTTCACGGTTCATCCCGCGCCAGCCAATCCACGAGAACGGTTTGGTACGGCCAACGCACCAGCCCATGTTCAGGTCGTCCGGGGTCATCGAGCCGTCGGTGTCTTGCCCGACGATGATGAAGCCCTTCTCGGCGCGCAGGACGTGCATGGTCTCGGTGCCGTACGGGGTCAGGTTGTACTTTTTGCCGGCCTCGACGATTTTTTCCAGCACGCCCATGGCGTAGTCGGCCTGTACGTTGACCTCATACGACAGCTCACCGGTAAACGAGATACGGAACACCCGTGCCGGCACGCCGCCCACCAGGCCTTCCTTCCAGGTCATGAACGGGAAGCCGTCCTTGTCCAGGTCGATGTCGGTGACTTCACTGAGCAGCTTGCGGCTGTTGGGGCCCGACAAGGTCATGGTTGCCCAATGGTCGGTGACCGAGGTGAAGTACACCTTGAGGTCCGGCCATTCGGTCTGCTGGTAGATTTCCAGCCACTGCAATACGCGGGCGGCGCCGCCAGTGGTGGTGGTCATCAGGAAGTGGTTGTCGGCCAGACAGGCAGTCACGCCGTCGTCGAAGACCATGCCATCTTCCTTGCACATCAGGCCGTAGCGCGCCTTGCCCACGTCGAGCTTGGTCCAGGCGTTGGTGTAGATGCGGTTGAGGAACTCGCGGGCATCCGGGCCCTGAATGTCGATCTTGCCGAGGGTGGAGGCGTCCAGCAGGCCGACGCTGTCACGCACCGCCAGGCATTCGCGTTTCACCGCGGCGTGCAGGTCTTCACCGTTGCGCGGGAAATACCACGGGCGTTTCCACTGGCCGACGTCTTCAAACTCGGCGCCGTTCTTGACGTGCCAGGCTTGCAGCGCGGTGTAGCGCACCGGCTCGAAGATATGCCCACAGTGACGGCCCGCTACGGCGCCGAAGGTCACCGGCGTGTAGTTGGGACGGAACATGGTGGTGCCCATCTGGGGGATGGTCACGTTCAGCGAACGGGCGGCGATGGCCAGGCCGTTGACGTTACCCAGCTTGCCCTGGTCAGTACCGAAGCCCAGCGCGGTGTAGCGTTTGACGTGCTCGACCGATTCGAAACCTTCGCGGGTGGCCAGTTCGATGGCGGCTGCGGTGACGTCATTTTGCAGGTCGACAAATTGCTTCGGCGCCCGTGCAGTGGCTTTTTCGTGGGGCACCTGGAACAGCGCCAGCGTCGGCTCTTCCAGACGGCTCAAGGCTTTTGGCAGCGTGCCTTCAACCGGGGCAAAACCGGCTTCGCTGGCCGCACGCACGCCGCCTTCAAAGCCATCGGCGAGGGAATCGCCAAGGCCGTAGACACCGTTGATGCCGCCCACGCACACGCGTTTTTGCGGTGCTTCGCCCGGTACAAACCCGAGGATATCTTCACGCCAGGTCGGCTTGCCGCCCAGGTGCGAGGCCAGGTGCACCACCGGGCTGTAACCGCCGGAGCTGGCGACCAGGTCGCAGTCCAGCCACTCGCCGGGGCTGGTGACTTTATGCGCTTTGACGTCGATGGCTGCCACGCGGGCACCGGTCACATGCTTACTGCCACGGGCTTCGATCACGGCGCTGCCGGTGAGGATGCGAATGCCTTTGGCGCGGGCTTCTTCCACCAGTGCACCGCGTGGGTTGTGACGCGCATCGGCCACCGCGACAACGGTGAGGCCCGCATCGAACCAGTCCAGCGCTACGCGGTAGGCATGGTCATTGTTGGTCGACAGCACCAGCTTTTTACCCGGTGCCACGCCATAACGACGCACGTAGGTTGACACCGCACCTGCGAGCATATTGCCCGGCACATCGTTGTTGCCGTACACCAGCGGACGCTCGCACGCACCAGTAGCCAGCACCACCCGCTTGGCACGTACGCGGTGGATACGCTGACGCACCACGCCAATCGGCGCACGGTCACCCAGGTGGTCGGTCAGGCGTTCGTGAATGGTCAGGAAGTTATGGTCGTGGTAGCCGTTGACGGTGGCGCGGGGCAGCAGCACCACGTCCGGCAGGGCTTTCAATTCGGCAATGACGCCGGCGACCCATTCAGTGGCGGGCTTGCCGTCGAGGCTTTCACGGGAATCAAGCAGCGAGCCACCAAATTCCTCTTGCTCGTCGGCGATGATCACGCGGGCACCGCTGCGCGCCGCCGCCAGTGCCGCTGCCAGGCCGGATGGGCCTGCACCGACCACCAGCACGTCGCAATGACGGTTGAAGTTGTCGTAGGTGTCCGGATCGTTCTCGGTGGGCGAACGGCCAAGGCCCGCCGCCTTGCGGATGTACTTCTCGTAGGTCATCCAGAACGATTGCGGGTACATGAAGGTTTTGTAGTAGAAGCCCGGCGGCATCAGCTTGCCGCCGACCTTGCCGAGAATGCCCATCATGTCGTTGTTCACGCTCGGCCAGCCGTTGGTGCTGGTAGCAACCAAGCCCTGGTACAGCGCCTGTTGGGTGGCGCGCACGTTGGGGATCTGCGTGGCTTCGGTGGCGCCGATCTGCAGCACCGCGTTCGGCTCTTCGGCGCCTGCGGCAAAGATGCCCCGTGGGCGCGAGTACTTGAAGCTGCGGCCAATGATGTCGACGCCGTTGGCCAGCAGGGCTGCGGCCAGGGTGTCGCCTTCAAAGCCTTTGTAGCTCTGACCGTTGAACGTAAACGTCAGGACTTTATTACGGTCGATGCGGCCACCGTTGGACAGGCGATTGATCTGGCTCATACCTTCTCTCCAGAGGCCTTGGCGGTGAACTGAGGCTTCTCACCGATCTTGTAGGTTTCAAGAATTTCGTAGGTGACGGTGTCGCGGGTGGCGTTGAAATACTGGCGGCAACCGGCGGCATGGATCCACAGTTCGTGGTGCAGGCCGCGCGGGTTGTCGCGAAAGAACATGTAGTCGCCCCACTGCTCGTCGGTGCAGGCATTCGGGTCCAGCGGGCGCGGGATGTGCGCTTGGCCGGACGCATGGAATTCCTCTTCGGAGCGCAGTTCGCCACAGTGAGGACAGAAGATATGCAACATAGGGAATTTCTCCTGTTAGTGGGCGACGGCCGCAGCGCCGTGTTCGTCGATCAACGCACCGTTGTGGAAACGGTCGATGGAAAAAGGGGCGGCCAGTGGGTGCATTTCACCCTTGGCCAGGCTGGCGGCAAACACGTTGCCTGAGCCTGGGGTGGCCTTGAAGCCGCCCGTACCCCAACCGCAGTTGAAGAACATGTTCGGTACCGGGGTCTTGGAAATGATCGGGCAGGCGTCCGGGGTGGTGTCGACGATGCCGCCCCACTGGCGGTTCATGCGCACCCGCGACAACACCGGGAACATCTCGACGATGGCCTGGATGGTGTGTTCGATCACCGGGTACGAGCCACGCTGGCCGTAGCCGTTGTAGCCGTCGATACCGGCGCCGATCACCAGGTCGCCCTTGTCGGACTGGCTGATGTAACCGTGCACCGCGTTGGACATGATCACGCTGTCGATAATCGGCTTGATCGGCTCCGACACCAGGGCTTGCAGCGGGTGGGATTCGATCGGCAGGCGAAAGCCCGCCAGCGAAGCCATGTGCCCGGAATTACCGGCTGTGACCACACCGACGCGCTTGGCGCCGATAAAGCCCTTGTTGGTTTCCACACCGATGCACACGCCGTTTTCCTTGCGAAAACCGATCACTTCGGTCTGCTGGATCAAGTCCACGCCCAAGGCATCGGCGGCACGGGCAAAGCCCCAGGCCACAGCATCGTGACGGGCCACGCCGCCGCGCCGTTGCACGGTGGCGCCGAGTACGGGGTAACGGGTGTTCTTCGAGCAATCCAAATACGGGATTTCGTCGGCCACTTGCCGGGCATTCAGCAGTTCGCCGTCCACGCCGTTGAGGCGGTTGGCGCTCACACGACGTTCGGAATCACGGATGTCCTGCAGGGTGTGGCACAGGTTGTACACGCCACGCTGGGAGAACATCACGTTGTAGTTCAGGTCCTGGGACAAACCTTCCCAGAGTTTCATGGCGTGTTCGTACAGGTGCGCCGACTCGTCCCACAGGTAGTTGGAACGCACGATGGTGGTGTTGCGCGCGGTGTTACCGCCGCCCAGCCAGCCTTTCTCGACCACGGCCACGTTGGTGATGCCGTGCTCCTTGGCCAAGTAATAGGCGGTCGCCAGACCATGCCCGCCGCCGCCGACGATCACTACGTCATAGACCTTTTTAGGGGTCGGCGTGCGCCACATCTTCTGCCAGTTTTCGTGATGGCTGAGGGAGTGCTTGAAGAGGCCGAAGCCTGAGTAGCGTTGCATAGTCATTACTCCAAAACCGCGCTCAGCGATAAACCGGGAAATCAGCGCACAGGGCAGACACGTGCTTGGCCACGTTAGCCTCGACATCGGCGTCGCCGAGGTTGTCGAGGATGTCGCAGATCCAGCCGGCCAGCTCTACGCACTGCGGCACTTTGAAGCCACGGGTGGTCACCGCCGGGGTACCGATGCGCAGGCCCGAGGTCACGAACGGCGACTGCGGGTCATTCGGCACCGCGTTTTTGTTGACGGTGATGTGGGCGCGACCCAGAGCGGCATCCGCCTCTTTGCCGGTGAGGCCCTGGCGGATCAGGCTGACCAGGAACAGGTGGTTGTCGGTGCCGCCGGAGACCACGTCGTAGCCACGTTTGATGAACACTTCGGCCATGGCCTGGGCGTTATCGATCACTTGCTGCTGGTAAGCCTTGAAGCCGGGCTCCAGCGCTTCCTTGAAGCACACGGCCTTGCCGGCGATCACGTGCATCAGCGGGCCGCCTTGAGCGCCGGGGAATACCGCGGCGTTGAGTTTCTTTTCGATTTCTTCGTTGGCCTTGGCCAGAATCAGGCCGCCCCGTGGACCGCGCAGGGTTTTGTGGGTGGTGGTGGTGACCACGTCGGCGTAGGGCAGCGGGTTGGGGTACAGGCCGGCGGCGACCAGGCCGGCAACGTGGGCCATGTCGACGAACAGCAGCGCGCCTACTTTGTCGGCGATCTGACGAAAGCGTGGGAAATCCAGGGTTTTGGAGTAGGCCGAGAAACCCGCCACGACCATCTTCGGCTTATGCTCGACCGCCAGGCGCTCGACTTCGTCGTAGTCGATCAAGCCGGTGTCGGTGTTGATGCCGTATTGCACCGCGTTGTACAGCTTGCCCGAGGACGACACTTTAGCGCCGTGGGTCAGGTGACCGCCGTGGGCCAGGCTCATGCCCAGGATGGTGTCGCCGGCATTGATCAGCGCCAGGTACACGGCACTGTTGGCCGAGGAACCGGAGTGCGGCTGCACGTTGGCGTAATCGGCACCGAACAGCTGCTTGGCGCGTTCGATGGCCAGGGCTTCGACCTTGTCCACATGCTCGCAGCCACCGTAGTAGCGCTTGCCCGGGTAGCCTTCGGCGTATTTGTTGGTGAGGCCGCTGCCTTGAGCTTCCATCACGCGCTTGCTGGTGTAGTTCTCCGACGCGATCAGCTCGATATGATCTTCCTGGCGCTGCTCCTCGGCATTCATCGCCGCCAGCAGTGCGTCGTCATATCCCTGAATCTGGTCTTGTTTGCTGAACATCGCGTCTCTCCCAGCCTTTCGTATTGTTGAGGCCCTCGCAGGGCCCTTTGATGCGATGGTAGGGCTGGCGCGTGCGGGCCAAATGCCTGCGCACGCCACGCAAAGGTGCGTTTACGACATGGCCGAACGAATGATATTGGCAGGCCTGACAATTTGTAGGAGCGAGCTTGCTCGCGAAAACCTCATGGGCGCAGTGTTTATTCAGTAAGCACGCGTAATCGTTGACGTTTTTCGCGAGCAAGCTCGCTCCTACAGGAGGGTTAGGCGATGAGCTTGCGAAGGAGCAGCAGCAGGAGGAAGTGAAGCGGATAAAGGGCATAGGCCCAGCGGCGCATTGCTGGTGGCGCAGCGCTCCGGGCGCGCCGTAGTAAGATCAACCCAGCCAGCGGCGCACTCAGACATGCAGCCAACCCCAACAGCGCCACAGGCGTGCCGCTATTGAGCAGAATCTGCCACTGATTGGCGGCGACACAGACTAAACCCGGCAGCACGCTGAAATACCAGGGCCGGCGAAACACCAGCAATATCGCCAGCGGCAGCAATACACCAAAGAAACCGAACATCAACTGGTGTGAAAACACGGCCGCCATTGTGACGGCGATCAGCGCCAATCCTCGATCAACCAACGCCTTTTGCTGCCAACCTCGGGCAACCAGCAAGCCCAGCGCCAAGGTCGGCAACACGTTCAAGGTATCGGCATCTTCGATGAACATCCGATACGGCACCTCGCTGATCACGCTGAACAGCAGCAACCAACCCAAGTAGCGCCAATGGCCGGTCACCGGGGCGTAACGGACGCGATGCAAATTGGCCGCAATCGCCAGGCAAAACCACGGAAACGCCAGGCGCCCCGGCACGTATAGCCCATCCAGGCTCAGTCCCACATAGCGCAGATGATCGAGCACCATACTCAACAGCGCCAGCCACTTGAGCAGATCCAAAGCGCCATCTCGGACAGGTCCGACAGGCAGGGTTTGAGTACCGTGCATAATTCCCCAACGACTTTGCATTTACAGTGCGTGCGCGCCCCCGGCAATCTTGGGTAAAGTGCGCACCAACATCGACCACAGGAACGGGCCATGACCGACAAGAGCCAACAATTTGCCAGTGACAACTATTCCGGCATCTGCCCGGAAGCCTGGGCCGCCATGGAACAAGCCAACCAGGGCCATCAACGCGCCTACGGCGATGATGAATGGACCCACCGCGCCGCCGACGGTTTCCGCAATCTGTTCGAGACCGACTGCGAGGTGTTCTTCGCCTTCAACGGCACGGCCGCCAACTCCCTGGCGCTGTCCTCGTTGTGCCAGAGCTACCATAGCGTGATTTGCTCGGAAACCGCCCACGTCGAGACCGACGAATGCGGCGCGCCGGAGTTTTTCTCCAACGGCTCCAAACTGCTCGTCGCCCGCACCGAAAACGGCAAGCTGACCCCGGAGTCGATCCGTGAGATCGCCCTCAAGCGCCAGGATATCCACTACCCCAAACCCCGCGTAGTCACCCTGACCCAGGCCACCGAAGTCGGCAGCGTGTACACCCCCGAAGAAATCCGCGCCATCAGCGCCACCTGCAAGGAGCTGGGCCTGAACCTGCACATGGACGGCGCACGCTTCGCCAATGCCTGTGCATTCCTGGGTTGCTCACCGGCCGACCTGACCTGGAAAGCCGGCGTGGACGTGCTGTGCTTTGGCGGTACCAAAAACGGCATGGCGGTGGGTGAAGCCATCCTGTTCTTCAATCACAAACTGGCTGAAGACTTTGACTACCGCTGCAAACAGGCCGGTCAGTTGGCGTCGAAAATGCGCTTTCTCTCGGCGCCATGGGTGGGCCTGCTGGAAAACGACGCCTGGCTCAAGCATGCACGCCACGCCAACCATTGCGCGCAATTGCTGAGCAGCCTGGTGGCGGATATTCCCGGCGTGGAACTGATGTTCCCGGTACAGGCCAACGGCGTATTCCTGCAGCTCTCGGAACCCGCGATTGCAGCGCTGACCGCCAAGGGCTGGCGTTTCTACACCTTCATCGGCAAAGGCGGTGCGCGCTTCATGTGTGCGTGGGATACCGAGGAAGAGCGTGTAAGGGAATTGGCTGCCGATATTCGGGAAGTCATGAACGCTTAACGTACGAATTCGGCCAGTCCGTACTGGCCGATCGCCGAGACTGTTTTTTGATATTTCTGACAGCAATACAGCTCGTTTTTATTGTCTAGCCTCTTGTTACTCGCAAGGAAAACGCAGCGATATCTGCCCCCTTTCGGGTTTCACCGCCAGCCGAATAATCGGCGGCAAAGGTAAATCAATGGAGAGCTTGATCATGGAATATCAAAGCAACGTGAACACCGTGCTGAACAATGGTACTACCACCACCACTGTTATCGACTGGGATGAGTTCAGGAAAAGCGCCAAAGTCGGCGACACCATCCGCGAGCCATCCAGGACGCTCAGGATCTACGACAAAGTCTATGAACTGACAGCATCTGGCCAACACTTTGTGGTGCAGGTCTACGCTCAGTAATCATTAACTGAGGACCGCGTCGGAGCCTCATGACCTCCGGCGCGGTACCGAAGCAGCCCTCAGCTCGCTCCTACAATGCCTTTGGCTGAAGCGCCACCCATTCATCAATGGGGCCACGGTTACCAACAAAGGTGCCGCCACCGAACCTTACCGCCAGTTTATTAACCGCGTTCAGGGCTGTCGTCACCGCGCCCTCTGCCCAACCGCCAGTGAAAGACACATCATCTCCAGCAATAATGAACCCATCCGGGTTCCCACTATGCACACCGTTCATGAACTGCGAAAACAACAGGCGCTGGTATTCGTACTGCCCCGGCAGATTCATCTTGAAAGCACAAAGAAAAAACGGCTGCTCTTCCCAGTTGATTTCCACAAAGGGATCGGTCATGCCGAACTCCGCTGCAAGGTCCAGTTGGTGGTGGGCATACACCGAGTCCAACAAGGTCGAACATAGTGCAACATGGGAAGGCAACGGCGTCGTGCGATCCCCCATGAACTTGAGGCTGTCGTCGTTCCAGGTGTAAGACAAAAACATTCCGCTGCCCTTGTAGGCGCCTTGACTCGCCGCGTAATCCAACAGGTAAGTGCCACGGGTAATCCGGTCCGACAAGGTCACACTCATCTTGTACTGATGGTCCACCCCGATATCGGTCCAGAAAGGTCGCTTGGTCTGGGCGAATATTTTGGCCGACTGCATGTAGTGGGTGTACATCACCGCTTCCCATTCCTTGACGGACAGCAGGCTATTCATGGCGTTGAAATGATCGATGCCGCTCATATAGCGAAATTTGTCCAGAATCCGCTTCTGGGGTGTGTAGATCACGGCAGGGAAGGTGTATTGACGTTCGCCCCCCTGGTTATGATCAAAGATGTACACGTCGAACTCGCCGTCTTGGCGCCTTATGATCTGCCGCACCTCCTGCCCGAAAACCTGGGGAATGACTTGAGCGCTCAGGCTTGCGACGGTAGTGCCCGAAGGCCAGTGGGCCATGCTGTCGCCCATCGCATCCGGGCTGCGCGCCCATAACCGACAAGGCAGTTCGGTAGAGCCGTCGTACATCAACTTGTGGTTGGTATCCAGGCCGGTGTACAACACCCGTAACACCTCTAGAAAGCAGTTCGGATAGTCGGTATTCCACCCTCCCGTCCCAAACCCGATCTGGCCAAACAGGTCGATGTCCTCCCGACTCCAACCGGCCTGTTCCACCATGGCGGCAAAAAAGCTGAGATTGTCCCAACCTGCATCCAGAATCGCATTCCACAACGTCTTGATCTTCGCCTGGTCAAGGCTGCCCTCGGACATTGCCGCTTCCATTTCAGTGAAATGGATCGGGGCCTGTTCCAGAAAAACCTCAAACAACTTACGCTCGATTTCCAGGTATTCATCGGGCAAATTCTTGCCTTCGTAATAGACCTGTTTGTGTTGATAGTCGACCACCGTACTGAGAGTTGCAGCCGAGCCTGGGTTGGGAAAATCCGCCGAGTTGGCGCTCATGCCGACCTTGTCGAAATAGTGCATCAGCGCCTTGCCAGAAACGGGAAAACGCATGGCCCCCATTTCGCAGATAACACTGTTGGCCGGGTCTTGTGGGTCGCCCACTACATAGGAATAGAGTCGCCCACCCATGCGATGACTGGCCTCCACGACCACGGGATGCAAACCCATGCGCAGGGCTTCATAAGCCGCGACAAGGCCGGCGACGCCAGCCCCCACGATCAAGACCTTGCTGCCGTGGGCACTGTTGGAAACCTGCGCCAACGCCGTCCCGTTGCTGGCAGCCTGATTGAGGAACCGGGCGTAGTGAAAAGGAAAATCGGGGATAAGCGCGGTGACATCATCGGTCAGTAAGCGCGCCGCGCCTTTACTACGAGAAGGGATAGCAGACATGTCGAGCATCCTTGACTGGATAAAGGACGTCCACCTACTGCTCTATTACGAAGGGCGACAACGACGCGTTCGTTCATCAGCGTAGAAGATTGTAGGAATTGTCTCTATATCGCTTGGGAATAAGAAAGTCCGATATCAGCCAATCCTCACTTCTGCAAGGTTTTGCGCACTCAGTTCAGAGATTTCTGAAGTGATTATTTGCAAATACCGATTCAATCGTACATTTGCTTGTAAGACTCTTCATCGATCACTCAATAAAAACAGATCGTGAAACCTATGAACATGCCCTGCGACCAAGCGGCAGCTCCCCGTCCCGCGCTGAAAATAGAAACCCGTTCCATTGACTATGTGCCGCGCAATGAACGCCACGGCAAAGTCTGGCATCAAGCGCCGTTCTGGTTCACCGGTAACTTCGTACTCACTACCATGGTCACCGGGTTTACCGGCGCAGCCTTGGGGTTGAGCCTGGTCTACGCCATCCTGGCGATTGTCATCGGCGTGTGCCTTGGCACGTTCGCGATGGCCTTCCACGCCAACCAGGGGCCGCGCATGGGCTTGCCGCAGATGATTCAGTCGCGGGCGCAATTCGGCTTGCGCGGGGCAATCGTGCCCTTTATCGCGGTGGTCTTCGTGTACATCGGTTTTAACGTGTTCAACGTGATTCTCGCCACCGACGCCATTAATACCGTGCTGCCCGGCAATCGGACACCGTGGTATGCCTTGATGATCATCCTGGCCGTGGTGATCGCTGTGATCGGCCATGACCTGTTGCACACCGTGCAACGCTGGCTGACCTACGTGATGATCAGCGTGTTCGCGGTCCTGACGGTGGCTGCCGTGATGACCTTGCAGGCCGACACGGCGGTGGTCGACGCTCATTTTTCCTGGTCGGCGTTTCTGATTCAGCTTTCAGCCGCGGCGGGCTACCAGATCAGCTATGCCGTCTACGTCTCGGACTACTCGCGCTACCTGCCCTATAACACGCCGTCGCGCAGTGTCATTGGCTGGACGTACCTGGGCGCTGCCGGCTCGGCGCTGTGGCTGATGTCGCTGGGAGCCTTTCTCGCCTCGGCGCTGCCCTCACCCGATGCCATCGGCAGCGTGCAGGCCGTGGGCAATCAATTGCTTCCGGGATTTGGCACCTTTACCGTGCTGATCGCAGTACCCGCGCTGGTCGGCATCATGGCGGTCAACTGCTATGGCGCGATGCTCACCGGGATCAGTGCCATTGATGGGTTCGTCTCGATAAAGCCTCGCCTGAAAAGTCGAATCATTGGCATCAGCCTAGTGGCCGCCGTGATTTTTGGAATCGCCTTGAGCATCCCGCAAAGCTATCTGCACAGCTTCAATAACTTCGTACTCCTGATGTTGTATTTCCTCGTGCCCTGGACGGCGGTGAACCTGGCGGATTTCTACGCAGTACGAAAAGGGCGCTACGCAATCAGCGATCTGTTTAACCCAGCCGGCATCTACCGCCGCTGGTCAAGTACAGGGCTCACCGCTTATTTCCTGGGCATCGCGGCGATGATCCCGTTCATGTCCCTGGGCTTTTACCAAGGGCCGGCGGCACTGTGGCTGGGCGGAGCTGACATTGCATTCGTGGTGGGCCTGGTCGTGTCGGCCACCACCTACTGCATCATGGCCCGCGGCATCGACCACGCCCGCGAGGCCCGTGCCATCAAGGCCAGTGAACGCCTATTAGAGAGGAAATAGCCATGACATTGGCAACGGTTGCTTGCCATCAACTGGCGCCCCGTATTGGCGACCTTGATTACAACAGGGCGCTCAGTGAGAGCGCGATCCGTGACGCAAGCGCCCTCGCGGTGCAAGTCATCGTTCTGCCGGAACTGATGCAAAGCGGGTACGCCTTCGATAATCGCGAGGAGGCGTATGCGGCCTCCGAGGCCGATGACGGCCCAACGCTGAGCCTATGGCGTGCCCTGGCCAATGAACTGGATATCATCATCGTCGCCGGTTTCTGTGAGCGTCTGAGCGCTGGGCGAGTCGCCAATAGCGTTGCGCTGGTCCAACCCGCAGGCCGGCTGACGGTGTATCGCAAAGGCCACTTATGGAATCGGGAAAAGCTGATCTTCACGCCGGGCACCGAACCGCCTCCTGTCGTCGACACCCAAGTCGGGCGGATCGCCACAATGGTTTGCTACGACCTCGAACTGCCGGAGTGGGTCCGCCTTGCAGCCTTGGCCGGCGCCGACCTGCTATGCGCTCCGGTGAACTGGCCAGAGGGTCCGCGTCCGGCTGGCGAGCGGCCGGGAGAAATTGTCCGCCTCCAAGCCAACGCTGCCGTCAATCGCATGTTCATTGCCGCCTGCGACCGCTACGGCGAGGAGCGCGGCGTCAACTGGGTTGGCGGCTCGACCATCGTCGATGCCGACGGCTACCCATTGGCTGGCGCAGCCTCCCACCAACGCGAACAGCGGTTAGTCGCTCAGTTGCCACTGGCAGAGGCCAGGAACAAGTTTATCAGCGAGCATAACCACGTTCACCAAGACCGCCGACCGGGCTTGTACTGACCCTCAGAACTCAATCCGCACGTCACCCTTGGGCACACTGCAGCACGATAGGATGTAGCCTTCGGCTTCGTCCTCTTCGGTAATCCCGCCGTTGTGCTCCATCTCCACCTCGCCGCCCAGCTTCATCACCTTGCACGTACCGCAGATGCCCATGCCGCAGGCCTTGGGGATCAGCAGGCCGAGCTTGGCGGCCGCGGCGTGCACGGTCTCCCCCGGCGCCACGCGAATGCTCTTGCCGGACGCGATAAATTCCACTTGATGCAGGTCCGCCAGGTCGATCTCCGGCGCATCCGCCGCTTGCTCGGCCTGCTCCACCGCATCGGCACGGGCTTCCGGTGGTGTCGCGCCAAAGGATTCTTCGTGATAACGGGTCATGTCGAAACCGGCGACTTCCAGCAAACGCTTCACTGCGTTCATGTACGGCGTAGGGCCGCAGCAGAACACTTCGCGCTCCAGGAAGTCCGGCACCATAAGCTCCAGCATCTTGTGGTTCAGATAGCCGCGATACCCGGCCCAGGGCTCACCCAGGCCGTGTTTTTCGCAAATCAGGTGCAGGCTGAAGTTGTCGATCCGCGACGCCATGTGCTCCAGCTCGCGGTGATAGATGATGTCCTTGGGCGAGCGGGCGCTGTGGATAAAGGTCATGTCGACGTTGGCGTTGGTGTCGTAGAACCAGCGCGCCATGGACATCACCGGCGTAATCCCGACACCGCCGCTGAGGTACAGCACTTTAGGGCTCGGGAAGTCGATGGCATTGAACAGCCCGACCGGGCCGTGTACGGCCAACTCCTGGCCTTCGTGCAACGTATCGTGCAGCCAGTTGGAAACCCGGCCGCCGGGTACGCGCTTGATGGTCACCGAGAAGCTGTAAGGCACCGACGGTGAGCTGGAAATCGTGTACGAGCGCATGATCGGCTGGCCTTCGATTTCCAGCTCCAGGGTGACAAATTGCCCCGGCTTGAAAAAGAACAGGATCGGCTGATCGGCCATAAAGCAGAAGGTGCGCACATCCCAGGTTTCCTGGATGACTTTGACGCAGCGGACGATGTGCCGACCATTGGCCCAGGTCTGGGTGGTTACCGGATTCAGGAAATTATTGGACATGTTGTTCTCCACCGCCGACGTCGGCCTTATGGTGGCGATTCTGCGTAACGCGAGAACCACCCATTTACCTATCTGCGACATTCACATACTTACGGCGACCAGCCCCCAAAGACAGGGGCTTGCGCGTCGGGATCAGATTGGGCCATGTCGCCCATGGATAAGGTTCGACGTGACGCCGGGCCCACACTCGCTCCCAACAAAGACGCGTTCTTTACGCCTTGCACAGCACCAACCGTAGCCACTATTCGCCGGCCACACAGAATGGCCATGAGGACACACACGATGGACGTCACCGCAACCTTAAGCTTGGGCGATCCGCTGGAACCCGCACGCAAGGCCACCGCGCAAATGCTGCAAGAGCGCGAGCGCACTTTTTCGCTGCCGCAGCCGTTTTACTCTGATGAGCGGCTGTTCGATATCGATATGCAGGAGATCTTCCAGAAAGAGTGGTTGATCGCCGGCATGACCTGCGAAATCCCCACCAAGGGCAACTACCTCACCCTGCAAGTGGGCAAGAACCCGATCATCGTGATCCGGGGGGCCGACGGCGTGGTGCATGCGTTCCACAACGTCTGCCGCCACCGTGGCTCACGCTTGTGCACCAGCGACAAGGGCAAGGTCGCCAAATTGGTCTGCCACTACCACCAGTGGACCTACGAGCTGGACGGCCGCCTGCTGTTCGCCGGCACCGAGATGGGCGCCGATTTCGACATGAAGCAGTACGGTTTGAAGCCGGTGAACGTGAAGACTGCTGGTGGCTACATCTTTATCAGCCTAGCCGAAAACCCACCGGCCATCGATGACTTCCTGTCGACGCTCAGCCATTACATGGAACCCTACGACATGGAGAACACCAAGGTGGCGATCCAGACCACCTTGTTCGAAAAAGCCAACTGGAAGCTGGTGCTGGAAAACAACCGCGAGTGCTACCACTGCAACGCGTCACACCCCGAACTGCTGAAAACCCTGCTGGAGTGGGACGACGTTACCGACCCGCGCGCCGACCAGGCATTCAAGGACCACGTGGCCGCTTCCGCTGCCGCTTGGGATGCCGAAAAAATCCCTTACGCCCACGCCAGCTTCGGCCTGCGTAACCGCATTGTGCGCATGCCGCTGCTCAAGGGCACTGTGTCGATGACCCTGGATGGCAAACAAGGCTGCGCCAAGCTCATGGGCCGCATCAAGAACCCGGATCTGGGCTCGATGCGCATCCTGCACCTGCCCCACTCCTGGAACCACTGCATGGGCGACCACATCATTGTGTTCACCGTGTGGCCGATCAGCGCCCAGGAAACCATGGTCACCACCAAGTGGATCGTGCACAAGGACGCCGTGGAAGGCGTGGACTACGACGTGGAGCGCATGCGCCAGGTGTGGGACGCCACCAACGACCAGGACCGCCGCCTGGCCGAAGAGAACCAGCGCGGGATCAACTCCACCGCCTACCAGCCAGGCCCTTACTCCAAGACCTATGAGTTTGGCGTGGTTAATTTTGTGGATTGGTACAGCGAGCGCATGTTGAGCAACCTGGGCGCTGCTCCGGCGCCGTACCTCAAAGGTGTGGCAGCACACGAATAAAAATGTGGGAGCGGGCTTGCTCGCGAATACGGTGTATCAGCTTGCACATGTAGTGGCTGACACACCGTATTCGCGAGCAAGCCCGCTCCCACACTGACCTCAGAGTGATCAAAATTTGATCACCCTTCTCGCAGAGCGCTAGCGCCCTGCCCTCCAGCCTTTCCCCAACAACTTATCCACAGAGCCACCCACAGCAATTGTGGGCAAGTGCGCCGCGCACGCAAATTAAATCAAGAAAATCCGTGACTTATTCAAACTTGCGGGTTTTATCTTGAGCAGCTCATTTATTGATCAATCCTCCAAGAGCCTTGATTAGCGTGGCTTGTAGCGGTAAGCGAACACCTTATCCACAGATGCACCAACAGACTTTGGGGGCAACTTTGTTCGGGTTGTGGAAAAGCCCTTGAAACCCTCATGAATCGGGGATATCCAGCCGTTTAAACGGCGAATATGTGAGATTTGATCAATTATTGACCAACCCCTCGAAAGCCACGTTTTATAAGGCTTGTAGCGGATAGCGAACATCTTATCCACAAAAGCGCCAACAGACTTTGGGGGCAAGTCGAGGCCTCAAGACGGTGAAAACCCGAGCAAAAACCGCAAGTTAGGTTGGTTGTTTTTCGTACAGAGGGCTGCAGAGCTTGATATGCCGGGCTTGTGGACACCCGCGAACAGGTTATCCACAGGCGGATCAACAGGCATTGTGGGTAAGCCCAAGATAAAGCAGGAAAATGTGGAAGCGGCTTGCCCGCGATTGCAATACGTCAACGGATGCATGGGTTGCTGACCTACCGCTATCGCAGGCAAGCCAGCTCCCACAAGGTTTGGTGGTGGTCAGGGTTCAGCGTACGACGCCCTCTTCTACCAGAAGCTTGAGAATCGCTTGCGCGCCCTCTTCAGCGCTCACGCCCTTGAGCACCTGCCCACCGCCGCCACTGGCCTTGGCCGTTGCGGCCTTCATACGGTCGGCACCACTCTTGGCCTTGATCACCTTGAGGCGCTTTGGCCGTGGCTTGGCCGGTTGCAGCAGTGCGCCTGTGAATAACTCATCCTGTTCAATCTCGACGTCATGGGCCGCCAGCTCACCCCGTTGCGCCGGGCCGTAGGCGCTCTGGCGTGGTTTGGGCGCGGCGTTATCCACAGTGGCAAGAAACGGCAGGCGCACCTTCAAGCGCCGCCGCTGGCCGCGAGGCAACGCCTGCAGCACCAGGGCTACGCCGGCGTCGATGGACTCCACCTGCGCCAGCCCCACAATCAGCGGCCAGCCCAGTTGTTCGGCCAACAGGAACGGCAGCATCCCCGAACCTTCGCCGGTTTCTGCCTGGCTTCCGGTCAGTACCACTTGGGCGCCCGCGTCGCGCAGATACTCGCTGAGCACCGGCAACGCATCGGCGCCCGCCGGCTGTTCGAGTACCTGCAGTTGCGGCAGGCCCATGCCCAGGTAGCTGCGCAGGGTCGGTTCGCTGACATCACCCGCGTGCAGTACCTGCAACTTATCCCCAGCCAGTTGCAGCCCCAGCTCGACCGCGCGCGCGTCCTGCTCGGCGCGGCGTGGGCGCCCGGAGGTGGGGTGAGCGCCGATGGACACCAGGCTGAATACAGTGTTCGTCATGGTCATATCCTCAGGCTGCATCGCGCTTGGCGCCGTTGCGGTAGGTTTCGACCGCTGCGATCAAAGCGTTGAGTATCGAGGCGCTTTCGCCAATCACCGACAGGTCGGCACGCTTGATCATGTCGCAACCCGGGTCGAGGTTGATTGCCACCACCTTGTCGCAGGCACCAATGCCTTGCAGGTGCTGGATCGCCCCGGAAATCCCGACGGCTACGTACACCCGCGCAGTGACCCAGGTACCGCTGGCGCCGACCTGGCGATCACGCGCCATGAAGCCATCATCCACCGCCACCCGCGAGGCGCCTTCGGTGGCGCCCAGAGCCGCAGCGGTCTGGTGGAACAGCGCCCAGTCCTTCACACCGTTGCCACCGGAGAAAATGAACTCGGCCTCGGCCATCGGAATCGCTGCCGGGTCGACCGCCACCGCGCCGAGGTCTTCGATACGCGGCAAACTGCGCGCCAGGCCTGTGGATAACTCCACGGGCAAGACTTCGTGGCGGGTCTCGCTGACCGGATCGGCACATTCGGCGGCGGCGAGGATCAGACGGGGCAACGGTCGCGCCAGGTCTTCCTGGCCGGCACCAGCCCGGCCGATGCATTCATCACCCTTGATCTGCCACACCCGCGTTGCCGGGCGTTCCTTGAGGCTGGCGGCAAAACGTCGCCCCAGTTCGCCACCACCGCTGCGGCTGTCTGGCAGCAGCCAGTGGCGCGGGCTGAATTGGTTATCCACAGCACGCAAACCCTGCACGCGTTGCTCCGGTGCATAACCTTCGAATTCATGCCCCTCCAGCACCAGCAGTCGGTCGACGCCGGCGGTGGCAAAGGCGCTTTCCTTGTGTTCACCGAACACCACCGCCAACACCGCGCCGTCACTGCCGGCCAGTTGGCGCGCCAGGCCAAGCAGGTCGCGGTCGTGGCTGCTCAGGCGGCCGCCGACCATGTCTGGCACCACGTTGATGTAGAACGCCGGGACCGGCACCTGATGCAGCGGCAATTGCACTTCCACCGCCGCGGTACGCTTGGCTGCGCCGCCCTGCTGGGCACCGCTGCGGTCGATGCGCTTGATGCCGTTGGGGCCGATAAAACCGACACCATGCACGTTTTTGCGAATGACGCCGTTGGGGCCCATCCAACTGTGTTGCACCGGCTGCATGGCCGCGTGCAACGGGTGCAGGCGGTTACGGGCGATCCATTCGGCCCGTGGGTCGCGGCGGATAATGTCGCTCATCAGTGCACCTCCGCAGGTTCACGCTTGAGGGGGGCTTTGGCTGGCGCGGCGTCTTCAAGCAACGCGTCGGCGACCAGCTCGGCGATGTCTTTGATCAACGGGCGTGGTTCGACCACGCCTTCCAGCATCGCGGTGCATTGCGGGCAACCCACGGCCACCAGTTCGGCACCGGTTTCGCGGATGTCGTCCATGCGCATATCGGGAATGCGTTGCTTACCGGGAATGTCGGTGATCGGCGCGCCGCCGCCGCCACCGCAGCAGCGTGAACGGAAGCCCGAGCGTTGCATTTCCTTGACCTCGATACCCAACGCCCGCAGCACTTGGCGCGGCGCCTCGTACTCACCGTTGTAGCGGCCCAGGTAGCACGGGTCGTGGTAGGTCACGCTGTTGCCTTTGTGCTGGCCCAGGTTCAGCGCGCCCTCGCCAATCAGCTCGGCCATGAAGGTGCTGTGGTGCTGCACCCGGTAGTTGCCGTTGAAGGCACCGTATTCGTTTTTCAGCACATGGAAACTGTGCGGGTCGCAGGTGACGATGCGCTTGAAACTGTACTTGGCCAGGGTCTGGATATTGCGCGTGGCCAGCAGCTGGAATGTCGCTTCATCGCCGAGGCGGCGCGCCACGTCACCGCTGTCGCGTTCTTCCAGGCCAAGCACGGCGAAGTCGACCTTGGCGGCCTTGAGCACTTTTACGAAGGCGCGCAGGGTACGTTGGTTACGCATGTCGAAGGCGCCATCGCCGACCCAGAACAGCACATCGCAACTGCCATTGTCGCTGAGCAGCGGCAGGTTCAGGTCTGCCGCCCAGTTCAGGCGACCACCGGGGGCAAAGCCGCCAGGGTTGTCAGTAGCGATCAGGTTTTCCAGGACTTCGGCGCCCTTGTTCGGCGTAGCGCCTTTTTCCAGGGTGAGATGGCGGCGCATGTCGACGATGGCGTCCACGTGCTCGATCATCATCGGGCACTCTTCCACGCAGGCGCGGCAGGTGGTGCACGACCACAGGGTCTCGGCGTCCACCAGGCCGTTGACGATCGGCTGGTGCGGGTTGCCGCCGTGTTCGCCCACCGGTTTGCCGGGGTACGGGCTGCCGGCGAACTTGGCATCGGTGCCACCGGCCAGGCCGACCACCATGTCCTGGATGAGTTTTTTCGGGTTCAATGGCTGGCCGGCGGCAAACGCCGGGCACGCCGCTTCGCACTTGCCGCACTGCACGCAGGCGTCAAAGCCAAGCAGTTGGTTCCAGGTGAAGTCCTTGGGCTTTTCCACGCCCAGCGGTGCGGTTTTATCGCTCAGATCCAACGGTTTCAACCCGGTGGAGCGGCCACCGCCAAAGCGTTCGGCGCGGCGGTGCCAGGCCAGGTGCAGGGCACCTGCGAAGGCGTGTTTCATCGGCCCGCCCCAGGTCATGCCGAAGAACATTTCGGACACGCCCCACAACACGCCCACGCTCAGCAATGCCGCGAGCAACCAGCCGCCGAAGTCAGCGGGCAGAATCCCGGCCACCGGCAAGGTCACCAGGAAGAAGCTCACCGAGAAGGCCATCAGGCTTTTCGGCAGGCGCATCCACGGGCCTTTGGACAAGCGCGCAGGCGGATTGCGGCGGCGCAGGTACATGAAGATCGCGCCGACAAACATCAATGTCGACGCCAGCAGCAGTGCATAGCCAAGAATGCGGCTCTGCAGGCCGAAGCCGTGCACCACAATCGCCAGCAGCGCCGACAGCACAAAGCCCAGCGCCGTCGCAACGTGGGTGTTGGCGATGTATTTGTCACGGGCGACCACGTGGTGCAGGTCGACCATGTAACGCTTGGGCATGGCCAAAAGGCCGGCCAGCAGGTCGACTTTGGATGCGCGGCCACGGCGCCACATGTTCACCCGGCGCAGTGCGCCGAGGAAGGCGAGGCCCAGGGCGGCGAAGAGCAGGATGGGAAGAAGGGTATTCAGCATGGTGAAGCTCCCGAAGACCACACAGGTCTACTGTGAAACTGGCCCTGAATGTGGGAGCGGGCTTGCTCGCGAAGACGGCGTGTCAGTCGATGCATCCAGTGCCTGATACACCGCCTTCGCGAGCAAGCCCGCTCCCACATTTGACCGAGTTCACCTCGTCAGAAATCCTTGCACAAGCGCAGGGCGTCATAGATGGCGGCGTGGGTATTGCGCTGGGCCACACAGTCACCAATGCGGAACAGCAAGTACCCCTCGCCCGCTTCGCTCAAGCAGGGCTGCGGCTTGATCGCAAACAAGGCTTCAACGTCGATCTGGCCCTTGTTGCGCGAACCTTCCTTGAGCCCGTAGTAAATGGCCTCGTCCGGACGCACGCCGTTCTCCACCACCACCTGGTCGACCACCCGCTCCTCTTTGGCGCCGGTGTATTCGTTCTCCAGCACGGCCACCAGCTTGTCGCCCTCGCGGTAGACCTTTTCCAGCATCATGTCGCCGGTCATGATCACTTCCTTGGGGTACATGCTGCGGTAGTACGTGGGGAACGACGTACCGCCGATCGCCACGCCCGGCTTGATGTCGTCGGTGACGATTTCCACCTGGCTGCCTTTGTCGGCCAAGAAGTCGGCCACCGACATGCCGGTGAATTCACAGATGGTGTCGTACACCAGCACGTTCTTGCCCGGCGCCACCTTGCCGTCGAGCACGTCCCAACTGCTCACCACCAAGCCTTCGGCGGCGCCCCAGTGTTCGTTCTGCTCGATGAACGGATGACCGCCCACCGCCAGCACCACCACGTCCGGACGCACGTCCAGGATGGTCTCGGCATCGGCTGCAACACCCAGGCGCAGGTCGACTTTCAAGCGCGCCAGTTCCAGTTGATACCAACGGGTGATACCGGCGATCTGGTCACGCTGCGGCGCTTTCGACGCGGTGGTGATTTGCCCGCCGATAAACTCTTTTTTCTCGAACAGCGTCACGTCGTGGCCACGTTCGGCCGCCACGCGTGCAGCTTCCATCCCGGCCGGGCCGGCGCCCACCACAACCACCTTGCGCTTGGGCCCGGTGGACTTCTCGATGATGTGCGGTACGCCCATGTATTCACGGGAGGTCGCGGCGTTCTGGATGCACAGCACATCCAGGCCCTGGTACTGGCGGTCGATGCAGTAGTTGGCGCCCACGCACTGCTTGATCTGGTCGATCTGGCCCATCTTGATCTTGGCGATCAGGTGCGGGTCGGCAATGTGCGCACGGGTCATGCCGACCATGTCCACATAGCCGCCTTCCAGAATGCGCGTGGCCTGGTTCGGGTCCTTGATGTTCTGCGCGTGCAGCACCGGCACCTTGACCACTTCCTTGATGCCGGCCGCCAGGTGCAGGAACGGCTCCGGCGGGTAGCTCATGTTCGGGATGACGTTGGCCAGGGTGTTGTGGGTGTCGCAACCCGAGCCCACCACACCGATGAAATCGAGCATGCCAGTGTCGTCGTAGTACTTGGCGATCTGCTTCATGTCCTCGTGGGACAAGCCGTCCGGGTGGAACTCGTCGCCGCACAGGCGCATGCCCACGCAGAAGTCGTCACCCACCTCTGCACGCACGGCCTTCAACACTTCCAGGCCGAACTTCATGCGGCCCTCGAAAGTGCCGCCCCATTCGTCGGTACGCTTGTTGACCCGCGGGCTCCAGAACTGGTCGATCATGTGCTGGTGCACGGCCGACAATTCCACCCCGTCCAGGCCACCGGCCTTGGCCCGGCGCGCAGCCTGGGCGTAGTTGCCAATCACGCGCCAGATCTCTTCCGGCTCGATGGTCTTGCAGGTGGCACGGTGCACCGGCTCACGCACGCCGGACGGCGACATCAGGGTCGGCCAGTTGAAGCCGTCCCACCGCGAGCGCCGGCCCATGTGGGTAATCTGGATCATGATCTTGGCGCCATGCTTGTGCATGGCATCGGCCAGGTTCTGGAAGTGCGGGATGATGCGGTCGGTGGACAGGTTCACCGACGCCCACCATTCCTGCGGGCTGTCGATGGCCACCACCGAGGAGCCGCCGCAGATCGCCAGGCCAATACCGCCCTTGGCTTTCTCTTCGTAGTACTTCACATAGCGGTCGGTGGTCATGCCGCCGTCGGTGGCATACACCTCGGCATGCGCAGTGCTGAGCACGCGGTTGCGGATGGTCAGTTTGCCGATCTGGATCGGCTGGAACATTGCTTCGAAAGCCATGGCACGGTCCTCGGCTTACAACGGTTTGACGGTGAACAAACCATCATCGTGGCCCTCTTCGGAGCCTCCGTAGACTTGTTCGGCGACAGTGCGGATCTTGCTGCCACGCGCTTGCAGGATCTGGTCCATGGCGCCGGCAAACCAGCCGGTGAACATGTAGTCCACCTTGCGACCGACCTTGCCGTACACATAGACGAACGCCGAGTGTTCCAGCTTGACGCTGGCGGTGCCTTTGTCCAGGTCGATGTCCTGGATCTTGAACAGGCCCCAACCGCGTTGCGACAGGCGCTTCATGTAGTGTTCGAACACCGCAACGCCTTCCAGGCCGTGGCATTCAGCTTCTTTTTCACACCAGTGCCAAGCGGACTTGTAGCCAGCCTTGTAGAGGATCTCGGCGTAGGCGTCAGCGCCCAGCACTTCTTCGATGCCCATATGGTTGTTGACGAAGAAATGGCGTGGCACGTACAGCATCGGCAGGGCGTCGGAGGTCCAGACACCGGTTTCGCTGTCGACTTCGATAGGCAATTGCGGGGCGATCTTGGCCATGGAAACTTAACTCCAGAAAATTCGTTTTGATGCCCGCCGCGCGGATGGCGGCGGGTGAAGGATTAAGCGAGCAGTGGCTTATTCGCCCCAGACGTCCTTGAGTACGTTGACCCAGTTCTCGCCCATGATCTTGCGCACCACGCGCTCGCTGTGGCCGCGCTTGAGCAGCGTCTCGGTGAGGTTGGGGAACTCGCCCACGGTGCGGATGCCCAGCGGGTTGATGATCTTGCCGAAGCTGGTCAGGCGGCGGGCGTAACCCTTGTCATGGGTGAGCATTTCGAAGAAATCCTGGCCGTGGCCCTGGGTGAAGTCGGTGCCGATGCCGATCGCGTCTTCGCCGACGATGTTCATGGTGTATTCGATGGCTTCGGCGTAGTCGTCGATGGTCGAGTCGATGCCCTTGGCAAGGAACGGCGCAAACATGGTCACGCCGACAAAACCGCCATGGTCGGCGATGAACTTGAGCTCTTCATCGGACTTGTTGCGCGGGTGCTCTTTAAGCCCGGACGGCAGGCAGTGGGAGTAGCACACCGGCTTTTTCGATTCGAGGATGACCTCTTCGCTGGTCTTGGAGCCGACGTGGGACAGGTCGCACATGATGCCGACGCGGTTCATCTCGCCGACGATCTCACGCCCGAAACCCGAGAGGCCGCCATCGCGCTCATAGCAACCGGTGCCCACCAGGTTCTGGGTGTTGTAGCACATCTGCACCACGCCCACGCCGAGCTGCTTGAAGATCTCGACATAGCCGAGCTGGTCCTCAAAGGCATGGGCATTCTGGAAGCCGAAGATAATGCCAGTCTTGCCCAGCTCCTTGGCGCGGCGGATGTCGGCGGTGGTTTTCACCGGGATCACCAGGTCGCTGTTTTCGCGGATCAGGGTCTGGCTGGCAACGATGTTGTTGATCGTGGCCTGGAAGCCTTCCCACACCGACACCGTGCAATTGGCGGCGGTGAGGCCACCTTTGCGCATGTCTTCGAACAGGTCGCGGTTCCACTTGGCAATAATCAGACCGTCGATAACGATGCTGTCGGCGTGCAACTCGGCTGGGCTCATCAGGCGTCCCCTTATTGGCGATTCATGCGCCGAATCGTCTGCCGGCGCTTTGGGGCCAGCATATGCCCAGGCACCGACGGAGCCGGGTGCAAAAACGACAGGGGAATTGCCGAAAGCGTCAATCCGCGACAAAGGCTGCGAAGACAGGCCCCACGGTCGGCTGTTCTTTGTCTTACGCTTGAGCCAGAATTCCTCATCACCTGATATGAGACGGCGCAATGAAATCGATTTTCCTGGCTTTGGCACTCATCGCAACCACCGCCCACGCGGCCGAAGACCCCGACAGCACGCCGTGCGACGGTATCGAGAACGACCAGCAAACCCTGGAATGCGCCACCTACAACAAAACCACCGCCGAGCAATTGCTCAAGGATAACTATCAGGGGTTGCTGGAGCGCATGGGTTCGACCTACGGCAGCGACAAGACCAAACTGGCGGACATTACCGCCCGTCTGAAGGATGCCCAGCAAAAATGGGAAAAACTGCGCGACGCCGATTGTGCAGTGGACACCTTCCCGGCGGTAACCGGCACCAAGGCCTATGCCATTGCGCACAACGACTGCCTGGCGCGGATGAGTGATGAGCGGTCGGAGTTTTTGGAGTCGATTGGCCAGGAATAAGCGACAATCGCGCCACCTTCTCTTTTGATCAAGGCTACTCATGACTCTCTGCGGCATCGAAATCAAAGGCAGCGAAGCCATCATCGCCGTCGCCTCCCTGGACAACCAGGCGCTGACCCACGTCGCCTTGGCCACCAAGAAAATCGCCCTTGAAGACGACGACGAAGCAGCCAATGTCAAAGCCTTCGCCGCCCAGGCAAAAGCATTCGTCCAGGCCAACGGCATCACGCGCATTGCCATTAAGAAGCGCAGCAAAAAAGGCGAGTTCGCCGGTGGCCCGACGACGTTCAAGATTGAAGGGGTGTTTCAATTGCTGGAAGGGGTGGAGGTGACGCTGCTGTCGCCGCAGACCATCAATGCACAGAACAAGAAGCACACCTTTGATCTGCCCGCGACGCTCAACAAGTATCAGCACGAGGCCTATAAAACAGCCTGCTCAGGCCTGATGAAGAAATAACTGCGCGTCAGCTTTTGACGCAGTGCTCCAGGCCGTGCCCGCCGCCTTCGTATTCTGGGCCGTAGTAATACTTGACGAAGGACACCTTGCCTTCTGGGGTAGGTGTTACTTGGGCGACACCCACACCAAAGTCTTTCAAGGCAGGGTCGGTGTGGGCGAAGTAGATACCCAGGGTATCGGCAGTCCCGGCGGCCATGCCTTCATAGCGGGACTTGTCTTCCAGGGTCAGAGTGAAGGTGTAGGCCGCATATTTGCCAGTGCTTTGCTTGGCGTCGAGTTTCATGTCGACAACGCCTTTGAAGTTGCCGATATGTTTGTCCTGGCCAGTGCACTCATAACGCCCGCTGTAATCGGCGCCCGTGAAAGGCGCTGGCGCCTGGGCGGCCCACACTGGGGTGGACGCGAGTGCGATCAGAGTGATTAGTTTTTTCAGCATGCCAACCTCTTATGGTTACGTAAGGAACCCTTTGAACGTTAGCAGTCCGTTTCCAGTAATCGCCCGCAACCTTGAAAAACAAGAATATTCCCACACCACCACATGCGTTTCCTGACACCACACTACTTACCAATGTGGGAGCTGGCTTGCCTGCGATGGCGGCGGGTCAGCACTGCATAGGCCAACTGATACATCGCAATCGCAGGCAAGCCAGCTCCCACATTGAATCTGCACCAACGCTTAAACCACCTCCCGTCGCCGGTCCTCCCTAGGGCATTTGGCGAACCTGGCTCGATAACTTCGCGTGAAATACGACGGTGACTCAAACCCGCACGCAATACTCACTTCCAGCACGCTCATGTCGCTCTGGCGCAGCAGTTTGCGAGCTTTTTCCAGGCGCAGGCCAAGGTAGAAGTTACTGGGGGTGTCGTTGAGGTGCAGGCGAAACAGCCGCTCCAGTTGGCGTCGGGTGACCTTGATTGTTTCGGCCAGGGCCAAGGTGCTCAGGGGCGGTTCGGTGTGCTGTTCCATTTCGCCGATCACGTGCACCAGCTTCTTGTTATTGATGCCGTAGCGCGTGGCGATCTGCATGCGCTGGTGGTCTTTGCGTGGGCGGATGCGGCTTAGTACGAATTGCTCGGAAACCTGGATAGCCAGCTCCGGGCCGTGGGCCTGGGCGATGAGGTCGAGCATCAGGTCGATGGAGGCCGTGCCGCCGGCGCAGGTGATGCGGCGCCGGTCGATTTCGAACAGTTCCTGGGTCACGCTCAGGTGCGGATAGGCTTCCTTGAAGGCGTCGATGGCTTCCCAGTGCAAGGTCAAGCGGTGGCCGTCGAGCAGGCCCGCCTCGGCCAGCACGCAGGCGCCGGTGTCGATGGCGCCGAGGGTCACACCCTCATGGTCGAGGCGGCGCAGCCAATGCTCCAGGGCGGGCGTGGCGAACTGCAGGGGTTCGAAGCCGGCCACCACCAGTAAAGTCGCGCCTTTTTTCAGCGGCTCAAGCGCGGCGTCGGCGTTGACCGACATACCGTTGCTCGCCAGCACCGCGCCGCCATCGGCACTCAAGATGTGCCAGCGGTACAGCTCGCCGCGAAAGCGGTTGGCCACCCGCAACGGTTCCAGTGCGGAGATAAAACCGAGGGCCGAGAAACCCGGCATCAGCAAGAAATAGACATCCTGGGACATGGTGGCGCTCTCGTCGGACGGGCAGCGTGGTCACTGTGATACGCCAGTTCAACCGGCCATTCAAGAGCACAGGTCGCTGCAGTGCAAGAGCGAGTCGCCGCTGTGCGCTTTGCGGGGCGCCAAGCTGCGTAACGTGATCCCACGGCGCACCAAGACGCCGGCACCCACAATAACGACCTGCCGAGGGCTCCACCCATGAACCGACTGATCAGCCGCTGCGTACTTGCACTCAGCGCCAGCGCTATTTTGAGCACCCCTGTCATGGCAGCGGATGCCCCTGCTTGCCAGAACGTGCGCATGGGCGTGGTGAACTGGACCGACGTCATCGCCACCAGCGCCATGGCCCAGGTGCTGCTCGATGGCCTCGGCTACAAGACCAAACAAACCAGCGCCTCTCAGCAAATCATCTTTGCCGGCATCCGCGATCAGCGCCTGGACCTGTTTCTCGGTTACTGGAACCCGCTGATGACCCAGACCATCACGCCGTTCGTCGACGCCAAGCAAGTCAAGGTCCTCGACAAAGCCAGCCTGGAAGACGCCCGCGCCACCCTCGCAGTGCCGACTTACCTGGCCGACAAGGGCCTGAAAACCTTTGCTGACATCGCCAGGTTCGAGAAAGAACTGGGCGGCAAGATCTACGGCATCGAGCCGGGCTCGGGCGCCAATACCCAGATCAAGGCGATGATCGCCAAGAACCAGTTCGGCCTGGGCAAGTTCCAGTTGGTGGAGTCCAGCGAAGCCGGCATGTTGGCGGCCGTGGACCGTGCCGTGCGCCGCAAGGAAGCCGTGGTGTTCTTTGGTTGGGCGCCGCACCCGATGAACGTCAATGTGGCGATGACTTACCTCTCCGGCAGCGAAGACGCCCTGGGCCCGAACGAAGGCATGGCCACCGTGTGGACCGTGACCGCGCCGGCCTACGCCGAACAGTGCCCCAACGTGCATAAGCTACTGACCAACCTGACATTCACCGCCGCCGACGAGAGCCGGATGATGCAGCCGCTGCTGGATCACAAGGACGCCTTGGAATCCGCACGGCAGTGGCTCAAGGATCACCCTCAAGACCGGCAGCGCTGGCTCGATGGCGTCACCACTTTCGACGGCAAACCCGCCGCGACCAACCTGCAACTGACCAGCAAATAACGTTTTGCGAACCACCGTTTCGCGGCCACTTGCGACCGCGAACGGCACCACCACGCCTGTAAGGAACCGCCTCATGAACCACGACGTCATCATCACCTGCGCACTCACCGGTGCTGGCGACACGACCGCCCGAAGCCCACACGTGCCGGTCACGCCCAAACAAATCGCCGCCGCCGCGGTAGAGGCCGCCAAAGCCGGCGCCACCGTGGTGCATTGCCATGTACGCGACCCGCAAACCGGCAAATTCAGCCGCGATGTAGCCCTGTACCGTGAAGTGATGGAGCGCATCCGCGAGGCCGACATCGACATCATCGTCAACCTCACCGCCGGCATGGGCGGCGACCTGGAGATCGGTGGCGGCGAGAATCCCATGGAGTTCGGGCCTAATACCGACCTGGTCGGCCCGCTGACCCGCCTGGCCCACGTCGAAGAACTGCTGCCGGAAATCTGCACCTTGGACTGCGGCACGCTGAACTTCGGCGATGGCGACACCATTTACGTGTCCACCCCGGCGCAACTGCGTGCTGGCGCCAAACGTATCCAGGAACTGGGCGTAAAGGCCGAGCTGGAGATTTTCGACACCGGCCACCTGTGGTTTGCCAAGCAGATGATCAAGGAAGGGCTGCTTGATAACCCGCTGTTCCAACTGTGCCTGGGCATTCCCTGGGGCGCACCGGCCGACACCACCACCATGAAAGCCATGGTCGACAACCTTCCCGCCGACGCGGTGTGGGCGGGCTTCGGCATTGGTCGCATGCAAATGCCGATGGCCGCGCAGGCGGTGCTGCTGGGCGGCAACGTACGGGTGGGCCTTGAGGACAACCTGTGGCTGGACAAGGGCGTGCTCGCCACCAATGGCCAGTTGGTGGAACGCGCCAGTGAAATTCTCAGCCGGTTAGGCGCACGGGTCCTGACCCCGGCCGAAGGCCGCATCAAGATGGGCCTGACCCAACGCGGCTAACACAGACACCACACAACCCTGTGGGAGCGGGCTTGCTCGCGAATGCGGTGTGCCAGTTGGTGCATTCGGTACTGACCCACCGCATTCGCGAGCAAGCCCGCTCCCACAGGGGAATACCGAACTTTTTAGGAATATGCCATGCGCTTTATCACCGACATCAAAACCTTCGCCGCGTTGGGCAGCGGCGTCATCGGCAGCGGCTGGGTGTCCCGTGCCCTTGCCCATGGCCTGGATGTAGTCGCCTGGGACCCCGCGCCCGGTGCCGAGGCAGCCCTGCGCAAACGCGTCGCCAACGCCTGGACTGCCCTTGAACAACAGGGCCTGGCGCCCGGTGCCTCCCAAGACCGCCTGCGCTTTGTCACCACCATCGAAGAATGCGTGAAAGACGCGGACTTCATCCAGGAAAGCGCCCCGGAACGCCTGGAGCTGAAGCTGCAATTGCACAGCCAGATCAGCGCCTCGGCCAAGCCGAATGCCTTGATAGGCTCCAGCACCTCCGGGCTGTTGCCCAGCGAATTCTATGAGGGCTCCACCCACCCGGAACGCTGCGTGGTCGGCCACCCCTTCAACCCGGTCTACCTGTTGCCACTGGTAGAGGTGGTGGGCGGCAAAAACACCGCGCCAGAGGCGATCCAGGCAGCGATCAAGGTGTATGAATCCTTCGGCATGCGCCCGCTGCATGTACGCAAGGAAGTGCCGGGGTTTATTGCCGACCGCCTGCTGGAAGCGCTGTGGCGTGAGGCGCTGCACCTGGTCAATGACGGCGTGGCGACGACTGGTGAAATCGACGATGCCATTCGCTTTGGCGCCGGCTTGCGCTGGTCATTCATGGGTACCTTCCTCACTTACACCCTGGCGGGCGGCGATGCGGGCATGCGCCACTTCATGGCGCAGTTCGGCCCGGCGTTGCAGTTGCCGTGGACTTATCTACCAGCGCCTGAACTGACTGAAAAACTGATTGATGATGTGGTCGACGGTACCGCCGATCAGCTAGGTAACCACAGCATTTCGGCGCTGGAGCGCTATCGTGATGACTGCCTGCTGGCGGTGCTGGAAGCCGTAAAAACAACCAAGGCCAAGCACGGCATGAACTTCGCCGAATAACCCTGTAGGAGCGAGCTTGCTCGCGAAGATCGCCAACGATAACGCGGGGCATCAGGTACCCCACGGCGATCTTGAGTTTTTCGCGAGCAAGCTCGCTCCTACACATTGGAATTCATACCATGCCCGCACTGACCACCTACACCACCAAAGTCCAGCCGGACTGGGTCGACTACAACGGCCATCTGCGTGATGCGTTCTACCTGCTGATCTTCAGCTACGCCACCGATGCGCTGATGGACACCCTGGGGCTGGACAGCGAAAACCGCGAAGCCAGCGGCCACTCGCTGTTCACCCTGGAGTTGCACCTGAACTACCTGCACGAGGTAAAGCTCGGCGCCGAGGTTGAGGTGCATACCCAACTGATCGCCCACGACGCCAAGCGCCTGCATCTCTATCACAGCCTGCACCTTGTGGGCGAAGGGCGCGAGTTGGCCGGTAACGAGCAGATGCTGCTGCATGTCGACCTGGCCGGGCCGCAGTCGGCGCCGTTTGCCGGCGCCACCCTGGAAAAACTCACTGCCCTGAGCCAGGAACACGCCGACCTACCCCGGCCTGCCCTGCTCGGCCGGGTGATTGGGCTGCCCGCGCAAAAAAAAGCCCCGATCCAGCCGTGACGGGATCGGGGCAGAGTGCTTTGTGTGAGCCGTGCATTCGAGGGTGACCAAACCGTCAAGCTGCGTGCCTGGGGTCAGTGTGCCTGTTACGGGTCAGATCAAGTGACCCGAAAACGACCTGTTCATAGCCATACGAGCCATCGCTGGATTCTGCCCTTGCCGCCAGTCCTGGGGCCTACCAGAATCCAAGTCAATTCCCGCTCCCTACACCAGGATGACCGTCATGATGCACGCGGATTTGATTGACCAGGATGACCTGCTGGGCCAACTGCGCTCGCTGGGTTTTGAAGTGTCCAGCGGCGCTACCGCCGAGCAGGCTTGCGAATGTGCGGTGCGCGGGTTGAGCGAAGCCCGGGCCAAGGCGCTCAAGGGCATGGTTGAAAAGATGTACAGCGGCAGTGCGACGATTTTGCCGGCGGTGAGGCAGGCGATCGACAAGCAATTGTTGCCTGCGCTGATGCAGTTCAAACAAAGCTCTGGCGCCTGAAATACATCCTCTGTAGGAGCGAGCTTGCTCGCGAAAATCGCCAACGATAACGCGGGGCATCAGATACCCCACGGCGATCTTGAGTTTTTCGCGAGCAAGCTCGCTCCTACCATAAGGCAGCCCGGTGTCAGAGCCTTACGCTGGCAAACGTCGACTCGTTGCGCGCCTGGCTCAACGCCGACATCGGCCCCGACAACGGTGACAACACCAGTGCCGGCGGAATCGGCATCATCGCCACTTGCTGGGTGGTGTTGGAGCCTACGCGCTCATCCCGAGGCGGAATGCCGAAGTACTCGCGGTAGCACTTGGAAAAGTGCGGCGTAGACACAAACCCGCACACCGAGGCGACTTCGATGATCGACATTGGCGTCTGCTTGAGCAGTTGCCGTGCACGAATCAGGCGCAGCTTGAGGTAGTAGCGCGACGGCGAGCAGTGCAGGTATTTCTGAAACAGCCGCTCCAACTGCCGGCGCGACACGGCGACATACACCGCCAGTTCGTCCAAGTCGATCGGCTCTTCGAGGTTGGCTTCCATCAGCGCGACGATTTCCTGCAGTTTCGGCTGGTTGGTGCCGAGCATATGCTTGAGCGGCACACGCTGGTGATCCTGTTCGTTGCGGATGCGTTCGTACACGAACATCTCGGAGATGGCGGCGGACAATTCACGGCCGTGGTCGCGGCTGATCAGGTGCAGCATCATGTCCAGGGGCGCGGTGCCGCCGGAGCTGGTGAAGCGGTTGCGGTCGAGGGTGAACAGGCGCGTGCTCATGGCCACCCGCGGGAAGGCTTCCTGCATCGACGCCAGGCACTCCCAGTGCACGCTGCAATCAAAGCCGTCGAGCAAGCCGGCGCAGGCCAGGGCCCAGCTGCCGGTGCACACCGCGCCGAGGCGACGAGACTGGCGTGCCTGGCTTTGCAGCCACGACACATGCTCACGGGTGACGGTGCGCTGGATACCCACGCCGCCGCACACGATGACCGTGTCCAGGACGGGGGCTTTGTGCATGGAGGCATCGGGGGTGATTTGCAGGCCATCGCTGGCCCACACCTGGTTGCCGTCGACACTCAGCGTTGTCCAGCGATACAGCTCGCGGCCGGACAGCTGGTTGGCCATGCGCAGTGGCTCCACGGCTGACGCCAGGGAAATCAGCGTGAAATTGTCCAGCAGCAAAAAGCCGATGGATTGAGGCGCACGGTTCTGGGGTTGGGCCCCGGAGTTGGTCGACGTCATCGCAGTATCTCCTCACATCACACAAAGCAGGTGGTGGCCTCAGGCGAGGCTCTTGTTATTGCGCTCGTCCTGAAAAGGAGAGGCTTTGCAATTGATAGAGCAAATGCCATGCCTAAAATTGAATGGCTATTCAAGAACTCCTGAAAACGACCTGTTGATGCGTCTATACAAGCCCGCGCGTGAAGTGCGGGATATGACGCCTAACGGGCGGGGTTCAAGGGGTGTGAGCAGATCGGTAGCACTTGTGGGAAGGCGCTTTGCGGGCGTAGGAGAAGTCTGTCACCCAAAGCACATCAGGCGTGTGATCGTGTAGGAATCGTTCGGAAGCTACTTATCTATTTGCGACGCGCTAAAAGGTGGCGATTTTGGCTTAGGGTGTTCACTTTGTGAGCAGCGCTGGCTGAGCTACCGCATTCGCGAGCAAGCCCGCTCCCACATTTGACCGAGTACATCCTGACGAAATGCGGTCGAGTGTGGGAGCGGGCTTGCTCGCGAATGCAGGCAACTCGGTCTCAGCACTCGACCGCACTCACCGCCAACCCACCCCGCGATGTCTCTTTGTACTTGTCATGCATATCGGCCCCGGTATCACGCATGGTGCGGATCACCCGGTCCAACGAGATGAAGTGCTGGCCATCGCCACGCAACGCCATTTGCGCCGCGTTGATCGCCTTCACCGCCGCGATCGCATTGCGCTCGATACACGGCACTTGCACCAAACCGCCCACCGGGTCGCAGGTCAGGCCAAGGTTATGTTCCAAACCGATTTCGGCGGCGTTGCACAGTTGCTCCGGCGTGGCGCCGAGGATCTCCGCCAATCCGGCCGCAGCCATGGCGCACGCAGAACCGACCTCACCCTGGCAACCGACTTCGGCCCCCGAGATCGAGGCGTTCTTTTTACACAGGATGCCCACCGCCGCCGCGCCGAGCAGGTAGTCCACCACGTTGGCTTCGGTGACTTCTTCACTGAACTTCATAAAGTAGTGCAACACCGCCGGGATGATCCCCGCCGCGCCATTGGTAGGCGCCGTGACCATGCGCCCACCGGCGGCGTTTTCTTCGTTGACCGCCAGGGCGAACAGGTTGACCCATTCCATGGCGCTCAAGGTCGAGCCAATCACATTGGGCTTGTTCAGCTCCTGCAAGCTGCGGTGCAACTTGGCGGCGCGACGGCGCACGTTCAAGCCGCCAGGCAGGATGCCTTCGTGCTTGAGGCCCTGCTCCACGCAATCTTGCATGGCGCGCCAGAGCTTCATCAGGCCGCTGCGGATTTCTTCTTCGCTGCGCCAGGTTTTTTCATTCGCCAGCATCAGTTCGGCAACACGCAGGTTGTGGGTCTTGCACAGCTGCAACAGCTCCACGGCACTGGAAAAGTCATAGGGCAGCTCGGTACGGTCCATGTCCGCCACACCGCTTTGGGCCTGGGCTTCATCCACGACGAAACCGCCGCCCACCGAGTAATAGGTGTCGCGGTGCAACTCGCCGTTTTCGCCAAACACCACCAGGGTCATGGCGTTGGGATGAAACGGCAGGTTCTCATCGAGCAGGCGCATGTCCCGGGCCCACACAAACGGCACCGGCAACCGCCCGTCAAGCAGCAACGTGTCGGTTTCGCGCAAAGTGTGAATGCGGGCGCCGATTTGCGTGGGGTCGATTGCGTCCGGCCATTCGCCCATCAGGCCCATGATGGTGGCGGTGTCGCTGCCATGACCGATGCCGGTGGCCGACAACGAGCCGTACAGTTGCACTTCGACACGCTGCACCTGTTCCAGCCACCCACGCTCACGCAACCCTTGAACGAATAACGCCGCGGCGCGCATGGGCCCCACGGTGTGCGAACTCGAAGGCCCGATGCCGATCTTGAACAGGTCGAAAACGCTGATAGCCATTAACGTGAAACTCCTCGATAAGCACGGGCCGGGCTTGAACGAGGTGCTACGCTCAGATCGCCCAGATGGCGGCATCATCAAGCTTTTATTCGTCATCACGGCGTCTCACACCGACGCACTCATGCTCACCAGCGGCGCTCGCGTGCGAACGCCAGTTTTGGCCGTTTTTTGCGGTGCAGAAGGGTAAAAACAGCAGTTTTACCTTCGGAAAAACCTGTAAGCGACGTCATCGGTACTGGATGCGACCCTCCCTGTACTGGATACGACGCCCCCTGTAGGCGTCAGATTTTCACTGGTACATGATCAGTCTCGACTCGTTTGCAAGGCACCGCGCCAGAGCTGTTGTCTCACGCTCCAACCGCAACACTTATAAAGCGCGGCGAATGCCGCCAGAAAAGACACAGGAGTCTACCCACATGAAAGGTTCACCCTCGTTGTTGTTGGCCGCCATGCTGAGTCTGCCAGTCGTGGCACACGCCGCAGAACCGGAACAGTGCAAGACCGTCAACTTCTCCGATGTCGGCTGGACCGACATCACCGTCACCACCGCGACCACCAGCGAGATCCTCAAGGGCCTGGGCTACAAGCCGCGCACCACGATGATTTCGGTACCGGTGACTTACAAGTCCCTGGCCGACGGCAAGAACATGGACATTTTCCTCGGCAACTGGATGCCGACCATGGAAAACGACATCAAGCAGTACCGTGATGCCGGCACCGTGGAAACCGTGCGCGCCAACCTGGAGAACGCCAAGTACACCTTGGCAGTCCCACAAGCGCTGTACGACAAGGGCCTGAAGGACTTCGCCGACATCGCCAAATTCAAGGATGAGCTGAACGGCAAGATCTATGGCATCGAGCCGGGCAACGATGGCAACCGCACCATCCAGACGCTGATCGACAAAGATGCCTTCGGCCTGAAAACCGCCGGCTTCAAGGTGGTTGAATCCAGCGAAGCCGGCATGCTCTCCCAGGTTGAGCGCGCCTCCAAGCGCGACCAGGCCATCGTGTTCCTCGGCTGGGAACCGCACCCGATGAACACTCGCTTCAAGATGAAGTACCTGACCGGTGGTGACGACTCGTTCGGCCCCAACTACGGCCAGGCCACCATCTACACCAACACCCGCAAAGGCTACACCCAGGAGTGCAGCAACGTTGGTCAGTTGCTGAAGAACCTGGTGTTCACCCTCGACATGGAAAGCACCCTGATGGGGAACGTCCTGGACGACAAGATGAAGGCCGATGCTGCCGCCAAGGCCTGGCTGCAGAAGAACCCGCAAGTGCTCGACACCTGGCTCGCCGGTGTCACCACCGTTGATGGCAAACCAGGGCTCGATGCCGTTAAAGCTTACCTCGCCAAATAGCACCCGCTGACCCCAGGCCGGTGCGCTGGCCTGGGATGTTTTCCCCTTCGCATGTGGACATTCACTACCATGCTGACTGAACAGAAAATCCCACTAGGCCAGTACATCGCTGCCTTCGTCGACTGGTTGACCCAACACGGGGCCAACTACTTCGACGCAATCGCATCGACCCTGGAAACGATGATCCACGGCGTGACGTTTGCGCTGACCTGGTTCAATCCACTGGCATTGATCGGTCTGATTGCGCTGCTGGCTCATTTTATTCAACGTAAATGGGGACTGACTGTTTTTGTCATCGCCTCCTTCCTGCTGATCCTCAACCTGGGGTACTGGCAGGAAACCATGGAAACCCTCGCGCAGGTGCTGTTCGCCACCCTGGTCTGCGTGGTCATCGGTGTGCCGCTGGGTATTGTTGCCGCGCATAAGCCGATGTTCTACACCATGATGCGGCCGGTACTCGATCTGATGCAGACCGTGCCGACCTTCGTCTACCTCATCCCTACCCTGACCCTCTTCGGGCTGGGTGTGGTGCCTGGGCTGATTTCCACGGTGGTGTTCGCGATTGCCGCGCCGATCCGCCTGACCTACCTGGGTATCCGTGATGTCCCGCAAGAGCTGATGGACGCCGGCAAAGCCTTTGGCTGCTCGCGCCGCCAGTTGCTCTCGCGCATTGAACTGCCCCACGCCATGCCGAGCATCGCCGCCGGCATTACCCAGTGCATCATGCTGTCGCTGTCGATGGTGGTGATCGCGGCCCTGGTGGGCGCTGATGGCCTCGGCAAGCCGGTGGTCAACGCACTCAACACCGCAGACATTGCCTTGGGCTTTGAAGCGGGCCTGGCCATTGTATTGCTCGCCATCATGCTCGACCGTATCTGCAAACAACCCGACGCTAAAGTAGGGGGTGATGCATGAGCATTATCCGATTCGACAATGTCGACGTGATCTTTTCCAAAGACCCACGCGAAGCGCTCAAGCTGCTGGATCAGGGCATGAGCCGTAACGAAATCCTGAAGAAGACCGGGCAGATTGTCGGCGTTGAAAAGGCCAGCCTGGACATCGAGAAAGGCGAGATCTGTGTGCTGATGGGCCTCTCGGGCTCAGGCAAGTCCAGCTTGCTGCGCTGCATCAACGGCCTCAATACCGTCAGCCGTGGCCAGCTGTTTGTGGAGCATGAAGGTCGCCAGATCGACATCGCCTCCTGCACCCCCGCCGAGCTGAAAATGATGCGCACCAAACGCATCGCCATGGTGTTCCAGAAGTTCGCCCTGATGCCCTGGCTGACGGTGCGCGAGAACATCAGCTTCGGCCTGGAGATGCAGGGCCGCCCAGAGAAAGAACGACGTACGCTGGTGGACGAAAAGCTCGAACTGGTGGGCCTGAGCCAATGGCGCAACAAGAAGCCCGACGAGTTGTCCGGCGGCATGCAGCAGCGCGTCGGCCTGGCCCGCGCCCTGGCGATGGACGCCGATATCCTGCTGATGGACGAACCCTTCTCGGCCCTCGACCCGTTGATCCGTCAAGGCTTGCAAGATGAACTGCTGGAGCTGCAACGCAAGTTGAGCAAGACCATCGTGTTCGTCAGCCACGACCTGGACGAAGCACTCAAACTCGGTAGCCGTATCGCGATCATGAAAGACGGCAAGATCATCCAGTACAGCGTGCCGGAAGAGATTGTGCTGAACCCGGCGGATGACTATGTGCGCACCTTCGTCGCCCATACCAACCCGCTGAACGTGCTGTGCGGGCGCAGCCTGATGCGCACCCTGGATAACTGCACGCGTGTGAATGGTTCAGTGTGCCTTGATCCGGGTGGCGACTCCTGGCTGGACCTGGCCGAAGGCAACACCATCCAGGGCGCACGCCAGAATGGCGTGACGATGAACCTGCAAAACTGGGCGCCAGGGCAGGCCGTGGAAGGCTTGGGCCGCGTACCGACGCTGGTGGACTCGAACATCGGCATGCGCGATGCGTTGCAGATTCGCTACCAGACAGGCAACAAGCTGGTGCTGCACGACAACAACAAGGTGGTGGGGATTTTGGGAGACAGTGAGCTCTACCATGCCCTGCTGGGCAAGAACCTGGGCTAAGCCGCACCGCAGAGCAAATGTGGGAGCGGGCTTGCTCGCGAATGCGGTGTGTCAGTGAGTACATCTATTACTGATCCACCGCATTCGCGAGCAAGCCCGCTCCCACATTTTGATCTGCTTTCACATTAGCTAAGCGGCGCCAGTTAAGGCGCCGCCCGCTCAACTATCAGCTATAGACCCGGCCAAGGAGCTGCCGATGGCTTTCAAACTGATCGAGCACATCCCGGGTGATCTGCTCCTGGGTGAAGCCCATCAGGTCATACTCCTGAGGCCCGTTGTGCAGGTACACCTCGGCACGGTAGTAACGAGTGCGCTCTTCTTCAGGCAGGTCAGCGGGTGCTGCCGAGTAGCCATCCAGGCTCACTTCGTAGACAAACGGGTTGCCTTCGTCCATCTCGATTCGCACGCCGATGCAGCGCTTGGATTTGCCCAGCAAGGTCTGCACTTCCAGGCCCTGATCACGCAACGCACTCGCGGCTTCTTCCAACGCCGGCGTTACGTGCTTGTCCATAAAGCGCTGCACGGTGGCCTGGCTCGGTTGCAGGTCCAGGGCAGTCAAACGCTCGCTGAAACCACGACGCCCGCGTTCAGCCAATTGCGCCTGCTCCTGTTCGATGGCCACGTCTTGGCGCATGGCCTTGTGCAAACCGAACATAAAGAACACCAGCACCACCGAGAACGGCAGCCCCGCCAACACCACCATGGTTTGCATGGCTTCGAAGTTACCGGCAAACAGCAGGCCGATGGTCACCAGGGTGATCACCGCCGACCAGAAGATACGCAACCAGTGCGGCGCATCTTCATCCACATTACCGCCTTTGCAGGAAAGGTTGGCCATCATCACCGCGCCGGAATCCGCAGGCGTCAGGAACAGCACGAAGCCCACGAAGATCGACACGCCGATCACCACTTTCGACGCCGGGTAATGCTCAAGCAGTTGGTAGATGGCCATGGACGGTTGTTCCAGCGCCGTCTTGCCCAACTCCACCGCCCCATGGTTCAACACCAAATCCAGGGCCGAGTTGCCGAAGATCGACAGCCACGCCAGGGTAAAGCCCAGCGGGATCAGCAATACGCCAGCCACCAGTTCACGCACGGTACGCCCACGGGAAATACGCGCGATGAACATGCCTACAAATGGCGCCCAGGAAATCCACCAGGCCCAGTAGAACAGGGTCCACAGGCCCATCCAGCGTTCGGTCTTGGCACCGTCGCCTTCGTACACATACAGGTCGAAGGTTTTGAGCACGATACCGTTGAGGTAATCACCAGTGTTCTGCACCAGGCCATTGAGCAGGTGCAAGGTAGGGCCGAACAGCAGCACAAAGATCAGCAAACCGCTGAACAGCACAATGTTGAGGTTGGAGAGGCGGCGAATGCCGTTTTCCACACCCGACACGGCAGCGATGGTCGCCACGGTGCTCATCACGATGATCACGATCAGCAAATTGGTATTGCTGTGCTCCATGCCGAACAGGTTTTCCAGCCCCGACGACACTTGCATCGAGCCGATCCCCAGGTTGGTCACCAGGCCCAGCAGGGTCACGAACATGCCGAAACCGTCTACCGCATGGCCGGCGGCGCCCTTCACCCAACGCTCGCCCACCAGCGGGTACAGCGCCGAACGCAAGGCCAGCGGCTGGTTGTGACGATAAGCAAAGTACGCCACGGCCAGGCCCACCAGCGCATAGATCGCCCAGCCGTGCAGGCCCCAGTGCAGGAAGGTCAGTTGCAGCGCCTGGCGTGCCGCGCCATTGCTGGCGGCAGCGCCTTCGGGCGGGTTGAAGTAGTGGTCCAACGGCTCGGACGCACCGAAATACAACAGCGAGATGCCGATACCCGACGAGAACAACATGCCGGCCCAGGCGCCGTAGCTGAAGTCTGGGGTATCGTCCTTCGCACCCAGCTTAAGTTTCCCATAGGACGAAAACGCCAGGCCGACCACAAACACCAGGTAGGCGGCGATGACCACCATGTAGTACCAGCCAAAGCTTTTCGACAGCCAGGCCTGTGCTACGCCGAGCAGGCGCCCGGCCTCCTGCGGGGCGACGATCAGAATGGCGGTCAACAATAAAATCAGCGCGGTGGAGGTGTAGAACACCCAACCGTTGACCCGGACCTTTTCCGGTGGGGTCTTTATAAGAGAGGCAGAACTCATGGCGCAGATGCTCCAGGCAGTGCGAAAGAGAAACACAAGGCAACGGTTATCCCGGGACATCGATTTTTCGGCAGTCGACGGACGGGTGTTATAAAGACACCCCGAAAATTCTTGAGCCCGCCAAGGCGGTGATCAGGCTCTGAAGTGGCCTGTTTCAAGGGTTTTTGCAGGTGTCGAAGGTTGCAGCTCGCAGGTAGGAAACATCTGTAGGCAGCGACCATTTGTCGCAGATCTTATTCTTTGTTGATTGAACGTTCAATCAAAACAAAATAGACTGGCCCTCAAGCCGACGGACGTGGATCGCCCATCGGCAGGCCTAAGGAGAGGTGCTACATGCCCAAGGTCGGTATGCAACCCATACGCCGCCAGCAGTTGATCGAAGCCACATTGACGGCCATCGATCGGGTCGGGATGGGAGATGCCAGCATTGCGTTGATCGCCCGTCTGGCCGGCGTCTCGAACGGCATCATCAGCCACTACTTTCAGGACAAGAACGGCCTGATCGCAGCGACGATGCGCTACCTGATGAATGCGCTGATCGAGAACGTGCAAGAACGCAGGCGTGCCTTGAAGGATGACAGCCCACGGGCGCACCTTCAGGTGATCATCGAAGGCAACTTCGACGCCAGCCAGGTCAACGGCCCGGCAATGAAAACCTGGCTGGCCTTCTGGGCCACCAGCATGCACCACCCGTCATTGCACAGGTTGCAGCGGATCAACGATCAACGTCTGTATTCCAACCTGTGCTGCCAGTTCCGCCGAGTGCTGCCGCTGCCGCACGCACGCAAAGCAGCCCGAGGCCTGGCGGCTCTGATCGACGGTTTGTGGTTGCGCGGCGCCCTGTCGGGAGACGCTTTCGACACGGCGCAGGCGCAACGGATCGCTTACGAATACATGGATTTCCAATTGGCCAAGCAGGTGAGTTAGAGCACACATAACCGCTCAACCCCTGAACGTCCGCCGCTCAGTGTTGCCACAACCCCATGGCCCACTGTTCGGCGGGTAACGCCAACCACTTATGCACTTGCGAGGACTTTATGGCCCGTTTCGACCTGCAAAAACTCTACATTGACGGCGGCTACAGCGACGCTGGCAGCGATGCCACCTTCGAAGCCATCAACCCGGCTAACGGTGAAGTTCTCGCCCAAGTGCAACGCGCCACCTTCGATGACGTTGAACGTGCCGTGGTCAGCGCTGAAAAAGGCCAGAAAATCTGGGCCGCCATGACCGCCATGGAGCGTTCGCGCATCCTGCGTCGTGCCGTGGACATCCTGCGCGAGCGCAACGATGAACTGGCCGCCCTGGAAACCCTGGACACCGGTAAAGCCTTCTCTGAAACCAAGTACGTCGACATCGTCACCGGTGCTGACGTGCTGGAATACTACGCTGGCCTGGTGCCCGCCATCGAAGGCGAGCAGATCCCCCTGCGCGACACCTCGTTTGTCTACACCCGCCGCGAGCCGCTGGGCGTGGTTGCCGGTATCGGCGCGTGGAACTACCCAATCCAGATCGCCCTGTGGAAGTCCGCACCAGCCCTGGCTGCCGGTAACGCGATGATCTTCAAGCCAAGCGAAGTCACCTCGCTGACCACCCTGAAACTGGCCGAGATCTACACCGAGGCTGGCGTTCCAGCGGGCGTGTTCAACGTACTGACCGGCAGCGGCCGTGAAGTCGGCACCTGGCTGACCGAGCACCCGCGCATCGAAAAAGTCTCCTTCACCGGCGGCACCGACACCGGCAAGAAAGTCATGGCCAGCGCGTCGAGCTCCTCGCTTAAAGACGTGACCATGGAGCTGGGCGGCAAGTCCCCGCTGATCATTTTCGACGACGCCGACCTCGACCGCGCCGCCGACACCGCCATGATGGCCAACTTCTACAGCTCCGGTCAGGTCTGCACCAACGGCACCCGTGTGTTCGTGCCCAAGCACCTGCAAGCCGCGTTCGAAGCCAAGATCGTTGAGCGTGTTGCGCGTATTCGCATCGGCAACCCGGAAGACGAAAACACCAACTTCGGCCCGCTGGTCAGCTTCGCCCACATGGAAAGCGTGCTGGGCTACATCGCCAAAGGTAAAGAACAAAGCGCCCGCCTGTTGTGCGGCGGCGATCGCCTGACTGACGGCGACTTCGCCAAAGGCGCCTTCGTGGCCCCGACCGTGTTCACCGACTGCACCGACGACATGGTGATCGTGCGTGAAGAAATCTTTGGCCCGGTGATGAGCATCCTCACCTATGAAACCGAAGAAGAAGTGATCCGTCGCGCCAACGACACCGACTTCGGCCTGGCCGCTGGCCTTGTAACCCGCGACCTGAACCGCGCCCACCGCGTGATTCACCAGTTGGAAGCCGGTATCTGCTGGATCAACGCCTGGGGCGAGTCCGACGCGAAAATGCCGGTCGGTGGCTACAAGCAGTCGGGTGTGGGCCGTGAGAACGGCATCAGCTCGCTGAACAACTTCACCCGCATCAAATCGGTACAGGTTGAATTGGGCGATTACGCCTCGGTGTTCTAACACCAGCGAGTCTTGTATTGCCCGTGAGGCCATCGCGGCGGTGCGACGACTCGACAAGCCCGGCGCCCACATTTGCTCTGTGTGAACCCGATCAAATATGGGAGCTGGCTTGCCTGCGATCGAGTGCGAAGCACTCGCCAGACCTGACCATACTTCAAAGAGGGTACATTCATGTCCCAAGAATACGATTACATCATTGTGGGTGCCGGCTCCGCCGGTAACACCCTGGCGACCCGTCTGACCGAAGACGAAGGCGTCACCGTCCTGTTGCTGGAAGCCGGTGGCCCGGACTACCGCCTCGACTTCCGTACCCAGATGCCAGCCGCCCTGGCCTTCCCGCTGCAGGGCCGCCGCTACAACTGGGCCTACGAAACCGATCCAGAGCCCCACATGGACGGCCGCCGGATGGAATGCGGTCGCGGCAAGGGCCTGGGTGGCTCTTCCCTGATCAACGGCATGTGCTACATCCGTGGCAACGCCATGGACTACGACAACTGGTCGAAGCTGCCGGGCCTGGAAGACTGGACCTACCTGGACTGCCTGCCGTATTTCCGCAAAGCCGAAACCCGCGACATCGGCCCCAACGATTGGCACGGTGGCGACGGCCCGGTCAGCGTGACCACGCCGAAAGCGGGCAACAACCCGCTGTTCCACGCCATGGTTGAAGCGGGCGTACAGGCCGGTTACCCACGTACCGAAGACTTGAACGGCTACCAGCAAGAAGGCTTCGGCCCGATGGACCGTACCGTCACGCCGAACGGCCGTCGCGCCAGCACCGCACGCGGTTACCTGGACACGGCTAAAAAGCGTTCGACCCTGACCATCGTCACCCATGCCCTCACCGACAAAGTACTGTTCGAAGGCAAGCGTGCAGTGGGCGTGCGTTACCTGATCGGCGCGGCCGAAGAGCGCGTTGAAGCCCGTGCGCGTAAAGAAGTATTGGTGTGCAGCGGCGCAATCGCTTCGCCGCAACTGCTGCAACGCTCCGGCGTCGGCCCGGCCAAATTGCTGGAAAGCCTCGACATCCCGGTGGTCCACGACCTGCCGGGCGTGGGTGAAAACCTGCAGGACCACCTTGAGCTGTACCTGCAATACGCCTGCACCCAGCCCGTGTCGCTGTACCCTTCGCTGCTCTGGTACAACCAGCCGGCGATTGGTGCCGAATGGCTGTTCAACGGCACCGGCATCGGCGCCAGCAACCAGTTCGAAGCGGGCGGTTTTATCCGTACCCGTGAAGAATTCGAGTGGCCGAACATCCAGTACCACTTCCTGCCGGTAGCCATTAACTACAACGGCAGCAACGGTGTGAAAGAGCACGGTTTCCAGGCGCACATGGGCTCCATGCGTTCGCCAAGCCGTGGCCGTATCCAGCTGAAGTCGAAGAACCCACGGGACTACCCGAGCATCCTCTTCAACTACATGGCCACCGAGCAGGACTGGCAGGAGTTCCGCGATGGCATCCGCCTGACCCGTGAAATCATGCAGCAGCCGGCACTGGACCCATACCGTGGCCGCGAAATCAGCCCGGGCATCGACGTGCAAACCGATGAGCAGTTGGACAAGTTCATCCGCGAGCACGCCGAGACCGCGTTCCACCCGTCCTGCTCGTGCAAGATGGGCACCGACGAGATGGCCGTAGTCGATGGCGAAGGCCGCGTGCATGGCATGCAGGGCCTGCGTGTGGTCGATGCCTCGATCATGCCGATCATCACCACCGGCAACCTGAACGCGCCGACGATCATGATCGCCGAGAAAATCGCCGACAAGATCCGTGGCCGCAAGCCGCTGCCGCGCAGCACCGCCGATTACTACGTGGCAGGCGATGCGCCGGTGCGTGGCAAGCCGTTGCGTGAGATTGCGCAGTAACTGATACACCGCGGTGCCTGCATCGCAGGCAAGCCAGCTCCCACAGTTGAATGGGTTCACAACTCAAAATGTGGGAGCGGGCTTGCCCGCGATGAGGCCCGACCAGACACAACAAAACCTCCCTTGATCAGCTCCCCGCCCAGGCCTACTCTGTTGGCCTGCCCGCGCCGAGCCGCCCACAAGGAAGGCCCCATGTTCGAACACCACGCCACGCTCAAGAAACACTTCGGTGCCCTGCGCACCACCGCCGAATTTTTCTCCCTGCGCTACGTTCGCGAATCCGGCCAGTACCTGTCGGTGCGCAAGAACGTCGCCGAACCGCCTCACCTGGGCCATGACGAAGGCGCCATGCTTACCGTGCGTCTCAACGGCGTGGAAGCCTACGCCGCGACCAACGATATTTCCCTTGCCGGCCTGCAAGCCGCCCTTGAGCGTGCTGAACAGCAAGCCCGGTTGATCAAGCCTCACGCCCTGCTCGACCTGCACCAGCAACCAGTGTCCAGCGACGTCGCCGACTACCTGTCGCCCGACCTCGACCAGCCCTTCCCTTCCCTGAGCGACTGCTACCAATTGCTCGGCGATGAGTCCGCCGCCGTGCCCAAGGATGAGCGCCTGGTGAGTTGGGAAGTCAGCCTGGGCACCACGCGGGTCGAACAGATCTACCTCAACAGCGCCGGCGCGCAATTGCGTCAGGCCCAGCGTTTCGTGTTCCCCGGCTTGAGCGTCACCGCCTTCGACGGCAACGACAGCCAGACCCGCACCTTGGGCGGCACCAACTTCGGCCAGCAAGGCAGTGCCGGCGTGATCCAGCGCTTCGGCCTGGTGGGCGCCGCCCGCAAAGTGGCCGACGAAGCCCTGCAGTTGCTGCTCGCACCGAATACGCCCCACGGCCCGCGTGACCTGCTGCTGATGCCCGACCAGATGATCCTGCAGATCCACGAATCCATCGGCCACCCGCTGGAGCTGGACCGCATCCTCGGTGACGAGCGCAATTACGCCGGCACCAGTTTTGTGAAGGCCAGCGACTTCGGCCACCTGCAATATGGCTCACCGTTGCTCAACGTCACCTTCGACCCGGACATCCCCGAACAGCTTGCCAGCTACGGCCATGACGACGACGGCACGCCTGCCAGCAAGCAATTTCTGATTCGCGAGGGCCTGCTGCTCAAGCCCTTGGGCGGTGCCTTGTCGCAATTTCGCGCCAACCTGCCAGGCGTTGCCAACAGCCGCGCCTGCGGCTGGAACCGTGCGCCCATCGACCGCATGGCCAACCTGAATATCGAGCCCGGCGATAAAAGCCTCGCGCAATTGGTGGGCGGCATCGAGAACGGCATCCTGATGTCGACCAACCGTTCGTGGTCCATCGACGATGCGCGCAACAAGTTCCAGTTCGGCTGCGAGTGGGGCCAGTTGATCGAAAACGGCGAACTCAAGGGCGTGGTGAAGAACCCCAACTACCGGGCGATTTCCGCGCAGTTCTGGCGCAAGCTCAGCGCGGTGGGCGATGCCAGCACCTTCAAGGTGTTGGGCACGCCGAACTGCGGCAAGGGCGAACCCAACCAGGTGATCCGCGTCGGCCATGCGTCGCCGGCCTGTGTATTCAGCAATGTCGATGTATTTGGGGGAGATGCCTGATGAACCACTTCAAGGCACTGGTGGACTGGCTCCAGCAAGCCATCACCGACAAGGAACACTTTCAACTCGGCTACGCGGATGAAGCGTCCGAGTTCGTGCGCTTCAACCACGCACAGGTGCGCCAGGCCGGCCAGGTACAGCAGGCCAGCCTGAACCTCAAATTGATCAACGATGGGCGCCACGCCGACCTGGGTATCACCCTGTCGGGCGAAGCGGAGCTGGATCGCCAACGCCTGGCGAATGGCCTGCAACAACTGCGCGAAACCTTGCCGCTGTTACCGCCTGACCCGTACCTGCTGTTGAACCCCGACGCCTGGCACAACCATAACGAACAGCTGCGCCCGCTGCCGGAACTGGCCCAGGTGCTGGACGATATCAGCCAAGCCGCCGACGGCGTGGACCTGGTCGGTTTCTACGCCGCAGGCCCCATCAGCCGTGGTTTCGCCAGCTCAACGGGCGCGTTCGGCTGGCACCGGGCTAACAGCTTCAATTTCGACTTCAGCCTGTTCCACGCCAATGGCGAAGCGGTCAAAGCCAGCTACGCCGGGCATACCTGGAACAGCGCCGAATTCGCCGCCCGTTTCCAACAGGCCCGGGAGCAACTGGCGTTTCTCGATCGCCCGCTGCACAACCTGGCGCCCGGCCAATACCGCGCCTACCTGGCGCCGGCAGCGCTGGAAGAAATCATCAGCATCATCACCTGGGGTGGTTTTTCGGCCCAGGCCATCGCCAGCAAAGGCAGTTCGTTGCAACGCCTGTACGCGGGTGATCAGTCACTGAGCCCGCTGGTGACGGTGGATGAGCAGATCAGCGGCTCCCTGAGCCAGGCGTTTTCCACTGAAGGCTACCCGCGCGAGGATGTCACCCTGATCAACGCAGGCCAGGCCGAGGGCCAGTTGATCAACTCGCGCAGCGCCGCCGAATACGGCTTGAACACCAACGGCGCCAGCAGCGACGAGTCGCCCAGCGCCTTGCAAATGGCGGCCGGCAACCTGGCCCAGGCCGATATTCTCAAGCAGTTGGGCACCGGGCTGTATATCAGCAACCTGTGGTACCTGAACTACTCCGACCTGCCGGCAGCGCGTCTGACCGGCATGACGCGCTTTGCGACCTTCTGGGTGGAAAACGGCGAGATCCAGGCGCCTGTCAGCACCATGCGCTTTGATGACAGTGTCTATCAGTTGCTCGGTTCGCAATTGGAAGCGCTGACTGCTGATCGGGAGCTGCTGTTGTCGGCCAGTACCTATGACCAGCGCAACACCGCTTCCAACCTGTTGCCAGGCGCTTTGGTAAAGCGCCTGACGCTGACCTTATAAACCGTAGGAGCGAGCTTGCTCGCGAAGAACTTACAGACACCGCCGGCTGGCTATCAGCACTGCGTTATCGTTGACGTTTTTCGCGAGCACGCTCGCTCCTACAGAGCAATAACCTGCACTGCAAAGAAACGTCTATCCCGCCACCCCTGCCCACGAGAGCATAACCTTGCCTGGGAAAGGCAAGCTGGAGTCTTGAGATGAACCATGGAAGTTTTGTCATTGAGAAGTTGTACAAGCACTACAACGTTCACGTAGAGCAACTGGGTAACGACCCGCACAGAAAAACCGTACTGATGGTTAACGGCGCGCTATCCACCACGCGCTCCTTTGCCCGTACCAGCAAATGCCTGGCCGAGCACTTCAATGTGCTGCTGTTCGACTTGCCCTTCTCTGGTTTGTCGCGCGAGCACAACACCGAACTCGACCTGGTCACCAAGGACGACGAAGTGCAAATACTGCGGGCCTTGGTGGCGCGTTTCAAAGTCAATCATCTGGTCTCGGCATCATGGGGCGGCATCTCCACGCTGTTGACCCTGGCGCACAACCCGCCCTCCATCGAAAGCTCGGTGGTGATGGCCCTGGCGCCCAACCTCAACCAGGCGATGCTGGAGTATGTCGAGCGCGTGCGTGTGCTGATCGAGGCTGATGACAAATCGGCGGTCGGCCATCTGCTCAACGAAACGGTGGGCAAATACCTATCGCCGCGCCTCAAACGTAATAACCATCGGCACCTGTCGACCATGGCCACCACCGAGTACCGCCAGGCGCGCTTTCATATTCATCAGGTGCTGGGCTTGGGCGATGGCAACTACTTGCCGGCGCTCAGGCAGATTGAAACACCGGTGCACTTTCTCAACGGCGCGCTGGACGAATACACCCCGGCCGACGAGGCCCAGCTGTTCAAACACTATGTAGGCCGCAGCAGCTTTGCCGTGGCCGAACACACCGGCCATCTGCTGGACCTGGAGTCCCGCGAAGCCGCGCTGGCAGTGCATCGGGCCTTGCTGGACTTCCTGGTGGGCGAGCATGCGAGCTTGTCAGCTATAGACGAACCGCCAGTGGGAAAAGGGGCGACGGATGGCGCATAATCGCCAACACATAGCCTGCTAATAAAAAGGGATCCCATGCCGAATCGTGCCCCTCTCGATGCCAAGACCGCCCGCTGGCTCCCCTGGGTGGTAGCGATTGCCTTCTTCATGCAGTCGCTGGACGGGACGATTCTCAACACTGCGCTGCCGGCGATGGCCCAGGACCTCGCGGAAAACCCGCTGCGCATGCAAGGGGTGGTGATCGCCTACATGCTCACCGTGGCCTTGCTGATTCCCGCCTCGGGCTGGATCGCCGACCGCTTTGGCACCAAGAAGATTTTCTTTGGCGCGATCATGCTGTTCAGCATCGGGTCGTTGCTGTGTGCGCTGTCCAGTAGCCTGAGCATGCTGGTGGGCGCACGGGTGGTCCAGGGCCTGGGCGGTGCGCTGATGCTGCCGGTCGGGCGGCTGGTGGTGCTGCGGGCTTATCCGCGCTCCGAGCTGGTGCGGATCATGGGCTTCATCACCATTCCCGGCCTGCTCGGCCCCTTGCTTGGCCCGACGATGGGCGGCTGGATGGTGCAATACCTGACCTGGCACTGGATCTTCCTGATCAACCTGCCGGTGGGCATGATCGGCTGCTATGCCGTGTGGAAATTCATCCCCGACCTGCGCGGCAGCGAGCGCACGCGCTTCGACGGCCTGGGCTTTCTGCTGTTCGGCGCGGCGATGGTGCTGATCACCATCGCCATGGAGGGCCTGGGCGAACTGCACCTGCCGCACCTGCGGGTGATGTTGCTGTTGTTCGGCGGGCTTGCCTGCCTGGCGGCGTACTGGCTGCGCGCCGGGCACATCGACAACCCGCTGTTCTCGCCGGTGCTGTTCAAGACGCGCACCTTTGCCGTGGGGATCCTCGGCAACCTGTTTGCGCGCCTGGGCAGCGGCGCACTGCCGTTCCTGGTGCCGCTGCTGTTACAAGTGGCGCTGGGCTATTCGCCGTCAGAAGCCGGCATGAGCATGCTGCCGCTGGCGGCGGCGGCAATGTTCGCCAAATCCATCGCGCGCCCGCTTATCGAGCGCCTCGGCTACCGCGTCGTCCTGACCGGCAACACCCTGGCCCTGGGCCTGATGCTGGCGAGCATGGGCCTGGTCAGCGAACAAACGCCCTACCCGTTACTGTTAGGCATGCTGGCAGTCCTGGGGGCCATCAACTCCCTGCAATTTACCGCGATGAACACCGTCACCCTGATCGACCTCGACGACGCCCAGGCCAGCAGCGGCAACAGCTTGCTGTCGGTGGTGGCGCAGTTGTCCCTGAGCCTGGGCGTGGCTTGTGCCGGTGCATTGCTCGGCGGCTTTACCGCCGAAGCCGGCAATGACGGGGTCAATACGGTGCTGGGCGCCTTTCAACTGACCTTCCTCACCGTGGGCATCATGGCGATGCTGGCGGCGGCGATCTTCCTGCAACTGTCGCCCAAGGACGGCAAACGCGTGGTCAGCCGCGAGCACGATATCGAGCACTAACGGGCGTCTCGTCGAGAACTTGCGAGGAAAATCCCACGAGACTGGTACACTGCGCGACATTTTGTTTTGCAGAGCCAGTCCCGTGACTACCATCGCCACCGCTTTTAATACTTTGCCCCTGTCCGCCGCCATGCTGGCTAACCTCGACTCGCTGGGTTACGTCGAGATGACGCAGATCCAGGCGCAAAGCTTGCCGGTGATCCTCAAAGGGCTGGACCTGATTGCCCAGGCCAAGACCGGCAGCGGCAAGACCGCTGCATTCGGCATCGGCCTGTTGAACCCGATCAACCCGCGCTACTTCGGTTGCCAGGCGCTGGTGATGTGCCCGACTCGCGAGCTGGCCGACCAGGTGGCCAAGGAAATCCGTCGCCTGGCCCGTGCCGAAGACAACATCAAGGTACTGACCCTATGCGGCGGCGTGTCCCTCGGCCCGCAGATCGCCTCCCTGGAGCACGGCGCCCACGTTATCGTCGGCACGCCGGGCCGTATCCAGCAGCACCTGCGTAAAGGCTCGCTGGTGCTGGACGGCTTGAACACCCTGATCCTCGACGAAGCCGACCGCATGCTCGACATGGGCTTCTACGACGCCATCGAAGACATCATCAGCAAGACCCCGCCGCGCCGCCAAACCCTGCTGTTCTCGGCCACGTACCCCGTGAGCATCAAGCAGCTCGCTTCCAAGTTCATGCGTGCGCCTCAGCAAGTGAAAGCCGAAGCGTTCCACTCCGACGACCAGATCGAACAGCGCTTCTACGAAATATCCCCGGAAGAACGCATGGACGCCGTGACCAAGGTGCTGGCGCACTTCCGCCCGGCCTCCTGCGTGGCGTTCTGCTTTACCAAGCAGCAAGTGCAGGAAACCGTCGACCACCTGACCGCCAAGGGCATCTCCGCCGTTGGCCTGCATGGTGACCTGGAACAGCGCGACCGTGACCAGGTACTGGCGATGTTTGCCAACCGCAGCACCTCGGTGCTGGTGGCCACCGACGTTGCCGCCCGTGGCCTGGACATCGACGCCCTGGACATGGTGATCAACGTCGAACTGGCCCGCGACTCGGAAATTCACATCCACCGTGTAGGCCGTACCGGCCGTGCCGGCGAAACCGGCATCGCCATCAGCCTGGTGGCGCCGTCCGAAGCCCACCGCGCCCAGGCCATCGAGCAACTGCAAAAGTCGCCGCTGAACTGGGACCAACTGGACAACCTCAAGCCGCAAAGCGGTGGCCCGCTGTTGCCGCAGATGAGCACCCTGTGCATCGCCGCAGGGCGTAAAGACAAGGTGCGCCCAGGCGACATTCTCGGTGCATTGACCGGTGAAGCCGGCATTCCGGGTGCCCAGGTCGGCAAGATCGCGATCTTTGATTTCCAGGCCTTCGTGGCCGTGGAGCGCGGCATCGCCAAGCAGGCGTTGCAGCGTTTGAATGACGGCAAGATCAAAGGCCGTTCGCTGCGCGTGCGTATTTTGTAATAACACCGAGTTCCCATTGCAGGAACCGAATCAATGTGGGAGCTGGCTTGCCTGCGATAGCGACGGTGAATCCACTACCGCTATCGCAGGCAAGCCAGCTCCCACAGTGTTGATGGCATTTCAAATCAATAGTTTTGTGAGGACATGGCTGTGCGCTCGACCGAAGTTGTGATCATTGGCGCCGGCGCCGCAGGCTTGATGTGCGCGCTGACCGCCGCCGGGCGTGGGCGCAAGGTGATGTTGATCGACCACGCCAACAAGGCCGGCAAGAAAATCCTGATGTCCGGTGGCGGCCGCTGCAACTTCACCAACATGTACACCGAGCCGGCCAACTTCCTCTCCCATAACGCGCACTTCTGCAAATCCGCCCTGGCCCGCTACACCCAGTGGGATTTCATCGGGTTGGTAGCCAAGCACGATGTGCCGTACCACGAGAAGAAACTCGGCCAGCTGTTCTGCGACAACAAGTCCAGCGACATCCTCGGCATGCTGCTCGACGAGTGCATCCAGACCGGCGTGAGCCTGCACCTGGACACCTCCATCGAGGCAATCGCCAAGCTCGAAAGCGGCTATCAACTGCAAACCACCTTGGGTGAGCTGCGCTGTGAATCCCTGGTGATCGCCACGGGCGGTTTGTCGATCCCAACGCTGGGCGCCACCGGTTTCGGTTACCAAGTGGCCAAACAGTTCGGCCACGAACTGCTGCCGACCCGCGCCGGGCTGGTGCCGTTCACCATCACCGACCAGCTCAAGGAGTTGTGCGGCGAGTTGTCCGGCACCTCGGTCGACTGCCTGGTGAGCTGCAACGGCCAGAGTTTTCGCGAGAACATCCTGTTCACCCACCGCGGCCTGAGCGGGCCGGCAATTTTGCAGATTTCCTCGTATTGGCACTCCGGCGACACGGTAGAAATCAACCTGCTGCCCGACCACGACGCCCATGCCTGGCTGCAACAGCAACAGGCCGAACACCCCAACAGCGAGTTGAAAACCCTGCTGGGCGAGATCTTCACCAAGAAGATGGCCAACCTGCTGGCCCAAAGCTGGTTCGAATCCAAACCGATGAAGCAGTACACCCACGCTGAAATTGCCGATATCGCGCAAAAACTGGGGAGCTGGCAACTGGTACCGGCCGGCACCGAGGGTTATCGCACCGCCGAGGTGACATTGGGCGGGGTGGATACGCGGGAAGTGTCGTCCAAGACCATGGAATCGCTGAAAAGCCCCGGCCTGTACTTTATCGGCGAAGTGCTGGATGTGACCGGCCACCTGGGCGGGTTCAATTTCCAGTGGGCCTGGGCCTCGGGCTACGCGGCCGCGCAATACGCCTGATGTGGGAGCGGGCTTGCTCGCGAATGCGGTGGATCAGTTAACTGTCTATTAGCTGACACACCGCATTCGCGAGCAAGCCCGCTCCCACATTGGTTTTGCAGTGATCCTGAGAATTTTGCTGTCCGATGTGATCGCCGCACTTGCCGTGGCGTCCTTGATAGCTCAATTTAGCGACAACGTCCCGGAAGACTCCAGACTTCATGTCATCGACCTCGTTCAAGCAGTCCATGCGGCGCCTGTGGGCGCTGGATAAATTCAGCTACAGCGTACGGGTGTTCATCGCCCTCACCGGCAGCATGGCGTTGTGTTGGTACCAGGATGAAATGACGCTGCTGATCCCGCTGTTCCTGGGGATTATCGCCAGCGCCCTGGCCGAGACCGATGACAGCTGGCAAGGCCGCCTCAATGCGCTGGCGGTGACACTGGTGTGTTTCAGCATCGCCGCGCTGTCGGTAGAGCTGCTGTTCCCTTACCCCTGGATATTTGCCATCGCCCTGGCCCTGGCCAGTTTCGGCCTGACCATGCTCGGCGCGCTGGGCGAACGCTATGGCGCGATTGCTTCGGCTACCTTGATTCTGTCGGTCTACACCATGATCGGCGTGGACCAGCGCGGCGGCGCCGTCACGGATTTCTGGCATGAGCCGCTGTTGCTGGTCGCCGGTGCCGCTTGGTACGGCGCGTTGTCGGTGCTGTGGCAGGCGCTGTTTTCCAACCAGCCGGTGCAGCAGAGCCTGGCGCGGTTGTTCCGCGAGCTGGGGCGTTACCTCAAGCTCAAGTCGTCCTTGTTTGAACCCATCCGTCAGTTGGACGTAGAAGCGCGACGCCTGGAACTGGCTCAGCAAAATGGCCGAGTCGTCGCTGCGCTGAATGCCGCGAAGGAAATCATCCTGCACCGCGTCGGCAATGGGCGTCCGGGCTCGAAGGTCAGTCGCTACCTGAAGCTCTACTTCCTGGCCCAGGACATTCACGAGCGCGCCAGTTCCTCTCACTACCCCTACAACGCCCTCACTGAAGCCTTCTTCCACAGCGATGTACTGTTTCGTTGCCAGCGCCTGCTGCGCCAGCAGGGCAAGGCCTGCCAGACGCTGGCCGAGTCGATCCAATTGCGCCAACCGTTCATCTATGACGACAGTTTTGCCCAAGCCCTGGGCGACCTGAACGCCTCCCTGGAGCACCTGCGCATCCAGAGCAACCCGGCCTGGCGTGGCCTGCTGCGCTCCTTGCGCGCCCTGGCGGCCAACCTGTCCACGCTCGACCGCCTGCTGGGCGACGCCAGCAACCCCGATGCCCTGGCCGACGCCACCGACAGCAACCTGCTGGACCGCGCCCCGCGCAACCTCAAGGAAATGTGGACGCGCCTGCGCACCCAACTGACGCCCACCTCGCTGCTGTTTCGCCACGCCCTGCGCCTTTCCCTCGCGTTGACCGTCGGCTACGCCACCCTGCACGCCATTCACGCGTCTCAGGGTTACTGGATCATCCTCACTACCCTGTTCGTGTGCCAGCCGAGTTACGGCGCCACCCGGCGCAAACTCGGCCAGCGGATCATCGGCACCGCCATCGGCCTCACCGTGGCCTGGGCGCTGTTCGATCTGTTCCCCAACCCGGTGGTGCAGTCGATGTTCGCTATCGCCGCAGGCCTGGTGTTCTTTATCAACCGCACCACCCGCTACACCCTGGCGACGGCGGCCATCACCTTGATGGTGCTGTTCTGCTTCAACCAGGTGGGCGATGGCTACGGGCTGTTCCTGCCGCGCCTGTTCGATACGTTGCTCGGTAGCCTGATCGCGGGCCTGGCGGTGTTCCTGTTCCTGCCAGACTGGCAAGGCCGACGCTTGAACAAAGTGCTGGCCAACACCCTGACCTGCAACAGCATCTACCTGCGCCAGATCATGCAGCAATACGCCGCCGGCAAGAGCGACGACCTGGCTTACCGCCTGGCCCGCCGCAACGCGCACAACGCCGACGCCGCGTTGTCCACCACCCTGGCCAATATGCTGATGGAGCCGGGGCACTTCCGTAAGGAAGCCGACGTGGGCTTCCGCTTCCTGGTGCTGTCTCACACCTTGCTCAGCTATTTGTCAGGGTTGGGGGCACATCGCGATACTTCGCTACCGAGCGATGTGCGTGAGCACTTGATCGAAGGCGCGGGCAACAGCCTGGCGGCGAGCATTGATGAGATCGCCACCGGCCTGGCCAACAAACAGTCGGTTGCGATCCAGAGCGATGCCGAGGAAGCGCTGGCCGCCGAGCTTGAACAAATGCCGGATGAGATCGACGAAGGGCAGCGGTTGGTACAGACGCAGTTGGCGTTGATCTGCCGGCAGTTGGGGCCGTTGCGTACGTTGGCGGCGCATTTGATCAAGGATACCGGTGCGGCTTAGGCCGCTATCGCAGGCAAGCCGGCTCCTACATTGGAACGCATTCCCATGTAGGAGCCGGGCTTGCCCGCGATGAGCATAGGTATCTACACAACTGTGTAGTTCGCAGCAGCCTCCTGAAACCACGATGCGAAGCGAGTCGCTCTTGATCTTGATCTGCTTTTGATCTTAGGCGCCCCGTTAAACCACGCTGGCCGGAATTCGACAGGGATTTGGGGGGTAAACCGGCAGGGATGCCGGTTTAGCCGCCCCGCGCCATGGATGGCGCGTGGCGGCGGCCCCCCAAATCACTGGCGGATTACGGGCACACCGAGCCTAAGCGAGGTGCCGAGTGGTGGGGCAAGAGCGTTTTGCTTACTTTTGCGCTTTTCAAAAGTGAGCCGCCGTCAGGGCGGAACCCTAAGTGGCCGTTACCGCAGGAATCGATATGTACTCGGTATAACTGTTTTGACTGTCAGGCCGCCTTCGCGAGCAAGCCCGCTCCCACAGTTGGGTCGTGGGGCGTCAGGTAAATAGGCGTCGGCTGTCAGGCCGTCTTCGCAGGCAAGCCAGCTCCCACAATTAGATCGCGGTGCGTCAGTTAGAGCCGCGTCGGCTATCCGGCCGTCACGGGAGCAAGCTCCCTCGCCACAGGGTCAGCGTCGCACCAACGTTGTGTAGATAACTATGCCGCGATGAGGCCCGCACGCTACATCCCATGCGCCTTCATCAACCGCGCATAACTGCCATCAGCCTTCATCCTGGCAATCTCCCGATCAAAACCCGCGACAATCTGCGCATGCTCGGGGTTCTTCAAACTGACCAGAATATGCAGGCTGTTCTCGCTCAAAGGCTTGCCCACAAACGCCACGGTATTGCGCACCCGCGGCGACTCCCGAGCCAGGTAATAACGCGCCACGTATTCATCTTCCAGCGTCAACCGCACCCGCCGCGCCGCGAGCATGCGCACCGCCATGGCAAAGTTGTGCACGGGTACTTTCTGTAGCTGGGTGTCTTGATCGAACGCTGCCGAGTAAGCGTAACCGCGCACCACGGCGATGGTCTCGTCGCGCAGTTCGGCCAGGCTCTGATAACCAATGTCATCGTCGCTGCGCTTGAGAAAGCGCACACGGTTAAGCAGGTACTCAGCAGAAAACTGGCCAAACTGCGTGCGGGCCTCGTCGTACCAGGCGTTGATCAGCACATCGTAGCGCCCATCCCCCACGCCCTTGAGCGCACGGGCCCAGGGCACCTGTTCAAAATCACTGGCGTACCCCGCACGGGCCAGGGCCGTGCTGACGATATCGGTGGCCAGGCCGCCATTGATCAATGGTGGCATCGGTGAACGGCGGCCAGCCATCCGCCACCAGGCGCAGACGCTGGGCCAGCACCGGCTGGGCCAGCAACAGCACTGCGATCAAAGCAACGGCACGAGTCAATCGCGGCATGCTCAAAGTCCTTGGCGGGCAGGCGGTGGCCTGATAACAGTAGCTCATCAATAAGCTTGCATTGCAGATTACACAAAGCAGCCAACGGCGCACGCACTGAATGATGGCAAATTGACGCCATTCACACATTTGCCAATTTTAGACAGCGGCGCCCGTCACGCTTACTATCCAGGCACGTCTTTATAAGAGCACACATCATGACGGTTGATTGGGTTTGTAAACATCACAACGACTTGGGCAAGGACCAGCTATATGCCGTCCTGCGTTTGCGCAGCGAGGTATTCGTCGTCGAGCAGAAATGCGCGTATCAGGACATCGATGGGCAGGACCTGGCGGGGGACACCCATCACCTGATGGCCTGGAACGACAATGAACTGGTGGCTTACCTGCGCCTGCTGGACCCGGAGTCCCAGGGCGGTGATGTGGTGATTGGCCGGGTGATCGTTGCGCCATCGGCACGCGGCACCGGGTTGGGGCACACGATGATGGAAGAGGCCCTCAAGCAGATTGAAGAAATCTGGCCCGAGACACCGATCTTTCTCTCAGCTCAGGCGCATTTGCAGGAGTACTACGGGCGGTATGGGTTTGTAGTGGCGGGTGAGGAATACCTGGAGGACGATATTCCCCATATCGGCATGCGGCGCATCTGAGGGCGCCATCGCAGGCAAGCCAGCTCCCACATTGGAACGCATTCAACTGTGGGAGCCGGGCTTGCCCGCGATAGCGTCAGCCCTGCCACCGCTGAACTCAGGGGTAGCCCAACACCTGCTTGATCGACGCCAGATTAGCCTCGATCCACCCCCGATCAATCGCCCCCCAATCCCGAATCCGATAGCGCCCCGCATGGTTACGCGCACCGTCCTCCTGCTCGAACTCACACACAATATCCAGGTCGGCCAACGCCGCAATCGTATCCTGGGCGGTACGCCTAGGCATGCCGGTGGCCTCGGTCAGCGCCGGGACGCTGCTGGCCAGCTGGCTGTCGATCAAGTACGCCACGTACAGGCGGCGGTAGAAGCTGCTTTTGGTCTTGCTCACATCCATGGTCAGTCGCCTTGGGGTTAGGGCTTGCCCTGCAAATCGCGCCAGGTGAGGTACACGCGCAGGTCGAATTCCACCTGATGGTAGCCCGGCATCATGTATTGGCAGAGTTTATAGAACGCCTTGTTGTGGTCCGACTCCTTGAAGTGAGCCAGTTCATGTACCACGATCATGCGCAGAAACTCCGGGGCCGCCTCCTTGAACAGCGAAGCGATGCGGATCTCTTTCTTGGACTTGAGATTACCGCCCTGCACTCGGGAAATCGTGGTGTGCAAACCCAAGGCACGATGGGTCAGGTCCAGCCGGTTGTCGAACAGCACTTTGTCGATAGACGGCGCGTTACGCAGGTGCTCCTGCTTCAAGGCCAGGGCATACGCATACAGGGCCTTGTCGCTCTGCACCGCATGGCGCTCGGGGTAACGCTGTTCCAGATAGGCACCCAACTGGTCCTTGGCGATCAGTTGGCGCACTTGCTCCTGGAGCGCGGCGGGGTAGGCCTGGAGGTATTTCAACGCGGTCATGGGCTCGGCAACGCAATTGGGACGGGCGCCAGTGTAGCGAATTCAAAGCGCGCGAGGGTACGACCAGCCGGCAACGTCTTCGGCCATCAACGGCAGCGCCGCCCACGGCCCCTGGATATACGCGCAGCCATTGGCCTTTAGCCATTGTGTTTGCTCAAGGGTCTCCACGCCTTCGGCGATCACCAGCACACCAAAATGCTCACACAGTTGGATGATGCTGCGCGCCATCGCCGCATCCCGCGCCGAGCCAGGCAGGCGCGCCACCAGTTGAGGGTCAAGTTTGAGCGTATCGAACTTGAGGTCGCGCAAATGGGCCAGGGAGCACTGGCCGCAGCCAAAGTCGTCCAAGGCAATCCGCACCCCGATCCGGCGCAGTAACTGGAGTTGCTTGGTAGACTCGGCAAGATTACTCATCAAGCAGTCCTCGCCGATTTCCACCTCCAGTTGCCGCCCCTCTAACCCATGCCGCTCCAGCATCTGCTGCAGTTGGTTGGCGAGGTTGGGCATGTTGAACTGGCTGCTGCTCAGGCTCACGCTCAACACCAGGTCGGGGTCGAAGGTAGCTTGCCAACCCTGGCGCTGGGCGGCGACTTGCTGGTAGATCCAGGCACTCAACTGGTTGATCAACCGCGCCTCTTCCAGCAGCGGCAAGAACAGGCCCGGCGGCACATCACCGACGCTGGGATGCTGCCAGCGCAACAGCGCCTCGACGCCGCGCAAACGCCCGTCTTCCAGGGAGACTTGGGGCTGGTACACCAAGGTGAAATCCTTGTTGGCAATGGCGGTACGCACACTGTCTTCCAGCATCAGCCGCGAGCGGGCGCGGCCGTTCATTTCCTGGTCGTAGTAACGATACTGCTGACGGCCGGCGCGCTTGGCTTCGTACATGGCAATATCCGCCGCCCGCAGCAGGCCGCTCAAGTCCGAGCCGCAATCCGGGAAGGTCGCGATGCCGATACTGACCCCCAGCATCACCTCCAACCCATCGACCTGCTGGCACACAGACACCCGTTCGATGAGCTTTTCCGCGATCTTCGCGGCCTGCTCGGGAAACTCCAGCTCCAGCAACGCGGTGAACTCATCCCCGCCCATGCGCCCCAGAATGTCGTAGGAACGCAGGCACGCCTGCATTTGCTCCGAGACCCAACGCAACACGCGATCCCCGGCGTCATGGCCCAGCGTATCGTTGACCCGCTTGAAGCCATCCAGGTCCAGGTACAGCAATACCAGCGCCTGCTCGCTACGTTCGCTGCGCAGCAAGGTGTTCTCCATCGCCTGATGGAAACCGCGCCGGTTCAACAGTCCGGTCAGCGGGTCGGTCACGGCCTGAAATTCCAGTTGCTGGTGCAGGTGCCTTACTTCAGACATGTCCAGCACCGTCACCACCATCGCCTTCTGCTCGGCAGGCAAGGGCGCACAGGACAACGCCACCGGCACCTGCTGGCCCCGACCGGTGCGCAAAATGGCATCGTGCTGGCGCCACGTCTCACCCCGGCGATACGCCTCGTACATGGGGAAACCCAACCAGGCTGGAACATGGGGCTTTTGCAGGAAACTGAGGAAACTCTCGCCCTGCAACTCAGCCAGCGTCGCATTCAACAGCCGCGAAATGGCCGGGTTGGCGTACTCGATCACACTGGCTTCGCTCACCACCAAAATGCCCTCGGCGGCGTTATCCAGCACCGAGGCATTAAAAGCGCGGGCCAACTCCAGGTCATGGCTCAGGCGCTGCAAGGCACGGCGATTGCGCTGGTGCTCCAGCAACGCCTGCACCTTGGGCTTGAGGATATGCGGGTCAAAGGGCTTGAACAGGTAGTCGATCGCCCCGCTGGCATAGCCTTCAAGCACCGCGTCGGGCGAATGGGCGGTGGCGGTCAGAAAGATAATCGGCGTCATACGCGTGCGCTGGCTGCCCCGCATCAGGCGTGCCACCTCGAAGCCGTCCATGCCCGGCATGCGCACGTCCAGCAACACCAGGTCGACGTCGTGGGCCAGCAGTAACTCCAGGGCCTCCAGGCCAGACGCGGCGGTGATCACACGCCAATCGTCACGCTGCAACAGCGCACGCATGCTGACGAGGTTTTCCGGGTAGTCATCGACCACCAACAGAACCGAAATTGCATCGTCGTGTTGTGGAGCGCCATCCATGCTACGTCTCTTCCTTAGGGAGCTACACCGGTCACTTTTGTTACAAAGGCCGGATAAACACTGAGGGCTCACTCTAGCCGTGGTTCTAAAAAAGCAGAAGTGACGTAGGGGCCATCATTGTGCCAAAGGCCAGGAAGCCGACTAACGGTAAGACCCTGTAGCCCGCGGTTCACGGGCAACATGGCTTTTTGGCATTCCTCTGACGCCAATAAATTGCCAGCAATTGTTTAACAATCTCACCAGCACCGCCTATAAAGAACCTGGAAGGCCCGTTGGGCCAATGCCTTCACCCTCTGTAAAAAGGCCAACACCATGATCGACCTTTCCACCTGGAACCTGAGCATTCCGGTCGGCTCCCCACCCACAACCATTGAAACGCCAAGGCTGCTGAGCGGCTTCAACGATCAATACTTCCAGGCCGAAGGCAGCGACGTGCAGTTCTGGACACCCGTGACGGGCTCGCGCACCGAAAACGCCATCTACCCACGCAGCGAACTGCGCGAAACCTACGCCGACGGCCGCCTGCGCAATTGGACCTACCCCGAGGCCGACAACTTCCTGCGCGCCACCCTCACGGTCAACCAGGTGCCCTCCTCCGGCAAAATTGTGATCGGCCAGATCCACGCCTACGACAGCCAGAAGCCGCTGATCAAGCTGGAGTACCAGTTCAAGGAAAAAACCCAGACCGGCAACATCGTCGCCAAAGTGCGCATGCGCCCGGACGAGGCCGAAAGCCGGGTGATCATCGTCGCCTCCAACGTGCCGCTGGAGAAGAGCTTCACCTATGTGATCAACCTCAACAAAGCCGGGTTGCTCAGCGTGTATGCCGCCGACAGCGAGTGGAATGAACGGATCGGCGCGGCCTGGGGCGACAAGCCGTTGTACTTCAAGGCGGGGGTGTACGTGCAGGACAATTCGGGCGACACCAATGAGGGTGCGCGGGTGACGTTTGCGAAGTTGGATATTGATCATGAGTAAGGAGATTGGCCTCATTTCAAGTAGGCAATGCCCGATGAGTACAAGGATCCTTCGCGAGTAATCCAATCACTTAAAGCCACTGCCCCCCCCCTGTGGGAGCGGGCTTGCTCGCGAATGCGCAGGATCAGCCAAAATCTATATTGACTGATACACCGCATTCGCGAGCAAGCCCGCTCCCACAAAGGTTCTGTGTGGCCTGAGGATCCTGTGCGGGTCCTACAGCACCATTGCGACAAGCCACATCGCCTCTTTAGCCCCTGCACAGAAACCGCCACCGACTACCCCGTACTGTTGATCGACAGCGAAGCCCCACTGCTCGACCTCCACGCCTGCCTGCGCGAACGTCTCAACGCCGCTCTGGAACACCTAAACCTGATGGTGTGCTCCAGCCTGCCGGATTTTGCCGAGCGCGACCTGAACAACGTGGCTAATACCGGACACATTCTGGTGCAGGATGTGAGTAATGTGTTCTGGGCGATTGAGTAGCGTGGGTTCGATAAGCGCCACGGCGTGATCAAATCCCATCGATAAATAACCGCACTTTCGCGCGTTCTGGATGTAATTCGAGCTCGAAGAAACGATATGTAAGCCACACTTATAAATTATCGCACCACCATTATTCTAAAAAAGAATATAAAACTGTCAGATCTAACAGGTCCCTAGAATCAGATCACTTGATAACATTTTTTCCACGGCGACGAAATAGGTACTTTACGGAAGCCGCACCTGACTCCCACCTTGGATAACTATCATGGCCAAACACGAACCCGCACTTGAACACACCTATAGGTTCTCTCCTGCAAGCGTAAATCAATATGCGATAAGAATTACCTTTGCTGATTACGACACAGGAAAATTAGAAGGAGTCATGCAAAATCATCCTTTTATAACAGCAGGCTATCACAGAGAAAGTGCGCCCTCCACGAAGTCCTCGTTCACCTTCAGGGTGAACTACAATTTGTGGGATCCTGAAAGTGGTACAAACGGGAATTTGACAAAACGTACTGGAACACTAAACCTTACGGCCGACGATCACTCATACAACAACATGTACGGCACACTGACAGAGGACGGAGGCGAACCAATAAACGTAGCGCTTACAAAACAGCCATAGTAACTCTACACCTTATCAATGCAAGCAGTTCAGATGACACGCAATCAAGACATAGCTGGGCAAACATAAGGAAATACCCAAATTGGAACATGGGTATTTTCTTTTTAACAAGTCTCTATTTTAACTTTAAATACAGAATATATACAACCCGATAAAACCCAGGCCCTTTATTTGAATACGCCGACCATTACCTGCTAAAACCCTAAGTAAAAAGTACCTGCGCCAAAATTTTTCACAGCCCCCAGCACAACTTTCTTGCTATCGATCTATGCTGCTACTTTTTAGATAGTTCGCCGCAAATGCCCTGGAAAGTATCGACGTTGAGCCTTTTGATCTTACTCATCGTGCTCTACCCGTTCGGCGATCGATTTGAGATCAATACGCCGACCAACCATTTCCAGCGCCATACCTAGTGCAGTAATCACTCTGAAGGCGGTATACATCGCGACATTTTCTCCAGCTTCCAGGTCGATGATGGTCTTGCGGCTGCACCGTGCTTCTGCCCGAGTTGCTGCTGACTGCACTGCTTAGCTCGGCGTAGTTGCCTGAGTCGCTCGCCAAAAGCTGGAGGGGTAGTGATGAGCAAAATGTCACCTCTATCGAACTTTTAACTAAATTAATCTGAGTATGTCCCTTATAGTGAAATAGCATCCATAAAAAACCCGCATCACTGCGGGCTTCTTTTTAAACGACTAAGACTCAATTCACCTTAGCGTTCAACTCACCTTTCAAATACCGCTGATACATCGCTTCCAACGAGATCGGCTTGATCTACAAAGCATTGCCCCCCGTACCGAACGCTTCATAACCCGTGATAGAGCAATCACGCATGGAGCTCTCGGTTGCAAGGGAAAATCACAGATGCGGGTCAGTATCAACGTAAGCACTCTATACGCCGCGCCTAGCGTCCTCGACTAAACGCTTATAGCGCTGAGCACCCGCGAAGAAAAACATATGCCCACAACGGCTACGAAACCTTCGGCTTTTATGCAACAGGATATTACCGCCTCGTATATAAATTAGTGCTTTTAGAAATCAACGGGGAAGCGAAATGTAGGAAATACCAATCAGAACGATCCGATAAGCTCATGGACAAATACACAAAAATCCGACTGAGAACAATACCGCTCAAGAAAACAAAATTGACAATCTCAATACGCGCTCATACGGTTTAATTGCATCGCACATCTGCGAAGGCAACAACCCTGAGGAACTATATTATGAAACGAGTAACTATAGAACCGACGCTCAACAATCAATCAAACGACGCGTACCAGACCCCTCACTTCTCAATTAAAACGGTGACTGTACCCCACTACGCATTCGTTCCAAACTGTAAGGATCGAATTATTGAAGCTTCTGCTGACAGTAGAAAACTAGAAATTAAATAATCATTTACCGCCTGGGCTTCGGCCCAGGCAGCTCATAAAAATGAATCTCGCTAAATGAATTTCACCAAACCTAATAGGTGCTTAGGCGGCTATGTGTACTGCGAAGAAAAAATGGCTCTCAAACGACGTATTTCTTGTACTTAAAGATGGTGCGGCTTACTTGTGGGACTATAGAAATCACGCTCAATACCAGATAAGTGCTGGGGAGTTTGAGCGGTTAGTGAGTTTTTCTGCAGGCGATTTCGTATCAGACACAGACGATGACATATCCATAGACACATCCGGGGTCCTTCATGACGTGAAACCAACCGATGAATGGGGTTGGGACGTGTTATCAAAAATATTCCACATTGGGACATCTCATCCGAATTCGCCAGCCCCTGACAAGCCTGAAATGTACATTGAATACGCTAAAAGCTACTTGAATTTCTGCAAGTCAATCCATAAGAATGAACCAGATATTTCTTTAATAAAAGGAGGCGAAAAAACACTACTGCCACCTCCAAACATTTCAGTCATTAAAGAAGCGAGTCTATGGGAAACCCTTTTGGCGCGTCATACTTGTCGAGATTTTTTTGAAACTTCAGTACCAGTATTGTCACTAGCAACCATACTTTATGGAACTTTAGCAGATAAAAAAGAGGTCGATTACGACGCTCCGACTGGCGCTCAAAAGTTCGGATTCAGAAGGACGTCACCTTCGGCGGGAGGCTTACAGGCGACGGAGGGCTATGTATGGGTACGGAATGTCGAGGATCTTGCACCCGGCATTTATCATTATATAAGTGAACAGCACACGCTGGAGAAAGTACGCGACCTTCCGCCTGAAGTAATATCTACTTATTTATGCGGCCAGCACTGGGCAAACAACTTGGCATTCGCAATTTTTTTCACCTCTCGTTTTGACAAGCTTTGGTGGAAATACCCTCACTCTCGTGCCTATCGTCCAATGCTGCTGGACGTCGGACATCTATCACAAACTGCAAATTTGTTAATCACCGCGCTTGGCTTACATCCTTGGTTGACCGGATACTTTCATGACAAAGAGATAAATGAACTCTTAAAGGTAAACCTTCCCTCGGAGCAAGTCATCTTTTTGGTGGGTGCAGGGCATGGCACGGGTAGCTCGTACACCACCGAAGTTAGGAAACTACTAGACGGAGTCTGATGAGGTGCTGACTATGGTCAATTTTGAAAATGATGACAGTGTAATCCTTGGCCTTAAAGATGGACATGACGGAGCGGTAGCTCTAATTATCGGTAACCACTTGGAGTTTTCTGTAGAAGCAGAAAAGGATAACGGTCTTCGCTTTTCAAGCGTGACACCTGACGTACTTTTGAAAATTTTTCACATATTCAACAAACCCGTGGACATAGTAGCTCAGAGTGGTTGGAGTAGAGGACAGAGTTCAGAAAGTGACACCATTGGTGCAGGTTATTCTGGATTAACGCAGATTCTTAACCAAAAACGATCAATATTTGGTCGCGACGTTACTTATTTCTCATCCTCCCATGAACGCTCACATCTTTTATGCGGATATGGGCTTTCGCCGTTCCCACAAGGACAACCTTGCTACGCATTACTTTGGGAGGGTTATTTTGGCGCATTCTATCGAATCGATGAAAACGTAAATATTTCTAAATTAGGTAGTGCACTTGAAAACCCTGGGGACAGATTTGCTTTTCTATACGCGCTCGCAGATCCCACTTTTAATCTTGGGGCGGGGCAAATTCGTTTAAGTGATGCCGGAAAACTCATGGCGCTCGCCGCTTATGGCGAAAACGGTGAGATCGATGAGGACGCCAGACACATAATAGCGACGCTACTCGACGAGAACACGAATTTTAGAAAGCTTCACAAGCGCCAATTTCGTAAAAGCAAATATTACAATATTGGAATTGAAAACCCTCGACTCGCATCGCTTGCACACCAATTTTCAAACGCAATTTTCAATCTGTTTCGCGACTTTGTTCAGCCGCTAGTTTTTGATGACGCACCTTTATTAATTGTGGGTGGCTGTGGATTAAATTGTGACTGGAATACCAAATGGAAAGAGACACAACTATTCCCTGATGTATTTATTCCTCCGTGCACAAACGACAGTGGATCTGCAATTGGAACCGCGATTGATGCATTATTGCACACCAAAGGACTTGCCAAGATAACTTGGTCGCCCTATGCAGGTGAGCCATCACAGATTGACACAGATAATACAGGCACCTTCATTAGTGAACCCTATGATATACGGCGTGTTGCACAATTGCTTCATGACGGTTCCATATTAGGTTGGGTGCAGGGTAGATATGAAATGGGGCCTAGAGCCCTAGGGAATCGCTCAATATTGGCGGCGCCCTACCCTAGAGAAAATCTCATTAGATTGAATAAAATCAAGCAGCGCGAAGGGTTTCGACCTATTGCGCCGATATGTTTAGAAGAATGTATGGGTGAATACTTCCACCCGTCTACTCCCTCCCCCTTCATGCTAGAGTTTCGTAGAGTAATTTCATCTAAAATTCCGGCGGTCACGCACGTTGATAACTCAGCGCGTCCTCAATCAGTCAATAAATCGCAAAATCCTCGTATGTATCAATTACTGAGTGCCTATCGTGACATTTCAGGAGTCGGTGTACTTTGTAACACTTCCCTGAATTTTAACGGTCGCGGTTTTATTAATAGGTTGAGCGACCTTTGTCGATTTGCCAGCGAACATCAACTCGACGGCTTCGTATTTGAAGACAAATTTTTTCTCAATTCAGATCGGCATGATGAAAACGTCTAGCAAGCTTATTTATGTGCAAGCGCTATCCAGCCTCTCATTATGGCTTGATATTTTTTTGGTCTTCACGGTTCCCGTTTATATATGGCATGCCTCTCCTTCATCGATAGCATTCTTGGCTTTTTGTCTGGGTGCACCAATGTTGTTTCTTGGCCCTATCATTGGAACACTGATAGATCGACATGACGTCAGGAAAACACTATTATTAGGTGCCTTGCTGCGCACACTATCTACTGTAGCGCTAGCAGTGTCTCCAGACCTTCAGAGTTTTTTGTTTTTCGTTTTATTCAAAGGTGTATCAAACTTATTCTACTTTCCTTCGATGACCATCGCGGTTCGAAAACTGATACTTGCCGAAGAGCGTAAATCTTTTTTCAGTCACGTCAGTGTATTTGATCAATCTTCAAAAATTCTCGCCCCATTACTTGCAGGTGCGTTAGCGGTAGTATTGCCACCCAAGGATTTATTCTTTTTATCTGCTGCCGCCGTTTTATTAACCATTCCATTCCTAAAGTCTATTTGCCGGGCATTCCGAACGCAAATGAATGACTCCTCTACGAAAATCCTTCCACTCTATCGTGACATAACTAGAGGGTTTTCTATATTCAATGCCCTGCCCTTTCAACTCCGCATAGGCTTTTTGTACTCCCTACTGACATCGCTTGCGTTAGGAATTTACGACCCACATTTGGCGTCCTTTCTAGCCTACGAAGCTTTACCTCCAGTCAGTTTCTCAGTGATCGTTTCCGCGACAGCCGCAGGCGCGATATGTGCCGCGCTGCTGATGAAGTTAAAGCTGAGCAATATCGATGAGATTCTACTTCGATCACATGCATTAGTTATTTTCTCTACAGCATTAATCCTGACGGCAATTTTAGTATTTTTTCAAGTACCTGGAAGAGCCTATCTCTATCCGCTGGTTTGGTTTGTGAATGGTTTCAGCTATGAGCTTTTAATCATTTCCTCAAACATAATCCTTCAACAGTTATGCCCTCCTGACAATATTGGAAGAGTGTCCATGTCTTTCAGAAGCGTCCAAATGCTCTGTATTATAATTGGGCCTTCATTAGGGACAATATTAATAATCGCGGCAGGTCGCTCAGCACCTTTCGTTGCGGCCGCATGCATGGCTTTTTTAACTGCATCAGTGTCAATTGCGGTCTATTTATATCTGTACAAAAAACAAGCACGCACACCTGTCAGTTAGTGCAGCATCGAACGATGGCCCGGTGACTCTCCTAACACTTAAAGTTGCCAATTCAAGTCCACAAAAAAGCCCGCATCACTGCGGGCTTCTTTAGTTAAACGCTTGAGACTCAGTTCACCTTAGCGTTCAACTCACCTTTCAAATACCGCTGGTACATCGCCTCCAACGAGATCGGCTTGATCTTCGAAGCATTACCCGCAGTACCAAACGCTTCATACCGTGCGATACACACATCACGCATCGCCGTCACAGTGGCGCCGAAGAATTTACGCGGGTCGAACTCGCTCGGGTTAGTGGCCATCAGGCGACGCATCGCACCGGTGGACGCCAGGCGCAGGTCGGTGTCGATGTTGACCTTGCGCACGCCGTACTTGATGCCCTCGACGATTTCTTCAACCGGTACGCCGTAGGTTTCTTTGATGTCGCCGCCGTACTGGTTGATGATCGCCAGCCACTCTTGCGGTACCGAGGAAGAACCGTGCATCACCAGGTGGGTGTTGGGGATGCGCTTGTGGATTTCCTTGATGCGGTCGATGGCCAGCACGTCGCCGGTAGGCGGCTTGGTGAACTTGTAGGCGCCGTGGCTGGTGCCGATGGCGATGGCCAGGGCGTCGACCTGGGTCTTCTTGACGAAGTCGGCGGCTTCTTCCGGGTCGGTCAGCATCTGGCTGTGATCCAGCACGCCTTCGGCGCCGATGCCGTCTTCTTCGCCGGCCATGCCGGTTTCCAGCGAACCCAGGCAGCCCAGCTCGCCTTCAACCGATACGCCGCAGGCGTGGGCCATGGCCACGGTTTGTTGGGTCACGCGTACGTTGTACTCGTAGTCGGTTGGGGTTTTGCCGTCTTCGCCGAGGGAACCGTCCATCATTACCGAGCTGAAGCCCAGTTGGATCGAGCGCTGGCACACGTCAGGGCTGGTGCCGTGGTCCTGGTGCATGCACACCGGGATGTGTGGGAATTCTTCGATCGCGGCGAGGATCAGGTGACGCAGGAACGGGGCGCCGGCGTATTTGCGCGCACCGGCCGAAGCCTGGACGATCACAGGGGAGTCGGTCTTGTCAGCGGCTTCCATGATGGCGCGCATCTGCTCAAGGTTGTTGACGTTAAAGGCTGGGACGCCGTAGCCGAACTCGGCTGCGTGGTCCAGCATTTGACGCATGCTGATAAGTGCCATTGTGTTGTCTCTCCCGGTCGAGGGTCGTTAATCGTGCAAGCCTGCCGTAGCGGCGGCTGCTATTCAAGTTATTGCAGTGCTCGGCGCACAACCTCTGTGAGATTGGAGCCGGATCAATGTGGGAGCGGGCTTGCTCGCGAAAGCGGTGTATCAGTCACCGGACTCGTCAGCTTACCCACCGCATTCGCGAGCAAGCCCGCTCCCACATTTGCTTCTCATCAAATCCAAAATCCTATTGGGCCTTACAGCCGCGCCCAATCAAATCATCCGTCGCCACCCAGTAAACCAGGCCTTCCTCACCTTTGGTGTGAAACGCCAACTGGCCGTCGCTGTACAGCACGCCCGAGGCGGCTACTTCTTGCTTGAGCCGGTAAACCTGGTCCGAACCGCCGAGGCGTACATCCACTTCGGAACGGGCCGGGTTGGCAAAGCGCCAGTTCACCTCGGCCTTGCTGTCGCAGGTCCAGGTGGTCCATTTGTCGGCTGGCTCTGCCTTGTCGAACAGGTTCATGCTGCTGCAGCCGGCCAACAGGGCCAGGGCTGCCAGGGCGAAAACGCCTTTCATTGCCAATCCTCGCAGGGCGGCCTATGGGCCGCCGTTGCTGTCGGTTAGTGGATCAGACCCGTCATGGGCAACCCTGTTCCTGACCGTTGGGCGCGGAGTCGTATTTCTCCAGCCGTTCGTTGCCGATGCGCTTGTTGATCACCGGCATGGTCTCGGCTTGCCAGTCAGCCTGGTAACAGCTTTTTCTCAACGGTGCCTTCGCGTTATCCGCCTCGGGCGCCGCGCTGGGTGTGCTGCCGCAGCCAGCCAACAGGCCCGCTGCGATCACCAGTGCCAACGACTTGATCATGGGAACGCTCCTTTTCCTGATCACGCGAGCCTTAACCTTTGGCTCGGGTTTCCAGCACTTCCACGGCTGGCAACACCTTGCCCTCGACGAACTCGAGGAAAGCGCCACCACCGGTAGAAATGTAGGAGATCTGATCAGCCACACCATATTTATCGATAGCCGCCAAGGTATCGCCGCCGCCAGCAATGGAGAACGCCGAGCTTTCAGCGATCGCTTTAGCCAGCACCTTGGTGCCGTTGCCGAATTGGTCGAACTCGAACACGCCCACCGGGCCATTCCACAGGATAGTCTGGGATGCCTTGAGCAGCTCGGCGAAGTTGGCCGCGGTTTGCGGGCCGATGTCCAGGATCATGTCGTCGTCGGCCACGTCAGCGATGAGCTTGACGGTAGCGGCGGCGCTGTCCGCGAATTCCTTGGCAACCACCACGTCTACCGGCAGCGGCACGCTGACCTTGGCGGCGATGGCGCGGGCGGTGTCGAGCAGGTCTGGCTCGTACAGGGACTTGCCCACCGGGTGGCCAGCAGCGGCCAGGAAGGTGTTGGCAATGCCGCCGCCGACGATCAGTTGGTTGCAGATCTGGCTCAGGCTGTTGAGTACGTCCAGCTTGGTGGACACCTTGGAGCCAGCAACGATAGCGGCCATTGGTTGGGCCGGAGCACCCAGGGCCTTGCCCAGTGCATCCAGCTCGGCAGCCAACAACGGGCCAGCCGCGGCGACCTTGGCGAACTTGGCCACGCCGTGGGTCGAACCTTCGGCGCGGTGGGCGGTGCCGAACGCGTCCATCACAAACACATCGCACAGGGCGGCGTATTGCTGGGCCAGTTCGTCGCTGTTCTTTTTCTCGCCCTTATTGAAGCGCACGTTTTCGAACAGCACGATATCGCCCGCTTTCACGTCCACGCCGCCCAGGTAGTCTGCGACCAATGGCACGTCACGGCCCAGGGCCTTGCTCAGGTACTCGGCGACCGGCTTGAGGCTGTTTTCGGCAGAGAACTCACCTTCGGTCGGGCGACCCAGGTGGGAGCAGACCATCACGGCCGCGCCTTTTTCCAGGGCCAGCTTGATGGTCGGCAGCGAGGCCAGGATTCGCGCATCGCTGGTGACAACACCGTCCTTGACGGGGACGTTGAGGTCTTCGCGAATCAGTACGCGCTTACCTTGCAGATCGAGGTCGGTCATCTTCAACACGGTCATGGGTCGCAGTTCCTGAATTACTGTTGAGGTTGTTTAGAAGCGATGTGCAGATAGTGTTCGGCAACATCCAGCATGCGGTTGGCAAAGCCCCATTCGTTGTCGAACCAGGCCAGGATGTTCACAAGCCTGGGGCCGGAAACGCGGGTCTGGCTGGCATCGACAATCGCCGAATGCGGGTCATGGTTGAAATCGCAACTGGCGTGGGGCAACTCGGTGTAGGCCAACAGGCCTTTGAGCGGGCCGCTGGTAGCGGCGTCGCGCAGGATCCGATTGACCTCGGCCGCGTCAGTGTCGCTCACGGTTTGCATGGTGATATCCAGGCAAGACACGTTCACCGTCGGCACCCGTACGGCTTTGGCCTGGATTCGCCCGGCAAGTTCCGGCAGCAGTCGCTCGATGCCACGCGCCAGGCCGGTGGACACCGGAATCACTGACTGGAATGCCGAACGCGTGCGGCGCAGGTCTTCGTGGTGGTAGGCGTCGATCACCGGCTGGTCGTTCATCGCCGAGTGAATCGTGGTGATCGACACGTAGTCCAGGCCGATCGCCTGGTCCAGCAGGCGCAACAACGGCACGCTGCAGTTGGTGGTACACGACGCGTTGGACACCAGCAACTCATCGCCGGTCAGGCAATCCTGGTTGATGCCGTAGACGATGGTGGCGTCGACATCCGCCTCGCTGGCCATCGGCTGGGAAAACAGCACACGCGGTGCGCCGGCGTCGAGAAAACGCTGGCCGTCGGCACGGGTGTGATAGACACCGGAGCATTCCAGCACCAGGTCGACGCCCAGTGCTTTCCAGTCGATGCCTTCGGGGGTGGCACTGCGCAACACTTGTACGCAGTTGCCATTGATATGCAGACAATCGCCTTCAACCCGCACTTCGCCCGGGAAGCGGCCGTGGGTGGAGTCAAAGCGTGTCAGGTATTCGATGCTGGCCATGTCGGCCAAATCATTGATCGCGACAATTTCAAACCCGGCCGCCGCCCCTCGCTCGAACAGAGCACGCAAGACGCAACGACCAATGCGGCCGTAGCCGTTGAGTGCAACTTTGTAGGGACGCGGTTGAGGCATGGGGTTCTCGATTACCTTGGGTAATAGGGTGGCGGTACTGCCGCCTTCGCGAGCAAGCCCGCTCCCACACTTGAAATGCATTCCAAATGTGGGAGCGGGCTTGCTCGCGAAGAGGCCAGCACAGCCACCTCAATTTACAACCTTAGTCTTCCAGCAGCTCTTCAGCCTGACCCAGGATGTTTTCCAAGGTGAAACCGAACTCTTCGAACAAGGCTGGCGCCGGCGCCGACTCACCGTAGGTGGTCATGCCGATCACGCGGCCTTCCAGGCCCACGTACTTGTACCAGTAGTCAGCGTGAGCCGCTTCAATGGCGATACGCGCACTGACCTGCAGCGGCAATACCGATTGCTTGTAGCCGGCGTCCTGGGCTTCGAACACGCTGGTGCAGGGCATGGACACAACGCGCACATTGCGGCCTTGGGCGGTCAGCTTGTCGTACGCCTGAACGGTCAGGCCCACTTCGGAACCGGTGGAGATCAGGATCAGCTCCGGCTCGCCGATGCAGTCCTTGAGCACGTAACCGCCACGGCTGATGTCGGCGATCTGCGCGTCGGTACGCACCTGGTGTTGCAGGTTCTGACGCGAGAAGATCAGCGCCGAAGGGCCGTCCTTGCGCTCGATGGCGTGCTTCCAGGCCACGGCGGATTCCACCGCGTCGGCGGGGCGCCAGCAATCGAGGTTCGGCGTGGTGCGCAGGCTGGTCAGTTGCTCGACCGGCTGGTGCGTCGGGCCGTCTTCGCCCAGGCCGATGGAGTCGTGGGTGTAGACGTGGATCACGCGCTTCTTCATCAGCGCGGCCATACGTACGGCGTTACGAGCGTATTCCATGAACATCAGGAAGGTCGCGCCGTAAGGCACCAGGCCGCCGTGCAAGGAAACGCCGTTCATGATGGCGCTCATGCCGAACTCGCGCACGCCGTAGTACATGTAGTTGCCGCTGGCGTCTTCGGCCGAGACACCTTTGCAACCTTTCCACAGGGTCAGGTTGGAACCGGCCAGGTCAGCCGAACCGCCGAGGAACTCAGGCAGCAACGGGCCAAAGGCGTTCAGGGTGTTCTGGCTGGCTTTACGGCTGGCGATGGTCTCGCCCTTGGCCGCGACTTCAGCGATGTAGGCCGAGGCTTTTTCCGAGAAGTCGGCAGGCAGGTCACCGGCCAGGCGGCGTACCAGTTCGTTGGCCAATTCCGGGAATTCGGCGGAGTAGGCCGAGAAACGCTGGTCCCACTCGGCTTCGGCGGCCAGGCCTTTTTCCTTGGCATCCCATTCGGCATAGATGTCGGCCGGGATTTCAAACGGGCCGTGGTTCCACTTCAGCGCTTCGCGGGTCAGGGCGATTTCCGCGTCACCCAGTGGGGCGCCGTGGCAGTCTTCTTTACCTTGCTTGTTCGGCGAGCCAAAACCGATGGTGGTCTTGCAGCAGATCAGGGTTGGCTGCGCGCTCTTGCGAGCGGTGTCGATGGCGGTCTTGATCTCTTCCGGATCGTGGCCGTCAACGTTGCGGATCACCTGCCAGTTGTAGGCTTCGAAACGCTTAGGCGTGTCGTCGGTGAACCAGCCTTCGACTTCGCCGTCGATGGAGATGCCGTTGTCATCGTAGAAGGCAATCAGCTTGCCCAGGCCCAGGGTGCCGGCCAGGGAAGCGACTTCGTGGGAAATGCCTTCCATCATGCAGCCATCACCCAGGAATACGTAGGTGTGGTGGTCAACGATGTCGTGGCCAGGGCGGTTGAACTGCGCGCCCAATACTTTTTCCGCCAGGGCGAAACCAACGGCATTGGCCAGGCCTTGGCCCAGGGGGCCGGTGGTGGTCTCAACGCCTGGGGTGTAGCCGAATTCCGGGTGGCCCGGGGTGCGGCTGTGCAGTTGACGGAAGCTCTTGAGGTCGTCGATGGTGACGTCGTAGCCGGTCAGGTGCAGCAGCGAATAAATCAGCATCGAGCCATGACCGTTGGACAGCACGAAGCGGTCACGGTCGGCGAACGAGGGGTTGCTCGGGTTGTGTTTCAGGTAGTCACGCCAAAGTACCTCGGCGATATCCGCCATGCCCATCGGGGCACCGGGATGGCCGCTGTTGGCTTTTTGCACGGCATCCATGCTGAGGGCACGAATGGCGTTGGCACGCTCACGACGGCTGGGCATCGCTGATCTCCTGGAGTTTGCTTATAAAGAAACGGAAAAAAGGACCGGTATTTTCCCTCAGCCACCGCCTGCGGGCAATGACAGATAGTCACTTGTGGGCGTTTTTCCTGTGCTTTGGGCACCAATCCCTTGCAGAAACCTTTAACCGGTTCGTCTAAAGGTTATAGCGATGGCTTATAACCGCCACTTATCGATCAATATCAAAACTTTTTGATATTGATCTTGCGGGGATGCACACCCGTCACTAGACTGCTGGCCTTATGAACCTACCCGTGCCCTCCCTGCGTCCTGACGACGGCGATGAACTGGCTGCCTTGTGCAAGGCCGCTGGCGATCCGTTGCGCTTGAACGTATTGCGCGCACTGGCCAACGATTCTTTCGGGGTACTGGAGCTGGCGCAGATCTTCGCCATCGGCCAGTCCGGCATGAGCCACCATTTGAAGGTGCTGGCCCAGGCCGACCTGGTGGCCACCCGTCGCGAAGGCAATGCGATTTTCTACCGACGTGCCCTGCCCCATACCGAACTGCTTGGCGGCAAATTGCACGCTGCCCTGCTCGACGAAGTGGACAACTTGTGCCTGCCCGGTGATGTGCAGTCGCGCATCGGCCAGGTGCACGGGCAACGCGCCGCCGCCAGCCAGGATTTTTTCTCACGGGTGGCCGACAAGTTTCGCGCCCAACAGGACCTGATCGCCGGCTTGGCCCAGTACCGCGAAAGCGTACTGGCGCTGTTGGACAAGCTGAGCTTCAGTGAAGAAGCCACGGCCTTGGAAGTCGGCCCTGGCGACGGCGGTTTCCTGCCCGAACTGGCGCGCCGCTTCGAGCAGGTCACCGCGCTGGATAACAGCCCGGCAATGCTTGAACTGGCGCGCCAACTCTGTGAACGCGAAGCCCTGGGCAATGTGCGCCTGCAGTTGGCAGACGCCCTGAGTGACACCGGCCTGCGGGCCGATTGCGTGGTGCTGAACATGGTCTTGCACCATTTCGCCGCACCGGCAGAAGCCCTCAAGCAAATGGCCGGGTTGCTGCACCCCGGCGGTAGCCTGCTGGTTACGGATTTATGCAGCCACAACCAGAATTGGGCCAAGGAGGCCTGCGGTGATCTCTGGCTGGGTTTTGAACAGGACGATCTGGCCCGTTGGGCCACCGCTGCGGGACTCGTTCCCGGGGAAAGCCTCTATGTAGGTTTACGTAATGGTTTCCAGATTCAGGTCCGCCATTTTCAGCGACCGGCTGGCGACACTCACCATCGGTAAATATCAGGAAAACATCGAGATGAGCGAATACTCCCTTTTCACCTCCGAGTCCGTGTCTGAAGGGCATCCGGACAAAATCGCCGACCAGATTTCTGACGCGGTGCTGGACGCTATCATCGCTGAAGACAAGTTCGCCCGTGTGGCGTGCGAGACGCTGGTGAAAACGGGCGTGGCGATCATCGCCGGCGAAGTCACCACCACTGCCTGGGTTGACCTGGAGCAGATCGTACGTGACGTGATCACCGACATTGGCTACAACAGCTCCGACGTGGGCTTTGACGGCGCGACCTGCGGCGTGATGAACATCATCGGCAAGCAATCCCCGGACATCAACCAGGGTGTTGACCGCGCCAAGCCAGAAGACCAGGGCGCGGGCGATCAGGGCCTGATGTTCGGCTACGCCAGCAACGAAACCGACGTGCTGATGCCCGCGCCGATCACCTTCTCGCACCAACTGGTACAACGCCAGGCCGAGGCGCGCAAATCCGGCGTACTGCCATGGCTGCGCCCGGATGCCAAGTCCCAGGTGACCTGCCGTTACGAAGGCGGCAAAGTGGTGGGTATCGACGCTGTCGTACTGTCGACCCAGCACAATCCGGACGTGTCCTACGCCGACCTGCGCGAAGGCGTGATGGAGCTGATCGTCAAGCACGTGCTGCCTGCCGAGTTGCTGACCAAGGACACCCAGTTCCACATCAACCCGACTGGCCAGTTCATCATCGGTGGCCCGGTGGGCGACTGTGGCCTGACCGGCCGCAAAATCATCGTCGACAGCTACGGCGGCATGGCTCGTCACGGCGGCGGTGCGTTCTCCGGCAAGGATCCTTCCAAGGTTGACCGCTCTGCCGCTTACGCCGGCCGTTATGTGGCCAAGAACATCGTCGCTGCCGGCCTGGCCGAGCGCTGCGAAATCCAGGTTTCCTACGCCATTGGCGTGGCCCAGCCTACGTCGATCTCGCTGAATACCTTCGGCACTGGCAAGATCAGCGATGACAAGATCGTCAAGCTGGTGCGCGAGATCTTCGACCTGCGCCCTTACGCGATCACCACCATGCTCGACCTGCTGCACCCGATGTATCAGGAAACCGCAGCCTACGGCCACTTCGGCCGCACCCCTGCGCAGAAGACTGTTGGCGATGACACCTTCAGCACCTTCACCTGGGAAAAAACCGACCGCGCCAACGACCTGCGTACCGCCGCCGGCCTGTAATCGTTCGCGGTAAATAAAGCCCCGCCAGGTCTGCCTGGCGGGGCTTTTTGTTATCTGCAGGGCCACTTCGGGCTTTTTTGGATCCAAGGCTTGCAGGCCAAATGATGGCCCACTAGAATCCGCGCCCTCTCGGGCCCTTCACCTTACTTGGATATTGCACTGCGCCCGCCCGGGATGGATAAGCGCGCAGGCAATCGAACATTGAGGTTTTCATGCGCATTTGCACACTCGCCCCTGCCGCCCTTCTGCTCAGCCTGTTCACCCTGCCAGCCCAGGCCGCTGACCTGAACGCACTGAGCGGCGCCCTGAGTGCCCAGCTCGGTGGCGGCAATGCCGGCGACTGCCAGCAGCAACCCAAAGACCTGCAAGCCAAGATCGACGCGGCCAATGCCAAGAACGATCTGTTGAAAGTGCGGGCGTATGAGACTGCGCTGGAGCAGGTCAACAAAGCTTGCAACAAACTCGCCGACAGCCAGGCAAAAGTCGACGCCAAGCAGCAAAAGCAGCAGGCCAAGGCTGAAAACAACGACGCTGTGAAGGCCTTGGGCGGCCTGTTCAAGTAAACAGAAATACCCGGTAAAAAGCCCCGCTCGGTCGGGGCTTTTTTGTGGGCGCGTGGATCACTTAGGCTGGGCATCCTTTTTCGAGCAAGGATGCTCCTGATGCAAGTCTTACTGGCTGTTCTCATAAGCGCCCTGCCAGCCTGGGCCTGGGCCGAAACCTGCCCCGATGACGTTCACTCACAGTTGGAAACCTTGTCCAGGCAAATCCAGCAGTGGGACGACAGCTACCATCGACAGGGCCAATCCCTGATCAGCGACGAGCTCTACGACCAGGCCCGCACACGCCTGGCGCATTGGCAGGAATGCGCCCGCCAGCAGACACCCAAGGCTGATAACCCACTGGCCAGGGCGCGCGGCACCTTACGTCATCCGGTCGCGCACACGGGTTTGCAAAAGCTGCCGAGCGAGCCGGCCGTCAGTGACTGGCTCACCACTCGACAGGATGTCTGGGTGCAACCCAAGGTGGATGGCGTTGCGGTGACCCTGGTGTATCGCCAGGGCCGCTTGCACCAGCTCATCAGTCGGGGCGACGGCCTGCTGGGTCACGACTGGTCAACCTCCGCCGCCAAGATCCCCGGCATTGTCCAGCAACTGCCCGACGCCGTTGATGTGGTGCTGCAAGGCGAACTCTATTGGCGCCTCGACCACCATGTGCAATCGCTCAAGGGCGGGCTCAATGCCCGCAGCAAAGTGGCCGGCCTGATGAACCGTCGCCAGTTGAACGATGCCGAGGCGGCAGGGATCGGCCTGTTCGTCTGGGCATGGCCCGACGGCCCGGCGGACTTCACCGAACGCCAGGCCACCCTGGCGCGCTGGGGGTTCACCGACAGCCGACAGTACAGCCAGCCCGTCAGCACCATCAGCGAAGCCGCGCATTGGCGTACCCATTGGTACAACGCGCCATTGCCCTTCGCCAGCGATGGCGTGGTGCTGCACCAGGCTGCGCGAGCGCCCGCCGAGCGCTGGCAAGCCACTGCGCCTTACTGGTCGGTTGCCTGGAAGTACCCGGCCATCAAGGCACTGGCGCTGGTGCGCAAGGTGCAGTTCAGGGTGGGGCGCACCGGGCGCATTACCCCAATCCTCGAACTGGAGCCCGTACGGCTGGATGATCGGCAGATCAGCCGGGTTAGCGTCAGCTCGCTCAAGCGCTGGCAAGCCCTGGATATCCGCCCAGGCGATCACGTGTCGATCAGCCTGGCGGGCCAGGTGATACCGCGGCTGGACGAGGTGATCCTGCGCAACAAGACACGCGTGGACGTGCAGGTCCCCGACCCTCAAGACTTCCACGCTTTGAGCTGCTGGCAACTGGACCCCGGTTGCGAAGATCAACTGCTCGCCCGCCTCACCTGGTTGAGCGGCAAACACGGCCTGGCCTTGCCCCATATGGGCCGTGAAACCTGGAACGTATTGATCCAGGCGGGTCTAATCGCAGGCTTTCTCGATTGGTTAACCCTGGATGCGGCCGAGCTTGCTACCATTGAGGGCTTAGGCGAGCGTACCCGTACGCGGGTGCTCGACAGTATTCAAAGCGCCCGGCAACGCCCTTTTTTACAATGGCTCTGCGCCTTGGGCATACCGCCAGCGGCGCGCAACAACCTGGAAGGCAACTGGCAGACGCTGGTCGCCAAAGACACCCAAGCCTGGCTGGCCTCAGATGGCATAGGCCCGGGACGCGCAGCGCAACTCAGCGCTTTTTTTCGCGACCCGCAGGTACAAGCCATGGCTGAAACATTACGCGCAGCCGGGGTAGATGGGTTTTGAACACCACCCGGCCACCTGATTGCGAACTTGGAGCTTTATATGAAATTTCTCGCCCCCTTTGCCTTGCTGACCCTCGCAGGCTTCATGAGCACGCCACTGTTGGCCGCCGAAGACGCGCAACCGCTCACCGGCTGCGCCGCCAAGCGCCAGGCCATCAGCAGCCAGATCGAACAGGCCAAGGCCCACGGCAACAGCGCCCAACAGGCCGGCCTGGAAAAAGCCCTGGCCGAAGTCACCGCTCACTGCACCGATGCCAGCTTGAAAAAAGAGCGTGAAAACAAGGTGCTCGACGCCAAGCATGAAGTCAGCCGCCGTCAGGCCGACCTCGACAAGGCCATGAAGAAAGGTGACCCGGACAAGATCAACAAGCGTAAGGAGAAGCTGGCCGAATCGCGTAAAGAGCTGCAAGACGCGGTGGAAGAACTCGACCAGTAAAACCGATCAATGATCGCGGAATTGCTTATGGCAGGCGCTGCAGGCATCTTCAACTTTTTGCACCGCAGGTTGAAGGTTGCTGGCTTTATAAGGCTGCACCTGGCTGGCGATCACCAATTCACCGGTGGCCGCCTCAAGGTCGCGGGCCAGTTGCTGGAACTGCGCCTGTTTTTGCCACACGTCATCCTTGGCACTGGTGTGGTCTTCTTCGCGCACGCTCGGGAAATGTTTCCACGGCTCATGGGACAACGCATCCAGCTTGACCGCACCCTCGGCGAACTTGGCGCCATCGAATGGGATACGCCCGCGCAGCATGCCACCCAGGTCTTCACCGGTCTTGAGCATCTGCTTGAAGATCGCCTTGCGCTGGCCCAGCGGGGAATTGGGATCAACACCGCCACAGGCAGACACCGCCAGGCAGGCCAGCAATACAACAGTCAATTTTTTTAACATCATCATGGCTTCAAGGTCACGGGAAACGGCGGCCAGTATCCTCGCACCGCCCACAAAGACCAATAGCCCTATTAATAATAAGGGTTGCCCGGATGCAGTGAAGCACGGGCAATCGTTTCAGGAACTACCTACATGAATGTCACCTTCAAACCCTGGAGCCGGCGCCTGGCGTGGGCTCTGCCGATGTTCGCGCTACTGGCCGGCTGCGATGGCGGTAAAGACACCGGCAAACAAGTTGCCCAGGAGCCAACCAAACCTCACGCCGTTGCCACCTATGTGAGCGCACCGTGGGAAGCCCTGCCGAGCGTTTCCGACAGCGACTTGCTCGCCGGGTTTGAATCCTGGCGCAGCGCCTGCCAGCGCCTCAAGGCCGACCCGATCTGGGGCGCGACCTGCGCGGCCGCGGCCAGCGTACCGGGCGATGCCGTGGCGGTTCGTAGTTTTCTCAAGGAACATCTGGATGTCTTCGGCCTGCGCTCGGCAGACAACACGCCAAACGGCTTGATCACGGGCTATTACGAGCCGGTCTACCCCGGCAGCCTGACCAAGACCGCCACCGCCCACGTGCCGGTATACGGCGTGCCGGACGACCTGATCATCGTCAACCTCGAGAGCATCTACCCGGAACTCAAGGGCAAGCGCCTGCGCGGGCGCCTGGAAGGTCGCGTGCTCAAGCCTTATGACGATGCCAGCACCCTCAACAGCCAAGGCTCCACCGCCAAGCCGATCGCCTGGCTGACCGACCCGATGGACCTGCAATTCCTGCAGATCCAGGGCTCGGGGCGTATCCAACTGGTCGGCGGGCGCCAACTGCGTGTGGGTTACGGCGACCAGAACGGCTACCCGTACCGCCCTATCGGCCGCTGGCTGGTGGAACAAGGCGAGCTGAAAAAAGAAGACGTGACCATGGGCGCCATCAGCGCCTGGGCCAAGGCCCACCCGCAGCGCATTCCAGAACTGCTGGCGAGCAATCCCAGCTACGTATTCTTCAGCGCCCGCCCCGACAGCAACGAAGGCCCGCGTGGTTCGCTGAACGTGCCATTGACCGCCGGCTACAGTGTGGCGGTGGACCGCAAGGTGATTCCGCTGGGCAGTCTGTTGTGGTTGTCGACCACCAAACCAGACGGCACGCCACTGGCACGCCCGGTCGCAGCCCAGGACACCGGCGGCGCAATCACCGGCGAAGTGCGCGCAGATTTGTTCTGGGGCACAGGCAATGCAGCAGGCGAGTTGGCGGGGAATATGAAACAGCAAGGGCAGATCTGGATGCTGTGGCCCAAAGGCGCGGCGTTGCCACAGGTGCCGGATGCGCCTGCCGGCACCTGACAACCGCTGGGGCTTTTTGTAGGAGCGAGCTTGCTCGCGAAAAACTCACAGGCGCCGCGCTTACTCAGTAAGCACGCGTTATCGTTGGCGTTCTTCGCGAGCAAGCTCGCTCCTACAGCACCCCTTACATCGAAACGAAGAAGAAACTCGCAATCAACGCCATACCCACGGCCCACACCAGCGAACGCAAGATCGCCCAGTCCGCCAGGTAGCAGATGATGTACAGCAGGCGGCTGGTGATAAACAGTACTGCCAGCACGTTGATCGTCACCAGGTCGGCGTTGCCGGCCAGGTGCGCAACGATCACTGCGGCGGCAAACGCAGGGGTCACTTCGAAACTGTTGAGTTGCGCGCTATGCGCACGCTTGGCGACGCCTTCCAGGCTATCGAGGAAGGCACGCGGGTCGTGGTTATCCCGTGGCCCGAACTTGCCTGTACTGAACTTGGCCACACCGGTGCAAATGTACGGCAGAAAAATTGCGATCAACACACACCATAAAGCGACTGTCATCACCGATTCCTTTTAGTTTTATCCGACGGTTAGAGTTTCATCACCAACATGCCAATCAACACCAACCCACAGGCTATGAGCCGTGGACGGCCAAAAGGTTCTTTCAAGTAACGCATGCCGAACAGCACCACCAGAATCACACTGACTTCGCGCAGCGCGGCGGCTTCGGCAATCGAGCCCAACTGCATGGCCCAAAGTACCAAAGCGTAGCTCAACAACACGCACAGCCCCACGCTCAAGCCCAACCGCCACTGGGTGCGCCAGAACAGGCTGAAGGCTGCGCGCTTGCGCACCAGGGCCAGCAACGGAAACGGCCAGGCGCTGATCAGCGTCAGCCACACCAGGTAATCCAACGGGTGCGACCAGCGCCGCAGCGCCTGCCCGTCCAGAAAGGTGTAGCAGCCGATGCACAGGCCAATCAGCAACACCACCGGCAGCATCGACCAGGGCAACCGGTCACCGCCGCCGCCCTGCCACAACAGGCATACCATGCCGAACGGGATCAGCAGGATCCCCAGAATCTGCTGGGTGCTCAGCACTTCGCCAGCGAACACCAGCGTCAGCACCAGCACCACCAACGGCGACAAACCGCGCATCAACGGATATACCAGGCCCAGGTCCCCCACCCGATAGGCCTGGATCAACAAATAGCGATAGAGCAATTCAAACAGCGCCGAGGCCGCGATCCACGGCCAGATGTCCAACGGCGGCAAGGACACGAACCCCACCGCCACTGCCACGAACAGCAGCGCCACACTGTCCATGCAGGCGATGACCAAAAGGCGCTCGCCACTGAACTTGATCAAGGTATTCCACGTCGCATGCAACAGCGCCGCTACCAGCACCAGGGCTGTCGCTATCACTAGAACCTCCTTAATTGATACGTCATGTAACAGCACCTGTTTATACTAAACCCCGATTCGACGCACCTCGTGCGCCTATATTCCCCCGCTCCAAGGACCCCGGATGCTTGAACTTGTCGCCGCCTTCATCTGCCTCACCACCCTGCTCACTTATGTGAACTTTCGCTTTATCGGCCTGCCGCCCACCATCGGCGTGATGGTCACCGCACTGTTGTTTTCGCTGATCCTGCAAGGCCTGAGCGTGCTCGGCTACCCGGGCCTGGAAGAACGCATCCAGCAGTTGATCGGCCAGATCGACTTCGGCGATTTGCTGATGAACTGGATGCTGTCGTTCCTGCTGTTCGCCGGCGCCTTGCACGTCAACCTGAACGACTTGCGCAGCTACCGCTGGCCCATCGGCCTGCTGGCAACCTTTGGCGTGTTGATCGCCACCGTGGTGATCGGCAGCCTGGCGTACTACATCTTCGCCCTGTTTGGCTGGCACGTGAGTTTCCTTTATTGCCTGCTGTTCGGCGCGCTGATTTCCCCCACCGACCCCATTGCGGTGCTCGGCGTGCTGCGGACCGCCAATGCCTCCAAACCGCTGAAAACCACTATCGTCGGCGAGTCGCTATTCAATGACGGCACCGCCGTGGTGGTGTTTACCGTGCTGCTGGGCATCGCGCAGTTGGGTGAGACGCCCACCGTCGGCGCCACGGCCATGCTGTTTGCCCACGAAGCCATTGGCGGCGTGCTGTTTGGCGGGCTGATCGGCTACCTCGTGTACCTGATGATCAAGAGCATCGAACAGCACCAGATCGAAGTCATGCTGACCCTCGCCCTGGTAATCGGCGGCTCGGCCATGGCTTCGGAACTGCATGTGTCCGCACCGATTGCGATGGTGGTCGCGGGGCTGATCATCGGCAACCTGGGGCGCAAGCTGGCGATGAACGACATGACGCGTCGCTATCTGGATGGTTTCTGGGAACTGCTCGATGACATGCTCAACGCGCTGCTGTTTGCGCTGATCGGCATGGAGCTGCTGCTATTGCCATTCAACTGGCTGCACGTGTTCGCGGCCAGCCTGCTGGCGGTGGCGATCCTGCTCTCGCGCCTGCTCACCGTGGCCCCGGCGATCCTGTTGCTGCGCCGTTGGCGCACGGTGCCACGCGGCACAATCCGCATCCTCACCTGGGGTGGCCTGCGCGGCGGCGTCTCGGTAGCACTGGCCTTGGCCCTGCCCTTGGGCCCGGAGCGCGACTTGTTGCTGAGCATCACCTACATCGTGGTGCTGTCTTCGATCCTGTTGCAGGGCTTGACGATTGGTCGCGTTGTCAGCCGTGTCACTGCGCCGCAGTAACCGCGCCGCGCAACACTTCAAGCAGATGCCGCATCGCCAACGGGCGGCGCGGTGTCGAGCTGTACATGACCACCATCTCGCGTGCATAGCACAGCCGGTCGCCGGCCGGTAACACACGGATGCCGTTGCAGGGCATGCCCGCCCACTGCGGCACCAGCGATACCCCCATCCCCTGGGCGACCAGCATCAGGATAGTTTCCAGCGCATCCAGCTCACATAACACCTCGGGCTCGAAGGACTGTTCATCGAGAAAACGCTGGGCGATCTGCCCACCCCAGGAGCGAGCGTCATAGCGGATAAACGGGCGTTCGCCTAACAAGGCTGCCAGTGACTGCACCCCCCACTCGGCGGGCGCAATCAGAATCAAGGGTTCGGCACGCAGCAAAGCCATCGACAAGGCTTTGGGCGGTTGAAACGGCGGTCGCACCAGTATCGCTGCATCCAATTCCTGGTTGAGCAACTTCTCATAGAGACTTCTGGAATCGCCGGGTGTGATCTTCAGCCTCAGCTTGGGTGCCGACACTGTCAGCCGCTCGATCAGTCCGGGCAAGACGCCGGTCAGCGCCGTGGAAATGGCCCCAATGTTAATCTCCCCCGATAACTCGTCCTGGCTCAGGTGCTCCTGCAACTGGCGCGCCTGTTCAATGACGGCCTGGATTCTGGGCAAAAGCAGCAAGCATTGGTCCGAAGGCCACGCGGCATGTGCGGTGCGCATGAGCAACGTACAACCCAGCGTGCGCTCAAGCGCCTTGACCCGCTGGCTGATCGCCGCCGCACTGCGGTTTTCACGCCGTGCAGCAGCGGCTATAGACCCGGTTTCAATGACAGCGACCAGGCTCCTCAGGAATCGAACATCCATAAGTTTTCCTTTCGCTCAGACCAAGGCAAACCCGTTTTACCCTGGCGGCACCGCCTGTTTAACCTGACAGCTCCCCATCTGGAGAGCCAGCCATGAACAGACCCTTCCACGCTGCATACCATGTTTATGACTTAGACGAGGCGCGCATTTTTTATCGAGATGTTTTGGGTTGCACCGAGGGCCGGTGCAGCGCGACCTGGATCGACTTCGACTTTTTCGGCAATCAACTTTCACTGCACCTGGGTACGCCCTTCCCAACTACACGTACCGGCCTGGTCGGTGAGCACCAGGTACTGATGCCGCACCTGGGCGTGGTGCTGCCACTTGATGAGTGGTTAACGCTTGCCGAACGCCTCACCCGCCTGGGCACACGCTTCGAGATCCCACCCGTGACCCGCTTTGCCGGCGAACCAGGCGAGCAGCGCACGATGTTTTTCCTCGACCCCAGCGGTAATCCCATCGAGGTGAAAGGGTTCAAGCACTTCGAAGGATTGTTCGCGCAGTAAATCCCTGACAACCACAACAATAAGGGCCACCCCCATGACCGTCAGAAAACCCACCAGCCTCATCACCCGCATTATGATCGGCCTGGTTGCCGGGATAATCGTCGGCATCCTGCTCAACCAATTTCCCGAGCAAAAAGCCTGGTTCATCGACAACCTGCTGCAACCAGCGGGCGACCTGTTCATCAAGCTGATGAAGATGATCGTCGTGCCGCTCGTCTTCGCCTGCATGACCGTCGGCATCGCCGGCATGGGCAACCCGGCCGCCCTGGGTCGCGTCGGCCTGAAGACCTTCGTGTACTTCTTCACCATCACCAGTATTGCCATCGTCTTCGGCCTGCTGGTTGGCAATGTGGTGCAGCCGGGCTCGGGCGCCGAATTCGGCAGCACGCTGCAGGCACCGGCCACGGGGCTGGCCTCCAGCGGCAGCCCGCAGAACCTGGGCCAGTTACTGCTGGCAATCGTGCCGGACAACATCGTCCTGGCCATGTCGCAGGGCAAGCTGCTCTCGGTGCTGTTTTTCGCGATTCTGTTCGGTTGTGCCTTGTCGTTGTTGCCCGAGGAACGCAAAGCGCCGTTGATCAGCGTGATGCAGGGCGTCTCCGACACCATGTTCAAAGTCACCCACCTGGTTATGCACTACTCGCCGATAGGTATTTTCGGCTTGATCGCGGTCACCGTCGCCAGCTTTGGCATCAGCGCGTTGCTGCCGCTGGCCAAACTGATCGGCACCACCTATGTCGCGGTGCTCTTGTTTGCCCTGTGTGTATTGGGGGCAGTGGCACGCTTGGCCGGCGTCGGCTTTTTTCACCTGCTGCGGGAAATACGCAGTGAACTGTTACTGGCCTTCAGCAGCGCCGCCTCGGCGACGGTCATGCCTCAACTGATCGAGAAGATGGAGCGTTATGGCGCGCCACGGCCCATTACCAGCATGGTGATCCCGCTGGGGTACTCGTTCAATCTGGATGGGGCATCGCTGTTTGCCGCACTGGGCACGCTGTTCATCGCCCAGGCGTATGGCATCGACTTGAGCCTGGCAGATCAAGGCATGCTGGTCTTGATCATGGTGCTGACATCAAAGGGCGCGGCAGGCGTGCCAGGTTTCATGTTCATCATCCTGACCGCGACCTTGACCGCCGCAGGGCTGCCGGTGGAAGGCGTGGCGATCATCGCAGGCATCTATCGGCTGATGGATATGCCCGTCACCGCATTGAACGTACTGGGCAACGCATTGGCACCCTTGGTGATCGCACGCTGGGAAGGCCAGCTCAGGGCACCCGACAGCACGCCGGCCTCCGAACCTCCCAGCGTGCCTTTCAAGGCCTGACGCGGCAGCCAGGGTGATGTCAGGCTTTGTCCTTATCCTGACGGAGCTTGGCCCGCGTATGAGGTTGAGCAACAGCGGGCACGGACGCCTCGCTGCGAACCTGCGCATGGCTGATCAACGCAAAGATGAAACTACCGCCGATGATATTGCCCGCCAGGGTCGGCCCGGCGAAGACCAGCCAGAAATCCTTCCACGGCAACTCGCCGGCAAACACCAGGTAGGACACTTCCGCTGAACCGACGACGATATGGGTGAAGTCGCCCAGTGCCATGAAGTAGGTGATCAGAATGATGATCCACAGCTTGGCGCTCTCCATCGACGGAATCATCCAGACCATGGTGGCGATCATCCAACCGGAGACAATGCCCTTGGCGAACATCTGCGCGGGGTCGTTCTCCATGACCTTGCGCCCGATCTCGAGGAAGGCCAGGTCGGTCTTGGTATCGAAGATCGGCAGGTGCAGCATTACGTAGGCCACCAGCAAGGTGCCACACAGGTTGCCCACCAGCACCACCGTCCACAGCCGCAACAAGCGCGCGGCATTGGCCAGGGTCGGCTTGCTCATCACCGGCAGCACAGCGGTCAGGGTGTTCTCGGTAAACAACTGCTGACGGGCAAGAATCACCGCGAGAAAGCCTGCGCAATAGCCAAAGCTGGCGATCACCTTGAATTCCTCACCATCCGGCAGGCGCGAATTGAGCAGGCCCATGCCCATCAGCGACAGGCCCATGGTCAAGCCGGCGGCCAGCGCCGACCACCACAGCGCGGCCACACTGCGTTCCAGCTCCTGGTCGCCTTGGGTGCGGATAATTTCGTGTAATACAGCCGCGCGCGGCGGCTGGTTGTCATCAACGTCCTGCTGCTCTTCCTGCGACAGGTTGGGGGTCTTGCCGTCTGCTTGAGTGGCCATGATGTACCAGAGTCCAAGGGGTGCCTGTAGCTACGACACGCCGCGACGATGGCTGTTCAGTGGCACCGCAACTAAACCGGAATACGCCAAGCCTTGGCCTGCTCCACGGTGGTAGAGCTCAAGGGTTTACCCCACGGTTTATTGCGCGCCCGGTAGTGTTTGACGATGCCATCAAGCACACGATTGAACTCTTGCGGCGTCGTCGCCTCGCCCAAATCACGCACCGCGCGTTGCAGTAACTCAACGTTGGCAGACGGCTGACCAGGGCGGTATAGCGAGGGATAAATGACTTCGCGGATAAAATTCGCTGCCTTCACCCCGATATCGCGTTTTTGCATTTCAGTGACGGCGCGGCTCAACACCTTGGACAGGCCAGAGCCATTGCCCACCTGCAGCAGTTGCTGAAAATTACGCTGGCCTGGCGCATTCAGGCGCTTGCCCAGCCAGTCGATATCCTCGGGTCTACGGGCGAGGGCGTCCAGATTGCGCAGCGCCGAGGCTATCTTTGGCGTAATCACCAGCGACGTATCGGATTGATTCGCTTCGGCAATCGCACGGTCCAACGCCTTTAACGCCTGTTGTGCGTCTTTGCGAAAACGCAACGCCTCGGCGCCGGCCGGGTCCTTCTGCAGTTCGTCCTGCACGCTGGCGAGCAGGTGCTCATCCATCGCCATCACGGCATCGTTCAGCGAGGGGAATTCATGGCGCTCACGCTCCAGCTCACGTTTTTGCAGATGCCCTGACACCGCCTGGCGGGCCTGGGCCTGCAAATGCTGTTTCTGCTCGCAGGTCATGGTGAAGTTGACGGTGCCACCGAGCAGGCCGCGATAGTCGCCTTTATCGGAGTTCAACGGCAGCGTTACGGTTTGCTCCGAATACGCTTTGAGCCGGTCATCCTGATAGCTTTCAGCGGCGGTGTGTGGCGTGCCGGTGAACGTGTCAGTCAGATAGCTGAAAAAACCACCGCTTTGGGGGGGCGCCGATGGTTTGTCAGACTCGAACTTGACGATCAGGGCCTCGTCCTTGTTCAGGGGGCTTTCCGGGAAAGAACGTTCAATAATGCCTGGCGCCGGGGTATTGAGGAGCAACCCGCCGTCCTGAAACGCCGTGACCTCTGAAGCAGCCTGAAACCCGTGGCCCTGTTCGGAAGGGCTCTTGAACAACCCAGGCAGCGCCCCCGAAATAAGCGCGGCGCGGGCGATATCCATATCCGGTGTGAGGCTGGCATTGAACACCACCAACTGCGGGCGACCGTCGAACATGCCCGTGCCGGTGATGTTCAGTTGCTTGATCGCCGGAATATGCCGGCTCAAGATCTCCAAGTCGCGAAAAGTGGGGCCACCGCCAGCGTTGAGCCGTTCGGCAATTGCGGTGACTTCCGGGGGGCGGTTGGCTGCGGGCATACCCGCGATATGGGCCAGAACAGACTTACGTGATTCATTACGAATCAAGTCTTCCAGCGGCTGCCCCTCGGTTTGCAGGCGCGGCAGCAACGTCAGCAGCAGTTGAGAGATATTACCCGCCGGCCCTGGCACTTTCCCGACGAATTTGCCGATCTGGGAACTGGCCTCCTGCAACCACGCCGGGACCGGGTCTTTGCTATTGAGCAGGCTGGGCAGGTCAAGGTTATTCGACAGTTGCGTGAAGGCCTTGGCATCCATGCCGCTGGCGAGTAGCGCTGCCGAAATCGCGCCGGCAGAAGAGCCGGAAACCCCTTTGACGCCTTTGAGTTTGTCGGCCTCTTCAAGCGCCTGCACCATCCCTGGAAAGGCGATGCCCTTGGCGCCACCGCCACTGAGTACCAGGTGAGCGGGCGGCGGCGGTGACAGCACCACCTCCACCCGCCCGTCACTGTGACGATAAATACTCAGGTTGCGCTCGCCCACACCTTTGACCAAAGGCGTCTTTACGTCCTGGCCGGTGGTCTGAGGCTGAGGGGGCTGATTCTGTACAACAGAACTGGAGACTTTCATACACGAGGCTCTCTCTACAGGGTGTAGGCCTGAGTGATGAGAGAGCCTCGGATAGATCCATGTGGAATGATTTGGTAAAGCAAATCACGCCACGTAGGTGTTACTCGGGAAGACTGTCGTCCTTGAACTGGTCCTTCACGTACTTGATCTCGGTGCGACCGTGGGGCGCTGGCAATCCGTCTTCGCCCAGGTTGACGAAGACCATTTTTTCCACGGTCAGGATGCTTTTGCGCGTGATCTTGTTGCGCACTTCACAGGTCAGGGTGATGGAGGTGCGGCCGAACTCGGTGGCGGTGATGCCCAGTTCGATGATGTCGCCCTGGCGCGAGGCGCTGACAAAGTTGATTTCCGAGATGTACTTGGTGACCACGCGCTGGTTGCCGAGTTGGACAATCGCGTAGATCGCCGCTTCTTCGTCGATCCAGCGCAGCAAGCTGCCGCCGAACAGGGTGCCGTTGGGGTTGAGGTCTTCGGGTTTTACCCATTTGCGGGTGTGGAAGTTCATGATCACTCCAAAGCGTCTTGCCAAATGATGGGCAACATCATGGCAGAGCCAGGGCCCAAGCTCTATGAGCCATTAGCTATCAGGCCCATGAGCGATCTTCATGCCGCCGACAGAAAGGCTTGGGAAGTGCCGCTTACACGGCTATAATCGCCTCCGCTTCAAAACGGTCATCTTCGATTGATACCGTTCTCCCGCCACCTGTCCGAGGGGCGCTGCAGCAGGTTCAACCTGTCAGGCTCGGATGGGGCGTTGTCCGGCCTGGTTGCCCTGGCCTGATACTAAACGCACAACGGCGCCCATTCGCACCCTACGAATGGAGGCTCTCTATGAGCGCTGTAATGACGCCTGCTGATTTCAATGACTACAAAGTCGCCGATATGTCCCTCGCTGCCTGGGGCCGTCGCGAAACCTTTATCGCCGAATCCGAAATGCCAGCCCTGATGGGCCTGCGTCGCAAGTACGCCGCTGAGCAGCCGCTCAAGGGTGCGAAGATCCTCGGCTGCATCCACATGACCATCCAGACTGCCGTGCTGATCGAAACCCTGGTTGCATTGGGTGCCGAAGTGCGTTGGTCGTCCTGCAACATCTTCTCGACTCAAGACCAGGCCGCCGCCGCTATCGCTGCTGCCGGTATCCCGGTATTTGCCTGGAAAGGCGAGACCGAAGAAGAGTACGAGTGGTGCCTGGAGCAAACCATCCTCAAAGATGGCGCGCCTTGGGATGCCAACATGATCCTTGACGACGGCGGCGACCTCACCGAGCTGCTGCACAAGAAGTACCCGCAAATCCTCGACCGCGTCCACGGCGTCACCGAAGAGACCACCACCGGCGTACACCGCCTGCTGGACATGCTGGCCAAGGGCGAGCTGAAAATCCCGGCCATCAACGTCAACGACTCGGTGACCAAGAGCAAGAACGACAACAAGTACGGCTGCCGTCACAGCCTGAACGATGCGATCAAGCGCGGCACCGACCACCTGCTGTCGGGCAAGCAAGCCCTGGTAATCGGCTACGGTGACGTGGGCAAGGGTTCGTCCCAGTCGTTGCGTCAGGAAGGCATGATCGTCAAGGTCTCCGAAGTTGACCCGATCTGCGCCATGCAAGCCTGCATGGACGGTTTCGAAGTGGTTTCGCCGTTCATCAACGGCCAGAACGACGGCACCTCCGCCTGCATCGACGCAGCCCTGCTGGGCAAGATCGACCTGATCGTCACCACCACCGGTAACGTGAATGTGTGCGATGCAAACATGCTCAAGGCCCTGAAGAAGCGCGCCGTTGTCTGCAACATCGGTCACTTCGACAACGAGATCGACACCGCTTTCATGCGCAAGAACTGGGCATGGGAAGAAGTAAAGCCTCAGGTACACAAGGTTCACCGTACCGGCGCTGGTGATTTCGACCCACAGAACGATGACTACCTGATCCTGCTGGCCGAAGGCCGCCTGGTGAACCTGGGCAACGCCACTGGCCACCCAAGCCGCATCATGGATGGCTCGTTCGCCAACCAGGTACTGGCGCAGATATTCCTGTTCGAACAGAAGTACGCCGACCTGTCGCCCGCCCAGAAAGCCGAGCGCCTGACCGTGGAAGTACTGCCCAAGAAACTCGACGAAGAAGTGGCCCTGGAAATGGTCCGCGGCTTCGGCGGCGTGGTGACTCAACTGACCAAGACCCAGGCCGACTACATCGGCGTGACGGTTGAAGGTCCGTTCAAGCCGCACGCTTACCGCTACTAAGTAACCGGCCCTCTCCTTGCCGCAGAGGGCTTGTGTGGAAGCGGGCTTGCTCGCGAATGCGGTGTGTCAGTTGATGTATAGGGTGACTGACACGCCCCTTTCGCGAGCAAGCCCGCTCCCACATTAAATCGGTGCATGACTTCCGGTATCCAAGTTTCATAGGGTTATTACCATGTCCCAAGACCGTCGCTACAGCTTCGAGTTCTTCCCGACCAAGACCGATGCTGGGCATGAAAAACTGATGACCACTGCCAAGCAGTTGGCCAGCTTCAGCCCTGATTTCTTCTCCTGCACCTACGGCGCTGGCGGTTCGACCCGTGACCGCACGATCAACACCGTGTTGCAGCTGGAAAGTGAAGTCAAAGTTCCAGCCGCTCCGCACTTGTCGTGCGTGGGCGACAGCAAGGCCGACCTGCGTAGCCTGCTGACCCAATACAAAGCCGCCGGCATCAAGCGCATCGTTGCGCTGCGTGGCGACCTGCCATCGGGTATGGGCATGGCCAGCGGAGAGCTGCGCTACGCCAACGACCTGGTGAGTTTCATCCGCGAAGAAAGTGGTGATCACTTCCATATCGAAGTGGCCGCTTATCCGGAGATGCACCCCCAGGCGCGCAATTTCGAAGACGATTTGCAGAATTTCGTGCGCAAGGCCAATGCCGGCGCCGACAGCGCAATCACCCAGTACTTCTTCAACGCCGACAGCTACTTCTACTTCGTCGAGCGTGTACGGGCGATGGGCGTGAACATCCCCATCGTGCCGGGCATCATGCCCATCACCAACTACAGCAAGCTGGCGCGCTTCTCCGACGCCTGCGGCGCCGAGATCCCACGCTGGGTGCGCAAGCAACTGGAAGCCTATGGCGATGACGTCAAAAGCATCCAGGCGTTCGGCGAGCAGGTCATCACCGAGATGTGTGAGCAATTGTTGCAAGGTGGTGCACCAGGGTTGCATTTCTATACCCTGAACCAGGCTGAACCCAGCCTTGCCATCTGGAACAACCTCAAGCTGCCACGTTAACGCTTGACCAGTTGTACCAAGGCCCTCGTTCTGACGAGGGCCTTTGTCGTTTTACGTTACCCACGGAACCCCGCAGTCCATGAATACAGTGCCCCCGACGTCCCGCCCGCAACTGGTCTACCTGGTCTTCGGCGCCGACACCTACCATCAGGAAGCCGTATTCAGCATCGCCAGCGCACTGGCGTTCCTGCAGGACACCCCGGACGCGAACATCGACATCCAGGTATTTAGCGACAACCCCGAGCCCTATCGCCTGTTGCCGGTGCGCGTGCGCCCATTGGACGAGGCCACCCGCAAGCGCTGGAGCGAGCCTCACGGCTATCACTTTCGCACCAAACACGTGGTGCTGCGCCAAGTACTGCAAGAATCCCCGGTGGCGCTGCTGATCGACACCGACACTTTCTTCCATCATTCGCCCATGGCCCTGTTCGAACGCGTACAGCCCGGCACCTTGTTGTGCAACGCCTTCTACACCAAGTACGGCGACAACCACGAAAGCATCCTGTACACCGCCCTGCGCCAGCGCCTGCTGGACATGGGCGTGGCTGACGATGACATGATGACCCTCAACTCCGGTGTCATGGGCCTGACCCAACAGGATGCGCACATCCTCGACCGCTCCATCGAGTTGATGGATGAACTGTTTCCCCATGCCCAGGGCGCCTACACCCTGGAAGAGTTCTGCCTGTCCATCGCCGCTTACCGCACCGTGAAGGTGCGCGAGTGCCCGGACCTGATCCACCATTACTGGAGCCGCAAACAGCTGTTCCGGGCCAAGGTCAAGGCGTGGATCGCCAAGCACGCCAGCGCGCCCACCAGTGCGCAAGCCCTGGCCGATACGCGCCAGGTCTCCTCGCACCTGCCGCGCCCGCCGCGTTTGCAGCGTTTGATGTACAAACTGATCACCCTGCTGCTGCCCAAGCATCAGCAACAGTTCATCCGCGAGATTCTTTACGGCTGCTACGAACACGAAAACGAGTTCGACCAGGCGTGCGGCCCGGTCTGGTGGGACAAGGCCCGACAAAACCAGGAAGAACGCCAGAAGCGCCCGCTTGATGCCCACCAGCTGGAACACTGGTTCGCCAACCCCGTGGTGCGTTTGATTCTGGGTGAGCGCCGCGCCGCGATCCAGGAACACCTGCTAAACGCTCCCGCGAAGTAAGACCGCCCTCCAATGCGCGTGCCAGAGCTTCTCTTTCTGTGGGCAGCGTCGTAACCTCAGGGTATGCCCGTCCTCTTCAAGCTGTTGACCGCTGTGCTGTTTTCTTGCCTGAGCCTGGCCGCTCATGGCGAGAAGCTGCGCATTGTCACCGAACCCTGGGCGCCCTATGTCTACGAAGACAACGGCACCATGGCCGGCCTGGATTACGAAACCACCCTGATCGTGTTCCAGCGCCTGGGGGTGCAGGTGCAATGGCAGTTCCTGCCCTGGAAGCGCTGCCTGGCGATGCTCGAGCAGGGCCACGCCGACGGCGCGCTGGATATTTTCCACAGCCAGGAGCGCGACGCCTTGCTGCTCTATCCCAGCGAGCCGTTGTCGGAAGTCGAATTTGTCTTGTTCTATGCCAACGACCGCCCCCACCCCGCCGCCACCCTCGACGACCTGCGCGGCCTGACAGTTGGCGTTTCCCCCGGCTACCTCTATGGCGACGCGTTCAGTGGGTCCAACACCTTCGAGCGTGAACCTGCGCCCAGCCATGAGGCCAATTTTGGCAAACTCATGCTGGGGCGCGTCGATATGGTGGTGACTGACCGACGCGTGGGGCACTACGTGATCAAGGCGCTGGGCCTGGAAGGTAAGGTCAGCCAGGCGTCGGTGGTGGTCAGTCGCCAGCAGCAATTTCTTGCGGTACGCCGTGGCGCAGGCATGGACCTGCTGGTGCAACGCTTTGCCGCCGAGCTCAAGCGCTTCAAGCAAGAGCCGGCCTATGCCACCTTGAGTGCTAAATATGGCCGGATGCACGAGCAAACGGCCCCCATACCGGCCCCCGAACACGCCGTTGAGCAGCAGGAAAGCAGCGCGCAGTGATTGCTCTGTTATACTGCGGCCTTTCCGCCAGGCTTACGCCCGGCCGCTCGGGTCTTGAAAACGGCACCCAACCCAGCTACTGCGCAGCTTTGCGGCCCGCGCGAGCCGGTGGAGTGCCCGCCAGACGCAGCAGGACCGGACGGGGTTGCGCTCCCCTAAGCGCCATTCACGCCCGGCAAGATTATCCCTTTGGGCCAAGCCCTAACTAAAACAGGATTACTCATGTCCTTTGCTTCCCTCGGTCTCTCCGAGGCTTTAGTCCGCGCCATCGAGGCAGCGGGCTATACCGAGCCTACTCCGGTGCAACAGCGGGCCATTCCCGCCGTGTTGCAAGGTCGCGACCTGATGGTCGCGGCTCAGACAGGTACTGGTAAAACCGGCGGTTTCGCCCTCCCGATCCTGGAGCGGTTGTTTCCCAACGGTCACCCGGACAAATCCCAACGTCACGGCCCGCGCCAACCGCGTGTACTGGTCCTGACCCCAACCCGCGAACTCGCAGCCCAAGTGCACGACAGCTTCAAGCTGTATGCCCGCGACTTGAAGTTCGTCAGCGCCTGCATCTTCGGCGGCGTCGGCATGAACCCACAGGTTCAGGCCATGTCCCGTGGCGTCGACGTGCTGGTGGCCTGCCCGGGTCGCTTGCTCGACCTGTGCGGCCAAGGCAGCGTCGATTTGTCCCACGTGGAAATCCTCGTGCTGGACGAAGCCGACCGCATGCTCGACATGGGCTTTGTCCATGACGTGAAAAAGGTCCTCGCCCGCCTGCCGGCCAAACGTCAGAACCTGCTGTTTTCGGCAACGTTCTCCCAGGACATCACCGCCCTGGCTGGCAAGCTGCTGCACAACCCCGAGCGCATCGAAGTCACGCCACCGAACACCACGGTCGAGCGTATCGAGCAACGCGTGTTCCGCCTGGCAGCCAGCCACAAGCGCTCGCTGCTGGCGCACCTGATCACCCACGGTGCCTGGGAACAGGTGCTGGTGTTCACCCGCACCAAGCACGGCGCCAACCGCCTGGCCGAGTACCTGGACAAGCACGGCCTCACCGCCGTTGCCATCCACGGCAACAAGAGCCAGAACGCACGCACCAAAGCCCTGGCCGACTTCAAGGCCGGTACTGTGCGTATCCTGGTCGCTACCGATATCGCCGCACGCGGCCTGGATATCGACCAGTTGCCACACGTGGTCAACTTTGAGCTGCCAAACGTCGATGAAGACTATGTGCACCGTATCGGCCGTACGGGCCGTGCCGGTCGTTCGGGCGAGGCCATTTCGTTGGTCGCGCCGGACGAAGAAAAACTGCTGAAAAGCATCGAACGCATGACCAAGCAGAAAATCGCCGACGGCGACCTGATGGGCTTCGATGCCAGCGCCGTGGAGGCCGAGAAGCCAGAAGCGCGCGAACGCCCAGACGTGCGTAACCCACGCAACCCACGCGGCCCCAAAGGCGATGGCCCGAACGGCGGCGGTGGTGGCGGTGGTCGTCGCGACAAAGGCAAGGACAAGGGCAAGGAAAAATCCGCGACCAGCAGCCGTGGCGAACGCCCGGCCCGTGAGCAGAAGCCCCGTGAAGGTACCCCGGCCCGCGAACAGCGCCAGCCGAGCCAGCCACCACGCGCCGCGGCCGACCGCGCCCCGGACGAGTTCCTTGACGACGATATCGATAACTTCGGTAACCGCGTCGACTACGTACCCCAAGCCAAACCGGCCCAGGGCCGTGGCCGTCGTCCAGGGGCTCCGGCCCAGGGCGCAGGCGCTCCACGTAGCGGCCAGCCACAGGGCGGTCGCCAGAACGCCCCGCGCAACAGCAGCGGCGGCACCACCGGTACCCCGCCTGCCAAGCGCAGCGGCCCGCGTAATGGCGCACCGCGTGACGGCCAGGCCCGTCGCGAAGACTCGCGAAGCAACAACCGCCGCCCGGCCCGTGACGATCAGCCTCGCTCGTCCGAGCCTGCGGTACAAAACCCGCGCGGTGGCCCGGCGCCGAAGATCATCCACAAGGAGTCGAAAGCGGATCGCTTCCCGACACCTGAGCAGTTGGACCAACTGCCAGGCCGTCCTCGTGGTGAGAAACCAGCGCTGCTGACTCGCAACCGCTGATTTTCTGTGGGAGCTGGCTTGCCTGCGATGGCATCAACCCGGTGCACCTGATGTACCGAGGTGCCTGCATCGCAGGCAAGCCAGCTCCCACATTGACTGCATTTCAGACACAAAAAAACCGGATCTCAGAATCCGGTTTTTTTGTGTACAGGCAGAAATTACTTCTGCTTCACGCCTTCCAGCGAGATGTCCAAGTCGACAGTCTGCGAAGTCGGGCCTGGGCCTTTCACGCCGAAGTCGTTCAAGTCAATCGTGGTCTTGGCGTTGAAGCCGGCACGTTCGCCGCCCCATGGATCCTTGCCTTCACCGTTGAAGGTGGCCTTGAAGGTCACAGGCTTAGTCACACCGTGGAACGTCAGGTCGCCAGTCACATCAGCTGTCTTTTCGCCAGTGGATTTGACGGCGGTAGACACGAACTTGGCATCGGCAAATTTGGCCACATCGATGAAGTCTTTGCTGGCGATGTGCTTGTCACGTTCTGCGTGGTTGGACCACAGGCTGGCGGTTTTCACGTCGACCGCGATTTTGCTGGCTTCAGGCTTGGCTGCGTCCCAGCTGAAGGTGCCATCCCAGTCCTTGAAGGTACCGTGGATGTAGCTGTAGCCCAGGTGGCTGATTTTCCAATCGATAAAGGCGTGTTGGCCTTCTTTATCGATCTTGTAGTCAGCGGCCATCGCCGAACCTGCGGACAGCAGGGCAGAACCGATTGCCAGCGCAGCGAGTGTTTTTTTCAACATGCTTTCTATTCCTTGTGAGTCGAGGTTGAACATCAGGCTTTGCGTCCCAGCATTCGCGTAAGGGTCGCATCACGATCGATAAAGTGGTGTTTCAGTGCCGCCACGCCGTGCAAGCCGGCGAAGACCACCAACACCCAGGCCAGGTACAGGTGCACCCAACCGGCGGTATCTGCCTGGTCCGGTAGACCGGAAACCACGGCAGGAATTTCAAACAGACCAAACACCGGGATACCGACACCGTCTGCGGTGGAAATCAGGTAACCGGCAATCATCACGGCAAACAGCCCAACATAAAGGAATGCGTGCCCAAATGCGGCACCGATCCGCGTCATGCGGCTATAGCTGGTCAGCGGTGGCGGCGGCGGGCTGACCAGGCGCCAGACGATCCGCACCAGCATGATGGCGAACAGCGTGATGCCAATGCTCTTGTGCAAGTCGGGCGCATCTTTGCGCCAGGCGCTGTAGTAATCGAGACCGACCATCCACAAGCCCAAGGCAAATAAACCGAACACCACCAGGGCGACGCCCCAGTGCAGAACCATGCTGACCCAACCATAGCGGGCCGGCGAATTGCGTAGCTGCATGTACTTAATCCCGTAAGAACTGTGCCCAAGACTAGCGCTTTACCTATCGAATTAAAGCGGAAAATTTTGCTTTGAAATATCGAGAAATACGATAAAGAGGCTATGCATAATAAATTAACAAGGGATTAAGACTATTCCCAAGAAACGTGACAGACCGTCCTGCATTTACCGCGAATTTCCCCACAATGGCTTGTGAGCCAAGCCACCATTGCATAGGCTTGCGCGATTGTTTCGCCCGCGCAGGCAGCGGGACCGCTTCGAGGAGATCACCGATGGGCTTGAACAACCAGTGGATGCAACGCGACCTCGCGGTGCTGTGGCATCCCTGCACCCAGATGAAAGACCACCAGCAACTGCCGCTGGTGCCCATCAAACGCGGTGAAGGCGTATGGCTGGAAGACTTCGAAGGCAAGCGCTACCTCGACGCCGTCAGTTCCTGGTGGGTCAACGTATTCGGCCACGCCAACCCGCGTATCAACCAGCGCATCAAGGACCAGGTCGACCAGCTGGAACACGTGATCCTCGCCGGCTTCAGCCATCAGCCGGTGATCGAGCTGTCCGAGCGCCTGGTCGCGATGACGCCCGAAGGGCTGACCCGCTGCTTCTACGCCGATAACGGTTCGTCCTGCATCGAAGTGGCGCTGAAGATGAGCTTTCACTACTGGCTCAACCGCGGTCAGCCGAATAAAAAGCGCTTCGTCACCCTCACCAACAGTTACCACGGCGAAACCATCGCCGCGATGTCGGTGGGTGACGTGCCGCTGTTTACCGAGACCTACAAGGCGCTGCTGCTCGACACGATCAAGGTGCCGAGCCCGGACTGCTACCTGCGCCCCGAAGGCATGAGCTGGGAAGAACACTCGCGCAACATGTTTCTGGCCATGGAACAGACCCTGGCCGAGCACCACGACACCGTTGCCGCCGTGATTGTCGAGCCGCTGATCCAGGGCGCCGGTGGCATGCGCATGTACCACCCGGTGTACCTCAAGCTGCTGCGCGAAGCCTGCGACCGCTATGGCGTGCATTTGATCCACGACGAAATCGCCGTGGGCTTTGGCCGCACCGGCAGCATGTTCGCCTGTGAACAAGCCGGCATCCGCCCGGACTTCCTGTGCCTGTCCAAGGCCCTTACCGGCGGTTACCTGCCGCTGGCCGCCGTGGTCACAACCGAAGAGGTCTACAGCGCCTTCTACGACGATTACCCCACCTTGCGCGCCTTCCTGCACTCCCACAGCTACACCGGCAACCCGCTGGCCTGTGCGGCGGCGTTGGCGACGCTGGATATCTTTGAAGAAGACAACGTCATCGAGAGCAACAAGGCCCTGGCCCAGCGCATGGCCACCGCCACCGCGCACTTGGTGGACCACCCTCACGTATCCGAAGTGCGCCAGACCGGCATGGTGCTGGCCATCGAGATGGTGCAGGACAAAGCCACCAAGGCCGCCTACCCGTGGCAGGAGCGCCGTGGTTTGAAGGTTTTCGAGCACGCGTTGGAACGTGGTGCGTTGTTGCGGCCGTTGGGCAGCGTGGTGTATTTCCTGCCGCCGTATGTGATTACACCCGAACAGATCGACTTTCTGGCCGAAGTGGCCAGCGAAGGCATCGATATCGCCACTAACAGCAAAGTCAGTGTGGCGGTGCCCAAAGATTTTCACCCAGGCTTCCGTGATCCGGGTTGATTGCCCAAATCCTTGTAGGAGCGAGCTTGCTCGCGAAGGCATTCCAGGCGCACCGCTGCGTCGGATGTACATTTTTCGCGAGCAAGAACTAGGCGTCCCCCTCGCTCCTACATAAACAACCTCTTCAGAGAACAGATATGAGATTGTCCCGCTTTTTCACCGACACCCCGCTGAGCCTCGGTGATCACGAATTGCCCGAAGCCCAGGCGCATTACATCAGCCGTGTGTTGCGCATGACTGAGGGCGATGCCGTGCAATTGTTCGACGGCTCTGGCCAGGAATTTCGTGGCACCTTGCTGGAAGTCGGTAAAAAACGCGTCACCGTGCAACTCACGGAAAGCTTTGCCGGCCAGGCTGAATCTCCCTTGCATATTCACCTCGGCCAGGGCCTGTCCCGGGGCGAGCGCATGGATTGGGCGATCCAGAAAGCCACTGAATTGGGCGTCAACGCGATCACACCGATCTTCAGCGACCGCTGCGAAGTACGCCTCAAGGACGAACGCGCCGACAAGCGTTTGCTGCACTGGCGCCAGGTAGCAATCAGCGCGTGCGAGCAATGTGGGCGTTCAACGGTGCCGGTGATTCACCCACCGCTCTTGCTGGCAGACTGGCTCAAGCAAACCGAGGCGGACTTGAAGCTGGTGCTGCACCCGGTGGCAGAGCCGATGATCAGCCACGCCAAGCCCTCCAGCCTGGCGTTCTTGATCGGCCCCGAAGGTGGGCTGACCGACAATGAAGTCGAGACCGCCCAGGGCGCCGGCTACCATGCCGCCCGCCTCGGCCCGCGGGTGTTGCGTACCGAGACCGCGCCCGTCGTCGCATTATCCGTCGCCCAACAACTCTGGGGCGACTTCTAACCTCACCCTGTAAACCCAAATCAACTGTGGGAGCTGGCCTGCCTGCTCCCACCGTTTTATCGGGTTACCCCAGGCTTACTCCACTGGGTCACTCACTGGCTTAGCGATGATCGCCTTCAACTCGCTGGTCATCGGGAACTCCAGGTTCAAGCCCTTGGGCGGAATCGGCTGCTCGAACCAGCGTTGGTAAATCCCGTTGATCTCTCCCGAGCGGTACAGATCGCCCAGGGTTTGGTTGACCACCGCCAGAAACTGCGGGTCATCCTTGCGCACCATGCAGCTGTAGATTTCCCGTGATTGCTCCTCGCCCACCACCACCCAATGATGCGGGTCCTTGGCCTTGGCGCGCTCGCCGTAGAGCAATGCATCGTCCATATAGAACGCTACGGCCCGGCCAGTCTCGAGCATCTTGAACGCTTCGCCATGGTCCTTGGCACTGATCACGAACATATTGGCTTTGTGTTCAGCGTTATAACTTTTGAGGAAGCGCTCATTGGTGGTGCCGGCGGTGGTCACCACATTCTTGCCCGCAAGGTCGGCAAAGCCTTTGATCCCGCTGTCCTTGGCCGTCAGCAACTGGCCCTTTACGTAGATAAACCCGTAGGAGAACGCCACCTGCTTCTGCCGTTCAGCCGTCACGCCGGTGGAGCCGCACTCCAAATCCACAGTGCCGTTCTGCACCAGTGGGATCCGGGTTTGGGACGTCACCAGGTTGTACTTCACCTTGAGGTCGCCCACTGCGGTTTTCTGCTGGATACGCTCGACAATCTTGTTTGCCAGATCCACCGAGTAACCCATCGGCTTGCCACTGCTATCCCCCACGTAGGAAAACGGCACCGACGCATCGCGATAGCCCAGGGTGATGGACTTGGCGCTGGCGATCTTGCTCAACGCGCCCTCCAGCGGCGCTTCGGTTGCATGGGCCTGTGCGCTCAACAAAAGCCCCAGCGCGCAGCCGGTCAACAGGATCTTTTTCATTGTTATTCTCCGTTGGTCTTTGAGGTTATTTACGTACTGCTATCACGCTGATTTCCACCAGCACATTCGGTCGTGCCAGTTCTGCCTGCAGGGTGGTGCGCGTGGGCGCCATGCCTGGCGAGAGCCATGCGGACCAGACTTCATTCATCGGCGCAAAACCGGTACCGATGTCCTTCAGGTAAATCGTCGCGTTGAGTAAATGGTCCTTATCACTGCCCGCCTCGGCCAGCAGCGTGTCGATCCTGGCCAGCACTTCGCGGGTCTGGGTGGCCACATCCAGGCCGTCGCCGGGGACCTGGCCCGAAAGAAACACCAGGTCCTTGAACGTCACGGCACCGCTGAGTCGTTCGTTGCTATTAATTCGGGTGATGGTCATGGCTGCATCCTCAAGCGGCGCGGGGCGTCAGGCCCTGCATATCAATGGAAGGGGTGCGCTGGTCGATCAACTCGGCCAATAGTTGGCCGCTGCCGCAGGCCAGGGTAAAGCCAAGGGCACCGTGGCCCAGGTTCAGCCACAGGTTGCGATAGCGGCTGGCACCAATCAGCGGCACGCCCGTTGGCGTGGCCGGGCGCATGCCAGCCCATTCGAGCGCGTGTGCGTAGTCAGCTGCATGGGGAAATGTCTCTACTGCCTGGCGCTTCATCAACGCCAGACGCGAAGGCTCAAGGCCGGCATCGAATCCCACAATATCCACCATGGCCGCGACCCGAAGTTGCTCACCGAGACGTGCGTAGACGATCTTGCGGTCGTAGTCGGTGATGCTCACGTTCGGCGCCTGGTGTTGCGGGCCAATCGGCACGCTCAGGCTGTAGCCCTTGAGCGGATATACGGGCAGTGACAGCCCCGGCAGTGCCAACTCAGCGCTGCGATAACCGGCCGCGAGCACCAACTGCTCGACCGGCATTACCTCGTCACCCAGTTCGATGGCCTGTACCGCACCGCCAGCATGGCGCAACCCGGTGACCTTGCGCCCGAGCAAGAACCGGCAACGCCCCGACGCGTCAAGACGGGCCGCCAACTGCCGGCAAAAAGCGTGGCAATCCCCCACCTCCTCATTCGGCGTATAGATGCCACCGACAAAGCCACCGTCCGCCAATGCGGGCTCCAGGCGAGCGCACTCAACAGACGACAACACCTGTTGCTGCAGGAAATTTGTGACCTTGGCGCGCGCATGTTCAAAGGTGCTGGCGCTGCGAAACATCACCAGCTTGCCGTTGCGCCGCCAGTCGAAGCCGCCCAGGCGATCATCCTCGCGCCACTGCTGTAACGTGCTCTGACTCAGGGTAGCCAGGCGCAGAAGATGGGCACCGTTACGCGTGTTGACCGAACCTCGGCAAGCGCCGATAAAGGCCGCCATCCAGCGCCATTGCTGTGGGTCGAGGCGGGGTCGCAACTTCAAGGGCGAGTCACCCCGCAGCAACCACCCGATTGCCTGCAAGGGCACGCCCGCGTCGGCCAGCGGCGCAACATAACGATAAGACAGTTGCCCACCGTTGGCGAAACTGGTTTCGCTGCCCAAGGTGCCACGGGCATCGATCAGTGTGACCTCATGGCCAGCCCGCACCAACGCATAAGCGCTGGCCAAGCCGATAACCCCACCGCCGATGATGCAAACCTGCCTGGCCATCCCAGCCCCCAACCGTTGATTAAGAGCGCTCAGCGTAGAGCCAGGTGACAGGTCACCGACAATGAATAAAGATGGCTCACCTATAAACAAAGGTTATGGGACTCGCCATGCGCTTGCGTCATATCGAAATCTTCCAGGCCATCCGTCAGACCGGCTCCATCAGTGCCGCCGCGCAGTTGCTGCACGTCTCGCAACCGGCGGTGACCAAAGTGCTGCAGCACGCCGAGCTGCAGTTGGGCTTTGCGTTATTCCTGCGGGTACGGGGTAAATTGCAACCCACCCCGGAAGCCCTGGCGCTGGAACGCGAAGTCGAGAAAGTCAGCGCAAGCCTGCAAGGCGTGCGGCGCCTGGCGAAAAGTTTGCGCCGCGAACCGGGACAAAGCATTCGCATCGGCGCAATCCCGGCGCTGGCGCTGGCGCTGCTACCGCCGGCGGTCCTGGAATGGAAGCGCGATTACCCGGACATTGCCTGTGAACTGTCCAGTGACCATAGCCACGAGCTGGTGCAAAAGCTGTTGATGCGCGAGATCGACCTGGCGCTGACGCTCAACTTTTCCGGGCATCCGGGGCTTACCACTCAAGTACTGGCCAACGGCGTGCTGGTGGCATTGGCGTCCAAAGGCTATTGGCCGGACGCCGAACAGCATCAGCCCCTGCCGTTGGCCGAACTGGCCGGTGCGCCCTTGATCGGCCTCTCCAGCGCTGACCCGCTGGCCGCCAAGCTGGAGAGTTATCTGGAAAGCGTCGACCCGCCACCAAGAGTGACGATCTCGGTGCAGACCTACTCACTGGCCCGCGCCATGGTCGAATCCGGCGCGGGCCTGACCGTGATCGATCCGTTCACAGCATTGGGTGCTTCAACGGCCACCACCCATATCCGAACGCTCACCCCGCCGCTGCCGATTACCCTCTACGCGCTGACCCGTGCCAACGAACCTCCACCGCATATGCTGGCCAAGTTGCTAGAGATTTTTGGTAGCCGCGCCCAGGTGTTACTGGAACGCCTTTAAGTGTGGGAGCCGGGCTTGCCCCCTCCCACAATCAGAGCACGTAATGCATGATCGCCACGAAATGCAGCAGGCTGCCGCCAATCACAAACAAATGCCAGATGCCATGGGAATGGCGCAAGCGATCCTCCAGGGCAAAAAAGATAATGCCTACGGTGTACAGCACCCCACCGGACGCCAACCAGATAAAACCGGCCGTGCCCAGCGCCGCCATCAGTGGCTTGACCGCCACCAGGACGATCCAGCCCATCACGGCGTAGATCACGATGGACAGAATCCGCGCCTCCGAGCGCGGCTTGATCTCCTGCAGGATGCCGATCACCGCCAGCCCCCACACAATCCCGAACAGCGTCCAGCCCCACGGCCCGCGCAGGGTCACCAGGCAGAATGGTGTGTAGCTGCCGGCGATCAACAGGTAAATGGAAAAGTGATCTACCTTCTGCATGATCGCTTTTCGCCGGCCCCGCACGCTGTGGTACACCGTTGACGCGCTGTACAGCACCATCAGGGTAAAGCCATAAATCGCCACGCTGACGATCTTCCAGGGGCTGCCGTCCAGGCTCGCCACCACCAACATCCACACGGCGCCAATACAGGCCGCGACTGCACCGAGCAAATGGCTCCAGGCGTTGAATCGTTCCCCGTGGTACATCTGTCACTGACCTCCCGTCACCCTCAAGAACAGGCGGACAAGCGTCCAGCCTTGCGCATCAGAGTGCAAGCGGCACATGACGTTCCGGCGACGACGGCGGCGTTTACGGGCACAATCGAGCGCAATCGAACAAGAGCCCACGGCCATGCTGATCGACGAAGAATTCACCCTCAAGAAACTGGAGATCTTCCTGGCGTTCATGCGCACCGGCAACCTGGCCCGCGCCGCCGCCGAGTTGCAAACCAGCAATGTCAGCGTGCACCGCGCCATCCACTCCCTGGAAAATGCCCTGCGCTGCCCGCTGTTCAAACACGAAGGGCGCAACCTCACCCCGCTGGAAAGCGCCTACGTGCTCGAAGAGCGTGCGCAGAAACTGGTGGCTGATGTGGTCGACAGCGTGCGCCTGACCCGCGAAGCCGCTGGGTTCTCGGCCGAACGTTTCAAGCTCGGCTCGCTGTATTCGCTCACGGTCAAGACCGTGCCGCAATTGATCATGGGCCTGAAAATCCGGCGCAGCGAACTCAATATCGACCTGATCCTGGGCTCCAACTTCGACCTGCTCTACAAGCTCAAGAACATGGAAGTGGACGCGATCCTCATCTCCCTCGACGAACACGCCCACGACCCCGACTGTGAGCAGATCGCGCTGTTCAGCGATGACATCTTCCTCGCCACCCCGGCCGACTCGCCCCTGGACCGCAATCAGGAAATCGACCTGGCCGACGTGCGCGATGCCACCTTCATCACCCTCACCCAGGGCTTCGCCACGCATCAGGACGGCAACCGAGTGTTCCATCAGGCAGGGTTCGAACCGAAGGTGGCGATGCAGGTGAACGATATCTTCACCTTGCTGAGCATGGTCAGTTCAGGGGTGGGTTATGCGCTGCTGCCCGGGCGGATCGCGGCGGTGTATGAGAACCGCGTGAAGCTGATACCGCTGCAGCCCAGGTATCGGTTGCAGCAGCAGATCGGTGTGGTGTTTTTGAAAGCCAAAGAGCGCGATCCGAACTTGCTGGCGTTGTTGGCGGAGTGTCGGATGTATGCCAATCGCCAGGTTTGAGGCCGCCATCGCACAACTTCGGCACGACGCTAAACCTGTGGCGAGGGAGCTTGCTCCCGTGACGATTAGACAGCCGACGCCAATCTACCAGACACCCCACGATCCAACTGTGGGAGCTGGCTTGCCTGCGAAGACGGCCTAACAGTCAACACAGCTGGATTGTGTACATATCCATTCCTGCGGTAACGGCTACTTAGGGTTCCGCCCTGACGGCGGCTCACTTTTGAACAGCGCAAAAGTAAGCAAAACGCTCTTGCCCCACCACTCGGCACCTCGCTTGGGCTCGGTGTGCCCGTAATTCGTCAGTGATTTGGGGGGCCGCCTAAGATCAAGAGCAGATCAAGATCAAGAGCGGCTCGCTTCGCATCGTGGTTACCGTTGAGCGCTACAGAGTTGTGTAGATACCTATGCTGCGATGAGGCCCGACCTGTCAGCCCACCAACCCACGCATCAGCAAAAACAACAACGACGGCCCCAGCAAGCACCCCAGCGCCGTATAGAACGCCGCCGTCAAACACCCATAAGGCACCAGCTTCGGATCAGTCGCCGCCAAGCCGCCCGCCACGCCGCTGGAGGTGCCCATCAAGCCACCGAAGATCACCGCGCTACGTGGATTGTTCAGCCCGATCAGCGGCGCCACGAACGGCGTCATCACCATCACCAGAATGGCCTTGATCAACCCTGCGGCAATGGACAGCGCCATCACCTCGGAGCTGGCCCCAATCGCCGCGCCGGTCACCGGGCCGACGATATAGGTCACGGCCCCGGCGCCGATGGTGGTGAGGCTCACCGCATCGGTGTACCCGAACGCCATCGCCACCCCTACCCCGGCAACGAACGACGAGCCCACACCGACAAACAGCGCCAACACACCCACGAAGCCCGCACGTTTGAGCTCATCGACACTCACGCCAAACGCCGTGGCGACAATGGCAAAGTCCCGCAGCATCGCACCACCGAGCAGGCCGATGCCCGACAACAGCGGAATATCCACCACGCCCTTGGAACCACCGGTAAACGCACCGCCCACATACGACAGCGCCAACCCCAGCAGAATGGCAATGGCCGAACCATGCAGGCGGCCCTTGGTGAAGGTATCGGAGATCCAATAGGACACCCACATGGTCAGGCCGATCACGGCAAAACCACTGATCAAGCCGTAGCCGGTGATCACTTTCATCATCGATTCGTACATGGCGATCACCCGGCTTCTTTGGTGGGAACAGGAGCAACCGGCTCGCGGTTACCGATACGCACCAGCACGGGCACCAGGGCAAAGCCGAGCACCACGGCGAGGGTCCCGGCCAGAATCGCCATCGGCCCACCGCTGATGGCGCCATACACGTTTTGCTGGGCAGCCATCGCCACCACAATCGGGATATACACCGCCGCCCAGAAACTCACGCCTTGCTCTGACTTGACAGTAAACAGGCCGCGTTTGCTCAGGTAGCTGCCCAGGCCGATCAACAGCAGCATGGCGATACCCACCCCGCCGACGTTGGCCGGGATACCCAGCAGCTTGCCCAGCAGTTCACCTACAAACAGCCCTGCCAACGTGCAGAACGCCAAAAAAGCCACACCGTAGATAATCATGGTTGTTGTCCTCAAAGTGCTCGTTCGAAATTGTTGTTTTTGTGCTTCGAAAGCCTTGGGTATTGCGTTATCGGTGGCGGCGTTCCTCCTCTTGCAGCAGAGCCTGCAAGGTGTCCAGGCGGGCGCCTTCGCAGGCGATCACCGTGCCTTGTTCAAAAACACGGCGTGACAGACCGGTGAGCACCGCACCCGGAGGCAGTTCGATTTGCAGGCGCACACCGCGCTCGTAGGCGCTTTGCACCGTGCCGCGCCAATCGACGACGCGGCACATATTGAAGGCCAGGTCGTCACGCAGGTGTTCGGGGTTGTGGATAGGTCGCGCGCGGGTGCTGCTCAGGTAGGTGATACGCGGCGCCTTGAGCGGGACGAAGGCTTGCAACAGTGCCTGGGCGGGTTGCTCCAGCAACGGGCAATGGGACGGCACGCTGACGGCCAGGCGCTTGGCGACGCCGTTGCCTTTGATGCGCTCGGCAACCCGCTTCATCGCCTCGTTGCTGCCGGCGATGACGGTCTGGTTGTCGGCATTGATATTGGCCAGGTACACCGGCATTTGTGGGCTGTGGATATCCGCCAGCAAGGCCTCGACGCTGGACAGATCAGGGCCGATCAGCGCGGTCATGCCATAGCCCTGTGGATAAGCCTGCTGCATCAGTTCGCCACGCAGGCTGACCAGTTTTATCGCATCAGCGAAGTCCAAGGAGCCGGCGATCACCGCGGCTGGGTAGGCGCCAATGGACAGGCCCGCCACATAATCCGGCGTGCACGCCAATCGTCGGGCATGGGCCACGCCGGCGATCAACAGGCACAGTTGCACAGCCCGCGTCGATTCCAGCGCCTGCGCCGAGTCGAGCAGACGAACGTCTTCACCCAGGGCATCACTGGCCTCTTGCACAATGTCGGCCGGCAACCCCTGGAGCATGCCGCTGCGTTGGGCCCCCTGCCCCGGAAACACCAGAAGGCTGCTCATGCCACGGCCTGCCAAGGGTCGAGCACAAGGTGCGCACCGCTGACGGTCTTGAGCAGTACACGGCGTGACGGGCCGGCCCATTCGCGCAAGGCGACGGCGCCGAAAGGGGTTTGCAGTTGCAGGTCGACGGCGCAGGGCGCGGTGCCCAGGATTGCCAACAACGCTTTCGCCTCGCTACGAGCCAAAGGATTGGGCGTGCACAGAATCAAATCCAGGTCACTGTTGGCATGCAGCGCTTCAATGCCACTGGCCAATTCAAACCCGGCACTGCCACTGACGCCCCAGTCTTGCTGCGCCAGCACCGGGCGCAGTTGATCGAGGGCCCGCAGCGCCGGTAAATCCCTTGGTGAGGGCACGTCTCGCAAAGCTTGCGGCGCCACCCGCCGTTGCACTGCCGCAATGGGCAACTGGGCGGCAAAACGCTGCTCACGCAAACGCCCACGCACACCGACCGCCACGTGGCCCGGCTCGGCGATGGCGCGCCGCACCACCACCGGATGCCCGGCACGGATCGCATCCCGCGCCCAGGCCGGGGCATCGGCAGGCAGATGCGCCAGGGTCATGCCCCAGAGCAAGTCGTGGGCGTTCACCATTGCTCCCGCAACAGCTGGCGCACGTGGCTGGAGGCAGCCCGGTTGGTCGCGCCGAGGCGTGAGCTCAAGTCGGTACTGCCGATATCCTTGACCGCCTGCACCAGGCAATCGCTGACCCGCGCCACGTCATCCGCCGTGGGTTGTTCAATCTGGGTGACTGTCAGCGTCTCCCACAGCAAACCCAGGCTGGCATAGCTGTCGATGTCATAGGCCATCGGCGGCACGCTGGCGGCCAGGGCTTCCAATTCTTCCACGCTGCGCAAGGTCACCCGTGCCGCCGAGGCTTTGCCCATGGCATGCACCATCACGCCAGGATCGCGCAGGGCGATCAGGCGATTGGCCTGGTAGCCGTGGGCCAGGAACGCGCCAGACATGGCCTTGCCCACCAGCAGGGCGATCACCGGGTGACCGGCAAGCCGGGCGCGAGCGTAGCTGTCAGCAGCGGCGGCCAGGGCCTGATGAATGCCCAGGGCTTCTTCGCGGCGGCCATAGGCTTGGCTGGGTACGTCGACGATAGCGATGATGGGCCGCTTGTCACCCCGGACGATGGCTTCGTCCACCGCCTTGGCCAAGCCCCAGCCTTCCAGCAGGCCGACTTCACCATTACGGGCACGGGGGAAGCGGTTATGCGGGTCGGGAACCACGGCGATATAGCGCACCGCCTGTTCACCCAATACTCCGTCCGCCACTTTCAATGAGCCCGGCAAACCCTCAACGGGCGTTGCGTTGGTGCTCAATGCGTTGAACCACTGCAAGCCTCTCATGAGCGTTCTCCCTGATACAGCGCGCGAACCGCGCCGGGCTCGATCTGCGCCGTGGCGTCCAGTTCGGCCAGGCGCGCCAGGTAGAAATCAGCGCGCCGGCTGCGAGGTTGTGCGGGCACACCTTGCTGCAACAGTGCGCTGACGGTCTGCTGGATCTGCGCCACATCGTCCGCCACATAACGGTCGGCCAATCCACTGTTGAAGCGTTGCTCGCCACCGGTAAAGCTCCAGATAAAAGGCCGGTCGCGGGAGTCGTACTCCTCCAGGCCCGCCTCCTGTTCGATCACCTGCGGGCCATTCAAGCCCAGGCGTGCTTCGCGAGTGACCACCAGGTAACTGCACAAGCCAGCCGCGATGGACATGCCCCCAAAGCAACCGACACTGCCGGCCACCACGCCGATCACCGGCTGGTACTGGCGCAGGTCGACAATCGCCGCGTGAATATCGGCAATGGCGGCCAAGCCGAGGTTGGCTTCCTGCAAACGTACGCCGCCCGTTTCCAGCAGTAGCACCGCGCAGGTGGGGATGCCGTTGCGGTTGTCTTCGGCGGCCAGTTCCAAGGCGCCCGCGATTTTTGCGCCGCCGACTTCACCCAGGCTGCCGCCCTGGAAGTTGCCTTCAATCGCGGCAATCACCACAGGCTTGGCGCCGATGCTGCCCTTGGCGATGACCACACCGTCATCGGCTTGGGGCACTACGCCTTGGCGGCTGAGCCACGGCGACATGACCCGCTGGAACGGGTCGATCAGTTCGCGGAAGGTGCCCGCATCCAACAGCACCTTGGCGCGCTGCCGAGCACCGAGTTCGACAAAGCTGTGTTTGGCGAGTAAGTCAGTCATGGCCGATCTCCTCGAAACCTTGCTCCAGGCGCAAGCGCACTACGCCGGGCGTGGCACCGAAGTCGTGGATATCAATGTTCAGGGCCGGCGGCGTCTGCTCCTGGAAGATGCGTTCGAACAGGTGCTGCCAGCGTTGCTGCGCGCCATTGACTGAGGTTTGCACCTGAATGGTCAGGGTGCCGGGCGTGCCCGGCTCCAGCAGCACTTCCAGGTCGCCCGAGCCGACGCAACCCACCAGCGCACGGCCTTTGGGGGGCTGCCCGGCGGGGAATTCAAAGGACAAGGTTTCCATCACAACGCTCCGTCGAGGCGGTCGATAAACAGGCAGGCGGCCAACAGGTCGGCGGCGCCACCGGGGGAGGCATTCAAGGCCAGCAGTTGCAGGTCCAGCTCATGCAATTGGCGGCGCCCCGCGAGGGTTGCGCTGCCACCGGCGTCGAGCACGGCCTGGGCGCCCTGTTGCATGGCGGCCAAGCCTTGGGTACCGGCGCGGTAGAGTACGCAGGTGTCTGCCAAGTCCGTCATGATCGCCAGCAAGGCATCCAGACGGGCGTTCTGTTCACCGGCATTTTCGCGGCGGCTTTTGTGCAGCTGCGGCAGGCCGCGTTGGATTACCGAGGGGAAGCCGAGCTGCGCTTCTTCACGGGCACCGCGTGCACCATAACGCTGGGCAACCTGGGCGCCATGGCTCATGGGCTGCGGTGCGTAACGGTCGTTGAGCAGGGCCAGTTTGGCGGCGGTCAGGGTTACGGCACGGGGTTCCAAGGCCGCCGCAGCGGTGAGCAACCCCAGCGCCCAGATCGCACCGCGATGGGTGTTCACGCCCTGGGTGGTGGCGAGCATGGCCTGCTCGCCTTCCCGGCCAATACGCCCGAGCGCTTCGCGCAACGGCAGGCCGACTTCGCCGATGTCGAGCGCAGCCTCGGCCATTTCCTTGAACATCGGCCACAGTGACAGCGCCGAAGCGTGCATCAGCCCCAGGTGCAAATCGCTGTGGGCACCATTGCCACGCCGGTCCACCAGCGCAGGCTTGGGCGACAGGTCGGCTTCATCGATCAGCGCATCGACGGCCATATCCGCGAGGCGATCGGCGAGGCTGAGTTCATGCAGTTTGAGCGCGCGCATTTACCAGCTCCTGAACTTGGCGGGCGGGTTGTACAGGCCACCGGACCAGTCCACCAGGTCGGCTACGCTCTTGGCGGCCAACAACTCGCGGGTGGCGTCGGTGCGGCGAATACCCAAGTCTTCGGGCAAGGCAATCAAGCCTTCGCGACGCATGCGCGCAGTGTCCTTGGGGTTGTGGCGCATGCCGATGGCGGTCACCCCGGCGACGGCGGCGATCATCGCCTGGCGTTCTTCCAGGGAGCGCGCCTTGTACAGGTAGGCGATGCCTTCTTCGGTGAGCAAATGGGTGACGTCGTCACCGTAGATCATGATCGGTGCCAGGGGCATGCCGCTTTTGCGCGCCACTTCCACCGCGTCCAGGGTGTCGACAAAGGTCGGTTTGCCGCCCTCCTGGAAGGTCTCGACCATCTGCACCACCAGTTTTTTGCCGCGTTCAAGCAGGGCTTCTGGCGCATCGTCGTGGCGCATATCCAACCAGGCTGGGGTGCCATGGCGGCGGCCGCGTGGGTCGTGGCCCATGTTCGGCGCGCCACCAAAACCGGCGAGGCGGCCACGGGTCACGGTGCTGGAATGCCCGTCGCCATCCACTTGCAGGGTGGCGCCGATAAACAGGTCCACGGCGTACTGGCCGGCGAGTTGACAGAACATGCGGTTGGAGCGCATCGAACCATCGCGGCCGGTGAAGAACACATCCGGGCGAGCGGCGATGTAGTTTTCCATGCCCAGTTCGGTGCCGAAGCAATGCACACTCTCCACCCAACCGCTTTCAATCGCCGGGATCAATGTGGGGTGCGGGTTGAGGGTCCAGTTGCGGCAGATCTTGCCTTTCAGACCCAGGGATTCGCCGTAGGTGGGCAGGATCAATTCGATGGCGGCGGTGTTGAAGCCGATGCCATGGTTGAGCGACTGCACATTGTGTTTTTCGTAGATGCCACGGATCGCCATCATCGCCATCAGCACATGCACCGGCTTGATATGGCGTGGGTCGCGGGTGAACAGCGGTTCGATGTAGAACGGCTTGTCGGCCACCACTACGAAATCCACCCAGCTTGCGGGGATGTCGACACGGGGCAAGTCGGTGACGTCATCCACCAACTGGTTGACCTGCACAATGACGATGCCATCGCTGAAGGCAGCAGGCTCGATCAACGCCGGGGTGTCTTCGGTGCTGGCGCCGGTGTAGATGTTGCCGGCGCGGTCAGCCATGAAGCCGGCAGAGAGCACCACGTTGGGGATCAAGTCCACCACCAGCCGTGCGTAGAGTTCGATGTAGGTGTGGATCGCGCCGATTTCCAGCAGGCCGTCTTCCAGCAACTGGCTGATGCGCAGGGATTGGGTGCCGGCGAAAGAGAAATCCAGCTTGCGGGCGATGCCCTTTTCAAACAGGTCCAGGTGCTCGGCACGGCCGACGCTGGGCATGATCATGTGCAAATCGTGGAGCTTGGCCGGGTCGGCCTTGGCCAGGGAGCGCGAGAGGAAATCGGCCTGCTTCTGGTTGTTGCCCTCCAGCACCACGCGGTCGCCGGGGAGGATCAAGGCTTCAAGGGCCTCGACGATCTTGTCACTGGGCAACACTGCCCCGTCTGCGTATTTTTTGACCAGCCCGAGCCGCCGCTGCTTCTCGTCGCGCCGCCGCGTCCAGCGCGAGTCGGGGGTGATGGTTGTTGTCATGGTCGCTCCACGGGGTTTGCTGTCGTGGGCTGTACCTTAGGAGCGAATGTGGAGAGGCATCAATCAAGCTTGGTGCTGGATCGTTACGGCTGGAGTAACGGTGCAGCGCCACGCCTGCGGTAATACAGCGATGTGCTCAATATCGAGCAAGCCACCAGACTATTTAACGTCAGTATCCAACCCGGTGCCTTGGACCATACCGAGGCAAGCGTCCCTACATAGAGCACCAACAGCACAACAAGTATGAGAAATAGACCCAGTCCGACCGACTCTCCCCATTTAGCGAATTTGTTACGGCACTCAAGCAGCACAATGCTCAAAAAGGTGAACAAGAAGGTAATAAGCATGATTCCAAGCGCATGATCAGTTGCCACTATGCGGCCAGAGAGCTTCGAAATAAGGAAAAGAAAAATCATGGACAGAGAGGACAGCCCCAACCAGACAAAGGCGTAATCAAGAATGTTGAACAACGCCCGTTTGAACTTCAACGCCTCGACCGCATTCGGCTCCGCCACGAGTGCAACAGCCAGCAGACCGGACCCCAGCCCTCCAAGGGTCATGATGATGAAGTTGTTTAAAACGTTAATTGTGTCTTCGGGAACACCGATCAACTGGATAAGCAGTAGGATAATCACTGCACCTACAGTGGAAATCATGGCCCCCCATAGCGCACCACGCCCCTCAGCCAATGACCTGACTGCGGACGCTGTTGCGGTCACTGTCAGGACCCATAAGATCAAAGCGCCGGTAACCATGTTGTAGAGAAATGAAAAACTGTTGCCTACTGCGCCAAGAAATTCCATCACGCCCACATCACTCCATCCCTAAAACTGATTCCTGCTTATCGGCCGTAGCACATAAAGCTTGATGTGGGAGCTGGCTTGCCTGCGATGGCGGACTGTCAGTCAACATCTCAGTAGCTGACCTACCGCCATCGCAGCATAGGTATCTACACAATTTTGGTGCGACGCTGAACCTGTGGCGAGGGAGCTTGCTCCCGTGACAGCCTGACAGCCGGCGCTGATCTATCTGACGCACCGCAATCCAACTGTGGGAGCGGGCTTGCTCGCGAAGGCGGCCTGACAGGCGACACAGTTGGACCGTGTACATATCCATTGCTGCGGTAACGGCGACTTAGGGTTCCGCTCTGACAGCGGGTCACTTTTGGAAAAGAGCCCCAAAAGTAACCAAAAGGGCTCTTGCCCCACCACTCGGCACCTCGCCTAGGCTCGGTGTACCCGTAATCCGCCAGTGATTTGGGGGGCCGCCGCCACGCGCCATCCATGGCGCGGGGCGGCTAAACCGGCATCCCTGCCGGTTTACCCCCCAAATCCCTGTCGAATTCCGGCCAGCGTGGTTTAACGGGGCGCCTAAGATCAAAAGCAGATCAAGAGCGACTCGCTTCGCATCGTGGTTACCGTCTGCTGTTACAACCCACAAAGTTGTGTAGATACCTATGGCCGCAGGCAAGCCAGCTCCCACATGGGTCGGTGGTGTTGGTTAGATAGCGGTCCCAAAGAGGGAATGATCAGTCCCTTTTTGGGACCGTTTCAAGTTGCTGGCGATGGGCTGATTTGCTCCAGCGCTCTATCGACCAACAACTGACCCAGCTCGGCCATTTGCTGAATTCCCAGCATGATGGCGCGCTGGGAAGTGTCCAAGTCGAAGGCCAGGTTGCAGGTGAGCGCATTGAGCGAGGACAGGGTTTCGCTGGCATTGACCAGCAGGGTTTCGGTGTCTTGGTGGGGGTTTACGGTGAAGAGCGGTGGATTGGGCGTAGGTTTGACCATGATTTACAGCTCCGATATGTGATGGAGGCTGCCCTCTCTCCGCTTGCACGCGAATGAAGGTGGCAGCTGTACGCAGGTGTGCAAGACCGGGCATATCGGACCCCGGCAGACTCCGAAGAATCTCCCACGCACAGCCGCCATAACGAGTACAGCAGGCATAAAAAACGCCCGTCGAATGGCTATGGGCGTTGGTGCGCCGACATGTAACCGGACTTGCACGTCCGTGTCACCGTTTTTTGCGATGACGGAGCGAAGACTAGGCGCGATGATCAATCACAACAAGTTCATGCACAGCCCGACATCTTGCAGGAAAAATCTGAACGCTAGCTCCTCACAACACCATCATCACCCTGACCTTCCCCAGGCCCTCCAGCGCATAACTGTGGTACTCATACACTTCTCCCTGAATAACCAGATGCAGGGCACCCCCCTCATTATTGACTTGAACATCCGGCTCTTTTGTTTTGAGAAAAGGAGGTGCAGACACTAATGCGCTGAGTATTTCCTGATCACTTCCCAAATCCTTATGCACGTAGTACCTGTAGGAAAACCCCACCGTCGCGCCACCTTGGCCATCTCGCGCACCATAGATCGACATACCGTTGCCCAGGGAATGCTTCAACACCACTTCATCCAGGTCCGGTGTTCCGGGCGACAGGACCCAACTGCCGCCGATATAGAGCAGGCAGATCACAAGCAGGCAATTACGCAGAACAGGTATGAGGCGCTTAGTGGCCTTGCGAAATGGCATATTCGATACCTCTTCTTATCCAATATTGATCCCGTGGGTCGTCACCAAAAGGCTCACCGCCCCACCATGATCCAAAATCCGGACGAGTCGTTCTGGCGACGGTTTGAGCCACACCGGCGGCTCGCAGCAACACATTTTCGGGAATGCCCAGCACCGTGCCTGTGGCACCGTAATTGAAGTTACCAAAAGCTTCGTACTGACGCCCCTGCTTCTTGTAGTTCCAAGGGCCGGCCGCACGGACCTGGGAGTAAAACCAGGAATAGGCGAATGCCGAGCCGGGCTTGAGATGAATGCGCTTGCAGTTGGATATCGCCATGTTTTCAAGAATTGAAAGACCGGGCGGCATTAACGGTACGGCCATTTGCGAGCCCTTGCTGGCAGTGAGGAGTGCAGAAACTAGCCACTCCACTGCGACCTGAAAACCCGCCTATTCCCAATTCAGAACTCGCCTACAGCAACTCCGCCCTATTCCGACATATCGCCGATTATTTGCAAGCTCTGCGTGGATTGATTGAGACATGAAGATGAGCGCTGCTCAGCGTGGGAGCTGGCTTGCCTGCGATAGCGGTAGGTCAGCTACTGAGATGTTGACTGACAGGCCGCTATCGCAGGCAAGCCAGCTCCCACAGTAGATCTTCATAGGGCTCAGGATCAGGCCAGGCCGGACTCCACCAACAACGCTTCAAGCCCCATCAAATCCGGCACCTTCGCCACCTGCTCGCCCACTTGCACCGCCGCCAGTTCCAGCGGGCACAGGGGCACGTCCACGTAGCTCAATTCGCTATCGAGCTTGTACGAGCGCGGAATGCCCTGGATCACCAGGGCAATGAATTTCAACGTCGGTCGCCCGCCCAGTGCGTTCAACACCACGATGCGTGAGCGTTCACCCGTCATGCTGGCTTCTCCGCAGGCCGCTTCAAAGCTGATCAACGGAATCTGCCGATCGCGCCACGTAACCTGCCGCAGGTACCACGGCGGTGCATCGCTGGCCGGCTCGCCGCGCTGGAAGTCGATCAGCTCGGCCACGGCAACGTTGGGCAGCACCAGGTGGCGGTCGGCCAGGGGCAGCAGCAGGCCGGTGAGTTGGCTGGTGCGGTGCTCAAGCATGGGACTTGCTCCAGTAGGCAATGCTTTCCAGCAGCACCGACTCTTGGTACGGCTTGCCGAGGTAGTCGTTGACGCCAATGGCCATGGCGCGGTCGCGGTGTTTCTGGCCGGTGCGTGAGGTGATCATGATGATCGGCAAGCGCATCAGGCGTGGGTCGTTGCGTATCTGAATGGCTACTTCGAAGCCGTCCATGCGCGGCATTTCGATGTCGAGCAGCATCAAGTCCGGGGTGTGTTCTTCCAGGATGGCAAGGGCGTCGATCCCGTCCTTGGCGGTGAGCACGTTCATGCCGTTGCGCTCCAGCAGGCGGCTGGTGACTTTGCGTACGGTGACCGAGTCGTCCACCACCAGTACCAGCAGCGGGCGTTTTTTCAGCGGGTCGTTGAGGATCAGCGGCGCATCCACCACCTGGGCCGGCAAGGCCGGTTGCCGGGCGCGGATGTGCGCCAGCAGGTCGATGATCAGCACCACATGGCCGTCGCCCAGGATGGTCGCGCCGGTCACGCCCTGCACCCCGGAGAATTGCGGCCCCAGGCCCTTGACCACAATCTCACGGGTACCGGCCATGGCATCCACATGCACCGCCACGCGGCGCTCATTGCAGTGCACCAGCAGCACCGGCACCGGCTGGTATTGGCCCAGCAGTTTCGGGCGGCTGGCGGTGTGCAGCAGGTCGCCTAAGTAGAACAACTCGTAGCGCTGGCCGGCGTATTCATAGTGCGGCGGGTCTTGCTGGTAGTGCCCGGCCAATTCGTGGGGCAGCACGCGCACCAGGCCTTCGATGGTGTTGAGAGGGATCGCGTATTGGTCGTCCGCGCAGTGCACCATCAGCGCACGATTGACCGACACGGTAAACGGCAGGCGAATGCGAAAATGCACGCCCATGCCCGGCGTCGAGTCGATCACCATGGAGCCGCCGAGCTGGCGCACTTCTTCATGCACCACGTCCATGCCCACGCCGCGCCCGGAAATCTGGGTGATTTTTTCGGCGGTGGAAAAGCCCGGCTGCAGGATGAACTGCAACACGTCACGGTCGCTCATCTCTTGATGGGGCGCGAGCAAGCCGCGCTTGATTGCCTTGCGCCGCACCGCTTCAAGGGGCACACCCGCGCCGTCGTCGCGCATGTCGAAGACGATGTCGCCGCCTTCGTGGGTCAGGTCCAGGGTGATGCGGCCCTTCTCCGCTTTGCCCGCCGCCAGCCGCACTTCGCGCGACTCCAGGCCGTGGTCGACGGCGTTGCGCAGCATATGCTCCAAGGGTGCCGCCATGCGCTCCAGCACATTGCGGTCCATCTCGCCTTCGGCATTGCCGACGATGAACTCCACGTCTTTGCCTAATTCGCCCGCCACTTGCCGCACGATGCGCTTGAGGCGTGGCAACATGCGCTCGAAAGGCACCATGCGCGTGCGCATCAGGCCTTCCTGCAATTCGGTGTTGATGCGCGCCTGTTGCTGCAGCAGGTTGTGGGCATCCTGGTTGCGGCGCTCAAGGGTGTCCTTGAGGTCGAGCAGGTCGGAGGCGGATTCGGACAGCGCACGGGCCAGCTGTTGCAGCTGCGAATGGCGGTCCATTTCCAGCGGGTCGAATTCTTCGTAGCCCAGGCGTTCGGCCTCGGCTTGCTGGCGGCTCAGGAGGCGGCCCTGGGTTTCGCTGTCGAGCCGGCGCAGCTGGTCGCGCATGCGCTCGATGGTGGTTTCCATCTCATTCAAGGCAATGCGCGCATCCTTGACTTGCTGCTCGATACGCCCACGGAAGATCGAGGTTTCGCCGGCGAGGTTGACCAGGTCATCGAGCAAGTCAGCAGAGATTTTCACCATGTCGGCAGCCGGATCGGCGACCGCTTCGGCCTTGCCCGCCGGCAGTGCCACGGGTGTAACCGGCTCATCACTGGGGTGCACCAGGCTCTTGATGCGCTCGATCAGTTTATCCACCGAGCCCACCGGCAACCCCTCGGCCACGGCGTCGATCATTTGCGCCAGGCGGTCATGGCAGCCTTGCAGCAGAGCGAACAACTCAGGGGTCGGCGCGAGCAAACCGGCGGACAGTCCTTCGTAGAGAAATTCCAGCTCATGGGCCAGATCGCCGATCGGCCCGATCTCGACCATGCGTGCGCCGCCCTTGAGGGTGTGCAGGTCACGCAGCAGGGTTTCCACTTCCTGGCGATTGCCCGGCTCGGCCTGCCAGCGCACTAACGCGCTGCCTGAACTGTCGAGGATATCGGCGGCTTCTTCGAGGAAGATATCCAGCAATTCCGGGTCGGCACCCGAGGCTGGCGTCACAGCGGCCGGCGCTGCCGGGCTGCTGGCCTGGCGCAATTCCCGTAGCCTTTCGACCAGTTCGGCGCCGTCACTCAAGGGTTGCTGCTGTTGCAGCTCGTCCAACTGTTGGGCCAAGCGCTCATGGCTGGCCATCAGTGCCTGGGACAGCTCCACGGAATAGCTGTAGCGGCGGTCCACCAGCCCCTCATAAACGCATTCGAGCTCATGGGCCAAGTCGCCCACCGGGTCGATTTCGGCCATGCGCGCACCGCCCTTGAGGGTGTGCAGGTCCCGCTGCAACGAGGACAAGGGCGCGGCGTTTTCGGGTTCCAGCAGCCAGCGCTTGAGCGACTGGCCGGCGCTGTCGAGGATGTCTACGGCCTCTTCAAGGAAGATCTCGACAATCTCGTCGTCCATCGCCGTTGCGTGATCCAGCTGCGCAGTGGCCGCGCCCAACTCGGAAATACTCAGGGCGCGGCTGCCGTCGCTTTTGATCAGCCCTGTGGCGGACGGGTCCAGTGCTTCATCGAGCAACTCGCGCAATGCCTGCAGCCGTGCGGGCGCGGGGCTGATTTCCTGGCCGGCGGCCAACTGGTCGAGCATATTGATCAGCGCGTCGTGGGCCTGTTCGGCCTCCTGGAAGAAGCGGGCGCTGACCGCCAGGCTGCTTTCTTCCACCGCGCCATAGAGGTCGAGCAAGGCTTCGCACAACGCGTCGATAGGGTGCAGGTCGGCAAGGTGCGCGCCCTCGCCCAGGGTGGTCAGCTCGTCCAGCAACGCCGTGAGTTCCTGACGGTCGCCGGGGTGTTGCTGCCAGCGACGCAGCAGGCTTTCGGCGTCGAGCAGGATGTCCATGCCCTGGGCCAGAAAGTTGGTGATCAAGTGCGGGTCACGCTTGACGCGCAGGCCGGTCGTGGGCGCGTCGAGCAAGGCGGCGAGTTGATGGTCCAGCAGGCGTTGGGTGCGGCTGATCAGGTCGGCGGCGCCGTTGATCGGCGCCAGGGGATGGGTGTTCAGGTCTCGCAGGCCGCGCTGGAACAGACCTTGTGCTTCAAGTAGCAACGCCACTTCGTCCTTGCCCAGCGGCAGGCGGTGGGCCTTGTATTCACGGGTGAGGTGATCCAGCGGGCGCGCCAGTTCGGCGATGGGCAATACGCCGGCCATGTAGGCGCTGCCCTTGAGGGTGTGCAAGGCGCGTTGCAGTTCATCGCTGACCTGCAGCGGCATCTGCTCGGCGGCCTGTTGCAGGAAGTACTCGAGGCTGTCCAGATGGCCTTGGGCTTCGTTGCGGAAGATCTCCAGCAGCATCGGGTCATGGGGCTCGGTGGCCGACGTGACGGCGCCACTGGCCAGGGCATGGGCTCGGGCGGCCAAGGCATCGACCTCATCGCGCTGGCGTTGGTCGTCGCTGGCAAAATCGGCGATCAGCTCCGGCAGCAGGGCCACGGCCTCATCCAATACCTGCTGCACCTCAGGGCCGAGGGCTACGCTGCGTTCCAGCACGCGATTAAGCAGGTTCTCCACGGCCCAGGCCAGCTCGGCCAGCACCAGGGCGCGCACCATGCGGCCGCTGCCCTTGAGGGTATGGAAGGCGCGGCGCATTTCGCCCTGGGCGGTTTTGTCCGCGCTGTCGGGCAGGTAGCGATGCAGCACGTCGAGGACTTCATCGGTTTCTTCCAGGAAGACTTCGCGCAGTTCATCGTCAATCGGTTCTTCACCGGCCGGCGGCGGCAACAAGCTGCCGGGACGCTGCAAGGCCGGAGGGTTGAGACGTGAGGTTGGGCTCGCCAGCGCATCGAATTGCGACTGGCTGGGTGCGGCCTCGGACAGTGCCCCCTCGGGCGCGGCCAGGGCCTGGCGCCAGGGTTTTTCCGCCGGCAGGTAGCCCAGTGCATTCAAGCCCTGGGTGGCCAGTTCCAGCACTTTTTCGCCCGCCGCGTCAGGGTCTTGAAGCATGCGTTCGAGGTAGTACTCCAGGCTGCTGACCACCTCGGCGAAATGCCCCAGCTGTGCCGCCGAAGGCGCGGCGTCATTGACCATCAACTGCTCATCGACGTAGTCGGTGCAACCGCGCATCAAACTCGCCGCGCGCGGCAAAGGAATCATCGCCAGGGCACCGCGTACCTGGCTCAACAGCTCGGGCAAGGACTCCAGGCGCTGACGGTCCCAGTCGGCCTCGATGCAGTCGATCACCAGCTCCTTGGCTTGGCGCAGGCACTGGCACGACTCGCGAATCACCAGCTGGTGAATCTGGGTCAGGTCGGTGGTGGGCAAGCGGCTGTCTTCACGGCTTTGCGGCTCGACGGTGCCGATCATCCCGGCCAGCGTCGCTTCGACATACAGCAACGCGCCGGCCACATCCATCAACACCGCGTCATTGGGTTCGCGCTGCCCCTGGACCAGGCTCAACACCACGGCGAGTTGGTCGATGATCACTTTGCGCGGCTGGCCGAAACCCAGCACCGCGAGGGTATCGGCGATCTGGCGTAACGGCGCCAGCAAGGGGTCGAGGTCCTGGGTGTGCTGGCGATCACTGCGCACGAACAGATCCAGGCGTTCCTTAACCCGCACCAGCTCCTCACACAACGCCCCGAGTACCGAGCCCATGGCATTGCGATCCGGCCCAGCCAGCCGCGCACGTTCAGCATCGACCACGGCGCTGTCGGGCAAGGCTTCGTCCAAGCCGTAGCGTTCCTTCAGGCTTTGCATGCGCGGCGTCGGCCGGGTGACTTTGGCGACGTAGAACAACAGGCTCTTGAGCAACTCATCCGGCGCCGGCTGGTTGATGCCATTGACGCCTTGAACCAGCAAGCGCTTGAGCTGTTTATCGCTGGCCTTGAGCAGGCTGCGCAGCGCCGGGCTGTTGGCGACCACGCCGGTGAGCATGCCTTCGACCAGCGCCGAGGTGACCTGCCACAACGGCAACAGCGGCGCGCCCTGGCACAGCGCTTCGAGGCGTGCGAACACCCGGGCCATGTCTTCCAGGTTGCTGGGGCCGTGGTCTTCACGCAGCAACCCGGCAAGGGCTTGTTGCAGCAGGTGGCGCCATTGGCGCAACTGTTCATGCAGATCCGGCGTTGCCCGTTGGGCCAGGGCTTGCTCAGGCAACGGCTCGATCAATAGTAGTTGCGGGCTGAACAGGCTGGTTTCCGATAGCAGGCTTTCACCACGGGCACTGCGCAAGTCGTTGAGCAGCGGCAGCACCACCAGCGGCAAGTCGCGGCGGGCACTGTGCACGCGGTCGAGGTACAGCGGCAGTTGGCCGAGGGCTTGTTGCAGCAGGCGGATACTTTCATCGCGCTGGCCGACGTGCCCGGCCTGGAGCGCCAGGGCCAGTTCCTCGATCTCTTCGGCCAACAGCGCCGCGCCGTAGAACTCGACCATTTGCAGCGCGCCATGCACCTGGTGGATACCGGCCAGGCATTCGTTGAGGGCGTCGTCGTCATGGGTTTCAACGTACGCGTCCAGGGCCGACCGGGCCTGCTTCAGGGTTTCGGCAATATCGCCCTTGACCCATTCGAGGGCCACGTAGTCGTGCCGATCAACCATAACTGCTCCGCTTAGAATTCATGAGTTGCTGGTATCGCACAAACAATGGAGATCCAATGTGGGAGCTGGCTTGCCTGCGATAGCGGTGGGTCAGCACTATATCTGTATCTGACAGACCGCTATCGCAGGCAAGCCAGCTCCCACAGTTGGACTGTGGTGTTGTTCAGGTCGTATTTCAATCGTCCACCTGCTTGGGCGGCGGCAAGGTGAAACCCGACACCGACCTGCGCAACTGGCTGGCCATCTTCGCCAGGTTACCAATGCTTTCGGCGGTGGCGGTGGAACCCGACGAAGTCTGGGTGGTGATCTGCTGGATCACGTTCATGGTCAGGGAAATCTGCCCCGCCGATGAGGTCTGTTGCTGCGCCGCGTTGTAAATGCTCTGGATCAGCGCCGCCAGGGTTTTGGACACGCCTTCGATCTCTTCCAGTGCCACCCCGGCGTCCTGGGCCAGGCGCGCGCCGCGCACCACTTCGGTGGTGGTCTGTTCCATGGAGATCACCGCTTCGTTGGTGTCGGCCTGGATGGTGCGTACCAGGGTTTCGATCTGCCGGGTGGCCGCCGAGGAGCGTTCGGCCAGCCGTTGCACTTCATCGGCCACCACCGCAAAGCCGCGCCCGGCGTCACCGGCCATGCTGGCCTGGATCGCGGCGTTGAGGGCGAGGATGTTGGTCTGGTCGGCGATGTCGTCGATCAGGCTGATGATGTCGCCAATTTCCTGGGACGACTCGCCCAGGCGCTTGATGCGCTTGGCGGTGTCCTGGATCTGTTCGCGAATGTTGTCCATGCCGTGGATGGTGTTGTGCACCACCTCGTTGCCTTTGTTGGCGATCTCCACCGAACGCTCAGCCACCGCCGAGGATTCGGCCGCGTTGGCCGATACCTGATCGATGGACTGCGCCATCTGGTTGATGGCGGTAGACGCTTCGGCAATCTGCTGGGCCTGATGCTCCGACGCCTGGGCCAGGTGCATCGCGGTAGCCTGGGTGTCCTGTACCGCGCCCGCGACCTGCCCGGCCGTGAGGTTGATGGTGGCGACCAGGTCGCGCAGTTGGTCCACGGAATAGTTGATGGAGTCTGCGATGGTGCCGGTAAAGTCTTCGGTGACCGAGGCGGTGACGGTAAGGTCGCCGTCGGCCAGGTCTTCGATTTCATCCAGCAGGCGCATGATCGCGTTCTGGTTGCGCTCGTTCTTCTGCGCGGTTTCATGCAGTTGGCGGTTGGTCTCGCGCACCATGACCAGGCCGATCAGGATGATCGAGGCCAGCGCCAGCAAGCCCAGCACGTAACCGCCGATGGTGTCTAAACTGCGCCCGCTGGCGAGGTTTTCAAAACCGGTGGCCAGGTGCGAAGCTTCATCGAGCAGGGTTTGCGACAAGTTGAAAATATTGCTCGCCGAGGCGCGCACCTGGAACAACTGCGGCGAAGTCTCGAGAATTTCATCCACGGAGCCGGAGACAAATTCGAACAGCTCGGCAATGTCCGCCAGCCGCGCCCGGGCGTCCGGGTCTTCGACCTGGGTGATACGCAACCCCGGGTTGCCGTTGAGCATGCCATTGAGCACCGCGCCAAAACGGTTGGCATCGCGACCGAAGGCATCGGCGGCCTGCACGGCGGTTTCATCCCCCGCCAGCACCGTGTTGACCGCCCCCAGGATACGTTCGGCCAGCAGCGACTGGCGTTGGGCCAAGGCCACCTGGCTGGCCGGGGCGCCGCGTTGCAGCAGGCTATCCACGACCTTTTCCGACTCGATCTGCAGTTGCGGCACGGTTTCGGCCAGGGTCGCCGCCACCTGGTGCAACGACAACACGGTCTGCTCGCTGGCGAGAATAGCGTCGGTGTTTTTCAGCAGCGCCTCCCAGTCGGTCTGCACTGCCCGCATTTCGGCGCGTACCGCACTGGGCGCCGCCGGCAAACCGGTTTGCGGGTCACCTTTTTTCAGGTAGCCCCAGCGCTGGGCAAAATCGTTGCGCGCATCGCCCAGCAGCTTGAACGCCGCCGCTTTGCCGGCAGCGGCCTCGGTGGCGTTTTTGGCAATGCGCTGGGACAGCACGCGCAGCTCACCGGCGTGGCCGATGTACTGTTTATCGTAGGTGGACTGGGTGTTGAGGTACGCGAAGTTGGCGAACAGCAACATGATGAACACGATCAAGGCGATAAACAGCACGATGATCTGCGAACGGCTGCGCGAAGCGGCCTGGGGTTTGGGCGTGGTAGCGGTGCTCATGCGGCAACATCCATGAAGCCAGGGGCCTGGGCCAGGGCGAAGGGGCTGAAGACTTGCCACGGCGGGTCGCCGTCGAACTGGCCCTGAATAAACGGCGCGCTCGAGGCGGTGCTCGCCACCCAGGCGTCCAATGGGAAATGCTGCATGCCTACCACCTCATCTACCAGCAGCCCGACAAACAGGTCGTTGAACTCCACCACCAGCACCCGCCGTTGCTTGCGCGCCTTGGACAACTCAAGGCCAAGGAACCCGCCCAGGTCCATCACCGGCAGCAAGCGCCCGCGCAAGTTGGCCACGCCCTTGACCCAAGGCTTGACCCCCGGCATCAAGGTGCAGCGCGGCTCATGCAACACCTCGGCGACTTCGCCCATGGGCGCCACGTAGGCGTTTGGCCCTATGCGAAAGGCGATACCGCTCCAGCGTTGCAGGCGCGTTTCCTGGGACGGCAGGTCCGCGGCCAGCAAGCGGCAGCGGCGGTCGATGTCCAGCAGCAGCTCAAAAGCGGTTTGCGACTCGGTCATGATCGCAAGCCTTAGCCGGCCAGCACCTTGTTCAGGGTGGCGATCAGGGTTTCTTCATCCACCGGCTTGGTGAGGTAGTCCTTGGCGCCCTGGCGTTTGCCCCAGACTTTGTCGGTGTCCTGATCCTTGGTGGTGATGATGATCACGGGGATATCGCTGGTTTCGGGCGACTTGGACAATTGGCGTGTGGCCTGGAAGCCGTTGAGGCCCGGCATCACGATGTCCATCAGCACCGCGTCGGGCTTTTCCTGGCGGGCCAGGGCCACGCCATTCCCTCCGTTCTCGGCTTTCAGGACTTGGTGGCCGTGCTTTTCCAGCATGCCGGTGAGTTTGTACATTTCAGTCGGCGAATCGTCGACGATCAGAATACGTGCCATGGTTTTCCCCGCTACATTGGTCGGCGCCAGCCCTCGTGAGGCGGCGTCAGTGTGCTTGTTCTACTGCGGCGAACCCAGGCACATAAGCCTTGATCGCCCCCAGCAGTTCTTCCTTGCTGAAAGGCTTGGTCAAAAATTGATCGACACCCACAATGCGTCCCTTGGCCTTGTCGAACAGGCCATCCTTGGAGGACAGCATGATCACCGGGATCGACTTGAACGCCGGGTTGTTCTTCACCAGGGCGCAGGTCTGGTAGCCATCCAGGCGCGGCATCATGATGTCGACAAAGATAATGTGCGGGTGATGATCGACAATACGGGCCAGGGCGTCGAAACCGTCGATCGCCGTGATGACCTCGCACCCCATGTTCTTCAACAGCGTCTCGGCGGTGCGGCGGATCGTTTTCGAATCGTCGATCACCATCACCTTCAAGGCGTTGGAATGCTGTTCCATATCTGCTCTACCATCGCCACAGCGAATCGGTTTTCGGTGTGTACTGCCTGACGTTGCACAGGATGAACGCCGCAAGCCTTGGAATTCAAGGGCTGCTGCGCCGTGCCAGCCTTTTTAGCACAGTCTCCTGGCGCAATCTATCGAGGCACCCGCCCAGTGGTTTTTCCTTGACCCACAACAGCCGCAGCGCCACTCTGACGCCACTTTTATGCGCCCCAATTTGCTAGAGGAAATCCCCCATGAGCGTTCGCGTCGGCATTGTCATGGACCCTATCGCCAGCATTTCCTATAAAAAGGACAGTTCGCTGGCCATGCTCCTGGCCGCCCAGGCCCGCGGCTGGACCTTGTTCTATATGGAGCAGCGCGACCTTTACCAGGGTGACGGCGAAGCCCGCGCACGCATGCGCCCGCTGCAGGTGTTCGCCAACCCTGAGAAGTGGTTCGAGCTTTCTGACGAAATCGACAGCCCGCTGAGCGACCTCGACGTGATCCTGATGCGCAAGGATCCGCCGTTCGACATGGAGTTTGTGTACTCCACCTACTTGCTGGAGCAGGCAGAACGTGCGGGCGTGTTGATCGTCAACAAACCGCAGAGCCTGCGCGACTGCAATGAAAAGCTGTTTGCCACCCTGTTCCCGCAGTGCACGCCACCGACCGTGGTCAGCCGCCGCGCCGATGTACTGCGTGAATTCGCCGCCAAGCATGGCGACGTGATCCTCAAGCCGCTGGACGGCATGGGCGGCACCTCGATCTTCCGTCACCGCGCCGGCGACCCGAACCTGTCGGTGATCCTCGAAACCCTGACCGCCCTGGGCACCCAGCAGATCATGGGCCAGGCCTACCTGCCGGCGATCAAGGACGGTGACAAGCGTATCCTGATGATCGACGGCGAGCCGGTGGATTACTGCCTGGCGCGTATCCCGGCAGCCGGCGAGACCCGTGGCAACCTGGCCGCCGGTGGTCGCGGTGAAGCGCGGCCGTTGTCGGACAAGGACCGCTGGATCGCCGCTCAAGTCGGCCCGACCCTGCGGGAAAAAGGCCTGCTGTTTGTCGGACTCGACGTAATTGGTGAGAACCTCACTGAAATCAACGTCACCAGCCCCACCTGTATTCGCGAGATCGACAATGCATTTGGCACGAATATCGGCGAAATGCTGATGGCCGCCATTGAGCGCAAGCTAAAAGCCAAGTGACATAGAACAGCCGGACACACACCAACATTGCGTTATCATGCGCCATCTGTGAAACGCGCGATGTTGGTTTTCTTGTCATGACACTCCCGTCCGATCTGCCCCCCGAATTCACCCATAGCGGCGTGCGCCCGGCTGATCGTCTCGGTTTTACCCTGTTTCTCGCTGCGCTGATTCACCTCGCCCTGCTCCTGGGCGTGGGGTTCACCCTGGTGGAACCCAAGCAGATCACCAAAACCCTGGAAATCACCCTCGCCACGTTCAAGAGCGAAAAGAAGCCCGAAAAGGCTGACTTTCTCGCCCAGGACAACCAGCAAGGCAGCGGCACCCTCGACAAGAAAGCCGTGCCCAAGACCACCGAAGTGGCGCCCTTCCACGACAACCAGGTCAAGAAGGTCACCCCGCCGCCGGCGCCCAAGCCCGAGGTCAAGCAGGCCGCGCCCAAGGCTGCGGTAACCACCGTCGCGCCCAAGCCGCAAAAAGCCCCGACCCAGCGCGAAAAAGCCAAGACCGAACCCAAGCCCGAACCGGTGAAACCTGCGCCGACGTTCGACAGCTCGACGCTGTCCGACGAAATTTCCAGCCTGGAAGCCGAACTGGCCCATGAGCAACAGCTGTATGCCAAGCGCCCGCGCATCTACCGCCTGAACGCGGCCTCGACCATGCGCGACAAAGGTGCCTGGTATAAGGACGAGTGGCGCAAGAAGGTCGAACGTATCGGTAACCTCAATTACCCGGACGAGGCGCGGCGCCAGCAGATTTATGGCAATTTGCGCCTGCTGGTGTCGATCAACCGTGACGGCTCGCTGTATGAAGTGCAGGTGCTGGAGTCCTCCGGCCAGCCGCTGCTGGACCAGGCCGCGCAACGTATCGTGCGTCTGGCCGCGCCCTTTGCGCCGTTCAGCGGCGACTTGAACGACGTGGACCGCCTGGAAATCATACGCACCTGGCGGTTTGCCAAGGGCGACCGGTTGTCCAGCAACTGATCGCGCCCGCACTACAGATCGTTCCCACGCTCCGCGTGGGAATGCCGCCACGGACGCTCTGCGTCTGCCCTTGGGACGCGGAGCGCCCCGGGATGCGTTCCCACGCGGAGCGTGGGAACGATCAGCGATCAGGCTCGCGCCCGCACTTGTCAGTTCGCCCCTCCAACGCCACACTAGCGGACATGAAAAACGTCAGCCCGACCTACCTCAAGCACCAATTCCTGATCGCCATGCCCCATATGGCCGACCCGAACTTTGCGCAGACCTTGACCTACATCGTCGAGCACACGGCCAATGGTGCCATGGGGCTGGTGGTCAACCGCCCGCAGGAGCTGAACCTGGCGGATATCCTTGAGCAACTGCGCCCGGAAATCGACCCGCCGGCAAGCTGCCTGCACGTGCCGATCTACATCGGCGGGCCGGTGCAGACCGATCGCGGTTTTGTGCTGCACCCCACCGGGCCGAAGTTCCAGGCCACGGTAGACCTTGAAGGCGTGTCACTCTCCACGTCCCAGGACGTGTTGTTTGCCATCGCCGACGGCGTCGGCCCTGAGCAAAGTGTGATCACCCTGGGCTACGCCGGTTGGGAAGCCGGGCAACTGGAGGCCGAACTGGCCAGCAATGCCTGGCTGACCTGCCCGTTCGACGCTGACATCCTGTTCAACACCGCCAGCGAACTGCGCCTGGAAGCGGCCGCGGCCAAGCTGCGGGTCAACCTCAGCCTGCTGACCAGCCAGGCGGGGCACGCCTGATGGCTTTGCGTCTGATCCTCGGTTTTGACTACGGCACCAAACAGATCGGCGTAGCGGTTGGCCAGGTCATCACCGGCCAGGCCCGTGAGCTGTGCACCCTCAAGGCCCAGAACGGCGTGCCGGACTGGAACCAGGTCGAAGCCCTGATTAAAGAGTGGAAGCCTGACGCAGTGGTGGTCGGCCTGCCCCTGAACATGGATGGCACCCCGAGCGACATGTGCCTGCGCGCCGAGAAATTCGCGCGCCGCCTCAATGGCCGCTACAACCTGCCCTTCTATACCCACGACGAACGCCTTACCACCTTTGAAGCCAAGGGTGAGCGCCGTGACCGTGGCGGGCAAAAAGGCAGTTACCGCGACAACCCGGTGGACGCCATCGCCGCCGCCTTGCTGTTGCAGGGCTGGCTGGATGAAAACACCGCTTTATTTGAATCCTGACGGACGCGGCTTGCTGCTATGCCGTTTTTGTAGGAGCGAGCTTGCTCGCGAAGAACTCACAGGCACCGCGCACTTCCAGGTTTTCACGCGTTATCGTTGACGTTTTTCGCGAGCAAGCTCGCTCCTACACACTTAACAAGGAGCCACCATGAGCTTGCCGAACCCTGCCGAACTGATCAGCCAGATGGCGATACGCCTCAAGGCGCACCTGGAACACCGTGCCATCAGCGAACCGCGTTTTATCGGCATACGCACCGGTGGCGTGTGGGTGGCCCAGGCATTGCTGGAAGAACTGGGTAGCGATTCGCCCCTGGGCACCTTGGACGTGTCCTTCTACCGCGACGATTTCAGCCAGAACGGCCTGCATCCACAAGTGCGCCCATCGGCCCTGCCCTTCGAGATCGAAGGCCAGCACCTGGTATTGATCGACGACGTGCTGATGAGCGGCCGTACCATCCGCGCCGCCATGAACGAGCTGTTCGACTATGGCCGCCCGGCCAGCGTGACCCTGGTGTGCCTGTTGGACCTGGACGCTGGCGAGCTGCCGATCAGCCCGGACGTCGTAGGCGCGACCCTGTCGCTTGCCCCCCAGCAACGGGTAAAATTGTCCGGTCCCACGCCGCTCGAACTCGAACTGCAAGACCTTGCCCTTTAAACCGCCTTGTAAAGAGTCCCCGCGATGACGCCTCTAGATGCCAAGCGCCCGCTGCAGCTCAATGCTCAGGGCCAGTTGCAACACTTCTTGTCCCTCGACGGTTTGCCCCGCGAACTGCTCACCGAAATCCTCGACACCGCCGACTCATTCCTGGAAGTCGGTGGCCGAGCAGTGAAGAAAGTCCCGTTGTTGCGCGGTAAAACTATCTGCAACGTGTTCTTCGAGAACTCCACCCGCACCCGCACCACCTTTGAACTGGCGGCCCAGCGGCTGTCGGCCGATGTGATCACGCTGAACGTGTCCACCTCGTCGGCGAGCAAGGGCGAAACCCTCCTCGATACCCTGCGCAACCTGGAGGCCATGGCAGCCGACATGTTCGTGGTACGCCACGGCGACTCCGGCGCTGCGCACTTCATTGCTGAGCATGTGTGCCCGAACGTGGCGATCATCAATGGCGGCGACGGCCGCCACGCGCACCCGACCCAGGGCATGCTCGACATGCTCACCATTCGTCGGCACAAGGGCAGCTTTGAAAACCTCTCGGTGGCCATCGTCGGCGACATCCTGCATTCGCGGGTAGCACGTTCGAACATGCTGGCCCTCAAAGCCCTGGGTTGCCCGGATATCCGCGTGATTGCGCCCAAGACCTTGTTGCCCATCGGCATCGAACAGTATGGCGTGAAGGTCTACACCGACATGGCCGAGGGCCTCAAGGATGTGGACGTGGTGATCATGCTGCGCCTGCAACGCGAGCGCATGGCCGGGGGCTTATTGCCCAGCGAAGGTGAGTTCTACCGCCTGTTCGGCCTGACCACCGCACGCCTGGCCAAGGCCAAGCCGGATGCCATCGTGATGCACCCGGGGCCGATCAACCGTGGCGTAGAAATTGAGTCGGCGGTGGCCGACGGCCCACAGTCGGTGATTCTCAACCAAGTGACCTACGGCATCGCGGTGCGTATGGCCGTGCTGTCCATGGCCATGAGCGGGCAAACCGCGCAACGTCAATTCGAGCAGGAGCAGGCCCAGTGAAGCTCAGCATTCTCGGCGCCCGAGTCATCGACCCGGCCAGCGGCCTGGACCAAGTTACCGATCTACACCTGGACGCCGGCAAGATCGTCGCCATCGGCGCCGCCCCCGCCGGCTTCAACGCCGGCCAGAGCATTGACGCCAAGGGCCTGGTGGCCGCACCTGGGCTGGTGGACTTGAATGTCGCCCTGCGCGAGCCGGGCTACAGCCGCAAAGGCAATATCGCCAGCGAAACCCAGGCCGCCGCAGCCGGTGGTGTGACCAGCCTGTGTTGCCCGCCCAACACCAAGCCGGTGCTGGACACGTCGGCCGTGACCGAACTGATCCTCGACCGCGCCCGCGAAGCCGGCAATTGCAAAGTGTTTCCCATTGGCGCCTTGAGCAAGGGCCTGGATGGCGAACAACTTGCCGAATTGATCGCCCTGCGTGACGCCGGTTGCGTAGCCTTCGGCAATGGCCTGGAAAGCTTTCGCAGCACACGCACCTTGTGCCGCGCCCTGGAATACGCGGCCACGTTCGACTTGACGGTGATCTTCCATTCCCAGGACCGCGACTTGGCCGAAGGTGGCCTGGCCCATGAAGGCGCAGTGGCCAGCTTCCTCGGCCTGCCGGGCATTCCGGAAACCGCAGAAACCGTGGCTCTCGCCCGCGACCTGTTGCTGGTAGAACAAAGCGGCGTGCGTGCGCATTTCAGCCAGTTGACCAGCGCCCGGGGCGTGGCTTTGATCGCCCAGGCCCAGGCCCGTGGCTTACGGGTAACCGCGGATGTCGCCCTGTACCAACTGATCCTGACGGATGAGGCGCTGATCGACTTCTCCAGCCTGTACCACGTACAGCCCCCGCTGCGCACCAAGGCAGACCGTGACGGTTTGCGTGCGGCGGTGAAGTCGGGTGTGGTGTCGGCGATTTCCAGCCACCACCAACCTCACGAGCGAGATGCCAAGCTGGCACCGTTTGGCGCGACCGAGCCGGGCATCAGCAGCGTGGAGTTGTTGCTGCCATTGGCGATGACGCTGGTAGAAGACGGCTTGCTGGACCTGCCGACACTGCTGGCACGCCTGAGCGCCGGCCCGGCCGAGGCCCTGCGCTTGCCAGCGGGCCAGTTGGCGGTGGGCTCACCGGCGGACCTGGTGCTGTTCGACCTGGCAAGCTCGACGGTGGCTGGTGAGCGCTGGTTGTCCAAGGGCGAAAACTGCCCGTTCATCGGCCACAGCCTGCCGGCGACGGTGCGGTATACCTTGATGGATGGGCGGATCAGCTACCAGGCTTGACGCGCAAGCTCGTTCCCACGCTCTGCGTGGGAACGCATCCTGTGACGCTCTGCGTCAGCACTCCAAAGGTGGACGCGGAGCATCCTGGGCTGCATTTCCACGCGGAGCGTGGGAACGATTAGTGCTCAACGGCCGCTATTGCGCTCGGCATTGCGGATCGAAATCTGCGTGTTCAACGTCCAGAAGTCATACAGCACTCCGACCAGGAACAAACCGCCGGTCAGCAGGTAGATCAGGCCGGTGATCCATTTGCCCTGATACATGCGGTGCACACCAAACACCCCCAGGAACGCCAACAGAATCCAGGCCACGTTGTATTCAATCGGCCCAGCGGTAAACCGCAGGTCGGCCTCACGGTCCATGGCCGGGATCAGGAACAAGTCGATCAGCCAGCCAATACCCAGCAAGCCGAAAGTGAAAAACCAGATCGTACCGGTCACCGGCTTGCCGTAATAGAAGCGATGAGCCCCGGTAAAACCGAAAATCCACAGCAGGTAACCAATCGCCTTACTGTGGGTGTCGTGCTGCTGACCAACCTGTTGATAGGTGTTCATGAAGGACCTCTTTTGCGTCGATAGATAAATTTTTTCATTTTCTTTGTGACTTTTTTACGGGCGCCCGACGTACGGTAAATGGTATCTTCCTGCCCTCAAAGCCTTGTGCCACCTGCCTTGTGTAGGACAATTGCGGCGAATCGTCGCGTTTTTCCTGAGTTTGACCCCAAGGTTCAGTCGACAAACGGCCTGAGAACAGCACAAAAAGCTGTTATAAAGTTGCGCGCAAACCCATAAGAGCCACGCCTAATGCGACCATTTTTCAAGACATGGCTAACCATTTGCCTATTAATGCCACTGGCCGCCCACGCCACCAATCGTGAGCAACGACTTCCGAACGTTAACGGTTTCACGCCTAAAGTCCATAGCACGCCCAGCACTGCCAAATCAGCAAAGCCAACCGTCAGCCGCCCGACCCAACTGAGCAAGGTCAACGGCAAAGCGCTTTCCACCCAACTGGCAGTGAACACCAAGCAAAGCAGCAACGTGCTGAGCCGTGCCGTCAACGTGCTCGGTACACCTTATCGTTGGGGCGGTAGCAGCCCAAGTAAAGGGTTCGACTGCAGCGGGCTGGTGAAATATGCATTTAACGATGTGAAAGCGGTGGACCTGCCACGCACTTCCAACGCCATGGCGGCCGGCCATGGGTTGAAGGTTGACCGCAAGGACCTCAAACCGGGCGACCTGTTGTTCTTCAAGCTCAAGAGCCGCCAGGTCAACCACGTTGCCATCTACCTGGGCAACGACCGTTTTATCCACGCACCGCGCCGTGGCAAGTCGGTGAGCATCGACACGCTGAAAAAGCCGTTCTGGGACAAGAACTACGTAATTGCCAAGCGGGTACTGCCTAAAGAGCAGAACAGCAACCTGCGGATCGTGCAGCGCTAAGCCAGGCGTCACTGAAGCTCCCCATTTGAAATGCAATCAAATGTGGGAGCTGGCTTGCCTGCGATGACGGTGTGTCAGTTGGCAGAGAGAGTGCCTGACAGCCCGCTATCGCAGGCAAGCCAGCTCCCACATTGTGTGTCTGTGCGTTTTAGATATCTGCCGGCACCCTCGCCTTCTCCCGCGCCTCTTCCCGGCTGACCAGCCCTGCGCCGACCAACGCCTTCAAACTCATATCCAGGGTCTTCATCCCCAACGCCCCACCTGTCTGGATCGCCGAAACCATCTGCGCCACCTTGTCTTCGCGAATCAAGTTACGAATCGCCGGGGTGCCCAGCATGATTTCATGGGCGGCCACGCGCCCACCGCCCACTTTCTTCACCAGCACCTGGGACACCACCGCCTGCAACGACTCCGACAGCATCGAGCGGACCATCGCCTTCTCCCCGGCCGGGAAGACGTCCACCAGCCTGTCTACCGTCTTTGCCGCCGACGAGGTGTGCAGGGTGCCAAACACCAGGTGCCCGGTCTCTGCCGCCGTCAGCGCCAGGCGGATGGTTTCAAGGTCGCGCAGTTCACCCACCAGGATCACATCCGGGTCTTCGCGCAGGGCGGAACGCAGGGCCTGCGAGAAACAGTGGGTATCGCGATGCACCTGGCGCTGGTTGACCAGGGCCATTTTCGGCCTGTGGATAAACTCGATGGGGTCTTCCAGCGTGAGGATATGCTGGCGACGGTGTCGGTTGAGGTCGTCAATCATCGCCGCCAGGGTCGTGGACTTGCCCGAGCCGGTGGGCCCGGTCACCAGCACCAGCCCGCGAGGGAAGCGGGCGATACGCTGGAACACCTCGCCCAACCTCAGGTCTTCCAGGCTCTGGACCTCAGCCGGAATAGCCCGAAACACCGCACCCACGCCGCGATCCTGGCGGAACACGTTCGCCCGGAACCGGGCGACGCCTGGCAACTCGAAGGCAAAATCCGTTTCAAGAGATGTTTCGAAATCCTTTTGTTGATGTTTATTCAGCAAAGGGCTCAATAAGTCGACCACTTGGGTAGCGCTCAGCGCCGGCCCATCCAGGGGCCAAACCTCGCCATCAATGCGCAGCATGGGTGCCAGGCCGGCTGACAGATGCAGGTCTGAGGCGCCTCGGCTTACGCTGGCCGTCAGCAATTGCGTGATATCCATAGGGCTTTCCATTTCCAGTAGAATGCCGCGGACTCCATATCCACGGGCGCATCTTGAATGTCGACGATAGCAGACAACATCGGCCTGGTTAGCCAGCGCATCCGCGCCGCAGCCGACGCCGTGCAACGTGACGCAAGCAGCATCCACCTGCTGGCCGTGAGCAAGACCAAACCGGCGCAGGCAGTGCGCGAAGCCTATGCCGCCGGGCTGCGCGACTTTGGTGAAAACTACCTGCAGGAAGCCCTGGGCAAACAGGCGGAATTAACCGACCTGCCCTTGAGTTGGCACTTCATCGGCCCCATTCAATCGAACAAGACTCGTGCCATCGCCGAGCACTTCGCTTGGGTGCACTCCGTGGACCGCCTGAAAATCGCACAACGCCTGTCCGAACAACGCCCGGCCGACCTGCCGCCGCTCAATATCTGCATCCAGGTCAATGTCAGTGGCGAAGCCAGCAAGTCCGGCTGCACGCCCGCCGACCTGCCGGCCCTGGCCACAGCGATCAGCGCCCTGCCGCGCTTGAAGCTGCGGGGCTTGATGGCGATTCCCGAGCCGACGCAAGACCGGGCGGAGCAGGATGCGGCGTTCGCCACGGTGCGCGACTTGCAAGCCAGCTTGAACCTGGCGCTGGACACACTTTCCATGGGCATGAGCCACGACCTTGAGTCGGCCATTGCCCAAGGCGCCACCTGGGTGCGGATCGGTACCGCCCTGTTTGGCGCCCGCGACTACGGCCAGCCGTGAAATGGCTGACATCCCTCGAAATAAGGACCTGTCATGAGCAACACGCGTATTGCCTTTATCGGCGCCGGTAACATGGCGGCCAGCCTGATCGGTGGCCTGCGGGCCAAGGGCCTGGACGCCGAGCAGATCCGCGCCAGCGACCCCGGTGCCGAAACCCGCGAGCGCGTCAGCGCCGAACACGGTATCCAGACCTTCGCCGATAACGCCGAGGCCATCCACGGCGTCGATGTGATCGTGCTGGCGGTCAAGCCCCAGGCCATGAAGGCCGTGTGCGAGAGCCTGAGCCCGAGCCTGCAACCCCATCAACTGGTGGTGTCGATTGCCGCTGGCATCACCTGCGCCAGCATGACCAACTGGCTCGGTGCCCAGCCCATTGTGCGCTGCATGCCCAACACCCCGGCGCTGCTGCGCCAGGGCGTCAGCGGTTTGTATGCCACTGGCGAAGTCACCGCGCAGCAACGTGACCAGGCCCAGGAACTGCTGTCTGCGGTGGGCATCGCCGTGTGGCTGGAGCAGGAACAGCAACTGGATGCGGTCACCGCCGTCTCCGGCAGCGGCCCGGCTTACTTCTTCCTGTTGATCGAGGCCATGACGGCCGCCGGCGTCAAGCTGGGCCTGCCCCACGACGTGGCCGAGCAACTGGCGGAACAAACCGCCCTGGGCGCCGCCAAGATGGCGGTCGGCAGCGAGGTGGATGCCGCCGAACTGCGCCGTCGCGTCACCTCGCCAGGTGGTACCACACAAGCGGCTATTGAGTCGTTCCAGGCCGGGGGCTTTGAAGCCCTGGTGGAAACAGCACTGGGTGCCGCCGCACATCGTTCAGCCGAGATGGCTGAGCAACTGGGCAAATAGTCGTCCCTTACCAAGGTAATCAAACATGCTCGGAATCAATGACGCTGCCATTTTCATCATCCAGACCCTGGGCAGCCTGTACCTGCTGATCGTACTGATGCGCTTTATCCTGCAACTGGTGCGTGCGAACTTCTACAACCCGCTGTGCCAGTTCGTGGTGAAGGCCACCCAACCGCTGCTCAAGCCGCTGCGCCGGGTGATCCCGAGCCTGTTCGGCCTGGACATGTCGTCGCTGGTGCTGGCGCTGTTGCTGCAGATTTTGCTGTTCGTGGTGATCCTGATGCTCAATGGATACCAGGCCTTCACCGTGCTGCTGTTGCCATGGGGCCTGATCGGGATTTTCTCGCTGTTCCTGAAGATCATTTTCTGGTCGATGATCATCAGCGTGATCCTGTCCTGGGTCGCACCGGGTAGCCGTAGCCCGGGTGCCGAGCTGGTCTATCAGATCACCGAGCCGGTGCTGGCGCCGTTCCGTCGTCTGATCCCCAACCTGGGCGGCCTGGATATTTCGCCGATCTTTGCGTTTATCGCGATTCAACTGCTGCAGAGCTGGGTGATTCCACGCCTGGCCTACTTTGCCTACATGCCAAAAGAGTTGTTTGGCCTGATCTGAATGCCGTAGCCCCTATGGGGGCTGGCTTGCCTGCGATAGCATGGCTTGTGCTGATCGTTCCCACGCTCTGCGTGGGAATGCAGCCCGTGACGCTCCGCGTCACCAGGGCAGGACGCAGAGCGTCCCAAGAGGCATTCCCACGCGGAGCGTGGGAACGATCACGCTAACCCCCGACCATTGCTTGCCGCTAGGGTCCCCGCTCTTTAGACTTACGCCTCATTTAAACGAGAGCAGGGTCGATGCCAGCTGCCTTCCCCCCCGATTCTGTTGGACTGGTCGTGCCACAAGTGGCGCATTTCAGCGAACCCCTGGCCCTGGCCTGCGGCCGTTCGTTGCCAGCCTACGACCTGATCTACGAAACCTATGGCCAACTGAACGCCACGGCGAGCAACGCCGTGCTGATCTGCCATGCCTTGTCCGGCCATCATCACGCCGCCGGTTTCCATAGCGTTGACGACCGCAAGCCCGGCTGGTGGGACAGTTGTATCGGCCCCGGCAAGCCCATCGACACCCATAAGTTCTTTGTGGTCAGCCTGAACAACCTCGGCGGCTGCAACGGCTCCACCGGCCCCAGCAGCCTCAACCCGGAAACCGGCAAACCGTTCGGCGCCGACTTCCCGGTGCTGACCGTGGAAGACTGGGTGCACAGCCAGGCACGCCTGGCCGACCTGCTGGGCATCAGCCAGTGGGCCGCCGTGATTGGCGGCAGCCTGGGCGGCATGCAGGCCCTGCAATGGACCATTACTTACCCGGACCGCGTGCGTCATTGCCTGGCCATCGCCTCGGCGCCCAAGTTGTCGGCGCAGAACATCGCCTTCAACGAAGTGGCGCGCCAGGCGATCCTCACCGACCCCGACTTCCACGGTGGTTCGTTCCAGGAAGCGGGCGTGATCCCCAAGCGTGGCTTGATGCTGGCGCGGATGGTCGGCCACATCACCTACCTGTCCGACGATTCCATGGGCGAGAAATTCGGCCGTGGCCTCAAGAGCGAGAAACTCAACTACGACTTCCACAGCGTCGAGTTCCAAGTGGAGAGCTACCTGCGTTACCAGGGCGAGGAATTCTCAGGGCGCTTTGACGCCAACACCTACCTGCTGATGACCAAGGCCCTGGACTACTTCGACCCGGCCGCCAACCACGATGACGACCTGGCAAAAACCTTCGAGCACGCCACGGCCAAGTTCTGCGTGATGTCGTTCACCACTGACTGGCGCTTTTCGCCGGCACGCTCCCGTGAGCTGGTGGATGCCCTGATGGCCGCCAAGAAAGACGTCTGCTACCTGGAGATCGATGCACCGCAAGGCCACGACGCCTTCCTGATTCCGATCCCACGTTACCTGCATGCGTTCAGTAACTACATGAACCGCATTACTTTGTGAGAACGCCATGAGAGCCGACCTGGAAATCATCCAAGACTGGATCCCCGCCGGCAGCCGCGTGCTCGACCTGGGCTGCGGCGACGGCGAACTGCTGAGCTGGCTGCGCGACCACAAGCAAGTCACCGGCTACGGCCTGGAAAACGACCCGGACAACATCGCCCAGTGCGTGGCCAAGGGCATCAACGTGATCGAGCAGGACCTGGACAAGGGCCTGGGCAACTTTGCCAGCAACAGCTTCGATATCGTGGTGATGACCCAGGCCCTGCAAGCGGTGCACTACCCGGACCGCATCCTCGACGAAATGCTGCGCGTTGGCCGCCAATGCATCATCACTTTCCCCAACTTTGGCCACTGGCGCTGCCGCTGGTACCTGGCCACCAAGGGGCGCATGCCGGTCTCCGACTTCCTGCCCTACACCTGGTACAACACGCCGAACATCCACTTTTGCACCTTCGAAGACTTCGAAGCCCTGTGTGGCGAGCGTGAAGCCAAGGTGATCAACCGCCTTGCCGTCGATCAACAGCACCGCCACGGCTGGGCGAGTAAGCTATGGCCCAACCTGTTGGGCGAAATTGGTATTTACCGGGTCAGCAGTCCTGGCCTGACCGACCACAAAGTTGCCGTCTAATCATCTTCAAGAGGGACGTTCATGAGTCGTTTGGCTATTTTTCTATTGACCGCATGCCTGGGCGCCAGCGCCATGGCCGCCGACACTATCGACGCTAATCGCAAAAAAGACTTCGGCGATATCACCGTTCATTACAACACCTTCACTTCAAGCTTCCTGCCCGCTGAGACCGCCCAAAAAGTCGGTGTGGTGCGCAGCAAGGAGAAGGGTTTGATTAACGTGACCGTGATCAAGGGCGTAAGCCCGGTGGCCGCGCAAGTCACTGGAACGGTCAAGGACTTGGGCGGCAAGAGCGAGATCCTGACGTTCAAGCAGATCGAAGAGAAAAGCGGCATCAGCTACCTCGCGCCCTACTCGGTGACCCAGCGGGAATACAAGACGTTTACCATCAACGTTGAAACCGGCGGCAAGGCCCACGGCTTCCAATTCAACCAAGAACTGTTCCCGGCCGAATGATGAACCTTACCCAACTCGTACTCGCCAGCCACAACGCCGGCAAACTCAAAGAACTGCAAGCCATGCTCGGTGAGTCTGTGCACCTGCGTTCGATTGGCGAGTTCAGCCAGGTCGAACCGGAAGAGACCGGCCTGTCGTTCGTCGAGAATGCCATCCTCAAGGCCCGCAACGCCGCACGTATCTCTGGCCTGCCAGCCCTGGCAGATGATTCGGGCCTGGCCGTGGATTTCCTCGGCGGCGCGCCTGGCATCTACTCGGCCCGTTACGCCGACGGCAAAGGTGATGCGGCTAATAACGCCAAGCTGCTCGACGCCCTCAAGGACGTGCCGGAGGCCGAGCGCGGCGCGCAGTTCGTCTGCGTGCTGGCGTTGGTGCGGCACGCCGATGACCCGTTGCCGATCCTGTGTGAAGGCCTGTGGCACGGCCGCATCCTGCAGGCGGCCAGCGGTGAGCATGGCTTTGGCTATGACCCGCTGTTCTGGGTGCCGGAGCGTAATGTCTCCAGCGCCGAACTGAGCCCGGCCGACAAAAACCAAATCAGCCACCGCGCCCGCGCCATGGCGTTGCTGCGCCAGCGCCTAGGTTTGAAATGACCCAGAACACCTCTGCGCAGCCGCTGATCCACGGCGGCGCGCAAACACCCCGGGCGGCGCTGCCCCACCTGCCGCCCCTGGCGCTGTACATCCATATTCCGTGGTGCGTGCGCAAATGCCCGTATTGCGACTTCAACTCCCACACCGCCAGTAAGGTGCTGCCGGAAGAAGAGTATGTGGACGCCTTGCTGGCGGACCTGGACCAAGACCTGCACGCCGTTTATGGCCGTGAACTGAGTTCGATTTTCTTCGGCGGCGGCACGCCCAGCCTGTTCAGCGCTGCTGCACTGGGCCGCCTGCTCAAAGGCGTTGAAGCGCGCATCCCGTTTGCCGACGATATCGAGATCACCCTGGAAGCCAACCCCGGGACGTTCGAACAAGAGAAGTTCGTGGCGTACCGCAAGCTGGGGATCAATCGCCTGTCCATCGGCATCCAGAGCTTCCAGCAAGAGAAGCTTGAAGCCCTGGGCCGCATTCACAATGGTGACGAAGCCGTACGCGCCGCCGGTATGGCGCGCCAGGCCGGGTTCGATAACTTCAACCTGGACTTGATGCACGGTTTGCCCAACCAGTCCCTCGACGACGCCTTGGGCGACTTGCGCCAGGCTATTGCGCTCAAGCCGACGCACCTGTCCTGGTACCAACTGACCCTGGAGCCCAACACCGTGTTCTGGAACCAGCCACCCGTGCTGCCGGAAGACGACACGCTGTGGGATATCCAGGAAGCCGGCCAGGCACTGCTCGCCGAACACGGTTACGCACAATATGAAGTCTCGGCCTACGCCCAACCGGGGCGGCCGGCGCGGCATAACCTCAATTACTGGAGCTTTGGCGACTTTATCGGCATCGGCGCCGGCGCCCACGGCAAGCTCAGCCACCCGGACGGGCGCATCATCCGCACCTGGAAAACCCGTGCACCGAAGGACTACCTCAACCCGGCCAAAAGCTTCCAGGCCGGCGCGAAAGAACTGACCAACGACGAACTGCCGTTCGAGTTCCTGATGAACGCGCTGCGCCTCACCGACGGGGTTGATGCCAAGCTCTACGCCGAGCGCACCGGCCTTGATCTGGCGAGCCTCGACGAAGGCCGCCGCGACGCAGAACAAAGTGGATTAATGCAGGTCGAACCGTCACGCCTGGCGGCCACCGACCGCGGGCAACTCTTTCTCAATGACCTGTTGCAGAAGTTTTTGAGCTGATAGCTCTTAAGGAAATCGAATGGATCTGGTACTCGACCTGCTCGCCACCGTATCCCGCTGGAGCCGTAGCAACCTGTCGGAAATCTCGTTGGCCCTTGTAGGCTGTTTGCTGGTGCTGTTCGGCGCTGACATCAAGGGCTGGGTCGAAGCGCGCCTGGGCAGCATCGCCGGCGCCTTGCGCGTACCCTTGATGGCCCTGCTGTGCCTGATCGGCAGCGGCGCGGCGTTGATCTACGCCACGCCGTGGATTGTGCGGGGGTTGAGCCAGTTCAATAACTACAGCCTGGCGCCGGTGTTGATCGTGGTGCTGGTGTTGATTGGCGTGGTAGCAGACCGCCGCTGATTTCATCCAGATGAAGGCAAGGACATCTCATGAGCAAAAAGCTTCTGGACGACACTAGCAAATTTCTCAGCTATGTACTGCGCCATGAGCCTCAGGCAATTGGCCTTTCATTGGATTCAGAAGGCTGGGCAGGCATTGCAGAGCTGATTGAGGCGGCCAGCCGCGACGGGCGCAGCCTTAGCCGAGAACTGCTGGAGCAGGTGGTGCACACAAACGAGAAGAAGCGCTTTTCGTTCTCCGAGGACGGTCAACACATCCGCGCCGTGCAGGGTCACTCCAACCAAGGCGTCCAGCTGCAACTCGATGAAAGACAACCACCAGCCGTCCTGTACCACGGCACCGCAACGCGCTTCATCGAGTCAATCAACCAAAAGGGGCTGATTCCCGGGTCACGACATCATGTGCATCTCAGTGAACAGCTTGAGACGGCCAGGGAAGTTGGGCAGCGCTATGGGAAAGTGGTTATTCTGAAGATCAACACTTCGAAGATGCTGGCCCAGGGTTTCAAGTTTTATCAGGCGCAGAATGGGGTTTGGCTGACGGAGCAGGTTCCTGCCCAGTTCCTCGAAGCTATTTAGAGACCTGACTGCCAAATGCTTTTTCGTAATACTCTTTAAGTGTCATCGGGTCTTTGCAACCCAGCGCCAGCGCCTGATTCAGGTAGGTCAAATTCACGCTGTCGGGCTCACCTTTGTCGTTCATACGAGTCGCCGCCAAGATGTAGTAGGCATCCGCCCGGTACTGATCATAGGTCAGCATCCGCGCGCTGGCGCGTGCTTGCATGTTGCCCAAGGTTCTTTCTTCCTTGATCTCAGCTAGCCGATCACCTTCGAAACAAAGCGAACGATTGGTGTACAGCGGATAATAGTCATGGTTGGGATCAACGTTCAGAAGCATCTGCTTGAGCGCTTCCAGGTACTTTACGTGCCCAGGATCAAGCAGATTTAGACGCATGTACGCCATATCACATTGATAGTAATACCCCACGCCGGCGGCTAACAAACCTTGATCCATTGCCTTGTGCATCGGCTCACACACCTGTTTGCGTTCTTCCTTGGACATGCCGAACCGGCTTTGGATATTGGCCAGCATATAGGTCGCAACAACATGCCCGCCCTCCGAGGCCATTTTCAGATCATCTTGGAACGCAGTCATGACACCCTGAACCTCTTTGAGTTTTTCGGGCAACGTGGCTTTATCCAGCTTGCCGCTGGCCTCCAGCTTGACGTTCTCATCGAACATCAGCTTGAGTTGTTCCGCCTTCTTCTGAGCACGCTCAAAGTAGTCGTCACTGGAAGTCACTGCCAAAGAGGATGTGCTGGCCGCGAAGGCTGTCGCAGACAGCAGGCTGAGCAACAGTAGACTGGAAAGGAGGGTTTTCAAGCGCTTGTATTCCTTTACAAGTAAAAAGCGAAGCGGCAGTGGAACGCAGCGATTCCACCGCCGTGATTAGCAACGCGAGTTAAGCCAGCTTCTCGAACTTCAAATCCCACACCCCATGCCCCAACCGCTCGCCACGGCGTTCGAACTTGGTGATCGGCCGCTCGGCCGGGCGTGGCACGCATTTGCCGTCTTCGGCCAGGTTGCGGTAGCCAGGGGCGACGTTCATCACTTCCAGCATGTATTCCGCGTACGGTTCCCAGTCGGTGGCCATGTGCAGGATGCCGCCCACTTTCAGCTTGCTGCGTACCAGCTCCGCGAAGGAGGCCTGGACGATGCGGCGCTTGTGGTGACGGGCCTTGTGCCATGGGTCGGGGAAGAACAGCATCAGGCGGTCGAGGCTGTTGTCAGCGATGCAGCAGTTGAGCACTTCAATCGCGTCGCAGTCGTAGACCCGCAGGTTTTTCAGGCCTTGGGTCAGCACACCGTTGAGCAGTGCGCCGACGCCTGGGCGGTGGACTTCCACACCGATGAAATCCTGCTCCGGCGCGGCTGCGGCCATTTCCAGCAGGGAATGGCCCATGCCGAAACCGATTTCCAGGGAGCGTGGGGCCGAACGGCCAAACACTTGGTCGTAGTCCACCGGCGCGTCGGCCAGAGGCAACACGAACAGCGGCGTGCCCTGCTCCAGGCCCTTTTGCTGGCCTTCGGTCATGCGGCCGGCGCGCATCACAAAACTCTTGATGCGGCGGTGCTTGGACTCGTCGCCCTCTTCCACGGTGTTCGGCGTTTCGTTTGATTCAGTCATCAATAGCTCTTACTTGATCAGACCATCCAGCGGCGAAGAGGCGCTGGCATAGAGTTTTTTCGGCATGCGCCCGGCGAGGTAGGCCAGGCGGCCCGCGACGATGGCGTGGTTCATGGCTTGGGCCATCATGATTGGTTGCTGGGCATGGGCAATGGCCGAGTTCATCAGCACCGCGTCGCAGCCCAGTTCCATGGCGATGGTTGCGTCGGAGGCAGTGCCCACGCCCGCATCCACCAGCACCGGGATCTTGGCTTCTTCAAGGATGATCTGCAGGTTGTACGGGTTGCAGATGCCCAGGCCGGAACCGATCAGACCGGCCAGCGGCATCACGGCGATGCAGCCGATTTCTGCCAGTTGGCGCGCGATGATCGGGTCATCGCTGGTGTAGACCATCACGTCGAAACCTTCCTTGACCAGGGTTTCGGCGGCCTTGAGGGTTTCGATCACATTGGGGAACAGGGTTTTCTGGTCGGCCAGCACTTCCAGCTTCACCAGGTTGTGGCCGTCGAGCAGCTCACGGGCCAGGCGGCAGGTGCGCACGGCTTCGATGGCGTCGTAGCAGCCAGCGGTGTTTGGCAGAAAGGTGTAGCGCTGCGGCGACAGCACTTCGAGCAGGTTCGGCTCGCCCTCGATCTGGCCGAGGTTGGTGCGGCGCACGGCGAAGGTGACGATCTCGGCACCCGAGGCTTCGATGGCCAGGCGGGTTTCTTCCATGTCGCGGTACTTGCCGGTGCCGACCAGCAGACGGGACTGGTAGGTACGACCGGCCAGGACGAAAGGCTTGTCGCTACGAACGATGCTCATGGGAAATCCTCTGGTTGGATGAGGTTCTGCAGAATGCGTTACGGCCGTGGCAGGCTAGCCGCCGCCGATGGCGTGGACCACTTCGACCTGGTCACCTTCGGTGAGCGCAGTCTCGGCGTGCTGGCTACGCGGGACGATATCCAGGTTGAGCTCCACTGCGACGCGACGCCCGGTCAGGTCCAGACGGGTCAGCAGGGCCGCAACGGTTTCGCCATCGGGAAGTTCAAAGGGTTCGCCGTTCAACTGAATGCGCATGCCACGGGCCGCCATCGTTTTTAGGGGCCCGCATTCTAGCGCGATTGGAACCTGAAGGTCAGCTCCAAGCGTCAAGCGGTCAAAGCTGCAAGCGCCACGCCGCCAGGCCCAGGAAGAACCAGCCAAGCAGGAACGCCAGCCCGCCAAACGGCGTGATGATTCCCAGTTTACTGATGCCGGTCATCGTCAGCACATACAGGCTGCCCGAGAACAGCAGGATGCCGACGGTGAACGAAATTCCCGCCCAGGTGACCAGCCGGCCCGGAATATGCGCCACCAGCAAGGCCACGCCGAACAATGCCAGGGCATGCACCAACTGGTAGGTCACGCCGGTATGGAAGATCGCCAGGTAGTCGGCGCTCAGGCGGTTTTTCAGGCCGTGGGCGGCGAACGCGCCCAGCGCAACGCCAGTAAAGCCGAAAAAGGCAGCCAGCATCAGAAAGCTACGCAGCATGGGGAACTCCAGTCAGACTCATCGGGCAGGGTCTGTATAATGGCCCGCTCAACGGGTTCGGCCAAGCCATCTCTATGCTGCGTGTCCTCTTCAAACGCTTTCTCAACGTCGTGAAATGGTTTGCCATCGGCAGTGTGTTGCTGGTGCTGCTGTTTCGTGTGGTGCCGCCGCCGTTCACTGCGCTGATGGTGGAGCGCAAGGTTGAGTCCTGGATAGATGGCGAACCCATTGACCTGCAACGCAGCTGGGTGCCGTGGGATGAAATCTCCGATGACCTGAAAGTGGCGGTGATGGCCGGTGAAGACCAACGCTTCCCACAACACTGGGGTTTTGATTTCGGCGCGATCCAGGCCGCGATCCTGCACAACGAACGTGGCGGCTCGATTCGCGGCGCCAGCACCCTGAGCCAGCAGGTGTCGAAAAACCTGTTCCTGTGGGCCGGGCGCAGCTATTTGCGCAAAGGCCTGGAGGCGTGGTTTACCGGCTTGATCGAAGTGTTGTGGCCCAAGCAGCGGATTCTTGAGGTGTACCTCAACAGCGTGGAATGGGATGAAGGTGTGTTTGGCGCAGAGGCCGCGGCGCGGCACCATTTTGGCGTGAATGCCAAAGCGCTTTCGCGGCAGCAGGCCAGCTACCTGGCGGCGGTGCTGCCTAATCCGCGGGTGTGGAGTGCCAGCCATCCGACGGCCTATGTGGCACGCAGAGCGGCATGGATTCGTCAGCAGATGAGCCAGTTGGGTGGGGATGGTTACCTAATGGAGCTGAACACTACCCGCAAAGCCCCCTGGTCCGACTGACACAATACGGGACCTGTGGGAGCTGGCTTGCCTGCGATAGCGGTGGGTCAGTAACCCATGTTTTAACTGACACGGCCTCATCGCAGGCAAGCCAGCTCCCACATTAAACCGAGTTGGGCTTGAGACTTTTCGAACACATACAAAAATGCCCCGATCTTTCGACCGGGGCATTTTTTGTTCGCTGCGTTTTAGGCGGCGATCGACAACTTCAGCTTGTTCATTGCGCTTTTCTCAAGCTGACGAATCCGCTCGGCCGACACGTTGTACTTCTGCGCCAGGTCGTGCAGCGTGGCTTTTTCTTCTGCCAGCCAGCGCTGGTAGAGAATGTCACGGCTGCGGTCGTCCAGCACTTCCAGCGCTTCGTGCAGGTTGTGGTTGGAGTTGTCGCTCCAGTCGGCGTCTTCGAGTTGACGCGCCGGGTCGTACCGGTGGTCTTCCAGGTAGTTGGCCGGCGATTGGAAGGCGCTGTCGTCATCCGCTTCGGCGGCTGGGTCGAAGGCCATGTCATGGCCGGTCAGGCGGCTTTCCATCTCGCGCACTTCACGCGGCTCCACGCCGAGGCTTTCGGCCACGCGGTGGACTTCTTCGTTGTTCAGCCACGCCAGGCGTTTTTTCTGGCTGCGCAGGTTGAAGAACAGCTTGCGCTGGGCCTTGGTGGTGGCCACTTTCACGATGCGCCAGTTGCGCAGGATGAACTCGTGGATTTCCGCCTTGATCCAGTGCACGGCAAACGACACCAGGCGCACACCCATTTCAGGGTTGAAACGCTTCACAGCCTTCATCAGGCCGACGTTGCCTTCCTGAATCAGGTCGGCCTGGGCCAGACCGTAGCCGCTATAGCTACGGGCGATATGTACGACAAAACGCAGGTGGGCGAGCACCATCTGCCGAGCCGCCCCCAAATCCTGCTCATAGTAGAGACTCTCGGCCAGTTCACGCTCCTGCTCGGGCGTCAGCAATGGAATGCTGTTGACCGTGTGCACATAAGCCTCCAGGTTCGCACCTGGGACCAAGGCATAAGCAGGTTGCAAAGAAGTGGTCATACGAAAAAACCTCCGACTCACATAACTCGTGCAGTTCAGCACTGCGAAAATTGACCTGGGAACCGTAGGACAAGTTCCCTAAACCGCTGATACGGTCAATACAAACGAAACCACATTAATCTGGCATTAACTACTTCGGCGCCAGCTCACGTAAATGCCGTGCCACCGCAATCCACGCACCGATATACCCCAACAAGACCGCGCCAAGCAAGAGACTCAGACCATCGGCTACCGGCACACCCGCCAACGCGAAATCACTGCCGTAGAGCCCGGCCAAGCCGACAACCGCGTCGTTCAACCAATCCAGGCCAAACGCCAGTACGCCCCAGGACAAGATCCCCGCACCCAGGCCATACAACGCGCCCATGTAGAGGAAAGGCCGACGCACATAGCTGTCTGTGCCGCCCACCAGTTTAATCACTTCTATCTCGGTGCGACGATTTTCAATATGAAGACGAATGGTATTACCTATCACCAAAAGTAATGCAGACACTAATAACACCGTCAGGCCGAACACAAAGCGGTCACCCAGCTTGAGGATCGCGGCCAGGCGCTCTACCCAGACTAGATCAAGTTGCGCCTGTTGCACCTTCGGCATCTCTGCGAGTTTTTGTCGCAGGGCTTCCAGCGCCGGCTTGTCGACCTCGTTCGGCGTTACCAGCACCACGCCCGGTAGCGGGTTCTGCGGCAGCTCCTTGAGCGCCTCGCCCAGGCCCGATTGCTGCTGGAACTCTTCAAGGGCCTGGTCGCGGCTGATGTACTCAGCCTCGGCAACCCCCGGGATGTTCTTGATGTCATCGCGCAGCGCTTCGCCTTCCTTGCTGCTGGTGTCCAGGTTCAGGTACAGCGAAATCTGCGCCGCCCGCTGCCAGGAGCCGCCCAGGCGCTCCACATTATTAAGCAACAGCGACAAGCCCATCGGCAGGCTCAAGGCCACGGCCATGACCAGGCAGGTGAAAAAGCTGCCGATCGGCTGCTTGCCCAGGCGACGCAGGCTGTCCAGCAGGCTGGCGCGGTGGCTTTCGATCCAGGCGTGCACCAGGGTGCCGAAGTCCGGGCCGTCGTCTTCGTCGTGTTTTTTCTTTTTCGGTTGCGGGTCGGCCGGCTTCGGAGCCACCCGTTCGGATACTTTAGGGCTGCGCGTAGCACTCATACGCCAGCCTCCCCATCGCCGATCAGGCGGCCGCGTTGCAGGGTGAGCATGCGATGGCGCATGCGGGCAATCAGGGCCAGGTCGTGGCTGGCGATCAAGACGCTGGTGCCCAGGCGGTTGATGTCTTCGAACACCCCCATAATCTCGGCCGCCAGGCGCGGGTCGAGGTTACCGGTGGGCTCGTCCGCCAGCAGCAAAGCCGGGCGATGGACGATGGCGCGGGCGATACCGACACGCTGTTGCTGGCCGGTGGACAGGTCGCCGGGGAAGAGGTCGGTCTTGTCCGACAAGGCCACGCGTTCCAGGGCCGAGTCCACGCGTTTGACGATCTCGGCCTTGGACAGCCCGAGGATCTGCAACGGCAGGGCCACGTTGTTGAACACCGTGCGGTCGAACAGCAACTGGTGGTTCTGGAACACCACGCCGATCTGGCGGCGCAGGAATGGAATTTGCGCATTGCTGATAGTGGCCAGGTCCTGGCCCGCCAGCAGCAACTTGCCGGTAGTCGGGCGTTCCATGGCCAGCAGCAGGCGCAACAGCGTACTTTTGCCTGCGCCCGAATGGCCGGTGACAAACAAGAATTCGCCGCGACGCACTCGAAAGCTCAGCTCATGCAAGCCCACATGCCCGTTGGCATAGCGTTTACCGACCTGTTCGAATCGAATCATGAACGCTCCCGCTCGGCAAACAGTGCCTGTACAAAGGGTTCGGCTTCAAAGGTGCGCAGGTCGTCGATGCCTTCACCGACGCCGATATAACGAATCGGCAACCCGAACTGTTTGGCCAGGGCGAAAATCACACCGCCCTTGGCCGTGCCGTCGAGCTTAGTCAATGCCAAGCCGGTCAGCTGCACCGTCTGGTTGAATTGCTTGGCCTGGCTGATGGCGTTCTGGCCGGTACCGGCGTCGAGCACCAGCAGGACTTCATGGGGTGCATCGGCGTCGAGCTTGCCGATCACGCGGCGCACTTTCTTCAGCTCTTCCATCAAATTGTCTTTGGTGTGCAGGCGGCCGGCTGTATCAGCGATCAGCACATCGATGTTGCGCGCCTTGGCGGCTTGCACAGCATCGAAGATCACCGAAGCAGAGTCGGCACCGGTGTGCTGGGCGATCACCGGGATCTTGTTGCGCTCACCCCACACCTGCAACTGCTCGACGGCCGCGGCACGGAAGGTGTCACCGGCGGCGAGCATGACTTTCTTGCCTTCACCCTGCAGCTTCTTGGCCAGCTTGCCGATGGTGGTGGTCTTGCCAGCGCCGTTTACGCCTACCACGAGGATGACGAAAGGCTTTTTCGGCGTGATCACCAGCGGCGCCTCAACCGGCTTGAGCATGGCGGCCAGCTCAGCCTGCAGGGATTTGTACAGCGCATCGGCGTCGGTCAACTGCTTGCGCGCGACCTTCTGCGTCAGGCTCTGGATAATCACGGCGGTGGCTTCGACGCCCACGTCGGCGGTGAGCAGGCGGGTCTCGATGTCTTCCAGCAACTCGTCATCAATGACTTTCTTGCCCAGAAACAGGCTGGCCATGCCTTCGCCAATACTGGCGCTGGTCTTGCTCAGGCCCTGCTTGAGGCGGGCAAAGAATCCGGTTTTGCTGGTTTCGGTTACGGCAGCGGCGGGTTCTGGCTCGATAACGGCAGGTGCAGCGACAACCGGTGCAGGCACTTCGACGACGGGCGGTACTTCAGCCACAACCTCTACCGGCGCCGGCTCAGCCACTGCCGGAATCGGCGGCACGACGTGCTCGGCCTGAACATCCTCCACCAACGCCACGGGCTCTTCGGCCACGGGCAGCTCCAACCAGGGCTTGTGCTCGGGCTCAGGCTCAGGCTCCGGCGCGGCCTCGGCGACCGGCTGCAACACCGGCTCAGCCATCGGCAACACCACCGGAACTGGCGTCTCGGCAACCGGTTCGGCTTCTACTACGGGTTCAGGGGTCGGTTCGGCCTGAACCTGTGGCTGTTCGACGACGGTTTCCTGCGGCTTTTTGCGCAGCCATCCGAACAGGCCTTTCTTCTCGCCAGCCGCAGCTGGGGTCTTCTTGTCGTCGTTGGAACCAAACATGGAGACGGCTATCTCAAGGTAGCGACGCGCCACAGGGCGCGCCGGTAAATAAAATTCGATGCGTAACAGACTGTTTTTTAGCCAGCTCGTTCATGCGCAACATTTTGTAAGGCCTAAATAGGGCCTTCACAAGACAGCCGCAGTGGCCGTCCTTAAGTCGGACCAGTATCCTAGCACCTCCTCGCCCGCCGACGCTAAGACCAAGCGGGCAGCCCAACAGGTTTAAAAACGAATGAATGCTCTAGCCCGCCGCGCCGCAGGCCTGCTGTTCAGCACAGTTTGTCTGCCTCTCTCAGCTTTGGCTGCCGATCCACAACCCACCCATGAATTCACCCTCGATAACGGCCTCAAGGTGGTCGTGCGCGAAGATCATCGTGCGCCGGTGGTGGTTTCCCAGGTCTGGTACAAGGTTGGCTCAAGCTACGAAACCCCGGGCCAGACCGGTTTGTCCCACGCCCTGGAACACATGATGTTCAAAGGCAGCGCCAAGGTTGGCCCCGGCGAAGCCTCGCTGATCCTGCGCGACCTGGGCGCCGAAGAAAATGCGTTCACCAGCGACGACTACACCGCGTACTACCAGGTATTGGCCCGTGACCGCCTGGGCGTGGCCTTTGAGCTGGAAGCCGACCGCATGGCCAGCCTGCGCCTGCCGGCCGACGAGTTCAGCCGTGAAATCGAGGTAATCAAGGAAGAACGCCGCCTGCGCACCGACGATAACCCCATGTCCAAGGCGTTCGAGCGCTTCAAGGCCATGGCGTTCCCGGCCAGTGGCTACCACACGCCGACCATTGGCTGGATGGCCGACCTGGACCGCATGAAGGTCGAGGAACTGCGCCACTGGTACCAATCCTGGTACGTGCCGAACAACGCCACCCTGGTGGTGGTCGGCGACGTGACCCCGGACGAGGTGAAAAACCTCGCCCAACGTTACTTCGGGCCGATCCCCAAGCGTGACGTGCCGCCGGCAAAAATCCCGATGGAATTGGCCGAGCCCGGCGAGCGCCTGCTGACCCTGCACGTGCAGACCCAACTGCCGAGCGTGTTCCTGGGCTTCAACGTGCCCGGCCTGGCCACCGCCGAAGACAAACGCTCGGTACAGGCCCTGCGCCTGATCTCGGCCCTGCTGGACGGCGGCTACAGTGCACGGATCTCCGAGCAACTGGAACGCGGTGAGGAGCTGGTGTCCGCCGCTTCCACCAACTACGACGCCTACACCCGTGGCGACAGCCTGTTCACCCTCTCGGCCACGCCGAACCAGCAGAAGAAGAAAACCGTCGCCCAAGCCGAAGCCGGCCTGTGGCGCCTGCTCGATGAGCTGAAGGCCAAGCCGCCGACCGCCGAAGAGCTGGAGCGCATCCGCGCCCAAGTGATTGCCGGCCTGGTGTACCAGCGTGATTCCATCACCAGCCAGGCCACGGCCATTGGCTCCCTGGAAACCGTCGGCCTGTCCTGGAAACTCATGGACACCGAGCTTGCCGACCTGCAAAGCGTGACCCCGGAAGACATCCAGAAGGCTGCACGCACCTATTTCACCCGCGAACGTCTGAGCGTCGCCCATGTTTTGCCTGAGGAGACCGCTCATGAGTGATCGCAAAAACAGCCGCCTGATCCTGCCCGGCCTGATCGCCGTCACCCTGATGGCGGCCAGCGCCGTTTACTTCTTGCGCCCCAGCGAGTCGGTCGCCAGCCAGGCCCTGGACAAGGCTCAAACGGCCAGCACCCTGCAATCCCTGGCGGAACTGGATGGCAAGGCACCGACCAACCGCAAGCTCGACGTACAAACCTGGACCACCGCCGAAGGCGCCAAGGTGCTGTTCGTCGAAGCCCATGAACTGCCGATGTTCGACATGCGCCTGCTGTTCGCCGCCGGCAGCAGCCAGGATGGCGACGTGCCAGGCCTGGCGCTGATGACCAACGCCATGCTCAACGAAGGCGTGCCGGGCAAGGATGTCAGCCAGATCGCCAGCGGGTTCGAAGGCCTGGGGGCCGACTTTGGCAACGGCGCCTACCGCGACATGGCGCTGGTGACCCTGCGTAGCCTGAGCGACAGCGCCAAGCGTGACGCAGCCCTGTCACTGTTCAACCAGGTGATCGGCCAGCCGACATTCCCGGCAGACTCGCTGGCACGCATCAAGAACCAGATCCTGGCCGGTTTCGAGTACCAGAAGCAGAACCCCGGCAAACTGGCGAGCATCGAGCTGTTCAAGCGCCTGTACGGCGACCACCCTTACGCCCACCCGAGCGAAGGTACCCCCGAGAGCGTGCCGAAGATTACCCTGGCGCAGTTGCAGGCGTTCCACGCCAAGGCCTATGCGGCGGGTAACGCGGTGATTGCAGTGGTGGGCGACCTGACCCGCGCCGAAGCTGAAGCCATGACGGCCAAGGTGTCCGCGTCGCTGCCCAAAGGCCCGGCTATGGCCAAGATCGCCCAGCCGACCGAGCCAAAAGCCGGCCTGAGCCGTATCGAGTTCCCGTCCAAGCAAACCCACCTGCTGTTTGCGCAGTTGGGCATCGACCGTGCCGACCCGGACTACGCAGCCTTGTCCCTGGGCAACCAGATCCTCGGCGGCGGCGGCTTCGGCACCCGTTTGATGAGCGAAGTGCGGGAGAAACGCGGCCTGACCTACGGCGTGTACTCCGGTTTCTCACCAATGCAGGTGCGCGGCCCGTTCATGATCAACCTGCAGACCCGCGCCGAAATGAGCGGTGGTACCTTGCGCCTGGTGGAGGACGTGCTGGCTGACTACCTCAAGACCGGCCCGACGCAAAAGGAACTGGATGACGCCAAGCGCGAGCTGGCCGGCAGCTTCCCGCTGTCCACCGCAAGCAATGCCGATATCGTCGGGCAGTTGGGCGCCATGGGTTTCTACAACCTGCCGCTGAGCTCTCTGGAAGATTTCATGAAACAATCCCAGGCCCTGACCGTCGATCAGGTCAAGGCTGCAATGAATAAACACTTGAGCGCCGACAAGATGGTCATCGTGACCGCCGGCCCGACGATTGCGCAAAAGCCACTACCGCCCCCCACTGATAAACCTGCCGAGCAGCCGCTCGGGGTTCCGGAGCATTAATGGCCAGTTCATCTCGCCCGAAAAAACCTGTCCACAACGTGCATAACGGTGTGGGCCAACTGCGCATCATTGGCGGTGAATGGGGCAGCCGCAAGCTGAGCTTCCCCGACGTCGTGGGCCTGCGCCCGACGCCCGACCGCGTGCGTGAAACCCTGTTCAACTGGCTCGCACCGTACATTGGCGGGGCCAAGGTGCTGGACCCGTTCGCTGGCAGCGGCGCGCTGTTCCTGGAGGCGCTGTCCCGTGGCGCGGCCCAGGGCCAGGCGCTGGACGCCAGCAACGTGGCGGTATCCAGCCTCAAGGAGCACCTGGGCACGCTGCGTTGCACCACCGGCCAGGTGCAGACGGCGGACGCGCTGCGCTATCTGGAAACCCAGGCGGCGACTGAATACGACGTAGTGTTCCTCGACCCACCGTTCAACCAGAACCTGCTGCCGGCCGTCTGCACCCTGCTGGAAGAACGCCAGTGGCTGGCAGCGGATGCCTGGATCTACACTGAGAGCGAGACCGCGCCCTCCACGCTCGGCCTGCCAAGTGGCTGGCGCCTGCACCGGGAGCAGAAGTCCGGGCGGGTGTATTACGCGTTGTGGCATCGCGCCCTGTAGGAGCGAGCTTGCTCGCGAAGGTCAAACAGGCGACACGGGCTGTCTGACAGCGCCGCGTTATCGTTAACGTTTTCCGCGAGCAAGCTCGCTCCTACACGGCAGCGGGTAATTCATGATTCCATCTACAGACCGCTTCAAACCCGCCTTCGGCCTCGGCAACCCCCACTTGCAGACACTGTGGGGGCCGCTGTGGCGGCCGACCACCCATATCGAACGCCAACGCGAGCGCCTGTGGCTGGAGGATGGCGACTTCCTTGATCTTGACTGGCACGGGCCGCATGACGTGCAAGCACCCTTGGTGCTGGTGCTGCATGGGCTGACCGGCTCGTCCAATTCGCCCTATGTGGCCGGCCTGCAAAAAGTCCTCGCCGCCCAAGGCTGGGCCAGCGCTGCGTTGAACTGGCGCGGCTGCTCGGGCGAGCCCAACCTGCTGGCTCGCAGTTATCACTCCGGCGCCAGCGAAGACCTGGCGGCAGCGATTGCTCATCTGCGCGCCAAGCGGCCGTTGGCGCCCGTGTATGCGGTGGGTTATTCCCTGGGCGGCAATGTGTTGCTCAAGCATTTGGGCGAAACCGGCAAGGCCTCGGGCTTGCAGGGCGCGGCGGCGGTGTCGGTGCCGTTTCGCCTGGATCAATGCGCCGATCGCATCGGCCTGGGGTTCTCGCGGGTGTATCAGAAGCACTTCATGCGCGAGATGCTGGCGTATATCCGCGTCAAGCAACGCCAGTTCTTGCAGGATGGACGTGAGGACGGGCTGAAAACCCTGGAGGCCCTTGGCTCCCTGGAAAAGATGCGCACGTTCTGGGACTTCGACGGGCGGGTAACCGCGCCGCTGCATGGTTTCATCAGTGCTGAAGACTATTATCGCCGCGCATCGAGCCGCTATTACCTGGGCGATATCCGTACGCCTACGTTGATTATCCAGGCGGCCGATGACCCGTTTGTATTTGCGCACAGCTTGCCTGACGCCAGTGAGCTGTCGGCCTGCACCGAGTTCGAGTTGCTGGCCAAGGGCGGGCATGTGGGGTTTGTGGAGGGTTCGCTGAAGCGCCCTGGTTACTATCTGGAGCGCCGGATCCCGCAGTGGCTTCAGGCCCAATACGGTCAATAGTGTGGGAGCTGGCTTGCCTGCGATAGCGGTGGGCCAGCCAACGTTGAGGTGGCTGACACTCCGCTATCGCAGGCAAGCCAGCTCCCACATTTTAAGCACGTGTTCACACCGATCGTTCAGTCGCCCGTTGCTATTTCCCGAGCAGGATCAGTAATCCACTCACTCCACGACCCCGCATACAACTTACCCAACGGGTACCCCGCCAGGCTCAACGCAAACAGGTTATGGCACGCCGTCACCCCGGACCCGCAATACGCCACCAATTCCTGCGCCGGGCGCCCTTGCAACTGCGCGGCAAAGCGCTGCTTGAGCTGCTCGGCTGGCAGGAAGCGACCATCGCTGCCCAGGTTTTCACTGAACGCAGCGCACTGCGCGCCAGGGATATGCCCGGCAATCGGATCGATGGGCTCTACTTCGCCACGAAAGCGCGGCTGGGCGCGGGCGTCGATCAAGGTCAGGTCGGGTTGGCCCAGGCGTTTTTGCAAGTGTTCGGCATCCAGCAATAGCCGAGGATCCGGCATACCGGCGAAGGTACCCGGCTCAATCACAGGCGCGTCCAGGCTCAGGGGGAAACCGGCGGCATGCCAGGCCTTGAGGCCACCATCGAGAATAAACACGCCATCACGCTTGCCCAGCCAGGCCAGCAGCCACCAGGCACGGGCGGCGTAGGCACCGGGGCCGTCGTCATACAGCACCACATCGGTGTCGGCACTGATGCCCCACGCCCGCAGTTGCCTGGCGAACGTGTCCGCCGCCGGCAAAGGATGACGACCGGTCACGCCCTTGGTCACCGGGCCGCTCAGGTGGCGCTCAAGGTCAGCGTATTGCGCGCCCTCGATATGCCCTTCGGCGTAACTGCACAAGCCGTAGTCCGGGTCTTCCAGGGCAAAGCGGCAATCCAGGATCACCCACCCGCTCGACTGTTGGCGCTCGGCCAATTGCTGGGGGCTGATCAGTTGGGCAAGCGGCATGACTGACTCCTGTGAATACAAAGGGGAAAGGTCTTACTTCACTTCTTCCAGTGCCTGATTCAACGGCACGTAAAACTCTTTGAACAAGGCGTCCACCGCGTCTTTGGCCTGCGGCGTGACAAACCCCGCCTCCAGCACCAGCACCTGATACACCCCGCGCTTGATCGCCTCGGCGCTCAGGTGTGTGGATTTTTCATTGGTGGTGCACAAAAAGCGCACCCACGAGGTGAGGATAATCCAGGCATTGAGGGTCAGGGCTTCGGTTTGCACCGGGTCCATATTGAGAATGCCGGCGTCGACAAAGCCTTGGTAGATGGCGCCGCCCTGGATCAGGCAACGCTGGGAAAAACGCCTGTAGCATGTAGCCAGTTCCGGGTCGCTCTCCAGCAGGTGTTCGAGGTCGCGGTGCAGGAAGCGATAACGCCACATGCCGGCCAATACGGCTTGCAGGTAAAAGCGTTTGTCTTCCACCAGCATCCCCCGCCCTTGGGGTGGGCGCAGGAAACTGTCTACCAGCGCTTCATATTCGCGGAACAGCACGGCAATGATCGCCTGCTTGTTAGGGAAGTGGTAGTACAGGTTGCCCGGGGAAATTTCCATGTGGGCGGCAATGTGGTTGGTACTGATACTGCGCTCGCCCTGCTGGTTAAAAAGCTCCAGGCTGGTTTGCACAATGCGCTCGCTGGTCTTTACTCGTGGTGCCATAGGGGATCAGCTTCTATACACGGGATGGGGCATCTTACGGCCTAACCCGGCCAGGATAAATCTGGATGTTACTGCAATGTTGTTTGACAATTTAGAGCAATGACTCTAAAAATCCAGGCAGACCAATAACAATCGGTGCCGCGCCATGCCTGCCAACGTTGCCTACCTGCAAGATTCCCAGGCACTGGATCAACTCCAGGACCTGTTCGACGCTCAACGCCGCGCCTATGCCGCCAACCCGATGCCGCCGGCCGGACAGCGCCAGCAATGGCTCAAGGCCCTGCGGGATCTACTGAGCGACGAACGCCAGGCGCTGATCGATGCGATCAGCCAGGATTTTAGCCATCGCAGCGCCGACGAAACCCTGTTTGCCGAATTGATGCCCAGCCTGCATGGCATTCACTACGCGAGCAAACACCTCAAGGGCTGGATGAAACCTTCCCGCCGCGCTGTAGGCATTGCCTTCCAGCCCGCCTCAGCCAAAGTCATTTACCAGCCACTGGGCGTCGTCGGCGTCATCGTGCCGTGGAACTACCCGCTGTTCCTGGCCATCGGCCCGTTGGTGGGGGCGTTGGCTGCCGGCAATCGGGTAATGCTCAAGCTCAGCGAGTCCACGCCGGCCACCGGCGAGCTGCTCAAGGCGTTGCTGGCCAAGATCTTCCCCGAGGACCTGGTGTGCGTCGTGCTGGGCGAAGCTGACGTGGGCATGGCGTTTTCCAAGTTGCGCTTCGATCACCTGCTGTTCACCGGTGCTACCAGCATAGGCAAGCACGTGATGCGTGCGGCGGCCGAAAACCTCACGCCGGTGACCCTGGAGTTGGGCGGCAAATCGCCGGCGATCGTTTCGGCCGACGTGCCGCTCAAGGACGCCGCCGAACGCATCGCCTTCGGCAAAGCTTTGAATGCCGGGCAAACCTGCGTGGCACCGGATTATGTGCTGGTACCAGAAGATCGCGTGGAGGGCTTTGTCGAGGCCTATTCCAAAGCCGTGCGCGGGTTTTATCCGACGCTGGTCGACAACCCGGACTACACCGCCATCATCAACGAACGCCAACTGGCCCGGCTCAATGCCTACGCCAAGGACGCCACCGACAAAGGTGCCACCCTGATCCCGCTGTACGAGCAAGGCCAGGCGCGGCGAATGGCCCACAGCCTGCTATTGAATGTCAGTGACGACATGACCGTGATGCAGGACGAAATTTTCGGCCCGCTCCTGCCCATCGTGCCGTATCGCGTCCTTGACCAAGCCTTTGCCTACATCAACCAGCGCCCTCGCCCACTGGCCTTGTATTACTTCGGCTACAACAAAGGCGAACAAGCGCGGGTGCTCCACGAAACCCATTCCGGTGGTGTATGCCTGAACGACACCTTGCTGCACGTCGCCCAGGACGATATGCCGTTCGGTGGCATCGGCCCGTCGGGCATGGGCCATTACCACGGTCACGAAGGTTTCCTGACGTTCAGCAAGGCCAAGGGTGTGCTGGTCAAACAGCGCCTGAACGCGGCGAAGTTGATCTACCCGCCCTATGGCAAGTCGATCCAGAAGCTGATCCAGAAGCTGTTTATCCGCTGATAACCGCCACCTTCGGGACAATAAAAACAATGAACCCCAGCCTGACTGATTCACCCGCGCTGTCACGGCGCAGCGTCTTGAAAATCGGCCTGTGTGCCAGCGCCTTCCTCGCCACCGCCGGGCTGGGCGCCAGCCTCAGCGGTTGCTCCAGCAGTACGCCGGCCAGCGGCTTTGCGATGTTGCGCACCAGCGACTTGCCGTTCTTGCGGGCGGTGATCCCGGTGCTGCTGGAAGGCGTGGCCAGCGCCGAGCACGTGTTTGCCGGTATTGAGGACACCCTGAAAAAACTCGATTACAGCCTGCAGCACTTGTCGCCCGAGATGTTCAAGCTCACCCAGCAATTATTCGACGTGCTGGCGATGGGCATCACCCGCGGCCCGCTGACCGGTATCTGGGGCAGTTGGGAAAATGCCAGCAGCGAACAGATCCGCAATTTCCTGCACCGCTGGGAAAACAGCTACCTGAACCTGCTGCGCATGGGCCAGGGCTCACTGCTCAAGCTGGTGATCATGGCCTGGTACTTCCGGCCCGAGTCCTGGGCCCATTGCGGCTACCCCGGCCCGCCGAAGATCTAGCCTGGGCAATCCTCCAAGATTGCATCTTCCTACAAAAATAAGAGTGCACACCTATGCCCGTACCCGATCTGTTCCGCGACGGCCTGGCCCGTGGCTGGAAAACCCACAATGGCGCCGCCCTGGATAACGACCTGACCCTGGAAGCGGATGTCGCCATCATCGGCAGCGGCGCCGGGGGCGGTACCACCGCCGAAATCCTCAGCGCTGCCGGCTACAAAGTGTTGCTGATCGAAGAAGGTCCGCTCAAGACCAGCAGCGACTTCAAGCTGCTGGAAGACGAAGCCTACGCCAGCCTTTACCAGGAAGGCATCGGGCGGATGAGCAAGGACGGCGCTATCACCATCCTGCAGGGCCGGGCGGTGGGCGGTACCACCTTGATCAACTGGACCTCCAGCTTTCGCACCCCTGACGCTACCCTCTCGCATTGGGCCAGCGAATATGCGGTCAAAGGCCACAGCAGCGCCGAAATGGCGCCCTGGTTCGAAAAAATGGAACAGCGCCTGGGCATCGCGCCGTGGGCGCTGCCGCCGAATGCCAATAACGATGTGATCCGCAAAGGCTGCGAAAAGCTCGGCTACAGCTGGCATGTGATCCCGCGCAATGTGCGCGGCTGCTTCAATCTGGGGTATTGCGGCATGGGCTGCCCGGTCAACGCCAAGCAGTCGATGCTGGTGACCACCATCCCGTCCACCCTGGAAAAGGGCGGCGAGCTGCTTTACCTGGCCCGCGCCGAACGGCTCATCTACAGCGGCGACACCATCAGCAGCCTCGAATGCGTGGCCATGGACGAACGCTGCGTAGCGCCCACAGGGCGCAAGATCAGCGTGAGAGCCAAGCACTATGTACTAGCGGGCGGCGGCATCAACAGCCCGGCCCTGCTGATGCGCTCGGACGCACCCGACCCGCACTCGCGGTTGGGCAAGCGCACCTTCCTGCACCTGGTCAATTTCTCCGCCGGGCTGTTCGACGAGGTGATCAACCCCTTCTACGGTGCGCCGCAATCCATCTACTCCGACCATTTCCAATGGCAGGACGGCACTACCGGCAAAATGTCCTACAAACTGGAAGCACCGCCCCTGCATCCAGGCCTGGCGAGCACCCTGTTCGGTGGCTACGGCAAGCAGAACGCCTTGGACATGAACCAACTACCCCACACCCACGCCATGCTCGCCCTGCTGCGCGACGGTTTTCACCCCGACAGCCCGGGCGGCACCGTAGAGTTGCGCGGTGATGGCACGCCAGTGCTCGACTATCAGGTCTCCCCCTACGCCTGGGACGGCCTGCGCCGGGCCTTCCACAGCATGGCCGAGATTCAGTTCGCGGCGGGGGCCAAATCGGTCAAGCCCCTGCATCACGACGCGCGCTTTGTGAACAACTTGGCCGAAGCGCGCAGCGTGATCGACGGTTTGAATCTGGAACTGCATCGCACCACCCTGGGCAGCGCCCACGTGATGGGCGGTTGCGCCATGGGTGAAGAGCCAAAAAATGCCGTGGCCGACAGCCTGGGTCGCCATCATCAGTTGCGTAACCTGTCGATCCACGATGGCTCGCTGTTCCCCACCAGCATTGGCGCCAACCCGCAATTGTCGGTGTACGGATTGACCGCGCAACTGGCGAGCGCATTGGCCGAACGTCTGAAAACGGCATGAAAAAACAGGGTATTCACGGCATCTATCTACATAAGTCGACTTGGCCCACCGGTAATGCTGCGATACCATCCGGTTCCCCAACGGACTCCGCCAGGACGACGCGATGAACCGAGTGTTGTACCCAGGTACCTTCGACCCGATTACCAAAGGCCATGGCGATCTGGTCGAACGCGCCTCTCGCCTGTTCGACCATGTGATCATCGCGGTCGCGGCCAGCCCCAAGAAAAACCCGTTGTTTCCCCTGGAACAACGTGTGGAGCTGGCGCAAGAGGTCACCAAGCACCTGCCGAATGTGGAAGTAGTGGGCTTTTCGACATTGCTGGCGCATTTCGCCAAGGAGCAGAACGCCAATGTGTTCCTGCGTGGCCTGCGTGCGGTGTCGGACTTCGAATACGAATTCCAGCTAGCCAACATGAACCGCCAATTGGCACCGGACGTGGAAAGCCTGTTCCTCACGCCGTCGGAGCGTTATTCGTTCATTTCCTCGACGTTGGTGCGTGAAATCGCCGCTTTGGGCGGAGATATCACCAAGTTCGTGCACCCAGCCGTGGCCGATGCGCTGACGCTACGCTTCAAGAAGTAAGGCTGCCCGGTCGGTGCCTGCTCGCACTGCGGGCGCCAATGCGGCACAATTGCGCGCATTAGTTTTCAGATGCCTTGGCAGAGTGCCCTGGCAGGAGTTTCCATGTCCCTGATCATCACCGACGATTGCATCAACTGCGACGTCTGCGAACCCGAGTGCCCGAACGCCGCCATTTCCCAGGGCGAAGAGATCTATGTGATCGACCCTAACCTGTGCACCCAGTGCGTCGGCCACTACGACGAACCGCAGTGCCAGCAGGTATGCCCGGTGGATTGCATCCCGCTGGATGAGGCACACCCTGAGACTGAAGAGCAGTTGATGGAGAAGTACCGCAAGATTACCGGTAAGGCCTAAGCCTCTTCATTGCCCGTAAGGGCCTCATCGCAGGCAAGCCAGCTCCCACATTGGATAGGTGAATACCTTCAACTGTGGGAGCTGGCTTGCCTGCGATAACGATATCAGCCCTCACACAGCCATCAGCTCTGACACCGAGGGCAAAACACACTCGCCCGCTGCCCCAGCACCACATTGCGTAGCTCAGTGCCGCAAACCTTGCACGCCTCGCCACCACGGCCATACACGAACAATTCCTGCTGGAAATACCCCGGCTGCCCATCGCCGCCGATAAAGTCCCGCAACGTGGTACCGCCCCGCTCAATGGCAGCGGCCAGTACCCGCTTGATCTCAATCGCCAGCTTCAAATAACGCCCGCGTGAAATCCCGCCAGCGGCGCGCCGCGGGTCAATCCCCGCTGCAAACAGCGCCTCTGTCGCATAGATATTACCCACACCCACCACCACCGCGTTGTCCATGATGAACGGCTTCACCGCCATCGACTTGCCGCGAGACAACTGGAACAAGCGCTCACCGTCAAACAGGTCAGTCAACGGCTCCGGCCCCAGCCGCATCAGCAACTCATGGTTGTGCGGGTCGTGGCTCCAGAGCATCGCACCGAAGCGCCGCGGGTCGGTGTAGCGCAGGGCCATACCCGATTCCAGCTCGATATCCACGTGTTCATGCTTGGCCGCCGGCATGCCGACTTCCACTAGGCGCAAGTTGCCCGACATGCCCAGGTGGCTGATCAAGGTGCCCACTTCAGCATTGATCAACAGGTATTTGGCCCGGCGCTCCACCAGCACGATGCGCTGCCCCGACAGGCGCACATCCAGGTCTTCCGGAATCGGCCAGCGCAGGCGCCGCTCACGCACCACCACGCGGCTGACGCGCTGGCCTTCCAGGTGCGGGGCGATCCCGCGGCGGGTGGTTTCGACTTCTGGTAACTCGGGCATGTGTACCTCTTGAATAACGGGTCAGTGCGCGCCCAGTTCGCGGATCGACAACTTCAGGCTCTCGAAGTCGTAGTCCGACAGGCCCACGTAATCCAGCACCAGATGGCCGATGGCATTCCACTCATGATCCACCGGCTGGTTGCCCAGTACGCGATAGGACGAACAGATATGCTCGGCCATCTTCAAAATGGCCAGCAGGTTCTTGAGCTGCGGGTTGCGCGACGACTCATCGCTGAAAATCGCCAGGGCGTTGTGGTGATTGGCGATGGCGTCGGTGACATGCTCCGGCAGGCGCCAAGACTTGGCGGTGTAGTAGCCGACTACCGCATGGTTGGTGTGGAACGCTTTGTTTTCGGTGTCAACCACGCGGCAATCCGGGCCGGCATTGGCGTAGGCCTCTTCCAGCACCGCCATGTAATTGGGGAAGCGCTTGAGCATCAGCGGCACGCCACAATCATGAAACAGGCCCAAGGCATAGGCTTCGTCCACGGCCTGGGAACCGGTGCGCTTGGCCAGGGTGAGGCAGGTCATGGCCACATCCTGGGCGGTGTCCCAGAAACGGTTGAGGGTGACGATGGTGTCGTCGCACATCTCGCCCTTGATCGACTGCGCGTTGATCAGATTGATGATCGAACGGCTGCCCAGCAGGTTCACCGCACGCTGGATCGAAGCGATTTTATTGCTCAGGCCGTAATACGGCGAATTGACAATCTTGAGCAGCGCACCGGACAAGCCCGGGTCCTGGGAGATCAACCGCGCAATCACTTCCAGGTCCGGGTCGGGCATGTACTGCTCCATCTGCAAATCCACCATGATTTGCGGTTGAGGCGGCACGCTGATGCCTTGCAGGGCCTGTTGGATCTGCTCGGGGGAAAGCTCTTGGGACATAAGTACACACTCTGGGCTAGGCGCGAATTCTACCCCTTATGCCGACATGGCCGACACCCAAAAAGCCAAGTGAAACCCGATCGAATGTGGGAGCTGGCTTGCCTGCGATAGCATCACCACCGTACGTCTGATACACCGCGCCGCCCGCATCGCAGGCAAGCCAGCTCCCACATGAAAGAGTGCGCAAAGGGTATACTCCCGCTCTTTTTTCCGGAGCGACGTCATGTCCCTGCCAAGCCTGCGTCTCAAAGCCAACGCCGATCGTCGTTTGCGCAACGGCCACCTGTGGGTCTACAGCAACGAAATCGACGTGGCCGCCACCCCACTCCACGGCTTCCAGGCAGGCGACCAGGCTATCCTGGAAGCAGCCGGCGGCAAGACCCTGGGCATCGTGGCCATGAGCCCGAACAACCTGATCTGCGCCCGCCTGCTGTCGCGCGACATCAAGTTGCCGCTGGACAAGTCGCTGCTGGTGCACCGCCTCAACGTGGCCCTGTCCCTGCGTGACCGCCTGTTCGACAAGCCGTTCTACCGCCTGGTCTACGGTGATTCCGACCTGTTGCCGGGCCTGGTGGTCGACCGTTTCGGCGACATCTTGGTAGTACAGATCGCTTCAGCGACCATGGAAGCGCATAAAGAAGACGTGATCGCCGCACTGACCCAAGTGCTCAAGCCCAGCGGCATCCTGTTCAAGAACGACTCCGCCGCGCGTGACGCCGAAGGCCTCAACCGCTACGTCGAAACCGTATTCGGCCTGGTGCCGGAGTGGGTGGCGCTGGAAGAAAACGGCGTGAAATTCGAAGCCCCGGTGATCCAGGGCCAGAAAACCGGCTGGTTCTACGACCACCGCATGAACCGCGCCCGCCTGGCCCCGTATGCCAAGGGCAAGCGTGTACTGGACCTGTACAGCTACATCGGCGGCTGGGGCGTGCAAGCGGCGGCCTTTGGCGCCAGTGAAGTGTTCTGCGTCGACGCCTCCGCCTTCGCCCTCGACGGCGTAGAACGCAACGCCGCGCTGAACGGCTTTGCCGAGAAAATGACCTGCATCGAAGGCGACGTGTTCGAAGCCTTGAAGGAACTGAAAGCCAGCGAAGAACGCTTCGACGTGATCGTCGCCGACCCACCGGCCTTCATCAAACGCAAAAAAGACATGAAAAACGGCGAAGGCGCCTACCGCCGCCTCAACGAGCAAGCCATGCGCCTGCTCAGCAAGGACGGCATCCTCGTCAGCGCTTCATGCTCCATGCACCTGCCGGAAGATGACCTGCAAAACATCCTGCTGACCAGCGCCCGCCACCTGGACCGCAACATCCAGATGCTCGAACGCGGCGGCCAAGGCCCGGACCACCCGGTGCACCCGGCGATTGCCGAGACGCGGTATATCAAGAGCATTACGTGCCGGTTGTTGCCTAATAGCTGATTAACATCTGAATGGGGGATCCAAAATGGATCTCCCATGATTTCATTACATCTAAGCCATTCCGCCCGACCGTATTTTACCGACTGCCTATTAAGCATAGAATAACTACCCCACGCCACTTCGTAGTACCAATCCGACAAAAAAACTCGAACATTCCTACGCGTTTTTTTCTTGAAATTTCATCATTAAATCCTATTATTCAATTGTCACCGATGACGGCGACACTTTAATTAAATATAAAGTTGAAAATAAGGAGATCCAAAATGAAAAATATCAAACTGGAAACTTCCCACATCGCCAACTTGGCTTTCTTGGTAGCACTGAAAGCCCGCTAAGCAACTAAAACGCTGGGGAGTGCCGGCTACCCAGCGTTTTTCCGCTCCGCACGGAGGCAGTGCAATGCAGATAAACCCTTATATATTTATACTCCCAAAAACACCTACAGCGATAGTTTGGAACTATAAAAATCACAAACAATACGAGCTCAATCTAGAATACTCAGTACGACTCACCAAACTGATAAACGATCCAAAAATCTTCGACAATTCAAACCCAATAGACACTCAGCTATTAGAAGCCGAAATTTTGACAGACACACCTTCTCCGCCAATTAATTGGGGCTGGGATGAGTTATCAAAAATTTTCCATATTGGCACCAAAAACATACCTTGCGATCAAATGCCCGAAAACGCAGACGAATGGGCGAGCATCTACCTAGACCATTGTACAAAAACATTATCAACACCTCCCCCTCCAGACCGAATACACAAACACAAAGCTGACACTCCATTAATTCGCTTGCCAGCACCTATCAACCTGTCAGAGAACTCACTTCAAAGTGCATTGCTCACCCGAAAAACCTGCCGTTCATTCACAGGCGAATCCGTTGCCCTGCAAACCATAAGTACAATTCTTTACTTGTGCTTAGGACACTTAAACGAAAGAGCAAACAATGTTGATGAAAGTATTGCGAAAGGACTCGAAGCCCGAAGGAGCAGCCCTTCCGGTGGGGGATTAAACGCGTGTGAAGGTTTCCTTTACGCTAAAAATATAGATGGGTTGAAGCCCGGCATTTACGCTTATAACGCATCCGAGCACACTCTAAGTACCGTCAATACGCAACTGAAAACGGCATTGGGGCAAGTGCTTTCAGGACAGCACTTCATTAACGAACTCCCGGCAGGTCTCTTCATCACTTGTCGATTTGACAAACTCTGGTGGAAATACGAGCACTCACGAGCTTATCGAATGGCTTATGTCGAAGCGGGTCATATTTCACAAACCTACCAACTGGTCGCGACAGCGATGGGACTGAGCACTTGGTTAACGGGCGCACTTACAGACAATCAGGTTGAATCCTTATTAGGATTTGAAGAAAACAATCCTGAACAAGTCTTATTTTTTGTCGGGTGCGGTAAAAGCGACGGACAAGTGATATGCAGGGAACTAAAATCGCTGCTAAACAACCGAGGGTAGGAATTATGGTTGAGCCGCTCATCGACTCTAATCTGTGGAAAGCCAGCTTCACTCTTGGAGACTGGAACACCCGCGCATCAGTAAGAACCAGTGATTACCAATACAAGTTACCTCCAGATTTAGAGAAACAGCTGGAGTCAAGAGATTGGTTTCCTCCCGCCCTACTTCCCTATCTTAAACATCCGGAAGTCAAATTAGCCGACAAAGCCATCACTAAGCGTCTCTGCGCCAATCACTTAGTAAACTTCCTAAACTACACAACACTACTTGAACACCAGATCGTTAATCGCTCCGTAGAACTAATAATTCATGACGAGCTTGAATTTACGATACCTTCTCGTATGAAAATAGCGGCACTGCAGCTTTACACTGACGAAGGTTATCACGCGCTATTCTCCTATCAGCTTGCCGAACAAGTCAGTAAATTTTATGATATGGCAACTCAATCAACTATCCACAGACGAATAACAAAACTCAATCAGCTAATCCATACCACCCCGAATAAGCAGAAGTCGATCACGTGGCTTCTAATTGGTTTCGTATCGGAAACCATCATTGCAAAAGATCTACGTGATGTTTATCAAAAAAACTTGGTCTGCTGCGTTCAGGAGATGCTCAAAGATCACCTCGCTGACGAGGCCCGACACAGTCGATATTTTAGCGAAGTCTTTCATTATTTGTGGATTCAGATGAGTGACGAGCAACGAATTTTATCTGCCAAACAGCTCTTAGATATTATCCTTATTTTCTTTGAGACGGATAAAAAATGGCTCGAATTGAGTTTACGAAGCGTGCAATTAAGTGAGACCACTGTCGATCAAGTTGTGACCATGATGGCTGACCCGCACGCCCATATTCTTCGCGCTCGCGAAGGTGCCAGCACCACATTTCAAGCATTGAAAAAAGCAGGTTTTTTTAAACGAACTGATATTCGCCAGCTGTTCTCAAATGTGGGGCTTATAGATGAATAAGACACGTACCGCTAACGGTAACAAAAAAAGACAAAGGTCGGCGATCGTGCTATTAATGACCATGGTGTTACTTGGTGTTTTCCCTCTAGATGTCTTACTCCCTTCTTTCCCCGCACTGGCTGAACACTTTCAAAATAAACCTTCGGATATTGCGTTCTCTATTAGCCTTTTTGCTATCGGTATCTCCCTATCACAACTTTTAATCGGACCACTCTCAGATATCGTAGGGCGCAAGGGGTTGTTGATTAGCGGGATGGTTGTATCCATTGCAGGTGCCACCGGTTGCGTATTCTCTACCGAATATATGTGGTTTCTGATATTTAGAATGGTCCAAGCCATCGGTTGCGGCTGCTTCGTGCTGTCACAGGCGTTGGTTCAGGATATGTTTGAAGGTAAAGAAAGGGACCAGTTGAGAATTCTGATGATCACGGCGAGTGGCATTTTTATTTCAATATCTCCGCTACTTGGTAGTGTACTGCAACAGCTTTTTGACTGGCCTGGCAGCTTTTTTCTTTTTATCGTATTGGCCCTTGGCGTTTTGTCAATCGCGTATTTTTTACTAGACAATCATCATGTAAACTCTCATCCAAAAGAAGATATTTTCTGCGCTTATCAACGGGTACTCAGCAACCGCAGTTTCGTCGGTTACTGGCTAATTGCAGCAATTGCTTTCGCCTGCCACTTTTCATTCATCGTCATATCACCGCTCATCTTCATGGATCAGTTGCAGCTATCCACTTATGAATTCTCACTAGCCTTGCTACTTTACGGCGCGGCGTATATTGCTGGCGGCATCGTAGCTCGCATACTCGCTAATAGGCTGGCGCCCAAGGTTCAAATCGTGCTCGGTTTGGCCCTGATTTTTTGTTCTGGGCTATTGATGCTCTTTTTTTCAAGCACTTTTGAGCTTTCAACGATGACAGTATTAATCCCAATGATCGTCTGCACCACCGGAACTACCATTTGTCGGCCCATCGCTACCTCTAAAGCTATGGACGTGTTTCCGGAAAATGCAGGCACCGCGGCGTCGGCTGGGAACACTTTAATTTTTATACTGGGTGGATTGATTAGCGCATTGATCAACATGAGTACAGATAACCCGCAGATGACCCTGGCATTAGCTTTTTTGCTGCTGAGTACAGCGGCCCTCGTGTTGAATTCGTTGATTTCACGTCGCCTGGAATTGCTGAACGTCGGTTGAACCCGCCAATACACATACGCCCATTCCCTCCAGCCGCCAGCGGTGTAGAATCGGCCCTATTCATCGCCAGTCATCCCCCGGCGGGTTTATGAGCTCGAGGCCCAAGCAAGCGGCGATCCCGCGATGCGAGTGGCAACTACCGGACACACGGCCATTTTCTGAGTGTTCCAGTCGTCAATTAGAAGCTCACTCCCCTTTAGTACTTGATTAGCCGCCCGGAGTGCTCCAATGCCTGATTACCGCTCGAAAACATCCACCCACGGCCGCAACATGGCCGGTGCGCGCGCGCTGTGGCGTGCCACGGGGATGAAAGATGACGACTTCAAGAAGCCGATCATCGCGATTGCCAACTCGTTCACCCAGTTCGTGCCGGGCCATGTTCACCTCAAGGACCTGGGCCAACTGGTCGCCCGCGAGATCGAACGCGCCGGTGGCGTGGCAAAAGAATTCAATACCATTGCCGTGGACGACGGCATCGCCATGGGCCATGACGGCATGCTGTATTCGCTGCCGAGCCGCGAGATCATCGCCGACTCCGTGGAATACATGGTCAACGCCCACTGCGCCGACGCCATTGTGTGCATCTCCAACTGCGACAAGATCACCCCCGGCATGTTGATGGCTGCCTTGCGCCTGAACATCCCGGTGATCTTCGTCTCCGGCGGCCCGATGGAAGCCGGCAAGACCAAGCTCGCCTCCCACGGCCTCGACCTGGTTGACGCCATGGTGATCGCCGCCGATTCCAGCGCTTCTGACGAGAAGGTTGCGGAATACGAGCGAAGCGCCTGCCCGACCTGCGGTTCGTGCTCCGGCATGTTCACCGCCAACTCGATGAACTGCCTGGTCGAAGCCTTGGGCCTGGCCTTGCCGGGCAACGGTTCCACACTGGCCACTCACAGCGACCGCGAGCAGTTGTTCCTGCAGGCCGGCCGCACCATCGTCGAGCTGTGCAAGCGCTACTACGGCGAGAACGATGAGTCGGTGTTGCCGCGCAATATCGCCAACTTCAAGGCGTTCGAAAACGCCATGACCCTGGACATCGCCATGGGCGGTTCCACCAACACCATCCTGCACCTGCTGGCCGCCGCCCAGGAAGCCGAGATCGATTTCGACCTGCGCGACATCGACCGCCTGTCCCGTCACGTGCCGCAACTGTGCAAGGTCGCGCCGAATATCCAGAAGTACCACATGGAAGATGTGCACCGCGCCGGCGGGATCTTCTCGATCCTCGGCTCCCTAGCCCGTGGCGGCCTGCTGCACACCGATCTGCCGACCGTGCACAGCAAATCCATCGCCGAAGGCATCGCCAAATGGGACATCACCCAGACTGACGACGAAGCCGTGCACACCTTCTTCAAGGCCGGCCCGGCCGGTATTCCGACCCAGACCGCGTTCAGCCAGTCGACCCGTTGGGACACCCTGGACGACGACCGTGAAAACGGCTGCATCCGCAGTGTCGAGCACGCCTACTCGCAAGAAGGCGGCCTGGCCGTGCTGTACGGCAACATCGCCCTCGACGGCTGTGTGGTCAAAACGGCGGGTGTGGATGAATCCATCCACGTTTTCGAAGGCCGCGCCAAGATCTACGAAAGCCAGGACAGCTCGGTACGCGGCATCCTCGCGGACGAAGTCAAGGAAGGCGACATCGTGATCATCCGCTACGAAGGCCCCAAAGGTGGCCCGGGTATGCAGGAGATGCTTTACCCCACGTCCTACCTGAAATCCAAAGGCCTGGGCAAAGCCTGCGCCCTGCTGACCGACGGCCGTTTCTCCGGCGGCACGTCGGGCCTGTCCATCGGACACGCTTCCCCGGAAGCCGCTGCCGGCGGCGCGATTGGCCTGGTGCAGGATGGCGACAAGGTGCTGATCGACATTCCAAACCGCTCGATCAACCTGTTGATCAGCGATGAAGAACTGGCGGCACGCCGGGTTGAGCAGGACAAGAAAGGCTGGAAGCCGGTAGAAAAGCGTCCGCGCAAAGTCACCACCGCGTTGAAGGCCTACGCCCTGCTGGCCACCAGCGCCGACAAGGGTGCGGTACGCAACAAAGCCATGCTCGACGGCCTGTAAGCCCCGCGCGTAAAAATGCCCCGCCAGGTGCGGGGCATTTTTTTGCCTGGCCAAAGCCTCCACAACACCGAGGATCAACTGTGGGAGCTGGCTTGCCTGCGATAGCTATGGGCCTGCCGGTGAGTTCTTGTTTGGCACACCGCCATCGCGGGCGAGCCAGCCCCCACATTGGATATAGGTAATTTCTTAGAACTGTGGGGTGTAGGTCATGGTGAACATCACATTGCGTGGGTCGCCGTAGTAGTTGCTGCCCCAGTTCGCGTTGTAGGCCGGGATGTAATACTTCTTGTCGAACATGTTGTTCAGGTTTGCCGCCACGGTGAATTCCTGGTTGATCTTGTAGGCCACCCGCGAATCCCACAGTGCATTGCCCGGCACGCTGAACGTACGGTCATAGGCTTCGGTGCTGCTTTGCGCGGACACACCGGCACCCACGCTCCAATGCTGCCAATCGCCCGGCAACTGGTAATCACCCCAGACCTTGAGCAAGTGCTTGGGGGTCCAGGTGCTGAAAATCTTGCCTTCGTAGGTGTCGTCCTTGAGAAATTCAGTGGTGTTGTAGGTGTAGCTGGAGGCCAGCTGCAGGCCTGGCAGCACCTCACCACTGAGTGTGGCTTCAAAGCCTTGGCTGCGGACCTTGCCAGAGGCGACCGAGCAGTACCAACCATTGCAGTTCATTGGCCCTTGCAGGTCCTGCACGCTACGGTTTTCCTGATCGTAACGGAAGATCGCAAACGAGGTATTGAGGCGCCCGTCAGCCAGCTCTCCCTTGATGCCCAACTCGTAGTTTTTGCCCTCGATAGGCTTGAGCAGGGAGCCGGAGGTGGTCAGGTTGGTTTGCGGCTCAAAGGCATCGGCATAGCTGGCGTACGCCGACCACTGCTCGTTGAGCGCATAGACCAGGCCGGCGTAGGGCGTAACCTTGCCATTGGACTGGGTGGTATTGTCTTGCGGGGCACCATATGTGCCTTTGAAACCACTTTGGCCAATGTAGGAATAGTCATACCAACTGGTACGCGCACCGACGATCAACGTCAGCGGGTCCAGGACTTTCACACGCCAGGTGCCATAGATGCCTTTCTGGCGAATGTCATACCAGCTCTTCGAGGCGGCACCCTCCTGGAACAATTGGTATTTGTCGCGCTGTGGGCGGTTGTGGTCGATGTTGAAGATATCCGCGCCGGGATTTGAAGCCCGTGCCCAAAGGTCGTCGGTGGTGAGCTTGGAATAGTTGGCGCCCAGCACCACTTCCTGCTGGAAGCCCAGCCCCTCAAACTTGCCGTTTACATACACATCCGCGCCGCGGCTCTTGGTATTGAAGTCGGTGATCCAATCCACATAGGGCACAGTGCCACCGCCGACGGGTACCGTGTCCCACGTCGCCTGGTAGGTTGCGTCGTTGTGCTCATCCATGGCTACCAGTGCGGCTTTCACTTTCCAGTTATCGTTGAAGCGGTGCTCGATGTCGGCAAACACCTGAGTCTGATTGTTGACGCTGCGGTTCCAACTGGCGCCGACAAATGTCGAACGCGGCAGACCGATATCACTGCCGTCGGCATAACGGGGCAACGACATGAAGTTGGGGCGCGAATGGCCCTTCTGGTTACTGATGCCCAGGCCGACGGTGGTGTCGGGAGTGAAATCGTAGTCGACGGCGCCATAAACCGTCTGGTTCCAGCCGCCCGCATAGTCGACGAAGGAGTCGGTGGTGTCGTAATCCGCCACGAAGCGGCCGCGCAAGGTGCCTTCGGCGTTCAGCGGGCCACCGACATCGACCTGAGTGCCGTAGTGGTCCCATGAGCCAGCCTTGGCGGTAATGGTCGCCGTCGGCGCTTGCTGCCCGCGCTTGCGCACCAGGTTCATGGTGCCGCCGGGGCTATTGGCACCTTGCAGCAAGGCGGCCGGGCCGCGCAGCGTCTCGACGCGGTCGTAAATGGCCATGTTTTCGGTGAGATAGCTGCCCAAGGTGTAAGTGTTACGTGGAATTCCCACACCGTCGTATTGCAGGGTGCCAACCTCGAAACCGCGGGAGAAGATGAACATTCCGGAGCCGGGAGACTTGGTCGCTGTCAGGCCGGGCGTGCGCTTGACCACTTCAGAGAGCTTGGTGGTGTTCTGATCATCCATCTGCTTGCGGGTCATGACGCTGACCGACTGCGGGATGTCCTTGAGTTTTTGTTCGCCCTTGCCCAGGGTCACGGCCCCCGTGGTGTACGAGCCCGTGCCTTCGGTGGTGACGCCCAGGCGTTCGGCCGTGATGGTGGTGGCGCCCACTTCCAGGGCATTGCCTGCTACCACACGTTTTTCCAGGGTGACGGTATCGGCATTGATAAACGCCGCGCTCAGCCCCGTGCCGCCGAGCAGTTGCGCCAAGGCTTCACGCTGCCCCAGGTTGCCCTTCACACCCGGCGATATCACCCCCTGGGTCAACTCCCCATTCACTAGCACCTGAACCCGCGTCACCGCCGAGAACGCCGCCAGCGCAGCGTCCAGGCCCTGCCCGGCAATATCGAAGCGGTAGGTCTGGGCCTGGTTGGCCTCCGCGGCCTGCAGGTACGACGGCGCGATACAGCTGGCCAAGGAAATGGCCAAGGCCAGCAAGGGCCGTGTGGCGAATCGGTGTGCCATGAATGGTGCTCCCCGGTACAAAAAGTCTGTGATCGGCGCCGCACTACTTGAGAGTGCTTACTATTTACGCCTCAGTGATCAAGGACGATGGCTTACGGGGAAACCCTGAAAATATTTTGAGAAATTGCCGTCAGGACGCATTGCCTTCACGCAACACCAGCAAATACGGGGTGTAATGCTCGGCACGCAGGTTGAGGGTGTATTCCAGCGCCTTGAGCACGGCATCGGGTTTGTCGATTTCGAACACGCCGGACACTACCCGATTGCGCAACGCATCACCGAGCACCAGCGTCTTGCCGGGCCAGTAGCGGTTCAGCTCAGAGACCACCACCGACAAAGGTTGCTGACGGAACACCAGTTGCCGCTGACGCCAGGCAAAGCCGCTGGCCTGGTCGAAACCGTGGACGTCGGCAAGGTGCTGGCCCTGATACTCCACGGCCCGCCCCGGTTCCAGATAGACCGGTGTGCCGCTCCCTGCACTGACCTCAACCTTGCCCTGCGCTACCTGCACACGCGTCTGGTCATCACGTCGCGTCACACTGAACTGGGTGCCGACCACTTTCACCCAGCCGTCGCCCGACTGCACCACGAAGGGCCGCGCGGGGTCCTTGGTCACATCGAAGAAACCTTCACCACGCAGCAAACGGATCTGCCGCTCACCCCCACTCATGCGGATTTGCACCGCACTGTCGGTGTTGAGTTGAAGGTGGGAACCATCGGCCAGTTCGATGCTGCGCGACTCGCCAGTGGCGGTGGCGTAGTCGGCGCGCAAGCGGTCAAGCCAGGGAGTGCTTTGCACGGTCAGGCCCACGGCCAGCAACACGGCAGCCGCATACGCCCAGCGCCGCAGCGGTGTACGCCAGGTGGCCTGCTCGGCACGGCGAATGACGCGCGCCGGCTCACGCAGGCCGCCAAGCATCGCCTGCACTTCCTGCCAGGCATCATCCTGCGCCTGGCCCTGCCCGAGCCACGCAGCAAAGGCGTCCATTTCAGCCGGGGTCAAGTCCTCGGCGTGCAGGCGGAAATACCAGCCGGACGCCTCTTCGAACAACACATCAGCAGTAGGCAGGGCAGTCATGACCGACGTCCTTGTGCATCGCAGGCTAGGCGCGTCTTGATGTACCCACGGCATTCAATCAAGGCGCGACGCAATTGGTATTCCACACTGCGCGGGCTGATCGACAGGCGTTCGCCAATCTCGCGGTAGGAAAGCTCGTCGACATGATAGAGCAGGAAGATCTGCCGAGTCGCCTCGGGCAGGCCCAGGATCGCATCCTGCATCAGTCGCTCCTGCTGATAGGCGGCCAGTTGTTCGTCGGCTCCGGGGTTGCTGCAGGGCAGTTCTTCGCTCGGTGCGCCGGCATCCAGGCGCTCGCGGCGGATAGCCTGGCGCTGGTGGTCGCGCACCAGGTTGCTGGCAATGGTGAAGAGGAACGCGGGTAGGTTATCGATCTTCTCGCCGGACTCCAGGCGCGCCAGGCGCAGGAAGGATTCCTGGGTCAGGTCGGCAGCCACCTGGGCGCTGCCGGTGCGGCGCGTGACGAAGGCTTCGAGGGCTTTCTTCTGCTCCGCGAACAGGCGCGCGATCTGCGTATTCCAGGAGGACACAGCACTACCTTGAGAAGAACGGACGGTTCAGGGAGTGCGCACGCTAGCAAAGAATGAGATTAGTTCGCAATTGATATCTATTTTGCCTTTGAGTCGGCGGTGTTCTTAAGACCGCCTTCGCGGGCAAGCCCGCTCCCACAGTTGACCGCATTTCAGGTTGAAACTCGGTCGAATGTGGGAGCGGGCTTGCTCGCGAAGGCAGGTGACTCGGTCTTATTGGATATCTTCCGGCTTGACGATCACCCAGTTCTTGTCCGCCGTCACCGGCAACCCTTCCTTGGCTTGAGCCGCCGCGTGCTTGGCGATCATGCCGTTGAGCTGGGTCATGTATTTGTCTTTGCGGTTGATCCACAAGTGGATGCCACCCTTGGAAACGTCCACATCGTGGAACAGCATGTAACCGTCGCTGGTGGGTGTATCACCGCCGACGATCACCGGTTTTTTCCACTCGTCGATATAGGTGAGGATCGCCGCGTGCTTGCCGGCCATCCAGGTCGCCGGGGTCCACAGGTAAGGGGTCAGTTCCAGGCCGAGGTTGCTCTTCTCGTCATACTTGCCGGCAGTGATCTGTTTGCGTGCGGTGGTCAGCTCGCCGGTCTTGCGGTCCTTGAGCATCGTGGTCACGCCGATGACGTTCTCGGGTTTGACGTTGTAGCCGTACTTCGGATCAGCCGCGACCATGCGCACCAGCTCCTCGGACGCGGCGGTCATCACATAGACCTCGATGCCGTTTTCCATCAGCTTGTTGTACAGCTCGGCCTGGCCGGTGAAGACTTTCGGCGGCTGTACCTCGGATTTTTTCACCACGTCGCCTTCGAAATAGCTGACCGGCACGGGCTTGCCGGAGGCCATCAGCTCGTCGACCTGCACTTTGAGTTCCTTGAGGGTGAAGCCGGAAAAAATCTGCGCAACCCAGGGGTAGCAGACCATGTCGTCGACTTCGCACAGACGATAATAGTAGCTGAACAGACTTTCCTTATGATCGGCGGTGTCTTTGAAGGGGATAAGCTTGAGCGAAGGGTCCATGGTTTCGCGGGTGATCAGGCCCTTGTTTTCCATGAACGGCAGCAGCGACTCTTCAAGGTCGTAACGGTAGCTGGTGTTGTCCATGTCGAACACCGCGTAGTTACCCTTGTTGGCGTTGGCGGCGATCATTTCGTTGAGCTGTCTGGCGGCAGGTGCCGGCCAGTGTTTCAACTCGGTGGCGGCAAACGCCTGGCTGGCAAGCCCGAGGCAAAAGGCGGCGGATACCAATAGTTTCGGCGCGAGCTTCATAGGCGTTGTCTCCCTCAAGTGAAAGACATCGACGCTAACAAATCCGTATGACAGTTATCGCCCGAGCACGACCCAGGACGTCGTGATCACGCCAAGGGCATACGCCTGAGCGTCAAACCCTTATTCCAAAAACGACAGTTACCATTCCATATCGGTATTAAATCAATATATTTCAAGCTGTTAGGCTTCCCGGTTCGCAATCGCAGGCTCACGCGATTGGCTGCCTTCTCAACGGAGCTTCAATGAATCTGCCCCTGATTCTCAATTTATTGGTGTTCGTGGCCCTGTTGTTGGGCCTGGCACAAACCCGCCGTACCAACTGGAGCCTGGCCAAGAAGGTGCTGTTCGCCCTGGTGCTGGGCGTGCTGTTCGGCGCGGCGTTGCACACGATCTATGGCGACGGCAACCCGGTGCTCAAAGCCTCCATCGGCTGGTTTGACCTGGTGGGCAACGGCTATGTGCAACTGCTGCAAATGATCGTGATCCCGCTGGTGTTCGCCTCGATCCTCAGTGCCGTGGCGCGCCTGCATAACGCCTCGTCCCTGGGCAAGATCAGCTTCCTGACCATCGGCACGCTGCTGTTCACCACGGCCATCGCGGCGCTGATCGGCATCGGCCTGACCAACCTGTTCGGCCTCACCGCCGAAGGGCTGGTGGCCGGCACCCAGGAAATGGCGCGCCTGCAAGTGATCCAGAGTGATTACGCAGGCAAGGTTGCCGACCTGAATATCCCGCAGTTGCTGCTGTCGTTCGTACCGGCCAACCCGTTCGCCGACCTGGCCCGGGCCAAGCCGACGTCGATCATCAGCGTGGTGATTTTCGCCGCGTTCCTTGGGGTTGCCGCGCTGCAACTGCTCAAGGACGACGTGGAAAAAGGCCAGAAAGTCCTTAACGCCATCGACACCCTGCAAGCCTGGGTGATGCGCCTGGTGCGCCTGGTAATGAAGCTGACCCCTTATGGTGTGCTGGCGCTGATGACCAAGGTGGTCGCCGGTTCCAACCTGCAAGACATCATCAAGCTCGGCAGTTTCGTCGTGGTGTCGTACCTGGCCCTGGGCCTGATGTTCGTGGTGCACGGCCTGCTGCTGTCCCTGGCCGGGATCAACCCGCTGCGCTTCTTCCGCAAGGTGTGGCCGGTGCTGACCTTCGCCTTCACCAGCCGCTCCAGCGCTGCGAGTATTCCGCTGAGCATTGAAGCGCAGACCCGTCGCCTGGGCATTCCGCAATCCATCGCCGGTTTCGCCGCCTCGTTTGGCGCGACCATCGGCCAGAACGGTTGCGCCGGTCTTTACCCTGCCATGTTGGCGGTGATGGTCGCGCCGACCGTGGGCATCAACCCGCTGGACCCGCTGTGGATCGCGACCCTGGTGGCGATTGTGACCTTGAGTTCGGCGGGCGTTGCCGGCGTCGGCGGCGGTGCGACCTTTGCCGCGCTGATCGTGCTGCCGGCCATGGGCTTGCCGGTGTCACTGGTGGCGCTGTTGATTTCCGTGGAGCCGCTGATCGACATGGGCCGTACGGCGTTGAACGTGAATGGTTCGATGACGGCCGGGGCGATTACCAGCCAGATCATGGGGCAGACGGATAAAGCGCTGTTGAATGCCGATGAGCATGCCGAGTTAGCGCAGGTCTGATAGACCGCCATCGCAGGCAAGCCAGCTCCCACATTTGAATGTATCCACACATCAAACTGTGGGAGCTGGCTTGCCTGCGATGCTTTTAGGCTTTTTCCCACACCTCGAAGTTATAGGCCGGCTTATCACCTTCAGCCGGATTCTCGACATTCGACACCAGCTTCCACTGGTTCCTATCAAACTCTGGAAACCACGCATCCCCTTCCGGGCTCAGCGCCACGCGGGTCAGGTACAAGCGATCGGCCTGTTCCAGCCCCTGCGCATACAACTGCGCGCCGCCGATCAGCATCAGCTCGTCCACGCCTTGCGCCTTGGCCCACTCCTCAGCCCGCTCTACCGCCGCGTCCAGTGAAGGAAAAACTTGCGCACCTTCCAGCACAAGATCGGTCTGACGGCTGACCACCAGGTTCAAGCGCCCCGGCAGCGGTCGGCCCAGGGAATCCCAGGTCTTGCGCCCCATGATGATCGGCTTGCCGAGCGTGGTGGCCTTGAAATATTTGAAATCCCCCGGCAAATGCCAGGGCATGCTGTTGTCGACGCCGATCACACGGTTTTCACCGAGGGCTGCGATCAGGCTTAAAGGGAGAGTTTTTTTCATGGCGACGAGAATACCAGAGCGGCGAGCCAGCGGTTATGCTCCAACCTCATCAACACGACAGGACGGCGCGTGACTGCACTGAACCCGCTGCACAGACTTTGGCTGACAGAAACCGTGCGCTTGCGCGAAGAACACGCCGGCCCCCTGGAAGACCTGGAAGCCAACCGCCTGGCCCGCACCGCCGGGGGCGACCTGCCCACGCGCATCCAGCAGCGTGCGCTGCACCTGGCCGAGCGCGATGGTTTGGCCGCCGCGCTCAGCCGCTGGCTGCAAGGCGCACGCCTGGCGCTGGTGTTACTGGCGGTGGTCGCCGTCATCAGCGGCGCCGGTTTGGCGTTCGCGGCGCTGGGCAATGGCTTGGCCCCGGTGAATGTGTTCTGGGCCTTGGGTAGCCTGCTCGGCCTGAACCTGATCTTGCTGATCAGTTGGGCCCTGGGCCTGCTGTTTGCCGGTGAACACAGCGCCAGCCTTGGCCGGCTGTGGTTGTGGCTCAGCGAGAAACTGGCGCGTGACGCCAAGGCCGCGCAACTGGCCCCGGCGCTGTTGCTGTTGCTGCAACGGCAAAAACTCAATCGCTGGGCGGTGGGTGTGCTGGTCAACAGCTTGTGGTTGCTGGCCTTGCTCAGCGCCCTGGTGATCCTGCTGACCCTGCTCGCCACCCGCCGCTACGGGTTTGTGTGGGAAACCACCATTCTCGGCGCCGATACCTTTGTCGCCGTGACCCAGGCCCTCGGCACACTCCCGGCTCTGCTGGGTTTCAATGTGCCCACCGTGGAGATGATCCGCGCCAGCGGCGACTCCGCGCTGAATATCGAAAGCGCCCGCCAAGCCTGGGCCGCCTGGCTGGTGGGCGTGTTGCTGGTCTACGGCCTGTTGCCGCGGTTGATCCTCGCCCTGCTGTGCCTGTGGCGATGGAAACGCGGGCGCGCAGCGTTGCGCCTGGACCTCAACCTGCCCGGCTACGCCCAACTGCGCGAACGCCTGATGCCCAGCAGCGAGCGCCTGGGGGTCAACGATGTGGCGCCCGATCACCTGCACCCGATCAGCGGCGGCGCAAGTGAGCTGGAGAGTGATGGCGCCTTGCTAGTCGCCATCGAACTCGACGACCAACACCCGTGGCCCCCCAAACTGCCTGCCAACGTCAAGAACGCCGGCATCCTCGACAGCCGCGAATCACGCAACAAACTGCTGGAGCAACTCAGCCGTTTCCCACCCGCGCGCCTGGCCATCGCCTGTGACCCGCGCCGCTCGCCCGACCGTGGCAGCCTGGCGCTGATCGCCGAGCTGGCACGCAGCGCCAGCGACACCCGCGTATGGCTGCTGCAGGCACCACCGGGCCAGGCGCTGGACGCCGAGCGCCTGGGCGACTGGCATGCCGCGCTGCAACAGCTTGAGCTGTCGTTTGCCGATTGCGCGCCGTTAAGCTGGCTGGAGACCGGTCATGACTAAACCGCTGAAACTCGCCGTGGTCGGCCACACCAACGTGGGCAAGACCTCACTGCTGCGCACCCTCACCCGCGATGTCGGCTTTGGCGAAGTGTCCCATCGCCCCAGTACCACGCGGCACGTGGAAGGTGCGCGCCTATCGGTAGATGGCGAAGCCTTGCTGGAGCTGTACGACACGCCCGGCCTGGAAGACGCCATCGCCCTGCTCGATTACCTGGAACGCCTCGACCGCCCCGGTGAACGCCTGGATGGCCCTGCGCGGCTGGCGCGTTTCCTGGAAGGCAGCGAGGCACGCCAGCGTTTCGAACAGGAAGCCAAGGTGCTGCGCCAATTGCTGGCCTCGGATGCTGGCCTGTACGTGATCGATGCCCGCGAGCCGGTGCTGGCCAAGTACCGCGACGAGCTGCAAGTGCTGGCCAGTTGTGGCAAACCGTTGTTGCCGGTGCTCAACTTTGTCAGCAGCAGCGACCACCGCGAACCGGACTGGCGCGAAGCCCTGGCCCGCCTCGGCCTACATGCGCTGGTGCGTTTCGACAGCGTGGCACCGCCCGAAGACGGCGAACGTCGGCTGTATGAAAGCCTGGCCCTGCTGCTGGAAAACGCCCGCCCCCAGCTGGAACGCCTGATCCTCGATCAAGAAGCCCAGCGCCAGGCTCGCCAGCAAAGCGCGGCACGGCTGATCGCCGAGTTGCTGATCGACTGCGCCGCCTGCCGCCGCAGCGTCACCACCGAGGATGAGTCCCAGGCCATCAGTGATTTACGCAAGGCCGTGCGCCAGCGCGAACAAAAGTGCGTCGAAGCCCTGCTCAAACTGTTCGGCTTCCGCCCACAGGATGCCGCCGCCAGCGACTTGCCGTTGCTGGACGGGCGCTGGGGCGACGACCTGTTCAACCCCGAAACTCTCAAGCAACTGGGCGTGCGCGTGGGTGGCGGGATCGCCGCCGGTGCGGCCGCCGGTGCGGGCGTGGATCTGCTGGTCGGTGGCCTGACACTGGGCGCTGCTGCCCTGGCCGGCGCGATTGCCGGCGGTGCGCTGCAAACCGCACGCAGCTATGGCAGCCGCCTGATGGGCAAGATCAAGGGCCAACGCGAACTCACCGTCGATGATAGCGTGCTGCGCCTGCTCGCCCTGCGCCAACGCCAACTGCTCAAGGCCCTGAACCTGCGCGGCCATGCGGCGATGCACAGCATCAAGGTCGATACGCCCCAGGACAAAACCTGGCGCGAAGGCAAGCTGCCGGACGCCTTGCACAAGGCCCGCGCCTATCCGCAATGGTCGTCCCTCAACCCCCACGCCAAACTGAGCCAGGCCGAGCGTCAGGAGCAGGTCGAGGCATTGTCGGTGCAACTGAATGAACCGGGGCTCATGCCTTGAATGCTCAGTAAGCAGCGTCAAACGGCGTGGTCTTTTGCTTACTGATCAATGTGCCTGAATATCCACAACCTTGGCATCGAAGGGCTCAGGTGTGTGCCAATTGAACTTCAAATAAAGCTCAGCCAATTGCTGGACCAAGTGCTTATCAACTTCATCAATGACGCCATCGCAGTTGATGTCGGCGTGAATGTTCCACTCAAGTTCACCGTTGTTATCAAAATCATAGGCGGCGCTCCAAGACACCTGAGCGTCCGAACTCAGCAGCCCTGGGCCTTTGTGTAAGTGCAGGCGCACGGTGTCGGGGGTGCCGTCTTTATAGAAGTCTTCGGAAAAGATCTTCATGTAAAGCCGGCTACTGGCGCCGCGATTCACCCAGTTGATCTTCAAATAGGCATTGGCAAATTGATCCAGCAACGCTTGATCAAGACTGCTTTCCTGACCGTCATTGGTAACGTCTCCCCTGCTGTAATCGACCTTTGCGTCTGAGGTGAGGTCATAGGCTACGGCCTCATTGAGCAACTCGTCCTGATTGCAGGGCGTACCTTGGTAGAACTGAAGACGCACCGTATTCGCCCGGCCATCTCCCGTTTGATCCTGTGCAACTACCTTCAAATAGCGCATCTGCGTTGCTCCCTTGGCTAAGAAGCAAGCACCTTAGTGCGGGGGCTATCGAGGCTCCAGGCGGCGTATCTGCGATGTGTGTAAGGCCCGTCTACGCGGCCAGTAGTCGGGCGGCCATGGCTTTGAGCAGTTGCAGATCCAACACCGGCACCTGCGTTTGCTTGGCCTGCTCGTCCCAGTGGCGCATACGCAAACTCACGGCATATAGCGAGTCCTGTTCAAAAGCCCTGGCCTCTTCGGCGCTCATCACGCCGCCCTGATAACCCAGGGTGCGACGGCTGGCTTGGCTCAAGCGGGCGAAATAGTCCGGTTGGCTGAAGGTCAGGTAACGCTTGGCCTGCACGTGGTATTCCACCAATTTGGCCAAGCGTTCGCTGAAGCCTGCGCGGCGCAGGTAATCGGCGCCCAGCCGCTCGTGGCTGACCACACCATAACCGCCCATGTTCGCGCAGCCCTGGCCGCAGAGGTGGCCGATGTCGTGGAAGAACGCCGCCAGCACCACCTCGTCGTCAAACCCTTCGGCCATGGCCAATTGTGCGGCCTGGGACATGTGCTCGATTTGCGACACCGGCTCGCCGATGTAGTCAGCCGTGCCATGCTGCTCGTACAAGCCAAACACCTGGGCAATCGCCTGTTCCGGGCTCATCGCGTCGTGCCCCACAGTGTGCTGATATTACGCTCGGCCATCGCCGGCCCCACGCTCATCCCTACGCCGGTGTGCATCAAGGCAGCGCTGACGCCGGGTGCCGCCTGCACAAACGAAAACGGCCCAGGCCCGCGCGAACCGTAGACACCCTGCCAACGCTCGACCACCTGGACCTTGCAACCCAGGGTCTGCTGCGCCAGTTCGATCAGCCAGTCATCCACCTGCTCGGCGTTGAAGGGCGACGGATCGCTGTCGTAATGGTGGGAATCACCGATGATCAACTCGCCATGGGGCGTTGGGCTGATCAACAGGTGAATGCCGTGCTCGTGCAGGTACGGCGTTTCCCGCAGGATCTGCGCCTGCACCGCGGCCGCTTCCGGCAGGTCGGCAAAGGCGCCGTAGTGCACGCAGCTCAAGCCGGTGAGCAAGGCATGTTGCAGGTTCAGGTTGAGCGCTGGCCGGGCGCGCAGCATTTGCAGGCGACAGGTTTGCGGGTTGAGCGCGGCGATGGCGTCGGCCAGCAGGGTCTGATAATCGTGGCCGGAGCAGACGATGATCTGCTCGCCGCGAAAGCGGCCCGCCGTGCTGTGCAACTGGCCCGGTTCAACCTCCCGCACCAGGGTGGAGAAGTGAAACTCCACGTTCAGCGCCTGGCTCAGATAATGGATCAGCGCCGGGATGGCCTCGCGGGAATACAGTTGCTGATCGTCCTTGCCATGCAGTGCGGCGCGGTGATGACGGAACTGGCCAGCGTACAGGTCGTTCATGGCAGCGCCTTGCAGCAGCTCGACGTTGTAGCCGTGCTCCCGCGCTCGCTCGGCGCAGAAGGCTTCGAGCAGATGCTCTTCGGCTTCGGTGCGGGCGAACAGGTAGGAGCCATTGCGCTTGAGCGCCAGGCCCGCCGCTTGCGCCCACTGGCCCCAGATTTCGCGGCTTTCCCGCGCCAGGTCCAGCATTGGCCCTGGTGGTTGACCGGTGACCAGTGCCTGGCCGAAGTTGCGCACTGAGGCGCCCAATGGCGTGGCGCTGCGCTCGAACACCTTGACCTTGAGGCCGCGCCTGGCGGCGGCATAGGCGTGGGAGAGGCCGAGAATGCCGGCGCCGACGACTAACAGATCACTACTCATACTGTCCTCTGGTTCCCGCGCTCCGCGTGGGAATTCATCCGGTGACGCTCCGCGTCACGACCTTTAAAAGCGGACGCGGAGCGTCCAGAGCGGCGTTACCACGCGGAGCGTGGGAACGATCGGTTACTGTTTTTCCGACTTGCCGTCATAACGCTTACGCCATTCGGCCAGGATGCTGTCACGGTTTTTGGAAGCCCAGACAAAGTCGTTCTTGATCAACCGTTGCTCATAGTCCGCTGGCAATTCGGTCTGCGGCTTGGCGATACCCGGTTGGGCGAGCACGGCGAAGTTGTCCTTGTACAGATCCATCGCCGCGGTGCTGGCGGAGAAGTCAGCGAGTTTTTTCGCTGCGTCAGCGTGGGCAGTGCCTTTGATCACGGCGGTGGCCTCGATGTCCCAGCCCAGGCCTTCTTTGGGCAGGATAATGTCCAGCGGCGCGCCCTGGCGTTTGAGCTGAACCGCCGGGTATTCGAAGGAGATACCGATCGGGAACTCACCGGAGGCCGCCAGCTTGCACGGCTTGGAGCCGGAGTGAACGTACTGGCCGATGTTCTGATGCAGGTCGTCCATGTACTGCCAGCCTTGCTTCTCGCCGAAGGTCTGGAGCCAGGCGCTGACATCCAGGAAGCCGGTGCCTGAAGACGCCGGGTTAGGCATCACGATCTTGCCCTTATATTCGGGCTTGGTCAGGTCCTGCCAGCTTATTGGTTTGGTGAGGCCCTGTTTCTCGGCTTCGACAGTGTTGAAGCAGATGGTGGCAGCCCACACGTCCATGCCGACCCAGGCCGGAGGATTGGCGGCGTCGCGGTAGTTTTTGCCGATCTTGTCCAAGTCCTTGGGCGCGTAGTTTTCCAGCATGCCTTGCTGATCGAGGATCGCCAGGCTGGAGGCGGCCAGGCCCCACACCACGTCAGCCTGGGGGCGGTCTTTCTCGGCCAGCAGTTTGGCGGTGATGATGCCGGTGGAGTCGCGCACCCACTTGATCTCGACGTCGGGGTTGGCCTGTTCGAAAGCTTTTTTGTAGGTCTTCAATTGCTCGGCTTCAAGGGCCGTGTACACCGTCAACTCGGTCTTGGCGAAAGCATTCAGGCTGAATGCCGTGAGGACTGCAGCGACCAGCGCCAGGGGCTTGAACATGGAGCACCTCCTTCAGGGATGTTTTATTGGCCGGGTGCGCGCTGGCGCCAGGCTTGGGAGCGGCGCAGCGCGCCACGTGAGGCCCACGCCAGCAGCAGCGAGACGCTGGCCGAGGTGAACAGGATCAGGGTCGACATGGCCGCCGCGCCGCCTACATTGCCGGCGTCGTCCATGTTCAGCACGGCGACGGCGGCGAGGATGGTGTCGGGGCTGTAGAGGAAGATCGCGGCAGACACGGTGGTCATCGCCGACACAAACAGGTAGCGCAGGATGTCCAGCAGCGCCGGCAGGCAGATCGGCACCGTGACGCGCAGATAATGGCGGTACAACGGTGCCTTGAGGGACAAGGCGGCGGCTTCGAACTCGGCGTCCAACTGGCGCAAGGCGGTGGTCGCGGTCATCTGCGCGGTGGTCAGGTAGTGGGCAATGGTGCACACCACCAGCAACGCCATGCTGCCGTACAACACATGCAGCGGGTTGCCGTTGAGGTTGAAGAAGAACACGTAGCCCAGCCCCAGGACCAGGCCCGGCACGGCCATCGGCACGAAGCTGAGCATGCGCAGCGCCAGGTTGAGGTTCTTCTGCCCCTTGGTCTTTTCCATCAGGTAGGCACCGGTGAAAATCAGCACGCTGCCGATCAACGCCGTGCACAACGCCATGGTGAGGCTGTTGCGATAGGCCAGCCAGCCGCCGCCAGCGGTGTCTTCGAACTGGTAGTGGTTGAGCGACAGCGACAGGTTGTACGGCCAGAATTTCACCAGCGAGGAGTACACCGCCATGCCGAACACCAGCAGCAACGCCGCGCAAATCAGCAGCACGATGGCCAGGTAGCACCCGTCGCGCAGCCGCGATGGCGCTGGCTGGAACACCTGGGCGCGGCCGCTCATCGCGTCGCCATGCCGACGGCGCAACCAGGCATCCACGCCAAAGCTGAACAGCGCCGGCAGCAGCAACACCATGCCGATCAACGCGCCGCGACCGAACTGTTGCTGGCCCACCACGGCCTTGTAGGCCTCCAGCGCCAGCACCTGGTAATCGCCGCCCACCACCACCGGTACCCCGAAGTCGGTAATGGTCAGGGTGAACACCAGGCAGAATGCGGCGAACACCGCCTGGCGCGTGGCCGGCCAGGTAATGCTGCGAAACGCCCGGGCCGGGCTGGCGCCCATGCTAGAAGCGGCGTCGAACAAACGCGCATCCGCCAGGGACAACGCCGACAGCAAAATCATCAAGGCATGGGGAAAGGTGTAGATCACCTCACCGAGCACAATGCCCCAGAAACCGTAGATATTCTCCGAGAACAAACCCCGCAGCAGGCCCTGGTTGCCGAACAGATAAACCAGGGCAATGCCCGGCAGCATCGACGGCGCCATCAATGGCAGCAAGGACAGGCCGCGCCAGATGGACTTGCCGGGGATCAGCGTGCGTTGCAGGGCATAGGCAAACAAGTAGGCCAGCGGCACGACGATGGCCGCCACACTGAGGGACACTTTCAGGCTATTGCCCAGCAACCAGTGGAAGTTGGCGCTGCTCAGCAGTTCGCGCGCGGCCACCAGGCCACCGCCCTGCCCGGCTTCGCCGCTGAAGCCGCGCCAGAAGATCGCCAACAGCGGCAACAGCACCGCCACCACCAACAGGCCCAGCCAGAGCCATTTGCCGCCGACCACAAAGAGGCGGTCGCCCCACTCGGCGCGGGACACCTGACGCGGTACCGGCAATGTCATCACAGCCCCCATCTCAGGCAAACACCTGCAGGCTGCGCGGCGGCAACGCCACCCAGATGTCCTGGGCGCCCAGGCGCGGCATGGCTTCCGGCGCCAGTTCAGCCAGCAACGGATGGCCCGGCAATTGTTCCAGCTCAAAGCTCATGCGGCAGCGGTTGCCGAGGAAGGTAATCTCGCGAACCTTGGCCGGGAACAGGTTTTCTTCATGCACCGGCGGGTTGACGCAAATGGCTTCCGGGCGGCAGAACAAGCGGCCGGACTGGGCGACACCCGCGTCCTCAGCCAGGCGCATGTTCAACCCACCCACCTGGGCATGGCTGGCGCTGTTACGGCTGAACGGCAACCAGTTGCCCTGGCCGACAAACTCCGCCACGAACGGCGTGGCCGGGCGGTCGTAGATTTCCTGGGGCGTGGCGTACTGCTCGACCTTGCCGTTGTTCATCACGGCAATGCGGTCGGCCATCAACATGGCTTCGTCCTGGTTGTGGGTCACCATCAAGGTGGTGATGCCCAGGCGCCGCTGCAGTTGGCGCAGTTCAGTGCACAGGTGCTCGCGCACCCGGGCATCGAGGGCCGACATCGGCTCATCCAACAGCAATAACGACGGCGCCGGCGCCAGTGCGCGGGCCAGGGCGACGCGCTGTTGCTGGCCGCCGGAGAGTTGGCCGGGGTACTTCTTTTCGCTGCCCACCAGGCCGACCAGTTCGAGCATCTGCGCGACACGCTTGCGCACTTCATCGCGGCCGCTGCCGGTGAGGCCATAGCCGATGTTCGCTTCAACGCTGAGGTTGGGAAACAACGCGTAGGACTGAAACAGGATGCCGTAGTCCCGCGCCTGGGGTGGCAGCAAGGACACGTCGCGCTCGCCCAGGTAAAGCTCACCGCTGTCCTGGCGCTCCAGGCCGGCGATGCAGCGCAGCAGTGTGGTCTTGCCGCAACCGGAAGGGCCCAGCAGGCACACCAGCTCGCCGGCGGCGACGTCCAGGGAGACGTTGTCCAGCGCGGTGAATGCGCCAAAGCGTTTCTGGATTGCGCGCACTTTCATCGGTGCGCCGGGTTGGGTCAGGGCTGTGTGCATGGTGGCACCTCATCGAACGGATGAAGGCCATGCTAGGGAGGCAATGCGTAGCTGGTGTGGCAGAAAGGCAAAAGGAGGTGATAGTGGTATTGGTGGATTTGTGTAGGACTCATGATCGTTCCCACGCTCTGCGTGGGAATGTCTCTAGTGACGCTCCGCGTCACGGACGCGGAGCGTCCTGGGCGGCGTTCCCACGCGGAGCGTGGGAACGATCAGAGGGGTGACATTTCCTGGGCCAGGCCAAGGAAAGCCGCCGGCAGGCGCGCACCTTTGCGCTCCTTGAGGCAATACAGATACTCCGGAATCTGCGGTGCATTCTCGATGGTCAGCACACGCAATTGCGGGTCATGGGGCACTTCCTGGCGGGCAATGATGCTGATGCCGATATTGCGCAGTACCGCCTCGCGAATCGACTCACGGCTGCCAATCTCCAGCAACGGCCCGTACCCCACGCCGGCGTTCTTCAACATCTCTTCCGTCAGCCGGCGGGTGGTGGAGCCCGCTTCACGCATCAGCAAGGTGTGCCCGATAAGCGCGCTCAACGGTACATGATCAAGCTTGGCCAACGGGTGATTGCGGTGCACCGCCAGCACCAGCGGGTCGGTGCCCAGCACGCGGCGGATCAGCCGGGCGTCTTCCAGCAATTGCGATGAGGCCGCGACATCGACGCGGTAATCGTCCAGCGCTTCAAGCACCTGCTGGGAGTTGCCAATTTCCACCGACACTTCCACCTGGGGCAGGCGCTCGCGAAAGGCTTTGACCAGATCGAGGATGTAATACGGCGCCGTTGCGGCAATCCTCAGCGCGCCCTGGACCTGGCCGTTGTTGCGCAGGAAAAACTCGATATCCGCTTCCTGCTGCAACAGCGCCTTGACCATCGGCAATAGCCGCGCGCCTTCGTCGCTGACGGTGAGGCGGCGGCCGCCACGGTAGAACAACTCGACGCCGTAGTGGCTTTCCAGGTTGCGAATCTGGGTGGTCACCGTGGGCTGGCTCAAGCCGAGTTTCTTCGCCGCCTGGGTAATGCTGCCCAGGCGGGCGACCATGAAAAACGCCTTTAACTCAGCACTCAGCACACCACCCTCTCATCCGCTATTTGCGCACCAGGCGCAGGCCATTGAACACCACCAGCAGGCTCACGCCCATGTCGGCGAAGACCGCCATCCACATGGTCGCCATGCCCATGAACGTGACGGCCAGGAAGATCGCCTTGATCACCAGCGCCAGGGCGATGTTCTGCTTGAGGATACTCGACGTTTGCCGCGACAACCGAATGAAAGCCGGAATCTTGCGCAAATCATCGTCCATCAGCGCCACGTCGGCGGTCTCGATCGCCGTGTCGGTGCCCGCCGCGGCCATGGCAAAGCCGATCTCGGCACGGGCCAGGGCCGGGGCGTCGTTGATACCGTCACCGACCATGCCCACCCGATGGCCCTGGCCGTAGAGGGTTTCGATGGCTTGCAGTTTGTCGGTGGGCAACAGGTCGCCCTGGGCCTGGTCGATGCCGACCTGGGCCGCAATGGCCTGGGCGGTGTGGGTGTTATCGCCGGTGAGCATCAGGGTCTTGATGCCCAGGTCGTGTAATTGCTGGATGGCTTCGCGGCTGCTCTCCTTGACCGTGTCGGCCACGGCAAACAGCGCCAGCGGGCCGGACTTGTCCAGCAGCAACACCACGGACTTGCCTTGCTTTTCCAGGGCGAAGAGTTTTTCTTCCAGGGCCTCGGAACACAGGCCGAGGTCTTCCACCAGGCGGTGGTTACCCAGGTGATAGGTCTGGCCGTTGATATCACCCCGCACACCACGCCCGGCCAAGGCTTCGAAGTTATCCACAGCGTGAGTCGACAGGTTTTTATCCACAGCCGCGTTGGCAATCGCCAGGGACACCGGGTGGTCAGAACGCGATGCCAAACTCGCGGCCAGGGCCGGCGCGCTGTCTTCGATATTCGGGAACAGCGGCAGGTAATCGGTTTGCACCGGTTTGCCATGGGTGATGGTGCCGGTCTTGTCGAGGGCCAGGTAGTCAAGCTTGTAGCCGCCCTCCAGGTACACGCCGCCTTTGATCAGGATGCCTTTGCGCGCCGCAGCTGCCAGGCCGCTGACAATGGTCACCGGGGTGGAGATCACCAAGGCACACGGGCAGGCTACCACCAGCAGCACGAGGGCGCGGTAGATCCAGTCAAACCACACACCCGCCATGAACAGCGGCGGAATCACCGCCACACCGAGGGCAAACAGGAAGACGGCCGGGGTGTAGACCTTGGAGAAACTGTCGACAAAGCGCTGGGTCGGTGCGCGTGCGCCTTGAGCCTGTTCCACCGCGTGGATGATCCGCGCCAGCGTGGAGTTGTTCGCCGCTGCGGTGACCTTGTACTCCAGGGAGCCGGCCTGGTTGATGGTGCCGGCAAACACCTTATCGCCCACGGTTTTCTCAATCGGCAGGCTTTCCCCGGTGATCGGCGCCTGGTCGATGGTGGACTGGCCGGCCGTGACCTCACCGTCGAGGCCGATGCGCTCACCGGGTCTTACTCGGACAATCGCGCCAAGATCGATGCTTTTGACCTCTTTTTCCAGCCAGGAACCGTCGGCCTGGCGCACCGTGGCCTGTTCCGGGGTCATCTGCATCAGGCCGCTGATGGCGTTGCGCGCCCGGTCCAGGGACTTGGCCTCAATCAACTCGGCCACGGTGAACAGGAACATCACCATCGCCGCTTCCGGCCACTGGCCAATCAGGATCGCGCCCGTCACCGCGATGCTCATCAAGGCATTGATATTGAGGTTGAAGTTCTTCAGGGCAATCCAGCCCTTCTTGTAGGTGGTAAGGCCGCCGCTGAGGATCGACACCAACGCCACCAGCGCGATTACCCAGGTGGGCGCCACGCCGGTGAAGTGCAACACCTCGGCCCCCAGGGCACCCACGCCCGACACCGCCAACGGCCACCAATGTTTCTTGGCGGGCGGCGCGGCGGCGGGGCTGCCTTCTTCGATAGGGTCGGCCTGCATGCCGATGGACTTGATTGCCTCGATGATCGGCGCCGTGTTCGGCAGGTCATGGGTGACGCCGAGGATGCGGTTGATCAGGTTGAATTCCAGTTGCTGCACGCCAGCGAGCTTGCCCAGCTTGTTCTGGATCAGCGTCTGCTCGGTAGGGCAGTCCATGGCTTCGATGCGGAAGGTGCTCAGGCGCGAGCCGGCGGTGGGCGCTTCACTCAAGGTCACGATGGCGGGCCCGGCAGCGCCGGAGCAGCAGGAGCCGGAATGGCCGTGGTTATCCACAGGCGTGAGTTTGGCGGGCCCATGGTCATGTTTATGATCATGGCCGTGATCGTGATCGTGATCGTGCTTGTGGTCGTGCTTGTGCGGGGTATGAATGGAGTGGCTCATCAGGTCGCGTCCGTAAAGGTGCCTGTTGCCAAGTAAAGACCCTGTAGCCACTATAGGGTCAAGCACCCATTTGGAGATTGCTGCGATGAAGATCGGCGAACTGGCCAAACTCACCGATTGCCCGGTGGAAACCATCCGTTATTACGAGAAGGAAAACCTGCTGCCGCCCCCGGCCCGCACCGATGGCAACTACCGCGTGTACACCCAGGCGCACACCGAGCGGCTGACCTTTATCCGCAACTGCCGCAGCCTGGACATGACCCTCGAAGAAATCCGCAGCCTGCTGGGGCTACGCGACAGCCCCCAGGACCAGTGCGAAAGCGTGAATGCGTTGATCGACGAGCATATCCATCATGTGAAAGCGCGGATCGACGGATTGTTGGCCTTGCAGGAACAACTGCTGGACCTGCGCCAACGTTGCGGCGGTGGGAACCAGTGCGGGATCTTGCAGCAGTTGGAGGTCAGCGGAGGGATTGCGGCCAGCGAGGCCGAGCCTTCGCATGTGGGCAGAAGCCACGGCCACTAACCCAAGTGAACACCGAACCCATGTGGGAGCTGGCTTGCCTGCGATAGCGGTGGACCAGCAACATTGATGTCGCCTGACACTCTGCCATCGCAGGCAAGCCAGCTCCCACAGTTTTTCACCGAATAAGGCTTTAGATAGCCACGTCAGCCTTGATGCTCGGGTCGGCGTCGTAGCCCACGATTTCGAAGTCTTCGAACTTATAGTCGTAGATCGACGCAGGCTTACGCTTGATCACCAGTTCCGGCAGTTTTTTCGGCGTACGCGCCAACTGGGTCTGGATCTGCTCCATGTGGTTGCTGTAGGCGTGGGTGTCGCCGGTAGTGACGATGATCTCGTGGGGGATCAGGTCGCACTGCTGGGCCAGCATGTGGGTCAGCAACGCCAGCGCGGCAGTGTTGTACGGCAGGCCCAGGAACACGTCGGAGCTGCGGATATACAGCTGCATCGACAGATGGCCGTCATGCACGAACGCCTGGTACAGCAAATGGCATGGCGGCAGGGCTTGCTTGCCGTTACGCGCGTTCTCCTGCGGGCTCTGGGTTTCGTCCGGCAGGTATTCGACGTTCCAGCCGTGGAACAGGATGCGACGGCTGTTGGGGTTGGTCTTGAGCGTGTGCACCATGTAGTCGATCTGGTTGATCGTGCCGCCGTCCTTGGTCGGCCAGGCGGTCCACTGCTCGCCGTACACCGGGCCCAGGTCGCCGTCTTCGGTGGCCCATTCGTCCCAGATCTTCACGCCATTTTCGTTGAGCCACTTGATGTTGGTGTTGCCGCTCAACATCCAGATCAGTTCGTTGGCGATGCTTTTGAAGTGCAGCTTCTTGGTGGTCAGCAGCGGGAAGCCGTCGGCCAGGTTATGCCGATACTGACGCGCAAACACAGCCTTGGTGCCGGTGCCCGTGCGGTCGCCCTTGGTCAGGCCATTGGTCACGACGTCCTGCAGCAGTTCGAGATATTGCTTCATGTTTTTACCCGTATCGTTGAAGCCAAGACCTCCTGGTCTCGGCATTCGAATTTAAAGCGCGGCGTTCTTCAGCGGCTGCGGGCGATTGTACGCCCACCACAGCATGCCCAGGCCCGCCAGGATCATCGGCAGGCTAAGCACCTGACCCATGGTCAGCCAGCCCCATGCCAGGTAGCCCAACTGCGCATCCGGTACCCGTACGAATTCGACGATGAAGCGGAAAATCCCGTAGAACAGCGCGAACATGCCCGACACGGCCATGGTTGGGCGCGGCTTGCGCGAGAAGATGTAGAGAATAAGGAACAGTGCCACACCTTCCAACGCAAACTGGTACAGCTGCGACGGGTGGCGCGGCAGTTGCGCCGGGTCGCTGAACGCCGGGAACACCATCGCCCACGGCACGTCGGTCGGCTTGCCCCACAGCTCGGCGTTGATAAAGTTACCAATGCGCCCGGCGCCCAGGCCAATCGGCACGAAGGGGGCGACGAAGTCCATCAGCTGGAAGAACGACTTGCCATTGCGCCGGCCAAACCACCAGGCGGCGATCATCACGCCGATAAACCCGCCGTGGAACGCCATGCCGCCCTTCCACACTTCGAAGATCAGGGTCGGGTTGGCGAGATACGCAGACAGATCGTAGAACAGCACGTACCCCAGGCGCCCGCCGACGATCACGCCCATCGACATCCAGAACACCATGTCGGAGAGCTTTTCCTTGGTCCAGGTCGGGTCGAAACGATTCAGGCGCCGGGAAGCCAGCAGCCAGGCACCGCCGATGCCGATCAGGTACATCAACCCGTACCAATGGATTTTCAGCGGACCGATGGCCAGGGCCACCGGGTCGATCTGCGGGTAAGGCAGCATTGCGACTCCTCGTTAAAACATTTAGTCATGACGCACCGGACCATGCCGATGTGCGATTAAGCCTGCGTTACAGCTGCGAGATCAAATTAAGAAGTTCACATACACACCAAACAGCCCGGCATGTTAACGGATCAGAGGTGCGCGGCCCAACTTCGAGACGATGGAACACCTGCGCGTCTGTGGGTAGAGTGGCAAAAACACAAAAGGGGTCACCCGATGTGCCTGATTGTTTTCGCCTGGCGACCGGGCCATGCCCAGCCACTGATCGTCGCGGCCAACCGCGATGAGTTCTACGCCCGCCCCAGCCTGCCGCTGGCCCAGTGGGCGGATGCGCCCCAGGTCTATGCCGGTCGCGATCAGGAGGCCGGGGGCACCTGGCTGGGGGTGAACGCGGATGGGCGCTTTGCCGCCTTGACCAACATCCGCGACCCGCACCAGCCACCGGCACGCAAGTCTCGTGGCGAGCTGGTCGCGCGGTTTCTCATTGGTTCGCTGCCGATTGATGATTATTTGGCCGATGTGAATGGCCGCTCGATTGAATATGCCGGGTTTAACCTGCTGGTGGGCACGCGGGATGAGCTGTGGCACTACAACGCCAATGACACCGAGCCGACGTTGCTGAAGGCTGGGGTGTACGGGTTATCCAATGCCGGGCTGGATACGCCCTGGCCGAAGTTGCTAAAGGCCAAGGCGGCGTTCAGCGCAGTGCTGGAGAACCCCGAGCCGGAGGCCCTATTGGAGATTCTGAGCGACCCGCAGACCGCGCCGTTTGCCGAGCTGCCGGACACCGGCGTAGGCCTGGCGACTGAAAGCCTGCTGTCGAGCGTGTTTATCGCCAGCCCCAGTTACGGGACACGGGCGAGCACGGCGCTGATTGTGAATGCCGATGGGACGCGGCGGATGCTGGAGCGCAGCTTTGGCCCGCACGGGGGGCGGCTGGGTGAGGTGGACCTGATGTTTTAGCGCTGCTTGGACCACCGCTATCGCAGGCAAGCCAGCTCCCACAGGTGAATGCATTCCACAGGTGGGAGCTGGCTTGCCTGCGATGAAGGCGCCTCGGTCTTTGATCGTTCCCACGCTCTGCGTGGAAACGCCTCTTGTGACGCTCTGCGTCACGCTCTAAAAGCCGACGCGGAGCGTCCAGGGCTGCCTTCCCACGCAGAGCGCGGGAACGATCTGCTAGAAGCTCGCTCCTACAGGGTTTTGGCCGAGGCCGGGTTGATCATCCGGGTCAACCCCAGGTTCTTCAACGCCAGTTGCAGCGAGCTGTGGATAACTTGCGGGTTGTCGATGGTCATCAACTCGGCGAGCAAATCCTTGGCCCTGCTCAACTCCACCTGGCGCAGCATCCACTTCACTTTCGGCAAGTTGGTGGCGTTCATCGACAGGCTGTCAAAACCCATCGCCATCAACAGCACCGCCGCCGCGGGGTCGCCGGCCATTTCGCCGCAGATACTCACCGGTTTGCCTTCGGCATGGGCGTCGCGCACCACGTGTTGCAGCGCTTGCAGCACCGCTGGGTGCAGGTAGTCGTAGAGGTCGGCCACCCGTGGGTTGTTACGGTCCACGGCCAGCAGGTACTGGGTCAGGTCGTTGGAGCCCACCGACAGGAAGTCCACCTGCCGCGCCAGTTCCTTGGCCTGGTACACCGCCGCCGGGATTTCGATCATCACCCCAATCGGCGGCATCGGCACATCGGCGCCTTCGTCGCGCACTTCGCCCCAGGCACGGTGGATCAGGTGCAGGGCTTCTTCCAGTTCATGGGTGCCGGAGATCATCGGCAGCAGGATGCGCAGGTTGTTCAAGCCCTCGCTGGCCTTGAGCATGGCGCGGGTCTGGACGAGGAAGATTTCGGGATGGTCGAGGGTAACGCGGATGCCACGCCAGCCAAGGAAGGGGTTGTCTTCCTTGATCGGGAAATAGGACAGTGACTTGTCGCCGCCAATATCCAGGCTGCGCATCGTCACCGGTAACGGGTGGAAGGCTTGCAGTTGCTCGCGATAAATCGCCAGCTGCTCCTTCTCGCTCGGGAAACGCTGGTTGATCATGAACGGCACTTCGGTGCGGTACAGCCCCACCCCTTCGGCACCGCGTTGCTGCGCACGGGCTACATCCGCCAGCAGGCCGGTGTTGACCAGCAGCGGTACGCGGTGGCCATCGGGGGTCACACACGGCAGCTCGCGCAACGAATCCAGGCCCTGGGCCAGTTGCTTCTCTTCTTCCACCACCTCGGCGTATTGCTTGCGCAGCACGTCGCTGGGGTTGGTGAACACCTCGCCGCGATGCCCGTCGACGATCATGTCGATGCCATCGACCTTGGAATACGGCAGGTCTACCAGGCCCATCACCGTCGGGATACCCATGGCCCGGGCCAGGATCGCCACGTGGGAGTTACCCGAACCCAATACCGACACCAGGCCCACCAGCTTGCCTTCAGGCACTTCGCCAAGCTGGGTGGCGGTCAATTCTTCACTGACTAAAATGGTGTTATCGGGGAAGACCATGTTGGTGCTGCGGTCTTCCTGCAAGTACGCCAACAGACGGCGACCCAGGTCGCGCACATCCGACGCCCGCTCGCGCAGGTAGGCGTCGTCCATCATTTCGAAACGGTTGACGTGATCGGTGACCACCTGGCGCAACGCGCCCTGGGCCCACTGGCCGGTCTTGATCACGGTCTTGACTTCGTTACCCAGGGACGCGTCGTCGAGCATCATCTGGTACACGTCGAACAGCGCACGCTCTTCGGGGCGCAGCTGGGTCGCCAGCTTGGTCGACAGGTTGCGCATGTCGGCGCGCACGCCTTCGAGGGCGGTCTTGAACAGTTTGATCTCGGCGTCGATGTCACTGACGCTCTTGTCCGGCACCACATCGAGGTCGGCGGGCGGCAGCATGACCACCGCGGTACCCACCGCAGCGCCTGGCGAACCCGGGACACCGACAAACTTGGCTTCCTGGATACCCTTGCCCTGGCGTCCCAGGCCGCGAATCGAGCCGGTCGCTTCGGCGTGGGCAATAACCCCGGCCAGTTGCGCGCTCATGGTCACCAGGAAGGCTTCTTCGCCTTCGTCGAACTGGCGACGCTCTTTTTGCTGGATGACCAACACGCCGACAACGCGGCGGTGGTGAATGATCGGTGCGCCAAGGAACGAGGCGTAGCGCTCTTCGCCGGTTTCGGCAAAGTAGCGATAACGCGGGTGATCGGCCGCGTTTTCGAGGTTCAGGGGTTCTTCACGCGTCCCCACCAGGCCCACCAGACCTTCATTGGGCGCCATGCTGACCTTGCCGATGGAGCGCTTGTTCAAGCCCTCCGTGGCCATCAGCACAAAACGGTTGGTCTCGGGGTCCAGCAGGTAAACCGAGCAGACCTGGCTGCCCATGGCTTCCTTGACGCGCAACACAATAATCCCCAACGCCGCCTTGAGATCCTTGGCGGAGTTAACTTCCTGGACGATCTTGCGCAGCGTATTGAGCATGGCTCGGGGTCGAACTCCGTCGTCAGTCGCGCGCTAAAAGGCGCGGGGCAAGCTCTTTGAGAGCGCGACGATAAACCTCGCGCTTGAATGTCACCACCTGGCCCAACGGATACCAATAGCTGACCCAGCGCCAGCCATCGAACTCCGGTTTACCGGTCAAATCCATCCGCACCCGCTGCTCGTTGGAGATCAGGCGCAAAAGAAACCATTTCTGCTTCTGGCCGATGCACAGCGGTTGGCTGTGGGTACGCACCAGGCGTTGCGGCAAACGATAGCGCAACCAGCCACGGGTACAGGCCAGAATTTGCACATCTTCGCGCTCAAGGCCGACTTCTTCGTTCAACTCACGGTACAAGGCGTCTTCAGGGGTTTCGTCGGGGTTGATTCCACCTTGAGGAAACTGCCAGGCATCTTGGTTGATTCGGCGAGCCCATAGCACCTGTCCGGCATCATTCGTCAGAATAATGCCGACATTAGGACGGAAACCATCGGGGTCGATCACGGCAACAACCTCGCAAACGCATATCGCCGCATTGTTCCACAAAGGTTGTTCCAGCGGCAACGAGGCTTCTTACCTTATGTGCACTCTTGTGAAAAGACCGTATTCTGGACGCCTTTTTACAGACTTTTCAGCGAGTAACTGCAATGCGCCTGGCCTTATTCGACTTGGACAATACCCTTCTGGGCGGTGACAGCGATCACGCCTGGGGCGATTACCTGTGTGAACGCGGTTTTCTCGACCCGGTGGCCTACAAGGCCCGCAACGATGAGTTCTACCAGGACTACCTGGCCGGCACGCTGGATAACGCCGCCTACTTGAACTTCTGCCTGGAAATCCTCGGCCGCACCGAGATGGCCCAGCTGGACGCGTGGCACAACGACTACATGCGCGACTGCATCGAGCCCATCATGCTCCCCAAGGCCGTCGAGCTGCTGGCCAAGCACCGCGCCGCCGGTGACAAGCTGGTGATCATCACCGCCACCAACCGCTTCGTCACCGCGCCGATTGCCGCACGCCTGGGCGTCGAGACCTTGATCGCCACCGAGTGCGAAATGGTGGACGGCCGCTATACCGGGCGCAGCACTGATGTGCCGTGCTTTCGCGAGGGCAAGGTGACGCGTTTGAACCGTTGGTTGGAAGAAACCGGTTATAGCCTGGAAGACAGCTACTTCTACAGCGATTCGATGAATGATTTGCCGTTGTTGGAGCAGGTGACTCACCCGGTGGCAGTGGATCCGGATCCGAATTTGCGCGCTGAGGCTGAAAAGCGTGGCTGGCCGGTGATTACGCTGCGCAGCTGAGAATGCTATCGCAGGCAAGCCAGCTCCCACATTTTGACCCTGTTCTCATGTTGGAACTCGGTCAAATGTGGGAGCTGGCTTGCCTGCGATAAAGGCGACGCGGTTTCAAACCGGCTTGGCGCCCATGAGCCCTGCAATCGCCACAAACCCCACCAGGCTGACCACCGCCAGCACCAGGGTGAAATTCAGGCTCCCGCCCTCGCCCTTGCGCAGCCGATTGAGCCGCGCCACCAGCCAGAACCAGGCCAGCGCCGCCACGGTGTAGAGGATGCTGGAGCCCAAGATCCAGGTTTGCCCCAATGGCCAGCCGAGCAGGTGCACCAGCCACCAGCCGGTGAACGGCATGCTCACCAGGCATATCCCCATCAGCAGCCATATAAATGCCCAGGGGCGTTGCACGGTCGCAGACGGGCCGGCGCTGCGTTTACGCCACGCCAATACAGCCAGGCCCAGGCCGCTGAGCAGCAGCAATACGGTGGCGGTGATGTGGATCACCTTGAGGGTGGTCAGCGTTTCCATGGTCTCTATTCCTTTTAGGCCGCTCAGTCAGCGTAGTCGCTCAACCGAGGAACAGCTGGTAAGCCGGGTTTTCGCTTTCATCCCAGTACGGGTAACCGATTTGCGCCAACGCGGCAGGCACCAGGTGGCGCTCGTCCGCCGGCACTTGCAAGCCCGCCACCACTCGGCCGTCAGCCGCGCCGTGGTTGCGGTAGTGGAACATCGAGATGTTCCAGCGCCCGCCGAGCTTGTGGAGAAAGTTGAACAACGCCCCCGGTCGCTCCGGAAATTCGAAGCGAAACACCAACTCGTCGCTGACTTTGGCCGCATGCCCACCGACCATATGGCGGATGTGCAACTTGGCCAGTTCGTTCTCGGTGAGGTCCAGCACCGGGAAACCCTGGCTGGTCAGGCTGGCCACCAACGCGCTGCGCGGGTCGTTCTCCGGGTGGGTCTGCACGCCGACGAAGATGTGCGCTTCGCTGCCGGAGTGGTAGCGGTAATTGAATTCGGTGATCTGGCGCTTGCCCACCGCTTCGCAGAAGGCCTTGAAGCTGCCCGGCCGCTCGGGGATGGTCACGGCGATGATGGCCTCACGACCTTCACCCAACTCGGCGCGCTCGGCCACATGGCGCAAACGGTCGAAGTTGACGTTAGCACCCGAGTCGATGGCGACAAAGCTCTGGCCGCTGACGCCACGGGTCTCGACGTACTTTTTGATCCCGGCCACACCCAGCGCACCGGCCGGTTCGGTGATGGAGCGGGTGTCATCGTAGATGTCCTTGATCGCCGCACAGATTTCATCGGTGCTGACGGTGATCACTTCGTCCACATAGTCTTTGCAGATGTCGAAGGTATGCTGGCCGATCTGCGCCACCGCCACGCCATCGGCGAAGATTCCCACAGTCGGCAAAACCACGCGCTCGCCCGCCGCCATGGCGGCTTGCAGGCAGTTGGAGTCGTCCGGCTCCACGCCGATGATCTTGATTTCCGGGCGCAGGTATTTCACATACGCCGCAATCCCGGCGATCAGGCCGCCGCCGCCCACCGGTACGAAAATCGCGTCCAGCGGCCCTGGGTGCTGGCGCAGGATCTCCATCGCCACGGTGCCCTGCCCGGCAATGGTATGCGGATCATCGTAGGGGTGGATGTACACGTAGCCTTTTTCGTCGACCAGCTTGAGCGAGTAGGCCAGGGCTTCCGGGAAGGAATCACCGTGCAACACCACTTTGCCACCACGGGAACGCACGCCTTCGACCTTGATCTCCGGGGTGGTTTTGGGCATCACGATGGTGGCTTTCACCCCCAGCACCTTGGCCGCCAGGGCCAGGCCCTGGGCATGGTTGCCGGCCGACGCGGTGACGACGCCGCGTGCACGTTCTTCGGCACTGAGCTGGGTCAGCTTGTTGTAGGCGCCGCGAATCTTGAACGAGAACACCGGCTGCAAGTCTTCGCGCTTGAGCCAAATTTTGTTACCCAGCCGCTCGGAGAGCTGGCGGGCAGTCTGCAAGGGGGTTTCCACGGCGATGTCGTAAACGCGCGAGGTGAGGATTTTTTTGACGTAGTGTTCAAGCATCGGCAGGCATCTACTTCACGGGTTGGGCAGGGCCAAGGAGTCTAACCCAGCGTTTGGCCGGGCGACCACACGAATCCCGAGGTTTTGTTGGGTTATACTCGCCGCCCTCGTTAATTCCCCGCCCGTTCCGGAGCCCGCATGACCCAGGATCAACTCAAACAGGCAGTGGCCCAGGCCGCTGTCGATTTAATCCTTCCTAAACTCGACGACAAGAGCATCGTCGGTGTCGGCACCGGTTCCACCGCCAACTGCTTTATCGACGCACTGGCCCAGCACAAGGGCGCGTTCGACGGCGCCGTGGCCAGTTCCGAAGCCACCGCTGCCCGCCTCAAGGGCCATGGCATTCCGGTGTACGAGCTCAACACCGTGAGCGACCTGGAGTTCTACGTCGACGGCGCCGATGAAAGCGACGAACACCTGAACCTGATCAAAGGCGGCGGCGCGGCCCTGACCCGCGAGAAGATTGTCGCGGCCGTGGCCAAGACCTTCATTTGCATCGCCGACGCGAGCAAGCTGGTCCCCGTGCTGGGCACGTTCCCACTGCCGGTGGAAGTCATCCCCATGGCCCGCAGCCACGTGGCCCGCGAGCTGGTGAAACTGGGCGGCGACCCGGTGTACCGCGAAGGCGTGTTGACCGATAACGGCAACATCATCCTCGACGTGTTCAATATGCAGATCACCAACCCGGTGGAACTGGAGACGCAGATCAACGCCATTGTGGGCGTGGTCACCAACGGCCTGTTCGCCGCGCGCCCGGCGGATGTATTGCTGCTGGGTACCCCGGAAGGCGTGAAAACCCTCAAAGCCTGACCCTGTGGGAGCCGGGCTTGCCCGCGATGCAGACGACTCGGTGTATCAATGGATACCGAGGCGATGCCATCGCAGGCAAGCCAGCTCCCACATGTGTTAGCGCTCGGCTCTAAAGCGATGTAACAAAAACGCTACTTTTCGCAGCACTCCTCGCCAAAACCGTGCGCTCTGTCACGGCATCCCCTGCCCCGCCTGGTATCCAATCCGTTACAAATTACAGCCACGCGACCCACGCGTTTAACAATGCGCCAATTTGCAGCCGCCCAGGGAATGAGGCGCGCATTGTGCAAAGGGTCTGGGCTTGAACGTCCCCCTCACCTCAAGGAAGACCTTGTGATAAAGCCTCTAGCCCTCGCCATCAGCGTTGCCGGTGCCCTGTTGCCCACCCATAGCCAGGCGTACGATTACGGCCAGCACGCCAACACCACCCTGGAAAAGCTGATCAACGATTACCCTGGCCGTTATCGCGGCACGGCCAATTTTGCCGGGGCAGCCGACTGGATGCAGAGCCAGATGGGCACGGCCTATAACATCAGCCGCCAGGATTTCACCTGGAACAACGGCAGCCGGGCTTCGCAAAACGTGGTGGCCTCTGCCGCTGGCACCAAGGCCCAGTACGTGGTGATTGGCGCGCATTTCGATACCTACTTCGGCCGCCCGACCCTACAAGGCCTGGATGACAACGGTTCCGGCGCCAGCGTGTTGACTGAGGTGGCGAAGAACCTCGGCGGCCTGTCACTGGAAAATGGCCTGCAAATCGTTGGCTTCGGCGCCGAAGAAGAAGGCCTGCGTGGCTCGCGGGCCTTTGTCGACTCACTCAGCGCCAGCCAGCGCGCCAACATGCTCGCGATGATCAACCTCGACAGCCTGATCACCGGTGACATGATGTATGCCCACGCCGGCCAGAACAGCACCGCCAACCCGGCCTTGGCCTCCTTGCGCGAGCACACCTTCCAGATCGCCAAGGAGTTGAACATCCCACTGTTCAGCAACCCCGGCCTCGACCCGCAGTACCCGAAGGGCACTGGCTGCTGCAGCGATGGTGAAGCGTTCGAACCGCTGAATATCCCGATCCTTTATATAGAGGCCACCAACTGGGAACTGGGCGACCTGGACGGCTACACCCAGACCGACAACCCGAAAATCCCCGGCGGCTCGACCTGGCACGACCCCACCGAAGACAACAAAGCCGTGCTGACCGATGCATTCGGCCAGGCGCGCATCGACCAGCGCCTGCGTGACTATTCACGCCTGCTCAGCCGCCTGGTGCTGGAACTGACCAACGCCGACCTGATGGCCTCGACCGCTTCCGGCGGTGCCGTTGCGCGCAATATGCAAGACAACCTGCAACGCCAGCATCAGGCCCTGGTACGCCTGCATGATCGCCGCTGGCTGACCCTGCAAGCGGCCAGCCGCGAGGTGGGCAGCTTTGATGGCGAGATCGGCGTGGATGGCGAATACAACCCGGACAGCGGCTTCGACAGCGCCCCCAACCCCGAAGCCCGGCGCCTGGGCCTGCATGCTCTCGGCGACTACCAACTGACTTCAAGCCTGAATATCGGCGCCAGCCTCAGCTACCTCAATGGGCGCGACAAACTGGAGCATCGCGGCAAGCTCGACAGCGACACCTGGCAGGCAGCCGTCTATGCACTGCTCAACGATGGTGGGCCAAGCTGGCTGGCCGGTGACCTGAGCGTGGGCCACACGCGCTTCGATTCCAAGCGCAACCTGGTCATCCAGGCCAATGGCGGGCCGATCCTGCTCAACCAGCAACTGACGGGCGACACCGACGCCCTGGCGCTGGGCGCACGGGTGCTGGGTGGCTATGACTTTGACTTTGGCGCGATCAAGAGCGGGCCGTTCGCCGGCCTGGACTACAGCCATTACCGTATCGACAAGCTCCACGAAAAGCAGAACCTGCGCACAGCCCTGGAGTACGAAGAGCAGTCTTTCGACTCCCTGGAAGCCAGCCTCGGCTGGCGCGTACGCGGCGCTGTTGCCCTGCCCTATGGTCTGAACCTGATGCCCTACGGCGACATCGCCTGGGTAAAGGAATTGGCCGATGGCCGCCTGGACGACTTGCAGCTTACCGCACGCGCCGATGGCCAGGCCCGCACCGCCAGGCTGGGCTCAGTGGATAAGAGCTTTGCTCGTGCACAACTCGGCAGCCAACTGGCGATCACCCCACAGTTGGGCGTGTTTGCCGAGGTCAATGGCCGCCTCGGGCATGCTGAAGGCAGCCAGACCGGTTATTCGCTGGGTGTGCAGTGGATGTTCTGATCAGGGTTTCTTGAACACGTAAAACAGGTTGGGCTCGCTGACCATGTACAGCGTGCCGTCGTCATCCATGGCGATCCCTTCGGCCTGGGGCACGCGCTTGCTCAGGCCATGGCGCCCTTTAAGCAACGACAGACTGCTTAGAGGGCGACCATCAATATCCAGCTCCAAGACCAGGAACGACTCATCCGACAGCGCCAACAGATGGCCGCTGCGCTCGTCGTATTGCAAGCTCGACAGGTCGCGCACAAACAGCCCGGCATCGCGCTTGGGGTTGTTGATCACATGCACCGAATAGGTTTTTTCCGGCTTGAAATGGGGAAACCCGTGCACCTCGTAGATCAGCATGGGGTCGCGTTCCTTGGCCACGAACAAGCGCTTGCCCACCGAATCGTAGGCCAACCCTTCAAAGCCCTTGTTGCCGCCGACGTGCACGCCCAGGGTCATTTGCTCCGCATCGGCGGCGTCGAGGAATGTGGTGTCTTCGTCCACATGCACTTTGATCAAGCGCTGCTGGCGCTCATCGCTGATGACGTAGATGTTGTCGCTGATAAATTCCACCGCTTCGGCATCGCCAAAGCCCACCAGGGGAATGCGCCGCAGGATCTTGCCCTCCAGCGACAACTCGACCAGTTCGGCGTTTTTATTGGTGACGGTAAACAGGCTTTTGCGCACGGGGTCGTAGGTCAGGGCCGAGACATCGTCGTCGAGCCCTTCGATCACCTGGCCTTCGAGGGTGACACGGTAGTCCGCCAGGCCAATGGCGCGCTCATCCGCAGGCTGGTACCACACCCGCCAGTTGAACCAGGCGCGTTCGAACAGACGGAACTGCTGTGCCACCAGCCCGGCAGCGACCAAGGCGAGCAATAGCAAGATAAAAACAGCAGGTTTGGGGCGGGCAAGTCGACGCATCGGGGCGGGCTCAGAGAAAAAACTGGCGAATAGATATCAAGGTCACCTGAATTTAAACTTAAACGCACCGGACTGTCTGGCGAATGACGTTTATAAAGAAAAGTCTGACGTAATCCGTCAGTTATTTCTGCTTTTCAAAGCGATAGAACAGGTTTGGCTCACTGACCATGTACAGGTTGCCGCTCTCGTCCATGGTCACGCCTTCGGCACGTGGGATCGTGTCTTTCAGGCCATTGAAGCCGCCAAGCAAGGTCATGAAGCTGACTTGCTCGCCCGTTTCATCCAGCTCCAGCAGCAGGTGGGAATCGGCCGACAGCACCAGCAAATGCCCGGTACGTGGGTCGATGGACAAAGCCGAGAGGTTACGCACATCCAGTTCGGTGCTGGCCAGTTTCTGCTTGTCGCCGGTCAGGGTGTTGCCATCGCTTTTCCAGGTGAACAAGGCCGGCGGGCGCTCTTCGCCCAGCACCAGTTGCTGGTTACGCTTGTCCCAGGTGACGGCTTCAAAGGCTTTGTTCTGGTCTTTGGACGGGCCCAGGTCATGGCTGGGGAAATCGGCTTTGTTCAGCGCGGTGGTGCTGGCGTCCACCTTGACCACGGTGAGGCTGTGATCGCGCTCATCGACCACGGCCATCAAGCCGTTTTCCATCACCGCCACGCCTTCCGGATTGTTCCAGCCGTTGAGCGGCATTTTGCGCAACACATCGCCTTGCAGGCTCAGCTCGACCAGGAAGGGGTTCTTGCCCATCACCGAAAACAGGGTTTTGGTCTGGGGGTTGTAAGACAGGTCTGATGCCTCGTCCTTCTCCATACCGGGCAGCAACTTGGCGTCGATCACCGCGTGATAGTCGGGCAGCCACACACTTTCGCGGCGCTCGGCCGAACTCTCGAAACGTTCCAGCACCCACAGCAGGCCGCGATCGTCCCAGTGCATGGCCCAGGCGATGCCATACAAAATGGCACCGGCCAAAAATACCCAGGAATACCAGCGCATGGACAAGCGTGAGCGGAGCGAGGTTTTCGAAGTGGGCAGAGGCACGACCATTGAGCGCTTTTCCGGAAAGTGAGCTGTAGGGGATAGCACAGGATTCAAGGACCCGCGCGCAAGAGCAGGGAATTATCCGGATGGCGTGTGAAAAAAATGCAAAAGCAAGGATTCAGGATGTAATGAAGAGCCAATGTGGGAGCGGGCTTGCTCGCGAATGCGGTGGTCCAGTCGTTGATGCATTGACTGACACTGCGCATTCGCGAGCAAGCCCGCTCCCACAGTTTGATCGCAGTTTGCCTGCTACTTAGCGCACAACGCTTTCGAAGCGATTCACACCCGCCAGCTCAAGCACCACTTCATCCCCCACATTCAACGGGCCAACGCCCGCCGGGGTGCCGGTCAGGATCACGTCGCCCGCTTGCAGGGAGAAGCAACCCGCCATGTACTGGATCATCGGCACAATCGGGTTGAGCATCTGCGCGCTGTTGCCGTCCTGGCGCACTTCGCCGTTGATGCTCAGGCGAATGCCGATATCGGCCATGTCCGCAAAGGTACTGCTGACCACGAAGGGCGCAATCACCGCTGCGCCATCGAACGACTTGGCAATTTCCCACGGCAGGCCCTTGGCTTTGAGCTCGGCCTGCTTGTCACGCAGGGTCAGGTCCAGGGCCGGGGCGAAGCCGGAGATGGCGTCCAGCACTTCTTCCCGGCTCGGCTTGGCGGACAAAGGCTTGCCGATCAACACGGCGATTTCCGCTTCGTAGTGCACCGAACCGCGTTCGGTCGGTATGGCAAAACCGCCTTCCAACGGCACCACGCAGCTGCCCGGCTTGATGAACAGCAGCGGCTCGGTGGGCACCGGGTTGTCCAGTTCCTTGGCGTGTTCGGCGTAGTTACGCCCGATGCACACCACTTTACCCACCGGGAAGTGGATGTTGGTGCCGTCGACATACTTGTGCTGGTAGCTCATGGAACGACTCCTTCAGGTGCGGTTAAACAGCGAAGATCTTGCCGGGGTTCATGATCCCGTTAGGGTCGAACACGGCTTTGACGGCCTTCATGTATTCGATTTCAACCGGTGAACGGCTGTAGGTCAGGTAATCGCGCTTGGTCATGCCCACGCCGTGCTCGGCGGAGATCGAGCCGTTGTACTTGGCGACGGTCTCGAATACCCACTTGTTCACGGTGGCGCACTTGGCGAAAAACTCATCCTTGCTCAGGTTTTCCGGCTTGAGGATGTTCAGGTGCAGGTTGCCGTCGCCGATATGGCCGAACCAGACAATTTCGAAGTCCGGGTAGTGTTCGCCGACGATCTCGTCAATTTCGCTCAGGAAGGCCGGCACTTTCGAAACGGTCACCGAGATGTCGTTCTTGTACGGCGTCCAGTGGGAAATGGTTTCGGAGATGTATTCACGCAGCTTCCACAGGTTGTGCAGCTGGGTTTCGCTCTGGCTCATCACGCCATCCAGCACCCAGCCCTGTTCCACACAATGTTCGAAGGTTTCCAGGGCGTGGTTGGCGACTTCTTCGGTGGTGGCTTCGAATTCCAGCAGGGCGTAGAACGGGCACTCGGTTTCGAACGGCGCCGGCACATCGCCACGGCCGAGGACTTTGGCCAGGGCCTTGTCGGAGAAGAACTCGAAGGCGGTCAGGTCCAGCTTGCTCTGGAAGGCGTGCAGCACCGGCATGATCGAATCGAAATCAGTCGTGCCGAGCACCATTGCGGTGAGGTTTTTTGGCGCACGGTCCAGGCGCATGGTGGCTTCGACCACAAAGCCCAAGGTGCCCTCGGCACCGATAAACAGCTGGCGCATGTCGTAGCCGGTGGCATTCTTGATCAGGTCGCGGTTCAGCTCCAGCACATCGCCTTTGCCAGTGACGACCTTCATGCCGGCCACCCAGTTGCGGGTCATACCATAGCGAATTACTTTGATCCCGCCGGCATTGGTGCCGATATTGCCGCCAATCTGGCTGGAACCGGACGAGGCGAAGTCCACCGGGTAATACAGGCCGTTTTCTTCAGCGACGTTCTGCAACTGCTTGGTGACCACACCCGGCTGGCACACGGCGGTGCGGTCGGTGAGGTTCACGTCGAGGATCTGGTTCATATAGTCGAACGACACCACCACTTCGCCATTGGCGGCCACGGCAGCCGCCGACAGGCCGGTGCGCCCACCCGATGGCACCAGCGCCACCTTGTGTTCATTGGCCCAGCGTACGATGGCCTGCACCTGCTCGGTGGTCTTGGGGAACACGATGGCGGTGGGTGCGGGGGCGAAGTGCTTGGTCCAATCCTTGCCGTAAGCCTCCAGGGAGTCGGCATCGGTCAGCACTTTGCCGGGCTCAACCAGGGTCTTTAGCTCATCAATCAGGGCAGGATGGGTCATCGACAGAACTCTCGAACAATTCATGGTCATCCTGAGAACGCTTCACGTCGCAGGAATAGGTGTTTAGCGGGGTGCGTATGCTAGCATACCGCCCCCGCAGGACAGACCCAAAGGGCGTTTCTGCGGTGACGGCTTTCCTGCCGTCCGGGTCAGCTTAAGCGATCCGATTCCCTGCCATTTTTCTCCGGGATACAGGTTTACGCAGATGAGCAAGACTTCTCTCGATAAGAGCAAGATCAAGTTCCTTCTTCTGGAAGGCGTCCACCCATCGGCTGTCGACGTTCTGAAAGCCGCCGGGTACACCAGCATTGAGTACATCACCAGTTCTCTGCCGGAAGCCCAGCTCAAGGAAAAGATCGCCGACGCGCACTTTATCGGCATTCGCTCCCGCACTCAGCTGACCGAAGAGATCTTCGACCACGCCAAGAAACTCGTGGCTGTCGGCTGTTTCTGCATCGGCACCAACCAGGTCGACCTCAATGCAGCGCGCGAGCGCGGCATCGCGGTGTTCAACGCACCGTACTCCAACACCCGTTCCGTTGCGGAGCTGGTGCTGGCCGAGGCCATCCTGCTGCTGCGCGGTATCCCTGAGAAGAACGCTTCCTGCCACCGTGGCGGCTGGATCAAGAGCGCGGCCAACTCCTTCGAAATCCGCGGCAAGAAGCTGGGTATCGTCGGTTACGGTTCGATCGGCACGCAATTGTCGGTATTGGCTGAAGGCCTGGGCATGCAGGTGTTCTTCTACGACACCCTGACCAAGCTGCCATTGGGCAACGCCACCCAAGTGGCCAGCCTGACCGAGCTGCTGGGCATGTCCGACATCGTCACCCTGCACGTTCCGGAAACGGCCGAGACTCAGTGGATGATCGGCGAGAAGGAAATCCGCGCCATCAAGAAAGGCGGGATCCTGATCAACGCCGCACGCGGCACCGTGGTCGAACTGGACGCCCTGGCCGACGCGATCAAGGACAAGCACCTGATCGGCGCTGCCATCGACGTGTTCCCGGTGGAGCCACGCTCCAACGATGACATCTTCGAAAGCCCGCTGCGTGGCCTGGACAACGTGATCCTGACCCCGCATATCGGCGGCTCCACCGCTGAAGCCCAAGCCAATATCGGCCTGGAAGTCTCGGAAAAGCTGGTCAAGTACAGCGACAACGGTACCTCGGTATCGTCGGTCAACTTCCCGGAAGTGGCCCTGCCAGCTCACCCGGGCAAGCACCGCCTGCTGCACATCCACCAGAACATCCCTGGCGTGATGATGGAGATCAACAAGGTCTTCGCGGAAAACGGCATCAACATCTCCGGTCAGTTCCTGCAGACCAACGAGAAGGTCGGCTACGTGGTGATCGACGTCGACGCCGAGTACTCGGACCTGGCGCAAGAGAAGCTGCAGCACATCAACGGCACGATTCGTAGCCGCGTGTTGTTCTAGTAGGAGCGAGCTTGCTCGCGAAGAACGTCAACGATGACGCGTTTAACCTGATTAAACGCGGCGCCCTTGGGATTTTCGCGAGCAAGCTCGCTCCTACCAATAAAAAACGGGAGCCCCGCAAAGGGCTCCCGTTTTTTATTTGACGTTAACAGTGATCACTTTCGATGCAACAGTGGGTTCGAACTGGCGATGCACGTTGTCGCCGGCCACCAGTTGCAGGGTGTGCTTGCCTGGCGTCAGGGTCAGCTCGGTTTCGGTTTGCGCCTTGCCGAAGTGAATCGAGGTAGGCGTGGCCGGGATCGCCTCGTTAGCGTTGAGCGCCCCCACTTCCTGGTCTACCAGCAGGTGGTGGTGACCGGCGTTAGGCACTTGCTTGTCGATCGGCTCCAGGTCCAGCTTCTTGACGCCGAATTTGACGGTGAAGGTTTTATCAACGGTGGCGCCATCTTTCGGCGAGACGATAAACACTTCCGCGCCTTCAGGTGCAGGTGTACGCGGAAGGTCTGCGGCGCTGGCCAACATCGAGGTACCCAGCAAAAGGCTGGCAATCGTTGCACGGGACAAAAGGGCTTTCATTCGCTTCTCCAGTTTTTCGGTGAAATCTGTAGGGTTATGACAACTTCGCGATAAATTGCGGTCCAAGGCACCCGACACCATAACAAAACGTTGCTGAACGGCGCCTCGCCTGTACGAATTCTTTAGGAGTGACCATGCGCTTTTCGCCTGGCCTGTTGCTGTTGCTTCCTCTTCTGAGCCCCTTGGCTCATGCCGAACTGATTGACGACGTTAACGATCGCGGTGAACTGCGCATCGCCCTGGAAGCCAACACCCCGCCGTACAATTTCAAAGAGGGCGACAAACTCGCCGGCTTTGAAGTGGAGCTGGGTGAACTGCTGGCCAAGGAGATGGAGGTGCGCTCCTCGTTTATTACCACCGATAACGCGGACCTGCTGTCCGGTGTGGAAACCGGCAAGTACGACGTGGCCATTAACCATATGTCTATGACTGCCGAGCTTGAGGATCGTTTCGATTTCAGTGAGCCTTACCACCAGAAGCCGGCATTGGCGATCCCGTTCCAGAAGGGCAACCCGGCGTTCAAGACCAGTTTGAACGGGGCGTTGAAGCGGGTTAAGGACGATGGCCGGTTGAAGGCGCTGGCGCAGAAATGGCTCAAGGTGCAATAAAATGTGGGAGCTGGCTTGCCTGCGATAGCGGTCTGTCAGTTACACATAAGGTGCTGATACACCGCTATCGCAGGCAAGCCAGCTCCCACACTTGATCTGTTTAAACTTCTTAAAGCTGCGTGAGGGCAATCGCCGCCTGTGGCAACTCCAACTCACTGAACACCTGCACACCATGGCGTTTGAGCAGCGCCGCCGTGACGCCTTCGCCACTGACCTTCACCCCACTGAAGGTGCCGTCATAGGTCAACAGGTTGCCGCAGGATGGGCTGTTGGCCTTGAGAATGGCGATGCGGATGTGATGGCGTTGCACCAGCGCCAAGGCCTGGCGGGCACCGTCGAGAAAGGCGCTGGTGAAGTCTTCGCCCTCGGCCGTCAGCACCTGGGCGCGGCCTTCCCACACGTCGATGCCCTGCCCGCCTGGGATTTCGGCCGATGACCGCGGTGTGGGCAAGCCGCCCGCCACTTCCGGGCAGATGGCAACCACGCGACCTTCAGCTTGCCACGCTGCCAGTTGGTCGAACGGGCCGCTGGCCCCGCCGTCATAACGCACTTTGTGCCCGAGCAGGCAGCGGCTGACCAGAATCTTTTCCATGTTTAAAACGGCTCGTTGCCCCGCCGGCGAAACCAGCCCGTCAAGGACAGGCGTTCACGCGTAGCGGGCAGGACTTCGTGGGGCACCTCGCCCGACAGGAATACCACCAGGCAACCCCCGGCAGGCACCACGTCATACTCGACGCCGCCCTTGAGGTACATGCGCAGTTGGCCGCCATGCTCGGGCAGCCAGGCGTCGTTCAAGTAAATCACCGCCGAGACCATGCGCCGGTCGTCGTCGCGAAAACGGTCTACATGCTTGAGGTAAAACGCCCCCGGCGGGTACATCGCAAAGTGGCTTTCGAAATCTTCCAGGCCCAGGAACAGGCTGCGATTCATCGCCAGGCGCAGGCCGTCCATCACGCCCATATAGGTGTCGCAGATAGGCGCGTCACCCTCCTCCAGCCACTGGATATGGTCACCGCGAATGCCTTCGCGAATCTCCTGGGCCGGCCCACGCCCTACCGCTGCGGGCGCCAATTCACCCTGCGCCGCACGTTTACGGCACTCAGCCGCCAGCTCCAGGGTCAGAGCCTGGGGCAGGAAGCCATTTTGCTGCGACCAGCCTTTTTCGGCCAGGTCGTCGACGATGCGTTGCAGCAGCGGGTGATCGAGGGGTATTTGCATGGCGCGCATAGTATCCATACGCCTGAAAATCCGACAGCGCCGTTGAGCGTCCGAATACACTTTAGTCAGGTGACTGATAGGACTTCTCGACAAATCCTACGCCCGACACGGACAATAGTGGCCGACTGACAGGAGTCCTTATGCGTCGTTTGTTTTTTTCTGTGTTGATGTTCTGCGTTTTGCCCGCCTGGGCAGACGGCCATGACCAGTTGTATAAGGTCGCCGGCTGGGCCGAACAACGTGCGCACTTCAATGACGCCCTCAGTGCCGCCCAGCAGCGCTACCGCAATAGCCTGCCGCCAGTGGTGTACCAGGCGCTGGTGGACAACAGCAATAAACGCTTTGCCGCCCAGGCCATGGACCAGCGTGCCGAGGCGCAACTGCGCAAGCACTTGCCCGACCCGAAACCTGCCCTGGCGTTTTTCCAATCGCCCCTGGGCCGCAAGATTGTCGCCGCCGAGTTGCTGGCCACGCGCCGCGACCAATTGGCGAAAAACGCCCAGGGCCTGCCCAAACTCGAAGCCGATGCCACCCGCAGCCTGATCATCGGCCACCTGGCCCAGGCCCTGCCTGCCCGCGAGGCCGGTGCCGAGGTCAGCCTGGCGATTGCGGGCGTGGCGGCCGACAGCTTGAGCCAGATGATCCCCGGCTTGCTAGGCGGTGGCCAGGCACAAGGCATGTTGAATGGCCAGCGCGAGCGGCTGATGCAGCAGATCGACAAGGATTTGAACAATACCTTGCTGTATGTCTATCGGGATTTGTCCGACCCGGAGCTGGAAGAGTTCGCCACCTTTGCCGAGTCGCCGGAGGGCAAGGCGTATTACCAGGCTGCCCTTGCCGCCATTCGCGCAGGGCTTGCCGTTGGCCAGAGCACCTCAAGCCTGACGCAGTAAACCCTGTGGGAGCTGGCTTGCCTGCGATTGCGATCTGTCAGTTACACCGCTATCGCAGGCAAGCCAGCTCCCACATTTGGATTGCGTTATTTCAGGTGGCTTGTGAGAAAACTGAAGTACTCATAGCGAATCTGCGGAATTTCATTGGCCAAGTGATGCCGACCCTGCTTGAGCATCAACACCTCAGGCTGATCGAACTTACCCCGCAACACCTGCATATTGTGCTGCCAGTCCACCGTCATATCTTCCTCACCCTGCACGATCACCGGGCGCCGGGGGCTGCGGGGTGCGGCTTCGATGCGTTTGATCCAGCGCGCCAGCGACCCCACCCAGGCGGTAGGCAGTTGGCGAGGCTGTAGCGGGTCGGCTTCCAGGAACGGCTTGAACGCCGGGTCGTTGGAGTTATCGCTGAAACGCCGGGCGATGCCTTTGACGAAGGGGCGCAGCAGGTAATAGCTGACCTGCGACCAACCCCAGGCACGCGGCCGCACCAACGGCGACAGCAGGAAGGTCTTGCCCTGGGCCGGGCTTTGGGCGCCGTGGTTGAGCAGGTGGTCCACCACGATGGCGCCGCCGGTGCTTTGCCCGAACAGGTGCCAGGGTTGCGGCAATTGCAAAGCCTTGGCCTCGACGAACAACGCCTGCACCACGCTCTGGTACACCGCAAAGTCATCGATGCTGGCGCGCACGCCGCTGGACAAGCCATGGCCCGGCAGGTCGCAGGCGATCACCACGAAGCCCTGGTCCAGCGCCCAATCCACCACATGGCGATACAGCCCCATGTGATCGTAGAAACCGTGAAACAGGAACATCGTCGCCACCGGCGCCGGCGGCCACCAGACCTGGGCCACCACCTCAAACCCATCCACCTCAAAACGCCCCAGGCGGCTCACCGCCGGCACCTGGCGTGCGGCCAGGTCGAGCCCGTAGAAACGCTGGTAAACCCTCGCCTCGGCTGACAGCGGCTGCGCATCCACCAGGGGGCGCAAGCTTTCGCGCAGATGATCAGGGTCAAAGGTGACGGGCATAAAGGCTTCCAGACTTGCGGTGAAGATGAATATCGAGCTGCGATATTCATCTGTCAGGACAAGCATGGCAAGCTACGCGACCTGCGAGGATACATCCAATGCGACCGCCCTACCGTAACGCCCTGTTCGCCAGCGTGATCCTGGTTATTTGCGCCGGGGTACTGTGGGCGGCCTATGACTGGTTCCAGGGCCGCTACCTGCGCGCCTTCAGCGAACACACCGCGGTATTTTCCGGCGATGCGCTGCAACTGCCCGCCGCCCTCAGCGGCCCTGGCCCGATTCGTCTGGTGCACTTCTGGGACCCGGCCTGCCCGTGCAATGTCGGTAACCAGCAACACCTGGGCGAGTTGATCGAGCAGTACGCGCCCCAGGGGGTGGAGTTCTATGCCCTGCAAAAACCCGGCAGCCACGGCCAGTTGCCCGAGAACCTGCGCCACCTGAAAGTCCTTGATGCCCTGGCCGGCGCCGACCAGATACCCGCCAGCCCGGCCGTGGGCATTTGGGACCGCACCGGCAAGCTGGCGTATTTCGGCCCCTATAGCGAAGGCCTGACCTGCAACGCCAGCAACAGTTTTATCGAGCCAATTCTCAAGGCCCTTGGAACCGGACGCGACGTGAATGCCACTCACACCCTCGCGGTAGGCTGCTATTGTTCGTGGCCTAAGGATCTGTAGCCCGTCCACTTTGGTAAGGAATGTTCATGAAGCGCGTCTTGCAGGTTTTTGCGGTGCTGATTGTGCTGGTCGCCCTGGGCGCCGGTTGGTACGTCTACAGCAAACAACCTACGCGCCAGGGCACGGTGACGCTGGCGCACCTGCAAGGCTCGGTCACGGTGCGTTACGACGACCGTGGCGTACCGCATATCCGCGCCGAGAACGAAGCCGACCTGTACCGCGCCCTGGGCTATGTGCACGCCCAGGACCGCCTGTTCCAGATGGAGATCATGCGGCGCCTGGCCCGTGGCGAACTGGCCGAGGTGCTGGGGCCCAAGCTGCTGGACACCGATAAGCTGTTTCGCAGCCTGCGCATCCGCGAGCGTGCCTTAAGCTATGTGGAGCATATGGACCCTGGCTCAGCCTCGTCCAAGGCCCTGCAAGCCTACCTGGACGGGATCAATCAGTATCAGGACAGCCACACCAGCCCCATGGAGTTCGATGTGCTGGGCATCGCCAAGCGCCCGTTTACCGCCGAAGACAGCATCAGCGTCGCCGGGTACATGGCCTACAGCTTTGCCGCGGCCTTTCGCACCGAGCCGGTGCTGACCTATGTGCGTGACCGGCTGGGCAGCGACTACTTGAAGGTCTTCGATCTCGACTGGCAACCCAAGGGCGCACTCAACCTGGCGGCCAGCGATTGGCAGACCCTTGGCGCTATCGCCGCCCTGAGCGAACAGGCCCTGGCCGACAACGGCCTGCCGCAGTTCGAAGGCAGCAATGCCTGGGCCGTCAGCGGCAGCCATACCCAAAGTGGCAAGCCGTTGCTGGCGGGTGACCCTCATATCCGTTTTTCGGTGCCTTCGGTCTGGTACGAGGCGCAACTGTCGGCGCCAGGCTTCGAGCTATACGGCTACCACAACGCGCTGGTACCGGTGGCGTTCCTGGGGCACAACCTGGACTTCGGCTGGAGCCTGACCATGTTCCAGAACGACGACCTCGACCTGGTCGCCGAGAAGGTCAACCCAAACAACCCCAACCAGGTCTGGTATCACGACCAATGGGTGGACATGAGCAGCAGCGAGCAGCAGATCCAGGTCAAGGGCCAGGCGCCGGTGACCCTCACCCTGCGCCGCTCGCCCCACGGCCCGATCATCAACGATGTGCTCGGTGAGAACGCCGGCAGCACACCGATTGCCATGTGGTGGGCGTTCCTCGACAGCGAAAACCCGATCCTCGATGGTTTCTATCAGCTCAACCGTGCCGATACCCTGGCCAAGGCGCGTGCCGCGGCCGCGAAGGTCTCGGCGCCGGGCCTGAACATCGTGTGGGCAAACGCCAAGGGCGATATCGGCTGGTGGGCGGCGGCGCAGTTGCCGATCCGCCCGGCCGGCGTCAACCCGGCGTTCATCCTCGACGGCAGTACCGCCCAGGCCGACAAGCTGGGTTTCTACCCCTTCAGTGCCAACCCCCAGGAAGAAAACCCGCCGCGCGGCTATGTGGTGTCCGCCAATGCCCAGCCAGCATCGCCCACCGGCATGCCGATCCCCGGCTATTACAACCTGGCGGATCGTGGCCAGCAGTTGAACGTGCAGTTGAGCGACAAAAGCGTGAAGTGGGATGTGACCAACAGCCAGGCCCTGCAACTGGGCACCACCACCGCCTACGGCACGCGCCTGCTGGCGCCGCTGTTGCCGGTGCTGCGCGAGGTGGTCAAGGACCCGGCGCAACTCAAATTGGTGGAACAGCTTGCCAACTGGAAGGGTGACTACCCGCTGGACTCCACCAGCGCCACGCTGTTCAACCAGTTGCTGTTCAACCTCAGCGACGCGACCTTTCATCCCAAACTCGGCGATGCCTTGTTCAAGACCTTGCTCGGCACCCGCGTGATCGACGCCGCATTGCCCCGCCTGGCCGCATCGGCAGACTCGCCCTGGTGGAACGGCAACCGCGCCGATACCGTCAAGCTCGCCTGGGACAACAGCCTGGCCCACCTCAAGGCGACGTTCGGCGATGACCCGGCGCAATGGCAGTGGGGCAAGGCGCACACCCTGACCCACGGCCACCCGCTGGGCCTGCAAAAGCCGCTGGATAAAATTTTCAACGTCGGCCCGTTCCCGGCGCCGGGCAGCCATGAGGTTCCGAACAACCAGACCGCGCTGATTGGCCCGGCACCGTGGCCGGTGACCTACGGCCCGTCGACACGGCGCCTGATCGACTTCGCCGACCCGACCCACGCCCTCACCATCAACCCGGTGGGGCAAAGCGGTGTGCCGTTTGATACGCACTATGGCGACCAGGCGCAGAGCTATATCGAGGGAAGGTACGAGCAGGCGCACTTCAGTGATGAGGAAGTGACGGCCAATACCCGCGGCACCTTGAAACTGCTGCCCGCCCGATGATCGTTCCCACGCTCCGCGTGGGAATGCAGCCGTAGACGCTCCGCGTCCGCCCTTAAAGCGGGGACGCAGAGCGTCCCAAGAGGCGTTACCACGCAGAGCGTGGGAACGATCATCGCTCAAACCGGCGCCGCAAAGTTAAGCCTGAACTGTTGCGGCGTGACGCCCAGCCGGCGGTTGAACACACTGCGCATGTGCTGGGCGTCGCGAAAGCCACATTGATAGGCCACGGTTTTAAGCGGTGCATGGCTGCTTTCAAGCATCACCCGCGCCGCATCCACACGCGCCCTCTCGACAAACTCCGCCGGCGTAATCCGCGCTTCACGGGCAAACACCCGGGAGAAATTACGTGCACTCATATTGGCCGCCTTGGCCAGGTCGGCAATGGTCAGGTCTCCCGTCAGGTTGGCCAACACGTACAGCTGCACCAGCGCCACCGCCGAGGTGGTTTCGGCATGGGGGGTTAGGAACGGGCTGAACTGCGATTGCCCGCCCGAGCGCTGGGTGAACACCACCAGGCGCTTGGCCACGCTCAGCGCGACTTCCGGGCCGTGATCCTGGGCCAGCAGATACAACGACAGGTCGATACCTGCCGTGACCCCGGCGGAGGTGTAGAGCTTGCCATCCTGCACATAGAGACGGTCGGCTTCGACCTGGGCCGAGGGGCACAGGCGCGCCAGGCTGGCGGCGTCGTTCCAGTGGGTAGTGACGGTCTTACCGTCCAGCAGGCCCGCACGGGCCAGCATAAAGGCGCCGTTGCAGATCGAGCCGAAGCGCTGTGCCTTAGCGGCGGCAGTGCGCAGCCAGGCGTCAAACTCGGGGCCGAAATCGTCGAAGGGTAACTGCGGGCCACCGGCGACCAGCAGCAGGTCGTAGGGTTGCCGAGCTTCGCTGTAGTGCTTGTGCGCCTGCAATGACAAACCGTTGGAGGCCGCCATGGCGCCGTGGCCGAAGCCGAGCACTTCCAGCCGATAGTGAGCCTCGGGCGCCAGGAAGCGGTTGGCCTCGCAGAACACATCCATCGGCCCGGTCACGTCCAGCGACTGAACACCGGGGAAGATCAGGATGGCGACGGTTTTGCCCATGGTCACAAACACCTTTTTCCAACTGGATAAACGCGACCCCCTTGTGGGAGCTGGCTTGCCTGCGATGCAGACGACTCGGTACCTCAGGTACACCGAGGTGATGCTATCGCAGGCAAGCCAGCTCCCACAGGGGATCGCCTACATGCTTGGCACGATGTGGCGGCACATTGGCCGGGATCGCCTCCCTGTGGCGATAGCCGCTTCAGGGTCATGGGACCAGACTGGAATCTTTCCAGAGGAGATCCACCATGAGCACCACCATAGCCGGTATCCAGATTCCTGACAGCGCCTTGGCCCGGGCCACCACCGAATACATCCGCGACGTCGAATCGGACCTGCTCTACCACCATTCGCGTCGGGTCTTCCTGTTCGGCGCCTTGAGCGGTGAGCGCAAGCAGTTGGCCTACAACCCGGAGTTGCTCTACGTCGGCGCGATGTTCCATGACCTGGGCCTGGTGGAAGGCCACCGCAGTGACGACGAGCGTTTCGAAGTGGACGGCGCCAACGCCGCCGCCGCGTTCCTCAAGCCTTATGGGTTGAGCGATGACGATATTGAACAAGTGTGGTTGTCCATCGCCCTGCACACCACGCCGGGCGTGCCGAAACACCTGCGCCCCACGGTGGCGTTGGTGACCGCTGGAGTGGAGATGGACGTGCTGGGCATGGACTACGCCGCCTTCAGCAGCGTGGAGCGCGAAGCGGTGGTGCATGCGCATCCACGGGGTGAAGGGTTCAAGGAGTGCATCATCTGCGCGTTCGCCGACGGCTTGCGCCATCGCCCGCAGACCACGTTTGGCAACGTGAAGACCGATGTGCTGGTGGACCAGGAACCTGGGTTCAAGCCGATGAATTTTGTGCAGGTGATCCGCACATCGCCGTGGGCTGACTGAAACCCGATTTTATAAGCACCGCAAAACTACTGTGGGAGCTGGCTTGCCTGCGATGGCGGTGGGTCAGCATCTTATAAGTGACTGATACACCGCAATCGCAGACAAGCCAGCTCCCACATTTTCACCCTGTTCCGGCAGTTAGACCGGTGCTGGCGCCCGGCGCTTGTCCGGCTGTTGCCAGCCATCCGCCGCAGCCTCTTCAATCGCCTGCTGGATGGCCTTCTTGCGATGCTCTTCGGCCCGACGGCTGAAGAACCACACCAGGAAGGTCACCAGCGACACCGCCAACAGAATCAGGCTCGCCACGGCGTTGATCTCGGGCTTAACCCCAAGGCGCACCGCCGAGAACACTTCCATCGGCAAGGTGGTGGAACCGGGGCCCGACACGAAGCTGGCGAGTACCAGGTCATCCAGGGACAGTGCGAAGGACATCATCCCGCCCGCCGCCAGCGACGGCGCGATCATCGGGATGGTGATCAGGAAGAACACCTTCCACGGCCGTGCGCCCAAGTCCATCGCCGCTTCTTCGATCGACAGGTCCAGCTCACGCAAGCGCGCCGACACCACCACCGCCACATACGCCGCACAGAAGGTGGTGTGGGCGATCCAGATGGTGACGATGCCACGCTCCTGGGGCCAGCCGATCATCTGCGCCATGGCCACGAACAGCAGCAACAGCGACAGACCGGTGATCACTTCGGGCATCACCAACGGCGCCGTCACCAGGCCGCCGAACAGCGTGCGGCCCTTGAACTGGCTGATGCGCGTGAGCACGAAGGCTGCCAGGGTACCCAACGCCACCGCCGCCACCGCCGTGTAGCAGGCGATTTCCAGGGAGCGGGCCACCGAGCCCATCAACTGGGTGTTGTCCAACAGGCCCACGTACCACTTGATCGACCAACCGCCCCACACTGTTACCAGCTTGGATTCGTTGAACGAGTAGATCACCAGGATCAACATTGGCAGGTAGATGAACAACAAGCCTGCGACCAGCATGAAGCTGGAGAAACGAAAGCGTTTCATATCTTGCCCTCCAACTCTTTGGCTTGGCTGCGGTTGAACAGGATGATCGGCACGATCAGGATCGCCAGCATCACCACCGCCAGGGCAGACGCCACCGGCCAGTCACGGTTGTTGAAGAACTCTTGCCACAACACCTTACCGATCATCAGGGTTTCCGGGCCGCCGAGCAGTTCAGGAATCACGAACTCGCCCACCACCGGGATAAACACCAGCATGCAACCGGCGATGATGCCGTTCTTGGACAGCGGCACGGTGATTTTCCAGAAGCTGTTGAAGGTGCTCGACCCCAGGTCGGAGGCGGCTTCCAGCAGGCTCTGGTCGTGCTTCACCAGGTTGGCGTACAGCGGCAGGATCATGAATGGCAGGTACGAATAGACCACACCGATGTACACCGCGACGTTGGTGTTGAGGATCTGCAGCGGCTCGTTGATCAAGCCCATGGACATCAGGAAGCCATTGAGCAGGCCGTTGTTGCTGAGGATGCCCATCCACGCATACACCCGGATCAGGATCGCGGTCCAGGTGGGCATCATGATCAGCAGCACCAGCACGGTCTGCATCTCTTTGCGCGCGGTGGCGATGGCGTAGGCCATCGGGTAGCCGATCAGCAGGCACAGCAGCGTGCTGAAAAACGCCATCTTCAGCGAGCCCAGGTAGGCGGCGATGTACAACTCGTCGCCCGCCAGCAAGCTGTAGTTGGCCAGGTTCAGCACCACCTCCAGCTTTTGCTCAACGTAGGTATAGATCTCGGTATAGGGCGGGATCGCCACATCGGCTTCGGCAAAGCTGATTTTCAGCACGATGAAAAACGGCAGTGCGAAAAACAGGAACAGCCAGAGGAAGGGAATCCCGATGACCACCTGCTTGCCATTGGGCACGATGCGATCCAAGCGCCGCTTGAATTTCTTCATGTTCATGAGCGAAGTACCACGCCGCTATCGTCTTCCCACCACACATACACCTGGTCACCCCAGGTTGGGCGCTGGCCACGGCGTTCGGCGTTGGCGACGAAGGACTGCACCAGCTTGCCGCTCGGCAGCTCCACGTAGAACACCGAGTGGCCGCCCAGGTAGGCGATGTCGTGCACCTTGCCGCTGGACCAGTTGTGCTCGCAGGTCGGCATTTCGGTGGTCACCAGCAGCTTTTCCGGGCGAATGGCGTAGGTCACCGACTTGTCTTCCACCGAGGTGGCGATGCCGTAGCCCACGTAGATGTCGCGGTCCAGGTCCGGGCACTTGAGCACCGCGTGGCCTTCAGCGTCGTCCACCACTTGGGTGTCGAAGATGTTGACGTTGCCAATGAACTCGCACACCAGGCGGCTGGTGGGGGTTTCGTAGATATCGATGGGGCTGCCGATCTGGGCGATCCAGCCCAGGTGCATGATCGCGATGCGTTCGGCCATGGTCATGGCCTCTTCCTGGTCGTGGGTCACCATCACGCAGGTCACCCCAACGCGCTCGATGATCTCCACCAACTCAAGCTGCATCTGCGAGCGCAGCTTCTTGTCCAGCGCTCCCATTGGCTCATCGAGCAGCAGCAGTTTCGGGCGCTTGGCCAAGGAACGGGCCAACGCCACACGCTGGCGCTGGCCGCCGGACAACTGGTGCGGCTTGCGCTTGGCGTACTGGCTCATCTGCACCAGCTTGAGCATCTCGGCCACGCGTGCGTCGACTTCAGCCTTGGGGATCTTGTCCTGTTGCAGGCCGAAGGCGATGTTCTGCGCCACGGTCATGTGCGGGAACAAGGCGTAGGACTGGAACATCATGTTGATCGGCCGCTCGTAGGGCGGCATGTCGGTGATGTCCACACCGTCGAGGTAGATGCGACCTTCGGTTGGGCGCTCGAAACCTGCCAGCATGCGCAGCAAGGTGGATTTGCCCGAACCCGAACCGCCGAGCAAGGCGAAGATCTCGCCTTTCTTGATTTCCAGGGACACATCGTCCACGGCAATCGTCTCGTCGAACTTCTTCGTGACCCGGTCGATTTTGACCAGCACCTTTTTCGGTGTCTGGTCGCCCTCGAGGGCTTTCTTATAGGCGCCGGAGGCAACTGCCATTTACGAAACTCCCAAAAAAAACTGTGCAGCCGGCCCAATGCGGGCCAGCCTTGGATAGTTTGAGCCTTACTTGCCCGTCTTGACCTTGGTCCAGCTACGGGTCATTAAACGCTGCACTTTCGGGGGTAGCTCAAAGTTGACGAATGTCCGCTCGAGAACCGCCTGCGGTGGGTAAACCGCTGCGTCAGTGCGTATCGATTGCTCCATCAGTTTGTCCGCCCCTGGGTTAGGGTTGGCGTAACCGACTTGATCGCTGACCTGAGCGATCACCTCAGGCTGCAGCAAATAGTTGATGAAGGCGTGGGCTTCCTTGACGTTGCTGGCATCCTTGGGAATCGCCAGCACGTCGAACCACAGGTTGCCGCCTTCTTTTGGAATCGTGTAGGCGATGTTCACGCCTTTGCCCGCCTCTGCTGCGCGAGCCTTGGCCTGGAACACATCGCCGGAGAAACCGGCCGCCACGCAGATGTTGCCGTTGGCCAGGTCCGAGATGTATTTGGAGGAATGGAAGTAGGTCACGTAGGGCCGCACTTTCAGCAATTTTTCCTCGGCTTTCTTGTAGTCGGCCGGGTTGGTGCTGTTGGGGTCCAGGCCCATGTAGTTGAGTACTGCCGGCAGCATTTCATCGGCCGAGTCCATGAACGACACGCCGCAAGTGGCCAGCTTCTTCATGTTTTCCGGTTCGAACAACACCGCCCAGGAGTCGATCTTGTCGACACCCAGCACTTGCTTGACCTTGTCGACGTTGTAGCCAATGCCGTTGGTGCCCCACAGGTACGGCACGGCGTATTGGTTGCCCGGGTCGTTCTTTTCCAGGCGTTTGAGCAGTACCGGGTCGAGGTTGGCGTAGTGGGTCAGCAGTGACTTGTCGAGCTTCTGGAACGCGCCAGCCTTGATCTGCTTGCCCAGGAAATGGTTGGACGGCACCACGACGTCGTAGCCGGTACGCCCGGCGAGCAACTTGCCTTCCAGGGTTTCGTTGGAGTCAAACACGTCATACACAGGCTTGATACCGCTGGCCTTTTCGAAGTTGGCCAGGGTGTCGGGGCCGATGTAGTCCGACCAGTTATAAATATGCACCGTCGGTGCGGCCTGCACGCTGGCAGCCAGCGTGATACCTGCACCCACCAGCATGGCTTTGCGAAATAAAGAAATTGGCAAGTGGAGGTCCTCTTAATAGTTGGGGCCTTGAAGTTGTTGCCCGGCAACAAAACCGGCGCGCAACTTACCGTCGATAAACCGATCCGGCAAAACTTTCTGTCATTTATTTTCTGTACGGTTGCCGCTGTTTGTAGGAGCGAGCTTGCTCGCGAAGAACTCACAGGCAACGCGGGCGACCAGAGGCGCTGCGTTATCGTTGACGATTTTCGCGAGCAAGCTCGCTCCTACAGGTTTCTGGCGTTATTTACCGGATTTGATTTTGGTCCAGCTACGGGTCATTTCACGCTGAGTTGCCGCCGGCATGTCGGCAATGGCGTAGAGCTTGGATTGCACTTCGGCCGACGGATAAATACCCGGGTCGCTGGTGATGTCTTTATCGACCAGGGCGGTGGCTTTCTCGTTACCGTTCGGGAAACGCACACTGTTGGTGATCGCGGCCATGACGTCTGGCTTGAGCAGGTAGTTCATGAATGCGTAGGCAGCGTCGACGTTTTCGGCATCCTTGGGAATGGCGACCATGTCGAAGAAGCTGCCAGCACCTTCCTTGGGAATGTCATAGGCGATCTTGACCTTGCCACCGGCTTCAGCCGCGCGGGTTTTGGCCTGTTCGATGTCACCCGAGTAGCCCACAGCCACGCAGATGTTGCCGTTGGCCAGGTCGGAGATGTACTTGGACGAGTGGAAGTAGCCGATCGAAGGACGGATTTTCATGAACAGGTCTTCGGCCTGTTTCAGATCAGCCTTCTTTGTAGTGTCGGTCGGCAGGCCCAGGTAATGCAGCGCTACCGGCAGCATTTCGGTTGGCGAATCGAGGAAGCTCACGCCGCAGCTTTTCAGCTTGGCGATGTTTTCCGGCTTCATCAGTACGTCCCACGAGTCGATCTTGTCCACGCCCAGTGCGGCCTTGACCTTCTCCGGGTTGTAGCCGATGCCCATCGAGCCCCACATGTACGGGAAGGCGTGCTTGTTGTCCGGGTCGCTGACCGATACGGCCTTGAGCAGGGATTTGTTCAGGTTGTCGTAGTTGGACAGCTTGGACTTGTCCAGCTCCTGGTAGACACCTGCCTTGATCTGCTTGGCGAGGAAGCTGTTCGACGGCACGACGATGTCGTAGCCGGACTTGCCCGCCAGCAACTTGGCTTCCAGGGTTTCGTTGCTGTCAAAAACGTCGTACACCACTTTGATGCCCGACTCTTTTTCAAAGTTGGCGATGGTGTCCGGTGCAATGTAGTCGGACCAGTTGTAGACGTGCAGCACTTTGCTGTCTGCCTGGGCCGCGCCCGCCATTGCGCCCATCAGGGACAAGGCGAGGAGGGTCTTGCCAGCGTTCTTCAAACCTAATGCCTTCATTTGGTGATGCTCCAATTTTTTCTTTTTTGGGCCACAAGCGTTGTATGTTTTACGGCCCAACCGAAGGGCAACAAAACAGGGCGACAGTCTGGCAAGTTCAGGGGCCGGCTTTCAACCAAAGCCCCTGCATTTTTAACTGCCCAATGCACCGCGCACTGAGCCTAGCACTTAGCCCTGCAAGGCAGCCAAAGTCAGGTCCAGGCAATGGCGGGCCTTGGTTACCAGCTCGTCGATTTCAGCCTTGCTGATGACCAGCGGCGGCGAAATGATCATGGTGTCGCCCACGGCGCGCATGATCAGGCCATTCTCGAAGCAGAAGGTTCGGCAGATCATGCCGGCGCCTTTGCCTTCGTGACGCTTGCGCGTCGCCTTGTCCTGCACCAGCTCGATCGCCCCGAGCATGCCGACGCCGCGTACTTCACCCACCAGCGGATGATCGCCCAGTTCCCTCAGACGTTTCTGCAAATACGGTGCCGTTTCTTCGTGCACACGGTTAACGATTTTTTCATCGCGCAGGATGCGGATGTTTTCCAGGGCCACAGCCGCAGCGACCGGGTGACCGGAGTAGGTAAAGCCGTGGTTGAAATCGCCCCCTTCGTTGAGCACCGCCACCACTTCGTCGCGCACGATCAGGCCGCCCATGGGCACGTAGCCCGAGGTCAGGCCCTTGGCGATGGTCATCATGTGTGGCTTGAGGTCGTAGAAATCGCTACCGAACCACTCACCGGTACGGCCGAAACCGCAGATCACTTCGTCGGCGACAAACAGAATGTCGTACTTGGCGAGGATTTCCTTGATGCGCGGCCAGTACGTGGCAGGCGGCACAATTACGCCACCGGCGCCCTGGATCGGCTCGGCAATAAAGGCGCCGACGTTGTCCACGCCCAGCTCCAGGATTTTCTCTTCCAACTGGTTGGCGGCCCACACACCGAATTCCTCGGGGCTCATGTCGCCGCCTTCGCCAAACCAGTACGGCTGGGCGATGTGGGTAATGCCCGGGATCGGCAAGTCGCCCTGCTCGTGCATATAGGTCATGCCGCCCAGACTGGCGCCGGCCACGGTAGAGCCGTGGTAGCCATTCTTGCGGGCAATGATGGTTTTCTTGTTGGGCTGGCCCTTGATCGCCCAGTAGTGGCGGACCATGCGCAACATGGTGTCGTTGCCTTCGGAGCCAGAGCCGGTGAAGAACACGTGGTTCATGCCGGCCGGCGCGACATCGGAAATGACCTTGGCCAACTCCAATACCGGCGGGTGTGCGGTCTGGAAGAACAGGTTGTAGTACGGCAGTTCTTTCATTTGCTTGGCGGCGGCATCGGCCAGTTCATCGCGACCATAACCGATCGCCACACACCACAGGCCGGCCATACCGTCGAGGATCTTGTTGCCTTCGCTGTCCCACAGGTAAACGCCGTGGGCTTTGGTGATGATCCTTGGGCCTTTCTCTTTCAATTGCTTGAAGTCGCTGAACGGCGCCAGATGGTGATCATTGCTCAAGGCTTGCCATTCACGGGTTTGCGGGTTGTTGCTGGACATACCGATCTCCTAGACTTTTCAGTGAAGGGCGCGCCTGGAGGGCGTGCCCGGCGCATCAGACGGCGAAGAGCAGGAATTCCCGCTCCCACGAACTGATCACGCGCTTGAAGTTTTCATGCTCGGCCCGCTTGACCGCGACGTAGCCCGTGATGAATTTTTGCCCCAGGTATTTCTCGATGGTCTTGCTGTTTTCCATGCGTTCCAGGGCGTCTTCGATGGTCAACGGCAGACGCAGGTTGCGTCGCTCGTAACCACGGCCCACCACCGGCGCGCTCGGGTTATGGCCTTCGACCATGCCGATGTAGCCGCACAACAGGCTGGCGGCAATCGCCAGGTACGGGTTGGCGTCGGCGCCCGGCAGGCGGTTTTCCACGCGGCGGTTCTGCGGGCCGGCATCCGGGACGCGCAGGCCGACAGTGCGGTTTTCTTCGCCCCATTCCACGTTCACCGGCGCCGAGGTATCGGGCAGGAAGCGGCGGAACGAGTTCACGTTGGGGGCGAATAAAGGCAGCAATTCAGGGATGAATTTCTGCAGGCCGCCAATGTGGTTGAGGAACAGTTGGCTCATGGTCCCGTCTTCATTGGAGAAGACGTTCTTGCCGGTGGCGATGTCGATGATGCTCTGGTGCAGGTGCATCGCGCTGCCGGGCTCGCCGGTCATGGGCTTGGCCATGAAGGTGGCGGCCACGTCGTGCTTGAGCGCGGCTTCGCGCATGGTGCGCTTGAACACCAGGATCTGGTCGGCCAGGGACAGGGCATCGCCGTGACGGAAGTTGATTTCCATCTGCGCGGTGCCGTCCTCGTGGATCAGGGTGTCGAGGTCCAGTTCCTGCAGTTCGCACCAGTCGTAGACGTCTTCGAACAGCGGGTCGAATTCGTTGGCCGCTTCTATAGAGAAGGACTGGCGACCGGTTTCCGGGCGGCCGGAGCGGCCAATCGGCGGTTGCAGCGGGAAGTCCGGGTCTTCGCAGCGCTTGGTCAGGTAGAACTCCATCTCCGGCGCCACGATGGGCTGCCAGCCGCGGTCGGAATAGAGCTTGAGGACTTTCTTGAGCACGTTGCGCGGCGACAGCTCGATCGGGTTGCCTTGCTTGTCGTAGGTGTCGTGGATCACCTGGGCGGTCGGCTCGATGGCCCACGGCACCAGAAATACCGCGTTCTGGTCGGGGCGGCAGATCATGTCGATGTCGGCCGGGTCGAGCAATTCGTAATAGATGTCGTCTTCGACATAGTCGCCGGTCACGGTCTGCAACAGAACGCTTTCGGGCAGGCGCATGCCTTTTTCGGCAATGAACTTGTTGGTCGGCGAGATCTTGCCCCGGGTAATACCGGTGAGGTCGCCAATCATGCATTCGACTTCTGTGATCTTGTGGTCTTTCAACCAATCGGTGAGCTGGTCGAGGTTGTTACTCATAAATGCCTCTGGGCTGGGTTTCCTGGCATCCATTAAAGGCCAGGCGTTGGTTGACGCAGCATCCGCGTCGTTTTTTCATTCAGGGTAGGAGCTTACCTGCCATTTGCCCATGGGTTGCATTCCTCAGGCCAAAGTTGTGCAGAATCACGATCGGCACAGCGGATGAGGGCAGGTCAGTGGCGTAGGAGATGGCAAAAAGGAGATCGGCCGGGCCGTCAAGAATATTGGCCGGTGCCTGGGCATTCACACGGGGCGAACGAGCTGCGGACAAAGCCTGGCTGGAGCAGGCGCAGACGCCGATTGGCGGCAGGTGAAACATGAAGCACCCCGGTATTATTGCTGTTATGGGTTTGAATCGAGCTTAGCCTTGTTCATTTTTTTACACAACACCCCCGTAAAAAATCCTACACGGCCCGCTCAAGCCTGCAGGTCCCAAGCCCCTCAAACCCAAAAAATCGCCCCAAAACCCCGCAAAAAAGGCTTCGTGGCGCTTTTTTAGGGCAAAAAATGCCTCGCTTGACTTCGGCAGGCCGTTCGGGTTGACTGAAACCAGAAAAGATCAATGATTGATATTTTTAACAACAAAGGTGTTGCATCATGTCGGTACCCCCGCGTGCCGTTCAGCTTAACGAAGCGAACGCGTTCCTTAAGGATCATCCTGAGGTTCTGTACGTAGACCTTCTAATTGCGGATATGAATGGTGTGGTGCGCGGTAAGCGCATCGAACGCACCAGCCTCCACAAGGTTTACGAGAAGGGCATTAACCTGCCTGCCTCTTTATTTGCCCTGGATATCAACGGCTCTACGGTGGAAAGCACCGGCCTGGGCCTGGACATCGGTGATGCTGACCGAATCTGTTATCCAATCCCCGACACCCTGTGCAATGAACCCTGGCAAAAGCGCCCTACCGCGCAACTGCTGATGACCATGCACGAACTCGAAGGTGAACCTTTCTTCGCCGATCCGCGCGAAGTGCTCCGCCAAGTTGTTACCAAGTTTGACGACCTCGGTCTGACCATCTGCGCCGCCTTCGAGCTTGAGTTCTACCTGATTGACCAGGAGAACGTGAACGGCCGGCCACAACCGCCCCGCTCGCCGATCTCCGGCAAACGCCCGCACTCGACACAGGTCTACCTGATCGACGACCTCGACGAATACGTCGACTGCCTCCAGGACATTCTGGAAGGTGCCAAGGAGCAAGGCATCCCGGCGGACGCCATCGTCAAGGAAAGTGCCCCGGCGCAGTTCGAAGTGAACCTGCACCACGTCGCCGACCCGATCAAGGCCTGCGACTACGCGGTACTGCTCAAGCGCCTGATCAAGAACATCGCCTACGACCATGAGATGGACACCACCTTCATGGCCAAGCCTTACCCAGGCCAGGCAGGCAACGGGCTGCACGTACACATCTCCATTCTGGACAAGGACGGCAAGAACATCTTTGCCAGCGAGGATCCCGAGCAGAACGCCGCATTGCGTCACGCGATCGGCGGTGTGCTGGAGACCCTACCCGCCCAAATGGCGTTTCTGTGCCCCAACGTCAACTCCTACCGTCGTTTCGGCGCACAGTTCTACGTGCCGAACTCGCCGTGCTGGGGCCTGGATAACCGCACCGTGGCGATTCGCGTACCCACCGGCTCGTCCGATGCCGTGCGTATCGAACACCGCGTGGCTGGCGCCGATGCCAACCCTTACCTGCTGATGGCCTCGGTACTGGCGGGCGTGCACCACGGCCTGACCAACAAGATCGAGCCGAACGCTCCGGTGGAAGGCAACAGCTACGAGCAGAACGAGCAGAGCCTGCCGAACAACCTGCGCGATGCCCTGCGCGAGTTGGACGACAGCGAGGTGATGGCCAAGTACATCGATCCTAAATACATCGATATCTTCGTCGCCTGTAAGGAAAGTGAGCTGGAGGAGTTTGAACACTCCATCTCCGACCTTGAGTACAACTGGTACCTGCATACCGTGTAAGCGGTGGTAGCTGTCGAAGGAACGCCGCTGGCTTTGGTCCGCGGCGTTTTTTTATGGGTTTATTTTGGGAAACCGGGTTTGCCTCATCGCAGGCAAGCCAGCTCCCACAGTGGATCGCATTTCAAGGCTTGAACTCGGTCAAATGTGGGAGCTGGCTTGCCTGCGATAGCGGCCTGGCAGACAACACAACCTTCCTGCTCATACAATGCCCGCTGCCTTGTAGGAGACATCCATGACCACCCGCCCCGCCACTGTTCGCAAACCCCGCGCCCGCAGCCAGGCCCGGATCGATGCGATCCTCGACGCCGCCCGCACCTTGCTGGCCGCCGAAGGTGTGGCCAGTTTGTCGATCTACAGCGTGGCCGAACGGGCACAGATTCCGCCGTCGTCGGTGTACCACTTTTTCGCCAGTGTGCCGGCATTGCTGGAGGCGTTGACCGCTGACATTCACGCGGCCTTTCGCGCCGCCATCCAGGCGCCCATCGAGCATGAATCTCTCAAGCATTGGCGCGACCTGTCCTACATCGTTGAACAACGCATGCTCAGCATCTACAGCAACGATGCCGCGGCGCGCCAGTTGATCCTGGCCCAGCACGGGTTGACCGAAGTGACCCAGGCCGATCGCCAGCATGATCTGGAATTGGGCGACTTGATGCTGGCGGTGTTCAATCGCCACTTTGAAGTGCCAACGCTACCCAGCGATGTGGATGTGTTTGCCCTGGCGCTGGAGTTGAGCGACCGCGTGTACGCGCGCTCGGTGCATCAGCATGGGCTGATTACGCCGCGCATGGCGGAGGAAGGGATGCGGGTGTTTGATGCGTATGTGGGGCTTTATTTGCCGGCCTATCTGCCCAAGCGCTGATCGTTCCCACGCTCTGCGTGGGAATACATCCCGTGACGCTCTGCGTCACCTTTGGCACAGCGGGACGCGGAGCGCCCCAGGCGGCATTCCCACGCAGAGCGTGGGAACGATCAGGACAGTGCCAATCACAACTTGGCAATCGACACCTCAGTGGACTTCACAAAAGCAATCACTTCACTGCCGATCACCAGCTCCAACTCCTTGACCGAACGGGTGGTGATCACCGAAGTGACAATGCCGGACGCGGTCTGCACGTCAATTTCCGACAGCACATCGCCGACCACGATTTCCTTGATGGTGCCTTTGAACTGGTTACGCACGTTGATGGCTTTAATCGTCATGATGTTTTTCCTGTGTGAGTTATTGAGCCCAACGCAATTGCGTCGGCAGCGGTGAAACAGGTTCGGGTTCCGGTGGGGAACCGGGGAGCGACAGCACGCGGTTGAGCACTTCGGCTTCCAGCGCGGCCAGGCGGTGTGAACCACGGGCCCGTGGGCGTGGCAGGTCGATGGTCAGGTCGAGGCCGATTTCGCCGTTTTCAATCAGAATCACGCGGTCGGCAATCGCCACGGCTTCGCTGACGTCGTGGGTCACCAGCAACACCGTGAAACCGTGCTTGCGCCACAGGTTTTCGATCAGTTGCTGCATCTCGATGCGGGTCAGGGCATCCAGTGCGCCCAGCGGCTCATCAAGCAGCAACAGGCGCGGCTGATGGATCAACGCCCGTGCGAGTGCCACGCGCTGTTTCTGGCCGCCGGACAACGCCGCCGGCCATTCATTGGCGCGCTCGGCCAGGCCGACCGCTTCCAGGGCTTCCAGCGCTTTGGGGCGCCAGTCGCCCTTGAGGCCCAGGCCGACGTTATCGATGATCTTTTTCCAGGGCAGCAAGCGCGCTTCCTGGAACATCAACCGTGTATCTTCAATCGCCTCGTGCAGCGGCGCGGAGCCGGCCAGCAGCTCGCCGCCACTGGCTTTGTCCAGCCCCGCCAACAGGCGCAGCAAGGTACTTTTGCCGCAACCACTGCGGCCGACCACGGCCACGAACTGCCCTGCGGGAATATGCAGGTCGATCTCTTTGAGCACTTCGCGGGTACCAAAGGCCTTGCGCAATTTGCGCACCGCCAGCGGGATGCCCTTCAACAAGCGCGGAGGTTGTTGAGCGGTCATGCTGCACCTCCTTTGACTTGATACGCCGGGTGCCAGCGCAGCCACACACGTTCCAGCCCACGGGCTGCCAGGTCGGCCAGTTTGCCGAGGATGGCGTACATGACGATGGCCAGCACCACCACGTCGGTTTGCAGGAATTCACGGGCATTCATCGCCAGGTAACCGATGCCGGAACTGGCCGAGATGGTTTCTGCCACGATCAGCGTCAGCCACATGAAGCCCAGGGCAAAGCGCACCCCCACCAGGATCGACGGCAGCGCGCCCGGCAGGATCACTTGCCAGAACAGGCTGAAACCGGACAAGCCATAACTGCGCGACATCTCTACCAGCGCCGGGTCGACATTGCGGATGCCGTGGTAAGTGTTCAGGTAGATCGGGAACAAGGTGCCCAGGGCCACCAGGAAAATCTTCGCGGTCTCATCAATGCCGAACCACAGGATCACCAGCGGAATCAGCGCCAGGTGCGGCACGTTGCGGATCATCTGCACGGAGCTGTCGAGCAAGCGTTCGCCCCACTTCGACAAGCCGGTGATAAAGCCCAGGGCCAGACCGATGCTGCCACCGATCACAAAGCCCAGGCCGGCGCGCCAGCCGCTGATGGCCAGGTGAGTCCAGATTTCGCCGCTGACCACCAGGTTCACCCCGGCTTCGATCACCGCACTCGGCGCTGGCAGAATGCGCGTCGACAACCAACCCGCTGACACCGACAACTGCCACACCGCCAGCAATAAGATCGGCAGCACCCAGGGCGCCACGCGATGGCTGATTTTTTCTAAGTCCATAACGGCGCCTCAGCTCTGCGACGCAGCTTTGGGAAGGATGTCGTTGGCGACCATCTCGCCGAACGGGCTGACGTAGCCGGCGCTTTTGGGCAGCTCGGGACGTTCGATATCCAGGTGCGGGAACAACAGCTCCGCCACCCGATACGACTCTTCCAGGTGTGGATAACCGGAGAAGATAAAGGTATCGATACCCAGGTCCGCGTACTCCTTGACCCGCGCCGCAACCGTTGGGCCATCGCCCACCAGCGCCGTCCCCGCGCCGCCACGTACCAGGCCGACGCCGGCCCACAGGTTGGGGCTGACTTCCAGGTTGTCACGGCTACCGCCATGCAAGGCTGCCATGCGTTGCTGGCCCACCGAATCGAAACGCGCCAAAGACGCCTGGGCGCGGGCGATGGTCTCGTCGTCCAGGTGGGAGATCAGTTTGTCGGCGGCTTTCCAGGCTTCGTCGTTGGTTTCGCGCACGATCACGTGCAAGCGAATACCGAAGCGCACCGTGCGCCCCAGCTTTGCGGCTTTGGCGCGTACCTGCGCGATCTTTTCCGCGACGGCTGCCGGCGGCTCGCCCCAGGTCAGCACCATCTCCACCTGTTCGGCCGCCAGGTCCTGGGCGGCTTCGGAGGAACCGCCGAAATACAGTGGCGGGCGTGGCTGCTGAATCGGCGGGTAGAGCAATTTGGCGCCTTTGACGCTGATGTGCTCGCCGTCGTAGTCCACGGTCTCGCCTTCCAGCACACGGCGCCAGATGCGGGTGAATTCCACCGACGCCTGGTAGCGCTCTTCATGGCTTAAGAACAATCCGTCGCCAGCCAGTTCTTCCGGATCGCCACCGGTGACCAGGTTGAACAGCGCACGACCGCCAGACAAGCGATCCAGAGTCGCGGCCTGACGCGCGGCCACGGTCGGGGAGATGATCCCGGGGCGCAGGGCAACCAAAAATTTCAAGCGCTGGGTCACGGGGATCAGCGAGGCTGCCACCAACCACGAGTCTTCGCAGGAGCGACCCGTAGGGATCAACACCCCGCCGAAACCCAGGCGGTCGGCAGCCTGGGCCACTTGTTGCAGGTAACCGTGGTCGACAGCGCGGGCGCCTTCGGCGGTGCCAAGGTAATGACCGTCGCCGTGGGTGGGCAGGAACCAGAAAATATTGAGGCTCATGGAGTTGTCTCCTGAATGAAGTCAGATTACGGCGCTTTGGCAACCGCGGCGGGTGGCGTCCAGATCACGTCCTTGATGCTCAAGGGCTTGGGGATCAATTTGAGTTGGTAGAAGCTGTCGGCGATTTTCTGCTGGGCGGCGACCACTTCCGGGGTCAAAAACAGCGCGCCATAGCCCTGGCGTTTCACCGAAGTGAGGGTGATATCTGCCGGCAGGCCGAGCAGTGGGGCGACCTGCTCAGTCACTTCCTGCGGGTTGGCCTTGGACCATTCGCCTACCGCACGCACCTCTTCCACCAACGCCTTGATCACTTGTGGGTGTTGCTCGGCGTAGGGCTTGGTGGCCAGGTAAAACTGATGGTTGTCGGCAATCCCGGTGCCGTCTCGCAGGGTGCGCGCTTGCAGTTGCTTCTCGGCGGCGGCCTGGTACGGGTCCCAGATCACCCAGGCGTCCACGCTGCCACGCTCGAACGCGGCACGGGCATCGGCGGGCGGCAGGAACACGGTCTTCACGTCGGTGTAGTTGAGGCCGGCGTCTTCCAGGGCACGCACCAGCAGGTAGTGCACGTTGGAGCCTTTGTTGAGCACAACCTTTTTACCCTTGAGCTCGGCCATCGATTTGATTGGCGAGTCCTTGGGCACCAGGATCGCTTCGCTGGTAGGCGCGGGTGGCTCGTAGGCGACATAGAGCAGATCGGCGCCAGCCGCCTGGGCGAACACCGGTGGGGTTTCCCCGGTAACGCCAAAGTCGATGGAGCCGACGTTCAGGCCCTCGAGCAATTGCGGGCCACCGGGAAACTCGGTCCACTGCACCTGCACACCTTGGGCGGCCAGGCGTTTTTCCAGGGTGCCCTTGGCCTTGAGCAGCACCAGGGTGCCGTATTTTTGATAACCGATCCGCAAGGTCTCGGCGGCGTGGGCTTGAACAATGGCGCCGAAGGACACAGCCGCAGCAAAGAGTGCGACCAGACCACGACGCAAGATGACAGTGCGCATGGCGCTCTCTCCAACTGTGCGATTAGGGTTTTGGCTGCACCTGCTTGGCCGTTGTCGGCTGAGTAAGGTGAGGGTTTCCAGCTTTTCGGGGTGAGGCTCAGATGCTCCAGCGAGCACTCAACAAACGTTCATTCAATACGTCAGGGTCCAGCGGTTTTGGCCGGCGCGCCATGGCGCTGTAGAGCTGCTCCAGGGCTTCGTGCAAACGTTGCTCGAGTACCGGCACCAACTGCGCCTGTACGCTGCCTTCGCCATAGGCGATCTGGCTGTCTTCGGCAAAAATACCGTGGAGCAATTCCTGAGCCTTGAGCGCCGACAGCACCGGCTTCAGGGCGTAGTCCACCGCCAGCATGTGGGCGATGCTGCCGCCGGTCGCCATCGGCAGCACCACCTTATGGGCCAACGCACGCTCCGGCAGCAGGTCCAGTAGGGTCTTCAACGCCCCGGAAAACGACGCCTTGTACACCGGCGTGGCGATCACCAGGCCGTCGGCATTGGCGACTTGTTGCAGCAGGTCAATGACCTTGGGGCTGTCGAAGCGTGCGTGCAGCAAGTCTTCAGCCGGGAAGTCCCGTACCTGGTAACTCACCACTTCCACGCCCTGCTGTTGCAGCCACTGACGAGTTTTATCCAGCAAGACCCCAGAGCGGGAACGCTGGCTGGGACTGCCTCCAAGTGTTACGACCAGCATGCAGGAGATTCCTTGAGCAAGTGTCGGCGGTTCGCTGTGCGGCGATGGCGCCAAGATGGGATAGACCTTATCAGCAGATTTATATATCTATAAATCTTATTTATTCATTTGTTTATTCCACAAATGCATAAGTGTTTAATCAATCGCCAGGCGAAAAAAAAGGCCGTCGAAACGGCCTGAAAACCCCTGCTGTGTGAGACGGTTTGCAACTTGATGCCTTTGCTGTTCATGAGGCCACCATCGCGGGCAAGCCCGGCTCCCACAGGGGAATGCGGTCAACTGTGGGAGCCGGGCTTGCCCGCGATGGCGATATTCGCCTTAACGATTGGGTTGTGGGGTAAGACGCAGGTACGGCTTCACCGCGCGATAGCCCTTGGGAAAGCGTTTCTTGATCTCTTCCTCGTCCTTTAGCGACGGCACGATCACCACTTCATCCCCATCCTGCCAGTTGGCCGGCGTCGCCACCTTGTGGTTGTCGGTCAGTTGCAGGGAATCGATCACCCGCAGGATTTCATGGAAGTTACGCCCGGTACTGGCCGGATAGGTGATGGTCAGGCGGATCTTTTTGTTCGGGTCGATCACAAACAAGGAGCGCACGGTGAGGGTATCGCTGGCATTCGGGTGGATCAGGTCGTAGAGGTCCGAGACCTTGCGGTCGGCGTCGGCCAGGATCGGGAAGTTGACCACAGTGTTCTGGGTCTCGTTGATGTCTTCGATCCACTTGTGGTGCGAGTCCACCGGGTCTACCGACAGGGCGATGGCCTTGACCCCACGCTTGGCGAATTCATCCTTGAGCTTGGCGGTGAAGCCCAGTTCGGTGGTGCACACCGGCGTGAAGTCCGCCGGGTGGGAAAACAACACTCCCCAGCTGTCGCCCAGCCATTCATGGAAACGAATCTTGCCGGCGCTGGAATCCTGTTCGAAGTCGGGGGCGATGTCGCCCAGTCTTAGGCTCATGGTATGGCTCCTGATGAGTGCTTATGGAGCCCACTGTGCATGGATTTTTGCTGATTTAAAAAGAATAAATATCGATTTATCTAGACGATAAAGGAATATTAAAAATCAGTTCATTGGACTTGGGAACGGCCTGAGGCCAACATCGCTTTCAAGGTTCGAGAAGGCCTTGAGACGCTGCAAAAAAGAGGGGTTCAGGAAGGGCTTGCGGGGGTTGAGCCCGACTTGAACAGCAAGACACCTTGCCCGGCATTGCGCCGGGCAAGGTTTTACAGTCTTACAAAAGCGGGATCGAGTAGCTGACGATCAAGCGGTTTTCGTCCTGGTTACGCGCGCTGGCGATGTCGCTGCGCCACATAGCGTTTTTCCACGCTACGCCGACGTTCTTCAGCGGACCTTCCGGTACAACGTAGGCAACAGTGATGTCACGTTCCCACTCGGACTGGCCGGTGAACTCGGTACGGTTGCTGGAGACGGTGTCGATATGGTCGCCCTTCAGGTAAACCACACCCGCGGTCAGGCCAGGTACGCCGACTTTGGCGAAGTCGTAGGAGTAGCGAGCTTGCCAGGTACGCTCGCCGGCACGGGCGAACTTCTGGATCTGCATGTCGGTGGTGATGTAAGCCGACGAGCCGTCACCCTGGTTCAGCCAAGGGAAGTCGCTGCTGCCGTTGCTGACCTGATAACCGCCACCAAAAGTGTGACCGGCTACCGAGTACAGGAACAGGCCGCTGTACAGGTTGTTGTCGACTTTGCCACGGCCGGAGTTCACGCCGCCGTAGTTGCCCGTCGAGAAGTAAGCGGACTGGTTGCCGTTGTTACCATCGTCGGAGCTGTTGAAGTAGCGCAGGTCAGACTTCAGCACGCCAGGGCCGATAGCCCAGTTGTGGGTCAGGCCCAGGAAGTGTTGCTTGTAGAAATCTTCCAGGTGCCGTAGTAGTACTGGGCGGTCAGATCCTTGGTGATCTTGTAGTCGCCACCGGCGTAGTAGAACTTGTTGCTCGAACGCCAGTTCACGCCACGGCTGTTGGCGCCGGAGATGGACAGGCTTTCGTTGTTGCTGGAGTTACGGCCCTTGGCTTTTTCGATCTGGCCGGCAACCAGGGTCAGGTCCTTGATGTCGCTGGAGGTGATCTGGCCACCCTGGAAGGTCTGCGGCAGCATACGACCATCGTTGGTGACGATGACCGGCAGCTTAGGCTGCAAGGTACCCAACTTCAGTTCGGTCTGGGAGATCTTGGCCTTGGCGGTCAGGCCCAGGCTCGAGTAGTTATCAACGGCTTCGCCATTGGACTTGCTCGGGAAGATGGTGCCGCCGTAGGAGCTGGCAGTCGCGCCGTTGGTGCCGCCGCCCGAATCCAGGCGAACGCCCAACAGGCCGATAGCGTCGAGACCGAAGCCAACAGTGCCTTGGGTGTAACCGGAGATGAAACGCAGATCGAAGCCTTGGCCCCATTCTTCGTTGCGGCTCGGGTTGGCCGTGCCTTCGCGGTTATCGGTGTTGATGTAGAAGTTACGCAGGCCCAGTGTGGCCTTGCTGTCTTCGATGAAACCGGCAGCGCCTGCTTGCTGGGCGATTGCGCCCAACGTTACAGCCACAGCCAAGGTGGACTTCTTCATGTACCGCTCCTCTCATTTCTAATTTTTGTATTTCTTTGGTCTCGGGTCTGACGCCCTCGATCCACAGATGCGCGATTAGCGCCAGATAGTGACTACCAAGTCAATCGTAACCTTGTGTGTCTACTACCTTCGTCTAATCGCAGTTGATTTGGTCCCTGCAGGGTAATGAGTTTTTCATACACCCAAAAAGAATTATTTCATTCTTTTTCATACGATCCAGGAATAAGACTTTCCGTGAAGCTGGCCGGTCAGGATAGACGCGCCGCTCCATAAGCTAATTCCTAAAGGGTATTTACTGGTGCTTTTTTAGATCGATTAGTGTGGTCGTACGGTTGCATACGTCACTCACGATCAAAAAGGCGACGCCATCATGGCCAAACGCACATCCTCCCGTCAATTTGTTACAGTTTTTGTATCGCTATTACTTTCTTTTGGTGTCAACGCCGCCGACCTGACGGTGGGCTACCAGACCGGCATCGATCCCAGCAAGGTTCCCCAGGCCGACGGCCTGTACGAAAAAGCCATCGGCGAAAAAATCGCCTGGCGCCGCTTCAACAGCGGGCCAGAGGTGGTCACGGCCATCGCTTCGGGTGATGTACAAATCGGCAACCTCGGCTCCAGCCCGCTTGCGGCGGCGGCGTCGCGCAACCTGCCGATTGTGGCGTTTATCGTATCGGCACAGATCAACGCTTCTGAAGCCCTGGTGGTGCGCAACGGCAGTGGCATCGACAACCCTCAAGACCTGATCGGCAAAACCATCGCCACCCCGTTCGTCTCGACCTCCCATTACAGCCTGCTCGGCGCGCTGAAACACTGGGGGTTGAACACCCAGCAAGTCAAAGTGGTGAACTTGCAGCCAGCCGAAATCGCCGCCGCTTGGAAGCGCGGCGATATTGATGGGGCTTTCGTGTGGTCGCCGGCCCTGGGCGAAATCCGCAAGACCGGCAAAACCCTGACAGACGCGGCGCAGGTGGGCCAATGGGGCGCGCCGACGTTTGAGGTGTGGGTGGCGCGCAAGGATTTTGCGCAAAAACATCCTGACGTCGTGGCCAAGTTCGCCAAAGTTACCCTGGATGCCTTTGCCGACTATGCCGCCCACAAAGACAGCTGGACGGTGGATTCCGAGCCAGTTCAGAAAATTGCCAAATTGACAGGTTCAAATGCCGACGACATTCCGGAACTCTTGGCTGGTACGACGTTTCCGGATGCGCAGGCACAGCAAACCGCTGCGCTGCTCAAGGGCGGCACGGCGAAGGCGATTGGGGAGACGGCGAAGTTCTTGAAGGAACAGGGGAAGGTGGAGACGGTGCTGCCGGATTATTCGGCCTACGTGACCGATAAATTCATCCCAGAATAAAAGCGCGGTCCAGTGTGGGAGCTGGCTTGCCTGCGATGCCAGCAACTCGGTCCTTCAGATAAACCGAGGCGCCGCTATCGCAGGCAAGCCAGCTCCCACACAGAGCAGTAATCTTTTACAGGGCCTTTTCGAAGATCTTGGAGTTGCGCTGATAGTTGTACAGCGACGCCCGCGCCGACGGCAGGCGGTCTACGCTGCTCGGCACAAAGCCGCGTTCGCGGAACCAGTGGGCCGTACGGGTGGTGAGTACAAAGAGGGTTTTCAAGCCCTGGGCGCGCGCCCGGGTCTGGATGCGTTCGAGCAACACATCGCCGCGCGCGCCGTGGCGGTACTCCGGGTTCACTGCCAGGCACGCCAGCTCCCCCGCATCCGAATCCGCAATCTGATACAGCGCTGCGCAGGCGATGATCATGCCTTCGCGCTCGACCACGCTGAACTGTTCGATCTCACGCTCTAGCACTTCCCGCGAGCGGCGCACCAGAATGCCCTGCTCTTCCAGCGGGCTGATCAGATCCAGCAAACCGCCGACGTCTTCAATCGCCGCTTCGCGCACCAGTTCGAATTGCTCCTGGGCCACCAGCGTACCGCCGCCGTCGCGGGTGAACAGTTCAGTGAGCAAGGCGCCATCTTCGGCGTAACTGACGATATGGCTGCGCCCTACTCCACCGCGGCAGGCTTCAGCAGCGGCATCGAGCAGTTCGGCTTGATAGTTGCTGCCCAGGCGTTGCAGGTGCGCAGGCACTTGTTGTGGGCGCAATTCACGCACCAGGCGGCCGTTCTCATCGATCAGACCGGGATCGGCGCCGAACAGCAGCAACTTGTCGGCACCCAGGTCGATGGCGGCGCGGGTGGCGACGTCTTCGCAGGCCAGGTTGAAGATCTCGCCGGTAGGCGAATACCCCAGGGGCGACAGCAGCACGATGGAGCGTTCGTCCAACAGGCGGTTGATACCCTTGCGATCGACCCGGCGCACTTCGCCGGTGTGGTGGTAGTCCACGCCTTCCAGCACGCCGATTGGCCGCGCGGTAACCAGGTTGCCGCTGGCCACACGCAGGCGCGAGCCCTGCATCGGCGAGGACGCCATGTCCATGGACAAGCGCGCCTCAATGGCAATGCGCAGATGGCCCACCGCGTCGATCACACATTCCAGCGTCGCGGCATCGGTGATGCGCAAGCCTTCGTGGTAAGCCGGGGTAAGGCCGCGTGCTTCAAGGCGGGTTTCGATTTGCGGGCGCGAGCCGTGCACCAGCACCAGGCGCACACCCAGGCTGTGAAGCAGCACTAGGTCGTGGACGATATTGCCGAAGTTGGGGTGGTCCACACCATCGCCGGGCAGCATGACCACAAAGGTGCAGTCGCGGTGGGCGTTGATGTAGGGCGAAGCGTGACGAAGCCAATTGACGTATTCGGGCATAACACCTGGGCCTGTAATAAAAAGCAGCCAAATAAAGGATCAATCGTGAAAGCGCACAGCGGCTGATGGTTATCGTCGGAACAGGCTTGGCGACACGCTCACTCTCCTTATGTACGAATGGGCAGGGGTTAATTTATGCAGGTTTCAGGCAGTAGTGTTCGATCAGTTCCCGCAATAGACGCACTGTAGGCGTCAAGCGTGACATTTCAAGGTATTCGCCCGGCTGGTGGGCGCAGGCAATGTCGCCAGGGCCGAGCACCAGGGTTTCGCAACCGAGGCGCTGAAGATAAGGCGCTTCGGTGCCGAACGCTACTGCTTCGGCACGATGACCGGTCAAACGTTCCGCCACCCGCACCAACTCGGCGTCTTCGGGCTGCTCAAAGGGTGGCACTGCGGGGAACAACGGCGCGTAGTCGATCTTGACCTTATGCCGCTCGGCCACGGGTTCGAGCTTCTGGCGAATCGCGGCGCGCAGCACCTCGGGGTCCATGCCCGGCAGGGGTCGCAGGTCGAACTCCAGGGAGCACTGGCCACAGATGCGGTTGGGGTTGTCGCCGCCGTGAATGCAGCCGAAGTTCATGGTCGGCTGCGGCACGCTGAATTGCGCGTTGCGGTACTCGCGCTGCCAGGCCAGGCGCAGGCCGCGCAACTCGCCAATAGCGTCATGCATGGCTTCCAGCGCGCTGTGGCCCAAGCTTGGGTCCGACGAGTGGCCGCTGCGCCCGAGGATGTCGATGCGCTCCATCATCACGCCTTTGTGCAGGCGGATCGGCTTGAGCCCGGTCGGCTCGCCGATCACCGCTGCGCGACCCAGCGGGCGCCCCGCCTCGGCCAGCGCACGGGCACCGGACATGGAGCTTTCCTCGTCACAAGTGGCAAGAATCAACAGCGGCTGCTTGAAGGGTTGATCGAGCAGCGGCAACACCGCTTCGATGATCAGGGCGAAGAAACCCTTCATGTCACAGCTGCCCAGCCCTACCCAGCGGCCATCGACTTCCGTCAGCTTGAGCGGGTCGGTTTTCCACAGCGCCGCGTCATACGGCACGGTATCGCTATGCCCCGCCAGCACCAGGCCACCGGGGCCGCTGCCGAAGCTGGCCAACAGGTTGAATTTGCCGGGGCTGACGTGTTGGATATCGATGGCAAAGCCCAGATCGCCCAGCCAAGCGGCGAGCAGGTCGATCACCGGGCGGTTGCTCTGGTCGAGAGACGCCTGGGTGCAACTCACCGACGGCGCGGCGATCAAGGCGGCGAACTGCTCTTTCATGGACGGTAACGGCATGCGCGGTCTCCCAACTTCCCGGATGAACCTCACTATAGAGGCATCTGTGCAACACAATAAACCGTTGCGGCGCGTTGCCGGGCTCAGTCCTGTACACTGCACGACCTTGGCAGCCACACTTTTCCCCGGCTGCGCTCCCGATCCTGGATTTTCCGGCCATGCAGAAAGAAACCGAAATCAAGCTACGCGTCAGCCGCGAAACACTCGCCGCGCTGCGTGAGCACCCGTTACTGAAAAAACGCAACAAAAGTGGCTGGGAACGCCGTGAGTTGATGAACCAGTACTTCGATACCCCCGAGCGCGACCTGGCCCAGGCCAAGGTTGCCCTGCGCCTGCGCAAGGACGGTGACGACATCATCCAGACCCTCAAGACCCGCGGCCAAAGCGTCGCCGGCTTGTCGGAACGCAACGAATACAACTGGGACCTGCCCAAAGCCAAGCTCGACGTGAAGAAACTCGATGGCGAGTGCTGGCCCGAGCAACTGGCCGAGCTGGACAAAAAGACCCTCAAGCCGATCTTCACCACCGACTTCGTGCGTGAACGCGCCGAGATCGCTTGGGGCCGTGGCAAGGCCAAGGTGGTGATCGAAGCCGCCCTGGACCTGGGCCACGTGGTGGTCGGCAAGCAGAAAGAAGAAATCTGCGAACTGGAGCTGGAATTGCGCGAAGGCGAACCGGCTGCCCTGCTGGAATTGGCTGCCGAGCTGGCCGCGACCCTGGCCCTGATGCCGTGCGACATCAGCAAGGCCGAACGCGGCTACCGCCTGTATGACGCCAGTAGCTATTCCCTGAGCTTGCCGGCGCCACAGATCCACGCCGAAATGCCATTGGACGACGCCTTCGCCGCGATCCTGTGGTACCTGCTGGGCAGCAGCCAGCGCCTGGCCGAGCAATACCGCTTCAATGGCCACTGGCGCCTGCTGCAAGACTGGGTCGAGAACCTCGGTGAATTGCGCGCCCTGATCGGCAGCCTCGGCCAGGCCGCGCCGCGCCAATCCACCAGCGAACTGCGCAGCGCCCTGGATGCGTTGCTGGAAGACTGGCGCCCGCTGGTCCAGGCCGGTGACGACGATGAAGACATCCGCAAAGCCGCGCCAGAGCAGTTCATCGAAGAGCTGCAAGACGTGCGGTGGGGCCTGTTCTCACTCAACCTCTCGCGCTGGTTGTTGGCTCGCACCTGGACAGCCGAACGTAACGTGCGTGGCAACCGCCAGGGCGCTGCGCAAATCACCAACTGGCTGCCACGCCTGCTGGCCGACGACGCCGTCGCCCTGCAACTGCAGCGCTACCAGCAACAGCCGGAAGACCTGGCCGAGCAACTGCCGCGCATCGAACGCATCCAGGCCTGGCTGCACCATGCGCGCCAGGTGGTGGACATTCCTGAACTGGACCGCTTGTACGGCGAGCTGAACAAGCTGGCACACCTGGCCAACCAGCCGATTACCGATGAATCGCTGGATGCGCGTATGCACCAGGCGATTGCGGTGTATCAGAATCGTGCCTGGAAGACCCTTCTGCGCCTGTAATACCGCTATCGCGGGCAAGCCCGCTCCCACATTTCCTGTGGGAGCGGGCTTGCCCGCGATGAGGCCCTCCCTGTCAGCGCAATACTGGCAGGCTGGTGGTGGACTTGATTTCCGACAGCGCCACAATCGAGTTGACCTCCTGGATGCCCGGCACCATCGACAACTTCTCGAAGAAGAACCGCTCGTACGCCTCGATATCCGAGGTGACGATACGCAGCAGAAAATCCACCGCTCCCATCAGCACGTAGCACTCCAACACTTCCGGAAAACCGCGAATCGCCTCGGTGAACTCAGTGAAATTGGAGCGACCGTGGGCGTTGAGTTTGACCTCGGCGAAAATCTGCGTGTTGAGCCCGATTTTCTTGCGGTCCAGCAGGGTGACCTGGCCGCGGATCACGCCCTCTTCCTTGAGCCGCTGAATGCGCCGCCAGCATGGCGACTGCGACAGGCCGACCTGCTCGGCAATCTGTGCGCTGGAGAGCGAGGCGTCCTCTTGCAGCAAGGCCAGGATGCGGCGGTCGTAGGCGTCCAACTCACTGTGCATAAACGTACCCGTTAATAGGCTGATCTTGAATTGATTGAGTCGATTTATCGCCAAACAGGCTCATCTTAGATAAGAAATCTCCCGAGGCGAATGTAAAAATTCCTCCAGTCGAATTTGGAGAGTCAGCATGCACGCCGTCGAAACCGCCTACCCTGCCACCCGCGTCGATGCGTGGGCGGCCAATAGCAGCCACTGCCGGGCGCACTATCACATCGTCGCCGAGGCCGAACCGGACGTGCTGTGCCGGGTGCTCAACTACTTCGCGCTGCAATTGCTCACGCCCACCCAGGTCAGCGCGAACCGGGAAGCCGACCTACTGAGCATCGATATCGTGATGACCGGCCTGAGCTGGCACCGCGCCCAGGTGATCGGTGAAAAGATTCGAAACCTGATCAGCGTCTGCACCCTGGAGCTGTGGTCGGCTGATTCCGAGCGGCCCCAAGCGTTGGCGGCGATGGCGCAGTAAAAACCTGCAATACACGCGCAGGCAGGATCTTCAGCGGCTCGCTAGCCTGGGATTACACCCAAGCCGCCCAGGAAAACCTGCATGCCCGTCGCCGCTCACGATCACCCCTTGGAACTGCAGCAATTGTTGCCGGCGTTGGTCGAGCAAGGGCTGATCACGGCGCAGGCGGCGCAAAAGGTGGTGCCAGCGCCCGCCAGCCAGCACCCCCTGGAATGCATCGCAGCCCAGGGCCCTTGCCTGGAGACCTTGACCCAATGGCTGGCCCGGCAGGTCGGCCAGCCTTACCTGCACATCGACCCGTTGAAGATCGATGTGGCAGCCGTGGTGCCCTTGATGTCCCACGCCTTTGCCCAGCGCCACGGCATTCTTGCAGTCGCCGTGGATGCCCGCAGCGTAACGGTCGCCAGTGCCCAACCCCATATCACCGCCTGGGAAGCCGGGCTGTCCCAGGTGCTCAAACGCACGATCAAGCGCGTGGTTGCCAACCCCCAGGATATCCAACGCTGTATCAACGAATTTTACCGCTTGGCCAAGTCCGTCAGCGGCGCGGATCAAAAGATGACGGCGCCTGGCAATGTCGACTTGCTCAGCCTCGGCGCCAGTGACAAGGAGCCGGATGCCAACGACGCGCATATCGTCAACATTGTCGACTGGCTGCTGCAATACGCCTTTGGCCAACGAGCCAGCGATATCCATATCGAGCCCTGCCGCGACCAGGGTCGGATGCGCTTTCGCATTGATGGGCTGCTGCATGACGTCTATCAATTTCCCCCGCAGGTCACCATGGCCGTGGTCAGCCGCCTGAAAAGCCTGGGGCGAATGAACGTGGCCGAAAAACGCAAACCCCAGGATGGCCGCGTCAAAACCAGGAACCCTGCGGGTGTCGAAGTGGAATTGCGGCTTTCCACACTGCCCACGGCATTCGGCGAAAAACTGGTGATGCGAATTTTCGACCCACAGGTGCTGCTCAAGGACTTTGACCAGTTGGGTTTGTCCGACGCCGACCAGCAACGCTGGCACGCCATGACGCAACGCACCCACGGCATCATCCTCGTCACCGGCCCGACCGGCTCAGGCAAGACCAGCACCCTCTACACCACCCTCAGGCAACTGGCGACCCGTGAGGTCAACCTGTGCACGGTGGAAGACCCGATTGAAATGGTCGAGCCGGCCTTCAACCAGATGCAGGTCCAGCACAACATCGACCTCACGTTCGCCAGCGGCATCCGCGCCCTGCTGCGTCAGGACCCGGACATCATCATGATCGGCGAAATCCGCGACCAGGAAACCGCAGAGATGGCTATCCAGGCCGCGCTGACGGGGCACTTGGTGCTCTCGACCCTACATACCAACGATGCGCCCAGCGCCATCAGCCGCCTGCAGGAACTGGGCATTGCTCACTATTTGATCAAAGCCACGCTCATAGGCGTGATGGCGCAGCGCTTGGTGCGGGTTCTGTGCAGCCACTGCAAGCGCCCCGTGGGCCAGGAGGACGCTGGCGGCTTTGATGCTGTCGGCTGTGCGCAATGCCGTGACAGCGGTTATCGAGGCCGGGCCGGGCTGTATGAAATCATGCTCATGGACCCAGCCCTCCAGGCGCTGGTCACCGCGGGTGCGGACGTACAAGCCCTGCGCCGTGGGGCACTGGCGCAGGGCATGAGCAGCCTGCGCATGGCCGGCATCGAGAAAGTGAAAGCCGGCCTGACCACGATGACGGAGGTGTTGCGGGTCACGCCAGGGGATTCAGAAACAAATCCTTTGTTTGTTGGGCCATGAAACCGTCTTTATCCGTGACCAGACCGTTACAATCGGCCTAATGTCGTTCACTGACACCTCCAGATAGGGAATCGCTATGCAGATCGGAACCGTACTGCTTCTTTTCGTGGGCTTGGCCATCGCCATCCTGTTCATGGGGTTCAAAGTGGTGCCCCAGGGCTACCAATGGACCGTCGAGCGTTTCGGCCGCTACACCAACACCCTCAAGCCTGGCCTGAATATCATCATCCCGGTGATGGACCGTATCGGCCGCAAGATCAACGTGATGGAAAGCGTGCTGGATATCCCGCCTCAAGAAGTCATCACCGCCGACAATGCCACCGTGCAGATCGATGCCGTGTGCTTCTTCCAGGTGGTCAACACCGCCCAGGCCGCCTATGAGGTCAACAACCTCGAACATGCTATCCGCAACCTGCTGCAGACCAATATCCGCACCGTACTCGGCTCCATGGAGCTGGACGCCATGCTGAGCCAGCGTGACGGCATCAACGAAAAACTCCTGCGCACCGTGGATGAAGCTACCGCGCCGTGGGGCATCAAGATCACCCGTATCGAGATCAAGGACATCAGCCCGCCCGCCGACCTGATGGCCGCCATGTCCGGCCAAATGAAAGCCGAGCGGATCAAGCGTGCACAGATCCTCGAAGCCGAGGGCCTGCGGGCGTCGGCGATCCTGACAGCGGAAGGCAAGAAGCAGGCGCAGATCCTCGAGGCCGAAGGTAGCCGTCAGGCCGCGTTCCTGGAGTCCGAGGCGCGCGAGCGCCAGGCCGAAGCCGAAGCGCGGGCGACACAAGTGGTGTCCGAAGCCATTGCGTCGGGCAATGTGCAGGCGGTGAACTACTTCGTCGCGCAAAAATACATCGACGCCCTGGGCAAGCTGGCGTCGGCCAACAACAGCAAGGTCATCCTGATGCCGCTGGAAGCCAGCCAGGTGATTGGCGCCGTGGGCGGTATCGGCGAAATCGTCAAGGCAACCTTCGGCAACCAGAAAGGCTGAGGCCAACACCATGTGGGACTTTTTGCTGCATTTGTCGTTCTGGGACTGGTTGGCACTGGGCACCGTGCTGTTGATTCTCGAGGTGTTCGGTGCCGGAGGCTACCTGCTCTGGATGGGCATCGCCGCCGCAGCCGTGGGCGTGATCAAGTTCCTGTTCCCACCGCTGGGGCTGGAATGGCAACTGCTGCTGTTTGCGGTGTTGTCGATACTGACCGCCGTGTACTGGTGGAAACGCCAACGCAGGAGTGCCAAGGCCAGCGATCAACCGGGGTTGAATGAGCGCGGTTCAGAGTTGGTCGGGCGCACTTTCGTGGTGCATCAAGCCATTGTGGATGGTCGCGGCAAGGTCAAAGTCGGCGATGGCGTATGGATGGTCACCGGTGTCGACGCCCCCGTGGGCGCTCAAGTCCGCGTGGTTGGCCAGGATGGGGTGATTTTGAAGGTTGAAACTGTTTAGTCAGTGATGGAACTGGATCGGCTTAACTACAATCAAAACGTACAGATAACCCACCGGAGTCACCCATCATGCGTCTCAAATATGCTGTCGCAACCCTCGCTGTGCTTTCCCTACCTGTCGGCTCAGCCATGGCCGATAGCTTCTGGCGTAATGTCATCTCGTCGGGCGCCACCACTGGCTCGACTTACCTGACGTTCAAGGACCACAAGCTGGTGGTCGCCGCCCAAGACGACGCCGGCAGCTTCGTCGCCAGCGACGGCGGCATTCGCGGCCCGTACCTGGAAGCGGCCATGCAGAAGGTCCGCGCCGATAACCCTGGCCTTCAAGCCACCGATATGGAACTGGCTAACGCCATCCTGGCGAAGAATGCTGTAACCGAGTAACAACTGTCCTCATAAAAAATGCCGCTTTCTCAAGCGGCATTTTTTTGCCTGCTGCATGACGAATCGTTCATGGATGACAGGCTATATTCAGTCTCAGCATGCAACCATGCCCTACTGACACGTCTATTTTAATTGCCTACCTGAAACGGATGCCTTCTTCGTCATGAGCCAACAGCCCTTCCTGCCGTTTTCCAAACCGACCATTGATGAAGCCACCATCTCGGCGGTCGGCGATGTTCTGCGTTCCGGCTGGATCACCAGCGGGCCGAAGGTGCAGGCGTTCGAAGCACAGTTGTCGGAGTATTTTGGCGGACGTCCGGTGCGCACCTTCAACTCGGGCACCTGCACCATGGAGATCGCCTTGCGCATCGCCGGGATCGGGCCTGGAGATGAAGTTATCACCACGCCAATCTCCTGGGTTGCCACGGCCAACGTGATTCTCGAAGTCGGCGCCACTCCCGTCTTCGCCGACATCGACCCGGTGACGCGCAATATCGATCTGGCTCAGGTAGAAGCCGCGATTACCCCGCGCACCAAGGCGATCATCCCCGTCTACCTGGCCGGCTTGCCCCTGGATATGCCGATGCTCTATGCGCTGGCCAACAAGTACAACCTGCGCATTGTCGAAGATGCTGCCCAGGCCCTGGGTTCCAGCTGGGATGGAGAACGCATCGGCGCAACCGGCGACTTCGTGTCCTTCAGCTTCCAGGCGAACAAGAACATCACGTCGTCCGAAGGCGGCTGCCTGGTGTTGAACAATGCCGAGGAGGCCCGTCTGGCAGAGAAGTACCGCCTGCAAGGCGTCACCCGCAGCGGCTTCGATGGCCTGGATGTGGATGTGCTGGGTGGCAAGTTCAACATGACCGACATTGCCGCCGCCATCGGCCTGGGGCAATTTGCGCACATCGAGAAGATCACCGCCCATCGTCAGAACCTGGCACGGCATTACTTCAAATGCTTCGGCAGCGATTTCGAAGCTCAATACGGCGCGCAACTGCCACCGGCCGACTTCGAAAACAGCAACTGGCACCTGTTCCAACTGGTATTGCCGGAGCGCCAGGATGGCCTGCCAGCCCGTGCAACGTTCATGGAACAGATGCAGGCCCACGGCGTGGGTATCGGCTATCACTACCCGCCGATCCACCTGCTGAGCCTGTATCGGGCACAGGGTTTCAAGGAAGGCATGTTCCCGGTGGCAGAGCGTGTTGGGCGTTTGATCGTGTCGTTGCCAATGTTCACGGCGATGACAGAGGCGGATGTGGAGCGGGCTGTAGCGGCGGTTAAAGCTGTATTGAAAAGAGACTGATCACAACAAATCAACTGTGGGAGCTGGCTTGCCTGCGATGCTGGCACCTCGGTGTATCGGTGATACCCGGGTGATCCAATCGCAGGCAAGCCAGCTCCCACATTGATTTGTGTCGTTGTAACTATTGCGATTATTCGCCGATGGCGGCTTTGTAGCCGGCGGCATCCAACAGCTTGTCCAGCTCGGCCTTGTCGCTTGGCTTGAGCTTGAAGATCCAGGTGCCGTACGGGTCAGAGTTCAGCAGCTCAGGGCTGCCACTCAGCTCTTCGTTGACAGCAATCACTTCGCCGGCAATCGGCGAGTAGATATCCGAGGCTGCTTTCACCGACTCAACCACACCCGCCTGGCCTTGCGCTTCAAAATTGGCACCCACCTCTGCCAACTCAACAAACACCACATCACCCAAAGCTTCCTGTGCATGGTCGGAGATCCCGACGGTCACGGTGCCGTCAGCTTCCAGACGGGCCCATTCGTGACTTTCGGCAAAACGCAGGTCGGCAGGGATATTGCTCATAGTCTGTGTCCTCAAGATGAAATGTCAGCGGCCTTTGGCCTGCCGGAATTGGTTAGATCAGGGTTTTGCCATGACGCACGAAGGTCGGCTTGACCACTCGAACCGGATACCACTTGCCGCGGATTTCCACTTCGGCCCGGTCGGCAGTCGCCGTCGGCACACGCGCCAGCGCAATGGATTTGCTTAGCGTAGGCGAGAAACTACCACTGGTGATCTCTCCTTCGCCAACATTGGCGATACGAACCACCTGATGAGCGCGCAGCACACCCCGTTCTTCGAGGACGAGCCCCACCAGTTTGAACTGCACGCCGGCTGCCTTTTCTGCTTCCAGCGCGGCGCGGCCAATGAAGTTACGCTCGACAGGTTCCCAGGCGATGCTCCAGGCCATGTTGGCCGCCAGGGGTGAGACGGCCTGGTGAATATCCTGGCCATACAGGTTCATGCCGGCCTCCAGGCGCAAGGTGTCGCGCGCACCGAGGCCGATGGGGGAAATGCCAGCGCCTACCAAGTCGTTGAAAAAGCCCGGTGCCTGATCGGCCGGCAGCACGATTTCGAGGCCGTCTTCGCCGGTATAGCCGGTGCGGGCGATATACCAGTCGCCGTCGGCCCGGCCTTCGAAGGGTTTGAGCTGATGGATCAGGATGCCACGGGACTGGGTCACCAGTTCGGCGATTTTCTGCCGGGCGTGGGGGCCTTGGATGGCGAGCATGGCCAACTCGGAGCGCTCATGCAGTTGCACTGAGTAGCTGCCCAGTTGCGCCTGCATCCAGGCCATGTCCTGGTCACGCGTGGCGGCGTTGACCACCAAGCGGTAACCGGTTTCGGTGCGGTAGACGATCATGTCATCCACCACCCCGCCCTGCTCGTTGAGCATGGCGCTGTACAACGCTCGGCCACAGCCGTGCAGTCGGTCGACATCATTGGCCAGTAGGTACTGGAGCCATTCCTTGGCCTGGGGGCCGGTGACATCGATCACGGTCATATGAGATACATCGAAGACCCCGCAGTCGCGTCGCACCTGATGGTGTTCTTCAACTTGCGAGCCGTAATGCAAAGGCATATCCCAACCGCCAAAATCGACCATTTTCGCGCCGAGGGCGAGATGCAGGTCATACAGAGGCGTACGCTGTCCCATGGGTTTCTCCTTCCGGGCTTGGCGAAGGCGCGCAGAGCTGCCACTTGCGCCGAACACCTTGTATTACAAGGCCCGCAGCCACATACAGCAGGTCGATCCGAAAGACGGAGCGCACCGAATGCCGCGCATTGTAGCCTCAAGCCGTAGGACTGGCACCTAACCGATTTGCCGAGCCGAGCGACGAATCAGCCCGATGACCGGCAACAAGCCGACCAGCACCAGGGTCAGCGCCGGCAAAGACGCCCGCGCCCATTCGCCTTCACTGGTCATTTCAAAGATGCGGACCGCCAGGGTGTCCCAGCCAAACGGGCGCATCAGCAAGGTGGCCGGCATTTCCTTGAGCACATCCACAAACACCAGCAGCGCTGCGCTCAACGTGCCCGGCAGCAATAACGGCAGATACACTTTGCAAAACAGTCGTGGGCCGCTCACCCCAAGGCTGCGTGCCGCTTCAGGCAATGACGGACGGATGCGCGCCAGGCTGTTTTCCAGCGGCCCGTAGGCCACCGCCAGGAATCGCACCAGGTATGCCAGCACCAGTGCCGACAGGCTGCCCAGCAGCAAAGGCTTGCCCGCCCCGCCCAGCCAGCCGGAGAGCGGCACCACCAGCTCGCGGTCCAAGTAGCTGAACGCCAACATGATCGACACCGCCAGCACCGAGCCCGGCAAGGCATAGCCGACATTGGCCAGGCTGATACCGGAGCGAATCGCACGGGTCGGCGCCAGACGGTTGGCAAACGCCAGTATCAATGCCACGCTGACCGTGATCAGGGCTGCGATCCCGCCCAGGTAGAGGGTATGGATGATCAGCCCGGTGTAACGCTCATCGAGGTCGAAGCGGCCACGCTGCCAGAACCACGTCACCAGTTGCAGCATCGGAATCACGAACGCACAGGCGAAAACCAGACCGCACCAGGCGCTGGCCGCCACTGCCTTGAATCCGCGCAGGTGGTACAACGCCTTGCCCCGCGGGCGCTCATTGCTCGGTCGGCTGGCCCCGCGCGCGCGTCGCTCGCCATACAGCACCAACATCACTACCAGCAGCAACAAGCTGGCCAACTGCGCGGCACTGGACAGGCTGAAAAAGCCGTACCAGGTTTTATAGATAGCGGTGGTGAAAGTGTCGAAATTGAACACCGAGACCGCGCCAAAATCCGCGAGTGTCTCCATCAGCGCCAGGGCTACACCGGCACCAATCGCTGGGCGCGCCATGGGTAATGCCACGCGCCAAAACGCTTGCCATGGCGATTGCCCCAGCACCCGCGCCGCTTCCATCAAGCCTTTGCCCTGGGCCAGGAACGCGCTACGCGCCAGCAGGTAGACATAGGGATAGAACACCAGCACCAGCACGATGACCACGCCGCTGGTGGACCGTACCCGTGGCAAACGCAGACCCGTGCCGAACCACTCGCGCAGCAGGGTTTGCACCGGGCCGGCAAAATCCAGCAGGCCCACAAACACGAAGGCCAGCACATAGGCAGGGATTGCAAAGGGCAACATCAGTGCCCAGTCGAGCCAGCGCCGCCCGGGGAACTCGCACAGGCTGGTCAGCCAGGCCAGGCTGACGCCCAGCAGCGTCACGCCCAGGCCGACACCGAGCACCAGGGTCAAGGTGTTGCCAAGCAAGCGGGGCATCTGAGTGTCCCAGAGGTGCGACCAGATCTGTGGATCGATGCTTTGCCAGGAGAGCAGCAGCACGCTCAGCGGCAACAGCGCCAGGGCGGCGACGCTGAAAACCGGCAGGTACCAGCGACGTTGGGCGGGGTGGGCCAAGGAAAAGCTCTCAGAAAAATAAAAATGTTGAAGCGGCCACTAACCAATGTGGGAGCTGGCTTGCCTGCGATACAAGCACCTCGGTGTATCAGTGATACCGAAGTGATGCAATCGCGGGCAAGCCAGCTCCCACAGTTGAGCGGCGCAGCTTCAGTTCCAGCCAGCGCGATCCATCAGGCGGATCGCTTCGGCCTGGCGCTTGCCCGCCACTTCCACTGGCAAGGTATCGGCCACGAACTTGCCCCAGGTCGCCACTTCCGCCGATGGCGGTACCGCCGGGTTGGCCGGGAATTCCTGGTTGACGTCGGCGAAGATCTTCTGTGCCTCAGGCGTAGTCATCCACTCCACCAGCGCCTTGGCCGCTTCCGGGTGCGGCGCGTGCTGGGTCAGGCCGATGCCGGAGAGGTTCACATGCACGCCGCGGTCGCCCTGGTTCGGCCAGAACAACTTCACCGCCAGGTCTGGCTTCTGCTTGTGCAGGCGACCGTAGTAATAGGTGTTGACGATACCCACGTCGCATTGCCCGGCGTTGATGGCCTCCAGCACGGCGATGTCATCAGAGAACACGTCGGTGGACAGGTTATTCACCCAACCCTTGATGATTTCTTCGGTCTTGGCCGCGCCATGGGTTTCGATCAACGTGGCGGTCAGCGACTGGTTATAGACTTTTTTCGCCGTGCGCAGGCACAGGCGGCCTTCCCACTGCTTGTCGGCCAGGGCTTCGTAGGTGGTCAGATCGCCCGGTTTTACCCGGTCGGTGGAATAGGCGATCGTGCGCGCACGCAGGCTCAAACCGGTCCAGGCGTGGGCCGATGAGCGATATTGCAGAGGAATGTTCTTGTCGATCACAGGAGAGGTGAACGGTTGCAGGATGCCCATCTGCTCGGCCTGCCAGAGGTTGCCGGCGTCAACGGTCAGCAACAGGTCGGCGGTGGCGTTCTCGCCCTCGGCCTTGATGCGCTGCATCAACGGGGCTTCCTTGTCGGTGATGAACTTGACCTGTACGCCGGTCTTTTTGGTGTAGGCGTCGAACACGGGCTTGATCAGTTCGTCGATACGCGAGGAGTAGACCACGACTTCATCGGCCGCCTGCACGGTGGTGCTGCCGATCAGGGTGAGTGCCAGGGCAGTCAGGAGGCGCTTGGGTGCCAACATGGGTGCGGTCTCTCATTTGCAAATGGAGGGCAAATGATAAGGACTCACATTTGGTAACGCTTGGTGGAGGCGTTACCAGATGTTGCACAGCCAGAATATGCGCTGGAGCTGACGGCCTCATCGCGGGCAAGCCCGGCTCCCACAGAGGGTTGTATTGTCAGGTCAGGGTTTGGCGAGTTCGGGGAGATCGCCTGTCAATCCCAATGCTTGGCGCACAAACACGGCTTTGGCTTCGGGCATCTGGTCAACGATTTTCAAACCCGCGTTGCGCAACCAGCGCAGCGGCAGTTGATCGGCCTGGAACAAGCGTTCGAAGCCTTCCATCGCCGCCATCAGCGCCAGGTTGTGGGGCATACGACGTCGCTCGTAACGGCTCAGCACTTTCACATTGGCCAGGCGCTCGCCGCGCTCGGTCGCGGCCAGCAGCACTTCGGCCAGCACGGCCGCATCGAGGAAGCCCAGGTTCACGCCCTGCCCTGCCAACGGGTGGATGACGTGGGCGGCGTCGCCGATCAACGCCAGGCCTTCGGCCACATAACGTTTGGCATGGCGCTGGCGCAACGGTACGCACACACGCGGGTCGGCACTGATCACAGTGCCCAAGCGCCCCTCGAAGGCACGTTCCAGTTCGCGGCAGAAGCGTTCATCATCCAGCGCCATCAAGCGCTCGGATTCAGCGGGCGTGGTCGACCAGACAATCGAACACCAGTCTTCCTGCCCATCGCGCACCAGCGGCAGGAACGCCAGCGGGCCGGTGTCGGTGAAGCGTTGCCACGCGGTGCGCTGGTGCGGCTGGCTGCTGCGCACGCTGGTGACGATGGCGTTATGCAGGTAATCCCATTCGCGGGTAGGTGTACCGGTCAGGCGGCGCACGGCGGAGTTGGCACCGTCGGCGGCTACCACCAGGGGTGCGCGCAGCTTGCGGCCGTCGGCCAGGGTCAGCAACCAGTCATCGCCAGAGCGGCGCATCTGTTCCAGGCGTGCGTTGGCCAGCAGGCCGAGGTCGCAGTCATGCAGGCGATCAAGCAAGGCATCCTGCACCACGCGGTTTTCGACGATATGCCCAAGCACCTCGGCATGCACACTGGCCGCCGAGAAATGGATCTGCCCGGTACCGCTACCGTCCCATACCTGCATTTCGCCGTAGGGGCTGGCACGACGCTCTACGATGCCGTCCCACACGCCCAGGCGCTCAAGAATGCGCTGGCTGGCCGCCGACAACGCGCTCACCCGCGGTTCAAACGCCGCAGCCGGCTCAAACGGCTTGACGCTCAACGGGCTGCCGTCGAGCAGCAGCACCTGCAGGCCACTGCCCTGCAACGCCAGCGCCAGGGCGCTTCCGACCATTCCAGCCCCGACAATCAGCACATCTGCGCGCATGTCCATATTCAAGCCTTGTCTCGTGTGCGGCACAGGCCGCAAGTAAAGGTGTGGTCCGCTTCAAACATCGGAACGAGTGCCCAGGCCCATGGCCTGACGGGCGAACCAGCGTTTGGCCGGGGGCAACAGGTCGAGGCCGAGCAAGCCCATATTGCGGCCCAGCGCCACCAATGGCTGAGCACTGCCAAACAGCCGCGTGACCTGGTCGGAGAAGCCTACGGTGAGTTGCTGGTCCAGGCGCTGGCGCTCGCGATAGCCTTGCAACGTCGCCAGGTCACCCGGCACGTCCGGCCCGGCCAACAGGGCTTCGGCCAAGGCACTGGCATCGCGCAGGGACAGGTTGAACCCCTGCCCGGCAATCGGGTGCAGGCTGTGGGCGGCATTGCCGAGAACGGCCAGGTGCGAGCGCACTTGCTCTTCGGCTTCCACCAGGGTCAACGGGTACAGGTGACGGGCACCCACTTGTTTGAGAGTGCCCAGGCGATATCCGAACACACTCTGCAACTCGCTCAGGAAGCTACGCTCGTCAAGGCTGGCCAGGCGCTGAGCGTCCATGCCGATGCGGGTCCAGACCAGCGCGCAACGGTTGTCCGGCAGCGGCAGCAAGGCCATGGGGCCTTCATCGGTAAAGCGCTCGAACGCCTCGCCATTATGAGCTTCGCTCGGGGTGATGTTGGCGATCAGGGCGCTCTGGTTGTAGGGCCGGGTTTTCACGCCAATGCCCAGTTGCTCACGCAAGCCGGAACGGCCGCCATCGGCCAGTACCGCCAGGTCGCATTCCAGCACGGTTTCATCGTTGAGGGTCAGGCGATAGCCATCGGGCAGCGGCTCCATACGCGTGACTTCCGCCGGGCAGCGCCAGCTCACCACGTCCTTGTCCAAGCCTTGCCACAGGCATTGGCCGAGCCAGGCGTTTTCCACCACATAACCCAGGGCCGGCACGCCCTCCTCCATCGCGGACAAGCGCGCGGTGGAGAAACGCCCACGGTCCGACACGTGGATCTGCTTGATCGGCTCGGCGCGCTGGGAAATGGCTTGCCACAGGCCCAGCCGCTGGTAAATCTGGCGTGCGCCAAACGACAGCGCGGAAGAGCGCGCATCGTAGCTCGGCTGGTAGCCGTCGCCCGGTGCAAAGGGTTCGATCAGCACGATCTTCCAGCCCCGCGCCTTGGCCCCCGCTTGCAATGCCAGAGCCAGGCTGGCGCCCACCAGGCCGCCGCCGATAATCGCCAGGTTGACCCGGCTCATCGGGCAGCCGCCATCAACGCTTCGATCTCGGCAACGGTCTTGGGCACGCCGCCGGTCAGGATTTCACAGCCTTGCTTGGTCACTACCACGTCGTCCTCGATGCGCACGCCAATGCCACGCCATTTCTTTGCCACGTTCTGGTTGTCCGGGGAAATATAGATGCCCGGCTCCACGGTCAAGGCCATGCCCACTTCCAGCACGCGCCATTCACCGCCCACTTTGTACTCGCCCACATCATGCACATCCATGCCCAGCCAGTGGCCGGCACGGTGCATGTAGAAGGCGCGGTAGGCTTCGCTGGCGATCAGTTCGTCAACGTCACCTTGCAACAACCCCAGCTTTACCAGGCCGGCGGTGATGACCTGCACGGTCGCCTCGTGGGCCTGGTTCCAATGTTTGTTCGGCGCGATCTGCTTGAAGGCGGCTTCCTGGGAGGCCAGCACAATCTCGTAGATCGCCTTCTGCTCGGGCGAGAACTTGCCATTGACCGGCCAGGTACGGGTGATGTCGCTGGCGTAGCAATCGATCTCGCACCCAGCATCGATCAGCACCAGGTCGCCGTCTTTGAGCACCGCGTCATTCTGCTGGTAATGCAGGATGCAGCTGTTGCGCCCAGCGGCGACGATGGAGCCATAGGCCGGCATTTTCGCACCGCCTTTGCGAAACTCGTAATCCAGCTCGGCTTCCAGGCTGAACTCATGCAGGCCGGCACGGCTGGCCTGCATCGCCCGTACATGGGCTGCACAGGATATTCGCGCCGCCTCGCGCATCACCCTCACTTCTGCCGCCGATTTATACAGGCGCATATCGTGAAGCAAATGATCCAGGGCAACGAATTCGTTCGGCGGCTGGGCGCCCAGGTGCGCTTTGGAACGGATCACGTTGATCCACTCCATCACATGCCGGTCGAACTCGGCATTGCTGCCCATGGCCGAGTACACGCGGTCGCGACCTTCGATCAGGCCGGGCAGGATGTCGTCGATATCGGTAATGGGGAATGCGTCGTCAGCGCCAAAGTCGCGAATCGCGCCCTCGGTGCCGGCACGCAGGCCGTCCCACAATTCGCGCTCGGCATTGCGCTCGCGGCAGAACAGCACGTACTCGCCGTGCTGGCGACCGGGCATCAGCACGATCACCGCTTCGGGCTCGGGGAAACCGCTCAGGTATTGGAAATCGCTGTCCTGGCGGTAAACATGCTCGACATCACGGTTGCGGATGGCCACGGCGGCGGCCGGCAGGATCGCGATGCTGTTGGGTTCCATCTGCGCCATGAGCGCCTTGCGGCGCCGGGTGTATTCCGCTTTGGGGATATGGATCATGGGCAGATGGGCTTCCTTTCTCAGTGCAGCGACGGCTTGGGCGCGGCGGGCTCAGCGGACTTGCGGGTCTCGGTGAACAGCAGCAGCGGCGCGACGCGCAGGTATTCCATGACTTCCATGTAGTCGCCTTCGCCGTCTTCGGATTCTTCCAGGGCGTCTTGCACCTGGGAGATGGCCGCCAGATCCTGCAGCACTTCCTTGGCGTCGGTGCTCAGCTCCAGGCCGCCGGCATTCACGCCGAAACCGTGGAGGAAACCCTGGCACCATTGGCCCAGCGCGGCAGCGCGATCAGCCAGCGGGGCGTCGTCGGTGGGCAGCAGCAGGACCACGGTGACGTCATCACCGGTCAGCTCGCCCTTGACCATTTCTTGCAGGCCGATCAGCGCGTTACGCACATTGTCGGTGGGTTCGATTTCCAGCAGCTCGGCCACATCGGCCAGCCAGTTGTCGGCATCAAAGCCGACACCGGTGCAACTGCGGCCCAACAGCACGCCGTGCAGTTCAGCAGGCGAGCATGGATGGCCGCTGGTGCTCAGCAGTTTGGAAAAAGCATCGTACGGGGAGTTCTGAATGGGCATGGTGAGCTAGGCGCCAGACGGCGCAATGTCTAGAATGGAGCGCTGTATCCTAGCACCGGCAGACGCACCAAGACTATCGAGGGCGTCAGATCGTTTATCCTGCAGTTGCCATTCATCAGACAAATCCAGTGGAACCCAATGGAAGACACCGACCTGCAAGCGCTGATGGCCAGACTCGAACTGCTAATTGATCGGGTCGAGCAACTTAAGAGTCAAAACGGACTCCTATTAGCTCAGGAAAAGACCTGGCGCGAGGAACGCGCTCACCTCATTGAAAAAAACGAAATCGCCCGGCGTAAGGTCGAATCGATGATTTCGCGCCTGAAGGCCCTGGAGCAAGACTCATGAGTTCAAGCAATAGCGTTACCGTGCAGATCCTCGACAAAGAATATTCGATCATCTGCCCCCAGGAAGAACGCAGCAACCTGGTGAGCGCTGCCCGCTACCTGGACGGCAAGATGCGCGAAATCCGCAGCAGCGGCAAAGTGATCGGCGCCGACCGCATCGCCGTAATGGCCGCGCTGAATATTACCCACGACCTGCTGCACAAGCAGGACCGCCCTGACGTGCAGGCCAGCGGCTCGACGCGCGAGCAGGTGCGTGACCTGCTCGATCGCGTGGATCTGGTGCTTTCCACCGATTCAGACACACCCAAGGGCTGATTGCCGAGCAGGTTTAAGGTATACTCGCCCCACTCCCTGGCGTGTTTGCCAGTCGGCGATGTCCCTGAGCCGATTCGCACTACCCTGGAAGTTGCACGTTGGGCTGGTGTGCATGTCCGCTAGACGGAAAGCCTTAAAGCCTACTGCTTCTTCCACCTTGAACTTTCGGGTTCAAGGGCTAAGTCGACAGCGGCTCTGTCGGGGAGCCTGAATTCCCAAACTCAATGCCAGTCTCCGGACTGGCATTGTTTTATGAGCCCAAAACCATGACCGAACCTGCGCCGCTATCTCGTCCGCACCTTCGACGCATGTTGCGCAAGGCCCGCCGCGCCCTCACGCCAAGCGAGCAGCGCCAGGCCGCTCACGGTCTTTACCGGCAACTGGCACAGCACCCACTGTTTCGCCGGGCCAAACATATCTCTTTATATCTGCCCACGGACGGTGAAATCGATCCGCGCCTGCTGCTGCGTGCAGCCCAGCGCCGCGGCAAAGCCACTTACCTGCCGGTGCTCAGCGCCTGGCCGCGCACCAAGATGGTGTTCCAGCGCGTACGCCCTGGGGATAAGTTGCTGCCCAACCGCTTTCGCATCCTTGAGCCACGGGTCAATGCCCGCCGCCAACGCCAGGTCTGGGCGCTGGATTTGGTGCTGTTGCCGCTGGTGGGGTTCGATGATGTGGGTGGGCGCCTGGGCATGGGCGGCGGGTTCTACGACCGCAGCCTGGCCTATCTTGCCCGCCGCCAGAGCTGGCGCAAGCCTACGCTGCTGGGGCTGGCCCACGAATGTCAGAAAGTCGAACGCCTGGCGCAGGCAAGCTGGGATGTGCCGTTGGTGGGAACGGTGACTGATAAGCAGTGGTATGTCGCACAAACGCCGCTGGAAACGGCGGCGCCTTAGTGAATGCTTGAGTTAACGCTTGAACGGTTGTGGCTGCTGCTGAGCCAGTTCAACCGGTGCATCGGTCTTGTTCGACCACAGGCTTTGGGCATAACCGGTGGTCACAACGCCCAGACCAAACAAAATAACCAAAATCCATAGTAAATCCGGCTTACGTTGCATCGATTGCCCCCCTTTCAGGCACCTCGTACACGATGACAACAACGTTCCAAAGTAGTCCGTTGCAGCTGCGTCAAGCTTAAAAGCGCGCATTCTGCGGTAACGTGAACCAACACGCAAACCTTGACGCCAACCGACTGTCGGTTTGTCACGGGATTGCCCGACAACTTACCCAACGCCTTTTTCAGGAGCCCAAAAATGGCCTACTGGCTGATGAAATCCGAGCCCGACGAACTCTCCATCAACGGTCTGGAAAAGCTCGGCGAAGCGCGCTGGGACGGGGTTCGCAATTATCAGGCACGCAACTTTTTGCGCGCCATGACCGTGGGGGACGAGTTTTTCTTCTATCACTCCAGTTGCCCGGAGCCAGGGATTGCCGGCATCGGCAAAATCATCCGGGCCGCCTATCCGGACCCCACTGCACTGGAACCAGAAAGCCACTATTTCGACGCCAAGGCTACAACGGAGAAAAACCCGTGGAGCGCAATCGACGTCGCGCACGTGCAAACCTTTCCCAAGGTGCTGGGCCTGGGCTACCTGAAACAGCAGCCCGCGCTGGCCGAGATGCCTTTGGTGCAAAAAGGCAGCCGGCTTTCGGTCATGGCCGTTACGCCCGACCAGTGGGCGACGATCATCAGTATTCTTTAGCTGAGCGACATCAAGTGCTGACGTCCATCGGAGAGAAATAATTATAACAAGACATTAGAAATTTAAAAAAGAATATAAAAAACTGTTACTTATGACAGTAGAAAGCTTCATCTCCACGAAGTCTAATGACTGCATAGAAATTGGCTACCGACAGAATTGGAGTAGTGGCAAATTTTTATGCTTTTTACTTAACGGAGATTGATCATGACGGACATACCGAAGTTGGATAAAGACGTTGAAAAAACTGAACACATTACTGCGAGCGCCCCAAGCACCACACCAACCAAGATGACGGTAGAAGGCGGGTACGCCCCATGGCGGTTCAGTGGCAAGATCGAACTTGAGTACTCTCTTGTACCAGGCTCGTCGAAAATCTTAGTGAGGACTTTAAGATACTTTCTAGGAGCGTCATACCCACCGGAATATTCGAAATTTAGCATCGAACTATCTGGGGTAAGCCCCTTAGAGGTACTCCCAAGAGATATAAATACATGGAAGAGTTGGGGCTCGGAGGATGAAACAACCTCTAGAACCTTTACTGTTTTTTTCATTTTCCAGGCAATATCGGGAGGCCCCAGCGCAACCGATCGGAAAGTCATAACTCTGCCCATTTGAAAGCGCCTATCGCCTGCGGCCGGCAAACTAGCCGCAGGCTTAGTTAATCTGCACTTATTGAATAATCAAGTTATTGAACAACAAATCTTCCACCACCGGCTTGCCGGTTTCATCGTTCATCACCTGCTGCGTTTGCTTCAACGCTTCCTGACGCAGCTTTTCCTTGCCTTCCACACTGCTCATGGTCTCGTTGGTCTGCTGGGTAAACAGCGCCACCAGTTGGTTGCGAATCAACGGATCGTTGGCCTTGACCAACTTCGCCGCTTCTTCACCGGTCACGCGCAGGGCAATGTCGGCCTTGTAGACCTTGAGTTTCGCGGTGCCATCCAGGCCGTAATTGCCCACGAATGGCGGGCTCAGGCTGATATAGCTGACCTTCGGCGCCTCGCCCTCTTTGGCTTCTTCGGCCTGGGCTGCCATCGGCAAGGTCAGGGCCAGCATCAACAGGATCCACGCTTTCACAGTTCATTCCTCGAATTCGGTTGCCGGGTAGCATAACGCTAGCAAGGCTGAGCACAAGCTTATGGGGGCTTATCAGGCGTGGGCATGCTCGTTGACCCACGGGCGTACCCTCCTACACTTATCGGCCACGACGCCAAAAGGAATAGTCCGATGAAAGCTGTGCTGTGCAAAGCCTTCGGCCCCGCCGAAACCCTGGTGCTGGAAGAGATCGCCAGCCCGGCGATCAAGAAGAATGAAATCCTGTTGAACGTGCATGCGGCCGGGGTGAATTTCCCGGACACGCTGATCATCGAAGGCAAATACCAGTTCAAGCCGCCCTTTCCGTTCTCACCCGGTGGCGAAGCGGCGGGCGTGGTCAGTGAAGTGGGTGAAAAAGTCAGTCACCTGAAAGTCGGCGACCGTGTGATGGCGTTGACGGGCTGGGGCAGCTTTGCCGAGCAGGTCGCGGTGCCCGGCTATAACGTGCTGCCGATCCCGCCGAGCATGGACTTCAACACCGCCGCCGCCTTCAGCATGACCTACGGCACCTCCATGCATGCGCTGAAACAGCGCGCCAATTTGCAGCCCGGCGAGACCCTGCTGGTGCTTGGCGCGTCCGGCGGCGTGGGCCTGGCTGCCGTAGAGATTGGCAAGGCAATGGGCGTCCGGGTGATTGCTGCTGCCAGTAGCGCCGATAAACTCGCAGTGGCCAAGGCGGCCGGCGCCGATGAGCTGATCAACTACAGCGAAGCCAGTCTCAAGGATGAGGTCAAGCGCCTGACCGATGGCAATGGCGCCGATGTTATCTACGACCCGGTGGGTGGCGACCTGTTTGACCAGGCCATTCGTTCGATCGCCTGGAATGGCCGGCTGTTGGTGGTGGGTTTCGCCAGCGGGCGTATTCCTGAACTGCCGGTGAACCTGGCGTTGCTCAAGGGCGCAGCGGTGGTCGGGGTGTTCTGGGGCTCGTTTGCCCAGCGCCAGCCGCAGGACAATGCGGCGAATTTCCAGCAGTTGTTCACCTGGTATGGCGAGGGCAAGCTCAAGCCGCTGGTGTCGCAGGTGTATCCGCTGGAACAGGCGGCACAGGCGATCAATGACCTGGGGCAGCGCAAGGCGGTGGGTAAGGTCGTCGTCCAGACCCGCTGACATGGGGTCAGTGGGGAGCTGGCTTGCCTGCGATAGCGGTCTGACAGGTGCTGATGTGGTGTCTGACCTAGCGCCATCGCAGGCAAGCCAGCTCCCACAGTTGATCTGTGTTGGCTCCGAGGAATTCGTTACGACCACAACTTATCTATTAGCGACATGTTCGTAAAAGAACATGCAATTGCTCGCGTTTCCTGTGTTTGCGGATAAGAGGCGATGCTATTTTCGGTAACGAAACTGTAACATTCGCATCCGCAGTCAAAACAAGAAATTTGGAGCTCTTGAATGTTTGCTTTCTTTCGTCCTGCCGCACATCAGGCGCCCCTGCCTGAAGAAAAAATAGACAGTACCTACCGACGACTGCGCTGGCAGATCTTCGCGGGTATTTTCTTTGGTTACGCTGGCTACTACCTGCTGCGTAAAAATTTCTCCCTGGCCATGCCTTACCTGATCGACGAGGGTTACACCCGTGGCGAACTGGGCCTGGCGATGTCGGCGATTGCGATTGCCTACGGCTTGTCCAAATTCCTGATGGGCCTGGTGTCCGACCGCTCCAACCCGCGCTATTTCCTGCCCTTTGGCCTGCTGGTTTCGGCGGGGGTGATGTTCATTTTCGGTTTCGCACCTTGGGCAACGTCCAGCGTGACCATGATGTTCATTTTGCTGTTCATCAACGGCTGGGCCCAGGGCATGGGCTGGCCGCCAAGTGGGCGGACCATGGTGCATTGGTGGTCGCAGAAAGAACGCGGCGGCGTGGTCTCCGTGTGGAACGTGGCGCATAACGTCGGCGGCGGCCTGATCGGCCCGCTGTTCCTGCTGGGCATGGCCTGGTTCAACGACTGGCACGCGGCGTTCTACGTGCCGGCCACCGTGGCCCTGGCGGTGGCGGCGTTTGCCTTCATCACCATGCGCGACACTCCGCAATCGGTGGGCCTGCCGCCTATCGAGAAGTACAAGAACGACTACCCAGAAGGTTACGACGCCAGCCACGAAGACGAATTCAGTGCCAAGGAAATCTTCGTCAAGTACGTGCTGCGCAACAAAATGCTCTGGTACATCGCCTTCGCCAACGTGTTTGTCTATCTGCTGCGCTACGGCGTACTGGACTGGGCGCCGACCTATTTGAAAGAAGCCAAGCACTTCACGGTCGATAAGTCGTCCTGGGCGTACTTCTTCTACGAGTGGGCGGGCATTCCGGGCACGCTGCTGTGCGGCTGGATGTCGGACAAGATCTTCCGTGGCAACCGCGGCCTGACCGGCATCGTGTTCATGGCCCTGGTGACCGTGGCAACCCTGGTTTACTGGCTCAACCCGCCCGGCAACCCGATGATCGACATGATTGCGCTGTTCTCCATCGGCTTCCTGATCTACGGCCCGGTGATGCTGATCGGCCTGCAGGCGCTGGAACTGGCTCCGAAGAAAGCCGCCGGCACCGCAGCAGGCTTCACCGGTTTGTTCGGTTACCTGGGCGGTTCGGTAGCGGCCAGTGCGGCCATGGGCTACACGGTTGACCATTTCGGCTGGGACGGCGGCTTTGTACTGTTGATCAGCGCCTGCGTACTGGCGATCGCGTTCCTGATCCCTACGCTGTGGCACACCAACAGTGTCAGCTCGGCGCGTTAACCGCCCAGGCAATCCTTGGCACAACGCTTGAGCCGCGCCTCCAGGTTTTTATCTGGCATGGCGTGGCTACGCAGGGCGTTCACGGTCTGCTCGACATAATCGCGAGTCGTACCGTAACGCCCGCAAGCGCTTTGCAGTACATGATTAAGCACGATATCGGGCAAGTTGCCGGCATAGCTGGGCAAATGCCGCTCCAGCACGAACCCTAACGCCTGCACGGTACTGCCATCTTGCAATCGGCAGCTGAGCCAGTGCGGCCGGTAAGAGGGGTAAGGCATCTCGCGTTGCCACAGGGCGTAAAGCGAGGCCTCCAACTGGTCCTCCGGCAAGCGGTAGGCAAAGCCGCTGCAGGAACCACCGCGATCCAACCCAAACACCAGCCCCGGCAGCTCCGGCGTACCGCGATGCTCGTGTGACCACAAATACAAGCCACGGTGATAACCGTGAACCCGTGCACGCACCCGCTCGGTCGACGAGCATTCAGGGCGCCAGATCAGCGAACCATACGCAAACAGCCACACCGGCCCACCCTTGTGCCGAGCCATGGTGGCTTGCATCGAGCTCATCAATTGTTCGTGAGTGAGTTGCGGCCCCAGATCGAGCCGCGGAGGGTAAGCCAATTGCAGAAGATCGGTTTCAATGGCGGTCATGGCGAAAAGCGGTGCGCCTCCTGTGTGTTACCAGTTGTAAGCGACTTTACCGTAATAGAACGCGCCGCTGTAACCGTACGGCGAAAAAGTGCTGTAGGCGAGGTTGCCGCCGCTGCTGGCGAAGGCGTTAACCTTCTCCGGGTACTTATCGGTGACGTTGTCGCCACCCAGGGTGAAGGTCCAGTTCTTCAACTTGTAATCCGCCGACAGGTCCAGCACCCAGGCGGCCTTGAAGGTCTGATCGTTGACCTTGTCCGTCTGATAACTGGTGAACTCACCATAGCGCACCAGGTTAGTGTGCAGCGCCCAATTACCGAAGGTGAAGTCATTGCCCAGGCTCAGCTTGTGCTGGGGCGTGGTATCGCCCAGCAAACCGATACGCTCGCGGCGGTCCACCCGCACCAGGTTGGCCCCCAGGCTGTCGAGAATCGCGGGGTTGGCTTTCACGTCGGTGACTTTGGTGTGGTTGTAGTTGTAGCCCACGGTACTGTTCCAGCGAATGCCGTTATCGAGCTGGTAGCGATAGTTGGCTACCAGATCGACGCCATCGGTGCTGGTGTCCGTGGCGTTGGTAAAGTAACGGGCCGTGGTGTAGTTGATATTGCCGACGCCATTGGCTTGCAGGTAGGCCACCGTGGCCGGGTTGAGATTGAGGTTGGACGACAGACTGATGCGGTCGCGGATGTCGATGCGGTACACATCGAGCGTGACGGTCAGGTCATCGGCCGGCTCGAGCACCAGGCCGAGGCTGTAGTTGCGCGACTTTTCGGCCTTGAGGTCTTCGGCACCCAGCAGGCGCGCGACCTGACTGTTGGCCGGGAAGGTGCCGGCTTCCTGGATGGTGCTACCGATCAACTGCGATGAGGTGTAGGCAAAATTCTGCTGGGCCAGGGACGGCGCACGGAAACCGTTGGAGATGCTGCCGCGCACGGCCACCTGGGGGGTGAAGTCGTAGCGGGCCGACAGCGAGCCGCTGACGTTGGAACCAAAGTCACTGTAATCCTCATGGCGCACGGCAGCCGAGGCGCTGAGCTTTTCGGTGAAGTTGGTTTCCAGGTCCAGGTACTGCGCCCAGTTATGCCGCGTGCTGGTACCGGCATCGGCATCGCGGAAACCACCCAGGCCGGAGCTGCCGGTCTGGTAATAGGACGCGGGCTCGCCCGCCTCGATTTCATAGCCCTGATGCAGGTACTCACCGCCGAACGCCACAGAGACCGGATACGGCAGAAAGCCCACATCGAATTCACGGGACAGGTCCAGGCTGACTTGCTTCTGATCGTTGCTCAGTGTGCCGTTATTGAATTTACGCGGCGTCGCCAGGCCCAGTGAGGTGTTGATGGTTTCAGTCCCCAGTTCGTACTGGTTCTTGCCGTAGTTGGCCGACAAGTCGTAATGCCAGTCGTAGGCCAGCAGGCCGCGCAAGCCCACCACCAGCGAGGTGTCTTCCAGGTTGCCTTTGATCAGTGGCAGGTAGCCGTTGGGGTTGAGCGCCTTGATGTTGTTGGACGCGTTGCTTGCCCGGTAGAAGGCTGCCGTTTCACCGCGCCGCTTGCTGTAGCCACCGAAGGTGTAGAACTCGGCGGCATCGTTGAAGGCATACTCCGAGTTGAACTGGAATTTGCCTTCATTGGTGGCCGGCTCACCTTGGCGGAACACACGCTGGCCGTAAGTAGTAGAGCCGATGCTGCCGGGGCGGTAGTCGTTGCCGGCGCGGTTGGTGTAATCGTTGTCGGCGCCTTCGGCAGACAGGTTGATAAAGCCATTGTCGCCCAATGCCAGGCCCGTATTACCGCTGACATTACGCTGGATGCCGTCACCCTTTTTGTACTCGCCAAACTTGCTGGAAACCGAGCCGCCATGGTCGGCGTGCTTGAGGATCACGTTGATCACCCCGGCGATCGCATCGGAGCCGTAACGGGCAGAAGCGCCGTCGCGCAGCACCTCGATATGGTCCACCGCCGACAGCGGGATGGCATTCAAGTCTGCCGGAGCCGAACCGCGCCCAACCGCACCGCCCAGATTGACGAAGGCACTGGTATGGCGACGCTTGCCGTTGACCAGTACCAATACCTGGTCCGGCGACAAGCCGCGCAACTGCGCCGGACGCACGAGTTCGGCGCCGTCCACCAGGCTTGGTCGGGGGAAGTTGATCGACGGAATCAGGCGCGCTAATACGGCACCCAGCTCATCGGAGCCGGTGCTGCGCAGGGTTTCACCGGAGATTACGTCGATTGGCGACAGCGATGCACTGGCGGTGCGCTCTTGGGCGCGGGTGCCGGTGACGATCACGGTGTCGAGTTTAGGTGCATCAACCGCAGAAGTTTCGTCTGCCAGAACTGGATTGAATCCCACAACGGTCAGCAAATTTGCCGACAAAATCGCCGTGTATAGCGCGTGTTTCCTGTAGCTGCCCATACCGCTCCCCTTTGAATCAAAAATAGAACTGCAATGCGCGAAGTTCGTACGATCGATCCGGCTGGCGGGCGGTGGCGGTCAGTATCTGGTTATGGTCGATGAAGTCGGTAGTCCGTTGCGATATAGCTTAAAGATATTCATCAACCAGAATAAATACCTTAAAAGAATAAGCAAAAGCATAAGCACACTCGCCCATTCGTCAGGATCCACGCGGCTAATCCCGGTACTTTCAGCCCCGGTTCAGCCTGGGCGGGTGCCAAGCCGTCAAACTGACGCGCCTATAACGACCCACTTAGCCGCTCATCAAATCGACTACCGAGGTCGCCCATGAAAAAATTTCGATTGCCTGGCCTGCTATTGCTTGCCCAGGCCACCACAGCACTGGCTAGCGAAACGCCAACGGTCACTGACGACAAAGGCTTCTGGTACGCCCAGACCAGCATCTACACCCGGCACTTTGCACCCGACCCGCAACACAACAACAAGCAGGACTTGATCGGCCTGGAGCGCAATGAGGCGTCGGGCCTGGTGTATGGCGGGGTGACCTTTCGCAACTCGTTCCGCCAACGCTCGTACTACGCCTATGCGGGCAAGCGCTATGACATGGCCGACTATCCGGTGTATGCGAAGTTGACCGGCGGGCTGATCCAGGGCTATCGCGGCGAGTATCGCGACAAGATCCCATTGAATCGTTTTGGCGTAGCGCCAGTGATCATTCCATCCGTGGGTACCCACTACGGACCGGTCGCGGCGGAGTTGGTGTTGCTGGGGTTCAATGCAGCGATGGTGACGACGGGGTTACGATTCTGAGCGAACACCACCCAATGTGGGAGCGGGCTTGCTCGCGAATACGGTGGGTCAGCCAACTCATCCGGTGACTGGTACAACGCATTCGCGAGCAAGCCCGCTCCCACAGTTTGATGGATGTTTAACCGAGAGTTTTTTTACTCCGCTCAGGGCCTTGGGGCGTAGGCAAACACGTCAGCGCGCATCCGGTGAGCATCCATACCGGCGTCGACCAATGCATCCAAGGTGCCATAAATCATCGCCGGTGAGCCGCTGGCGTAGACATGTACCGTGTTGAGGTCGGCAATGTCTTCGCACACCACCTCATGCAGCAAACCGCAGCGCCCTTCCCAGCCACACAGGTCGCTGACCACTTTGTGCAGGAACAGATTGGGCAATTGCAGCCACTGATCCCAGTGCTCGATCTGGTAGAAATCTTCCGGGCGCCGTACGCCCCAATACAGGTGCACCGGGTGCTTGAAACCCGAAGCGCGGCAGTGCTCGATCAGGCTGTGCATCTGCGCCATACCGGTACCGGCGGCCATCAGCACCAGCGGCCCGTCCGGCAACTCGGCCAGGTGGGTGTCACCGAACGGCAGTTCCACACGAGCCATCTGGTTGCGCTGCAATTGTTCGATCAGGTTGCGCGCACTGTCTTCGCGCACCAGCACATGCAGCTCCAACTCACGCCCGGCATGGGGCGCAGAAGCCAGAGAAAACGCCGACTTTTCGCCGTTCTCCCGTTCGAGCATCAAGTATTGCCCGGCGTGGTAACGCACCGCCTTACCGGCCGGGGCGCGCAGGCGCACACGCCAGACATCGCCGCCGACTTCCACGCACTCGATCAATTGGCATGACAATTTGCGCAACGGCAACTCTCCTGGCGCCAGTACGCCATCCCACAACACAATGCAGTCTTCCAGGGGCTCGGCGATGCAGGTGTAGAACTCACCATGATCGCGCACTTCCCCGGCTTGGCGTACCCGGCCCTCCACCAGCAACGCCGCGCAGACATGGCACACGCCATTGCGACAGGCCTGAGGGCACTCATAGCCCAGGCGACGGGCGCCCTCGAGGATTCGCTCGCCAGGGGCCAGTTCCAGCACAGCACCGGAAGGTTGCAGGGTTACACGCATCAATCTATTCCCAATTCTTTCCAGATCGCATCGACCCGCGCCGTGACGGCTTCATCCTTGACGATCACCCGGCCCCACTCACGCGTGGTTTCGCCCGGCCATTTGTGCGTGGCATCCAGGCCCATCTTTGAGCCAAGGCCCGATACCGGCGACGCGAAGTCGAGGTAGTCGATAGGCGTGTTGTCGATCATCACCGTGTCGCGCTTGGGATCCATGCGCGTGGTGATGGCCCAGATCACGTCGTTCCAGTCCCGGGCATTGATGTCGTCGTCGGTGACGATAACGAACTTGGTGTACATGAACTGTCGCAAAAACGACCACACACCGAGCATTACCCGCTTGGCATGCCCCGGATACGACTTCTTCATGGTGACGATGGCCATGCGATACGAACAGCCCTCGGGCGGCAGGTAGAAGTCGGTGATCTCAGGGAATTGCTTTTGCAGGATCGGCACGAACACTTCGTTGAGCGCCACACCGAGGATGGCCGGCTCATCGGGCGGACGGCCTGTGTAGGTACTGTGGTAGATCGGCTTGACCCGATGGGTGATGCGCTCGACGGTGAACACCGGAAAGCTGTCGACTTCGTTGTAGTAACCGGTGTGGTCGCCGTACGGGCCTTCATCGGCCATTTCACCAGGGTGAATCACGCCTTCAAGAATGATTTCGGCGGTGGCCGGCACTTGCAGGTCGTTACCGCGGCACTTCACCAGCTCCGTGCGATTACCGCGCAACAAGCCGGCGAAGGCGTACTCGGAGAGGCTGTCAGGTACGGGTGTCACTGCGCCGAGGATGGTCGCAGGGTCAGCACCCAGGGCGACGGAAACCGGGAACGGCTTGCCGGGATGCTTCTCGCACCACTCGCGGAAGTCGAGGGCGCCGCCGCGGTGGCTCAGCCAGCGCATGATCACTTTGTTACGGCCAATGACTTGCTGACGGTAGATACCGAGGTTCTGGCGGTCCTTGTTCGGGCCCTTGGTGACGGTCAGGCCCCAGGTGATCAACGGGCCGACGTCGCCGGGCCAGCAGGTTTGCACCGGGAGCATGGCCAGGTCGACATCATCGCCCTCAATGACCACTTCCTGGCATACCGCGTCCTTGACCACCTTGGGGGCCATGGCGATGATCTTGCGGAAGATCGGCAGCTTGGACCAAGCGTCCTTCAAGCCCTTGGGCGGCTCGGGCTCCTTGAGAAAAGCCAGCAGCTTGCCGATCTCACGCAGTTCGCTGACGGACTCGGCGCCCATGCCAAAGGCCACGCGCTCGGGAGTACCGAACAGGTTGCCCAGCACCGGGATATCAAAGCCGGTCGGGTTTTCGAACAACAGCGCCGGGCCCTTGTTGCGCAAGGTACGGTCGCAAATCTCAGTCATTTCCAGCACCGGAGAAATCGGCATCTGGATACGTTTCAACTCTCCGCGCTGCTCAAGTTGCTGCACGAAATCCCGAAGATCCTTGAATTTCATTAACCATGCCACCCGTAAAATAGGCGTACATCCTACCTGCTCTGAGGGCGGCTGGCAGCTTAATTGGCCGTCAATCCGCGTGATTGCAAGGAACTGAACAACGGCTCCAGGAAGGCTTCGATGTGTCGCGCACCGACGTCTGAAAGGTGGTTATCGTCGGTATACAGCGCGCGGCCATAGAGTTCGACCCGGCACAACCCATCGGCGCCGCACAGCAATGGCGCGGGGTCCAGCACCGCGACACCGCTGTCGGCAGCCGCCAATTCATCAAACAAGTGCGTGATAAAGGCCTGGCGCTTCACATGCTCGGCCACGGCCAGCCCTTCACCGTCCACGGGCCGGTTCATCATGGCCAGGCGGCTGAGACGGTAAGGCACGATGATTTCCTGCAGCGGCACTTCCTTGACCAGCCAGACCTTGTGCCCGGCAGCGCGCAAGCCCTGGATGCGCTCGCGCAGGCCCTGGGCAAAGCGTTGTTCGGCGACGGCACGCACATACTGGCCGGTGCCAGGGTCCTTGAGCGCATGCTCCTTGTCACCGGACATTTGCCCATACACATACAGGCTCCAGCGGGCGGCCAACACCACATCGCTGAACGTCTGCTCAGCCATGGCCTTCTCGACGCGACGGTTGAAATGCGCGCAGCGGGCAATATTTTCCAGGCCATCGAGGGGAATACAGCCGGCAAAACTGGCTTCGACCAGGCTGATATCGTGGCGATCAGCGCCCTCTTTGAGTGCCGGTATCAGCGCGGTGGCGTGGCTGTCACCCCATACCAACGCTGAAACCGATTGGCCTTTGGGGCCGAAATGGCAGAACAAGCGTTCATCGGGCGTATCTTTGTCGGCCATGCACGCCAGCAGGTCCGGGCTCCACTTCTTGGCTTGGGCAAAACGCAACGCCTGTTCGGACAAGCGCGAAGGCACGCCGTCAGCTTCGCGTATCGCAAGGCCAGTGAAACCCAGCCCCAGAATGCCGACCATGGCTGACGCCAGAATCGCCTTACGCGAAGCCAGCAAACGTTTTTCCCGAAACGGCGTTTCCACGAAACGCCAGGACAGATAGCCCAGCACCAGCGAAAGCAGCATCAGCCCCGCCAGTTCCAGCGCGCTCAAGCCATCCACCGCGGCATAGTTGGCGTACACGAATACCGGCCAGTGCCAGAGGTACCAGGAATAAGAGATCAGCCCGATGCCCACCATGATCCGCGTGCCCAACAGGCGAGCGACCCAGGTCTGTTGCTGACCGTTGGCCCAGATCAACCCGACCACACCCAGCACAGGCAACAACGCGGTCGCGCCTGGGAACGGCGTTTTCGCGTCGTAACCCAATACAGCGATGAGGATCAATGCCAGGGAAGCCAGGCTGACCCCTTGAGCCAAGGCCGGCGAGGCGCGCCATTCACGCTTGGGCTGCACCGCCAGCATCGCACCGGCCAGTAGTTCCCAGGCCCGCAGGTGCAACAGGAAGAAAGCTTTCTGCGGCTCATGCTGAACCGCCCAGACGCTCATGCCAAATGACACCAGCAGCACCGCGAACAATGCCAGGCGCCAGTGCTTCAAGCGACTGGAGAGCAAGGTCAGCAGTAACGGGAAGAAAATATAGAACTGCTCTTCTACTGCGAGCGACCAAGTATGCAGCAATGGCTTGATGTCGGATGAGGCATCAAAGTAGCCGTGCTGGCGTGAAAACAGCAGGTTCGAGGTAAAGGTCACCTGATAGTGCGCAGACCGCCCCAACTCTTCATAGTCCTTGGGCGCCAACAGAAACCAACCCACTGCCAGCGTCGCCGCGATCATCACAAACAGGGCCGGCAAGATACGGCGGGCGCGGCGGGCCCAGAAGTCGATGAAGCTGAAGCGGCCGGCCTGACGCTGACGCCAAATAATTGACGTGATCAGAAAGCCGGAAATGACGAAAAACACGTCAACGCCAACAAAACCGCCAGTAATGCCAGGTACACCAAAGTGAAACAACACGACTGCAAGGACAGCGATGGCACGCAGGCCGTCGATGTCTCTGCGGTAAGCAAGGGTGGTCATAAGAATGTGGTCAGTCTGCGACGAAAGGGATGAGCGAAGTCACGCGTCAATTTTTGTTACTTAACGGATACTTATGCCACAAAAATCGCAGAATCTCGACGCAAAAAAAATGGCGCCCCATTAAGGACGCCATTTTTTTGGACCTGAAACGCTGTATTACTTGCGTTTCATCGACAGGAAGAACTCGTCGTTGGTCTTGGTGGTTTTCAGCTTGTCGATCAGAAACTCGATGGCCGCAACTTCGTCCATCGGGTGCAGCAGCTTGCGCAGGATCCACATACGCTGCAGTTCGTCGTCTGCGGTCAGCAACTCTTCGCGGCGAGTGCCGGAGCGGTTGATGTTGATCGCAGGGAACACACGCTTTTCAGCGATGCGACGGTCCAAAGGCAGTTCCATGTTGCCGGTACCCTTGAACTCTTCGTAGATCACTTCGTCCATCTTCGAGCCGGTTTCAACCAGCGCGGTGGCGATAATGGTCAGCGAGCCGCCTTCTTCGATGTTGCGCGCAGCGCCGAAGAAACGCTTCGGTTTCTCCAGGGCGTGGGCATCGACACCACCGGTCAGCACCTTGCCGGAGCTCGGGATCACGGTGTTGTAGGCACGGGCCAGACGGGTGATGGAGTCGAGCAGGATCACCACGTCTTTCTTGTGCTCGACCAGGCGCTTGGCCTTTTCGATCACCATTTCGGCAACCTGCACGTGGCGGGTTGGCGGCTCATCGAACGTCGAGGCAACCACTTCGCCGCGCACGGTGCGCTGCATTTCGGTCACTTCTTCCGGACGCTCATCGATCAACAGCACGATCAGATGAACTTCAGGGTTGTTACGTGCAATGTTCGCGGCGATGTTCTGCAGCATGATGGTCTTACCGGCTTTCGGCGGTGCGACGATCAGGCCACGCTGGCCTTTGCCGATTGGAGCGCAGAGGTCGATCACACGGCCGGTCAAGTCTTCGGTGGAGCCGTTACCGGCTTCCATCTTCATGCGCACAGTCGGGAACAGCGGAGTCAGGTTCTCGAAGAGAATCTTGTTTTTCGCGTTCTCGGGGCGATCGAAGTTGATCGTGTCGACCTTGAGCAGGGCGAAGTAACGCTCGCCTTCCTTCGGGGGACGGATCTTGCCAACGATGGTGTCACCGGTGCGCAAGTTGAAGCGACGGATCTGGCTCGGCGAGACGTAGATATCGTCTGGGCCGGCGAGATAGGACGCGTCTGCAGAGCGGAGGAAGCCGAAGCCGTCCTGGAGAATCTCCAGCACGCCATCACCGGAGATTTCCTCGCCGCTTTTCGCGTGCTTCTTGAGCAGGGAGAAAATCACGTCCTGCTTGCGCGAACGGGCCATATTTTCTATGCCCATTTCTTCGGCCAGTTGGAGCAGGTCGGTAATCGGCTTTTGCTTGAGTTCAGTCAGATTCATATAGGAATGACGTAATCATTTATGGAGGGGGGAAATTAAGCTTTTGGCTTAATGAGGCCGCGCCGCAGAGAAGGCGACAGGATCGCGTACTAATCGAAAAGGAATGCGTCGGCGACGGCTTGCAGGGGGCAGTGGAGAAACCACTGCGGGGCCGAATGTACCACCTGGATTTCGGAGCGTCTAGCCCTGTTTCACGAAAAAGCCCCGCAATTTGCGGGGCTTTTTTGACGACGCTTAGATGCTCGCGTCGAGGAAAGCTTGCAGCTGGGACTTCGACAGCGCGCCCACTTTAGTCGCTTCGACGTTGCCGTTCTTGAACAGCATCAGGGTCGGGATACCACGCACACCATGCTTGGCCGGGGTCTCCTGGTTCTCGTCGATGTTCAGCTTGGCAATGGTCAGCTTGCCTGCATAGGTGGTTGCAATGTCGTCCAGGACCGGAGCGATCATTTTGCAAGGGCCGCACCATTCAGCCCAGTAGTCAACCAGCACCGGGCCGTCAGCCTTGAGGACTTCGGCTTCAAAGGTCGCGTCGGTGACGTGCTTGATAAGATCGCTGCTCATGGATGTCTCCGGATTGTAAGCAAAAAAAACGTTGCCCATCATAGCCGCCCTTCCCCTGTTCAGGAAGCCGCGTCTGATTGAGTCTTGCTATGAACTTGAATGAGTGTGGGTATGACCCCGTCACGGCGTAGCGGGCGTCACGAACGCAATGCCCGTGCGCAACGCTGCATTACGTATATGTTCCTGCATGGTTTTCTGCGCCGCCGTACTGCTGCGGCGGGCCAGGGCGCGCAGGATTCTGCGATGTTCCTGCCAGGTTTCCATGGCCCGTTCCGGCCGGATGAACGGTAGCTTCTGACTTTCCAGAAACACCTCGGCACTGGCGCTGAGGATGCTCACCATGGCCTGGTTACCGCTGGCCAGCAGAATGCGCTGGTGAAACTCGAAGTCCAGGCGGGCAGCCGCTTCGAAATCGCCCGCCTTGAGCACTTTGCGCATGGCTTGAACATTGTCTTGCAGGCTGTCCAATGCATCGAGGGTTAGTGTCACCGCTGCCAAGCCCGCCGCAAACCCCTCCAAGGCGTAGCGCAACTGGAAGATATCCGGCGGCGTGGCCTGCGCCGCAAAGGGCCAGGCGAACCCCGGCGCCTCTTGCACGTCCTGCACAAACACGCCCTTGCCCGGCTGCACGCTGACCACGCCCAAAGCGCTGAGGGACGACAGCGCCTCACGCAACGACGCCCGGCTCACCCCCAATTGCAGGGCCAGGTCGCGCTGGGACGGCAACGCGTCGCCCGGCCCGAAGCCCTGCTCCTTGATCAGTTTGCGGATGGCCTGCAAGGCCGCTTCCGGTACGGCTTGGGCAATGGAATTCATAAAAAGCTCAGGGTTCCCGATAGCGTGTGTGACCGTTGTAAAACTATTCAGGGCCGGCTGCAAGCCACGCCCCAAAGGGGCTCGCCGCTTTTTGCCGACGCTCGAAAAGGGTGCGAAATCCCTGGCCACTGTTCAGACCAGTAAGACCTGTACACCTCAACAACCATCAGCCTTGCAGACGATCCGAGCAGTGCTGGCATGGGCTGTGCACTGGGCAAACTCAGAAAATTCCTTCGCCATTTTCGGAGAGTTGCCATGACCAAGCGCTACAGCGCCCTGCTCACTGCCCTGTTTGCCAGCCTGATGCTGAGCCAGGCACCCGCCCAGGCGAATGGTCTGGATGACATCGTCGCCCGGGGCACCCTGAAGGTTGCCGTGCCCCAGGACTTCCCACCGTTTGGTTCGGTGGGTCCGGACATGCAACCCCGGGGCCTGGACATCGACACCGCCAAGCTGCTGGCCGACCAACTCAAGGTCAAGCTGGAACTGACCCCGGTGAACAGCACCAACCGCATCCCGTTCCTCACCACTGGCAAAGTCGACCTGGTGATTTCCAGCCTGGGCAAGAACCCCGAGCGCGCAAAGGTCATCGACTTCTCCAACGCCTACGCGCCGTTCTACCTTGCCGTGTTTGGGCCGCCTGACGCCGCCATCGTCAGCCTCGACGACCTCAAGGGCAAGACCATCAGCGTAACCCGTGGCGCCATCGAGGACATCGAGCTGACCGCGGTAGCGCCCAAGGAAGCCACGATCAAGCGCTTTGAAGACAACAATTCCACCATCGCCGCCTACCTGGCCGGCCAAGTGGACCTGATCGCCAGCGGCAACGTGGTCATGGTGGCCATCAGCGAACGCAACCCCAAACGCGTACCGGCACTGAAGGTGAAACTCAAGGACTCGCCGGTGTACGTGGGCGTGAACAAGAACGAGCCGGCGCTGTTGGAAAAGGTCAACCAGATCCTGGTGGCAGCCAAGGCTGACGGCAGCCTTGGGAAAAACGCGATGCAGTGGCTCAAAGAACCGCTGCCTGCCGATCTCTGACGCGGAGCTCAAAGATGGCCTATCAATTCGACTTTGTGCCGGTGCTGGCCAATACCGACCTGCTGCTGCGCGGAGCGCTGTTCACCCTTGAGCTGACGGCTATTGGCGCCGTCCTCGGAGTGGCCCTGGGCACCGTCGGTGCCGTGGTACGGGCGTGGAAGATCCAGCCGTTTGCGTGGATTTTTGGGGTGTATGTCGAGTTGATCCGCAACACGCCGTTCCTCGTGCAACTGTTCTTTATTTTCTTCGGCCTGCCGTCCCTGGGGTTGAAAATCACCGAGTGGCAAGCCGCCGTGCTGGCGATGGTGATCAACCTGGGGGCGTACTCCACCGAGATCATCCGTGCGGGCATCCAGGCCATCCCACGCGGGCAACTGGAGGCGGCCGCGGCGCTGGCAATGACGCGCTTCGAGGCGTTCCGCCATGTGGTGCTGCTGCCGGCCCTGGGCAAGGTGTGGCCGGCCCTGAGCAGCCAGATCATCATCGTGATGCTCGGTTCGGCGGTGTGTTCGCAGATCGCGACTGAAGAGTTGAGCTTTGCCGCCAACTTTATCCAGTCGCGTAATTTCCGCGCCTTTGAAACCTATGCCCTGACCACCCTGGTGTACCTGTGCATGGCGCTGATGATTCGCCAATTGCTCAACTGGATCGGCCGACGGTTTGTCATGAGGAACAGCCGATGAGTGATTTTTCGTTCTGGGACATCGTGCGCAACCTGCTGACCGGCCTGCAATGGACGCTGCTGCTGTCATTGGTGGCGTTTGTGGGCGGCGGCCTGATCGGCTTACTGGTGATGACCCTGCGTATCAGCCGCAAAGCGTTCCCACGCAATATGGCCCGCACCTATATCGAACTGTTCCAGGGCACGCCGTTGCTGATGCAGCTGTTCCTGGTATTTTTCGGCGTTGCCCTGCTTGGCGTGGACATATCGCCCTGGCTGGCAGCGGCGATTGCCTTGACCCTGTTTACCAGCGCCTACCTGGCAGAAATATGGCGCGGCTGCGTCGACTCCATTGCCCACGGCCAATGGGAAGCCTCGGCCAGCCTGGCCCTCAACCCGTTTGAACAACTGCGCTATGTGATCTTGCCTCAGGCGTTGCGTATTGCTGTCGCGCCGACGGTGGGCTTCTCGGTGCAGGTGGTCAAAGGCACCGCCGTAACCTCGATCATCGGCTTCACCGAACTGACCAAGACAGGCGGCATGCTCGCCAACGCCACCTTTGAGCCCTTCATGGTCTACGGCCTGGTGGCCCTCGGTTACTTTTTGCTCTGTTACCCCTTGTCCCTCAGTGCGCGCTACCTGGAAAGGAGACTGCATGCCTCTGCTTAGAATTTCTGCCCTGCATAAGTATTACGGCGATCACCACGTACTCAAGGGCATCGACCTGACGGTGGACGAAGGCCAGGTGGTGGCGATCATCGGCCGCAGCGGCTCGGGCAAGTCCACCTTGCTGCGCACCCTCAATGGCCTGGAGTCGATCAACGACGGCGTCATCGAAGTCGATGGCGAATACCTCGACGCCGCCCGCGCCGACCTGCGCAGCCTGCGGCAGAAGGTCGGCATGGTGTTCCAGCAATTCAACCTGTTCCCGCACCTGACCGTGGGCGAGAACGTGATGCTGGCGCCGCAAGTGGTGCAGAAAGTGCCCAAGGCCAAGGCCGCTGAATTGGCCAGGCAGATGCTGGACCGGGTCGGGCTGGGCGAAAAATTCGACGCCTTTCCCGATCGTTTGTCCGGCGGCCAGCAACAGCGCGTCGCCATTGCCCGCGCCCTGGCCATGTCGCCCAAGGTGTTGCTGTGCGATGAGATCACCTCGGCCCTGGACCCCGAACTGGTCAATGAAGTGCTGAGCGTGGTGCGCCAACTGGCCCAGGACGGCATGACCCTGATCATGGTGACTCACGAAATGCGTTTTGCCCGTGAGGTCGGCGACAAGCTGGTGTTCATGCACCAGGGCAAGGTGCATGAAACCGGTGACCCGAAGGTGTTGTTCGCCAACCCGCAAACAGTTGAGCTCGCCAACTTCATTGGCTCGGTGGAACAGCCTGGCTGATCAGTTCGAAACTGCCCAGCCCTTCAAGGTTGGCCTCCCCACGTACCATCAACGCCTCGAAGGGCAGTTCGGTGTCGAGATCGACCTGGGCGGTGAGTCGCCGCCCTGCCACCGGCAAACCTGCGGCGCGCGCGACCAAGGCCTGGCCGGGTAATAACTGGCCTCTGGCCGACTCGTCAGGCGCTTGAGCAGACACCCAGCCGACAGCTCGCCCGTCGACCTGGGCATGCTTGAGACGCAAGCGAAAACGCCCCTCACGACCAAACCGAAACCCTTGCCCATCGGCAGGCGCTGCGACAAAACGCAGGGCCATTACCGCCGGTTCAACACAGAGCACAGACAGGTTGAACGTGCGAGTGGCCAGCACCACAGCGGCGTTTTCGACCACTGCATCCCGGCGTATTGCGCCATAGTCGATGCGCGGCGGGCTCAGCGAAAGCCGACAATTTTCAGCTTGCGCATCGAGCGTTGCCAGCAGCACGCATGAGAGCGCCAAGGGCAGGCTGGTACGCTTAACCACCCTGGCATACCGCCGATGCAGCTTCATAGAATTTGTCATTGTCAGGCTTGGCCTCTGGGTCAATGTGCAACAGGCAAGTGGAAGAGTCCGGCAATGAAACCCTCAGGTTTTGCAGCTCGGAAACGTCGTTGAGAAAAATCATGCCCTCGCCCACCACGCTGGTGAGGAAGCGGTTGCCCTTGCCGAACACCGAGGCGCCCTGAGGCAATGGCCGGCCGTGCTGATCGTTGGCGGTCACCAGCATCCGGCGCACTTTCACCACGTCAAAATCCACGTGATTGAATGAGCCTCGGCCCGCCGCAATGACCTGGGTGCCGTTTTTCAGGTCTACCTGCTTGGGCAACGAAGGGGTCTGTACCTGGACGCGGCTGTTGGTGTAGGCCGGCAAGCCGGCGATCACCGCCTGGCCGCTGAAGTCGGTCCATACCGGGCCTTGTGGCGTCTCGACTTTCGCCGAGCCGATATCGCCGACCGAGACGATGCCGAACGTGTCCTGCACGCTGTACGGCGAAAAGGTCAGCCCGCCTTCGTGAGCCACCACGCCCCCCTGCAACTGGCCTGTGTAGCTGCTACCCAACGGGTCGTGGCTGACGCCCAGGCCCACTCGTGCATAGCGTGGCAACACGTCCACTTGCCCACGCAACGATTGCTCCCGGGCCCGCATGTCACGCTCCACCGCTACTTCGTAGTTCACATACTCGTTGACCCGTTCGCTCAGTGCAGTACCGGCAGTAAATTGCTCCCCACGGCGGCTGGTGTAGCTGCTCACACGGCGATCGCCGCCTAGCGGCACACTGACCTGCAACCGCAGGGACACGTCGTTATCTACCGCACGATCACGCCGGCTACCGGCATAGTTGGCGTCTTGGCGAGCCCGCGAGCCGCCCACTTGAGAGTCAGCGATCAGCGCCACATCGGCCCGGCCAAACGACTTGTTCCATGAGGCAAACACATGCTCGCTGGTTTGCCCGCCAAATTGCGCGCTGTGGGTGTAATTCAAAGAAAATACGCCCAGCGTGGGTTCGGCCCAGCTCACGCCTGCGGTGTACTGGTTTTTGAAGTACGAATTGAGATCATCGGCTCTGAGCGGCTGGCCCACCTGCGTGACTTCGCGATAACCACGCGTCTGGGTGGTGGCGCTGAGGTTGACGTCGATATTGGCCCCGACGGGGCTGCTCAGCGACAGGCTGCTGCGTGAGCCGGACACGGCCTTGTGGCTGTCCCGGGACAGGTTGTGGCGTGCGTTGACAGAAACCCGTTGGAAAAACACGCTACTCAGGGTCCCTCCTGCCGCCCAATAGTCATCGGTGCTCAACAAGCCAAAACCCGCAGACGAATGACTCCCCAGCCCCCAGGTGCCACTGCCCATGGCGATCACCGGGGATGGCCCTTCCTCACCCGCCGTTCTGCGCAGTTCGCCCACCGATAAATAGTAACCAGGCGCCGCCGGGGCAGCCCCCGCGAATGATGCCGCCGGTACCACGAAACTGCGCTTGGCGCCCCGCACATCAATCACGCTGACCTCAAGGTCGCTGGTGGCGTTGAGCAGGGGCAAGCCCGTCAGCCGGAACGGTCCTTCAGGCACCAAAGTACTGTGGACCAACACACCGGACTGGCGTATCTCGACCCGCGATTGGCTTTGGGCCAACCCCTCGACCACTGCGATATTGCCGCCTGCGGGTGTCCTGAACTGCCCATCGGGGGAAAACTGCACGCCAGACAGTTGGATCCCGCCAAACAGCGGGTTATTACTGGAGAGCTGGCCTGCCTGGAACGTCGAACGCAACCCGGCGATATCCCGCTGGGCATAAGCGTGCAAGTGTTCGGTACGGGTCTGGCCGTTGTCCGACACATAGAACTGGCGGCTGCGGACAATCCAATCGTCGAGGTTGAAACCCGCTTCGGTATAAGCCGACACGAACCGGCTGGGCCCGCTGCGCGAATGGCTGTCGTAACCCAGCACGTCATAGTTGAACAACGCTGCCGCGCCGCCCTGGGAAAAATCCCCGCTTTGCCACTCGGGTTCGCGCAAAGCCTGGGTCGGCACCACCAGCACCACTTCGTCGGTACCGGGACGCAGGCGCACCATCGTGGCGGGAAATGCGCCGAGAAAATCATGACAGGCCTGGCCTGGCCGGGCACCTGGCTGCAGGATTGCGCCAGGTTTAACCAGCCCGGCTTTCTCCAGTAAACCAGGGGTGAAACATAATTCCCCCTGTGGACCAAACTGAGCATCCACCAGCCCAAGCGGGTTGCCATTGACCCGTAACCCCACCACCTGGACACCTTCGCGAAAGCGCGCCGCACTGCGAAAGTAATCGGCAACCTTGGGGTCTATGCCGTGGGTTGTCAGGGCCGCCAGGTCAAACCCTTCCCCGAGTTCCAGCGCGGTCGCGATACCAGGTAAACTCCAGAGCGCCGCAAAACTGATGAACAACGTGGATCGACCGGGCCAGGAATTACCCGGAATGCCACGCCTGGAGCGAATCATCATGAACCGATCAACCCTCATCGGTGATGACCGGCGCTCGGTAGTTGTCTACCGAAAACCCGTAGACCGTGGCGGGCTGGATCTCTACTTGAGCCACATTGCCCAACGGACCTTCGCCCTTCGCCACCAATGCCTCACCTGGCAAAATGTAAGTGCGCGGCAATGTCGCCAGCGTGCCTTGTGGCAGCAGTTGCACATCTGGCGCCAGGCGCACTACATAGGCGCTGTCGTTGTGGACGCTGAGCCGGTCCCCGACGCGCTTCCACGTCAACAACTCCCAGGGCGTGTGGTGCCGTGGCAGGCCTTGGGGGTGCAGGATCAGCGGCAAATTCTGCCGCAGGGTGATGCCGATGGTCGCACCACCGGCAGCACGCGCTTGGGGGATGCCCTCGAACGACACGCGCTTGAGCCGCTGGGTCTTGAGCGGCTGTTTCAAGGTGCTGATAAAGCGCACAAGCTGCGTATCCCCCGCCTCCACACGGGTGACAGGCGGTGTGACAATCAGTAGCGGCTCCAGGTCTTCAGGCACATTCTCAACAACGGAATGCAACAGTGCCGGCCCCGCATCGGTGTTCTTGATACTCAAGGTGGCTTCGCCGTCTTCCTCATAAAGCACCACCACTGTTGTTTCCGGCAACATACCGTCGGCGGTGGCAACAGCACTAAAAAAAAGATGCCACAGCCATACACAACTTATTAAAAAACCACGCACTCAGTATTCCCCTCAACTCATGCCATTGACGATTGGCAATCGCGCAGCCATAGAAAAACAGCCAATAAGAAAGGGTTAGTTTCTTGATCGGCTGCTTTCAGTTATTTAGATGTAACTCAATACAAGCGTGGCGCGCCCATCAATGGAAATGTCGCGGCTTAAATCCAGATCCCGAGCCTTGTTGATTACCGCTTTCACCGCGAGCGTACCGGTCAATTGGCTGATAGCGGCAGGGGTAATCGTCGTGCCATTACGCCAAGAGTACTGGCTCGGCGACTGGGCCACTTTGCCATCGCTGTTGTACCAGGCCCCCAGGCCGCTGCGCATGATCGGAAACAGCGTTGTGCCGGAGGACCTTAGGTCCTTGAGAGTCACCGAATAGCCACCGGTACGCCGGGCGCCTACCATACCCAAACCATAGTTCTGTGCTTCGGTGAAGCCCGCGCCGAGGATGCCCGTCACCTTGCTGCCCGCTTGCAGGTCGGTAAACGTGAGCCCGAACCTGGCAGGCGTGGTGCCGCAATTGATCACCAGCGAAGTGGTCCTCTCTTCGCGCGGGTTAAACGCTGTTTGGGACAATTCGCCCGAGCGAATCGTGCCGTAGTCGATGATGCCACTGCCCGCCAGGCTGAGGTTGCAGGCAGCAGGTGTAATGGTGCCCCTGACGACCAACTGCGCACTGGTGGTTGCCTGGGCATTGAGGGTTGCAGCCAGGCACACCATACCGACGGTTAATCCAATAATTTTTTTCATGCTCGTCCTGTCATTAGGAATTAACAGGCGTTCTTTATTTTGGTTTTAGCGACTCCGTCGCTCAACGCTTTATCTTCCGTAACACAAAACTATAAATAAATAACACCCAGGCAGAATTGCCGAATGACAGTCTGGCGCCTTGGTGCTTGGCAAAAAAATCAGACATCGCGGTATTTACTGTGGGCTCTATTAAATTAGGCAACGGCTTTAATCTATCAGCAAAGTAGTCCTGTCGCTGAAATGGCATGATCTATGATCCTGATCACTGTAAGCAATGTCATACGCCACTTACGACGATATACAGTTAAAACGTCTTACAGTATCGGAGCACCTATTCGCTTAAAGCTTGCGAAGCTGCCCTACACTTCCCAGAGATTTACCTACAGACAGCATTGGCCCAATTACCGAAGCACAACGCGTTGGCGTCAGCGGTCGATCGTGGCACGATGGCAAGGTTATCGACCGAGATCCCCAAACCATGCCGCAATCCCAAGCCAAGAATCTGTCCTTGATCGCCGCCATCGACCTGGGCTCCAACAGCTTTCATATGGTCGTGGCCAAGGCCCAGAACGGCGAGATCCGCATCCTTGAGCGGCTCGGCGAGAAAGTGCAACTGGCCGCCGGGATCGACGACGAGCGCAAGCTCAATGAAGAATCCATGCAGCGCGGCCTCGATTGCCTCAAGCGTTTTGCGCAACTGATCAACGGCATGCCCCCTGGCGCGGTGCGTATCGTTGGCACCAACGCCTTGCGCGAGGCCCGCAACCGCAACGAATTCATCCATCGCGCCGAGGAAATCCTCGGGCATCCGGTGGAGGTCATCTCGGGCCGTGAAGAGGCGCGCCTGATCTACCTCGGCGTGTCCCATACCCTGGCCGATACGCCCGGCAAACGCCTGGTGGCCGACATCGGCGGCGGTAGTACCGAGTTCATCATCGGCCAGCGTTTCGAACCACTGCTGCGTGAAAGCCTGCAGATGGGGTGCGTGAGTTTCACCCAGCGTTATTTCAAGGATGGCAAGATCACCCCGGCGCGTTATGCCCAGGCCTACACCGCAGCGCGCCTGGAAATCATGAGCATCGAACATGCCCTGCACCGCCTGACCTGGGATGAAGCCATCGGCTCGTCCGGCACCATCCGCGCCATTGGCCTGGCCTTGAAAGCCGGCGGCCATGGCACCGGCGAGGTGAACGCCGAAGGCCTGGCGTGGCTCAAGCGCAAGCTGTTCAAGCTGGGGGATGCAGAGAAAATCGACTTCGACGGCATCAAGCCCGACCGCCGCGCCATTTTCCCTGCGGGCCTGGCGATTCTCGAAGCCATCTTCGACGCCCTCGAACTGCAACGCATGGACCACTGTGACGGCGCCCTGCGCGAAGGTGTGCTCTACGACCTGCTGGGCCGTCATCACCATGAAGACGTGCGCGAGCGCACCCTCAGCTCGCTGATGGAGCGTTACCACGTCGACCTGGAGCAAGCCGCCCGTGTGGAGCGCAAAGCCTTGCACGCCTTTGACCAGGTGGCCGAGGACTGGGACCTGGAAGACGGCGTCTGGCGCGAGCTATTGGGCTGGGCAGCCAAGGTGCACGAAGTGGGCCTGGACATCGCCCACTACCATTACCACAAGCACGGCGCCTACCTGATCGAACACTCGGACCTGGCCGGTTTCTCACGGGAAGACCAGCAAATGCTCGCGCTGTTGGTGCGCGGTCATCGTCGCAATATTCCCAAGGACAAGTTTGCCGAGTTCGGTAAAGACGGCATCAAGCTGATCCGCCTGTGTGCGCTGCTGCGCTTTGCAATCCTGTTCCACCACATCCGTGGCACCCAGGAAATGCCCCAGGTCAAACTGCACGCCGATGGCGACAGCCTGGAAGTGATGTTCCCCAAAGGCTGGCTGGATGAAAACCAGCTGACCCAGGCCGACTTCGCCCAGGAAGCCGAATGGCTGACGCGGGTGGGGTTCAGCCTGAACCTGCGCTAAGCAACTCTAAAAGCATTCTGCAAAACAAATGTGGGAGCGGGCTTGCCCGCGATGACGGAGTGTCAGCCAATGCATCTTTGGCTGACCTACCGCTATCGCGGGCAAGCCCGCTCCCACTTTTTGAACTGCGTTGGGTTTTAGTTCACCGTCAGAATCGGGCTACCCAACTTCTCCAACAACGTCGCCTGCGCGCTGCGCGGGTTCTGGTTGCCGGTCGGAGTGTTACGCACGTAGCGCCCATCCGACTGCAGGCTCCAGCTATGGGTGTTGTCGGTCAGGTAGCTTTCCAGCTCCTTCTTGACCCGCATGATCAACTTCTTGCCTTCCACCGGGAAGCAGGTCTCCACACGCTTGTCGAGGTTGCGCTCCATCCAGTCGGCACTGGAGAGGAACATCTGCTCTTCGCCACCGTTAAGGAAGTAGAACACGCGGGTGTGCTCCAGGAAGCGGCCAATGATCGAGCGCACGTGGATGTTATGCGACACGCCCACAATGCCGGGGCGCAGGCAGCACATGCCACGCACCACCAGGTCGATACGCACACCGGACTGGCTGGCCTTGTACAACGCGCGGATGATCTTCGGGTCGGTCAGCGAGTTGAACTTGGCGATGATGTGCGCCGGTTTGCCGTCGAGGGCAAACTGGGTCTCGCGGGCAATCATGTCGAGCATGCCCTTCTTGAGCGTGAATGGCGCGTGCAGCAGTTTCTTCATGCGCAGGGTCTTGCCCATGCCGATCAACTGGCTGAACAACTTGCCGACGTCTTCGCACAGCGCATCGTCGGACGTCAGCAAGCTGTAGTCGGTGTAGAGCTTGGCGTTGCCGGCGTGATAGTTACCGGTACCCAAGTGGGCGTAGCGCACGATCTCACCGGCTTCACGGCGCAGGATCAGCATCATCTTGGCGTGGGTCTTGAAGCCGACCACGCCGTAGATCACCACCGCACCGGCCGCTTGCAGACGGCTGGCCAGTTGCAGGTTGGACTCTTCGTCAAAACGCGCACGCAGCTCGATCACCGCAGTGACTTCCTTGCCGTTACGCGCCGCATCCACCAGCGCATCGACGATTTCCGAGTTGGCGCCGCTGCGGTACAGGGTCTGGCGCACGGCCAGCACATGCGGGTCTTTGGCGGCCTGGCGCAACAGGTCGACCACCGGGGTGAACGACTCGAAGGGGTGCAGCAGCAGGATGTCCTGCTTGCTCACCACGCTGAAAATGTTCTCGCTGTTTTGCAAAAGTTTCGGGATCTGCGGGGTGAACGGCTTGTATTGCAGCTCCGGGTGGCTGTCCAAGCCGGTGATGCTGAACAGGCGCGTCAGGTTCACGGGGCCGTTGACCTGGTACAGCTCGGATTCGGCCAGGTTGAACTGCTTGAGCAGGTAGTCCGACAGATGTTTGGGGCAAGTGTCCGCCACTTCCAGGCGCACCGCGTCGCCGTAGCGCCGCGAGAACAGCTCGCCGCGCAGGGCACGGGCCAAGTCTTCGACGTCTTCGGAGTCCAGCGCCAGGTCGGCGTTACGGGTCAGGCGGAACTGGTAGCAGCCCTTGACCTTCATGCCCTGGAACAGGTCATCAGCGTGCGCGTGGATCATCGACGACAGGAATACATAGTTGTCGCCCGCGCCACCCACCTCCTCCGGTACCTTGATGATCCGAGGCAACAAGCGTGGCGCCGGGATGATCGCCAGGCCCGAATCGCGGCCGAAGGCGTCGATACCTTCAAGCTCGACGATAAAGTTGAGGCTCTTGTTCACCAGCAAGGGGAACGGGTGCGTCGGATCGAGGCCGATAGGCGTGATGATCGGCGAAATTTCGTCCCGGAAGTAACGGCGCACCCAGGTCTTGATCTTGGCGGTCCAGTGACGACGACGAATGAAGCGGACCTGATGCTTTTCCAGTTCAGGCAGCAGGATGTCGTTGAGGATCGCGTACTGGCGGTCCACATGGCCATGCACCAGCTCACTGATGCGCGCCAGGGCCTGATGCGGTTGCAGGCCGTCGGCACCGGCTTGTTCACGGGCGAAGGTGATCTGCTTCTTGAGGCCGGCAACACGGATCTCGAAGAACTCATCCAGGTTGCTGGAGAAGATCAGCAGGAATTTCAGCCGCTCCAGCAAGGGGTAGGACTCATCCAGCGCCTGCTCGAGCACGCGGATGTTGAATTGCAGTTGTGACAGCTCGCGGTGGATGTACAGGCTGCTGTCATCCAGGTTGGTGACCACGGGCGCTGGCGCCGGCGCAGGTGCTTCGGCTACCACCGCAGGCGGTGCAGGCTCCAGCTCCGGCGGGGTCTCGGCGACTTGTTCAACCACCGGGTGAGCGTCTTTTACGGCAACTTCTGAGAGTCCTTCGGTATTCATCGAGTGTTCCTGTGAGGGCTATTGTTGCTCTCTAAGCAATTGGGCGGCGCGGGCGGCGAAGTAGGTCAGAATGCCATCAGCGCCGGCACGTTTAAAGGCAGTCAGGGATTCGAGGATCACCCCTTCACTCAACCAACCATTCTGGATTGCCGCCATGTGCATGGCGTATTCACCGCTGACCTGATAGACAAAGGTCGGCACTTTGAATTCCTCTTTGACCCGGTAAAGAATGTCCAGGTAGGGCATCCCCGGCTTGACCATCACCATATCGGCGCCTTCGGCCAAGTCGGCAGCCACTTCGTGCAGGGCCTCTAGGCTGTTGGCCGGGTCCATCTGGTACGAGGCCTTGTTGGCCTTGCCCAGGTTCAGCGCCGAGCCTACCGCATCGCGGAATGGGCCGTAGTAGGCGCTGGCGTATTTGGCCGAGTAGGCCATGATTCGTACATTGACGTGGCCAGCCAGCTCAAGGGCTTCGCGGATCGCCTGGATGCGTCCGTCCATCATGTCCGACGGCGCAACCACCTGGGCGCCTGCCGCAGCGTGGGACAACGCCTGCTTGACCAGTGCATCGACGGTGATGTCGTTCTGAACATAACCGTCTTCGTCAAGAATGCCATCCTGGCCGTGGGTGGTGAATGGGTCCAGGGCCACGTCGGTGATCACCCCCAGTTCCGGGAAGCGCTCGCGCAGGGCACGGGTGGCACGCTGGGCGATCCCATCGGGGTTCCAGGCTTCGGCGGCGTCCAGAGACTTGAGTTCGGCCGGGGTCACTGGAAACAGCGCCAACGCCGGAATGCCCAACTCGACCCAATTCGCCGCTTCTTCAAGCAACAAATCAATGGTCAGACGCTCCACACCCGGCATCGACGCCACCGCTTCCCGACGATTTTCACCGTCAAGCACGAAAACCGGCAGGATCAGATCATTCGTGGTCAGTACATTTTCACGTACCAGGCGACGAGAAAAATCATCACGACGATTGCGACGCAGACGGGTGGCGGGGAACAGGCGATTGGCAGGGGTAAAGCTCACGACAGACTCCTGAGCCCGTGTTTACGGGCGAGCGTTGCAGTTATAAGCGGCCATTATGACGAATGAATGACAGTTGTGCTTATCGACGCGACCTGTAGTCCCATTCGTCATTTGCGTAGGAATTGTTCACTTCGTGACACATCTCGATACTTTCATGAATCTTCGTGAAGGCGTAGGCTGCGCGTTCATTTCGCCAGCACCCTAGACCATGCTTCAACAATTTCTGCATGACTTCGGCTACTTTGCCCTCTTTCTCGGCACGTTCTTCGAAGGCGAGACCATCCTTGTACTCGCAGGCTTCCTGGCGTTCCGTGGCTACATGGATATCAACCTGGTGGTGGTCGTTGCCTTTTTTGGCAGCTACGCCGGCGACCAGCTCTGGTACTACATGGGGCGCAAGCACGGCCGCAAGTTGCTGGCGCGCAAGCCGCGCTGGCAATTGATGGGCGACAAGGCACTGGAACATATCCGCAAGCATCCGGATATCTGGGTATTGAGTTTCCGCTTCGTCTACGGCTTGCGCACGGTGATGCCCGTGGCGATTGGCTTGTCCGGCTACCCACCGCTGCGCTATCTGGTTCTCAACGGTATTGGCGCGGCGATCTGGGCGGCGGCATTGGGGGCGGCGGCCTACCACTTCGGCGCGGTGCTGGAAGGCATGCTTGGCAGCGTCAAGAAATACGAGCTGTGGGTACTGGGCGCCTTGCTGGTGCTGGGCTTTGGCCTGTGGTTGCGACGCCGCTTCAAGAATGCCCGCATCGCCCGCCAAGCGTGTGCCGAGGCCAAGGCTCGGCTGGCCAACGAGCCAGCCCCGGTGCAAACGCCTAAGACGCCAACCGAATAAGCCGGCTTCTGCAACAGTAGAGGCCGATGATGCTGAGCAGGCTGTAGCTCGCCAGGCCCAACCAGCCCAGGTTGCTGGCGGGCCACAACCCCACCAGCGGCGCCAGCCATACCAACGGCACATTCAGCGCCAGGCGTGCCAGCTCGGCCTTCAGTGCCCATGAGCGATTCTCCAGCGCCACGCCCAAGGTAAACAGCCCCAACGCCATCGTGCCCCAACCGAGGGCCAGCGCCGACGTGGGCAAGCCCTCACCGAAATTCATCAAATAGCTGCCAAACCCCACGTAAGCCGCAAACTGCAAGGCGATGTAGACCTGTTGGCTCACGTCCAGCGGCACCTCGAATTTGCGGAACTGGCTCAGGTCCGGCTTGGCCAGCGGGTACTGGGCATTGACGTCCGCCGGGCGCCAGCCGGTGCGCATGAACCAGATGCGCAGCTTGTCCCACCAACGTTCAGTACGCCGGGCGTCACTCCATAGCTGCGCATAAAACTGCAGGTTGGCCCACAGCGGGTTCCAGCTGGCCAGGGGTGTGGTCACGCCGAAAATCACCGGCTCGTTATCGTCTTCCTCCTGGAAGGTGCCGAACAGCCGGTCCCAAATAATGAACACCCCGCCGTAGTTGCGATCCATGTAGAGAGCGTTCTGTGCATGGTGGGCCCGATGATTGGACGGCGTGACCAACAGCCATTCGACCCAGCCGAGCTTGGGAACATGACGTGTATGGACCCAGAATTGATACAGCAGGTTGAGCGAGGCCACACTGATAAACACCACCAGCGGCACGCCGGCCACCGCCAGCGGCAGGTAGAAGATCCAACTCAGCAGGAAGCCGGTGCTGGTCTGGCGCAAGGCGGTGCTGAGGTTGTAGTCCTCGCTCTGGTGATGCACCGAATGCGCGGCCCACAGGATGTTGCGCTCATGGCCCATTCGGTGCAGCCAGTAGTAGCAAAAGTCATAGAACACAAAGGCGAATACCCAGGTCCAGACGTTTTCGGCTGGCAACTCGAACAGCGCCAGGTGCTTGAGGGCGAACGCATAGGTCAGCAGGCCCACGCCCTTGGTGAGCAAGCCGGTAGTGGTGGACAGCACGCCGGTGCTGAGGCTGTTGATGGCATCCGCCACTCGGTAGTTGCGCACGCCACGCCAACGGTCGGCCAACAACTCCACCACAATCAGGGCAATAAAAAACGGTACTGCGTAAGGCACAAAGTCCATGGGCGAGTCCGGTCTATTTTTGTTACATCAAGATTAGGTGCAGCGACGTGAGATCCCATTGGCAACAGGTTACAAATTAGTAGACATTTAACGCCATGAATCAGGAGAAATGCCCATGAGCAAAAAGATTGCAGTGATCCTTTCCGGCTGTGGCGTGTACGACGGCGCAGAGATCCATGAAAGCGTGATCACCCTGCTGCGCCTGGACCAGCGCGGCGCTCAAGTGGAATGCTTTGCACCCGACGTTGCGCAGTTGCACGTGATCAACCACCTCACGGGCGAAGAAATGCCCGAGTCGCGCAATGTGCTGGTGGAATCTGCGCGCATCGCCCGCGGCGCCGTGAAGGATATTGGCCAAGCCAATGCCGCAGACTTTGACGCGCTGATCGTGCCGGGCGGTTTTGGCGCGGCCAAGAACCTGTCGAACTTTGCCGTGGAAGGCGCCGGCTGCAGCATCAACCCGCAGGTGCTGGCGCTGGCTGAAGCCTTTGCCGAAGCGGGCAAGCCGGTGGGGTTGATCTGCATCTCGCCGGCCCTGGCCGCCAAGATCTACGGCCCTGGCGTGACCTGCACCATCGGTAACGATGCCGACACAGCGGCTGCCCTGGACAAGATGGGCGCCACCCACATCGAATGCACGGTAGAGGACATTGTCGAGGACCCGGCGCGCAAGCTGGTGAGTACGCCGGCCTATATGCTGGGCAAGAACATCAGCGAGGTGGCGTCAGGCATCAACAAGCTTGTGGATCGGGTGTTGGAGTTGACCCACGAGAACGACTGACGCCCTCTTTCTGTAGGAGCGAGCTTGCTCGCGAAGAACCTGAGAGCGCCGCGTTCATCCAGAGTGCCCGCGTTATCGTTGACGTTTTTCGCGAGCAAGCTCGCTCCTACAGAGGCTTCATCAAGCGGGTGAGGATACGGTCCAGTGCATTGGCAAACGCCTGCTTGTCCTTTTCGCCGTGGGGCGGTGGGCCGCCGCCCATCTGGCCTTGCTCGCGCAGGTCGGTGAACAGGTTACGCACCGCCAACCGCTCGCTCATGTTCGCCGGGCTGAATTCCTTGCCACGCGGGTCGAGGGCCGTGACCCCCTTCTTTACCAGGCGGTCGGCCAAGGGCACGTCGCTGCAAATCACCAGTTCGCCGGGCACGGCGTGCTCCACCAGGTAATCATCGGCGGCATCCGGCCCGCTGGGCACCACGATCAACTTCACACAGGCAAAGCTGGGTTTGATCTGGCTTTGCCCTGCCACCAGCACCACCTCAAACTGGCGCTTGAGGGCGAACTTCACCACTTGGTCCTTGGCCGCCCGAGGGCAGGCGTCGGCGTCGATCCACACCCGCATGCTACGCCGCCACCCGGCGCTTTTCGGTCAGGCGGCTACGGCCATACAGCACCACAATCGCCAGAATCGCCACGGCCTGCGCGCCCAGCGAATACGCATCGGCGTGGATGCCCAGCCAGTCGAAGTCAAAGAACGCCACCGGCCGCGTGCCAAAGATGCCCGCTTCCTGCAAGGCCTTCACACCGTGCCCGGCGAACACTACCGACAACGCACACAGCAACGCGGCATTGATGCCGAAGAACAGCGCCAGGGGCAGCTTCGCCGAACCGCGCAGGATCACCCAGGCCAGGCCCACCAGCAGCACCAGCGCCGTGGCACCACCGGCCAGCACCGCGTTGTGCCCGGCAGGGCCGGCTTGCAGCCACAGGGTTTCGTAGAACAGGATGACTTCGAACAGTTCGCGGTACACCGAGAAGAACGCCAGCACGGCAAAACCGAAACGCCCACCGCCGCCCACCAGGCTGCTCTTGATGTAGTCCTGCCAGGCTGCCGCGTGACGCCGGTCGTGCATCCACACACCAAGCCACAACACCATCACACTGGCGAACAGCGCCGTACAGCCTTCGAGCAATTCGCGCTGGGCACCGCTGACATCAATGACATAGGCCGCCAGGGCCCACGTAGCCAAGCCCGCCAACAGCGCCAGGCCCCAGCCGACGTTGACGCTGCGCACCGCCGATTGCTGGCCGGTGTTACGCAGGAAGGCGAGGATCGCTGCCAGCACCAGAATCGCTTCCAGACCTTCGCGCAGCAGGATCAGCAGGCCAGAGATATAGCTCAACGACCAGCTCAGGCCATCGCCGCCCAGCAAACCAGCCGATTCAGTGAGTTTGCCTTTGGCTGCATCCAAGCGCTGCTGCACCTGCTCGATAGGCAAACCGTCCTGCAACGATTGCCGATAAGCCATCAGCGCCTTCTCGGTGTCTTTGCGCACATTGGCATCGACGTTATCCAGGGAGCTTTCCACCAGCTCGAAGCCTTCCAGGTAGGCCGCGACGGACAGATCATAAGCCTGCTCGTGGTCGCCGCTGCGAAAGGCCGCGAGGCTCTTGTCCAGGGTGGCGGCGGTGTAATCGAGCAACTGCGCGGGGCCGCGCTGAACCTGCGGTGGCTGCGCACGCTGGGCGCGGAACGTCGCCGCAGCGCCAGGGCCGTCAGCGGCGAGCACTTCATTGGGGGTCTGGCGGGCCAGGTCGGCGAGGTTGAATGTCTGCTCGCCTTTGCCGGCGGCCGGGTCGGCCGTGAAGCCGGCGATATAGGTTGCCAGGTCCCAGCGCTGGCGGTCGTCCAGTTGGTCAGCGAACGACGGCATGTCGGTGCCTTCGACGCCCAGGCCGAGGGTGTTGTAGATCGCATAGAGGCTCAAGCGATCCAGGCGTGTGGCATCGCGCAGGTTAGCGGGTGGCGGCGTCATGCCCATGCCTGCGGGGCCATCGCCGGCACCTGCTGTGCCGTGGCACACCGAACAATGCTGGGCGTAGAGCGGCGCGCCTCGGGTCGGGTCCGGCGTGATGGCCGGGGCCTGGCTGACTTCATACGCCACGGCCAGTTTGGCGCCCAATTGACGGGCCTGGCGGGCAACGCTCGCTCCATCCTGGTGTGCAGTGACTGCGGCCAGCAGTTCATCAACGCCCTTTATCAGCTCGGCGCGCTCGGGTTTGTCTGGCAAATCAGCCACCAGCCCCTGCAACACCCCGAGAAATTCCACTTGTTCACGGTATTCCGAGTCATCTACCACCTTGCCCGCCTCCACCGTCGGTGGGTAGTCGGCGCCAATGTAGTCCAGCAAATGCAGGGCTTGCGGCGCGCCCTCGGCGGTCGCGGCCAACAGATTGGAGCTGCACGACAGCAACGCCGGCAACAGCAGCCAGGCGAGAAAGCGGAAAGGGGCGGTCATGAATGAATCTCAAGTGGAAATACGAAGTAACACTATTGTTGAGCTTTAATGGATTCGACTCAAGGTGTTATTTCATATCACTACAAAACGAGTGTGGGAGCGGGCTTGCTCGCGAATGCGGTGCTTCAGTCACTATTTCCTTTGACTGACACACCGCATTCGCGAGCAAGCCCGCTCCCACATTTTTGGTCCGTCGCTTGGTCAGGCCGTGGCGCGATGCAGGCTCGCCAGGAAACCGGCAGCGCCGACAAACAAGCCAGCAAAGGTGCGGTTTACGCGTTTCTGTTGTTTGGGTGTACGCAACAGGCGCAAGACTTTCGACGCCAACCCTGTGTAGCCCGCCATCACGATCATATCGACGCTGATCATGGTTGCACCCAGGATCAGGTACTGGACCAACAACGGCGCCTGCGGGTTCACGAACTGCGGCAGCACCGCCAGCATGAATACCAGCGCCTTGGGGTTGCTGGCGTTGACCAGAAAACCGCGGAACATCATCGCCATCGGTTTGCCAATGGGGCGTACGGCGGCGTCGTCGGTCATGTCCATGGGCAAAGCGCGCCATTGCTTGATGGCCAGGTACACGAGGTAGGCCACGCCGAACCATTTGATCGCATAGAACGCAGTAGACGAGGCCGCCAGAATGGCTCCCAGACCACCCGCAACCACGGCAATCTGCATCGCCAGGCCCAGTTGCAGGCCGATGGCGTTCCAGTAGCCACGCACAAAACCGTACTGCAGGCCGCTGGACATTGAGGCGATGGCGCCGGCGCCAGGAGAAAGGGAGATGATCCAACTGGCTAGGAAAAAGGCCAGCCATGTATCGAGAGCCATTGCACACCTCGTAAGGGAGTTAGCGGTTGTGCCTTAAGCTAACTCCTGCAACCAAAGGCTGGCTATAGATTTCTGTAGGAGCGAGCGTGCTCGCGAAGAACGTCAACGATAACGCGGGCAAACTGGATGAACGCGGCGCTCTCAGGTTCTTCGCGAGCAAGCTCGCTCCTACAGGATGTTGGTGCCAGAGCCGGGCCAACGGCGTACCGAACGCTGGAAGAACAGGCTATTGGGCACCTGCACCATCGCGCTGTTGGTCCCGGCTTCCTCGACTTCGATCAGCGTGGTGTAGAGCAAGTTGATCGCCACGACCCGGCCCTTCACGCCCGGCTTGTCGACGGTGTCCACCAACTCGACGATATCACCCAGGCGAAACGGCCCGACGGTAAAGATCAGGATCGCGCAAAGCAGGTTGGACAGCACCGACCACATGGCGAAAAACGCCACGGCCGCCACCGCGACAAAGCCCGACAGGGCGGTCCACAGCACCGTGGCGGACACACCCAGGCGGCCCAGCACAAAGATCAGCGCACTGCCCATGATCAGCCAGCGCAAGCCGCCGCGCAGGGGCATCAGCAATTGCGGCGGGAACGGGTAGCGCTCGCCCAGGCGTGTCAGGCCTTTGGCGACGAAGCGCTGGGCTAGGTAGCCAGCCAGCAGGATCAGCAGGATTTGCACGCCGATCCAGATGGGCTCGATCCATTGCACCGGTACTGGCAATTGCAACGCTTCCATCAGGACAGCGCCTCCAGTTGCGCTTGCAGGGTTTCGAGCAATTCGAGGGCCTCCATCCAGGTTTCCTCCAATTGCCCCTCGCGCACCTTGAGCTTGGCCTGTTCGGCCAACAGGTCACGCAGTTCATCCTTGCGCGCCGCCTCGTAGACGGCGCTGTCGCCCAGGCTGGCTTCGATCTTGGCCAGGCGCTCATGCACCTTGCCCAGCTCGGCTTCCAGCTTGTCGGCTTCGCGCTTGTGCGGTGCCAACTGCTGGCGCAGCGCGGCGGCGGCCTGGCGCTGGGCTTTCTTGTCGGTCTTGTCCGGGTTGACCGGCGTGTTGCTGGCCGGCGCATTGCGCAGGCGGTATTCGGTCAGCCAGCGCGCGTAGTCGTCCAGGTCGCCATCGAACTCTTCGACCTTGCCGTCGGCCACCAGCAGGAAGTTGTCGGTGGTGCTCTTGAGCAGGTGACGGTCGTGAGACACCACCAATACCGCACCGCTGAATTCCTGCAGGGCCATGGTCAGCGCCAGGCGCATCTCCAGGTCCAGGTGGTTGGTCGGTTCGTCGAGCAACAGCAGGTTGGGCCGGTCCCAGGCGATCAGGGCCAGGGCCAGGCGGGCTTTTTCGCCACCTGAGAAGTTCAGCACGGGCTCGTCGATACGCGCGCCACGGAAGTCGAAACCGCCGAGGAAGTCGCGCAGGGTCTGCTCGCGCTCGGCTGGCGCCAGGCGTTGCAGGTGCAACAGCGGGCTGGCCTTAGCGTCCAGCGAGTCCAGTTGGTGCTGGGCGAAGTAACCCACCACCGTGTTCTCGCCACGAGTGAGGCGACCGGCCAGCGGCTCAAGCTCACCCGAGAGGTTCTTGATCAGTGTCGACTTGCCGGCGCCGTTCGGGCCGAGCAAACCGATGCGGGCGCCCGGCGTGAGCTGCAGCTTAACCTTCTCCAGGATGGTTTTGTCGCCGTAGCCCAGGCGAGCGTCCGAGAGGTCCAACAGCGGGCTGGAGATCTTCACCGACTCACGGAAGACAAAGTCGAACGGCGAATCGACGTGGGCCGCCGACAGCTCTTCCATGCGTTCCAGGGCCTTGATCCGACTCTGCGCCTGGCGGGCCTTGGTGGCCTGGGCCTTGAACCTGGCGATGTAGCTTTCCATGTGCGCACGTTGCGCCTGTTGCTTTTCAAAGGCCTGTTGCTGCTGGGCCAGGCGTTCGGCGCGAGCGCGTTCGAACGCGGTATAGCCGCCACGGTAAAGGGTGATTTTCTTCTGTTCGACATGGGCGATGTTATCGACCACGGCGTCGAGGAAATCCCGGTCGTGGGAGATCAGCAGCAAGGTGCCCTGGTAACTCTTGAGGAAGTCTTCCAGCCACAGGATCGCATCGAGGTCCAAGTGGTTGGTCGGCTCGTCGAGCAGCAACAGGTCCGACGGACACATCAGCGCTTGGGCCAGGTTCAGGCGCATGCGCCAGCCGCCGGAGAAATCGGCGACCGGACGGTCCATCTGCTCGTTGGTAAACCCAAGGCCGGCAAGCATCTTGCGAGCGCGGGCGTCGGCGGTATAGCCGTCGGCGCTGTCCAGCTCCGAGTGCAGGCGCGCCTGGGCGGCACCGTCCTGGGCTTTTTCGGCTTCGGCGAGGTCGTGTTGTACCTGGCGCAGGCGCAGGTCGCCATCGAGCACGTAGTCGATGGCGATGCGGTCCAGGGTGTCGATCTCCTGGCGCATATGGGCAATGCGCCAGTCGGCCGGCAGCAGGCAGTCCCCGGAATCCGGGGTCAGCTCACCCAGCAACAAGGCGAACAACGTGGATTTGCCGGCGCCGTTGGCACCGATCAGGCCGGCTTTGTGACCGGCGTGCAGGGTCAGCTCGGCGTCTTCAAGAAGACGTTGCGGGCCACGCTGTAATGTTAGGCTTTGAAGTCGGATCATAATGGCGGCGGAGTCTACCAGCTTCGTTGGCCGCTGGCTTGGGTGTGAATATGTACGCTGACCTGTGGAGCTTTGCCCTGTCGACCTATGCTCGCCCGGGCGTGGAGGCCGCGTGCCTGCGCTTGCAGGAGCAAGGTGCAGACGTGTGCCTGTTGTTGTGTGGTGCTTGGCTGGAGCAACGAGGTGTGGCGTACAAGCCCGAACGCGTTCAGGCATTGCAACAGATCGCTCAGCCGTGGCGGGTGCAGGTAGTCGAACCGTTGCGACAAATGCGCGTGCAATGGCGCGCCTTGGCCCAGCAGGATGCGCAATTGGCATCGCTACGCGAGCAGATCAAGACACTGGAGCTGGAGGCCGAAAGAACGCTGCTGGCACGCTTGGAAGCGCTGGCGCAGGCATGGCCGATCAATGAGGTGCCGGGTCAGCAAGAATGGCGTGAAGGCCTGGCGACCGAAGCCGCCAACCTTGACCACGACGCGCTGCTGCAATTGCGCGTCATGGCCACCAACACTTAGGAAGCGCTGGTTGGGGTGGTGCTTGGCGCTACCGGTGCAGGAGTGCTGCTGGCCGATGCAGTTGGAGCGGTGGCTGCTGCCGGGGTGGCAGTGGGGGCTGCTGGCGTGGCTGGCTTGGCGGGCGCTGGCTTGGCAGTTGGCTTCGCGGCCGGTTTTGCGGCAGCAGGTTTAGCAGCTGGCTTGGCGGCTGGTTTGGCAGCAGCAGGTTTAGCGGCTGGCTTCACAGCTGGTTTGGCAGCAGCAGGTTTAGCGGCTGGCTTGGCAGCTGGTTTGGCTGCAGCGGTTTTAGCGACTGGCTTGGCAGCTGGTTTGGCGGCAGCAGTTTTAGCAGTTGGCTTCGCGGCTGGTTTGGCTGCAGCGGTTTTAGCGACTGGCTTCGCGGCTGGTTTGGCGGCAGCAGTTTTAGCAACTGGCTTCGCGGCTGGCTTGGCAGCAGCAGTTTTAGCAACTGGCTTCGCGGCTGGTTTGGCTGCAGCAGTTTTAGCAGCTGGCTTCGCGGCTGGTTTGGCAGCAACAGTTTTAGCAGCGGGCTTCGCGGCTGGCTTGGCTGCAGCAGTTTTAGCAGCTGGCTTCGCGGTTGGTTTGGCAGCTGCGGTTTTAGCAACTGGCTTCGCGGCTGGTTTGGCTGCAGCAGTTTTAGCGACTGGCTTGGCAGCTGGTTTGGCAGCAGCAGTTTTAGCAGTTGGCTTGGCGGCTACTTTTGCAGGCGTACGAGCGCCCAGTGCTTTAGCTACGGCTTCCTTCACACGACCAACGCCCTGGGCCAGTTTCAGGCTTTCTTGAGCGTCTTTTTTGAGTTGGGAAATGTAGCTGCGGGTTTCGGCTTGGCGATCCTTGAGAGCATCCAGCAGCTCTTCAAGTTCTTTGACCGCACCTTTGGCTTTGGCTTGTGCCTTGGACTTGCCGGCAGTGGCGGCGTCTTGCAGTTTGGTACGGGACTTGTGCAGTTTTTCTTGCGCTTTACCGCGCTGCTTTTCCAGTTTGGCGAGCAGTTTTTCTGCATCAGCCAAGGCTTGGGAGCACGCGCTTTCCAGATGTTCGAGCAGGCTGCCCGAAAGTTGTTGGAGCAAGTGCAACGGGGTATTTACAGGCTTCTGTTTGGCCGACATGGTTTACCTCCTGGCTGACGTGGGTGCGGCTCATACTAGCCCTCTGCTCTTACCGCCGCTAGGGCATGTTGACAGTATCCTTTGCCTTGCGTTGCACAGTGCGAAAATTCTTATCGATATAACGGAAAACCACGCCACTTTTTACGCACTCGCACTGGCATAATCCGTCGCACTTTCGCCGGGAGAATGACCATGTCGCGTTACCTTTTTCTAGTGTTCGGCTTGGCGATCTGCGTGGCCGATGCAAGCGAGCAACCTTCGTCAAACATCACCGACGCAACCCCGCACGACCTTGCCTATAGCCTGGGCGCAAGCCTTGGCGAACGGTTGCGCCAGGAAGTCCCCGACCTGCAGATACAGGCTCTGCTCGACGGACTCAAACAAGCCTACCAAGGCAAACCACTGGCGCTGGATAAGGCGCGCATCGAACAGATCCTCTCCCAGCATGAAGCGCAGAACACCGCCGACGCCCAACTGCCGCAAAGCGAAAAAGCACTGGCCGCCGAACAGCAATTTCTCACTCGGGAAAAAGCCGCCGCCGGCGTTCGTCAGCTAGCCGACGGTATCCTGCTCACCGAGCTGGCACCGGGCACTGGCAACAAGCCGTTGGCCAGCGATGAAGTACAGGTGAAATACGTGGGCCGACTGCCTGACGGGACTGTCTTCGACAAAAGTACGCAACCGCAATGGTTTCGCCTCAACAGCGTGATCAGCGGTTGGAGCAGTGCATTGCAACAGATGCCGGTGGGTGCGAAATGGCGCCTGGTGATTCCTTCGGCCCAGGCCTATGGCGCAGACGGCGCAGGTGAGTTGATCCCACCCTATACGCCGCTGGTGTTCGAAATCGAACTGCTCGGCACTCGCCACTGACCCATAAAAAACGGTGCGACATGCGCACCGTTTTTTATCTCGCCATCAGCTTCAAGCCTGGGTGGCGGGCTCTTCTTTATGAGCGTTGTGCAGCACTTCGATCAAGCAATCTTCCAGTTCGAAACGCTCATGCAACAGCGCGCCCAATTCCTTGAATTTTTCCGCAACACATTTCCCGGCATCACACAGGTCGGTGAACGCCAGCAGCTTTTCAGTAATCACATCGATGCGCGGGTAAATCGTCTCGGCCAACTCCAGGCCACGCTGATCATCGAAGGCTTCGGCCTCCTTGGTCAGTTGCTCGTAGACGCCGAAATGGCCGGCAGACACGTAGTCCACCAGCACACCGCAGAATTCCTGCAATGTCTCGCGATTCTCGCCCAACGCTTCGGGCTTGGCGCCGAGAGCATCAAAGGCCCGAACCAGTTCGTGACGTGCCTTCAACCAGCTGTCGATCAGCTTGTGCACTCCACCCCAGCGTTCCTGAGCATTCTGACAACTTTCCAACATGATGATCTCTCTTCCCTATTGGGGCGCCGCAGCTCTGTACCTGCGCAACACTTCAAGGATGAAGCAGCAGACGGACAAGGCCGCGTCTGACAAGCGGTTTGGATAACGCGTGCGGGCCAGATTATGCCCGCATGACTATGGCTTCAAGGTACGCAGGAGAGAATGTTCATACAAGTGTTTAATCCGCTCCTACAACCTGAGTCTCGTTTTCAATGCACTGCGAGGCGCAAATGCCTGCCGAACAACAACCGTGATACCTGCATGAGCCCCAGGATCAGCATCGCGACGAAGAACAACAGGCTCCACTCAGGCAGGCTCAGGTCAAATAGCGTCCAGTTGATTTCGACACAATCGACCGTGCCATTGAACACCGAGCGCATGGCCTGCCAGACAGACAGGCTTTCAAGCATGTGCTGCAGACTGGGCCAGCAATCCCCCACCTGACTTGCCGGCCTGTTCTGCAACAGGACTTGCCGGCCTGCGGTGATGGCGCCCAGCAACGCACAGCCCATACTCGCCAACCCATAAAGGCAAAGGCCGGAACGCCCAGGTTTGTGAAGCACGGCAATCAGGTTGATCAATGCAAAAGACGCGAGGAACAGGCGCTGTACCTGGCATAGAAAACACGGTCGTAGCAGCGCGCCGTATTGAAGGTAGAAAGACGCGCCCAACGTCAGCGCACCCGCCATGAACGCCAGGAAAAACAAAGAGCGTAAAGGGGCCAAAGACATTGTTTATCCGCACTGCAAGAGATAGGTCGCTACGGTAGAGGAAAGGCCCGACCCCTTTCAATACGCCCTAGAGCAGACATTTCCTCGAAAACATAAGGACATCCCGCCACGAGCCCGAGGAAATTCAGTTACAACAAGTAGGAATTAGCAACAAGGCCAGTTAAACCGAGTGTTTGCAGGGTTTGAAGGATCGGGGGCGGATCGGTCCGAGCCAATCCACTCACCCTTTCCTACTTCAAACTCGCGCAGGCACCGGCAGCGGCGAGGACAGCAGACGATTGTCGAGCAACCCCAAGCCTTCCTGAAACAGCTGGTTGCTGCGCTCGGTGTCGCCCAATTGGGCCAGCAGCCGAGCCAATTCGGCGCAGGCTTCGGGATTGCGTTGTACTTGCAGGCTGCTTTCCAGATAATCCCGCGCCTTGCCCCACAGACTGTTTTGCAGGCACAGACGACCCAGCGTCAGCAGCAGGCTGGCATCGCCTGGATGGTCCTTGAGCCAGCCTTCGGCAAACTTCAATTGACGCGCAGGGTCACTGCCGCGCAGCAGGCCATACAGCCGGATCAAGTGACTGTCGTAACCGCGCTTGAGCGCACCACGCAGCACTTCTTCGGCCTTGGCATCGGCGCCCAATCGACGCAGTTGGTCGGCATACGCCAATACCAGTTGTGGCTGTTGGCGCTGGGCAGCGGTCAGTTGCTCCCATGCGCGCTCCAAGGACTGCAACCCCGCCTCGCCTTGCTCTTCACGCTGGGCCGCCAGGCTCAGGTTCTCGCCCCACGCGCGGCGCTCCAGCTCGGCCAGCTCATTGGCGGGCAAGACTTTGTCCTTGCGCAGTTCCGGCAGCAGGCGAATCACCGACGACCAATCGCCACGCTGCTGATGCAGGCGTTGCAACTGTCGCAGCACTTGCGCGTTATGCGGATGACGCTCATGCATCGCCTGAAGGGTGACCAGAGCGCCTTCCGTATCGCCACGATCCATCTGCAATTGCGCATGGCTCAGTGCAATGGCCAGTTCGGCCTGGGGCTGGCGCTCCAGCGCGCGCTCCAGCAAACCGTCGGATTCCTCATAACGACCCTGCTCATTCGCCGCACGGGCCGCGCCGATGTAATACAGCAAAGGTTGACGCTCTGCTTCGGCGGCGCGGTGCAGGTGGCGTTCGGCGCTGGCCCAGCGGCCCTCGGCGAGGTCCATCTGGCCTTGCTCGATAGCAATCTGCACACGACGGCTGCGGTTGCGTCGTGACCAAGGGTTGACCACGCCACCGGATGTGGTGACCAGACTCCACAACACACGAATCAGGTAAATCGCCAGGCCAATGGCGAACAGCGCCACCAATGTCGCCCACAGGCTTGATTCGTAATGCAGCAAGTGAGGATAGGTAATCAACACGTAGCCGGTGTGCTTCGAAATGCCCACGCCCAGGGCCAGGGCGAGCGCAATTGCGAGCACCAGGATCACATAGAAACGCTTCATCAGCTCTACTCCTGGGTCGCCGGTTTGCCAGCCGAGGCCTTGGCTTCGTCGGCAGACAGATGACGACGCTCAAGGTACGCCTGCACAGCAGCCAGGCTCGCGGCCAGGTCAGGCGTGACCACCGACACGGCCTTGGGCTCGAGCTCGGCAATACGCGCCAGCATCGCCTTGCTCTGCGGGTTGTCCTGGTTGAAGTTGTCCTGCAACACGCTGCGCGCTTCTCCCAGCGAGCGGCTGTACACCGCCGCCTCGCCGTTAAGCGCAGCCCACTGGGCTTGCTCCAGCGCCAGGCTCAAGGCCAGGCGCACTTGGTTCAGACCTTGGCCTGCCAACAATGGGCGGATGTTGTCATCCGGGTTGAAGTCGATGCGGAAGTAACGGGAAATCTGCTCCCACCATTGGCTCAACTGGTTCTGCGTATCGCTGGTGGGACGCCCCTGGGAAGCGGGCTCGGTGAGCTGATACTCTGGGGCAATCGCCGCCAGTTGCACCACTTGGTCACGCAAGGCGGCCAGTTGCAGGTACAGGCCGGTACGGTCCGGTTGCTCGGTGCTGCGCAGCGCGGCCAGGCTCTTGGCCAGTTGCTCGCGTGCGGCGAAAGACCCTGGGTCGCTCTGCTCGCGAAGAATCTCGTCGGCCCCCTGGACCAGCGACTGAGCGCTGTTGATGTCTTGCAAGGCGGACAAACGCAAGCTGGCCAGACGGATCAGATGCTCGGCCTCGGCCAGGCGCCAGTCCTTGCGGCTGGCACCCAACACGGTTTCCAGACGCTGGTTGAGGCGCTGCTGATCACCCTGTAACTGAGTGACCAGACGGCGACGTTCTTCCAGCTCATCCGCACCCGGCAACTGCGCCAGGCGGGCGGCCAACTGTTGCTGGCCTTGCTTGAGGCTCTGGGACTGGTCATCCAGGGTCTGCACCTGGCCCAGCTGGTGCTGGCTGCTGGTTTGCAGGGCACGGACCTGCCAGATCCCCCAACCGCCGGCGGCTACGCCCGCAGCGCCCAACAGCAAGGCGACGATGGCCAGGCCATTGCCACGGCGTGGCGCGCTGACCGGTGTCTCGACCGGCGCATCAAGCGCGGGCTGAGCTTCATCTTTAGGCAAGGCTGTTTCGCTCACGTATCCGTCCTTTGCGTATCAGAGAGTGGGAACGGGATAGCTCCCTAACGCCACTAACAAAGCCGCGGCACTCGCGCCGCGACAATCCACAACTTTTTCTGCACCCGCGGCCCGCGCCATTTCATATACACGCGGGCTGGGCACGAACAACGGCAGCTGTGCCACCTCTGGCCAATCGGGGCCGGCCAACGCGTGCAAGTGTAAAAAACCCTGCCCACTGCTGACCACCAGGCCGTTCAAGCGTTCCAACTGGATGCGTTGCATCAGCGCGCCCTTCTCATACACTGGAAGAAAACGCCGATACAATTCCAGGTAGTCGACACTAGCACCTTGCTCGCGTAAACGCTCTGCCAGCAACTCGCGCCCGCCCTCGCCACGCAGAATCAACACCCGGGCGCCCGGCACTGCAATAGCCTCGCGCAAGGCGGGCAGTTCAAGCAAGGCCTCGCTGTCATCGCCCGTGGCGGGACAGTGAACGTTAAGGCCATGATCGGCCAGTATCTGAGCCGTGGCCGCGCCGACACTGAACCAGGGCATTGGCGGCACACTGCCCCCCAACTGCTGCAACGCCAGGCGCGCGGCCGGCTTGCTCACCACGATGACGGCGCAATAGCGCGGCAGCGCGCCGAACACCGCGCGTTGCTCAGCGGTCACCGGCAAGGCTTCAGTCTCCAGCAAAGGCAGGCAGTTGCTGTGAATACCGCTATGGGCTAATAACGCCGCCAGGGCCGTCGACTCCTCGGCAGGCCGCGTCAGCAGCACTCGCCAATCGGTCACTGCGGGCCGGCCTCGCCATAGACTTTTTGCAAAATGGCACCCGCACCTTTTTCCAGCAACGCTTCGGCGACCTGAATCCCCAAGGCCGTGGCATCACGTTGCGGCCCACGCACCTCGGCGGTCAGCAGGTTACCGCCGTCCGGATCACCAACCAGGCCACGCAGCCACAGGTTCTCACCCTCGAGTACGGCATAACAGGCGATGGGCACTTGGCAGCCACCGTTAAGGTGTTTGTTCAAGGCACGCTCGGCGGTGACGCGCACTTCGGTGTCTGCGTGATCGAGAGGTTTTAGCAGCGCATGAATTTCGCTGTCGGCGGTGCGGCATTCGATCCCGACTGCGCCCTGCCCGCCAGCCGGCAGGCTGTCTTCGACGCTGATGGCCGAGGTGATGCGGTCTTCAAAGCCCAGGCGGATCAGTCCGGCAGCGGCGAGGATGATCGCGTCGTATTCGCCGGCGTCGAGCTTGGCCAGGCGCGTGTTGACGTTGCCGCGCAAAAAGCGGATCTGCAGGTCGGGGCGACGTGTCAGCAACTGGGCCTGGCGGCGCAGGCTGGAGGTGCCGACGATACTGCCCAGCGGCAATTCGTCCAGGGACGCGAAGGTGTTGGAAACAAAGGCGTCGCGCGGGTCTTCGCGCTCGCAGATGCAAAAAAGGCCCAGGCCTTCAGGAAAGTCCATGGGCACATCTTTCATCGAATGCACGGCGATATCGGCTTCGTTGTCCAGCAGCGCGGTTTCCAGCTCCTTGACGAACAGGCCCTTGCCGCCGATTTTCGACAGCGGCGAGTCCAGCAGCTTGTCGCCGCGACTGACCATGGGCACCAGGGATACCTTGAGGCCGGGATGGGCCTGCTCAAGGCGGGCTTTGACGTATTCGGCCTGCCACAAGGCCAGGGCGCTTTTACGGGTGGCGATGCGGATTTCGCGAGAGGACATGGATCAATCCGTACTGAATAGATACGGCGGATAATAACAGCTCAGGCAAATACGCTTTGATTTGAATCAGCAAGTGCGGGGCCTCCCTGGCCACGTCGCACCGGGATTAGGAATGCAGACCGCGCCGCAGCCCTTGGGCTAAAGCTGCTGCATCATCTTGCGCACGCCGGCGACATGGCGTCGGCTGACAATCAAGGCATCGCCATTGAGCCCCTTCAGGAATAGCTGAAAGTGCCCCAGGGGCGTGCGCTGCAGGCGCTCGATGCGTTCACGGGCGACCAGCGCATTGCGATGAATGCGCACGAAACGCTCGCCAAACTCGTCTTCAAGGGCCTTGAGCGGCTCATCGAGCAACACTTCACCGGTCTCGTGGCGCAAGGTCACGTATTTGTGATCGGCAATAAAGTAGACCACTTGGCCGAGTGGGATCAGCTCGATGCCCTTGCGGGTACGCGCACTGATATGGCTGCGTGGCCCGTTACCACTTTGCGCAGCCGGTTGCGTCAAGGCAGCCAGTTGGGCGCGGCTGGGACGCTCGGCTTTTTTCAAGGCTTTGAGCAAGGCTTCGGCAGTGGCCGGCTTGACGAGAAAACTGACACCGCTGTCTTCCAGCGCTTGTGCAGAAAACTCATCCTGCGCCGCACACAACACCACGGCGGGCGGCGATTCGCGTTCGCTCAAGCGGGCGGCGACTTGCAGGCCGTCGAAGCCCGGCATGCGGATATCGAGCAGCACTACATCCGGCTTGTGGCTGTCGATCAGCGTCAACGCCTCTTCGCCGCTGGTGGCACTCGGTTCAAGGACTGTATAACCCTCGAGTTCACTGACCAGACGGCTCAGTCGCTCGCGGGCTTGGGGTTCGTCATCAACGATCAGGACATTCATATTGCGCTGGATTCCTGCGTGAGTCTCGCACAAGGATAGCGTAGACAGGTGCGGTGACTGACGTCACAGCGATCCACGCTAAGACTAGCGCGAGCGGCAAAAAGTGCCCTGAGAATGGCACCCAAATTTACCCGGACCTGTTCAATAGCGCCCAAGACCCGCTGCCTTCGGGCATCGTCGTAGGGTTCACTGATAAACAATCCGAATACCCCCCTGTTTAATGGATAGTCTGGTTATGACCGCATCACCCGACTTTGGTGCATTCACACACTATCAGTCCAACTGTAGACGCTCACTGAGGCGACATTGCTCAATCGTCAAATATCGTTTCAATAAGTACCTGCCCCCAGTCTCGTCCCGGATGCGGTCGGCGGCAAGGCACTTAGCCATCTCTTACACAAATAAAATTGCCGATCACCCGCAGCACCGCCTCCACGGGCAACCCTGTTATGATCGCCGGCACACCTTCATGCCTCTTTTAAGCAGATCACGAGCGAATCCATGAGCACCGACAAGACCAACCAGTCCTGGGGCGGCCGCTTCAGTGAACCCGTCGACGCCTTCGTCGCGCGCTTCACCGCCTCCGTCACCTTCGATCAACGCCTGTACCGCCACGACATCATGGGCTCCATCGCCCACGCCACGATGCTGGCCAAGGTCGGCGTGCTGACCGACGCCGAGCGTGACAGCATCATCGACGGCCTGACCACCATCCGCGGTGAGATCGAGGCAGGGACGTTCGACTGGCGCGTCGACCTCGAAGACGTGCACATGAACATCGAGGCACGCCTGACCGATCGCATCGGCGTGACCGGCAAAAAATTGCACACTGGCCGTAGCCGTAACGATCAGGTCGCCACCGATATCCGCCTGTGGCTGCGCGATGAGATTGACCTGATCCTGGGCGAAATCACCCGCCTGCAAAAAGGTTTGCTGGAGCAGGCCGAGCGCGAATCGGACACCATCATGCCGGGCTTCACTCACCTGCAGACCGCACAGCCTGTGACCTTCGGCCACCACCTGCTGGCCTGGTTCGAAATGCTCAGCCGCGACTACGAGCGCCTGGTCGATTGCCGCAAGCGCGCCAACCGTATGCCGTTGGGCAGCGCTGCACTGGCCGGCACCACCTACCCGATCGACCGTGAGTACACCGCACAACTGCTGGGCTTTGACGCCGTGGGCGGCAACTCACTTGACGGCGTCTCGGACCGGGACTTCGCCATCGAATTCTGCGCCGCGGCCAGCATCGCGATGATGCACCTGTCGCGCTTCTCCGAAGAACTGGTGCTGTGGACCAGCGCGCAATTTCAGTTCATCGACCTGCCGGACCGCTTCTGCACCGGCAGCTCGATCATGCCGCAAAAGAAAAACCCCGACGTGCCAGAGCTGGTGCGTGGCAAGAGTGGCCGTGTATTCGGCGCACTGATGGGCCTGCTGACCCTGATGAAAGGCCAACCACTGGCCTACAACAAGGACAACCAGGAAGACAAAGAGCCGCTGTTCGACGCCGCCGACACCCTGCGCGACTCGCTGCGCGCCTTTGCCGACATGATCCCGGCGATCAAGCCCAAGCACGCGATCATGCGTGAGGCGGCCCTGCGTGGTTTCTCCACCGCGACCGACCTGGCGGACTACCTGGTGCGCCGTGGCCTGCCGTTCCGTGATTGCCACGAAATCGTTGGCCACGCCGTGAAGTACGGTGTGGACACCGGCAAGGACCTGGCGGAAATGAGCCTGGAAGAACTGCGCCAGTTCAGCGACCAGATCGAGCAGGATGTATTTGCCGTGCTGACCCTGGAAGGCTCGGTGAATGCCCGTAACCATGTGGGCGGCACTGCGCCGGCGCAGGTCAAGGCAGCGGTCGTGCGCGGCAAAGAATTGCTCGCCAGCCGCTAAAAGCATCGCAGGCAAGCCAGCTCCCACATTTGATTGGGTTCACACATCAAAATGTGGGAGCTGGCTTGCCCGCGATGGCGCTCTTATCAGATGCCAAAGATTTATTTCTTGGCCGCAATCATCGCCATGAACGCTGGCATCGCCGCCTGCCTGTCCGCCTCTACCTTCTGCGCGTTGGGCATCTCATTCAGGCGCGCCAACAAGGTCTTCGCCTTCGGCAACTGCGCCAGCAGGTCCAACCCAAACAGCTTCTCGCCCACACCGCAGGCCAGGTTCAAGCTGTACATGAAATACAGGTCCGCGAGGGTGAAGCTCTCCCCTGCCACATAAGGCGCGAACTTAGCGTGCCGGCCTAACGTACCGATCCCAAGCAACAGCTCGGCCCTGGACTTTTCCTTGATCGCCTCCGGCACCGTCATGCCGAAAAAAGCCTCGGCGTAACACGCCCGCGCAGGCAGCTCGATGTACAGCTCGATCTCACGGCACAGCGCCAGCACCTGTGCCCGCGCAAACGGGTCGGCGGGCAGCAGCGCAGGGCCTTCCTGGCTCTGCTCCAGGTATTCGAGGATGACGCTGGTTTCGTTGATGAACCCCTGCTTCACACCCAGCACCGGCACTTTGCCGCGGGGGCTGACCGCCAAGGCTTCGGGGGTTTGCCCGGCGTAAAAAGGCACTTCTTCGAAGGGCAGTCCTTTCTCCAACAGCGCCAGCTTGACCATGTTGTAGTAGTTGCTGACCGAAAATCCGTAAAGCTTGAGCATTGCAAAGCCTCCAGGCCGGGTGTGGGGTTGGCTGCAAGAGTTATAGATCCTCGAGGCCACCCTGACCAGCAGCATCACCCACCTGAATGGGGGTAGACTGACGCCCTTTCCTTGAGGAGCCTGCCATGAGCGAGCCGACCGATATCGACAACGACGAAGAAGAATTCACCGAGACCACGCTGATCGAAGCCATCGAGAACCAGATCGAGAGCGATAACCCGCCAGCGGCCAAGGCTACGTTCAACAAACTGACCCTGGTGGGTTACGAGCGCGACGATATCCTCAATCTGATGGCTCACGTGCTGGCCTTCGAGATCGACGCCATGCTGGACGAGGACCGCGCTTTCAATACCGAGTGGTATGAAACGGCACTGCGGGCACTGCCCGAGCTGCCGCCGGAGAAGCAATAACCCTGGCACGCAGCAACACGCTGGACAGTTCGGCAAAGTGCGTTCACCTTATGGCCTGCTAGCCTCTAATAAATTTTAGAAAGTCTGGAGTCCTTATGTCGTATACCCCTGAGTTGGTTGCCGAACTGGAAATCCTTGTACTCTTCCCCTTGGACAGCACCAAGGAAGGCTTGAAAGTCCATCAGACTGCCGCCCCTACTGCCATCGCCGCTGCCAAGCGCCTCCATGCCAAAGGGCTGATTGACCAACCGGACGGGGGCTATCTGACGAGCCTTGGCCGGGACGCTGCCGAGCAAGCCCAAACCCTGCTGACCATCCTCACCACTGCCAGCACCAAAGAAGCCGCCTGATACCTGATACCGCCCATGGAGTCCGCCGCCTGCGGATTCCGCGGGCATTGCTGCGCGGCATACAAAATTCTGACGCCAAAAAGCCACTTCCCTCTAAAACTCCTACGCTACTGTCTGTAAACTCCTGCATGGCCGCCCGCGTCGGGCCCTGCGAGCCAACGAGTTCGACATGACCCGCACCCATGAAATCCGCCCCGATCTGGACGAAGGCATCGACCGCAAGGTGCTGACCCAACTGCGCGCGCGTTTCATGACCCTCAATCAAGGCCGCATGGCCCGGGCCGTCGAGGGGCTGACGCCACGCCAGCAAAGCGTGCTGGCTTTGTTGCCGCTGTTTTTCCACGTCAATCACCCGCTGTTGCCAGGCTACGTCTCCAGCAGCACGCCGGCCGGGTTGTCGAATTTTGAACCGGACGCCCAGGCCCTGGCCGATGCCCAGCGCCTGACCCGCTCGTTTTCCTATAAACCGCGCCACGGTAACCCGCCTACGCCGATCCACGGTTTGTTCCTGATGGGCAGCCTGGGCACGCTGGCCCAGGCCGATCAAAGCGATATGGATGTGTGGGTGTGCCACGCCCCCGACCTGAGCGAGACCGAGCTGGCCGAGCTGCGCAAAAAGTGCCAACTGCTGGAAACCTGGGCCTTGGGCATGGGCGCCGAGGCGCATTTCTTCCTGATCGACCCGACGCGCTTTGTGTTGGGTGATCGCGATACACAATTGAGCTCCGACGACTGCGGCACCACCCAGCACTACCTGCTGTTGGATGAGTTCTATCGCACCGCGATCTGGCTGGCCGGACGCACGCCCATCTGGTGGTTGGTGCCGGTCTACGAAGAAAACCGCTACGCCGAGTTTACTCACGCACTGATTTCCAAGCGCTTTATCCGCGCCGATGAAACCCTCGACCTCGGCCATTTGGCTCATATTCCTCCGGGGGAATTTATTGGCGCCGGGCTGTGGCAACTGTTCAAGGGCATCGAGTCGCCCTATAAATCGGTGCTCAAGCTGCTGCTGACCGAGGTCTACGCCAGCGAACACCCGAAGGTGCAGTGCCTGAGCCTGCGCTTCAAACAGGCGGTGTTCAGCCATCAGGTAGACCTGGATGAGCTGGACCCGTACATCATGGTCTACCGCCGTATCGAGGAATACCTCAAGGCCCGCAACGAGCTGGAGCGCTTGGAACTGGTGCGCCGCAGCCTGTACCTGAAGGTCAACCGCAAACTCAGCGCCGGCCAGCGCACTGCTGGCTGGCAACGGCAGCTACTGGAACGCCTGGCGCATGAATGGGGGTGGGACACACGCCAACTGGCCCTGCTGGACAGCCGCAGCCAATGGAAAGTGCGCCAGGTCGCTTCCGAGCGCCGCGCCCTGGTCAATGAGTTGAACTACAGCTACCGCTTCCTCACCCAGTTCACACGCAGTGAACAGTCCGCCAGCCCGATCAATAAACGCGACCTCAATGTACTGGGCCGCCGTTTGTACGCGGCGTTCGAGCGCAAGGCCGGCAAGGTCGAGTTTATCAACCCCGGCATCGCCCCGGACCTGGCCGAAGACACTTTGACCCTGGTGCAGTCGCCCAACCGCAAGGAGCCGGGCCAGCACCATTGGGGCCTGTATAACGGCAACCTTACCGCTCTGGAGTGGGAACACTTCGCCCCGATCAAACGCAGCCGCGACCTGCTGGAAATGCTCACCTGGTGCCATCGCAACGGCGTGATCGACAGCAGCACCCGCCTGGCGCTGCACCCCGGCACCAGCGACATGACCGAGTTCGAGCTGTTCAACCTATTGGGCAGCCTGCAACAGACCATCGCCCTGCCCCTGTCCAGTGTCGATGAGAGCCGCTTGCTGCGCCCGGCAGTGCCGGAAGAGGTGCTGCTGCTGATCAACGTCGGGGTTGATCCGCTCAAGCATCATCGCGACCTGAATATCCTGATGACCACCGAGCGCACCGACTCCCTGAGCTATGCCGGCGTGCGCGACAATCTGGTGCTGACCCTGGACCAGGTCACGCTCAACAGCTGGAACGAAGTGATGGTCAGCCGCTATGACGGCCCCCACGCCCTGCTCGACTGCCTGCGCGACTACCTCAACCAACTGCCATCGAACCATCTGCCACGCCTACGGGTGCGCTGCTTCTGCCACAACCGGGCACAGTTCATTGCCCAGCGGGTGGAAGAGGTATTCGACACCGCGCAGCATCTGCTGCTCGGCCAGGGCAATCATCGCTACCTGCTCCAGGTGCAGCAGCATTATCACGTCATGGAACTGGTACCGGGCCAGGCCACCCATGTGTCACTGCCGACCCAGGACGCGCTGATCGCCTACCTCAGCGAGGAGCTGGCCAGCTACAGCCCGTGGCACCTGGACGCCATGGCCCTGGAAGACCACGACCTGGCGCTGCTGCTGCCCATGGGCCAAGCCGAGTGTGTGCAGGTGTTCTACCGGGTCAATGAAGGCTTCGCCGACGTCTACGTGCTCGACGAATTCAACGCGCTCTGGCAACAGCGCTTGCCGTTTCATGATGAGCAAAGCCTGTTGGCGCCGCTGCAGCGTTTTTTGCAATCGATCCTGTATCGCCGCGAAGCGCTATCGTCCCTGGACGCCCAGCAACCCGCGAGTGAGGTACAGATCCTGTACTACCAGCTGTTGCCATCGGGCAGTGGCCGGGCGCGCGGCGTGGAGCGACGGCCAGCCCCACAAGACCCTGCCAACAAGGCGTTTTATGACGTGCAGGCGATTATCGGCAAAGGCGCGCCAGGCCACGTAGGGATCACCCTGTACTGCAATCAGCGGGAGTTTTCCGAACTGGAATTTGGCGACCAGCTGTTTACGGTGGTCGCCCGGGAGATCGTCGGGCAACGTCGGGAAACCGAGCGTTACCGCTGCTATATCACTGACCTGGATCTGTCGGGGCTGCTCGGTGATGTGCAAAGCCCAAGCAATCTGTACCTGCGCTATAAAGCCGAACTGGAACAGTCACTCAATGCGGCCTTCAATCAGGTTTAGAGCGGGAAGGCGCCGCCATCTTTGGGCTGGCCTTCGACGCTGAGCAATTCCAGCTTCAGGGTCTTGCCGCCAGGCGCCGGCCAGTCGATGTGCTGGCCCACTTGCAGGCCGAGCAATGCGCTGCCCACGGGTGCCATGATCGAAATTTTGCCTTCGTCGGCGTTCGCGTGCTTGGGGTAGACCAACGTCAGGTGATAGTCCTTGCCGCTGCTTTGCTCACGGCAATGCACGCTGGAGTTCATGGTCACGACACCCGCAGGCACTTCATCGTGACCAACCACGTCTTCGGCGCGGTCGAGTTCGGCTTGCAATGCTTCGGCGCCGGGAGAGTTGTCGCCCAAGCGGTCGATCAGTTGCTCCAGACGCTGCACGTCAAGACGGGTAAGAATGATGGACGGTGCGGTGGTCATGATTCAGGCAGACTCCTTTTTTCTGCACAAAAAAGCAAAACCCCGCCAGGAAAAGGCGGGGTTCTCACGGACCTCGATGAATGGAGGTGTATCCGGACACTACCACAGCGACACAAATAAACAAGACGCCGTCAGGTGCTCGCCTTGCGCTGCTCGGCCTCTGCACAGATCACCCGGCGCCGCGCATCGTCGGCAGAGCGCCATTCCCGGATGTCTTCCACATGGCGGAAGCAGCCAAGGCAAACTTTCTGCTCGTCCAGGCGACACAAACTGATACAAGGTGACGGCACCGCCGGGCTGACATTGCTGAACAGCGGCTTGGGCGGGCGTACGGTTGCAGGCTCACTCACCATCAGATCTCGTCGAAATCCAGTTCGTCGCCGGTGTATTCCTGGACCAGGCGGGCGAGCATCTCACCCAGCAACTCTTCACTCTTGTCGCACTGCCACTTACCGCTTTCTTCGTCGTAATCGAAGTGAACGCCACCGGAGCGCGCCGCCAGCCACAGCTGACGCAGCGGCTCCTGGCGGCTGAAGATCAGTTGCTGGCCGCTCTCGAACTTGACGGTCAGCACACCGGCCGAGTTTTCCAGATCCACGTCCAGGCCGCTGTCATCGAAAATATCTTCCAGCCCCTGCTGGGTGGTATCCACCAGGTCGTGAAAACGGGCTTCGGTCAAACTCATTGTGGCAACCTCAAAAGTGTCTGGTTTTGCTCAAGCGCCGCACGATACGGGCGAGCTTCGCCGATTGCAAAGGATACTGATTTCATCACGGATGACGGTACGAAATATCCCCAGGCATCGTAGCCTGCTTCCCTACTGTCTCGGCAAACCCCCGCCGGACGGGTGTTGCGGCGCATAGGCAAGCTGGCGGGTGGTCGGTATACTCGGGCGCAATTAATGCATATTCAAGGATTTCGCCATGAAGCGCCTGATCTCTTCCCTTGCTGCGCTCGTCGCGGTCGCTTGCCTCGTTAGTGCCTGTGGCCAGAAAGGCCCGTTGTACCTGCCCGATGACAGCAAAGATCCAAACGAACAGGCGCAATCGTCGCAAAAGCCGTCAAAAGCCCATAAGCACGACACCTACTAAGCCAAGGGAAACTTATGGACGCTTTTAACTACCGGGACGGCGAGCTGTTCGCGGAAGGCGTGGCCTTGTCCGCGATTGCCCAGCGCTTCGGCACCCCGACCTATGTGTACTCGCGTGCGCATATCCAAGCCCAATACCGCTCGTTCACCGACGCGCTCGACGGCGTGCCGCACCTGGTGTGCTACGCAGTCAAGGCCAACTCCAACCTGGGTGTACTCAATGTCCTGGCGCGTCTTGGCGCTGGTTTTGACATCGTGTCCCGTGGCGAGCTGGAACGCGTACTGGCCGCCGGCGGCCAGGCGGACAAAATCGTCTTCTCCGGCGTCGGCAAGAGCCGCGACGACATGCGCCGCGCCCTGGAAGTCGGCGTGCACTGCTTCAATGTCGAATCCACCGATGAGCTGGAGCGCCTGCAAGTGGTCGCTGCCGAGATGGGCGTGCGTGCGCCGATCTCCCTGCGCGTCAACCCGGACGTCGACGCCGGCACCCACCCGTACATCTCCACCGGTCTCAAAGAGAACAAGTTCGGCATTGCCATCGCCGACGCCGAAGACGTGTACATCCGCGCCGCCCAACTGCCGAACCTGGAAGTGCTGGGTGTCGACTGCCATATCGGCTCGCAACTGACCACCCTGCCACCGTTCCTGGATGCCCTCGACCGCCTGCTGGGGTTGATCGACCGCCTGGGCGAGTGTGGCATCTACCTGCACCACATCGACCTCGGTGGTGGCGTGGGTGTGCGTTATCGCGATGAAGAGCCGCCGCTGATCGCCGACTATATCCAGGCCGTGCGCGAGCGCATCGAAGGCCGCGACCTGACGCTGATGTTCGAGCCAGGCCGCTACATCGTTGCCAACGCTGGCGTGTTGCTGACCCAGGTCGAGTACCTCAAGCACACCGAACACAAGGATTTCGCCATCGTCGATGCGGCGATGAACGACCTGATCCGCCCGGCGCTGTACCAGGCCTGGATGGATGTCACCGCCGTGACGCCGCGCGCAAGCGAAGCCCGCGCCTATGACATCGTCGGGCCGATCTGCGAGACCGGCGACTTCCTGGCCAAGGATCGTGAGTTGGCGCTTGAGGAAGGTGATCTGCTGGCCGTGCATTCGGCCGGTGCCTACGGGTTTGTCATGAGTTCCAACTACAACACCCGCGGGCGTACCGCCGAGGTGCTGGTGGACGGTGATCAAGCATTTGAAGTGCGTCGCCGCGAGACGGTAGCCGAGTTGTATGCTGGCGAAAGCCTGCTGCCGGAGTAAGCCATGCTGCTGCGTTTTACCAAGATGCACGGGCTGGGTAATGATTTCATGGTCCTCGACCTGGTCAGCCAGCACGCGCACATCCTGCCCAAGCACGCCAAACAGTGGGGCGATCGCCACACCGGGATCGGTTTCGACCAGTTGCTGCTGGTCGAGGCGCCGAGCAACCCGGAGGTGGATTTCCGCTACCGGATCTTTAACTCCGACGGCTCCGAAGTGGAACAGTGCGGCAACGGCGCGCGCTGCTTTGCGCGCTTTGTGCTCGACAAGCGTCTGACTGCCAAACGCCAGATTCGCGTCGAAACCAAAGGTGGCGTGATCGAACTGGACATCCGCAACGATGGCCAGATCAGCGTCAACATGGGCGCGCCGCGCCTGGTGCCGGCGGATATTCCGTTCCAGGCCACCGAGCAGGCCCTCAGTTACGCGTTGGACGTGGATGGCAAAACCGTGGAGATCGCCGCCGTGTCCATGGGCAACCCCCATGCAGTACTGCGGGTCACCGACATCAATAACGCCCCCGTGCACGAACTGGGGCCGAAGATCGAACATCACCCGCGCTTTCCGGCACGGGCCAATGTGGGCTTTTTGCAGGTAATCGACCGTAACCGTGCGCAATTGCGCGTATGGGAACGCGGCGTCGGCGAAACCCAGGCTTGCGGCACCGGTGCTTGCGCCGCTGCCGTGGCCGCGATCAGCCAGGGGTGGATGGATTCGCCGCTGTTGATCGACCTGCCCGGTGGACGTTTGTCCATCGAATGGGCAGGCCCTGGCCACCCGGTGATGATGACCGGGCCGGCCACGCGTGTATACGAAGGACAGGTCCGTCTATGAGTGAGCCAAGCTAATGACCGATAAGCCTCAAGTACCCGCACACGCAACCCCGAGTGAAAGCCTGGAGGCCGCTGCTGTCGCGGCGTACCTTGAGGCTAACCCGGACTTCTTCGTCGAACACGAAGAGCTGCTGCCGGCCCTGCGCATCCCTCACCAGCGCGGCGATACCGTATCGCTGGTGGAGCGGCAGATGAAGATCCTGCGCGAGCGCAATATTGAAATGCGCCACCGGCTCTCTCATCTGATGGACGTGGCCCGCGACAACGACCGCTTGTTCGACAAGACGCGCCGCCTGATTCTGACCCTGATGGATGCCACCAGCCTGGAAGAAACGGTGATCGCCGTGGAAGACAGCCTGCGTGAGGATTTCCAGGTGCCCTTCGTCAGCCTGATCCTGTTCAGCGACAACCCAATGCCGGTGGGTCGCTGGGTCACAGGTGGCGAGGCGCAGACGGCCATCGGCGGCCTGTTGTCCGAAGGCAAGACCGTCAGCGGCACCTTGCGCGAGCATGAACTGGACTTCCTGTTTGGCGCCGAACAGCGCAAGCAGATCGGTTCTACGGCCGTCATCGCCCTCAGCCATCAAGGCTTGCACGGGGTACTGGCCATCGCCAGCCGCGATCCGGCGCACTACAAAAGCTCGGTGGGCACGTTGTTCCTGACCTATATCGCCGAAGTGCTGGGCCGCGTCCTGCCACGCCACACCACCACCCTGCGCGCGGTGCGCTGATCATGGAGCGGCAACTGGACGCTTACTGCGCTCACCTGCGCAATGAGCGCCAGGTGTCGCCCCATACGCTGGAAGCCTATCGGCGGGACTTGAACAAGGTCCTGGCCTATTGCGAAAAACAGCACGTCAGCAGTTGGAAGGCCCTGGATATCCAGGCCCTGCGCAGCCTGATCGCTCGGTTGCATCTGCAGGGCCAATCCTCACGCAGCCTGTCTCGCCTGCTGTCGGCGGTGCGCGGCCTCTATCACTACCTCAATCGCGAAGGCCTGTGCGACCACGACCCGGCCAATGGCCTGTCACCGCCCAAAGGCGAACGGCGTCTGCCCAAGACCCTGGATACCGACCGCGCCCTGCAACTGCTCGACGGTGCCGTCGAGGATGACTTCCTGGCCCATCGCGACCAAGCCATCCTTGAGCTGTTCTATTCCTCGGGCCTGCGCCTGTCGGAGCTCACAGGCCTGAACCTCGATCAACTGGACCTCGCCGATGGCTTGGTGCAAGTGCTCGGCAAAGGCAGCAAGACCCGCGTACTGCCCGTGGGCAGGAAAGCCCGTGAAGCCTTGCAGCTATGGCTGCCGCTACGCCTGCTGACCAACCCGGCAGACGATGCCGTATTTGTCAGCCAGCAAGGCCGGCGCCTGGGGCCACGGGCGATCCAGCTGCGGGTCAAGGCCGCCGGCGAGCGGGAGCTGGGGCAGAATCTGCACCCGCACATGTTGCGTCACTCCTTTGCCAGCCACCTGCTCGAATCCTCCCAAGACTTGCGCGCCGTGCAGGAACTGCTCGGGCACTCGGATATCAAGACCACGCAGATCTACACCCACCTCGACTTCCAGCACCTGGCAACGGTGTACGACAGCGCCCATCCACGGGCCAAACGCATCAAGGGCGGCGACTCATGAGTATCAAGCTGATCACCTTCGACCTGGACGACACCCTCTGGGACAACGTACCCGTCATCATCAGCGCCGAAGCGTCGATGCGCGAATGGCTGGCAGTTCACGCATCCAAGGTTGGCGAGCTGCCCCTTGAGCATTTTGCCAGCCTGCGCCAGCAGATGCTGCAGCGTCATCCCGAACTGAAGCACCGCATCAGCCTGCTGCGCCATCGCGTGCTAATGCATGCGTTCGAGGAGGCCGGTTATCCCCAGCCTGAGGCCACAGAGATGGCGGACGTGTGCTTCGAAGCGTTCATCCACGCACGTCACCAACTCACCGTGTTCCCGGAAGCCGAGCCGATGCTCAAGGCGCTGCGCCAGCACTTCCTGCTGGGGGTGATCACCAATGGCAATGCCGATGTGCAGCGCGTGGGCCTGGCGGACTATTTTCACTTTGCCCTGCGCGCTGAAGATATCGGCATCGCCAAGCCGGATGCACGGCTGTTTCAGGAGGCGCTGCAACGTGGCGGTGTGGACGCCAGCGCGGCTGTGCATGTGGGCGATCATCCTGGGGATGACATTGCCGGCGCGCAGCAGGCGGGGCTGCGGGCGGTGTGGTTCAACCCCACGGGCAAGGCCTGGGAAGGTGACAAGCACCCGGATGCGCAGATTCGCAGCCTGACGGAGTTGCCGCCCTTGCTGAGTCGCTGGAGCTAACACTGACCCAAAATGTGGGAGCTGGCTTGCCTGCGATAGCGGTGGGTCAGTCAACACAGGGCTCGCAGATAGACCGCTATCGCAGGCAAGCCAGCTCCCACAGGGTATTGCAGCGAACTGGTAAATTGCTCCAGACATGAAAAAGCCCGCAGCGACGGCGGGCTTTTTCTTACAAGCAGGAGGCAGACCTCAGATAGGTCGGCTGCCGTACTTGTTATCCGGCTTCTTCGGTGGATCAGCCACCACGTTGGCCTCGACTTCCTGCACTTTGCCGCCTTTAGCGAGGAACTCTTCCATCGCACGGGCCAGGGCATCGCGCTCTTTGTTCTTGGCTTCAACACTCGGCAACTCGTCTACCGAAACAGCCGCCTTGGCTTTGCCTTTGGCTTTGGGAGCCGCGTCATCGCCAACACTGTCATCGGCATCTTCCGCAACGTCGTCAGCCGCTACTGCTTCAAGACCGTCTTCGGTGTCGTCTTCATCACCTACTTCGAGGTCGTCTTGTTCCAGATCATCGTCGCTCATGTTCTACCTCATGACTTGCGAAAAGCAGATTAGTTATAGCCCAGCTTCACCCTCTGTCGAGGCCGCTGGAAAAAAATCAACATCCACAGGATTCCCTATGGCTTATGCCCCTTCACCGTGCAAGGTGGCGAGGACTTTACGAGCACCGCCATGATCACGGTGCTCGCCCAGATAAACACCTTGCCAGGTCCCTATCGCCAAGCGGCCGGCCTTGACCGGCAAACTCAGCTGGCAGCCCAGCAGACTGGCCTTGAAGTGCGCCGGCAGATCATCCGGACCTTCGTCGTTATGTTCAAACCCTGCGCGACCTTGTGGCACCAGCAGGTTGAAAAAACGCTCGAAGTCACGGCGAACCGCCGGGTCGGCATTCTCGTTGACGGTCAACGAGGCCGAGGTGTGCTGCAGCCACAGATGCAACAGGCCCACACGGCACGCCTTCAATTCAGGCAAGCCGGCAAGCAACTCGTCCGTTACCAAGTGAAAGCCCCGGGGCTTGGCCCGCAGGGTAATCAGGGTCTGTTGCCACATACAGTTCTCCGCCCATCGGCGCGCATTCTAGCGCGCTCTGAGAAAAAACAAAGGGCCGAATACGCCTTCATGCCTGTAAGACATTTGCACCCTTAGAAGTGCTGTGTGGATCCCATCACAAAGTCGATAAAAAACCCATGCACCTTTAGCCACAGACAAACGCCAGGCAAAAAAATGCCCGGCAAGCCGGGCATGTTTTTTTCGCCTGGTTACAAGTTGTAGCCGCGCTCGTTGTGTTGCGCCAGGTCGAGGCCAACCGCCTCTTCTTCCTCGGTGACACGCAGGCCCATGACCATGTCGAGCACCTTGAGGATGACGTAGGTCACGATCGCCGTGTAGATCACGGTGAAGCCCACCCCTTTGCACTGGATCCATACTTGGGCTGCGATGTCGGTCACGGTGCCGAAGCCGCCCAGTGCAGGGGCTGCGAACACACCTGTGAGGATCGCACCGACGATACCGCCGATACCGTGCACGCCGAAAGCGTCCAGGGAGTCGTCATAACCCAGCTTGCGCTTGAGGCTGGTCGCGCAGAAGAAGCACACCACACCAGCGACCAGGCCAATCACCAGAGCGCCCATCGGGCCCACGGTGCCCGCTGCTGGCGTCACGGCGACGAGGCCGGCGACCACGCCCGAGGCGATACCCAGCGCGCTTGGCTTGCCGTGGGTGATCCACTCGGCAAACATCCAGCCCAAGGCCGCAGCTGCTGTAGCGATTTGAGTTACCAGCATCGCCATGCCCGCGGTGCCGTTGGCCGCCGCGGCGGAACCGGCGTTGAAGCCAAACCAGCCGATCCACAGCATGGCCGCGCCCACCAGGGTATAGCCCAGGTTATGCGGGGCCATTGGGGTGGTCGGGAAGCCTTTGCGCTTGCCGAGCACGATGCACGCCACCAAGCCAGCCACACCCGCATTGATGTGCACGACGGTGCCGCCAGCGAAGTCCAGCACGCCCCAGTCCCACATCAGGCCGCCGTTGCCGCTCCAGACCATGTGCGCAATCGGCGCATAGACCAGGGTGAACCAGATAGCCATGAAGATCAGCATCGCGGAGAACTTCATACGCTCAGCGAAAGCACCAACGATCAGCGCCGGGGTAATGATGGCAAAGGTCATCTGGAAGGTGATGAACACGGCTTCCGGAAACAGCGCCGCCGGCCCGGTGATGCTGGCCGGGGTGACACCTGCCAGGAACGCCTTGCCCATGCCGCCAAAGAAGGAATTGAAGTTGACCACGCCCTGTTCCATACCGGTGGTATCGAACGCGATGCTGTAGCCGTAAACGACCCAGAGGATGCTGATCAGGCCAGTGATGGCGAAGCACTGCATCATCACCGACAGAATGTTCTTGGAGCGGACCATGCCGCCGTAGAACAGCGCCAGGCCAGGGATGGTCATGAACAGCACCAGCGCGGTGGCAGTGAGCATCCAGGCGGTGTCGCCGGAGTTGAGGACTGGAGCAGCCACTTCATCTGCCGCCATGGCCAGGCTAGGCATTACGATGGACAGCAGGGCTCCGAGCCCTGCGAATTTACGCAGAGTCATATTGTTTTCTCCTGGGGCGTTGGGGTTTGGCGGCTTAGATTGCGTCGGTATCGGTTTCGCCGGTACGGATGCGAATAGCCTGTTCCAGATTGACCACGAAGATCTTGCCGTCACCGATCTTGCCGGTGTTGGCCGCCTTGGTTATCGCCTCGATAACCCGGTCAAGATCTTTGTCGTCAATGGCGACATCGATCTTCACCTTCGGCAGGAAATCGACCACGTATTCCGCGCCGCGATACAGCTCGGTATGACCCTTCTGCCGACCGAAGCCCTTGACCTCAGTAACGGTAATGCCCTGCACGCCGATCTCGGACAGTGACTCGCGAACATCGTCCAACTTGAACGGCTTGATGATGGCAGTGACTAGCTTCATGAAAACTCTCTCCCGAATTTGGTGGACTTGCCCCAGGAAAACAAACCCGTCTCAAGTCTAAGCGCAGTGCCTGGCTTTGTAACGCATCGTCGCCTCGGCATTTGCCGTCGCGACGCCAGCGAACCACTGGTGACGAGCCCTGTACCCGGATCCGTCGGCGCACTGCATTCGTCACAGCGACTGCATCAGTGCATGGGTCATGATCGTCTAAGCAGAAACCTTGCCAGCTCCGTAAAAACCACTGAAATCAATCCATTGCCCGCTTGTGCCCACCTACGGGGCGCCTGCGCGGCCGCAATGCGCATCAAAACAGTGCGCGGCCGCCCGCCCCAATGCGCGAAAACCGTGCGCAGCAGGGCGTAAAAATGACTATAGACGCTGCGTGATACACTGCCGGCCAACTGTTTTCCGGAATATGTCCAATGCTCGCGCCCAAAGACTTCCTCGACGCCCTGAGCGGCCACGCCTCTCGCCTGTTCAGCGGCGACACCCCACTGCCCCGCAATGAAATCGAAAGCCAGTTCAAGGCTTTGCTACAGAGTGGTTTCAGCAAGCTCGACCTGGTCAGCCGGGAAGAGTTTGACAGCCAGATGGTGGTGCTGGCCCGCACACGTGCGCGGCTGGAGAGCCTGGAGGCGAAGGTGGCTGAACTTGAAGCCCGGTTCACGCCACCTTCTGCTGAGTGAACGCGATTGTTGTGGGAGCTGGCTTGCCTGCTCCCACACTTGTTTTGCGTTGCCGCCCGGATACGTTCTGTAAAACCTCCCCCGCCCCGCTCCATCCCACCTCGTCTACCCTTGAAAAAACCGCAGGAAGCGGCCCTCCCATTCAAGGAACGAGCATGTCCCTCGCCATTGTCCACAGCCGCGCCCAGGTCGGTGTGGAAGCCCCAGCCGTCACTGTCGAAGTGCATATGGCCAATGGCCTGCCGTCTCTCACCTTGGTGGGTTTGCCCGAAACCGCAGTGAAGGAAAGCAAGGACCGCGTGCGCAGTGCCATCCTCAACTCGGCGCTGCAATATCCGGCCCGGCGCATCACACTCAATCTTGCGCCCGCCGACCTGCCCAAGGACGGCGGGCGTTTTGATCTGGCGATTGCCCTGGGCATCCTGGCGGCCAGTGTGCAAGTGCCGGCGTTGATGCTCGATGACGTGGAATGCCTAGGGGAATTGGCGCTGTCCGGCGAGGTGCGCGCGGTGAAGGGGGTATTGCCGGCCGCGCTGGCAGCGCGCAAGGCCGGGCGCACCGTGATAGTGCCGCGCGCCAATGCCGAGGAGGCGTGCCTGGCGTCGGGGTTGAAGGTGATTGCGGTGGATCACTTGCTGCAAGTTGTGGCGCACTTGAATGGGCACGCGCCGATTGAGCCATACAGGTCCGACGGCTTGCTGTACTTGAACAAGCCTTACCCGGACCTGAGTGAAGTACAGGGCCAACTCGCGGCCAAGCGTGCATTGCTGATCGCGGCGGCGGGCGCGCATAACCTGTTGTTCAGCGGGCCACCGGGCACCGGCAAGACTTTATTGGCCAGCCGGCTGCCGGGCTTGCTGCCGCCGTTGAGCGAGCAGGAAGCACTTGAAGTGGCCGCTATCCAATCCGTAGTCAGCCTGGCCCCTCTGAGTCATTGGCCTAACCGCCCGTTCCGTCAGCCACACCACTCGGCATCCGGGCCGGCGCTGGTGGGTGGCGGCTGTCGGTTTTTGAAATAGATGCGACTTTTTTGAAATTAATGCGACTGGCGTACTGTGTGCCGCTCTTAGTCTCGACTAACGATGCTGGAGGCTCAATCGTCGGCGCCAGTGGACATTAATGCGACTGGCTTTTGACCAGTGTCAACAGCCCCCCGCTATCACAAGCCACTATTGACGCGCAGCTGCAATAATCAGTTGCCACTTCACCCCTTGATTTACCGTAGTGAACTCGCGCTGGTCACCGCTGTTGATGGTGAAACTACTGGACTGGTCGTATCCCTCACTGACAGGCCTTTGTACTTCAACATCACCAAACATTTTCTTATCGAAACGGATCAGTTTTTTGTAGTCGAAAACGTACTTAACTAGGATCTGCCCGTCGCTTGTGACCCTTGGAGTGAACACTGCACTGACACCTTCGGCAAACGTCCCAGATTTGGGCCACCACTTACCACCACTCTTGACTGCAGATTCGATGAATCCAATTTGTGTAAGCTCTTGATAAGGCGCCGGTACACCGTTTTGTCCGGACAAATCAAACCTCTTGACCGTCTTACCGTCACGAGTGAGCTCAGCAGACACGGAAATCATCTCGGACGCTGGAGCCGCTTGTGCGGCAGTTGTTATTGCTGCAATTACAGCAAACAGAACTGCTTTCAATTTCATGGATCTTCCTTGGTAAAAAAAGGGGCGAAATGCCACCCCCGTACTGGCTTAACCCCGTCGAGCGGCGCTAAGAAGTGAACAAGTACTCTGCTGTTAATCGTTTTGGCTCCGGAAGTTTTTTCACCAACTGAGTCCGAGTAAGTTAGTTCACTCTGCCATCATCACAGTGATTGGCGGGATCTCCTAACAGCAATTAGCCGCTCGCTTTGGGGAAAACCCAACCGAAATATGATCACCGATCCTGGCATGCTCTTCACCTCCGCCACGCACTGATGCAGGCTCATGATCGACCGAACAATCGCCAGGCCTAACCCGGTGCTACCCTGCGAGCGGGAGCGACTACTGTCGACTCGATAGAACCTATCGAACAGATGCGGTAGTTGTTGCGCTTCAATTCCTGCACCGGAATTGCTTACCAGAAGCGAAACTTGGGTCGCTCCTTGTTCAATCAGCAACGAATCGAGTTTTCTACACGCCTCTAGAGCATCACCAAAACACCTTAACGGCTCGCAAAGTCAGGTTCTTCACTGAGGTTCCATGGAAGTTTTGAAGACTCGTAAGCTTGAACACGCGGCCGGACTACGTCTTTCAGCGCTCGGACCACCTGACGCTGATGTAGCACCTGAGCATCATCAACACCGAGCAACTCCCTTGCCACCCTGTCGGCAGCACGAGCGTCGGACATCCCCTCAGCAACAAGGTCCCAACAAGCCAGCCCGGCAATCATCGGCCTAGCGCTGGTGAAGGCCCCCATGAGTTCATGGCTTTCGGGCGGATCCGTCATCAAATCGAGCAAAAGCCTCTCGCCACGGCCTTCAGAATCGCAGTCCTCGTATGGTTGGTAAACACCACGGTTTAGTCTCTCAACCATTCGTAAAGCTTTGGCCCCGCGTTGCGTGATACGGAGCAGAGCCTCTATCTGCCTCATAGGGGGAAGAGGTTTTAAAAGGTCAAACTCCAATACAACCCGGTCTTTTAGTTCATGGCCGTCAATGGTGACTTCATGCTCGTCAGTCGTGTATGCATAAACACCCCGTGGCCGTACACGCTCAGGAAAGCGGACGGGCGCCTGGAGGGAAGAGATTGTGTTCACCGGGTCTCCGACTCTTATCGTCGGCTCCTCTTCACCTTCAAACTTCAACTCTTCGGTTGCTATCACAGGCCTGCACTCTCCATGAGTTGAAAATCTTCCTCTTGCGTTTAGCTCTTGGCGACCTTTGGTTGAAATAATGTAGGACCACCAGTCATGGAGCAACGCAAGATCAGTCTCGATCGAGAAATCCGAAAGCCAAAAGCCGCGATAATGGTCGAGATTGTTCTTGATGACCCAAGCTCGCCTACCAAACTCTTTCGTTGCCTTTTTTATCAACTCTGCATGTTGGGGATCGCTCACCCTATTCAACATGTGCTTTCCGAATTGGACAATGTTGAGGACTACTTCTTCTCCGCCTTCACAAGGCTCGTCCAACTCGCTCGAGAAACTCCCAAAAAACGACTCGAGCTCTGCTCTCAGCCCCAAGAGCTGGGAAAAAACGTCACCTTGGCATAGGCGAGCTTTTCGCTTGGCGATCTCAATCCAGAACAGGCGTTCTAGGCCATCCTTTACCCACAGCTCGGATTCCGTATATTCAGCTTTCGGCATTTGTCAACTCTAATTTGGGTCATCCCCGTTTGGAATAGCATCGAGTTCGGGGCAATCGTAATCTCTCAATCGCCAAGCAGTTTAGTGAAAACCTTGGCTTCCATTAACCGGCAGACGGAGATTACCTATGCCTATACTCGCTCCAGGGTTCCGAGAACTGAACCATAAACGCATCACTCAGCTTGCTAAAGAAGGTTTGAGTCCTCAAACGATTGCAGGGGTCATCCGTGACGAGACGCAATCAGATGTGAAGCTAAACGCCGCTGACATTCCCCCCTCTGGCAGGATAGTTGTCACCCTCCAGTTTTCCCCAGATAGGCGGTAAAGGACACCGATGTGGCCCGTTATTCCCATGAGCGAAAAGAAGCCGTGCTGAGCAAGTTGTTGCCGCCTTACAAC
>NZ_JYLO01000004.1 GCF_001439845.1 Pseudomonas lactis | reverse complement strand
CTGGGGTGTGCGCCCAGTCAGAAACTGCGAGCCCGCTGGGCCAGTGACACTGAACCCTGAGAAAGAAACGACTATGAAACAAGCAGCTTAAAACGAAGAACAGTGACAACTACCTTGAAAAACACCGCGAGTCAAAAACAGGCTATCAACCGACGATTTACCGCGCATACATCAGATCCTCAATACACCACCAGAACGTTCCTATTCGTTTGCTCATCCATAAGGCAGGTATGCATTACAAGTGGTGCAAATCGAACGACTTCTGTTGCTGGGTAAACCGTAATGGCTGTCTAGACGCAGGCATTTACTGGGTGATGGCTAAATAGTGGCTTCATTGAGGATTTGTGTCAATGATTTGGCTTTTCGTCCGTTTTCTTCGGTGTCCCTCTCAATACCTCCATGATATGACGGTTTGTTGACGTGTATGGCGGGTATTTCAGAATAATCGAGAATCGATGATGGCTTTTTGGAGTGTAGGAACAAACCTGGGGATTTGCCTGCCAGCGACGAAAAGCTTTTGCCGGCGGGAAGGAGGGGGTGGGACAAGGCTTTTTTGTAGGAGCGAGGACGCCTGGTTCTTGCTCGCGAAAGACGTCAACGATAACGCGTGCTTCCTGAATAAACGCGGCGTCTGTGAGTTTTTCGCGAGCAAGCTCGCTCCTACAGGAGGGGTATGCAGTGCTTAGAAGTTGCCTTTGAGGCTCAGCGTGAGGTTGCGCGGCTCTCCATAAAGATTACCCCAGCCTGAGGTACCCACGGTCTGGTAGTAGTTTTTATCGAACAGGTTGTTACCGTTGAGCGCCACCGTCCAGGTGTCGTCCACCTGATACGCCAGGCGCGCATTCCACAAGGCGTAGCCGGCCTGTTCCAGTTTGATGTTTTGCAACCGGTAGTTGCTGCTTTGGGCGTTGACGCCTGCGCCGACTGTCCATTTCGACAGCGCACCGTCCAACTGGTAGTCGCCCCACAAACGCAGCATATGCCGGGGTACGTAGGTGTTGGACACCGCGCCTTCGGCTGCGCTGTCGATGTTCTTCAGGTTCTTGGTTTGCGTGTAGGTGTAGCCGCCGAACACCTGCAGGCGTTCAAGCAATTCGCCGCTCAGCTCGGCCTCGACCCCTTGGGCGCGAACCTTGCCCGTGTCGGTGTAGCAGTAGCCGTCGGAGGAGCTGCCGCAGCGGGTCTCGAAATCGGTTTGGGCGGCGTTTTTTTCGATGGCGCGAAACAGCGCCAGGGAGCTGTTCAGGCGCCCGTCAAACCATTCGCCCTTGATGCCCAACTCATAGTTCTCACCCATTTTCGGCTTGAGGGCCGAACCGCTGACCGTAGCGTAGGAGCTTTGTGGCTGGAAGATATCGGCGTAGCTGGCGTACACCGAAAGGTTGTCATTGAGGTCGTAGATCAGCGCGGCAAACGGCGTGACCACCCCGGTTTCCTTGGTGCGTGCATCCTGGTCGGCCCACTCGCCCCAGGCCAGGTTCAGGGACTCACGGCGGTTTTCATACCAACTGACGCGACTGCCCAGAACCAGCATCAAAGGTTCGGCCAGACGCAGGCGCAAGGTGGCGTAGGCACCGTATTGAGTGGCGGTTTCCTTGACCGTGCCGCCACGGTACATGTTGGGCCAGAAGGTGTCGTCGGCAGGTTCCGGGAAGTGGTGGTTGGGGTTGAAGACGCTTTGGCGCTGGGGCAGGTTGCGGATCGCATAGACATCGTCCTGAGTGCCACGGCTGCCATTGGCGCCGAGGATCAACTCATGTTGCAGGCCAAAGGCTTCAAATTGACCGTCGATGTAGGCGTCCAGGCCGTAGTCTTTGTGATCGTAGTCCAGCAAGGCTGCGTAGCTGGTGAGCGTGGGGGCCGGGTTGCCATAGTCCACGGTGCTCTCGCTGGCGGCGTATTTGATGTCTTGCAGGTTGCGGCTATGCACGGCGCTGACTTTGAGCTTCCAGTCGTCGTTGAAGTGATGGATCAGATCGGCGAACAGCGTGGTGCGCTGGCTTTGCCAATCGTTCCAGGCCTGGCCAAGGCAGGTGGAGCGGCTCAGGCCGAGGCTTTTGCCGTCGCGATAACGCGGCAGGCCGCTCCAGCACGGCGTGGAGTCGACATCCTCATAGCTGGCTCCGAAGCCCAGGGTAGTGTCAGGGCGGACATCCATGTCCAGGGCCGCGTAAAACGCCTGGTCCTGGCGCTTGGCAAGGTCCATGTAAGAGCCACGGTTCTGTTGGCTCACCGCCGCGCGGCCGCGCACCGTGCCGCTGTCGTTCAATGGGCCGCCGGTGTCGAATTCGGCGTGATAGTTATCCCAGGTGCCCGCCGACAGGCCAAGGCTGGTGGTGGGCTTGTCCTGGGGCCGCTTGCGCACGAAGTTCACCGCACCACTGGCAGTGCCGGCGCCCTTGAGCATTCCGGCAGCGCCTTTAAGCACTTCCACACGGTCATAAATCGCCATGTTCGCGCTGAAACTGTCGGCTTGTATGTAGTCCTTGCCGATGTCCAGTGGTACACCATCGAACTGGTACTGGCCGAGCATCTTGAAGCCCCGGGAGTAAAAATACTTGCCGCCCATGGGCGATTCGTAGCTGGTGATGCCTGGGGTGCGCTCCAGCAATTGGTCGATGGTGGTGATGTTTTGGTCATCCATCAGCTTGCGGGTCATCACACTCACCGATTGCGGCGTGCGTCGCAGGCTGTGTTCGCCCTTGCCGATGGTCACGGCGCCGGTGGTGTAGGAGCCGCTGCCTTCGGTGGTGGCGCCCAGGCGCTCGCCGTTAATGGTGGTGGCGCCCAGGTTCAGGGTCGAGCTGTCGGCCTGTTGAGGTAACAGTAACCAAGCGTTCGGGCCCTGGCTCTGAGCCTGCAAGCCCTGGCCTTGAAGCAGTCGGCTCAGGGCCTGTTGTGGCTCCAGGGTACCGCTCAGCCCATCACTGCTTTTGCCGGCTACGCTGCCTGCGTCATACGACACGCTGATACCGGCCTGCCGTGCAAATTGATCGAGGGCGCCGGCCAGTGGGCCGGGGGCGATATTCCAGGTGCGCGTCTGGCGTTCGCCGCCGGTTGGCTGGGCACCGGCGGTATACGGAAGGGCAGTGGCCGCCAGGCAGGCGCCGAGGAGGGTCGCCTTGATGGCGTGCCTGAGAGGTGAACGCAGGGAGGGGAACGCTTGCATGACCGCGGGATGCTCCTGAAGGAAGTGGACAACACGGGCCTGTTGATCGGCCTTTCCTTACAGGTCGAATGGCAATGAGAATTCACCTCATTTATTTTTGGCCGGTCACGCGCGCGCGGAGACGGTCACCCAGTAACGGCTACGGTAGGTCACATCGATTGCCAGCGATTGCGCCACCAACTTGAGCACCTGGTCGGTGTCGTCCAGTTGGTAAGTGCCCGACACCCGCAGCCCCGCCACGGCTTCGCTGCAACGCAGCAACCCATTGCGATAGCGACCCAGCTCGGCCAGGAAGTCCTCCAGGCGCATATTGTGGGCGCTGATCACGCCGTCACTCCAGGCCCATGGGTCCAGGCCGTTGTTGGGGGACGGGCGAATGCCGCTACGATTGAACATCACCTGTTCGCCCGGCTTGATCACTTGGCGTGCGGCGCCGTCATAGCGGTCGGTAAACACCGCCACTGCACCCTGTTGCACGGCCAGCAAGGTGCCTTGGGGTTCTTCGCGCACCAGCAAGCGCGTGCCGAGGGCGCGCAGGTAACCATCGCGGGTATGCACCCATAGCGCACGGTGGTCGGCCCCGGTATTGATCAAAATTTCACCCTGGCGCAGGTTCACCAGCCGTTGTTCGGCGCCAGGAGTAATGTCGACGGCGCTGGCGCTGTTGAGCTGGACTTTGCTGCCATCCTCCAATGCTACCCAGCGCCGCTCGCCAGTGGCGGTGCGGTAGTCCGCCATTAAGGCGGGCAGGGGCGTGTAGTCGCGGCCAAGCCAGGCTAAACCTGCGGCGCCGGCAAACAGCCCGAGCAGTTTCAGGCTTTCACGACGGCTGATGTGCTGGCGTGCGCCGTCGAGTGCATGGCGACTGACATGCGCTGGCAAGTGGTTGAAATCGTCATTCAGGGTGGCGACCCGATGCCAGGCCTGTTGATGCGCGTCGCTGGTGTGCAGCCACTGTTCAAAGGCCGCGGTGCTGGCGTCGTCGGCGGTGTTATAGCGCAACTTGATCATCCACTGGATGGCCTGGTCGACCAGGCGCGAGTCAGGAGTCGGCATAGCGCAACCGGTAACAGGCGTGCAGCGCCTTGGACAGGTCGCGTTCCACCGTGGCCTTGGACACGCCCAGGCGCAAGGCGATCTGCGGGCAGGTCAGGCCGTCCAATTGGGCCAACAGGAACGCCTCGCGCACCCTCGGCTTGAGCTGGTCGAGCAGACGGTCAATGCGTTCCAGGCTGTCGAGGATCAGCCGCCGTGTTTCTTCGCTCGGCACCTCCATTTGCGCAAAGTGCGCCAGGCTTTCCAGGTAGGCGCGTTCCAGCTCGCGGCGCCGGTATTGGTCGATCATCAAGCTGCGTGCGATGCTGCTCAGATAAGCGCGCGGCTGCTGCAAAGTCTGTTGCTGACGCGCGTTGAGCAGGCGCACGAAGGTGTCCTGCGCGAGGTCAGCGGCGCGCTCATGGCAACCCGTGCGCCGGCTCAACCAGCCCCGCAGCCACGAATGGTGGGCTTGGTAAAGCTGGCCGATGGCAGCAGGGTCCAGTGGGTGATCGCTCGACATGGTCATCCTGGCGCAGCAGGCTTAATTGATAATGTTTCGCATTCTAGACGTTGGTCGTGGCATTCAGCAATCACTGGGTTCGCTGCGTGAGCAATGTATCCAGCACAATTTTTTGTAGGGGCTGGAAGCACCGATTAATCTGCAGTTTTTGCAGGTGGACGGTTCAAGCATGATCAGCCTTGTCACACTCGGCGTTTTTTCCGGCGCTGTGTTGCTGTTGCTGCTGTCACCGGGGCCGAACATGGCGTTTGTCATCAGCCAGGGTGTCACCCATGGCTGGCGCGGCGGTGTTGCCTCGGCCCTGGGCATCGGCGTGGCCGACCTGCTGCTGACGGCATTGACCGCCATGGGGGTGACGGCGGTGGTCGCCAGTTGGCCGCCGGCATTCGACCTGATCCGTTATGCGGGCGTGATCTACCTGCTGTGGCTGGTCTTCAAAACCTTGCAAAAACGCCCCAGCCTGGGCGCCGCTCACGTCGGCCGCGTGGCGTTGGGCCGGGTGTTTTTGCAGGCTATGTTCAACAGTTTGCTCAACCCCAAGGCGTTGTTGTTTTTCATGGTGTTCCTGCCGCAGTTTGTGCGGCCCGAGGCGGGGCCCATCGCCTTGCAACTGATGGTGCTGGGCGGCGTGCTGACGTTGATCGCGAGCGTGTTTCACATGCTATTGGGCCTGTTTGGCGGGGCGCTCAGCCGCTTCTTCGCCAAGCGCACCAAAAGCGCCTGGCTGCAGAAGTGGGGCTTGGCAGCGGTGCTGATGGCGTTGGCCGTGCGCTTGGCGGTGATGTCGCGTCCTGCCTGAATGACAGGCGGGAAGCCAAACGAGTTTCTTCGTGGCGAGGGAGCTTGCTCCCGTGACGGCCCGACAGCCGATGCTCATCTACCAGACACCCCGCAATCAAACTGTGGGAGCGGGCTTGCTCGCGAAGGCGGCCTAACAGGCGACGCAGTTATACCGAGAGCATATCCATTCCTGCGGTAACGGCTGGGTTCCGCCCTGACGGCGGCTCATTTTGCAAAAGCGGCAGAGTAAGCAACGCTCTTACCCCACCTGGGGTTCCTGCACTAACTGCTTTGGTGAGGTTACTGCGAGCTGAGCCAAGCTTCCATTTTCCCCAGATTCATTTCAGCAAGAAGTTTGGCTTAGCCAACTCTAAAACCTGAGTAGCTTTTGTCTGTCTCCAGGCGAGGTAAACCAGTCAGCTATTTCGACGTTACATTGCTTTGAATCGCTCAGCACCAACTTCACTATCATGTCCGCAGCGGCCCTCTGGTGATCGGCGATGTACAAGCGCCGCCCTTCAGCAGACCATGCACGTTTTGTGAGCTCATCGGTCACGTCTGTGATGCCAAGGTCGCCAAAATAGTCGGTGGTCTCAAGATAATGAATGCCTGCCAATGACACCTTGGCTACGCCGGATTCCCGATCAAAATAGGAAAGGAAATGCCACCCACCTGTGGTGCTTTCGGGATGAGGGAAATTGATGGCGGCTTTCCTTGTTATGTAGTGCTGATGCGAGACGCGTTTGAGGTCAAAGTCGAACTGAGGCTGTTTCCTTTCGGCTGACCTATGAGCGCCGTGGATTTGATGTCGTTCTTGAGCAAAGCTGGGCGAACAAATGTCACCATTGGGGTCGCGAGAATGCTGAATATCTAGGCGTCTAAAGCATTGCTGGCTCATAGCCTAGTAATTATGGCATATAGCCGCTATAGAAGATGGCGCTGGCCTAGCTGGTGCTCAATTACTTTGCAGATACCCAAGCCTGAAGGTATGGGTGTCTAAAGCCAGGATTGCCTATGTCACAGGGACTGTCAGCCAGTATCAAACTAAAATATGCCGCTTTTTTGGTTGCTGCTAAAGAAGGGATCCGCATCTTCCAGTCTCTGTGCTCCGGGCCTTCGTCGCCAGGTTCTTTTGAGCCACTCACACCAGTCCTCATCGATAGTGACCACTTTGATCGCTACGAGCGCGAATTGCTCGGCGCACTTGAAAAGGATGAGGTTCTGAACATCGCACTTACCGGTGGATATGGAGCAGGTAAGAGCAGTGTCCTCAAGACCTTTTTTGAGCGACATCCAGAATTTCAAACGGCTTATGTTTCACTAGCGACCTTCAGCAAGGATGCACCTCCACCGTTGCCGGTTTCGGACGCTGAACTCTCTGAGACCTCAGCCAGAAGTTCCCAGTCAGCACAGGATTCCGGCGAGAGTAGTACCTCAAGCGATTTGATCGCAAGAATTGAGGAAACCATTGTCCAGCAGCTCCTTTACGCCGTGCCAACTGCACGCGTGCCCAAAACCAGGCTCAAGCGAATTGTCCAGACATCAGGGCGTAGCATCGCTTGGCGCACGATTTTTTGGGGGGTAATGCTCATCGCGTGCCTGCGGCTTTATGTCCCTACATTGAAGGAGATACCTGCGTTAGATCCTGCTTGGTTGCTGACGAGACTGTTAATGATCCCGGGTTGGTTGGCAGTCTCGGTAACAGGGCTGGGTGGTTTCTATCTTCTCTATTCGGGACTCAAATTTCTATCTATGTTCAGTATCGACGGCTTAACCTTAAAGGGTGGAAAGCTCGAGGCCGTGAATCACGGATCCGTACTCCACAAGAACGTAGATGAAATTATCTATTGCTTTGAACGAAGCAATGTCCGCGTCGTGGTGATTGAGGATCTGGATCGTTTTGGAACTCAGGAAATATTTTTTCGCTTGCGCGAGATCAACTTCACTATCCGGCACTCGCCCCAAATAACTCGACCTGTTCATTTCATTTACGCTATTCGTGACGAGCTGTTTACCGTCACCGACAAGACGAAATTTTTTGATCTGATTATCCCGGTGATTCCTGTCGTCAATTCTGAAAACTCTAGGGAGAAGCTTCAAGAGCTCATGATGACTCGGGCTGTTGATGGCAAAAAGCTGGGTTCTGATCTTGACCCAATTCTCGTGGAGACAGTCTGCTATTACATAGATGAGATGCGGCTGATAAAGAACATCGTCAATGAGTACGACATTTTTGCAAGCCTGCTGTCCCAAGGTGGCCTAAAGCTGGATCAAAACAAGTTGTTTGCCATCGTGGTGCTCAGGAACCTCTATCCGGAAGAATTTGCAGAGCTGGTTAAGCGGAGGGGGAAGGTGTACAGCTTGCTCACGGGGTTGTCTGCTTGGGCTAACCAACCATCGCAGGCACTCGTTGAGCTCGAACGATTAATCGAAGAAAAGTCCCGGCGTGAGGAACACGGTGAAGAGCGCGTAATCGATCTTAGGTTAAGTGTCTGGTTCGAGGTGTTGAGGGCGAGCGGAATAGACGGTGCAAATTACGTTTTAGTAAACGGTTCTGAGCGGGTAAGCCTCAAGGAATTCCTACAGGACGACATCTTCACTAAAATCTGTGAGGCTGAGCAACTTAAAGGCGTCCTCTATTCACAGTGGGCGAATCACAACCCCGTTGGAAATATTATTAGTCCCAATGACGCGCTTACACAGGCATCCTATCGCACGCGTCTCGCATGGATTCATCAGTCCATGAAATCGATGGATGAGGCCATTGGGGCGGCAGAGAGGAAGCTCACCGAAATCAAGACAATTTCCTTCCGTGAAGCTGCCCGTGGTGATTATGGGGCAATTATTGACCAGCGGCTGACAGGAATGGAGATCGTCGTTTACCTAATGCGCGCTGGCTACCTCGACACCGATTACACAGATTATCTTGGATTTTTCTATGAAGGCTCGCTGACTCGCGATGATCAGAATCTTATTCTCGCACTCAGGCGCCGTGCCACCCTCGACGTCGCCTCGCCAGTCCGGAATCCTGAGCGAGTGGCAAGCAAATTGGAGCACGATGCTCTCGGCGATGGCAAAGGCATTATCGCTGACCTAATTGTCCAACTCTCACTATCGGCGCCACTCACTGAGTTGTCCGACACAAGAACGCAAAAGCTGGACGTCATCCTGCAAAGCGGCCACCAGAATGCTGGCCGATTGGCTGAGGCTGTATCCATCATCCTTGCAGGGGATGCTAGGTTACCGCTTGTTCGCGCTATGCATGCACTCGCCCCTGAGTTGTTCGCCGTGATCTTGAGCACTGAGCGATTCAATGAGGCTGACGCTCGACAGGCTTTGGTGTGCGGGATCATGGACGCGTTGTCTCAGCAACAACTTGAGGTTATGGCTCATCGGCAGCCGTTGCTTGAAGTTATCGCCAGTCTCACAGGTGTTAACCACCTGATCACAGGCATGGCCTCGAACATCGATGGCTGGGCGTGGCTTCGCCGCGAGCCTGTTCGCTTCAATAGTCTCTCCGCAGAGGTTGGTGCGAGTACGCTGGAGCAATTGATTGGCTGGCGCTGCTTGCAACTGAGTCTCCCGATGATGGCATTGATCCTGGAAACGTTTGCGGACGAGGGGGGAGATGTCTCCTGCAAGCGCCTTCGAGCGTTGGGTCTCGCAGGAATTGATTCATTGATTGAGATTGCTCCTGAAGACTTCATCTTCGAGCTGATGAAGCAACAAGGTAAGCTTCAGGAAGACACTGAGTCCCTTAGGTACATTCTCGGCCTAGTAGAGGATGATCAAGAATTGCAGGAGAATTTGTTCCAGCACACCGAATGTTTGATGGATGACTTGGAAGGGTTCACCGATAACATTTGGGAGAAGGCTCTTGAACTAGACCGTGTGACCTCCGTCCCAAATGCTGCGTGGAGCTACTATATCGGCATGATTGTAAGGCCAATAGAGACTCCTTCTGAATCGATTGACAAGGAAGAACAGGATCGTATCCGAGACATCTTCACAGCATTCCTTGCTAGGAACGCCTGTGAAGCTCAGCGGCTTTGGGATGATGCGAGAGATGAGGCAGATGACCTGAAAGCCTATTTGCTGGCGTCGGAGCTTGACGATGACTCGCTGGATGAAATTTTCGGGAGTACCACTGTCGGCCCTGAGTCTCTCGTAGGGCTGAACATATCTGCTGACCGATGGACGTTTCTGGCCCAGGCTCATTTCGTGCCCTTCGATGGTCAGGTTCTGGAAGAAATTGGCAACAATGATCCAACCGCAGAGGCGGCGTATTTGATCAGGTGCTGGGCTGATGCCCGTGACTACGTCGTCCTACGAAAGCTCGATCCGAAGACTGTCGGTTTGATCAGCGCCGCACGCAGTGTGCCTATTGGTGACATTGCCGAGATGTGGGAGGGTTTGGTTGAGCGAGAAGAGGCTAGCCAAGCTACTGTAGTCGGGAAACTTGCATTGGTATGCGCCAGGGCTAATGCCGAGAATTTCGTCATGCCCCGGAATTGCAGAAGCATCATTGCGTCGCGGGCGTGCGAGGCCATTCTTTCGCAACGTGAAAGGCAGGAGCTATTGCATCAGGCTCTCAAACTGCATGTTGATTGGGCTATCACCTCGTCGATACTGGCTTCGCTCACCGGTGGATATGCTGAGTTGTTGGGGGATAAACGAACTGTGCGGTTGCCGAATTCGGAGCTTGATGTTCGTCTTTGTCAGGCACTCAATGATCGTGGTTTTGTAGGTAAGATCAAGCCGGAGAAAGACTATGTAACGGTCTATACCAAGCGAGTTGGCAGGCTCTAGGCAGGGGATTTCAACCTGCCGAGAATGGGTTGCCTAAAGCCAAAAGGTGGCGCACTCCACAGTAGGTAAATAACCCCTGCTCGGTTAGCGGTCAGCTAGCTGCGAGAGGAGGTCATAGAATTTCGATCTCCTCTGGCTGGAGCCAGCCTGCCTCAATCACTCGCTGTTTCGCCGTCGCCGGCTGACCGGTATAAACCACAATGGCGAGACTTTCTTCGGCCCGGCTGCAAGTGACGTACAGTAGGCGACGAGTGCGGGCCAAGGAGTCATCTTTACCTTCGCGTTGATTTTTTACATCGCTGTCAGAAGCAGGCTTGACCCCCAGGAGCTTGTCGTAACTGAAAAGGAAACCACCTGCCTCCTCATCGTTTAGGATTACCATGACTCTTGGGAACTCCAGTCCCTTCACGCCTTGATGCGTGTCGAAAGGGGATAGTCCATCGGTATACCCGGCGAACGCAGCCATTTCCGAGAAGGGGCGTCCAAGTAGAATCTGGTATGCATGGGTTTCCAACGCATCACGATCCGATGTCTCGGGAGGATCGTCACTTGTGGCGCCCAGTAATAGAGCTGTCACAAGGCGATCAGGGAGATCTAGTAAGCCAGTTTCGAACAGTACATGAGCCACCTCTCCAATCAAGGGATCGTTGGCACTGAATAGTTCACACAACGACTCAGTTGCTGTTCCTGCTTTATCAAGCAAAGCAAATTGGTCAGGCGCGTCTTTTATAGATTTTGTATCGAGAAGCGGAGACTGAAGCCGCACAGCCTCCATGAGACTGAAACTGTTCGTCTTGGCAGCTTGAAGAATAGGGGCTACCCGTTCGAAGAACAGTTTCAAGATTGGCAGTGTTCCATCCAGTAGCCCCGTGCGCAGGTGCTCAACTCCATACAACGGTGTGAACACACCCTCGAACCCCATTCGGCGTCCGGCCATTTTGTGTTCAAGAATCAGAGATTTTCTTCCGTCTTTACCAATTGCCCACTGAGCGTCGCCGGTGATGGCGGCCATGCGCTGTGCGATGTCTTCCTCCAACTCGAAACCTTGACCTGGTATCTGTTGGGTGCAAAACATTCGAACTGTGCCTTCTATAGCGTCAGGCTTTGGCTTCTGCTGATGGCTGTCTGCGCTCGCACGAATTACGTTGATAAGATCAACAACCCTTGTTGGGCAGCGACGGTTCATACGTTTTTCGGGCACAGCCCAATCTGGAGGGATCGCTTCCTCCAAACGCAACTTCCCATCGCTGTAGATGCGTTGCATGGTATCGCCGAGAAGCCCGAGACAAAAACGGTCAGGGATGAGGGATTGTGCTTGCAGAAAAGCGTCCATGAGAGGCCCATAAGTATCTTGGCTCTCATCAATCAAAATTACCGGATGCAGATCCGCCATAACGTCCAACAATGGAGGCTGCTGAATAAAAGCAGCGGCCATTTGAATGACTTCGCTATGATTTAGGGCTTGCCTACCGCGATTATCGCCAGTAGGGCTGTAAATGAATGTCGATATCTCATCCAGGGAATCAAGACGACGAGCTTTGCTATCCCTCGAAGCTTGATTCGCTAGAAATGTCTTGTTTTGCCCTCGAGCCTTTCCGAGTTTCTCATTAAGCTCGCCAATATCTCGCGTGAGCTTGGCCCTAAGCCACTCACGTATGTCGGTATTAAAGCCTTGAATCATCCGCCAAGAGAACGCGTGGATAGTTGATACGACCACCAATGGATCGTGTTCAAGACGGCGGGAAATTTCCTCGGATGCAGCATTTGTATAGGTGATGATCGCGATTTGACGCCCTTCAAACGTCAGCCGTTGCCGCTCCCTATTTTTCAGGTTTTTCACGGCCTCGACCAATGAGTGGGTTTTTCCAGAGCCAGCGCCGGCGTATAGGAAAAAACTCTTCGGATGGTCGAGATTCAGACATTCCTGAATGATCTGATCGGCATCTGGAACATCATCCGTAGCAGCTTCCGGCTGCCGGCTCATGGCGTCACCTCGAGAATCGCTGAAGGGACGACCAGTAGTTCTTTGCTTTTTCTTTCGAGCTTGGACTGCAGCCACGCCAAGCCCTCATGGATGTAAGTAGGCACCTTCAACGTGGCGAAATTAGAGTCGCCGAGAACGTGTAGTGCGAACTCAGCCTTATCACCATCCTTGAGCTTGGTGAATAGCTCGGTGCCAAGCTCTAAGGATGTTTCTGCTTCCCGTAGCGACTTGGCAAAGGATCGCATCAGCCCGCGCCCCGCTTTGTTAGCAAAATACTCTGTATTGCTCAAGACGAGGCTGTCTTCAAAGGTATTTGGCAATGCTTCGACATCGAGCCCAGTTTTGGGTAAGCGGACAGTAATGGGCGTTTGATAAGCGATCCTGATCGAAAATAGATCGTCAATTTGCTGGGCTTTACTGTCAAAGGGCAGATCCAGTAATGAGTCCACATCATGTCCAAGGCCTGCTGCTCGCATCCAATGGCGCACGGTTGGGTTATTAGTGGTTTGGCCTTTCTTCCGTTCGACAGGTTTGCCTACCTGTAGAAGGCCCGCGTCCAAGTCGGTTATCACCAGAGTGACAATGCCCAACGCATCGATCAGGGGCCGGAGCCGATGCGCGTGACTTCCCCCAATATCCAAAATGGTTATGTAGCACTGGTTTAGGAAACGAAAGTGTTGCCTCAAAAAATGCGGAAGCATCATGCGCTCAGCGGCCCCCTCAACAAGGATCACCGCATCCGCAAAGAACAGGTCGGCATGTTGTGCCCGAAGGTAACGGGTAACGAATTCCTTCGTTTGATTGGACTCGCCGAACACTGCGCTTAGGTTCGAGACGGTAGTGACTGGGATTGAAATCCCAGCCATGCCGGACGGAAGCCTGCGGAAGTATCTCAAGTTTTCGTAGTCAATTTCATGAGCTACGTGGCTGGAGTGGGAACTGACCATCAGCTGCGTCCTGAGATTCGGATACTTCGCTAACAATGGGTCGCTGCACAGCACATGGTAGGCGTGTTTTATGAATGCTTGCTGAACCTGGACGTGCAGGTGGGCCTCCGGTTCTTCGATTAGAACCAAATGTATAGGCTCAACACCAGTAGCGCTTTGCTCTTCAGGACTTCTGTACTTCTTAAGCCATTCATCTCGAAATGCCATCAATCGGAATATCATTGAGATGAGGTTCTGGTAGCCGAGCCCGTTGGACGTCTCCGGAAGCCTAAGAGGCGGTGCTCCAGGGGCTCCTCCAACGGAATCCAATTCAAACAGCACAGCTGCTTCGTGGTTCATCCCGTCCGTAGGGGCGAGGCGGGTGGAAACTCGGATGGACGGGTCGGAGTTATTCGGATAGCCCAAGCCGACGACTTCCTTGAGCGCAGGCGCAAAGCTCGTGCTCAGGCGAGTGTCAAAGGCAGTTTGAGCTGCCTCAATTGCTCTGAGTGCCTCCAAATCTGAAATATCTGGGCTATCGCCTGGATCGAGATGCCTGCTGTAGTACGCTCGCAATTGTTCCGAGAGCTTCCTGCCCGATCCATGCCCTCCCTCTAGGACGCCTTCGTCAGCGCTGTCACCAAAGCCGCGTTGAGCATTGATCTCGTGGACTCGTATCAGGTCTGTTAGGGGATTGCGCTCGAGTGGCGTTGCTGTGGCCGCAAGCGGTTGCTGGTTAGCTTTACGAGTTGCAGGATCTGGAGCTCGTAGCTGGCCTGAATCAAGTCGGTACCATCGGATCTTGAAGGTTTTACCGATTCGACGATTCAGGTAGTCATGCAAGCTCTGCGGCCAGAGCGGAAGCGATGGTGGCTGCGTACCTAGCGCTGCCTGTTTTTGAATTTCCTGCTGAAGCTCCCTCACTCGTGCTCGCTCTTTGCGGTAATCGACAAACAGCGTTGGCATATCATCTGGCTCCAGCCGGAATCGCATACCGACATGGCCGCCTTTCCAAGCGAAGTTCGGTATGAGATCTCGGATGTGATGAAGCTCGCCCTGAGTTGCTTCAAGCCAAATATCTAGCGTTGGCAACCAGTCAGCCCATTCATTTGCGACTGGGATGGAGAAGCTATCATCTGCAGCCTCCCAAGCTTCACCAATGGCATCGATTGTGGCGAGATGGCTCAGAGTAAGATCTTGCAATCTGAAAATCGACGCTTTCGAAAGTAGGAACTTACGCAAGGCCAGCACCGCAGATGATTTGCCACTGTTGTTGGCTCCAACGAGTAGTGTGGTCTCGGCTGCGAGGTCGACTCGTACGGATAGGAGCTTGCGAAAGTTCGCGATTTCCAGATGCTGAATTTGCATAGTCGCTTCCCTGGTGACTGCTCAGCAACGGAGCGTCCGGCTGATAGATGCTGGAACTCTAGCTTAGCCGGCCCGGCACTCCAACCGCCGTGATGGGGTTTCGCCATCATTGATGCGTCTGTGTGCAGTAGAAACAAGCTCGTGGACTGAGTGATGGCACTGAGCTATGGTCGCTAGCAGGATGTGCGTGAAGGCGCGCGATGACTTGGGAAGGAACGAAAACGATGATTTACCAATGCAATGGATGCAATAGGACTACCTTCGAGATCGCATGCCCCTGGTGCATGGGCTCTCAAGTTTCGCCGTCATCAGAGCTTACGTTGCGACACCTCACGCCACTGGATCCTTCGTTTTATCCCGACTTTCAATACAGATCCAAAGGCTTGATCCAAGACTTTTTCGGGAAGAAAAAGGAGCAAGCGCAGCTCAACGATCTCCTGAATAACGTTTTGAGAAAGTACGCAGAGCTGAAGCAGCCATACTTTACGAACTTTATTCATACCACTCGCGAAAGCGCAGCTAGTAGCGATGACGCGGGCGTTCCTGGGCCACGATTGGATGGGGTTTACAGCGAGAGGGAACTGTTTAGGGAAGTCCTGATTCGCAAAGGCTTTGACGAGCTTGAAGGGCTTCCATCTCTCTTGGACAAGCTGTTGCAGACCACCGCCTTCAACTCTGCCTATCTGGGCTTCTCCAGAGAGTTGACCAGGCACATTCGAACTGACCTTGCCGACACATTACGTTCTTGGATTGAAGAGGCAGGAACGACATTTAGGTCTGACTTGGCTCTGTTCTATTACTACCTTTGGGAAAATGACGTAGCTTTCCCCAATGTTCAATTCAATCCCCAAGCAGCGTCGACATCTGGTGTGCCACTCCTCCCGATACAGGTTTTCCGGAATGGGCTGAGCCTCTGCGAGGAGATTTATTTCGATATTCTCGTCGAGCGGCTGGGATCTCAGCTCGAGCATTTCAATCCGAATCAGTTCATCACCATGTACCTAGTGGATGCCATGGACGGTTTTCAGTTTGAAGCCTTCTTGGTTGAGATCTTCCAAACCATCGGCTACGACGTCAAAGAGACCAAGAAAACTGCAGATCAGGGCGCTGACCTTTTCGTTACCCGGTTCGGTAAAAACATGGTCATCCAAGCGAAGAATTACTCTGGCTCTGTGGGTAACGCTGCTGTGCAGCAGGCCATCTCTGCTAAAACCTTCTACGGTTGTGACGAGGCCATGGTCGTTACGAACTCCTATTACACGAAATCAGCGAAGGAGTTGGCCAGCACGGCAGGCGTGCGACTAATCGACCGGGATGGGCTCCAGAGCTACCTTGATGACTACAATCAAAAGCTCATCGAGGTCTTCCAGGCCGAGGAAGAAAACGCCTAGGCCTGCACCGGTCAGCGGTCTAAACGGCAATCGCCAAGGCCGCATAATGGTACAGATCTGAGGGGGGGCGATACGTGTCAGGAGTACGACAGCACTTCACTCCAAGGTTTTTACAGTCCCCCACAGGTAAAGCGCCATACCTGGAGATGTGTAAATACCGAAGGTGTGATAGCGGTAGATCAGCCAAACATCGGTGACTGATCTACTGCCAATTCACTTTCGTACAACGGACTAGGACTCATCTTAAGGTCAAGCACCGAGCCCGGCTTTTTCCTACAACCCTTTCAGGTTGCTGCTAAGAATGGTCATCACTAGTCTTGCCCAGTCGCTGCCAATTCAGCGACCGGACGTGAGAAATCCGAACTACTCCATTGGCGCAAAAGCGCTCACCGTATACAGTGCACGCGCTTTTCGGCTCGCTGTTATGGCGGCTGTGCGCGGGCACGCTTCGGCGTGGCCAAGCTCCTGGGGTCTTGGTTTTCTCACTCCGCGTACAGCTGCCACCTTCAGTTCGTGAGAAAAACTCGGTGGTAGTCCATTACTCTCAGGAACTACACCATGATCAAAGACAGCCCCAATCCTCCTTCAGATTCAAACCTGCTCTTCACCCTCCATCCCAACCTCGACACCGAAACCCTGCTGGTCAATGCCTCCCAGGATCTGGACTCCATCAATGCCATTGCGGCGCACCTGGCCTTTGAGGTTGAAGGTTCGCAGCGCAGTGTAGTGCTGGGGATTTGCCGAATGGTGGAGGGCGTTCAGTTGCTGGTTGATCGGGTAGTAGAGGGAGGCGGCGAGACGCGAGCGCAGTAACGGCGATGCCCGTCAGTTAAGAAGCAGCGCTGTACTGTGGCGAGGGAGCTTGTCGAGGCGTCGAACCGTCCCGCTGGACTGCGTAGCAGTCCCATTATTCTCTAACCAAGAACGGGGCCGCTTCGCGCCCCAGCGGGAGCAAGCTCCCTCGCCACGGATGAACATTCACCCCAGCCGCGCAGCTGCCCGCGCAACAATCTCCCCGCGCACTCTGCGTGACTCCACCGTGCGCTTGTTGGCTTCCTCCAGCACATGCCGGGGCGCCGTCTCCGGGCGGCCTGAGTCAAACGGTGGGGCCGGCGCGTATTCGATCTGCAGTTGTACCAGTTGCGCCGCCGCTTCGCTGTACAACTCCGCGGCCAGAGTCAGGGCAAAGTCGATGCCGGCGGTGATCCCGCCGCCGGTAAACAGGTTGCCGTCACGCACCACACGTTCCTGTACGGGAATAGCACCGAGCGGGGCGAGCAGGTGGTGGTAGGCCCAATGGGTGGTGGCCTTGCGACCGCGCAGTAACCCTGCCGCGCCCAATACCAATGAACCGGTGCACACCGAGGTCATGTAGCGCACTGTCTGTGCCTGGGCCTTGAGAAAATCCAGGGTTTGCGGGTCTTCCATCAACGGGCCCACACCGGCGCCGCCGGGTACGCAAAGCACATCCAGGTTCGGGCAGTCAGCATACGTGATGGTCGGCGTGAACACCAAGCCGGTGCTGGAGGTGATCGGTGCCAGGTCTTTCCACACCAGGTGCAGTTTCACGTCTGGCAGCGAACCGAGGACATCATAGGGGCCGGTAAGGTCCAGTTGCTGGATGCCGGGGAACAATAGAAAGCCGATCTGCAAGGTCATGATTCACGCTCCGAAAGGGATGGACGTCCTTACTGTAGAAGCCTAGGCTTTGGCGAATACGCCATTGAGCCCACTAATCTCGCCAATCATGCCAAAAATTATTCATGTGCTCGCGTTTGAGAATGCCCAGGTGCTCGATGTCACCGGGCCTCTACAAGTGTTCGCATCGGCTAACGATCTGGCGCGCCAACGTGGTTTGCCATTGCCCTACGCGGTCAACGTCATTGCTACTCAGGCTGGGCCGGTAATGACGTCGGCCGGCCTGGCGCTGCTGGCCGAGCCGCTGCCCGCCATTGACCAGCCCTGCGACACGCTGGTGATCGCCGGTGGCTGGGGGGTGTACGGTGTTGCCGAGGACCCGACGCTGGTGCAATGGGTGCGTGATAAATCCCGGCACACCCGGCGCATGGCTTCAGTGTGCACCGGGGCTTTTCTGCTGGCCGCCAGTGGTTTGCTCGATGGTTGCCGCGTGGCCACGCACTGGACGCGCTGTGAAGAACTGGCGCGCAAGTTCCCTGCGCTCACGGTGGAGGCCAATCCGATTTTCATCCAGCAAGGCGCGGTGTGGACGTCTGCTGGCGTGACCGCCGGGATCGACCTGTGCCTGGCCCTGGTAGAGGATGACCTGGGGCGTGCGATTGCCTTGGAGGTTGCGCGCCACCTGGTGGTGTTCCTCAAGCGCCCTGGCGGCCAGTCGCAGTTCAGCGTGACGTTATCCCTGCAAAAGAGCGACAGCCGCTTCGCCGAGCTGCATGCCTGGATCGCCGATAACCTGACGCTGGAGTTGAGCATCGCCACACTGGCGGCCCAGGCCGGTATGAGCGAGCGCAGCTTTGTGCGTCACTACCGCACCGAGACCGGCCAGACCCCGGCGCGGGCCGTGGAACTGATTCGCGTCGAAAACGCACGCCGGCAACTGGCAGACAGCACAACCTCCATCAAACGTATCGCCATGCAATGCGGTTTTGGCTGTGAAGAGACCTTGCGTCGCAGCTTTCTAAGGGCTTTGTCGGTGACGCCACAGGCGTATCGGGAGCGTTTTTCACCGCTCCAGTAGTTCCAGCAAAGCGTGAAGCGTGACCTGGGGCGCTTCCTGGAAAACATTGTGGCCAACGCCGGGCAACACCTGGCGGCGATAAAAGCCGCTGAAGTGCTCCACATCGTCATCCACAAGCGGCGGCGGGCCCACACCGTCGTCGGCCCCGCACAACGAAATGCTCGGTACCGAGATCGCCGGTTGTGGCACCAGCGCCTGCTCGATGGATTCCAGCGCGGGATCACCCGGCGCATACATGAAGCGATGGCGATACGAATGAATCACCACCTCGACAAAATCCGGGTTATCAAACGACGGCGCGGTCAGGGCGTAGCGGCTTGGCCCTTCGGCCCAGGACGGTGACCACAGCGTCCAGAGCAATTGGCAGAGTTCACGCCGGTTGGCCGTCAAACCATCGACCCCGCGCTGGGTGTGAAAGTAGTACTGATACCAGAGCCGGTGCTCTGTCTCAGGTGCCCGAGGTTTGAGCGACTGGCTGATGGCCTGGATGTTGTAGCCATCGCCGGTCACCAGGCCGCGTACCCGCTGCGGCCACAGCGCCGCCACAATACAGGCGGCGCGCCCACCCCAGTCAAAGCCGGCGAGGGTAGCTTGCGGGATGGCCAAGGCATCCATGAAGTCGAGCAAGTCCTTGGCCAGCGCCGCCTGTTGGCCGGAGCGCATCACTTGCGTGTTGATAAATCGCGTCGGGCCATAACCGCGTAAATACGGGACCAGTACCCGATAACCGCGTTCAGCCAGCACCGGTGCGATGTCGTCGTAGCCCCGAGGGTCGTAGGGGAAGCCATGCAACAGGATCACCGGTTCGCCATCGACGGGGCCGTGGGTTTCGTAAGCCACATCAAGCATGGTGGTGCGCACATACAGCAGTGCGGGTGGGGTGGTCAGGGTTGCCATACGGTTTTCTCCCCGCTGAGCTTGCGGTCCAGGAACGTTGCCGCACTGATCAATGCCAAATGGCTCAAGGCCTGGGGCGTGTTACCCAGGTGCCGGGCCTGGCTGTCGAACTCTTCGGCGTACAACCCCAGCGGGTTGGCGTAACGCAGCAACTGTTCGAATTCCAGATGGGCTTTTTCAACTTGCCCGGCGCGCGCCAGGCATTCGACGTACCAGAACGAGCAGGCGGCAAACGCGCCTTCGACGCCTTGCAGCCCATCGATCTGGCTGTCGTCATTGCGGTAGCGGTAGACCATGCCGTCACGCACCAGGCTTTTCTGGATCGCTTGCAGTGTCGACAGCCAGCGCGGGTCCGTGGCGGCGACAAAGCGCACCAGCGGCATCAACAGCATCGAACCGTCGAGGGCGGTGCTGCCGATATGCTGCACAAAATGCCCGCGCTCTTCGTTCCAGAAGTTCGTCCAGATGTCGGCGTAGATCGCCTGGCGCGTCTGGTCCCAGCGTGCGAACGGCGCTGGTAGTGAGCGTTTGGAGGCCAGGCGAATGGCACGGTCCAGGGCCACCCAGCACATCAGGCGTGAGTGCAGGAAGTGATGCTGCTCACCGCGCATTTCCCAGATGCCTACGTCTTTGTGGTTCCAGATCTCACACACCTGGTCGACCACTTCCACCGTGTGTTTCCAGCCTTGGTGGGAGATGGCTTCGCCGTATTTGTTCACCAGGTAAACCGCGTCCATCAGTTCGCCGTAGATATCCAGCTGGATCTGATCGAACGCCTCATTGCCCACCCGCACCGGTTGGGCGCCGCCGTGGCCGCTCAAGTGGTCGAGGGTGGTTTCCGGGAGTTCCTGGCGGCCGTCGATGCCGTACAGGATGTTGATCTTGGTCGGCTGGCCGCAGCAGTCGCTGACCCGGCCCCTGAGCCAGCGCATGTAGGCGTTGGCTTCCTCGACGAAACCCAGGCGCATGAACGCATAGACGGTGAACGAGGCATCGCGGATCCAGGTGTAGCGGTAGTCCCAGTTGCGTTCGCCGCCGGGCGTTTCCGGCAGCCCGAACGTGGCGGCGGCGATGATGGCGCCGTGTTTGCGCGAGGTCAAAAGTTTCAGCGCCAGGGCCGAGCGGTTGACCATCTCGCGCCAGCGCCCGCGGTAGTTGGATTGGCTGATCCAGCCGCGCCAGAATTTCAAGGTGCGCTCCAGGTAGAGGTCGGTACAGTCGTTGGTGACGCGCGCATCCTCCTGGCCGCCGAGGACAAACTCAGCGCCTTCCTCCTGGGCGAGGGTAAACGTGGCGAGGGCGGTGTTGTCTTGCAGGGTCAGCGGCTGGCTGCCGATCAGGCGCAGGCCGGGCTGGCCGCTGGCGGTGAACACTACACTGGCAGCGTCTGCCTTCGCTTCGGTGGCGGCCCGGGCATAGTCGTGGCGCACGGCGCAGCTCAGGTGGATAGTCGCCTTGCCACTGACCACCCGTACCCGCCTGATCAGCAAAGGCAGTTCATCGACGTTTTCGCTGACGGTCAGCAGGTCGGTGATCTCCACCACCGCTTCATCGCTCAGCCAGCGAGTCTGCAACACGTTGGTGTCGGGCAGGTAGATCTGCTCGCGGCGGGCGTTGGGCAGGTCCGGGGTAAGCTGAAACGTGCCGGCCTCGGGCGTGTCGAGCAATGCGCAGAACACCGAGGGGCTGTCGAATTCCGGCCAGCAGAAGAAGTCGATGCTGCCGCGGTCGTTCACCAGTGCCGCGCTGCGCATGTCGCCGATGATCCCGTGGGCATCGATGGCGCTTTGAGGTTCGTTCTTGAAATCAACCATTGCCACGAAACTCCGGATAAAGGCTCATGCCGCCATCAATGAACAGCGTGCTGCCAACCACATAATCAGAAGCGTCGCTGGCCAGCCACACCACGGCATTGGCCACGTCTTCGACGTCACCGACACGACCATAAGGAATCAATTTAAGCAGCTCTTGTTCTGCCGCGCCTTCGGTGGCCGCACGGTTGATCGCCGTGCGAATCGCCCCAGGCGCAATGCCATTGATACGGATGCGCTGTTCGCTGACTTCCTGAGCGAGGGTGCGCATCAGCATCTCCACGCCGCCCTTGGACGCCGCGTAATTCACATGCCCGGCCCAGGGGATGACTTGATGCACCGAACTCATATGGATGATTTTGCCGGCGGCCCGTGACACACCTTCGCGAATACCCTGGCGATTGAAGATACGCACCGCCGCCCGTGCGCAGAGGAACTGCCCGGTGAGGTTGACCCCAATCACGGTGTTCCAATCCTCAAGGGTCATATCCACCAGATTGGCATCTTTTTGCAGGCCGGAATTGGCCACCAGAATATCCAGATGGCCGAAGGCGTCGAGGGTTTGCGCGAACAGGCGTTCGACATCGGCCTCCTTGGACACATCGCCGCCAATCGCAAGCGCTCGGCCGCCGTTGGCATTGATCTGCGCGGCGAGGGCCTCCGCCGGTGCCGCCTGGGAGTTGTAGTTAAGCACCACCGCCGCGCCTGCTGCGGCCAAGGCTTTGGCCGCGCCCGCGCCAATACCGGAACTGGCCCCGGTGACCAGGGCCACTTGTTGCTGCAAGGAAATCTGCATCGCCCACCCACCGTTTTATGAGAGTCCTTCTTGCTGACTGGCGGCGGGGAGCGGAAGTTCACCCCCTGGCGCTTACGCCCAGCGCGGGCAAAAGCGCGACTTTGTCGTATGATGCTGAAAATAAAGGGCAATACAGGAAGCGATGGAATGCATGCGTGGGCCGATACCCGAGGGACGAAACTATTACTCAGCGGCGTATTAGCCGCTTTATCACTGATTCAGACAGCCTTGTGCGTCGCGGACAACAGCAATGGTAAGACGCTGTATTTACAGCGCTGCGCTGTGTGCCACGGGCCCGATATCAAAGGCACCGGGCCATTGGCTAAAAAAAGCAATCCGCAAACCCCGGACCTGACAACCGCCGCCTTCAAAAAACGACTCCATGATTATCCGGGCGTTATCGTCTCTTCGGTCATCCTTCGCCCCAACGGCAATCTGATCCCCAAGACGCTGCAAGACAATGGCGTAAAGATCGCGCCACATGCCTGGAGTGTTAAAGACTTTCGCGATTTGCATCAATACATGAGTGAGGTCATTTCGAACAAATAGTGAGTGGGCGATGGGCAGCAATTGCCCCGCTTAATAGGAAGCATTACTATTCACGCCCCGCCTCCCCAGTGCTCCCGCGATGACTCCTCAGCCGCCCCGCAGAACAGGCTTTTTCGAGCACTACGAAGAGTTGATCGGCACCTGGACACGTCGCCTGAGAAACCGTCAGCAGGCCGAAGACCTGGCGCACGACACCTTCGTGCGGGTGCTTGAGTCCGCTGCCTGCGAGGTGGCGCAGCCGCGCGCCTACCTGCATCAAACCGCGCGCAATATTGCGGTGGACGCCTACCGCCGCGAAGACCGCCGCGAGGCGTTGACGCAGCAGGCAGTTGATCACAGCACGCCTCACAGTGGCGACCCGGAGCATTACATGCACGCGATCCAGTTGGCCGACGCCATCGAGCGGGCGCTGGCCGAGTTGCCGCTCAACTGTCGCAGAATTTTCATCTGGCAGAAGATCGAAGGGCTCACCCAGCAAGAAATCGCCACACGCCTGGGGCTGTCTAAAAACATGGTGGAAAAGTATATGATCCGCACCCTGCGGCATCTGCGTGATCGTCTGGATGCGAGCGCGCCATGACCGGCTTTGAAACAGGATCTTCCACGATGGATAACCGTGTCCGTGATGAGGCCGCGCAGTGGTTTGTGCGCCTGCAAGACGGCCCATTGAGCGCCCAGGAACGTCAACGTTTCGATGCCTGGCGTGGAGCGCAGCCCGCGCATCAGTACGAAATCGATGTGCTGCAAGGGCTATGGAACGCTACGGATTTACTGCCCAAGGCCCGCTTGCAGGCGCTGGGCGATGCCCCGACCGAGCGCCTTGGGCGGCGTGCGCTGCTGCGTTATGCCGTGGCCGCCAGTGTGGTCGCCGTTGCAGTGGGTTTGAGTGTATTCAGCGTGTTTGAGCCTAAGTCCTACAATGCCGAATTCAGCACGCAAGTGGGCGAGCATCGCCAGGTGACTTTTCCCGACGGTTCCGTGATGGACCTCAACAGCCGCAGCGTGGTCGCGGTTCACTACGAAAAGGGCTGGCGAGGCGTGGAGCTAAAACAGGGCGAGGCGATGTTCAGCGTTCAGCATGACGCCGCCCGCCCCTTTGTAGTCGCCGCCGGGACAGGGCAGGTGACCGTTACCGGCACGCGCTTTGATGTGCGCCTGGATGCGGACCAGACCCGCGTGGCGGTCGAAGCCGGCACGGTCAAGGTGCAGGGCCAGGCGTCCGATCACATCGTCACGCTCACCGCCGGGCGTGGCACCCATGTCGATCCCCAAGGCCAAGTGGCAGCGGCTTACGCAGTGAACCCTGAAGAACTCACCGCGTGGCGCAGCGGTAAACTGGTGTTCAACAACGCCACCCTGAGTGAGGTGGCGTGGGAGGTGTCGCGCTACCGCGAGCAACCGCTGCGTGTCAGTACGGCAGCGGTGGGCAACCTGCGCCTGACCAGCGTTTTCAAATCCAGCGACACCGACGCCTTGCTCAAGGCCTTGCCCCACATCCTGCCGGTCGCCTTGCGCACCTTGCCGGACGGTAGCCAGGAAATTATTTCACGCTGACATTCAGGTTTTTTTCGAGTTCTTCGTCTTCTCCTGCAACTGCAACTGGTTTGCATTAACGGCCGCGCATGCTTGCGATCACAGGACTAGGTTCGACGTGAAAAAACTCGCCATCCACAACAATAAAATCTCTCGCTGGGCGCCTTTGGCCCTGGCCGTTGCCATCAGCACCGCACAGGCTGTCGAAGGCATCCACATCCGTGCCCAACCCCTGGGCGCAGCCTTGAGCCAGTTGGGCCAGCAGACCTCGCTGCAAGTGTTCTTCGGCCCCGATATGGTGGCCGGCAAGCAAGCCCCCGCGGTCGATGGTAACCTCTCGCCCGAACAAGCCCTGCGCCAATTGCTGCAAGGCAGTGGCCTGGATTACCAGATTGACGCCGGCTCCGTGACCTTGCGCCCGGTGATCAACGGCACCGGTGAAGCCGGCTCGCCGCTGGTGCTGGGTGTGACCGATATCAAGGTGGTAGGCGACTGGCTTGCCGACGCCGATGCCGAAGTGGTGCAGAACCATCCCGGCGCACGCACGGTCATTCGCCGCGAAGCCATGGTAGAGCAGGGCGCGATGAACGTCGGTGACGTCCTGCGCCGCGTGCCTGGCGTGCAAGTGCAGGAATCCAACGGCACCGGTGGCAGTGATATTTCCCTCAACGTCGGTGTACGCGGGCTGACGTCGCGCCTGTCGCCGCGCTCCACCGTGCTGATCGACGGCGTACCGGCGGCGTTCGCTCCCTACGGCCAGCCACAGCTCTCGATGGCGCCGATCTCTGCGGGTAACCTGGAAAGCATCGACGTTGTCCGTGGCGCGGGTTCGGTGCGTTATGGCCCACAGAACGTCGGCGGCGTGATCAACTTCGTAACCCGTGCGATCCCGCAAGACTTCTCCGGGGAAGTCGGCACCACCCTGCAAACCTCCGCCCACGGGGGCTGGAAACATGTGGAGAACGCCTTTGTCGGCGGCACGGCCGACAACGGTATCGGCGCCGCGCTGCTGTACTCAGGGGTCAACGGCAACGGTTACCGCAACAGCAACAACGGCAACGATATCGATGACGTGATCTTCAAGACCCACTGGGCGCCGACCGATCAAGACGATTTCTCGCTGAACTTCCACTACTACGATGCCAGCGCCGATATGCCCGGCGGCCTGACCCAGAAGCAGTTCGACGCCAACCCGTACCAGTCGGTTCGCGACTGGGACAACTTCAGCGGGCGCCGCAAGGACGTGTCCTTCAAGTACATCCGCCAGATCGACGACCGCACCCAGGCCGAAGTGCTGACGTACTATTCCGACAGTTTCCGGGGTAGCAACATTGCCAACCGCGACCTCAAGACCCTCAGCTCCTATCCGCGTACCTACTACACCTTCGGCATCGAGCCGCGTGTGTCCCATGTGTTCGACCTGGGGCCCAGTACCCAAGAAGTCAGTGTGGGTTATCGCTACCTCAAAGAGGGCATGCACGAGGAGGCCAGCAGCCTGAATCTGGTCAACAACGTGCCGACGCCGGGCGGGCAGAGCGACGGCCACGTATACCAGGACCGTACTGGGGGCACCGAAGCCAACGCCTTCTATATCGATAACAAAATCGATATCGGAAAATGGACCATCACCCCTGGTATTCGCTTCGAAGACATCCGCACCGAATGGCATGATCGTCCGGTCGTGGCCCTGAACGGCAAGCGTACCGAGGAAAAACGCCGCGAAGTCCACAACAACGAACCGCTGCCGGCGCTGAGCGTGATGTACCACGTGTCTGACGCATGGAAGCTGTTCGCCAACTACGAAACCTCCTTCGGCAGCCTGCAGTATTTCCAACTGGGCCAGGGCGGTACCGGCGACCAGACGGCCAACGGCCTGAACCCGGAAAAGGCCAAGACCTACGAGGTCGGTACGCGCTACAACGACAGCGTCTGGGGTGGCGAAGTGACGCTGTTTTACATCGACTTCTCGGATGAACTGCAATACGTCAGCAATGACGTGGGCTGGACCAACCTCGGCGCCACCAAGCACAGCGGTATCGAAGCATCGGCCCACTACGACCTGGCCAACCTCGACCCGCGCCTCGACGGCCTGACCGCCAACGCGGGCTTTACCTACACCAAGGCCACCTCCGAAGGTGATGTGCCGTTCAAGGGCCGTGACCTGCCACTGTATTCCCGCCAAGTGGCGACCCTGGGCCTGCGTTACGACGTCAACCACTGGACCCACAACCTTGACGTCTATGCCCAGTCCGGCCAACGTGCGCCGGGCACTGGCACCACCTACATCACCCAAGGCACTGCGGATGGCCAATACGGTGATATCCCAGGGTATGTCTCGGTCAACGTACGCAGTGGCTATGACTTTGGCGCGCAACTATCGAATCTGAAGTTGGGGGTGGGCGTAAAAAACATTTTCGACCAGCAGCATTACACGCGCTCCAGCGATAACAATGCCGGGTTATACCTGGGTGAGCCTCGCACGTTTTTCGTACAGGCAAGCGTGGGGTTCTGATCTGTAGTCGGTAGGAAAGATCGCAACCCCAGGGTTGCGATTTTTTTGCCTGGGTCAAGCGCTCTGTTCACTGATAACCGGCAGGCCACCCTCTGTTTCCTACATCGCCCCCGCACATATTATTGCTGGATCAGGAACTGATTCCGACGCAAAACCACACATGGGAAAGCTGATGGGCTTCGACATTGCGTTGGAGCGACAAGCTGAAAATCGCCCACTGTCATGGAGAAACGTATGTCGGTATCGATGTCGGATGCACCCGTCTCTGCGTCATCAACGCCTGACCTCTCACCGGCCAATGCCAAGGCCGAGATCAAAAATACCCGCCAGGCGCCTGCTACGCCTTCCTTCAATGGTCAGCAGGCTGCCCATGTGAATTTTCAAACCGGGGACAGCAAGGCCGGGCCTGTATTCAGTCATCACCAGTCGCCAACCACCGCGGCAGATGTGCTTGGGCATCACCACAACCCGCCGGCCATGCAGAACTTCCTGAGCCAACTCAAGCACTGGATCAGCCACTGGTTCTCTGGGCATCGGCCACCCATGCATCCTGGTTGTGGGCATCCGCCGCCACGGCCGAACCCAGGTTGCAGCAACCCGCCACCCAGGCCCAATCCCATTGAGAGCAATCCACCGCCACGACCCGACCCGACGGCCGGTCGACCGTATCCACCCGCGCCCGGCAGGCCTGATCCACAGTACTCCCTGAGGAGTAGTGAAGAGCTGGCGCAGCAACTGCGTGACAGCTTCAACGCCTTCAGAGACCGGAAGAACCCTCGTTCCATCAGTGTTGACAGCATTCTTGCGATGGCGAAAAGAGGGTACTCGCCTAACCCCGTCATGAACGAGAACATTCGCCTGGCCAATGAGCTGCTACGGCGTCCGGAGCTGATGGCCGCGTTGGACCGGCACGGTTCCACGGGCGCTCTGGATGGCCTTATCGACCGGCACAGCCTGAACGCGGTGATCAAAGGAGAAAACTACTTCAAATACAAGACCGACAAGGAACTGGCCGGCGAGCTGCTTGAGCATTTCGACGAGTTGAAGAACGGGAGCGGGGGGCCAAGCCTGAAAATCCGTGACCTGAAGAAGTTGGCCCGCCAGCCGCTTACCGGCGACGCGGCCAAGGACCATTTGATTCAGCTGTCCCAGGAAATACTCAAGCGCAGTGATGCGCTTGAGCGGATGGATAATCGCGCCAGTAAAGATGACGACGGAAAAATCAGCCGTACAGGACTGTACTTGTTGTCCCGCTGATCGTTCTTCGGCGCCGCCTCTCGAAGGCGGCGCCAGCCCTATATGTTTCAAGGAACGAATGACGCCCGATTGCCACATAGGTGGTATGCGGTTGTGATTTGGCACGCCGTTTTTCAGTTTCCAAATGAGGGAAACATATGACTTCAACCTCGTTTAATTCCCCAAAAACCGGCCCTCTCGAGCTTTTGCACGCTACCCAGTCAGCGAAACTGCAGATGTGTGAGGAGCGCGCACCCTCACTAAACCTTCCCTTTGCGTCGACCGAATATGAGGCCGAGGCGAGGCGCATGAAGGCTTATGCCGGCGAGCGCAAATTCCAGGCACCCGTTTCGGATGATTTTTCCCGGGGCCTGCTGGCGGACTGGCAAGGGGCGGGGGGCGACGGCGATTCATTGAAGGACACCGGCTTGATCAACAGCCTGGCAGGCTGGTGGCGTAGGCTAAAGCTGGATTGATCACGGTTTTACATGCTGTCATTGGTATTAGTCGTTCACGCGGAACTGTCGAGTCCATCCAACCACACATGAGGTGCCTGCCTGAGTGGAGTCTATTCGTTGATTTTGCCCATCGCGGCACAGATCACCCTGCGGATATACATCTGAAAAGAGTTGGAGAAAACCCATGACAATCGAGGGTGTAGTACCTTCCGGACGACCGCTCCCCCCCGACCTGCCGGCCGTACAATCAACCACGCCATCACCGGCCCCGGCCGCCCCCCCTGAAACCTGGCATGAAACCTCTTCTACGCCTCCGGCTGGAGGCCCGCACAAGCCCTTTCTGTTGCGCGCGACCTTGTCCGCTCTGCGTTATAGAGATTTGCAGAACCCTGTGACGCAACGGTCCAGCGGTACCCTGCCGGGTGAAAACTCAACGGACAACCAGTTGGCTAAAGCTTTGGAAAAGTCTTTCGGCCTGCTGCACTCGTTCTTAAATGATGGCCGCTTGACCTGGCTGTCCTTGCAGCGGATCGCCGCTCACCCTTTGGGTGAAAGCGAGGCGTTGGACAGCGCGATCCAGGTCGTCAGGGAAATTCTCAAGCGCCCGCGGTTAAGCGACGCGATCTTCAGCCGTGACGGCGATATCACGCGTGACAGCCTCAGTGCGGCAGCCCAGGCTTTGCAGGGCAACAGCTCTGCCAACGTGTTCAGCCAGGATCCATTTCATGCCCAAGGCAATGCCCAGGTGGTGGAGGCGCTGCAAAGCGAGTTTCCGAACCTGAGAGACAAGGCCATGGATCGAACCTACCTGTTTGAACCGTATCAGTACCTTGAAATAGCCAAGCTTCGGGTGGTTATGCAAGACCCGTATGAGGTTGATCAGCAGGGCGAGCCTGTGGTGGATACGTCTACGGGCATGCCCAAGTCCAAGTACAGCGAACTCTGTGTCTACACGGCGAAGAACATTATCGAGCGTCCGGGTTTGCTGCCGTCATTGGAGCGTGCCAGCGGCGCACGACTGTTTGGCCCGCCTCACAAGGAAGGCTGGCTCAGCAACAAAAACCTCGAACGCTGGCGGGAGCAGGATGATGCCCGTAAAACGCGCTGAAGTCTGGTTTACACCCTGAGGATCTTGCCACTGATGGCCACTGCCGCCAGCAACACTGCGACCAAGACGAAGGCGATATTCAAGCTGCTGCCATGGGCGATGAAACCGATCATGGCGGGGCCGGCGAGAATGCCGGCATAACCCAATGTGGTGATGGCCGGCACCGCAATATGTTCCGGCATGACTGTTTGTTTACCCACAGCGGTGTACAGCACCGGCACGATGTTCGAACAACCGGCGCCCACCAAGGCATACCCGAGCAACGCAGTTTCCCAGGCCGGCAATAGCGTCGCCAGAAGCAACCCACCACAGGCCAGCGTGCCACCGATCACGATCACTCGCGTGGCGCCCAGGCGTCGGACAATGGCATCACCGGTCAGGCGTCCAGCGGTCATGGTCAAGGCAAATGCCGCGTAGCCCAGGCCGGCGTAAGCCTCATCCAGACCGCGCTCAGCACTCAGGAACACCGCGCTCCAATCCAGAACGGCACCTTCAGCCAGGAACACGATGAAACACAGACAACCGATAAAAAACACTACGCCATGGGGCACCGCAAACGCCGGGCCCGAGCTCTCGCTGCCATAAGGCAACAGGTGGGGTGCGGCCTTCAACAGCGCCACAACCATGATAACAACCACCAGCAAAGTGGCCTGCAGTGGCGACAGGCCCAGCCCCAGCAAGCCGGCAACCCCCGCTGCGCCCACAATGCCCCCCAGGCTGAACAGACCATGGAAACCCGACATCATGGTTTTGCCGCTGGCGCGCTCAACGATCACCGCTTGCAGATTGACGGTGGAGTCCACGGTGCCCAGGCCCGCGCCAAACAGGAATAAACCTGCGATCAACAACGGGATCGAACTGACGGTGGCCAGCATCGGCAGGGCCAGGCAGATCATCAGTGTCCCTGCGGTCAGCACGCGTCGACAGCCATAACGCGAGGCCAGTACGCCCGCAACCGGCATCGCGATGATCGACCCCATCCCCAGGCATAACAGCAGCAGGCCAAGCGTGCCTTCGTTCAGATTCGCGCGCGCCTTGGCAAACGGCACCAACGGCGCCCAGGCCGCGATACCAAAACCTGCGATAAAAAAAGCGATGCGGGTCGACATCTGTTCCAGTCGCCCGGGAACCACGGGGGCAGGGGTGGGAATGGCAGTCATGAAAAATCCTTGGTTTGGCGTTCAACGAACGATGTCCGGCGCGACATCCTTGCACATCAGGCCCTCTCGAGCGAGCCGGGTTCCCTTGGTGTTACGGGGTGCGAGGCAATTTTTTTACAAACACGGAACGCTTTGACCACCGGTGACCACGTAGAAATGATCGAGCCTGTAGGAGGTGGGCTGGAAGGTGTGTAATCCCTGCGGGAGTGGCTGAACCCCAGGTTTCTTGCGGCGGATTACCACCTTCCAGATCACTTTCCACAGACTTGGCGTTCTGTAATATGCCGCAGTCTCGCTAGGTAGAGACGCTAGGCAATATCAGTGGGCAATTGCCATGCTGGGCGCTAAGAGGGGGGTATTGCTGTAAGGGAGGCCTGACGCCCCGCGATTCAAATGTGGGAGCTGGCTTGCCTGCGATGGCGGCCTGCCAGCCGATGCATATCTACCTGACACCCCACAATCAAACTGTGGGAGCGGGCTTGCTCGCGAAGGCGGCCTGACAGTCAACACAGTTGGATTGTGTACATATCCATTGCTGCGGTAACGGCCACCTAGGGTTCCGCCCTGACGGCGGCTCACTTTCGAAAAGCGCGAAAGTAAGCAAAGCGCTCTTGCCCCACCACTCGGCACCTCGCCTAGGCTCGGTGTGCCCGTAATCCGCCAGTGATTTGGGGGGCCGCCGCCACGCGCCATCCATGGCGCGGGGCGGCTAAACCGGCATCCCTGCCGGTTTACCCCCCAAATCCCTGTCGAATTCCGGCCAGCGTGGTTTGACGGGGCGCCTAAGATCAAAAGCAGATCAAGAGCGACTCGCTTCGCATCGTGGTTACCCATGGTCAGGAGCCAACACTTGTAGCTGGACAGGGCGACTAAAAAGCGGAAACGACTGTCGTATTAAATAAGTGTCAGCCGTTTCCTTAAAATTTAGCTATGCAGAGACAAACTGTAGTCAGAATTTTCTTCATGCCGTTAGAAGATTTTTTTGGCTGTATATATTCTGTAAAAGACACTTCCATCTTCGCTGTACGAAACTTCTGTTTTATTCAAAAAGGACCGAAAAGTGCCTGGGATCGCTAAGCTTGAGCGTGTTCAGGTGCTTTTTTTCGCAATCCAAATGGGTGTTGGGGCGAGAGAGAGTCGTTCAAGAGAAAGTTGATGGCGGGTAACAAAGGATGGTTAACGGGGTTGTTTTGTCGCGTTTCAAGTTAGTTCTTTCAAGCATAAATACAGAACTTCAGGTAGTGGCGTTCAAAGGCAGCGAAGCCCTCGATCAGCCTTACTTTATACACATGCAGTTAGTCAGCGAAGATCCTTCCCTTGACCTGGAGGCGTTGCTTCATCAACCCGTTTATCTGGCTTTCGGCGAAGCAGACCAGGGCTTACATGGGCAAATCTACGCCATCGGTCGGGATGATCCCGGTACGCGGCTCACCCTTTATCACCTGACGCTGGCCCCACGCCTGGCATCCCTTGCCCATCGTTGCGACCAGCGGGTTTTTCAGCAGCGCAGCGTACCGCAGATGATTGCCGCGGTCCTCGAACACCACGGTATCTTTGCCGACGCCTACGCGTTTGAGTTGGGGCCGGTGGTGTATCCACCGCGCGCATTTTGCGTGCAGTACAGGGAGTCCGACCTGCATTTCATCCAGCGGCTGTGTGAGGAGGAGGGTATTCACTACCACTTTCGCCACAGCGCGGAGAATCATCTGCTGGTGTTCGGTGATGACCAGACAGTATTTCGACGGTTGCCGGTGCAGCGTTATTCTCCCTCGGCTGATCCATCGCTTGGCCCCCCGGTTGTCCAACGTTTCGACCGGCGCATGGTAACGCGCAGCCGGCGCACCGTACGCCGTGACTATGACTTTGAGCACCCTTCGTTTCGCCTGCATGACCAAGCCGGTGCCGGGCCGGTCGATCCTTTGGAAGACTATGGCTACCCTGCCGGCTTTACGGGCCATGCACGCGGTGTGCAGCTGGTACGGCGCGGCCTGGAGCGCCACCAGCGTGATCGCCATCGGGTACTGGGCAAGAGCGATCAACCGGCGTTGTGCAGTGGTCACTTTCTTGAGCTGTGTGATCACCCGGACCCAGCCTGCAACGACTTATGGCTGCTGACTTCGGTGCGTCATGAGGGTTACCAGCCGCAGGTGTTGGAGGAGTCGGTCGTTGATGCCAATGGGTTCCAAGGCTATCGCAACCGGTTCACCGCAACCCCCTGGCGCGCAGTGCATCGACCGGCCCTCAAGCACCCTAAGCCAACGATCAGTGGCAGTCAGACCGCGACGGTAACCGGGCCTGCCGGCGAGGATGTGCACTGCGATGCTTATGGTCGTGTGAAGGTGCGCTTTCACTGGGATCGCGCGGAAAAGGGCGACGAGACCAGCAGTTGCTGGCTGCGTGTGGCGTCCGGTTGGGCGGGTGATGGGTTTGGCGCCATGGTCATTCCACGGGTGGGCATGGAAGTGTTGGTGAGCTTTCTGGAGGGAGACCCGGACCAACCCCTTGTCACCGGTTGCCTGCCCAATGCATCGCATCTGCCGGCGTACCCTTTGCCGCAGCACAAGACACGCAGCGTTCTGCGCAGCCGCAGTTCGCCGGGCGGCGGGGGCGCCAATGAGCTGTACCTTGAAGACCGACGCGGCGAAGAGCTCATTTACCTGCGCGCCCAGCGTGACTTGGAGCAACGGGTGGGGCATGACAGTCGCCTGGAGGTAGAGGGCGATAGCCTGACTCGCGTTGGCCAAAGCCTGGTGATCGAAGCCGGGCAGCAGGTTCACCTCAAGGCCGGTGCCAGCCTTGTTATTGAGGCCGGTGCGCAACTGAGTTTGAAGGCTGGCGGGGAACATTTGGTGATGCAGGCTGGCAGCATCTCAAGCAGCCAGCCCATCACCCTGGGCGGTTCGCCGTCTGCATACCGCTCGATGAACGCCGGTGTGCAAATCTCAGCAGGGCAAGGCGTCATCATGGACTTGGCCAAGCAACTGGGCGCGGACTTTTGCCCTCTGTGTGAATGCTCCCGTGAAGGCCTGTGCGATATCGCGGGGAGGGCGGCTTGATGAACAGCTTGCCCTATCGTTGGATGGCCCAACAGCAGCAGAGCGGGCATCAACTATGCCTTGTGCTTGATGGCAACCACGAGGCTCGCCAACCTCTGCTCGCCGGTCGCGCGCCCTCGCACTATTGCAACCTTTACAGCGAGACCGCTGTGGCGCAGTTGGCGAGTTCAGGCCCGGTCATCGTGTTGATCGAGCGAATGAGTGACCCCGCCCTGACCGACCTGCTGCTACACCCCGAGTCGAACTGGGGTTGGCTCGCCAGCCTGCCGGCCAGCGACCTGGCGGGTATCGCGCGCCATTGGCGCGAGAGACTGCTGGTCGGGCCAGTAGGCCAGCAGGCGCTTTATCGCTTGCACGACAACCGCACCCTGGCCCGTGCCTTGGCCCATCTGGGCAAGGAACATTGGCCTTTCTACCTCGGGCCTCTGATCAGCGTGTGCTATTGGCATGAAGATGATTGGCACCACCACAAAAACCCTGCACCGGGCGACTACCCGGCGCCTGAGCCCCCGCCGTGGCTCGACACACCCAACCCCCAGGCCGAAGCCATCCTGCACGCCAATATCCTGCGCTACCTGCTGGCGGAGCACAGCGAAGACCTGGCGGCATTGGTCGAATTCCAAAACCCCAGGATTTGGCTGGCCCAGGTACTGGAACAAGCGCGCACCTGGCGGTGGCGGGAGCCTGCGCAGCTCGAATTTTTGGTGGTTCGCCGGTTGGCCGAGGCGACTGGTAGCAGTGTTACTCATTGGCAACCGAGGGCAGGCGAGGCGCCTGGGGAGCATTTTGAACGAGTGGTGGCGCAGTGGCACAGGGAGGTAGGGAGCGGTGAGTAAATGGATGGGATTGGTGCTGCTGGTGGCTGGGGTGCTTTCGGGATGTACGGGGAGGGCGGTGGAGCGTTTTACGTTGGAGGTGGATTTGCCGGCGCAATTCGGCCTTGTGGGCGATGCTTCCTACACCCCCGCGGCGGGCGAAACGTGCAAGTTGCCTCGAAGACATGGCAAGCGAGCGGATCTCAAAATATTCAAGGCTGCCAGCAAACCCGTAGCAAATAGAGTGAGTTTCGAGGTGCCAATGACAGAGCGGGTGGAAGGCTGCTCGCTGATGTTACGTAAACTTGTGTTTGCGATTAACGCAAAGTGGGGGGGGCGTTGGTCGGATGTCGGACGAGATTACGCCGCTGTTTATATCCGAGATAGTTGGGAGGACGGAATGTCTTTGATGTCAGAAAGTTATGTCCAAGAGCTTCCTGGGCAATGTCAATGGTTGTTTCGTACTGTTGGCCCCCAGCATGCCCTTATTAAGGGGCTTAAATGCAATTCGCTGAACACCAGCGGACAGCTTACGAAAGCTCGTGCTGGCGGTTATGTGTCCCGTGCTGGATTGCGTGGGAAGACGCTGAGAATGGTGCTGGCGTTAACGGAAGAAGAACAACCAGCAGTGCGAGACAACTGGGTAAAGGTTGTCGGTGGCTGGAAGCGTTGCAGGGGAGAAAGCCAGGAAGACATATTTGCGTTTTGTCGCGGTAATGTCTCTGACTTCAAGGCGTTCAAAATGCCAGATGGGCGTTTATGCAATATTTATCCGACCTGTGATTAATCAGGAGAAACCTCATGGAACAAGCTGCATGGAAGCAACAGTTTTTCAACGACAGGATGCCTGCTTGCTCATTGAGTGGGGATTGGTTGACCTTCTGCTTAGTCGATGAAACGGGAAATGGAAAAAGTTATGGGGGACTGCCTTACACCCTGCGTGACGTTGCTGGTCAGCAATACAACGGTCGGTTGAACGGGGAGGGGTTTGCCCGAGTGGAGGGCTTTTTCTGTGGTCCCGTAATTCTGATGATGGAGGAGCGCTATTCAGGTCGGGAAACGCTCTATCACTCGCTCATGACACGTTCATTCTATGCATTGCCTATCACTGAGTTGCAAGTGCGTGCCGAGCAAACCCAGTTTCTTGATAACCACGATCAGATTGTCGAAAAAAATCCCGCACGCCCAAATGCAGATCATTTTTATCAGGTTGAAGTGAGTGACCTGGTTCGACATAGCGCTCACTTGCCGCCCCTGTCGTCACAGGCTCACCGTCCAATGCGGCATGCACTCAAGATGATGGCAGACCTTGGTTTTGGACCTCCCGAGTCTTCCTTCAAGGGGTTGGTGCTCTTTCCGAAAAAATTCACGATGTTGCAGGTGCGACCTCTAAGAGCATTACGGCCAATCCTTTCTACACAGGATCAATTTTGCGCATTGAACCTGTACCAACTGGCGTTAATGGCAACATTAAGCTATTGCGAGTTTGGCCAAGACCCTTCAGCAGAACCTAAGGATAAAGTCAGTTTTCCTTGGCATCCAAGTATCGGAAATTTGTTTTCCGAACGCTTGTCATGTCATCGGGAGGCGTGGAGGTTTGACTCAGAGCAAGTGCAACGATTTTATCCATTGTATGAAGACGTAGCTTATTCCCGTCGTTTCGAGGTTTTGCCTTTTGATCCAGAGCTGTACGGGCAGAATGCCAATGCGCATGATCTCGAGCATCCGGAGCGGATACACTTTTTTAACGATGTAGAGTTTGGAACAGATACTCAAGCATTCATTTGTCATCACGATGAAGTGGTGCTTATTGCTGTACGCGGCACCGCTAGTGGTGCCGATGTTCTACGCGATGCAAACGCCCATCAAGTCCCATTCATCGAGGGCGTTGGAAAAGCCCATCAAGGTTTTTATCAGGCATTTCAGGCCATACATAATTTTGTATCGGGTTACCTTTTTCGATATCACAGCAGTCAACGAATTATCATTTGTGGCCATAGTCTTGGGGGGGCTATAGCACTCTTATTGGCAGAGGCCCTACGCCGCACACCAGATCGAGATTACGACCCACTCCTCTACACCTACGGCGCCCCACGCGCCGCCGACGCCGAATTCACCGCCGGTGCCTCAACCCTGGTCCACCACCGCATCGTCAACCACAACGACCCCGTCCCCAGTGTCCCGGCGCCCTGGATGAACACCACCGCCAAGCTCTGGATTCCCGGGGCCATCACGCTATTCAGCAACCCCGCACCCGGTGGCCTGCTGTTCGCCGCAGGGCTGGTGCGCGTGGGCGGCAACCCCTATCGGCATCACGGTGAGCAATATCACTTCATGCCGATCACGCTCCCGGATGGCAGCCACTCTTCAGTGCTATGGAAGCCTGGATGTGAATCCATCGAGGAGGCAGGTTGCAACCGCGCATTGCAACTGCAAGGCGACATGCCCGGTCGCGATAATTTGCTGAGGCAACTATTCCAAGCCGACCAGCACTTCATGACCACCAGCTACGTCCCCGCAGCCTGGGCGACATTGCGCCGCTGGCAACAAACCCTGGAGAGTGAGGGCCCGCTGGTGACCCAGCGGGAGTTCGAGCTGCTCGACCGGGCCTTCGAAGGCATGCGCGAGCAACTGCGGGCCAAGCGGCGTGAACTGGCTCAGCGGCGCCCAGCCAATGATCGTAGCCATGAACCCACCGATGCCTTGAACGCAGAGATCGACCGTTTGCACACCAGCCGCGAGCGCTTGGCAAGCCTGCGCTGGCGTCGCCTGCAAGCCCACGATGTCTACGGCAGCCATGCCCGTTCTGCACATCTGCAATCGAGCCTCAAACGTTGGTTCAGCCACCGCGAGAATCGTGAGCCAGCGCAATTTGCCAGCATCCCGCCGCCGTCCCAGAATGAACAGGCACGGGCGCAAACGCTGGATATCGACTCAGTCGTCTAACCGACGCGATTACATAAACTCCACCCGGGCCGGTTGCCGTTTCATCAGCACCTTGCCGTTGCGGATCGAGTACAACGGCAGGCCCTGGCTACGTATGACTTCGTAGTCGCTGTCGGCCGACAGGATCAGCAGGTTGGCCGGGCGACATGCTTGCAACCCATAGCGATCGCCCAGGGCCATGGCCTTGGCACTGTTGTCGGTGACCAGATCCAGGGCGTTTTGCAAATTGCGGTAACCGAGCATATGGCAGATGTGCAGGCCGGCCTCCAGCACTCGCAGGATATTGCCGTTACCCAGCGGGTACCAGGGATCGACGATGGAGTCCTGGCCGAAACACACGTTCATGCCGGCCTCAAGCAGTTCGTTGACGCGGGTGACGCCGCGGCGTTTCGGGAAGTTGTCGAAGCGGCCTTGCAGGTGGATGCTTTCGGTGGGGCACGAGACAAAGCTGATACCGGAATGCCCCAGCAGGCGAAACAGCTTGGCGCAGTAAGCGTTGTCGTAGGAGCCCATGGCCGTCGTGTGGCTGGCTGTCACGCGGGCACCCATTTCGCGGCTGCGGGCTTCTTCTGCGAGGACTTCGAGAAAGCGTGAGTGGGGATCGTCGGTTTCGTCACAGTGCACGTCCACCAGGCAGCCGGTGCGTTCGGCCAGGTCCATGAGGAACTTCACCGAACTCACGCCTTGGTCGCGGGTGTATTCGAAGTGGGGGATGCCACCGATCACGTCGGCACCCAGGCGAATGGCTTCTTCCATCAGTTCGCGGCCATTGCGGAATGACTCGATGCCCTCCTGGGGGAAGGCGACGATTTGCAGGTCGATCAGGTGGGTGCTCTCTTCACGTACCTCCAGCATGGCCTTGAGTGCGGTGAGGTCTGGGTCGGTGACGTCGACATGGGTGCGCACATGCTGGATGCCATGGGCGGCGAGGGCCTGAATGGTTTTTTTGGCCCGCGCCTTGGTGTCTTCCTGGGTAATGGTGGCCTTGCGTTCACCCCAGCATTCGATGCCTTCAAACAGCGTACCGCTCATGTTCCAGCGCGGCTCGCCAGCGGTAAGCGTGGCGTCAAGATGGATGTGGGGTTCGACGAAGGGCGGTATCACCAGGTTGCCGGCGGCGTCCAAGTCGCCGGCCATCAGCGTTGGCACCCCGGTTTGCGCAGTGATGCTGGCGATCCGGCCGTGTTCCAGGTGCAGATCATGCAGGCCTTCACGGTTGCGCAGGCGGGCATTGATGATGTGCATGGTCAAGTTCCTCTTGGCTAAAAACAATCAGGCAGACAGCCGCCAGATCCTCAGGGCGATACCGATGTCCAGGCGGTCATGGCGCGTAGTATGGCGCTGAGCAGCACATAGGTCAGCGATGCGGCAACAATTCCCACCAACGGCGCGACCCACGGCGAGTTGAACGCGACCACGGTGCCCACCCCATACGCGATCAGACCTGGCCAATTGAATGCCGGTAAGTGAGCTTCCGCCAAGCGCGGATATTGGCCGCGATAGCGATAGAAGAAGTCCGCCATGATCACGCCTCCTATCGGTGGGATGACCGTGCCCAGCAGGATCAGGTACGGCACCAACAGGTCGTACATGCCGAACAAGGCGAGCAAGGTGCCGATCACCGCGCCGGCCAGGGTCACGCTCTTGCGACGCTGGGTACGCAGCAGGTTGCAACCGGCGACGGCGAAGTTGTAGATGGTGTTGTCCTGGGTGCTCCAGATATTGAGCAGCAACATCGCCATCGCCGCCGTGGCGAAACCTTGCAGCAGCAAGACTTCCACCACATCCGGTTGCTGATAGACGATGGCGCCATAGGCCCCGATCAGCACCATCAAGCCGTTGCCGACAAAAAAGCCGATCAGGCTAGCCAGCACCGCAACCTTGGCCGAGCGCGAAAACCGTGTCCAGTTGGTGGCCTGAGTTGCCCCGCTGACAAAGGTCCCGAACACCAGCGTGATGGCGGTGGACAAGTCCAGTTCAGCGCTGGGCACCACTGCCAGCAGCCCCTCCAGCCCGCCGACCTTCACGGTGGCGACCCACATCGACAGCAGCAACAGAAGCCCCATGGCCGGCACCGCGATGTACGACAGGATTTCCAAGCCGCGATACCCCACGTAGGCGGTGGCGCAGAACAATAAGCCAAACACCAGCATCAGCCCCAGCACACTGCCCGGGCTCAACTGGAAATACTTGCCCAATACCACGGCCGCCGTGGCCGTGCCCCAGGCATACCAGCCGATCTGGGTAAAGCCGAGGATCAAGTCACTGAGCTTGCTGCCCACTTCGCCAAAGCAGAAACGCCCCATCAACACCGAGTTCAAGCCGCTCTTGAACGCGATGTAACCCAAGCCTGCGGCGTAGATACCCAACAACAGGTTACCCAGGACCACGACGCCGAGCATGTCGATGAAACTGAACGCCACCCCCAGCTTGCCGCCGGCGAACATGGTCGCGGTAAAAAAGGTGAACCCCAACAACACCATGGCCGTAGAGGCCAGACCCTTGCGCGCGTGCAAGGGGACTTCGCTGAGAGGGTAGTCGTTGCCGGGGTCTTGCTGCGTCATGGGGCTGCTCCCTGAGTGGTGACCCAGGTCGCGTGCATCCTGCGTGCCAACGTAGATGCGGGCAGGTATGCGCTGACGGGAGCAAGCCCTTTATAAGGCCGCCCCCTCCCAATCAGCGCAAAAGCAGTGCAGCGGTGAGCCAAACTGGCTCAGTCGAACAGCGTTGGCATGAAGCGCATAGTGGGTCTCAATACCCCTTGCAGTCACGCGTCCCCATCAGTCCATCGGTGCTTCAAAGATGGACTCGATGGGCTGCTCGAACACCTTGGCGATCTTGAACGCCAAGGGCAAGCTCGGGTCGTAGCGGCCGGTCTCGATGGCGTTGACGGTCTGGCGCGACACACCCAGGCGCTCTGCAAGGTCAGCCTGGGACCAGCCCAGTTCGGAGCGCAGATGACGCATTTGATTGTTCACTGATAGCGCCTTGAGCCGATGATCGTCGCCACACACCAGACGCCGCCCATGATCGGCCAGACCATGAAGGCCGACATCCGCGGGAAGCCAGCCGTTTCCAGAAAACCGTAGCTGAAGGTGGTCAGCGCCGTGCAGACAAACGCCACCGCAAGCGCTTCGAGCTGGATCTTGCGGCCCATTTCATCCATGGCGTTCAGCCGCCGGATAATCGACACCGCCATCGCGATCATCGGGATGACGGGCAGCAGTGCCAGGGCGATTTTGGCGACGCCGTCGGGCATCGACGACATGTAGACGCTGGAAACCACCACGCACAGTACGTACACCAACAAAATGACAGCGAACTCCATCGGGAAGCGTTTGGGTGACATGATCATCTCCATAAGTAAAGGGTGCTTTACATTAGGTGGTGGTCAATTAGGTGTCAAGCTTGCTTTACATCGTGGTAGGCAGGCATTAAAAAACCACCCGCAGGTGGTTCTTTTCAATACTTGATCACTTACTCGCCGCGATAGATGCAGCCACTGGTGCAGGTCTCGTGGATACGGATCGCACTGAGTTCCGGCAGCAAGGGTTTCAGTTCATTCCAGATCCACTTGGCCAGTACTTCGCTGGTGGGGTTTTCCAGGCCGGGAATGTCGTTGAGGTAGTTGTGGTCGAGGCGTTCATAGAGCGGCTTGAAAATCGCTTTGATCTCCGAGAAGTCGCGAATCCAGCCGGTATGGGGATCCAGGTCGCCGCTCAGGTGGATGGCCACCTTGAACGAATGCCCATGCAGGCGCCCGCATTTGTGGCCTTCCGGTACGTGGGGCAAGCGATGGGCGGATTCGAATGTAAATTCCTTGAAGATTTCCACAGTGTTTTCAGCTCGGTCAGGTGTCTGGCAGGCGGCGAGTTTAACAGCTTGATCAACCTCTGCGCATACCGCCCCTCGGCCGCAGGCACCCATGCGGTCAAAGGGCTAGCAATCGGTCGCCGAGCTTGCCGTTATCCGCCAATGCCAAAAACTCATCCCCCAGCCGTTGGCTCTCGCTCATGGCGGTTTGCCAATATTTGTTGCGGCCAGGGTCATCGCCCATAAAGCGCTTGAAGTCGCTGCGGTCTGGCAGCTTGCCGTGGGGCAGGCGGGCCAGGTAATCCCTGGACGGCGCCAGCAGTAACACATCCTGCAAGCCTTGCTGGTTGCTGCGTCGCCAGGGCAGGCCCTTGTCGAACCAGCCGGGGATGACCCGGTCGGTAAAATGCGGGTACAGCACGATATCATCGCCGTGGTAGGGCAGGTCGAGGTGGTAATCCAGCAGGCCGCCGTCGCGGTAGGTGCCGGCTCCGGCCCCGGGCAGGTCGCGCACGCCTTGCATCACCATGGGGATCGAGCCGGACGCGAGCAACGCCTGGCGCAGGTTGCCCACGTCCAGGGTGAGGAAGCGCGAGGGGAAATCCTTCAGAGGGTGTACCGGTGGCGCCTGACGCGGGTCGTGGATGATCAGCCGCTCGAAATGCCGCGACAGCCGTGCGCGGCCCCGCAGGTTATCGGCAATCACCGACGACAGGCCCAGCCCCAGCCGCCCACGGTGGTCATCGGCGAGCAAGCCGTGGCTCTTGACCACCATGATGTTCAGCCGATAGTCGGGGTTGTCCAGCACCCGCGCATCGCGCCCGGCCAGCAGGTCGTCGAGCATGCGCTGGCAGCTCTGGCTGACTTGGGCCATGGTCACGCCTTTGGCAAAGCGCTGCTCGTTGTACAGGCGGCCCAGGTCGAGCAAACCTTGCACCGGGTCGGGCAGGCAGGCGCTGGCGAACCGCCAGGAGCCGATGGACGCGCCGATCAGCGCCCGCTCGCGCGGCGCACGGCGTAACCAGTCACCGAACAGCGCCAGGTCGAGCCCTTGGATACCCAGGGCCTTGGGGCCGCCGGCCGCACCGGGGAGGATGCCCACGTCGGCAGGCGCAAGGCCCTGCTCGCGGAGGCGGGTGAAGGCGCGTTTGCCGGCCTTGAGGGTCAAGGCCGGGAACTTGATATGGATGGCGGTCATACCGGTCTCTGTTGAGGCGAGCGGGGCAGTATAGGAAATCTCGCAGGCAGTGGGAAAAATGGCTTAACCGGAATTGCCATGGTGGCAATTCAGTTTCAGTTAAGTTGCAGCGCGTACCGTGGCCGACGTAGGAAAACATCATGTAACGGAGACTTATCATGAAGCGCCTCACTGCCCTGGGCGCCGCCGCTATCATCCTCGTTACGGCGACCCCGGCCGCCGCATTGGACCCCGACAAACCACTGATCGTGCCGGCCACTGTTACTATTGTCGCTTTCGATCAATTGGAAGCCACTGCCCTGGCCCTTCACCCTGGTTCGACGCTGCTGGGCACCGACCTGGATGAGGAGTACGGCAAGTACGTCTATGAAGTTGAGCTTCAAGACACTGACGGCATTGAATGGGATGTTGAATTGGACGCGCTCACCGGGCAGGTTCTCAAGAATCATCAGGATACGTAATGAAGGTAAATTTACGCGTCGGCAGTCGCGTGGCGCTGGTGCTCATGGTGTTTTGTTCCAGCCTCGCGGCCCGCGACCTCAACCAGGACGAAGCCCTGGCCTTGCGCCAGCAAGGCGTGATCCTGCCATTGGAACAGCTGTTGCAGCAGGCCATGGCGCGATACCCCGGCTCACGGCTGCTGGAAGCCGAACTGGAAAAGAAACACGGGCAATACGCCTATGAAGTGGAACTGGTGACCACCGAGGGCGTGGTGCGCGAGATCAAGCTGGATGCCACCAATGGCGACCTGATCAAAGATGAGGAAGACTGATGCGCCTGCTCCTGGTGGAAGACAACGTACCCCTGGCTGACGAGCTGATGGCCGGCCTGCAGCGCCAGGGCTATGCGGTCGACTGGCTGGCCGATGGCCGCGACGCCGTGTATCAAGGGCGCAGCGAGCCCTATGACCTGATCATTCTTGACCTTGGCCTGCCCGGTTTGCCCGGGCTTGACGTGCTGGCGCAATGGCGCGCCGCCGCGCTGGCCATCCCGGTGCTGATCCTCACCGCCCGCGATTCCTGGGCTGAGCGTATCGAAGGGCTCAAGGCCGGCGCCGATGATTACCTGAGCAAACCCTTTCACCCCGAAGAGCTGTACCTGCGCATCCAGTCGCTGCTGCGCCGCTCCCACGGCCAGACGAACCAGCCCACCCTGCAAGCCGCCGGCCTGCATTTGGATGAAGGGCGCCAGTGCGTGCTGCGCGACGGCGCCGAGATCCAATTGACGGCTGCCGAATTTCGGTTGTTGCGCTATTTCATGCTGCATCCCGAACAGATCCTGTCCAAAAGCCACCTGGCCGAACACTTGTATGACGGCGAGACCGAGCGCGACTCCAATGTACTTGAGGTGCACGTCAACCACCTGCGGCGCAAATTGGGCCGCAGCGTGATCGAGACCCGGCGCGGCCAGGGCTACCGTTTCGGCGCCACCCCGGCATGAGGTCAATCCAGCGGCGCCTGAGCCTGGGGTTGATCAGCGTGATGGTGATTGTCGGCGTGGTGCTGGCGCAAACCAGCCTGTGGTTGTTCGAGGCAGGTTTGCAGCGCTACCTTGAAGCGGGCTTGCGCAACGACAGCGAAAACCTGCTGGTGGCGCTGGTGCGTGGGCCCAACGGTGTGCAGTTGGATGAGCAACGCCTGTCGCCGGCGTACCAACGGCCATTCTCCGGGCATTACTTTCGTATCGACTTTGCCGATGTGCATTGGCGCTCCCGCTCACTGTGGGACCAGGAACTGCCCCGGCTTCCCACGGCGGGGCTCAAGGGCAACCTGCAACTGGGGCCCGAAGGCCAGCAACTGTTGGTGCTGCGCTCGGACTACAAGCGCTTTGGCCAATCGATTTCCATCAGCGTGGCCCAGGACTACACGCCGGTGCGCGAGAGCTTTCGCCTGATGCGCCAGGTCGGCCTGGTGATGGGGCTGGCGGCGCTGCTACTGGTGCTGGTTCTGCAACGGGTCACGGTGCGCCGTGCCTTGCGCCCGCTGGAGACCGCGCGCAACCAGATCGCTCAACTGCAACAAGGCCAGCGCTCGCAACTCGATACTCAGGTGCCACTTGAGCTGGAGCCCCTGGTGGCGCAGATCAACCACCTGCTGGCGCACACCGAAGACAGCCTCAAGCGCTCCCGCAACGCCCTCGGCAACCTGGGGCATGCGCTGAAAACTCCCCTGGCGGTGTTGTTGAGCGCTGCTTCCAGTGAAGCCCTCAAGGATCATCCGCAGTTGAGCCAGTTGTTGCGCGAGCAACTGGAGCAGGTGCAGCAGCGCCTCAACCGTGAACTCAACCGTGCGCGCCTGGCGGGTGATGCGCTGCCGGGCGCGTTGTTTGACTGTGAACAAGAACTGCCCGGCTTACTGGCCACCCTGCGCATGATCCACGGCGAACACCTGGACCTCAGCTATCAAGTGGCGCCGGGCCTGCAACTGCCCTGGGACCGGGAAGACCTGCTGGAACTGCTGGGCAACCTGTTGGACAACGCCTGTAAATGGGCGGACGCCGAGGTACGCCTGAGCGTCAGTGAGACGTCCCAGGGCTACCGGCTGGCAGTGGAAGACGATGGCCCCGGCATTCCCGAGGCCCAGCGCGACCAAGTGTTCAGCCGTGGCGCACGCCTGGATGAGCAAAGGGTTGGCCATGGCCTTGGGCTGGGAATCGTGCGCGACATCGTTGAGGTGTGGGGCGGGGTGTTGCAGCTGCAGGAGAGTGAGCTGGGTGGGCTCAAGGTGTTGATCGAGTTGCCACGCCGCTGACACTGACACACCACCGCTCAAGATGTGGGAGCTGGCTTGCCTGCGATAGCATCGACTCGGTTTGCCTGAAGTACCGAGGTGTCTGCATCGCGGGCAAGCCCGGCTCCCACAGAAAAGCCTTGCTACATTCAGACCCTGAACTGATCCATCAACCCCTGCTGCTGATTTGCCAGGCTGTTCAACGCCTGGCTGACCCGCGCCGACTCATTGGCCTGCTCCGACAATGACTCGGTCACATCGCGAATGGTCGCCACGTTGCTGTTGATCTCTTCGGCCACCGCGCTTTGCTCTTCGGCGGCGCTGGCGATTTGCAGGTTCATGTCGCTGATCACCGTGACCGCATCGCCAATCTGGCGCAAGGCCGTCACGGCCTGGCCCACCTGTTCGACGCTGCCCTGGGCTTGGCGATAGCTGTTGCCCATGGAGCCGACCACGTCGCTGGTACCGGTTTGCAATTGTTCGATCACCAGGCGGGTTTCTTCCACCGATTCCTGGGTGCGCCGCGCCAGGTTACGCACTTCGTCGGCGACCACGGCAAAACCGCGGCCGGCTTCACCGGCGCGAGCGGCTTCGATGGCGGCGTTGAGCGCCAACAGGTTGGTCTGCTCGGCGATGCCGCGAATCACTTCGAGCACCGAGCCGATCTGTTCGCTGTTGGCGGCCAAGCCTTCTACCTGGGCCATGGCAGTGCTCATGTCGGCGGCGAGCTCGCCAATGTTGGCGGTGGTGCGGTCGATAACGGTCAAGCCTTGGCGGGTCGCCTGGTCGGCATCCCGGGCGGCTTGGGCCGCTTGGGCGGCGCTGCGGGCCACATCCTGGGCGGTGGCGCTCATTTCGTGGGACGCGGTGGCCACCTGATCCACCTGGCGGTACTGCTGCTCCATGCCGGCGCTGGTTTGCGTGGCAATGGCTGCGGACTGGTCGGCGGTGCCGCGGGCATCCTGCACCGAGCGTTTGACCTCGGCAATGATCGGCTGCAGCTTGTCGAGGAAGCGGTTGAACCAGCCGGCCAATTGGCCCAGTTCATCCTGTTTGGCGTAGGCCAGGCGACGGGTCAGGTCGCCTTCGCCGCTGGCGATATCCTCAAGCATGTGCGCCACGCCGAGGATTGGCCGGGTCACGCTGCGCGCCATCAGCCACACCAGAATCAAGCCGACCACGGCGGCGAGCAGGCCCAGGCCCAGTTCCAGCAGGGTGCCTTTGGCGTTGTCGGCGTCCAGCTGGTTTTTCAGCGCTTCGGCGGGGGCGACCAGGACTTTTTCCGGTACATCCAGCAATACGCCCCACGCCTTACCGCCGGGAATCGGTGCAAAAGGCGCCAGTACCTTGAGTTGATGGTCGGTGCGCAGGCTGTGGGTCTGGGTACTGCTGGCCAAGGCACTGATCAACTGAGCGCCGCTGGCCGGGTCGACCTGCTCCAGGCGTTGGCTGAGTTTGCTGGCATCCGGGCTGTAGCCGGCCAGTAAGCCGGTCGGGCTGAGGATGCTGACCTGGGTCTGGCCGTCGTACAGTTTCTGGCTGGCCTGTTGGCTGACCGCCTGCAGGCTGTTGAGGTTGATGTCCACCGACAGCGAGGCGATGACTTTGCCATTGACCATCAGCGGGAACACGATGCTGGTCATCAGCACGTTCTGGCCGTCGATCACATAGAAGTAGGGCTCGATCACGCAGGGCTTGAGGGTCGTGCGTGGGCAAGTGAACCAGGCGTTGGCCTTTTCACCGCTGGGGCCGATGGAGGTGTCGGCCATGTCGCTCTCGGGCAGCGCCATCGAGGTGATTTTCCCCGGTGTCGGTTGCGACCAGTACAGCGCGAAACGGCCTTTGTCATTGCTGCCCAGTTCCGCCTGGTTGGCGAACAGTTCGTCTTTGCCGTCCAGCGCATTGGCTTCGAACACCAGGGACAGGCCGAGCAGGTCTGGGTTGGCCTGCAGGGCGGCCTTGACCTGGCGCGTCAGGTCTTCACGGGTGTCGAAGGCATCGAGAAAGCGCTTCTCGGCCTGTTCGCGCAAAAACAGCACCTGGCGGGAAAAGCCATGGCCGTACTGGTAGGCATCCATGAACTGCTGGCGAATGCCCAGCGCCTGCACTTCGCCTTGGGCTTCAATGCGCGACTGGGCGGCTTCGTCGAGCATCTGCATGCTGGACGCCTTGACCTGCTGCGAGCTCTGCGCCATGCGATACAGCGACAGACCCACCAGCAGGGTCACGATCCCCAGCAGGCACAGGCCCGCCAGCAGGGTGATTTTCCATTGAATGGAGAGCTGCCTGAGCGACATCGGGACATCCTTACCTGAAAGCACATAGAGACAGCGTATCGGCCAGTGCCTGTAATTCTTTATCTGTGCAGAGGGCTTTGCCTCACCACAGTTTTTGACATGACAGCCCAGCTCCTGCAAAGTGCGCGCCCTCTAATAAGACCTCTTTCAAGCCTGCACGCCGGCAGCTGTTCCCATGGGCCGCGCGCGGGCATGCCTGTCTTTTTTGTTTCTGCTTGAGGTAACCATGATTAACGCAGTCATCGCCGCGGTCGGCACCATGCTGGTACTCAGCCTGTCCCGCGTGCATGTGGTCATCGCCATTATCGTCGGCGCCCTGGTGGGTGGCTTGACCGGTGGCCTGGGTATCGAGGCCACGCTCAAGGCCTTCAACGGCGGGCTGGGCGGCGGCGCAACCGTGGCCTTGTCCTACGCATTGCTCGGGGCTTTCGCCGTGGCGATTGCCAAGTCCGGGCTGGCCCATGCCCTGGCGGACAAAGCCTTGCTGCTGGTGGACCGCCAGGACGCCAGCGGTGGCAACCACGTCAAATGGCTGCTGATCGGCCTGTTGTGGGTGGTGGCGATTGCCTCGCAGAACATCTTGCCGATCCACATTGCGTTTATTCCGCTGCTGGTACCGCCGCTGTTGTATGTGCTGACCAAGCTGCAACTGGACCGTCGCCTGATCGCCTGTGTGATGACCTTCGGCCTGATCACCCCGTACATGTTTCTGCCGGTGGGCTTTGGCAATATCTTCCTCAATCAGATCCTGCTGGCCAACGTCGCCAAGAGCGGGGTGGATATCAGCGGGGTGAATGTCACCCACGCCATGGGCTTGCCGGCGCTGGGCATGGTGGTCGGCCTGCTGGTGGCGGTGTTGATCAGCTACCGCAAAAAGCGTGTGTACGACCTGAAGAAAATCGAGCGTGTCGAGCAAGTGGCGGTGCAGTACAACCCGCTGACCCTGCTGGTGGCCGGCCTGGCGATTGCCTCGGCGTTCATCATCCAGTTGTGGCTGGACTCGATGATCATCGGCGCCCTGGCCGGCTTCCTGATCTTCTCGGTGTCGGGCATCGTGCGCTGGCGCGACACCGATGACCTGTTCACCGAAGGCATGAAGATGATGGCGATGATCGGCTTCATCATGATCGCGTCCTCAGGCTTTGCCGAAGTGCTCAAGGCCACCGGTGACGTGAACTCGCTGGTGCAGGCCTCGGCAGCGTTCATCGGCCATAGCCGGGGCGTTGGCGCGTTGTTGATGCTGCTGGTGGGGTTGTTGGTGACCATGGGCATCGGCTCGTCGTTTTCCACGGTGCCGATCCTCGCGGCGATTTTCGTGCCGCTGTGTGTGCAGTTGGGCTTCAGCCCGGTGGCCATCGTGTGCATCGTTGGTACCGCCGGTGCCTTGGGCGACGCCGGTTCGCCCGCCTCGGACTCTACCCTCGGGCCCACCTCCGGCCTGAATATCGACGGCCAGCACCACCACATCTGGGACACCGTGGTGCCGACCTTCCTGCACTACAACCTGCCGCTGCTGGCGTTCGGCTGGCTGGCCGCGATGACGCTCTGACGAGGTTCCTGTAGGAGCGAGCTTGCTCGCGAAAAGCGTCAACGATAACGCGGGCAACCTGGCACCCCGCAGTGCTCTCAGGTTCTTCGCGAGCAAGCTCGCTCCTACAGAAATCGCTCACATGGCCGTTAACCTCTCAAGTCGCCACTAACAAGAGAGAAAAGCCATGCGTCTGAGTTTGAAGGCCAAAGTCCTGGCCCTTGCTGTCGTGCCGGTGTTGTTGTTTGCCGTGGTCATCAGCCTGACCACCGTGTGGATTCTGCAGGGCCAGGCCCGCAACGAAGTGGATGAAACCCGCCAGCGCCTGCTCAACGACGCCAAGGCCACCCTGCAAGGTTATGTCGAGGTGGCCATGACCACCATCAAGCCGCTCTACGACGCGGCAGCCCCCGGCGACAGCGCGGCGCGGGCGCAGGTGGTCAAGTTGTTATCCAATACCAGCTACGGCAAAGACGGCTATTTCTTCGGCTACGACTCCGAAACCATCCGCCTGTTCAAGGGCAACAGCCCGGACGGAGTGGGCAAAAGCTTCAAGGACAACCGCGACCCTAACGGCGTCTACGTCAACCGCGACCTGGTCAAGGTCGGCAAGGACGGCACCCACTACCTGCAATACAGTTCGACCCAGCCCGGCCAGACCGAACTGGTGCCCAAGCTCGGCTATACCGAGTACCTGCCCAAGTGGGACATGGTGATCGGCACCTCGGTGAACCTCGATGGCATCGACGCCCAGGTGGCGGTGGTGCAGGCTAAAGTCGAGACACGCATGCAAGGCGTGCTGCTGAGCATCCTCGGTGTGGCCGTGGTGGTGTTGCTGGTGATCGCCGCCGTGGGCATGTTGCTAGCCAATACCATCTTGCGTCCGCTGCACCTGATGAAAGCCAACCTCGATGACATCGCGGCGGGTGAAGGCGACCTGACCTGCCGCCTGGCCATCACCAGCCAGGATGAACTCGGCGACCTGGCCGGTGCATTCAACCGCTTTGTCGATAAAATCCACGGCCTGGTGCGCCAGATCACTGACATGACCGCTCAGCTCACCGGGTTGGTGAGCCAGGTGTCCGACCAGGCCCAGCGCTCCGAGCAGGCCATGGAACGCCAGCGCCACGAGACCGACCAGGTGGCCACCGCGATCAACCAGATGTCCTCGGCTGCCCACGAAGTGGCACGCAGTGCCCAGGGCGCCGCCGTCGCTGCGCAGCAGACCGACGCCGAAGGCCAGGCCGCCAAGCGCGTGGTGGACGGTAGCATCGCGCAGATCCATGCGCTGGTGAACGACATCCGCAGCAGCGGCGTGTCCCTGGACAGTCTGCAGCAGGATGTGTCGTCAATCGTCAGTGTGCTCGGCGTGATCCGCTCCATCGCCGAACAAACCAACCTGTTGGCGCTCAACGCTGCCATCGAGGCCGCACGGGCCGGGGAGGCTGGGCGTGGCTTTGCCGTGGTCGCCGATGAAGTGCGTGCCCTGGCCAGTCGCACCCAAACCAGCACTCAGGAAATTCAGGGCATGATCGATCGCCTGCAAAAAGGCACCGAGGCGGCTGTGGACGCTATGCGCCGCTCCAGCGATGCCGGCGACGGCACCTCGGCCCAGGCCAACCAAGCCGGCGCGTCTCTGGACACCATGGCGCAACTGATTGGCACCATTAATTCAATGAACGCCCAGATCGCCAGCGCCGCCGAAGAGCAGACCGCCGTCGCGGAAGAGATCAACCGCAGCGTGCATCAGATTGCCGTAGCGGTAGACAGCGTGGCGGATGAAACCCAACTGGGCGCCCAGACGTCTCGCAGCCTGGCCGACCTGGGCCAGCGCCTCGGGCAGTTGGTGGGCCAGTTCAGGATCTGATCCATTCAACCCCATGGCAGGGTTTAAACGTCGCGCATCAGCAAGCCAAAACGCAGGTCCATCTGCGCCGGAATCGACACATACACCGTATGCCCGTCCCCCGGCGCCACCTCAATGGCTTCGCCCTTGGCGTTATGCAGGCTCGCCAAGTCAAAGTGAAAGTTGCCGGCGGGCGTCATCAACTCCAGGTGGTCGCCCAGCGCAAAGCGATTCTTCACCTTCACCTCGGCCAACGCACCACGGCGCTCGCCGGTCAGTTCCCCGACAAACTGCTGGCGTTCGGAAACCGAGCTGCCGTTCTGGTAGTTCTGGTATTCGTCATGCACGTGGCGGCGCAGGAAACCTTCTGTGTAGCCACGCTGGGCCAGTGATTCGAGGTTGGTCATCAAGCCGCGGTCAAACGCGCGCCCGGCCACTGCGTCATCGATGGCCTGGCGGTACACCTGGGTGGTGCGCGCGCAGTAGAAGTGCGATTTGGTGCGGCCTTCGATCTTTAACGAATGCACGCCCATCTGTGCCAGGCGCTCCACATGCTGCACGGCTCGCAGGTCCTTGGCGTTCATGATGTAGGTGCCGTGTTCGTCTTCGAAGGCGGGCATGGGTTCATCGGGGCGATTGGTTTCTTGTAGCAGGAACACCTGATCGGTGGGCGTGCCGATGCCCAATGTGGGTTGATATTCATGGACGATATCCCCCGTGACATTCTCCACTGCCGGCGTGGCCTGGTATTTCCAGCGGCAGGCATTGGTGCAACTGCCCTGGTTGGCATCGCGCTTGTTCATATAGCCCGACAGCAGGCACCGCCCGGAATAGGCCATGCACAAGGCGCCATGTACAAACACCTCCAACTCCATGGCCGGCACCTGCTGGCGGATTTCGCCGATCTCTTCCAGGGACAGCTCCCGCGACAGAATCACCCTGCAAATGCCTTGTTGCTGCCAGAACGCCACGCTGGCCCAGTTCACCGTATTGGCCTGTACCGACAGGTGGATTGGCATCTGCGGGAAGTGCTCGCGCACCAGCATGATCAACCCCGGGTCGGACATGATCAGCGCATCCGGGCCCATAGCGATCACGGGCGCAAGGTCTTTGAGGAAGGTCTTGAGCTTGGCGTTGTGCGGCGCAATGTTCACCACCACGTAAAAGCGCTTGCCCTGGTCATGGGCTTCCTGGATGCCGAGGGCCAGGTTGGCGTGGTCGAACTCGTTATTGCGCACCCGCAGGCTGTAGCGCGGCTGGCCGGCATGGACCGCGTCGGCACCGTAGGCGAAGGCGTAGCGCATGTTTTTCAGGGTGCCGGCGGGAGCGAGCAGTTCGGGGGCAGTTATCGGGCGCATGGGTGTGGGTCGCAAAAAGGCGCGAGGGTAGTGCTGGAGCGATAACGGGATATTGACCCAGGTCTAAATAACGCGATCTATGCTTGTTCGATAAACCAGGGCACTCCCGCGTTTGGCTGCGGACTAAGCAACAGGGCCGCCATCGGCCCTGTTTTTCTGACATGGACCGGACATGAATCAAACCAACCTGCAATTCAAGACCCTGTTGCTGCTACTGGCCTTGGTCACCGTGGCTTTTATCTGGATATTGCTGCCGTTCTACGGTGCGGTGTTCTGGGCGGTGATCCTGGGCATTATCTTTGCGCCGATGCAGCGCCGCCTGCAGCAGCGTTTTAGCTGGAATCGCAACCTGACCTCCCTGACCACCTTGACGGTGTGCCTGGTGATCGCGATTCTGCCGGTGATCATCACCAGTGCCTTGCTGGTGCAAGAGGGGGCCACCCTCTACAAAAACATCGAGAGCGGCAAGCTCGATGTGGCGGGTTATATCGAGCAATTCAAGAACGTTCTACCGCCGTATTTCCAGCAGTTGCTCGACCGTTTCGGCATGGGCAACCTCGAAGGGCTGCGGGAAAAGGTCGTCAAGGGCGCGATGCAGGGCAGTCAGTTCTTTGCCTCCCAGGCGTTCAGCTTCGGCCAGGGTACGTTTGATTTCCTGGTGAGCTTTTTCATCATGCTGTACCTGCTGTTTTTCCTGCTGCGCGACGGCCCGGAACTGGTACGCAAGGTGCGCACAGCCGTACCCTTGGCCGAGCCGCAAAAGCGTCGCCTGCAACTCAAGTTCAACCGCGTGGTGCGCGCCACGGTCAAGGGCAATGTGCTGGTGGCCGTGACCCAGGGTGCGCTGGGTGGCTTGATCTTCTGGTTCCTGGACATCCCCAGTGCCTTGCTCTGGGCCGTGCTGATGGCGTTCCTGTCCCTGCTGCCTGCGGTGGGTGCCGGGCTGGTCTGGGGGCCGGTGGCAGTTTATTTCCTGTTGAGCGGTTCGATCTGGCAGGGTGTGGTGCTGGGGCTGTTCGGCGTGTTTGTGATCGGCCTGGTGGACAACGTGCTGCGCCCGATCCTGGTGGGCAAGGACACCAAGATGCCCGACTACCTGATCCTGATCTCGACCTTGGGCGGCCTGTCGGTGTTCGGCCTTAACGGCTTTGTGATCGGGCCGCTGGTGGCAGCGTTGTTCATGTCGTGCTGGGCGTTGTTCGTCGAAACCAAGCCGCGGGTCAAGCTGCCGCTGCCGTAACGTTCAGGCTTCTAGCCTGAAGTCGGTTGCCATCCGGCGTTGTGTTTCTGCATCCGATAACGAGGTGAGCGGGCCGCTGATCGGCTCGCCATCGCGCACCACATACCAGCAGGCGAGCAAGCCCAGTTTGCGCAGCGGGGCGGGGACGGCGCTACCAATGACGGACATGATTTGAACAGTGGGCATAAGTACCTCCAAACGTTATGGAGGTCACCTTACGGTTTGCTGGCGCCTGGGAAAAATCACCTGGCTCGATAGTCGACATCAATGTCAGGCGTTAATCCACCACCTGGTCGAGCATGTTCACCACTTCGTGCTCACTGAGCAGGCCCTTGCGCACCAGGTTTTCTGCCAACAATGCCAGGAACTTGGCGCTGCGATGGCCTTCCAGGTGCTTGAGTTCGGTCAAGGCGCTGTAGACCTTGCTGGAAGTGCAAAGGCCGGCGGTGCGGTGCGGGTTTTGTGTGGGCATGGTCAATCGTCCTTAATTGTTATTGGCTGGACTGAGTCGATAGTGCGACTGTTTTGTGACGCAAACATGACAGCGCAGCCCGCAATCGATCAAGAGGATATTTGACGCTTATGATGTGGGATTGGCGCTCGTGCGTTGTTCTCACAGCGACACTGGCAGGATAAATCCGGACTTCCCAGGCAAAAAAAGGCCCCGCGTGTGGGCGAGGCCTGTGGCTGTCAACGGGGTTAAACCTTACCAGCCATGGCGGTAGTAACCGTGAGGCGGGCCGTAGTAGCCGCGAGGTGGCCCATAATAACCGCGCGGTGGGCCGTAATAGACGGGCGCCGGGCGGTAGTAAACCTGCTGTTGCACATACACCGGTGGCGGTGGCGCGTAGTAGACCGGCGGCGGCGCGGCATACACCGGTTGCGGCTGCACATACACCGGTTGCTGCACATACACCTCACGCGGCTGGCTGGCAACCACAGAGCCGACTACTGCTGCGCCGACAAGCGCACCGAACACGGCCGGGCCACCCCAACCACCACCGTGGGCGGAGGCTTGGCCGGCCATCGCGAGTGCGCCGATAAGCAAGGCGATTCTGGGGAGTTTACGCATGATGGTCATTCCTCAATTAGCCCCTGCGCTTGTGGTCTGCAATCAATAGACTCAAGGATTGTCGCGGGGATACTTTTAAGACAACGTATTTCGAGAAAACAGCACCGCCAATGGGTAAAGGTTGTGTAAGGTCTGTACCGATTTGCTTACTTCAAGGAGTTATCCATGCAGATGCACCCCAACAAGGACACCCAACTGTGCATGTCACTGTCGGCGCGCCCTGGGAACTTTGGCCTGCGTTTTCATAACCACCTGTATGAACAGCTGGGTTTGAATTTTTACTATAAAGCCTTCAGCAGCCAGGACTTGCCCGGCGCGATCGGCGGTATCCGCGCCCTGGGTGTGCGCGGTTGCGGGGTGTCCATGCCGTTCAAGGAGGCTGCTATTGCCTTGGTGGATGAACTCGACGATTCGGTTCAAGCCATTGACTCCCTGAACACCATCGTCAACACCAACGGCCATCTCAAGGCTTACAACACCGACTACATCGCCATTGAGCAACTGCTGAAAAAGCACGCGGTGCCCAAAGATTCCACCTTTGCCCTGCGCGGCAGCGGCGGCATGGCCAAGGCGGTCGCCAGTGCCTTGCGTGACGGGGGGTACGCCAATGGTGTGATCGTGGCGCGTAATGAGGTGGCGGGCCAGGCATTGGCCAGGAACCTGGGGTACGCGTGGCAGGCGGAATTGGGCAGCCTGCGCCCACAGATGCTGATCAACGTAACGCCCATCGGCATGACTGGCGGGGCGGAGGCGGATGCGTTGGCGTTTGAGCCTGAGGCAATCGATCAGGCGGAGACTGTCTTCGATGTGGTGGCGATCCCGGCGGAAACGCCGTTGATCGTGCGGGGGCGTGCGCAGGGCAAGCGGGTGATTACCGGGCTGGAAGTGATCGCTATTCAGGCGTTGGAGCAGTTTGTGCTTTATACCGGCGTGCGGCCTACGCAGGAGCAGTTCGAGGCAGCGGTGGCCTTCGCCCGCAGCTAAAGCCTTACGCACAACCATTCGGTGATCTAACTGACGCGCACGCGATCCAACTGTGGGAGCTGGCTTGCCTGCGAAGACGGCCTCACAGTCGACGCCGTAATACCGAGTACATATCCATTCCTGCGGTAACGGCTACTTAGGGTTCCGCTTTTACAGCGGCTCACTTTTGAAAAGAGCCCAAAAGTAAGCAAAAGGCTCTTGCCCCACCACTCGGCACCTCGCCTAGGCTCGGTGTGCCCGAACGCAGGCTTGAATCCGTGGGCCGCCGCCACGCGCCATCCATGGCGCGGGGCGGCTAACCCGGCGTCCTGCCGGGTTACCCACGAATTAAAGCCTGCGTTCGGCCAGCGTGGTTTAACGGGGCGCCTAAGATCAAAAGCAGAGCAAGATCAAGAGCGGCTCGCTTCGCATCGTAGTTACCGTTGGCTGCTGCAACCTACAAAGTTGTGTCGATACCAATGGCTATCGCAGGCAAGCCAGCTCCCACATGTTTATCTGCATTATCCCTGTTCCAGCTGCGCCAGCCGTTCTTCCAGTGCGGCAATCCGCGCTTCCAGCTCTTCAATGCGCTCCACCGAAACAGCCCCTGCGCTACGCTCTACCGGATTCCCCCGCGCGGTCATAATCGCTTCAATATCTGCCGGGTCCCCCAGTGCATGGGTATACCGGTCTTCCCGCTGCCCCGCCTGACGCGGCACGAGCAGCGCCAGTCCTCGTGCAATCAGGCGCTCGAGCTGATGCACAACCTGTTCGGCATCCTCAAAGTCATGCATACGCCCGCTGCGGGTGAGCAGCTCATTGACGGTCTGCGGCCCCCGCAAAAACAGCAGCCCGGTCAGGATCACCTGGGCCGGCACCAGTTCCAGGGCCTTGTCCACACGGTGTTCCCAGCGGTCGGCGCGGCTGCCCATTACCAGGCGCGTGAAGCCTTGGCCCTCCAGCACGCGCAGGCTCTGGCCGACTTGGCCTTGGCTGAGGTTCATCACCGGCTCGCGGCTGGTCTTCTGGTTGCAGGCCAGCACCAAGGCGTTGAGGGTGAGGGGGTAGGTTTCCGGGTTGGTCGCCTGTTTTTCGATCAGGCAGCCCAGGACGCGGATTTCCGTGCTGTTCAGGCGCGGCTCAGGGGTGTCGGTGTCGTGCTCGGCGGTCATCGCGCTTTCCCTATGCAGTGAAGCCCCTTAGCCTAAGCTTGAAAAAATAAAAGACAAGCGCCAGGCATGGCTATAATCGCGGCTGGTTCCAACCCCGCCATTACCGTGAGACTGTCATGACTATTTCCCTGTACGCCGCTTCCATCCCGGTCTTCAAGCAAATGCTCAACGCCCTCAGCGATGTGCTGAACAAAGCTGAAGCCCACGCCAGCGCCAAGAACATCGAGCCCAACGCCTTGCTGCAAGCGCGCCTGTTCCCGGACATGTTCCCGTTGGTGCGCCAGGTACAGATCGCCGTGGACTTCGCCAAAGGTGTATCCGCACGCCTGGCCGAGATCGAAGTACCCAAGTACGAAGACAGCGAAGTCACTTTTGCCGACCTGCAAGCGCTGATCGCCAAAGTCCTGGCCTTTGTCGACACCATCAAGCCCGAGCAGATCGACGGCAAAGAGGGCATCGAGATCGTCACTCGCCCCGGCACTCCGAAAGAGAAGCGCTTCAGCGGCCAGTCCTACCTGCTGACCTACGGCCTGCCGCAGTTCTTCTTCCACGTCACCACCGCTTATGCGCTGCTGCGCCATAACGGTGTGGAAGTGGGCAAGCGCGATTATATGGGCGCCTTCTAAACTCAAGGTTCAAAAAAACCTGGGGTTGTTCTTTCACGAACAGCCCCAGGTTTTTTTATGCATGGTCTTTATACCTGCCTCATGTCTTGTCACGTATTCGATGCAACCAAAATTCAGATGGATCTCACTCAGGAGCGCCTATAAAACTTTCTAGTAAAGAACCTGGAGCCTACAAACGACATGCATCTTTCTCCCATCGCAGCCACGTCGATTACCAACAACGCTTATCCCAAGCCAGCATTGGATACGACGAAGAATCAAGGTAACTCTTCCTCGAATTTGGTTGCGGTGAGTCGCACCCGCCGAGAGGTGCCAGGTAATGAAACGTCCTCCCACACCTCTGCGCGGGACCAAGCCAACAGTGAACTGGCAGCCCTTTATAGTGAGGCGTTGGAGGGCCGGACACGTGATGAAGAAACGATCATCCCGAATATTCCGGACGCTTCTTCGTTCGGCCAGTGGCGAGCGCAGCTACGTAATACCCTTAACGACAAGGGCTTTTTAACCTGGCTTAAGTCGGATGGTTATGATCCATCCTCCCTCAAGATTAGTTCTGACGGCGGGCTGAGTGTCAGAAAAAATGGCGTGCTTACCTTATTTACCTTAAAAGACAACTCACCTTGGGCGACCTTTGCCGGACCGATTCTGGCCGCGCTAAAAGCTTATGCGCCCGATGGGATCAGCTACTCGGACCTGCAGGCCGAAAGTGCGCCGCTCAAGCAGGTAGCCCAATTTTATGGCGAGACGATTCATAACGACTTCACCGAAGATCGACAACGTGCTCGAGAGCTGCAAAGCAATAATACGTTTGCTACCTCAGGGGTGGGTGAGGCGCGCACTGAAGAAGCGCTGGTGACGCAAAAACAGCAGCTTGCCAATAAACGTGATCTGGATACCTTCAAGGATGCTTTGGTCACAGCGTACGTGGGGGCGGACGAGTATCTGGATAACCAAGCGTCATTGCATCGCTACACTCATCGCCTTCTCCCCGACACGCCAGTTTATGATCGTGAAGCTGGACTGCGATCCTATCTGCAATCGCAACAAATCAGGCTGGATCCTGACTCCGGCTTTCGTCTGGATAACCAACCAATGGCAGGGCGGCAGGTGAACCTCTTGCAGTTCATGACGGGTAATGGTTGGGAGCACCCCGTTGATAAAGGCGATATAAAAAACATGGGCCTTGAGTTGTCACGCCCTGTCGAGTACCGACAATTGCATGGCGATTTGGGGGGCGGGTTATCGTGGCCTACACCGCTGGATACGTCGCAACAGCAGGCTATCTACGACGCTGTTTCCTATAACGCAATGGCGTTGCCTGAGTTCGACTCGTTAACATTGAGCCAAAACGCTTTCGGTTATTTAACGCAAAGCATCCAGTGGTCTGAAGCAGAGCTGAAAGATCCCCGGCAAGCAATTTTCAGGCTTTTGCAAAGCCCTGCTGCGCGAGCCATGGGCGAAGCCTTGCGCACTAAGTTCGACGGTGCAGGCAGTGTCGAGGATTGGGCGCTTTCGGCTCTGCAGATAGGTCTCAACCAGGATGCATTGTGGAAGCCTGACGAAAAGAACAAGGTGGCTGGGTTTGATCTGTCGGCGCGCGAGAACTGGGGCAAACCACTGTCTTTTGTACTTAAGGGCCTAACCGAACATCTGCGCAAGTCATACGGCAATAATGCGCCGGTTGCCGCCTATCTGTTGTTGTCGCATCACGCGCCGGAATTACTCGTCAAAGGCGTTCCGGACAACGTGACTTACGGCTCGCCAGCGTGGGTCAGTTTGAAGGCCATCGTTGCCAAAACCGAAATGCGCTCTCCAGGGCTGGCGGTAACTAAAACCTATGAGCAATTGCTCAAAGACGATTTGAATCCGATTACCGCCGCCGAAAAACAAGTAGAGGCGCTGGCTGCGCGGGAGGGGCTGATTCATTGGGCGGTGGCAGATAAGGCCATCGACAAGCGCGAGGATAACAACTACACGGATGAAGAAATTGAGCGTGCGGGTGTCCTTGCCAATGAACGTTTCGAGGCGCTGACAGCAGCCTCAGAAGCACAGCGTACGGTATTGCACAAACGCTCGGAGCTCGGGCTCGGCCTGTTGAAGAGCACTTTTCCCGAAGAGATCTATGGGAAGATCGACTTTGAGAAAAAAACAATCTACCCATCGGTGAGGCAAAACGACTTACAGGGGCCTTATTCAATACTGGATATCTTTTTGAACCCCCAGCAACATGTTCAATGGTCGTCCGATGACCCTGCCGTTCCTATTGCCAAAATAGCCCATGAGCTGCGCTTTCTCGGATCATTGAACGATAAGTTTGAAGCGCATGTCGGCGAGTATTACGACGGGCTCAAAGGTGCCATGAACGTTACCGTAAAACACCAGATGTCACTGCTGCCTGAGGAAGATCAAGAGGCGTTGCAGCACGGTGAGTTGAAAATTTATGGAGAGGAGAACGTAACCCAAACCACTGAGTCGGCAGGCCATCGTTTTCGTTATGTAGTCTCGGAGAATGAGGCGGTTAAAAGTAGCTCGGTATTTGTTGAAACCCTGCATAAAGGCAAGAAACGGATCTATGAGGTCAACCCCACGACAGGCGTTCTGCGTTATTGCGCAGATTTAGCCGATGGGCTGACGACCGGGTTGCAAGGCGAATGGAGCCAGGTTGCGACGAATAAACCAAAAGTCGCAATCAGAACGAACACTCGGCTGACTGAAATCAAAGCCAGCGATGCGACAGAAAGCCAAGAGCGACAGTCAAAGCCAACAAGCTCATCCCCTGTACAAACGTTCAACTCGCAGAGGACACAGCACATAGCAGATGCAGTTACACGGCATTTTTTCAGGGCCGATGAGCGTGAGGCGGTCGTCAGCGCTGCCAGAGGTGTCACTACGTTCGACACAGAAGTGACTGAATTTGAAAAAATACAAGCGGTGACCCGTGCACTGATACCGGGCGCGTCGGCGCTTCATAGTTTTCAGGAGGGCAGGGTGGGGGAGGGACTGAAGTTCCTTGCATTTGACCTGTTTGGTTTTTTGGTCGCCGGAGCAGGAGCTGTCGGCAAAATCTCCAAGATAGTGAAGGTAGGTGGCCAGCTAGGGCGTGGCGGCGTTGCAGGCAAGCTGGGCAGGGCGTTTCTCAGCGCCGCCAACCCATTTGCAGGTGGCGCGGCCATCGGGACCCGAGGGCTTACAACGTTCTCATCGGTCGTTGGCAAAGGAAGCCTTGGCTGGAAGGTCATTGCGACCAATCGCAGTGTCAGCCGGGTCTATCAGCATAAGCCGCAAGGCGTGATGACCGGCACGTCGCCAGGCGCCGATACCCCGAAGGTGCTGGCTCAGTTAGATGACGTCACGGGTAAGTGGTACCGATTTAACCCGAAAACAAACGAACGATACGGAATGCCGCTTCAGGGATTCACGGCTGACAATCCATCGTCTTAATCTGCCAGGCATTCAGCCCTTTTAGATAGCGCCCGAGACGGTTCAGGCTTGAACCGATCGGGCTTTTCTTTTGCGGACTCAGGAGGCCTGTTCTTCCTTGCCCAAACACGCCGCCGCCGTAAACAGCACATCGGTAGACGAGTTGAGTGCGGTTTCCGCCGAGTCCTGCAGCACGCCGATGATGAAACCGACGGCCACTACCTGCATGGCGATTTCACTGGGGATGCCAAACAGGCTGCACGCCAGGGGAATCAACAGCAGCGAACCACCCGCCACCCCCGATGCACCGCAGGCACACACCGCAGCGACGACGCTGAGCAGCACGGCGGTCGGCATGTCCACGGCGATGCCCAGGGTGTGCACGGCCGCCAGGGTCAGCACGGTGATAGTGATGGCGGCGCCGGCCATGTTGATGGTGGCACCGAGCGGGATCGACACCGAGTAGGTGTCTTCATGCAGGCCCAGGCGTTTGCTCAACGCCAGGTTGACCGGAATGTTCGCCGCCGAGCTGCGGGTGAAGAACGCGGTGAGACCACTTTCACGCAGGCACATCAGCACCAGCGGATAGGGGTTGCGGCGCAGTTTCCAGAACACGATGGCCGGGTTGATCACCAGCGCCACGAACAACATGCAGCCGATCAGCACGGCCAGCAGGTGGGCATAGCCGAGCAGGGCGCCGAAACCCGAGGTGGCCAGGGTGGAGGCCACCAGGCCAAAGATGCCCAGCGGGGCGAAGCGGATCACCACGCGTACAATCAGGGTGACGCCGTTGGACAAGTCGTCCAATACCGTACGGGTGGTTTGACCGGCATGGCGAATAGCGATGCCCATGCCAATGGCCCAGGCCAGGATGCCGATAAAGTTAGCGTTCATCAGCGCGCTGACGGGGTTATCCACCACACTGAGCGCCAGGCTTTGCAACACTTCGCCAATGCCTCCAGGAGCACTCACCGTGGCGTCATGGGTCGCCAATACCAGGAACGACGGAAACATCATGCTGGCGACCACCGCAACCACGGCGGCGGCAAAGGTGCCGAGCAGGTACAGGAACAGGATCGGGCGGATATGGGTTTCCTGGCCATGCTTATGGTTGGCAATCGAGGCCATGACCAGCACAAACACCAGGATCGGCGCGACAGCCTTCAGCGCCGTGACAAACACCTTGCCGATAAAACCAGTGGCGCGCGCGGCCTCGGGTAACAGCAAGGCCAACACGATCCCGGCAATCAGGCCGATGACAATTTGGGTGACCAGGCTGACGCGCATTAAACGTTGCAACAGGGAGGGGGCAGCAGTCATAAAGAGTTGTCTCTAGTTTTTTTAGTAGGGCACAGCATTGCAGGCAGAAAGTACTGTAGGAAGTAGGCGCGAAGTCTAGCATGCTGTGGGAAGCGTCTTGTTTGCTGCGGCATTCCGTCACCCGTTTCAGTCGGGCTTGGTCAAATCCGGACATGTTCTGTTAAGATTCACCCCTCTCATCTTTCCTCTCCTTCAGCGAGCCCTTAGGGCTGTCGTTGATGTCGTCGTTTCTGGAGTTTTCATGTTGTTTCCTATCCTGCTGCTGTCAGCCGCCGGTTTTACCGTGCTGACCACAGAGTTCGTCATTGTCGGCCTGTTGCCGTCGATTGCTCGGGACCTGAACGTCAGCGTGTCCCAGGCCGGGCTGCTGGTGACACTGTTCGCGTTCACCGTGGCCGCGTTCGGCCCGTTCCTCACCGCCTATTGCGCGCGGTTCCCGCGCAAGCGCTTGTTTATCAGCATCCTTATCATGTTTGCGGCGGCCAATACCGTGGCGGCATTGGCACCGAATATCTGGGTGATGGCCGTGGCCCGTTTGATCCCTGCTCTGGGCTTGCCCGTGTTCTGGGCCCTGGCCAGCGAAACGGCGGTAGACATTGTCGGCCCTGAGTTCGCCGGGCGTGCGATTGAAAAAATCGGCTTTGGCATTGTTTGCGCCACCGTATTTGGTATTCCGGTGGGCACGCTGATTTCCGATATGTTCGGCTGGCGCACCGCGTTTGCCGTGCTCGCGGTGATCGCCCTGGCCAAGGCGTTGCTGCTGTATATCTACCTGCCGGTCACCCAGGCCAAGCACCAGCAGGCTAGCTTGCGCTCACAATTCAAGATCCTGCGCAGCCCGGTGATGCAGGGGCATATCCTGCTGTCGATCCTGGTATTCAGTGGCATGTTCACCGCCTATACCTACCTGGCAGATATCCTTGAGCGTCTGGCCGGCTTCGACGGCACGTTGGTGGGCTGGTGTCTGATGGGCTTTGGCGCAGTCGGGCTGATCGGCAACTCCTTGGGCGGACGTGCCGTGGATCGTCACCCATTGATCGCGTCCATGGTGTTCTGCGGGTTTATGATCGCGGGCATGGTGGCGGTGGTGCCTGCGATTCACTCGACCATCGGCCTGGCCGCGGCGATGGCGGTGTGGGGCGTGACCCAGGCGGCGATGTTCCTGGTCAGCCATGTGCGCTTGATGAAGGCTGCGCCCCATGCTCCAGCGTTTGCGGCGTCGCTGAACATTGCCGGGGCCAACCTCGGCATTGGCCTGGGCGCCATGGTGGGCGGGCATGTCATCGACACCCTGGGCCTGGGCAGCCTGGGGTTTGCCGCTTCGGGGTTTATCCTGCTGTCGATCCTGCTGGCACTGTGGCTGATGACCGCCAAACCCGCGGCGCTCAACGCCTGAATGATCAGGGCAGGGCGGTAAACAACTCCCGCCGGGCACCTTCGGTAATCGCCACAATGCCGGGGTGCTTGACCTTGCGCTCCACCGAGATCGCATAAAACGACTCGGTCACTGCATCGGTCTGGCCGATCAGCGCCACGCCATATTGGCGCACCACCTCGTCGGCGATCACGCTGGGCGCGATAAAGATCCCGCTGCCGGATTGCCCAAACGCCTGCATCAAGGCGCTGTCGTCGAATTCGCCAATGATGCGGGGTTGAATCTGCTGTTCGGCAAACCAGCGCTGCAAACGGCTGCGTACCACTGTCTCTGCCCCTGGAATCAACAGCGGCGCACCCTGCAAGCACTGTGGGAAATCACCGCCATGCTGGTCAGCCAATGCCTGGGTGGCGAAAAAACTGATGCCGCATTCTCCCAGCTTCTGGCTGTAGCCCTTGATGTCCAAGTGCGTGGGCATGGGGCTGTCGGAAATCACCAGGTCCAGGCGCTGGATCGCCAAGTCGGCCAGTAAACGTTCGAGTTTGTCTTCGCGGCAGGTGATGCGGATCGGTTCGCTCAACTCCATGGTCGGGGCGATCAACCGGTACACAATGGACTTGGGCACCACATCCGCCACCCCGACCCGGAACGGGATCTGCTGCTCGTCAGGCTGTGCGCGCAGCATCGCCTCCAATTCATTGCCGGTCTGGAACATCTGCTCGGCGTAGGGCAGCGCCTGGCGCCCGGCTTCGGTCAGTTCAAGCTGGCGCCCGACCCGCTGAAACAGGGCAACACCGTAGGTCTGCTCCAACAGGCTGATCTGCCCGCTGATGGTCTGCGGCGTGAGGTTCAACTGCTCGCAGGCGCGCACGATGCTGCCAGTCTTGGCCACCACCCAGAAGTAATGCAGTTGTCGATAATTGAGCATCGCGACCTACACTTCGTAAAAACCGAAGTATACGCGAGAAAAATACGAATTTTCCTGAACTGTTCGTCTACATAGAATGCCTCGCTATCGAGGGGCCACTATTTGGACCCAATGGTTCTAACGAGGAATACATCATGAAACTCAATTCCCTGGGCGCGGCGTCGTTGCTTGCGCTTTCATTGATAGGGGTCAGCGGCTGTGATCAAGTCGAGAAAAGCGCGCAACAGGTGTTGGGCAAAGCCACCGAGTCGGCCAAGCAGGCCATCGACGACACCCACAAGGCCGCCGAACAGGCATTGAGTGAAGCAACCCAGGGCTTGATCAGCCCTGAGAAGCAGGAAAAAGACGCCGAAAACGACGCTGAATCCGACACCAAAGAAACCTAATTCCCCAGTACTAAAACGTCAGGACTGACCTATGGATTACCTTTTACAACTGGCCGCCAGCCCCACCGCCTGGGTCGCACTGGCGACCTTGATCGTCATGGAAATCGTGCTGGGCATCGATAACCTGATCTTTATCTCGATCCTCACCAACAAATTGCCAGAGAAGCACCGGGCCAAGGCACGGCGCATTGGTATCAGCATGGCGTTGATCTTGCGCCTGGGCCTGTTGAGCACCATCGCGTTCATCGTGCAATTGACGACGCCGGTGTTCGAAGTGTTCGGCCAGGCGTTCTCGTGGAAGGACATGATCCTGATCGCCGGTGGCCTGTTCCTGGTGTGGAAGGCAACCACCGAGATCCATCACAGCATGGACCCGGAGCCTGAAGAGAAGGCCACCGTCAGCAACACGGTGACTATCGGCTTTGCCGCCGCCATCGGCCAGATCCTGATGCTCGACCTGGTGTTTTCCATCGACAGCATCATCACCGCCGTGGGCATGACCGAGCACTTGCCGATCATGATCATTGCCGTGGTGGTCTCGGTGATCGTGATGCTGGTGGCCGCTGAACCGTTGGCCAAGTTCATCAACGACAACCCGACCGTGGTGATGCTGGCCCTGGGCTTCTTGATCATGATCGGCATGACGCTGATCGCCGAAGGCTTTGGCGCCCACGTGCCAAAAGGCTACGTGTATGCGGCCATGGCCTTCTCGGCAGCGATCGAGTGCTTGAACATCGCCCGGCGTAACCGGCACGCACGTTTGCTCGCTGCGCGCCAGTAACCGCTGAACAAACAGGCCGGCTGTGCTCACAAGAGCCCAGCCGGCCTTTTGCTGTCTGCTAGAATCGGCCCACTTGATAGCTTGAGGTCCCCCATGAACGAGCCGATTCGCCTTACCCAGTACAGCCACGGTGCGGGTTGCGGTTGCAAGATTTCGCCCCAGGTGCTGGAAGTGATCCTTGCGGGCAGCGGTGCACAGAACCTCGACCCCAACCTGTGGGTGGGCAATGCCTCCCGCGACGATGCGGCGGTGTATGCCATCGACGACGAGCGCGGCGTGGTGTCCACCACGGACTTTTTCATGCCGATTGTCGACGACCCGTTCGACTTCGGCCGCATTGCCGCCACCAATGCCATCAGCGACATCTACGCCATGGGCGGCGACCCCCTGATGGCCATCGCCATTCTCGGTTGGCCGGTCAACGTGCTGGCGCCGGAGATTGCCCGCGAAGTGATTCGCGGCGGTCGGGCCGTGTGCGACGCAGCTGGCATCCCGCTTGCGGGCGGGCATTCCATTGACGCGCCGGAGCCGATCTTTGGCCTGGCCGTTACCGGGATCGTGCAAAAGCGCCACATGAAGCGCAACGACACTGCCACTGCCGGCTGCAAGTTGTACCTGACCAAGCCTTTGGGCATCGGCATCCTCACCACCGCCGAGAAGAAGGGCAAACTGCGCGAGGCGGATATCGGCCTGGCGCGTGACTGGATGTGCACCCTCAACAAGCCGGGCAGCCGTTTCGGCAAGTTGGCCGGTGTGACGGCCATGACCGATGTCACCGGTTTCGGCCTGCTCGGCCACCTGGTGGAAATGGCCGACGGCAGTGGCCTGACCGCCCGCATCGACTATGCAAAAGTCCCACGCTTGCCGGGGGTTGAGTATTACCTGGACCAGGGCTGTGTGCCGGGTGGCACCTTGCGCAACTTTGAAAGCTACGCCAGCAAACTGGGGCGTGTGCAGGAGCTGCACAAGCGCGTGCTGTGCGACCCGCAAACCAGCGGTGGCCTGCTGATCGCCGTTACCCCGCAAGGTGATGCCGAGTTCCACGCCGTGGCCGCCGAGCTGGGCCTGGCCCTTGAGCCTATCGGTGAACTGCTGGAGCGACAGACCAACGCGGTTGAGGTGATTTGATGGCGACGGACATCACCGATTACCGCGATATCTTCCTCAACGACCGGCCGATGATGGATACCCGCGCGCCGGTCGAATTCGCCAAGGGCGCGTTCCCCGGGGTGATTAACCTGCCGCTGATGACCGACGATGAGCGCCAGCGGGTCGGCACGTGTTACAAGCAGCAAGGCCAGCAAGCGGCAATCGTGCTGGGGCATGAACTGGTGTCGGGTGCAATCAAGGCCGAGCGCATCGAACAATGGGCGCAGTTTGCCCAGGCTAACCCCAATGGCTACCTGTACTGCTTTCGGGGCGGCCTGCGTTCACAGATCGTGCAGCAATGGTTGAAAACCGAAGCGGGCATCGAATACCCCCGCGTCGGCGGTGGCTACAAGGCCATGCGCACCTTCCTGCTGGAAACCCTGGAGCAGGCGACCGCCCAGTGTGATTTCGTACTGCTGGGCGGCATGACCGGCACCGGCAAGACCGAAGTGCTCGGCCAACTGCGCAATGCCCTGGACCTGGAAGGCCACGCCAACCATCGGGGCTCCAGCTTCGGCAAGCGTGCTACGGCGCAACCCTCCAATATCGACTTCGAAAACCGCCTGGCCGTGGATTTGTTGAAGAAGCGCGCAGGCGGTATCGAGCAGTTTGTGGTCGAGGACGAGAGCCGTATGATCGGCAGTTGTGCGCTGCCATTGCCATTGCACAAGGGGATGCAGACGTTTCCGATGGTGTGGCTGGAGGACAGCGTCGAAGGTCGCGTCGAGCGCATCCTGAAGGATTACGTCGTCGATCTGTGCGCCGAGTTCATTGACGTATGGGGTGACGCTGGGCAGGGGTTGTTCGCCGAACGCCTGACTCAGAGCCTGGCCAATATTCACAAGCGCCTGGGAGGTGAGCGTTTCCAACGGCTGCAGACGGTGTTACAGGATGCCCTGGCCGAACAGGCACGCAGCGGCGCGGTGGACCTGCACCGGGTATGGATTGAAGGCTTGCTGCGTGAGTATTACGACCCGATGTATGCGTTCCAGCGCGAGAGCAAGGGCGCGCGTATCGAGTTTGCCGGGGAGCAGGGGGCGGTGGTGGAGTATTTGCGCGAGCGGGCGACCCGGGTGGGGTGACCTTTCGGACGCCATCGCAGGCAAGCCAGCTCCCACCTTTTGAAGTGTGAATACATACAAAGGTGGGAGCTGGCTTGCCTGCGATGAGCATAGGTATCTACACAACTTTGTAGGCTGTAGCAGCCGACGGTAACCACGATGCGAAGCGAGACGCTCTTGATCTTGACCTGCTTTTGATCTTAGGCGCCCCGTTAAACCACGCTGGCGAATTACGGGCACACCGAGCCTGGGCGAGGTGCCGAGTGGTGGGGCAAGAGCGTTTTGCTTACTTTGGCCTGGGCCGGCATCCCGGCTTTTGCAAAGTGAGCCGCCGTCAGGGCGGAACCCTAAGTGGCCGTTACCGCAGGAATGGATATGTACACGGTCCAACTGTGTTGACTGTCAAGCCGTCTTCGCAGGCAAGCCAGCTCCCACAGTTGGATCGCGGTGCGTCAGTTAGATCAGCGTCGGCTGCCAGGCCGTCGCGGGAGCAAGCTCCCTCGCCACAGGTTTAGCGTCGTACCGAAGTTGTGTAGATACCTATGCTGCGATGAGGCCATCGGCCCCACTGAAACTCTAAAGAATCACCGCCCCAATCAACCCACACACCACCCCCACCAGCATGGTCAACCCGGCCACCGTCACCAGCACCCGCGCATCGAAATCCTTGCGCAGCATCAACAGCGACGGCAGGCTCACGCTCGGCAGGGTCATCAGCAAGGCCACGGCCGGGCCGGTGCCCATGCCCAGGGCCATCATGGTTTGTACGATGGGAATCTCTGCCGCTGTCGGAATCACAAACAGCGTGCCCACAATCGTCAGCGGCACCAGCCACACCAGGCTGTCGGCCATCGCCCCGTCCACATGAGGGAACAGCCAAACCCGTGCCGCGCCGAGGATCAGCACCGCCAGGATATACACCGGGATAGTGCTCCAGAACAGCTGCCACAGCGTGCGTAACCAGCGGCTCAGGAACGGTTGCGACTCCACTGTGCTGACGTCGGCAACGGCTTCCAGTGCGGCTTCCGGCACGTGGTCCGGGCGCGCAATACGCTGTGCCACCAGGGACACGCCCACCACCAGCACAATCCCCGCCACCAGCCGCAACGCGGTGAAACCCCAGCCCAGCACAAAGCCCATGAACACCAGGGTGGCCGGGTTCAATACCGGGTTGGCAATCCAGAACGCCAGCGCCGCGCCGACCGACACCTGCTGGCGGCGCATGCCCGCCGCCACCGGGGCCGCGCAGCAACTGCACATCATCCCCGGCAGGGCGAACAGCCCACCGCGCAGGGTCGAGCCCAGCCCGGCGCGGCCAAACAGGCGCAGCAGCCAGTCGCGGGGGATCAACACTTGCAGTAACGAGCCGAGGATCACCGCCAGTACGGCGGCTTTCCAGATGGCCAGGAAATACACCTGGGCATAGGCGAGAGCTGCCTCCAGGGGCGAGCTTTGCTGGTCATTGAGAATCGAGGCGCCAATGCTGTGGTTATCGGCCGCTACAAACGCCTTGAGGTAGTAGGGCGACCACTTCACATAGTAGAGGCCGATGCAGGCCACCAACAGAAATAGGGCAGGTTTGCACCAGAACGCCCAGCCGCGGCTGGGCTGGGTGGAAGCGAGGTTGGGCATGGAGAGGATCCGCAGGTGAGTCGATAGCCTGGCATCATACGCCCCTGCGGCCCAAGCTTCAGATATCTGCGCTGACCTGGGTCGGGTCCGGGCAGTTTTCCCCACCGTTATTCAGCCCTTGCTTATAGTTGCGACTGAGCAGCGAGGCCTTGCCGTTGTGCCAGGTCAGTGTCAGCACATACAAGGAGTCGTAGTCATTGCCCGACCAATCATCGGTAATGGTGTGTTTTTCGCCGGCTGCTTCGCTGGCGACTTTGTTGATCAGTTCCGGCAAGTAACCATGGGACCAGGCCGTATAGATCGTCGCGTTGCGGTACTTGTCCTCGACCAGTTCTTCGGCCAGGGCGCTGGTGTCATTCGCTGAAAATTCGATGTTCACCGGCAGGCCAAGCTTGATCGCGCTGGGGCTGATGGTGATCAAGGGGCGAATGTAGCTGTAGGAGTTATCCAGTTCGCCTTCCTCGACATTGCGCGTCGGGTTGGCAGCGAACACATAGTTGGCTTTGCCAAACTTTTCCGGCAACAGGGTCGCCAGGTTCATGGCGCGGTTCAGGCCCTGGCAATTGAGTTGGCCCAGGCCACCGGCCGGTTTTTCGCCATGGCGCAGGAATACCAGGGTTTGCACGCCATCGACCGGTTGCGCGCGGCTTTCACGGGCGTCCAGGGCGGTGACGATGGCGGCGCTGACCAGCAGCAGCGGCAATACCATATAGGAATAACGTTTGAGTTGTGGCACAAGGCGCAGAGGCTTGATCTTCATGATAGGTTCGAGTCTTCGTGCGTCGGGTTAAGGCGGACAAGCCCGGCCCCAGTGACGCATCAGCGTCCTGCGGTGTTCCCTGTCGATAGAGCAAAGCGCCTCCTTTCATTCTTCGGGCGCTCTTTAAGAGTGCATTCGGGCGCTTTGGTTCGCCCACGCGGGATTCTAGCCGGCAAATGTTGCGCAACGATGACCCATGCACGACGGCAGGCAGATGACTATCATGGGGACTTTCCGTCCAGGGGGTTCTCGATGAACGCACTCGCCGCTTTCCCGATCAACAGCAAATGGCCCGCCCAGCACCCAGAACGCCTGCAGCTGTATTCGCTACCCACGCCCAACGGCGTCAAGGTGTCGATCATGCTCGAAGAACTGGGCCTGCCTTACGAGGCGCACAAGGTCAGCTTCGACACCCAGGACCAATTGTCTCCCGAGTTCCTGTCCCTGAACCCCAACAACAAGATCCCTGCGATTATCGACCCCAACGGCCCGAGCGGGCAGCCGCTGGCACTGTTCGAATCCGGCGCGATCCTCGTTTACCTGGCGGAAAAGACCAGCCAGTTGCTCTCCGAAGACCCGGCCACCCGCTATGAAACCCTGCAATGGTTGATGTTCCAGATGGGCGGCATTGGCCCGATGTTTGGCCAACTGGGGTTCTTCAACAAATTCGCCGGCAAGGCGTATGAGGACAAGCGCCCGCGTGATCGCTACGCCGCCGAATCGCGGCGCTTGCTGGGCGTGCTCGAAAAGCGTCTGTTGGGCCGCACCTGGATCATGGGCGACGAGTACAGCATCGCCGACATTGCGACCTTTCCGTGGGTTCGCAACTTGATTGGGTTCTACGAGTCCGGTGATCTGGTAGGCATCACCGATTTCCCTAACGTACTGCGCGCGTTGGACGGCTTTGTCGCACGTCCTGCGGTGATCCGTGGCCTGAACATTCCGAGCTGAAGCATGTCGACTTTCGATTTTCAACAACTGGATGTATTCAGCAGCGTGCCGCTCAAAGGCAACCCCTTGGCCGTGGTGCTGGGGGCCGATAGCTTCACCGACCAGCAGATGGCGGACTTTGCCAATTGGACCAACCTCAGCGAAACCACGTTTTTACTGACGCCGCGCGACCCACGTGCTGACTATCGGGTAAGAATCTTCACCACCCTCAAAGAGCTGCCGTTCGCCGGGCATCCGACCTTGGGCAGTTGCCACGCCTGGTTGCAGGCTGGCGGCGTGCCACGTGGGGAGGAGATTATCCAGGAGTGCGAAATCGGCTTGGTGCGTATTCGTCGCCAGGGTGACCAACTGGCGTTTATCGCGCCGCCATTGTTGCGTGCAGGGCCCGTGGAGGCGCCGTTGCTGGAGCGCGTGCGCCTGGCTTTGAAGCTGGCGCCCGAGGCGATTGTGCGCAGCCAGTGGGTCGACAATGGTGCGGGTTGGCTGGCGGTGATGCTGGCTGATCGTGACGCGGTGCTTGCGTTGCAACCGGACTATGCGCAACTGCTGGGTCTGGCCGTAGGGGTGATCGCCCCCTGTGATCCGACGCGTGATGCGGTGGACGCGCACTTTGAAGTGCGCGCTTTTGTCGCTGGCGATGGCGCCGCCGAAGACCCGGCCACCGGCAGCTTGAATGCCGGCGTGGCCCAATGGCTGCTCGCCGAGGGCCTGGCGCCCAGCCGTTACGTGGTCAGCCAAGGCACGGCGATTGGGCGAGCGGGGCGTATTCATATCGAGCGCCAGGGCGATGAAATCTGGGTGGGCGGCGCCGTGGCGTTGTGCATCGAAGGGCGTCTACAGCTGTAGATCAATGAATTGTTACGCGCCTGGCAATACACTATTGGCCCCTCGGCGTTTGTGTTGCCAGGACTTGGGGGCATAAGCTTTCGCCCCAAAGTGTTCAGCCATTTTTCAGGATTGCCATGACCAGCCAGTTTCCCCAAGCCCGCCCACGTCGCCTGCGCCGCTCCCCGGAGCTGCGTGGCCTGTTCCAGGAAAGCGAGTTCACCCTCAACGACCTGGTATTGCCGATTTTTGTCGAAGAAGAAATCGACGATTTCGTGCCCATCACCAGCATGCCGGGTGTGTTGCGCATTCCTGAGAAAAAACTCGCCGGTGAGATCGAGCGTTACGCTCGCGCCGGCATCAAGTCGGTGATGACCTTCGGCGTGTCCCACCACCTCGACGCCAGCGGCAGCGACACCTGGAAAGAACGTGGCCTGGTTTCGCGCATGTCCTCGATCATCAAGGACGCCGTGCCGGAAATGATCGTGATGTCCGACACCTGTTTCTGCGAATACACCGACCACGGCCACTGCGGCGTGATGCACGGCGCCCATGTCGACAACGACGCGACCCTGGTCAACCTCGGCAAACAAGCCGTGGCCGCCGCCCGCGCTGGCGCCGACGTGATCGCTCCGTCCGCCGCGATGGACGGCCAGGTCCAGGCCATCCGCCGCGCCCTGGATGACGCCGGCTTCACCCACATCCCGATCATGGCCTACTCCACCAAATTCGCCTCGGCCCTCTACGGCCCCTTCCGCGAAGCCGGCGGCAGCGCGCTCAAGGGCGACCGCAAAAGCTACCAGATGAACCCGATGAACCGCCGCGAAGCCGTGCGCGAATCGCTGCTGGACGAACAGGAAGGCGCCGACGCGCTGATGGTCAAGCCAGCCGGGGCCTACCTCGACATCATCCGCGACATCCGCGAAGCCTCGCGCCTGCCGGTGGCGGCGTACCAGGTGAGCGGTGAGTACGCGATGATCAAGTTCGGCGCACAGGCTGGGGCGATTGATGAGGACCGGGTGGTGCGCGAGACGTTGGGGTCGATCAAGCGGGCGGGGGCGGATTTGATATTTACGTATTTTGCGATGGATTTGGCGTTGGCGGGGATTTAAGGGCGTCGCTGAACCTGTGGCGAGCGAGCTTGCTCGCGTGGGGCTGCCTAGCAGCCCCCGTAGCTGGTTACATCGATGTAGCTGAATGAGATCGGCGTACTGATGGATTTTATTTTTTAAGTAAATGCGTGTCGAATTTTTCCACTATATGGTGGAGCCATAACGGCCCTGATGCCCATTCATTTGGGTAGTAATAGAAACAGTACTGTTTGTGCAGCAAGTTTTCTTGGAACTCTGATTCGTTTGTGTAGGAGTCAATCAATTCTAGAATCTCATTCCTTACGGTGCAGATCACGTCTGTGGACGAGTCCATTAGAAAACTATCAATGACGTCGTCGGCGCAGGCGTGATCCTCTACCCAGTCTTGATTAAAGTAGGCGCCAAAAAATTGCTGAAGCTCAGTTAATGGTATGTTCATTTTTCTATTGGGTATCCTGTAAGTAAAAGGTAGCCATTTGGCATTTTTGGTTTTTTTATTAAAACCAGAATAAATTTATATACGGGGACTGACTCTGTGCTACCTCTTATAACGCTCAATCCCACAGGGCTGCTCGAGTGTTCTCTAATGATATGCTTGTCTTTTTTTCCTTTGAGAAATTTGGATATTTCGTGATGATGTGTGGATAAGCTTTCAGTAACGAGCGCTTCTGCTTCCTCTAAAGTTTTGAATGTGGACGCTGCTGGTATATTCGGTTCCCATTCAAGCCTTTCAGCTAACTGAATATCTGTCTGTCCTATATGTTTTTTGATTAAGTGCCCACCAGATTTTTCGTGTGCAACTAGTACGCCGTTGGATAATTTTTTTGTGTGGACTAAATCGAATTTTGAGCCAGGGCATACTCCAATCTTACAACTTAGTCCCAGCGGGTCTACCCAACCTGTCGGATTGGGCACATACCGGTACCCATTGATCCCCCCCGCCAACTTCACCGGGTCCGGTGTCAGGTAGCGACCAATATCCGGATTGTAGTAGCGATGGCGGTTGTAGTGCAGGCCGCTTTCCGCATCGAAATACTGCCCTTGAAAGCGCAGTGGATTGTCGATTTTGCCTACGTCGAGCCGGGCGATCTGGCCGTAGGCGCGGTAGTGGGCGGACCAGACGATTTCGCCGTCGGGGCTGGTCAGTTCCTGTGGGGTGCCGAGGTGGTCGAGTTGGTAGTGGTAGGGCGTTGTGGCGTGTGGGCCGAAGCCTTCCAGTAGCGCCAGTGGTCGGAAGCTGTCGGGTTCGTAGAGGTAACTGCGATGGCGCTCTGCATGGTGCTCGGCTATCAGCTTGTCGCCTTGCCAGAAAAACTCTGTGGTTTTGTCGTCCGCGGTTTTGCTGATGCGCCGCCCAAACGGGTCATAGCGATAGCTTGCGGTTTTGCCGTTCGGCTTTGTGATGTTGATTAACCGATGCTGGCAGTCGTAGCGATATTCGGTGATGAGTAGCTGGCCTTTGCTGCGCCGCTCACGAATCAAGTTGCCGAAGGCGTCGTAGTCGTAGTGGCGGTCGCCTTGGATCATCAGGCGGTTGGCCGCGACGATGTCCGGGCCGGGGCGGTCTTGCATCAGCAGGTTGCCGGCGGGGTTGTGGCCGAAGCGTTCCTGCACGTCTTGGGAGTGGTCGGCGCGGGTCAGGCGGGCGAGGGGGTCGTAGTGGTAAAGGTGTTCGCCTTTGCGGGTGTCGAGCAGGCGGGCGAGGTTGCCGGCTTTGTCGTAGTCGTATTGGCGCTGGTAGAGGTGGTTTTGTTGCTGCGTTACCGCGTGGGCGTGCAGGCGGTGTTGGTCGTCGTAGTGGTAGTGGCTGAGCAGTGGGCCTTGCTGGCGCTGATGTTCGCGGCCGTTCTTGAACAGATGTGAGGTGAGCACTTCACCGTTGAGTTCGACGGTGGCGAGGTGGCCGCCTTTGTCGTGGTTGAAGGTGAGGCGGTTGTTGTCTGGCAGGCACAGGTGTTGAAGCTGGCCGCAGGCGTCGTAGCGGTAGCGCAGGGTGCCCCAGCCTTGGTGTTCGGCGGTGAGGCGGTTTTGGCGGTCGTATTCGTAGGCCAACGCCCAGTGGCCGTCCTCGACGCTGAGGAGGTTGCCTTGGCGGTCGTAGGCATAGTCGACAACGCTGGCATCGGGCAGGGTTTTTCGTACGAGGCGCCCGGCGTGGTCGCGCTCGTAACGGGTGATTAGCTGACTGCCATCGTCGCCGTATTCGGTCTTTTCCAGCAGGTGGCCGTTGAGGTCGTAGGCGTAGGCGGTGCGCTGGCCGTCGAAGCCGGTTTCCTGGCGGATCAGGCCGTTGGGGTGGTAGTCGAGTTGGTAGGTTTCTCCGGCTTCGTTTCGATCTCGGTGAGCAGCAGTCGGGTGTTGTCGTAGCGGTATTTGACCTGGGTGCCGTCGGCGTTGAGGCGGCGGCTGATCAGGTGCAGGCCACCTTCGTATTCGTAGCGGGTGACGTGGCCGAGTTCGTCGCGTTCGGCGATGATTTTGCCGTAGGGGTTGTAGCTGAATTCGCGTGTGGCGCCGCCTGGCAAGACGAGGCGAATCAGCCTACCGACGCTGTCCCATTCATAGACTGTTTGCGCGCCGTGCTCATCCTCACGGGCGATTTGCCTTCCGAGGTCGTCATAGCGATAACGCTTGATCCCACCATTGGGCAATTGCTCCTCAAGCAACTGCCCCCGCTCGTTCCACACCAACCGATGACAACTGCTGTCGGGATACCAAACTCCAGTCAGTTGCCCCTGTTTGTTGTAGCTGTAGTCAGTAGCCTCTCCATCGGGATCGGTCCTACGCGTAACATCGCCTTGCTCATTACGCTCATATTTCCAGACCGCCTCCCCACGCCGAACAACCCGTACAAAATCGTTGTCATGCTCGTAGGACGTTGGCTCATCATCCCCCGGAAACAGCGCGACCAGGCGTCCGGCGTCGTCATACTGATAGGCCGTCACCGCGCCCATCGGATCTTGCTCGACGGTCAGCCGCCCCTGGTTGTCGTAGGATTTAAAGTGCGTGGCGCCGTCCGGATCAATCCTCTGCACCAGCCGCGCCCGCTGGTCATGGACATACACCTCCTGGCTACCATCGGCGTTATGCACCGTGACGCGCCCGTCATCCCCCCAGGCATAGCGCGTGTCCATTTGCGAAAAGCTCGCCCAATGCCGGACGCAGCGCGCCGCCTTGCCAGCGCGCTCCCATTCCCAAAAGAAACTCGCGCCACCGGCCAGTTGGCGTTCAAGAATGACGTGCTGATCGTCGTAGCGATAACGCTCGCTTTCCCCGACAGCGTTGGTCGCGCAAACCAGTCGTCCATCTTCGTCATAGGCGTAGGAAACAACGTTTTGCTCGGTGACCCACACGTAGGGCTCACGCCCTTTGGCGCGATGCACCTGATAGTCCACCGCGACGATGCGACCCAACTCATAACGCAGCAGCAACGAACGACCGGCGCCGTTATCCAGCCGCTCAATCCGCCCAGAACGATCCCGGCAAAGGCGCAGCCGGTTGTCACACGCATCGCTGATGGTTGTCAGCACACCGTCGCGAAAGTGGTAGAAACGCGACGCCTGGGCCAGCACCAGTTCATCAGGCGAGGCTCCCAAATAGATCGCCGCTTCTGCCAGACTATTGGTGATCGCGGGTCGAGCCGCTGTAGGCAAGGGCAGGGTAGTCGAGCGGTTCTCATGGTCAGTCCACACCACCAAATCGCCCGACACCACCAGCCGATGAGCCAGCGCATGACTCCAGCCAAACCCCAACCCACAATCGACTTCAACCGCACTGGTGCGGTACAGCCGCGTCCACTCAAACGGCAAAATCCCATCCAGCGCGCCATCGGTGAGGGTGAGCAATTCCTCGCCGGTAACCATCGACACCGGGCAACCGTGGGTAACGGTCTTGTCCGCTGGTGCCGCCGCATCCCCTTTGGGATTTGAAGCCACAGCCGGCACATCATCGACAGGCTCCTGACGAACCAACGTCGTGCGCTGGGTCTTGCCGCGCACCATCGGCACCGAATTCGAAACCAGCGTATCGCCCGCCTTCAACGGCGCAGCCGGCACTGCCTTGACCGGCGTCGCCGCACTGCTCAGCAACACCGGCTTGGCGACCTCCACATGGGTTTCCAGCCGAGGCCCCTCCACCTGCTTGGCCAGCAATTCCAACAACGCCCGCGCCCGCCCGGATTTGACGTGACTGAGCACACGAGCCCCCAATCGCACCACCACGCCCATCGCACCCAACACGCGAATCAGCAGCAGATTGATCAGCACCTCACCGGTGATTTCACCCCACAGTTCAGCCATCTCCGTAGGCGGGAGCATGCGCATCCAGCTGACCAGCGCCGACAGGTAGACAAACAGCAGCGGCTCATCACTGAGCACCAACAAGCCCTGGGCGATCGCGTCACTGCTCAGGGTCAGCAGTTCATCGAGCTCAGTTTGCGAAAGGTAGTGCAGCAGTTTTTCGCTGTTGGGCTTGAGGTCTGCCAGCAGCGCAGACAGCTCGCCAATGTTGTCCCAAAGGCTGTAAAGCGCCTTGCCCAACCCGCTGGCAAAAGCCGCTTCCAGCAGGCGGCGCCGCTCTAGCGGGCGGGCGTCTATGTAATTTTTCCACTGGGCTTGGAAGGTGTCGGTCCACTCTTTGCGCAGCCGGGCTTCCAGCGCGGCGATCACCGACTGGTAGGACGCATACAGCGCCTTGAAGTGATCCTGGGAAACGTTGGGGTAGAAACTCACCCGGTATTGCTGGTTGCGATCACACTCGGTGACTTCGAGGATGCCACTGGGGCCGATGGTCTTATGAATGGGCTCGCCCAGCGGGCCGCCGTTTGGATCAACGCGTTGCACCACCACCGGCGTGTTGCCGATGGGCACGAACCTGGTGCTCTGGAACATATGCACCAGGGTCAAGGTCCCTGTGGCCTGGCACGTGGCGACGGTGCTGCTGGGCAAGAGGGAACGATTGATCGGCGCGACCAGCGCGACGTCCTCCCCAACCTTGAACACCTGTTCGACGTCCAGCGCCGAGAAGCTCCAAAAGCTTTCGGCCCACTCGTCAAAGGTGTTCAAGCAATCGCGAAAGTCACGGAAGACGCCTTCAACGTCGACCGTTTCCGCGTTCATTGGCGTCAGCGCCAGCCTGCCAATGGCCGGGTTCAAGTGCCGGCCCCGTCAACCGCACGCGTCACGGAAAAAACCATCTGCACTCCCTCGCACTGTTTGATCAGGCGAGGGACTTTGCAGAGGTTTGCGCAGGCGAGGAGTAGAGCTTATCCGGCAGTTGTGTGGGATGTTTCAGTTACTGCCAGGCACGGGGTTCGGCATGCCGACGAACCCCGGTTAGACTTACCTGTCGATATCAGCACTGCCCGGCCTGTCGTTAACCAAGGAAGCCCCATGTATTCAACGCGTCTGCTGCTCTGCCTTATTCCTTTGCTGGTATTGGCCGGTTGTTCCACCTCCCGTGGCCCTCAGCAGCCCGAGCGCAGTGAAGCCGAGGTGAAGGCGCAGATCGTGCGCCTGCTGCCGGCCAAGGTCGCGCACCGTAACGGTTGGGCCCAGGACATCTATACCGCCTTCGACACCCAGAAAATCTACCCCAGCAACGAAAACATCTGTGCGGTATTGGCGGTGACCGAGCAAGAGTCCACCTATCAGGTCGACCCGCCGGTGCCGGGTATGGGCAAGATCGCTCAGGATGAAATCCTGCGCCGCGCCGGCAAGGTGCATGTGCCGGCATTCGTGGTGCGCAGCGCCTTGCAACTGCGCTCGCCCACCGGCAAAACCTACGCAGACCGTTTGAATGCCGCCCGTACGGAGAGGGATTTGAGCGGCATCTTCGACGACTTCATCAGTATGGTGCCCCTGGGCAATACGCTGTTTGGCGGCTTCAACCCGGTGCACACCGCAGGCCCCATGCAGGTCAGTATCGACTTTGCGCAGAAACAGGCGCGGAGTTATCCCTACACGGTGGACGGCACGATTCGCCGCGAAGTGTTCACCCGTCGCGGTGGCATGTACTTCGGCATCGCCCATCTGCTCGGTTACCCGGTGAGCTACGACCAGCCGCTGTACCGCTTTGCCGACTTCAACGCCGGTTGGTACGCCAGCCGCAATGCCGCGTTCCAGGCCGCTGTCAGCCGTGTGTCGGGTAAAGAGCTGGCGCTGGATGGGGATTTGATCCGCTATGGCTCATTGCTGCCCGGCACCACCGAGCTGGCGGTGCGTTCACTGGGGGCGAAGCTGGACATGCGCAACCCGAGCATTCGCAGCCAACTGGAGCAGGGCGAGCAGTTGGATTTTGAGGACACCACCTTGTACAAGCGCGTCTTCAGCCTGGCCGACCAGGCGGCCGGCAAGCCGCTGCCACGGGCGATCCTGCCGGGTATTGTGCTCAAGAGCCCGAAGATCACCCGCAACCTGACCACGGCCTGGTTTGCCAAGCGCGTGGATGAGCGCTACCAGCGCTGCCTGAAGCGCTGATCAACTGCGGCGCTTGACGAACCGGCGCCACAAGCCCACCCACAACCACACCAACGGGAACGCCAGGATCACGAAGGGCAGCACATAGCTGGCACGTTCCAGCGCGTCTGCGGTGCCGTTCACCAGGTTGTCTCCCAGGTTGCTGAACATCCGGGTGAACCTTGACACCTGGTTGGCGCCGTCCGAGGAGCGGAAGTTCAAGGTCACGCGGTTGGTGTCGAGGCGGCGTTGCTGGCCGGCGGCAACCTGAGCCAGTTCCTGCAGCTCGTTTTCAATGCCGGCTTGCTCTTTGCTCAGGACGATCAGGTCGCTGACGGTGATGTCCTTGCGCTTGGCCAGTTCATCGAGGCGTTGCTGCTGAGCTTGCAGGCGGTCCTGGCGACGGCGCACATCCGCCACGGCATCGGCCAGGTCTTCGGCCGTGGTGATGCGCTGGCCGAGCTTACCGCCTTCGGCCGCCAGGGCGACCATCGGCTCCACACCCGTGGGCGCGATCCGCAGGATGATTTGGCCACCCTGGCCGTCTTCGGTAATGCCAAGGATATTGCAGGCACCAAAGCGCGCTGTTTCACACGCCTCGCGAGTGGCCTGCATACGCGGTGCGAGCAGAGCGCCGGGCAGGGCCAGGGTCAATTCATGCTCATAGGCCAGTTGCGCCCCGGCCTTGCCCTGTTCGCCATTGATGACGGTGGCGCGAGAGTGGTCCTTGGGGGAACAACCGGCCAAGGCCAGGCCGGCCAGCAAGATTAACAGCGGCGCGCGAAGCGGGTGGGAGTTGCCGTCCAGGTGGCGCATGGCGTTTCCTTGAAATGTGTAGGAGAAATTGGCCGAGATTAAAGCGGGTCTGGCCCATTAACGCAAAGCATTGCCCGGGATTTGCCCGGCTGATGGTGGTGGCTGCCGGGTCGAGGCTGGCGTACATCTCAAGCCTCATACCAGGGAAGCAACCGCCATGAACGCTCAGACCGTCCCCCAAGGTTTTGTCCCATTGCCGCGCAGCAGCCCGTTGCTGGAACTTCTCGGCCCGGCGTATTGCCGTGGCGAAGGTTTGCAATTGGAAGTCGGCCTGCGCGCCGATCATCGTCACGCCAACGGGCGCGGCACGGTGCACGGCGGGGTGCTGGCGACGCTGGCCGATATCGGCATGGGGTACGCCATGGCGTTTTCCAGTGAGCCGCCGTTGCCGTTGATTACCGCCAGCATGACCGTGGATTACCTGGGCGCCGTGCAGGTAGGGGAATGGATGGTGGTGCGTTTGGAAAGCCACAAGCGCGGACGGCAGATGGCGTTTGCCACGTTGAGTTTGCAGGTGGAGGAGCGGGTGGTGCTGCGGGCGAGCGCGGTGTTCGCGGTGCCGCAAGCTGACAGGCAATGAGATCAAATGTGGGAGCTGGCAAGCCAGTTCCCACATTTTGACCGAGTTCATTCAGGGGGATCGAGAAAAAGAAAAGGCCTGGTTTTCGTGGAACCAGGCCTTTTCAATGTTGCTCGTTATGTCTCATATGTAGGAGCGAGCTCGCGAAGAACTCACAGGCAACACGTTCTATGAGGAGCGCTGCGTTATCGTTGAGGTTTTTCGCGAGCAAGCTCGCTCCTACAGGTCAGTTGCGTTCGAGCGCCAGGGCTACGCCTTGGCCGCCGCCGATGCACAGCGTTGCCAAGCCTTTCTTGGCGTCGCGCTTGATCATTTCATGCAGCAGGGTCACCAGCACGCGGCAGCCTGAAGCACCGATCGGGTGGCCGATGGCGATGGCGCCGCCGTTGACGTTGACCTTCTGCGCGTCCCACTCCAGCTCTTTGCCCACTGCCAGGGATTGCGCGGCGAAGGCTTCGTTGGCTTCGATCAGGTCCAGGTCAGCCAGCTGCCAGCCGGCCTTGTCCAGACAGCGGCGGGTGGCCGAGACCGGGCCGATGCCCATGATGGCCGGGTCGACGCCCGCGTTGGCGTAGCTGGCGATACGCGCCAGTACGGGCAGGCCGAGAGCCTTGGCTTTGTCGGCGCTCATCAGCAGCACGGCCGCAGCGCCGTCGTTCAGGCTGGAGGCGTTGCCGGCGGTGACGCTGCCGTCTTTTTTGAACGCAGGCTTGAGCTTGGCCAGGGATTCGGCGGTGGTGCCGGCGCGGGGTTGTTCGTCCACCGCAAAGGCCACCGGGTCGCCTTTGCGCTGGGGAATCAGGATCGGTGTGATCTCATCGGCAAAGCGTCCGGTTTCGATAGCGGCGGCGGCTTTCTGCTGGGAGGCGGCGGCAAAGGCGTCCTGGGCTTCGCGGCTGATACCGTACTTGTCCACCAGGTTCTCGGCGGTGATGCCCATGTGGTAATCGTTGAACGCATCCCACAGGCCGTCGGTGATCATGCTGTCGATCATCTTCGCGTGGCCCATGCGCAAACCGGTGCGCGCGGCAGGCAATACGTACGGGGCCAGGCTCATGTTCTCCATGCCACCGGCAATGATCACCTCGGCGTCGCCGCAACGAATGGCCTGGGCGCCCAGGTGCAAAGCCTTGAGGCCCGAACCGCAGACCTTGTTCAGGGTCAGGCTCGGCACGGCGTGGGGCAGGCCGGCGAGGATCGAAGCCTGGCGTGCCGGGTTCTGGCCGCTGCCTGCGGTGAGTACCTGGCCGAGGATCACTTCATCCACTTGCGCCGGGTCCAGGCCGGTCTGCTCCAGCAGGCGACGGATCACGGCAGCGCCCAGTTCCGGGGCCGGGATGTTCGCCAGCGAACCTTGGAAGCTGCCTACGGCGGTGCGGGTGGCAGCAACAATCACGACGTCTTGCATGGAATCTGTCCTCACTGGAAGTGCATTTCTGGAACGTGGTCCGGGACGATCAGTTTACCGGCGGTCTTGCTCACAATCTCTTCTACGCTGACGCCAGGTGCGCGTTCCTTGAGGACAAAAGCGCCATTTTCGATTTCCAGGTACGCCAGGTCCGTGAGCACGCGCTTGATGCAGTTGGCACCGGTCAGCGGCAGGCTGCACTGGCTGAGCAACTTGGACTCCCCGTCTTTGGAGGCGTGAGTCATGATCACGATGATGTTTTCTGCGCCAGCCACCAGGTCCATGGCACCGCCCATGCCCTTGACCAGCTTGCCGGGGATCATCCACGAAGCGATGTTGCCCTGTACGTCCACTTCGAATGCGCCCAGTACGGTGAGGTCGACATGCCCACCACGAATCATCGCGAACGACTCGGCGGAAGAAAAGATCGAGGCGCCGATGCGTGCGGTGACGGTCTGCTTGCCGGCGTTGATCATGTCGGCGTCGATGGTGTCTTCGGTCGGGAACGGGCCCATGCCCAGCAGGCCGTTTTCCGATTGCAGCATCACTTCCATGCCGTCGGGGATGTAGTTGGCCACCAGGGTCGGAATGCCGATACCGAGGTTCACGTAGTAACCGTCCTGCATCTCGCGGGCAACGCGTTGAGCCATTTGTTCGCGGGTAAGCGCCATGATTGTTTCCTCTTATTGTTCTGGACGGGGATTATTTGCGGACGGTGCGCTGTTCAATACGCTTTTCGAAGGTGCCGCAGATGATCCGGTCGACGTAGATGCCAGGGGTGTGGATCTGCGCCGGGTCCAGCTCGCCCGGTTCGACGATTTCCTCGACTTCGACCACGGTGATCTTGCCGGCGGTGGCGGCCAGCGGGTTGAAGTTCTGGGCGGTGTGACGGTAAATGACGTTGCCGAAGTGGTCGGCTTTCCAGCCTTTGACGATGGCAAAGTCGCCGGTGATGGACTCTTCCATCAGGTACGGGCGACCCTTGAATTCGCGAGTTTCCTTGCCTTCGGCCACGGGGGTGCCGACGCCGGTGGCGGTGAAGAAGGCCGGGATGCCGGCGCCGCCTGCGCGCATTTTTTCTGCCAGGGTGCCTTGGGGCGTGAGCACCACCTCAATCTCGCCGCTGAGCAGTTGCTTCTCGAACAGGGCGTTTTCACCCACGTAGGAGGCGATCACTTTGCTGATCTGCTTCTGTTCCAGCAGCACGCCCAGGCCAAAGCCATCGACGCCACAGTTGTTGGAGACCACCGTCAGGTCGCGGGTGCCTTTGCGCTTGATTTCAGCGATGAGGTTTTCTGGAATGCCACACAGGCCAAAACCACCGGAGAGCACGGTCATGCCGTCTTCCAGGCCTGCCAGCGCTTCTTCATAGGACGCCACGCGTTTATCGAAACCTGCCATATGCACCTCTTTTATTGTTTGTGGTCCAGCCAGTGAGTTGAGTGTTGCGCCAGCGGATTGATTTGTTAAGTTGTTTTTTAAGGTTGATTGATTTAGAAAACAGCATAGTCCAGTCATCGTCCGGAGCAGCTCATGACCGTCAAACAGATGCGTGCCTTTCTCGCCGTCGCGCAAAGCCTGAGTTTTGCCGCTGCCTGCGAGCGTTTGCACCTCTCCCAATCGGCGTTGAGCTTGACCATCAAGGGCCTGGAAGAAGGTTTAGGCGGGCGCCTGTTCAGCCGCAATACCCGCAACGTCGCGCTGACCCCTGAAGGTGAATCCCTGTTGCCCCTGGCCCGCCGGTTGATTGCCGATTGGGACAACGCCGAAGACGAACTGCGCCAGCGTTTTACCCTGCAACGCGGCCGCGTCACGGTGGCGGCCATGCCGTCGTTCGCGGGGAACCTGTTGCCGCCGATCCTGAAGATATTCCGCGCCCGTTACCCTCAGGTGAACGTGACGGTGCATGACCTGATCAATGAGCAAGTGCTGGAGATGGTGCGCGACCGTCAGGTGGAGTTGGGGGTGGCGTTCGAGCCATCAGATGGCTCGTCATTGGCGTTCACGCCGCTGTACCTGGACCGCTTTATCGCCGTGGTCCCGGGAGATTCAGCCTTGGCACAGCGCGCTGAAATCGACTGGAAAGCTCTATTGGAACAGCCGTTCATCACCCTGCAACGGCCTTCCACCGTGCGAGTAATGCTGGAAGAGCACCTGGGGGCCTTGCAGATGAAATTGCCCGTGGCCTTGGAAAGCCATCAACTGGCGACGGTGGGCAAGATGGTTGCCAGCGGTTTGGGGGTTAGCGCGGTGCCGGCGTTATGCGCCAGGCAGATGGAAGAGGCCGGAGCCCATTGCATTACCTTGACCGGCCCGGTGATCGAACGGCCGATTGGGGTGCTGACCAAGCCGGGGCATGAACTGTCGGCGGCGGCGCAGGTGTTGTTTGATATCTTTCGAGATGAAGCGGGGAAGGGCAGGTTTCCAACTTTTTAAGCCGGTAATACAAATGTGGGCGCTGGCAAGCCAGCGCCCACATTAATTAAGGACTACTTAGTAGTAACGGTCGATCACTTTAACTTGCGAGCTGTCTTTGAAAGACGCCCAGGCATTATTAAGTGTGTCGAACACCTGCTCGATAAAGTTGCGGTCAGCCGCGGCTTTCTTGCCGACATAACCCTGGCCACGGCGGTACATCTTCAAGCGCGCCGCCAGCTCACGGTTATTGCGGTCAAACTCGGCTTCTTCGGTATGGGGCGCCAGGCAGTCAATTTGCACTTCGCCCGATTTGCCAATCCACAGGATATGGTCGTCGAGTGTGTCTTTCTGCGCTGCGAACATCTCAGCCAATTCATCGATAGTTGGTTGGTTGTTCAGATTCATGTGTAAGCCCCTTGACCAGTTGGCGATCTATCAGTTGATTCGTTAATACCAGTTGAGTTGTCTCCGGTTACTAAAACCGGGCGTCAGCGACGGGCTGCCGAATACGGGCAGGGTCTTGAAGCTGATGCATGTAGTCTTGCTGATGGGCTGCTACGCAATGCTCTGATTACGAAGACAAGCCGCGTTTGAGCGTCTTGTACCTGTCCCTTTCGGGGCCGGTCAGCTTCATCAATCTGCCTTGTGGGCAGTGCACATCCGGAAAAACAGCTCGGCGGTCAGACGAGCCTGTTCAAAACGCTTGTTACCAACGCTCTCGATCCGAGAGACGTCTAGATCATGCAAGGACAAAAAGGTTACGTCAACGGTTATGTAGTGATTATTTTTGCTCACTACATAAATTGCCGTGGGGACGGGGGAATGCGGGAAAACGTGACTTGGGCGTCATTTTCTGTGCGGTGGGTCGCGGGATTTTGGTGACGAATTTACGCAGATCCCCTGTGGGAGCTGGCTTGCCTGCGATGGCGATGCGTCAGTGGGTACATGTTCGCCTGACACACTGCTATCGCAGGCAAGCCAGCTCCCACAGGTTGATGCGTCGCTATCTCAATTTCTCGGACAGTAAGGGTAATAGCCGCTCGCAGGACGCCTGGATTTTCACCTGCAACAGCTCATCACCCCGCGTCTTGCCCAGGTTGATGGCAATCACCGGCTTACCCTGTTCAACTATCGCCTTGCACAGGCGAAACGCCGAATAGGCCATCAGCGACGACCCCACCACTAACAGTCCTTCGGCATGTTCTACCGCCGTCATCGCCTTGAGCGCCGTCGCCGGTGCGACGTTCTCGCCAAAGAACACCACATCCGGTTTCAGCCTTGCGCCGTCGCAATGTGGGCAGTGGGGTACCTGGAAGCGCTGTTCAAACACCGGATCGAGCAGGGTGTCGCCATCTGGCGCTTGCACCGCATGAACCTGCGCCATGTGCGGGTTATCGACCTCCATCTGCCGCTGGATCACGTCGCGCTCGCTACGCAATTGGCAATCCAGGCACAGCACCCGATGCAAGCTGCCATGCAGCTCGATCACATCCCGGCTGCCGGCCTGGTCATGCAGGGTGTCGACGTTCTGCGTAATCAGCCCGCTGATATGGCCACGGTGTTGCAGCGTCGCGAGCGCAAGGTGGGCCTTGTTCGGCTGGGCAATGCGCACCCGCGGCCACCCCAGCATCGCCCGCGCCCAGTAGCGGCGCCGCGCCTCTGGAGTGGCGAGGAATTCCTGGTACATCATCGGTGGCTTGCCCCGGCGTACACCTTCACCGTCCCGGTAATCCGGGATGCCCGAAGATGTACTGATCCCTGCGCCGGTCAGCACCAGAAAGCGCCGGCCGGTCATGGCCCGGTGCAGGGTGTCGAGGTGGTCTTGCTGATGGTCCAGCGTGTCGAGCATGGGTTCCCCCTATTCGCCGCGGATGTACTGTTCCAGCTGCTGGATCAAGGCCGCTTGCTCGGCAATCGCTTCCTTGACCAAGTCACCGATGGACAGCAGGCCCAGCAGTTTGCCGTCTTCGACCACGGGCAGGTGGCGCAGGTGACTGTCGGTCATGATGTTCATGCATTCCTCGACACTCTTGTGAGTATCCACGGTGATCACCGGCGAGCTCATCACCTCATGGACCTTGGTGGTGACCGACGAGAGGCCCTTGAGCATGATTTTGCGTGCGTAATCCCTTTCGCTGATGATGCCGACCACCACGTCATCCTTGACCACGGGCAAGGCCCCGACGTTTTTCTCGGACATTCGCACCAGCGCTTCAAACACGGTGTGGTCCCATTTGATGGTGTGGACGTCCTGGTTTTTCTGGTCCTTGGCTTTGAGCAGTTGTGCAACGGTCTTCATGGCGGCCACTCCGGTGTTGTTGTTGGTAGTCCAGATCCCCTACAGAATCCTAGACCGAACCCGCCGGAGCAAGGGCCAATGCGGCGTTAAACCTGTCGAAAAACGTCATGGGCCGGTTTTTTTCGGTATTTATCCCGCATTTGCCGGCTTTTTCCCGCGTTTGGGGCTGGCAGCAGCCTTACGTGGCGCGGCCTTGCGTTTCTTTTTCCACGGCGTTGCTCCTCGGCCAGCGGGGCTGGCGGGGCCAGTGATGGTCATGCGCATGCCGTTGCAGCGCGCCACCTGCTTGCTCATCCACGCCGCTTGCTTGGCCACGAACTCTTCCAGGCTCATTTCGCCGCTTTGCACCATGTCCAGTGCCTGTTCCCAGATGGCGGTGGTGCCAGGGTCGGCGATAGCGCGGGGCACGGCGTCAATCAGGCTGAACGCGGCCGGGGTTGCCGACAGGGCCTTGCCGTTTTTCACCAGGTAGCCGCGGTCCAGCAGGCCCTGGATAATCCCGGCGCGGGTGGCCTCGGTGCCGATGCCCGTGGTGTCCTTGAGTTTTTGCTTTAGCAACGGGTCCTCCACCAGCTTGGCGACGTTTTTCATCGCCTTGATCAGGTCGCCTTCGGTAAAGGGCTTGGGCGGCTGGGTCCATAGGTCCTTGAGGTTGACCTTGGCCACGGCGTAGTCGTGGCCCTGCACCAGCGTCGGCAATGCTTGGGGCGCGGGGGCTTCGCGACCTTTGGCGGGCACCAACGCTTCGGGCAAGGCGCGTTTCCAGCCCGGTTCGATGACCACTTTGCCCACCGCGCGCAACGCGTGGCCGGCACAGTCGAAATCGGCCTGGGTGCGGTCGTATTCATGGTTGGGCAGGAACTGCGCCAGGTAGCGCGCACGAATCAGCGTATAGACCGCACGGTGCTTGCCGGTCAGTTGGCTGACCGCCTTGCCGGCGCCGGTGGGGATGATGCCGTGGTGGGCGCTGACCTTGGCGTCGTTCCAGGCCCGCGAACGGCGCTGAGGGTCGATGTGCGGCATCAGTTCGTTGACCGCTGTGTCCGCACGGCCCAGTGCCGCCAGAATCTTCGGCGCTTCACTGTGCTGGCTCAACGGCAGGTAGCCGCAATCGCTGCGCGGGTAGGTGATGGCCTTGTGGGTTTCGTACAGGGATTGAGCGATGTCCAGGGTTTCCTGGGCGCCCAGGCCGAGCTTCTTCGAACAGATCTCCTGCAAGGTGCCGAGGTCGAAGGGCAGGGGCGCCACTTCGCGCATGCGCTCGGTACGCAGTTTCACCAGTCGCGCCGTGGCGGCGTTGAGCATGGCGTCGGCGGCGTCCCGCGCCAGTTGCGGGTTGAGGCAACGGCCCTGGTCGTCACAGGCATCGTCAGGGGCGCGCCATTGGGCGGTGAAGGTCATGTGCTCGTGACGCAGGTCGACATCAATGGCCCAATAGGCCACCGGCACGAAGTCGGCAATGCTGCGATCACGGTCCACCACCAGGCGCAGGGTCGGGGTTTGCACGCGGCCTACCGGCAGCACGCCCTGGTAACCGGATTGGCGCCCCAGCAGGGTAAACAGGCGACTCATGTTCATGCCGATCAGCCAGTCGGCACGCGAGCGCCCCAGGGCCGAATGATACAGGCTGAAGGTTTCTGCACCGGGTTTGAGCGCCGCCAGGGCCTTGCGAATGGAGGCGTCGTCGAGTGCCGACAGCCACAGCCGCTGGATCGGCCCGCGGTAGCGGCAATGCTCCACCAGTTCACGGGCGATCATCTCGCCTTCACGGTCGGCGTCGGTGGCGATCACCAGTTCCTGGGCTTCCCCCAGCAAGCGTTTGACGGCCTTGTATTGGCTGGCGGTCTTGGGCTTGACCAGCATCTTCCATTTTTCCGGAACGATCGGCAGGTCGGCCAGCACCCAGCGTTTGTACTTGGCGTCGTAAGCGTCGGGCGGAGCGGTTTCCAACAAGTGGCCGATGCACCAGGTGACCGTGACTCCATGACCCAGCCAGCACCCATCGCCACGGCGGCTGGCGCCGAGCACGGCCGCGATATCCTTGGCCTGGGAGGGTTTTTCACAGAGGTACAGCCGCATGGTCATCACATCAGATCAGGTTGATGCCTTGCAGGATGCTTATTTGAACGGATTTGAGCAACCATTATCTGTATGGATGTACAGTAATTTGTGTGAGCACTGCACACCGCTGTAGGAGCGAGCTTGCTCGCGAAGGTCGTTAACGATGACGCGGGGCGCCTGGTGCCCCGCGTTGCTCTCAGGTTCTTCGCGAGCAAGCTCGCTCCTGCAGGGGGGAGGTATCAGTTTTTTTCGATATCCACATGCCGGGTTTCCTTGAGGCAGAACAGCCCGACGATCAGGCTCACCCCCGTCACCACCACCGGGTACCACAACCCATAGAAAATATCGCCGGTGTACACCACCAGGGCGAACGACACCGTCGGCAGGAACCCGCCAAACCAGCCGTTACCGATGTGGTAGGGCAGGGACATCGAGGTGTAGCGGATGCGCGTCGGAAACAGCTCCACCATCAGCGCCGCCAACGGCCCGTAGCACATGGCGGCGATGAAGATCAGCACCACGATCAGCACCACCACCATCAGCTTGTTGACCTGGGCCGCATCCGCCGATGACGGGTAACCGGCCAGGGCCACGGCGCCACGCAGGGCCGCTTCATCAAAACCGTCGATGCGCACATCGCCGACGCTCACTTGCACCGGGCTGCCCGCAGGGGCGGCGACGCTGCTGTAGGGCAGTCCCTGTTTGACCAGGAAGGTCTTGACCTTGTCGCAGGGGCTGTCAAAACGGGCCTTGCCCACTGGGTCGAACTGGAAGGTGCAGGTGGCCGGGTCGGCCAGTACGGTGATCGGCGCCTGTTGGCTGGCCTGGTCCATTGCGGGGTTGGTGTAGTGCGCCAGGCCTTTGAAGATCGGGAAGTACAGCGCGGTCGCCAGCAGCAGGCCGAGCATCAGCACCGGCTTGCGCCCGACCTTGTCCGATAGCCAGCCAAACAGGATAAAGAACGGCGCGCCAATCACCACGCTGATAATCAACAGCATATTGGCCAGGGCCGGGTCCATGCGCAGGAACTGGGTGAGGAAGAACAGCACATAAAACTGCGCCGCGTAGAAGGTCACCGCCTGCCCGCCGTTGATGCTGAACAGGGCGATCAGCACCACCTTGAGGTTTTCCCATTTGCCGAAGGACTCGCGAATCGGCGCCTTGCAGGCCTTGCCTTCCTCTTTCATTTTCAAGAAGGCGGGCGATTCGTGCAGGCTCATGCGGATCCAGGTCGAGATGCCCAGCAGCACGATGGAAAACAGGAACGGAATGCGCCAGCCCCACACTTCGAACTGATCGCCGGTGAAGTAACGGCAGGCCAGCACCACCAGCAGCGACAGCAGCAGGCCGAGGGTGGCGGTGGATTGAATCCAGCTGGTATGCAGCCCGCGCTTGCCCGGTGGCGCATGCTCGGCCACGTAGGTAGCGGCACCACCGTATTCGCCGCCCAGTGCCAGGCCCTGCAGCATGCGCAGCACAATGAGGATGATCGGCGCGGCAATGCCGATGCTGGCGTAGGTCGGCAGCAACCCGACGCAGAAGGTTGCCACGCCCATCAGGATGATGGTCACGAGGAAGGTGTACTTGCGCCCGATCATATCGCCCAGGCGGCCGAACACCAGCGCACCGAATGGCCGCACCACAAAGCCTGCGGCAAAGGCCATCAAGGCAAAGATAAACGCCGTGGTGTCGTTGACCCCGGCAAAGAACTGCTTGCTGATCACCGCCGCCAGGGCGCCGTAGAGGAAAAAGTCATACCACTCGAACACCGTCCCCAGGGAGGAGGCGAAGATGACCTTTCTTGATTCGTTGGCGGTACTTGCACTGGCCGCCGAGCCCAGGGGTTGAGCATGTTCTGACATCGGGTGTCCCTCACAGTGATTATTTATTGTTGTTCCACTGTCGGCGCCAACCTCAGCGCCGCTATTTTTTCAACGTCAACGATTACGCGGGGTGCCCTGTAGTGCGCGGTGTTGGTGGGTTTTTCGCGAGTAAGCTCGCGCCTACAGTGTTGGGTGACAGGATGAGCTGCGCGGCTTTTTCCGCGATCATCAGCGTGGGTGAGCAGGTATTGCCGGAGGTGATGCGCGGCATGATCGACGCATCGGCAATGCGCAGGCCGGGGATGCCGTGTACGCGCAGTTGGCTGTCGACCACCGCGTCCTTGTCATCGCCCATGCGGCAGGTGCCCACCGGATGGAAAATCGTGGTGCCGATCCGTGCGGCGGCTTCGTGCAGTTGTTCTTCAGTTTGCAGGTCTTGGCCGGGCAGGTATTCCACCGGTTTGAACTGGCTCAGGGCCGGAGCGGCGACGATGCGCCGGGTCAGGCGAATGGCGTCGGCGGCGACGCGTAAGTCTTCGGGGTGGCTGAGGTAATTGGGCTGTATCCGCGGCGCATCCGCCGGGTTGGCCGAACGAATATCCACCCGGCCACGGCTTTGCGGGCGCAGGTCGCAGACCGACGCGGTAAATGCCGGGAAGCCGTGCAATGGTTCGCCAAAGCGCTCCAGGGACAGTGGTTGCACATGGTATTGCAGGTTGGCAGAGGTCTGCTCCGGGCCGGAGCGGGCAAACGCGCCGAGCTGGCTGGGCGCCATCGACAGCGGGCCGCTACGGTCGTACAGGTAGCGCAGGCCCATGCCCATCTTGCCCCACAATGTGCCGGCGATCTGGTTCAGGGTGCGGGCATTTTCCAGCTTGTAGATCAGGCGCAGTTGCAGGTGATCTTGCAGGTTGCCGCCAACGCCTGGCAGTTCATGCACCACGTCGATACCCAGGGGCTTGAGCACCTGGGAAGGGCCGATCCCTGAACGTTGCAGAATGCCCGGCGAACCCACCGAGCCGGCGCACAGTACGATCTCTTTGCGCGCTTTCCAGATCAGTGCCTGGCCGTGTTGGCGCCCCAGTACCTGCGAGGCACTACCGTTTTCCAGCAGCACACGCTCAACCTCTACCTCCGTCAGCACGGTGAGGTTAGGCCGCTGGCGGATCGGCTTGAGAAACGCCTTGGCCGCATTCCAGCGCACACCGGCTTTCTGGTTGACCTGGAAGTAACCGCAACCCTCGTTATCGCCCTGGTTGAAATCATTGATATTGGCGATGCCGCTTTGGGCAGCCGCCTCACGAAACGCATCGAGGATCGGCCACGACAGGCGCTGTTGCTCGACGCGCCACTCGCCGCCCTCGTTGTGGAATTCAGAGCCGCCGGCAAAATGGTTTTCGCTCTGTTTGAACAGCGGCAGTACGTCTTTCCAGGCCCAGCCCGCGTTGCCCGCCGCCGCCCAGCCATCGTAGTCCTGAGCCTGGCCGCGCATATAGATCATGCCGTTGATAGACGAGCAGCCTCCCAGCACTTTGCCCCGGGGGTAGCTCAAGGCGCGCCCTTGCAGGCCGGCTTGGGATTCGGTCTTGAAGCACCAGTCGGTGCGTGGGTTGCCGATGCAGAACAGGTAGCCGACGGGGATATGGATCCAGGGGTAGTTGTCGCGGCCACCGGCTTCCAGCAGCAGGACACGGTGAGCCGGGTTGGCGGACAGACGATTGGCCAGCAGGCATCCGGCAGGGCCGGCGCCGACGACGATGTAATCGTATTCAGCAGTTGCATTGGGCATCTGGGGTCTCGCTTGTTTTTCTTATTGGCCCCATCCTAGTTGTTAGTTTTCGTCTTAAAAATGTTAGTTTTTACCCACCCGCTGTGCGTTTTTAAACAACGGCGGCTGGCCCGGGCACTGGAGGCGATATGTTCGACTGGAATGACCTGCGGTTTTTTCTCGAGTTGCAGCGCAGTGGCCGCCTGCTCACCGCCGCCCAACGCCTGAAAACCACGCATGCCACCGTGGCCCGGCATATCGACGCCATCGAGAAAAGCCTCGGCACGGCGTTGTTCGTGCAACATGCCCAGGGCTATGAACTGACGCCTGCCGGCGAAGCGCTGCTCAAACATGCGGAGGCCATGGAGAACGTGGCACTGTTGGCCGAAGACGAGCTCACCCATTCTGCTGCGCCCCTGGGCAAGATTCGCCTCGGCGTGGCCGAAGGGCTGGGGGTGATGTTTTTGGCCTCGCGCATGGGAGGGTTGTTTGAACGCTATCCAGGATTGGAGGTGGAGCTGGTCGCGGTGCCGCGTTTTGTCAGCATCCTCAATCGCGAAGCGGAGATCAGCATTCACCTGGAGCGCCCCAGCGCCGATCAACTGGTGACGCGCAAACTCACCGATTATCGTCTGGCGCTGTACGCCAGCCGTGCCTACCTGGCCCGCAATCCGCCTATCGAGAAGCGTGAAGACCTTGCTGCCCATGCCTGGATCGATTATGTCGATGACCTGCTGTTCAGCCAGGAGCTGAAGTTACTCAACAGCTTCTGCCGTAACCCCAAGGTGGTGTTCCACAGCACCAGCGTGATCGCCCAGCACCAGGCGGCGCGTTCGGGGTTGGGCATTGCGGTGTTGCCATGTTTTATGGCGGCTGGGGATGGAGAGTTGGTGCCGTTGTTGCCGGCAGAGGGCATTCAGCGCAGCTATTGGATCAGCTCGCGTCGGGAGCTGCACAAGTCGGTGCGGTTGCGGGTGTTGTGGGATTATGTGGTGGAGTTGTGCGCGCGGGAGCAGGGCTTGTTGCTAGGTGAGTCCCGCTGACGCAACACACGGATTAAAAAGTGGGAGCTGGCTTGCTCGCGAAGGCGGCCTGACAGGCGACACAGTTGGATTGTGTACATATCCATTCCTGCGGTAACGGCCACTTAGGGTTCCGCTCTGACAGCGGCTCACTTTTGAAAGGAGCCGGAATGCCGGCCCAGCCAAAAGTAAGCAAAAGGCTCTTGCCCCACCACTCGGCACCTCGCTTAGGCTCGGTGTGCCCGAACACAGGCTTGAATCCGTGGGCCGCCGCCACGCGCCATCCATGGCGCGGGGCGGCTAACCCGGCGTCCTGCCGGGTTACCCACGAATTCAAGCCTGCGTTCGGCCAGCGTGGTTTAACGGGGCGCCTGAGATCAAGATCAAAAGCAGATCAAGAGCGGCTCGCTTCGCATCGTGGTTACCGTTGGCTGCAACAACCTCCAAGGTTGTGTAGATACCTATGCTGCGATGGCGATGTATCAGCCACTCATGTGCAAGCTGACCCGCCGTTATCGCAGGCAAGCCAGCTCCCACATTTGGACTGTGTTGTGTCAGGGATAGTCTAGAGCTTCACCACCTGATGCACCTGCTCGGCACAGGCCCGAGCTTCTTCAATCATCTTGCCGAACGCATCGCTGGTGACTTCGGCATGGGTCAGCCAACGTTTTTTCTGGCTCAGGCGATAGTGATAGCGCAGTGAGCCGTCTTCCAGTTTTCCGTCCAGGTCGAGGTCGTACCAGGGCGAGCGCACCTTGCAGCCGGGGATGGCTTTTTCCATCTTCCCGCCTGCCAGGGTGTAGGTGTAGTCATAGGTTTCGGGGTTGCCCAGGTAGAGGTCGGCCTGTTGCCCCTGGCGACGATAGTTGACGTAACCTTCCCAGCGGTCTTTCAAGGACGGGTCGGTGTAGACATAGTCATTGGCCAGTTTTTCCAGGGCGCGCTGATCGTTCATGCGGGCGCTGACGCTGTAGCCGTCATGTACCACAAAACTGGTGGGGTCGCGGGTGATCTGGCAGTCGCTAATGTCGTTGCCGAAGTTGGCGCAGATGTTCTGGTCGGTGGCGGTGGTGCCTTGCTGGCGGTCGGCGACGCTCAGTTGCATCAGCGGCAGGCGGCTGAAGGTAATAGTCGCCTTGACCGCGCCATCTCCCTCTTTGCCGTACTGCACCTGTTTGTCCAGGCGTATCGAGACTTCGGGGCGTTCCAGTGGGATGTGTTCTTCGCGCACTTGGCCCTGGGCGTCGTTGACCAACACCCAGCGGTCCTGAATATCGGGCATGGTCTGGCCAGGGGCGAAGACCGGGTTGGTCGGGTCAAGCCACCACACCTGGCCATTCACTTCGGCACGCACGATGGCGTGGTTGGGCGCCTGTGTGCCAGGAATCAGCAGGGCATCGACCACGTCGCCACGGCTGACCCACGCGGTCTCTGCCTTGATGCCGCTGGCCTTGAGCATGGCCGTCAGCAGGGTCGCCAGGTCCTTGCAGTCGCCGTAGCCGTGCTGCTCGATTTCCACCAGGCTGAACGGCACATAACCACGCTCGCTGGCGCGCCAGTCGCCCAGGTAGCGGTAATGATCATTGATGTGCTGCATCAGCGCGGCCACTTGCTCAGCCGGCGCCAGGCTGCGTGCGGCGGCCACGGCGGCGGCGGCTTGCGCCGGCAGGTTGGCGCCGAGGATCTGGTTGTAACGCTGGGCAAAATCACCGAAGTACGCCTGGTGGTCCACGGCGCTGCCTACTTCCAGGCGTGGGACGCGCAGCAGCGCGGCGGCGGAGGATTCATTGATGTAGTTGAGGTAGATCGGCGCTTTAAGCGCCACGTCCAGGGTTTTGCCGTTGCTCGAAGGGGTCACGTTGAAGGCGTCGAACATTTCACTACGCCACTGGAGCGGGCGTTCGGCGGTAAAGCGCGCCTTGAAACGATCACGGCGGGCCGCGCCGGGGCCGAACTTGAGCACGTAATGGAACTGGCTCATCAGCGGTTTGGCCGGATAGTGGTGGTGTACGGTGTAGCGGATCTTTGTGCCCACGCGCAGGTTGGGGAAGGCCAGGGAGGTTTGCTTATCGCGGCTGAAACCCTGGTCTGGGTTGGGCGCGCTGCGGGTATCGATTTGCGTGGCGGCGAGGGCGACCGGCTTGGCGCCAGGCTGGGTGGACTGGGCGCTGATCACTTCAAAGGTATCGCCTTCGGAGTAATCGAAATCGATGCGCGAGAGCATTTCGCGGCCGTTGGGTTTGAGGATCGTGTAGCGGTAGGTGGTGGTGCAGTCGGTGCTGGCGTCGCGGTTGAAGTGGCAGTGCAATTCGGTGTCGTTGGCCAGTGGGGCTTCGGCTAGGGGTTGCAGTGCAGCGCTGACGGAATGGGAAACCAGCCCCAGACTGATAGCAATCAAAGGGCGGTGAAACGAAAAACGGTACATGGGCGCCTCGGGTGACACATTGAAACAGCTACCCGGCGGGTAGCGAGAAGGCGCCGGATGATAATGGATCTCAACGGCAAAGGCCAGGATTGTTCGACAATTCTTAAGCCTGAAAGGCCCGTGCTAGAGCCTTTACTTGATTTAGATCAAGGTTTTTATGCCGCCATCGCGGCGCGTCCTTAGAGAAACCAGCGATATTCGCGCGCATGAATTTCTTGCTGGAAAGCCAAGTGATCCTGGCGTTTGTTCTCGCAATACACGTCGACAAATTCCGCGCCCAGCTTGTCGCGCAGTACCGGTTGCTGCTGCATGGCACGCACGGCGTCGAGCATTTCCACCGGGAAATCGGTGCCGCTGTTGCGGTCTTCGTTCAGTGGTGCGATGGGTTCACGCTTGGTCTCAAGGCCATGCTCCAGGCCCACCAGGATCGCCGCCAGCACCAGGTAAGGGTTGGCATCGGCGCTGGCCAGGCGGTGCTCGATCCGCAGGTTGCGCGGGTCGGACTCGGGGATGCGCACACAAGCATCGCGGTCTTCAAAGCCCCAGCTCGCCCGCGTCGCAGCGTTGACCGTGCCGCCCAGGCGGCGGAAGGCATTGTGGTTGGGCGAGAAAATCGGCATGCAGTGGGGCAGCAATTCCAAGCAACCGGCTACGGCGTGGCGCAATGGCTGCTGCTGATGGGCCGCGAGCAAGTTATTGCCCGCTGCGTCGTAAAGGCTCACATGCACATGCATGCCACTGCCGGGAAATTGCAGGTAGGGCTTGGCCATGAAGCTGGCGCGGTAACCCTGCTTGAGCGCCACGCCACGGGTGCTGCGGCAGAACAGGGCGGCCCAGTCGGCGGCGCGCAGGCCGTCGTCGCAGTGGCCGAAGTTGATCTCGAACTGGCCGGGGCCGATTTCGGCGGTGATCACCGTGATGTCGAGGCCTTGGTCCTTGGCGGTTTGCGCCATGTCATCGAGCACGTCGCTAAAGCGCGACAGCCGTTCGATATGCAGGTTGGGCTGGTCGTCGGCATCCCCGCTGAGCGGGTCGCGGGCAAATTGCGGCAGGCCGTTTTCCAGCTGTTTATCGAACAGGTAGAACTCCAGCTCAAACGCCACCACGGGGTGAATGCCCTGATGCTGCAAGCGTTCCAGTACTTTGGCCAGGACTTCGCGGGGTTCGAATTCGATGGGCGCTTGGGTGCCGTCCGAGGTGATGAGCATTTGCCCCAATGGCTGGGACTCCCAGTTCACCGGTTTGAGCGTGCCCGGCACCAATCGGCGGTTGGCGTCCGGGTCGCCATCGTTGAAGCAGTAGTCGCCAATCTTGAACAGCCCACCCTGAGCCCCCAGCAATACCGCATTCTGCGGCAGCTTCAGCGGGCTGCCGGCTGCGACTTTCTCAAGCATCTCCACCGGGTAGCGCTTGCCATAGAAATGCCCGGGAATATCCAGGGCGATCAGGTCGACATAGCGCACGTCGGGGTGGTTCTGGCGAAAGCTGCGTACTTCGGCCAGCAACGTGGAGGATTGGCTTTTCACGGGTGCAGCTCCTAGTTGTAAACCCACAAGACGCGGGCGGGCAGGTCGGTCAGGTTGGCGTAGCGGCAGTGGGCGAAACTGGCGAGGTGGAAACTGTCGCCGGGGCCGAGGGTGACCGGATCGGCCTCGCCATCCACCCACAGGGTCAACTCGCCTTCGAGCACAAAACCAGCCTGTTCGGCGCGGTCGCTCATAGTCTGTTCGCCGCTGTTGGCACCGGGTGCCAACAGGCTGTCGAGCATCGAGAACGCGCCGTTCATGCTCGGCGACACCAGGATGTCGGTGATGCCATTGGCGTAATACACCGTGCGCCGCTCGTTGGGGCGGGTGACCCAGTCCACCGCTTTGGGTTTGGGCAGGCTGTAGAAATAGGTGGTGGGTACGTCCAGGGCGTGGCTGATGGCGGTTAAATCGGCCACGGTCGGGCGCGACAGGCCACGTTCTACCTGGGACAGAAATCCCACCGACCGTTCGATTTTTTGCGCAAGTTGGGCCAGGGTGAGCTTCTTGTACTTGCGCAGGTCGTGGATCAGCGCCGCGAGGGTGGCAAGTTCTTCTTGAGGGGTCATGAAATTTATATCGAATAATTTCATGAAAAATTACACGATTATTTTCACGCTCGCAAACCCTATGCACAAACTTTTGTGGCGAGGGAGCTTGCTCCCGCTGGGCAGCGAAGCGGCCCCAACCCGTTCACCGCATGCGTTCAGTGGATGCGCGGTGTGGCTTTTTGGGGCTGCTGCGCAGCCCAGCGGGAGCAAGCTCCCTCGCCACAAAGGATTGGGAAATATGGGGAAACTGTATTGAGCAGGGACATCTCAGGTGCCTGCTAGGTTGAATGGACCATTCAACCATTCAGGGGAGCAAAGGATTGCTTCACAAACCCAATTCTCATTTGTTACGACGTGGCCGTTATTCAGAACCTGGCCGAGCTTATTTGGTAACTGCCGTGGTTTATCAACGTCGCCCGGTGTTTGCCGATCTTTACCTGGGGCGGCTATTGGTTGCCGAGCTTAAACGAGCCCATGACCTTGGACTGGTCAACTCGCTGGCCTGGGTCATTATGCCGGACCACCTTCACTGGTTATTTGAACTGCGAGACGCGACGCTGCCTGAGGTGATGAAACGAGTGAAGTCGTGCAGCACACTGGCCATCAACCGAGCTCGTCGTACACACGGAGCTTTCTGGCAGTACGGCTATCACGATCGTGCGGTGCGGGCCGATGAAGACCTTATCAAGGCTGCTCGCTACATCATCGCCAACCCACTGCGAGCCGGACTGGTCGAGCATGTTGGCGACTACTCACTCTGGGACGCCGCCTGGCTATAACGACGTACCCCTTGTGGCGAGGGAGCTTGCTCCCGCTGGGCAGCGAAGCGGCCCCAACCCATTCACCGCATACGTTCAGTGGATGCGAGGTGTGGCTTTTTGGGGCTGCTGCGCAGCCCAGCGGGAGCAATCTCTGGCCACAGGGAAACACGGCTGAATGATTGCGCGCCGCCGCGGTCGGAACCTGAGTACGCACCATTAATTGAAGGAGCACCCATGAAGTCGAAAACCTTAGCCGCTTGCTTGCTGGTCGCTGCCAGCTTTTCCACGGTCAGCGCTGTAGTGCAGGCCGGCGATACCCCTCAGGAAACCGTGCAACCTTCAAACATCAACGCTCGCGACTTGAAAGAGGGCGACCGTGCGCCGGATATCCTGATGCGCAAGGAGTCAGCCATCAGCGATTGGAAAAAACACGGCCTCAAGCAGCCTGAAGAAGAAAGCCAGTGGGCGCGTGTAGGCGACAAGTACGTCCTGCTCAAGACCACCAACGGCACCATCCTCGAGATTACGCCAGTCAAGAAATAATCCCGCGGGGGCACCTGCTCGTTTTATGTTTCTTGCGTTAAGGTAACCGACCGCGATGGTCGCGTTACCTTTGAAGAACGAGAGCAGGATGCTTGCCACCATAAGAAACTACCCCCGCACCGTGAACCTGTTGCTGTGCGCCACGTTGCTGCTGACGCTGGCCAAGGCCATCACCTTTCCTTACCTCGTGATCTACCTCACCAGCCATTTCGCCTTGGACATTACCCAGGTCGGCCTGGTAATCGGCAGTTCGCTGATCGTCGGTTCGCTACTTAGTGTCTACGGCGGTTTCCTGGTCGACCGCATCAATAGCTATCGGCTGTTGCTCGGCTTGAGCCTGGTGTTTGTGCTGGGGTTTATCGGCACGGTGCTGGCGCAGAATATCTGGGCGTTCTATGGCTGCCTGATCCTGATCAACCTGGCTTATGCCGTCATCGATATTGCGGTGAAAGCCGGCTTCGCCAGCCTGCTGCCCGAAGACGCGCGCAGCGAAGTGTTTTCCATCAAGTACACCCTCACCAATATCGGCTATGCCGTAGGGCCGTTCTTTGGCGCGATGGTGGCCAAGCTGGATATCAGCCTGCCGTTTATTCTGTCGGCGCTGTTGGGGCTGGTTTTTTTTCTGCTGTATGGGCGCTGGGGTGACCGTAACTTGGCCACTGTGGACACCACGCAAAAGCCGGTGCCGTTTCTCGCCGTCGCCCGCGTTTTGCTGCAGGACCGTCGCCTGGTGTGCTTCACCCTCGGCGGTTTACTCAGCGCGGTGGTGTTCGGCCAGTTCACGGCCTACCTGTCGCAGTACCTGGTGACCACCACGACCGCCGAATACACCTACACGGTGATCAGCGCGGTGCTGACCACCAATGCCGTGCTAGTGATTGCCTTGCAGTACTTGATTGGCCGGCGCATCTCGCACCGTTACCTGAGCCAGTGGCTGATCGCTGGCTTGAGCATGTTCATGCTGGGGTTGATCGGATTCGGGCTGTCCACCAGCGTGGTGGGCTGGGTGCTGGCGATGGCGGTGTTCACCGTCGGGGAGATCATCGTGTTCCCGGCCGAGTACATGTTTATCGACCGAATTGCCCCGGACCACCTGCGGGGCATGTATTACGGGGCGCAAAACCTGTCCAACCTCGGCGCCGCGTTGGGGCCGGTGCTGTGTGGCCTGGTGTTGGCCAGCCTGCCAGCCCATTACATGTTCTACATGCTGGGGGCGTTTATCGTTGCAGGCGGAGTGTTTTATTTCATGGGAGCGGCGATAAAGGCAGATCATCCAGCGTGAGCTTGCCGACGTTGTTGCTTTGCAGCTCGTAGCGCAATTCATCCACCATTTTCGCCACTTCCTGCGGGGTCTGCAGGCGGTTGGTGCTGATGCCGGTCACCACCAAGTCGACACGACCGGTCTCGGCGTCGTAGACCTTGAGGGTCAAGGACGCGTCCCGGCACAGGGTGAATTCGCACGTCAGCGGTGACAGGCCTTCTTCGATGCAGTTGCGCAGTTGAGAGAGGGTAAACATGCGGGTTCCTTCTAGGCATAAATACGATCCCTTGAAGGTTATTGCTTGCACCGCCGCTCAATAAGGCGAATTCGCACTAGTCGCACTAGTGCATTTGCAGGGTCAGGGTTTGTTTTTCAGGCGCAAATCACCGGCAAACAGCCCGCGTTCACGGGCCCAGACGATCGCTGCACTACGGCTGTGCACCCCCAGCTTGGAATACACCGTGGCCACATGGTTACGCACGGTGTTGGGCGCCAGTTTCAGGCGCGAGGCGATCTCTTTGTCCGCCAGGCCCTCGCAGATCAGGCCCAACACATCGCGCTCGCGGGCGGTGAGGTCGGTGAAGGAAACGTTCGGCAGGTTGGGGCTGTTGACGCTCTTAGCGTTGGCCAGCTTCTCGATCAGGGTCTGGCTGAACCAGGACGCGTCCTGCATGACTTCCTCGATGGCCGCCACCAGTTCCAGCTCCGAGCGTTTGCGCTCGGTGATGTTCATCAGCACCATCAGGTAGCAGGGTACGTCCTGAATAATTACGGTGTCGGCGGACACCACGCAGTCGATCACCTCGTTGCCTTTCTTGCGCACCTTGAGGTCCTGGCCCTCTAGGTTCCCGGCTTTCTCCAGGGTGGCGAACAACTGTGCACCCGCCTGGGGGCTGTCGATGAAGTTGATGTCTTCGATGGATTTGCCGATCAGTTCTTCGCTGATGTAGCCGGTGATGCTCATGAAGGCTTCGTTGATGTCCACCACCTGGCGGTTGTCGGCACTGCACACCAGGGTCGGCACGGGCGTCAGACGGAAGGATTTGGCGAAGCGCTCTTCGCTCTGGCGCAGGGCGATTTCGGCTTTGCGCCGCGGCTCAAGGTCCGTGAAGGAAAACAGCATGCAGTCTTCCTCGTTCATGTCCAACGGTTGGCCGGCGACGATCACCAGTTTGCTGCCACCTTCGGGCAGCCTCAGTTCGGCCTGCATCTGCGGGATGGTCGCGCCTTCGCCCAGGCGCTGGATCGCCAGGTCCTTGCGCTCGGCCTGTTCCAGCACATCCAGCTCATACACGGATTTGCCGATGACCTGGTCGCGGTTATAGCCGGTCATCTCCAAAAAACCCTGGTTGACCTTGATGTAGCGCAAGTCGCTGAGGCGGCAGATCACGGCGGGCGCCGGGTTGGCGTTGAAGGTTTTCTCGAAGCGTTGCTCGGCGCTGGCCCATTCGGTGGCGTCGCTGAGGATCAGCACCAGCAACTCCGGCTCACCCTGGGCGTCGGTCAGCACCAGGCTGCGCAGGCGATGCACCCAACTGCGGTGTTCGTCGTCGGCGGGTGTGACCTCCACCACCACATCGCTGAACTCTTCACCGGCGGCCACGCGGCTGAGGGGGTAGCTGTCCAGTGCCAAGGGGTGGTTGTTGCGGTAGCGCAGGGCAAAGCGCTTGGCGTACGCCTCGGTATTGGCGCCCAGTTCCTTGACCTCGCTGACCCCATGCATGGTCAACGCCGCTTCATTGGCCCAGAGAATGGTCTGGTCGACCTCGGCCAGGATCACACCGTCGGACAGCCCGGAGATGATGGTTTGCAGTTGGCGGCGGTTGGTTTCTTTGGCGAGAACATCCTGGGTCATAACGTCTCCGATTAGGGCAGGGCAAGGCACATTGGGTTACGACATCCCGGCTTCAGGATAGTGCAGAGTAATTGCCTACGGGGCAGTGCGAATGCACCAGGCTGCCTGGTGCATATGGGCCAGGACTGAACGTATGTCGTTTCGCCACACTCACACCCATCAAGGCACATTGCCTTGCTCCTCAATTTGAAAAGGACCTTTGTATGACCACTGTCTATGAAACCAATCGATCGCTGTTTCGTGTGTCGTGGAGCTCGGTATTGGCCGGTAGTGCAATCGCACTGGTCACCTACCTGGTCTTGAGTGTGTTGGGCACCGCCATTGGCGCCAGTGCCGTTGACCCGATGGAAGCGGGCAACCCGTTGAGCGGTTTTGGCACGGGTGCGGGTATCTGGTTGTTTGTATCGACACTGGTCGCCATCGCATTGGGCGCGTTCGTGGCCGGCCGCACGGCACCGGATCGTGGCGGCCTGCATGGGGTGCTGACCTGGACCCTGACCACCTTGCTCACCACTTGGCTGCTGGCGGGCCTGGCGTCCAGCGTGGTCGGCACTGCCGGCAACGTGGTGGGCAAAGGCCTGTCCGCAGCTGGCAGTGGCATTGCTGCCGCCGCGCCGGGGATTGGCAATAGCATCAAGCAGCAGTTGAACGAGCAGGGCATCGAGCTGGACTGGAACAGCCTGCAAGGCCAACTGGATACCTTGCTCAAGCAGAGCGGCAAGGCTGAGCTGGACCCTGCCAATGTTGAGCAAAAAGCCGATCAGGCAGCAGCCGATGGCAAGCAGTCGGCCACCGATGCAGCGACCAACCCTGCCCAGGCCGGTGATGAGCTCAAGCAGTGGTTCGAACGTGTGAAAGCGTCCGGCGAGCCAGCCCTGAATGCAGCGGATAAAGAGGCGCTGGTCAACATCGTCGCGGCCCGCACTGGCAAGAGCAAAGAAGAAGCCACCCAGATCGTCGACAACTATGCCCAGGCTTATCAGCAAGCCATGCAAAAGGTCGATGAGCTGAAAAAACAGGCGGAACAGAAAGCCCGTGAAGCCGGTGAAGTCGCAGCCAAGCAACTGTCCCGCGCGGCCTGGAGCACCTTGGCCATGCTGCTGTTGGGCGCGGCCTTGAGCTTCTTTATCGGTCGTATCGCGCTGACTACCCGTCGCGTGCCCTTGGCTTAAAACTGTCTGCGGCAAGGACGCCGCCTGTGTGAAGGGGTAAAATGCTGGCATTTTACCCTTATCCCACAAAGGTGCCCCTTGAGCGCAGGCAAAGCCGTCGGACTGTTATTACTCACTTCCCTGTTGGCGGCGTGCGGCACCTCGCCGCCACGCACGCCCAACGACCTCTGCGGTATCTTGCGCGAAAAAGACGACTGGTACGACGCCGCCAAAGTCACGCAAAAGCGTTGGGGCGTACCGATCCAGGTGCCGTTCGCGATCATGTATCAGGAGTCGGGCTTTCGCCACGACGCCAAGACCCCGCGTAAATACCTGCTGTGGATCATTCCCTGGGGCCGCGTCTCCACCGCTTCCGGCTATGCCCAGGCCAAGGATGAAGTGTGGAACGACTACCGCAAAGCCACCGGCCGCAGCGGCGCTGATCGCGAAGACTTCGACGACGCCATCGACTTTATCGGCTGGTACATGGACAAGACCTACACCATCAACGGTGTCTACAAATACGACGCCTATGGTCAGTACCTGAACTACCACGAAGGCTGGGGCGGCTACCGCCAGCGCACCTACGCCAGCAAAGCCTGGCTGCCACCGGTGGCAAGCAAGGTGCAAGCGCGTTCGCAGATGTATGCGCGCCAATATGCCGGGTGCAAGGATGAGTTGGGGCGAGGGTTCTGGAGCCGGTTCTGGCATTGGTTGTAAAGGCTTCTGGATGCATGCAGATTCAATTGTGGGAGCTGGCTTGCCTGCGAAAGCGGTAGTGCAGACACAGATGCAGTGACTGACACACCGCCTTCGCGGGCAAGCCCGCTCCCACATTGGATCTGTATGCATTCCAGCGAGCGGTCCACCATGTGGGCCATTCCCCTGCACTTGCCAAACCCATCCGATTCTGGGAAAACCCCTGCCCTTCACCCCTTCAATGAGAACCCCATGAGCAACGACGAACTGCAGGTCACCGACATCCGCCTGGGCGACGGCAAAGCCGTGGTCAAGGGCGCGCTGATCACCACCCAATACACCGGCACCCTGGAAGATGGCACGGTGTTCGATTCCTCCTGGGAGCGGGGCAAACCGTTCCAGTGCGTGATCGGCACTGGCCGCGTGATCAAGGGGTGGGACCAGGGCTTGATGGGCATGCAGGTTGGCGGCGTGCGCACGTTGTATGTACCGGCGCACCTGGCCTATGGCGAGCGCTCGATGGGCGCGCATATCAAACCCAACAGTAACCTGCGTTTCGAGATCGAATTGTTGGAAGTGCTGACGCGGGATGATTGAGGTGGCCGAACATGGACGGTGCTTGGCGTTATGCGCAGGCGCTGCCTGAGCGCTTCAGTTCTGGCTCTTCAACCCTGATCCCAAACCTGCCCGACAGCTCCTTTCGCCCCTTGGGCGTCACCGCCAGCGCCCGGCTATCAAGGTCCTGGATAACCCATTTGCGGCTGATGACGGCCTGTAGCACAGCGGCCCCCAGTGCGCCGGCGAGGTGAGGGCGGCGCATGCTCCAGTCCAGGCATGCGCAAGCGAAACGACGCCGCTGCGCCCTTACGGTTTCTACCTCGATACCGAGGCCTGTCATCGCTTTTTCGCCCTCCACGCTGAGCTGATACGTACCGTCACCCGCGTCCGACATGCTCAGCCAGCCGGAGTCGAGGAAATAGTCGTGCAGTTGTACCGCCAAGGACCCCGCCATGTGGTCATAACAGGTTCGCGCGAGCTGCAACCGACTGGGGGTAGTCGAAACAAACCCGGTCTGAGCGTTTCGGCTGATCACCATGAGGGCTTCGATGGCTTTGGCCACGTGAGCGTCTGCCAGGCTGAAGTAGCGGTGCCTGCCCTGGGTGTGCAGTTTTATCAAACCGTCCTCTTTAAGCCTTGCCAAGTGCGCGCTCGCCGTAGAAGCACTGACGTCGGCGATGACGGCCAGTTCCGTACTGGTGCGGGCGTGGCCGTCCATCAGCGAGCACAGCATTTTCGTCCTTGCAGGTTCGGCAATCGCGCCGGCGACACGCGAAATGGCGGTGTCATTGCTTTGGGAATCCATATTTCGTTCCTGAGCGAATTGTCGGTGTGACGGTTGTTCGATAGTAGCCGTTCTTTGCGAAAAGGACTGCCAAAATGACGCCGTTTGAAGCCGTTACCCATGCCGACCCCTACGATTATTACGCACGCCTCAGACGACACAGTGAACTGGTCTTTGATGCAGATCTTGGTTTATGGATTGCCAGTGGCGCCAGCGTTGTCGAGGCCATCCTGGAGCATCCCGACTGCCTTGTACGCCCACTGCACGAGCCGATTCCAGCGGCCATTGCTCAAGGCGCGGCAGGCGATATCTTTGGTCGTTTGATGCGCATGAACGAGGGGGCGCAACACCGCTGCCCCCGGATGGTTATCGAGCCGGCCTTGGGCTCGTTAGGAACCGAAAATCTCGCGGGCATTGTGGCGCGGGTTGTCGAGACATTGGATGACCCCGTCGGTAACCCGAACGAGTGGATGTTCAGGTTACCGGTTTCGGTCATTGCGACCTTGATAGGTTTTGCACCCAGCCAGTTGCAGGAAGTCGCGCAACTGACACGGGAGTTTGTCGCCTGCCTATCGCCATTGAGCGACGAAGCTCAACTCAGTGAAGCCCATTGCGGGGCGGCTCGGCTGAGGCAGATGTTTCAGGTGCTGCTGAGCAACGATGATAAGGGTAGCGGCGTGTTGGAGCGTCTTTATGACGAATACCAAGCCTCAGCCTGGAAAGACGATGAGGCGTTGATAGCGAATCTGATTGGGCTGTTGTCACAGACCTGCGAAGCCACTGCCGGCCTGATCGGCAACACCCTCATAGCGCTCCAACGAAACCCTGACCTGCAAGCTACCCCGATGCGCGTCGCTGAGTGGGTGGCAGAGGTAGCGCGCCACGACTCACCGGTACAGAACACCCGGCGCTTCGTTGCACAGCGCTGCACGATTGGCGGCAGCGTTCTAGAGGCGGGCGATACCGTTTTACTATTGCTTGCTGCTGCCAACCGAGATCCCGCCGTCAACCCAGACCCCGACAGCTTCTTGCTCAAACGAACTCAACGACGAACCTTCAGCTTCGGCGCAGGCAGGCATCAATGCCCAGGCCAGTCCTTGGCATTGGCTATTGCCTCAGAGGTGATTTCGGCATTCTTGCATCGACGGCCAGACTTATCTGCCCTTGCTTATCGCTGGGATTATCTGCCTTCCCTTAATGGCCGCATCCCGAGGTTCTACCGTGATGAGGAGACTCAACAATGATCGCTGTTATTTTTGAAGCCTGGCCACATGAGGAGCACTACCAGCGTTATCTCGACCTCGCTGCCGAACTCAAGCCTCTGCTCGCTCAAATCGATGGCTTTATTTCAGTTGAGCGTTTCCAGAGCCTGAGTGAACCTTCAAAACTACTCTCCCTATCATTCTGGCGTGACGAGGCAGCCATCCAGCAGTGGCGCAGCCTTGAGCTACATCGAGCCGCTCAGTCAACAGGCCGTCGGCAGGTTTTTGCTGACTACCACCTGCGCATTGCCCAGGTGGTGCGCGATTACAGTCTCGAGGACCGTGCTCAAGCGCCGACCGACAGCAGGCAGGCGCATGAGTAAAAGCAGCACACCGCCTTCTGTAGGAGCGAGCTCGCTCGCGAAAAACTCGAAGGCGCCGCGTTCATTCAGCAAGCATGCGTTACCGTTGACGTTTTTCGCGAGCAAGCTCGTTCCTACCGTTGTTACCTGAACCCATCCTGAAGAATTTTCTTATTCACCATGCAGGCACTTTCCTACGGTTTACTCCGCCAACATCGGGGCGTAAGCTTCGCGCGTTTTCATCAATAGCGGAGACCCTCAGTGGGTACTTGTTCGAGTGACAGTCGTCGGCCGGTTTCGGTAACCGGCCTCTTGGCAAGGTAACGCGCATTTTCCAGATGCCGTTGTCTCGCCTCACAAAGCGAGAAGCGGCATCCCGGCGGTGGCCAGTCCTGGCGCCTGCCTGATTCCCTCTCATCGACGCTGACCAGCACCTGGGTAACGCCTGGATGCTACGGACGCGCCTGCCTGTTACGGCGGGCGGGCCAGGTTCGGCTGTGCCTGTGTGACGGGCGCGGTGTGGACGGGCAGTACCTGCACGACGGTTTTTCCTCGCGCAGGAGTTACACCATGAACCTCACTTTGCTCAAAGAGTTCTTCGCCGGTTTCCTGCGGACCCGGCATATCGCCCGGCATTTTCGCCGCCTGGCGATGCTGGAGACCGTGACCGACGCCAGCGTCAGCCGCGAAGTACCGCCTAGCCTGGCGCAGACACTGGTGGCATCTGCCAACCGCAGCACCGTGCAATTGCTGGGTGTACTGGGCAGCCACGCCGAGGGCCTGAACACCCAGGAAGCCGACGCCCTGCGTATGCAATACGGCCTCAATGAAGTCGAGCACGAGCAGCCGCTGCCGTGGTGGGTGCACCTGTGGCATTGCTACAAGAACCCTTTCAACCTGCTGCTGACCCTGTTGGCGGTGATCTCCTGGCTGACCGAAGACATGAAGGCCGCCACGGTGATTTTCTCCATGGTGGTGCTCTCGACCCTGTTGCGCTTCTGGCAGGAGGCCAAGTCGAACAAGGCCGCCGATGCCTTGAAGGCCATGGTGAGCAATACCGCGACGGTGCTGCGCCGCGATGCTGCCAAGCGCATTGAACTGCCGATCAAGCAACTGGTGCCGGGCGATCTGATTGTGTTGTCGGCCGGCGACATGATCCCCGCGGACTGCCGCGTGCTCAGCGCCAAGGACTTGTTCGTCAGCCAGGCGGCGATGACCGGTGAATCCATGCCAGTGGAGAAGTTCGCCCACCAGCAGGACGCCCACACACGCAACCCGCTGGAACTGGAGAATATTCTGTTCATGGGCACCAACGTGGTGTCCGGCGCCGCCACGGCGGTGGTCCTGGCCACCGGCAACAGCACGTACTTTGGTGCCCTGGCGCAACGCGTCACGGCGACGGACCGTGCGACCACCTCGTTCCAGCAGGGGGTCAACAAGGTCAGTTGGTTGCTGATTCGCTTTATGTTCGTGATGGCGCCGCTGGTGCTGTTCATCAACGGGTTCACTAAAGGCGACTGGACCGAGGCGTTGTTGTTTGCGCTGTCGATAGCGGTGGGCCTGACCCCGGAAATGCTGCCCATGATCGTCACCTCGACCCTGGCCAAGGGTGCGGTGTTTCTGTCGCGCAAGAAGGTGATCGTCAAGCGCCTGGACGCGATCCAGAACTTCGGCGCGATGGACGTGCTGTGCACCGACAAAACCGGCACGCTCACCCAGGACAAGATTTTCCTGGCGCGCCATGTGGACGTGTGGGGCCAGGAATCGGACGACGTGCTGGAAATGGCCTACCTCAACAGCTACTACCAGACCGGCTTGAAAAACCTGTTGGATGTGGCCGTGCTTGAGCATGTGGACATCCATCGCGAGCTGAAAGTCGGCACCGCGTTCCACAAGGTTGACGAGATTCCCTTCGACTTCAACCGCCGCCGCATGTCGGTGGTGGTGGCCGAGCAGCACCAACCGCACCTGTTGATCTGCAAGGGGGCGGTGGAAGAGATTTTGTCGGTATGCAACCGCGTGCGCCATGGCGACGTCGATGAAGTGCTGACCGACGAACTGCTGGCGCGCATTCGCCAGGTGACCGCAGCCTTTAACGAAGAGGGGCTGCGGGTGGTGGCGGTCGCGGCGCAGCCGATGCAGGCAGGACGAGACACCTACACCCTAGCCGATGAGAACAACCTGACGCTGATCGGCTACGTGGCGTTTCTCGACCCACCCAAAGAGAGCACCGCACCCGCCCTCAAGGCCCTGAAGGCCCACGGCGTGGCGGTCAAAGTGTTGACCGGCGACAACGAACTGGTCACGGCGAAGATCTGCCGCGAAGTGGGCCTGGAACAACAAGGCTTGCTGATGGGCAACGACATCGAAGCCATGAGCGACGCCGAACTGGCCCTGGCCGTGGAAACTACCAATGTGTTTGCCAAGCTCACCCCCAGCCACAAGGAACGCATCGTGCGCCTGCTCAAGGCCAACGGGCATGTGGTGGGCTTTATGGGCGATGGCATCAACGATGCTCCGGCGTTGCGCACGGCGGATATCGGTATTTCGGTGGACAGTGCGGTGGACATCGCCAAGGAAGCGGCCGACATCATCCTGCTGGAGAAGAGCCTGATGATCCTGGAAGAGGGCGTACTGGAAGGCCGGCGCACCTTCGCCAACATGCTCAAGTACATCAAGATGACCGCCAGTTCCAACTTCGGCAACGTGTTCTCGGTGTTGGTGGCCAGTGCCTTCATCCCGTTTTTGCCGATGCTGCCGATGCACCTGCTGGTGCAAAACCTGCTGTATGACATCTCGCAGATCGCGATTCCGTTCGACAACGTCGATGACGAGATGCTTGCCACGCCACAACGCTGGCAGCCAGGCGAGGTGGGGCGCTTCATGCTGTTTTTCGGGCCGATCAGTTCGATCTTCGACATCACCACGTTCGCACTCATGTGGTATGTGTTTGATGCCAACACGCCAGACCACCAGACGCTGTTCCAATCCGGCTGGTTTGTGGTGGGGCTGCTGACCCAGACCCTGATCGTGCACATGATCCGCACCCCGAAAATCCCGTTTCTGCAAAGCCGTGCAGCGCTGCCGTTGATGCTGATGACCGGCGTGATCATGGCCGTGGGGATTTTCCTGCCGATGGGGCCGTTGGCGCATTACTTCAAATTGCAGGCGCTGCCGTCGCTGTACTTTGTGTTCCTGCCGGTGATTTTGCTGGCGTACATGGCGCTGACCCAAGCGGTGAAAGGCTACTACATCCGCAGGTTTGGCTGGCAGTAGTGAGTGCCATGCAACACCGCAAACCCTGTGGGAGCCGGGCTTGCCCGCGATGGCGGTGTATCAGTCGCCAGATTCATTGGCCGGTGTACCGCTATCGCAGGCAAGCCAGCTCCCACAGGAACCCACGGTGTTTTCCAATTTGTCGCTGCATTCATGGAGATTTTTTATGCAGGCAATCAACAACATCAACCTCAACTCCCTGGTCGACACCGTCGTCAGCCTCAGCGCGGCATTTATCCTCGGTGGCTTGATCGGTTTCGAGCGCCAATATCGCCAGCGCACCGCGGGGCTGCGCACCAATGTGCTGGTGGCGGTAGGCGCGGCGATCTTTGTCGACATGGCCAACCGGCTCGGTGGTGCGGAAGGCGCGGTGCGCGTGGTCGCTTACGTGGTGTCGGGCATCGGCTTTTTGGGGGCGGGTGTGATCATGCGGGAAGAGGGCAATGTACGCGGGCTTAACACTGCCGCGACCCTCTGGGCTTCAGCGGCGGTGGGCGCCTGTGCCGGCGCCGACCTGATCCTTGAGGCATTGCTGGGTACGCTGTTTGTGCTGGCGGCCAACACCTTGCTGCGGCCGATCGTCAATAACATCAACCGCCAACCCTTGGACGTGGTGTCGGCAGAGGTTACCAATATCCTTTACGTGATTGCGCGACGCAGTCAGCAACAGGCCGTGATGGTGTTGCTGGAAGCCGAGTTGGCACGCTGCAACTACCCAGCCAGTGATGTCGATGTGCGGCCGTTCGGCAGCGACGAAGTGGAAATCGAGGCCATCCTGGCCGCCACGTCGGTGGATGGTGATGAGCTGGATGCACTGGTAGCGCGCCTCTCAACTTCAACCCTGGTGGTACAGGCTTTCTGGAGCCCGAGTACTACCGACTGACCCTGATGAGTTAGCCAGGATTGGCTAAGCTTGATTGTGGAAAAATCCTACATCTAGTCCGGATTATCCCTTCAGTTGAAACATCATTGCGTTGCTAAGGTTGGGCACTTGCGGCTGTTGGGTCATTGAGGTCCGGCGTCCGTGATTATGCTGAGTTAATTGAAGGGGCCAGACACGGCTTGGTTACCGTACTGATAAGGCAGCGCCGCTCGTCGGAACTGTCATTTCTCACAGGTACCCAGATCCGGTGTGATGTGTAAGGGTATTTTGTCCACATAGGGAAGTTTTATGAGCAAAGCATTAATTGTGGATGACCATCCGTTTATCCGGGCGACGGTCAAACACCTCTTGCAGTTGGAGGGTTTTGTTGAAATTTTTCAGGCAGGGGATGGCGCAGATGCCATGCAATTGGCGAGGGAGCAACGTCCCGAGCTGATCATCCTCGACCTGGCGATGCCTAAATTAGGCGGGTTGGAGGTCATCAGCCGGATCAAGGCGTTGGGCTTGCCGTGCAAGATTCTGGTGCTGACGTCCTACCTGGCAGTGTTCTTTTCCACCCGCTGCATGCGCGCCGGCGCCATGGGGTTCGTCGCCAAGACCGGCGAACTGGATGAGCTGCAAAAGGCTATCAAGGCGATCATGTCGGGCTACAGCTGCTTCCCCAGTTTGCCGACCAGTTCGGTGCGGCGCGACGATTTGCAAGAAACAGAACGGCAGATGATCGAATGTTTGTCTGACCGCGAACTCACCGTACTGCAAATGCTCGCCCTAGGGTTGGGCAACAAGGAAATCGCCGAGCAAATGCTGCTGAGTCACAAGACCATCAGTACCTACAAGACTCGACTCAAGGAGAAGTTGCGAATGTCCTCGGTAGTGCACTTATCCAAGTTTGCCCAGCGCAACCATCTGATCTGATCTGAAATGATCGCCACCGTGTTTATCAGGTTCGTCACGATCCTTTGGATGAGCCTGTTACCTCTGATCGCGGTGGCCCTTGAAGAGCCTCACGCTTTGCGGCTGTTGGGGCACTCTCATATCGAAACCCCGCAAGTGGTGCTTGACGAGGCCGATTGGCGTTGGCTGCGTGAGCGACGCTCGTTGCTGATGGGCGTTTCGGCGCCCGATTACGCACCTTTTGACTTGACCAATAACAACGACGAACTCGAAGGGATCACGGCTGATTTTGCCGCATTGGTCGGCCAGGCCCTGCATATCTCCATCGAGGTTCGGCGTTACGACACCCGCGATGAGGTGGTCGAGGCGCTGAAGCAGGGGGCGGTGGATTTCCTCGGTTCCGCCAATGGCTATGAAGCGGCCGACCCGCAACTGCTGCTGTCTCGCTCTTATGCCAACGACCAACCGACCCTGGTGACCCGCAGCGGTGACAGCCAGGTATTGAATGACGGCCTGGCCGGCAAGCGCGTGGCAATGCTCTATCACTACATGCAGCCCGACGCCGTACGGGCGTTTTACCCCAAAGCCCAGTTGGAACTGTTTGCCTCGACCTTCGAAGCCATTGGCGCCGTGGCGTTTGGTCGTGCCGACGTCTACCTGGGGGATGCCATCAGCAGCAATTACCTGATCAATCGCAACCACCTCAATAATGTACGCATGGCGGATTTTTCCGGCCTGGAAGTCAACCCGTTTGCGTTTGCCGTCACCCGGGAAAACACGCGTTTGCTGCCCATCCTCAATGCCGCGCTGGAGGCGATTCCCGCCAGCGAGCAGATGGAAATCCTGCGCCGCTGGAGCGGAGGTAACCTGGGCATAATCGGCGTTGACCGGCTGCACTTGAGCGCCAGTGAGCAACGCTGGGTGCAGAAAAACCCACGGGTCAGGGTCGCGGTGCTCAATGACTTCCTACCGTTATCTTTTATTGGTGGTCGAGGTCAATTCGAAGGGTTGAGTGCCGAGGTGTTATCGCGCATCAGCTTGCGCACCGGCTTGAAGTTCGATGTGGTGCCAGGCAGTTCGTTGCCGCGCCAGGTCAACATCGTCAGTGCGGGGACGGCGGACATGCTGGCGGTTATCACCCCCAGTGTGGAGCGGGCCGAAAAAGTACGCTTTACCCGGCCCTACCTGACCAACCCCTTTGTGCTGGTAACCCGTGACAGTCCACACAGCCCGCTCACGTTGGAGGAGATGGTTGGCAAACGCTTGGCCATGGTGGTTGGCAATGGCCTGCACGATGAGATAGCGCAGAATTTTCCAGGCGTGATGTTTGTCGATGTGGAGAACCCCCAGCAAGCCATGGCGCTGGTGGCCAACGGTGACGCCGATGGTGCGGTCAACTCATTGATCAGCGCGCGCTATTTGATCAGCCGGTATTACCGCGACCGCTTGCGTGTCACCAGTACGGTCGGCACTGAGCCTGCACGCGTGACCTTTGGGGTCAACCGCAGTCAGTTGGAGTTGTATTCGATCCTCGACAAGGCGCTGCTGAGTATCACCCCGCAGGAAATGGACGAATTGATTGGCCAGTGGCGCAGCGAGGTCATCATCGAGGACAGTTACTGGTTGCGTTATCGCAACGTGATTCTTCAGGGTTTTGGGTTGGCGGCGCTGTTGTTGGCCGTCACGCTGGGCTGGGCCATTTACCTGCGCAGCCTGATTCGTAAGCGGCTACAGGCCGAGCGAGCGCTGAGCGATCAGATGCGGTTTATGAGCGTATTGATCGACGGCACGCCGCACCCGATTTACGTGCGTGACCGCCAAGGGCGGTTGATGGCCTGCAATAACGCCTACCTCGACGTGTTTGGCTACAAGCTTGAAGACGTGATCGGCAGGACGGTGGTGGAAACCGACGTCGAAAACCCGCCACAGGCCCAGTCGTTTCATCAGGATTACCTGCGCTTGATGGCGGGGGGCGAGCCGCAGATTCATGACCGAATACTCAAGGTGCCCAATGGCGATGTGTTGACCATTTACCAATGGATGCTGCCGTATCGCGACGGCGACGAGAAAGTGGTGGGCATGATTGCCGGTTGGGTCGACGTGAGCGAGCGGCATCGGTTGCTCGGCCAGCTACAGGAAGCCAAGGACGATGCCGATGCCGCCAATCGCGCCAAGACTACCTTCCTGGCGACCATGAGCCACGAGATCCGCACGCCCATGAACGCCGTAATCGGCATGATCGAGCTGGCGTTGAAAAATGCCGAGCAGGGGCGGGTCGACCGCGACGCCCTGGAGGTGGCTTCGGTGGCTTCGCGGGGCATGCTGGAGTTGATCGGCGATATTCTCGATATCGCGCGCATTGAGTCCGGGCACTTGTCGCTGACCCTGGAGCCCGCCAACCTGCATGAGCTGTTAGCGTCGGTCGCGCGCGTGTTCGAGGGGCTGGCCCGCGCCAAGGGGCTGGCGCTGCAGGTTGAGCTGGACCCGTTGATTAACCGGGCGGTGCTGGTCGACCCGCTGCGATTCAAGCAGGTGGTATCGAACCTTTTGAGCAATGCCATCAAGTTCACTTCTCATGGGCAGGTCAGTCTGGTTGCGCAGGCGGTGGTCGAGGACGATCGCTTGGCCGTCCAGTTATGGGTGCAAGACACCGGCATCGGAATCAGCATCGCCGATCAGCAGCGGTTGTTCAGTGTGTTTATCCAGGGCAGCAATAACCAGCAGTCGGCACGTAGCGGGTCTGGGCTGGGGTTGGTGATCAGCCGCAGCTTGTGTGAAATGATGGGTGGTCAATTGCACTTGAGTAGCGTGCTGGGGCACGGTACTCGGGTGGACGTGACGTTGACCCTGGCCATGTCCGCCACGCTGCCGGCCCCGGTTGAGCCTGCGCAAGAGGCGGCGCCTGAGGGCCGTGCGCTGAAGATTCTGGTGGTGGACGACTACCCGGCCAACCGCTTGCTGCTGGCTCGACAGTTGAGCTTTCTGGGCCACCATATCGTCACGGCCGAAGACGGTGTTCAAGGGCTTGAACAGTGGCGAGCGGGGCAGTTCGACGGCGTCATTACCGATTGCAACATGCCGTTCAAGAACGGCTATCAGCTGGCACAGGAGATTCGCGCGCAAGAGCGTGAACAGGGTCTGGAACCCTGCCTGTTGCTGGGGTTCACCGCCAACGCACAACCGGAGGAAGCCGAGCGCTGCCGGCAGGCGGGCATGGATGGCTGCCTGTTCAAGCCAACCGGGCTTGACGACTTGCGGTCGGCGCTGGCCTCGCGTGTGGCCGACGCGGGCCCGCAGCCCGTGGCGACATTTGACTTGAGCACATTGGTCGCGCTGACCGGCGATGATCACGCTGCGCTTGTCGAATTGCTGGCGCCGTTGCTCGAAAGCCTGGAGGCAGACCGTGCCTTACTGCCGCGCCTGGCCAGCCAGGCAGATTTTGCCAAGCTGCACGACCTGGCTCACCGTGCCAAGGGCGGCGCGCGGATGGTCAAGGCAAACCTATTGATCGGTGGGTGTGAAGCATTGGAGGCAGTGTGTGAACAGCGCGACCCTCAGGCATTGGGGCCAGCGGTTGAGGGCGTGGCTGAAGCGATCGATGTTTTGCGTCATGGCTTGAGCGCTTATTGCAATCAGCCTTGACTGCGGTTGATCGCCATTCGGGAAATTTGGGAAAACTCTTACGCAAACCGGGAACATGCCTGATTTTGTCGTCGGCATATGTCTGGAAAATGGGCAGCGCTCACTGCCGAGCACTGCCTGCCAGGGGTTTGCCATGCCGAACAAAGCACTGACCATCCTGATTGCCGATGAACAGCATCTGCAACGCCTGTACATCGAGAAAATGCTCAACCGGTTGGGCTATTACCGGATCGTGCCGGTGCAAACGTTCGAAGAGGTGCGGATTCTTACCGCCATTCCTGCCGAACCCTTCGATGTGCTGATAATCCATGCCGGGCTGATGGCCCAAGCCTATGAACCTCAGCCCCAGGTGCGTCATGTACTGGTCTACGAACATCTGGACCTGGGCGCCCCGTGCGGTGTAACGCCGGCCGTGCGGGTGCGCCTGCCGGGCGTGCCGGACCACGTCAACCTCGAACACTTCATGGACATGGTCGACCCCTGCGAGACTGCCCACGGCCTGCGGGTGTTGCCGTGGCTGCGGGAGCTGTCCCGCATGCCGGTGGCCCGGGCCTAGTCCACAGCGATTGCTTGTAGGAGCGAGCTTGCTCGCGAAAAACTCGCAGGCGCCGCGTTTATTCAGGAAGCGCGCGTTACCGTTGACGTTTTTCGCGAGCAAGCTCGCTCCTACAAGAGGGCGCTTCAAGGGGGGACTGTATGCCACTAAGTTTGCGCGCCAGTTCAATCGCCACCTTGCCGCTGTCGGCGCCGGGTACTAAATGGGTAAACGGAATATCGATCATCCGGTTCTCACGCACCGCTCGCAGCGTCGATAGCACCGGGTCGGTCGTCAGCAATTGGCGCTTGCGGCTGCTGGGGGACCACAGGGCGTCGGCCAATAAAATGATGTCAGGGTCCTTCATCAGCAAGGTTTCACTGTTCACGGTCACTCGTGAAAGGGGGATGTCAGCCAGCACATTGCGGGCACCCGATGCGGCCAGCAGCGCTGTGACAAACCCCCGTTGGCCTTCACTGGCGAGGCCGTTGACCTCACTGTCCAAGTAAAATACCGATACCGGTTGGGCGTTGTCAGCCACTGCCTGGGCATGTTGCAGGTCGGCGTCCAGTGCGTCGCTCAGGGCCTGGGCGCGTTGCGATTTGTGCAGCAGGGCGCCAAGGGTGAGCAGGTCCTGGCGGATGTGCTCGAAGTAATCCAGGTTGTGCCCGGCGCACGCGGACTCCAGCAGGTAGGACGCCACGCCGTTATCGGCCAGGCTCGTGCGTGAGCTCACGCCCTTGCCGAACGCGCTGGCGAAACCGCCCACCACCAAGTCGGGGCGCTGTGCATACAGCACCTCGCTGGAGGGATATTGGGCGGCAATCACCGGCACTTCGAAATACCGGCCCTGTCGATGCGCTTTGTCACTGTCGTCCAGATAGGCCACGCCCACCATTGAAGGCCTGGCATCCAGCGCCAGCAAGAGGTCGGCCGCGTGTTGATTGAGGGCGACGATGCGCGAGGGTGGCGCGTGTGGCAGTGCCCAGGCCTGGGCGCAATTGGTGTAATTGTCTGCCTGCACCGGTGTTGCGCAGAGCGGGGCAATCAAGCATACGCACCACATTTTCATGCGCGCTCCTTGAGCAGTAGATCGTCAACCACTTCACCGCCTGCCAGGTGCATATCCACCAGGCGTATCACATCCGCCTTGCTGTGCACGCCGTACCAGCAGCGCTGCGGGTAAACCGTGAGCACCGGCCCGAGGTTGCAGGGGAACTGGCAATGGGTGCGGGTCAGCAGCACGCCGTCGGGCACTTCGATGCGTTGCAGCTCCAGCAACCGGCGGCGTAGGGTTTTCCACAGTTGCAAGGCTCCACGCTGGGTGCAGCGCGGGCCGGTGCACAGGAACACATGGTGGCTGTGGTCAGGAATTTGCGACCAGTCGGGGTGGGTGTCGACCCCGTCGATTGGCGTGATGTCAGCCATCAGAAGCGATACCTGTAACGCACCTCTGCGGTGAAGGGGCGGCCGAGGTTGTCGACGTTGTTGGCGCGACTGGTGACGTAGTCGCGGTCGAACAGGTTTTCCACCAGCAGGCTCAAACGATGCCGGTGGGCACTGTCCAGATAGCGATAGGCGTCGGCGTCCACCACAGAATAATGCCCGTACTCGACCTGCTTGGCGCTGATGACATCGCGGATATAACGCAGTGCCGCGCCTGCACCCCATAGGCGGTTTTGCGATTCAAAACCGATGCGTGAGCGGGCGAAAAAACTGGGAATATCGTTAAGGGTGACCCCGGCGCGGGATTCGGTCAGGTTGCGGGTCATGTCGGCCTGCACGCTCCATTGGTCGTTGAGCGCCAACCTTGCGTCGGCCTCGAAACCGCGCATTTGGATCTGGCCCTGACCATTGACCCACTGCACATCGTTCAGAGTGATCAGGTCGGTGATCTTGCGTTTGAACACGGTGACGCTGGCGCTGAAATCGCGTTCCGCAAGTTGCCCTGTGTAGTCAAGGCCCAGTTCGGCGTTGCGGCTTTTCTCTGGCTTGAGGTGGCGGTTGCCCTGTTCGTCCGCTTCGTTGACGAACAGCTGTTCGGCATTGGGCAGCTTGTAGGCGGTGCCGTATTGGCCGCGCAAGGCCCAGTGATCGTTGAGGTTGTAGAGGGACGTGAGCATGCCGACGGTGGCACTGTCACCGCCGCTCATGGCCTCGTGGCGTACGCCGAGGCTGGGGTGCCAGTCGGGCAGGGCGTCGATCTGCGGGCGCAGTTGGCTATACAGCGCGTGGGCCTGGGCTTTGTTATCGTCGATCACCAACACATCGTCCTGGCCCTTGAACCATTGGTTGTCGCTGCCGACGATCACTACATGGCCGCCCGGCAACTCGGCCTTGCCTTCGGCCTGCACGCCCCAGTCGGTGAAGCCCCAGTAGTCGTCATGGTTGATGATCTGGGTAGCACCACCGTCTTGGTTGTTGATGCGGGTATAGCGGGTATCCCAATCGTTGATGTGGCCCTTGACGAAATAACTCAGGTGTTCGTCGAGGCTTTGCTCGAACGTGGCCGTGGCGATTTGCTGTACACGGTCGTTGGTGGTTGTGTGGGAGGCTACCGGACGGGCGAAATCCAGGTTGGCGTCGGCGTATTGGTAGAACAGTTCCAGGCGCGAATCATCGCCAAAAGATTGAACGGCCTTGGTACCGAAGGTAGTGACTTCGTAAGAGCGTTTCTTGTCCGTGACATTTTTCATATCGCGATTGCGAAACGGCTGGTAGCCCTCGGACGCATTGCGGCTGACGTAGGCCAACACGCCCAGGTCGCCCCAGCCGTTGCTGAAAATCTTCTCGACCCGTGCGTCACCCGTGGTGCCGCCGAAGGTGTCGAGGCCCATATTCACTTCGCCGGCAGCCGCCCAGGTCTGCGGGCTGCGAGTCACGATGTTGATCACGCCCGATACCGCCTGGGTGCCGAACAGCAGGCTCTGGCCGCCCTTGAGCACTTCGATGCGTTCAATGGCATTGGCCGGCAGGGTGTCGAGGTACAGGCCACCGTACAGGCGGTTGTTCAAGCGCACGCCATCGAGCAGGATCAGGGTGTCATCGTTGCGCCCGCCGAGCAGGGAATAGGTGCCATAGTCGAACGGGCCGTTCTTCGGCGCCACATACAGCCCGGGAATGAACATTTGCATCACCCGAGACACGTCGGCTGAAGGGCCGGCCCGCTCGATCTGTTCGCGACTGACCACGTTGACGTTGCTGCCGTACTGGGCCATGGCCGCAACCGTGCCGGACTCCACTGAGGGCGCCGACACGATTTGCGGGTTGAGCACCAAGGGAGTGTTGTCGGCCAGCAGCAACGGGCTGAACAGGCAACTGATCAAGGGAGTGAATGAATGTCGGATCATAGTCTTCTCGAAAGTATCTTCGCAGAAGCACGCAAGAGAAGGCATCGAGCACACGCCAATACCGGCCCATGCCCGCCCACCGCAGGAGTTTGCCAAACAGAAATTCCAGGCCGGTCTCCGGGCTCATGCGTATGGATACCTTCACCTTCCCATGGCGCGAGGGCCACAGTGGTGTGTCGAAGGGATCACGCATCTACCGTTGCGGGGGCAGCACCGGACTTGCTCAACATGAGCGTACCGGTTTCCCGTTTCACCCCAAGCACGGCGGCAGGGGGCACCTGAAACAGGCGGGCATCTGAACACTCGCACGAGTGCTCGTCAACTTTCCCGCCTCTCCCAGCTGTATGTTTTTCACCGATCAGTCGGCTTTGCCGTGCTCCCGCAACCGCTCAGCGGCACTGCGTAACAACTGCTCGGTCGTGTCCCAACCCAGGCAACCATCGGTCACCGAAACGCCGTATTTCATCGACGCGCTCAGCGGCTGGCAGCCTTCGAACAGGTGACTCTCAAGCATCATGCCGACCAGCGAGGTATCGCCTTGCAAGCGCTGCTCCAGCACCTCATTGAATACCGCCGGTTGGCGCAGCGGGTTCTTGCCGCTGTTGGCATGGCTGCAATCGACCATGATCCGCGCCGCCACCTTGGACTTGGCCAGGTCATGCTTTACGTCGGCCACGCTTTGCGCATCGTAGTTGGGCCCACGGTGGCCGCCACGCAGCACCAGGTGGGTGTCGGGGTTGCCGGGGGTCTGGATGATCGCCGGATGGCCCTGGCTGTCGACGCCGAAATGGCGATGCGGGTGAGAGGCTGAGCGCATCGCATCGCAGGCAATGGCGACGCCACCGTCGGTACCGTTCTTGAAGCCCACGGGCATGCCCAGGCCGCTGGCCATTTCGCGGTGAATCTGCGATTCGGTAGTGCGTGCGCCAATGGCGACCCAAGTGAGCAGGTCATCGAAGTAGCCGGCGGCCATGGGTTGCAGCAACTCGGTGGCCACCGGCAGGCCCAGGCGCAGCATTTCACGCATCAGTTCGCGGGACAGGGTCAGGCCGGCGGCCATGTCATCGCTGCCGTCCAGGTGCGGGTCGTAGGCCAGGCCTTTCCAACCCACCGTGGTGCGCGGTTTCTCGACGTAGGCACGGATCACCAGCAGCATCTGGTCGCTGACTTCAAGCGCGAGCTTCTTCAGATTGCGCGCGTATTCCATGGCCGATTCCGGGTCGTGGATCGAGCACGGGCCGACAATCACCAGCAAGCGTGAATCTTCACCATTGAGGATGGCGCGCACGGCTTGGCGATGGGCGTGGACTTGTTCATTGAGGAACGGGCTGAGCGGGAGCTGATGCTTGAGCTCAAGGGAGCTGGGCAAACGCTGGGTCAGGGCTTCATTGGCACTGTTGAGGGTGGAGACGGGCAAAGCGGCGACGGAGGAGTTCATATTCAAGGCTTCCTGGGCAAGCGGCGGGCGATTCCCGCACGCTTGGCCTACTGGGGTGTTCGACAATTGGCCGTATCGGCTACGTGTGTTGGCTTGCCACCACGGGGTGACCGGTCGGAGGCGGCAGGCTGTCCCGAACGGAGCTGGCTAAATCGCCATGCAGTGCAAGTGTCGTAGCGGTAATAGGTGGTGAAGTTCATGGCGTGATTCCTTTAAGTGATCGTGAGCAAACAGGTTGTCAGGCGCTGAAAAAACAAAACCCCCGGTCGGGGAGCCGACCGGGGGTTTAGATTTCTCTGGTAGGCGACCCCTTGAGTAGTGGGCGCCGATTTCAGGTATCAGGCGCGCCAGTGGCTAAACCAATACCCAAAATAAAAGCCGGCCAGTGCGCTCGAACCGTTCACACGGGTAGCCGACACCGAGCGCAAGGCGCTGGCAGCAGGGCAAACCTGAGTGTGGGTGAGTGGCAACATGGGGCTCTCCAAATGATGGGGGGAGCTTACTAGAGGCGTGCAGGTGGATTCAATCAGTAATTTCTATTGTGTGGCGGTACTTACCGCTATGGGCATAGGTATCTACACAACTTTGCTGCGACGCTGGACCTGTGGCGAGGGAGCTTGCTCCCGTGACGGACTGACAGGCGACGCATCTCTACCTGACACCCTGGATCCAAATGTGGGAGCTGGCTTGCCTGCGATGACGGCCTGCCAGTCGACACAGGGTGTCAGACCGAGTACATATCCATTCCTGCGGTAACGGCCACTTAGGGTTCCGCCCTGACGGCGGCTCACTTTGCAAAAGCGGCAAAGTAAGCAAAACGCTCTTGCCCCACCACTCGGCACCTCGCTTAGGCTCGGTGTGCCCGTAATCCGCCAGTGATTTGGGGGGCCGCCGCCACGCGCCATCCATGGCGCGGGGCGGCTAAACCGGCATCCCTGCCGGTTTACCCCCCAAATCCCTGTCGAATTCCGGCCAGCGTGGTTTGACGGGGCGCTTAAGATCAAGATCAAAAGCAGATCAAAAGCAGATCAAGAGCGACTCGCTTCGCATCGTGGTTACCGTCCGCTGCTACAGTCCACTCAGTTGTGTAGATACCTATGCCGTTATGGGCAAGTGTGGATATGCTGACGGCTCTCAAACAATGATTGCCAGGACGCGACCATGACTGCCTTGACCCTTGCTGCGGCGCAAACCGTTTCCATCCCGGGCGATGTCGCTGCCAATATCCAGCGGCACCTGGCGTTGATGTGGGCCGCGGCTGAACAGGGCGTGCAATGCCTGGTGTTTCCAGAACTGTCACTGACCGGCTACGAGCCGTTCCTGGCGGCCGACTTGGCCATCGCCCCGCAAGACGCCGTATTGGCGCCGTTGCGTGAGCTGGCGCGGGAGCTGCGGTTGACGGCCGTGGTGGGCATGCCGGTGCGGTTGGCGCCACAAGCAGGCGTGCTGATCGGCGCGTTGGTGCTGGGGGCGGACGGCTCAGTCGGCGTCTACACCAAGCAGCACTTGCACCCCGGTGAGGAGCTGGCATTTGCTGCGGGGCAGGGCGGTGAGGTCTTGGCATTCGGAGATGACCGCATAGCATTGGCGGTGTGCGCGGACTTTTCCCAGGCCAGCCATCCACGCCAAGCGGCGGCAGCGGGCGCCACAGTGTATGCCGCAAGCGTACTGATCAGCGAGGCAGGCTACGCGGCGGACAGTGCTTTGCTTGAAGGCTATGCGGCCGAGCATGGCCTGTTGGTACTGATGGCTAACCACGGTGGCCCATCTGGAGGCTGGGCTTGTGCCGGTCGCAGTGCGATCTGGACCGCCGATGGCAACTTGCTTGTTGCCGCCCCCGGTGTCGGCGACGCGTTGGTGATCGCCCGTCGCGACGGCGGGCAGTGGACCGGCCAAGTGGTCGCCCTCTGAATGAGGTTTCATTTGCGCCGGGCCATCGAGCAGGACCTGCCGTTTGCCCGCACCCTGACCCAGCAGGCCATGAGCCATTACTACCGTCAGAACGGCTTGTTGTGGTCCAGCGACGGCTTCGACGTGGCCTGGGCGGGCCGCGAGAACTGGCTGATCTGCAACGATGACGTCGTCATGGGCTTTATCAGCCTGAGCCGCGATGGCAAGGCCCTGTATATCCGCGAGCTGCACCTGCTGGAATGCTGCCGCAAGCAGGGCGCGGGCACATGGGTGCTGGAGCAAATGGCGCTCAAGGCACGCGTCGAGGGCCTGGGCTTTCTACGTTTGACGGTGTTCAAGACCAACCCGGCAAGAAGGCTGTATCAGCGCTTGGGGTTGAGCATTGTCGGTGAAGAGGATGGCTTCTGGCGGATGGAGCGTGAGTGTCGCGCACTCACATCGGACTAAAACATGCACGTCCTACAAATAAGCGCATACTGCTGTCAGTTAGTGCTTTGTTCGTCGTGGGATTGAGCTCTTGGCTCATCCACGATAACGCCCTCTTTCATGCCCAGAAGTACCGCCACTTTATGGGCTTCTCCACGCCGTCCCTTTTTGCGCCCGGAGAGCACTTGATACGTGGTTGCCGGGTCTACGCCATGCTCCCGGGCGAACGCTTGAACTGACTTTCCTTGATGTTCCAGCCAGGCCTTGGCTTGTGCAGCAGTACGGATTCCGGGCATAGTTCAAAACCGTTCAAGTTTGTTTAACGAAGTGATGGTGTGACACCTCTTGGGGTGTGCCAATTTAGGATCATACATCCAAATGAGTGGAATCGGTTCGCGCTTAAGGCAAGAAAGAGAGCGACTTGGCCTGTCGCAGAAAGTTTTTGGAGAAATTGGAGGCGTTGAAGCGAACGCCCAAGGCAAATATGAAAGCGGTGGTCGTGCACCCAAGGCCGACTATTTGTCTCGCGTCGCCGAAAAAGGTGTGGATATCCTGTACGTGTTGACCGGCAGCCCAACGCCGATCCAGCTGGATAACCTGAGCAAGATCGAAGAGAAAGTGCTGGGCAATTACCGAGCGATGTTCAAGGAAGACCAGGACGCAATCCGTCGCTTGACCAGTACCTTGGCTGAGCATTCATCCGTAGTGAACGGAAAAGCCAAGTCGCCCCCCCAGGAATCCTGACCTTTAGCCCAGGAAACAGGGCTGTTCGCCAGCCGGCGAACAGCCGCAGCACGTTTAATCTCTATATATATGACACTTGCAACTAGGTCTGCGCCTTGGTTTTTTGCTAAGGTGTTCAGCAACCTATAAGACCATATCGCGAGGTGTCTGCTTGATTAGGGTGCTAGTAGTCGATGACCATGATCTCGTTCGTACAGGCATTACACGAATGCTGGCTGACATCGACGGCCTGCAAGTAGTCGGCCAGGCGGAGTCGGGGGAGGAATCCCTGATCAAGGCCCGGGAGTTGAAGCCCGATGTGGTACTGATGGACGTCAAGATGCCTGGGATTGGCGGTCTTGGTGCCACGACCAAGTTATTGCGCAGCCATCCGGACATCAAGGTCGTGGTGGTCACGGTGTGCGAGGAAGACCCGTTTCCCACCCGTTTACTGCAAGCCGGTGCCGCCGGCTACCTCACCAAGGGCGCGGGCCTGGCCGAGATGGTGCAAGCCATTCGCCTGGTATTTGCCGGCCAGCGTTACATCAGCCCGCAAATTGCCCAGCAATTGGCGATCAAGTCGTTCCAGCCCACCAGCGATTCGCCATTTGATGCGCTGTCGGAGCGGGAAATCCAGATCGCCCTGATGATCGTCGGTTGCCAGAAGGTGCAGACCATCTCTGACAAGCTGTGCCTGTCGCCCAAGACCGTCAATACCTACCGTTATCGTATCTTCGAGAAGCTTGCCATCAGCAGTGATGTTGAATTGACCCTGCTCGCAGTGCGCCACGGCATGGTGGACGCCAGCGCCTGACATGACCACACCGTTTGATCCCAGTGCCTTTCTCTCCACCTGCAGTGGCCGCCCCGGCGTGTACCGCATGTTCGACAGCGAGGCGCGCCTGCTTTACGTGGGCAAAGCCAAGAACCTGAAGAACCGTCTGGCGAGCTACTTTCGCAAGACCGGCCTTGCGCCGAAAACCGCCGCCCTGGTGGCGCGTATCGCCCAGGTCGAAACCACCATCACCGCCAATGAAACCGAGGCGCTGCTGCTTGAGCAGACGCTGATCAAGGAATGGCGGCCGCCTTACAACATCCTGTTGCGTGATGATAAATCCTACCCTTACGTGTTTTTATCCGACGGCAACTTTCCCCGCCTGAGCATTCACCGCGGGGCAAAGAAGCAAAAGGGCAAGTACTTCGGGCCTTACCCCAGCGCCGGGGCGATTCGTGAAAGCCTGAGCCTGCTGCAAAAAACCTTTTTTGTGCGTCAGTGCGAAGACAGCTTCTACAAGAACCGCACCCGGCCGTGCCTGCAATACCAGATCAAGCGCTGCAAGGCGCCCTGCGTGGGCCTGGTGGAACCTTCGGAGTACGCCGAGGATGTGCGCCATTCGGTGATGTTCCTCGAAGGGCGCAGCAACGCACTCACCGATGAGTTGTCCGGGGCCATGGAGCAGGCCGCCAGTACCCTGGATTTCGAAAAGGCCGCCGAACTGCGCGACCAGATCTCCCTGCTGCGCCGTGTCCAGGACCAGCAAAGCATGGAAGGCGGCACCGGTGACGTTGACGTGATCGCCGCGTTCGTCAACCCGGGCGGCGCTTGTGTGCACCTGATCAGCGTGCGTGGCGGGCGAGTGTTGGGGAGCAAGAACTTTTTCCCGCAGACCGGTATCGACGAAGACGTGGCAGAAGTCATGGCTGCGTTCCTTGGCCACTATTACGTCAGCAGCCCTGAGCGCGACCTGCCGTCGGAGCTGATCGTCAATGTGGTGCACGAAGACTTTCCCACCTTGATCGAAGCGATCCACGAGCTGCGCGGCCGCGAGCTGGACATCAGCCACCGCGTACGCGGCACCCGTGCCCGCTGGCAGCAACTGGCCGTGACCAACGCCGAACAGGCCCTGGGCGCGCGGCTGGCGAACCGACAGCACGTCGCTGCACGCTTCGACGCCCTGGCCGAAGTCCTCAACCTGGACGAGCCGCCCCAGCGCCTGGAGTGCTACGACATCAGCCACTCCAGCGGTGAGGCCACGGTGGCCTCCTGCGTGGTATTCGGGCCGGAAGGGCCGATCAAGGCCGACTATCGGCGCTACAACATCGAAGGCGTTACCGCAGGCGATGACTACGCCGCCATGCACCAGGCGCTCACGCGGCGTTTCAGCAAGTTGAAGGACGGCGAGGGCAAGTTGCCCGATATCCTGCTGGTAGACGGCGGCAAGGGCCAGTTGTCCATGGCCCGTGACGTGCTCAACGAACTGGCGGTGCCCGACCTGATCCTGCTCGGCGTAGCCAAGGGCACCACACGCAAGGCCGGTTTCGAAACGTTGTACTTGAATGATGCCGCCCATGAGTTCACTTTGAAGGGCGACTCGCCCGCACTGCACCTGATTCAACAAATCCGCGACGAAGCGCACCGTTTCGCCATTACCGGCCACCGCGCCCGCCGTGGCAAAACCCGGCGAACCTCAACCCTGGAAGGGGTTGCGGGGGTCGGCCCGACGCGCCGTCGCGACTTGCTTAAACATTTTGGTGGCTTGCAGGAGCTGTCCCGTGCCAGCATTGACGAGATAGCCAAAGCACCCGGTATCAGTAAAAAGCTCGCTGAGCTGATTTATGCAAACCTGCACAGCGAATAGAATGCCTTCTCACCTCGTAGCCAGTTGTGCCGATGAATATCCCTAATCTGATTACCGTTCTACGCGTCCTGCTTATCCCGATTTTCATTTTGTTGTTCTATTTGCCGTATGAATGGAGCTACATCGCGTCCAGTTCGGTATTTGCCTTCGCAGCCGCCACCGACTGGCTTGATGGCTACCTGGCACGCCGTCTGGAACAGAGCACGCCCTTCGGCGCGTTCCTCGACCCCGTGGCCGACAAACTCATGGTGGCCGTCGCCCTGGTGCTGCTGGTGCAGGAACACGGCAACCTGTGGCTGACCCTGCCGGCCGCCGTCATCATCGGCCGCGAGATCGTCGTCTCGGCCCTGCGCGAATGGATGGCCGAAATCGGCGCCCGCGCCCACGTCGCCGTCTCCAACATGGGCAAATGGAAAACCGCCGCGCAAATGCTCGCGCTGGTCATCCTGCTGGCCAACCCGTCGGACTTCACATTCTGGGTACTCACCGGCTACGCCTTGCTGCTCATCGCCGCCGGCCTGACCCTGTGGTCCATGCTGCAATATCTGCGTGCGGCCTGGCCCCATCTGCGAACCACCGTTGAAAAGAAATAAAACTTTTTTGAATCAAGGGGTTGACGGGTGCTGAGGATTCTATAGAATGCGCATCACCAAGCGGGAATAGCTCAGTTGGTAGAGCACGACCTTGCCAAGGTCGGGGTCGCGAGTTCGAGTCTCGTTTCCCGCTCCAAACGTTAAAGAAAAAGCCACTCAATAGAGTGGCTTTTTTTTGCCTGTGATTTACGGAATAGACGCTTAGGCGTCTTTTTTTGTGTGCAAAACCTTGGGCGCCCAGGGTGATCCTTTAAGACTCAAATTCGTATTGTTAACGGATTCGCTCAGTTCACCTGTCGCCAAGCCAGCTACTGTTTGTTCATCCGCCCGGCGTACATAGACCTTTGGTCATGCGTCACTTCTGGTACCGATAATCCTGAGTCACGGTGGTTTACAGGCAGTGGACTTGCCACATGTCCTGGCAACTGCTTGAAAAGGCCTCTCTGCGTGATGCGCCCCCAATGCTCACCCGAAGAAGCTATGCGACATCGGAATTGGACCCCATGAACGCGGTGTTTATACTCAGTGAACCTGCATTACGAAAGGCGCAAAAAACACATGGAGCTATACGAGGAGCAAGGAATGGTCTACGGCCAAGAGAAAGAAGCGCGCACAGGGCGACGATCAACGATGCTTCGCGCTGCCAGCGCGGAATATTCCGGCGTGCGTCTGCGGGTAGTGCTGTCGGAGTGCAAGATCGCGCCAATGGATTTCGCGCTATTTCTGAAGATCAGCCCTCAGCGGCTGACCAATTGGTTTTCTCGTGGTATCCCGCACTCGCAGCTCGATAGGATCGCAGGACTGTTGAGCGTTAATGCACAATGGCTGGAAACAGGGGCTGGGGAAAAATTCCCGGCGACAAGCGAGTAGCGAGCCCTGCGGGAGCACATAGCAGGATTCCCCAACCGCAACCGCCGTAAGGTTCCGGTCCGCTTCCGTGAAGACACACAGGTCCAACCCGTCACTGATGACATAGGACGACAGCAGGTAACCGCCAAGTTTCAGAGCCGCGTCGTTGTAGCGCCGATGCTCTGCGCGCACATCGCCCCAGTCGCCGCAGATGTGCCGGCGCACGTAGGGAAGCGGGTCGAGCAGATCCTGTCGGGTCAGCGCGTCGACACAGCGGGAGATGGTCAGGCCACCGAAGGGAAATCGTGGCTGAAGGCTGAGGAGGGCGGACATGGGGATGCGCAGTTCCTCCACGGCGATGGGGCTTCGTACTCTAGCAAGGTCGAACGTTCCGACGGCGAGGTCGCGGTCACAATCACGCACGTGATGGCGTTGCTTGTGGGTCGGCAGGCGTGCTTTGGCTGGGTAGAAAAGCTCCATGGGGCCGGCTCTTGGCAACGTGTCCAACCCCGCAGGTACTTCATCGTTCGCTGACCCATGACTTTGTCACTTTTTATGGGTGAGGGCGTTCGGCCCCGCTGGTTTCCTTGACCGCATACAACAGGCAGCGTACCGCTTCACGATCCTCATCCGACAATGAGCGGTAGTAGTGGATCAAGCGCTCTTCTTCTCGATTGATTTGGCGGGGCCGCAGGGATGTGCCGGGGGCGGTGCGTAATGAGGGAAAAAACGAAGTATTTAGCATGACCCTATTTCTTTATGAGATGAATGGAGACGTGGGCTTCTTGCCCGGAACAACTGAATACATAACGTTTATTGTAAGAAAGAGCTCGTCATTTTTTGTGACTGCTGAGTTTTTCAGAAGGGGCTGTCGGAAGGGCTTGGCAACGGTGTAGGAGCGATCTTTCAAACCCGGTTTGAAGGTGCGATTGAGCGGAGAGCCCGCCAAACTGGTATCCCTGGTCAGATTGGCGGTGGGGAGGTGCGAGCCTGTCAAAAACGGGACACCTCCTTGAAGGCGCAGGTCAAATAGCGCATCGCCACCCGGTCGGTTTCCGACAGCGTGCGGAAGTGTTCAATCAACCCACCTGATTCATCCGTTATAGGCTGATTCGCATTGACGGAACCTCAAGAGGCTGTACGTGACTCAAGGTCTATTTCGGCCGGCCACTGCACTTTGGGGGCCAAGCGACGCGCGAGATTGAAGCTCACGTCTTCGTTGTTCCAGTCACGAGGTGGGCGGGGAAAAGCGGGCAGGGCTTGCGGGCCTTGTTGCATGAACAGTTGGGCCATGGCCCAGTACATTTCGCCTTGTTGAATTTCGTGGGCGAAATGAAAACGATCTATTACCTGGTGGGTGCCAGGTTTCACCACGGCAAGGGTGACGGTTTCGATGAGGCCGCCACTGCCCATGGGGCCGTACACGCTGCAGGCTTCGGCACGCAGGTTATCCCAGTCATAGACTTCGGCCCGAACGCCCCAGGCGGTGCGGCTGAAGGGTCTGAGGCCGTCGCGGTAAAAGCGGTAGACGTAGACTTTGCGTCGGAAGCGGTTGAAGCGGATGGGTTCGTCGCGGGGAGGGGCAACGTCCATTCTCCAGATAAACACGCTTCCCCATAGGGGGGTGATAAATCCGATGAGACCGAAGAAATGAAATACAAACGAAGGTATATCTCCAGTCGCTATAAGGATAACGATCCAAGTGATGGGAGGAATGAGAGCAAACAGAAACATACAAGGAGCCATCCAGACTCCAATCCCGCGAGTTCGCACGGTGGCGCGTGCCAGTTCAAGATATACATCGTCAACATGATTGGGCGGATTCGATAGTACGGGAGGATACGGTTCAATGGAGGGCGATTCGTTTGGCCCCGGCAAATCGTGCTTCCAGCCAGGAGCAGGTTTGTCGAGTAAAGGTGTTTTAAATACCATGATGAGCTGTTCCAAGTTCGGGGTGAACGCCGCTTGTAATCTTTAGCCTGTTGTATCGAGGCCGCTTCGGTTGATGGCTTGTAGTCAGGGCGCGGTGCGTGACTCCAGGTCTAGTTCGGCTGGCCATCGCACTTTGGGGGCCAAGCGACGCGCGAGATTGAAGCTCACGTCTTCGTTGTTCCAGTCACGAGGTGGGCGGGGAAAAGCGGGCAGGGCTTGCGGGCCTTGTTGCATGAATAGTTGGGCCATGGCCCAGTACATTTCGCCTTGTTGAATTTCGTGGGCGAAATGAAAACGATCTATTACCTGGTGGGTGCCAGGTTTCACCACGGCAAGGGTGACGGTTTCGATGAGGCCGCCACTGCCCATGGGGCCGTACACACTGCAGGCTTCGGCACGCAGGTTATCCCAGTCATAGACTTCGGCCCGAACGCCCCAGGCGGTGCGGCTGAAGGGCCTGAGGCCGTCGCGGTAAAAGCGGTAGACGTAGACTTTGCGTCGGAAGCGGTTAAAGCGGATGGGTTCGTCGCGGGGAGGGGCAACGTCCATTCGCCAGAAGTAAATCCCTAGCCACAAAGCTGTGATGAGTCCAAAAAATGCTACTAAAACGAGAGAGGTAGGGGGGGCACTATGCTCTTTAACTGCAAAAGCAACCAGCGTAGCCGGAAAGCCTAGAGACAATAGAAAGATGAAAGGAACCATCCAAACACCAACTCCACGAACTCTCATAGTCGCGCGCGCTAGTTCGAGATACACATCGTCAACATAATTGGGTGGATTCGATAGTACGGGGGGATACGGTTCATTGGAAGGCGACTCGTTTGGTCCCGGCAGATCGTGCTTCCAGCCAGGAGCAGGTTTGTCGAGTAAAGGTGTTGTGAATAGCATTGGAGTAGTTCCAGTTGGGGTTGAGAGCTTTTTTACCTTTGCTTCAAGCGGGCAGCAGACAACCAGTAAGCCGGCACACTGTTGATGATCACCAGCGATTGTTGCCATGGGAAAAGTAGGCAAATGCCCATGCCAAGTTCATCCAAGGCTGTGGTTTACAAGCTATCCATCAAGATGAGCTCGGCGTAGGCATCGTGAATGTCGCGATCGGGCCAGTAGGTTACCGACAAGGTCGCCGCTTCAATGTTGTGTCGACGGCGGTCGGGCAACAGTACAACCGCGCCTTTGATATCGTTGACCTGCGAGGTACGGGCATCGGCCAACGAGACGGTGCGAACTTCCTGCGTGGGCAGGGTGCTGTCGGCCCGGTAGTCAGGCTTGTTCGGACGTTTGGGCACAGCCAGCGCCGCTCGGCGTTCGCTGGCGGCGGTTGCCAGGGTGGGAGGATTCAACTCGCCTTCGGCCAGCACTTCGCCGCCGGTGTACTCGTTGGCCGAGCCATCGCCGTGACGATGAACCGTCAGTGACCAGCGATAGGCCGACCGGTTGGCATCGAAGAACGGCAGAACCAGGCGATATTCGAGGTTCTGTTCATGGACCTGTGCGCCCACACTACCCATGGGGCCGCCCCAGCCATGAGAGCCGCTATCGACGATTCGCAAGCGGAAGTTGACGCCGGCCTCAACGCCAATGGTCGCGGCATTGAGCTCGGCGATGGCGATGTGTGCGTGTTCAGGTTTCTTCCAGTGAATGGGCGGGTCTTCATTGTGTGCGCCGAAAAAACAGCGGCGTGCCCAACGTTCAAGAGGTGTTGACTCTCCTCCTTCGGCCCATTTGTATAGCCCGTACCCTGCTATACCGAGAAATATTGCTATACCGAGCGGACCAAGCAGGGTACTAGCAGCCGTAGCAGCGGCCCAAACGCCAGCGCCTGCTCCCAAACCGGAAATCATGGCAGAGAATAAATATTTTGATGCAGCGGAAGTATCACCCCCCTTCCAAGTACGATTAGCAGCAAACCCCGCTCGCGTCGCATCGTACAATCCCGCCACAGCACCAATACTCCCTCCAGCCCGTACGAATACGTTGCCCACCCGTGAAGTCGCTCTTGCTGCAGTCATCGCCTGGGCAGACAAGCTGCCCGCCTTCTGCACCTGAACCGCCCCCTTTTCCAGTGCAATACCTACAATTTCCACCCCTCCACCCAACACCCCCAAACTACTGCCATACACCGCCAACCTGGCCTCAACGGCCTTTTCGCCCATGGCTTTCTCCGCTTCCTTGAGACTTTTGTTCAGCGAGTCGCTAAGCAGGTACATCCCGCCCATCGCCATCAAAAACTCGCTACTGCCGACCGCGCCACGCAGCCCGGTAAAGCCGGTGCGAACCCATCCAGCCGCCAGGTACGAGGACACCTTGACCCCCTGCAACACCTTGCGCGCCTGCGGGTCCAGGGTGCCAACCCCAATTGCGATTTCGACTAGCGCAGCGTGGGCACCTTTGCCCAGTTGGTCCACGCCGAGGTTGGCCTGGCGCATCAGGCTGTCCTGCAGCTCGGTGACCTGGCCTTCCACCCAGACGCTGAGGGTCACGCTGAGGTTGGCTATTTTTGGGTCCAGCACTGCCAGGCTGAGCAGGCCGCCCTGAATCAACGGGCGCACCTGTCTGCGCACCTTGCGGGCCTCTTCGTCGGTTTTGCCCAACTCGTCCTTGAGGCCTTCCCAGGTGCGGTCGATGGCATCCGCGGCCTTGCGTTGCAGGTTGCGCAGGTGCTCGCATTGCAGGGCGTAGTATTCACCGAGCTTCATCTTCACCTTGAGTTCGGTCAGATGAATGCCGTTGTAGAGCAGTTGGCTGGCACTGTTGAGACGCGAAACCGCCCGCCCCACGCCAGGGCCGAGTGACGGTTGCAAGCGGGCAGCAGCGGCATTGAGGGCGCCGAGAAGCTGCGCCATGGCGTGCTGTAGACGGGGGCGGACATGCTGCTTGAAGTCGTCGTTGGCGATGAGCTTGGTAAGGGTGGAGTAGAGCTTTTCGCTGTCGTTCCAGTCGCCATCACCTGTTGCATTGAAACTGGGCAACAGATCGGCCAGCAAGCCTTTGTCACGCAAGAGAAGGGCGCGGTAGATCGGGCTCTTTGGGTCGTTCAGCCATTCACTCCACAGGGAGGCGGTATGGCCGTTATCTTGACTCGCGGGCGCTTCACTGATACCACCTTCAAGGCACAGCGCCATGGTCTGGCTGTAGGCCCGTCCTGATGGGCGGTCATTACCGTCGTAGTCATTTTGCTCGACACACACGAACAGGCTGGAGCGGCACGCTGCCGCGTAGGCGTGTGCGCTTTGGTCGATGTAACGCTGATAGTTGGCGCATTCCTGCTCATACAGTTGGTGAAACAGGGCACGGCTCTGTTCATCGTAGCGCTCTTCCAGTTTCTGGTTGTGGGCGAGTGTGCGCTTCTGGACGATCCGCTCGCGTTGCTGCTCAGGGCTGGAAAATACCGGAGGGCCATCGCCGGTCATGGGCTCGACAGACGCCGCTAGGGGCGTCTGGCCTTCTGCCTGTTCGCGATGAACTTCGCGAATGGCGAGCAATAACTGAGAGGTCTGGTAGCGATAAGCCCGGTCCGGGTCGTTCATCCAGGCCTGGCGCTGTTGCACCCAGCGGTTGCGCGTGTCGTTGAGCTCCTGCACAAGACCAATGATGTCATCCAGTACAAACGCGAGGACGCCTTGTTGGAGCTTGTGCTGTGGGATGGCGCTGCGCAGGAAGCCCTTCAGCGCGCCCAGGCGATGGGCGCGGCTATGGAAACCGTGCACGCTGTCGAATCTTGGGGCTGCCTCTTGCGGGGGATGCTCATAAAAACGCCAGTCGGGTTCGGTAGGGATGGGCAATGGGCTTGTCGGGTGGTGCTGGTATTCGTAAACCTGCTTGTCCACCTGCAGGTTTTCATCGGTCATGGCCAGGCCAACGCTGGCGGGGTTGTCGCGTGCGCTGGCGAGGTCGAGTGTCTGGAACCGCTCTGAAGCCTGACCGGCCTTGTAGGCGTCCAGCACGCTGGCGGGCCACGGGTCATTGGCAAAGGCCAGCCACGCTTGGGTGTGTTTGTCCGTGTCGATGTTGAGGAACGAGGCCGGGCAGTCGTGGTTGGCCGCGACGCACGCATCGGACAGCGGGGTCTCGTTGGCAGGCGGCGGTGCGTAGGGGTTGAATTGACGTAGATAACCGTCCGGGCTGATCTGGTAAGCCTGCCAGGTTTTGCGATCGAGCAAGACATACAGGTAGCCGGCGCGCAAGGTGCGCAAGCCCAGGCGCGTATCGATATGCACGGTATCCGGACGCACTGGCTCATTCGGTGAGCGCGGCACCAGTGCGTGGCGCAATGGCAGGATGGGTAACCCTTTACGTTGGCAGGCTTTGCATTGATCGTTTGAAACGGCGGTTTCGGCTATAACGATGCCCAGTTGTGTGCCCAAGGTCATTGAGGTGCTCCGGCATAGGTCAGGTCCGACACTGCCCTTTGCAAGGCGATGTCGTTGTAGGGGACCAGCAGTTGGCTGAGCGGCGCTTGCCCCTGAACCGCTTGTTCAATCACGGCGCGAAAGCCGGTGTGCTGGTGCAGATGCGGATGCAGCATCAGGCGATGCAAGGCGAGTGTCAGGATGTCGTCCTGGCGGCTAAGCCCAAGCTGACGGGCTTGCTGGATATGGATATAGGCTTGTGCCGCCGCTTGGGGCGGCAGCGCAGTAGGGCCGCTCCAGCGAGCCGGGGCATACGCCAGCGGCAATTGGAGTGCGCGACGCCAACCGCTCAACAAGGCCGCAACCAAGGGGGCGTCCTGCTGTACCGCCGTCGTGTGGCTGCCCGGTACGGTGCGACGTTCGGGCGCGCCCACCAATACGCTGCCGGCACCGCTGCTTGTGGGCAGGAACCAGCGTCGAATTGGCCACCAGGGCCCCTCATTTTTGTCGAAGGTGCCAGCCAACAACTCCAGCCGAACGGGCTCATGGATCGGGAAAAACACTTGGCCTTGCTTCGAGGGCAGTAGCCCGAGCGAAACGATGTGGGCACTTAGCTCCTGGGAGGGGGCGCTGCTACTGAGCCAGCCGCACACGTAACGCTTGTGACGATCCATCTCCTCATGAGCGCGTAAGGCAGATAGCGCCAATAGTTCCTGCGACGGCGAAGTTCCGGGTGTCGCGAGGGCCACCAGCGCTGGGCAGGCCGACGGCGTATGGATCAGATCGGGCCGATGCACAGGCGTGACGGCATCGTCGCCGAGCGTTTGGCGCAATACCTCTATGCGTAATGGATCGTCTGCGGCGCAGTCGGCCAAGGGGTCGAGTAATAAATACAGGGTGGCATCGGGCGCATGCTGTTCGGCCACGAACGCCTGGACGCTCGCCGGCCTCATCGGTTTTTCTCCACACAGGCCTGACCTGTTTCGGGCTGCAGCTGCAGCTTCAGGGCTTGGCCGTTGCCTGGGTTTGTGGCGTTGACCGGGCCACGCAGGGTTATCGCTATGCCATTGAGGTGAATGCCTTGCGCGTCGAGCGTGAGGCTACCTCCCGGGCTTTGGAAGACCACACGCTCACTGGCTTGCAGTTGGTAGACCGTGGTGGTGTGGTGTATGCCTTGGCCGGCAGTTAGACGATGTTGCCCCGAGATCGTTTGCTGGCAGTGGCCGCCCACTTCGCTGTGGTGGTTGGCTGTTGTGGTGTCGTAGCGGTTATTGCCGACCCGCTCACTGCGATCCCGACCGACAGTTGTCTCATGGTCACGTCCCGACGAGAGCGTGTGGTCCCGGCCGATCACGTGGGACTGGTCGTTCCCGATAGTGATCTGCTCGTCATTGCCTACTTCTTCTTTGCGGTTATTACCTACAAACGTTGTGTTGTCATGTTTGACATGAACGTTCTTGTCCTTTTCAGCATGGATAAACACCTCCTCGTGCCCTAGCTCATCCTCAAAACGCAGCTCATTGAAGCCATTGCCTTTATGGGTTTGGCTCTTGATGGTCATCCGCGTCTTGTGTTTGGGCAGCTCATACGGCGGCAGATTGGTCTCGCGGTAGGTACGACCTGTGGCGATGGGCTGGTCAGGGTCGCCATCCAAAAAGCTGATGATCAGTTCCTGATCCACGCGCGGCACGGCCATGGCGCCCCAGGTCGCACCGGCCCAACCCTGAGCCACACGAATCCAGCACGAGCTCTGGTCGTTGTTTTTATCCGAACGGTCCCACGGGAACTGCACCTTGACCCGGCCCCATTCATCGCAATAAATCTCTTCCCCTGGCGGCCCAACCACCGTGGCAATCTGCGGGCCGTCGATGCAGGGTTTGTCGCGCAGCGGGGCTTTCCAGTCGGAGGTCCAGCGGATGGCGGTGGCGGTCATTTCATAAGACGTGCCGTGGCCGCTTCCAAATGCCTCCTCCTCCAAGCTGGTGTGCTGTTTGCCTTCGTGGGTGATGGCGATGGTGCGCCAGCGGTCGTTGAAGTCTTCGCGGGGATGCTCGTTGAGGTCGAACGCCAGCCCCGGTTGCAGGCGTGCGTCGTCACCGGCCAGGTGCGCCAGTTTGGCGTCATTGCGCAGGGCGGTGAGCCGAGTCTTGGTGAAGGGTTGGCCGGCGATGTCGCGTTTGTAGCGGCCGGGGTAGTCGTAGCGCTCGTAGTCCTTGTGCTGGTTTTTCAGGTCCTGGTCGCCGGTGGCGGTGTGCTGCTGGTCGTAGCGCGGGTGGGTGAAGGTGTAGTCGCGTTGTACCTGGCGGGCGGTGCGTACTTGTTCGGTGTAGTGAAAGCGGGTCAAGGCCGGTTCCGTGGCATCGCCGCCGGCCATGGGTTGGTAGATCACGGGGCAATGTTTGTGCGTGCCGATGGTACCCAGGCCGCCGACGCGGTCGGTGAGGACGAGGGTGTGGCCGTCGGCGCGGTGTTCGAAGGTGTAGAGCAGGCCTTCCTCGGCGGCGAGCCGGGCGATGAAGGCGAGGTCGGTTTCGCCGGCCTGTACACAGTATTCACGAGGTTGGTGGTCGAAGCAGATTTCGCGGCGCAGGTCGGTCAGTTTTTGCTCGGCCAGCACACTGGTGATGATGTCGGGCACAGTCTGGCCCTGGAAGATGCGCCAGTTGGAACGCAGGTCGAAACGCGCCAGGGTCGGTTCGATGACGGCTGTGTAGCGGGTGCGACGAAAACCGGTGTCGCCCTGGGTAAACAGGCTGACCAGGCCATGGACGTAACGTACTGGGGTTTCACCACGCCATATGGTGAATAACCCCGCCAAGTCGAGTACCCGATTGAAGTCGATGGCCGCGTTGTGGCTGGCCAGTTGCAGTTCCAGTTTGAACGGCTGGGACAGGCCTTCTTCAAGCGTGAAGGACACCACGTCGAAGGCATCGCCTTTCAAGGGGACGAAGGTAAAACGCAAGTCGCATTGGCGGGGCATGGGGCCTCCATTTCAGTATGTAAGTGTCAGTCGATCAACCAGCTGCTATCACCGTTTTCCAGTTTTCCATCGTGGTCGGTGGTGTCGCCAACTCGGGCCACGGCTTTTCCTTCGACGGTCATAGAGCGTGAGCCGCTGGTGATCACGGCGCCGCATCCGAGGGTGTCGCCGACACGGGCGACAGCTTTGCCATTGACGGTCATGTTGCGGGCGCCGCTGTCGACGGTGGTGGGGCCACACAAAGGGCAATCATGGTCGTGTCCGACCAGTACGACGGCAGGCATAGAGCCTCCTTATAGGTTTCAAGTCAGTGAAGGGTCCGCCGCTGCACGAGCCGCAGCGGCGGAGCTGGATACGCGCTTAGCCCGCTGCTGCCGGCTTGCGCCAGTCGTCCGAGGCTTCAGTACCGGCTACCACATGACTCCAACTGACCTTGCGGTAGGACAGGCTGGTTTTGATCAGCTGGGTGTAGTTCTGGTTGTCGCTGTCTTGGGCGTGGGGCAGCACGGTATGGATATCAACGACGGTGGCCTCTTCCAGCTTGGTGGTGAAAAAGTGCTCCTGCTTGCCATCGAGGTTGGTGCGAAACCACTTGACCTCGACGGTCGGCAGCATTTCGCCGGTGGCCAGGGCCTGATAGAGCAGTGGCGAGGCTTTGTTCAGCGCGCTGGTGAAGGTCAGCGGTTTATGCACACGCTGTCCGGTGGGTTGACCGCTTTGCGGGTCGGTTGGGGCACCGATTTGATGGTCGATTTCCTGGGCGAGGATTTCGTCTTCGTGACCTTCCACAAAGACGTTGCCCACCGAGTCAGCGGTGAACGCGCCTTTGGTGATATGCCCCTGGTTTTTGCCGTGGATACTGATATACGCGGGTGTTGGCATGACAAGCTCCTTGTCGCGATGATTGAGCGACCTTGAGGTCGCGGTTTATGGCCGAAACGGCCATGGCTTTGCAGGCGCTCGACATGAACGCGCTGAAATTCGATTACAGGTGCAGCATCCGCTCCAGCGACACCAGCACCTGCTGGGTGATGGTGTTCAGGCGGATCGAGTAGATCGTGTAGGCGACGGTCAGCACGACGGCGGCCATGGCCCATGGCGTCCACAATGGCCAGGCGCGTTTGATTCGGTAGTTGCGCGGCGCGACGTTGGTCAGCGGGTCGGTGAGGCGTTTGGGTGTTTCGCCGCGAAGAGGGCGTAGTAATCCGTGCAATTGGTCGATGATTTTGCGTATTTCGTCGTCGCCCTTGGCGTGGGCGCCGTATTTGCCTTTGAGGCCGGAGATCAGGCACTGGTACATGAACTCCAGCACATGCTGGTACCTGGCTGCCTCGGGGATCATGTTGTTCATGATGGTGAAGAATTTTTCGCCGCCTCGGGTCTCGCCGTGGAACTGGCTGAGCAGCGAGCGGGCGCTCCAGGTGGAGAGCCTGCCCCAGGTGGTGCGCATGACCACCTCATCCACCAACAGGCACAGGCTGTAGGAGTAGGCCTTGAGCATGCCGGCGTCGTAGTCGAGCTGGCGGACTTCTTCCATGATCGCAGTGATCTGGTTGCTGACGCTTTGGTACAACGCAGGCACGTCATGGTGGTGGTCCAGACGGCGCAGGCGGATGACCAGACCGATCAGCGGCGTGGCGGCATCGCACAGCGGGTTCCAGGCCACGCCGCGTATGTCGTACTCTGGATCCGCCAAGTAGGTGCGGTTGCTGACAGTGATCGATTCGCCGCTAACGTCGATGGCGCCGGAGACATCCTCGTGACGCCATGAATCTAATGTTTCCTTATTCATCTCTCTCACTCCTGATCGCCCAGAACTGCAATTCCAGCTCGGGGAATTCACCGGCAATATGGAAACCGAACCCGCTGCCACTGCTCAGGCTTTGCCAGGCGGGGTGATGGCGGTCGAGTTCGAAGTAGCTGAAGCCGGCATGAAACGGCAGGTGCCGCGGCGCCACTGGCAGCGGCCGCAGTGGAATGCCCGGCAGCTGCAGGCTGACCAGTTGCTCCAGGCCTTCGGTGGAGCTGATCTTGATCTGCCGGGGCAGTTGCTGACGCAGGGTCTCCGCCGGCAGTTTGGCGCGCACGGCGAGGATGAACTCGGCGTTGCCCAACAGGCGCTTGTCGTTCAATGCGGCGCTACGCACGCCGTACTCCTGATCGACGATCGGCAACGACACCGCACGCGGTTGCAGTACGGTGCCCAAGGCGCGGCGCAGGGTGTGCTCCAGGACCTGGAAGGATTCGCGCAGGTTGTCGTGCTGGTAGGCCGGGTATTCCTGGGGCAGGTGGCCCTCATCGGTGAAGGTCACCAGCTCGCCGCAGGCTTGCGCCAATGCGATGTACAGCCGCTCCGGGTGAACCTGGCGTTGCCGGGCCAGGTGCTGGAACAGCGGGAACAAGCGGTTGAGGGTTTGCAGCAGGTTGAAGTCGGTGACATCGGCCACCCCCGACTGCCCCGGTGAGCCGATACGCTGGGCCAGGTTCTTGGCGCGCTCACGCATCAGCCCGGCCACTTCGCCGAGGTAGCGATGCAGCGCCGGCACCGCTTGCAGGGACAGGCTGGTGGGATAGAAGTGCTCATCCATCACCAGGCTGCCGTCGGGGCGCTTGTCTTTGATTCTGCCCAGGGCGATGCCGGTGAAGGCGCTGCGGTCGCTGCGTTCAAGCATCAGTTGCAGGTTGGGTACGGCCAGGTCCATGCCGACCTGATCGCCGTCATCGCTGTGGGTATCGCGGATTTCCTCGCGGCGGGCGATGTAGCGGCTGTTGCCGTACTGGTCGGGCCAGCGCACTTCGAGGGCGCCGTTGGACCGCAGTGGCAGCGCCAGGTAAACGATCTGGTTGACCGCGCTGCTGTCGACAATTTCCAGCGGGGAGGGCGGCGCCAGGTCGTGGGGAATATCGAAGACACTGCCGTCGGGCATGATCCCGCGTGCCTGGGTAATGGCGACTTTACCGAAGCTCAGGTACTCGGTGTTCAGCGTCAGTTCGCCGAAGCCGTAGAGCGCGTCGTTGAGGCTGTGCAGGCGCTGATGCACGGCGGCTTCAGTAGCGCGGGCCTGTTGCTGGAAGTGCTGGGGTTTGACGAACAAACCTTCATGCCAGATGACGGGGTTGCGTGAACTCATCGGTGATTACTCGGGGCAAAAGCGGCTGAAAAAGGCGTCATCGGGTTTCTCCTTTGAGGCTGACCTGGGCGGCATCCAACTGCACCAGTACGGCGTACTGGCGGCCTTTTGGCTCGACGCGCAGGCGCTGTTTCCACTGGCCGACATCAGTGCTGTGGTAGTTGGCGATCACCGCGATAAAGCGGGTGTCTTCATCCAGGGCGCGCAGGTCGATGAACTTGAATTGGCCGGGGTTGAGCAGGTAGTCGTCGGCCCGGATGTAGGTGCTGCCCAAGGTCTTTTTCAGGTCCTCGGCCAGGGCTTCGGGGCTGGCGTTGACCAGCAGCGAGTCATCGGTCAGTTGCAGCACCTTGAAGGCGATTGGCGTGGCGACATGCCCCAGCGCCGGGCTGCCCCAGGGGGTTGTCAGGCTCACGCCCTGGGCGTCGTAAGCGCCGAGCAGCGCGTCCTCGATAGGCGACATTTGCTCCGTAGGCGTGGGCTCAACGGTCAGCAACGATTGCGCTGGCACGGCTTCGTAAAGATGGTTGAGCAGGGTTTGCACTTTGTCCGTCAGCGCCTGCGGGCTGGCGGCCTGGACGTTGAGGGTGTAAGGCGAGCGGTTTTCGTCCTCAACCGGTGCGGTGCCGGTGCTGATCAGGCGCGGGTTGACGTTGTCGCTGGCGTGCAAGCTCAGGGAGTAGCGACTGGGCTGGTCGTCGGGGCCTCCAACCGGGATAGAAGGGGTCCAAATCACCTGGCCGATCTTGCCGAGCATGGTGCAGCCGCCGAGGGCCAGGCAGGCCAGCAACAAAGTGCACAGGCGCAGGTTGCTGAACAGGCTGAAGCTGCGCTTGTGTGCGGGCGTGCCACTATCCGCCAGTGGTGTGGGCGGCGGCGCTTTATGCATCGCCCGCAGCGGATCGCCTTGCTCGCTTAAATCCACGGGTTGGCAAAGGCGTTCGAATTCCGGGCAAACCACAGGTGCAACTTCGGCCAGTGGAAGGTTCGTTTCCTCCTCCAGGTGCCACTCCAGCAGACCATCCGGGCGACCGCTGAACAGCGCTTCGAGCGAGCGTTGCCCTGGCGCGTGCTCGCCAAACTGCACGGCCACTCGATAGGCGCCCACTTGCAAGAAGTCGCCATCGTTGAGTGCTACCGCACTGTCGCAACCCACCGGCAGATCATGGCCATTGACGTAGGTGCTGCCACTGCGATCGATCACACAAAAGCGCCCCTCGACAACGCGGATGTCACAGTGGTTAGGCCGCACACTGTTCTGACGATCCACCAGGCGCCAATCTGTCGCGGCACTGCCAATGCTGCCACCCTGCGGACCAAAGCGGTGACTGGGTAGATAGCCGTGCAGCAACTGCGCGGGATTACTGATAACCAGGGTCAGCTTCATGCGCGCCCCCGAATCCGCACCACGGCGGGATGTCGTTGTTGCTGGTGCTCGATAAAACTGGTCCAACCCAGGTGAGTGCCACTGGCGTGTTGCAGGTTGAACGGCGGTACATCTTCTTCGCGCAGCCCCAGTTCCAGGTCGTAGGCGGTGGCATCGCGCAGCAGAAAATCCATCAACTGGCGCAAGCGCCCGAACTGATCGCCGCTGGGCAGAAACTGACGAAAGCGCGCCTGAGTCAGGTTGGGAATCACCAGGGTGAACTTGCTGGCGCGGGTCTTGCTGCGATCACCCACCACAAAGTTGCTGCCCAGGGTGCCGTTGGCTTTGCCCAGCGCCAGGCGCTGGCGTAGTGGAAAGCTCACCGAGCGGGCCTCGAACTCACGGATATGCACGCCGTGCAGGTCGAAACAATGCTCGACGATGCCGGACACCACCGACGGCGAGCGGCTGCGGTTGGCGATCAAGCCGGCAAAGCTCAGCAATCGGCCCCATGGCAGCGGGGTGGCGCCGCGCAGGTCGTTGTCATTCAGGCCGACCATCGAGAAGACGTAACGCGAAAAGCGATCGGTGGCCTCGGCCTGGAAGCGAACGTAGTAGCGGTACTTGCGCCAGCTGGTGTGCAGCAGTGTCAGCAAACGATGATTGAAAAAGTCCATGAACGCCGGACGAATGCCGCGCTCCTGGGCCTGCTCGTAGGCCAGACGGTCCAGGTAGTAACCGGGCAGTGGCGAATCCGTACCGTGCAGGCCAAAGAAGCTGGTCTGCAAGCGATAGCGCACCTCTTCACGATCTTCCTCAATGCGTGCGGCCTCTACGACGTCTGAGGCCGGAAACCCCAGCCCCGCATGGCTTTGCAGGCGTACGCGACGGCGCACCGCATCACTCAGGGGCCGTGCTTCCAGGTCATCGCCATGCAAGGCGTGCAGGTGCTCCAGCAGACGGTGAAACGAATAGTTCCGCGCGTCGGCCAGCAGCAGGTCAGCTAGATCACGGGTTGTCTGCCGGTCAACAGTGGCCATTCGTAGCGCTCGTTGTTAGTGGTATTGATCACTTCCAGGCGATGGAAGGAGTTGATGCTCGCGTACAGGGCGAAGAAGTGCGAAAGCACGCTGGCGAACAGGTACAGCTCGCCCTCGCAGAGAAAAGCGGCCTGGTCCAGCTTTAAGCGCGTCTGCACGCCGCGCACCGGAAGGCCTTTCATCAGCCAGTCGATGGGCGTGGTTACCGCATCTTGGATGCCGTTGAGGCGTTTGCGGGTGGCGCGGGCCTGTTGCAGGTCGTGCAGAGCCGCAAAGTCATAGGCACGGATCACCGCCTTGAGCGGCTCGGGCGACAGCAATGACAGGTAGTTGAGAGACAGGTTGGAAATCAGCGTCCAGTGCAGGCTGCTGTCCAATACCGGTCGGTAGCTGCGCGTTGGCGCAATCAGGTTCGTATAGGTGGCAAACGAGGGTGTGGCCTCGGTGGACCGCGACACATCCCCGATACCCAGCCTCTGCGGCAGGTCGCGGTTGGTACAGGTCAATTCGATTGAAGCTGCCTCGTTTTCGCCGGTATACAGGCTTTCATCGCCGCGCACAAAGGCGATGCGATGACGCAAGCCTTCACGCCCGTGGGACTCCTCGATATGCGTGCGGAAATACAGTGCCGTACGGCCCCGGGCATGTTCGATCTCATGCTGGAACGATTCGAACGGGGTGAAGCGCCGCAATGGATCGCCTTTGCGCTCCTTGTCGGCGGCGTCCCAACCGGCCACGTGGTCGACACTGAAAATTTCATACGCATCCTGGCGGTTGCTCGTGGGGCTGATACGGCGTTCCTGGCTGCGCCCGTCCAGCATGATGGGCTCGGCATCGTGGCGAAACAGGTTGACCGCTGGCGCGCAGAACAGATGAAGGTCAGTGGTGCGCAAATGCGTATTGACCGGCATCGGCCGCGAGAACTGAAATTCGAAGCGAATCTGCCCGGTGGTGACGGCCGGCCAGACCTTGGCAAGCCGGGTCAGGCTGAAAAAGTGGAAGCGCTGCGGGAACACAAAATATTCCTGCAGGATGCGGTAACCATCGAACACATTGCGCGGGTAGGGCAGCAGTGCCTCATCGGGGGTGAAACCGGGAAAACCCAGATCGTCGGGGTTGAGGCGATAAGGCGTGTTGTTGACGTACAGCGTGATGTTTTTGAGGTAATGGGCCAGCCATAGGTACAGGGTCAGCGCGGTGGCATTGTCGCCGCCCAAGTGAAAGTCCAACTGGTCGCACTCAAGGCTGTCGAGCGGCTGCTGAGTCAACACATTCAGGTCGATGCGCAGTGTCGAGGCTTCACGGCTGTGGGCATCGCTGACGGCGTGCAACGCCAAGGGGTAGAGGTTGACGTCAGTGCAGGTGCGAAACTCGCAGGAAATGCCGTCCACAGGGTTGGCAAACAGCCGCGTCCCTTTGGGAATCACTTTGCGCTGACTGATTGCATTGGGCAGCGGTGTGAAACGGATGATGGTCGCACTGGGCAGTGGCCGCAGGTAATTGGGCCAGAGCATTTGCAACAGCGGGTGGGTCAGCTCCGACAGGTCGTCATCAATCTTCATGCCCAGCTTGGCGGTGAGGAAGGCAAAGCCCTCCAGCAGCCGCTCCACGTCCGGGTCATCGGCCTGATCGCCGAGAAACTGCGCCAGTTGCGGGTTGTCCTCGGCGAACTCGCGGCCGAGTTCGCGCAGGTAGCGCAACTCCTCGGCAAAGCGTTGTTTCAAGTCCATCGCATCCTCATCTCACCCGGGTGTAGCCGTCGCGGCCGTGCATGGCCACTTCGATCTGCACCTGTTCTTCCTTGTGGTTGACCTGCACCTGGCAATCGAGACGAAAGTTCAGCTCCAGCGGCAGGTCCGGATCGGGCTGATAGCGCACGCCAGTGACCTTGATGCGCGGTTCAAACGCTTCCACCGAACGCCGGATATCAGCGCTGATGGCCAACACCAGATCACTGCTGGCCTGGGTGACGCCGTTGAAGTCGCGCAGGCCCAGTTCAGGGCTGCTTTGTGAGCAGCCCTGGCGTGAGTTGAGCACCTGCTCCAAGTGACGTTTGATCGCCTCGACACGCTGGTGCGCCTGTTCATCCGCGCAGCCTTGGCGGTAGCGCGGTGCATCGGGTTCCAGGCGTTCGAACAGGCTGGCACCGCTCATTTATTGGGTGTCCAGCCGGCCGACCAGGGAGATCTCGAAGTTGGCGCCCATGTACTTGAAGTGCGGCCGTATCGCCAACGACACCTGGTACCAGCCCGGGTTGCCCTCGACGTCCTGCACTTCGATTTTTGCGGCGCGCAATGGGCGACGGCTGCGTACGTCGGTCGATGGGTTTTCCTGATCGGCGATGTACTGCTTGAGCCAGGTGTTCAGCTCGCTTTCCAGGTCCTGGCGTTCCTTCCAGCTACCGATCTGCTCGCGTTGCAGCACCTTGATGTAGTGGGCCAGGCGGTTGACGATAAACAGGTACGGCAACTGGGTGCCGAGCTTGTAATTGGTCTGGGCTTCCTGGCCTTCGCGGGTCTTGGGGAAGTTCTTGGGTTTCTGCACCGAGTTGGCCGAGAAGAACGCCGCGTTGTCGCTGTCTTTGCGCATGGTCAGCGGGATAAAACCGGCTTCGGCCAGCTCGAATTCCTTGCGGTCGGAAATCAACACTTCAGTAGGGATCTTGGCCTGCAGCTGGCCGAAGGATTCGTACAGGTGCACCGGCAGGTCATCCACCGCACCACCGGACTGTGGGCCGATGATGTTCGGGCACCAGCGGTAGCGGGCGAAGCTGTCGGTGATGCGCGAGGCCATCAGGAACGCGGTGTTGCCCCACAGGTAATTGTCGTGGTTACCGTCGACGGTTTCGTTGTAGCCGAAGCTGCGGGCCGAGTTGTCTTCGGTGCTGTAGGGCGTGCGCAGTAGAAAGCGCGGCAAGGTCAGGGCCAAATGGCGAGCGTCTTCGGACTCGCGCAAGCCGCGCCATTTGGTGTGGCGGGGGCCGTCGAAAATATCGTTGATTTCCTTGAGGTCGGGCAGGCCCTGGAAACCTTCGAGGTTGAACAGTTCCGGCCCGGCCGCCGACACAAAGGGCGCATGGGACATGGCACCGATGGAGGCTACATAGCTGAGTAACTTGATGTCCGGCGAGCTGGGACCAAAAGTGTAGTTGCCGACAATGGCACCCACCGGCTCACCGCCGAACTGGCCGTAGCCTGCGGTGTAGACGTGCTTGTACAAGCCGCTGCGAGTGATATCACCGGCGTTGTCGAAGTCGTCCAGCAACTCCTCCTTGGTGACATGCAGCATTTCCAGCTTGATGTTTTCGCGAAAGTCCGTGCGGTCCACCAGCAGTTTCAGCCCACGCCAGGCCGATTCCAGTTGCTGGAGCTGCGGCTGATGCAGGATCACGTCCATTTGCTTGCTCAACGCGCGGTCGATTTCGGCAATCATCTGGTCAACCCGGTGCTTGTTGACCGGCTGCTCGTGATCACCGCTTTGCAGGATCTCGCTGATGAACGCAGCCACGCCTTGGCGGGCCACGGCATAGCCTTCCTGGGACGGGCGGATGGTAGTATTGGCCAGCAGTTGATCGAGCAGGGACGGCTGTTCATCGGCGACCAGCACTTGGGCGGCACTACTTTCCCTAGGCATAAGGGCTACTCCATATGGACGTAAAAGAACTCAGTTGTTTGGCGCGTCAAGCACCAGGTTCAGTTCGCTGGCCAGGCGTTGGCGGGCGGTTTCATCGGTCAGCAGGTTTTGCAGGTGCTTGCGAAAGGCAGGTACGTTGCCCATTGGTCCCTTGAGCGCAACCAAGGCTTCGCGTAGTTCCAGCAATTTGTTCAGCTCGGGTACTTGGCGAGCAATGGCGTCAGGGCCGAAGTCATTGATGTTTTTGAATTGAAGTTTCACATTCAAGTCGGTGTCGTGATCGTTGTTCAGTACCGACGGGACCGCCATGTCCAAGGCAACTTCTGCTTTGGTAAGGACTTCATTGAAGGTGTCTTTATCTATCCGAATGGATGGTCTATCTTCAAGAGCGCTTAGTTCGCCGTGGCCTTTGAAGTCGCCGGTGACCAGTAACTTCAGCGGTAGCTCGACTTCGGCTTGTTGGTCGCCTGTAGCCGGCACGTACTTGATATTGATGCGTTCTTTAGGCGCGACAGAACTTTGGGATTTCGACATGGGAAAAATCCTTTTTTGAAGGTGGCGCTATTAAAAGCCCATGTTTCAGAAAAAGTCATGTCGGACGAAGCCGATTCGTTTCGTGGTACTTGGATGTAAGAAAAATTACTGTTTAATGTTTATGTTTGGATTGAGAAAATTCATACACTGTCAGGTTTTGTTATCTGAGGGGTATATCTGGTATTTGAGGGTGTTGCAAAAAAAATGATGCCTCTGGCTTGCCAGTTCGTTATTTATATAAGTTCATGAAAAGTTGCTGTGTTCGAAGATGAGTGATCGCCTTGGTTCAATAGCAAAAGTTGAATTTATTGATAATGTAGGGGGAGGCGTTGATGCGCAAAGGATCGCAACGTTGGCGTTGGGTAGGGGGCCTGGCAGCAATGCTGATTGCCCCGCACATACACGCAATGCCGATGGCACAGGATTGCCCGGCGATCGTGTCCCCACTCAAACGCCTGGAATGCTTTGACCTGGCTGCCGGCACGCCCATCCACCATCCGCCTGCGCCGCGTACGCTGAGCCGGGTGCTGCCGATTGTCGACCTGGTACAGCGCAATGAGGCCAAGCGCCAGCCTGAGGATCAGCGCTTTCTGTTGTCGTCATTCCCGGCGCCGGACAACGACCAGCCACCACGGCTGGTGATCTCGGCGCCGGCCTTGGGGGCACTGCCGCCACGGCCCTATTTGGCCATCAGCTGCGAGTCGAAAATCTCGCGCCTGCAATTGGTGCTCGATGAACCGGCCAAGCCCAACAAAATACGCATTCAACTGTTCAAGGATGAGCGCCCCGTATCCGCAGCTTATCAATGGCAGGTGCTGGACGACGCCGGCCTGGTGGTCGATGCCGGGCGCGGGCTGCAGGCGATTGCCCTGTTGCGCAACATGGGCGGTGGCCAGCGCTTGCGCCTGGAGAGCGACTATCCAAGGCTGCACGGCCTGATATTCGACGCCGAGGGGCTGGGCGAATTGATCGAACAGGAGCGCCAGGCATGTCGTTGGTGATCGACGTTCCGGTCGACATCGTCGAGCGGCTGCTGGCCCCCATTGACCCCGGGCAACCTGCCGGGGATTTCGATGTAGAGGACGAAACCTACCAGGCCATCGACCAGGAGATGGTCAAGCTGGGCGGCTTGCGCGAGAGCGATATCGACTGGCCCTACATCGATGAAGCCTCCCGCGACTACCTGGCGACCCAGTGCAAGCACTGGCGCATTGTCGGCCATCTGCAAGTGGTCTGGTTGCGTACCCGCCAGTGGGTGCGCTGGGCCGATGCCCTCGGGCTGATTGCGGGTATGGTCGAACAGTATTGGGACAACGCCTACCCCAAACCCGGCCCCACCGGTTACTTGAACAAGCGCAAGCAGGTGCAGCGGCTGCTGGAGGACCTGGGCCAGGTGCTGCCGGCCCTGGAGCGCAGCAGTTTTGAACCGGCTTACCAAGCAGCGGCGCAACGGGCGCTGGCCAGCCTGCAACAGTGCGTCGACAGCGCCAAGCTCGACCCCGCAGCGTTGGACGCCTTGCAACGGCAGTTGGACAAATACAGCGAGCCGGCCGCGGTGAACGCGCCTGCCCGTATGCCCACCGCCAGCGGCGCCCTGGACGCAGCCTTTTTCAGCCCGCCTAAACCGCAAGCGCCCAGTAACGAACGTGAACAACGCCGTGCGGTGTTGAACATGGCCGAGCAGATCAACCAGCAAGACCCTTACGACCCCACCGGCTACCAATTGCGCCGCTTCGGTCTGTGGTCGCATCTGCGCACCGCGCCTTCAATCGTCCGAGACCGGCGCACCGAACTGACCGCCGTGCCCAAAGATATCGTCGACGGTTATCAGGATGCGCTTAACCACAACGCCATTGAGCCGAACCTGTTACTGCGCATCGAAAAAAGCGTGTGCGCCTCGCCGTACTGGCTGCGCGGCAGTTACCTGGCCGCCCAGGTCGCCTCGCGCCTGGCGATGGAAGAGGTGGCCGGCGCCATTCGCCAAACCTGCGAACGTTTTGTCTGCCGTTTACCGGCCTTGCTGGAGTTGTGCTTCAGCGACGGTACGCCGTTCGTGGATGCACAGACCCAGGCTTGGATCACAGGCGCCGACCAGGCACAAACGGCGGGCAGCCCCGTGCAGGAATACGCTGGCCTGCGCGACGAGCTGGCCGCTCAACTCAACACTGAAGGCGTCGAGCGGGTGCTGCTGCGCCTGCAGGAACTGCACGCTGCCCATGAGGCCCCGCGCCAGCGCAGCTACGCCACGGTGATTGCCGCCGACCTGCTGGCATCCCGTGGCCTGTCGTGGCTGGCGGACGACCTGTACGCCAACGTTGCACGGTTGATGCGCGAGACCACGGCGCAGGGGTGGGAGCCGGAGTTGTATCAGAAGGTGGCAACCATTATCAGTGAACGTAAGGACTAGTCACGTGCCCCGCCAAAGCGACTTGCGTTTTACCTTCGAGCCCTTGAAAAGCGACCCCTTCGACGTGGTCTCTTTCAAGCTCGATGAAAGCCTGTCAAAGCCGTTCAAGCTCACCCTGGAACTGGCCAGCCACAACGCCGCCATCGACTTCAATAACGTGCTCGACCTGGCGGGGCTGTTCACGATCTGGCGCGGCGAAGCCCCAGTGCGCTACGTGCACGGCCTGGTCAGCCTGTTCACCCAGGGCGACACCGGCTTTCGTCGCACCCACTACACCGCGGTAGTCGAACCGACCCTGGCGCGTTTCGACCTGCGTTCCAACTGGCGAATTTTCCAAGGCCAGACCGTGCCCGACATCATCGCCAGCGTGCTTGCAGAGCATCGGCTATCCGACATCCGCAGCGAAATCTGCTTTGAGCATCAACGACGCGAATACTGCGTACAGGCCGGTGAAACCGACCTCGCCTTCATCAGCCGCCTCGCCGCCGAAGAGGGCCTGCTCTACGCCTTCGAACACCGCGCCGACGGCCACACCCTCGTCCTCACCGACCGTGTTGGTGGCCTGGGCACCATTGGGACCCATACCGATTGCCCAGTGATCTATCAGCCAATGGCGGGGGGTGACGCCACGGAACCGGCGTTAACCCGCTTCCACTACACCGAACAGGTACGCACCGCCGTGCAGGTACAGCGCGATTACACCTTCACCCACCCGCGCTACAAGCGCGACATCGCCGGCAAACCCTTCACCAAGACTCGACTCACCGCACTGCGCAATGACGCCAAACTGGCGCACCTGGTCGGTGACGATGCACGCCTGCAACCGGGACTGACGTTCGATCTCAACGAGCATCCCCGCGAAGACTTCAACGACCGTTGGCGCACCATCGCCATCACCCACGAAGGCAAACAGCACACCAGCTTGCAGGAAGAGGCGTTCGGCAGCGACCACGGCACTTCTTATGAAATGACCGCCAGCGCCATCCGCTGGACCTCGGATTGGAAAGCCCCGCTGCGCGACAAACCCTGCATCGACGGCCCACAAATCGCCACCGTGGTCGGCCCGCCAGGGGAAGAGATCTATTGCGATGAATGGGGCCGGGTCAAGGTGCAATTCCCGTGGGATCGTGCGGACAAAAACAACGATCAGAGCTCGTGCTGGATTCGTGTGGCGCAGGGTTGGGCCGGTGCGACCTGGGGCGCCATGGCCGTGCCGCGCGTGGATCAGGAACTGATCATCAGCTTTCTGGATGGTGACCCGGACCAGCCCATCGCCACAGGCCGGACTTATCGCGAGACCAATTTGCCGCCCTACGAGCTCCCTAAGCTCAACGCCGTAGCGACAACCAAAAGTCGCGAATTCAAGGGGACCCGCGCCAATGAGCTGCGCATTGACGACACTACGGCGCAAATCAGCGCGGCGTTGATGAGTGATCACGAGCATAGCGCGCTGCATCTGGGTTACCTCACTCATCCTCGCCATTACGGTGGCGGTAAACCCAGGGGGGAGGGGTTTGAGTTACGTACGGATGGGCACGGTGCGTTGCGCGCAGCAAAAGGTTTATTGCTGACTGCTGAAGCACAACTGAAGGCCGCTGCGGGCCACCTGGAGCGCCAGCAAGTCATTGAGGTGCTGCAAACCGCCCTGGCGTTGGCCAAGCAGTTAGGCAGTTCGGCTGAGGTTGCCCAAGGCATTGCTCAGGATTGGCAACCGCAACAGGCCCTCACCGAGGCCGTCAACACCCTGGGGCAGGGCGCCAATGACCAGCCCAACGGCACAGGCACTGGCGCGCAGCCCATCATCGTCCTGAGCGGGCCCGCGGGTATTGCTGCCGCCACATCCCGCAGCATTGCCATAGGCGCAGGCGAACACATCGACAGCGTCGCGCAACAAAACCTGCAACTGACCGCCGGTAAAAAAGTGGTGATTAACGCGGGTGACGAGCTGGGCCTGTTCGCCCAGGGCGGTGACATGCGCCATATCGCCCAGAACGGTCAACTGCTGCTGCAGGCCCAGCACAACAGCATCCAGGTGCAAGCAGATCAGAGCGTGGAAATCAGCGCCAGCCAGCAACACGTGCTGGTGGCGGCGGACAAACACATCACCCTGCTGTGCGGCGGGGCCTACATCAAGATGCAGGGCGGCAATATCGAGCTGGGCATGCCCGGCGATTTCATTGTGAAGGCTGCGAACAAACACTTCATTGACCCCAGCCATGCCGCGACGCAACTCAACAGCTGGCCCAGCACCTCGTTCAACGAACGCTTTCAACCCTTTTTCAACGGTCAACCCATGCGCAACCGTGCCTACGCCTTGGTTCGCAAAGACGGCGCACGCTTCGAAGGCCGCACTGATGGCGAAGGCTACGTCACCCTGCAACAGGGCATGACGCTGGAAGGGTTGACATTGGAATGGCTTGAAAACGGAGACCCCATATGACCGATAGCCCGACGACCCCCCGTGTCGCCCCCATGCACTACAACGCGCGGGGCAACCCCGTGCATACCTGGACCCTCACGCCCAGCCATATCACCGATCCGGTGCACTGCATATTGCCGCCGGATGGCGTGCTGCCGGTGATCTTTGTGCCGGGGATTATGGGGTCGAATTTGAAGAGCAAGCCTGCGGAGCAGGAAAGTGAAGATTCGGGAGAGGAGGGGGTGCCTGTCTGGCGGTTGGATGCCGGGTTTATGGGTAAGAACATATGGTTGGCCACAAATTGGTTCAACAAAAAGCCAGGAGTGCGGCAACGCTTGTTGCATCCTGACAAGGTGGAAGTAGATAACGAAGGAGCGGTGCCCAAACTAGCCGTAGGCACGGTCATTACCCAGCCGGAACGGGACAGGAAAAAGGCTGCCCTGGCCTTGACCCTGCGTTATAGAGAGCGCGGGTGGGGCGAAGTTAGCGAAACCAGCTATCACGCATTTCTTCTGTGGCTGGAAGACACCCTTAACAGCGAATTCATGCCGCACAAATGGCCGCAATTCGACATTCGGCCTGAGCATCTGCATACCCGCAGTATCGAGCCCGGCCCAGTTCAAGTCACCGAGTTGAAACCCGAAATGCCCATCGCCATGCCCGGGTTGGGCGTTAACCTGGCGGCGCAGTTGCCGTCGATTATGTCGGACGAGTTGGCGGCGCGTGGTGGCTACCGCATGCCGGTGCATGCCTGTGGTTACAACTGGCTGGACTCCAACGAGGAGGCCGCGTCAAGGCTGGCTGAGCGTATTGATGAACTCATGCAGCAGTACGGTCGCAACTGCCAACAGGTGATTCTGGTTACCCACTCCATGGGCGGGCTGGTGGCACGGCGATGCGCGCAGCTACCGGGTATGGCCGACAAAATTGCCGGCGTCGTGCACGGCGTGATGCCCGCCATCGGGGCGCCGGTCGCTTACCGTCGCTGCAAGGTCGGCATGCGCGACGAAGACCCCATTGCCGGCGCGGTCATTGGCCCCACCGGCCAGGAGGTCACCGCTGTATTTGCGCAGGCACCCGGTGCCTTGCAATTGCTGCCCACCCAGGACTATGCCCCGGGCTGGCTGCGGCTGATTGACGAGCGCGGAGCCCCGGCTATGCCGCGTCAACCGGTAAAGGATCCTTACGAAGAGATTTATCTACGCCGTGACCGTTGGTGGGGATTGTTGCGCGAGGAGTGGTTGGCACCGAAGGATGGAGATCCGATTACTTGGAAAGATTTCGCGAATAACATCCGGAGCGCAAAAGAGTTTCACCAGGATATTGCTGGGTCTTACCACCCTCAAACCTACGTTTACTACGGCAACGACGATAAGCACCCCAGTTTCGAAGCCATCACCTGGGAGATGCGTCGTGGGTCTCGCCTCAATGGCCCTTATGCCTCAAGCCCGGACGCCTTCACGGTGTCCAGCTTGCAAATGCATGAGGTGCGTGACGACGGGCGAAGCCCGTTGTACGTAGGCGGGCAAGCCGAAAGCGTAATGCCCCCACGCGGTGACCCCAATGCGCCAGTGAAGACCGTGCAGACCAGCTATTGGGAACTGCATTGCCGTATGCAGGACGGCGCTGGCGACGGCACCGTACCGGTGAGCTCCGGCCGCGCGCCAATCAGGCAGGTCCGCCAGGGTTCTGTCCGCCAGCAAGTGCAGGCCCCAGGGTTCGATCATGAAGCGTCCTACGCCAACCCGCTCACTCAGCAATTCACCCTCTACTCCCTGATCAAGATCGCGGCGAAAGCCAAGAGGCCTCTATGCGCAGGCTGACCGTTTTTTTTACATGCCTGCTGCTTGGATCGCTTGCAGGTTGCACCACTTTCAGACAACCCAGTGAACAGGAGAAACAAACCGTGCACGAGTTGACCAGCAACATGCGCACCTGGGCGCTGGGCCGTGGGCTGATAGATTTGCCCGCCAACTGGACGGGGGGCGGGGATGTGAAGTTGTACTACGGGCTGGGGGCCGATCATGCATCCGTTGAAGTGCGGGTGTTGGGCGAGGGGGTGTCACAGCAACGCTTTTCCGCGGCCTTGCAGGAACGGGCCAGCAGGATCGCCGCGGTCAAAAACTATGAGATGGATGACGTATCAATGCTGGTGTCAGCCAAAGCGCAGACACCGCAAAGTGTCATGTTGCAATACTATCGGCGTCCCACACCGCGTCAGACTTTCGTTCACGAACTCCACCTGCTGGTCGATGACGTCTACGTCATGCTCCGAGCTGACTCCTTCAAGGGTAATACCGCCCCTGTTGAAGATCGTCTGTTAAAGCTTTCAAAAGAAATCTTCAAAGTCACCCCTGAAACCGCAGGCGCAGGCTTTGCACTGGGCTCCATTGTCATTCGCAGTCATCACGACCATGAGATCGCCAGTTTCTATTTTCGCCCCCCCGCTTCAGACGTATCGCTGAACGTCTACTACAACGCCTTATCACCTGATGATGGAGAACGTTTGCATGTCCGAACCCAAAAAGACGGGAAAATATTCCTCGCAGGCGATTATGAACAACTGCGGATGGGCCAAATCACATTAGCCGGAATGCAAGCCGAAGAATCCTTGATCGGCTTCAGTGATGACACACATCGTCAAATACTTTTCGTCAGCGAGAACTATCGAGATAACCCATCCCTAAGCCGTCCAGCTATGAGTATTCGCCTATCGGCAGGCGGAAAGAAGCGTACCGCCATAGATCCTGATAAACCCAGGGATCTTGTGCGCTGGACCCTTCCCCAATTCGCCAACAAAGGCTACGAGCGGCCTCTCTGGCAACGACCCGCGTCACCGGAACCCGTCAACCCCTCGCTCACCGACTACGAAGCCATGGCCGTGTGGGACGCGATCCTCAAATCCGTACGCATCCGCTACGGCTCGGTCGCGCCCAAGCCGGACCCCTGGGCCAACATTCGCGGGCCCAGTGCCGAAGAAGCTGCCGAAAGCAAGCGCATCCTCGATGAGTTCATTGCCAGCTTGGAAAAACGTAGGTCATTACCAGGGGATAGCGATCAATGAATAGCGCCCATCGGCTTTCTTTTGGCCGCCTTCATTCTAAAGCCCCCCAGCTTCTTTTCATGTGCTTGACGCTCGCGTTGCTCACGGGCTGCGCGGCCTTCAAACAACCCAGTGAACAGGAGAAACAAACCGTGCACGAATTGACCAGCAACATGCGCACCTGGGCGTTGGGCCGAGGTTTGATTGATTTGCCGGCCAACTGGAGTGGTGGCGGCGACGTGAAGCTCTACTACGGGCTGGGCGCCGATCATGCGTCTGTTGAAGTACGTGTGCTGGGAGAGGGCGTGACGCGGGAACGTTTTGACACAGCTATACGTGAGCGAGCCAGTAGAATCGCGGCGGTCAAGAATGATGAGATGAACGATATACCGATGTTGGTTTCCGCCAGGGTTGATACACCGCAAAGTGCCATGTTGCAGTACTACATGCGTAAAACCCAGCGCCAGACCTTCGTCCACGAACTCCACCTGCTGGTCGATGACGCTTACGTCATGCTTCGGGCTGACTCCTTTAAAGGAAACACCGCACCGGTTGAAGCGCGCCTGTCAAAGCTGTCCAAGGAGATATTCAAAATTGCACCTGAGAAAGCCGGTGCAGGCTTTGCCCTGGGGCCGATTGTGATCCGAAGTCACCACGATCAGGAGATCGCAAGCTTTGAGTTCAGTCCGCCTGCCTCTGATATTTCGCTGGAAATTTACATCAATGCTTTATCGCCTAGTCAAACGAAGAGCATAAAAACCCGGACCGAGGAAGGCGCACGGGTTTTCCTCGCAGGTGATTATGAAAATCTGCGCACGAAGAAGATCACTCTTGCGGGAATGTCGGCGGAAGAATCCCTGATTGGCTTCAGCGACGATACTCATCGTCAACTCCTCTTCGGAGCCGAAAACTATCGTGAGGATCCATCGCTAAGTCGCCCGAGCATGAACTTTCGCATGTCGGCTGGAGGTATGAAAGCCGAACCGATCGGCCCCGACGAACCAGAGGATTTGGTTCGCTGGACCCTGCCCGAATTCGCCAACAAAGGCTACGAACTACCTCTCTGGCAACAACCCGCGTCACCAGAACCCGTCAACCCCTCGCTCACCGACTACGAAGCCATGGCCGTGTGGGACGCAATCCTCAAATCCGTACGCATCCGCTACGGCGCGGTCGCGCCCAGACCGGACCCTGAGGCCAACAGTCGCGGCCCCAGTGTCAAGGAGGCTGTCGAAAGCAAACGCATCCTCCATGAATTCATCGCCAGCGTTGAAAACGCAAGCCATGCCCCCGGGCGTGGTTCAGCGGGAGCAACAGGGATGCGTTCACCGTGTGTAAGCAACGAACTCTAAAAAAGCGTTAGGAGCGATTCATGAAAACAGTCTGGAGTTACCTCAAACGCTGGGGCCTGCCGGTGCTGCGCCAATTCAACCAGGCATGGCCGGTGTTGGTGCTGTTGGGGGTGATGTTCTTGCTGGTCGCCATCTGGTGGCTGGGCCCGCAGTGGACGTGGCGTGAGCGCCAACCGTTGGGCGAGTGGGCGATGCGGGTCTCGGCCAGTGTGGCGGTGATCGTGGTGCCGCTGCTGATCTGGGCGTGGCGCGTGCGCGAGCGTTATCAGCGTTTGCAGGTTGAACGCCAGCATGAGGCTGCCGTGCAAGCCGACCCTTGCTTGCCTTATATCGAGGCTCAAGAGCGGGCGTTGGACCGCAGCCTGGGCAGCCTGCTGAATAATATGGAGCGCCGCCGTTCACTGTATCAACTGCCGTGGTACCTGGTGCTCGGTGAGGAGAATGCCGGCAAGACCAGTCTGATCACCCGCTCCAACCAGAGCTTTTCGTTGTCTCATGTGACCAAGGCTGGGGTCAGGGCTCAGGAAGAGCAACTGGCCTACCCGGTGGATTGGTGGATCGGGGACGAGGCGGTGTTGATTGACCCACCGGGTGAATTTCTCAGCCACCCGGATTCACCGGCTGAAAACGTCGAGCAGCAGGGCAAGTTCAAGCCGGTGTTGCCCACCGGCACTCATGCGCGGCTTTGGTCGCACCTGCTCGACTGGCTGACGCGTAACCGCAGCCGTCGGGCATTGAACGGCGTAGTGCTGGTAATTGATATACAGGTCTTGTTGGCGCAACGTCCCGAACAACGCAAGGCCCACGCTAACCTGCTGCGCACCCGGCTGTTTGAGCTGACGCGGCAATTGGGCACGCGCTTGCCGGTGTACGTGACGCTGAGCAAGTTTGACCTGCTGGAAGGCTTCGAAGAGTTCTTCGCCAGGTTATCGCGCAGTGGTCGCGAAGACCTGCTGGGCTTCACGTTCAGCCTGGACGCGGTGGATGATTTTGATGCCTGGCTGGCGGAGCTGACGCGTCAGTATCAAGCCTTTGTTGATTGCCTCTGCGAACAGGTTTTCAACAGCACCCGGGAGGCGCGCACGTTGGATGAGTGTGATCGCTTGCAGGCGCTGATGCATCAGATGGCGGGCTTGCGCCGCGCGTTGTTTGGTTTCCTGACTGAAATGCTTGGCAGTGATCGGTTCACCACACCCGCGTTGGTGCGCGGGCTGTATTTTTCCTCGGTGTTGCAGCAGGGCACTCTGAGCAATGCTTTCATCAAAGAAGCAGGGCAGGCGTATCAACTGCCGCCACCGCCACCGGAGGTCAAACCGGCCGGTGGCACGACCATCTACTTTGCCCAGCAACTGTTCCAGCGGGTGATCTACCCCGAAGCGGGGCTGGCGGGCGACAACATCAAGGTGGCCCGCAGCAAGCGTCGGCTGTTGATCGCGGGGTTCAGCGTTGCGTCCCTGGGATGTTTGGTGACCATCGGCACCTGGCAGTTTTACTTCAATATCAACCGCGACAAGGCGGCCAACGTATTGGCCAAGAGCCAGGAGTTCAGTGAGCGGGATATCGACGCCAAGGTCGACCCCACCGGGCGCAACCTGTTGCTGCCCCTGGACCAGATCCGTGATGCGGTGCTGGTCTATGGCGACTACCGCCAAGCCTGGCCGTTGCTGTCGGACATGGGCTTGTACCAGGGCAGGGCGATTGGCCCCACCGTGGACGAAGCCTACCTGAATCTGTTGTCCAAGCGCTTCCTGCCGGCGATTGCCAGCGGTGTGCTCGACGCCATCAACGCGGCGCCCGCCGGTAGCAACAAGCAACTGGCGGCCTTGCGCGTGTACCGTATGCTCGAAGAGCGCCCCAACCGCCGTGCGGCCATCGTCGAAGAGTGGGTTGCCAAGCAATGGCAGCGTGCCTATCCCGGTCAGGGCCAGCTGCAGGCTGATCTGATGGGGCACCTGGGCTACGCGCTGAAATACGCCGATGCCGACCTGCCGCACTACCGCGAACGCATTACCCAAGTGCAGCAGCAACTGCGCCAGTTGCCCATGGCCGAACGGGTCTATATGAGCCTCAAACAGGACGCTCTGGAACGTTTGCATCGCCCGTTGGACCTGCGCAACGAGATCGGCCCGGCATTCGATATCGTTTACCGTCCGCTGAACACCGATCAAGCGGGCAGCAGCCTGCAATTGCCGCCGCTGCTCACCGCCAAGGGCTTCAAGGACTATTTCGAACCGGGCACCGAGGGCATCATCGAACTGGCAATGATCGACCAGTGGGTACTGGGCGAACGACAACGTCTGGACTACTCCGCCGAAGACCGCAACGTGCTGACCCAGCGTATCCGCGCCCTGTACAGCGCCGACTACGTGGACAGCTGGCGGCGGGCGTTGAACCAGTTTGCAGTGACCGACTTCGACGACCTTAGCCACGGTGTGGCGGTATTGGAGCAAGTCACCGGCCCGGCCGCGCCGCTACGACGCTTGCTGGAAACCCTGCGCGACAACAGCGTGATCTACCCGACCGTGCCCTTGGCTGAAGGGCAAGCGCCGCTCAAGCTCGACAAGGTGTCTGAGGGGCAACAACAGGCGGCCGGGATTCGGCGCGCATTCTCCAGTCTTTCAGAACTGATCAACGCACGAGGCGACCAGCCGTCTTACTACGAAGAAACCCTGCGCTCGGTCAGCGCCGTCTATGACTACGCCAAAGCCGTGCACGACAATCCCGACCCCGGCAAAGCCGCCCTTAAAACCGTGCTTAACCGCTTCTCCCTGGGCGGCGCCGACCCCATCGCCAACCTGCAACGTGTTGCCGTGGGCCTGCCCGAACCGCTGAACCAGCAAGTCAAAAAGCTTGCCGACCAGACGTCTCAGGTACTGGTGATTGCCGCTCTGCGCGAGCTGGAGAAACGCTGGGACAGCGAAATCTACAGCTTCTACCGCGAGCGTCTGGCGGGCCGCTATCCGTTCAAGGCCAGTGGCGAGGATGCGTCGCTGGATGATTTCGAGGCCTTCTTCGGTCCACAAGGACGCTTGCAGCAATTCCATGATCAGTACCTGAACGTGTTCCTCAAAGACAACCTCGATGCGCTTTACTCCGACAGCCTTGGCGGCTACCTGGTGCGCAGCGATGTGCTGGAACAGCTGAAAAAAATCGAGCGCATCCGCGATACCTTCTTCAACCATCGCGGCCACCTCGCGGTGCAACTCACCATCGAACCTCTGGCCCTGAGCGCCACCCGCCTGAGCAGCATGCTCAGCGTCGACGGCCAGCTTATCCCGTACCAACACGGCGCCCCGCAACGCATCGGGCTGGTCTGGCCCAACAGCCTGGGCAACACCAACGGCAGCCAACTGACCCTGGTGCACAGCACCGGCAACACCGCCAGCCTGAGCTATCGCGGGCCGTGGTCGCTGTTCCGCCTGCTCAGCCGTGGGCACCTCAATGGCCGCACCGACACCAGCGTAGACCTGACTTTTTCTGTCGCCGATGGGTTGATGCGTTATCGGATTGGGGCAGAGAAGGCTAATAACCCGATTACTCAGCGCAGTTTTGAAGGGTTTGTGTTGCCGAGGACCCTGCTTGAAGAGCGCCAGACGAAGAGAGACCCAAGCAAGGTTGGAAGTGTCGCCGCAACCGCTATCAGCGATGAGCGTCCATAAGTCAGCGATCACACACCACCCGCTCGACACGCACCGTTTTCAGTGTCATTTGTATTTCGAATGTACCGGGTAAGGCCTTGCAGCAATTGGGAGAAACGTTGGGCATAGATATCCCCCTGCGATGGAAGCAGCCAAGTGCTGTTGATTTCCAGCTGAACGCTGGGAACGCCAAGAGAGGAGGCAAATCGTGTGAGCGTATGATGCTTGGCGGCAGGGAAGTAGTCGTCTGAGAAGTTGCGAAGCCCTTCCTTGCGCAACGCTTTGCGCAAGGAAGGGACGATATCCGTGCGGCCCAGCAACGACGCCCCTTCCATGGTGCCAAAGTCGACATCGTAGGGGCGCGAGGTGCTGCTGCCGTGGAGGTCAATCAATAGCTTGGGCTTGTGCTGTTTGATCAGCTCGGCGACTTCGGCCTTGAAGGCATTGTCGTCGTAGTAGTTGGGGTCGGATGGGCTGCGGTATTGGGTATAAATGACCGTTGCGCAGGTTAAGGTATTGAGCAGTTTGGCCAGCGCCGCCGTGCCTGCGCCGTCGGAAAAACGATAGCTGCCTTCTCGATAGGGCTTCGTGGCGTGGGGCGCGGTGATGAGGACGGGCGTACTGCCTTTGAGGACGGCATACCAAGCGGTGTCGGTGGGGGCGGCTGTGGCACTTTGAGCCTCGATCGCTGTTTCAATCGTTATCGCTTCTTGTATCTGCGACGGCTCGATGAGGGCGCGTTCTGCCTGTGCCACTCCCATGGTAGTGAGCAAGCCGATCGCCAGCGTTACGCTGATGGCGCGTGGGCGCAAGTTCATGAGGAGATGCTCAGGCCGGGTGTGGCCGCAGTTTTTTGGTGATGCGCGCGCACCCTGTAATTTGGTTGAACTGCACGTAATGGGCTTGCGCCGTCCATTCCTCGACCAGGATCAAATACTCGGCCGGCGGATTGATCTGGCGCAGATAACCGCACAGCAGGCGTGTGCGTCGCGCGTTCATCGGCTGCTTTAGTGTCAAGATGACGTTGTCTGCGGCACGGCATTCAGTGATCTCCATGACTGAGCCCCTCATCGAGTGCTGGCGGCAAACGTGCTGGCCCAGTATCAGAGGCTGGGGATTCTCGCCGCGTGGCGTTCATTCTCAGATGAGGCGTTGCAGGCGTCTACTGTCATACTTGACAGTCCTTTAGTCGGTTGTGCACTGCCGTGACCCATTCCTCGACGTAACGGGCGTTAAATGATTCAGAGGCACAGACCGTCGACTACGTGCGCTCAGCTTCAAGTAACAGCGGGCTGCCTCACCTTGCGACTTAACCCCGGTGTCTTGCCCGTAATACGCTTGAATGCGCGACTGAAAGCGGCTTGGGATGTATAGCCCAAGCGCTGTGCTACCTCTTCGATCGGCAGCCTTTCGAGGGTCAGCCACTGGCTTGCGAGCCGCATTCGCAGTTCGGTGACATAGCGCAGCGGCGTCATGCCAATCGTCACCTGGAAGCGGTCCGCGAAGGCCGAGCGTGAGGTGTTGCATTGCGCTGCCAATTGCGCAACGGTCCAGTCGCGGCCCGGTTGTTGATGGAGCGCTAGCAGTGCACCGGCCAAGCGTGGATCGCGTAAAGCGGCGACCAGGCCAGAGGCATTCCCGCAGGCACACTCCACCCAGCCGCGAACGATCATGGCGGCCACCACGTCGGCCAACCGCGCGAGGATACCGGCGAAGCCCACACGTGCGGCGCTGACTTCGCGCTCCATGGTGGTCAGAATAGGCACCAGCCCGGGGTAGCGCTGGCCGTCGGCATCAATCAACATCAGGCCCGGCATCAGTTTGCCGAGGCCATGGATGCTGCCCAGTTCAAACTCCATACAACCACTGAACAAAATGGTGCTCGGCGTTGGGTTGGCATCGGTTCCGGTGTGCACCGCGCTCACGGTGTCACCGAGGGGGACGCCGTCTAGGCGGTCGATGTCCTGAACGGCGACGTCCGCATGGGAATACAGTTGATGGGCCGCGCCATGGGAGATGAACACGGCGTTGCCGGCAGACAGCGCATAGGTGGTGCCGTCCGCCATTCGCAGGACCGCATTGCCGATGGCCATGAAATGGAACCAGGCATGCCCAGGTTTTTCAGCGAAGCCCAAACCGAAACTCGGACTGGTTTGTATACGCCGGTATTCGACGCCACGCAGGCGCATGCCGCGCAACAGCTCGTTGATGAGATCCGAGGCAAGAGCAAACGGTTCTGCAGACATTGTTCAGGTGTTTTAGTCAAAAATGAGAGATTTTGGATCATAGATCATCCAGATTCGCGCGCCTAGACTGCGTGTCGCAATGATGATTGGGAGATCCCTGTAATGACTGACTGTGTGTGTAATGCCGTATCCAACCGCCATCCCGACGCCTTCTCGGATGCAGAGCCTGCGGCCCCCGCGTGGATGGCCGTCTTCTCGCTGGCAATGGGGGTGTTCGGGTTACTGACCGCTGAGTACCTTCCGGCCAGTTTGTTAACACTGATGGCGACTGATTTGGGCGTGTCCGAAGCGCTGGCTGGCCAGGCGGTAACGGTGACAGCAGTGGTAGCGTTGTTCGCCGGTTTGTTGGTGCCAGGCCTGACCCGCGGCATCGACCGACGTTGGGTGTTGTTGGGGTTTTCCACGTTGATGGTTGCCTCCAATCTGTTGGTCGCCGTTTCTTCCAGCTTCGCGGTGCTGCTGTTGATGCGCATCTTGCTGGGGGTTGCCCTTGGCGGGTTCTGGAGCATGGCTGCGGCGGTGGCGATGCGCTTGGTGCCGAGTGCGCTGTTGCCTCGGGCGCTTTCGATCATTTTCAGCGGCATTGCCGTCGGGACGGTCGTTGCAGTGCCGCTGGGCAGCTATCTGGGCGGGCTATATGGCTGGCGCAGTGCGTTCTTTGCAGCGGCGGCGGTCGGCATGGTGACCCTGGCGTTTCAGTCATTGACTTTGCCCCGCCTTGCGCCGCGCCGGCCGGCACGTCTGCGCACGGTTTTCGACGTGTTGCAGCGCCCGGGCATCGCCATGGGGATGTTCGGTTGTGTACTGGTGCATAGCGGCCACTTCGCGATGTTCACTTATGTTCGGCCATTCCTTGAAGGCACTACCGGCATCGGCCCGCAAGGGCTGTCGCTGATGTTGCTGGGCTTCGGGGTGGCGAACTTCGTCGGCACACTGTTGGCCGGCAAGTTGCTGGAGCGTCACCCGCTGGCCACTCTGGTGTTAATGCCTGTGCTGGTCGGGGTTGCAGCACTGGCGTTGGTGCTGTTGCCGCCCTCGTTGCCGGGGCAGGCGGTACTGCTGGCAATCTGGGGCTTGGCCTTTGGCGGTGTGCCGGTGGCGTGGTCGAACTGGGTCGCCAGCGCGGTACCTGATCAGGCGGAAAGCGCCGGGGGGATGGTGGTGGCCTCTGTGCAGTCCGCCATCGCCACGGGCGCCGCCGCTGGCGGTGCAGTGTTCAGCCTCGGTGGCAGCGCGGGCGTGTTCATAGCGGCAGCGGTGCTGATGCTGCTGGCTGCGGTGCTGATTGCGCTGCGTGTTCGGGTCCCTTCTGTGCATGGCGTTCGCGAGTCCAAGCCCGCGTTGCACCTTTGATTCGGATTTTCAAACCGCCTCGACCTTCTCTAGAGCCCCCGCAAAGGCGGGGGCTCAAGGTGTGATGTTGATTGAGTTAGCCTGCCGACCAGACTATTACCCATACCTATCTATCCCATCCAACGATGATTCACTCCCTAGGCTGGCTGCTTCGACAGCTACCTTTGAAGAGTGACTTCATGCCTGAAAGCAATCCACTGTTACTGCCCTACGACCTGCCACCGTTCTCTGCCATCCGAGCAGAACACTTGGTGCCCGCCATTGAGCAGATCATCACTGAAAGTCGCAACACCACCGCCACGATCATTGCCAGCCAGACGCCATTCCCCACCTGGGACGACCTGGTGCAAGCAGTGGAGGCGTTGGAGGCTCGCCTGGATGGCGTTCTCAAAATCATCGAGCTGCTTGACTCCCACCCCCAAGGGCCTGCATGGACGCTGGCATCACACCGCAGTTATGAGCTGGCCATGCAGTACAGGGTTGAGTTGGCCGGGAACAACGACCTGTATCAACTGCACCGACAACTTGCCGACAGCCCGATCGCGACCCTTTTCAATGAACAACGCCACAGCGCGTTGCGTAAAATATTGCGCAAGTACCACTTGGCTGGCCTTGATCTTTCTCCTGAAAAGCAGCGACGGCTGAAAGCGTTGAACCTGCAAATCGATGAATTCAGCCACGAGTTCCTGCGTCGTGTGAGCGACTCCAGTGACGCATGGCGTAAGCACATTCAAGACAAGGCGCTGCTGAGCGGACTACCTGACGCAGCCCTGGCGCGCATGGAGTTCGCGGCTCGGGACGCAGGCCTGGGGGGATGGTTATTAACCCTTTCGAAGCAATCCTTTCAGGAGGTGATGAGCTACGCCGACCATAGAGCCTTGCGCCAGGAAATGATGCTGGCTTACTACAGCCGTGCCGTGGGCACGGGGCCTGACGCCATTGCCACTGACAATGAAGCGGTTCTGACCGTGTTGCTCGACAGTCGTCACCAGAAAGCACAATTGCTGGGCTATGCCAACTTCGCCGAGCTGGCGCTGGTGGAACAAATGGCGGAGACGACCGATGAGGTCACTGCCTGTGTGCATCAACAGATTGATCAGGCACGCACGACATTTGCCCATGATGCACAACAACTGCAACGCTATGCCGCGCAACGGGGAGTCGATGCGCTAGAACCGTGGGATTACGACTTTTTCGCGGAAAAAATTCGCCAGGACGTGTCGGGTGTCTCCCAGGACGCAGTGCGCCTCTACTTCCCGTTGGAGACAGTGCTGCAACGCTTGTGCACGTTCACCCAAACGCTGTTCGGCGTTGAGCTGATTGAACAAGCCACGGTCGATACCTGGCACCCGGATGTGCGGGTATTTGAACTCAGGGAGTACGCGCAGCCGATTGGACATTTGTTTATTGACCCTTATCGCCGCGTGGCGGGCGGCGAAATTGGCGCCGCCATGGGCTTGCGCAATCACCGAATGACTGCCGAGGGGCGCCCACAACGGCCCATAGCCGTGCTGCGCAGCCAGTTGCCACGACCTACGGCGGCCCAGCCTTGCTTGCTGGATCACCTGCAATTGAGGGTCCTATTGCATGAGTTCGGACACTGCCTGCAGCATCTGTTGTCCGCCGCCCCCTACCGGGCGATTTCGGGCATGGGCCAATTAAGCCACGATACGACGGAGTTCTTCGGCCTAGTGCTGGAGCAGTTCTGCCTTACGCCGTCGTTCCTGATCTATCTATCCGGGCATGTGCAGACGGGAAATCCCTTGCCTGACAAAATGGCGACGCAAATGAGCCGATTTGCTCATACCCAGACCAGTCAGGAAACCGCCAGTATTTTGCTCACGGGCCTCGTTGACTTCGAGTTGCACCGCACCTATGGCGACGGGCGCACACCGCATGAAGTATTCACCGACGCCAATGTTGAAGTCGGGCATTTGCAGTGGCCTGATGGCGCTCGTCCGATCAACAGTTTCGAACAACCGATGGGTAGCTATGGCGCCAAACTGTATTCCTACACGTGGTCCGGCGTTCTGGCCCGCCAGGCGTTTGAGCGGTTTGAGCGTGATGGCCTGTTCAACCCGCAGACCGGGAAAGCCTTCCGGGACGCGTTCATCACTGAGGGCGATACCGTTACTCTGTTGAGCGCACTTGCGCTTTTCCGGGGGGACGGCGCGGGATGTGTCGGGCATTCCACCGGGGTATGAAGCGCTGGTGCATATGTAGCCCCTGAGCTGAAACGTGGAACGCCAGAGTGATTTTCAGTAGCCAGTCCGGTATGGAGAGCATTCAATGAGCACCGACACCCCACCGTATTTTTTCAGCGAAACCCAAACTGATCGCACGCAACTGAGCGAGCGCCAACGCACCCGTAACTTTACCCTCAAGGACCTTGACTGGTTCGATTCCGTTTACTTGGCCACCGATGCTTTGCGCCAGGCACAAAAAGCACCGATGCACGTCCAGACCCTGCAGCTGAACGTGCTCGGTCAACCGGCTATTGAACTTGCAGGTGCATTCGTCATGAGCCCCGCCCCGGAAGGTGGGGTTATTCTCTATACGCCAGCGCGTGGTCTGGAAAAGCTGGAAAGCCATGAAGCACTCAAGACGCAACTGGGTTCGTGGCTCAAAGACGCGTCGCAGCGCCAAGCGTTGCTTGATTACCTTTCCATCTCCCAGCAACTAACCCTAACCCCCACTGCGACCCTGACGATTACCGCACACACCGTGGCCGGCGCTGTCTTCGAAGCACAACATACGACCCTCTCCAACAACCTGCTCGACAATGCCCGTTTGATGCGCGAGGAGCTGCTCAAACTGCCCAGTTTCACTTCGCTGCTGGATGAATACATTTGCACTGAATTGACGCAGTCTTTTACGGGGGGCGATCAGCACCACATCCAAGTGCAGAGTTATGTCATCGATGCATCCCGAAAATCAGGCAACTCTGATACGCCAACGCCCCGACATACGACCACCCGCTCCTTGAGCGAAACCGTGCTCAGGTATTTCGTCGCCAATGACTGGCCTGCCGGGGAGACCCGGCGCTATTACAACCCCCAGCAGCCTACTCAGGAAGCTGATGTTCAGTTGCGTTGGGACGTATCAGTCCAAGGATTGGCCCGGGGCTTGAAAGCCTATATGAAGCAACAGCCCAAGACATTTTGGGCGCTGCCGGCCGCCGCAGGGCTCTCACGACTACAACTTTTTACCCATGCTATGGCCAATGCCTTTTTCACGGTGGCGTTGGAGCAACAACAGCAAACTACGATTACGGTTGAGCAGCGTCTGCAACTACAGGCCTTGCCGCTCAAGGCTGCGCAGCCCGCGACAACGCTTGCTCCTGCGATCGATGTTGAAAAGGCACTGCTGAGTGAGCCTGAACAGGCCCCGGCCGAGCTGGCAGGCACACTCATCATCAGCAGTAACAAAAGCGACGATGGCTCGCCCTGGCTGCTCTATACCCCCCACCAGGGCCTGCAATCGTTTACCGAGTTGGGAGCACTCAAAACCCACCTGCTTGATGGTCTCAACCCGCGGCAGCATGCGGATGCCTGGAGATCACATCTATCCAGGCCGGAACGCTATGACGAAGTAGACCTGCTGGCTTGCGACGTCACCAAAGCCCCCATCACCGGGGTTATTTTCCAACGCATCATGGAGGGCATTGTCGAAAAACAAGGTCGCAATCTTGAATACGCCCTTGATCAGTATCGCCTTAGCCAGGGCACGATGGACCTCGACGCCCTGGTTGATCATGTGCTGGATGTGCGTGGCATGATTGACCCCACATTACTGACCTTCGAACCCATGGGGCGTTGGAGTACCCAGTTGGCAGAGACCTGGACGGCGACGGTGACTGAACCCAGGATTCCACCAACGCTGGCTGCAATGCGCACAACTGTGCATTTACTCGAAAATGTCAGCGCCGAAATCGAACAACACCTATCGTTTCGCCCCTCGCTGGAGCGTTCCGTTATCACCTATCTCAATACCAAACTGCACGCCATCAAGCAGCAACACTTGCAGGCCGCGTGCCTCTCTGTACGCCAATACAGCAACCCTTCGAGTGACACTGACAAACCTCAACTGCTCTCATCGAGCAGTATGGTCGACTATTTTCTGGCGCGTTTATGTGGCGAAGCGGGCCCACTTATCGATCCGCTTAACACGCACGTCTATTCAACTGCTCCTGGCAAACCCGCCACCAAGGTCTCAGGCATGGACGCCACTACCTTCAATACGTTGATCAACAGTGCAGTCGGTGGGTTTAAACAGTACCTGTGTAGAACCCACAGCGTGTCCCCCAACATGCAACCCTTGCTGAGAAAGGCAATGGAGATGGGCTTGACAGGGGAAGTGCAAGTCAGGCTCTGGAACAATGCTTTATTGCCTCTCGACTACGAAGTGCTTTTGACCGTGTTAGGTATTTACGCCAGAGACTTACGCACTGGCGTCAATGGGTTCCGCCCTGATGCGTTTTCTTTGCAGGTCGTACCGACTGGGCAGAGTACCCCGCTGGTACTCAATAACTGTTTCGTGCTGACCGAGCGCGGTGGGCTTGACCCTCAATATTGCGGTCGCACGCTGCTATGGACACCCGAGTTGGGCCTGGAAAGTTTCCACTCATTGAGTCACTTCAAAGCAGAGCTGGACCGACGCCTGGCAATCCCGGACGAACGACAGGCTTTCCTGGCGAACCTGGCGCAACCGGATTGGGATTCACATCCGCGCTATGCGCTCAGTTCCCTTGAACTGATCGAGGATAACCTCGTCGAGCACTTGCAACGAACCTATGCTCAACAAAAAGACCGTGAGCTGACGCACATCCTGTCCATGAAACTGTCGGTCGAACAGTTGCGTAAGCTGTGGCAGGTTCAAGCCACACAAAACCTGGCGCCCACCAACGTGCAGCGTGCCATGGACATGGTCCGGGCCATGATCCTGCAACAGGGTTTGCAATGGTTCGGCAACGCCAGTGCTGTCGATCAACAGCTCTATGTCGAATTGTTGGAGCAGTATCGAAACAATGTCACCGACAATCAGGATTACCTGCACGGGATCGACTCCCTGGCTCAGTTCACGCGCAAGAAACTCCGCACTTTACTGAAGGCGCTTGATGTTCAGGACAGCGTCGCACCTGATGACGTCGAAGTCGGGCTACCGGGGCAGGGCAGTACACCTGCCCGCAATCAGTCGCTGCTGGACTATGCCTTGAGTCATCAATCGTATTGGAAGGATGAGGTGCCCCTCGTCGCCAGCACCGGGACAACGCCGCTGCCTGACACCCTGGATGGGCAGACGCTGAAAACGCGGACACAGGCGCTGAACATCAACGCGGCTTATCAAACGTACATCCAATCCGCATTGGGCTCTGCCAGCTCGGACTTTGCGCAACGCTCTACGCGATTCGCCAAGCAACTGCCGTGGCAACTGATGCAATACGCGCATGGCATGAGGTTGCAAGGCCAGCTTTCAGCGGCGGCCTTCGGGCTCATTCAACAGATCATGGACATGCCCGATGCGATCGCTCGTGCGACAGTGGTGGATGCCAACGCGATGATCCGCCCTTTGCAACTGCTGGTTGATGGAGGGAGGAAGACGATCAAGATCCCTGGGGTTTACCTGATCGGTCCCACCTCGGGTGACGAGGGGCCTCTAGTCCTTTATGCCCCCTATAGCCCAGGCTACACCCTTAAGGAATACACGGTGGAGGCCGCACTGCGTGCCGAGTTGACAGCCTCTGGTGCCTTACAACGTTGGGTTCGGCTGGTGGTCCCGGCCGTTGACCACGCGGCACTGACCAGCGCACTGGAGCAACCCCAAGCCAACACCACTCTCCAACTGGCATCCAACCCCATCACCGCGCCCTTGTTCAACCAGTTGTATACCGACAATGTCGAGCTGCTGACAACGCTGCTGGGCTGCCAAAAAACCGCTGATGCAGGCACCGCCTGGGAGACGGCCAAGGCCGTGTTCTCTGAGGGAGTGAAGCAGGCCATCGTGTTTTTTGCCGGAAAACTGGCTTACCCCTTGGTGGTCTGGCAGAGCTTCAAACTGTTCAAAGCATCTTCCGAAGAGCTGCAAAGCCACCAATGGCATGAGGCACTGGGGCATTTCATTGGAGGGGTTGCCTTGCTGGTCGGTTTGCGCGATTCCATGCCTCCCGTATCAGAGGGCGGCATGCCCCCGGCACCCGAGCCGATCCCGCCGCCTTCCACACCTGCGGCCTCTGTGGTGTCCTGGCCCGCGCTGGACATTACCGCTGCTTCCCGCACCCGGCTCCAGCGTTTCGAAGTCCTTGAACCGAGCTTGGCCAACCTGATCAAAGACACCTCACTCAACCTTTACCGATCGACCTCCAACCATTACTACGCGGCGGTGGCAGGGAAAGTGTTCCAAGTCATCAAGCATGGCCAGGGTTGGCGCATCATCGGTGATGGCGAAGTCGGTCCTGAGGTACAGCTCAACCCTCGACAACAGTGGATGCTCAGTAGCGCCGGCCCAGTGCTGACGGGGCGACGCACACTTGCACGATTACTTAATCGCTTCTACTCCGAGCCATTTGCGCGCTCCAGTATGAATGTATTGGCCAGCGGGATGCGCGAGATACGAGCGCTTTACGCTCGGGAATCCTGGGTTATCACCGATGCACTTGCCTTGGCGACGTTTTATGCAAAGAACGCCCAGGAAAATTTGCGCCTGATCGCACAAACCCCCCTTGCTGCACCTGAGCTCGTTAAACAGATCAAAGCGTTTTTCGGCTTGCAGACGCTCGAGGTCGAACACCTTGAAAAAATTCAGGAGATCGTCGATACGGTCTGCACTGCGTTGATGGAGCCCTCACTGACCTCCTCGGACTCAACGCGATTTGTCATTGGCCGTTCGCGGTTGCCGGCTCTTCAGGGCGGGCACACGTTGATGGCCTTTACGATTGTCCCTGACCCCCTTCAACTGGTGTACTTGACCGAGATGTTTTTCAATCCAGGTCTGAAATACGGTCATTTGTTGATAAAACCGTTCTATGTCAGCGTCCATGCCCGTGCGACTACCCTCATTCACGAAATCACTCATCATGTATGTGAGACGTTGGACTTGGCTTACGTGCATTCCACCCATCCCTTTGATGACCTGATTGATCCCCAGACCCCAGAGGGCCGTAACACTAAAATAACTCTGGAAAACCGCCATCGTTCAAGGCTGTCGCTCAATACCCCGACCCATGAATTGTTCCAGGTTGTCGATATTGCAACCGGCCTCAAAACAGACCCTACACAGGGCACGGCGACACAGCATGTGCTCGACAGGCTGCTCACCGTTACCGGCACCCAAACCCTCGCCGATGCCCGGCGAGTTTTCCGCACCGATCCGCTTAAACGCATCCTGACGGTACTTAACAACGCCGACTCCGTCGCCTACCTGATTGCACTGTTGGGACGTCGAAAAGAGAGATAGTGGGGCTCTTTCCCAGAGCTGATTGCCCTGGGCATCGTAGCGGGAGCGGGACGTGCGCCCCGCAGCATCGGTAACTGCGACAGGCAATGCCCAGTGCCGTAGGTATTGATCGGGCTGGCCGCTCGTGCGACCTGAATCGCCGTAAACAGCCATACCGTGCTTGGGAAATTTCCTACAGGTATCTGCTCCCCAACCCTGCTCATCATTGAGTCGTCATCTTTCAAACTACTATTTCCTGGCTCGGCGGAAGTAGCGAACGAAAAATGATCTCACTGCGTATTCTAGTTTTGGAAAAGCACTCCGCTCAGCGCAACGCGATGGTCGTCGCGCTGCAGCAACTGGGTGTTCTCAATATTTTGCAGGCGAGCACTGGCGAGCAGGCTTTGGCCTTGCTGCAAAGGCAGGGCGCGGTGGATGTGGCCTTGTGCGACTTGGCGCACAAGGGCATGGACTGCCTGGACTTCCTTAACTGTGCGGGCCAGCTCTTGATGGTCCGGTCGGTGATTCTCTATTGCGATTTCCAACCGCAGTTGCGTCGGGCGATCGAACAGATGGCCTCATTTTCCGGTCTGCAACTGCTCGGTACCCTCAGCACGCCGATCCAGTCCAAAGCGCTGCACAAAGTCCTGCTGCGTTACCAGCGTCAATGCCCGATCACCGCCTCGATACCTTCGCCGGCGACGGCGCTACCTAACGAAGAAGACATTCGCCGCGGCCTGGCCCTGGGCGAATTCCGGGCATTTTTCCAGCCCAAGTTTGTGCTGGCCGATGGTCAGGTGTCCGGGGTCGAGGTCCTGGCGCGTTGGCAGCACCCAACCAAGGGTTTGCTGCTGCCCAGGGATTTCCTGGCGGCCGTCCTGGCTTACGACTTGATCGACGTGATGTTCACACAGTTACTAGAGCAGGGCCTGAGCCTGCTGAGTATCTTACGGCGCGATGGTCGGGCCCTGGAGATGTCGTTCAACTTGCATGCTTCGCAATTACGCGAGATGGGGCTCATCGACCATATTCGCCAGGCATTGGAACGTTATGGCATATCCGCGGCGAACCTGACCTTCGAGCTGGCAGAGAATGGCCTGCTTGAGATTCAACCGCGGGTCCAGGAAGGTTTGCTGCGCTTGCGTGTGATGGGGTGCGGGCTGTCGATCGATGACTTTGCCGTCGGCTTTTCCTCGCTGAAACTGCTCTGCCAGTTGCCCTTCACCGAAATTAAACTGGACGGGGAGTTTGTCCGCAGCATTCATGAGCCGCGTAGCAAAGCGCTGATTGCCAGCACCCTGGCGCTGGCGCGCGCGCTGAACATGACGCTGGTGATCGAAGGGGTCAGCAAGCAGCAGGAGAGCCACGCACTGATCAAGATGGGGTGTGAACAGGGTCAAGGTTTCTACTACGCCAAGCCAATGTCGTCCCATGAGCTGCTGACGTGGTTGCAGGCGCCTTTCGTTGCGGGCTAGGACGGCGCCTGGCGAGCGTTTGAGCCTGGGAAAACAAATCTCAGGCAACTTTGCCATGCATCGAATATGCTGAAAGTCAGGCATAAACTGTTACCGGGTGTTTTGGTAAAGCGCGGTTATCTCTTCCGTTTTTAGTTTCGTCATCTTTTTAGAGGCTCTTATGCTCAAAGCCATGATTGTGGACGATCATCCGTTCATTCGTTCCGCCGTAAGAATGATTTTGAAGCAAGAGCAGTACGAGATTGTGGCGGAGGCCGACAACGGGGCCGATGCGGTCCGGCTGACTCGTGAACATCAGCCAAACCTCATCGTGCTGGATATCACCATGCCGGGGGTGGATGGCCTGATTGCCCTGAATCGAATCTCGGATTTGAAGCTGCCGGTGAAGGTGCTGGTGCTGACGTCGCTGTCTGCCGTATTTTTTTCCATGCGTTGCATGCGGGCAGGGGCGGCCGGCTACGTTTCAAAGGCGGAAGACCTGGACGAACTGGCGAAAGCCATTAATGCCATCAAGTCCGGCTTTACCTTCTTTCCCGACCTGACCATGAACTCGGTGCGCAGGAAGGACGTCGATGCCTCGGAGCAGGCGTTGATACAAAGCCTTTCTGATAGAGAACTATCAATCTTGCAACTGCTTGCCAAGGGCTTGAGTAACAAGCAGATCGGTGAACAGATGATTCTGAGCAACAAGACCATCAGTACGTATAAAGCCCGAATAGTCGAGAAGCTCAACCTGAGCTCCTTGGTGCACCTGGCGGACCTGGCTAAACGAAATAATCTGATCTGATGAAGTATTCTCGACGGCTGTGCCTGTGCCTGCTTGGGGTGCTGCTGGTTTTCGGGGGCGCCCAACAAGCCCTTGCCGATGAACAGCCCAGGGTGGAGACGCTGGAATTGCTGGGGCGCTCTGCGCTGGGCGAGCACCAGGTAGGGTTGGCTGAGGCGGACTGGGGCTGGTTGCGCAAAAAAGGCACCCTGTACCTCGGGGTTTCGGTGCCGGATTACCCGCCTTTCGATCTGACTGGCAATGGCCATGACTATGAAGGGCTCACCGCCGATTACGCAGGGCTGCTGGCTCAACTGCTGCATATCCAGGTACAGGTGCGCCGATATCCGTCCAGAGCGGATGTGATCCGTGCGTTGAAGGAGGGTGAGGTCGATCTGTTGGGGACCGCCAATGGGTTTGAAGCGGTCGATTCGGAACTGGTGATGTCGGTTGCTTATGCTGATGATCAGCCGATGATCGTGGCTCGTAACGATGCCGGTGCTTCGTTTACCCCAGACCTGGCTGGAAAAAAGGTCGCCATGCTGTACCACTACCTGTCACCGCAGGCGGTCAGCCGTGCCTACCCCGATGCTGAGCTGCAACTTTATCCTTCGACCTTGAGTGCAATTGGGGCAGTTGCCTTCGGCAGGGCAGACGCTTACCTGGGCGACGCGATCAGCGCCAATTACCTGATCAGCATGGACTACCTGAATAACGTCAAGCTCACCGACTTTGCACGGCTGGAAGGTAGCCGTTTTGCGTTTGCCTTATCTGCCGCCAACACTCGACTACTGGGCATCGTGAACGCCGCCATCGCGGCGATCCCCATTGAAGAGCGCATGACCATCCTGCGGCGCTGGCGGGCCTCCGAGATGAATATCCCGGGGCAGAATCGGCTGCACCTGACCCCCAAGGAACAGCGCTGGTTGGAGGATCATCCACGAGTGAGCGTTGCAGCGATGGAAAACTTTCTGCCGCTGTCTTTTTTCGATAAAAAAGGGGCGCTTCGCGGCGTCAGCGCCGATGTGTTGGCCAAGGTCAGCCTGCGTACCGGCTTGAAGTTCGATGTGGTGCGCGGTACTTCCATGGCCCGGCAGATCGACACCCTGCATGCCGGGAAGGTCGACATGCTGGCGGCCTTGACCCCGAGTGCCGAGCGGGAAGGGTTGATGCGCTTCACAAGGCCGTATCTTTCGACGCCTTACGTCTTGATCAGCCGTGTCGGGCCCAATAGCCCGGCGACCCTTGGCGATATGGCTGGCAAGCGGCTGGCGATCATTCGCGGTATGTTTCTCACCGACTTCATCGCCAGCCGCTATCCGCGGGTTCAAATTGTCTATGCGGACAACGCCGCCCAGGTCATGGCGATGGTTGCCAACAATGAAGTCGATGCGGGCGCCAACTCGTTGCTCAGTGCCCGCTACATGATTTCGCGCCAGTACCGGGACCGCCTGCAGGTCACCAGCACTGTGGGTATCGACCCCGCCCGGTTCGCCTTCGCCACCCATCGCGGCGAGCTGGAGTTGTACGCCATTCTGGAAAAAGCGCTGCTGAGCATCTCGCCGGAGGAGATGGCCGAGATCACCAGTCGCTGGCGCAGTGAAGTGGTGGTGGATGACAACTTCTGGCTGCGCAATCGTGGCGTGATCATCCAGGGCTTCCTTACTGCCGGTGTATTGCTGTTAGTGGCGATTGCCTGGATCGCCTACCTGCGTCGCTTGATCCACCGTCGCGAAGTGGCCGAGCGGGCGCTCAATAATCAGTTGGAGTTCAAGCGGGTGCTGATCGACGGCACACCGCATCCGATCTATGTGCGTGATCTCGAAGGACGCATAGTGATCTGTAACTCCAGTTATCTTGAGGCCTTAGGCTTGAGCAGTGAGGACGTGCTGGGTAAGCGCATCACTGAAAACGCATTTGTCGACAGCACGGAAGCTGCAACTTATTACGCTGATTATTTGCAGGTACTGCGTGACGGCGTGTCAAAAGTCCAGGACCGCGCGCTAGTGCTACCGGATGGCCGCAGGTTGACGATCTATCATTGGATGCTGCCGTATAGAGACAGTGAAGGCGCCGTCAGCGGTATGATTGCCGGCTGGATGGATATCAGTGAGCGCGAGCAGTTGCTGGAAATGGTCCAAAAAGCCAATCGGGCCAAGACCACGTTCCTGGCGACCATGAGCCATGAAATCCGCACACCGCTCAATGCGGTGATCGGCATGCTGGAACTGGCCCTGAAAAAATCCGAGCAGGGTGTGCTCGACCGGTTCGCGATCGAAGTTGCGTCGGGGGCTGCTCACGGTCTGCTCGACCTGATCGGCGACATTCTCGACATCTCCCGGATCGAGTCCGGCAAGCTGTCGTTGACCCCTGGCCGGGCCAATCTCAGCGAGTTGGTCAGGTCAGTGGCGCGGATCTTCGAAGGTTTGGCGCAGCAAAAACACCTGAAGCTGGAACTGGTGCTGGATGACCGCGCCGATTGTGACGTGTCGATCGATCCGCTGCGTTTCAAGCAAGTCATTTCCAACCTGCTCAGTAACGCGATCAAGTTCACCACTGAGGGCGAGGTTCGCCTGCTGGTCGAAGTGCTGGCGGATACACCGGGCGAACCATTGTCGGTCCGCGTGCGGGTGGAGGACAGCGGCCAGGGCATCTCTGACGAAGATCAGCAACGTCTGTTCTCACCCTTCACCCAGGCCAGCAACAATAATCAGTCGGGTCGCAGTGGCTCGGGCCTGGGGCTGGTTATCAGCCGCACACTCTGCGAAATGATGGGGGGCCAGCTGCACTTGAACAGTGTGCTGGGACAGGGCACACAGGTTGAAGTGTTGCTGCAAGTGCCCGTACTCGAGCCAGCGCCGGTTGAAGAAGGCGATACGCTCGAGCCAAGCCAGCGGCGCTTGAAGATATTGGTGGTCGACGACTACCCGGCCAATCGGCTGCTGCTGTCCAAGCAGTTGAGCTACCTGGGCCATGAAATGGCGGAGGCCCAGGACGGTGCTCATGGGTTGCGTGCCTGGCGCAAGCAGCGTTTCGATGTCGTCATCACCGACTGCAACATGCCCATCCTGGACGGCTACGCGTTGTCTCGTGCCATTCGCGCCGGCGAAGCGGAGCAAGGGTTGGAGCGCTGCCTGATCATCGGTTTTACCGCCAACGCGCAACCGGATGAAAAGGCCCGTTGCCTGGAGGCGGGGATGGACGACTGCCTGTTCAAACCGATCAGCCTGGAGTCGCTGAAGAAACGCCTGGACAGCTTCGAGGGCGGCGACGTGGAGTTGCCGGCAGAGCAGCAAGCACCTTCACAGTCTGACGACATCGACTTTTCCTCCCTGGACAAACTGGTACGCGGCGATCACGCGGCGCTGCGCGAGTTGCTCAATGATCTGGCCATCAGCAATGAGCAGGATATGGCCCGGTTATCGGAGGAGGGGGCTGGGCAGGACTGGCAAGGGCTGTCGAACCTGGCGCATAAGATCAAAGGCGGCGCACGTATCGTCAAAGCAAGAAAGCTGATCGCCGCGTGTGAGCAAGTCGAAGCGGTGTGTGAAGCCAAGGACAATGAGCAGGTGCTGGCTCAGGCGGTTGCCGGGTTAGAACTGGAGATGTCCAAGTTAGCACTATCTTTGAAACAGTACTCATTGAACGCGTGAGGGCTGTCCGGCAGCAGCCGAAAGGTACAGTCTCCAGACCTTACATGGGGAGGATCGGAGCTTGTAGGAAAATCCCTACACGGTCTTGGGCAGCTGTCACTGTTTCGACTACGGCCACCTATTTATCCTAGTTGCAGGTGAACGGGTATAAGGTAAAGCACGATCAACCTTGACCTCAATAACCTTTTCTTTGGATGCAAGTTTATTTATAGGTGGTATTGATGAGCTTTTCTAGAAAATTGCTGTTGGGTTCATTGTTGGCGGTCAGTGCTAATAGTGCGTTTGCTGTGGACACGGCTGAGTTGCGTGTCATCGGTACTATTGCACCCACGGCGTGTACTCCAAACTTTGCAGGTGGTGGCGTTATCGACTATGGCGTCATCCCTACTGCATCGCTTAGTCCTACTGTTGCAACGCCTCTTCAAGTTCGCACCATGTCGTATACCATCACCTGCGATGCGCCTATCGCTATTGGTACGTCCTGGCAGGATAGTCGGGTCAGCAGCGCAGTCGGTGGTGGGCCTACTGGTTTTGGCCTTGGCCTTCAAGGTACCGCCAGCATTGGGCGTTACACCCTTGCCCAGCGACCTGGCAGCGGTGCCACTGGTGACGGAGCGCCTGTAGACCTCATCTCCCGGAATGGCACTGCTCCATGGATCGCGGTCGTAGGGGGGGGGCAGAATAATGCTGGTGCCGTTGTTCAGGCATATGCTGCGCCTGGCACGTTGATTCCAGCAGCCTACTCAATTTACACGGGGACCTTTGAAGTGGCCCCTAGTATCTCCCCCACAAGCACTCTGGATATGAGCAACTCTATTACTCTGGATGGCTTGGCTACCATGACCGTTCGCTACTTGTAACTGTCAGGGATCGCTATTGCGCACGTTCATCGTGCGCAATATTTAAAGTGGGTTGTTTTTTATGTGTGTTTTGCATGCAGGGCGAAGCTTTGCATGTTTTTTTAAGTTTGGATGTTGGTTTTGTTTTTTGATTTTAACGAGTGGAGTGTTCGATATGAATATTTTAAATAAATTAATCTTGCTGGCGCTTTCTATTCTGTTGATGGTTTTTCTTAGCCCGACGTCCCAGGCCGCCGGTATGCTCCCAGAGACTTCCGTGGTGCTGGTTAATGTCGCTGACGGTGAAGGCACCATGAATGTGACCAATACCGATAACCAAGCTGCACTGTTGTACACCTCACTGGAAAATGTGCCGGAGGATAAAGAAAGCCTTCTGGTGGTGAGCCCACCCGTTGCGCGGGTTGAGGCCGGTGAAAAGCAACTGGTGCGGTTTATCGTTCAATCGCAACGCCCTATCACCACCCAGCGGCTTAAGCGGGTAACGTTTGAAGGCATCCCGCAAAAAGACCCCAACGCTCAAGCGAAAATTGGTGTGACGGTGCGCCAGGATCTGCCCGTGCTGATCAGCCCGGCCGATTTGCCGGCCAAGACCGATCCCTGGACCTTGCTGGAGTGGAGCCTCACTGGCCGTGATCTGACGGTGAAGAATGACAGCCGGTACGTAGTGCGGCTTAACCAGGCGTTCAACGTCATGCCGGCCAACCTCACGCTGGAGCTGCCTGCCAGCTACATCCTGCCGGGCAAGACTCATCACTTCGAGCTGCCTGCAGGCACCACCTTGGGGGCTGATGCCTCGGTGCGCCTCTATCCGGTCACCCTCTACGGCTTCGCCACCCAGCCTTTTGACGCCCCACTGAAGAAGCACTGATCCCGTCCCAACTCTCCAAGTGGTGTGCCCATGATTGCTCAACCAACGATGGTGTATTCCCCTCCAGGGAATACGCGCGAACTCCCTTTGCCGATGCCAGCCTGGCGGGTCAAGCCGTTGCTGGCGATGATCGCCGGCCTGATCGCCTGTGACATGCAGATGGTCAGCGCCGCCTCGCCTGTCGCAACCCGCGACACGGCACTCCAGGATGCGCCGGCCCTGGCGTCTTTTGATCTGGACATGCTGAAAAGCCGCAGCCTCGATCCGAAGGTGGCGGAGTACTTCAGCCAGGCACCCCGGTTTTCCGAGGGGCGCCGCCGGGTGGGTTTGCAGGTCAACGGCAGCAATCGCGGCAGCGTGGAAGCGCAGTTCGATGCGCAGGGCTCTTTGTGTTTCGACCGGGCGCTGCTGGACCAAGCCAACCTGCGGGTTCCCGCGGACAAGTTTCGGTTGAACAACGATCAAGTGTCGGCGGACGGCTGCTACGACTTTGCCGCAGCCTACCCGCAGACCGAAGTGCAACTGCGCCCGAACCGCGAAGAAGTCGCCTTGCTGGTCAGCGGGGATGCCCTTCGCCCGGCCAGCGAAGACCTGGGAATCTATCAAGGCGGTGGTAGCGCCGGGCTGTTCAACTATGAAGTGCTGGGGCAGAACAACCAGTTCTCCGGTGGGCAGAGCAGCTATTACGCGGCCAATACCGAACTGGGTTTCAACGCCGGTGACTGGATCGTGCGCAGCCGTCAGGCGTACTCGATGCAGAACGACGTCAGCCGGTTCCAGTCGCTCTATACCTATGCGCAAAAAACCTTCGTACCGCTCAAATCCACACTGCAGGCGGGGCAGATCAACATCCGCAACTCGGTGTTCCAGGGCGCGGCAATCACCGGTGTGCAGGTTATCCCTGAAGCCGCGTTGCAAGGGCGCGGGCTGGGCGGTGCGACCGTCGAGGGCATTGCCCAGAGTGCGGCGCGGGTAGAGGTGCGCCAGGCCGGTGCGTTGATTCATACCAGCCTGGTACCTGCGGGCCCGTTCAAACTGCCGAATGTCCAGCTGTTGAACGGTCGTACAGACCTGGACGTGCGAGTGATCGAAGCGGACGGCTCCCAGCGCAGCTTTACTATTGCCGCAGCGTCGCTGGCCCAGGTTGCGCTCAGCGAGCCAGGCTATTCAATGGCTGCCGGTAAGGTGCGTACCTTCGATGCCCGAGACATGCAATCGCCGATGGTTGTCACGGGCTCGGGTGGCTGGCTGTTGAATCAGAGCAATAAAGTGTCCACGGGGCTGATGCTCAGCGACAACGACTACCGTGCCGTGGCCTGGACCCTGGATTCGAGCTTGACCCCCACTACTTCGTTGAATGTGCAGAACACGTTTGCCAACGCTGGTCAGGAAGGCAAGAGCGGCGCCCAGGCGAGTATCTCGCTGAACACCAGCCTGACTCCGAGGATCAGTGCGGGCGTCAATGCCACCCGGCAGACTGCGGGTTATCGCGATCTGCTCGACACTGCGCGTAAACACACCCCAGGTTATCTCGAGGGGCTTACCCGTGAGCAGTACGGTATGTCCCTGGGCTGGAACGATGACGTCCTGGGGGGATTGACCGCCAGTTACTCCACCGGCACCACGTTCGACGGGCAAAACACCCGGCACCTGAATGCGTCCTGGACGAAGACCTTCAAGCAGGCGACGGTCAGCCTGAACGTCGAGCGCTCTCTGGGTGGCAATCGTGAGGAGGCGCTTTTCGGCGGGCGGCGCTCTTCCAGCGACGACGGCAATGCCATGTACCTGACCGTCAGTGTGCCCCTGGGTGGCAAGCGCAATGTGCGGGCGTACGCTAACAAACGCGATGGCAGTACCCGTTTTGGTACCACCTACGATGACAATAGCAATGACTTCGCGACCTATCGTCTGAGCGCGGAGCGTGATACCGAACGCAAACAACAGGACTTCTCCGGCAACGTCAACCTGAAGCCACGTTATGCACAGGTCAACCTGGGTTACGCGCGCAATGGTGCCGACAGCACCAGCTATAGCGGCCAATTGCGTGGCGGCATGGCGTTGCATGAAAACGGCGTGACGCTGTCGCCCTACGCGTTGACCGATACCTTCGGCGTGGCCAAGGTCGGCGATGTTGGCGGCGTCAAATTGACCACGCCAAGTGGCCCAGTATGGACCGACCCGTGGGGCAATGCAGTGATCCCGCAACTCAATGCCTACCAGAACACCCGGGTGGAAATCGAGACCAAGAGTCTGCCGCGCAACGTTGATATCCAGAACGGTTTCAAGTCGGTTTCGGCCGGCCGTGGTTCGGTACAGAAGCTCGACTTTTCGGTGGTCAAATCACGTCGGGCCTTGTTGCGGGTGGTCGATGTCAGCGGCAAACCGATGGGCAAAGGCCTGGCCGTGTTCGATGCCAAGGGCCATTTCGTCACCACGGTGGTGGATGACGGCCAGGTGTTCTTGACCAACGGCAGTTGAGTGAGGCCCTGAACATTCACACCACCGATAGCACGTCCTGCGCGCTTGAGTTCAGCCTTGCGCAAGAGCCGGATCTGAACGTCTATTTTGAAACAGCCAACGCCACGTGCGCGGCCGGCTGATGGTCGACCCCGTGTCGGGGCGAGGAACGCTTATGAAAACGTCTATGTTGGGCCTTAAAGCACTCTCTCTCGGTGTACTGCTGATGGGGGGCGCGGCAATGAGCGGGCAGGCTTTGGCCGATGACTGCAAGATCAACCTGAGCCAGTCGCAGATGGATTTCGGGCAGGTCATAGCGCCCAACGCCAATGCTGCCTTGAATGCCGGCAACCAGCACAACCTGGGCAATCGGGTCATCAGCCTCAACGCCAGCTGCCCACAGCCCTCGAAGTTGCTGTTGGTGCTGCACGGCGAGCAGCTTGGAGCGAACTTCAAGTTCGCCAAGCAGGGGCAGACTCGCGTGGCCTTGAGCAACGCCTTGCTCGATGGGCGCAGCGTTGACCTGGCCCAGGTCAAGTCGCCTGGTGCGGTGGCCGGTGCCTACAGCTCGGTAGTCAACGTGGTGCCGGGGGACATGATCATTCCGGTGAGCGGTGGTGTGCCGGCGACGGGTTCGGTGTTATCGGTGCAGGTGGACGTCCAGCCGATAGTGCCGGTCGCCGAATTGCGTACCCGCGACGCCAAGACCCTGGAGGCCAATCTTTCCTTTCAGGTAAGGACCTACTGAGCGGAGTACAGACCGCTCGGTTTCACGGCGAATAAGCACCAGGAACTGATGCGGTGGTTTCAAGCGTGAGGAACAGCCTTCGGGGCTAATCCTTGTTTCTAAGAAGAAGGGCAAAAGTCTGAACGAGCGTTGCAATCCAAGTATTGCGATGCGGGTTCGTGCGAGCTTAAAAAAATAAGGGATGTGTTTTATGCCTGCTAAACCGAAGTATCGCCTGGTCTGTGTTGTAGGGGGCGTGGCGCTGGAAGTCATGGGCATGGGGAGCGCGCATGCCATAGCCGCGCCTGGCCTGGTACTGGATGGCGCGACCATCACCGTGAGCGGGAACAACTTGCCCGGTGTGCGTGATGGCGGGAATGATTTCCCGATCAACATCCGTGACAGCGTCATTACCGCCAATGGGCAGTTCAGCCATGGGGTGCTGCTGACGGGTACCCACAGTTCTGTGCAGGTCAGTGATTCACTGGTATCGACCCTGGGTGAGGCTAGCCATGGTTTTAGTTTTTCCGGCGTGAATCAGACGGGCATGTTGGACCAAACGCAGGTGAGCACGGTGGGCGAGAGCGCCTTTGCCTTGAACCTGAGGCAGGGCGCACAGGTGCAGGTTATCGGCGTGAGCCTGGAGACCCAGGGGCGGTTCTCCTCGGCCGCTGATTTGGCGGGTGCCAGCCTGCTCAGTGCCAGCAGCAGTCGTTTCCAGACCTCTGGCGACAATGCTCACGGGCTGTATCTGCTGGGTGCCGACGCCGGTCAACGGGCGCGGGCTAATCTCACCGACAGTGACATCCTCACCACGGGCGACAACGCTATCGGGGTCAACGTCAATCGCAACGCCATCGCGACCCTGGATGACACTCGAATTTCTACCCGCGGCGCGAACGCCTTTGGCGTCTGGGTGCCGGATGCAAACAGTCAACTGCTGGCAAACAACCTCAGCATCGACACCCAGGGTGATGGCGCCATCGGCGTCTTTACCCAGTTGGGCGGCAAAGCCAGCATCGACGGTGGCAGCGTGCGCACCCAGGGCAACCAGGCCTATGGCCTGTATGCTGGCAACGTGTCGTCCATGGAGGCGCGCCATTTGTCGCTACAGGTCGGGGCCAACAGTGTCGGAGCTTTTGCCAGCGATCGTTCACTCATCACTCTTGAGAACATCGACCTGAGCAGCGACCAGACGGCAATCGGCCTGGCGGCCTATTCCGGCTCGACCATCGAGGCTGCCGATTCGTCGATCACCCTCAGTGGCAATGGCGCGCGGGCGGCCCAGGCCAACAACGGTGGGACCTTGCGCCTCGACAGCCTGAACATCCAGGCCGCAGGAGCCGACAGCATGGGCCTGCAATCGCTGGCCAGTGCTGGCGTCAGTAATACATTCGAGGTGAACAACACCCAGCTTGACGTCGCCAATGGCCGCGCCATCAGCGTCCAGGGCGGCAGTGCGCAGATCGATCTAAGTGGCTCGACGCTGCGCGCGGACACTCTGTTGGCGGTGGATCAACGTACCCTCGCCGATGGTCGCGTGATCGACAGTGAAGATGTACTGGTCAAGGCCAGCCAATCGAGCCTGAGCGGCACCGTCCAGGCCAACGCGCACAACGCACAATTGCTGCTGGAGGAGGGATCCCACCTGTCTGGCACGGCCCATGGTTTGAATGTGCTGACAGTCAATCAAAGCACCTGGGACATGACGGGCAGTTCGCAGATCGGGCAGTTGAACCTTGATCGAGGGTCGGTGCGTTTCAGCAATCCTTCGCGCAGTGTGTTGGCCATTGATGGCAACCTCACCGGTAGCGGCACCTTCATGATGAGCACCGACCTTGCCAGCGAGCAGGGCGACCTGATTACGGTTGGCGGTTCGATCGAAGGCGCCCACACCCTGGTGGTGGAAGACTCCGGCCATGAACCGGCGGCGGCCAACGGTAAGCTGATGCTGGTGGATGGCAATGGTGGCGCGGGGGGCTTCAACCTGTATGGCGGGCATGTGGACGCCGGCGCCTTCCGCTACACCCTTGAGCAGCAGGCGGACGACTGGTACCTGGTCAACACCGCAGGTGTCACGCCCGTTGATCCTCCGGTTGACCCCGTTGATCCCCCAGTGAATCCGGTCAGTCCGATTGATCCCCCCGTCAGTCCATTTAACCCGGCGCCAGCGTATCTCTCTGCGGGTGCCAACGCTGCGATTGCCTCGCAGGCCGCTGCCGCCACCTTGTGGAATGCGCAGATGAACACCCTGGTCAAACGCTTGGGTGAGCTGCGTCTGGGCAAGGACGAAGGCGGTGTCTGGACCCGGGCCATCGGCAGTCGCTACAACGTTGCCGAGCACTCCAGTCGGGCCTTTAGCCAGAACAACAGCGGGATCGAGATCGGCGCGGACAAGGCGATCGGCCTGGCCAGTGGCAAGGTATATGTCGGCGGCATGTTCGGTACGGCCAAGTCCGAGCTGAACTTTGGCGAGGGCGCATCCGGGCAGATCGACAGCCGGATGCTGGGGGCCTATGCCACTTACCTGAACGACAATGGCGTGTACGTCGACAGCGTTATCAAGTACAGCCGTTTCGACAATGACCTCAAGCTGCCAACCAACCTGGGCAACGCGGTCAAAGGGTCTTACAGCGCTAACGGTTATGGCATGGATGTGGAGGTAGGCAAGCACATCAAACTCAAGGATGGCTGGTTCGTCGAGCCGCAGGTTGAACTCAGTGCCACCCGCACCACGGGCGCGCGTTACACCGCGAGCAACGGCTTGCGGGTCGAATCGGCGGCTATGGACTCGCTGCAAAGCCGCGTCGGCTCGTTGTTCGGTCGCAACTTGGCGCTGAGCAATGGCATGCAGGCCCAACCTTATGCCAAGGCGTCCTTCATCGCCGAACATGCCGGTGACAGCCATGTACAGGTCAATGGCTACAAGCTCAAGTCCGAGTTGCCGGGCAATAGGGTCGAGTTGGGTTTTGGCGCAATCGTGCAAGTCAGCGAGCGCAGCAAGCTCTCCCTCGATACGGAGTTCGCCAAGGGCAATGACATTGAACAGCCATGGGGCGTGACACTTGGCTATCGCTATACCTGGTAATTTCTGACTTCCCTCCTTTGCCCAGCGTTTGCTGGGTTTTTTTTGCCCGGAATTTTTAGTTCCGCTCCTTTTTGCATGAACCAGCCCTTGGGAAATTTCATACAAAAACTAAGGCATTTGTACCGGTTGTTTACCGGGTCGCTGAAGCAAGATGAGTGACAGTACTTCTCATGGGGGTCCACATGACCGTTTCTCCGTTGCGCGTCATCGTTCTTGAAGATCATTCTTTCCAGCGTGCCATTGCTGTCAGCATGTTGCAGCAATTGGGCTGCACAGAGGTGTTTCAGGCGGCGGACGGGGCAGAGGCACTGGCGGTGTTGGCGAGGGTTGGTCCGGTGGATATCGCATTGTGTGACCTGCGCATGGAGGGCATGGACGGCCTTGAGTTTTTACAGGCGGTCGGCCATGCAGGGCTGGTGGGTTCGGTGATCATCAGCAGTTCGCTGTCCGAGCAATTGCGTCGCACCGTGCGGCAGATCATTTCCCTGTTGGACTTGGAGTTGCTTGGCGATATCGGCAAACCACTGCACTACGAAACCCTGGAGCGCTTGCTAAAAAAGCAGCGCAGTCTGCCGCGTACTGGAGCACCGCCAGAGCCACAGGAGGTCTTGCCGGATGAGGCCCAGGTTCGGCAGGCGTTGGTGGCGCACGAGCTGTGTGGTTTTTTTCAACCGAAATTCATCCTGGAAACCGGAGAAATCACGGGCGTCGAAGTGCTGGCGCGCTGGCGCCACGCGTCCGGAAAAACCTTGCCCCCCACTAGCTTTTTGCCAGTCCTGGAGCGTTGCGGCTTGCTTGATGAGTTGCTGTGCCAGCAATTGCACGAGGGACTTGCACTGCAACGGCAATTGCGGGGGCAGGGGCATGACCTTGATTTCGCCTTCAATCTTCACGCTGTGCAGTTGGCCAATAGCAGTTTTGCGTCGCATATCGGCACGTTGCTCAGTGAGTACGACGCGCGGGGTTCGAGCCTGACCTTCGAGTTGACCGAGAGCGGCTTGCTGCAAGCGCCGCAAACCAGTCTGGAGTGTCTGTTTCGCTTACAGATGATGGGGTGCCGATTGTCGATCGACGATTTCGGTACCGGTTTTTCTTCACTTCAACGTTTGTTCCAACTGCCTTTCAATGAGATCAAGCTGGACGCCGGGTTTATCCAGGCATTGGCGCAAGAGCCGCGTTGCCACGCAGTGATCAGCAGCACTCTGGCGCTGGGAGAGTCGCTGGGGATGACAGTGGTGGCGGAGGGCATCGAAACCGACGAGCAGCACCAATATCTGCTGAACATGGGCTGCACCCAGGGGCAGGGTTACTGGTGTGCCAAGCCCATGAGTGGTGGCGACCTGCTGCGCTGGTTTCAGGGCGAGCAACAGCGGAGCCAGCGCGCATGACCAACAAAGCCCTGCGCATCCTGATCGCCGATGCTCGTCACGAGCAATGGCTGCACATCGAGAAATTGCTCAATCGCCTTGGCTATCACCGTATCGCGCCGATCGCCAGCTTCGACGAACTGGAGTTGCTCACCAGCGACCCGCAGCAACCGTTCGATCTGTTGATCGTCAGCAAGGCCTTGGTGGTGCCGGATGGTACGGATATCCAACAGTTCTGCAGCGTCCGTTCGCACATTCGTCATGTGCTGTTCTATGACAGCCCGGCACCGTCGTTGGAGCTGACTTGGCGCAGTCCTCAGCAGCTGGTCCGGTTGAGCCTCGCCGAGATACCGCAAGCCGACTCGTTGAGCAGGCTGATGAATTTCATTGATCCAGACATGAACTGCGCGATGACCCAGGGCTACGGCAGGGACTATCCGGTGGCCGACGACGCAACAGCGCAATCACACAGGCATTGAGTACGTCACTCAGCCCAAGCGTGATGCTTTCCATTTAAACCGTAAGAGAAAAAATAATGCATATGTTCAAGAGCGTTCCCGTATTGCTGCTTGCCAGTTCGACCCTCTACATTTCACAGGCGGTTGCCGCCCCGGCCGACGAGGAGGGCTACTACGGGGTGGTCCGTGTGATCAGCGCTGAACGCAAAGCCCGCAACATGGATTCCAGTGCCCGTCCCGGTATTGGTTCGTTCGTGTCCGGTGACGACAGTCAGAAGGACATGACGGGGTCTGTGGGCGTGGGTTACCGATTCGGCAATGGCTGGCGTGTGGAGGGCGAGTTGACCCTGCCGCAACGGGATAAATTCACCAGTGGCTCGACCACCTTCCCAACCAGTCTCAATGAGCACCATATTGACTCCAAGCGTGTGATGCTCAATGCCTATCGCGACTGGCGTATCAGCGAGAAGGTATCGATTTATGGTTCGGCCGGCCTGGGTCTTGCTCGCCTTGAGTCGAAGGGCTGGCAGGGCAACGAGTCGCGCCAGTATGGCGCCTCCACCCAAACCAATCTGGCGTGGTCGGTCGGCGCAGGCGTCGCCTACGACGTAACGGATCGCCTGGCCTTGGACCTGGGCTATCGCTACGTTGACATGGGCGATACCGAAAGTGGCTGGAACAACTTCCCGAATGCCCGTGGACTGCAGGATGAAAAGATGAAGGCTCACCTGGTCTCAAGCGAGTTCTCGCTGGGTATGCGTTGGTTTTTCTAAGGTGTTGCAGCTAGGCACGGGGCTGCGCAATTACCTGTAGATAGATGTTTGTGCACATAACGGTTCCTGCATGAAGTCCAGAGGTAGCGGTGTGATTGTTTTTATTCGTTGGGGGGGTCTGTGCGCGCAGATACTTATGTTTGCTCATGCAGAAGCGAGTTATTTTGACGCTCCTGAATCGTCCAATTCCTCAGAGTCATGCCCGCTACCTATGGATATTGAAAACAAAGACGGCGTTTTCATGTCTGCAGCAAAAAGAACTGGAGTGGCCTGGGTTGGGGTTGTAGTGGGCGCTGCGGTGGAGGAAGTCATACGGTTTAATAAAGCTATTTTTGTTTTGACTAATAGTGCAATTGATAGCGAGGGGTTCATCAGTGGGTGTGTTTATAGCCTTTCGGGCGGTCGGTTTCTGAGTCTGCGGCTCGCGTCTGTTGATGGCCGTGAGCACGTGATGTCTGTCGGAGCGTTCCCATCATGGCGGGTATCGCTGGATTACTATTCGCCAGCGATTCTTGAGTGTAACGATCAGTTTAGAGATGCGTGTAGCGTCATCTTGAAGTGAGTAAACAGTTCCTGCGGGAGGCTCTAAGACAATACGGTGTTGAAGGCAATACCGATGTGCCCTGCCTACGTGCAGACGCTCGGTTAAACGAGCACTATTGAATTTCTAGGTAACCCTTGACACTCCCCCGCGCCACGCACTCAATCGACCCCGGCCGTGCGAGCTGATGGCCATCTGATAGTCATTTAAAAGGGGACCAAGGATATGGGCGTTTTCGATTACAAGAGCATGAAGGGCGAGCACGCCAAGGCGCTGCTGAACAATGCCTTGGTTTTATCCGAGTACGCGTATGACTCCACTGGCAAACCCCTGGCGACGGGTGGCTGGGCGCCTATTGGGGCGCAGGCACTGGGCGTGACGCAGAAGGTCGACACGCAAGGCACCTTTTGGGGCGAGACCGCCTTGGCCCCATCAGCCAACGTTGAGATTCTCGGGCAGTACGATGGGGGCGGCAGGCTGATTGCCATGGGCATCGCCTTTCGCGGCACGTCCTTTGGCTTGACCTGGGATGGCGCGGGTGATGTGGCCAGCGACCTGGCGGCCGCAGCACTGCCTGGATACGCCGCCAATTACGCCAAGTTCGCCTTCAGCGCCCTGCTCGAAAACGTCGCTCGTTACGCCGCGAGCCAGGGCTTGAGCGGCAAGGACGTCCTGGTCACCGGCCATAGCCTCGGCGCACTGGGCGCCAACAGCGTGGCGACTTTGAGCCACGATCACTGGGGCGGTTTTTATCAGGACGCCAACTACGTAACCTTTGCCTCACCCACTCAACGTTCGGGTGACGCCCAGGTGTTGAATATCGGCTACGAGAACGACCCGGTGTTCAAAGCCATTGATGGCAAAGGCATCAATACCTCGGCACTCTTCTGGGGTAACGACCGGGGCTGGGATTCGGCCGCCAACAACCTCGTCATCTTTACGGATAATTACGCGTCGTTCTCGGCACATTTACCCAATACGCTGAATTGGGGCGTTGCCAAGGCTCACTCCTTGAGCGGTTATATCGAAGGCTTGGGGCGTATCGCGTCCTCCGAGTTCTACGACCTGACGAGCAAGGATTCGACCATCGTGGTCTCCAGCCTCACAGAGGCTGCGCGTGAAACCACCTGGGTAGAAGACCTGAACCGCTACGCTGAAAAACACACCGGTAACACCTTTATCCTCGGCACCGAGGGCAACGACCTGCTCAAGGGCGGAGCCGGCAATGACTTCCTGGAAGGCGGCGGCGGCAATGATCGTTTTCGCGATGATGGCGGCTACAACATCCTGCTGGGCGGGCAGGGCGATAACGTCTTCGAACTGCACAAACCATTGGCCAGCTTCGGCTTTGCCAACGATGGCGATGGCACGCTCTATATCAACGACGCCTATGGCGGCATCAGTATGACCCGGGATATTGGTGCGCTGGTGAGCCAAGAGAAGTCCTACATATTGTGGAATTCAGTCCCCTGGAGCACCTATAACGTAACCGGCCAAGGCCTGCTGGCCGGCACAGCCTTGACGCCCTACACGGCCTCTGCCAACGGCGATGCGCAGGACAATATCCTCACCGCTCATGCTGCAGGGGAATGGTTATTCGGTTTGGGCGGTGACGATCATTTGATCGGTGGCCAGGGCAATAATGTGTTCGTCGGTGGGGAGGGCAATGACCTGATGGTGTCGGGTGGTGGCAGCAATACTTTCCTGTTCAACGGCCTCTTTGGCAATGACCGGATCGAGGGGTACCAGGGCAGCGATAAACTGGTGTTCATGGGGATTCCTGACCTGGGCCAGCAATACGATTACCGCTCCCATGTCTCGATGTTCGAGGACAATGCGCTGTTGTCGTTTGGCGACAACTCGGTGACGTTGGTTGGCGTAAATATGACTGAGTTGAATGGGACGGGGATTTATATTTCCTGAATCTCCAAGCAACGGTGATGTGACGCTGAACCTGTGGCGAGGGAGCTTGCTGCCGTGACGGCCTGTCAGCCTAGGCGTATCTACCTGATTCCCCACATTTGGATCGCGGCGTGTCAGTGAGAGCAGCGTCTGCTGTCAGACCGCTACGGGAGCAAGCTCCCTCGCCACAGGTGCGGCGCGCACCCCCCTCACTAGCTACATCCTTGTAGCCAGTGAGGGGGCGTAAGTTGCATCAGACGGGATATCTCGATGCTATCCACTACGGGTTTGTCACCGAATTCAAACCCGTTGCCTTACAGCCTCCGGTTACTTGAGCGTAACGTCGAGCATCGGCGGGATGTAACCGTAGTCATACTCAGCGACCACAAACGTTTGCTGCCCTTTGATCTTGATGCCCACCGTCGGTGCTTCGGTGCCGCCGATACGGATCTGCGTGCCGGTGTCGTCGGTCGGTACGCTGTCGATGAAGGAGGTCACCAGGCCGTTGGGCATGACGCAGTGCGAGTAGGTCTGGAACGGTTGGGAGGACGGGTTGCCCAGTACCAGACCAGAGCCGTTCAACGGCACATACGGACCGAACAGCGAATCGGCGACGAAGCCGTACACGCCGTCCGGGCCGGTCACGCCGTCGGCGTAGGTGAAGGTGTGGCTGATGGTGAACAGGTAGTACTTGCCGTCCTGGAACACGAAGTGCGGGCGTTCGGTCTGGTCGTTGACGCCCACCGCGGTCAGCAGCGGTGGCAGCATTTCCCAGTCGTCGCCGTCTTCGTCGCGGGCCACGGCGATACCGACGCAGGCAGTCTGGAAGCGCGAGTTACCGACGTCTTCATAACCTGGCGGCACGTCGCCGATTTCGGCTTTACCGACCTTGTGCGAGCCGCGTTCGCCAGCCACGTTGCCTTCGAACAGCATGTACAGCTTGCCGTCTTTCGGGTCGCGGAACGGCCATGGATCGCGAAAGCCCCAGAACGCATTTTGCGCTTCGGTCTGGTACATCTTGCCGTCCGCCTCGAACAGCGGCTTGACCTTCTCAAAGCCCACCAGGCTGACGCCATGCTCGGTGGTCACCACGCGGCCACGCACCTTGACGATGGTCGCGCCGGGCGTGACGGCGGTGTAGTACAGGTCTACTTCGCCTTGCTCGTTCAACAGGATCGGCGTGCCGGCCCATTCGCGCACGGTGGGCGAAACCCCTTCAGCCATCACTCGGCCGCCGAGCTTCCAGTCTTTGCCGGTGCGGGAGAACCAGTAGTACATCTTTGCCCGGCCATGGCGATCGTTCCAGTCGCGGATGACGTCGTAGTTGCCATTCTGATCGAGGTATTGCGGGTCGTTCGGGTGGCGATCCGCGGTGAGGGTGAAGATCACCGACCACCCATCGACGGAGGTGATGTTGCCGTCGATATCACGCAGCGGCATGGTGTCCCAGATAAACACCTCGTCACTCAATACCGGGAAGTTCGCACTGACCAGCGGCTGGGTGGTGGTGGGGTCGTCCGCATGCACTTTAAGCGCATCGGCGCGGGTCCACAGGCTGGGTTGATGGGGTGTTTTGCCAAATTTCGAAGGGGTGCTTTTCATAGTAAGTCTCGTCCATGAAGGGAATCAAATTACTGTATTCATATACAGTGATTTGACTTTAGAAGACTCGATTCCCGTGGTCAAGGCAAAAAATGCATTTGTGCATGATTTGGCTTTTTATAGGAGCTGAGACGTTTCAGCTTGTCTTGTTTGAAGAGGTTCGATCATTAAGTAGATCGGCGAAGTTGCCCGCATGATGGCGGCAAACCAAGCGCCAGGCAGAGAACCTAAAAATAATGAACCCTGCCCGCACCCGCGCACCAAAAGTTACATAACCTGGAGGTGCATCATGCAAACCACTTACTTCTGGATAGGCCTGGCAGTGATCCTCGTACTGCTCGATGCGTGGATCATCAACAGCATCTGGCGCAGCGATAACGCCTCGGCAAGCAAGGCAGGCTGGAGTGCGGTAGTCGTGGTACTGCCGTTCCTGGGCGCCGCGATATGGGCGATTGCCGGCCCACGGGGTGTCACCAAGGGACCGTCTTCTCCCGAGCACAGCAAGGGTTGAGTCCGGGCCCGGCTATGAACAACCCAGACCCTGACGACTTACACAGCCGCAATTATCCGGTGCAGGAAAACATGGCCTTGCAGCGCAAGGTCTGGCGCTTTGAGCGGGTGGGGTGGTATGCGCTGCTGGTGTTGATCGGGCTGAGCCTGGCGGGCCTGTTTTCCAGCGGGCCACTGAGCACCCGTGAGGTGCGCAGTGCCGATGGGCAGTTGCGCGTGGAGTACCAACGCTTTTTACGCAATGGCGCTTCCGATGGGCTGGTGATTCATGTGCTAGGTAAGGCCCAAGAGCCCCTGGAGATTGAGTTGAGCGGTGAGCTGCTGCGCGGTTTCAATATCGAGATGCTGCAGCCTCAGCCGCTCAAGGCCAGGGCGGCCGGGGAGGGTGTGAGCGTCTGGATGCTGAGTGACAGCGCCGGCCAGGCCGTGTTGTACCTGACCTTGCGCAGCGACACGATGGGCAGTGTGGAGACCCAGGTGTCGCGACCAGAAACGGGCGCGTCCGTGCGCTTTTCTCAGTTCATCTACCCTTGAACGCCTGCCCCACGCCTAGGGGCGGGAGCGGCACAGTTTTTCGATCAAGGTGATGAGCGAATCATGGCCAACGGGTTTGCTGACATGCGCATTAAAGCCCGATTCAGTCGCCTTTTTCTGGTCATTGCCAGCGCCATAGCCCGTTAAGGCGATGGCGGGAGCCTGTCGAAGGTGGCCTACTTTACGCAGCTTCTGCATCAGCTCATGGCCATTCATTTTCGGCATGCCGATGTCCGAAATAATCACGTCGTAATGGGCATCCCGGGCTGTTTCAAGCGCGCTCAAAGGGTCGCTGAAGGCGCTCACTTGGGCGCCTTCCATTTCCAGCAGCATGTTCAGCACCTCAAGGACTTCGGCTGAATCATCGACCAGTAGAACCTTGAGGCCATTGAGGCGCTGATCTTCGTTCTGGGTAGCGCCGCTATCGAGCAGATGATCCTGCTGTACGCACAGAGGCAGCCAGATCGAGAAGGTGCAACCGAAGCCCAACCCTCGCGACTGCACACTCACCGAACCACCATGGGCCTCCACCAACTGCCGTACCAGCGACAAGCCAATGCCCAGGCCTTCACGCTGATGGGTCTGATGCTGATTTTCCGCTTGCCCGAACAGGTCGAAGATTTTCTCCAGGCTGTCTGCGGCCAGGCCTGCGCCGCTGTCGATGACGTCCAGTTGCGCGCGCCCGTCCGTTCGGCTGACCACCAACTGCACCTGGCCGTCCTCGGGGGTGAATTTCAGGGCGTTGTTGACCAGGTTCCAGATCACTTGCTCGATGCGCGTCGGGTCTACGTCAACGATCAACGGGCCCGGCACCGAAGGTGTCTGAAGGCTGACCTGGCGACGATGACCGTCGGCAAGCACCACGCTATGAATGTCCTTGAGGGTGCGAATCAGGTCGATCGGTTGCTTTTTCAGCTTCAGCTTGCCCGTGCGAACCCGGGCGACGTCCAGCAGGTCGTCAATGATCCGCGCCTGGCTGGACACCGCTTCGCAGATGGTATTGACCGCCTTGATGGCCGGGCCCGCAACCTTGGTGGCGGGCAAGCGCCGCAACAGTTCGGCGTTCAGCTGGATCAGGTTCAACGGATGCTTGAGTTCGTGGGACATCACCGCGAAGAACTCATCCTTGAGGTGGCTGTTGGTCTGGGTTTCCTTCAAGCGCTGATTCTGTTCATCTTGCGTGCGCTTGTGGCCGGTAAGGTCGCGGGCAATCTTGACGTAGCCGCGCAAACTGTTGCTCTTGAGCTGGGTGACCTCGCCACTGCAATAGAAGCGGCTGCCGTCCTTGCGCACGTGCCAGCGTTCATCTTCGCCACGCCCATGTTCGCGGGCGGTGCGCAGTTCGCTCTCCGGCACGCCAGCGGAGCGGTCTTCCGGGGAGAAAATCAGGTCGTAATAAGCGCCCAGCACCTCGTCCTTGGTGTAGCCGAAGATCAGTTCGGCACCGGTGTTCCAGTCGGTGATGGCGCCATGATCATCGAGGATGATGATGGCAAAGTCATGGGTGCTCTCGGCGACCAGGCGCATGCGCTCCTCGCCCAGACGCAGTTCCTCTTCGGCCTGGCGCCGCTTGGTGATATCAATGAAGGTCAGCACGGTGCCGTCAATGTGATCTTCGCTGGAGCGGTACGGCAGTAACCGCGCAATGTACCAGCGGTCGTCGTTGCTGCTGATTTCCCGCTCGATCATGCTCAGCGACTCAAACACGGTGGTGGCGTCTTCGGTCATTTGCGGGTAATCGAGGCGGTGGGTGATGTCCAGCAGCGAACGCCCGGTGTCCACGGGCAGCATGCTAAAAATATCCGTGGCCCGCGGTGTGAACCAGCGAATGCGCATGTTGCGGTCGACGAAGACCGTGGCAATGTCGGTGGACGCGATCAGGTTGGTCAGGTAATCGTTGACCTTGTCCGTCTCTTCCACCTTGGTCTTGAGCTCGAAATTGACGGTCAGCAATTCTTCGTTGATCGACTGCAACTCTTCCTTGCTGGTTTCCAGCTCCTCGGTGGCCGAGCGCAGTTCTTCGTTGACCGCCTGCATTTCTTCGTTGGAGGCCTTGAGTTCCTCGCTGGAGACTTCCGCCTGTTCGATGGTGTCCTGCAGGTGCAACTTGGTGCGTTGCAGCTCGCGCTCCAGGTTGCTCATGATCGCGTTTTCGGCCTGGCTGACGGCGTCGATGTCGGGCAGCAACGGGTCGACGGCGGTTTCCTGGAAGATCACCAGCACGTAGTCGTTTTCGGTCGCTTCATCGCGGTAGGGGCGGGCGCTGATGTCCACCAGGAAGGGGCCTTGCTCGCGTTGGATGCGGATCTTGCGCGAAGACACCGGGTTATTCGATTGCTGGACCTGGAACAGCGTGGTGCGAATATCCAGGCGCAAATCGGGGTGCACCAGCGTCAGCAGGTTGTGCGTCACCTCGCCGGCCACGTAGCGCAGGAATCGCCCGGCGCCTTCGCTCATGTGCAGGATATCGGCCTGCATATTCACGATGACGCTGGGCGGCGCGGCTTTTTCCAGGGCGCGCAGGTGGATATCCGCGAACGAGACCTTGTTGGGCGCCTTGGTTTCAATCGTCAGTGTCGTGGTGCTCGGGCGCAGATAGCCGCCTCGCGGCATGGTCGGGGCGCGGCGTACCGCTGAAGAGCCGGCGCGCACACGAAAAATGCGGTTGCGTTTGTCTACCGGTACAAACAGGTCCAGGCAGCCGTCGGCCGACTCCGAAGAGCCAAGGAACAGGTAACCACCGGGGCGCAACGCGAAGTGGAACATTTGCAGGATGTCGCGTTGCACTTCGCGGTCCAGGTAGATCAACAGGTTTCGGCACACAATCAGGTCGATCTGCGAGAACGGTGGGTCGGCCAGCAGGCTGTGTTTGGCGAACAGCACCTTCTCGCGAATTTCCTTGCGCACCCGGTAGTGCTGGTTCTTCTCTTTGGCAAAGTACTGGCGCAACCGTTGGGGCGGTACGTCGGTGATGATCGCTTCGGGGTACACGCCGTTGCGGCCATGGGTAATGGCCCGCTCATCAATATCGGTGGCAAACACCTGCATCTTTGCGCCGCTGGCATCCAGCGCCAGTTGCTCGGCCACCAGCATCGCCAGGCTGTAAGCCTCCTCGCCGGTTGAGCAACCCGCCGACCAGATACGCACCTCCTCACGGTGCGGCACGCTGTCTTCCAGTGACTTCACCAGGTTGGGGATCACGTCTCGCTCAAGCGCTTCGAAGGCCTCGCGGTCGCGGAAGAAGTTGGTCACGCCAATCAGCATGTCGCCCAGCAACGCCTTGGTTTCGTCCGGGTTGGCCTGAAGGAAGTTGTAATAGGTGGCCAGGTCGGGTTGAGCCGTGACCTGCAAGCGCCGCTCGATACGACGCAACACCGTGGCGCGTTTGTAATGCTTGAAGTCATGCCCGGTACTGGCGCGCAGTTGGATCAGAATATCCAGCAACAGTTGTTCGGCCACGGCGGCATCGCGTTCGGAGCTGGGTGGGGTGGTCTTGATCTCCGGGTCGTTGGCGGTGGGCAGCACAATCGACTGGGCATTGCGCCACAGTTCCAGCAGCTTCTGCGGCATTTCCACCACAGGCAGCACCAGGTCGACCATCTGGGTTTCGATGGCCGCCAGCGGCATGCCATCGTACTCGGCGTCTTCCGGGGCTTGCACCAGGGTGATGCCGCCTTGCTCTTTGATCCGTGACAGCCCCACCGCGCCGTCTGAGCCGGTACCGGACAGGATCAGGCAAAACGCGCGTTCTTTATGGGTGTCTGCCAGGTCGCGAAAAAACAGGTCGATGGCAATGTGCGTCCCGTCTTCACGTACGGCAGGCGAGACCGCGAGGTAGCCATCGTTCATCTTCAACAGCTGCGCCGGTGAGATGACGTACACGTGGTTCTTTTCGATGGGCGTGGCGTCATTGACCTGCGACACCGGCATGCGGGTCGTCTCCTGAATGATCTTGTCCGCCACGCTTTGATGGTCGGGCGAAAGATGCAGGATCACCACGAAGGCCATGCCGCAGTCTTTGGGCATGTGCTCAAAAAACGCTTTCACGGCTTGCAACCCGCCCGCTGACGCACCGATACCCACCACCGGGAAACTCAGGTTACTGGGGGTCAGATCTTTGCGTTGCGGTACGTTGGGGGACCGCGGGGGGGCAGACTTCATAAATACCAACCTTGGTTAACGGCGCACAGGAAGACGGGGTGTAGAGGGAAGAACTTGAACAACGAGGGCGAGGGCTGAACCGACGATGAAATATAGCTGAAAACCTGCTGCCAACAAAAATGCCTTGAGGCCACCCGGTCATTCGACGGACCACTACGCCCCGGTTGAGACGCGCAACCGTCGGAAGGTTTAATCAAACTGACGAGTGGCCACCGTGGGTGCACGGTTATCCGATTTTCTGAAAAACCGTCTGAACTTCGCTTGCTGGCAAACCCTCGCAAAGAGAAACCCACCCAGGAGAAGCTCTGATGAATAGCTATCCAAAACCACCGTTCCAACCCCAGCAACAGTCCGTACCCGGTGAGCAGCGCAAGATGGACCCGATGCCCGATTGCGGTGAGCAGTCGTACCAAGGCTCGGGCCGGCTCGCCAATAAAATCGCCTTGGTCACCGGAGCCGACAGCGGCATCGGGCGGGCGGTGGCCATTGCCTTCGCACGTGAAGGCGCGGACGTGGCAGTGTCGTACCTGGATGAACATGAAGACGCCAAGGAAACCGCACGCTGGGTCGAGGCGGCGGGTCGTCAATGCCTGTTACTGCCCGGCGACCTGGGCGATGCGGCGCAGTGCACGGCCATCGTCAACGACACCGTGGAGAAGTTCGGCCGCATCGATGTGCTGGTCAACAACGCAGCGTTCCAGATGACCTATCAGTCTCTGGAAGACATCCCCGATGAGGACTGGGTGAAAACCTTTAACGTCAACATCACCGCGATGTTCCGCATCTGCAAGGCCGCGCTGCCTCACATGGCCGAGGGCAGTTCGATCATCAATACCAGCTCGGTCAACTCCGACATGCCCAACCCCAGCCTGTTGCCCTATGCGGCCACCAAAGGCGCGATTGCCAACTTCACCGCCGGCCTGGCGCAGATGCTCGGCGAGCGCGGGATTCGCGTCAACAGCGTGGCACCCGGGCCCATCTGGACACCGTTGATCGTCTCGACAATGACGGAGGATATGGTGAAAAACTTTGGTGGCAACACCCCACTGGGACGTCCCGGCCAGCCAGTGGAAGTGGCGCCGATCTATGTGCTGCTGGCGTCGGATGAGGGTAGTTACATCTCCGGCGAACGCTACGGTGTGACGGGTGGCAAGCCGATACTTTGATCAGTGATTGAGGAGGGCGGTATGAGCGAAGCCTCGAAGCACCACGAACCGAATCATTCCGAGCGCAAGGTGCGCCCGTCGGCAGCGAAGCGAAACGATAAATCGCAGGCTCCGGCAGGCGGACAACGCGGGAAGGAGCAAGGCGGTGTTGCTCCCGGCGGGCCTTCGACAGACCCTGAGTCAGGGGCGTGAACGCGAGGGGATATACACTCGGCCTGACATCCTGATGGGTTGTCAGGCCGCTATCGCAGGCAAGCCAGCTCCCACAGGCTGACGTTATTTGCGCTTGGAACGATGAATTCGCATCCACTCCCGATAGGCCACTGTACGCTGCGCATCCGCACGTTTCTTCGCCTCGGTAAAGCGCGCCCACGTCTGCGCATCGCCGCTGTAGGACTCAATGATCTCGTACGCCAACGCATCCAATCGATCCGCTTCAAAAAACATCTCGGCGTTTCGCGCGACCTCATCGTCCCGCCTGTTTGTCGTTGTGTAACCAAGAGTCTGGCTGTTCATCCTCTGAGGCCCTCCGCCCATTGAATCTGTGCCGCGCCACTCCAGCGCACCTGGGTAATGCCGTATTTCTCCGCCATCGGTTTGGACACACGCTTGAACGTGTGTTGCCCGAATTTGGGGATCACCGCCACACCAGCGTCACAACTGGCCCAATGCCAAGCCTCGGCATTGTCCATGCGCGGCGCGCGCACGATGAAGGACTTGGGCTCGCCGTGCAGCTGGTACTCGATAGTGAATAGGTCGTTGTGTTTCATGAGGCCTCCTTGATACTCATGAAGTACAGATATTTGACGTCAAAAAAAATTCAAATAAGTTGTCCGACAATTCGATGACTGGGCGCAGGGCGTGGATGAGGCTTAATCATCTACCGTAAAGGTGACCCATCCAGGCCCATCGGCCGGGCGTTCCAGCTCGGCGATCACCCCGCTGACAGAGGAGCCGTCAGGCAAATTGACGGTAATAAAGTTGGGATTGCCGGGCCAATCCAATGGCGTGTCAAAGTCCAAGCGCGCGATGGTCGGTTTCCCGCTGCTGGCCATTTGGATGCTTTTTGATTCGTTAAGGCGTTCATCTGAGGGTGTTCCAAGATGGCGCGAGGCAGTGATGACACTGGCAGTACCTTGGTAATCGTAAGACATGCTGGGTTACCTCATAAAGGGGAGACAACGAAGATCAAATGTGGGAGCGGGCTTGCTCGCGAAAGCGGTGGATCAGTCACATCAATGTTTAATGGACCGACGCCTTCGCGAGCAAGCCCGCTCCCACAGAGGAGCTGCGCTTGACTGGCTGGCATTCGGGATTTGCCGTGTTCATTTGTGACGAGCTGAATATTTGCGCGCAACGACAACGCCACCCACTAGCAGCGCTGCGCCTATTGCAACAATGCCATAGGGCGTACGGCGGGTTTGCCGCCAGCCGCCTTCGACACGACGTTCGCCGCTTGCCGGGGTGTAGAGGTTGCCCGCAGAGGTCGCGGCGCGCTGGCTGCGCTCCAGGCCGAGGCGGGTGAGCCAACCGGATAACCGGGCAAAGCCGGGCAGCAAAAAATGCGCGACACGGGCCACAGTGGCAGCACTGCCTACTGTGGTGCTGTCCCTCGGTTGCAGCGCACAGGCTACCATCGCTTGCGCGACTTTATGCGGGTCATAGACCGGTGGCGGTGGCGTCAACTCGTGGCCGGTAAAATTGCCGCCATCGCGAAAGCCCGGTGTGTCCATCACGGCGGGATAGATGTCGCACACATGAATATCCGGGTAGTCAGTCAGCTCGCCACGCAGTGCCTCAGTCAGGCCGCGCAGGCCGTATTTACTGGCGGAGTAGGCGACGGCATAGGGCTGGGCTACCCAACTGCCCAGCGACAAGGTGTTGATCAGAATGCCGCGGTGCTGGGCTTTGAAATAGGGCCACACTACGTGGGCGCCGCGCAGGTACCCGAGCAGGTCGGTTTGCAGCACCTGTTCGTGGGCTTCCAGGGGCGTGTCCTCGAAACTGCCGACCGCACCTACTCCGGCGTTGTTGATCCAGATATCGATGCGGCCATTGCCGAAGGCCGCCGCCTGTTCGGCAAGGGCGCGCATCTGGTCGCCCTGGGTCACATCGGTTTTAACGGCGATGGCCTCGGCGCCACGCGCAGCGCATTCCTCGACGACCTCTTCCAAGGCTTTTTCATCTCGGGCCGCCAACACCAAGCGGGTACTTTGCTCGGCAAAGGCGTGAGCAGCCGCGCGGCCAATGCCACTGGAGGCGCCGGTGATCACCACGGTTTTGCCGTGCAGTTTCCCCTTGGCCTGCATGACGCCAGGCGAATCCTCGGGCACGTGGACGGGCACCGGGTGCAGTTGTAGGCGGGCGCCGTCAGTCAGTATCAGGGTCAAGTTTTCGAGGGTGCCAGCGACGCGGTCGGGAAACACCGGTTCGCCTGTGGCATCGAGCTCATCGTAGATAAACGTCTGGCCCTCAAGCCATCCGACTGCCGTCATCAGTTCAGGGCCCAGGTAATATTTTCCGTCCAAGAAAAACCCGCTGAAGTTCGGGGTGCGCTCCAGGTTTTCCACGGCGTATCGCTCGCCAGGCCTCATTCCGGTTGCGGTATCAATCATCATGACATCCTCCTTTGGCTGGTCTTGGGTAGAGAAGGGCCCGCAAATGATCGTTCAATCCAAATGACTGAATGGCGGCGTCAGTGCCGGTGGGCCTTTTGGGTTGGGTCGGCGATCTGGATAACCGTGCCCTGGCGCCACGCGTCTGCACCGGGTGCGATGGGCGGCGCGGGGATATCGGCGCGAGCCTTTTTCTTTTCGGTACTGTCGATGCCCAGGCGTTTATCTCGCTCGGCGACCATACGCGGGTCGGCCTGGCCGTCAGCGGTGAACCCCATCATCAACTGCGGGACACCCAGGGGCAGGCGTTTATCCAGATCGGTATGCCAGGTGTGCCAGGTCTTGCCGTAGGTGTGCACCAGCTTCTCCATCAGTGCATGCTCCGCCACCTCGGGGATTCCCGGAGCCACCAGTTGCCCTGACTTCACTTCATGCACATGGCTATGCCATAGCGCCTTCTCAGGCGCGGGCAGCGTGTTGAATTGCGCCTCGCTGATGATGTACTCCACGCCCATCAACTTGGCATCCTTGCGGTTGCCGTCGTAGATCACGCACTGGATGACCTCCTCGTTGAGGATTGCACAGTAGTGATGGGCTTCCATTTGTACATCGGGATGGCCGTTGTAGAAGTGAAAGCCGTCCAGGTAGGCGTTCAGTGCGTCAATCGGTGGGCGAGATTGCAGCAGGGCGGCGCCGGCTTCCAGCGTTCGGGTCGAGGGCTTCGTGGGTTTTCCGGGGGCCTCGACATTCGAGGGGGAGTTGTTGCCAGCGCAGGCGCTGAGCAGGGCCAGCATCGCTACTGCGGCTAAGAGTTGGGTGGGGTTGTCAGTCATGGTCGGCTGCCTCCTGTTGCCGGTGTGTTCACGCTCGAGGATCAAAGCCAGGTTTAATCCTGTTCTCGTTGGAAAGACGAGCGTGCGGAGCGTTCAAAATGCTTTGAGTTGAACACTCACGCATGTGGCTTGCCGGCGATGACGGCCTCACAGCCGGCCCCTATCTATCTGATGCCCCGCGATCAAACTGTGGGAGCTGGCTTGCCTGCGATGACGGCCTCCCAGCCGGCCCCTATCTACCTGATGCCCCGCGATCAAACTGTGGGAGCTGGCTTGCCTGCGATGACGGCCTCCCAGCCGGCCCCTATCTACCTGATGCCCCACGATCAAATTGTGGGAGCGGGCTTGCTCGCGAAGGCGGCCTGGCAGGCGACAAAGTTGGATTGTGTGCATATCCATTGCTGCGGTAACGGCCACTTAGGGGTCCGCCCTGACGGCGGCTCACTTTCGAAAAGCGCGTAAGTAAGCAAAGCGCTCTTGCCCCACCACTCGGCACCTCGCTTAGGCTCGGTGTGCCCGAACGCAGGCTTGAATCCGTGGGCCGCCGCCACGCGCCATCCATGGCGCGGGGCGGCTAACCCGGCGTCCTGCCGGGTTACCCACGAATTCAAGCCTGCGTTCGGCCAGCGTGGTTTAACGGGGCGCCCAAGATCAAAAGCAGATCAAGATCAAGAGCGGCTCGCTTCGCATCGTGGTTACCATCGATCGCTGCACGCAGACCCATGTAGGCCTCAGATTGGGCCACTAGAAGCACCGGAAGAATCCGCCTCCCGCTCGCTGTCATCAACCGCGTTAGGCTGCCCCAACTTGCTGTATTGCTCGCGCAATTTCTGCAGCTCTCGCGATCCGAGCTTATCCAGGCTCAACGCTGCATTGTGGGCTTCTTTGGTGGCACGAATCAGCTCGTCCAGTTTCAGATGAAGAATATCGTTGTCGCGGTTCTGGGTATTCTGGATCAGGAACACCATCAGGAAGGTGATGATGGTGGTGGAGGTGTTGATGATTAACTGCCAGGTGTCGTTGTATTGAAAATAAGGCCCGGTGAGCGCCCAAACAGCAATCAAGCTGACGGCCGTCAGAAAGGTTTTTGAGCTGCCCGCCTGGTTGGAGAGTTTTTGGCAGAATTTCGCGAACTTCATGGTGCTGTCTCCTGGGGGATGTTCCTCTGTAGACCCCAGCAGATTTTCGAAATTCTTTTTTACAAATCGATTTTTTTTGACAAAAATCAATCAGCAACACCCCTCTGCACAGGAGCGTTCAGCATGTCGGTCGCTGCTTCTATCGTTGAATACCTCAAGCACCATCAATTGGTCATCACGACGGCGGAGTCGTGTACCGCAGGCAAGATCATCACCTTGCTTTCCCAGGTCGACGGCAGCGGTTCATGGATCGAAAGCGGGTACGTGGTGTATTCGCCAGAGGCGAAACAGCGGCTGTTAAACGTACGCCCTTACACCATCGAAACGTTCAACCTCACCAGTTGTGAGGTCGCCCAGGAAATGGCCCAAGGCGCGCTGCGCGACAGCCCCGCCGATGTGGCGGTCGCCACCACTGGCCTGCTGGGGCCGGATGGGATGGACGGCATTCCCCCAGGCACTGTCTGTTTTGCCTGGGCTTATCGAAACGGCGGGGCTCTGAGTGTGTTCAGTCGCAAGGAACGTTTTATGGGCTCTCGTGAGCAGGTGCAGTTGGCCGCGTCTCTTCACGCGTTGAAATGGCTGCCGCATTTTCACCAGCGGGCGTTGGCGGGTGAACGCGCCTAATGCTGCCAAGTGCGCGCGTTTACGGCTGCGGTTCGATGTCCAGCAGCAAGTCGCCGTTGGTCAAGGATTCAGCCGCCTGCACCACGCCACGATAGGCCTGACCGTTCCATTCAAAGCTAATCCTGTGGGCCTTCAGCAATTGCGCGGGCCATGGCGGCGCAAGCCGCAACTGCACACCGGGCGCAGCGCGCACAAGCTGCGCCATGCACTCGCTGGCGAGCGTGTTCACACCGAACAGCGTGTCTTGCAGGTATTCAATGTTGACCGGTTGCAGCGTTGCGTCAGTAGCGTCTGGCATATCTGTTACCCCACCGATGACAGCCAGAAAGACTGCCTGGCTATGACCATTTCTTCACGTATTTCCCGCACAAGCCGGTTGATCCCGGAAACACCGTGGTAGTGGGCGCGGTTGATGTTGGCGATGGTGAATTGGTCCATACCGCGCGCCGTTACGGTGACTGAAAGGCTGCCGTCCGGGTTGAGCGCGCACTTGACCGCGCACTTGGGAAGGCGAGCGGACAGGGCCGTTTCGATTTCGGCTTTCGTTAACGTATCCATGAGTTCACCGCATAAAGGACTCAGCGCGTTAAGGCTAGCTCAGAATCAGTTGGCGTAAATACTGGCAAGGTAATGGCTGTGCGATGCGAGTTTGCTGGATGTGTCTGTCCTCAAGGCGGTGAAATGGTGATGACTGTAGAGCCGGAAAAGCTGCCCGGGGCAACAGTGCCGTGCGTGATCAGGGTTGAAGTAATGTTGACGGGAGTTGGCTCGTCATCGCGCACCGTCTGATAAGTGCCATAGGTGGCGTCCCTGCCATTGACGGTGATCCTGGAATAAAGGCTTCCATCGCTTCTGAGTTTCACGCCAAAGTAGTTTGAGATGCTTGTTGTGATAGTGACGCTGGTCGTCCCCTTACAGTGTACCGTCAGTTGAATCGATGCCGTTGCGCCGTCCAGTTGTGTATCGGCCAGACTCTTGTGATCGATGGTGGTATCGCCGCTGATATCGCATCGCAGAATGGGGGGCATAACGCGTGTGCAAGGGCCGAAAAGGCCGATAACGCCACCTATCGCCGGCCCTATTGTCGATACGCTGAAACTTAGACACATCTCACTGTTGACGTTACTCTGTTTGCTCACCAGAACAGAACCTCTGAACGGTATCGAAAACCCGTAGCGGTTAAGCGTTGTCAACATATCCCCCATTGTGGCTTTGCCTCGTCCGACCGGTACTCTCCATTCATACCTTTCTCCTATTGTCGACGCATTGGCGGGGTTCGGTCGCATTGCCAGTTCGACAACGCAGGTGTCGACTCCATAGTTGTCGCTTCTGCATGGGCTGGGAGTGGTGTCGTATATCGACCAGTTGTCTACGGTGAAGTAATAACGGATGCCGCCTGACTCGTATCGGCTTTCAGTGGAGGTGATAGTTATGGCGCCTGCCTGACCCGTCACGGCGAACAACAGCACGCAAGACACCAGGCAATGGCGCAGGGCGATCAACAAACAGTTCATGGCGATTACTCGTAACTCAAGGCAAAGGTAAGGGATGCATCAAAGGCGCCCAGGCCGAGGGTGCGCTTGGCCAAGGCCTCGGGCTCGCCTTGCAGGTAGGCATTGAAGCTGACCAGGTTGTCGCCGCTGGCAAGCACCTTCATGGGGTGAGTCTTGTTCAGCGGCAAGGCGTCGCCGCTGGTGCTTTCCAGGCCCACCAGCAGGCCGCGGACCGTGGCGCTCTGTAGCATCAACAGCCCGGGCAGCTCGGTACTTTCGGCGCTGCTGCTGAAGGTGATGCTGACCATCCGCTTGCCGACTTCCAGGTCGCAGTTGCGCAGGTGCAAATTGATCGGGCGCCCGCGTGTTCTGCCGTTCAGGTAGAGGTCCTTGTCGATGACTGTAGTGAAGTCCAACTCCACGTTCTCGTCCTCCACCGCCAGCACGCAGGGTTCATCCACCAGGACGCCGGAGAAGTGCAGGTTGTCCTCTGCTGCCTGCGCCGCGGACCACCAAACGGCGGTAGCGACCCAAACGCTGAGGGTCATGGCCCATTTGCTCATAGAGGTTCCTTAGTAGAGTTCGGCCATCAATAACGCCGAAGCGGTGAATTCGATGCTGCGCAACGCCGCGCCGGCGAGTTTCACCGGCACGGCTTCCAGCGTCGGGAGCGCCGCGGTGTTGAAGTCAATGTCCCTGGGTTCGCCGGGAATCAGCGCAGTGCCACCGAGCAATACCTTGATACCCAGGTCAAGCTCCGAGGTCTTCAGGGCGGTAGGATCGAAATGGGCGTACGCCCCTTTGAGGGTCAGGCGCATATGCCAGGTGACAGGCGCGTTGCTGGCACCGGGGCATTCGATCTGGTAAGGAATTGCCTGGCGATAGCGTTCGCCATCAATCCGGCTGATCGCGATATTGCCTTTGAAACGCACCTCCAGCCGTCCGCCCTGATCGCTGACCTGGCACACAGGAGGCGCCAGCAAGGTGCCGGAAAATTGCAGGTTGTCTGCGCCCAGACACGGCAGCGCCAAGGTCGCCACGCACAGGGTTGCCAGCCAACGATCAAACTGTCTCATCGGTAGTCCACCATCAAGGTTGCGCCTGCGCTGAAACTGCCGGCCTTGACTTCACCAGCGTTGCTCTTGACCAGCACGGCCTGCAGCAGCGGCTGCTTGTCGGTATCGAAGTCGCTCCAGGTATTGATCGCCAGCGGCGTGCCGTCTTTCGTGAGGGCGATCCCCAGGTTGTCAAACCCTTGCACCTGCAGTGACGCGGGATCGAACCCTGCGCTGTTACCGCGAACCTGCATCTGTAGCTCACGGGACGCCGACCGCGCGCAATCGAGCGTGTAGTTCAAGGTGATGGTTTTGTAATGACCGTCGATAGCGGCGATCAGCACGTCGCCAAAAGCGGCCGTAATGGGTTTGTTGTCATTGATCACGCAGGGGATCGCGGCATACACGACACCCTTGATCGTCACCACCTTCGGTTCAACGGCCTGTACAGACCCTGCACAGGTGAGCAGCGTGGCCAGAAGAAACCTGCGCATACGCGTCATGCTGCAATCCTCAGTCATACGCCAGGTTCACATTCAGGCTGGCGTGGAAGCTGCCCGGGCGCAAAGGCGCTGCCGTGCGTTGCGGGCGGATGTAATATGTCAGGTGGTTGTCGCCCGGCGAGACGAACCAGGTCGGGGCTTCACGCCCCAGATGCACGTCGTTGCCCTGTACATCGAGCAGGCGCAGACCGAAACCTTCTGCGCCGCTGACCTTGATCAGCTCGGGGCTGTCGGCGTCGGCCACGGAGCTGAAGGTCAGCGTGGCGACGGGTTCGATCGCGCTCCACACCAGCACACCATGAGCTTGGTCCTGTCGACCGCCTTCGCTGCGCACGCACCCCTGTAACTTGAGTTGCAGCGCCAGGGGGGCGCCCTGATCGCCGATGCGTGCCATCCGGGCCGTGCTCAAATCACCCACTTGCAGGATTTGGTAGGCCGAGGCCGGGTCTAGGTAACACGCACTTTCAAGCAAGGTTCCGGCGACCTGGATTTCGGCGGTCTGTGCGAGCCCACCCTCGGCTTGCGCAAGCGTTGAAGCGCTGTACAGCAAGACTCCGAGGCAACTGAGGATTGCAAACTTCATCGTTTCCACTCACGTGAGTACGTCATGGCTTGAGGGTCAGCGTTGACTGGTGACGGGCTTGGCGGTGCAGGTGTCTGCACTGCAGTGAAATTGCAACTGTGGTCGGCCGCCGTAGTCGTTGATGTAGGTCAGCACGGGCTTGTCGCCCAACGCCTTGGCGCTGACGCCCAGGTCGACCTGCGCCTTGGGGGCAATCATCAAAGGCTTGAAGTCGCTAGCGCTGGCCGATTCCAGTGTTTTCGTGGCGTCGATCAGCGTGACGAAGTACGGAGTCGGGTTATTGGCCAGGTAACTGTCGCCCTGGCGGGTCAGGGTCAGCGCTTCCTGCCAGGGCGTCTGGTTTGCTCCGGTTTTTGCGGCAATGGCCGCGGGCCGGTAGAACAGCTTTACGCGGGTTTGCAGGGCGATCTGCAAGGTGTTGGGTTTATCGCTGCGCGGCGGGATTTCGCGCAGGTTGAAATAGAACAGCGATTCGCGATCCTGGGCCAAAAGGCTCAGCTCGGGCAGGCCCTGGATTTTGATCTGGCTGGTGGCGCCGGCTTCCAGACGCTGAATGGGCGGTAATACCACCAACGGGCTGGTGATCTTTTCGGCGTGTTCGTTTTCGATCCAGGCCTGAGCCAGGTAGGGCAGTTGGGCATTCTGGTTACTGATGCCCAGGCTGACCGATTTTTCGCCGCCGGGGAAAATCACGCGGGTGCGATCCAGCGATACAGCGGCCTGGCTCAAGGGCGCCGCGCAGCCGCTCAGCAGGGCGAGCAAGGGCAGGGTGTTGCGTGTTAAACGGGTCATACGTAGGCGTACCTGTGCAATGGGTTAAACGGCGGTTTCGTCCGCTGCGGGGATGGGCTGGCAAAGCAGCTCCAGTGGTTTGTCTGGTGAAACGACCTGCTCGGGGAGGGTGAATGTGCACTGCGCGCGGCCATCCCAATGCAGCGACATGCGTTCACCCGGCTTCATGCCGCTCAAGTAGGTCGAGCCTTCCTCACCCACGATGCCGGTGGCCTGGCCCAGAGGGTTCTGGGCATTCGCGCCAAACGGCGGGGCGCTGCGGTCGGCCATGCGAATCACGACCATGGCCTTGCTGCCGGCGATGACATCGAAGCGGCGATAGCCGATGGCGCCTTCCGTCAGGGTCGCCTGGGTGGTGGACTGGGTGGCTTCGACATCGTCCGGCAGGCTGTCCAGTTCGATGCTTGCGTAGTTGCGGTAGTAGCTGTTGACGTCGGTGATCACCGCCTTGCCAAAGCGGTTGGTACGGGTGGTGCCGCCATTGCCGCGCACCGGTACATCCGCCACTCCCTGGGTATCCACCAGAAGACGAGTGCCGCCCATGACGTTGCTGCGGTGCAAGGCGGCGCCTTCGCCCGTCAACGTCGCACCACCTTGCAACGACAGGCCGGCCGAGGTGTATTGCGCAGCCTGGTAGCTGGCGCTGGCTACTACCTGCGCCTGGTCGCCGTCATGGGCGATAAAACCGCTGGCCGTCTCGCCGCTGGAGGCTTTGCCGGCACTGAGCATGTAGTGGTTACGCTCATCGAGCCGGTCGTAATAACTCACGCTGTGGGTGCTTTCACCACGACTGACGGAGGAGCTGTAGCTGATCGAGCCGGTGCCGTCCCATGGAATACTGACCGACAAGTAGGCACCGTCATCGGATGTGCCGTTGGCCTGGTTCTGGTAGGCTGTCAATGACAGGCTGAGGTTTTTCAAACGGCCCACATCGAAGTAGCGGGACAGCGACAGGCTGTAGCGATCGCTGGCGCGGCTGTTCCAGTAGGTCTGGTGGTTGTAGTTGAAGTAGACGCTGAGGTCGGATCCGCGAAACTGTTTGCTCAGGCTTGCGGTATACAATTCCTTGCTCTGGTTCAGCGGCAGGGCACCACGCCGGGTTTCGATGAATTCGTTCATGCTCATGTAGTTCTTCTCGGAGAAGCGATAGCCGGCGAATGTCACCTGGCTGTCGTACTCGTCGAAGCGCTTGGAGTAACTGGCACGGTAGGATTTGCCGCTCAACGTGTCCTGGCCCGGCAATGTGGCCCTGGACTGGGTGACGTCCACTGACAGCGCACCGAATTGCATCAGATCGCGGCCTACGCCGACGGCCAGGGAGCCATAATCCTTGGCACCCAGCCCCCCGCCATACAGTGACCAGCCATTGCTCACGCCCCAGGAAAACTCACCGGTGGCGAAGGCCGGGCCATTGCGCTGGTGGTCCCAGTCCGAAGGTTTGCCGACGGCCAGCTTGTAGCGCACCGTACCGGGACGAGTCAGGTAGGGAATGCTTGCGGTGTCGACCTGAAATTCCTGAACACTGCCATCCTGTTCTTCGACGCGCACGTCCAGCTGGCCACTGACCGCGTTGTTGAGGTCCTGGATACGGAAAGCGCCCTGGGGCACCTGGGTGTCGTAGAGCACGCGGCCCTGTTGGCGAATCACCACCCGTGCGTTGCTGCGCGCTACGCCAGTGACTTCGGGAGCGTAACCCCTGAGGTTGGGTGGCAGCATATTGTCGTTGCTGCTCAGGTTGGCGCCGGTATAGCGAAAACTGCCGAACAGGTTCGAATCCAGATAGTCCTCGCCCAGTATCAGGTTTGAACGCAACGAGGGCACCGCTCGCAGCGCATACAGGCGGCTCCAGGCAAACTGTTGTTGGGAGGGTTGGTCGCCACTGCGTTGCAGCTGGGTTTGCCAGTCGCCGCGCAGGCGCCAGGCACCCAGGTTGATCCCTGCGGTACCGTTGCCGCTTAGGTTGTCAGTACGCCCTTGGCCACGCTGACGCTGGGTGGTCTGGGCGTTGAAGTTGTAATCCAGCAATACCCCCGAAACGCCTTCGTCCCAGCGCGAAGGTGGGTCCCAGTTGGGTGCTGTGTATTCCAGTTGATCCTGGGGAATACTCAAGTACAGGCCGGAACTGCTCAGGTCAGCACGCGCCTGCATACCGGCTACACTGTTGAGATCCAGGCAAGCGCCGTCGTGCCACCAGGTCAGGGCGTCGAGCACGGGTTGTTTCAAGCCCAACTGCTTGACCAGCGCTGGCGACAGGCAGGCCAGGCTGCTCTTGGCATCGTTCGGCGCCGGCATGAATGCAATGGGAAATTCCACCAACGTATCGCGATTGACGTGTACCAGCAGGTTGTACTCGCCAGGCATGATGAAATTGGCCGAGGCAAATACGCCCAGGTCCAGGTTCTGGCGATCCTTGAGGTCCAGTACATCCGTATTGAATTGGAATTCTTCGGCCGCACTTGCCCACGCCGCAGCGCAGCACAATGCAGTGGCAGCCAGTACCTTTGCGTGATCCACGTGACTAAATCCTTGAGCGACACGGCGTAATGCGTGTCTGCAGTTCAGAAGTGCTGAATGCTCAGCTTGATCGTGGCGTGATAGTCGCCCGCTTCCAGTGTCTGTCCGCTTCCGACAAGAGTCAGTGAGTAGCTCAGCACCAGCAGGTCGCTGGAGACGAGGCTGTGCTCAAGTAACATGCCGGGGGACACTAACCTGCCTTGTGTGTCCTTTATCTGTAGTGCAACGCCATGGGCGCTGCCTTGCATGCCGAAATATTGGCCTTGACCCTCTCCTTCGAAGGTCAGCTTGAAGCGCTTTGAACTATCGGAATTGCGCTGCGTTGTTGAACTTATGCAATTGCCGATATAGAGGCTCAGGGATTGTTGGGCCGCAGGGCTCCTGTCTATCAATCGATTGAGCGCCGTGGGTTTAAAGTTGACCGTCTGACTGTCGCTGCCCATATATAAAGTGCAGGCGCTGTCAACAATGCTGCCCGTCAATTGCACCCGGCCCTTGAGTGCACTGTTGGCCGCAGGTTCGGTAGCACAGGCGGGCTGTCCCAAGGCATAAAGCATCACCCACACAGCGGTTGAGCGCGTCATCCAAACCTCCGCAAGCAACCCCGGCGTACGCCGGGGTGCCTGAGTGACGATGCCTGTTATTGGTAATCGAGGGTGAAGTTGGCGAAGGTCTCGAAGCTGCCTGGAACAACCGTTGCTGCAACCGCTTCGCCGCCGCCTGCAGGGGTGCTCATGTCACCTTGCAGATAAGCATTGAACAGCAGGTAGTTATTGCCATCGGCCAATGTCTGAGCGGGCGACTCGCTGCCCAGATCAAGCAATTCGCCGGTGTGGTCGGCGATGGCCAGGCTGGCGCCTTTAGCGCTGCCTTTAAGGGCGAGCAACTTGGGGTTGGCGGCAGGCGAACCGGTGAACTTGGCGGTCGCGGACTTCAGCGTGCCCATGTCGCAGCCCAGCAGCTCAATCTTGAAGGGGGTCAGTTGGGATTTGCCGCCGTTTCTCAGTGCGACGTTGGCAATCTGATCCATCTCGACCGTTTGGTACTGCGAATTTTGGGCAATAGAGCAGGGGGCGTCGATAATCGAGCCTTTGAAGGTGATGGTGCCGTGCCCCTTGTCTGCCGCCATACTCACAGCTGAAGTCGCTGCAAGGGTGATTGCCATGATTGCACCAGCCAACGTACTAACTTTCATTTTCTTACTCCTGGTTAGGTGTTGAAATCCGGGAAGTGGATTCAACGCAACTCTCTGTAAAGCTCTGGCATCTGTGTGCCGTTGAGCTGGAGCGAGTCTAGGAGTGAGAGGGTTAAAAGTGAGTGGGACGTTGCCTATGTACCCATCAGACGTTTCCTACGTTGGTGGTGTGTATCAGGAGGTCAAGGCATTGCGCTTGGCAAATTCAGCCAGGTCTACCAGGGAACTGGCACCCAGCTTTTGCAGCAAGCGGGTTTTATAAGTGCTGATGGTTTTGTTGCTCAGGAACAGCATGTCGCTGATCTGTTTATTTGAATAACCCTGCGCCAGGTATTGCAGTACCGTGACTTCCCGATCAGTCAATGAGTGTATCTGCTCACGTTCAGTCAATTGCTCTGCCGAGTTCACGCTGTCATAAGTCAGTGCCGGGAAAAAGTTATAACCGGCATCAACCGCCTTGATGGCTGTCACCAAGCTGGACAGATCTTCTTCCTTATTGACGAAACCGCGAGCGCCCAGCTGGATGCAGCGACGGCAGGCTGAGTCGGCCGGCTGAGATGTCAGTATCAATATCTCACTGCGTACGTTGAGCGCCTTGATGCGAGTAATCACGCTGAAACCATCAAGGTTAGGGATACCAATATCAAGAATTACCACTTGAGGCGTGAGTTCCCGAACCAGTCGGACGGCATCGAGCCCATTATCTGCTTCTCCTACCACGCGCATCCCATGCTTTTCCAACACTACTTTTACGGCAAGCCGAATTACCGGATGATCGTCGACTACAAGGACACTGTGCATAGTTTAAATTGACCTTCAGCGCGCATTATGACGAGGCAATATAAGCGGATTAATAAGGGTTAATACTATTTACAGGATAGAGCAGGACTGTCTAACCGGATAGCGCGGCTTCAGAAATTTCTCTTTTGATGTAGGAAATTTCTCATGGATGCGTCAGCGAGGCTTTCGCACACTGGGCCTCCCTCTTGTGTGTAGAACTGTGATGCAAGATTTGATTGTGCTGGTGCTGGAGGACGAGCCCTTCCAGCGCCTGGTGACTGTGACTGCCTTGGAAAAAAACCTGGCCATGCCGGTTCTTCAAGCGGCGGATGGCGCCGAAGCCGTGGCTATCCTGGCTGCCAGCACTCATGTGGATATTCTTCTTTGCGATCTGAAAATGTCAGGAATGGATGGGCTGGCCTTCCTGCGTCATGCCAGCAACAGCGCAAAGGTACGTGCAGTTGTGTTGTGCAGCGAGCTTGACGCGGTACTGCGCCAGACCGCGATATCAATGATTCATTGTCTGGGCCTGACTTTGCTTGGCGACTTGGGCAAACCCTTCAACCTGGTGGACTTCAGTCAGCTGGTAAAACGCTACCGTGCGCTGGGCAACGTTGCGCCCAGGCCGTTGGAATCCACGGAGTTAGCGAGTTTTGCCGATATACAGCGTGCCCTCAACAACGGCGAGTTTGAGGCCTATTACCAGCCAAAAGTGACGCTGGAGGGCCAGAAATTAGTCGGCGCGGAAGTGCTGGCACGCTGGGCGCATCCTCAGTGGGGCGTATTGGCTCCCGCACATTTTTTGCCGGTAATGGAAACGCATGGCTTGATCGAACAGATGTTCTGGCACCTGTTCGAACAAGGTCTCTCGCTGCGTCAGCGCTTGGCATCGCAGGGCGTGGCGATTGAATTGGCGTTCAACCTGCATCCTGCGCAGCTGGCGTGCCGCAAGTTGACCGAAAAAATTACCGAGTTACTCAAGCGATATCAGGTAGCTGCGCCCAGTGTGATGTTTGAGATCACCGAGTCCGGCTTGATCCGTGTACCCGCCAGCAGCCTGGAAAACCTGGCGCGCCTGCGTATGCTCGGATGTGGCCTGGCGATGGATGATTTCGGCGCCGGCTATTCGTCACTGGCGCGGCTCAGTGATCTGCCATTCAATCAAATCAAGCTCGATCGCGCTTTTGTGCTTCAGATGCAACATCGGCCTCGAAACGCTGCGATCATCAGTTGCGCGGTCGCCCTGGCAAAGGCGCTGGATATGTCGCTGGTCATCGAAGGGGTCGAAACCGCTGAGCAACAGGCGTGCCTGATCGAGTTGGGAGCCAGCGTGGCACAAGGCTTTCTGTTTGCTCGACCGATGCCCGAGCGTCATTTCATCACATACTGCGTGCACCAGGTCGCTTCTGAGAGATCGACCTTGGCGGATGGCTGAAGGAACGCATCCGCTTTGAACTATCATTGTGCCCACTCTCTTCGCTAGACATCCCTAGTGCGTGTGCAGAAGGACCTGCCAACGTTTCCCTGTGTCCCTCCCACTTTCGGTCCTGATCTTCCATGCGTTTACGTTCTTCCTGGTTGCCCTTGTGTCTGTTGCTGATCAGCACCCAAGTGGCGGCGGTTTCGCTGCCTCTGGCGCCGCAGGTGCTGTCCAGCCAACTGCGCCTCGATCGCCACGACATCGCAATTACAACCGAGGACTGGCACTGGTTAAGGCATAAGGCTGAGCTGCGGTTAGGGATTTCACCCGATGAATCGGAACCCTTTTCCGTCAATGCAGAAGATCACCAATACGAAGGTATCAGTGCCGATGTGACGGCCTTGGTGGCTCAGTTGTTGGGCGTGAAGGTCAAGATTGTAGCTTTCGCCAGCGCCACGCAGGCCGAGCAGGCATTACAGGCCGGCAGTGTGGATATGGTCAGCAGGCATGGGGCGTTGTCACCGAGCGAGAACCTGATCCTCAGCGTGCCTTATGCTCGGGATCGGCTTGCGCTGTTCAAGCGCAGCGCCGAGCCGCGATATTCGCCGACGGACTTGGAGGGCTTGCGCGTGGCTGTGACTGAGGAGCATAGCGGCGACCTGATAAAGCGTTTCCCGCGTGCGGATTTCAGGGTCTACAGTGACCATGACAAAGCGATTGCCGCCGCAGCTTTTGGGCAAGCCGATGTCTACCTCGACGATTTGTACAGTGCCTATTACCGCATCAACCGCGCGTTTTACGGCTTCGTACGCTATGAGCGCTTTATCGACCTGCCCGTCGGTGGCTATAGCTATGCCATGCGTGTTGACAACACACAGCTACAACGCTTGCTTAACGTTGCAATCAATGCCATTGGCGAAGACCAATTAATCAACCTGGCCAAACGCTGGGTCGGTAACAGCTTTATACCCAGTGAAGAACCTATCGACCTTACCTCAGAACAGCGGCGCTGGATCGAACGTCATCCAGTGGCGCGGCTTGTGATTAACGATGATCTGGCACCCGGAGCATACTTCGATGCCAACGGAGTTTTTTCAGGCGGGGTGGCAGATCTGCTGGAAGTCATCACGCTCAGCACGGGCCTGAATTTTCAGGTGGTGGTGCACAGTGGTGGGTACCCGCAGATCATCCAGGCGCTACAGAAGGGTGAGGCCGAACTGGCGCTCATGACGGCAAGCCCCGAGCGTGAAGAGTACTTGCGTTTTTCCAGGCCGCTGGTGGGCGGTCCTTTCGTATTGCTGAGCAACCTGGACCAGCAAGGCAAGTTGGGTAACCTGGTCGACAAACGTGTCACCATTCCCTCCGGCCATGTGGCGCTGACGCAACTACGCAAGCATTACCCTGAAGCGATCGTGATCGAGGCGGGTGGTTCGCTGGATGCCATGAACATGGTTTATCAAGGCAAGGCCGATGCGGCAGTCGTGTCACTGCCTGCCGCACGTTATTACATAGAGCGCCTGTTCCGAGAGAAGCTGGCCATCAATCAGGCGCTGGACGTCGGGCCGGCCAATCTCAATTTTGCCCTGCGCCGTAGCGATGCCGAGCTGCAGTCGATTATCGACAAAGTCCTGCAGAGTATTTCGCCGGACGAGTTCAACGCTATCTCAAACCGCTGGCGTTCTCCGCCCGGTATGAGCGGGCAGACATGGGTCGATTATGAGCGGGTGATCAGCGAAGTGGTTGCCGGTGCGGCGCTTCTGCTATTGCTCTCGTTGATCTGGGTGTTCTATTTGCGTCGACAGATCCGCGCCAGGCTCAAGGCCGAACGCATGCTCAACGATCAGTTGCAATTTGTGGAAACCCTGACTGACTGCATGCCGCCAGCGCTCTACGTGCGAGATATCAATGGGCGCATGGTGTCATGCAACCGCAGTTATCTGAACAGTACGGGGTTGAGTGCAGAGCAGGTGTTGAACAAAACCGTCAGCGAACTGCCCAGTGAGTCCTTCGAATCTACACCGGACCTTCACCGCTACTACCTGCAAGCGATGAATGAGGGCCAGTCTCACGAGTCGGTGCATGCCGTTGTGCTGCAAGGCCGCGAAGTCTGGATCAATCACTGGGTACAACCGTTCCAGGATTCCCAGGGCGTCACCAAAGGCATTATCTGCGGCTGGATGGATATTACCGAACACCGCCAGTTGGTGGAGCAATTGCAGGAGGCCAAGAACCTGGCCGATGACGCCAGTCGGGCCAAGACCCATTTCCTGGCGACCATGAGCCATGAAATTCGCACCCCCATGAACGCGGTGATCGGCATTCTTGAGCTTGCCCTCAAGCGTGCCGACAGCGAACCCATCAACCGTGCCAATATCGAAATCGCTCACGTTTCCGCCAAAAGTCTGTTGGAGCTGATAGGCGATATTCTTGATATCGCACGTATTGAATCCGGACGCCTGAGCCTTTCGCCCAAGCGCTCCAACCTGCGCGAGTTGGTAGAGTCAGTTGCACGTGTATTTGAAGGGTTGGCGCGACAGAAACGCCTGAATCTGCTGCTCGACATTGAGTCGAGCATCAGTTGCGACGTGCTGGTTGACGGCCTGCGGTTCAAGCAAATCCTGTCGAACCTGGTGAGCAACGCCATCAAGTTCACCGAAGAAGGCACGATCAAAGTCAGCATCGCGGGTGCATTGAGCGACGATAACCTGCTCAACGTCAGCCTTCGGGTCGAGGACACCGGCGTGGGTATCAGTGCTGCCGATCAGGCGCGGCTGTTCCGCCCGTTTGTCCAGGCGCAGCGCAATGTGCAAAGCGGTGAAGGTACCGGCCTTGGCCTGGTGATTTGCCGTTCGCTGTGCGAAATGATGGGCGGGTGGGTCGGCATGAGCAGTGAGCTTGGCCGTGGCACCTGCGTGAATGTCGAGCTGCGTCTGCAGGTATTGGAACGTATCAACGCCCCTCGACTGACCACGATTGCGCAACCGCAGCACCGTTATCGCCTGCAGGTATTGGTAGTGGATGATCATCAGATCAACCGGCAGGTGCTAGGCCAGCAACTGGCCTTTCTCGGCCATGATGTCATCGAGGCGGCCGATGGTGAGTCAGCGCTGGCGCTGTGGCGTGAGCAGGCGTTCGATGTAGTCATCACTGACTGCCACATGCCTGGCATGAGCGGCGTGGCCTTGACTCAGGCGATTCGCCAAATCGAGACCGAACAAACGATTGACACCACCGTCATCATTGGGCTCACGGCGGATGCCCAGCCCGAAGAAATCGAGCTAGGCATTCAGGCGGGTATGAATGAGTGCCTGATTAAACCCATTGGCCTGGACGAACTTGACGCGCGGTTGATTGCCTTCCAGCACAGCCACGCGTGCGAAGTGGATGCCCCTCTGGCAGTGGTAGAACGCTTGAGCGCGGTGTCTGAGGCGGCACGTCTGCTTGATCTTGGCCCGCTGGAGTTGTTGATCAGCAGCGAGCCGGTGAAGTTTCGGCAGATTCTCAATGAATTGATCAACAACAATCGCAAGGATCGGCAGCGACTGGGGGCGCTATTACAGGCGGCTGATACCGACAGGCTAGTCGAGTTGGCCCATCGGATCAAAGGTGCTGCCCGAGTCGTCAAAGGTGAACAGTTGGTGCAGCGGTGTCGGGCGCTGGAGGTGGCCTGTGCTGATCCTCAGGTCTCGGTTATTGCCCTTGAAGCGAGCGTGGCTGGGGTTGAACGCGCCATAGATGATCTTGAGCAGGCGCTGTTAAGTGTTCAACAGGATTAACCACGGGGCAGCCTTTTATCGTTGCGATAAACCCATGCAGATTTTCTGGCCCTTTCTAGGAGCGTTCCTAAATACGCCGGCTGAAGGTCTGCCGATAATTCGCACATCCCCACCTATGTGTGCTCTGCCATGTCCTTCCTACCTATTCGTGTTCTGGTCATCGAAGAACACCCGTTCAAGCGGCTTGTTGCCACCCAGGTGTTCCGGGAGGTCGGGTGTGAAGAGGTGGCCGCCGTTACCGATGTCGCGGCGGCCGTTGAGTTGCTCGAGCGTACCGGGCCTGTCGATATCGCCTTGTGCAACTTGAAGGACGAGGGCGCACACGGCTTGAGGGCCATCGAAGTGCTCGGCCGTGGCCACTTGGCTAAAGCGCTCATTATGTTCAGCGCCCATGGCACGGACCTGCACGATGCAATTGATCGCATGGCAGGCCTGTTGGGCATCAGTGTATTGGGTTATGTGGACTTCCCGGTGCCAGCAAGCGCCATTGCGCCTATGCTCAGCCGCTACCTGGAGAGGATTGGGGCGCCGACAAAGCAGGCGCGCCGAAGCAGCCGGTCTGGGTTCTTGAGCAAGGCGTGCGTGGCTGGGGGTTTTTCAAGGCATGAGTTCAAGGCGTTTTTCCAGCCCAAGTTCAATTTGAGCACGGGGCAGGTGCGCGGTTTTGAAGTGCTGGCGCGTTGGCAACATCCACAATACGGCCTGTTGTATCCGGCAGATTTTTTGCCGCTGCTCGCTCAAGTTGGCGCGTTGGATGAACTGTTCTTCGCGCTGTTGCAACAAGGCCTTGAGTTCTTGCAGCAGTTGGCAGAGCAGGAGCAGTTCCTATCGCTGGCGTTTAACCTGGAGTCCGACCAGCTCGGTCATGGCTTATTACTGCCGCGTCTTTGCGACTCACTCCAATCCCACGCCATTGCTGCGTGTCGTCTGACGTTTGAAATCACTGAATGCGGCCTGCTGGAAGTTTCTCCCGCCGTGCTCGACACCCTGATACGACTGCGCATGATGGGTGCCGGCCTGTCGATTGATGACTTCGGCACCGGCTATTCCTCGCTGGAGCGCCTGTGCCAGTTGCCGTTTACCGAAATCAAACTGGACGCCGCATTTACCCGCGATCTTCAAAGCAGTGCGCGCAACCGTGCCGTGGTCAGTAGCACATTGGCACTGGGCGAGGCACTGGGCATGCGAGTGGTGGTGGAGGGCGTCGAGAACGAAAACCAGCGCCTGGGATTACTGAAGCTGGGATGCAACGAGGCCCAGGGCTATCTCTGTGCTCGTCCCATGAACGCTGCGCGCGCGTTGGCCTGGCTGGCGACCCAGTTGAACTCGCGCAGCAATATTTGATGTCAATCAGGAGGGCTTTTATGTCCAATCCACGTTTGCGGATCGCGTTGGTAGATAGCGATGCCACCCGGCGAATGAGTATTGAAAAAGACCTTGGCCATTTGGGATACCACCGCGTTGTGCCTGTCGATTCCCTCAAGGTGTTGATTACGTTATTGGATAACGCAAGAGATGTATTCGATCTGTTGGTGATCAATGAAGAAACCGTGCACGCGGCGGGCGCACAGTTTAAGCAAATGCTTGAGGAGTACGCGTGTGTCAGACACTCATTGATTTATCAGGGCGTGACCCTGCAAGCGTTTCCCGATAATTCAGTCACGGCGCAACGCTGCGGCTTTATTGCCTCCGGTGTTCCGGACCGATCGATTCTGGCGCGCGTCATGAACCGGGTGGATGTGCAAATAAAACAGCGCTCGGGCAGACCGTTGCTGGAATCCAATTAATCCTGATGTGAGCTATTGCACGCTTTTCGCGGGACCCGCCACCGCCTCAGTTTTATGCTTTTAGTCCCATTCCTATTTGCTTCTTTTTAGGCACTGATAAGCTTTTTCGCTGAAACAATCTCGGGAAATTCTTTGTCATGATCTTAAATGCCGCCGTGCCTAACGAGTTCAGCGCCCTGAGCGTGATCACGTTGGCAACCGACCCTGCGTGTGTCTTGCGCCTCGCCTCTGCGTTGGGTGGCATGGGGGTCACGCCGCTGGCCACGGTCGCCTCACTGGAGGCGCTGCAGGCGTGGTTAAGCGAGCACCGCGTGGACATCATTGTGTGCGAAATCCGCTCCGAGTGTGGCGATGGCTTGATGTTGCCAAGTGTGCTCAAAGCACTGCATGACGCGGGTACGTTAATGCAGTTTCCGAGTATTTTCTGGACCGGCGAAACCACCCTGAATGTGCAGGAAAATTTGATCGAAGCAACAGTTACACCGGCGTGCGAAGCGCCCGCTAAGCAGTTGTGGGTCAAGCACATGGGCGGCGTAGCCATCAGCGCACTGGAATCCCATTCGCGCCTGGCGCAGTCGGCGGGAATCAGCGTGCAGATCTTGCGTGACGGTGGCCCGCTGGAGCTGGGCGATGCCTTGCGCACGGTGCTGCTGACCCTCGCTCAACCGGACCCCAAGCTGCAGGCCATGACGTTTGAGTCGCTGGCTGAGGATGAAGTCATCAACGCCCTGACCACCGGCGAGGGATTGCGCTTTGTCTTTCAGCCACAGTTCGAGTTGCTGAGCCGGCGCATCGTCGGCGCTGAGGCGTTGGTGCGCTGGAAGCACCCGCGCTTTGGTGAAATTCCGCCTGCGGTGTTGATGCCGCTGGTCAACCGTCTCGGCCTGGACCTGTTGCTGTTCAGCCTGGTGGAGATGTGGACTCTGCGCGTGATGCTAGCGTTAAAGCGCGAAAACATTACGATCCCTATCGCGGTGAATGCGTCGGCCAAGACCCTGTGCACCCCCAATTTTGCCGAGCGCCTGGCCTTGCGCATGCGCCAGGCAGATCTGCCGAGCCGCTTGCTGAAAGTCGAACTGACCGAAGATGTGCAGGAGCCGGATGAGCTGCATCTTTCGGCGTCATTGACGACTATTCGCGCCAAGGGTTTTCAGGTTTCGCTGGATGACTTCGGCAGCGGCGCAGCCACTTTCAAGCTGTTGGCGAACCTGTCGTTTGATGAAATGAAAATCGACGGCTCGTTTGTGCGCGGTGTCGAGCAGCACGCCTCGTCACGCAAGGTGATCGCAGGCATTGTGAACTGGGCAGGTCTGCTTAACCTGAGCCTGGTGGCGGAGGGGATCGAGGACGAGTCCACGATCCCCCTGCTGCACCGCCTGGGTTGCCGGGTAGGGCAGGGCTATGCGCTGGCGCGCCCGATGGAAATAGACGCCTTCTTGAACTTTGTGATTGAGCGGGAAAAGAACGGCTGAGGCTGTAAAGTTTGGCGGGCAGGTAAGTATTGGAACTTGATGTGTGTAGGTCAGCTCTTGGTTTTTAGGAGTTTTCTTATATTAAGTTTTTCGCAGATCTATTAAGTTTTATACCGTTGTTATTGTGAAGAATTGGCGCATTTTTTAACTGCGATGGTGAGCCTGTGCGCGTTAAGTTATAGGGAGTGAGCGTGTGGCGTGTGATGTTCAGTTGCACGGATGTAATTGATGAAATGGATGAGTCTGAGAGGACCTTAACTTATTCAGAGTGAGGCAGCGCTGTTGTCCATTTTTTTGCACGCTATACAGAGTGTTCCGTCATTTATGAAACGCCTACAAATTGCTTTGCTGGATGATCATGCAATCGTGCGGCATGGTTTGGTCAATCGGTTGGTACAGGAACCTGATTTTGAAGTGGTGGGGGTCTACGCTCGCAGTCGTGAGTTGATGGCCGGCCTGCTGACACACCCGGCCGAGGTGTTGTTGCTCGATTTTGTGCTCGGCCCTCATGAGCTGGATGGCATCCTGCTGATCCGTGCCCTGCGGGTAAAGTACCCGGGCTGCCGAATCCTGGTGTTTTCCACACACCATGACGCGGCCACGGTGATTCTTGCCCTGCGCGTCGGTGCTCGTGGGTTTATCGGCAAGGGTGAAGACATGAGCCAATTGATCAGCGCAGTGCGGCTGGTGGCTTCGGGCGCTGTCTACCTGAGTGCCGACATGGCCTATCGGGTGGCCGAAGCCACGGCGGTCAACTATGACGGTGAGGAGCAATCACGCGATGACGCGATGCGTTTTGTCAGCCTGTCTGCGCGGGAGCAAGAGGTGATCCGCTGTTACCTGGCCGGCATGACCATCACCGAAATTGCTGAAAAATTCAGCCGCAGTATCAAGACCATCAGTTCGCAAAAGGCCTCGGCTTTTCGCAAGTTGGGCGTGATGTCCAACAACGAGCTGTTTCGGATCAAGCACATCATCGAGAGTGTTTAACGCTAAACGCAGGCCACGCCGACGCGCGCAAAAACAGCGGTAGGCGGGCGTGCCCTTTGGCGGTTGTTGCATATACTCCTTGAAGTGCCGTAATAGCTGTCCCTGTTGTTTGACCGCGCCACCTAAGCGGGGCCAAGTGGGTTCGAATACGATGAAACCTGTACGCATTGCTCTATTGGACGACCACGCTGTTGTTCGGCATGGGCTCGCCAACACCTTGGCGGCCGAGGCCAACTTTGACGTGGTTGGCATTTATGAAAAAAGCCGCGACTTGCTCGCCGGCCTGGTCAGCGCTCCGGCTGACCTGCTGCTGCTGGATTTCTCCCTGAGCCCCGACGAGATGGATGGCGTATCGCTGATCCGCGCCTTGCGGGTCAAGTTTCCCAGTTGCCAGATCCTGGTGTTGTCCGCCCATCATGACCCGGCTACCGTGGCCCTGGCCATGCGGGTCGGTGCCCGTGGCTTTGTTGGCAAGGGCGAGGACATGACGCAAGTGGTCAAGGCCATTCGCAAGGTAGTCTCCGGCGCGGTGTACCTGAGCACCGACATGACGTATCGCCTGGCGGAAACCGTCACCAGCGAGACGCGCAAAGACCCCAGCGAAGCCTCGGATGCCCTGGTCCAGGCCGAGCTGACCAGCCGTGAGCAGGAGGTGATCCGCTGCTATCTGGCGGGCATGACCGTGAGTGAAATCGCAGAAAAATTCAATCGCAGCATCAAGACCATCAGCACCCAGAAAACCTCAGCGTTTCGCAAATTGGGGGTCACCTCGAACAATGAACTGTTCAAGCTCAATAAAATCATCGGCTCACCATGAGGCGATGGCGACCGGGTGCCCTCTTATTCATGTTGCTGATGCTGGATGCCGCGCTTGCCTGTGCGGCGCCGGTTGAGCTGACGGAGCAGGAGCGGCTGTGGATAGCGCAGCATCCGGTCCTTCGAGTGGGGGTGATGGAAAACCTGGTCCCCTTCGAGTACATGAGTAATGGCGTGCTGCAAGGGCGGCCGGTGCAGTACCTGCAATATGTGCGCGATGCCACGGGGCTTGAATTCACCTATGTGCCGGTCAAGACCCGGGCTGCACGTGAGCGCATGCTGTTGGATGGCCAGGTAGACCTGCTGTCTTCGCACTTTCGCTTTCGTGACGAGCCGCCTATCGAGGATCTTACCGCGCTGGTCTACGACACTACCGTGCCGATCATCGTGACCCGTGTCGACGACGCCGATATTTTTGACCTTGACCAGCTACAAGATAAAACCGTCGTGATCCCCGATGTGGAGTATTACGAGCAGTTGCTCAGAAAAAGGGCACCCCGAGCCACTCTGATCAAAAGCCCCCAGGCCTTGGCCATGCTGAACACCCTCCGGGACGGTGGTGCCGATGCAGTCGTGGCCTCCGAAGCCTTCTTGATGCCCTATTTGTATCGACAGTTTCAGGGCGTGCTGGAAATTTCTGGCGTGGTGGGCAGTAGCATGTTGGATGTGAACATGGCGGTGCGCGCCGATAACGCCATGCTGGCCTCGATCATTGGCAAAGCCCTAGGCTCGATCAGCCCCTCACAACAGAATGCGATGTACGAGCATTGGTACCGGGACCTGGAGGTAGATGCGCCGACCCTGTGGGACATCGCCAGCCATTACTTGCACCTTTTGATTCTGGGCATGTTGGCGTTGATTGGCCTGTGTGTGCTGGTCTATCGCGGTTACCGCCAGCAGCGGCAGGCCGAGCGGAACGAGCAGGAAAAAACCATGTTCCTGGCGGTGATGGGCCACGAAATACGCTCGCCAATGAACGCCGTGCTGGCGGCCATGGAGCTGCTGTGGCACACCCGACTCAATGACCAGCAGCGCCACTTCGCGCACTTGGCCAACAGCGGCGCCAATATGCTGGTGCGCTTGCTCGATGATGTGCTGCACCGGCCGGATTCAGGGGCCAAGGCGTTACGCCTGACACTTGAGGCGACGGATGTCATCGCGCTGGTGCATGGCGTAGTGGGCTTGCATCGCCTGCGTGCCGGGGAAAAGCACTTGAGTCTGAATGTGAGCGTGCAGACACCCCTGCCGTCGTTGTGGCTCGACCGTTCGCGGCTGACGCAGGTGTTTCATAACCTGTTGTCCAACGCCATCAAGTTCACCGATACCGGCGCTGTTGACATCACCCTGCGCCTGGAAGACTTGCTGGACGGTAAGCATCAGTTGCAGGTTGAAGTCCGCGACACCGGCATCGGTATGGGCGAAGCGGTGCAGGCCTCTTTGTTCCGGCCTTATGCCCAGGCGAGTCAGTCCTATAAGCGTGCGGGAGGCAGCGGCCTGGGCCTGATGATATGTCGGCAATTGGTCGATTTGATGCAAGGCTCGCTGACCCTGCGCAGCGAGCCGGGAGTGGGAACGTGTATCAACCTGTACTTGCCCGCAACCCTTGCCCCTGAGGCCGCTGAACCGACGCGAGCCCCGGCCCCAATGCCTTTGCATGTCACCGATGGTTTGCAGCTGCTGGTGGTGGAAGACACCCTGGCCAACCAGGAAGTGCTGCGGGCGCAAATCAGCGGGTTTGGTTGTGTGCCAGTGATTGCCGCCGATGCGGCCCAGGCCCGCGTGCGGTTCGCTGAGCGCGCTTACGCGTTGGTATTGATGGACTGCGACCTGCCGGATCAGGACGGCTACAGCCTGGTCTGCGAACTGCGGGCGCTCGAACAGCAATGGGGGCGAGCGCGCTGCCCGATCATTGCCATTTCCGCCTTGACCGGCGAGCAGCACCTTCAACGCTGCCTGGCGGCGGGCATGGATGGGGCGTTGAGCAAGCCCATACGTCTGGGGCAGTTGAGTGACGTGATCGAGCAGTGGTGCGGCGTCACGTTGGCGGCACCGCGTGCCAGCTTGATGGCCCCGACACTTGATCAGGCCGCTATCAACCGTGAGATGGCGGCTGACCTGGGGAGCCTGCTCAGGGCGATGGCGCTCTGTGATCGCCCTTCGGCCATCCATGTTGCCCATCGGTTACACGGCGCGGCACTGATCATCGAATGGCCGGCCCTGGCCCAGGCGGCCGCGCACATGGAGAACCTGTTGCGGGCAGAGGAGGGCTGGGGCAACCCGGTTTACGTGCACACGCTTCAGGCGTTGGTTCAGCACTGGCGTGCCGCGAGCGAGGAGACCCCGCTGGACATGCTGGCCATGGTCGCGCCGCCGCCGATGACGCAACCATGAGGGTTGCACGGTTGCGCCTGCTGCTGGGGTGGTTGCTGCTGGCAAGCGCGGGCCTGGCCGATGCGCAGGCCGACCCGCCGTCGATGACCTTGACCCAGCAAGAGCGTGACTGGATCGCCGCCAACCCCGTGCTGCGTGTCGGTGTGTTCGACAACCTGCTGCCCTTCGAGTACATCAGCGACGGCCAGTTGCGTGGGCTATCGGCCAAGTACCTGGGTTTGATTGCGGCGCGTACCGGCCTGCATTTCCAGTCGGTGGTCACCGGCAATCGTAGCGCCCGCAAGGACATGCTGATCAGCGGCGAGGTGGATATCTTGCCGACCCGGCGCCGCGACGACGATCCGGTCAAGGACCTGGGCATGCGCTATACGACGCCCTACAACACCAGTTCCACCATCCTCGTCAGCCGCTTTGGCCAACAGCCATTCGTGGACCTGGAACAACTTGCCGGCAAACGTCTGGTGATGTTGGGGCGCGAGGGGTATCAGGCGTTTTTGCAGCAGAAGGTCCCCGGCATAACGGTGATCTCCGGCCAGAACGCCGTCGACATCATGGCGATGGTCAAGGACGGTCGGGCGGATGCCGCCATCGCCTCTGAATGGTTACTGATCCCCTATCTTTCCCGGCAGTATCAGGGGGTGTTGCAAGTATCCGGGGTGGTGCCGCAATTGCACACCGGCGTGAGCATGGCGGTGCGTGACAGCGACGAGATCCTGTTGTCGATCCTGGAGAAAGTGCTGGGGTCCATCAGCAACGATGAGCGCAAAGCGATCTATGACGCCTGGTTCGATGACATGAACCTGGACATTCCGACGATCAAGGACATCGCCGAGCATTTCCAGGGTGAGTTGTGGCTGTTGCTGTCGGTGGTGCTGCTGTTGATCGCGTTCGCCTGGCAAAGCCGTCGTCAGCGCCGCCAGGCCGTGCAGAGCGAGCGGGAAAAGGCGATGTTTTTGGCGGTGGTCAGCCATGAAGTGCGTTCGCCGATGAACGCGGTGCTGGCGGCTATCGAGTTGTTGGAGCACACACCGCTGGACGAACAGCAGCGCCACTTCACTCAATTGGCCAACAGCGGCGCCAATACCTTGCTGCGGCTGGTGGATGACGTGCTGGACATTTCCAGGATGGAGGCCGGGCAACTGACCCTGACCCTGGAGCCTGTGGACCTCTGGGCCTTAGTCCAGCAGGTGGTGGAGGAGTATCGCGCCGGCGCCGAAGAAAAAGGCCTGCTGCTGACATTGAGTGGTGAACGCCCCAGCGGCCCCTTGATGCTGGAGGGCATGCGCTTGAGTCAGGTGCTGCGCAACCTGATCTCCAACGCGGTCAAGTTCACCGAGGTAGGCGGGGTAGAGGTGCAGCTCAAGGTGGTTGAATGGCCAGAGGTTCGTGGGCCGCACGTGCTGATCCGCATCATCGACAGCGGCATTGGCTTGTCACAGCAGGCGCAGGCCAGCCTGTTTCGACCCTACGCACGGGCCAAGCATTCTTACAAACGTACCGGTGGTAGCGGGCTTGGCCTGGTGATTTGCCGTCGCCTCGTGAGGCTGATGTCGGGTGAGCTGACCCTCAACAGCACCCAAGGCGTGGGTACTGAGGTTGAAGTCAAGCTGTCCGTCGAGTGGGCCAAGACCCTGGATATACCCCAGGCTGAAGCGGCGCCGGCCCAAGTGGAGGGTAACGGTGCACACGTGTTGGTGGTGCAGGCGCCTGTGACCGGCCAACAGACACTGCCTGCACACCTGCAAGCGCTGGGTTGTAGGGTGTTGCTGGCGGTTGATGGCGCCCAAGGGTTGACGCTATTCAATGTGCGACGGGTCGATATGGTATTGATCGATTGCGACTTGCCAAACAGTGAAATCGAGCCGCTGGCGGGCGCCTTTCGTGAGTTGGAGCAGGTGCTGCAGCGTGCCCATTGTCCGCTTGTAGCTGTCGCGGGCTTCAGCGATAACGAGCACCTAGAGCGTTGTTTTGATGCGGGGCTCGACGGGGTGCTGGTCAAGCCGGTTACACCAGCCAAGTTGCAGCAGATGATCGAGCTTTGGTGTGACATGCCGCAAGGTCCGCTGCCGGCAATGCCCAAGGAAGAGTCAGAGGAGGAGTCGCATATCCTGCGCACGGCCTTTAACGACTTGATCGAGGCACTGGCCTTGCGCGAGCGAAGCCAAGCGTTGCAGGCAGTTCAGCGTCTGCACGGGGCGGCGCTGGGGCTGGAGCGGGACGACCTGGTGAGCACTGTCGAAAGCCTGGAACGGCTATTGCGCGATGAGCGTGACTGGCCAGCGCAGCAGATAGCCGAGCGTCTCAGCGTGCTGCTTGGTCAAAGGCCTGCGCCAGCATAGCCTCGTTGCTGTACCCGCTCGTTCTCACAGGTGGGGCTTGCCTTAATGCCGTTCAGTTAAGCGTATATCGCCCTCTGTAGGAGCGAGCTTGCTCGCGAAAAACGTCAACGATAATGTGTGCTTCCTGAATGAACGCGGCGCCTGTGAGTTTTTCGCGAGCAAGCTCGCTCCTACAAAATGCCTTAACTGAACGGCATTAGAGCTTGCCTGCGATAGCGATGGGTATCTATACAATTCTGTAGCGCTCAATGGTAACCACGATGCGAAGCGAGCCGTTCAGGCGGCCCCCAAATCACTGGCGGATTACGGGCACACCGAGCCTAAGCGAGGTGCCGAGTGGTGGGGCAAGAGCGTTTTGCTTGCTTTTGCGCTGTTCAAAAGGGAGCCGCCGTCAGGGCGGAACCCTAGGTGGCCGTTACCGCAGGAACGGATATGTACCCAATCCAACTGTGTTGACTGTCAGGCCGCCTTCGCAGGCAAGCCAGCTCCCACATTTGGACTGCGGCGCGCCAGGTAGATAAGCGTCGGATGTCAGGCCGCCACGGGTCCAGCCTAACCTCGAAGTTGTGTAGATGCTTAGGCTGCGATAACGGTGGGTCAGTCAACATCTGATGATCAGGATAACGATGACTCATTATATAAGCTGGATTTAAATATACCGTTCAGGCGCGCTTTTAGGACCACTCCTATAGACGCTTTGTCTGTTGGCTTATTAAAGCCAGCCCACTATGGTGGGGGACTTTGTTTGTTGACTTTAATCGCCTGTTTATAAGGTGATTTGCCCGGGTTATTTGTTTTTCAGAGCACTCCTATTTTGAAAATTAAGTGCGCTGCTTACACTTCATTTCGCAACAACGCAGAAGTATTTCCCGTCCAGGGAACTTCACAACTTAATCAAGCCTATCGCGTTCTCGGAGTTACTCATGAATTACAAAGCTCGCGCCCTCGCTGTACTGGTCGCTGCCACCGTCTCTTCTGCTGCCATGGCTTCGGACGGCAAAATTGATTTCAACGGTGAGCTGAAAGCCGAAACCTGCCAAGTGGCCGTCAATGGTGCAGCAGCTTCCGGCGCGACCACCGTCACCTTGCCAACCATCTCCACCGCTTCCTTGGCTTCCGCCGGGCAAGTAGCTGGCCAGACCGGTTTCAACATCGAACTGAGCAAGTGCTCTGCTGCGATCAAAACCGCGGCGGCGTTCTTTGAGTCGGGCGGTGGCGTGGATCCGGCCAGCGGTAATGTGAAGAACATCAGCGGTTCAGCCACCAAGGTCCAACTGCAGTTGGTGGATGCCACCAATGGCAACGCGATCAAGGCCGGCAACACGTCTCAGGTTACCTCCACCAGCCGCGTAACTGTTGACCCAACTGCCCTGACCGCTGTGCTGCCGTACGCCGTTCAGTACTACGCCCAGTCGGCTACCACGCCGGGCACCGTTGTGGGCTCCGTGACTTACTCCATCAATTATCAGTAAGTCGCAGGCTTTGGACACACGCCCTGCTCGGTATTGAAGGGCGTGCATCCAGACGGTAAAGGGATTGCTCTATGTCGTGCACACGTGCATTCAAACCACTGCTGCTGATCGGCCTGGCCACACTGATGTGTTCCCATGCATTCGCTGCAGTGGTGATTACCGGTACGCGCCTGGTCTATCCGGCGGACCAGAAAGAAATCACCGTAAAACTGAACAATAACGGCACGTTGCCCGCACTGGTCCAATCATGGATCGACACCGGCAGCGTCGAATCGACACCCACCAGCTCCAAGGCGCCGTTCCTATTGTCGCCCCCGGTGGCGCGCATTGACCCGACCAAGGGCCAAAGCTTGCGAGTGCTCTTTACCGGCGCGCCTTTGGCGCAGGACAAAGAGTCGGTGTTCTGGCTCAACGTTCTCGAAATCCCGCCCAAACCCGAGGCGGGTGCAGACCTCAACACGCTGCAAATGGCTTTCCGTTCGCGCATCAAGCTGTTCTATCGCCCGGTCGGCTTGCCTGGAAATCCCAATGAGGCGGTTGAGCAGGTGCAGTGGCAATTGGTTACGGCACGCGATGGCCAAGGCCTGGCGCTGAAGGCGTACAACCCGTCGGCGTTCCACGTCTCGCTGATCGAGTTGGACCTGGTGGCGGGTAACCAACGCTATCGCAGTGAGGACGGCATGGTCGGCCCTGGGGAAACCCGGCAGTTCGCGCTGCCCACGCTCAAGGCCAGGCCGTCGAGCCAGGCCCAGGTGGAATTCAGCGCCATCAACGATTACGGCGCGCTGGTCCCGACCCGCAACACGCTGCAGCCCTGATCCATTCCTGACGTTTTTACCCGCGAGTCATCTATGTCGACCTTTTCTTGCTCCAGGCTTTTTCTGCGGGCGCGGCCTCGCTTCGCCTTGAATCCGCTCACTGCCCTGATCCTCAAGGCATTGGCCATTGCTCCAGGCGTGTGGAGCATGCAAGGCGCGTTGGCGCAAGAAGTGCAGTTCAATGACGCCTTCCTGCCCGAAGACTCGCGCAATCTTGACCTGAGTGCCTACCAGGCCGGCAACCCGGTGATGCCCGGTCAATACCGAGCCGACATCATCCTCAACGGGCAACTGAACAACCGGCAGGATATTCGCATTGACGCCCAGGCCGACGGCAGCAAGCCGGTGGTGTGTATGAACCGTGGCTTGCTTGAGCGCCAGGGTGTGCAAATGGCCAGCCTTACGCCCGAGGCCAGCACGATGCTCGACAGTCAGGCGTGCCCGGCAGTGTGGCAGGTAATCCCTGGCGCTACCGCGAACTTCTCCCCAGAGAACCAGGCGCTGGACCTGAGCATTCCCCAGGTGGCGCTCAAGCGTAATGCGCGGGGTTACGTCAGCCCGCAGTTGTGGGACCGTGGCGTGACGGCCGCCATGCTCAGCTACAACTTCAACGCCAATCGTAACCGCACCCGCAGTGGCAACTCCGATTCGGCGTTCATGGGCCTCAACGCGGGCCTGAACCTGGGGGACTGGCGCCTGCGCCACAACGCGTCCATGAGCTGGCAGTCACGTTTGGGCAGCCGGTATCAGGCTCTGGACACATACGCTCAGCGTGATATCACCGCGTTGAAAAGCCAACTGACGGTGGGTGAGTCCAACACCACCGGCGAGATCTTCGACACCTTGTCCTACCGTGGCGTGCAATTGTCCACTGACGACCGCATGCTGCCTGATTCGATGCGCGGGTATGCGCCGGTCATCCGGGGTATTGCCCGCACCAATGCGCGGGTAACCATTCGCCAGGCCGGCAATATCTTGCTGGAAACCACCGTGGCGCCCGGCGCGTTTGTGATCGATGACCTGTACTCCACCGGCTATGGTGGCGACCTCAGCGTGAGCGTGGCCGAAGCCGACGGTACTGAGCAGAACTTTATCGTGCCCTACGCCTCGGTCAGCCAGTTGCTACGCCCCGGCACCTCGCGGTTCAGCCTCACCGCGGGTGAAACCCGCAACAACTTCGTCGACGATCAGGCGCGCCTGCTGCAAGGGACTGTGCAGTACGGCTTGAACAATACCTTCACCGGTTTTGCCGGTCTGCAATCGAGCGATGACTACACGGCGGTGCTCACCGGCCTGGCGTTCGGCACACCCATCGGTGCGATGGCCGTGGACATCACGCACGCCCAGACCGACCTGGCCGGCGGCGCTGCCAAGGGCCAGAGCATGCGGGTGTCGTACAGCAAGAATGTGCTCAGTACCGGCAGTAACTTCTCGCTGGCGGCCTATCGGTTTTCCACTCAGGACTACCTGGATTTCAGCAACGCCATCCAACTGCTGGATGCCGAGAAAAATGGCTGGGATTCGAGCATGTTCGGTCGCCCGCGCAGTCGTTTTTCGGTGACCGCCGACCAGAACCTTGGGGCTTGGGGGCAAGTCTCTATCAGCGGTTACGCGCAAAACTACTGGAATCAGCCGGGCAGTGATGTGCAGTACCAGTTCAGCTACAGCAAGCAGTTCAACCGCGTCAGCTTCAGTGTGAATGCCAACCGCAGCCGCATGGGGCTGGGCGACATGGAGAACAGCTTTTTGCTGACCATGAGCATGCCCCTGGATTTCGGCGCGTCGGGTAACACTCCGCAAATAACCGCGCAGGTGGGCCGCGATACCCAAGGCAATTACAGTGAGCAGGCCGGTATCAGCGGCACCGCCGGCCAAGACCGTCAATATGGCTATAGCGCCAATTTCGGCCATGACGGCGCCAACCACAGCAAGAGCGCCGCGCTTAACGGTCAGTACACGGGTGGGCGAGCCATGCTCAGTGCGGCACTGGGGCGTGGCGATGGCTATACCAGTGCCTCGATGGGCGCCAGCGGCACCGTGGTGGCCCACGCCGAGGGTGTGACCATGACGCCGTACCGCGGCGAAACCATGGCGGTGGTCAGTGCGCCGGGTGCCGCGGGCGCCAAGGTTTCGGGATACCCCGGCCTCACGCTCGACAGTCGCGGCAATGCCGTGGTGCCGTACCTACGGCCTTATGAGCTGAACGAGGTGGCCATCGACCCGATTGGCAGTTCGCTGGATGTCGAACTCAACGAGACTAGCCAACAAGTCGCCCCACGCGCCGGTGCCGTGGTGCATCTTAAATACACCACTAATCAGGGCCGTGCGGTGCTGCTCAATGTGCGCCTGGACGATGGCAGCAGCTTGCCATTTGGCGCAGGCGTGACCGACGGCGAAGGCGCCTCGGTGGGAATGGTCGGGCAGGGCGGTCTGCTCTATGCCCGGATCAAGCCAGAAACCCGCCAGTTGTTGATCAACTGGGGCAGCAAGACCCATCAACAGTGTGCCCTGATGATTCCTCCCGGCCCCGGCGAGGGCCAGCAATTGCAGCAGGTGGACGCTATTTGCGCCGCCGGCAAACAGGTCGCGGGCAGCACGCCGCCCAACAACATGCAAAAGGTACCGTTATGAACATGGGCGCTTTGATCAAACCCAGCCTAGCGCTGGCGGCACTTTGGGCGATGGCCGATACGGCCATGGCAGTGACCTGTACATATAACAACGGTATCCAGGCCGCAGTGGGCAACATGCCATTGCAGGTCTCGGCGATTACCGTCGGACGTGATGTGCCGGTGGGCGCCGAAGTCTATCGACAGCGCTTCAGCATGGCCTTGGGCCAGGCACCCGAGCTGGACTGCCGGTTTGCTCCGTTTCAACAGTGGACCGAGTTGACGGTCGAGGCGACTTCTGGCTTAGCCAATTGGTCCAGCGGCCCCTATGCCAACAAGGTCTACAGAACCCGAATTCCAGGGCTGGGGGTGGTTATCAATAGTCTCGGCGGCGTGCTGCCCAGGCAAACCAACAAATCCTGGACTGCCTGCACATCGGGCTCTCGCTGCCTGATTCCGTTTGATGGACCTTCGAACTTCGAATTGATACTGATCAAACTAGGGGAAGTAACGCCAGGTGTATTGGCGGGCAGCTCATTGCCGGTCGTGAGCCTGTTTGGCAACTTCGGCGATGCCAGGATGCAGGGTTTCAGGATGGGCATCTCCGGCAGTATCCAGATTGTCTCGCGCACATGCAGTACGCCGGATGTTTCAGTGCCGATGGGGACGCACTTGACCAATAAGTTCACCGGGCTTAACAGCGCCACAGGGTGGACAGATTTTTCCATCAACTTGAATGATTGCCCGGCGTTCCATGGCACCTATTCCACCACCGGACCTGGCTGGCTTTCGCAAAGTGGTAATTCACCCAGCGGCGTTGGCTCCGGCGGAACCCTAGCGGGTAACACCCTGCAATTTCGCATCGACTCCTCGCGCCCGGCGATCAATGCCAGTACGGGCGTGCTGAGCATTGATCCCACAGGCACAGGTAATTCGCCTGCCGCAAGCGGAGTCGGCATCCAAGTAGCGACACTAGACAGTACCCCGGTACCCCTGGGGATGAATCGGGCCAGCGGTATTAACCCACTGTCCTTCGAGTCCAGCTACAACATCCGCTTGCGTGCCCGTTATCTGCAAACCGCCAACCGAGTCACGCCAGGCCCGGCCAATGCGTCGGCGACGTTTACGATTATTTATCAGTGATGAATATGTCACTTATGTTCTGTGCGTTTGGTTTGAAGGGGCAGCCAGGCTGCCCCTCCCACCGTTACTCAAGAACCCGACTTCCGACCGCCGCCATGGCTGTGCTGCCCACCTTTACGGCCGGCTTCCGAGGCTTTTTCACGGTCGTTGGCGAAGTTGCCGCCCGACGCCTGGCCGCCTTTTTTACCGGCTTCGGAGGCTTTTTCGCGATCATTGGCAAAGTTGCCCGGGTTTTTATTACCTGTAGTCATGATAGTTCTCCAATCGCTAAGTTAGCGTTTCGTTAGTTGGCCGTTTCGCAACGGACACTTATTCCGATATTGGCTGTTTGGGAAATGTTTTACCGATTTTTCTAACCGGCGACGAACGGTGATTTCGCTGAAAAAGTTATACAGGAACTTGGTTGATGCGCCGCTTCGTATAACTTTTATTGCCGGTCAGCGCTTCGGTATTAATAAGATCGAAACTGCCGGCTTAGTTTAGGGTCCTGCCATTCGTCTTTTTCGTCGCACTCCAAAAAAAGGCGTCGTTCCAACGAGGTTCCTAACCTGTGAACGGGAGCATTTCAGCCATGAAGCCCAACCCATCCAACCCACAGTACCGGCCGCTTGAGCAACCAGGCGCACCCAATGAAGACGGTTGCGTGATTGGCACTGCCGGGCGCGACGAAGACCCCAACGCGACCACCGATTGGGACCATCCCGACAGCGCCGCGACACCCGCTGACGCCAGCATCAAACCCGCCAGCGGTACGCCCGGCATCGACGTCGTGCCCGAGTCGGAAAACCACGGTGCCGATTGAGAGAGCTGCGCTACAAGCGCCGTTTCGCTTGGCCTGCAGCGTATTACCGCTGGTCGTGAGGCGCCGGTTTATTTTGAAATTTTCCATGCGCAGGCCACTTCCCATGCAAGGTAGGCGCGCATTCCAGCAGGGCGCCTTTTTCCGTAAGCCTGAGGAGATTTGTTCATGTTTCTACATAACAAGCGACTTCAATACACCGTGCGTGTCGCCGAGCCCAACCCGGGCCTGGCCAACCTTTTGCTCGAGCAGTTTGGCGGCGCTCAAGGTGAGTTGGCCGCCGCGTCCCGTTACTTCACCCAAGCCTTGGCGGAAGACGACCCGGGGCGCAAAGATTTGCTGATGGACATCGCCACCGAAGAACTCAGCCATCTGGAGATCGTCGGCTCCATCATCGTGATGCTCAACAAGGGCGCCAAGGGGCGGATGGCCGAAGGCGTGGAAGAGGAGGGCGAGTTGTATCGTGCCCTCAATGGCGCCGGCAATGACTCGCACATCACCAGCCTGCTGTACGGGGCGGGCTCGCCGCTGACCAACTCTGCCGGTGTGCCGTGGACTGCCGCCTACATTGACACCATCGGTGAACCCACCGCAGACATGCGTTCGAACATCGCCGCCGAAGCCCGGGCCAAAATCGTCTATGAGCGGCTGATGAACGTCACCGATGACCCGGGAGTAAAAGATGCGCTGGGGTTTTTGATGACGCGGGAAATCGCTCACCAGCTTTCATTCGAAAAAGCGCTGCATGCCATTCAACCGAATTTCCCCCAAGGCAAGTTGCCGGGCAAGCCGGAGTTCACGCAGGTGTACTTCAACATGTCCCAAGGTGCGGAAAACCTGCGCGGGCCCTGGAACCAGGGTGATGGTTGGGAGTTCGTGGAAAACCCACAACCGGCGGTCGATGGCGGTGACGGCACCGCCAGCGTGCAGTTGGACGCCGACGAGGAAGCGGTGCTGAGCGCGATGAAGATCCGCACGCTCTCGGACCCCACCAGCGACCCCACCACCGGCGCTGACCTGGGCAGGGGGCTGCAGCCAAAACCTGAGCCATGACCCAGGCTGTACGGTCGCGCGGCGCCCAATCACGGGCGCCGCGCCCTTTGATGGCACTGCGCAGCATTTTCACGGTCCATGGAACACATACCACGTATCTGGAGGTGAACCTTGGCGACAAAGAAGAAGCCTGTGGTCGAGGGTATGGAATTGGCGATGCTGTCTGCCAGCCGCAAAGACCTGTTCTTTGCGGCCATGCAAGCCAGCCACAGCGCAATGATCGTGACCGACCCCGCCGAGCCGGATAACCCGATCATCTTTGCCAACCAGGCGTTCCTGACCCTGACAGGCTTTGAACTGGACGAAGTGATCGGACGCAATTGCCGGTTCCTGCAGGGGCCCCAAACCGACAAAAACGCGCTGCACCAGGTGCAACGCGCAGTTGAGCGGCACCATGAGGCCTGTGTCGAGGTGCTCAATTACCGCAAGGACGGCTCGACCTTCTGGAACGAGCTGTTCATTTCGCCGTTGTTCAACGAACGTGGGCAACTGGTGTATTTTTTCGCCTCGCAGCTGGACGTGAGCCGGCGCCACGACGCTGAGCAGCGCGTGCGTCGCGCACAAGATTTGGAAGCGCTGGGGCAACTGACCGGTGGCATCGCCCATGACTTCAATAACCTGCTGCAAGTGATGATGGGCTATCTCGACTTGATCCAGCAGAGCGCCAAGCGCCCCGGCAGCGATCCGCAGCGCATCGTCAGCAGCGCCAGCCGTGCCAGGGCGGCGGCGGAAAAGGCGCAAACCCTGACTCAGCAGTTGCTGGCGTTTTCGCGCAAGCAACGGCTCGACAGCCGGGTGATCAACTTGAACAGCTTGCTCGGCCGCCCGGACTTCATGGCCCGTGCGCTGCGGGGCGTCGCGTTGCAGGTGGAGCTTGCCGACGAGCTGTGGAATTGCCGCATCGACCCGGTCCAGGCGGAGCTGGCGGTGCAGCATCTGTTGTCGAACGCCCAAGACGCTTTGCACGGGCGTGCTGATCCGTCGGTCACCGTCAAGACCTGCAACGTCCAAGTGCCCGGCGATATCGATGCCGAGCGTGAGGGGTTGGCGGAGGGCTGTTACGTGAGCATTTCGGTCTCGGATAACGGCAACGGCATCGACGCAGGTATTCAGGACAAAGTCATGCAGCCGTTCTTCACCACCAAGGAAGAAGGCCAGGGCTCGGGCCTGGGGTTGTCGATGGTGTACGGCTTCGTCAAGCAATCGGGCGGCACAGCGCGGATTCATTCAGACCCGGGCATCGGTACGACGATACGCTTGTACTTTCCGGCCGATGACAGCCAGCTGTGGGTCGAGCAGGCACCTGAGGCGACCTCACCCCAAGGTAACGAGCGAATCCTGATTGTAGAGGACCGGCCCGAGGTGGCCGAGTTGGCGCAGGTCATTCTGTCTGACTACGGTTACCACACAGACATCGCCCTCAATGCCGCCGAGGCATTGGGCATGCTCAGGCAGGCGACGTATGACCTGGTGTTCAGTGACTTGATCATGCCCGGCGCAATGAATGGCGCGGCACTGGCGCGGGAGGTGTCGCGCTTGTACCCGCACATCAGGATCTTGCTGACCACCGGCTATGCGAAAGACGCGTTGGCCCGCGCGGACATAGAGGTGCATGAGTTCGAGTTGATTCCCAAGCCGTATCAGCCTGCTGACTTGCCCCGCAAAATCCGTGCGGTGCTTGATGCCAGACAGCCGACGACGATATGACCTTCTGTAGGAGCGAGCTTGCTCGCGAAAAACTCACAGGCGCCGCGTTTATGCAGGCAACCCGCGTTATCGTTGACGTTTTTCGCGAGCAAGCTCGCTCCTACAGGGGGAGGGCGCTGCCCGCAGAGCTACCTCAGTACTGCCAACGCCAGGTTAAGCGCCAGCACCAGCACTATCGAAAACCCGAATATCCTGCGCGCCCAGGCGGTCGGGTCAGTCAGTCGTGTGCTGTTGGCCGCCAGGGTGAGCCAATACCCCCCAAGCCCGAGCATCACCACAAAATACAACGCCGCCATCTGCGCCACCGCGCCCAGCATCAGAGCGCTTGCGAGGAAGGCCAGCATGTACGCCAGTATCTGCCGGTGGGCTTGGGCCAGGCTCAACAGCGGCAGGCCTGCGGCGCGGAAATCCTCGCGGCGCATCACGGTGATCGCGTGTGAATGCGGCATCTGCCAACAACAGAACACCACGATCAGCAGCAACGCCGTGAGGTCAAACCGCCCGGTGACCGCGCAATAGCCGATCACCGGCGGCATCGCCCCAGAGACGCTGCCGATCAAGGTGGCCCAGTGGGAACGCCGCTTGAGCCAGTAGGTGTAGACCCCCGCATAGATCACCAGCCCGACCATGGCCAGCATGCACGCCAACGCATTGCTGCCGGCCCACAGCAAGCCAAAACCGCAGGCGCCCAGGACGATCCCATAGCCTGCGGCAGTGGACACCCTGATGGTGCGCAGTGCCAGCGGACGGTGACAGGTGCGCACCATGCGCCGGTCGATGTCGCGGTCAATGCAGTTGTTGATGACACAACCGCACCCGATCACCAGAGCCGTGCCGAGCAGGGTCGCGAGCCCGTGCGTCACCGAGGCCACATGCCCGCTGGCGGCGAGCAGGTAACCGCCCAGCACCGAGGCCAGGTTGCCGACAATAATGCCCGGCTTGGTGAGCTCGATAGCGGTATTGAACAACCCCCGCCAGTGTTTCAGTGCGCCAGCATGTTGTGATGAATACTGTCCATGATCCATAACGAAAGCCCCACCAACAGAAGAATGATGACCGCCGAGAAAATCAGCGCAATCAGGTTCCAGCGTTGTTCTTCGGCCGTGTCCAGGTGCAGGAAGAACTTGAGGTGGACCACGATTTGTATCGCGCCCAACGCCACCACCAGCCAGGCGGTGAAGGTGCGCGGCAGTGACGGGAACATCACCAGGCCGAACGGGATCAGGGTGAGCAGGACCGACACCAGGAACCCGACCAGGTAGGAGCGGCTGCTGCCATGGCTCGTACCGGCACTGCTGTGAAGCGAGCTTTGCTTGTACATGTCACACCACCCCCAACAGATAGACCACGGTAAAGACGCAGATCCATACCACGTCCAAAAAGTGCCAGAACAGGCTCAGGCAACTGAGCCGGGTGGCGTTGGTGCTGGTCAGGCCGCGTTGCTTGACCTGGACCATCAGCACCGCCATCCAGATCAGCCCAGTCAACACGTGCGCGCCGTGGGTGCCGACGAGGGTGAAGAAGGCCGTCAGGAAGGCACTGCGGTCCGGCCCGTAGCCTTCTGCGATCAAGTGGTGGAATTCGTTGATCTCCATGGCGATAAAGCCCGCGCCCAGCACGAACGTGAGCCCCAGCCAGCGCAACACATCGCGTTGTTTGCCGTGGTTCATGGCGAGCATGGCGTAGCCGTAGGTGATACTGCTCAACAGCAGCAGCATGGTTTCGGCCAGCACATAGGGCAGTTCGAAAATGTCCATGCTCGACGGCCCGCCCGCCACGCTGTCGCGCAACACGGCGTAGCCGGCAAACAAGGTCGCGAACAGGATGCAGTCGGTCATCAGGTAGATCCAGAACCCGAACAGGCTCAGGGAACCGGCGTCTTCATGCCCTTGTTCGTGGGTGTGAGCGATGTCTTTTTCCATAACGATATTGGACATGGGTCAAGCCTCTGCCAGGTCTTTGAGACGTGCCGTTTCGATGCGCGCGACTTCCTGCGCGGGCACGAAGTAATCGGTGTCTTCGTCGTAGCTGCGCACCACGAACGCCACCACCGAGGCCACCAGGCCGAACGCCGCCATCCACCAGATGTGCCACACCAGCGCAAAGCTGCAGACCAGCGCAAACAGGCTGATGACCAGGCCCGACGCGGTATTGCGCGGCATGTGGATGCTGCGATAGTCGGTGTGGCTGAGGGTGCTGACGCCGCGCTCCTTCATGCCCCAGTACGCGTCCAGGTCATTGACCTTGGGCTGCTCGGCGAAGTTGTACAGCGGCGGCGGAGACGCAGTGGCCCATTCCAGGGTGCGCCCGTCCCATGGGTCGCCGGTGCGGTCGCGGTATTGATGACGGTTGCGGATGCTCACCAACAGCTGCAGGGCCTGCGTCGCCACACCGCAGAGGATGATTGCCACCCCCACCAACTCCAGCAGCAGCCAGGGCCGCCATTCGGGGTTGTCGAAATGATTGAGACGGCGCGTCATGCCCATGAAACCCAGCACGTAGGAGGGCATGAACGCGAAATAAAAGCCCACCAGCCAGCACCAGAAAGCGATGCGCCCCAGCTTGTCGTTCAAGCGGAAACCGAACGCCTTGGGGAACCAATACGTCAGGCCGGCCATATAGCCGAACACCGCACCGCCGATGATCACGTTGTGAAAGTGCGCGATCAGAAACAGGCTGTTGTGCAGCAGGAAGTCGGCCCCCGGCACCGCCAGCAGCACCCCGGTCATGCCGCCGATGCTGAAGGTCACGATAAAGCCCAGGGTCCATAGCATGGGCGTTTCGAAACGCACGCGGCCGCGGTACATGGTGAACAACCAGGTGAAGATTTTCACCCCGGTCGGCACCGCGATGATCATCGTCATGATGCCGAAGAACGCGTTGACGTTGCCCCCCGCGCCCATGGTGAAAAAGTGATGCAGCCACACGATGAACGACAACACGGTGATCGCGATGGTCGCCCACACCAGCGACACGTAGCCGAACAACCGCTTGCTGCTGAAGGTGGCTGCGATCTCGGAAAACACCCCGAACGCCGGCAGGATCAAGATGTACACCTCAGGATGCCCCCAGGCCCAGATGAGGTTCACATACATCATTGGGTTGCCGCCGGCCTCGTTGGTGAAGAAATGCATGCCCAGGTAACGGTCCAGGGTCAGCATCAGCAGGGTGGCGGTGAGGATCGGGAAGGCCGCCAGAATCAGCACCGAGGTGCACAGCGCGTTCCAGGTGAACACCGGCATCTTGAACAGCGTCATGCCTTCGGTGCGCATCTTCAGGATGGTGACGAAGAAATTCACCCCCGTGAGCAGCGTGCCGATGCCGGATATCTGCAATGACCAGATGTAGTAATCCACGCCGACGCCGGGGCTGTAGCCCAGCTCGGATAACGGCGGATACGCGACCCAGCCGGTGCGCGCGAACTCACCCACCCCCAGCGAAATGTTCACCAGCGCCGCACCCACCACAAACAGCCAGAAACTCAGGGCGTTGAGAAACGGATAAGCCACATCGCGAGCGCCGATTTGCAACGGCACGACGATGTTCATCAAGCCGACGACGAAGGGCATGGCCATGAAGAAGATCATGATCACGCCGTGGGCGGTGAAGATCTGGTCGTAATGTTCCGGCGGCAGGTAACCCGGCCCGCCGCTGGCGGCCATGGCTTGCTGGGTGCGCATCATGATCGCATCGGAGAACCCGCGCAGCAGCATCACCAGCGCGACGATGATGTACATGCAACCGATCTTCTTGTGGTCTACCGAGGTGAACCACTCGCGCCACAAATAGCCCCACTTGCGTTTCCAGGTGATCGCGCCCACCAGCGCCACCCCGATCAGGCCGACGACGGCCAGGGTGTACATCACAATGGGTTCAGTGGTTGGGATCGCGTCCCACGACAGTTTTCCGAACATGGTTACCGCTCCTCAGCCAGCAGACTTGGGTGTTGATCGGTGCGTTGTGCAGCGTCGCTCAATGGCGAGCGCTGGGGTTTATTGGCCTTGTTCATGCCTTCGTATTTGTCGACGATGTCCAGGAACAGGCGCTCCTGTACCGCCGAGTAATAGGTCACGGGGTGCTTGAGGGTGGGCTTGGCCAATTGCGCGTAAGTGCTGTGGTCCAGAGGCGTGGCCGCGCCCTTGACCTTTGTCACCCAGCTTTGGAAGTCGGCAGCGCTCAGCGACAGCGTGGTGAAATGCATGTCGGAAAAACCGGGGCCGTTGTAGTTGGCGGCGATCCCTCTGAACTCACCGGTCTCGTTGGCGATCAGGTGCAGCTTGGTCTGCATGCCGGCCATGGCGTAGATCTGCCCGCCGAGTGCGGGAATAAAGAACGAGGTCATGGCCGCGTCGGAGGTGACGGTGAAACTCACTGGCGTGTGCACCGGCAGGGCCAGCTCGTTGACGCTGGCGATGCCCAGGTCAGGGTAGATAAACAGCCACTTCCAGTCGGTGGCCACCACCTGCACATTGATGGGCGGGGTGTCTGATTCCAGCGGGCGATAGGGATCGAGTGCGTGGGTGGTCTCCCAGGTCACCCATCCCAGGACGATGATGATCAGCAGGGGAACGCCCCACACCACCGCCTCGATTTTGTGCGAGCTGGCCCAGCGGGGGGAGTAGCGGGCTTTTTTATTGGTGGCGCGGTAGCGGTAGGCGAAGACAAACATCATCACAATCACCGGAACGACCACCAGCAGCATCAGGCCGGTGGCGAGAATGATCAGGTCGCGCTCATCGGTTGCTACTTGCCCCTTGGGGTTGAATACCACCAGGTTGCAACTGGTGAGTAAGAAGAGGCTGGTAATAGTGACCAGGCAATAACCCATCGCTCGTTTCATGCCTTGCTCCTGTGTTGGAAACTTGCGTTTTGCTGCGCCGAATCAGTGCTCAAGCGTTAACTAAGCGAAGCGCTTGTTAACCTCAGACGCCGCCAGGTGTTAAACACTCGGCAATAAGGTGCCGTCAGTAGACAAAGTGCTTCTACTGCTCGGTTCTATTAGCTTTTGCTGCCGCTCTGCAGGGCGCATTTCGCCGCGCTCCCGAACATTTTGAATAGAGCCCGGTGGGTTGGTTTAACAATTTGTTTCCTCGCCTGACGAACGGTTTAACAGGCGAAACGGTAAAGGGTTTTTATCGGTGCATGATGGAATTGGCCTTGGAAAAAGTCTGAATTCGGGTTAAGAAGTTCAGTCGTTAGTTGATGGCCAACCCCACTAACGGTTTTGGAGAAGCGCTATGTTTATACGTGGCAAAACCTATGAAGCCTGGGCCGCCAAGGCACTCGACGAAGAGTGCTTTACCCAGGAGGTTGAAAACGGCTGCCATATCGAAGTCAGGGCTCGGGAGCGGAAAGATGGCGATATCGAAGTGCTGCTGTGCGTCTACACCGCGACGGGGCAATGCGTGGTTGAACGTACCAAGCAATTGTCGGGCGCCGAATGGACGGTGCGGGACGCGCTCAAACGCGGCATTGATCAGGCGGAACGGATTGCCGGTGGTGAGTCCGGCCGACTGCCCTGTGCGGACGCTCACTTGCACGACGACGATTGAGTGGCGCGGCCGACAGTCGGGACCTACCTGAGGCCCTGCGCTGCAACTGTGAGCGGGCTTGCTCGCGAAGGCGGCCTTACAGCCGACGCCTAACTAACTGACGCCCGCAATTTAATGTGGGAGCTGGCTTGCCTGCGATGGCGGCCTAACAGTCAACACAGTTGGTTTGTGTACATATCCATTGCTGTGGTTACGGCCACTTAGGGGGCCGCCCTGACGGCGGGTCACTTTGGAAAAGCCCCAAAGCAACCAAAGGGCTCTTGCCCACCACTCGGCACCTCGCTCACGCTCGGTATGCCCGAACACAGGCTTGAATCCGTGGGCCGCCGCCACGCGCCATCCATGGCGCGGGGCGGCTAACCCGGCGTCCTGCCGGGTTACCCACGAATTCAAGCCTGCGTTCGGCCAGCGTGGTTTAACGGGGCGCTTAAGATCAAGATCACAAGCAGATCAAGAGCAAGATCACGAGCGGCTCGCTTCGCATCGTGGTTACCGTCGGTCGCTACGTCACGGGAGCAAGCTCCCTCGCCACAGGGTGTAGCGCCGCCGCAAATAAAAAAGCCCGCACGGAGTGCGGGCAAGACAGGAGTTTTTTACCAAGAGCCTGGAGTGAACAGACTCACTACTAAGAAACAAAAGACGCATGAGCGGTTTTATTTTTTTAATGCGAGGCCGACGAACGGTAGTGCGACGGCAAGTGTGTGATCGTCGTCATTCAAACATTAAAAATTCTGAACCTTCGTTCTGAGCAAATAACAAAAAATCAGAAGGAGAGGTTATGAAAAATTCTTTATATGTCATCGAATACGAATACCACCACGAGCCTAAGTCTTTCATTATAAGAGCGGAGGTGATGAATAACGCAGAAGCCTGGCATTGGGCCTGTTGCGATGCAGGCATTGGCATTATTCCCAGGTCGCGTAATGAAAAGATCAAACGCATCAGCAAACCGCTGGCCGAGCGCTACGGTCTTGAGAATGTAAGATGGCGTCCGTCTGGGAGTATCCCGTTTATTGCAAAACCCTATGTACCACCGTCCCCCGAATGAATGGGTTTTTAATGGATGATGTGCATTAGGGGGCGGCAGGAACGAGGCAAGTGTTTACTGTTTTTTGCGTCGCTCCTGCAATATGCACAATTTTTGCACGCTGCGTTGCAGCGCCTCTTTCATGATGTCGGCTGCATACTGTTGCCTGCACGCCGGGCACAGCATGTCTGACGCTGGCGACATCAGGTAGTCCGGGTCATCCAGCGTTGATTCATAAGGCTGTTTGCAGTGCAGGCAACCTCGGTTCGCTTGTAGATGCGTCACATCGATTCCTCCCTGAATGAAACGGCCACTCTCAATTAAGAAGTGGACGTTTTCAACTGCTAAAAAGGAAGAATTCAAACAAGCGCTTAGTTGATGTTCTATTGCCAGTATTTTGTGGTGATAGTTACGTAGTTGCGGGCGCGTGCGCCCGCTCGGTTCGTGGGGTCAGGTTTTTGCCGTTCTGCTGCGTACTTTTCGTGTTGTGCAGTTTTTGCCTGATAAGCCCTAGGAATGAATGAAGCTGCTCACGAATTCCGCCTTGACCACGGGAAGTTCGATCCCATGGATCAAGCCGGCGGTGAGCGCTTGTTGCGGGTCGAGAATGCGTGGCGCGGCGATCAGGTATTTTTCGGTCTCCAGTTTTTCGACGGCATCGGCGGTGCGCTCGGCGACGATGCGTGCGTACAACTGCAAGTCATAGTCGAGGCTCATTGCGTATTCAGACATGCGCGAGTGGTCAACCGCGCCTTGCACATGCCAATGAAAGGGGTGGAACAGGAATTTGCTGTGTTTGCAGGCGGTCCTGCGCTCACCGGCCAGGAAGATGATATTGCCCATGGATTCCACGGTGCCGAGGTTATGGGTATGCACCGGGATCGGCAGGGACAATAAAAAGTTGTACATCGTAAAGCCGTAGCTGCATTCGCCGCCCATGGTGGCGATATTCAGTACCAGGCCTTGGGCACCTTGCTGCACGGCTAATGAGGCTTTTTCGATCAGTTGGCTGCACGTGGAGGCGGTGACCGGTGCGGTGAAGTTGATAATGTGTAAAGGCATGGTGTCCCTCATCAATGAAAGCAGGGGAGCATTGCTCCCCTGCATCAAGCACATCAGCTTTTGCGCCCGCCGCCGTGGCTGTGTTCGCCACCTTTACGCCCGGCTTCGGAAGCTTTTTCGCGGTCGTTGGCGAAATTGCCGCCACTGTTCTGGCCACCTTTGCTGCCCGCTTCGGCGGCGCGTTCGGGGTCATTCTTGAAATTGCCGCCGCTGTTCTGGCCGCCTTTGCTGCCGGCTTCAGCGGCGCGTTCGGGATCGTTCTTGAAGTTCCCGCCACTGTTTTGGCCACCTTTGCTGCCGATCTCCTGGTAGAACTCTTTGTCATGGGACGCAGAAGTGGCTTCGCCGCCTTTTTTCCCGGCTTCGCTGACGCTCATTTGGCCTTGCTTGTCTTGATTAGTCATGTTCAGTTACCTCGTCGTTATGTCGGTAATGTAACGTTCACTTCGATTGTGCTGGAAACGTGCACTTGGTCGCGTGCATCAAGCTGCACGGTTATAAGTGCCTTTCACACAAGGGTGGCGTTTTAGATGCACTTATCGTGGCTTCGGCTTGTTCAACAAGTTGCTGATGTTCGTAACACGCAGACGTATTAGAACGCAGGCCAGTCCTTGCTTTAGTTTGCACTTCTACAATCGGCCTGCGAGCTGGCTCGCCGCGCTGATTATCAATGGACGCACGCATGATCAATGCCCTTTGTTAACGAACGGAACAGCGGTACTGCCCGTGTGGTCAGGACTTACGTCCACCACCATGACTGTTCTGGCCGCCTTTACGCCCGGCTTCCGCGGCTTTCTCGCGGTCGTTGGCGAAGTTGCCGCCAGAGGCCTGTCCACCTTTCTTGCCCGCCTGTGATGCTTTTTCGCGATCGTTGGCAAAGTTTCCAGGGTTTTTATTGCTCGTCGTCATAACAATACTCCCAGTTTTGAAATGTCGTTTCGCTAGTTGCCCGTTTATGCAACGGACATCTTTTCTGATAAGGGCAGGTGCGCAGATGTTTTGAAATTTTTTTAAAAGGGCGATGAACGGTAGAGGGGCAGATGGAACTTGTACAAGTAGGCTCGCAAAGTGCCGCTTCGTATAAGTTTTGCTGCGTCGATTGATATTGAATTAATAGCGACCTGAACGGTTGGTTTAGCATTCAATACGCTGCTTGGTAGTGGTCATTAAAGCCGCTGGTTCCTCTGGCCGGCGCTCAGCCCCACACTCTGTTGCTGCAGCCCGCACAGACTGCTTGTATGCTGGCACTCTGGAACCGGTTGCCCCTGTGAGTACCGACGTTCGAATGATGGCTGGATGGAAACCGGACTTCCTTAAGGTGCTGACGTGAAGCGTGATACCCGTCTTGTGATGCTCTTGCTGTTGGTGATCGGCTGTTCCCTGACTTCGCTGACGATTTGGAAAGTCCTGTCTTCCCGCGACCGTGCGCTGGCGGAAGTGGACGTGCATGGCTTGAACCTGACCCAGGCCCTTAACACCTATACCGAAGGCATCGTGCGGCAAAGCTCGTTGCTGTTGCTGGGGTTGGTGGAGCGCCTGGAAACCGAAGGCAGTGGCCCGGTGCAAATCCAGCGCATCAGTACGCTGATCAACCGACAGCAGCCGCTGATGCCGCAGCTCAGCGGCATCACCATTTATGATCATCAGGGCCGGTGGCTGCTGTCTTCCAATCGCGCGATCCCGGAGGGCGCCAATAGCAGTGATCGGGCCTATTTCATCCACCATCGCGACGATCCGAGCGCTGAACCTTTTATTGGCCCGCCGATTCAGAGCCGTTCCAACCATGAATGGGTGGTGACCATCAGCCGCCGTTTCAACGACGCGGCGGGCAACTTCGCTGGCGTGGTCGCTGTGACCCTGGGGGTGGAAAACTTTCTGCGGGTATTCGGCAAACTCGATGTAGGCCAGGAGGGCGCCATCGGCCTGTCCTACGCCGACGGCACGTTGCTGGTGCGTTACCCCTTCCGCGAGCAGGACATGGGCCGCAACTTTTCCTCCTCGCCTATTTATTCCAAGTACTTGGTCGACCAACCGGTGGGCACTGCGGCCTATACCTCCAGCCTGGACGGGGTAGAGCGGCTCTATGCCTTTCGCAAAAGCGAAACCCTGCCGCTGATCACCACCGTCGCGTTGGGCAAGCACGAAGCCCTCGCGGCGTGGCGTATCGAGGCGGCACTGTCAGCGGTCGTGGTGGCGGGGCTGCTGGGGCTGACGGGACTGATCGGCTGGTTTCTGATCCTGGATATCCGCAGGCGTACGGCGGCGGAAGAGGCGTTGCGTGTCGCCCAGCAACAGTTGCTCGACTCCAATCGGCAGTTGGCACTCTTGGCGAAGAAGGACGCGCTGACCGGCCTGGCCAACCGTCGCTGTTTTGATGAGACGCTGGCCGTGGAAGCGCGCCGGGCGCAGCGCGAGGGTACGTCGCTGGCATTGCTGATGCTCGATATCGACCATTTCAAACGCTTTAACGATGCCTTTGGTCACGTCGCGGGAGATGCGTGCTTGCAAGCGGTCAGCACGTTATTGGAAACCTGCGTGCGGCGCCCGTCGGACCTGGTGGCGCGCTATGGCGGAGAAGAAATGGCGATCATCCTGCCCGCGACTGACAACGCAGGGGCTGCGGTGGTCGCGCAACGCATCCTTACGCGCCTGCAGCAGGAGAACATCACTCATCCAGGCAGCCCCTTCGGGCACGTGAGTGTGAGTATCGGTATCGCGACGGGCACGGGTTCACGGCTGGAGCCGGTGTTGGGTCTGGTGGAGGCTGCGGACACAGCGCTTTACGGCGCGAAGGCAGCGGGGCGCAATGGGTTCAACGTGCATCCCGCGGACCGACTCACATCCCCAGCGTCGGGATCATGAGTTCCCCGCACTCCATCAGTTGGCCAGCGGTGACTTGCAACTGCGGGGTGGGTTTTGCCGCATAGCCTGCGATAAAGCCCGCACTTAGCAGTGCAAGGCAGAGGACGGCTTTTTTCACAAGCATGCGCAGGGTCTCGATCGGTTCAAAAGGGTGAACCACAGATTGCCCATTCAAGAAAAGGTTCCTGCCCGCGCAGAAGGCTTTCTGCTTTCTACTTCCTGTAGGAGCGAGCTTGCTCGCGAAAAACCTCAACGATAACGCGTGCTCCCTGAAGAAGTGCGGCGCCTGGGCGTTTTTCGCGAGCAAGCTCGCTCCTACAAAAGGCATTGCCTGAAGGTCAGCGGATGAACTTGACGTACACACGTTCAGGGTCGTTATCGTCCAGATTTTCGATCTGCCCGCTGGGGATGAAGCCGGCTTTCGTCAGCAGGGCGTGGGACGCGCCGTTGGAGGCATTGGTCGACGCGAACAGCTTGGGCGTCTTGCAGGCTGCTTCGGCCGCTGACAGCAGACGAAGGGCGACGCCTTGGCGCTGGTACAGCGGTGAAACCACCACCAGCGCAATAAACCCATGGTTGAAAAAGTCGTGGGTGAGCACCAGGTAGCCGGCGCACACGTTAGCGTCGGCGGCTACCAAGCATTGCTGGCGAACCACGGCGTCATAGATAAACACACGACGGCTGGCATGCTCGGTTGCGTAGGCATCCAGTGCGACCAATGCATGCACATCGTCGGGGGTGGCTTGGCGGATCAGCCAGTGTGGGGCAGCGGGAGGAAGAAGGTATTCAGCCATGGTCGTGGAGCATCCTCTGTTTGAACATTTGCCCCCACGTGCTTGATGACAGTCCCTTGTGCATTGATGAGGCGATGCTATCGCCCGCTATAGCACAGTTACAGGGTGCGAAGGGGTTACGTTTGTTGGCCTGGTTGCGGTCGTTGTTTAGAAATGTTTATGTGTTCCAATGGTTATCTCGACTTGCGCAGGAAGCGCATCGGCCGAGGCCATTCAGTCTTTTAACAGATACATCCCAAGGAGTAACACCATGCAAGGAAGCACATCGTTCAAGTACCTGGCGTTTTTGTTGATCCCGTTGATGGCCGCCTGTACCACACCCTCGCGCCAGTCCGCCGTCCTCCCTGCGCCAGCCTTGCCGTTCGATAACTGCGCGGTTGGTTGCCCCACCGGTGGCAGCCCAGTGACGTTGAACCGCCAGGCCTACACGTTGAACAACAACGGCTCGACCAAGTTTGCCAATTGGGTCTCCTACAAAATCACCAAAGCCACGGCGGCCAGCGGGCGATCCCGTGACTGGCGCACCGACCCGGATATTCCAGCCGGGGAAACCCTGGACCCGGTGGATTACAACGGCGCCAACGTCGCGCTCAAAATCGACCGGGGGCATCAGGCCAACCTGGCTTCGATGGCCGGTGTGGCCGATTGGCAAACGCTCAACTACTTGTCGAACATCACCCCGCAAAAGGCCGAGCTCAACCAGGGGCCGTGGGCGCGCCTGGAAGACCAGGAGCGCAACCTCAGCAAGGAGCCAGGCGTCGATCAGGTGTATGTGGCTACCGGCCCGTTGTATGAGCATTTTGTCGGCTCGTTGCCGGGCACGAATAAAGTGCACACCATCCCCAGCGGCTACTGGAAAATCATCGTGGTCGGCAGTTCGCCGGAAACGGGCCTGTACGCCTCGTTCGTGATGAACCAGGAAACTGCCAAGGGCGCAGACTTCTGTGATTACCAGGTCACCGTGGATCACATCGAAGAGCGCTCCGGGCTGACGTTCTGGAGCACCTTGCCGCAAGCGCTGCAGGCCACGCTGAAAACCAGGCAGGGCCAGTTGCCGAATCGGATCGGCTGTAACCGCACCAAAGCCTGACGCCTAGTCGGCACACACCAATGAGGGCCTGCGGCTGCTGTTCTTGCCCAGGCGCTCATGCGTGGCGACGTCTGTGGCCTGTTCACGCAGTGCTTCTTCCAGTGCTTGCAAATGCTTGGACAGGATCTTCACCGACCCGCTCGGGTTGGCGGGGTCAAAGGGGATCCGGCCATTGGCAATCAGCACCATGGCCAATTCCCAGGCGCGTTGTGAGTCGTTCATGACAGGGGTTTCCTTCTTCAACGTGGTCGATATAGACGTGTGACCCGCTTCAAGCGCCCCTATATCAATTGGGTTTCTGCCGAAATTTCGATCACTTCAACGCTTCAGTTGCGCTGGAACCATCATCTTTTTAGATGGTGGCCGGGGCGAGTCGAAAGAATGAACCTGAGCGGCGCGGTGGTCACCTAATCCGTATGAATCGGTCGTTTCCCATTCACTGTTGCGAGGGTCAACCATGGACTCTGTACTGCGGGCTATGGCGATTTACCTGGTACTGCTGGTGCTGTTCAAGGTTGCCGGCAGGCGCACGCTGGCTGAACTCACCACCTTTGACCTGGTGCTGTTGATGGTCATCGGCGAGGCCACCCAACAGGCGTTGCTGGGCGAAGACTTCTCGATGACCAATGCTGTGCTGGTCATCGCCACCCTGATTGCCATCGATATCGGATTCTCGCTGGTCAAGCAGCGTTCAGCCTGGTTCGCGCGGGTGCTCGATGGCGGGCCGACGGTGCTGGTCGAGCAAGGCCAGGTGCTGCATAAACGCCTCAAGCATGCGCGCCTGGACGAGGGCGACATCCTTGAGGCGGCCCGGTCCACCCAAGGGCTTGTAGAGCTCAAGCAGATCCGCTTCGCGATTCTTGAGCGCAACGGCAAGATCTCGGTGATCCCGTTTGAATAACACGCGGCCCCCATTCGTCAGCCAAGGGGCTATTTTTTGAACGCCAGCGCCTCTATTCCAGACAGATAGATCATGGGCGGACGAATCGTACTTTCGTCACGCGTACATCACTCACTCATCAACAGGTGAACCCTCATGAAGAAACTCTATATGTGCCTGGGTCTATGCAGCGCGTTCATGCTACACGGCTGTTTTGACAACGCCGATAACGCCACCAAAGACAACAACAGTGGCACCCAGTCGTCAGTGCAGATGCAGGAAGGCAAGGCGGACGAGAGCAAATAAGCCGTCCAAACAGCCGACGCTTAACTCAAGGGTACTCATCGCCCGAATGTGGGGGCTGGCTTGCCTGCGATGCAAACACCTCGGTACATCAGACAAACCGAGTCGATGAATTCACAGGCAAGCGCACAACACCCCTGCTACGGCATGTCTCCCAGCAGCGTCGCGACAAAGTGGTTGTGGAATCGACCCGCTGGATCACAGGCCTTGCGAAAGGCGTTGAAGGCCGCAGTTCTCTCGCTGCGGCGCTGTGCAAGGTCCTTCAGGAATTCCGGGTTGAACGGCTCAGAGTAAGTTCCCGAGGGTTGAGCCGGGTTGTAAAAACCGAACATTTTGCCGGTGTGCGGCATGCCACCCAGGGCAACCCAGTCTCGTTCAATATCCGCAAAAAAGTGCAGGAGGCGATCCGGGTAGTCAGACGCCGCCACAGCGGGTACGTAACCGATAAGATCCAGGTTCACGAAGGTAGCGTCTGGGGTTTGCGTGTACGTCCCGGCCAACGCTGTGTCCCCACCACGGACGAAGCGGAACTCCAGCGGGGCAACCACCAGGAAGTCGCTGGTACTCTTGATCCGTGCCTTTACGGCGTCGAGTCCTTGCCAGGCTTTACTGAGGCCTTCGTCATCCAGAGCCGGGAGCTCGATAAAGTACGACATGAAAATAACACGTGAGGCCTTGGTTAGCCACAAGTCTGAGTAGACCGCCGCGGCTTGATCAAAAAGCGTTTCGATCGTAAGGAACCCAGCGTCGATGATTGCACTCGCCGTTGTCGTGTTATTGCCATACTGGGCGGCGATGAGGGGCGGCTCGATGATGGGCTCAAACGGTATCAGGTAGGGTGCTCCGAATACATTCTCTCCCGCCAGGGCACAGGCATTCGGTACGCTTGTCTTCAGGTTGGGAACCTGGGTCGCAGGGGAAGCAACCACATCCCACCACAAGATCAGGAAATTGTCGGTGTAGGGATTGAGAAAGGATTCGACGCGGTCATGGTCCGTAAGCAGCGCCTTGAACCGGGCGATGAAGGTTGGCTCGTCAGCGCAGACAACGTTGGTGTCTTTGCCTGCATTCAACGTGGTTGCCCATGGGCGGGGCAATACATCCAGAGTCACTGAAGTGACAACGCCCAACGCACCGAGGGAGACGCGTGCAAATTGCAAGGGCGACCATCCGTCGACTGCTGGCGTCTGTGCGTCAATGGTCCGCACCTGGCCGTCCGGCCCCATGAGGGTGAACGCCGAAGCGGTTTCGGCAAAAATCGGTGCGCGGATGGTTGCGCCGTGGACATCGACAGCGGTCATGCCCCCCAGGCTGAAGAAGCCGCCGGCGGTCGCGGTCTTGAGCATCAGGTCATGGGCGGTCAGGAAGGCATCCAACTCATCCTCGCGCACACCCGTGTTCACGGTGATCGTATGTGGGGCGGTGCCCAGCACAATAGACTCATCCCCGTTCGGGCCCAAGTCTGCGTAACAGGCGAGGTCGATGAGCCAGCGGTGGGGGGCTGGGGCGATGCGATTGTCTTCGGCAACCAAGGCCGGTTGCGCGTGCCGTTGGCCCGATACGCGTACTGTCGCGCCTGCCGCGCCGGCCTGGCGCACGATGTCTTGAAGCGCTGCCAGATGGGTTGGGGAGAAGTAGTATTGACCATCGATTTCCAGGGTGTCGACGATGTTCTGAGCCCAGTTTTTCCACGGTAGCGGCTGAACCTTGAAATTCAAGGTTGTTCCCGTGACTTCATAGGCGGCCAGCCTGCCGTTATTGGCCGACTGAACTAAAGGTTCTCCTTGATTTTGGATGCCTGCGACGGCGGACACATAAGGCGTGACGCCAATTGCATCCGCGGGAATGCCGAGCAATGCAAGTGAAGGACTGACCCTGTACACACCATTTTCGAAGTTGCCACTGTTCCAATCGCAGGTATGCCATTGGCCGGCCGAATCAAGCCACTGAATCGAAAAGTTCATGACAAAAATGCCGTTGTTAAGGCAACCAATGCGTTCGACTTGTTTCATGTTGGTGTCCTGTTACGTGGTGTTTAACGTCAGGTGAGTTGAGAGTAAAAAAGAAAGCCGGCGCCAACTTCCAACGGCAAGTCACGAAAAGTGGGGGCCGGATACCCCGTGGTAAAGAACTTGATTTATTCGATCAAGTTAATCGCAAAGCCGATGAGGGTTGTTCCTACCGCATCGTAGGTCGCGATCTGGCCGTTTGCGGCAAACCCCACAAACGGCGTGCCTTGGCCTGATGACCCGGCCAGTGCATGCCCATACACCGTGACGGCCAGCGCGTCTGAAGGCACGCCGATGGTTTCCAGATTCGGTGTGGTCCGAGACTGCGCCACCGGATAGTCACCGCTACTCCATTGGGACGTGTACCACTTACCGTCGCTCTTGAGCCATTGGACCTTGAAGTTAAACACGTAACCGCCTTTGTTATTGACGGTGATTTTTTGAACTTGTCTCATGGTTATCTCCTGCTGAAGCAATAATTTTATATGAGCACGCCTGCGCCCTTTTGCGTGGCGATAAGACGTGTTTATTAAGGGCGTGAATTGCACTGCTTAGAGGCAATGGGAGACGCAGAAATCAAATAGGTCGCCTCGCTCCCTATTTACTGATTACTGTCAAGTGAGTGAGCCTGTTTTCGCGCACTGACCTACAACAACGAGTAGCTTGGATAATCCATTTATAACGTTCGATAACGTGGGCAGTTGGATCATATTTAGCGGGGGGTAGCCTCCGTGGCTGCTGGGTGATTCCTTTCTGATACTGAGGGGAGGTTAGTCGCGGTACCGATTGCTCGCCAGTGGGGCAGAAAACTATTTGGCTATATGCTCCATTTCGGAAATACCAGTCGTTTCGCTGCCTGTGCTCAGAGGCAGTGCACCCCTTGGGCCTATCAACGGCCACAAGCGCTGCACCGCCTGGTCCTCAGCGCATATGCAAAATAATCGGGCTACTGCTCGCAGGGTCCGTATGCCCGCGCAACTTGCTAACGGCCTTCGCATCGACCGCGCCGCCGTGGTTGCCCCAGGTACCACGCACGTAGCTCAACACGTCGGCGATTTCCTGGTCGGACAATTGCTCACGAAATGCTGGCATGCGGTAGGCGTCCGGCATCCCGGCGGTGACCACACGTTGCGAGCCGTTGAGGGTGATGTTGATCGCCGAAGCATTTTCCGTGGCCAGGGCCGAGGTGGCGCCTGCCAGGGGTGGCATCCAGTCGGGTTGGCCTTTGCCGTCGAGGCCATGGCAGGAGGCGCAGCGGGTGGCGTACGTGTGGGCGCCGGGGGCATCCGAGCGCGCCGTGACTGCCTGATACTGCCAGGGGCTGCCGTCACGCTGTGGGTCGCCGGGCAGTGACTTCAGATAGCGAGCGATCGCGGCCAGGTCATCATCCTGCATGAACTGCGTGGAGTTGTTGAAGGCCTCGGTCATGGAGCCGTAGACCACGGCATGCTGGTTGCGACCGGTCTTGAGGAACTGCACGATCTGTTCCTCACTCCAGCGGCCCAGGCCGGTGTTGTGGTCCTGGCGCAGGCTGGGGGCGTACCAGCCGTCGAGCAGGGCACCGGCCAGGAATGGCGCGCCGGATTCGTCCAGGGCTTTCTCGTTGAACGCTAGCCCGCGTGGCGTGTGGCAACTGCCGCAGTGGCCAGGGCCTTGCACGATATACGCGCCACGGTTCCACAGCGCGTCCTGGCCGGGCTTGGCGGCGTAGGTCGCGGTGGGCGCAAACACACCGTTCCACAGGGCGATGGGCCAACGCAGGTTGAGCGGCCAGGGAATGTCGCTGGGCAGGTTAGGTTCGTTGGCCGGTTGCACGCCTTTCATGAAGAACGCGTACAGCGCCTGTATGTCGTCATCGCTGAGTTTGACGTAAGACGGGTAGGGCATGGCCGGGTAGAGCCGTCGCCCACCCGGCGCCACGCCGTGGCGTACCGCGCGGTCGAAGTCGGCCAGGCTATAGGTGCCGATGCCATGCTCGCGCTCGGGGGTGATGTTGGTGGCGTGGATCGCTCCCAGCGGCGTAGCCATTTCCAGGCCGCCGGCGAAGGGCGTCTTGCCTGGCAGGCTGTGGCAGGCCACGCAGTCACTTACGCGGGCGACGTATTCACCGCGGCTGACCAAGGCGGGGTCGAAACTTGTGCTTTGCTGTTGTTCAAAAGGCGAGGCGGGCTGGCGTGTGACGTACCAGGCCAGCACGCCAGCGGCGACCACGCAGGGCAGCACCAGCCACCCTGCGGTTCTTGCGAATCGGCGGTTATTCATGGGCACTCCCTGTCGGTTAGCTGAAGGTGTAACGGCTCAAAGGCAGACTGCGGATGCGTTGGCCGGTCAGCTGCGCCACGGCATTCGCCACGGCCGGGGCCACAGCCGGCAACGGCGGTTCGCCGATACCGCCCATTTTTTCTCCGCTCTCCACGATCTTCACGTGGACCTGCGCCATACGGGAAGGCGGCAGCACCGGATAAAGGTCGTAGTTGCGCGCCCGTGGCTTGCCATCCACGTACACCGCTTCCTCCAACAAGGTTTGCGACAGGCCCAAGGCCACGGCACCGTTGACCTGCGCCTCTACAATCGCCGGGTTGACGATGCTGCCCGGGTCAATCGCTTCCCAGATGTGATGAACCTTGACCTGGCCGTTCTCGATCGACACCTCGGCCACCACCGCTGCATGGGAGCCAAACGGCGAGGCCATGGCTACGCCGCGTGCACGGCGGGTGCCGTCTTCGGCGGTGTAGGGCCCACGCTTCCAACCGCCAGACAGCTCGGCGGCCGCTTGCAGCAGGGTGGTCAGGCGCGGGTTGTCGCGCAGCAGGTGCAGGCGCAGTTCATAGGGATCATGGCCGCCTTTGTCGGCCAGTTCGTCCAGGAAGGCTTCGTAGAAAAAGTCATTGAGCGAGTTACCCACCGAGCGCCAGTAACCGAGCATGGCCGGACCTTTGACGTAGATCTGCGCAATGCGTTTGTTGGGGATCGCGTAGCTCTTGCCCGACAAGCCTTCCAGGGCGGTAGGGTCGATGGCGTCGCCCTGTTTGCCGGCGATGGCTTCGGTGGGGCCTTCGGTGGCGCTCACCGCTTCGATGGCCACAGGCAGGCCTTTGTCATCCAGCGCGGCGCGGAACTTGACCACGGCGACCGGGCGCAATACATCGCGCACGAACTCTTCTTCACGGCTCCAGATCAGCTTGATCGGCCGACCCACCGCCTTGGCCAGCGCGATGGCCTGCGGGTAAGGGTTGGCGGAGTCATACAGGAAATGCCGGCCGAAAAAACCGCCCAGCAGCGGCGAGTGCAGGGTGATTTGCTCAGTGCTCAGGCCGGTGCGTTTGGCGATGTCGGCACGGAACATATCCGGCGCCTGGTTAGGCAGCCACACCTCCAGCGTGCCGTCGGGGTTAAAGCGTGCCAGGGCTGAAGGCGGCTCCAACTGGGCGTGGTTGAGGTACTGGTTGTGGTAGGTGGCTTCGACGCGGGTCTTGGCGCTGGCCAGTGCGCCGGGCACATCGCCTTCGTTTTCCTCATCGCGGGCCGGGCCTTGCTGGGCGGCAAGGAAGTCGCGGTACTTGTCGCTGGAAAAATCCGCCGGCATCGCCCGCACGGTGGAGTCGGCGGCGGCTTCAAGCCACTCCACCTGGATGGCTTCGACGGCGCGCTTGGCATGCCACCAACGCTCGGCCACCACGGCCACGGCGCCGGGCAGGGTGTGAACCGAATGCACGCCTTTCATGGCTTGCACCTGCGCCTGGTTGCGCAGGCTGCCCACGGTCATGCCCAGGCGCGGCGCGTGTTGGACCGCCGCGTGGAGCATGCCGTCGATTTTCAGGTCGATGGTGTACTGCGCCTTGCCGGTGGATTTGTCATAGGCATCCAGGCGCTTGACCGGCTTGCCGATCCAGCGGAACTGGCTTGGATCGCGCAGGGTGATGCTGGCCGGGTCGGGCACCGGCATATCCAGGGCGGCACCTGCCAATTCGCCGTAGCCCAGGGAGCGACCGGAAGCGGCGTGCACCACGCGACCGGGTTGGGTGGTCAGCTCGCTGAGCGGTACACGCAGTTGCTCGGCGGCAGCTTGCATCAGCATCGCACGGGCGAGGGCGCCGAGGCGGCGCATGGTCGGGTAGCTCATGCGCACCGACATACTGCCGCCGGTGATGCGCATGCCATTTTCCATCACCACGTAGGCTTCGCCGGGCGGGGCCGCTTCGACGATGAACGTGGCCGGGTCTGCATCCAATTCTTCACCGACGATCTGCGCCATGGCGGTGTGGGTGCCTTGGCCGCCTTCCATGAAAGGGCTGAGCAGGCGCACGCTGCCGTCGGGGCGAATTTCCAGGAAGGCGGGTACTTGAGTGCCGCGTTCAGCGACGGCGCCGGTCGCGGCTTGCACGCGGGAGGTGCCCAGCGGCAAGCCGAAGCCAATCACCAGCGCGCCCACGGCAGTGCTGGCCAGGAAGCGGCGACGGGACAAGTTGATTGGTTCGCCCAGGGTAACGCCGGGAATGATCTCGGTGGTGTTCATCAGGCGGTCTCCTTCCCGGCGGCCAAGGCATCCATGGCGGTATGGATGGCATTGTAGGTGCCGCAACGGCAGAGGTTGACCATCGCCGCGTCGATCTGCGCCTTGGTTGGCGCGGGGGTGTGCTTGAGCAGCGCGGTGGCCGCGATCACCTGCCCGGACTGGCAGTAACCGCATTGCGCCACTTGATGTTCGACCCAGGCCGCCACCACACGCTTGCCCACGTCATCGGCCTCCACGGCCTCGATGGTGGTGATCTCCCGACCAACCACGCCGGCCACGGGCGTCACGCAGGCGCGTACCACGTTGCCGTCCACCAGCACCGAACAGGCGCCGCACTGGGCCAGGCCGCAGCCGTATTTGGTGCCGGTCATGCCCAGGTTATCGCGGATCACCCACAACAACGGGGTGTCGGCTTCGGCATCGACCTGATAGGCCTTTTGGTTGATACGTAATTCCATGCGGGCTCACCTGCTGATCATCGGTTGGTGGTGCTTTTTCTTATCAGGGACGTGCGCGGTGGCATGCCCTGGTGTCGCTCATGGGCGACGGGTTATGGCGGCGGGGTTGAGAACCGGTTTCATCTTGGCCACGCGCGCATGGTTGGACTCTAGACCACGGCGCAAGGGGTATCTATCCCGGCAGGCGATAAGTCGGAGGATCAGGCAAGTATTCGCGAGGATTGAGCGATAGAAGCAGTGGCTGATCCGAGATTTTGACTGAAGTCCCGGCATCTCTGTGGGAGCTGGCTTGCCTGCGATGGCGCCCTGACAGCCGACGCTGTTATACCGTGTACATATCCATTCCTGCGGTAACGGCCACTTAGGGTTCCGCTCTGACAGCGGGTCACTTTGGAAAAAAAAGCCCCAAAGTAACCAAAGGGCTCTTGCCCCACCACTCGGCACCTCGCCCAGGCTCGGTGTGCCCGAACGCAGGCTTGAATCCGTGGGCCGCCGCCACGCGCCATCCATGGCGCGGGGCGGCTAACCCGGCGTCCTGCCGGGTTACCCACGAATTCAAGCCTGCGTTCGGCCAGCGTGGTTTAACGGGGCGCCTGAGATCAAGATCAAAAGCAGATCAAGAGCAAGAGCAAGAGCGGCTCGCTTCGTATCGTGGATACCCATGCTTTCGCATGGTCTTCACACAACCCCATCAATCAAAATATGCGGCTGCCCCCGGCTGCAGCGCTCGATGCGTGCCTGCACCTGGTAAACCTCGCGCAGCATCGCTTCGTTGATCACCGCCTGGCTCGGCCCGCTGCCCTGGGCTGTGCCGTCGGCGATGACCAGCACCTGGTCGGCAAAGCGCAGTGCCTGGTTCAGGTCATGCAGTGCGATAAACACAATCACCTCGCGTTTGCGCGCCAGGGTGCGCATGAAATCCAGTACTTGTACCTGGCGATGCATATCGAGGGCGCTGGTGGGTTCGTCCATCAGCAGTACGTCGGGTTCGCGCACCAGCGTCTGGGCGATGGACACCAGCTGTTGTTGGCCGCCGCTGAGTTCACCGAGGTTGCGAAAGGCCAGGCCGGTGATGCCCAGGGCGCTGAGCATTTCGTCGACCAAGTTCAACTCGTCGTCTTGTACCACCCACCCCGGCGTCAGTTGTTTACGCGCCAGCAGTACCGATTCGTACACCGTCAACCGGGCGCTGGCGTTCAGTCCTTGGGGCATGTAGCTGATGGCTTGTGCACCTTTTTGCGAGCCCTGCAGCAGCACCTCGCCTGGCCCGTCGATCAGCCCGGCCATGCGCTTGAACAGGGTGGATTTACCGGCAGCGTTGGGCCCGACCACCGCCACCACCTGGCCGCCGACAAAGGCTGCGGTGTTCACGTCGCGGATGATGGTGCGCTGGCCGTAGCGGGCGCCGAGGTCTTTCAACTGGAGACTTACCATGAGTTTTTCTTGCCGCCCAGGATCAGGGATATAAAGAACGGCACGCCGATCAGTGACGTAACCACGCCTATTGGGAAAATCGCCCCCGGAATCAGGGTTTTGCTGACCACCGAGCTGGCTGACAGAATCAACGCGCCGGTGAGCAGCGAGGCGGGCAGGAAGAAGCGCTGGTCCTCGCCAATCAACATGCGTGCGATGTGCGGGCCCACCAGGCCGATAAAGCCGATGGTGCCGACAAAGGCGACCGGGAACGAGGCGAGCAGGCTGACCATGATCAACGTTTGAAAGCGCAGGCTGCGCACGTTGATGCCGAAGCTGGCGGCCTTGTCGTCACCCATGCGCAGTGCGGTGAGGGCCCAGGCGCGCTTGGCGAAAATCGGCAGGGTGACCAGGATGATCAGGCAGATCACCCCCAGCTTGGGCCAGGTGGCTTTGGTCAGGCTGCCCATGGTCCAGAACACCACGGCTGCCACGGCTTGTTCGGTGGCGAAAAACTGTACCAGGGCCAGCAGCGCGTTGAAGGTAAAGACCAGGGCAATGCCCAGCAGCACAATGGTTTCGGCCGTCACCCCACGGCGCAGGCTCAGGAAGTGGATCAGCAGCGCCGAGAGCATCGCCATGATGAACGCGTTGACCGGCACCATGTACTGCGCCGCCAGCGGAAACAACGCCACTCCAAACGCCAGGCCCATGGCCGCACCGAAACTGGCGGCGGCAGAAATGCCCAGGGTAAAGGGGCTGGCCAGCGGGTTGTTGAGGATGGTCTGCATCTGCGCCCCGGCCAGGGACAACGCCGCGCCAACGGCGACCGCCATCAGGGCGACGGGCAGGCGGATGTCCCACATCACCACACGCACTTGCGGCGCGGCACTGTCGGGCGAGAACAGGGCGCCGAGCACTTCGCTGAGGCTGTAGCTGGCCGGGCCCAGGGCCAGGTCGAGCAGCACGCTGCACAACAACAGCAATGCCAGGGCAAGGAGGATCAGGCGTTTGCGTATCACCAGGTTGCGGTAGGTCGGGGCGCTCATGGCTTGAGGCTCACGAAGTAACCCGACTCATAAGGGACGGGCAGGAAGCGTTCGTGCAGTTCTCGAAACGCAGCGTCCGGGTCCAGGTCGGCAAACAGGTCGGGATGAAACCACTTGGCCAGTTGCTGGATCGCCACGAACTGATACGGGCTGTTGTAGAACTGATGCCAGATGGCGTGGAAGGCTTGCGGGCCCTGGGCCTTGATACCGGCATAGGCGGGGCGCTGGGTGTACCACGCCAGCTTGGCTCGGGCCTGGGCCATATCGGCGCCCGGCCCCACGCCAACCCAATGCCCGCCGGGGGCAAACGCCTCCCAATTGGCGCTGGTGACAACGACCTGGTCGGGGTTGGCCACGATCACCTGTTCGGGGTTCAACTGGCCAAAGGTGGTGGGAATAATGCCTTTGGCGATGTTGTCGCCGCCGGCCATCTGCACGAACAGGCCGAAGTTTTCATTGCCAAAACTCAGGCAGCAGTCGTCGGTGTAGCCACCGATACGCTCGATAAACACTGACGGGCGCGCCGGTTGCTGCGCCGCAATCACGTCGGTCACGCGGCGGATCTGCTGGTTGTGAAACGCAATGAAATCCTCGGCCCGTTGCTCTTTGCCGAACAACTGGCCGAACAGGCGCATGGTCGGCTCGGTGTTGGTCATCGGTTGGTTGCGAAAATCCACGTACACCACCGGGATGCCCAAGGCATCGAGCTTCTCGATATAGCGCGCATCCTCGGTGGCATGCTGCGCCTCGATATTGAGGATGATTACGTCAGGGCGTTGGGAGATGGCCTGCTCGATATCAAAGGTGCCGTCTTCAAAGCCGCCGAAGGTGGGGATCTTGGCGATGGCGGGAAACGCGCGCAGGTAGGCGTTGTAGGTGTCCGGGTCGGACTGGATCAGGTCCTTGCGCCAGCCAACGATCCGTTCAATCGGGTTTTGCGTGTCCAGCGCCGCCACCAGGTACAGCTGGCGGCCCTCGCCAAGAATCACCCGCTGCACCGGCAGCTTGACCTTGACCTGGCGCCCAAGCAGATCGGTGACGGTGGTCAGCGCCGCCATGCTCGGCAGGCTAGCCCCCAACAACCCGGTGAACAGCAGCGCCGCTAGAAGGTGGCAACGTCGAACAATGCAGATCATGAATCAAGCCCTTGCAGGTGTCAGAAATCGACCGTGGCCGAGAGGAGGAGGGTGCGCGGCGAGCCTTGGGAAAACGCACCGTAGGAGGCGACGCCTGACCAATACTCGCGGTCGAACAGGTTCTGCACCGTGGCGCGCAGGGTGGTCGGGTGCTCGGCGATACGCGTGCTGTAGCGTGCGCCGATGTCGAAGCGGGTCCACGCATCGAGCTGTTGGGTGTTGGCCTGGTTGACGTACTGGCTGCCGGTGTAGATGGCGCCTGTGGTGAGCGTCAGGCCCTCGACCCATGAGGTGTCCCATTCGGCCCACAGGTTGGCTTGCACGTCGGGCACGCCCACCGGTGTGTTGCCGGTGTTGGCGGCAATCGCGGTTTTGGTCAGTTGGGCATCCAGCAGGGTCACGCCACCGAGCAGGCGCGTGCCGTGGGCGACTTCGCCCAACACATTGAGTTCCAGGCCGCGGTTGCGCTGTTCGCCCTGTACCGAGAAGCGCCCGGCGGCCAACTCGCCGCTGGGCTTGTGGATCTGGAACAGCGCCAGGGTCGACATGAAGGTGCCGTAGTCGACCTTGACCCCGACCTCATGCTGCTTGGACACGTAAGGCGCAAACACCTCGCCGGCGTTGGCGGCGTTGGAAGGCGCCACGTCACCCTTGCTCAACCCTTCAAGGTAGTTGTAGTAGAACGCCACATGCTCCCAGGGCTTGAGCACTGCGCCGAACAGTGGCGTGACCTTGCTGTCGTCGTAGGTGCTGGTGGCCCCGCCGGCGCTGTTGTAGTTGCTGGACTGGATACGCTGCTGGCGCAGGCCGACGGTGACTTGCACGCGTTGGTCGAGCACCGACAACGTATCGGCGATGGCTACGCCGGACAGTTCGCTGGCTGATACTTTCGGCGTGGCGGGCTTGGCGATCGCAGGCTTGGGCCGGTCCACCGGGTGGTAGAGATTGGACAGCACCGGGGCCCCGGAAATAATCCCCCGCGACAGCTCGTCGCGATAACGGCTGGCCTGCACGGTGGCGCTGTGGCTGATCGGCCCGGTTTCGAAGCGCAGCCGCGCACCGGCGTCGACCGTGTAGCGCTGCACATCGAAACGGTAATAACCGGGGATCGAAGACGTGTCGCCGGCAGCGTTGATGAGGGTCGGCGTCTGGTCGGACATCCGCGCTACTGCCGATTTGCCGCCACCGGCATGGGCAAACAGTGTGAGCGCGTCGGTGAGGTCGTATTCGCCGCTCAGCAGCGCGGATTTATCTCGCGTGCGCGACCAGCCCCAGTCCTGGCTGACGTTGGTGCGGCCGTTGGCGGCGGAGGGGACGTCGACGCCGGCAGCAATCAGGAAGGGGCGCGAGGCGGCGTCGAGTTTCTCCTGCTGGGAAATCAGATCAAGGCTGGTGCGCAGGCGTTCGCCCTGGTAGTCCAGGGACAGCGCGCCAATGCCTATATCGCGCGACTGCTGGTCGATCACCGTGTCACCGTTCTGCAGGCTACCGTTGAGGCGTACGCCGAAGCGGCGCTCGTCGCCAAAGCGCCGGCTGATATCGAGGTGGCTGCCGACCTGCGCGTCCTGGGTGTAGCTGGCGGTGTAGCGGGTCAGGTCTTCATCCAGGGAGCGCTTGGGCACCACGTTGATCACGCCGCCTACCGCGCTGTTGGGTGACATGCCGTACAGCAGCGCACCGGGGCCTTTGACCACTTCGATGCGCTCGGCGTAGTCGGTAAACACCCGGTAGTTGGAGGCCACGCCGTACACGCCGTCGAACGCCAGTTCTCCCAGGTTGCCTTCACCCACCGGGAAACCGCGGATGAAGAACGAGTCGACAATCCCGCCCGTCTGCCCGGTGGAGCGCACCGAGGAATCACGCTCCAGCACATTGCCGACCGTGGTTGCCTGCTGGTCCTGGATCAGCGCGGCGGTGTAGGCGCTGACACTGAACGGCGCATCTATCACGTCGGTATTGCCCAGCATGCCCAGGCGCGCGCCGGTGGCTGCCTGGCCGCCGGCATACAGCGGCGGCAGGTCGCTGGCGCGTGGCTCGGGGGCGCTGACGGTGATGTCCGAAAGCGTGACTTGACCCGGCACCAGGGTGTAGCTGCCGTCGCTGCGCTGCACCATGTCCAGGCCACTGCCGGCCAACAGCCGCGTGACCGCTTCCTGGGGCGAGTAACGGCCGGATAAGCCTGGGCTGGTCAGGCCCTCGGTGAGTGCCGGGAGAAATGACAGGGCAATACCGGCGTCCACGGCAAAGCTCGACAACGTGGCGCCGAGCGGGCCGGGGTCGATGTGGTAGGTGCGCACCGTCACGCTGTCCCATTGCGCCGGCACGTCCGCCAGGGCGGCACCGGCCAGGGCCAGGCTGAGCAGCGCGCTGCGAATCACAAGCATGGAGGGCAGCCCTATGGACGAAAGGGAAAAGGGGTATGAGTGTTTGCCAGCCGAGCGCGAAAAAAGTATCACCCGCGGCGCGTTTTATTTTGGCGCCGCCTCAAGCCGGCGACAGGCTGACCCAATAACCGTTCAAATGGCCGCTGGCGCGCACCGGGTAGGTCTGCACCAGCATGTTCAAGGTGCGCTGGGTATCGGCGATGGGGAAGGCCCCGGAAATACGCAGGTTTGCAATGGCCGGGTCGTAGCGCACGAAGCCACGCCGATAGCGGGTCAGTTCCGCGACAAAGTCTGCCAGGCGCATGTTGTCGGCCATCAGCATGCCTTGGGTCCAGGCGCTGATATTGCGGTCGGCGGGGGTGAGCGCGCCGAACTGTTGCGCGGAAAAATCCGTGCGTTGCCCGGCGCTGACGATCAGTGGCGCGCTCTGGCTATTGTCGGCCAGCTTCACTTTGACCGCGCCCTCAAGCACCGCCAGATGCGTGCGTGCGCCCAGTTCGCGTACGGTAAAACGCGTGCCCAGGGCGTGCATATGGCCCTGGCGGGTGCTGACCAGGAACGGGCGGGATGCATCCTGTGCGGTCTGCACCAGTATTTCACCTTCGCGCAGGCTCACCAGGCGTTGCTGGGTGTCGAACCGCACGTCGATGGCGGTCTCGGTGTTGAGGGTCAGGCGCGAGCCGTCGGCCAGGGTCAGTTCGCGACGTTCGCCGATGCGGGTGCGGTAGTCGGCGCTCCATTGCTGGGACTGCGCCAGCTTCCAGCTGCCCCAGCCCACCGGCATTACCGCCAGCAACAAGGCCAGTTTGCCCAGGGCTTCGCGGCGTTGGGGGTTGCTCGGGCGGTCCAGCGCCGACATCGCCAGGGACGGCGGCAGGCCACCGAGCTTGCTTTGCAGCAATTGCGCGCGCGCCCAAGCCCGGCCACGCTCAGGGCTGCTGACCTTCCAGCGCTCCCACTCGGCGCGTTCGCTGGCGCTCAATTCGTTCTCGCTCAGGCGCATCAGCCATTCGGCGGCCTCTTCAAGGGCGTCGGTGGGCAGCGGTGGTTCCTTGCCCAGGCTGAGCACTTATTCCACCCGCATCAGGCACTGGACGAGTGCCTGTTTCATGTAGCGCTTGACGGTAATCAGCGACACGCCCAATTGCTCGGCGATGTCCTGGTATTTGAGGCCGTTGAGCTGCGACAGCAGGAACGCACGCTTGACCAGCGGCGGCAGCGCGTCAAGCATTGCGTCGATTTCGTGCAGGGTCTCCAGCACCAGAAAGTGCGCTTCCGGCGACGGCACCTCGTGGGCCGGCACGCTGGCGAGCGCTTCCAGATAGGCACGTTCCAGGGCCTTGCGCTGGTACCAGTTGACCAGGATGCCCTTGGCCACGCAGCTCAGGTAGGCGCGTGGCTGGTCAATCACCGTGACCTGCGAGGCCAGGATGCGGGTGAAGGTGTCCTGGGCCAGGTCCGCCGCATCCATGGCATTGCCGAGTTTGCGTTTGAGCGTGGCGTACAGCCAGCCGTGATGGCCGCTGTACAGCGCCTCGATTGCGCGCAGGTGAGGGGTGTTATCGGCGGGAAGGCTTTCGCTCATGGCGCGCAACCGTGCAATTGAGAAGTATTCCCAATGCTAAGTGCAAACCCGTCGGTTGCGCAACGCGAGAATCGCAATCAGCGCCATGGCATAGGCCACACACACAAACAGGTAGGTGTACGCCAAGCCATAGACCTGGCTGAGCAAGCCGCCGGCGCAGATACCCACGATCGAGGCAAATTGCGCCGTGCCCTGGGCGATCCCCAGCACATGGCCTTGCTGCGTGCTGTCGGCGGTCCTTGAAACCAGCGCCATCAGTACCGGCGTGGTCGCGCCCAGCAATACGCCCCAGACAAAATAGGCGAGCACAAACACCAGCGGGTTGCGGGTGAGGCCGGCGAGGGCGGTCAGCGCGATGCAGCCGGCCACCACCCAGGTGAGGCGGCGCAAGCTGTCTGCCTGGCTGCGACCTTCGAAGTGGCGCGCCCAGGCGGTGGCCGACAGGATAAAACCCAGGGCCAGCAAGCCGTAGCACAGGCCGACCAGGGCATTGCTGACGGCGAACGTCGTACTCACATACAGCGCGAACGAGGTCTGCGGCAGCATCCGCGCCAGCAGCAGAATGCCCATCACCGTCAACAGCGGCAGCAGGGCCGAGGCCTGCCAGGTGCCGCCCGTTGAGGGGGCTGTGGTTTTCTTCACCGGTGGCACGTTCGGCAAGGTCAGCGCTGCAATCACCGTGCACACCGCACAGAGCGCCGCGGCGCTGAGGTTGATCCAGAAGAACGTCGCATGGTCGAGGATCAAGCCGCCGACCACGGCGCCGAGCAGCGAGCCGACGTTGGTGGAAATCTGCAGCAGTGCGAACAGCCGTGCACGCCGTGACGGCACCTCGATACTCACGCCATACGCCTGGGCCGGGGCGATGTAGCCGGCACAGGCGCCTTGCAGAAAACGCAGCACCAGAATAGTCCAGAGGTCGCTGAACAAGGCCAGCCCCAGTTGCGTCAGGGTCAGGCCTGCCAGTGCGCGAATCATCATCAGCTTGTGGCCGTAGCGATCGCCGATGCGGCCCCAGAACGCGCTGGTCAACAGAATGCCGAGCATCGGCCCCACGTACACGGCGACGCTGGCGAAGCTGAACAGCGTGTCGGAGTCGGTCAGTTGGCGTAAATGCACCGGCCAGAACGGCCCGCTCATTTCCATGGCGCCCATGGACACAAGCTGGATCGTGAACAGCAGGGCAATCAGGACGCGGGTGGGTGGCATGGAGCAGTCTCGCTATACAAAAAAAGTCGCGGCTGGGGTGATACTTTTTCACGCGTCGACTGGCATCAAGCGTAATCCTCACTTCACTTGATCAAAGGGCCCTGACGTCATGCCTGTTGCCAGCCGGTTAACCCTCGCTATTCGTACCGCCCTGTTGCTGGCTGCTGCCAGTGGCAACGCCTGGGCCGCCACCGCCGAGTCAACCGACGACAGCGCGCAGAGCCTGACCCTTGACGCGACGAACGTCAACGCCCGCTATCTGGGCCCCACCGACCTGCCCGAGGTGCTCGCTGGCGGCCAGGTGGCCCGTGGCGCGCGCCTGGGCATGCTGGGCAACAAGGACGTGATGGACACGCCGTTCAGCGTGACCAGCTACACTGCCAAGACCCTCGCCGACCTGCAGACGGTGACCGTGGCCGATGCCCTGGAGCGCGACCCCTCGGTGCGTTCTACCGGGCAGACTGGCGGTATTGTCGACTCGTTTTTCGTGCGGGGTTTTGCGATTGGCGAGGGCAACCTGGGCGAGTTGGCCTATGACGGCGTGTATGGCGTGGCCCCCAACTACCGCGCATTCACCGAGTACGCCGAGCGCGTCGAAGTGCTCAAGGGGCCGGGGGCGCTGATGTACGGCATCTCGCCCAACAGCGGCGTGGGCGGTGTGATCAATATCGTGCCCAAGCGCCCGCTGGACCAGGACCTGACGCGCTTTACCGGCAGTTATGCCTCCGACACCCAAGTCGGCGGTCACCTGGATATCAGCCGCCGTTTCGGTGAGGAAAACCAGTTTGGTGTGCGCTTCAACGGCAGCCTGCAAGGGGGCGACACCGCCGTGGACGATCAGCATCGCGACGTGGGGGTGGGCGCCATTGCCCTGGATTATCGCGGCGAGCGCCTGCGCCTGAACCTGGACTACATCAGCCAGAAAGAAAGTTTTGAAGGCGCCTCGCGCCCGTTCACCCTGGCGCCGGGCGTGCAGGTGCCTTCGGCCCCGAATGGCCGCACCAGCCTGCCGCAGAAGTGGGGCTGGTCGGACACCAAGGAGCAATCGGCCTTGCTCGGCGGTGAATATGACCTCAGCGATTCGCTCACCGTGTTCGCCCATGCCGGCGGCGGGCGGTCGGATGTCAAGCGCCTGTCGGACCAGGTGCCGCGCATCCTCAATGATGCTGGCGACACCAGTAATATTCCGGGTTACTACAAGTTCAACGTCGACCGTTCCACCGCCGATGTGGGCCTGCGTGCGCAGTTCGCCACCGGCCCGATCACCCACACCACCACGCTGATGGCGACCCGTTACCAGGATGAGCTGTCTCGCGGCATCAACAACGGCACCGAAATCCGCTCCAACATCTACCACCCGGTGGACACGCCCAAGCAAAACCTGCGGGCGCCGAAAGTGCTGCGCATCTCCGAATCGGAGCTGTCCGGCGTGGCGCTCACCGACACCCTGGGCTTTCTCGATGAGCGCATCCAGTTGACCCTGGGCGTGCGGCGCCAAGACATCGAGTCGCGTAACTACAACGCCGCAGGCGCGGTGAGTTCGCGCTACAAGGACGCTGCGACCACGCCTTTGGTGGGCGTGGTGGTCAAGCCCTGGGATGACGTGTCGCTCTACTACAACTATGTCGAGGGGTTGAGCAAAGGCGATATCGCGCCGGGTACGGCCAGCAATGCCGGTGAAACCTTCGCGCCTTATGAATCCAAGCAGCACGAACTGGGCGTGAAGTATGAACACGGCACCCTCATGACCACCCTGGCGTTATTCCAGATCGAGAAGCCCAGCGGCGAATTGGGCGCCAACGGTGTGTACTCCGTGCAGGCCGAGCAGCGCAACCGTGGTGTCGAGCTGAGCGTATACGGCGAAGTGGCGCCTGGCACGCGCTTGATGGGCGGCGTGACCTTCCTCGATGGCGAGCTGACCCAGTCGGCGAGCGCCGCCAACCGAGGCAACAAACCGGTCGGCGTGCCCGATATCCAGGCCAACCTGTGGGCCGAGTACGACACCCCGTGGCTGGAAGGTTTTACCCTCACCGGCGGGGCGATCTACACCGACAGCCAATATGTCAACCAGGCCAACACCCAGGAGCTGGATGCCTGGACGCGCATTGATGCCGGCGTCCGCTACGCGACCAAGATCGAAGGGCGGCCCACCACCTTGCGCGCCACCGTGCAGAACGTATTTGACCGCGAGTACTGGTCGGGCGTCGCGTCTTACGGCGCCTTCTCGCCGGGGTATCCACGTACTTTGCAGCTGTCGGCGACGGTGGACTTTTAACCCTGCCGCCTAGCGGAACCCGCCCGAGAGTTTGTCCTTCAGGTAGTTGACCAACGCACTCACCGACTTGGGTACATGGGGCGAGTAGGGCCGAATCAGGTAGATCTCATCGGCAAACGCGCCCTTGAGGGTCCAGTCCTTGAGCACCTGCACCACTTTGCCCGCGGCCAGCGCCGCCTGGGCGCTGAAGTCCGGGAGCAGGGCGATGCCCAGATGGTTGAGTGCCGCGTCGCGCAAGGCTTCGCTGTTATTGGTGGCGAAGCTGCCGGCGATGGGCACGGTGAGGCGCTCGACGGGGGGGCTGCCGCGCTCGAAGGTCCAGGCGGGCTGGTCGGTGCCGCGTGGGTAAAACAGGCAGTTGTGGGCCGACAGCTCGCCTGGCTCGCGGGGTTTGCCGTGGCGTTGCAGGTAATCATGGGTGGCGACCAGCACTGAGGTGGTGTCGCACAGCTTCCACGCCACGTGGGTTTCGGGCACCTGGAAGCCGTGGCGCACCGCCAGGTCGTAGCCCTCGGCGGCCAATGAGCTCAAGGCATCGGAGACGTCCAGTTGGATACGCACCTGGGGGTACTGCTGCAAAAAACCGGACAGGTGCGGCACCAGTTGTTGCCGGGCGAAGGCCACGGGGGCGGTCAGGCGCACCAGCCCGCGTATTTCCCCGACCGAGTCGCGCACCGAGGAAAAACTGCGGGCGATCTGCGCGTAGGCGCTGCGCACTTCGCGAGTCAGTGACAGCCCCGCATCGGTCAGCCGCACGCTGCGGGTGGTGCGCGTCACCAGGCGCGTGCCGGTGGCCTTTTCCAGGTCGGAAATGCGCTGGCTCACCGCTGACTTGCTCACCCCCAGGCGCGCGGCGGCAGCGGTGTAGGTGCCTTGTTCCTCCAGCACCGACAGCCAGTGAATGTGGGTCCACAGCCCTTCGATTTCAGCCTTTTCCATGGGTGTATTGTTCGCAGGTAAGGACAATAAGTTCTGGATTCTGCTCTGGTTCGGAACAAAGTGAAAGCCTATCGTGTGCACCAACGCCACCCACCTGGATCGACTGCCATGACTGCAACCATCGAGCACTACATCAACGACCAGCGCGTCAGCCGCGATGACCGTTATCAGGACGTCTACAACCCGGCCACTGGTGAAGTCACCGCGCGCGTGGCCCTGGCCAGCCGCCAGACCGTGGCCGAAGCCGTTGCCGCTGCCCAGGCCGCGTTTGCCGGCTGGGCCGACACCCCGCCGATCCGCCGCGCCCGCGTGTTGTTCCAATACCTGCACCTGCTGCGCGAACGCAAGGACGACCTGGCGCGCATCATCGTCGCCGAGCACGGCAAGGTGTTCACCGATGCCCAGGGCGAAGTCGACCGTGGCATCGACATTCTCGAATTTGCCTGCGGCATTCCCAACCTGCTCAAGGGCGAACACTCCGACCAGGTCTCCCGTGGCATGGACAACTGGACGATGCGCCAGCCGCTGGGTGTGGTCGCCGGCGTGACGCCGTTCAACTTCCCGGTGATGGTACCGATGTGGATGTACCCCATCGCCATTGCGGCGGGTAACACCTTTATCCTCAAGCCCAGCCCGACTGACCCAAGCGCTTCGCTGTTCATGGCCGAGCTGCTGCATGAAGCCGGCCTGCCCAAGGGCGTGTTCAATGTGGTGCAGGGTGATAAAGAGTCGGTGGACGCGCTGATCGAACACCCGGACGTCAAAGCCGTGAGCTTCGTCGGCTCCACGCCAATTGCCCAATACATCTACGAGAGCGGCGCCCGCAACGGCAAGCGCGTGCAGGGCCTGGGCGGGGCGAAAAACCATATGGTGGTGATGCCCGACGCCGATATCGAACGCACCGTTGACGCGCTGATGGGCGCCGCCTACGGCAGTGCCGGCGAGCGCTGCATGGCGATCTCGGTGGCGGTGCTGGTGGGTGATGTGGGTGACAAGGTCATTGCTGCCTTGACCGAGCGCGCCAAGACGTTGCGCATCACCGATGGTCGCGATTTGAAAGCCGAGATGGGCCCGATCGTGTCGCGGGCTGCGCTGGAACGCATCAGTGGCTACATCGAGCAGGGCGTAAAAGCCGGCGCGCAGTTGCTGCTCGATGGCCGTGACTACGTGCCCACCGAGCCGGGCTTGGAGAACGGCTTCTGGTTGGGCGCGACCTTGTTCGACCACGTGACCCAGGACATGAGCATCTACCGCGAAGAAATCTTCGGCCCGGTGCTGGCCTGTGTACGCGTGAACGATTTTGCCGAGGCGGTGAAGCTGGTCAACGATCACGAGTTCGGTAACGGCGTCAGCTGCTTCACCCGCGATGGCAACATAGCTCGTGAGTTTGCGCGGCGCATCGAAGTGGGCATGGTCGGTATCAACGTGCCGATTCCGGTGCCGATGGCCTGGCACGGTTTTGGTGGTTGGAAGAAGAGTCTGTTCGGGGACATGCACGCCTACGGCACCGAGGGTGTGCGCTTCTACACCAAGCAGAAGTCGATCATGCAACGCTGGTCGGAGAGCATCGAGCAGGGCGCGGAGTTTGCAATGCCGGTGTCCAAGTAAGGTTTAAGCGGTGCTGCTGGATCTGATGTGGGAAGGCTCAAGCCCTCCCACATTTTTTTGCCTGTTGACGGTTAAACACATAAAAGTCCAGTATGGAATTATAAGTACAAAATAGCCGCTGCACGTTTTTCTTCACTCTTGCCAAACCAACAACAACCTGCGAGAACCCCCTCATGAAGAAACGCCACCTCCTTCCCGCCTTGGCCTTGAGCCTGTTCGCCTCCAGCCACCTGCTGGCCGCCGAGAAAACCCTGCGTATCGGTATCGAGGCGGCTTACCCCCCGTTCGCCTCCAAGACCGGCGACGGCAATATCGTGGGTTTCGACTACGACATCGGCAACGCCCTGTGCGCGCAAATGAAGGTCAAGTGCGTGTGGATTGAAGGTGAGTTCGACGGGCTGATTCCGTCCCTCAAGGTCAAGAAGATCGACATGGCGTTGTCGTCCATGACCATCAACGAAGACCGCAAGAAGTCGGTGGATTTCACCCACAAGTACTACTTCACCTCGTCGCGCCTGGTGATGAAGGACGGCGCCGTGGTGGATGACCAGTACGTCAGCCTCAAGGGCAAGAACGTCGGCGTACAGCGCGCCACCACCACCGACCGCTATGCCACCGAGGTGTTCGAGCCCAAGGGCATCAACGTCAAGCGCTACAGCAATAACGAAGAAATCTACATGGACCTGGCAGCGGGGCGCCTGGATGCGATCTTTGCCGACACCATTCCCCTGAGCGACTTCCTGGCGATGCCGCGCGGGCAGGGTTATGCCTTTGTCGGCCCGGAGCTCAAGGACCCGAAATACGTGGGCGAGGGCGCCGGTATTGCGGTGCGCAAGGGCAATGGCGAATTGGTCAGCGAACTGAACGCGGCCATCGACGGCATTCGCGCCAGCGGCGAATACCAGAAGATTTCACAGCAGTACTTCAAGGCCGATATCTACGGCGACTGAATCACGCAAAGACGCGGTCAATGTGGGAGCTGTCGAGCCCCGGCGAGGCTGCGAAAGCGGTGGGTCAGGCGATGAAAATGTTGACCTTGCCGGCCCCTTCGCAGCCTCGCTGGGGCTCGACAGCTCCCACAGGGGATTAGCGTTGTCGTCAGAAGGGGGTCAACCCTTGAGTTCCTTCAAATGCTTGTAGACCGTCGCCCGCCCCATGCCCAGCACATTGGCCACATAGTTGGAGGCGCTCTTGCCCTTGAATGCCCCCTCGGCATGCAGCGCCAGCACCAGTTCGCGTTTGTGGTCGCGGGTCAACAGGTTCAGGCTCAACTGACGCTCGCGCAGCCAGGCATGCAGAAAGGTGTTGATGCGTTCCTGCCAGTCATCACGGAACAGCGCGTCCGGCTGTGCGATCAGCTTGCTCGGCGACAGGAACAAATCCAGCGCCGCCTTGGCCGTTTCGAACATTGAAATATTCAGGTTGATGCACAACACAGCCAGCCTGCGCCCTTGGTGGTCGTGCAGCACGGTGCTCAGGCTGCGGATTTTCTGGCCGTCCCAGTTGAGCTTTTCGTAAGGGCCGATATTCACCTCGCTGACGTCACCGTCGAGCATGTCCTCCAGGGACGAGTCGTCACCCAGGCTGCGTTTGGACAGGTTATTGGCGATGTAATCCACGGTTTGCGTGCGCAGGTCATGCAACACCACTTCTGCATGGGGAAAGAACAGCGTGGCGATTGCATCGGCAATCGCGCGGAAGTTCTGCATGACCTTGTCTTGTTCAGCGGTGTTCATCAATGGGGCTCCAGGCGGACCGGGGAGAGCATACCAGCGTCCAGGCCGAACCGGGTCAGTGCCTCCGGCAGCGGTTCGCCGCGCACCAGGGCGGCGCTTGCCTGGCCCATGGCCGGTGAGGTCTGGATACCATAGCCGCCTTGCGCTGCCACCCAGAACAGCCCCGGTACTTGCGGGTCAAAGCCCGACAGCAAATCACCGTCCTGCACAAAACTGCGCAGCCCGGCCCAGGTGCGCGTGGGGCGGCGGATGGTCAGGGTGGTGGCTTCCTCGATCTGGTAGATGCCCATGGCGATATCCAGTTCTTCAGGCTGCACATCCTGGGGTTCTACCGGGTCGGCGTTGGCTGGCGAGCCGAGGAACATGCCAGCATCGGGTTTCATGTAGAACGCTTCGTCGAGGGCCACCAGCATCGGCCAGTCGTGGCTGTCCACGCCGTCGGGGCCGGCGAAGACAAAGGCCGAGCGGCGCTTGGGCTGCAAGCCGATGGACGCAGCACCCGCCAGCCCGCCGATATGGTCGGCCCAGGCGCCGGCGGCGTTGATGATGACCGGCGCAGTGTAGATCGCATCCTGGGTGCGCACCTGCCACAGGCCGTCGGCGTCGCGGCTCAAGCCCAGCACATGGCTGTCGGTGCGCACGTCTCCCTGGTTGCGGCGGATACCGCGCAAGTAGCCCTGGTGCAGGGCGTCGGTGTCGATGTCGCAAGCGGTGGGGTCGTAGATAGCCCCGTGGACTTTGTCACGGCGCAGGATCGGCAAGCGTGCACAGGCTTCATCGACCGTCAGGCGCTGCACCTGCGCCACGGTGGCCTTGGCGCTCAGGTACTGGCTGTCGAGTTCGGCCGGGTCACCGTTGAAATCAACGGTCATTTCGCCCCGGGGCGTCAGCAGGGGATGTTCGCAGAAGCCTGCGGGTGGCTGGTCGAAAAAGGCCCGGCTGGCTAAGGTCAGCGCGCGTACCTGCGGGGTGCCGTACGCGGCGGTGTAGAGCGCTGCCGAACGCCCGGTGGAGTGATAGGCCGGGTGGTTTTCACGCTCCAGCACCAGCACCTTGCCGTGCTGCGACAACCAGAACCCGGTGGACGCGCCGGCGATGCCGCCGCCGATAATGATGAAGTCTGCCTGGCTCATGGATATCTCCTGAAATAAGCCTTGTAGGAGCGAGCTTGCTCGCGAAAAACGTTAACGATAACGCGCCCATCCTGTGTAAACGCAGTAGCTGTGAGGTCTTCGCGAGCAAGCTCGCTCCTACAGTCGGTACAGGGCATTGGCCAGGGCGATGTCTTCCAGGCCCAGGCCAATGGAGCGGAAAAACACGTGACGATCGTAGTCCGGGCGCTGGGCCATGTCGCTGAACAACTCGGGCAGGTCGCCGACAATTGTGCGTTTGTCCCAGCCGTGCTGTTCGCTGGCGATCAGCATCTCACCGGCCGAATCCGGGGTGGTCTGGCGGTAGTCGCAGAACACGTGCATCTGGTTGAGGCAGTGCGGCGGCACTTCATGGGCGCGTGGCGCGTTGGTGCTGATGGAGGTGATCAACGCGGGTTTGCTCAAGCGTGACGGGTCGATGACCGGGCCAGCGGACGAGGTGCACAGCAGGATCACATCCGCGTCTTCAAGGGCGGCCTCGCAGGTGGCGGCGAGGGTCAGGCGCGGGTCCAGGCAGGCCAACTGCGCGCGTGTTTCGGCGCTGGCGCTGTCCAGGCTCGGTGAGTACAGGCAGATTTGCTGCCAGTCGCGTAGGTTCTGCACATAACGCAGGTGCGCTTGGGCGACCTTGCCGCTGCCGATAATCGCCAGACGTTGCGCCGCCGCCGGGGCCAGCGCATCCACCGCCAACGCCGTGGTGGCGGCGGTGCGTGCGGTGGTCAATTCAGCGGCATCGCACAACAGCAACGGCTGGCCGCTGTGCATCGACATCAACAGGGTCCAGGCCGTCACCAACGGGCCTTGCTCACGCACGATGTAGGGCGAAGTCTTGACCCCGTACACCCCGTCTTCGGCCAATACGCCCAAGTAGTTGATGAAATCCCCGGCACCCTGGGGAAACTCCACCAATTGTTGCGCCGGCTGCACCGCGTGCCCGGCGGCGAGGTCGCGGAACAGCTTGCGCAGGATCAACGGCACGTCGACTTGAGCCAGCAAGGTACGGGCCTGGGCTTGGTCGATAACGAGGGGCGTCGCGGACATGGGGTTCTCCGTATAAACTAATTTGTCCATTATGGACTTTTAGTTTTTATCCGCAATAACCCGAGGGAAAAATGAGATCAATGTGGGAGCCATGAAGATCAGATGTGGGAGCTGGCTTGCCTGCGATGGCGTTAGTGCAGCAGCAAATGCAATGACTGACACACCGCCTTCGCAGGCAAGCCCGCACACAGTTTTAACCGCGTTTAGGCAGTGGCCTTGGTGCCGGTCAGGCACTCGATGGAGCGATCTACGGTGGTTTTTGCAATTTCCAGCAAATGCCACACCGCCAGGATCTTCGCCCGCTCAGGGCTTTGCAGCAGCTCGCCGCAATCCAGCGCCGTGGCAGAGGCACTGTCGAGCAGGCTGGCGGTGTAGAGCAGGGCGTCCTCGAAACTCAGGTCTTCGTTGACACAGTGGAAGCCTTGGGTAGGCAGGTAATGGTCGATGGCGCGGTTGAAGGCGGCGCGGTCTTTTGCGGGATCGATGGGTGGGTCTGGTAGTACTTTATTCATGGTATAGCTCCGGAATGTTCATGGAGCCGACACGCTTCGCGACTAAACGTAGGGTGGCGGCTGTACGCAGGTTAGTCGACCGGTCCAGAGCATCCGGCGCACCCGAGGGCGCCCCGCGCACAGCCACCATAAAAACGTTATGGGACCAAACGCTTGCTCGAATCCGGGCGACTAAACCCGATCACTGATTTGGCAGTGACGGACCGCAGACTAGCCACCGATTCCAGCAGGCACAAGGCGGCAAGGATTGTCTAGGAAACGTCCTGCAATTTAAAGGGACACGCCTTGCTGGCCCTTTACAAACCATGACCAAATGCCACTAACCCACGCTGCAATACGATCAATGTGGCTTGCCTGCAATCGCCGCTAACCACGATGCGAAGCGAGCCGCTCTTGATCTTGATCTGCTTTTGATCTTAAGCGCCCCGTCAAACCACGCTGGCCGGAATTCGACAGTGATTTGGGGGGTAAACCGGCAGGGATGCCGGTTTAGCCGCCCCGCGCCATGGATGGCGCGTGGCGGCGGCCCCCCAAATCACTGGCGGATTACGGGCACACCGAGCCTAGGCGAGGTGCCGAGTGGTGGGGCAAGAGCCTTTTGCTTACTTTTGGGCTCTTTTCAAAAGTGAGCCGCTGTCAGAGCGGAACCCTAGGTGGCCGTTACCGCAGGAATGGATATGCACACAATTCAACTGTGTTGACTGCCAGGCCGCCTTCGCAGGCAAGCCAGCTCCCACAGTTTGACCGTGGGGTGTCAGGTAGATGGAGATCAGCTGTCATGCCGTTATTGCAGACAAGTCAGCTCCCACAGGTGATCGATGATGTTCTGGCGGACGAGTTATCGCCTGCCCGAGCGCGTACTCACATCTACCCACACCGCCAGCACCAGAATGCTGCCCTTGACGATCATCTGCCAGTAGCTGTCCACATCGAGCATCGACATGCCGTTGTCCAGGCTGGTAATCACCAGCGCCCCCAGCAACGCGCCATACACCGTGCCCGACCCACCGCGCATCGAAGTGCCGCCAATAAAGCACGCGGCGATGGCGTCGAGTTCGCCCATGTTGCCCGCCGACGGCGAACCCGCCGCCAGCCTCGCGGTATTGACCAGGCCGGCCAGCGCGCACATCACGCCCATGATGCCGAAGATCCACAGTTTCACCGCTTGCACATTGATGCCCGACAGCCGCGTGGCCTCCATATTGCTGCCCACCGCATACACCCGGCGGCCGAACACGGTCTGGTGCGTGACATAGCTGAACACCCCCAGCAGCGCCAGCAACAGCAGCACCGGCACGGGGATGCCGTCGTAGCGGTTGAGGGTGGTGACAAAGCCTGCGAGCACCGCGCCAATCAGCACCACCCGCAGTGCATCGCGCAGCAGTGAGTGCGCCGCCAAGCCATGCAGCGCACGGTTGCGCCGTTGTTTCCAGGTGAGGAACAGTGTCAGGGCAAACAACAATACGCCAAGCCCGATGCCGACGTTGTGGGGCAAATACCCCTGGCCCACATACACCAGCGACGGCGACACCGGCGCAATGGTGGTGCCGCCGGTAATCCCCAGCAGAATCCCGCGAAACGCCAACATTCCGCCCAGGCCGACGATGAACGAGGGGATGCGCAGGTAAGCGGTCATGTAGCCGTTGGCCAAGCCGATCATCAAGCCGCACAGCGCCACCAGGCTCAGGTTGGCCAATAGCGGCACGTGATAGACCACATCCAGAATAGCTGCCAACCCGCCCAACAGCCCGAGCAGTGAGCCCACCGACAAGTCGATCTCGCCGCTGATAATCACCAGCACCATGCCGCACGCCAATATCCCGGTGATCGACATCTGCCGCAGCAGGTTGGAGAGGTTGCGCGGGGTGAGAAAGCCGCCCTCGGTCTGCCAACTGAAAAACAGCCAGATGAACGCGACGGCGATCACCAACGCGAGCATTTTGTAGCGGGTAAATAGGTGTTTGACCTGATTCATCTACGCGGTCTTCCGATTGTTATTGTTTTGGCTGAGCGCGGCGGCGAGCACCTGTTCCTGGGTAAGCCCTTCGTTGATGAAATCACCCCGCAACTGGCCGTCGCCAATCACCAGCACGCGGTTGGACACGCCGAGCACTTCGGCCAATTCCGAGGACACCATGATGATCGACACCCCTTCGGCCGCCAGCGCGCCCATCAGTTTGTAGATCTCATACTTGGCGCCCACGTCCACGCCGCGCGTGGGTTCGTCGAGGATCAGCACCTTGGGCTTGGCCATCAGCATTTTCGCCAACACGGCCTTTTGCTGGTTGCCGCCTGAGAGGCTGGTGATCGGCAGCGACGGGCTGGCGGTCTTGAGGTGCATGCGGCTGATTTGCTGGTCGATGCTGCCCAGTTCGGCTTCGGCGTTGATGCGGGTCAGGTGCGCGTAGGTGTCGAGCACCGCCAGGGTGATGTTCTGGCCCACGCCGAGGTCGGGGATGATGCCTTGGCGCTTGCGGTCTTCTGGGACCATGCACAGCCCGGCGCGGATCGACTTGAGCGGCGTGCGTGTGTCGATCACCTGGCCATCCAGCCACACCTCGGCGCTGTAGCGGCCGGGGTAAGCGCCAAACAGCGCCGACACCAGCTCTGTGCGCCCGGCGCCCACCAAACCGGCGATGCCAAGGATTTCGCCGCGCCTGAGCACGAAGGAGATGTCGTCGACGCGCTTGCGCTTGGGGTTGTCGACGTCGTAGCAGGTGACGTTACGCGCCTCGAAGATCACTTCGCCCACGTCATGGGGCTCGGTGGGGTAGAGGTTGCTCATTTCGCGGCCGACCATCTGCGTGATGATCCGGGGGATGTCCATGTCTGCCATGGCAGTGGTCGCGATGTGCTTGCCGTCGCGAATCACTGCAATGGTGTCGCACACCGCCGCCACTTCATCGAGCTTGTGGGAGATGTACACGCAGGCCACACCCTTGGCCTTGAGGCCCCGGATGATGTCCAGCAGCACCTCGATTTCGCCACGGGTGAGGGCCGAGGAGGGCTCGTCGAGGATCAACAGGCGAGCCTGTTTGTTCAGGGCCTTGGCGATCTCCACCAGTTGCTGGTAGCCGCCGCCATACTGCGACACCGGCAGCGCCACGTTCATGTCCGGTACCTTGAGTTCACGCATCAAGGCTTCGGCGCGGTGCAGCATCGCCGGGTAGTTCATGCGCCCACCGGGCAGGGTCAGTTCGTGGCCCATGAAAATGTTCTCGGCCACCGACAGGTCGGGCACCAGGGTCAGTTCCTGGTGAATGATGACAATGCCGGCGGCCTCGGTTTCGCGGATGGACTGGGCCTTGAGCGGCTGCCCATCCCAGAGGATTTCCCCTTCCCAGGTGCCGTGCGGGTACACCGCCGACAGCACCTTCATCAAGGTGGATTTACCCGCACCGTTCTCGCCGCACAGGCCCACACACTCCCCAGGTTTGACCTTGATATCGATGCCGTTGAGGGCGTTGACACCGCCAAAGCTTTTGACGATGCCGTTCATTTGCAGCAGGTAATGCGACATGGCAATGGCTCACACAAAAGGCCGACGAAACACCGTCACTGTAGGAGCGAGCTTGCTCGCGAAAAAACCCCAGGCGACACGGGCTGCCTGCCAGCACCTACAGGCCGATCTGCTCTTTGGTATAGAAGCCGTCTTTCTCCAACACATCGATGTTGGCTTTGGTCAACGGCGTCGGCGTGAGCAAGATGGTGTCGACCTTCTTGCTGCCATTGTCATATTGCGAGCTATAGGTAGGCTTTTCACTGCGCGCCAGTTGTACCGAAAGCTTGGCCGCTTCGGTGGCGATCAGCTTGAGTGGCTTGTACACGGTCATGGTCTGGGTGCCGTCGATCACGCGCTTGATCGCCGCCAGGTCAGCGTCCTGGCCGGAGATCGGCACCTTGCCCGCCAGCTTCTGCGCAGCCAGGGCCTGGATCGCACCGCCGGCGGTGGCGTCGTTAGAGGCGACAATTGCGTCGATCTTGTTGTCGTTACGGGTCAGGGCGTTTTCGACGATGCTCAAGGCTTCGGTGGGGTTCCATTCCTTGACCCATTGCTGGCCGACGATCTTGATATCACCTTTGTCGATGGCGGGTTGCAGCACCTTCATCTGACCTTCGCGTAGTACCTTGGCGTTGTTGTCCGTCGGCGCACCGCCGAGCAGGAAGTAGTTGCCCTTGGGCGCCGCTTGCAACACGCCGCTGGCCTGCATCTCGCCGACTTTTTCGTTATCGAAGGAAATGTAGGCGTCGATGTCGGCATTGAGGATCAGGCGGTCATAGGACACTACCTTGATCCCGGCCTTCTTGGCTTCGGCCACCGCGTTGGTCAGCACCGTGGCGTTGAACGGCACGATCACGATCACATCGACGCCCCGGGAGATGAGGTTTTCGATCTGGGCAATCTGCTTTTGCTCGTTGGCATCGGCAGACTGCACGAACACCTTGGCGTCGAGCTTTTCCGCGGCGGCGACAAAGTAATCACGGTCGCGGGACCAGCGCTCCAGGCGCAGGTCGTCGATGGAAAAACCGATTTTCGGGTGCGCAGGGTCGGCCATTACCGGCAGGGCGAACAGCGCCAGGGCTGCGGCGAGTAGGGCAGGTTTGAATGACTTCATGGTGGTGCGTCCTTTTATTGTTGTTGGAAAGACACAGCGTGGTGCGGGTTGAACTGTAGAGCGTCACTCGACGCTCTGTGCAGAGATTTGTCGTGCAAATGTCACCGATAGATAAACCGATTCACAACGCCTTCAAGCATCTCCTGGCGCCCACTCACCGCCTGCGGGTTCAGCTCGTTGGCAAAGGCATGTTCAGCCAATGACTCCAGGCTGAACTCCCCAGCCAACACCGCCTGGCCCAATGGCTGGCTCCAGCCGGCATACCGCTGGTCCTTGAACTGCTGCAAGCGGTCGTCTTGCACCATCGCCGCCGCACGCTCCAACGCCAGGGCCAGCACATCCATGGCGGCGACATGCCCGTGGAACAGGTCCACCTCGTCCAGGCTCTGGCGGCGCACCTTGGAATCGAAGTTATAGCCGCCGTTCTTGAACCCACCGGCCTTGAGGATTTCATAGGTGGCCAGGGTCATTTCCTCGACGCTGTTGGGGAACTGGTCGGTGTCCCAACCGTTCTGCGGGTCGCCACGGTTGGCGTCGATGCTGCCGAAGATCCCCAACGACACGGCGGTGGCGATCTCATGATGAAAACTGTGCCCGGCCAGCGTCGCGTGGTTGGCCTCGATGTTCACTTTGATCTCGTGTTCCAGGCCGTACTCATGCAGGAAGCCGAACACGGTGGCGCTGTCGTAATCGTATTGGTGCTTGGTCGGCTCCTGGGGCTTGGGCTCGATCAACAGGTCACCCGTAAAGCCGATCTTGTGCTTGTGCTCCACCACCATGCGCATAAAACGCCCGAGCTGTTCGCGCTCGCGCTTGAGGTCAGTGTTGAGCAAGGTTTCATACCCTTCACGGCCACCCCACAGCACGTAGTTGGCGCCCTTGAGCCGCAGCGTGGCATTCATCGCGCTGAACACCTGGGCGGCGGCGAAGGCGAACACCTCTGGGTCCGGGTTGCTCGCGGCCCCGGCGGCAAAGCGCGGGTTACTGAAGCAATTGGCAGTGCCCCATAGCAGCTTGATGCCGGTCTGTTCCTGATGGCGCTCCAGGTGGTCGACCATCTGCGCAAAGTGGTTGCGGTACTCCTTGAGCGAGCTGCCTTCGGGCGCCACATCGGTGTCGTGAAAGCTGTAGTAGTCGATGCCCAGCTTGGAAAAAAACTCAAACGCCGCCTCGGCCTTGCCGATGGCCACCTCCATCGGATCGCCACTGCGCTGCCAAGGGCGTTTGAACGTGCCCATCCCAAACATATCCGCCCCCGGCCACACAAAGGTATGCCAGTAACAGGCCGCCATGCGCAGGTGCTCCCGCATGGGCTTGCCGAGGATCAATTTGTTGGCGTCGTAGTGACGAAACGCGAGGGCAGAGGTGCTGGCAGGGCCTTCGAAGCGCACCTTCTCGACACCGGGGAAGTACGGCATGGGGGTTTCCTTATTGTTCTGGGCGGTGTCTGGATACTAGCAATGGCGCCTGGGCGGCTGATTATGAAAATCACCAAAGGGGAGTGCGATTTTGAGTGAGGGGCTGAGAACGGCTGAGGGAGTACAGGATTTACGGAAACGTCTGACTTTACGGTGGGGAAGTGCCTCTTCAAGGTTTGGTGTGCCACTGACTTGCTCCTGCTCGTTTACCTCGGAAGGCGTTACGCGTCAGTTTTCTTATCGAGACGAGCAGGGAGGTACGGCCAAAAAACATGGATAAGAGGCAAAAAAATGAGCGTAGGTTATTTCATTGGACTGGGTGACAAGACCACCTGCGGCGGGGAAGTGCTGGACGGTGATAAGAGAGTCAACATACATGGCCTTTTTCATGCGTGCGAAGGTGACCGAGTCACCTGTGGCAAGGATGGGCAAACTTATAAGATCGTCGGTGGCATTTCCCACATAAACAGCCATGGCCGGCTTATGGCCGGCTTATGGCCGGCACTTTGGATAGTTACAGCGACTGTCCCTGTAAAGCCGAGCTGATTCCTTCGGTGTACTCAGCCACCTATGAAAACCAACATGCAGAACCGCCCATTAACCTGCGAGTAGCTCAACCAAACGCATCATCTGTAAATCGAAACACTGTAGCGCCACGTCATTCTGGTTTCGTGCCGTCCGGTCATGTTGGATCAATGGCATCCAATGGTGTGCAAGGTCAGGAGCCAGGTTTTTATATCGTGCCCAAAAGCATGACCCGCGAGGCGCTGGAAGCCACACTTTTTCCGACGCTCGACCCGGCTGTGATGCGCAAGTTTCAAGCACTGAACCCGAATACGAATCACGTCAAAGCCGGTTCGATGATCGTGCTCAGCGATCCGAACAACACCTCCTGCACGTATCAAGAAGCGCAGCTGATGCAGGCTGCACAACACGTCAGTGCATCTCTGGATTCGCTGACGCCGGACGAGGCTGACTTTCTCTATCGCCACGGTGCCGAGATCGCTGGCTTTATCGGCCATACCTCCACCTGGCTCGGCGTCAGCGCAGTGGTGATGGAAAAGCACTTGAGCAACCTGCGCGAGACACTCCAGGCCATGGAACGCCTGCATCAGGACAGCTATCGGCAGCACGGGCACCTTCGGTCACCGCAGTTTTTTGCTGATCGCCAGCGGTTGATGAACCAGTTGGATGCTCATCTGCTCAACTCCACCCGCCTGCGAGGACAAACAACGCTGGGCGATCACCCCAAGTTGAAAACGGCCCTTGGAATTTCCAGTCGCAGCTTGGTGCATCACTGGGACAAGGCGGGTGGGCCGGGGCAGATTCCGGGGTACGCCGCGCATGTGGAAGCGGTCAGCCGTGCCACGAAGTATATGAAGGCAGGTGGTTATATCGGTATAGGCCTTGGCGGTGTGTCTTCGTTGTTGGCTATACAGCAGGTGTGTAACGGGAATTCTGGTGCTGCGTGTGAGAAGGTTAAATTTACTGAAGGAGGGAAATTCGCTGGGTCTACTGCTATAGGTGTTGCAAGCGGATTGGCAGCGAGCTATGCCAGTACTGCGGTGTGCGTAGCGCTAGGCGTCACAACAGGGATCGGTGGTGTTATCTGTGTCGCTGCTGTTGTAGGCACTGGCGCCTGGGTGGGTATGACTTATGGTGGTAAAACGGGTGAGTACATAGGTGAAAAAATTTACGAGGCCAGGCAACCATGACCAGTATCGACACTTGGCCTCCCTGGATCGCACTCATCGTTACGGGGGGGCCGATTTTACTTGCCGCTGCTGGCATTACTTTTAGTCTTTACCTTAGTCGTCGACACTTGGACGCTATAAAGGATGCGCTAAAAAACAGTCGTTTTATTTATATCTGGGGAACAAGCCTGGGAAAGAGGGGGGTAATCTGGTCGCTTCTGGAAATATCAAAAATTGCCGGAATGGTGACGTTGCCGAAGGCGTCTATTCGCATCGGAGAACTGGACCCAGGCGATCTTGAAAATTTCCCCCCTCATCTAAAACGTCTGTTGACCATCAATATGATGATGTTGATCGGTTCCGTCTTTTGGGCAGCAGTTGCAGCCATATTGGTGGAATTTAGGTAAGTTGAGCGGGCCTCATCCGAGGCCCGCTATCCTGATCAGTCAAACCTCTGCGTACTCATCTGCACCGACCGGCCCCAGGACAAAAACAATGAAAACCCTACCGCCCGTTCACCGCATCGCCTTGCTGTTCAACGGCAGCAAAATCTACGACCGCGGCATCATCGCCGGCATTGGCAATTACCTGAGTAGCACCCGTGCGTCCTGGGATCTGTTCTTGGAAGAAGACTTCCTCTGCCGCCTGCGCGGTATCGAGCGTTGGCAGGGCGATGGCATCATTGCTGACTTCGATGACCCGCTGATTGGCGAGGCGCTGGCCGGCAGTCGGCTACCGGTGGTGGCGGTGGGGGGCTCTTATGAGGACGTCAGCAAGTACCCCAAGGGCATTCCCTATGTGGCCACCGATAACCATGCCCTGATGAAGCTGGCCTACGAGCATCTGGTGGAGGCGGGGTTGACGCGGTTTGCCTGTTTCAGCCTGCCCGAAGCCCAGGCCAATCGGTGGGCTCAGGAGCGTGAGAAAGCTTTTCGCCGCTTGATGCAGCGCGATGGCTTGCAGGTGGAGGTGTATCGCGGACTGGGCACCAGTGCGCCGTTGTGGGACAGCGCGGTGGAGCAGCAGATTGCCTGGCTGCACAGCCTGCCCAAGCCTATCGGCATTATCGCGGTGACCGATGCCCGCGCCCGGCAATTGCTGCAAGCCTGCCTGACGGCGGGCATTGCGGTGCCTGAGGAGGTGGCGTTGATCGGCATCGACAACGACCCGCTGACCCGCACCCTCACGCGGGTGCCGCTCAGCTCGGTGATCCAGGGCACGGAGACCATGGGCCGCACCGCTGCGGCGCTGTTGCATCAGATGCTGCACGGCAAACCCTGCACGGGCACGCAGGTGCTGGTGCCGCCGGACGCCATCAACGTGCAGGCCTCCAGCCTGCATCAACCCCTGGGCAACCCTTACGTGATGCAGGCCTTGTTGTTTATCCGCCAGTACGCCTGCCAGGGTATCAAGACCGATCAGGTCGCCGCTTATGTCGGCGTTTCACGCTCGTCCCTGGAAGCGCATTTTCGCAAGGCCCGAGGCTGCAGCGTGCATGATGAGATTTTGCGCTTCAAACTCGCTGCCGCTGCCAAGGGCCTGGAAAACCACAGCCTTGCGATTGCCGACATTGCCGCACGTTGCGGCTTCACCTCTGCGCAGTACCTGCATACGGTGTTTCGCCGCGAATTTGGCTGTACGCCGCGTCAGTATCAGCAGGGCGCGAGCTAGAACACCGCTTTGACCTGCAAACCCAGCACCAGCGCATTGTCGATGCTCTCCCCGGAAAACGCCCCCGGCTCGATGATGTATTGCACATCCGGGCGTAAGGTCAGCCAAGGCGTGGCCTGGTAGCCATAACTGAGTTCGATCAACTGTTCGGCGGTGTCCAGGTCGGGGTAGGCCGTGCCGGCGTTGAACGCTGCCAGCTCCTGTACATCACGGCTGCGCGGGTTTGGCACCGCGCGGCCATAGCCCAGGGCGACGGTATCGCGCGGGCGACCTTCGAACGGCTTGTACAGCACCACGCCCGCGCCATACCACTTGGTGAACGGCGAGGCCGCTTGGCTGGCGGCGGAGTACTGGCCGAAGGCATGCAACCTACGGCCTTGGGATGACTGGGAGGCCCACACAGCCTGGTCGATCAAGAGGTAGTGACCGCCACGCCCGCTGACGTCCTTGTTACTGCCAATGCGTTTTACATCGGAACTGTCGTAGTAATAACCGAGCTTGTATTCACCGGGCAGTGCGCCCGCGTACTTGTAGATCAGCTCGATGGGCACCACGGTGCCGGCGGTGTGCTTGGGCCCCAGGTGCCAGGCACGGCTGGCGTTGCCGTTGCTGGACGGGTCGACATTGAATGCCGCCACGCGCAGTTGCCAGTTGGGCGAAAAGTCGTATTTCACCCGGGCACCGAGGTGCGCATTCGGGTAGTTGGCCCAGCCACTGCCGCCGGACATGTTCAGCGGATGCCCGCAGAACCCGGCGTTCATGAAGTTGCACAGGATGCCGCTGTCCAAGCCGCCGAGGTCATTGCCCATGGCCATATAGCCGAGCTTGACGTTCAGCGCTGGCGTGAACAGGGTGCGCTCGTAACTCAGCTCGGTGAGGCGCGTGTAGAGGCCGCCGTAGTTTTCCTGGATCGGCAGGCGGTTGCCCACCAGGTCCTCGGAGGCGCTGTTGCCGCGTCGGTCGTTGATGGTCAGCTGGATGCGGTCGCCGTTGGTGAAACCGTAGAGCTTGCCCAGGTCGAATTGCACGCCGAGCTTGATATTTTGCGAATAGCGCGCCGAACGATGTTGGCCGCCGTGGGCGTTGTAGGCGGTCTCGCCGCTGTAGTCACCGGTAAAGCGCACACCTTGCGCGTCGAGTTCGCGGCGCAGGCCGCCCCAGTCGCCGGTCAGGGTGGTGTCGTCGGCTTGAACAGGCAGGGCGGCCGCAAAGGCCAGGCCCAGCGCCAGGCGCCAGGCGGTATGAGGAGTAGGGGTCATGGGGGATCTTTCCAAACACAAAGCGCGGTGCCTGGGCACCGCGCGCACAGAGGGTGGTTACGGCAGGGCGTAGGCGATCACGTAGTCGCCGCGGTCGGTGGACTGGCGTGCGCCGCCGGCGGTGACGACGATGTATTGCTTGCCGGTTTTGGGCGACACGTAGGTCATCGGCCCGCCCTGGCTGCCGACGGGCAGGCGGGCTTTCCAGATTTCATCGCCATTGCCGCTGTTGAAGGCGCGCAGGTAGAAGTCCTGGGTGCCAGCGATAAAGATCAGGCCGCCTTGGGTGGACAGCGTACCGCCCAGGGTCGGCAGGCCAACCTTGATCGGCAGGTGCATACGAATACCCAGGGGGCCGGTGTCTTCAACGGTGCCCACCGGGACTTGCCAGGCGACCTTTTGCGTCTTCATGTCGATGGCGGTCAAGGTGCCGAATGGCGGCGCCTGGCACGGAATGCCGGCCACCGACAGGAAGCGGTTTTTGTTCACCGCATACGGCGTGCCCTTGAGCGGCACGGCGCCCATACCGGTGTTCAGCGCTTCACCACCGGAAGAGGCCTGGGCCTTGTTCTGCGACGGCACCATCTGGATCCACAGGCCCAGGCGCATGTCATTGACGAAGATAAAACCGTGCACCGGGTCGGTGGAGATGCTGCCCCAGTTCATGCCGCCCAGGGAACCCGGGAAGCTCAGGGATTTATCGGTGCCCGGTGCCGTGTACAGGCCGTCGTAGCGCATGCCCTTGAAGTCGATGCGGCACAGCAACTGGTCATACGGCGTGGCGCCCCACATGTCCGATTCGGTCAGGGTTTGCGCGCCGATCTGCGGCATGCCCACGGATTTCGGCTGGGTCAGGGAATACGGCTCGTTGGGAATGTTCGCGGCTTTGACCGGCACTTCCTGCACGTCCGTCAGCGGCTTGCCGGTGGCGCGGTCGAGCACATAGATCTGCCCGGCCTTGGTGCCGATGACCACGGCCGGTACGGCCTTGTCGCTGCCTGGCGGTGTAAAGTCGATCAGGCTTGGCTGCATCGGCAGGTCGAAGTCCCACAGGTCGTTGTGGACTGTCTGGTAGACCCACTTCTCGGCACCGGTGGAGGCGTCGAGTGCCAGCACCGAAGCGCCGTATTTGTGGTTGAGCTGGGTGCGTTCCACGCCGTAGATATCGGTGGAGGAGCTGCCCATCGGCAGGAAGACCGTGTTCATCAGCGGGTCGTAAGACATCGGCGCCCAGCTGTTCGGGGTGCTGCGCACGTAGGTGGCGTCGCCCGTCGGGGCCTGCTTGTCTTCAGGGTTGCCTGGGTCGAACGCCCAGCGCATTTGGCCGGTGATCACGTCAAAGCCACGGATCACGCCACCGGGCATATCGGTCTGCACGTTGTCTGCCACGCGACCGCCGACTACGACGGTGGTGCCGGCCATCAGCGGCGCCGAGGACAGTTGGTAGTAGCTGTCCGGTACATTGCCCAGGCCAGCTTTGAGGTCTACCTGGCCATGGGTGCCGAAGTCTTCGCAGAACTTGCCGGTGTCGGCGTCCACGGCGATCAGGCGTGCATCAATGGTGTTGGTCAAAAGGCGACGCTGGCACTGCGCACCGACAGGCACGCTGGCGGTCAGGATCGGCGAGCTGTTGGGCTGGGTCGGCTGGGCAATCGGTGCGCTGGCGTCGAAATACGCCATGCCCCGGCAACGCTGCCACACTGCCGACTTGGCGTTGACTTCGTTCTTCCACAGTTCTTTGCCGGTGTCGGCATCCAACGCGATCAGGTTGTTGTGCGGGGTGCAGATAAACACTTTGTTGCCGACCTGCAGGGGCGTCAGCTGGTCTTCGGCACCGTTGCCGTCGCTGATGGCCACGTCGCCGGTGTGGTAGGTCCAGGCGACTTTGAGCTTGTCGATGTTGTCGCGGTTGATCTGGTCCAGCGCGGCGAAACGGCTGCCACCTTCAGTATTACCGTAGTGGGCCCAATCTTTCTGCGCATCGGCCGCAGCCACCGGGGTAACGCCCGGGCCTGCACCGGTGGGTGCAACGCTTGGGTGCGCGACAAACATATTGCCCGCTGCCACCGCCACGCCCAGCGCCAACACGGCGGCGACGCCATAGGCACCCCGCGCCGGTTTGCCGGCCAGCAACGGATACACCAGCGCGACCACCACGCCGATCACCGCAAACATGAACAGTCGCGAGAACAGCGGCCAGTATTCCAGGCCCACGTCGGCCACTGCCCACACGGCGGTAGCCAGCAGAAACGCGGCGAACAACCAGGCGCCGGCAGGCTTGCAGCGGGCAATCAGCAGCCCGGAAATGGCCATGACCACGCCGCCGAGCAGGAAGTACCAGGAACCTCCCAGGCTCACCAGTTTGGCGCCGCCGACGGCAAGCGCAAGGCCGAGCAGGGCGATGACGACGCCCAGGCCCAGGAGTAAGAATCTAGAGACGCCAGCGGCGCGCGATGCTCGTTTCATGTCGAATGGACTCGAGTGAGAGAGGGCAAAGACGCGATTTTAGCAAGATAAGTAACCGGTTAGTACATTTGAGTCCTGCAATAGACTGTTGCAGGTACTGCGATGATGGGGCGGGGCCGCTGCTACCCTGTGGCGAGGGAGCTTGCTCCCGCTGGGGCGCGAAGCGGCCCCAAAAGACTGGGCCTGCTACGCAGTCCAGCGGGAGCAAGCTCCCTCGCCACGGTCCAGCGCTGCCTGTTAAGGCATCAGAACTTGAAACGCCCCACCAGCCCATTGAGCTGGCCGGAAATATCCGTCAGCCGCCCTGACCCGGTCTGCGCCGAATGCGCAAAGCCTTCCACCAACTGCGCGTCGGCGTGAATTTGGGCGATATGCCGGTTGATCTCTTCGGCCACCTGATGCTGCTCTTCCGCGGCGGTGGCGATCTGGGTGTTCTGGTCGCGAATCGAGTCCACCGAACCACGGATCTTGTCGAAGCTATCGCGGGCCTGCTGGATGCGCGCAACGCTGGTGTTGGACACCAGCAAGCTGCCTTGCATCTGCTGGGTGACTTCCTGAGTGCGGCGGGCGAGGTTGCCCAGCAGGCTGTCGATTTCGCCGGTGGAGTCGGCGGTGCGACGCGCCAGCGCACGCACTTCATCGGCCACTACCGCAAAGCCGCGGCCCTGGTCGCCAGCGCGGGCGGCTTCGATTGCGGCGTTGAGCGCCAGCAGGTTGGTCTGTTCGGCAATCGAACGGATGGTGTCGAGGATGGTGTTGATGTTCTGGCTGTCTTGCTCAAGCAACTGCATGGTCTGTGTGGATTTTTGCAGGTCTTCGCTGAGCTTGAGCACGCTGCCGGTGGCTTCGCCGATGTGCTGCTGGCCGGTGTGCACGTCGCGATAGCCCTCATCGGCACTCGTGGCGGCGGCGCTGCATGAACGCGCGACTTCGTTGGCGGTGGCGACCATCTCGTTGAACGCGGTGCTCACCAGTTCCACGGCTTCGCGCTGGCGGCCGGCGGCCTGGTTCATATTGTTGGCCACGGCGCTGGTGTCGGCGGCGGCGGTTTGCAGGTCTGAGGAGGCGTTGCCGATGCGCTGCACCAGTTGCGCGATCATGCTCAGGAACTGGTTGAACCAGCCGGCGAGGCTCGCGGTTTCGTCCTTGCCTTGCACCTTGAGCTGGCGCGTGAGGTCGCCTTCACCTTCGGCGATTTCCTGCAGGCCGTCGGCCACGCCGCGAATCGGGCGCACGATCACACGGGCAAAACTGGCGCCGACGATGGCGAACACCACGGCCAGTACGGCGGCAATCGCCGCGATCAACCACGTCAGGCGGGTGGCACCGGCCATCACTTCGTCACGCTTGATCAGGCCGATAAAGCGCCAGCCCAGGTCTTTGGAACTGACCACGTTAGCCATGTAGGCCACACCGTCGATGCTCACCTCGGTCACGCCATCGCCGTGCTTGGCCAGTTCGGCGTAGTTCGCGCCCAGGCCCGCCAGGGGCTTGAAGTTGTGCGTGGCATCGCTGGGGTCCACCAGCACATTGCCGTCGGCTTCCACCAGCATCAGGTAGCCGCTGTCGCCCAGCTTGATGGTGCGCACCAGCTCGGTGAGTTGCTTGAGCGACACGTCCAGGCCGACTACTCCAAGGATATTGCCCGTGGCATTCGCGACGGTGCGTACGGTGCCGATCAGCACCACATCGTCCGGGGCCCAGTAATAGGCGCCTGTGCGCACGGTCTTGCCTGGCGCTGCGATGGCGGCCTGGTACCAGGGGCGGGTGCGCGGGTCATATTGGGTCAGTTTGGCGTCGTCCGGCCAACTGGCGTAGCCGCCATCGCTCAGGCCCAGGGACAGGTAGGCGGTGCTGGGGTGGCTTTTGGCGAACTGATCGAAAATCGCCAGCAGTTCTGTATTGGTCGGCGTCAGCGGGATTTGCGCGGCATCGGCACCGGCATAGCTTTTGAGGTTCTTGGCCGCGATCACGCGCGGGTCCTTGGCGACGAAGTCGACATTCTGGCTGATGCCGTCGAAAAACTGCTGCATGCCATTGTCGATCTGGCGGATTTCGCGGCCGCTGCTGTCGAGGAAGTTGGCCAGCGCACCCTCGCGCAGATTCAGCACCACGATAATGGCGACCAGGATGACCGGCACGCACGCGATGGCCGCAAACGCCCATGTCAGCTTCTGCTTGATATTCATGACTTCACCCGCGGGTATTTATAGTTTTGGCAAGGGGAGAAAAATTAGTGCTGCGTGTCGCAGGCGTTTTTGTGAGAGGCGAGGCCATGCGTACCCTCGGTATATCGGCCGAGGGTATTGGCACTTGAGCAAGGGTAATCAGGCGATCGGGTCACCGACCAGGGCATCGCGGCGCATCGACTGCAAGTTCTTCTCGATGGTCTCGCAGATGCTTTCCATCTGGATCTGGTGTTCGCTGGAATTGAACGGGCTTTGCAGGTCGGTGCCGATGCGTTCGATGGCCAGCAGCATGAAGCCCACAACGGTGGAGGCCAGCGGCGTGAACCAGCCAAGGGATTCCACCAGGCCCACCGGCACGATCAGGCAGAACAGCGAAATGAACAGCCGTGGGAAATACACGTAAGGGTAGGGCAGTGGCGTGTTGGCAATCCGCTCCATGCCGCCCTGGGCGTTAGAGAGGTCCACCAGGGTCGACTCCAACCGCGCCAGGCGAATGCTGTCCAGGCGCCCGGCCTGGTATTCGCGCGCCAGCAACGAGGCCGAGCCGGTGAGGATGTCATTGGCGAAGTTATTGGTGGCGCCGTTGCGGGCAAATTCTTCTGCGGGGATAAAAGCTCGCACTTCCTCCGGGCACGGCTGGCCCTTGAGGTGCGCAGCCAGGCAATTGACGTAAGCCACGTGACGGCGCAACAGCGTCGACTTCACCGGGTTCACCTCACCGGGTGCGTCATCGAGCAGGGTCAACACTTGCCGGGCAAAACTGCGCGAGTTGTTGACCATCGCGCCCCACAGCGTGCGTGCTTCCCACCAGCGGTTGTAGGCGCTGCTGTTGCGAAAACTGATCAGCACCACCAGGGCCGAGCCGAGCAAGGTCAGGGGCATCAGCGGCAAATTGATCTTGGCGGTGAGAAACAGCATGAAGTCCACCGTCACTGCCACATCCCACAACAACAGCCAGAACAACGCCCAGCCCACATAGCCCATGGTCTTGATGATCAGGCGGTATTTCTTCAGTAGGGCAGCTTTCAAACGAGAACCTCGCGGCGGGCGGTTGGCAACAATTCCCTGTTACGACGTCGCTGAGAGGGGAAGGTTCGCAGCGTGCTGAATCGATTAGTCCTCTAACCGCCAGGCGGAGGGAATGTAACCAAAGGTTGCACGCAACTGTGTGCCACGGGCATTTGACTGTGGAACAACTTTGGTACTGATGACGTCTTGTCCGGCAATCGCTGTACATTGCGTTCGAGGCGAAAAGCCATTAATGGCAGGATTATTGAAGTGATTTGTTTTGGAGCCGGGCTGCAGGGATTTCGTAGCTGAGATCAGTGGCATCAAGTTGGATGATCAGGGCTCTTTCATGCGTGTCAGTTCGTTGAAGTTGGCTATGTGTAATACCGCGCAAGCGCTCGAACGTCATAAGGATTTTGAATCGTGCATGAGAGCGCATTACCACGTGCTGCTCGTGCCCTATTCGAGACGACCGTTTTTCTACAAGAGTGCCCTTAAATACAGCCGCTTGATGGTGTCGTTTGCATTATTGAGCCAATACTTTTCCACACCGCTGCCGTTGTTGGCAGAAGTTAAAGCCTTGTGCGTAACGCGCAAGTATTGTTCGAAAAACAGCCTGGAATCGATCTTTTTGCTGTTCCAGGCCCTGGGCTTCATGGAGGTTGCGCCGCACCCCGAAGACAGTCGCTTCAGGGTGTATGCACCCTCGGATGAAGCCTGCCGCGAAGCGCGGCTGATGCTCACCGCCCTCACTGAGTCGTTGGCGCTGCTCTATCCCGAGAGGGAAGTGTTCCGGCAGATGCGCGACCTGGATGACCGCGAGTTCCTGGCGCTCTACTTCAAGGGTTTTGCCATGATCCTCGCGGCCGAACTGACGGTGGATGTCTTGCTGCCCGAATGTTATTGGCTGGTCAAGCGCGACGCCGGCCATCTGTTGATGCTGGCGATCTACAACGACGCCTTTGCCCCAGAGAATGACCGCGCCACCTTCCGGTCGTCTTCCTACCTGGCCTTGGCCAAGCAACTTTCCGTGTCCAAGACCCACATTATCCGTATGGTGCAGGAGGGGGTTGAAAAGGGTTATTTCAAAGCCCACTCCAAAACCCGTCTGGAAGTTCTGCCACCCTTTGCCAGCCTGGTAAAGCGGTTCATGGCCTTTTCATTTGCGATGGGCCTGCATGCTATTGAGATGGGAGCCTAAGGATGCCTGCTAACTTGAAGTTGCGGCCCAGAATGCGCAGTTTGTTGTCACCTGCGGTGGCCCAAGCCGAATGGGTAGGGATTATTGCCTGGGTCGGCATGCTCCTGATTCCGCCGGCCCTGAAGTTGGACCTTTATATGTTGGCCGTCACGGTCGGCCTGCTGATTGTTTGCCGGGTACATGCCACCACCGCGAACTTTCTGCTCTGGCGAGTGCTGGGGGTCATCTATATGGTGTTGTTGTCCGTCGGCTTCGCCTATCTGATTCATTTGAACGAAGATTTGCGTATCTACGGCTTGCCGTTGGCCGTGACCCTGGTGGTGGGCAGTGCGATCTTGTTTATCAGTGTCCAGGATTATCTGGCCGATGCGCTATTGATCTGGCTGATCCTGTGGCCGCCCATGCAGGCGGATATATACGCCGGCACCGAGGTGTATTTGCTGCTGTTCTGCGCGGCGTCGGTGTCCATCGGGTTTATCTTGAGTTACTCCTACTTGAAGAACCTGCGTTCGGTATTGCTGGTGGAAAGCGAGTTTCGCGCCTTGGCCGAGACCGACTACCTGACCTCCATTCTCAACCGGCGCGCCTTTATGCAGAGCTTCGAGAAGTTGCTGGCCGGGGAGCAGGGCGGCTACTTCATCATGTTGGATATCGACAGTTTCAAAGAAAAAAACGACCTGTATGGCCACGACGTCGGGGACAAAATCCTGCGCGCCATGGCCCTGTGCCTGAAAAACGCCAAGGGCAGCCACAGCTTTGGGCGGATCGGCGGGGAAGAGTTCGGCGTGTTATTGCAGGGCGACGATGTGGAGGTGGCCTGTGATTATGCCCTGGACTTGTTGCAGGCGATCCGCAGCAGCGTGCCTGCGCCCCACCATTACACCTGCAGTGCGGGGATGGCGCGTTTTTCGCCAGGCGACGAGTTGTCGGCCGTACTCAAGATGGCGGACAAGAACCTGTACGGCGCCAAGCGCAATGGCAAGGACTGTGTGCACCTGGACGGCGCATTGCTACAGGCGGTCTTGTCCTGACGCGTGCCGTCTAGTGCTGTGACAGAACGCTCGCCAGCAACCCAGGGAAGCGGCTTTCCAGCTCGTCACGGCGCAACGAGTTCATATGGGTGGTGCCCACATTGCGCGTGTGCACCAGGCCGGCATCGCGCAATACCCGGAAGTGATGGGACATGCTGGATTTGGGCCGCCCCCCGTCGAGTTCGCCACAGGTGGCCTCTGGCACGTTGGCCAGGTAGCGCACGATGTCCAGGCGCACGGGGTCGCTCAAGGCGTACAGCACACGCTCAAGCGTCAATTCTTGGGGGGTAGGGTGTTTGAAGGCTCGCATGGGGCGGATCATAACAGGGGGGTAGCGTTCAATACCATAGTTCGATTACCATCGAACTATCGAATCACCCACCCCTTCCTGGAGTTCTCAATGTCGGCTTTGTTCGAACCGTTCAAACTCAAAGATGTGACCTTGCGCAATCGCATTGCTATCCCACCGATGTGCCAATACATGGCCGACGACGGCATGGTCAACGACTGGCACCACGTCCACCTGGCCGGCATGGCCCGTGGTGGCGCCGGTCTGCTGGTGGTCGAGGCTACCGCGGTCGCCCCTGAAGGACGCATCACCCCAGGCTGCGCCGGGATCTGGAGCGACGCGCACGCCCAGGCATTCGTGCCCATGGTCAAGGCCATCAAGGCCGCAGGTTCGGTGCCGGGTATCCAGATCGCCCACGCCGGCCGCAAAGCCAGTGCCAATCGCCCCTGGGAAGGTGATGACCACATCCCGGCCTCTGATGCCCGTAGCTGGGAAACCATCGCCCCCTCTGCCATCGCGTTCGGTGCCAACCTACCCAACGTACCGCGTGCCATGACCCTGCAAGACATTGCCCGCGTGCAGCAGGACTTCGTCGACGCGGCCCGCCGCGCTCGCGATGCCGGCTTTGAATGGATCGAGCTGCACTTCGCCCATGGCTACCTGGGCCAGAGCTTTTTCTCCGAGCATTCCAACCAGCGTACCGATGCCTATGGTGGCAGCTTCGACAACCGCAGCCGCTTCCTCCTCGAAACCCTGGCTGCGGTGCGTGAAGTCTGGCCAGAAAACCTGCCGCTCACCGCTCGGTTCGGTGTGATCGAATACGACGGCCGTGATGAGCAGACCCTCACCGAGTCCATTGAACTGGCCCGCCGTTTCAAGGACGGTGGCCTGGACCTGCTGAGCGTCAGCGTCGGCTTTACCATTCCTGACACCAACATTCCTTGGGGCCCGGCCTTCATGGGCCCGATTGCTGAGCGTGTACGCCGTGAAGCCGCTATTCCGGTGACCTCGGCCTGGGGCTTCGGCACGCCGCAACTGGCACAAGGCGCGTTGCAGGCCGGGCACCTGGACCTGGTTTCGGTAGGTCGCGCACATTTGGCCGACCCGCATTGGGCCTACTTTGCCGCCAAGGAGCTGGGCGTAGACAAGTCCTCCTGGACCTTGCCGGCGCCTTACGCGCATTGGCTGGAACGCTATCGCTGAGGTACGCCTGCGCGTTGCATGAGCCACTCGATTGAGTGGCTTTTTTTCGCCTGTTGTTTTTCCCGACCTGCGCGGCGAAAAATAACGAATGAGAACCGATATCAAACGAGAATGCCGTGATATATGATGCGCGGCGAATTCTTGGCAGGTTTGCCGTCCCATCTGGCTCATTCACTAGGTTCCACACCCATGCGTCGTACCCTGATTTCCATCTGTGTGCTCCAGGCGTTTTCCCCCTTCGCGTGGGCAGAGCAGGTGCCTGCCGAGAATGCCAGTATTGAGCTGCAAGCGACCAATGTCACCGCCACTGCGGACCTTGAGTCGGCCCAAGGCCCCGTGCAGGGCTACCACGCCACACGCTCAGCCAGTGCGACGCGCACCGACACCGCCATTCATGAAACTCCACAGTCCATCAGCGTAGTGTCCAAGGACGTGGTCGAAGACCTCGGTGCAACGCGCCTGCAGGATGCCCTCGATTACGCGGGCGGGGTGGGCCGTGCCAACAATTTTGGCGGCCAGGGCCTGACCACCTTTACCGTGCGCGGCTTCACCACCGGTGAGTTCTACCGCAACGGTTTCCCGATCAACCGCGGTTATCCGAACATGCCGGACGCCAACACCATCGAGCGTCTGGAAGTGCTGCGCGGCCCCGCGACCATGCTCTACGGCCGTGGCGATCCAGGCGGTACCTTCAACGTGGTATCCAAGCAGCCGCTGGCTGAACGTACCGTCACCCTGGGCAGCCAGCTCAATGACCAGGGCATGAAGCGCGGCACCCTGGATGCCTCCGGCCCGCTGGATGAAGAAGGCCGCCTGGCCTATCGCCTGAACGTGGTGGGCGAGGGCGGCGACACCTTCCGCGATCACGTCGAGACGGAACGCTACGGCGTGACGCCGGTGATCACCTGGCAGGCCACCGATGACACCAAGGTGACCTTCGAAGGCGATTTCATGCGCAACAACCACCCGCTGGACCGTGGCCTGACGCGCTTCCCCAACCAGCGCGGCACGCCATCCCGTGACACTTTCTGGGGCGACAAGGACGCTGGCAAGCTGCACAACGACAACAACATGGCGCAGTTGCGTTTCGAGCATGCACTGAGCGACAACTGGACCCTGGGCGGCGGTTTCCAGTGGTTGGACGGCAGTTTGAAAGGCAATGCCATCGAAGCCAACGGGCCGGGCAGCCTAGGCACTGACGGCCGCACCCTGCAACGCAACTTCAACTACCGCAAGTTGGAATGGACCGACAAGGACTACCAGCTCAACTTGACCGGGCACTTCTCCACTGGCGGCTTCGATCACACTTTGCTCACCGGTATCGAGTACGAGGACTACGACTACAAGTCAATTATCCAGCGTTCCAGCGCCGCAGCGGGCACCTATCCAATTGACATCTTTGACCCGGTGTACGGTCAACCCCGTCCGGCACTGACCCGTACGCCGACCCACGACAAAGAAAACCTCAAGACCTACGCCGCTTTTGTACAGGACCAGGTTGCTCTCACTGAACGTCTGAAAGTGCTGGCCGGTGCCCGATTCGAGCGTTTCGAGCATGATTACCAGAACTATGTAGGTAAAAGCTGGCAGGCCGCCGACAACGCCGTCACCCCACGCGTGGGTGTGATCTACGACCTCACCGACACCGTCGCGGTCTATGCCGATGCTGCGCGTTCGTTCAAGCCCAACACTGGCGCCAGCCGCGAAGGCGGTGGTTTTGCGCCGGAGAAGGGCAAGTCTTACGAGATGGGCATCAAGTGGGAGGCGCTGGATCGGCAGTTGAGCGTTGATGCGGCGATCTATCAGATCGAGAAGAAGAACGTGCTGACCACTGATCCCGTGGACAATACCTTCAGTGTCGCGGCTGGCCAGGTGCGCAGTCGGGGCTTCGACCTCAATGTGGCAGGCAACCTCACGCCCGAATGGCGCGTGATCGGCGGCTACGCTTACGTAGATGCGGAAGTTACCCGTGATAACACGTTGCGCTCCGGCACACGCTTGATGAACATCCCGCGCAACAGCTTCAGCCTGCTTAACGTCTACGAGTTCCAGGACGGCGCGCTCAAAGGCCTGGGCCTGGGCGTCGGCGGCAAGTACGTCGACCAGCGCGCCGGCCAGACTGCTAACACGGCATTCTCCATGGACGCTTATACCGTGGTCGACTTGCTCGGCTACTACAAGGTCAATGAGCATGTGCGCTTGAACCTGGATGTGAAAAACCTGTTCAACCGCGAGTATGAAGAAGGCGCGTTCGGCAATATCTACGCCTACCCCGGAGCACCGCGCACTGTGCAGGTGGGCATCGCCTACACCCTGTGATGAACAGCGTCGATATGTGGAAGCTGGCTTGCCTGCGATGACCATAGGTATCTACACAACTTAGTGGACTGTAGCAGCGGACGGTAACCACGATGCGAAGCGAGTCGCTCTTGATCTGCTTTTGATCTTGATCTTAAGCGCCCCGTCAAACCACGCTGGCCGGAATTCGACAGTGATTTGGGGGGTAAACCGGCAGGGATGCCGGTTTAGCCGCCCCGCGCCATGGATGGCGCGTGGCGGCGGCCCCCCAAATCACTGGCGGATTACGGGCACACCGAGCCTAGGCGAGGTGCCGAGTGGTGGGGCAAGAGCGTTTTGCTTACTTTTGTCTGGGCCGGCATTCCGGCTTTTCAAAAGTGAGCCGCCGTCAGGGCGGAACCCTTAGTGGCCGTTACCGCAGGAATGGATATGTACACGGTCCAACTGTGTTGACTGTCAGGCCGCCTTCGCAGGCAAGCCAGCTCCCACATTTGGATCTTGGGAGCGCCAGGTAGATAGGCGCTGACCGTAGGCCGTCACGGGAGCAAGGGGCCCTGCCTCCTATTCACCTGTCAGGTTTGACAGTAGACACTGGCCCTTGATCGAGGGATGTTTGCCCCTAACGTGCCAGCGCAGCGGTCGGCGCTCATTGCTTTTCGAAGCCACGCTTAATAGGGATATTAAAAATGGAACGGGAACTGATCGACGAAGTTGAAGAACTGATCAAAAAGACTAACGATGCCGAGCGTCTGTTCACCCGATATGCCACCAAGTGCTACACATCAGCTTTGCAAAAATATGCCAAGGAGATCAGCGAAACCTCCTATACCTATCTGCTGGCCGAGCTGGCCGAAAGTTCGCTGAGTTCGGAAATTCTTGGCCGCCCAGGCGCCAATATCAGCCTGGTCAGGATCGAGATAGAGGAGGTCATGCTCGAAGCCGATGTCATCAAGAAACTCAAGCGGGCCGAAACCCATTACCTGGAAACCCTGGAATCGGTGCGCAAGTTCGAAGACCTAAAACGCTTCGAAAAAATGCAGGACACGTCCGATATCGTCCGCTCGATAAAACTCGGGGTGTCACGGTTCAATATCCTGTTTGTCATTCTGCTGATCGGCGGGTTGACCTGGGCGGCGATCAATCTGCCTAAAGAGGCCTTGGCATTGATTTCCGCGGCGATCGGCGGCGCCATCACTCACTTGCTGTCCGAGCGCCAGGCCGTCCTGGCGCTGAAAAAAGAGGGCGATAACACCTGCCCCAGAGCCAACAATAACAGTCAGGAATGACGCGGGCTCACAACGGCGTCAACACATTCATCACCGTGTCCAGCGCCACCCGGGTGTCATCCAGTTGCACCAGCGACGCATGCCGTGCGCCCAGGGCATCGCGGTTCTGGATCGCCGTGAGGATCGCCTTGTGCCGCGGCAGACTCAGGCCCTGAATGTCCGGGCGGCGGTTGGTGATGTTGATCGACTCGCGCAACGGCAACGAGAGCATGTTGCACATATAGGCGAGCAGGTCGTTGCGGGTGGCGTCGGCAATCGCGCGGTGGAAGTCCAGGTCGGCCTGCAACAGTTCCTCGTGGGTCTTGGCGGTTTCCATGCCCTGGTAGGCGTGTTCGATGGTGGCGATGTCTTCATCGGTGGCGGTGGTCGCGGCCATGGCGGCGATTTCCGGTTCGAGGATGCGGCGCACCCCGGCCAGGGTGTTGAAGAACTCGCTGTGGGGCGTGGACTGCATCAACCAGGACAGCACGTCCGGGTCGAGCAGGTGCCATTTCAAGCGTGGCCGCACCACCGCGCCCACCCGTGGCTTGGAATACACCAGGCCCTTGGCGCTGAGCACTCGCGTGGCTTCGCGCAATACCGAGCGGCTGACCTGGTATTCCTCGCACAGCGTGGCTTCCATGGGCAACCGTTCCTCGGGCTTGAAGCGACCGGAAACGATGTGCATGCCCAAGTCCTGAACGATCTGGGCATGCTGGCTCTTGCGCGGCTTGGGCGGCTGGTGATCCATAACGACGGGGAGGCTCTGGCTTAGATTCGCCGCATCATAGCATCCCAATTAGTGGGAATGCCGTGGGACTTCCGCCCCGCGACAGCCCACCAGGAAGTCAAAGTCGCAGCCTTGGTCGGCCTGCAGCACATGGTCGATGTACAGCTGGCGATAGCCGCCGACGATGAGGTTCTGCGCGGGCGGCAGGTCGGCCATGCGCGCTGCCAGCTCGGCATCTGGAATGTCCAGGTGCAGGCGACCATTGGCGCAATCGAGTTCGATCCAATCACCTTCCTTCACTGTCGCCAACGGCCCGCCGGCTGCGGCTTCCGGGGCCACGTGCAACACTACGGTGCCGTAGGCGGTGCCGCTCATGCGCGCATCGGAAATGCGCACCATGTCCGTCACACCCTGGGCCAGCAGCTTGGCCGGCAAGCCCATGTTGCCGACTTCGGCCATGCCGGGGTAACCCTTGGGGCCGCAGTTTTTCATGACCAGGATCGAGTTGGCATCCACGTCCAGCTCCGGGTCGTTGATGCGTGCCTTGTACATGTCGAAGTTCTCGAACACCACGGCGCGGCCACGGTGCTGCATCAGTTCGGGGCTCGCGGCCGAAGGCTTGAGCACCGCGCCCAGGGGCGCGAGGTTGCCACGCAGCACGCAGATGCCGCCGTCGGCGCGGATCGGGTTGTCCAGGGTGCGGATCACTTCGTCCTGGCCGTAGATCGGTGAATCCTTGGTGTTCTCGCCCAGGGACTTGCCGTTGACGGTCAAGGCGTTGGGGTGCGGGATCAGGTTGGCTTCACCCAGGCGGCGCAGCACGGCGGGCAGGCCACCGGCGTAGTAAAACTCCTCCATCAGAAAGCGTCCGGAGGGCTGCAGATCGACGATGGTCGGCATGCCGCGGCCGATGCGGGTCCAGTCATCCAGGTCGAGTTCGACGCCGATGCGCCCGGCGATGGCTTTTAAGTGGATCACCGCGTTGGTCGAGCCGCCGATGGCTGCGTTCACGCGGATAGCGTTTTCGAACGCCTCCTTGGTAAGGATCTTCGACAGCTTCAAGTCTTCACGCACCATCTCCACGGCGCGCATGCCCGACATGTGCGCCAGTACATAGCGACGCGCATCCACGGCCGGAATCGCCGCGTTGTGGGGCAGGGAAGTACCCAGTGCTTCGGCCATGCACGCCATGGTAGAAGCCGTGCCCATGGTGTTGCAGGTGCCCGCCGAACGCGACATGCCGCCCTCGGCCGCGAGGAAGTCATCCAGGGTGATGGTGCCGGCCTTGACCTGTTCGCTGAGCTGCCACACCACTGTTCCCGAGCCGATGTCCTGGCCCTTGTGCTTGCCGTTGAGCATCGGCCCGCCGGTGACCACGATGGCCGGCACGTCACAACTGGCCGCGCCCATCAGCAGCGCGGGGGTGGTCTTGTCACAGCCGGTGAGCAGTACCACGCCATCAATCGGGTTGCCGCGAATCGCTTCTTCCACGTCCATGCTCGCCAGGTTGCGAGTGAGCATCGCAGTAGGGCGCAGGTTGGATTCGCCGTTGGAGAACACCGGGAACTCCACCGGGAAGCCACCGGCCTCGATCACGCCACGCTTGACGTGCTCGGCGATCTGGCGGAAGTGCGCGTTGCACGGCGTGAGCTCCGACCAGGTGTTGCAGATACCGATGATCGGTTTGCCATGGAACTGATGGTCGGCAATGCCTTGGTTCTTCATCCAGCTGCGGTACATGAAACCGTTCTTGTCGGCGGTACCGAACCACTGGGCAGAGCGTAGGCCGGGCTTTTTGTCAGGCATGATCGATTCTCTTATTGTATGACTATATGTTCTATGCGTGCTTAAACATAAGCGCAAAATCGCCGCTTTGGAAGTGTTGTTTTGCAAATAGTCATACTATATAGTCGATCCTAACTGAGGTATGGCCCTGGCGGATTTCGTCAGAGGCGTCCCCCGAGCTTCTATAAAAACAACAATCGGAGATCGACCCCATGAGCCAGGAACTGCGGCTTATTCGGCGCATCACGCTGAAACTGATTCCCTTCCTGATCCTGCTGTACCTGATCGCCTACGTGGACCGTTCCGCCGTGGGCTTCGCCAAGCTGCACATGGGCGCTGACGTGGGCATCGGTGACGCCGCCTATGGCCTCGGTGCCGGGTTGTTCTTCATTGGCTATTTCCTGTTCGAAATTCCTAGCAACCTGATGCTCGACCGCTTCGGCGCACGGCGCTGGTTTGCGCGCATCATGATCACCTGGGGCGCCATCACCATTGGCATGGCGTTCGTGCAGGGGCCGCACAGCTTCTATGTGATGCGCTTTCTGCTGGGCGCGGCGGAGGCGGGGTTCTTTCCCGGCGTGCTGTACTACATCACCCAATGGTTCCCGGTGCGCCATCGCGGCAAGATCCTCGGGCTGTTCATCCTCTCCCAACCGATTGCAATGATGATCACAGGCCCCGTGTCCGGCGGTCTGCTCGGCATGGACGGCATCCTCGGCCTGCATGGCTGGCAGTGGCTGTTTATCGTGATCGGCACCCCGGCGATCCTGCTGACCTGGCCGGTGCTGCGTTACCTGCCGGACGGCCCCCAAAAGGTCAACTGGATGAGCGAGGAAGAAAAAGCCTGGCTCACCGGCGAGCTGCACAAAGACCTGCAGGCCTACGGCCAGACGCGCCACGGCAACCCCTTGCATGCGCTCAAGGACAAGCGCGTGTTGCTGCTGGCGCTGTTCTACCTGCCGGTGACCTTGAGCATCTACGGCCTCGGCCTGTGGCTGCCGACCCTGATCAAACAGTTTGGCGGCAGCGACCTCACCACCGGCTTCATCTCCGCCGTGCCGTACATCTTCGGCATCATCGGCCTGTTGATCATTCCGCGCAGTTCCGACCGCTTGAACGACCGTTATGGCCATCTCGCCGTGCTGTATGTACTGGGCGCCATCGGCCTGTTCTGCAGCGCCTGGCTCACCGTGCCGGTGCTGCAAATGGCCGCGCTGTGCCTGGCGGCGTTTGCAATGTTTTCCTGCACCGCCGTGTTCTGGACCCTGCCGGGGCGCTTCTTTGCCGGCGCCAGCGCGGCGGCCGGTATTGCCTTGATCAACTCGGTGGGCAACCTCGGCGGCTATATCGGCCCGTTCGTGATCGGTGCGCTCAAGGAGTACACCGGCAACCTGGCCTCAGGCTTGTATTTCTTATCCGGTGTGATGGTGTTCGGCTTGCTGCTGACCCTCGTGGTCTACCGCTTGTTGGAGCGCAAGCACGTGCTGCCCGCCGACCAATTCGCCGCCAGCGCCCGTGGCGCCACACGCACTTAAATCCAGGAGAACCCGCATGCGTTTAGTTCAGTTCGAGTTGAGCAACGGTGAGCGCCGCGTCGGCGTGGTAGAAGGCAACCAAGTGCGCGAAGTGCGCGGCGCCCACAGCGTGCGTGAACTGGCGCTGGCCGCCATCGACGGCGGCGGCAAGTTGCAGCAACAGGTAGAGGCCCTCGGCCTGGGCGCCAGCCATGACTACGCCGCCTTGTTGGCGCACCACAAGATCCTGCCACCGCTAGACCACCCGGACCCAGCACACATGCTGATCAGCGGCACCGGCCTCACCCACCTGGGCAGTGCCTCGGCCCGCGACAAGATGCACCAGCAGGCCGGCGACGACAGCGCGATGACCGACACCATGCGCATCTTCAAATGGGGCGTGGAGGGCGGCAAACCAGGCGCCGGCCAGGCCGGTGTGCAACCGGAGTGGTTCTACAAAGGCGATGGCAGCATCGTCGTGCGCCCGGGCCAGGCGTTCCCGGTGCCGCCGTTCGCCGAAGACGCCGGCGAAGAACCGGAAATCGGCGGCCTCTATGTGATCGGGTATGACCGTAAACCCTATCGCCTGGGTTTCGCGGTGGGCAACGAGTTCTCCGACCATGTGATGGAGCGCAAGAACTACCTGTACCTGGCCCATTCCAAGCTGCGCAGTTGCAGCTATGGCCCGGAGCTGCGCGTGGGCGAACTGCCCCAGCACTTGGCGGGCACCAGCCGCATCCTGCGCAACGGCGAGGTGATCTGGCAGAACGAATTCCTCAGTGGCGAGGCCAATATGTGCCATAGCCTGGAAAACCTCGAATACCACCACTTCAAATACAGCCAATTCCTCAAGCCGGGCGATGTGCACATTCACTTCTTCGGCACCGCCACCTTGTCATTCGCCGACGGTATACGTACCCAGCCGGGCGATGTGTTCGAGATCAGCCAGGCTGAATTCGGCGCGCCGTTGATCAACGGTATCGGCAGCAGCGATGCGGCATTTGAACCCGGCCAAGTCACCCCCCTTTAAGGAGATCAACATGACCCCGTTCCTCGGCCACAACTACATCGGCGGCCAGCGCAGCGCCAATGGCAGCATCAAGCTGCAAAGCATCGACGCTACCACCGGCGAAGCCTTGCCCCAGGATTTCTACCAGGCCACCGCCCAGGAAGTGGACGCCGCCGCCCAGGCCGCGGCCCAGGCGTACCCGGCCTATCGCGCCTTGAGCGCCGCACGGCGTGCGCAGTTTCTGGATGCGGTGGCCGATGAGCTGGACGCCTTGGGCGATGACTTCGTCGAACTGGTCTGCCGCGAAACCGCCTTGCCGGCCGCACGCATCAAAGGCGAGCGTGGGCGTACCAGCGGCCAGATGCGTCTGTTCGCCACCGTGCTGCGCCGTGGTGACTTCTACGGCGCGCGTATCGACAAGGCCCTGCCAGAGCGCCAGCCGCTGCCGCGCCCAGACCTGCGCCAATACCGCATCGGCCTTGGCCCGGTGGCGGTGTTCGGCGCCAGCAACTTTCCTCTGGCATTTTCCACGGCTGGCGGCGATACCGCTGCCGCGCTGGCCGCCGGTTGCCCGGTGGTGTTCAAGGCCCACAGCGGGCACATGGCGACCGCCGAGCGTGTGGCCGATGCGATCATCCGCGCTGCCGAGGCCACCGAGATGCCGGCCGGCGTGTTCAATATGATCTTTGGCGGCGGCGTCGGTGAGGCGCTGGTCAAGCATCCGGCGATCCAGGCGGTGGGCTTTACCGGTTCGCTCAAAGGCGGCCGCGCCCTGTGCGACATGGCCGCGGCGCGCCCGCAACCGATCCCGGTGTTTGCCGAAATGTCGAGCATCAACCCGGTAATCGTGCTGCCCCAGGCGCTGCACGCCCGCGCCGAAAGCATCGCCCGCGACCTGACCGCCTCGGTGGTACAAGGCTGCGGCCAGTTCTGCACCAACCCAGGCCTGGTGATCGGTATCGCCTCGCCTGCGTTCACCGCGTTCACGCAACAGGTCGCGCAATTGATCGGCGAGCAACCGCCACAAACCATGCTTAATGCCGGCACCCTGGGCAGCTACGGCAAGGGCCTGGAAAAACTCCTCTCTCACCCGGGCATCCAGCATCTGGCGGGCAGCGCGCAATCGGGCAACCAGGCGCAACCGCAACTGTTCAAGGCGGATGTACGTCTGTTGATTGACGGTGACGAAGTGCTGCAAGAGGAAGTGTTCGGCCCCACCACGGTGTTCGTCGAAGTGGCCGACCAAGCCCAACTCAGCGCCGCCCTGCAGGGGCTGCACGGGCAGTTGACCGCCACGCTCATCGGCGAACCGGGCGACCTGCAACAGTTCGCCGAACTCACGCCCCTGCTGGAACAGAAAGTCGGGCGCATCCTGCTCAACGGTTACCCCACTGGCGTGGAAGTGTGTGATTCCATGGTCCACGGCGGGCCGTACCCGGCAACTTCGGATGCGCGTGGCACCTCGGTCGGCACCCTGGCCATCGACCGTTTCCTGCGCCCGGTGTGCTTCCAGAACTACCCTGATAGCCTGCTGCCCGATGCGTTGAAAAACGCCAACCCCTTGCGTATTCAGCGCCTGGTAAATGGCACGCCATCGCGCGAATCGCTGTAACTGATCAGGAGGCTTCATGTCGTTGAGCGCAGTCACCCCGCACCGTGCCCGGTTGGGCGAAGGGCCGTTCTGGGATGCACCGACCCAGGCCCTGTATTGGGTGGATATCGCCGCCCGCCAGGCACTGCGCCTGATGGGTGGGCAGTTGCAGGTGTGGCAGTTGCCCGAGCACGTCTCGGCGTTCATCCCCTGTGAACGCGGCGATGCGTTGGTGACCTTGAGCAGCGGCGTGTATCGCCTGGACCTGGCCACCGAAGCCTTGACCCTGCTGTGCGTAGCCGACCCGCAAGCGGGCAACCGTGGCAATGAAGCACGCTGCGATGCCCAGGGCCGGCTGTGGTTGGGCACCATGCAGAACAACATTGGCGAGCAGGGCGAAGACCTGCCGATTACCCGGCGTTCCGGTGGTTTGTTTCGCATCGATGCGGATGCAACGGTCACGCGGTTGCTCAACGGCTTGGGCATTCCCAACACGTTGCTTTGGAACGAGGAGGGCAGCCAGGTGCATTTCGGCGACAGCATGGACGGCACGCTCTATCAGCATTCGATCCAGGTTGACGGCCAACTCGGCGCCGCCCAGGCCTGGTTCGGGCCGCACACACGCGGCGGGCCGGATGGTTCGGCCATGGACGCCGAGGGCTACATCTGGAACGCGCGCTGGGACGGCAGTTGCCTGCTGCGGCTAACGCCCTTGGGTGAGGTGGATCGCATCATCGAACTGCCGGTCAGCCGGCCCACCAGTTGCGTGTTCGGTGGGCCTGAGCTCACCACGTTGTATATCACCAGTGCTGCGAGTCCCTTGGGGCATCCGTTGGATGGTGCGGTACTGGCGATTGAAATGGATGTTCCCGGAAAACCCTGTCACCGCTTCGCCGGATAACCTGTAGGAGCGGGCTTGCCCGCGAAAAACGTCAACGATAACGCGTTCATGCTGGATGGGCGCGTCGCCCTCGGGTTTTTCGCGAGCAAGCTCTCTCCTACAACGTTCTACCTAAAAACAACAACAAGGAGTCACCCCTATGAATCGTCGTCGTGGTTTGCGTTCCCTGTGCTGCGCCGCTGTGGCGGTCTCGGCCATGAGCTTGAGCGGCCTGTTGCTGGCCGCTGAAGAAGTAAAGATCGGCTTTTTGGTCAAGCAGGCCGAAGAGCCCTGGTTCCAGACTGAGTGGGCGTTTGCGGAAAAAGCCGCCCAGGACAAAGGCTTCAAACTCATCAAGATCGCGGTGCCCGACGGCGAGAAAACCCTCTCGGCCATCGACAGCCTGGCCGCCAACGGTGCCAAGGGCTTCGTGATCTGCCCGCCAGACGTATCCCTGGGCCCGGCCATTGTCGCCAAGGCCAAGGCCAACGGCCTGAAAGTGATGGCCGTGGATGATCGCTTTGTCGATGCCAAGGGCAACTTCATGGAAGACGTGCCGTACCTGGGCATGGCCGCGTTTGAGGTGGGCCAGAAGCAGGGCGCCGCCATGGCCGCCGAAGCGAAAAAACGCGGTTGGGACTGGAAGGACACCTACGCGGTGATCAACACCTTCAACGAACTCGACACCGGCAAGAAACGCACCGACGGCTCGATCAAATCCCTGGAGGAGGCCGGTATTCCCAAGGACCACATCCTCACCGCCCCCCTGAAAACCCTCGACGTGCCCGGCAGCATGGACGCCACCAACTCTGCCTTGGTCAAGCTGCCAAGCGGGGCGAAGAACCTGATCATCGGCGGCATGAACGACAACACCGTGCTCGGCGGCGTGCGCGCCACCGAAAGTGCCGGTTTCGCCGCAACCAATGTGATCGGCATCGGCATCAATGGTACCGACGCCATCGGCGAATTGAAGAAAGCCAACAGCGGCTTCTTTGGTTCGATGCTGCCCAGCCCGCACATTGAAGGCTATAAAACCGCTGAGATGATGTACGAGTGGGTCACCCAAGGCACCGAGCCGCCGAAATACACCGCCATGGACGAAGTGACGCTGATCACCCGTGAAAACTTCCAGGCGGAACTGACCAAGATCGGGCTGTGGAAATGACCGCTGCGGCCCTGCGGTTTGACGGCATCGGCAAGACCTTTCCCGGGGTCAAGGCGCTGGATGGCATTTGCTTCACCGCCCACCCCGGGCAGGTGCACGCGCTGATGGGCGAGAACGGCGCAGGCAAGTCGACCCTGCTGAAAATCCTCGGCGGCGCCTACATTCCGTCCAGCGGCACCGTGCAGATCGGCGCGCAGACCATGGCCTTCAAATGCGCCGCCGACAGCATCGCCAGCGGTGTGGCGGTGATTCACCAAGAGCTGCACCTGGTGCCGGAAATGAGCGTGGCCGAGAACCTGTTCCTCGGGCATTTGCCCACGCGCTTTGGCGTGGTCAACCGGAGCCTGCTGCGCAAGCAGGCCCTGGCCTGCCTCAAGGGCCTGGCCGATGAAATCGATCCCGACGAGAAACTTGGGCGCCTGTCCCTGGGCCAGCGCCAACTGGTGGAAATCGCCAAGGCGCTGTCTCGCGGCGCCAACGTGATCGCCTTTGATGAACCCACCAGCAGTTTATCGGCGCGGGAAATCGACCGCTTGATGGCGATCATCACGCGCCTGCGCGACGAGGGCAAAGTGGTGCTCTATGTGTCGCACCGTATGGAAGAGGTGTTCCGCATTTGCGACGCGGTGACGGTGTTCAAGGACGGCCGCTACGTGCGCACCTTCGAGGACATGAGCACGCTGACCCACGATCAACTGGTGACCTGCATGGTCGGTCGCGATATCCAGGACATCTACGATTACCGCCCGCGTGAGCAGGGCGACGTGGCGCTCAAGGTGGACGGCTTGCTCGGCCCCGGCCTGCGTGAACCGATCAGTTTCCAGGTGCGCAAAGGCGAGATCCTGGGCCTGTTCGGGCTGGTGGGCGCGGGGCGTACCGAGCTGTTTCGCCTGCTCAGTGGGTTAGAGCGCGCCAGTGCCGGAAGCCTGGAACTGTGCGGGCAAGCGCTGCAACTGCGCTCACCCCGCGACGCCATCGCCGCTGGCGTGCTGCTGTGCCCGGAGGACCGCAAGAAGGAAGGCATCATTCCGCTGTCCAGCGTGGCGGAAAATATCAACATCAGCGCCCGCAGCGCCCATGCCTCGTTCGGCTGGCTGCTGCGCGACGGCTGGGAGAAGGGCAACGCCGAGCGGCAGATCCAGGCCATGAAGGTCAAGACGCCGAATGCCGAGCAGAAAATCCTGTACCTGTCCGGCGGTAATCAGCAGAAAGCCATTCTTGGCCGCTGGTTGTCGATGCCGATGAAGGTCCTGCTGCTGGATGAACCCACCCGCGGTATCGACATCGGCGCCAAGTCGGAGATCTACCAGATCATCCATAACCTGGCGGCCAGTGGCATAGCGGTAATCGTGGTGTCCAGCGACCTGATGGAAGTGATGGGCATCTCCGACCGCATCCTGGTGCTGTGCGAAGGCGCCCTGCGCGGCGAACAACTGCGCGAACAGGCGACTGAATCCAACCTGCTGCAACTGGCCTTGCCACGCGGCCTGGCGAACTGAGAGACGACCATGACTATTCAAAACAACGCGTTGCCCTCGTCACGCAAACCTATGGACATGCGCGCATTGCTCGACAACTGGGCGATGTTGATGGCAGCCGTGGGCATCTTTGTACTGTGTGCCTTGCTGATCGATAACTTCCTCTCACCGCTCAACATGCGCGGCCTGGGCCTGGCGATTTCCACTGTGGGCATCGCCGCGTGCACCATGCTGTTCTGCCTGGCCTCGGGGCACTTCGACCTGTCGGTAGGCTCGGTGATCGCCTGCGCCGGGGTGGTCGCGGCGATTGTGATGCGCGATACCGACAGCGTGATGCTGGGCATTGGCGCCGCGCTGCTGATGGGCCTGATGGTGGGGTTGATCAATGGCATCGTGATCGCCAAGCTGCGGGTCAACGCCTTGATCACTACGTTGGCAACCATGCAGATCGTGCGCGGCCTGGCTTATATCTTTGCCGACGGCAAGGCGGTAGGGGTGTCCCAGGAGCAATTCTTCGTGTTCGGCAACGGCCAATTGTTTGGTGTGCCGGTGCCGATTCTGATCACTATTGTCTGCTTCCTGTTTTTCGGCTGGCTGCTCAACTACACCACCTATGGGCGCAACACCATGGCTATCGGCGGTAACCCGGAAGCGGCGTTGCTGGCCGGCGTGAACGTTGACCGCACCAAGATCCTGATCTTTGCCGTGCACGGCCTGATTGGCGCGCTGGCTGGAGTGATCCTGGCGTCACGCATGACCTCTGGCCAACCGATGATCGGCCAGGGCTTCGAGCTGACGGTGATCTCGGCCTGCGTGCTGGGTGGGGTGTCGCTGAGCGGCGGCATCGGCATGATCCGCCATGTGATTGCCGGGGTGTTGATTCTGGCGATCATCGAGAATGCGATGAACCTCAAGAACATCGACACTTTCTATCAGTACGTGATCCGCGGCTCAATCCTGCTGTTGGCCGTGGTCATCGACCGCATGAAACAACGCTGAACCCAGGCGCTGTGAAAAACCAATGTGGGAGCTGGCTTGCCTGCGATAGCGTTGGTTCAGGCAATAATTGAGTAGCCTGTGCCACCGCCATCGCAGGCAAGCCAGCTCCCACAGTTTAATCAGCGGTGAACTTGAAAATAGTGTGTTGGGTGTAAGTCTGCCCTGGATTCAAACGCGTTGAGGCAAAGCTCGGCTGGTTAGGCGCATCGGGAAAGTGCTGGGTCTCCAAGGTAAATCCACTCCAATGCTGATAGGTCTTGCCGCCTTTGCCCTTCACCGAACCGTCCAGGAAGTTGCTGGTATAAAACTGTACGCCGGGCTCTGTGGTGTAGAGCTGCAAGCGTCGGCCCGACTCAGGATCATGCACTTCGGCGGCCAGTTGCTTGACGTCCCCTTTGGTATCCAGCGCCCAGTTGAAGTCGAAGCCACCTTGCTTGGGCTCGGCGAATTTGAGCTGCGGATGGTCTGCCTTGATGTGCTGGCCGATGGGTGTGGGCTTCAGGAAGTCCATCGGCGTGCCCTTGACCGGTGCCAGTTCGCCGGTGGGAATCAAGGTGGCATTCACCGGTGTGTAGTGGCTGGCGTGCAAGGTGGCGACCTGCTTGAGAATATCGCCGTTGCCCGCACCGGCCAGATTGAAGTAGCTATGGTTGGTGAGGTTGAGCACCGTCGGCTTGTCGGTGGTGGCGGTGTAGTCGATGTGCAGTTCGTTGTTGTCGTTGAGGCGGTAGGTGACCTCGGTCTTCAAGTTGCCCGGAAAGCCCATTTCCCCATCTTTGGACAGGTAGGTGAGGGTGACGCCCACCGAGTCTTTGTCCTTGACCGATTTGGCTTGCCACACCTGCTTGTCGAAGCCCTGGGCGCCGCCATGCAATGAGTTGGGGCCGTCGTTGAGCGGTACCTGATAGCGTTTGCCATCGAGTTCGAAGGCGCCGCCGGCCAGGCGGTTGCCGAAGCGGCCGATGGTGGCACCGAAAAACGCGGTACCGCCTTGATAGCCTTGCACGTCATCGAAGCCCAGTACCACGTCGTCGAGCTTGCCGTGTTTGTCCGGCACTTTGAGCGACTGCAGCACACCGCCGTAGGTGATCACCGTGGCTTGCATGCCATGGCTGTTGCGCAACACGTACTGTTCGACGGCGGTGCCGTCATTGGTTTTACCGAAGGGTTTGTGTTCGCTGCTAAGGCCGGCAGCGTGCGCGCCGCCGCTGGCGATCAGCATGGACAGCGCGAGGCCGGACAGCAGGTATCGAGGGTGCTTCATGGTCGAACTTCCTTTTGTTGTTTTGCTGGAATAGTTCTACTAATTTGAGATATTTTGTCGATATGACAGCAGATTTATAGCCTTTAACGCCGTTCTTGCAAAATAAAATAAGACTAATTAAGCGGAGTACTGATTGTTATGACTACCCAGCAAGCGATTTATCCCGACCTCAAGGACAAAACCGTGCTGGTTTCCGGCGGGGCTTCGGGGATTGGCGAGTTCATGGTGCGGGCCTTCGCCGCGCAGGGCGCCAAGGTGGCGTTCGTGGACCGTGCACAGAGCCAAGGTGAACGCCTGGCGGCGCTGCTGAACTCCAAAGGGCAGAGTGTCGAGTTCGAGTGCTGCGATATCACCGACGAGATCGGCTACCGCGCGGCGATCGGGCGCTTCGAGCATTCCCTGGGGCCGATTACGGTACTGGTCAACAATGCAGCGAACGATGTGCGCCACAGCCTGGAAGAAATCGACTCGCACCTGTTCGACCAGCTGATTGCGGTCAACCTCAAACATGCCTTCTTTGCCGCCAAGGCGGTGGTGCCGATGATGAAAGAGGCCGGCGGCGGCTCGATCATCAACCTGGGCTCGGTGGGCTGGATGATGGCCTCGGCCGGCTACCCCGTATACGCCGCCAGCAAGGCTGCCGCCCACGGCATGACCCGAGCCCTGGCGCGGGAACTGGGGCCCAACCATATCCGCGTCAACACCTTGGTACCGGGTTGGGTGATGACCGAAAAACAACTGGCCATGTGGGTCGACGACGCCGCCAAGGACCTCATCGCCCGCAGCCAGTGCCTGCCCGGCAGCGTGATGCCGGAACACATCGCCAACATGGCGCTGTTTTTGGCCTCGGATGCCTCGGCGATGTGCTCGGCGCAGAACTTTATCGTTGACGGCGGATGGGTGTAGCGACGCGAACAGGGCCCTATGTAGGAGCGAGCTTGCTCGCGAAAAACGTCAACGATAACGCGTGTAGCCTGAGTAAACGCGGCGTCTATGAGTTTTTCGCGAGCAAGCTCGCTCCTACACATTAGCGCGAGTTCATTCGATGGGGTAACGCTTGAACGCCGGGTGCTGCTCCAGGCGTTCAGCATGGCGCTTGAGGTTGGGGAACGCATCGGCCTTTACCACCGAGGCCACGGTGAACTGGCTGAACGACCAGGCGACCGCTGCGGTAATCGACGCCTGGGTCAGCGCTTCATTGCCTGCCAGCTGCTTGTCCAGCAACGCATAAGCCGCCAGCAGTTGCCCGGTAACGCGCTCAAGCCACGGCGCATGCAATTTTTCAGCGGGGCGAAGGTTGTGTTCATAGACGATCTGCACGCTTTTTTCACAGGCCGCCAGCGCGAGCCCAAGCAGTTGCAGGTCGCGGGCGCGTGCAGCCGGTTGTTGGGGCAGCAGCTTCTTGTCAGCCGGCGCCAGCGCTTCCAGGTAATCGAGGATCAGGCTCGAATCCATCAGCACCGTGCCATCGTCCAGCATCAGGGTCGGGGCCTTGACTACCGGGTTGATCTGGGCAAATTCAGCGTAAGTGCTGAACACCGAAAGCGGTTCATGAACAAAGTCCACCCCGTATAACTCCAGGGAAACAGCCACGCGGCGTACGTAGGGCGAGTCCAGCATTCCGACCAGTTTCATGCAGCCTCCATTGCTTACAGGGTGTTGGGCTCACGAGATTAAGGGCGCGGGCCTGGATTGCGCAACGGCGTTGTGCAGCAGCCGATACGCCTGCACCAATTGATCGAGGCTGAACGCCAGGTTGCGCCCGCTGGGGTTGGGCAGCACCCAGACCGAGGCCCCGCCCAGTGGCTGCGCTTGCAAACCCCAGGCGACCTCGCGCTGGCCGCTCAGCGCGCTATAGCCGGGCTTGCCGAGGAACGCGACGAAGCGCGGGGCATGGCGGCGGATCTTGTGTTCGAACGCCGCCGCCGCGTCCTGGAACTCATGCCGCGCCAACTCGCCTGCACTGGCCGTTGGACGTGCCACCAAGGTGGTCAATCCGCAACCGTAGTGCAGCAAGGTGGCACCGTCTTGCGGGCGGATTTCATGGGGCGTGAAACCGGCCAAATGCACGGTGCGCCAGAAGCGGTTGCTGCGATTGGCAAAATGCAGGCCGAGGGCGGCGGAGCCCTTGCCAGGGTTGATGCCGCAGAACAGGACATGCAAGTGGTCGGCGAGGAGGTCGTCGAGTCGGTCGTTCATGCCGCATCTCCCTGCAAATGGCTCGATAGCCACTCGATAAAACACCGCGCCAGGGGGTCGTTCTCGCTGTCGCGATGGGTCAGTAGCGCCCAGCTGGGGCCGCGAATGGTGGCGTCTACCAACGGCGTAAGCAAACCTTTGGCTTGCCCCTGGCGGCTGAGCAACTGGCTTACCAGGCCAATCCCCAACCCGGTGCACACCGCATCCAGCAATAAACCGGGGTCGGAAAAATTCAGGCCCTGGTCCTGTTGGCCCACATCAATCCCGGCTTCCACCGCCCAATGGCTCCAGTCCATTTCCCGCTCACCGTGCAAGGTGGTGCGTTGCTCAAGAGGCACCTCCAGCACCTGCGGGTGGCATGCCGGAAACAGCCGGTCGATATGCAGCACCTTGAAGCTGCATTCGGCCTGGGAGCTGATGTCGTCGCGCACCGCCAAATCGATGGTCTGGCTGGCCATGTCTGGCACTTCGTCGGTGCTGAAAATCCATAGATCGACCTGCGGGTGTTGGCGGCGAAAGTCGGCCAGGCGGGGCAACAGCCAATGCCGGGCGAAGGTCGGCGTGGTGTTGAGCACCAATTGATTGGGTTTGCGGTATTGCCCAAGGCGCCGCACGCCGACGGCCAGTTGTTGCAGTAAGGCCTGGGTGGTGCTGAGGAAATCCTGGCCGGCGTCGGTCAAGCTGACGCTGCGCCCGCTGCGAAAAAACAGCGGCTGTTCAAGGTACGCCTCCAGGCTGCGAATCTGCTGGCTGATTGCCGATTGGGTCAAGTGCAGCTCTTCGGCGGCTTTGTGAAAACTGCCCAGCCGAGCGGCGGCTTCAAAGCCGCGAAGGGTGCCGAGGGGCGGCCAGTGGTTGAGCATGCTGATAAGTTCCTCTAATCAGTTTTGCGCAAAATTCATCGTTTGTTTGCGCTATTTCTTCACCGTAGCATGCCTGTCATTAGCCCGTGGGTAGCTTTCACTGAACACAATGACTTAACTCAAAGGTACTTGTCATGCAGATGGATGAAGTTGAAAACCTGGGGTGGCGGATGCCCGCGGAATGGTGCCGGCATGCGGCGACCTGGATGGTCTGGCCTCATAACCAGGCGTTGTGGGAGAACACTTGGGGCGTGACGTTGGCGCAGGTGCAGCAGGACTTCGCGCGGGTAGCCACTGCCATTGCACGCTTTGAGCCGGTGAAGATGGTTGTCGACCCTTCGGCGGTTGCCAGTGCCATCGCCTTGTGCGGCCCGCGGATTGAACTGATTCCCCAGGCGGTCAACGACAGCTGGTGCCGCGACTCCGGCCCGTCCTTTATCTGTCACCCGCAACAGGGGCTGGCCGGTGTGAGCTGGCGCTTCAATGCCTGGGGCGCAAAGTCGGCCCATGAATGGGATGAAAGCCTGGCCCGTCGAGTGCTCAATCACCTCGGGCTTGTCTGCTTCGGCATGCCGTTGAGCAATGAGGGCGGTGCCCTCCATGTGGACGGCGAGGGCACCTTGATCACCACCGAATCGGTGCTGCTCAATCCCAACCGCAACCCTGGCGTGACCAAGGCTGACATCGAGGAGGTGTTCGCGCGCTGGCTGGGTATCAAGAAGACGATCTGGTTGCCCGGCGACCCGAACTACGTTACCGGCGACATGACGGATGGGCATGTCGACGGCATCTGCGCGTTCGCCCGCCCCGGCGTGTTGCTGGTGGACGCGACCCACGACCACAGCTCGGTCTATGCCCAAGTTGCGCGGGAAAATCGTCGCGTCCTGGAATTGGCCACCGACGCTCAGGGCCGTCGTTTTGAGCTGATCGAGCTGTATGAGGCTACCGAGGCCGTGAACACTGACGCCGAGGTGTTCTGCGCCTCCTACACCAACTTCTATATCGCCAATGGCGCAATCATCATGCCTGCCTATGGAATCGCCGCGGATCAGGTCGCGGCCAATGTCCTGGGCCAGGCTTTTCCGGACCGCGAGATCGTACCGGTGCGCATCAACCACCTGGCCCATGGCGGCGGCGGTGTGCATTGCATCACCCAACAACAGCCTGCCTGGCCATTGAAGGGGTAATGCCATGCGTCTATTGACGATTGCCACTACCCAGATGCCTTGCACCTGGGATTTACCGAGTAACCTCGACCGCGCCGAGCAACTGGTGCGCGACGCAGCCGCCAAGGGCGCCCAGGTAATCCTGTTGCAGGAGCTATTCGCTACGCCGTATTTCTGCATCGAACAACGGCATCAGCACCTGGCCTTGGCCGAGGAGTATCAGCACAGCCAAGTGCTCAAACGCTTTGCTGCATTGGCCAAGGAGTTAGGCGTCGTGCTGCCACTGAGCTGGTTCGAAAAAGCCGGCAATGCGTTCTTTAACTCCCTGAGTGTGGCGGACGCTGACGGGCGATTGCTTGGGGTGTACCGCAAGAGCCATATTCCCAACGCCATCGGCTACCAGGAGAAGGAATATTTTAGCCCCGGTGACACCGGTTTTCGCGTGTGGGACAGCGCCTTCGGGCTCCTGGGCATCGGTATCTGCTGGGACCAGTGGTTTCCGGAAACCGCGCGCTGCCTGGCATTACAGGGCGCCGAGGTACTGCTGTTTCCCACCGCCATCGGTTCGGAACCCGGCTGTGCCAGCCTCGATTCCCGCGACCATTGGCAGATGACCATGCGCGGGCACGCGGCGGCCAACCTGCTGCCGGTGGTGGCGGCCAACCGCGTCGGGCGCGAAGTGGCGAACAGTAATGCGAGCCTGCAAATGGATTTTTATGGTTCATCGTTTATCTGCGATCACAAAGGCAAGCTGTTGGCCGAAGCCGACCGCGACAGCACGGGCGTACTCGTGCACAGCCTGGACCTGGCCACCATGGGCGAAGAGCGCCTGACCTGGGGCATATACCGTGACCGTCGCCCGGACTTGTACGGTGCGCTGCTGACCCTGGATGGGCGCCTATCATGAAACGCCTGTTGAGCTGTGCCCTCATCCTCACCAGCGCCTGTGCCGTGGCTGATGACAAGACCTTGAAGCTGTATAACTGGGCCGATTATTTTGCCCCTGACACCTTGTCCAGGTTCACCGCCGAAACCGGTATCCAGGTGATCTACGATGTGATGGACAGCAGTGAAACCCTGGAAGCCAAGCTGATGGCCGGAGGCAGTGGCTATGACTTGATCTTCCCAGGCGACACAGTGGCCGAGCGCCTGATGCGTGCCGGCAGCCTGCAGGCCCTGGACCCTGCCAGGCTCACGGCCCTGGGGGACATTGAACCGGGCCTGCAGGCGTTGCGTGCGCACTACGTCAATTCAAACAAGGCCACGGTGCCCTATACCTGGGGCACCATCGGCCTGACCTACAACACCGAGCAGATCCTCCAGCGCCTGCCGAACGCGCCGGTCAACAGCCTCGATCTACTGTTCAAGCCCGAGTTTGCCGCCCAATTCGCCGATTGCGGCATCTCCCTGATTGACTCGCCGGATGAAGTGCTCGCGGTGGTGCTTAACTACCTGGGCCGCGACCCGCGCAGTGCCAAGCCCGAAGATCTGGCTGCGGCCAGTGCACTGTTGCTCAAGCTGCGCCCCTTTATTCGCAAGTTCCAGTCGCAACCGGTGACCGATCTGGTCAACGGCAACCTGTGCCTGTCCCTGGGCTACAGTGGCGACATGACCCAGGCCCAGCGTGCCGCCGATGCGGCCGGCAAGGCGGTGACCTTCGGCTATCACATCCCCCGCGAGGGCACGACAGTCTGGATGGACACCATGGCGATTCCCGTCGATGCCCGGCACCCGGAATACGCCTACGCTTTTATCAACTTTGTGATGCGCCCGCAGAACATGGCCGCTATCACCAACCTGACCGGCTATCCCACCGCCAATGCCAAGGCGCGACCGCAGGTGGAGGCCAGTCTGCGCGACAACCCGGATATTTACCCAGATGCCGCCACCTTTGAACGGTTGATCGCTGGCAAAGATATCCCCCAGGCCGATATGCGTGCACGTATGCGCGTATGGACTAAATTCAAGACCGCCCCTCTTCAGTAGAGACCCCCATGCCAACCCGTCGAACCTTCCTCAAACACACCAGCGTGGTCGCAGCGATGAGCCTGATTGCTCCTTACGTACGTGCCGCTGTCAGTGGCCGCTTCTATATGCCCGACGAGGGTGAAAAACACCGCCAGGCGTTTATCGCCTTTGGTGCCCAGGAGGCCATCTGGGAGGACTTTACCGCCGATGTTCAAGCAGCGCTGGGCCGTATCGCCCGGGCGATTGCCGAGTATGAGCCGGTGACCGTGTTTTGCCGTGGAGACGAGCGGGTGCTGGCGGAAAAACATTGCGGCACGCGCAACATCACCTTTGTCGAGACCGAGCTGGACGACATCTGGATACGCGACACCGGCGCCAATTTCGTGATTGATGGCACCGGAGCGCTGGGGGCGGTGGATTTCAACTTCAACGGGTGGGGCAACAAACAGCAGCACGCCGAGGATGCGCAACTGGCTGCCCAGATTGCCGAACACACTGGGGCCCGCTACTGGCGCAGCGAACTGGTGGGCGAGGGCGGTGGCATTGAAGTGGATGGCCTGGGCACCGGCATCATGACGCAAAGCAGTTGGATCAATCGCAATCGCAACCCCGACTGGAGCCAGGCTGAGGTGGAGGCCGAACTCAAGGAGCGCCTGGGCTTGCGTAAAATCATTTGGCTGCCGGGTATCAAGGGCAAGGACATCACCGACGCCCACGTGGATTTCTACGCACGCTTTGTGTCTCCCGGCGTGGTGCTGGCCAATCTCGACACCGACCCGCAGTCCTATGACCACAAGGTCACCCTGGCACACCTGGAAATGCTCAAGAACGCCACCGACGCCGATGGTCGCCCGTTGCAGGTGCATACCGTATCGCCGCCGCTCAAGCCGCGTAAAAGCAAGTTCAGCCAAGGCAACCCGGATTTCGCCGCGGGCTATATCAATTACTTCGTGATCAACGATGCGGTAATCGCGCCTGAGTTCGGCGACCCACTGGCGGACCGCAAGGCGCTGGAGCTGCTGTCGCGGCTGTATCCGAGCCGCAAGGTGGTGCAGATCAATATTGACGCTATCGCAGCGGGTGGCGGTGGCATTCACTGTGTGACGAGTCATCAACCTTTGGTTTAGTCTGGAACGCTTCGTTGATCACAAGCGCCTCTGGAGCATTGATTATGACCGAGTACGTACCTGCCAAAGTCTGGACCTGGGACGCCGAAAGCGGCGGCACCTTCGCCAGCATCAACCGACCCATCGCCGGCGCCACCCACGAAAAGCCGCTGCCGGTGGGCAAGCACCCGCTGCAGTTATACTCCCTGGCCACGCCCAATGGGCAGAAGGTCACGATCCTGCTGGAAGAGCTGCTGGCCCTGGGGCACAGCGGCGCCGAATACGATGCCTGGCTGATCAAGATCGGCGACGGCGACCAGTTCGGCAGTGGCTTTGTGGCGGTGAATCCGAACTCGAAGATTCCTGCACTGATGGACCACAGCGGCGCCACGCCGATTCGCGTGTTCGAATCAGGCGCGATTTTGCAGTACCTGGCCGAGAAGTTCGGTGCGTTCCTGCCAACGGAGCCCGCCGCCCGGGCTGAATGCCTGTCGTGGCTGTTCTGGCAGATGGGCAGCGCGCCTTACCTGGGGGGCGGCTTTGGGCATTTCTATGCCTATGCGCCAAGCAAGATGGAATACCCGATCAACCGCTTCGCCATGGAGACCAAGCGCCAACTGGATGTGCTGGATAAGCGCCTGGCGGTCAGCCAATACATCGCCGGGGATGAATACACCATTGCCGACATCGCGATATGGCCTTGGTACGGTGGGTTGGTCAAAGGCCGTTTGTATGGCGCGGCGGAGTTTTTGTCGGTGCATGAATACAAACATGTGCAGCGCTGGGCGGATGCGATTGACGCACGGCCGGCGGTGCAGCGTGGACGGCGGGTGAACCGGGTGTCGGGCGATGATCAGTTGCCCGAGCGGCATGATGCACGTGACCTGGATTGATACGATAACCAGGTAGGAGCGAGCAAGCTCGCGAAAAACGTCAACGATAACGCGTGTTTCCTGGATGAGCGCGGCGTCTGGGCGTTTTTCGCGAGCAAGCTCGCTCCTACAAAGCTGCGTTATTTGTAGCGCTGCTCAAACACCTCCACCTGCTCAGGCGTGATCAGCTCAAATGGCACCCACACCTGTGCGTCAACTTGCTCGCCCTTGATCATCCGCACCGCCGCTTGCACGGCCTGGGTAGCCTGGGCCTTGGGGTCCTGAAACACTGAGCCCGCCAACAACCCGCGCTTGATCGCCGCCAGGCCATCGGGCAAGCCGTCGATGCCGACAATCGCAATCTCGCCCTTGGCCTTGCCCGCTTGCTGCAAGGCCATGGCCGCGCCAATCGCCATTTCATCGTTGTTGGCGACAATGGCATTGAACGCGGTGCCGGCCAGCAACCAGTTACTGGTCAGGTCCATTCCCTTGCTGCGCTGCCATTCGGCGCTTTGCTGCTCGACGACCTTGATCCCCGGGAAGTCCTTGAGCACCTGTTTGACCCCCTCGGTGCGGTCATGGGTGGCGTTCTGTGCAAGGTCGCCCATGATGATCGCCACATTGCCCTTGCCGCCCAGTTTTTGTGCGAGATAGCGCATCTGCAATTGCCCCGCTTCGATGTCGTTGGAGGCCACCGTAACCACGCCCTCAGGCAGCGTACGCTCATCCGGGTGGCGGTTGACGTACACCAGCGGCGTCTTCGCCGCCACGGCGGCGCGGGTGATGTTGGCGGTGGCAGCGGTGTCCACCGGCAGCACGATGACCGCATCGACTTTCTGGTTGAGAAACCCTTCGACCTGATTGAGCTGGCGCACCACATCGCCCTGGGCGTCTTCGAATTGGATCTGCACGTCCTGGTGTTTCGCTGCCGCCTCCAGGCCGGTGCGCACATAGGTCATGAAGTTATCGTCCACCCGGGCAATGCTCACGCCGATGCGATAGGCAGCGAAGGTCCACTGGCTGAACATCAATAACAGCGCGGCCACTAGTAATGAATAACGGTGCATGAGGCTGTTCCTTTTATTGTTATAGGGTGAATGCCTGGCGGAAACGCTCCAGGGCCGTCTCGCTGTCGCCGCTGGCCCAGCCCTCCAGGCCGACCACACCGGTGTAACCCATGGCGTGCAAGGCCCGGGCAATGGCCGGGTAGTGGATCTCGCCCGTGCCGGGCTCCTTGCGCCCAGGCACGTCAGCCACCTGGATTTCGCCGATGGCGCTGCCAGCGCGCTGGATCAATTCGATCAGGTTACCTTCGCCAATCTGCGCGTGGTACAGGTCCAGGTTCATCTTCAAATGCGGGCTGCCGACGGCTTCGATCAGGGCCAGGGTGTCGTCGGCACGTGCAAACGGTGTACCTGGGTGGTCGACGGCGGTGTTGAGGTTTTCCAGCAGGAACACGCGGCCGGCGTCTTCCCCCAGGCGCGCGATTTTCTCCAGGCTTTTGCATGCGCTCAGCCACATGCGCCCGGTGGTGTGGCTGACGGGCTGCACGGGCAGGCCGCCTTCACCCAGGCCCGTGCCATGCAGGTTGAGGCAGGGGCAATTGAGTCGCTCGGCAATGCCCAGCGACTCACGGGCGCTGTCGAGCAATTGGCGGATGCCGTCGGGGTCGGTGAGGGTGCCGCTGAGGTAGCCGGTCATCGAGGTGAAGTCCGCGCCCGTCGCCGCCAAGGCGTTGATGTCCTTGTCGGCCCAACTCCAGATTTCGGCGCTGAAGCCCAGGGCATGAATACGTTTAACGCGTTCGATGAAAGGCAGGTCGAGGAACACCATTTCGGCGCTGACGGCCAATTTGAACGGCATCATCAAAGGGCTCCTTGAACGGCCACGGCCTTGCCGGTTTGGTACGACTCAATGCAGGCACGGGCAATTGCCAGGGCTGCACGCGCATCTTCACCGCTGGCCAGGGGCTTGGCGCCGCTGCGCAGGCAGTCGACAAAGTGGTTGAGCTCGGCGATGTAGGCGTCGCGCAGCAGGTCGGTGTCCATCCGCTGGGTGTCTGCCTGGATGCCCTCGGCCAGGTAGCGCACCAGGTCGCAGTCGTTAAGGCTGCCCATGCTCAGCATGCCCTTGCTGCCGAACACTTCGCCGCGCACGTCGTAGCCATACACGGCCTGGAAGCTGGCTTCGGCGGTGGCAATGGCGCCGTTGTCAAAGCGCAGGGTGACCACGGCGGTGTCGAGCAAGCCTTGGCTTTTGAATTGCGGGGCAATCAGCGCGTCGGCCATCACCTGCACCTGGACCACTTCGGCCCCAGGGTTGAGATAGCGCAGGGTGTCGAAGTCGTGGATCAGGGTTTCGAGGAAGATCACCCATTGCGGTGAGTTGGCCGGGTTGTTCAGCGCCGGGTCGCGGGTCAGCGAGCGTAGCAGCTGTGGCGTGCCAATACGTCCGGCGACGACGTCGAGGTGCGCGGTGCGAAAGCTCTTGGCGAAGCGCCGATTGAAGCCGACCTGCAAGGGCACCCGTGCATCGGCAGCGGCGGCGATGGCGCGGTCGGCTTCGTCCAGGGTAATCGCCATGGGCTTTTCGCAGAAGATGCCCTTGCCGGCACGTGCGGCCTTGATCACCAGCTCCGCGTGGCTACGGGCAGGGGCGGCGATAAGCACGCCGTCGATGTCCGGGTCGTCCAGCAGCTGTTGCGGGTCGGTGTAGGCCTTGTCCACCCCCAGTTCCGCTGCCAGGCGAGCGGCCTGGCCTGGGACGGGATCGGCGATGGCGGCGAGGCAGGCACCGGGGATATGGCGTGCAGCGGTAAGGCCATGGAAGCTGCCCATGCGGCCGGCACCGATCAAGCCCAGGCGGATGTTCTGTGTACTCATGAAACGACCCCTTTTGTTGTTGTGGGCCCCCAGGACAGTCCTGGGTGACACAGGGGCAGGAGCAAGGCGTGTGCCAATTTATAAGTGGTTGATTTATAAAGGCGTATTATTTTAATCAAACAAAAAGTGTTCATTTTTATGACATGTCTATACTGACATGTCGAAAATATGGACATGGATAACCGCAATGACCCAGGCGTTCAGTGTGCAAGACCTCGAATACCTCACGAACCTGGGGCCTGCCGCGCTGAACGACGGGCCCATCGCCGCGTTGGAACAGGCGTGGCGAGAGTGCCTGGCTGGCCAAGTCGTGCGTCCCGACGGGGTACGCCAGGTCATCTGGGATTCCTGGCGACGCAGTGTCGAGGCGGGTATCGAGCCCGGTAACAACGACTACCGCTTTGTTGCGCCTCATGCGCTCGCGGCGACCCTGGCCCACCATCGCGCCCTGATCGCCGCCGCCGCGCAGGTCATGCATGGATTGCTGGCTTACAACCCGCGCGGGCATATCAACCTCACGGACGCCGATGGGACGACCTTGTACTTCTGCGGGCTGGACATCACCCCGGTGGGCAGTCGCTTGCTCGAATCGGTGCAAGGCACCAACTGCACCGGCCTGGCCCTGGCCGAAGATCGCCTGGTGTATGTGCTGGCGGAAGAAAATTTCGCCAGCGGCCTGCGCCAGCGCCACATGCACTGCGCCGCCGCGCCGATCAAGGATGCCCAAGGCCAGACCCTGGCCATGCTCACCCTGACCGCCGAGCCCGGCTGGTTTCACTTCCATACCCTGGGCACCGTTCAAGCGGCGGCCGAAGCGGTGTCGCGGCAGATGGCGCTGCAGCTGTTGCTGGAAGAACAACAGGCCGTGCTCGAAGTGCTCAACGAAGGTTTGGTGGTGCTCGATGAGCGTGGCTGCGTCAAGGCGCTCAACCGTTATGCGCGGCACCTGTTCGGGGTGGGGCGCGAGTTGATCGGCAGTCCTTTCCAGCGCCTGGGCCGCAGTGAACTGAGCGACGCGCTGGGTGAGCCTGCGCGTGACCTCGATTGCACCTTCCACCTGCACGACGGCAGCCAACTCGCCTGCCTCGTTTCGCTATGTCCACTGGAGCAGGGTGGGGTGATTGTGTCGGTGCGCGAAAACCGCCGTATCCGCGAGATTACCCGGCGCATTATCGGCACCCAGGCCCGCTATACCTTCGAGACCATCCTGGGCACCTCGCGGGCGATACAAGACGCTCTGCACCTGGGGCGCATTGCCAGTCGCAGCGAGTCCACCACCTTGATCCTCGGCGAAAGCGGCACCGGCAAGGAACTGTTTGCCCAAGCCATTCATAACGGCAGCGAGCGTTGTAACGGTCCGTTTGTGGCGGTCAACTGCGGCGCGATCCCACGGGACCTGGTGCAAAGTGAACTGTTCGGCCACGTCGAAGGCGCATTCACCGGCTCGGCGCGGGGTGGGGCTGCAGGCAAGTTCGAACTGGCGGATGGCGGCACCATCTTCCTGGATGAAATCGGCGACATGTCCTTCGACGCCCAGGTCAGCCTGCTACGGGTTTTGCAGGAGGGTGAAATCACCCGCGTCGGGGCCAAGCAATCGCGGCAAGTCGACGTGCGCATCATCGCGGCTACCCATCGCAACCTGAGCCAGGCGGTGGCCGAGGGCGCGTTTCGTGAAGACCTTTACTACCGACTCAACGTGCTGAACCTGAGCGTGCCGCCACTGCGTATGCGCCGTGACGATATCCCACTGCTGGCGCGCCACTTCCTGCAGCGCTGTGCCCGCTCGCTCCGTAAAGCCGTGCAAGGTTTCACCCCGGATGCGTTGGCGTTGCTGTCAGCCCATGGTTGGCCGGGCAACGTGCGGGAACTGGAGAACGTCATTGAGCGGGCGACCAACCTGGCGATGGGCGAGCTGATCCAATCGGCTGATTTGCCGTTGGAAACCCCGCAACGCACCACGTTGCGCGCCTACCAGCCCCAGCCCGCGCAGGATTTGAGCAGCCATGAAATGCACGCCATCGTTGCCGCGCTCACCAGCACCCGCGGCAACATTCGCCTGGCCGCACAGCAACTGGATGTGTCGCGGGGCGGGCTGTACAACAAAATGAGTCGGTTTGGCTTGAGCGCCGCCGATTTCCGTGAGCGCTGAAACCTCAAGCCAACCCGATCAGTTGCACAGGTTTTCCGAGGTCACTATCTGCGGCGGTATATGCACGCGGTGCCTCAAGGGGTCAAACCCCTCATCACTCTGCAAGCGCACCAGCAACTCCACCAGCGCCACGGCCGTCTGCCGTGGCTGCGAGTCCATCACCACATCAATCAAGCCGTTGCTCAATGCCTGACGCGACAACGGCGTGGACTCTTGCAGGATGCAGCACAGCGCCGGGCGCTTGGGCAGTTGCGCCAAGGCGTTGATCACACCGTCGCCACCCCCGCCGACCACGCATAACCCACGCAGGTCGGTATGACGGCTGAGCAGGTCGAGGGTGGCTTCTTCGGTGATGTCGCAGTTGTCCAGGTTGATCAGCGGCTCCAACGGCTTGAGCCCCGGCGCGTGTTCGGCCAGGTAGCTGTGCAAGCCCTCGACCCGTGCCTGATGGCCGAGAAAACGATGGCCGCCCAACAGGATGCCCACGCTGCCTTTGCGTGCGCCGCAGGTGCGCGCCAGCAGCCAGCCCATGGTGCGCCCGACCACGTGGTTGTCCTGGCCCACATAGGGTTCGGCGGCGTGTTCATGGATGTCCGAGAGCAGGGCAACCACCGGCACGCCCGCTGTGCGGATCTGCGCCAGGCAGGCGTTGATCAATGGGTGGGCGAAGCTGACCACCGCGAGGGCGTCGCACTGCACGGCCAGTTGTTCGATTTGCGCGACGATGGCGCCGGGCGTGCGGTCGTTGATGTAGTCGAACCGGCAGCTAAGGTTGGCGGTGGCGTGATGCTGCGCTGCCTCGCTGATGGCGTGGGCCAACTGCGCATAGAAGGCTTGGGCGGTCCCCAGCAACAGCACGCCAAAACGGTAGGTGGGCCGCCGTTCGCGAATGCGCTGGCCGATCAGCCGTGCGGCGAAATAGCCCACCGCTTCGGCAGCCTGGAACACCTGTTCGGCCGTGCCGGGGTTGACCGGCGCGCGGGCGTTCAACACGCGGTCGACGGTGGCTACGCTGAGCCCCGCATGGGCGGCGACGGTGGCGATGGTTGGGCGTTTGTTGTTGTGCATGGCAGGCCCCTTGAGCGTCTTGATAGAAAACTATCAAGCCCCGCTGGGCCTGGATGATAGCTTGATAGGGAATGGATTCAAGGCCTTGAGGGTGATTTAGCCGCGCTCTATGGTTGGTTTCGCAACGCCCCTGAAACCCACGCTTGCGGAGAACAATAACAATGCCTGGACACACCGCTCACCGCGCTCGGCGCGACTACAGCCTCACCGGCCCCGAAGCGGCCCGCGCCGCCGACAAGGGCCTGGTCTCGGCCCGTTGGTACCAGTCGCCCATCCCGCGCAATCGCATGAAAGCCCTGATGCAACGCCGCGACGCTCCGGCTGTGCTCGACACCGCCCTGTGGTGCTCGACGTTGTTGGCCACCGGTGTCGGCGGCTACTGGTTCTGGGGCAGTTGGGCCTGCGTGCCATTCTTTATCGCTTATGGTGTGCTCTACGGCACGGCCTCCAACCCGCGCTGGCACGAAACCGGCCACGGCACGGCGTTCAAGACCCGCTGGATGAACGATGCGCTGTATCAGGTGGCGAGCTTCATGTGCCTCTTCGAACCCCACGTGTGGCGCTGGAGCCATGCCCGTCATCACACCGACACCATCGTCGTCGGCCGTGACCCCGAGATCGTCGAACCGCGCCCGCCCAGCTTATGGATGATGGCCCTCAGCCTGTTCAACCTGCCCCTGGCCTGGAAGACCTTCAGCGGCGTGGCCCGCCATGCGCTCGGGCGGATGAGTGCCCAGGAGCGCGACTTCATCCCCGAATCCGAGTGGCCCAAGGTGTACCGAGATGCACGTATCTGGGTCGGCCTCTACGCGGTGATCATTGGCACTGCGCTGTACCTGCACAGCTGGTTGCCGCTGATGCTGGTGGGCCTGCCCAGCCTCTATGGCGCGTGGCTCGGCTACCTGTTTGGCCTCAGCCAGCACGTGGGCCTGGCCGAAGATGTGCTCGACCACCGCAGCAATTGCCGCACCATCTACATGAACCGCGTGCTGCGCTTTATCTACATGAACATGAACTACCACCTCGAACACCACATGTACCCGATGGTGCCGTACCACGCGCTCAGCCAACTGCACGAAGAGATCCGCAGCGACTGCCCGCCGCCGTATGCCAACCTGTGGCAGGCCTACCAGGAAATCATTCCGACGATCTGGCGCCAGCGCAGCGACCCCAGCTACTTCGTCCAACGCCCCACCCGTGGCGAGCAAGCTCGCTCGCCACAGGGTGAAAGCCAGTCATTGGAGATAAATGCATGAACGATCAATGGATCGACGTCTGCGCCGTGGGCGAAATAGAAGCAGAAGACGTGCTGCGCTTCGACCACGGCGCGCAGACCTACGCGGTATTCCGTTCTGCCGATAACCAATTCTTCGCCACCGCCGGCCTGTGCACCCACGAGAAAATCCACCTGGCCGACGGCCTGGTGATGGACCATGTGATCGAGTGCCCCAAGCACAACGGGCGCTTTGATTACCGCACTGGCAAGGCTCTGGGCGCGCCGGTGTGCGTCAACCTCAAGACCTACCCCGTGCGGGTGGATGCGGGGCGGGTGCAGCTCGCCGTCACGGCCGAAGGATGAACGCGCCCCTGATCATCGTCGGCGCCGGCCATGCTGGTGGCCGTGCGGCACTGACTTTGCGTGAAGAAGGCTACAGCGGGCGCTTGATCCTGATCGGCGATGAAGCGCATCTGCCCTACGAGCGGCCACCGTTGTCCAAGGGTTTGCTGCAAGGCTCGACCGACCTGGCGCAATGCAGCCTGTGCGACAGCCACCAGTTTGCGGCGCTCGGTATCGAGCATATCGCTGCCAACCCGGTCAGCCGCCTGGAGCCGCAGCACCACCGGCTGCAACTGGCCGACGGCCAGTGGTTGAGCTATGCCGGCCTGCTGCTGGCCACCGGAGGCCGGGCGCGGCGTTTGCCCCAAGAGCAGGCGAATGTCTTTTATCTGCGCACCCACGATGAAGCCTTGGCCCTGCGCGATGGGCTGCGTCCTGGCGCTCGGCTGGTGGTGGTTGGCGGTGGATTTATTGGCTTGGAGGTGGCGGCGACGGCGCGGGGCCTGGGCTGCGAGGTCACAGTGTTGGAAGCCGGGCCACGGCTGGCAGGGCGGGTGTTGCCGCCGGCGATCAGTGAGGCGCTGCTGGCATTGCACCGTGAACAAGGTGTGGACGTGCGTTTGGACGTCGCCCTGGAGTGCATCCACGCCGACGCCGTGCAACTGGTCGACGGGCAACGGCTGCCCTGCGACCTGGTGGTGGTCGGCATCGGCATGCAGCCCAACATCGAGTTGGCCGCAGCGGCAGGCTTGGACGTCGGGCAGGGCATACGTGTCGACGCGCACCTGCGCACCAGTGCGGCGGATATCTACGCGGCGGGAGACGTGTGCGAGTTTCGCCTGGAGGGCCTTTATCAACGGCAAGAAACCTGGCGCAACGCCGAAGCCCAGGGCCGTCTCGCGGCGTTGAACCTGCTGGGGCGGGCGTTAGCGTACGAGACGATCCCGGGTTTTTGGTCCGATCAATACGCGTGGGGTTTGCACACCGTCGGGGTGATGGCGGCACTGACGGTTCGCCGGGATTTGCCCGACGGTGGTCTGCTGCTGTTCTACCTTGACGACCATCACCGTTTGCAGGGCGCCTGCGGTTGGGCCTTGGGTAACCGCGCAGCCAAGGACATCAAACTGTGCGAGCGCTTGATCACCGCCCACATCCCGCTCAACCCGGCCAGCCTGGCCGACCCTGACGTCTCCCTGAAGCAACTACTGCGAGGCTGACATGCGCCAGTTTTTAGTATTCCAATCGATGTGGGCCATGCAAACCGAGCCCGGCAGCCTCGAAGCGCAACTGGATCGAATCGCTGCCGCCGGTTTTGACGGCATCACCGACCATTACTGGGCCCCGGCATCGGTGCAGCGCCTACACGCGGCGGCCACGGCCAGGGGCTTGCAGATTGAAGGGCAACTGTTCCCACAATCGGTGGATGATCTGGCCAGGGCATTGGAGGTGATCAGCCGTTACGGCTGTCACCACCTCACCTTGCAAGCCGACGTGCGCCCGCGTACCCAGGCCGAGGCGGCCAGGCTGATCGACGGCTGGCAACGCCTGGCCGAACAGGTGGACTTCCAGATTTTGCTGGAAACCCATCGCTATCGGCTCACTAACGATCTGCTGTTCACCCTCGACTTGCTGGCACAGATGCCCGATTTGAAACTGCTCGCTGACCTGTCCCACTACGTAGTTGGCCGCGAATTGCCCGAGCCCGGCAGTGTGGAAGACGACGAACAGATACGCACCATCTTGCGTCACAGCTGGGGCTTTCATGGCCGCATCGCCAGCAGTGAGCAGGTGCAGGTAGGCCTGGATTTTCCCCAGCATCAGCCGTGGGTGGAGCGCTTTACCGGTTGGTGGCGCTACGGGATCGAAGACTGGCTGGCCCGCGCCGAGACACCCCAGAGCCTGTCCTTCACCTGCGAACTGGGCCCGCCACCTTATGCGATCACTGGCGTGGATGGTCGCGAGCTCACCGATCGCTGGGCCGAGGCTTTGAAGCTCAAAGCGCTGATTCGCCAGGTGTGGGCCAGTTGTCAGGGATGATCTGCTAACCTGCCGGGGTTCAAACCGACCTTAGCCAGTGGATCGCCTTCATGAAAACCTGCCCCGTCCGCCCCCCGCTCGAACCGCAATCGGTGTGCCATCCGATCACCAGCAGCGCGATCTTCATGGTCGCCACCCTGGCGCCCGATGCGGTTGAAAACGTGCGGGCCTGGTGCGCCGACATCGCAGGCCTGGTGCGCTCGGTAGGCAAGCGCGTGCCCTCGGGCAACCTGACTTGCGTTTGCGGGTTTGGCTCGGATGCCTGGGACCGCCTGTTCGGCGCGCCGCGCCCGGCGGCCTTGCATCCGTTTCGCGAGTTCGGTGTGCAAGGGCGCAAGGCGGTGTCGACCCCCGGCGACATCCTGCTGCATATCCGTGCCGAGCAGATGGACCTGTGTTTCGAGCTGGCGACCCAACTGATGACGGCCCTGGGTGATAGCGTGAAAGTGGTGGATGAGGTCCAGGGCTTTCGGTACTTCGATATGCGCAGCATCATCGGTTTCGTCGACGGCACCGAGAACCCGGTGGGGCGCAAGGCCGAGGCCTTTACCCTGGTAGGCGATGAAGACCCTGAGTTCGAAGGCGGCAGCTATGTGCTGGTGCAGAAATACCTGCACAACATGACCGCGTGGAATGGCTTGACGGTGGAGGCTCAAGAGAAGGTGATCGGGCGCACCAAATTGTCGGACATCGAACTGGACGAAGACGCCAAGCCGAGCAACTCCCACAGCGCGCTGACCGTCATCACCGACGAGAGCGGCGAGGAAGTGAAGATCCTGCGCGACAACATGCCCTTTGGCCGCCCTGGCGCGGGCGAATTCGGCACTTATTTCATCGGCTACGCACGCTCGCCTCAGCCCCTGGAACAGATGCTGGAAAACATGTTCGTCGGCCGCCCGGCCGGCAACTACGATCGCTTGCTCGACTTCAGCACGGCCGTGACCGGCGGCCTGTTCTTCGTGCCTTCGGCCGACTTGCTCGAAGCGCTGGCCGACCGCGAACCGGCGGCTTAACTCAACAATCCGGTGCTGACCGCCACAATCAGGAAGATCCCCAGCAGCGCACGGTAGATCACGAACGGCCAGGTGGAGAACCGTTCCAGAAACTTCATCAGGCCCCAGATCGCGAAGAACGCCGAGACGCTGGCCACCACCAGGCCAAAGATCAAGTGCGGCCAGGCGTGGACGGGCAGGTCGGCGCGCAGCAGCACCCACAACTCTTTCAAGCCGGCCAGGGCGATGGCCGGCAAGCCCAACAGGAAGGAAAAACGCGCCGCCTCTTCGCGTTTGAAGTTCAGGAACAGCGCTGCGGTCAACGTAGAGCCCGAACGCGATACGCCGGGAATCAACGCGCCGATCTGCGCGACCCCCACGATCAGCGCATCGCGCAAGCGCATCTGGCTTACGTCGCGGGTATGGCGGGCGCGCACTTCCGCCAGGGCCAGCAATACCGCCATCACCACGCAGGAAATGCCGATCACCATCAGCCCGCGCAAGGGTGAGTTGCACGCATTCAAGGTCGACGACAACGCCAGGCCGGCGATGCCAATCGGTACGGTTGCCAGCACGATGGCCACCGCCAGCTTGAACCAGCGGTCGTTGTAGTCGCCCCGGCGCACCGCACTGATGCTGCCCGTGGTGACCTGGCGCACATCGCGCCAGAAGTAACTGACCACCGCCGCCAACGCCGCCAATTGCATGGCCGCCGAAAACGCCGAGCCGGGGTCTTGCCAGCCGAGCAGGGCGGGTACCACGCGCATATGGGCGGTGGATGACACCGGCAGCAATTCAGTAATGCCCTGGATCACGCCCAGGATGAAGATCTGCAGGTAATCCAGGGAGGCAAAGCCCACATCCAGGCCGGCGGTACAGACGTTGGTCAAAATACGTGTCCTTGAGCAATAGGGAGAAACCGGCGAAGTTTATTCTAAATGTTTCAGGGTTTCGGCCAAGGCAACTGCTATTTGCAATCGGTTCAGCCAATAGAAAGGATTCGCCAGGCCATTGGCGTGGGCAGCACTTTTGTGAACAATGGCGCCCTGCGTTTTTCCACCGAGAGCCCCATGCCTGAAACCACCGTCGAATTGATCCAGACCGGCCCCGAAGAAGCCGAACTGATCCGCAATCTTTACCAGTATTACGCCTACGAGTCTTCGGACTGGGAACAGGAAGATGTCGAGGCCGATGGGCGTTTCTACATCCACGATGAACACCTGGCCCGCTACTGGAGCGACCCGCAATGGAGCGCCAACCTGCTGCTGGTAGACGGCTACATCGCCGGTTTCCTGTTGATCGAAGGCAGCGAACTACCGGGCATCGACGCCCTGGAACTGGCCGACCTGTTCATCCTCAAGCGCTACCGCCGCAAGGGCATCGGCCGCGCCATCGCCAGCCAGGTGCTGTGCAGCGGCGAGCGCAATTGGCTGGTGCGTTTCTATGATCAGGACGAAGTGTCCCAGGCGTTCTGGCGCACGGTGCTGGACAACCTGCCGCGCCCGGTGCAGAGCATTGAACTTGACGATGAGCCGCAATTGGTGAACTACCTGATTACCCGGGCTTCGTTGCATTGACGGGCGGGGGCTTTCTCCATATCTAAACAACGCTGTAGCGATCAACCGTAACCACGATGCGAAGCGAGCCGCTCTTGATCTTGCTCTTGATCTGCTTTTGATCTCAGGCGCCCCGTTAAACCACGCTGGCCGAACGCAGGCTTGAATTCGTGGGTAACCCGGCAGGACGCCGGGTTAGCCGCCCCGCGCCATGGATGGCGCGTGGCGGCGGCCCACGGATTCAAGCCTGTGTTCGGGCACACCGAGCTCAAGCGAGGTGCCGAGTGGTGGGGCAAGAGCCCTTTGGTTACTTTGGGGCTCTTTTCCAAAGTGACCCGCTGTCAGAGCGGAACCCTAAGTGGCCGTTACCGCAGCAATGGATATGTACACAATCCAACTGTGTCGCCTGCCAGGCCGCCTTCGCGAGCAAGCCCGCTCCCACAGTTTGATCGCAGGGTGTCAGGTAGGTAAGTGTTGGCTGGTAGGCCGCCATCGCAGGCAAGCCAGCTCCCACATTTGGATCATGGGACTTCAGGTAGATAGGCGCCGGCTGTCAGGCCGTCACGGGCCTAGCCCGGGTTGAACAGCACCTGCTGCATCGCCTGGGGCGGCTGCCCGAAGGCCCTGAGAAACGCCTGGCGCATACGTTCGCGATCACCAAACCCGGTTTCGCGCGCCACCACTTCCACCGGGTGCCGGCTGATTTCCATCATCGCCCGCGCAGCTTCCACCCGCAGGGCCTCGATAGCTTTGGCCGGGGTCTGCCCGGTTTCTTCGCGAAACACCCGACTGAACTGGCGCGGGCTGAGCCGGGCAACGTCGGCCAGGGCCTCCACGGATAAATCCTGCGTAAGATTCTCGCGAGCGTAAGCCAGGGCCAACTGCACGCGGTCGGACTTGGGGTCCAGCTCCAACAAGGCCGACAATTGCGACTGCTCGCTGCCCCGACGTTGGGCAATCACCAGCTTGCGCGCAATACGCCGGGCCAGGTCGCTGCCCAGGTCGTCCTCCACCATCGCCAGCGCCAGGTCGACCCCCGCGCTCATGCCCGCACCGGTCCACACCTTGCCGTCGACAATGAACAACTTGTCTTCTTCCAGGCGGATATCCGGGTAGCGCTTGCGAAATGCCGGCGCATGGATCCAGTGGGTGGTGGTGCGCTTGCCAGCCAGCAGGCCAGCCTCGGCCAGTACAAAGATGCCCATGCATAACGACGCCACTCGGCGCGACTGCGCGGACGCGGCCTTGACCAGCTCCAGCAGGTTGGCCTCCGGCAGGCGAAACTCCAGGTAGCCACTGACAATCAGCGTGTCATAGCCCTCTGGCCGCAGCGCACTGGTGTTCACCGAAAAGCCCTGTGAGGTCATCACCGCGCCGCCGCTTTCCGACACCAGGTGAAACTCATAGGCCGGCTCGCCGCACAGCAGGTTGGCGCACTCGAACACCGAGCCCAGGCTGAGGCTCAACGACTGGAAATTCGGGTAAACCATCAGCGCAACGCTGTGCATTGCATCTCTCCAAGGGGCGGGGGAGAGGCGATTGTCGGCGCGTGCCCGGCAAACGGCAACCGACTTTGGTGCATGTCCGCAATCCTTGCGGATATGACATTGTGAGCCAATGCCTGGCTGCCTAACATGGGGCCAACTGTTATTCACACCGATCGAGGCACTGGAAAATGAAAGTATTAATGGTACTGACCTCTCACGACCAGCTTGGCGATACCGGGCGCAAGACCGGCTTCTGGCTCGAAGAATTCGCCGCACCTTATTACGCATTCAAAGACGCTGGCGCCGAGGTGGTGTTGGCTTCCCCGGCCGGTGGCCAGCCGCCGCTGGACCCGAAAAGCGATGAACCGGATGCGCAAACCGAGCAGACCGAGCGCTTCGCCAAAGACCCGGCTGCGCAGCAAGCCTTGGCGACCACCGTGAAGCTGGACTCGGTCAACGCCGCCAACTTCGACACCGTGTTCTACCCAGGCGGCCACGGCCCGCTGTGGGACCTGGCGGAGTCGCCGGTGTCCATCGCGCTGATCGAAGCCTTCGAGCGGGCCGGCAAGCCCATTGGCTTTGTGTGCCATGCACCGGGTGCCTTGCGTCACGTCAAGGCGGTTAACGGTGAGCCGTTGATCAAGGGCCGCCGCGTCACCGGGTTCTCCAACTCGGAAGAGGCCGCTGTGCAGTTGACTGAAGTCGTGCCGTTCCTGATTGAAGATGAATTCAAAAAACTGGGCGGCCAGTATGAGAAGGGCGCTGACTGGCAATCCTTCGTCCTCGTCGATGGCTTGCTGGTGACTGGGCAAAACCCAGGCAGCTCCAGCGAAGTGGCCAAGGCCCTGCTGACACTCTGCGCTTAAGTTAATCCACTGATTTATACGGTGGCGACTCCCAGGAGTCGCCACGGTTTTCGTTCGTCCTGAATTTGGAATATCTCCGTGCCTGACTGCATCCTGAACACCCCGATCAAGCTGGGGCATCACCGCTTGAACAACCGTGTCGTACTCCCGCCGCTGACCCGCCAGCGCAGCGCCCAGCCGGGTAATATCGCCACCGACCTGATGGCCGAGTATTACCGTCAGCGGGCCAGTGCCGGGTTCATGGTCAGCGAGGGTACGCAGATCGAACCCCGGGGCCAGGGCTACGCGTGGACGCCGGGCATCCATACACCGGCGCAAATCCAGGGTTGGCGCAAAGTCACCGCAGCGGTGCATGCCGAGGGTGGGGTGATCTTTGCCCAGCTATGGCACGTGGGGCGGGTGTCCCATAACGCGCTGCAACCTGACGGTGGTGCGCCGGTGGGGCCGTCTGCGCTGGCGGCGTTGCAAGCCAAAGCCTTCATTGAGACCGGGCCGGGTGTGGGTGAACTGGTACAGCCCCCCGTACCCCGTGCCTTGACCACGCTGGAAATCGAAGAGCTGGTGGGGCACTACGCCCAGGCTGCACGCAATGCCCTGGACGCCGGGTTCGACGGTGTGGAAATCCACGCGGCCAACGGCTACCTGGTCAACCAGTTCATCTCGGCCCACTCCAACCTGCGTGAGGATGAGTACGGCGGCTCGCTGGACAATCGCCTGCGCTTGCTGCGCGAGATTGTCGAAGCGGTGTGCAAGGTGGTGGGGCCGGAGCGCCTGGGCGTGCGCTTTTCGCCGCTGTTCAGTGGCACCGATCAGGACCGGGTCTACATCGGCCTGGTGGAGGAAGACCCGCACCATACCTATATCGAAGCGATCAAAGTGCTGGAAGCGTCGGGCATCGCCTATGTGTCCATTGCCGAAGCCGATTGGGACAACGCGCCCGACCTGCCCGACACATTCCGCCAGGCCGTGCGCCGCACCTTCAGCGGCAGGATCATCTACGCCGGGCGCTACACCGCCGAGCGCGGCGCACGGCTGGTAGAGGCCGGGTTGGCGGACTTGATCGCCTTTGGACGGCCCTTCATCGCCAACCCGGACTTGCCCCAGCGGCTGTTCAATGGCTGGCCCTTGAATGCGTTGAAGGCCGAAGGTTTGTATGGCGGCACGCAGGCGGGGTATGTGGATTATCCGGTGTATGCCCAACAGCTGTGATAGCCCATGATGGCCTGTGTTTGATCCAGTGTGGGAGGAGGCTTGCCCTAACGCCGATCAGTTAAATGAACGCAATGCTCGAAGCAATGAAGATCAAATGTGGGAGCTGGCTTGCCTGCGAAAGCGGGCGTGCAGTAACAGATACAGTGACTGACACACCACCTTCGCGGGCAAGTCGAATCGCCTCACTCCACCCGCAACACAATCTTGCCGATATGGTCCCCACCTTCCATCCGCGCATGGGCCTGGGCGGCGTCGGTGTAGGCGTAGACCTGGTCGATCATCGGCAGGCAACGCCCGGCACTGAGTACCGGCCACACGTGTTCGCGCAGGTGCTGGGCAATTTCGGCCTTCTCTTCTCGAGTGCGGGCGCGCAGCAGTGAGCCGGTGATCACCGCGCGTTTGCCGAGGATGGTCAGCAGGTCGACGTCGTTGGCCTTGGCGCCACCGAGAAAACCGAGGATCACCAGGTGGCCGTCCATGCCCAGGGCCTTGAGGTTGTTGTTAAGGTACGAGGCACCCATGATGTCGAGGATCACGTTGACGCCCTTGCCGTCGGTTTGTTTGGCGATGACCTCGGCAAAGTCCTGTTCGCGGTAGTTGATCGGCTCGGCGCCGAGCTTGGCAATCGCTGCGCATTTGTCGGCGCTGCCGGCCGTGGCGAATGCCTGGATGCCGAATTCCTGGCAGAGCATCAACGCGGTGGTGCCGATACCGCTGGTGCCACCGTGGATCAAGACGCGCTGGCCTTTCTGGGCTCCGCCGAGGCCGAACAGGTTGGCCCACACCGTAAAGAAGGTTTCCGGTACGGCAGCGGCCTGAATCCAGTCCATGCCCGCGGGGATCGGCAGCGCCTGGCTGGCCGGCACCGCGCAATACTGCGCATAGCCGCCGCCATTGGTCAGGGCACAGACTTTGTCGCCCAGGCTGTATTCGTTCACGCCAGTGCCCAGCGCGACCACTTCACCGGCCACTTCCAACCCCGGAATCGGGCTCATGCCGGGCTTCATCGGGTATTTGCCCGCGCGTTGCAAGGCGTCTGGGCGGTTGACCCCGGCGGCGTGCACGCGAATCAGAATCTCGCCTGGCCCGGCCACCGGTACGTCGGCGCTGCGTGGCTGCAAGACCTCGGGCCCGCCAGGGGTGGTGATTTCGATCAGGGTCATTTCTTGGGGGAGCGTCATGGAAAAGTTCCTGTAGCGATGAGCATATGGGTTGGGACCGTAGCGCGGGGTCGGCAGTTCAGCAAGATCATGCCGGGTTCTTCGGGCAATGCAAACGCAGGATTTCAGCACAAGCCTGCAAGTGCGGCGACGCGGTGTTGGACACACTGACTGTCGGTCATTTTCGACGCAAACAGGTGGCATATGAACCAAGCAAGAAATCAGGACATCGGGCTGTTGTTTCTGCGGGCCAGTGGGGCATTGTTCCTGCTGTGGGTGCATGGGTTGCCCAAGTTGCTGCACTACAGCGAACAACTGAAGCTGATCGAAGACCCCTTTCACCTGGGCGCGTCTATCACCTTGCTGCTGGCGATTTTCGCCGAGGTGCTGTGCCCGTTGCTGATCATCGCGGGCGTGCTGGTGCGCCTGGCGTGTCTGCCGATCCTGGCGGTGCTGGTGATTGCGTTGCTGGTGGTGCACCCGGAATGGACGCTGTTCGAAGGGCAGTTCGGTTGGCTGCTGCTGATCATCTTCACCAGCGTGCTGATCGCAGGGCCGGGGCGGCTGGTGTTGAGCCAGCGCTTTGCCTGAAAAAAAAGGCCGGGTGAACCCGGCCTTTTGCCTTCTGTAGGAGCGAGCTTGCTCGCGAAAAACTCATAGGCGCCGCGTTCATTCAGCAAGCACGCGTTATCGTTGACGTTCTTCGCGAGCAAGCTCGCTCCTACAAGTGCATCGTGGTATCAGCGGTTCAGGAACGCCAACAGGTCTTCATTGAGCTGTTGAGCGTGGGTCACGGCAAACCCGTGCGGCGCATCCTTGTACACTTTCAGTTGTGCGCCCTTGATCATCTGCGCCGCGACTTTGCCGGTGGTGTCGAACGGCACGATCTGGTCGCCGTCGCCATGGATCACCAGGGTCGGTACGTTGATCTTGGCCATGTCCGGGCGGAAGTCGGTTTGCGAGAACGCGGTGACGCAATCCACGGTGGATTTGAGCGACGCGAGCATGGCGATCTGCAGGGTCTGGCTGAGCACGCCCTCTGAAACGTGCTGGCCTTTATTGAGACCGAAGAACGGCGTGTTGAAGTCGCTGATGAACTGCGCACGATCCTTCAACAGGCCGGCCTTGATGCCATCGAACACCTCGCCAGGCACGCCTTGGGGGTAATCGGCTTGCTGGCCGAAGATCGGCGTGACCGCGCCCAGCAACACCAGGCCGGCGACACGGGCACTGCCGTGGCGGGCGATGTAGCGCGCCACGTCACCGCCACCCATGGAGAAGCCCACCAGGGTCACGTCCTGCAGGTCCAGGTGTTCGATCAACTGGGCGATATCGTCAGCGAAGGTGTCGTAGTCGTTCCCGGTCCATGGCTGGTCCGAGCGGCCAAAGCCACGACGGTCGAACGCAATGGTGCGAAAGCCACGGCTGCTCAGGTATTCCATCTGGTATTCCCACATGTCCGCATCCAGCGGCCAGCCATGGCTGAACAGCACGGGCTTACCGCTGCCCCAGTCCTTGAAGTAGATCTGTGTACCGTCTTTGGCAACGAATGTGCTCATCTGAAACTCCTTGCAGGGCTGAAAAAGGGCGGTGTAAAAACCGCATCACTATTGCCGTAAACCTGGGCCCAGGCTTGTATGGGTGTGCTTGTCTCACCAACTGAACTTGAGCTCCATGCCCAGGTAATTGCTGTCGTGCCCACCGGCATCACGCAGGGTCTGGCCAACCGCGTAGTGCACCGCCTCGACCGCACCGCTGAGGTTGGGCGTAAAGGCGTAGTCGGTGCGCAGTTGCCCGTAGGCGCCGGTCCAGCGCTCACCTTGGCCCGCCGTGCCCGCCACGGCCAGGTTGGGCTGGGTGTAGACGGCGTCTGCGGTGGTCTGCCGCCACAGCAGGCCGACAGCGGTTTGCACGCTGAGCTTGGCGAGGGGCTTGACGGTAATCGACGGCTTGACGTGGATCAGGTTGCTGTAGCCGGTATAGCCCGCCAGGGAAAAGTAATAGCCATTGGGGAACAGCGGGTTGAAGGTGCCGACCTTGCCGTCATGGGCCTTGCGGTCACCGGAAGCGATATCCAGTTGCAGGCCGATACGCGGCTTCCAGGCCAGCGTGTCAAAGGTGTAGCCGGTGCGGCTGCCACCGGCCCAGGCGCGAATCGTCTTGCTGCCCACCGAGCCGCGTTGCAGCATGGCTTCGACATCCCAGTCGAACCCCTGGGCTGCGCCACCGAGGCGGGCGTCTAGCAACTGGCGGGTTTCGTCGCCGTCGGCGTCCAGGTAATGGGCGGCACTGCGCTCGTATATGCCGTAATAGGCCGACAGCTCATTGGTGCCGCCCACCAGCCGCTCGACCCGTAGCATGTGGAAGCGCGCGTCGCTGTTGGACTTATCGTCGAAATGCCGGCCATCCTGGTACTGCACCGGTTGGCTGGCGATCCCGATAAAGCGCCATTGCGGCGTTTCCCAGTCCGCCCACAACGCATCGAAGGACTGCCGCACATTCGGGCCGTCCCGTGACGAGATGAAGCGCTGCAAGTCGAAGGCGAAATCCTGGCGGCCAGCCCGTGCCTTGAAGGTGCCAGCGCTGAAGGTCTTCACGTATTCGGCAAAGGCCAGGCGCAGGTCGACGCGGTTCTGGTCGGCACCGCCAATCGTGGTCTTGTCATAGGCCCGCACATCTTCCAACTGGGTGAACAGCCGCCAGTGTTCGTTCAGGTGCAAGTCGGCGTGCACCTGAAAGCGCTGGATCAGGTAGCGGTCACGCGCTACATCCCGCACGCCGAACCCGCTGGCGTCGTTCATCTCGAAGCGTTCACGCAAGGTTGCGCCCAACGACAAGTAGGTGAACGGGTTGGCGGCGGACAGTGGGATGTACTTGAGGTTGTCCAAAGGTTGCGTGCGCAATGCCGGGTCCTTGAGCACAGACCAGTCTTCCTGCCAGCGGTTGGCCTTGATCGCCGGGCGAACCGGCTGGTCGTCGGCCTGCACGCCGCCAGCAAGCAACGGCCACAGCACCGCCAGGCTCCAGCCTGCGTGACGAATCATTTTGCCGCGCTGAGTTGGTGGATTTCTGCGACATAACCGCCTGGGAACTCCACCAACGCACTGCGCCGACCTTTGCTGTCGAACGCCGGCACCAGCACTGTGGCGCCAGAGCCAGTGGCCTTGCCCAGGGTGGCGGCCAGGTCGGTGACCTGATAACCGGTGGTGTCGTGGCCGAACGGGTAGGGCAGTTGGCCGTTGGTGACCAGCACCGCCATGCGCCCGAACGGCGATTCGATATCAACCCGGCGGTAGTGGCCGCCGGCCTGGCCGACATCAACGCCTGGGGCGTGCTTGTCGTCGCTCAACACCTTGCCGTGGGAGAAACCCAGGAACGCCTTGATAAACCGCTCGGCGCTGTCGTTGGACACATACACACGGTTTTCCGGCACGGTGTCGAAGGCGGCGTAATCCGGGGTCTTGGTGTGCCAGTACAGCTGCATGTTCACGCCCCCCGGCCATTGCACCACGGCATCACGGCCGATGGGGTCGGGGAAATCGCTGACGATCACGTCGGCGCCATTTTCCCGCGCGGCCTTGAGGGCCACGTCCATGTCCTTGACCAGATAGCCGTTGCGTTCCTGGCCGAAGGGGTGGGGTACGGGGGTGGTAAAGCCGAACAACGACACGGTGCCCGCCGGGGTCTGCAGCAGTTGCGAGGTGGTGCTGCTCGGCACCGGCAGCACGTTGACCACGACCTGGGGCGTGCTTTTGCCGCCGAAGGTGGCGAGGAAACTCTGGGCAAAACGGTCCACATCGGCCGGTGCCACATACACATGGCTGGTGTCGTACTGCGGCGCCACGGCCACGCTTGGGGTGGCGGCGAACGCGCTGCTCATCATCGCACTTGCCAGCAGCGTCAATGCCAGCGATACCTTGGTTGTTGTGTTACCCATGCCCGTTCTCCAGCGCTTATGAGGGTTCGAAAGCGGTGAGGTTAGGGGGGGCAGGGTTGTGGGGGATTGTATGGACGTGCTCGGTTGAACGTTTCAGCTACGCGGTCCAGACAGCGGCCGCCTATCTACCTGACACCCCTCAACCCAAATGTGAGGGTTAACTTGCCTCTACCTGACACCCCCGCAATCAAACTGTGGGAGCTGGCTTGCCTGCGATGACGGCCTGACAGCCGACGCCTATCTCCCTGACACCCCCGCAATCAAACTGTGGGAGCGGGCTTGCTCGCGAAGGCGGCCCAGCAGTCAACACAGTTGGATTGGGTACATATCCATTCCTGCGGTAACGGCCACCTAGGGTTCCGCCCTGACGGCGGCTCACTTTGCAAAAGCGGCAAAGTAAGCAAAACGCTCTTGCCCCACCACTCGGCACCTCGCTTGGGCTCGGTGTGCCCGAACACAGGCTTGAATCCGTGGGCCGCCGCCACGCGCCATCCATGGCGCGGGGCGGCTAACCCGGCGTCCTGCCGGGTTACCCACGAATTCAAGCCTGCGTTCGGCCAGCGTGGTTTAACGGGGCGCCTGAGATCAAGATCACAAGCAGATCAAGAGCGGCTCGCTTCGCATCGTGGTTAGTGTGGAGTGTGCAACCTGCAGGTTGTGCATCTACTGCACTACCGCTTTCGCAGGCAAGCCAGCTCCCACATTTGATCTTTGTTACCTTGAGCGTTGCGTTCGCTTGACTGCTCGGCACTGGGACTGCCCACACATTTGGATCGCGGGGCATCAGTTAAATAGCTGTTGTCTGTCACGCCACCATGATGATCTTCGACACCAATTCCACCACCGTCTTGGCCTGGAGTTTCTTCATCAGCCGCGCCCGGTGCACCTCAACGGTGCGGTGGGAGATTGCCAGGCGCAGGGCGATTTCCTTGGATTTGAAGCCGTTGACGATGTGCATGGCGATTTCCCGCTCACGGGGCGTGAGGTCGCCGGTGCCCTGGTGCATGCGGTCCAGGCGTTCGAAGTGCCAGATCATCAGTTTGAACGGGTCTTTGGGCGTGAGGGTGTAGCCGTGGGATTTGGCCCAGAACACCTCGCCGTTGTGGTGCTGCATGAAGCGTTCATCGGAATAAAAGCCGTTGTCGCTGTCGAGCAGCCAGTCATGGCTGCGCTTGCCGATGGCGTGGTAGTCGGCCTGGGACGGGTAGATCAGCAGGGTCAGTTGGTTGACCAGTGCATCGCGCGTATAGCCGAACAGCTTCAGGAAAGCGTCGTTGCAGTCGAGTATCACGCGGTCGCTGGTGACGATCTGCGGGGCAGGGGACAGCTTGAACGCCAGGCGTTCGAGGTCGGGAAATTGCTGGGCTAGCGCGGTCATGGGGCATCCTGCCTCGTTGTTCAATGCCCTGGGGCGCTACTTACCCGTGTAAGTAGTTACACGAATTGGCGCACGATCAGGGGTGGGTCATTGTAAGTAAAGTCCGAATCAAGAACAGAAGAAATTGATTATGCCTGCTGATTGCGTCTCCATTGTTGCCGCTGGTCACTCCCGCTTTGGTCGCCTGGAAGGCACGACGCTGGAAGATCTGATCGTCCAGGTTACCCGGGAAGCCTTGAGCGATGCCGAGATTGACGCGTCGCAAATCGATGCGTTGTTCCTCGGCCATTTCAACTCGGGGCTGGTGCCCGACGGGTTTGCCGCCTCATTGCTATTGCAAGCCGACCCCGGGCTGCGCTTCAAACCGGCTACCCGCTGTGAAAACGCCTGTGCGTCCGGCTCGGCGGCGATTCAGGCGGGGGTCAACGCGATCCTCTCCGGCAGCGCTGAGCTGGTGCTGGTGGTGGGCGCCGAGAAGATGACCCACACCAGCACCGCCGCGGTCACCCAAGCCTTGGCCGGGGCCGGCTACCAGAACGACCCGGCCGAAGCCGGCCTGAGTTTCCCCCAGTTGTTCGGCCGCGCCGCGCGCCAATACGCCGAGCGTTACCACTGCCCGCTGGGCTCGATGGCGGCCATCGCCACCAAAAACCACTCCAATGCCATGGCCAACCCGCTGGCGCAGATGCATCGGGAGATGAATTTCGAGCACTGCAACAACGTGTCCCAAAGCAACCCGTTCGTGGCTGACTCCCTGCGCCTGACCGATTGCTCGCTGATCAGCGACGGCGCCGCCGCGATCATCCTCGCCTCGCCCAAACGTGCGCGCGCGTTTCGTCGCGAGGTGCAGATACGTGCAATGACCCAGGTCAACGACACGCTGCCCATCGCCCAACGCGACATCCTCGCCTTCGAGGGCCCACAGCGGGCGATTCACTCAGCATTGCGCGGCGCAAATGTGACCCTGGCCGACCTGAGTTTCGCCGAGGTGCACGACTGCTTCACCATCGCCGAGCTGCTGATCTACGAAGCCATGGGTCTGGCGCCCAAGGGCGAAGGCCATCGCGTGCTCGACAGCGGCGTGGTGCGCGCCGGCGGGCGCTTGCCGGTGAACCTTTCCGGCGGGCTCAAGGCCAAGGGGCACCCCGTCGGTGCCACGGGGGTGTCCATGCATGCCTTGGCGTTCCGGCAATTGACCGGCGAACCGATTGGCCTGGCGGTGCCCAACCCGGAGTTTGGCCTGGTGTTCAATATGGGCGGCATGGCGGTGGCCAACTACGCCTCGGTCCTGCAGGCACGCCGGAGCTGAGCCATGAACATTGCCAACTGGCTGCACGACACCCAGCGCCGGGCCCCGCAACGCCCGGCCTTGTTCGACGGCAGCGTGCAAGTGGCCGACTACGCCACCTTCGCCGCCCACGTGCGCCAACGCGCCGCGCACCTGGTGGAGCAGCATGGCCTGGTGCCGGGAGACGCGGTGGCGCTGCTGATGAAAAACAGCTGCGACTACCTGGAACTGCTCTACGCCATCTGGTGGATGGGCGGGGTGGCGGTGCCGATCAACGCCAAGCTGCACCCCAGCGAAGCGGCGTGGATTACCGATAATGCCGAGGCGCGGCTGATCTTTACCGACGGCGGCCAGGTATTTTCATCGCGGGATTTGCCCGTGCATTGCACGGAACTGGACGGCCACCCGCTGCCGCCCAGCCATGGTTGGCCGACCCTGGAACAGCCGGTGCCCCGCCAGGATCACGACCTCGCCTGGCTGTTCTACACCTCCGGCACCACCGGGCGCTCCAAGGGTGTGATGCTGTCCCACGGCAACCTGATTGCCATGTCGCTGTGCTACGCCACGGATGTCGACGCGGTGAGTGCCGACGATGCGGCGCTGTATGCCGCGCCCATGTCCCACGGTGCCGGCCTGTACAACTTCATCCATGTGCGCTGCGGCGCCCGCCATGTGGTGCCGGCCTCCCATGGCTTCGATGCCGCCGAACTGTTCGGGCTGGCCGAGCAGATGGGCGATGTGTCGTTGTTTGCTGCGCCTACCATGGTCAAGCGCATGGTCGAACAGGCGCGGCGCCAGGATTATCACGGCGCCGGCATCAAGACCATCGTCTACGGCGGCGGCCCCATGTACCTGGCCGACCTGCGCGAAGCGGTCGACACCTTCGGCCCGCGCCTGGTGCAGATCTACGGCCAGGGCGAGAGCCCGATGACCATCAGCGTCTTGCCCCGCGCCTTGATCGCCGAGCGCCAGCGTCCCGACTGGGCCACCCTGGCCGCCTCGGTGGGCCACGCGCAAGCCTGTGTGGAGATCCGCATCCTCGATGCCGAGCGCCAGCCACTGCCCACCGGCCAGCGCGGCGAAATCGCGGTGCGTGGCGCCACGGTGATGCAAGGCTACTGGCGCAACCCGCAAGCCACGCGCCAGACGCTGGTGGATGGTTGGCTGCTGACCGGCGATATCGGTTACCTCGACCCGGCCGGCTACCTGACGCTCACGGACCGCTCCAAGGACGTGATCATCAGTGGCGGTAGCAACGTGTACCCCCGTGAAGTCGAGGAAGTGCTGGCCCAGCATCCCGAGGTGTTCGAAGTGTGCGTGGTGGGCGAGCCGGACGCGCAATGGGGTGAATCGGTGGTGGCCTTCGTGGTGACCCGCAGCGGTCAGCCCCTGGACGAAGGCGAACTCACCGCGTGGTTCCTGGCGCGGATGGCCTCGTTCAAAAAACCAAAAAAATATGTGTGGCGCAGCGACTTGCCCAAGAACAGCTACGGCAAGATTCTCAAGACCGACTTGCGGCAGTGGTTGAAAGCAGCGAGTATCGCCGCGCTTTAACATGGATCGATAATCAGACAAGGAGTCCCCACGATGGGCAATCCCGCACAAGACACCGTCCGCAAGCGCCGCCGTGCGTTTCTCGGTGCCACCTCCGGCCACTTGATCGAGTGGTACGACTACGGCGTGTATGGCTTTCTCGCGGTCTATATTGGCCAGGCGTTCTTCGTCTCCGATGACCCCACCACCAGCCTGTTCGCCAGCTTTGCCGCGTTTGCGCTCAGCTTCTTTATCCGCCCCTTGGGTGGGCTGTTCTTCGGCCCGCTGGCGGACAAGATCGGCCGGCGCAAAACCCTGATCATGGCGCTGGTGATGATGACCGGCTCCACGGTGATGCTGGGCCTGTTGCCGACCTACGCCAGCCTGGGCATCGCCGCACCGATCCTGTTGATTCTGGTGCGCTGCGTACAGGGCTTCTCGGCGGGCGGCGAGATCGGCACCGTCACCAGCTTCATCTCTGAATACGCCGGCCCCGGTCGCCGCGGCTTTGCCACTTGCTGGCTGATGGTCACCGCCGTGCTCGGCCTGCTGCTCGGTGGCGCCGTGGCCAATGGCATGACCTGGGTGCTGGGCGCCGAGGTCATGCAGGAATGGGCCTGGCGCGTACCGTTCCTGATCGCCGCGCCCCTGGGCTTTATCTCCATGTACATCCGCCTCAAGCTCGAAGACAGCCCCGAGTTCCTCGCCTTGCAACGCGCCGGGCAAACCTCCCGGGCGCCGCTGCGTGAGGTCTGGCAATGGAAGCGGGCAATTGCCTTGGTGTTTTTTATCATTACCTTGCACAGCTCGATCTTCTACCTGGTGCTGACCTTCGCCTCGACCTACATGGCCAAGATCCTCAAGTTCGACAGCGGCACCACCTTGCTGTACGTGTTCGTCGCCAGCTTCTCGGCGGCCTTCGTGATGCCGTTTGGCGGAGCCTTTACCGATAAATACGGGCGCAAGCCGTTCCTGATGGTGATCGGCACACTGGCGACCCTGGCGATGTTCTGGCTGTTCAAATCCGCCCCGACCGCCACCCCGGCGACCTTCTTCGCACCGTTGATGGCGGTGGCGATTTTGTTCGGGCTGTATGCATCCTCGACCTATGCGCTGATGAGTGAGCTGCTGCCCACGCGCATTCGTTCTACCGGGATTGCGGTGGCTTATAACGTGCCGGTGGCGGTGTTCGGCGGCAGTGCGCCGTTGATTTCCACCTGGCTGATCAAGGTGACAGGCGACATTACCTCGCCGTGGTATTTCTACGTGGCGACCGGGGTGGTGTCGTTGCTGGCGTTGGTGGTGTTGCGCAAGGAAGATTTTGTCGCCAGCGCTCACTCCACGGCAGTGCCTGCCAGCGCTGCGCTGGCTTGAAGCACGAACACCCCGTAGGAGCGAGCTTGCTCGCGAAAAACGCAAAGGCGCCGCGCTTCTTCAGGATGCACGCGTTATCGTTGACGCTTTTCGCGAGCAAGCTCGCTCCTACAGGTACAGAGAATTGCCATGCCGGCCACCCGCTTGACCCTGATCTGCCACGCCATCACGCCCCTGCAAAAGCAGGGGCGTTTTCCGGATGACGAGTCCGTCACGATGGACTGGCAGGGCGCGGCCCTGTCCCTGGCCGGCCGCTACAAACAACAGGCACGCCTGCTGTGCGGCCCCGAGGCCAGAACCCGCCAGAGCGCTGGCTTGTTCGGCGATAACGCCCAGGTCGACCTCGCCTTACGCGACCTTGATGTCGGCGCATGGAAAGGCCAGCGCATCGGCCAACTCGACAGCGAAACCTTAAATACCTGGACCACCGACAGCACCAGCGCAGCCCACGGCGGCGAGTCGGTGGATCAGTTGTGCATGCGGGTCGGCCAATGGCTCAGATCCCTCGAAACCCAGCCCGGCAATGTCGTCGCCGTGACTCACCCGTTCGTCATCCGGGCGGCGATGCTGTCCGTCATGCAGTTGCCGAGCGCGATGTTCTACCGGATCGACGTCGAGCCATTGTCCGCCACCGAGCTACGCTTCAACGGCGTGTGGCGCTTGCGCCTGGAAACTTCCGCCTGATTCCCGGAACATGGCAAAATCAACGCCCCGCACTGAGAGCACCCCATGAAACGCATCCTGATCATCGGCATTGGCGCCGGCAACCCTGACTACATCACGATGCAGGCCGTGAAGGCGCTGAACCGTACCGACGTGTTCTTCCTGATGGACAAGGGCCAGAGCAAGGACAAGCTGATCGACCTGCGCCGGGAAATCTGCGACACCTACATCACCGAACCCGGCTACCGTTTTGTCGAGGCCGATTGCCCGGAGCGTGTGCGCGGTGAAATCGACTACACCACCGCCGTGCAAGACCTCAACCGCGATAAGCAGCAGACCTTCGAACGCATGATCAACGAAGAAATGGCCGACGGCGAAGTGGGGGCGTTCCTGGCCTGGGGCGACCCGGCGCTGTACGACAGCACCATTCGTATCTTGCAGGCGATTCTTGCCAGTGGTCGCTGTGTGTTCGAGTTTGAAGTGATCCCCGGTATCACCAGTGTGCAGGCCCTGGCGGCGCAGCATAAGGTGCCGCTCAACCGCATCGGCAAGTCCATCGAAATCACCACCGGGCGGCGCCTGGCGGCGGGGCAGGCGAGTGATGCCGATACCCTGGTGGTGATGCTCGACGCCGAAGATTCCTACCGCAGCGTGGCGGATCAGGACCTGGATATTTACTGGGGCGCTTACCTGGGTACGCCGGATGAGATACTGATCAGCGGCAAAGTGGCACAGGTGGCAGAAGAGATTGAACGGGTACGCAAGGCGGCGCGTCTGGAAAACGGCTGGATCATGGACACCTATTTGTTGCGCAAACCCTGAGGTAAACACGATGCTCAAACAGCTTGCCTTCGCCTTGGCCCTGGTGGCCGGCGCCGCTCATGCCGATAGTGGCTTGCACACCGACTTGCCGTTGTCCTATCTGGAACAGACCCAGGGCGATGCGCGCAACCAGCCGCTGGTGATCTTCCTGCATGGTTTTGGCAGCAACGAGGAAGACTTGTTTGGCATCAAGGACGCGTTGCCGTCCACCTGGACCTACCTGTCGGTGCGTGCGCCACTGCCGGTGGCGCCGCAGGGTTATCGTTGGTTTACCAAGACCGATGAGCCTGAGTACAACGGCGAGACCGACGAACTGTTCAGCAGCGCCCGGCTGATCAAGGACTTTGTGCTCAAGGCCACCGCCAAGTACCACACCCAGAGTGATCGGGTGTTCCTGGTGGGGTTCAGCCAGGGCGCGATCATGTCTTACGAGGTGGCCTTGCGTGAACCCGAATTGGTACGCGGTATCGCCGCGCTCAGTGGCAGCGTGCTACCAGTGCTCAGGTCTGCGCTGAAACCGGATGCGGCGATGGGCAAGCTGGCGATCTTTATTGGCCATGGCACTTTGGATCAGGCGTTGCCCTTTAGCTCGGCCACGCAAGCGAACATGGTGCTGGCGGGGTTGGGGCTCAAGCCGGAGTTTCATGAATACCCGGGGATGAATCACACCATCAGCGAAGCAGAAATCCAGGACTTGAAAGCCTGGCTAGAGAAAAGCCTGAAGTGAAATGCGCTTAAAAATGTGGGAGCTGGCTTGCCTGCGAAGACGGCCTGACAGTCAACACAGTTGGACCGTGTACATATCCATTCCTGCGGTAACGGCCACTTAGGGTTCCGCCCTGACGGCGGCTCACTTTGCAAAAGCCGGGATGCCGGCCCAGGCCAAAGTAAGCAAAACGCTCTTGCCCCACCACTCGGCACCTCGCCTAGGCTCGGTGTGCCCGTAATCCGCCAGTGATTTGGGGGGCCGCCGCCACGCGCCATCCATGGCGCGGGGCGGCTAAACCGGCATCCCTGCCGGTTTACCCCCCAAATCCCTGTCGAATTCCGGCCAGCGTGGTTTAACGGGGCGCTTGAGATCAAAAGCAGATCAAGATCAAGATCAAGAGCGACTCGCTTCGCATCGTGGTTACCGTCGGTTGCTACAGCCTATAAAGTTGTGTAGATACCTATGGCCATCGCAGGCAAGCCCGCTCCCACGTGGGTTTTGTGTTGGCTGGAAGAGGTGGGTTATTTGCCGCCTGTAATCTGCTTCACCAACTGTGCATGCCCCTTCACATCATCCGCCCGGGAAATCGCCTGGATCACCAGCAAATGGTTGCCCGAACCACCCAGGAAAGTGGAGTTCAGCGTCTTGCCACCACCTTGGGTAGCGCTGCTGTCCACTTGGCGCAGGCCCAGGCCCTTGTAGGTGAGTTTCTTCTCGCCCAGTTTCTTGAAATCAGGCAGCGCAGCGCTCTGGTCCTTGACGAAATCGGCCACGGCGCCGTCGAGGAACTGCGGGTCGTTATCCTGGATCTTTGTCCCATCGTTGCGCACGGTTTCGGCGACGATCACCACACTTTTCGTCGTCGAGTTGGCGTACAGGGTGCCTTGGGTGTCGGCGGTGCCGTCTTGCGCCGTGCCGGAGGGCAGGGTGTCGGCGCTGTAGGCCTTGGGCAGTTTGAAGGTGAACTTGCCACCCAAGGTGGAGATGGTCTGGGTGGTGGGCTTGGCAGCAGCGAACACGCTGCTGGCGGTGAGCGCGAGGGCCAGCAGCATTGCGGTCTTGGTGAACGTGGCCATGAAGCACTCCGGGGATGAACGAAATTGCGGCGTATTCTGTCAGAAAATTCGCAATCTCGTTCATCGGCCCCGTCACACTTTGTCGGAAGATTCTTCCTCAAGCCTGTCCATTTCAAACAAGCGCGCCAGCTCCGCACGGGCTTCCTGGGCGGTTTGCATGACCTTGGCCGCGTCGTCGTACACCGCGTGTTGGGCGGCGAGTACCTGCTGGTCGTGGGTCTTGAAGCGGTTGATGCGCGCATCGGCCTGGGCCTGGCTCAAACCGAGGCCGACCAGGGTACGGCGGCTCATTTCCAGGCTGGAGTAGAAGGTTTCGCGCACCGGTGAAGCGTCCAGGTCCACCAAGCGGTGTACGTGCTGGCGGTTGCGCGCACGGGCGATGATCTTCATGTGCGGGTAGAGGTTGCGCACCAACTCGGCGGTCTTGATGTTGATCTCCGGGTCGTCCATGGCGATCACGAAGAATTCCGCTTGATCGACTTTGGCCGCGTGGAGGATTTCCGGGCGTTGGGGGTCGCCGTAGAACACCGGCATGCCACCGAAACTGCGGGTCAGCTCGATGGTTTCCACCGAGGTGTCGAGGGCGATGAACGAGATGTTCTGGGCGCGCAGGATGCGCGCCACGATCTGGCCCATGCGGCCCATGCCGGCGATGACCACGCGGGGCGCATCGCTTTCGATGGCGCGGTATTCCTCGGGCACTTCCACCGGCTTGGCCTTGGGCTTGAACAGCTTCGGGCACACCAGCAACAGCAGCGGGGTCACGGCCATGGACAGGGTGATGGTGAGCACCAGCACGTCGTACAACTGCGGTTCGAACAGGCCCTGGTCGCGGCCGATCTTGAACACCACAAAGGCGAACTCACCCCCCGCCGCCAGCACCACGCCCAGGCGTAAAGCGCTTTCGCGGTTGAGGTCGCCCACCATTCGCCCGACGGCGTACAGCAGCGGCAGCTTCAAGCCGATCAGCAGCAGGGTCAGGCCGATCACCACCAGCGGTGTGCTGAGCAGCAGACTGAGGTTGGCGCCCATGCCCACGCTGATAAAAAACAGCCCCAGCAGCAGGCCCTTGAACGGCTCGATCTGGGATTCCAGTTCGTGGCGGTATTCCGAATCCGCCAGCAGCAGGCCGGCGAGGAAGGCCCCCAAGGCCATGGACACGCCCACCAACTCCATCAGCCAGGCGGTGCCGATCACCACCAGCAACGCGGTGGCGGTGGACACTTCGCGCAGGCCGGTCTTGGCGACAATGCGAAACACCGGGCGCAACAGGTAGCGCCCGCCGATGATCACCACCGCGATGCTGCCGAGGATCTGCAGCACATGTTGCAGGCCTTGGGCCTCGGTGGTCGGATGATCGCTGCCGGCCAGCAACGGCACCATGGCGATCAGCGGGATGGCGGCGATGTCCTGGAACAACAGGATGGCAAAGGCCAGGCGCCCGTGGGGTTGGTTGAGCTCCTTGCGTTCGGCCAGGCTTTGCAGGCCAAACGCCGTGGAGGATAGTGCCAGACCCAGGCCCAGCACGATGGCGCTGTTCCACGACTGGCCAAACAGCCACAGCGCGACCGCGCCCATCACCACGCCAGTGAGCAGTACCTGGGCCAGGCCGACGCCGAACACCGCCTTGCGCATCACCCATAAACGTTTGGGCGACAGCTCCAGGCCGATGATGAACAGCAACAGCACCACGCCCAGTTCAGAAAACTGCGCCACGCTTTGCGGGTTGCCGATCAGGCCAAGTACCGATGGGCCGATGATCACACCGGCAAACAGATAGCCCAGCACCGCGCCCAATTGCAGGCGCTTGGCCAGGGGCACGGTGAGCACCGCGGCGAACAGGAACACCACGGCTGCTTGTAACAGGTTGCCTTCATGGGGCATTACGAACTCCAGCATTTGCATCGATCAACGGTAGGAGCGAGCTTGCTCGCGAAAAACGCAAGGGCACCGCGTTATATCCGGTTTGTCGCGTCATCGTTGAGGATTTTCGCGAGCAAGCTCGCGCCTACGGTGGGGGAGGATAGGGCCCTATTAGAGCGCTTTTTCACATTTGGAAACTTGTATTTTTGTCGCGACAGTCAATGGATGTTGGCTCTCATCCCATTTTTACGCAGGTTTTACGAAAGTATTAATACCATTTAATTCAATGGCTTTCGCGCAGGTCTACTAACGTTTCGAAAAACTGGATCAGTAGTCACCACGGTCAGGTGTTTCGAATTCGATGCGTGTGGATCGTTGAAACAAGGCGTGCACGCAGTCACGGATGAAAGGCTTGGACCACAAGGAGTAGAACGTGGATAGAAGACTTGCGACTGCCGCTTTACCTCGTATTTCTGCGCTTTCTCTTGCGATCCGCCTGGGCGTGGCCGGGCTGGTGATGGGGCTGGCGAGCCCGGATGTGTTCGCCGCCTGTAGCCCGGCGAGTCCCACCGCTGGAGCGACGGTGACCTGTACGGGTGTGCCGACATTGCCGCTGTTTCTCAATACCTTCAGCAGTGCAGTCAACAGCCTGACGGTCAACGTCAACGCGGGGGCGCAGCTCAATGCGACGTTGGGCGGTAAAGCACTGACCCTGACGGGTAACAACACGACGTTGAACAACGCCGGCACGATTGACCCCGCGTTACTCGGGTTGGTAACTCTCCTGAGCGGTGGTGTGGTGATTGGTAATACGACAGCCAGCGTGTTGAACATCACCAACGCCGTCACTGGCACTATTCGTGGCACCGGCGCGGTGCTTGGGGTGGACCTGGCCTCCTTGGACGGCATGGCGCTGAACGCCACCAACGGTGTAGGCGGCATCACCACGATCGTCAACAACGGCACCATTGGCTCTTCGTCCTTGCTCAACCTGGCGCTGCTCCCCTCCAACACCCCAGTGGTGGCGGTGCAGGGCGGCGGGCAGGTCAATATGACTAACAACGGTACCCTGACCGGGCGCGTGGCTTTCGAGAGCTCTACTGCGGGGAACACCTTCCGCAACACTGGCACTATCTCTGGTGGCGTGTCGATGGGGGTCGCCAGTTCCAACACCTTTACCGCTGTCACGGGGTCGCAAGTGACCAGTGGCGGCGGCGTCGAGGTAAGCCTGGGCAACCTGCTCGGCGTAAACCTCACCTTTGCGCCCACCGGCCAGGTGGACGGCGGCGCAGGCGGCAGCAACTCGCTGATTCTTGAAAACACGACGGGTGTCGGTGGTGGCAGTACAGGCACCGGCACTGCTTCCAGCGCCAACTATGTCAACTTCAACAACCTGGCCATCAACAGTGGCACCTGGACGTTGCAGGGGCCGTTGGTCAGCGGCAGCACCACGCTCAACGGCGGCGTGGCGCAATTCAATAACAACTCGACATTCGGCAGCGGTGTGCTCACGTCCAACGGCGGCGCTATCGAAGCCACCACTAACAACCTGACGCTGGCTAACCTGATGACCCTCGGAACCGGTGGCCTGACGGTGCAGGGGGCTGCTACCGGGCTGACTTTGAGTGGCCTGATCTCGGGCACTGCTGGCCTGAACAAAGCCGGTACCGGCGAGTTGATCCTTAGCGGCGCCAACACCTTTCAGGGCGGCACCACCTTGAATGCCGGCACGCTCACATTGGGCAATGCCGCAGCGCTAGGCTCCGGTGCCTTGACCGTCGCGGGTGCGGGTACGTTGCAGAGCAATGCTGCGCTGACCACCAGCAATGCGATTACCTTGAACGCCAATCTGACCGTAGATGGCGTGAACCCGCTGACCCTTGGCGGGGTTGTCAGCGGCGGTTCCGGGTTGATCAAGGAGGGCGTATCGAGCCTGGCGCTTACGGGCAACAATACTTACACCGGCGCCACGGCCCTCAACGCCGGTTCGCTGGTGGTTGGCTCCAATACTGCGCTCGGCGCCAGTGTGTTGAACGCCTCGGCGGGTACCACGTTGGATGCCAGTGCAGCAGTGAGCCTGGGCAATAACCTCAACCTGGGCGGTAACCTGACCCTTGGCGGCAGCAACGCGCTGACCCTTGGCGGCGTGGTGGCGGGCCTTGGCGGGTTGATCAAGAACGGCCCGGCGGATCTGATCCTCAATCAAGCGAACACTTACCTGGGCAACACGGCACTCAACAGCGGCAAGCTGGTGATTGGCGCTACCGGTGCCTTGGGTGCGGGTACGTTGAATGCAGCCGCAGGCACGACCCTGGACGCCAGCACCACTGCCACGCTGACTAACGCGGTCAACCTGGCCGGTAACCTTGGAATCGGCGGCAGCGCCAACCTGACCCTGGGCGGCACGGTCAACGGTGCAGGCAGCCTGACCAAAAACGGCACGGCCGGCCTGACACTCAGCGGCAGCAATAACTTCCTGGGCGGCACTATCTTGAATGCGGGCAGCCTGACCGTCGGCAGCAACACGGCGCTTGGCCTGGGCAACTTGACCGTCGGCGGCGCCGCCACCCTTAACAGCACCTCGGCGGTGGCGCTGGGCAATAACATTGTCCTCAACGCCGGGCTGACCGTCGGCGGCGCCAATGGGCTGACCCTGGGCGGTGTGGTCAGCGGCGCGGGTGCGCTGATCAAGGATGGCCTGGCCAACCTGACCCTTAACGGCACCAACACTTTCACCGGTGGCACCAGCCTCAACGCCGGTACGTTGACCTTGGGCACGGCAGGCGCATTGGGCGCAGGCTCCTTGACGGTCGGCGGTGCGGCAACCCTGGATAACAGTGCGGCCCTTACCCTGGGCAACGGGATTGCCTTGAATGGCGACCTGACGCTCGCGGGCAACAATGACCTGAACCTCAGCGGCGTGCTCAGCGGCGCCAGTGCGCTGATCAAAAATGGCTTGGCTGACCTGACCTTGAGCGGCAGCAACACTTTTACCGGGCCATTGAATATTGTCTCCGGCAGCGTCACCACCGGCAGCGCCGGTGCATTGGGCAACACCTCCGGCGTTGATGTCAGCGCTGGCGCTGCGCTGAACCTGGGCGTCGATTCCAGCCTGGCCGGCCTCAGCGGTGCGGGTGGCGTGGCAGTCGGCGGCGGTTTGAACCTCACTGTGGGTGGCGTCAGCACCAGCAGTACCTTTGACGGTGATCTCAGCGGCGCTGGCGGCTTGATCAAGGTCGGCACCGGCACCCTCACGCTCAACGGAATCAATGGCATCACCGGTAACACGGCGATCAACGCGGGTACCCTGGATGTCGATGGTTCTCTGGGCAGCGCGTTGGTCAACGTGAATAGCGGCGGCACCCTCACCGGCAGTGGCTCGCTATTGGGTACGGCGAATATCAATAGCGGCGGGCACCTGGCGCTGGGCAGTGGCACGACCTTGTCGGCTGGCGGCCTGAACATGAGTGCCGGGGCCAGTCTGGATGTGGCCCTTGGCGCACCGTCGCTGACCTCGCTGATGAATGTCGGTGGCAACGTGAACCTGGCCGGCGACCTCAATGTGAGCGATGCCGGTGGCTTCGGCGCTGGTGTGTATCGCTTGATCAACTACACCGGCGGCTTGACCGGCGCATTGAACGTCAACACGGTGCCGCTGGGTTATGGGCTGGGTGATCTGCTGGTACAGACCTCAGTGGGCAGCCAGGTCAACCTGGTGGTAGCGGCGCCGAATATTCGTTTCTGGGACGGCAGCAACACCCTTGCCAACGGCACTGTTGACGGTGGCAACGGCACCTGGACAGCGGGGGGCACCAACTGGACCTCGGCCGACGGCCTTTCCAACCAGACCTGGGGCGGTGGCTTTGCGGTGTTCCAAGGTGCTGCGGGCACTGTCAGCGTGGATGGCGTACAAACCATCACCGGTCTGCAATTCGTCACCGATGGCTACAGCCTGGTCAATGGCACCGGTGGGCAGTTGAGCACCGGCAGCGGCAACTTCGCCGCGCGCGTCGACCCACTGGCGACTGCCACCCTCGGCGTCGATATCACCGGCGCGGGCGTGCTGAACAAACTCGATACCGGCACGCTGGTGCTCAATGGCGCCAACAGCTACACCGGCGGCACCTTGCTCAATGGCGGTACGGTGGTGGTCGGCAGCAACACCGCGCTGGGCACTGGCACGCTGACCGCTGCGGCGGGCACCACCCTGGATAGCAACGCCTCTGTAACCCTGGGCAATGATGCGGTACTCAACGGCAGCCTGACGGTCGGCGGCAGCAACGCATTGGCGCTCAATGGCGCCATCAGCGGCACCGGTGGCCTGGTCAAGAATGGCACGGCAGGCCTGACACTCGGCGGCACCAATACCTTCCTGGGCCCTGTGGCCTTGAACGCAGGCGGGCTGATCCTGGCCAGCAATACGGCGCTGGGCGCGGGCGTGTTGAATGCCGCAGGCGGTACCACCTTGGACGCGAGCACGGCGGTCACCACTACCAACGCGATCAATCTGGCGGGCAACCTGGGCATCGGCGGCACCGCTGACCTGACCCTCGGCGGCGCAATCAACGGTGCAGGCAGCCTGACCAAGGAGGGCACGGCCAATCTGATCCTCAGCGGCGCCAACGCCTACCTGGGTGGCACCACCCTGAACGCCGGTACGCTGACCTTGGGCAGCGCCACCGCCCTTGGCCTGGGCAACCTCACCGTTGGCGGCGCGGCGACCCTGGATAACACGGCAGCGCTGAGTGTGGGCAATGGCGTCGTGCTTGACGCCAACCTCGCCGTCACCGGCAGCAACGACCTGACCCTGGGTGGCCTGGTCACCGGCACGGCTGGCCTGAGCAAAGACGGCGCGGCCAACCTGACCCTCAATGGCGTCAACACCTTTCAAGGCGGCACCACGCTCAACGCCGGTACATTAACCCTGGGTACGGCAGCGGCCCTGGGTACCGGCGCCTTGAACGAAAACGGCGCGGCCACTCTGGCCAACAGCACACCGCTGGTATTGGCCAATGCGGTCAACCTCAACGCTGGGCTGACCGTGGGCGGTCTCAACAATAACCTGACCCTGGCCGGCGTGCTGGCCGGCAGCGGCAGCCTGGTCAAAACCGGCACGGCGGATGTGAGCCTCACCGGTACTAACACCTTCAACGGCCTGTTCGATGTGCAATCGGGCAGCCTCACCACGCTGGGCAATGGTGCACTGGGTGTCGGCGCCGGGGTCAACCTGGCGAGCGGTACCTCCTTGAACCTGGGCGGCAGCGCCAGCCTGGGCGCCCTCACGGGTACCGGTATTGCCACCGTAGGCGCCGGCAGCACCTTGAGCGTCGGCAACAATAATCTGGACAGCACCTTCGACGGCATCGTGGCAGGCCTCGGCGACCTGGCCAAAGACGGCACAGGCGCCTTGACCCTTGGCGGCCTCAGCGTGGTGACCGGGGACGCCCAGGTCAACGCCGGCAGCTTGCTCGTCAATGGCTCCCTGGCCAGCGCCAATGTGGCGGTGGGCAGTGGTGCCACCCTCGGTGGTACCGGTACTTTGTTGGGCAACGTGACCATCGCCGACGGCGGCCACCTGGCCGTCAATTCCGGCGCGACCCTCACCACCGGTTCGCTGCTGCTCAATGCCAACTCCAACCTGGATGCAGGCCTCGGCGCGCCCGCCACTGGCGGCACGGCGCTGGTACAGGTCAACGGCAACCTGACCCTGGATGGCACGTTGAACGTCACGGATATCGGCGGCTTCGGTGCGGGCATCTACCGCCTGATCGACTACACCGGTGGCCTGACCAACAACGGCCTGCTGCTGGGCAGCCTTCCGGTGAATATCCCGGCCAGCGACCTGGACCTGCAAACCGCCGTTGGCAACCAGGTTAACCTGCTGGTCAACGGCAGCACCAACGTGCAGTTCTGGGACGGCAGCCAAACCACGGGCAATGGCACCATCGACGGCGGCAACGGTACCTGGAGTGCAGGCGGCAGCCAATGGACCGGCGTCAACGGCGCATTCAACACCGCCTGGACCCCGAACAGCTTTGCCGTGTTCCAAGGCTCGGCAGGCACCGTCACGGTTGACGGCGCGCAAGCCGTCACCGGTTTGCAGTTCGTCACGGATGGCTACACCCTGGCGGGCGGCGCAGCGGGCGCCTTGACCCTGTTCAATGGTGTGGGTGGCAACACCGCCGTACGTGTCGATCCCGGCGTCACCGCCACCCTGGGCGTCGCGCTTAACGGCGGCGGCACTCTGGCCAAGCTCGACACCGGTACCCTGGTGCTTAACGGTGCCAACAGCTACACCGGCGGCACCGCCCTGGATGGCGGCACCCTGGTGGTCGGCAGTAACAGTGCCCTGGGCAGCGGCCTCTTGACCACCGCCAACGGCACCACCCTGGACAGCAACACCGCGGTCAGTCTGGCCAATGCGCTCAACGTCAACGGCAGCCTCACCCTCGGCGGCAGCAACGCCCTGACCCTGGCCGGCACCGTGGCGGGCACGGGCAGCCTGATCAAGAATGGCATCGCCAACCTGACCCTCAGTGGCAACAACACCTATGCCGGCCCAACCGCACTCAACGCAGGCGGCCTGATCCTGGCCTCCAACACGGCCCTGGGCAGTGGCGCTCTGAACGCGGCCGCTGGCACCACCCTCGACAGCAGCACGGCGGTCGCCCTGGCCAACACGGTCAATCTGGCCGGCAACCTGGGCATTCTGGGCACCGCCGACCTGAGCCTGAACGGCCTGGTCAGCGGTAGCGGTGGGCTGACCAAAACCGGCGCGGGCAACCTCACGCTCAACGGCGCCAACGCCTACCTGGGCGGCACGCAATTGAATGCCGGCTCCCTGACCCTGGGCAATGCGTCGGCCTTGGGCAGCGGTGCCTTGGCGGTCAATGGGGCAACTACCCTGGACACCAACACGGCGTTGGCCCTGGCCAATAACACCAGCCTGAATGCCGCGCTCACCGTCGGCGGCAGCAACGATCTGAGCCTCAACGGTGTAGTGGACGGCAGTGGTTCGTTGATCAAGGCCGGTGGCGCCAACCTGACGCTCAACGGCGCCAACACCTACAGCGGCGGCACGGCGCTCAGTGCCGGCACGCTGACCCTCGGCAGCACCACAGCCCTGGGCTCGGGCGCGTTGACCGTCGGCGGTACGGCGACCCTGGCCAACAGCACGCCGCTGGTGCTGGCCAATGCGGTCAATCTCAATGGCGACCTCACTATCGCTGGTAGCAACAACCTGACCCTGGCCGGTGTGCTCGCTGGCAATGCGGCGCTGATCAAAAATGGCGCGGCGGACCTGCTGCTGACCGGCAACAACAGCTTCAGCGGCCCGCTGACCGTGGCGGCGGGCAGCGTGACCACGACGGGTAATGGTGCACTGGGCACCACCTCCGGCGTCACTGTCGGCAGCGGCGCCAGTCTCAACCTGGGTGGCAATGCCAACCTCAACAGCCTGGCCGGCGACGGCGTGGTACAGGTGGCTGGCGGCAACACGCTGGCGGTGGGTGGCAGCAACCTGGATAACAGCTTTGGCGGCGCGCTGAACGGTGCCGGCAACCTGGATAAAAACGGCAGCGGGGTGCTCAACCTGAGCGGTACCAACGCCATCAGCGGTGCGGCCAACGTCAACGGCGGTACCTTGAATGTCACCGGTTCCCTGGCCAGCGGCACGGTGGCAGTGAGCAGCGGCGCGACCCTGGCCGGCAGCGGTTCATTGGCCGGCGCGGTGACCGTGGCCGACGGTGGGCACATCGGCCTGGCCTCCGGCAGCACGTTGTCGGTGGGCTCGTTGGTGCTGGGCGGCAACTCGAACCTGGATGTCGGTCTCGGCACCCCAGTGCTGGGTGGCGGCACAGGCCTGCTGAATGTCGGCGGCAATCTGACCCTGGACGGCAACCTCAATGTCACCGATATCGGCGGCTTTGGCAGTGGCATCTACAACCTCATCAACTACACCGGGGCCTTGACCGATAACGGCCTGGTTCTGGGCACACTGCCAGGCAGCGTGGTGCCGGGCGACCTGCAAGTGCAGACCGCGATCACCAACAAGGTCAACCTGCTGGTGACTGCGCCCAACACCACCGTGCAGTTCTGGGATGGCAACAGCCTGATCGGCAACGGCGCGATTGACGGCGGCAACGGCACCTGGAACGCCGGCAATACCAACTGGACCAATGTCGACGGCACCCTCAACCAGGGCTGGGTCAACAGCTTCGCGGTGTTCCAAGGCGTGGCAGGCAACGTGACGGTGGATGGCACGCAGAACATCACCGGCATGCAGTTCGTCACCGATGGCTACACCCTGGGCTCCGGCACGGCGGGGGTGCTCAACCTGGTCAATGGCGGCACCGGCAACACCTCGGTGCGCGTCGACCCGAACGCTACCGCGACCCTGGGCGTAACCCTCAACGGCGCCGGCACCCTGGCCAAGCTCGACAGCGGCACCCTGGTGCTCAACGGCAGCAATGGCTACACCGGCGGTACCGCGCTCAATGGCGGCACCCTGGTGGTGGGCAATAACAGTGCCCTGGGCACAGGCGTCCTGACGGCGGCCGGTGGTACCACCCTGGACAGCAACGCGGCGGTCAGCCTGGCCAATGCGGCCGTGCTCAACGGTGCGTTGACGGTGGGTGGCAGCAACGCGCTGGCCCTCAATGGTGGCGTCAGCGGCAGCGGCAGCCTGGTGAAAAACGGTGCCGCCGCGCTGACGCTTAATGGCGTCAACAGCTACAGCGGCGGCACTGGCCTGAACGCCGGTCAATTGATCCTCGGCAATAATGCTGCCCTGGGCAGTGGAGCATTGACGGTGGGCGGCGCGGCGCAACTGGATGGCAGCACCGACCTGCAACTGACCAATGCCCTCAACCTGGGCGGCCCGCTGACCCTGGCCGGCAGCCACGACCTGGCCCTCAACGGCGTGGTCAGCGGCAGCGGCAGCCTGGTGAAAAATGGCAACGGCGCCTTGTTGCTGACCGCTGCCAACACCTACAGCGGCGGCACCACGCTCAACGGCGGCAGCACCACCGGCAACACCACCAGCCTGCAAGGCGCTATCGCCAACAACGCGGCATTGACCTTTGAGCAAGCCAGCGACGGCACCTACACCGGCAACCTCACCGGTACCGGCGTGTTGAACAAAACCGGCACCGGCGCATTGTTGCTCAGCGGCAACAACACCTTTACCGGCAACACCAACGTCAACACCGGCAGCCTGCTGGTCAACGGCACCTTGAACAGCGCCGCGGTGCAAGTTGCCAGCGGCGCGACCCTCGGCGGCAGCGGTACCCTGGGCGGTGCGGTGAACATGGCTGACGGCTCGGTGCTCAAGGCCGGTGCCGCGACGCCGCTGTCGGTGGGTTCGCTGGCCTTGTCATCGGGCACCACCCTGGACTTCGCCCTCGGTGCGCCGGGTGCCTCCAGTACAGCGGTGAACGTGGCGGGCAACCTGACCCTGGACGGCACCCTCAACGTCAGCGATACCGGCGGCTTCGGCGTCGGCGTGTATCAACTGTTCCGCTACGGCGGCAGCTTGACCGATAACGGCCTCACCTTTGGCACCTTGCCGGTGGCACTGGGTAACCTGAGCCTGCAAACGGCGCTGGCCAACCAGCTCAACCTGGTGGTGCAAACCACCCCAGGGCAGATCCAGTTCTGGAACGGCGGCACCACCAACCCTGATGGCAGCATCAGCGGCGGCAGCGGTACCTGGGGCCCAGGCACCAACTGGACCGACCCCACCGGCACCCAAGGGCAGGCGTCCACCAATCAGTTCGCGGTATTTGGCGGGCAGGGCGGCACCGTGACCGTGGTCGGCAACCAAGGCTTCACTGGCCTGCAAGTGCTGGACGCCGGCTACACGCTGGTCGCCGGCGCAGGCGGCAGCTTGAGCCCGACCAATGCGGCGGATGGCAGCCTGGCGCCGGTGCGGGTCAATTCCGGCGTGACCGCTCAGATTGATGCACCGCTGGTGGGAACCGGCGGCATCAACAAGCTGGATGCGGGCACCTTGCTGCTGACTGGCGCCAATACCTACACCGGCGGCACCACCGTCAGTGGCGGTACGCTGGCGGGCACCACCACCAGCCTGCGTGGCAGGATCCTCAACAACGCGCGGTTGTTGTTCGCCCAACGCACCAATGGCCAGTTCAGCGGTACCTTGAGCGGCACGGGTGCGCTGATCAAGCAAGGCGCAGGCGCGCTGTTGCTGACCGGCAACCAGCCGTTCAGCGGCACCGTGGCAGTGGAAGAGGGCGTGTTGCAAGTGGGTAACGCGGCCAACCCAGGCGCGGTGCTTGGCGGCCAAGTCACTGTGGCCAACGGTGCGGGGCTGACCGGTAACGGCAGTGTCGGTTCGCTGGTCAACAACGGCTCGGTGACGCCCGACGGTGGCAAGCTGACCGTGGCCGGCAACTTCACCAACGCCAGCACCGGTGCGCTGAACCTGGTGATCACCCCATCCACCACCGGCTCCCTGGCCGTGGGCGGCACCGCCAACCTGGGCGGTACCTTGAATGTGGTCAACCTGGCTCCCTATGCCGGCGCCACCACCTACACCCTGCTGACAGCCGGCGCGGTCAACGGCACCTTTGCCACCACCAACCTGGAGAACCTGGCGTTCCTCACGACCGCGTTGAACTACAGCCCAACCCAAGTGGCCCTGGCGGTCAGCCGCAACAACGTCAGCTACGCCAGCGTGGCGGCCACCGGTAACCAACGCGGCGTGGCGGCGGCGTTGGGCACAGGTACCGCAGTCGGTGGCGCAGCGGTGCAAAATGCACTGCTTAACGGTGATGCAGCGGCGGCACGTGCGGCCTTCGACAGCTTGTCCGGCGAAATCCACGCCAGCACCGCCAGCGCCATGCTTGAAGATTCGCGTTATGTGCGTGACGCGGTCAACGAGCGCCTGCGCCAACCCGGTTGCTACCGCGAGGACGACCCGCGCAATGCCCTGGCACCCAGCGAGAACCACCTGAGCAGCGCCGGTTGCCACGGCGAGATGGTCGGTTGGATGCGCGTGCTCGGCACCTGGGGCCATATGGGCGGTGACAGCAACAGCGCCAAGCTGGACCGTAACCTCAGCGGCTTCCTGCTCGGTACCGATAAGCAGGTGGATGACGCCTGGCGCGTGGGCGTGGCCGCCGGCTACACCCGCAGCGACCTGGACGCCAAGCGCCGCAACTCCAGCGCCGATGTGGACAGCTACCACCTGATGGCCTACACCGCCTACCAGCAAGAAGCCTTCGCCGCACGCATGGGCGTGGCGTACAGCTGGCATGACGTCGAAAGCAAACGCAACGTGGCCGTCGGCGGCGAGGGCCAACGCCTCAAAGCCGACTACAAGGCACGCAGTGCGCAAGTATTCGGTGAAGTCGGCTACACCATTCAAACCCCTACCGTAGCCCTGGAACCGTTCGCCGGCCAGGCCTACGTCAACTACGACAGCGACACGATCAAGGAAAAAGGCGGCTCGGCAGCCCTGCGTGGCGATGCCGACCAGGACATCACCTACTCGACCTTGGGCGTGCGCATTGGCCAGACCATCACCCTGGGCAACGGCTCGAAAATCACCCCACGGGGCAGCATCGGCTGGCGCCATGCCTTCGGTGACACCAAGCCCGACGCCGACCTGAGTTTTATCAATGGCGGTGGCTCGTTCAGCACCCAGGGTGTGCCGATTGCCAAGGACAGTGCGGTGGTGGAAGCGGGCCTGGATTACCAGATCAGCCAGAACGGCAGACTGGGCCTGGGCTATTCCGGCCAACTCTCGCGCAACGACAAGGACCACGCGGTGACGGTGAGTTTCTCCCTCGGTTTCTGATCAAGGCCGAGTTTTCTTGAACCGCCCGCAAGGGCGGTTTTTTTTGCCCCATGTAGGAGCGAGCTCGCTCGCGAAAAACCTCAACGATAACGCCGGCATCCTGATTAAACGCGGCGCCTGTGAGTTTTTCGCGAGCAAGCTCGCTCCTACGGGAGATTGCACTTGGCTGTGTTGATGTGGGGCCTCGGGGGAGGTCCGTTGGGGTTACCTGAACTTCACCAGAATAGCTGCAGCTATTCCCCATGTGAGGGCCGTGAAGGCCATCGCCGTAAGGGTGGTCAGATGTCGTTTCAAGTAAGGGGGGAAGTTTTGAAGATCAATTGGGCTCAACTCCCCATTTAGAATAGAAGCCTTCGGCCACATCACCATTCCGGCTATTTTTGACATTTCCAGCAGGGACCAAATCAACCCGCGTTTCCCCAAACTACTTCCCCAGATGTAAATATAGCGACTGTTTTTTAAGGCTTCCTTGATGGCATCCAAATGACGATGGGTCATATACAGGCTGTAGCCAAGACCGACTACGGAGAGAAAGCCGGGACCTCCCGCGACAATAATCGCCAGCCATCTTGGCCAGGTATCGATGCTGGTCATGGTTGTGTTGCCTCGTAAATCAGCTCGCCTATGTACTCGCCACCCATGCCACCGGCAGTAGTCCCCACCCATGCTCCGGCGCCGACTAAGGCCGCAACACAGACAACACCTCCGATACCACCTGTAGCCACGCCGATCGCCATGCAGACTGAGCCACTGGCAGCTCCAGCCGCCCATCCACTAAATGCGCCAAGAGCACTGGATAGGCCGAGCTTCCCTAATTCAGTGAACTTGATCTTCTCGCAAGCTGCACCAGAATCCCCATTACAGACCTGTTGAATAGCCAACAACGACGACACACCGCCCAGCCCAATCCCAATATAACCACCCGCCTTCATATACTTGGCAGCCCGGCTCGTCGCTTCCACATGCGCGGTATACCCCGGAATCTGCCCAGGCCCACCCGCTTTGTCCCAGTGATGCACCAGGCTGCGACTGGAAATGCCCAGGGCTGTTTTTAACTTGGGATGGTCGCCCAGGGTGGTTTGGCCACGTAAGCGCGTGGAGTTGAGCAGGTGGGCATCCAGCTGGCTCATGAGGCGCTGGCGATCGGTGAAGAACTGCGACGACTTGAGGTGGCCGTGTTGGCGATAATTGTCTTGATGTAAACGTTCGATTGCTTGGAGGGTGTCGCGCAGGTTGTTCAGGTGCGTTTCCATCACCACAGCGCTGACGCCGAGCCAGGTTGAGGTATGGCCGATAAATCCAGCGATCTCGGCACCGTGGCGATAGAGAAAGTCAGCCTCGTCCGGCGTCAGCTCCTCCAGAGATGCGCTGACGTGTTGTGCAGCCTGCATCAGTTGCGCTTCCTGATAGGTGCAGGAGGTGTTGTTCGGATCGCTGAGCACGATCATCGAGCCGGCTTTGACGTGGCTCGTATTGGGATTCAGTGCTTGAAACTTGCGCATTACAGCCGTGTCGAGCGCTGGAAAAAGTATGGCTTCCAGCGCTTCGCGACTCATGCTTTTGGGCACGATGTAAAAACCTGGCTCCTGGCCCATCACACCGTTAAAGACATTCGCAGCCCCATTGCTTGAAGGGGTGTAGGTAGGCTGAGAACGCGCCACTGGGGTGCTGTTCGCCGTTTCCGCGGTGGTGGTTGGCAGGGCTGCGTTTCGGCTCCTATACGTAGCCTTGTGAACCGAAGGGATCAGCCGAGCTTTACAGGGGCAGTCACTGTGGCTATCCAGCGTACCGGCAGTAAGCCGGCCATGACTGTGAATGAAATGAATACCTCCGACGATCCGATAGATTTGCCCATCTTTCCCGCAACTGACCCGATCCCCTGCACGGGCATGGAGCAGGCCATACATGTTGACTCTGTCATCACCGTCCAGCACTTCGCCGCCGCAGGTGGTCTTGTCACCTTTGCCAATGAAATAACCCACGCTCATTGTTTTGCCCTTTATCCATTCGAGTGTTTGGCCGTACTTTTCGAGGTGAGAAAGTCAGCGGCAAACCAAACTTTGGAGAGGGATTACCTGAGGGTAAAGTCAGACGTTTCCGGGCTTTTCGTCGTACAAATCTGATCGGCCCGCAGCACCCGATACAGTCCCCCGCGCGAGCAGTACCGCTCCTTGTCCCCGCTTCCCATGTCACCCCCCAGCCCACAGATCCCTTAATTTTCAAGCCTGCCGGAAGCCCCTCCAGGCCTACGGCTGCGCCCGCAGTTTTTTACAGGCGCGCGGTACTGCCGATCCAAGCGGCAAAACTGAATACGGACATTCTCGTCAACCGTGAATTATCAGGCAGGTTCCCCATGCAGTTCAGCGACTTACTGGCAGCGATCTCCACCCACGCGATCCGTCTGCAAACGGAAGAAGACGATCTGATCGTTCTGGGCGATGACCAAGCGTTGGACGACGCGCTCTGGGATCAATTGATTGCGCACAAACCCCAACTCCTGCAGTTGGTCGCCGAACATGGCGGTGACTGGCTGAGCCCGGCCTACCGCATCACCCCGGACATGCTGGCGCTGGTCAACCTCGACCAGCCGGCCATCGACCGCATCGTCGCGGCGGTCCCAGGCGGTGCGGCGAATGTGCAGGATATCTACCCGCTGGCGCCGCTCCAGGAAGGCATGCTTTATCACCATTTGTCGGCGCACCAGGGTGACCCTTACGTGCTGCACGCGCAGTTCGTGTTCGACAGCCGCGCACGCCTTGAGGCCTTTGCCGAGGCGTTGCAATGGGTCATCGACCGTCACGACATTTTGCGCACTTCGATGGTCTGGGAGCGCCTGGACGAACCGCTGCAGGTGGTGTGGCGCAAGGCTGTGCTGGCCTGCGAAGAGGCGCAGATGGACGGTGCTGACCGCCTGGCTCAATTGCTCGCTCGCTATGATGCCCGCGCTTATCGCATGGACCTGGGTCAGGCGCCGCTGCTGCGCCTGGTGTTCGCTGACGACCCAGCCAACCAGCGGCTGGTGGCGATGCTGTTGTTCCACCACACCATCCTCGATCACACGGCCCTGGATGGCGTGCGGCATGAAATCCAGCTGTACCTGGCCGGGCAGCAAGCCCAGGCCCCTGCACCGGTAGCGTTTCGCAGCTATATCGCCCAGGTGCGCCATGGCGTCAGCGAGCAGGCCCATGAGGCGTTCTTCCGCGACATGCTGGCGGATATCGATGAACCGACGCTGCCGTTCGGCCTGCAAGATGTGCAGGGCGATGGCCAGGGCATCGACGAAGTGCGCATCCCTGTCGACAGCGCTCTGAGCCGCCGCTTGCGTAGCGTGGCGCGCCCGCTGGGGGTGAGTGTGGCGAGCCTGATGCACCTGGCCTTGGCGCGGGTGCTGGGCGCAGTCTCCGGGCGGGAGGCGGTTGTATTTGGCACTGTGATGCTCGGGCGCATGGGGGCAGGCGAGGGCGGTGAGCGGGCCTTGGGCATGTTCATCAACACCTTGCCACTGCGCGTGGATGTGGGTGAGCAGGGCGTGCGCGCTGCGGTCAAGGTCACCCATGAGCGCCTCACGCGCTTGCTCGATCACGAACATGCGTCCCTGGCGCTGGCACAACGGTGCAGCGGCGTGGCGGCGCCTACGCCGCTGTTCAGCGCGATACTTAACTACCGTCACACCGCCGCCACTGACATGGCGGCGGTGATCGAAGTGGCTGACGGCATCCAGGTGCTGGGCGCCGAGGAGCGCACCAACTACCCGCTGACGGTGAACGTCGATGACCTGGGTGAAGACTTCGCCCTGACCGTGATGGTCGATGCCTCCATTGGCGCGCCACGGGTTGCCGGTTACCTGCACGCGGCCTTGGAAAGCCTGGCCGGCGCCCTCGAACAACGACCGGAGATGCCGCTCTGCGGCCTGAACATCCTGCCTGACGCTGAACGCCATCACTTGCTGCACACCTTGAACGACTGCCCCACGCACTACGCCGACACCCAGCTGATCCACCAGCAAGTCGAAACCCACGCCGCCGCCCAGCCCGATGCCATTGCGTTGTCCTTCGAGCAACACGCCCTGACCTACCGCCAACTCAACGAACGCGCCAACCAGGTCGCCCACGCGCTGCTGGCTCACGGCGTGCGCCCCGACGCGCGGGTGGCGATCTGCGTGGAGCGCGGCCCGCAGATGATCATCGGCCTGCTGGGCATCCTCAAGGCCGGCGCCGGCTATGTGCCCATCGACCCGGCCTATCCCCAGGAACGCATCGCCTATACCCTGGCCGACAGCCGGCCGGTGGCGGTGCTGGTACAGGCCGACACGGCGCAGCGGGTCGGCGCACTGGCCCGGATCGACCTCGACCACCTGGGCCCGTTGCCCATCAGCAACCCCCGGCTGCACCTGAGCCCGGCCAACCTGGCCTATGTGATCTACACCTCCGGCTCCACCGGCCAGCCCAAGGGCGTGATGATCGAGCATCGCCAGGTCGCGCGCCTGTTCGGCGCCACTCAGCAGTGGTTCGGCTTCAATCATCATGATGTGTGGGCGTTGTTCCATTCCTTTGCGTTCGACTTTTCCGTGTGGGAAATCTGGGGTGCGCTGATGCACGGCGGCCAGTTGCTGATCGTGCCGCAACTGGTCAGCCGCTCACCGGATGAGTGCTACGCGCTGTTGTGCGATGCCCAGGTGAGCATCCTCAACCAGACGCCGAGTGCGTTCCGCCAGTTGATCGCGGCCCAGGGCAACAGCGCCCAGTCCCATTCCCTGCGCCAGGTGATTTTCGGCGGCGAAGCCCTGGAACCGGGCATGCTCAAGCCGTGGTACGCACGGGCGGTGAATGCCGGTACGCAACTGGTGAACATGTACGGCATCACTGAGACCACCGTGCATGTGACCTACCGGGCGCTGGAAGCAGCCGACGCGCACTTGGTCGGCGTGAGCCCGATTGGCGTGCGTATTCCTGATTTGCAGTTGTACGTGCTGGATGCACGCCGCGAGCCCTTGCCCCTGGGTGTGGTGGGCGAGTTGTACGTGGGCGGCGCCGGGGTGGCGCGTGGTTACCTCAACCGCGAGGCGCTGAATGCCGAACGCTTCGTCGCCGACCCGGCCACCGGCCTGCGCATGTACAAGACCGGCGACCTCGGCCGCCTGCTGGCCGACGGCAGTGTCGAGTACCTGGGGCGTAACGATGACCAGGTCAAGGTCCGGGGTTTCCGTATCGAACTGGGTGAAATCCAGGCGCATCTGGCCACGGCCAACGGCGTGCGCGATGCGGTGGTGATCGCCCGTGAAGATCAGCCGGGCGACAAGCGCCTGGTGGCCTATGTGATCAGCGATGGCGAACTCAACGTGGCCGCCCTGCGTGACCATCTGCTGCGCAGCCTGGCCGAACACATGGTGCCCAGCGCCTTCGTGCGCCTGGACACGCTGCCGCTGACCACCAACGGCAAACTCGACCGCAAGGCCTTGCCCGCACCCGATGCCGACGCCGTGGCCCGGCGCGCGTATGCGGCGCCCCAGAGCGCGGTGGAAACCACCCTCGCCAGGCTCTGGCAAGACCTGCTCAACGTCGACCGTGTCGGTCGTGAGGACAATTTCTTCGAACTCGGCGGCCATTCGCTGCTGGCGGTCAAACTGATCGAACGCATGCGCCAGGTCGACCTCAGCGCCGATGTGCGCGTGCTGTTCGGCCAACCCACCTTGGCGGCGCTCGCTGCGGCGGTGGGCGGCCAGCAGACCGTGCAGGTGCCGGCTAACCCCATTCAAGCAGACACGCAGGCCATCACCCCGGACATGCTGCCCCTGGTCGAGCTGGATCAGGCCGCTATCGACCATATCCTTGAGGCCGTGCCCGGTGGCGTTGCCAACGTGCAGGACATCTACGGCCTGGCGCCGTTGCAGGCCGGCATTCTCTACCACCACCTGGCGACCACCGAGGGCGACCCTTACGTGTTGCAGGTGCAGTTGCGCTTTCACGACCAAGGCGCTGTCGATGGGTTCGTAAATGCGCTGCACTCGGTGATCGAACGCAACGATATTCTGCGCACCGCCATCCTCTGGGAGGGCCTGGAGGAACCGGTGCAAGTGGTGTTGCGCCAGGCGCCCTTGGTGGTCGAACGCCTGGATGCCTTGGGCGGCGATGCACTGACGCACCTGCAACAGCGTTTCGACCCACGCCACTATCGCCTGGACCTGTCACGCGCCTCGCTGATGCGCCTGGCGTATGCGCAGGACACCCAAGGCGTGGTCGGCATTTTGCTGCTGCACCATGTCCTCCTCGACCATACGGCCCTGCAGGTGCTGGTCGAAGAAATGAGCGCCAGCCTGCATGGCCACAGCGCGCAATTGCCTGACGCGGTGCAGTACCGCAACTACGTGGCCCAGGCCCGCCTCGGTGTCACCCAGGCCCAGCATGAAGCCTTCTTCAGCCAGATGCTGGGCGACATCGACGAGCCGACCCTGGCCTTCGGTTTGCAGGACGTGAATGGTGACGGCAGCGGCATCCATGAAGCGCGCCTGCCGCTGGAGCCGGCGCTTAACCTGGGCTTGCGCGAACAGGCGCGGCAACTGGGTGTGAGCACCGCGAGCCTGGTGCACCTGGCCTGGGCCCAGGTGCTGGGGCAGGTGTCTGGCCAGCAGGAGGTGGTATTCGGCACGGTGTTGCTGGGCCGTATGCAGGGCGGCGAGGGCGCTGACCGGGCGCTGGGGATGTTCATCAATACCTTGCCGCTGCGGGTCAGCCTTGGCAGCGTCGGCGTGCAGGCTGGCGTGCGCGCTACTCATGCGCGCCTGGCGCAACTGCTCGGGCACGAACATGCCTCGTTGTCCCTGGCCCAGCGCTGCAGCGGCGTGCCGGGCTCGCTGCCGCTGTTCAGCACCTTGCTCAACTACCGGCACAGCGCAGCCGATGAAGCGCCGGGGGACAACCCCTTTGCCGCTTCCGGTATCGAGATTCTCAGCTCCGAAGAGCGCAGCAATTATCCGCTGGTGCTCAACGTTGATGACCTCGGCACAGGCATGCGCTTGACCGTGCAAGGCGTGGCCGAACTGGATGTGCAACGGGTGGGTAACTACATGCTCACCGCACTGCGCCACCTGGTGACTGCGCTGCAACAGGCGCCGACCACCGCGTTGCACAGCGTGTCGATCGTGCCGCCGGCGGAGCGGCGCAAACTGCTGCAGGACTTCAATGCCAGCGCCCGTGAATTTCCGTCGCACCTCAGCGTCGCCCAACTGTTTGAAGCCCAGGTGCTGGCCCGGCCGGAAGCCACGGCGGTGGTGCATGGCGAACATTCCCTGAGCTACCGCGACCTCAACCGCCGTGCCAACCGGCTCGCCCATTATTTGCTCAACCAGGGCGTGCAGCCGGGTGAGCCGGTCGCCCTGGCGCTGCCGCGCTCAATTGACTTGATCGTCAGCCAATTGGCGGTACTCAAATGCGCTTCGGTCTACGTGCCGCTGGACGTCAATGCGCCGCCTGAACGCCAAGCCTTCATGGTGCAGGACAGCGGCGCCCGTCAGCGGCTGGACAACCTGGCCGAGCTGAACCTGGACGTAATGCCTGCGACCAACCCCGCGGTGGCCCAGAGCTCGGACAGCGTGGCATACATCATGTACACCTCCGGCTCCACCGGAACACCCAAAGGCGTGTTGGTGACCCATCGCGGCATCAGCCGGCTGGTGATCAATAACGGCTATGCCGACTTCAACCCCCATGACCGCATCGCCTTTGCGTCCAACCCGGCGTTCGACGCCAGCACCATGGATGTGTGGGGCGCGCTGCTCAACGGCGGCCAGGTCCAAGTGATCGACCACGCCACCTTGCTCGACCCGCTGGCATTTGGCGCTGAACTCAAGGGCGCTACGGTACTGTTCGTCACCACCGCGCTGTTCAACCAGTATGTGCAACTGATTCCACAGGCCCTGGCCGGCCTGCGCATTTTGCTGTGCGGCGGCGAACGTGCCGACCCGGCAGCCTTTCGCAGCCTGTTGGCGCAGGCTCCGGCGTTGCGTCTGGTGCATTGCTATGGGCCGACGGAAACCACCACCTACGCCACCACGTATGAAGTGCGCGCGCTGGCCTCAGATGCCGACAGCGTGCCGGTGGGGCGGCCGATTTCCAACACGCAGATCTATGTGCTGGATGCACAGTTGCAGCCGGTCCCGCTGGGCATCACCGGTGAAATCTGCATTGGCGGGGAGGGCGTTGCCAAGGGCTACTTGAACCGTGCGCAGTTGACCGCCGAGAAGTTCGTGAACAACCCCTTTGTCGATCAGCCTGGGGCACTGATGTATCGCACTGGCGACCTCGGGCGCTGGTCGGAAGATGGCCTGCTGGAGTGCCTGGGGCGCAATGACGACCAAGTCAAAATCCGCGGTTTCCGTATCGAACTGGGCGAGATCGAGGCACGCCTGGCCAGTTGTGCGGGTATTCAGGAGGTTGCCGTGCTCGCCCGTGAAGACGTGCCGGGGGACAAGCGCCTGGTGGCCTATTTCACCTGGGCCGGCGCAGACCTGGGCATTGACCAGGTACACGCGCACCTGCAAGGCCAACTGCCGGACTACATGCTGCCGTCGGCCTATATGCCGCTGGCCAGCCTGCCGTTGACCAACAACGGCAAGCTGGACCGCAAAGCATTGCCGGCACCCGACCAGGCCGCCTTTATCAGCCGTGGCTACGAGGCCCCCCAAGGCGAGGTGGAAAGCCTGCTGGCGCAGATCTGGCAGGACGTGCTCAAGCTTGAACGCGTGGGGCGTCATGATCACTTCTTCGAACTGGGCGGGCATTCGTTGCTGGCGGTCAGCCTGATTGAACGCATGCGCCAAGTGGGCCTGAGCGCCGATGTGCGCGTGTTGTTCAGCCAGCCAAGCCTGGCCGCGCTGGCGGCAGCCGTGGGCAGCGGCAGAGAAATCGTGGTGCCCGCCAATGGCATCCCCGCCGGCTGCACACAAATCACGCCGTCGATGCTGAGCCTGGTGCAGCTCACCCCGCAGGCCATCGCGCGCATTGTCGCCAACGTGCCGGGTGGTGCAGCGAATATCCAGGATATCTACCCGCTGGCGCCGCTACAGGAAGGCATTCTCTACCACCACATCAGTGCCGAGCAGGGCGACCCGTACCTGCTGCAATCGCGCATGGCCTTTGACACTGTCGAGCGCCTGCACGCCTTTATGGGCGCGTTGCAACAGGTGGTGGCGCGCCACGATATTTTGCGTACCGCTGTGGTGTGGGAAGGGCTCGACAGCCCGGTGCAAGTGGTGTGGCGCGCCGCCCAACTGGCGGTGCAGGAGGTGATGCTCGACCCGGCCGGCGGCGACGTCATGGCGCAACTGCACGGGCGTTTCGATGCGCGTCACTACCGCCTGGACATTACCCAGGCGCCGTTGCTGCGCATGGTCTACGCCCAGGACCCCACGCACAACCGGGTCGCGGCGATCCTGCTGTTCCACCATCTGGCGCTGGACCACACCGCCATGGAAGTGGTCGGCCAGGAAATGCGTGCCTTTATGTTCAACCAGGCCCAGGACTTGCCTGCCGCCGCGCCGTTTCGCAACTATGTGGCCCAGGCGCGGCTGGGCGTCAGTGTGGCGCAGCATGAGCAGTTTTTCCGCGACATGCTCGCCGAGGTCGACGAGCCGACCTTGCCGTTTGGCCTGCAGGATGTGCAGGGCGATGGCCGTGCAATCGAAGAAGCCAAGGTGCACCTGGAGGCAGGCCTGGCCCAGCGCGTACGCCAGCAGGCGCGCCAACTGGGCGTCAGCGCCGCCAGCCTGATGCACCTGGCCTGGGCCCAGGTGTTGGGCCTGGTCTCGGGCCGCGATGAGGTGGTGTTCGGTACGGTGCTGATGGGCCGTATGCAAGCCGGCGAGGGCGCAGACCGTGCGCTGGGGATGTTTATCAACACCTTGCCGCTGCGGGTCGACGTTGCAGCCGGTGCGACGCAGGCGGTCAAAGCCACCCATGCGCGCTTGAGCGCCTTGCTCGGGCACGAGCATGCGTCACTTGCGCTGGCCCAGCGTTGCAGCGGTGTGCCGACCAGCACGCCGTTGTTCAGCGCCTTGCTCAATTACCGCCACAGCAACCCCGACGACATGGCCCGCGACGGCCACGGCATCTGGGAAGGCGTGCAACTGCTGGGCGGCGAAGAGCGCAGCAACTACCCGCTGACCCTGAGCGTGGATGACCTGGGCGCAGGCTTTGGCCTGAGCGTGCTGGCGGTGCCGCAGATTGGCGCGCAACGCCTGTGCGACTACATGCTCAGTGCCGTGCAGCAACTGATTGTCACCCTGGAGACGGCGCCCCACAGTGCGCTGCACCCATTACCGATTCTGCCCGCCGCAGAGCGCGACACGGTACTGCGCGAGTTCAACGCCACCGCCCACGACTTCCCCCATGGCCAGACCCTGCACGGTGCGTTTGAAGTGCAGGCCGAGCGCCAACCCCATCGCATTGCCGTGCAGCAAGGCAGTGAGGCGCTGACGTATCAGCAGCTCAATCAACGGGCCAACCAGTTGGCTCATCACTTGCTGGAACTCGGCGTGCAAGCCGACGACCGCGTGGCGCTGTGCTGCCGTCGCGGCCCGCAGATGCTGGTGGGGCTGTTGGGCATTCTCAAGGCTGGCGCGGGCTATGTGCCGATCGACCCTGCGTACCCCGCCGAGCGTATCGCCTACTTGCTGCAAGACAGCGCGCCCGTGGCGGTGTTGGCCGAGACCAGTACCCGGGAGCTGCTCGGTTCGGTTGCCCTGGTCGATCTGCATGACCCCGCCTGGCAGCGCCACGCCGTCAGCAACCCGCAATTGCCCGCCCTGACGCCCGCGCACCTGGCGTACGTGATCTACACCTCCGGCTCCACCGGCCAGCCCAAGGGCGTGATGGTGGAACACGGTACGGTGGAAAACCTGGTGCATTGGCACTGTGAGGCCTTTGGTCTGACAGCGGTAAGCCACACCAGCAGCGTGGCTGGCATGGGCTTTGATGCCATGGCCTGGGAGGTCTGGCCAGCCCTGTGTGTCGGCGCGACCCTGCACCTGCCGCCCGCCGAGATTGGCAACGAAAACATCGATGAACTGCTGGCCTGGTGGCTGGCGCAGCCGTTGGACGTGAGCTTCCTGCCGACGCCGGTGGCCGAATACGCCTTCAGCCTGCCCCAGCAGCACCCCACGTTGCGCATCCTGCTGATCGGCGGTGATCGCTTGCGCCAGTTCAGCCAGGAGCGGCGCTTTGCGGTGGTCAACAACTACGGCCCCACCGAAGCCACGGTGGTTGCCACCTCCGGCCGCGTGCGGGCCGGGCAGGTGTTGCATATCGGCCGGCCTGTCGCCAATGCCACCAGCTATGTGCTGGACGCGCACCTGCGGCCGGTACCGGTGGGCGTGGCCGGTGAACTCTATGTAGGCGGCAGCGGCGTGGCGCGGGGCTACCTCAACCGTGCCGAGCTGACGGCCGAACGCTTTCTGCAAGACCCGTTCAACGCTGGGCGCATGTACCGCACCGGTGACCTGGTGCGTTGGCTGCCCGATGGCAACCTTGAATACCTGGGCCGTAACGATGACCAGGTAAAACTGCGCGGCGTGCGGGTGGAACTGGGTGAAATCGAAAGCCGCCTGGCGGCACTGGACGGCATCCGTGAGGCCGTGGTGCTTGTGCGCGAAGGCCGCCTGCTGGCCTGGTTCACCGAACAGCGCCCGTTGCAGATCGAGACCTTGCGTGCGCACCTGCAAGCCCAGCTTCCCGAGGCGCTGGTGCCGGTCGCCTATATGCAGCTTGACCAGTTGCCCCTGACCGCCAATGGCAAACTGGATCGCAAGGCACTGCCGCAGCCAGACCAGTGCGCCTTGCTCAGTCGTGAATACCAAGCCCCCCAAGGTGACGTCGAAACCACCCTGGCGCGGCTGTGGGCCGAGGTGTTGCAGGTGGAGCAGGTGGGTCGCCATGACCACTTCTTCGAACTGGGCGGCCATTCATTGCTGGCCGTCAGCCTGATTGAGCGCATGCGCCAGGCCGGCCTCAGCGCTGATGTGCGCGTGCTGTTCAGCCAGCCAACCCTGGCCGCGTTGGCCGCCGCTGTCGGCAGTGGCCGCGAAGTGCAGGTGCCGGCCAATCGCATCAGTGCCGGTTGCCAGCGCATCACCCCGGACATGCTGGCCCTGGTGGACCTCGACCAGTCGGCGATCGACCAGGTGGTGGCCCAGGTGCCCGGCGGCGCTGCCAACGTGCAGGACATTTACCCGCTGGCGCCGTTGCAGGAAGGGATTTTCTATCACTACCTCACGGCGGCGCAGGGCGATCCTTACCTGCTGCAATCGCATCTGGCGTTTGACAGCATCGAGCGCCTGCACGCCTTTGTGCGCGCCCTGCAACAGGTGATCGACCGCCACGACATTCTGCGCACCGGGGTGGTGTGGGAGGGCCTGGCACAACCGCTGCAAGTGGTGTGGCGCCAGGCGCAGTTGTGCGTACAGGAACTGCACCTGCAAGGCGACGTACTCGCCGGCCTGCACGAGCGCTTTGATGCGCGGCGCTATCGCCTGGAGATCAGCCAGGCGCCGCTGATCCGCCTGATGTACGCCCAGGACCCGGTCAACCAGCGCGTGGTGGCGGTGCTGCTCTATCACCATATCGTGTTGGACCACACCGCCTTCGACGTGGTGTTGCGCGAAATGCAGGGCCACCTGTTGGGCTACGCCGCGCCCACCGCCGCGCCAATGCCGTATCGCAACTATGTGGCCCAGGCGCGCCTGGGTGTCAGCGAACAGGAGCATGAGCAGTTCTTCCGCCAGATGCTGGACGATGTCGATGAGCCAACGCTGCCGTTCGGCTGGCAGGACGTGCGCGGCGACGGCAGTGCCATCGACGAACATACCCTGCAACTGGACAGCCCGCTCAACCGCCGCCTGCGCAGCCAGGCGCGGTTGCTGGGGGTCAGCGCTGCCAGCCTGTTCCACCTGGCCTGGGCACAGGTGCTGGCCGCAGTATCGGCGCGCCATACGGTGGTGTTCGGCACGGTGCTGGTGGGCCGTTTGCAAGGCGGCGAGGGCGCCGACCGCGCCCTGGGCGTGTTTATCAACACCTTGCCGCTGCGCCTGGATATCGACGACCAGGGCGCCCGCGCCGCCGTGCGGGCCACCCATGCGCGTCTCACCGAATTGCTCGGCCATGAACACGCCTCCCTGGCCTTGGCCCAGCGTTGCAGTGGTGTAGCGGCCCCGGCGCCGTTGTTCAGCTCGATGCTCAACTATCGCCATCGCGGCGCCGCCACCCGCTCGGCGGATGCGCAATTGGCGTGGGAAGGCATGCAGACTTTGGTCAATGACGGGCGCACCAATTACCCCCTGACCCTGAACGTGGACGACCTGGGCGACGGCTACGCGTTCACTGCCCTGGCCCAGGTGGATGCGCAGCGGGTGTGCGGCTATATGCATAACGCGTTGAGCGGCCTGGTCGAGGCTCTTGAGCAGGCGCCGCACCAGGCGCTGAACCGCCTGCCGGTGCTGGGACTGCAAGAGCGGCAACAACTGCTGGTGCAGTTCAACGCCACCGAGGTGAACTACAACCTCGACCAGACCCTGCACGGGCTGTTTGAAGCCCAGGTTATGCGCACCCCGCAGGCCGTGGCGGTGAAGGCCGGCGAGCACACCTTGAGCTACCAGCAACTCAATGAACGCGCCAACCGCCTGGCCCATCACCTGCGTGACAGCGGTGTGCGCCCGGATGCACGGGTGGGCATCTGCGTCGAGCGCGGCCTGGACATGGTCATCGGCCTGTTCGCCATCCTCAAGGCCGGCGGTGCCTATGTGCCGCTGGACCCGGCGTACCCGCCAGAGCGCATCGCCTACATGCTGCACGACAGCGCGCCGGTGGTGGTGCTGGCCCAAAGCGCCACCCGCGCTTTGCTGGGTGACGCGGTGGTGATCGACCTCGACCACAGCACCTGGCAGCACCAACCCGTCACCAACCCGCCAGTACCGGGCCTCACTGCCCGGCACGCGGCCTATGTGATCTACACCTCCGGTTCCACCGGCCAACCCAAGGGCGTGATCAACGAACATGCCGGGGTGGTCAACCGCCTGTTGTGGATGCAGGACGCCTATGGCCTCAAGGCCCACGATGCGGTGTTGCAGAAAACCCCGTTCAGCTTCGATGTGTCGGTGTGGGAGTTCTTCTGGCCGCTGTTCACCGGCGCACGCCTGGTGATGGCGCGCCCTGAAGGGCACAAAGACCCGGCGTACCTGTGCGAGGTGATCGCCGCGGAGCACATCACGACCCTGCACTTTGTGCCGTCGATGCTCGATGTGTTCCTGGCCCACGGCGATATCAGCCAAGCGGTGGGATTGGTGCGGGTAATGTGCAGCGGCGAAGCGCTGCCGGGCAGCCTGGTGCGGCGTTTCAAGCAGCAGTTGCCGGGGATTGGCTTGTACAACCTGTACGGGCCCACCGAAGCGGCAGTGGACGTGACGGCCTGGAACTGCGCCCGCCCTGAGGTGCCGGACAACACCCCGATCGGCAAGCCGATTGCCAACACCCGCCTGTATGTCCTCGATGGGCAGTTACAGCCGGTGCCGTTGGGCGTGGCCGGTGAGCTGTTCATCGCGGGCGTGCAAGTGGCGCGGGGTTACCTCAACCGCCCTGAGCTGACCGCCGAACGCTTCCTCGACGACCCGTTCACCCCGGGGCGCATGTACCGCACCGGTGACCTGGGCCGCTACTTGCCCGATGGCACGCTTGAGTACCTGGGCCGCAATGATGATCAGGTCAAGATCCGTGGCCTGCGCATCGAGCTGGGCGAAGTCCAGGCGCGGCTGATCGAGCATCCGGCGGTCAAGGACGCCGTGGTCGTCGCCCGTGATCAGCGCCTGGTCGCGTATTACACCGGCGCACCCGCCGACATCGACAGCCTGCGCGCCCAGCTGTTGCAGCACCTGCCGGACTTTATGGTGCCGGCGCTGTTCATGCACCTGGACGCCTGGCCCCTGAGCCCCAACGGCAAGCTCGACCGCAAGGCCCTGCCCGCACCGGGTATGGACGCCTTGCAGGTACGTGAGTACGCGGCGCCTGAAGGCGACACCGAGGTCCTCATGGCCCAGCTCTGGGCCGAGCTGCTCAAGGTGGAGCGGGTAGGGCGCCACGACAACTTCTTTGAACTGGGCGGGCACTCGCTGCTGGCCGTGAGCTTGATCGGGCGCCTGCGCCAGGAAGGCATGGAAGCCGATGTGCGCGGGTTGTTCGAACAACCGACCCTGGCCGGCTACGCCGCAATGACCGAACGAATGGAGATCGTCCTGTGAACATCCTCGAGCTGCTGGCAACCCTGAAAACCAAGGATGTGCAACTGGCGCTCAAGGGCAAGCAGTTGTCGGTGAACGGCAACAAGCACGCCTTGAGCGACCCGGCGATATTGGCCGCCTTGCGTGAACACAAGCCGGCGCTGATCGAACTGATCAAGGCCGGTGAATACACCGCGACCAAGGCCGGTGAGGTACAGGTGCCGGCCAATGGCATCCCGGCCACTGCCGAGCGCATCACCCCCGCGATGCTGACCCTGTCGACCCTGAGCCAGGACGAGATTGAGCGCATTGTCGCCACGGTGCAGGGCGGCGTGGCGAACATCCAGGACATCTACCCGCTGGCGCCGTTGCAGGAAGGCATCCTGTTCCACCATGTGAGTGCCGAGCAGGGCGACCCCTATGTGATGCAGTCGCAGTTCGCCTTTGACAGCCTTGCGCGTTTCGATGCCTTTGCCCAGGCGCTGCAACGGGTGATGGACCGTCACGACATCTTGCGTACCGGGATGGTCTGGGATGGCCTGGCGCAACCCTCGCAAGTGGTGTGGCGCCAGGCGCGCCTGCCGGTGCAAGCCTTGATGCTGGACCCGGCCGACGGCGATATCGCCGCGCAACTGCATGACCTGTTTGATGCCCGCCACTATCGCCTCGACGTCACCCAGGCGCCGTTGCTGCGCCTGGTGCGCGCTGAAGACCCGGCCAACCAGCGCATCGTCGCCACCCTGTTGTTCCATCACATGGCGCTCGACCACAGCGCCCTGGACGTGGTGTGCCACGAGATGCAGGCGTGCCTGTTGGGGCAAGGCGCGGCCCTGGGCCAGGCCGTGCCGTTTCGCAACTATGTGGCGCAGGCGCGGCTGGGGATCAGTGAGCAAGAGCATGAACGTTTCTTCCGGCAGATGCTCGGCGATATCAGCGAGCCTACCTTGCCGTTCGGTTTGCAGGATGTGCAAGGCGATGCGCGCGGTATCGCTGAAGTCAGCCTGCCATTGGCGCCGGCATTGGCCCAGCGTTTGCGCGTACAGGCGCGCCAACAGGGCGTGAGCGCTGCCAGCCTGTTTCATCTGGGCTGGGCTCAAGTGCTGGCGGTGTTGGCCGGCAAGGCCCAGGTGGTGTTCGGCACCGTATTGATGGGGCGCATGCAGGGCAGCCATGCCACCGACCGCGCCCTGGGCATTTTCATCAATACCTTGCCGTTTCGCGTGGACGTGGACGCCCAGGACGTGCGCACCGCCGTCAAGGCCACCCACTCACGGCTGACCACGTTGCTGCGCCATGAACACGCGGCGTTGGCCCTGGCCCAGCGTTGCAGTGGCGTGCTCGCGCCGACGCCGCTGTTCAGCGCGCTGCTCAACTATCGCCACAGCGCGTCCGCCGCCAGCGCCGAGGCCGTGTCGGCGTGGCACGGCATCACCGCACTGCGCGCCGAGGAACGCACCAACTACCCGCTGACCCTGAGCGTGGACGACCTGGGCGAGGGCTTCGGCCAGCACCCTGGTCGACCCTCAACGCGTCTGCGCCTACCTGCACACCGCGCTGGAAAACCTGGTGAGCGCACTGGAACAGGCCCCCCATACCGCGCTTGACCAACTGTCGGTGGTGCCCGCTGCCGAACAGCGTTTGCTGCTGGAACAGTTCAACACCACCCAGACCGTCTTCCCCCAAGGCACCACCCTGCACGGCAGGGTCGAAGCCCAGGCCGCGCTCACGCCGCACGCCATCGCCGCGGTGCATCAGGGCCGGCAACTGACCTATGCCGAACTGAACCAGCAAGCCAACCTGCTGGCCCATCATCTGTTGGCACTGGGGGTCAAGCCCGACGACCGCGTGGCGATTGTGGCGCGGCGCGGCCTCGATACCCTGGCCGGGTTGCTGGCGATTCTCAAGGCCGGTGCTGGTTATGTGCCGGTGGACCCGTCCCACCCGGCCGAGCGTCTCCACTATCTGCTCAGCGACAGTGCGCCGGTAGCCTTACTCACCCAACACGCGTTGCTGGAGCGCTTGCCGGCGCTGGATGTGCCGGTGATCAACCTCGACCGCTTCACCTGGCAGCACCATTCGGCGAGCAACCCCACAATCGCCGTCGGCCCGACGAACCTGGCCTATGTGATCTACACCTCCGGCTCCACCGGCTTGCCCAAAGGGGTGATGGTGGAACACCACACTGTCGCCAACCTGGTGGACTGGCATTGCAGCGCCTTCGACCTGCGCGCCGGCCGGCACACCGCCAGTATTGCCGGTTTCGGCTTTGACGCGATGGCCTGGGAAGTGTGGCCGGCGCTGTGTGTGGGCGCCACCTTGCACCTGCCACCGGCCCATGAGGGCGGCGAAGATATCGACGCACTGCTGGCCTGGTGGTGCGCGCAGCCATTGGACGTGAGCTTTCTGCCGACGCCGGTGGCGGAATACGCCTTCAGCCAGAACATCGAGCACCCGACCTTGCGCACCTTGCTGGTCGGTGGCGACCGCCTGCGCCAGTTCGGGCGGGCGCAGCGCTTTGAGCTGATCAACAACTACGGGCCCACCGAAGCCACGGTGGTGGCCACTTCCGGCAAGGTCGAGGCGGGCCAGCCGTTGCATATCGGCAAGCCCATCGCCAATGCCAAGGTCTACGTGCTCGACCCACACCAGCGCCCGGTGCCGCTGGGGGTGGCGGGGGAGTTGTACGTGGGCGGCAAAGGCGTGGCACGCGGTTACCTCAACCGCCCGGAACTGACCGCCGAGCGTTTTGTGCGCGACCCGTTCAATGCAGGGCGCATGTACCGCACCGGTGACCTGGTGCGCTGGTTGCCGGACGGCACGCTCGACTACCTGGGGCGCAACGATGACCAAGTGAAAATCCGTGGCGTGCGCATCGAACTGGGCGAAATCGAAACCCAGCTCAACCAATTGCCCGGCATCCTGGAAGCAGTGGCGGTGGTGCGTGAGGAACGGCTGGTGGCCTACTTCACCGAAAACCCACAACTGGACCCGCTGACGCTGGCCGAGATTCGCGCCCACCTGGTGGCGCATCTGCCCGACTACATGGTGCCTGTCGCGTTCATGAAGCTCGACGCACTGCCACTGACGGCCAATGGCAAGCTTGACCGCAAGGCCCTGCCGGCGCCGGACATGGCCGCGGTATTTACCCGCGAGTACGCCGCGCCCCTGGGCGAAATCGAAACCGTGCTGGCGCAGATCTGGGCCGAGGTGTTGCAGGTGCAGCGCGTGGGGCGTTACGACCATTTCTTTGAGCTGGGCGGGCATTCGCTGCTGGCCATGCGCATGGTGTCTCAGGTGCGCCAGCGGCTGGGCGTCGAATTGGCGCTGGGCGACCTATTTGCCAACGCTGAACTGGCGGCGGTCGCCGAGGTGCTGGCCCAGGCCGGTCGCAGCACCTTGCCGGATATCTTGCCGGCCAACCGTGATGACGACGTGCCGCTGTCCTTCGCCCAGCAACGCCTGTGGTTCCTGGCGTTGATGGAAGGGGCCAACACCGCCTACAACATTCCCATCGGCCTGCGGTTGCGCGGGCAGTTGCATGTACAGGCGCTGCAACGGGCCCTGGCGCGCATTGTGGCGCGGCATGAAACCCTGCGCAGCCGCTTCGCCCAGCAGGGTGACCAGGCCCAGGTGCTGGTCGTGCCGGCCGAAGAGGTGTTGGCGCTGCAAGTGCAGGACCTGCGTCGCCACCCGCAGCCGCAACAGGCCCTGGACGCGCTGATCCACGGCGAAGCCTCGGCACCGTTCGACCTTGAGCGCGGCCCGTTGCTGCGCGGGCGCCTGGTGGTGATGGCCGATGATCACCATGTGCTGTTGCTGACCCTGCACCATATCGTCTCCGACGGCTGGTCCATGGGCGTGCTGACCCGCGAGCTGATGGCGCTGTACCAGGCTTTCAGCCACGGCCACGCCGACCCGCTGCCGCCCTTGCCGATCCAGTACGCCGACTTTGCCGTGTGGCAACGCCTGTGGCTGAGCGGCGAGGTGCTGCAGCGCCAAAGCAGCTACTGGCAACAGGCGTTGGCCGGTGCGCCGGCGTTGCTGACCTTGCCCACCGACCGCCCGCGCCCGGCGCAGCAGGACTACGCTGGCAGCAGTGTCGAAGTGCGCCTGGATGAGCGCCTCACCGCCGGGCTCAAGGCCTTGAGCCAACGCCATGGCACCACCTTGTACATGACCTTGATGAGCGCTTGGGCTTCGCTGTTGGCACGCTTGTCCGGGCAGGCCGAGTTGGTGATCGGCACGCCGGTGGCCAACCGCATGCGCACCGAAGTCGAAGGGCTGATTGGCCTGTTCGTCAACACCCTGGCGCTGCGTATCGACACCTCGGGCGAGCTCAGCACCGAGGCGTTGCTGGCGCGGGTCAAGGCGCTGATCCTGCAAGCCCAGGCCCATCAGGACTTGCCCTTCGAGCAGGTGGTGGAAATTACCCGGCCGCCGCGCAGCCTGGCCCACAGCCCACTGTTCCAGACCCTGCTGAGCTGGCAGGACAGCAGCGCGCCGACCCTGGCCCTGGGCGACCTGGCCCTGGAGAGCATTGTCGAGCACAGCCATTTCGCCAAGTTCGACCTGTCGTTGAACCTGGGCGAAGTGCAGGGCAGCATCCTCGGTGCGCTGGAATATGCCGTGGCCCTGTTTGACGAATCGACGATGCAGCGTTACGTCGGCTACTTCACCCGCGTGTTGCAGGCCATGGTCGATAACGACCAGGCAGTGCTGGCGCACGTGCCGCTGGTGGATGCGCGCGAGCGTCGGCAACTGCTGGTGGATTTCAACGCCACTGCCGTTAGCTACAACCTCGACCAGACCCTGCACGGCCTGTTTGAAGCCCAGGTGCTGCGCACACCCCAGGCCATTGCCCTGAAGGCGGGCGCGCAGCAACTGAGCTATGCCGAACTGAACGCGCGCGCCAACCAGTTGGCCCATCACCTGCAATCCCTGGGTGTGCAGCCCCAGGCGCGGGTGGCGATCTGTGTGGAGCGTGGCCTGGACATGGTCATTGGCCTGTACGCGATCCTCAAAGCCGGCGCCGCCTATGTGCCGCTGGACCCGGCCTACCCGCTGGAACGCATCACCTACATGCTGCACGACAGCGCGCCGACGGTGGTGCTGGCCCAGGCCAGCACCCTCGGGTTGCTGGGCGAGGTGCCGGTGGTCAACCTCGATTCACCCACCTGGCAGCACCAGCCCACCCATAACCCGCAGGCGGCCAGCGTGGCGGCCTACGTGATCTACACCTCCGGTTCCACCGGCCAGCCCAAGGGCGTGATCAACGAACACCCTGGGGTGGTCAACCGCCTGCTGTGGATGCAGGACGAATACGGGCTGACCGCCAGCGATACGGTCTTGCAGAAAACCCCGTTCAGCTTCGACGTGTCGGTGTGGGAGTTCTTCTGGCCGCTGTTCACTGGCGCACGCTTGGTCATGGCGCGCGCTGGCGGGCATAAAGACCCTGACTACCTGTGCCAGGTGATCGAGGCCGAGCGGGTCACAACGCTGCATTTTGTGCCGTCGATGCTCGACGTGTTCCTTGCCCACGGCGATGTCAGCCAGGCCGCCGGGCTGGTGCGGGTGATGTGCAGCGGCGAAGCCCTGCCGGGCAGCCTGGTGCGGCGCTTCAAGCAGCAATTGCCGGAGGTTGGCTTGTACAACCTGTATGGCCCCACCGAAGCGGCGGTGGATGTCACCGCATGGGACTGCGCGGGTGCCTTGGTGCCGGATAACACGCCCATCGGCAAGCCGATTGCCAACACGCGCCTGTATGTACTGGACGGGCAGTTGCAGCCGGTGCCATTGGGGGTGGTCGGTGAATTGTTCATCGCAGGCGTGCAGGTGGCGCGGGGTTACCTCAACCGCCCTGAGCTGACCGCCGAACGCTTCCTCGACGACCCGTTCACCCCGGGGCGCATGTACCGCACCGGTGACGTGAGCCGCTACTTGCCTGACGGCACTCTCGAGTACCTGGGGCGCAATGATGACCAGGTGAAGATTCGTGGCCTGCGCATCGAACTGGGGGAAATCCAGGCGCGCCTGACCGAGCATCCAGCGGTGCAGGAAGCTGCCGTGATTGCCCGCGAGCAGCGCCTGATCGCCTATTACACCGGCGTGCCGAGCGAGGTCGAAAGCCTGCGCGCCCACCTGCTGCAACACCTGCCGGAATTCATGCTGCCGGCGAGCTTTGTGCATCTTCAGGTGCTGCCGCTGAGCCCCAACGGCAAGCTCGACCGCAAGGCGCTGCCGGCGCCGGGCCTGGACGCGTTGAGTGTGCGCGACTATGAAGCGCCCGTGGGTGATACGGAAATCACCCTGGCCGCACTGTGGGCTGAATTGCTCAACGTGGAGCGCGTGGGCCGGCATGACAATTTCTTTGAATTGGGTGGCCACTCATTGCTGGCAGTCAGCCTGATGGGGCGCATGCGCCGCCTGGGCTTGTCGGCAGATGTAAAAGTACTGTTTGGCCAACCGACCTTGTCCGCCCTGGCCGCGGCCTTGGGCGGTGGGCGTGAAGTGGCGGTGCCTGCCAATCGTATCGCGGCCGATTGCACCCGGATTACGCCGGACATGCTTACGCTGATCACCCTGGACCCCGCTGCCATCGAGCGCATCGTCGCCTGCATCCCCGGCGGCGCGGCCAATGTGCAGGACATCTACCCGCTGGCACCCTTGCAGGCCGGCATCCTGTATCAGCATCGCGCCGTGCAGGGAGACGACGCCTATGTGCTGCAGGCGCAGTTTGCCTTCGACAGCCGCCTGCGCCTGGACGCCTTCGCCCACGCCTTGCAGGCGGTGATCCAGCGCCATGACATCCTGCGTTCATCCTTCCACTGGGACGCGCTGGAGGAGCCGGTGCAGGTGGTGTGGCGCACCGCCTCATTACGGGTTGAAAACGGCCCGGTGCCGCCACGCCTGGACCTCGCCAAGGCACCCTTGATGCGCCTGGTGTATGCCGAGGAGTCGCAACGGGTGGTGGCGACGTTGCTGTTCCACCATCTGGTGATGGACCACATCGCGTTGGACATCCTGCAACACGAAATGCAGGCCTTCCTGTTGGGCACCCAAGACACCTTGGCCGCGCCCGTGCCGTACCGCAACTACGTGGCCCAGACTCGTCTGGGCGCTGAGGACCACGAGACGTTTTTCTGCGAGATGCTCGCTGAGGTCGACGAACCCACCGACCTACCGCACCTGGGCGCCGATGAGCGCGTGAAGGTGAGTCTCGACCTGGGGTTGAGTCGGCGCCTGCGCACTCAGGCGCGTCAAGCCGGCGTCAGCGCCGCCAGCCTTATGCACCTGGCCTGGGCCCATGTGCTGGGCACGGTCTGCGCCCGTGAACAGGTGGTGTTCGGCACGGTGATGCTCGGCCGCCTGCAAGGTGGCGAAGGCGCCGAGCGTGCCATGGGCGTGTTTATCAATACCTTGCCGTTGCGAGTCGACCTGGGTGAACACTCGGTACTGACCGCGCTGCGTGCCACCCATGGGCGCCTGACCCAACTGCTCAGCCATGAACACGCGCCTTTGGCGCTGGCCCAGCGTTGCAGCGGCGTACCGATGGCTACGCCGTTGTTCAGCGTGCTGTTCAACTACCGCCACAGCGCGCCCCAGGCCGGGGGCGTGGCCGAGGCGTGGCAGGGGGTCGAAGTGCTCCAGACCGAGGAGCACACCCACTACGGCGTGTCGGTGAGCGTGGATGACCTGGGTGAAGGTTTCAGCCTCACGGCCATGGGGCAGGGGGCCCGACGCTTGGGCGACTACCTGCATAACGCCTTGGCGCAGGTGGTGCAGGCATTGGAAGAGCGCAGCGACATCGCGCTCAATGGCTTGTCGATCCTGCCCCAGGCCGAACGCCAGCAACTGCTTGAGGGCTTCAACGCCACGGCCCGCGCGTTCCCCCGTGAACACAGCGTGCAACAGCTGTTCGAAGCCCAGGCCCAGGCGCGCCCCGATGCGGTGGCGGTGCTGCATGGCGAACAACGGATAAGCTATGGCGAACTCAACCGCCGCGCCAACCGCCTGGCCCATCACCTGCTCGGCCTGGGTGTGTGCCCCGGCGATAACGTGGCGATCCTGCTGCCACGCTCGGTGGCGTTGTTGATCAGCCAACTGGCGATTCTCAAATGCGCCGCCGCCTATGTGCCGCTGGACATCAACGCGCCGGCCGAACGCCAGGCCTTCATGCTGCAAGACAGCGGCGCCGCCTGGCTGTTGAACGGCAGCGACTGCAGCGTGGAGAGCGCGGTGCAACGCCTGGACCTGGACACCCTGGCCCTCGACTCATACCCCGACCACAACCCGGGCCTGCCGCAATCCTCGCACAGCGTGGCGTACATCATGTACACCTCCGGCTCCACCGGCATGCCTAAAGGCGTATTGGTGCCGCACCGTGGCATCACGCGCCTGGTGCTCAACAACGGCTACGCCGATTTCAATCCCCATGACCGCGTGGCCTTCGCTTCGAACCCGGCGTTCGATGCCAGCACCATGGATGTGTGGGGGGCATTGCTCAACGGCGGTCAGGTGCAGGTGATCGACCACGCCACCTTGCTCGACCCGCTGGCGTTTGGCGCGGCACTTCAGGGCGTGACGGTGCTGTTCGTCACCACGGCGCTATTCAACCAATATGTGCAACTGATTCCCCAGGCCCTGGCCGGCTTGCGTATTTTGCTGTGCGGCGGCGAACGTGCCGACCCGGCGGCGTTCCGCAACCTGCTGGCATTGGCACCGGGGCTGCGCCTGGTGCATTGCTACGGGCCGACCGAAACCACCACCTACGCCACCACCCATGAAGTGCGCACCATTGCCGCTGACGCCGACAGCGTGCCGGTAGGGCGACCCATTTCCAACACGCAGATCTACGTGCTGGATGCGCAGTTGCACCTGCTGCCCCTGGGGGTGAGCGGCGAAATCTGCATCGGCGGTGACGGTGTCGCCCAGGGCTACCTGAACCGCCCTGAGTTGACGGCGGAAAAGTTCGTGCAGAACCCGTTCAACCCAGGCGCCTTGCTGTACCGCACCGGCGACCTCGGACGCTGGACCGCAGACGGCCTGCTGGAGTGCATCGGGCGTAATGATGACCAAGTGAAGATCCGTGGATTTCGCATTGAGCTGGGTGAGATCGAAGCACGCATGGCGACATTCGCCGGCATTCGCGAAGGGGTGGTGCTGGCCCGCGAAGACGTGCCGGGGGACAAACGTCTGGTGGCCTATTTCACCTGGGCGGGCGAGCCGGTCGGCATCGAGTCGGTGCGCGCTTACCTGCAGGCGCACTTGCCGGCCTACATGGTGCCCTCGGCCTTTGTCGCACTGGAGCATTTGCCGTTGACGGCCAATGGCAAGGTCGATCGCAAAGCCTTGCCGTTACCGACGTGGGACGCTTCGGCCAGCGGCACATTTGAAGCACCGGTCGATGCACTGGAGCAGACCTTGGCCCAGCTGTGGGCCGAGGTACTGAAGCTTGAGCAGGTGGGGCGCCATGACAGTTTCTTCGAACTGGGCGGGCATTCGTTGTTGGCGATTCGCCTGGTCAATCGGCTGGACGAGGCCGGGTTGCCGGTGTCGCTGGCCGAGCTGTTCGAGCATGCCAGCGTGGCCTCGGTCGCGGCGCTGCTGCGCCTGCGCGGTGACGACGTGCTGCCTGAGACGGCGGTGATCACGGTGCGCAGCCGTGGGTCGCAGGCACCGTTATTTCTGGTGCATGAGTTCAGCGGCATGGACGTGTACTTCCCGGCGCTTGGCCAGCACCTGCCGGGCGATTACCCGATTTATGGCCTGCCGGGCGTGGCGCTGGGCGAGGCGCACTTGGACAGCATGGAAGGCCTGGCTGCGCGCATGGTCGGGCTGATTCGCCAGATCCAGCCCCACGGCCCTTACCGGCTGGCGGGGTGGTCTTTTGGTGGCGTGCTGGCCTATGAAGTTGCCATGCAGTTGCTGGGGCAGGATGAGGCCGTGGCGTTTCTCGGCTTGATCGACAGCTACGTGCCGCGCATGACCGACCAGGGCAAAGCGCGCTGGAGCGGGCCGGATGCCCTCAAGCGGCATTTGTTGTTGCAGTGCACGGCCTATTGGAAGGCACAGGGAGGTGTGGATGAGCTGGCGAGCCTGGACCAACTGGAGGCAGGCCTTGGACAGCTGGACATTGCGGCTTTGCTGCAACGCTGTCGCGATCAAGGTTTGCTATACGCGCAAATGGCAGCGGCGACGGACGCCGACCTGTTGAGCTTTTTGCAACGGGAAGTCGGGCATGGGCATGCCCTGGCCCACTACAGCCTGTTCCCGCTGCCGATCCCGGTGCACCTGTTCAGCGCCGAGCAGCGGCCCACCGAACTGTCGCGGCGCAGTGCCGCGCTGGGGTGGGACACCGCCCTGGCGCCTGGGCAACTGCGCCAGGTGCAGGTGCCGGGGGATCACCAGAGCATGATGCAGGCGCCGCATATCCAGAGCCTTGGCCAGGCCATGAGCCAAGCGCTGGCGGCGAGCACCCCGGTGAGTTGCGCGGCGCACTCACCCTTGCTGCGCATCCAGAGCGGGCGCGCCGGTTATGCACCGGTGTTCTGCGTGCCGGGCGCGGGAGACAGCGTCACCGGCTTTGTCGGCTTGAGCGAAGCTTTGGGGCGCGACTGGCCGCTGTATGGCTTGCAGCCACGCGGGCTGGATGGCGAAGCGGTGCCCCATAGCCAGGTGGAAGCGGCGGCCCAGTGTTACCTGGCCGCGCTGGAACAGGAATGCCCCGAGGGGCCGGTGCATCTGGTGGGGCATTCGTTCGGCGGCTGGGTGGCGCTGGAAATGGCGCTGCGCTTGCAGGCGATGGGGCGTGAGGTGGGCTCTTTGACGGTGATCGACAGCGAGGCGCCGGGGCGTGCGAGCAAGGCTTATACCTCGACGGCGGCGTTGTTGCGGTTGATCGAGGCGATGCAGTTGGCGGCTGGGAAGTCGCTGGGGATTGATGCGGTGGACTTTGCCGGGCGCGATGAGGTGGCGCAGCGGCAAGCGTTACACGCGGGGATGGTGAATGTGGGGTTGTTGCCGGCGCGTGCGGCGGTGGAGGCGATGGATGGGCCGGCGCGCACTTACGCGGCGGCGTTGCGCACGGTGTATCAGCCGCAAGGGCGGTATGAGGGGGTGGTGCGCCTGGTGTTGGCGCAGGACCCGGCGCTGGATGCGGCGGGGAACCAGCGGGAGCAGGGGTTGATGGTTGAGGGGTGGCGAGGGCAGGGGGGTGGGTTGCAGGTTTGGTATGGCGGGGGGAATCACTTTACGTTGCTCAAGGCGCCGAATGTTTTGGGGTTGGCCAGGTGGTGGTTGGAAGATGTCAGGGTTGGGGAGGTGGTGTCTTGAGGGGGGGGCACCGATCCAAATGTGGGGGCAATAGGGGGTTGTCTGTGTACATATCCATTCCTGCGGTAACGGCCACTTATGGTTCCGCTCTGACAGCGGGTCACTTTTGGAAAGGCCCAAAAGTAACCAAAAGGCCTTCGCCCCACCACTCGGCACCTCGCCTAGGCTCGGTGTGCCCGAACGCAGGTTTTGCAGCGTGGGCCGCCGCAATGGGCCATCCATGGCCCAGTGCGGCTAACCCGGCGTCCTGCCGGGTTACCCACGCTGAAAAACCTGCGTTCGGCCAGCGTGGTTTAACGGGGCGATTGGAGATCAAAAGCAGAGCGCGGCGGCCTTATAGCCGACCGGTTTTTGAAGGTGAACTCGGTGAGATATGTGGGGGCAGGCATGCCCCCGGTAACCACGATGCGAAGCGAGCCGCTCTTGATCTTGATCTGCTTTTGATCTCAGGCGCCCCGTTAAACCACGCTGGCCGGAATTCGACAGGGATTTGGGGGGTAAACCGGCAGGGATGCCGGTTTAGCCGCCCCGCGCCATGGATGGCGCGTGGCGGCGGCCCCCCAAATCACTGGCGGATTACGGGCACACCGAGCCTAGGCGAGGTGCCGAGTGGTGGGGCAAGAGCGTTTTGCTTACTTTTGCGCTTTTCAAAAGTGAGCCGCTGTCAGAGCGGAACCCTAAGTGGCCGTTACCGCAGCAATGGATATGTACTCATTCCAACCCAACGAAATGGTCGACCAAAAGGCCGCCTTCGCGAGCAAGCCCGCTCCCACAGGTTGATCGCGGGGTGTCAGGTAGACAGGGGTCGGCTGTCAGGCCGCCATCGCCGGCAAACCAGCTCCCACACCAAGGGCCCTAGCCACGCATTTGTACTCAATCAAGAAGCCAACCATGCAAACGTCTAAATTCCGCAAAATCGGCATTCTGGCTATAGCGGCCGTGGCAATCGGCCTGGCCATTTACACCGTAAACGCCCCCGCCGACGCCCCCCAATACCTCACCGCCACCGCCGAACGCGGCGATATCGAAAACGCGGTATTGGCCACCGGCCTGCTGGAGGGCGTCAAACAAGTCGACGTCGGCGCCCAAGTCTCCGGCCAGCTCAAGTCGCTGAAAGTCAAAGTCGGCGACAAGGTAAAGAAGGGCCAATGGCTGGCCGAAATCGACCCGCTAGTCCTGCAGAACACCCTGCGCAAAGCCCAGGTCGATGAAGAAAACCTCCAGGCCCAACGCCGCGCGACCGCCGCGCAGCTCAAGCAGGCCAAGTCCGTGTATGAGCGCTACAAAGGCTTGCAGGCCGATGAGTCGGTGTCACGCCAGGATTTCGAAGACGCCGAATCGACCTACCAGGTACAACAGGCCAACCTGCTGTCTCTGGACGCACAGATCAAGAGCGCGCACATCCAGATCGACACCGCCAAGGTCAACCTGGCCTACACCCGCATCAACGCGCCCATCGACGGCGATGTGGTGGGCATCGTCACCCAGGAAGGCCAGACCGTGATTGCCAGCCAGTTGGCGCCCGTGCTGCTCAAGCTGGCAGACCTGGACACCATGACCGTCAAGGCCCAAGTGTCGGAAGCGGATGTGATTCATATCAGCCCCGGCCAGCAGGTGTACTTCACCATCCTCGGCGAGGCGGACAAGCGCTATTACGCCAAGCTGCGCGGCACTGAGCCGGCGCCGCAGAACTTCCTTGAAACCCAGACCGCCGGCACGCCGAAGCAAAACACCGCGGTGTTCTACAACGCGTTGTTCGACGTGCCCAACCCCGACCACCGCCTGCGCATTGCCATGACCGCCCAGGTGCGCATCGTGCTCGACACCGCCGAGGCCGCGCTGATGGTGCCCGTGGCGGCGCTGGGTGTGCGCAATGCCGATGGCCGCTACGAAGTGCGGGTGCTGGATGCCAAGGGCAAGGCGGTGGCCCGCACGGTGAAGACCGGTATCAACAACAACGTCAAAGTGCAGATCCTTGATGGCCTGGCCGAGGGCGACACCGTGGTGATCGGCGACGCCACGCCTGCCGTGGCGGGGAGTTGAGTCATGAGCCAGCCTCTGTTGGAACTCAAGGGCATCACTCGCAGCTTCATGGCCGGCGAGCGTGAATTCATTGCGCTCAAGGGCATCGACCTGAGCATCCATGCCGGGGAAATGCTGGCGATTATCGGCGCCTCCGGTTCGGGTAAATCAACCCTGATGAACATCCTCGGCGGCCTGGATTACGCCACGGCCGGCAGCTACAAGATCAATGGCATCGAAACCCGCTCCCTGGGCGATGAGCAACTGGCGGAGCTGCGGCGTGATTACTTCGGGTTTATCTTCCAGCGTTACCATTTGCTCGCGCACCTGAGCGCTTTGCACAATGTGGAAATGCCGGCGATCTACGCGGGCACCCCGCAAAGCCAGCGCCATAGCCGCGCCGGGGAATTGCTGGCACGCCTGGGCTTGTCGGGCCATACCAGCCATCGGCCCAGCCAGCTGTCTGGCGGGCAACAGCAGCGAGTGAGTATTGCGCGGGCCTTGATGAACGGCGGTGAAGTGATCCTGGCTGACGAACCCACCGGCGCCCTCGACACCCACAGCGGCAAGGAGGTGATGCGCATCCTCGCCGAGCTGCATGCGGCGGGGCACACCGTGATTATCGTCACCCACGACCCCAAGGTCGCGGCGAACGCCCAGCGCATTGTCGAGGTGTGTGATGGCGAGATCATCAGCGACAAGGCCAACGACAGCGTCGGCCTGGAGTTGCCCGCCGAGGCGCCGGTCGAGCCCCGCCGCAGCGGTGCGCGGCGCCTGGTGGCGAGCCTGGGGTTGTTCAAGGAAGCGTTCAACATGGCGTGGGTGGCGCTGATCTCCCACCGCATGCGCACCTTGCTGACCATGCTCGGCATTGTCATCGGCATCACTTCGGTGGTGTCGATCTCGGCCATCGGCGAAGGCGCCAAGCGCTATGTGCTCAAGGACATCCAGGCCATCGGCAGCAACACCATCGATATCTTTTCCGGCACCAGTTTTGGCGACAGCCGCGCCTCGGCCATCGAGACCTTGATGCCCTCGGATGTGGAGGCGCTGAACCAGCTGTATTACGTGGACAGCGCCACGCCGGTGGTGGGGCGCAACCTGTTGTTGCGCTACGGCAATATCGACCTGGACGCCCAGGTCAATGGTGTCAGTGATCGCTACTTCAAGGTCAAGGGCCTCAAGCTTGAAGCCGGCATTGCCTTCAGCGAAAGCGATGCACGGCGCCAGGCCCAGGTGGTGGTGATCGACCACAATACCCGCCAGCGCCTGTTCGGGCCGAACATCGACCCGCTGGGCCAGGTGATCCTGATAGGCAACCTGCCGTGCACGGTGATCGGGGTGACGGCGGACAATAAAAACATGTTCGCCGCCAGCAAGGCCCTGAACGTGTGGGTGCCGTACGAAACCGCGGCGGGGCGTCTGCTGGGCCAGCGTCATCTGGACAGCATCACCGTGCGCATCAAGGACGGCCAGCCGAGCAAGGTGGTGGAAGACAACGTCAATAAGCTCATGCTGCAACGCCACGGCACCAAGGATTTTTTCACCAACAACCTCGACAGCATCATGCAGACGGTACAGAAAACCAGCCGCTCCCTGGCGCTGCTGCTGTCATTGATTGCGGTGATTTCTTTGCTGGTGGGCGGTATTGGCGTGATGAACATCATGCTGGTGTCGGTCACCGAGCGCACCCGTGAAATCGGGATTCGCATGGCCGTGGGGGCGCGGCAATCGGATATTCGCCAGCAGTTTCTGGTGGAGGCGGTGATGGTGTGCCTGATCGGCGGGATCATCGGGATCTCGCTGTCCTACGCCATCGGCTACCTGTTTTCGCTGTTTGTGAAGGAGTGGGAAATGGTGTTTTCGGTGGGCTCGATCGTTACCGCGTTTGCCTGTTCGACGTTGATCGGCATTGTGTTCGGTTTTGTACCGGCGCGGAATGCGGCGCGGTTGGACCCGATAGAGGCATTGGCAAGGGACTGATTTGTGGGAGCTTGCTCCCGTGACGGCCTGACAGCCGGCGCCTATCTCCCTGGCGCCCCAGGATCCAAATGTGGGAGCTGGCTTGCCTGCGATGGCGGCCTGACAGGCGACACAGTTGGATTGTGTGCATATCTATTGCTGCGGTAACGGCTACTTAGGGTTCCGCCCTGACGGCGGCTCACTTTTGAAAAGAGCCCAAAAGTAAGCAAAAAGGCTCTTGCCCCACCACTCGGCACCTCGCTTGGGCTCGGTGTGCCCGTAATCCGCCAGTGATTTGGGGGGCCGCCGCCACGCGCCATCCATGGCGCGGGGCGGCTAAACCGGCATCCCTGCCGGTTTGCCCCCCAAATCCCTGTCGAATTCCGGCCAGCGTGGTTTAACGGGGCGCCTGAGATCAAGATCACAAGCAGATCAAGAGCAAGATCAAGAGCTACTCGCTTCGCATCGTGGTTACCGGTGGCTGCGGCGAACTGCACAGTTGTGTAGATACCTATGCTGCGATAGCGGTGTGACAGTCTCCCCAGGGTTGCTGACCCACCGCTATCGCACGCAAGCCAGCTCCCACGGGGATTTTTGCTTGGCCTATGGGGCCGTGTCAGACTCGGTCGAGTACATCCAGCGCAACAACGAATGCCGCCCGCTGATCCCCAACTTGATCGCCGCACGCTTGAGGTAGCTCTCGATGGTGTTGACCTTCAACGCCAGTTGTTCGGCCAACTCCGGCGCGGTGCGCCCGGCCAGCAGGCCTACGCACACTTCCAGTTCACGGTTGGACAAGGTCAGCCCCGATTGCACCAGGCGCTCCTGGATACGTCGGCGCAAGGTATCGATGCCCTGGTGTTGCGGCTCTGCCGACGGGCTGTCCGAGAGCGATGGCTGCAGCGCGGTGATGTGTTTTTCCACCATGGGCAGCAACAGCGTGGAGAAGTCCTGGAGCATGCTGCGTTCTTGCGCAGAAAAACTCTCGGACGGGTGGGAGCGGTACACCGACAGTACATAGCGCACATCGTCCTTGCGGCGCGTGAGGTGCAGTTGTGCGGCGAGTTGCTCGCTGTCCAGGGCCGCCACCGAATCGGTGTACACCGGGCTGATTTTGCGACGGCCAAGGCCTTCGCGGCTGACGTGCAATTGGGTGATATGGGTGGCGTCCACTGCCAGTTGGGTAAGGATCAGGTCATGCAGCATGCGTGGGAAATGGCGGCTGCCGGTGCTGGCGATGACCTTGCCTATCTGTGGGAACAGGTGTGAGTTCATCAATTCGTCCATGAGTTTCGTGCAGGTATTGGGCCTTATAGCGACGGGGATTAAGAAGGTAACTAATGTGAATAACCTGCAGTGATAGTGCGTCCCGCCGCTGACATGCTAGTACAGGCTGGCTGAAGGAGGGGGATCCAATCTGCGAAAAAAAAACATTAAGCAGGTACAGCGGCAGTCGGATCCTTAGTCGGATCCTTCCGATCACCGCCCAGGCACCGCAAAACGCTTGGGTTTGGGCGCTATTTCAGCGCGTACGCCGCTGTCGTGGTGGGCCGCAGGTTGGCACCGTTGCACTTGGCCAGGGCTTGTTGGATATCCGCCAGCAGGTCGGCGACGTCTTCCAGCCCCACCGACAAACGTACCAGGCCCTCGCTGATACCGTGCTGCGCCCGTTGCTCGGGGGTGTAGGTGGAGTGGGTCATGCTCGCCGGGTGTTGGGCCAGTGATTCGGCATCCCCCAGGCTGACCGCGCGGGTGAACAGTTGCAGCGCGTTCATGAAGCGCTGGCCGGTCTCGATGCCACCCTTGAGTTCAAAGGCGATCATGCCGCCGGGCAGTTTCATTTGTCGGTTTGCCAATTCGTACTGTGGGAAAGAACGCAGCCCGGGGTAGGTCACCCACTGCACCGCAGGGTGTGCCTGCAACGCCTCGGCCACCGCCTGGGCGTTGCTGCAATGGCGGTCCATGCGCAGGCCCAGGGTCTTGAGGCCGCGCATCAACAACGCGGCGTCCTGGGGTGACATCACCGCGCCGGTCAAGTCCTTGAGTCCTTGCAGGCGAATGCGCTGGGCCAAGGCCTGGTTGCTCACCGCGATGCCTGCGGTGATGTCGCCGTGGCCGCTGAGGTATTTGGTGGCCGAGTGCACCACCACATCGGCGCCCAGTTCCAGGGGGCGTTGCAGGTAGGGGGTGCAGTAAGTGTTATCGACCACCACGGTGATGTTCGGCTGTTGATGAGCCAGTTCGGCCACGGCGGCGATGTCGATCAGGCGCAGGGTGGGGTTGGCCGGGGTCTCGCAGTAGACCATGCGGGTGGCCGGGGAGAAGGCTGCTTGCAGGGCGGCCAGGTCGGTCAGGTCGACATGCCGCACCTTGATGCCGAATTCGCCCAGGCCATGGTGCAACAGGGCGAAGGTACAACCATAAAGCGTCTGGCTGACGATGATCTCGTCGCCTGGGCGCAACAGGGTCCAGAACGTCGCGGCAATCGCGCCCATACCGGAGCTGAATGCCACGGCGGCTTCGCCGTTCTCCAGACTGGCCATGCGTGACTCCAGCAGGGCCAGGGTGGGGTTGGAAATGCGCGTATAGAAGTGGCCGCTGGCTTCGCCGGCAAAGCAGGCGGCGCCGTATTCGACAGTGGGGAAGGCGAAGGTGGCCGACAGGTAGATGGGCGGGACGAGGGCGCCGTGGTGGTCAAGAGGGTCATAGCCGTGGTGGATGGCACGGGTAGAAAAGCCGAAGCTGGTGTGTTTAGTGTGCATGTCGGGCGCTCCTTATTTCCTACAATGCTATGCTCATAACCACAGATGAACCTTGCAAAAAAGCCTGGAAAAACCCGCGTTTGTGGATCAAACACCGATAAAAATAATGATTAGAGGCACGTTATGCCCATCAAGCTGGACCGTACGGACAAAACCCTTTTAAACGCGTTGCAAGGCAACGCCCGCCTGACCGTGGCCGAGTTGGCAGAGCGGGTGGCCCTCACCACCTCACCGTGCTGGCGCCGGGTGCGCACCCTGGAGGAGAGCGGTGTGATCAGTGGCTATCAGGCGATCCTTTCTCCCAAGGCGCTGGGTTATGGGGTGACTGCGTTTGTCAGCATCATGATGGAGAGCCACACCCAGGAAATCGCCCGGGCGTTCGAGCAGCGGCTGTTGGCGATTCCGGAGATTGTGGCGTGCCATAACGTTTCAGGGCGCTATGACTTTTTGCTGGAGGTGGTGGCCAAGGACCTGGAGTCGTTTGGTGAGTTTGCGCGGGAGGTTTTGCAGACGTTGCCCTGCGTCAAGGAGATTTATTCGAGTTTTTCGTACAAGTCGGTGCGGCCGTTGCGGGTGATTCCGTTGCCGGGTTGACGGGGGGCTTACGGCGCCTTACCTACTGACACCCCCGCGATCCAGCTGTGGGAGCTGGCTTGCCTGCGATGGCGACCTGCCAGCCGCCCCATATCTACCTGACACCCCACAATCCAACTGTGGGAGCGGGCTTGCTCGCGAAGGCGGCCTGGCAGGCGACACAGTTGGATTGGGTATATATCCATTGCTGCGGTAACGGCTACTTGGGGTTCCGCCCTGACGGCGGCTAACCCGGCGTCCTGCCGGGTTACCCACGAATTCAAGCCTGCGTTCGGCCAGCGTGGTTTAACGGGGCGCCTGAGATCAAGATCACAAGCAGATCAAGAGCAGATCAAGAGCGGCTCGCTTCGCATCGTGGTTACCGGCAGATCAAGAGCTACTCGCTTCGCATCGTGGTTAGGTAAGGTTAGGTTGGGGTTGGGGGGCTTTTGCTTTTTTGGGCGACACCGTGCAGCAGCAACGCCTCGAACACTCGCTGCACGCGCGGTTCGTCGCTGTGTGCCACATTGAAGCGCATTGAGTCGCGATGGGCCGGATCGTAGCCAAACAGGGCGCCGGGGGCCAGTACCATGCTGCGTTTCAGGGCTTCCTGGGCCAGGAGTTCGCCGTTTACGCCGGGTGGCAGGCGCGCCCAGATGAACATCCCGCCTTCATACGCCATGGGCAATTCGCACCCGCAGCGCTTGAGCCATTGTTCGACGCGCCCACCGGCTTCCATCAGGCGCTGCACCATGCGTTTGCGGTGCTTGGCGTAGCTGCCTTCGCTGAGCATGCGGTAGACGATCTGTTCGAACAGTTCGGAGGTGACGCCGCCGCTCATCAATTTCATGTTGGTCAGGTTGGCGGCCAGTTGCGGCGCGGCGACGACGTAGCTGACGCGGGTGTTGGCACTCAGGATCTTTGAGAAACCCGACAGGTAGGTGACCTGGTCCAGCCCGGCGACGGCGGCCAGGCGTGGGGGTGGGTTGGGGTGCAGGTCGCCGTAGAGGTCGTCCTCGACGATGTGGCAGTGATAGTGCTGGGTCAGTTGCAGCAGGCGGAACGCCTGGCTGGGGCTGAAGGAGTGGCCGGTGGGATTGTGTAACACGCTTGTGGTCAGGTACAGGCTGGGGCGGTGTTCGGCCAGCAGTTGTTCGAGGGCGGTGAAGTCAAAGCCGTCGGGGCGGCGGGCAATGGTGATGACTTTGACGCCGTGCAGCGCCAGGTTGGCGTGGAAGTTGAAGTAGCACGGTGCATCGAGCAGCACCGTGTCGCCGGGGCGGGCGAGCAGGCGCATGAGCATGTCCAGGCCCTGCACGGTATTGGGTGTGGTGATGATTTGTTCCACTGGCACCGACAAGCCTTCGCCGTGCAGTTTCTGCTGCAGCGCCTGGCGCAACGGCAACAGCCCCGCCGGTGTGCCCAGCCCGGCGATGCGCAGTGACGGCGCACGCACTACGCTGCGCATCGCCTGGCGGATCGCTTCGCCATTGAGCCAATCCTCCGGCAAGTGCCCGCCGCCAGGGCGCAGTTCGCCACTGGCAGTGGCCAAGGGCCGGCGCAAAACGCTGAGCAGGTCTTGGGGCAACAGGTCCACCCAGGTCGCCGAGGCTGGGCGGGTGCTGTCCATCGCCACGAAGTAGCCGCGGCCTTGGCTTGAGGTGAGCAGGTGGCGACCGCGCAGACGGTCCAGTGCCTCGTTGAGGGTGAACTTGCTGACGCCGAGGATCTGGGTCAGTTCACGCACGGATGGCAGTTTGCTGCCCGGGGCCCATTCGCTATTTTCGATGGCGTGGCTGAACGCCTCGACGATCTGTTGGACCTTGGGCGTGCCCTCTACAAAAGCGATGGCGGATACAAACATGACGCGTCCTTGTGTTTGCCGGTGCTTTTACCGGTGAAGTTAGGCTGGATTAGGCATCACTTTACCTGCCTTGTGCAATGCCACTCCCCTAGACTGCGCGGCATCTCGCCAGGAGATGGCGAAATTTCCTACACCTAAGCAATGGATTTTGCATTTCCATGAAGACTTATATGTGCGCACCCTGCGGTTTTATGTACGTAGAAGAACTGGGTATTCCGGAGGACGGAATTCCCGCAGGCACCCCTTGGGAAGAGGTGCCTGAAGACTGGGCATGCCCGGATTGCGGCGTGACCAAGGCCGATTTCATGGCCATCAACCTACCCGAACCTCAAGAAGCCTGACCCGCCATCAACGAAAGGAATCGTCCCATGGACAGCAAACTGATCAACGCCACCGTCCCGTTCTGCACCGGTGTGGCCCACCAGAAATACCTGGGCGCCGAAAAGGGCCTGCAAACCGCCATCGAAGGTGACTGCACCCACTGGTACATCGACGGCAGCCTGTTCGGCGAAATGGTCGATGACTGGACCGAGGCGCGTATCGAAAGCCTGCAAGCGCAAATCGCGGCCACGGGGGTCAAGCCGGTTTTCCACGGCAACTTCAAGGCGCCGTTGGGCAGTGATGTCGAAGCCTTCCGTAGCGCGGCCGTGGAGTACGTGAAGAAGGAAATCGACATCGCCAGCCGCCTGGGCGCGCCGTTGATCATTCACGGTGGTTGCATCGTCGAGCCGAAAATGGTGTTGATGGCCAAGAAGGTTGCCCTGGAGCATTACCTCAAGTCGGTGCAGGAACTGGCGTTGTACGCCGAGGCCAAGGGCACGGATATCTACCTGGAAAACCTGTCCAACTACGTCAACTATCGGCCATTCCATTACATCTTCACCCATGAAGCGGAATACGCCTTTGTGTTCGAGCGCCTGCAAGCCCACAGCAATGTGTACTTCTTCCTCGATGCCGGCCACGCCAACATCGAGAACGGCCTGCCGGCAGAAGTGGTGCGCAAGTACCACCACCTGATCAAGGGCATTTCCTTCAGCAACAACAACGGCGTGCAAGACCAGCACTTCGGCATCCATGACGGCAACTGCGATTACGCCGATGTGCTGCAGGCTATTGTCGAGACTAACTGGAAGGGCCTGGTCGCGTTTGAAACCCGCAACCAGACCGCCAAGGCCGCCCTGGCTGACCTGGCGGTGATGTACCGCGACTCCCTGACCACCGAAATCGCCGTCGCCTGATCGGCCTGGGGCGGGCGCTGGCTGCGTTCGCCCCGTTGCTGCTGTTTCTCTTTATTCAAGGTGCTGGCCATGACAAGTGCGTTAACCCTGTCTTCATTTCTCTACTTCCTGTTGTTTTGCGCCACCATGACCTTCAGCCCGGGCCCCATGACCCTGCTGTTGCTCAGCCTGGGCTTGAAGGACGGACTGCGCAGTTCGATCCCGGCGCAGGTCGGCGCCAGTGTGTCGTACCTGATTTCGATCCTGATCTTTGCCGTGGGCTTTTCGGAGTTGATCAAGGGCAACCTCGCCGTTACCCAGACCATCCAGTTTGTCGGGGTGGCCTACATTCTTTACCTGGCCTACAAGCAGTGGACCAGCAGTGGCGTATCGATCAACAACGCCGGCACGGTTGAGGGCGCGCGAAGCCTGTTCGGCAAAGGGCTGTTGACCGGGTTTTCCAACCCCAAGACCATCATCATGTTCAGCGCCGTGTTCCCGCAGTTTGCCGGTGCTGGTGAACACAGCTCGGCGGCGGACATCGCCATTCTCGGCGCAACCTTTCTGTTGCTGCAATTTGCCAGCGGCTGCCTGTATTGCTATTTCGGCCAGCGCATCAAGCACGTGCTGGAAAACCCCAAGCGGCGCGTGCTGTTGCAGCGGATCACAGCCGTGTTGCTGCTGGGCGTGGCCTTGATGCTGGCGCGTGGGTTTTCGCACTGAAGTATTAGCCAATAAGCGGTAGTGGCGATTTGACGTTGCCCTGTTAGACTCCAGGCAATCACCCAGGATCGCCCCCACCATGCCAGCCGTCGGAGGAAAAGGACTTCCGCTCGCTTTGCGCTTGTACAAATCCCGCCTGTTGGGGCTGACGCTCGGCTTTGTGTGCGTGGCGTTCGGCATGTATCCGTTGAGCCCGCCCCTGTGGGTGTGGGCCTGGATGCTGATCAACGCCTTTGCGTGGCCGCACCTGGCTTTTCAATGCTCGTTGCGCTCGGCCAATACCTTGCGCAGCGAACGCCGCAGCCTGCTGTTCGATTCCTTTTGCGGTGGGTTCTGGGTTGGCGCGATGCACTTCAACCCGCTGCCCAGCGTCACCACCCTGTCGATGATGAGCATGAACAACGTCGCCATCGGCGGGCCGCGCTTCCTGTTTGCGGGTTGGGCGGCGCAGGCATTGGGGCTGAGCACCGCGCTGCTGCTGTTCACGCCTGGGTTTATCGCCGTGACTACCCAGGCCCAGTTGTATGCCTGCCTGCCGATCCTGATGCTGTATCCCCTGGCCCTGGGCTGGATCTGCTACCGCCAGGCCGTCACCTTGGCCCGCCACAAGCGCGAACTGCTGGCCTTGAGCCGCACCGACAGCCTGTCGGGCCTGCTCAACCACGGCGCCTGGAAGGACCACCTGGACCTCGAGTTTCAACGTTGCCGCCAAGGCCCGGCCGGTGCCGCCATCGCGTTGATCGACATCGACCACTTCAAGACCATCAACGACACCTACGGCCATGTGACCGGCGATATCGTCCTGCGCCAACTGAGCAAGGTGTTGCGCCAGAACCTGCGCACCACCGACCTGGCCGGCCGTTATGGCGGCGATGAGTTCTGCGTGATACTGCCCGATATGCCCCTCAACCGTGCCACCGAGGTGATGGAGGCCTTGCGCGGTCGCTTCAACGCCTTGGCCTACGCCCAGGACCCGACACTGCGAGTGAGCCTGAGCATCGGCCTGGCGCCGTACCAGCCGAGCCACGCCGACTCCATCAGTTGGCTCAACGATGCCGACCAGGCGCTGTACGAGGCCAAAAGCAGCGGGCGCAACCGGGTCAGTTCGGTACAGGGCAGTTGGTTGCGGTCAGTTTAGTGGGGTAGGGTGGCGGGGCACCCTCCAACAAAAAACAAGGATCGGTCCATGCTCTTCACCTTCCCGCGTACCCTGTTGGCCGCTACCCTGGCCTTGTCTTTCAGCCTGCCGGCCTACAGCGCCGAGCCTCATAAACAGATCCAGCAACAGGCCGAACAATACAAGGCCGAAGCCTTGAAGCTGCTGGAGCGCCTGGTGAATATCGACTCGGGCTCAGGCTACGAGCCGGGCCTGACCCAAGTGCGCGATATCGCCGTGGACGAGTTGAAACAGTTGGGTTTCACCATCGAATTGGTGCCGGATAAAGCCGCCAACAACAGCCATGTGGTCGCCACCCTCAAAGGCACCGGCAAGGCCAAGATCCTGCTGATGGCCCATATGGACACCGTATTCAAGGAAGGCTCGGCTGCCGAGCGCCCCTTCCACATCAAGGACGGCCGCGCCTACGGCCCCGGCGTGATGGATGACAAGGGCGGCATCGTCGCGGGCATCTATGCGCTCAAAGTTCTCAAAAGCCAGGGTTTCAAGGACTACGCGCAGATCACCTTCCTGCTCGACGCCAGCGAAGAAACCGGCTCCGACGCCGCCTCCGAACTGATCCGCAACACTGCCAAGGGCCACGACGTGACCCTGAACCTGGAACCCGGTCGCCCCGCCGACGGCCTGGTGGTGTGGCGCAAAGGCAGCGCTACCGCCGTGGTCGAAGTCAAAGGCAAGGCCGCCCACGCCGGCGTCGCCCCGGAACTGGGACGCAACGCCGCCATGGAAGCCGCGCACCAGATCCTGCAACTGGGCAAACTCGGCGACGAAGACAAGAAAACCACCATCAACTTCACCGTGCTCAAGGCTGGCGACCGCACCAACGTCATCCCTGACCAGGCCACCGCCAAGGCCGACGTGCGTGCGGCCTTGCCGGAAGAATTCGACCGGATCGAGAAAGACCTGGCCCGGGTTTCAGCCAACAAATTGATCCCGGAAACCGAAGTGAAAACCAGCCTGCAGCGCGGCCTGCCGCCGATGCCGCAGACCGCCGAGTCGGATAAGTTGGTAGCGATTGCCCAAGGGATTTATGGCGAACTGGGACGCAAGTTGACCATCGAAGGCAGCGGCGGCGCGGCGGATGCCAGCTTGTCCGCGGGGGTAGGCACGCCGACGTTGGATGGGTTTGGGATAGTGGGGGGCAATATTCATACGGCGGAGGAATATGCCGAGGTGGAAAGTGTGGCGCCGCGGGTTTATTTGTTGAGTCGGATGATTATGGAGTTGTCCAAGCGCTGATCAGAACACTGGATGATCGAACGAAGCAGATTTGAATGGGGGAGGAATGCCCCTCAGGCAAACGCAGATCCCCTGTGGGAGCGGGCTTGCCCGCGAAGGCGGTGTGTCAGTCGCTGCATGTGTTACTGCACTACCGCTTTCGCAGGCAAGCCAGCTCCCGCATTTGATCTTTGTTGATTTGAGCGTTGTGTTTGCTTGGTTGACTCGCATTGGGGTCAGCCCCTCCGACATCGAGTACTGCATTCAATGTGAAAGTCACCATGTGGAAGGGTCTTCGAGACTGGCTTTTTGGAGGTCGTCTTTCCAGACCTCGTTGGCCAGTCGATAAATGTCTGCAAAGAAGCCTCGGGGGTCGGCTATTTCTGTTTCGTCCCAGGCCATCGTTGAATACTCATCGGGGTCGTCTTCAAAGAACGAGCTAAAGTCAAAATTTTCAGTATTTAGAGCGAAGGACAAATTTTCCATCAGCTTATATTTGTGGCGGTGGGAGAATTCGTTGTAAGGATCCAGGCAGTATCTTAGGATCAAAGCTTCTCGATCTTTCTGGTTGTTAGGGTTGTAGGCGTGCAGTTCTTCTCCCTTTGATTCTTCTCTGTCGTAGATGTCAAAAATTCCTACGAAATAGCGCAGGCTTGCGTCGAAAGGGATGTGCTCGGAGGATGGATGAAATAACATTTTTACTCCTTAATCGGGAACAGGGTAAAAGGTGTGCCGTCTTTACGAAACTTCATTTCGGCACCATTCATTGAAGGGTTGAAATGTGGATGGTTCGGATCCGTCTTGTTTGGTCTGTAACCACGTCCAGCACCTGGCAGTTCTAGTTGGACAATATCATTCTTGTTGCCATCTATTCCGGTATAGCGCGAAAGTCCTCGTTCAACCCTTGATGTTGCTTTGGTCCATGCTTGAAGTTGAAGCTTCCAACTGTTGAATTGTGAGCTGGGAGTCCCTTTTTTCTTGGGCGGTAATTTGCCCGTTATTGGATCTTTCCCATCTATTGAGCGCTGGCTCACTTTAGATGACTCAACTTCTGGTCCATGCTTGCCAACCATATGCATGTCGTACTTTTTTTCATATTCCAAAATTCGACGCTTCGCATTCGCCTCACTTAGCTCCTCTATCTTAGCTCGTCTCTGCTCACCAGCCGTCTGAGGTGCTGACGGTTGTCCCTCATCAACTCGTGCGTTCTCAATTGGATTATCTTGTGAGGTTGTAGGCTTACACCCATTGCTACCGGGGCATGTATTTAGGCCTAGCTGATCCACCCACCCCGTGGGATTGGGTACATACTGGTACCCGTTGATCCCTCCCGCCAACCTCACCGGATCCGGCGTCAGGTAACGACCAATATCCGGATTGTAGTAGCGATGGCGGTTGTAGTGCAGGCCGCTTTCCGCATCGAAATACTGGCCTTGAAACCGCAGTGGATTGTCGACTTTGCCCTCGTCGAGCCGGGCGATCTGGCCGTAGGCGCGGTAGTGGGCGGACCAGACGATTTCGCCTTCGGGGCTGGTCAGTTCTTGCGGGGTGCCGAGGTGGTCGAGTTGGTAGTGGTAGGGCTTGGTTTCTTTTGGGCCGAAACCGTCCAATAGTGCCAATGGGCGGAAGCTGCCGGGCTCGTAGAGGTAGCTGCGATGGCGCTCTGCATGGTGTTCGGCAATCAGCTTGTCGCCTTGCCAGAAAAACTCGGTAGTCTTGCCGTCCACGGTCTTGCTGATACGCCGCCCAAACGGGTCATAGCGATAACTGGCGGTTTGGCCGTTGGGCGTTGTAACCCCGACTAACCGATGCTGGCAGTCGTAGCGGTACTCAGTGACAAGTTGCTGGCCCTTGCCGCGTCGTTCGCGGATGAGGTTGCCGAAGGCGTCGTAGTCGTAATGGCGGTCGCCCTGGATCATCAGGCGGTTGGCCGCGACGATGTCCGGGCCGGGGCGGTCTTGCATCAGCAGGTTGCCAGCGGGGTTGTGGCCGAAGCGTTCCTGTACGTCTTGGGAGTGGTCGGCGCGGGTCAGGCGGGCGAGGGGGTCGTAGTGGTAGCGGTGTTCGCCTTTGCGGGTGTCGAGCAGGCGGGTGAGGTTGCCGGATTTGTCGTAGTCGTACTGGCGTTGGTAAAAATGGTTTTGCTGTTGGGTTACCGCATGGGCGTGTAGGCGGCTCTGGTCGTCGTAGTGGTAGTGGCTGAGCAGTTGGCCTTGCTGGCGCTGGTGTTCGCGGCCGCTCTTGAACAGATGTGAGGTGAGTACTTCACCGTTGAGTTCGACGGTGGCGAGGTGGCCGCCTTTGTCGTGGTTGAAGGTGACCCGGTTGTTGTCCGGCAGGCGCAAGTTTTTCAGCTGGCCGCAGGCGTCGTAGCCGTAGCGCAGGGTGCCCCAGCCTTGGTGCTCGGCGGTCAGGCGGTTTTGGCGGTCGTATTCGTAGGCCAACGCCCAGTTACCGTCGTCGACGCTGAGGAGGTTGCCCAGGCGGTCGTAGGCATAGTCGACCACGCTGTTATCGGGCAGGGTTTTTCGTACGAGGCGCCCGGCGTGGTCGCGCTCGTAACGGGTCACTAGCTGACTGCCGTCGTCGCCGTGTTCGGTCTTTTCCAGCAGGTTTCCGTTGAGGTCGTAGGCGTAGGCGGTGCGCTGGCCGTCGAAGCCGGTTTCCTGGCGGATCAGGCCGTTGGGGTGGTAGTCGAGTTGGTAGGTTTCGCCGGCTTCGTTTTCGATCTCGGTGAGCAGCAGCCGGGCGTTGTCGTAGCGGTACTTGACCTGGGTGCCGTCGGCGTTGATACGGCGGCTGATCAGGTGCAGGCCGTCTGCGTATTCGTAGCGGGTGACGTGGCCGAGTTCGTCGCGTTCGGCGATGATTTTGCCGTAGGGGTTGTAGCTGAATTCCCTACAACCACCGCCTGGCAATACAAGGCGAATCAACCTGCCGACGCAGTCCCAGTGATATTGCGTCAGCGCACCATGCTCATCCTCACAGGCAACTTGCCGCCCCAGATCGTCATAGCGATAACGCTTGATCCCACCATTGGGCAATTGCTCCTCAAGCAGTTGCCCGCGTTCGTTCCACACCAGCCGCTGGCAACTGCTGTCGGGATACCAAACCTCAACTAATTGCCCATGTTTGTCATAGCTGTAGTCAGTCGAATTGCCATCCGGGTCAATCTTGCGGATGACATCGCCCTGAACATTGCGCTCATATTTCCAGACCGCCTCCCCACGCCTGACAACCCGAACAAAACCGTTGTCATGTTCGTAGGAAGTCGGCTCATCATCCCCCGGAAACAACGCCACCAAGCGTCCGGCATCGTCATACTGATAGGCCGTCACCGCGCCCATCGGGTCTTGCTCGACGGTCAGCCGGCCTTTGTCATCGTAAGATTTGTAATGCTGAGCGCCGTCCGGATCGATGCGCTGCACCAAGCGCGCCCGGTCGTCATGGACATAGACTTCCTGGCTACCATCGGCGTTATGCACGGTGACGTGGCCGTCATCGCCCCAGGCATAACGCGTGTCCATCTGCGAGAAGCTCGCCCAATGCCGGACGCAACGCGCCGCCTTGCCAGCGCGTTCCCACGCCCAAAAGAAACTCGCCCCACCGGCCAGTTGGCGCTCAAGAATGACGTGCTGATCGTCGTAGCGATAACGCTCGCTTTCCCCGACAGCATTGGTCGCGCAAACCAGTCGTCCGTCTTCGTCATAGGCGTAGGAAACAAGGTTCTGCTCGGTCTCCCACACGTAGGGCTCTCGCCCTTTGGCACGATGTACTTGGTAGTCCACCGCAACGATGCGATCCAGCTCATAACGCAACAGCAACGAGCGACCCGCGCCGTTATCCAGCCGCTCAATCCGCCCGGAACGATCACGGCAAATGCGTAGACGGTTGTCATACGCATCGCTGATCGCAGTCAGTACACCGTCGCGAAAGTGATAGAACCGTGACGCTTGGGCCAGCACCAACTCGTCAGGCGCCGAACCCAAATAGATCGCCGCTTCCGCCAGGCTATTGGTGATTGCGGGTCGAGAGTCGCTGGGCAATGGAAACTGCGTATGGCGGTTCTCATGATCGGTCCACACCACCGAATCGCCCGACACCACCAGCCGATGAGCCAGCGCATGGCTCCAACCCAACCCCAGCCCACAATCGACCTCCACCGCGCTAGTGCGATACAGCCGTGTCCACTCAAACGGCAAAATCCCGTCCAGCGCGCCGTCGGTGAGGGTGAGCAATTCCTCGCCGGTGACCATCGACACCGGGCAGCCGTTGGTAACGGTCTTGTCCGCTGACGCCGCCGCATCACCCTTGGGGTTCGACGCCACAGCCGGCACATCATCGACAGGCTCCTGACGGACCAACGTCGTGCGCTGGGCCTTGCCGCGCACCATCGGCACCGGGTTCGAAACCAGCGTATCGCCCGCCTTCAACGGCACAGCCGGCACCGTCTTAATCGGCGTCGCCGCACTGCTCAGCAACACCGGCTTGGCGGCCTCGACATGGGTTTCCAGCCGAGGCCCCGTCACCTGCTCGGCCAGCAACTCCAACAACGCCCGCGCCCGCCCGGATTTGACGTGACTGAGCGTCTGCGCGCCCAGGCGCAGCTGTACCCCAATGCCCCGCGTAGCCCAGATCAGCAACAGATTGATCAACACTTCGCCGGTGATTTCACCCAGCAGTTCGTACATATCGGGTGGCGGCAGCATGCGTACCCAGGCCACCAGCGCCGACAGGTAGATAAACAACAGCGGCTCATCACTGAGTACCAGCAACCCCTTGGCCAGCGTGTCTTTGCCCAGCTTGAGCAGTGCATCCAGCTCGGCCTGGGACAGGTATTTTAGCAACGTTTCGCTGTTGGACTTGAGGTTGGCGAGCAGGTCGTACAGCTCGGTGATGTTGTCCCACAGGTTGTAAAGCGCCTTGCCCAGCCCGGTCGCAAAGGCAATGCCCTGAATGCCGCTACGCTTGTAGGCTGGCGCTTTGGCAAAGTCTGCCCATCGAGGCTTGAAATGCTCGGCCCATGCCGTGCGCAAATCCGCTTCCAGCCCGGTGATCACAGACTCATAGGACGCATACAGCGCCTGAACGTGAGCCTTGGAAACAGTGGGGTAAAAGGTGATTTCGTACTGTTGGTCGCGGCTACAGTCGCTGACTTCAAGAATGCCGCTGGGGCCAATGGTCCGATGCAGTGGCGCGCCTACCGGGCTGCCGTCCTGTGCAACGGCTTGCAGCCTCACGGGCGTGTTGCCGATAGGCACGAACTGCGTGCTTTCGAACAGATGCACCAGCGTCAGCCCGCCCTGGGCTTTGCATTGAGCGACCGTGCGGCTGGTTTTTTTGGAAGAAGCCGGCGCGACCAGTGCGACCTGTTCTCCCACCTTGAATACCTGCTCCACACTAAGTGCCGAACCACTTAAAAAGCTGTCGGCCCACGTATCAAAGGTATTCAGGCAGGTGCGGAAATCCGCAAATACGCGCTCAACCTTCGGCGCTTCGGGATCCATCGGCACCAGCACCAGGTTGGCCAACACCGAGATCAAGAGACAGCCCCATCCATTAGGGCTTTAACGAAAACCACCATCTGCAATCCCTCGCACTGTTTGATCAGGCGAGGGACTTTGCAGCGGTTGAAAGAGGAGGGGAGTAGAGCTTATCCGGCAGTTACGTGGGACGTTTCAGCAGCTTTTTCGCGCAGCACCAGGCTGCACAGCGCCGGCAGGAACAACAGCGTCAACACCGTGCCCACCAGCACACCGCCAATCAGCACATAGGCCAGGGACGACCAGAACACCGACAACGTCAACGGAATAAACGCCAGCGCCGCCGCCAGTGCCGTAAGGATCACCGGTCGGGCACGCCGCACCGTGGCTTCGATAATGGCCTCGCGAATCGCCATGCCGTGGTCCTGGTTCTGGCGGATCTGGTCGGTGAAGATCAGCGTGTTGCGCATCAGAATGCCGCCGATGCCAATCAGGCCCAGGATCGCGTTAAAGCCGAACGGCTGGTTGAACAACAACAAGGTGGGCACTGCGCCGATCAGGCCCAAAGGCGCGGTAGCGAACACCATGAACATCACGCCAAAGGAGCGCACCTGGAACATGATCACCGTGAGGGTCAGCAGGATCATGATCGGGAACAGCGCCGCCAGGGCGACGTTGGCCTTGGCGCTTTCCTCAACCGGGCCGCCGATGTCGATTTTGTACCCGCTGGGCAGCTTGGCGATCAGTGGCTGCAGGTCTTTGTACACGGCCATTTCCACATCGGGCGGTTGTACGCCGTCGATGATGTCGGCGCGCACTTCCACGGTGGTGGCGCGGTCGCGGCGCTTGAGGATCGGCTCTTCCATTACCGCCTGGAAATGCCCGACCTGGGCCAATGGCACCGAGGTTCCGGCGCTGTTGGTCAGGGTCATGTTGTTGAGGTTGGCCAGGTCTTCACGCTGGCTGCCCTGGGCACGGGCCACCACCGACACGGTGCGGTTGCCTTCGCGCACTTCGGTGATCGGGTTGCCGCTGAGCAAAGCGTTGAGTTGGGACTTGACCTCGTCCGGCGTGAACCCCAGCAGGCGCAAGCGATCCTGATCCAGCACCAGGCGATAACCGCTGGCACGTTCGCCCCATTCGAGGAAGGTGTCTCTGGTCAGCTTGTTGCCGGCTACCACCTGACGCACGTCTTCAGACAACCCACGCAGCACATTCAGGTCCGGCCCGGAAACGCGGAACACCACTGGGAACGGCACTGGCGGGCCGAAGACGAGCTGTGTGACCCGAACCCGCGCCGAAGGGAATTCGCCTGCCGCAATGCGCTCACGCATCCGCAGTTTCAGTGCGTCGCGGGCATGGGAATCCGGCGTTTGCACGATCAACTTGGCGAACGCCGGGTCCGGCATTTCAGGGTTCAACGACAGGAAAAACCGCGGTGCGCCGCCGCCCACATAGGTGTCGACCATGCTCGTTTGGGGTTCCTGCAACAGCGCCTTCTCCACCTGAGCCGCTACGGCCTCGGTGCTTTTGAACGCGCTGCCGGGCGGCATATACACTTCCAGAATCAGCTCCGAGCGGTCCGAGTCGGGGAAGAACTGTTTCTTCACCACCGCCATACCCAGGCCACACAGCACAAACGCGGCCACCACCAGCCCAGTTACCAGCCAGCGCCCACGCACGCAGGCCTCTACCAGGCGGCGCAGTTTCTGGTAGTAGCGCCCGGCATAAATCGCATCATGCCCGCCGGGCACTGGCTTGATCTGCGGTAGCATCTTTACGCCCAGGTAAGGCGTGAACACCACCGCGACCAGCCACGACGAAATCAATGCGAACCCGACAATCCAGAAGATATTGCCGGCGTACTCGCCAGCACCGGAGCGCGCAAACCCCACCGGCAAAAAGCCAATGATGGTCACCAGCGTACCGGTGAGCATGGGCGCGGCGGTTGAACTCCAGGCATAGGTCGCCGCGTGAATGCGGTCAAACCCTTCTTCAAGTTTCACCACCATCATCTCGATGGCGATGATGGCGTCGTCCACCAGCAAGCCCAGGGAGATGATCAGCGCGCCGAGGGTGACCCGGTCGAATTCACGGCCCGTGACCAGCATGATCACGAACACGATCGACAGAGTCAGCGGCACGGCGGCCGCCACCACCAGCCCCACGCGAAAGCCCAGGGCCAACAGGCTGATCAGCATCACCACCGCCAGGGCGACGAAGAATTTGAGCATGAATTCATTGACCGCCAGGCTGATGTTCTTCGCCTGGTCGGACACCTTGGCGAAGTTCACGCCCAGGGGCAGGTCGGCCTGGATCCGCGCTTCTTCGGCTTGCAGACTCTTGTCCAGTTCCAGACCGTTCCAGTGCTTCTCCATGATCACGCCCAGCATCAGCGCCGGGTCGCCCTGGTGGCGGATGCTGTAACTGGGCGGGTCTTCATAACCCCGGCTCACGGTGGCTACATCGGCGATGCGCAATACGCGGCCATTGACTTGCAGGGGCACGTTCTCGATCAAGGCCAGGCTGTCGAACGCGCCGTCGATGCGGATATAGGCGCGGGCACCCGCGGTTTCGACGAAGCCTGAGGGCGCCACGGCGTTTTGTGCGGCGAGGGCGGCGAAGATCTGTTCGGGCTTGATGCCCAGGGTCGCCAGGCGCTCATAGGAAAACTCCACAAACACACGCTGGGCCTGTTCGCCGAGGATATTGACCTTCTTCACCCCGGGCAGGTTGAGCAGGCCCTGGCGCAATTGTTCGGCCATTTGCACCTGCTGGCGGTGGGGCAGGTGTTCGGCTTCCAGGGCGTACAACGCAAAGTACACATCGGAATATTCATCGTTGAAAAACGGCCCGATCACGCCCTTGGGCAATTGCGCGGCTTCGTCGCTGAGCTTTTTGCGCGTCTGGTAGAACAGCGCCTGGATCTCGCTCGGGCGGGTGGATTCGAGGAAGGTCATGCGCATCGACACAAAGCCCGGCTGGGCGATGGTCTCGACGCGGTCGTAGTAGTCCAGCTCTTGCAGGCGTTTTTCTAGGCGGTCGGCGACTTGTTCCTGCATTTCCTGGGCGGTGGCGCCGGGCCAGGCGGCGGTGATGGTCATGACCTTGACGGTAAACGAAGGGTCTTCGGCGCGGCCCAGCTTGCTGAATGCGAAGACCCCGGCGACGAGGATCGCAATCAGCAAAAACAGGGTGACGGCGCGGTGTTTGACGGCCAGTTCGGAGAGGTTGATCCCGCGCATACTCATTGATCCTGCTGACGGTTGAGGGCCAGCGCCTGGGCGGGCAGCAAGCGCACCGTGTCGCCGCTGTGCAACAGGTGAGCGCCGAGGGCGACGATGGTTTGGCCGGGTGTTACGCCGCTGTCGAGCAAGGCGTCTTCCTGGCCGAGGCTGGCAACTTTCACCGGGGCGAAGCTGATCTTTTGGTCATCGCCAATCAGCCAGACGCCCGTGCCTTGCCCCGCATCCTGCAAGGCGCCAATGGGCACGCGGGTATGCAGAGGCTGGCCGTTGCCTTGCAGGCGCACGGTGATGGTGGAACCGAGGGCGAAACGCTCGACCGAACCCTGCAGCACATAACGTGCCCGGTAGGTGCGGGTGACCGGGTCGGCGCTGGCGGACAGCTCGCGCAGGGTGGCGGTCACGGCCTGGTCGGGTGCGCCGAAGGGGAATGCCAAGGCTTTTTGCGCGGCCAGGTCACGCCGGTTCTCCGGCAGGTTGACGATGGCTTCACGGGCACCGTCATGGGCCAGGCGCGCGACGATTTGCCCTTCGGCCACCACCTGTCCGCGATCGGCCAGCACATCGGTGATGATGCCGTCGCCATCGGCCTTGAGCACCGAATACGTGCGACGGTTTTCGATCTGGCTGGCATCCGATTGCGCCGCGGCCAGTTCGGCCTGGGCGACGCGCAGGTTGGTGGCCGACTGGTCGAAGATCTGCCGCGACACCGCGCCGGTACTGGCCAGGCGCTGGTAACGGTTTTCATCGTCACGGCGCTGGCGCAGTTGCGCCTCGGCTGCGTTGACGCGGTTCTTGGCCGAACGCAGCGCCAGTTCGAAGTCGCCGATGTCCAGTACCAACAGGGTGTCGCCACGGGAGACATGCTGGCCGGGGTCGACCTTGCGCTCGATCACCTTGCCGCTGACCCGAAAGCCCAGGTTGCTTTCAGTGCGTGCTGCCACCACGCCGGTATAAGCGCTTTGCTGGGTGCCGGCGGCTTCGACCTTGGCGGCGAGTACCGGACGCGGCACTGGTACCTGAGCGGTATCGGCCTTGCTGTTGCAGCCATTGAGGAACATCAACAGGGCCAGGGGTGTGAGAAGACGCAGGGGGAGAGGGGGCATGGCGAACTCCGGAAACCATTGTGCAAAAAATTACGGGCGTAATTTTTTACTTATATTATGGTTGAAATATAAATTAATCCAGTCCCCAGATAATCCCCGTCAGCTATGCGCAGATCTCCTGTGGGCTTGTTCCGAAAGCGGAGGGTCAGTCACTGATGAGTCAACCGAACCATCTACACATTTTTGTAGGTTTTAGCGGCCAACGGTAACCACGATGCGAAGCGAGCCGATCTTGATCTTGATCTGCTTTTGATCTCAAGCGCCCCGTCAAACCACGCTGGCCGGAATTCGACAGGGATTTGGGGGGTAAACCGGCAGGGATGCCGGTTTAGCCGCCCCGCGCCATGGATGGCGCGTGGCGGCGGCCCCCCAAATCACTGGCGGATTACGGGCACACCGAGCCTAAGCGAGGTGCCGAGTGGTGGGGCCAGAGCGTTTTGCTTACTTTGCCGCTTTTGCAAAGTGAGCCGCCGTCAGGGCGGAACCCTAAGTGGCTGTTACCTAAATAACGGATATGTACCCGGTCCAACTGTGTTGACTGCCAGGCCGCCTTCGCGAGCAAGCCCGCACACAGTAGGATCGTTGGGGTGTCAGGTAGATAGTCGCAGGCTGGCGGGCCGCTATCGCAGGCAAGCCAGCTCCCACAGGTTAAAGCATCGTTCTATATGTAGAACGATCAGGGCCATTTTTGCCGGCTAGTGTTCAAGGGTGAGACGATTTAAGGTGTACTCACTTTGGAGGTACACCATGAAAAAGCTGATTGGTATCTACACCAGCCCCCGCGCCCACTGGGTCGGCGATGGCTTCCCGGTACGCACGTTGTTTTCCTACGACACCATGGGCAAGCACATCAGCCCATTCCTGTTGCTGGATCACGCCGGCCCCGCTGAATTCACGCCTACCGAACAGCGCCGTGGCGTCGGCCAGCACCCGCATCGCGGTTTTGAAACCGTGACCATCGTCTACGACGGCGAAGTCGAGCACCGCGATTCCACCGGTGCCGGCGGCAAAATCGGCCCGGGCGATGTGCAATGGATGACCGCAGCCAAAGGTATCCTGCACGAGGAGTTTCACTCCCAAGACTTCGCCCGTCGCGGCGGCGCACTGGAGATGGTGCAACTGTGGGTCAACCTGCCGGCCAAGGACAAAATGGCGGATGCCGGTTACCAGACCATCGTCGATGGCGACATTCCGGTGCTGCCACTGGCGAACGACGCCGGCCACCTGCGCCTGATCGCCGGGCAATTTGCCGGCACTCAAGGTCCGGCCCGCACCTTCACGCCTATAGACGTGTGGGACTTGCGCCTCAACGCCGGTAAAGCGGTCACGCTGGACCTGCACGCCGGGCGTAACACCGCCTTGGTGGTGCTCAGCGGCACGTTGTTGATCAATGGCGAAGAAGTCGCACGCCAGGGGCAATTGGCGCTGTTCGAGCGCGACGGTAAGCAACTGACCCTGGAGTCCAACGAGGACGCCAAGGTGCTGTTGCTCAGTGGCGAGCCGATTGACGAGCCCATCGTCGGCCACGGTCCGTTCGTGATGAACACCGAGCAGGAGATTCACCAGGCGTTTGCCGACTTTCAGTCGGGCCAGTTCGGGCAAATGCACGCCTGACGGTTCACCGCAACCTCCTGTGGGAGCTGGCTTGCCTGCGATAGCATCACCCTGGTGTAGCTGATACACCGCGGTGTTTGCATCGCAGGCAAGCCAGCTCCTACATTTTGTTTCCAGGGTTCTGATTTCATGCGATCTTCTCGGCATTCGCCCTGGAGTCGCCTGGATGCCCTCATTTATCGCTGATCACCCGATGCTGTGCGCCGTGGCGTTGATCCTGATCGACATCGCCGTGTGGCGCCTTATTTCTCCCAACCTGGCCAACTGGAAACTCGCGGCACGGCTGGTGATTTTCGCGGTGTTCAGCGCCGTGCTGTTCAACGACGGCATGAACCCCATGCAAGCGGCGCCCTATGCCGATGACACCACCTTGCATCTGGCCGCCACGGCGCTGCAGATCGGCTGGTGGTTGTTCGCCGCCCGCACCCTCACGGTGTTGCTCGGCGCAGTGATGATGCAGCGGGTCGGCCATACCGGGCGCTTGTTGCAGGACCTGCTGGGCGCGGTGATTTTCCTCATCGCGATCATCGCCGCCATGGCCTACGTGCTCGACCTGCCGGTCAAGGGCGTGCTGGCCACCTCCGGCGCCGTGGCGATCATCGTCGGCCTGGCCTTGCAAAGCACCCTGAGCGATGTGTTTTCCGGGATCGTCCTCAATACCACCAAGCCTTACCAGATCGATGACTGGATCTCCATCGACGGCACCGAAGGCCGCGTCACCGACATCGACTGGCGCGCCACGCGCCTGCAAACCTCCCAGGGCAGCCTGGCGGTGATCCCCAACTCCCTGGCGGCCAAGGCCAAGATCATCAACTTCTCGCGCCCGGCAGACATGTTCGGCTTGGCGGTCAGCCTGCAAGTGAGCCCACATGCGCGCCCGCAAACCGTGATCGAAGCGCTGGAACGTGCGATGCAGGGCTGCCGGCCGTTGCTGGCCCAACCGGCGCCCAGCGTCGCGTTCAAGGCGTCCACCGGCAGTGGCGTGGAGTATGAGATCAGCGGCTTTGTGCCGGCCATGGGCCTCAAGCGCGAAACCCGCAACCAGCTTTACGACCTGGCCTACCGGCATTTGCAGGCGGCGGGCGTGGGCCTGTTGTCCGCCACCGAAGGCAGCACGCCGCCTGCGGTGTCTGGCGCCCGCGCCTTGCTGGAGCGCTCGACGATCTTCTCCACCTTGCGCCAGGAAGAAAAAGACACCTTCAGCCAGAACATGACCCTGCACACCTACCGCGCCGGTGAGATGATCCTGGCGGCGGGGGAGGTCAGCGATCATCTGTTCATTGTCGAATCCGGCGTGGTCTCGGTGCTCTTGATCAAGGACGGGCACACGTTCGAGGCCGGGCGCATGGGCCCGGGGGAGGTGATCGGTGAGTCCGGCATTCTCTCCGACCAGGCGGCGCTGGCGGATTTCTCGGCCAAGACCTACTGCACGCTCTACCGCATCGAAAATGAATACCTCAAGCCGTGCCTGGACGCCCGGCATGATATCGGCGAAGCCATGAAGGCGCTGCTGGACTTCCGCCGCCATGCCGCCCAGGCCCTGACCGAAGACGCGCCCGTGGTACCGGTCAAGAAGGGCTTCATCCAATGGCTGAGGAACCGCGGCCTGTAGATTGGTCACCTGTTCTTCGCCCGGATTGGCTATTTCTCCAGAACGCTGCGCTGACTACTCTGCGCACCTATCCCAACGTTCTGGAGTTTCACCATGCAAACCCGTACCGATTTCTACACCGCTTCCCCAGACGCCATGAAAGCCATGCTCGCCCTGGAAGCGGCAGTCGGCAAACTCTCCATCGAACTGCCACTGCTGGAACTGGTGCGCCTGCGCGTCTCGCAGATCAATGGCTGCGCGTTCTGCCTGGACATGCACACCGCCGATGCCCGCAAAGGCGGCGAAACCGAGCGCCGCCTGTACACCGTGTCGGCCTGGCGTGAAACCCCGTTCTTCACCCCGCGCGAGCGCGCTGCCCTGGCCTGGGCCGAAAGCCTGACCCTGCTCAGCCAGACCCACGCCCCGGATGAAGACTTCGACGCACTGGCCGCCCAATTCAGCCCCCAGGAACAAGTGGACCTGAGCGTCGCCATCGCCACCATCAACAGCTGGAACCGCCTGGCGGTGGGCTTTCGCAAGATGCCCAAGTAAGCCCGTCAGTTGGCTTTGAAATAGTTTCGCGGCGTGGTGCCGGTCATGCCTTTGAAAAAGGCGATCAGTGCACTGTCGCTGGCAAAGCCCAGTTCAAAGGCGCAGTAGCCCAGGCTGCGCCCGATGGCAAGCAGTTCGATCATGCGCATCAGACGCCACTGTTGGCGCCATTGCTGATACCCCAGGCCGGTTTCCTTGAGGAAAATCCGGCCGATGGTCTTGGTGCTGGCGCCAATGTGCTGTTCCAGGTCCTGCAGCGTGGGGGGCAAGCGGTCAAGCTGGGCCAGCAGCGGCGCCAGGCGCTTGTCCCGTGGCAACGGCAACAGCAAGGGTTGCGCCGCCGCGTGGCGGATTTCATCCAGGCACAGTCCGAGCAAATGGGCATAGCGACCCGCCTGCCAATCAGTCTCGAACGGCGCCAGGGCCATGGGTTCCAGCACTGCCCTGAGCAAGGCACTCACTTGGATCACCCGCACCTGGGCCGGCAACTGCTCGGCCAGGGCCGCACTCACATACACCGACCGATAATCCACCGCCTGCTGCATCACCGCACGATGGGGCAGGCCGCCGGGGATCCAGGCTGCGCGGGTGGGTGGCAACAGGCACAGTTGATTGTCCAGGGTGATGCGCGTGCACCCTTGCTGGGTGAACAGCAGTTGCCCGCGCTGGTGCACATGCAGGCCCGAATCGTGATTGCCCAGCACCGCCGCGATGCCGATCACGGGCGCTGCGAAGGCATCGGGGTTGAAAGACGCGGTAGCGGCAAGCCAGGCCATGGGTTGTCCGATTTGATGGATAAAGTGTCGAAGTCCGGATAATAGCCCAGCTGGCGCGCCCTAGAATCCGTCCGTTGTGTTTATGGATGGATCGTGTGATGACATATAAAAATTTGCTGCCGCTGACCATGGCCCTGCTGATGTTCCCGCAGTTGGCCCAAACCCTGTACAGCCCGGCCCTGGGCGATATCAGCCGCGCCTTTGACGTCGCGCCGGAACGGGCAGGGCAGACCTTGTCGGTGTATTTCCTCGCCTTCGCCCTGGGCGTGGTGGTGTGGGGCCGGCTGAGTGATCGTCTGGGGCGGCGGCCGGTGATGCTGATGGGGCTGGCAATCTATGTGGGCGCTTCGGCGCTGGCCTTGACGGTGACGACATTCGACGCCTTGCTGCTGGCCCAGGCCTGTGCTGCTTTTGGCGCGGCGGTGGGGTCGGTGGTCACGCAGACGGTGTTGCGTGACCGTTTCCACGGTGCCGACCTGGCCCAGGTGTTTTCCGTGATGGGTATTGCGCTGGCTGCCAGTCCTGCTATCGGCCTGTTCAGCGGCGCGAGCCTGGTGGAATTTTTCGGTTACCGCGGCGTGCTCTGCACGTTGCTGCTGCTCGCGGCGGTGTTATGGGGCTGGTGTTGGTGGGCCTTACCGGAAACCCGTCCGGCCTCCTTGCCCACCGCCGCCCTTGGCCAGACGCTCGGCCTGATGCTCAAGGATGCCGGAGTATGGCGCTCGGTCGGGTTGGTCGCGGCGTTCAATATCGCGCTGTTCAGCTATTACAGCGTGGGGCCGTTTGTCTTCGCGCAGCAGGGGCGTTCCACCGCCGAGTTCGGTTACAGCGGTGTGTTGCTGGCGCTGGGTTCCGGGTTGGGGGCGTGGCTGAACAAAGCCTTGCTCAAGCGTGGGTTGAGCGGTGAGCGGTTGGTGGTTGTCGCCGCAGCGGTGGCCGTGGTGGGGAGCCTGTTGGTGTTGGCCCTGCAGCACAGCTGGCTGTTGGTGTGGCCGATGCTGTTGGTGGTGCTGGCCTTCGGCATGGCGATTCCCAACGTGCTGGGGGCGGCCCTGGTCGATTACCGTGACCGCCTTGGCACCGCCGCCGCCCTGTTTGGCTTGCTGTACTACCTGGTGATTGGCGGCGGGCTGGCCTTGGTGACCTGGTCCCAGGATTTAGGCTGGAGCCTGTTGGTGTGCGGTTTGGCAGCGTTGTGGCTGGCTACGTCGCGGCTACTCAGAAGTTGACCGACGCACTCAAACGCGCCGTCAACGGCGCGCCCTGGAACAGGTAGTCATCGCCCATGTACTCGCCCGCGTCGCGCCAGTAGCGCTTGTCGAACAGGTTATCGACGCTCAGGCGAAACACGGTCTCGTAGCCATCGACCTTGGTGGTGTAGCGGCTACCGACGTTGACCACCGCGTAGTCGCCCACTTCCACGTTGCCGGTGCGATTGGCGGACTTCTTGGCGCTGTATTGCACGCCGCCCAATACCGCCAGGCCATTGACCCAGGGCAGGGCGTAGTCGGCGTACACACTGGCGCGCAGCTTTGGCACGTTGATCGCCTGATGGCCTTCGTACTCCGGCGTGCCGCTGCCGCTCACCCGCGCTCGGATCGCGGCCACGCTGGTGGCGATCTGCAGACGGTCGGTGGCCCAGCCGTTGGCAGACAATTCAATCCCGGTGTTTTTCTGCTGGCCCTGTTGCACGTAGTTGAACGTGCCACCTTCGGGCTTGGCGTACTGGTAAGCCTGGCGCGTCTGGAACACGGCGGCGGCGAAGCTGATACGGCGCCAGTCGTATTTCACCCCGGCTTCGAGCTGGCGCGAGACGGTGGGAGCGAGTGTTTCATCGGCATTGTTTGCGAACCACGGCGCGGTGCCGCCCAGGGACAGGCCCTTGCTGTAGCTGGTGTACAGCGAAACGTTGTCCACCGGCTTGTAGATCAACGAGGCCTGGGGCAGGAACACGTACTGTTGGGTGTGGCGTGTCTGGTTGCCGGTGACGCTGTCGAAGGCTTTTTCGTCCAGGCGCACTTCACGGCCGCCGAGGATGGTTTGCCATTGCTCGTTGAAGCGGATGCGGTTGGTGACGAACAGGCCGTACTGGCGGCTGTCGAGGTTGCGGTGACTGTCGTTCAGCGGCTTGTCGGTCGGGGGAAAGCTCGGCACTTCTTGGTCGATATTGGCGGTGCCGATGAATTCGTTGACCGACTTGCGTTTGTCGATCACCCGGCGAAACGCGCTGGTGCCAAACGTCAGTTCATGGCCAATGCCGGCGGTGTCGAACAGGCCTGTCATGGCCGCCTGGATTTCATCGTCGCGGCGGGTATCGTCCGGGCTGCGGTAGTCGTAGACGTCGTAATTGCCTTCGGGGCTGAAGTAGTTCGGCACGCTTGTAGAACTGCAACTGTCTGAACCATAGCAACCCCAGGCAAACGAACTGTAGTCATCAATCACCACCTTGCTACGCGCCGCGCTGACACTGCCTTTCCACTGATCGCTGAAACGGTACTCGAACTTGCCGTTGAGGTTCAGCGAATCAATCCCGACCTGCTTGCCGCCCGTCTGGTGCCCCAACAGCTTCTTCGGTGAAGCGCCGTGGGGCACTTCGGTGCCGCCCAGCAGTTGATAACCTGGCACCGAGCGCTGTTGTTTGTTCTGGTATTCGGCATCCAGTTGCAACACGGCGTCGGGGCTGATGTTCCAGTCAAAGGCCAGGGACACGAAATCGCGCTGGCCGTTGGCGTGTTCCACATAGGAATTGAGGTCTTCATGGGCGACATTGGCGCGCAGGCCGAACTGCTGCTCGCTGCCAAACCAGCCGCCAACATCGGTGGCGATGTAGCCACTGCCACGATCATCGGTGGACACCGTCACCGAGCGCACATCCTGGGGGCGCTTGGTCACGTAGTTGATCACTCCGCTGGGCTCAGAAATGCCGCTCTGCAAACCCGCCAGGCCCTTGAGCACTTCCACTTGCTGCTTGTTTTCCAGGGCGACATTCTGCTCGCCGGTGATGGTGCGCCCATTGATCTTGTAACTGCTGGCCGCGTTCAACGAAAAGCCACGCACCACGAAATTCTCGTAATAGCCAATGGGCGCGTAACTGTCGCCCACCGAGGCATCATTGCGCAGCACTTCACTGAGCAGGCGTGCCTGCTGGTCCTTGATCAGCGCGGCGTTGATCACCGTGATCGAAGCGGGGGTGTCCAGCAGCGGCGCTTCATCAAAACCACCCACCGACGCGGTTTCATTGCGGTAGCCCGACTCATCCTGGCCTTGGACCTTTACCGTCGGCAGCTCGATCTCGGCGGCCAGGCTGCTGCCGATGCCGCCACTGAGCAACAGGCCGAGGGCGAAACGTGAAGTGACGACGGGGCGAAAACGCAAAACCATGGGTAAAGGCCTTAAAGCGTTGGGCGGGGGGCGCATAAGCTAGGCATAACGGCGGGATTTTACAAGTTATGCAGCAGGGCTCTGCCACACCGCTAATCGAATGTGGGAGCTGGCTTGCCTGCGATAGCGGCGTGTCAGTCGCTGAATTATTGCCTGAACCACCGCTATCGCAGGCAAGCCAGCTCCCACAGGGGATTGGACTTCAACCAAAGCGCTTCAGCGTCTCGCTGGGCAGCTCCCGGAACAAAGCACGATAACTGTTGGAAAACCGCCCCAAATGCCAGAACGACCAATTCATCGCCACCTCGGCCACCGTGGTATCCGCGCCACTCAATAGCTCACGCCGCGCCCCATTCAACCGACGCAACCTTAACCACTGCGCCGGGCTCATCCCTGTGTAGGTCTTGAACCCTTGCTGCAATTGGCGCAACGGCACACCCGCAATCTGCGCCAGTTCCAACAGGTTGGCGGTTTCATCCGGTGCATCCGCCGCCCATTCGCCGATGCGCGCCATCAAGCGGCGTTCTTCGCTGCGCTTTTGTAGCGAACTGCGGTCCAGACACACGCAGGCGTTATCGAGGATAAACAGGCAGTCGTCGAGCAGTTGCTGGGTGAGGGCATCGCGGCTGATGGGGTCGGTCAGTGCCGACAGGCGCGTAAGGGTGCCGCTCAGCCAGCGAGTGAACAGCGCATTTTGCCGACAGGTCAGCGGCGCCATGAACAAGCCTTCGAGTTTGGCTATATCCAGGCCCTGGCGCTGGACGAACTGTGGGCCGAATACCACCGCCACTTCGCGGTAGTTGATCGGGGTGATCCAGGTGTTGCGGCTTTCGCCATTGAGCAGGTACAGCGCGTTGTCACTGGCGTCGAAACAGAACGTCAGGGCGCCGGTGGGGGCGTTGAAATGCTGCTCCACGCGGGTGTTCATGCACTCTTCGTAAACCTGCACGCCTTGCAGGTCGAGGTAGCGCACCTGCCCGGCAAAATGCCCCGGCGACATCTGCTGGTACTGCTGCACCCAGCCGGGTGTCGCACTGCATTGGGCGGCCACATCGCCGGTGGCGAAGGCCTGTACGCGCAAAGCGGTTGCCTGTGTCATGGGTGATCCGTGCGCACTCTATTGGTGCGTTGTGCCGCGTGCAAAGTGGATAGATGCCGTTTCAAGGCTGGCCCAAGATAGACCTCAATGCGCTGGGAGTACAAGCCGGCGTCGCATCCCACCCAAGACGAGGTCCTTATGAACGCCCCCTTCGATCAGCTGTCCACCTGGCTGAAAGAACACAAGATTACCGAGGTCGAATGCGTGATCAGTGACTTGACTGGCATCGCACGCGGCAAGATCGCACCCACCAACAAGTTCCTGCATGAGCGAGGCATGCGCCTGCCGGAAAGTGTGCTTCTGCAAACGGTAACCGGGGACTTTGTCGACGACGATATCTACTACGACCTGCTGGACCCAGCCGATATCGACATGATCTGCCGCCCGGCAGCCAACGCCACTTACGTGGTGCCGTGGGCCATAGAACCCACCGCCATCGTGATCCACGACACCTTCGACAAGCAGGGCAACCCCATCGAGCTGTCGCCGCGCAATGTGTTGAAGAAAGTCCTGCAGCTCTACACCGACCAAGGCTGGCAGCCGATCGTGGCGCCGGAAATGGAGTTCTACCTCACCCAGCGTTGCGAAGACCCGGACCTGCCACTGAAAACCCCGATTGGCCGTTCCGGCCGTGCCGAAACCGGGCGCCAGTCGTTCTCTATCGATGCGGCCAACGAATTCGACCCGCTGTTCGAAGATGTCTATGACTGGTGCGAAGCCCAGGGCCTGGACCTCGATACGTTGATCCACGAAGACGGCCCGGCGCAGATGGAAATCAACTTCCGCCACGGCGACGCCCTGGACCTGGCCGACCAGATCACGGTATTCAAGCGCACCTTGCGCGAGGCCGCCCTCAAGCACAACGTCGCCGCCACCTTCATGGCCAAGCCGGTGGCCGATGAGCCGGGCAGCGCCATGCATTTGCACCAGAGCGTGGTGGAGATTGCCACCGGCAAACCGGTGTTCGTGGATGCCGATGGCGCCATGAGCCCGCTGTTTTTGCATCACATCGGCGGCTTGCAGAAGTACATCCCCATGCTGTTGCCGATGTTTGCGCCCAATGTGAACTCGTTCCGCCGCTTCCTGCCGGACACCTCGGCGCCGGTCAACGTCGAATGGGGCGAAGAGAACCGCACCGTCGGCTTGCGCGTGCCTACGTCCAGCCCGGAGGCGATGCGCGTGGAAAACCGCCTGCCGGGGGCCGATGCCAACCCGTACCTGGCCATTGCCGCGAGCCTGCTGTGTGGTTATCTGGGGATGATCGAGCACATCGAACCCAGTGCCCCGGTGGAAGGCCGCGCCTATGAGCGCCGCAACCTGCGCCTGCCGTTCACCCTCGAAGATGCACTGGCGCGCATGGAGGATTGCGACACGGTCAAGCAGTACCTGGGCGAGAAATTCGTGCGCGGCTACGTGGCGGTCAAACGCGCCGAGCATGAAAACTTCAAGCGGGTGATCAGTTCCTGGGAGCGTGAGTTCCTGCTGTTGAGCGTCTAAAAAACAAGCATAAAAGGGGTGACGATATGCGTCTTGTGAACAAACTTCTCCCACTGGCCCTGGCCGCGGCGTTCAGCAGTGCCGGCCAGGCTGCACCGACGGTGAGTGTCTACAACTGGACCGATTACATTGGCGAGACCACCTTGGCGGACTTCCAGGCCAAGACCGGTATCAAGGTGGTCTACGATGTGTTCGACTCCAACGAAACCCTGGAGGGCAAGTTGCTGGCCGGGCGCACCGGGTATGACGTGGTGGTGCCGTCCAACCACTTCCTGGCGCGCCAGGTGAAGGCCGGTGCGTTCCTCAAGCTCGACCGCGCGCAGTTGCCCAACTTCAAGAACCTGGACCCCAAGTTGCTGAAGTTGCTGGAACAGAACGACCCCGGTAATACGCACTCGGTGCCGTACCTGTGGGGCACCAATGGCATTGGCTATAACGTCGACAAGGTCAAGCAAGTGCTGGGTATCGACCGTATCGATTCGTGGGCGGTGCTATTCGAGCCAGAAAATATCAAGAAGCTGCATGAATGCGGCGTGGCCTTCCTCGATTCGGCGGATGAGTTGTTCCCGGCGATCCTCAACTACATGGGCAAGGACCCACGCAGCGAGAATGCCGAGGACTACAAGCAGGCCGAAGCCAAGCTGCTGACGTTGCGGCCGTACATCACCTATTTCCACTCATCCAAGTACATCTCGGACCTGGCCAACGGCAATATCTGTGTGGCCTTCGGTTATTCCGGCGATGTGTTCCAGGCCGCCAACCGCGCCAAGGAAGCCAAGAACGGGGTGAACATTGCGTATTCGATCCCCAAGGAAGGCGCCAACCTGTGGTTCGACCTGCTGGCGGTTCCGGCCGACGCGAGCAACCCTAAAGAAGCCCATGCGTTCATCAACTACCTGCTGGAGCCCGAGGTGATTGCCAAGGTCAGCGCCTCGGTGGGCTATGCCAACGCCAACCCGGCCGCCAAGCCGTTCATGGCCCCCGAACTGGTGAACAACCCTGAGGTGTACCCGCCCCAGGAGGTACTCGACAAACTCTATATTTCCACCACGCCCACGCCGGCGACCATGCGCGTGATGACCCGCGCCTGGAGCAAAGTGAAGTCCAACCGATGATTCAGCCCAATGAACATGCCCCGTCCTATTACCGCGCTTCGGCGAATGCCATGGCGCAGCGGCCCGCACTTGAGGCAGACCTGAGCGCCGATGTGTGTGTGATCGGCGGCGGCTTTACCGGGGTCAACACCGCCATTGAACTGGCCCAGCGCGGGTTTTCGGTGATCCTGCTGGAGGCGCGCCGCATCGGTTGGGGCGCCAGCGGGCGCAACGGCGGGCAATTAATTCGGGGTATTGGTCATGATGTCTCCGGGTTTGCCAAATACGTGGGCGAGGAGGGCGTGCGCTATATGGAGCGGGCCGGTATCGACTCGGTCGCCCTGGTGGGCCAGCGCATTGCCGAGCACGGCATCGACTGTGACCTGCGCTGGGGTTTTTGCGAACTGGCTAACACCCCGGCGCAGTTTGCCGCGTTCAAGGGCGAACAGGCGCACCTGGCGGCCATGGGGTATGCGCATGAAACGCGACTGGTCGGCCCACAAGACATGTCGCAGGTGGTGGGCTCGACGGTATATGCCGGCGGCTTAGTCGACATGGGCTCCGGCCATCTTCACCCGCTCAACCTGGTATTGGGCGAAGCGCAGGCGGCCGAGGCCCTTGGCGTGCGTATCTTTGAGCACAGCCCGGTGCTGGAGCTGATCCATGGCGAGACGGTGCAAGTGCGCTGCGCAGGCGGCAGCGTGCGCGCAGCCAACCTGGTGCTGGCATGCAATGCTCATCTTGAAGAGCTGGAGCCGCGCTTGAGCGGCAAGGTACTGCCGGCGGGCAGCTACATCATCGCCACCGAGCCACTGCCTGAGCCTTTGGCCCAGCAGTTGATCCCACAGAACCTGGCGCTGTGCGACCAGAAAGTCGGCCTGGATTACTACCGGTTGACTGCCGACCGGCGCCTGTTGTTCGGCGGTGCCTGCCACTACTCGGGGCGCGACCCCCAGGACATCGCCGCGTACATGCGCCCGAAAATGCTCAAGGTGTTCCCACAGTTGGCCAGCACGGCTATCGAGTTCCAGTGGGGCGGCAAGATCGGCATCACCGCCAACCGCTTTCCCCAGGTCGGGCGGCTCAAGCAGTACCCGAACGTGTTCTATGCCCAAGGCTATTCCGGCCACGGCTTGAACGTGACGCACTGGTGCGCACGGTTGCTGGCTGAAGGGATACATGCGGGCGCAAGCCAGGGCCTGGATATCTTCAGCCAGGTGCCACACATGACCTTTCCCGGTGGCAAGGCACTGCGCTCGCCGCTGCTGGCGTTGGGGATGTTGTGGTATCGCTTGCGCGAAGCGCTCTGATTGATCGTTCCCACGCTCTGCGTGGGAACGCCGCCGCGGACGCTCCGCGTCCCGCCGTTTAGTGACGCGGAGCGTCATGGGATGCATTCCCACGCGGAGCGTGGGAACGATCAGTCGGTCAGCACCTTGCGAAAGGTTTCCACTAATGGCCTCAAGTTGACGCGATGCCAGGCCGCCCACAGTGGTGTGGTGTAGGCCAGCCACGGCAGCTCGCGCAACACCACGCCGGGCGGTGCGTTGCGGCTCAGGCCCTTTTGCACCATCGCCACCCCCAGCCCTGACGCCACCAGGCCCAATGCGGTAAAGGGCTCACTGGCCTCCATGGGGATCTGCGGGGTGAAACCGGCGCGGATGCAGGCGGCGACGAAATCGTCAGCCGGGTTGGCGCCAGGTTTGCGTTGCACGCCGATCCATTGTTGGTCGGCCAGGTGTTCGGGCAACAGTTCGCGTTGTCGAGCCAGCGGATGCTGTTCGGGCAGGGCCAGCAGCATCGGGTCGTCGAGGACTTGCCAGGCGGTCAGGTCCGGGTCATCGGCGGCGGGTGGTTCGCTCACCAGGGCGATGTCCAGGCTGCGTTGGCGCAAACCTTCCGATTGTTCCAAGGAGGGCAGGTTATACAGCTTGATATGCACGGCGGGCCGGTCGTCGCGCAGTATGCGCAAGGCGTTGGGCAGGACACCGGCGTGCATGGCGTTCTCGATATAACCGATGCACAAACCGCCTTCTTCCCCACGGCCCAGGCGCTTGCCCAGAGACTCCAGGCGGTTGGCATGGGTCAGCAATGCCTTGGTTTCGGCCAGGAAGGTCTGGCCATCGCGGGTCAAGCGGATACGCTGCTGGCTGCGTTCGAACAGGGTCAGGCCCAGGCGTTCCTCGAGCTGGGCGATCTGCCGGCTCAGAGGCGATTGAGAAATGTGCAAGCGCTCGGCGGCGCGGCCGACGTGTTCTTCTTCAGCCACCACTTCGAAGTAGCGCAACTGCCGTAGATCAATCATGTAAGACCTGCAAGGACTCAAGTAGGTCGCAGTATGTCTTGGACGGTCTGATCAGCGCAATCTAGCATCTGCTCAACGGTCACAGCGACCTCGCACCGATTGAGGAACCACCATGAGCTTGAAAGACACACTGCCCGGCGCACTGGGCTTTGGCACCGCCCCCTTGGGTAATATGTTTCGCGCGATCCCCGAAGAAGAAGCCCAGGCCACCGTCGAGGCCGCCTGGAGACAGGGCGTGCGTTACTTCGATACCGCGCCGTTCTACGGCTCGGGCCTGTCGGAAATGCGCTTGGGCCAGGCGCTGTCCAACTATCACCGCGATGACTACGTGCTCAGCACCAAGGTCGGCCGGGTGATTCTCGATGAAGTCGAAGAAACCGCCCGTGACCTTGGCGAAAAAAGCGGCGTATTCGAACACGGCCGCCGCAATAAAATACTCAATGACTACAGCACCGACGCCACCCTGCGCTCCATTGAAGACAGCCTGACACGCCTGCAAACCGATCGCCTGGACATCGTGTGGGTTCACGACATCGCCCAGGATTTTTACGGCGACCAATGGCTGGAATACTTCAACCAGGCCCGCACTGGCGCCTTCAAAGTACTCACCCGCCTGCGCGAGCAAGGTGTGATCAAGGCGTGGGGGCTGGGCGTCAACCGTGTCGAACCCTGCGAGTTGACCCTGGACCTGATCGAAGCCCAGCCTGACGGTTTTCTGCTGGCGGGGCGCTACACGCTGCTGGATCACGACCGCGCCTTGCAGCGCCTGATGGACGCCGCCCACGCCCAGCAGGTGGAGATCGTCGTCGGTGGCCCGTATAGCTCCGGCATCCTCGCTGGCGGTGCGCATTTTGAATACCAGCAAGCCAGCCCAGCGATCATTGCCAAGGTCGAGCAGATCAAGGTGATTGCCCAAGCGTTTGGCGTCAGCATCAAGGCCGCTGCGCTACAGTTTTCACTGGCGCATCCGGCAGTGGCGGCGGTGATTCCCGGTGCCAGTCGTCCAGGGCGGATTGCCGAAGACGTTGCGGCGTTGTCTGAACAGATTCCAGCAGCCTTCTGGCAAGCGTTGCGCGAGGCCCGCTTGATCTCGGACCGTGCGCCTTTGCCTCTCTCACGTTAAGGAGCTTGAGCATGAAAATTGATGTAAGCGGCAAAGTGGCTATTGTCAGCGGCAGCACCGCCGGTATCGGCCTGGGCATCAGCCAGGCCCTGGCGCAATCGGGTGCCACGGTGGTGGTGATCGGGCGTGATGCAGGCAAGGTGGACGACGCCTTGGCCAGCATTCGCCAGGCGGTTCCCGCTGCTCAACTGCGTGGTGTGGTGGCCGACCTCGGGACCGTTGAAGGCGCACAGAAACTCTTCGCCGCCGAACCCCGCGCCGACATTCTGGTCAACAACCTGGGCATCTTCGACGCGGTGGATTTCTTCGACGCGCCGGACAGTGAGTGGGCGCGCTTCTATGAGGTCAATGTGATCTCCGGCGTGCGCCTGGCGCGCCATTATGTGCCGGGCATGGTCGAGCAGGGTTGGGGCCGGGTGATCTTCGTGTCGTCGGAGTCTGGCGTGGCGACGCCGGCCGACATGATCAACTACGGAGTGACCAAAAGCGCCAACCTGGCGGTGTCCCACGGCCTGGCCAAGCGCCTGGCGGGGACCGGGGTGACGGTGAATGCTATCTTGCCTGGGCCGACCTTTACTGATGGCCTGGAACACATGCTCAAGGACGCCACGGCCGAATCCGGGCGCAGTGCCCGAGAAGAAGCGGATGTGTTTGTGCGCCACGCGCGGCCCACCTCGATCATCCAGCGTGCGGCCAATGTGGATGAAGTGGCGAACCTGGTGGCGTACATTGCTTCACCGCTGTCTTCGGCGACAACCGGTGCCGCGCTGCGGGTCGACGGTGGCGTTGTCGACAGCATGGCAATCTGATTTTTCCTGACTGGAGTATTGATCGTGGCAACAGCGTCTTCTGTGATTGAAATTGCGGTGCCGGCCGACCAAGTCTGGCAATTGATTGGCGGCTTCAACAGCCTGCCCGACTGGCTGCCTTTTATTGCCAAGAGCGAGCCGAGCGAGGGTGGCCGTGTGCGTCACCTGACCACCGCTGACGGCGGCGCGATTGTCGAGCGTTTGCAGACCTTCGACAACGTGGCGCGCACCTACAGCTACACCATTGAAGCGTCGCCGTTTCCGGTGAGTGCTTACCTGGCGACCTTGCAGGTTGAAGCGTTGACAGACACCTCGGCGAAAGTCACCTGGTCCGGGGTGTTCACGCCGGCAGCGGGTACCACCGAGGCGCAGGTAGAGGAGTTGTTTACCGGTGTCTACGAAGGCGGGCTTGAGGCGCTGCGCGGTAACTTCTAAAGAGTGTGGTGAGGGAGCAAGCTCCCTCGCCACAGGTGGGTTTTAGCCTATACGGAGCAAGGCTGCCGCGACAGCCTCTGCCGGCGTCATCTGCGCCGTATCCAGCCTGAACGGTGGGGTTTCCCAGCGTTCGTACTCATGCGCCTGCACCGATTCCCAGGTCGGCGGCACCAGCCCGGTAATATCGCCCACACGCCCTTCGACTCGACGCCGATGCGCCTGCTGATCGGTACACACCACCTCGATATTGATCAGCGCCACACCGGCCGCTGTCGCCACCGCTTGCCAGGCATCACGGCTTTCCTTCACCGGGTTTACACAATCGGCGATCACCCGCTGCCCCAGGCGCAGGTTACTCAGCGCCAGCGCATTCGCCACACCGTAGCCACTGGCCCCCACATCGCCCGCCAACGCACCGGCCTCGCGCAGCGCCTGCTCGATCACATCGATACGCAGGTAAACCGCGCCCACCTGTCGCGCCAGCTCCCTGGCAATCGTGGTCTTGCCACTGCCCGGCAAACCGCTGAATACAATAAGCATGACCCATCAACCCCCTGTAGGAGCGAGCTTGCTCGCGAAAAACGCCAACAATAACGCGTACTGCCTGAATAAACGCGGCGTCTGTGAGTTTTTCGCGAGCAAGCTCGCTCCTACGTTTAGAACGTCACAGTGAAGGTTGTGCCGCGTGCCTCACAGGAACTCACTGCCACATCGCCGCCATGCACCCTGGCCAGTTCACGCACGATATACAGGCCCAGGCCCACGCTGCGCACGTCGCTGCCCTGGTCGGTGCCGCGGGTCATGGGTTCGAACAACCCGGCCAGCAAGGCTTGGGGTATCGCCGGGCCGTGGTTGTGCACTGCAACCTCGCAGGTGTTATCGCCCAGGCGCGAGGTAATGGTGATCGGCTGCAGCAAGTCGCCATAGGCCACGCTGTTGGCCACCAGGTTACCGATCATCTGTTGCACGCGGTCGGCGTCCAGGCACGCATCGCCCTGGCCCTCGCCGTGATGCACCAGCGTGGCCTTGGGGAAGGCCACCCGCAGTTCGTCGACGCTGCGATGAATAACGCTGTGCAGGTCCAGCGGTTGCGGCTTGATGGTAATGCCCTGGCCGACCCGGGCCTGGGTGAAGTCCAGCAGGTCGGCGATCATGCGGTGGGCGCGTTCGGCCGACTGGCCGATGTGCCCCAACAGCTGGCGCTCCTTGGCCGTGCGCTCGCCACGCTGGAGAAAGTCGGAGGCCATGCGGATCGCGGTGAGTGGGTTTTTCAGGTCATGGCTGACAATCGCCACCATCTGTTCGGCAAACAACGCCCGGCGCTGGGCAATGGCATAGGCCTCGCTCAGTTCGGCCTGGGCCTGTTGCAGGGCCAGTTCCGTAGCAGTTTTTTCCTGCAGCAGGGCTTCAGCCTGCTTGTGGGCATTGAGCAGCTCACGCTCGTACTTGTCACGGTCGGTGGTGCCGAACAGCGCCAAGTCATACACCACGCCGTCGGGCTGCTGGCGCCGGTTGGCGTTGAGCAAGACCGTGACTTTGTGCCCGTTGCAATGACGGATGTCGAGCTTCACCTCGGTGACGCTGCCATGCATACGCAGCATCGGCGCCAGGTGCGTCTGGTAAAAAATCCGCCCGCCCATGGCCAGCAGGTCCTGGAAACGCCGGCCCAGCAGCTGGGCCGCAGTAAAGCCCAGCCAGTCGCACAAGCGCGGGTTGACGTGCAGGATCGTGCCATCTTCCTGGGTCACCGCCAGGGCACACGCCGCGCTGTCAAACAGCGGGTCAACGGGCATCGGCAGCCGCCCAAGGGGCCAGGAACCGGTCCATCGCCGTTGCACACGCCTGGGGGGCGCTCATATGCGGGCAATGGCCGACATTCTCGACCAGGCAATAAGTGCTGTTAGGTAGTACGGCGTGCAGGTATTCACCCACGGCCACGGGGGCGATCAGGTCGTCGGTCGATTGCAGGATGAGTACCGGGGTGGTCAGGCCGAACACATCCTGGCGGTTATCCGAGAGGAAGGTCACGCGGGCGAACTGCTTGGCGATGTCCGGCTCGGTGCGGCAGAAGCTCTCGGTGAGCGCCTCGCTCAGGTGCGGCTGCGTCGGGGCGCCCATGATCACCGGGGCCATGGCGCTGGACCAGCCCAGGTAGTTGCTGTCGAGGGTGTCGAGCAGGTCGTCGATGTCGTCGCGCTGGAAACCGCCGACATATTCCTCGGTATCGATATAGCGTGGCGATGGGCCAATCATCACGTGTGCGGCAATGCGGCCCGGGAGGAAACGGTCGGCGAGGGTGCCGATCATCGCGCTGACCGAGTGGCCCACCAGAATCACCGGGCCTTGGGCATAGGCGTCGATAATCTCGTTCAGGTCATGGGCATAGCCATCCAGGCGGCTGTATTTGACTTTGTCGAACGCACTCAAGTCTGACAGGCCGGCGCCGACCAGGTCATACAGCACCACGCGAAAGCGCTCGAGAAAGTGCGGTGCCAAGGCATTCCACATGGCCTGGTTGCAACCAAAGCCGTGGGAAAACACCAGCGTCGAGGGACCGTTGCCCATCACATGTACATTGTTGCGGTGACTTAGGTCCATGGGCGTCCCGTAGATGGCTTATTGCTATGCAGCTTATCGGCAGTTTAGATAGTCGCAGGCCCTGGGTCACGCGTTTGCACGCAGATAAGGTAAAGTCGGCGCCTTCAGGGAGAGACTTCAGGTAACCATACATGATCGTGCTTGTGCGGCAATCGGTGTTCAGCCTACTGGCCTTGGTATTTTCCAGCCTGTTGATCACCGCTCATGCGGACACCTCGCCGATTGGGGTAGCCCTTGATCAGCGGGTCATTGACCTGACCAACACCCTCGACTCGGGCACCGTGCTGCGCCTCAAGCAACAACTCGCCGACCTTGAACAACGCAAAGGCGCGCAAGTGGCCGTATTGCTGGTGCCGACTACCGGCGGCAGTGGCATCGAAGACTATGCCAACCAACTGTTCCGCGCCTGGAAGCTGGGGCGCCAGGACGTCAACGACGGCATCCTGCTGGTGGTGGCCAAAGCCGACCGCACAGTGCGCATCGAGGTGGGTTATGGCCTGGAAGGCATCGTTACCGATCTACTGGCCCATCGCATCATTGAAGAACGCCTCACTCCAGCGTTTCGTCAGGGCGATTTTGCCGGTGGCATCCAGCAAGGCGTGAACGCGCTGGTGGTACTGGTGGACGGCGGCGACCTGCCTGAAGTGGCCGGGCCGGGGATCAACCCGCAATTTTTCGCGATATTGGCGGCGTTTGTCCTGGGTGCGCTCGCCGGTGTGTTGATCGCCGCCGGCAAGTTGCACTGGCGCAGGGCCTTGATCCTCGCGGTGGCGGCCACGCTGTTGCTGACGGTATTGGCCGGCGGTCGAGACTGGCCGATGTTCCTGTTTGCAATGCCGCTGACCTTGTTGATTGGCGGCGCGCTATTCGGCGCGTTGTGGCAGGTGCGCACGCTGTTTTACGGCGTGATCGGGTTGCTGGCTTACATCCTCGGACTGGTAGTAGCAAACCAGTATGTGGATGTCAGTTTCATCCATTGGCTGCTGTGGCCCCTGGGCGTCTTGGTGGTGCTGGGGTTGTACCTGGTGCTACTGCTGCTCATGAGGGAGACATGGCGCACCAGCCGCGCAGGTTTTGCCGTACGACTGCTGGCGGCGGTGGCCGTGTACGGGGTGGCGGGGCAGGTAATGGACGGCGATCGCGACGCCTGGTTGCTGGCATTTCCTATCGCGTCGTTTGTCGCGCTGATTATCTTTGGCAAGGTCGGCGAAGGTTCTGGCTCCGGCGGTGGGTCCAGTTCAAGTTCCAGCAGCTCCAGTTCCAGCAGTAGTTCGTCGAGCGGTGGCGGTTCCAGTGGCGGCGGTGGGGCGTCTGGTAGTTGGTAAGCAAGTCAACGGATGTGCCCCCAATTCAAATCTGGAAACTGGGTGTTTTTAGTGTGAGGGACGATGTTTTATCTGATGTAAGGATTTTATTTTGTGAGAGAGTTGCCAGGAGTAGAGAAGCTTGCCTATTTGTTATCCAAGGCCCGGAGCGCTTCAGAAGTAGATCAGATCTGGATGTCGACTGGCTTGAAAGGAACTATCACCGCTATTGTTGCCTTGGAAGATTATAAGCGGGCGAATATTCCAGGCGCCGTAAAAAAGTATGCGAAAGGCGATGAGGCGGTACTGGTTCCCTATTTTTCAGGTGGGGAAGTCTATTTTTTGAATGACAGGATTCTGTTTTCCTATCATCAGCAAGGGCGTGCGGACTTTAAAATCGACTATAGTTTGATGTTTGATACTAATATGGCCTCGTATGTGGATGCGTTGATGCGCGGGCGTCCGTTAAAAACCATGCATCACAGAGTGGTCGCGTTTGTCGATGATATTTTGAATGATGATCTGAACTTTGATTATTTTTACTACATGGCGGAGAACGTAAAAGAGGTGAAAAATATTCACCAGTGCGCTGCGTATTCACCCTTGAAGTTTTGGAAGACGTTAAGTAAAAAATTCAGGAATAACTTGGTCAGTCTTCAGCTGTTCAGAAGCATCGATTGCGCTGAATACAAACGCACCTCTAATCCTAAACCGAGGTTCACCCACCGAGAGGCCGCCCGCAGGGCGATTAATTTCAGCCACAGCTATTATGCTTCTGAAGAAGGGCGTGCGCAGGTTCTGAGTTTTGCCTTGATGCAACGTGTCATCTTGTTGCAAGTGATTGGGATGGTGAAGATTCAATTGTCATCTAATAAGTCGGCAAAGCATAAAATTTCCGAATTTTTTGATTATGTTAATGACGTGGTTGGCGTTTATTTGGACCGTGAGGCGATTGTTGCACATAAGTATTTTGTTGATCCTCGGTTAATTTCGATGTTGGAAAAAATAAAAAAAAGCCAAAAGGCACCCAGAAGGCTATTGAAAAAACTCGACAATATTGCGTGGGACATGGCGGCGCCACGGCTCATGGAGACATTGATCATGTCTCAAGGCATGGGAGACTTTTTTATACCGATGTTTATAAGCTTCGATGGCGGGCTTAAGCAGGTCTTGAAAGCCTATGAAGTAAAAGGTGTTGTGTTTGATAGCCGCCGTGGTGGGTTGATTCCGTTGCCACGGGTTAATACCGAGGATTATTTTAAAGCGCACGGATGTGCTGACGCATTATTGAAAATCAGTGAGAAAAGGGATGAGCGGTCCGACAAACCAACAGCGAACAGGGACACGGTGCATCAGTTGATCAAACGTGAATATGGCGTGCTGAGAAAACTGCTGTCAACGCGAGGTCGATGACCAGTGCCATGGCGCCTATTCGCCAAGGGACAGACGCTTAATACCAGCAATCACCCTTCGTCAAGCCGCCTTTGAGGGCGTCCTGTACATCGGCATGGGTAAGCGTCGTTGGGCTCGCCGAGCTATACCTTCCAGGGTGCAACCCATGGGGGCGGTTGTTCGGCAAAGCCCTGCGTGTTACGGCGGCTTAGGCAGAAAACAGTGGGTTGTCACAACTTGGTCCAACCACCGTTGCCGTCGGGCGTTATTTCGAAGTTGATCGGTTCACGATGGGCATTGACCTGAGAGCTGTCGACGCCAGTGTGATCCGCAGGCGAGACGGCAGGCCCGAAGGCGGTGTTGGGGTGCCGGATGGCGGCGTTGGCCTGAGTGTCATCGACGATCTTCTTGTCCGAAGGCAGGAAGTTGTGTTCCAACCGAGTGCGGTTGGCGTGGCTTCTATAGTCTTTGCTGGCGTTTTTCCAGCCGCCTTTGCCATTGGCTATTTCTGCGTCTTCCCCGGCTGTTTTATCCAGAGGGTTATGCCTGGCTTGACCACTGTCGATATGACCTTTGTCAACGGGCGGGTATGCCGGTGTGAAGGGGACGGAACTCTTGATTGAAGTCATGGCTGCACCTCTTTGGTAGCGAATGAATTGACCCGCCAGGACCTGGCCCTGGCTGGGTGTTTCGCAGGTTAGCGCGCGGTTTGGGGATGCTCAACGAGGCCCATTCGGAATGAATGTAACGGAATGAAATCGCTGCGGGGTCGAGGGTGCCGAGAGAGGGATTGGCTGTAGGCAGAGTCTCGCAGAGCGTTTGCAGCGCTACGGCCTGGCGTCGGACAGTGCCGATAAATCCAGGTTTTTTACCTGTTGCAACGCATTTGTTCGCGGTGCAGCTTTTGGCGGCGTCACGCTTGGAAACATAAACATGATCGCGCTTGCGACGGTGTGCTCTTAGAGAGTCATTGTCATTTCATGCCACGCCATCCCGCCGTGATCCGACGGCGAAGGTTGTACGTAGGTGTAGCCCATGCGGCGGTACAGCGGCACATGCTGTTCCTTGCACATCAGGTGGATCGTCTGCTTGCCCATTATCCTCATGTGTTGCACGAACGCCGTCATCAGCTTTTTTGCATAGCCTTTGCCTTGATGGGACGGGTCGACCACCACCGACATGATCACCACATTCGGCGCCTCGGCCACATGGCCCACCAACTCCTTGAAGGCCTCGTCCGACATCACCACCTCATGGGCGCAGCCTGAGTTGATGAAACCCACCACTGCGCCATCTTCCTCGAGGATCAAAAAGCCTTGAGGATACTGCGCGATGCGCGTGGCGATTTGTTGCAAGCGTTGCGGCTTCGTCACCTTCGTAGGCGCTGGTTTCGATTTCAAAGCAGCGTGCGGCGTCGGTGGGCAGGGCGTTGCGCAAGGTGAGGGGGGGCATGGGCGGTTCCAGGGATGTTCAGTCAAAGGCCACATCATAGAGAAACGTTGCTCCTTTGGCACCGTAAGGCCTCTGGCCCTGAAGGCTCAAGCGGGAGGTTCAACGTTGGTGCCCCGCAATCAAACTGTGGAAGCTGCCTGCGATGGCGGCCTGACAGCCGAAGCCTATCTACCTGACACCCCGCGATCCAAATGTGGGAGCTGGCTTGCCTGCGATGTCGGCCTGCCAGCCGACACCTACCTACCTGACACCCCGCGATCCAAATGTGGGAGCTGGCTTGCCTGCGATGGCGGCCTGAAAGCCGACACCTATCTACCTGATACCCACGATCCAACTGTGGGAGCTGGCTTGCTCGCGAAGACGGCCTAACAGGCGACGAGTTATACCGGGTACATATCCATTCCTGCGGTAACGGCCACTTAGGGTTCCGCCCTGACGGCGTCTCACTTTCGAAAAGCGCGAAAGTAAGCAAAGCGCTCTTGCCCCACCACTCGGCACCTCGCTTAGGCTCGGTGTGCCCGTAATCCGCCAGTGATTTGGGGGGCCGCCGCCACGCGCCATCCATGGCGCGGGGCGGCTAAACCGGCATCCCTGCCGGTTTGCCCCCCAAATCCCTGTCGAATTCCGGCCAGCGTGGTTTGACGGGGCGCCTGAGATCAAAAGCAGATCAAGA
>NZ_JYLO01000042.1 GCF_001439845.1 Pseudomonas lactis | reverse complement strand
CATGACTGGGGTGAAGTCGTAACAAGGTAGCCGTAGGGGAACCTGCGGCTGGATCACCTCCTTAATCGACGACATCAGCTGCTCCATAAGTTCCCACACGAATTGCTTGATTCATTGAAGAAGACGAAAGAAGCAGCCCGAAATTGGGTCTGTAGCTCAGTTGGTTAGAGCGCACCCCTGATAAGGGTGAGGTCGGCAGTTCGAATCTGCCCAGACCCACCAATTTTGTGTGGGAAACGCCTGTAGAAATACGGGGCCATAGCTCAGCTGGGAGAGCGCCTGCCTTGCACGCAGGAGGTCAACGGTTCGATCCCGTTTGGCTCCACCACTACTGCTTCTGTTTGTATAAAGCTTAGAAATGAGCATTCCATCGTTGTGATGGTGAATGTTGATTTCTAGTCTTTGACTAGTTCGTTCTTTAAAAATTTGGGTATGTGATAGAAAGATAGACTGAACGTTACTTTCACTGGTAACGGATCAGGCTAAGGTAAAATTTGTGAGTTCTCTTAACTGAGAAATTCGAATTTTCGGCGAATGT
>NZ_JYLO01000041.1 GCF_001439845.1 Pseudomonas lactis | reverse complement strand
CATGACTGGGGTGAAGTCGTAACAAGGTAGCCGTAGGGGAACCTGCGGCTGGATCACCTCCTTAATCGACGACATCAGCTGCTCCATAAGTTCCCACACGAATTGCTTGATTCATTGAAGAAGACGATAGAAGCAGCTTTAAGCTCCAAGCTGATAGCTCTTAGCTAATCAGTTACGCGCTCGAAATTGGGTCTGTAGCTCAGTTGGTTAGAGCGCACCCCTGATAAGGGTGAGGTCGGCAGTTCGAATCTGCCCAGACCCACCAATTTTGTTATGGGGCCATAGCTCAGCTGGGAGAGCGCCTGCCTTGCACGCAGGAGGTCAACGGTTCGATCCCGTTTGGCTCCACCATTAACTGCTTCTGCTATTAGAGTTTAGAAATGAATATTCTGAAGTGAATATTGATTTCTAGTCTTTGATTAGATCGTTCTTTAAAAATTTGGGTATGTGATAGAAAGATAGACTGAACGTTACTTTCACTGGTAACGGATCAGGCTAAGGTAAAATTTGTGAGTTCTCTTAACTGAGAAATTCGAATTTTCGGCGAATGT
>NZ_JYLO01000040.1 GCF_001439845.1 Pseudomonas lactis | reverse complement strand
GGGTGTGCGCCCAGTCAGAAACTGCGAGCCCGCTGGGCCAGTGACACTGAACCCTGAGAAAGAAACGACTATGAAACAAGCAGCTTAAAACGAAGAACAGTGACAACTACCTTGAAAAACACCGAAAGGGGGAAACCTCGACTTTACTGAAAATCGCTCTGTCTATTCTTGGGTGGATTATTTCTTGCGTGACCACATACACATTGTGGGGTTGGGCTTGGATTTTACGGAGATCGATCTCTGGTGGCTCTTGTTGCACAAGCGGCGACGTCGGCACCAAACGGGGCAGGTTTTTTACTACCACGTGTCACTGGATACGGAAGCAAATGAAACGCCTGTCACGTCGTTACTGCGGTCACTTAATGTCAACGTGGTTCCAGTCGTCGCGGGGAGCTATCACGACGGTTACCTAAAAGTGGCTGACCTTATAGAACGGCAAATCGCATTTTTTCCTGGTCTTCACCCCATTCCACCACGTTATGAAGAAAGCCAATCGTGCGCGCCATTGGTGGCCCGCACCCGCTCTGCGCAGGGCATGCTTAAGTTTCCAAGGCGGAAAAAGCTAGGGTGAAGAGGTCCTAGAGTTGGTGGGTTAAGGGGCCGGATAGTGGGATCTGGTCTATAAATAAAATGGATAAAAACTTCAAGGAGACCCGCCAATGAGTAAGCCCCAAGATAGAACGATTTCCCAGCGGCCGGATGGGACGTGGGAAAATAAGCGCAATGATGCTGACAGAGCATCCAGTGTCCATAAAACTCAGGCCGAAGCACAGGAAGCTGCTCGCGAAATGCTTCGAAATCAGGGCGGCGGTGAAATGACCACAAAAGGAAGGGATGGGCAATTTAGAGCGAAGGACACGATCGCCCCAGGAAACGACCCACGCGATACGAAAGGATAATTTTACTGCCTCAAACCCTTACAGGGTTTTCGTAGATATCTAGTCGGCTTGCGGATAGTTATCTGTCATAAGCGGCTTAAGCGTTCCAAACAGAGCAGTTTGAGCGGCATCGGCCAGCGGGTTTCCTCGCCGGCCGACCCTGGATCGCGTCACACAGGTACGATGTTGAGCGACTGCTGCTCCCTCCGTAGTGCGCGCATAGTGCGTTGGCTGATCAGCATCCGCTTAGAGGCGTAATCCTGAATTTTTAGATAGCTGCGAATCGGTGTTTTTCAAGGTAGTTGTCACTGTTCTTCGTTTTAAGCTGCTTGTTTCATAGTCGTTTCTTTCTCAGGGTTCAGTGTCACTGGCCCAGCGGGCTCGCAGTTTCTGACTGGGCGCACACCCCA
>NZ_JYLO01000039.1 GCF_001439845.1 Pseudomonas lactis | reverse complement strand
CGGTGTTTTTCAAGGTAGTTGTCACTGTTCTTCGTTTTAAGCTGCTTGTTTCATAGTCGTTTCTTTCTCAGGGTTCAGTGTCACTGGCCCAGCGGGCTCGCAGTTTCTGACTGGGCGCACACCCCAGCGTGATGGGTTGTTCTGTCTGGCCTGTTCCAGCACCGCTTTGCGTTGAGCCAGCAGCTCGGCATCTTCACCGTCATGGCGTTGCTGCGGCGTAACGAAGTTGAGTTTGCTGTGGCGGTGCTCGGTGTTGTACCAGCGCACGAACCGGTCTACCCACACCCGAGCCTCATCTAGTGAAGCAAAGCCGGACGACGGCCATTGTGGGCGGTATTTCAGCACCCGGAACAAGGACTCGACGAAGGCATTGTCATTGCTGACCCGGGGCCGACTGTAAGACGGCAACACGCCGAGTTCTTCCAGCTTGGCTTTCATGGTTTGGGCCTTCATGGGCGCTCCATTATCGGAGTGCAGAACCAGCGGTTGGTGTAGGCATTGCTCGCGGAGCATGCAGCGCTGCAGGAGCTGAGCGGCATACTCACCACTCTCTGATTCGTATACTTCATAGCCAACGATTTTGCGGCTATAGAGATCTTCAAACAGGTACAGATAGTAGAACTGTCCACGGACTATCGAGGGACAATAGGTAATATCCCAGCACCAGACCTCACAAGGGCCGCTGGCTTTATGTGTCGTCGGCTCCCAGCGACGCTGGGGTGCCAGGCTATGACCGCGGTGATGCAGCTGGTCTGCGGCTTTCAACACGCGATAGAAAGTGGATTCCGATGCCACGTAGATACCTTTATCCAGTAGGTCCGGCACGATCTGGCTGGGCGGCAGCTGGCTGTATGCGGGGCTATTCGATAGCTCGATAATATGCGCTCTCTCCTCAGCTGAGAGCTTGTTGGCCGGTGCTGGTTTGATCGCCAGTGGGCGTTTGTCCTCTTGTAGTGCTTCATCACGGAACCAGCGCCGATAGGTGCGCAGACAAATGCCCGCTTCAACACAAGCCTGCTTCAGGCGAGCGCCGTCTGCATTGGCCTGCTGGATCAACGTAATAATGGCTCGGCGCTCTGTGGTAGAGGTCATTCGTCCTCGTTGCTGTCGTTGTCCCAGAGCGCATTGAGCTTTTTTCGCAGCACCAGCAGGGCCGCCGCCTCGGCCAGGGCTTTTTCTTTGTACCGCAACTCGCGTTGCAGCTTTTTGATCTCCTGCTGATCAGTGCGTGCTTGCTGGCGAAGCACTTTCTCCTGCTCCGCACTGCGCTGAAAACCTTGCAGAGACTCGGCTTTCCAGCGTTGTACCTGATCGGGGTACAGGCCTTTTCCACGGCAATACTCACTGAGCTCTGCTTCAGAGAGAGCTGCTGTTTCAATGACGGTGGCGAGCTTGGCTTCAGCTGACCACTGCTCTGATTTGGCTTTGCGTCCTGGCACAGGGCGTCCTTCTAACTTGGCTTGATTGCGCCAATTATAAAGGGTCGGCTCGGAGATGCCTTCCTGACGCGCCAACTCGGCTACGGTCAGGTTGTAAGGCGGCAACAACTTGCTCAGCACGGCTTCTTTTCGCTCATGGGAATAACGGGCCACATCGGTGTCCTTTACCGCCTATCTGGGGAAAACTGGAGGGTGACAACTATCCTGCCAGAGGGGG
>NZ_JYLO01000003.1 GCF_001439845.1 Pseudomonas lactis | reverse complement strand
CTGGGGTGTGCGCCCAGTCAGAAACTGCGAGCCCGCTGGGCCAGTGACACTGAACCCTGAGAAAGAAACGACTATGAAACAAGCAGCTTAAAACGAAGAACAGTGACAACTACCTTGAAAAACACCGAGGGTGGCCGACTGCAGTATCGAAAGGCTTATGACAAGACTTTTGAAATGGATCAAAACTGCCTTCCAAAAATAAAGCGGATTTATGGTGAGGACTCTGCTGAATATAAGTATGTCCAGCGTGTTCGTGATTACTGTTTTATTGAAGGTGTAGTTCGCTTAGAGCAAGAACTTAAATGTGAATACTTGCAGCGTGAATCCCTTTGTTACTGGGGCTTATTTGATGAAGGGCGTTTAGCCCAGCTCCACTGTGAGTTTCTTAAAATTGATGAAAAGCTGAAGGTGACTGCGATGGATATCGTTAGCATTAGCGAGCAGCTGTTGGCAATGAAAATTGTCGATACTACTCGCGCCGCCAATACAACTGCCCTTTATGCCATTCAATGGATGCATGGCCAGCGCTTCGATTTTAAGAAACGACAAGTTCAGGATCATGCAGCTCGCCTTAATCGCATAGGTATTAATATCCGTAATGCCTGTGACACCAGCCGATTTGCTCCAATATTTGTACGACAATGCCGTGAGGTCACCAAGTCTACCTTGGCTATTCCGTCCTGGTATCAACGACCAAACCATCTGCAGCAGGTCGCGGCATGAAAACAGTTAAGTTTGATGCCACCGTACTTACTGTTGGTCAGCGTCGTCGTCTAGCTGAACAGCAGCAAGTGCGCAGCTGCTTTATCAATCCTATTCTTGCTCATCAGGTCGATCAAACGCTTAAGGCTGTTGATGAGCTGAAAGAGCAGGGCACTAAACCGGAGCGCATTTGGTTTGTTGAGCGTCAAGGAGCGGGAACAATCTCTGTTGCTGAATGGATGGGTTTCTGATGGATAGGGTTGCTTATCAAAATCTACGCTTTGCAGTAGAAATGGAGTTTCTTAATGCTCTCAACAACCCTCAATGTGATGAACGTGCTGGGATTAATAGTCTTATGCGCTTGTTTCTATCTGCATTGGCTCAGCAAGAAGTAGAACGTCAGCGCTCTTCACGAAAATTCAAAACCTTCAGGCGTAACCCTGAGGCTATTGCGCCCAGTTGGGCATACCGTAAGCCCGGCACTGTTCCAGGCTTTCCAACACTGAGATAAGGGCATTACATGTCTAATGTTATTGTAGTTGAAGTAACCGGCAATCACCGCAGTGGTACTGCTGCCAAGTCGGGCAAACCATATTGTATGTTTGAAGCATATGCTCACTTGCCAAACATTCCATACCCGCAGAAATGCACTTTCTACGCTGAAACTCCCCAGCAGGTTCCTCAGCCTGGAAAGTATGAATGTGATGTGATCGCACAGGTTCGCGATGATCGTCTGATTTTTGAAGTCGATCCTCGTCAAGGTCGTCGTATTAGTTCCGGTGCTCCTGGTTCTTCGGCACCGCAGAAGTCTACGTAATGTCCGGTCTATTGCATTGTCCTGGTGATTTAATCATTCAGGGCGGTGCTCCTTCGTGCTCGGTCGATTGGGTCTCTGTTCCTTATGTTGTCCCTTTTGATCCTTCACAACTTGATCCAATTATTTTGGCTCAAGCTTTTGGCGCCGGATTCACATTAGTAGCCAGCTTCATGGTTATGTCGATGGGAATACGTGCGTTTTTAAACTTCATCAAACAATCCTGAGGATTTCCTATGTTTAAAAAATCTCATGCTGTAGCTGTTTCCGCTGTTGTTCTCGCTATTTCGGCTCCTTCAGTTTTCGCTGCTGATCCTGTTGCCTGGGATTACAGCGGTCTGACTTCATCTATCGACTTCAGCACCATTTCCGTTGGTGTTCTGGCTGTTGCTGGCATTCTTGCTGGTGTTTACGCTGGTATCAAAGGCGCCCGTATCGTCTTGGGCTTCCTGCGCGGCTAAGGCTTTACCCTGTTCGACCTGGGCGTCTTAGGGCGCCCTTTTTTTATCAAAAATAACGGTAATAGGAATAATTGCATTCTTATTATTCTTATTGCGGGAGCTTGCAACATGGATCAACTTTATTATTTCGCCATGTTCTGTATTGGGTCTGGTTGCTCCTTTGCTGTTTTTTCGGGGTGGTGATATGAAATACTTTGCCTTCATCCCTTTTTTACTACTCACTGCGTTTTCGTCCAGCTCTTATGCTGGCTGGAAGTGTAATCCTTCATTTGCGTCTTCCTATTCTAGTGAGTGCTCTTCTGCCGGCGTGCAGGACTCGCCTGAGTCGTTTATAACCGCATTCGTAACTGCGGTCAGGTCGGCTAATACAAGCCCTAATAGAACCGGGTATACTGCTGGCTCTTGCACAATGAATGGTAATTCAAATGCTATCTGTGCTTATTCTTGGACTGCTTTTGGCTCCCCATTTAATGATAGTGTTGGTATTGTTAAGGAGGCTGCCGTTTGCCCTGAAACAGTCGAGACTCGTGGTCCCGATGCGGCTGCAATAAAATCAGGAGATAAATATTATGTCGCGTGGTCAGTTGGTTCTGTTACTGCTGATGTTTGTCACAGCTCTTGCTCTTACCTGGCTAGTTCCGCCTCCGGTAGCACCTGCTATCTGTCTTCAGGCTCTACAGTCACTGGTTTTTGTAACTACTTCGTGGGTCTTAATACCGCGAGTCCTTCGTGCGGTGCTGAGTCCGGGTATAAGTCGCCTTCCGTTGGAGATCCTCTCACTCCCAGTACTGATCCTGGCGACGGCGGCGATGGTGGCACCAACCCTGGTGGTGGGAATGACGGCGGCGATGGCGATGGTGGTAACGGTGGGGATGGTGATTCCGGTTTTGACGGTGAGCTTTCTTTCAATAATCCAGGATCACTAAAGGGGGACTCAATTCTTGATAGTGAGGTTAACGCTGTTCACTACGATGCCTTTGTCCGTGGCATCGAAGCCGATTTAAATGACTCAGGATTCGGTAAGGCTCTTACTGAATTTAATCAGAAAATGGCTGCTGGTGGCTCTCTGGCAGCCTGTCCCACCGCCACTGTTCAGCTCCTTGGAACCATGATTACTTTCGATGCGCATTGCGCATTGTTTGATTCGGTTTCCTCAATTCTCTCAGCTGTATTTCTGGCGGCCTGGTCAATCCTAGCTTTGCGTATTTTCCTGTCCGCGTAATTTTAGCCGCTAAAAATTTGAGGTATTTATGTCCGCTTTCGGTGATTGGCTTCTATCGATTCTTCGCGAGATTTTGCAATTTTTTGTTGACCTGATAATTCAAGTTGCTGACTGGCTTTGGCAATCACTTTTAGAGCTGATTAGCTCCAGTTTTATTATGGGCTTACTTACAAGTGCTGGAGAGTTGTTTACTAATATCTCCCCATCTGTTTGGTACTTCATGAATCTAATGCAATTGCCCTTTGGGATTACTGTTGTTAGCAGCGCCTATTTGTTGCGCTTCCTTGTTCGTCGAATTCCGTTTATTGGGTGATTTATGGCAATCCATGCTTATGTTGGTAAACCAGGTCACGGCAAAAGCTATGGTGTGGTTGAGCACGTTGTAATTCCGTCTCTTAAGCAAGATAGGCATGTGGTTACTAATATTCCTCTATCTATTGATGACTTGTTGTCTACTTATGGAGGAAATATTACTCAACTGCCTGAGGATTGGTTTGAGCTTGATGACCTTTCCGAAATTATTCCACCTGGATCTGTTGCTATTATTGACGAATGTTGGAGGAGGTGGCCCGCGGGCAAAAATGTTAACCAGGCCAACCTTACTGATAAATCCTTGCTTGCTGAGCATAGGCACCGTGTCGATACCAAGAACAATTCGATGCGTGTGGTTCTTGTAACTCAAGACCTCGCTCAAATTTCGTCATGGGTACGTCTTTTGATTGAGACCACCTATCGAATTCGAAAAATCACAAAGAAGACTTTTAAGGTAGATATTTACAACGGTGCTGTTACTGGTGATGCACCTTCAAAAACAAAGTTAATCAGAACTACTGCCGGAACCTTTAAGCAGTCTGTGTATTCATTCTATAAGTCTGCAACTCAATCAAACTCTGGTGCCGTTGGTGATGAATCGTCGGCAGATGGTCGTTCAAGTATTTTGCGTTCTTTTGGTTTGTGGTCTGCACTGGGTTGTTTTGTTGTTTGCATTGTCCTGGGTGTTTATTTTGTCAAAAAGTTCTTTACTACTGATCAACCTGGTGTGAAGCACTCAGTCTCTGTTTCTACCGCAAAGCAACCTAGTACACCTGCTGAGCTTCCTATTTCAACTACTTGGCGCCTTGTTGGTTTTGTTCATCCTTCAAAGCCTGATCCATCCTCAAAGGCCGTATCTGAAGCTTTTGCCTTGGTAGCTGATAACAATGGAAATACTCGTTACATTTCATTTTCCCATTGTCGATATTTTCCAGACTTTACCGAGGCCTATTGTTTGGTTGACGGGTTCAAAATTACTAATTGGTCATTAAAAAAACCTAATCCAATTACAGGTGGATTAATTGGGGGTGGTCTTTAGCGTAGCGCTAAGACCGCGCCCAATTAATTTACCAACCAGCCGGAACTTACCCCATGAATACCTATAAGTTTCTTCGCGGCCTCTATGTCACTGTATTTCTGTTTTTCTTCGTTTCCTTTTCCCATGCGGAAACAGCTCCTCAACAGCTAACTTTTGATTTTCAAACTATTCAGGTTTCGTCTGCTTTACAGCTTCTTGCCGATTACAGGGGCTTGAATCTTGTGTTGGATGAAAATGTCCGTGGTTCACTTTCTATGCGTATGAAGGATGTGAGCTGGGATGAAGCCATTGAGTATGTGACTTCGGCAAAAGGGCTTTTATATACCGTTGAAGGTAAGTTTCTTCGTGTTAGTGGCTATCCACGACCTGGTGATTCCTATTCAACAAATTCATATGTTGCTGCCCAAGATCAGCAAATTCAAAGTAATCCTTCCTTTGGCGTCAACTCCTTTGATGTTTCGATCTTCAAGGTACATAACATTTTGGCGTCGGACGCAATAAAAGCATTTCCTCTCGATTCAGGAGAGACTCTGAATTTTGAAGACGGTTCTTCTGTCATCGTTGCCAGGATGAGTAAGGCACGTTTAGAGCAGCTCAAAACCCTGATTGCTGCTGTTGATTACTCCAGGAAGCAAGTGATGATCCAGGCTCGTATTGTCGAGGTTGACCGCTCGTATTCCAAGAATCTGGGCGTTCAATGGGGTGGCACTGTAGGCAGCGGTGCTGGCACTGTTTCAGGCTCTGTGCCGCTTGGATTTGCCTCTGGTGCCATCGGGGCTGTTGGCATTGTCTCAAGCGCTTTGACGCTCGATGCCAGGCTTTCAGCGATGGAGCAGGAAGGTAAGGGCAGGGTGATTTCCAGTCCGCGCGTTTATACCTCTGACCGTCATCAAGCCAAAATTGTTAAAGGCTCTCAGGTTCCTTATCAGCAATCGGCCGGCGATGGTGCAACGTCGACATCCTTCAAGCAGGCTGCTTTGTCACTCGACGTGACTCCGATCGTTAACGATAAGGGCGTGCTGCTGGATGTCATCCTTTCAAAGGATGAGCCTGATTATTCCAATGCCATGAATGGCGTGCCGCCGATCAACACAACCTCGCTGACGTCCCGGGTTTTTTCGCCGTTCGGCCAGACCATTGCCGTGGGTGGTGTTTATTCGGATCTGGATACAACCGTCGTTAGAAGCGTGCCGTTCTTGGGCAAAATTCCTGGCTTCAAATGGTTGTTCACCAGCAGCTCGACGGTATCGACCAGCACTGAGCTTGTCCTGTTTTTGACACCTGTGTTGGTCAATCAATATAACTAAACTAAATGACTATTTAGTTTAGTTATATTTAATTATTATTAAAAATGGAGGAGGGTAGCTCACCCAATGACCTAGGGTAAGCTCATCCTTAGCCGTCGATATATTCACTATAAAGGGTCATGGATTATGGACTATGAGCGTTTGCCGAGTACCTGGGTTATCGAGGAAGCACGTTCTTTTTTGAGGGCCGCACACATTCTCGAACAATGTGCCTCAAACGGTGATTCCAATCTCTACTGGCCAGCCGCGATGAATTCCGCGCTCGCGTCTGAGCTGCTTCTTAAGTCATTCCTTGTTGAGGCTGACCCTAGATTTCCAAGGTCTGAATATGATCCCGAAGGATATTTGCGTTTGGTCACCGGCTTGCCTGGAAACAGGCATGGCCTGATTGATCTGTACAACGCCATTCCTATTGAGATGGCCAACCAGGTGCGTGAAACGTCAGAGAGATTGGCTCCAGGCTTTCAACTGGAAAAATGGATCACAACTTGCTCCAAGCTTTTCGTTGGCACTCGATATCCATATGAAGCAAACTCTGTTCAAGGCATTGACCTTGATGTGTTGAAGCTCGCGCCGCACCTGGATCAGGTGTTGGAGGAAATGACCCGTCAACCAGCTAGTGCCAGGCTTCAATTCTGACCACCAGAGCCCCCCAGCTCCGTATAGGACGGTTCGCATAATGTATATTATGTTAAACCATGTGCCATGTTAGAAATGTTCATGAGCCACGTAAGCCACTGATTCGACCAATTCGTATTTGACGTCTACTCTCTCAACGGCTTGGATATGGCCCTGCGTCTCCTCGTCTCCTTCCAGATAACTGCATCGAGCACGCCGAGATTTTCGACCGGGTAGCCTCCTCTACCGCTCTGTGCGTCGAGTAGAGCGGCGCGCAGAAGAAGCGCAGTCTGGAGATATTTGTATCCAGCTGAGGCACCATAAGGGCTTTCACATCCGGTTAACGTCATCCACGCCCTTATAGGTTCATTATCAAGGTAATAGGCATTAGGAAAAAACTGGCACAGCATTTCAGTGAAGACCGACCTCCGCGTTTCAACCCTCAACACTGTCAGGCGATCAAGCTCACTCATAACTACATCATCCCGATTACACGAATCGGTATTAATGACGTGTATGAGCGAAACAGATAGCTCGCGAAAGTTACTGCTTTTACCTTGACGCTCCCATCCATTGGGCTGGAACCGGCTTCCGTTGCCAAAGTCCCAGAGCCTACGTAATTCGTAATAGAACGCTTCATTTTTCTTAGGTGTCCAGTAACGCGCCTGCACTTCAGCTGCGCTCTCAAAGTGCGCTCGTAACTCTTTCTTCAGATTTTTAAACGTAAGCATCTGCGTTCTGCGAAAATCCAAAGTTGAACCCATAGCAGTTATAGATTTCTTTGTTGGTAAGCGAAGGTTGAACACGCGACCCTGCGCCGGCGCAGACGGATTTCGAGCCGAGCCAGGCTTTCTAGTCTGAATGGCCTCCACGTAACCATCCAGCCAACTCTGATTAAGGATTACGCAAGATTTTTTTGCTTCGAAGACCCATGTCTTAGCAGCTTCAAACACAGAGCTCGATATCTCAGAATGCCCATTAATTTCATGATTAGTGGCAAATGCTGCTTTCGAGAGGTTCGACGAGCCTACAAGCGCATGACAACTTCCATCAGGCTCGCGCCAGAACATAGCTTTGGGGTGGAAACCATCAATCAATTCTGCAACCAGAAAGTGCGCCTGTCGCGATCGAGGCAGCCAGCCTATAACCTTCTCACAGGCCGCCCTCCTAGTAATGCCAAAGTCTTTTCCCACGACGAACGCGAAGGATTTACACTGAGCCCCCAGCTCAACACTGGTGTCCCACTCAGTAAGATAAGCACTTAGGATGTAGAGTTCCTCTGATACCTGCAACGCTCGGTGATAGAGGCGCTGGAGTTCTGAGCCACTGTTATAAGGCAGTAGTACAAGATCCATGAAGTCAAAGATTCCTTATTGTAGACTTAGGCTCTGTGTGAAAAGCCTTGCTGTTTTCGCCTTGCCTTACCTTCGTCTCGAGACTTTGCACACAGCCCCTAGGCATGCCTCGAACGGCCAGCCCACTCTGCCCACTCTAAGGCCAGCGCACCTAATCTAACTCTTCGATCCGGATAGCCATCGCCGAATCCCGCTTCTGACGACCACTCTCTCAAATTGCTGCCTGCTAAATCAGAGCAAATTCCGCCAAATGTCATACCCCGCATACAGCAGCATCGTTCCGAAAAACACACCGGTGAGGACTGTCAGCCTTTTCACATGACGCTGGCTGGATGAGAGCTGCGTAGCTAGGCCCACATTCTGCTGGGTCAGCAGCGCGACGAGTGCAGTTTGATCGCGCGTGACCGCTGTCGAGAGCTGTTGCACAATGCGTTGGTTTTCAGCCACAACGGCCTCGATCTGCGTCGACAGTTGGGTCAATACACCTGCCAAGTCCGTGCCCAGGGTGCTGACTTGCGCCGCCAAAGCCGAGTTGATCCTCTTGCTGAATTCCCGGCTCAACACAATTTCTTTCAAGACCTTTTCCACCACCTCGGCCTGCTCGATCTTGGCTGCTTGGTCTTCAAGACCGAGTGCTTCCAGCCCTGCCAGGAAGGTTTCCTGCGAAGCTTGCTGCTGCTCGGCGATGCGAACGCCGACGTCAACGACCGCTGCCTTGAAATCAGTGACGCTTGAGCTATGCGCTGACGACAGGTAGCGCGATACTTCAGCGGCCGAGTTTTCGATGTGCGGACGTAGCGCTTCGATCGACCGCGCCAGCTCCCCCTGCTGCCGGGTCGCCCCAGAGAGCGCTTCGAGCAGTACTGCCTCAGTCGAGCTCACGCTAGAGGTGTGGACGGCCTTGAATTGCTCGAGCAAGGCCTCGACTGCACGAGCGTCACTCGCGCTCTGGTCGGTGATGTGTTTCTGAAGCTTGGTGAGCAACGAAGGGACGTCCTCTTCGCGGATCTTACGCAACGCCTGCAGCAACAACTTCGTGGCTTTTTCCGCATCGTCCGCGGAGGCGCCCAAGGTATCGTTGATCTCGGTGATAGAATCTCGTGTGTCCGCAAGGTCTCCATTCAGTGCCTTGATCGAGGCTTCGAGTGGGTTGAGAGGCTCCTTCAGGATCTTAACCATCAACTCGGCAAGGGTCTTTTCTTTGTTGTGAATCTCTGTAGCTGTACTCATTTTTCAGGCCCGGCCATCTTGGCTTAGTCTCATCAGTTCTACCCGCTGGTTGCTCAATTGCGTACAGGCCAGCAGTTGCAGTAACGCGTCACAATCATCTTGCTCGTTCATCGCCAAGCTCATCCGCTGACTGAGTTCGGCAAGGTATTCCTCGTCGAGCAAGTGAACGAAGCGTTCGCACCGATCGAGGTCTTGTTGCGAGGTTTGGGCAATGCGCTTCAACTCGCCGTGCTTGAGGGCGGTCTCGTGCTCGACTCGCTCGCGCTGTTTTATCAGAAGCATCTGCTCGTGCCGCTGCAGTTCGAGGCTGGTTTCGAGCGCCTTAATGTCGCGCTTGAACTCTTGGTCAAGCACCGTCAATGCCCCGAGCCAACGTTTTTTCCACAGGCGGACCAGTTCGTTCCGGGCTTCGCTGCCTGCGCTGTGGACCTTCCTCAAATCCTCCTGATAGTTTGATGAGAACAGATAGGTATCGAAGGTGTAGTCCGCGAGTGTGTAGCGAATGGAGCTGAACGCGTCGTCGATAATATCCTCGATCATCCGCAAGCCCGGCTCATTCACCAGCCTGCGCACACCCTCCCAATACGTCAATCGAGGATTGCCCTTGACCTCCAGGCGCATCCCCTTGAGCAGCCTGTAATAGTCATTAACCAACGTCCTGAGCGTCTCGCAATCATCCTTGACCGCGCCCTCCCTGGGAGGATAGCTACCGGAGACAGTGAACACTGGGCTCGAGGCTGCGTGCTCGATCAACTTAATGCCATCTCCCAATGTATTGGTCTGCAAGCCTTGCAGTGCCCTACTCAACTTATCCTGCGCCTTCTTGATCGCTGCGGTCCAGATGGCGATCTCGCTCACAAGCGTCGTGTTTTTGCTCTCCAGTTGCTCAATGGTCTGCTCAACCGCTTCGGTCTTCTTCTTCTGGATATACCTGACGCCCAAGTGACTATCGAGCGTACTACGCAGACGGCCAACCGGACTTGTGGATTGCGAGATCTGCTCCAGTAACTCGCTGCGCAGTCCGGCAATCAACGGCGCGATCCGGGCATGCAGTTCCGGCTCATTCTTTTGCATGCTCATCCAACTGGTGCCGAACTCCAGCGGAAAGTACAGGTGCTCATCCTGGGCCTGGTCGCTCAGGCGACCGAAAAGCTCGATCTGCTGGATGAGACGGCGCCGAGACTTCGATGCATCGAACCTCGCATCCTCGCGAGCAGTGTCTTTGATCGACTGTGCGAAGTACGAATAGGTTGTGACAATGCGAAAACGATGCGGCATGGCCTGCCAGTCTTCGATTCCAGGCAGCGTCAGCGCCTCAGGCCGCAGGAAGCCCAGGTCATCGCCCCGGCCAACCAGCAACACCAGGTCAGCGAAGGGCAGATAAGTCTTCGCCATATGGTTCACATGTGCCTGCTCTGCAGCGTTGGCAGGGTTGTCGCCTGGCAGGTCCAGAATGCGAATACTCGGCCCCTCGGCGGCTTGGCTGGCAAAGAAAGATGATGGGATATGCACCACACAGGGCGACTCGGCAACCAGTTGTCCGGCCTCCATGTCTTCCCTGAGCTGGCCAAGCGCCCGGGTAACATCAGCTTCGGCCTCGAACCAATGCGTTTTCGAGCGCAGAGTCAGTCCCCAGCGGCCGTTGGCCGAGCGGCAATACTCCATGGCGGTGGCCGTCGCCGATTTGCCCGCCTCGCGCCCGCCACGCATGATCTGCGAGATCCTCCCCAACTGGGCCGGGTCGATGCCCATAAGGTCGAGCAGCAGCGTGGTTTTGCCGACCTGGGTCTTGCCGAATATGACCACATAGGGCTCGGCCACTTCCTCCTTGAGCTGCAGCTTTTCCTGGACGTCCTTGCTCAACGTCTTGATCAACCGCGCATAGGCGCGAAACGCCCAGTCCGACTGATGTGCCTGCAGAGCGTGCCAATGGTCCATGACGGCTTGCTTAGCCATGTCAGACACCACGGTCAGAGATGAACAGTTGCAAGCCAGAAGCCGACGAGTCCAACTCGTAGCGCAAGTCACTGGTGATCGAGGTGACATCGGCGATGGCTTTGGCAAGCCGGTCCTTGCGCATCAGCAGTTCGTCCATGCGGTAGCGGGCACGCAGCCTCGTGCAGACGCGCGCGCGCGCCACGGCCATGGTCTCATCGAAGGACGTGCGAAGATTTTCAACATGGTGGTCATGAACCGTGCCGAGCATGACCCTAGCTTGGGCGCTTGCTGCTTTCTCGATACTGCGAATTCGCGTTACCGCCACGCCTGTCAGATACGCAGCCGCGACGACTGCGGTGGCCGCCACTGCAGCGGGGTGCAGCGTGAGCGGCATCGGAAGCTTGGTCTCCGATCCTGAGCTGTCTGAATTGCTTGAATCGCCTGCATCAGCCGCATCCGCGTCAGCCGTCTTGCCGAAGAGCGCACCCAGTATGTCGGAGTCTCCATCGCTGACCACGTCTACCGCCAGCACGGTGGCAAGCGAACGAATAGCAGTCTTGCCAAGCTCGACGCCTGTTCTGAGGTTTTCGACACTCGTTGAAACGGCATTGGCGCCAGACATGCTGTCGGTAGGTACGAAGTCCTGCTTGACGCCAACGACCTCAGGCACAGCGAAGAGAAGCCGGGTGTATTCCAGCGACATCGCAGGTATCAACTCGGCACTGGTACCCACTTGTTTGCTGACATCCTGATTAGCGCGCCCTTCCTCCCGGCGGCCATTGCCCAGAAGGATGCTGATATCACTGAGAGCTTCAGGGGTTAGCTTCTCGAAACGAACGGGTTGACCCGATGCGTGCACAAAGCCCATCTGGATCAGGTTCTGGGATTTCGCCTGTGGCAACCGCGCGGGAGAGCCCTCCCCCGATTTCTCTACGGACACTCGCTCAAGCTTACTCGCTGTTAACGACGATACGCCTTGCGAGTAGTTGTGAAAAAACGCCGGCGCCGCTTCGCGCCAAGATCCCTGGACGAGATCCTGCATCTTCATTCTGGTCTGGCTGGTAGTATCGAAGGCATTCGACAACCAGTTGCCGAAGCCCTCGTGATCGGCAATGAGCCGAGCACTCATCGAATCGGACGCTTTGGAAAAGGCCTCCCCCGCCAGTTCGCTCACAAGCTGATGATGCTGGCTGCGAAGCTCCGCTGCTGCCTCATCGAACCTGCCCAAAACCTCTTCCAGCACTTCAGCACCATCAATCCCACTTGCCTTGTCACTCGTGAAATAGAGTCGCGCCTTGCTGCGGATCGCATTCAACACCCGTGTCAAATCCTTACCCACAATTTCAGAGAGATGACTCATCTGGAAGTGGCGATCCGATTCCCCGGTGAAGTTGAGGTCGTCTATGGCGCGACGCAGATGGGGCATCCACTGTCCAATGTACTCGGCGTCGTCGGTGCCGCTCAGAATGATATTTCTTTCGGCCAGCTCGGGCGCCACTTGGAACGTCGCCTGGGCGCTTGAGCGCAAATCGGCCTGCCGCTTGGGATCGTTGCGATGGGCCTCGGTCTTGGAGATCACGATGTACGGCTTACAGCCCTTGAGCTCGTTCTCGAGCATGTCCCGGACGATCTCGAGTTGCTGCTGGTTGGCCATGCGCGTCTCGTCGGTCACGATGATGCAGCCACCTGCCGCGATCATCGCCTGGCGCATCAGCTCTTGCCAGGCGCGGTTGTCGCGCTCCTGCTTCTCGTACCCCGGAAGCAGCAACCACGCCTGGTTATTGCGCTTGAAGTAGCGGCGAGGCACCTTCAGGACCGGCAGCAGATCCTCGGCATTGGGGTCGCAGATGGCGCGTTGGAACTCCGGAACATCCACCTCGAAGTCATCCAGCCTGTAGCTCTGCGACGCCGCGTCCGGAACCAGCCTGCGAACGTATCCCTGCGCGCGCTCAAGGCCCTCTATCTCAAGGATGAGTACCGGCATTTTCTCGCCACGGCCCTCATTGCTCTGCAGCCACCTCGGCCCATCACCGCGCAGGTCATATATGCTCGCCATCAGCGTCGTCTTGCCCGCGCCCTGAGAGCCGCCCATCACAACGATCCAGGTATTTCCCAGTACCTCGGCGAGTAGCAGGCGGCGCATCACCTCAAGCAGTTTCTCGTCGATTTCCTCGTTACCAAGGTCGGTGCAGGCGCCGCGTAGACGACGCAGTGCCTTGTTCAGATCGGTCAGCAGGAGCGCAGGTGATTCCATCGCCATTGTTTCTTCCTCGGTTCATCTTTGAAATTAGACGCCAGCCCCTTGCGACGGACATGCGTCTGCCGCAAAGGTATCGGCGGACTCGCGAGAAGCTTGACTGGCAGAAGCCCCAAATCATAAAGGTATGAACTTGTACATTACGCAGGTCTCTCCCAGCGCATCGTTCTCATCTAGCACCCATAAATCTGCATCGGGAGAGCACTATCACAATACTGGCCATTTGCCTCTGGGCGAGGCAGGATTCTACAGCTTGCGCTGCTCCAATAGTCAACCACCGTCATTCGCACGAAGACACGTTGACATTGTCAGCGCAGGCAAAACGGACTGGAAAAGCCTTATTCATAGAGAAAATCGACATGGACGCGCCTGAACAGGGCCTCGGACCAGAGCCGTCAGGTAGCCCGCTATCAGGAAGCATTACAGGAGTTGTTCCCCCACTATCCGACTTCACCTCCCGCACGCGGGAGGTGCCTGATTGGCTGGGCAATATGTGGCTTCAAGCGACTACCAGATTAAACATGAAAGGTGCATTTTGACCTGGGTGACAAGGCGACGAATGCGCATTACAACCAGGCGCTGAGCAAAATCCGGGACTGCCTTGAAGAGATCGATCGGGCTCTAGACCCTACCCTACCGGGATCGCGCTGATGATCACATCGCACCATTTCAAGGGCCATGGCTCACCTCCCTCGTATCTCCCGGCGCGGAACTCCAAGGAGTACGAGGGAATGTTATTGAGGTTCAGCGACCAAGCAATCTCTTCAGCACCAGCAGAGCAACCGCCCCGATTGCCAGTGCAGCAACCGGCTTCTCTTTGACGAATGTAGAAACGCTGTCCAGTGCGTCGCCATAGGTTTGCGTCAGTTGACCCGCAGCTTGGCGTCCAGCGCCTTCGGCTTCCAACTTCGAATCGCCAAAAAGCTTCCCGACTGCGCTCTGCGCTTTGCCAGCAACCTTTTCTACAACGCCTTCTACCTGTTCGCTCTTCATGATTAACCAAACCTTCGTGTGTGATTGGGTAACCCAGGAAAACCCCGGGCTTGAGGCAACGTGCAAAGCGTTAGGTGGACAGGCTTAGTGATTAGTTCAAAGTTGATGAAGCTCACTTGGTCCAGATCAACCGATAAGTCTTCTTGCCTGTAGCGGCATCGTGATAGGGATCTTCGCCCGGGACCTCTCGCGTGCGCACGCACGGGCGTCCCTCGCAGTCAATAATGGCAGCGTCACCACCCTGGCGTTTCAACGCTTCTATGTTTTGCTCAAGCACCGCTAACTCTCGTTGCCTTTGCGCAATCTCATCGGTGCTGGGGACCGCAAAGAAAAACAGCAACGCCAGAGGCAATACCACACCTAGATGAATGGCGAAGATGCTGAGCCAGAATCGACGCTTAAGGCTGTCACTGGCGGCCTGGTACTTTTGCGCCGCATCAAGCGCCGCGGCATCGGCCTGTTTGAACTTGCCAATCAAGTGCTCGGCCGCCTTTGAAGCCACTGAATCTGCGATCTGCGCCGCTGAAGCGCCCAGTATCGTCGGAATCTGTTGCAGGCTCTGCTCAACACGTTTTTCCAGATAGCCAAGACGCGCAATAGCCTGCTCAGCGGCTTTTCTGTCATTTTCCGCTGCGCTCATGATGCCCTTGGCAGCGACGGCCATGGCCCGCAGGCTCCGGTCATTCTCGTTCACGTGTTCGTCCATGGGTCATTACCTTCCATATTCGGGGCCGTCGCGGTGTTTGGGACGCTTCATGCTTCGCTCCAATGCAGGCACAGATCGCTCCAGCTGCGGACCGCTCATTTCCAGCTCCAGCCATTGCCTGTGCGGCATACTCAAATCACAGACGTCTCGCAGCTGAACAAAATGCATTGCTCCACCTGCGCCCATGACCAGAAGCACACCACCTGCGCCCACCGGGTCGTCAGCTTGAATATTGCGTAAAAATCGCAGGTATATCTGTGAACGCTCGCGCATCATCGGGTCGAGGCCGCGAACAGCTTCGCGCGCGGTTTGCTCCACGAGTCGTTCAAGGCTTCCCGCGGACAACGCCAAGTGTTCGTCGTCGAAGGCGTCCAGATAAGGCACGGCTCGCGAAACCAGAGGCGTGTCGGTGTCATTGGCGCCCACCTCCACATACCAGTGCAGGCTTCTGGACGTTTCGACCAATACCTGATTTTCACCTGCCAGGGCGGCCAGTAGTAAACGATGTCGCAGTCGTTCTTTTTTCAGGCTGGCGCCCTTCATCTTGAATTCGATCAAGCGCACGACACCTGGAAAACTCAGCAGTACGTCAGCCAGCTCTTTGTCTGCAGGCGTCTGCTGTAGCAGGTTGACCACGCTTGGGATCGAGGTGTTTGCGTCTAGACATGACCGCACGGCGAATCCGAGACCGTACAGGAAGTTTCCTATCACGACGTTTTCATAGAGTTTCTTCGTTCGGTGACGTTTGTTCTGATGACCAACATCATCCTGATCTTGCTGGTTCAACGGCACTCCGTTACTCCTGATGCTTGGGATGAAGGACCTTATATATCTGCAAAACCACCCGCCTCACTGCCTGTTCAATCGTACCTTCATTGCGACACATGACCCACCCCTGCTCCACAGCCGCTCGCTCAAACGCCTCGGTACACGCAACTTGCTCCTCCAGCTTAGACATCACCGTACTGCTCAACCCCCGCCGTCGTGCTGCCGCCCGCGCCCAGGATATTTGCGCCGCGGTGACAACCCCCACGTGCAGGTCCGGCACTTGCACCTGTCGATTAATGTTCAGCTCAAGAATGTCTGCAAAGGGTATCAACCGACGAAACCCAGCATCAGACGGGTACCAGCGATCCATCAGGATGATGCTGTCAGGTGGCTGCGCGGCCAGTACGTTTTGAGTAATCCAGCTGCGGCTGTCGGCAAAGCGCTCACACACCTCAAGTTCCAGATCCCGGCTGGGATCTCGGGCGAACGTGTTAACCAGAGCCATCGTTTGCGCTCGACAGGGATCGCTCTTGCGCTCGCACAGTCGCACGACCTTTATGTTGTCGGCCCTCAACGCTGTCGTAACGGCCTCCAACAGCGTGGTTTTACCGGTGCCTTTGGGGCCATCCATTGAAATAAACAGCGCACGAGTCATACGGGCGCTGCATCATCGTTCAGGTTGTGCAGTTCCATGGAGCCTCGGGGTCTGTGCGGTTGGGCGAGTTGGCCTCCATTATGGGCAACCCTATTGCCCAATGCGAGGCTGGACTGGCCGACGTGCCCTCCCCGCGTCGACGGTCAGTCGTTCAGCATCCGGCTTTCCTGCACACCAGCCTCATACCTCAACGCCCATGGCGCAATCAACCGCTGCGGGGTCTGGCAGGCTTTGCGTTTAAACACGAAGTTGCGGCATTTCTCGGCAAACTGCTGGCGGTTTTCCACCATGTCGAGTCGCATCTGTGCCAGCTCCTGCTCGCGACAGCGTTCAACTTGCCGAGTATCCAGCGTGGCTTTACGTGTGCGTGCATGAAGGTACTTATCATCGGCCAACGCACTGTCGGCCTGTTGCAAAAGCCACAAGCCAAATGCTTGTGGGCAACGTGGTCCGATGGCCTGAACCATGCCGTACTGCTGGGCCTGAATGGCACTGATGGGCAGGCATTCTTCAGTGAGTTTGTGCGCGATTTCACTGCCCACGGCTCGTGGCAGGCTGTAGGTCCAGTATTCGGAGCCGTAGAGCCCCATGGTCTTGTAATGCGGGTTGAGCACTACGCCTTCGCGGGCCAGTACAATGTCGGCCGCCAGCGCCAGCATCACGCCGCCCGCGCCTGCGCTGCCGGTCAGGCCGCTGATCACCAGTTGCTTGGCGGTGAGCAGCTCCAGGCACACATCGTCGATGGCTTGAATGTTGGCCCAGGCTTCCAGCCCCGGCACCTCGGCGGCCTGGATGACGTTGAGGTGAACGCCATTGGAAAAGCTGCCGCGCCCGCCCTTGATCAGCAACACGTGGGTATCTCGCGCCTTGGCCCAGCGCAATGCAGCCACCAGCCGCTGGCATTGTTCGGTGCTCATGGCGCCGTTGTAGAACTCGAACGTCAGTTCGCCGATGTGGCCGAACTCTTGGTAGCGAATCGGTTGATAGACCCGCTCGTTGAGCGCCTGACAGGCGATTGAACTGTCCAGCACCGGCACGCCGGCCAACTGCTCAGCCAGAACATGCCGTGCTGGCAGCTTGAAGGTCTCTGGGCCTTTGGGCTTGAGCGAGCCGATCCACAGGCTGTGATCTCCAGCCGCTACCAACACGGCGTCGTCCTGTACCGCAAGGATTTCTCCTGGGGTGCCCTGCCGGGCGTCCAAGTGCGCGTCATAGACGTAATACTGACCGCCCAACAGGCTCGCCAACACGCCGGGCTGGCCATCGGCGGCGTCGATGCTGCGCTTGATAAAGCCTGCGCAATCGAACCAACTGAAGGTGCGGTCAGCCTGGCTCATGTTTGGCTGCAAGCGCCCGATGACGCTGGGTTGGGTGTAATCGAGCGGTGTCGGCACGAAGCCTTTGGCGAATTTCGCCACGACGTCACGGATGCAAACCATCGCGGCGTCGCTCACCAGGCCGTTGTACAGCTCGGATTTGCGCACCTGGTCGGGCATGTCGAACTCACAGGTGGACCAGATCGGCCCGGCGTCCATTTCCTCCACCGCTTGCAAGGCGGTGACGCCCCAACGGCGGGCCTGCCGGGTGATAGCCCAATCCAGCGCACTGGCACCACGGTCACCAACGATGCCCGGATGGATGATCACCACCGGGCGCAGGGGATGGCTCCACAGTTGGTGCGGCACACGGTCCTTCAAAAAGGGGCAGATCACCAGGTCGGCGCCGGACGCCTCGACTTGCTGGCACACCGTGGCTTGATCGGTGAATACCACAACACTGGGGTCGTGACCCGCCTGGCGCAAATCCAGCCAGGCCCGTTGGGTTAAACCGTTGAATGCCGATGATAACAACAGGATCTTCAGTGATCGCATGGCTGACTCTTCCTTGAGAATGTGTGACCAGAGCTGCTCGTTGAGCCGTCCCTGGCCATCGATAAGCGCCCAAGGTTATAGAGCGAGCCAGCCTCACCACCTGATCGAGATCAATAGATGAAAGCGGCTTATTTTTTCTGAATCACCGCGCAACCCACTCATCAAATGAACATGCCCTGCTCGGGTACGCCTTGTTAACCGTAACGGAGCCACGTTCATGTTCGAGAAACCGCATTACCTCATCAGTTTCATCCTCGATAACCAGCCACAAAGCTGCACGCTTGAGCACGATGCCGACACGCTGGATCCTCAATGGGCCGAGTCCCTGCTCAGGCAGCGCTTTGCAGAGCTCAAGGACGCGAAATTGAGCGACGTCCAGGTGCAAAAGCGCAACAAGCCCGCCGACGAAGGCCATGACATTCCGGGGCATTACCAGCAGCCCTGATTTATGAAAACGGGGGCTGCATCGTGGTTCTACGGTCGTGCAGTTGACAGCCCCCGGCAAAACTCAACAACCTGCACGTCTCACCGCCCTGCCCTGAGGCTGCCCTTGGACTATTTCACCGCGCTCACCGCCTTCATCGAAGCCGCCGAAGGCAACAATTTCTCGCGTGCCGCCGAGCGCTTGGGGATCAAGGCCTCAACGGTTTCACGCTATGTGAAGGACCTTGAGCAAGACCTGGGCATCGCGCTGTTCAACCGCTCCACACGCACGCTGCATCTGACCGAAGGCGGCCAGACCTTCCTGATACACGCACGCAGGGTGCTGGACGAACTGGAACACGCCAAGGCCGCCACGTCAGCGCTGAACCAGCATCCCCGGGGCGTGTTGAAACTCAACCTGCCACCGGCGTTTGCTCGCCATCACATCCTGCCGGCGTTGAATGACTTTCTGGTGCGCTACCCGCAAATCAGCGTGGAACTGGTGCTGGATAACACCCAGGTCAATTTGATTCATGCCGGCGTCGACTTAGCCATACGCATTGGCGAGCTGGCCGATTCGACGCTCAAGGCACGCAAGCTCAGCGACGGCCACTACCGCTTGGTGGTCAGCCCGGCGTTTGGCATGCAGCACCCTCCTCCGTCCACGCCCACGGACTTGGCCGGTGTGCCTGCGGTGCTGGGCACGGCTACCACCGGCGATATCAGTTTTGTCTCTGCCGGCCGCGCGCTCCCGCTGCTGCATGACGGCGTTATTCGAATCAATGACCTGGATGCGCAACTGATCGCCGTGCGCCAAGGCTTGGGCTTTGCGCTGTTGCCCGACTGGCTGGTGGCGCGAAGTATCGAGGCCGGCGACTTGGTAGTGTGGCTACCGGAATGGCAGATCCAGGGCGTGGAGCGGGCGTTTGCGGTGTGGTTTGTCTACCCGCCCAAGCGCATTGTGTCGTCCAAGGTCCGGTGTTTTATCGACTTTATCGTTGAACGACTGGGCGAAACACCGGACTGGAAGTGACTCAACTGAAGCGGATATCCAGCGCACGCAAGTAGGTTTGCAGCCCCGCATCCTGAATCGGGATCAGGAACGCCTCGCTATCCGATTCATTAAAATGCGCATGCCAGTAACCCGGTGGCGTGACAAACGCCAGGCCGGGAGACCAGTCGACCCGCTGCGGGTTACGAATTTGCCCATCCGCGCCCAGCTCGGTGCCCACCAATGAATAACAGCCCGTGGGGCAATCAATAATGAAGTCCAGTGCAATCGACTGATGCCGATGGGGTTTCTGCACCGATCCCGCCGGCAGAATCCCGTACATGGCCCACAGCACGTGGGTCACCGTGCGCGTCTGCGGGAAATGACGGTTGCCCAGCAGGATGCTGATGCGGCTGCGGTCCTGTGCCCTGGGATCATCGGCCGCTTCACGCAACTTCGCGTTGGCCAGTGCTGCTGGGTACAGGGTTGGCGCAAAGCGATCGGCGCGGGGTGTCACCCCCAGGTAACGCAGCAACGGCTCATCGTGAACATAGTAAAGACGTGCATCCTCGCGGGCACTGAAGTGCGCTTGCTGTAATCCCGGCAGGGCGATAAAGCAGCCCTTGGACCATTGAATCTCATACTCCCCCTGAACCACGCTGCCCTCCCCGGCAATCACGTAGAACACCTGGGAAGTGGCGTTGGGTTGCAGGGTCAGCGTGTCGCCACGGTTAAGGCGCATGAAGTTCGCGCATAGCCCGGGGCCTGTCGCAGGGCCTTCGCAGCCCAAGGCGTCGCTGAGGTCCAGCGGTACCACGCGGGAGGGGCCACTGTCATACAGCGAGGCCGGAAAGCTGTGGTAGGGAATACGGGAAATCAGGTTGGCACTGATGGGATTTGCCGCCTTGCTGTACTCGAAGTACTCGGCGTCCACTTGGTTGATATCAGTCAGTGCGGGGTCGAATTCACGGTTCATCAGGCTCACCTCAGTCTTGGGCTGGATCGCGCAGCACGGTTGAAGCGCTGCACGGGCTAAGTGGACTATAGGCATTGCCCACTGGCGGATGAATGCCTGTAACGGCACAGCAGTTATGCGAAACGGGGCAGTTAACGCAATTGGAACCAAGTGGTTTTCAACTGGGTGTACTTATCAAACGAATGCAGCGACAAATCGCGCCCGAACCCCGACTGTTTGCCGCCGCCAAACGGCACGGTCACATCCAGGGCGTCAATGGTGTTGACCGACACGGTACCGGCATTCAGGGCACGCGCCACGCGATGCGCACGGTTCAGGTCATCACTCCACACCGATGCCGCCAGGCCGTAGAGGCTGTCGTTGGCTTGCTGTATGGCCTGTTCTTCGGTATCGAAGGCGCTCACCGCCAGCACAGGCCCAAACACCTCCTCATGGGAAAGGCGCATTTCAGCGGTGACGTTGGCGAATATCGTCGGCTGGATGAAGTTTGAACAACCCTCAATGTTCAACTGTTGGCCACCGGTCAACAGCATGGCACCGTCTGCGTGCGCCTGGCCGATGGCTTGCATGATGCGTGCGGTTTGCCCGCTGTCGACAATTGCACCGGCGGCGCTGGCGGGGTTGAGTGGGTTGCCGGGCATCCAGGCACGGGATTTGTCGATCAAACGCTCGATGAATTCGTCGTGGATGCAGCGTTGCACATAGAGGCGCGAATTGGCCGAACACACCTCGCCCTGGTTGAAGAAAATCCCAAAGGCCGCCTTCTGCGCCGCCAGGTCCAGGTCCTGACAGTCTGCAAACACCAGGTTCGGGCTCTTGCCGCCACACTCCAGCCACACCTGCTTGAGGTTGGACTGCGCGGAGTACTGCATGAAGTACTTGCCCACTTGGGTCGAGCCGGTAAACACCAGGCAATCGACGTCCGGGTGCAACCCCAGGGCCTTGCCGGCGCCCTCGCCCAAGCCTGGCACCACGTTCAGCACGCCCTCGGGCATACCCGCCTCCAACGCCAGTTGGGCCAGGCGCAGGGCGGAAAATGGCGATTGTTCGGCGGGCTTGAGCACCACGCTGTTGCCTGCCGCCAAAGCAGGGGCCAGTTTCCAGGCGGCCATGTCCAGCGGGAAATTCCACGGCACCACCGCTGCAATCACGCCCAATGCTTCGCGGGTGATGGTCGCCAACGCGTTGTGAGCAGTCGGCGCGACCTGATCGTAAATTTTGTCCAGGGCTTCGCCGTACCAGGCAAAAACATGGGCCGCGCCGGGCACGTCGACGTTATAGGCGTCCATTACCGGCTTGCCCATGTTCAGGGAGTCCAGCAGTGCGAGTTCTTCGCGGTGGGTCATCAACAGGTCGGCGAGTTTGATCAGGACTTTTTTGCGTTCGCCTGGAGGTATGCGTCGCCAGGGGCCGTTGTCAAAGGCGCGGCGTGCGGAGCGTACTGCCAAGTCCACTTCAACCTCACCGCAGGCGGCGACACGTGCAAGGAGCTGGTTGGTCGCCGGGTTGATGGCGTCAAAGGTCGCCCCGGACAGTGCATCTACGGGCCGGCCGTCGATCAGGGCGGTGCTGATGAAGGTTTGGCGGGCAGCGCGTTGCTGCCAGTAGTCGAGGTTGAACATGCTGTACTCCTGAATTGGGCTGTAAGGCTTTTGTAGGAGCGAGCTTGCTCGCGAAAAACTCACAGGCGCCGCGTTCATCCAGGAAGCACGCGTTATCGTTGACGTTTTTCGCGAGCAAGCTCGCTCCTACAGATGAACCGAGGTGGGGCCTGTTTATTCGGCCATTTGCAGGTCCGGCATGCGTACCCGGAACCCTCGGGTGAGGCACAGCAAACACAGCAGCCCCAGGGCCATCCAGCACAGGCCGATGGTGAACGACAGGCCGGACAGGCTCGTCCACAACCATAGCGTGCTGAGAAACCCCAGGCCCGGCAGGGCGGCGTACAGCAGATAGTTGCGTGTACCGCGCAGCTTCTGGTCGCCCAGGTAATGCTTGATCACGGCCAGGTTCACCGCCGAAAACGCGAACAGCGCGCCAAAGCTGATCATGTTGGCCACGGTGTCCAGGCTGATAAACAGCGCAATCAGCGAAAACAGGCTGACCAGCATGATCGCGTTGGCCGGCACGTGCTTTGTCGTGACCAGCTTGCCGAATACCCTGGGCAATGCGCCGTCGCGGCCCATGGCGAATAGCACGCGGGACACGCTGGCCTGGGAGACCATCGCGGAGGCGAAACAGCCCGCCACATAGGTGGCGGTAAACGCACTCACCAGCAGCTCGCCGCCGACCCGGCGCATCACATCGACCGAAGCCGAGTCGGGATCGGCAAAACTATTCCATTCCGGGAAGACCATCTGGGCGCAATACGACACCACCAGAAACAGCAACCCACCGATCAGCGACACCGCCATGATCGCCTGCGGAATGGTACGGCGCGGGTCAGGTGTCTCCTCAGCCATGGTCGACACGGCATCGAAGCCCAGGAACGACAAGCACAGCACCGCCGCGCCGGTCATGATCAGCGGCACACTGAAGCCTTCATGGTGAAACGGCTTGAGCAGCGACACCGGCTCGGCTTGCCCGCTGAGGTTGTGGATCGACAACGCCACAAACACCACGATGAACACCAGTTGGGCCACGATCAGCACCCAATTGACCCGGGTAATCGACTCGATACCCACCAGATTCAGCGCCGTCACCAGGGCAATGGAGCCCAATACCCATACGGCGGTGGGCACGGTAGGAAAGTATTCGGACAAGTAGATGCCGATCAGCAAATAGCTGAGCAGCGGCAGGAAGATGTAGTCCAGCAGCAAGGTCCAGCCGGCGATAAAGCCGAAGGAGGCGCCAAACGCCTTGCGCGTATAGGTGTAGACCGAGCCCGAATACGGGTGCGCCTTGACCATGCACCCATAGCTGTAGGCCGTCAGCAGCATGGCAGCCAGGGTCAGCAGGTAGGCGGTGGCAAGGTGCCCTTTGGTCATCTGGGTCACCAGGCCGTAGGTGGTGAACACCGCCAGCGGCACCATATACGCCAGGCCGAACAGTACCAGCCCGACAAGGCCCAGGGGTTGTCGAAAGCGGCGCGATGAGGTTGGTTGGGTTGGGGTTTGATGGACGGGAGTATCGGCTACGTTTGTTATTGTATTCATTGCTGACTCCTGGAAAGTGGAATGCAGGGCGCCGCGGCGTTCGATCAAATCGACACCTTTGATGAGTCATCCATTGGGAGCGGTGGGCAGGCCGCTATGGGGCGCCCACCCTGTTCAACCGAAGCGGCATGCGGGGGCTCAGCCCTTCACAGTTTTCCCGCGATCCGTGCGGTGCGGTCCACCGCGATGCGGGTCTTGTCGACCAGCTCATCGAGCTCCGCGTGGCTGGCCACCAGGGCCGGCGCCATGATCATGCGGCCCAGGGTCGAGCGAATAATCACGCCTTCTTCAAAGCCAAAAGTGCGACATTGCCAGGCCAGGTCGTTTTCATTGGCAAAGCGTTTGCGCGTGCCCTTGTCCTCGACGAACTGCAAGGCTGCCAGCAGGCCGGTGCCCTGGATCTCGCCGATCAGCGGGTGGTTGCCAAAGACTTCGTGCAGGAGCTTGTGCAAATACGGCCCGGTGTCGTCCTTTACCTGGCGCACGATCCCTTCGTCACGCAGGGCCTTGAGGTTGGCCAGGGCCACCGCCGCCGCAACCGGGTGCCCGGAATACGTCAGTCCATGGGCAAACACCCCGCCCCGCTCCACCAGGGCTTCGGCCATGCGCTTGCTCAATACCAAACCGCCCATGGGCAGGTAACCGGAGGTCAGGCCCTTGGCGATCGACAACGTGTCGGGTTCGAAGCCGAAATGCTGATGGGCAAACCACTCACCTGTACGGCCGAAACCGCCAATCACTTCATCAGCGCACAGCAGCACATCGTATTGGCGACAGATGCGCTGGATCTCTGGCCAATAGCTTTCTGGGGGGAAAATCATGCCGCCGGCGCCCTGGAAAGGTTCAGCGATAAAACCGGCGACGTTTTGCGCGCCCAACTCCAGGATCTTTTCTTCCAGTTGCAGAGCGCAGCGCCGCCCGAACTCGGCCGGGGTCAACTCACCGCCCTGGGCGTACCAATAAGGCTCGTCAATGTGCGCGACGTCCGGGATCAAGCCGCCCATTTCATGCATGAATTTCATGCCGCCCAGGGCAGACGCCGCCAGTGTGGAGCCGTGATAGCCGTTCCAGCGGCCGATCATGATCTTCTTCTGCGGCTTGCCGAGCACTTGCCAGTAGCGGCGCACGGTGCGGATCAGCACCTCGTTGGCTTCGGAACCGGAGTTGGTGTAGATCACATGGCTGTAGTGCCCTGGCAACAGGCTGAACAGCAACTCGGACAGCTCGATCACCGCCGGATGGGTGGTGTGGAAGAACATGTTGTAGTACGCCAACTGATCCATCTGCGCAGCCGCCGCAGCGGTCAGGTCCTTGCGGCCATAACCCAATTGCGTACACCACAGGCCCGACATCCCGTCCAGGTAACGCTTACCCTCGCTGTCCCACAGGTACAGGCCCTCACCCCGGACCATCACGCGTGGGCCTTCGGCATTCAGCGCTTTTTGATCCACAAAGGCATGAATATGGTGGGCCGCGTCCGAGGCCTGGTAGTCCCGGGTCTGGCGTTGCGGTTCAAAGGGTAGGTTCATGGCTTTTTCTCTTGTTGTGGGTGGTCATGCAGCCGGTCAACGGCCTTTGCTCATGTAGCGCTCAAGGGGGTCTTTACTCTGCCCGCCCTGAGCCTCGGCCAACGAGTCGATAAACAGGGAAAACAGTTCCGATTGCGTGCCGATGTCGAGCTTGCTGTAGATGTGCTTGCGGTGGGACTTGATGGTGTCTTCGGAGACCCCGAGGCGCTCGGCCAGCGAACGTGTGGAGTGGCCGCGCAGGATCAACTGGGTGATCCGGCATTCGCGTTCGGTGAGCAGCGAGGAGCCGAAGTTGTTGAGTGCCGAGTGAATACGCTGTTCCAACAGGCTTTCGAAACGCGCGCCCTGAGTCTCCAGGCCGACGAAGTGCTTGCCCAGCACCGCCAGTACCCAAGGTGCTATGCGCTTGAATTGCTCGGTGGTGGTCGCGTCGAGCTTCTGCGTAAAGGCCAGCGACACCGCCAGGCTCAAGCCGTTGCTGGCCTGCAGGATGTAGTTGAGCTCATCCTCCAGGTGCGAATGCCGGTAAAACGACTGGTAGTACTCGCTGTGCTCGAAGTGATCGGGGGCTACGTCGGCGAGGTCGTAGCAGCCGCAAGCCGCCCCCTCCACGCAGGCGCCGTAGAACGGGTCGAGCAAGTAAAACCCGGAGAGGTACTGGCGCACATTGCCCTGGGGCAGCCATGGCCCGTCCAGTTCGAACACTGCGCTGGGCATGCCGTCGTGGGGGTACAGGTACAAGGTCGTGGCCTGAATGGGGCGGATACACCCCAGAGCATCGAACAACGTGGCGGCAAACCCCGCGTGCCCGATGCTCTCGGTCACCCTGGCTATCTGTTCGAACCACTGGGCTGAAGACAGTCGATCATTATCCACTTCGAAGACTCGCCGTCATAACGGTTGGGTGCGACACCAGGTCACTGGCGCCGGGAACTGAAGTGATAGTCCCACACCCGCAAAGTCATCGAAATCACCCCTTAGGGTGAGGGGGTGCGCTGGAACCTCGGAATCGCCAAGCCCAGGCTTTCGCGCAAGGTCGAACTCTCGTAGGCCGTGCGATAAACACCGCGCTCTTGCAGCAAAGGGATCACCTCCTGAGTAAAGCGATCAAATTGCCCAGGGTGCCCGATGTAGATATTGAACCCATCCACCGCCTGCGCCTCGAACCAATCCGCTAGTTTCTGCGCCACCGTGGCAGCGCTGCCCACGAACGCGCCTGGGCGCAATTGCCGGCCAAATTCGACGGCCTGGCGCAGGGTAAAGCCCTTTTCCCGGGCCTGGTCGGCGATGCGTTTGGCAGCAGTGAAAAAACTGCTGCGCGCCGCCTCCAGGCTCTCTTGTGGGAATGGCGCATCCAGGTCGTACTGGCTGAAATCATGCCAGCCAAAATTGCGCCCGAACTCCTTGAGTGCCTGCGCAAAACTGTGGTCGAGCTGATGATAGTGCTGCTCGATTTCCCGGGCATGGGCATCGGTGTCGCCCACATAAATTTCCGCACCGGGCATGATCAGCACCTGTTCCGGATCGCGCCCCCGTTGTGCCGCCCTGCCCTTGATATCCCGGTAAAACGCCTGGCCCTGCTCGATACTGGCCGCGTGGGTGAAGATCACATCGGCGGTGGCGGCGCCCAGGTCGCGGCCTTGCTCAGAGTCTCCGGCCTGGAAAATCACCGGCTGGCCTTGGGGCGAGCGCTGGATATTCAGCGGGCCCACCACCGAGAAGTGTTCGCCCTGATGATTCAGGCTGTGCAGCTTGCTCGGGTCGAGAAACTGCCCAGTGGCACGGTTGCGCACAAACGCATCGTCTTCGTAGGAGTTCCACAACCCCTGTACCACCTGAACGTGTTCGGCGGCGCGACCGTAGCGGGTGGCGTAGTCGTAGTGTTCGTCGCGGCTGTAATTGCCGGCGGTACCGGCATCGCCACTGGTCACCACGTTCCAGCCGGCGCGGCCTTTGCTGATCAGGTCCAGGGAGGCCAGGCGCCGGGCGACGTTATACGGCGAGTTATACGAGGTGGTCAGCGTACCGACCAGGCCGATATGCCGGGTGCTCACGGCCAGTGCCGACAGCAACGTCAACGGCTCCAGGCGATTGAGGTAATGGGAAGGCGAACCTTCGGTGATGAACTGGCTGTCGACGATAAACATCAGGTCGAACAGTGCGGCCTCAGCCTGGCGCGCTATCTGGATGTACCAATCGACGTTGACGCTGGCATCGGCCGGCAATTGCGGGTCAAGCCACAGGTTATGGCGGCCCGGCCCACCGCAGCCCATGGTCAGGGCGCCCAGTTTGAGCTGTCTTTTAGTCATTGCGCAGGTCGTCCTTCAAGCGTTCAGGGCTGGGTGGTGGCGACGGCGGGCTGCAAGGCGGCCGCGAATGAAGGGTCGAACAACGTGGCGGCCGAGTAAGACTTGACCAGGCCCAGGCCGGCAAAAAAGTCCACGGTCTTTTGCGCCTCGATGGGCGCCTGAGGCGTCAGCGGCTCGACGGTGGTGCGCGCACGGGCAAACCAGACGCGGGCGATGTCGGCATCCGCGCGGGTGCGCTTGGCCCAGGCATCGGCATACGCGTTGGCGTTGGCCGGGCTTTGGCGCGCCCAGTCACGGGCTTTTTTCAGGCGCTGGAGGAAGTCGCTGATGGGTTCACGTTTGGCCTCGACGGCACTGGCGTTGGCGGCAATGAAACTCTGGGCCGGAATCAGGTCTTCAGCGGTTGCCAACACCCGCGCACCTTGGCGCTCCTGTTGCGTGACGTAGGGTTCCCAGGTGGCGATCACGTCAACCGCACCGCCTTCCAGCGCGTGGGAAGCATCCAGGGCGCTGAGGTAGCGCCATTGCAGCGAGTCCCGTGCAACCCCGGCCTTGTCCAGTGCGGTCAGCAACAGTTGCTGGCTCCAGGAACCTTTCCAGATCGCGGCGCGCTTGCCTGCCAGATCGGCCAGGCTGTGGATCGACGAGTCCTTTTTTACCAGGATGGCCACGCCGTCGAGATTCTGCCGGCTCACGGCGATCACCTTGATCGGTGCACCCAGGGCGCCCAGGAACAACACCGGGGCATCCCCGAGCAGGCCCAGGTCCAGGCTGCCAACGTTGAGCGCTTCGGCCACCGGTGACCCGGCGGTGAACTGTTTCCAGTCCAGCGTATAAGGCAGATCATCCAGCACCCCCGCCGCTTCCATCACGGCCTGGGCGTTGTAGCTCTGGTCGCCGACCACCAGGGTTTGCGCCTGCGCCGTCAGGCACAGCAATGAGGCAACCAATCCAGCCGCCAGGTTTTTGAGGTAACGCACGTTCGTCTCCAGATGCCTTGTGAGGCATTCAAATCGATCCGCGCGTACGGTCTCGGTTTTATAAGGTCATTTGTTGTCAGGGGTATTTTTGCGGTGTTGAAGGCGGGATGTAAAATACTGATAACGCATAACCTAATTCAATAATAATGCGCATATCGCATCACGCTAGCGCGGCAATTCAACCCGGGCCACCAACCCCGAACCGCGCCGATTGCTCAGGCTCAGCTCACCGCCCTGCTCGCGCACAATGGCCCGCGCCGCCGAGAGCCCAAGCCCCACCCCACCGGTATTGCGGTTGCGTGAGGTCTCGAGACGAAAGAACGGATCGAACACACGCTCCAGGTCCGCTTCAGGAATCCCCGGGCCCTCGTCGCAGACCTCGATGCACACACTCTGGTCGTTAACACTCAGTGCAATGCTGGGGTGCCGGGCATACTTGGCAGCATTTTCCAGCAGGTTGACCACTACCCGTTTAAGCCCCAGTGGCCGGCCGTGATAGACCAGATGGGGCGGCCCTCGGAAGTCGACCACCAGTTGCTGGTCGCGATAGTCGTCGATGATGGTTTGCAGCAGTTCCGACAGATCGAACGCCGTGCTGTGCTCCAGCACCGTATCGTCGCGGAAAAACGCCAATGCGGCGTTGATCATCGACTGCATTTCCTCGACATCGCGAATCAGCTTGTGCTGATGGTCCAGGTCTTCCATGAACTCGCAGCGCAGGCGCATCCGCGTCAAAGGCGCGCGCAAGTCATGGGAAATGGCCGCCAGCATATGGGTGCGTTCGCCGATAAAGTGCTGGATCTGCGCCTGCATGGCGTTGAAGGCGATGGTGGCCTGGCGTATCTCGTCGGGGCCTTCGATGTCGATGGGCGGTGCGCGCAGATCGCCGCCGAAGCGTCTGGCGGCACTGGCGAAACGCTGCAACGGCTTGGCCAATTGCCGGGTGGCGACCCAGGCGACCAGCAAGGTAGCGATCAGCCCAAGAATGATGATGACCGCAATCCGCGTGGGTGCGCTCAGGCCCCAACTGCGTACGGGCGGTATGAAAGACAACCAGCTGCCATCAACTAACTGCACCAGCGCCACATAACGTGCGTCGGGGCTGCCACGCGGCCAATCGTCCGGGCTGTACACCTGAATGGTGCGCCCCGTGCCAAACAATGCCTGTATCCCAGGGACTTCGCCGGCTTGTAGCACGTTGCCGCCGCTGGGCAGGCCGAAATCCACGGGGTTGGTATGCCACGTCACCTGCAACCGAGTATCGCTGGCCGCTGCCGCCAGGTGCGAGCGCAACGGCGCAGGCGCGGCCTCGATCACTTTCAACGTCGCGGCCATTTGTTCCAGTAACCCCGTGCGGTCGATGGGCGGGCGCGCCCACACCCCGGCCACCTGCACGAACAAGGCGTTAAGGGCCAGTGAAGCGAGCATCGCAGCGAGGATGGTCAGGGCGATGCGCCGGTTCAGGGTGTCGCGGCGCAACAGGCGCCGGATCATGAGCGGGTCACCGGCGCGGTAAACAGATAGCCGCCATTGCGCACGGTGCGGATCAGGTCCGGGCGCTTGCAGTCGGGCTCGATCTTGCGGCGCAGCCGGCTGACCTGCACATCGATACTGCGGTCGAAGGCATCGTGGCCCTGGCCGTGGGTCAGGTCGATCAATTGGTCGCGGGTAAGAATGCGCTGGGGGTGTTCGAGAAACACTACCAGCAGGTCGAACTCGCCACCGGACAGCGGGATCATGACGCCCTCGGGCGAACGCAGTTCGCGACAGGTGATATCCAGATGCCAACCGGCGAAGGCAATCACCGGGCGTGAGCGCTCGTCGGCCGCACTGACCGACTGCCCCGCACGCCGTTGCACAGCGCGCAGGCGGGCCAGTAATTCACGCGGGGCGAAGGGTTTGGTCAGGTAGTCGTCGGCGCCCAGTTCCAGGCCAACAATGCGGTCGCTCAACTCGCCCATGGCCGTGAGCATGATGATAGGAATGCCGAACTGTGCCCGCACTTTCTGGCACAGGCTGAGGCCGCCTTCACCGGGCAACATGAGGTCGAGGATGATCGTGTCCGGCCGCTGCTGCGCGATGGCCGCCCACATGGCCTCGCCGTCGGCGGCCACGTCGACTTCATAGGCGTGCTGGACGAAGAACTTCTTCAGCAATGCCAGCACTTCCACGTCGTCATCGACGATCAGCAGTCTGCTCACGTTCACAGGTTCCCAAGCCAAAAAAAGAACGACATCTAAAACCATTCCGGCGCCGGGGTCATTTATTTCAATCGAGCAACATTCCTTCGCCACGGACACAACCCGGACATCTTTGGGTAAAACCTGTCGGGCATTCTGCACGTCTTCCATTCAAGGAGACGCCTATGAAAGTTTCGAGCAGCAGGTACACCGAGCAGGCCGCGAGCGACGCGCGACCATTGGTGCTGAGCCAGCGCACCTCTTCCCCGGCTCAGGATAGCCCGATGCTGTTCCAGGAATCCTGCCTGGGGCTGAACGCGGAACTGGACCGTATCGTGCTGCGTCGCTACTTCGAACACTACAGCCCCGACGCCGGGCGGTGGGTCGAGTACGCCCACTCCATTCCCATCGCCGAGCTTGTCCACTGGATCATGACCCATGGCCAGTTGCACATCGAATCCTCGCACGACACTCCAAACGAACAGGCAACCCATTGATGGCCCGTAAATGCTCATTCCTGCTACTGATGGCGGCCACCCTGAGCCTGATCGCTTGCAGCAGCAACAAGGTCGAACCCGAGCGATATACAGGCTTTCTTCATGACTACAGCCTGCTTAAAGAGCAACAGAGCCCGTCGGGCCAGACCGTACAGAGTTGGGTCAGCCCGGCCTTGAAGCGTGGCCGCTACAAGCAGGTATATCTGGCGCCCAGCCAGTTTTTCCCGGCTGTTGAACCCTCCGCTCAGATCCCCCAAAGCACGCTCTCCCACGTCACCGGCTACTACGACTTGGTACTGCGCTCGGAACTTGGCAAATACGTTTACCTGGCCTCGAAACCTGGCCCTGACACCCTCACAGTACGCCCTGCCATCACACGCATCGCCACCAGCCCCCAGGGACTGCGGTTTTATGAGTGGCTGCCGATCACCCTGGTCGCAGCGGGCGTGAGCGCCGCCACTGGCATCCGCGATCGAGACAGTGAAATCGCCACGGAGCTGTCATTGGAAGATGGTTCGACCGGCGATGTCGTGGCGGCCATGGTGCGTAAAGGCACCGGTGCTCCCCTGGCCAATGACAAACAAGTCATGACCGCTGACAATGTCAAGGACGTGCTCGACGGCTGGGCCCGCGACCTGGGTACGTCGTACAGTGCAGTCGCTCGATAACCCTCACCTTGCTCAAACGTCATAATCACAGGGGCATCTGCGTGGTAATCTCCCGGCACCACGAATAGACATTGATCGTCACTTGACGATGACCAAAGCCAGGAAAGACCATGCCCAAGATTTCTCACTCAGCGCTACGCCGTAACTTCCGTGACCTGCTGGCAACGCCGATCTGCGTTGAAACCGCTTCCGTATTCGACCCCATGTCTGCCCGCATCGCGGCTGACCTGGGGTTTGAAGTGGGTATCCTGGGCGGCTCGGTCGCCTCCCTGCAGGTGCTGGCGGCCCCCGATTTTGCGTTGATTACCCTGAGTGAGTTCGTCGAGCAAGCCACCCGCATCGGCCGTGTGGCCCAGTTGCCGTTCATTGCCGACGCCGACCACGGCTACGGCAACGCCCTGAACGTGATGCGCACGGTGGAAGAGCTGGAACGCGCCGGCGTCGCGGCGCTGACCATCGAAGACACCCTCTTGCCCGCGCAATTCGGGCGTAAATCCACGGACCTGATTTCCGTCGAAGAGGGCATCGGCAAGGTCAAGGCCGCGCTGGAAGCGCGCGTCGACCCGGCGCTGTCGATCATTGCGCGCACCAATGCCGGCGTGCTGCCCACCAGCGATGTGATTGCGCGTACCAAGGCTTATGAAAAGGCCGGTGCTGACGGCATCTGCATGGTCGGCGTCAAGGACTTCGACCACCTGGAGCAGATCGCAGAGAACCTCAGCGTTCCCCTGATGCTGGTGACCTACGGCAACCCACAACTGCACGACAGTGAGCGCCTGGCCAGCCTGGGTGTGCGCATCGTGGTAGCCGGGCATGGCGCCTACTTCGCCGCGATCAAGGCCACCTACGACAGCCTGCGTGCCCAGCGTCAGCTGACCCACAGCACTTCGAACCTCAGTGCCACGGAATTGACCCACACCTACACCTTGCCGGAAAGTTATGTGGCGTGGGCTGAAGAGTTCATGGATGTAAAAGAGTAATCAATCACTCACGGTTCAGCCGTTGGCGCATCCCTGCGCTGGCGGCCGGGCCGGGCTGTACCTCGCACTGATCCATCGCCACCAACGCACCTTCAGCCGTCGCCATCACCGGCTGCACCGGTCGGCCCGTCTCGCGTTCCACCACCTCGACACTGATGCCCTCCTCGGCGTAATGCCGGTTGCCCCACGCCACTAACGCCATCAGCACCATACGAAAGTCCTCGCCCCTGGCCGTCGGCACGTATTCGTAGCGTGGCGGGCGCTCGCTGTAGGCACGGCGCTCCAGCATCCCCGCTTCCACCAAGCCATTAAGCCGGCGCGTCAACATGTTGGGCGCGATGCCCAGGCTGCGCGAGAACTCATCGAAACGGCGCAGGCCGTGCAAGGCGTCGCGCATGATCAGCATGCTCCACCACTCCCCTACCCGTTCAAGGCTGCGGGCGATGGGGCATTCGGCACTGATGAGGGATTTGCGCTGCATAAGTATTCCTGTGTGCGAGTACAAACTTGAAGGATGCCATGTTACTTTCATGATGATAGTGACGTCCATACGCTGTGTATCCTTCAAGCAACAGGAGTCGATTGAGCATGAGTAAACGTATCGTCGTGACGGGCATGGGCGCGCTGACGCCGCTGGGATCGAGCGTGGAATCCACTTGGCAGCGCTTGCTGGACGGGCAGTCGGGCATCCGTCGTTTGCCGCAAGAATTGATCGGTGATCTGGCGATCAGCATCGGCGGCCAGGTGCAAAGTGTGCTGCAAGACCCCGAAGCCGGTTTTGATCCTGATCGACTGCTGGCGGCCAAGGAACAGCGCAAGATGGACCGCTTTATCCTGTTCGCCCTGGCGGCCGCGGATGAAGCCTTGAAGCAGGCCAATTGGGCACCCAAAACACCCGAGGAGCAGGAGCGCACGGCGACCATCATCGCCTCCGGCGTCGGTGGCTTCCCAGCCATTGCCGATGCGGTGCGCACCACCGACAGCAAGGGCCCGCGTCGTTTGTCGCCCTTCACCATTCCATCGTTTCTGAGCAACATGGCTGCCGGGCATGTGTCGATCAACTATGGCTTGAAGGGCCCGCTGGGTGCGCCTGTCACTGCGTGTGCCGCCGGGGTTCAAGCTATCGGCGACGCAGCGCGAATGATCCGCGCCGGAGAAGTCGACGTCGCGGTATGCGGAGGTGCCGAAGCGGCGATTCATCGCGTCAGCCTTGCCGGCTTCGCCGCGGCGCGGGCGTTGTCCAGCGATTTCAATGACAGCCCGCAGCGTGCTTCGCGGCCCTTCGATCAGGCGCGCGACGGCTTTGTGATGGGCGAAGGCGCCGGCATTCTGGTGATTGAAGAGCTGGAGCATGCCCTGGCACGGGGTGCGCAGCCGATTGCCGAACTGGTGGGCTATGGCACCAGCGCAGACGCCTATCACATGACAGCAGGGCCTGAGGATGGTGACGGTGCGCGCCGGGCAATGACCCAAGCGTTGCGCCAAGCGGGTATCGAGGCGTCGCAGGTGCAGTACCTGAATGCCCACGCAACCTCCACACCTGTGGGCGACAAAGGCGAGCTGGCGGCGATCAAAACGGTATTTGGTACCGGCGGCAGCCCGGCGATCAGCTCGACGAAATCCGCCACCGGCCACTTGCTCGGTGCTGCGGGGGGCATCGAAGCCGTCTTCACCGTACTCGCCCTGCGTGACCAGATCGCGCCAATGACACTCAACCTGGAAAACCCGGACGCCCTCGCCGACGGCCTGGACATGGTGCGTGGTGAGGCGCGCCCCATGGCGATTGAATATGCGCTGTCCAATGGCTTTGGCTTTGGCGGCGTGAACGCCAGCGTGCTGTTCCGACGCTGGAGATGAGCCAGGGTTTGCCCCAGAGGTGAATTTCACCGACCATGGCGCCTTTCTGTTCCTGCCAACACGAGGTGCCCATGGCCAACCACGACCTGTCCTATACCCCTGATCCGGACGCCGATTCCATCTCCTCTGACGTGATCGGCTTCAACGGCATCCTGGTCTCCACCCAGATTCCCACCCGTGCCGATGGCAGCCTGGAGCTGGGCGATATCACCCAGCAAAGCGAGTGCACCCTGCAAGCGCTGAAAGTCGCGCTGGAAAAAGCCGGCAGCTCCATGGACCGGGTTATGCACTTGACTATTTACCTCACCGACATGGCCGACCGTGCCGCGTTCAACGAGGTCTACAAGCGCTTTTTCGCCAAGCCCTGGCCAGTGCGGGCAGCAGTGGGCGTTGCCGCCTTGGCGGTGGAAGGTATGCGGGTGGAAGTGACGGCGATGGCTGCCAAGGCTTGAATCTGTGACGTTTTTAGAACCGAACTGATCGGAATGTTGAACTCGGTCAAAAAGGTGGGAGCTGGCTTGCCTGCGATAGCGGTGGTGAATGTTCAATCGCCATCGCAGGCAAGCCAGCTCCCACATTGGGGCTTCGTTGCGTTGAGTAATGCGTTCGCTTAACGGACTTGCATTAGGCCCGACAGCCCTGCGGTAGATGCCGCCCAGGCATTTCGCGGCTACAATGCGCGCCTCAACCGTGACAAGCCTGACTAAAAAAACTATGTCCTTGCCCAAGCATCACCTGGAATTGCTCAGCCCTGCCCGCGATGTCGCCATTGCGCGCGAGGCTATCTTGCACGGCGCCGACGCCGTTTATATCGGCGGGCCGAGCTTCGGCGCCCGCCATAATGCGTGTAACGAGGTGAGCGATATCGCTCAACTGGTGGAATTCGCCCGCCGCTACCACGCCCGCGTCTTCACCACCATCAACACTATCTTGCATGACAACGAGCTGGAGCCCGCACGCAAGCTGATCCATCAGCTCTACGATGCCGGTGTCGATGCGTTGATCGTGCAAGACCTGGGCGTGATGGAGCTGGATATTCCGCCGATCGAGCTGCACGCCAGCACCCAGACCGACATCCGCACACTGGGCCGGGCCAGGTTTCTCGACCAGGCCGGTTTCTCGCAGTTGGTACTGGCCCGCGAGTTGAACCTGCAAGAGATTCGCGCCATTGCCGATGAGACCGATGCTGCCATCGAGTTCTTTATCCACGGCGCCCTGTGCGTAGCCTTCTCCGGCCAGTGCAATATCTCCCACGCGCAAAATGGCCGCAGCGCCAACCGTGGCGACTGCTCCCAGGCCTGCCGCCTGCCCTACACCTTAAAAGATGACCAAGGCCGCGTTGTAGCCTTTGAAAAGCACCTGCTGTCGATGAAAGACAACAACCAGAGCGCCAACCTGCGCGCCCTGGTCGAAGCGGGCGTGCGTTCGTTCAAGATCGAAGGCCGCTACAAGGACATGGGCTATGTGAAGAACATCACCGCCTACTACCGCCAGCGCCTCGACGAGATCCTCGAAGACCGCCCGGACCTGGCCCGCGCTTCCAGCGGCCGTACCGCGCACTTCTTCCTGCCCGACCCGGAAAAAACCTTCCACCGTGGCAGCACCGATTACTTTGTCAGCGACCGCAAGATCGACATCGGCGCCTTTGACACCCCGACCTTCACCGGGCTGCCCGTGGGCACCGTGGAAAAAGCCGGCAAGCGCGACTTGCAGGTGGTCACCCATGAGCCGCTGTCCAACGGCGACGGCCTGAATGTGCTGATCAAGCGTGAAGTGGTGGGCTTTCGTGCCAACATCGCCGAGCCCAAGGGTGAGTTCGAGGAAGACGGTGAGAAGCGCTACCGCTACCGCGTCGAGCCTAACGAAATGCCGGCCGGCCTGCATCAACTGCGCCCCCATCACCCGCTCAACCGCAACCTGGACCACAACTGGCAACAGGCCCTGCTCAAGACCTCGGCCGAGCGCCGTATCGGCTTGTCATGGGTCGCGCGCCTGCGTGAAGAGCAGCTGCAAATCACCGCGACCAGCGAAGAAGGCATCAGCGCCAGCGTTATCCTGCCCGGCCCGTTTGGCGTGGCCAACAAGCCGGAACAGGCGCTGGACACCCTGCGCGACCTGCTCGGCCAGCTCGGCACCACCGAATACCATGCCACCCGCATCGAGCTGGATGCGCCGCAGGCATTCTTCATCCCCAACTCGCAGCTCAAGGCCTTGCGCCGTGAAGTGATCGAAGCGCTGACTGCCGCACGCGTCGCCGCGCACCCACGGGGTGGGCGCAAGGCTGAAACCTCGCCGCCGCCGGTTTACCCTGAGGCGCACTTGTCGTTCCTGGCCAACGTCTACAACCAGAAGGCCCGGGACTTCTACCATCGTCACGGCGTAAAGCTGATCGACGCAGCCTTCGAAGCCCACGAAGAAACCGGCGAAGTGCCGGTGATGATCACCAAGCACTGCCTGCGTTTCTCGTTCAACCTGTGCCCTAAACAGGCCAAGGGCGTGACCGGGGTGAAGACCAAGGTGGCGCCGATGCAGTTGATCCATGGTGACGAAGTGTTGACCTTGAAGTTCGACTGCAAACCTTGCGAGATGCACGTGGTGGGCAAGATCAAGGGGCATATCCTCGGCCTGCCGCAGCCAGGCAGCGCAGTGGAGCATTTCAACCCGGAAAACCTTATCTACCAAGGCACGCACTAACCCTCACCTGTAGGAGCGAGCTTGCTCGCGAAAAACCAGAGAACGCCGCGTTTCACCCCGATGCGCTGCGTCATCGTTAACCATCTTCGCGAGCAAGCTCGCTCCTACCCAGGTTGCGGGGCCACCACCAGCCCCGCTGCAACCCCGCCGCTGCCAGCAGAATCGCCGCCACGCCCAGCCATTGCAGCCACCCCAGGCGATGCCCGAACGCAATCCAATCCACAAAGATCGCTGCAATCGGGTAGATGAACGACAGTGCGCCAGTAATGGCCGTCGGCAATTTCTGGATCGCGCCATACAGCAGCACATACATCAACCCGGTATGCACGACCCCCAAGGTCACCAGCGCAGCCCAGGCATTTGTGGACGCAGGTAAGCCATTCCAGGGCACCAGCGGTGCCAGTAGTACCGCACCAGTGGCCACCTGAATCAATGCCATCAAATGTGGCGGTATTTCCTTGAGGCGCTTGATGATCAGCGCAGCGATCGCATACAAAAATGCCGCCCCCAGGGCCAGCGCGATGCCTACCAGATAATCACCGCCACCGGTTTGCTCGCCATGGGCGGTGACAATCGCCAACATGCCCAGGAACGCGACGCTCAACCACGCCAGTTTCTGCACGGTGATTTTTTCACCGAGAAACACCGCCGCCAGCATCACCAACATAAACGGCTGCACGTTATACACCGCCGTGCTGATAGCGATGGAGGCACGGGAATAGGATTCAAACAGCAACAGCCAGTTGCCGACAATGGCCACGCCGCTGAGCATGGCCAGCCCCAGTTTCGCCCAACTGAGCAGGTCTACACGCAGGTAACCCAGCCAGGCGCACACCAGTAACAGTGTCAGCGCGCCGATCACGCAGCGCCAGAACACCACCTCGATCACCGACACGCCAGACACCAGCACAAACCAGCCAATACTGCCCGAGATCAGCATGGCGGCGACCATTTCCCACGACCCGCGACGGATGGATGAATCCATGATTGAAGCTCCTCAAGTGAAGCTCCAGTATGGCAATCTGTCCGCGACGGCTACAGCGTCTAAAAAAGGCAAAACCCCGAATTCACCTTTTCTTATTAGGCACAGACCATGATCGACACCATCGACCAGCAATTGATCGCCGCCTTGATGGACGACTCGCGGCTGTCCCTCAAGGCCCTTGCGGGCATCACCGGGCTGTCCTCGCCCAGCGTCAGCGAACGCCTGCGGCGCCTGGAAGAACGCGGCGTGCTGACCCACTACACCGTCGACATCGACCCCAAACACTTCGGCTACCTGCTGCAAGCCATCGTGCGCATCCGCCCCCTGCCCGGCAAACTGCAGGAAGTGGAGCGCCAGATCCAGGCAATCCCTGAATTCACCGAATGCGACAAGGTCACCGGCGAGGACTGCTTCATCGCACGCCTGCATGTGCGCACCATGGACCAGTTGGACAGCCTGCTGGACCGGATCAATGGGTATGCCGAAACCAATACGGCGATCGTGAAGAAAACCCCGGTGAAACGGCGCCTGCCGCCGCTGGGGGATCGCTAAGGTGCCATGCCAAGGGCGTGTCATGACCAAACACAGTCAAATGTGGGAGCGGGCTTGCTCGCGAATACAGGGTGTCAGTCACCGACTATGTTGACGGGTATACCGCATTCGCGGGCAAGCCCGCTCCCACAGGGGATCTGCGCCGGGCGCTGATTCTGTGGGCAATACATAATTAGTGTGGGAGCTGGCTTGCCTGCGATAGCGATGGTTCAGTTGAATATTCAGTGACTGACACGCCGCATTCGCGGGCAAGCCCGCTCCCACAGAAGCCACTTCAAGCCGTTGATTGTTTGAACCCGCACTTGGCCACGGCCCTCCAACCTGAATGAACCACGGCCGGGTACACGCACAATGACGTTCATTTTATGGTTGGCCGTATTGGGCGCGGTGCTGCTGACGCTCGCGCTCACCTCCTCCTACCTGCGCTGGATGCCAGTCACCACCTCAGCGGTGTGCCTGCTGCTGGGTATCGCCATCGGCCCGCTGGGCGTTGACTTGCTGGACCTGGACATCAAGGATTCGGCGCGCTGGATGGAGCACCTGACCGAAGTGGCAGTGCTGTTTTCGCTGTTTGTCAGCGGCTTGAAATTGCGCCTGCCGCTCAAGCATCGCACCTGGCGCATCGCCTTTGGGCTGGCCGGCCCGGTCATGCTGTTGACCATCCTCGGTACCGGGCTGTTGCTGCATCACCTGCTGGATATGTCGTGGGGCGTGTCATTGCTGGTGGGCGCGATTTTGGCGCCGACCGACCCGGTGCTGGCGGGCCTGGTTCAGGTCAACAATGCCCAGGATTACGACGCGCTGCGCTTCGGCCTGTCCGGCGAAGCGGGGCTGAACGATGGCAGCGCCTTTCCGTTTGTGATCTTCGGCCTGCTGTTCATGCAACACAGCGGCTTCGATGGCGACTGGGTCGGCGGTTGGGTGCTGAAAAACCTGGTATGGGCGGTGCCGGTCGGGCTATTGATCGGCTACTGGATGGGGCGAGGTATCGGCCGTGTGACGTTGCGCCTGCGGCTGATCAATGCCGACAGCACCCTGTCGCCCAATGATTACCTGACGCTGGCATTGATCGCCCTCGCCTATGTGAGCGCCGAAGCCGTGGGCGGCTATGGCTTCCTGTCGGTATTCGCGGCGGGCCTGGGGTTGCGTCAGGCCGAGGTGAAGTCCACCGGTAATGCCCAGACACCCGCCGAGCACCTGGCGCAACCGGTGGTGGGCCACCTTGAAATCGAGCCCGAGCAAGCCTTGCATGGCGACGTCAGCCACCTGAAAGACACCCAGATCGCGGCAGGTGTGATGATGGGCGACATGCTGGCCTTCGGCAGCCTGGTGGAGCGGGCCATGGAGGTGTTCCTGGTGACAGTCTTGGGCATCGTGCTGATCAGCCACTGGGAGTGGGCCGCGTTGGCGGTAGCGCTGCTGCTGTTCTGTGTAATTCGCCCCGCCAGCGTATTCGCCATGCCGTGGGGCCGCCTCCTGGACCGTCGTCAACGCAGCCTGGTCAGTTGGTTCGGTATTCGTGGGATCGGCAGCATTTACTACCTGTTCTATGCGCTCAACCATGGGCTGGTCGGCACCAGCAGCGAGGTGGCGGTCAACCTGACGCTGTCGGTCATCGCGTTGAGCATCCTGGCCCATGGCCTGAGTACCCAGCCGATGCTGGCGTGGTATGAGCGTCAGGCTGCGCAAAAAAAATGAATCCTGCACCGCGCCGGGGTTTCAAACAGTCAGGACCCACAGTACGAGCCAGCCAATGAAAAAGATCGCCCAACGATTGCTTGAGGAACGCCAACGCCTGGGATATTCGCAGCAATATCTGGCGCAGGCAGGCGGCGTGACCGCACGCGAGCAACGTCAATATGAAGTGGGCGAAGACCTGCCCCATGCCGACTATCTGGCAGCCTTGGCCGAGCATGGGGTGGATGTGGTGTATGTGATCACGGGCAAGCGCAGCACGGTGGTCAATATCAGCCGCGACCAGGCGCAGACGCTGATCGATAACCGCGTGGTGGGCCAGGAGGTGTCGCTGGACGGCGGGGCCGAGGAAGAAGTCTACTTCAAGCTCAGTAACCCCTCGGGCCCGCCGCCGGATCAGTCCTGATTTTCAGTGTTGCCAACGTCCGCCGCTTCATCCAGGTTGTTCAGCGGTACCTCGGCATCGTCCATCAGCGAACCCGGGTCTTCGTTGCCGGGGTCGTTGAGTTCTTCGTCCAGTTCTTTTGACATGTGCGTCTCCTCTAACCGCCTTGGGTATCGATGTCGGCATCGGTTTCAGGCTTGGGCTCGCGCTCAGGCTTGAAGTCTGGACTGTAGTCGTTTTCCTTGGCCTTTGGGTCGCTCGCAGGCGTCGGATCCTTGGGCGCATCGGCGGCGGTGCCAGGGGCAGGCTCGCCGCCGTCGATCGCGGGGTCATTGCGATTGTTAGTCTGTGGATCATTAGATTGGGTCATGAGGCACCTCTTTGCAGGCCGGTAAAAAATCTGTACCGCATAGAGGTAAGGCGTCATGGCCACGGCTGAAGTTCCGTTCGCTTGCTCAGCGCAGCGGGTTGTCTACCTGGATATAGAACGCATAGATGCCCAACACCAGCCAGAACACCATGAACAGCCATGGCGCACGCATGGAAAACAACAGCGACTTGCGATAGCCCTTGTGGCTCGACTCCACCTCGGAAAACAGCGGCGATTCATCGTACGCCATGCCCATCACCGGCTCGCTGCGCAGCAATTCGCTTTGCTTGTAGTGCCAGTGGTCGATGATTTCATACGCCGCACGGATACCGGGCCAGGCATTCAGCGAACTGAGAATACCCAGCGAAACCAGGAAGATCGGCACCACCAGCGTGAACAGCTTGCCCCATTCCGGGTTGAGGTTACCCATGCCGGAAACAAAGGCAATCACCAGGAAGGACTGCGCCGTCAGGTAGGCGTCGGTGCGGTTGGCCAGGATGCTGGTTTCGTACTGAATCTCGCGCCGGTAAAAGTCGAGGCGGTCCTTGGGCGAGCCGAAAATCTTTGCGTTGTGTTCGCTGTGGTCGTTCAGGGCCGCTTCCGGAGTGTGGGGGGAGATGATTCTGGACACGACGGTGCTCCACAAGGTGACGAAACTCCTTAGAAGAATCGGGGCCTAGTGAAGTTCAAGTCGGTTCACGCACCAATTCAGGGCAGCCACCGCCCTCTGTAGGATCGAGCTTGCTCGCGAAAAACGTCAACGCTAACGCGGGCTGCCTGATTAAACGCGGTGCCGGCGAGTTTTTCGCGAGCAAGCTCGCTCCTACAGGGGATTAACGGCATTCCGGCACAGGCATTGCTTTATCCATTCACCACCCGGAAAACAGGAGCATGCGTTACCCCCTGACCCAGAGCCGCCCCCATAAGAAAGTAAGGACCAGGTCTGTTGGCACCTTCAGCCACGGGCTCATAAAAACATGCGTTTTTTTAAGCGGCAGTGCCACCCAAAGCCACACTGGGCACTGACAAGGTACTGGAATGGCTCGATCTTTCTTTGATGAAATGAATGACGCAAACGGCGTATGCCGTGCGCACTATCAGGACTTCTCTCGCTGGCTGGCCAACACGCCGCCGGAACTGCTGGCCCAGCGTCGCCGTGAAGCGGATTTGCTGTTCCATCGCGCCGGGATCACCTTCACCCTGTATGGCGACGAGCAAGACACCGAACGCCTGATTCCCTTTGACATCATTCCCCGCAGCATCCCCGCCAGTGAATGGAGCCTGATCGAGCGCGGCTGTATCCAGCGGGTTAATGCATTGAACATGTTCCTCGCCGACATCTACCACGACCAGCGCATCATCAAGGCCGGGATCATTCCCGCCGACCAGGTCCTGGGCAATGAGGGCTATCAGAAAGCCATGGTCGGTCTTGACCTGCACCGCGGCATCTACTCGCACATCTCCGGCGTCGACCTGGTTCGCGACGGCGACGGTACCTACTACGTGCTGGAAGACAACCTGCGCACCCCCAGCGGCGTGAGCTACATGCTCGAAGACCGCAAGATGATGATGCGCCTGTTCCCGGAAGTGTTCGCCAAGCAGCGCATTGCGCCGGTGGATCATTACCCTAACCTGCTGCTCAAGACCTTGAAGAACTCCAGCCGCCTGGACAATCCCAACGTGGTCGTCCTGACTCCAGGGCGCTTCAACAGCGCCTTCTTCGAACACGCGTTCCTTGCCCGGGAAATGGGCGTGGAACTGGTGGAAGGCGCCGATCTGTTCGTGCAGGACCTCAAGGTGTTCATGCGCACCACCGACGGCCCCAAGGCCGTGGACGTGATCTACCGGCGCATCGACGACGCTTTCCTCGACCCCCAGGCGTTCAACCCCGAGTCGATGCTCGGCGTGCCCGGGCTGGTGGCGGCTTACTGCGCCGGCAATGTGGTACTGGCCAACGCCATCGGCACCGGGGTGGCTGACGACAAGTCGATCTACCCCTACGTACCGGCCATGATCCGCTTCTACCTGGACGAGGAACCGATCCTGCAGAACGTGCCGACCTTCCAATGCCGCAAGCCCGATGAACTGTCCCATGTGCTGGCCAACCTTGAGCAATTGGTGGTCAAGGAGACCCAGGGTTCCGGCGGCTACGGCATGCTGGTGGGCCCGGCGTCGACGGCCGCCGAGATCGAAGACTTCCGCCAGCGCATCAAGGCCCGTCCCCATGCCTATATCGCCCAACCCACCTTGAGCCTGTCCACCTGCCCGACCTTTGTCGAAAACGGCATCGCGCCCCGGCACATCGACCTGCGACCCTTCGTGCTCTCGGGCAAGGAAACCCGCCTGGTGCCCGGTGGCTTGACCCGCGTGGCGCTGAAGGAAGGCTCGCTGGTCGTCAACTCGTCGCAAGGCGGTGGAACCAAGGACACCTGGGTGGTGGAGGGCTGAGTATGCTGAGTAGAACGGCTGCAGATCTGTATTGGATGTCGCGCTACCTGGAACGCGCCGAGAACCTGGCACGCATGCTGGAAGTCAGTTATTCGCTGTCCTTGATGCCCCAGGCCGGGCGCAGCGATGGCCTGGATGAACTGGCGATGTCGTTGCTCAGCAGCGGCACCCTGGACAGCTACCTGGAACGGCACCAGACCCTGGATGCTGAGCGCATGTTGCACTTCTTTGCCCTCGATGCAGAAAACCCCGCGAGCATTTACAACTGCCTGCGCGCCGCCCGAGGCAATGCCCATGCGGTACGCGGGCGCATCACCGCCGACATGTGGGAAAACCTCAACGCCACCTGGCTGGAAATGCGCAGCATCGCCGCCGGTGGCCTGGCGCGACACGGTATCAGCCACTTCTGTGACTGGGTCAAGCAGCGCTCGCACCTGTTTCGTGGCGCAACCTCGGGCACCATCATGCGCAATGACGCCTACCGTTTCATTCGCCTGGGCACCTTTGTCGAGCGCGCCGATAACACCCTGCGCCTGCTGGATGCACGCTATGAGATGTTCGGCGAAGAGTCCGAAGAAGTCAGCGACCTGTCGGCACGCGGTTATTACCAGTGGAGCGCCCTGCTGCGCGCGTTGTCGTCGTTCGAGGCGTATACCGAGCTGTATCCGAATGCCTTGAATGCACGCTCGGTATCCGAGCTGTTGCTGTTACGCAGTGATGTGCCGCGTTCGCTGCATGCCTGCATCGAGGAATTGAGCCATATTCTGGCGGACCTGCCCGGCAGTTATGGGCGCACGGCGCAACGCCTGGCGGCGGAGTTCGAGGCGCGGCTGCGGTACACGGGGATTGATGAGATTCTGGAAGATGGGCTGCACACTCGGCTGACAGAATTCATCGACACCGTGCGTGAGTTGGCGCGGGAGATACAAAGCTCCTACCTGGAAGTGGTCTAACACAAACCTGTAGGAGCGAGCTTGCTCGCGGAAAACTCACCGGCGCCGCGTTTATTCAGAAAACCCGCGTTATCGTTGACGTTTTTCGCGAGCAAGCTCGCTCCTACTGGGGGGTGATCGCCCACCAGCGCGGCAGCAACTGGCGCACCCGCGATTCGCCGAAGCGGTCGTCGATCAGCATCACCACCCCGCGATCCTGCTGGCTGCGGATCACCCTCCCCGCTGCCTGCACCACTTTCTGAATGCCGGGATACAGGTAGGTGTAGTCATACCCCGCGCCAAAGACCGCGCCCATACGTGCCTTGATCTGTTCATTCACCGGGTTGAGCTGCGGCAAACCCAGGGTGGCGATAAAGGCACCGATCAGGCGCGCACCCGGCAGGTCGATACCTTCGCCAAACGCACCGCCCAGCACCGCAAAGCCAATGCCCTGGCTGTGGTGGGTGAACTGGTCTAAAAACGCTTGGCGCTCGGCCTCGGCCATGCCCCGCGCCTGCAACCACAACTCAACCTGTGGGTGCCGTTCGGCCATTAACTGGGCCACCTGTTGCAGATAATCGAAGCTTGAGAAAAACGCCAGGTAGTTACCCGGTTGCGCGGCGAATTGCCGGGCGAGCAGTTCCACAATGGGCTCCAGCGATGCCTGGCGATGCACAAACCGCGTAGAGATGCGGTCAACGATGCTGACCTGCAATTGCTCGGCCCTGAACGGTGACGCCACATCAACCCAGGCGGTATCCGCCGGCAGGCCCAGCAAGTCGGCGTAATAATGGCGCGGGCTCAGGGTCGCAGAAAACAGCACGCTGCTGCGTGCGGCGGTCAGCCTGGGCCGGATGAACTCGGCCGGCACCACATTGCGCAGGCACAGGGTCGAGCTACTGCGCTTGCCGCTGAACTGGCGCTTGGTGATATCGAAGATAAAGTGCTCATTGAACAGCTCGGCCACTTTGGCCCATTGCAGCGCGTCGAAGTAGAAGGCTTGCAGATCACCGCTGAGGGCTTCGGGGTGGTCGTTGAAGTAGTCGCCCATGGCGCTGGTGCACAGGCTCAGGGCCTGGAGCAGTTTGTCCGGTTTGGCCGCGTATGCCTGATACGGCGCGAGTTGGTCCTTGTGCAACGCATTCCACTCGCGGTTCAAGCGCTGCAAGGGCTTCTTCAGTGTCTCGGGCGCGCTCTCGCGCAAGGTCTTGAGGCTGTACTGGTCCAGGCTGGCGCTGTACATCGAGCGCGCGCGTTCGACCAGGTTGTGCGCCTCGTCCACCAGCACCGCGACGCGCCATTGGTTGAGCTGGGCCAGGCCGAACAGCATGGCGCCAAAGTCGAAATAATAGTTGTAGTCGGCGACGATCAGGTCGCTCCAGCGCGCCATTTCCTGGCTCAGGTAGTACGGGCACACCTGATGGGCCAGCGCTACGTTGCGCAGGCTGCGCTGGTCGAGCAGGCGCACCTGGGACGCAGCCTGGCGGGCGGCAGGCAGGCGGTCGTAAAAACCCTTGGCCAATGGGCAGGAATCACCGTGGCAGGCTTTGTCCAAGTGTTCGCACGCCTTGTCCCGGGCCACCAGTTCAAGCACACGCAGTGACAGCTCGGGGCTGCTGTCGTACAGAACCTGGGCGGCATCCAGGGCCAGCTTGCGGCCGGGCGTCTTGGCGGTGAGGAAGAACAGTTTGTCCAGTTGCTGCGGCGCCAGGGCCTTGAGCAGCGGAAAAATAGTGCCGATGGTCTTGCCAATACCCGTGGGCGCCTGGGCCATCAGGCACCGGCCCGTACTCACCGCTTTGTAGACCGACTCGGCCAGGTCGCGCTGCCCGGTACGGAAGTCGGCATGGGGAAACGCCAGGCTCTGCGCAGCGGCGTTACGCGCGTCGCGATGCTGCATCTCTTGCCGGGCCCAGTCCAGGAACAGCGCGCATTGGTGATTGAAGAATTGCTCAAGGCCTGGCGCATCGAATCGCTGGTTCAGCACGGTTTCGCCTTCGCCGACGATATCGAAGTACACCAGCGCCAGGTCAATGTGATCGAGCCCGAGTTTCTGGCACATCAGCCAGCCATACACCTTGACCTGGGCCCAGTGCAGTTGCCGGTGGTTGGCGGGCTGAGCGGCGAGGTCGCCACGGTAGGTCTTGACTTCTTCCAGGCGGTTGGCGTCCGGGTCATAGCCGTCCGCCCTGCCCCGCACCTTGAGCTGCTGGTAGTCGCCCTCCAGGGCAACCTCATGCTGATAATGCGCGCTGCGCCGGGACGCCACCGTACGATGGCCGACAATGCCTTCCTGGGCGCTGGGCGACGGCGTAAAGCGCAGGTCGAGGTCGCCGACCTTGGCGGTGAACTCACACAGCGCCCGCACGGCCACGCTGTAACTCAAGCGGGTTGCTCCGCCCAGCGCACGTAGCAAACGGTGACCGGCATCTGGTATTCGCCGCAGAATGCCAGCCAACGCAACTGGTTGTCTTGCAGGCGGTCGCCGGGGCCCTTGACCTCGATCATGCGATAGGTGTTTTGCGCCGGCCAGAACTGGATGAGGTCCGGCATCCCGGCCCGGTTGGCACGGATATCCTGCAACAGGCGCGTAAACCAATGGCGCAAATGCTCGGCGGGCAGGCAGGCCAGGGCTTGCTCCAGCAGTTCTTCGCTGAGCAGGTTCCAGAACACAAAGGGCGACTGAATGCCCCATTTGTCCATGTAGCGTTGGCGGATGCTGGCCTTGTAGCGACCGTCCTCCAGTTGCGCAAAGCACGCGGCAAACAAGGCTTCACGGCGCTGATAAAAGTCCTCGCTGTGCAAGTCCGCCGGCCCGCGCTGGAACGGGTGGAAGAACGCCCCTGGCAGCGGTGCGAAAATCGCTTCCCAGCACAGCAAGCCAAACAGCGAATTGATCAGGCCATTCTCGACGTAATGCACCGGCGCATCCGGTTCACTCAGGTGCGCCAGCACACAGGACTCCACCGACAGCAGCGGCTCCTGCACCAGCGCCAGGTCCAGGCGCGCCACCGCTTGGGGCTTGGCCCTGGGCAGCGCCGGCCCGCCAAGTTTGCGGCGCAGGCGCGGCACGACGCGCAGCAGGTGTTGTTGTTCCGCTGCGCTGTGTGGGGCCTGTTGCGCCTCGCTCGCCAAGGCCATGGCTTGGGCGTAATCCTCCTGGCGCTCCAGTACGCGGATCAGCCGCGCCCGCGCACCGGGATAAGTGCAATTGCGGTAGATCTGTTCGGCCAGTGCCAGCTCGGCGCAACGTTCGCAATACTGGCCGATCTGGAACAGCAGCTTGGCGCGGCGCTTTTCCAGCCAGGGGTTGTCGGTACACAGCGTGGCGACCTGTGCCAACACCGTATCCAATGCCTCACCGGCTTCAAAGGCTTGCTGGCAATGGTGCAGGAACAGAAACCCGTGCACGTCGTCACGGCTGCGTAAACCGCGAGACTCGGCGCAGAACTCGACTTTTTCATAGGTGTAGATACCCAGGTCCGCCAGCACGAACTCCGACCAGTCTTGGTGCAGGTTGCCGAAGAACATCAGGCGCAGGCGATCACATAACTCCATTACCGTCAGGCTATAGAGCACATCGTCCACGTCGGGGCACCACTGGGCAAAGCTGCGCGTTTCGGTAAATTGCGCGGCCAAGGGTTCAAGCCAATCGGCCTTGTTGGCCTTGGGTTGATCGATCCAGGGCCTGAAGGCGCCGAGCAGTTCACTTTTTTGCAGCAGCGCAAACAGGGTGGCAAACGGCAGCGGGCTTTGATCCTCGACCCATCCCAACTCACGCAAAGGCCGCGCCGCCGCATGAGGGCAACCGATTTCCAGGTAATGGAGCTTGGCGGCACGAAAATGCACGCCCTTGCGCATCACCATCCGCACCAACAACGCCTGGGACGCCTGGGGCAACCTGTCAAATTGCTGAATGAAATGCTGTTCGTGAGCATCGAGCAAATCGGCATAGCGTTGCCCCAACCACACCAGCACTTGGCGGAAGTTATGCAGGTAATACAAGGGGTCTTCGAGGGGATTGGCCATGGCGCAAAGCAATCAAGTACTGGTTATGCATACAGATTGCCGGGGCAAAGCGGTTGTTGCAATCAGTAATAGATAAATGGCGCCTGCAACTTTTTGCAAAAAAACAATCTGATGAGGGGGTTGATCAAGTAATATTTATGGCCGCGCAGCCAGACGCTGCGGGACTTTTCAGGGTTAAAGGTAAGGGTTATGAACATGAAGAATTTGGGTCTGCCACTGGTTGCACTCACTTTTCTGGTATTGGCCGGTTGCTCCACGCAAACCGTAGTGACCTTGCAAAATGGCACGCAATATTTGACCAAGGACACGCCCAACGCCAAGACGGCCGACGGCTTCTACGAGTTCACCGATATTGCCGGCAAGCGTATTCGTATCAAGGCCGATGATGTGGCCACGGTGCGTAAGGAAAAATGATCATCTAGCAACACCCCATCAAATGTGGGAGCTGGCTTGCCTGCGATAGCGATTTGTCAGTCACCGCATGGCTGTCTCGACCGCCGCCATCGCAGGCAAGCCAGCTCCCACACCGAATACGTTAACTGATGACTATCCCCTCCCCCGACAGACTGCTCACACCCACCAGCGTCACCGAATCCGTACCAAAACTAATGACGGTATCCCCGCCCACCACCTTGGCGTGATCGCGGTAATCATTGCTGCCCGCCACATCGTTGAACACCAGCTTGTCCGTCGCCTGATAGCCAATCACCCGGTCATTGCCAAACTGCCCGCTGAACAAAAACGTGTTATGCCCGCTGCTGTCGCGGATCGTGTCATTGCCCTTGCCGCCTTCGATAAAGTCCGCGCCCCTGCCGCCTTTGATCAGGTCGTCGCCGTCGCTGCCGATGATGAAGGTATTGCCCTTGTGCGTCTCTGCATTGCGGTTGAGGTCTTGCACCCAGGTGGTGGCCCGTGCCGGGTCGGACAGGTTGGCGACGATCACCGTGGAGTCGCGGGTCATCTGCTCGTAGAAGCCCGAATCGAGGATGCGGGTCATGCCGTCGCCGTAACCGGTGGGCAAGTGCGAGACCCAGGTGGGCAGGTTGAGGATGGAAAACGGCAGCACGTTCCACAGGGATGAGGCGTAGTGGTCGTTGAAGCTGACGATGTTGTCGGTGCTCGATTCGTGGGGTTTGTCGTGCACGCCCAGGGACGACAGGTTGAATGACGAGCCATCCAGGGCGCGGAACACCGGGTCGTTTTCATAGCCAACGTTAAGCACCTTGTCGCCGGCGCTCTGGGTCGGCGACGCGTAGGCCACGTAGTTGGAGTCCTTATAAAACCCTGACCAGGTGCTGTCGCTCAAATCGGCCATGCTGTTGACCGCCAGGCCCCCCAGGCTGTGGCCGCTGACCACGACGTCATTGCCGCTCAGGCCCTGGGCGCTGGCGTAGTCCGCCACGTTCTTGAGCAAGCCGCCAAAGGCTTCGCCCGCGTAGTTCTTGGCGTAATCCTTGGGCCCGAAGGCGGCGAGCAGGTCGCTGATCACATCGCCGATGGAATCGGTGATCACACTTTCCCGAGGCCCCGAAGTGCCGCGAAAACTGATGCCGAGTTCCAGCAACTTGCCAGCGTCATCATATTTGCCCAGCACCTCGGCCTGCGCTGTGCCGTAGCCGAATTTTTCGCCAAAGAAGGTGCCGCGCGCATCGACCTTGCCGCTGTAGCCCAGGGTGCTGGCGCTGATGGGCGTCCAGCCGGCTGCTTGCACCGCCTCAAGGGCGGCTTTTTCCGAGTCGGGGTTCCAGGGGATGCCGGGGATGACCCCTTGGGCGTTGGTGCCGCCAATCAGCGCGCTGACCAGGGTGGCGGGCAGGCCCAGGCCGAGGCCGTTGTTCTGGTAGCCGACGGCAAAGCCGTTATCCAGGTTGTGGTAGGAATACAGCGTGATCGCCATGGCATCGGCGAACAGCGCCTTGGAGTCCTCGGTACCGAGGTTTTTATAGTCAAAGATACCCATTGGTAGTGCCTCTCTGTTGTTGGATTTGTAGAGAAAGCCAAAACACCTGTTATCTGTTACCACCTGTAGGAGCGAGCTTGCTCGCGAAGGTCGTCAACGATGACGCGTTCTACCTGAAGGAACGCGGCGCACTTGAGTTTTTCGCGAGCAAGCTCGCTCCTACAGTGGTTTTTCAAAACTTTAGAACGCCCAATCCAGGCTCAAGCCGACGCCGTGCACCTTCTCCTTGCTGGCCAGCAGGCCGTTGTAATCGAAGTTCACCCGCGCATCCTTGCTCAAGGCCAGGCTGACCCGTGCCCCGACCAACGCAGCATCGCGCACCATTGGCGCACTTTCCACAGCGAACGAAGGGCCGCCCGAGGCAAACGCCAGGTGCTGCTCCGAATCGGTGCTGCTCAGGTTGTGCTGCCAGCCCAGGGTGCCGGAGACTTCCAGTTGCTGGTGATCGTTGATATTGAAGGTCTTCAAGGCGCGCATACCCAGGGTGCTGAGCACCAGGTCACGGCTGTCATCGCCACTTCTCAGCGCGGCGGCGTCGCCCTTCTCTTTGAAGCTGTCAGTTGCCAGGTGCACGTAGGCCAGATTGGCGAACGGCTCCAGGGCCAGCGGTTGCAGGTTGATGCGGTACGCAGCTTCGGTGAACACCTGGGTGCTGTGGGCATCGACCTTGGCCTTTTGCTTGCCGCTGACGTCGCCGTATTGCAGGTCGCGTTTGACATCGGCGCGGTGCCAGCTGTAGGTCGCGCCGCCACTCAGGCGCCAGGCGCCGATTTCATGCCCGGCATAGGCGCCGAAATGGTAGCTGTCGACCGAAGCGCGGCTGTGGGTGCCGCTGCCCATGTTCAGCGACGTGTCGCTGTAGCCGGCCACCAGGCCAATGCGTGTGGCGTCATCGAGGGCACCGTCCACACCGGCGAGCATGCCGCCGATGGAGGTGGTGTAGCCCGCGGTGTCGTTGCGGCTGTCGGTCTTGCCCCATGCGCCCAGTGCCTTGACCCACACGTTGCCACGGCTGTCGATGGCTTGGCTGGCAGCGCCCATTTCACCGTTGCGCAGGCGTTCGCCCACGGCTTCGCGCACGTAGCGGCTGTCATTGACCAGCGCGGTTTCCAGCGCCGGGTAAACCTCGCCGCTCAGTTGCTGGAACGCGCCCTGGGCCGAGGCGGCCGTGGGTGCCAGCAGCAAGCTTTCATACACACCGTTGCCCGCGCCCAATTGCTCGACGGCGCCGGCCACGGCGCGCTGGTTCGGCGTGGCGGCCACACTGGCGAAGCTGTTGGTGCGTGCCACATCCAGTTGCACACCGTTGGCGGCGTAGTTCAAGGTGCCGCCGACAAACAGGTAGTTGGGCACCACTGCCGCGAAACTGCCGGTGACGCCACCTGCCGCTTGCAGGATGTTGTACTGACGGCCGATCAGGCTTTGGGCCTGGGTGGCGCTCAACAAGGTCGGGCTATTTTCCAGGGCCAGGGTCACGGTGCCGCCGTTGAGGGTGGCCGTGCCGCCGGCGACGATGCGATCGCTGCTGGTGGGCGACAGTTCTACCGCGTAGGTGGAACCCGGTTCAAAGTTGACGTTGCCCGCCACGTTCAAGGTGCCGATGGAATTGCCCGGCGCCACGGTGCCGCCGCTGTTCGCGCTCAGCGAACCGATACGCCCCGAACCACCGACCACGCCGCGCTGGCTCACAGTGACGTCGGAGGTAACCGAACCGTTGATCGCCAGCAAGCCCTGGTTGACCCGCGTCGGCCCGCTGTAGGTATTGGCGCCGGTGAGCACCAAGGTACCGATGCCCTGCTTGGTCAGGCCGCCATGGCCCGAGATGTCATTGCTCCACACATCGCGCCCGCAGTGCAGGTCGTCGCACACACGCTGGGTGGGTTTGCCGGCATCCACCACCGCGCCGACACCCGGCAGGTCCGCGACGAACTGGCCGCTGCCGTAGGCGCCGTCGATACGGAACTCGGCCGGGATATCCTCAGCGGTGATAAACATCCCTGGGCCGTTGACCGCTTTGCCCAGGTTGATCATGCCCCAGCCGTACAACGAGTCGATGCCCGGCGCGCCGAGGTCGGTGGCGGTGGTCTTGAGCACGGTGGAAATCTGGTCGCCGCTCATGTACTGGAAGCGCTCCATCAGCACCGCTGCGGCGCCCGCCACGTGAGGTGCGGCCATGGAGGTGCCATTTTTGTTGGCCCAGTCGGTGGTGAGGTTTTCCAGGCTGGTACCGTTGATGATGGAGCTGTAGATCTTGGTGCCGGGTGCCGATACGCAAAAGCTCGCCGCATAGCCACAACGCGAGGAGAACGTACTGATCACGTAAGGATCGGGGCTGGCAGTATTCGGGTTCTGCTGGAGGGCCGCGACGGACAGCCAGTTAGGCGCGATCTCTGGCACAAAATACGCAAGGCCGGAAATCGCATCCGGGTTGTTGAGGTTGTAGTCATTACCTGCGGCAAAGATGGTCAGCACACCGCTGCGGGCCGCGTCGATGGCGCCTTGGTACGCGCCACCTGCGAGGGTGCCAAGGATCGGCCGGATGGTATTGAACTGCGCCTGGGCCTCATTGACGGTGAAGTTGGGGAACGCCGGATCACGGCCGCCTTTGGCGTACTGATCACCAATGCCGATGCCCCAACTGTTGTTGATGATGCGTGCGCCACTGGCGACCAGCCCATCCCAACCCGCCTTGTACACGGCGCCGTCGTTGCCAAGGATGATCCCGTCTTCCGGCCCCGGGTCACCGTTTTCGGCGGTGAGGATTTGGGCGTTGAACGCCACGCCATGCATCGGCCCGCCATCGCGGTTACCGGCCGCAATGCCGCCGACATGGGTGCCGTGGTTACCCAGCTTGCCGTTGGAGTCCTTGGACGGCGTGCCGTCGTAGCGGAACGCGTCGCCCGCCTTCACCGGGATATATGGGTCGGTGTATTGGCGAATGCCCTCGGTGACAATCGTCACCACCTTGTCGGGGCTGGCGAACTCCGGGTGCTGGGCGTACACCGGCTGGTCGAAGATCCCCAGCTTGACGCCCTTGCCGGTATAGCCGGCCGCATAGGCGGTGTCGGCGTGCACGGCGCCCAGGCCCCAGTCGGCCTTGAACTCATTGCTGCGCCAGCTGGCGGCGTCGCCCAGTTTGCCGGTTTCCACATAGGGTGCAGCCTGGGCGGTCCCCAGGCTTGCCAGGCAACACAACAACGCGCCATATGGCACGCAGCTCAGCGCCTTGAGCGGATAGCCCGGGCCTGTGTGGATGGCGGTAGTTAACCCTGACTTGCGTTTTTTCACGGTGACCTTCCTTAGTTTTCTTATTGCACGTGTGTAAATCACTTCTCCAGAACACCGCCGCTGATCATTCCCACGCTCCGCGTGGGAATGCGGCCCCGGACGCTCTGCGTCCCAAAGCGTGACGCGGAGCGTCACAAGAGGCGTTACCACGCGGAGCGTGGGAACGATCAGCGGAGCGTGGGAACGATCAGGTTCGCTGTGTCTTCAGAACTGCCAGTTCAGGCTCAAGCCCACGCCCTGGGTTTTCGCGCGCCCACCCAGTTGGCCGTTGTAATCCAGGTTGACCCGTGTCGATGCATTCAGCGCCAGGCTGGCCTGCACGCCCACCAAGGCAGCGTCGCGCAGCAATGGCGCACTGCGCACGGCAAATGAAGGCCCGCCCGCGACAAACGCCAAGTGCTCTTCGGACTCCACCGCCGTCAGGCTGTGTTGCCAGCCCAACGAACCGGACAGGTCCAGTTGCTGATGGTCATTGAGGGCCAGGGTTTTCAGGGCACGTACGCCAAGGGTGCTGAGCACCGCGTCACGCCGGTCGCTGCCGCGCTCCAGGGCCGCGGCATCGCCTTTTTCGTGGAAGGACTCGCTGTTGAGATGCACATAGGCCAGGTTGGCGAACGGCTCCAGCGCCACCGCCTGCAGGCGGATGCGGTACGCGGCTTCGGTGAAGACTTGCGCCGTGGTCGCGTCCAGCTTGGTTTTTTGCTTGCCGCTGACATCACCCCATTGCAGGTCGCGCTTCACATCGCCGCGATGCCAGCTGTAGGCACCGCCGACGCTCAGGCGCCAATCACCCAGCTCGCGCCCGGCGTACGCGCCAAAGTGGTAGCTGTCGATGGATGCCGATGAATGGGTACCACTGCCCATGTTCAAGGAGCTGTCGCTGTAACCGGCGACCACACCCACGCGGGTCTGCTCATCCAGCGCGCCATCCACGCCCGCCAACAGGCCACCGATGGAGGTGGTGGAACCCGCCGTTTCAGTGCGTCTGTCGGTCTTGCCCCAGGCGCCCAGTGCTTTGAACCACAGGTTGCTTTCACCGGTCACTGGCACATGGCGCAGGCGCTCGCCCACGGCATTACGCAGTTGCAGGCTGTCGTTGATCAGCATCGCACCCACGGCGGGGTAGATTTCCCCGGACAGTTGCTGCAAGCCCTGCTGGGCCACGGCGACCGATTGCGACTGCAGCAGGCTTTCATACACCGGGTTGCCAGCGCCCAATTGCTCAGCGGCGGCTGCGACGTTGCGCTGGTTGCGGGTGGCGCCGACGCTGGCGAAGCTGGCGTCGTTGCGCCCCACGTTCAGTTGCACGGCATTGGCGGCGTAGTCCAGGGTGCCACCGAGGAACAGGTAGTTGGGCAGCACTTGCCCGAACTGGCCCTGAATGCCGCCCGCCGCCTCGAGAATCGAGTACTGCCGGCCGATCAGGCTTTGGGCCTCGCTCTGGCTGAGCAAGGTGGGGCTGTTTTCCAGCGCCAGCGTAACGGTACCGCCGCCCAGAATAGCCTGGCCGCCGGCGACAATGCGGTCGCTGCTGGTGGGCGTCAGTTCCACGGCATAGGTCGAGCCGGCGCCGAGGTTTACATCCCCCGCCACCTGCAATGTACCCACCGAATTGCCTGGCGCCACACGGCCGCCACTGTTTACCGACAACGCGGCGATACGTCCGGAACCACCCAGGGTGCCGCTGTCATTGACCGTCACCGCCGAAGTCAACGAGCCATTGACGGCCAACAGACCGCCGTTGACCAGGGTCGCACCGCGATAGGTGCTGTCGCCGCTGAGCACCAGGCTGCCGGCACCGGCCTTGATCAGGCTGCCTTCGTACACGCGGTTGGCGGCGGCCTGGTCGCGGGCATTGCCGATGGCGTAGTCGGTCTGGTCCTGCTGGCTGGCAGTGGCGCCCACGCCGTTTTGCCAGCCCTTGTCGATCAGGGTTTGCTGCCAAGCCGTGTGTTCGGCGCGGTCCTCGGCCTGGCGCTGGATGAGCGCCTGGTCGGAGATGCCGTTGCTCCACACGTCACCCTGTCCGGCGGCCAGGTTGACCTCCATGGGCCCGAGCAGTTGCCCTGGGCCGTGCATCGCCCGGCCCAGGTCAGGTACGCCCCAGCCGACGATGGCGTTGGGCGCCTGGGTGATCGAGCCGTCGAGTTGCGTGGCGGTGGTCAGCAGCACCTGCAAGGCTTGCTCGTTGGTCATGTAGGGATAACGTTCCATCACCAGCGCCAACGCGCCAGTGGCATGGGGCGCTGACATCGAGGTGCCGGACTTCACCCCATACCCCCCGTCGGGAATAGTGCTGTTGATCAGCGCGCCGGGGGTAGAAATACACCAGTACTTGGCAACGCCGCACTTGTTGTATTTCTGGTTATTGGCTTTATCCAGCCCGGATACGGCCAGCCAGTGGCCTTCCAGTTCCGGCTGGAAATACGGCAAGGCCGAGCGCACGCTGGCGTTGGCATAGCCGCTGTTGCCGGCGCTGAACACGTTGATCACGCCCGCCTTGGCCACGTCCGCTGCCGCGTCAAGCCAGGTGCCGCGGTTGTAATGCTGGGCGTACGCCGCGTGCATGTTGTCCAGGGTCTGGTAGCTGACGTCCTTGGGCTGGCTGCCCCAGCTGTTGTTGATGGCGCGCACGCCGGAGTCCACCAAAGCGGTGTACACGGTCTTGAAGTATTTGGGGTCTGGCGTGGGGCCGAACAGGAAGCTGTCGTTGGCGTTGGTGTTGCCCACATAGACCTGCGCGTTGTAAGCAACGCCATGCATGCCCACGCCGTCGCGGGCGGCGCCCATGGTGCCGGTGACGTGGGTGCCGTGGGAATCGTTGTTCGGGTTGAGCGCGCCGGTGGTGCTGAAGGCGCTGCCATCGACATAGGTGCCAGTGGCGGTGACCGGGTGGAAACGGTCTTTGGCAGCTTCGGGGTGATTGGCATCGAACCCTGAGTCCAGCGCGCCGATTTTTACGCCCTGGCCGCTGATCCCGGCGGCGTAGGCTTCATCGGCTTTCATACGGCCCAGGCCCCAGTCGCTCTGGTACTCGGCCGAGCGCCAGCTGGCAGGGTTACCCGGTTGGCCGGTCTCGGTGTATTGCGCCTGTGCCGCAACGGACAGCAAGAGCAAGGAACCTGCGGTGAAGGGTTTGAAACGTGGTGAATCGGTGATCATGTGCACACTCCCTATTATTGTTATTCCCTGCCCTGTGGCGAGGGAGCTTGCTCCCGCTGGAGTGCGAAGCGCTCCCTAAAAAAGCCGGCTCCAGCTTCGCTGTCGAGCGGGAGCAAGCTCCCTCGCCACAAAACACGCGCTCCTACAGTTTTCCATCCGGGCCGAAGGCTTCGTCCACTTTGGCCAAGTCGGTGTCACGCAAGTTGCCCGCGTAGTAGTGCAATTTGGTCCAGGCCATCAAGTAGTCATAACGCGCCTGGGCCAGGTCGCGGCGGGTGCTGTACAGCTGCTGTTCGGCGTTCAAGGCGTCGAGGTTGACGCGCTCGCCGCCCAGAATGCTTTGCTTGGTCGACACCACCAGCGCCTCGGCGGATGCCAGCGCTTTCTGATAGGCGCGCAACTTGCTCACGCCTGACAGGCACGCACTGAACTGGCGACGCAGTTCGATCAGGGTTTCGCGGGTCTTGCCTTCCAGCTCGTACTCCGCCTGCTCCATGGCGCGGCTGGCCTGGCGGGTGGAGGCCGAGATACCGCCACCGGCATACAGCGGCATGCTCACTTCGACGCCGATGGTGTTGGTGTCGTAGCGCTGGTTATAGGTGTTGCCGCTGTCGGACTCCTGCTTGCGCGAGGTGGCATACGCGGTGATTCGCGGCAAATGCCCGGCGCGGTTGCGTTCCACTTCATAACGCGCCACTTCCAGGGACTGGCGCTGCGAAGCCAGCACCGGGTTGTTGGTCAATGCCAACTCATGCCAGGTGTCGTAGTTGGCCGGGGTCAGGGTGAACGCGGCAAAGCTCTGGTTCAGCGGTGCCAGGTCGTTGATGTTGACACTTTGCACACCGATCAATGCGCCCAGTTCCCGGAGCGAGGCGTCCTGCTCATCCAGGGCCTGGATCTCTTCGGCGGTGGCCAGCTCATAGCGCGACTCGGCTTCAAGGATATCGGTGCGGGTGCCCTCGCCTTGCTGGAACAGATGGCGGTTCTGCTGGAACTGTTGCTCGAAGGCCTTCTTCTTGGCCCTGGCGATGTCGATCTGGTCCTGGGCAAACAGCGCCTGGGTGTAATAGCTCAACACCCGCACCAGCAACGCCTGGCTCTTGTCGCGAAAGCTCTCATCGGCAAACAGCGCCTGGGCCACGCCCTTGCGGTAGTTGGCATAGGCTTCGTAGTCGAACAGCGGCTGTTGCAAGCTGAAGGTCGAGCCGTAGCTGTTGTAGTTGCGGTCGTCGCGGTAACTGCCGCCGCGCCCGTCAGGCAGGTGCGCTTCGGAGTTGTTGCGGCCCTTGTTGTAGTTGTAGGACAGCCGCGGCAGCAAGCCGGCGCGGCCAATGGTGCGGTTTTCCAGGCCGGCGTCGCGCTCCTTGATGGCGCCGAGGAACACCGGGTCGTTGCGCAGCGCCTGCTCGTACACATCGAAGGGCCCCATGGCTGCCTGGGCACTGCCACACACCAGCAACAGCGAAATGAACACTGGCTTCATGCTCATTCCTCGGTCAACGCGGAGCCGGCGCGATCCAGCAGCGGCTTGAACAGGTAGTTGAGCAAGGAACGCTCGCCGGTGCGCACGAACATCTCGGCGGGCATGCCGGGCTTGATCACCAGGCCGTTGAGTTTTTCCATCGCCGCCTCGCTCACGCTGGTACGCAGCACGTAGTACGGCGCCCCGGTTTTTTCATCGAGCATCTGGTCGGCGGAGATCAGGCTGACTTCGCCCGGCACCCGTGGCGTGCGGCTTTGGTTGAAGGCAGTGAAGAGGATGTCGACCGGCAAGTGCGTGCCAACCTTGTCCACCAAATGCACCGGCAGGTGCCCTTCCACTTCCAGGCGCGTGCCCTGGGGCACGATCTCCAGCAGGGTTTCACCGGCGCGCACCACGGCGCCTTCGGTGTGCACGCTGAGGTTGACCGCAATGCCATCGGCCGGCGCGTTGATTTCGCTGTGCTGCAGGTTGAAGCCGGCGGAGGTCAGTTGCTGCTCCAGTGTCAGGCTGCGCAGTTGCGCGTCGGCCAGTTGGCTGCGCACTTCCTTTTGATATTCCTCGCTGTGCTGCTGCAACTTGAGGCGAGATTCGACAATGCCCTGCTCTATCCGGCCGCTTTCCCCGGCGTTTTGCGCCAGGTCCTGCTGCACCTGGGATAACTGGCGCTGGTAGTCCATCAGCCGGTTGCGCGGGATATAGCCGTTGTCGGCCAAGGGTTGCAGGTTGCTCAGTTGCGCGCGCAGGGATTGGGCCTGTGAGGTCAGGTCGCTGCGCGCACGGCGCATACCACTTAACTGAGAGGTGGCGCCTTCGATGCTGGCGCGAATCCCGGCCTGTTCACGGGCAAACGCGTCGCGACGGCTGCTAAACAGTTGGCGCTGGCCTTCGAGCACCAGCATCAGCGCGGGATCGGGATTGGCGCTCAGCTCAGCAGGAAAGGTAATACCGGGCAGGTTGTCACGCTCGCTCTCCCAGCGCGCCACACTGGCCCAGGCCATGCGGTACTGGGCTTGCAGCGATTGCACATCGGCCTGGTTCTGGGTCTGGTCGAGGCGAAACAGCGGCTGGCCTTGTTTGACCAGTTCGCCCTCTTTGACCAGGATCCGGCTGACCACGCCGGGGCTGAAGGTTTGTACGGCCTTGCGCTTGCCGGACACCACCACGGTGCCTTGGACCGGAATGCCCTGGTCCAACGGTGCGAGGCTGGCCCAGAGGAAAAACCCGCCGGCACCGACAAGGGTCATCACCCAGCCCATTTTTACGAAAAAGCCGGCATCGCGTTCTTTAATTTGAGGTTCAACAGTAAGGCTGCTCATGCGCCTGGATTCCTTGCGGCCGGGTACTGACGACTGAAACTGACACCGGTTTTTTCTTTCGGCGCTTCCTGCTGCCCGGACAACGCCCGCAGCACCTCCTGGCTGGGCCCGAATGCCTGCAACTGGCCTTCGCCGAGCACCAGCAATTTATCGGCCTGGGCCAATGCCGAGGAACGATGGGTGACTAGCACCACGCTGCTGCCCTGGGCTTTCATTTGCATGATGGCGCTGGCCAATGCGGCTTCGCCGACGGTGTCGAGGTTGGAGTTGGGCTCGTCCAGCACGATCAGGCGCGGCCCGCCGTACAGGGCGCGAGCCAGGGCCACGCGCTGTTTCTGGCCGCCGGACAAGCCACCGCCGTTGTCGCCCAGCACGGTGTCGTAGCCCTGGGGCAGGCGCAGGATCAATTCATGCACACCGGCCTGTTGCGCGGCCTTGACCACCCGCTCCGGGTCGGCCTCGCGAAAGCGCGCGATGTTGTCGGCGATGCTGCCGCTGAACAGCTCGATGTCCTGGGGCAAATAGCCGATATGCGGGCCGAGGTCGTCGCGGTTCCAGCGGTGAATATCCGCGCCGTCCAGGCGCACGGTACCGGCCAGGGTCGGCCACACGCCCACCAGCACGCGGGCCAGGGTGGATTTGCCGGAGCCCGACGCGCCTAGCACGCCCAGCACTTCACCGGCGGCCAGGTTGAAGCTGACCTGATGCAGGGTGGCCATGCGTCGCCCCGGTGGGCCGGCGCTGACCTGCTCGAAACTGACCTGGCCGTGGGGCGCCGGCAAGGCCATGTGCTCGACCTCTGGCGGGAATTCGCGCAGCAGCTCGTCGAGGCGCTGGTAGGCCAGCTTGGCCGAACTCCATTGCTTCCACACCGCAATCAATTGGTCGATGGGGCTGAGTACGCGGCCCATCAAGATGGAGCCTGCGATCATCATCCCGGCGGTCATGTCGCCCTTGATCACTAGGTAGGCGCCCAGGCCCAGCACCAGTGATTGCAGGCACAGGCGCAGGGATTTGCTTAAGGAGGTGATGATCGAACCGGTGTCGCTGGCCTGGTTCTGCAAGCCCAGGAACTGCGAATGCACGCCAAACCAGCGTTGGCGCAGCGCGCCGAGCATACCCATGGCCTGGATGGTTTCGGCGTTGTGCAAATGGCTGGTGGCCAGTTGGGTGGACTGCTGCGAATAACCGCTGGCCTCGCCCAACGGCTTTTTAGTCAAGTATTCGTTAAGGCACGCCAGTGCGATCAACAGCACCGCGCCCGCCGTAGCCAGCACGCCGAGCCACACGTTGAACAGGAAAATCACGAACAGATAGATCGGAAACCACGGCGCATCGAAAAACGCGAACAGCGCCGGCCCCGTGATGAATTGGCGCAGAGCGGTCAGGTCGCCCAAGGATTGCCCGGCATGCCCCTGGCCGCGCTGCAGGTTGCGCTCGAACGCGGCTTTGTACACGCGCAAGTTGAAACGCCGCTCCAACTGGCTGCCAATGCGGATCACGATAAAGCTGCGCACCACTTCCAGCAGGCCGATAAACGCAAAGAAGCCCACGACCATCAGCGTCAACATCACCAGGGTGGTTTCATTCTGGGAGGACAACACACGGTCATACACTTGCAGCATGTAAATCGAGGGCACCAGCATTAATAGGTTAATCAGTGCCGTGAAACAGCCAACGCTGATCAAAATACTCTTGTATTCACCCAGCGCCCTGAATAAGGGCGCCACCCCATGGGACTTCGCCATATTAATTGTTTTTCCTTGCAGCGAATTACGCAAAAGGGTCACCCCTACCAAGTAGGGTACGGCCGCCTAACAAATCGAGTTATATGCTTATAACTTTTAATTAAGGTTTACGTTGCAGCGTTACAACTTCGCCAGCTTTGGTGCGGGCTTGATAGTCGCCCTCTTTCTGGCGATTTAAATGGGTGATCCCTGAGCCTTCAGCGTTAAACAGCCAGATACCATCCGGCGTGGGTGACCATGTCTGCGGCTTGTCGCCCAGCCACTGCTCGGCACAAGCGATATCGCCCCCAAGGGCATTGGCTTGCTCCACTAACTTCAGCACGCACACCTGATCCTGCTGTTTCAGCTCCCACTGCCCGGCAAGCTGCGCGGAGGTGGGTAATACAAGACTGCTAGCCATTGCGTGGGCTCCTGCCGACACGAACAACACCTGCACAACACAGGCGATCAAAGGGGAAAAACGTGGCATATCCAACTCCAGCCAGGAGCGCGGCGCCGAAGCGCCGCGCGCTTTACATCAGGCTACGATGTCACTGGCAGCCGCCTGGCCAACGGTGGTGACGAGGAAATCCGCCACGCCGTGCCCGGAGAAGTCCACCGCCAAGGTGCCCAGGTTGGTACCTGAGGCATAGGTCAGTACAGCATCGCCGGCATGCCCGGTAAAGGCGTTGACGAAGGTCACGCCCGCACCCTTGGTGATACCGGACAGGTCGATCTTGTCCGAACCGGAGGTGAAGTCGAAGATCTTGTCCGCAGCCCCTGGCCTGGAGTCGGAACTGGCACCGTACACGAAAGTGTCGCTGCCAGTGCCGCCCCACAGCTGGTCCGCACCGCCGCCACCGTAGATGAGGTCGTTGCCGGCCCCGCCCTTGATGGTGTTGGCGACTTGGTTACCAATGATCAGGTCGTTGCCCGCGCCGCCGAACGCGTTCTCGATGGTGACGCCCTTGGCGATGGACACGTTGCCCACCAGGCCGCCCACATCAGAGAACGAGGTGGCCGTGAGGTTGATCTTCTGGTTCTGGGTGAAACCGGAGAAGTCCAGGGTGTCGTTGCCGCCACCGTCCCATACCGAGAACACCAGCTTGTCGGCGTTGGACGTGGCGCTGAGGAAATCACGCCCGGTGTTGGAGTTGAACCCGTAGGTGGTGTCCGTGGCGCGGGTGCTGAGGTTGGCACCGTAGAGCTTCTGGATCGCGGCAATGTCGTCGATCAGCGGGCCGGAAGCGTAAGCTTCGACGCCGCCTTTGCTGAAGTTCTGGTTGGTGTTGCTCTCGCTCCAGTAACTCATGAGGCTATAACCACGCGTGTCCTGTCCATAGGTTGCGTCGTTATAGGTCGGGTTGCCGTTCCCGGCGTTGTAGTCGCCAGGGTGAGCCAGGCCCAGGGTGTGGCCGATTTCGTGGGTCAGGGTCTGCCGGCCATAGTTGTTCAGGTCCGGGGTCTTGTTCGGCGTGTAGCTGTTGTTTGTCAGGTACCACGAGGTGCCGTCGTAGCCTGCACCGGTACCGGGCAGGTAAGCGAAGGCCGCGGCGCCGTCCTGGCCACTGCTGTAGTTGCCGAACGTCATGTGGCCGTCACCGCCGGAAGCCTTTTCGGTAAAGGTCACGTTGGCAACATCCGCCCAGGATTGCATGGCCAGTGCGGCCTGTGCTTTCTGCTGGGTGTTGAACTGGCTGAACCCCGAGATGCCATGTTTGTTCATGGTGCTCTGGGTAGCCGAGGTGAGGAAGGTGTAGGTCAGATCGATCTTGCCGTTGCCATCAAAGTCCCGGTACGCAGCACCATCCCGCAGCAGCTGGGTCGCTGCCTGGTCCACGGTGTAGGACGGTTTGCCATTGACTGTGAGGTTACCGCCACGGTCATACAAATGGCTGAAGCTATCGATTTGCGAGTAAGCAGTGCTGGCTTGCGCGGCAGATACAATAGCTTTGTCTTTTACTTTTGACATAAACGTACTTCCTTGTTTGCAAGTGCATCAGTCTTTGTTCGATAGGAACCTCGCGGGCGAGGATAGTCCTATCACTCACCTCTTTTGAAGGCGTAAGAAAACTGACACAACTTGAAATCTTTCGTCTACATCTATTTCCATCGCACAATTGTGACGCAGGTTCAAGTTGCAGAAGTCGCACGCAGTGTTTATTGGGGGCCGTTGCGTTTGTGTGGCCGAATCGGCGCTCACCACTATTTAAATATTAAATACAAGTAAAGCCACTCTAAGTGAGCGGCCGACTTGATTAATGGATCCAATATATTGTCACGGTGTCATTAGCAACATTAAAGAGCCACTATTCGCACTATTAAAGTGCGCTGCCCCCCATTACCGGGACATACTCCAGCCACACTGTTGCAGGGCTGCCAAGAGGGTTTCGCCAGCCAGGCCCGGCACCTTGACGCCGTCTTGGGTGGTCATGTCTTCACCCGCCAGAATGGCGTTGATGATCGCCTCCTCCACCGCCTCTGCCGCCGCGCTGAACAGCGGCGAAATATGATCATTGTTGACCATCTGCAAGCCGGTGCTGAGCGGCAGGTCCTTGCGCCCATAGTCGGCCGGTGGCAAATCCTGGTTACCGGTGGCAAAGGCCAGGAACAGGTCACCACTGGAATCCTCGGTGCCTCCACCGGTGCGCGCGATGCCGATGGACGCACGCTGTGCCAGGCGCTGGCACTGGTGGGGCAGCAAGGGGGCGTCCGTGGCGATGATCACCACGATGGAGCCCATGCCGGGGGTACCTTGCTCGGCAAAGGGCGAAGCAATGTCCATCAAGTGACGGCCCACCGGGTAGCCATCGACCCGCAGCTCCTGGCGCTTGCCATGGTTGGCCTGCACCAGTACGCCGACGGTCCAGCCGCCCTGCTCCGCTGGCAACCGCCGTGACGCGGTGCCGATGCCGCCCTTGAACTCATGACAAATCATGCCGGTGCCACCGCCCACCGCGCCTTCCTGAACCGGGCCGCTTTCCGCCTGGTCCAGGGCCTGGCGCACATGCTCTGGGCGCACGTGCTGGCCCCAGATATCGTTGAGCAGGCCATCGTAGGTTTCCATGACCACCGGCATACACCAGTACACCGCCGGGTCCGCCAGCCGCTCGCGCTCCAGGGCGATCAGGCTGTCGCGTACCACCCCGATACTGTGAGTGTTGGTGATCGCCATCGGCGTGGTCAACAGCCCCGCCTCGCTGATCCATTCAAGCCCCGTGGCGTCACCATTGCCGTTGAGCACGTGGTAGCCGGCAAAACACGGTTGATGCCGCGCTTCCCCGGCACGCGGCTGGATCAGCGTAACGCCGGTACGCACCTGCTTGCCGTCGACCTGCGCCTTGAGGGTGGCATGGCCGACGCGAACCCCGGGAACATCGGTGATGGCATTCAATTCGCCGGGCATGCCCAACCCCAACGTAATGCCCAATTGACGTGCACGCATACCCACTCCTTACAGTTTCTGAAACGCCGGACTCAACCGGCCACTGATGCAATACAAAATCACCGACAGGGCCAGCAAGCCGATGATGATCATGATGTCGCGTACCGAGGCCTCCAGGATCAAGGTAACCAGCAGGTAACCGGCACCGAGCACCGCCAGCAATGCCGGCAGCGGCCATAACGGCATGCGATAGGGATGCTCGCGATCACGCAGCAGCACCCGGCTCATCAGCGCGCTCAGCGCCACCACCAGGTACACCAGCATGATCAGCAGCACGCTGAATGAGGTCAGGTCGGCCAGGTTAGAGCTGAAGCTCAACAGCGCCGAGGGTATCGCCAGGAACAGCGTCGCCAGCCACGGCGAGTCCCAGCGCGGGTGAATACGCGTGAACAGCTTGTTGATACTCGGCGTCCACAGCGCATCGCGACCGCTGCTGAACACCACCCGGCCAATCTGGATCACGATGGCGACGATCGCGTTGAACACCGACAGGAAAATCCCGGCGCTCACCAACCGCGACAGGGTTTCATTGCCATGGCTGGTCAACAGGTAGCCGATCGGGTCGGGGCTGCTGATCATCTCGCTCAGGGACGGCGCGCCGATCAACAGCGCGGTGATTGGCACCAACTCGATCACCACCACCAACCCCAGGGACCAGAGCACCGCCTTGTGCACGCCCTTGCCGCCGCACTTCATGTCTTCAGCCAGCAACACCGCCGGGCCGTAGCCGTTGAACGAGAACAGGCCAATGCCGACGGCGCCGATCACCAAGGCCCAAGGCGCCAGGTGCAACACGCCGTTTTCGACGATCTGCGGCTGCAACAACACACTGGCCGGCTGCACCGGATTGCCGAAGCCGATCACCACGATCACCAGCAACGCTGCCACTTCCAACAGCAGGCAGGTGCCGGTAATCCAGGCGTTGAGCTTGATATTGAGAATGCCCAGGGCGTAGCTGCACACCACGATCACCAGGGCGACCGTTTGCGCGTCGAACTTGGTGCCCAGGGCGTTATTCAGATAAGTCGCCGCACCGGTGGCCAATACCGGCGGGATAAACAACAACATCACCAGCACCGTCAGGAAGGTGGCGTAACCAGCCATGCCGCCAAATACGCGCTTGGCATACACATACTCGCCGCCGGCGCTGTTATGGGCGCGGCCGAGTTCGGCGTAGCAGAAGGCGAACATCAACGCGAGTAGCGCCGCCATCACAAACGCCAGGAACACGCCACTGCCCGCCTGCTGGATGGCAAACGGGGCGATCACAAAGACGGAACTGGCCGGCGTTACCGCTGAAACGGTAATGGCTACTACATCAAAGACGCTCAGGGTGGGCTTGAGCACGCCATCGGGCGCGGGGGTAGCACTCATATCGTTATCCTCTGTCGTTGTTTTTGGTGTGAGGCAGAAACGAAAAATGATATTTGCTCGGGATATGCTTCCCGTTGAGTAGTGGCGACGTTATCGGCTGACGGGCCTGTCGGCCAATTCCCCTATTGGCGTACTCCCCTTGACGGTGCTCACCAGAAGCCTAACCCTTGGCCGATCATTTTAGGGTGGGGATGGTTGGATGAGCCTGTTCCGGGAAGTGGGTATGCATGCGGGGTTGGGCCGCACCTTGTCTCAGATCGGCACCGAGCGGTTCTGGAAGCAACTGGTGCTGTTGTTGCACCAATGCCTGCCCTTCGATAATGCCCTGGCGATTTTCTACCCGCTGGATGGCCCGCCCCAGGCATTGGAAGAGTACGACGCCCAACCCAGCAGCAAACCGGCATCGATGCTGGTGTACCTCAACGGCCTGTACCTGCTCGACCCGTTCTACCAAGCCTGCCGCGAGCACTATGCCAGCGGCGTATACCGCCTGGAGGAAGTGGCGCCGGATCATTTCCGCCAGAGTGAGTACTTCCTCAATTACTTCCACGACAACGTGCTGGAAGACGAAGTGCAATTGATCCTGCAATTGCCCGGCGCGGGCACGCTGTCGCTATCACTGGGTATGCAGCGGCGCTTCAGCTTTGAAGAAACCGGGCTGTTGACCACGCTGTCGGCCTGGGTGTTGCCGCTCATGCAGCAGCATTGGCAGCAAAGCACCCAGCGGGCACCGGCTATGGACAGCCAGATTCGCGATGCGCTGAGTCATTTCGGCAGCGGTGTGCTGTCGGACCGCGAGCTGGAAATCGCCCGCCTGGTGTTGCGTGGGTTCTCCTCCAAGGCCATGGCCGAACGCCTGAAGATCTCGCCGGACACGGTAAAAGTGCACCGCAGGCATTTGTACGCCAAGCTGGACATCTCGTCGCAGCCCGAGTTGTTTTCGTTATTCATTCAGTCGTTGGGCCATGACTTGGAGAACCCATAGGCTTAATCCTACTGAAAGAAATTAATATGCTCCGGCAAGAGATTTACCCCGTCCACTCGCACAGAAAAGTTCGGCCCTTCAGGGTTAACCTTGATATTCAAGGTGCTTACGCCAAATTCGTGGGTCAGTTGCACATCACCCACGTTCACGGGCGGGCCTGTTTGGATATTAATGGCTGAGATGTTGTTTTCTTTCAAAACTCCGGACACATCGATCTCATCCTCCTTTGGGTTGAAATTCAAGATAGTGTCTGGGTCATCGCCAAGGGAGTCGGTGCTTTTTTCATATTTGAATGTATTCTCACCTTGGCGCCCCACCAACTGGTCGGCACCACCGCCGCCGACGAGCACCGAGGGCTCGCCGCGCTTGGCTTCCAGGCGCTCACGCTGGTCTGTACCACGCAAGGTCGGCGGGCTGTTTTCCGGTTGGGTCCACGTGCCGCCAGTGGGAAGGCTTTGTATTGAGGACATATAAGTCACCTGTCAGATAATGAGTGTATGTGAAAGTGTTACGCGTTGCGGATCGAAATCTCTCACGCAGGCAATAACACTTTCCACTCGAAATACTTGACATTAAATGTCTTAAATATGACGTTATTATTTATTAAGGTCACCGCCAATAGCGCATTTATCATCTGGGCGCCAGGGCTGCTGGCTTATACTTCAAGCCAGCGGGTTATAAATGTGACCGCCAGCTAATCATCTCCTCGTTCGGATGGCATTCCCTACCCGAGCACCCACGTGATCGATACTCAGCGGTATGGCTTACCTGATCGACCCGGCATCAACCAAGACTTTAACGACGACTGAAGAAATCGATATGCTCAGGCAACAATTTCATGGCATCAATACGAACAGAGAAGTCTGGCCCATGGGGGCGCACTTTGATTGTGAGTCTACTGTCGCCAAAGGGGCTATGTATGATCTGTACATCACCTATTTTCTCGGGCGGCTCATTCCGAATTCTGACTTCCTTCACCTTGTACTTACTTAGCAGTTTTGATACGTCAATCTTGTCCTCCCCAGGATCAAAATTAAAGATAACATCTTCGTTAGTGCGAGAGGAGTCGGAGAGCTTTTCATACTTGAAGGTATTTGCACCCCACGCTCCCCATAAATGGTCAGCGCCGCCCCGCCCGATAAGCACAGACGCTTCGCCGGGGACGGCGACAAGCCGTTCAGCACGGTTTTCGCCCCGTAATACGGGAGTATGAGAGACCGGTGAGGTCCAGGTTCCACCGATAGGAAGGGGGGCGTATGTCGTCATATTTATAACCCTTTAGTCAGTTTTATGTTGAAGTACTACGCATATTTCAGTACGCAACGCTCTCACATTCCCCCCTCATCTCCCAGCCATTATCTTTAACACATCATTTCAAGAAATTGACACTGTACATATCTCGCAACCGTTCATTCGCCCTATCAACTTTATAGTGACTTAACAATCCCGAAAGAGCTCCCTGTTGCGAGCATTTATTTCAATGGCAGTATGCTGGTATGGCAGTTTAATTATGCGGACACCTTAATAAAGTCCGCACTATTAAAAAACACTCCATGCCAGCACACGAAAGGTGTGAATTATCGCCCTGTGCGAATGGTGTTCCAAACCCGAGTACGCACCCGGTCGATATTCAACGGCATGGCCTCCAGTGCAAATAACTTGCCCATCATTTCCGCGCTTGGATACACCTTTGTATCGGCCTTGATCGCGGGGTCTACCAGGCTGTCGGCCGCCGCGTTGCCGTTAGCGTAGTGCACGTAGTTGGTGATACTCGCCATCACGTCGGGGCGCAGCAGGTAGTTCATGAACGCATAGCCGGCTTTCTCATTCGGTGCGTCGACGGGCATGGCCACCATGTCGAACCAGATCGCTGCGCCTTCCTTGGGAATGTTGTAGCCGATATTCACGCCGTTCTTGGCTTCCTTGGCGCGGCTTTCGGCCTGCAGGATATCGCCGGAGAAACCGACGGCTACACAGATATCGCCATTGGCCAGGTCGGCGGTGTATTTCGAAGAATGGAAATACGCCACGTAAGGTCGCACTTTCATCAGCAGGGCTTCGGCCTTTTTGTAGTCCTCGGCTTTTTTGCTGTGGTGCGGCAAGCCCAGGTAATTCAGCGCGGCAGGCAGCAGTTCGGGGCCGTTATCGAGGATGGCGACGCCGCATTTTTGCAGCTTGGCCATGTTTTCCGGTTTGAAGATCAAGTCCCAGGAGTCCACCGGGGCATTGTCGCCGAGTACCGCCTTGACCTTGTCGATGTTGTAGCCGATACCGGTGCTGCCCCACAGGTACGGGAAGCCGTGGGCATTGCCAGGGTCGTTATTTTCCAGGGCCTTGAGCAGCACCGGGTTGAGGTTTTTCCAGTTGGGCAACTGGCTCTTGTCGAGCTTTTTCAGGGCGCCGCCCTGGATCTGCCGAGCCATGAAATGGTTGGAGGGGAATACCACGTCGTAGCCTGATTTACCGGTCATCAGCTTGCCGTCGAGGGTTTCGTTGCTGTCGTACACGTCGTAGGTGAAACCGATGCCGGTGTCTTGCTGGAAATTTTTGGTGGTGTCCGGTGCGATGTAGTCCGACCAGTTATAGATCTTCACAGTCTCAGCGGCCTGGCTGATAGAGGCCACCAACATCAAGGGCAACAGGGCAATGGCTTTCATGGTTCGATTTCCTGGCGGTTTTAGGGCTTTTTATGGCAGGCGATCAAGGATCAAAGCGTTACAGAATCAGGACATAGGTCTTGCGCACGGTCTCCTGGATATCCCAGATACCGGTGCTATTGGCTGGCAACATCAGTGCGTCACCGGCTTGTATGTGCAGGGTTTCCCCGTTATCAGGCGTGAAGGTGCAGCGCCCTTGGATGAAATGGCAGAACTCCTGGGACGTGATCTGCCGACGCCAGCGCCCCGGCGTACAGGCCCAGATACCGGTCTCGACGCCGTCGTTGCGCTCCACGCTCAGCGTGGAGGCCACGGCGATGGGCTCGCCCAAGGGCGCCGCCACCGGTGATGAATCCGGCAGAGGGGTGTTCAGCGTGTCTTTGAATTGGGTGATGCTCATGGGTTTTCCCCTGTGGGTGGAACGACTTAGTGCATGAAACCTTCCATGAAACCGGCAATGCCGGTCGCCAGCTTGCGACGCCAGGGCGCAGTGTTGGGGTTGGCCAAGACCTGGTCTTCATGAACAAAACTGCGAATGATCGCGTTGTAGCCCAGCCAGCGGCACGGCTCGGGCTCCCAGGCCTTTAGTGCTTTGAGGCCGCCCTCGCGAATCACCCAGGGTTGTTGGGTCAGCAAGGTGTCGCGACCCAGGATCAAATCGGCCAGGGTGCGGCCGCCGAGGTTGGTGGCCCCCACGCCCTCCCCGCCATAGCCGCCGGACAGTGCGACGCCGGTGCTGTGGTCACAGAGCATGTGCGGTCGAAAACGGCGCGACATGCCGAGGTTGCCGCCCCAGGAGTGGGTAATCCTGGCCTTTTTCAGCTGTGGGAAGAGTTCGCCAAACAGGTAGCGACGCAACTCCACTTCGCTGTCGGTCAGGTCGAAGTTGTGCCGCAACTTGCCGGCAAATTGATAACCGCCACGGGCGCCGAACACCAGGCGATTGTCGGCCGTACGCTGGCCGTAGGTAACTTGACGGCTGCTCTCGCCAAAGGCCTGACCCTGACTGAGCCCGATGTCTGCCCAGGTGCTGGCCGGCAGCGGTTCGGTGGCAACGATCAAACTCTGCACCGGTAACTGATAGCGGCCCAACGGCGGCAAGGTATTGGCGTAACCCTCGACAGCAGGCACCACCCAGGCGGCGCGCACGCTGGCCTTGGCGGTGCGCAGGCTGCCGGACTGCCAATGGGTCACGGGGCTGTTCTCGTAGATGGCTACACCCAGGTTCTCAACGGCCCGCGCCAGGCCACGCACCAGTTTCGCCGGGTGGATGGTCGCGACGTGGGGGGCATAGATGCCGCCATAAGGCTTGGCAATGCGGACCTGCTCGGCCAATTGCTGCGGGCTGAGCCAGCGGTAGTCCGCTTCGGTAAGGCCTTGGGCGTACAGCTTGTCCAGATAGCGGCGCAGGCTGCCTTCCTGTTCGGGGTAGCGTGCGGCGCAATACAAGGCGCCACCTTTGCGGTAATCGCAGTCAATGCCTTCGCGCGCCAGCACCTGGGCCACTTCATCGGGAATGCCATGCAAAAGGTCAAACGAAGCGCGACGCTGCTTGGGGGCAAGCCCTGCCAGAAGACGGTCTTCTCCCAAAAGGTTGCCCATCAACCAGCCACCATTGCGCCCGGATGCGCCGAAACCGGCCGTTTGCGCCTCGATGATTGCAATTTTCAGCTCGGGGGCCTGGCGCTTCAGGTAATAGGCGGTCCACAGGCCGGTGTAGCCGGCGCCGATGATCGCCACATTGACGTCCAGGTCGTGCTCCAGCGACGGCCGCGCCACCAGCGGGTCGTCCAGTTGGTCCATCCATAAACTGATACTGCGCCATGCCGGCATGCCAGGTTCCCCTACCTCGGTTCGATAGGGTCGATCCTAGAGCGCAGCGTCAGGGGCTGTCTTGCGCGCGTGCACGCAGAGAAATTTGTTTGAGGTACGCCTTGGGCGATTGCCCGGTGTGCTGGCGAAAAGCGCTGTAGAACGCCGAAAGTGAATTGAAACCGGCGGCAAAGGCCAGATCATCCACCTTGATGGGTGGTGTGGCGCAGTCCAGCGCGGCCAGCAAATGCTGAAGTCGCGCCTGGTTGACGTAGCGATAGAAGCTCTGCCCCAGCACCTGGTTCAGCAGGTAGGACATCTGGTTGCGACTGTAGCCACAGGCCTTGGCGACCCGCTGCAGGTCCAGCTCCGGGTCCAGGTACGGTTGCTGACGCTCGAAATATTGTTGCAGGTCATTGGCCATATAACCCAACTGCTGGGGCGACAGACCCAGGCGGCTGACCGTCGGGCGCAGCGCCTGGGTCGGTTGCTCGTGCACCAGGGACGCATATTCATTCACCCGCCAGATCAACCCGTCGCGCACCGTAATGGCCTCACTGGTACGAAACGACACCAGGCCCTGGCCGCCACGCAAGGTAATGCGGTACTGGATAAACGCCGTATCGCCATCGGCGCGGATGCGATCGGTGTGTTCAATCGCCTCGTCTGCCTCACGGGGCATGCTGGCCTGCAAGTACTCGCGCAACTCGGCATAGCCCACCACACGGTTCTGGAAAAAATCGTGGTACTGGATCTCGGGGTGATAGTAGGCCATCACTCCGTCCAGATCGCGATGGCGCCAGCACAAGTGATGGCGCAGCACCAGCGCGCCGGTAGCGTGGGAATTCTGATACTCATCGTCTGGAGCGATGTCGGGCATATCGGGCTCTATCGCGGGAAAAATACTTGAGACTGCCGAAGTTTACCCGCCTCTTCAAGAGTCAAATCGAGCGCCTGACTAATGGCCTTTTGCCTATTCCTCTGTAGGACATGATCCATATCAAAATTAGGCGAAAGAACCGCTGAACGGGCCCAAAAAAGTCACCTTGCAGTTGCGAACGAATGCTATTTTTAAGTCCTTATCTGTCATGACCAGTGAAGGTCCTGGCCCCTGCCGCGAGCTAAAGGAAGCGCTCAATGAACAAGGTGGGCAACATGAACAAAGTGACATTCCCCAACGCCTGCCAGCTGATGCGCTGGCATTTTCACCCGATGGGCTTCGAGGGCAGCATGGACGCCCCCGGCAGCATGATCGTCCGCCTGTTCGACCGGGCCAGCGGCGAGACATTGATCGCCATCGCGGGGATCCCGTGCGCCACGGTGATGAACGCGGCTGATGTGGAGCGCATCATCGAGGCCGTGGAGGATGAATTGGAGAGTTTTGTGCCGCCGTTGTCGTTGCGGGCGTGAGGTGGCAATAGCGTAGTAACGCCCCACTTTGACGGTAACCACGATGCGAAGCGAGTCGCTCTTGATCTTGATCTGCTTTTGATCTTGATCTCAGGCGCCCCGTTAAACCACGCTGGCCGAATGCAGGCTTGAATTCGTGGGTAACCCGGCAGGACGCCGGGTTAGCCGCCCCGCGCCATGGATGGCGCGTGGCGGCGGCCCACGGATTCAAGCCTGCGTTCGGGCACACCGAGCCTAGGCGAGGTGCCGAGTGGTGGGGCAAGAGCGTTTTGCTTACTTTGCCGCTTTTGCAAAGTGAGCCGCTGTCAGAGCGGAACCCTAAGCGGCCGTTACCGCAGCAATGGATATGCACTCGGTATAACGGTGTCGACTGTGAGGCCGTCTTCGCGAGCAAGCCCGCTCCCACATTTTTGATCGTGGGGTTTCAGGTAGATAGGCGCCGGCTGGCAGGCCGCAATCGCAGGCAAGCCAGCTCCCACATTTTCGATCGTTGGGGTGTCAGGTAGATAGGCGTCGGCTGGCAGGCCGTCATCGCAGGTCAGCCAGCCCCCTTCACTGAACGCTGATCATCAAAAAACACCTTCCTGCCATCCACCCGTTCAGACGCCCTCGGCACATTCACACCCTGGCCTTCCGGCTTCTCCACATACCAATAACAATGGCTGACCGCCCGGGTAATCCCAACGTAGGCCAGGCGCAACACTTCGTCTCTCTGCGCATTGTCATAAGGCTCGTTGTCGCCATCCTTGCCCAAACCCGCCATGCGATACACCTGATTCTTGTACGGCGAACTGGTGACATGCTGACAATCACCCAGCAAAAACACCGCATCCGCCTGCAAGCCCTTGGCACTGTGATAAGTCAGCTGTTTAAGCCTGCGCGCCTGAGGCGCCAAGCTAGAATCAACATTAACTACCGACTGAATATGTTCCTGAATCAATAACTTATCGCTACTTTTTCGATAAAGCATCAGGATTGAATCGCCCCGCTGATAGTGCTTCAGCAACCGCTGCCCCAGTGCCGCGTCGTCACGTTCCAACACCGTGACGGGCACCAATGCCTTGGGCTCGCCACTGGCCCTGGCCTTCTTGCCCGGGATGGCCGGTGCACTGCGTACGATATGTTCGGCGGCGTCGATGATGTGCTGGTGGCTGCGGTAGTTCTCCCCCAGCATCACGCGGGTAGTGCTGGGCGAAACAAACTCCTTGTTGAACTCCATGAAGTACTTGGGCGAACTGCCGCGCCAGCCGTAGATCGATTGCCAGTCATCCCCCACGCACAACAAGGATGAGCGTTGCGCCCCACGCCCGACGTGCATGGCCGGCCCGCGGCTGCGGATTTCCCGCAGGCTGGCGCGGATCCAGGACACGATCTGCGGCGACACGTCCTGGAATTCATCGATCATCAGGTGCGACATCGGCCGCAACAGCGGATCGCTGAGCAGCTTGAGGTTCTCCGGGGTGTTTTCGCCAAATAGCGAGAACATCCGGTTGTAGGTCATGATCGGCGGCGATTGTTCCAGCAGGTGATCTTCCAGGGCCTTCCAGAAAATGCTCAGAGCCTCGAAGAACAGCCGGTCCGGGTCGTCTTTGGCGAAGCTCATCTGGCCAACCGCCGTAGGCACATCCAAACCAAGGTTCTCGATAAACCCGGCTGCCATGACAAAACTGTCCAACAGGGGCGCCGAAGCGAGCTCGCCTGTAACCTTGTAATCAAAGCCTGGCCCGGCCGTGGCATCGCCGCCCAGGCTGCTCAAAAGGCGCTTGGAAGATTCGTAATTATCCAGCCATATCAGCGGCTTATTGCAGAAAGCTTGAAACAACGTGCGCTTCACCGCCCATTCTGCACGCACCGAGAGTTTCGAATTCGGCCGACTGATCTGCGGGTTTTCGCGCCCATCGAACCCCAGTACCACCCAGGCATCGAGCTCCGGGATATAGCCGTGGCAATGAAATTGCGCGCCGTTGATTTCAAAGACCTGACGGCTGGGCTCGATGCCTTTGATCGGCCAGGCACCGGCGCGAAACCACAGGTCTTCGATCACATCACAGAGTTCTTCATCACGCTTGGCGGCCAGTTCAGTCACGGCCATGCGCTTTTGCACGTCCGGATGATCGCGCTCCAGCTCCTTGAGCTGGAGGCCATGGCGTGCCAACGGCGCTATCAACTCGCGAAAGCGCTCATGGCGGCCATACAAGCGGTGATAACAGGCGTTCATCTGTTGCCGCTGGGCGTCGCTGATACGCAGGTCGAAAGCGTTGCTGTCGGCGTCGTCAAAACCACCATTGAGGTTCTCAAAGGCTTGCAGCCGTTCAAAGCCCGGCAGGCTGCGCACCATCGGCAGGATGCGCGAATGAAAGGTGCGCACCACCGCCTGAGCTTCTTTAATGCCAAGGGGTTGGCCCCACAGGCTGAGAATCTCCATGAGTTTGTTGATGAAGTCCTTGCGCGACTCGCGGGTGAACGTCACCACCGTCATGGAACTTAGCTCAAAGCCCAGGTAATGGCTGAGCAGCAGGATGCGCAGCACCAAGGACGTCGACTTGCCGGCGCCTGCGCCCGCAATCACTGAGGTCGAGGGCGTGTCGCTGAAGATCATCTTCCATTGCGCCGCACTTGGCTGCGCGTGGGCTGGCAGCAGGCGTGCGACATCGGCCTTCATGCGTTTCTTCAGCTCTGCGGTGAGCGGCAACCGCCAATCGTCGAACAGGCTGTCATCTATGCCTGGCGCCCGGTGCTCATCGGGGCGAAAGTCACGAATCAACAGGACCTGGCGGCCCTCTTCAATGCCATCGGCCTTGCCCTCGCGGTAACCGTATTCAACGCCCGCCTCATGCCCACTGCGAAAGCCGTCGGCCTGGCCATGCAACCAGGAAAACCGATGTTGCGCACGCAAACGGGTGAGGCCATGGCCGAACAGGCGAGCGGCAAGCCGCTTCAACAGCGGCATTTCAGCCAAGGGGCGCAGTTCGGGAGGTAGATCAGGCTGTTGTTGCGACACGCGGACTCCTGCGGTGAGCTTGTTTTGACCAAGCCGTCATGGTCGCCGGAAACGCCGCTCAGTTCCAGCCAAATGCTTTGCAGTCATGCAGTTAGGCGATGAAGTGAAAGTGAACACCGGGATTAACCATCGAATAAATGGATCATAAACAGGCATTTTTTACGCTTTTTCTCGATCATGCGCTGCTGGATGATAGGCCCATCAACAGGAGACGATCATGCTTGAACTTCGACCTTTCAACACACTGGGCGGCGCCCACCATGGCTGGCTTGACGCTCATCACCACTTTTCCTTTGCCGAATACCACGACCCCCAGCGCATGCACTGGGGCAACTTGCGGGTATGGAACGACGACATCATCGCCCCCGGCAGCGGCTTTCCCCAGCACCCGCACCGCGACATGGAAATCATCACCTATGTGCGCGAAGGGGCCATCAGCCATGCCGACAACCTGGGTAACAAAGGCCGCACCGAAGCCGGCGACGTGCAAGTAATGAGCGCAGGCACCGGCATTGCCCACAGCGAGTACAACCTGGAGGCTACGCCAACCAAGATCTTTCAGATCTGGATCATTCCCAATGAGGCTGGCTTGCCGCCGTCCTGGGGCGCCAAACCGTTTCCACAGGGCAACCGCGAGGGCTTTGTAACCCTGGCCAGCGGCAAGGCTGGCGACAGTGAAAGCTTGCGAATTCGTGCGGATGCACGCTTGGTGGCAGCTAACCTGAAAGCTGGAGAAAGAGCGGAGTACCGGCTGGACAGTGGCCGCCGGGCGTACCTGGTGCCCGCCACGGGCGTGATTGACGTCAATGGCGTGCAGGCAAAGGCGCGAGATGGTGTGGCGGTTGAGGATGAACAGGTATTGCGGGTAACGGCGATTGAGGACAGCGAAATCGTGCTGGTGGACCTCGCCTGATCATGTAGGAGCGAGCTTGCTCGCGAAGAACTCACCGACAAGCACGCGTTATCGTTGACGTTTTTCGCGAGCAAGCTCGCTCCTACATACAGTGTCAGTTATTGGCTGATTGCACCATCGACCAACACCTGCGCCTCTTCCACCAGTTGCTTGAGGTGTTCTTCGCCAATGAAGCTCTCGGCGTAGATCTTGTAGATGTCCTCAGTGCCCGAAGGCCGTGCGGCAAACCAGCCGTTTTCGGTCATGACTTTCAAACCGCCAATCGCTTGGTTGTTGCCCGGCGCATGGCTGAGGATCTGCTGGATGCTCTCCCCGGCCAATTGCGTGGACGTGACCTGCTCCGGCGACAGTTTACCCAGCAGGGCTTTTTGCGCTGGAGTGGCCTTGGCATCCACGCGAATGGCGAACGGCTCACCCAGGGCATCGGTCAAGCCACGGTAGATCTGGCTCGGGTCCTGGCCTTTGCGCGAGGTCATTTCTGCGGCCAGCAAGGCCGGGATCAGGCCGTCCTTGTCGGTGCTCCACACGCTGCCGTCTTTGCGCAGGAACGAGGCGCCGGCGCTTTCTTCGCCGCCAAACCCCAACGAACCTTCGAACAAGCCATCGGCAAACCACTTGAAGCCCACCGGCACTTCGTACAGGCGACGGCCGATGCGCGCTGCGACGCGGTCGATCAGGCCGCTGCTGACCACGGTCTTGCCTACGGCCGCGTCGGCACGCCAGTCCGGACGGTTCTGGAACAGGTAGTCGATGGACACCGCCAGGTAGTTGTTGGGCGCCAGCAAGCCACCAGAGGGCGTGACGATGCCGTGGCGGTCGTGGTCCGGGTCACACGCAAACGCAACGTCGAAGCGTTCCTTGAGCCCGATCAGGCTTTGCATGGCGTAGCTGGAAGACGGGTCCATGCGAATCTGGCCATCCCAGTCGACGCTCATGAAGCGGAAGGTTGCGTCGACCTCGGTATTCACCACCTCCAGGTTCAAGCGGTAGTGCTCGGCAATCGCCGACCAATAGCGCACCCCTGCTCCGCCCAATGGATCCACGCCCAAGCGCAGGTCGGCGCTACGGATCGCGTCCATGTCGATCACGTTGATCAGGTCGGCCACGTAGCTGTTGAGGTAGTCATGGCGATGGGTGGTGTCTGCCTTGAGCGCCTGGGCGTGAGTGATGCGCTTGACCCCGGCCAGCTTGTTGGCGAGCAGTTCGTTGGCCTTGGCTTCGATCCACTTGGTGACGTGAGTATCGGCTGGGCCACCGTTAGGCGGGTTGTACTTGTAGCCGCCACTTTGCGGCGGGTTGTGGGACGGTGTAATCACAATGCCGTCCGCCAGGCCGCTGGTACGGCCACGGTTGTAGCAAATGATGGCGTGGGAAATCGCCGGCGTCGGCGTGTACTCGTCGCCCTCGGCCAGCATCACGTGCACGCCGTTGGCCGCCAGGACTTCCAAGGCACTGGCACCGGCTGGCGTCGACAATGCATGGGTATCCAGGCCGACAAACAATGGGCCCGTGATGCCCTGGGCTTCGCGGTACAGGCAGATGGCCTGGCTGATAGCCAGCACATGCCACTCGTTGAAACTCAGTTCGAACGAACTGCCACGGTGCCCGGAGGTACCAAAAGCCACGCGCTGAGTGGAGATCGCTGCATCAGGCTGGCCGGTGTAGTAGGCCGTGACCAGTCGCGGGATATCCACCAGCAACTGGGCTGGCGCCGGTTTGCCCGCAAAAGGACTGATAGTCATGCATAAACCTCGAAAAGAAGGATTCGGAAAAAATGACAGTTTACTGAGACTTGGACTACTGCGCGACGGTATCGATCCGACAGCCTGAAGAGAAATTTCGCATAATTGAGGTGAGGATATGCACTCGGCCTGACCGGCTGTCAGGCCAGCTCCCACATTGGATAGTTGTAGGAGCGAGCTTGCTCGCGAAAAACTCACAAGCGCCGCGTTTATTCAGGCAGCGCGCGTTATCGTTGACGTTTTTCGCGAGCAAGCTCGCTCCTACTCAGTCTGCGCCTGCCGTAGTGACTGCGCCAGCGTATCCAGGGCGATGTCGAGGTTGGGATGGCCACTAAAGGTATGGCTCAAGCGCATATGCTGGTGATGCAAACCACTGAGGCTGAACAGCTCGCCCGGGGCAATCACCACCTGCTGGGCGAGCATGCGCTGAAACACCAGGCGCATGTCCACCGGCGCCGTCGACTGCAACCAAAAACTCGCCCCGGCCACGGGCATGCGGTAATGCACACGTCCTTGCAGACGCACATCCAAGCGGTGACTCATGGCATGGGCCTGCTCGTGAAGGCGCTGACGCAGCGTCTGCAGGTGCTGGTCAAACCGCCCACTCTCATAAAGCCGGGCAATGGCGCGTTGTCGGATAGCAGACAGTCGAAATGAACGCAGCAAGAATTGGCGCTGCAATTCACTGCTCATCTGCCGCGCCAGCAGGTAACCAAAGGGGGCTTCCGGGCCTAACACCTTTTCGAACGAAGAAAACACGATCAGCCGCTCTGGGTTGACCCGGCTGCGCAAGGCCGGCCCGGGCGGCGCAAAGCTCAGGTCACCGAAGGTATCGTTCTCCAGCAACCAGCAGCCGTGCTGGTCGAGCAGTCGCGCTACGTGCAGCCGCTCGGGTTCGGTCATGGTGTTACCCGAGGGCATGCTGACCACGGATGAGAGCAGCACAAGGTGCACCGGTTCATGGCGCAGCAGGTGCTCCAATGTGGCCAGGTCCGGACGGCCGTCGGCACGCCAGGGCCATTCAATAACCCGTACGCCAGCGGCCTGTAGCAGGCGCAACACCAGGTAATCGCAGGGCGATTCAACCACCACCACGGTGCCTTTGAGGCCCAGGGCATCAATGAGGATGCCCAGTACGCCTTGAAGGTCCGCCCCCACATACACCTCATCCGCTTGCCAGCAGCGGGTGGGCGACGAGGTATAGCGGGCGGCCAAGGCAGCGCGCAACTCCCACACACCGCAGGGTTGCGAAGGTTGCAGGTGATGGGGATACCGGCGTACCAGTTGGCGTTCCAGCGCCAGCAAGGCGCCATCCAGCGACCCCAACAGCGCCGGTTCATCACCACTGAGTACCACCATCGCCGGGCGCCGTGCAGCCGTGTACAAGCGCTCGAGCAAATCAGTACCGGCCATAAGGGGCGCGTTTGCAGCCACGGGCCAAGCGAAGTAGCCGGATTTGGCCACCGAGTACACTCGGCCTTCCTTTTCCAGCAACGAATAGGCGTACTGAATCGTCGAGATCGACACATTCATGCGCGTCGATAACTGCCGCAGGGACGGCAGTTTCACCGGCGTTTCCCGGCTGACTTCGTTGATCAGGTTGATCATGTAGCGGTATACCGCCTGATAGGCAAAGTCTACTTGCCGCTCCCCCCGAAGGTTCATCGTTGCTCACCGGCGTTCATTGGCGGACACACGTTGCTAACGCCCCGACACTTGGGCGACGCGCGCCTCGGGCCGCGCGAAAGCTCGTTTGCGCGCCCGCGTGCCGCGTCCTTCCAACAGCGGGCGCTTACGGTACAGGTGCTGCAACAGCGGCAGCGGCAACCCACTGGTATCCACCAGCCACTGGTGCAGGATGTCCGCTGCGGGTTTGCCCTGTAGTGCCTTGTGGAGTTCGGGGAGCGCCACCAGCATGCCGGGATGGCATTGACGCAAGAAACTCTCCAACCGCTCGCCATGCTGAACAAAAGGTGCAAATAACAGGCAGGTCAATTGGCTGTCGTCCAGACCCGAGAACTCCTGGATGTAGGCGGAGGACAGCAACTGCCCTTCCCGCCCGGACGCTTCTTTGATCAGCGCGACCGGCACGTGCCGGCGATGCAGGAAGTCTGCCGCACGACGAACAAACCCCGCGACGCCATGTTCGTAGGAAAGCTCACGCAGGCACTGGGCCTGCACGCCGTGCAAATGCGCCATGAGCATTGGGTTGGGATAGGCTGGATGGCTGAAATGGAACTCGAACGGGTCCCGCTTGTGGGCGAGGAACCCGGTGAGCAGTGGCGCATGCCCGACGTCGGCGTCTTTGAGCAAGTCGGCGATGCCGATATAGGCCAAATGACGATGCCCGCCCCGGCCCGGACTTTCGTTGCCCGCATAGTGCTCGCCATAGACGTCGCGATAGCAACCCACACTCCACTCCTCCATGCGTGCAAACCATGCATTGAGCGACGATGGCTTAGCGGGCGCAAAGGCAAGACCGGTCGCCAGCGCGCTTTTTTTCAGCCACGCGATGTATTGGCTTTGCTTGCGCGCTGAATCACCGCTGACCAAGGCGTGTACGCCGCCGTTCCAGGTAGCGACCCGTTGATAGAAATCGCCGAGGGCCAGGAGCGTGTCATCGCACAGGGCGGCGCGGATATCGCCGGATGTCAGGTGCCCGATCATCAGCTTGTTACGCTGGCTGATTTCCCGAGCGGCATTGGACGCCGGGCGCTGATGGTTAAATGGCAGCACCTCATGGTTTTCCACCATCAACAGCTCTACGCGGGGGTCGTCATGGAAGAACAGCGCTGCGTAGCCTTGATTCAGTGAGTCGAGCGTTGCTTGAGTCATACCCGCATGCCGCAATGTTGCCACCCGTATCTGAAAAGTCTTGGGCGAGCGTCCGGCAATGGTCAGTTGCGCCGCACGCAGCAACGCGAGGGTGTAGCTGCTCACTTCGCCGCCACCATGGGCGATCAGTACTTTGTAATTGCCCACTTGTTCCATGCCGCCTGCGGCCACCACGATTCGCTGAACGAGCAATTGAAGTGACGTTCGTTCGGCGCGCGTAAAGTGCCCGATTAAACGTTGCAGAACTTGCTGGTAAACATAGCTCATGGCTTGTTCATGAATAGTGCTCATCGTTCTACTACCTGAGTTGAAATATCAGTTTCAAGCAACTACCAAACAGCGTTGCTCGACCTATTACATCTGTAGGCTTGTCTTCCATTGCGCAGCACAAGTTTGAGTCAACATTAGCACCTTGCAACAAAAGCGCAGGTGAGAGCATTGAGGGCGCCCATGGCTGCTCCGCCGGAGAATCCGGCGCCTGCGCGGGCTCCAGCGAAACAGCTGTTAGCCTTAGGAATGTTCCGACAACGTCCTACACTGTTTTAACTAAGCAATTAGAGAATTGTCCGACGAATATTAATCACCTGCGCACCTGGGCTGCGCGTAAAGCAAAAGGGCATTCGTTTTGCACTTGCCGAAAAAAACAATCCGAGCCTCGTTAGTTCTGAAGGTGCGTGACGCAACTGCCGTGTAATCAATCATGGCTCAATCCTTGAGATGACAATGAAGACTCAATTATCGGCACTCAAATAATGATTAACAGATACAGAACAGCGTCAAAAAGCAGTTCAGATGACCTGCCAGCCCAACTTGAATGACGCCCACACAAGAGCGCCGCACTGGATTTCAGGGCGGCGCATGGCAATAACGGTATTGTTTGCGGGGTAGAACGCCCCTGCGGCGGCTCAACCCCGGTGCGGGTTAAGCCCTGTCAAATGGCGCATTTGCCTCATCAGCTCAGGCGCCGGAGTATTCATTTGCGAATACTCCTACAGCTCAAACAGCTTCAACCTGCAACGCCACCCGTTCGCGGCACGGGCATTCATCCATGTATCGGTGCGCTTCGACGAACTGACTGAACGGAAATACCGTGGTTTTCAGTGGGACAAGCACACGGTCGGCCGTCAGCTGGTTGATATCGCGCAACGCACGCTGCAACGCCACTTGGTCCTGGATAATGCCCAGCTCCGGCTTGCCGGTGAAGTTGCCGATACAGTGCACAAAGAACTGAATGTTCTTCTGGAACGCCGCACAGGCCGGGAATGGCGTCTGATTGCCACCTTGCAGGCCATACAGCACCAGGCTGCCGCGCGGCGCCAGGACGTCCCCAAGCAGCGACATCTGCGGGCCTCCCAAGCCATCGAACACCACGTCGACGCCACGGTTGTCCGTGAACTTGTTGATCTGCATCAGCAGGTCTTGTTCTTCGGTCACGATGACCTTTTCCGCCCCGAGAGACAGCAGGTATTCACGTTCAGCACTGTCTTTGGTGGCGGCAATCACCCGTACACCCAGGGCCTTGCCCAGCTGCACAAACGAAGGGCCGGCACAGTGGCTGGCGTCGGTCACCAGGGCAAACTGGCCGGGCTTGACCCGCGCCAGGTCCATGTAGGCAAAGTACGCAATCAGCAGCGGCGTGTAATGCACGCTGGCTTCAATCGGGCTCAAGACATCCGGGTAACGGGTCAGGGCCGAACGGGGCAAGACGATCTGCTCGCCATACACCGGGTAATCATTGGGGCTCTCGGCCGGAAAACTGGCCACCTTATCGCCCACTGCCAAATCATCCACGCCGTCGCCGAGGGCGACTACCACACCGGCCATTTCATGGCCCAGGCCAGAAGGCAGGCGTGCATGGGAAGACGCCAGGTTCTGGCGCCACAGAACGTCGTACCAACTGATGCCGATCGCGTCGACACGCACCTGCACTTCGCCCGGTGCGGGCTGTGCGGCTGCATGCTCTTCGCATTTGAGCACCTCGGCCGGACCAAACTTGTGAAAACGGATCGTGCGGGACATCGCAAACCTCGTCAAAGTAACCTCTAATGCCATGAACTTTATCTGGGCTTTGGGGGTAAGACCACCGGTCACCATTAATAGTCGACATGCCTGTCATTGATTCCGCGAAGGAGGAACACCCCTCAACTATCGTAGGAAAAATCAATTAGCCGGTGCAGAGTACCAGCCTTTCCCCGTAAGATTCATGCCGGTCATCCTTCTGAATCGAACCTCAGGGGTTGCTACATGACCGCTCACATCAAGTTTGCTGACTCTTCCAGGACACAAGATGAACCGTAACGACCTGCGTCGTGTCGACCTTAACCTCTTGATCGTATTCGAAACCTTGATGCATGAGCGCAGTGTGACCCGCGCCGCCGAGAAATTGTTCCTCGGCCAGCCGGCCATCAGCGCGGCGTTGTCACGCCTGCGCGGGTTGTTCGATGACCCCCTGTTCGTGCGCACCGGGCGCAGCATGGAACCCTCGGCCCGCGCCGTGGAAATCTTCGCCCTGCTCTCCCCGGCCCTGGACTCGATCTCCACCGCCGTCAGCCGCGCCGCCGAATTCGACCCGGCCACCAGCACCGCCGTGTTTCGCATTGGCCTGTCCGACGACGTGGAATTCGCCCTGCTCCCGCAACTGCTCAAACGCCTGCGCTCCGAAGCCCCCGGCATCGTGCTGGTGGTACGCCGCGTCAACTACATCCTGATGCCCGGCCTGCTGGCCTCCGGCGAAATCTCCATCGGCGTCAGCTACACCGCCGACCTGCCCGCCAACGCCAAGCGCAAGGTACTGCGCCGCAGCCTGCCCAAACTGCTGCGCGCCGACAGCGTGCCCGGCTCGCTGAGCCTGGATGACTTCTGCTCGCGCCCCCACGCCCTTGTCTCCTTTGCCGGCGACTTGAGCGGGTTTATCGATGAAGAGCTGGAAAAACTCGGCCGCAAGCGCCACGTTGTACTCGCGGTGCCGCAGTTCAATGGCCTGGGTACGTTGCTGGCGGGTACGGACATTTTGGCCACCGTGCCGGATTATGCGGCGGAAGCATTGACCTCGGCGGGTGGGTTGCGGGCCGAAGACCCGCCGTTGCCGGTGCGCTCGTTTGAGCTGCATATGGCGTGGCGGGGTTCGCAGGATAATGATCCGGGGGAGCGGTGGTTGAGGTCGAGGATTCAGATGTTTTTTGGGGATCCTGAGAGTCTCTAGTGGTCGTCTGGCAGGCTGTTTATCTGATCATTTCTGCCTTTTCATAGACCATGAAGACCCATCCATCTCCAGTGGATTGCTCCATTGGGGCACACCTGAGTGCATGCCTCGAATGGTTTGAAAAGGAAAGTCCATGTCATCTGATGAAAAAAGCCTTAGCCGAGGTCGCCGCCGCCCACCGGCAAGGTCACGCCGGTGATGTAGGAGGCCTCGTCGCAGGCCAGGAACAGAATTGCGCCAGCTTGTTCGTCGATGCTGCCGTAGCGTTTCATCGAGCTGCTCTCGAGGGTCTGGTCGACGATCTGCTGGTACCACACACGCTCTTGCTCGCTCTGCGGGTGGCTGTTACGCGGGATGCGCCGTGGCGGTGCCTCGGTGCCGCCGGGCGCGGTGGCGTTGACGCGAATCCCGCTGCCTGCAGTCTCCAGGGCCAGGCAGGCCGTCAAGGCATTCACGCCGCCCTTGGCTGCGCCATAGGGCACGCGATTGACCCCGCGCGTGGCCACGGAAGACACGTTGACGATCGCGCCCGCGCCCTGCTCCAGCATATAGGGCAGCACGCAATGGCAGCACCACAACGTAGGGAACAGCGAGCGGCGCACTTCGGCCTCGATTTCAGCCTCGGCATAATGCTCAAAAGGCTTGGCCCAGATGGTCCCGCCGACGTTATTGACCAGCACGTCTATGCGCCCGAAACGCGCCGTGGCGGCGGCCATTACCCGTGCGCACTCGCTGTATTGTTCCAGGTCGGCGGTCAGCAGTAGCGCTCGCTCATGCTGCAATTCATGCACGAGCTCGGAGCGATCCACCGCGACCAGCCAGGCCCCCTCCTCCAGCAAGCGTTCGGCGACACGTCGGCCGATGCCTTGCGCAGCGCCGGTAACCAGCGCGACCTTGTTGTTAAACCGTTGAGTCATGCGGCAGTCCTCAGGCGGCATCGCACGTGGCGACGGCGTTAGGGGTGAATTTCTCGTAATGGAAGCTGGCCGGGGTCACGCTTTGCTGCTTGAAGTGCTCGCGCACCGCATCGACCATCGGCGGCGGGCCGCACAGGTACACGTCGACATCGCCGCCATTGAGGGCTTCGTCGGCCATGTGCTGGGTCACATAGCCCTGGCGCGGGTGAGTGGTGTGCGGATCAGCCACGCAGGTCACCAGGTTGAAGTCGGGCAAACGCGCGGTAAAAGCCTGCAACGCCTCAATCATCACCAGGTCCTGATCCCGCGTTACGCCGTAGATCAACCGGATCGGGCGGGTTTCCTGGCGCTGCGCGAGCACTTCAAGCATCGACAGGAACGGCGCCAGGCCGGTACCACCGGCCAGTAACAGCAGCGGCCGCGCCACCTCACGCAGGTAGAAACTCCCCAGTGGGCCGGTGATCGCCACGCTGTCGCCCGGCTGGGCGCGCTCGAGCCAACCGCTCATCAACCCGCCGGGCACGTGCTTGATCAGGAAGCTGGCGCGCGGGTCGCCCGGGGGACTGCTGAAGGAGTAAGCACGAGTCTGCCCACTGTCGGGCACGCTGATATTCACGTACTGGCCGGGCAGGAATACCGGCGCCTGGTCCAGTTCGAAACTCACCTCCAGCGCCGCATCGGCATGTCGGGTGATGCCGGCCAGCGTCGCGGCAAAGTGCGTGGTGCCGGTCTTGCAGGCGCTGGACGGCACCGGCACGGCGATCACGCAGTCGGACTGCGGCACCATTTGGCAGGTCAGCACCCGGCGCGCCTGCGCTTCGTCGGCGCTCAGGGCGTCGTCGATAAAGTCGTCGCCCAGGTCGTAGGCGCCGGTTTCACAGCGGCATTTGCAGGTGCCACACACGCCGTCCGAGCAGTCCATGGGCAGGTTGATGCGTTGGCGGAAGGCCGCATCGAGCACCTTTTCTCCCACCTTGCAGTCGATGAAGCGGGTCACTCCATCCTCGAAGTTCAAGGCGATGGCATACGTCATGGCGGTGTCCTCAGATATGGTAGATGTCGATGACCTGGTGGATGTAATCGTTTTTCAGCACCACCTTCTTGCGCGTTATCAGCGGCTGCTCGGCACGGATGTCGAGGCGATAGAAGGAGGTACCGAAATAACTGTCGGTGGTTTTGTAGCGGTGGCTGAGGGTGTGCCAGTTGAAACGCAGGTCCACCTGCGCGCCGTCGTCGGCCAGCACTTCGAGGTTGCACAGCATGTGCACGGTGCGCGGCTCGGGCGTGCTGGCACTGGAGCGCTCAGTCTTGATGCGAAAGATGCGGTCTTCCAGGCCGTCACGGTTGGGGTAGTAGATCAGCGAGATTTCGCGCTGCGGGTCTTCGGTAAGAGTGTCGTGATCGTCCCAGGCGGGCATCCAGAACTCGGCCTTGGGCGAATAGCAGGCCAGCCAGTCATCCCATTGGCGGTCGTCGAGCAGGCGCGCTTCACGGTAAAGAAAATCCAGCAGGTGGTCCCGGGCAAGGCTCATGGCAGCACCTCACAGTCGCTGGCTATCAGCCCTTGCTGTTCGCGCTCGATTGCACGCTGCAGGCTTTGGGCCCAGTGCGCATGCTGGCGCACAAACAAGCCCTCGTCCTCGGTCTTGACCCCGCTGAGCTGCGGTTGCATACCCATGGCCAAGGCATTTTCGTCCGCACCCTCGACCCACTGCTTGGCGCCACGGCTCAAGTCATTCCACAGGGTGCTCGCGCCCTGGTAACCGGTCTGGCAGGCGCGGAACTCCTCGAGGTCATCCGGGGTGCCCATGCCGCTGACATTGAAGAAGTCTTCGTACTGGCGAATCCGCGTGGCGCGCTCCTGGGCGCTTTCGCCGATGGGCGCCATGCAATAGATTGTCACTTCGGTTTTATCCACGGCGAGGGGCCGCACCACGCGGATCTGGGTCGAGAACTGGTCCATCAGGTACACATTGGGGTAGAGACAGAGGTTGCGGGTCTGGTCGACGATAAAGTCGGCGCGCGCTTGGCCCAGGCGTTCGGCCAAGGCCTCGCGGTGAGCGTGCACCGGGCGCACTTGGGGGTTAAGCAGGCGCGTCCACAGCAGGATATGCCCGTGGTCGAAGGCGTAGACGCCGCCCAGGCTTTTCGACCAGCCATTGGCGTCGACGGTGCGCGTGCCTTCGGCGTCGTAGTTGCGCCGGCCCATGGTCGCCGAGTAGTTCCAGTGCACGGAGCTGACGTGGTAACCGTCGGCGCCGTTTTCGATTTGCAGCTTCCAGTTGCCGTCATAGACATAGGAAGAGCTGCCGCGCAGCACCTCCAGGCCCAAAGGGGCCTGGTCGACCATCTGGTCGATGATGACGCGGGTTTCACCCAAGTAATCGCTGAGTTCCGGCACCGCATCGCTGAGGCTGGCGAACAGGAAACCGCGGTAGTTTTCAAAGCGCGCCAGGCGCTTGAGGTCATGGGAGCCGTCGCAGTCGAAGCTGTCCGGGTAGGCGCCGGTCTTTGCGTCCTTTACCTTGAGCAGCTTGCCGGCGTTGCTGAACGTCCAGCCATGGAAGGGGCAAGTGAATGAGCCCTTGTTGCCTTGTTTGCGCCGGCACAACATGGCGCCGCGATGCGCGCAGGCGTTGACCAGGCCATGCAGCGCGCCGTGCTTGTCACGGGTGATGACCACCGGCTGGCGGCCGATCCAGGTGGTGAAGTAATCGTTGATCTGCGGCACCTGGCTTTCATGGGCCAGGTAGATCCAGCCGCCTTCGAAGATGTGTTTCATCTCCAGGGCAAACAGGTCGGGGTCGGTGAAGATGTCGCGGCGGCAGCGGAACACCCCAGTGGCGGGGTCTTCCTGTACGGACTCGCGCAATTGGCAGGCGAGTCGGTCGAGTGTACTGATCATGGGGCGGGCCCTCCGTTGTTCTTGTATCAGGCGCCCTCACCGTACGTGCTCGCCCTGCCCGTCAATATCCGCTGCCTGCACATCGCTATCCGCCAGGCGCACGTCGCTTAACGATGGCGTTTCCAGGTCTGCGACGGCAGTTCGCCGAAGCGTTTGCGATAGGCTTCGGAAAACCGCCCCAGGTGCATGAACCCATGGTCCAAAGCCACCTCGGTCACGCTGCGCGTGCTGCTTAGTTGCAAGCGTGCATGTACGCGTTCGAGCTTGCAGCGGCGTACGTAATCGCGCGGCGACAGCCCCACCTGGCGCTCAAACAGGCTGTACAGCGAACGTTCACTGACGTTGGCCACGGCCATCAACTGCTCGACGCTGATGTCATCGCCCAGGTGCTGCTGGATAAATTCGTGCACCGCTTCAAACCCACCGCCGTGGGCAGCCCGGGGGGGCACCCGCGACACATTGCTGCCCAGCAATGCCAGCAGCTTGTTGGCCACGATGCGTTCGTACAGGCCTTGCATGTGGGGCTCGGCAGCGTTTTCCGCCTCATGGCAGATCAACCCGAGCAACGGCAGGAAGCCGCCCATTTCACTGAGCGCGTGGCGGGCCGTCGTGAAGCGGACCCCCGCCCGCGGCAGGCTCCAGTGCTGCTCCAGGCAGGCGTTTTCCAGCAGGCGCACCGGCAGTTTGATGATGAATTTTTCGCAGTCGGCGGAATAGGTCAGGTCTACCGGGTCGTCCGGATTGATCAGCAGGATTTCCCCCGGCCCGAACACATCATCCTCGCCACGGGAGTTGGAGCGGCAATGCCCGCTCAAGAGGATCTGCAGGTGGTAGATGGTCTCCAGCGCCACCGACGTGACCCGCACCGGTGCGCCGTAGCTGATGCGGCACAGGTCCAGGCTGGCGAAGGTGCGATGGCTGATACTTGCCCGGGGCTGGCCCCTGGGAGGCAGGCGAATGCAGTGGCTGCCCACATGCTGGTTGACGTAGTCCGACACCGCGTAGGCATCGGCGCCCTGGAAAATCTGGCTGCGCTCACTCAATAGCACGGTCATGGTCGCGACTCTTTTATCGTTATTGGGCTCAGGCTGACGCTTGGGTAGGGGGGCGTCCAATATGGATAAAGTCTGGAGGGATACCCTGGAGGTATAGTCGGGCGTGGCGCTCGGGACCTAGCGATACCCCCGCGCCTGAACATCGAACAACTCGGCATAGCATCCACCCGCCGCCATCAGTTGGTGATGACTGCCCTCCTCCAGGATTCGCCCGCCGTCCAGCACGATGATGTGGTCGGCATTGCGCACGCTGGAGAATCGATGGGAAATCAACAACGTCATGCGGCCCTTGGCGTGTTCGCGAAAGTGCTCGAACACCGCCGCCTCGGCGCCGGCGTCCAGCGCCGCCGTCGGCTCGTCAAGAATCAGCAGATCCGCCTCCTGGCGCATATATGCGCGTGACAACCCAACCTTCTGCCATTGCCCACCCGACAACTCCTGGCCGCCAAGCCAGCGCCCTAACGGTGTGCCGTAGGTCTTGCTCAGGCGTTCGATGAACCCGGCGGCCACCCCCTGGGTTGCAGCCTTGCGCCAACGCGCCTCGTCGTTCAGCGCATCGACGTCACCCACGCCAAGGTTCTCGCCGACGGTCATCTGGTAGCGGATGTAATCCTGGAAAATCACCCCAATGCGCTGGCGCAGTGTCTGTTCATCCCAGTCTTGCAAGTCGCTGCCATCCAGCAGAATACGCCCCTCGTGCGGGGTATACAGGCGCGTGAGCAGTTTGATCAGGCTGGTTTTGCCCGAGCCATTCTCGCCCACCAGGGCCAGGCTTTGCCCCGGCGCCAAGTGCAGGTTGATGTCAGTCAATGCCGGCCCCTCAGCGCCGGGGTAACTGAACCCCACGTGCTCGCAACGCAGACCGTCGCCGGGACGCGCGCCCTGGGTAAGCCGGCCACTCGGCACGACCACTGGGGTTAGCAGGTACTCATAAAGATCTGAGAGAAACAGACTGTCGTCATACAGGCCGGCAATCGCGCTGAGGCTGGCGGTGATCGCGCTTTGCCCTTGCTTGAACAGCACGATGTACATGGTCATCTGCCCCAGGCTGGTCTGGCCGCGCACGGTGTCCAGCACCACCCAGGCGTAAGCCACATAAAACGCCGCGGTGCCCAGCAGGCCCAGGGCAAAGCCCCAGGCATCCCGGCGCACCGTCAACTGGCGGTCTTCGGCGTACAAGCGTCGGGCGTTGTCGCGGTAGCGCTTGAGGAACAGCGGCGCCAGCCCGAACAGCTTGACCTCTTTGGCATGGGTCTCGTGGGACAGCAGCGATTCCAGGTAATTCTGCTGACGGGTCTCCGGCGCACGCCGGTGGAACAGGCGAAACGCATTGCCCGAGAAATGCGTCTCGGCGAAGAAAACCGGTAAGGCGCCGACCACCAGAATCACCAGCGCCCACGGCGAAAAGTGCACTAACAACACGGCAAAGCTGACCAGCGAGATCAGGTTCTGCACCAACCCCAGGCCCTTGGTGACCAGGCTCAGCGGCCGTGTCGACGCGCCCTGGCGCACGCGCACCAGCTTGTCGTGGAACTCGGCGTCTTCAAATTGCGTGAGCGAGAGGGTCTGGGCCTTCTCCAGAATCATCAGGTTGACCTTCACCCCCAACTGCACCCGCAGCAACGATTGCTGCATTGACAACGCACGCTGAGCGGCGGCCAGCAGCCCCAACACGCCCGCCTCGGCCAGCACGTATTGCATCACTGGCCACACGGGTGCCTGGCTGCCAGCTGCATGAATCTGCATCGCATGCACCACGCCATCGACAATACGCTGGCCGATCCAGGCAGCCAGCGCAGGCAACAGACCTGCAACGATGGTGGCCAGCAGCAGGCCTATGAATAAGGGGCGCGACGTCCCCCAGACCAGCTTCAGTGCCCTGCGCGCCTGGATGGAAAACGCGCTCAATCGATTGAACAGCACCATCAATGGCATGGACTCCGTGTGGGGTTTAGGAGTGAGACGGGTGGATTATGACAGGCGATGACGTCGAGCACATCCAACGGCGAGCCGACACGCCGCGCCAGCCGGGTAATAAAAATAGGTGATCTTATAAAACCACAAGATAACAATATCTAATAATTAGCTTATTCTAAAAAAGACTTTCCCCGCAGTTTTTTATAGAGATATCTTCACTTCACAGACCGACCCCATGCCTGGCGGAGGACGTACCCCCGACATGGATCTCTCTCGATATGCCCGATATTTCTCATCCCGCCCCGCTGAAAAAATTCCACCTGTCGCTGTTGACCAGTTCGCTGCTGGCGGCGGTACCCGCCCACCGGCCGCGCGGCGGTGCCGGAGGTGTTTCCTGACGACTACTACCCGCTGAACAACCTCAAGGACCGCGACTACACCAAGCTGGCCTACGACTTCTGATTCACATCGCCAAACGAGGGCACCCCATTGAACACCTCCAACTTGATGAGCCGTCTGCTGGCCCCCTGCGCCCTGGCGATCAGCCTGGCCGCCTGCTCACCTTCGGGTGACCAGGCGCAAGCGAACAAAACCCTGAACATTGCATTTTTTGGCGACAACACCACCCTGGTCAGCGTCGACCCATTCCAGGTGTACTGGCTGGAACACCGCGTTCTGCTGCGCAATGTCGCCGAGTCGCTCACCGACCAGGACCCGGCAACCGGCAAGATCATCCCCTGGCTGGCCAAGAGCTGGGAGATCAGTGACGACGCGCTGACCTACACCTTTCACTTGCGCGACAACGTGACGTTCAGCAACGGCGAGCGCTTCGACGCAAACGCGGTAAAAACCGCGTTCGACAGCGACAAGGCACTGGCCACCCAACTGCCAGCGACCTTCGGCGCCACCTACCTGGCAGGTTATGACCACGCCGAAGTGGTCGACGACTTCACCGTCAAGCTGGTACTGGCTAAACCCAACGCGGGCTTTTTACAAGCCACTTCTACCACCAACTTGGCAATCCTTGCGCCCGCGTCCTATGCACTCACGGTCAAGGAACGCTCTCTGGGCAAGATCATCGGTACCGGGCCGTTTGTGCTGGCCAGCTATACCCCGGAAGTCGGCGCGCGCCTGACAAAACGCAAGGGTTACGCGTGGCCCTCGGCGAATATGAAGAACCCGGGTGAGGCACACCTGGACGCCGTCGACATCAGCTACATCCCCGAAGAGAGCGTGCGCAACGGCCTGTTTTTGCAGGGCAAGGCCGACATCCTGTGGCCACGCAACCCGTTTTCGGAGGTCGACCTCAAGCTGTTCCAGTCCAAGGGCGCGACCATCCAGAGCCGCTCGCTGCCGGGCCCGGCGCTGAATCTGTACCCCAACACCCGTGGCGAGCGCATCCTCGCCGATCAACAAGTGCGCCTGGCCGTGCAGAAGTCCATCGACCGCAAGAGCTACGCCAGCACCGTATATAACGCCGAGTTCCCAGTGGTGGATGGCATCTTTGACGTGACCACGCCTTACTTCAAAAGCCAGGGCAGCAAGCTCGGCTACGACCCGGCAGCTGCCGAAAAACTGTTGGATCAAGCCGGCTGGGCCAAGGGCGCGGACGGTTACCGCAGCAAAAACGGCAAGCGTCTGAGCCTGAGCTACAACATCAGCCCGGCCGAAACCGCGGGTGACGTGCTGATCCAGGACCAACTGCGCAAGGTCGGCATCGAACTGAAGCTCAGCGTGGTGACCCGCGCCGAATGGGTGGCCAACAACTCCGCCGGCAACTACGACCTGACCATCAACTACATGACTCGCGCTGACCCGATCATCCTGCAAACCATCCTCGATCCGCGTAGCGCCAACAGTTCCACCGTGGCCACTAACACCTACGAACCGGCCACCCTGGAAAAAGCCAAGGGCTTGTTCGATGCCGGCATTACGGCCACCCAAGGCGCACAGCGTGCCGCCGCCTATGGCGACCTGCAGGACCTTCTGATCGACGAAAGCTCGGCGTTCCCGGTGTACGAGCGCGTGTGGCAGGCGGCAACGTCGCCGAAGGTGAAGAACTTTCGCTGGACTGCCGAGGGCTTCGCGCTGCTGGGTGATATCGAGATCGGCACACCATGAGCCGCTACCTGACCGCACGCGTCGGCCAGGCCCTGCTGGTGTTGTGGGGGGCCTATAGCATCACCTACTTGATCCTCTATCTGCTGCCGGGCGACACGCTGTCGATCATGCTCAGTGCTTCGGGCATGGAGGCCGATTCACTGTCGGTGGCCGACCTGGCCAAGGCGCGGGCCTATTATGGCCTGGACAAGGGCCTGTTCGAGCAATATGTCGACCTGCTGCTGGGCGCCTTGCACGGCGACTTCGGCCAGTCCCTGTCGCTGAACCGCCCGGTATCCGAGTTACTCGCCGAGCGCCTGCCGCAAACCCTGTCCTTGGCCGGCCTGGCGATTGTGTTGTCGTTGATCGGCGGCATCGGCCTGGCCTACCTGACCGCCTACATTCGCTGGCAACCGCTGAAAAAAGCCTTGGCGCGCCTGCCTTCCCTGGGGTTTTCGGTGCCGGTGTTCTGGATGGGCCTGTTGCTGATACAGGTGTTTGCCTTCGGCCTCGGCTGGTTCCCCGCCACCGGCAGCCGGGGCTTTGAAAGCCTGGTGCTGCCGGCGATCACCCTGGCGATTCCAAGTGCGGCGGTGTATGCCCAAGTGCTGCAGCGCAGCTTCCAGGGAGTGTGGCAGGAGTCGTATATCGTCACCGCCTACGCCAAGGGCCTGAGCCGTGGCCAGGTGCAGGCGCACCATGGGTTTCGCAACGCGGCGCTGCCGATTCTCACCCTGATCGGCCTGCAGGTGGGCAACACGGTGTCCGGTGCGGTGCTGGTGGAAACCATCTTCGCCCGCTCCGGCATCGGCCGCCTGGCCCAGGAGGCTGTGCTGCGCCAGGACATCCCGGTGGTGCTGGCGATTGTCGCGGTGTCGGCGGCAGCCTTTGTGCTGGTCAACCTGCTGGTGGATTTGCTGTACCCGTGGCTCGACCCGCGCATTTCCCACACGCCAAAGGTGTCCTAGACCATGACGATCCTTGAGCAAAACCTCGGCCTTACGCCCCCACTCTGGCAACGCCGCACCCGCCGACAACGTGCCACGGCGGCGGTCATGCCCTTGCTGCGGCGACCGGGCTTTAGCCTGGCGGTGTTGATTGTGTTGTTTTCACTGCTCGCCGCCGTGGCGCCGCAGTGGTTGACCAGCTTCGACCCTTATGCCACCGCACCTGCGGTCAAGCTCACGGCGCCGAACCTGACCCACTGGTTCGGCACCGACGAGTTGGGCCGCGACCTGTACACCCGGATGGTCTACGGCTCCAGCCTGTCGGTGCTGGCGGCCTTTCTGGCGGTGGGGATCGCGTTGTTGGGCGGGCTCGGGCTGGGCATTCTGTCCGGCTTTGCCGGTGGGCGTATCGACGCGGTAATCATGCGGTTTGTCGACGTGTTGCTCGCCTTGCCCGGCTTGCTGCTGGCCCTGGCGATTGTCACCGCCATCGGCTTCGGCACGGTGCCGGTGGCTATCGCCGTGGGCGTCGGGATTATCCCCGGGTTCGCCCGCACCACCCGCGCCGAAGTGCTGCGCGTCAAGACCCTGCCGTACGTGGAAGCCGCACGCCTGGGCGGCGCCAGCTGGGGCCGCACCTTGCTGCGGCACATCCTGCCCAACGCATGGGGCCCAGTGGCGGTACTGGCGACCCTGGATTTCGGTGCAGCCATCCTCGCCACCGCCGGCCTGAGTTTTCTCGGTTTTGGCGCCGCGCCTCCGGCCGCCGAATGGGGCACGTTGATCGCCAACGGTCGGCACTTTCTGATCACCGCCCCCTGGGTGTCGTTGCTGCCCGGCCTGTTCCTGGTCGCGGTGGTGTTCAGCCTCAACCACATTGCCCGCACGTTCGAGGAGGTTCAGCGATGAATGCTTTAGTTGATGTTCGCCAGCTGAGTGTCAGCTACCGGCACGGCAACCTGGCGGTAAACCAGCTGTCAATGACCATCGCCCAAGGCGAGACGCTGGCGATTGTCGGCGAGTCCGGCTCGGGTAAATCCACCCTGGCCAACGCGATTCTCGGCCTGTTGCCGGGCAGCGCAACCATCAGCGCCGGCGAGCTGTGGGTGGACGGCAACGACCTCACCCACGCCAGCGAACGCCAGAGACGCGGCCTGCGCGGGCGCACCATCGGCCTGGTGCCCCAGGACCCGATGGTCAGCCTCAACCCGACCCTGCGCATTGGCCAGCAGATTGCCGAAGCGCTGATCCTGGCCAAGGGCAAGCGCTACCCCGGCGTCGATGCGGATATCGTCGAGCTACTGCAACAGGTCGGTATCGCCAAGCCGGTACTGCGCGCGCGCCAGTACCCGCATGAACTCTCCGGGGGCATGCGCCAGCGTGTGCTGATCGCCATCGCCCTGGCCGGCAACCCACGCTTGATCATCGCCGACGAACCGACCAGTGCCCTCGACGTCACCGTGCAGCGCAAGATCCTCGACCACCTGAAACGGCTGGTCAGTGAGCGCGGAATTTCCTTGCTGATCATCACCCATGACCTTGGCGTGGCGCTGGATCGCGCCGACCGCGTCCTAGTGATGCAACAGGGACAAGTGGTGGAGCAAGGGGCACCACGGCAGATTCTCGGCGCGCCGCAGCATGACTACACCCGCGCCTTGATCGCCGCGGCGCCAGCGTTCGCCACGCGCCGCCAGCCGCTGGCCCGGCCGGCTCCGACGCAGCCGCCGATCCTGCAGCTGCAAAACGTTGGCAAGACGTTCGCGCTGCCCAAGGTCAAGGGCGAAGACGCGACCTTTGTCGCGTTGGAGGACCTCAGCCTGCAGGTCTACCCCGGGCAGACCCTGGCGATTGTCGGCGAGTCCGGCTCAGGCAAAAGCACCGCGCTGCGCATCGCCCTCGGCCTGGAAAAACCCAGCCGCGGGCGGGTGTGGTTCGAGCAACAGGACGTCACCGACCTCAGCTGGCGCGACTTCCGCCCGCTGCGCCAGCGCCTGCAACTGGTGCAACAAAACCCGTTTGCGGCGCTGGACCCACGCTTCACAGTGTTCGACAGCATCGTCGAACCGCTGGTGTCGTTCGGCTTGCTCAAGGGCCCTGCCCTGGAACAGGCCGCGCGCGAGCTGATCAGTCGCGTGCATTTGCCGGTGAGTTTCCTCGATCGCCTGCCGCGCGAGCTTTCCGGCGGCCAGTGCCAACGGGTCGCCATCGCCCGCGCCCTGGCGCTGAAACCGGATCTATTGCTACTGGATGAACCGGTCAGTGCCCTCGACGTGTCCGTGCAGGCGCACATCCTTAAACTGCTGCAAGAGCTGCAACGGGACATGGGCATCGCCTACGTGCTGGTGTCCCACGACTTGTCGGTGGTCGCCAACTTCGCCCATGAGGTGCTGGTGTTGCGCAATGGCCGGGTGGTCGAACAGGGTTCGGTGGAGCGCATCTTCAACCGCCCGACCAGCGATTACACCCGTGAGCTGATTGGCGCCATCCCTGGCCAGCACGCTATCGCGAGCGCCGCCTGAGCGGCGCTTTACTCGGCAGCGCAGTCACGCGCCGTGATGCCCTTCTCCTGGGCATACGCGGTCTGACGTGAAGCAATAGGACAGCCGCACGTTCTTCGTTTCGCCCGTGGCATTGACCGCGTCGAACACTTCCCGGACAGCCAGCCGCCGAGTCTGCAGCTTGAGAAAACCCGTCAGCCAGATTTGCTGATAACGTTTCATTTGGTCTTCAGTCAGCGGTGAAAGCTGGCTCCGCGCTTATCGCTTATATCGTTCCGACTGATAATGTGAGTGGCGAGGATTCTTCGCAGCACAGAACCGATACGACGCCTGTGACACTGCGCGCTCAAGCCTGCGTGTTACACCTCCTGCCGGACTTGATCCGCTTCAGAATCCAGCGCAACCACTGTCGCACCATGGTTGGTAATGCCGAAAGGAATGTGCACAGATGGCGCAACTGCGCTAGTCGATTGTAGGTGCCCAGATTGATCATCAAAGAAGATGTGCGGTTTCAATACACCTAAAATCCTGCCTTTCTCGATGCCACCCAGAAAGAATGCGTCGTTAGCCATGACACCCCAACTTTTGAGTGTATTCATTGCACGCTCATGAGACGGCGCATTGCGGGCTGTGACGATTGAGACTCGTATGCGGTTTTCGTAGTCAGGATTGAGCTTTTTATGTTGCTCCTCGACCGACTGGATTTTGGATATCCGCACCATGAACTCCTTCAGCGGGCCCGGGTTATGGGGCTGCATAACGTTCTTCACTTCATGCGCATGGAACTCAGACAATCCAGAGGCCTGCATGATTGTTTCGGACTCATCACCGGCAAGGACGCCGTCAAAGTCGAACGCGATGCGTAGGGTTTTATCCGTTTCGTCGTCTTCGAATTTTGAATCGAGCACCTGGCCAGCCGGGTACCCGGCCTTGATAGCCGCTTCCACGTCTTTTTTGTCACCCGACAAAAATAAAGCGATGTTCAGAGCAGGTATGTATTCATAAGGGGATTTTCCCTGCATGAAAATCGCCCGTGTCATCCCAAGGCCGTAGTGCTCGATAGTCTTCAGCACGCGCAGCCCAGTATCAGGATCGTTGCGCGAAAGCAGTATGACCTCAACGAGCGGATCCGTAGGATCGACGCTCAGGTCATTCACTGACAGCAAGCGCTTGATGAAGGGGAACGCTATCCCCTTAGGAAGCGGGACGTGAAGATTTTTTTGCTGAAACTTGCGGTATTCCTCCTCCCCCTGTCTCTGAAACACTGCGTCCGATGCCAGCAAATCAAACACAGCGCTGGAAGCGACGCCGATCACCAGGCGATTTTCTAACTCGTAGGGCATTGAAACCTCTCTGGATGCCTCTAAACGCAAATATGGATAGGCATTGAACATGCCGATCGATTTCAAGCACACATCGCGCCTTCTCCCACGCACAGTCAGGCATATCAATCTTCAAATCAATCTGCAGGTTGCTTTATTACGGGTGGATGCAGAAGGTTTACGTTTAGTGGAGCAGCGCGTCGCCGAAGACACCGCCAAAATTGAGGCACTGCGCACCGGGCCTTCGCAGCGATCACCTCGTCTATTCACGCCAGCAGGCCAAACAAACCAAGGAACGGTCAAAAACCCACGCCATATCGTGTTCTATCGTGGGGCAAACGACGACGTGATCGAGGTCGTCAGACTCCTTCATGACGCCATGGAAGCGCAGTTGCACTACCCCGCCAATTTCAATCGCGGCGCAAAAGCGTATTCGGTGCCACGCCAAACGCCTTGCGAAACGCATGGCTGAAATGAGAAAAGTCAGAAAATCCGAAGTCCAGCGCCGCCTCAGACACCGAGCGCACCTGGCCCCGCTCGATCGCTTCTCGGCTGGCATTCAGGCGCTCTTTCCAGATCTCTGCAACGGGGGTTTTTTGGTAGCGGGCGAAGGCCCGCGTAACGGTGCGGGTGGACACGTTGTGGGCTTTGGCGATGGCTTCAATCGACAGGTCCGGCTCGGTCAGGTGGCGTTGGATGTACTGCATGATGCGGCCGTAGAGGTCCATTTCCTGATGGCTGGTTTTCAGGTCCTGCAATTCCAGGCTGATCACAAGCAGATCAAGCACAGCACTTGAGTAACGATTGGAGATGCGCTCATCCTGCAGCGACGCAGGCGTGCTCGCGGCCTGGTGCAGCATTTCGCGCAAGGGCACGACACCTGGGCGCCGGTCGTCGAGGACCATCGCGGTGTACTCGGCAATACGCGGCAGGCGCTCGGTGAGCAACGCTCTGGGAATACGGATCAAGTGGTTTTCGGTACCACCCAGGCTAAAGCGAAACGCCTGGGTTGCGTCATAAAGAAACAAATTGCCCGTGGCCAGGTTGGCTTTTCTTGAGCCTTGCTCGATTTGCCCATGGCCCTTTCGAGCGAAACCCAACCATAAATCTTCAGCCGGGCCGCTGCGCAGGTGCTGTTCGGAACGCTCCCAGTAATGCAGCGGCGAAGACAGCGTACAAATGTCCAGCGCGCCGACTGTATTAAGGGTGAGCGAGCCATCAAAGCGGCTCTGGGACAAGGGTTTGCTATCGGCTGCCAGGCAATGGCGACAGACCACTTCTTTCCAATAATCAAACCGACGTGTTGCAGGGACGGCAAGGGTCGAATACTGAGTGTTCGGGTTCATGACGCTGACCTCGACAACGATGCAATAGGCGCGCGAGAAGTTGTAACGAGCGGCCGATTGTCAGCCATTGAAGCAATTAACACGCCAAATGCAGTGGCAGGTCGGCTGTAGCAACGGTAACTACGATGCGAAGCGAGCCGCTCTTGATCTTGATCTGCTTTTGATCTCAAGCGCCCCGTTAAACCACGCTGGCCGTAATTCGACAGGGATTTGGGTGGTAAACCGGCAGGGATGCCGGTTTAGCCGCCCCGCGCCATGGATGGCGCGTGGCGGCGGCCCCCCAAATCACTGACGAATTACGGGCACACCGAGCCTAAGCGAGGTGCCGAGTGGTGGGGCAAGAGCGCTTTGCTTACTTTGCCGCTTTTGCAAAGTGAGCCGCCGTCAGGGCGGAACCCTAAGTAGCCGTTACCGCAGCAATGGATATGTACACAATCCAGCTGTGTTGGCTGCCAGGCCGCCTTCGCGAGCAAGCCCGCTCCCACAAGTTTGACCGCGGGGTGTCAGGTAGATAGATATCGACTGACAGGCCGCCATCGCAGGCAAGCCAGCTCCCACAGTTGGATCGCGGGGCGCCAGGTAGATAGCCATCGTCGCACCGCAGTTGCGGCCCGTTTAAGGGCACAGCACATCACATCATCAGCCCGCGCGCACCAACGCAGACCACAGGTAAACGTCCGTAGCCGGCCTGTCTTTGCCAACCAAGCGGTTGTCTCACCGAACAAAGCGCGCCCTCCTCTGCCGGCCTAATTTCCACCTCACAGCAGCTCATACCCCGCTGATGAGGTACGCCATGCATCGACATTCTTCACCACGATTGGCTGATTGTTCATGGCTTCTGCAACGGCGCGACCTCGCGCCTGAGGAGTCGGCTTATTGGTTGATTGAATGGGGAACCATACAGCTGCTGCACCGACGGCAGGTCGCCAAGCGCACCCTGCCGCCGACGCGCTGACGCCCACCCGTAGGCCTGAACCAAAATAACGAGGAGCTCAAGATGGAATCTGCAATCGACACACATCTCAAATGCCCACGCACCCTGTCCCGCCGCGTGCCCGAGGAGTATCAACCGCCGTTCCCGATGTGGGTGGCGCGCGCTGACGAGCAGCTGCAACAAGTGGTGATGGCTTATCTGGGCGTGCAGTATCAAGGCGATACCCAGCGCAAGGCTGCATTGCAGGCGATGCGTCACATCGTCGGCAGTTTCAGCCAGGTCGACGGCCCGCAGAACTACGATTTGACTCAGCACACTGACAGCAGCGGCTTTGATAATCTGATCGTGGTCGGGTACTGGAAAGACCCTGCCGCCCATTGCCGCTGGTTGCGTTCACCCCAGGTGAATGACTGGTGGAGTTCGCCGGATCGCCTGGGTGAAGGCCTGGGTTACTTCCGCGAAATCACCGCGCCGCGCGCCGAGCAGTTCGAGACGCTGTACGCCTTCCAGGAGAACCTGCCGGGTGTTGGCGCAGTCATGGATGCCACCAGTGGCGAGATCGAAGAACACGGCTACTGGGGCTCGATGCGCGACCGTTTCCCCATCTCCCAGACCGACTGGATGAAGCCCACGAGCGAGCTGCAAGTGGTCGCGGGCGACCCAGCCAACGGCGGACGCGTGGTGGTGCTGGGGCACGACAACCTCACACTGATTCGTTCCGGCCAGGACTGGGCGGATGCCGAGGCAGAGGAACGCTCGCTCTACCTCGACGAAATTTTACCGACGTTGCAGGACGGCATGGACTTCCTGCGTGACAACGGCCAGCCGTTGGGCTGCTACAGCAACAGGTTCGTGCGCAATATCGACCTGGACGGCAACGTTCTCGACCTGAGCTACAACATCGGTCACTGGCGCTCAGTGGAGAAACTCGAACGCTGGGCCGAATCCCACCCGACCCACCTGCGTATTTTCGTGACGTTCTTTCGCGTGGCCGCGGGCTTGAAGAAGTTGAGGCTGTACCACGAGGTGTCCGTATCCGACGCCAAAAGCCAGGTCTTCGAGTACATCAACTGTCACCCGCAAACTGGCATGTTGCGCGACGCCCTGCCGCCCACAGCCTGAGCGCCCTAGGCGTTTAACCCCCCCAGCTTCTGCCGCCTTGCCACCTTTCACGGGTGGCCCGGTCCCCTGTGCGAGGAATAAACGATGAATAAGATCCGCCTGCTGACCCTCTCCACCCTGTTGCCCGCCCTCCACGCGAACGCGGGTGAAGTCGCGCCTGGCGACTACGAGCAATATCCGATCGGCGCCACTATCGGGGCGATTTATTACCAGCACGCCACTACGGACTCGGCTTACGCCAACGGCCACAAGGCCAGCTCTGACTTCAGGGTGACCTCGGACGTGGGCATCCTGCGTCTGCTCCATGTGTATGCCCTCAGCGACACGGTCACCATCGACCCGCAATTCCTTTTGCCTTTCGGCCACGTCTCCGGCGCAGGTGACGCCTCAGCACTGGGCAGTACTCGCGGCGTGGGCGACTTGATCCTCACCGCGCCGGTGAAATGGCGGTTCAACGAAGCCCGCGACACCCTCAGTATCGCCCCCTATGTGTATGTGCCTTCGGGCACGTATGACAAGGACGATGCGCTCAATCTCGGGGAGAATCGCTGGAAATTCGAACTGCAGAGTGCCTACGTCAAGCACTTCACAGAGAAATGGGCGATGGACCTGGTCGGCGGCGCGACCTGGTATGGCGACAACACCGATTACGGTGCAAATGCCGACCGCCTGAAGCAGGACGTGTCCTACGCAGCGCAGATCATGGGCCGTTACATGCCGGACGCCACCACCACCTTTGCTATCGGCTTGGGGCGCACCTGGGGAGGCGAGACAAACATCGAGCATGTCAATCAAGACAACGAGTTGGGCACCACCAACGTGCGTCTCACCGCCACCAAATTCGTCACCCCCACCGACCAGGTGCAACTGCAATTGGGCAAAGACCTCTCGGTGGACAACGGCACCCGCGAAGACTTCCGCATGAACCTGCGTTACGCGCACATTTTTTAACGCCAGAAACTGCGACCGCGCGCCCCTGGCGCCAAGGTGTCCCGCTCAGCCAAGTCGATGTCTTTCTCAACCAAGCCACCGCCTGGATGCGCGGACTATCTTGAGCCCCAGGCCCGCTGATAGTGAGCATGCAGTGCTCTTCGGCCATTTACGATAAGGACAGCCAACCATGGCAATCGCTCGCCCCACCCTTGAACAGCTATTGGCTATTTCGAGCAGCCTGCACATGCAACTCAGTGCGCAGCAAGCCGATGAATACCTGGCACTTATGCAGGCAAGCTTCGACGCCTATGACCTGGTTGACGAGCTGCCGGACTTCATCCCGCCGGTGCGTTATGAACGCAGCTCAGGCTACCGTCCCTCGGCCGCACACAACCCGCTCAACGCCTGGTACTTCCGCACCGAAGTCAACGGTGCGCGCGAAGGCAAGCTCGCAGGTAAAACGGTCGCCCTCAAAGACAATATTTCACTGGCTGGCGTGCCCATGATGAATGGTGCCAAGCCGCTTGAAGGCTTCGTCCCCGCCTTCGATGCCACGGTTGTCACCCGCTTGCTGGATGCCGGCGCGACTATTCTCGGCAAGGCAACGTGCGAACACTACTGCCTGTCCGGCGGCAGCCACACTTCCGATCCTGCACCGGTGCACAACCCCTATCGCCAAGGGTTTGCCTCGGGTGGTTCGTCTTCCGGCAGCGCAGCGCTGGTTGCCGCCGGCGAGGTCGACCTGGCTGTCGGCGGTGACCAGGGCGGCTCAATCCGCATCCCTTCCGCCTTCTGCGGCACTTACGGCATGAAGCCGACCCACGGCCTGGTGCCCTACACCGGCATCATGGCCATCGAGGCGACTATCGATCACGCCGGCCCCATCACCGCAAACGTACGCGACAACGCATTGATGCTGGAGGTCATGGCCGGCGCCGATGGGCTTGATCCGCGACAAGCCGCGCCGCAGGTCGACGCTTACAGCGATTACCTGGAGCGCGGTGTCTGCGGGCTGAGGATCGGCATCCTGCGCGAAGGTTTTGAACTGGCCAACCAAGACCCGCGTGTGGACTCGTGCGTACGCCAAGCCATTGCAGCGTTTGCGCGGCTGGGCGCGCAGGTCGAGGAGGTGTCGGTGCCTGAGCACAGCATTGCCGGTTCGCTGTGGCACCCCATCGGCTGTGAAGGTTTGATGATGCAGATGATGCACGGCAATGGGGCCGGTTTTAACTGGCAAGGGCTGTATGACCTCGGTTTGCTGGACCAGCAAGCCGGGTGGCGCGATCAGGCCAATGAGCTGTCCGCCTCTCTCAAGCTGTGCATGTTCGTCGGGCAATACGGTCTGGAGCGCTACAACGGGCGGTTCTACGCCAAGGCACAAAACCTCAGGCGCGTGGCACGCGCCGGGTATGACGCCGCGTTGGCGCGCTATGACCTGCTGGTGATGCCCACCGTGCCGATCGTCGCCCAGCCCCACCCGCAGCCGGGTTGCTCGGTTACCGAGTACGTGGCCCGTGCGCTGGAAATGATCGGCAATGCCTGCGCCCAGGACATCACCGGCCATCCGGCCATGTCGATTCCCTGCGGCCTGGTAGACGGTCTACCTGTCGGGCTGATGCTGGTCGGCAAGCACTATGCCGAAGGCACGATTTACCAGGCTGCCGCAGCGTTCGAGGCGTCGGTTGACTGGAAAAACTGTTAGCCGGTAGTCCCGCGCAGCGCAAAAAGAATAAGCCGCCAGGCGCTGCCCAGAAGCTCAACGATGAGGAGTCAACTTATGAGCGCACACGAAGCAAGCACATCTACACCGGGCGAACGCGCGCAAGCGTTACTGCAAGTGCTCAAGCAGAAGGATCTGATCCCCGGCGGTTACATCGAACACATGACACAGCTGATGGCACACCAATGGAGCCCGGAGAACGGGGCTCGGGTGGTGGCCAAGGCCTGGGTAGACCCGCAGTTTCGCGAACTGCTGCTCAAAGACGGCACCGCGGCGTGCGCCCAATTTGGCTATACCGGCCCGCAGGGTGAATACATTGTTGCGCTGCCAGACACGCCCAGCGTGAAAAACGTGATTGTGTGCAGCCTGTGCTCCTGCACCAACTGGCCTGTCCTGGGCTTGCCGCCGGAGTGGTACAAGGGCTTCGAGTTCCGCGCCCGACTGGTGCGCGAAGGGCGCACCGTGCTGCGGGAACTGGGCACCGAGCTGCCGGCCGACGTCATCGTCAAGGTCTGGGACACCAGCGCCGAAACCCGCTATCTGGTGCTGCCTGTACGGCCCAAGGGCAGCGAATCGATGGATGAAGAGGCCCTGCGAAAACTGATCACCAAGGATGTCCTTATCGGCGTGGCGCTGCCTTACGTGGCGTAACCGGTGCCCTTTGTTTTTTGCACTTTTCAGAGGTATTCACAATGGATGGCTTTCACGATCTCGGTGGGTTTCAAGGCTTTGGCAAAGTCCCTCACACCATCAACAGCCTGAGCTACCAACCCGTGTTCAAGCAGGACTGGGAGCACCTGGCCTACAGCCTGATGTTTGTCGGCGCCGATCACTTGAAAAAGTTCAGCGTGGACGAAGTGCGCCACGCCGTCGAGCGCCTGGATGTGCGCCAACATGTCGGTACCCAATACTACGAACGCTATGTCATCGCCACCGCCACCCTGCTGGTCGAAACCGGTGTGATCACCCAGGCGGAACTCGACCAGGCCCTGGGTTCGCACTTCAAGCTGGCGAACCCCGCGCACGCCAGTGGGCGCCCAGCGATCACCGGCCGCGCGCCCTTTGAGGTGGGCGACCGGGTGGTGGTGCGAGACGAGTATGTGGCCGGGCATACCCGCATGCCGGCCTACGTACGCGGCAAAGAAGGCGTGGTGGTGCACCGCACCGCGCAAAAGTGGCCCTTCCCTGACGCGATCGGCCACGGTGATCTGAGCGCGGCGCATCAGCCGACCTATCACGTCGAGTTTCGCGTGAAAGATCTCTGGGGCGACGCAGCAGATGATGGCTTCGTGGTGGTCGACCTGTTCGAAAGCTACCTGGACCACGCCGATGGCACGGTGAACGCATGATGGACGGCGCCCTGACAGGCCGACTGCCGGTGACGGTGCTTTCCGGCTTCCTCGGCGCCGGCAAAACCACCCTGCTCAACCATATCCTGCGCAATCGCGACGGCCTGCGCGTGGCGGTCATCGTCAATGATATGAGCGAGATCAACATCGATGCCGAGCAGGTGCAGCGCGACGTGGCGCTGCACCGGGGCCGCGATGAGTTGATCGAGATGAGCAATGGCTGCATCTGCTGCACGCTGCGCGCCGACTTGCTCGAGCAGATCAGCGCCCTGGCACGCCAGCAACGTTTCGACTACTTGCTGATTGAGTCCACGGGGATCTCCGAGCCGATGCCGGTAGCCGAGACGTTCGCCTTCCTCGACGCGCAGGGCTTCAGCCTCAGCGAACTGGCGCGGCTTGACACCTTGGTGACGGTGGTCGATGGCAGTCGCTTTGAAGCATTGCTCGAATCGCCGGGCATCGTGGCCCGCGACGACGCACCCACGCGCCATCTGACCGACCTGCTGATCGAGCAAGTGGAATACGCCAACGTCATTCTCGTCAACAAACTGGACCTGATCGACGAGCCCGGCTACCAGGCCGTGCACGCGATCCTCGCCGGCCTTAACCCGAGCGCGCGGATCATGCCGATGGCTCAGGGTAACGTGAAGTTATCCGCAATACTCGGTACCCACTTGTTTGATTTACCTAGCCTCGCGGCCTCGCCCGGCTGGATGAAAAAAATGCAGGCCGACGACACGCCGGCCTCTGAGTCGGACACCTATGGCGTGACCTCCTGGGTGTACCGCGAGCGTGCCCCGTTTCACCCGCAGCGATTGCTCGATTTTCTCCAGCAGCCCTGGCACAACGGGCGCCTGTTGCGCAGCAAAGGTTACTTCTGGCTCGCCAGCAGGCACTTGGAAACCGGCCTGCTGGTGCAAAGCGGCAGTCAGTTCCAGTGGGACTACGTCGGGTACTGGTGGAACTTCATCGAGCAGTCGCAATGGCCGCAGGATGAATATCGGTTGCAGAGCATCATGGCCAAGTGGGACAGCATTGTCGGCGATTGCCGGCAGGAGCTGGTCTTTATCGGCCAGGGCCTGGACACCCAAGCGCTGCAGCGCGCACTCGACAACTGCCTGCTGAGTACTCAGGAAATCGCCGCCGGCCCCTCGGCCTGGCAAGCCCTGCCGGGGGCAGCAATCTTTGACTCCCAGGCCTTATCGGCGCCGACGCCGTCCTTGCAGGCTGACCCTATTTGACCGAGGTAGAGGTGCCCCATGCTCTTTTTCAACCGAACCACCCGCTGCGTATTGGCGCCGCTCGCCGACCGACTGGAGCAGCCTGACCAGCCAGGCACACCGCTGTCGTCAAGCCACCCGTTGTTACGCCGCATCCTGGCAAGCGTCGAACAACTGCTGCAAGAACGGCGAACCCTCAAAGAGCAGTCCCGCGCACTGACGTTGGAAATCCGCCAGTTGGAGGAGCGCCTGGCCCGCCGTGACCAGCTGGTGCGGCAGTGGGAGGCGCGCTGGACCCTGATCACACAGGGTGCAGGTGAACGGTTCTGGGAGCTGGAACTTGATGGCGCCGCCGCCCCCGCACCGGGTGCTGCGATGACGTGGACGGGGTCTGCGTCGAACCTGGCCCAGGCGATTGACCAGTTTGGCGGCTGGAGCGAACAACTGCATCCGGATGACCAGCCAGCGCATCGGAAGGCGCTCGCCCGGCACCTTGCCGATCGCAGCGGGCGTACGGCCTTTGCGCTCGACGTGCGGATGAGGTCGGCACTCGGCAATGACTATCGCTGGTGCCGGATCAGCGGAGCCGCCCGACGCGATGCGCAGGGCACAGCGCTTGCCATGGGGGGAACCGTGCGTGACATTCATGAACAGTACCTGCACCACGAGGCGCTCGAACTGGCGGCCACACGTTTCGATATTTCTCGAGAAATGCTGCACGACGGGCTCTGGGATATCGAGGTGGTGGCCGGTGACCCGGCGAACCCGAACAATACCATTTGGTGGTCTTCGCAGATGCGCCGGCTGCTGGGCTGCAACACGGTGGAAGAGTTCCCCAACACCCTGGAAAGCTGGACCTCGCGCTTGCATCCCGAGGATAGCGCACGAGCCATCGGCGCGTTCGTCGCCCATGTGGACGACCGCAGCGGCAAGACCCCATTCGATGTGGAGTATCGACTCAAACACACCAATGGCACTCACCGTTGGTTTCGCGGCCGGGGGCAAACCCGCCGCGCACCGGACGGCGCGCCGCAACGGGTGGTGGGTGCCATCACCGATATCCATGCCCACCATGAAGAAAGTGCGATGCGCGAGGCGCAGGCGCAACAACACCAAGTGATGCAGGAAACCCTCACCAAGCTGACGCAGATTGTCGCCACGATCCAGGGCATTGCCAGCCAGACCAACCTGTTGGCATTGAATGCCGCCATTGAAGCGGCGCGAGCTGGCGAAGCCGGTCGCGGGTTTGCGGTGGTCGCCGATGAAGTGCGTAAGCTGGCCACGCGGACCAGCCACGCGACCCAGCAAGCGGCCCAGATGATGGACCACTAGCGACATCCAGGCACCCGCGCAGCCTGCGTGGGCACAGCACAAATTCCAACAATAATAATCAGGTACGTTATGTGCGATTACGACTCAGCAGTCTCTTCCTTCGATTATCTACACCTGGCTGCCCAGGACTTGCACGGCGAACTCGGCGCCTTGAATGCCTGCATTGAATGCTGCGACCGGCACGCCGATGGCCATGCCGTGGCGTTGTATTGCGAAACGTACGATGGCCGCGCCACGCAGTACACCTTCAGCGAACTGCAGGCGCACGCGGCGCGTTTCGGCAACTTCCTGCGGGCCCATGGCGTGCAGCCGGGGGATCGGGTCGCCGGCCTGATGCCACGCACGGTTGAACTGGTGATCGCCATCCTGGGAACCTGGCGCATCGGGGCGGTCTACCAACCGCTCTTTACCGCATTCGGTCCCAAGGCCATTGAACAGCGACTGGACTGTTCCAACGCGCGCTGGATCGTGACCGACGCCCACAACCGTCCCAAGCTGGACGAGCTCCTCGACTGCCCCCACGTCATCGTGACCGACGCCACCTCACAGCGCCCCAGCGACTACGCGTTTTGGGATGTGCTGGAGCATCAACAACCCGACTGCACACCTGAGCTGCTGGACGCCCGTGCGCCGTTCCTGCTGATGTGCACCTCGGGCACCACAGGGCCGGCCAAGCCGCTGGAGGTGCCTGTGAGCGCCATCCTAGCCTTCAAAAGTTATATGCGCGATTCAATCGACCTGCGCGAAGACGACCGTTTCTGGAACCTCGCCGACCCCGGCTGGGCCTATGGCTTGTATTACGCCGTGACCGGGCCACTGGCATGCGGCCGGGCCACGCTGTTCCATGACGGCCCTTTCACCGTGCAAAGCACCAGCCGGATTATCGCCAAGTACGGGATCAGCAACCTGGCCGGCTCGCCTACGGCCTTTCGCCTGCTGATAGATGCCGGGGCCGAGTTCGCCGACGCGGTGCGTGGCCAACTGCGTATCGTCAGCAGCGCCGGCGAACCGCTCAACCCGCAAGTCATCCGTTGGTTCGCCGAACAGCTCGGCGTGGTCATTCACGACCATTACGGCCAAACCGAAATCGGCATGGTGTTATGCAATCACCATGGGTTACGCCATCAGGTACGTGAGGGTTCTGCCGGTTATGCGGTGCCGGGGTACCGGATTGTCGTGCTGGACGATGCGCAGCGGGAATTACCGACAGGCCAGCCGGGCGTACTGGCGGTGGATCGCGAGCGCTCGCCCCTGTGCTGGTTCAATGGCTACCTTCACATGCCCACCAAGGCGTTTGTGGGCCGTTACTACTTGAGCGGCGATATCGTGGAGCTCAATGAGGACGGCAGTATCAGCTTTGTCGGCCGTAACGACGATGTGATCACCACGTCCGGCTACCGCGTGGGGCCTTTCGATGTAGAGAGCGCGCTCATCGAACATCCGGCAGTGGTCGAAACCGCGGTGATCGGCAAACCCGACCCGCAACGTACCGAGCTGATCAAAGCGTTTGTCGTGCTCAACCGTGAGTACCTGCCCAGTGTCGAGTTGGCGGAAGTCTTGCGCCTGCATGTCCGACAGCGCCTGGCTGCGCATGCATACCCACGGGAAATCGAGTTCGTTGAGCAACTGCCCAAGACCCCCAGTGGCAAGTTGCAGCGGTTCATTCTGCGCAACCAGGAAATTGCCAAACAGCAGGCACTCGACACATGACTCACGGGCGTATGGCTCCCCCGCTCAGCCGCTCGGAGTTCCAGCGCAGAGCCCTGGAGCTGTTCAAGGAGCGTAGTTTCAGCCAGGTCAGCATGCGCGAATTGGCCGCGCATGTTGGCATCAGCCCGGGCGCGATTTATCACCATGTAGAGAGCAAGGAAGCCATGCTGTTTGAGTGGCTGACAGAGCTGTATCAGGCGCTGTTGTCGCACGTCGATCGGATCAACACCCGTAGATTGACGGCCGCGCAACGCCTGGCAAAGCTGATCGAAGGCCATCTTCAATTGCATGAACAGATGACCGGGCACTTCAAGTTGGCGGTCATGGATGCCAATTGCCTGGGCGCCCCGATGCAAGCGAGCGTTGAGCGATTGAGGCTAGCCTATGAGTCGGAACTCATGAAGGTGGTCGGCCAACTGGGCCATCAGCCCGGCGGGCCGTTGCGCGAGGGCGCGCTCACGGCGATTCTGCCCGTGCTGAACAGCCTGCCCACATGGCTGAGCCCAAAGATTGATCACCGTCAGCGTCGGCTTATTACAAAGACCATCGCCGATGCGGTCATAAAGGCCATTAATTCCCTACCTTGAGTGACTACACCCAACGGTAACCACGACGCGAAGCGAGCCGCTCTTGATCTGCTTTTGATCTTGATCTTAAGCGCCCCGTTAAACCACGCTGGCGGATCACGGGCACACCGAGCCCAAGCGAGGTGCCGAGTAGTGGGGCATGTACCTTTTGCTTACTTTTGGGCTCTTTTCAAAAGTGAGCCGCTGTCAGAGCGGAACCCTAAGTGGCCGTTACCGCAGGAATGGATATGTACTCAGTGTAACGGTGTCGACTGTGAGGCCGTCTTCGCAGGCAAGCCAGCTCCCACAGTTGGATCGTTAGGGTGTCAGGTAGGTGTCGGCTGTCAGGCCGTCGCGGGAGCAAGCTCCCTCGCCACAGGCTCGGCGTCATGCCGAAGTTGTGTAGATACCTATGCATATAGCGGTTTTTCGAATTTTGAACACCAGAGCCCCGCCAAAAATGTTTCTGACGACGCGAATAACCTCTAGCAGGCGTTGCTCCGACTGTTCAGCCTGACGCCTCTCGCCCCGCTCGTCCCTGAACTAGCCGAGCTACGTTCTCATCAATGCGGCCCTGAATCAGGCGCAAGGTGTCTCGCGTAATATCCTGAGGGTATAAGTTCTCAGCGATCGCCGAAAACCGGCGCGCCACCTCGCAAATGCCATCAATCATGCTGCCAGCCAAGTCCGGTGGCACCTCGGCCTCCTCGGCGAGTCGAAGCAGTTGTGTGCGGGAAATCGACAGGGCTTCTCCCATCACATCCATCTGGTGATAACCACCTGGCCCCTCGCAGAAGGTCACGTCGTAAGCCGGCGATAATCTCCACTGACCGCCTTGCGACATGATGTAGGCAAAGTTCTTGGGGTGATCGTCTCTGTTGTTGAACGCCACATTGAAGACGGCACGTTCGAAGGCCCGCGCCATCTCGCGCACGTCATTTGTACACATCTGCGTTGCCCGCAGGAAGTTGACGTAGTCCAGCACTCCCGGGGAGCGGTAATTGGCGCCCGTAAACGCCGCGAGGCTTTGCATCGGGACGCGCAGACCATCGCGTCGGTCAAATCGCTTACTGGCAAACGCTGCCAACCCATCAGGCAGACTGAAGTACTGCGTGTCGGGGGTGTCTATACCGCACAAGCGCAGGCATTCGGCGTAGACCATTTCGATGGCACATACCTCGGCATGCTCTTCTTTGGCAGGGAACTTGATCAACCACGCTTCAAAGCCTGGCGTGACGGCGGTGGTAAAACCACCGGTTACGGGGTCGCGATACACGAGGGCCTTGGGCCGTGCTCCTTGAGGCGAGCCACCCACCAGCAGCAACGTGTGCAGGAACTCGCCCCCGTCTCCGTGGAGTACTTGCTGCACCTGGGCGGCAAGCTGTTCCAGCGGGATGTGGGCTTCAGACGCCTGCCCTTCGGGCGCCACGGGCTCAAACGTCACGGCGCCCATCGCGTTGCTACCGATGTACGCCAGCCGCTCCAGTGGTCCGATGCGCGCCGTGGTGAGCCCGCGGCGCCTGAACATGCGGTCCATCAACAACATGCCCCAGCCATCCGGCAACGCATCGTAGATAGGCCCTGGCAAATGCAGTTGGTGGTCTGGAAAATCTCTACGCAACTGAGCCCCCTCCAACGGCAGCATGTATGAGCACAGTTCCAAACCCTTTTGTCTGGCTTCGTTACTGTACTCGAACACGATCAGCGGGCGAGCGGTCAAGGCGGTGGTGGAGACCAGCGAGCCCCATTGCCATCGCTCGCCCCAGCCTTCGTAGAAGACATTTACCTGCTCAAGCATTGCCGGGCTTCCTCTTTGTGCGCAGACGATTGGCGCTGTTTTCGTAGCGCCGAATATCCTCGATGCTGTCTAGCTTAGGCAGAAACAGGCCTTCGAGCTCCTTGGTTCGGCCAAGCGCTATGGCCACCCGAACGACGTTCTCGAACCCCACATTTCGCCCGGCTTCAAGGTTGGACACGGTGTTGGTGCCAATGCCAGCGCGCCCGGCCAGTTCGGCTTGTGTCATGTCCAGCGCCAAGCGCTCTGTGCGCAAGCGATCACAGAGGCGCTTGACGACTTCGCTCGGCTTGCTGAAGCTTAAATCCAACATAACCTGTACTTATCCCTTGTTGCGCCAGTTAGTGCCCAAAATTATAGAATTAGCAGCAACGGCTATCAAGCCGAATAACTCCCTTAATTAAGGTGTTAGCCACCAAAACGCACGATTTACCCACAACATAATGGATTTATCTGACATTAAGTCAAAAAAAAGCGGGCGAGGCTTACAACCGTACTTTGAGTGACGACTGTCTTGCGTCCGACCCGCTCCACGCTTGAACCCAGACCCGCGCAGGCCTACCCTGCACGCGTCGAACAATCACCCAACACGTCAAGGAAGACTTCAAATGTGGGATGGCAGCGTTACTTTTGGCGACTCATGGGCCGGTTACATTGGCCGTGCGGATCAAAACACTGCTCACTCCCATGTCGCCATCCAACTGTGCATCGGCATAGGCCAACCCGCCACCCTGGAACTGCCAGGAAAGGTGATCCGTGCGGCAGGCGTGATCATCGGTCCCAACGTCGAGCACCGTGCCGTAGCCGAGAGTCACCCGGTGGCATTTTTGTATGTCAGCCCGGACACGGTGTTGGGCCGTGCGCTCAATGCGTTGCTGCAAGACGATGGCATCGCCCTGGCCAGTGATGAATTGCTGGAGTGTTTTCGCCGTAACACGTCCCTGTCGCACTTTGTCGACGCCCTCTCGCGTTTACTGGCAATGACCCCGCCGATCGACCACAGGCTTCACAAAGCCTTGAATATTCTGCGTCTGGACCGCGACGGCCCAGGTTGTGTCAGTCGCGCTGCCCAGGCGGTGGGGTTGTCCAGCCCGCGCTTGCGCTGCGTCGCCACCCACCAGATGGGGGTTTCTCTCTCCCAGTGGATCATCTGGAACAAACTGGAACGCGCCTCCAAATCCCTGGCCGGGGGTTCGACGTTGTCGGACGCCGCTGCCGACGGCGGTTTCTCCGACCAGGCGCATTTGGCTCGCATGATGCGCCGCATGATTGGCATGACGCCGCGCACTGCCGCCGTGGTTTTGCGCAAGCCAAGCGTTTCGTTCAAGACGCACTGACAGCAAAACGCCAACATCCACCGCATCTGATTCGCAACAACGTCAACCCCCTCCAGCAGAACACTCAGCTCCACTGAAAGTGAATAAAAGAGTGTTCGCCCGGACGCGCGTGTCTGCGAATCGACTACTTGGTCGAAAGTGCCCAGCCCATGGTGGACCGCCCTGCGCGGGAGGTCCACAGCGTTTCTGAGCCTGCTTGACCCCAACGCGCATCGACAGGGAGTACCACATGACCAAAGGCAAGTTGATAAAACTGACGCTGTGCGGCGTCGTGGTCGGCGGGTTGCTGATGCTGGGCTGGCAGCGCTGGCAGTATTCCAGCACGTATGTGAGCACCGACAACGCCGAACTTGACGGGGTGATCATCCCGGTAAGGGCTAAGCTCTCGGGCGTGGTGATCAGTGTGCCGGTGGTGGACAACGTCAGGGTACAAAGCGGCGACCTGCTGTTTCAGATCCGCGACAATGAATACCGCTACCAGTTGCAGCAGCGCGAAGCACAGTGGCAAGCGCTGCTCGCCGCCGCCGGGCGCGCAGGCGTTCCGGGGGCGCTGGACAGCCAGGTGCTCGGCGCAGTGGCCATGCGCGAGGCCGCAAAAGCGGCCCTGGCTCAATCGAGTGCCAACCTTGAGCAGGCGCGCAACGACTACCAGCGTGCCCGTCGCCTCGGCGCCCAAGGCGTGCTGAGCACCCAGGACCTGGAGGTGGCCAAGGCGCGTTTCGACGCCCTAAGCCACGCCCAGGGAGTGGCGCGCAGCAACGCCCAGGCCGCCGCTCAAAGTACCTTGGCCAACAAAGCCGAACTCAAGGTGCAGGACTATCGGATCGCGGCCGCGCAAGCGGAGCTGGAACAATCCAGGATCCAGCTCAACGACACCCGCCAGACCGCGCCGATGCGCAGCATTGTTTCGAAGAAAGAAGTGGAGCCTGGCCAGTTTGTGGTCGCTGGCCAAAAGCTCATGAGCCTGATCGCCACCGACCCGCTGTGGATTACCGCCAACTTCAAGGAGACCCAGGTGGGCCGCGTGCGCGTGGGCCAGAATGCCCGCGTCACCGTGGACGCCTTCCCCGGGCACGCCTTCGACGGCGTCGTCGAAAGCCTGGCACCGGCCACCGGAGCCAAGTTCTCATTGCTGCCCCAGGAGAATGCCACGGGCAACTTCACCAAGGTGGTGCAGCGCGTGCAGGTGCGCATCGCGCTCAACGATGTGCCAGATGACTACAAGGCGCTATTGAGCCCGGGCATGAGCGCGTTTGTCGAAGTGGCCGCACCTGACGACGCCGGCCACACGCTATGAAGTCGCCTTACCTGATTGCGCTGACCGTCACGCTGGTGTCGATGATGGAGTTGCTCGATGTCACCATCGTCAACGTAGCGATTCCCAGCCTGATGGGCACCTACGGTGCGTCGGTGGATGAAATCTCCTGGGTCTCCACCGGTTATGTGGTGGCCAACGTGGTGATTCTTCCGGTCAGTGGCTGGCTGTCGGCGTGGTTCGGCCGGCGGACTTATTACTTGGTCTCTACCGCGCTGTTCGTGCTGGCATCATTGGGCTGCGCGATGTCTGCCGAACTTTGGCAACTGGTCGCGTTCCGGGTGCTGCAAGGCCTGGCGGGTGGCGGGTTGCTGGGGATTTCCCAGGCAATCATCTACGACGTGTTCCCCAAGGAAAAGGTCAGCAGCGGCATGGCGCTGTACGGCGTGGGCGTGATGATGGGGCCCACCTTGGGTCCGACCGTCGGCGGCTACCTGATCGACACGTTGTCGTGGCATTGGATCTTCTTGATCAACTTGCCGATCGGTGCCGTGGCCTTGTTGCTGTGCTGGCTGTGTATCAACGACTCGCCCAACGAACAAAAGCCTTCCAGTGTCGACTACAGCGGCTTCTGCTTGCTGGCCCTGGGCGTGGGCAGCCTGCAGATCCTGCTGGAGCGCGGCGAGCACTGGGACTGGATGGCGTCCAACTGGACCGTGGCCTGCCTGTTGCTCAGCAGCTTCAGCCTGGTGAGCTTCTTTTGGTGGGAGCGGCATGTGGCCAACCCGATCGTCAATGTCGCGCTGTTCCAGAACCGCGAGTTCCTGATGGGGTGCATCTGTGCGTTCTGCGTGGGCTTCGGGCTGTACAGCACGTTGTTCATGGTGCCGCTGTTCTTGCAGACCCTGCTGGCGCAGAGCGCTTACCAGAGCGGGTTGGTGATTTTCCCCGGGGCGGTGGCCAGCGCCATCAGCACCTTGGTGATCGGCAAGCTGTCCCAGGAAAACAAGATCGACGAGCGCGTGTTCGTCACCCTGGGCATTGTCATGTACTGCTATGCGATGTTCCTGCACACCCAGTTCACCCTCGACAGTAACCCCGACTCGCTGTATTGGCCCTTGGTGATCCGCGGCCTGGGCCTGGGCATGATCTTCGTGCCGCTGACCAACCTGGCGATGCGCCGCCTGCCGCTGACATTGATCTCCGGCGCCTCAGGCGTACTCAACCTGATGCGCCAGTTGGGGGGCAGCGTTGGCATCGCCATCGCAGCCACCTTGCTCACACGGTTCTCGTGGGAACGCTACCGCCTGCTCTCCGAGCATGTCACCGAATCGAGCCTGGTGGCCAGTGGCTGGGGAGGTGTGGAAACCGACCCGTTGTTTCTTTCCCTGGGCCTGGCAAGCCATCAACAAGCCCTGGCCCTGATGCCTTACCTGCAAGCGCGCGAACAAGGGCAAATGCTGGCGTTCAGCATGCTGTTCGGCACCTTGGGAGCGGTGATGGCCATCGGGATTCCCATGGTGCTGATGATGCGCAGAAGCCACCTCAGTCGATAAATCTTTCAGTGGAGCACACCCCTTGCGTATTCCAGGCCTGCATCTGAACACCCCCCCGCTGCTCATGCCGCTGTATTGGCTGGCACTCGCCTGCGCGCCCACTCAGGTATTGGCAGATGACTTGTACCACCTGTACCAGAAGGCGCTGACCCACGACATGCAGTTCGCCGCCGCACAGGCCCAGCAATTGGCCACGGCAGAAAAGGAACCGCAAAGCCGTGCCAACCTGCTGCCGGACCTGTCTGTCACCGGCGGCGCGGCCTGGGTCGATGCCGAGGATTCGTCCGACTATCATCGCAATCGCAATAACACCAACGCCTACGCCGTGGTCCTCACACAGCCGCTGCTGCGTTGGCAGAACGTGATCGCCCACGACCAAAGCAAACTGTTGATCAGCGCCAGTGAACTGCATACCGAACAGGCGCGCCAAGCGCTGATGCTGCGCGTCGCCCGCGCTTATTTCGATGTACTGCTCAATCAGGAACTGTTGAACACCCGCACGCAACAGCTACAAACCCTGCGCGAGAGCCAGACGCGCAGCCAGCGACTGCTGGCCGACGGCGCTACCACCGCTAATGCGCTCGCCCAAGTGCAGGCCAAGTACGACCAGGCATTCGCCGAACAGGTGGCCGCTCGTGGCGCACTGGACATAGCCAATGAAACACTCACCCAATTGACCGCCGCGCAGGCGGGCCCGTGGTCAGGCAAAGAGCCGCAGTTCAGTGCCCCGGTGCCCGCTGCCATCGATGATTGGGCCACGACCGCGCAACAAGGCAACCTTGCCGTACAGGCGGCGCAGATTGCCCAGCGCCTGGCCGAAATGGACATCGACAAGGAACGGGCCGGCCATTTGCCGACCCTGGATCTGATCGCCGCCCATGGCCGCTTCGCCTCTGTCGGCGGCGATGTCTACGATGTGACGTTGCCGGAAAACCGCTATAACCAGACCGTGGTCGGGGTCAAACTGAGCGTTCCCCTCTACAGCGGTGGCCGCACCAGCAGTCGCGTGCGCGAAGCCCATGCACTGCAAAGCAAGGCGGCGGACGAAGTCGAAGATGCACGTCGCAACGCCGGCATGAAGGCACGTCAGGCCTACCTGCAAGTCACCAATGGCATGAGCCAGTACCACGCACTCAAGCAGGCCTTGAACTCCAGCCAGATCAACCTCGCCGCCGTGACCCACGGTTTCGAAGCCGGCTCGCGTATCAACACCGATGTACTGGATGCCCAACAGAAAGTCACCGATACCCAGCAACGCCTGGCCCAACAACGCTATGCGATCCTGATGGCCCAGTTGCACCTGCTGGCCTCCACCGGCAACCTGAGCGACGCACGCCTGCGTGATATCAGCCATACGCTGAACTGACGCGCTGACCAGTAGTGCGCTGACATCCGCTCAACGTGAGGGCTGATTTGGATTAAGCTTGGGCATCTCAAAAATGGAACACTGCCCATGTTCGACCTCAACGAACTCTTCCTCTACGCCAAGGTGGTCGAGCACGGCGGCTTTGCGGCGGCGGGCCGTGCGCTGAACCTGCCCAAATCGACCTTGAGCCGCAGAGTCAGCCAGCTTGAAGCCAGGCTGGGGGCACGACTGATACAGCGCTCGACGCGCCAGTTCCAAGTCACCGATATCGGCCAGGCCTACTACCGCCACTGCGTGGCGATGATTGCCGAGGCCGAGTCGGCCGAAGATGTGATTGCTTTCAACAAATCAGAGCCGCGCGGCGTGATCCGCTTGAGCTGCACCACTGCGCTGCTCAACTATTGGGTGGCGCCGATGCTGGCCCAATTCATGGCGCAATGCGCCAGCGTCGAACTGAACGTGAAGAGTTTCAACCGCAAGGTCGACATCATCAGCGAAGGCTATGACATGGCCTTGAACCTGTGTTTCCCGCCGCTGGAAAGCAGTGAGCTGGTCATGAAGGTATTGGCTAAAAGTCCTCAGGTGCTGGTGGCGAGCGCGACTTTTTTGCAGGGTGCTCCCCTGCCCTCGCTACCAGCTGACCTTGCCGGGCTGGCGACTATCCATTGGGGCAACCCGTTGCTTCAGTACCTGTGGGACCTGATCGGGCCGGACGGCGCCACGGCGCAGGTAGTACACACGCCACGCCTGGTCAGTGATGACATGTCCACCCTGAAAAACGCAGCACTGGCGGGCGTGGGCATCGCCAACCTACCGCAGGTAGTCGTGAAAGACGAACTGGCCGATGGCCGCCTGATTGCCGTATTGCCTGAATGGCAACCCGCTGAAGGCGTGATCACCGCCGTGTTCCCTTCCAGGCGTGGGCTGATGCCGTCGGTGCGGTCCTTGATCGACTTTCTGGGCGAGGCGTTTGAGGCGCCGTGATGCGCCCTCGCGTTGCTGGGAAAGTTCCTTGCACCCTGAGCAACAGTCTTTTGTCATCAACCACATTGATAGCTCCCTAACAAAACCCCCATGCTAGAGGGCTGACTCCGCGCTTATATCATTCCGAATGATAGTTACCTTTGCTTCATTCGATTCGTGACCTAGCACCTCCCCGCGCATGATCCGCCCATCTCAAATACATTGGCGGATGCACCTCATGGAACAGTCACTTAAACATTTGCGCTTCCCCTTGGCGATCTTGGCCGTGGTGGTGATGAGCGCGTGCGGCAAGTCCCCGGAACAAGCGGCCGCCATGCCTCCTGCCAAGGTCAGCGTGGCCAAGGTGTTAGAACAACCGGTCAACGAATGGGACGAGTTCACCGGGCGCCTTGAAGCGCCGGAAACCGTGCAGATTCGTCCGCGAGTGTCCGGCCAGATTGACCAGGTGGCGTTCACCGAAGGCGCGCTGGTGAAGAAAGGCGACCTGCTGTTCCAGATCGACCCTCGCCCGTTCCAGGCCGAAGTGCGCCGCCTCGAAGCCCAGCTAGCGCAGACCAAAGCCGCCGCCACTCGCAGTGAAAACGAAGCGCAACGTGGCGAGCGCCTGCGCCAGAGCAATGCGATCTCCGCCGAACTGGCTGACTCGCGCACCACCGCCGCCCAGGAAGCCCGCGCGGCCATGGCCGGGATCCAGGCGCAGTTGGACCTGGCCAAGCTGAACCTGAGCTTCACCCGCGTGACCTCGCCCATCAGTGGCCGCGTCAGCCGTGCCGAAATCACCGCCGGCAACCTGGTGACCGCCGATACCACTGCACTCACCAGCGTGGTCTCCACCGATAAGGTCTACGCCTACTTCGACGCCGATGAGCGCGTGTTCCTCAAGTACACCGAACTGGCCCGCGAAGGCCGGCGTGGCGCAACCACCCCTGTGTACCTGGGCCTGTCCAACGAAACCGGCAACCCGCACCTGGGCCAGATGAACTTCGTCGACAACCAGGTCAACCCGGCCACTGGCACCATCCGTGGCCGTGCAGTGTTCGACAACAGCAAGGGCGAATACACCCCTGGCCTGTATGCGCGCTTGAAGCTGGTCGGCAGCGGCACCTATTCGGCCGTATTGATCAATGACGAAGCGGTCGGCACCGACCTGGGCAAGAAATTCGTACTGGTGATGGACGGCGACAAGCCGGCTTATCGCGCGGTGGAACTGGGGCCGAAAATCGAAGGTTTACGCATCGTGCGCAGTGGCCTGACCAAGGACGACACCGTGATCGTCAAGGGCCTGCAACGTGTGCGCCCAGGCTCGCCGGTCGCGCCGGAAACCATCCCGATGGCCAGCAAGGAAACCCTCGCCGCCTTGGCCCAACAACGACAAGCGCTTGAAGCCAGCAACCTGGAGCAAGTGGCGCCGGAAAAACCCGCGCCCAAGCTCGCAAGCGTCGCGACTCCACGCGGTTAAGGGATACTCAAGATGAATTTTTCCAAGTTCTTCATATCAAGGCCGATCTTCGCAGCGGTGCTGTCGCTGTTGATCCTGATCGCCGGTGCGATCTCGCTGTTCCAGTTGCCGATCAGCGAATACCCGGAAGTGGTGCCGCCGACCGTGGTGGTGCGCGCCAACTTCCCGGGGGCCAACCCCAAAGTCATCGGTGAAACCGTGGCCGCGCCGTTGGAGCAAGCCATCACTGGCGTCGAGAACATGCTGTACATGTCCTCGCAGTCCACTGCCGACGGCAAGCTGACCCTGACCATCACCTTCGCTCTGGGCACCGACCTGGACAACGCGCAGGTGCAGGTGCAAAACCGTGTGACGCGCACCCAGCCCAAGCTGCCAGAGGAAGTGACGCGCATCGGTATTACCGTGGACAAGGCCTCCCCCGACCTGACCATGGTGGTGCACTTGACCTCCCCGGATCAGCGTTACGACATGTTGTACCTGTCCAACTACGCGATCCTCAATATCAAGGATGAACTGGCCCGCCTGGGCGGCGTCGGTGACGTGCAGTTGTTCGGCATGGGCGACTACTCTCTGCGCGTCTGGCTCGACCCGAACAAAACCGCTTCGCGCAACCTGACGGCGACCGACGTGGTCACAGCGATCCGCGAGCAGAACCGCCAGGTGGCTGCCGGTGCCCTGGGCGCCCAGCCCGCGCCGAGCGACACCAGCTTCCAGTTGTCGGTCAATACCCAGGGCCGCCTGGTCACTGAAGAAGAGTTCGAGAACATCGTGATTCGCGCGGGTGCCAACGGTGAAATCACGCGCCTCAAGGACATCGCCAGGGTCGAGCTGGGCTCCAGCCAATACGCGCTGCGCTCGCTGATCGATAACCAGCCGGCCGTTGCGATTCCGATTTTCCAGCGTCCCGGCTCCAATGCCATCGACATCTCCAACGATGTGCGCAGCAAGATGGCCGAGCTGAAAAAGAGCTTTCCGGCGGGGATGGATTACCGCATCGCCTATGACCCGACCATCTTTGTACGCGGTTCCATCGAAGCGGTGGTGCATACCCTGTTTGAAGCACTGATCCTCGTGGTGCTGGTGGTGATCCTGTTCCTGCAGACGTGGCGCGCCTCGATCATCCCCTTGGTGGCGGTGCCGGTATCGTTGATCGGTACGTTTGCGGTGATGCACCTGTTCGGGTTCTCACTCAACGCCCTGTCACTGTTTGGCCTGGTACTGGCCATCGGTATCGTGGTGGACGACGCCATCGTGGTGGTGGAGAACGTCGAGCGTAATATCGAGCTGGGCCTGGAGCCCTTCCCGGCGACCGAAAAAGCCATGAGTGAAGTGACCGGCCCCATCATCGCCACGGCGCTGGTGCTGTGTGCGGTGTTCATTCCGGCCGCCTTTATCAGTGGCTTGACCGGGCAGTTCTACAAGCAGTTCGCCTTGACCATCGCGATCTCAACCGTGATCTCGGCGTTCAACTCCCTGACCCTGTCTCCTGCACTGGCCGCTGTGTTGCTGCGCGGTCACGACGCGCCGAAGGATCGGTTCTCGAAGTTCCTCGACAAGGTCTTCGGCGGCTGGCTGTTCCGTCCCTTCAACCGCTTTTTCGAAAAGGCCAGCCATGGCTACGTAGGCACCGTGCGCCGAGTGATTCGCGGCAGCGGTATTGCGTTGTTCGTCTACGCAGGTTTGATGGTGCTGACGTTCTTCGGGTTTGCCCACACGCCGACCGGTTTCGTCCCGGCCCAGGACAAGCAATACCTGGTGGCCTTCGCCCAATTGCCCGACGCCGCAAGCCTGGACCGCACCGAAAACGTGATGAAGCGCATGTCGGAGATCGCCCTGAAACAGCCCGGCGTGGAAGCTGCGATCGCCTTCCCGGGCCTGTCAATCAACGGGTTCACCAATAGCCCGAACAGCGGCATCGTGTTCGTGACCTTGAAGCCCTTCGATGAGCGTAAAGACCCAAGCATGTCTGCCGGTGCGATTGCCGGTGCACTGAACGGCCAATACGCCAATATCGAAGAAGCCTACATGGCGATCTTCCCGCCGCCGCCGGTACAAGGCCTGGGCACCATCGGGGGCTTCCGTCTGCAGATCGAAGACCGTGGCAACCTCGGCTATGACGAGCTGTATAAAGAAGTGCAGAACGTGATTGCCAAGAGCCACAGCGTGCCTGAACTGTTCGGCCTGTTCACCAGCTACACGGTCAACGTGCCGCAAGTGGACGCGGCTATCGACCGCGAAAAGGCCAAGACCCACGGCGTGGCGATCAGTGACATCTTCGACACCCTGCAGGTCTACCTGGGCTCGTTGTATGCCAACGACTTCAACCGCTTCGGGCGTACCTATCAGGTCAACGTGCAGGCCGAGCAGCAGTTCCGACAAGACTCCGACCAGATCGGCCAACTGAAAGTGCGCAATAACAGAGGCGAGATGATCCCGCTGGCGACCTTTATCAAGGTCAGCGACACCTCGGGCCCGGACCGCGTGATGCACTACAACGGCTTCATCACCGCAGAAATCAACGGCAACGCCGCGCCGGGCTACAGCTCTGGCCAGGCCCAGGCCGCGATTGAAAAACTGCTCAAAGATGAACTGCCCAACGGCATGACCTACGAGTGGACCGACCTGACCTATCAGCAAATCCTCTCAGGCAATACCGCGCTGTTCGTGTTCCCGCTCTGCGTACTGCTGGCGTTCCTGGTGCTCGCGGCCCAATACGAAAGCTGGAGCCTGCCACTGGCGGTGATCCTGATCGTACCGATGACGCTGCTGTCGGCCATTACCGGGGTGATCATCTCGGGCGGCGACAACAATATCTTCACCCAGATCGGCCTGATCGTACTGGTGGGCCTGGCGTGCAAGAACGCGATCCTGATCGTCGAGTTCGCCAAGGATAAACAGCAGGAAGGCCTCGACCCGCTCGCTGCGGTACTGGAAGCCTGCCGCCTGCGTCTGCGGCCGATCCTGATGACCTCATTCGCGTTCATCATGGGTGTGGTGCCGTTGGTGCTCTCCAGCGGTGCCGGTGCCGAGATGCGCCATGCCATGGGCGTGGCGGTGTTCTCCGGGATGATCGGTGTGACCTTCTTCGGTCTGTTGCTGACGCCAGTGTTCTACGTACTGATCCGTCGCTATGTCGAGCGCAGTGAAGCGCGCAAAGCGGCCAAGGCCTTGAAGCTGGAGACACAGCAATGAGTGTGAAAATATTCCTGCCGAGCCTGCTGGTACTGGCGCTCGCCGCCTGTGCCGTAGGCCCGGACTACAAGACCCAGCAACTGGAGGCGGCCAACATCACGGCCGCCGCCGACACCAAAAGCTACGACCACGCCAAATACGAAGGCATCTGGTGGCAGCAGTTTGACGACCCGACCCTCAACCAGTTGGTGACCCAGTCCCTGAGCGGCAACCGTGATTTGCGCGTGGCCTTCGCCCGTCTGCGGGCGGCACGGGCCATCCGTGATGATGCGGCCAACGATATCATGCCGGTGGTCACCTCCCGGGCCAGCAGCGATGTGGGCAAGGGCCAGATTCCAGGGCAGACCACCAAGCGTGTCAACAGCGAGCGCTACGACCTGGGCCTGGACATGGCCTGGGAAGTGGATTTGTTCGGGCGTATCCGTCGCAACCTGGAAGCCAGCGACGCCGACCAACAGGTGGCCGAAGCCGACCTGTACCAACTGCAAGTCACCATGATTGCCGAACTGGTGGATGCTTACGGTCAACTGCGTGGAGCGCAACTGCGTGAACGCATCGCCCTGGACAACCTGAAGAACCAGCAGGAATCGCGCACCATCACCGTCAGTCTGCGCGACGCCGGCGTGGGTGATCAGCTCGACGTCGAACGCGCCGACGCCCGCCTGGCAGCGGTTGAAGCCAGCGTGCCGCAACTGCAGGCCGAACAAGTGCGCGAGCGCAACCGCATCGCCACCCTCCTCGGCCAGCGCCCCGACAAGCTGAGCGTGGACCTGAGCCCGAAAGACCTGCCAGCGATTGCCAAGGCGTTGCCAATTGGCGACCCGGGGCAACTGCTGCAACGGCGCCCGGACATCCTCAGCGCCGAACGCAAACTGGCCGCCGCCACCGCACGTATCGGCGTGGCCAAGGCCGACCTGTTCCCACGGGTGAGCCTCAGCGGCTTCCTCGGCTTCACTGCCGGGCGCGGTTCGCAGATCGGCTCGGCCGCGGCGAATGCCTGGTCCCTGGGCCCGAGCATCACCTGGGCCGCGTTTGACCTGGGCAGCGTGCGTGCGCGTTTGCGCGGTGCGAATGCCGAAGCCGATGGCGCCTTGGCAACCTATGAACAGCAAGTGCTGCTGGCGCTGGAAGAGTCCGAGAACGCCTTCAGCGATTACGGCAAGCGCCAGCAACGCCTGGTCTCGCTGATCCGCCAAAGCGAATCCAGCCGCGCCGCCGCCGACCTCGCCGCGATCCGCTACCGCGAAGGTACCGTGGACTTCTTGGTACTGCTCGACGCCCAGCGCGAACGCCTGGCCGCCGAAGACTCCCAGGCCCAGGCCGAAGTGGACCTGTATCGCGGCATTGTGGCGATCTACAAGGCGTTGGGTGGTGGCTGGCAGCCGGATACGGTGGTTGCCAGCAGCAAGTGAGGTAAAGAGCTCCTTTGGTTGGTCGCATCCAGCCAATTTTTAGCCCTGCGGTCCATTCGGTCGTGGGGCTTTTTTTTGCCACCGATCGTCCCACGCAGAGCGTGGGAACGATCAAGTGAGAAACATCCTAATCCCGCAGGGTGGAAGTTAGAGGCGACTCGTCTCGCTCAAAATCAAACTCCGATAATGCCCCGGATTCGATCCCACCCACTTACGAAACGCCTTATAAAACGAACTCGCATCGGCAAACCCCAACCGCGTGGCGATCTCGGCAAAGCTGATCTGCGGTTCAGCCAGCCATACAATCGCCAACTCCTTGCGCACGCTGTCCTTGAGCCCCTGGTAGGTCTGCCCCTCTTCCGCCAGGCGGCGGCGTAGGGTGGACGCAGAAATACACAACCTGGCGGCAAGAGCCTCGGTTTCCGGCCAGGTGTCGGGGGGCATCTGCCGAAGGTCGTGCTTGATGCGCGTGGCGAGGCTTTCGGGGTCGCGATATTTGACCAGAATGTTAGCCGGTGCATGGGCCAGGAAGCGTTGGAGCTCCTGCGGGCTGCGCTTGATCGGCAGGTCCAGGCAATCGGCGGAAAAGATCATGCGGGTGCGTGGTCGATCAAAGCGCAGGTTGTCAGAGAACATCACCTGATAATCGTCACAGAAGTCCGGCTGCGCGCAACGCAGCTCAATGGCGAGAATCGGAATGCGCCGCCCCGCCAGCCAGCAGGCGACGCCGTGGACGATCATCCAGTAGGTAAAGTAGGTAAACGCACGCTTGGGCTCATCAGGCTCGAGCAGGACAATTTCCGCCAGGCTCTGTTGGCGCACCAGCTGGGCTGGCAGGTGCTCCAGCATCAGTGAGAGAAACCCCAAGCCGGTTTCCAGGCCCGCCGCCAGGCTGGGTTGTGCCATGGCGGCGCGACACAGGAACGCCAGGCTGCCGGACTTGAGCTTGCGCGGGTCCATGCCAAAGAACTCATCGTCCCTGCGCCGCGCCAGCAAACGCCACAGGCGTGCATAGGCGGTGGCCGCCACGCGAGCGCCGGGCTGCTCAAGCAACGCCGGGGCAATCCCGACTTTGCTCAATGCCTCAACGGTGGCGGCTCCCGGCGCGCAACTGTGCAACAACGCTTCGCGCACTAGGTGGATGGAGATGGTGTCTTTTTCCGACATGGGGCGTTGAGCTGTCCGGCTGCGGTGTGGTTGGCCTGCATCATAAGGGCGGTTGCGCTTCGCCACCACTGTTCAGCCCACGTTCAGCAAAGGTCAATATTTCTTGTTTAGCAATGAGTATCATTATGTTACAAATTAGCTCCCTAACTAGTTGCGCCTGGGTGCCCGATGCTCGTTCCTTTTTTAATCATGCTGCGCGAAGGCATTGAAGCCGCCTTGATCGTTGGCATCATCGCCAGTTACCTGCAACAGACCGGGCGTGGCCAGTGGATGCCTGCGGTTTGGATCGGCGTATTCCTTGCGGCAGCGCTGGCGCTGCTGGTGGGCGGCGGCCTGGAATTGGTCAGTGCGGAATTCCCGCAAAAGCAGCAGGAATTGTTTGAAGGTGTCGTCGGGTTGGTGGCCGTGGGCATCCTCAGTTCCATGGTGTTCTGGATGCGCAAAGTGGCGCGCTCGATTAAACACTCGCTGCATGAATCCCTCGACCATGCGCTGGCCGGCTCCAGGCATCAGGTGTTCGCCCTGATTGCCATGGTGTTTTTCGCCGTGGCCCGCGAAGGGCTGGAGACGGTGTTCTTCTTGCTGGCCGTGTTCCAGCAGAGCGAGGGTCCAGGCGCTCCGATTGGCGCCCTGCTCGGCCTGGTCCTGGCCATTGTCGTGGGTTTGCTGATCTATTCCGGCAGCATGCGCCTGAACCTCGGCGCGTTTTTCCGCTGGACTGGCCTGTTCATCCTGATGGTGGCGGCCGGCATTCTCGCCAACTCGGTGCAGGCCCTGCATGAGGCCGGCGTTTGGAATCACTGGCAGACCGTGCTGTTTGATTTCAGTGCCGCATTGCCCATGGACAGCCCGCTCGGTTCGGTACTGGCCGGCATGTTCGGTTACCAGGAGGCGCCGACTGTCAGCACCCTGGGCGCCTATGTGATTTATCTGGTGGTGGCCCTGGTGATGTTCTTCCTGCCCTCGGCCCCTAGCCAGCCCGCTGCCAACACCTCTTCCGTTTCCAGCCAGTAAGGACCGTCTCTTGTCCAACCCAACCCCTCAATCGGCCCCGCCGTCCCGCGCCTTGCGCTGGGGCGTGGCTGGCTCGGTGGTGGTGATGATCGCCGCCGGTGGCCTGTTCTACTACGCCTCGCAATTGGCCGCGACCAAGCGCCAGACCAACCACAATGAAATCGCGGTCACGATTCACAGTCACGCCTGCGAGCCCAACGCCCTCACCGTGCCGGCCGGGCGCGCAAGCTTTCGTATCATCAACCGCTCCGACCGTGCGGTGGAGTGGGAAATCCTCGACGGCGTGCTGGTGGTCGAGGAACGGGAAAATATTGCCCCAGGCCTGAGCCAGGTGATCAACGCCAACCTGTTGCCCGGCGACTACGCCATTACCTGTGGCCTGTTGAGCAACCCGCGTGGCACCTTGCATGTCACGCCCACGGCAGAGTCCGACGCCCAGGCTAAGGCCAAGCCGTCGATGGTGGCCTTTATCGGCCCGTTGTCTGAGTTTCGCGTATACCTGAGCGGCCAAGGCAGTGCCCTGGTCAAGGCCGTAACGGCGCTGCAACAGGCCATCGCCGCCGGTGATCTGGCCCAGGCGCAGGCCATGTATGTGCCGGCCCGTGAGGCGTATCAGCGCCTGGCGCCTGCCTCTCAACGCCTGGCCGAATTGGATAACGCGATCAACGCCCGCGCCGACTACTTTGAAAAGCGCGAGCAGGACCCCGCCTTCAGCGGCTTCCACCGCCTCGAATACAGCCTGTTCCAGCAGCACAGCCTCGATGGCCTGGCGCCGGTCGCCCAGCGCCTGGTTACCGACGTCACCACGCTCAAGCAACAGTTACTGGCCCAGTCCCTGCCACCGGAGCAACTGGTGAGCATTGTGGTGCGCAACCTCAATAGCCTGGCGGACGTGCGTGCGGCGAGCGGTGAAGAAGAACGCTACAGCCACATCGACTTGAACGGCTTTGCCGCCAATCTGCAGGTCGCGCACAAAGTGGTCGACCTGATGCGCCCGTTGCTGGGCAAGTCCGCCGCCGACCTGTTGCCCACTATCGACAGCGCGCTCAACGCCTTCGACACCGAACTCGAGGGGCTCAAGGTGAATGACCGCTACCCAACCTACGACAAGGTTACAGCCGATCAGCGCAAGCAGATCGCCGATAAGGCCAAGGCACTGGCCGTTGCACTCGATGGAATCGACCCCGCCCTTGGCCTTTCCGGCCTGCAGTGAAGACGACCGCATACATGAGTGATACAGAACAGTTTGACCTCCAACGTCGCCGCGTCCTGTTGGGCATGGCGGCCACCGGCGCGGCGATTGCCGGCAGCAGCCTGTCCTGCCCGGCGATGGCAGCAGTGGCCGAGCAAGTCACCACGGCCCCGCGCAGCGACAAGACCCAGGACCACCAGGCGTTTTTCGGCAAGCACCAAAGCGGCATCGTCACCCCGCGCCCGGCCTGCGGCATGGTCGTGGCGTTCGATGTACTGGCCAGCGACCGCGAAGACCTGGAACGCCTGTTTCGCACCCTGAATGAGCGCATCGCGTTCCTGATGACGGGCGGCACCGTGCCCCAGGTCGACCCGAAATTGCCGCCCACCGATTCCGGTATCCTCGGCCCGGTGGTCACGCCGGATAACCTGACCATCACCGTGTCCGTCGGCGAATCGTTGTTCGATGAGCGCTTTGGCCTAGCGGCGGCCAAGCCCAAGCGCCTGAGTCGCATGGTCGGCTTTCCCAACGATGCGCTGGAACCGGCGCAGTGCCATGGTGACCTGAGCCTGCAGTTCAGCTCCAACACGCCGGACACCAATATCCACGCCCTGCGTGACATCGTCAAAAACCTGCCCGACCTGCTGCTGGTGCGCTGGAAGCAAGAAGGCAGCGTGCCGCCCCAGGCACCGTCCAAGCCCGGCGAACCGGCGCAGAGTGCGCGCAACTTCCTGGGCTTTCGCGATGGCTCGGCCAACCCCAATTCCAACGATGACAAGGCCATGGACCAAATCGTCTGGGTACAGCCCACCAGCGACGAACCGGCCTGGGCCGCCCATGGCAGTTACCAGGCCGTGCGCATCATCCGTAACTTTGTCGAGCGCTGGGATCGCACCCCGCTGCAAGAACAGGAAAGCATCATCGGCCGTATCAAACCCACGGGCGCGCCCATGGACGGCCAGCATGAAACCCAGGTCCCGGACTACAGCAAGGACCCGGAAGGCAAGTTGACCAATCTCGATGCCCACATCCGCCTGGCCAACCCGCGCACCCCGCAGACCCAGGCCAACCTGATCCTGCGGCGGCCGTTCAACTACTCCAACGGCGTCAACAAAAACGGTCAACTGGACATGGGCTTGTTGTTCATCTGCTACCAGGCTGACCTGGAGAAAGGCTTTATCAGCGTGCAAACCCGACTCAACGGCGAGCCGCTGGAGGAGTACCTCAAGCCCGTGGGTGGCGGGTATTTCTTCACGTTGCCCGGGGTCACCGGCCCTAAGGATTTCATCGGGCGCACGCTGCTCGCGGCAACGCACTCTCAAAATCCTGCCAAGACCTAAAACACACCAGAGCGGAATGTCTCCCATGAAGAAGTCGTCTATCGCGTTGTTGTTACTCAGCCTTTCGCCACTGGCAAGCTTCGCCGCTACTGCGCCGTTGGACCTGGTGGGCCCGGTGTCGGATTACAAGATCTACGTCACCGAAGAAATCGGCGAACTGGTCACCCAGACCCAGGCGTTCACCGACGCCATCAATAAAGGCGACCTGGCCACCGCCAAGAAGCTCTATGCGCCGACCCGCGTGCACTATGAGTCCATCGAACCGATCGCCGAGTTGTTCAGCGACCTCGACGCGTCCATCGATTCGCGTGTGGACGATCATGAAAAAGGCGTGACGGCCGAAGACTTCACCGGCTTTCACCGCATTGAATACGCGCTGTTCTCGCAGAACTCGACCCAGGGCCTGCAAGCGCTGACCGCCAAGCTCAACGCCGATGTGAATGACCTCAAGACCCGCGTCGATGGCCTGACTTTCCCGCCGGAGAAAGTCGTCGGTGGTGCTGCTGCGTTGCTCGAAGAAGTCGCGGCCACCAAGATCTCCGGTGAAGAAGACCGCTACAGCCACACCGACCTGTACGACTTCCAGGGCAACATCGACGGCGCGAAAAAAATCGTCGACCTGTTCCGTGGCCAGATCGGGCAGCAAGACCAGGCCTTCCTGGCCAAGGTCGACAAGAACTTTGCCAGCGTCGACAAGATCCTGGCCAAGTATAAAACCAAGGATGGCGGCTTCCAGACCTATGACAAGGTCAAGGACAACGACCGCAAGGCCCTGGTCGGCCCGGTCAATACCCTGGCCGAAGACCTCTCGACCCTGCGCGGCAAGCTGGGTTTGAACTAACGGCCGCGCACAAAAAAACACCCAGTCCCTGTCCAAGGGCCCGGGTGTTTTTTTGCCGATAAGTTGCTCGGCTAGAGAATGCGGTACAGCAAGCGCTCGATCCGCACCCGGCTGACACGCCGCAGGAATTTGCCGACAGCGGGCGGGTAATCCACCAGTGTCTGCAATTGCTGGTAACCCTGGATACGCGTGGTGTGCTGGAAAATATTCGCAAGCTCGGCGCTTCGCGGACCCAGCCATTGGCCTTGAGGGTCGTCGATCAGCAAGCCGTTTTCCAGGTCGAGGCGAAACGCCCGAGGGTTGAGGTTGTTGCCGGTGAGCAAGGTGTAGCGCTCATCCACCCACATGCCCTTGAGGTGATAAGTATTATCGCCGTCGCGCCATAAGTGCAGGTTCAACTGGCCGCTGTTGATCATCGGCTGATGCCGCTTGGCAAAGCGCCGCAGGCTGATCTCGTACAAGTACGGCAACGCCGCAATCACCTTGAAAGGCTCGGTGGGCGGAATGTAGAAGTCGTTGGCAGTCTTGTCGCCCACCACGATGTCGATCTTCACGCCGCGTGCCAGGGCGCGGTTGATCTCACGGGTCACCGGCAATGGCAGGTTGAAATACGGCGTGCAGATGGTCAGTTGCTGCTGGGCGCTGGCGATCAGTTCGAGGATCACCCGGCTCAACGGGTTGTTCTTGCCGACGCCCAGCAAGGGGCTGACCGACAGATGGCCATTGGGCAACTGCCCGGCTGTGGTGTCGTAGGTCGCATGCTTGAGACGGCTGCGCAGGTCGCCGATATCGTTGCGCAGGCTGCGGGTGGTGGGCGGGTTTGGCAGGTCCAGGCGATGCACTGCCTTGGATGCCACCAGGCCGTGTTCCACCAGGTGCTGCATCGAATCGGCCAAGGGTTGGCTATGGATCAGGTGGTAGCGGTCGAAGCGGTATTTGTCGAACTTGTGCAGGTACACATTGTTCAGGCTGGCGCCGCTGTACAGCACGCTGTCATCAATCACGAAACCCTTGAGGTGCAACACGCCAAACAGCTCACGGGTTTGCACCGGCACGCCGTACACCGGCACTTCGGTAGCGTGGCGCTGGGTCATCGCCTGGTACCAGGCGCTGTTGCCCGGTTGCTTGCCCGCGCCGATCAACCCGCGCTGGGCGCGCAGCCAATCCACCATCACCACGATCTCCAGTTCAGGCCGTGCGGCCTTGGCGGCGTGTAGGGCGTCGTAGATCTCCTGCCCCGCCTCGTCCTGCTGCAAGTACAAGGCAACGATGTAGATACGCCGCGTGGCCTGGGCGATTTTCTCCAGCAGGCAGCGACGATAGGCGTCGGCGCTGGGCAGCACCTCAATGGCCTCGTTGGACAACGGAAAACCGCGCAGCTTGGGCAACAGGGAGCGTTTGAAGAACGACGGCATAGGGCTCGCAATGGGTCGAATCCGAAGAGGCCCAAAGCTTACACCATGAGGCTGCTCAGGTCTCGCGGTGGGTAATTTAAAAAACGCTGTTGACCATGAAGAACGATCGTTCTACTGTACTCGACATGAACGATATAACCCAGAATGAAACCCGCGACATTATCCTCGACGTCACCGAGAAGTTGATCTATCGCCACGGCATCGCTGCCACCGGCATGGACTTACTGGTGAAAACCGCCGGTGTGTCGAGAAAAAGTATCTACCGCTACTTCGCCAACAAGGATGAGTTGGTGGTGGCCGCCCTGCAACGCCGCGACGAACGCTGGATGCAGTGGCTGCGCAGCGAAGTGGAACGCCGCGACGACAGCGGCGAGCGCTTGCTGGGGCTTTTCAGCGCGCTCAAAGGCTGGTTCGGCTCGGCAGACTTTCGCGGCTGCGCCTTTATCAACACCAGCGGTGAAACCGGTGACGCCCAAGACCCCGTGCGCCTGTTGGCCAAGGCCCATAAACGCAAACTGTTCGAGTACGCACTTGAACTGTGCCAAGCACATGGCACCCCCGACCCGGAGCAGCAGGCCGCGCAACTGCTGATCCTGATCGATGGCGCCATTACCGTTGCCCTGGTCATGGGTGATTCAACAGCTGCCGATAATGCGCAATGCATGGCGCGAACCTTACTGCAACTGTGAACCCACAGCCCAGGCAACTTTCGACCCAACCTTTATTGCTTTGAGGAGACGCCCATGTCAGCCCAAGAAGAAGTCCGCCCGCCCCTGCCGCCGTTTACCCGCACGTCTGCCATCGAAAAAGTCCGTCTGGCCGAAGACGGCTGGAACTCCCGCGACCCGCAGCGCGTGTCCCTGGCCTATACCCTGGATACGAACTGGCGTAACCGCGCCGAATTTGCCCATAACCGCGAAGAAGCCAAGCAGTTCCTGACCCGCAAATGGGCCAAGGAGCTGGATTATCGACTGATCAAGGAACTGTGGGCCTTCACCGATAACCGCATCGCCGTGCGCTACGCCTATGAATGGCACGATGATTCGGGTAACTGGTTCCGCTCGTACGGCAATGAGAACTGGGAATTCGATGAGAACGGCTTGATGGCCAACCGCTTTGCCTGCATCAACGATATGCCGATCAAGGAAAGCGAGCGCAAATTCCATTGGCCGCTGGGGCGGCGCCCGGATGATCACCCCGGCCTGTCAGAACTGGGGCTATAACCCCGATTCTGCAGACAGCGTGAGATCCAATGTGGGAGCTGGCTTGCCTGCGAAGACGGACTAACAGTCAACACAGCTGGACCGGGTACATATCCGTTATTTAGGTAACGGCCACTTAGGGTTCCGCCTGACGGCGGGTCACTTTGGAAAAGAGCCCCAAAGTAACCAAAGGGCTCTTGCCCCACCACTCGGCACCTCGCCTAGGCTCGGTGTGCCCGAACGCAGGCTTGAATCCGTGGGCCGCCGCCACGCGCCATCCATGGCGCGGGGCGGCTAACCCGGCGTCCTGCCGGGTTACCCACGAATTCAAGCCTGCGTTCGGCCAGCGTGGTTTAACGGGGCGCTTGAGATCAAGATCAAGAGCAGAGCAAGAGCGACTCGCTTCGCATCGTGGTTACCGTATGCTGTTACAACCCACAAAGTTGTGTAGATACCTATGCCTTCGCAAGCCAGCTCACACATTTGGATCGCGGGGCATCAATTGGATCAACCTCTGCTAACAGCGCCCTCCCACACGTTTAGTCCTGATTCAGCCCCACCCGATACAACACACCGTCATCCTCATCCGTCAGCACATACAGAAAGCCATCCGGCCCCTGCCGCACATCACGGATCCGCGCTTTCAATTCGCCCAACAAGCGTTCCTCGTGAACCACCTTGTCACCCTCGAACTGCAAGCGAATCAGCTCCTGGCTGACCAGCGCACCGATAAACAGGTTGTGCTGCCAGGCCTTGAACCGGTCGCCGTCATAGAACGCCATGCCACTGATGCCCGGCGACTTCTCCCACACATGATGGGGTGCCACTGTGCCCTCGGCCGTTTTGCCCTTGGCTTCGGGAATCGGCAACAGGGAATAGTTGATGCCATGGGTCGCCAACGGCCAGCCGTAGTTCTTGCCGCGTTCGATGATATTGACTTCATCACCGCCACGGGGCCCATGTTCATTTTCCCAGATCGTGCCGCTCCAGGGGTTCAAGGCCAGCCCTTGCGGGTTGCGCTGCCCATAGGACCAGATCTCCGGACGCACGCCGGGCTGACCGACAAAGGGGTTGTCATCCGGCACGCGCCCATCCGGGTAGATGCGCACCACTTTACCTTGCAGCTTGTCCAAGTCCTGGGCCGTGGGGCGGTCGTTGTTCTCACCCAGGGTCACGAACAGGTAGCCGTCACGGTCAAAGGCCAGGCGCGAACCGAAGTGATTGCCCGTAGATAGCTTGGGCTCCTGGCGCAGAATCACCTTGAAGTCCTCCAAGCCGCTCAAGTCAGCCGCCAGGCGCCCACGCCCTACGGCAGTGCCGGCCTTGCCGCCCTCACCACCGCCTTCGGCGTACGACAGGTACACCAGGCGGTCCTGCTTGAAGTCTGGCGACAGCACCACATCCAGCAACCCGCCCTGCCCTTTGGCCCACACCTGCGGCACGCCCTTCAAGGGCGCAGAGAGCTTGCCGTCCGGGCTGACAAACCGCAGGTTTCCAGGCCGTTCGGTCACCAGAAAACCTTGCTGGTCGGGCAAAAACGCCAGCGCCCACGGATGGTCCAGACCCTTGGCGATCGGTGTTGCGGTGATGCTGCCTTGCTCGCTGGGGAACTGTTGGCTATCGGCGGCATACACCGCGCTCAACGGCAGTAACGCGGTGGCGCACAGGGCGGCCATCAGGGTTTTACGTACAAACATAAGGCGAAATCCTCAGCGGCGATTGCCGTTGGCATCATAGGTGGGCGCTTTGGGTGCGGTGGCCGGGAGGCTGGGGGCCGCCTCCTGCTTGGGGTAGCGGTTGCCGATGCCGCCGTTTTCCAGGGTCGGCCGCGGGTTGGCCGGGACAGGCTGAATGCTGGGAACCGCAGGTGCATTGGGCTGGGTGCCCTGCATGCTGTTGGGGTTGGCCCGGTGAATCGGGCCGTGGTCGCTGCTGCGGCCCGGCAGGTTTTGCGCCTGAGCCCATGGCCCAACGGCCAGGCCCAGCGCCAATGCTGCAAGATGACGTACACAAGGGTTCATGGCCAAACCTCTCTATGCCAGGTACTACGTGCTTTCGATAACACGCTACGCCGTGGGTTCGGGTGGTGACACTAAATAGTTTCTCATCAGGTGTAACACGATCTGTCCGAGCATCTATCCGCCGAAACTTTTGCCCTGCGCTGCGAGTCACCAGCACACAGGCTCTTCGTTGAGGAATCACACCTATGCCACGGGCAATCTGGAAAGGCGCCATCAGTTTTGGCTTGGTTCACATCCCGGTATCGCTGGTCTCGGCGACCTCTTCACAAGGCGTCGACTTTGACTGGCTGGACAAGCGCAGCATGGACCCGGTGGGCTACAAGCGCATCAACAAAACCACCGGCAAGGAAGTCACCAAGGAAAATATCGTCAAGGGCGTGGCCTTTGAAAAAGGGCGCTATGTGGTGCTCAGCGAAGACGAGATTCGCTCGGCCCACCCCAAGTCCACCCAGACCATCGAAATCATCGCCTTCGTCGCCAGCGACCAGATCCCCCTGCAAAACATCGACACGCCCTACTTCCTCGCCCCGGATAAACGCGGCGGCAAGGTCTATGCACTGCTGCGCGAAGCGCTGAAAAAAACCGGCAAGGTCGCGCTGGCCAACGTGGTGCTGCACACCAAGCAACACCTGGCTGCGTTGATGCCACTGGAGTCGGCCCTGGTGCTGGTCATGCTGCGCTGGCCCGCCGAAGTGCGCAGCCTGGACGAATTGGAACTGGGCAGCGATGTGACAAAACCGACCCTGGCCAAAGGTGAATTGGACATGGCCAAGCGCCTGGTGGAAGACATGAGCGCCGACTGGCAGCCCGATGAATACCGTGACAGCTTCCAGGACAAGATCCGGGCGCTGGTAGCGAAAAAGGCCAAGGCCGGCAAGATCGAAGACGTGGAAACCGCCGAAGGCATCGAAGAGCGCAAATCTGCGGATGTCATCGACCTGACCGAACTGCTCAAACGCAGCCTGGCGGGTAAACCTGCGGCGAAAAAGAGCACCGCGAAAAAGTCCAATAACAAGGCCTCTTGAGCCTGCCATTGACGGGAGAACAACATGGCAAAGCCCCTGAGCGAGTACAACCGCAAGCGTGATTTCAAGATCACCGCCGAACCCGCCGGCAGCTCATCCAGCAAACGTAAAGCCTCGGCCTTAAGCTTTGTGATCCAAAAGCATGATGCGCGCAACCTGCATTACGACTTTCGCCTGGAACTTGATGGCGTGCTGTTGAGCTGGGCGGTGCCCAAGGGCCCGAGCCTGGACCCGAGCCAGAAGCGCTTGGCCGTGCATGTTGAAGACCACCCGCTGAGCTATGGCAGTTTCGAGGGCAGCATTCCCGCCGGCCAATACGGTGCGGGGGATGTGATCGTGTGGGATCGAGGCATCTGGCAACCCCACGATGACCCGCGCAAGGCCTACGCGGCGGGCAAACTCAAATTCACCTTGGTCGGTGAAAAACTCTCCGGTGACTGGGCGCTGGTACGCACCCGGCTCAAGGGCAGTGGCGACAAGGAGCAATGGCTGTTGATCAAGGAAAACGATCAGCAAGCGCGCCCGGCCTCTGAATTCGATATTGTCCAGGCCAAGCCCGCCAGCGTGCTCAGCGATGCGGTGGTGGGTAAGCCAAAAGCCACGGCCAAGGCCAAGGCCAAATCCAAGGCAGCGCCAAAAGCCAAAGCGCCCAAGCGTACCGCTGCCCTGCCGGATGAGTTCGCCCCTCAATTGGCAACCCTGGTGGACCGGGCGCCCGAAGGTGACTGGCGCTACGAGATCAAGTTCGACGGCTACCGCATCATGGCGCGCATTCGCGACGGCGAAGTGCGCCTGTTCACCCGCAACGGCCACGACTGGACCGAGCGCCTGCCGCGTCAGTGCAAAGCCTTGCAAGCCCTCAAGCTCAAGGACAGTTGGCTAGATGGCGAAGTGGTCAGCCTCAATGGCGACGGGCTGCCGGATTTCCAGGCGCTGCAAAACGCATTCGATATCGGCCGCAGCCTGGACATCGTCTATTACCTGTTCGATGCCCCGTTTTTGAACGGTCGCGACCAACGCGAAGACCCGGTCGAAGAGCGTCGTGCTGCGCTTAAATCCGCGCTGTCCGGCAGCCGAAGCAAACTGCTGCGCTTCTCCGAAGCCTTTGCCGCCAGCCAGCGCGATATTTTCGAAAGCGCCTGTGACCTGGCCCTGGAAGGGGTGATCGGCAAGCGTGCCGGCAGCCCCTACGTGTCGCGGCGCAGTGACAACTGGATCAAGCTCAAATGCCGCCTGCGCCAGGAATTCGTGATTGTGGGCTATACCCGCCCCCAAGGTTCGCGCAGCGGCTTTGGGGCGCTGCTGCTGGCGGTCAACGATGAGGCAGGCCTGGTGTATGCCGGGCGCGTAGGCACAGGATTTGATCAGGCGGCGCTGAAAAGTATCTATGCCAAGCTCACCGCGCTTGAGCGCAAGGACTCGCCACTGCAAAAGCCGTTGACCAGTGCCCAGGCCCGAGGCGTGCACTGGGTTGAGCCGAGCCTGGTAGGCGAAGTGCAATTTGCCGAGTGGACCCGTGAAGGCGTGGTGCGCCAGGCCGCGTTTGTGGGCCTGCGCACCGACAAGCCAGCCTCGCAGATCATTCATGAACAGCCGCGCGCGGCCAAGTCCGTCAAGGCACCCGAGGCATCGAAAGCCGGTAAAGCCCAGGCAACGGTGAAGAACGTGAAAATCACCCACCCCGAGCGCATTATCGACAAGCACAGCGGCACGCAAAAACAGCAACTGGCGCAGTTCTACACCGATATCAGCGAATGGATCCTGCCCTTTCTGCGCGGGCGCGCCGTGTCATTGCTGCGGGCGCCAGAAGGCATTGAAGGTGAGCAGTTCTTCCAGAAGCACTCTGAGCGCATGACCATCCCCCACATCAAGCAATTGGACCCGGCGCTGGACCCAGGCCATGCGCGCCTGATGGAGGTAGATAGCGTGGACGCCCTGGTGGGTGCCGTGCAAATGGGTACGGTCGAATTTCACACGTGGGGCGCCACCACGGACAAGATTGAGACGCCTGACCTGTTCGTCCTCGATCTCGACCCGGACCCGGCCCTGCCCTGGAAAGCCATGCTGGAAGCGGCCCAACTGACCCTGTCAGTGCTGGATGAGCTGGGCTTGCAGGCTTTCGTCAAGACCAGCGGCGGCAAAGGCTTGCACCTGATCGTGCCGTTGGCGCGGCGCGATGGCTGGGACACCGTCAAGGCATTTGCCAAAGCCATTGCCCAATTCATGACCCGGCAACTGCCCGAACGCTTTACCGCCACCAGCGGCCCCAAGAACCGCGTGGGCAAGATCTTTATCGACTACCTGCGCAACGCCCGTGGCGCCAGTACCGTGGCGGCGTACTCAGTGCGGGCACGCCCGGGCCTACCCGTGTCGGTGCCGGTGAGTCGAGACGAGTTGAAAGGGCTGCGCGGCGCCCAGCAGTGGACGGTGGCGAACCTGCACCAGCGGTTGCAGGCCTTGAAGGACGACCCGTGGGCGGGGTATGCCAATCGGCAGAAGATCAGCAAAAAGATGTGGGACAAGTTGGGCGCGCAACCCCCTGGGTGATCCGCGCCCTGAGCCAGGTCAGATAAGAATGAAGATCAGCGCCAGACCGGCAAAGATCGCCCACTTTTCCAGGTAGTAGCGCGTGCGGTTGCGCTTCTTGAGCTCCTTGCCACGCAGGCGAATCTTGTACAGCCGGGTGAAGGCACGGTTGAGGCCGCCGGTCTTGTCACCCTCATCGTTGGGCGAACCCGCGGCCGCCATCACATTGCGGCTGAACCAGCGGTTGAACGCAGCCGCCCAGCGGTACTTCATCGGCCGTTCGATATCACAGAACAGAATGATGCGGTTCTGTTGGGTGGTGTTTTCCGCGTAGTGAATGTAGGTCTCGTCGAACATCACCGGCTCGCCGTCGCGCCAGTAATAGCTTTCGCCGTCCACATTGATGTAACAGCCTGGATCGTTAGGCGTATCCAGCCCCAGGTGATAGCGGTACGAGCCAGCATACGGGTCGCGGTGACGCACCAGCTTGGAGCCCGGTGGCAGTTCGGCGAACATCGCGGCCTTGATCGAGCCGATGCTTTGCACCAACTCGGTGGTGCGTGGGCACAGCTTCATCGCCGAGGGGTGACTGTCGCCGTACCACTTGAGGTAGAAACGCTTCCAGCCGGTCTTGAAAAACGAGTTGAACCCTACGTCGTTGTATTGCTCCGAGCGTTTGATCTCACCCGCCCGCATCAGATTCTGGCCTTCTTCGCGGATCTCTTCCCAGTGCTCCTGCAATGGGCTCAGGTCTGGAAAGTCGCTGGGCGAGAGGTAGGGACGGCTGGGCTGCTTGGAGAACAGGTACAGGAAACAGTTGATCGGCGCCAGGAACGTCGAGTGATCACTAAGCTGGCGACCCAGCTTGTGTCGCACCCGACCACGCAGGTGTACATACGCAATGGAAGCAACGTAGAGAGCAACAATGATGAGTTTCAAGGGATTCGTCACACGTCAGGGAGAGAACAGGCTGCTCCTGCGGGCCCACAACGGCCGAGGATGGATAAGCAGCACCTGAAATCACAATTCACATACAGGCGACACGCCCGGCGGATAACCGCCTGCGTGCGTCCATTTGCAGTTATTTAGCCACACTTTGTAACCAAAGGTTAACTAAGAATTGTGAAAAGCTGTCTACTGAGTGTGCTGGGGGTAGGCGCAGGCAGGCCCGTGAGCCTGCCTGTTTGAAGGGTTACAGCGGTGTGTCTTTATCCTCGCGGCGATCGCCTAATGCCGTATAAGGGACGGCCTGAGTGCGGCTGCGAACGAAGTAGCGGATCAGCGCAATCATCAGGCCCAGCAACAGCCCGCCGACCAGGCTCAGCGCGATGACCAGCGGTTTTTTCGGCTTGATCGGCGACAGAGGCTCCTGGGCTCGACGGTCAATCGTCACCAGCTTGAGGTTGCTCATGTCGATGTTCAAACCACGCAACCTGGCGACTTCAGCGCGAAGCGGCTCGACGTCCTGCAAGAAGATGTCTTCATTGCCACGCTTGCGCAGCACCTCAACCTCGCGGTTGCTTTCCAGCAGTTGCAGCTCTTTGCCGATCTCGGCAATGCGCGGGTTGGTAAAGTCATCACTGGTACGCTGCTGCAATGCAGCGCGCTCGGCTTCCAACGCCTCGGTCCCCATGAAATACAGCGGGATCTTCTGGTTGTTCACCTCGGTACGCATGACCTGGCTCGAACCCGTGCGGGTGGAGTCGGCCATAGAGGACGGCGTTGTCGGCGTACGAATGCCCATGGACTTGGCAATGCTGATCGCTTCGGCCAATTCGGCCAGGCGGTTGGTGCGCTCCATCTTCATCTGCAAGCGCAAAGCGCTGAGCTCGTCCTGCAGTTGGGCACGCTTGAGCCGGTCGGCTTCCAGCAGCTTGGCGATTTTCGATTCTTTATCGGTATCGTAGTTGGCGCGGGCGGCGTCGATCTTGCCCTTGAGCTCGCTCAAGCGGTTATTGACGATCACCTTCAGGTCAGCACCCACCTGCTGACGCTCGGCGGCAATGGCGTAGTCCACAAAACCGTTGAGAATCGCAACACCGTCGACGTCGGTCGGGTATTGCAGCTCCAGACGAATATAGCTGCTCAACGAATCGGATTTCTTCGGATCGGGCAAAATCAGATTGACCGAATTGCGGTTGAACGCCTCAAAGCTCTGCTCAAGGGTTTGCCCCGGTTTCTTGAACGCCTTGAATAACTCCTCATGGTCCTTGAAGAACCCCAGGCGCGCATCATAAGAGTCCAGCTGTGCACCTACTTTGAGCAACGCATCGGCAGGCGGCAACTTATACACTTCCGAACGGTTCAAGGCGTCTAGCTCGTTGATTGCAGCAGGCCGCAACACACTGCTGACTTCATAGGTCTTGGGTGCCAGAAAGGCATAACCTGCGCCTAATACCCCGGCCAGAAGCGTACACCCGACCACCAGCTTTTTTTGTCGCCAGATGGCGTGAAACAATTCAAATAAATCAATTTCATCAGACGCTGCGGAAGGTGGAAGCGGGGAAGTACGATTCAAAATAAGAACACCTTAAAATAATACTAAAAGGCCATCATTCTCAGAAGTCTAAAAGACTTCAAAAATCAGGGACAACGCCCTGGATACGGCAGACCAATGGCGATGTGACCACTCAGTCCCCTGAAATATCCCACAAACTTAGGGATTATTTCGGTTTCATTTCGGTGAGTAAGCCAAATGACACAGCCATGTCAGACTGATCTGGTTGCAAGCGTAGTCAATACAACATGAAAAAGCTGTCAAATACCTGTCTTATAAAGAAAAAAATTTCGCCTACAGGTGGAACAGTGTCAGCCTCACTACAATTGAACATTTTTTTGAACAGCAATAAGGAGTTTGCATGTCACCGCTTTCAGCCTCGGACTTTCACGCACTGCAAGGCACTTGGGAACAAACAGCCCTTGAAGACAGTGGCGTGCTCAACCCCGTGGATGCCCACAGCGCGCCGGGAGCGATAACGGCAATTGCAGGGGATCGCTTCGAAGTGACCACGGTCGGTGGCGAAGTATTATTGGCAGGACGCTTCGTACTGGACGCCAGTACCACGCCCAAAAGCATTACCTGGACGGACGACATAGGTGATGACGCAGGCAAGCAGCTCCCCGCCAGTTACCGGCTCGACGGCGATGATTTCGTATTTATCGCAGCGGATGAAGGCATGCCCAGGCCCACTGTGTTCAGCACCGGCCCTGGGCAAACCATGCGCACCTTCGTACGGCGCTCTTGAATGCCCCTCAGTAGGAGCGAGCTTGCTCGCGAAAAACCCCCAGACGCCGCGTCTGATTCAGGCAACACGCGTAATCGTTAGCGTTCTTCGCGAGCAAGCTCGCTCCTACACCAAACGGCATTGGTCATCCGATTTGATCACGGCGTTTTCACAAGGCCTTCACTTTTCGACCTATAGGGTGAAGCCTACCTACTCCAGTGAATCCCTTGGCCCGCCCTCTCCTCGCGGGCCTTTTTTTGCCTGCGCAAACCTTGATCAGCCATCACGCTTGATCGCTGTCAGGGTAAAGCACAGGGGCATTTGCGCGACCTGATGCTCATACTGTTCGTAAAGTTCTTCCCGGTTGCAATGCGGGTACTCCTGCAAATGAGCGATCCGCAACTGCGCTGCGATAGCCCCGCTGACCACGCTGCCCAGGGTATGTACGTACCAATAGGAGGTCGGCCCGGGCCGCTCATCCTTCCCTTCATAGACAATTGCCTCCTGCAGCACAACGGGTTCACGCTGAAAGTAAGAACTGGCAGGCAGCATCGGGTTGGCCCCACAGGGGTCAAACACCTCGAGAAAGGGATGGGTTTCGTACATGACCAGCGTGCCGCCGGGCTTCAGCACACTGGCAACCTGGCGCATGAACAGCGCCACATCCGGCATCCAACCCAGCACTCCTATGGTCACCAGGGCAATATCGAAGCGTGCCTGCAAACGCTCGGGCAAATGGTGGATATCGGTCTCAATGAACTCAGGGCTATGCGGCGAGACCTCGGCCAATTCCCGTGCCTGTTCAAGAAACGCCCGGGATTGATCAACCCCCACCACCGAACGGGCGCCCAAGCCATACAGCGATAGGCTTTCGCGTCCGTTGTTGCAACACAATTGCACCACATCCTTGCCCATTACACCCACCTCTTGCAGCAAGGTGGTGATGGTCGGGTCAAGGCAGGAAAAATCAGGCTCGGCGACCGAGGCCAGCAGTGCCGTCCAGGTCGGAGTATCTTTGTGCAACCCGGCAGATTCATCCCAGGCATTTTTGTTGCTGGCGATCGCCTCTTGCGCTGAGGGCATGTCCATTGCTTCTCCAGAAACTCATTACAGTGGGCTTTGGAAAGTAAGTTAAATGCACGCAGGAGAAAAGCCTCCCCGACCGCGAAACTTATCACTCAGCCCACAGGTCACTAACCCAACGCGCGTTCAGCCCCTGAACGCCGCTCTTGAAGGTCGCATCGTGGCCCGTCATTCAGACCTGCGCATCGCTTTATCCCTGGACAGCCTGAACTTCTTTCTCGCCGATGTGCGCGACGGTCTCGGACCGTACCTGGCGATCTACCTGCTGGCCGTGCATCAATGGGAGCCGGCCAGCATTGGCGTGGTCATGACCCTGGCCGGCATCGCTGCCTTGTTGACCCAAGGCCCCGCAGGTGCGCTGATCGACCGCACTCGCAGCAAACGTGCGGTGGTAGCCCTTGCCGCGCTGTTGGTGACGGGCAGTTGCCTGATGCTGCCCTTTGTCAGTTCATTTGGTTGGGTGGCGTTGACCCAGGCCGCCAGTGCTGTAGCCGCCTCGGTATTTGCCCCGGCAATTTCCGCCATTTCGCTGGGGATCACTGGGCCGCGCGCCTTTACCCGGCGTACCGGGCGCAACGAGACCTTCAACCACGCCGGCAATGCCGTGGCCGCGTTGCTGGCCGGCGGGCTGGCCTACCTGTTCGGGCCGGTGGTGGTGTTCTACCTGATGGCGTTCATGGCCGTCGCCAGTGTCATTGCGGTCAGTTGCGTGCCGGCCAAGGCGATTGACCATGAGGTCGCCCGTGGTTTCGATCCGGCCCATCACACCGACCACGAACAACCCTCGGGCCTGAAAGCGTTGCTGACCAACCAACCGCTGCTCCTGTTCGCCATCTGCTGCGCACTGTTTCACTTGGCCAACGCCGCAATGCTGCCGCTGGTCAGCCAGAAACTGGCGCAGATCAATTTGCAGATGGCCACCCCGCTGACTTCAGCCTGCATCGTCGCCGCCCAATTGGTGATGGTGCCGATGGCCTGGCTGGTCGGGCTCAAGGCCGATGTCTGGGGACGCAAGCCGCTGTTGCTTGTAGGTTTCCTGATACTGCCGTTGCGTGGCGTGCTCTATACCTTATCCAGCGACCCCTACTGGCTGGTGGCGGTGCAGATGCTCGACGGTATCGGTGCCGGCATTTTCGGCGCCCTGTTCCCGGTGATCGTCAAAGACCTGACCCAAGGCACCGGGCGCTTCAACGTCAGCCTGGGCGCCCTCTCCACCGTATTCGGCCTCGGCGCGGCGCTCAGTAGCAGCCTGGCCGGTTTCGTGGTGCAGCAGGCTGGCTACAACGCGGCGTTCCTGACGTTGGCGGCAGTTGCAGCCGCTGCCTTGATGCTGTTGTGGCTGGCGATGCCGGAGACCTTGGCAAAACCATCCTTCGCTCGCCATACAACTGTCGCCTGACATATGCGACAATGCGCGCCAAATTCCAACACACATCCCAAATTTTGTGTTCAGCGACCGGGTTTCGCGCCTTGATGTCGCTGTTGACGCATGCCTGAAGGCACCTGCCGTCACGCTCGCAACCCATTGATAGGTAAAGTAATTGATCTCCACAGCTAACATCACCATGCAGTTCGGCGCCAAGCCGCTCTTCGAGAACGTCTCGGTCAAGTTCGGCGCCGGCAACCGCTATGGTTTGATCGGTGCCAACGGTTGCGGCAAGTCGACCTTCATGAAAATCCTCGGTGGCGACCTCGACCCGTCCGGCGGGCAGGTCATGCTCGAGCCGAATGTGCGCCTGGGTAAACTGCGCCAGGACCAGTTCGCCTACGAAGAATTCACCGTGCTTGACACCGTGATCATGGGCCACGAGGAGCTGTGGAAGGTCAAGGCCGAGCGCGACCGCATCTACTCGCTGCCGGAAATGAGCGAAGAAGATGGCATGGCCGTGGCCGAGCTGGAAACCGAGTTCGCCGAGATGGACGGCTACACCGCCGAATCCCGCGCCGGTGAGCTGCTGCTGGGCCTGGGTATTCCCCTGGAACAGCATTTCGGCCCGATGAGCGAAGTGTCCCCAGGCTGGAAGCTGCGCGTATTGCTGGCCCAGGCGCTGTTCTCCGACCCGGAAGTGCTGTTGCTCGACGAACCGACCAACCACTTGGACATCAACACCATCCGCTGGCTGGAAAACATCCTGACCCAGCGCTCCAGCCTGATGATCATCATCTCTCACGACCGTCACTTCCTGAACAGCGTGTGCACCCACATGGCTGACCTGGATTACGGCGAGCTGCGCCTGTTCCCGGGCAACTACGACGAGTACATGACCGTGGCGACCCAGTCCCGCGAGCAACTGCTGTCGGACAACGCCAAGAAGAAAGCGCAGATCTCCGAACTGCAATCCTTCGTCAGCCGCTTCTCGGCCAACGCCTCCAAAGCCAAACAGGCCACCTCCCGTGCCAAGGCGATCGACAAGATCCAGCTGGCCGAGGTCAAGCCATCGAGCCGTGTGAGCCCGTTCATCCGTTTCGAGCAGAACAAAAAGCTGCACCGCCAGGCGGTCATGGTCGAAAAGATGGCCAAAGGTTTTGACGGCAAGCCGCTGTTCAAGGACTTCAGCTTCCAGGTTGAAGCGGGCGAGCGCGTGGCGATCATCGGCCCGAACGGTATCGGCAAAACCACCCTGCTGCGCACCCTGGTCAACGAACTGACCCCGGACGCCGGCAGCATCAAGTGGACCGACGCCGCCGAGCTGGGCTACTACGCCCAGGACCACGCCCACGACTTCGAAGACGACGTGAGCCTGTTCGACTGGATGGGCCAATGGACCCAAGGCGAGCAAATGATTCGTGGCACCCTGGGCCGTATGTTGTTCTCCAACGACGAGATCCAGAAGTCGGTCAAAGTAATCTCCGGTGGTGAACAAGGGCGCATGCTGTTCGGCAAGCTGATCCTGCAAAAGCCCAACGTGCTGATCATGGACGAGCCGACCAACCACTTGGACATGGAATCCATCGAAGCATTGAACCTGGCGCTGGAGAACTACCCGGGCACGCTGATCTTCGTCAGCCACGACCGTGAGTTCGTATCGTCCCTGGCCACCCGCATTATCGAGTTGAGCCCTAGCGGCGTGATCGACTTCAGCGGCACCTATGACGACTACCTGCGCAGCCAGGGTGTGGTGTTCTAAGAGCAGCACTTAGCTGCAAGCAAAAGCCCTGCCCCTGTGACGGGGCTTTTTTGCATCAGCACTGTGCCGGGCGCTGATTTTGTGGGCCATGCATAACCAATGTGGGAGCTGGCTTGCCTGCGAAAGCAGTGGTTCAGCTATAGATTCACTGACTGACACACCGCCTTCGCGGGCAAGCCCGCTCCCACAGGGATCGACGGTAGGCGTCCCTCGCTCCTACAGGGAGGCGGGATATGCCATGATGCTTTACCGCCCGCCAGCGATTGAGTATTCATGCCTGCCGCCCCCTCCTCCCTGTCGATCACCCTGCAGATCGTTTCCATCGTCTTCTATACCTTCATTGCCTTCATCTGCATCGGCCTGCCGATTGCGGTGATTCCAGGCTATGTGCATGAGCAAATGGGCTTCAGCGCCGTGGTGGCCGGGGTGACAATCGGCTCGCAGTACCTGGCCACGCTGCTCAGCCGCCCGATGGCTGGGCGGATGTCGGATAACGTCGGTACCAAACGTGCGATCGTGCTGGGCCTGGCCGGCATTCTGATCAGCGGTGTACTGACCTTTATCGCCACCCTGCTGGACAGCCTGCCGAGCTTGAGCCTGGGTATTCTGATCGCCGGTCGCCTGTTACTGGGCGTGGCCCAGGGCCTGATTGGCGTGGGGACCATCAGTTGGTGCATGGGCGCAGTGGGCGCCGAGCACACCGCACGCTCGATTTCCTGGAATGGCATCGCCTCCTATGGCGCCATTGCCATTGGTGCGCCGTTAGGCGTGGTGATGGTGGCTGACTACGGCTACACCAGCCTGGGTGTTGCCCTGGCGGTGTTGGCGGCGTTGGGCCTGGTGCTGATCCGCAATAAACCGTCGGTGCCAGTGGTACGTGGCGAGCGGCTGCCATTCTGGGCGGTGTTCGGGCGTATCGCGCCGTTTGGCACCAGCCTGTGCCTGGCCTCGATTGGCTACGGCACGTTGACGACCTTCATCACCCTGTATTACCTCAATCGTGGCTGGACCGGTGCGGCATATTGCCTGACGGTATTTGGCGTGTGTTTTATCCTGTCGCGCCTGGTGTTTATTTCGGCCATCAGCCGGTTTGGTGGATTCACCGCCGCCATCGCCTGCATGCTCATCGAAACCCTGGGCCTGACGCTGTTGTGGCTGGCGCCGTCTACCGGCGTGGCCTTGATCGGCGCAGGGTTGACCGGCTTTGGCTTGTCACTGGTTTACCCGGCGCTCGGCGTGGAAGCCATCAAGCAAGTGCCAGACAGCAGCCGCGGCGCGGGGCTGAGTGCCTATGCGGTGTTTTTCGATCTGGCACTGGCGATTGCCGGGCCGTTGATGGGCGCCGTGGCGCTGAACCTCGGCTATGGCTGGATCTTCTTCTGCGCGGCGTTGCTGTCGGTCAGCGCGCTCGGCCTGACCGTATTGCTCCGGCGTCGCGCCTACTGATCAGCGGTCTGCAAGCCGGCGCGGGTGGCCTCGCCCAGGGTATGGCTGAAAAAACGCCCGGCCTCGGAGACCAGATCGCGGTGGATGCCTTCTCGATCAACCCCATCGGCATCCGTGCAAATGGCGGGCATGCTCGCCAGTTGATCGCTGTCACACGGGGCCATGAACACGAAGTGCCCGGCCCCGGCCAACAGTTTGAAATCCGGGGGCTGCGGCAACTTGCGCGCCAGGGCGGCGGCGTTCTTGTCCACGGCCACCAACTGGTCGCCATCGCCACTGTAGAGCAGCACCGGCACATGCACGTCCGCCAGGGTGTGGCGGCCAAACATCAAGCTCAGCGGCGCCATCAGCATCAAGGCATGGATGCGCGGATCGGCCTGGGGTTGCAAATCGTCGCGATCGACCACCAACTCGCCCTTGGTGGTGCACGCGTCACGGTCTTCGGGGCGTTCCTGGCAGTAGCGGCGCAAACGTTCGAAATCCGGCTTGGCGCCCGCCAGAATCAATGCCGTCTCGCCACCAGCGGAATAACCGATGACGCCGATCTGATCAATATCCACAAAGGGCGACAGCATCGGCTCGGCCAAGGCGGCGGTGATCGCCTGGGAAATCTGGATCGGCCGACCGTACAAATTGCTCACGGTGCCCAGGCGGCTGTGGTCCTTGTAGTTGTCACCGGGATGCAGCACCGCCACCACCACAAACCCCTTGCGCGCCAAGGCGGTGGCCAGGTCATGCAGGGCCAGCGGCGTGCCGGTATTGCCGTGGGACAACATCAGCATCGGGAAACGCCCGATCGCCACCTTGGCATCTTCGCTGGCCGCGACATGGTAGGCGCCCAGCGCGGTGCTGCGCTCGGCATCGGTGGAGGGGTAGAACGCGATGGCTTTCATCGGCTGCGCATCCAGCGGGTCGAGAAAACTCATGCGATGAAACCCCACGCTCCAATGGGGGTGCGGTGCCGGCGCGGCGTGCACTGAAACCAGGCCGCCAATCAGGGAAAGAACCAAAACAGCACAAAGACGCATCATAGGGATGTCCACCTTTGCTGCACAAAAACCGGCCTGTCGATAAAAAGTCCAGGGTATCGAATGGATGTCTGCATAACCTGGGCCACAACGAAAAAACTCCGTACTCCGCTCGCGCTCGGGCGATCAGAATACAGAGTTTAGGCGCTAGGTTTCAGAATGAAACCGAGGACAGGGCAAATTTACATAAGCCTTACGCAGCGGCGAACAGTTGCTCGTTGATGCGCACGTTGGCGTCGCTCATGGCTTTGCTGCGCACTTCATCACCGTAGGCCAGGCCTTCGGCGCGGACGATCTCGATGTCGGTGATGCCGAGGAAACCGAACAGCAGCTTCAAGTAGCCTTCGTGGGCAGCGCCCGAGGCCTGGTCGGCATGCAGGCCACCGGCGGTGGAGACAATAATGACTTTCTTGTTGCCGCACAGGCCTTCAGGGCCGGCTTCGGAATAACGGAAGGTCTGGCCGGCGACTGCGATGCGGTCGATCCAGGCTTTCAACTGGGTGGGGATGGTGAAGTTGTACATCGGCGCACCCACCACCACGGCATCGGCGGCGAGGAATTCAGCCAGCGACGATGCACTCAGTTCAGCCTCGTGCTTTTGCGCCGCATCGCGCAGTTCGGCAGCAGTGCCCAACGCGCCCAGGGTAGCGCCGGAGAAATGGTTGATGCCTTCGCTGGCAAGGTCACGGTAAGTCACTTCCACACCCGGCTGGGCGGCCTGCCACGCCTTGACTACACCGGCGCTGAGCTGACGGGAGGCCGAGTTGTCGCCGAGGATGCTGGAATCGATGTGCAAGAGTTTCATGATGGATCTCCGAGGTGGGATCGACAGTGGCGATCAGATGGTGGTGATGCTACGCATGAAACCAATGGTCGATAAGCCATCTGAAATGCGATAGTTTGTCCCACTGACAGGACAATAGGCCCACCATGCAAGACCTCAACGACCTCTACTATTTCGCTAAAGTCGTCGAAGCCGGCGGTTTTGCTGCGGCTGGCCGGCTGCTCGGGATTCCAAAATCCAGGTTGTCACGGCGCATTGCCGAGCTGGAAGACCGCCTGGGCGCACGCCTGCTGCAACGCACCACCCGGCAACTGACCCTCACCGCCGTGGGTGAGCGCTACCTGCGCCACTGCCAGGCCATGCTGCTGGAAGCGGAAATGGCTGACGAGGCCGTGGCCAGTATGTCCAGCGAGCCGCGTGGGCGGCTGCGGGTCAGTTGCCCGGTGGGCCTGGCCCAACACATCCTGCCGGAGTTGGTGGCAGGTTTTCTCGCCGCTCACCCGCTGGTGCAGTTGGACATGACCCTGGTGAACCGCCGCGTCGACCTGGTGGCCGAAGGCATTGATGTGGCACTGCGCGTTCGCGAACAAGGCGATGAAGACCCGTTGCTGGTCACCAAGCGCCTGCGCCAGGCGCACACCGTGCTGGTGGCCAGCCCCGCGTTCATGCGTGATCGGCAGGTCGGAACCCTGGAAGACCTCAAACAGTTGCCCATACTCGGCGCACTTGAGGCCGACCGAATGGTGCATCAACGCATCATCGATCCCCAGGGCAATACCCATGAACTGGTGATGGAAGCGCGCCTGGGCATCGAGGACTTTATCGTGCGCAAGGCCAGCGCCATCATGGGCGTGGGCTTTACGATACTGCCGATGATGTACTGCGAAGAAGAACTGGCCAGCGGCCGGCTGGTGCAACTGCTGCCGCAATGGTCATTGCCGGGCGGCTGGCTGCAGGCGGTGTACCCGCACCGGCGCGGCGTGCTGCCGGCCATCCGGGCCTGGATCGACTATCTGGAAGAAGGCTTCAAAGGCTGTGGAGATCGGCTGTTATGAGCATGACAGAAGAACAAGTCGCAGGTTTCTGCCTGAGCCTGCCAGGCGCACGGGAAGACTATAAATGGGGCGGCGTGCGGGTGTTCTCGATTGCTGGCAACAAGATGTTCGCCTTGCAGAACCTGCGCGGTGAGTCGCTGGCCTTCAAGGTCGACAAGGAGCTGTTCCTGGGCCACGTCGACCGGCCGGGCATTCACCCGGCGCCTTACCTGGCGAGGGCACAGTGGGTCATCATGAACACGCCCTACCCTTTGGGCGCTGAGGAACTGCGCGGCTTGTTGCAGCGCTCCCACCAGTTGGTGGTCAGCAAGCTGCCCAAGCGCACGCAGATTGGCTTGCGGCTAGAGGATTGACAGCAAGGTGCCGCCCAAGAACAACTGGTCCAGCCAGAACACCTGGTGCAACAGCACAATCACCCAGAACAGCACCTGGTAAGACACCTTGCGCGTCTTGTGCCGGAACACCTGCTGGGCGATCAACGCCCCCGGCCAACCGCCCGCCAGCTCCACCGCGTGCAGGATGTTTTCCGGGGTGCGCCAGCCTTCGGTCTGGGCCTTGCGCTTATCGCTCCAGTACAGGAAGAACGCCACCACGCTGACCACACCGTAGGCCATCAACGGGATGACCGTTTCGCCGCGATACCACAGCAAGGCCGAGCCCAGCAGCGGCGCGGCACACAGCAGCACAAAGAGCAGCGCCTTCAGGCGTGGATGCTGGATGCTCATGGCTTGACCGCAGTCCAGTCGATCCAGCCGAACTGCCAGGTCGCCAGGATCACCAGGCCGAAGGCAATCCGATACCAGGCAAACGCCGCGTAGCTGTGGCTGGCGATGAACTTGAGCAGGGCCTTGACCGCAATCATCGCGAAGATGAACGAGGTGACAAAGCCAATGGCGAACACCGGCAAGTCCGCGGGCTGGAACAGGTCCCGGTACTTATAGCCCGAGTACACCGCCGCACCGACCATGGTGGGCATCGCCAGGAAGAACGAGAACTCGGTGGCCGTCTTGCGTGACAGGCCGAACAACAGGCCGCCGATGATCGTCGCACCGGAACGCGAGGTGCCGGGGATCATGGCCAGGCACTGGGCCAGGCCGACTTTCAGGGCGTCTTTCCAGGTGATGTCATCGACGCTCTCAGCCCGCACCGCATGCTGGCGGCGTTCAGCCCACAACATGATCACGCCGCCCACCACCAGCGCTGTGGCCACGGTGATAGGGTTGAACAGGTAGTGCTTGATCAGATCGGCGAAGATCACCCCGAGTACCACCGCGGGCAATACGGCGATGATCAGGTTGACGGTAAAGCGCCGGGCTTTGGGCTGGGTCGGCAGGCCGATAACCACGTCAAAGATCTTGCGTCGAAACTCCCAGACCACCGCCAGGATCGCGCCCAGCTGGATAATGATGTTGAAGGCTTCGAAACGCTCGCCACCAAAATTGATCAGGTCGGCGACGATGATCTGGTGGCCGGTGCTGGAGATCGGCAAGAACTCCGTAAGCCCCTCTACGATGCCGAGAATCAATGCCTGTATGGCGGTCCAAAAATCCATGCTGTCTCCAAAGGTCATGCGCGGGGCATGCCTCTTAGTCTTTTTTAAGTTCACTGACGACGAGCGCACACAAGCGCCCGCGGTTGATTCTCAACGCCGGTCTGCAAAAATTCCGTGAAAAATCAGGCAGTACTCAGGTTTTTCGATTCCGGGCCGAAAGCCTATCAGACACGCCGGAAATCTCGAAGCAGCACCACAATTATAAAGAGCAGGGAGTGACAGGACGATGAACAGTTTGCGCAGCATGTCGATCAGCCGCCGCCTTTGGCTGATCCTGATAGTTGCCGTGTTGATGCTGCTGGCCTTGGGGCTGTTGATGCTCAACCAGATCCACGGCGACCTCTACCAGGCCAAGCGCCAGCAGACCCAGCACGTGGTGCAGACCGCCAGTGGCGTACTCAGCTATTACCAGAACCTGGAAAAAACCGGCGTACTGACCCGCGACGCCGCGCAACAACAGGCCTTGAGCGCGGTGCGCGGCCTGCGTTATGACCACGATGATTACTTTTGGATCAACGACCTCACCCCCGTGATGATCATGCACGCGGCCAACCCCAAGCTCGACGGCCAGAACCTCTCGGCGATTCGCGACCCGGACGGTTTCGCCGTGTTCAACGAATTCGTGAGCCTGGCCAAGGCCAAGGGTGCCGGCATCGTCAACTACCGCTGGCCGAAGCCTGGCGCCGAAGCGCCGGTAGAGAAAACCTCGTACATCCAACTGTTCGAACCCTGGGGCTGGATCATCGGCTCCGGCGTCTACGTGGACGATGTGCAGGCCGAATTCAGGGGCCAGGTGTGGAAAGCCTCGGCCATTGGCCTGGGTATTGCGCTGATGATGGCCGTGCTGGTGGTGCTGATTGCCCGCAGCATCGTGCAGCCGTTGCAGGCGGCGGTGAATGCCATGGGCAATATCGCCAGCGGCGAAAGCGACCTGACCCACAGCCTCGACACCCACGGCCGTGACGAATTGACGCAACTGGCCCAGCACTTCAATAGCTTCACCGCTAAACTGCGCCAGGTGGTTGGCCAGTTGCAGGTGTGCGCGAACGCCCTGGGCCAGTCGTCCACCGAACTGGGCCACAACGCCAGCCAGGCCCATGACCGCAGCCAGCAGCAATCGCAACAGATGGAACTGGTGGCCACCGCCATCAACGAAGTCACCTACGGTGTGCAGGACGTGGCAAAAAATGCCGAGCACGCTGCCAGCGAAATGCGCGATGCCCAGGCCCAGGCCCAACAGGGACAGGTCAATATCGACGGCAGCTTGCAGCAGATCGACCAGCTCTCCACCACTATTAGTCAGGCTGTTGAGGTGATCCGCACGCTCTCCAGCGAAAGCACGCAGATCGGCGGGGTACTGGAGGTGATCCGCTCCATCGCCGACCAGACCAACCTGCTCGCCCTCAACGCCGCCATCGAAGCCGCACGTGCCGGGGAGCAAGGCCGTGGGTTCGCGGTGGTCGCCGATGAGGTGCGCCTGCTGGCCCAGCGCACGCAGAAATCCACCGCCGAGATCCAGGTGATGATCGAGCGCCTGCAAGGCCACTCGGAAGCGGCGGTCAAGGTGATCAGCGACAGCCACAGCGCCTCGCAACTAACCATCGAACAAGCCGGCCAGGCGGGCGCGAGCCTCACCGCCATCGGCCAGGCGCTGCACAACCTCAACGGCCTGAACGCCTCGATTGCCAGCGCCACCCTGCAACAGGCCCACGTGGTGGAAGACATCAACCAGAACGTCACCCAAGCGGCCGGGCTGTCCCACAGCACCGCGCTGGCGGCGGAGCAATCCAGCGTGGCGAGTGCACAGTTGCGTGGCTTGAGCGAGCAGCTTGATGGGCTTTTGCGTCAGTTCAAGGTCTAAAGCCCCTCAGCGGTGGGAGGGCTGCCCTCTCCCACCGCCTAGCGGCCTCACATCCCCAGCCACTGCGGCAGCGCGAGGGAAATGAACGGCAGGTAGGTGACCATGATCAGGAACACCAACAGGATCATCAGCCACGGCATCGCCGCGCGGATGGTCTGCCCCAGGGTCAGCCCCGTCACCGCCGAGGTCACGAACAGATTCAGCCCCACCGGCGGATGCACCAGGCCGATTTCCATGTTCACCACCATCACGATGCCCAGGTGAATCGGATCAATGCCCAGCTTCATCGCAATCGGGAAAAAGATCGGCGCCAGGATCAGCACAATGGCCGAAGGCTCCATAAAGCTGCCGGCAATCAGCAACACCACGTTGACCATGATCAAAAAGCCAATCGGCGTCAGCCCTTCGGAGATCACCCAAGCGGTGATTTCCTGCGGGATCTGCTCGGTGGTCAGCACGTGGGCAAACAACATGGCGTTGGCGATGATGAACATCAGCATGATCGACAACCGCCCAGACTCCAGCAGCACTTTGGGGCAGTCACGCAGCTTCATGTCCTTGTAGACGAACAGCGCGACAAACGCCGAATACACCGCCGCCACCGCCGCCGCCTCGGTCGGGGTGAACATGCCGCTGTAAATGCCCCCAAGGATGATCACCAGCAGCAACAGGCCCCAGAACGCCCGGCGTGCGCAGCTCAGCCACTCACGGAATGTCGCCCGGGGTTGCGCTGGCAGCTTCTTGATGCGGGCGACGATGTAGATCGCGACCATCAACATCAGGCCCAGCAGCAAACCCGGAATCACCCCGGCCATGAACAATTTGCCTACTGAGGTTTCGGTCGCCGCCGAATACACCACCATCACGATCGACGGCGGAATCAGAATGCCCAAGGTCCCGGCATTGCAGATGATGCCTGCCCCAAACTCCTTCGGGTAACCGGAACGCACCATGCCCGCCACGGCAATCGAGCCCACCGCCGCCACCGTGGCCGGTGATGAGCCGGACAGCGCCGCAAACAGCATGCACGCCAGCACCGCCGCAATCGCCAGGCCACCGCGGATATGCCCGACACAGGCGTTGGCAAAGTCGATCAGCCGCTGGGCCACGCCGCCGGTGGTCATGAAGGCGCCGGATAACAGGAAAAAGGGAATCGCCAGGAAGGTGTAGGCGTCGCTGGTTTCAAACAACTTGATCGCCAGGGAGCTCACCGAGTCCTGGCTGAACATCAGGATCGACACCGCACCGGACAGCCCCAGGGCAATCGCAATCGGCACGCCCAGGAACATGAACACGAATAACAGTAGAAACAGACAGAGCACGGCCATCAGTGACGCTCCTCATGGCTGCCGGCCAACTTGCTGGCCTCACCGGCCTCGTCGGCCAACCCCAACCCCACCTGGCGGTGGGTAAAGATGCGGTAGAAAATTTCCAGGTAGCGGATCAAGACCAAGGCAAAGCCAATGGGCACGATCACCACGATGTCGCCGACATCGATGCCGAACTGGTCGAGGTCTTCGGCGCCGATATGCGCGGTCATTACCGCACTCACCCACTTGTAGCTGGCCACCATGAACAGCCCGGCATAGGCCAGGCAGCACAGGCAGGCGAGCATGCCGAGCAGGCGTTGCACCGGGCGCCGGGTCAGCCGCACCAGCGCATCCACGCCCAGGTGGCCAGCGGTGCGCACGCCGTAAGAAATGCCGAAGAAAATCAACCAGCCGAACATGGCCTTGGTCAGCGCCACGCTCCAGGTCATCTCTTGGGCCAAGGTCATGGTGCCGTCGCCCAGGGCATTGAAGAAGGGGCCGCTCCAGGCCCATTTGTCGGCCAGGGCAAAGAACAGGGTGTAGACGTTGTTGAGCATGACGTAGACGAATGTCACCAGGGTCATGGCGGCCAGCAGGAAAGCAATGAAGCCTTCCTCCAGGTGCTCCCAGACGCGCCTTAGCGTTTGCATGGCAAAACCTCGCGAGGCAGAGATAGGTAAAAGCCAGGTCAACCTGCTAGATCGTTCCCACGCTCCGCGTGGTAATGCCGCCCCGGACGTTCCACGTCCTGTATCACGCCGTGCGTAAGGCGACGCGGAGCGTCACGGGATGCATTACCACGCGGAGCGTGGGAACGATCAGTCGCGGGCAAGCCCGCTCCCACAGGGGATTACTGGTTGGACTGGTCCGCTGCCTTGATCAGGTCAGCCCCAATCTCGCCCTCGAACTTCTGCCACACCGGGCGCATGGCTTCGCGCCACAGCGCACGTTGCGCGGGGGTCAGCTCGATGATTTCGCTGGTCTTGGCGTCGATGATCTTCTGCTTGGCCGACTGGTTCAGTGCTTCAGCCTGCTTGTTCACCTCCACGGTGACCTCGGCCATGATCTGCTCCAGGGTGCTGCGCACATCCGGCGCCAGGCCGTTCCAGAATTTCGCATTGGTGATCACCATGTAGTCGATCAGACCATGGTTGGACTCGGTGAAGTACTTCTGCACTTCGTTGACCTTCTGGCTTTCATAGTTGGACCAGGTGTTCTCGGTGCCATTCACGGTGCCGGTCTGCAGGCCCTGGTAGACCTCGGCAAAGCTCATCTTGCGCGGGTTGGCGCGGATCGCCTTGAACTGTTCTTCGAGCACACTGGAAGCCTGCACGCGGAACTTCAGGCCACGGGCGTCCTTGGGTTCATGCAGGGCCTTGTTGGCAGAGAGTTGCTTGAGGCCGTTGTGCCAATAGGCCAGGCCAAGGATGTTCTTATCCTGCATCGAGGTCAGCAGTAGCTTGCCCTCAGCGGCCTGGAAACGGTCGACGGCGGCCAGGTCGTTGAACAGGAACGGCAGGTCGTAGATCTGCACTTGTTTGGTGTAGTGCTCGAACTTGGCCAGGGACGGCGCGAGCATTTGCACGTCGCCCAGCAATAACGCTTCCATTTCCTTGCCATCGCCAAACAGCGACGAGTTCGGGTACACCTCAACCTTGACCTTGCCGGGCAGGCGCTCTTCAGCCAGTTTTTTGAACAGCAGCGCGCCCTGGCCTTTAGGAGTGTTTTCGGCCACCACGTGGGCGAACTTGATCACAATCGGGTCTGCCGCCTGGGCCAGGCCTGCGGTAAACAAGGTGGCGGCGCACAGCAGCGCCCGGGAAAGCTTGAGCATGGGAATCACCTTCTTATTGTTGTGTTGTAAGGCAAGGTGCCTGATGTAACGCGTGTCGTGAATTTCGAATTTTAGATACCTGCGTTCGGCCTGGCCGAACGCGTCCAGTGTGAGAGCTGGCTTGCCTGCGATAGCGGTGTGTCAGGCAACACAAACATTGACTGTTCTACCGCTATCGCAGGCAAGCCAGCTCCCACATTTTGCTCCCGGTTTTGTCAGTTACAGTTGCGCGGCCAGCAGCCGCTGCGCGCGCAGCAGTACCGGCGCATCCACCATCTGCCCGTCAATTTGATAAGCCCCTGCCCCATGGGCACCCGCCTCCACCACGCGCCTGGCCCAGGCCAGCTCTTCGGCGCTAGGCGCCAGCGCGGCATGGATCACCGCGACTTGCTTGGGATGAATGCACAATGCCCCGGCAAAGCCCATCTCATAAGCGTGCCGGATCGAGCGGTGCAGGCCTTCGGGGTCGTCGATGGCCGGGTGCACGCCGTCCAGCGGCGCCGCCAGGCCCGCCGCGCGCGAATGCACGATCAGCGCCAGGCGCGCCTGGTCAAGGGCCAGTTCGGCGGCGTGGGAGTGACTGCTCAGGTTGAGGTCCAGCGCCAGGTCCAAACCGCCGAACGACAGGCGCTCTACCTGGGGCGCCTGGGCAATCTGCGCCAGTGCCAGCAAACCCCGTGCGCTTTCAATAATCGGCCAGATACGTTTGCCGGTCGCGGCCACCACCGCCACCTGGGCCGCGCTTTCGACCTTGGGCAGCAACACCCCCGCCACATTTGCATGGGACTTGCAGAAGGCGACATCGGCAAAATGCTCGGCATGCTGGGGCGCGTTGATGCGTACCCACACCTGGGCTTCGGCATGCGCATGCAGGAACGCGCCCAGATTATCCCGAGCCTGACGCTTGAGCGGTTCTTCCACCGCGTCTTCAAAATCCACAATCACCGCGTCGGCGCCGCTGGCCAGGGCCTTGGCAAACCGCTCCGGGCGGCTGCCCGGCACAAACAGCGCAGAACGTACTAATGGCTTTGGCATCACTTAATTCCTGATTAGATAACGCCGCGCTCGCGCAGGCTGTTAATGGCCTCAACGGAATAACCCAGCTGGTCGAGGATGCCTTGGCTGTGTTGCCCCAGCGCTGGCACGCCGTCCATGCGCGGGGTAAACGCAGCGTTACGCGCCGGTGGCAGCAGCGACGGCAACGGCCCCGCTGGGCTGTCGACTTCGCGCCAGCGGTCGCGGGCCTTGAGTTGCGGGTGGTCCCACACGCCTTGCATGTCGTTGACCCGCGCACTGGCAATCTGCGCGTCTTCCAGGCGCTGGATCACCGCCTCGACGTCCAGTGGGGCAAAGCGCTCCACGATGATCTGGCGCAGCAGCTCGCGGTTGGCCGAGCGCTTGAAGTTGGCGCTGAAGCGCTCGTCCGTGGCCAGCGACGGGCTGAGCAGTACTTTGTCGCAGAACGCCGCCCATTCGCGTTCGTTCTGCAAGCCGAGCATCACCGTGCCGCCGCCTCCAGTGGGAAACGGCCCGTAAGGGTAAATCGTCGAATGCGCGGCACCCGCACGCGGTGGCGGCGGCGCGCCGTCGAAGGCGTAATACATCGGGTACCCCATCCACTCCACCAGGCTTTCGAGCATGCTCACATCGATACGGCTGCCCTGGCCGGTTTTGCCGCGCAGCAGCAGCGCCGACAGAATGCCGCTGTAGGCGTACATGCCGGCGGAGATGTCCGCGATGGAGCAACCGGCCTTGGCCATCTGTTCTTCACCTGGGCCACCGGTCACCGAGAGAAAGCCGCCCTCGCTCTGGATCAACAGGTCGTAGGCTTTCTTTTTCTCGTAGGGCCCGCCTTCGCCGTAGCCGGAAATATCGCAGACGATCAGGCGTGGAAAGCGCGCGTGCAGCGCCTCGAACGATAAGCCCATGCGCGCCGCCGCGCCGGGGGCAAGGTTTTGCACCAGCACATCGGCATCGGCCAACAACGCGTCGAGAATGGCGCCCGCCTCGTCCTGCTTGAGGTCCAGGGTCAGGCTTTCCTTGGAGCGGTTGGTCCAGACGAAATGCGACGCCAGGCCGCGCACCCGCTCGTCATAGCCACGGGCGAAGTCGCCGGTGCCGGGGCGCTCCACCTTGATGACCCGGGCACCAAGGTCGGCCAACTGGCGCGTACAAAATGGCGCGGCAATCGCGTGTTCCAGGCTGACGACGGTGATGCCGTCCAGCGGTCGTTGTTCAGTCATCACAATTCCCTCCAAGCCAATGGGCCATGGACGCGGTAGTGCGCAGGTTCCACACCTGCTCGATCAGGCGGTTGGCCCGGGACGGGGTGCGGGCGCCGCTGAAGTGGGCCAGGCGCTGGAACTTATCCGCCAGCTCGGCGCGGCTCAGGGTGTTGCCCGGGTCGCCCTTGGGTTCATCAATGGCACCGTGCAGCGTGCGGCCATCGGTGGTGGTGACGGTGACGCGGCCCAGCCAGCGTTGCGGGTAGGCGCTGTCGACCTCGGGGTCCAGGCTCATGCAGACCTTGTCGCGAAACGCCGCGACCGCAGGATCGCTCAACGCCAGGTCATGGAACTCAGGCAACCCGGCGTGGCCATGCACAGCGATCAATCCAAGCACGGTGCCCATGGAGAATTTGGCCTGGTGCACGGTGGCCGGCACCGTCACTCGGCCGAGTACGTCGATGGCGCCTTGGTGCACGTGGGTTTGCACCTGGGAAATCTGTGCAGCGCTCAAACCTTCACGCTGCATCAAGTCCAATAGCGCATCGGCAGCGGGATGGGTGTGACGGCAGGAAGCGTGGAACTTGAACGAGGTTTCCACCAGTGCCCAACGGCTGCCCAGGCCGGCAGACAATTTGCCCGGCTGCGCATCACTGGACATGCCCGCCGCCAAACCCTGGTCCCCTTCAAGAATATTGCGCGCGCCGGTTAGCCCATCGGCCGTAAGGTAAGCCGCCAGAAGGCCGTCCGCCGCGGCCTTGGCCGTGTGCAGTTGCTTGGAGTCGGCGGCATCGCGCAGAAATTCCCAGAGCCCGGCGGCCTGGGTGCCGGCGCTGCCGAGCAGGTTGATGAATTGCTCTTCGTTGAAGTCGAGCAACTTGCCCACCGCGACCGCTGCCGCCAGGGTGCCGACCGTGGCCGTGGTGTGGAAGATGCGGTAGTGGGAACGCCCCAGGAACTCACCGATGCGAATCCCCGCCTCATAGCCGGCCACCGAGGCCAGCAACAGTTCACGGCCAGACTTGCCGAGGTCCTGGGCGGCGGCCAATGCGGCGGGAAACACCACGGTGGCCGGGTGCAGCACCGAGCTGTTGTGTAAGTCATCCTGCTCCACCAAGTGCGAGGAGGCAGCGTTGACCAGTGCGGCGAAATACGCGCTGGTGCCGGTGCCGTTGACGATCACCTGGGCCGGGCCGCTGCTCGGGCCCATCTTCTGTGCGTAGCGTTCAAACAGGGGAATCGGGTGCGCGCCCTGGCTGGCCAAGGCGGATGCGAGCCAATCCAGGTAAAGCTCTTCGGTGCGCGCCAGTACGTGCTCGGGCAACTGCGCGTAAGTCAGCTCGGCCAGGAACCGGCAAAGGGCTTGGGTATGATGCATGCTCAACGCCCTCAGAAGCTGCGCGGCAGTTCGAGCAAATGCTCGGCTACGTAGGACAGGATCAGGTTGGTGGAGATCGGTGCCACCTGGTACAGGCGGGTCTCGCGGAATTTGCGCTCCACGTCGTACTCGCAGGCAAAGCCGAAGCCGCCGTGGGTTTGCAGGCAGGCGTTGGCCGCTTCCCAGGACGCCTTGGCCGCCAGGTACTTGGCCATGTTGGCACTGGCCCCGGCGTTTTTGCCGCTGTCGTATTCCTCACAGGCACGCCAGCGCATCAGGTCCGCCGCTTCAATCTCGATATGCGCCTCGGCAATCGGGAACTGCACGCCCTGGTTCTGCCCGATGGGCCGGCCAAACACCACACGGTCGCGGGCATAGGCGCTGGCCTTTTCGATAAACCAGCGGCCGTCACCGATGCACTCGGCGGCAATCAGGGTGCGCTCGGCATTCAGGCCATCGAGGATGTATTTGAAGCCCTTGCCCTCCTCGCCAATCAGGCTGTCCAGGGGCAGCTCCAGGTTGTCGAAGAACAGCTCGTTGGTCTCGTGGTTGACCATATTGGCAATGGGCTGCACGGTCAGGCCGTTGCCGATGGCCTGGCGCAGGTCCACCAGGAAGATCGACATGCCTTCGGATTTTTTCTGCACTTGGGCCAAGGGCGTGGTGCGTGCCAGCAGGATCATCAGGTCGGAATGCTGCACCCGCGAGATCCAGACTTTCTGGCCGTTGATCACGTACTTGTCGCCGCGCTTGATCGCCGTGGTCTTGATCTTGGTGGTGTCGGTGCCGGTAGTGGGTTCGGTGACGGCCATCGACTGAAGGCGCAATTCACCACTGGCCAGCTTGGGCAGGTAGAAGCGTTTTTGCGCCTCGCTGCCGTGACGCAGCAGGGTGAACATGTTGTACATCTGGCCATGCACAGTGCCCGAGTTGCCGCCGCAGCGGTTGACTTCCTCAAGGATCACCGAGGCTTCGGCCAGGCCCAGGCCGGAACCGCCGTATTCCTCGGGGATCATTGCCGACAGCCAACCGGCGTCGGTCAGCGCCTTGACGAAGGCTTCGGGGAAGCCCTTTTCTTCATCGATCTTGCGCCAGTAAGCGGCATCGAATTCGGCGCACAAGGCACGCACGCCGTCGCGGATGGCGTTGAGTTCTTCAGTGTCGTGGGCATTCATTAACGGCTCTCCGCCTGTTGTTATTGGGTTATTCGAAATGCACCTGGGCGGTCTGCGCCAGGCCTTCAGTGTTGCCAGCCCAGAGGTCTGCGACGCCAGTTGCGGTGATGCGCCCGCCGACCTCAAAAGGCTGTGGCGCAATCAGTGGGCGCACACCGCGATAGGCAAAGCGGCGCAGGGTCGCTTCGGGGTGCGCCCGGCAGAACGCACGCAGGCTCAAGGTGGCGATCAGCGGGCCATGCACCACCAGGCCGGCATAGCCTTCGGTGCCCGTGACATAGGGGTAGTCGTAATGAATGCGGTGGCCGTTGAATGTCACGGCGCTGTAGCGGAACAGCAAGGTCGGCGTCGGTTCGACCGCCTCTGTCCATTCGCCTTGGGCCAGCGCGTCGCCGCTGCCCGCCTTGGGTGGCGTAGGTTCGCGGTAGACGATGTCCTGCTCCTCGCGGATGGCCAGGCGACCGCCCTGGGAGTAGTCATGGCGCACGGTGACGAATAACAGTGAACCGGTGCGCCCAGTTTTTTCTTCGACCTGGGTGATGGTGGATACGCGCGTGGCCGCCTCGCCAGCCCGCAGTGGGTGCAAAAACTCCAGGCGCCCACCGGCCCACATGCGATTGCGGTTATCGGCCGGAGGCAGAAATCCGCCGCGTGCCGGGTGACCGTCGCTGCCCAGGGCCGATTCGGGCAACGGGTCCTGGAAAAAACACCATTGCCACAACGCAGGCACCGCGTCGCCATCGGCGGGCACGGCTTCACCGAACGTGGCGGCGATACGCTTGAGCAGGTTATGGCTCAGGTGGTCGTGGGCGGTCTCACTTCGGCCGATCCAATCAGTAGCGCTCATCGGGTGCAGGTCCTCAGGCAGTGGGTGACTGCCGTGGATCATGCAAGGGCCTGCCCGTTCTGAGAATTTGCATTTCAATAAACCAGCGTTCGGTTATGCTGAACGCTTACAGCCACACCGTGAACCAATGTGGGAGCTGGCTTGCCTGCGATAGCGGTGTGTCAGTGAGCATTTCCGTTACTGACACACCGCTATCGCAGGCAAGCCAGCTCCCACAGGAAACCTGTTGTCCGGGAGTTTTGCATGCACTTCGATCTCGCCGACCTGCGCCTGTTCATCCATATCGCCGAATCCCCCAGCCTTACCCAGGGCGCCAAGCGCGCCTTCCTGTCGCCGGCTGCCGCCAGTGCGCGGATCAAGGCCCTGGAAGGCCAGCTCGACACGCGCCTGTTGTACCGCGACAGCCGGGGCGTGGAGATCACCCCGGCAGGCGAGCGGCTGTTGCACCATGCGCGGTTGATCATGCGCCAGGTGGATTACCTCAAAAGCGAGTTCACGCAATACGGCGTGGATTCGGCCGGACATATCCGTATCTTCGCCAACACCACGGCGGTCACCGAATTTTTGCCGGAGGTTCTGGCGGGCTTTCTGTCACAGCGCCCCGGCGTCACCGTCGACCTGCAGGAACGCCTATCACGGGACATCGTGCGCGGGGTGCTCGATGGCACCAGTGACATGGGCATCATCGCCGGCCCCGTGGAAGCCTCCGGCTTGCAAGTACTGCATTTCAGCACCGATGAACTGGTGCTGATGGTGCCGGTCGGGCATCCGTTGGCCGACCTGCCTTCAGTGACCCTTGAGCAGACCCTGGCGTATCAGCACATCGGCCTGCATGAAGGCAGCACGCTGTTGAGTTTCCTGCGCGAACACGTCGAGCGCCTGGGTAAGCAATTGTCGCTGCGTATCCAGGTCTCGAGCTTCGAGGCGATCTGCCGGATGGTCGAGGCCGGCGTGGGCATCGGCATCATCCCCGAGTCCGCCGCCCTGCGTCACAGCCGCACCATGCAGCTGGTGACGGTGAAACTGGACGAGCCCTGGGCGATTCGCGAGCGCAGCATCCTGGTACGCGAGCTGGAAGCGCTGCCAGGGACCATTCGCGCGCTGATCGCCACGTTGATGCCCTGATCCTTGCTCGAAAAAAACCTCAACGATAACGGGTGTTTTCTGGATAAACGCGGCGCCTGTGCGTTTTTCGCGAGCGAGCTCGCTCCTACAGGTGGCTGTTAACAGTCTTTGACAGTTTCCCGACAAAGCACTCAAAGATTCCAAGCCCCCGCCGCCCTAGCATTCCAGCATCCAAACCATCGCTCGGGTGCTCTTGATGTTTCGCAGGTTGCGCGGTATTCCGCTCTTGGGTTGCCTGATGGGCAGTATCGGTTGCCACTCGCAACCGCCTGCCCCGCCGCCGATTCAAAAAGGCGATTACGGCGCAATCATCCGCTACTTGCAAACCTGCATTCCCCGGGAGATGGCTCGGGACAATGTGGCAGGTTTGTCGATTGCGCTGGTCAATGGCCAGGAGCTGATCTGGGCCCGTGGCTTTGGCCTGGCTGACAAAGACCAGGGGGTGCCGGTCACGCCCAATACCGCGTTTCGCGCCGGTGGCATTTCCAAACTGCTGAGCGCCACGGCGGCGCTGCAGCTGGTGGAGCAGCACCACCTGGCGCTGGATGCACCGATCCAGCAGACCCTGCGTGAGTTCTACGTACGTTCACGCTTTCACAGCGACCAGGCCGAGGCGGATCGAGCGATCACTTTGCGGCGCTTGCTCAGCCATCAATCCGGCTTGCCCAGCGAGCACCTGCGCGACCTGCGCAGCACCTACGCCATGGGGCAAATGCCGATGCGCGTGTCGGGTGTGTGGCTGAGCAGCCTGCCGGGGTCCCAGGTGGCGTACTCCAACCTTGGTTATTCACTGGTGGGCGCGGCCATCGAGCGCAGCAGCGGTAAAAGCTTTGAAGCCCAGTTGCAAAGCAGCCTGCTCACGCCCCTGCGAATGAACCAGTCCAGCTTCGTAGGCACCGGTGCACAAATGGGCTTTCGCGCCCATGGTTACGAGGACGGCAAGGCCAGCACCGACGCCCAAGTGCGTGACCTCGCCGCCGGTGGCCTGTGGACCAGCCCCAAAGACCTCAGCCGCTACGTACGCATGCTGTTTGCCAACGGCACCTACAAGGGCAGCCAGATCCTCGGCAGCGCTTCTATCGACGCCATGTTTACCCAGCAAAACACCGGCAACGCCCTGGATTTCGACTGCCAGATCGGCCTGGGCTGGTTTCTGGCACCCTGCGGTGACGAGCCCATCGGCCCCGGTGTGCGCACCTACCAGCACAGCGGTGGCGGCGATGACTTCGTCGCCCAATTGACCCTGCTACCGGATCAGCAACTGGCGGTGATCATCATGGCCAACGACAGCAACGCCGAAGACATGGTGGTGTCACTGACCACCGACAGCCTGCGCCTGATGCTCCAGGCACAGACTGGCCAGCCCGTGTGCGCCGATGACTGCCAGGCGCCGAGCCACGGCCTCAAGCTGCGCCATGTGCCGGCGGCGGTGGATCGCAAGCGCCTGGCTGGTTTCTATGCGACCGCCTGGGGCGTGTTCCGCATCAGGGATGACCATGCACGCTTGACCGGCGAACTGGCCGGCTACGATTTCGAGCTGTTACGTGATGAACAAGGCTGGCTGCGCGCGCAGAAAAAGATCCTCGGCTTCTGGCGCAAGGACCTGGGCGAGTTGGGCCGCGTGCAGTTGGATGTAATCCAGGTACAAGGCCGCCAAATGCTCACCGCGCGCAGCCACGGCCAACGCATTGCCATCGGTGAACGCATCGAGCCACCGCCCTTGCCTGCCGCCTGGGCCAACACGGTCGGCACCTATCAGGTGCTCAGCAGCCATGAACCCGACGCGCCATTGAGTGGCATCAGCGTGCGTCAGGAGGACGGCTTTCTGGTGATTCGTGGCCAATTGCACGGCGAGCCGCTGACCGACTACATCCTGCTGCCCATCGACAACGCCCATGCGGTACTGGCCGGCAACGGTTACGGCTTGGGCGATACCGTCAGCCGCCAGGTCAACGGGCTGAGCGCTTCGGGTTATTCCTTCAAACGTATCCAATCACCCCACATACCCTCGAATTTCTAACCAGGAGAAACACCTGATGCACGCAAAAAACCTGTGCCTGTCATTGACCTCACTGTGCCTGCTCGCCGCCGCCGATACGGCGCTTGCCGAAGACTGGCAATACAGCCTCAAGGCCGGCATGGCCAACGCACCCCGCTACAGTGGCAGCGACGAACGTATGACGGCGCCTGTACTCGGCGGCAAAATCATCAGCCCCTGGGGCGTCTTCCTCGATACTGATACGGGCCTGGGCTGGGGTTACGAAGGTAATGCCCTGAGCTTCAGCGCATACGTTGGCGCAAGCGGTTCGCGCAAGGATAAAAATGAAAGCATGCAGGCCGGCTCCAAACGCCTCAAAGGTATGGGCCAGATCAAGTCGCGTCCGCAATTGGGAGTGAGTGCCGCCTACAACCTCGGCGGTGTGATCATCGGCGCCACCCTGGAACATGCGCTTGAAGAAGATAAACACAAGGAAACCGGCAAGGCTTTTACCCATCTGGAGTTGAGCCTGGGTACCCATGTGTATGAAGGCCGCTACGGCTGCGTCGATGCCGCCATCAACAGCCGCTTCGGTGACCGCAATTACCTGCAAACCTGGTACGGCGTGACTACCGACCAGGCCACCCGCAGCCGCTTCAAGGAATACAAGGCAAGTGCCGGCAATATCAGCAATGGCATGAGCCTTTCATGGAGCGTGCCGATCAACGAACACACGCAGTTCTCGACCTTGCTGGATGTGCAATACCTGGCGGACAAGGCCGGCAAGAGCCCGATTGTGGAGCAGCGGTTGCAGGCGTCGGTGTCGGGGGAGTTGCAATACACCTTCTGATCTACCTTGCCCTCTGTAGGAGCGAGCTTGCTCGCGAAAAACGTCAACGATAACGCGTGTTTTCTGGATAAACGCGGCGCCTGTGAGTTTTTCGCGAGCAAGCTCGCTCCTACAGAGACAATGCCAGCTCCTTTTAGTAGCCCAACGACAAGCCCGTGTTGCGCCGCGGGTCATTGGCCCCATAGAAACGGTTGTTACCCACCGGCTTGCCGTCCAGGGAAGGCGCGCCTACCAGGATGGCGGCCAGGTGGTTGGCATCTTGCGGGCCGGCAAACTTGTGGCCCCAGCTTTCGAGGATCTTCTGGGTGTCCGGGCTGACCGCAAAGGTCTCAAGGTTGGTGGTTTCCGGCATCCATTGCTGGTGGAAGCGCGGTGCGTCCACGGCTTCCTGGATGTTCATCTTGTAGTCGATGACATTCAGGATGGTCAGCAAGGTCGCGGTGATAATGCGGCTGCCCCCCGGTGTGCCAACGACCATTACTGCCTTGCCGTCCTTGGTGACGATGGTCGGGCTCATCGATGACAACGGCGCCTTGCCCGGTGCGATGGCGTTGGCTTCGCCCTGCACCAGCCCATACATATTCGGCACGCCGACCTTGACGGTGAAGTCATCCATTTCATCGTTGAGAATCACCCCGGTCTTGCTGGCCATCACCCCGGCGCCAAACCAGTCATTGAGGGTATAGGTCACCGAGACCGCGTTGCCCCACTTGTCGACGATGGAATAGTGGGTGGTGTTATTGCCTTCGTGGGGCGACACACCTGGCTTGATCGCCTGGGAGTCACCGGCCTTCTGCGGCTCGATGGCAGCGCGTAGCTTGGCCGCGTAGTTCTTGTCCAGCAGATGCTCGATGGGGTTCTTCACGAAGTCCGGATCACCCAGGTAGCTGTTGCGGTCCACGTAGGCATGGCGCATCGCTTCGATCTGGTAGTGCAGGCCCTGGGCCGAGTGATAGCCCAGATCGGCCATCGGGTAGCCTTCGAGGATGTTCATGATCTGGCAGATCACTACACCGCCCGAGCTGGGTGGCGGTGCCGAGACCACATGGTAGCCACGGTAGTCGCACTCGATGGGGGCCAGTTCGCGGGTTTTGTAGGCGTCGAGGTCGGCCTGGGTGATGATGCCTTTGCCGGCCTGGCTGGAATCCACCACCGCCTTGGCAACCCAGCCTTTATAGAAACCGTCGGTGCCCTTGGCCGAGATTTCCTTGAGGGTCTTGGCCAGGTCCTTCTGCACCAGCTTCTGACCCGCCTGCATCGGTTTTCCGTTGTGCAGGAAGATCCCGCGCATGTCCTGGTCTTTTTCGAACTCACCGGTGGCAGTGTGCAACAGGTCGATATCGCCCTGCTCCAGCGCAAAGCCGTTTTCGGCCAGCTTGATCGCCGGGGCAATCACTTGCGCGCGCTTGAGGGTGCCGTACTTGCTCAGGGCCAGCTCCATGCCAGACACCGTGCCCGGTACGCCGACCGCCAAATGGCCTTTGGCGCTGAGGCCTTCGACCACATTGCCGGCCTTGTCGAGGTACATGTCGGCCGTTGCCGCCAACGGGGCTTTTTCGCGGAAGTCGAGGAAGGTCTTGCGCCCGTCCGCCAGTTGCACGGTCATGAAACCACCGCCGCCCAGGTTGCCCGCCGCCGGGTACACCACCGCCAGCGCGTAACCTACCGCCACCGCCGCATCGACCGCGTTGCCGCCGGCCTTGAGCACATCGACACCCACGTGGGTTGCCAGGTGCTGGGCCGTGACCACCATGCCATTTTCACCCGCAACCGGGGCTTGGGAAGCTGCGTGCACACCGTTGACCGTCAAGACCAGCGCGGTCGCAATCAACGTGTGACTCAAGGGTTGGTATTTCATCCATGGCTACTCTGATTATTGAGATGCACCAAAATAGCCCCTAGCCGATTCAATCCCCAGCGCAATGGCGTTTTTATTACAGAACTTGTCGGTCATGGAACGCACACCGCTGCGCACGTCGGCAATCAGCTCTGGCCTATAAAATTAATGGCGCTAGAATCGGCGCCATTCTTTTACCGCCGCCCTGATACGAGCCTGTCCATGAGCTTTGATTTCGACACGATCCACCCACGCTTCGATACCGGCAGTACCAAGTGGAGCCGTTACCCGCAAGACGTCCTGCCGATGTGGATCGCCGACATGGACATCGCCGCGCCGCCCGCCATCTTGCAAGCCCTGCACGCGCGCCTCGACCAGCAGATTCTCGGCTACAGCGTGGCCGGCCCGGACGTGCGCGACGCTATCGTTGCCGACTTGTGGGCCAAGTACGCCTGGCGCGTACAGCCTGAAGAACTGCTGTTTCTGCCCGGCGTGGAGCCTGGCTTCAATATGGCCCTGCACGCCTTCGTCCAGCCTGGCCAGGCGGTGGTACTGCAAACCCCCAACTATCGGCCGATTCGCCTGGCGCCCGGCAACTGGAACCTGCCACGCATCGAAGTGCCGTTCCAATTGATCGATGGCGAGTACCGCACACCGCTGCCGGCCATGCGCCAAGCCTTGAGCGGGGCCGGGGCGCTGTTGCTGAGCAACCCGCACAACCCCATCGGCAAGGTGTTTGCCCGTGAAGAGTTGCTGGCGGTAGCCAATGCCTGCCTGGACACCGGCGCATTGATCATCAGCGACGAAATCCACGCAGAGCTGTGCTTCGACGGCCGTCGCCACATCCCCACCGCCAGCCTCAGCCCCGAGATCGCCCAGAACACCATCACCCTGATGTCAGCGAGCAAGGCGTATAACGTGGCCGGCCTGAAGACCTGCTTCGCCGTGGTCCAGAACGCCGAGGTGCGCGAGCGTTTCAATCAGGCGCGCTGCGGCATGGTCGACAGCGTCAGCCCCCTGGGCCTGGAAGCCACCCGCGCCGCCTACAGCGAATGCACCGACTGGCTCAACGCGCTGGTGCAGTACCTGCAAGCCAACCGTGACTACCTGCTCGACGCGGTAAAAACCCGACTGCCCGGCGTAGTGATGCATGCGCCGCAAGGCACGTTTCTGGCGTGGCTCGATTGCAGCGCATTGGGCCTGGAAGACCCGCAACGGTTCTTCCTGGAACAGGCCAAGGTGGGCCTGAGCGCGGGGATTGAATTTGGCGATGACAGCCAGCAATTCGTGCGCCTGAACTTTGGTTGCCCACGGGCGATGCTGGAGGAAGGCGTGCAGCGCATGCAGATCAGCTTACAAAACCGCTGACGTCGGTCGGAACCGCACGGGAGATTTTTCGCACATACCGGGCTTAGCTGCCCGCTGTGCCATTGAAATTCTCCCGGAGCCGCCCGTCGATGATTCTGCCGCCACGCCCACTCCCCCTCATTGCCTGGGATTTCAAACCCATCGCCGGCGATACCCCGCAGGCCTTGCCGGCCTACTCAGTGGAGCCTCTGCAACCGCCACGCAAACCGGCGTTGAGGCAAAACCTAAGTACATCGGTAGACCATCAGAAAGCCCTCTACCGGCAGCTGTTGCAGGCCACGCACACTGCGCTGCCCAGGGTGCGCGACGAAGCCAAGCAATGGGCCGAGGCGCTGGTGTTCAAGTTGACCGGGCGCAAGGTCGATGCCGACGCCATCTTCCTCAATCGCTTTCAGCAAGCACAAAGTGCCAATACCGTCACCGACTGGGAACATCTGGGGGAAGAGCCCACGGTTTCCCAGGCGCTGCCGGACGCACTGTTGAGCAACTTCAGCGAACACGATGCGCTACCCGGCGTGCTTGACCAGCAAGCCGGCTTATACACGGTCGGCCGCGGGCAAAGTACCCAAGGCGGCTATGGTGCCCATAACCAGTTTGCGCTGGCGCCTTCCCAGCTGATGCATGAAAGCTGGAAAACCGACTTTCAGGCGCACATGACTCAAAAGCTCGAACGCTTCTGGCGCGACCATGGCGATGACTACCGCACCGCCTTGAAAGGCGAGTTCATTTATCAGGCCCGTGAACAGCTCAAGGCCTACGAGCGCGCCTCACCCGCCGAACGCCTGAACATGCCGGCCGAGCAGCGCTTTAACCGCGATGATTACCGCCTGGTGATGGGCGCGGCCGCCAACCTGTCCCTGGATGAAAACCAAGCCCTGAGCGTCGAACAACTACGAGCGACAGCGCCGGTAGAAGGCCGCACACGGGTTCACGTGTTTGACATCAACGGGCGCCCCGCTCACGACATCCTGCGTTTCACCGCCACTGACTACGGCAGCCACGGGCAATTACGTGATCGTCGAGACGGCGTGCAGGTCCTGTATATGCCGGGGCACAAGCCCGCTTTCCTGCGCTTTGATTCCCTGGACACGATGGACCAATGGGTGGCCGAGCAAGGCCGGCATGCCGAGACGCGCAAGGCGCTGCAATCGCACTTCGCCCTCAGGGACCGACAAGACAGCGACTTGGGGTTCTGGAGCGATTTCAAATCCTTCATCACCGGCGATTCGCGCTCGAACAAAGGCGCGGACAGCGCCATTCGCTACTTGGCCAGCGGCTACTGGGACACCCTGGAAGGGACCGTTATCGACAGCGCCAATGTGCGCATTCACGGCGACGTGTTCAGCGTGATCAAAGACGCCACCCGCGAACGCATGTCCCGCGATGCAGACGTCATGATTAAGTCCAACAGCGAGGTCACCCGCGATACCTGGCTTAACGATTTGACCGTAGCCGCCGGCCTGGCGGCCAAGTTCGCAGTGATTGGCGAACCGGTTGTGGTCGGTGTCGCGGCCGCCGCCGGCCTTGTAGAAGCCCAATTGGGTGTCGAGCAATCGATCACGGGTGACACGCAGGCCGAGCGCAAACACGGCAGCAGTGCCGCACTGGATGGCGCGCTCAATGAGCTGTTCGCCATCGTGGGCGGTACCGTGAAGGAGCCTGCCTTTGAGCAACCGGCCACGATCCCTCTGACTCGGGAGCTTTTCAGCGACGGCCGGCAGGCAATGGTCATCGAACACCCTTTGAGCCCCAGTGCCTATACCCTGCCACGCGCCAATGGCTATGACCTGGTGGACCGTGGTCGGGTCTATCGCTACCTCAATACAAGACCTGGCGAGCTGACCGACCTGCAAGCAACAGAACACGCCAAGCCCTTGGAGGACTTTGAGGCGTTTTGCCCTGTGCCCGCTCTGGGTGGGCGGGTGCGACGCGGCATTCAGGATGAGTGCTTCGTTAAACGTGTCGCCGACCTGCCCAAACCCGAACAACGCCTGCAGGCCCTGGAGCACGTGCGGTTGTTCCCGTCCAAGGCCGGGCTGTTCACGCGCGAGCGCACGGTGGTCTATGAAAAACGCCTGCACAAAATAGTCAAAGGCGACACCGGCCCCCAACTGGTGCCCGTCGCAAACGGTGAACGCATCACTTACAAGGCGCACGTGCGCGGCCAGCTCATTGACGACCCCGATTTCGGCTTTTACACAGGCGACAGCGCCGACACGTTTGCTAAAGATACCCGGGTGGTCAAGCTCGGCAGCATCAGCAATGCCAGCAATGATCAACGCCAGCTCAGAGGCGTGGTCGTCACCAGCGGCAGCCAGCGCTACCTGGTGGTAGAGGCTGACACTGCCGAGTTCTATTACGCACCATTGGATAAAACGCAAACCCGGGATATCAGGTTCACGAAATGCGGGCCTCTAGAGCTGAGCCTTGCGCAAGGGTACCGCCAGTTTCTGAGTGCCAACCATGCTGTGCAGGCCCTTCAGGCCGACTTTGTTGCGCTGGCTCCGCTCAAAAAAGCCTTCAAGCAGCTGCAGCGCTCAGGTTTTAGCAAAGCCGACATCGACGAATTGAAGCGCCACTGCAAAGGCATGAACCCTGAGCAGCAGCGCGAAGTGGTGTACCGGCTGCAACAGGCCAATGCCATCTTGAAACCGGATGTGGCCTTGCGCCCCCATCGTGTTTCACCGTTGCCTGGCAACCAGGTGCATCCGGCCGCAGACCTGGCCAGGGCCGACGCGGCCAGGCTTACCCTGGGCTGGTTGCGGCGCACCGCCAAGCTGAAAGCCGCCAATACCGTGCAGGTGACCATGGGTGAAGCCACGACACTCACGAGCGGCAACGACGTGCTTTATACCCGCAGCCTGACCGACTGCTCGGCCATTGCGGTGCTCACCGACTGGGACGGTGCGCGTTACCAGACCCGCACGCTGATGCACCTGACCGGCAGCAACCTGGAGCTGGGCCTGCGGGGCGGCAATACCCAAGCGTTGCTGAACCGATTGAACGCATCCCTGAACAAAGGTGGGCAGGTCATCCTGGTAGGCGGGGTCAATTCAGGTTCGCTGCAAGGCATGGCCACCACCATCGGGCAATCGTTGCAGGGCGAACAACCGCTCAGGACACTGCTTCAAGCACGGCCCGGCGTCAGCGTCACGCTGGCCAGCTCCCTGGGCATTACGCTGAATGCCGATGGCACGTTCGAGCTGATCGAGGGAACGGGCAAAGGGGTGATGCCCGAGGATCAGGTCAGGGAAATTTTCAATCGAGTTGACTGAGGGCGCTGCCCCACGCCTTTCCCTGACCCTGTTGGGCGCTCACAACTTGGCAATGGACACTTCTGTGGACTTCACAAAGGCAATCACTTCACTGCCCACCTTCAATTCCAGGTCACGCACCGAGCGTGTGGTGATCACCGACGTCACAATGCCCGAGGCGGTCTGCACGTCGATTTCCGACACCACTTCCCCCAGCAGGATCTCCTTGATCACGCCTTTGAACTGGTTGCGCACGTTGATCGCTTTGATGGTCATGTCGGCTTTCCTTTTGGCTGTTGGGTCAATCCGCACGAATGCGCAGGCCCTCAAAATGCGCTGCCGGATAGAATATTAAAAGGAATAAATATCTATTTATTTATTCGATAAAGACATAAGCAGAGTGATGTTTCATGACCCGTCCACGGCTGAATTTGTGTGTGCCAGCGACCTATGACCGCACATCTTGTGCGTTGACCAACGTTGTCACACCCCATATAGTGTGCCCACAAACAGATCAGACCACTACATAGTGTGCAGCATCGGTATTTACCGACCACACTACGCGCAGTATTTCAATGCCTTGTAGCCTGCAAAAACATTTATTTTTCGAGTACCAGGAAGGAGTATTTCCATGCTGAGTTGGGATGAAGTCGACAACGAAGACGCCGGTGCAGCGGTGATCAAAGGCGCCAACGCCGGCCACGCCACCGAAGCCAACATGGACCGCCTCGACGGTGCCGGCGCCGCTGCCGCCGTGGAAGCCCGCGCCGTCACCGCCAACGACTCTGCCGCCATCGTGCGCGCCAAGGCCGCCCTGGACAAACTCGACGTCGCCGAAGGCCTCGCCGAGCTGGAAGGCGCCTCCGCCCGCGTCGCCGTTGACGAAAAACGCATGATCAACTGCCGCGCCGACCTCAACCAACTCGTGCCGTTCAAGTACGACTGGGCCTGGCAGAAGTACCTCGACGGCTGCGCCAACCACTGGATGCCGCAAGAGGTCAACATGACCGCCGACATCGCGCTGTGGAAAAACCCCGAAGGCCTGACCGACGACGAACGCCGCATCGTCATGCGCAACCTGGGCTTCTTCTCCACCGCCGACTCCCTGGTGGCCAACAACCTGGTACTGGCCGTGTACCGCCTGATCACCAACCCGGAGTGCCGCCAGTACATCCTGCGCCAGGCCTTCGAAGAAGCGATCCACACCCACGCCTACCAGTACTGCATCGAATCGCTGGCCATGGATGAAGGCGAGATCTTCAACATGTACCACGAGATTCCATCGGTGGCCAAAAAGGCCGCCTGGGGCCTGAAATACACCCGCTCGATCTCCGATCCGAAGTTCGAAACCGGCACCGTTGAAACCGACAAGGAACTGCTGCGCAACCTGGTCGCCTACTACTGCGTGCTGGAAGGCATCTTCTTCTACTGCGGCTTCACCCAGATTTTGTCCATGGGCCGCCGCAACAAAATGACCGGCGTGGCCGAGCAGTTCCAGTACATCCTGCGCGATGAGTCGATGCACCTGAACTTCGGTATCGACGTGATCAACCAGATCAAAATCGAAAACCCGCACTTGTGGGATGCCGAGATGAAGGAAGAAGCGACCCAGATGATTCTGCAGGGTACGCAGCTGGAGATCGAATACGCTCGCGACACCATGCCTCGTGGGGTGTTGGGCATGAATGCGGCAATGATGGAAGATTATTTGAAGTTCATCGCCAACCGTCGTTTGACGCAGATTGGCTTGAAGGAAGAGTACCCAGGCACCACCAACCCGTTCCCGTGGATGAGCGAGATCATGGACTTGAAGAAAGAGAAAAACTTCTTCGAGACCCGTGTGATCGAGTACCAGACCGGCGGTGCGCTGAGCTGGGACTGACGTAACGCTGTAGGAGCGAGCTTGCTCGCGAAGAACGTCAACGATAACGCGCTCATCCTGAATGAACGCGGCGCCCTTGGGATCTTCGCGAGCAAGCTCGCTCCTACCGTCAACGGCTTCAGTTCGACACCTGCTCCAGGAAAATCAACTGCAACGGCTCGCTGAGCAACGCATCCGCCGTGGCGGCAAAGCGCTGGAAGTAAGGCGTGGCAAAATGCTCATCCAGTGCCGCCTGGTTCTTGAATGCCTCGCGCATGTAGAACGTGCCGGGTTCGTCGCGTCGCTCGAACAACACGTAATCCAGATTGCCAGGTTCGGCCCGCGTCGGTTCGATCAGGCTCAGCAAGCCAGCTTTTAGAGCGTGCTCTTGGCCAGGTTTGGCCTTGAGTACGGCGAGGGATACCAGGGGTTTGGGCATGGCGATGTCTCTTTGAGTAGGTGGGTTGGAACAGCCGGCAACAGCGGTGAACATCACGGCGTACAGCCAGGCTTTGATCGGTGTTTTCATGGGTGTCGCTCGCAATGGATTGAAGCCATCGTTGCCCACTTGGCGACAAAGAAACACCGACTAAACACGCTTACACTTTCTTCAAAGGCTTGAAAATGCCGCACTCCATCAAGACCCCTTGCGTCGGCCTGTGCTCCACCGTCTACGGTGACCTGGTCTGTCGGGGCTGCAAGCGCTATCACCACGAGGTGATCCAGTGGAATGGCTATAGCGCCGAGGAAAAACAGGCGGTGTGGCTGCGTCTGGAACAACTGCTGGTGCAGGTGATGGCCAGCAAGCTGGAAGTGTTCGACCCGCACTGCCTGCGACAGCAGCTGGAGGCGCGCAAGATTCGTTTTATGCCGCACCAGTCGCCGTATTGCTGGGCATACCAGCTGATCGCACGGGGTGCGCGGGTGATTTCCAGGCTCGATGCCTATGGGTTGGCGTTGCTGCCAGAGTTTCGCGAGCGCCACCTGGCGGATTTGCGCGATGCGATAGATCGAGAGTTTTTTCTGCTGTCCGAGGCACATTACGAACGCTATATCGCCCCGGTTTTCTTGAAAGAGTCATTCGGCCCGGCGCTGATTGCCACGCGTTGACCCACAGTTGTGTTTAAAATGCCGCCCGCCCGATGACTGACCCTTAACGATGAACCCAGACGCACTCGCTACCCTGCACGCCCACTTGCTCACTGCCCTGGCTGACGCGCCTGCGGAAACCCGGCGCCTGTTCCATGGCCGTGGCCGCTGCTGGCCGGGCCTGGAACAACTGACGGTGGACTGGCTGCAAGGGGTGGTGCTGGTGGCGTTGTTCAAGGAAACCGAGCACCTGCAGGCCCTGAAGCAGACGCTACTGCACATCGACTGGGCCGCTTTCGGCGCGCACACCGTGGCCCTGCAACACCGCTACCTGCCGCAAAGCACCACCGAATGGCTGGTGGGCGACGCCATCGACGAGCTGACCATCACCGAGGACGGCCTGCGCTACCTGATCGACCTGGGTAAAAAACAGAACAGCGGGCTGTTCCTCGACATGCGTTACGGGCGCAACTGGGTGCGCGAACAGGCCCAGGGCCAGCGCGTGCTGAATTTGTTTGCCTATACCTGCGGTTTTTCCGTGGCCGCCATCGAAGGCGGCGCCGACCATGTGGTGAACCTGGACATGGCCCGTGGCGCCCTCAGCCGTGGCCGCGACAACCATCGCCTGAATGGGCATGACCTGAGCCGGGTGAGCTTCCTGGGCCACGACCTGTTCAAGTCCTGGGCCAAGGTGACGAACAATGGCCCTTACGACCTGGTGATCATCGACCCGCCCTCCTTCCAGAAAGGCAGTTTCCTGCTGACCAAGGATTACCAGCGCGTGCTGCGCCGACTGCCAGACTTGCTCAGTGCCCAAGGCACCGTGCTGGCATGCATGAACGATCCTGCCTTCGGCGAAGATTTCCTGATCGACGGCGTGACCCGCGAAGCACCGGGCCTGCGGTTTGTACAGCGGCTGGAAAACCCACCGGAATTTCCTGATATCGACCCCCAGAGCGGGTTAAAGGCACTGGTGTTCCGTCAAGGCTGATGCCGAAACATCCTACGCTTGCTACGCTAACGGATACGCCGGGCGGTGAACCTTATCCTCCCCTTCCCGGTCGATACCTGCATTCCCTGGCCAGACTCGACGGCGCTACGTCGTCGGCTGCCCCGTTTGACCTTTTGGAGAACCGCCCGTGATATCGACCCTGCATGTAGCCAGACTCAAAGCCTGGGGCGCCCACGGCTTTACCGCCACCGGTGTGGTACTGGCCTTTTTGGCCACCCTGGCGCTGCTGGAAAACTCCCCCAAGGCGTGCCTGCTGTGGCTGGGCCTGGCGCTGGTGGTGGATGGCGTCGACGGCTCGCTGGCGCGACGGGTGAATGTCAGCACGGTGCTGCCCAGCTTTGACGGCTCGGTGCTGGACCTGGTGATCGACTACCTCACCTACGTATTCATTCCGGCACTGTTTATCTACCGCTACATCGACCTGCCCGATTTCACCCACCTGTTTGCGGTGTCGGTGATCCTGGTGTCGTCGCTGTTCTGCTTTTGCAACGTGAACATGAAGAGCAAGGACAACTACTTCGTCGGCTTCCCTGCCGCCTGGAACGTCGTTGCCCTGTGCGTCTATATCATCCAGCCGGATGCGTGGCTCACCCTGCTGACCGTGATCGGCCTGGCGCTGTTGACCGTGACGCCGATGAAGTTCCTGCACCCGTTCCGGGTCAAGCGCTTCATGCCGATCAACATCGCGGTGACCACGATCTGGCTGTTGTGCAGCTTCCTGATGGTGGTGGACTACCCCAACACCAACCCATGGACATTTGGTCTGTGGTCGCTGATGTCGGCCTATTTCCTGGGTATCTGCATCTGGCGCACGGCCGTGGAATGGCTGGGCGCGCACAAATAACGCTCTAGAACGCCCCGTTGTCGTGGGGTACGACATCGGGGAACACCGCCGCTACCTGCCACTGTTCAGCGATCTTTGCATGCGCATCGACTCTGAACAGGTCCCAGAAAGTGTGGGTTTGACCATTGACCCGCCCTTCTGACTGGACCGCGACAAACTCACCTTCAGCCACCATCTTCCTGATCGCGACATACTCCTTGTCGCTCACCGCCAACGCTTGCGTCAGGCAAGCGGCGCCATCGGCAATTTCCGTAATGTGCTGCGCCAACCCATGCTTGCTGATGAACTCGGGCAGGCGCTGATGCTGCTTGTCGACCAGTACCGTCTGGACGAAGGCTTTAGCCGTGTTTGCGCTCTGCTGCGTCATGCCTGCATGTTCAACCGTCGCCGGGCCGTCAAGCTGGGTGCGGCCGGAGGCAGAAATGCGCATCACGGGCACCGACGCATCCCAATGTTCCTGGATCTGATCATCCGCGACGCGGAACATGTCGACGCCGACAACAGCTTCGCCGCCGGTGAATACGCCGTTGAGCCAGTTGCGATGAATACCGTGCAACACCACCAGGTCGCCGTCGCTGAAGATCCGCACCAGCTCGTAGCTGTAGTCGTCTCGCAGGCTTGCCACTAACTGCTCAAGACCTTCTCGGCCGGTTTGCACATAGGGGCTGTGCTGCTCGTAGGTCGGGGCGACCCACTTCTGGATAACGGCCGGGTCCTTGGCGGTCATCAGTTCGGTCCACATCGTGGTTACCACGTCTTTTGCGTTCATGTTTCACCTCGTCTTTGCAATTGGGAACTGTCGCAGTCGCTACTTCGCGTCGCCGTCAACAGCGCGCGCCAGGCCGAAATCGCGCAGCGCGACGTAGGGGTCCCAATGCTCGCGATAGGTTTTGATCTTGCCGCCGTCCAGCGTCACGATCGAAATGTAGTTCTGCTCATAGAGCTTGCCCGAGCCCCTGATGGTGGCCGTGCCGGTGTATTCGTAAACGTAGGTATGCGGGGTCTTCAGCGTATGGATGATCCAATTTTCTACCGGTCCGATATCCAGATTTTCCATATAAGGCACGAGCGAGCTGAAGTAGCGCTTCATGGCCTCGGCTCCACGGACCTCCTTGAAGAACAGGCCAAACTCTATGGGCGCGAACGGAAATTCCCAACCGCCGTCCGGGGTGAAATAGGGAGTCATCCGTGTCGGGTTTTCGGTCCAGCCGTTGACTGCATTGCAGACAAAGCGCGCCACTTCCAACGCATCGTCGGGGCCTTTGTAGGTGTGTTTCATGGTCTACCTCCAGGGGTCAGGTCATGCACGGGTGTGAATGGGATGGCTTCAGGTGATGGGGCGCAGTTCTCGCAGGAAGAGCGACAGCGCCAGGCCGATCTCGGCCGGAGAGTCTTCCTGCAGGCTATGAATGCCCGGCACGCTGACCTCGCGTTGATTGGCCCAGGTGCGGGCATAGGCCAGCGCACGCCCGGTGAGCACCGCGCCTGGCTCCCCGACGATCAGCAGCTTGGGCAGTGCCTCGGTCGCCAACCATGCGCCAGACGCCTCGATGATCTTGACGACATTGGCCGGTTCACCCTCGATAGGCAGTTCGCGGGGCCAGGCCAGGGTCGGCCATCGGTCTTCCCGGGTGGCAAAAGGCGCGCGGTAGGCGTCCATTTCCTCGACGCCCAGGGTGCGCAATGTGGTGCGAGGCAGGATCCCTTCGATGAAGAGGTTCTCCTCAAGGATCATCTGCTCGCCTGGTTCCGAGCGCAGGGCTTTGAAGAGGTCCTTGCCTGCGCCGGCGTAGTCGTCCCAGCTTCCCGGAAACACCACACCTTCCATATACACCAGCGCCTGTACACGATCCCGGTTGCGGTTGGCCCAATGCGCTCCCAGTGCAGTGCCCCAGTCATCGGTGACCAACACAACGTTGGTCAACCCCATGGCCTCGAACCAGGCATCGAGATAGCGGGCATGATCCTCGAAGCAATAGGCGCGAGTCGGCGACTTGCCCGAGAGCCCCATACCCACCAGGTCCGGCGCCAGGCATCTGCCGTGTGGCAGCGCGTGAGGAATGATATTGCGCCACAGATAGGACCACGTGGGGTTGCCGTGCAGGAAGACGATGGGGTCGCCTGCGCCGACGTCCACGTAGCTCATGTCGGTGTCGAGGACGGCAACTCGCTGGCGTGGATGCGGGTCGCCATATTGCGCAAGATTGTCGGCGGTAAGCAGAGGCATGTCGGGGGCTCCTTGAGTGCCAGCTGATTCGGTGAGTCATCAGCCTAACCAAAGGACAATCATCACAATAGATGCTAGTTTTGAACCCTCTGTTACTTGAAACCGGACAATAGAATGGCCACCCAGACTGTGCTGGAGGACCTCAACGATCTCTACTATTTCTCCATGGTCGCCGAGCACGGCGGGTTCTCAGCGGCGGGACGGGTGCTGGGCATCCCCAAGTCGCGCCTCAGCGCACGCGTCGCGGCGCTCGAACAACGCCTGGGCGCCCGCTTGTTCCATCGAACCACGCGCCACGTGTCCCTGACCGACCTCGGTGAGCGGTTTTTCATCCACTGCCGCGCCTCGATCACCGAAGCGCTCGCAGCCCAAGAGGTCATCGACATGGCCAGCGCCGCGCCGCGTGGGCTGGTGCGCATCAGTTGCCCGGTGCTGGCGACGCAGGTATTCCTGGCCCCTAACCTGCCGGCGTTCATGACCCTTTACCCCCAAGTGCGCGTACAGGTGCTTGCCACCGATCGCACGGTGGACCTGCAGGCAGAATCGGTGGACATCGCCGTGCGGCTGCGCCGGCCGGAGGACATGGACCCCGACCTGGTCGCCAAACCCCTGGGGATCAGCCGGCGCATCCTGGTCGCCAGCCCGGACTACCTCCATCGCACGGGGTCGCTGTCTCATCCGGACGAGCTGGCACAACGGCCAACGCTCTACTACGAAGCGGCGGATGAGCCGCAGCCACAATGGCTGCTGGTGGGCCCCGATGGTGCGCGCACCACCGCCAAGCTGCGGCCGACCTTGATGTGCAGGGAGCATGAAACGATCCTGAATGCGGCCATCCAGGGGTTGGGCATCGCGATGATGCCGGATGTTGCGTGCCTGCCCGCCCTAGCTCGACAGCAATTGGTGGTGGTGCTGCCAGAATGGAGTGCCCCCGAGCTGACGCTGCACCTGGCGTATTCGGCGCGGCGCGGCATGCTGCCTTCGGTCAGGGCGCTGATTGACTTTCTGTCCGAGCATCTGCCACAGATTGTGATGCAGAACTCGGTTCGGTGAGGCTGGGTGTCTACCCGCTCCCACAGAGGTTCTGTGCCAGGCGCAGATTTTGTGGGCAATACATAACCAATGTGGGAGCTGGCTTGCCTGCGATAGCGGTGGTTCAGTTGAAAATTCAGTGACTGACACTCCGCTATCGCGGGCAAGCCCGCTCCCACATTTGAATCGCCTAGACCCGCCACATCGCAGTAAGATGCTGGCTTTCTGCGGCCCTCCAACAATAAGCCCTGCCCATGCCTTTCGAACTCAGCGTTGACCTCACTACCCTGGCCATCCTGGCCGTTGTCGCTTTTATCGCCGGTTTTATCGACGCCATCGCCGGCGGTGGCGGTTTGTTGACCACGCCCGCCCTGCTCACCGCCGGCATGCCGCCGCATCTGGTACTGGGCACCAACAAACTCAGCTCCACCTTCGGTTCGGCCACCGCCAGCTTTACCTTCTACCGCCGCAAGCTGTTCCACCCACGCCAATGGGTGCACGCCATCGTCGGTACACTGATCGGTGCGCTGACCGGCGCGGTCGTCGCCCATTACTTGCCCGCCGAAACCCTGAACAAGATGCTCCCGGTGATCGTCTTCGCCTGCGGTGTGTACCTGCTGTTCGGTGGCACGCCCAAGGCGCCGCTGGATGCCGAGGCACCGATCAAGAAGAAATGGCAAGCCACCCAGGGCTTTGGCCTGGGCTTCTACGACGGCGTGGCCGGGCCCGGCACGGGGGCGTTCTGGACGGTCAGCACGATGCTGCTGCACCCCATCGACCTGGTGAAGGCCAGCGGCGTGGCGCGCAGCATGAACTTCGTCAGCAACGCGGCGGCGCTGACGGTGTTCATCATCAATGGGTCGGTGGACTGGATTGTCGGCCTGGCGATGGGGGTGTCGGTGATGTGTGGCGCGTTCTTTGGCGCACGCAGCGCGATCAGCGGCGGCGCCAAATTCATTCGCCCGGTGTTTATCACCGTGGTGCTGGGCCTGACCGTACGCCTAGCCTGGCAGCACTGGTTCAGCGTGGCCTAAGCGGCGGGCCACGTAGAGGTCGATGAGGTAACGCGCAATCGAGCGTGACGCCGGCAACGGCGGCAGCTCGTGGATATTGAACCACTGCGCATCTTCGATCTCGTCGGCCTGGGGCACGATATCGCCACCGGCGTATTCGGCATGAAAGCCCAGCATCATCGAGTGAGGGAACGGCCAGCATTGGCTGCCCATGTACTGGATGTTCTTGACCTCCACCTGCACCTCTTCACGCACTTCCCGGATCAGGCAGTCTTCGGCGGATTCACCCGGTTCGGCAAAACCGGCCAGGGTGCTATAGACCCCCGTGACGAAACGCGGCGAACGGGCCAGCAGGATCTCATCGCCACGGGTCACCAGCACGATCATGCTTGGCGAGATACGCGGGTAGCTGCGCAGGTCGCAGGCCTGGCAATACATCGCCCGCTCCCTCGGCACCTGCACCATCGCCTGGCCACAACTGCCACAAAAGCGGTGCTCCCGCGCCCAGGTGCCGATCTGCGCGGCGTAGCCCAGCACTTTGTACAGGGTGTGATCGCCTTGCAGCATAAAGCCGCGCAAGCCCTGCCAACTGCACCCTGGCACATCCGCCACCGAGTCGAGTTCCAGCAGGTACACCGGCTCGCCGTCGAGGTGGCCGATGCCGTGTTCGGCAAACACCGACAGGTCCTGGCGTTTGAGCCATTCGCGCGGGAACAGCGGGCCATTGGTGTCGTGTAAAAAGCCTTCGCGGCTGCGGGCGACGGCCCAGCCGCCAGGGGCGTCGTTGTCCAGCAGCGTTGTAGTAATCCAGCCTGGGGTCATGTCGGTCAATCCACGAATTCGGGTTTCTGCTTACTCATGTGGGCCGCGATGGCCACGCGCAGGTCGTTGGATTGCAACATAGCCGAGTTCCAGGTGGCAACGTATTCCAGGCCGTCATTGACTGTGTGGTCACGCATGTAGCTGATCATGGCCTTGGTGCCGGTCACGGCAATCGGCGACTTCGCGGCGATTTGCTGGGCCAGGTCCATGACACCCGCCAGCAGGCTTTGCTGATCAGCAAACACGCGGTTGACCAGGCCGATGCTACGGGCCTCTTCAGCGCCGAACTGACGGCCGGTGTAGGCCAGTTCACGCAGCATGCCGTCGCCGATAATGCGGGGCAGGCGTTGCAAGGTGCCGACGTCGGCGGCCATGCCGATGTCGATCTCCTTGATTGAGAATTGCGCGTCCTCGGCGGCATAGCGCATGTCGCAGGCACTGATCAGGTCGATGGCGCCGCCGATGCAATAGCCCTGGATCGCCGCCAGCACGGGCTTGCGGCAAGTGTCCACAGCGTTGAACGAGGCTTGCAGCTCGAGAATCTTGCGGCGTAGCAGACGCGCATTGCGCCCCACGTCCTTGCCAAAATCATTGGCGATCGAGGCCAGCATCATCAGGTCGATGCCCGAGGAAAAGTGCTTGCCCGCCCCGCTGAGCACCACGGCACGCACGGCGTCGGTTTCGTCGATCCATTGGAAGATGTCGATGATTTCGGTCCAGAACGCCGCGTTCATGGCGTTGATCTTTTCCGGGCGATTGATCTGCACATGGGCAACGTTGCCGCTGAGTTCGACAACGAAGGCTTGGTATTCGGACATGGCAGTGATCCCTGACTGGCGATTGAGAAAGGCCACACTATATCAAGGGTGCGCCACGGCGCATCGGCCAAAAGCGGGACTGGCACCGGCGCAGGAAAAGACGCTGGATAAAACCCCGCACACACGCCATCCTTCGCGCTTTAAGCCGCACCGTGCGCGGCGTTCGACGTTTAAAGGAAATTCCATGCAACTTCATCCCCTCGCCCCTGCCGATTTCGACGCCATCGAGGCCACCCTGCTGCAGTACGGCGACGACCATTCAGTGCTGAACATGGCCGAACTCGACGGTTACTTCACCGCGCTGGTCTCAAGCCCCGCCCGAGTGGACGTGGCCGAGTGGTTCCCGGCTATCTGGGGCGGGCAGAACCCGAAATGGGACAACATGGACGAAGCCCAGGCTTTCCTTGATCTGTGCGTGCGTCATATGAATACCCTCGCCGCGCAGTTGGCCACCGACGCCCAGGCATTCAAGGCCCGTTTCGATGACACCGAGCATCAGGGCCAGGTGGTGACCCTGGCCGAGGAATGGTGCTTTGGCTATGTGCGCGGTGTGGCGATCGCCGACTGGCCGCCATTGCCCGCTGTACAAGCCGGGCAACTGGAGCGGATTTCCTGGTGCGCCGAGCAGGACAATTTCGAACTGCCGGCAGACCTGGATGTAAACGCCCATCAACAGCGGGTCAGCGAGATCGAACCGGCTGCGCGTGCGCTGCATGACTACTGGCTGAGCCAGCGTTAAGGCCGTAGGAGCGAGCTTGCTCGCGAAAAACTTACCGGCGCCGCGTTCATTCAGGAAGCACGCTTTATCGTTGACGTTTTTCGCGAGCAAGCTCGCTCCTACAGTTAGGGCAAGTCCCTCACACATTTGGGCACGCAAATCACCCGCTCACTCGACAAGCATGGCGTGTTTGCCTGATGATTCGGGTCCGCACGTCGGCCACTCCACGCCACCTCGCCTTGACCAGGAGCCTTGTACCTTGAGTTCGCAGAAAACCGTGACCGTTACACCGCCCAACTTCCCCCTCACTGGCAAGGTCGCGCCCCCCGGCTCCAAATCCATTACCAACCGTGCGCTGTTGCTGGCGGCACTGGCCAAGGGCACCAGCCGTTTGAGCGGTGCGCTCAAAAGCGATGACACGCGCCATATGTCGGTAGCCCTGCGGCAGATGGGCGTCACCATCGACGAGCCGGACGAGACCACCTTTGTCGTCACCAGCCAAGGCTCGCTGCAATTGCCGGCACAACCGTTGTTCCTCGGCAACGCCGGCACCGCCATGCGCTTTCTCACGGCTGCCGTCGCCACCGTGCAAGGCACCGTGGTGCTGGACGGTGACGAGTACATGCAAAAACGCCCGATCGGCCCGCTACTGGCTACCCTGGGCCAGAACGGCATCCAGGTCGACAGCCCCACTGGCTGCCCACCGGTGACGGTACACGGTGTGGGCAAGGTCAAGGCCAAGCGCTTTGAGATTGACGGTGGCTTGTCCAGCCAGTACGTATCGGCCCTGCTGATGCTGGCCGCGTGCGGCGAAGCGCCGATTGAAGTGGCACTGACCGGCAAGGACATCGGCGCCCGTGGCTACGTGGACCTGACCCTCGATTGCATGCGTGCGTTCGGTGCCCAGGTGGACGTCATGGACGACACCACCTGGCGCGTGGCCCCCACCGGTTATACCGCCCATGACTACCTGATCGAACCCGACGCTTCCGCCGCCACTTACCTGTGGGCCGCAGAAGTACTGACCGGTGGCCGTATCGACATCGGTGTAGCCGCGCAGGACTTCACCCAGCCCGACGCCAAGGCCCAGGCTGTGATCGCGCAGTTCCCGAACATGCAGGCCACGGTGGTAGGCTCGCAAATGCAGGATGCGATCCCGACCCTGGCGGTGCTCGCCGCGTTCAACAACACGCCGGTGCGTTTTACCGAACTGGCGAACCTGCGCGTCAAGGAATGTGACCGCGTGCAGGCCCTGTACGATGGCCTCAACGAAATTCGCCCGGGCCTGGCGACCATCGAGGGCGATGATCTGCTGGTAGCGAGCGACCCCGCTTTGGCTGGCACCGCCTGCACCGCACTGATCGACACCCACGCCGACCATCGCATCGCCATGTGCTTTGCCCTCGCCGGGCTTAAAGTCTCGGGCATTCGCATTCAAGACCCGGACTGCGTGGCCAAGACCTACCCTGACTACTGGAAAGCCCTGGCCAGCCTGGGCGTTCACCTAAACGACTGACACACAAACCTGTAGGAGCGAGCTTGCTCGCGAAAAACGCACAGGTTCCGCGTTTCTTCAGGAAACACGCGTTATCGTTGACGTTTTTCGCGATCAAGCTCGCTCCTACAACTCTGCCGGGAGCGTCAATGACCCTTCGCCAACCCTGCCCACCTGGCGCCTGTGTCTGCAACCGTGAACAACTGCTGCAAGCGCCCGGCGCTGACCTGCGCATTCTGCAACTGACGCGCCAGCAGGAAAAAATCCTGCTGGCGCGCCTGGAAAACCTCAAGAGCCTGCAAGACCTCGAACACCTGCAACAGCGGATGTACGAGCAACTGGGCATCCGTGTGCATATCGCGCCCGGGCATACCGAGGTCAAGAGCATGCGCGGGATCCAGATCGTCATCGACGAACTGCCGGGCATGTGTCGCAAGACCCGCCAGTCGATCCCCGCTTCCATTCGCCGTGGCCTGGAGAAAAACCCAGAGATTGCCTACCGCTTGCTGGACGCCCACGACCTGTTTCGCGACGTCTGAGTTATCCCGCCACTGCCTCTCGCTCGAACAACCCCTGCCCCACAGCTCGGGCCTTGTGCAAATGCACCTGGGCGGTGCCACTTTCCGAGTCCAGCAACAGCTCGGAGGTGAGTACCTGCGCCCCGCAATAATCAAAGATGCCGTAGTCGATCTGGGTGTTCATGGCCTTGGCATAACCGTGTCGCTCAAAGGCACTTTCATCGGCCCCACCCAGGGCCAGCAGATGCACCTGCACATGCCTTAGTTTCTTCTGCACCGGTGTATCGGGGCCGTAATCAATCGCCCAGCCATTGACGAATACGCGGTCGACCCAGCCCTTGAGCAACGCCGGCATCGACCACCAGTAAATAGGGAACGCCAGCACCAGCGCGTCGGCGCGGTCTATGCGGGCCTGTTCGGCCAACACGTCGGCTGGCGGCGTGGCGCGTGTACGGTGCACCCGATGGTCGGCGGCGCTGTAGCGTGGGTCGAACCCTTCAGCGGCAAGGTCGGCTATTTCGAAGGTGTGGCCAGAGGCGCTCAAGCCCGCTCCCACCTCGGCGGCCACACTATGAGTGAGGGATTGCGGGTCGTGATGAGCAACAACGATCAATGCGTGCATGACTTTGACTCCGTTTCGGCTTAATCTACTTTTAGTAAGTTACGTCGAATAAGTTACTTTTGGTATATAAGCATGTCAAGCAGTGAATCCCCTGCCCCACGTCGTCGTTTGTCCCGTGAAGATCGCCTGCGTCAGTTACTCGACGTGGCCTGGCAATTGGTGCGTGACGAAGGCACCGACGCCCTGACCCTGGGCCGCTTGGCCGAGTTGGCGGGCGTCACCAAGCCGGTGGTGTACGACCACTTCGCGACGCGTGCGGGGTTGCTGGCCGCGCTGTATGCAGACTTCGACGCGCGCCAGGACCAGGTATTTGCCAATGCCATCGCCACCAGCAACGCGACCCTTGAGGACCGCGCGTGGGTCATCGCCTCGTCGTATGTCGACTGTGTGCTGTTGCAAGGTCGGGAAATTCCAGGCGTGGTTGCCGCCTTGAGCGGTTCGCCGGAGTTGGAAGCGTCCAAGCGTGAATACGAGGCGATCTTCCTCGATAAGTGCCGGGACGCGCTGTCGCCCTTCACCCACGGCGGCAGCATTTCCCAGGCCGGCCTGCGCGCCATGCTCGGCGCGGCGGAAGCGCTGTCCCACGCGGCGGCCAATGGCGAGATCAGCCGCGAGGAAGCTCAGCAGGAGCTGCTGGAGACTATCCTCGGGATGGTCAGGCGCGTCAGGCCGTAGGCAGACGGCCCTGGACGAACAGTTGCGCCTTGCGCGTCAACTGGTCCAGGTGCCGATCGCGCTGTTTCTCTGCGTCGACCATGGCGCGCTTGCCGTGTTTTTGCAGCAGGTAGGTGTGGATCTGCCGCACTTCCAGCGAACTGTAGATCGAGGCCACATCCAAAACCCCCATCCGCCCATCGGTGCCGTAGTTGCGGGTGTTCATCACAACCTGGGTGCCACGCGCACCGCGCACCTGGAACCCCAAGGCTTCGAACACCGCAACCTTCTCTACCGCACAGGCCAGTTCGGCGTGGGGATAACGCGCCAACACCTCGTCCAGCATGCTGCGCGCCACACCCTGGCGACGAAAGCCGGCCTGCACCGCCATAAACGCGATGCCACAGGCGTGCGGATCATCCTTCACCGGCAGATACAGGCAAAAGCCCACCACTGCGTCGTCTTCCATCGCCACGACCAACTCCACCGCAACGCCCTTTTCGCCATTCAACGCCTCAAGGTACAGGTGTACCTCAAACCCGATGGCGTACTGGTAGATGTTGTAGAGCAGGTTGCTCGGTGCCAGCGCCACGCTGCTGATGTCGGTGAGGTTGTCTACCACCATCTGCAGGATCTGGCTGTTGATCGGTTCGGGGCACGGTGTGGTGTAGCGGGTAAGGCTGAACATGCAAATTCCTGGGGTTTCGCGTCAAGGCAGCGGCGATTGTACCTGTTGCGGGCCGCTCATGGCCCGCACACCTCGCGCAAACAGGTGCGCAGCCAGCGATGGGCCAGGTCGGCGTCCTGTCGCGGGTGCCACAGCATCGCCACGGTAAACGGCGGCAACGTCACCGGCAGCTCAAAGCAGTGCAAGCCTCGAGGCGGCACGCTGATATAGCGCTCAGGCACGCTGGCGATCAGGTCGGTGCCCCGCGCCAGGGCGATGGCCGTGTTGAAACCGGCGACCACGATGCTGACCTGCCGAACCAGACCTTGCACCTCAAGGGCATCGTCGATCTGGCCACGGTCCTGCCCGCGCCGCGACACATAGACGTGTTGTCCCTGGGCGAAACGCGCTGCGCTCAAAGGGCCGCGACTCAGAGGATGGCTCGCGCGCACCACGCCCACCAGGCGGTCACGAAACAGCGCCTGGGTCAGCACCTCGGGGCTGGCGCCGACATCGACCACACCGGTTTCCAGGTCGACACCACCGTCGCGCAGCAACGCACTGTGCTTGTCGCTCTTGTGCACGAAACGCAAGCGCACCCCTGGGGCGTCCTGGGCGATACGCGCGAGCAATGCAGGGCCGAAGCGTTCGACGAACTCCTCACTGGTGCGCAAGGTGAAGGTGCGTACCACTTCACCCAAATCCAGGGTGTGCGCGGGGCGCAATACGGCGTGGGCGTCCTGCACCAATTGGCTGACCTGCTCGCGCAGTTGCAACGCCCGGGGCGTCGGCACCAGGCCGCGCCCCGCACGCACCAGCAACGGATCGCCCGTGGCCGCGCGCAAACGCGCCAAGGCCCGGCTCATGGCCGAAGGGCTCAGGCGCAAGCGCTGGGCGGCGCGAGCGACGCTGCCTTCGGCAAGCAGCACGTCCAGGGTGATGAGTAAATTGAGGTCGGGCATGTGGGCTCCTTATCAGGCGTTGGACGCAGCTATAACCTGCAACCCATGCGTCTTCCGCCATGTTAGGCGACGCCGTAGATTTGTGACAGGTGCATTCACTCAAGGAAACGCGCATGCAAACTTCCACACGCGGCGGCCTGGTCGCCTTGTCGCTGTCCATGTTGCTGGCCGCCCTGGGCACCAGCATTGCCAATGTCGGCCTGCCCAGCCTGGCGCACGCCTTCGGGGCATCGTTTCATGCCGTGCAGTGGGTGGTGCTGGCCTACCTGCTGGCCATCACCGCCGTGATTGTCAGCGCGGGGCGCCTGGGCGACCGTCTGGGGCGCCGGCGCTTGCTGCTGGCCGGGTTGCTGGTGTTTGCCCTGGCCTGCGCCGGGTGTGCCGCCGCGCCAACCCTGTCCTGGCTGATCGGCGCACGGGCATTCCAGGGCCTGGGCGCGGCGATCATGATGGCGATGACCCTGGGCATGGTGGGTGACACCGTCACGAAAGCAAATACCGGCCGAGTCATGGGCTTGCTCGGCACCATGTCGGCACTCGGCACGGCCATGGGGCCGAGTGTCGGCGGGGTATTGCTCAGCCTGTGGAGTTGGCGCGCGCTGTTTCTGATCGGCCTGCCCTTGGCGGGTGTGGCTGCCGCCCTCGCCTACCGTTATTTGCCGGTGGATGCTGACCGCCGCGACGCTTGGCCAGGCGATACATTCTGGGCGCCCCTGCGCGATGCGCCGTTGCGCGCCGGCTTGGCCATGAGTGCCCTGGTGTCGGCAGTGATCATGGCCACGTTTGTGGTAGGCCCGTTCTACCTGTCCCGTGGCCTGGGCCTCGATCCCGCCTGGATGGGCTTGGCCATGGCCGTGGGGCCCGCGGTCGCGGCGGTGACCGGTGTACCGGCGGGTTACCTGACTGATCGCCTCGGCAGCCAGCGCCTGACGCTCATGGGATTGGGCGTGATGCTGTGCGGGGCCTTGTTGCTGTCGCAGGCGTCCGGGCTTGGCGTTTATCTCGCGGCGCTGATTGTGTTGACGGCCGGCTACAGCCTGTTCCAGGCGGCCAACAACACGGCGGTGATGAGCGATGTACAGGCGACACGCCGAGGCACGGTGTCCGGCCTGCTGAATCTGTCGCGCAACCTGGGCCTGATTTTCGGCGCATCGGCCCTCGGCGCGGTGTTCGCCCGCGCCACCCCGGATGTCAGCCACGCCGCGCCCCAGGCGGTGGCTGCCGGTTTGCACGCCACCTTCGCCATGGCAGCAGGTTTGCTGCTGATAGCCGCACTGATCGCCTGGAAACGTGCGCAAAGGCCGAGCAGCGCGAAGCAGACAAATATTGACAAGCTAAAATCGTAACGACTATTGTCTGACAACCTGATCACCAAGGTTTTCCCATGCTTGAGCTCCAGCGCCCCGATTCGCTTGTCGTGCGGGTTGTCAGCGCCATTCGCGCAGAAATCGAATCCGGCCAACTGGCCCCGGAGTCGCGCCTGCCGACCGAACAGCAATTGGCCGAACAGCTCAACGTCAGCCGCTCCGTGGTGCGTGAAGCCATTGCCCAGCTCAAGGCCGACGGTGTGCTCACCGCTCGCCGTGGTCTGGGTTCGTTTATTTCGCAGACCCCTGCGGGCACGGTGTTTCGGTTTCCGCAGCCCAACGGGCGACGACCTGACCTGGCGCAGATGTTCGAAGTGCGCCTGTGGATCGAAACCCAGGCCGCTTCGATTGCCGCCCAGCGCCGCGACAGCGCCGACCTGCAGCGCATGAAAAGCGCGTTGCAGGCCATGCAGGACAACCGCGACGACTTTGAAGCCGCAGCCCTGGCCGATGTGGAATTCCACCGCGCCATTGCCGACGCCAGCAAGAATGACTACTTCGTGGCCTTCCATGACTTCCTCAGGAGCCAGTTGGCCAGTGCGCGTAAAACCGCGTGGGAGAACTCGGCGTCGCGCTTTGCCACCGGCTCGGCCGATGCAACCGAAGAACATCAACAGCTCTACCAGGCCATCGCCGACGGCGACGCCCAGCGCGCTGCTGCCAGTGCCGAGGCGCACCTGCGTGCCGCAGCGCAGCGCCTGCAACTGGAATTGCCGACCACGAACTGATGCAACCTGTGTGAAGCGTGTCCTTGGACACGCCATTTTTTTAACAAAAACATTAGTCTGACAACCTGATAAGCAGACTGAAATGTACAGCCTAGGTACCCCTGCAATGATTCATGACTTTTGCATTATCGGCGGCGGCATCGTCGGCCTGGCCACCGCCATGGAGCTGCTCAAGCGCCAACCTGGCGCGTCGCTGGTGATTCTCGAAAAAGAGTCGGTGCTGGCCAAGCACCAGACCGGCCACAACAGCGGCGTGATCCATGCCGGCATCTACTACGCGCCCGGTAGCCTCAAAGCCGATTTGTGCAAGCGCGGCGCCGAAGCCACCAAGCAGTTCTGCCGTGAACACGGGATCAAATTCGAGGTGTGCGGCAAGCTGCTGGTGGCTTCAAGCCCCCTGGAAATGCAACGCATGGAAGCGCTGTACGCCCGCGCCCAGCTCAATGGCATGCAGGTCGAGCGCTTGAATGCCGAACAACTGCGCCAGCGTGAACCGAACATCGTCGGCCTCGGCGGCTTGTTTCTCGATGCCACCGGGATTGTCGATTACCGCCAGGTGTGCGAGACCATGGCCCAGGTGATTCGTCGCCACGGTGGGCAGATCTGCCTGGAACGCACCGTCACCGCCATCCACGAAGACACCGATACGGTCACCGTCAACACCGAGGGCGAGACCTGGCAGGCCCGCCACCTGGTGGTGTGCGCCGGCTTGCAGTCAGACCGCCTGGCGCGCCTGGCCGGCATCCGCATCGACCATCAGATCATCCCGTTTCGTGGCGAATACTTCCGCCTGCCCTCCGCCAAGAGCAACATCGTCAACCATCTGATCTACCCGATTCCCGACCCGCAGCTGCCCTTCCTCGGCGTGCACCTGACCCGCATGATCGACGGCAGCGTCACCGTCGGCCCCAATGCTGTGCTGGGCCTGGGCCGCGAGAACTACCGCAAGTTTTCGGTGAACTGGCGCGACGTGGCGCAGTACGCCAGCTTCCCGGGATTCTGGAAAACCCTGTGGCAAAACCTCGGTTCCGGCACCACCGAGATGAAGAACTCGTTGTTCAAGTCCGGCTACCTGGAGCAGTGCCGCAAGTACTGCCCGTCCCTGACCCTCGATGACCTGCTGCCCTACGAGGCCGGTATCCGTGCCCAGGCGGTGATGCGTGACGGCAGCCTGGTGCACGACTTTCTGTTCGCCCAAACCTCACGAATGCTGCATGTGTGCAATGCGCCCTCGCCGGCCGCCACCTCAGCCATGCCCATCGGCGCGATGATCGCCGACCGCCTGTTCCACCCCCAGTAAGACCGCACCGCCCGTTCACCCAACAATAACTACAAAGACCCAGAAGGAAATCCAGCATGTCGGCATCCGCCTCCATCCCCGGTACCGAAACGCCCGAACAAACCCGCAAGCGCCTACGCAAAGTCGCCGCCGCCACCATCTTCGGCTCGATGCTGGAGTGGTACGACTTTTACCTGTACGCCACCATGGCGGCGATTGTGTTTTCGAAGATCTTCTTCGATAACAGCGACCCGAAGACTGCCACGCTAATGGCCTTTTCGACCTTTGCCATAGGCTTTATCGCCCGCCCCTTCGGCGGCATCCTGTTTGGCTACCTGGGCGACAAGTTCGGGCGCAAGCAAGTGTTGGTGCTGACCTTCTGCCTGATGGGCGTGTGCACCACCTTGATCGGCTTGATCCCCAGCTACGCCTCCATCGGCATCTGGGCCCCGATCCTGCTGGTGTTTATCCGCATCATCCAGGGCCTGGGCGCGGGTGCCGAGCTGTCGGGGGCGGCGGTCACCTCCTACGAACACGCCTCCCAAGGCAAGCGTGGCAGCCAGGGCGCCTGGCCGGCATTGGGACTGAACCTGGGCCTGTTGCTGTCCTCACTGACCATCTACCTGCTGACCATCAACGGCAACGAGTTCCTGCTGGCCGGCGGCTGGCGTATTCCGTTTATCTGCAGCATCGTGCTGGTGGGCGTCGGCCTGTGGGTGCGCAACAGCATTCCGGAAACCCCGCAGTTCGAGGAGCTGAGCAAGGAAAAAGCCAAGGCCAAGCCATCGCCCCTCAAAGCCTTGTTCAAGAACGACCTCAAGGGCCTCGCCGTGGTGTTTTTTGTCGCGATTGGCTACAACGCCCTGAGCTACATCTTCAAGACCTTCTCCCTGGCGTACCTGACCCAATTCAAAGGCGTGGACGTGCATGTCACCTCGCTGTCGGTGACCATCGCCAGCCTGGTGGCCATCGTCGCCGTGCCCTGCTTCGGCTGGCTGTGTGACAAGTGGAGCAGCAAGACCGTGTTGATGCTCGGCGGGCTATGCTCGCTGTTGTTCGCCTACCCGTTCCTGGCCCTGCTCAACAGTGGTGAAAGCCTGATGATTTACCTCGCCATCGGGGTGGGCACCGGAATCCTCGCGCCGATGATGTTCGCCCCCCAGGGTTCGTTCCTGAGCCGGCAGTTCCCGACGCAAACGCGCTCATCGGGCTTTGGCACCGGGCGGGAGATCGGCACCGCCATTGCCGGTGGCCTGGCACCGCTGGGCGCGCTGTCGATGGTAGCGGCCTCGGCCACCCACTCCACCGATGGCGTGGTGGTGATCCTCGCGATTTCTGCGTTGTTGGTGGTGGTGTTTGCCCTCTGCGATCAGGGCGCGAAACACTCGACATTCAAGAACTGAGCAAAAAAAGTTCGGACCAACGGGTGCATGGATGCACCTGGATCGCGCATCATGGGCACTTTCAAGCTCAAGGGTAACGTCCATGCGCGTTCTGTCATTGATGATGGGTCTTACGACGCTGGCCGCCACTACGGTGTTCTGCGCCAGCGCGATGGCGAATGAAGAAAGTCAGTTAGTCCAACAGATCAACCAATACCGCAGCCAGGTGCAACGCTGCGGTGACCAGGGTTCCCAGGAGCTGCCGCCGCTGACCAGCGACACACGGCTGGTATTGCCGGCGTCCAATGTCGGCGATTTGCAGCAGTCGCTGGCGCGCGCTGCGTACCCCATGGTGAATGTGCAGGCTATCAGCCTGTCCGGGCCCAAAGATGCCGAGGCCGCGATGAAAGCGGTACGCGAGAGCTTCTGCCGCGTAGTGCTCGATCCGCAATTTGTCGATATCGGCGTCAGCAACAGCGGCCAGGACTGGCGCATCGTGCTGGCTCGCCCGCTGGTTACCAGTGGCCTGGGCGATTGGCAAACCGAAGGCAGAAAACTGCTCGACTTGATCAACACCGCGCGTGCCGAGCCACGCCAGTGCGGCACCCAGGCGTTCACCGCGACCACACCGCTGTCGTGGAACGACACGCTGGCCAGCGCGGCCAACAGCCACACGCGCAACATGGCCAACGGCAACTTCTTCGACCACCTGGACCACGACGGGCGTACGCCCGGTGACCGCGCCGAACTGGCCGGGTATATCGCGAAGAACATCGGCGAAACCATCGCCGCCGGCCTCGACACGCCGCGCAAGGTCGTCGACGGTTGGCTCGCCAGCCCCGGCCACTGCGCCACCCTGATGAACCCGCAATTTCGCGACTTGGGTGCCGCCTACGCGATGGACCCCAAGAGTGACGCGGGCATCTATTGGACGGGGTTATTCGGTACGCAATGAAGGTTGGGCGCCGGCCCAACCCGGCCAACAATGACGGCGTGCAAATAGACAATGAAATCAAAGTGCTATCAGGGAGATAATCGCGCTGAACTGAATGCGGTCATTCCGGTCTGTTGCTAGTCGGTCGGGCTCTTCAAAGCTAAACAATACGTGGCAAGCAAGGTGTGAACCCAATGATGAATTGGCTGCAAGGCAGCAGCGAAATGGCAGAGCGGGTTCGTCAGCATGATTGGGCCAATACGCCCCTGGGGCCACTTGAACACTGGCCCGATGTGTTGAAGACAACCGTTGCGCTGTGCTTCGCGTCGAGTTTCCCCCAGGCCATCGTCTGGGGGCCTCAGTTGATTACCCTCTACAACGACGCGTTCACGCCGATCCTGGGTAGCAAACCCGACGCCTTGGGCCGCCCGTTCAACGAGATCTGGCACGAGGTGTGGGACGATATCAGCCCTATCGCCGACGCCGCGTTCGATGGGCACGCCACCTATATCGAAAACTTCCCGCTGTTGATCCAACGCAACGAAGCGCCGGAACAAGCCTATTTCACCTTCTGCTACAGCCCGATTCGCAATGCCCAAGGTGTAGTGGTCGGTTTGCTCGACACGGTGACCGAAACCACTGCCACGGTGTTCCTCGCCCGTCGTCTTGAAGTGCTGGACGCCATTAGCAATAGCGTGACCAACGCTACCGACGCCGAAACCATCCTGACGTCTACGACTCGCCTGCTGGCCGAACATCTGCAGGTGTCCATCTGTGCCTACGCCGACATGGACGAGGATGAAGATGGCTTTACCATTCGAGGCGACTGGTCGGCGCAAGGCTCGCCGAGCATCATCGGCCATTACAGCCTGGCGGCGTTTGGCGAATGCGCGGTCAACTGCCTGCGTGCCGGCGAGCCACTGGTGATACGCAATAATCTGATCGAGCTGCCGCCCCATGACGCCGCGAGCTTCCAGGCACTCGGTGTGACGGCCACCATTTGCATGCCCTTGATCAAAGACGGGCGGCTCACCGCACTGATGGCCGTACACGACAAAGTGCCGCGTTTTTGGTCGTCCTACGACATCGCGCTGTTGGGCGAAGTCACCGAACGTTCATGGGCGCATATCGAGCGCGTGCGTGCCGACGCCGCCGTGCGTAAGGGCCTGGCCGCCTATGCGGAACTCAATGCCAGCCTGGAGCAGCGCGTGAATGAGCGTACCCGTGCGCTGGCCGAAGCCGAAGCTGCACTGCGCCAGTCACAAAAACTTGAGGCCATCGGCCAACTGACCGGTGGCGTCGCCCATGACTTCAATAACCTGCTGACCATTATCCGCTCATCCGTGGATTTCCTGCGCCAACCGGGCCTGTCCGAAGAGCGTCGGCAACGTTATATGTGCGCGGTATCCGACACGGTGGAGCGGGCCAGCAAGCTCACCAGCCAACTGCTCGCTTTTGCCCGTCGCCAACCATTGAACCCGCAGGTGTTCGATGTCGGCCAGCGCGTGCAGAACATCGGCGAGATGCTCGAAAGCGTCACCGGCGCACGCATTCATGTGCAGGTGCAATTGCCCGATCGGCCCTGCTATGCACGCATCGACCCAAGCCAGTTCGAAACCGCGCTGATCAACATCGCCCTCAACGCCCGCGATGCGATGGACGGCCAGGGTACCCTGACCCTCAAAGTCGCCAGCGAGCAAACGCTGCCACGTATTCGCGGGGATGCCGAGTCGTGCATGCCCTACATCGCCATTTCTCTGGCCGATACCGGCACCGGGATTCCCAGCGATACCTTCGAACGCATCTTCGAGCCGTTCTTCACCACCAAGGCCGTGGGCAAAGGCACGGGCCTTGGCCTGTCGCAGGTATTCGGCTTTGCCAAGCAGTCAGGCGGCAATATCGATGTGGCCAGCACCCTTGGCCAGGGTACGGTGTTTACCTTGTACCTGCCGCAGGTCGAAGGCGAAGCGGCGCCGGATCAAGACCCGCATACAGACTTGCCAGCGCCGCAAGAGGCTGCTCATCAGCACGTGCTGATCGTCGAGGACAACCTTGAGGTAGGACGCTTCGCCAGCCAGATCCTCAAGGACCTGGGTTACCAGACCACGTGGGCGACCAATGCCGAACAGGCGCTGAACCTCGCCGGCACAGACGTCCAGGGGTTCGATGCGATTTTCTCCGACGTGGTGATGCCCGGCATGACCGGCGTGGCCATGGCCAAGCTACTGCGCCAGCGCCGCCCGGACCTGCCCGTGGTACTCGTCTCCGGCTACAGCGAGGAACTGGCGGACAGCGGCTATGAAGGCTTTGAGTTCCTCGCCAAGCCCTACTCCGCCGACCAGGTTGCGCGAGTGCTGGCAAAGGCGATGAGCAAGGATCAGTCGACAACCGCCACCTGATTGCGGCCCGATGCCTTGGCCTGGTACAGGGCCTTGTCGGCGCTGTTCATCAAGCCGTTCAAATCCAGAGGCTGAGCGTGGGTCGATGCCACGCCCAAGCTTGCGCTCACCCCTTGTACCGGGTCGGCGGGCAAGTGATAAATCGTCTGGAGCAACTGCTCGGCAATGCTGCGTGCGGTCTCCAATGAGGTATTGGGCAGCAACACCGCAAACTCCTCGCCTCCCAGGCGACCGTAGATATCGGTCTGGCGAAAGGATGCGCTGATCACCGCGCCAATCTGGCGCAACACCTGGTCACCGGCTTGGTGGCCGTAGGTGTCATTGATGGCTTTGAAGTGGTCCATGTCCATCATCAACGCACACAGCGGTTGCTGCTCGCGAAGGCACTGGGCATACAGCAACTGAGCCTGTTCGTAGAACGCCCGACGGTTCATCAGCCCGGTCAGTTCATCGGTCTGAGCGGCGCGGGTGGAAATATGATGAGCGCGTTCCATTTGCCTCGTCAGGCGAAAGGCTTTTTCCAGGGCATCGGAGAGTTTGCGCGTGGCACCGGCCACAAACGAAGCAAACACCAGCACCGCCAACGCCACGCCGACCTGCATCGGCGAAGGCTGAAACAGCATCCATACCGTACAGGGAAGCAACACCAGCGCCATCGAGCCCAGCGTCATGTAGCGATAGGCTGAATAACAGGACACCGCGCTGACCGACATGCCCACGGTAAACAGCATCACCAGCACCTGGGATAAGCGGTCATCGACCGGCATCACCGCCAGCGCCCCGCCGCCCCAGATACCCGCCGACAGCATCAGCGTGACCCAGTAGCGGCGTTCCCAACGGGCGGGCGTGCGCGCCGCGTCAGGGCAGCGAAACCATTGCACGAACAGATGCAGGCGCACCAATGACGAGCCCGCCAACAGTACCAACCACACCAGGATGACCTGATGATCGAACCGATCCCAGCACAGCCAGCAGAGCATGACGGCGCCCAGGTAGCTGCCGAAGATCGCCGAGAATGATTGACGAAACAGCTGGTGCAAACGGTCGGTTCGCACCTGCTCTTCGATGAGGTGACCCTGATCTTGCCCAAGGTTATTCATGGGGTTGGCCTGTTTGACCGGCGACGGCAAAGGCGCCATTGTGGCACCTTGCCAGCAAGCCGAACAGCGGCATACGCCGCGCTAGAGCGTTTCAGGCTCTTGAGGTCGCAAAATCAGCACGCCCAGGGGCGGCAGGTTCAAAGACAGCGACACCGGCTGCCCATGGCGCGGCTCATCCTGGGTAAACACCGCGCCGCCATTGCCGTAATTGGAGCCGGCGTAGGTATCGGCATCACTGTTGATCACCTCACTCCAGCGCCCGCCAAACGGCACACCGACTGCGTAGCCTTCACGGGGCACCGGGGTGAAGTTGGCAACCACCAACACCGGCTTGCCATCTTTGCTCCAGCGCAGCCAGGCATAGACGCTGTTGATCGCGTCATCACCGATCAGCCATTGGAAGCCCTGGGGCGCATCGTCCTGTTCGTGCAACGCCGGTTCTTCGCGGTACAGGCGGTTCAGGTCGCCCACCAGCTTCTGCACGCCACGGTGCTCGGGGTACTGCAGCAAATACCAATCCAGTTGCTGGTCGTGGTTCCACTCGCGCCATTGGCCAAATTCGCAGCCCATGAACAGCAGCTTCTTGCCGGGGTGCATCCACATAAAACTGAGATAGGCGCGCAGGTTGGCAAATTTCTGCCAGCGGTCGCCGGGCATCTTGTCGATCAGCGAGTGCTTGCCGTGTACCACCTCATCATGGGAAATCGGCAGGATGAAGCGCTCGGACCAGGCATACACCAACCCGAAACTCAGCTCGTTGTGATGATGGGCGCGGTACACCGGGTCTTGCTGAATGTAATGCAGGGAGTCGTGCATCCAGCCCATGTTCCATTTGTAGTTGAAGCCCAGGCCACCCTGTTGGGTCGGCTGGCTGACGCCGGGCCAGGCCGTGGACTCCTCGGCAATTACCAACGCGCCCGGCGCTTCAAGGGCAACCACGTCGTTCAGGTGCCGCAAGAAGTCGATGGCTTCCAGGTTCTCGCGGCCGCCATGACGGTTGGGCACCCATTCACCGGCCTTGCGCGAATAATCGCGATACAGCATGGAGGCCACGGCGTCCACGCGCAGGCCGTCCACATGGAAATGCTTGAGCCAATGCAAAGCCGACGCGAGCATGAAACCGTGGACCTCGGTGCGGCCCAGGTTGTAGATCAGCGTGTCCCAGTCCTGGTGAAAGCCTTCCAGGGGGTTGGCGTATTCGTACAGCGCGGTACCGTCAAATTGCGCCAGGCCGTGGGTATCGGTGGGGAAATGCGCTGGCACCCAATCAAGGATCACGCCGATATCGGCCTGATGGCAGGCATTGACGAACCAGGCGAAGTCTTCCGGCGAGCCAAAGCGCGCGCTGGGGGCAAACTGGGATAACGCTTGATAACCCCACGAGCCACCAAAGGGGTGCTCCATGATCGGCATCAGTTCGATATGGGTGAAGCCCAATTGTTGAACGTAAGGAATCAGCCGCTCGGCCAATTCGCGCCAGCCATATTGCCGAGCCACTTCACCGGCCTCGTCCAGCTCGCACTGCCAGGACCCCACATGCAGCTCGTAGATCGACAACGGCGCGGTGGCTTTCTGCTTGTCTCCCCGCGATTGCATCCACTCATGGTCCTGCCAATCCACTTGCAAAGGTGCAGCAACTTTCGAGGCGGTGTCCGGCGGCAGTTGGGTGGCCAGCGCCACGGGGTCGGCCTTGAGCGGCAAAATGCCGTGGGCGCCGAGAATTTCGTACTTATAAGCCGCGCCCGGCTGCAGGCGCGGGATGAAGATTTCCCACACGCCCGAGGGATGGCGCAGGCGCATCGGATGACGGCGCCCGTCCCAGATATTGAAGTCGCCCACCACCGAAACCCGCCGTGCGTTCGGCGCCCAGACGGCAAAGCGCACGCCTTGCACGCCATCGACGCTGACCACCTGCGCCCCCAGGCAGTTGCCCAGGTCACGATGATTGCCTTCGGCAAACAGGTACAGGTCCATCTCCCCCAGCAGCAATTGGCTGAAGCTGTAAGGGTCTTCGGTGATCTGCTCACCGCCGGCCCACTGGATTTTCAGCAGGTAGGGCTGGCGAGTGCTGAAGTGCCCAATAAACAGGCCTGGCACCTGGGTGGCATCGAGGCTGCCAAACGGCTCGCCTGTGTCACGCGCCAGCACCTGAACACTCAGGGCCTCTGGCAGGAATGCGCGGATAAACTGGCCGCCCTGCTCGTCATCATGGGGCCCCAGGATCGAAAACGGATCGGGGTGCTCGGCGCGCACCAGCGCATCGACGTCCTTGGACGCCGGCAATGCAGTCAACTTGGGCTGCAGCGGTTCTCTCTGTGTAAAACTCATGACGTCTCCCCACCGCGTACAGGTTTAGATATAGGTGTCAGCCCGCTCAGCAAGCCGTGCAGCCCTTGCAGGGGCACCGGCAGCCAGGTCGGGCGGTTTTCTGCTTCGTAGGCCACTTCGTACGCGGCCTTTTCCAGGCTGAACAAGGTCAGCGCTGCGTCTTGGCCGTTGGCATCCTGCCAGTCATGCGCCAGTGTAGACGCAGCGGCCTGGTAAGCCTGGGTAAATGCTACGCGGGCTTCATTCAGGTAGCGGTCGGTCACGCGTTTGCGCGCAGCGTTCGCTTCTGGCGTGTGATCCACCCCTTGTACATTCAGCGCCATGGCCGCGGCATAATCAAAGGAACGCAGCACACCGCTCACATCTTTATAAGGGCTGTGTTTGCCGCGCCGCTCATGCAGCGGTCGCGCCGGTTCGCCCTCGAAGTCGATCAAGTAGGCATCGCCCTTGACCACCAATACCTGGCCCAGGTGCAAGTCACCGTGGACGCGAATGCGCAATCCGCCCGCCGTGGCTTTGGCCAACGCCTGGACATGCGCCGCGATGGCTTTTTTCTGCGCCAGTAATTCACTGACCAACGCCTGGTCGGCGGGGTTCAACTGGCTTTGATTAAGCTTGAGCAACTGCAAGGCACGGTCGATCTGGGCGCCGACATCCTTGGCCCAGGCTTGGGTGTCTTTGATTGTGGTGGGTTCGGGTTTGAAGGCCTTGTCGGCCGTTGGCGCACCCAGCACCAGGTGCATTTCACCCAGGCGCTGACCGAGCAAACCGGCAAAATCTGCCAGTTCCCCGAGGGCGTTGTAATGCTGTTCCTGTTCAGAGATCGCGTCGGCCAGCTCATCGCGGATCGCCCGCTCCAGGTTGTTCTGGGTCCAGCTCCAGGCATCGCCCTGATTGCTCAAGTAACCCTGGGCAATCATCAGCAAGTTGTCCTGTCCCTGCCCGTCCTGGCGGCTCATAAAGCCCAGCAGCGGCGAGATGTTCGGGTAGCCAGCGGCGGTCAGGTACGCACTCATTTCCAGCTCCGGGTGCACGCCGGCGCTGACTTTGCGAATCAGCTTGAGCACCAGACTCTCACCGACCACCACCGAGCTGTTGGACTGCTCGGCGGACAAGTAACGCACCGGCGATTCACGGGTCAGTTGCAATGCGGCCAAGTGTTGAGTGGCCTCGAATCGCAGATCGCCGTCAGGGGTATTGAGCACGGTGCCGGCCTGCATGGCCTGGATCACCTCAAGGATAAAATGCTCAAGGCTGAAGGCATCGGTCACCAAACCTACCTGGCGGGTGCGTCGCACTCGGGCCAACGCCAATTGCTGGGGCAAGGCGCTGGTGAACTGGTCTTCGCCAAGGAAGCCCAAGGGCAGTTGGTAGCGGCTGACCTGGCCGGCACTGGTCACTTCGATCTCACTGAGCAACACCGGATGCTGCGGGTCGCCAAAACGCACGCCATATGCGATGTGCACCGTGTCGATTGCCGTATCTTTGCCGGCAAACCAGCGCCGCTTGGGCAGCCAGGCGGGCAGTGACGTATGTTCCAGGCTGGTGCGGCAAGGTTCTTCGAGTAGCTCTTCCATGCGTTTTTTCAGTACCAAAGTGGTGAAGTCGGGCATGCTTTGCGCCGGTTCCACATGCCAGCTGGGCATCTGGTTTTCCGCTGCCAGCACGAACCAATAGAAACCATAGGGCGCCAGGGTCAGCAGGAAATTCAGCTGGCCGATTGGCGGGAAGGCATTACCGCCAAGCATCTCCACCGGCACCATGCCGGCAAAGGCCGACAGGTCCAGCTCTGCCGCCTGGGCGCTGCGCGACACGTTGGCCACGCACAGGATGATCTCGGTGTGGCCGTCTTCACCGGTGTATTCACGGGTGTAAGCCAGGATGCGCCGGTTAGTCGGCGAGAGCATTTTCAAGCTGCCACGACCAAACGCCTTGGACTGCTTGCGCACTGCGAGCATGCGCCGGGTCCAGTTGAGCAATGAATGCGGGTCTTGGGCCTGGGTCTCGACGTTGACCGACTGGTAGCCGTATTGCGGGTCCATGATCGGCGGCAGTACCAGGCTGGCCGGGTCGGCACGGGAAAACCCGCCATTGCGGTCGATGGACCATTGCATCGGCGTGCGCACGCCGTCACGGTCGCCCAGGTAGATGTTGTCGCCCATGCCGATTTCATCGCCGTAGTACAAGGTCGGCGTGCCCGGCATCGACAGCAACAGGCTGTTGAGCAATTCCACCCGCCGACGATCGCGCTCCACCAGCGGCGCCAGGCGTCGCCGAATGCCCAGGTTGATACGGGCGCGGCGGTCTGCGGCGTAGTAGTTCCACAGGTAGTCGCGCTCTTTGTCGGTGACCATTTCCAGGGTCAGCTCATCATGGTTGCGCAGGAAAATTGCCCACTGGCAGTTGGCGGGAATCTCCGGGGTCTGGCGCAGAATGTCGGTGATGGGGAAGCGATCTTCCTGGGCCAACGCCATGTACATGCGCGGCATCAGCGGGAAGTGAAACGCCATGTGGCATTCATCGCCGTCGTCGCCCTTTCTGTCGCCAAAGTACAGCTGCGTGTCTTCCGGCCATTGGTTGGCTTCGGCCAGCAGCATGCGGTCGGGGTAATGGGCATCGATCTCGGCGCGGATCTGCTTGAGGACGTCGTGGGTTTCGGCCAGGTTTTCGTTGTTGGTGCCGTCCCGTTCGATCAGGTAGGGGATGGCGTCCAGGCGCAGGCCGTCGATGCCCAGGTCGAGCCAATAGCGCATCACCGACAGCACCGCTTTCATGACCTGCGGGTTATCGAAGTTGAGGTCCGGTTGGTGCGAGTAAAAGCGGTGCCAGAAGTACTGGCCGGCCACCGGGTCCCAGGTCCAGTTGGACTTTTCGGTGTCGAGGAAAATAATGCGTGTGCCGTCGTATTTCTGGTCATCGTCCGACCACACGTAGAAGTCCCGTGCCGCCGAGCCTGGTTTGGCCTTGCGCGCACGCTGGAACCAGGGGTGCTGGTCGGAGGTGTGGTTGATCACCAGTTCAGTGATCACCCGCAGCCCGCGTTGGTGGGCCTGGGCAATAAAGCGCTTGGCGTCGGCCATCGTCCCGTAGTCGCTGTGCACGCCGCGGTATTCGGCAATGTCGTAGCCGTCATCACGGCGCGGCGAGGGGTAGAACGGCAGCAGCCAGATGGTGTTCACGCCCAGGTCAGCGATGTAGTCAAGTTTGGCGATCAGCCCGGCAAAGTCGCCAATGCCGTCGTTGTTGGAGTCGAAATAGGATTTGACGTGAACCTGGTAGATCACCGCGTCTTTGTACCAGAGCGGGTCTTTGATAAAGGTGGCTGCCTTGGGTTTCTTGGCCATTGCAAACTCCTGAAAATACAAAGTTCTCGAGGATCGTTCCCACGCTCCGCGTGGGAATGCAGCCCCGGACGCTCCGCGTCCCAAGCGCGACGCAGAGCGTCAAGTGAGGCATTCCCACGCAGAGCGTCAAGTGAGGCATTCCCACGCAGAGCGTCACGTGAGGCGTTCCCACGCAGAGCGTGGGAACGAGCACTCAGGATGTGCTGATGCGCCAGATCCCGAACGGCATCTGTGGTTCCAGCCGGGTCCATTGGGTCTTGCCGTACCAGGTCCAGCGATGGCCGTTCATCAAGTCTTCGCCCTGGGTCTGGGCATCGTCGGGCAAGCCCATCTCCCACAGTGGCAATTCGAAGTGGGCTTCCTGGGCGTTGTGCGGGTCGAGGTTGACGGCGACCAGAATGAAATTGCTGCCGTCTTCGCTGCGCTTGCCGAAATACAGGATGTTGTCGTTCCAGGCGTTGTAGAGCTTGAGCCCCAGGTGGGTTTGCAACGCCGGGTTCTGACGACGGATGCGGTTGAGCTGGGCGATCTCGGCGATGATGTTGCCGGGCGCGGTGAAGTCGCGGGGGCGTATCTCGTACTTCTCCGAGTCCAGGTATTCCTCTTTGCCCGGCACCGGCGCGGCTTCGCACAACTCAAAGCCTGAATACATCCCCCACAAGCCCGAGCCCATGGTGGCCAGCGCAGCGCGGATCAGGAAGCCTGCACGGCCGGATTCATGCAGGAAACCCGGGTTGATGTCCGGCGTATTGACGAAGAAGTTCGGGCGGTAGCACTCACGCCAAGGCGATTGGTTCAGTTGCGTGAGGTACTCGCTCAGCTCAGCCTTGGTGTTGCGCCAGGTGAAATAGGTGTAGCTCTGGGAATAGCCGACCTTGCCCAGGCGCGCCATCATCGCCGGGGTGGTGAAGGCTTCGGCGAGGAAGATCACCTCAGGGTACTTGGCACGCACATCGCTGATCAGCCATTGCCAGAACGGCAGCGGCTTGGTGTGCGGGTTGTCGACGCGAAAGGTCTTCACGCCCTCTTCCACCCAGCCCACCACGATATCGCGCAGTTCGGTCCACAGACTCGGGATGGCGTCGGCCGCGTAGAAATCGACGTTAACGATGTCCTGGTATTTTTTCGGTGGGTTTTCCGCGTACTTGATCGTGCCGTCCGGGCGCCAGTTGAACCAGCCCGGATGCTCCTTGAGCCATGGATGGTCCTGAGAGCACTGGATGGCGAAGTCCAGGGCAATTTCCAGGCCGTGGTCGGCAGCGGCCTGGACCAACCGGCGAAAATCATCGCGCGTGCCCAACTGCGGGTGGATCGCCTCGTGACCGCCCGCCTCACTGCCGATGGCATAGGGGCTGCCGGGATCATCGGGGCCGGCGATGAGCGAGTTGTTCTTGCCCTTGCGGTGGCTACGGCCAATGGGGTGGATCGGCGGGAAGTACAGCACGTCAAAGCCCATGTCATGGATCATCGGCAAGCGTGCGTGGACGTCGTTAAACGTGCCGTGCCGTGCAGGATCGTCGGTGATCGAGCGCGGAAACAGCTCGTACCAGCTGGCAAATTGTGCGGCCTCACGCTCCACGTCAATCGGGTACGCGGGGCTGACGCTCAAATAGGCCCGATGGTCGGCCTGGGTCATCAGGTGTGCACTGTCTTCGTGCAGGAACAACGCCACCTGCTCGGTTTCCAGCAGGCCGGAGAGCTCATGGTGCAACAACATCAAGCGGTCACGCAGTTCATTGTCACTGCGTTCGGCGGCCTGCAACACCAGGCTGCGGCCCTCCTGCAACTCCAGGCTGACCGGCACGCCAGCTTCATGCTTCTTGCGCAGTTCGTAACAGAAGCTGGCAAAGGTGTCGATCCAGGCTTCGATGCAGTACTCATGGCGGCCTTGGCAGGCGACGGTAAACGCCCCCTCCCAACCATTGTTGCCGATATCCAGCATGACCACGCTGTGCCAGCTTTCATCTCCCAGCGCGCGCCAGCGGATCAACACCGCCAGTTTATCGTGGCCATCGGCGAACACTTTGCTGGTCACATGGACCCGCTGACCCACCACCGCCTTGACGGCAAACTCACCGTTGTCGATGACCGGCATGGTGCTTTCGATCGCGATCCTGGGTAACAGCAGCGCCTGGGACAGCGGCAGCACGGAGTCTTCTGGAACCAGTGTTTCAGCAGTCATCGAGCATCTTCCCCTTACGCCCTGTGGACGCTCTTGGCTTGATCCGAATTCAGAAACGGCGACGCTCTCCCTGAGCAGTGCCGTATAAGGTCCGAGCCTGGGCGCTGTTCAAAAGTTCAGGTGGATATACCGCCACTGGGCGGGAATCATTTCCCGCAGGCAAGGGTCCACCGATAGAGCAAAGCACAAACGAGGCCATACCAATGAATATCCCGATACCCCCTGAATCCGAAGATCCAAATATCGACGAGCCCCCGCTGCCGCCCACAGAACCCCAACCCGTTCCTGAACAAGAGCCCCCTGAAAACGAGCCACCGCCCGTGCAGGAACCCCCCGCAACGATGCCGCCCGTTATCGTCTGATTTACAGGCCCGCAAACGCTTGCTTGCGAACCAAATATCGCGGGCAAGCGATGCTGATTTTTCCCACTCGCTTTACAGACATCACCGAGATCACCCCCTCGAAGGCCAAGATAGATTCATTACTCGTGCGCTGACCCGCCTTTTTGCTGGCCGCAGACTATACCGTCCGTAACGCGAGTACCTTCTATGTCCATTTCGCTACTGCCACCAACGCCCGATATGCATGGCCTACAACAACGTCCGGTCAGCGATGATCGACAGAAACTGAACGATTTATTAAGGGCCGGCCCCAGCGGAATCATGCGCAGGAAAGAGCCTGACAGGCATCCATCGGACCTCCCCAGGGCGCCGCAAGCTTCTACCCCGTCCAACCCTAGCCCCTCGACAAGCCTAAAACAGCAGGCGCCCGGTACCGATGCGCCCGAGGAGCAAGCCTCAACTGCGCCCACCACTGCACCGACTACAGACGTGGAGCCGCAGGCGCCCGGTGCAGACGCCCCCCGGCTCGCCCAACTTCGTGCGCTCGGCAGCCGGGAGAGTATTACCCAGATGCTGCGCGAGCCAAACTCGCAGGAGAGCGCCCAGAAGTTGGCCGAGATCGGTAGCCTGTTAAGCAAGGAAAATGTCAAATCGATGCTGCATGGCCCGGATGCAGACGAAGCGCGCAAACTGATTACCAAAGTGAAGGAGCGTCTAGGTCAGTCAAGCCTGCAGATGATTCATGAGCAATCCTCGCATATCGAGCGACCGGGCTTGAGCCCTCAAGAGATCCGCGCCCGCACCGCCAGTTCTGACCCCGAGGAGAGTTTCAGCCAATCCATGCAAGTCTTAGATGAGCTACGCGTTGAGGAATCCTATGCCCAACAGCGAGTGCGCCAGAGTACGCCACTCGCCTCGGCCCTCTTCGAGATCGGCAAGGAAGTGGACCTCGGCGAGCCGACCCCGCAACCGGACAATTCATCGGCTGAGGCAGACAGCCTCAAAACCGCCAGCAACAGCAACGATTCCAGGATTGGCATTGGTCAGACCTTCACCTTCCACAGTATCCGCGACTCGAACTTCGACGCGCCTAAGGAGGTGATGGATTTTGACCACAACAGAGACAAGCTCGATGTAACGGCCATTCGCAAGCAACTCGGCAACAAACCTTTGAAATCGGTAGAAAATTTCTCAGGCGCCAGTGGCGAAGTGCAGGTTCACTACAACCCGGCCAATAATACGAGCGTGGTAATGATTTCCGGCAACCCGGGAGAGCCGCCCTTCGTGGTGAAAGTCTTCGGTGAGGTCAGGTACAGCAACCTCACCACCTGACCCTGTCACTCATCCTTGTCCAGCAGCTTGACGACCCGGGGCATCACACTGAATACCACCAACGCCAGCAGCGTACTGAGTACCGCTGTCGATTCACGGCCCATGCCCGCCGCCACGCCAATGGCGGCGGTCATCCACAACCCCGCCGCCGTGGTCAGGCCCTTCACATGCTGGCCCTCCTCGTCTTCCTTGCCCTTGAGGATGGTGCCAGCACCGAGAAAGCCAATGCCCGCAATCACCCCTTGAACCACACGGCTCATGGCATCTGCCTGGTTGCCGGACATCTGCGGCACCAGCACGAACAGCGCGGCGCCCAGCGCCACCAGCATATGAGTACGCACCCCGGCCGCCTTGCCCTTGTGTTCACGCTCAAACCCCAGGATGCCGCCGAGGATCGCCGCGATCAGCAGGCGCACGGTCACTTGGGTGAGTTGCCGGGCATCGCCGATGTCCGCGAATTCGGCTTGCAGGGTTTGCCACACCAGATGCCACCAGGCGTCCATGGATGCGATCCTTTTTATTATGGATAGATAAAGGATGGACAGCGCAGACCGCCAGTCAGTTGCCTGGAACCGGCCCGCATGGCGGCCGCCTAACGCTGCATAGCCCACAAAACGGAGATTGTCATGACCGTACGCATCGAAAATCATCTGTGCTACTTCACACTCGACGACAACGGCCAGGAACAAAGCCTGCCAGCCACCCGGGTGACCATCCTTACCGACAATGACAAAGCCATGTCCTGTGTGGACTTGGCTGGCAAACGGATATACATCACTGAAGCTGAGGCCGACAAACTTACGGTTGAAGGGGCCACGGACAGCCGTAACCATGTGAAGGCGGCAGCACCTGGTTCGGTAATTTAATTGATCTGTATCATCGAACCCACTGACTCCCTGCCCCCCTAGGCCCTGGGGGTGCAGCACATTGACGCACACGAACGCGCCAAACCTATCTGATCCGCTTTTTATCATTCCACCTGAGTCTGTTATGCAAACAGCCCGTCGCCCATAGTTCATCGGCCTGATGGAGGCTGATGAGCGAACGACCATGAGCGAACGAATCCCAACCGTGGAAACCTTTGAGCCCATTCACCCAAAGAAGGTGAAGGCCACATCCAGCGACAACCTGATCCATACCCGCAGTTTTACCGGGCTGTTTCGCACCTTGCGCGTGGGCGGTGCCGGCCTGCTGTTCCTGGCTTTTTTCGGCACCGTGTGGCTGAACTGGGGTGGGCGCCAAGCCGTACTGTGGGACCTGGCCGAGAGCAAATTTCACATCTTTGGTGCGACGTTCTGGCCTCAGGACTTCATCCTGCTTTCAGCGCTGTTGATCATCTGTGCCTTCGGCCTCTTTGCAATCACGGTGTTTGCCGGCCGCGTCTGGTGCGGCTACACCTGCCCGCAAAGCTCGTTCACCTGGCTGTTCATGTGGTGTGAAAAGGTCACCGAGGGTGAACGCAACCAGCGCATCAAACTGCAGGCCGCACCCTGGAGCCTGAATAAGCTGGCACGCCGCTCGGCCAAACACACGATGTGGCTGGGCATCAGCGTGTTGACCGGGCTGACGTTTGTGGGCTATTTCACCCCCATCCGCCCCTTGGCCGCTGAATTGCTGACGTGGCAGATGGGCGGTGTGAGCCTGTTTTGGGTGTTGTTTTTCACGGGTGCCACCTACCTCAATGCCGGTTGGCTGCGCGAAGCGGTGTGCATGCACATGTGCCCCTATGCACGGTTCCAGAGCGTGATGTTTGATAAAGACACCCTGACCATTTCCTACGACGCCGCCCGTGGCGAGCAGCGTGGCCCGCGTAAACGTGACGTGCAGCCAGCCGAGGTTGGCCTGGGCGATTGCATCGACTGCCAACTGTGCGTGCAGGTATGCCCCACCGGCATCGACATCCGCGACGGCCTGCAAATGGAATGCATCGGCTGCGCAGCCTGTATCGACGCCTGTGATTCGATCATGGACAAAATGGGCTATGCCCGTGGTTTGGTCAGTTACACCAGTGAGCATCAATTGCAGGGCGGCAAGACTCACCTGCTGCGGCCGCGCCTGATCGGCTACAGTGCCGTGCTGGTGGTGATGATCGCGGCATTGGTGGTGGCGCTGATTGAACGGCCGATGGTGTCGCTGGATGTGACCAAGGACCGTGGTATGTTCCGCGAAAACAGCCAGGGCTTGATCGAGAACATCTACAGCCTCAAGGTGATCAACAAGACCCAGCAGCGCCAGGACTACCGCCTGGGACTGGTGGACGCCGAGGGCTTCCAGTTGCAAGGCAAGACCCAGGTCAGCCTGGCGCCCGGGGAAATTGTCGATGTGCCGGTGTCGGTGGCGTTGCTGGCGGACACACCGGCCAGCAGTTCCCAAACTATCCGTTTTAAAGTGACGGATGTGGATGAGCCGTGGATTTATACCGCTGCCGACAGCCGCTTCGTTGCGCCCTTGAATCGCTGATATTTCATTAACAATAAAGATCAAATGTGGGAGCTGGCTTGCCTGCGAAAGCGGTAGTGCAGTAACAGATGCACTGACTGACACACCGCCTTTGCAGGCAAGCCAGCTCCCACAGTTCGCCTTGCGTACACATTCAAAAAGCAAATTAGGCCGCCATGAAACGCTACGAAAAATTCGCCGACGACATCGCAGAACTGATCCGCTCCGGCGTCCTCGGCCCCGGCCAGCGCGTGCCATCGGTGCGCTATGCCAGCCAGGCCTACGGCGTCAGCCCGTCCACCGTGTTCCAGGCCTATTACTTGCTGGAGCGTCGTGGCCTGATTCGCGCCCGCCCGCGTTCTGGCTACTTCGTCAACACCCATGCGCCCAGCCCGTTTTCCGAACCGGTGGTGAGTGAGCAGGTGCATGAGTCCACCGATGTGGGCGTGAGCGAGCTGGTGTTCTCGGTACTGGACTCGATCAAAGACCCCAACACCGTGCCCTTCGGCTCGGCCTTCCCCAGCCCCATGCTGTTCCCGCTGCCGCGCCTGGCTCGCTCCCTGGCCAGTGCCAGCCGCGAAATGGACCCACGCCTGGTGGTCACCGACATGTCGCCAGGCAACCCGCAACTGCGCCGGCAGATTGCCCTGCGCTATATGGTCGGCGGCCTGATGCTGCCAATGGAGGAGCTGCTGATCACCAACGGCGCCCTCGAAGCGCTCAACCTGTGCCTGCAGGCCGTGACCGAACCGGGCGACCTGGTCGCCATCGAAGCGCCGGCGTTCTACGCCTGCTTGCAAGTGCTTGAACGCTTGAAGCTCAAGGCCGTGGAGATTCCGGTGCATCCGCGTGACGGTATCGACCTGAACGCCTTGGCCCAAAGCCTTGAGCGCTATCCGATCAAGGCTTGCTGGACCATGACCAGCTTCCAGAACCCCATGGGCGCCACGCTGCCTGAGGAGAAAAAACAGGCGCTGGTGGAGCTGTTGCGCAGCCATCAAGTGCCGTTAATCGAAGATGATGTATATGCCGAGCTGTATTACGGGCAACAAGCCCCAAAGCCGGCCAAGGCCTTCGATACCGAAGGGCTGGTGATGCACTGCGGCTCTTTTGCCAAGAGCCTGGCACCGGGTTACCGCGTGGGCTGGGTCGCCGCCGGGCGCTTCGCGCAGAAGGTCGAGCGGTTGAAACTGATGACCTCACTGTGCCCATCGATGCCGGCCCAGGCGGCGATTGCCGATTACCTGCAACACGGCGGCTATGACCGGCACCTGCGCAAACTGCGCTACGCCCTGGAAGAACAGCAAAGCGCCATGCTGGCGGCCATCGCCCGCTACTTCCCGGCACAGACGCGGGTCAGCCAACCTGCCGGAGGCTATTTTTTGTGGTTGGAATTGCCAGAGCAGACCGACTCGCTGAAACTGTTCCAGATGGCCCTGGCCCAGGGCATCAGCATTGCGCCGGGGCCGATCTTTTCCGCGACCCAGCGCTTCAGAAACTGCATACGCTTGAACTATGGCAGCCCGTGGAACGAAGCCTCGGAGAAGGCCATGGAGACATTGGGGCGGATTGTGCGCTCGTTCTAAATGGAACCTACCGTCGCGTCTTAACGACTCAGAGGCCTCCACAGACCGAATAACGAGACCTGCGTGATCACCTGGAAAAACTGCTCGCTGCCAACACGTGTGCCTCGCAACCTGAGGCCTTTTCCCGTCCCTCGCCACTATATGCGCTGGGCGGAACAACAGCAGGTGCGCCAGATGACAGGCCCGAACGGACGCCCTGCCGGTGATCATCGCTCGGCAGAGGCGATCATCGAGCACAGTAGCGTGACAAAAAACTTCCTCAAAGGCTGCGATTTCTATCAGGTCGTCGATGACCTCAAGCGACAGGTCGGTGACTGGACAAACGCTAATCCAGACCCCAAAGCTCGAGCCAATGCGGCCTACGACCTAGATAAAGTGCTGCGTTTTCTCGATAACGTCGATGACCGAACCCTCAATGGCAGCGATAGCCGTAATGGCCATATCGAGGGTTTTTCCAACTGCGGCTATCGCGTGGTGAAGCACTCCGAAGCCGACCTGCTCCGGCAATTCTCATGGTACGGCTACGAGGTGCTGCGCACGCTGCGGACCTGATCGGCCAGCGCCTTAACGGCCACCGCCCAGGTCAATGAACGTTCCGGTGGAATACGACGCCTTGTCCGACAGTAACCAGATAATGGCCTCCGCCACTTCATCCGGGCGCCCGCCACGCGCCATCGGGATTCCGGACTCCAGCTTGCTGACCCGGTCCGGGTCGCCGCTCAGGGCATGGAAATCGGTAAAGATATAGCCAGGGCGTACCGCGTTGACACGGATACCCTCACCTGCGACCTCTTTCGATAAGCCGATAGTGAAGGTATCCAGCGCCCCCTTGGAGGCAGCGTAGTCAACATACTCACCCGGCGAGCCCAGCCGCGCCGCCACCGACGACACGTTGACGATACTGCCGCCCTGCCCGCCATGGCGGGGCGACATGCGCAACACCGCGTGCTTGGCACACAGGATCGGGCCCAGCACATTGGTCTTGAGGATTTTGAGGATACGAAACTCGGACATCTCATCGACCCGTGACTTGTGCCCCACGGTGCCAGCGTTGTTGACCAGCGCAGTGACCCGACCCAATTCCGCATCAACGCGATTGAACAGGCCGATCACTTCATCCTCGTTGCTGACATCGGCCCGCACGGCAATCGCCTGGGCGCCCAACGCACGCACCTGTTCAAGTACACGGTGGGCCGCGTCTTCATCCGCCTGGTAGTTGATGCAGATGCGATAGCCCTGGCGAGCGGCGAGCAATGCTGTCTGGGCGCCAATGCCACGGCTGCCCCCCGTGATGATGACGACTTTGTCCATGGCTGCGGCCTCCTGATTCAACCGGATGTTTAAGGTTGGATCCAAGAATACCTTTCACTTAATGCTTTTGTCAGGCGCTACCGGCTCTTCGGTGCGCCGGATATTGGCCATGAAGCTGTCGGCTGGCAACGGGTGCCCCAACAAGAAACCTTGCAAGGCGTCACATCCCAGGCGGGTGAGGAAGTCCTGCTGCATATCGGTCTCCACGCCTTCAGCGACAATTCGCAGGCCCAGGGCCTGGCCCAGGGCCACGATGGCCGAGACGATGGCCGCGTCGTCGCTGTCGTGTTCCAGATCACGCACAAAACCACGGTCGATCTTCAACTCGTTGGCCGGCAGGCGCTTGAGGTACATCAGGCTGGAGTAACCGGTGCCAAAGTCATCGATGGACAGGTCCACGCCCATATCCGAGAGCTGCTGCAATACCGTCATGCTCGCGTCGGCATCGCTCATGGCGGTGGTCTCGGTGATTTCCAGCGTGAGGCTGTTGGCCGGCAATTGATGACGCTCCAGCGCGGCCGCTACGCTATTGACCAAGCCGGCGTGGCAGAACTGCAACGCCGACAGGTTGACGGCGATGCGCCAGCTCTCATAACCCTGGGCGTACCACAGGCGCATCTGGCGACAGGCTTCATCGAGTACCCACTCGCCGATGGGAATGATCAGCCCGGTTTTCTCCGCCAGTGCGATAAACGTAGCGGGCATCAGCAAGCCCTGTTGCGGATGCTCCCAGCGCAACAGCGCCTCGGCCCCTACGGCAAGACCACTGACGGCGTCGAACTTGGGTTGGTAATGCAAACGAAACTGCCCCTGCTCCAGGGCATTGCGCAGATCCTGCAGCAATTGCAGTTGTTTGCGCGCATTGGTGTTCATCGACACATCGAAGAAGCTGTAGCCGTTCTTGCCCATGCCCTTGGCGTGATACATCGCCGCGTCGGCGTTCATCAGCAGTTCCTGGGGGTTATTACCGTTGCCCGGGAACATGGCGATACCGATGCTCGCCGAAATCTGCAACTCATGTTCGGCCACCGTGAAGGTGCGATTGATCAGGCTCACCTGGCGCTCGGCCAAGCCCATGACATCGTCGGGCTGGGTGAGCTGCACCAGCAACACAAACTCATCACCGCCGATGCGGGCCAGGGTGTCCTGGCTGCGCAAATCCTCGCGCAAGCGCAAGCCGACCTCGCGCAGCAACTGGTCGCCCAGGTGATGGCCAAAGGCATCGTTGACCGGCTTGAAACCATCCAGGTCGATAAACATCAAGGCAAAGCAACCGCCCCGCTCGTTCACCGCCTGGATGCCTTGTTGAATGCGATCAGCCAACAACGTGCGATTGGGCAGGCCAGTGAGCATGTCATGCAGGGCCAGGTGGGTAAGTTCCTGATTGGCCAGGGTCAGGGAATCGGCGAGTACGGCGGTGCGCGCTTCCAGCCGCGCATCCAGCACCGAGGTCAAGAGCGCAATGACCAGCACCGCCAGCGAAGTGACCAAGACCAGGTTATCCAGGCCCTTGCCGCTCAAGCCGGTCAAGGCGGCGCCGCAGAAGCTGCCATCGGCAAAGCGCGCCGCAGCCATCCCGGTGTAGTGCATCCCCACGATAGCCACGCCCATCACCACGGCGGCGCCACCCCGTGCCAGCCGTACAAAAGGTGTGTTGCGCCGTAGGTTGAAGGCAATCCACAGGGCGGCGCCGGACGCCACCACCGCGATCACCAACGAAGCGCCGAACAAGGTCGGGTCGTAATCAATGCCGGGTGTCATGCGCATCGCGGCCATGCCGGTGTAGTGCATGCTGGCGATACCGGCGCCCATCACCAGCGCGCCAAATGCCAGTTGCCAGGCCGGTAAGCGTGGCTGGCTGACCAGCCATAACGCAAACCCGCTGGATAGCACGGCGATCAACAGCGAAAACAGGGTAATGGCTACGTCAAAGCCCAGGGCAAACGGCAGGCGCAGGGCCAGCATCCCGATAAAGTGCATGGACCAGATGCCGATGCCCATCGCCACTGCGCCGCCAGTAATCCATAGGTAAACAGCCCGCCCCTTGGCGGTTGCGATACGCCCGGCAAGGTCCAAGGCGGTGTAGGACGCCAGGATGGCCACGCACAGGGAAATCACGACAAGGGAGGTTGAATAGCTACCGATCAGCATGGGACGTCTCGCAGGCGACCGGCGCAAAGCCCGTGCCGGGTGGCAAATCGGGCGATTGTAGCGAGTATGAATCCGAGGCAGGTGATTAATTGATCCGTTAGCCACTACGCAGTTTTTGGCGTCAATCGGCTGGCTTCAGCAGGTGTTTTCAACGACATCAAAATGCGGGGTTTGCGCAAATCCCCTGTGGGAGCTGGCTTGCCCGCGAAAGCGGTGTGTCAGTCACCCCATCTGCTACTGCACTAACGCTTTCGCAGGCAAGCCAGCTCCCACAGGGTACTGTGCTTAACTGACTGACATTGGGTCTTGCTCCCACAGAATGCGCGGCGCACCCGGTTATTCCTTTTCAGCCAGGGAGGTCTGGCCGTCCCAACCTCCACCCAAGGCGGCGATCAATTGCACACTGGCCACCAGCCGCGATTGCAGCAAGGTCAACACGGTGCGCTCGTTGCTCAGGGCCGTCGCCTGCACCGTGACCACATCCAGATAGGCAATCAACCCGGCCTTGTATTGGTTTTCGGTCAAGCGCAAGGATTCACGCGCCGCTTCCAGCGCGTCATTGCTGACCACCGCCTCATCGGCGAGCACCTTGAGCTGGACCATGTAGTTTTCCACCTCACGAAAACCGTCCAGCACGGTCTGGCGGTACTTGGCCACGGTCTCGTCATAGCTGGCCACGGTACGGTCAACTTCCGCCGAGCGCTGGCCGCCATCGAACAGGGTCATGGCCAGTTTCGGCCCCACCGACCAGAAGCGGTTCGGCAGGCTGATCCAATCTTCATAGGTACTGCTGGAGTAGCCCCCCGCCAAGCTCAAGGTCAGGTCAGGGTAATAGGCCGCCTTGGCCACGCCAATATTGGCGTTGGCGGCGATCACCGAGCGTTCGGCCGAGGCGATATCGGGGCGCCGCTCCAGCAATTGGGACGGCAGGCTCACCGGTATCTGCGGCAGGGCCGGGATGTCTTTGCTCACCGCCAAGTTGAAGTTGGCTGGCGCCTCGCCGATCAACACCGCAATGGCGTTTTCCAGCTGGGCGCGCTGCCAGATCAGGTCAATCAGGCTGGCCTGGGTGGTCTTGAGCTGAGTTTGCGCCTGGGCGATGGCATCCTTGCCGGCCACACCGGCACGGTACTGGTTTTCGGTCATTTTCAACGAGCGCTGGTAGGTGTCCAACGTGGCTTGCAGCAGGCGCGTCTGCTCGTCCATGACCCGCAATTGCAGGTAGCTTTGCACCAGTTCCGACTGTTGGCTCAGGCGCATTGCGGCCAGGTCGGCCGAGCTTGCCTCGGCGCTGGCTTCGTTGGCCTCCAGGCCACGGCGCAATTTGCCCCAGATATCGGCTTCCCAACTCACGCCTAACTGGGCGTTAAGGGTGTCGCGAATTCCGCTACTGGAACTGCTGAGACTGGCACTGCTGCTGCCGGTGCCCTGGCTGGCGCGGGTTTTGCCAACGCTCAGGTCAACGCTGGGGTAAAACGCCCCGCGTGAGCTGCGCACCAGGGCCTTTGCCTGACGAAAACGCGCTTCGGCCTGGGCGACGGTCTGGTTGGAGGCGTTGAGGCGCACCACCAGGTCGTTGAGTTGACGGTCACCGTACAGCTCCCACCAGGCGCCGCGGGCCAGGGAGTCGCTGGGGTTGGCCTGGCGCCAGCCCTGGGCCTCCTTGAATTGCACCGGCTCGATGACCTCCGGGCGTTTGTAGTCAGGGCCAATGGCGCAGGCGCTGAGCAACATAGCCAGGCCCACTGTAGGAGCGAGCTTGCTCGCGAACGCCGTCAACGATAACGCGCTCATTCTTGATGAGCGCGGCGCATGGGCGTTCTTCGCGAGCAAGCTCGCTCCTACAGGGGTTGCAGGGGCGTTGGTTGGGTCGGTCATAGCGCAGTGTCCAGGGCAGCATCGGTACGCACGCCGCGCCAGGCGTTGAAGCGGTGGCGCGCGCGGTCCAGGTAAAGGTAAACCACCGGGGTGGTGTAAAGGGTCAGGATCTGGCTGAACACCAGGCCGCCAATGATGGTCAGGCCCAGCGGGTGACGCATTTCCGCGCCGTCGCCGCTGCCGAGCAGCAACGGCAAGGCACCGAGGATCGCGGCCAGGGTGGTCATCAGGATCGGCCGCAGGCGCAACAGGCAGGCGCTGCGGATCGACTCCAGCGGGCTCATGCCGTCGTTGCGTTCCAGTTGCAGCGCCAGGTCGATCATCAGGATCGCGTTTTTCTTCACCACGCCGATCAACAGGAACAAGCCCAGCAAGGAGATCAGGCTGAACTCGCCGCCCAGCAAGTAGATCGCCAACAACGCACCGACACCGGCCGACGGCAACGTAGACAAGATGGTCAGCGGGTGAATGTAGCTTTCATACAAAATACCCAGCACCAGGTACACCGCCACCAGCGCGCCGAGAATCATGAACGGCTGGCCTTTCTGGGTCGCGGCGAACGCATCGGCAGTGCCTGCCATCTTGGCGATCACGTCTTCGGGCAGCCCGACCTTGGCAATCGCACGCTCGATGGCCGCCGTGCCCTGCTCCACCGTGACCCCGGGCGCCATGTCGAAGGCGATATTCTCCGAAGCAAACTGGCCTTCATGGCTGACGCGGTCGTCGGCCAGGCTGTTCTCATAATGGGCAATGGTCGACAACGGCACCCGTGCGCCGTCGGCGGTGATCACCTGCATCTGGTTGAGGGTGATCGGGTCCTGGGCGTATTTGGGGTTGACCTCCATCACCACCTGGTACTGGTTGAGGCTGTCGTAGATGGTGGAAATCTGCCGCTGGCTGTAAGCGTTGTTGAGCACCGCCGTGACCATGTCCATGTCGATACCCAGGCGCTTGGCCTGGTCGCGGTCGACAATCAGCGTGACCTGGGCCGCGCCCCGGCCTTCGCGGGCGTCGATGGCGGTCAGCTCTGGCAATTCACGCATGGCTGCCACCACTTTCGGGTACCACAGGCGCAGCGCGGCCAAGTCACCGCTTTGCAGGATGTAGGAATACTGCGCGCTGGTCTGGTCGCGGCTGCCACCAAATTGCAGGTCCTGGTCGGCCATCAGGAACAAGCGCCCGCCCGGCACCAGCGGCACCTCTTTGCGCAAGCGCTCGATCACTGCCTGGGCAGAGATCTTGCGTTCACTGATTGGCTTGAGGCGCACCAGCATCACTGCATTGTTGGTACCGTTATTACCGCCGATAAAACCGGCTACGCTCAGCACAGCCGGGTCCTTGAGCACCGCCTGGCGAAAGATCTCCATCTTTGGCTGCATCACGCTGAACGACAGGCCATCGTCACCGCGCACAAAACCGATCAACTGGCCGGTGTCCTGCTGGGGCATGAAGGTTTTGGGCACCACCACGTACAGCGCGATATTCACGCCCACGGTGACCAACAGGCTGAGCAAGGTCAGGCGCCGATGGCGCAGCACCCAGTCCAGGCTGGTGGCGTAGCCGGCGACCATACGGTCGTTGACCTTCTGGCTCCAGCGCTGCAAACCGGTCTGCCGGTCCTTCACATGCGGCTTCAACCAGCGGGCGCACAGCATGGGCGTCAGGGTCAGCGAAACAATCAGCGAGACGATGATCGCCGCCGACAAGGTGATGGAAAACTCACGGAACAGGTTGGTGACGATCCCGCCCATAAACAGAATGGACAGGAACACCGCCACCAGCGACACGTTCATCGACAGCAAGGTAAAGCCGACTTCCTGGGCGCCCAGGTAGGCGGCTTTCATCGGTGGCACGCCCTCGTCGATGTGCCGGGAAATGTTCTCCAGCACCACGATGGCATCGTCCACCACCAGCCCGGTGGCGAGGATCAGCGCCATCAGCGAAAAGTTGTTCAGCGAAAAACCGTACAGGTACATCACCGCAAAAGTGCCCACCAACGACACCGGCACCGCCAGGGTCGGGATCAGCGAAGCACGGAAGTTACCCAAGAACAGGTACACCACCAGGATCACCAGCCCCACGGCAATCAGCAGGGTCATTTCCGCTTCATGCAGGGTGGCGGTGATCACGGGCGAGCGGTCCATGGCCAGGCTGAGCTTGACGCTGGACGGCAACACCGCCTGCAACGCCGGCAACTGCGCCTTGATCTGCCGTACGGTTTCGATGATGTTGGCGCCGGACTGGCGGTTGATCACCAGCAACACCGCCGAATCATTGTTGAAGAAGCCGCTGTTGTAGCGGTCTTCAACGCCATCAGTGATCTTCGCCACGTCCTTGAGGCGCAGGGCGGCGCCGTCTTGGTAGCGAATCAGCAGGGGCTCATAGTCCTTGGCTTTTTCCAACTGATCGTTGGCCTGGATCTGCCAGTTGCGCTCGCTGTCTTCCAGCGAGCCTTTGGGCCGGCGCTGGTTGGCGTTGGCGATGGTGTTGCGCACATCGTCCAGAGCAACGCCGTACTGATCGAGGGCCTTGGGTTCCAGCTCGATGCGCACCGCCGGCAGCGAACTGCCGCCGATCTGCACTTCGCCCACGCCCGGCACCTGGGACAGGCTCTGGGACAGGATGGTCGAGGCCAGGTCATACAACTGCCCTTTCTGCAGCACGTCGGAGGTCAGCGACAGCACCATGATCGGCGCCTGGGACGGGTTGATCTTCTTGTAGGTGGGCATGCTGCGCATGCCGCTGGGCAGCAGGTTGCGCGATGCGTTGATGGCCGCCTGCACTTCCCGCGCCGCGCCGTTGATGTCGCGGTCGGAATCGAACGCCAGAATCACCCGGGTAGAGCCCTGGCTCGAGGAACTGCTCATGGTGGTGATACCGGCAATCGCGCCGAATGAGCGCTCCAGCGGCGTGGCCACCGTAGACGCCATCACCTCGGGGCTGGCACCGGGCAAGCTGGCCGACACCACAATCACCGGGAAGTCGATCTGCGGCAATGGCGACACCGGCAGCAGGTTGAAGCTGACGCCACCGAGCAACATGATCGCCAGGCTCAGCAGCATGGTGGCTACCGGCCGGCGGATGAAAGGTCCGGACAGGTTCATGGCTCAACCGGCTCCAGGCGTTGCGGCTCTTTGCGCCAGCGCCGGCCAAGACGATCGAAGTACAGGTAGATCACCGGCGTGGTGAACAGCGTCAGCACCTGGCTTACCAGCAAGCCACCGACCATCACCAGGCCCAGGGGCTGGCGCAGTTCGGCGCCGGAGCCACTGGCGAGCATCAACGGCACCGCACCGAACAAGGCCGCCAGGGTGGTCATCAGGATCGGCCGGAAGCGCAACAGCGCGGCCTGGTAGATCGCCGTCTGTGGGTCCAGGCCCTGGTTGCGTTCGGCGTCGAGGGCGAAGTCGATCATCATGATCGCATTCTTTTTCACGATACCGATCAACAGGATGATGCCGATGATCGCGATCATGCCTAGGTCATTGCCGCTGAGCAGCAACGCCAGCAAGGCCCCCACCGCCGCCGACGGCAAGGTCGAGAGGATGGTGACCGGGTGGATATAGCTCTCATAGAGCACACCGAGCACGATGTACATGGTGACCACCGCCGCCAGGATCAACAGCAAAGTGCTCGACAACGAAGCTTCGAACGCCTGGGCCGCGCCCTGGAACTGGGTTTGCACGCCCACCGGCATGCCGATGTCCTTCTGGGTCTGGTTGATCAGTTCCACGCCTTTGCCCAGCGCCACGCCGGGCGCCAGGTTGAACGACATCATCACCGCCGGGAACTGGCCGATATGGGCAATCGCCAATTGCGCCTGGCGCTGTTCCACATGGGCCAGGCTCGACAGGCGTACCTGGCCACCGTCGGTGGTTTTCACATGGATCTGGTTGAGGGCCGCCGGGCCGAGGGTTTCGCCGGACTGGGCCTGCAACACCACCCGGTACTGGCTGGCCTGGGTGTAGATGGTGGAGATCTGGCGCTGGCCGAAGGCGTCATACAGCGCATCGGTGATGGTCGAAACACTCACGCCCAGGCGCGAGGCCGCATCGCGATCAATCACCAAGTACACCTGCAAGCCTTTGTCCTGCAGGTCACTGGCGACGTCGGTGAGTTCCGGCAACTGGCTGAGGGCATGCACCAGCTTGCCGCTCCACAATGCCAACAACTCGGCGTCTGGCGAAGACATACTGAACTGGTACTGGGTACGGCTGACCCGGTCCTCGATGGTGAGGTCCTGGACCGGTTGCATGAACAGGCGGATGCCTACCAGCTTGTCGATCTGCGCTTGCAGGCGGGTAATTACCTCGGCTGCGCTCAAGTCGCGCTGGCCGTGGGCCTTGAGGTTGATCAGCAAGCGGCCGCTGTTGAGGGTGGCGTTATCGCCGTCCACACCAATGTAGGACGACAGGCTCTCGACGGCAGGGTCGGCGAGGATGATCTTCGCCAACTCCTGCTGGCGTTGGCTCATGGCCGCAAAGGAAATCGACTGCGGCGCTTCGGAAATGCCCTGGATCACCCCGGTGTCCTGCACCGGGAAAAAGCCCTTGGGCACCACCAGGTACAGCACCACCGTAAGGCCCAGGGTGGCGATGGCCACCAGCAACGTCAGCGGCTGGTGCTTGAGCACCCATTGCAGCTTGCGGCCGTAGGCTTCGATCAGCCAATCAATCCAGGCGCCGCTGGCTTTGTAGAAGCGGCCCTGCTCTTCTTCCTTGGGTTCGCGCTTGAGCAGGCGCGCGCACATCATGGGCGTGAGGGTCAGGGACACCACCAGGGAAATCAGGATCGCCACGGCCAGGGTGATAGCAAATTCACGGAACAGCCGCCCGACCACATCAGCCATGAACAGCAGCGGGATCAACACCGCAATCAGCGACAAGGTCAGGGATATCAGGGTGAAACCGATCTGCTTGGCGCCCTTGAGCGCGGCCGCCATCGGCGTCTCGCCTTCCTCGATATAGCGCGAGATGTTTTCCAGCATCACGATGGCGTCGTCCACCACAAACCCGGTGGCGATGGTCAGGGCCATCAGTGTCAGGTTATTGATGGAGAATCCGGCCAGGTACATCACGCCAAAGGTGCCCACCAGGGACAGCGGCACGGCGATGGACGGAATGATCGTGGCGCTGACGCGGCGCAGGAACAGGAACGTCACCATCACCACCAGGGCAATGGCGATCAGCAATTCGTGCTGCACGTCTTTGACCGAGGCGCGGATGGTCTGGGTGCGGTCGGTGAGCACCGTCACGTCCAGGCCAGCCGGCAGGTTGTCGGTGATGCTGGGCAGCAGGGCCTTGATGCGGTCCACCACCTCGATCACGTTGGCGCCTGGCTGGCGCTGGATATTGAGCAGCACGGCCTGGTTCTCGTTGGCCCAGGCGGCAAGACGTTCGTTTTCGGCACCGTCGACGATCTGCGCCACATCCTTGAGCCGCAGCGGCGCACCATTGTTGTAGGCCAGGATCAGTTCGGCATATTGCTCAGGCGAAACCAACTGGTCGTTGGCATCGAGCATCGACACGCGGGTGGGGCCGTCAAAGTTACCCTTGGGCTGGTTGACGTTGGAGGCGGCGATCAGGGCGCGCACGTCCGAGAGGTTCAAGCCATTGGCCGCCAGGGCCTCGGGGTTGACCTTGATGCGCACGGCCTGGCGCTGACCACCGGCGATGCTGACCATGCCGACGCCGCTGATCTGCGCGATTTTCTGCGCCATGCGCGTGTCGACCAAGTCATTGAGCTTGGGCAACAACATGGTCTTGGAGGTGATTGCCAGGGTCAGCACCGGGGTATCCGCCGGGTTGACCTTGTTGTACACCGGCGGCGCCGGCAAATCCTTGGGCAGCAGGTTGGTGGCGGCGTTGATCGCAGCCTGCACCTGTTGCTCGGCGACATCCATATTGATGTCGAGGTTGAAACGCAGGGTCAGTACCGAGGCACCGCCGGAGCTGGTAGACGCCATCTGGGTCAGCCCGGGCATCTGCCCGAACTGGCGCTCCAGCGGTGCGGTGACCGCGCTGGTCATCACATCGGGGCTGGCGCCGGGGTACAGGGTCATCACCCGGATGGTCGGGTAATCCACCTGGGGCAATGCCGATACCGGCAGCAGGCGGTACGAAATGATGCCGGCCAGGACAATGGCCAGCATGCTCAGCGTGGTGGCGACCGGGCGAAGGATGAACAGGCGCGACAGGTTCATGAACCGACCTTTTGCGCCTTGCCGGCGTCAGCACCGGTCTCCCCTTTCGCTGCGGGCTTGCCTTGCAGGTGCTCGGTCGGGGTGGTCGGCACCTCGCTGCTGGCGTTGACCACTTCGATCTCGCTGCCGTCCTTGAGGCGGTCAGTACCTTCCAGCACTACGCGGTCGCCAGCGGCCAGGCCTTCCTTGATCACGGTGTTTTCGCCGTCGGTGTCGCCCACCACCAGCGGCTGGACCTTGACCTTCTTGTCGCCGTCGAGCTTGTAGACAAAGGTGCCATTGTTGCCGAACTGGATCGCCGCGGAGGGCGCCAGCACTACGTTGTTCAAGGTGTCGGCCAGCAGGTGCACATTGACGAACTGGTTGGGGAACAGCGCCTGGTCCTTGTTATCGAAACGCGCCTTGAATTTCAGCGTGCCGGTAGTCACGTCAATCTGGTTGTCCAGGCTTTGCAGTACACCGACCGCCTGTTTTTTCACGTCGCTACGGTCCCAGGCTTCCACGGGCAACTTGTTGCCGGCGTGGTAACGGGCCAACACGGTTTCCAGGGTATTTTCCGGCAGGGTGAAGGCCACGCTGATCGGCTGGGTCTGGGTGATCACCGCCAGGGCGGTGGTGTCGTTGGCGGCGACGAGGTTGCCGACGTCAAGCTGGCGCAAACCGACGCGGCCACTGATGGGCGCGCGGATCTTGGTGAATTCCAGGTTGAGCTTGGCGTCGTCCACCGCGCCCTGGTTGGTCTTGACCGTGCCCTGGTATTGCAGAACCAGCGCTTCGGCGGTGTCCAGAGTTTGCTTGGCGATACTGTCCTGGGCGTACAGGTCGCGGTAACGCTGTACATCGACCTGGGCGTTCTTCAACTGGGCCTGGTTCTGCAGCAAGGTGCCCTGGGCCTGGAGCAAAGCGTTCTGGTAGCTGCGCGGGTCGATTTCTGCCAGCAGGTCGCCGGCCTTGACCATCTGCCCTTCCTCGAAGGCGATCTTGACCAGCTCACCGCCCACCCGGCTGCGCACATTAATGGTGTTCAGCGCCGTGACCGTACCCAGGGCCTTGTAGTACACCGGAAATTCCCCCAGCACCGCCGGCGCCACACGCACCGGTACCGGCCCGGTGGAACCACCGAAGCCCGGGCGCGCCATGCCGGTCTTGCCCGTGTGCCCCGCCGGAGCATCTTTATGGGCTGCGCCACTGGGCCAGAATTTCCAGCACAGGCCGGCGATAACCAGCAGCACGAGCAGGCCAAACAGCCAGCGGCGGGAGTTGCGGGAGGAGGATTGCATGGAGTGATCAACCATTGGGGGTGAGAGCTTCTTCTTCGGGAGGCTGAAAGATAAGCACTGGGGTGCGTTTAGAAAAGCACCTTTACCGGCTATTTACCTTAGGCTTACAACGTTTAACTTTTTGATCTTAGTCCACCGGCTATTTCGCTAAGCCGCTGACGCTCAAATAAAAACGGCCTGGACTAGGCCAGGCCGCGATCATGCATCATACGTGTTACTGCCAAACGACAGTCATACGTAGAAACAGTTACTTCAACACAGCCAGGGCGGCGTCGTAGTTTGGCTCTTCAGCGATTTCCTTGACCAACTCGCTGTGCAGCACGTTGTCGTTTTCGTCCAGCACCACGACAGCGCGAGCGGTCAGGCCCTGCAGCGGGCCGTCAGCGATGGAAACACCATAGTCAACGGCGAAGTCGGCGTTGCGGAAATCCGACAGGTTCTTAACGTTTTCCAGGCCTTCGGAACCACAGAAACGCGCTTGGGCGAATGGCAGGTCGGAGGAGATGCACAGCACCACGGTGTTGGCCACATCGTTGGCCTGGGCGTTGAACTTGCGCACCGAAGTGGCACAGGTTGGGGTGTCAACGCTTGGGAAGATGTTCAGCACTTTGCGCTTGCCGGCAAAGGTAGCCAGGGTGGCGTTGGACAGATCGCCGGCGGTCAGGGTGAAGTCTGCAGCTTTGGCGCCGACTTTCGGCAGTTCGCCTTCAACCTGGACCGGGTTGCCTTTAAGGGTGACTTGAGCCATGAACGGAATCCTTATGCTGGGTTTGGTTAAACGAATTCGAGAGGCGGAAGTTAACCACAAAGTGCCGAAGCTACCTACCGCCAGACACAAATTGTCATGTCCTCACGCATGATCAATACCGACACCGTCTGGAATCGGGCGCGAACACGTGCTTACCCGCCGAAATTGCGCTGATTTAGGCTCAGTTCGATAGACAGGAAATGCCGGGCACCGGAGGTGCCCGGCAAGACGTTGGCGCTCGCGAGCTAGATGCTTACGGCATGCGTCGCTATTGCCCGATCATCGGGTCCGGACATATCAAAGATAAACTCTGCCCTGAACGTTACCGTCTGAGTCCCGCTCGGAATCGCTACTGACTTGTAGTTTGACCAAGTATGCCACTGCCCATCCTGCTTACGGTCATCGGGCGAGTCCAGGTCCCATACCGTGTTGTTGCCGACCTTGACCTCGTAATTAATATTGGCTTTGTTACGTGAACTATCGCCGCTGATCATGTACTCCTCGGTGGTCAACGTCAGCGTGTTACCTGAGCGCTGAAACCTGATACGCAAATTGCCGCTATAGCCGGTAACACCCCTTGTCAATGTGACGTTATGCCAATCAGCTTTAACCGCGTTCCCCTTGTTGGTTTGTTCATGGTCATCCATGGTAGGCACCTCCTAAAAACGATTTGATGAGTTTCCGACCGCCCTACATCCGGAAAGCTGTAGCGAACCTAACACCCTGCACAAGCCGCGATAACTGTGAACGTTGACAGGCCACAAGCTCATTTCGCAATTAAAAACCACGCATTAATCAGCATTTGCTCGCAAGGCTTGTTGCGACGCAAAAGTATGATTTAATCATTCGCTTTTTAAGGCCCGCCGACGGCACGAAGGACTCATTTCATGCATCAACCCGCCACCAAAGTCCTGGTCATTGGCTACGTCTGGCCCGAGCCCCGCTCCTCGGCAGCGGGCGGGCATATGATGCAAATCCTTGAGAGCTTTCTTACGCAAGGTTGGGACATTACCTTCAGCAGCCCCGCCACCATTGGCGAGCACAAGGCCGACCTGCCCGCACTCGGAATCGCCGAACGCGCCATCGAACTGAATAACAGCAGTTTCGATGACTTTGTCCGCGAACTGGCCCCGGACATCGTATTGTTCGACCGTTTCATGATGGAGGAGCAATTCGGCTGGCGCGTGGAACAATGCTGCCCCGACGCCCTGCGGGTGCTGGAGACCTCCGACCTGCAAAGCCTGCGGGACGCTCGCCACCAGCGTTTCAAGGAGCAGGTGAAAGCCAACCCCGACAGCGACGACTTCAGCGCCCTGTTCGCGCCGGCATTGGAGGACGAGCTCCAGCGCATGGCCGATACCGACTTGGCCAAACGCGAAATCGCCGCCATCTACCGCTGTGACATCAGCCTGATGATCTCCGACGTGGAAATCCGCCTGCTCACCGAACAGTTCAAGGTGCCGGCCGCCCTGCTCCACTGGTGCCCGTTGATGCTGCAACCGCCCACCGACGCATTTGCGCCCTTTGAAGACCGTGCGCATTTCCTCAGCATCGGTAACTTCCGCCACGCGCCCAACTGGGATGCGGTGCTTTGGATGAAGCACAGCCTGTGGCCGCTGATTCGCCAACAACTGCCGGGCGCGCAGTTGCACATCTACGGTGCCTACACGCCGCCCAAGGCCACGGCCCTGCACAACCCGGCGCAGGGTTTCCATGTGATGAACTGGGCCGAAGATGCGCTGCAAGTCATGACGGCCGCGCGTATCTGCCTGGCACCACTGCGCTTTGGCGCCGGCATCAAGGGCAAGTTGGTGGACGCCATGCTGTGCGGCACGCCCAATGTCACCACCCCCATCGGTGCCGAGGCCATGGGCGATGACCAACCCTGGCCCGGCGTAATCGCACAGGACGCCCCGGCCCTGGCCGCCGCTGCCGTTGCCCTTTACCAAAGCCGCGAGCGCTGGACCCAGGCCCAGGAACAAGGGCGCCAACTGCTGGCCCGGCGCTATGACCAGGACGTGCACGGGCCCGCCTTGGTGGAATGCCTGGAACGTTGCCGCAGCAACCTTGCGGCCCATCGCCGGGACAACTTCACCGGCAGCATGCTGCGCCACCACGCGCATAAAAGTACCCAGTACATGTCCCAGTGGATCGAGGCCAAAAACCGCACCCTATAAACACTGGCGCTGGCGAGGTCGCGCGGGACGGGGCATTATCCTACGCAGCAACCACAATAAAGCGACGGCAGCATGACCCGAGCAACGCGCATCACCGACCCTTCCTACGAGCTGATGGACGACCACAACGGCCTGTCCATCATCTATCGCCAGCACGGCTTCCCCTGCCCCCTGGTGCGCTGGCATTTCCACAAGGAATACGAACTGCACCTGATTGTCGCCAGCTCCGGCAAGGTGTTTATCGGCGACTACATCGGCAACTTCTACCCCGAAAGCCTGTTCCTCACCGGCCCCAACCTGCCCCATAACTGGATCAGCCAGGTGGAAGAAGACGAAGTGGTGCCCAAGCGCGACATGCTGGTGAACTTCACCGATGAATTGTTCGAACACGGCAGCCACATCTTCACCGAACTCAAAAGCCTGGCGCCGCTGCTTGAACGTGCGCAATACGGCATCGAATTTCGCTGCAAGAAAACCATCGCCCACGCCATGACCCTGATGCAACGCATCGAAGACGCCCAAGGCATGGCACGCCTGGGGCACTTCTTTATCCTGCTGGAAGTATTAAGCGCCTGTGAGGACTACCAGTTACTGTCCGGCGTGACCACGCCACAGCAAGCCGACGAACACAGCATCGACCGCACCAACCGCGCGGTGGACTACATCTTTGCCCACTACGCCCGGGAGCTGCCGCTGGAAGAAGTGGCGGAGTACCTGGGGATGAAGCCAACGTATTTTTCCAGGGTGTTCAAACAGGCGACCGGGCGCACTTTTATTGAATTCGTCAATCGGCTGCGCATCAGCAAGTCCTGTGAATTGCTGGCCGATGGGGACAAGGCGGTGACGGATGTGTGCTTTGAGTCGGGGTTCAATAATATTTCCAACTTCAATCGGCGGTTTCAGCAGCTTAAGGGGATGACGCCGTCTCACTATCGGCGGTTGGCGGTGCAGCGGTTGACGGAGCAAAATCTGGCTTAAGCGGGGCATCCACTGGTCAGAACTGTCGATTCTGACAGTGTCGTACAGCCAGGAGGTTAGCCATGCTGGGGTTCTGGCATCCGAGCGGAATTCGCCATGAAAAAGTCGACGACTGTTTTTGCTATCAACGAATCCACACGTTTCGATATCCCAGGGGACACTTGGAGCTGGACCGGTGAGGGCGAGATATATGAGGACGATTACGACAATCAATACCGCTGGTTCTCCAGAGCGGTAGCCAGAGATTGGGGCCGGGCATTGACCGGACTTGAAGACATTCAGTTGACCATTCGGCTACGTGGCGAGCAAACGGGCGAAACACTCATTGCCACTCATCCGGGAGGCTCGGAAGAACTGCATAATATAACGCCTGGAAAGCCTGCCCTTTACCGGTTCTACCTCCGGTCCACAGTGACCGGCGAAGTTTCAGTGCGCCTTAATTTCAAATCCAACCGGATCATGGTGATCGATACGATCAATGTGATAGGGCCGGTCAGTCCGTGGCGCCGTATACTTGGACGTTTTTTCCGCTTGTTCAACAGTCATAAGGCATAAAGGGGGCGCATTTATTTCGGCTTAAATAAATGCGTGCCCTTTTTCAGTATTCCACGCTTTTCTACGTTAAAGATAAATTTTGCTGCTGTACTAAGGATGACCTCGGTTGATTAACGAAAAAACCAACGTTTTAATCTGCATTGTGGATGTGTACTGAAAGGACACTTTCAGATTTGGGAAGTTAATCTGATCCAGCGAATAAGTATCAAAGCCACCCAATACGGTATCCAAAGGCAGCTTCGTCAGGCCTTGTGATTCCATGGGCATACCGAAAGCTGCTCGCACCTCTGACTTGGATGCTAATAACGCGAAAGGCTTGGGAAGTTCACCCTTGTACTCTGTTGAACCTTCAACAGTAGAGCGCAGGGTGATAAAGAGTCGCTCGTACCTCCTCGTCTCAGCCCAGAAGCTTAACTCCAGGCCGTCAGCTGATTTTTTCAGCGATAACCAATCACGCCCGTTATAGAGCTCAGTGAGTGGCAGGTCTGGAATAATCCCATGAAAAATTAAATCCTCATAGAGCCATCCTAGATGTTTGATCCAACGCTCAATTGTCACGACGCCCATCAATACCATCCTTATTTTTGACTGTTATCGTCTATCTGAGAAAGAGCGAATTCTGTTCTTGGCCACACGTAAAATCATGGGAGACTTGCTGGAGCAAACAGCTAATTGCCACTGGCGATCATGTTGGCAATTCGACGCTCCATAGCTATAGCAAGCCTCTGTGAGAGCTCAATCGTGTCCGGAATCAATCAAAGAGAAACTGATATTGTTAACTCTAAGATTTTCCAGATAGCTGAGAGCTACCATCACGTTGGGATGTACCTTTTGGTCCAAGTAATATATGTCTGCTCCGCCCCGCACGCCCAATCCACCGGGCAGTTTTACGGAGGGCTTGGATTTAGTGGGCACACCTAAAACCTCACGTACGTATCGTTGATCCATATCTAACTTGAACGGTTGAGGTAATTGCCCGGCATAGACAGGCTGCCCGACTGTTTGAATCAGGACGATCATTACTTGTTCCAGCCGTTTTGTTTCTGCCCAGAACCATAATTTCACGCCGGGTTCTGGATTTTGAATCAGCTCCTCGTTATCAGACGTATCAAAGAGCCGCTTGAGCAGTAAATCCTGAATGAGCCCTTCGCTCACCAATTTTTGATAAGGAAAACCAAGCCCTCCAACTAAACGACTGATCGCACCGGCGCCCACCAGTACCCTCCTGAGTTTGGTTAATGTCATCGCTGCTGACGAGAGGCTCCAATACCGAACTCATCACCTGCACTTGATTAAAATCAAAGAAGCACTATCTGCGCTTGGCGTTGCAGCGGCTAACTGAGCAGAAACCGGCTCGAAACAAGTCAAACTAACTGGCTTATTCTCCGCTGCACAATGCAAAAGTTAGCGTTTCGACCATCATTTCGGCATTGTAGCTGAAACCTACACGGACGCCGGGATGGGTTTCTTGATGCAGTCGATATGCGTCCCATCCACCACTTTTTTTGCTACCACTACCGGGCAGTTTGCTAGGACCTATAGATTTATATGGCATACCTAGTTCGCTACGAACGCTGAACTGATTCATCTGGCTAACGAAGGGGGACGGTAGACCCCCTTTGTAAACGTGATCGTTTTCGTCGCGTTGAATAAGCGTTAATAATACCTTCTCAAATATCACATTTTTTTTTGCAAACCAGAGCTCTACGCCTTCGACCGGAAACTGGACCCACTCTTCGTTTTCCGCGGTATCCAACAACGGCATCAATGATGCCTCTGAAAATCAAGCCCTCACTGATCAATTCGGCGTAAGTGCGTCCCAGCCGACTGATCAACTTGTTAATCGCTGCAGCATCCATTAATACCACCCTTGTTTCTGATTGATATCGTGCCGGCGAGAATGATCAACCTCTATGCCTTGGCGACTTGCTTGATCGAATGACTAATCTCCACAGGCGAACATTGTCTCCTATCGAGGATTAAGGACAGCACAGAGCAAGCGATCACCAGTTTGCAACTGGCGATCATATTGGCAGTTCACCTGCTCCATGCTTGAGGCAACACGCTTCTAATTTATCACCGAGAAACTGATATTGTTTACAGCATAGCTTTCAAGATAACCAATTATAACTTTTGCATTCGGATGCCATTCGTTGGACAACTTATATGCATCCCACCCTCCCCGTATACCCAGCCCCCCTGGAAGCCTGGCACGACCTCTCGAATCCATAGGTTCTCCCAAAGCACTACGCACACTTTGCTGATTAATCAACAGGGAAAATGGAGCGGGTAACCCTCCAGCATAAACCGGTTGCCCGACCGTCGGGATGAGTGTGATCAGAATCTGCTTCAGGGACTTGGTCCTGTCATTGAAGAGCAACTCCACTCCCTCTACTGGACGCATGGTCGGCCAATCGCTGTCCTCAAATGGCTTCATCAGCGGTTGATTGGGAACCTTCCCACTTGCTACAAGTTCGGTAAAACCGAGTCCTAAACTCTCCACCCACAACTTAATCGTTGGCGCGTCCATTAATACCACCCCATTTCTTTATTGATTTTATGCATCTTGGTCCGCGCATCTTCAAGGTCCGCTTCTTTGAACCCTTCCTCAAGCATGTAGGGCTTTATTGCATTAAAATTTCGCTCTACCGCACCTCGTAAATCAGCTGCATCCACCTGTCGTTTGAATTTTGTGTTTCTGCCTCCGAAGGTCTCACTGTATTTCTGATGAACACGAGATGGTATCGCGATGCTCACAGCGTTTTTCATTGCCTGCTTCCGATCAACTTCATCAAGATGCGGAAAATTTTCTACCAAGTAATACTCTAACGCCGCTTGGGAAGGCATGTGATCCAAGTGCATTCCTTCACGAGGCCGTCCACTGAACGCACCATAAATATCAACCTCCAACGGCCTGACCGCCGGCTTGGCAAACACCAAATACAACGGCGGCACACCCGAATCAGCCGGAAACGAAATGATCGTATCCTGCCAGGTGATGTTTTCTGCATCCCGCCCTGGATAGTGACTGATCGCCGAATCTTGCCCCACCGCAATCGGATGAACAAACACGTTATCCAAGCGTTCCGGTGTTCCGGGATACGGGCTCGGCACGCTGACAACCGGGCCATGGTTCGGCGTCCATGTGATGCTGATGCCATCCAGTACCGCCACCATCGCGCTTTTGTCCACATTCCACCGGGCTTGTGCAACCGGCACACGGTCGGCGCCACTGCCAGGTTGGGTATGTAGGCCGTAAACACGCAGTTCACCGGACTCATCCTGGCGAAACTGGAAACGCACTCGCGTGCTGGCCAAACGCATCCCCTCCAACTGCTCCGGGGTGTACAGCGTTGAGTCACCGATATCCCGTGGCCAGAATGCCAGCAGCACGAGGTTGAGGGCGGAACTGGCGCCGGCCAAGCCTCGTACAGCCCAGGCACCGAGGTCGCTGCCGAGTGTGCCGGCTACCCTGCCGACGGCGCCCGTGCTACCGGTTGAAGCCATGAGGGCGGTGGTGCCGAAGTTTTTGGCGTTTTCCGGGGCGGTGCCCGCAGATGTAGAACCGGCCGGTACCGAAACGCAGGACTTGGCGAAAACGCAGGCATCAGCGGCACGATTCGACTCAACGGGCGCGGCATAATTCGAAGGGGGCGAGGCGGATGCAGTCGGCCTCATTACAATCGGGGTGACACGTTGAGGTTGGGGATCGAACTCCTGAGATTTGGAACTCTGATTGGCAATCAACTCCGGCGGCGGATCGCATTTGCAGATGCACAGATCACCCTCCAGCGCCGCTTGTTTGCCGTTCCACTCTTCGTGCAAATGAGGGCCGGTAAGCGCGATGAAGCCTTCAGTGCCGCATGCCGGACAAGCGACCCGGTCACCCTCCCTCGAGATCATTTCGCCGTTGAAACTGGTGCCCTCACAACCGCTGGTTACCTTGCCACCCACCGTGGTGGTTGAACCGGTGGTGATGTTGTAGCGCCTCACATCTGACTCTCCACGCGATAACCAGCCTTTAGAAGACCAGGAATACCCTCGCCGTCCGCGTACTCCACCACCTGAGCCAGGTTTTGCAGGCTGCTCGTCACGGTGTCGCCGTTGTCGGTAGCGCTGCCGACAATGGCGATGGGCAGACCTTTGTAGGTGGCTGCGAAACCTGCTCCCGAGACAATTTCGCTCTCTTTGCCATCGGGGTAGCGCACTCGGTCGCCGACGCACGCGATGCGCAAGTCATGGATCTCTAGGCTGGTGCTTGCAGTGATAATTTCTCCGCCCATACGCGTTCTCGAGCCGAGTGTCGCGTAGTCGTAGATGGCTTTGATTGGGCGAGTTGATGGTTGGATTTCGGTAGCGGTGTCTTTCATGTCTCGTCCTTTTTTAGCGCGCAGGGGTACTCAAACGCGGTCATGGCGTTGATGTGTGCAAAGGGAATAGCGCCGAACTGGCGCAAGAAAGATGTTGCTGGCCGGCGCTAAGCCAAACAACTGTCCGTTCGGCTAGGTATTGGGAAAAACAGAAACGTCTTACAAGGCTTTGAGGTTGCCCCTAGGACACTCCATCTCTAGTCTCCTTACACCGCTGCACACTCAGCGGTCGGGCGTCGCGGCCTGTATTTCTCCGGATTCTTTAATACATCTGCGGAGCTTGACCATGATCAAACCCACCTCAAATCCCTCGCTCGATCCAGCACCCAGCGTGCTATTCACCGTTAAAGACGGCATCTGCACCCAAGACCTGCTGGTCAACCTCAGCGAATCCCTCGCCTCTGCCCACGCCCTCACCTGCGATTTCGCCTTTGAACTCGACGGCTCGCGACGAGAAGGTGCGCTGGGTATTGCACAGTTGATCGAGGTGTCTCGGTTGTTGGCTGAACGTGTACTGGCTGATATTGAGCGTTAAACACTGCGCTGATCGTTCCCATGCTCCGCGTGGGCATGCATTCCGGGACGCTGAGCGTCCCAAGTGGCGTTACCACGCAGAGCGTGGGAACGATCAAGCGTTAAGCACTGCCCAGAGGATCGTTCCCGCGCTCCGCGTGGGCATGCATACCGTGACGCTCTGCGTCACCCCGGTACGCAGAGCGTCCCAAGTGGCGTTACCAAGCAGAGCGTGGGAACGATCAAGCGTTAAGCACTGCCCTGAGGATCGTTCCCGCGCTCCGCGGGGGCATGCATTCCGTGACGCTCTGCGTCACCTGGGGACGCAGAGCGTCCCTAGCGGCGTTACCACGCGGAGCGTGGGAACGATCAAGCGTTAAGCACTGCCCAGAGGATCGTTCCCGCGCTCCGCGTGGGCATGCATACCGTGACGCTCTGCGTCACCCGGGGACGCAGAGCGTCCCTAGCGGCGTTACCACGCGGAGCGTGGGAGCGATCAGGTAGTCGACGAGTGCAAAAAAGTATCAGTGAGCGTGCTCCCAAGGATTTGTCACCGCCGCTTTTGAAGGCTGTAATCAACGCACACTCTTCCTGACTCCTGGTAGGAAGACACAACAACAATAACCGTCCTTCTGTAGCCCTCTGGGCGCGGAAATGGAGTGCGCGATGAAGTTCACAGCAAAAGCATTGCTTGCCTGTACCTGCATGACCCTCAGCGCCGTCAGCCTTGGCGCGCAAACCCTGACCATTGCCACCGTCAACAACAGCGACATGATCCGCATGCAGAAGCTCTCGAAAACCTTCGAGGCCGAGCATCCGGAGATCAAGTTGAACTGGGTGGTGCTCGAAGAAAACGTGCTACGCCAACGCCTGACCACCGACATCGCCACCCAGGGCGGGCAGTTCGATGTGTTGACCATCGGCATGTACGAAGCCGCACTCTGGGGCGCCAAGGGGTGGCTGGAGCCGATGAAGGACTTGCCGGCGTCCTACGACCTCGACGATGTGTTCCCTTCGGTGCGTGACGGCTTGTCGGTCAAGGGCTCGTTGTACGCCCTGCCGTTCTACGCCGAAAGCTCGATCACCTATTACCGCACCGACCTGTTCAAGGACGCCGGGCTGAGCATGCCTGAGCACCCAACCTGGAGCCAGATCGGCGAATTCGCCGCCAAACTCACCGACAAGTCCAAAGAGCAATACGGCCTGTGCCTGCGCGGCAAAGCCGGTTGGGGTGAGAACATGGCGCTGATCACCACCCTGGCCAACGGCTTCGGCGCGCGCTGGTTCGATGAGAAGTGGCAGCCAGAATTCAACGGCCCCGAGTGGAAGAACGCGCTGAACTTCTACGTCGACAACATGAAAAAATCCGGCCCGCCGGGTGCCTCCAGCAACGGTTTCAACGAAAACCTGGCGCTGTTCAACAGCGGCAAGTGCGCGATCTGGGTGGATGCCAGCGTGGCCGGCTCGTTTGTCACCGACAAGAGCCAGAGCAAGGTCGCAGACCATGTGGGCTTTACCTTCGCGCCCCATGAGAAAACCGATAAGGGCACCTCGTGGCTGTACTCCTGGAGCCTGGCGATCCCGACCAGTTCCAAGGCCAAGGACGCCGCCAAGGTGTTCACCAGTTGGGCCACCTCCAAGGAATACGGACAGCTGGTGGCCAAGACCGATGGCATCGCCAATGTGCCGCCCGGTACGCGCCAATCCACCTACAGCGATGAATACATGAAGGCAGCGCCGTTCGCCAAGGTGACGCTGGAGTCGCTGAAAGTGGCCGACCCGACCAAGCCAACCGAGAAGCCGGTGCCGTATATCGGTATCCAGTTGGTAACCATTCCTGAATTCCAGGCGATTGGTACCCAGGTGGGCAAGTTCTTCTCGGGGGCGTTGACCGGTCAGCAAACCGTCGATGCTGCATTGACCGCCGCGCAGAACACCACCGAGCGGGAAATGAAGCGGGCTGGTTACCCCAAGTAACCCAATTTCACCCGCGCAAATGTAGGAGCAGGGCTTTTGTGGGAGCTGGCTTGCCTGCGATGCAAACAACTCGGTCTATCAGTAGCACCGAGGCGATACCATCGCAGGCAAGCCAGCTCCCACAGTGACCGCGCTCCGACGCAGATTCTGTAGGCATCTGACTGGTTCTGATCACCATGAATACACCCACCAAAAACCGCCTGGCCAACCCCGGCTGGTTTCTCGTCAGCCCCTCGGTGGCCTTGCTGCTGCTGTGGATGATCGTGCCGCTGGGCATGACCCTGTACTTTTCGCTGATCCGCTACAACCTGCTCTACCCCGGCGAAAACCAATTCGTGGGGTTGGAAAACTTCAGCTACTTCATCACCGACTCGGGGTTCCTGCCCGGCGCCACCAATACCCTGTTGCTGGTGGGCAGCGTGTTGCTGATCAGCGTGGTGTTCGGCGTGTTGATCAGTGCGCTGCTGGAGGCCAGTGAGTTCCTGGGGCGCGGCGTCGTGCGGGTGATGCTGATCTCGCCGTTCTTCATCATGCCCACCGTCGGCGCGTTGATCTGGAAGAACCTGATTTTCCACCCGGTGTCGGGGATTCTCGCCGCCGTGTGGAAGTTCTTCGGCGCCGAGCCGGTGGACTGGCTGGCGCATTACCCTCTGCTGTCGATCATCATCATTGTGTCGTGGCAATGGCTGCCTTTCGCGATCCTACTGCTGATGACCGCCATGCAGTCCCTGGACCAGGAACAAAAAGAGGCCGCACGCCTGGACGGTGCCGGCGCCATTGCGATCTTCTGGCACCTGACCTTGCCCCACCTGGCCCGCCCGATTGCCGTGGTGGTGATGATCGAAACGATCTTTTTGCTCTCGGTGTTCGCCGAAATCTTCACCACCACCAACGGTGGCCCCGGCTACGCCTCCACCAACCTTGCCTACCTGATCTACAACCAGGCGCTGGTGCAGTTCGACGTGGGCATGGCCTCGGCCGGCGGCTTGATTGCCGTGGTCATTGCCAATATCGCGGCGATCATCCTGGTGCGGATGATCGGCAAAAACCTGACTGACAAGCCTTGAGGGCCGCGCCATGACGCTTCAACAATCCCGCCGCCTGCAAAGCCTGTTGCTCGGCACGTTGGCCTGGGCCATCGCGATCCTGATTTTCTTCCCGATCTTCTGGATGGTGCTGACCAGCTTCAAAACTGAAATCGACGCGTTCGCCACCCCGCCGCAGTTCATCTTTACGCCGACGCTGGAGAACTACCTGCACATCAACGAGCGCAGCAACTACTTCGCCTACGCCTGGAACTCGGTGGTGATTTCCTTCAGCGCCACCGCCCTGTGCCTGCTGATTTCGGTGCCGGCGGCCTACTCCATGGCGTTCTACGAAACCCAGCGCACCAAGGGCACGCTGCTGTGGATGCTGTCGACCAAGATGCTGCCGCCGGTGGGCGTGCTGATGCCGATCTACCTGTTGGCCAAGAGCTTTGGCCTGTTGGACACGCGCATTGCGCTGATCATCATCTACACCCTGATCAACCTGCCGATTGTGGTGTGGATGGTGTACACCTACTTCAAGGACATCCCCAAGGACATCCTCGAAGCCGCCCGCCTGGACGGCGCCTCCCTGTGGCAGGAAATGGTGCGGGTGCTGCTGCCGATTGCCAAGGGTGGCCTGGCCTCCACGGTGTTGCTGTCGTTGATCCTGTGCTGGAACGAGGCGTTCTGGTCGCTGAACCTGACCTCCTCCAGCGCCGCGCCGTTGACCGCCTTGATCGCCTCTTACTCCAGCCCCGAAGGCTTGTTCTGGGCCAAGTTGTCCGCCGTCTCGACCCTGGCCTGCGCGCCGATCCTGATCTTTGGCTGGATCAGCCAGAAGCAGTTGGTACGCGGTTTGTCCTTTGGCGCCGTCAAATAATAATTCGAAAAGGAGGCCCATCATGGCCAACCTGAAAATCAAGAATCTGCAAAAAGGCTTCGAAGGTTTTTCCATCATCAAGGGCATCGACCTGGAAGTGAACGACAAGGAATTCGTGGTGTTCGTCGGCCCGTCGGGCTGTGGCAAGTCCACCCTGCTGCGCCTGATCGCCGGCCTGGAAGAGGTCAGCGACGGCACCATCGAACTCGATGGCCGCGACATCACCGAAGTCACCCCGGCCAAACGCGACCTGGCCATGGTGTTCCAGACCTACGCGCTGTACCCGCACATGAGCGTGCGCAAGAACATGTCATTTGCCCTGGACCTGGCCGGTGTCGACAAGAAACTGGTCGAGAGCAAAGTCAGCGAAGCGGCGCGTATTCTTGAGCTGGGGCCTTTGCTGGAGCGCAAGCCCAAGCAGCTCTCGGGCGGCCAGCGCCAGCGCGTGGCGATTGGCCGGGCGATTGTGCGCAACCCGAAGATCTTCCTGTTCGACGAACCGCTGTCCAACCTCGACGCCGCCCTGCGCGTGCAAATGCGCCTGGAGCTGGCGCGCCTGCATAAAGAACTGCAAGCGACCATGATCTACGTGACCCACGACCAGGTCGAAGCCATGACCCTGGCCGACAAGGTGGTGGTGCTCAACAGTGGGCGCATCGAACAGGTCGGCTCGCCGCTGGAGCTGTACCACCAGCCGGCCAACCTGTTTGTGGCGGGCTTTCTCGGCACGCCGAAGATGGGCTTCCTCAAGGGCCAGGTCACCCGCGTCGACAGCCAAGGCTGCGAGGTGCAACTGGACGCCGGCACCCTGATCAACCTGCCGTTGAGCGGCGCCACCCTGAGCGTGGGCAGCGCGGTGACCCTGGGCATTCGCCCCGAGCATCTGGAAATCGCCACACCAGGGCAAACCACCCTGACCGTCACCGCCGACGTCGGCGAGCGCCTGGGCAGCGACACGTTCTGCCACGTCATCACCCGTAACGGCGAGCCGCTGACCATGCGTATCCGTGGCGACATGGCCAGCCAATACGGCGAGACGCTCCAGCTGCACCTGGACCCGGCGCACTGCCATCTGTTCGACACCGATGGCGTCGCCGTGGCCCGCCCACTGCGCGCTGCCGCCTGATTTCGTGAGTATTTCCCGATGAAATTGAATAAAGCCAACCTCACCCGACTGGCGCCCGAAGTGCAGGTGCCGACCTACGCACTTGCCGATACCCGCCAGGGCATCGCGCACATTGGCGTCGGCGGTTTCCACCGTGCGCACCAGGCGTTTTACACCGATGCCCTGATGAACACCGGCGAGGGCCTGGACTGGGGCATCTGCGGCGTCGGCCTGCGCAGTGAAGACCGCAAGGCCCGCGATGACCTGGCCGGCCAGGATTACTTGTTCACCCTGTATGAACTGGGCGACACCGACGACACGCAAGTGCGTGTGATCGGCTCGATCAGCGACATGCTGCTGGCCGAAGACGGCGCCCAGGCGCTGATCGATAAACTCGCCAGCCCCCAGATCCGCATCGTCTCGCTGACCATCACCGAAGGCGGTTACTGCATCGACGACAGCAACGGCGAGTTCATGGCCCACCTGCCGCAGATCCAGCATGACCTGGCGCACCCGAGGGCACCGAAAACCGTGTTCGGCTTTATCTGCGCCGCCCTCACCCAGCGCCGCGCCGCCGGCACGCCGGCCTTTACGGTGATGTCCTGCGATAACCTGCCCCACAACGGCGCCGTCACCCGCAAGGCCCTGCTGGCCTTCGCCGCCTTGCACGACGCCGGGCTGCACGACTGGATCAAGGCCAACGTGAGCTTCCCGAATGCCATGGTTGACCGCATCACGCCAATGACCAGCACCGCCCACCGCCTGCAACTGCACGACCAGCACGGGATTGACGATGCCTGGCCGGTGGTGTGCGAACCGTTTGTGCAGTGGGTGCTGGAAGACAAATTCGTCAACGGTCGCCCGGCCTGGGAAAAGGTCGGCGTGCAGTTCACCGATGACGTCACGCCTTACGAAGAAATGAAGATCGGCCTGCTCAACGGCAGCCACCTGGCTCTGACGTACCTGGGGTTCCTCAAGGGCTACCGGTTCGTTCACGAGACCATGAACGACCCCGTGTTCGTGGCGTATATGCGCGCCTACATGGACCTGGATGTCACGCCGAACCTGGCACCGGTGCCCGGTATCGACTTGACCGAGTACAAGCAGACCCTGGTGGATCGCTTTTCCAACCAGGCGATTGCCGACCAGTTGGAGCGCGTATGCTCCGACGGTTCATCGAAGTTTCCCAAGTTCACCGTGCCGACCATCAACCGCCTGATTACCGACGGCCGCGAAACTGAGCGTGCCGCGCTGGTGGTGGCGGCCTGGGCGCTGTACCTGAAAGGCGTGGATGAAAACGGCACGCGCTACAGCATCCCGGACCCACGGGCAGCGTTCTGCCAGGACCTGGTGAGCGATGATGCGCTGATCAGCCAGCGATTGCTGGGGGTGGAAGAGATTTTTGGCACGGCTATTCCCAAGTCGGCGGCGTTTGTGGCAGCGTTCGAGCGTTGCTATGCAAGCCTGCGCGACAAAGGCGTCACAGCCACACTGCAAAACCTGCTGAACAAACCGGATTAAACAGGTGGGAGCTGGCTTGCCTGCGATAGCGGTCTGGCAGTCACCGCAGGGTTGACTGGACCACCGCTATCGCAGGCAAGCCAGCTCCCACATCGACCGTATTTTCAATCCAACAATAAGACTGCTGAGCACTCCCTCATGACCCAGCAAAACCTTTACCTCGGCATCGATTGCGGCACCCAGGGCACCAAGGCCATCGTCCTCGATGCGTCCAGCGGCAAGGTGCTGGGCCTGGGCGCCGCCGCGCACACTTTGATCAGCGGCGCCAATGGTCGCCGCGAACAACATACCCAGGAATGGCTGGACGCCTTCACCGCCGCCACCCACCGCGCCCTGCAACAGGCCGGCGTGGATGGCCAGGACATCCTCGGCATCGGCGTGTCCGGCCAGCAACACGGCCTGGTGCTACTGGACGAACAAGGTGAAGTGTTGCGCCCGGCCAAACTGTGGTGCGACACCGAAACCACGCCGGAGAACGACCGGCTGCTGCAACATCTGGGCGGCGAACGTGGGTCCCTGGAGCGCCTGGGTGTGGCTATCGCACCGGGCTACACCGTGTCCAAGCTGCTCTGGACCCGTGAACAGCACCCGGACGTCTTCGCGCGCATCGCCCATATCCTGCTGCCCCACGATTACCTCAACTACTGGCTCACCGGCCGCGCCTGCGCCGAGTACGGCGACGCATCGGGCACCGGTTACTTCAACGTGCGCCGCCGCGAATGGGATGTGGCAATGCTCCAGCACATCGACCCCAGCGGCCGCCTGCAAGCCGCGTTGCCGACACTGATCGAAGCCGACCAAGCGGTGGGCACCATCCTGCCGGCCATCGCCGAGCGCCTGGGCATCAACCCCAACGCGGTGGTGTCCAGTGGTGGCGGCGACAATATGATAGGCGCCATTGGTACCGGCAATATCGCCCCCGGCGTGATCACCATGAGCCTGGGTTCATCGGGCACCGTGTATGCCTTTGCCGACCAGCCGAACGTCAGCCCCCAGGCCTCGGTGGCGACCTTCTGCTCTTCCAGCGGCGGTTGGCTGCCGCTGATTTGCACCATGAACCTGACCAATGCCACCGGGGTGATTCGCGAGCTGTTCGAACTGGACCTCGACGCCTTCAACGCCCTGGTCGAACAGGCGCCGATCGGCGCCGAGGGGGTGAGCATGTTGCCGTTTCTCAACGGCGAACGCGTGCCCGCCCTGCCCCACGCTACCGGCAGCCTGCAGGGCTTGACCATGACCAACCTGACCCGCGCCAACCTGTGCCGCGCGGTGGTCGAAGGCACCACCTTCGGCCTGCGTTATGGCCTCGACCTGCTGCGCCAGACCGGCCTGCAAAGCCAGAGCATCCGCCTGATCGGCGGCGGCTCGAAAAGCCCGCTGTGGCGGCAGATGGTCGCCGATATCATGCACACCGAAGTAGTGTGTACCGAACAGAGCGAGGCCGCCGCCCTGGGCGCGGCGATCCAGGCGGCGTGGTGCCAGAGCGGCGAACCGCTGGCCAGCCTGTGCGACAAATGCGTGAGCATTGACCCTGCCAGCCGCACCTTACCCGTGGCCGCCAATGTCAGCGCCTATCAACAGGCGTATGAGCGTTATCAACAGCATGTGGCAACCCTTTAAGAGCGAGCAACTATGTATCTGGTGTGTGGTGAAGCGCTGTTTGATTTCTTCAGCGAGGAGGATGCCAGCGGGCAGGCCGCCAAGCTCAATTACAAGGCGATTGCCGGTGGCTCGCCGTTCAACGTGGCGGTGGGTTTGCGCCGCCTGGGGATCGAGTCGGGGTTCTTCGCCGGCCTGTCCACCGATTACCTTGGACGGCGCTTGCAGCAAGTACTGAAAGACGAAGGTATCAGCGAACGCTTTCTGGTTGAGTTCGACGCGCCGACCACCCTGGCGATGGTCGCCGTGGGCGCCAACGGCTCGCCGCAGTACAGCTTTCGCGGCGAAGGCTGCGCCGACCGGCAATTGCAACTGACGCACCTGCCGCCCCTGAGCGATGAGATTCGCGGGCTGCATGTGGGCTCGTTTTCACTGGTGGTACAGCCCATTGGTGACACGCTGCTGAGCCTGGTCAAGCGTGAAAGCGGCAAGCGCCTGATCAGCCTCGACCCCAACGTGCGCCTTAACCCGCAGCCCGATATTCAGCTGTGGCGTGCGCGCGTCGCAGAGCTGGTGCAACACGCCGACCTGATCAAGGTCAGCGACGAAGACCTGCACCTGCTCTACCCCGAACAGACACCGGAAAGCGTGCTGCAAGGCTGGCTGCAACACCGTTGCCAATTGGTGTTCCTCACCCGTGGTGGCGATGGCGCGTCGGTGTTTAGCCGTCAGCATGGCACCTGGTCGCAACCTGCGGTCAAGGTGGTGATGGCCGATACGGTGGGCGCTGGTGATACCTTCCAGGCGGCGCTGATTGCGTGGCTGACGGAACAGCAGTTGGATTCAGTTGACGGGCTGCAAAACCTGAGCCGCGAGCAGATCGACGCCATGCTGGGTTTCGCGATTCGGGCTGCCGCCCTGACCTGCGGCAAGACAGGGCCGGACCTGCCCTATCGTCACCAATTGGATTGAGGCGAGCGGGCAAAAAATCAAAGTGCCAGCATGCAGGCCACGTATTCCGTGGCCTGCGCGTCATGTACAAAAAAATTGCGCTACTGAAAAACTGTGCTAAACCCAAAAACAGGAGCAGTTATTACAACAAACCTAGGACACCCCCATGCAAAAGCCCAGTGGTTTCTCGACCCGGGCCGTTTTAGCTGTCGGCCTCATCTCATTGCAATACATGATCCCTCAATCCTCCCACGCCGCCTGCGTTCTCACCCCGGGAACCGGTAACGACACCTACACGTGCGACAGCGGCAGCAGTCCCGGCTTGACCGATCTTTCCGGGGATAACCGCCTGAACCTCCCTGCGGGCGGCACCGGTACCATCAACGGTAATGTCACCTTTGGCCCTGGGGTCGATGCCGTGCGCATCGACTCGGGCCTGATCACCGGTGTGGTGCAACAAGGCGCCGGTATCGACGATTTCCTCATGACGGGCGGGCAGATCCTGGCCCTGTTCCAGGGCGATGGTCTCGACACCTTCAGAATGGAGGGCGGCACCATCGTCGGTGCTTTTGAGGACGGCGATGTGGCCTACCAGAGCGGTGGCACTATCGGTCGGGTCAATATGAAGCTGGATAAAAACTTCTATGAAATGACCGGGGGGACCATTGAAGGCAACTTGGTCACCGGCTTTGATGTCGACACGATCCGCATGTTAAACGGCTTCATAGGTGGCAACATCAGTACCAGCGGCGGCGATGACAGCATTACCGTCAGCGGTGGCGTGATCAATGGCGAGATTCGCGCCAGCGTCGGCAACGATACGTTTAACTGGCTGGGTGGAGGCCAGATCAACTCGTCGGTATTGATGGGTGATGGCGACGACACTGCCCTGCTCCGCAACCTCAGTGAAAGCCTGCTGGCCAGTACGCCGTCGGTCGATGGCGGCCTGGGCAACGATCAACTGACCTTCGATAACACCACCTCCAGTACGCCCGCACGCTATGTCGGCTGGGAGACGGTCAACCTCGACAACGCCTCGCGCTTTGACCTGGCCGGGGATTTTTTCCTTGGCGACAGTGCGAGCAATACCGGTACGTTCAACATCGATGGCAGCAGCACGCTGGCCGTGACCCAAGGCGCTATTCGCCCCTATACCGCAGGCCAATTGGCAACGCTGAACAACGCCGGCACGATCGACATGACCGGCGACAACAGCGCGACCAGCGTCTTGACGGTGCATGGCAACTACGTAGGCAACAACGGCCGGTTGCATCTGCAAACCGTACTCGGCGATGAAAACTCGGCCACCGACAAGCTGGTGGTTTCCGACGGCAGCATCAGTGGCCACACGCAACTGGGCGTCAGCAACCTCGGCGGTGCCGGTGGGCTGACCCAGAACAACGGCATCGAAGTGGTCCAGGCGCTCAACGGCGCTGTCAGCAGCACCGATGCGTTCGCCTTGAACGGCTCGGTCTCCGCCGGGGCCTATGAGTACATGCTGTTCAAGGGCGGCGTTACCGCCGGCACAGAAAACAACTGGTATCTGCGCTCCTCGTTGGTAGCGGTGCAACCGCCGGCCGTTCCCTCCGTGCCGCCGCCCGTTGTACCGCCGGTAGCGGTGGCGCCCATTCCACCCACTGCGCCAGTGGTCGGCCCCGATGAGCCGCCCGTGGAGCCGCCCACCGCACAGCCGGTGGCACCGATCAAGCCGCCCGCGCCACCGCCCAGCCCAGTCGCCGCAGTCACGTCACCGCAATCGGCGGCCAGCAACCCTGTGCTGCCAAGCGCCGTGGCCGGTGCGGCGCCTATTGCACTGTATCGCCTGGAGGTGCCGGTCTATTCAGTGGACATCCCCGCTGCGCAGGTAATGACGCTGCAAGCCCTCGGTACCTTTCATGAACGCCAGGGCGAGCAAAGCCTGCTGACCGAGACCGGTGCAGTGCCGGCAGGTTGGGCCCGCGCCTATGGCAGTGACTTCAACAAAAGCTGGTCGGGCACGGTAACGCCGAGTTTTGACGGCACGTCCAAGGGCTACCAGGTCGGCCATGACCTCTATGCCAGCGAAACCGGCGGTGGGCAGACTCAACGCTTTGGCCTGTTTATCGGCCAGAGCCGCCTGCGCGGCGACGTAAAAGGGTTTGCGCTGGGCTGGCAGGACCATCGCGCCGGGCGGATCAAACTCGACGGTGACAACTTCGGCGCCTACTGGACCCTCACCGATCCCACCGGCTGGTACGTCGACCTCGTCGCCATGGGCACCCGCCTGGACGGGGACAACAAGTCCGATCGAGGAGTGAAGATGGACATCGAGGGCCACGCCTTGACGTTATCGGCCGAAGCCGGCTACCCGATCACGCTGTCCGAACATTGGGTGGTGGAGCCACAAGCCCAGGTGATCGGCCAGAAAATCGACCTGGATAGCCAGCACGATGGCATCTCCAAGGTCTCCTTCGACTCTCAGGAGTACTGGACCGGCCGCCTCGGTGCACGCCTGAAAGGCCGTTATCTAGTCAGCAACATGCCCGTGGAGCCGTACCTGCGGGCCAATGTCTGGCACACCTTTGGCGGCAGTGACACGGTGACGTTCGATGATGTGGACCGGATCAAGAGCGATCACAAGTCCTCCACCGCCGATATTGGCGCCGGCGTCGTGGCTCAATTGTCATCCGCGGTCAGCGCATATGTGGAGGGCAAATATGGAACCGGGCTGGACGACAATAACTTTGAGGGCGCCAGCGGTAGTATCGGCGTGAGAGTGAGCTGGTAAAGGTGAAGTCTTGTCAGCGTTGGGCCTGGCACATACCAGGCCCACGGTCTCAATTGACCCTCAAGCGATCAACTAGTGATAACCGCGCCCGCCTGCTCGTTGCAGGACCGGTGCGTGGTTGTGCCTGAGGTCCTCACGCAACCCGGTGATCAGGTTGCAAATGGCTCGACTGCTGTCGAGTTTGTCGGCGTTTATACCTTTGACTTCCAAATCCACCCGGTCGCGGTCGCGCTCGTCGTAGACTTTAATCGTCAACGACGCATCCTCGGCTTTGGTGCACTCGCACCGTTTAGGCAGGAAACTTCCTTCAATAATGCTGCGAAGCTCTAGTTCTGAAAGCATGGCTAACCTCTCCTTTTTTGAGACTGCCAACAGTTATATGTATCCGACAGGCACTTGCCTGCCACGTCTTGCCAACCCTAGAAGACGCTTTCAATCAGTAAGCCTACTCGGCAAAAACCGTGGTGGTTGTAACCTTTCCTCATAAGCAAACCGCTTGCTCATATTAAAGAAAACGGCCTGTTCGGCATCATCGCCGAACGACATCGATTAAACGTTTAACCCGCAGCGTGGGGGACAGGCGTTTATGTGGAAATCCTTTTTTCGGCAACATATCGCAACCAATCAGCCCACCACCGTTAAGCCGACGGAGGTTTGCGATAACCATACGAAACATATACGATTCGTATATCAATTAAACACAGTGAACCTTATGGGCATCGTCAAGATCACCGATCAGCTGCACGAACAACTGCGCCTGGCCAGCGCCGCCATGGACCGCTCCATCAACGCCCAGGCCGAGTTCTGGATCAAGATCGGCCTGCTCGCCGAACTCAACCCGCACCTGCCTTACAACGAGCTGATCAACAAGCTGTTGCTGGACAAACCCGACCTGATCCGGGGGCGTAGCTGATGATCAAGACCCCCGCACAGTTGGCCGTAATGCGTGAAGCCGGGCGCCTGTTGGCGCAGGTCTTCGACATGCTCGACGGCTTCGTCGCCGCCGGCCGCTCTACCCTGGAGCTGGACAGCGCCGTCGAAGCCTTCATCCGCAATGACCTCAAGGCCCGCCCTGCCAGCCTGGGGCAGTACGACTACCCCTTCTGCATCAACACCTCGATCAACGAAGTGGTGTGCCACGGCATGCCCAGCGCCAAGCAATTGCTCAAGGACGGCGACATCATCAACATCGACATCACCCTGGAAAAAGGCGGCTTCATTGCCGACTCCAGCAAGATGTACATGATCGGCAACGTGACGCCCAAGGCCAGGCGCCTGGTGGACATGACCTTTGAGGCTATGTGGGCCGGTATCCGCCAGGTCAAGCCCGGCGTGCGCCTGGGCGATATCGGCCATGCGATCCAGAGCCACGCGCAAGCCAATGGCTACAGCGTGGTGCGCGAATACTGCGGCCACGGCATCGGCCGGCAAATGCACGAAGAACCGCAAATCCTGCACTTCGGCCGCCCCGGCACCGGCCTGGAACTGCGCGAAGGCATGGTGTTTACCATCGAGCCGATGCTCAACCAGGGCAGCGCCAAAACCCGCAGCCTGAAAGACGGTTGGACGGTGGTCACCAAGGACAACAGCCTCTCGGCGCAATGGGAACATACCGTGGCGGTGACGGCGGATGGGTTTGAAGTGCTGACCTTGCAAACCCCTCAAAACCTTCACACCCTGTAGGAGCGAGCTTGCTCGCGAAGGCCTCAAGGACCACGCGTTAAACCAGGCTACCCACTTCTTCGTTGACGTTTTTCGCGAGCGAGCTCGCTCCTACAGTGGACTTGGCTTCCAGCTCGCGCACCAGCGGCAATACACGTTTACCGAAATACTCCACTTCTTCCTGGAAGTGCAGAAAGCCTGCGAGCACCAAGTCCACCCCCACGGCCTTGAGTGCGACGATGCGCTCGGCGATCTGCTGCGGCGTGCCGATCAGGTTGGTCTTGAAGCCATCGTTGTATTGCACCAGGTCCTCAAAGCTGGACTTGGCCCAGTTGCCCTCGCCCTCCGGCGACGCCTTGCCTGCTTGCCTGGCCGCGTCACCAAAGGCATTGACCGCCTCCGGGTCGGCTTGGTCGATGATCTGCGCCAGCACCGCCCGCGCCTCCTCCTCCGTGTCGCGGGCGATCACAAAGGCATTCACCCCCACCTTCACCGAATGCTGGTTGGCAGCGGCCTTGGCGCGAATATCATCGACCTGTGCCTTGATGCCTTCGGGCGTATTGCCATTGGTGAAATACCAATCCGACACCCGCGCCGCCATGTCCCGCGCCGCCCGCGAACTGCCGCCCTGGAAGATTTCCGGTTGGCCCACGGGCTTGGGCTTGAGGGTGTAATGGTTGAAGCGATAGAAGTCGCCCTTGAAGGTGAAATCGTCCTGGGTCCAGATGCCTTTGAGGGCACGGATAAACTCTTCGGAACGTCGATAGCGCTCATCATGCTCCAGCCAATGCTCGCCAATGGCCTGGAATTCGCCCTTGAACCAGCCGCTGACGATATTCACCGCAATACGGCCATTGGTGAGTTGGTCGATGGTCGCCAACTGCTTGGCCGCCAACGCCGGTTGCCACGGCCCGGGCAGAATCGCCGCGATGACCTTGAGGGTGGTGGTTGCCGCGAGCAACGCATGGCTGAACGCCACGGATTCATGCTGGTTTTCGGCGCCGTAGCCTGCGGTGAAGCGAATCTGGGTCAAGCCATACTCAAAGCCCGCCGCCTCCGCCAGTTGCGCCAGTTTGCGGTTGTACTCGATGCCCCAGTGGGTACGCTGTTCAATCTTGCTGACGACCAACCCACCGCTGACGTTGGGTACCCAATAGGCAAATTTCACGGCTTGCTGACTCATCGGACGGTACCTCGCACAGGGGATGTACCAGTGCTTACGCAGCAAGCGTGCCAGGGGCAGGCAAATGCCCGTAGCCTGGGGGTTGCGGGAAAAAAGCGGGATTGACGCGATGGCTTGCCAGTGTCCGGGATCGCAGCAGTTTGTGGATCTGCTGTTGCTGGAGCAACAGTTGCGACCAGCACCAAGCGTACCCACGATGCGAAGCGAGTAGCTCTTGATCTTGATCTGCTTTTGATCTCAGGCGCCCCGTTAAACCACGCTGGCCGGAATTCGACAGGGATTTGGGGGGTAAACCGGCAGGGATGCCGGTTTAGCCGCCCCGCGCCATGGATGGCGCGTGGCGGCGGCCCCCCAAATCACTGGCGGATTACGGGCACACCGAGCCCAGGCGAGGTGCCGAGTGGTGGGGCAAGAGCGCTTTGCTTACTTTCGCGCTTTTCGAAAGTGAGCCGCCGTCAGGGCGGAACCCTAAGTGGCCGTTACCGCAGGAATGGATATGTACTCGGTATAACGGTGTCGACTGTGAGGCCGCCTTCGCAGGCAAGCCAGCTCCCACATTTGGATCGTGGGGTGTCAGGCCACGTACTCAGAACGCCAACTTGTACCCCACCGCCATCAACATCACCGCCAGGCACGGCCGCAATACCCCATCGGGAATCTTACCCGTCATATGGCTACCCACGTAGATCCCCGGCAACGACCCCATCAGCAAAAACCCCAGCAAATGCCAGTCCATATTCCCCATGCTGGCATGGCCCAGGCCCGCCACCAATGTCAGGGGCACCGCATGGGCGATCTCTGTGCCAACCAGACGCCGCGTGGCCAGGAACGGATACAGGATAAACAGCGCCACCGTACCCAGAGCGCCCGCGCCGATCGAGGTCAGCGCCACCATGGTGCCAAGAATCGCCCCCGTCACCACCGTCAGCGCATTGAGGTTACGCGGGCGCAGATGGTAGGAATCACCAGCATGACGCTGGGCAAAAGCCAACAGGCTTTTCTTGAACAGGATCGCCAGGGCCGTCAGCAGCAATACCACGCCAAGGGCCTGCTTGATCACCGCGTTCATCGCGCTGGGGTCGGTGTGCAGGCTGGCCAGGAACCATAACGTCAGCAACACCGCCGGTACGCTGCCCAGGGTGAGCCAGCCAGTGATGGTCCAGTCGATATTCTTGTTCTTGCTGTGCACCAGCACGCCACCGGACTTGGTAATGGCGGCGTACAGCAGGTCGGTGCCCACTGCGGTGGCCGGGTTGATGCCAAACCACAGCAGGATCGGGGTCATCAGCGAACCGCCGCCCACCCCCGTCATGCCCACAATAAAACCCACGATCAGGCCGGCAACCACGAAACCAATATTACCTACATCCATTCCAGCTACCCGTGGCCTTATAAATTTCTGGCCGCAGGATAGCGATTTTTCTTATAACCACTTATACCGATGCGATCTGAGTTTATGCATTTTTGGAATCTAAGATTTTTTTTGCCAAGAACTGCATCCAAAGGGCGGGCCTGTGCCGTAGTCATCAGCGTAACCCTGCTGTTCTACCCAATGGAGAAACACCATGAACGCTAAAACACTGCTGTGCTTGACCGGTCTGCTCATCGCCGCACCGTCGGCGTTTGCCCAGGCGGGCCTGCCGGACAGCATCAAGGTGCCGGATGGCCACAAGCTGGCGATGCAAACCACCGGCGTCGGCGAAATCACCTATGAATGCCGCGACAAGGCCAACGCCGGCGGCCAGACCGAGTGGACCTTCGTCGGCCCCAAAGCCGTGTTGAACGACCGTAACGGCCAGCAGGTCGGCACCTATTTCGGCCCACCCGCCACCTGGCAGGCCAAGGACGGCTCGACCATCACCGGCACGCAATTGGCCGTGGCACCGTCGAGCCCGGGTAACCTGCCTTATCAACTGGTCAAGGCCAACCCGGCCGAGGGCAAGGGTGCGATGAGCGGCGTGACCTATATCCAGCGGGTTGCGCTCAAAGGCGGCGTCGCTCCCGCTACCCCCTGCACCACGGCGAACAAAGGCGCCAAGGAAGTGGTGAAATACCAAGCGGATTACCTCTTCTGGGCCGCCAACTGAGCAAACTCAGCTACGCTGGCCAGGTAGGCGCGAGCAACCTCGCGCCTACCACGCGTAGACGTCTCCTCAGTGGCAGGAATTCTGGTTTGGCTGAAATCATCTTTGATTATGAAGTGTGCCTGTTAGCCTGCGCCCGCGGCGATCAACGCGCCCTGCACCAGCTCTATGAGCAGGACAGCAGCCGTTTGCTCGGTGTGGCATTGCGCATTACCCGCAACAAGGCCCTGGCCGAGGACATTGTGCATGACGCCTTTATCAAGATCTGGCATGGCGCGCGCAGTTTCGACCCCCTGCGAGGCTCCGCACGGGGTTGGGTGTTCAGCGTGACCCGCCACCTGGCCCTGGACGTGGTACGCAGCGCCGGACGTGACGTGCCGCTGGACGATCAGTACGAACCGCTGGCAGAGCCTGCCCAGGCTATCGAGTTTGCCGCACGCTCCGGGCAGATCCACCAATGCCTGGAACGGCTCGACCCGACACGCCGCACCTGCATCCTGCACGCCTATGTGGACGGTTACTCCCACAGCGAAATCGCGCAAAAACTCAGTACCCCGTTAGGCACGGTCAAAGCCTGGATCAAACGCAGCCTCGCCGCCTTGCGCGAGTGCATGGCATGAACGACAGCCTGGATGAATTGGCCAGCGAATACGTGCTGGGGACCCTGCCCGCCGAACAGCGCGCGCAGGTTCAACAACGCCTGGCCCATGATGCGCCGCTGCGTGCAGCGGTGGATGCCTGGGAGCAGCGCCTGTTGCCTCTGGTAGCGCTGGCACAACCGGTACCGCCTTCGGCACAGCTGTGGCGGCGTATTGAACGCCGCATCAAAGCCCCCGAAACGAGCGTGACGTGGTGGAACCTGCTGGCGTTCTGGCGCGGGCTTTCTGCCGCGGGGGTGATGGCAAGCGTGGTGCTGGCGGCTTTATTACTGACGCGCCCGCCCCTGCCCGCACCCAGCTTCGTGGTGGTGCTGATGGCGCCACAAAGCCAGGCACCGGGCTGGGTGGTGCAGGCCAGTGATAATCAGCAGATCCAGTTGATTCCACTGGGGGTGATGGAGATTCCCGCTGACAAAGCCCTGGAGTTCTGGACCAAAGGCGATGGCTGGCAGGGTCCCGTTTCATTGGGGCTGGTAAAGCCGGGGCAGACCTTGTCGATACCCCTGGACAAGCTGCCGCCGCTGGCGCCGAACCAGTTGTTTGAACTGACGCTGGAAGGGCCCAATGGCTCGCCCACTGGCAAACCCACCGGGCCAATTCACGGGATTGGCCGTGCAGTCAAAGTGCTTTGATCACGAAAGGTTAGGCAGCCACACACGAAACCGCGCCCCGCCCAGGGGCGACGCAAGAGCCGTCAAGGTGCCGCCCTGAGCCTCCAGGGCGCGCCGGCTGATCGCCAGGCCCAGGCCAAAGCCGCCGGTGGCGCGGTCGCGGCTACGGTCCAGGCGATAGAACGGCTCGAAGATGCGCTCGCGCTGGTCCGCTGGTATACCGATGCCATCGTCGTCCACCCAGATTTCACAGCCTTTAGGGCATACGCGCACGCCCACCTGGATGCGCTTGTCGCAGTAGCGCGTCGCGTTGCGCAGCAGGTTCTGCAAGGCTCGGGCGGTAAGGCGCGGGTCGAGGCTGAAGCGCTCCACAGCGCAATCGAGCACCACATCGATGACGATATCGGGGTTTTCCAGCTCATCGTCGACGCTGCCCAACACGCTGTCGATAAACTCATCGAGCGCCACCTCTACCCGCTCGGGCAACTGCGCCGGGTTTTGCAGGCGGCTGTAAGACAGCAATTCCAGCACCAGCTCATCCAGCTCCCGAATATGCGCCACCAGGCTTTGCAAGCGCTCCCGGCTGGCCGGGGGCATGTCTTCGGAAAGCGCCAGGGCCAGGCCGAAATCCAGGCGGGTGAGCGGCGTGCGCAGTTCATGGGAGACCGCATTGAGCAAGTCGCGCTGCTGGTTCAAAAGACGCTCGATGTCGTCGGCCATCGTGTCGAACACCGCCGCCAGGCCGCCGATGCTGGAGCTGGGTGCGAGCCCCGTACGCGCCTCCAGATGGCCCTTGCCCAATAACGCGGCGGTACCCTTCAAACGCTCCAGGTCACGCCAGTGCGGACGCAGCCACACCAGCAGGCACGCCAGCAAGGCGGCGCCGACCAGCACGTTCATCGACCAGTACAACAGGTTCATGTCCAGCGGGTCTGGCGGCACAGTCAACTTGACTGCGAACTGCTGGTTGATCGGCGAACTGATTTCTTCCATCCAGCCCCATTCGCCCAGGCGGATCACTGGCTTGCCTTGCTCCAGTAGCTGCTCTTCCTCAGGGGTATAGCGGGCGTCCTGGCGCAGCAACAGTTGCACCTTCAGCGGTGCAAAATCGTGGCTCAATTGGTCGGTCACCTGGGACCAGCGCTCCACCGGCGCCCGCTGGTACTGCTTGACCATGAGCTTTTGCAGGCCACGGGACTGTTCGATGTTGTAGTCCATGTAACGGTGTTCGAACAGCTGGATCACCAGCTTGGGAATCAGGTAAATCGCCGCACTGTAAGTGACGATGGTGATCAGGTAGAGGCGCAGCAGTACGCGAAACATGCTTCAGCATTCCCACTCGGAACGGCTGAACAGGTACCCCTTGCCCCACACCGTCTTGATCTTGCGCGCCTCGCCCGCATGGTCGTCGAACTTGCGCCGTAGCTTGGAGATGGCCACGTCCACCGAACGGTCGGTGCCGTTGAACTCGATACCGCGCAGGCGTTGCAGGATCTGATCGCGGCTGAGCACTTCGCCAGCATGCCGGGCCAGCACCACCAGCAGGTTGTATTCACCGCTGGACAGCTCCACCGCCTGCTCGCGCCAGGTCACGGTGCGCTCGGACAAATCAATGCACAGGTTGCCCATGACGATCTGGTCGCTGGCCACCTGGGGTTCGGACAGGCTGCTGCGCCGCAGCAATGTGCGCACCCGGGCCAGCAATACACGCGGCTCGCAGGGTTTGGTCACATAATCGTCGGCGCCCATTTCCAAGCCCAGTACCTGGTCGTGGCTGTCATCGCGGGCGGTCAGCATCAGGATCGGCAGGCCCGCCGAATCGGCGCGCAGCAAGCGGCACACCTGCAGGCCGTCGAGGCCCGGTAGCATCAGGTCGAGGATCACCAGGTCCGGTGGGTTCAGGCGGGCGCGTTCACGGACATGGTCGCCACGGCTGAGCACGCTGACGTGGTAGCCATTGCGTTCCAGGTAGCTGGCAATCAGCTCGGAGAGTGCGGCGTCGTCTTCCACCAGGAGGATGTTGGGCATGGTGTTTCCAAATAATGCGGTTTGTTGGTGTGTTGCAGGATTGTGCAAGGATATACGCCCCCGACGCCACGTGCGCCGTACCTTACACTTCTTCACAGACCCGCTACACAGCTTCACAGCACCACGGCGCAGGTGCCCCTAGGATGCGCCAGTCAATATTGGGATAAGAGCATGTCGAAGAATCTATTTGCGCCGTTTTGCCTGTTGGCCCTCACACTGGCGCTGAGCGCGTGTGGTCAGTCGGCAGACGAGGCGCCACAAATGCCCCTGGCCAAAGTGCGGATCGAAACCCTGCAGGCCAAGCCCCTCTCTATTACCAGCGAACTGAGCGGGCGCATCGCCGCACCGCGTATCGCCGAAGTCCGCGCGCGGGTCGCCGGGGTGGTCATGCAGCGGGTGTTCAACGAAGGTCACGATGTAAAACAAGGCGACGTGTTGTTCCGTATTGACCCGGCGCCGTTCAAGGCCGACCTGGACAGTGCCCAGGCCAACCTGAGCAAGGCCGAGGCCAATGCGTTCCAGGCGCGCCTGCAAGAACAGCGCTACAGCCAACTGGTGGAAGGCAATGCCATCAGCGGCCAGGAATACGACAACGCCCGCGCCGCCTTGCGCCAGACCAACGCCGAAGTCGCCGCCAACAAAGCCGCCGTCGAGCGTGCCAAGCTGAATTTGGGCTATGCCACCGTAACCGCGCCGATTTCGGGGCGCATCGGCCGCGCCCTGGTGACCGAAGGCGCACTGGTGGGCCAGAACGAGGCGACGCCGCTGGCGATTATCCAGCAACTGGACCCGATCCACGCCGACCTCACCCAGTCCACTCGTGAGCTGAACGACCTGCGTCGTGCGTTTCGTGCCGGCAGCCTGAAGCAGGTCGGCCAGGACCAGGCCAAGGCCACCTTGATCCAGGACGACGGCAGCCAGTACCCGTTGCCGGGTAAATTGCTCTTCGCTGACATCAGCGTCGACCCCGGCACCGGGCAGATCATCCTGCGCAGCGAGTTCCCCAACCCGGACCTCGACCTGCTGCCGGGCAGCTTTGTGCGGGTGCGCGTGGAACAGGCCGTCGACAAGCAAGGCCTCAGCGTGCCGCAACGCGCCATTACCCGTGACAGCGCCGGTATCCCAATGGTGTTGTTGCTGGATGCCGAGCAGACCGTCAGCCAGCAACCGGTGGAGTTGGGTGCGGTGATCGACAACCGCTGGATCGTCACCAGTGGCCTCAAGCCCGGCGACCGCATCATCGTCGAGGGCCTGCAACACGCACGCCCCGGTGAAAAAGTTGAAGTGGACGACAGCCCGCTCGTAAAGGAATAACCCGTCATGCCGCAGTTCTTTATTGACCGCCCGATCTTCGCCTGGGTGGTGGCCCTGTTTATCCTGCTAGCGGGCTTCCTGGCGATCCCGCAATTGCCGGTGGCGCAATACCCCAACGTCGCGCCACCCAAGGTGGAAATCTACGCGGTGTACCCCGGTGCCTCGGCCCAGACCCTGGATGAGAGCGTGGTCAGCCTGATCGAGCAAGAGCTCAACGGCGCCGATCACCTGCTGTATTTCGAATCCCAGAGCAGCCTGGGTTCGGCGACGATCACCGCGACCTTTCAGCCGGGCACCGACCCGGAAATGGCCCAGGTGGATGTGCAGAACCGCCTCAAGGTCGTCGAGCCGCGCCTGCCCCAGGCCGTGACCCAGCAAGGCTTGCAGGTGGAAAAAGTCTCCGCCGGTTTCCTGCTGCTGGTGACCCTGACCTCCAACGACGGCAAGCTCGATGACGTCGCGCTCAGCGATTACCTGGCGCGCAACGTAATGAACGAGCTCAAGCGCCTGGACGGCGTCGGCAAGGCCCAGTTGTACGGGGCCGAACGCGCCATGCGTATCTGGATTGACCCGCAGAAGCTGATCGGTTTCAACCTCACGCCGGCCGACGTCAACGCCGCGATCAGTGCCCAGAACGCCCAGGTCTCAGCGGGCAGCATTGGTGATCTGCCAGGTACCCCCAACCAGGAGATCACCGCGGCGGTGCTGGTCAAGGGACAACTTTCGACCCCGGCGGAGTTCGCCGACATCGTGCTCAAGGCCAACCCCGACGGTTCTACCGTGCGCATCGGCGATGTGGCGCGGGTGGAAGTCGGCAGCCAGGAGTACCAGTTCTCCACCCGCCTGAACGGCAAGCCGTCTACCGCCGTCAGCGTGCAACTGTCGCCCGGCGCTAATGCATTGAGCACCGCAACGCTGGTGCGGGCGAAGATGGACGAGTTGTCGCGCTACTTCCCCGCCAATGTGGAATACAAGATCCCCTACGACACCTCGCCCTTCGTGAAGGTCTCGATCACCAAGGTGGTCTACACCCTGCTGGAGGCCATGGCGCTGGTGTTTGCGGTGATGTTCCTGTTCCTGCAGAACGTGCGCTACACCTTGATTCCTACGCTGGTGGTGCCGATCGCGCTGATGGGCACCTTCGCCACCATGTTGCTGCTGGGTTTCTCGATCAACGTGCTGACCATGTTCGGCATGGTGCTGGCCATCGGTATCCTGGTGGACGATGCGATCGTGGTGGTGGAAAACGTCGAGCGGATCATGGCCACCGAGGGCCTGTCGCCCAAGGACGCGACGAAGAAAGCCATGGGCCAGATCACCGGGGCCATCATCGGTATCACCCTGGTGCTGGTGGCGGTGTTCCTGCCGATGGCGTTCATGCCAGGTTCTGTAGGGGTGATCTACCAACAATTCTCGCTGTCAATGGCCACCTCGATCCTGTTCTCGGCGTTCCTGGCCCTGACCTTGACCCCGGCCCTGTGCGCCACCTTGCTCAAGCCGATTGCCAAGGGCGAGCACCATGCCAAAGGTGGTTTCTTCGGCTGGTTCAACCAGCGCTTTGACCAACTCACCAACCGCTACGAAGGGTGGGTGGCCTATGCCCTCAAGCGCAGCGGCCGCTACTTGCTGATCTACCTGGTATTGCTGGTAGGCATGGGCCTGTTGTTCAGCCGCCTGCCCTCCTCGTTCCTGCCGGTGGAAGACCAGGGCTACACCATCACGGATATCCAGTTGCCGCCGGGGGCCAGCAAGAATCGTACGGTGCAGGTGGCCGAGCAGATCGAGGCACACAACGCAGGCGAGCCAGGGGTGGGTGATACCACCATGATCATGGGCTTCAGTTTTTCCGGTTCCGGGCAGAACGCGGCGCTGGCGTTTACCACGCTCAAGGATTGGTCGGAACGTGGCATTGATGACTCGGCTGCCTCGATTGCCGATCGCGCCAACATGGCCTTCAGCGAACTCAAGGACGCGATTGCCTACGCAGTCCTGCCGCCACCGGTCGACGGACTGGGCACATCCAGTGGTTTTGAGTTCCGCCTGCAAGACCGCGGTGGCGTCGGCCACGCCGGGTTGATGGCCGCCCGTACCGAATTGCTGGACGCTGCAGCGAAAAGCCCGATCCTGGCCAACGTGCGCGAAAGCGCCCTGGCCGAAGCACCGCAAGTGCAGCTGGAAGTCGACCGCAAGCAAGCTAACGCCCTGGGCGTTTCGTTTGCCGACGTGGGCAACGTGCTGTCCTCCGCTATCGGTTCGGCATATATCAACGACTTCCCCAACCAGGGCCGCATGCAGCGCGTGGTGGTGCAGGCCGAAGGCGACCAGCGCAGCCAGGTGGCCGACCTGATGAAGATCCACGTGCGCAACAACGCGGGGAAAATGGTGCCGCTGTCAGCCTTTGTCGAAGCCAAGTGGACCCAGGGCCCAACGCAGTTGACCCGTTACAATGGCTACCCGGCCATCGCCATCAGCGGTGAAGCGGCGCCGGGGCACAGCACGGGCGAGGCCATGAACGAGATCCAGCGCCTGGTCAGCCAATTGCCTGCCGGGCTGGGCCAGGAATGGACGGGCTTGTCGTTGCAGGAGCGCTTGTCCGGCTCCCAGGCACCGCTACTGTTGGGCCTGTCGTTGCTGATCGTGTTCCTGTGCCTGGCCGCACTGTATGAAAGCTGGTCGATCCCCACCTCGGTGTTGCTGGTGGTGCCGCTTGGCGTGCTGGGCGCAGTGTTGGCCGTGAGCTTGCGCGGGATGCCCAACGACGTGTTCTTCAAGGTTGGCTTGATCACCATCATCGGCCTGTCGGCGAAGAACGCGATCCTGATCATCGAGTTCGCCAAGGACCTGTATGACCAGGGCGAGGATTTGATCGACGCCACCTTGAAGGCGGCGCGTTTGCGGTTGCGGCCGATCATCATGACGTCCCTGGCGTTTATCCTCGGCGTGGTGCCACTGGCGATTGCCACCGGGGCCAGCTCGGCCAGCCAACAGGCGATTGGCACCGGTGTGATTGGCGGGATGATCACGGCGACATTGGCGGTGGTGTTTGTGCCAGTGTTTTTTGTGGTGGTGATGAAGCTGGTGCGCAAGCGCCATAAACCAAACTGATCAACGCCGCAGCGAAAGGTGGTGGCTTGCAAGGTGTAGCCGTCCATCGACGGTAACCACGATGCGAAGCGAGCCGCTCTTGATCTTGCTCTTGATCTGCTTTTGATCTTAGGCGCCCCGTCAAACCACGCTGGCCGAACGCAGGCTTGAATTCGTGGGTAACCCGGCAGGACGCCGGGTTAGCCGTCCTGGGCCAAGGATGGCCCATGACGGCGGCCCACGGATTCAAGCCGGAGTGAGGGCACACCGAGCCTAGGCGAGGTGCCAAGTGGTGGGGCAAGAGCGTTTTGCTTACTTTTGCGCTGTTCAAAAGTAAGACGCCGTCAGGGCGGAACCCTAAGTGGCCGTTACTGCAGGAATGGATATGTACACGGTCCAACTGTGTTGACTGTCAGGCCGCCTTCGCGAGCAAGCCCGCTCCCACGCAAGCCCGCTCCCACAGGGTTATTGAGTGCATTCATGATCAGGTACACCCGAATAAGCTATGGTGCTCACACATAGTTCTTTGTGAGCCACCATGCCCTTCCTCGCCCGCACCCACCCTCGCCTCTCATCAGCCGCCGTACTGGGCCTGGCCGTCGGCCTGCTGGTACCGGCCGACACCCTCGCCAGCAAAATCCTCATCGGTTGGAACGCCGGGGTCTGGACCTACCTTGTTTTGATGCTGTGGCTGACCATTCGCGCCAAGGCCGAGGACGTCAAGCGCATTGCCGAAGTCGAAGATGAAAACGCCGGTCTGGTGCTGTTCATGGTGTGCATCGCCGCCATCGCTAGCCTGGCCACCATCACCTTCGAACTGGTGGGCAGCAAGGACCTGGCGGCTTCCGAGCGCCTGCTGCACTACGGCTTTACCGGGCTGACGGTGATCGGCTCCTGGCTGCTGATCGGGGTGATCTTCAGTGTGCATTACGCCAGGCTCTATTACACCTGGCCAGGCAAGGAACCCGCGTTGCGTTTTGCCGAAGGCTTGCTCACGCCCAACTACTGGGATTTCCTGTACTTCTCCTTCACCATCGGCGTCGCGGTACAAACCTCGGATGTGGGCGTCGCCACCCGTGGCCTGCGCAAGGTGGTACTGGGGCAGTCGTTGATCGGTTTTTTATTCAACACCGCCATTCTCGGTTTTTCGATCAACATCGCCGCCGGGTTGTTTGGCTAGACTGCACAAACCTTCTAGACGCCCACCCGGCGTCTGCCGCTAATAGCCCTTCACTTTTAACCTCGGTGTTGTATGCCCGCGCGCAATTGGATCGACCTGTCCCAGGACGCCGACACCGGCATCGAGACCCTGCGCGCGCATTTCGAAGGCCATGCGTATGACCCCCATTGGCACGACAGCTATCTAGTAGGCGTGACCGAACAAGGCGTGCAGCAATTCAACTGCCGGCGCATGCGCCATGACAGCGTGCCGGGGCAGGTGTTCCTGCTGGAGCCTGGGGAACTCCACGACGGCAATGCCCCGACGGTCGACGGCTTCACTTACCGCATGCTCTACCTCGATCCACAGTGGCTGGAGCGGGAAATTTCCAGTGTCTTTGAGGAGGCACCCGCCCATCATCAACTGAGTTTCGCCAGCACCTTGGCCATCGATCCGCGCCTGGCTCTGGCCACAAGCCACGCGTTTCAAAGCTTGCATCACGGTGAATTGCGGATCGTGCGGCAAAGCGCGCTGGATCAGTTACTGGAACGCCTCACCGGCCAGCTCTACTGGCGCATGCGCTACCGCGATGACCCACGTTTGCCGCAGGTGGCGCACAAGGCGCGGGAATACTTGCACGCCCATCTGCATCAGGACGTGGGCATGGATGAACTCGCACTGGCCTGCGGCGTCGACCGCTTTCGCCTGAGCCGCGCCTTCAAGAGCGCCTTCGGCCTGCCGCCCCACGCGTATCTGGTGCAACTGCGTCTGGCACGGGCCCGGTATTTATTGGCCAAGGGCGACCAACCGGCAGACGTGGCGATGGCCCTGGGTTTTGCCGATCAAAGTCATTTGGGGCGCTGGTTCATGCGTGCTTATGGCCTGACGCCGGCCGCGTACCGCAAGCGCCGCACAAATCTTCCAGACCGGTAACCCGCAGGCTTGTAAAGATGGACTTCCTTGAAGAGTTCACTGGAGTCCCCCGCTATGCTGTCCACCTTCGTGCCTTTCATGCTGTTCGCCTTTGTCGCCTCCATCACCCCCGGCCCGACCAATATCCTGGTGCTCAGCAACAGCGCCCGTTACGGTTTCAAGGCTGCGCTGCCAATCATCATGGGGGCTTGCGTTGGGGCATCGGGGATTGTGCTGCTGGTGGGTTGCGGTGTGGGTCAGTCATTGGTGCAACTGCCCAACGTGCAAACGGCGATGCAGTGGGCCGGTGTGGCTTGGCTGAGTTACCTGGCCTGGCAGATCTTCAGGGCGCCAGCCCAGGCCATCAATGCCGATGACACGCAAAAACCCTTGGGCCTGTTGGGCGCCGCGGCCCTGCAATTGATCAACCCCAAAACCTGGATGATGGCACTGGCGGTGGTCAGTGTGTTCGCTGGCCAGGGTGGGCAGCGCCAGGTGGTGTACCTGTCCCTGGTGTTTTTCCTGATCGCCTTGCCCTGCCTCGGCGCCTGGGCCTTATTGGGTGCCGGGTCTAGCCGCCTCTTGCGCTCCCCCAGGACCGTAGGCGCATTCAACCGAGTCATGGCCTTGCTGCTGTTGGGCTCAGCCTGGCTGAGTGTGCTGATCTGAAGGCGAAAAAAAGGGGAAGCCTAGCTTCCCCTGTTCGGGCGGATGAATGAATCAAAAGTCGTAACGCACGCCGAAGTTGACACCCCATGGCTGGTCGACGGTTTTACCACGTGTATGCTCGAGGTCCGCATGCAGCTTGACGTTCTGAGTCACCGACATCGCCACACCACCGGCCATTTCAATGCGCGAACCGAATACATCGTTGTTGAAGCGCTCGCCGTTTACCGTGACCTTGTTGTTGTGATTGAACTCATGGGCCAACGCAGTACGCAAGTACGGTTGCAACACACCACCGCTGTCCAGCTGGATACTCTTGCCCACCGTCACGCCTGCCTTGCCCACGACCGAGGCCGAACGGTCACCTTTGGCGTGCAGGCCATTGTCCAAATCGTAACTCTGGGCCTGGGTGATCGCCGCGTTGAGTTGCCCGTAGGGTTCAACGAAGTAACCGTCATCGAGCTTGATATGCCGACCCACTTCCACCGAAGCCCCCACGGCGTTCTGGGTGTAGTTGCCCTTGGCTTTCTTGCCGTCGCTCATGCTCACGTTGACTTCGTTATGCAAGCGGTTGAGCTTGACCACACCGTCGAAATACAGGCCGCTCTCGTCATCGAGCCACGTGGCATAACCGCCCACGTAGTAGCTGTCGACCGTACCGCCACCGGAACGGTTGAGGTCGATATCGGACGTACTGTGACCGGCCATCACACCGGCTACCCACTGCCCGTCGCCACCGTACAGCGGCGTGTCGATACCCAAGGTAAAGCCGCGCTGGTTCTGCGTGTAGCCACCACCATCCTGATTGCCGCTGACCTCGTACTTGTTGCCGTAGCCACGCATCCAGAAACCTTCGTTGTTGCCTTGGCTGAAGCGCAGCTCACCCATGCGGGTACGCAACAAGGTCATCTCGCCGTACAACACCGTGGGCGAGGTGTTGAACAACGCCATTACCGCTTTGGTGCTGTTGCTGGTGCCGCGACGGTTAGGGTCCAGGTACCAGTCGGTATCTTCCTGCTTGAGCCCGTAGCTGTAGGCACCTGCGTCAACCGATCCACCGACCAGGGCAAACTGCGCATCCCCGCCCTCGGTGCTGACCACGCGTATCGGCTCGGCCGTCGCCAACTCTGACCCCGTGGCCGCCAGCAACAGGCTGTGGTTACCTTCGGCGATGCCATTAACGGCGAGCAAGTCGGTCTGGCCGCTGCCAAAGTCCGTGTGCATCACGAACGTGCCATCGCCCGACAGGCTGTCGACATCCAACCGGTAGAACTCATTAGGCCCACCAAAATGCACGCTGCCACCCGCCATTTTCAGGTCGCCGACTTCGCTGTCACCCACCAGTGCCCAGTGGGAGGCGTTGTTCACGCTTAACTCGGCCACGTTTTTCAGCTGGCCGGTCAACCACGAGCCGTTGTTGAGCTGCAACGTGGCGGTGCTGCCCTCCTCGACCACGACGTCACCGAACAAGGTACTGCCGTCGACATTCATGTTGGCGAAGGAGCCGCCGGTAACTTCGAGGATGTTGCCGTTGCCGCCCTTGAGGGTGGCACCGTTGCGCACATCTATAGTTGCATTAGCCGGTGTACCCGCCTTCGAGCTTTCGACCAGAATGGCTGCGCCCGCTTTCCCTTCTACGTATGAGCCATCAAGTATCAATGCAGCTGGCACCTCGGGGCTGCGGTCCATATCCATCCGCACGCCATTGAGCTCACCGGTGATGGAGCTATCGATCGCAATGGCTTGACCGAACAGATACAGGCCCACGCCATTTTCGCCCGTACCTGCAACGTCGGTTTGGTAGAGCGCCAACGCGCTGTTACCACCTACACTGACGCCACGCGTGGTGCCGGTGATGCTGCTGTTGAATACCGAGGCAATCGCCCCCTCGTCACTGCCAATCGGACGAGAAACGACCAGGCCGGTGCCATTAGTGTGGGTAAGTGTGCTGTTCTTGAGTGACAGCGTCCCGCCACTCATGAACACTGCTGCCGGTTGTGTCGCCCGCGCAGTGATCTCGGCGCCATCAATATTCACGTTCGAATTGAATGCCGTGATGTCTTGGGTTTTGCTGCCTGGGTTAACGGTCAAGTTCGCAGACTGTGCACGGATTTGTTTGGTAGTGGCACCTTCCACGGTGAGGCCTGAGCCGGGCTTCAATTCGAAGCTGTCAGGCGGAGGGCCAGGCCGGACGGTTTCATTCGGCCCGGTAACCACTCGCGCTTCGGCTATACCCGACATCAGCACCACTAAAGAGACCGCGTTTGCCTTCAAAGCGAAGCTTAACGGGTTGAGTTTAAAATTGAATATTGACGACATCAGGACCACCCTCTGGGTTTGGCATTTCCGATTGAAGAAATTGGCCGGTACCAAAAGCGCGGAACCATGCCAATCAAGCGGTGCCCAAACTACCCAGAGGCGTTCCCTGTTTATGTAGGATTAGTCTTAAGTCGACAGTTTCAATGTCGACAAATAGGGTGAGAATATATGTGGATCCAGGGAGCAGCTGCTGCTCCCTGGCCGTTGCCGCAACCATTCAGGGCGCCGCGGGTACCGGCGTGTTGTCGCAGTAGGTGGGAGAGGCGCCGGATTTGATCGAGCGTGACAAATGCAGAGCGTCACTCGATGTCAAAGGCCCAGTTGGCAATTGAATGGTGTAATTGATCCTTGCCGCACCCATGAGACGTGTGCCTTGGTGAGGCTGAATCAATTTCATAATGGTTGAGAAAGGCCCCAGGGTCACTTCAAACCCCTGCGAAATCATAAGCGGAGTCAACGCCGGGGAGTTTGTAAACCCCGCTGCGGCGGGCACCTCAGTCGTACCGGTATTGTCGCTATAGCCCTTCCAGTCCACACGCACCACCATGAACTCCTCGAAGAAGCGCGACGGCGGAATAAAAACCGTGATATTCCCATTCGCATTCAAAGGCCTGACGGTATTGCAGTTGATCACGCCTGGAGGACCGCCAATCAACTCTAGGTTTCGGACCTCTGGCATGGCAAGGGACTGAACATTGGCCTGTACATCAACCGACGTGACCTCAGACTCCTGCCGATTCGTACCGGTTGCCGTACCGATGGTGTAATACACCTGTTTCAGAGGCGGCGCGTTGCCATGCTTGGCGATAATCGCCCATGGAATCTGTAGCGGCGGAGTGACCGGATCGCCTGCCACGCCCCCCGTAATTGGCCGAGTGGCGACGAGGTCTCCCTCGTAGTAAAGCCGAATGACAAAGTCCTCGGCGTCCGGGGTCGGGCTTGCATCCCACAACGTGATGTGGGCATTGGCGGGCCGATTGGCGTGTGCAGGCAAGAGTTCGTTGTCATTCCCTTCCACCCCACCAGCGTCTACCCCCTTGATAACAACGGGGTAGAGGTCGGCGTTTGTCAGGTCTGGAGGATTGGTAGGGGCGGGGCCGACTACGTGCAAATTCAAGTTGATGACCGTCGACGGCGCCGCGGGGTAAGTGACGGACCGACGTCTGACAACATAAGTGACCGTCAGCGGCAAGTCGCCCGTCGACGCGCCATACAGGCTTTGCAGAATATGAATGGGAACAGTGATAGGCACTGGAAAGCTTGTACTGCCCAACGAAGTGCCGGGAATGGTTTCAGTCGCAATGCTGGTCGAAAGTGTCAGGTCAAAAATATCACCGTCATTTCCCCGCTCAAAATGCTGATACTCGGAGATGCGCACAATCATTCCCTGGTCAATGGACGCATCGACTCGGTCAAACAGGTTATCTCCAGGGAATGCCCTGCCGATCAAGGGTTGTTTCAGGTTGGTCGGTGCCGACAGCAAGGCTACATCCAACCGCAAAGCCGAGGACAACTGACTGGGATTGCGAGCTGCGTCCAATAGCTGATATCGAATCGCAACGTAACCATCAGGTCCTGCCTCGACAACACTCTTGGGCAATGGGAACCTCAAGTCCGTCACAGGCCAATCCACGTCGCTGGAGGCTGTGTCAACGGCATAGGGCGTGTCTGAATCGTTGTAGAACGCTCGTATCGTGTCGCCCGGCTCACGTCCATCGGCAACATAGTCCGGAATTGACAAAAACAACCGATCATTGGGGGCGGCCGGGAAATCGGCTTCGTCGATAGGCAACGTCACGCCTGCCGGGACAATAGGCGGGGGCGGAAAAAGGATTGGAGATTTTGCATAGGGTGCTTCAGTGTCGACAATCAGCCGCGTCGAAAATGATTCACTTAAGTTCGGAACACGGCGGATATATACCTCATACTTAATATCCCAGTGGCCAGGCGGACGTCGGCCTCGGGCGATATTGGTGGTGACAAACAATTCTGGCAAAGTGGCGTCAAAGTTGTGTTCGAACGTGAGGAACGGGCCCTCATACTCAGCGTCATCTACCGGCTTTATAAACACATAAACAATATCAGGAAGTGCCGGGTCGGAGCTGTAATCTTCCCAGCGAGGTATACGCAACTCCATTTGCTCGGCCAACGCCTGCTCCCGATAAATTAGCCCTGGGTAACCAGGAACAATATCGAATTCTGCCGGCGGCAACTCCGACAAGATAGCCGGCGGTGACTCTCCATCTGGATTGAGCTTGGCAAAATAGTCTCGCGTCTTTTTGTCCATCATTAACCTCCAACATTCACAAGGTGGGCGACGAACAACAGCAATAAACTATTCGTTTAACCCTATTAGGTTTTCACACCGCTTCAGCCATTAAAACCATCGCTTACTCGCCGCACGTTTCGAGTACTAATTTAGTTTGAATCGACACAATCATTTCTTATCAGCGAGGGCACACCGTCACTTGTGCAATGAACGACATCGCCTGCCTGGCAGAACCCACCCGCGGGATAAGCCAGATCAACCCTGAAACGCCGCAGGATCGACTCTCCGATTTTGCTTCTACCGCGCCACACCTCATACCAGGCGACCGCAGTACTCTGAAGGCGCAACGAATACACCACTGGATCGAAGGGCATGACCGTAAAATCCAACCCATTGACTAAATCCGCTGGCGTATCAAAGGTCTTGCTTTGAGTAAACCTACTGTCTTGCACAATGGGATCCACCCAACCATTGTTGTTGTAGCCATGGGTAAAAAATCGCACTTCGTCGTTCACTTGAAAATCGCCATGGGAAACGACTTTCCAACGAACACCTGCAAATATCTCCGGGGATGAGCAACACGTCAGAAACGTACCCGTGCCACCGACAAGCGTGTGCTGAATAACCGGAGTAGGAAAGCTGAGCAGCGGCCCCGTATTCACATCAACTTCAGTATTTCTGGACTGTTGCTGGTTAACCCCGTTATCGGTGGTGTAATGCACAGGCAACGACGAGTTAATGATGCCCTCCATGACGCCCCAAGGAATAACGCTGGAGAATACCAGTTGGCCAGCGACCTCCCCGACTTGGACAGTCTTGGTCGCCACCGGCCCGATGCCATTCCAGAAGAACCGCAACACTTGGCCTGGCTGGGGGTCGTCATAGAGAAACACACGGGCACGAGCGCCAACATCCTTGTCTCTAAGGTCAACCAAATTGGCCTCATCTGACACCAACCCGCGCACTTCAGCCAACGGCAAAGTAGGGTTAAGCAATGCGGGCGCTCCCGCATGGTCTTGCCCCGCCACGGTGAAGTCCTGCCTGATACGCCGCCCAAATGAGGGGTAGCTCACCAGACCACGGATAATCTCGTAACGTATCCGGATCTCTTCTGCCACCAAGACAGGCAATGGCCCCCTCAGGATGGACCAAGGAATGGGTACCTGTGTTTCGACGCCATCTGACACCGGGACATCCGGCACCGGCCGTTCGTTCCAATAAACCCGACATTGATCACCCGCGGCCCAATTGGCATAGGGGGGAACCAGCACCACCACTCCAGCTCGCGCGTCATCTCGCTTGATGAGAGTGTCGTCATAGGCTGGCGGCATGACAGTAGGCGCAGGTAGAGGTACGCCTGGGCCCGCGATCAGGTCCAACACAAAGGGTAAGCCGGCGCTACGCGTACTGAAATTACCAGCCTCGTCGAATACTTGGTAAAAGATGTAGGCTTGCCCGTTGTTCAGGCGACGAAATCCGGCAGCCGGTAACTCGCAGATCAGCGGGTCCGAAGTGTTTACCAGTACATAGTCACCGTCAGGCGCAGCGGCAGCTGGGTTCGGGCTGTTGGATAGAACCATTTCAATGCGATCATTGCGCTCTCGCCCTCGATAAGGCGGAACATTGAAGCGCACCGGGTCATTGCCCGCCAAGTAGGCCTCATCGACACCCGTGGTGGGCGGACTCACAAAACTGAGTTGGTCATCCGGCCTGAGCAGTTCTGGTGATTCCAAATCAATAGTTAACGTGACCTTCGGATCAAGCTCGCTGGTCTGCCCCTCCGAGTCTGTCACACGATAATAAAGCTCCACCGAGCCTGAACGCTCTCGAAGCATGGCCAATGGCACATGCATTTGCACAAATGCAGGCAGCGGCGGCGGTGGAGCATCAATCAGTTTCAGGTCGGCCTGTCTTTCAATACCGTCTCGCAACCAGAGAAGTTGCACTCTGTGGGGGGTATCCAGCGGCTCTGGGGCCGGGAGCCACATAGGTATCCTGACCAATAGGGGCGCAAGCGTCAGTGAAACCGGTACAAGACCGTTGGGGTCGAGAGGGTCGACACCCGGAATGTCCATGGGTCCCAGCGCAAGTACGCCGCCAATGCGCGCTCCAGAAATATGAGTCAATGTTGAAATGGACATACTCTTTCCTCTTTCGATGATGAGTTCCTGGAGCGCTTCCACCCATCACGTTGTGAGAAAGTAAACGCCAGCCCCTTCTTTTTGGGAACTGTCAGAATTAACAGGTTGCGGGTCCCATTCGTCGGTTTTATCCAAGCGTTGCTGCGTGCCCATAGCGAAGATTAGCTTGACGGCTTCTTGGACTTGGTGTTCCCTGAAACCGGTTTCAGCGCAACCCCAAACTCCAATAAGAAAGGCTTTACCGTGACTTCATTTTCCGCTGCCCAGCGCAGCCGCGTGACCATGCTCGACGTCGCCAAGCGCGCCGGCGTGTCCAAGGCCAGCGTGTCGCGCTTTATCGGCGATGACCGCGCCCTGCTCTCGGACGCCATCGCGCTGCGCATCGAACAGGCCATCGACGAACTCGGTTATCGCCCCAACCAGATGGCCCGTGGCCTCAAGCGTGGGCGCACGCGCCTGATCGGCATGCTGGTGGCGGATATCCGCAACCCCTACTCCATTGCGGTGATGCACGGCGTCGAAACCGCGTGCCGCCAGCACGGCTACAGCCTGGTGGTATGCAACACCGACCGCGATGACGAGCAGGAGCGCCAACACCTGGCAGCGCTGCGCTCGTACAACATCGAAGGCTTGATCGTGAACACCCTGGGCCATCACCTCGACCAACTGCTGGAACTGCAACGGGAAATGCCCCTGGTGCTGGTGGACCGCAAGGTCGAGCCCTTGCACAGCGACCTGGTGGGGCTGGATAACCCGGCGGCAGTGCGTATGGCGATGGACCATCTGGAACAGCAGGGTTACCGCGAGGTGCTGCTGGTGAGCGAAACCACCGACGGCACCAGTTCACGCCTGGAACGCCTGGCGAGTTTCAACATCGAGATTGCTAAGCGCCCGGCGTTGAAAGGCTCCGTCGTTGAACTGGATGGCGAACTGGAAAACCGGCTGCAAACCTTTCTCGCCAACCCCGGCCCCAAGGCACTGTTTTGCGCCAACGGCGTGGCAGCACTGGCCTGCACCCGTGCACTCAAGGCCCTGGGCTGTGACCTGTTCGGCGAGGTGGGCTTGATCGCCCTGGATGACCTGGACTGGTACCCGCTGGTGGGCAACGGCATCACCGCCCTCGCCCAACCGACGCAAGCGATTGGCGCCAGCGCCTTCGACTGTTTGCTCAAGCGCCTGCGCGGCGATACCGCCCCCACCCGCACCCTGGATTTTTTACCCGAGCTGATTATCCGCGGCTCGACTCAATCCCCTGTGGGAGCGGGCTTGCTCGCGAAGGCGGTGTGTCAGCCGCTTCCAAGCTGACTGACACACCGCCTTCGCGAGCAAGCCCGCTCCCACATTTTGTTTTGCGTATAAAAATGAAACCGGTTTCAGAGGTAAACAACAATGCATAAATACCCCGTCTCCATCAGCCTTTCCAGCTACGGCGCCGACCTGGTTCGCCAGCAGGGCCAATTGAGTTTTGTCGCGCTGCTGAGCGCCGCCGGTGCCCAGCGCATTGAATGGCGTGAAGAACTGCTCACCACCGAGCAACCGGCTGAGTTGGCCCTGGCCGCTGCAGAACAAGGCCTGGAATCTGTCTTTTCCTCGCCCTTGGAGCTGTGGGTCGCCGGCCGTGCCCAGCCCAATGCCGAGCTGGCCGCGACCCTGGACCGCGCCCAGGCCTTTGGTTCGGGCTGGTTGAAAGTGTCTCTCGGTTACTTCACCGACACCAACGATCTGGAAAGCCTGCACGCCCTGCTCAACCGCCACCCGGTCAAGCTGCTGGTGGAAAACGACCAGACCCTGCACGGCGGGCGCATTGAACCGATGCAACGGTTTTTTACCGAAGTCGAACGCCTGGGCCTGCCGGTGAAAATGACCTTCGACATCGGCAACTGGCAGTGGCAAGACCAATCCGCGCTCACCGCTGCGCGGTTGCTGGGCCGGCATGTGGATTACCTGCACTGCAAGGCCGTGGCCCGTCGCGCCGATGGCAAGCTGGTGGCCTTGCCGCCGGGCGCCACCGACCTGCATCTGTGGGAACAACTGCTCAAACACATGACTCAAGGTATTACCCGGGCGGTGGAATTTCCGTTGCAGGGCGATGACCTGATCGAAGTCACCGCGCAACAGGTCGCGACCCTTGCCCGCCTTGGCCAACCCCATGTGGAGAACGCCCATGTCTGAGATCGATATCCTCTCGTTTGGCGAAACCATGGCGATGTTTGTCGCCGAACAGACCGGCGACCTGGCCCAGGTCGGGCAGTTTCACAAACGCATTGCCGGCGCCGACAGCAACGTCGCCATCGGCCTGTCGCGCCTGGGGTTCAATGTGGCCTGGCTGAGCCGCGTGGGTAACGACTCCCTCGGGCGTTTTGTAGTCGACACGCTGACCACCGAAGGGATTGATTGCCGTCATGTGGCCGTCGACCCGCTGCACCCCACCGGGTTTCAACTCAAGTCGCGCGAAGAGGCCGGCGCAGATCCTCAAGTGGAGTACTTTCGCAGAGGCTCGGCGGCCAGCCATTTGTCCATCGCCGACATCAGCCCCACGCTGCTGCAAGCGCGCCATCTGCACGCTACAGGGATTCCACCGGCATTGTCCGATGCCACCCGTGAACTCGCCTTTGAACTGATGAAGCAGATGCGCAACGCCGGACGCAGCGTGTCATTCGATCCGAACCTGCGCCCTTCGCTTTGGGCCAGCCAAGCGCAGATGATCCGCGAAATCAATGCCCTGGCCGCTCTTGCTGACTGGGTCTTGCCGGGCCTGGGTGAAGGCCGCTTGCTCACCGGCTACGAGGATCCGGCGGATATCGCTGCGTTCTATCTCGACCAGGGCGCCGAAGCCGTGGCAATCAAACTCGGCCCGGAAGGTGCCTATTACCGCACCCAGATGGACCAGGGTTTTGTCGCCGCAGTCAAGGTGGAAAAAGTCGTGGATACCGTAGGCGCCGGCGATGGCTTTGCCGTGGGCATGATCAGCGCCCTGCTGGAAAACTCCAGCTTCCCCGAGGCCGTACAGCGCGGTAACTGGATCGGCAGCCGCGCGGTGCAGAGCCGTGGCGATATGGAAGGTTTGCCGACCCGCGCTGAATTACCCACCCGATCCGTTGCGTGACCCATTACCTGTTGCCACAACTACAACAAGCTCAGGAGCAACCCCATGGAAACCGTGAAACTCGCCACCCGTCGCTGGTGGTACATCATGCCTATCGTGTTTATCACTTACAGCCTGGCCTACCTGGACCGCGCCAACTACGGCTTCGCCGCCGCGTCCGGCATGGCCGAAGACCTGATGATCACGCCGGGCATGTCTTCGCTGCTCGGCGCGCTGTTCTTCCTTGGCTACTTTTTCTTCCAGGTGCCGGGGGCGATCTACGCGCAAAAGCGCAGCGTCAAGAAACTGATCTTCGTCAGCCTGATCCTCTGGGGCGGCTTGGCCACGCTGACCGGCGTGGTGTCCAACGCCTACATGCTGATCGTCATCCGCTTCATGCTCGGGGTGGTCGAGGCCGCCGTGATGCCGGCCATGCTGGTGTACCTGTGCCACTGGTTCACCCGGGCCGAACGCTCGCGGGCCAACACTTTCCTGATCCTCGGCAACCCGGTGACCATGCTGTGGATGTCGGTGGTGTCGGGCTACCTGGTGCAGCATTTCAGCTGGCGCTGGATGTTTATCATCGAGGGCCTGCCGGCAGTGTTGTGGGCGTTTATCTGGTGGAAGCTGGCCGATGAGCGTCCTAAGGATGCCACGTGGCTGAGCGACGCCGAAAAGCACAGCCTGGAAACCGCCCTCGCCGCCGAGCAGGTGGGGATCAAGGCCGTGAAGAACTACGCCGAGGCGTTCCGTTCGCCCAAGGTGATCATTCTCGCCTTGCAATTTTTCTGCTGGAGCATTGGTGTGTACGGCTTCGTGCTGTGGTTGCCATCGATCCTCAAGGCCGGTTTGCAGATGGACATGGTCGAAGCCGGCTGGCTCTCGGCGCTGCCGTACCTGGCAGCGGTGATTGGCATGCTCGTGGTGTCCTGGGGTTCGGACAAGCTGCAAAAACGTAAGCGTTTTGTCTGGCCGCCGCTGTTGATTGCGTCGATTGCCTTCTACGCGTCCTACGTGCTGGGCGCCGAACATTTCTGGTGGTCCTACACCCTGCTGGTGATCGCTGGGGCGTGCATGTATGCACCTTACGGCCCGTTTTTCGCCATCGTCCCGGAGATACTGCCGGCCAACGTCGCCGGTGGCGCCATGGCACTGATTAACAGCATGGGCGCCCTGGGCTCGTTCGGCGGCTCGTACCTGGTGGGTTACCTCAACAGCAGCACCGGCTCGCCCGGCGCTTCTTATCTGCTGATGAGCGGCGCGCTGCTGCTTTCCGTGGTGCTGACGATTTTCCTCAAGCCCGGCGCCAGTGACCGCTCGCCGGCGCCAACCCTGGAATTGAAGGTAAAAACCTCATGAAAAAGTCTGTCGTGCTGTACAAAAAACTCTCCGCCCCGCTCATGGCTCGTCTGCATGAGCAGGTCGAGGTCACGCTGATTGACGCACTGGATGAAACCGGCCTGGCCAAGCTGCGCGATGCCCTGCCTACCGCCCACGGCCTGCTGGGGGCAAGCCTGCGCCTGGACGCCCGGCTACTCGACCTGGCGCCCCAGCTGGAAGCCGTGGCCAGCGTCTCGGTGGGCGTCGACAACTACGATATCGACTACCTGACCGAGCGCGGCATCCTGCTGAGCAACACTCCGGATGTGCTTACCGAAACCACTGCCGACACTGGTTTTGCGCTGATCCTGGCCACCGCGCGGCGCGTGGTGGAACTGGCTGACATGGTGCGTGCCGGCCAGTGGAACAAAAACATCGGCCCGGCGCATTTTGGCAGCGATGTACATGGCAAGACCCTGGGCATCATCGGCATGGGCCGCATCGGCGAAGCCCTGGCCCAGCGGGGGCATTTTGGCTTCGGCATGCCGGTGATCTACCACAGCCACTCGCCCAAGCCGGCGGTTGAGGCACGCTTTGGCGCGCAGTACCGCAGCTTGCAGGGCTTGCTTAAAGAGGCGGATTTTGTCTGCCTGACATTACCGTTGACGGCTGAAACCGAGAAGTTGATTGGCGCCGAGGAATTCGCGCTGATGGGGCCAGAGACGATTTTTATCAATATCTCGCGAGGCAAGGTGGTGGATGAGGCGGCGCTGGTGCAAGCGTTGCAGCAACGCACTATCCGCGCGGCGGGGTTGGATGTATTTGAGAAGGAGCCGCTGGATCATGCGTCGCCGTTGTTGCGGTTGAATAATGTGGTGGCTACGCCGCATATCGGCTCGGCCACTCATGAGACGCGGGAGGCGATGGCTAAGTGTGCGGTGGATAATCTGCTGGCGGCACTGGCTGGCGAAAAGCCGGTAAACCTGGTGAATCCAGGGGCATGGGGGCGCTGACACAACACAAGAGCAAATGTGGGAGCTGGCTTGCCTGCGATGACGGCGTGAAAGCCAACGCCTATCTACCAGACAAACCACGATCCAACTGTGCGGGCTTGCTCGCGAAGGCGGCCTGGCGGTCAACACAGTTGGATTGTGTACATATCCATTCCTGCGGTAACGGCTACTTAGGGTTCCGCCCTGACGGCGGCTCACTTTGCAAAAGCGGCAAAGTAAGCAAAACGCTCTTGCCCCACCACTCGGCACCTCGCTTAGGCTCGGTGTGCCCGTAATCCGCCAGTGATTTGGGGGGCCGCCTAAGATCAAAAGCAGATCAAAAGCAAGATCAAGAGCGGCTCGCTTCGCATCGTGGTTACCATTGAGCGCTACAGATACCTATGGTGCGATAACGATAAGCCAACCCATGATGTGCTGACTGTTCGTTTGCTATCGCAGGCAAGCCAGCTCCCACAGGGTTTTGTGGCAGCTGTTAGACCACGAACCTGGCCACCATCCCATTCAAGTCCACCGCCAGCCTCGACAGTTCATGGCTGGCCGCGCTGGTCTGGTTGGCGCCCGCCGCCGACTGGGTGGCCAGGTCACGGATGTTGACCAGGTTGCGGTCCACCTCGCGGGAGACCTGGGCCTGTTCTTCCGACGCGCTGGCAATCACCAGGTTGCGTTCGTTGATCAGGCTGATGGATGCCGTGATCTGTTCCAGTGAGGCGCCGGCTGCGCGTGCCATTTCCAGGGTGGTCTGGCTGCGCTGGTTGCTTTGTTGCATGGACTGCACCGCCTCACCGGTGCCGTTCTGGATGCCGGCGACCATTTTCTCGATTTCCTGGGTCGACTGCGCGGTGCGATGGGCCAGGGCGCGCACTTCATCGGCGACCACCGCAAAGCCGCGTCCGGCCTCGCCGGCACGGGCGGCTTCAATCGCCGCGTTGAGCGCCAGCAGGTTGGTTTGCTCGGCAATCGCGCGGATCACATCCAGCACCTTGCCGATATCCCGGCCCTGAGCGGCCAAGCCTTCAATCATCGCGGAGGTATTCTGTACGTCCTGGGTCATGGTCTGGATCGCGCCGACGGTTTCCATCACCCGATCACGGCCTTCCCGCGCCGCCTGGTTGGACTGCCCGGACGCCTCGGAGGTGGAAACCGCGTTACGCGCCACCTCCTCCACTGCCGCCGTCATCTCATTGACAGCCGTGGCGGCCTGGTCGATTTCATTGTTCTGCTGTTGCAGGCCACGGGACGCTTCCTCGGTGACCGCGCTCAACTCTTCCGCCGCCGAAGCCAGTTGCGTGGCCGAGCCGGCGATGTGCTGGATGGTCTGGCGCAGGCTGGCTTGCATGGTCGACAGCGCACTGAGCAACCGCGCCGGTTCGTCCTTGCCATCGTCCTCGATGGTTTTGCTGAGGTTGCCGGCGGCAATGGTTTCAGCCACTTCCACGGCCTTGCGCAGCGGGGTCACGATGCTGCGGGTCAGCAACCAGGCCAGCAGCACGGTGAGCAACGCCGCCACTATAGAGACCGCCACCACACCGGTGATCGCGCCCTCGTAGCTTTGCCCGGCATCTACGTCGGCTTGCTTGGCGTCGGCCGCATTGATGGCGATCAGCTTGTTCAATTGCTCGCCCATCTGATCGGTGCCTTCCTTGATGCGGCTGTTGATCAGTGCGCGCATCTCATCGACCTTGCCTTGTTTGGACAATGCCACCATCTCAGCCTGGGCCTTGAGGTAATTATCCAGGGTCACGCCAAAGGTCTTGTATAGCGCTGCCTCCTCCGGGCCGGCAGGCAGCGTGGCGTATTTGGCCTGCGCGGTCTTGACCTTGTCAGCCAATACGCCAATACGGGTTTCGGCTTCCTGCAAGGCGGCAGGCTCGCGGTTGACCAGCACGCGAAACGACAGGATGCGCATGCGCAGCACGTTTTCGGTGATGGTGCCCAGGTGAGTCATGCTGGGCAGTTGGTTGGCGCTCATGTCCTGGGAGGCTTGGCGCATTTGCGTCATACGGTTGACCGCAAACACGCCCAGCAGCACCACCAGAACCGCAATGAAGGCAAAACCGATAAACGCGCGAGGGGCAATATTCAGGTGACGGAGGGACATAGGGCTGCTCTCAGAAGTAGTGTTTGCGAGCGTCCTTGCCGCGAAACGATCCGTCAGCGTCAACGCGCTGCCCAGACCTTGGTCACCACTGTTGTCGTTGTAGTGTGGGCCTATGCTTGATATCGGCTGGGCCATGGCTTTAGCGCAGGGTCTTTATAAATATTTTTTTACACTTCAGGCGCCTGGCACTTTCTGGCATCCTGCGCCTCCATTTTCTGACCCGAGCCATCATTTTGTCTGACGCTCAAGCCCCCCGCCCGCGCTATAAATCCGACCTTATGTACGGCCTCGAAGACCGCCCGCACTTCACCGCCGCGATTTTTGCCGCGTTGCAGCATGTGTTGGCGAGTTTTGTCGGCATCATCACGCCCACGCTGATCGTGGGCGGCGTACTGGGGCTGGAAAGCGAAGTGCCGTACCTGGTGAGCATGGCGCTGTTCGTGTCGGGGCTTGGCACCTTTGTACAGGCACGCACCTTCGGGCCGGTGGGCTCGGGGCTGTTGTGCCTGCAAGGCACCAGCTTTTCCTTTATCAGCGTGATTTTGAGCGCAGGCTTCATGGTCAAGGCCCGGGGCGGCGGCACCGATGAGATTCTCTCGACAATCTTTGGCATCTGCTTTTTCGCAGCGTTTATCGAAGTGGTGCTCAGCCAGTTCATCGGCAAGCTGCGCAAACTGATCACCCCGGTGGTGACCGGCACCATCATCACCTTGATGGGCTTGTCGCTGATCAAGGTGGCGGTCACCGACATGGCCGGCGGCTATGGCGCCAGCGACCTCGGCGCGGCGGGCAACATGGGCCTGGCGGCGTTGGTGCTGCTGACCATCGTGGTGCTCAACCGCTTCAACAACCCGTTCCTGCGCCTGGGTTCGATCGTGATCGGTTTGACCCTGGGCTTTGTAGTCGCGTGGTTGCTGGGCCGCGTCGACATGGCCGCTCTGCCCCAGGTGCCGCTGATCAGCGTGCCCGTGCCGTTCAAGTACGGTTTCTCGTTCGACTGGGTGGCGTTTATCCCGGTGGCGGTAATCTTCCTGATTTCGCCCCTGGAAGCGGCCGGTGACCTGACCGCCAACTCGATGATTTCCCAGCAACCGGTCAAGGGCCCACTGTATATCAAGCGTATCAAGTCTGGCCTGCTGGCCGACGGTCTCAACTCTGCGATGGCGGCCACCTTCAACAGCCTGCCGATGGTGACCTTCGCCCAGAACAACGGCGTGATTCAATTGACCGGCGTGGCCAGCCGCTACGTGGCCTACTTCATCGCCGGCCTGCTGGTGCTGCTGGGGCTGTTCCCGATGATCGGCGCGGTGTTGCAACTGATGCCCAAGCCGGTACTGGGCGGCGCGACCCTGATCATGTTCGGCACCGTGGCCGTGGCTGGGATCAAAATCCTCGCCGAAGCAGGCCTGCATCGGCGCAATGTGCTGATCGTGGCGATTTCCCTAGGCATGGGCCTGGGCGTCGCCGCCGTGCCGGAAGTGCTGCGCGAGCTGCCCAAGGCGCTGCACAACATCTTCGAATCGCCGATCACCGTGGGCGCATTCTGTGCAATCCTGCTGAACATTTTCCTGCCCGAAGAGTTCATAGAGCTGGAAGAAGATGAATTCGAGCCGGAGTCCTCTACCCTCAAGGTCATGCAGGACCCGGACGTCACCCCAAAGTAGGAGCATTTCTTTATGCGCAAGCTCATGGTTCTATCGCTGTTGCTGCTGACCTTGAGCGCCTGCGCACTGTTCCCCAACCGCGACCCGGTGAACATCAATGTAGTAGGCATCGAGCCGCTCCAAAGCCAGGACCTGGAAGTACGCTTTGCCGTGAAACTGCGGGTGCAAAATCCCAATGAAGCGGCAATCGACTACAACGGCGTGGCCCTGGACCTGGAGGTCAATGGCCGGCCACTGGCCGCAGGCGTCAGCGATCAGGCTGGCAGCATCCCACGCTTCTCCGAGACCGTGCTGATGGTGCCGGTCAGCGTTTCGGCGTTTTCGGTGTTGCGCCAGACCCTGGGCCTTAGCCAGACCCAAAGCCTGAACAACCTGCCCTACGTGCTGCGCGGCAAATTGGCGGGTGGCCTGTTTGGCACCATGCGTTTTGTGGAGCGTGGCACCCTGGACTTACCGAACACTGCCACCTGGTAAGTGGCTGAAAACCACATGTGGGAGCTGACTTGCCTGCTCCCACAGGTTGATTGCGTTCAGTCAGTGATATAGCGAACGCCTGGCTTGGCGCGCTCGTCGATCACCAATTCAAAAATATCCGGCCTGGCGTAATGCCCCACTACGTCGTAGTCGTAGCGGGCCCGCACCAACTGATCAGTATCGATCTGCGCCGTCAACAAACCCGCTTCGCCCACCAACGGCCCCGCCAGAATATCGCCCATGGGTCCAACGATCACGCTGCCGCCGGCAATCAACGGACGGTCCACCGGCCAGTTGGCAACCTCCACACCCAAGGCTTCAGGCGATGCCTGCACCTGGCAGGCGCTGACCACAAAGCAACGCCCTTCATGGGCAATATGGCGCATGCTCACCTGCCACATGTCGCGCTCGTCCACGGTGGGTGCACACCACACCTGGACGCCCTTGGCGTACATCGCGGTGCGCAGCAACGGCATCATGTTTTCCCAGCACACCGCGCCGCCGATACGCCCCACCGCGGTATCGATCACCGGCAGGGTCGAGCCGTCGCCCTTGCCCCAGATCAGCCGCTCGGTGCCGGTCGGCATCAGCTTGCGATGCTTGGCCACCAGGCCGCCCGAGGGTTCGAAATACAACACTGTGCAATACAGCGTACTGCCACTGCGTTCGATGACGCCCAGCACTAGGCTGGCACCGGTACGCGCCGACAACCCGGCCAGCGCCTCGGTCTCCGGCCCCGGTACGTCGATGGCATTGGCAAAATACCGCGCAAAGGCTTCCCGGCCTTCGGGCAGGCGATACCCCAATTGCGTGCCAAAGCTTTCGCCCTTGGGATAGCCACCCAGCAACGCCTCGGGCATGACCACCAAGTGTGCGCCACTGCGCTGGATTTGCTCCTCATAGGCCAGGATCTGCGCCAGGGTGTCAGCCTTGCCGCCAGGCAAGGCGCCGATTTGCAGGGCTGCGACAGTCGATACAGGCATCAGGCTCACTCCGATAGATAGGGGTTGCCCATTCTCCGGCCAGACTCGATCATGAATAAAGCCCACCTCAGTGCTAAATGATATGAGCCAAATGAATATCGCCCAGGTTGACCTGAACCTGCTCAAAACCTTCGAAGCCCTGCACGACGAGTCCAGTGCCAGCCGTGCGGCGCTGCGCCTGGGTGTGACGCAGTCGGCGATCAGCGCGGGCTTGCGGCGCTTGCGTGAGCTGTACGGCGACCCTTTGTTCGTGCGCACCGGACGCGGCCTGGCGCCCACATTGCGGGCCAACCAGTTGAAACCGGTGATCAGTGAGGCATTGGATCGCTGCCGCCAGAGCCTGGCGATGATCAGCCCTCAAAACCTGCACTACGAGGGGCGCTCGGTGGTGCTGGGGCTGTCGGATGACTTCGAGATTGCCTATGGCCGAAGCCTGATGGAGGCCATCGCACTGCGCCTGCCCAAGTTACGGGTGATCTTTCGCCAGACCTACAGCCAGATCGTCGCCGCCGCCCTGCTCGACCGCACGCTGGACCTGGCCATCACCGCCGGCGGTTTTACCGAGCGCCGGCTGAGCCGACAGGTGCTGGGGGAAGGTGACTATCGTTGCCTGGTAGACCCCCATAGCCTGGCGCCGGGCCAGGAGGTCATCGACCTGCAGGGGTTTGTCACACGCGAGCATGTACTGGTGTCGTCAGGCGGGTTTATCGGCATTACCGATGAAGGCTTGGCGGCGCACGGGTTGCGCCGCCACGTCTGCGCGTCCACCAGCCACTTTGCCGCGCTGCCGTATCTGCTCAAAGGCAGCACCGCAGTAGCAACCATTCCCGGGCATGCGGCCCACGCCATTGCGCAAATGGCCGGCCTGCGCGTGCTGCCCTGCCCGCTGGCGCTGCCGCATTACCCGGTGGAGTTGGGCTGGCGTACCCAAGCTCAGCTGGACCCGTTGCTGCTCAAGGTGCGCGAAGCGATTGTGGCGTGCTTTACTTCGCCGCCGCCATCAGCTTGTTGACTTCACTGCGCACCATGTTGGAAAACTCCGGCGGCGACATGCCGTCGAGTTCGGCACGTACCCATTCGGCCCACTTGCCCTTGCGCTTGGCGCGCTCACCGAACAAGCGTGCGGCTTCGCCCTTGGCCTTGCCCAGGTTGGTTTGCCACAGGTCGTAGAGGCGCGACTTTTCATCTTCCAGCTCGGCGCGTTCGGCGAGGGTCTTGTTGGCGAGATTGAAGCTCATGTTGAATTACCTGCTGCACAAATAGGTGACATCTTACACTGTAGGCCCAACGTTCCCGATCCGGATTTTGCCTCGGATGAGCGCATGGGGAAAAAAACTGCAACTTTTGCCTCCCCCCGATACTCCATTGTTCACTGCCACATCCACCTGCAAGGAGTCACTCAATGGCCCGCAAAACCGCCGCCCAAGCTGTCGAAGATCAAATCAAGGACCAAGCGTTCAGCGAACTGAGCGCGTTGATCGAAGAGTCGGACAAACTGCTCAAAAGCAGCGCATCCCTGGTGGGCGAGGAAGGTGAAACCCTGCGCGAGCAGGTTGCCATCAAACTCAAGCAAGCCCTGGAATCGGTGTCCAATGTGCGTGAACGCAGCAAGCCGGTCGTGGATGCCACCGAGACTTACATCGGTGGGCACCCATGGCAGACCGTGGCCATTTCCGCAGGCTTTGGCCTGGTGGTCGGCCTGTTGCTGGGTCGCCGTAACTGATCCATTCAGGCTGCGCCCCCCGCGCAGCCTGTTTCACCCCGCCGCCAACGCCCTCAACTCGCGCAACGCCTGCGCGTCCAGTTCGATCCCGGTTTCCTGCGACTTCGCCCGCGTACGATGGCGTCGGTCCCCCGGCAATCGACGCAACCCCGCCGCATGCATCTGCCGCACCAGCTCCTGGCTGCGTTTGGCGAAGCTTTGCCCAGCGGTTTTACTCGGGTCGATCACGATCAGAAGCTGGCCTGTCCACGGCGTGCGCGCGCCTGGGTGGTCCGTCCAATCGAATTCAAAAGAGAAGTTGCCGCCCGTCAACGCTGCCGCCAGCAACTCCACCATCATCGACAGTGCCGAACCCTTGTGCCCGCCAAATGGCAACAGTGCGCCGCCTTCCAGAATGGCTTTAGGGTCCTGGGTCGGCTGCCCGAGGCTATCGACGCCCATGCCCGGTGACAACCGCTCGCCTTTGCGCGCGGCGATTTGCACGTCGCCATGGGCGATGGCGCTGGTGGCCAGGTCAAACACAATCGGCGCACCGTCGGCCCGGGGCGCCGCAAACGCGATGGGGTTGGTGCCGAACAACGGACGATCCGCGCCGTGGGGCACCACGCAGGTCATGCTGTTGACCACGCTGAGTGCCACCAGCCCCTCCTCGGCAAACGGCTCGACGTCCGGCCACAGGGCAGCAAAGTGATGGGAGTTATGGATTGCCAGCAACGCGATGCCGGCGCTGCGTGCCTTCTCCACCAGCAACGGGCGCGCCGCCGCCAGGGCCGGCTGGGCAAAACCATTGCCCGCATCGACGCGCACAAAGCCTGAGGCCACATCGGTCACGCTGGGGACGGCGGTGCCGTTGACCCATCCACTGGCCAGCGTCGAAAGGTAACCGGGGATGCGAAAAATACCGTGACTGTGGGCACCGTCACGCTCGGCACTTGCGCAGTTGTGCGCAAGAATCGCAGCAACCTGCGCCGATGTGCCGTGCCGAACGAACACCTGATGAAGTAACTCCTCCAGTTCAGCGAAGCGGATCGAGGCACAAGCGGTGGCAACTGTCGGGGACTGCGCAGACATTTGAAGCTCCGTTTTTATGATTGGAAGGGGCAACGAATGGGACATCCAGACCCTCGATTAAACACCACGCACGCTCTGCGTTGTCAACGTGCGCAGCGCTGAATATTTACCGCCTTGCACCACGGACGCCTGCCTACCCTGTGCTTTTCCTGGCACGCCGGAGACAGGCTGTGGTTCGCTTAACGCCCCCGTATTTCTTCCCTGAGTTTCTCAAACCCCAAGGCAAAGCCTCGCCCACTGCTCGTGAACGTACGCTGGGGCTCACCGCCAAAGACCTTGATTGGCTGTACAACCTTTACCTGGCTACCGACGAGTCTCGGCAGGACACAAGCCGGCATGATCACCCCATGCGTGTTGAAAAGGTCCTGATCAACATTTCCGGCAAGCCCCCCATTCCCCTTGCCGGCGCGTTCGCGATCAGCCCGACACCCGACGCCGCCAAGGCATTGCTCTACACCCCGGATAACGGCATACAGGTCTATGACAGCCACGCTGCCCTGCTGAGCGAATTGATCGAGCAATTGGAAGACCCACTGCAGAGCGCCCCTTTGCTGAGCTACCTGTCGATGGACCAACGCAATGCGCTGGGCGCTGAAACGCCCATGGTGTTGACCACTCAGCTCATCGAAGGTGAAGTCATGCCGGAGCAAGCACGCATGCTCCAGGCCTGCCAGCTGGATAACGTCAAGGCCATGCTCGTCCACCTGCAAAAAACCCCGACCTTGCCTGACATGCTCGACACGCTGCTGAGCGTCATGGCCCGCCCCCATTTCAAACACCTGGATCAACGGGACACACGGGTCAATGTCTTAACCCGCGAAGCTGAGCAAGCAACGCCACGTTGGGTCAACTCGCAGACCTTGAGCGAAGCGCTGCTGCAATTTTATGTGCGTCACAGGTGGCCCAAAGGGCAGATACGCGAATACTCGAACCCAAAACATGACACCACTGGCTTCACTGCCTCCGAACAGGAAGAAGATCACCGGCGTTGGGAGGCCTTGATCGAACAAAGCTCCAGTACTTTCTCGAAGCTGTTGGAAAGCCTGTTGCAGACCTACTGGAATGAAGATATCGACAGCGGCACCTCGCGCGTGGATTTTTTTGCTCAAGGCGTGGCGCAGAAGTTTCGCCTCGATGTGTTGCTCAAGCGCCAGGGCGAGATTATTACCGCCGAGGAAAGCCACGCACTTCAGGCCCTGTTCCTCAGCGACCAAAGCGCCCGCAGCGCCCATGCCGAAAACCTCAGCGTGGAAAAGGTGCGCCTTTATGCCCCTCATCAACATTACGTTGAACCAGCGAGCACCTTGATGATCACCGAGCACCACGCGTACCTCTACACCCAATCGCGCGGGTTACAGGTGCTGGAAAACCTCGACGACCTCAAAGACCGGTTACTGAGCATGCTCAAGGCCGAAGGCTACGAGGACGAATGGCTCAACTTCCTCTCATTGGATGAGCGCGACACGCTGCTCGGCCTGGACCCGATCACCATCGCGGCAAGGCCGATACCCGGCAATGTGTTCGTGACCTTGGTACAAGACATTGCGCGCAAGCAAACGGACAACCTTAACCACGCCCTGGAAATCTACCGGCGCAGCGATGGCCAAGTGGACCTCACAGCCCTGCTGGACAGTGCCCTGGACGTACGTGCCTTGCTGGACAATCAACTGGCCACACTAGAGACCAACGGGCGCTGGAGCTTGCATCCGGTCACCCGTGGTAATGGCCGCCCTACGACCGTCAAGGCCGAGCGCGCCCGGCTGCAGCTTCAGAACCTGCGGGCGATTGAGCGTGCGCTGGCGATGGAGCGCGCGCACCACCCGACCTTACGTAGCATCGTCGCTGACACGCTCAACGCTGAACTGCAACTGCAGCAACAGTCAGTCAAAGCCGAAGAGGTGTTTATCAATACCTACGCCACGCGTGCCCAGGAGCGTGAAGAGCGTGCGACAGTGCAGTCATTGAGCATGCTTGAGCACTTCATTGAACGTCTGGCCCAAGAGGCGCCTGCGGTGCCCTTCTCGTCCAGGACGAAGTTCTATACGCGGGGCGAAGGCAATGTCTTCGTGCAATTGCCAAGCATGACGCTCAAGACGTTCAACACCGTCATCGAGCGCGTCCTGCTGCTGTTTTCCAAGCACGCCATGCGCCAGCAACCCCATGAGTTTCTGGTCAAGACTCACGCCAAACACGCCCACTCGATGCTGGTGGGGTTACGCAGCGAAGCCGAGCTGAGGTCGCTGGATAAAACCCTGGCGCCCACAAGCCAGGCCATTCTCGACACGCTACTTCAGCCCGACAGTCTGTCGCGCTTGACCCGCCATGGCCTTAACGGTTTTTTGCCGGATGCCTATGGCTTGACGCTGGACCTGAACGCCGTCGATACGCCACAACCGCTGGCCAATATTTTTGTCATCACTGAGCGCGGCGGTCTCGACCCGCAGCGCTCGGGCCAGGCGCTGCTCTGGACCCCGCGCCTGGGCTACGAAGTCTTTGCCTGCGTCAGCGACCTGCGCGATGAAATCACCCAACGCCTGGCGCACCCGCTCAACAGCTTGAGCCTGCTGGAGAACCTGCCGTTCTGCTTGCGCGAGCCCCATCAGGCCTTTCGCCAGGGGCCGCTGCAACGTATCGATCAGGACCTTTTGAATGACCGAGTAAACAGCTACAACGACGCGGTCATGGCGGGCGTTGATCACTTGCTATCCATGGGCCTTGGGGCCCGCGCCTTGCAAGACCGGTTGGACGCCGTCATCGAACAGCCGCCGCCCACCAACCTTGGCAGGGCGATCACGCTGGCCGATGCCATGGTCAACCAGCAGGCACTGCCGGTGTGGCTCGGCATGGCGCCGCCTCAGGAGCAAATCCACCAGGCCGAGCTTCTGGAGCAGTACTGCAACAACGCCGGCGAGGAGCACGACTACCTGCATGACATCCAACCCATCCGCGCGTATGCCTTAACCACGCTGACGGCGCTGCTTGAGGCGCGCTTTCCCGGCAAGGGGCTCAACCCCGATGACATCCTGATCCCCACCCATGCGGTGCTCGATGTGAATGTCGACAACCTGACCGACTTTGCCTTGCGGCACTGGCCAAACCTGACGGCGCAACACATCCGCCCGCGCTCACGCACCGCCAAGCCATTACCAAAAGCCCTGGACGCCAGTGCGGTGATACAAATGGTGCGACAGCTGGACCTCAAAAGTGCTTATCAACAACGGGTGCGAAGCCAGCTTGAAACAAAAACCGACGATGCGCGCCAACGCAGACGCCTGTTTTGCCGCCAATTGCCTTGGCAAGCGTTGCAGTGCGCCCACGAACACAGCTTGCAGGAACGCCTTTCCACCCAGGCGTTAAGCCTGGTGCAACAGATTTTCGATATGCCGGACGCCGTGGCCCGCGCCTCACTCAGTGGCGCCAAGGCGATGATTCGACCGCTGGAACTGATCGCCACCGAAGGCGCCAGTACCGCCAAAGTGCTGGGCGTGTACCTGATCGGCCCGCAGAGTCCCGGCGATGGACCATGGGTGCTTTACGCGCCGTACAGCGAACAACATGTGTTCAAGGAATATACGGATGAAACGGCCCTGCTCGATGAGATACAAAGGCCGGGCGCACTGCAGGACTGGGTGCTTATGCACCTGGAAGATCCGCACCAGGCCACTTACCGCCACTTGCTCAAAGACAGTCGCCATCGCCCCTCCGATATCAGCCTGGCCGCATCGCCAGTGGCGGGCAATGTGCTGCATTACCTGTTCAGTGAAAATACATTGATGTTGCTCAAGTTGCTGGGAAGCCAATTCGAAGAAGGCGCCAAGACCTTGTGGGACCATGCGACCCGCTTGTTCGGCAAGGAAATCCCCACGGCGGTACAGTTCATGGCGGGCAAACTCGCCTACCCGCTGGTGGTATGGCGCAGCTACACCTTATTCAAGCGCTCGGCCGACGCCTTGCAACTGCACCAGTGGAAGGCTGCGCTCAAGGATTTCGTCAGGGGCGTGGCGCAGATGGCCGCCCTGCGCAGTGCGCTGGACGGCACCGCCCTTGCACCGCCCACCGAAAAGGAGCGCTCGCTGGCCGAGCTGACAGACACGTCACTGCCCGCCGCCACCACCCTCGACACCTGGCATATCACCAGCCCTTCGCGCACCCGGCTGCAGCCGTTCGAGGCACAGGATGTGGCATTGCAAGACCTGAAAAAAAGCAGGCTCAGCCAGGTGTATGAAGACCGCAAAGCCTCGAAATACTACGTGCCGCTGGCCGGCAAGGTGTATAGCGTCAAGAAAGCCGCACAACGCTGGCGCCTCGCCAACGATGAGCAGGTTGGGCCGTACATCGGTCGCAATACGCAGGGCATATGGGTACTGGAGCTGGGCGACCAAGAGCCGCGCTTCGGCAGGGCTCAGTCATACCTCAAGACATGGCGAAACGAAGCACGGGATATCAATATTGAAGCGGTGGGCATCCGCGATATCGGTGCGTTGACCTACTGGAAAGCCCAAGCCATCACCGAAGCGCTGAACTTTGCGACTTATTACGCGCTGAACTGCCGCCGCAACGTCGCGCAATTCGCCACACAACGCGATCCGAACAGCCGGGTTGGGCGCTTTTTGGGAGAAATGTTCGGTGTCGTCACCCTGACGCCGGACCAGGTTTCGAAAGTCACCAAAATAATCGACGAGATAATCAATGAGCTCACCGACCCCAGCTTGACCGGTCCAAATTCCATGCGTTTTGTGGTGGGCACCAGCCGACAGGATCCCGCATCGGATTATGCGTTCATGATTCCCGCCGACAGAGAGCGAAAACTGTATCTGCTGAGCCGCTTCTTCGACCCCAATCTGGACGTTTATCAGAACCGCTTGCTGGAAAATGTGGCCTTCAACATATCGACGCACGCCAGGGCCAGTACGCTGATTCACGAATTGACGCACTTGAAGCTGGACACCGTAGACATCGCCTACCTGGAGAGCATGCGGCCCTTCCCGGACTTGATCAATATCCAAAGGCCCGGCGCCGCAGTGCTTAAAACCACCCTGGAAGATCTGCGCAGCACGGCGTTATCGACGATGACGCCTGCAACCATGCTGTTCAAGACTCAAGACAGTCTCACCGAGCTGTGGGAGGATTTCCAGCCAGGCTCGGCAATTGAAAAGAAAATTTTCAAGGCGACGGGCGCCAAGACCTTGCAGGACGCCAGGGTCATCTTCATGTCGGTACCTGACAAACGCATTGATACCATCCTGGCCAACGCAGACTCAGTGACATACCTGATCACCCACCTTGGGCGCTACCTGGAGCCGGGAGCCTGAGCGGCCCCCGGCAGGAACATCAGTCTTTCTGGTCACGCAGCACATTGCCAGAAGCGCCATCGATGCGGGCTTCATATACGGTGCCATCGGATTTGCGGCCTTTGACTTCCCAATAGCCATTGTCATCGGCTTCAGCGGCGTAGACTTCAACGTAGCCGGCCTTGGTTTTCGCCACCTCGATGGCTTTTTCAATGGTGATCCAGCCTGCACCCGGCTTGTCGGCCATGGCGGCGCCAGCGCTCAACAGCGCGGAAGTAGCACACAGGGCGATCAAGGTTTTCTTCAACATTTTCGTACTCCATAGTGGACGACAGGTTAATTCCTGATTTTTTAGGCGCACGCAAACAAGAATAAGTTCCAATTGATGTGCAATCGCCATGATGCGGTTCTCGCCGTCTACCTTGGGAGGTTAGAATGTGGGAAATCAGGATGAGTTAATGAGCGAAAAGCCCCTTTCAGAAACCGAATATGACGCCATCACCGACGCCGCTGCGCATTGGTGCATGCGCCTGCATGCTGCAGATTGCACAGCGGGCGAACGTCAGGCTTTTACCCAGTGGCACGATGCTCATCCGCTGCACGCCTTCGAATATGCGGCCATGCTCGAGATCTGGGACGTGGCCGATCTTCTGCCTCGCGAAAAGCCTGACGCGGTGGTGGTGCCCCTCAAGAAGCCGCGCAGCCGCCTGCGTACCTACGCGGTAGCCGCAGCGGTGTGCCTGGCGGCATTGCCGCTTGCCGCCTTCACCGGCTGGGAAGCGGGCTGGTTGCCCAGTTCCTATGAACGCTTCGAAGCCGCCAATGGCTTGAAAAAAGTCACCTTGGGCGATGGCAGCCAAGTGGAGTTGAACCTGGGCACCGAGTTGGTCTACAGCCATTACAAGGACCAACGCCGGGTCACCTTGAAAAAGGGCGAAGCGTTCTTCAAGGTCGCCCACGACAGTAACCACCCGTTTATCGTACGGGCCGGCGAAGGCCAGGTGCGAGTGACCGGCACGCAGTTCAATGTCTGGGAATATGAAGACCAGGTGCGGGTGCTGTTAGTGGAGGGCTCAGTGCAGATTTCCAGCGACGGCGAGCATGCCAGTGTGCCGCTGAGCCCCGGCATGCAAGCCAGTTTCCGCCAGGGTGACGCCACCCCGCAGGTCGCCGCTATTAATCCCGATGACACTGCGCTGGCATGGCGCCAGGGCAAACTGGTGCTCGACAACCTGACCCTGACGGACGCCCTGCCCCTGATCAACCGCTACCTGAAAAAGCCGGTGATGCTCGCCGACGCCAGTACTGGCGCGATTCGCATCGGCGGTATCTACAACATCAACGAGGTCAACAACCTCGTGCCCTCCCTGCCCAAGGTGTTGCCGGTCTACCTGACCCAAAACCAGGACGGCAACCCGGTGCTCAATTCCATTCCGCGTAAAACTCCCAAGGGCTGAGCCCGCTCGCACGAACGGGTACGTTTGGGCCGCGGGTGTCCATTTTTGAAACACCTGCCTCGCCTGCATCGCACGCCGTGTGCGGATTCATGGTTCTGTCACAGGCAGTGTTACATCGCTGAGACAGCGTGAGGTGAGTACAGGCATATCTCAAGCGCTCAGGGCTGTTTCAAAGCTGAAACAGAGTTGCCATCACTTTGCCTCGACTTAAGCCCAACCCCTTGAATAACAACATCTAATAAAAAGCGGCACGCCTCCTGCTCCTTCCCTGATAACGCTGTTTAGGGTCAGCGTGAAGAATAAGGACTGCCGCCGTGAACACACTCACACACGCCTCGTCGATAAACGTACTTCTGATCAGCTGTGTGCTCAGTGCCGGTGTCAGCCTGACGAGCCAGGCAGGTGACGGCGTGATCGTGACCGGGCGCACCGTGCAAGGCCATATGTATGGGCGTACCTCGCTGCCCGACCCCTACCCCAACACTGCCAATGCCAACCCCAGCAAAGAGATCAACAGCGCCCTGACCGGCGAACTCAGCGACAGGGACATTGGCGGCATCAGCAGTGGTTCCAGCCTTGCCCGCACCCTTCAGCCCAATGGCAGCTTGTCGGGCCTGGGCGCCACCCAAAACAGCATGTCGACAATTGGCGCTGGCGCAGCGGCCGGCCACGGTGCGGGCAGCGGCAGCAGCATGGGCGGGCAGATCAGCGACTCGATCCAGCGTGGCATGGCGCCGCTCAACAATCTCGGCAGCATGATGGGGGGCAAGTGATGAAGCGCGCCCTGTTGATAGTCGCCCTGCTGGGCAGCGCCACGGCCATGGCCGACAACACTGCCGTGATCAACAACAGCGGCCAGCAGTACGACGGTGTGCTGTCGGTCAACCAGGCCGCCGGCAACCAGCAACAAATGTCCAACAGTCGCGCCATCGCGCTCGGTGGCCAGGCCACCAACGTCGACATTCAGCGCGTCGACGGCAAGGTCGACCCGTCCCTGAACGCCAAGGCAGCGATCCAGGGCAACTCATTCAGCAGTGGCAACGGTGTGCTGGGCATCAACCAGGCGGCCGGGGCCAATAACCAATCCATCAACGCTGTGCGGATCAGCCTCAACCCTGGCCCGCAGAGCATCGATGACAGCGTCCTGTTGCAACAGAACACGACGACGCTGGCAACCGACTCAGGGCTCACCCCCACCACTGGCAGCCGCCAGGTCGTGACCAGCGACCAGGCCTTCACCGGCAGCCGAGGAGTGACACAGGTGAACCAGAGTGCCGGGGTGGGGAACCGAGTGGCTAACACCCTGGGCATCACTATCAAGTAACCGCTTGGTAGACGTTCGTTAGACCGTACCAACACTTAACCAACTAATTAGAAGCAAGGAGAAACACCATGAAACCTCAAATGGCTCTGAAACCAATGGTTTTCGCTCTCGCCGCACTCATGGCTGCTGCTGCTCAAGCGGGTGGCTGGCATCCAACCCCACAACCCACCGGTACCGTGGCCGCTGTCGTCACCGATGTGCAAAAAAGCGAACACAACAAATTCGACGACACCAACACCGAGAACAACGCATCAGCCGACAACTCGGTAAATAGCAACAGCGGTAATGTCGGGGTCAACGCACAATCAGGTTCCGGCAACCAGGCTGACAACGCCGGCGCCATCTCCAGTGCCAAAGGCGACTTCGCCACCGTGTTTGCCGTGATTGATGTCGACCAAGGCAGCTCGCATAACAACTTCGTCAATAAAGGCACGCAAAACAACGCCTCCCTGGACGGCTCCATCACCGGCAACTCCGGCAACGTGGGTTACAACGGCCAGGCCGGCCAGGGCAACCAGGGTAAAAACAACCTGGCCATCACCACCGCTGACGGCAAGAACATCGCAGCGGCCTCCAACACCGAGCAGAACTCTCTCAACAACAGCTACCTGAACACGGCCGCCAGCAGCCATGGTTATGGCAAGCCTCAATACGTGTCCAACAACGCAAGCCTCGACAACTCGGTTAACCGCAACTCCGGCAACGTAGGTGTCAACCTGCAATCCGGTGCGGGCAACCAAGGCAGCAACAGCCTGTCGATCGGCCAAGGTTGCAGCGTCTGCGCCAGCGGCGTGCGCTTCTGATCCAACGGGGCCTTGGCGACAAGGCCCTTTTTTTTTCCAGTGTCCAACAGGTCATTCGATCATGCGTATCGCGACCCTCACCCTCTTGATGTTGCTCACCGGCACGACCTGGGCAGGCACCATGGCGGTTTCCGCCATGCCCGGTGGTGCGGTGATTTTCAAGAAGGTCGAGAGCATCCGTGAACGCAGGTTCGCCAACCTGGTGGAACAGAAAACCGATTTCAGCTGCGGTGCCGCGGCACTCGCCACCATCCTGCGCCAGGCCTATTGGCTGGACGTCGACGAAGCACACATCATCAAAGGCATGCTGGTCACCGCCGACCAGGACCTGGTACGAACTCAGGGTTTTTCCATGCTCGACATGAAGCGCTACCTCGAAAGCATCGGCATGCGTGCCCGGGGCTACAAGATCGCGCCCGAGACCCTGCTGACCGTGAAAATCCCCGTGGTGGTGCTGCTGGAAATCCGCGGCTACAAGCACTTCGTGGTGTTGCAACGGGCCGACAAGGACTGGGTGTACATCGGCGACCCCGTATTGGGCCACAAGCGCTATTCCCATGACGATTTCGTCAAAGGCTGGAATGGCATTGTCTTCGCCGTACTGGGCGAGGGTTACGACAAGGCCAACGTGTTGCTCGACCCGCCCCTGCCGCTGACCGCCAAGAGCCAGATGAATGAGTTCCGGCCCGTGGGCGATGCCGAGCTGATGGATTTCGGTTTTATCCAGAGCGACTTCTTCTAGAAGCGCAATAAGGGGCAGGACGCCCCAGGAGCAGCAGATGAACACTTCCCGTTGGCTGACGGTCTTGTGTCTGGCCGCCTCAATGCCTGCTTATGCGTCCTCGGGGTTCAAGCCCATCGAACTCAAGGACGCCGAAATGGCCGAGCTGCGTGGCCGTTACGTGATGCCGGGGCGCATCATCAGCTTTGGCATTGTCATGAGCAGCACCTGGACCAATGCCGAAGGTAGCAACATTACCGGCACGGCCAACATGCAGATCGATAAAACCACCATTACTCCTCAGTTCTATGTGCAAACCACCGGCTCGACCGGTACCGGTACCCCTCCCAACACGGGCACCGGCAATGTGGTCGGGGGTGCCGGCCTCGGCAGCGGCCAGGGCGTGACCCAAAGTGTGCGCACCGCCGGCGATGGCAACGCCGCCTACAACAATGTGGGCATCAACGTCGAGAATGGGGTTACCCCCGCCAATAACCTGCAGTCCGGCCAGGTGCTGGTGGCTGGCGGCACAGTGACCGGCGACAGCGCCGCGGGCCGTGTCAGCGTTTCGGCCAACAGTGGCGGCGTGCAGATGGCCATCCAGGCCAATCACAACCAGGGCAACAGCCTGCAACAGATCGGCGCGGGGAACGTGCTGCAGGGCACGGTTTTGACCGGCGATAGCAACCTTGTCAGAAACATCACCCAGATCAATGTCGTGATGAACAATAACGGGCTGAACAACGCCGCGTTGAACTGCAACCTGGATCAACTTAAAGGCCTACGCACGCTCGGTTATTGAACTACGCTGACCCTCGACACTTACGCATTAGAAAAGGACGGCTTATTTCATGCATCGATCGTTATCGCTACGTGCGGTGGTTTGTTTGAGTACGCTCTTGCCCGCATCCGTACTGTATGCCGCGCCAGACGCTGACATCGAAACCCTGAAGAAGGAACTGCTGGAACTCAAGCAACGTTACGACGTGCAGCAAAAAGCTCTGGCGGTGCTGGAGCAACGTGTGCGCCAGGTCGAGGACCAACCGGCAACGCCTGCCCCCAGGCGCCTGGCTAAATCACCTGCCGACTTCAAGAACGGCGCTAACGCTGTCGCGGCCAGCGGTACGGGCGCAGCCGCGGCGTCCGGAGGCGCTGGCGGAGGTGGCAGCTCCTACGGCCAGGCCCTCAAGGACGACTCGGCCCCTGCGCAAAGTGTGAGCAACCTGTACAACGAAGCCAGCGGCTTTTTCGGCAACGGCAAGTTCAGCGTGGAAACCGGCATCACGTATGCCCGTTATGACGCGCGCCAGTTGACGCTCAATGGTTTCCTGGCGCTGGACTCGATCTTCCTGGGCAACATCAACCTGGACCGGATCAAGTCCGACAGCTGGACCCTGGACCTCACCGGGCGCTACAACGTCGACAACCGCTGGCAGTTCGACCTGAACGTGCCGGTGGTGTACCGCGAGTCCACCTACCAGTCGGGCGGCGCCGGCAACGACGCCACGGCCACCTCCGAAGGCTCCGTGACCCGCGACCCGACCATCGGCGATGCCAACTTTGGCGTGGCCTACAAGTTCCTCGACGAAACCCCGACCTTGCCGGATGCGGTGGTGTCCGTGCGCGTCAAGGCACCGACGGGCAAGGAGCCTTTCGGCATCAAACTGGTCAAGCAACCGAACAACGACAACCTCTACGTGCCCGAAAGCCTGCCGACGGGTAACGGGGTCTGGTCTGTTACGCCGGGCATTTCCCTGGTCAAGACCTTCGACCCGGCCGTGTTGTTCGGTTCGTTGTCGTACACCCACAACTTTGAAGACTCTTTCGATGACATCAGCAGTGAAGTCAATCAGAAGGTGGGAGGCAAGGTGCGCCTGGGCGACAGCTTCCAGTTCGGGGTCGGCGTAGCGTTTGCCTTGAACGAGAAGATGAGCATGTCGTTCTCGGTGTCCGACCTGGTGCAACGCAAGAGCAAGCTCAAGCCGGATGGCGGCGACTGGCAATCGGTGGTGTCCAGCGATGCCAACGCCGGCTATTTCAACGTGGGCATGACCATTGCCGCCTCGGATAACCTGACCATCGTGCCGAACCTGGCGATCGGCATGACCGATGATGCGCCGGACTTTACGTTCAGCCTGAAATTCCCGTATTACTTCTGATTGGCTTGCCCGCAGGCGTTGTGTCAGTTGCTGCATCTGTGACTGCACTACCGCTTTCGCAGGCAAGCCAGCTCCCACATTGGCCATGCATTGCCCACAGAATCAGCGCCTGGCACAGATCCCCTGTGGGAGTGGGCTTGCTCGCGAAAGCGGTGTGTCAGTCACTGAATATTTAACTGAACCACCGCTTTCGCAGGCAAGCCAGCTCCCACATTGGCCATGCATTGCCTGCAGAATCAGCGCCTGGCACAGATCCCCTGTGGGAGCGGGCTTGCTCGCGAAAGCGGTGTGTCAGTCACTGAATATTTAACTGAACCACCGCTTTCGCAGGCAAGCCAGCTCCCACATTGGCCATGCATTGCCCACAGAATCAGCGCCTGACACAGATCCCCTGTGGGAGCGGGCTTGCCCGCGAAAGCGGTGTGTCAGTCACTGAGTATTTAACTGAACCACCGCTTTCGCAGGCAAGCCAGCTCCCACATTGGCCATGCATTGCCCACAGAATCAGCGCCTGGCACAGATCCCCTGTGGGAGCGGGCTTGCTCGCGAAGGCGGTATGTCAGCCACTGAAGCTTTAACTGAACCACCGCTTTCGCAGGCCTGCTCCCACGTTGGGTCTACCCGCCCTAGCGGATCTGGTGTTTGTGCAGCAACCGGTAGAATGTCGGCCGGGAAATCCCCAGCACGCGGGCTGCGACACTGAGGTTGTCGCTGTGCCGGTTGAGCACATCGCACAGCGCTTGGCGTTCGGCGCGGTGTTTGTAGTCTTCCAGTGTTGCCATCGGTGCCGAAATAACCTGCTGGCCTTGCAGCCCCAGGTCAACCGCTTCGATCTGCCGCCCTTCGGCCAGCACCAGGCCGCGGCGCACGCGGTTGGCCAGTTCACGCACATTGCCCGGCCACGGGTGTTGCCCCATCGCCACCAAGGCCTCTTCGCTGAAACTGCGCGGGCGCCGCCCGGTTTCCTGGCTATAGAAACGTGAAAAATGGTTGGCCAGCATCGCCACGTCGCCATGGCGTTCACGCAACGGCGCGGTGACCACTTGCAGGACATTCAGGCGGTAATACAGGTCTTCGCGAAACGCGCCCTTCTCCACCGCGGCCTCAAGGTTGACGTGAGTGGCGGCCAACACGCGTACATCCACCGGTATCGGCTGGCTGCCGCCGACGCGTTCGATGTGCTTTTCCTGAAGAAAGCGCAACAAGTTGGCTTGCAGCTCCATCGGCAGATCGCCAATTTCATCGAGGAACAGCGTGCCGCCGTTGGCCGCTTCAATACGCCCGATCTTGCGCTGGTGAGCGCCGGTAAACGCGCCTTTTTCGTGGCCGAACAGCTCGGACTGGATCAGGTGCTCAGGGATAGCGCCGCAATTGATCGCGACAAACGGCTTGGCGTGCCGTTGGGATTGGCGGTGCAAAGTCTTGGCCACCAACTCTTTACCCGTGCCACTGTCACCGCGGATCAACACCGGGGATTCCGTCGGCGCCAGCTTGGACAACAACTTGCGCAACTCACGAATGGGGCGGCTCTCGCCCAGCAATTCGTGGGGCTCATCCACCGGCGCGTAGCCCTTGCCACGCAGGCGCGCCATGCCGAACGCACGGCCCAGGGTCACCTGCACCCGGGACACATCGAAGGGCAAGGTGTGGAAGTCGAAGAACCATTCGCAGACAAAATCGCCGACGTTCTGCAAACGCAGTACATCCTGGCTGAGCACGGCGATCCACTCGGTGCCGCTGCGACCAATCAACTCCTTGACCGCTTCGGGGCGTTCCAGGTGGTCACGTTGCAAACGCAGCAGGCCCACATCGCAGGAGCGCTCACCCACCGCCTCCAGGGCACAGCTGTCCACTTCCCAGCCGGCGGTGCGTAAACCGGGCAAGAGCCCGTGGCAGTCGTCACAGGGGTCGACCACCAGTAAGCGGCGTTGGGGGGGCGTCGCAATCATGACTATTCCTTGGCGCCAAGATTGTTAAAGTTATTTAGAAACAACAGTTTGTGGCGACTGCTGGTAACCCTAGCAAGATCTTGACGCTGACCTTGTACCATTTCGCTATAAGTGTGGGCAAAAAGCCATGCCTGTTTCGTAGCGCGCCCGAAGTTGCCCGCCAGTGAAAGGCTTATTGCGCTTTCAAAACAGCCGCTTACATGACGTCAATCAGGGAAAGTTAAAATTTCTTGCCCTAGCATGTGACCCGCACCCCACCATCGTGCATCAGTACAAGTAACCCACCGCACGGTCAGCCCAACCGCCGGTACTCACTTGAATGGGCATACAGAGAGAAGACCCAAATGAACGCTCCGCTGCGCATCAACGAAGCTCTTTTGATTGCAGACCGTGCTTTCCAGCCCTTTCAGTGCGTGGCCTGGCACGATGGCGTTGGCGCCCTCAGCCTGAGCGTCATCGACCGTACCAACACCCGCATCGGCAGCAAACAGCTGTCCTCCACTGCGTATACCGACCCGGCTCAACTTGAAAACCTATTGTTGCAGGCCCGTGCCGAGCTCGATAAAGAGGGCCACCAGTTGCAACAGTGGGCAATGCCGAAGTAATTGCATGCAGCAACTTCCAGCCCAAGTAAAACTTGAGCTGGAAGTTGTGCAGTCATACGTCAGTCATTAACGTGCGGTGAGAATAAAACGCTCGAACGCCTCGGCAGCGCCGTCCTCGACATTACTGCCGGTGACCACATTGGCCTGGCGCTTGACGGTTTCTTCGGCCTGGCCCATGGCAATCGACAACCCCGCCACATGAAACATCGCCGGGTCATTGCCACCGTCGCCAATCGCGGCCGTTTGCGCAAGCGGCACGCCCAGGTGCTCGGCCAGGGTTTTCAAGGCTTCGCCTTTGTTGGCCAGCATCGCGGTCACGTCCAGGTACACCGGTTGCGAACGCGACACCTGGGCCAACCCCTGCACTTTGGGCTGCAATTGCGCTTCAAGCTCCACCAACAACTGGGTGTTGTTGCTAGCGGCGACGATCTTGTCGACCCGGTCCAGGTACGGCTCGAAACTCTCTACCACCACCGGCCCATAGCCCAAGCCATCAGCTTTGCGCTGCACCATGGGCCCGGGCGGATCACGGCGCAGCCAGTCACCATCGGCAAACACCCAGACTTCCACGTCCGACTCGGCCGAAAACAGCGCCAGGGTGATCAGTGCCGCTTCCGCCGGCAGATGGTGGGCAACCAGGATGCTGCCATCCGGGTTGACCAACGTGCCGCCATTGAAGCCCGCCACCGGCACATCAATACCGAAGGTTTCGATCAAATGCCGCATGGCCTTGGGCGGACGCCCGCTGGCCAGACTGAAAAGCACCCCGGTCTCGCGCATCGCGCGAATGGCATCGGCGGTGCGTTGGCTGAGGCTGTGGTCGGGATGCAATAGCGTCCCGTCCACATCACTGAGGACAAACCGGATGGGATGAATCGTCGCGTCACTCATCCGAGGCTATGCCAAGCGCGGCCATCGCGGGCCAGCAAGGCATCGGCCGCCGCCGGACCATCCTCACCCGCCTTGTAAGCCTGGATACCGTCATCTTGCTTCCACGCATCCAGGAACGGCTGCACTGCACGCCAACCGTTCTCGATGTTGTCGGCACGCTGGAACAGGGTCTGGTCGCCGGTCATGCAGTCATAGATCAGGGTTTCGTAGCCCGTCGACGGCTGCATTTCGAAGAAGTCCTTGTAGTCAAAGCCCAATTCGATATTGGCCATCTCCAGGGTCGGCCCAGGCTGCTTGGCCAACAGGTCGAACCACATGCCTTCGTTCGGCTGGATCTGAATCTTCAGGTAAGTGGGCTTGAGCTCATCGACTTCGGTATCGCGAAATTGCGCATACGGCGCCTGCTTGAAGCAGATCACAATCTCGGTGTCGCGGATGCTCATGCGCTTGCCGGTACGCAGGTAAAACGGCACACCGACCCAACGCCAGTTATCAATCATCACTTTCAGCGCGACGAAGGTCTCGGTGCTGCTGTCGGGCGCGACGTTGGCTTCTTCGCGATAACCGGGCAATGGCTTGCCGGCAATTTCTCCGGCGGTGTATTGGCCGCGCACCGAGTTGGCCCGCGCATCTTCCAGCGACCAGGGGCGGATCGCACCGACCACTTTGGCCTTCTCACCCCGCACCGCGTCGGCACCAAAGGCTGCCGGCGGTTCCATGGCAACCATCGCCAGCAACTGGAACAGGTGGTTGGGCACCATGTCCCGCAGCGTGCCGGTCTTCTCGAAGAAGTTGCCCCGGGTTTCCACGCCGACGGTTTCAGCGGCAGTAATTTGCACGTGATCGATGTAGTGGTTGTTCCAGAACGCTTCGAACAGCACGTTGGAGAAACGGCTGACCAGGATGTTCTGCACCGTCTCCTTGCCCAGGTAATGGTCGATGCGGTAGATCTGCTTCTCGCTCATCACCTTGAGCAGGCAGGCGTTGAGCGCCTCGGCGGTGGCCAGGTCGGAGCCGAACGGCTTCTCGATGACCACGCGGCGAAAGCCATCGTCGGTTTCATTCAACAAGCCGGCACTGCCCAGGCGCTGCACCACCTCACTGAAGAAGCGCGGTGCAGTGGCGAGGTAGAACACTGCATTGCCGGTGCCGCTGTCAGCGATCTTGCTGGCGATATCGGCATAGGTGCTGTCGTCGAGGAAATCGCCCTCGACGTAGCTGATGCCCTTGGCCAATTGCGCCCACAACGCAGGGTCGAGGGCGTTTTCGGCATTGCCCCGGACCTTGCTGGAGGCTTCGGTACGAATAAAGTCTTCGAGTTTCTTGGCAAAGTCCGCATCGCTGATGGCGTTGTGATCAACGCCGACAATACGCAGGCCATCGCCCAGCAACCCGTCGCGGCTCAGGTTGTACAGCGCCGGCATGAGCAGGCGCTTGACCAGGTCGCCATGGGCGCCAAACAGAAACAACGTGGTGGGTGGAGCAGGTTCGGCCTTGGGTTTTTTGCCGTTGGCGGTCATTTTTTGGAAGTCTCCACATGGCCACCAAAGCCGAAGCGCATGGCAGACAGCATTTTGTCACCGTAGGTGCTCTGCTGGCGGGAACGGAAACGCGCGAACAGCGAGGTCGACAACACTGGAACCGGCACCGCCTGCTCCATGGCCGCTTCGATAGTCCAACGGCCTTCACCGCTGTCGGCCACGGAGCCTGAGTAGCCGTCGAGTTTCGGGTCGGTGGCCAGGGCGTCGGCGGTCAGGTCCAGCAGCCAGGACGACACCACGCTGCCACGACGCCAGACTTCAGCGATGTCGCCAACGTTGAGGTCAAAGCGCTGGTCTTCTGGCAGGTTCTCCGAGTTCTTGGTCTTGAGGATGTCAAAACCTTCGGCAAACGCCTGCATCATCCCGTACTCGATGCCGTTGTGGATCATCTTGACGAAGTGGCCCGAACCCGCTGGGCCGGCGTGGATGTAACCCTGCTCGGCACGTGGGTCGGCAGAGGCCGAACGGTCCTTGGTGCGCGGGATGTTACCCAGGCCCGGCGCCAGGCTTTTGAAGATCGGGTCGAGGCGATTCACGGTCTCGGTGTCGCCACCGATCATCATGCAATAGCCACGCTCCAGGCCCCAGACGCCGCCTGAGGTGCCCACGTCCACATAGTGCAGGCCCTTTTCAGCCAGGGCCTTGCCGCGACGCACGTCGTCCTTGTAGTTGGTGTTGCCGCCGTCGATGATCACATCACCGTCTTCCAGCAGTTCGCTCAGCACGTTGATGGTGTCTTCGGTGGGCGCGCCCGCCGGCAACATCACCCAGACAGCGCGAGGCTTTTGCAGGCCGGCCACCAGCGCTTTCAAGTCGGCGACGCCGGTGGCGCCCTCCTCGCTCAGGGCTTTGACGAAGGCTTCGTTACGGTCGTATACAACGGTGGTATGCCCATTGAGCATCAGGCGCCGCGCAATGTTACCGCCCATGCGGCCTAGTCCGATAATCCCCAGTTGCATGTGCTGATGCTCCTAACTTCTAAAAAATGTGTGACATAGTTTATAGCGCAATGAGGCTAATGAGGGTTAGTCCAGAGCGGATCCGTGTAGTTTCATGACAAAAAAGTTGCCATCGTTTCACCATCACCCCGGCAAAAGTCACACGACCACCAAAAATAAAAAAGTTCCCTTGCAGCGAAAAAGAATTCAAACTTGCTTCCGACTGTTGCCAAAAACCTGTTTTGGCACCGCGATCTACCGGCTATTTGCGAGGTAAGCAATGAGCACAGCACAGATGACCCGTCCGCCACAGACCCTCTACGTCACTATCCGTCGCGATGAACTGCGCCAGTTGAAAGACGAGCGTGATCAGTTGCAACAGGAAGTCCTGCGCCTGCGTTCACACCTTCAAGCCCATCTCGATCAGCCGTCGGATGCCAAGCCTGCGCTGTGCTGAAGCCCGCGCCAGTAGCCTTGTAAGGCAATACCTACAGAAAACTCACAAAGTTTTCACACTCCCCTCTTGATACTCCCGTTCCGCGATGCCGCTCACTTCCTGGGCGGCCCGATGTTGCGCGCCTGTGCGCGACAATCTTTTTCTGATGGGGCGCTGGATGGCGATGTTCAAACGCAGCACGACGACTGCGAAAGGCTTTGATTGGGCCGGCCTTGGCTGGTTATTCCTGTTTTTCTGGTATTTCTCGGGTATTACCCAACTTCTTATCCAACTGACCGGCACCTCCGGCTTCAGTGGCTTCCGCCAGGCCTTCTTCATGAGTGCGCTGTGGCTGGCGCCGATGTTGCTATTCCCGCGTCGTACGCGCCTGCTCGCCGCCTTGATCGGCGTGGTGCTGTGGGCTTGCTCTATGGCGAGCCTGGGTTATTTCTTCATTTACCAGCAGGAGTTCTCCCAGAGCGTCATCTTCATCATGTTCGAGTCGAACATCTCTGAAGCCGGCGAATACGCCACCCAATACTTTGCCTGGTGGATCGTGCTGGCGTTCATTGCCCACACCGCCTTCGCCATCTTTCTGTGGACGCGCTTGCGCCCGGTGTACCTGCCGCGCGGTCAGTCGATCGTGGCAGCCATTGCCATCGTCCTGGCAGTGGTGGGCTACCCACTGGTCAAGCAGATCGCCACCAGCGAAACCATGGAATTGGCCATCGACCGTTTCGAAACCCGCATCGAGCCTGCCGTGCCTTGGCAGATGATCGTCGCCTACCGTCGCTACACCGAGCAGTTGGACAACATGCAAGGCATGCTCACCAGTGCGAGCAAGATCCCACCCTTGAACAACCTCAAGGACAGCATGGCCGGCCAGCCGTCCACACTCGTATTGGTGATCGGCGAGTCCACCAACCGCCAGCGCATGAGCCTCTACGGCTACCCGCGCAACACCACGCCGGAACTGGACAAGCTGCGCGACCAGTTGGCCGTGTTCGATAACGTCATCACCCCGCGCCCGTACACCATTGAAGCACTGCAACAGGTGCTGACCTTCGCCGACGAAGAAAACCCGGACCTGTACCTCAAGACGCCGTCGATTGTCAGCGTGATGAAACAGGCTGGCTACAAGACCTTCTGGATCACCAACCAGCAGACCATGACCAAACGCAACACCATGCTCACGACCTTTTCCGAACAGGCCGACGAGCAGGTGTACCTCAACAACAACCGCAACCAGAACGCCCGTCAGTACGACGGCGATGTACTGGCGCCGTTTTCCAAGGCCCTGGCCGATACCGCCGAGCGCAAGTTCATCGTGGTGCACCTGCTGGGCACCCACATGAGCTACCAGTACCGCTACCCGCCAACCTTCGACAAGTTCACCGACCGCCAGGGCGTGCCGGCGGGTGTCAGCGATGCGCAGTTGCCGACCTACAACAGCTATGACAACGCCGTGCTGTACAACGACTTCGTGGTCTCCAGCCTGATCAAGGACTACGCCAAGACCGACCCCAACGGCTTTTTGCTGTACCTGTCGGACCACGGTGAAGACGTGTTCGACTCCGCCGGCCATGACACCTTGGGCCGTAACGAAGGCAAGCCGACTGCGCCGATGTACACCATCCCGTTCATGGCCTACGCCTCGCCAAAATGGCGCGAAAGCCACGACTGGAGCTTTGCCGGCGACTTGCAGCGGCCTTACAGCAGTTCGCAGTTGATCCACACCTGGGCCGACATGGCAGGCTTGAGTTTCGACGAACTGGACCACAGCAAGAGCCTGGTGAGCGACAGCTTCAAGCCACGCCCGCTGTTGATCGGCAACCCTTACGAGACCAAGCAGAAGGCGCTGATCGACTTCAGCCTGATCAAGCCCAAGAAGGCCGACGGCGCCGAAGTGGTGGCCAAGTAAGCCAGGGCCTTGTAACAGAAAGATAACAATCATTCTCGTTTGAGCCTAAAGTTCCGCAGCTCCTTTCGTCTTTGAACCATGCCCTCCCTGCCTGGGGAGGTATCAAAGACGACAAGGAGTCTGCAGTGATGTTCGCGCCCTTCACCCGTTCCATGACCTTCACCCTCGGCCTGTTCAGCCTGGCACTGAGCCCGGATTCGCTGGCCGACACCACCCCCGAAACAGCCCCTACCCAAGCCTTGGAACTGGGCGCGACCACTATCAGCGCCGACGGCCTGGGCTCCACCACCGAGCATACCGGCGCCTACACCACCGGTTCGATGAGCACCGCCACGCGGCTGAACCTCTCCGTCAAGGAAACCCCGCAATCGATCTCGGTGGTCACACGCCAGCAGATGGACGACTTCAATCTTAATACCCTGACGGAGGTGTTGCGCCAGACCACGGGCGTCAACGTTCAGCATTACGACTCCGATCGTGTCTACTACTCCGCCCGAGGCTATGGCATCAACAACTTCCAGGTTGACGGCATGCTCAACACCTTCGGCTACATGAAGACCGACGCCGACACCATCATCTACGACCGCATCGAAGTAGTGCGCGGCGCGACGGGCCTGACCACGGGCGCAGGCGACCCTTCGGCCACCGTCAACATGGTGCGCAAGCGCCCTACCGCGCAGTGGCAGGCCAAGACCGGCATCAGTGGCGCCAGCCATGACAACTACTACAGCTACGTTGATGTGGGCGGCCCGCTGGCGTTCGACGGCAAGCTGCGCGGGCGCAGCGTGCTGGCCTACCGCGACAGTCGGTCCTTTCGTGACAACTATGGGCTGCAGCGGGCAGTGGGCTACGGCATCCTCGAGGCTGATCTTTCCGACGATACCGTGCTGGCCGTCGGCTTTGATTACCAGGACAAACAGGTACAGGGCACCTCCTGGGGCACCGTGCCCTACTGGAACAGCCAGGGCGGCAAGGCCAGGCTACCCCGCTCCACCAACATGGCGGCGCACTGGAGCTCCTGGCCACTGACCGACAAGACCACCTTCGCCACCCTCGACCATCGGCTCGGCGGCGACTGGCACTTGAAGGCCGCCTACACCCATCGCCAGAGCGACACCGATGGCAAGGTGTATTACGGCGGCGCCGGTTTCCCTAACCCCGACCGCAGCGGCATGACAGCCTGGGCCAGCCATATGCGCGGCACCTCGCGCATGGAGGCCATCGACCTCAACCTGGCCGGCAACTACACGCTGCTGGGCCGCGAACACGCGCTGATGATGGGCTATGGCGAAGCCGCCCAACGGGATGTCTCGCCCTTCATGCGCAGCGACCTGCCAGCCAGCTACTACCCCATCCAGGACTGGAAACACATGGGCGACATCGGCAAGTTCACCGACCAGGTGACCGACCTGAAGGGTGAGCACAGCAAGAAGCAACAGAAAGCCGGTTACCTGGCCACGCGGCTGAGCCTAACAGACCGCTTGCACGCCGTGCTGGGCAGCCGTTACGGCAGTTGGGAGCTGGAAAGCGCAGAGCCCAAATACAATGCCAACGACCAACTCACCGCGTCGGGCAAAACCAGCCAGACCCACAATGATATGTGGACGCCCTACGCCGGCCTGCTCTACGACATCACGCCGCAATACACCGTTTACGCCAGCTATACCGACATCTTCAAACCCCAGAACAACCGCGATGCCAACAAGAAGTACCTGGAGCCCGTGGTCGGCAGTAACTACGAAGTGGGCCTCAAGGGCAGTGTGCTGAACGAGCGCTTGAACCTGGCCGCTGCGTACTTCTGGAGCACCCAGGACAACGTCGCCGAGCGAGATGACTCAGTACCGCCCAATCCGGTCACCGGCGAGGAATACTACAAATCCGGCGGCAAAGGTAACAAGGTCAACGGCTTCGAGCTGGAAGCCGCCGGGGAAATCACGCCAAACTGGAATCTGACCGCCGGCTATACCTACACCCATTCGGTCAATGGCTCAGACAAACGCACTAACACCAGCCAACCCTTGAACCTGCTGAAGATCTCCAGCGCCTATCGCCTGCCGGGCGCCTGGCGCAATCTGACGGTCGGCGGCGCCGTGAACTGGCAGAGCGAAACCTACGACTTCAGCAACCGCCCGACCGGGCAGCGCAACAGCGACGGCCGGCCGATCACCACCCGGGCGAAAATCACGCAGCAGGGCTACACCGTGGTCAACCTGATGTCGCGCTACCAGTTCGATGAACAGGTTTCGGCGTCGGTCAACGTGAACAATCTCTTTGATAAGAAATACTACGAGCGCGTTGGTTTTTATAACGGTGTGTATTGGGGCGAGCCGCGTTCCGTCACGTTGGCGCTGGATTGGAAGCTGTAGCCGCGCACATTGAAGTTAACGAAACTGTTAACTTCAACTGCACTTTCAGTTAATTCCCACTTAATAAGATAACGCCATAGTCGCTCCATGATCTGATCACGGAGCGACCGGACACCTATCACTTTTAATTGGGAATACCGCGATGAAAATGTCGACCTTGATGCTGGCCAGCCTGATCACCCTGACCTCCGCCGCCGCCTTTGCAGAGGGCGGTGCAGAACGCTCCAAGGAGTTCTACAACAACTTCAGCTTTATTCAGGAAAAAACCCACGGCAAGGCTGAACAGCAAGTTGCCAGCGCCGATGGCAAGTCGGTTAAATCGGAGACTGTCGATCAGGCACAACCGAACAGTTGATTTAATGCTTACTTAATCCGTAGCACCCTGCGCCATTCTGCTCCGTTGGCGAAGGCTTATTGGGCGCCATTGAATGGCGCCCTTTTTTTGCCGGTTATTTATTACAACGGTTTATGCCAGAACAGCATCCGCCCATGGGCGGGATCAAACACTGAGTCGTCAAACCCGAACTTGCGGTATGCCGACTGCGCCAATTCATTGCCTTCCAGTACCTCGAGGGTGATCTTGCAGCAACCACGCTGCCGGGCGATTTCCTCGACCTTTTGCAGCATCTTCTGACTCAAGCCCAAGCCGCGGAATTGCTCCTTCACCACCACATCGTGGACGTTGACCAAGGGCCGGCAGGCGAAGGTCGAGAAGCCTTCAAAGCAATTGACCAACCCCGCTGGCTCACCTGCGACAAACGCCAGCACGCTGAACGCGTGTGGGCGCTTGGCCAGCTCGGCGGGCAGTTGCTGCAAGAGATCGGCTGGCAGGCTGTGGCCGCCGCCCATCGGATCTTCAGCGTAATGGTTGAGCAGCAGGCCAATGGCGTCGGCGTGCACGGCGTTGGTATAGCTGGCTTGCAGCACCAGGATGTCTGGGGTGTCCATGTCCTTCCTCGATAGCGACAACCAGGGAATCGTTTCCCTTTGAGAGGGGCGATTGTAAGCGTGGAGTCGGCAGTAGATGAAGGAGATACGCGACAAATAGCTGACAGAAAGTGCGAAGGTTGCGCGCACCAAAGCGCGCAATGAGCCCGCAAGCGGCGATTTTTCCTAGGTGGCGAAGCGTTGCAGTTGCATCTCCTGCAGCCGGCTCAGGGTGCGACGGAAAGGAAATTCCAAGTAACCATCGGTGTACAGGTGCTGCAGCGGCACACGGGCTTCGATAAAGAGCGGCACCTTGCGGTCGTAGCATTCGTCTACCAAGGCGATAAAGCGCCGTACGCTGTCATCGTGCACCGACAACTGCGGCAACTCTCGATCCCCAGCCACCACGCGCTCGGCGCCGTCTTCAGTGCCACGGGCAATTCGGCCCGGGCGTTTCTGTGCACTGAGGTTGGGGACGTCTCCCAGCAGGATGGCGCGGAAGCGATCACACAACAGCATGAAATCCATGGCGGCCAGGGGCTGCTCGCACAAGTCGGCATAACGGCACCAAAGCACGGTGTCACTGGCCTGCACCGTCATGATGGAGCGGTGCCCTACGCTTACTGCCCCGCGGATCACGGTTTGCCCTTGGCTCAATTGTTGAAACACCGCCGCCAGTGCCTCGGATTGATTCACCCAATAGCGCTGCATGCCAGCGCCGGGATGCAAGCGATGATCCTCGCCACCGTCCACCGCCACCACCTGCATATGCTGCTTGAGCGCATCGATGCCCGGCAGGAAACGCTCACGGTTAAAGCCATCGGCATACAACTGGTCGGGCGGCTGGTTGGACGTACACACCATCACCACGCCTTCCTCGAACATCACCTGGAACAGGCGGCCGAGAATGATCGCATCCCCGATATCATTCACAAACAGCTCATCGAAGCACAGCACGCGCACGGCCTGGCTCAGCTCCCGGGCCAGCGCCTGCAAGGGGTCATGGGTGCCCGTGAGCTGGAATAAGCGCTGGTGCACCCACGCCATGAAGTGGTGAAAATGCTGGCGCCGCGCCGGCACGCGCAGGCTTTGGTAGAACTGGTCCATCAGCCAGGTCTTGCCGCGCCCCACGGGGCCCCACAGGTACACGCCGGCAATCGGTGAACGCCCTTGGTGCAAGGCCTCGTGACAGGCTTGCAGGGCTTGGACCGCCCGGCGCTGGGCGTCATCGGCGACGAAACCTGGCTGGGTGATGGCGTGTTGATAAGCGGCGAGAGGCGAGTCGAAAGTCATGCTTGCCAGTATGACTGATACACCGGATATGTACTCAGCTTGATCCCGCGACGGCCTGCCAACCGACACCTATCTACCTGGCCCCCCACGATCCAACTGTGGGAGCTGGCTTGCCTGCGATAGTGGCCTGACAGCCTATACCTATCTAACTGACACCCCCGCGATCCAACTGTGGGAGCTGGCTTGCCTGCGATGACGGCCTCACAGTCGACACTGTTATACCGAGTACATATCCATTGCTGCGCTAACGGCTACTTAGGGTTCCGCCCTGACGGCGGCTCACTTTGCAAAAGCCGGGATGCCGGCCCAGGCCAAAGTAAGCAAAACGCTCTGGCCCCACCACTCGGCACCTCGCTTAGGCTCGGTGTGCCCGTAATCCGCCAGCGTGGTTTAACGGGGCGCCTAAGATCAAAAGCAGATCAAGATCAAGAGCGGCTCGCTTCGCATCGTGGTTACCGTTTGCTGCTACAGCCCAAACAGTTGTATCGGGAGCAAGCAGCGTCGCATTAAAGCTACAGATCAGTGATTTCCTTGTGGCGCGGCACCAGCGTCTTCATCACGCTCCAGGCCACCAGGTAAGCCAGGGCGCAGATGGCGAACATGATCATGTAGCCGGTATGGATGTCGTTGATGGACTTGTAATAGTCGAACACCCAACCGCCGATCTTGGTCATGAGCACGCCGCCCAAGCCACCGGCCATGCCGCCAATGCCGACCACCGAGGCCACTGTTTTCTGCGGGAACATGTCGGACACGGTGGTGAATATATTGCATGACCACGCCTGGTGTGCCGAAGCGCCCACGCCGATCAGCAGCACCGGCACCCAGAAGCTGAGGTAACCCAGCGGCTGCGCCAGCAACACCACCAGCGGGAACAGCGCAATCACCAGCATGGCTTTCATGCGCCCGTCATAGGGGGCATCGCCGCGTGCCATGAAGTAGCTGGGGAACCAGCCGCCGCCAATGCTGCCGACCATGGTCATGCTGTACAGCACCGCCAATGGCATCACGATATCGGCGCCTTTCATGCCGTATTGGGCAGACAGGTAGGTGGGCAGCCAGAACAGGAAAAACCACCACACGCCGTCAGTCATGAACTTGCCAAAGGCAAACGCCCAGGTCTGGCGGTAGGTCAACAGTTTGAACCAGGAGACTTTCTTCCCTGAGGTGCCCGTCGGCGCCGGGGTGAACGGCTGTACGGCCTGGTCGCTGCGGATGTAGGCCAGCTCTTCAGGCGACAGACGTTTTTGCTCTTCCGGTTTTTCGTACACGGCGGCCCACACGCCTACCCACACAAAACCCAGCATGCCGATGACCATAAAGGCCGCCTCCCAGCCCCACAGGCCGGCAATCAAGGGGACACAGATGGGCGCCAGGATCGCGCCGACATTGGCGCCGGAGTTGAAGATGCCGGTAGCCAGGGAGCGTTCTTTCTTGGGGAAATATTCGGCAGTGGCCTTGATCGCGATCGGGAAGTTACCCGCTTCGCCAATCGCCAACACCGCCCGTGAAAGCATGAAGCCGGCGATCGACACCGGGATCACCGCCAGGCCAATGGCGCCGCTGACGGCTGCAATACCCTCGCCCATCGGCACCGAAAACGCATGCATGATCGCGCCGGTGGACCAGATACCAATCGCTACTACATAAGCGGCCTTGGTGCCGATCTTGTCGACGAAGCGCCCGGCAAACAGCATGGAAATGGCGTAGACAAACTGGAACACCGCCGCGATGTTGGCGTAATCGGTGTTGCTCCAGCCAAACTGCGTCGAGAGTTGCGGCGCCAACAGGCTGAGCACCTGGCGGTCGAGGTAATTGACCGTGGTGGCGAAAAACAACATCGCGCAGATCGTCCAGCGATAGCTGCCGACCGCCTGGCCGACACGAAGGGCACTGATGGGCTCGTTCAGATTCATGGCATCACTTTTTATTTTTGTTAGGTAGGACATATGTAACGTCATATGTCGTCGTACAACTACGAGTTTTATAGCGAGACGCCCGCGCAGTGTCAATCGCAAAGATTGCCGCTTATCGAGGATTTACGTGGAATAGGAAAATGTCAGGCTTGTACAGTTGTAGGATGACAAACCCGGAGCACCAGGCTGGGCGCTTGACCGGGGACATCCTCCAGCAGGCCAAAACGTTGCATGCCGAGTTTCTCCAGTACGCGGATCGACGCAGCATGATCGGGCCGCACCAGGCCGAAGACTTCTGGTAAAGACAGGGTGTCGAACGCCAGCGCCAGTGCATCCCGCCCCAGCTCAGTGGCATACCCCTGCCCCCAGGCCTCGACGGCCAGGCGATAACCAAGGTTGATGCGCCGCTGCGTCAGGTAGTTAAGTGGCGCAATGCCGCCAAATCCGATGATGTGTTCGGGGCTCTCTTTCCGGGCAATTGCCCACCAGCCGTAACCCTGGGATGCCCATTGCTCCAGCCAGTGATCCAATAGCCGTTGTGCCGCCTCGATGTTGGGCAGCGGGCCGGCAGGATTGAACAAATTGGTCTGTGCATCACCGAAGATCGCGAACAATCGCTGAACGTCTGCGTGCCGTGGTTGGCGGTAGGTGAGCCGCGAGTGGCTGCTGGGCATATGACTGACTTCCCTGTTCTATCTAACAATGACAACCCCCTGTGGGAGCGCTCGAGCTTTAGCGAGGCCGCGATGGCGATAGTTCACGCAACATAAATGCCAACAGTACCGCCGCCTTCGTAGCCTCGCCGGGGCTCGACAACTCCCACATTTGATCTGTTTTGCCGCTAGTTATGCATAGGCCTCGAAAACCGAAGGTTTCATCCCATGCGAGAAAAAATACACAAAGCGGTGAATTATTTCGTGTCCACTTGTATCTGAACTGACAGAGCGGTGCCATCGTAGCGATGGCACCTCCCCTGTTCAGCTTTTGAGTGGCCCGCATGAAACTACGTAAAAAACGCGTCAAACCCATCGGATTGAAAGACATCACCATTGTCGACGACAACAAGATGCGCAAGGCGATCACCGCTGCCGCACTTGGCAATGCCATGGAATGGTTCGACTTTGGCGTCTATGGCTTTGTCGCCTATGTGCTGGGCAAAGTGTTCTTCCCCGATGCCTCCCCCAGCGTGCAGATGATCGCTGCACTGGGCACCTTCTCCGTCCCCTTCCTGATTCGCCCGCTGGGCGGCCTGTTCTTCGGCGCACTGGGCGATAAGTACGGGCGGCAAAAAGTCCTGGCCGCCACCATCGTGATCATGTCCCTGAGCACGTTCGCCATCGGCTTGATCCCCGGCTATGCCTCCATTGGCATCTGGGCGCCGATACTGTTGCTGCTGTGCAAAATGGCCCAGGGTTTCTCGGTGGGCGGCGAGTACACCGGCGCGTCGATTTTCGTGGCTGAATACGCTCCGGACCGCAAGCGCGGCTTTCTTGGCAGTTGGCTGGACTTCGGCTCCATCGCCGGTTTCGTGCTCGGCGCGGGTGTGGTGGTGTTGATCTCCACCGTGCTCGGTGAAGCAGAATTCGAGGCCTGGGGCTGGCGCCTGCCGTTCTTCCTCGCCCTGCCCCTGGGCATCATCGGCCTGTACCTGCGCCACGCACTGGAAGAGACCCCAGCGTTCCAACAGCATGTCGACAAACTTGAACAGGGTGACCGCGAAGGCTTGAGCCACGGCCCTAAAGTCTCGTTCAAGGAAATCGCCACCAAGCACTGGCGTAGCCTGCTGACCTGCATCGGTATCGTCGCGGCCACCAACGTGACCTACTACATGCTGCTCACCTACATGCCGAGCTACCTGTCCCACAACCTGCACTATGCCGAAAACAGCGGCGTGCTGATCATCATCGCGATCATGGTCGGCATGTTGTTCGTGCAGCCGTTCATTGGCTTTGTCAGCGACAAGATCGGCCGCAAGCCGTTCATCATCGCCGGCAGCATTGGCCTGCTGTTCCTGTCGATCCCTGCTTTCATGCTGATCACCAGCGGCAAGACCGGCCTGATCTTCGGCGGCCTGTTGATTCTGGCGGTGGTGCTGAACTTCTTTATCGGCGTGATGGCGTCGACCTTGCCAGCAATGTTCCCCACCCACCTGCGCTACAGCGCCCTGGCCAGTGCCTTCAACGTCTCGGTACTGATCGCCGGTGTCACGCCCACTGCGGTGGCCTGGCTGGTGGAGAGCACCAACAACCTGTACATGCCCGCTTATTACTTGATGGTGTTCGCGGTGGTTGGCCTGATCACGGGCCTGACCATGAAGGAAACCGCCAACAAGCCCCTGCGCGGTGCGGCCCCGGCGGCTTCCGACATGGAAGAAGCCAAGGAGCTGCTGCAGGAGCATCACGACAATATCGAGCAGAAAATCGAAGACATTGACGCCGAGATTGCCGCGCTGCAAACCAAGCGGGAAAACCTGGTACAGCAACACCCGCGTATCAATTAATAACCTGACTGTGCGTGGTCGCGACCTGCGACCACGCCATTGGAGCGTTAAGCATGGTTTCAAGCGTCACCGCCGCACACAGGTTACTCAGCGCAGACGAGCGCGCCGCCATTGCCGAAATTGAAGCAACCACCAACATCCTCAAGCTGGTCACTCGTCTGACCGGGATGAGATTCGCCGGCATCGCCAAGTTCACCGACCAGGAATGGGTGGTGTGTTCGGCCTACGACCCGCTGCAAATGGGCATCAACGTCGACGACGTACTCGACCTTGAAACTACCCTGTGCAGTGAGTTCTGCATCAACCCACACACCCTGTTCATTCCCCAGATCAGCCAGAACGGCCGTTTCGCGTCACGCCCGGTGGTCAAGCAATACGCCATCGAAAGCTACGCCGGCGCGCCGATCTTCCTGCCCGATGGCCGCCTGTTCGGGGCGCTGTGTGCGCTGGACTCACGGGCCATGCTGTTCGACGACCCGAACCTGCCGGAAACCCTGAGCCTGTTCGCCCGGCTGATTGGCTGCATCTTCTACGCTAATTTGACCCCGGCGGATCACTGACACCCGCCCTGCCCCGCAGTGTTGCCATGTCGCGCTTGGGCGGCACCCCGAACAGCCGGCTGTACTCACGGCTGAATTGCGACGGGCTCTCATACCCGACTTTGAACGCGGCACTGGACACATCCTGGTGCTCGTTCAACATCAACCGACGCGCTTCATTCAAACGCAGCCATTTCTGGTATTGCAGCGGGCTCATCGCGGTCAGTTGCCGGAAATGATGGTGGAAGGTCGCCGCGCTCATTTGCACCCGCGCTGCCAGCTCTTCCACCCGCAGGGCGGCGTCGAAATTCAACTTCAGCCAGTCAATGGCCTTGGCAATCCGATAGCCCTGCCCGTCCACCGAGCAGATCTGGCGCAGTCGGCCGGCCTGGTCGCTTTTCAATAGCCGGTAATGAATCTCGCGCTGGATCAATGGCGCGAGTACCGGAATCGCTTCGGGTTCATCCAGCAACGCCACCAGGCGCGCGAATGCGGCCAGCATGCCGTCGGTGACCGTGCCGATCCCCACACCCTTCATGACCGCACGCTCACGCACCGGCGGCAAGCCACCCTGGGCGATCAGCTCGGCGAGCATGCGCAGGTCCAGCTTGAACGTCAGCCCCAGGCACGGCTGCTCGGGGCTGGCCGCCAGCACCTCGGAATTGGCGGGGATGTCCAACGATGTCACCAGGAACCGGGACGTGTCGTAGGGATAGCCCTCGCCGCCCACCCACAACTGCTTCTCGCCCTGGGCCACCAGCACGATGCACGGCTCAACCATGCACACCACCGGCGCAGCGGGTTGCTCACGCCGATAAAAGCCCAGGCCGGGGATCGGCATGGCGTAGTCGCCGGGCGACGGCGTGCGCGAACCAATCGACTGGATCAGCGCGTTCAATGGGGTGGGAGTGGACGTCATGACAGACCCTTTCAATGCTTCATTGCACTTTACCCGCGCAAGTCACGGGCGTCGTCATCTGGCGCTGAAACTCAGAGGATCAGGCAAGTAATCCACTCAAATGCACTACAGAAGCCCTGCCGTCACCCGGAAAATGTGCGGACACTTCACAAGGAACATCCCTATGAAACGCCTCTTGCTCGCCCTGGGTTTGCTGGTGACTTCTCTTTCTTCATTTGGAGCCGATATGTCCAACGGTGCGGATAACTTCTACAGCAGCAACACAGTGACGGCCGAACCTGTCACCTTCAACAATCAATACGGCATGCAGGTCGCAGGCACGCTGTTCGTGCCCAAGCACCTGGCCCCGGGCTCAAAGCACGCAGCCCTTGTCGTCGGCCACCCGATGGGGGCCGTCAAAGAGCAAAGCGCCAACCTCTACGCCACCAAAATGGCTGAACAGGGTTTCGTGACCCTGTCCCTGGACCTGTCGTTCTGGGGCCAAAGCGCCGGCACACCACGCAACGCGGTGTTGCCCGACCTCTACGTGGAAGACTTCAGCGCCGCCGTGGACTTTCTCGGCACTCGCCCACAGGTCGACCGGGAACGCATCGGCGCCATCGGCATTTGTGGCAGCGGCAGTTTCGTGATCAGTGCGGCGAAGATCGATCCGCGTCTCAAGGCAATCGCCACGGTCAGCATGTACGACATGGGCGCGGCCAACCGCAATGGCCTCAAGCACGGCATGACCTTGCAACAGCGCCAGCAGATCCTGCGCCAGGCTGCCAACCAGCGCTATGTAGAATTCCAGGGCGGCGAGACCCTCTACACCGGTGGCACGCCGCAGAGCCTCACGGGCGATCCGATCGGCGACGAGTTCTACGACTTCTACCGTACCCCGCGCGGCGAAGTCACCCCAGCAGGCGCCTCATCGCAAACCACCACCCGGCCGACGCTGACCAGCAACGTCAAGTTCATGAACTTCTACCCCTTCAACGATATCGAGACGATCTCGCCACGCCCGCTGCTGCTGATTACCGGGGCCGACGCGCACTCCCGAGAATTCAGTGAAGACGCCTACCAACGCGCCGCCGAGCCCAAGCAATTGCTGATCATCCCCAACGCCGGCCATGTAGACCTTTACGACCGCGTCGAACTGATCCCGTTTGACACGCTCTCCACCTTCTTCCAGAGCCACTTGCAGTGAGTTCCGTTACCCCTCAACCGCAACGCTGGGGCGCGGTGCTGGCGATGTCGCTGGCGGCGTTTGCCTTGGTCGCCTCCGAGTTCATGCCGGTCAGCCTGCTGACACCGCTGGCGGCTGACTTGCAGATCACTGAAGGCCAGGCCGGCCAGGGCATTTCCGTGTCCGGGGTGTTTGCCCTGCTCACCAGCCTGGTGATCGCGGCGGTTGCCGCGCGGATGGATCGCAAGCGCCTGCTGATGGCCCTGACCCTGCTGATGATCGTCTCGGGCAGCGTGGTGGCGTTCGCACCGAATTACGCGGTGTTCATGCTCGGGCGCGCGTTGATTGGCCTGGCAATTGGCGGCTTCTGGTCACTGTCGGCGGCCACGGCAATGCGCCTGGTCGAGCCCGCCCAAGTGCCACGGGCCTTGGCCATCGTCAACGGTGGCAACGCCCTGGCGACGGTGATCGCGGCGCCGCTGGGCAGCTTTCTTGGCGGCCTGATTGGCTGGCGCGGCGCATTCTTTTGCGTGGTGCCAGTGGCCGTGATTGCGCTGGCCTGGCTGTGGCTGAGCTTGCCGGCGCTCAAGCACAGCGGCACAGCGGCCACCGGCAATGCGCTGCGCCTGCTGAAAAACCCCAAGGTGACCTTGGGCATGTGCGCTGTCAGCCTGTTCTTCATGGGCCAGTTCATGCTGTTCACTTACCTGCGGCCGTTCCTGGAAGGCGTGACCCGGGTCGAGGTGTCCACCCTGTCGCTGATGCTGCTGGTGCTCGGCCTGGCCGGCCTGGCGGGTACGGTGTTGATTGAGCACTTGCTCAAGCGCCACCTGTACCCGACGCTGATTGCCATCCCGCTGATCATGGCCGGCATTGCCCTTGCGCTGGTGGCGTTCGGTGGTTCAGCGATTGTCACCACCGTGCTGTTGGGCTGCTGGGGCCTGGTGGCCACTGCTGCGCCCGTTGGCTGGTGGACATGGCTGGCCCGCGCCTTGCCCGACGACGCCGAGGCCGGCGGGGGATTGATGGTCGCCATCATCCAGCTGGCGATTGCCGCCGGCGCCACCGTCGGTGGTGTGGCATTCGACGTGAGCGGCTATCAGGCCACCTTCGAGCTGAGCGCCGCCTTGCTGGTGATCGCCACGCTGCTCGCTTACCTGGCATCGCGCCGCCCTGCTCATGCGCGCATGGCGAGCGGCACTACTTGAAAAAATGACTCGGCGTTTTGCCAAACTGTTTCTTGAACATGCTGGTAAAAGCGCTGGGGCTTTCATAGCCCAATTCAAACGCCACATCGATGATCTTCTGCCCCACCGCAATGCGTTCCAGCGCCAGCAATAGCCGCGCTTGCTGGCGCCACTGGCCGAAGGTCATGCCGGTTTCCTTGCGGAACAGGCGCTGGATGGTGGTTTGGTCCAACCCCAACCGCGCACTCCAGTCGGCGACGGTGGAGGCATCACTCGGCTCGTCCTGCAACGCCAGGCAGATCGGGCTCAGGCGTGGGTCGGCAGGCTGGGGCAAAGACAGCGGCAAGGCCGGCAGGATAGCCAGTTCATCAAGAATCAGGTGCATGATCCGCGCGTCGCGTGAATCCTCGGCATACGGCGGTTTCAGGCTCACCGAGGCCTTGATCAGTTCACTCAGCAACGGCGAGACCGTCACCGTCTTGGGCTCGGCCGGCAGGTTGGGGAAGCTGTCCGGGCGCACGAACACGCTGCGCATCTGCAGCGTACCCACGCAGCGCAGCGAGTGAACTTGACCGCAAGGCATCCAAAAGCCACGATTGGGCGGCACCGTCCATTGCCTCAGGGCCGAGTACACCACCATCACACCGCCAATGGCGTACAGCAGTTGGTGCTTGTTGTGGCTGTGTTCGGGGATCACCCAGTTTTCGGGGTAATCGGTGGCCGAGCTGATGACGGCCCAGTCGCCCTCATCGATTTCTCGCAGAAATTTATCCAGTGATTTGATCATTTCGCCCTTTTTGCGATGGTTTCTGCCCGAATTGCGCGAGACAGGCATTGGCGCCGAATCTAGCATAAACGCCGAGTCCAGATGGAGTGGCGGTTCACATCACCGCCGCCCACCTCCACGCCTGTCAGCTGCCTTGTACGGAATGCCCGCATGTCCACAGTCACAGCGTCACCCGCCGCACCTTCGACCAGCCCGCAAGTAAGCCCCTTAGTCATGCGCGTCCTGGGCGCCTGTGCCCTGGCGCACCTGATCAATGACTTGATCCAGGCGGTACTGCCGTCGATCTACCCGATGCTCAAGGCCAACTACGGCCTGAGCTTTACCCAGGTCGGCCTGATCACCCTGACCTTCCAGTTGACCGCCTCCCTGCTGCAACCGTGGATCGGCTACCACACCGACCGCCACCCCAAACCCTGGCTATTGCCGGCGGGCATGGTGTGCACCTTGATCGGCATCTTGATGCTGGCCTTTGTCGGCAACTTCCCAGCGATATTGCTCGCGGCGGCGCTGGTGGGTGTGGGCTCATCGACCTTCCACCCGGAAACCTCCCGCGTCGCACGCCTGGCTTCCGGTGGGCGCTACGGCCTGGCGCAATCGACCTTCCAGGTCGGCGGCAACACCGGCAGCGCCTTCGGCCCGTTGCTGGCGGCGGCGATCATCATTCCCTACGGCCAAAGCCACATTGCCTGGTTCGGCCTGTTTGCGGTGTTCGCCATCCTGGTGCTGTACGGTTTGAGCCGCTGGTACCGCCACCACCTCAACCTGTTCAAGCTCAAGCAAGGCAGCCAGGCGACTCACGGTTTGTCCAAAGGCCGCGTGACCTTCGCCCTGGTGGTATTAGCTGTGCTGGTGTTTTCCAAATACTGGTACATGACCAGCCTGACCAGTTACTTCACGTTCTACCTGATCGAGAAGTTCCAGCTGTCGGTAGCCAGCTCGCAGATGTACCTGTTCCTGTTCCTCGGCGCAGTGGCCGTGGGCACCTTTGCCGGTGGCCCCATCGGCGACAAGATCGGCCGCAAAAAAGTTATCTGGTTCTCCATCCTCGGCGCCGCACCATTCACCCTGGCCCTGCCCTACGTCGACCTGTTCTGGACCGCCGTACTCAGCGTGGTCATCGGCTTTATCATCGCCTCGGCGTTCTCCGCCATCGTGGTGTTTGCCCAGGAACTGGTGCCAGGCAATGTGGGCATGATCGCCGGGATATTCTTCGGCCTGATGTTCGGTTTCAGTGGGATTGGCGCGGCGCTGCTCGGGATGCTCGCCGATCATCACGGCATCGAGTACGTGTACAAGCTGTGCTCGTTCCTGCCGTTGGTGGGTATCCTCACGGTACTGTTGCCGTCGACCAAAGGCGTTTGATCGGTTGCTGTAGGAGCGAGCTTGCTCGCGAAAAACTGACAGACGCCGCGTATATCAGGACACACGCGTTATCGTTGACGTTTTTCGCGCGCAAGAACAAGAACTAGGCGTGCCCCTCGCTCCTACAGGTTATGACTGACCCTCACACTGCGCCCGGTCTTCACCGACTCCAGCGCACAATCAGCCAGATGCAACGCATACAAACCATCACGCATACTGGTGGGCAACTCGCGCCCCTCATTCAGCGCATCGATGAACTGCGTCAGCTCATTGCGATACGCATCCGCGTAACGCTCAAGGAAAAAATGCTGCAACGGTTCCAACGCTTCGGTGTGCTCAGCGCTCCAATGGCGCACGGTGCTGGGCCGGTGATTGTCGGTCAGCAGCACGCCGCTGGCGCCGGAAACTTCTACGCGCTGGTCGTAGCCATACACCGCCTGGCGGCAGCAGTTGATATGGCATTGTTTGCCCGAAGCGGTGCGTAGCAAGACCATGACGCTGTCGTAGTCGTCGATCTGCTCCAGGGTCGGGTCCACCAGGCGGCTGGCGAAGGCGCTGACTTCCACGGGTTCCTCGCCGAGCAAATGGCGAGCAGTGTCAAAGTCATGGATGGTCATGTCGCGCAGGATCCCCCCGGAGTGTTCCAGGTAGTCACGCGGCGCCAGGCCAGGGTCGCGACTGGTGATGATCACCTGGCGCACGGCGCCGATCTGGCCGGCGTCCAGCGCCTGGCGCAGGCGCAGCATGTCGGGGTCGAAGCGCCGGTTAAAGCCAAGCATTACCTTGCCGCCCTGGCGCTCTACGGTTTGCGCAGCGCTGCGCGCCTTGGCGATGTCCAGGTCGATGGGTTTTTCGCAGAGCACCGCCTTGCCCTGGGCCACCGCAGCCAGTAACAGGTCGATGTGGGTGTCGGTGGGCGTGCCGATCACCACCGCATCGATGTCCTCGCGGCTCAGCACGGTGGCGCAGTCATACGCGGCCTCGCAGCCCAACTGGGTGCTCAAGGCATCGACACCTGCGCGCCAGGGATCGGCCACCAACACCAGCGTGGCATTGGGATGGGCGGCAACGTTGGCGGCGTGGATCTTGGCGATGCGCCCGGCACCTAGAACGGCGATACGTAGCATGGTCGAACTCCTGGATTATTATTGGATAGGGTGTTTCAGCGCTTCAGTCCGGCAGGTTGAACGGCGTGACGATCTGCACCTGTGACGGCGCAATCGGCCCGGCCTTCCATAGCCGGTGGTATTGCAGGATGTGCAGGAATACGTGGCGGGCATCGATCTGCAGGTTGTGATCAATGATCGCCGCGACTTTTTCTTCGCGCAGCAGTTGGCGGTTTTCTTCGTCAAGGTCGTGGCCGATGAATACCTCCAATGAACGGTCCTGCGCGGCAAACGCGTCGACAATTGCGCGGTTGCCACCGCCGACGCTGTACACCGCCTTCAGCCCGGGGTGCTGGTGCAAGGCTTGGGTCACTCGTTCAAAGGTGCGCTCATACACGCCGTAGCCGCCGCTGATATCCAGTACCCGCAGGTGCTCGGCGCGGCCACGCAGCCAGGCACGAAAACCCATCTCGCGCTCTTCTTCGCCGCGGAACAACTCGCTGCCGATCACCACCGCCACGTCCTGAGGATCGCTCGGCAGCCAGCGCGACATCAGGTAGGCAGCGGTCTGGCCAGCCGTGCGATTGTCCATGCCCACATAGCCGATGCGCTCGCTTTGGGGCAGGTCGGTGACCAAGGTCACCACCGGAATGCCGGCCGCAATCAGCTGCTTGACGGCCAGGTTCACCGCCGGTTCATCCGCAGCCTTGAGCACCACACCCTGGCTGCCCGTGTCGAGGCAGCGCAGCAGTTGGTCGTGCATGGCCTGGGGCTCGATCTCCTCGAACAGGTGAAAACGTGGCGCGATGCGAAACGGTGCCAGGCTGGCCAATTGGCCAACGATCGCCGCCTGCACCGCGGCGCTGAAACGCTGGGGCGTGTGCATGATTACGTCCACATGGAAGGTGCGCCCCACGGCCAAGCCATTTTTTTCCTGGGATTCCAACTCCTCCAATGCCTGCTCAATCCGCCGCCGGGTCTGGGCATGCACGCTGCCGCGCTGGTGCAGCACGCGGTCCACCGTGGCCTTGCTGACGCCAGCCTGGGTGGCGAGTTGCTTGATGGAAAAGTGTTTTGCGCGTTCGAGCATGGGTTTCGCCTGAGGTGTTTTTGAGGTCTTTTTTGGGCGTTACTGAGGTTTCGCAATGCTAGTCTCAGTTTTGCCTGGCGTCGAGCCAGGTCAGCAAAACAATAAAAATCCAGGAGAACCCTCATGCCCCACTCCGATCTTGCGACCTCGTTCAGCGGCCAATACTTTGTCGTAACCGGCAGCACCCAGGGCCTCGGCGCGGCGGTGGCCCATACCCTGGCTCGCCGTGGTGCGGCCGGATTGATTATTTGCGGACGTCGCCGTACCGAGGGCGAAGAGCAGGTGCGCCAACTGGCACAGCTGGATTGCCAGGCATTTTTTGTCGAGGCCGACCTGGAAAAGATCGAGGACTGCCGCGCAATCATCGAAGCGGCGCGCGTCCATTTCGGCACTTTGCACGGCTTGGTGAACTGCGCCGGCATGTCTGACCGTGGCACCATTCTCGACACCTCGCCGGAACTGTTCGAGCGCTTGTTTGCGGTGAATGTGCGGGCGCCGTTTTTCTTAATGCAAGAAGCGCTGAAGCTGATGATCAGCAGCGGTGTTGGGGGCGCGGTGGTCAATATCCAGAGCGTTACCGGTCATGGTGGGCAGTCGTTCTTGAGTGCTTATGCGGCGTCCAAGGGCGCGCTGGCGATCCTGACCAAGAACGTCGCATTCAGTGCCTTGCGCAACCGCATCCGCGTGAATGGCCTGAACATCGGCTGGATGGACACGCCCCACGAGGATCAGATCCAGCGCCAGTACCACGGCGCCCAGGACGGCTGGCTGGCCGATGCCGAACGCACCCAACCGTTTGGGCGCCTGCTCAAGCCCGAAGAGGTAGCGCGCAGCGTGGCATTTCTGCTGTCCACTGAGTCGGGAATGATGACTGGCGCAGTGATCGACCTTGAACAAGGTGTGGTCGGCTGCACCGACAGCAGCACCCCACAACCTCACCAGGCCCTGAGCCTTCCAGGAGGTATGTGATGTCGGCTTTCGTAACCGGCGACGCGGTGCGCCTGGCCGACTTCAGCCGGATCTGTGCGCAGCGCACCAACGCCAGCGACTACCCGCTGTGCCTTGAGGTACAAGGCAATGTGCCGATCTATCAGGCCCACACCTTGCGCAACAGCGACCGCCTGGTCGTCATGAACGAACTGCATCACCTGTTCCGTGACGGGCCCGGCGTAATGGTGGTGCGCCAAGCCTATGAAGACCTGGAAGTGGTGGACCGCCACAGCCAGGTCTTCGACGCGATCTTTGCCCATGAAGCCGCCCAGGGCGTAGCCGCCGATCACTTTGCCAAGGCCGGCAGCAATGGCAGGATCTGGAACGCGCTACAGAAGGCGGCCTTACAGTCCCCCGAATCCTTTGCCGAGTACTACGCCAACCCTCTGCTGGGGTTAATTGCCGAAGCCTGGTTGGGGCCGGGTTTTCAAGTCACGGCGCAAGTCAATGTGGTGCATCCAGGTGGCCAGGCGCAGCAGCCGCACCGAGACTATCACCTGGGTTTCCAGACCAACGATGTGGTCGAACGTTTTCCGCTGCCGCTGCATGCGCTGTCCCAACATCTCACGTTGCAAGGTGCTATCGCACATTCGGATATGCCGCTGGAAACCGGCCCCACCCAGCTGCTGCCCTTTTCCCAGCAGTATGCCTTGGGGTACCTGGCGTGGCGTCGCACGGAGTTTATCGACTACTTCCAGCACCACGCGGTGCAATTGCCGCTGAACAAGGGCGACTTGCTGTTCTTCAACCCGGCACTGTTCCATGCCGCCGGCACCAACCGCACGGCCGATCGCCAGCGCATGGTCAACCTGCTGCAAATCTCCTCGGCATTCGGCAAGCCGATGGAAGCCATCGACCGCGACCGCATGATGCTGGCGGTGTATCCGGTGCTGCTCGCCAACCCCAACCTGGATTCCCGCGCCGTGGTCGCCTGTACCGCAGACGGGTACTCCTTCCCCACTAACCTCGACACCGACCCACCCTTGAGTGGCCTGGCCCCGCAAACCGGGCAACAACTGATGCTGAAAGCCCTCGACGAACGCTGGCCGTGCTCGGACTTCGCCGCCGCCGTGGCGCAGCTGCGGGCCAAACGCCAAGCGTGAACCGCCCTGCTTTGACAACAACAAAAACAACGGAGCACAACCATGAAGAAGCAACTCCTTGCGGCACTGTTAGTCCTTGCGTTCAGCCCTTGGGCGCTGGCGGACATTCGCATCGGCGTGAGCATCGCCCAGGTAGACGACGTATTCCTCGCACAAATGCGCGACTACATGGCCGCCCACGCCAGGGAACTGCCCGATGTCACCCTGCAATTCGAAGACGCCCAGGGCGACGTGGTGCGTCAACTCAACCAGGTGCAAAACTTCACAGCCCAAGGCATGGACGCGATTATCGTCAACGCGGTGGACACAGCGGCCACCCAGAAGATGACGCTCAATGCCCAGCAGGCCAAGATCCCGCTGGTGTACGTCAACCGCCGTCCGGAGTTCAAGGAGGTGCCAGCGGGCGTGGGCTATGTCGGTTCGGACGAGATCAAGGCCGGCGAAATCCAGATGCGCTACCTGGCCGAGAAAATGGGCGGCAAGGGCAACCTGGCGATCATGCTCGGGCTGCTGTCCAACAACGCCACCCATAACCGCACGCTGGGGGTGAAGACCGTGCTAAAGGACTACCCAGACATCAAAATCGTCGAAGAACAAAGCGCCGAATGGCAGCGCGGCAAGGCGATTGACCTGATGAACAACTGGATCGTATCCGGGCGCAAAATCGATGCCGTCGCCGCGAATGCCGATGAAATGGCGATTGGCGCGGCCATGGCTATCAGCCAGGCAGGCATGCAGCCAGGCAAGGACATCCTGGTGGCCGGCAGCGACGGCGGCGCAGCTGGATTGGACGCGGTGAAAAAAGGCCAGCTGTTGGTCACGGTGTACCAAGACAACAAGGGCCAGGCAGTGGGTTCCATCGACCTGGCAGTGAAGATGGTCAAGCAGCAGCCGTACACGGCGGAGCTGACGATTCCTTATCAGCAGATCACCAAGGACAACTACCAAGCGTTCCTTAATCCCTGAAGACCGCGCACTACTCATGGCAAGGGAGCTAGCGCCCTTGCCATACAGGCTTAGTTGAGCGTTCGCCGAGAAAACCCATTAACCACGATATAGAGCAACGGCCCCACCGACACAAACACCGCCGTCAGCACAAAGTACGGCAACACCGAGCCTATCGACCGCCCTCGCCCACGCGCATCCCGGTACATCCACACACACGCCAGCACCGCCATCAGATACAGGTCAATTACCACCTGAGCCGTATCGGGCCGGGACATCAGTTCCCATCCAAATGCCAGCAGTGATTGCTCGGCCGTGAGCATGGTCGCCACCGTATAGACGGTAAATCCCAGCAAGGCCGCCAGGGCGATATAAGGTCTGTGCATGGTCTCTTCCTTGAAGTGCAACGTTAATCAACGCGGCCACCTTAGCGATAAGAGGCTGCCGCTCGCAATCCTGCTGACGTCTTTCCCGAGATGTCCTGCGCGCCGCCTACACGAAGTATGCCGCGCTGGTTTTGTGAAATATCTGTACGTAGACTGCCGCCATACCCCCACTTGAAGGCGGCGAAAAAAACGTGATGCAAGTTACTGAAGTCTCCATTGCCCAATTGCGCGCTGCGCTTGAAGCCGGCCAGACCACGGCGCTTGAACTGGTGCAGGCGTACCTGGCGCGGATCGACGCCTACGATGGCCCGCAAACGGCCACTGCGCTGAACGCCGTGGTAGTACGCAACCCCGATGCGCTCAAAGAAGCCCAGGCTTCCGATGCGCGCCGCGCCAAGGGGCAAACCCTCGGGCCGCTGGATGGTATTCCCTACACCGCCAAAGACAGTTACCTGGTCAAGGGGCTGACGGCTGCATCCGGCAGCCCGGCGTTTGCCAAGCTGGTGGCCCAGCGCGATGCCTTCACCATTGAACGCCTGCGGGCCGGCGGCGCCATCTGCCTGGGCAAGACCAATATGCCGCCGATGGCCAATGGCGGTATGCAACGTGGCGTGTACGGCCGCGCCGAGAGCCCCTACAACGCCGACTACCTCACCGCGCCGTTTGCGTCGGGCTCTTCCAACGGTGCCGGCACCGCCACCGCCGCCAGTTTTGCCGCCTTCGGTCTGGCTGAAGAAACCTGGTCCAGCGGTCGCGGCCCGGCCTCCAACAATGGCCTGTGTGCCTACACGCCTTCACGCGGGGTGATTTCCGTGCGCGGCAACTGGCCGTTGACCCCGACCATGGACGTGGTGGTGCCCTATGCGCGCACCATGGCCGACCTGCTGGAGGTGCTCGACGTCGTGGTGGCCGAAGACCTGGACACACGTGGCGACCTGTGGCGCCTGCAACCCTGGGTACCGATCCCCAGCGTCGCCTCGGTGCGCCCAGCGTCCTACGCGGCCCTCGCCGTCAGCAGCGAAAGCCTGGCCGGCAAGCGCTTTGGCGTGCCGCGCATGTACATCAACGCCGACCCGGAGGCTGGCACCAGCGAAAAACCCGGTATCGGCGGCCCGACCGGACAAAAGATCCACACCCGAGCCACGGTGATCGAACTGTGGCAAGCCGCACGCCAGGCACTGGAAGCCGCCGGTGCCGAAGTGATCGAAGTGGATTTCCCGCTGGTGTCCAACTGCGAAGGCGACCGCCCCGGCGCACCGACGGTGTTTACCCGTGGCCTGGTTTCCAAGGAATTTCTCCACGACGAGTTGTGGGAATTGTCGGCCTGGGCCTTCGATGACTTCCTGCGCGCCAACGGCGACCCGCACCTGAACCGCCTGGCCGATGTGGACGGGCCGAAGATCTTCCCCCACGACCCCGGCACCCTGCCCAACCGTGAAGACGACCTGGCCGCCGGCATGGACGAATACGTGCGCATGGCCCAACGCGGCATCTCCCCATGGGACCAGATCAGCACCGTACCCGATGGCCTGCGCGGCCTGGAACAAACCCGGCGCCTGGACCTGGAAGACTGGATGAACTCCCTTGGGCTCGACGCCGTGTTGTTCCCCACCGTGGCCGATGTAGGCCCGGCGGATGCCGATGTGAACGAAGCGTCTGCCGATATCGCCTGGAGCAACGGCGTATGGGTCGCCAACGGCAACCTCGCCATCCGCCACCTGGGCGTGCCCACCGTCACCGTGCCAATGGGCGTGATGGCAGACATCGGCATGCCAGTGGGGCTGACCTTCGCCGGGCGCGCCTATGACGATTCGGCGCTGTTGCGCTTCGCCTCGGCGTTCGAAGCCACCGGCAGCAAACGCATGATCCCGCCGCGTACGCCACCGCTGGCAGCCCGCTAAACGCGGTCAACCTGTGGCTGGCTTGCCTTAATGCCAGTCAGTTAAGGCTTTTTTGTAGGAGCGAGCTTGCTCGCGAAAAACTCACTGGCGCCGCGTTCATTCAGCAAACACGGGTTATCGTTGACGTTTTTCGCAAGCAAGCTCGCTCCTACAGAATTGGCCGCAGCGCCGACTCCATGTGGGAGCTGGCTTGCCTGCGATGGCGGCCGTTCAATCGACAGAGATGTCACATGTGCGGCAGGTAACCACGATGCGAAGCGAGCCGCCCTAGATCTTGATCTGCTCTTGATCTCGGGCGCCCCGTTAAACCACGCTGGCCGGAATTCGACAGGGATTTGGGGGGTAAACCGGCAGGGATGCCGGTTTAGCCGCCCCGCGCCATGGATGGCGCGTGGCGGCGGCCCCCCAAATCACTGGCGGATTACGGGCACACCGAGCCTAAGCGAGGTGCCGAGTGGTGGGGCAAGAGCGTTTTGCTTACTTTGCCGCTTTTGCAAAGTGAGCCGCCGTCAGGGCGGAACCCTAAGTGGCCGTTACCGCAGCAATGGATATGTACTCGGTATTACGGTGTCGACTGTGAGGCCGTCTTCGCAGGCAAGCCAGCTCCCACACTTTGCCCCTATTTCAAATCAAGCCCTGTGGCCGGGTGTTCGCTCACCACGCCACCACCTTGCGTACTTTCACCAGCGCCTCACGCAACGCCGCCATCGGCACCGAACCCAGGGCCAGGCGCAGCGCGTGGGGCACCTGGGCCGAAACCGCGAACGGTTCAGCGGTTGAAACAGAGATGCCCGCACGCTGCAAGGTCATGGCGACCTGATCGGCGCGGGCATCTTCCGCCAACGGCAGCCACAGAAAGTAGGAGGACGGGTGACTGATGGTCTCCACGCCCCTCAGCACCTGTGCCGCCAACGCCTGGCGAGCTTGGGCATCCGCGCGCTTTTGCGCCTCCAGTTGCGCCACTGTACCGTCTTCGAGCCAGGCCACCGCAATCGCACTCATCACCCCTGGCACGTTCCAGGTGGTGGCCATGATCGTGCGTTCCAGGCCGTTTACCCAAGCCATAGGCGCAGCGATAAAGCCCACACGCAACCCGGTGGCGACACTCTTGGACAGCCCGCCGATATACACCGTGCGCTCCGGTGCAAGATTCGCCAAAGGTGGCGGTGCTTCTTCGGCGAGAAACGCATAGGCGCCATCCTCGATGATCATCAGGTTGTGCTGCCGGGCGATTGCCACCAAGCGCTCGCGCTGCGCCAGGCTCATCACCCAGCCCAGCGGGTTGTGCAGGGTCGGCATGCTGTACACCGCTCGCACCGGGCGCTGGCGACACAGGCTGTGCAGGTGGTCCAGGTCCGGGCCGCAGGGAGTGACCGGGATGGCGACGAGTTCCAGGTGCAGGGTTTCGGCCAGCACCTTGAAACCCGAATAGGTCAGCGCATCCACCGCCACCACATCCCCGGGCTTGAGCAAGGTCATCATGCTCACCGCCAGGCCATGCTGGGCACCGCTGACCACCAGCACCTGCTCGGCTGGCACCGTCAGCCCGCGGTTCAACAAGTGCCGTGCCACGGCGGCGCGCTCGTGCACGCGACCGCCATGGGGCTGGTAGCGCAGCAGCGCCTCCAGATCGCCAGACAGGGCGAGCTGGCGCAACGCCGTGCGCAACAGCTCGGCCTGGCCCGGCAAAGACGGGTAGTTGAAATTCAGATCGAGCACACCCGCCGTAACCGTCATCTGCCCGCTGCCCTGCCCCGGCGGTAAGGCGATTTCACGCACGAAGGTGCCGCGCCCGGTCTCGCCACTGACCAGGCCCATGGCTTCCAGCTCGCTGTACACCCGGCTGGCGGTGACCAGCGCCAGGCCATGCTCGGCGGCCAATTGCCGGTGGGTGGGCAGCCGTGTACCGGGCAGCCACTGGCCGCTGCGGATGGCCTCGGCGAAGGTATCGACCAGCGACTTGTAGCGAGCACGGGGCATAAGGATGTATCCATGACAATTTTTTGATTGTCTTAATCTTCAATCCTAGGATGCCCAGCACGCAACTGCCTTTTCAGGACGCCCCCATGGAACGCACTTCTCCCCTCGGCACTCTGGACAACAGCACCCAGGGTTGGATCAACGGCTTTATCGGCGTGGTGATTTTCAGCGGCTCGCTGCCGGCCACGCGCCTGGCGGTGATGGAATTCGATCCGGTGTTCCTGACCATGATCCGCGCCACCCTCGCGGCGCTACTGGGGTTGTGCCTATTGGGGGTATTCAAGGAAAAACGCCCCACACGCCAGCAATGGGCCCCGCTGGTTATCGTCGCGATTGGCGTGGTGATCGGCTTTCCACTGCTGACGGCCCTGGCCCTGCAGTACGTGACCTCGGCCCATTCCATCGTCTTTATCGGCCTGCTGCCACTGGCCACGGCAGTGTTCGGCGTGCTGCGCGGCGGTGAGCGGCCGAGACTGGTGTTCTGGTTGTTTTCGATCCTGGGCAGCCTGTTGGTGATGGGTTATGCCGTTGCCCAAGGCTTGAGCGCCGCACCCGCGGGCGATGTGCTGATGCTGTTGGCGGTGCTGGTGTGCGGCCTGGGGTATGCCGAAGGCGCCAGGCTGTCGCGCAGCCTGGGCGGCTGGCAGGTGATCTGCTGGGCGTTGGTGGTGTCGCTGCCGGTGGTGGCACCCTTGAGCCTGGTGCTGGCGCCTGCCACCCTCAGCGGTATCAGCCTGCCGGCGTGGCTGAGCCTGGGCTACGTGGCGTTGTTCAGCATGTTGATCGGCTTTGTGTTCTGGTACCGAGGCCTGGCCCAGGGCGGGATTGCCGCAGTCGGCCAGTTGCAGTTGCTGCAACCGTTCTTCGGCCTGGCGCTGGCGGCGGGTTTGCTGCATGAACAGGTCAGCCTGGGCATGGTGCTGGTGACGGTGGCGGTGATCGGCTGCGTGGCCGGGGCGAAGAAGTTTGCTCGCTAACCCCTGGCCTGCTAAATAGAAGCGTCGCCAAACAACAAGGACTCTGCATGCACAGCGCTTCTCTCCAGGACACCACGGCGCCGGAAGGCATCTGCTACGGCTGCGGCAGCAACAACCCCCATGGCCTGCACATCAAGAGCCGCTGGGATGATGATGGCGTACACGTCATTGCCGAGCACCAACCCGAGGCCAAATACAGCGGCTGGCCGGACCTGGTCTACGGTGGCCTGATCGCCATGCTGGTGGACTGCCACTCCAACTGGACCGCCATGGCCTACCACTACCGCGCCGAACAGCGTGAACCCGGCAGCCTGCCGCGCATCGACTGCGTCACCGGTAATCTGGGGATCAAATTCATCAAACCCACGCCCATGGGCGTGCCCCTGGTCCTGCGGGCTCGGGTCGAAGGCGAAGTCGGCCGCAAAAGCCGGGTGGTCTGCGAAGTGTATGCAGGCGGCGTGCTCACCGCCGTCGGCGACTCGGTGTTCGTGCGCGTCGACACCGGGCAACTGGCCGCTGCCGCCCATGGCCGCGAGGTTTGATCTTGGTCTACAGTGACGGCAACCGCTAATCGAGGACTGCACCGATGACTCGTCTGACCGCGAAAGACTTTGCTCCCGAACTGCTGGAACTCTACGACGGCTACGCCCATGGCAAGATCAACCGCCGCGAATTTCTCGACCGCGCTGCACTGTTCACCCTCGGTGGCCTCACCGCTTCGGCCTTGCTCACGGCCCTGAGCCCCAACTACGCCTTGGCCGAACAGGTGAAGTTCACCGACCCGGACATCGTCGCCGACTACATCACCTACCCCTCGCCCAAAGGCAACGGCACCGTGCGCGGCTACCTGGTGCGCCCAGCCAAGGCCGCAGGCAAGCTGCCCGCCGTGGTGGTGGTGCATGAAAACCGGGGCCTGAACCCCTATATCGAAGACGTTGCCCGACGCCTGGCCAAGGCCGGCTTTATCGCCCTGGCCCCGGACGGCCTGACCTCGGTGGGCGGCTACCCTGGCAATGATGAAAAAGGCGTGGCACTGCAACAGACGGTCGACCCGACCAAACTGATGAACGACTTCTTCGCCGCCATCGAATGGCTGATGCACCACGACAGCAGCACGGGCAAGGTCGGCATCACCGGGTTCTGTTATGGCGGCGGCGTGACCAATGCAGCGGCGGTGGCCTACCCGGAACTGGGCGCGGCAGTGTCGTTCTACGGGCGCCAACCCGACGCCAAAGACGTGCCGCGCATCAAGGCGCCGATCATGTTGCATTTCGGTGAGCTGGATACCCGCATCAATGAAGGCTGGCCGGCGTATGAACAGGCATTGCAGGCGGCGGGTACCACGTATGAGGCATTTATCTACAAGGGCGCCAACCACGGTTTTCATAATGATTCGACGCCGCGTTATGACGAGGCAGCGGCGAACCTTGCCTGGGAACGCACTTTAGGGTGGTTCGGCAAATACCTCGCCTAGCCAAGCGCTAACTGTGGGAGCTGGCTTGCCCGCGAAGGCGGTGTATCAGTCGCTGCACCTGTTACTGCACGACCGCTTTCGCAGGCAAGCCAGCTCCCACATTGGGTCTTCGTTGCTTTGGGCATGGCGTTCGCTTAACTGATTGGAAAATCCCTCGCACATCAGGCAACACTCGTCTGCAGCCACCCTTTGAACGCCAACATCGCGGGTGTTTCAGCCCGCGACTGCAAGCGCGTCAGCCAATAGCTGCCGGTGGTGATCCCCACCTCGAACGGCTGGCGGATCACATCGCTCTCCAATTGCCGCGAGAACATCAGGGCTGGCGCCAGTGCTACCCCAGCCCCTTGCAGCGCGGCCTCCATCATCGCCAGCGAGGAGTCGAACACCACGCTGCGCGGCACCCGGGTATCGCCGGGCAAACCGGCGGCCTGGAACCACAGGTTCCACTCATCGGCACGGTAGGAACGCAGCAAGGTGTGCTTCAACACGTCAGCCGGGCTACGCAGTTGTTCGGCAAGCTGCGGCACACACAACACCGTCAACGGTACCTCAAGCAAAGGGCAGGCATCGGTGCCGTGCCAGGCGCCGGCGCCAAAGCGGATGGCATAATCCAGGCCCTCGGCGGCGACATCCACGCGGTTGTTGTGGGTGGACAAGCGCAAGTCGATCAACGGGTAGCGGCTATGAAAATCCGCCAGGCGCGGCAACAACCAGCCCACCGCAAAGGTACCGACCGCCCCCACGGTCAATACTTCACGGTAATGCCCGCCTTCAAACTGATCCAAGGTCAGGGCAATACGGTCGAAGGCGTCACGCAGCACGGGCAGCAGGGATTCGCCTTCGCTGGTGAGCATCAAGCCCCGTGGCAGGCGCTTGAACAGCGTGACGTTGAGTTGTGCTTCGAGGCTTTTGACCTGATGACTGACCGCCGCTTGGGTCACGCATAACTCGATGGCCGCACGGGTAAAGCTCAAATGCCGCGCCGACGCGTCGAAGGCGCGCAAGGCATTGAGCGGCAGATGGGAACGCAACATGACTTGGCCCAAATTTTTCTAATGGCTGGTGCGAGATATCATCGTTTGCCCGCTCCCGGAAATCCACCTACATTTGCCACGCCTGCGCAGGCTCCGATCGTCACTGCCTTACTTACATGGAAGCGAAGCATGAAACACACCCTGAAAAAATATGCGATCTCAGCCTTGTTGCTTGGGGCTGGCAGCTGCATGGCCGCCACCGATATGCGCCAGGTCGTGGACAGCCACGTCACCCCTCTGATGAAACAGCAAGGCATCGCCGGCCTGACGGTCGCGGTCGTCCAACACGGCAGGGTGCAATACTTTAATTACGGCGTCGCCGCCAAGGACACTCAAGCACCTGTCACCGAAAACACCCTGTTCGAAATCGGCTCAGTGAGCAAAACCTTCAACGCCACCCTTGGTGGGTATGCCCAGGCTATCGGCAAGCTCAAGCTGTCGGACATGACCAGCCAACACCTGCCCGTGCTGGCTGGCAGCGCGTTCGATCGCATCAGCCTGCTGCAACTGGCGACCTATACCCCCGGCGGCCTGACGCTGCAGTTTCCGGACGCCGCCGACAGCGCCACCACCATGATGGAATATTTCCAGCATTGGAAACCCACTTATGCGCCGGGGGAACAGCGCCTGTATTCCAACCCCAGTATTGGCCTGTTCGGTTACGCGACAGCAAAAAGCCTGGGCCTGCCGTTCACCGTCGCCATGGAAAAAACCCTGCTGCCCAAGCTGGGCTTGACCAACACCTATACCCGCGTGCCCGCCGACAAGGCCGGCCTCTACGCCCAGGGCTATGACAGCCAGCAGAAACCAGTACGCGTCAACCCCGGCGCCCTGGACTTCGAAGCCTACGGTATCAAGAGCAGCAGCCAGGACCTGGCCCGCTACGTGATCGCCAACATGCACCCGCAAACCCTGGAACAACCGGTGCAGCAGGCCATTGCCACCACTCACGCCGGCTACTACACCGTCAACGGCATGACCCAGGGCCTGGGCTGGGAACGCTACCCCTACCCCATCGCCCTGCAAGCGTTGCTTGACGGCAACTCCACACCGATGGCGATGGAGCCGCACAAGGTTAACTGGCTCAAACCTGCCCAGGCGCAGCCTGCCAACGTGCTCTACAACAAAACCGGCTCCACCGGCGGCTTTGGCGCCTATGTGGCGTTTGTGCCAAGCAAGGACATGGGTGTGGTGATCCTCGCCAACAAGAACTACCCGAATGCCGAGCGGGTGAAAGTGGCGTATGCGATCTTGAGTGCGATGGATAACTGAAGCCGGCAATACCCCCGATGGGCGGGGGCTGACCTTAGCGTTGGCGGTGCACGTTTGAAGATCGCCGGCCTCTAGGTACAATCACCGCCCTCTCCCACTCCCCCAAGGATCCGCCATGTCCGGGCTTGAACTGTTCGCCGCCGCCCTGGGGGTGATCGCCGTCTGGCTGACGGTCAAACAAAACCCTTGGTGCTGGCCCATCGGCTTGGTGATGGTGCTGCTCTACACCTGGGTGTTCTTTGAGGTCAAGCTCTACTCCGACATGCTCCTGCAAGTGGTCTATGCGGCCTTGCAGGTGTATGGCTGGTGGCAGTGGACCCGCGCCGGCGAGGTCAAGCAGGGCCGCCAAGTCACGAGCCTGGGCGTGCCGGCGATCATGGCCAGCCTGGCTGTGGGTGCCGTCGGCAGTCTGCTGCTGGGCGCCGCCATGGCCCACTGGACCGACGCCGCCCAGCCTTGGCTCGACGCCGCGCTCACCGGTTTCAGCCTGGTGGCGCAAATGTGGATGGCGCAAAAACGTGTGCAGTGCTGGGCCTTGTGGATCGTGGTGGATGTGATCTTCGTCGGCCTGTTCCTTTACAAAGGCCTCTACCTCACCGCCGCGCTCTACGCACTGTTTACCGTGATTGCCGTGCAAGGCTGGCGCGAGTGGCGCGCCGACCCGGCGTTGCGCGCATGAAGGTGGTGGTATTGGCAGGCCCCGAATCCAGCGGCAAGAGCTGGCTGGCGGCGCAGTTGCACGCGCACTTCGGCGGGTTGATGGTAGGGGAATATGTGCGCTACTTCATCGATCAGCATCAGCGCGACACCACCCTGGCGGATATCCCGGCCATTGCCCAAGGCCAGTTGGCCTGGGAGGATGCCGCCCGCGCCAAACGCCCCGCGTTGCTGATCCTCGACACCCACCTGCTCACCAACAGGCTCTGGAGCCAGACCCTGTTCGGCGACTACCCCGGCTGGCTGGATGACGAACTTCTGGCGCGGCATTACGACCTGCACCTGCTGCTCTCCCCCGAAGACGTGGAATGGAGTGCCGACGGCCAGCGCTGCCAGCCGGAACTGGCGGATAGGCAGGCGTTTTTCCAGGCCAGTCTGGAATGGATGCAGCAGCACCAACAGCCACTGGTGGTGATTCGCGGGGGCTGGGAACAACGGCGCCAGGCGGCGTTTGCCGCGGTAACGCAGTTGCTGTAGGAGCGAGCTTGCTCGCGAAAAACGTCAACGATAACGCGTGTTTTCTGGATAAACGCGGCGCCTGTGAGTTTTCGCGAGCAAGCTCGCTCCTACAGGATGACATTGGGGCAAGCCCCTTTACTCGGCATACGCCCACGTCATCCGAAACGACGCCCCGCCCCATTCCGAATCCAGCACCTCAACTTGCCCGCCATGCCACTGGCTGACACGCTTGACCAGCGCCAGGCCCAGGCCAAACCCGCCTGTGCGGCGGTCGCGGCTGGCGTCGAGGCGCAGGAAGGGTTCGAATATCTTGGTGCGCCCCTCCAGCGGCACCCCCGGTCCATCGTCGTTGACCCGCACTTCGTAACCGCTGCCAAACTTGACCAGCGACACTTCCACGCGGCGGTCGGCATAACGAATGGCGTTGCGCAGCAGGTTGATCACGGCCCGCGCCATAAAGCGTGGCTCGATCTGGATAACGTCCACCTCGCAGGTGCGCAACGACAGCTGCACCCCTTGCGCCTCGGCCTCCAGGGCCACGGCGCCTATAACACTGTCGAGCCAACTGTGGGCCTCGATATGCTCACGGGTGACCTGGGTGGCGCCCGGCTCAAGGCTGGCATAGGTCAACAGCTCGGAGACCATTTCTTCCAGCTCACCGAGGTCGGCGTACATGTCGTTGATCAGCGCTCGGCTTTGCCGTGGGTCGCTTTGTTGCCTGAGTTGATCAAGCTCGAATGACAACCGCGCAATCGGCGTGCGCAATTCATGGGAGACCGCGTTGGTGAGTTCGCGCTGGTTGGCGATCAAACCCTCGATGCGCTCGGCCATCTGGTTGAAGTGCCCGGCCAGGGAACGCACGGTGGAACGGCTCGGCAGCAGGATGCGCGAGCCCAGGTCGTTGTCACCGAAACGTTGCGCCGCCAGGCGAATGTGCTCCAGGTCGCGCCAGTGTGGGCGCACCCAGAAATACAGAACAATGGCCAGGCTCACGCCCAGGAAGCCGTAGGCCCACAGGTACAACCACTTGGGCTCTTCCGGCAATTTGATTTCGAGCAATTGGGGGCCGTCGTCGATAGGCGCGAGAAACTTCATGAAGTCTTCGCGCACCACCACCTGGCCAGCCGCGAGGAGTTTGTGTTCGCGCTCGCTCAAATCCTGGTTATCACGCTGCACCAGTTTGAGCCGCAAGCCGTAATGCGGTTGCAGTTCGTCCAGGCGTGCCTGGCGGGCCTCTGCCGGCACGGGGCGCAGCTGTTCCACCAAGGCCCACGCCGGTCCGCGCAGGGCTTCACGGTTATAGGTTTCGTTGGACTCGGGCATGTAGGTGTCCAGGCCGAAGTTCACCAGCCAGATCGACCCGGCCAGGCCGAGCGCAAGTATCACGTAAAGGCGCAGATACAAGCGCAGCATCTACACCTCCCACGCGAACGGATTGAACAGGTAGCCCTTGCCCCAGATGGTCTTGATGCACACCGGCTCGCGGGGGTTGTCATTGAGCTTGCCGCGCAGTTTGCTGATGTACACGTCTACGCTGCGGTTCAGCCCATCAAAGGCAATGCCGCGCATGCGGTTGAGGATATCGTCACGGGACAGAACCTTGCCCGAGCTGCTGGCCAGCAACCACAGCAACTCGAACTCCATGGTGGTGAGGTCAATGGTCTCGCCGCCCAGGCGCACCACCCGGCAACTGCGATCAATCGACAAGCGGCCGAACTCCAGAGCGCCGCGCATCGTGGGCTCGGGCACCTGGCGGCGCTGCAACGCACGTAGGCGCGCCAACAATACCGGCGGTTTGATCGGCTTGATCACGTAATCGTCAGCACCGGACTCAAGACCAAGGATATGGTCCAGGTCATCTTCCTTGGCGGTGAGGATCACGATGGGCGTGTCCGACACGTTGCGAATCTCGCGGCAGACATGCAGCCCGCTCTGACCCGGCAGCATCAGATCGAGCACGACGATCTTCGGCTTGAAATCCACGAACGCCGCCAGGGCTTCATCACCCCGGTACACCACCCGTACCTCGAAACCATGCTGCGACAGAAAATGCGAGACCAGCCCTGCCAGCTTTTCATCGTCCTCAACGAGCAGGACCTTGCCCAGACCCAGGTTTTCCATAAGTTCTCAGTGTGGATGCGCGGATTGAAAAAGGGCCATTATAGGTGGCAAGCTGGCCGACAGAAGCCGCTGGCCAGTACCCAGCGAAGAAGCTTCATGCTTTTAAGAGTTTTTAACAAATAGCCTGCACTTTTTAACGCCATTGACAGGGAGTTCCATGCGCAAGGATTACCTGGCGTTCTTCATTTCGCTGTTCCTTTCACGGCTGGCCGACCAGATTTTGCTGTTTATCGTGCCCTTGATCGTGTTCCAGACCACTCAAAGCGTGTCGTGGGCGGGTTTGGCGTTTTTTGTCGAGTCACTGCCGCGCTACCTGGCGTTTCCGGTATGCGGCGCGCTGTGCGACCGGTTTTCACCGGTGCGTATCCTGCATATCAGCCAGGTGTATCGGGCCTTGGCGTGTGTGGTGGCGATGGCGTGCTATGGGCTGTTCGACGGCATCCATTGGCTGGTGATGCTGTCCGCGCTTTGCGGCGTGTTGACCACCCAGGGCATCATGGCGCGGGAAGTGGTGATGCCGCATATCTTCGGGCAGTACACCTATGCCAAGACCTTGTCCTATTCGCAGATCGCCGACCAGGGCGGACTGGTGCTCGGGCCGTTGGTGGCGGCGCTGATGCTGGAAGTCTGGGCGTGGCCATGGGTAGTGCTGGGCGTCGCCGCGCTGTTTGTGCTGGCAGACCTGGCGATGCTGATCTGGCAGCGCAACACCACGGTGGACCTGCACATCCATGAACAACAGCCGGGTAACTGGCTGCAACCCCTGCGCACCGCTTTTGGCCACATCCTCAACCGGGTGGAGTTGAAACGCATCATCGTCCTGGCGGTCGGTGTGAACCTGATGGTCGGCGTGACGCTGGCTACCTCGGCTGCCATGGTCACTGGCCACTACGCAGCGGGCAAAGACGCCTATGCCCTGCTGCAAGCCGCCGGGGCGCTGGTGACAATCGCGATTCTGTTCTACCTGGCGCATTCATCACTGAAGCTGAAGGTACTGGGCGGGTTGTCGTACTCGATGATCACCGTCGGCGCGCTGATCACAGCGCTCAGCCCCGGCGTGTGGGCCTACACGGTGGGGTTCCTGCTGCTGACCGGCTTCGACAAGATGTTCAACGTGTACCTGCGCAGCACCCGCCAACGGGTGATTCCGGTGCAGGACTTCGGCAAGACCGTTGGCGTGATGACCTTGCTCAACAACCTGGCCCAGCCCTTGGCGGGCTTGATGATTGCCGTGTTGGCAGCGCCTTTGGGCACGCCAACGGTGATCCTGCTGCTGGCGGGGATCACCGCCTTGATCGGTGTGGCCGTGGCCTCAGGCTGGCACGCCACTGTGAAAGCGGAACTCGACGTCGGGTGATTCGATCAGGTCCTGCTCGGTGGCCCGCACCCGCTCGATCACCTGGGCGATGTCCTTGGCGTCGCCGTACTGGTAAGCCAGCTTCAAGTAACCCTGGAAGTGCCGCGCCTCGCTTTTGAGCAAGCCGAAATAGAACTTGCCGAGTTCTTCGTCCAAATGCGGCACCAGCGCTTCGAAACGCTCGCAACTGCGCGCTTCGATAAAGGCGCCCACCACCAGGGTGTCTACCAGCTTGACCGGCTCATGGCTGCGCACCACCTTGCGCAAACCCGAGGCATAACGCCCGGCGTGCAGTTGACGCAGCTCGACCTTGCGCTTTTTCATCAGGCGCATGACCTGCTCGTGGTGCACCAACTCTTCGCGGGCCAGGCGCGACATCATGTTGATCAGGTCAACGTGGCCGTAGTACTTGGCCATCAGGCTCAAGGCAGTGCTGGCGGCTTTGAATTCGCAGTTCTTGTGGTCGATCAGCAGGGTTTCCTGGTCGGCCAACGCGGCCTGGACCCAGGCATCAGGGGTGCGGCAGCCGAGGAATTCATGGATTTCGGGCAGGTTCATCGGGCTCACGGGCAAAGGATCACAAAAGGGCGCCGATTATACCGACCCCGCCGCAGACCACCAGCCACCGGCCTTGATGTGTATCAACATGACGGTTGCCGACCAGCAACTATAGTTATTCAACGCCCGCCCTTTTCAGGAGAACCCGACCATGCAAGCCATCCGCAGCATCCTGGTGGTCATCGAGCCCGAGCACTCCGAAAGCCTGGCACTCAAGCGTGCCAAGCTGATTGCCGGGGTGACCGACGCGCACCTGCACTTGCTGGTCTGTGACAAGAAACACGAGCATTCGGCGCTGTTGAGCCTGCTCAAGCAAGGCTTGACGGAAGACGGCTACAGCGTCACCACCGAGCAAGCATGGAACGACAGCCTGCATGAAACCATCATCGATGTGCAGCAAGCCGAAGGCTGCGGCCTGGTGATCAAGCAGCACTTCCTCGACAGCCCGCTGAAAAAAGCCCTGCTGACCCCGGCGGACTGGAAGTTGCTGCGCTATTGCCCAACGCCCGTGTTGCTGGTCAAGACCGCTACTCCCTGGGCGGGCGGCGTGATCCTGGCGGCCATCGACGTGGGCAACACAGACGGCGAACACCGCTCGCTGCACCATTGGATCATCGACCATGGCTTTGATATCGCCAGCCTGGCCAAAGCCAAATTGCATGTCATCAGTGCCCACCCGTCGCCCATGCTGTCGGCGGCCGACCCGACCTTTCAGCTCAAGGAAACCATCGAGGCGCGCTATCGCGAGCAGTGCAAGGCCTTCCAGGCCGAGTTCGACGTGGACGACAGTCACCTGCATATCAAGGAAGGCCCGGCCGATGTGCTGATTCCACACATGGCCCATCAGTTACGGGCGGCGGTGACCATCATCGGCACGGTGGCCCGCACGGGGATTTCCGGCGCGTTGATCGGCAATACCGCAGAAGTGGTGCTGGATGCGGTACAAAGCGATGTGCTGGTGCTCAAACCGCAGACGCTCATGGACCATCTGGAAGAGCTGGCGACCAAGCCCTGACACCGACCTTCAGGCAATGTAGATCAAATGTGGGAGCTGGCTTGCCTGCGATGGCGGTGGGTCAGCTGGCGCATTTGCTCCTGATACACCGCCATCGCAGGCAAGCCAGCTCCCACATTGACCTCGCCAGTCAGTTAACCCAGCGCATCTTTCAAGAACCCCGGCGCGATATAGCGCTGGTAATGCGCCTCGGACAAGATAAAGAACTCGCGATCAATGGCATCGCGCAGTTCAGGCAGCGCCCAGTCGCGAAACTCCGGCAACAGCACCATGCCATAGGCCTCCAGGTTATTGATCACCCGGGCCCCACGGGCGATCAACTGGTAGGCCCAGCAATACTCGGACTGGTGTGGCACAAAGCGAATCTTGCGTTGCTCCAACTGCCCGCGCAGGGTCTTGGGGTCGAAAACCTCCACTTTGCCGGCCATGACCTGCACCAACAGCTGCTCAAGCCTGAGCCAGACCGCGCGCTTTTCTTCTTCGTTATAGCCGTTCCACTGGATCACTTCATGGTGGAAGCGCTTGCATCCACGGCACACGAGATCGCCGTAGACCGTGGAACACAGGCCGACGCAGGGAGTCTTGATGGTTTGGTTGGGCATGGGCAATGACACGCAAATCCGCGAAACAGTGCGCCATGTTAGCCCTTTGTCTAAGGTTGATCACCCAGCAAACTTGAGCAGGCAACTTACCTTTAGATTTTTTTTGCCGTAGAATCACCCGGCCTTGTAAGGCGCCAATAATCCGCTGGAAGCTGTTTTCAAAGCGTCACGAGCACAGTCGTTCCTTCAGAACGGTGTTGGCGCAGGTTCGACCCGGTAGGTCAGAGCCCGCGCCAACCCTCATCAGCTCCGTTCTGCAGGCGTAAAACTTTGAAAGCAGCTTCTGTAAAGAAATGGCGGCAGCGCTGGCTTTGCGGCCCAAAAAGCCCCCGAGCGCATGCGTGCCGTTCATTTCTGGATGAGCGTCCCGTGGGACCACTGATGAGGGTAATAACTGTGCTTGAAGCCTACCGCAAACATATCGAAGAGCGTGCAGCACTGGGTATCGTTCCCCAGCCGCTTAACGCCGAACAAACCGCAGGCCTGGTCGAGCTGCTGAAAAATCCTCCGGCTGGCGAAGAAGAATTCCTCGTTGACCTGATCACCAACCGCATTCCACCAGGCGTTGACGAAGCCGCTTACGTCAAGGCCGGTTTCCTGTCTGCCCTGGCCAAGGGCGAAGCCACTTCCCCCCTGATCGACAAGAAACGCGCTGTTGAACTGCTCGGCACCATGCAGGGCGGCTACAACATCGTGACGTTGGTCGAGCTGCTGGACGACGCCGAACTGGCGCCCGTCGCGGCCGCCCAACTCAAGCACACCCTGCTGATGTTCGATGCGTTCCACGACGTCGCCGAAAAAGCCCGCAACGGCAACGAGCACGCCAAAGGCGTGATCCAGTCCTGGGCTGACGGCGAGTGGTTCCGCAACCGCCCTACCCTGGCCGACAAGATCAGCCTGCGCGTCTTCAAGGTCACCGGCGAAACCAACACCGACGACCTGTCGCCTGCGCCTGATGCCTGGTCCCGCCCTGACATCCCGCTGCACGCCCTGGCCATGCTGAAAATGGCCCGTGAAGGCATCGTGCCGGACGAGCAAGGCAAGACCGGCCCGATGAAGCAGATCGAAGAAATGCGCGGCCAAGGCTTCCCGATCGCCTACGTGGGCGACGTGGTCGGTACCGGTTCGTCGCGTAAATCGGCGACCAACTCGGTGCTGTGGTTCTTCGGCGACGACGTGCCGTATGTGCCGAACAAGCGTGCCGGCGGCTTCTGCTTCGGCAGCAAGATCGCTCCAATCTTCTACAACACCATGGAAGATGCTGGCGCACTGCCAATCGAATTCGACGTCACCAACATGAACATGGGCGACGTGATCGACCTGTACCCGCATGCTGGCAAAGTCTGCAAACACGGCACCGACGAAGTCCTGACCACGTTCGAAATGAAGACTCCGGTGCTGTTGGACGAAGTCCGCGCCGGCGGCCGTATCCCGCTGATCATCGGCCGTGGCCTGACCGACAAGGCACGCGCTGAGCTGGGCCTGGGCCCTACCGACCTGTTCAAGCTGCCTGAAGCGCCTGTCGACACCGGCAAGGGCTTCACCCTGGCGCAGAAAATGGTCGGCAAGGCCTGTGGCCTGCCAGAAGGCAAAGGCGTTCGTCCAGGCACTTACTGCGAGCCGAAGATGACCACCGTGGGGTCCCAGGACACCACCGGCCCAATGACCCGTGACGAACTCAAGGACCTGGCGTGCCTGGGCTTCTCGACCGATCTGGTGATGCAGTCCTTCTGCCACACCGCGGCTTACCCGAAGCCGATCGACGTGACCACCCACCACACCCTGCCTGACTTCATCATGACCCGTGGCGGTGTATCGCTGCGTCCGGGCGACGGCATCATCCACAGCTGGCTGAACCGTATGCTGCTGCCGGACACCGTCGGTACCGGTGGCGACTCCCACACCCGTTTCCCGATGGGCATCTCGTTCCCGGCCGGTTCTGGCCTGGTCGCGTTTGCCGCCGCCACCGGCGTCATGCCGCTGGACATGCCGGAATCGATTCTGGTGCGCTTCAAAGGCAAGATGAAACCTGGCATCACCCTGCGTGACCTGGTGCATGCCATTCCTTACTACGCGATCCAGGCTGGCCTGCTGACCGTAGAGAAGAAAGGCAAGAAGAACGCCTTCTCTGGCCGCATCCTGGAAATCGAAGGCCTGAACGACCTGACGCTGGAACAGGCTTTCGAGCTGTCCGACGCCTCGGCTGAACGTTCGGCTGCCGGTTGCACCATCAAGCTGTCCAAAGAGTCCGTCACCGAGTACCTGAACTCCAACATCACCCTGCTACGCTGGATGATCGGCGAAGGCTACGGCGATGCACGCACCCTGGAACGTCGCGCTCAAGCGATGGAAGCCTGGGTCGCCAACCCGGAGCTCATGGAAGCCGATGCCGACGCCGAATACGCCGAAATCATCGAAATCGACCTATCGGAAATCAACGAGCCGATCCTCTGCGCGCCAAACGACCCGGACGACGCCCGCCTGCTGTCCAGCGTCGCTGGCGAGAAGATCGACGAAGTGTTCATCGGTTCGTGCATGACCAACATCGGTCACTTCCGCGCTGCCGGTAAACTGCTGGAGCAGGTCAAGGGCCAGCTGCCAACCCGTCTGTGGCTGTCGCCGCCGACCAAAATGGACGCGCACCAACTGACCGAAGAAGGCTACTACGGCATCTACGGCAAGGCTGGCGCACGCATGGAAATGCCAGGCTGCTCGCTGTGCATGGGTAACCAGGCACGCGTTGAGCCAAACTCCACCGTGGTGTCGACCTCGACCCGTAACTTCCCGAACCGCCTGGGTGATGGTGCCAACGTCTACCTGGCGTCGGCAGAGCTGGCGGCCGTGGCCTCTACCCTGGGTCGCCTGCCGACCGTCGAAGAGTACATGGGCTACGCGGCGAAACTGGACACCATGGCCAGTGACGTCTACCGTTACCTGAACTTCGACCAGATCGCTGAGTTCCGTAAGATCGCAGCGAGCGCCAACATCCCGGTGATTCAAGCTTAACGGTGTGTTGATGTGAAAAACGCCGCGTATCGCAAGGTACGCGGCGTTTTTTTATGCCTGGAACTAACCATTACTGCCAACACAAAACAAATGTGGGAGCTGCGGCCCCTGTGGCGAGGGAGCTTGCTCCCGTGACGGCCTGACAGACGATGCTGATCTAACTGACGCACCGCGATCCAAATGTGGGAGCTGGCTTGCCTGCGAAGACGGCCTGCCAGCCGACACCATCCACCTGGCCGCCCCCCCCCCCACAATCCAAATGTAGGAGCGGGCTTGCTCGCGAAGGCGGCCTCACAGTCAACGCAGCTGGATTGTGTACATATCCATTGCTGCGGTAACAGCCACTTAGGGTTCCGCCCTGACGGCGGCTCACTTTCGAAAAGCGCGAAAGTAAGCAAAGCGCTCTTGCCCCACCACTCGGCACCTCGCTTAGGCTCGGTGTGCCCGTAATCCGCCAGCGCGGTTTAACGGGGCGCCTGAGATCAAGATCACAAGCAGATCAAGATCAAGAGCGGCTCGCTTCGCATCGTGGTTACCGTTGGCTGCTACAACCTACAAAATTGTGTAGATACCTATGCTGGACAGTCAGATAGACCGCATCAGGGCTCAGGCAAGCAGCGAATACACCAACGCCGTAATGGCAACCAAACCAACCGCAGTCACAAACACATTCGACGCCTGCCCACGGTACTTGGCCATGGCCGGCACCTTGCGGATGGCGTACATCGGCATCAGGAACAGAATCGACGCGATCACCGGCCCACCCAGGGTCTCGATCATGCCAAGGATACTCGGGTTGAGCGTGGCGACGATCCAGCACACCACCAACATGAAGGCTGCGGTCATGCGGTCCAGGGTCTTGGGTGCCGGGCGGCGGCCAGTCTTGACCACCAGGCCCTTGAGGCCCTCGCTGGCGCCGATGTAGTGGCCCAGGAACGACTTGGCAATCGCCACGAACGCAATCAACGGTGCGGCAAAGGCAATCGTCGGGTTATCGAAGTGGTTGGCCAGGTACGACAGAATCGACAGGTTCTGCGCTTTCGCTTCGGCCAACTGTGCGGGCGACAGGGTCAGCACGCAACTGAACACAAAGAACAGCACCATCGCCACCATCAGCAGGTGCGCGCGGGAGAGGATCTGCGAACTGCGCTCCTCGGCGTTTGCGCCGTACTGGCGCTTCTGGTCCACCGCGAAGGCCGAGATGATCGGCGAGTGGTTGAACGAGAACACCATCACCGGAATCGCCAGCCATAGCGTATTGAGCAGCGCCGACGGTGCCGGCACCTCACTGGCGGTGCTGAGAATGCCACCATTCCAGTGCGGCACCAGGTACACGGCCAGGAACAGCAAGGCCACAATAAACGGGTACACCATCAAGCTCATGGCCTTGACGATCACTTGCTCACCGCAACGCACCACGGCCAGCAAACCCAGGATCAACACAAACGCCAGGATGGCCCGGGGCGGCGGCAGGATATGCAGCTGGTGCTCCATGAAGCTGCTGACGGTATTGGTCAGCGCCACGCTGTAGATCAGCAGGATCGGGAAGATCGCAAAGAAGTACAGCAAGGTGATCAGCGCACCGGCCTTGATACCGAAATGCTCTTCAACCACGTCGGTGATGTCGGAACCTTCACGGCCGGACAGCACGAAACGGGTCAGCCCACGGTGGGCAAAGAACGTCATCGGGAAGGCCAGCAACGCCAGGATCACCAGCGGCCAGAAGCCCCCCAGGCCCGCGTTGATAGGCAAGAACAAAGTACCGGCGCCAATGGCGGTACCGAATAGCCCGAGCATCCAGGTAGTGTCCTGGCGGCTCCAGCTTGTGAGCGTTGCAGGTGTCGTTGCATAGCGTTCGTCGACGCTATTGGCCTGATCATTCATCCGGTCGGATCTCCGCATTCACACGGCCAGGACGAGTCAGAAAAACCTGACAGGCAGCGCCCTGACCATAACAAGGGCCGGATTGTCCGGGATTCTCTTGGAGAAGCAAAGACTTAGCTGAGGAATGGTTAGGCGGTGCATCTGTTCAAGGGCGGCTATTCGTAAAGGATCTGGATGACCGAGGTGCCGTACGAACAGCCCTGCTTTTTCCTCTAACACGTCAAACTTACAAGAAGATTCCGACAATAAGTTCAGAACTTGCCCGCTTAAAAGTCATATTCTTAACCCTACAACACCTCAACTGTTTCAGAACCATACACAGGTATTGAGCCTGCACAAATTCACACACTAATATCTTCGCGCACCGATCAAAAATACGACAACACCACTGAATCCACGTTTAAGGAGTTTGATGATGCGAAAACTCACCGCTACTTTTGCCGGCTTATTTTTTGCGGGGTTATTAGGCGCCCAGTCAAGTCACGCGACACCTGTTGATCCCGAGGTGGACATTCGTGCCTTGGCCTCTTCGCCTCAATGGCTGACGACTAAGGTTTATATAGAGGGCGAACCACAAAACGACGTCAAAGCCAAGTACCCCGGCGTGGTTGGCATTTCCATGTGGGACCCACAACGCAATCGTTATGAGTTCTTCTATACCGATACGGGGCGCTCGAAACACCCTGACGGTGGGGGCGGCTATTTTATGGTCACTGGCGACAAACAGACCCACATCCTGGTACCCGACCTGGGCCCTCACCGCACCATCGTCAGAAGGTTGGAAAAACTGGATAACACTGAATTTACTTATTCTCGCGAAGTCCCGCGCGACATGGTAGCAACTAACCCGCCCGTTCGAATCTACGTGGTGCACGCGCCTTACAGCGGGCCGATAAAGACTCAGATGTCAAACTAATCAATTCACTTATCGCCAACCATAAAAATCAATAACAAACGAGGCACTTCAATATGAATATACACACGCACCTGAAGTCAATGTTAATACCCGCACTGTTGGCGGCCACGCTGTTACCCACTGCATCCGAGGTACGTGCTAATGCGGCCCCGACAGCAAAAAATGTCGCCGTCACCTCCGATAACGCAGTGATGTTGACCGTCTTTCTTAAACACGATCAATCCCGACCGCTGAGTGAATTAAAAGCCCAACTGGCCAAGCAGGAATTTCACAAGGTATTCCCGCCCGCAGGTGTAGAAGTCGTCAGCTGGAATATCACCATGGGCATCGGGCAAGTCATCGTGTTGCGCCTGCCGGCGTCGCGTCTGGCGGCGGTCAACCTCGCCATCGAGAACACGGCGTGGGGTGCATACAAGACAGAGTTCTTCCCCACATACGATTTCATGCCGATAGCCCATAGAGAGCAAGCCCAGGCACGGCAGGCGGGGACGGCTGAATAATGGGTGCCCTCAGCTAAGCCACCGAGCTTCCCACGCTTGGATTGCGCAGCTCGCCGCGTATGGCGTTCTGCGCAATAGCCAGTGTTTGACTCATCCAGCATTCTTGCGGGAGGTCAGCGCAATAACGGGTAGGTTCGGTGCATACTCATGCTCTCAAACCCCTCAGGAAGAGCCTTGCGATGCCCACCACTGTTCTGGTCCTGGTTGAAACCATCAACGAATACCTGCAAATCATCGAAAGCAGCGACTTCCATGTGATCCTGGCGCCGACGCCCGCTGAACGTGCCCAGGCGATCAAGACCCATGGTGGGCAGATCCAGGCCGTGCTGACCCGTGGCCCATTAGGGCTTTACGCCGAGGAAATCGCCGCGCTGCCCTTGCTGGAGATTATCTGCGTGATCGGCGCCGGCTACGAGCATGTAGACCTGCAGGCGGCGAGCAACCGTGGGATTGTGGTCACCAACGGCGCCGGCGTGAACGCCCCGTCGGTGGCCGATCACGCCATGGCACTGTTGCTGGCGCTGGTGCGTGGCATTCCCCAGACAGATGCGGCGGTACGGCGCGGCGAATGGCCGAAGGTGATGCGCCCTTCCATCAGCGGTAAACACCTGGGGATTGTCGGGCTGGGCGCGGTGGGCATGGAGATTGCGCGGCGCGCCGCCCTGGGGTTCGGCATGGAGGTGAGTTATCACAACCGCCAACCCCGCGATGACGTGGATTACACCTACTGTGCGACGGCCGTGGAGCTGGCGCGCACCTCGGACTTCCTGGTGCTGGCCACGCCCGGCGGTGCCAGCACTCGCCACCTGATCGACCGCCACGCTCTGGACGCCCTGGGGCCGCACGGTTTTCTGATCAATATTGGCCGCGGCAGCGTGGTGGTGACCGCCGACCTGGTCGCCGCGCTGGAACAGCGACGCATCGGCGGCGCCGCGCTGGACGTATTTGACGATGAACCCGCAGTGCCCGATGCCCTCAAGCGCCTGAGCAATACCGTGCTGACGTCCCACGTGGCCGGGCTGTCCCCGGAAGCGGTCCATGACACGGTGCAGCGCGTCGCTGACAACCTGGTGGAATACTTTGCCGGCCGCCCCGTGCTTACACCGGTAGCCTTGCCAGCGCCGGCAAAATGACCGATCAGGCACGCTGATCACGCTTCAACACGCTAACCTATTAAGCCGCCCCGACCTTGTCGCTGGGCGGGTGTGCGCATTAGATTAGGAAATAGTCCAAGGCCTTTAGAATAAGCAGAAGGGATAAGCATGGCGCTGAACGACCAATCGACCCAGATTCGCCCAGGCGAAGAACTTGATGCCAGCCTGATCGATCCCTACCTCAAGGCCCATATCCCGGGCTTGGATGGCACGCCCACCATCAGCCAGTTTCCGGGCGGTGCGTCGAACCTGACCTACCTGCTGGAATACCCCGGCCAGGAATTTGTGCTGCGTCGCCCACCGTTTGGCCACAAGGCCAAGTCTGCCCACGACATGGGCCGCGAATACCGCATTCTCAACCAGCTTAAAGATGGCTTCCCGTACTGCCCCAAAGCCTATGTGCACTGCACCGATGAATCGGTGATTGGTGCCGAGTTCTATGTGATGGAGCGCGTCAACGGCATCATCCTGCGGTCCGACCTGCCGGCTGAACTGGACCTGGACGCCACCCGCACCGAAGCCTTGTGCAAAAGCTTTATCGACAAATTCGTCGAACTGCACCAGGTCGACTACACCGCCTGCGGCCTGGCCGACCTGGGCAAGCCCGAAGGCTACGTGGCGCGGCAGATTCGCGGCTGGAGCGAGCGCTATGAAAAAGCCCTGACGCCCGATGCACCAAAGTGGGAGGCGGTACGCGCCTGGCTCAACGACAAGATGCCAGCCGATCACCCCACCTCCAGCATCGTGCACAACGATTACCGCTTCGACAACGTGATCCTCGACCCGCACAACCCGATGCAGATCATCGGCGTGCTGGACTGGGAACTCACCACCCTGGGCGACCCGCTGATGGACCTGGGCAACACCCTCGCCTACTGGATCGAGGCCGCGGACCCGGCCCCAGTGCAACTGATGCGCCGCCAGCCGAGCAACGCCCCCGGCATGCTCACCCGCCGCCAGTTTGTCGACTACTACGCCGAGCGCTCCGGCATCCAGATCGACAATTTCGATTTCTATTACACCTACGGCCTGTTCCGCCTGGCCGGGATTGTGCAGCAGATTTACTACCGCTTCTTCCATGGCCAGACCCAGGACAAACGCTTCGCGCAGTTCATCCACATGAACAAACTGCTGGAGCAGATGAGCCTGAATGTCATCGGCAAATCAGCGCTCTGAGTGCAACTACAAGGAACCCTCATGTCCAAGACCAACCTGTTCGACCTCGACGGCAAGATTGCGTTTGTTTCCGGCGCCAGCCGTGGCATCGGTGAGGCCATCGCCAAGTTACTGGCCCAGCAAGGTGCCCATGTGATTGTCTCCAGCCGTAAGCTGGAGGGCTGCCAGCACGTGGCTGATGCGATCATCGCCGACGGCGGCAAAGCCACGGCCATTGCCTGCCATATTGGTGAAATGGAGCAGATCACCCAGGTGTTCGCCGGCATCCGCGAACAGTTCGGCCGCCTGGATATCCTGGTCAACAACGCCGCCACCAACCCGCAGTTCTGCAACGTACTGGACACCGACCTGGGTGCATTCCAGAAGACCGTTGATGTGAATATCCGTGGCTACTTCTTCATGTCGGTGGAAGCCGGCAAGCTGATGCGCGAGAACGGCGGCGGCAGCATCATCAACGTGGCCTCGATCAACGGCATCTCGCCGGGCGTGTTCCAGGGCATCTACTCGGTGACCAAGGCCGCCGTGATCAACATGACCAAAGTATTTGCCAAGGAATGTGCCGCCTTTGGCATCCGTTGCAATGCCCTGCTGCCGGGCCTGACCGATACCAAGTTCGCCTCGGCGCTGGTCAAGAACGATTCGATCCTGAAAATGGCCTTGGCGCAAATCCCGCTCAAGCGCGTCGCCGCCCCCAGCGAAATGGCCGGTGCGGTGCTGTACCTGGCCAGTGACGCGTCAAGCTACACCACCGGCGTTTCGCTGAATGTGGACGGTGGTTTCTTGTCCTGAAGCCAGGCGCCGCCGGTGGCAGACGGGCTGGCCCGTTTGCCATCAGGCACGCACAGCGCTCATATCGATCTTGAACAACACCAGCTTGCCGTCTGGCAAGGTTGCACCAATCACTTTGAACAGCCGTTGACGCCTCAGCGCCTCCTCGACCACCTGTCCGGCGCCTGGATCATTTGCATCCAGCCTGCTTAAAACCCTCGCAACCCAACCATCTTCCATCTGGTAATCAGGATTGACCTTGGCCATGCTGGTGCTGCCGCTTTTGGCATGCTTGACCTCAAGCACATAAACATCATCCGCTGGCCCTTTGAACACCAGATCAAAACCATTCTGACCACCGCCATAAGTTCCACCAGGAATGATTCGATAGCCATCGTTTTCAAGCAGCGCTTGGTACATTTTTTCGTTGGCCTGCCCCCGCAATATATTTTCATCGGTGGTATTCAGGGCCTTCCATTGATCAAGCAGCTGTTGCTCATCTGGGGTCCTCTGCCGTTGGGGATAGTAAAGCTGGTCGTTCTGGAGAACGGCGCCCACATTGATCCCTCCCTCTCGTCGTGGGGCAACGGTGGCCATGCCCTGAAAGGGATCGAACTGCACGATGCCCAGGGGTAATGCTGTGCGCTCGGCCCTGGCGCGCATCCCGAGCAGCAGACGGTCATAGGGATAACCATGGCGCCAGATGTGCGCATCGATCAAGCGATCTCGATACTGCACCGGCGCGTTGCGAATATGGGCGTTGTCGAATGCAATCATCTGCCGCGCATACTGGCGCATGTAGCAGTACGTCTGCTTGTCCATGGTCGACATCAAGCCCTGGCTCATGTCACTGGTAACAGCGCTGTAACCCAGGCGCTTGCGCGCAGCGCTGATGATATCGCCAATACTGTCCAGGCGCATTTCGGGTACCCACGACGCCCGGCTGCCACCGGTATCCAGAAAAATACCGGGCAGGCCGCTTTGTGCGGCAGCGACTAGATGATACTTATTTCTGGCGCTATCGACCTGGATGCGAGCCAGTACATTGCCTATATACAGATAGGTGGCAGCCGGGTCGCCGTGGATCTGAACCATGCCGTCTTCGGCAATGGCGCCACTCACCACCCACTTGCCACGGTCATTAAACCGGTGGAGTTTGCTCATGCCCACCCGATAGTAATCCAACGAAAATTGCGTATCGCCGTAGTAGGTCTGCCCGCCAATGAGATAGTTCTTTTTTCCCGGGATGACAGCCCCTTGCGTTGCGCCCGCACCACTGGCGTCATAGCTGTGCAAATCCCACTGTGGGTCCAGGCGCACGCTTGCAGGCGTGGGACTGGGCATCGACATGGCGCGGGAATGTGTTGCAGGCGTCGAACTTGTCCAGGTGCAAGCTCCAGCCATCCGCTGCACAACAGCAGAGCTGGCCGCCAACTGATAAGGCAAACGTGGGTGATAACCCCCACTTGCCGGGTCGTAGACCACTTGCACTGTTTCTCCGGTGGTCAGGTCGACATAACTGCGACCACCCGCATGACGAACGCCCTCGGCATCCGCGGCGCCAAGCGTATCGCCGGTCACCAGCACAGCCTGCGGCGGCGTAGGCCCTGGCACATCCAAAGCACTTATTTGCGGTATCCCGTACCTATCGGCATCGACGAATTGCGCACGTAGCGTGCCTTGATTAACCGCTGCGGCACTGCGACTCGGCGCGCCGTAATCCCTGACCATAAAGGTGTCGGCACCCGAGCCCACACGCGAGGAAGAACCTGAGGCAGTTCGGGGCGAGTTAGTATTCTGTTGCATGAAAAAGTCCTTTTGAATTGATGCTCACGCAACCCGCGTGAACCGCAGGTCCGACGACGTAACGTTACGCTGGGGTTCCAGGTCCGCTCCCCAACAGTCGCGACCTGCGTCGTAATGAATGCCCGATACCGTACCGTCCTTCAGCGCCAGGCCGATCACACGCAGCTGGCGCACCATCAACGTCGCCCACTGGCGAGAGCGGCGCAGCGCGCCGAACACTGCGTCTACGGTTGCGTATGGCGCAGCGTCCAGTTGCGCCAGATAAACAGCGCCCAGGTCCTGTCGGATGTCGTACTGCTCGCCCTGTTTGGTGTGCACGCTGACCTGTTCCAGCGGCACCGAAGGGTCTGTCATCGGTGGCAGGCTCACAGTCACACTGCCGACCTTCAATGTGTCGTTGGTCAGTACGATATGCCGTTGCTCGATCAGTTCGCCAAGGCTTGCAGTGTTGATTCGCCAAAACGATGCATTCGACTGTTTCGCCAGTGCGCCCGGCGTGGACAGGCAAATTGTTGAACCGGTGCTGGGCACCACTTCATAAGTGGAGGCCCGCCCCAGCAACGCGTACGACTTCTGGTAATGCGGCGGTGCCGGGATCACGATTTTCTGAGGCACCGACTGCAACCAGACACCTTTGGCGCTGTGCGGCCGAAAAAACGGATGGGTGCCTACACGCTTGACCAGAGCCGAACGGCCGTCGAAGGTATTGAAACCAGGCGAAGCACGGTCTTGGGCGTAAGTTTGCTGAGCAGCCTGAACCCGATAGGAGACGCCATCGTTCATGACCAGTTCGAATCGACAATCAAGCTTCAAACTGACCGCAATGATGTTGGACGTCACGTTGGTGCGCGTCGAAGATCGATCGCTGGCGTAGTTGGCGAGAACCAATTGCCCGCCATCGGTGAATGTGAGGGTCAACCTCACATCGCTGTAGGTCAGCGAATCGAAATGACCAACCCGGCGCAAGGTCACACGGTATTCGGCCAAGGCTTGCAGCAGCTCGCGCGACGAGTAATCCACGTACAACATGCAAGCCGTGGTGTCGCCTTTGAGGCGAACAGCCACCTCCTTCCTGCTCGGCCCACGCTCAATGAAACAGCGGCTCGAACGCCCATAGGGCACCACGAACTCTCCGGCGCTCAGCACCTTGTCAATAGTGAGATCCTGGCCACCTCCTCGCACGGCAACCGCGACGCTGACATCTTCCTCGCCAGCCAATACAGGTGTGAGGATCGGCTCAAGCATGTAGCCGTCTTGCGTGACAAACAGCAGGTTGTGCGTGTTCAACCGCCGCTGGCTGTCGCTGCGCGTATACAGCTGCTCAAGCCTGATCACGTGCTGTGGCAGTTCGCCGTCCTCGCCGCGCCAGACTACAATAACCAGCGCGCACTCTTGGATACGCCAACTGGCGATCGCAGCCAATGGCCAGCGCATTTCAATCACAGCACCTTCCGCCCAGTCCTGATCCTTAAGGGTCACGGTGCCGCGGTTGCTGGCAATGACGTAGCGATCCTTGCCCGCGCCCCCATCGACCCACGCGTTGGCGCCCAGCACTACCACCGTATCATTACCATCTCCTGCCTCGACACGATCATTATCACCCTCGGCGATCACCGTATTGGCCTGGGCCGAACCTTTGACATGGTTGGCAACGCCAGCCGGAGTCGAGACGTTTTCAATCGAATCCAGGCTAATCGAGTGATGAGGCGTCGGGGTGCCGAGGTCTTTGCGCCGAGCAACAGTGCCTGCCTGCAGATCAATGGCATAACCCTGCGCCCCTTCCTGATAGGTTGCCGAGTTGGACAAATTGAGCGTATCGCTGCCGGCCCCGCCATACAGTTCACTGACCGGGCCATTCGCGAGCGCTGCATCCAGTGTGCCCGCCGGTATCTCATACGTGAACACATCAGCTTTCGCGCCGCCGGTGAGTTGCTTGTGGCCTGCGCCGAACTGAAAAATATTCGGGTTGTCGGTCAAGCCTTTGACCTTGTCGTTACCGCCCCCCAGTCGCCAGAGCACAGCAGCATTCACCCATTGACTGCCAGACACCACGCCTGGAATCTGGTCAACCGGGGTGTTTGAAGCATCCACATCGTCATCCAGGTCAACGACCGTTGGTTCATTGGTGTCGATGTAGGCATCCTCGCCCTCGGCTTCATTCCATCGACGCTTCCAATGGCGTACCGGATTCAGGCGTACCTCAAACCGGCCATTTACCACCGCCTGCACGGTGCCCTTGAGCGCACCCATCAGCCAGGCTTCGGCCTGGCTTGTCAGTTGCTGCGCATGCTGCTTTTGCATTTTTGCCAGAACGTACCGGTCACGCACGTCTCGCTGCGGCTCCCGGCCTTGAAACGCCAACCACCCGGCCTGCAGGCGCTCAACGATACTCAGCTCGATGTAATCATCAATTTCATCCACCTGACGAACCGCAGAATAGAGCTGCATCCCCAGCATCAACACCACAGCTGCAGCGATACCCAGCGGGCCGGCAACGCTGAAACCGGCCGCTGCTGCAACACTGAGGATCACGCTGATGCTTGCCCCCAGGATAGTGAAGCCGGCGCTCACGTAATGGTCCAGTGCTTCTTTGCCGGTACTTTTCGCCGCTTTGGCAAGCGATGTCTGGGCACTGATGATGTCAAAAGGCAGGGTCAGTACCAAGGCAAACAGGTTCGCGCCCCGCTGCATGATCTTGCCCAACGTACTGGCGTTAAAGCCCGCGAACACCTTCCGACCGTTTTCCAGCATCCGCTTGCCGAACCGCTCAAGCGCCAGCTCCAGTGCCTCCCCCGTCAGATTGGCGAACAGCTCAGCACCGGTGACTACCGTCTCGTCGATGTCGCCAGTCTTGATCGCATCGGTCAACGCGCTGATTGCACTGTAATACCCGTAAACCCCAAGCCCGGCGCCTATCAACGCCAGGCTTCGGCTTTTCTTCGGCTCTACCCATTGAGGCATCCCTTCCAACTGCGACACTTGGTTGAGGTTGGTTTTTTGCACCTTGCACAGCAGGCTGTCGAGCTTGTCCATTGCCCCCGAATGCTCGCCACCCGCCTCAGGCAGCAGCAATGGCGGGGCCTGTACCGAGCGCAACGCCGCGAACTCGAATAATAGAGCAGCGCTGCTGCCGCTGACCGAATCTGCGGTGCTTAGATAGCGCTGCAGCTCAGGCACCGAGAAACGGATCGAATCAAGCAGCGTCTGATCGGCCTCGCGCACGTCCAAGTGTCTGGCTCTCAGGGGCTTGCCCGACATGCTGGCGCCCATGGCGGCCAGGTCCGCGCGCTGAAGAGTCAGCTCTCCAACAATCAGCGGGCCCAAGCGCTGATCGAGCGCGAGCAAAGTCGGATACCTTTTCTTTGCAGGTGGTTCGCTTGTCGCCATGAGTCTTATTCCCTATGCCATACCATTGAATAACGCTGGCTGCAGGCATCCAGAGCCTGCAACAGGGACATGATCGCGGCCAACGCGCTCTTTGCAGCTGTAGATGTCTATGCGTGCGGACGATTTACACAGATACCCTTTTGAGCCCGCATTACGAGCGAGTAACCTTGGCGCCGAGCCAAACCTTGGGAGCAAACATGGAACTGCACGTAGTCATCAATGGCCGCAAGGACCTGGCCGAACAGCTCTACCAGCAGTTGCGCGAAGCCATCGCCACCGGGCGGCTGTCGGCAGGCGCCCAGCTGCCCCCCAGCCGACTGCTCGCCGAACAACTGGGCATCTCGCGCAAGACGGTGTCGGATACCTACGCCACCTTGACCTATGAGGGCCTGCTGGTTGGCAAGATCGGCCGCGGCACTTTCGTCAATGCGTGGGCGCCGCAACCCGACCGCGTGCAAACCGCCACCGACCTGGCGTGCGCCGCCAACCTGGGCAAATGGGCCGCACTGCCCTCGCCCATGGGCCACCCCGCCCGTGACGATATCCTGCGCTACGAATTTATCGGCGGTGCGACGACACGCCACCACTTCCCCCAGGACGAATGGCGGCGTTGTACGCAGGATGCGTTGCGTCGTATCGCCCAGAACAGTGGTTTTTACAGCCAGCCAGAAGGCGTGCCCGCCCTGCGCGAAGCCATCGCCGGGCATATTGCGTTTTCTCGCGGGGTCAAATGCGGGGCCCGCGATATCGTGGTCACCAACGGGGCACAGCAGGCGCTGGACCTGATTGCCCGCGTGGTGCTTGAGCCCGGCAGCCTGGTCGCGATGGAAGACCCTGGCTACAGCCCCGCACGCCAATTGTTCGTCGCGATGGGCGCCAATGTTGCCAGTGTGGCCGTCGACAAAGAGGGCCTGCAGGTCGACCAGATCCCGGATGGCACCCGCTTGATCTATGTGACGCCGTCCCACCAATTCCCCCTTGGCATGCCCATGAGCCAGGCGCGGCGCGAGGCCCTGCTGGACCGCGCCATTGCGCTCGGCGCGATCATCATTGAAGACGATTACGACAGCGAATTCCGCTACGAAGGCCGCCCCACTGACTCCCTGCAAAGCATGGATACCCGAGGCGTGGTCACCTACGTCGGCACCTTCTCCAAAACCCTGTCGCCGGAGTTACGCCTGGGCTATGCGGTGCTGCCGCCGGCCATCTACGGCGCGGTGCTCAAGGCCAAGAAACTGACCGACCAGCACAGCGCTACCTTGCCGCAGTGGGCACTGGCCAAGTTCATCAGCGAAGGCTACCTGCTCAAGCATATTCGTCGCTGTCACAGCCTCTATGCGGGGCGTCGCGAACGCATATTGCAGCGTCTGGCGGGCGATCTGTCACCGTGGTTCGAGGCCGTGCCTACGGTGGCCGGCTTTCACCTGGCGGCCCTGTGCAAGGTGCCGGTGAATATTCCCTTACTGATGGAACGGGCGCGTGAGGTCGAGGTGGGGTTGTATCCCCTGGACGTGTTCTTTCACGACCTGCCGGTGCGCTCGGGGCTGATTCTGGGGTTCGGTGCCATCGAGACCCTGGACATTGACCCGGCGCTGGACAAGGTCCGCGATATTCTCTTGCAGATTGGCTAGGCGGTTTTCCGGCGCATTGGTCATTGGTGGCAGGCCCTCTGCGGCGTAGGGTGAAGCGGTCTTGAACCCGATGGAACCCTCCTCATGAAACGCTTATTCGCTGCCACACTGATGCTCGCCTCCCTCAGTGCATTTGCCCACGACCCGGTCTACAACCAGGAAACGCTCAAGGTGCTGCAAGAGCACGCCTTGACCAACGTGCCGGGCAAGAAAACCATCATGCTCACCGTGGACTACGCCCCCGGCCAAGCCACCGTGCCCCACAGCCACACCGGCACCGCCGTGGCGTATGTGCTCGAAGGCCAGATCACCTCGCGGGTCAATGATGAAAAGGCGATCACCTACAAAACCGGGCAATCGTTCTACGAGCCGGCCGGTTCGCGGCATTTTGAGTCAAGCAATGCCAGCCAGACCCAACCGGCCAAACTGCTGGTGGTGATGGTGCTGGATGACAAGGCTGAGGTACTCACCCCACTTCCCAAATAATCAGCAACACAACAAACCCCCTGTGGGAGCTGGCTTGCCTGCGATAGCGGTGGGCCAGTAAAAGATGAGCTGGCTGATACACCGCTATCGCAGGCAAGCCAGCTCCCACAGTTTCAACCGTGTCTGGTCAGGGACGTTTGAACAGGTTGCGCAGGTGTTCAATACGCGAGCGGCACTCGCAACCCTCCAAGTGGTCATTAACCATCCCCATCGCCTGCATCAACGCATACATCGTGGTCGGGCCGACAAAGGTCCAGCCGCGCTTCTTCAAGGCTTTCGATAACCGTACCGAAGCGGGTGACGTTGGATTGGCCGTCCAGTAAGCCATATCCACCACTGCCGGCCGCTCTTCTGCGCAGGGCTCAAACGCCCACAGCCAGCGCGCCAGCGAGCCGGTCTCCTCCACCAGTTCACAGGCCCGGCGTGCATTGTTGATGGCCGAGACGATCTTCGCGCGATTGCGCACAATGCCCGGGTCGCTCATCAACCGCTCGATGTCCGCCTCGCCGTACTGCGCCACCCGGCGAAAATCAAAGCCCTCGAACGCCTGGCGAAAGTTTTCGCGCTTGCGCAGGATGGTGATCCACGCCATCCCCGCCTGAAACCCCTCCAGGCAGATCTTCTCGTACAGCGCGATGTCATCCGCCACCGGCACGCCCCACTCGTGGTCGTGGTAATGCAGGTACGCAGGCGCTGCAGTGCGCCAGGCGCAATAGATGCGCCCTGCTTCGTCGGTTGTCAGCCCTGGTTGGTCCATCCATCACCTCGTATGCCGAAGGCGATGATACGCAAAAAAAATTAATCCCCGCCAACCGCTCAAGCATCGTGCTTATCGACCAACTGGTCAGACCGGGACCTGCCAACCGCCAAATATTTGCTTGTGATTTGAAAAAAACCGAGCGTAGACTGGCCCCGCACTGGACTTACCGGTAAGACCACAACAATTAAGCCCTGGAACCACCAGGGCACCGAATAGAGATCCCTCCCATGCTCAGATGGTGCTCGCGTTCGATTTTCCTGCAAGTCGTGATTGGCCTGATGCTCGGCATCGCCTGCGGCCTGGCCCTTCCCGAATTCTCCTCGCAACTCAAACCCTTGGGTGACGGCTTTATCAAGCTGATCAAAATGCTGATTGGCCTGATCGTGTTCTGCGTGGTGGTCAGCGGTATTTCCGGCGCGGGCGACTTGAAGAAGGTCGGGCGCATCGGCCTAAAGTCGGTGATCTATTTTGAAATGCTCACCACCGTCGCCCTGGTGCTCGGCCTGATCATGGCCTTCAGCACCGGCATTGGCAGCGGCGCCAATATTCACCTGGAGCAACTCTCTTCCGCCGGCTTGAATGAGCTGGCCGACAAGGGCCAGCACATCCGCGGCACCAGCCAGTTCCTGATGGAGTTGATCCCCAACTCGGTGGTCGGCGCCTTTGCCGACAACAACGTGCTGCAAGTGCTGTTGTTTTCGGTGCTGTTCGGCAGCGCGCTGAACCTGGTGGGCGAAGCGGCCAGTGGCATCTCGCGGCTGATCAACGAATTGAGCCATGTGATCTTCCGCATCATGGGCATGATCGTGCGCCTGGCGCCGATTGGCGTATTCGGTGCCATCGCCTTCACCACCAGCACCTATGGCCTGGACTCGCTGCAACACCTGGGCAGCCTGGTGGGGCTTTTCTACCTGACCTGCTTTGCCTTCGTGGCGGTGATCCTCGGGCTGGTGATGCGCCTGTCGGGCCTGCGCATGTTGCCGCTGCTCAAGTACCTGCGCGAAGAGCTGCTGATCGTGATGGGCACCGCTTCATCCGACGCGGTGTTGCCGCAGATCATGCGCAAGCTGGAACACCTGGGCATTGGCAGCTCCACCGTGGGCTTGGTGATTCCCACTGGCTACTCGTTCAACCTCGACGGTTTCTCCATCTACCTGACCCTGGCCATCGTGTTTATCGCCAACGCCACCGGCACACCGCTGTCGATGACCGACTTGTTGACCATCCTCCTGGTATCGTTGATCACCTCCAAGGGCGCCCATGGCATTCCAGGCTCGGCGCTGGTGATTCTGGCGGCAACGCTCACGGCGATCCCGGCGATTCCGGTGGTCGGCCTGGTATTGGTGCTAGCGGTGGACTGGTTCATGGGCATCGGCCGGGCGCTGACTAACCTGATCGGCAACTGCGTGGCCACCGTGGCAATTGCGCGCTGGGAAAAAGACATTGATATCCAGCGCGCCAACAAGGTGCTCGACGGCCAGCAAGGCTATGCCTTCCAGGCCAAGAAGCCGGTGCTGCCGGCGCATCAGGAGTTCTAGGACAACACCCATCCAATGTGGGAGCTGGCTTGCCTGCGATAGCGGTGGGTCAGCGTCAAATGTAGTGCCTGACACTCAGTCATCGCAGGCAAGCCAGCTCCCACTTTGGACCTTCGCCAGACTGAATACTGTATGAGCAACATCAAGGAGCCTTCGACGTGATCAGCACTTCAACCGTCGTCAATTCAGTGGTAGAAAAACTGCGCGCCGCCTTGGCGCGAGGCCAGTGGCGCCGCGGTGAAATGCTGCCCGGTCAACGCGAACTGGCCGAACAGCTGGGCATCAGCCGCCCGAGCCTGCGTGAAGCGGTGATCGTGCTGGAAACCCTCGGCCTGGTGCGCTCCATGCCGGGCAAAGGCGTGGTCGTGCTGGAAAGCAGCGTCAGCGAGCCGCAATCGAGCGACGCCGTGGCCGATGCCAGCCTCGAGGACATCCTGCAACTGCGCTACACCCTCGAACCTTTCATCGTCGGTTTGGTAGCCCAGTCCATCAGCAGCAAGGAAATCGGCCAACTGCGCCTGACCCTGATGGACATGCGCGAAGCCCTGGATGCCGGCGATGCCGAAGCGGGCATGAACGCCTATATCGACTTCCATGAGGAGCTGTTCGCCCTGACCTCCAATCCGATCTTCCAGAACGTGGTGCAGCAAACCAGCACCGCGCTCAAACAAAGCGCTCAGGTATTGCGCAACTCCCCTGAACACCTGGCCGAACGCCTTCAAGAGAACGAAGCCGTGGTCCGCGCCATCCGCAACAAGAACAGCGCCCTGGCCAGTGCCGAAATGCGCCGGCACATCCTTCAGGAAGGCCTGCGCATGGGCATTCGCTTGAATATCCCGGACGACCATCTGGGCAGTTGATTTTCGGAGACCGGCCATGAACGCTCACGCCCTGCAACGCAATTGCACCCTCACGTCCTTACGCTGGACGCCCGAAAAAAAGCCCTCGGTGGACGACATCTACCCACGCTTGTTCGACGCCATTCTTGAGCAACGCATTGCGCCCGCCAGCCGCTTCACCGAAGAAGGCCTGGGCGAGCTCTTTGGCGTGAGCCGCAGCGTGATACGCCGGGTACTCGCCAAGCTGTCCCATCAGCAAGTGGTCATCCTGCGCCCCAACCAGCGCGCCCAGGTCGCCGCGCCGGATGCCCAGCACACACGGCAGATCCTGGAAGCCCGGCGCCTCACCGAGATTACCGTGGTGCAACTGGCCTGCGCCCAGGCCACCGCGATGCAGATTCGCCAACTGCGCGAGCTGATTGCACAGGAGCGCGACGCCATTGAGCGTGACCAGCGTGGCCCGGCGATCCGGTTTTCGGGAGAGTTTCATCTGCAACTGGCGCACATGGCAGGCAACGCGCCGCTGGCACAGTTTCTCAACAGCCTGGTGCCGTTGACGTCGTTGATCATTGCGCAATTTGAAGCAAAGGCCTGCACCTATTGCGCGTGGCAGGAGCATGTGGCGATTGTGGATGCCGTGGAACAGCGCGACGCTCACACGGCCGTCGCCCTGATGACCCAGCATCTGGATCACCTGGAAACCCGACTACTCAAACACCACTGACTCCAAGTGAGTAAAGTTAAAACTGTGGGAGCTGGCTTGCCTGCGATAGCGGTGTACCAGTGACCAAATTATTAACTGACCCGCCGCTATCGCAGGCAAGCCAGCTCCCACATTGATCGCATTCCAGATCAAACAAAAAGCCCCCGCATCTCAGGATGCGGGGGCTTTTGGTTTAGCGAGGCATCAAGCCGGTTGCAACACCGACTGGCCACTCAACGCCAGGTCCAGCAACTCACGGTTGGCCACCGCGTACATGGCGTAGTCCGTGCCCACTGCAGCACGAATTTCCACCATCATGGCGCGCCAGCGATCAGCCATGTCCTGATGCTGCTCAAGCCACAGGGCCACGCGGGCTTCCATGTCTTGTGGCGCATCGGCCATTTGCAGGACGGAGATGGTGATCGCCCGTTGCTGCCAGTCCACGTCATCGCGGAAGGCTTCGCGGGCCTGGGCCTGCCAGTTGTTGGCCACTGGCAGATCGCTGATCTGCTGCAGGTACCACGGCAAGTCCAGGGCGCTGCCGACGGCGAAGTAGGCCTTGGCCACTTCGGCGGCGTCATGCCCGGTCACGTCGGCGGCTTCGATGATCGGCAGCAAGGTGTACAGGTGGGTAGTACCCGCAACCATGCGCGCCAACAACTCCGGTACGCCGGCCTGGGTGTAGGCCTGGTAGCGGTTCTGCCAGCCTTCGCGGGTCGGGCCTTCCAGCAGTTCGTCGAGCTTGAGGCCCAGCGCGGCCAGGTGCGGACCAAAGTGCGCGGTGTCACGCCCGGCGTCTTGCTCGTTGCGACGGCTGCGCAGGAACCAGCGCGTAGCGCGACGGCCCAGGCGCATCAGTTCATCCATCAGCTCCAGTTGCACGTCAGCGGAAACCTGGTGGTCCAGGGCTTCAATCTGACGGAACCAGTGTGGGAGATGGAAGATGTCCCGCACGATCACATACGCGCCCGCCACGTTCGCCGGGCTCATACCGGTGGACTCTTTGAGTCGCTGAACGAAGGTGATGCCCATGTGGTTGACCAGATCGTTGGCGATCTGGGTGCTGACGATCTCGCGCTTCAGACGATGGCGACGCATGGCTTCGCCGAACTTGGCCACCAGGCTCGGCGGGAACGCGGTCTCCATATCACGGGTCAGGTACTCGTCATCCGGTACCAGCGACTTGAGCAACGCTTCCTTGAGGTCGATCTTGCTGTACGAGATCAGCACCGACAGTTCCGGACGGGTCAGGCCCTTGCCGGCAGAGGCGCGTTCAGTAAGCTGTTCCTCGGTCGGCAGGTACTCGATGGCGCGGTCCAGCTTGCCACGGCCTTCCAGGTCGCTCATCAGGCGCTTGTACTCGGCGGCACGCTCGTAAGCCTTGCGCGCGGCGAGGGACAGGGCCTGGGTCTGCTTGTAGTTGTTGCCCAACACCAGGTTGCCGACTTCGTCGGTCATGCTCGCCAGCAGCTGGTTGCGCTGCTTGTCGGTCATGTCACCGGCCTGCACCACTTCGTTGAGCAGGATCTTGATGTTCACTTCGTGGTCGGAGCAATCCACGCCACCGGCGTTGTCGATGAAGTCGGTGTTGGAACCGCCGCCATTGAGGCCGAATTCCACACGGCCCAACTGGGTCATGCCGAGGTTACCGCCCTCGCCCACTACCTTGCAGCGCAGCTCGTTGCCATTGACGCGCAGTGCGTCGTTGGCCTTGTCGCCCACATCGGCATGGCTCTCGGTGCTGGCCTTGACGTAGGTACCGATACCGCCGTTCCACAACAGGTCCACCGGCGCCTTGAGCAAGGCGTTGAGCAGTTCGGTCGGGGTCAGCTTGTCGGCCTGGATGTCGAAGCGTTCTTTCATCTGCGGCGAGATGGCAATGCTCTTCGCGCTGCGCGAGAAGATACCGCCACCTTCAGACATGATGCTGGTGTCGTAGTCGGTCCAGGCCGAACGCGGCAGTTCGAACAAACGCTTGCGCTCGACGAAGCTGGTGGCCGGGTTAGGGTTCGGGTCGATGAAGATATGCAGGTGGTTGAAGGCTGCGACCAGTTGCAGTTTGTCCGACATCAACAAACCGTTACCGAACACGTCACCGGCCATATCGCCGACGCCCACCACGGTGATGCTGTCTTCCTGCACGTTGATGCCGCGCTCACGGAAGTGACGCTGCACACCCACCCACGCGCCCTTGGCGGTGATGCCCATTTTCTTGTGGTCGTAACCGGCCGAACCACCGGAAGCGAACGCATCGCCCAGCCAGAAGCCGTAGTCGATGGCAATGCCGTTGGCGATGTCGGAGAAGGTCGCAGTGCCCTTGTCCGCCGCCACCACCAGGTACGGGTCATCGTCGTCATGACGCACGACGTTGGCCGGCGGCACCAGGGCGCCGTCTTTCAGGTTGTCGGTGATGTCCAACAGGCCAGAGATGAAGATGCGGTAGCAGGCGATGCCTTCGGCCGCGATCTCGTCCCGGCTGCCGCCCAATGGCAGGCGACGCGGCAGGAAGCCGCCCTTGGCGCCCACCGGCACGATCACCGAGTTCTTCACTTGCTGGGCTTTTACCAGGCCGAGCACTTCGGTGCGGAAGTCTTCTTCACGGTCGGACCAGCGCAGGCCGCCACGGGCCACGTTGCCAAAGCGCAGGTGCACGCCTTCGACCCGTGGCGAGTACACGAAGATTTCAAACTTCGGCACGGGCTTGGGCAGCTCAGGGATGGCACGCGGGTCGAACTTGAAGCTGAAGTACGACTTGTTCTGGCCGTTGGCATCGGTCTGGTAGAAGTTGGTGCGCAGGGTGGCCTTGATCAGGTCCAGGTAGCGACGCAGGATGCGGTCTTCGTTGAGCACCTGAACGTCGTCCAGGGCGCTGAGGATCGCTTGCTCCAGGCGTTGCTGCTTGTCTTCCAGGTCGTCGGCAGTGAGCTTGCGCGCCAGGTAGAAGCGGGTCTTGAACAACCGGGTCAACTCGCGGGCGATGTCGGTGTGGTTGTTCAGGGTGCTGGCGATGTAACCCAGGTCGAAGCCCAGGCGAATCTGCTTCAGGTAACGGGCATAGGCACGCAGCAACGCCACGTCGCGCCATGGCAGGCCGGCGGTGAGGACCAGGCGGTTGAACGCATCGTTCTCGGCATCGCCATGCACGATGTGCACGAACGCATCTTGCAGGGTGTCGTTGAGCTGCTGGATATCCAGGTTCACGCCTTCGGCGGCGATGAACGCAAAGTCATGGATCCAGAACTCACGGCCATTGGCGTGACGCAGGCGATACGGGAACTCGCCCAGCACACGCAGGCCGAGGTTTTCCAGGATCGGCAGCACGTCGGACAGCGCCAGCGGCGTATCGGCGTGGTAGAGCTTGCAATGCAGTTCACGTTGGCCGGAGACCTGGCCCAGCGGCTGATAGAAGCTCATCACCAGCGGGTTGGCTTCGGTCAGGCTGTTGAGGTGCTGCATGTCGACCACAGCCGAATGCGCGGCGAAACGCTCGCGGTAGCCGGCCGGGAAGCCTTTGGGGAAATCCGCCAGCACGTTGGTGCCCTGGGCTTCGCCGAAGCTTTCCACGACCAGGCTGGCGTAGTCGTCCTGCCAGCTGCGGCAGGCCTGCACCACTTCTTTTTCCAGCTGCAGCGGGTCGATGTCCAGGCGGTTCTTGGGGTCAACCCGCAGAATCAGTTGCACACGGGCAAGGACGGACTCGGAGAAGAAGGTCCAGAACTCGCAGTCCGAGGCCTTCAGACGGTCCATCAGCACTTGCTGGATCTTCTGGCGCACTTCGGTGGAGTAGATGTCGCGTGGCACGTAGGCCAGGCAGTAGCAGAAACGACCGTAGGGGTCTTTGCGCAGGAACACGCGGATCTTGTTGCGTTCCTGGATCTGCACAATCGACATCACGGTGCTGAACAGCTCGTCGACCGGGGTCTGGAACAGGTCGTCACGGGGCAGTACTTCCACCACCTGGGCCAGCTCTTTACCCAGGTGCGCCTTGGCCTGGAAGCCCGAACGACGTTCGATCTCGGCCACTTTGCGACGGATGTAGGGGATGACTCGCACGCTTTCGCCGTACACCGAGGAGGTATACAGGCCCATGAAGCGGTGTTCCTTGATGACCTTGCCGTCGGCGCTGATCTCGCGGATCGACACGTAGTCCGGGTAGGCCGGGCGGTGCACGCGGCTTGGGTGTGCCGCCTTAGCGAACGACAGTACGGTCGGCTCGCGCAGGTAGGCCACAGCGTAGTCTTCGATGCGCAGGTCTTCGGCGGTGAGGCCGGCGCGCAGCAGCTTGGTCAGACCGAGGAAGGAGCTGGCGTCATATTCGATATGACCGCCGTCCGCCTCGTCACGTACCACGAACTCTTCGTAGCCCAGAAAGGTGAAGTGGTTGCCCACCAGCCATTCGAGGAAGTTCTTGATCTCGGTCTTTTCTTCGCCGTCGATGGCGAACGCACTGGCGTCGATACCGGCCAGCAGGTCCTGGACCTTGGCTTTCATCGGTTCGAAATCGGCCACGGCCACGCGCACTTCGCCCAGCACCTGCTCAAGCTCTTTGCTCAGCACGTTCAGCTCGGCGGCATTGGCGCAGCGGTCGATCTCCAGGTACATCAGCGATTCTTGCAGGATGCCTTCGCCCTGGGTGCCCTTGGGCAGGATTTCCAGCAGCTCGCCCTTGCTGCCACGACGCACGCTGAGCACGGTGGTTTGCAGGGTATGGATGCTGTAGCCACGGCGGTTCAGCTCGGTGCGTACCGAGTCGACCAGAAAGGGCAGGTCATGGTGCAGCACTTCGACCGCGGTGTGGGTCGATTGCCAGCCATGACGTTCGTAATCGGGGTTGTAGACTCGCACTTGCGGTTGGGTGTGATCAAAGCGCTCAAGCAGGCGCCAGGCAGACAGGGTGCAACCGGCCAGGTCGGAAAGGCGACGCTGGGTCAGTTCGTCCAGGGAAATGATGCCGAAAAATTGTTCAGCGAACAGCGCCACTTGTGGCAGTGCCTGTTCACTGAGGTGCTGCGCCAGTGCCGCTTGCAGTTGATGCTGGAAGTCGGCCTTGCTGGCTGCGGTGAAGAACGCCATCTGTGGTACTCCGCTTGGGCTTGTTATTGATGAAAGCGTCGCGTGTTATCCCCTTGCGGGGAGACCGTCAGCTCTGTTCGCTGGTGTGCTGACAAGCACCATAAACGAATCAGGGTGACAGGTGGGTGAAGCTGGACAGGACAGTCAGGTCACATACAACTTCCATACGGCATGCCCCTGGCCAGGTGACGATACGACGGGCAGGTCAGGCGCCTGGCACAGGGCACATCCGTTGCGCAGCTTAACGAGTGTGGGAAGAGCGCTGCTTGCGACGCTGCGACATATTCGGTCATCGGTAAGCAGGGTGCCGGTTGCAACTTGGGCAACCCCGGATTTTCGGTAGAAAATCTTGCTACTTTGAACACCTTCAGTACCAGAAATGACCGATCCGGGCCGTGAGGTCATGCTCAAGTTCCGACACAGGATGAAGCACAAAATTCGCCGCGGTGGCACAATTGCCCTCCCCTACACAGGATTGCCCCATGCTGCAGCTGAAAACCGACGCCCTGATGGCCACCCCGTGCGACGACGAAGAAGACAACATGGCCATGCTGTGCTGTCACGGCAAGAACGGCGAAATGTTCATGCTCACCCGTTATCCGGATGAAGATGAAGTGGAGCTGACCTGGGACTACGAACCTTCGACTCTCGATGGGCTGAAAGTGACGTTGGGCGACACCACCTTATTGATCGAACTGGCGGCCGGCGATGCCGATGCCCTAGGCGGTAAGGACCAGTTGGAGATCGCCCACAGCACCGCCGCGTCAGACATGGCCGAAGTGCAGGAAACCCTGCAGAACATCCTCACGGGCACAGGCACTTTCATTCGGATCTGAATGCACCGTAGATCCCATGTGGGAGCTGGCTTGCCTGCGATGCGGGCGGTGGGGTCTTTCAGCCAGACCGAGTTGAGGCCATCGCAGGCAAGCCAGCTCCCACAGTGATCGTGCTCTACCTACCCAGCCGTTATGCCTTGCGCACCGCAATCCTGTAAGTTTCGCCAAAAATACCCATCAAGCCGTTAGTCGCCACACCCCGCGATGCATTAAAGTAAACGCCCCAGGCCCGGTGTTCTGTCACAACACCCAGGCTCATCTTTCCAGGAACCGTCATCGATGGAACATCGTGAAGCGCTGCTTGCGCTGCGAACCTTTCTTTCTACGCAGATTCTCGGCCAGGAAAAACTCATCGATCGCCTGCTGATCGCCCTGCTCGCTGACGGCCATATGCTGGTCGAAGGCGCACCGGGGCTGGCCAAGACCAAGGCGATCAAGGAGTTGGCCGAAGGGATCGAAGCGCAGTTCCATCGTATCCAGTTCACCCCCGACCTGTTGCCCGCCGATATCACCGGCACCGAGATCTATCGCCCGGAAACCGGCAGCTTTGTGTTCCAGCAAGGGCCGATCTTCCATAACCTGGTGCTCGCGGACGAAATCAACCGTGCCCCGGCCAAGGTGCAGTCGGCCTTGCTCGAGGCCATGGCCGAGCGCCAGGTCAGCGTGGGCCGCAGCACTTACGAGCTGTCGCCGCTGTTTTTGGTGATGGCCACGCAAAACCCCATCGAGCAGGAAGGCACCTACCCGCTGCCCGAAGCCCAGCTCGACCGGTTCCTGATGCACGTCAAGATCGGCTTCCCGGACGCCGCCGTCGAGCGCCGCATCCTGCAGCAAGCCCGTGGCGAAGCACTCAATGGCGAAACCAAGCCCGAGCGTCGGGTCAGCCAGCAGGCCATCTTTGCCGCGCGCAAGGAAATCCTCGGCCTGTACATGGCCGATGCGGTGGAGGAATACCTGGTGCAACTGGTCATGGCCACGCGTACCCCTTCCAAGTTCGACGCGGAAATGGCCGAGTGGATCGCCTACGGCGCCAGCCCCCGTGGCTCCATCGCCCTGGACCGTTGCGCCCGCGCCCATGCCTGGCTGGCCGGTCGCGATTTTGTCAGCCCCGAAGACATCCAGGCGGTGCTGTTCGACGTGCTGCGCCACCGCATCATCCTGTCGTTCGAGGCCGAAGCCGCCGGGGTCGACCAGGACCGCGTGGTGCAACGCATTCTCGACGTCGTTGCCGTCGCTTGAAGTCGATGAACGCAAGCGATGGCATCCGCGTAACCCTCAGTGAATTGATTGAGATGCGCCACCGCGTGCGTGAGGTGCAGTTGTTCTCCACGCCTGGTCAACGTAGCCCGCTGGTGGGCCTGCACCACTCCAAGCTGCGCGGGCGTGGCGTCGATTTCGACCAGGTGCGCGTGTACCAGGCAGGCGATGACGTGCGCACCATCGACTGGCGCGTCACGGCGCGTACCCAGGAGCCGCACACCAAGCTGTTCCACGAAGAGCGCGAGCGGCCGATTTTCATCATGGTGGAGCAAAGTTGCCGGCTGTTTTTCGGCTCGGGGCAAATGTTCAAGTCGGTGCTCGCCGCCCAGGCCGCCAGCCTGATCGGTTGGGCCGCCCTGGGCCATAACGACCGGGTGGGCGGCCTGGTGTTCGGCGACAACGAGCACTACGAGATCAAGCCTCGGCGCAGCAAGCAAAGCCTGTTGCAACTGCTTAACCGGCTGGTGCGGGTCAACCAGAGCCTGAACACCGAGCGTCAGCCGGAAGCCGACGCCCTGGGCATGGCCTTGCGCCGTGGCCGCGAGGTACTGCGCCCGGGCAGCCTGGTGGTGGTGATCTGTGATGAACGCGCCCTCACCGAAGGCGCCGAGCAACAGCTGAGCCTGCTGGCGCGCCATTGCGACCTGCTGTTGTTGCCAATCTCCGACCCGTTGGACCACGCCCTGCCCGCCGCCGGGCTGCTGCGTTTCGCACAAAGAGGTGCGCAACTGGAACTGGACACACTGAACATCGACCTGCGCCAGGCCTACAAGGCCCAAGCCGAAGCGCGTATCGCCCGCTGGGAACTGCTCGCGCAGAAACTGCGGCTGTTGTTGATGCCCTTGAGCACCCAGAGTGAAATGGTCGAGCAACTGCGCGAATACCTCAACCCGCAACGCCCGGTTAAAAAACCATGAGCAGCCTGGACCAACTGCAACCACTGATCGCCCCGCCCGCCATTGGCTTCTGGCCACCTGCGCCGGGCTGGTGGCTGTTGCTGCTGGTGATCCCCCTACTCGGTTGGGGCCTATGGTGGCTGCGCCGTTTCCTGCCGGCCCGCCGCCCCGTGGCGCGTGCCGAACAACCGCTGGACCCGTTGCGTATCGCAGCCCTGGCCGAGCTGGCTTTGATGCCCAAGCCCTACGACGGCGCGCCGGCTGGCGCCTGGTTGCAGCAACTCAACGGCCTGCTCAAGCGCCTGTGCCGCAACGACTACCCTTATAGCCAGAGCCACACCCTCAACGGGCGCAAATGGCTGGCCTTCCTGGACAACCGCTGCCCCGCCGCCGGCCTGACGCGCTGGATGGTGTTGGTGGAAGGTGCCTACAAGCCCGAATGCAAGCTCGACGACAAAGCCATCGCTGGCCTGACCCAAGCCGTCGACACCTGGATTCGCAAACATGTTTGAGTTCGCCTGGCCGTGGATCTTCGCCCTGTTGCCACTGCCGTGGATCATGCGCCTGGTGCTGCCCGTGGCCGACAGCGGCGAACCGGCGCTGAAAGTCAGCTACCTCAGCGACCTCGAAGGCCTGGCCCGCCGCCGTGCCCGGGTCAACCTGCCCGGCTGGCGCCAGCAAGCCCCATTCGTGGTGCTGTGGTTGCTGCTGCTGACCGCCGCCGCCCGCCCGCAATGGCTGGGCGACCCCTTGCCGATTGCGGCCAGCGGCCGGGATTTGCTGGTGGCAGTGGACGTCTCCGGCTCCATGGATTTTCCCGACATGCATTGGCAGGACGAGGACGTCAGCCGCCTGGCCCTGGTCAAGCACCTGCTGGGAGACTTTTTGGAGGAGCGTGAAGGTGACCGCGTGGGCCTGATCCTGTTCGGCAGCCAAGCCTACCTGCAAGCGCCCTTGACCTTTGACCGGCGCACCGTGCGCACCTGGCTGGATGAAGCGCGCATCGGCATTGCTGGCAAGAACACCGCCATCGGCGACGCCATCGGCCTGGCCCTCAAGCGCCTGCGCCAACGCCCGGCGCAAAGCCGCGTGCTGATCCTGGTCACTGACGGCGCCAACAATGCCGGGCAGATCGACCCGTTGACCGCTGCGCGCCTGGCGGCTGAAGAAGGCGTGAAAATCTACCCCATCGGCATCGGCGCCGATCCCGAGCAAACCGGCTCCCTGGGCATCCTTGGCGTGAACCCAAGCCTGGACCTCGACGAACCGGCGCTCAAGGCACTGGCCGAGGCCACCGGCGGCCAGTATTTCCGCGCCCGAGACGGCGAGGAACTGCTGAAAATCAAGGACACCCTCGACACCCTTGAGCCCGTGGAGCAACAACCCACCCAGGCCCGCCCGGCCCAGGCGCTGTACAGCGGCCCATTGGCCTTGGCGTTGGTGTTGAGCCTGTTACTGGTGATCCAGGAACGCTGGCCGAACAACGCCTTGCAGCGCGGCTTCAACAGGCTGTCGAGCAAGGGCATCTTTTTGCAGCAGCATCCTGAATGGCGCCAGCGTTTGCAGCGCCTGCGTTTGCGGAGGCGTCGATGATCGCGCTGTGGCCGCACTGGTTGCGCCCCTGGTGGCTGTTATTGCTGCCCCTGCTTGGCTGGTTGCTGTGGCAGTTGTGGCATCGGCAAAAGCGCGCCGGGCGTTGGCAGATGATCCTGCCGCCGGCGTTCCATGCCGAGTTGCTCAGTGGTGGCAATGGCCGCGAGAGCAAATCGCCGTGGGTGGTGCTTGGCATTGCCTGGCTGCTGGCCGTGCTGGCGTTGCTGGGCCCCAGTTGGCAACGGGTTGAACAGGCCAGCCAGAAACCTTCCGACCCGTTGGTGGTGTTGTTGGAACTGACCCCGGAAATGCTCGCCACCGACAGCCCACCCAACCGCCTGGAACAGGCACGGCGCAAGCTGTATGACCTGTTGCAAGCGCGCACCGATGCGCAAACCGCCATCATCGTGTATGCCGGCAGCGCCCATACCTTGGTGCCGCTGTCCGATGACCTGGCCACCAGCCGTAACCTGTTGGAAGCCCTGCGCCCATCGATCATGCCCGAGCCTGGCCATCGGGCCGATCTGGCCGTGGAAAAAGCCCTGCGCCTGCTCAAGCAAGGCGGTCTCGGCCAGGGGCGCCTGCTGCTGATCGGCTCGTCATTGTCCAAACAGGAACGCCAAGGCATCCGCCTGCAACTGCAAAGTGCCCAGGCTCCGACGTTGTCGATCCTCGGCATCGGCAGTCGCGAAGGCACGCCGGTGACTCAGGAAAGTGGCGAGTTCCTCAAGGACGACCAGGGCGCGATTCTGGTGCCACGTCTCGACAGCCCGACCCTCAAGGCGTTCGCCAGCGAAATGGGCGGCCGCTACCGTGCGGCGCGCCTGGATGACAAGGACCTGCGCCAACTCGGCATGCTCGACAGCGCCCAAGCCCTGCGCGACGACGGCCAACGGCTGCGCCTGGACACCTGGGCCGACCAGGGTTACTGGCTGCTCTTGCCGTTATTGCTGCTGGCCGCGTGCGCCGGGCGTCGCGGCTGGTTGTTCTGCCTGCCCTTGCTGCTGATGGGCGCGCCGCAACCCAGCTACGCCTTTGGGCTGCAGGACCTGTGGCTGCGCCCCGACCAACAAGGCCAGTACCTGCTCAAGCACAAACGCCCGGCCGAAGCCGCCGAACACTTCCAAGACCCGCAATGGCAAGGCGTGGCGCTGTACGAAGCCGGCAATTACGCCGAGGCCATCAAGCGGTTTGCCCAAGGCAGCGACGCCTATTCCCACTATAACCGTGGCAATGCCCTGGCCAAGGCCGGTGAGCTTGAAGCGGCCATTGATGCCTATGAACAAGCCCTGGAAGCCCAGCCCGATTTGCAACCGGCACTGAAAAACAAAGCCCTGGTTGAAACCCTGATGCAGGAGCAAGCGCAGCCCGAGCAGGACCCGCCTGCAAAAAACGAAGATGACGAAACCGCCCAACCCGGCCAAACTGCGCAACCGGGCGCCAGCGCACAAACGGCACAGGGCGGCGAGCAATCGCCCCACGGCCAGGGCGAAGCGGGCACCGCTGAGACTCAGACAGCCGCCACGCCACAGCCTGGCGGTAATGAAGTACCAGGCAGCGAACTGGCCGACGAACAAACCACCACGCCGCCTTTGCGTCCTGCCGACACACGCCTGGAAGGCGAGCGCCGCCAAGCGCTGGAGCAATGGTTGCAGGAGATCCCGGATAACCCCGGCGAACTGTTGCGCCGCAAATTCTGGTACGAACAGCAACAACATCAGGACACCACTCGATGAGCCGCCGCACCACCCTTTTGCTCCTGCTTGCGTTGTCGGCAGGCCACGCCCAGGCGGCGGACCTGGTCGCCAGCGTAGACCGCAGCCGCCTCAACTCCGGGGAAACGGTAGAGCTGACGGTGCAATCAAGTGATGTGACCCAGTTTGGCAAACCGGACCTGTCGCCCCTGGACGCGCAGTTCGAAGTCAGCGGCACCCGCCAGATCAACCAACTCACCACGCTGGACGGCGACAACCACGCCACCACCCGCTGGATCATCACTCTGCTGCCCAAGGTGAACGGCAACGTGGTCATCCCGCCACTGCAAGTGGGCGCACTCAAGACCCAGCCGATCACCCTGCAAGTGGTGGAAAGCGCCAGCCAGAACACCAGCGCCGAACTGGCCCCGGTGTTCATCGAAGCCAACCTCGACCAGACCAGCGTATACGTGCAGGCCCAGGCACTGTTGACCGTTCGCGTTTACCACTCGGTGTCGCTGTATGACGACAGCAGCCTCACGCCTTTGCAGATACCGGACGCACGTGTCGAACAACTGGGCGAATCACGCACCTATGAGAAGGTCATCAACAGCATCCGCCATGGCGTGATCGAAACCCGCTACGCCCTCTACCCTCAACACAGTGGCGCCGTGGTGATTCCGGCACAGACCTTCAGCGCCACCCTGGTGGAATCGCGACCGCCCCAGGAGAACACCTTGCAGGGCACCAAGCCGGGCAAGATGATTCACGTCAGCTCCGCGCCCTTGCCCTTGACGGTCAAACCCAAACCGGACGCCTACCCCGCCGACGCCCCCTGGCTGCCCGCGCGCAGCCTGAGCTTGAGCGAAGGCTGGAACCCCACGCCGGACCACGTGCAAGTCGGCGATTCCCTGACCCGCAGCCTTACCGTGGAGGCCGAAGGCCTGTCCAGCGCACAGCTGCCAGCGCTGCCCGGCACCGAGGTCAACGGCCTGCGCCGCTACCCCGACCAACCGGTGATGGCTAACCGCACCAGCGACCGCGGCCTGACCGGCAGCCGTGAAGACCGCGAAGCCCTGGTGCCGACCCGCGCCGGCGAGCTGGAACTGCCCGCCGTGGAAGTGGTGTGGTGGAACACCCACGAAGATCACCTGGAACGCACCAGCCTGCCGGCGCGCACCGTGCAAGTGGCGGTGAACCCCAGCCTGGTGGTAGACACCCCGGCCACACCGACCATCATCACCGCGCCGGACGATGACCGCCTGTGGCTATGGCAACTGAGCACACTGATGCTGGCCTGCACCACCCTGCTAGGCTTTGGCCTATGGTGGCGCGCACGCCGGCAACCGGCCGTACAACGCGCAGCCCAAACCGGCCCCAGCCCACGCACCTTGCTCGACGACCTCAAGCGCGCCACCCAGGCCAACGACCCCCACGCCACCCGCCAGGCGCTGGACGCCTGGGCAAGGCAACAACCGGAAACCCTGGCCGACATGGCCGCACGGTTTGTGCCGTTGTCAGATGCCCTGGATGGCTTGAATGGCGCGTTGTACAGCGAAAGCGGCCAATACTGGCTGGGTGATGATCTATGGCGTGCGATCAAGGCCATCCCCGTGGCCGAACGCGAGCAAGACCCGGCCACCGACACCACCAGCTTGCCGCCTCTCTACCCCAAGTAACCTAGCCTCAACCAACACCACAAAACCCTGTGGGAGCTGGCTTGCCCGCGATGGCGGTGTAACAGTGGGCAGATGTGCTGGCTGATGCTCCGCCATCGCAGGCAAGCCAGCTCCCACAGTTGATCTGCATCGCCTGCTCGGACGCCTGCTTGCACTCAGTGATTACGACGCGGCACCTTCCATTCCCGATGGGGGAATTTGTACAGATAGTTCAGGTTATCCATATCGAACCGACGATCTTCTTTACCGGGCCCACCGAAGAAGCTGATGCCGATATCCAGCTTGCGCAGCAATTTAGGCCGTGAGAGCAACTCCTTGGCCGCGTGGTGGGCCTCGGGTGAGAACGTCCTGTCGGTGGCGATCAGGCCGGCGGCTTCTTTCAACTCATTGAAGTTCACATAGCTGTCTGTCGCCCCTGCGGCGAATTCGCGGAAGTGATCGCGAATCAACCCTATTAGTTGCCGGTCACTCACGCTTGCGTACGGGCGCAGGTCCGCGGCGCTGGCCTGGGTTTGAGCGCTTCGTGCCTGACGATGGCTAGCTTGGTTTGAGCGACTGTCAGCATCCAGCTGATCTGGTAGAGCGGTGAAAGCGCTAGTCGAAGGTGGGTTTACTGAAAATGACATGGTGGGCCTCTGATTCATTCAGGGATTGATTGAAAAATCCACCTTATGGGTGGTCGTCCCTCAACCTGCCGTTCCATCCATCACCGCCCGCTCGACATGCATTGTTAAAGGCCAGCAATCCATGTCCCTTTAATTTGCAGGACGTTTCCTAGACAATCCTTTGGCCTTGCGCCTGCTCATTTCGCTGGCTAGCCTTCGCTTCGTCGCTGCAAATCAGCGATCGGGTGTGGAAACCTGGGAATGAGTAGGCGTCATGATCGTATGCAAACGCTCAATGGCGGCTGTGCGCGGGCAGACTTCGGTCTGACTGGGTCCTACTCCCCGGTTTCCACCCCGCGTATGGCTGCCACCTAATTTGTCGTGTGGAAACGGCACAGGTTGGCGCCCCAATTGAGTAGGAGCTATACCCATGAGCAAAATCGTCCCCGACCCACCCTTCCCCATTTTCGTCGCCCACGAAGACCTGAGTTTCGAAGACGCTATCGCCAGCATCTCCTCGCTACTGCGCTGCGCCGCCACCACCGCCACCGAAACCGCCGAGGGCCTCAAAGGCACCCGGCGCGACATGGCCTGTTCCACCGCTCACCTGATCGACATGGCCCGCACCCTCGCCGACCGCGCGCTGGATTGCCTGCAACCCAACCCCACTAACGCCCCATAACCCCTGTGTAGGAGCGAGCTTGCTCGCGAAAAACTCACGGGCGCCGCGTTTATCCAGGAAGCCCGCGTTATCGTTGACGTTTTTCGCGAGCAAGCTCGCTCCTACAAATAACCATCGCGTCGGCCATGAGTCCGCGTGCACTTTTACAGGTAAACTCCCCTCCTTTTCATCTTCTCCACGGAGTTCGCCTTGCGTCTGTTTCATACCTCCGACTGGCACCTCGGCCAAAACCTCCACGGCCAGGAACGCGACTTCGAACACGCCTGTTTCCTTGAATGGCTGCTGGGCCAACTCAAGGCCCAGCGCCCGGATGTGCTGTTGATCGCCGGCGATATCTTCGACACGGTCAACCCGCCGCTCAAGGCCCAGGAGCGCCTGTATGACTTCATCATCAGCGCCCACGAACAGCAACCGACACTGACCATTGTGATGATTGCCGGCAACCATGACTCCGGCTCGCGCATCGAACTGCCGGCCCCGCTGATGCGCCGCCTGCGCACCCATGCACTGGGCCGGGTGTTATGGCTGGACGACGGGCAACTAGATGCCGACCGCCTGCTGATCCCGCTGCCCAATGCCAAAGGCAAGATCGCCGCCTGGTGCCTGGCACTGCCCTTCCTGCGCCCGGCGGAAGTCACCGGCGCACAGCTGGGCGATGATTACCTGCGCGGCATCGGTCAAGTGCATGAATGGCTGATCGCGGCCGCCAATGCCAAGCGCAACAAAGGCCAAGCATTGATAGCCATCAGCCATGCGCACATGGCCGGTGGGTCGGTATCCGAAGACTCCGAACGCAGCCTGATCATCGGCAATGCCGAGGCACTGCCTGCCACACTGTTCGACCGAAGCGTGGCGTATGTGGCCCTCGGCCATTTGCACAAGCCGCAAAAGGTCAATGGCGAGGAGCGCATTCGCTACAGCGGCTCGCCAATCCCCCTGTCGTTCTCCGAAATCGGCTACAAGCACCAGATTCTCGACGTGACGTTCCAGGGCGAAAGGTTGGTGGGCTGCGAACCGATCCTGATTCCCCGCTCCGTCAACTTGCAACGCCTGGAAGCCGCGCCCCTGGCCGATATCCTCAAGCAACTCGGTGAACTGCCCGACATCGACCTGCTCGCCGAAACCCAGCGCCACCCTTGGCTGGAAGTGCGCGTGCGCCTCGACGAGCCGCAACCAGACCTGCGTCAACAGATCGAAACCGCGTTGCAAGGCAAGGCCGTGCGCCTGGTGCGTATCGCCGCCGAATATGCCGGCACACGCGGCAGCGCAGAGGCAGACGATGCGCAACTGATCGAACTCGACCAGCTCACGCCCCAGGAACTGTTCAGCCGCGCCTGGCAGGACAGCTACGGCAGTGAAGTGGATGAACAGACCTTGAAGGACTTCGCCGTGCTGCTCCAGGAAGTGCAACAGGAGGGCGAACAGCCATGAAGATTCTCGCCATCCGCTTGAAAAACCTCGCCTCCCTGGCGGGCCCGTTCGAAATCGACTTTACCGCCGAGCCGCTCGCCAGTGCGGGCCTGTTCGCCATCACCGGGCCAACTGGCGCGGGTAAAAGCACCCTGCTCGATGCGTTGTGCCTGGCGCTGTTTGGCGCGGTGCCGCGCCTGGGTGACACCGGCCAGGCCAAGATGCCGGATGCCGACACGGATATTTCCATCGGCGACCCGCGCACCCTGATTCGACGCGGCACCGGTGGTGGCTATGCCGAGGTGGATTTTGTCGGTGTCAGTGGCCGTCGCTACCGTGCGCGCTGGGAAGCCAACCGTGCCCGCGACAAAGCCAGCGGCAAGCTGCAGAACAGCCGGCAAAGCCTGATCGACCTGGACAGCGACCAACTGCTGGCCAGCCAGAAAACCGAGTACAAGACCCAACTGGAATTGGCCCTTGGCCTGAACTTTGAGCAGTTCACCCGTGCGGTGCTGCTGGCGCAAAGCGAGTTCAGCGCCTTCCTCAAGGCCAATGACAATGAGCGCAGCGAACTGCTGGAAAAGCTCACCGACACCGCGCTGTACACCCAGCTCGGCCGCCGTGCGTTCGACAAGGCCAAAGAGGCCAAGGACGCCCACAAACAGTTGCAAGACCAAGCCACCGGCGTGGTACCCCTGGCCCCCGAAGCCCGCGCCGAGCTGGACCAAGAGTTGGCCCAAGCCCAGCAGCAGCTCAAGACCCAACAAGCCCAGCTCAAGCAGCTGGAGTTGCAGCACACCTGGCTCAAGGAGCTGCGTGAATGGCAGGAGCGCCATCAACACGCAGTGGAGCAACTGCAACGCGACGAACAGACCTGGGCCAGCCAAGGCCAGCAACGCCAGGACCTGAGCCTGCTGGAGCAGTTGGCACCGCAACGCCATCACTTCCTGCGCCAGGCAGAACTTGGCACCTTGCTGACGCCGCTGGCGGCACAAATTGCCCAGCACCTGGAGCAACAAACCGCCCTGCACTCCCGCCAGGAACAGGCGCAACACCAGCAAGTGGCCGCCCAGGCAGCACTGGCCGAGGCCCTGAAACACCAGGCCGACGCCGCCCCCCTGCTGCGCCAGGCCATCGAGGAGCAAAACACCCTCGCCCACGTGAGCCGCGAACTGGCCAAGCGCAACGAGGAAAAACACCAGCACGAAAGCGCCTGTACCGAAGGCCAGGCCCTGCTCGACGGCTTGCAACACACGCAGGCCCAAGTCACCGAGCGCCTGCAGCGCCTGGCCACCGAACTTGAGCATAGCGCCGCCCTCGCCCCGCTGAGTGATGCCTGGAACGCCTACCGTGACCGCCTGCAACAACTGGTGCTGATCGGCAATCGCCTCAACCAAGGCCAGGCCGAGCTGGGGCAACTCGAACAGCGCGCCAGCGCCGCCGCCGAACAGTTCACTCAACAGCGCGAAGCCCTGGATTTGCTCTACCACGAGGCCGGTGCCGAACCGCACGCGGTGGCCGAACAAATCCAATTGCTGGCCAGCCTGCTGCAAGACAATCGCAAGCAACAGCGCGCCTTCGAAGACCTGGCCCGCTTGTGGGACAGCCAGCAACAGTTGGATCAACAGGCAGGTGCGCTCACGCAAAGGCTCGCCGAGGCCGCGCAAAAACGCGAACAACTGAACCAGACCGGCCTGCAAACCAAGGCCGAACTTACCGTTGCCGAACAAACCCTGGCGGTGACCAAGCAACTGCTGGAGCGCCAACGCCTGGCCCGCAGTGCCAGCGTCGAGGAGTTACGCGAGCAGTTGCAGGATGACCAGCCCTGCCCGGTGTGCGGCAGCCACGAACACCCCTATCACCAGCCCGAGGCCCTGCTGCAAAGCCTGGGCCGCCATGATGAAAGTGAAGAGGCGGCGGCGCAGAAAGCCGTCGACAGCCTCAAGGAAAAACTCACTGAATTGCGCGGTGAAGTGGGCGGCCTGATCGCTCAGCAAAAAGAATTCCTGCAACAGCAGGAACAGTTGGCTACCCAGCAGCAGGGTTTGGCACCGAGCCTGCAAGCCCATCCACTGTGCGCCTCGCTGTTCAACCAGGACGTCGACAAGCGCAGCCCTTGGCTGGCCCAACAACTGGCCCAATTGACGCAAAGCATCAGCCAGGACGAACAACGCCAGGGCGCCCTGCTCAACCTGCAACAGAACGCCGGGCGCTTGCAGCAACAATTGCAAGCGGCCCAGGACGCCAGCCAGCAAGCCCGGCAATTGCTGGTGGACCAGCAGCGGCAGCTGGCCGGCGACCGCGAACGCCTAGAGGCGGAACTCAGCGCCTTCGCCAGCCTGTTGCCCGCCGAGACGCTGGAGGGCTTGCGCAGCGCGCCTGCGGCGACTTTCATGCAGCTCGACCAGCAGGTCAGCCAGCGCCTTGAGCAATTGGGCCATCAACGCGATGAGCAGGCCGAGCAGCAGGAGCGCCAACAGGCCATCGAGAAACAACATACCCACCAGCAGCATCGTCAGCAGCAACTCGACGCCTTGAATCTGCAAGTCGCAGAGCTGGCTGACCAGCAACACGCCGTCCAGGAAAAACTCCGTACCTTGCTAGGAGAGCACCCCAGCGCCGAACACTGGCAACAGCAACTGGAGCAAGCTGTCACGCAGTCCCGCCAGAGCGAGACCGACGCCAACGAGGAACTGCACGCTGTGCACACGGCCCTGGTACAGCTGGCCGCCGACCTCAACGCCCAGCAGCAACGCCAGCAGGCATTGGAGGCGGAACAGCAAGCCCTCGCGACACGCATCAGCGAATGGCGCGCCCTGCACCCCGAACTGGATGACCAGGGCCTGGCGCGCCTGTTGGCCTTTGATGAGGCCCAGGTCGCGCAGTTGCGTCAGCACCTGCACAGCAGCGAAAAGGCCGTGGAGCAAGCTAAGGTTCTGTTGCACGAGCGCGAACAACGCCTGGCCGAACACCGGGCCCTGCACAACGGCAACCTGGAGGCCGAGCAACTGGACGCCACCCTGGCAACGCTTAACCAGCAACTGATCGAGGGTGAGAAACACTGCGCCGAACTGCGCGCACGCCAGTCCGAAGACCAGCGTCGCCAAAACGCCAACCAGGCCCTGGCCGAACAGATCGCCAAAGCTTACGAGCAGTGGCAGCGCTGGGCCCGCCTGAATGCGCTGATCGGCTCGGCCACCGGCGATACCTTCCGCAAGATCGCTCAGGCCTACAACCTCGATTTGCTGGTGCACCACGCCAACGTGCAACTGCGCCAACTGGTGCGCCGCTACCGGCTTAAACGCGGCGGCAGCATGCTCGGGCTGTTGGTCATGGACACCGAGATGGGCGATGAACTGCGCTCGGTGCATTCCCTGTCCGGTGGCGAAACCTTCCTGGTGTCGTTGGCACTGGCGTTGGGGCTGGCGTCGATGGCGTCGAGCACCTTGAAGATCGAGTCGCTGTTTATCGACGAAGGCTTTGGCAGCCTTGATCCGGAGTCGTTGCAATTGGCGATGGACGCTCTGGATGGTTTGCAGGCCCAGGGCCGCAAGGTGGCGGTGATCTCCCACGTACAGGAAATGCATGAACGCATCCCGGTGCAGATCCAGGTGCAACGCCAGGGCAATGGCCTGAGCACGTTGGAGGTCAAGTGAGCGAAGCGCTGCTGTATTCGTTCCGGCGCTGCCCCTATGCAATGCGAGCGCGGCTGGCGCTGCGCTACTCCGGCGTGGCGGTGCGCATTGTCGAAGTCAGCCTGAAAGCCAAGCCGGCCGAGATGCTCGCGCTGTCGCCCAAGGGCACGGTGCCGGTGTTGAGCGTCGAAGGGCGAGTGATCGAGGAAAGCCTGGAGATCATGCAGTGGGCGCTGGCCCAGCACGACCCCGAAAACTGGCGGCTACAGGGCGATCCAGCGGTGTATGCGCTGATTGAAGAAAATGACCAGGTGTTCAAACATCATTTGAATCGATACAAGTACGCCGAGCGCTACCCGGAGCAACCGATGGAACACTATCGGGCCGAGGGCGAGGTGTTCTTGCGCAAGCTGGAAGATTTGCTGGCACACCGTGAGTATCTACTCGCCGATCACCTGAGCTTGGCAGATGCAGCGCTGGCGCCGTTTGTGCGCCAGTTTGCCCATGTGAATCGGGAGTGGTTTGCGGGCACGCCCTATCGGCGTTTGCAGGCCTGGTTACAGCGGTTTCTGGATTCACCGTTGTTTAGAGCAGTGATGGCAAAACCCTGAGGCCAATCCAATGTGGGAGCTGGCTTGCCTGCGATGGCATCGACTCGGTACATCAGCTATACCGAGTGGTCCGCATCGCAGGCAAGCCAGCTCCCACATTGGACCGTGGCTCAGTGCTGGGTCTTGTGATCCAGCGCCGCATAGAAATTGGCGCTCTGTTGCAGGTATTTCTGGGTATAGGCCGTGACATTGGATTTTTTGCCGGTGACTTCCACGCTGGCGGCGGCAGGCAATGCCACGGTGGCGGAAACAGCAGAAGCAGCAATGATCGAGAAGAGATTGAAATTCATGGCGGTAACCCTTGTGTGCGTTTGGTTGGGTGGCCTGGGAAGGCCTTGGAACCCAACTTACGCCCGAGGGTTGAACCTTAGAAATGCTTTGAAACAGTAGCCGTTATCACTGCGATTAATACAAAGGCTCAGGCCCCGCATTGCGGGGCCTGTGGCTTATTGACGCACCAGGAACTTGAGGTCGCTGGGGGCATCGATCGGCAATTTCTGCACGGTTTTACCCAGCAGGCCGGTCTTGGGGTCGCGTTCAACCACCACGATTTCATTGCTTTTCTGGTTGGCGATCAGCAGGAACTTGCCGCTCGGGTCGAGGCTGAACTCACGCGGGTGGTCGCCTTCAACAGAGCGGCGCTGGATTTCCTTGAGGTGCGCGGTGGCCGGGTCGATGCTGAATACCAGCATCTGATTGGCTGTGCCACGGTTACTCACATAAAGGAACTTGCCATCGCTGGAAGCATGCAACGCCGCGCCGGCCTTGTCGGACACCGGTTGGCCGGCGGCATAGTCGAGCAACTGGGTTTGCGTCAGCTTGCCCTCGTTGTAATCGAACACGGCCACCTGGGCGCTCATCTCAGTGGTCAGCCAGGCGTGCTTGCCGTCCGCACTGAACAGCAAGTGACGCGGGCCGCTGCCCGGGGGCAACTGCACCGACGCCGGGTTGGCCGCTGTCAATGGCAGTTCGTGATTGGCCTTGGGGTCGTAGCGGTAGGCAAACACCTTGTCCGCACCCAGGTCCTGCACGAATACGTACTTGCCGTCCGGCGACGACACCACCGAATGCACATGGTTGGACGCCTGGCGCTCCGGGTTCACACGGCTGGCCGGGTGCCCGCTCAACTGCACCGGCGCCGACAGCTTGCCACTGGCGTCCACCGGCAGGATCGCCAGGCTGCCACCCGGGTCTTCCACCACCGAATAGTTGGCCACGAACAGGTAGCGCCCATCGGCGGCCACGCTGGAATGGGTGGGCTCATTGCCCAGGCTCTGCACCTGATTGATCAGGGTCAACTGGTGGTTCTGCGGGTCGATGCTGTAGCTGCTGACACGCCCCACCGGGTCTTCCTGGCCCGGGCCGTTTTCATTGACCACGAACAACTGCTTCTGGTCTTTGGAAATCGTCAACCAGGACGGGTTGGCGGTTTTCGCCGCCAGCACTGGCTTGCCGCTGAACTGCCCGGTGCGGCTGTCGAACTGCAGGCGGTAAATACCCTCGCTGCTACCGGCGGTGTAGCTGCCCACCAGCAGTTCATGCAGATCGCTGGGCGCGGCCTGTACCGACATCGCACCGACACTGCCTGCCATCAGCAGGGGCCAGAATTTACGCATCATCATCCGCTTCGTCCTCATCGTTATTGTTGCCGGTGAAGGCGCTCATGCAGATCAAGCGGTGCTCGCCCGACTCACCGGTAAGGGTCCAGCTTTGCAGCGTCTCGTCAAATGTGGCAGCGCCCACCTGCGCCGAGCTGAAGCTCCAGCGTTTTTCGGCCCGGCCATCCATGGCAGTAATCACGAGCTTTAGTTCAGTCAACTCGAAATCAAAGGCATGCAGGCCGTCGATTTCAAGCATGTCGCTGGTTTCAAGCAGGGTGCGCAGGGGGGCGGATTCGGCAGTCATAACATCAATCGTTCAGAGGAAAGACCTCATGATAGGTCAAATGGTTGCTACGGCGTAAATCCTGACGTGACCTGCGCCGCGTTTACATGCCGCCATATATCCCTCGCCCTACTCCACCCCACGCAAAATCAAGCGCTAGCGGTAAGGGCATGCCAATGGAAATGGCTGTTTACCTATTGTTGATTTCACTCGAAAACCTGGCTCGGTAGTTTCCACTCGCCTGCTCGCATGACGCGAACAGGGTCACCTCCATGACGAGCATGACTGCAACCACAAGGAAGCTGCACGATGATTCAGGGAAACTACCCCCAGCGTTTTTTTGACCACCACCTGCCCGTTTCACTGCCAACCCCGGCTGCCGGCCAGGCGGTCGATACCCATCACGAAGCCTTATCGAATGCCGCACAAGACCAACCGCTGAACCGCCCCCGGCGTGCATCCGCACCGTTGCGCACCGCAGTGACCACCGCTCCCACCGACAACTCGCCGCAGATCACCGCAACGGCGGTCGCCCAGCAGTTCGACACTCGCCCTACGTTGCGTTCAGTGGTGTCGGGCATGCTAGAGGAGGCGATCAAAAGCCTGTACCCCACTTTAGCCTTCAATCTCGCCGAAACGGCAGTGGCCGAACCCATTTCAACCGACCCACCCCAGTACCGCCTGACCCCTTTGCTGGACATCGCCCTGAAGCACCTGACCACCGACGGCGACCTCGACTTTACCGACAAACATTCACTGCCCTGCACCCTGGTCGATCACGCCACCGGGCATAGCCTCAAGCCTGCGCCCTCCTCCAATGCCTTGATGCCGGGCATTGATATGCAGGCCATTGAACTGGCTATCCGCAGCCTGCGCGCGCCCCTCAAAAAAGCGTTCGAACAGGCCATGCTCAAGCACTTCGTCGGCAGCGCTGACGCTCACGCTCCCGGTGCCAACCGTTGGCGCTGGCTGAGCGACACACTGCGGGACACCTTGACCACCGGAGCCCTGAAGCAACCTGGGCTCAGCGCTCAACAACGCGAGACCCTCGACCAGGTCGTGACGTACCCGGATCGTGCGCAGCGCCAAGCGGCCAAAGGCGATGGTGCGGCACAGGTTTTCATCCTTGATTCTGCGGTGAGCCACGCCGGTGGCAGCGCCTCGCAACTCACCCCAAACCTGCTGATCACTCGTCAGGTCGATGGCCGCACGCAGGTACTGCACGCCACTGCCGCCGGCGTGGTGACGCCGTATGACTCCTTGCAGGCGTTCGGCAAAGCCTGGGGCAAAAAAATGGGCGATGCCTTCGTTTTCGACACCCTGAACTGGAAGCGCCAGGAGCCTGCGGGGAATATTTTCGATACCCAGGCGGCGGTCATCCTCAATGCCATGGTGGAGAACGTTGCGTCCATCGAGGTGCCCACCACCGGCTCGCTTGAGGCGCTGGAGCAGGCGTTCACCCAGGCCAGCGACCCGAGCCCCTGGTTTCTCGGGGCCTATGCACCCGACGCGCGCGAGCTTGAACGTCTGCATGAACAGTTGCCCACCTGGTTCGGCTCGGCAAGCGCCGCAGAACGCGACACCTATCGACAGCACGCACTGGCCCTGGCCAGCAGCGTGCGCCGCAACAATGGCCGCACCTTCCTCGACGGCATCCCCGATATCCGCACCTACGCCGAGCAACAGCTCGACCAGCATTTAGCCGGCAAGGGTTACACGGCCAAGAATGTGGAGGTGGTGTTCAAGGTCCCGGTGGGCGATATGGGCAGCAACTACCTGGAACGGGTGAGAATGAGCCTGGTGGACATGGCCCTGGAAAATCTGTCGGGCCTGCCCAAGGGTGAGATGGAAGTCCACCTGCATGGGCAGCGGGTCAGCGATGCCAGCCTGCCAAAAATGCTCAAGGACCTGATCAACACTGTGGACATTGGCGGCCACTACCCCGAGTTGCTCAAGCGTGAACTGCTGGACGACAGCCCGGCAGCCCGTGATCGGCTGGCACGTTTCATCGAGCAGGTACCCCTGCAGCTCGCGATGCAGGCCTTGGAACTCAAGCTCAAGGGCGAAGCCGGCATCACCGCCCAGGGCCACGCGTTTATCGAAGCAATCACCCAGCCCGGCGCGGGCGGCAAAAGTGCGGCAGGCCAAGAGATTACCGTGCGCCCCCTGGCATTTGTACGCAAACCAGGAGCGACGCCGGATGTGGTCGCCAATATGTTTATCATCGAACCTTTGTCCAGCGGTAGCGGCCCACATATCCTCTATCGTCCTCAATTGAAACCGGCACTGCTGGAATTCGCCAGCCGCGACGCGCTGCTGGAGGCCATCCGCGAACCCGGTGCGCTGCAAGACAGCGTGCTGGCCTGGTTGCCGGATGACAAAGCACGGGCGGTGTACGGTAATGGCGGTTTTCACACGCCCAATATTGCGCGTTTTAGCGTATTCAATGAGTTTGACCCGCCTGCTACGCCCAAGCCGACCACCCTGGCTGTCGACGGCTATGCCGCTGCCACCACGCTACGCCAGGACCTGCTCAACGGCGACCTGGCCAAGCACTGGTTCCACTCCAATGCCAACAGCCTGGTCACCCTGGCTGAAGGCCAATCGACCTCCGATGCTGAAAGTCGTTGGGCGTCCTACAAGGAGCTCGGCTGGCTGTTGTTCAACACCCTGCTGCCGTTGATGCGCGGGCCGGGTGCGATGGCGGGCTGGTTGCTGCAACTGGTCAATGCCGAAAACGACATCAAGCGCTTGTCCACCGCCAACGATCCGGACCCGGCCGGGGCAATGGTCGATCTGCTGGTCAACCTGGGCATGACCTTGACCCATGTACCCGTCGCCGAATCCAAGCCAGCGCGCACCTTTGAGCCATTTAAGCCAGGAGCCGATGCCAGCGACCCTGCACCCCGCCCCCGCCAGAGCAACGACCCCATGCGCCCTGCGCCTGCCATCCACCAAGACCCGAGCGCACCGGTCACCCAAGGCTTCGGTGGTGACGGCACGGCCATTGATATCAGGCTGTCGAGCCCACGCGGATTAACCCCCGAGCTGCGTGCACACATCGACTCGTTCACAGTGCCCGCTCCAACAGCCCCCGACACTCCAATCGGCGAAGGCATCAGGAAGGGCCTGTATCAAGTGGATAACCGCTGGTACGCCTGCATCGACAACCATTGGTTTCGCGTCGCAACCGACCTGGACGGTCCCTACGTAATCGACGAACACAACAAGGCTCGTACGGCGCCGCCGATAGCACGCGATGCCCAGGGCAACTGGCATTTTGACGTGGCGCCCAGACTCAGGGGCGGAATGCCCAAGAGCGCAAGCCTGCAGGAAACACTCGGGAAAAGCCGGCGCGCCAAGGAGCAAGCAGAAAAGAGCTACCAACGCAGTATGTTGGAGCGCATGAAGGTTTCAGCAAAACATGACACGGCAATCGAAACGATCAAGGACAGCTTCATCGAATATCAGAACGCCCGGAAAAAGCTCAAGACCCTGCGCAATCTGGTTACCGATGACACGTCCGCCAATCGCTTCGCTGCTGCGTACGCGCAACATCGCCAGGCCACACTGATGCTCAAGAGCCGCCTGGATCAACAACTTCAAGACCTCAAGCCGCTAACCCAGGCACTCAGGGCAGCCAGCGAAAAAACGATTGAAACCATAGCCCCAAAGAAAATAGGGGGGGTCGACGACCTGTCGACGTTCAAAGAGAACCGCTCTTTGGAATACCAATACACATTGCATACGCTGATTGGGATAGAGGACTTTTACGTCAAGCTGGTCACCGACGCCCTCCAGTACGGCATCAGTGGCGCCTCGATGGCAGAGCTGGAAAATACTGCGCATTCAGGCTCTCGGGAGGCCTACGACGAACTGACCAGCGTGTTTGAAATGGCGTACCACGCCACCGACAAGTTGCTGACGTCCAGCGAGGCGATCAGATCGGTGTTCGACCAATGGAAAAACGATTCGCCCTTCGCCAGTAAACGTGCCGAGGAGTACCTGAAGACGCGCTACAACCGGTCCCCCGCCACAGGGGTGTTCATGGCCAAGATGAACCAGTTGGTGCTGCTCAAACGCCTGGCCACCGAATGGACTGCGCTGTCCCCCGACATCGCCGAGCAATTTCAGATGAAGCGGTTCTTGAACGTCGACCTGAAAGCCGAATACCTGGCGTTCAATGACCTGCGCCAGTACGAGGGCTACAGCCTGAGCGAGCGCAAAGCCACGCTGACCACCATCATCGACAAATACAAACAGGTATTGAGTGACAGCGTCACGCTACAGGAAGAGCATCCGGAACACTTTCGCCGCGATTATCACCAGCAGTTTACCGAGACACTCAAGCACTTCATCGACGATGCAGAAGCCGAGCTAGTCCAGATCGTCAAGGAAGAACAACAACTGATTGCACCCACCCCTGCACGCAAGGACCGGCAGGCCAAACCGCAGAACAAGCGTGTATTCAAGACCGAGCATAAAGAAAGCCTGATCGGCACGCTGCGCCCTCCCGTACCCGGCCAAGCCGTGAACATTATCGACGTGGTCGACCCACAGAGCGGGCAACCGATCGCCAGCTACAGCGAACACCCTGGGGAGCGTGGCTGGGTGAAGATCGTCCAGGGCCAACCTACGGCGCCACGCCCTGTTTCATTACCCAAATCCTGGTCCAGCTACAAAAGCGAAGCGCAAAGCTTGATCGACGGCGTGACGAAGATAGAGCAGAGCATTCTTTTTCAGAAAAAGAAGCTCGACGACCCCGTGCGACGAGACACCGTCAGCCCCCGCGACTGGAACGACATGCTCGAAGCCCAGGCCAACCTGCTCATCGAAAAAGCGCAACAGGCGCAAGTCGCCCATGGCAGCAAACCGGAAACCGCCGAATGGGTGGCACGCTGGCGAGCAACGGCCGAGGACATCCTGCAAAAGGCCCGCCGCCATACCGCCGATGGCTATCTGGTACAGACGCCGACGGCGGAAAATGTCGATTACCTCTGGCGCCACGGTTTTGTTGATATCAACCTGGTACGACGCGACATCCCGACTAAAACTGGCGATGTCTTCACCGAATACGTGGTTCGCAAGAAAAACAAAATCGACGCGCTGTGGTACGCCCACTTCCACTATCCACAAAAGGGCTGGGCGCGTGATGACTACACAGCGGCGCATCTGAAGACACCGGCCCAGCGCACCAAGACCCAGAAGGACCTGATTGCCGAGGCCGGGAACAACGGGGTTGTGGAGCGCATCATCAAGGCCGGTATCACCAAGCCGCTGGATGAAAGACTGTTCTTGAAATTGTGAAACCCGGCGCCTGAGGATCAACAAAAAGCCGCACAGTGGGCTAATGCCGTTCAGTTAAGCGTATATCGCTCCTACAAAAAGCCTTAACTGAACAGCATTAGCATGATGTGCGGCTTTTTTACCCGGTTTTAATGCGCGAACAATGAGTTGCCCTTCTGCCCCGCCAACTTCTCGGGTTTGATCAGGAACCGTGCCAGGGCCGGTAACAGCCACAGCGCGCCAAACATGTTCCACAGCAGCATGAAGGTCAGCATCAGGCCCATGTCGGCCTGGAACTTGATGGCCGAGAAGATCCAGGTGCACACGCCGATGGCCAGGCACAGGCCGGTGAACAGCACGGCTTTACCGGTGGATTTCAACGTCTGGTAATACGCCTCTTGCAACGGCAGGCCGGCGCGCAGGAAGCTTTCCAGGCGGCTGTAGATGTAGATGCCGTAGTCCACGCCAATCCCCACGCCCAGGGCCACCACCGGCAAGGTCGCAACCTTGACGCCAATGCCCATGAACGCCATCAGCGCGTTACCCAGTACCGAGGTCAGCACCAGCGGCAGCACGATGCACAGGGTCGCCGCCCAGGAGCGGAAGGTGATCATGCACATGGTCGCCACACACAGGTACACCAGGATCAAGATGATCAGTTCCGATTCCTTGATCACCTCGTTGGTGGCCGCTTCGATCCCGGCATTACCAGCGGCGAGGATGAACTCCAGGCCCTCCTTGTTGTTTTCCTTGGCAAAGTCCTGCACCGCATGCACAGCGCGGTCGAGGGTTTCGGCCTTGTGGTCGTTGAGGAACACCAGCACTGGCGCCAGGGAGCAATTGTTGTTGTACAAGCCATCGGCACGGGCGATGGAGTTGTTCAGCACATCCGGGTTGCGCGACAGGGTTTCCCATTTCAGGTTGCCCTCGTTCATGCCCTTGATCATTTGCTTGGACACGGTCACCAACGAGATCGCCGACTGCACGCCCTCGGTGTTCTGCATCTTCCACATCAACTGGTCGATGGGCGCCATGGCTTCATAGCGCGAGCAGCCTTCGGCCTTGGTCTTGACCATCACCACCAACACGTCGGAGCTGGTGGAGTAATTGCTGATGATGAAATTGTTGTCTTTGTTGTAACGCGAATCCGGGCGCAGTTCCGGTGCGCCTTGGTCCAGGTCGCCGATCTTCAGGTTCTGGCTGTACCAGAGGCCGCCACCAAAGGCGATCAAGGCCAGGAACACAGAAACCGGCGCGACTTTCGGGCTTGCGAATTTGGACAGCAGGCGCCAGAAGCTATGTTCGCGGTTCGCGTCTTTCTTGCTCTTGGCGATGGCGCGCTTGCTGATGCCTACATAGGAAATCGCGACCGGCAGCAGGATCAGGTTGGTGAACACGATCACTGCCACACCGATGGACGCGCCGATAGCCAGTTCGCGGATGACGCCAATGTCGATGATCAGCAGCGTAATAAAGCCCACCGCGTCGGCCAGAATGGCGATCATCCCCGGCAGGAACAGTTGCCGGAAGGTGCGCCGTGCGGCGGTCAGGGCGTTGTCTGCCTCGCTGGATTGCAGGGCAATGCCGTTGATCTTCTGCACGCCATGGGAAATGCCGATGGCGAAGATCAGGAACGGCACCAGCATTGAATACGGGTCCAGCCCGAAACCGAAGAAGTGCATCAACCCGAGTTGCCAGACCACCGCCACCAATGTCGTACTCAATACCGCAATAGTGCTGCGCAGGCAGTTGGTGAACCACAGCAGCAGAATCAGGGTGATGACAAACGCAACGCCGAAGAACAGCACCACCATCACCAGGCCGTCGATCAGGTCGCCGACCTTTTTGGCAAAGCCGACAATATGAATCTTGACGTTGGGGTTCTGGGTTTCGAACTTGTCGCGGATCTTGTCTTCGAGTTCATGGGAGAACTTGCGGTAGTCCAGGGCCAGCAACTTGCCCTGGTCTTGCGGGTCCGGGTAGGACTCCAACAGCGGGATATCAACGATGCTCGACTTGAAGTCATTGGCCACCAGCCGCCCGACCTGGCCGGACTTGAGCACGTTATTGCGCAACTGGTCGAGGCTCTGGGGCGAACCGTTGTAGCTCTGCGGGATGACCTCCCCGCCGGCAAACCCTTCTTCGGTCACTTCGGTCCAGCGTACGCTGGGGCTCCACAGCGACTTGAGGCCCGAGCGGTCCACACCGGAGATGTAGAACACCTCGTCGTGGATCTGGCGCAGGGTCTCCATGTATTCCTGGGTGAAGATATCTCCGTCCTTGGCCTCCACCGAAATACGCACGGTGTTGCCCAGGTTGGCCAAATCGTTGCGGTGCTCCATCATTTTTTCGATGAAAGGGTGCTTGAGGGGGATCATCTTTTCAAAGCTGGTGGACGGGCGAATCAAGGTCGCCTGCCAGAACAGGAAGAGGCTCACCAGCAGGCAGATGACGATCACCGCCGGGCGATTGTTGAAAATCAGACGCTCAAGAAAGGTCGCTTTATCGTTGTGATGACTGCTCATTGAATCCCCGCCTTCTTATTATTTTGAGAGCTCTGCGCCGGCCGATGTGGCAACCCGCACGCCACCCTGCCCCGCGAGGATCAAATTACCATTGCCTGCCGCCGTGACCGCCGAGAGTGAAATACGGTCCGGGCGATTGAACACACTGAAGGTCTGGCCATCGTCATGGCTGACCACGACGCTGCCGCCGTTGCCGACCACAACGATGGAGCCGTCCTCCAGCAAGGTCGCACCCGACAGGCCAAACTCCAACGCACCACGTGCCGCGTTCAATTGGACCTGTTCCCAAGTGCTGCCGAAATCGGTGGAGCGGTAGAGGTTGCCGCGCAAACCATACGCCAGCAGGGTCTGCGCCTGTGCGGTGCTGATCACGCCAAACAGTGAACCCTCGTAGGGGCCTTCGAGTTTTTCCCAGGTCTGGCCGTCATCGCTGGAGCGAAACATGCTGCCTTGCTCACCGACGATAAACAGGCCGGCGCCCTTGACCTGGGCGATGGCGTTGAGGTGGTACTGGTCTTCGTTGTCCAGGCGATCGCTGACATCGTTCCAGGTTTTGCCGGCGTCGGTGGTCTCGATCAACGCACCGTAGGCCCCCACGGCCAGGCCGTGGTTGGCGTCGTTGAACCACACATCGAGCAATGGCGCTTCGCGTTTGAGGTCTTGATATTGCTGGGTCCACGTGGCGCCGCCATCGGTACTGGCAAGAATCTGCGCATCATGGCCGACGGCCCAGCCGTGCTGGTCATCGACGAAAAATACCGCCGTGAGCAGTTGCCGGGTGGGCACTTTGGCTTGGGCCCAAGTGGTGCCCTGATCATCGGAATAGAGGATATGCCCACGATCACCGACGGCCACCAGGCGCTTGCCTGCGTGAACCACGTCGATCATCAAGCCTTTGGCGGCCTTGGGGGACTCAATCGCAAAGACTGCGGCGGCGGGGCTATCGCTGGCGGCCAGTACCGGCGTCGACAATACGCTGCCAGCAAGCAGCGAGAGCGCTGTGGCCAGCAGCGCAACCCTGCGTGCGGCGCGTGGGCGGCAAACAACCCAACCCATGACAGGCTCACTCATAGACCTTTCTCCCATTTATTATTGTTAGGTCGTCTTCTCTGCCAGGACCTTGAAACCTGCAATCTAGAGCGCCTGGAGGAAGCAGGAGCCATCCTATCGGGCTTTGGAATCGTCTGACAATCGGCGCTACGTTATCTTTTGTTAACTGGCGGCTTTTGGCCATGTGCTGAATATAGCTGCATCAGCTGAAATGATGGCCCCACGTGATCGTTCCCATGCTCCGCGTGGGAATGCACCCCTGACGCTCTGCGTCCTCACCGCGCAAACAGCGGGGCGCAGAGCGCCCCGGGCGGCATTCCCACGCGGAGCGTGGGAACGATCAGGGAGAATGAATTTTTATTCCATCTATTGAATTTAGTGAATTTTTATTCCATTAATGGCGTTCCTGAAAACAATAATCCAAAGGACCACGGCTATGCGTGAACTCGGAATCGGCTTGATCGGCACAGGCTTCATGGGCCGCGCCCACGCGCTGGCGTTCAATAACGCCAGGGCGGTATTCGAACTGCCGGTACACCTCAAGCTGGCCGCCCTGGCCGATGCCGACACCGAACGCGCTCAGCGTTGTGCCAGCGCCTGGGGGTTTGCCCAGGCTCATGGCGACTGGCAAGCGCTGATCAACGATCCCAAGGTCGACGTCGTGGCCATCACCACCCCTAACCATTTGCATTACCCGATGGCCATGGCCGCGATTGCGGCGGGTAAAGCTGTGTATTGCGAAAAGCCCCTGGCCGTCAGCCTTGAACAAGCCGATGCCATGCGCCGCGCCGCGCATACCGCCGGGGTGGTGACTCGGGTCGGCTACAACTACCAGCACAACCCGATGATCGTGCTGGCGCAGCAGATGATTGCCAAAGGCGAGCTGGGCCAGATCATCAGTTTCCAGGGTGAGTTCAGCGAAGACTTCATGGCCGACCCGGCCTCCCCTTGGTCGTGGCGCTGCGAAGTGGAGCACGCCGGCGGCGCCCTGGCTGATCTGGGCAGCCATTTGCTGTCGATGGCCCGCTATCTGGTGAGCGATGTGACTCATGTCTGTGCCGATACCCAGACCGTGCACAACCAGCGCCCCGCCACCGCCGGCAGCCCGACCTCAAAAACCATTGCCGTGGATGACCAAGTGCACGCCCTGTTGCGTTTCGCCAACGGCGCCCGTGGCACGGTGAGCAGCAGTTGGCTCAAGCACGGCTACAAGAACCATCTGAGCTTTGAGATCAGCGGCACCCAAGGCACCCTGGCGTTTGACCAGGAACGCTTGAATGAACTGCGTCTGTGCCGCATCGGCCAGGACGGTTTCCAGCGTCTGCTGGCAGGCCCTGCCCTGCCCGGTTATGCGGCGTTCAGCCCGGCGGCGGGGCATCAGCTGGGTTACAACGAATTGAAGACGTTGGAAGTGCACGAGTTGATCATGGCGCTGGCCGGCCAAGGGGCGCAGGGCACAGACTTTGAGGCGGCGTGGGAGGTGGAGCGGTTGGCGACGGCGATTCGAGTTGCGGCTCAGGAAGAACGCTGGGTCAGGGTCGGCAAACTTTAACGCAAGCCGGTCCGTCCCGGTCAGCCGGATAAACGCCGCCCTCGCCTCCAGTGTGGGCATGCACTGTCCTTGCCACTCATAAGGACGCTCGCGAGGAAGGCTTGACAGCCTTCCCTCAAGGCTGGAGCAAATCGACGCATTCACACTTCAACCAGTAAACTTTCCCAACTTTAATCAGCCATCCCCCACCTGAAACAAACAAAACCTCATACAGCACCGTACAAACAACTCTCACCTCAAATACGCCTATTACTTACCATCACACATCGAAATAAATACCCTCTGGCCTTATACAAATAAATAAGCCACCTTATTTCACCACAAGAATTCAAGCACTTCTTAAAACCCAACCCAACGCAAACAATCCGAGACATATTCATGTCAGCCATTACAAATTATCATCCCTCGTACGTAAAACCTCAAACTTACCCGCTCTCGGCCGACGCCCCAACAGCCGATCCACTTGCACCTTCGTTATCGGACAAGGTTGCACGAGACCTTACTCGCGACAATTTGAAATTAAAAGATAAAAATGGCGACGGCAAACTAACAGTTTCATATAAATTTTTAGACCAGGGCGCAGGTGAGTTCAGCCAGGCCAGAAAGAAAGCGTTCAAGAGCGCCATCAAGGCTTGGGAAGACGTGGTCAAAGTCAAGTTCACCGAAAACGCCAAGGAGGCTGATGCGTTTTTTGTACTTCATGCCAATCAGGGCGTTGGTGGATATGCCGTCATGCCAAATGACCAAGGAACTGCAAGCATTGGCATCGGCGTCGGCGATAAGAACTCGCCCCTGCACTCTGCCATGATCCATGAGCTTGGTCATAGTTTGGGATTAGACCATCCAACCGGAGATTACCCAGAAAACAACCATACTCATACTGCCATGAGTTACAGTAACAAATGGTGGCTACCCACAGACAATCCTAGGCTTCGTATTTCGGACTATAACTTGACTCCAGCAATGCACGACATCGCAGGCATTCATCGCTTATACGAACCCAATTATGAAACCCGAAAAGATAATACAACCTACGGCTTTAACTCCAACACTAAGCGCGATCATTATACGTTGACCTCCGCCGACGACCTGACCAACTTTTGTGTCTGGGACAACGGCGGCGAAGACACGTTGGACTTTTCCGGCTTCAAGCAGAACCAAAAGATAAACCTGGCCGCCGAGACACTCTCGGATGTGGGCGGCCGCGTGGGCAACGTGTCCATCGCCAAGGGCGTTGTGATGGAGAACGCCATCGGTGGCTCAGGGCATGACGTACTGATCGGCAATCACGTCAATAACAGACTAACCGGCGGAGCCGGTCGCGACACACTGATAGGCGGCGGTGGTGCTGATACCTTTGTTTATAACAAAGCCAGCGACTCCACCCCTGGGAATCCGGACATACTTGAAGACTTTACCAGCGGCGTCGACAAGATCGACCTGTCCAAGGTGCTCAACGACGCCGGCATTGAAAAGCCGGAGCTGGTTAGCGTACTCACCGGTCGCAAAGGCGAGCTGACGCTCAGCTACGATGAAAATGCCAAGATGCACAAACTGGTTCTGAATGTGAGCGGCAAACCTGACTCTGCACTACTGATTCTGAGCAAAGGACCTATAGCGCTGGACGACATCCTGACCCACGCGGATTCAAAGCCCGAGCCTGGGCCCGAGCCAGAACCTGAGCCAGCCCCCAAACCCAGGCCTGAACCAGAACCGAAGCCCAGGCCCAAGCGTGAACCCAAGCCCAAGCCAGAACCAGAGCCCAGGGCCACCCCAGTATCATGCCCCCGACCCGACACGCGCGACACGGTCTATGGTTTCAATGCAAATACCGGACGCCCCAGTACAACCCTCACCTCTGCCTGCGACAAACCTTATTTCAGCGTGGACGACAGAAAAGGCAACGACACCGTGGACTTCTCTGGTTTCTATCAAGACCAACAGATTGATCTGACACCCGGTACTCGCTCCAGTGTAGGTGGGCTACGCGACAATGTGTTTATTACGCAAACAACCGTCATCGAAAACGCCATAGGTGGCAAGGGTAACGACCGTATCAGCGGAAATAGCGCCGATAACATCCTGATCGGTGGTGCAGGCGCGGACCATCTGACCGGCAATGGAGGCTTTAATACCTTCAGCTACCATTTTGCCTGCGATTCTCCACGCAACAACGCGGACACCCTCTTGGACTTCACCACGGGCAAAGACAAGATTGATTTGAGAAAAATGAGCGAAAATGCCCAAGTCAAACTCAACTATGTCAACCAGTACCGCAACCAGCCCGGCGACACGATCATCGTGCACAACCCGTTCACCGGCAGGTACTTCCTGGGCGTTGACCTGACGGGCGATGGCAAGACCGATTTTCTGATCAAGAGTACCCGCCCCATCAGCAACGAAGACGTGATCGGACTGAACATCCAGGATGACGGTTACCTGTAAGGGTGCTCACAGGCTAAACAGCCTCAACGCAACGCCCTGCGTAGCACTTTACCGACGGTGGTCTTGGGCAATTCCGTGGTGCGAAACTCAACATATTTAGGCAGCTTGTACCCCGTCAGGTACTCCCGGCAGTGCGCAAGAATCTGCTCCTGAGTCAGGTGCGGGTCCTTGCGCACGACGATGATCTTGACCTTCTCCCCAGTCACCGCATCTTCCACCCCAATGGCCGCCACTTCGGCAATCCCAGGGTGCATGGCCACCACGTCCTCGATTTCATTGGGGTACACATTGAAACCCGAGACCAGAATCATGTCCTTCTTTCGATCCACCAGGCGGATATACCCACGTGCGTCCATCACGCCGATATCCCCGGTCGACAGCCAGCCCTCGGCGTCCAGCACCTCGGCGGTTTCTTTTGGCCGTTGCCAGTAGCCCTGCATCACTTGCGGGCCGCGAACTTGCAACTCGCCCTGCTCGCCAATGTCCGCCAGTACGCCGTCTTCGCGTACGAAGCGCACCCAGGTCGAGGGCAACGGCACGCCAATGCTGCCGGTGAATTCCATCTCACGCATGCGTGAAATATCAATGGGGCTGATGCTCACCACGGGCGAGCACTCGGTCAGCCCGTAGCCTTCGATGATCGGCAGCCCGGTGACTTCCTTCCAGCGCTTGGCCACCGCGGTGTGGGTGGCCATGCCGCCAGCAATCACCAGGCGCAGGTCGGAAAAGTCCCGTGCACAGAACTCCTTGTTTTCCAGCAAGCCGTTGAACAACGTGTTCACCCCGGCAATGCCATTGAAGCGCTCCTTGCGCAGGATCATCTGCACGCGCTTCACGTCCCGGGGGTTGGCGATGAGGATATTGCGTCCGCCCAGGCACATGAACATCAGGCAGTTCACCGTCAGGGAAAAGATGTGGTACAGCGGCAGCAAGGTCACATTGGTTTCCTGCTTGTGCAGGTTTAACTGGTCACCGACCCAGGCCTTGGCTTGCAGCAGGTTGGCAATGATGTTGCGGTGGCTGAGCATCACGCCCTTGGCATCGCCGGTGGTGCCACCGGTGTATTGCAGGAAGGCCAGTTCATCGCGGTGCAGGCTGACCGGTAAATGGTGCATGGCCCTGCCCTGTTTGAGCACCTGGTTGAAGCGCAGCGCGCCGGGCAGCCTGAAGGCCGGTACCTGCTTCTGCACGCTGCGCAGGATGAAGTTCATTGCCGCGCCCTTGAAGGTGCCCAGCAAGTCGCCAATGGCCGCGACCACCACACGCTTGACGCTGCTGCCGACCATGGCTTTTTCCAGGGTATGCGCGAAATTTTCGAAGATCACCACGGTTTCGGCGCCACTGTCCTTGAGCAGGTGCTTGAGTTCATGGGCGGTGTACAACGGGTTGACATTGACCACCACCGCCCCGGCCAGGATTGTGCCCAGCAGGCAGATCGGGTACTGCAAGCAGTTGGGCATCATCAGGGCCACGCGATCGCCCTTCTTCACGCCCTGGTCCTGCAGCCAGGCGGCAAAGGCAATGCCCTGAGTGCGCCAATCGGCGTAGGTCATTTCGGTGCCGATGCTGACATAGGCCACCCGCTCACGAAATTTTTCCAGGTGCTCCAGGAACACTTCGCGCAGCGACGGGTAGTCCTCGATCCCAGCATCAATGTCCGCTGGCACGCCTGGCAAGTAAGTGTTCAACCAGATGCGTTCGGTGTGTTCCAGGCTGATAGCGTTCATGGCAGTGTCCTTATTGTTGTTTTTGATAGCGCTACTTTTCGACGATGGCGGTGATGCCCAACCCACCTGCCGCACAGATCGAGATCAGACCACGACCGCCACCGCGTTCGTGGATGGCCTTGGCCAGCGCCGCCAATTGCCGGCCACCGGTGGCCGCAAAGGGATGGCCGCAGCCCAGTGAGCCGCCGTTGACGTTCATCTTGGCGCGGTCGATGCTGCCCAGAGGGACATCAAGGCCGAGTCGTTCGCGGCAATATTGCGGGTCTTCCCACGCCTTGAGCGTGCACAGCACCTGGGCGGCAAACGCTTCGTGGATCTCGAAGAAATCGAAGTCGGCAAAACTCAAGCCTTCACGCGCAAGCATGCGCGGCACGGCGTAAGCCGGCGCCATCAGCAGGCCCTCGGTGCCGTCGACAAAACTCACCGCAGCCGTTTCGCCGGTGCGCAAGTAGGCCAACACCGGCCAGCCATTGGCGGCGGCCCATTCTTCACTGGCGAGCAGCACTACCGAGGCGCCATCGGTCAGCGGGGTTGAGTTGCCAGCGGTGAGCGTGCCGTTCTGGCGGTCGAAGGCCGGCGACAAGCCTGCGAGCTTTTCCAGACTGATATCGGCGCGCAGGTTGTTGTCCCGAGCCAAGCCGCGATAGGGGCTGATCAGGTCGTCGAAGAAGCCGCGTTGATAAGCCGCATCCAGGCGCTGGTGGCTGGTGAGGGTCAGTTCGTCCTGGGCCAGGCGTTTGATCTGCCAGCGCTTGGCCATTTCTTCGCAGTGCTCGCCCATGGACAGCCCGGTGCGCGGCTCGCCATTGCGCGGCAGCAGTGGCTTGAACAGCATCGATGGGCGTACTTTCAGCAACGCCTTGAGCTTGTCACCCATGCTTTTGGCGCGATTGGCCGCAAGCAAGGTATGGCGCAAGGATTCGTTGATGCCAATGGGCGCGTCGGACGTGGTGTCGGCGCCACCGGCGATGCCCACTTCAATCTGGCCTAGGGCAATTTTATTCGCCACCAGCAACGCAGCTTCAAGCCCGGTGCCACAGGCTTGTTGCACATCATAGGCAGGGGTTTGCGGGGACAACGTGGTGGACAACAGCGCCTCGCGAGCCAGGTTGAAATCCCGCGAGTGCTTGATCACCGCCCCGGCGGCAAACTCGCCCAGGCGTTGGCCGTGCAGGTTGTAGCGCTCCACCAACCCTTGCAGGGCGGCGACCAACAGGTCCTGGTTACTGTCGTGGGCATACACCGTGTTGGAGCGCGCAAATGGAATACGGTTGCCGCCGATAATCGCCACGCGGCGGGTCGGGGCTGGGGTAAAACTGTAGTCACTCATTGCTGGCTCTCTTTGCAAATGAATAGCCCGCGCATATGGGGCTTGTCCCCGGCGAAATTGCGCACTTCGAACTCGCGCCGTGGGCCGCTCACGGGGTGGCCCCATAGGGCAACCTGGCCGGGCAGGAAGATCGGCAATTTGAAGTCGCAATGGGCCTCGGCCTGGTCCAGCCCGCCGGGTGGCTGTTGCGCTGCCAATGCGCGGCCCAGGGTCCACATGCCATGAGCGATGGCGCGACGAAAGCCGAAGAGTTTGGCACCGATGATTGAGGTGTGAATGGGGTTGAAATCCCCCGAGACCTTGGCAAAGCGTCGCCCCAGGTCGGCGGGCAGCACCCAGCGTTGGGTGCGTAACAGGTCGTGTTCCTGCAACGGCAGCGGGTCGCTCCAGGGTTCACCCACCGGGTTGCTGACATCACGGCGCAAATACAGGCTGTCGCTTTCCCACACCAGGGTTTCCCTGCTGTAGGCGCGGGTGGCGATGCTCAGCGCCTGCCCCTTCGGATGGGCCACCCAGCGCTCGCAATACACCTCCAGGCGCAGCGCCTGGCCCTCGTGCATGCGCTGGTGCTGACGAATGCGATTGGCCAGGTGCACCATGCCACTGGCCGGGTAAGGGAAGCTCGGCCGGGTCAGCAGCATGAGGTGCAGGGGGAACGCCAGCACATGGGGATAGGACAATGGCACGCCCTGTTCGCGACGAAAGCCACACGCCCGTGCGTATGCGGCGATACCGGGCGGCGAAAGTTCCACCGCGCTGCGCACCAGGCGCGCTGTGGGCAATGGCGGCGCACCGTCGGGCTTGGGTTTGCGCAAGGCGCGCAGGCCGTCGAACAACAACTGCGTGCGCGACGGCGGTGGGTCGATAATCTGTGTCACGTAGTCCATCGGTCAGGCTCCCAACAGGCTTTGGCCGCACACCCGCACCACCTGGCCATTAACCCCGCCCGACGCCGGATGGGCCAGCCAGGCAATGGTCTCGGCCACGTCGATGGGTTGCCCGCCCTGGGACAACGAATTCATGCGCCGCCCTGCCTCGCGGATCATCAGCGGGATCTTGGCGGTCATCTGGGTTTCGATAAAGCCGGGCGCCACCGCGTTAACCGTGACCTGCCGGGCTGCCGCACGCGGTGCCAGGCCCTGTACCAGGCCGATCACCCCGGCCTTGGACGTGGCGTAGTTGCTCTGCCCCAGGTTGCCGGCTATGCCGGAAATCGACGACACGCACACAATGCGCCCGCCGGGGTTCAAGCCCTGGCTGTCGAGGAGGGCCTCACTGAGCTGCAACGGTGCTTCGAGATTGACCGCCAGGACACTGCGCCAGGCGACCTCGGTCATTTTGGCGATGGTCTTGTCGCGGGTGATCCCGGCGTTGTGCACCACCACATCAAAAGCGCCATATTGGCTGACATGGGTTTGCAACAGCGCGGCGGTGTCAGCGGCGGTGATATCCAGGGGCAGCGCCGAACCGCCCACGCTGGTCGCCGCCTGCTGCAGGGCTTGCTGCGCCTGGGGCACGTCCACGCACACCACATGGGCACCGTCGCGCGCCAGCACCTGGGCAATCGCCAGGCCTATGCCACGGGAGGCGCCGGTGACCAGGGCACGTTTGCCGGCAAAGGGTTTGTCCCAGTTGATGGCGGCATGGCCATCGACCGGTTTTTCCAGGCGCACCACCTGCCCCGAGACATAGGCGGAACGGCGCGACAGGAAAAACCCCAGGCTACTGTCCAGCGCGTCTTCCGCACCCGGCGCCACGTACAGCAATTGCACGGTGATCGCGCGGCGCAGCTCCTTGGCCAACGAACGCACCAAGCCTTCAAGAGCGCGTTGGGCGATGGCCTGGGGCAAGTCGTGGCAATGTTCGGGCGCGGTGCCGAGCACCACCACCCGGCCATGCTGGCCGAGGCGCTTGGCATTGCTGTGAAAGAACAGGTAGAGCTCGTCCAACTGTTGCAGGTCGGTCACGCCGCTGGCGTCGAACACCGCGCCTTGCACCTTGACCGTGGACGGTGCCTTGAGCGTCGCCGGGGTCGCGGCGACGGTGTCGGTGGCGCTGAAGATGCGCTGCACCGAAGCCAGCAGGCGCCCTGCCCCGGCGATGATCACAGGGTTAGCCAGGCCGGCCTGGCCGCTGCGATGCCGTTGCAGCGCCAAGGGTTGCGGCAAGCCAACGGCCTGGGCCAGGCGCCGGCCCCAGGGGGAATTGACGAACGAAAGGTAGCTGTCACTCATGGTAAGCACTCACTCACAACACATACGTGCCTTGTAAACCCGATCGAATGTGGGAGCTGGCTTGCCTGCGATGCAGACGACTCGGTGTGTCAGTCAAACCGAGGTGATGCCATCGCAGGCAAGCCAGCTCCCACAGGTGGACCGGGTTTTCTCTTAATTGACCGGGACGCTGCGCCGTTTGGCCACCGGCTCGAGTGCCTGCTTACGCTGCTGCAGAGCCTCCAGCAAACCAAAGTCCTGGGGAAAGTCATCCACCTGGATACCGTGGTCGGCGTATTCCACATAGCGCGCCAGCAAGGCGTCTTCGTCGTCGCTGATCAAGTCCAGCGCCCGCGCCTTGACGCGCCAGTCGGTGAAGGCCGTGGCAGAGATCGGCAGCGGGCCGAGCAAATCTTGCTTGATGGCGGGTTTGAGCCGCGCCTCGATCAACTCCACTTGGGGCAACAAACGGAACCCCAGTTCGCCATACGCCAGCTTGTCGATTTCCGGACGCGGGATGTAGGAATTGGCCAGCAACCGGTCGCGGGTCTCGCCAGGGGTCTGCACCACCTGCGCCACCTGCGCCAACAGACGGTCCGATGGTTTGCGCAGCGGGATGCCAAACGGAAAACTCAAGGTGCGCACCACCGCCGCAGCGGGTTTTGAGGGGTAGTTGTCGAGCACTTCGGCCAAGGCTTCATGGGCGCGCAGCAACGCGTCCTGGGCCGCCCAGTGCACCAGCGGCAAGTCCGCCTGGGGCCTGCCGTCATCCTCGAAGCGCTTGAGCACGCAAGACAGGATGTACAGCTGCGACAGGATATCCCCCAGGCGCCCGGTGATACTTTCCTTGCGCTTGAGGGCGCCGCCCAGCACGCCCATGGAAATATCCGAGATCAGCGCCAGCACCACCGACAGCCGATTGGCCTGGCGGTAGTAGGCCGCCAGCGCCGGGTCGGTCTTGGCCGGCGCCGAAATCAGGCGCCCGCCGGTCAGAGCATGCACCGCTGCGCGTACGGCGTTGGCCACGACAAAACTCACATGGCCGAACATCGCGCTGTCGAAGTCTTCCAGAGCCTTGCGCCGGTCGGGGTTGTGCGCCGCTTCCATCTCGCGGAACACGTAGGGATGGCAACGAATCAGGCCCTGGCCAAAGATGATCAGGCAGCGGGTCATGATGTTCGCGCCCTCTACCGTAATGGCGATGGGGCTTTGCTGGTAGGCACGGGCGAGGAAGTTATTGGGGCCCATGCAGATGCCTTTGCCGGCGACGATGTCCATGCCATCGTTGACGATGATGCGCGCACGCTCGGTGACGTGGTACTTGGCGATGGCCGAGATCACCGACGGTTTCTCGCCGGCGTCCAGGGACGCCACCGACACCTTGCGCACCGCATCGCAGGCATACAGATGCCCGGCCATGCGCGCCAATGGCGCCTGCACACCTTCGAACTTGCCGATGGGCAGGCCGAATTGCTTGCGCATCGCCGCATAGGCGGTGGTGCCGCGCACCGCCACTTTGCCCAGGCCGACGTTGGCCGAAGGCAGGGAAATCGCCCGACCTGCCGCCAGGCATTCCATCAACATGCGCCAGCCGTTACCTATTTGTTCGCGACCACCGATCACCCACTCCAAGGGAATGAACACATCCTTGCCGGTGGTTGGGCCGTTCTGGAAGACCGCATTCAACGGCCAATGACGCCGGCCGCTGTTTACGCCCGGATGAGAGGTGGGGATCAACGCACAGGTAATGCCCAGGGAACCTGGCGCGCCAAGCAAGCCCTGCGGGTCTTCGGCGCGGAACGCCAGGCCCAGCACCGTGGCAATCGGGCCGAGGGTGATGTAACGCTTGTCCCAGGTCACTTTGAAACCCAGTACTTCCTCGCCCTCATGCATACCTTTGCAGACAATGCCCAGGTCAGGGATCGCGCCGGCATCGGAGCCGGCATACGGGCTGGTCAAGGCGAAACAGGGGATGTCGTCACCGCGTGCCAGGCGCGGCAGGTAGTAGTTGCGCTGGGCGTCGGTGCCGTAATGCAGCAACAGCTCGGCCGGGCCCAGGGAGTTGGGGACCATCACCGAAATCGCTGCCGCCGAGCAGCGTGTCGACAGCTTCATCACCACTTGGGAATGGGCGTAGTGGGAGAAGCCTTTGCCGCCGTACTGCTTGGGAATGATCATGCCGAGGAACCCGGCATCCTTGGTGTACTGCCAGCCCTCGGGGGACATGTCCTGCCAGACCTGCGTGGTTTCCCAGTCGTTGGCGATGTCGCACAGGGTTTCGACTTCGTTGTCGAGGAAGGCTTGCTCCTCGGGGCTCAGGCTGGCCGGCGCGGCTTGCAGCAGACGCTGCCAGTTGGGTTTGCCGCTGAACAGCTCGGCATCCCACCACACCGTGCCGGACTCGATGGCCGCACGCTCGGTATCGGACATCGCCGGCATGATTGTACGAAACAGGCCCAAGGCCCTGGTGGTCAGCAGCTTGCGGCGCAGGGGTTTGATTGCCAGCACCAAGGCGGGCAGCACCACCAGCAAAGCCGCGACAGTAAGGCCCAGGCCGGCCACCGCGTTGAACAGGTAACCAACCGCCAGCCAGACGATGCCGGCGCTTAGCCACAGGGCGGCGGCGGCTTGTCGGTAAGCCAGGGCAATCGCTGCTGCGATACCCACCAATAACCAGATAAGCATGGGGGAGACCTCTACTTGATTCAGGGTGTGGCAAACGCGTGGGCAGCTCGACATGAGCTGCGGCTGAAAACCACACTACAAACTTCAAAGAGCAAATTCAAATTTTGTTTTGAAATTTTTATTTAATCGTTAAACCAAAAAAAACACGGCTGAATGCCTCAACCGGTCATCACCGACATAGACCACCGCCCTGTAGAAAGACGCAGCTCGGAGGAAGGCTGCAAGATGCGCTTGCCGCCCTCCGCCATCGCCCTCAGGCCCCGTCAGAACGCATAGGTCGCTGACAAACTGACCACATCACCCGAAGACTCGGCCTTGCCATCCAGGCTTGCGCCGCCCAGTCGGTCGATGTTTTTGGTCTTGAGATTGACCTTCTGCACGAACTGATGGGAATAGGCCACATCCAGGCTCAAGCCCTTGACCGCCTTCACATCGTAGCCAGCCCCCAGCGAAAGGAACGTACGATCGCCATCGGGGATGCGTGGATCGCGGGTGGAGTTACGTGTAGGCGTCTGGTCGATAGCCACGCCGGCACGCAAGGTCAGTTCATCGGTCGCACGGTAGTCACCGCCGAGGGAGTACATCCAGGTGTTTTTGTAGTTGTAGGGAATGGAGACAATGCGCATATCGCCGGAGTCGAGGGTCAAGTCCTTGAACGACGACCATTCGGTCCACGTGACGCTGGCACCCAGGGTCAGGCGATCGTTGAACTGATGCACCCAATCCAGGCCCGCAGTGGCAGGAATATCCAGTTGAACCTTGGCATGCGCACCGTTGGGGGCCAATTCCAGGCCAGGATAGGCGGTGTTGACCAACGTACCGGTGCCCCCGAATGGGCTGGGCTGAGTCATGAGGTTGTAGGAAAACTGATCGGCGTACAGGTTGTACTTACCCGTCATCTTGTTTTTGATCTTGGCGTGGTAATTCAGGCCCAGGGTGTCGCGCTCGGTGGGTTTCCACACCACGCCGGCAAACCAGCCAGTGGAAATATTGTCGACCTTGACCCGCATCAGCGCATGGCCCACGTCTGAGGGGAAGTTGATCCCGCCAAGCTCGGAGTCAGACACTGCCGCAGCGGACAACAGGTCGACGTTCTGGCTGACGAAGCCCTTGCTGTGCTGCACGATCATGCCGCCGCCCACGGAGAACTGGTCGTTGACTTTAAACGACAGCGAGCCCGTCAACCCGACGGTTTCGATTTTGGTATCCACGGCAAAGTCGCGCAGTTTGGAGTCTTCATTCCAGGTGGAGCGCATGCCCTGTGGCACCACTTGGCTCAAGCCGAAGGCAAACCGGTCGCCCAAGGGCATCACCATGAAGCCGGTGGGCAGCCAGGCCGTGAAGCCGCCCTGGCCACCGTCGTTGTTATTGACAGCGGTTGCTGCGCCATCGGGAAAACCATTCTCGTCCAACGGCGTACTGGAAATCGGGTTGCCGGCGTAATCCGAGGCACTGCCCTTGTACTTGATCTTGATGCGCGCATAGTCGACCGTGAATTGCGCAACATTGTGTTCGACAAACGCCATGGCGGCCGGGTTGTTATAAGCCGAGCTCGGGTCGTTCTTGAACAACGAGCCGCCGGCAAATGCCCTGCCCCAACCAGGTGCGCCGTAGGTCGGGGTAGAAAAACCGCCAGCCTGTGCAGGCGCGATGAAGGCGGTTACCCCTCCCATCAACGCCAGCCCCAGCAAAACCTGCACGTGTTGTTTCTTATTATTCATGCGGCACTCCTTTTTGTTATCCCTGTGAACCGGCCTCGCCCGTTCGTCTTGCTGCCCGGCACTGCCTGAACTGGCGCCTGGAAAAGGCGCCAGTCTTTCAGCAGGTGATCAACCCAGTGTTCCGACCGGCCATCAAGGCACGATGGTGAAGGTTGGGCTTGGGGTCACGCTCAAGCTCACCACGGTGCAGCTGCCGCTGAGCCCTTGGTTGGCCGCCGTCAGCACCCCACCGCTGTAGCCCACGGTGATGGTCGATGGGCCACAGTTAGAGGCTGGGTACAGGACAGAAGAGGCGATGGTATAGCCGACATTGGCGACCGAACCTGCCGCTGGGCCGGTGGCGGTCAATGTCCATGGCAACCCGGTGATTTTTGGCAATGCGCAAAGGCCGCTACCGCTCACCGTCACCCCGGTGATCTTGGCCACGCCAGTGGCGTCGACGTTGCCGGTAAAGTTGGCAGTGCAGTTAACGGTGGCCTGATAGGACGACGGTGATTTCACCGAAATAGTGCCAGGCGCCGTAAAGTTCGAATTAACCGGCGTGATGCTGTAGGCATTGGCCATGGAAGCAGCCCCCATGCAAACAGCCAAGGCAGAGAGCGACACGAGAGTTTTCAAGCTTTTCATTGTTTTTCCTCACATGTTATGGCGATTCATTTCGCCAGGGGTAATGGCCATGATCGAGAGGTCACGGTGAAACTGCAGAACTTCCCTTTCCAGCCAAATTTCAATGCATTTACCGCTACAACCGTTGGAACGCGTTATTCGACAACTTTGAAGTTGGGCGGCATCTTGATCGACACCGTCTTGATCTTGCAGTCTTCGCCAATCGCAACATCGGCGGCTTCCAACTTTCCGGTGGCGTTATCCCAAGTACCGTCGGCCGTCGACGGCCCACACTTGCCACCCAGGCCAAAGGCATGCACGTCCACGCTGATCTTCGACATGGAGCCGCTTTTTGTATCGTTGGCGATTAACACCCAAGGCAAGTTGATGGCTTCGACACGGCTGCACTTGAGGCCACCGTCGAACTCGACTTTGTCGACATTCACCGATGAACCATCGGCTGCAACCTTGCCGGCTACCTTGATGGTGCAGTCGGCACTGATGAGCTTGCCTTTGGAAAAGCTGATAGGCCCCTGTGCAGTGAAGGCACTGCCCGCGGGTTCGATACGCGCAGCCTGGGCCTGGTGATACACAATCAGGCCCATGGCCGCCAAGAAGATGTGGGCGGTGAACTTGGCAGAACTTTGCATGGTGTACGTCCTTCCCTTGAAATTATTGTTGTAGGGTCAAACCAGGTGCTTGCACTCAATACTCCGGGCGATCAGAACCTGCGCGATACACAGATCCCGAGTACACCCTGAAGGCTTACTTCATCTCAAAACGGCTTGGCACTACCGCTGTACTTTTCCAGGTACTTCAAGCGTTTTGACGGTTGAAGATTGGTCAGGTTGATATCACCGCCATAGTGATTCAGTACGCGATGGTCCATGCGACGCCGCCACAAATACGGCACATAAGCCCAGACAATCATGCTGGCATAGCCATATGGAAGTTGCGGTGATTCATCAAAGTGACGCAGCGACTGATAACTACGCGTGGGGTTGGCATGGTGATCGGAGTGCCGTTGCAACTGGAACAGAAAGATATTGGTGACAATCCGATTACTGTTCCACGAGTGACGCGGCGAGCATCGTTCATAACGGCCATTGGGCAACTTCTGACGCTTGAGGCCGTAATGCTCGACATAGTTCACCACTTCCAGCAACGAGAACCCGTAGATGCCCTGGATAATCAGGAACGGAATTACCGCCGCCCCCAGCCAGGCAATCATTGCGCCCCACAACACCACGCTGTACATCCAGGCGCTGAGCACCGCGTTCTTCCAGTGCAGGGCCGGCAGGCCGAGTTTGCGCAGGCGTTCGCGCTCCAGGTTCCAGGCCGACACGGCGCTGAACCACACCGAACGCGGCAGGAAAGCCCAGAAACTTTCACCCAGGCGCGAGCTGGCCGGATCTTCCGGAGTGGCGACCCGGACGTGATGGCCACGGTTATGTTCGGTATAGAAGTGCCCATAGAAGGTCGGAGCCAAGGTGACCTTGGCCAGGAACACTTCCAGGGGCTTGGGTTTGTGCCCCAGCTCATGGGCGGTGTTGATGGCAATGCCGGTGGCGGCACCGGTGGACATGGCCATGCCCACATAGGTCAACCAGCTGATTTCACCGTGAAGTTCAGTGCGTGCGGTGATGAACGCGGCGGTCCTGGCCAGCCAGTTCGACGGTTCCAGGGTGGCCGTGGCCTGCAACAGGCCGCCGTTGATGATCCAGTCGATACCGCCCGCAGCGAGCCAACCGGTGATGACCACCGAGGCAATCACAAACAGCACGCCGGTGTAGACGATCCAGCGGTAGTAGCGTTGGGATTCAAGGTGGCTGACCGCAGATTCGGGCGGGTTGCTGACGTCTTCGCCAAGCAGGCCGTCAATCAGCGGGATCAAGCCGAAGATCACCAGCACGCCCACCCACCACAGTTGTTGCACGCCTGTGGTGATGGCAAGGGCGCCGGAGAGTAAGGGAGTCGCCAGCGGCATAATGCCGAGCCACCACAGGTGGCGTTTGCCGTCGGCCCACACGGTCGCAGCTGCCAGCGTCTGGTTCATGGCAGCCTCCGAACACAGTCGGTAGGCGATGCGGCAGCGGTGCGCTGACTGCTGCGAAAAATCATGCATGCGATAAAAGGCGTTTTTTTCATTATTTTATTCGCTCTTAGGCATTTCAAAAATAATTTCAAATTACACATTGAAATATTTTTTTAAATAAATAGCGCGGAATCGTTAGGTCGTCAACTAGTTTCTCCAGCCCTTTTTTCCGTGACCGAGCAGTCTCTTTTCAGCCATTGGGTCAGGTACTCAGGGCAGGCATCAACGCTAATGAACCGCAGTCGAGTGGCACCGTTATTTGCTCGCCAAGGCTACAGACGGCTGTAACTGCCTAACGTTTTCACCGGGTCGAACCCGCTTGGCTACCTGCTCCACCAGCGCCGCCACGCGCTCGGTGGCGGTGATCGGCAACATATGCCCGCGGCCTTCGATCACCTGCATTTTCAGCCCTGGCACCTTGCTGGCCAGGGCCTGGCCGTGTTTCTGGAAGTCGAGCACCTTGTCTTGCCCGCCGTAGATCAGGCCGATTGGCAGCGTCAGTTGGGAGTAGCGCTTGACCATCTCTGGCAGGTGGTCGTTGACCCGGTTGATCTCGGTGGACGCGGCGTAGAAGTTGTCGGGGCGCATGCCCAGCAAACCGCCGCCACGGCTGGCGAAGTCTGGCGGCGCAGGGTCCGGGGCGAACACGCCCTTCACCACCGAGTCTTTGGTCAGCAGGCCGATGGGCAGGGTCAAGGTGTGGGCCACCCAGCGCCGCAGCCAGGCCGGGCGCACGGCCAGAGAAAGGAACACCAGCGGCAGCATGCGTTGGGGGTGAGTCAAGGGCGCAACCAGCACCAACCCGGACACCGCATGCGGATGGTCGAGGGCCAGCGCCAGGGCAATCGCGCCGCCCAGGGAGTGCCCCAGCACCAGCGGTTTGTCCAGATCCAGCGTCTTGATGAAAGCCGCGATTTGTCGCGCCTGGGCAGGCAAGTCTGCCGGCGTGCCGCTATGCCGGGTGGAATAGCCTGAGCCCGGCCGGTCGAGGCTGATGACGCGAAAATGCTCACGCAACTGGCCGGACAAGGCATAGGTCAGGTTGCGACTGCTGCCCATCAGCCCGTGGATCATCACCAGCGGCGGGCCCTTGCCCTCTTCGACATAATGAAAGCGCTCGCCATCCACCTCGACGAAGCGCCCGTTGATCGGCACGGTCGCTTCAATGCGCCGCGTCATCCAGGCACTCAAGCCCCATAACACCGCGCTGGCGCCCACCAGCACACCCGCAGCGACAACCCACTCCAAAGCCATAGCTCGGTCCTCTGCTTCCCTGCTGCTGGCGACCCGACCGGAATTGGCCTGGCCTCAGCCATCGTCCACACCCTGGACCTAAACTTCATGCATACCACGTTCGTCCGTCGGACAAATCGTTCATGCGCAACAAGGCCCTAGCGTAGGCGAATTTTTCAGGTAGATTATTTAAAATCTTTTTTAAAATAATTAATTCAATTTTCCTTTGCAATGGTGTTCTATCTAAAAGACAAAACAAAAACAGGAGCACATCCGATGCCCAAGCGCTTTATTGACGAGGCAGCCCTATGAATGCCCCCAGTGACTCAATCGACATCGCCATCATTGGCTCCGGGTTCGCGGGCCTGTGCATGGCGATCAAACTCAAGGAAGCCGGGCTCACCGACTTTTTTATCGCCGAACAGGCCGAGACCCTCGGCGGTACGTGGCGCGACAACCACTACCCAGGGTGCGCCTGCGACGTGCAGTCCCATGTGTACTCGTTTTCCTTTGCGCCCAACCCGAACTGGACGCGACAGTTCGCGGCGCAACCCGAGATTCGTGCCTATCTGGAAGACTGCGCCAGGCGCTTCGAGCTAGCGCCTTACCTGCGCTTTGGCATGGGCTTGCTACGTGCGCTGTTTGATGAACAGCAGCAGCGCTGGCAGCTGACCTTCAGCGACGGCCGCCAGGTCAGCGCACGGGTGCTGGTGTCGGGAATGGGGGGCTTGTCGCGCCCGGCAATGCCAGATATCCCTGGGCTGGAGAGTTTCAAGGGCAAGCGCTTCCACTCCCAGCAGTGGGACCATGAGTATTCCTTGAAGGGCAAGCGCGTGGCGGTGATTGGCACCGGCGCCAGCGCCATCCAGTTCGTGCCGCAGATCGCCCCGCAGGTGGCGCACCTGGACCTGTTCCAGCGCACGCCGCCGTGGATCATGCCCAAGCCTGATCGGCCGATTTCCGCTGCCGAACGCTGGTTGTTCAAGCATGTACCGCTTACCCAAAAGCTGGTTCGTGGTGCGCTTTACTGGGCACTGGAAGGGCGCGTGGTGGGCTTTGCCCTGCACCCACGCCTGATGAAAATGGTGCAGAAAATCGCCCTGCGTCACCTGCGCAAACAGGTGGCCCGCCCTTCCCTGCGCAAAACCCTGACGCCGGACTACACCATCGGCTGCAAGCGCGTGTTGATCTCCAACGATTACTACCCGGCGCTCTCGCGCAGCAATGTCGAGGTGGTCACCGACAGCGTGCTGCGCATCGAAGCCGACGGCGTGATCACCGCCGACGGTATCAAGCACCCCGCCGATTGCCTGATCTTCGGCACAGGTTTCCAGGCCAGCGACCCGTTGCCCCGTGGCTGCATCATCGGCCGGGACGGCATCGACCTGATGGACGCCTGGCGCGATGGCGCCCATGCCTATAAAGGCACCAGCGTGCCGGGCTACCCGAACCTGTTTCTGATCGTCGGCCCCAACACCGGCCTGGGGCATAACTCGATGATCCTGATGATCGAGGCCCAGGTCACCTACATCCTCGATGCCCTGAAACACATGCAGCGCCAGCGCATTACCACCGTAGAGGTCAAACCCGCCGTGGAGCACGCCTACAACCAGCAGTTGCAGGACAAGCTCAAGCGCACCATCTGGAACACCGGCGGCTGCCAGAGCTGGTACCTCGACCCGCGCACCGGCAAGAACACCACGCTGTGGCCCGGCTCGACCTGGCGCTTCAAGCAGGTCACCCGGCATTTTGCCCTCAAGGACTACAGCGTCAGCCAGGCGCCGGCGCCCGCCCTGCCGCGCGCGGTTGCAACGCCCCACTCCACCACAGAAGGCAGCCTGTCATGAAGTCATTCAACGGCCGCGTTGCGGCGATCACCGGCGCGGCTTCCGGCATGGGCCGCGCACTGGCCCTGGCGCTGGCGCGGGAAGGGTGTCACCTGGCGCTGGCAGACAAAAACAGCCAGGGCCTGGAACAGACCCTGGCACTGATCCGCACCTCGACCTTGGCGCCCGTCACCGTCACCACCCAGGTGCTGGACGTCTCCGACCGCCAGGCCATGCAGGCGTGGGCAGCGCGCTGCGCGGCCGAGCACGGCCAGGTCAACCTGGTGTTCAACAATGCCGGGGTGGCGCTGTCGAGCACCGTCGAAGGGGTGGATTACGCCGACCTGGAATGGATTGTCGGCATCAACTTCTGGGGAGTGGTGCATGGCACCAAGGCGTTCCTGCCGTACCTCAAGGCCAGCGGTGCCGGGCATATCATCAATACGTCCAGCGTGTTCGGCCTGTTCGCCCAACCCGGCATGAGCGGCTACAACGCCACCAAGTTCGCGGTGCGCGGTTTCACCGAAGCCTTGCGCCAGGAACTCGACCTGCAACGCTGCGGCGTGTCGGCCACCTGTGTACACCCCGGTGGCATTCGTACCGACATCTGCCGCAGCAGCCGCATCGACGCGAACATGACCGGTTTTCTCATCCACAGCGAGCAGCAAGCCCGCGCCGATTTCGAAAAACTCTTCATCACCGACGCCGACCAGGCCGCCAAAGTGATCCTGCAAGGCGTACGCAAAAACAAGCGCCGCGTGCTGATTGGCCGCGATGCGTATTTTCTCGACCTGCTCGCCCGTTGCCTGCCGGCGGCCTATCAGGCCCTGGTGGTGTTTGCCAGCAAGCGCATGGCGCCCAAGCCGCGCACGCCAGTGTTTGAAACCAACGACGAGCCTCGACTCTGAACAGGAGGACGCACCATGTTGCCGATCCGTCGCGATATCCGTTTTGCCTTGCCTGCCGAGCGCATCAAGAACTGGCACGAACAAGGGCCGGTGGTCAGCCATTTCTTCAATGCCCTGTCGTTGCTGTTTCCCCAGGGCGAGCTGTTCTTCATGGACAGCGTGCGCCACTACCGTGGGCAGATCGACGATGCCGAACTGAAAAAAGAGATCCAGGGGTTTATCGGCCAGGAGGCCATGCACAGCCGTGAACACGTGGCCTATAACGACTTGCTGCAAGCGGCCGGCCTGCCGGCGCACACCCTTGACCGACGCTTGAAGTTCTTCCTCGACCTGCAGAAAAAACACCTGCCGCCCTCGTTCAACCTGGCGGTGACCATCGCCCTGGAACACTACACCGCGATGCTCGCGGAGATCCTGCTGAGCGACCCGTCGCGCTTTGGCGACTCACTCAAGGGTTACCAGCAGATGTGGTACTGGCACGCCCTGGAAGAAACCGAACATAAAGCCGTGGCGTTCGATGTGTGGAACACAGTGATCAAGCCAGGGCCTGCGCGTTACCTGCTGCGCACCGGCACCATGCTGACCACCAGCGTGCTGTTCTGGGTGGTGGTGCTGGATTTTCACGTGCGCCTGTTGATTGCCGACCGCACTTCGGGTGGCACGCTGAAGGGGCTGTGGCGCATGGTTAAATTCTTGTATGGGCCCAAAGGCGTGTTTCCACGGATGTTCCGGCCGTGGCTGCATTACTTCAAGCCGGGCTTTCATCCCTGGGATCATGACAACCGGGCGCGGTTGGCGGGCATTGACCGGTTGGTCGAAGAGATAGAGCGTACGCGCCGCGGCTACGACGCTTATCAAACTGACGCGCCCTGACCTAACTGTGGGAGCGTGCTTGCTCGCGAAGGCGGTGGGTCAGTCACTGAATCTTTAACTGAACCACCGCTTTCGCAGGCAAGCCAGCTCCCACATTGGTCATGTACTACCCACAAAATCTGCGCCTGGCACAGATCCCCTGTGGGAGCGCGTTAGGGCTGTGAGGGTTACGCCAGGCTCTTGCTGACCACCTCAAACACATCGCTGGACAGCTCACCCGCGCCCAGGATGCGCTCCAGCTCCGCTTTCATCAGCGCCTGCCGTGCGCTGTCGTATTTACGCCAGCGGGTCAGCGGCGCCAGTTGGCGCGAGGCAATCTGCGGGTTCAAGGTATTGAGCTGGATCACCAGATCCGCCAGGAACCGGTAACCCGAGCCATCCGCCGCATGGAAGTTGATCAGGTTCTGCCCGGCAAATGCGCCCACCAGCGCGCGTACCTTGTTGGGGTTCTTGATGGTGAACGCCGGGTGCTGCATCAACGCCTTGACCCGCGCCAGCCCGCCCGGCAAGGTGCTGCCGGCCTGTACGCTGAACCATTGGTCCATGACCAGCGGGTTGTCCTTGAAGTTTTCGGCAAACACCGCCAAGGCCTGGGCTTTCTCTGCTTCAAACGGCGAGTTCACCAGCACCGCCAACGCCGTCAGGCGTTCGGTCATGTTATCGCTGGTGTCGAACTGATCCAGGGTGGCCGCCAATACTTCTGGCTTGCCGCTGAGCATCAAGTACGACAGCGCGATGTTCTGCAGCGCACGCCGGGCGAAGTGCTCGGCCTCTGCCACATATGGCGTTTGCTTGGACAGCTCGCGGTTGGCCTGGTAGCGCAGCCACAACCCTTCGAACAGGTTGTCGGCCAGTTGCTTGCGGGCAAACTCGCGGGCAGCGTGGATGGCGTCCACATCCGCCACTTCGCTGATTTCCGTGAGGTAGGCTTCGCTCGGCAGCGAGAGCATTTCGGCGACCATGGCCTGGTCCAGGCTTTCATCGCTCAACACCGTGCGCAGCGCGTCGATCAAGCGTTGATCGAGCTTCAGCGGCTGGCCCGCCTGATGCTGGCCGATCAGCTCCTGCAGCACCTGCACGGCCAATTGCTGGCCGGCATCCCAGCGGTTGAAACCGTCGCTGTCGTGCTGCATCAGGAACATCAGTTGATCACGGCTGTAGGGGAAGCTGAGCTTCACCGGCGCCGAGAAACCACGCAGCAACGAAGGCAAGGGTTTTTCAGCGATGTCGACGAAGGTAAACGTCTGCTCCGCTTCGGTCACCGAGATTACCCGCGAAGTGTCGCCCGCCGTCGCTTCACCGGCCAGGCGCAAGGCAATGCCGGCGCCCTGCCCGTCCAGCAAGCCCAGCTCCACCGGGATCACAAAGGGCAGTTTCTCGACCTTGTCCGGAGTGGGCGGGCAACTCTGGCGGAAGGTCAGGCTGTAGGTCTTGGCCGCTGCGTCGTAGGCCTCGCTGACCGCCAGGCGCGGGGTGCCGGCCTGGCTGTACCAGCGCTTGAACTGGCTGAGGTCGGCGCCATTGGCGTCTTCCATGGCCTTGATGAAGTCGTCGCAGGTCACGGCCTGGCCGTCATGGCGTTCGAAATACAGGTCACTGCCTTTGCGAAAGCCCTCGGCGCCGAGCAAGGTGTGGATCATGCCAACTACTTCCGAGCCCTTTTCATACACGGTCAGGGTGTAGAAGTTGGAGATCTCGATAAAGCTGTCGGGGCGCACGGCATGGGCCATGGGGCCGGCATCTTCAGCGAACTGATGGGTACGCAAGTACGCCACGTCCTGGATGCGCTTGACCGTGGCCGAGTTCATGTCGGCAGAGAAGCCCGAGTCACGGAACACGGTGAAGCCTTCCTTGAGCGACAGCTGGAACCAGTCGCGGCAGGTCACGCGGTTACCCGACCAGTTGTGGAAGTATTCGTGGGCGACGATGGCTTCGACGCGCTGGTGAGCGGCGTCTGTAGCGGTTTCGGCGCGGGCCAGCACGGCGCTGGAGTTGAAGATGTTGAGGCCCTTGTTCTCCATGGCGCCCATGTTGAAGTCGTTGACCGCGACGATCATGAAGATGTCGAGGTCGTACTCGCGGCCGTAGGTCTCTTCGTCCCAGCGCATGGATTTTTTCAGGCTGGTCATGGCGTGCTGGCACTTGTCGATATTTTCCGGCTCGACGTAGATGCGCAGCGCGACTTCGCGGTTGGTCATGGTGGTAAAGCTGTCTTCGACGCACCACAGGTCACCGGCCACCAGCGCAAACAGGTAGGCCGGCTTTTTGAACGGGTCTTCCCAGGTCGCCCAGTGCCGGCCGTCTTCACCAGGGCCGCTGGCGATCGGGTTGCCGTTGGACAACAGCACCGGATAGCTGTGCTGCTCGGCGATCACCGTGGTGGTGAACACGCTCATCACATCCGGGCGGTCGAGGTAATAGGTGATCTTGCGGAAACCTTCGGCCTCGCACTGGGTGCAGAACATACCGCTGGATTTGTACAAGCCTTCCAGTGCGGTGTTGGTTTCCGGGTGGATCTTGACCGTGGTGTCCAGGGTGAAGGTTTCACTCGGGGGCTGCAGGGTCAGGTGGCTGTCGGTCAGCTGGTAATCGGCGGCGGTCAGTTCCTGATCCGCGAGGGTGACGCTCAGCAACTCAAGCTGCTGGCCATCGAGCACCAGCGGTGGCAGGCCGGTACCACGCTCGGGGTTGCGGCGCATCACCAGCTGCGCGTGGACCAGGCTGTGGTCCTCGAACAACTCGAAGGTCAGGTGCGTCTCGTCGATCAGGTAGTCCGGCGCCTGATAGTCCTTCAGGTAAATCATCTTCGGTTGTTCGGTGCGCATGCTGGGGATCCTTCTACTGATGCACGGCGAGCTGGTAGGCCGTGTATTTACGAATGTTGATGACGCCGGTGTCGAAGATCAGGTATTGGCCCTTGATCCCCAGCAGCGTGCCTTCGGCAATCGGGTTCTTGTCCAGGTTGAAGCTGACGATCTTGGTCGGATACTGCTCGACCGGGTAGCGGATTTCAATCGGCTCGATGTCGGCAATGGTTTGGATGGCTTGCAGGCCAAAGCGTTCCTGCAAACCCAGCAAGCCCTCGGCGCAAGAGGCGAACAGCTCGTCACGCACCTGCTTGAGGTCCACCGATTGCGCATCGCCCTTGAGCAAAGCGCGCCAGTTGGTCTTGTCGGCCACCTGGCTGCGAAACAGGTCTTCGACGAAGCCCGATTGCTGGCGCGTCGCCACGCGCATGATCGGCAGCGCCTGGCTGGCGCCCTGGTCCAGCCAACGGGTGGGCAACTGCGTAGCCCGCGTAATGCCGACCTTGATCCCCGACGAGTTGGCCAGGTACACCACGTGGTCGGTCATACAGAATGTCTCGCCCCAGCCCGGATCGCGGCAGGTGCCGGCGTCGTAATGGCAACGCTCGGGGCTCATGATGCACAAGTCACACTGGGCCAGCTTGGTCATGCACGGGTAGCAATAGCCCTGGCTGAAGCTGGTCTTGGTCTTGCGCCCGCAATGGCTGCAATGGATCGCGCCCAGGTATTCCAAACGTACATGGGTACCGATCAACGGATTGACCGGCACCTCTGTGCTTCCTAAGCGAAAGGCGTATTGAACGGTCGGCTCACCGAGTTGCGCCGACATTTTGCTGACTGCACCGCGACCAATTTCAATCAATGGATCGCATCCGATTTGAACAGGATATTCGGTACTGGCGCGGATTTGGACGCGCACTCCTGCGGGCCCATATAACCGGTGCGCTGTTCTTCGGGCAGGTTCTGAATCTCCCAGGCGATCATCGCTTGCAGCGACAGTTCGCGCTGCTCGGCGGTGAGCTTGCGGCCATCGGACCATTTGCCGATCTCTACCGCGAGCTTGAGGCTCTCGTAGATGTCCGGGGTGATGTTTTCGATCATTTCAGCAAAAGAGGACATAAGGCTCTTCCTTATCAAAGAGACGCTTTGCGACGGTTGTACAAACCGCCGAGCAAACCCGTCAAGCAACCGATGACCAAGCCGCCCACATGGGCCGCGTTGGCGATTTCGCCGAAACCGATCATCGAGACCAGCCCCGACAGGCAGAGCAGCAACCACACCAGCATCATCACCAGCACCCCACGGGGCAGGCGATAGGCCGGGTTGGGCGACAATAATTGAAAGATCCAGCAATGCCCGAGCAGGCCATACAACACGCCGGACAAGCCGCCAAACAAACCGGGGCCGCCGTAGGCGTATTGCGCGTAGTTGGAGACCAGGCTGAACAACAGGGTCAGGCCCAGCAGGTTGATGCTGCCCTGGCGCGCTTCAATGCGCCGGCCCAGCTCCCAGTACCACATGCCGTTCATGGCCAGATGCAGGATGCCGAAGTGGATCAGCATCGGCGTCACCAGGCGCCACCACTGCCCCGAGGCCAGGGTGTCGGCCAGCGGCGTGAACTGGATGTACTCGCCCAGCACCCGAAACGGCAGGAAGGTCAGCCAGGCCATGGCTTGCAGGTTTTCACCCAGCAGAGTTACGGCAGCGACGATGAGACTGGCCAACAACACCAGAGCGGTGACCGGGCTGTGGCGCACCTGCTGAACAAAACCTGGCCGCGCAACGGGCGCCTGTTCGGGAATGTCCAGTTGCTGGTCCGGGTCGCCCGCGGGGAAGCGTTGATACAACACGCGCACATCGTCGCTGATGGCTTCGGGTACCCACAGCACCTGTTCACCCGCCTCTTCGCTGACGCGGTGCGGCACCTGCATGCGGTGCAGCAACTTGACGAAGCCCCCCAGGTCGACGCTCAGGGGCAGGCGCAATACAGCTACGGTACTCATGGAATGGCCTCTGGTCGCTCAACGTCGACCCATACGAATTTACGCGGATCCAGTTGGGTTTCCTGGTCCAGTCGATACGCCACCAGCTTGCCGTAGAGCACGGCACTGTAGTCCAGGCAGGCCAGGTTTGGGCGGATCGGCGCGGGTTTGCCGCTGCGCCAGTAGTGGCCGACGAACAACAGCGGTTCATCGACGCCATAGCGCAGCAGGGAATTCTTTTCAGTGGACGATAGCGGCGTGCGTGCCACCGGCTCCGGCAAAGCATCGGGCTGGAACACGATGTCGCCGTAGGTCTTGGGGTCGTCTTCCCAGAACTTGGTGCGAAAGAACGAACGTGTCAGGCCATCGCCACCGGTCAACGTCAGGCCGTCCGGCAGGCGCATATCGGTACCGCGCAACAAGCGATCGAACGCGTTGCAGGCGAAACTGCCCGGTACGGCAGCGGCTTGCAGGAAGTGCGGGTCGATGCAGCCATCCGGGAACGTCGCGCGCAGCGGCTGAATAAAACTGTCGTCCCAGCACGCGTGCACCACGCGAAAGCGCCCGGCGTCGACAAACAGCGGCATGTCGTAGAACCAGCCGAGGAAGTCGTGCCAATCGGCCGGGTGGTGTTCGAACTGGGTCAGGGTCTCGTGGATCAAGCGGGCGTGGCGCGGGTTGTGCTCACGCACAAACTGCTTGCCGCTGCCCAGAGGGGCCGGCGTGGTCCAGCCCAGCGCATTGAACTCGTGGTTGCCCATGATGCACAGCGCCTGGCCGGCCTCGGTCATGTCGTGGACGATATGCAGCGCCTCGCGGATGCGTGGGCCACGGTCGATGATATCGCCCAGGAACACGGCCATGCGTGACGGATGGCGCCAAGTGCCGCCCTGCTTGTGGTAACCCAATTGGTCGAGCAAGTGCTCAAGGGTATGAGCGCAACCGTGCACGTCACCAATCAGGTCGTAGCTACGCGCGGGATCGAGCATCAGTCGCCTCCACCTCCCAAGCGGCTGCCCCAGCCCAACTTGGTGCGGCACACTTCGTAGTAGTTGTGATCCAGCGGGTGGATCAAGCGCAACTTCTGTGCCTTCTTGCTCACGGTGATGGTGTCACCGGGGGCGCAGGTGAAATGGTTCTGCCCGTCGCAGGAGACTTGCGGGTAGATTTGCATGTCTTTGGACACCACGATTTTCAGCTCACTGTTGCCATCGACCACAATTGGCCGACTGGACAACATATGGGGGTACATAGGCACGATCACAATGGCATCGAGCTTGGGGTGCATGATCGGGCCACCGGCCGACAGCGCGTAGGCGGTAGAACCGGTGGGCGTGGCGACGATCAGGCCGTCGGCCTTCTGGCTGCAGACGAACTGGCCGTCGATGTACAGCTCGAACTCGATCATGCGCGTGGACTTGCCAGGGTGCAGCACTACATCGTTGAGGGCATCGCCCTGGCCGATCGCCTCGCCGTGGCGGCGCACTTCGGCTTGCAACAGGAAGCGGTTCTCCACCAGGTAATGGCCATCAAGCACCTTGGCCACTTCGACTTCCAGCTCATCGGGGCGGATGTCGGTGAGGAACCCCAGGCTGCCGCGGTTGATCCCCAGCACCGGCACGTTATGCCGCGCCAACGCCCGGGCAGCGCCGAGCAGGCTGCCATCGCCGCCGACCACGATGACCATGTCGCACACCTCACCGAGCATCTTGCGCGACGAGGTTTGCAGGCCGTGGCCGGGGAGGATTTCAGCGATGGTGTCTTCGAGGATCACATGCAGGTGGCGCTCGAGCAGAAACTTCTTCAGCCGGCGGACGGTGTCCAACACCTGGGTACTGCCCAGGCGACCGATAATGCCGATATTGCGAAAGTGCTCCATGGGGCTCCTGCGGGATCTGGGGGTGAGGCAAAAAGAGCGATTATGGGCGAAAGGCCGCCTCAGGCAAAATCCTTTGTCGCCGCCACGCCTTGATGACAATGGTTCTCAGGCACCTTGCGGGCGCTGAAAAGGCTATGCTCGGAGCATGACGCCATTCCCCGACTTGCACACCCTGCCCCGCCAACTGCGCCACCCCGAAGTGCGCGACCTGGCGTGGGTGATGCTCGCGCCGCCGATGCTGGCGCAAACGCCGTGGCCGCAGCGCCACCCGCTGGCCGGCAGTGACTGGGTGCAGGCCCCTCACCAGCTCGAAGCCTGGCTGCGCCAGCTGGACCAGGACAGCAGCGCGTTGCAGCAGTGGCTGAGCCTGTCACGTACCCGGCGCCTGGGCCTGTACTACGAACGTTTGTGGCAATTTGCGGTGCAGCATGCGCCGGGCGTGGAGTTGCTGGCCGCCAACCTGCCGATCCGCCGAGCCGGGCATACCCTGGGCGAGCTGGACATGCTGGTGCGCGACCGTGATGGCGTGCACCACCTTGAGCTGGCGATCAAACTCTACCTGGGCCCGCAGGACGGCAATGGCCAGGACACTGCGCAATGGCTGGGGCCTGGCTGCCATGATCGGCTGGACCGCAAGCTGGCGCACCTGGCCGAGCATCAACTGCCGATCTCCGCGCGGGCAGAAAGCCGCGAAGCCTTGGCGGCGCTGGATATCCAAGCGTTCGATGCGCATTTGTGGCTCGGCGGCTATCTGCTCTACCCCTGGCCCGGCGCGGCGCAATCCCCCCTCGGCGCTCACCCGCAGCACCTGCGTGGGCGCTGGTTGCATCAGCGCGACTGGACAGACTTTGTCAGCACTCGCCCGGCGGGTCGCTGGCAACCCCTGCCCCGCCATGCCTGGCTGGCGCCCGCGCATTACCCGGCTGATGAAGTGTGGAATGAGGTGCAGATGCAAGACTGGCTGGCAGAGCTGGACCCAATGGCGCCGGCGCAGTTGCTGGTGCGCATGGTGCCGAACGGTGAGGAGTGGGAGGAAGCCGAGCGGTTGTTTCTGGTGGCCGATCTTTGGCCGAATGTGCCGGGGACAGGCTGATACTGGTGTGGTGTGTTTGAGGGCGTCATCGCAGGCAAGCCAGCTCCCACATGGGATAGGCGGCGAGGTCAAAATGTGGGAGCTGGCTTGCCTGCGAAAGCGATAGCCCAGACGCTACAGCTTATCGATATGCTGATAACCCAACTGCAACCCCACCGCCAATTCCTCAGCCCGCCCCAACCTGATCGGCCCGCGCTCGATATCAATCAACATGCCTGGGCACTCCAATCGCGGCAGCGCGCCCATCGCCTTGAGCCGCCCATCGGTCACTACCAGCAACTTCTGCTGCTCGGCGGGATAGCGCTTGCGCCGTGCCGCCAACCAATGCCCCGCTTCGGTCAGCGCAGCCAGCAATGGCGTCCCGCCGCCCGCGCCCAACTGCGCCAACCAATCGGCCAAGCCTTTCGCCGCCTTCAAACCTTGCACCTGCCACTTCGGCGATTGCCCGCTGGCCGTCAACAACGCCATGCGCGCCCGTTGCCGATAAGCATCGTCAAACAGCTGGGCCAGCAGCCCCTTGGCGTCGGTCAACGCCCGATGGCGGCGCGTGGACGCCGAGGCATCGACAATCACCAGCCACAGCTCAGGGGCTGACCGGCAACGCAAATGGAACAACAGGTCCGCACGACATTGCGGCCGACCGCCGAGCAACGTGCCCGGCCAATTGATCGCCCCGCGCTGGGCGCTGCGGGCCTTGCCCTGCCGGCCGGTGTTCAATCGCCCCGCCTGGGGCCGGGCATCCGCCCCCGCGTCAGGACGGGGGCGGATGCCTAGGGCTTTTTTGGCCAGGTGGGTACATCGCGGCGTACGCCCGTGGGCAAGGCGGGTGCGGGCATATCGCCCCACTGGCCTTGGCCGGGCGAGGTGTCAGAGGGTGACGACGACGGCCCGTCATTCGGCTGGGGCGGCGAGCCTGGCGGAGTCTGTTGCTGACGACGATGGCGCAAGGCAAATTCTGCCACCGCATCGATATCTTCCTGCTCGATAGCGGCCGCACCACGCCACGCCGCATGGGCACGGGCGCCACGCAACCAGACCAGGTCGGCACGCAAGCCGTCGACCCCAGCGGCAAAGCAGCGCTCGGTGATGCGCGCCAACGCCTGGTCATCCAGGGCGATGCTGTCGAGCCGTGCCCGCGCCTGGGTGCAACGTTCGCGCAAGGCGGCTTGGGCTGGCGCCCACTGCGCGCAGAACGCAGCTGGGTCAGTGTCGAAATCCAGGCGACGCCGGATGATCTGCCCGCGCTCGGCGGGCAGAGTCTGCCCGCTCAACGCCACGTTGAAGCCGAAGCGGTCGAGCAACTGCGGGCGCAGCTCGCCCTCCTCCGGGTTCATGGTGCCGATCAGGACAAAGCGCGCCGCATGGCGATGGGAAATCCCGTCGCGTTCGATCAGGTTGGTGCCGCTGGCGGCTACGTCCAGCAGCAGGTCCACCAAGTGGTCGGCCAGCAGGTTGACTTCATCCACGTACAACACGCCGCCGTCGGCCTTGGCCAACACGCCAGGGGAGAATTGCGCGCGGCCTTCGCCCAGCGCCGCGTCCAGGTCCAAGGTGCCGACCAGGCGCTCTTCGGTCGCGCCCAGGGGCAAGGTCACAAACTGCCCGCTGGCCAGCAGGTCCGCCAGTCCACGGGCCAGGGTGGACTTGGCCATGCCCCGTGGCCCTTCGATCAGCACGCCGCCGATCTTCGGGTCGATGGCGGCCAGGCACAGCGCGAGCTTCAAGTCATCAGCGCCGACCACGGCGGACAGCGGGAAATGGGGAGTATCAGTCATAGTCAACTCTTAATAGCTCGTTCCAACGCTCCCGCGTGGGAACGCTTCGCTGGACGCTCGGCGTCCGTTCTTGTGACGCAGAGCGTCACGGGCTGCATTCCCACGCGGAGCGTGGGAACGATCACTCAGCTGTCTTCTTCTATGTCCAGCAACAGGTTTTCCAAGGCTTCGCGGTACGCCCCCGGTGCCTGCCACAAGCCACGTTGCTGGGCTTCGAGCATGCGCTCGGTCATGTCGCGCAGGGCATCTGGGTTGTGCTGTTGCACAAAGGCACGGGTGTCGGGGTCCAGCAGGTAGGCATCGGCGAGCAAGGCATATTGATGATCGTCAATCAGCGCGGTGGTGGCGTCGAAGGCGAACAGGTTGTCCACGGTCGCGGCCATTTCAAACGCGCCTTTATAGCCATGGCGCTTCACGCCTTCGATCCACTTGGGGTTGGCCGCACGGGAACGGATCACCCGGTTGAGCTCTTCCTTCAAGGTGCGGATTTTCGGCACGTCCGGCTGGCTGTGGTCACCATGGTAGCTGGCGGCCTTTTCGCCGCTCAGGGTTTCCACGGCGGCCAGCATGCCGCCCTGGAATTGGTAGTAGTCGTTGGAGTCGAGCAAGTCGTGCTCGCGATTGTCCTGGTTCTGCAACACCGCCTGCACCTGGCTCAACCGCTGGGCAAATTGCTCGCGGGCCGCAGTGCCTTCGTCAGCGCCACCGTAGGCATAACCCCCCCAGTTCAGGTAGACCTCGGCCAAGTCCTCGCGGCTCTGCCACAAGCGCCCGTCAATCGCGCCCTGCACGCCCGCGCCATAGGCACCCGGTTTGGCGCCGAAAATGCGCCAGCCGGCCTGCTTGGCCGCGGCACCTTCATCCAGGCCCGCCTCAAGCAATGCTTGGCGTTCACTGCGTACTTTGGCGGCCAGCGGGTTCATGTCGTCGGGTTCATCCAGGGCGGCCACCGCCTGCACCGCCGCATCGAACAGGCGGATCAGGTTGGCAAACGCATCGCGGAAGAACCCGGATACGCGCAGGGTCACGTCCACCCGCGGACGGTCCAATAAGCTGATCGGCAGGATCTCGAAATCGTCCACCCGCTGACTGCCAGTTGCCCATACCGGGCGCACGCCCATCAGTGCCATGGCCTGGGCGATATCGTCACCGCCAGTGCGCATGGTGGCAGTGCCCCACACCGACAGGCCGAGCTGACGCAGGTGGTCGCCGTGGTCTTGCAGGTGCCGCTCAAGAATCAGGTTGGCCGACTGGAAACCGAGACGCCACGCCGTGGTGGTTGGCAGGTTGCGTACGTCCACGGTAAAGAAGTTACGCCCCGTGGGCAGCACATCCAGCCGACCGCGACTCGGCGCACCGCTGGGCCCTGCCGGGACAAAGCGCCCACTCAAGGCATCGAGCAAGCCGCGCATCTCCGCCGGCCCACAGGCATCCAGGCGTGGCGCGACGACAATGCGCAGGCTTTCGATCACCGACTTCACCTCCTGCCAGCCGGGCTCTTCCAACTGTTCGATGGGGCCTTCCAACGCCTGCTCGATCAAGCGCGCCGCGTACAACTCCAGACGTTCGCGGGTATCCCCGGCCGTACGCCACAGCTGATCGTCAATCTTCTGCAACACCAACGGGCGCCGCCCCGTCCAGGGCTCGGCCAGTGCACAATCGAGCGGATCAAACCCCAGGTCGAATGCCTTGGCCAACACACGCAGCAGACTCGACTGCGGGCCCCGGCCATCGCCACGGGGAATGCGCAACAGCGCCAGCAAGGTGTCGATACGCAAACGGCCCTCGGGCGACTCGCCAAAGATATGCAGGCCATCGCGGATCTGCGATTCCTTCAAGTCGCACAGGTAGGTATCCAGGCGCGGCAGCCACACCGCCGCGTCCGCCTCACTGCCCAGTTCAAGCTCCTGGTCGATACGGGTTTCGCGCACCAGCTTGAGGATGTCTTTTTGCAGCTCCAGCGCACGGCGCGGGTCGAGCAATTGCGCCTCGTAATATTCGTCGGCCAATAACTCAAGGTCACGCAGCGGGCCGTAGGTTTCGGCGCGGGTCAGCGGCGGCATCAGGTGGTCGATGATCACCGCCTGGGTGCGCCGCTTGGCCTGGGCGCCCTCACCCGGGTCGTTGACGATAAACGGGTAGATATTCGGCAGCGGCCCCAGCAGTGCATCCGGCCAGCAGTGCTCCGACAGGCCCACGCCTTTGCCGGGCAGCCACTCCAGGTTGCCGTGCTTGCCCACATGGATCACGCCGTGGGCGCCGTAGGTATGGCGTAGCCAGAAATAGAACGCCAGGTAGCCATGGGGCGGCACCAGGTCCGGGTCGTGGTACACGGCGCTGGCATCCACCTGGTAACCCCGCGCCGGCTGGATGCCGACGAAGGTCAGGCCCAGGCGCAGGCCGGCGATCATCATGCGGCCATCGCGGCACATCGGATCGTTTTGCGGCGCGCCCCAACGCGCCAGTACGGCCTGGCGATTGGACGCTGGCAAACGATCAAACATCGCCTGGTATTCCACAAGGCCCAGGCTTTGATGGCAGGGCCGCAGGTCGAGGCTGTCGAGGTCGTTGGTGACGCCGCCGAGCAGTTCCTGGATCAGCGCGGTGCCACTGTCGGGCAACACATCCGCCACCGGGTAGCCTTCGGCTTGCAAGGCGCGCAGGATATTCAGGGCTGCCGCCGGGGTGTCCAGGCCCACGCCGTTACCGATGCGACCGTCGCGGGTCGGGTAGTTGGCGAGGATCAGCGCAATCCGTTTCTGGGCATTGGGCACCCGCGCCAACTCGACCCAACGGCGTGCCAGCTCAGCGACAAAATCCATGCGCTCGGGCGCTGCGCGGTAGCACACCACATCCGACTGGCTGCGCTCGCTGCGCCAGGCCAGGTCCTTGAAACTGATGGGCCGGCTGATGATGCGCCCGTCCAGCTCCGGCAAAGCGATATGCATCGCCAGGTCACGGGGCCCCAGGCCTTGTTCGCTGGCCTGCCAGCCGGGTTGGTTGTCCTGGGCGCAGATCGCCTGGATTACCGGGATATTGCGGCGAAACGGGCGCAGGTGCGGCGCTTCCGGGCTGGACTGGGCAAAGCCGGTGGTGTTCAGGATCACCGAGGCTTGCACATCGTCCAGCAGGTCCTCAACCACCGTGAGGCAGCCGGGCTCTTTCAGACTGGCCACCGCAATCGGCAACGGGTTGAGGCCCGCCGCTTGCAAGCGCTGACAGAACACATCAATAAAGCCGGTATTGGCCGCCTGCAAATGCGAGCGGTAGAACAGCACCGCAGCCACGGGCCAATCAGCGTGCCAATCGGCCTGCCAGTCATTGAGGCGGGCGTTGGCGTTGCGCGGGTGATAGATCGCCGTGCGCGGCAGGGTTTGCGGCTCGGCCCAGGCATAGTCGCGGCCCAGGTGGGCACTGGCCAGGCAGTGATAAAAATCCAGGGCATTGCCCAGGCCACCTTGGCGCAGGAAGTGCCACAGGCGCTCGCGGTGTTCGGCCGCAACGGTGCTCAGGCCGCTGAGTTCCGGGTCTGGGCGGTCGTCACCCGGCACCAGGATCAGGGTGACGCCGCGTTCGGCCAACTCCACCAGGCGCTCGATACCGTAGCGCCAATAGCCGATGCCGCCGTGCAATGACAGCAGGATGACCTTGGCGTGGCGCAATACCTCGTCGACGTACAGGTCGACCGAGGCATGGTTCTGCACCTGCATCGGGTTGGCCAGGCGCAGGCTGGGGTAATCCTCCGGCAATTGCTGGGCGGCTTCGGCGAGCAGCGCCAGGCTGGAATCACCGCTGCACAGGATCACCAGCTCAGCAGGGGTTTGGCCAAGGTCGGCAATATTGTCGTCCGCGACGAAACCACCGGGTTGGGTCCTGAGCAGGTGCATGGTTAAACGCTGAGGGCGGCGCGCAATTGCGCTTCAAGGCCCACGGCGTCCAGTTCCTGGCCGATCAGCACCAGGCGCGTGGTGCGTGCTTCGTCAGCGCCCCAGGCACGGTCGAAGTGTTTGTCAAAGCGCGTGCCCACGCCCTGGATCAGCAGGCGCATCGGTTTGTTGGGGATCGCGGCGAACCCTTTCACCCGCAGGATGCCGTGCTGCACCACCAATTGGGTCAGGGCGTCGAGCAGCAGCGCCTCATCGGCTTGGGGCAAGTCGATGGAGATGGAGTCGAAGGCATCGTGATCGTGGTCGTCTTCACCTTCGTGGTGATGGTCGTGATGGCTGTGACGCCCGTCGATATGTTCCTCGGAACCGGCGCCCAGGCCGATCAGCACGTCCAGAGGCAGGCGACCGCTGCTGGCTTCGATGATCTTCACCGCGGCCGGCAGTTCTTCGGCGACTTCCAGGCGTACGCGGGCCAGGTCTTCGGCGCTGATCAGGTCGCTTTTGTTGAGGATCACCAGGTCGGCGCTGGCCAGTTGGTCGGCGAACAACTCATGCAACGGCGACTCGTGGTCCAGGTTCGGGTCAAGTTTGCGCTGGGCGTCGACCTGGTCCGGGAAGGCGGCAAAGGTACCGGCGGCCACGGCCGGGCTGTCGACCACGGTGATCACCGCGTCAACGGTGCAGGCGCTGCGGATTTCCGGCCACTGGAAGGCTTGCACCAACGGCTTGGGCAGGGCCAGGCCCGAGGTTTCGATGAGGATATGGTCCAGGTCACCGCGACGGGCGACCAATTCGCGCATCACCGGGAAGAACTCTTCCTGCACGGTGCAGCACAGGCAACCGTTGGCCAGCTCGTAGACGCGGCCATTGGCTTCTTCTTCGGTGCAACCGATAGAACACTGCTTGAGGATTTCACCGTCGATGCCCAGCTCGCCGAACTCGTTGACGATCACCGCAATGCGACGGCCCTGGGCGTTGTCGAGCATATGGCGCAGCAACGTGGTTTTGCCCGAGCCAAGGAAGCCGGTAACGATGGTGACGGGAAGTTTGGCCAGTGTTTTCATCGGATGCCCTTTGGGGCGGGCATACGGGACGACAGGCCCTGCGGCGGCGCGCAGCAGCGGATTTCGTCACCGGATCACCCCGCCCGGTTGAATTGGAAAATCAGTGGCGAGGCAGGTCTCCTGGCTTGGGGTGTGCAGGTCTTGCGACCAACGCTGACTGCGCCTTCCCGCCCTATCGGCAGTGGCGTGGCAGTCAACTGAACCCTTCACAGTTGCGGGGGCAGCCGCGGCTTGAACCGCGTTCCCTTCTTAGCTTCGGCCTGGGCCGAAGAACCTCGAGGGTGCAAGGCTACGCAGTGCACGGCAGGCGGTCAATGCTCAAGCACCTACCGGCAAGTCGGTCCAGGCAGCGGCCAACTAGGCGTAGCGCTGCCTGCCAGGATTGGCGGTGATGATGTCGGGCACATTGATCGGGCCGTAAGCCTTGAGGAAAAAATCAAATCGGCCATTCCCTGTGAGGTCGATGGCCAGCCTAGACAGGTTAGTCGTACGGTTGTAATCCAGAATCGCTTCACCTGGTTTGCCCGTCAGCCGCCTGACGAACCTCAGGGCATCAACCCCCGCGTTGCCCAGCAGGTTCGACAGATCGATTCTGTCCACACCCGTGACAAAATCCATAATCTGATCGGGATATTCCGGCGTGGAGTCGCTGGCATTGTCGTAAGCGAAGGTGTCAGCGCCCCCCGCACCTCGGAGTCGATCCGCACCCGCCCCACCTTTAAGCACGTTGTTTGCTTGGTTACCAATGATCGAGTCATGCCCGGAGCCGCCGATTGCATTCTCCAGCGTAACCCCCTTGGCAATGGAAACATTCCCCACCAGGCCGCCAACATCCGAAAAGGACTCCGCCCGCAAATTGATAGTCTGGTTTTGGTGATACTTGGAAAAGTCCAACGTATCGACACCACCACCGTCCCATACACAAAACAAGGCCGTATCGTGACGCGAGTTCAACTCCAGATAGTCTCGTCCCGCATTGGAGTTGAAGCCATAGGTGGTATCTGAATTGCGCGTCGTGTTATTGGCACCATAAACCCGCTGCGCAGCGGCGATATCATCCATCATCGGCGCCGACGGTAACTTTCCATTGAAGTGTTTACCCGCTTCAGGTGCATCGAAGTAGCTCATCACGCTGTAAGCCCGCGTATCCTGAGCATATAAGGCGTGATCGCGGTAATTGGGATTACCAAAATTATAGGTGCCTGGGTGTAACAGGCCCAGGTTGTGCCCAATTTCATGGGTCAGGGTCATTCGCCCATGGTTGTGCAAGGCTGGATTAGTATTGGTGCCAAATCGGGGATTGATCAGCACTTTACCTTCCTGGCCCGGATACTGGCCGAAGGCGACCTCGTAGTCCGTGCTATTGGAGAACGCTAGAAGCCCCTCGGGGCGACGACTGCCTTCCTGGAATGAAACATTCGCGACATCCTCCCACGATTGCATCGAGCGCCGGGCCTGCTCTTTCTGGGTCGCATTGAACGCCGTGTGCCCTCTTGCGTGCTTGTTGAATGAATAGGAGATCTGCGTGATGCCGTCGCGATTGGCGTCAAACCAACGATGGCCGGTTCGAGTGATTTGACGCGCGGCCTGATCAACCGTGAAAGAGGGTTTATCAATGTTCGATTCAGAGGGGTCGTTGGGCCTTAGGGTCGCATCGGCCACCGCTGATTGCTGATCGCCAGCAAGCGGCGCATGAAAACTTTGCAGCGTATTGGAAAGTCGCATAAAGCCCACCGTTAATTTCAATGTTGCGCGGGGAGATAAACCGGGTTTCCTTCTGAGTTATCGAAAAAAGCGCAGGCGTTCCCAAACACTTCATACATCGCGTGTCTGCCTATTGCGTCTGCAAATACTTCATCGCCGTGTACTTCGTAGGTGTCCTCATCCAATTGACGCTGACCTGCACACCATGCTCTCCTACACACCTTGTTTCGGGTGCCCTTCACAGGGTGAAACGGGAAACCGGTGCGTCAAATCCAATGACAAGTCCGGTGCTGCCCCCGCAACGGTAAGCGAGCGAAGCGTCACGGCCACTGTGCTTTTGCATGGGAAGGCGATGCTTTCAGGAGGACTCTTTGATGAGCCGCCCCTCGCAAGCCCGGAGACCGGCCCGAAAAATTCAGATAACAAACCCGCGGTGGGCGGGCGCTGTTCGAACCCTGCGTGCCTGGCGCGTGGGGTTTTCATGCGCTCGTTTCACCCTGACACCTGAAAGGGACGCGCCATGTCGATCATCAGCAGCACTTCGCACACCGCCACTAGCACCGCCACCCTCAGCCAACGCCTGACCGCCGCCATCGGTGCATCGATCCTTGGCGCTTGCCTGGTGTATTTCGCCGGGTTCTCGCATATCGAGGCGGTGCACAACGCCGCCCACGATACCCGCCACAGCGCCGCGTTCCCGTGCCATTGAGAGCTGCCGACATGATCAAGCGTATTGCGCAAACCGCAGGGTTCACCGGACTTCTGGCTGCCTTGCTGCTGACCCTGCTGCAAAGCTTTTGGGTGGCACCGCTGATTCTGCAGGCGGAAAGCTTTGAAAAAACCCCGCCAACCGCCGAAGTGGTGCATGAGCACGCCGCTGGCGCCGCAGCTCACACCCACGACGCCCAAGCCTGGGAGCCTGAAGATGGCTGGCAGCGAGTGCTGTCCACCACCGGCGGCAACCTGGTAGTGGCGGTGGGATTCGCGCTTATGCTCGCCGGCCTCTACACGCTGCGCGCGCCAACCCGCACCGCCCAAGGCCTGCTCTGGGGCCTGGCCGGCTACGCGACCTTTGTACTGGCGCCCACCCTGGGCCTGCCCCCGGAGCTGCCTGGCACCGCGGCGGCTGACCTGACGTTACGCCAGACCTGGTGGATCGGCACCGCAGCGTCCACCGCCGCCGGCCTGGCGCTGATCGTGTTCGGTCGCAACTGGCTGTTGAAAGCGCTTGGGCTGGCGATTCTTGCCGTTCCCCACGTCATCGGCGCGCCGCAGCCGCAAGTGCACTCGATGTTGGCCCCCGAGGCGCTCGAAGCGCAGTTCAAGATCGCCTCGCAATTGACCAACGTGGCCTTCTGGCTGGCCCTGGGCCTGATCAGCGCCTGGTTGTTTCGCCGCAACCGCGACGACCACTACTCGGCATGATTCTGGTTGTCGGGCTTGGCTGCCAGCGCGGCTGTGAGGTTCACAGCCTGCTGGCATTGCTGGACAGCGCCCTGGCCGAGGCCGGCATTGAGCGCTCACGCGTGACCGCATTGGCAAGCATTGACCGTAAACGCGATGAGCCTGGGCTGCTGGCGCTGGCCCAGCGCTTGAACCTGCCCTTGCAGTGCTTCAGTGCCGAACAACTGGTGGGCTATGAGCATCGGCTGAGCCATCGCTCAGCGCTGGCCTTTGCCCACACTGGCTGTTACGGCGTAGCCGAAAGCGCCGCCCTGGCCCTGGCCGAGCACCTGTCCAATGGCCCCGCGCGCCTGCTGATCACCCGCCAGAAAAGCGCACAGGCCACCCTTGCATTGGCCTGCGCAGGTTAAAATCCCGATAATTGCCGCTTTCGATCATGAGCAATCTTCATGCTCGCCCGTTTTTCAACAGGACTTCTCCATGACCGTCTACTTTATCGGCGCCGGCCCCGGCGACCCGGAATTGATCACCGTCAAGGGCCAGCGGCTGATCCGCAGTTGCCCAGTGATCATCTACGCCGGCTCGCTGGTGCCCGCCGCCGTACTGGAAGGTCATCAGGCGCTCCAGGTGGTCAACAGCGCCGAACTGCACCTGGAGCAGATCATCGAGCTGATCAAGACGGCCCATGCCCAAGGCCAGGATGTGGCGCGGGTGCACTCCGGCGACCCAAGCCTGTATGGGGCGATTGGCGAACAAATCCGCCATTTGCGCGAGCTGGGCATCCCGTTCCAGATCATTCCAGGGGTCACGGCGGTCGCGGCGTGCGCGGCCTTGCTTGAAACCGAACTGACCCTTCCGGACATCGCCCAAAGCGTGATCCTGACCCGTTACGCCGATAAAACCAGCATGCCCCCCGGTGAAGACTTCGACAGCCTGGCGCGGCATGGCACCACCATGGCGATTCATCTGGGGGTCAATCACCTGGACAAGATCGTCGCCGAACTGCTGCCACACTACGGCGCGGATTGCCCGATTGCCGTAGTATACCGGGCCACCTGGCCGGATCAGGATTGGGTGGTCGGTACGCTGAGTGACATTGCCCAGAAAGTCGCGGCCAAGGGGTTTCGGCGTACGGCATTGATTGTGGTGGGCCGGGTGTTGGCCAGTGACAGTTTCAGTGAGTCGTCGCTGTACCGCGCAGGGCATGCGCACCTCTATCGGCCCTGAAGAAATGCAAACACCTATGTGGACCTGGCTTGCCTCAAGGCTTTTTGTAGAAGCGAGCTTGCTCGCGAAAAACTAACAGGCGCCGCGTTCATTCAGCAAGCACGCGTCATCGTTGATGTTTTTCGCGAGCAAGCTCGCTCCTACAGAAAAGGCATAAAAAAACGGCGCTCACGGGGCGCCGTTTTTTATGTTCGCAGTGAACACCTTACTCAGTAGTAGGCGTTTTCTTTCTGCGTGTGGTCAGTCACATCTCGTACGCCCTTGAGCTCAGGAATACGTTCCAGCAGCGTGCGCTCGATGCCCTCACGCAAGGTCACGTCCGCCTGGCCACAGCCCTGGCAGCCGCCGCCGAACTTCAACACGGCGATACCGTCATCCACCACGTCGATCAGGCTCACCTGGCCGCCATGGCTGGCCAGCCCAGGGTTGATCTCGGTTTGCAGGTAGTAGTTGATGCGCTCATTCACCGGGCTGTCGGCATTGACGTTCGGCACCTTGGCGTTGGGGGCCTTGATGGTCAACTGACCGCCCATGCGGTCGGTTGCATAATCGACCACGGCGTCGTCCAGGAAGGCTTCACTGAAGGCGTCAATGTAGGCGGTGAAGCTTTTGAGCCCCAGGGCGGTGTCTTCAGGTTTCTCTTCGCCAGGCTTGCAGTAGGCAATGCACGTCTCGGCGTACTGGGTGCCGGGCTGGGTGATAAAGACGCGGATACCGATACCCGGGGTGTTCTGCTTGGACAGCAGGTCAGCCAGGTAATCGTGGGCGGCGTCGGTAATGGTTATGGCAGTCATGGAAACTCCTCACAGGCTTGCTCGCAGTTTACGCCAAATTATTACGCAGGTACAAAGTCCGAGTATTTTTGTCAGGAAAGACCTGATCCTGCTGACCGAAGGCCCCCGCTGCACCGGCCCATTTGTGCAAAAACCTGTGCCTACCTATATAGCCCCCGCCGCAAAACCCGGCTCAATAGAGTGAATCCTCTTCCACTATGGATTGTGAGGATCGAATGAATAATGCGCTGCAGCGTTTCTATTTCAAAGGCTTGCCTGAACAGCAAGCGCATCTGGATCATCTGATTGACTTTGTAACGGAACAAAGCTCACTGGCAGTACCCTCCACCGAGCTTTATTACTTTCCCCCGTTGAACTCCGAGCTGAATCGCGAGTGCAAAGAAGCCGTTCGGGTCCTTGCAAAACTGGAGGCCGATGAAGACTTCCAGCAGTTCCTACGGGAAAAACCTGAACGGGATGACTCCATTCTGGGCCGGGACTTTCTTTATGACCTGCTCTCAACCCTGCTCAGCAGCGCCCGCTCGCCGATACCCGACCCTCCCGAAACGTTCAGCATTGCCGACCATTCGGTGATCCTGCGCCATATACCCACCTATTGGTACATCGACGCCGACGTGTTGCTGGATATCAACCGGCGTGTGGGAAACGGCGTCAAAAGCGACGGTTCGGTACGGTTCGACCTGGTGCTCAAGTACTACTCGATCCTCCCGGCGCAACCCAAGCCCCCCGAACAATGGAAAGCGGTTCTCCAGGGTTTGCAGGAACACCACACCCTGAGAAAACTGGGCCACGATGGGCAGCCCAGCGATTTGCAGCATGTGCTGGATGCCCCTGCCGACCAGAAGATCAAGGAGGTTATCCGCGAGATCGAAACACACACCCGACAATCGCTGTTCCGCCAGGTATTGCCCGAAACGTTCACCGCCTCACAGCAGGCCATGCTCACCACCACGCCAACCGTCCTGCTTGAACAGCTTCTCAATAGCCCCGACAACCTGGCGCTGGGCGAACGAATCGCCAAGGCACTGGACTGGTATGGCAGCCAGAAGGACGAAATCTGCCCCCAACCGGTGCGGGTGAAATTGCTGTGGCGAGCGCTGTGGCTCACGATCATGCCCAACACCGAGTCGCCGATGGATAACGAATTGAAGTTATTTATCGAGCCTGGGGCGTCTTACTCGTCGATCCGCCACTCCTTGATCAGCCGTTATGAACACAGCTTGTCGATCAGCCCTGCCGCGGCGCAATTGGCGGTGTGCGTCGTCAAGGCCAATGTGGCCAGCGAAGTGTGGGTGGCTGATATCCCCGATGACCTGCCGTACGCCGCCAGCAGTACCTGGGTCAATTTCAGAAGCGGTTTCCTGCTGGCCGAAGCGCTTGCACCCGGCTCATCGCGCCAGATGAGCTTCGAGCAGTTGCTCAACCTGGCGGCGGAACATTTTCGCGCCAGTGGCGATAACGTTGAACAGCAGGCCTTGGTCGCCGCCGCGAGGCTCGGCCCCACGGTCCAATGGGCGCAGGCCAATGGCTTGATCGCCAGCCGAACGTCAGGCCCTACCCGCGATGAGCTGACTCAAGCTGTCACCGCACTGGAGCAGCATGAATACGAAATGTTCAACGCGATTCAGGGCCTTGCGCTCGACCTGCCCGGGCGCTGGCGCTATGCGTCGGACTCGGAATACGACAAGACCTTCCGCGAGGCCCTCGAACAGCCGAAAAACGCCTATAAAACCCTGATCAAGTCATTGCTTGCGCACCTTGGCAGTGCGACCCTGGATGTGAATCAGGACGAGATCACCGTGTACTCCTTGAGAGAAGCGCTGGACAAGGTGCCTATCGAGTATGAAACCCAGCGCAAGACCGATGCCGTGCGTTACCGGGCAGGTTTCATCCTGCGCATCGTCAAGCCCCGCTCGCCCTTTCAAGCCACCTACATCGAAGTGTTCCCCTTCGCCGGCGTGATCCGTCACCGTAAAGACATCAAGACTCTGCCACTGAACGGCAAAGTGGTAGAGCTACGAGACGCAATGAGCTGGTGTAAATACAGATTGGCCACCGAAGTGCCCTTTGACCGGCAAGCCTACCGCGAGAACAAAGCGCCCACGCCAGGCAAAAAGGCTGAGTTGATCGTTGAGCAAGTCGGCGAGACCTTGCCTGGTATCAAAACCGCCTTGGCGCGCGCGTCATCGTTGCAGCCCAACACACTGTATGCGCCACGCAGTGAAAGGCTGGCGAGCATGATCGCCCGCGAGCTGTTTTTCTGTGACGAAGCAGCCCTGCTGGAAAAAACCCGTAACGCCACGCGGGAGGTGGACATCGGCGCTGAAGTGCTCGAAGACCTCGCCTTCTGGGGCAAGATTTTTCTGCCGTTCTGGGGCGGTATCGACGACATCGGCTCCGGCGACCCCCAGCGCATCAAGTCCGGCGTCGCCAGCCTGTTCATCGACATCGTGCTTTTCGCCTTGCCGGTCGGCCGATATGTGTCCGGCTCTGCCCGCCTGGCTATTCAGGCCGGTAAAACCGGGCTGCGCCTGGCGCTGCCAAAACTGGCGAAGCTCACGGGAAAGCTGGTGATTGCCACCCTGCAGGAACTCAACCCCTTGGCCGCCCTGCCCAGCCTGCTCAGACTGGCACGTTTCGGCCTGCTCAAGCTGGGCCGCGGCTTGATGCGCCAGGCACAACGCGGTATTGCCCAACTGCGGGATGGGACCATCGCCGCCCGGCACATGCGCTCGGTCGACCCTGGCACCTGGAAGCCACTGCAGACGGGGGACAAACTGTTTACCGTCGACGGCTTCGCCAACATCCCGATGCGCAACGTCGGCAGCCTCGACGCCCCCGACTATCGCTTGATAGATACGGCCTCCAATAAAGCCTTCGGGCCGCGCTATCGAGAGCCGATCACGGTGATCAGCAATAGCAGCCCGCTGATCCGTCGATACGCGGTCGACCCCGAGTTGATCCGTGGCCTTAAGCCCGACGCACGCGGGATCTTCTCCCGAGTGGACTACAACCAGAAATATATCTGCAATATTGATGATAAAGGCAAGATCGCGGTGTACCAGATCCGCGACAACTCCTATGGCTTTATCCAGGAAGCCGCCGCTGGCGCCGACAACAGCTTTTCCATTGTCCTGGTCAATCCCAAAACCAACCGGGACTTGTCGATCACGCTGTCCTCGGTAGAGCCCGGACATTGGTACTCAGGCCAGATAAAACTGACAGGCGGCGCGCCGGATGCACCCAGCGTGGTAACGCCATCGGTGCTGTTGAAATGGACCGAGGCCAGCGAAGACGCCCTGAAAAAAACCATGGACACCTTCGTCAATACTTACAACCTGGACCCCAACGCCTTTCGGCAGTTTGTCAGCACCCGCAACACCCTGACGCGCAGAGGGCAACAGATGCTCGACCGTGCGGGAACCGCCCGTACCAGCGTCACCTACGATCATCTGGAGCGCTGGAGCAAGGCATCCCAACGCGAGCGCAACAGTCTCACCCTCGAAGGATTTGCCGCCGATCATAATCTGGACCCGGTGGCCTTCGCCGAGTACGTAAACCTGGATGGCAGCTACCGAGCGCCGGGCAAAGTGCTCGCCAAATATGCGCGCGGCGAGGAATTCGACGACCTCAAACCCGAGCACCTGGATGCGTGGAACAAGCACTACAACGCCGCCAACTCAAAGGTATCCATGCGCGCGTTTGTCGAACAGAACAACCTCAACCCCGTCATCTGGAGCAGCTACGTCAACGACAATGGCAGCATGACCCGTGCCGGCAAAGACAGGTGGCTATTCGGACAAAGAAGCCCCCAGGACCAGCCGGTAGCCAGGAAACGCCCCGCGCCGCCCACGCCCGGCAGCTCAAAACGCCCACGCCTGGAAGAGGACGCGGTATCCACCCGGCGCCGCTCCAGCTCGATCACGGCGTCCTTTGATCATAAAATCAACAATAACGCACCGATCCTGCAGGACCCGACAGACATCAGGCGCAGTTTGACCCTTGAGCTTGAAGGCCCGCTGCACAGCATCGAGATTACCGACGCCAACCGTTTTTTTGACGAGTTCACCGGCCTGCAACATGTTGAAGTCAAGGAAGCCGCGACCAAAAGTATTCGTGAATGGATTTCCAAGGAGGGCAGCCATCATCGTCGGCTTGATCGCCTGGTGGAGGTCAGGAAACTGGCGGATGGCCCGGAGCGCGGCCTGTCGGTGGTGGCCAGAACCGATATTAAGCGTTTCGACGTGCTTGGGCCGTACACGGGCAAACTGCATCTGGATCAGCCCCCATCAATACCGAGATCCTGGAAAAAGGCGAGGCGGCTGTCGGTACGTATCTATTCCAGACCCACACTCAAGGCGCGACCATCAGCGGCCACGGCAACAGCAATACGCTGAGCCTGATCAATGCGGTCAAGGTGCCGAACCTGCCCGACGTGGGCATCGAAAATGTCGGCGCCCTGTATGTAGGCAACTACATGGTGTTTTTAATCGCTTGGCGAGATATCCCTGCCGGGACCGAGTTGCTGATGGACTACGGCAAGGCCTACTGGAAGTACATAAGGCCTTGAACCCCACCCCAGGCGGCAGTCCTAGTGCCTTTGCCTGGAAAAGGGCATCGACTCATCTAGGCCGAACCAATGCTTGATCCGGCGATGCGTGCCCTTCTCCAACACCTGGTAGCTGAAAAATGCACCGAGCGCGATGACGACGATGCAGACAGGCACCATGGTGTAGGGGCCTACCCCACGATGCTCGATGGCCCAGCGTCCAGCGCACAACACCAGTACATGAAGCAGGTATACCGAGTAGGAGCAGTCCCCCAGCATTTTTATAAAGCGCGAGCCGTGGAAGTACGGCTCCAGCGCCACACAACTGATCACCAGCACGGCGCTGGGCACGCCCCACTCCAATGCGCGGGGGACATCCGCGCCCTGATAAATCGCCGCCAGCGCCGCCACGATACCCAGCAACGCCAGCCACGGCCTGGCCCGACACAGGCCACGGCGGTACAGCATGCCGATCACCACGCCCATGAGGAACTCCAGCACAATGTCATTGCGGTAAAACCCGTCGGCCAAGTCAAAGAAGGGGCCAATGACATAACACACCAGGTACAACAACACGGCCACTACCCATAGCCGATAGGCTTCACGCACCAGCAGCGCAACAGCAAACAGACAGTAGAACAGCATCTCGAAATTCAGCGTCCAGCCAACATCCAGCAGTGGATAGACGCCATAGCCCGCCGGGTTCTGCGCGGGGATAAAGAGCATCGACAAAAGTACATGGCTCAGTTCGAGCTGAACGTCTGGAAACATCGAGGGCATGGCCATCACCAGCAAGGCCAACAGCAACGTATAGAACCAATAAGCCGGAGCAATCCTGGCCAGGCGCATGAGCATAAAGCGCCAAGGTGTCAGCGCTTTATCGGCACTTGCGAGGAAAATCACCAAGCCGCTGATGACGAAGAACACATCCACGCCAGCGCCGCCTTTTTCCACTAACAGGTCCTCCAGCGCGTTGTGGGCCTCAAAGTTGAAAAACAGCTGCATGACGTGGTGCCCCACCACCAGCCATGCCGCCAACGCGCGCAGCAACTGCACTGAAATCAACATCGGCATCCCCTTTCCAGTCCGTAGGTAGATATCCGACTGCTTCAGCCCCCGCGTGGAGAAATGACCGGATCAATAGCTGTAGTTATAGGTTCTCATAGCGGTTCATGTCCAATACGCCCTCTTCCACCGGCGTGGTTTCGTGGATGTATTGCGACAAGTCGTGGAAGTACTGCCAGAACAGCGGGTGACTGCGGCGCACACCCCAGCGGTCGACGATTTTCTCGAAGCTCTTGGCGTCCTTGGCCTGCTCCATCTGCGCGACAAACTCAGGCACTTGCCGGGCGGGAATATTGAACATGAAGTTCGGGTAGCTGCTGAGCACGCCAGGGTAAATGGTCACCGTGTCCAGGCCCGGCTGATAGCGATACGCCTCACCCAGCAGGAACGCCACGTTACTGTGGGCACGGTTGCGCAGCAGGCTGTAGACCTCGCGCTTGCCGCTGGCGGTTTCGATACGCAGCATGGTGGCTTCGGGCAATTGCTCGATCACCTTGAGCCCCGCCGCCGGGCGCGAGGTCAGGCGGCTCAGGGCTTGCTCGGCATCCTGCAAGGCCGGGTCAATGCCGTCGCGGGAGCAGAACGCGCCGCTGCAGCGGTTGATCGGGTCGGGGCTGGCGTTCAAATGGCCGTAGCGGGTCAGCAACTGGTCGGCGAAGTCACGCTTGGGGTCCTTCTCGCTCAGGTGCAAACCACTGGCCTTGTCATCGTCAATCGCCTCGTAGTCCAGCCACAACTTGAGCTTGCCGCTGTTCTGGTACCAGTCGTCCATGAAGTCTTCGCGGGTATCCGCTGGCATCAAGCGCAGGAAGTTCTGCTCGGCGCCGTTGCGGATCAGGTCGAAATACAGCCGGGTCTGGGCCTGGTGCGAGACGTTGCCGAACACATCGAAATTCACCGCCAACTGATAATAGGTGCGTTCCAGCAGTGGGTAGTCGAACAGCCACATCGTCTGCGGGACCTCGCCAATCAGGCCCTTGGTCACCGAGGCGCTGTCGAAATGGCGGAAAATACTCAACAAGGCGTTGTCATTGCCCGCCCACAGCGTTGACCAGCTCGGCGCCGGCAGGTCTGCGTAGTTGTCACGGCGCAGGGCTTCGTACTGGTTGCGCTTGTCGCGATAGGCCAGCCACAGGCTCAGCACGCTGCCCACATCGTCATTCTGCCCGGGCATGGCCAGCAACGGCGTGGCCTGGCCGCGATAGCGCGCATCGGTGATGTACAGGTCGTGGTCGGGGTCCTGGAACAGCGTCCAGAAGTTATCGCGGATCACATCCGTGGCGATCTGGCCACGGCACACCGGCCCGCGAATGAAGGTACGCACGAAGTACTCGGCGTTATCAAGCATGAATTGGTAGCGCGCTTTGGCCGGGATCGCTTCGAATGTCGCGAACGGGTTGGCACGGCTGCCAGGGCCGTAGCCTGGCAAGGCCGTGGCCTGCCAGTCGCCGGCGTAGAACAATGCCTTGATCCGCGCCATCTTCTGGGCACTGAACGGATAGGTGATGTGGGTTTTATGCACGATCACACCCTGCACCGGCCACAGGCGGTAATACACCTGGGTGCCCGGGTCGTCGTTGGGGCGACGGGTGGCGATCAGGTCAATCGGCTGGCCACTGGGCGTGCGCGAACGCACCCACTGGAAGTAATGCCCCGGCTCGCCGTTCTCGAAATAGATATGTGCCAGGAACAAATGCTCGAACAACCAGCGCGCCACCAGGCTTTGCCGGGCGCCCGGCTGGTTGAACAGGTTTTCCCACTGCTGCACTTGCAGGGCTTCCTTGGCGCTGGGTGCCAAGCCTTGCTCATCAATTGGCGCACCGGAGGCCAGCCAGCGTTGCAACGTCTGGTATTGCTGGTCGGTCAGGCCGGTAACCGCCAGCGGCATGCCTTCCTTGGGGTGAGCGCCGGCATAGGCATTGAACTCGCCGGGCGTCGCGCACATGTTTTCGCGGTTGAGCCCCAGCACAATGTTGTCGGGCAGCTTGGCATTGGGCGCCAGCGGCGCGTTGTGCCCCAGCTCCAGCATGCGCGCCATCAGCGCAGCCTGGCTGCCCTGGGCGTCCAGCACCGAATAGAAGCCCTTCTGCTGCCACGCCTGTTTACCGAATGCGTCATAAAACAAGCGGGTGGTGGGCGTGGCCTGGCTGCGCTCGCCGTCATACACCGGCATTTTGCTTGCACCCCGCGCTGCGCCTTCGGCACTGCCCAGGTTGAGCTGGCAGGCGGAGTCATAGCAGGCATGGCAGGCCACGCATTTTTCAGTAAAGATGGGTTGGATGTCGCGGGTGTAGGAAATCGCCGAAGCGGGACCTGCCGCCTGAGCGCTGCTGGCTATCAAGGCCAGGGCGGCGCTGACGATTAAACGAAGTGACATGTATCCGGTCCCGATTCAAGGCGTGCGGTGTTTGAAGTGGCGTGATTCTACCGGGCCATGCACCCCAGCAACATGAGCGATATTCATGCAAAACCTCTACATGCTCCAAAAGCCCGCAGGTTTGTTATGATTCACGCCCTCCGAAATGCCTGACCAGAGTAGTCCCATGTCCGACCGAAGCGTTCGTCTGCAAGCCCTTCACCACGCCCTCAAGGAACGTATCCTGATCTTGGACGGTGGCATGGGCACGATGATCCAGAGCTATAAGCTCGAGGAGCAGGACTACCGTGGCAAACGCTTCGCCGATTGGCCGAGCGACGTCAAGGGCAACAACGACTTGCTGGTGCTCACCCGTCCCGACGTGATTGGCGGCATCGAGAAGGCGTACCTGGACGCTGGCGCCGACATTCTGGAAACCAACACCTTCAACGCCACGCGCATCTCCATGGCCGACTACGGCATGGAAGAGCTGGCGTATGAACTGAACGTGGAAGGCGCGCGCCTGGCACGTAAAATCGCCGACGCCAAAACCCACGAAAACCCGGCCAAGCCGCGCTTCGTGGCCGGCGTGCTGGGCCCCACCAGCCGCACCTGTTCGCTGTCGCCAGACGTGAACAACCCTGGCTACCGCAACGTCACCTTCGATGAACTGGTGGAAAACTACACCGAGGCCACCCAGGGCCTGATCGAAGGCGGCGCCGACCTGATCCTGATCGAAACCATCTTCGACACCCTCAACGCCAAGGCCGCGATCTTCGCCGTGCAAGGCGTGTTCGAAACCCTGGGTATCGAACTGCCGATCATGATTTCCGGCACCATCACCGACGCCTCCGGCCGTACCCTGTCGGGCCAGACCACCGAAGCGTTCTGGAACTCCGTGGCCCACGCCAAGCCGATCTCGGTCGGCTTGAACTGCGCCCTGGGTGCCAGCGAGCTGCGCCCCTACCTGGAAGAGTTGTCGAACAAGGCCAACACCCATGTGTCGGCGCACCCCAACGCGGGCCTGCCCAACGAGTTCGGCGAGTACGACGAACTGCCGTCGCAAACCGCCAAAGTCATTGAAGAGTTCGCCCAAAGCGGCTTCCTGAACATCGTCGGCGGTTGCTGCGGCACCACGCCAGGGCATATCGAAGCCATCGCCAAGGCCGTGGCCGGTTATGCGCCACGCCCGATTCCGGAGATTCCAAAGGCCTGCCGCCTGTCGGGCCTGGAGCCGTTCACCATCGACCGCAGTTCGTTGTTCGTCAACGTCGGCGAGCGCACCAACATTACCGGCTCGGCCAAGTTCGCCCGCCTGATCCGTGAAGACAACTACACCGAAGCCCTTGAAGTTGCCCTGCAGCAGGTGGAAGCCGGCGCCCAGGTGATCGACATCAACATGGACGAAGGCATGCTGGATTCGAAGAAGGCCATGGTGACCTTCCTTAATCTGATTGCCGGCGAGCCAGACATCTCCCGCGTGCCGATCATGATCGACTCCTCCAAGTGGGAAGTGATCGAAGCCGGCCTCAAATGCATCCAGGGCAAGGGCATCGTCAACTCCATCAGCATGAAGGAAGGCGTGGAGCAGTTCATTCATCACGCCAAGCTGTGCAAGCGCTACGGCGCCGCGGTGGTGGTGATGGCTTTCGACGAAGCCGGCCAGGCCGACACCGAAGCGCGCAAGAAAGAAATCTGTAAACGCTCCTACGACATCCTGGTCGATGAAGTCGGCTTCCCGCCGGAAGACATCATCTTCGACCCGAACATCTTCGCGGTCGCCACCGGTATCGAAGAGCACAACAACTACGCCGTCGACTTCATCAACGCCTGTGCCTATATCCGTGACGAACTGCCCTACGCGCTGACCTCCGGTGGCGTGTCCAACGTGTCGTTCTCGTTCCGTGGCAACAACCCGGTGCGCGAGGCGATCCACTCGGTGTTCCTGCTGCATGCGATCCGCGCGGGCCTGACCATGGGCATCGTCAACGCCGGCCAGTTGGAGATCTACGACCAGATCCCCGTCGAGCTGCGTGACGCCGTGGAAGACGTGGTGCTCAACCGCACGCCGGACGGCACCGACGCCTTGCTGGCGATTGCCGACAAGTACAAGGGCGACGGCAGCGTCAAGGAAGCCGAGACCGAGGAATGGCGTGGCTGGGACGTCAACAAGCGCCTGGAACACGCACTGGTCAAGGGCATCACCACGCACATCGTTGAAGACACCGAGGAATCGCGCCTGTCGTTTGCGCGCCCGATCGAAGTGATCGAAGGCCCGCTGATGTCGGGCATGAACATCGTCGGCGACCTGTTTGGCGCCGGTAAGATGTTCCTGCCCCAGGTGGTGAAATCCGCCCGCGTGATGAAGCAGGCGGTGGCGCACTTGATCCCGTTCATCGAGCTGGAAAAAGGCGACAAGCCCGAAGCCAAGGGCAAGATCCTGATGGCCACGGTCAAGGGCGACGTGCATGACATCGGCAAGAACATCGTTGGCGTGGTACTCGGTTGCAACGGCTATGACATCGTCGACCTGGGCGTGATGGTGCCGGCGGAAAAAATCCTGCAAGTGGCCAAGGAGCAGAAGTGCGACATCATTGGCCTGTCCGGCCTGATCACGCCGTCCCTGGATGAAATGGTGCACGTGGCCCGCGAGATGCAGCGCCAGGATTTCCACCTGCCCTTGATGATCGGTGGCGCCACCACCTCCAAGGCGCACACGGCGGTGAAGATCGAGCCCAAGTACAGCAATGACGCGGTGATCTACGTCACCGACGCCTCCCGCGCCGTGGGCGTGGCCACGCAGTTGCTGTCCAAGGAGCTGAAGGCCGGTTTCGTCGAGAAAACCCGCCTGGAATACATCGACGTGCGTGAGCGCACCTCCAACCGCAGCGCACGTACCGAGCGCTTGAGCTACGCCGCCGCCATCGCCAAGAAGCCGCAGTTTGACTGGAGCGACTACACGCCAGTGGTGCCGACCTTTACCGGCGCCAAGGTGCTGGACAATATCGACCTCAACGTGTTGGCCGAGTACATCGACTGGACACCGTTCTTTATCTCCTGGGACCTTGCCGGCAAATTCCCGCGCATCCTTACCGATGAAGTGGTGGGTGAAGCCGCCACCGCGCTGTACGCCGACGCCCGGGCCATGCTCAAGAAGCTGATCGACGAAAAACTCATCAGCGCCCGCGCCGTGTTCGGTTTCTGGCCGACCAACCAGGTGCAGGACGATGACCTCGAAGTCTACGGCGACGACGGCCAGCCGATTGCCCGGTTGCATCACCTGCGCCAGCAGATCATCAAGACCGACGGCAAGCCGAACTTCTCCCTGGCTGACTTCGTTGCGCCCAAAGACAGCGGCGTAACCGACTACATCGGTGGCTTTATCACCACCGCCGGCATCGGTGCCGAGGAAGTCGCCAAGGCGTACCAGGATGCTGGCGACGATTACAACTCGATCATGGTCAAGGCCCTCGCCGACCGCCTGGCCGAAGCCTGCGCCGAATGGCTGCACCAGCAGGTGCGTAAAGAACACTGGGGCTACGCCAAGGATGAGCAACTGGACAACGAGGCGCTGATCAAGGAGCAATACAGCGGCATCCGCCCTGCCCCCGGCTACCCGGCGTGCCCGGACCACACCGAGAAGGCGCAGTTGTTCCAACTGCTCGACCCCGAGGCCCGCGAAATGCAGGCCGGGCGCAGCGGGGTGTTCCTCACCGAGCACTACGCGATGTTCCCGGCGGCGGCGGTCAGTGGCTGGTACTTTGCCCACCCGCAGGCGCAGTACTTTGCCGTGGGCAAGGTCGACAAGGACCAGGTGGCCAGCTACACCGCGCGCAAAGGCCAGGATCTGGCCGTGACCGAACGCTGGCTGGCGCCGAACCTGGGTTACGACAACTGACAGAGCGAGGCCGAACTCGGTCAAAATGTGGGAGCGGGCTTGCTCGCGAATGCGGTGCTTCAGTCAACTTATCAGTGACTGACACTCTGCTTTCGCGAGCAAGCCCGCTCCCACATTAGTTCTCAGCGGATACTGGCCAGGCGTTGTATCTCCATGCGCGACAGTTGCATCAACTTCAGGTTACGCGCGGTCGCCCGCTCCACTTCCAGGCGATTCAGCGCTTCTTCGTAGCGGCGCAGGCTCTGGGCATCGGCACGCTCGGCGTGCTCGTCCTCCAGCGCTTCATACTTCTGCGCAAGCTCCTTGTTCAGCGCATCGAATTGTTCGGGATAGCGCTCTTGCAGGTACCGAGCCCAATGATCCTGGGCGACCAGGTACTCGATGAACTCATCGGAGTCTTCCTGGACGATGATGCTGGCCTGGATCTGCGCGCGCCGGGTGCCCTCGATCGGGCGACCAAACGCCATGTACTCCGGTTGCCCCGGCAGTTCTAAACCGTCGGGCCAGCCATGGGTCAAGCCTATGCGATACCTCAAGCGCTCCTCGGCCCGGTCCAGGCCCGTGGCCGACGCTTCGGCCAATTGATCGACCCGGTTGAGCCGGAACAACTGCCGCGATAAATCCAGCAGCGCTCGCCCTCGAAGATCGGGCCTTTGCAACGGGATGCCGTGCAAGGCGCGGTGTTCGAATACACGTACCTCCATCTGACTGAAGGTGAGGATACGCCCGTCGATACAGGTGCCGTGGGTTTCGGCCTCGACGAACAACAGGCTGCGTAACTCCGCATTCGTGGTGGCCACCTCGATCACGTCCCACACCCGCTGCCTGAGACCGGCGCGGTTGAAGTTGAACTCCGAGGTCAGGCGCAGGCTCGACATCAACCAGAAAAACCGGTCGTGGCCAGGGGCTTGTGCCAGTTGCTCCCACAGCGCCGTGCGCTGCGCGATCTGCCTAGGGTTGGAACCCTCCAGCCAGGGCTCCAGCGACGCCGGGGCAACAGCGAGCTGCGGCTCGGGCAACGCCTCCACAGGCTCGACGCCAGCCCCCCCATCACCGTCCGGGTCTGAGTCGGAGCTCGAATCGGTATCGGAACTGGCGTCTGAATCCGTGTCGGCACCTGCCTCGAAGCGCCGGTGCCAACGGTCAAGTTCTGCCCTTGGCAACCCCATCAATTCAGTCAATTGGTGCCTGTCGGCGTAACGGTACAGGGCCTCGCGCGCGGCCGGCGTCAGAGTGTGGTTACCCGACAAGTCAGTGCCTGCTACCAACGCATCATGGGCGCCACTGAGCAGGCTGGGCGGCAAGTTGGCTAACACATTGCCACTCAGGTCCAAGTGGGTCAGGTGTGAGGCGGCCAATACCCCCTCGGGCCATGTTGAAAGGCTGTTGTAGCTCAGGTCCAGCGTTTCAAGGCGGCTGAACGCGCTGGCATCGAACGTCTCCAGGTCGTTGTGGCTCATGTCCAGCCAGCGCAGGCGCTCGGCGCCCACCTGAGTTGGCAGCGTGGGTGCCTGCGTGAACAGGTTGGTGGCCAGTTCCAGCCGTTCAAGTTGCGCCATGCCTGCGACCGCATCGGGCAGTACTGATAGTTGGTTAGCGCTGAGTATCAAACGGTTTGCCCGCGTGAAAGCGCCCAGAAACTCGTTACTGCCTTGGGCCGTCAGCCTGACACCGGTTAAATCGAGTGTGCGGACATGCTCGAAGGCCATGTTGAGCGCGGGCAGATCGCCGGTCTTCAGCCCCTTCAGGCTCAGTGTGTCCCCCGCCTCACCGGTGTGCCCCGCCGTCACGCCTTGCTGCCAGGACAAACGGATAGACTCTGCCGCTCGCGTACGGGTAAAAGCAATGGTGTCGCCATCGGCGACTCGGATTTCTCGGCTGAATACCCAGCCGTTCAAGGTTCGCGTGAGCACCTCAAAGGTCCGCTGCCATTGACTGAGCAGCGTATCGAGTTGCGTGTCGCTCATGCCGGCTTGGCGCAACTGCTCGATCCTTGCCGCCCCTTGCTCATCGTTCAGCCCGGCATTTACGCGCCGCAAACGCACGACGAAACTGGCAGTCTCCTCAGGGTTTTCAGGCATCTGCCGCCAGAACAGTAAATACCGTGATAACGACGCGGCCGTCTCCGTCGGCGGAAATGTCCAGGGCTCTTGTGCCAGCGCAAAACGGCTCAAGGCGCCCTGAGGCAGCCCCCTCTCCCGCTCGATGCGGTTGCGCGCCCTATTCAATGCCGCCTCGCCTTCAGCGCTCAACGGGTTACCCGCCAGTTCGGTGCGCAACAGCATATCCGGGTGGCTGAGGGCGCTGGGGGCAAGGCTCGTCAACGCGTTGTCACGCATATCCAGGCAGGCTAACTGCGCAAGGTTTTCGGCGCCAGTCGGCCAGGCCTGCAACCGCGTATCGCGCAGATTCAAGGCCGTCAGCTTCGTCATCGCACTGACATTCAATCCACCCAGCGGGTTGTACTGCAGGTTCAACACTTGCAGATTCTTCATCCCATCAAATTGAGCCTGCACCGCAGGGGTCACCACGATAAGGTTATCGGACAGGTTCAGGTGGGTCAGGGACGGCAGCACGTCGGCGGCGACAGGCACGTCGCTGAGGTAGCTGTAACGCACTTCCAGTTGCTCTACGCCACCAAACGCACGGACGAAACCTTTGAGCTGGTCGGCGGGCACATCCTCCAGCCAGCTCAGCTTGAGGGTTTTCACATGGGAAAAAGTACCGGCAGGCAACACGGGCAACTCGTCAATTTTCTCGCTGCTCAATTCGGCAGCGGTGGGCAGGTCAAAGGCCGGCAGTTCGAACACCGAACCATCAAAAGTATCGCCCTGCCCGCTGATCTCCTCGTCGAGCTTGACCCCGTAGCGCTTACTCACGGCCCAGGTCCAGCTTTTTTCAAGCGCCGTCAAGATGCGTGCGTTATACCCCGCCTCCCAGCGCTCTACACGAAACTTATGCCTGATGCCCGGAAGCGTTGATGGCTGATAAAACTGTTTGAAGATACCCAGGTGTTCTTCGCGCAGCGCCTGGAGCGCATTCATGCGTGTTTGCGGGGTCTTCCAGGTGCTCATGAGCGCGTCGGTCACTCGCTCGGCGACCGTCTTTTCGCCCATCAGCAACGCCAGTTCTCCCTGGGCGAAACCTTTGACCATTTCATCCAGATTCATGAGGTGCGGACCAGAGCTCCCCGCGTAATTCTTGACGTGTTCGTAGGCCGGTTTGAACGCTTCATAGCTCAGTTGCGACCAGTCCAGCGACAGCCCTCGCCACAGCCGTTCATACCCGGTGTAAAGGCTGTCTGGGAGCTTGAGCACTCTGGTTTGTGCCAGGTCCAGGCGCTCCAGCTGCGCCAGTTGATGTACATAGGCTGGCCATTGCAACGTCACATTGGGCGCAACGACTCTCAACGTTTTGAGCTGCTGCAGCGGAGTAAGGTCAAGGCTGTCGAGGCGCGCGCTCTGATAGCCAAAGTAGCCGACCTCCAAGCGCTCAAGGCCGGTCAATGTTGCCAGCCTGGCGGGAAATTGCTCCGCCAGCTCAGATGTCCTCAACGTCAGCCTCAGGTGCTTGAGCCCCTCCAGGCGCGCCAGCGAGACCGGCAAGTTGGTCAGCAAGGGACGTGGCACGCGCTCTGCGCGCAGGCCCTGGGTGGCTTCGATGGACAGGCTTTCAAGCTTGGGAAAATAGCGCAGAAACTCGTCGATATTGCCGTCATGCAAGGCGGCACCGCTGACGTTCAACTCGCGCACATGGGAAAAGTTCGCGGTCAGGGGCGGCAGCGGCGTATCCAGGTTCAGCGACAATACCTGCGCGCCGGGCACCTTGCCGGCCAGCACAGCCTGGCGCCAACTGCGCTTGAGGGCCTGGGCGGCCAAAAGGTGGTAATGGCGGTCGGCCGGCGCTGCGCGACTGATCCAGCCATCCAGAGTTGCCTGCATCTGGCGGTTTTCTTCAAACAACGCCCTGAGTCGATTCGCAATCGCCCGGACATCGTTGCCCGCCTGCCGCAGCTCAAGGATAAAGTCATCAACCTGGGCGTCCGTCAAATCAGGGTAGATCTTGCGCACCTCGCGGATAATCGCCTGGCGCGGGTCAGGCATGCGCCCACTGGCGTAATACCCCTTGAGTACGCCATTGACCCGCGCAGGCGCCTTGAACCACTGCGTCTTGGGCTCCAGCCACACGCCCGCTTGTAGACGATGCTTGTCGGCCTGCGCGATGATTTTCGCCTGCAGCGCCGCCTGCTGGCTTACCTGCGGCACCCCCAAGCTCTGGCGCGCATCATCGGGGAGCGCATGCATCAACGAAGCGAAAAAGTTATCGCCATTCCTGGGCAGACTATTGAGGGCCTCACCGCGTTCATCGAACGCCTGGTAACCGGGGCCTTGCTTGACCAGGTACTTTTTTGCGCTCGCCGCCTGCGGGCCGATACTGTCGAGCAATGCGCCGTCGATACGGCCGTCACGTACCTCCAGGCGTAACGTCGACGGCCAGCCCGGCAACGTCTCAAGGGTATTGAGCGCCAGCCGGCGACTGTCCGCCGTGGCGATGGCCTCACGGCGCAGCCCGGCATAGGCACGTACCAGGCGCCCTTGGCGGGCATACCAGCGGGCCTCCTCCAACATGTTCAAGGGCACACGCGGTGCGGTCTCGAAGGATGCCAGCTCGTCGGCACTGGCGTGCTCGAGCACAGCTTGCGCCGCCGAGTCACTGAGCCCCGGGCAGTTGCGCTGCAGCCGGCGGACACGCGGGTCCACCGCTTCGGTACCGGCATAGATACTGTCGAAAATCGCGGGCTTGCGTTGGCGCGCGTGGTCGGCAAGCTGCTTGTTGAACTCAAGCTTGCGCGCCTCGCGAACCCGCGCAGCCTCGGCGCCAAGCAATTGCACACGTTCGGACTCATCCAGGGCCTCCAGAATACGCTCGGGTAGCTCGCCGCCCAGGATATGCTGGCGGCTGACCTTGATGGTCGCACCTGTACGCGAACGCCCCACGCCGTACCTGACCGGTTTAGCCGTCAGTGCTGGGCCGTCGATGATTTCCAGCGCCCGCCCTTGTGGCCAGCGAGGCATTTCCACAATCAGCGGCAACGCATACAGGTACAACTCATCAATGGGTTTGGCGCCTTCCAGTTGTTCGATCACCGCGGCGGCGGCGGTGTCCGTGTTGAACAAACGCATTGCCTCCAGCAGCTCAGGAGGCGCGGGCGTACGCTCAACGTGCATCTTGCGCAGGGTGTTGTCGCTGACGCCACTGACATCGGCCAACGTGAGCAACGCCTGGTCGGTGAAAGCCTCGGTTGCATGCCCTATTCGCCGCAACAGCGTCAGGCGGTCCCACTCCAGCGGCCGCTCCAAGGTGTGCTGCCAGGCACCGTGGCCGTTGTGCTCAAGGAGCGGCTGGTAAGCCTGGGGATCGGTTGGGTGCTTGATCCGCCATTGTTGCAACGACGTGTCGAATGACTGCTCGTAAGCCTGGGCGCCCAGGCGGATATAAGTCTTGCCCTCTTTCGTATACTGGCCCAGGTCATTGGGGCTCAGCGTGGGCTCAAGCGTCACCGGGCTGGCATAGCGCTCCAGGCTGGCCCTCCACAGCCGGGTTCGACCATCGGGCAGCTTCACTTCATTCAATGCTTCGATCACAGGCTGCGCCTTGGCCGCCCGCCAGCGGCTGACTCCTGCGCCCACGCCGGCCATCACCGCGATCTGCGCAAGGTTCTCGGCGACGTCGATCAGGTGTGCCTTGGCCGCTTGCAGGTCACCTTCGCCCCATTCAACCGCGCCTTCCAGCGTCTCATACAGCAACTGTCCAGCCATCACAGTCATCATTACCTCGCCCAGCACCGGCACGAACATCGAGGCCATGTTCAGCCCGAGCATGCCGATCTCCAGCAGGTGCGCAAGCTTGGCCTCACGCGCCTTGGCATCCACATCGGCAGCAGGCACTGCGTGGGCGCGGGCGTCGGTGATCAACTGCTCGCGATGTTGCTCATAAAAGTACTTCCAGGGGTCGATGTTCGCCGCCCAGATGCCCTTGCCGGCCCGGGTACGTGTGGAAGGTGAAAGATACGGGTCGTTGTTGGGTTCCAGTTTGGCTGGCTTCTCGGGCGGCAACTCCTTGATGCCGGTGATGAAGTGCGGGGTGGTGAAGTCCAGGAGTTTTTTCCAGGGCGAGCGCCAGATGTCAGTGGGCGAATCGGCGGCTTTCTGGGTGAACTGACTGAAGTAATACGCTCTTTTTTCATAGGGTACGAACCGGCTGAAAAACGCCTGGTACGGCGTCGGTGTCGCATCAGCAGGTTTAGCCGCATCGCGCTCGGTGAACAGACGCTTGAATTGCGCTTCCATCTGCGCCCAAGTGTAGCGCTTGAGCGGGTGCACCGGGTCCTGGGGAATGTAGATGATCAGCTCATTGGGGTAGGTGTATTTTTTACAGATCAAAAACACCATGCAGCCGGTCATTCTGAGCTTCATCAGGCCCAGGGTCCTGAACCACACTTGTTTGTTGCCCATCCACGGATGAATTTCACCCTCGATCACCGACAGGATCATGCGCTGGTCGGCGGGCAGGATATCCCCGGTCAACACGGCCTGCTCGGCGGCGGCCTTCAATGCAGCCTTCTGGCTGGCGATAAAATGCTCGCGCAAGGTCGCTTGCGCCTGCCCCTCCTCAGGGTAAAAAAACGTCTGCAGATAAGCTTGGTACTTGACGCCGATATCCAGGCTCCGGCACAGGCTCAGGAACTGGCTGACTTTAAGGTTGACCGTGACTGAATGGTAGGTGCCGGGGGTGTCGGTTGCTTCCACGAACCCCGAAGTCTTGTGGTAAGCCCCTTCCTTGCACTCATCGGCCTCGAAATTGTGCAAGGCCGCATCCAGCATCGACAGTTTCAGGAACTGGAAGTCCGAGATTTCTGTCTGGAGAACCCCAATCGCCAGCGGCCGGCGCAGGCATAGCAAGGTTTTATCGACGTCGACCTCTACTTGGTACTGATCCTTCAGTGCCTTGAGCAACAAGGGCCTGGCGAAGTCGTTGACGTCCTGGAAGCTGGCCATGGTTTTGTCCAACTGCGTCTGTGCACTGAAGCTTTCCAGAAAGCTGGCCGCTACCGCCTCGCGTTGAGCAGGTGAGGCTTTCTCAAGCCAGGTGGGCGGCGATGTGGTGGCGTCCTTGAGCGCTTGCCTGCGCGCAGGCAGGGCGTCGATCAGCCACCGAGGGCTGGCGTGTTCGAGGAAATCGCCATGCAGGCTCTGCGTCGCAGCTGGCGAAGAAGGTTGGGTTGCATCAGCCATCGTGTCACTCCTTTGAAATGGAGTGTCAGCACATCACGCGGGCCGTCACCTCAAGAGGTGCATATGTCGCGCGCGCGGGGCCACGCAGTAGCGGCGGTATCCCTATACCGTCCGCAACGTGACGGAATTGGATTTGCTATCGCTGGTCGGCCCATAGAGCCGCCCCTTGAATCAATACAGACAAAGGACTTTGCATGCCCAACCCAACCCCCTCGCCCTTCACAGCCCTTGAGCAACTGCCCGCCCAAGCGGTCCATGCCCGCTTCGCCACGCGCCCGGCCTTGTATTCGGTGGTGTTCAATGCCCTGCGCAGGCGCATTCTGGAACACTACCCCACGCTGCAACTGGACCTGCGCGCGGTCAAGCTGGCCACCCCTCACCCTGAGGGGCACTACACCTACCCCTCGTTGATGGAAGTGGCGATAGCCCATGCATTGAACCCGCAACCGCTGGACCTGCACCCACAACGCGAACTGCCTTACTACCTGACCCAGCAAGCGCCCAAGATCCTCAAGCCACAGGCGCCGGCACTGATCGGCATGCAGGTCATCGCACGCATCCTCGATGACCTGCCCGAGTCGCTGTCCCTGCACTGGCAGCATGACCTGGCGGACTATTGGAGTGAAACCGACAGCCATGACAGCAGCCGCTGGCAATGGTTGGCCGAGTTTCTCAACGGCCAAATGACTGCGGCAGCAGCGCGCCAATCCACCTTGAATCAAACCCAACGCGACATGCTGGCGGTTGTCGCCGCCTGGCCGGTATTGCAGGAGCGCCTGCCCCGTTCTACCCCCGCCACCTATGTCTTCTTCATCGAAAACACCTTTCATAGCGCCGGCAAGGAAGCGCTCCTGCTGACACCCGACCTGCTGCTGATGCGCGATAAACAGGTGCTGCTGTACAGCCTGGCCGGGACCATCGAAGCCTTCGACTCGATCGACGCCTTCGGCGAAGCCTGGGCGACGAGGATGCGCGAGCGCTTTGCGTTCGATAGCCTGACCTGGCGGCGCAACGAACCGAACGGCAACGTCTTCGAACAACAAGCCGGCTTGATTCTCAACCAACACCTGGAAGACCTCGCGACGCTGACGTTCCAGGGGCAAGAGGAAACCGCCCTGGGCAGGCGTCTGGAAACCCTCACCGACCCGGCAGTTTTCTTTACCCAGGTGCGCGTCCCCGCCGCCCCGACGTTGCAAAATGTCAGCGACCGATTGCCGGACTGGCTCAGCCAGGCTGATAGCGCAGACCGCTTTGCCTACCACCGCCACCTGCAGGACATGGCTCAGGTGCTGCAGCAGAACCAGGGGCAATCGTTCAACCAAGGGATCGAGGACCTCTACAGCTTCAGCCGCACCACCTTGCGCAAACAGATGCAAACCGATCACGGCGACTGCGATCCCGACGAGGTCGTGCTCGACTTCATCGTCAGTGCCGGCTACCCGGGCGGTGCAGGTATTGTCGAACATGTGCGCCTGTCGCTGACCGAGCTGGCGGTAAAGAACCTGTCCGGCAAACCCAGTGGCACGTTGAAAATCCTGGCCAAAGGCGCCCAGGCTTTGCCGGTCTGGCTCACAGAAGACTACTTGCTGGGCACCACAGGACTGATCCAACGCGTAGATATCGGCACGGCCTATCCGCAGAAAATCAAGGACACGCTGCTATCCGACACCGCCGATGCGCGACGACGCGAAGCACTGTTTACCCGGGAGCTGAAGGTCAAACTGCCAATGCAGGCGCTTGAATACAAGATGCGCCGGCAGCATGGCGTCAGCATCGCGGGCTATCGCTATGTGAAGGCGTTGATGGGTGAAACCCCGCTGGATCGCTACGTCGACGGCCAGGAGATCGTCCTGCGCCCACTGGCGCTGTGCCGCAAGGCCGGCGCCACACCTGATGAAGTCTGCAATACGTTTATCATCGAACCGCGTGATACCCGTATCGGCCCGCACCTGCTCTATCAACCGCTGTACGCCGATACGCTGCATGAGTTCCCCACCCGCCAGGCGCTGCTCGATGCCCTCGCCAGCCCCGGCGCGTTGCAAGACAGCGTGCTGATCTGGCTGAGCGACACGGCCCGCCCGATCTACGACCACGGCGGTATTCGCGAACCTCACCTCATTCGCTTCCTGCCGGGAGATGAGTTCAGCGTGCCTGAAAAACCCGAGCCCGCCACCCTGGCCGTCGATGAAGGTGCCGATGAATGGATGCAGTCGCAGATCAACGGTCAGTTGCTCAACCACCTGTTCGGCAGCACGGCACGGGCGCTCGTGGACCTGGCCGACCGCGAGTCGGTGTCCAACCGCGAAAGCCGCTGGGCCATTGTGATGCAAGGCGCCTGGTTACTGTTCAACACCCTGTTGCTGCCACTGGTACGGGGCCCGGCGATGCTGGTGGGGTGGTTCATGGTACTGGTCAGCAGCCTTGCGCAAGACCTGGCAGGCCTGGACAGCGATGATTCGACCACCCGCGAGCTGGCGTTGATTGATCTGTTGCTCAATACCGCAATGATATTGCTACACGCCGCCTCGCCCTCGGCGCAACCGCTCCGGGAGCCTACTGCGCAGGACCACGCCCTGCACCTGGAAACCTGGCGGCGCCCTGCCGGCCTGCCACGAACGCAGAGTACCGTGCCGGTACGCAATGGCCCGGTCGCACTCCCCGGAGAGCCTCCGGCCACGGGCCATACCGCCCTTGACTTCAGCCGCTCGCTTGCCAGCCCCATGGCCAGCGCACAGTTGCTCAAGGCGCTGGTTCAAGTGCATGTGCCCTGGCCCGAAACCTTACCCGCGCCGCAGCCAGCCGGTGCGCTGAAGGGGCTTTACCGCATCGACGGGACCTGGCATGCCAGCGTCGGCGGCTTGCTGTTCCAGGTAAGCATTGTGCCGGGGTTTGGCGAGGTCTATCTGGTACATCCGCAGCACCCGCAGCGTCCGGGTTTCAGGTTGATCAGCGACGGTCAGGGGCATTGGCGCCTGGACCGGCATGCCAGGCTGGAGGGGGGCATGCCCAGGGAACGGCTAAGCGAGTGGCAAAAAAAACGCAGGGAAAAATTGGAGCAACTGAGTTCAGGATTGGAAGCCCTGAGCATTGATGCAAGTGCATTGACGCCTCAGGCGCAACAGCTCAAAGATGCCGTAAGTCGCGCCAGGACCCAACTCATCGAACACAAACAAGCCTTGCGAGCTGACTGGGAAAGGCTCGACAGCCCTGCATTACTTGCCGCCCTGCGCCCCAGAATCGTTGAGCGCCATGAGCAAAGGCAACGCTCGGCAGCACGTGCCGCAACCGATTGGAACATCGCCGTCGACAACTACCATGAAAACACACAAGTGTATTTTTCGACGCAGGAAAGCTCTCTGGCAATGGCCCGAGAACTGCTGGAACTGGACAGAACACAGGTTCAATACAAACAGGTACAAGATGTCGCGACCGAAAATATTTACGATCACTTACTATTTTCATATTCAACACTGCATCAGAAAATCCAAAACACGCTGCAAACCGGGCGCGGCGAAAGTCTTGCCGAGCTACTGCTACGGGTCGACGCAGAACTGCCCAACCACGTCACGGACGCCTATGAGCAGTTCATCAGCGGTGCAACACAGCGGCTGAAACTGCTCAAGGAAATGGCCAAGATTGCAGAAAAAACGGAAGCCATTTTGCGACAGACCAGCCCGACAATGAGGACTAAGCTCTCAAGCAAAATCACCTCCAAAAACACGATTTCTGCGCGTGTTATAGAGCAGCATCTGTTGTTGGCGTTTGTTGAGTTGATCATCGACCGCGCCCGCGACACCGATAGCCCGAAGGAGCACCCTTTCCTTGAAGTGCTCACCGATCGGCGAGCGAGCGCTTCCATACTCACTCATACCGAAGTGCTCGCCACCAGCGGTTACTCACCGGCTGAACAAATGGATGTACTCAGGGATGCACTCCAGCAGTACGGTCGCCTGGAAAACGCCGTTAATTCGTTATCTGAAATGGGTTCCGAACTTGTGCGAGAAGAATATAGAGCCTCGTTCCTGGAGCAGTTCAGCCTGGCCCGCACTGCGTTGGAGGCGCAACTGGCCGAGTTGATCCTGTCTGAAGAGGGCTTTGTCCCCAGGCGCCCCGCCAATCGCGCCGCCCGGCAGAGACCGGCCAGCCGCAGAGTCATCAGAACCCGTAACCAAGAGACGCTTGTGGGTGACCTGCGCCCGAGCGAGCCTGGTGTCGAAGGCAGTTTCGTTGACATCAAGAACCCCCTCACCGGGCAAACCGTCGCCACTTATCACGAACACGCCAATGAAGGTGTGTGGAACATCGTGGAACCTGCGCGACCGCCCCAGCCTACTGTGCCTGCGGTACGCACGCTGAGAATGATCAAGGCGCAGGGACAAACCGTCAGGGACGAACGCACGGGTATCGATGCAAGCATTCGCTTCCAACAGCGCAAGCTTGAGGATCCCAGCCGACGCGACGTACTCGACCCGCATGAGTGGGATGTGATGCTGAGCCAGCATGCAGCAAAGTTCCAAGCCCTTGCAGAGGAACTCACGCGTGATCACAAGGCCAATGACGAGGGTATGGCACTGCGCAATGCCTATCTGGCTGAGGCGAACGCCGCCACGCAGCAAGCCCGCACAGTGTGCGCCGAAGGGTATAAACAGCAGCGCCCCAAAGCCGCCAATGTCGCCTACCTATGGCGTCATGGCTTTGTCGATATCAACCTGGTACGCAGCCGTGTCAGTTTGAAGGCCGGTGACTTTTTGACGGAGTATGCAATCCGCGACAAAAACCGGATCAACGCGGGCCAACGGGGCGAAGAAACGGTGTTGTGGTACGCCCACTTCCACTACCCCGCCGCGGATACCCCGCCCTCCACACCGGCATTCGGCCATCTGAAAACCATCGCCGAGCGCCGCTTCACCCGCAGAGAACTGATCGAACAGGCGCGCTCCGACAACCGCGCGGTGGTGAACCTGGAAAAAGCCGAAATCAGGCCGCCGCTGGACCAGGAGCTGTTTCTTGGGCTGGAGGTACTGTGACATGAGCAGACGCCGTCGGGTTGTCTATGCTCTCTAGGACCACCTTGCAGACGAGGGCTGTATGGACGAGCCTACTGACAACAAACCACCCACCTTCTGGCAGATGGTGCACAGCGTCATGGCAGCGGCTTTTGGTGTACAGAGTGGCAAGAACCGCGCCCGCGACTTTACCCACGGCAAGCCCAGCCACTTTGTGCTGCTGGGTATCCTGTTCACCGCGGTGTTTGCCTTGACCCTGTTTGGCATCGTCAAGCTGGTGCTGCACCTGGCCGGGGTTTAACGCAGCAACAGTTGCAGGCTGAATGGGTAACGGTAGGACGCGGGCTTGCCCACCGCTGACAACGCGCGAAAATCCACCGATGGCAGGGGGCCCGATAGCCGGCGTGCCTGGGCGGCGTCGATCAACTGGAACAACGCCTGCTGGCGGTTGCGACCGCCACGGGCGCCGATATCCACCCCCTTGGCCTCATCATGGATCAACACCATTGCCCAGCCACCCAGGGTGAAATGTCCCGCCACCAGGGTACTCAGGCGCCCATCAAGGCGTGCCGCGAGGATCTGAGGTGAGCTGTTGGCCGCACTGAACAACACGTCTTTGCCGGGGACGCGGCCAGTGTCTTGCAGGGCCTGCATGGCACCCAGCGCCATTTCATCGTTGGCCGACCAGACCAGCGCGGTCTGCGGGTAGCGCTTGAACAGTTGGCTGGCCTGCTCGAATGCGCGCTGGCGGCTCCACTCACCGTACACCAACTGGCGCAGGCGCACTTCGGGGTGCTCGGCCAGGGCACGCTGCATACCCTGTACCCGCAGTTGCGCGACCGGCGTGGTCTTGGCGCCGGAAAACGCCAGCAGGTCAAGTGTGGTGCCCGGAGCGACCGGGCCGTGCTGGCGCATCAAGTCGGTGAGCATCAGGTAGCCCGCCTGCTCGTCGTCGGCAACCATCGTGCCGATCAAGCCGGTATCGTTGTAGGCGTCCAGTAGCTGCACCTGGTCGGGCGTCAGCGCGTTGCTGACGATCAGTAACTTCACTCCGCTGCCTTGGGCCATGCGCATGATCTGCGGGGCGACGTACTGTTCATTGACCAGCACCAGGTAATCGGGCCGTTCAGTGCCCAGCAGTGCCTCCCGCGCATGGGCCAGGGTGGTTTGGTTGTCGCGCTCGGAATAGCGCACGCGCAAATCCAGGCCGAGGTCCTTGGCACCGGCCTGCATGAATTGCGCGTAACTGACCCAGAAGGTTTCCGAAGACCGGCCAGGGTTGAGAAACACCACCGACGCAGCCTGGGCGATTGCCCCGTACGCCGACCCCAGCAACCACACACACGCCATCAGAACCTTCAACATGGTTGCCTGAACCTTGAATATAGAGCGCCATGATAGTGGCAATTAGATATTCAATCGACGCTCAATCAACCTGCTGCTTTACTGGTGGCTAACCCAGAACACGGCGGTTCCCACCACCAGGATGATCAAAAATAAAATGGCCCAAGCGTCCACGGTACTGTCGGGTTTACGGGCTTTGGTGGAATTGCTCATCGCATCGCCTCTTGTCGGTTTTATAGGTGACTGCACTCAGACTCGATCACAGTAAAGACCACACTTGTCCCCATGACAAATGTGGGTATGGCGATAACGGTTCTCATTAGTCAGTTTGGTTATTTACATATACCCAAACATCACTTTTGCGCATATACGCAAACTGGTATCGTGCGCCGGCTCCGTTGGGAGTGCGCGGCCGTGCGCGCAGATTTGCCGAGAACAGGACCTATATGTACGTATACGACGAATACGATCAGCGCATCATCGAGGACCGCGTCAAGCAGTTCCGTGATCAGACCCGACGCTACTTAGCAGGTGAACTGAGCGAAGAAGAGTTCCGCCCTCTGCGCCTGCAAAATGGCCTTTACGTTCAGCGCTTTGCGCCGATGTTGAGGGTGGCCGTACCCTATGGCCAACTGACGTCGCGCCAGACGCGGATGATGGCCAAGATCGCCCGCGACTTCGACAAAGGCTATGCCCACATCAGCACCCGCCAGAATGTGCAGTTCAACTGGCCGGCCCTGGAAGATGTGCCGGATATCCTGGCTGAACTGGCGACTGTGCAGATGCACGCCATTCAGACCAGCGGTAACTGCCTGCGCAACGTGACCACCGACCAATTTGCCGGCGTCGCTGCCGACGAGTTGATCGACCCACGGCCGTGGTGTGAAATCGTGCGTCAGTGGACCACCTTCCACCCTGAATTCGCCTACCTGCCGCGCAAGTTCAAGATCGCCATCAATGGCTCGACTTCCGACCGTGCGGCCATCGAAGTGCACGACATTGGCCTTGAGCCGGTGTACAACGCCGCCGGTGAGCTGGGCTTTCGCGTATTGGTCGGCGGTGGCCTGGGCCGTACCCCGGTGGTCGGCGCCTTTATCAACGAGTTCCTGCCCTGGCAGGACCTGCTGAGCTACCTCGACGCCATCCTGCGGGTCTACAACCGCTACGGCCGTCGCGACAACAAGTACAAGGCCCGGATCAAGATCCTGGTCAAGGCGCTCACTCCTGAGGTGTTTGCCCAGAAAGTCGATGCCGAAATGGAACACCTGCGCGGCGGCCAGACCACCCTGACCGAAGCCGAAGTACACCGCGTCGCCAAGCACTTCGTCGACCCTGAGTACAAGGCCCTGAGCAATCAGGACGCCGAGCTGGCCGCACTCGACCAGCAACACCCAGGCTTCGCCCGCTGGCGCACGCGCAACACCCTGGCGCACAAGAAGCCCGGCTATGTGGCCGTGACCTTGTCGCTCAAGCCTACCGGCGTAGCGCCAGGCGACATCACCGACAAGCAACTGGACGCGGTCGCCGACCTGGCCGAGCGCTACAGCTTCGGCCAGTTGCGCACCTCCCACGAGCAGAACATCATTCTTGCGGACGTTGAACAGAGCCAATTGTTCACCCTGTGGGGCGAGTTGCGCGAAGGCGGCTTTGCCACGCCGAACATCGGCCTGCTGACCGACATTATCTGCTGCCCGGGCGGCGACTTCTGCTCCCTGGCCAACGCCAAGTCGATCCCGATTGCCGAGTCGATCCAGCGCCGTTTCGACGACCTGGACTACCTGTTCGACATCGGCGAACTGGACCTGAACATCTCCGGTTGCATGAACGCCTGTGGTCACCACCACGTCGGCCACATCGGCATCCTGGGCGTGGACAAGAAAGGCGAAGAATTCTACCAAGTGTCCCTGGGTGGCAGCGCCAGCCGCGATGCGAGCCTGGGCAAGATCCTCGGCCCATCCTTCGCCCAGGAAGCCATGCCGGAGGTGATCGGCAAGCTGATCGACGTGTACATCGAACAGCGTACCGAAGATGAGCGCTTCATCGACACCTACCAGCGCATCGGCATCGACCTGTTCAAGGAGCGTGTCTATGCAGCGAATCATTAAGAACAACGCAGTCGTCGACGAAACCTGGCACCTGCTGCCCAAGGACGCGAGCTTCGACGGCATCTCCAACTGCGACGACCTGATCGTGCCGCTGGCACTGTGGCGCGAGCACGGCCACGCGCTCAAGGCCCGCGACGGCGGTTTGGGTGTTTGGCTGGACGCCGATGAAGAAGCCGAAGAAATCGGTGATGATGTGCAGCACTTTCAGGTCATCGCCCTGAACTTCCCCGCCTTCACCGACGGGCGCAACTACTCCAACGCACGCCTGCTGCGTGACCGTTATGGTTACAAGGGTGAACTGCGTGCCATTGGCGACGTGCTGCGCGACCAATTGTTCTACCTGCACCGCTGCGGGTTCGATGCCTTCGCCTTGCGCGCGGACAAAGACCCGTACGAAGCGCTGGAAAGCCTCAAGGATTTCTCGGTGACCTATCAAGCGGCCACCGATGAACCTTTGCCGCTGTTCCGCCGCCGCTAAGCTCCTGTCCCTGTAGGAGCGAGCTTGCTCGCGAAAAACCTGAACGATAACGCTGACATCCTGAATGAACGCGTTGTCCTCGAGTTTTTCGCGAGCAAGAACTAGGCGTCCCCCTCGCTCCTACAGCTCCATCGCCCGTCAATCCTGTGTGATCGACTCCCGCTTGACATTAAAGTTAACTTTAAGCTTAGCCTGAGACCTCCCCTGCTCAGGAGTTAACCCATGTCACCGTTCGAATCGCTGCAACTGCCCAACGGCCAAGTCATTGCCAACCGCATCGCCAAGGCCGCGATGGAAGAGAACATGGCGGATCTGCATCAGGCGCCGTCCCAAGCACTCAAGCAGCTGTACAAGACCTGGGCCGACGGTGAGCCCGGCCTGCTGCTGACCGGTAACGTGATGATCGACCGCCGCGCCATGACCGGCCCTGGCGGTGTCGCGCTGGAAAACGAACAACACCTGGCCAGTTTTCGTGAATGGGCCGACGTAGCCCGAGCCAAGGGTGTGCACTTCTGGGTACAGCTCAGCCATCCGGGCCGTCAGACCATGGCCAACCTCGGTCAACAAGCGTTGGCACCCTCGGCTATTGCGCTGGATGTGGGCAGTTTTTCCAAGATGTTCGCCAAACCCAAGGCCATGACCGAAGACGACATCCAGGACGTCATCAAGCGCTTCGCCACCAGCGCCCGCCTGGCCGAGCAAGCCGGGTTCACCGGCGTACAGATCCACGGCGCCCATGGCTATTTGTTGAGCCAATTTCTCTCGCCCTTGAGCAACCATCGCACCGACCGTTGGGGCGGCTCCCTGGAAAACCGCGCACGCCTGCTGCTGGAAGTCATCCGTGCCGTGCGGGCCAATGTCAGCCCTTCATTTTGTGTGTCGGTGAAGCTCAATTCCGCAGACTTCCAGCGCGGCGGCTTCGATGAGACCGATGCGCGCGCAGTAGTGGAGATGCTCAATACACTGCCGATCGATTTGCTTGAGTTGTCCGGCGGCAGCTATGAAGCGCCGGCCATGCAAGGTGAGGCGCGGGACGGTCGCACCTTGGCCCGTGAAGCCTACTTTTTGGATTTCGCCACACAAATGGCGCGCATCGCCACCATGCCACTGATGGTGACCGGAGGTATTCGCCGCTTGCCGGTGGTCCAGCAAGTATTGGACAGCGGCATCGCCATGGCCGGCATCGCCACCGCCCTGACCCTGGAGCCGCAACTGATCAAACAGTGGCGTGAAGGTCGCGACCTCAACCCACAACTGCGGCCCATGGAATGGAAGCGCAAACCCCTGGCCGCCCTCGCCACCCTCGCCGTGGTGCGCGACCAAATGCGCCGTCTGAGCCGCGGCCGTCTGCCCAACCCCAACGTTGCGCCCTGGCTGGCATTGGCCTGTGACCAGTGGTTTATCGCGCGGCGTACGCGGCAATACCGCGCAAGCATGAAGTCTTAGGCTGCGAGCGAAATCCTGCGTTGCCTGACTACCCGAGCACTATCGTTGATAGTTTCATTCAAAGAAAACCCAATTAAGCGCATTGAAAAAGAGATATTTCTTACATCCAAGAACCACGAAACGTAGCGAACCCGTCCGACATGACATCGCATAACCCCGAAGTTTCTAATAGCAGTACTTTTAGAACAGGGTTTGCCCAATGTCGTACACAAAAAATCCCCAAGCCCCACAGCCTCTTACTCCCCCCACCCAAGGAACCAGGCCGGAGACTCCGGCCTTGGTTGACGTCCTCTCGCAGTTATCGGATCCCGAATTCGACATGCGCGGCGTGGCCTGGAACCCGCTTTGCGATGCCGCCACGCCGCTGATAGGCCTGGTCATTCGAATACGCCGTCTGACCCAGCATGATGATGTACCTGCGCTGTACCAAGCCGTACGTAACCACATCACTGCAATCATGGAGGAAGTCAGCCAGCTCGACTACGACCCCGGCATGCTCAAGGCTTACTCCTACAGCCTTTGCTTGTTGGTGGATGAGGTGGTGATGGGCACGCCATGGGGGAGATCATCAGAATGGAGCCAAGACTCGCTGCTAAACGCCTTTCACCAGGAAACCTGGGGCGGGGAGCGATTCTTCATCGTGATGAACAACATGATTCCCGAAGCAGCCAGGTACCAGCATGTGTTGGAGTTCATGTACCAGTGCCTGATCTCAGGCCTTAAAGGCAAATACGGCGCCCATCCCAAAGGTGATGATGAAATCCAGAAAATCATCGACCTGTTGCACGGCCTGTTGCGCCCGCTGCGCGGCGAAACACCCAAGCGCCTGACCGACCCGCTGACCAACATCGCGCCGCGCAACTATCGGATCAAACGGGTCTGGCCGTTGTGGACGCCGTGGGCCATGGCCGCCGTGGTGCTGATAGTCGCCTACACGTTCTATTCCATGCGCCTGAACGCTCTCACTCAGGAAGTGCTGGTATCACTGAACAAGATCCTCGCGCTATAGCGCCCAACTCATCAATAGCCGATCAGGAAGGACGCCATGCCCCGTCAAAGCGACCTGCGTTTCACGTTCGAGCCCTTGAAAGGCGAAGCCTTCGATGTGGTGTCTTTCACGCTTGAAGAAAGCCTGTCCCAGCCGTTCAAACTGCAATTGGAACTGGCCAGCCACAACGCCGCCATCGACTTCAATAACGTGCTCGACCTGGCGGGGCTGTTCACGATCTGGCGCGGCGAAATGCCGGTGCGCTACGTACACGGCCTGGTCAGCCTGTTCACCCAGGGCGACACCGGCTTCCATCGCACCCGCTACACCGCCATCATCGAACCGACCCTGGCGCGTTTCGACCTGCGTTCCAACTGGCGCATTTTCCAGGGCCAGACCGTGCCCGACATCATCACCAGCGTGCTTGCCGAGCACCGACTGACCGACATCCGCCGCGAAATCTGCTTCGATCACCAACCCCGCGAATACTGCGTACAGGCCGGCGAAACCGACCTCGATTTCATCGCCCGCCTCGCCGCCGAAGAAGGCCTGCTCTACACCTTCGAACACCGCGACGACGGCCACACCCTCGTCCTCACCGACCGCGTCGGCGGCCTGGGCACCATCGGCACGCACAAAAATTGCCCCGTGATCTACCAACCCATGGCCGGCGGCGATGCCACAGAACCGGCCTTGACCCGTTTTCACTACACCGAACAAGTACGCACCGCCCGCCAGGTACAACGCGACTACACCTTCACCCACCCGCGCTACGACCAACAGCACACCGCCACCGGCGACCAGGACCTGAAAAACCAGCACAAGGACTACGAGCGCTACGACTACCCCGGACGCTACAAACGCGACATCGCCGGCAAACCCTTCACCAAAACTCGGCTCACCGCCCTGCGCAATGACGCCAAACTGGCGCACCTGGCCGGTGACGACGCGCGCCTGCAACCGGGGCTAGCGTTCGACCTCAACGAACATCCCCGCGAAGACTTCAACGACCGTTGGCGCACCATCGCCATCACCCACGAAGGCAAACAGCACACCAGCCTGGAGGAAGAGGCGTTCGGCAGCGACCACGGCACGTCTTATGAAATGACCGCCACCGCCATCCGCTGGACCTCGGACTGGAAAGCCCCGCTGCGCGACAAACCCTGCATCGACGGCCCACAGATTGCCACGGTGGTTGGGCCGCCAGGGGAAGAGATTTATTGCGATGAATGGGGCCGGGTGAAAGTGCAGTTTCCGTGGGATCGCGCTGACAAAAACAACGACCAGAGTTCGTGCTGGATTCGTGTGGCACAGGGTTGGGCCGGTGCGACCTGGGGCGCCATGGCCATTCCACGTGTGGGTCAAGAGCTGGTGATCAGCTATTTGGATGGCGATCCTGACCAGCCCATCGCCACGGGCCGTACCTACCGCGAGACCAATCTGCCGCCGTACCAGTTGCCCAAGCACAAGACGCGGATGACCATCAAGAGCCAAACCCATAAGGGTGCAGGCTTCAACGAGCTGCGATTTGAGGATGAGTTGGGCCATCAGGAGGTGTTCATCCATGCCGAAAAAGACAAAAACGTCCACATCAAGCACAACAACACTACCTTCGTAGGAAACGACCGAAGCGAACAAGTCGGGCATGACGAGCACATCGAAATCGGTCATGACCGCAGCGAACGAGTGGGCAACGATGAAGACATTGCTGTCGCTCAAGACCAGCATCTGCAAGTGGGCCGTGATCGTATACACACTGTAGGGCGCAACCACCACATCGACATCGGTGGAGACCGCGTCGAAGAAATTGCCAACAATCGGCATGACAGGATCGCCGCTGACCACCAGGTGCAGATCGGCGGCAATGCTGAACAATCAGTACGCAACCATTACCGCCTCTGCGCAGGACAGCGCATTGAGCAAAAAACCCGAGTGTTCGATGTTGCATCGAACGAGCGCCTTATTCTGCGAGCGCCCGGCGGCAGCATCACGATTGATGGCAATGGCATCACGCTCGATGGACTGGCCATCAGAATCAAAGGCCCTGTGACCACAGATCCGATCGGAACGGGTAACCCACTCGGCACTCCACAACTGCCTGCCCTACCGCCGGGACCGTTCCTGGGGCGCTACACGTTGCTCAAGAACGACCAACGTGCCTTCGCAGGCTATCGGTATCGCATCACCGATGGCACGGCGCTGCTTGCCGAAGGGCGCACCTGCCCCTTGGGTGGCACTGAGTGGACGGTGACGCCGGCAGCCAAACCCGTGCAGGCCCATAAGGCAATCATGCGCGACGATCAGCAAATCACCGAAACGTGGGCCCCCTACCTGATGGCCCTTGATGATCAAGGCACCCCCGTTGAGGCCAAGGCGATTTTCCCCGACGACTTTCTGGATCAACACAGTGGAGACCTCGACTGATGCCAGGCCCACTAGCTCCAGCCGTCGCGCGGATCATCGACGGTGCCTATCGCACCTATCGGGCAAACCAGGCTTTTGAGAACAGCAGAACCGCCGCCGAACTGGCCCAACTCGCGGTGGAAATTGCCGAGCGCAGGAAGCAGATCAAGGAAACCCTTCGCGTCACCATTGAAGCAATGACCCGCGAGATCGAGGTCAAGAGTTCCACCTTTGCCGTGGTGGATCGCGGCGGTAATAGCACAGTTTCTCGACGAGGCCAGGAGAACATCACGTTCAAGGAATACATCGAACGCAAAGTGCCCTTTCGCCCGGCGATCAGCCAAGTCTGCACCGTTGCGCTGCAAATGCCGATCAAGGTACCGCGCCGTATTCGCAAGAAAATTGCCGGCGATACGGTACCGACCACCATCGAGATCGCCCTCAAACAATTTACCGCCTCGTTGTTTTTTGAAGCCGTGGATGAGGCACTGGAGTGGCGCAGCCCGCTCAAGGCCGAACCCAACTACAACGGCAACAGCAAGAAGGCGTTGTTGGGCGAGCCGGTTACGCGGCCCAAACGGTTCGGCAGTGCCGTGCAGCCTTTTTGGCCACGGCCGAAGGGTTTGCTGGCGCCCGATCTGGTGGTGGTTGAGTACCGGCAAGAGCCGTTTGAAACCGAGAATGTGTTTGCGGCGGTGGAGATCAAGTTCCCGGGTGATTGGGCAGTTTCAAAACAAATGAAAAGGTACGTGACCCTCATGACACCTGAGACGGGAATAAATCCGGCGAAAATTGGCAAGGAAAAAGTGGCGTTGCTTAGGGTTCCGGAAGACTGCGTGGGTTTTAAAGCAGAAGAGAAGAATTCCTCGATGAAAGGTAATAAAAATAGGAGGTAAGCGTGAGCACTATTCATAGACTGTTTAACGAAGAAGAGCGTGATGAGTTTATTGCAGAGCTTAAGGAATGGCCCAACACCGATTGGGGTACAGATGAGGTCGCCCGGCATAGCGTAAGCCCGTTCATCAGCTTCTACTTCCCCCCCAACTCCGACAACCAAGTCGATATCGCCCTGCTGATGGTTGATATTCACGAAGCCTTCGAACGCCTGCTTGGTCATCCTTACACCATGACCATGCACGAAGACACAGATCGTCCGCACCCTTACCCCGAGGAGGAGTTCGACCTTCGCATGCAAGCGATGGATGTCGATGCAAACGATTACTTCGAATTCTGGTTTACCGACGAAGCAAACCATGCCAGTTCACCCACAACATCGGGCCATTTCTGGCGTAGCAGGCACGAAGGTACCGGGAAAAAATCGGCTTACTCCTGGGTTGTTTTCTATTACCGCTGGCAATGGTGGCAGGACAATCGCGATGCCTGGCGACAGTTCGTCCTCAAGACCATTGACCTGCTCAAGGCTCACCAGGTCTACAGCGGCTTCGCCATGGCCAATCCAATGGAATATGGCACCCGGGCGGAAGTCACTACCTGGGAGCGAGCGCTTATGCCAGCTTTCTACGGACTTGATATCGAATATGCCTATGGCATGGACGACGAATTGCCTAACGGCATCCGCCCGCCCACTTGGGCCTTCCTGCTCGCCGATCACTGGCGAGAAAAGCTCGACCTGACCCGCGAACAGGTACGTAGCGCACTCGCTCACCCCCGCATCAACGTCATCGAACTGCACAGCGGCCAGTGGATTGAGCTGGGCGAACAGCCCAAGTTGTACCCTGTCGAACTCGGCGTGCCGGAACTGCCCATGCTCTTGAACAGACTGCTCAAGCCCATCCGTTACGACGATCTGGGATTACTCGGCTTCGGCCAATGGGACGGTGATCCGAATGAGCGCTTTACCGACGCCGACAGCCGCCGCTGGATGGCACGTTTCGATACCGACAGCGACTGGCCCACGCCAGCATCGCGATTGGGCACACCCAAGCCAACGGCTCCCGCGCAAAACTCTGCGCCGCTGAGCATCATTGCGGGCATGCCATGCACCCAAGCCGGCTGGTGGCTTGTCCCGGGGGTCGCTGATTCACGTCGCGAATTCAAGCAAGGCGAAATCCTGCCCGTGCTCACCTCGCAACCCAGTGAAAGGCTGACGCTTTGGCAACGCGACTCCGACCAAACGCCCCCGGAACCCGCCCGGCACGCCAGCAGCCACGAAGCCGCTCCCCGCGCCGGCCGCTGGGAAATGGAGGCGGATCGCTGCGTGGAGTGCACCGTCCGGCTGAACGAACGGCTGCCGTTACATCAAGGCCAAAAGGTGCGCTGGTTATGGACGGTCAGCGGCATGCGCGCCCGTAGCGGGGAAACCTGCCCATATCCGGGGAAATGGGTGTGTGACTACAAGCCCGGTACCGAGCGGCTATTCGATTACGCCGCCCTGATGCCGCACGTGGACGGTGAAAAAGTTGTCTGGCGCTGGTTAGGGCTGGTGCAGCGATGAGTGTTGACTGATGCCTGGTCCTCTAGCCCCTGCCGTCGCGCGGATCATCGACGGTGCCTATCGCGCCTATCGGGCAAATCAGGCTTTTGACAACGCCCAGACCGCCGCCGAACTGGCCCAACTTACTGTGGAAATTGCCGAGCGCAGGAAGCAAATCAAGGAGACCCTTCGCGCCACCATTGAAGCAATGACCCGCGAAATCGAGGTCAAGAGTTCCACCTTTGCCGTGGTGGATCGCGGCGGTAATAGCACGGTTTCTCGGCGAGGCCAGGAGAACGTCACGTTCAAGGAGTACATCGAGCGCAAGGTGCCTTTTCGCCCGGCGATCAGCCAAGTCTGCACCGTTGCGCTGCAGATGCCGATCAAGGTACCGCGCCGTATTCGCAAGAAAATTGCCGGCGATATGGTACAGACCACCATCGAAATCGCCCTCAAGCAATTTACCGCCTCGTTGTTTTTTGAAGCCGTGGACGAGGCACTGGAGTGGCGCAGTCCGCTCAAGGCCGAACCCAACTACAACGGCAACAGCAAGAAGGCCTTGTTGGGCGAGCCGGTTACGCGGCCCAAACGGTTCGGCAGTGCCGTGCAGCCTTTTTGGCCACGACCGAAGGGTTTGCTGGCGCCTGATCTGGTGGTGGTTGAGTACCGGCAAGAGCCGTTTGAAACCGAGAATGTGTTTGCGGCGGTGGAGATCAAGTTTCCGGGGGATTGGGTGAGAGAAGAACAACTCGATCATTACGTGCTGCTCATGACTCCGCAAACAGGCATCAATCCGAACAAGGTTGGCAAGGAGAAGGTTGCGCTTTTAAGGGTGCCGGAGGATTGCGTTGGCTTTGACGCAGACAAGAAGAAATCTACTCCCAGTGAACAAGCAAGGAAAAAGAAATAAAATGAGTACAACACACCAATTGTTTACCGTTGAAGAAAAAGATCTCTTTATCGAGTTATTGAAAGAGTGGCCAAACTCCGAATCCGGCACTGAGCTAGCTTCGCACAGCGTCAGCCCCTTCATCAGCTTCTACTTCCCCCCTACCCCTGACAACCATCGAGATATCGCCCTGCTGATGGTGGATATCCACGAAGCCTTCGAGCAACTGCTTGGCTACCCCTACACCATGACGATACACCCGGAGGCAGAGCGCCCTCATGCTTATCCGGAAGAAGAGCCTGATCTTCGCAGGCAGGCCCTGGAGTCTCACCCAAGCGAGACCTTCGTTTTCTGGTTCACCGACGAACCGAATCATGCGTCTTCCCCTACGACCGCAGGCCATTTCTGGCGCAGGCGGTTCCAGGCTGACGGAGCTCGAATCAATTACTCCTCCATCTCATTCTATTACCGCTGGCAATGGTGGCTGGACAACCGCGATGCCTGGCGCCAGTTCGTCCTCAAGACCATTGACCTGCTCAAGGCTCACCAGGTCTACAGCGGCTTCGCCATGGCCAATCCAATGGAATATGGCACCCGGGCGGAAGTCACTATCTGGGAGCGAGCGCTCACGCCAGCTTTCTACGGGCTTGATATTGAGTACCCCCTTGGCATGCGCGACGAACTGCCTAGCGGCATCCGACCGCCGACCTGGGCCTTCCTGCTCGCCGATCACTGGCGAGAAAAGCTCGACCTGACCCGCGAACAGGTACGTAGCGCACTCGCTCACCCCTGCATCAGCGTCATCGAACTGCACAGCGGCCAGTGGATCGAGCTGGGCGAACAGCCCGAGTTATACCCTGTCGAACACGGCGTGCCGGAACTGCCCATGCTCTTGAACAGGCTGCTCAAGCCCATCCGTTATGACGACTTGGGATTACTGGGCTTCGGCCAATGGGACGGAGACCCAAATGAGCGCTTTACCGACGCCGATAGCCGCCGCTGGATGGCACGTTTCGATGCCGACAGCGACTGGCCCACGCCAGCATCGCGATTGCTCACAGCCAAGCAACAGCTCCCGCGTAATCCTTTGTGCCGCTGATCAGGGCTTATGAAGGTATGCATCACTGAGTGCAAGCATGACGCAATCTTCACATTAAAGGCGGAGCATTCGCCGTGATTGAACTGTCCCCTACTGATCAGCAGTTTTTCAACCTCACTGACGATTGGAGTTCCTCATGGCGAAAATCAACTTGGCGCAGCAGTTGGCGACCACCCTGGAACAAGCGGGTATCAAGCGTATCTGGGGGCTGACCGGCGACAGCCTCAATGGCCTGACCGACGCCCTGCGCAGCATGGACAGCATCGAGTGGATGCATGTGCGCCACGAAGAGGTTGCCGCCTTCGCTGCCGGTGCCGAAGCGGCGGCCACCGGCGAGTTGACGGTGTGCGCCGGCAGTTGCGGGCCGGGTAACCTGCATTTGATCAATGGGTTGTTCGACTGCCATCGCAACCATGTGCCGGTGCTGGCGATTGCCGCGCAAATTCCGTCCTCGGAGGTGGGCCTGAATTACTTTCAGGAAACCCATCCCCAGGAACTGTTCAAGGAGTGCAGCCACTTTATCGAGCTGGTGAGCAACCCCGCGCAGATGCCTCAGGTGCTGCACCGTGCCATGCGTTCGGCGATCCTCAACCGAGGCGTGGCGGTGGTGGTGATTCCGGGAGATGTGTCGCTGTTGGAGGTGGAAGATAAGCTCAAGCCGTGGCCGGCCTTGCACGCACCGCGCACCGTGCCGGTTGAGCAGGACTTGCAGCGCCTCACCGACATGCTCCAGAGCAGCGAGAAAGTTACCCTGCTGTGTGGCAGCGGCTGTGCCGGTGCCCACGATCAGGTGGTGGCATTGGCCGACGCCCTCGGCGCGCCGGTGGTGCATGCACTGCGGGGCAAGGAGCACGTGGAGTGGGATAACCCGTTCGACGTGGGCATGACCGGCCTGATCGGTTTCAGCTCCGGTTACCACGCCATGCTCGATTGCGACACCTTGATCATGCTCGGCACCGACTTCCCCTATCGCCAGTTCTACCCGACCGACGCCAAGATCATCCAGGTGGACCGCAACCCACAAGCCCTGGGGCGCCGTGCGACCTTGGACATGGGCATCGCCGCCGACGTCAGTGAAACCATCGCCGCGCTGCTGCCACGCTTGACCCGCAAGACCGATCGCAGCTTCCTCGACACCTCCCTGAAGCACTACGAAAAAGCCCGCCAAGGCCTGGATGACCTGGCGCAACCGTCCAAGGCTGGTAGGCCGATCCATCCCCAGTACGTGGCGCGCTTGCTCAGCGAGCTGGCCGATGATGATGCGATCTTTACCGCCGATGTCGGCTCACCCACCGTGTGGGCGGCGCGTTATCTGAAGATGAACGGCAAGCGTCGGCTGATCGGCTCGTTCAACCATGGCTCGATGGCCAATGCCATGCCTCAGGCTATCGGTGCGCAGGCGGCATTCCCTGGGCGGCAGGTGATCTCGATGTCTGGGGATGGTGGTTTCACCATGCTGATGGGAGATTTCATTTCCCTGGCGCAGCTGCAATTGCCGGTCAAACTGGTGGTATTCAACAATTCGTCCCTGGGCTTTGTTGCCATGGAGATGAAGGCGGCGGGTTACCTGGACACTGGCACCGAGCTGAAAAACCCGGACTTCGCGGCCATGTCCAATGCCATGGGGATCTTGGGCATTCGGGTGGAGCAATCCGAAGACCTGGAGCCGGCCCTGCGCCGTGCGCTGGCCCATGATGGACCGGTGTTGGTGGATGTGGTGACCGCCACTCAGGAACTGGTGATGCCGCCGAGCATCAAGCTGGAACAGGCCAAGGGGTTCAGCCTGTATATGCTCAAGGCGGTGATGAGCGGGCGTGGCGATGAGGTCATAGAGCTGGCACGCACCAACTGGCTTCGATAACCCCCTACTGTAGGAGCGAGCTTGCTCGCGAGGATCGTAACGACAACGCTGACATCCTGAATGAACGCGTTGTCCTCGAGTTTTTCGCGAGCAAGCTCGCGCCTACAGCTGCCGGGCTAATTTCAGCCTTTCTGTTTTTCTACCCACTTGCCATAGGCATCGATGAACGCCTGCAGGAACGGCTTGGTCTTGTCCGACACCTTCCCCGCCTCATCGAACACACTGCCCGCCCCGCCCAGGTAGGCTTCCGGCTGCTGCATGCACCACACATCCAGGAACACCAGGGACTGGCGCAGATGGTGGTTGGCGCCAAAGCCGCCGATGGCACCCGGCGAGACGCTGATGATCGCCCCCGGCTTGCCGCTCCAGGCGCTTTGCCCGTAAGGGCGCGAGCCCACGTCGATGGCATTTTTCAAGGCGGCTGGCACGGAGCGGTTGTATTCGGGGGTGACGAACAGCACCGCGTCGGATGAACTCACTTGTTTGCGGAAAGTACTGTAGGCTGCTGGCGGCGTTGCACCGTCGATGTCCTCGTTGTAGAGCGGCAAGTCGCCGATTTCAACAATGTTCAACTTGAGATTGGCAGGGGCCAGTTCGGCCAGGGCCAGCGCGACCTTGCGGTTGATTGACTCTTTTCTCAAGCTGCCCACCAGGACGGCAATCGTGTAGACCTTGCTCATTGAGGTTTCCCGACTTCTGAATAAAGGAGCTTGTAGTTATAGAGGCTTCGCAACGCGTTCACCAGAGGGTTATGCGGATTCCCTCGACGTTTTCCTTGCCAGCACTTGCGTAGGAAGCGTCTGAAAATATCAGCGAATAGTATTTTTTTCTTATAGGTAAACTACCCCGCTCCCTGACGGTCTACAGAACCGCAAATCGAGTGTTTATCTCCAGAGGTTCTAAACAGATGGCTGCAGTACTTGTTGGACAGTTTCATGCCAGAGACGCGGAAGGCCGCGTGTATTCGGTGCATGAGTTCCAGGAATCCAACCCGGCGCAAGGCGACCTGGCGGGATCGACGCCCACCACGACCTACAAGCTGGCCATTGGCGACCGTGTAGAAAAGCTGGAAGGTGATGAATTCAAACTGATCCAGTCGGGCATTATTCTCGTGCGCGAGTCCGCAACCACTCTGGCATCGTAAGCGCTTGCCTTGTTCACCTGCTCAGTCCTGGCGACTGGGCTGGGAACGCTCATGGGCGGCGGATCTGCGTTACCTCTATGCCCTGCTCGTCTTGCTTGAGCGTCACCAGCAACTGGCCGCGCTCCCCTTGCACCGTATACATCGAGCGCTTGTAACCCGGCGCGTTGTACGCGGGGTAAGCCTCGACCTCCCTGACCAGGGTAATCCCCACTACTGCGCCCACCTGCTCGCCCACCTGTTGCTGGGAGCGAATAAAGGCTTCCAGTGCAAGATTGTCCGGCGTCGGTTCATCCTGATGATTGAAGAAGTAAGCCGCCAGGCCTCCCACGGTCACCAGGACCACGAGTTGCTTGGCCGTTACCCCGAAGAACGTCGAGGGTAGAGGCATATGAGACCAGACCTGTTTTTTATTTTAAGTACCGGGAAACCGGCAGGGGTCGTTGCTGATCAGACCCGCCATTCTAATGGGGTCCTGGCTGAGCGCCATAAGCCGGGACGACCCCGGCAGTCTTTTTTGCGCACGAACGCCTGCGCCATTGAAACCCCTGCGCACTGCACATAGACTCCGGCCATGCGTTTACGTCATATCGAAGTGATTCAGGCCATCTTGCAGACCGGCCACCTCGGCACCGCCGCCGAGTGGTTGCAACTCCCCGTGGGCGACGTAGACGCCACCCTCAAGGATGCTGAGCAGCAACTGGGCTTCATGCTGTTCGCCAGCGTGCGCGGGCGCTTGCAGGCCACGCGGGAAACCCTGGAGTTGCAGGCACAAATCACAACTCTGTATGAAGCCCTGGAGCCGTTGCAACGCCTTGCCAGCCGCTTGAAACACCATCATGCTCCGCCCCTGCGCGCCCTCTGCACGCCGCCGCTGGCCAACCAACTGTTGCCGCAGAGCATTGCCGCGCTGCGTCGACGCTTCCAGGACATGCCGTGCAACCTGTCGAGCCAGCCAGTTGGCGAGATCATCAACAGCCTGCTGTTGCATGAAGCCGACGTGGGCCTGAGCCTGCATGACCCAGAACACCCCCATATCCAGAGCACGGTGCTGGCCCAAGGCAAATTGCAGTTGCTGGCCCCCCATGGCTGGCTCAAGCCCAAGCAAAAGTACATTGCGCTGCAGGAGTTGGCCGGCCAATCGTTGATCGGCCTTGAAGGCCATGATCCGCTCAGCCGTTTGCTGGACGCCAAGCTGCATGCCCTGCGGCCGATGCCTGTGGTGCAGACGCGCGTACAAACCTACCCGATGATGCGCGGCCTGGTGGAAGCCGGAGAAGGCCTGGCGATTGTCGACCCGTTCACCGCCTTGGGTGCACGCGAGTCCGGGCTTGATGCGTGCCCGGTGTCACCACCGATAGTGGTCAGCCTGTATGCGCTGACCTTGCAAGACGCTGCGGCCTCCCCTGCATTGAATGCGCTGCTGGAGATCGTCATCCAGAAAGCCGAAAGCCTGCTTGGTAACGACACCAAGCCCCTGTAGAAGCGAGCTTGCTCGCGAAAAACCCACAGGCGCCGCGTTACATCAGGATGAGCGTGTGATCGTTCACGTTCTTCGCGAGCAAGCTCGCTCCTACAGAGATCAGTCCGCTTCTGCTTTGAACAACCGATACCAGAAAATCGCGACCTCACGGGTTTGCGGGTCAATCCCGCGATAACGCAGTTGATCGATGCCGCCCATTACATAGCCACAACGCTCATACAGGCGACAGGCGCCGAGGTTGTTGTTCTGGGTCTCAAGCATCATGCCCGGCAGGTTCTTCTTGCGAGCCCAGAACTGCGCCACGTCCAACAGCGACTTGGCCACGCCATGTCGGCGCGCCGGTAACGCCACGGCCAACTCGTCAACATGGGCGAAACCGTTCCAGTTGGTGCTGACCACGATATGCCCCACTGCGCGGTCATCCAGATACGCCATGAAGATCGAGCTGTCGGCGGCATCACGAAAACTGGCGAATTCTTCCGGGTCGATGCCATAGCACTTGCGGTACGGCAGCACGCGCTCCACCGGCCATTGTTCGACGCGCTGGCCCATTTGCGGCACCCCATAGGCGCTGACTTCAAAACTGAAATCATTGCCCCATACATAGGCGTCAAAACCTTCATCGGCGACTCGCACACTGAGCCCTGGATACTTCGGGTTCATCACAGCTTGCATAAACTTCCTTAACCCTTGATGCAATCGACGGTGTAACGACGGCCACTGCCGTCATCTTCGTGTTGCAGCCCATGCACATCCGCGACAAAACCGGGGAAACTGCTATCGAACGTGCGGGCAAATGCCAGGTAATCGATGATCGAACGCGTTGACTCGGTGAAGCGTTCGCCAGGCATGATCAGCGGAATGCCCGGCGGGTAAGGCACCAGCATCACGGCGGCGATGCGTCCTGCCAAGGCATCGATAGAGACCGCCTCCACCTCGCCCCTGACCAACTGGTCGTAGGCATCCGCGGGTTTCATCGCGATTTGCGGCAATACCGTATACATACGCTTGAGGTGCCTGGCCGTGGCATTGCTACGGTAACAGCTGTGCAACTGGTCGCAAAGGTCGCGCAGCCCCAGCCCTTGATAACGCGCCGGGCCTTGGGCATACACCGACGGCAAGCAACTGGCCAGGCTGACATTGGCATCGTAGCTACGCTTGAACTCCAGCAGCTCGGTGAGCAAGGTGCTCCATTTGCCTTTGGTAATGCCCATGGAAAACAGCACGAGGAACGAATACAGCCCAGTCTTCTCCACCACCAGCCCGCGCTCCCAGAGGAACTTGCTGACCACTGCGGCGGGAATCCCGCACTCGCTCAAGGCCCCGCCAGCGTTGAGGCCAGGCATCACCAGCGTGACTTTGATTGGGTCCAGCAACACGTAGTCTTCGACCACGTCGCCAAAGCCATGCCACTCATCCCCTGGGTGCAACAGCCAATCCGCCGTGGCGACCCGGTCGATGCCCGCGACCGAGGGTGGCTGCCAGATGGAAAACCACCAGTCTTCGGCCGCGATATGCTGGCGCAAGTTAGCCAGGGCGCGACGAAAACTTAAGGCCTCGTCGAACATTTCCTGGAGCAGCGAGCGCCCGGCCGGGCCTTCCATCATCGCCGAGGCCACATCCAGCGACGCGATGATGCTGTATTGCGGCGAGGTGGAGATGTGCATCATGAAGGCTTCATTGAAGCGGTCACGGTCCAGTTGCCGTGCGCCGCCGTCCTGCACGTGGATCATCGACGCCTGGCTGAATGCGGCAAGCAATTTATGCGTACTGTGGGTGGTGAACACCAAGGGGCTGTCCGGTGTGCGCGAGGTGCCCATGCCATAGCGCCCGGCGAAGAACTCGTGAAAGGCGGCGTAGGCGTACCAGGCCTCATCAAAATGCAGCACCTCGACACTGCTGCCCAACTGCTGCCTGATCAGTTCGGCGTTGTAGCACAGGCCGTCGTAGGTGGAGTTGGTCACCACCGCCAATTTCACTTTCGGTGGTCGACCACGGGTCAAGGGGCTGGCGTCGATCTTGGCGCGGATCGACTCGGGGCTGAATTCGCTCAGGGGAATGGGGCCGATGATCCCCAGCTCGTTGCGCTCCGGGCACAGGTAGAGAGGGATCGCGCCGGTCATGATGATCGAATGCAGCACCGACTTGTGGCAATTACGGTCCACCAGCACCAGGTCATCGCGCCCCACCATGGAATGCCAGACGATCTTGTTGGCGGTGGACGTGCCGTTGATCACGAAGAACGTATGGTCGGCGCCAAAGTTACGCGCAGCGCGGGCCTCGGCTTCGGCCAACGGCCCGGTGTGATCGAGCAGCGAGCCCAGCTCGGGCACCGATACCGACAAGTCCGAGCGCAGAGTGTTCTCGCCGAAGAACTGATGAAACGCCTGCCCCACCGGGCTTTTGCGATAGGCCACGCCACCGCCATGGCCGGGGGTGTGCCAGGAATAATTGGAGTCGGCGGTGTGTTGCACCAAAGCCTTGAAGAACGGCGGTAACAGGCCATCCAGGTAGGTGCGTGCGGCGCGGGCGACTTGGCGCGCCAGAAACGGCACGGTGTCTTCGAACAGATATAGGATGCCGCGCAGCTGGTTGAGCTCGCTCATGGCATCGGCAGGGGCGTTTTCGAGGGTGACTTGCTCGCCCAACGCAAAGATCGGCAGGTTGGGTGCCCGCAGCCGCGCCAGGCGAATCAGCTCAACCATGTTTTGCAGCAGATGGGTGTTTTCCCCGGCGCCTTCGGCGGCGATCAGCATGCAGGCCAGACCGTGATGGGTGGAGGCCACCAGCCGCCCTTCGGCATAGTCCACCGCAGAAAAAATACTGAAGCCCTCCTGTTCCAACTCCCTGGCGATGCCTCGAACCCGGTCACCGGCAACGGTGTCGGCCTTGATGTCACGGTGCACGATCAGAACGGGGAACTTCAGGTCTTTGTACATGAGCACTCTTACTCTGGAGGCTTTGCACAAGGGTAGAAGCTGGAAGCAAAAGTGGCGAATGAAGATTTCACAGGCGGTCGAGAGGTATCTACATAACTTCGGTACGGGGCTGAACCTCTGGCGAGGGAACTTGCTCCCGTGACGGCCTGCGAGCTGGGCCATACCTACCTGACATCCCGCGATCAAACTGTGGGAGCTGGCTTGCCTGCGATGACGGCCTGCCAGCCGACATCTGTCTACCTGACACTCCGCGATCCAACTGTGGGAGCGGGCTTGCTCGCGAAAGCGGCCTGACAGTCAACATAGTTGGATTGTGTACATATCCATTGCTGCGGTAACGGCTACTTAGGGTTCCGCCCTGACGGCGGGTCACTTTGGAAAAGCCGGAATGCCGGCCCAGCCCAAAGTAACCAAAGGGCTCTTGCCCCACCACTCGGCACCTCGCTTGGGCTCGGTGTGCCCGTAATCCGCCAGTGATTTGGGGGGCCGCCATCGCAGGCAAGCCTGCTCCCACATTTGGATCGTGGGGCGTCAGATAGATAAGTGAACGCTGCCAGACCACCTTCGCAGGCGAGCCCACTTGAGCGGTTATTGCTGAGTGAGTTGCGTCCACAACGCCGGTGCACCCGCAGCCTTGGCAATCGCCTCCAGCCGCGCCGCATGTTCGGCCAGGTCCTGCTCGCTGGCGCGGATGATCGGCGTCGGCTTGCGATCAGCCGGCAAGCGGCGGATTTCCGAAGGTCGGTTGCCCGAGCCCTCCGCCGAACCGCTGCCATCGGACGCATTACCGGCCAGGGACAGGCTGGTCTGCCCGCCGGTCATGGTCAGGTAAACGTCGGCCAGGATCTCGGAGTCGAGCAAGGCGCCGTGGAGTTCACGGCCGGAGTTGTCGACACCATAACGCTTGCACAAGGCGTCGAGGCTGTTGCGTTGGCCCGGATGACGCTCGCGGGCCATCATCAGGGTATCGAGGATCGTGCAGTGCTGGGAGATGTCCGCACGGTCGGTCTGTCCCATCAGGGCAAATTCGTTATTGATGAAGCCGATGTCAAACGCCGCGTTATGAATGATCAACTGGGCGCCGTTGATGAACTCGAAGAACTCATCGGCCACTTCGGCAAAGCGCGGCTTGCCCTTGAGGAACTCATCGGTGATACCGTGGACGCCAATCGCGCCCTCGTCACTGTCGCGGTCCGGTTGCAGGTAGACGTGGAAGTGGCGGCCGGTCAGGCGGCGCCCCATCAGTTCGACACAGCCGATTTCGATGATCCGGTGACCATCGGTCACCGGCATGCCGGTGGTTTCGGTATCGAGTACAACAGATCGGATGGCCATCAGGGTTCAGCTCTCAACGGTTCGGTACAGTTCAAGGGGCGGGATATTAGCACGCTCTATAAGTGTGCGGACGAGCAACTCGCCCGCGCAACCCTGACCCTGTAAGCCGCAACGATCACTGGGTCTTTTTGATCAGGCCAAAATCCCGCAGGGCCACGTAGGGGTCCCAATACTCGCGCACCGCCTGGATTTGCCCATCCTTGGCCATTCGCAAAATAGCGATGAAGCGCTGCTGGTAGGGCTTGTTAGTGGCGCGAATCACCCCATCGCTGCTGTACTCAAACACGTAGGTGCCCTTTTGGGTGGTCTGAAGCAAGGTCCAGGTCTTGGGATCGCTATACCTCAAGTTGCCCAACTGCTTGCTGAAGTTGGTGAAGTAATCGGTCATTTCCTGGCGCCCTTTATTGGCACGCTTAAAGCCCACATTCGGAAAATCATCGACCGGCGCATAGGCCAGTGCATAAACGCCATCCTTCTGATAATACTTGGCCATTTCGGCTGGATGCTCCGACCAGCCATTCAGGCTACGCCAATAGAAATTCGCGACGTCAGCCGCGGTATACCCAGGTGCCAGATAGTAGAGACCGCCTCGCTCCTTGATGACGGGGGTAGCTTGAGCGTTGGCCCCGACGGAAAAAACCGCAGCCGCGACCCATGCACTCAGTGCCCACCTACGAAGAATCCCCATGCTTATTACCTCACGCTTACGAATGGCTTGAAGTCGATTACGGGGTAACCGACCGTTGAAGCCAGACTAACGAGCAGCTTCGCAGGACGCTTTACCTTGCCTGCTGTTGTGTTGACACATATTGCGCAATGTACGACGCCTAGGGGCGGCGCAACTGGCTGGCGGCCTGCCCCACGATGCGCCGGAACGCACGGGAAAACTGGCTGGCGCCGGCAAACCCGGTGTCCAGGGCAATGTCCAACAGGCTGCGGTCAGTGGTGGTAATCAAGTGCTTGGCCCGATTGACGCGACACAGCAAAAGGTACTGGTACGGTGACATACCGAACGAACGCCGGAAGACCCGAGAGAAATGATAAGGGCTGAGGTTGACGATGTTCGACAAGTCAGCCAGGCGGACTTCGTTGGCCAGGGATGCCTCGATATAGTCGATCAAACGCTGGCGCTGCACAGGCCCGAACTCACCGGTATTCACCGGCACAACCTCCGGCAGTTGTTGCAGCGCACGCACTTCCTGCATCAACAGCATCACCAGGGTTTCCAGGTACAGGGCATCGGTTTTGCCGCTACGCACGACCTGATCCAAGCGCTCCAGCAATCCCCGCAAAAAAGCATCATGGCAACTGATCAGCGGCTTGAGATCCGTTTGTACACGATAGGTCGGGCAGACTGCCGCCAATTGATCCTCATCAATCGACACCAGGGCATAGCCGACCCTGGCACGCTCACCCGTCCACCCTTCGAATAAGGCACCGGCCGGAATAAAATCGACGAACTGGTCCAGAGCCCTCGGCCCAGCCATGCGCAAGCCGTCGATGCTGACCTCGCCATCGCTGACCGAACCCTGCCGATACAGCGCAAACTGATGCTGCGCACGGCGCATTTCAAAGCGATGTGGGCGATGCGCCACCTGCACGCACTCAATCGCACCCCAAGGCGGCAACGTACGACGGATCATCTGTGAAATGCGTGGCGGCGTGTACGTCAGCCCTTGCGGCTCGCTCTCTACTGCTTCGTCAAGAAATGCCTGGACATCGGCATGAGGTAAAGAGGACATCCCGCACTCCCGTTAGCATTCAACCCGGTATTAATTAAATAATGGTGCCTTTCGTTTACCCATCAGGCCTGCCCGGCAGTATGCCGGACACCGCTGCCAAAGGTGCCCCTCAATGATTGAAGCTCGATACACGCCAGCGCTGCTATTGGCCAGCCTCCTGCTCGGTGGCTGTTCCACTGCGCAAGCTCCCGACATCGCAGGCCCCCAGCTGCCGCTGATCGTAGCCCATCGAGGTGGCACGGCGGACTTTCCGGAGAACACGCTACTGGCGATTCAGAACGCCTTGCACCATAACGTCGACATGCTGTGGCTGACCGTGCAACTGAGCCGTGACGACGTGCCCGTGTTGTACCGACCCGCCGACTTGAGTGCCAATACCCAGGGTAGCGGCGCGGTCGCAGAGAAAACCTGGGCGCAGTTGCAACAACTCAACGCTGGCTGGCAGTTCAAGCAAGCTGCAGCGGATGGCCGCGTGACCTTTCCTTATCGCACCCAGGCCGTAGCGTTGCCCTCATTGCAGCAGGCATTGGCGGCGATTCCAGCCAACACCCCGATCATCCTCGACATGAAAGCACTGCCGGCTGCGCCCCAGGCCGCGGCTGTCGCCCGCGTATTGGAGCAGCACCACGCCTGGGACCGCGTGTGGATCTACTCCACCGACGTCAGCTACCAGCAAGCATTTGCCCAATATCCCAAGGCCCGCTTGTTCGAATCCCGCGACCAGACCCGTGAACGCCTGGCCAATGTCGCCCTGGCAAACAGTTGCAAACCGCCTCCGCAACCCGGCGGTTGGGTAGCATTCGAGTACCAGCGCACAGTGGATGTGGTGGAAACCTTCACCCTCGGCGAGGCCCGTTCAGCGGTGAATGCCAAGCTGTGGACGCCCCAGGCTGTCGACTGTTTCCGCGCCAACGGCGAGTCGAATATTCTGGCGATTGGGGTCAACAACGATGACGATTATCGCGCTGCTGCCTGCCTGAAGCTCGATGCGGTGCTGGTGGACTCGCCACGCAAGATGGCGGCAGTGAAGCAGCGGCTCGAACGGCCGCTGCGGTGTCGCTGATTCAGCTCTGCTTGTAGCCGCGCACTTCATCCACGCCACGGTTGGCCAATTGGTCGGCGCGCTCGTTGCCAGGGTGGCCAATGTGGCCGCGTACCCATTTCCAGGTGATGTCGTGACGGTTGCACTGCTCATCGAGCAATTGCCACAGGTCGGCGTTCTTGACCGGCTCCTTGGCCGCCGTCTTCCAGCCGCGTTTTTTCCAGTTGACCATCCACTCGTTGATGCCCTTCATCACATACTGCGAGTCGGTCACCAGCAGTACGTTGCAGCGCCGCTTGAGTTCTTCGAGGCCGCGAATGGCGCCCATCAGTTCCATGCGGTTATTGGTGGTATTGGCTTCGCCGCCCCACAGTTCCTTCTCCACGCCCTTGCACACCAGCAAAGCGCCCCAGCCGCCTGGGCCCGGGTTGCCTTTGCAGGCGCCATCGGTGAAGAGTTCTACGCTATCGGTCATCGGTTATTCGGCCTGAAATCAAAAAGAGGTTTTACGGTTCGCGTTGTTCGCGGTTGACCTTGGCCAACGGCATCGGCACGAGCTTGCCGATCGGCTCGCGGCGTACTTGTTGCACCGGTCGCAGCCCGACCACGATCTTGCGTGCAACCAATAAATAGAAGCCGCCACCCGACAGCTGCCAGGCCCCTGCGCGGCGTTCCCAACCGGCCAGGCGGCCCTGCCACTTGGCAGTCGCAAGCGGCGGACGATAGCACCCGAAGCGGCGTTTCTCCAGCGCAAAGCCCAGCAGGTTGAGCCAGTCACCCACCCGTGATGGCGCGATGCAACGCGCCTGACGCAACCCGTCATGGGCGAACACACGGCGCAGGCCCCAACTGCTCCAGGGGTTGATGCCGACAATCAGCAAATGGCCACCAGGGCGCACGCTGCTCGCCGCTTCGCGCAACAAACCGTGGGGTGACAGGCAGAAATCCAGGCCATGCTGCAACACCACCACATCGGCGGCGTGTTCGCTCAAGGGCCAGGCCTGTTCCTCGCAGACGATTTCCACCCCCGGCAACGGCGCGCCCAGGCGCACATTGCGTTGCACCTGCGGCGCCGAGGGCGGCGTGTCGGCTGACGGGCCGTAGTGCACCAGGTAGCCACCAAAGAACCGGCCCAGCTCGTCTTCGAGCATGCGCCGCTCTTCTTCCAGCAAAAACTGCCCAATCGGCCCGGACAACCATTCGCGGGCCGCGCTGATCAGGGCCAGCCACTCAGGATCGGCCTGGGCGAACGCTTTATCAGTCATTGCATTCTCCAACTCGCCTAGACGTTCTAAGATGCACCAATGTGTTCAGCTTGGCGAATCGAAGAGTGATACAGATCAGTGCCCTACCCGCCTTCACCGACAACTACATCTGGTTGTTACAGGACCCCACCACCCAACGCTGCGCGGTGGTCGACCCCGGCGATGCCGCGCCCGTGCTGGCCTGGCTCAAGCAGAATGCGGCGTGGACCCTCAGCGACATCCTGGTCACCCACCATCACCATGATCATGTAGGCGGTGTCGAGCAACTGAAAACTGCCACCGGCGCCAAGGTCTACGGCCCGGCCAACGAAAAGATCCCGGCGCGGGATGTGGCCTTGCACGACAACGACCACATCAACGTGCTGGGCTGGGACTTCGACGTGTACGCCGTGCCAGGCCATACCCTCGGCCACATCGCCTTTTACCACCAAGGCGTGTTGCTGTGTGGCGATACCTTGTTTGCTGCCGGCTGCGGTCGCCTCTTCGAGGGAACGCCCGAACAGATGTACAGCTCCCTGGAACGCCTGGCCGCCCTGCCCGCCGATACGCAGGTGTACTGCACCCACGAGTACACACAAAGTAACCTCAAGTTTGCCCAAGCCGTGGAACCGCACAACGCCGACATCACCGAACGGGTGGAAAATGTCGCCCAACTCCGCGCCCGTGGCGAGATGACGCTGCCATCCAACCTGGCCCTGGAAAAACTTACTAACCCATTTTTGCGCACCGCTGAAACATCCGTTAAACAAAAAGCGGACGAACGGAACGGCCGCGACAACCGCTCTGGGGCCGAGGTGTTTGCTAGCTTGAGGGCTTGGAAAGATAAGTTCTAACCAGATGCAATCTGATACGTAATTTCTGAATGGTTGACCGGAACCAAAGCGCTTTCTAGAATCGCCCGACATTTTTGCCCGGAACTTACTTCCAGCCAATGTCGTCATCTATTCGTAAATCCATTTCTTCAGACGCATTGACCCGCCTGGCTCAAGCCGTGGCGGTGGCCGTTTCCGCAACTCTGGCGGGCTGCCAATCGACCCATTACGCTGCACAATCCACCGTGCAACCCAAACCGAATCTTGCTGCCAAGATCAAGCAAAAACCTATTTGGCTATCAGAGAAGCCCAGCCCCGAAGTGCCCCAGGATGTCTGGGAACGCATGCGTCGGGGCTTTCAATTGCAGGACGGTGTCGGCGTCAACCCGCGCATCGAGCAACAGCGCCTGTGGTTCGCCAGCAACCCCTCCTTTCTGGAGAATGCCGGCGAACGCGGCAGCCTCTACATTCATTACATCGTCGAACGCCTTGAAGAACGCAACATGCCCCTGGAGCTGGCGCTCCTGCCAGTGATTGAAAGTGCCTACAACCCAATGGCCTATTCGCGCAGCGATGCGGTCGGCTTGTGGCAGTTCATTCCCTCCACCGGGCGCTACTTCAACCTGCGCCAGACCCGCGCCTACGACGGCCGCCGCGACATCACCGCCTCCACCACCGCCGCCCTGGACTATCTGACGCGTCTGCATGACATGTTCAACGGCGACTGGCTGCTGGCCCTGGCGGCCTATAACGCCGGCGAAGGCACGGTCAGCCGGGCAATCGAGCGCAACGAGAAGCTCGGCCTGCCCACCGACTACTGGAACCTGCCCCTGCCTCAGGAAACCAAGGACTATGTGCCCAAGTTCCTGGCCTTGTCCCAGGTGGTACTGGCGCCCGAAGCCTACGGCGTCAACCTGAACCCGATTGCCAACACGCCGTACTTCGAAGTGGTTGAAGTCAAGCAAAGCATGGACCTGTCACGGGTTGCCGCGCTGGCCGAGATCGACGAAGACGAACTGTTCCAGCTCAACCCGGCGTTGAAACAACGCACCACCCTGGACGGCCCCCAGCATCTGCTGGTACCGACCTCCAAGGCCCAACTGCTGACCAGCACCCTTTCGACGATGAAGCCGGAAGAATTGCTGAGCATGCGCCCGAAAAAGCCGGTGTTCGACGAAGTCGAGACCAAGGCCGTTGCAGGGCGCACCCGCAGCTACAAGGTACGCAATGGCGACAACCTCACACTGATCGCCAAGGCCAACAAGGTCGATGTGCATGACCTGCAGCGCTGGAACAAGCTCAACGGCCAGGCTCTCAAGGTCGGCCAGACCCTGGTGATGCAGGACACGCGCAAAGTTGCGGCGAAAAAACCGGTGCAGTACAAGGTCAAGAAAGGTGACTCGCTGTACATGGTGGCCAAACGCTTTAACGTCGAGATGCAACATCTCAAGCGTTGGAACCCGCGCACCGGCCAGGCACTGAAGCCAGGCCAGATGCTGGTGGTTTCCGGGCCAAGATAAATCAATGTAGGAGCTGGCTTGCCTGCGATGCAGACACCTCGGTGTATGTCCCAGGCACCGAGTCGATGCTATCGCAGGCAAGCCAGCTCCCACATTTGACCTTCATACCGCCCAATAGCTCGCAGTCCGCAACATGGCCTTCCCGACAGCCTTTTTCCAACCGGAACAAGCTGTTACTGTACCGATCATAAAGCCCAAGCCGCCCGGATCGGATCTCTGACTTGAAGCGTCCCCTCCTTTTACTAATAAGCCTGGCCTTGAGCTTTGCGGCGAACGCGACGATCACCGAGAGCCACGGTTATGCGCAGTTCGGCACACTCAAGTACCCGGCCAAATTCACCCATTACGATTGGGTAAACCCTGCAGCGCCAAAAGGCGGCACATTGCGGGTAATGGCATTTGGCACCTTCGATACGCTCAACCCCTATACCTTCAAGGGCTCAAGCCCGGTTTCCACCGCCAATTTCCTGCAGTACGGCGTCAACGAGCTCAATGAACCCTTGATGGTGGGCACCGGGCAATACGCGCCGTCCGGAGATGAACCCACCTCCAGTTATGGCCTGATCGCCCAGTCGGTGGAATACAGCGAAGACCGCAGTTGGGTGGTATTCAACCTGCGCCCCGAAGCGCGCTTTCACGACGGCAAGCCGATAACCGCCGATGACGTAGCGTTCTCCTATCGCACCCTGCTGACCGAAGGCCACCCGCAGTACCGCACCAACCTGCAGGAAGTGGCCCGGGTCGACATTCTCAACCCTCACCGTATCCGCTTTGTGTTCAAGCGCGCCGGCAACCCCTTGCTGATCCTGCGCCTGGGCGAGTTGCCGGTGCTGCCCCAGCACTATTGGAAAAACCGTGACTTCAAGGCCACCACCTTCGAGCCGCCCCTGGGCAGTGGGCCTTATCGCATCACCAAGGTTGCGCCTGGGCGGCAACTGGTGTTTGAACGGGTCAAGGATTACTGGGGCAAAGACCTGCCGGTCAACCAGGGTTTCTATAACTACGACAAGGTCGAAGTGGAGTTCTATCGCGACAGTGACGTGGCCTTTGAAGCCTTCAAGGCCGGTGAATTCGATATTTATATCGAGCATCAGGCCAAAAACTGGGCCACAGGCTACACCTTCCCGGCGGTCAACCGCGGCGATGTGATCAAGGCGCAGATCGCCCATCAGATCCCCACTCAAAGCCAGGGCCTGTTCATGAATACCCGGCGACCGGCGTTCAGCCAGGCCAAGGTGCGCGAAGCCCTGGGGTTGATGTTCGATTTTGAATGGACCAACCGCACGCTGTTCAGCAGCGCCTATAAGCGTTCGGTGAGCTATTACCCCAACAGTCAATTCTCGGCCACCGGCCTGCCCGTGGGCCATGAGTGGTTGATGCTCTCGCCCTACCGCGACCAACTGCCGGCCGCGCTGTTTACCCAGCCGTTCAACCTGCCGCACACCGACGGCCGCGGCATCCCCCGCGAAACCCTGCGCCAGGCCCTGGCCCTGCTCGGCGAGGCCGGCTGGAAACTGTCGGGGCAGCGCCTACTGGATAAGGACGGGCAACCGCTGCGTCTGGAAATCCTGCTGGTCAACCCGAACCTTGAGCGCATCCTGCAACCTTATGTCGAAAATCTGACCCGCATCGGCATCGACGCCCGCTTGCGCACCGTTGACCGCGCACAGTACAAACAGCGCCTCGATCAATTCGATTTCGACATGATTCTGATGACCCTCAACCAGACCTTGAGCCCCGGCCTTGAGCAGTGGCAGTACTTCCACTCCAGCCAGGCCGCAATCAAGGGCAGCAAGAATTACGCCGGTATCGCCAACCCGGTGGTCGACCACCTGCTGGACCAACTGCTGGCGGCGCAGACCCGCGAAGAACAACTGGCCGCCGGCCGCGCCCTGGACCGGGTGCTGCTGTGGCAGCACTACAGCATTCCCAACTGGTACCTCAACTATCATCGCCTGGCGTACCGCAACCGGTTCGCCTTCGTCACCACGCCGCCCTATAGCCTGGGCCTGAGCGCGTGGTGGCTGAAAGCTTCGGAGAAAGCCCAATGATGTCCTTGCGTACTACCCTGCTCGCCAGCCTGTTGCTGTGCACCGCGGCGCACGCCGCGCCACAACATGCGCTGACCCTCTACAACGAGCCCCCCAAGTACCCCGCCGACTTCAAGCATTTTGACTACGTAAACCCCGACGCCCCCAAGGGCGGCACCTTCCGCGAATCGGCCATGGGCGGCTTCGACAGCCTCAACCCCTACATCAGCAAGGGCGTGCCGGCGGATAACCTGCCGCTGATCTACGACACCCTGGCCATGCAGAGCCTGGACGAACCCATCACCGAATACGGCCTGGTGGCCGGCAAGATCGAAAAAGCCCCGGACAACAGCTGGGTGCGCTTCTACCTGCGCCCCGAAGCGCGCTTCCATGACGGCCACCCGATCCGCGCTGAAGACGTGGTGTTCACCTTCCAGACCCTGATCAAGGAAGGCAACCCGCTGTACCGCAACTACTACGCCGACGTCGATGAGGTGGTGGCCGAAGACCCGTTGCGCGTGCTGTTCAAGTTCAAGCGCACCAACAACCGCGAGTTGCCGCTGATCCTGGGGCAGTTGCCAGTGCTGCCCAAACACTGGTGGGCGAGCCGGGATTTTTCCAAGGGCAACCTGGAAATCCCTCTGGGCAGCGGGCCTTACCAGGTGGCCGAGGTCAAGCCAGGCCGTATGATTCGCTACGAGCGGGTCAAGGATTATTGGGCCAAGGACCTGCCGGTCAATAAGGGCTTCTACAACTTCGATACCCGCATCACCGATTACTACCGCGACAGCACCGTCTCCCTGGAAGCCTTGAAGGCCGGGCAGTTCGACTACTGGCTGGAGTTCAGCGCCAAGAACTGGGCCAATGCCTACAACATTCCAGCGGTGAAAGAAGGCCGCTTGATCAAGGAAGAAATCCCCAACGGCAACCCCACTGGCATGCAGGGTTTTGTGTTCAACATGCGCAAGCCGATGTTCCAAGACGTGCGGGTGCGCAAGGCCATCAGCCTGTTGCTGGATTTCGAATGGAGCAACAAGCAGTTGTTCAACGGTGCCTACACCCGCACCCGCAGCTATTTCGAAAACTCGGAAATGGCCGCCACCGGCCTACCCGGCCCGGATGAACTGGCGATCCTTGAGCCGCTGCGTGACAAGATCCCTGGCGAAGTCTTCACCCAGGCCTTCGAACCGTCCCACACCGACGGCAGCGGCATGATCCGCACCCAACAGCGCGAGGCCTACCAACTGCTGCAAGAGGCAGGCTGGAAGATTGTTGACGACAAAATGGTCGACAGCACCGGCAAGCCCGTGACCATCGAGTTCATGCTGGCCCAGACCGAGTTCGAGCGCATCCTCCTGCCGTTCAAGCGCAACCTGGCAGACCTGGGCATCGACCTGGTAATTCGTCGCGTGGACGTCTCACAGTTCGTCAACCGCCTGCGCTCGCGCGACTTCGACATGCTGGTGGGCAGCTTCCCGCAATCCACCTCGCCGGGTAACGAGCAGCGCGAGTTCTGGAAATCCTCCAGCGCCGACAAGCCCGGCAGCCGCAACTACATGGGCCTCAAGGACCCCGCCGTCGACCAGTTGGTGGAGGAGTTGATCGACGCCGGTTCGCGCCAAAGTCTGATCGCCCACGCCAGGGCGCTGGATCGTGTGCTGCAGTTTGGTTACTACGTGATTCCCAACTGGCACATCAAGACCTTCCGCGTCGCGTACTGGGACCACCTGGGCCACCCCAAGGTCTCGCCACGCTACGACGTCGGCACCGCGACCTGGTGGGCTAAACCCGACGTCAAACCAGCGGTATCCCTCGACACCACACAGAACGCCGATGCGGCGAGCGGAGGCAATTGAATGCTGGCCTATATTGCTCGCCGCCTGTTGCTGATCATCCCCACACTGTTCGGGATCTTGCTGATCAACTTCGTCATCATCCAGGCCGCGCCCGGCGGCCCGGTGGAGCAAATGATCGCCAAGCTCGAAGGCTTCGACGGCGCCACCAGCCGCATTGCCGGCGGCGGAGCCGAAGTCGCGGTGGCCGGCTCCAGCTACCGTGGCGCCCAGGGCCTGGACCCGGCGCTGATCAAGGAAATCGAAAAGATGTACGGCTTCGACAAGTCGGCGCCGGAACGCTTGTGGATCATGGTCAAGAACTACGCCCAGCTGGATTTCGGTGACAGCTTTTTCCGCGACGCCAAGGTCATCGACCTGATCAAGGAGAAGATGCCGGTGTCCATTTCCCTGGGGTTATGGAGCACCCTGATCATGTACCTGGTGTCCATCCCCCTGGGGATCGCCAAAGCCACGCGCCACGGCAGCCATTTCGATGTGTGGACCAGCTCGGCGATCATCGTCGGCTATGCGATACCGGCGTTCCTGTTTGCGATTTTGCTGATCGTGGTGTTTGCCGGTGGTAGTTATTTCGACTGGTTCCCGTTGCGCGGGCTCACGTCCAACAACTTCGACGAGTTGAGCTGGGGCGGCAAGATCCTCGATTACTTCTGGCACCTGGCGCTGCCCGTCACCGCCCTGGTGATCGGCAACTTCGCGACCATGACCCTGCTGACCAAGAACAGTTTTCTCGACGAGATCAACAAGCAGTACGTGGTCACTGCCAAGGCCAAGGGCCTGACCAACAGGCGCGTGCTGTATGGCCACGTGTTCCGCAACGCCATGCTGCTGGTGATCGCCGGTTTCCCTTCGGCCTTCATTGGCATCTTCTTTACCGGCTCGTTGCTGGTGGAAGTGATCTTCTCCCTCGACGGCCTGGGCCTGATGAGCTTTGAAGCGGCGATCAACCGTGACTACCCGGTGGTGTTCGGCACGCTGTTTATCTTCACCCTGCTGGGGCTGATCGTGAAACTGATCGGCGACCTCACCTACACCCTGGTCGATCCGCGTATCGACTTTGCCAGCCGGGAGCATTGAGATGAACCTGTCCCCCCTCAATCGCCGCCGATTCGAGCGGTTCAAGGCCAACAAGCGTGGCTGGTGGTCGCTGTGGCTGTTCCTGGTGCTGTTCGTGCTGAGCCTGGGCGCCGAGTTGATCGCCAACGACAAGCCCCTGGCGGTGCACTTCGACGGCGGTTGGTACTTCCCGGCGCTCAAGCGCTACCCGGAGACCACCTTCGGCGGTGAATTCCCGTTGGAAGCCAACTACAAGAGCCCCTACATCCAAGAACTGCTCAAGGCCAAGGACGCCTGGACCTTGTGGGCGCCGATTCCATTCAGCTACCAGAGCATCAATTACGACCTGAAAGTCCCGGCCCCGGCGCCGCCGTCCTCGGTCAACCTGCTGGGCACCGATGACCAGGGGCGCGATGTGCTCGCGCGGGTGATCTACGGCTTTCGCGTGTCGGTGCTCTTTGCCCTGACCCTGACCATACTCAGCTCGATCATCGGCGTGATTGCCGGCGCCTTGCAGGGCTTTTATGGCGGTTGGGTCGACCTGGCCGGGCAACGTTTCCTGGAAATCTGGTCCGGCTTGCCGGTGCTCTACCTGCTGATCATCCTGGCCAGCTTCGTGCAACCCAACTTCTGGTGGTTGCTGGGGATCATGCTGCTGTTTTCCTGGATGAGCCTGGTGGATGTGGTGCGCGCCGAGTTCCTGCGCGGGCGCAACCTGGAGTACGTGCGCGCGGCGCGGGCGTTGGGCATGCAGAACGGCGCGATCATGTTCCGTCACATCCTGCCCAATGCGATGGTTTCGACCATGACCTTCCTGCCCTTCATCCTCACCGGCGCCATTGGCACCCTCACCGCCCTGGATTTTCTCGGCTTCGGGCTGCCGGCAGGTTCGCCGTCGCTGGGTGAGCTGGTGGCCCAGGGCAAGTCCAACCTGCAAGCGCCGTGGCTGGGCATGAGCGCTTTCGCGGTGCTGGCGATCATGTTGAGCCTGCTGGTGTTTATCGGCGAGTCCGCTCGCGATGCGTTCGACCCGAGGAAATGAGATGAATCCGGACAATCTGATCGAAATCCGCGACCTCAGTGTCGAGTTCGTCACCGGCGAGCATCATCACCGGGTGGTCAACCACGTGAGCTTCGACATCAAGCGCGGCGAAACCCTGGCGCTGGTGGGCGAAAGCGGTTCGGGTAAATCGGTCACCGCCCATTCGATTCTGCGCCTGCTGCCCTACCCTCTGGCAAGGCATCCGTCTGGCACCATCGAATATTCAGGGCAAGACCTGCTGACGCTCAAAGAGAAGACCCTACGGCATATACGCGGCAATCGTATTGCGATGATCTTCCAGGAGCCGATGACCTCGTTGAACCCGCTGCACTCCATCGAAAAACAGATCAACGAAGTGCTCGGGCTGCACAAGGGCCTGACCGGCAAGGTCGCCACCCAGCGCACGTTGGAGTTGCTGGAACTGGTGGGCATCCCCGAGCCCCACAAACGCCTCAGGGCGTTGCCCCACGAGCTGTCCGGCGGCCAGCGCCAGCGGGTGATGATCGCCATGGCATTGGCCAACGAGCCTGAGCTGTTGATCGCCGACGAGCCGACCACCGCCCTCGACGTCACCGTGCAGTTGAAGATTCTGGAATTGCTCAAGGAGTTGCAGGCGCGGCTGGGCATGGCGCTGTTGCTGATCAGCCACGACCTCAACCTGGTACGGCGCATCGCCCACCGCGTTTGCGTGATGCAGCAAGGTTGCATCGTGGAGCAGGCCGATTGCGAGACGCTGTTCCAGTCGCCCCAGCATCCCTACACCCAGGAACTGCTCGCGGCGGAGCCCAGTGGCGGTCCGGCCAGTAATGAGGTCGGCCCACCGCTGCTGGAGGTGGACGACCTGAAAGTCTGGTTTCCGATCAAGAAAGGCTTTTTGCGCAACACCGTGGATTACGTCAAGGCCGTGGACGGCATCAATTTCAGCCTGCCCCAGGGGCAAACCCTGGGCATCGTGGGTGAAAGTGGCTCGGGCAAATCCACCCTGGGCCTGGCGATTTTGCGCCTGATCGGCAGCCAGGGCGGAATTCGCTTCGAAGGCCAGCAACTGGACCGCCTCAGCCAACAGCAGGTGCGCCCGTTGCGCCGGGAAATGCAGGTGGTGTTCCAGGACCCGTTCGGCAGTTTGAGCCCGCGCATGTGCGTCAGCGAAATCGTCGGCGAGGGCTTGCGCATCCACAAGATGGGCACGCCCGCCGAACAGGAAGCGGCGATTATCGCGGCGCTCAAGGAAGTGGGCCTGGACCCCGAATCCCGGCATCGCTACCCCCATGAATTCTCCGGCGGCCAGCGCCAGCGCATCGCCATCGCCCGAGCGCTGGTGCTCAAGCCACGCCTGATCCTGCTGGACGAACCCACCTCGGCCCTGGACCGCACGGTACAACGCCAGGTGGTTGAGTTGCTGCGCGGCTTGCAGGCCAAGTACAACCTGACCTACCTGTTTATCAGCCATGACCTGGCGGTGGTCAAGGCGCTGAGTCACCAATTGATGGTGGTCAAGCAAGGCCAGGTGGTGGAGCAAGGCGATGCCCAGGCTATTTTTGCTGACCCGCAGCACGCGTATACCCGGCAGTTGCTCAAGGCAGCCTTTCTCGTACCTGCCTGACAAAAGGCCAGCCCCTCGCGGTGCTGGCTGATACAAGCCACGGCCTTGCAGGAAACCCCTGCTACGAAGGTGCCGACCGCCACTGTCAACATCCGGCTTTACCCTCAAAACCGGAACCGTACTCATGGAAGACTTTCACGCCCTCGCCCTGACCTGGGATACCGCCCTGCCGGTCACGCTCAAACCTACGAGCACCTTTGTAAGTGAGCGCCAGGCCTTGCTTACGGAGGGTGACCGCAATCTGATCGAGCAACTGACCAGCCTGCTTTGCGCCCCCGCGAGCCAGGCCCTGGCAGCCCCCATACACCCCATACCGATTGCCCCCGGGTCATTGCTGGGTCAATGGAGCGCAGCCTTCGGCAAATCCATCAACGCCAAGGGGTTCAGGGCCTGGGCCGACGCTCAGGGCATTACCCCCAAGAGCCTGCGGGTCCAGAACAGCACCCTGAGCGCCACCGTGGGCAACCAACCCAAAACCTTCAAGATGGCCGACGCGTCCGGCTGGTGGGCCCACGCCAACCCGATTATTTTTATCAGCCAACTAATCGACCCGATGGGGCTGGGTTTGCCGCTGATCGACCCGCAGCCGCAGGCGATCACCCTGACCTGGCCGTTGAACCTGGTACTGGCCTTCCATGGCTTGCCGATGCCCGCCAATCACCTACAGGCCCAGACAATTGTCGAAGAACTCAGGACCCTGGGCCGTTTTCCAGGCTTTGACGATAATGGGCGCAGCAAGTCAATGATCTACGCTGAGTTGACCGAGCAGTCCCAGGACAGCCAGCAACTGGCCGATGCTCTGGCTCTGATTACCCTGGACAGCGAGGCCTATTCGCCTCTGGACATTTATCGCACGCGCCTGCAACTGACGTCCGATTCGCGACTGGCCAGGACCTTGAAACAAGCAGCGAGCCTGCTGCAGGCGATCATGGATGAAAACGATCTGGGCACGAACACGCAAGCAACAACCGGCGTTTACTTCAACTTCCAGCTCCAGCAACTGGCGGTGCCCCACATTGACAATGAGCAAGAGTGGAGCTTCCTTGACCCGGCCAATCACGATGCCCGCTGGGAAACGCTGGTGTCGTTGAGCAAACAGTTGGGGCTGGATCTTTATCTCAATCATAGCCTCAGCGTGGCTGCGGCATTGCAGGCCTACGCCATCGAGCGGCCCTGGAGCGTCTCGGCCATCAACGCCCTTGTCGGGCGCTTGCGCCAAGTGCCCAAACCGGCAGTACCGGTGGTACTCAACGCCAGGCGCTCCTTTGCCGAGCTGTACCGTTATCAACACTATGTCGGCGTGTTGAACGACCGTCATACGTTGCACACTGCACTGGCGAAGGCCATCGACGATGGCGCGATGCTAAGTCCCGACGGCCTTGACAGGTTGATCAGCGCCGATCCGGACGCCCTCGAGGCCACCGTGAAAAAAGCCTACGGGCAATTAACTGTCCTGACCGACGACTCAGCCTTCCTGGCCCTGCGCGTTAGCAAGCGCATCGATCCCTCCAGCCACATGATACTGAGCGCCACCGGCAGCCTTAGCGCCTGCGACCTGGACGGCAAATGGGTATCACTGACCGATGCCGTACTGGAACAACCCAGGCTGGCGACGCTGTTACGCCAACTTCAGGATTTGGCAGCCAAGACCGGTGGCTATCTGCGCACCGACAACACGGTGACCCTCGCCCAGGCGTTGAAGCTTTACCACTTCAGTTTGCCCCGCACATTGGAAGAAGCGCTCGTCACGTTACAGCGCCTGGAAGTCATCCAGCCCCTGTCAGTCAGCGATCGTGCCTGGTGGCGTGCTCTCAAACCGTCGACCGGCTGGCAGGCGACGGCGTGGCAGCTGTCGACGTCGGAACGCCAACAAGTCTTGACCATCAGCGACGCATTCATGACGGACAAGGACGGTCTGCTGTTTGAAGTGCTTGGCGGGGTCGACCTGGCCGGCAAGTCCGTCGCCGACGTGCACGCAGAAGCAGACTTTCTCCTGATGCGCGTGCTGGCGTCCTCCTTGGCGCAACAACTGGGTGAACGCCTGTCAAACGCCCTGCACTGGCACGGCGGGCATGCCGGTGAAAGCACCGAGAGCGGCAGTCGCAACGCACTGATCCTGGCCGCGTTGATTTTGAGCCTTGATCCCGAGCCGCACGTGCATCCCACCCGTATCAACTCCATCGACTGGCAGGATGATTACCACTGGGGCGAATCCGCATCTTTCACCCGCCACCAGATCGAAGCCAGCCTGCACGGGCTCAACGCACCGGTCGCAGCCTTGGCCACCCACCTGCTGCTCTGCGGAAAAAGCCCACACTTGCTGGTTCGCGACATTCCCGAATCCACCCCTTGCCAGAGCTCCCAGGCCTGGGTGCTGTTCCGCCAGTACGTAAGCTATATGGAAAAGGTCGTGCAAGGGTCGTCTCGTCAGTTGAGCTATCAGCAGATCATGAGCCTGGCCTACCTACCCCCCGAGGGGACGTGGAAAAACTTCCTGGAGAGTCACGAAGCAGCCGGCCCCGTCCTGGACTGGGCCGAGGCCAATGGCGTACTGGGCACCCAGGCACGTACCGGTTCCCTGGCGTTGAACACCGCACGCCAAGCGCTCAATTTTCAACGTGCACGCCTGGCGTCAACCCTGCGAACATTTGCCCAGCCCATCGTCACTTTGCGCCAGACCGCCCTGCAGGATCTGCGCAAGGTCTACCCCGGCAACCCCCTGCTCGAAACACCCCTGTTGATGTGGCTGCCGGAAAACTCGCCGTTTTCAGAAGAGGGTCGTTTCGAGGATGTACATACCGGCCCCAAGTATTCGTTCGTCGACTTGCACATGGCTGGCAGCCTGGACGCCGCCTCAAATCGCTGGCACTCCTCGAACCCGGCGATCAAATACCGGGAAATGGCCAAGCGCTTTCATCTGCTGGGGCAGATCAACAGCGTATTTTCCACCGCCTTTGACAAGAAGCTGCAGCAGTTGAAGGCCGCTTACGGGGAATCCATTCGTTATTGGCTGTCGCACCTGACCTTACCGCGGCGTGAAGCCATGGAATACGGCAATGTGCAGTTTTTCAGCGTGAGTCGACGGGGGCCGCGCGACTCTACCGAGGTGGGTCGATTGGCTGTGCTGGTGTATGTCGCATATTTCACTGAGCGGTACTTCTATGAATGCTTCCCCAGGCAGATGCTGATTCGCCCAAGACGCGAGCTGAACTACACCCAGGTCATGCGAGCCGTCGACACTGCCACTCACCAAGCCTGGATGCGCTTCGACTGGCAGGCATATGCACACGGAACGCCGCCGGCCAAGGTCGCTCTGACGGCTGTTGATACCAGCCTGGTGCTCAACATGCTCGACCATAAGCTGCCCAGCGCAGACAGCCTGGGCCGACGCGTCCCCCGCACCTTGGACTCACCACGCAGCTACGCCCTGACGAAGATTATTGTCGAACAGCACTTGTTGCACGACAGCTTGGCTTTGAGCCAGCAAGCCAAGTTGCCGATTAGCCTGCAGGCAGCTGCCAACGGCAGTGACCCCTGGGCCGACTATCTGCGCGACCTGGCGCTCGAACCTCAGGAGGCTTGAACAATCGCGTTTTTTATATAACGCTGCTGGCCTGCTCATTCGATTACCTTCCGGGAGCGCCCGTCCATGACCGCCGTTACAGCACCGTTTTTCTGGCGCGACGAACGCCTGCCGTTCATCGAGGCGCGCACCATTGCCGACGGGCGCAAGGTCACGTATACCCGGCATGCCCACGAGCACTTTTCCATCGGTGCGATCACCACCGGCTGCAGCTATTACCACTACGGCGCGCGCACCTTCGAAATCAGCGCCGGCACCGTGGTGCTGATGAACCCCGGCGATGTGCATGCCTGCAACCCCATCCATGACCAGCCCTGGTCCTATTACATGCTGTACCTCGACACGCCCTGGCTGACCGACCTGCAATACCAACTGGGGTTCAGTACCGACCAGGGCTACCGGCCATTCGACACGCCCCATACCCGCGACACTGCGCTGTACCACGGTTTGCTCGAACTGTACCGCACGCTAGTGGATGATCAGGCCGAACTGCTGCAAAAGCAGAGCACGCTGGTGAGTTACTTCACCGACGTGCAACAGCGCCTGAACCCTTCGCTGACGCCGGTACGCGAGGTCAACCATAAGCTGGAACGCGCCGCCGACTACATTCGTGCCTACTGCACACAGGCCTTGAAACTCGAAGACATCTGCCAGGCCGCCGACCTGTCGCCGTCTTACCTGATCCGCGCGTTCAAGCGGTATTATGGCTTGACGCCCCACGCTTTCATGGTCAACCGGCGCATCCAGTTCGCCCGCAGCCAACTGCGCAATGGCGCGCTGATTGCCGACGTCGCCCTGGCCGCGGGCTTTGCCGACCAGGCGCACTTCCAGCGCACCTTCAAACAACATTTTGCGGCCACGCCGGGGCAGTACCGCGAGAACCTCAAGCCATCAGCAAATAACCCACACTGGCCGCCAGCAACGCGGCCATTGAGCGGTTGAACAGGCGCACACCCTTCGGGTTGTTCAAATAGCGGCGCAAAAACGTCCCCGCATACGCCCAGCACGCCACCGAGAGGTAGCAGATCACCAGGTAAAGCGCGGCAAACAACCACACCTGCGCCGCATCGCCGTCAGCCACAAACAACCCCATGCCTGCCACACACGCCAGCCAGGCTTTCGGGTTGAGCCACTGCATGATCGCGCCATACAGCATCGACGGCGCGGTGTGGGCACCGTCAGCGTCCAGGCGGCCATCGTCCACCGCCAGCTTCCACGCCATATACAACAAGAACGCGACCCCGCCCCAGCGGATCAATTGGATCAGGATCGGCCAACGCACCAGCACTTCATGCAGCCCCAAGCCGATCAGTACCAACAACAAGGTGAAACCTACGGCAGCGCCCAACACATGTTTCTGGCTGGCGACAAAACCGAAACGCGCGCCGGCACTTAACGCGACCACATTGACAGGCCCGGGAGTGATGGACGTGGCCAGGGCAAAAGCGGCCATGGAGAGAATCAAGCTCATTACAATTCCTTGTGTGATGCCAACGATGTTGAGATCACGGTAACGCGCACAAAGACGAGAGGTATTGAAGAAAATGCCCCTTAGTCTGTCAGAACGAGCGAGGATCGTGGATATCAGGTAGATAGGTGTCGGCTTTGAGGCCGCCATCGCAGGCAAGCCAGCTCCACAGTTGGCTGGCCTTCTTCTCTTCTGCATCCGATATTTATGCTCACTTCCCAACTTAATAATATTTTATTAATAACTCCCTGCCCCCTAACTTGACGTCATGCCCAAGCTGAATCCAACTGCATTACGCAAGGATAGAGACATGACTGTAGCAATAACAAAAATAGACACGCTGGTGGTTGGCGCAGGTCAAGCTGGCGTGGCCATGAGCGAGCATTTGAGCAAGCAAGGCGTGCCGCACCTGGTGTTGGAGCGCAGCCGCATCGCCGAGCGCTGGCGCACCGGGCGTTGGGACTCGCTGGTCGCCAACGGCCCAGCCTGGCATGACCGCTTCCCCGGCCTGGAATTCGATGACGTCCCCGCCGATGGCTTCGCGCCCAAAGAGCGCGTCGCTGATTACTTCGAAGCCTATGCCCGTAAATTCAATGCGCCGATCCGCACCGGCGTGGACGTCACCTCAGTGGTCCGCAACATCGGCCGCCCCGGCTTTACCGTGCACACCAGCGAAGGCGTGATCGAAGCCAACCGCGTGGTGGCCGCCACCGGGCCATTTCAGAAGCCGGTGATTCCTGGCATAGCGCCCAAAAACACCGTGCTGCACCAGATCCACTCCGCCGACTATCGCAACCCTGGGCAACTGCCCGCGGGCGCTGTATTGGTGGTGGGCGCTGGCTCGTCCGGGGTGCAAATTGCGGACGAATTGCAGCGCTCCGGCCGCCAGGTGTACCTGTCGGTTGGCGCCCATGACCGCCCGCCTCGCGCCTATCGCAACCGCGATTTCTGCTGGTGGCTGGGCGTATTGGGCGAGTGGGACCAGGCGGCGATGAAACCCGGCCGCGAGCACGTCACCATTGCCGTGAGCGGCGCTCACGGCGGCAAGACCATCGACTTTCGCGAGCTGGCCCAGCAAGGCATGACCCTGGTCGGCCTGACCCACGCTTTCAACGGCACGGTGGCAACGTTCCAACCCAACCTGGTGGAAAACCTGGCGCGCGGTGATGAGAACTACCTGACCCTGCTGGACGCGGCCGACGCCTATATCGAGCGCAACGGCCTCGACCTGCCCCTGGAGCCCGAGGCACGTCGCGTGTTCCCTGACGCTGAATGCATCAAGCAGCCGATCCTGGAGCTGGACCTGGCGCAAGCCGGCATCACCTCGATCATCTGGGCCACCGGATTTGCCGTGGACTACAGCTGGTTGCAGGTAGACGCCTTCGACGCCGCCGGCAAGCCGCAACACCAGCGCGGTGTCTCCAGCGAAGCGGGCATCTACTTCCTCGGTTTGCCGTGGCAATCGCGGCGTGGCTCGTCGTTTATCTGGGGCGTGTGGCACGACGCCAAATACGTGGCCGACCATATCGCCATCCAGCGTCAGTACCTTGAGTACCGCGAAGCCGCCCCGGTTGGCCGCCAGTCCCCTGTCAGCGCCTGATCACTTTTCCCTGGAGTTTTTTGATGCCTACCCACACTCGCATTCGCATGTTCAACACCAAAGCAACCTATCCCAACCAGGGCCTGGACAACGACCTATGCCAGGCCGTGCGCGCCGGCAACACCGTGTACGTACGCGGCCAGGTGGGCACTGATTTCGACGGCAACCTGGTCGGCCTCGGCGACCCACGGGCCCAGGCCGAGCAGGCGATGAAGAACGTCAAGCAACTGCTGGAAGAAGCCGGCAGCGACCTCAGCCATATCGTCAAGACCACCACCTATTTGATCGACCCACGCTACCGCGAGCCGGTGTACCAGGAAGTCGGCAAGTGGCTCAAGGGCGTGTTCCCGATTTCCACCGGGCTGGTGGTCTCGGCCCTGGGCCAGCCGCAGTGGCTGATGGAAATTGATGTGATCGCGGTTATTCCAGAGTAAGGAGGCTAGCCATGACCTTTTCCATCGTCGGCCGTTGTGCAGAGACCGGCCAACTGGGCGTTGCCATCAGCTCATCGAGCATCGCCGTGGGCGCCCGCTGCCCGTGGCTGCGGCCCGGCGTGGGCGCAGTGTCGACCCAGAACATCACCTTGCCGGCTCTCGGCCCGGACGTCCTCGACGGGCTGGAACAGGGCCTGGCCCCCGCCGCCGCCGTCGACAAAGCGCTCACCCGCAACGGCTACAGCCAGTACCGGCAACTGACGGCAATTGACCATCTGGGCCGCAGCGTGCATTTCAGCGGCAGCCAGACCCTGGGTACCCATCACGCGGTTTCGGGCGAGCAATGCGTGGCGGCGGGCAATATGCTCGCCGCCCCTGAAGTGATCACCGCGATGGTCACGGCTTTCGAACAGGGCGAAGGCCAGCTCGCAGACCGTCTACTGGCCGCGATGCATGCCGCCATCGCCGCCGGTGGCGAAGCCGGCCCGGTGCACTCCGCCGCGCTGGTGGTGGTGGGCGAGTTGACGTGGCCGATCATCAACTTGCGCGTGGATTGGGCCGACGATGCGCCGATTGGCGAATTGCAAAAACTCTGGGACGCCTACCGCCCACAGGTGCAGGACTATGTCGACCGCGCCCTCGCCCCCGACCGCTCCCCCGGCTACGGCGTGGCCGGAGACGACCGATGAGCCGCAGCCGCGAACTGCTGGAAACCCTGGTGGGCTTCGACACCACCAGCCGCGAGTCCAACCTGCAATTGATCGAGTATGTGCGCGATTACCTGGCCGGGTTTGGCGTGGCCAGCGAGCTGGTCTACAACGCGCAACGCAGCAAGGCTAACCTGTTTGCCAGCATCGGCCCGGTGGAACTGCCAGGTATCGTACTGTCGGGGCATACCGACGTGGTGCCGGTGGACGGGCAACCGTGGACCCTGCCGCCGTTCACACTGACCGAGCGTGATGGCAAGCTGTTCGGACGCGGCACCGCCGACATGAAGGGGTATATCGCCTGCGTGCTGGCGTTGGTGCCGGCGTTGGTCAAAGCGCCGTTGCGCCTGCCGGTGCATATCGCCCTGTCCTACGATGAAGAAGTCGGCTGCCTGGGCGTGCGCTCGCTGCTCGCGGTTCTGGAACAACGTCCGGTCAAGCCGATGCTGTGCATCATTGGCGAGCCGACCGAACTCAAACCGGTGCTGGGCCACAAGGGCAAGTTGGCGATGCGCTGCGATGTGCAGGGCCAGGCGTGCCACTCGGCCTATGCGCCCTCGGGTGTGAATGCGATAGAACACGCCGCCGAATTGATCGGTGAACTGGGGCGCATTGGCCAGCGGTTACGCGCACGGCAGGACCCACGTTTTGACCCGCCGTTCAGCACGGTACAGACCGGCATGATCAACGGCGGCAAGGCTTTGAATATCGTGCCGGCCGACTGCCGCTTTGACTTTGAAGTGCGCGCCCTGCCCTCCATGGACCCGGGCGAAGTGGCTGAAGAGTTGCAGGCCTACGCGCTGCAGCGGGTGTTGCCGCGCATGCAGGCGGTCAGCACACAGAGTTCGATTCGGTTCACCGAGTTGTCAGCCTACCCAGGGCTGGTCACGGATGAGCGCAGCCAGGCGGCGCAGTTGATTGCGGCGTTTTGCGGCTCGCGGAACTCCGGCACCGTGGCGTTTGGTACCGAGGGCGGGTTGTTCGATGCGGCGGGAATTCCCACCGTGGTGTGCGGGCCAGGCAGCATGGACCAAGGGCATAAGCCCGATGAGTTTGTGAGCCTGGAGCAGCTTGATGGCTGCGATGCCATGTTGCAGCGGTTGTTAGGCTTTATCACAACCTGAAGACTCGGTCATCACCCTCTGTAGGAGCGAGCTTGCTCGCGAAAAACGTCAACGATAACGCGTGCATCCTGGATAAACGCGGCGTCCATGAGTTTTTCGCGAGCAAGCTCGCTCCTACCCTATTCAGCCGAGCAAACGTGCAAGCTCTTCGCGGCAGTAGTCGACAAACAACTGCACCGGTTTGGTCAAAGGTGCGCGGCGTAGCCAGACGGCCGACAACCCCGACCCCGTGACCGTTTCCGCCAAGGGAATGCACACCACTTTCTGCCCATCATAGGTGTACTCACTGAACGGTTTGGTCACCAGGATCGAGAACCCGAACCCACGCCCCACCATGCCCCGCACCATTTCGATGGAGGGCGAGCTGAACACGATATTCGGCGTCAGCCCGCGCTCTTCGAAGATGCTCACGAAGTAGGTACGGCTGGGCAACACGTCCAGCAAAATCATCGGCTCCAGCACCAGGTCGGCCAGGGACACCTTGGCCTGCTGGGCAAAGCGGTGATCGGCGGGCAGCAGCGCATAGGGCTGTTGGGGCGGCATCAGCGGCGTGGTCTCGATGGTGCCGCCCAGGTCGTGCTCAAACAGCATCGCCACGTCGATACTGCCCGCCGTCAGTGCCTGCACCAGTTCCTGCTGCTCGCCATCGCGGATGCGGATCTCCACACCCGGCCAGCGCGCCTTGAAGCCGGCGATCAAGCGTGGCAGGTACAACGGTGCCACAGTTTCAAAACAGCCAATGTCGATCTGCCCGGCCACCACATCGTTATCGGCCAGGGCGTTCTGCTCGAACTCATGGGCCACCCGCAACAACTCCAACGCCTTGCGATAAAAGCGCGCGCCGCTGGGCGTGAGGGAAACGCCCTGGGCGTGATGGCGGATAAACAGCTGCACGCCAAAGCTATCTTCCAGTTGCTTGATCGCCGTGGACACCGACGGCTGGGCGATATACAGCTTGCGCGACGCCTCGGCAACGCTGCCGCATTCGGCCGTGGTCACAAAATATCTGAGCTGACGCAGGTTATAGACTGCCATCGGCACCTCCCTAAACGTGGTGTTTTGCCCCAAACAAGTGCGCAGAAACACCGGTTTTTCAAGCCATTGACGTGCATGCAACATACCGGAGCAAAAAATCTCACGAGATACTTTTTTTAAGGTCTATAGCAACAAACTTACTAATTTACCTGCCTGCGCCCATTGCAGATGATCACTCCAACAACAAAGCGGCGCCCATGCGCCGCACAGCGAAGTACGCCCACGTACTCACCTTGCCTTGGAGCTCGTCATGGTTACCACTGCAACATCCAGCGCCCCGCTCATCGAAAAACACACGATTGGATACGTGCCCCCGCAAGATCGCCATGGAAAGGTAAGAGATCTGTTCACCCTGTGGTTCGGCGGCAACATCGCGCCGTTGCCGATCGTCACTGGCGCCCTGGGTGTACAACTGTTCCAACTCAACCTGGTGTGGGGCATTGTCGCCATCCTTGTCGGCCATTTGGTCGGCGGTGTGTTGATGGCATTGCACTCGGCCCAGGGCCCGCAGATGGGCATTCCGCAGATGATCCAGAGCCGCGCGCAGTTCGGCTCCCTCGGCGCGTTGCTGGTGGTGGTGATTGCCGGGGTGATGTATATCGGTTTCTTCGCCTCCAACATCGTGCTGGCCGGTAAATCCCTGCATGGCGTGGTGGACGCCGTGCCTGTGCCGGTGGGCATCGTTATCGGCGCCATCGGTTCCGGGATTATCGGCATCATCGGCTACCGCTTCATCCACGTACTCAACCGCATCGGCACCTGGGTGCTGGGCGCCGGCATTGTGCTGGGCTTTGGCTACATCTTCACCCATGTGCAGACCACCGATTTTCTAACCCGTGGCAGCTTCAACATCTCCGGTTGGCTGGCCACCGTTTCCCTGGCTGCGCTGTGGCAAATCGCATTTGCGCCCTACGTGTCGGACTACTCTCGCTACCTGCCCGCCGACGTGCCGGTGGCCGCCACCTTCTGGACTACCTACCTGGGCTCGGCGCTGGGGTCGAGCCTGGCCTTCATCTTCGGCGCGGTGGCGGTGCTCGCCACGCCGGTGGGCATGGACACCATGGACGCGGTCAAACTGGCCACCGGCGCCATCGGCCCGTTGATGCTGGTGCTGTTTTTGCTCAGCGTGATCAGCCATAACGCCCTCAACCTGTACGGCGCGGTGCTGTCGATCATCACCCTGGTACAGACCTTCGCCTACAGCTGGATCCCCACTGCGAAAAGCCGTGCAGTGATCTCCATCATCGTGCTGGCCGCCTGCTCGATTGCGGCGGTGTTTGCCTCCCAAGACTTCATCGGTCACTTCGTCGACATGGTGCTGGTGCTGCTCGTGGTGCTGGTGCCCTGGACGGCGATCAACCTCATCGACTTCTATGCGATCCATAAAGGCAAGTACGACATCGCCTCGATCTTCCGCGTGGATGGCGGCATCTACGGCAAGTACAACCCACAGGCGTTGCTGGCGTATGCGGTGGGGATTGCGGTGCAGATTCCGTTCATGAACACGCCGCTGTATGTGGGGCCGATTTCGCAGCACATCAACGGCGCGGACTTGTCGTGGGTGGTGGGGCTGGCGGTGACGTCGCCGTTGTACTTCTGGCTGGCGAGCCGGGACAGTGCGTATAAGCGCCGGATGGACAGTGGGAAGTTGGTGGGTGGGGTTTGATACATCCTGTCGGTTGCGCCTGTGCGGTGGTCACTTTATAGTTCGCTCCGTCGCTGGCATTGGTCGGCGATGGGGTTTCGCAGCCCTACAAAATCACTACTAGTACCGTCAAACATGACGCAGCAGATTTTCAGCTGCCTCTTGTTTTATGGCGGTTGTGCGTGGGAGACCTTCTGGTCTGCCGGGTGCTGGTAGTGGTCCCCCGGTCTGCGAACCCGCGCACAGCTGCCACCCATTTGTTTCGCAGCAAAACGGTGGTGTTTTTTCTTTTTTAAGGACCATTACTATGACTGATCAACACCCGCCCCGCCGCTTCACCCCCATGTCCCAAACCGCAACCGACTATCCGGTACTGCTGATCGACAGCGACGCACCGCTCAACGAGTTGCACGCCTGCGCCAGCGAACGCCTCAACGCCGCACTCGCCTACCTGCACTTGATGGCCTGCTCCAACGTATCGGACTATGCCGAGCACGATATCAACACCGTCGCCAATACCGCCCGGATCATGGTCCAGGATGTGGCGGATGTGTTTACGGTGATTGAAAAGCGCGGCCTTGATTCGCCTGCTGTGGCTTGATGGGCTGTAAGTTGTGAGAAACCCGCCTCGGCGGGTTTTCTGGTTTTTGCGAAGCTCAACCCTACCCGCATTGCCTTTTGTAGGAGCGAGCTTGCTCGCTCCTACAAAAGGCGGTAACCACGATGCGAAGCGAGCCGCTCTTGATCTTGATCTGCTTTTGATCTCAGGCGCCCCGTCAAACCACGCTGGCCGGAATTCGACAGGGATTTGGGGGGCAAACCGGCAGGGATGCCGGTTTAGCCGCCCCGCGCCATGGATGGCGCGTGGCGGCGGCCCCCCAAATCACTGGCGGATTACGGGCACACCGAGCCTAAGCGAGGTGCCGAGTGGTGGGGCAAGAGCC
>NZ_JYLO01000037.1 GCF_001439845.1 Pseudomonas lactis | reverse complement strand
CTGGAGCTTGATGAGACCTCATTTACCGTGGGGGTTACGTATTCGGCTTTGGTGCCAAAGAGTGCCGGTAGATACGTTGATATTGCGGTTCCTGGCGTCGAGCCGACAAAGTATTCAGCGGTTTGCGTTCCAATCGCTCCGTACGGAACGTCTGGGCAATTCAACAGCGCTATTGGGTTTATTCCCGAAATATTAAATGGAGTTGTGCGTGTTTGGTTCGGTAATAGGCAAAGCGCGAGCGGCCCGCTGGGGACCTCAACCCAAAGGTTACTTGTGATGAGGTACAGGTAATGTCTTATGGAATGATGTTTAAAAATGGGTCAGATATTGTAGTAATCGACTCTGAGTTTTCAAGGCTGACCACTTTGGATAAAGGATCCTGGAACGGTACTGGGGCCGGAGTCGTAGTCAACTTTGCAAAAACAATAACGACAGATGAGCCGCCACTGGTTTTCGTGCGACCTGATCAGTCCAACGTGTTTTGCTTCTGCTTGGTACGCGGATCAGCTGGCGCCTGGACGGGCTTTTCATTCGTTGGCGTTGTTGGTCAAGCCACATCAGGTAAGTGGTTTGCAGCTGCGTTCAAGTCAGAACCTACAGCGAGCTTCGGGTTTCGTCTTTGGGATGGTAACGGAAAGCTTCTATTCGACAACGGAACTCCATGTGCTCAATTTACGAGGACCATCACAAGCTGGACCTATTTGGGGGCGGTGCAAGATCCGCAAGGCCAATCACGCTTGTCGTGGACGGCTCCTTCCAGTTTGGCGAGCGGTGATTACATGCTTTTAAGCAACATCGCCATGGATGTTGCTGGCCTAACTTCTCGACAAGGAAATATGTACGCGGTATGGGAGTACAACAATGACCGGCTTCTAATTCAAGCTGTTGGGGTAGACCTATCAACCACCTTGTATAACCCTGTCGTATTTGCGAAACAAATTATTTAAGGAGTCGAGAATGGCACGGCAAGAAATAAATATAGGTGTAGCTCCAACAGGTGCTGGCGGCGACACGACTCGCAGTGGTGCGGTAAAGATAAACGCAATGACGCAAGAACTCTATGCTAGGACCAATTTATTGGGTTCGGCAGCCAATCTTGATGCATCGGCATTGGTCCTCAAAAACCCTTCTGGTGTTTCTACGCCGGTCGCACCTGGTGCTTCTGGCTATGATTCTCCTGGCAACGGTCAGGGCGGAGGGTTCTATCAAGTAGGAGAGGGACCTTCATCCTCTGGAGTATCATACGCAGGGATGATCCGGATCCCCTACAACGCTACATACGAGGCGCAGCTCTATTTCCCGATGGGCTTTTCCAGCAATCGAATGCTTTTTCGCTGCGCTCTCGGAAATGCAGGGACATTTGGTGCTGCTCAAGAGGTGTATCACACCGGGAACACCACTCGCGGTTCGGGCGGCGCTTTGTCAGCAGCATCACCCATCGCTCGAATCGCAAACGTATCGCAAAGTGAGCGCCGAGACCTTCAAGAGCAATCGTTTGAGCCAGCCGGAGAATGGGGCGTGGCCAATGATGAGGCTAGGGGGATCACAGTAGAGCGCATCAGTTTGGGCGAGTACAAACTGTCGGGTAGCCTTGGGCTGGCGCTTGAGGGGTGGCGCACCCATGATCCGAGCTCCCCTGACGGCGGTCGAATGCTGGGGCTCACTGAAAGCCACCAAGATGAGGATGGCACGGTCGTAGTGCGCCTGTTCAAGCAGCGATGGACGCTCACTGAGGACGGGGAGATGGTGCCGGGCCGGGGGGCGCCCATTGATGTGCCTCTGAATAGCTGGATCGATGTGCGACTTGAAATGCCCAGGGTAGACATGCAGCCGCCAACGACCACTGCCGAAAAATAACAGCCCGCCAACTGAGCGGGCTTTTTTACGCCTGGAGAAAAGTATGAACGCAACCGAGAAAGACCGGGACATCCTGGCGCGCACGCTATGGGGTGAAGCCCGCGGTGAGGGGATGTCCGGCCAGATCGCCGTGGCCTGGACCATCCGCAACCGTGTGTTCGACGGCAAGGCCAAGTCGTGGTGGGGGGAGGGTTACGCCGGCGTGTGCCTGAAGCCCTGGCAGTTCAGCTGCTGGAATCAGAACGACCCGAACTACGCATATCTGAGCGGTGCAAAGCAGATCCCGGC
>NZ_JYLO01000036.1 GCF_001439845.1 Pseudomonas lactis | reverse complement strand
GTCGATCACGTCATGGGCCTGGGTGCCTCCATCGAAGTGGTCAGCGACGGCATCGAGCAGGGCATTGCCCGCATCCTTTCGCGCAACTACGTGACCCTGCTGCCGATCCTCGCCAACCGCCTGCGCCAGGTCGACCAGGACAGCTGGCGCATCGACTTCCCGTATGCCAGCGATGCCTGCCGCGCCGCTTCCGGCAACTGCAAGTGCAAATCCACGCCGCGCAACAAGCGCGTGCTGGTGATCGGCGACGGCAAGTCCGACATGTGCGTGGCCTCCACTGCAGACTTCGTGTTCGCCAAAGGCAGCCTCGCCGAGTACTGCGTCGCCCATCAGATTCCTCATGCGCGCTTCGACACCTTTGCGCAGGTGCCGGCGTTGCTGGCCAAGCTGCCACAAGGCCTCGCTGCCAACGCCACCACCTTCAACACCTCTTCTGACCATCAGGAACTCTTCCATCATGTCTGATATCCGTATCGCTACCGCCGAAGACCAGGTGCTTCTGGATAAAGAAGCCAAGTATTGCTCCTACGGCGACACTGTTCACTACATCGAGCCACCGCGGATTTTCAGCCGCTGCGAAGGCTCTTATGTGTGGGACACCGAAGACCAGGCCTACCTCGACCTGCAAATGTGGTACTCGGCCGTCAACTTCGGCTATGCCAACCCGCGCCTGAACAACGCGCTGAAAAAGCAGATCGACACCCTGCCGCAAATCGCCAGCCAGTATCTGCACAAAGGCAAGATCGAGCTGTCGGAAATGATCGCGGTCGATGCCAAGAACAAGTTCGGCCTCGACGGCCGTGTGCACTTCAACGTCGGCGGTTCGCAGTCCATCGAAGATTCCCTGAAGGTGGTGCGCAACGCCAGCAACGGTAAAAGCCTGATGTTCGCCTTCGAAGGCGGCTACCACGGGCGCACCCTCGGCGCCTCGTCGATCACCTCCAGCTTCCGCTATCGTCGTCGCTACGGCCACTTTGGCGAACGCGCCAATTTTATCCCCTTCCCTTACCACTTCCGTGGCCCGAAGGGCATGACCAAGGAAGAGTACGGCAGCCATTGCGTGCAGCAGTTCGCCCGCTTGTTCGAGACCGAATACAACGGTGTCTGGGACCCTAAAACCAACCAGTGCGAATACGCAGCTTTCTATGTCGAGCCGATCCAGGGCACCGGTGGCTACGTGATCCCGCCGATGAATTTCTACCGCGAGCTCAAGCACGTCCTGGACCAGCACGGCATCCTGATGGTGTCCGACGAAATCCAGATGGGCTTCTATCGCACCGGCAAACTCTGGTCAATCGAGCACTTCGACGTACAACCGGACGTGATCGTGTTCGGCAAGGCGCTGACCAATGGCCTCAACCCATTGGGCGGTATCTGGGCCCGTGAAGAGTTGATCAACCCGAAGGTGTTTCCGCCAGGTTCGACTCACTCCACCTTCGCCTCCAACCCGTTGGGTACCGCGGTGGGCCTGGAAATGTTCAAGATGACCAGCGAAGTCGACTACGGCGCCATGGTCATGGCCAAGGGCAAATACTTCCTGGAAGGCCTGCAAGACTTGCAAAAACGCTTCCCGATCATCGGCGATGTGGACGGCCTGGGCCTGGCACTGCGCTGCGAGATCTGCGGCCCGGATGGCTTCACCCCGGACAAGGCGACCCTGGACTATATGGTCGAAGAAGGCATGAAAGGCGATATGGTGGTAGACGGCCAGAAACTGGGGCTGATCCTCGACGTGGGCGGTTACTACAAGAACGTGATCACCCTGGCGCCGTCCCTGGAAATCAGCTACCCGGAAATCGACCTGGGCCTGAAGTTGCTGGAGCAACTGCTGGTGCGAGCGACCACGCGGTGAATGCTCAAGGGATCGACCTCGGTGAAGGCACTGCCGGTTTCGTTCTCGGTAATGGTCCGGTCGGGATCCTGTTGATCCACGGCCTGACCGGCACACCGACCGAGTTGCGCCAGGTCGCCAAGGGCCTGGCCAAGGCGGGTAACTGCACGGTGTATGTGCCCACGCTGGCCGGGCACTGCGGCGACAACAGCGACTTGCAGGCCACTGGCTGGCAGGACTGGTACGAAGGCGTGCGCAAGACCTTCGTACAGGTCAAGCAACGCCATGGGCAGGTGTTTGTCGGCGGTTTGTCCATGGG
>NZ_JYLO01000035.1 GCF_001439845.1 Pseudomonas lactis | reverse complement strand
CGCGGTGTGCGCCCAGTCAGAAACTGCGAGCCCGCTGGGCCAGTGACACTGAACCCTGAGAAAGAAACGACTATGAAACAAGCAGCTTAAAACGAAGAACAGTGACAACTACCTTGAAAAACACCGAAACCGTGAAGCCTATAGTTTGAAGTCGGCTAACGACACACCCATTTTCTGTGTGTGGGATGGTGGTGGTAATGACACATTGGATTTCTCTGGGTATTCACACCATCAGAAAATCAACCTCAATGCCGAGTCCTTTTCGGATGTAGGGGCGTTGAAAGGTAACGTTTCCGTTGCCAAGGGCGTCACGCTGGAAAATGCAGTGGGCGGTAAGGGCGACGACACACTTATCGGTAATCATGTTGCCAATCGCCTCAAAGGGGGGGCGGGGGCGGACAGACTGTCTGGGGGGGGCGGCGCAGATACCTTTGTTTACGACCATGCCAGTGATTCCACCCCGGATAACCCTGATGTCATCCTGGATTTTGCGAGTGGCGCAGATAAGATTGATGTATCCGCAGTCCTTAAAAGAGCGAATGTCAGTGCTCTCAAGTTCGTCGATCGCTTAACTGGCCAACCCGGCCAGGCTGTGATGAGTTATGACGAGGGCCGCAACGAGGGGGGGCTGGCCCTGGATCTGACAGGCAACGGCAAGGCTGATCTATTAATAAAAAGCATTGGCCAGATAAAAGCTGCTGATATCTTGGCGCACGGCGATACAACCGCGCCAAACCCTGAACCCAAAGATCCCAAGCCGCAGCCGCGTCCTCAACCCGAGGAGCCCAAACCCAAGCCTGAATCCAAACCGAAGGAGCCAAAACCGGAGGAACCAAAACCGCGTCCGGACTCGTGTGAACCAAAGCCGCGTCCGGATCCGTGTGAGCCGAAGCCGCGTCCGGATCCGTGCGAGCCGAAGCCGCGTCCGGATTCGTGTGAGCCAAAGCCGCGTCCGGATCCGTGCGAGCCGAAGCCGCGTCCGGATCCACGCGAACCGCAGCCACGTCCGGACCCGCGCGAGCCGCAGCCGCGTCCAGATCCACGCGAACCGCAGCCACGTCCGGACCCGCGCGAGCCGCAGCCGCGTCCGGACCCGCGCGAGCCGCAGCCGCGTCCAGATCCACGCGAACCGCAGCCACGTCCGGACCCGCGCGAGCCGCAGCCGCGTCCAGATCCACGTGAACCGCAGCCACGTCCAGACCCACGTGAACCGCAGCCATGTCCGGATCCACGCGAACCGCAGCCGCGTCCGGACCCGTGTGAGCCACAGCCGCGTCCAGACCCACGTGAACCGAGGCCGCGTCCGAACCCACGTGAACCGCAGCCACGTCCGGACCCACGCGAGCCGCAGCCGCAGCCGCGTCCGGACCCACGTGAACCGTACCCACGTCCAGACCCACGTGAACCGAGGCCGCGCCCGAACCCACGTGAACCGCAGCCACGCCCGCACCCACGTGAGCCGAGGCCGCGTCCGGACCCGTGTGAGCCACAGCCGCGTCCAGACCCACGTGAGCCGAGGCCGCGTCCGAACCCACGTGAACCACAGCCGCGTCCAGACCCACGTGAACCGCAGCCACGCCCGGACCCGCGTGAGCCGAGGCCGCGTCCGGACCCACGTGAACCGCAGCCACGCCCGGACCCGTGTGAGCCACAGCCGCGTCCGGAACCATGTGAGCCGAGACCGCGTCCGAACCCACGTGAACCGCAACCACGTCCGGACCCGTGCGAGCCTAAACCAACCCCTCGCACAGATCCTTGCGAGCCGAAAGCTGTCACTCGAAACGTAAGGCCAGCCTATGGCTTGAGTGCCCATTCAGGCGAGTACCGGGCGATGCAGGCGCCAGCCTTTGATAGTCGTCATTTCCAGGGCGGGCTTGCAGGGGAATTCATTCGACGTCAGAAGCGCGCTGAATAGATTCAAGTCGCTCTTTATGAGTGAAACATAACGTCAAGTTTAAGTGCTCACAACAAGTCATGGCTTGTTATTCGTTAATAACGCCGTTTTTTGATGCGTGCGTAAAAGTTTGAGTAGTCAATATAGAGACTGGCTATTTAAGAGTTCACGGGTGTTTTACTTGTGAAGTGTTGTGTTGTTGTTTTTAACTAACTGAGAAAACGTAATTATGATTAATGCACCTGCATCCGCTGCAAATTACCATATGCCCACGCCGAACGTGACCCCTCAACCGTCACCGTTGGCTCATCCTGGCAACCCAGGCGACAGTGACGCCGTGAAGTCCTCTCATGCCGATGCGAACTCGGCGGCAGACAACCAGGCCTCGACAGGATCCAAGTTGCTTAATCTTTCCGCTCCGCTGGTAGGTGACCGCACTGGCCTGCAGCGACTGTATGGATCGAGCCTGAACTCCGGACTGCTTCAACTAGGGGAAGTGAATTCTGGCAAAGTGGTTATCGCTCGTTGTTCCCCGAAGGCAGAGGAAGATACCAAACCGGCAGCGGATGAGCCCAAGCCGAATGGTGACACCAAGCCAGTAACGGATAAGCCCAAGCCGGGCGGCTTCTCCACGCCAGTAACAGATAGGCCCAAGCCACGCGGCGGCACCAAGGAGCCGGTGGTTGAGCAGCCCAAGCCAGAGGGCACCAAGCAGCCAGTGGTTGAGCAGCCCAAGCCAGAGGGCACCAAGCAGCCAGTGGTAGATCAGCCCAAGCCAGAAGGTACCAAGCAGCCAGTGGTAGATCAGCCCAAGCCAGAAGGTACCAAGCAGCCAGTGGTAGATCAGCCCAAGCCAGAAGGTACCAAGCAGCCAGTGGTAGATCAGCCCAAGCCAGAGGCTACCAAGCAGCCAGTGGTAGATCAGCCCAAGCCAGCGGGCACTAAGCAGCCAGTGGTAGATCAGCCCAAGCCAGCGGGCAC
>NZ_JYLO01000034.1 GCF_001439845.1 Pseudomonas lactis | reverse complement strand
CGCGGTGCTTGATCCACCGTCCTAACGCGCTGCGCTTGTTGGGCGTCCCCCAGCACATCGCCCGCTTCGCGGTCACTGCACTGGGAGCCACCTTGATCTAGCTGAACAGCCCGATTCTTTGAATCTCCGAAGCAAGATCACAGGCGCATCAAGAGCCAGATCAAGAGCGCGTAGTAACAGAGTGAGAAGCAAACGACCTTTTCGCCCATACGCCACGGGAAATCTCGAGACAAACTTAGGACCTGCCGAGACAAACTCAGGATAATATGAGACATAAATGCATTGTTTTTTGTCTTTAGAGCGGTTAGCTTGTGTCTCACCAAAGGACAAAAAAGGCTTCCGATATGTCTGCAACGATTAACCTCCGCAAACTCGAATACAGCCCTTTGGCTAACCCTTTGCTGGAGCCAACAGAGGTGACGGTGAAGAAGCGATATGTAAAAACGGGTACGTCAGAGGAGCTGGTTAGCACACGCACTGGAGAGGTCCGCCAAACCGCTGCGATCTACACCGTAGACGAGCGTGACGACGCCTCTTTCGTGAAGGTCTTCGCCGCTGGAGTAGCCGCTGCATTCGACCTTGGCCGCACTGCATCTAGGGTATTCCAGCTAGTCCTGCAGGAATACGAACGATCCCCCATGCGCCAGGGATTTGCCGAAAGCATCGAGCTAGCGTGGTTCAACGATGGCCTATCTGGTCGGTCCGTGGACATGAGCGAAAAGACGTTCCAGCGGGGCCTTAAAGAGCTTCTGGCCAAGCAATTTCTGGCCCCCCGCACCCCATCCACTTTTTGGGTCAATCCGGCCCTATTCTTCAAGGGTGACCGCGTAAAGTTCATCACCGAATATCGTAGAAAAAGCTCGAGGAAGCCATTGAGCCCGGCAACAGCCGCGATTGAAGCTTCCGAGGAGAATTGATGATGATCGATTACAAACCACATTTCAGGCGCTGATACCCTCGAAGTAGTGGAAAAAACTAAACTTTAAGGGAAGAAATGGTATGGAAATTGGGAAAGGACACATCTTCGGATGGTTTGGTAACACATTCTTATTTTTGTTCATAACAGTCGCTGGTGCTTTAATGTTTGCACTCCCGACTTTTATATTTATATTCATATTTTGGACCTGGGCAACAGCTTGCGCCGTTACACTATGGATCACCACACCGTGCGCCGCCATATTCGCTGCTATTTATCTCTGGATTCAGCGTATGGCTACCGAAACTGCTAACAACGATGTGACAACCATTAATAGCTTTATGGAAACCACGCAATTCCAGCCATTTAAAAGCTTTCAAAGTGCTAATGGCATGATTGCCATCAATCAGGATTACTCGAAGATAATTTTGTGTTCACCAGGCCAGCAGCCTCATGTGATTTACCCATCCGATATCATAGAGATAGTGCTAGAGGTCAACGACTCCATAGAGTCAAAATCTACATCAGGCATAGGCGGCAGTCTTACTGGCGCAGCATTAGGCGGTGTACTCACCGGTGGAGCTGGCGCCATCGTCGGAGCAATCGCTGGCAAAAATGGTAAGAACACAACTACACATGGAGTTACATCCATTGCAATAAAAGTTGTTTTAAAAAGATTTTCTGCCCCTCTGTTTACTCTGACCTTTTTAGATGGTGAGGCTGTTTGGGAGCGTACTTCGATGGTAGGCAAAGCTTCTCTTAAACGATCCAATGAATGGTGGGCTATCCTATCCGTATTCAAAGATCAAACCAATACTTCTCTAGTTACACACGAAACTAGCAAGTAGCCGAACTTCTCGCATTGACGCGAAAGCCCCAATCTTTAGTGTTGCGGGCTTTGTCGCTGCGGATAAATGGCTGCGAGCCGTGAATTATGCACGGGCACCGGTAAGAGAAAGAAAATGCTAGAGCCTACGTTAAAGGTTAAATCTTCAGCGTGATTGTCCACGAACAGGCGCATTCTTGCCCTGTTCGCGGCGATGCACTTTGCTCTGCTCCTTAGCCTTTTTGTTTTCCATCTGGAAAGTCATGGCCACCTTGAGCACCTCCTTAACCTGATCTTTGGTAAGGCCCTTGAAAGGCCCCTGGAGCGACTCTAGGCGGTTTCTCAGGTCCTGAGCCGTATCCTGCATCTCTTTCGCTCTACGGCGCTCCTGGAGCGCTGTAGCGGCTACGGCGATAGTCCCTGCGAATCCATCGTTGACTGCTTTGGTCAGTCGCTCGGCCACCACCTCTGGCGTCTCGACATCGCTTGAAAACAGCCCTTTGCGCAGTACCCGCGGCTCTACGGCCTTCGGTGTAATCACCGCCAAAGGCTTCACGCCACGCTCTACGGCGGCGTAGTGCTGCTGGATCGTCTGGTGGGTGGCCTTACTGCCCTCGATCCCACGCTCCAGCCCCAAATCAGCGACACAGCCGGCGTAACTGGACTGGTCGGCACGCATCTTGTCCCTGCTGCCGATGAATTCCTTGGCGCTTAGGCGTTTGTCCTGCGTCAGCGGCACTACGAAAGCAGACAGATGCGGTGTGGCCTCGTCCCTGTGGATGCTGGCCGTAACAATCCGATCGGCGCCGTACTTGTCGGCCAGCCATTGCAGGGAGCGCTGAAAGAACTCCTTTTCCTGTTCTGGTGTCGCTTTGTCGAACCATTCAGGGCTGGCCGTCATCACGTATTCAACCGCCAGAACCGCGTCCTTGCGCCGTTTCTCAGGCAGCAAAGCCCGCAGCTTGCCCATGGCTTCGTCCGTGCTTTTCGCGCCCAGGTGCTGATTGTCAGGTGTGCGCTCCTGGTCAGCATTGTGCGTCTCCCGTTCCCGGTAACAATGCTGCAGCGAGGCCGCCACTGAGCCCATGTTGGCGAGCTTCTTTGCTCGCATGATTGCGTATGCCATGTCATCCCCAATCCGCTCAAAATCAGCCTAGCTCCGCCGGGCCACTTCATTGGAAGTGTACTCACTAGACTTTGCTTCGCAAAGATCGTTCGAAAAGCCACGACAAAAGCAAGATCAACCCCGACCTGATCGCCCGCAAGCGGAGCGCGCAGGCCGAAGGCGGCGGCGTGAAGGAGCGAAGCAGCCGCACTCCGACCTATCTCCTTTCGCGGATTCGGACGGCGCACAGCGACTGGAAGGCCGCTGGGTCTGGATCAAGAATCGCGGTGCTTGATCCACCGTCCTAACGCGCTGCGCTTGTTGGGCGTCCCCCAGCACATCGCCCGCTTCGCGGTCACTGCACTGGGAGCCACCTTGATCTAGCTGAACAGCCCGATTCTTTGAATCTC
>NZ_JYLO01000033.1 GCF_001439845.1 Pseudomonas lactis | reverse complement strand
TCGTTCTTTAAAAATTTGGGTATGTGATAGAAAGATAGACTGAACGTTACTTTCACTGGTAACGGATCAGGCTAAGGTAAAATTTGTGAGTTCTCTTAACTGAGAAATTCGAATTTTCGGCGAATGTCGTCTTCACAGTATAACCAGATTGCTTGGGGTTATATGGTCAAGTGAAGAAGCGCATACGGTGGATGCCTTGGCAGTCAGAGGCGATGAAAGACGTGGTAGCCTGCGAAAAGCTTCGGGGAGTCGGCAAACAGACTTTGATCCGGAGATGTCTGAATGGGGGAACCCAGCCATCATAAGATGGTTATCTTGTACTGAATACATAGGTGCAAGAGGCGAACCAGGGGAACTGAAACATCTAAGTACCCTGAGGAAAAGAAATCAACCGAGATTCCCTTAGTAGTGGCGAGCGAACGGGGACTAGCCCTTAAGTGGCTTTGAGATTAGCGGAACGCTCTGGAAAGTGCGGCCATAGTGGGTGATAGCCCTGTACGCGAAAATCTCTTAGTCATGAAATCGAGTAGGACGGAGCACGAGAAACTTTGTCTGAATATGGGGGGACCATCCTCCAAGGCTAAATACTACTGACTGACCGATAGTGAACTAGTACCGTGAGGGAAAGGCGAAAAGAACCCCGGAGAGGGGAGTGAAATAGATCCTGAAACCGTATGCGTACAAGCAGTGGGAGCCCACTTTGTTGGGTGACTGCGTACCTTTTGTATAATGGGTCAGCGACTTATTTTCAGTGGCGAGCTTAACCGAATAGGGGAGGCGTAGCGAAAGCGAGTCTTAATAGGGCGTCTAGTCGCTGGGAATAGACCCGAAACCGGGCGATCTATCCATGGGCAGGTTGAAGGTTGGGTAACACTAACTGGAGGACCGAACCGACTACCGTTGAAAAGTTAGCGGATGACCTGTGGATCGGAGTGAAAGGCTAATCAAGCTCGGAGATAGCTGGTTCTCCTCGAAAGCTATTTAGGTAGCGCCTCATGTATCACTGTAGGGGGTAGAGCACTGTTTCGGCTAGGGGGTCATCCCGACTTACCAAACCGATGCAAACTCCGAATACCTACAAGTGCCGAGCATGGGAGACACACGGCGGGTGCTAACGTCCGTCGTGAAAAGGGAAACAACCCAGACCGTCAGCTAAGGTCCCAAAGTTATGGTTAAGTGGGAAACGATGTGGGAAGGCTTAGACAGCTAGGAGGTTGGCTTAGAAGCAGCCACCCTTTAAAGAAAGCGTAATAGCTCACTAGTCGAGTCGGCCTGCGCGGAAGATGTAACGGGGCTCAAACCATACACCGAAGCTACGGGTATCACGTAAGTGATGCGGTAGAGGAGCGTTCTGTAAGCCTGTGAAGGTGAGTTGAGAAGCTTGCTGGAGGTATCAGAAGTGCGAATGCTGACATGAGTAACGATAATGGGTGTGAAAAACACCCACGCCGAAAGACCAAGGTTTCCTGCGCAACGTTAATCGACGCAGGGTTAGTCGGTCCCTAAGGCGAGGCTGAAAAGCGTAGTCGATGGAAAACAGGTTAATATTCCTGTACTTCTGGTTATTGCGATGGAGGGACGGAGAAGGCTAGGCCAGCTTGGCGTTGGTTGTCCAAGTTTAAGGTGGTAGGCTGGAATCTTAGGTAAATCCGGGATTCTAAGGCCGAGAGCTGATGACGAGTTAACTTTTAGTTAACGAAGTGGTTGATGCCATGCTTCCAAGAAAAGCTTCTAAGCTTCAGGTAACCAGGAACCGTACCCCAAACCGACACAGGTGGTTGGGTAGAGAATACCAAGGCGCTTGAGAGAACTCGGGTGAAGGAACTAGGCAAAATGGCACCGTAACTTCGGGAGAAGGTGCGCCGGTGAGGGTGAAGGACTTGCTCCGTAAGCTCATGCCGGTCGAAGATACCAGGCCGCTGCGACTGTTTATTAAAAACACAGCACTCTGCAAACACGAAAGTGGACGTATAGGGTGTGACGCCTGCCCGGTGCCGGAAGGTTAATTGATGGGGTTAGCTAACGCGAAGCTCTTGATCGAAGCCCCGGTAAACGGCGGCCGTAACTATAACGGTCCTAAGGTAGCGAAATTCCTTGTCGGGTAAGTTCCGACCTGCACGAATGGCGTAACGATGGCGGCGCTGTCTCCACCCGAGACTCAGTGAAATTGAAATCGCTGTGAAGATGCAGTGTATCCGCGGCTAGACGGAAAGACCCCGTGAACCTTTACTATAGCTTTGCACTGGACTTTGAATTTGCTTGTGTAGGATAGGTGGGAGGCTTTGAAGCGTGGACGCCAGTCTGCGTGGAGCCAACCTTGAAATACCACCCTGGCAACTTTGAGGTTCTAACTCAGGTCCGTTATCCGGATCGAGGACAGTGTATGGTGGGTAGTTTGACTGGGGCGGTCTCCTCCTAAAGAGTAACGGAGGAGTACGAAGGTGCGCTCAGACCGGTCGGAAATCGGTCGTAGAGTATAAAGGCAAAAGCGCGCTTGACTGCGAGACAGACACGTCGAGCAGGTACGAAAGTAGGTCTTAGTGATCCGGTGGTTCTGTATGGAAGGGCCATCGCTCAACGGATAAAAGGTACTCCGGGGATAACAGGCTGATACCGCCCAAGAGTTCATATCGACGGCGGTGTTTGGCACCTCGATGTCGGCTCATCACATCCTGGGGCTGAAGCCGGTCCCAAGGGTATGGCTGTTCGCCATTTAAAGTGGTACGCGAGCTGGGTTTAGAACGTCGTGAGACAGTTCGGTCCCTATCTGCCGTGGACGTTTGAGATTTGAGAGGGGCTGCTCCTAGTACGAGAGGACCGGAGTGGACGAACCTCTGGTGTTCCGGTTGTCACGCCAGTGGCATTGCCGGGTAGCTATGTTCGGAATAGATAACCGCTGAAAGCATCTAAGCGGGAAACTAGCCTCAAGATGAGATCTCACTGGAACCTTGAGTTCCCTGAAGGGCCGTCGAAGACTACGACGTTGATAGGTTGGGTGTGTAAGCGCTGTGAGGCGTTGAGCTAACCAATACTAATTGCCCGTGAGGCTTGACCATATAACACCCAAGCAATTTGACTACTCGAAAGAGCATCAGATTGCGGTGTGTGAAGACGAAGATGAACCGAAAGTTCGACGCTCACAAAACACCGAGATCTATCACCTACCCAATTTGCTGAAGCGAGGCCAACTGGTCGCGACTCAGTACCCGAATTTCTTGACGACCATAGAGCATTGGAACCACCTGATCCCATCCCGAACTCAGCAGTGAAACGATGCATCGCCGATGGTAGTGTGGGGTTTCCCCATGTGAGAGTAGGTCATCGTCAAGATTAAATTCC
>NZ_JYLO01000032.1 GCF_001439845.1 Pseudomonas lactis | reverse complement strand
TGGGGTGTGCGCCCAGTCAGAAACTGCGAGCCCGCTGGGCCAGTGACACTGAACCCTGAGAAAGAAACGACTATGAAACAAGCAGCTTAAAACGAAGAACAGTGACAACTACCTTGAAAAACACCGACCGCTACAAAGCGATGGACTTCTCACGTGAGGAGAGTGAATGGGTTGTTCAAACGGTTCGTGAGGCCGGATCAGTGCCGGTGCACTACTTGCTGGCGATTCATTTTGCCGGCATCTACCGCGGGCGCGGCATCAGTCACATCTGGTACCTGATCGCGACGCGTCAGCTCGACTGCGACATCCGTCAGCCGCTAAACGATTTTCTCGATGTCTGGATCCCCTCGCCATGAACAAGACAAATACTCACGAGGAAAAACCTCAGGCTTTTGTGCCTGATCGCGCACGTGTTTCCCTCGAGCGAAATGCGTTTGTTCGTTATGGCGAAGACGTCTACCGAATCAACCAGGTACTGGACTTCAAGACGGTGGTTGGAATTGATGTATACAGCGGTCGCGCCTCGGCCTTGCCGGTTGAAGGCCTCAAACCGGTTGCCCAGGAGCGACTGGACGGCCTCTATGTCAATTACGACACGGAAAGCATCACTGAAGAGCAATGGGCGATTGCGAAGAAGCGATTTGAGGCCATTGAGCCATTGCTTGGAGACGTTGTTCGAACCAAGGTCGAGATCAAGGCTCGCGCGATGCTGTACCAGGTGGACAGTGCGACTATCTACCGCTGGATGGACCGTTACAAAAGCTGGGGAGAGTTGTTGGCCCTAATTCCAAGAAAACGCGGCTGGCAGGCTGGCACCGTCCGTATTCCAGCCGAGGCCGATGCGCTCATCGATGAGGTGATTCACGATTATTATCTCAGCAAGACACGTCCCACTGTCAGCAAAGCGGTCAGTGAATTTCGCATTCGTGCCGAAGCACGCGGTGTTCCCATGGTGGCTGAGTCGACTATTCGTCAGCGTATCGGCCGTATCACTGATAAGCAGTTTCTTCGTGGTCGGGGATTTGCAGATAAAGCTCGCAACGCATACACCCCTTCCCCAGGCGCGTTTCCCGGCGCCGAGTACCCGCTCGCGGTCGTCCAGATTGACCATACGCCGATCGATGTAATGGTCGTCGACGACGTGCATCGTAAATCCATCGGGCGTCTCTGGCTGACACTGGCCATCGACGTGCATTCAAGAATGATCACGGGTTACTACCTGGCGATCGACGCGCCCTCAGTAATCTCCGTCGCCATGTGCGTGGCGCATTCGATTATTCCCAAGGAAGAGTGGTTGCTTGCGCACGGCATCGAAGGTGATTGGCCTGTCTGGGGCTTTCCTCGCATTTTGCACAGCGACAACGGTGCTGACTTCCGATCTGAAAGCCTGCGCAGGTCCTGCTCTAACTACGGGATTGAGAACCGATTCCGCCCCATCAAACGGCCAAAGTACGGCGGTCATATCGAGCGGCTGATGGGTAAGTTTATGCAAGCCATTCATGGCCTGCCCGGCACCACTTTTAGCAATATCCAGCAGCGCGAGGGCATCGACTCCGACGCCCAGGCGGCGCTGACCGTTTCGGAATTTGAAGTCTGGCTGGTGCGTGAAATTCTCAAGTACAACGCCAAGTATCACTCAAAGATCTTTATGAGTCCGCTCCACAAGTGGAATGTCGGCATTTTTGGAGGGCGTGATGACGCTCCAGCGATTGGCATGCCTCCGCGGCCAGCAGACGCTTTCACCATTCAACGAGACTTCCTGCCCGCTTATGAGCGAACCGTCCAGCACTACGGCGTGGAGCTCGATGTGACGTACTACTCCGAAGCGCTGAGACCGTGGATAAACGCCAAGGACGAGTCGGGTAAGACGCGCAAATTTATCTTTCGGCGTGATCCACGCGATATCAGCCAACTCTGGTTTTACGACCCCCACCTGAAGCAGTACTTCAAGATCCCGGTGGCCAATCAGTCCTTCCCGGCGACCAGTGTGTGGGAGTTTCGCGCAGCCAAGAAGCAGGCCGTCGAGCGAGGGCTGGCCAATATCGACGATGACCTCATCAAGCGGCTGATCATGGAGAACCGCGAGCTGGTGGAAAGCGCTAAGACCCACACCAAAAAGACGCGTCGATTGGCCCAGCGACAGAAAATCCATCAAACAAACAAAACGCCCGCTGCTCCAGTACCCCTAGAGCCAAAAACGATCGTTCCCCGCGATTTGTTGGGATTGCTCGACGATATGGACGAGGTGTTTGAGGAAATCCTATGAGCGATTACTCGCACATTCATCCAGATTTTCGTGCCGTCATGAGCCTGTCTGATGAGGAACGCATCCGGTTTATTCAGGAGCCCAGGTGGATTGGGTACCCCGCCGCGCACGAAATAATTAGTGCCATGAGGGCGCTACTGACGATCCCCTCTCGTCCACGAATGCCTAATCTGTTGCTGGTCGGGGATTCCAACAATGGCAAGACGACCATTATTCGGCGATTTGTGGAGCTGTACGGTCAAGGCTATGTGAACGTCCAGAGTGAGCCTGTCAAACCCGTAATTTTGGTGGAGTCTCCCCCGGCGGCTGATGAGAAAGGGCTCTACATCTCGATTCTTGAGAGTTTTTGGGCGCCTTACCGTGCAAGTGATGCCACAGCAAAATTGCGCTACCAGGTGGTTCATATGTTCCGCTCGTGCCATGTTCGCCTGTTGGTGATCGATGAGTTTCATTCGCTCCTGACCGGCTCGGCGATCAAGCAAAGGGAAGTCATGAACGCTCTCAAGCTGCTGTGTAACACCCTGGCCATACCGATAGTAGGTGTGGGCACATCTGATGCCGTTCGGGTGCTGCACACCGATCCGCAGCACGCCAGTCGTTTTGATGTGGTCTCGCTTCGCCGGTGGGAGCCATCTCCTGAGTTTCAGCGCCTGATCAAATCGTTCGAATCGATTCTGCCACTGCAGCAAGCATCTGGTTTGAGTAAGCCTGAGCTGGCTTTGGCCCTTCATTCAATTTCAGGTGGTAACACTGGGGATCTGCATCGATTGCTAATGGAGTGCGCCAAAGATGCCATTGTTTCGGGTAGTGAAAAGATCACCAAAGCAACAATTGAGAAGCACGCATGGCTTCGGCCTACGCGCGGGATTAGGGAGAGAGTTTGAATCCTTGGCCGCTTTATCAACCTATCCAGGACGGCGAATTGTTTTCTTCCTGGTTGGTGCGTAATGCGCTTGCTCATGGCTGCTCACCGTTAGCGTTCAGCGGGGCGCTTTGGCCAGGGGTACGGATTTGGGCGACAGATGTTGATAGCGGTATGAAACCCTCACTCCTAGAACGTCTGACTAGTGATGATTTCCCAAATGTCGCGGTGGCTGCCAGGCGTTTTCTTACGGACTTGAATTGCGTTTCGAACGCTGAGATTGGACATGGAAACGCTCGATGGATTCTTTCGCTGGGCTACCGCAATCGGCGACATCGCTGTGGCCTGCAATATTGCCCATCCTGCTTTGAGGAAGGTATTCCGTATTTCCGATGCCACTGGCGATTTGCATGGCACACAGGTTGTCTCCGACACGGTAACTGCCTTCTCAGTCGATGCCTGCAATGCCATACCCCCATTCAACCACAGCTGTTGAAGCCGCCAGCGATCGATTGCTCGGTTTGCCATGCTTGTGGTGGATATCTCGGTTTCGGATTGCACAACAGGGTTTGTTTGACTGGTGCCTTGCAACTGCAGTCCGTCGCGGACCATGAAATGAATTTTGGAAGCGCAGCTTTTGCAGCTGGCGAGTGGTTCGAATATGCCTACCTATTGTTGGGGATTTTGCGCTACGCCATGCGAAGCCAGAGTGGCCCAACGCTGCGTATGCTGAGCTCGTTGGGGGTAGAAATCGAACCACACCATCAGATTTACTCAGGCCTGCCTCTAGAACTTTTAGAGGTAAGTGAGCGAATGCAGCTTATGGCATTGCTTGCTCCATTGGTTGCTTACCCTCCTGTCGTTGTGGTGCAAGCGATCACTGAGTACAAACTCCCAATTTCGGTGTTTGGAACGCATGTGAGCAAAACCTTCATAGGTACGGTTGCTCGATCTCTAATTTCAGCGACGACTGTTCGCGCACACAAACAATACACTTTCAGCAAATCCCGCCTGCCTGCGGATCGATCTGTTGTTGAGCGTGAATGGCTTCGACTTCAACGAAAAATCTTTGCCTATGGTCATCTCTGAACATCCGACCGACTGCGATCAATGCGGTAGGGCCATGACAAAAGCCAAGAAGGTCCATGCGGGCAACCGGTATTGCGGGACATGCTATGCGCGCCTGTTTAAGCGGCGTCTTTGCTCTGGATGCGGAAACTATTCTCGCCTGCCCATATTCGATGCCAAGGCTGTTTGTAGCCGATGCGTAATTGCACGACCCTGCGTGCGCTGTGGAAGACTAGGTCGTCCGGTTGGAAAGCTGACGGACTATGGCCCAGCATGTAATTCCTGCGCCCATTACTTTAATGTCCCGGAGCCCTGCGAGCGGTGTTCTGTTCTATCCACGCGTCTCGTACGTACAGCTTTCGACTCTCAAATGATCAAGTGTTGCCCTCGGTGCGCTCGATTGTCTGCCCGAACCTGCCCTATGTGCCGCCACCATCGCTTCCTAGTGCTACAGGTGGATGGCAGGGAGTTCTGTCGGCGTTGCGCCGAGTCCAATAATGCGAAATGTTCTAAATGTGATACGGGTATTCCTGGAGGCCGAGGCTCTGAATGTGAAAGTTGTTATTGGTCGAGGACGTTCGATAAACGCCTGACGCTCGACGCCAATGCGCTCCGTACCGATCCCGTGATCAACGAGTATCTGGCGTTTGGCTCGTGCGGTGTTTTTCAAGGTAGTTGTCACTGTTCTTCGTTTTAAGCTGCTTGTTTCATAGTCGTTTCTTTCTCAGGGTTCAGTGTCACTGGCCCAGCGGGCTCGCAGTTTCTGACTGGGCGCACACCCC
>NZ_JYLO01000031.1 GCF_001439845.1 Pseudomonas lactis | reverse complement strand
GAAAACGTGGCGCGGATTACTGTTTACGCCGCTCGATACCCTCAGGCGCCTTTGGGCAACCCATGCAGTGCTCGCAGTTGAGCGTCTTGCACAGCCAGGCCTTGACCGCCTGCCAGTAAGTGACCATGAAGATATGGCGGGCACCGGCCAGGGCCAGGGACACATGAAGCGTCAGGCCTGCGGTGGTCGGGCCAAAGAAGATGTTCTGACTACCCACCATCACGACGAAACCGGTAATGGCGATGGTCGAGTAGATCAGCTTCCCGAGGATGCCGTCCCTCACCTTCCCGCTAAGTACACACCAGGTCGCCCATAGCGCGATCAGGCCGCAGGCTACGGAGTTGATCAGTTCAAGATTCATGGTGGATTGCCTCCCCCGAACCGCTGGCGAATGAGCGCCCAGAGGTCAGCGGCTTTGATGGCTCGGTTGATTGCTGCCAGGAGCGAGCCGCCGAAGGCACCCAGCAGGAAGCCGATGCCGGCGACGATCTTCGGCTCAGTCACGCCCAGGTAGGTGCTGACCATGCTCGTCAGGTAGATCGAGCAGGCCATGCCAGTGATGAGGAAGATCATCCAGGCGCGCCAGTCGTTCAAGTCGTCCTTGTGCCACCAGCTGGCGATCACAGCCCCAACGAGGCCCGCGATCAGTAATTCGAACCTGTCGATTTTGTCGAGCAGGCGCTGTAGATACTCCATGCGCTCGACTCCGTGGGGCATGTTTGAAATAAGTCAGCCCCGGCGGCACTCCCAGCTCAGAGCGATGGGTGTGGCGGGGCCGAAAACGAAAAGGCCCCGATCAATGTCGAGGCCCTGAATAGGTCCCTCATCAGCGTGACAAGTCAGGGGCTCTGAGGGCTTGGGGAAATCTTGGGCAATAAAAAGCCCCGCACAGTGGCGAGGCTCAAAATAGGTGCGGGTTATGTAGGTCCAGTTACGTCCCTTGGTTACCCGCGTTGCAGATGGCCAGGACTCGAACCTGGGATTAACCAATACTGCGCAAACAGTACCAGTGCGGTTTACCTCTCAACGGATTACCCCGTGTCGCTCACCTTCCATCATCTGCATAAAGCAAAAAGCCCGAAATAGTAGCCGGGCTAGTTGAGCAAGTTGCCGTAGGCAAAATACTCAATATGGCGAAATGATGCCCTCAGCCGCACGGGAAGTCAAGCGGCCTCCTTCATCTTGTAAATCACCGCACCAATTGGGCTCAGTGCCATGCGATCGACATCCTCGCAGCAGTCGAAGGTCAGGCGGATTACAGACTCCCAATCCCGTTCCCAGTTGAATGACTCGAGGCGCACACCGTACTCGGCCAACAACCACGAACGGAAACCCTCGGGCTTGATTAGCGGGTCTTCGTTCGCTGACTGTCCGCCCTGGTGCATGTATCGGTATCGGCGCATAACCCCCTTCACGACGTATTCCAGCTTCTCCCGCTTCGCTGCAGTCATGCGCTTGGACTTCGATACCACCATGCCGAAGATCATTTCTTCCGCAGCCTCACGGATATCATCGTCTCGGTTCGCGGCGTACATGTACTCGCCGAACAAACGGACCTGTGGATGTAGACGGGCTATTGCTGATTGGATGTGTCCGGCCAGTGCGCTGTGCATTGCGTGATTGGCCGTTGGGCCGCGCTCTGTGGTTTGGACCACCACACCCAACTGGACGACGTCTGAGGTTTGCCCGGGGGCCGGGTTGTAGGTGCAGTCATGCCACGCTTGACGAGCCGAGTTTATATTCATGCTGCAGCCCTCTTGAGTTCTCTGGTCATTGCACGGTACTTGGCCTTGATGGCCTTGATCTCTTCCACGGTGTACTTGCAGGGCGCGTGCAGGCCTTCCAGCCAAGCGACCTTCTCGGCGCCGATGCGCAGCACCAGGCGAATGCGGTACTCCACGGCGTTGCCGGACAGGTTGCGGTTGCACTTCACACACTGCCGGTGGATGTTCAGCGGCTCGAAGCGCAGCTCCGGGCATGCGCCGACGGAGCGGTAATGCCCAGCGTCCCATCGGCTGCCCGTCATCAGGTCGTTGTCGTTCGGCGTCGAGTCGCAGCTGATGCACGGCAGATGCGCGTCGCGCAGGCGCACGTACTCGTTCACCGCGGCCTGGGCTTCGCGCAGGTGATCCGCCCTGCTCTTCAGCTTCTCCTTGCGGACCTTGATCTCGCGGCGCCCTACTTCTGCCAGCGCCTTCCCGGCAATGGCTCGCCCCCTCTCCGACTTGCCGTGAGCAATGGCGCATTCGATCTCCCCGCAAACCGCCTGCGAGCTACGGGTAGGCGTGAACATCGCTCGGCACTCGGGGCAGCGCTTGCGGCGCGCCCCGCCGGACGTGAGTGGGGTCTTGCGCTGTAGTGGAGTGCGCTTCATGCCGTCGCCTCCCAGTCCCAGTGCAGCTTTGGGTTGATTGGCGGGATGCATTCAAGCGTCTGGAGGTTCAGCAGCGTGAAGTGCCTGTCCATCCATCCACCGGTATCGATGTGATAGACGTTGCCGAGAATCGCGGGCTGCCGCAGAGGGGTATGCCCTACAATCACAGCCCTTACGCCGGCCACGCCGCCTCTGTTTTCGTCGGTGATGCGCTTCCTGGACCACTGAAGAATCGCAGCGATGTGCTCGGCCTCCGCCGCTGGGCCATCAAGCGCACCAATCATCTCTGCCCAGCTACCGCGTGGCACGTCAGCATGAACGATGCCAATGAGGCCTCGATCCGTTTCAACCTCAATTACCAGTGGCAGGTCTTGCAGGATGCTTGCGTAGCAGCCCTGCTCCACACTGGAAAGTCCGTAAAACCATTGGCCGCCGTTGATGAAGTGCATCCCGCACTGATCGCTGGCGCGACCAGCAGCGTGAGAATCAACAGTCATCTGCTCGTGGTTGCCCCGAACCGCATGAAACCAGGGCTTGCGGAGAACCCATTCATCCACATCGAGTGACTCTGGCCCGCGATCAACCATGTCGCCAACACTGAAAAGTCGGTCAACTGCAGGATCGAACCCAGCCGCATCAAGCGCGACCTGTAGCTTGGTGAAGTGCCCGTGAATGTCACCAACCGCGAAGTCCCGGCCAGCGGCATTCATCTCAAACCGTTTTACCTGACTCATACAGCCTCCTTGGCGGGGAACACCGTCCAGTTGCCGATCCCATTCCACACACCAGCACCGCCCATGTGGTTGATCGAGCCTGGACTGGCACCAAGCGAAACAGTGAAAAAACCGAACCAGACCTGTGGCGCGTATACCCATGATGGGAATTTCCGGCTCTTAAACCCGTGGACTTTCCCGCATGCCCAGCAAAACCGGGTGAAGGATGCGGCGGCGACCGCCGTGTAGATCAGATGGCCACACACTTTGGCCAGATTCCAAACCAGCCATCCGTTGAATACCAGGCCGCAGCCAACGACCCACCAAACAAACCAGTTTATTTCGTTCATGCGGCCTCCTGGCTAAGCAGGTCAGAGAAGTACACGCCCTGCGGAGCAAAGCGCGCGACGATACGGTCGGTGTAAGCGATGCCCTGGGCGCGATTGAAAAGGCTGGTCACCGGGAAGCCGTCAGGCCCAAACAGATGGCACTCGCCCATCATGTCCAGCTTGGTTTCGTATGGGAGGTGGCGCATTACCCGGTACCACTCGGCCTGGAACCCGGAATCCTCGTTCAGCAGGATCTGCACGCCGATGTGCAGCTTGCAGTACTTGCGCGCCTCGGCTGGGTCGCCCAGCTGCGTCATCTCGGCGATGCGCTTGTACATGGCGAACCACAGGCGGTTCTGGTCAAGCGTTCGGTCCTTGCCCGGGCGCAGGCTCACCACCACAAAGTGCTTGTCCTCGAACATCTTGGACATGCGGGTGATGGCCTCGGTGAGCATGGAGCGGCAGTTGACGCTGATCTTGTCTGTCATGGCCATACCCTCCGCGAGAGCAGGAGGATGGCGCCAGATACCACCAGAGCGGCGAACGCATATCCATGATGACCAGCAAGCCCAAGTGCAGCGCCAACGGCAGAGAAGACCAGTCCGCAAATTCCAACTGTGCGCCTCATGACTTCTCTCCCTTGCCCATGGCGGCGTCGATTCGTTCAACCGTGACGCGCCAGTCGCCAATTTCCCTGTCGCCGATAGTTACACCCTCTTCGGTGACTACGCTGCGGCCTGAATTCAGCTCACTAGCAATGCTGATCAGGACTCGCGAGCATGCCGACCAGATCGCGGCGCCCCCTTCATCGGCTAGGAGTTGATCCCCTGCGTGCTTCACGCTCTTCCATTTATCCGCATCCTTGCGCAGCGCCTCATTCTCAGCCTTGAACTCGCTCGCTTTCCTCGCCAGCACAATCAGGTAATCCTGAGCGCTGTCTTCTCCAGCCGCGTCAAAGCCAAGCTCCCCTGCCACGCATTTGATAATGCCGCTCATGCCGAGGCTGGCGGTCTGGCAGATCTCTAAATTGGCTACTTTCTGCTTCAGCTCAGCATTCACCCGCTTGTAGGCTTCGTAGCCGGTCTTGAGGCCGGCGAGCTCGGCCTGGAGAGCTTCAACCTCTTGCCAGAGCCGGTCGGTAAGCGGATCGAACCAGCCAGCCATTTTTTGCAAGCTGCGAATGTGTGCGGCAAGCTCTGTGGATGTTTGTTCGCGGACGTATGTCATAGCTCTTGCTCCAGTGACTCACCGCCATCACCCGGCACAGATCCAGCCTTCGCCAGCGCAATGACCTTCTCGGCCTGCTCCAGCAGCTCAGGGTACTGATCGTTCCAGTTCTGCTTGTAGGCCTTGGACATCATCGCTTCGAGGGCCTTGAGCAGCTCTGGAGCGGTACGCATGAGGTAAGCATTCGCCCAGCTCTCGTCGCCGATCACAAACTTGATGCCGTTGTGATCCATGGCGCCAATGGTGGCGATCTCAAGAGGCTCTCCATCTCGCATGACGCAGACGCAATAGTCCTGGCGGTCTACCAGCCATTCTTCTTTGGTGTGATTGCTCATGTCCGCTGCTCCGCTGCTTCTGCGATCAATGCCATGCGCTCAAAGCGCTCAGCGGCCTGGCTGGCGAGATTGGC
>NZ_JYLO01000030.1 GCF_001439845.1 Pseudomonas lactis | reverse complement strand
CTTGGTCATGTCGCCGTGGTTCGGCACGTCAGGGTAGCGGTAGGCCAGGACCGCCGACGGAAACTGCTCAATCTCGGCGAACCAGGCGGCGCGCATGCCCAGCGGGTGCCACGCTTGTGTTGCAGCTTCAATTCCAGAGCAGACTGAGCCGTAGGTTATGGTCATGGCGGATCTCGATGTTTGGGTGGGTTACGCGGCCTGGTCTTGCTGCTTCGGCGGCCACTCCGAAAACCCCACGCGTGGCGCCTTCGTCTTCGGGTTGATGATCGGCTTGCCCTTGGCGTCCACCAGCACGGCCTTGGCCCTGATCTGCATGTCGCGGCATCTCAGAGTTTTGCGGGCAAGCTCAATGAACTGCTCGGCGTACTGTGGTGCGTCGAACAACGGTGAGAGCTGGCGGACCGTACCCCCCCCCATAATCTTCTCGGTCCGCTTTGCAACCAGCTCCAGCCATTCAGCTTCTGGGATCGGCTCGACGCCGCCAGGAGCCTTCGGGTTCTTCCGGGTACCGGCAGTTTTCTTGCGCGCCTCGGTCTTGGCTACATCGAGGGTCATTCCAAACACTGCAAAGGTGCTCATGGGTTATCTCCAGGCGTGCGCCTGCCTCGCCGGCTGGCGTGATTCGTTGGTATGGGTTATTACGGGAGACCGGCATTTAGCCGGATCAAGGAGAGCGAGATGAGCGAGAAGCCTTCAGACAATGAAGTGGCGAAGCTGATCGGCATAACTGAGAACGAGGTAGGCACCTATCGTGTCAACTCCGATCTGAGGCCTGACGGTCGATGGCTCATCTATTTCGGATACCAGATGCCTGTAGCTTTGCGCAAAGGCCTGACTGGTAGCTTCACGTTCTTAATGCCTGAGATAGGCTAAGCGCAATCTCAAGCGGCCTGGCGCTGTCCCAGCACTAGTTGCCGCGCCGCTTCAAACTCGCTGCCGAGGATTTCGGCGGTGCCCTCGATGTTCTCGTTTCCATCCTCAAGCCGTAGGCCGAGGTTCAGGTAAACGACCCCGTCCAACTCGAAGAAAACGCCGCCGCACATCCACAGGGCGCCGGGGTTCAGTCCAATCGCCTCCCAGGCTTCGTCCATATCGATGCTGGCAGGGCAATGTTCCTTCCAGAGAGCCCACAGGCGCTCATGCTCGGCGACCTGGGCGGCGCGCGCTTCCTTTGGTGTTCCTTTCGCCGGCTTGGCGCTGGAGCGAAGGGCGCGGTAGTCGTACTGGTCGGGGCGGCACCAGTGCACGTCCAGTTCGCGACTATCACTGATCTTCACGCCGCCGACGTAGCTTCGATTACCTGACCGCATCGGCGAGGCCGCACCACCAAACACCTGTCCAAGCTTGGCGCGCTGAGCGTCCCACTCTTTGCGTTTGGCTTCCCAGGCGATTACCGCGGCAACAACGGCCGGTGCGGTGGTCTTGTACATGTAGTTGCTCATGGATTACCTCCAGTCAGGCGCCGCCCTCCGTGTTACCGGATGCAGCGAGTAGGGTGGGTTATTCTTCTTCGGCGTCGAGCCGTCATGCTTGGCGCTGGCCTATGGCGTAGAGTTCTGCCGCCACGTTTTCGTTAACGACGATTTTGTGGCGCGAACGAAGCGCCTCCCGTGCGCCGTCGCGGCCTAGTGAGTGGACGTAGCGCAGGGTTCCGGCCATTACCGATGCTTGCTCAGTGTCCTCGGTCCAGGCCATCAAGTCGGCAAGCATCTGCTTTTCGCCCTGACGTACACGATGTCGCAATTCTTCCTCTCCGCGCTCTTTCCGCCTCTTGCTGCAATTTGCAGATCGAACTTGCTGATCCATGGCCATGGCCTACCTCTTCTATTCCGCTGGCCGGCAGTGCGAGCCAGGTTTGTCGTTTGCGTTGCTGGATGCGGGCTATGCGGCGCATGAGGTGCTGCCCTTGCGCGCCTTGGGATAGTCGATGCTGTATTCCGTCAGAATGCTTTCCAGCGTTCGGTTGGATATCGCAAGCTTCCCGCAAACCCTGCGGCGGGTTATTCCAAGCTCCTTGAATGCCTTGATGCGCTCGGCGTACTCGGCGTGCTTGGCTTTGGTGTCTTGCCTCCACTGCTCGCCGTAGTGGCCGCCGTGGGTGGCTCGCTTGAACGAAAAGCCGAAGTCCTTAGCTAAATCCCTGAGCGTTCTCAGTGTCATGCCGGTGACAGCCGACACTTCTGTTTGGGTGTGCGTGGGTGCCATGGCCTTCACCATTTCTGCCTTCTCCGCGCGCCTGTCCTTCCTGGCGTCCAGCGGATCAGTGGGAAGGACGGTCGCTTCAACCCGGCGCCGAACGAACGGCTTTGGCGCTGGAGGCTCTTGAGGTACGTAGACGACCGGTTTCGGTGGTGGTGGAGGCTTTATTTCCTCTATCTCACCGCCGGCCGCCACAAACTCAGCGACCTGGGCGGCAAGTTCTTCCTGGGCAGGGCGCAGGCGCTCTACTTCGTTATGGAGGATGCTGATCATGCTGCTTTACTCCGCAGTTTCTCCTCATATCCGTCCACCAGCAGCTTGAACTCCCAAAGCTCCTCTTCAAGCTTGTCGATGTAGTTGTCGTCGCGCTTGAATTCCTGCCACCACAACTGGCGTCCCACCGATTCAAGGGCTGGACAGTACATCCCGATGTGCCACCACTTTCGACCGGTGATCCACATGCACCCCTGTACCTGGTCCATGATCTCGCTGGCGTCATTGTCGATGTGGAACGAACGAAGTTTTTCAGGGGCAAGGAAGCATTTGTACTCCGATCCGCCATCTTCGCCGATGAAGCCATCTGCACTGGCGCCAAATGCGCCGTCGTCGGTTTTGACCAGTCCGACCTGGGTAACAATCAAACCAGTTTGAGCTTCATGCTCCATGCGAGCCTGGGGCTCCAGCTCATGCCCACGGCGCATTTGCCAGGTCTCAAACCCGCCATCCAATGGCTTGCCGCTGATTCGCTCTACAGCCAGCCGGAAGGCGTAATCCTGAGCCTTAGCGGTTGGCTCGCCCTTATTTGGGCCAGACTTTAGCTTGGCTCGTGCATCGCCAAACATGCTGGCGGTGATAACGCCAGCTCGCTCCTGATGCCACTCTTCGGAGCCTTGCGCGCAATTCACGATGATCATTCTGGGATCTCCTCAAATTCAACTTCTTCGTCGGCTGGTGTTTCAAGCTGCTGATCTGCGACGTCCTCGCTTTCCGGCTTGGCTTCTTCGGTGGCCTTGAGCTTCACTCCGCACGCCACCACTGCGGCCTTGAACAGGTCGTAAGCTGTTGTGTCCTTGGCCTCATTGATGACAGCCACGCCGGCCTTCCAAACTTCTGTCAGTGCGTCGGGCGTGATTGCAGCTTCGGCCTGGGTAATCCAGTGAGCGGACAGAGCAGGATCATGGGGGGCTGGTGCGGCCTTCTGGCTTTGCGCCTGAGCCTGCTCCTGTGGCCGCAGCTCCTCGGGTAGATCTTCGATGTCCTGCGTGAAGATGTCCGATGCTGCGGTGACGTTGAGCGTCATGGCGATCATGGCTCGCTTGCAGGCCATCTTGAGGATGGTGTTGGCCAGGTCTGCCGGTTCGGTACGGATCTGATCTGCGGTGTTGCCGTTCTTGTAATACTTCTTCCGGCGCAGGTTCTCTGGGGTGGCGTCCAATTCCGCTTTGCAGATGACGCCGCGCCACTTGTACTTCTCTTCGCTGGACGAGCATTCCCCTACGCCTTCGCCGAGAGCGACGCCAGTCATCTGATGGCGACCAACACAAGTGACCCGGTAGCGCGCTACACCTGGGCCGGACAGATCTTCAATTCGGTATTCCTGCGCAACCCGGAAGGTCACACAAAGCACTTCAGCACCCGGCTTGTATAGGGTTGGTTTCTGGGTGCCTGGGATGGTGCCGTAGTGCGTTTCCCGCTTCATGATGCCCTGCATCACTTCCTGTACCAGGTTAACGCGCTGGCGAATCTCTACGGCCGAGAAGCGGTGAACCTCGGCGGCAGTAAGGCCGGCGCTTTCGCGTGCCGGCATTTGAATGATCTCGTTCATGACGACCTCAGTAAGTGATGGCGATGGCTGGAATCTTGCGCTGAGCAATCAAGGTGACTGCCTGTTTCGCGCATTCCACTGGCATACCGCCGGCGATAAATGCATCCAGCGCAGCGCGGTTGATCTTTGCTTTGTGCGCCTTGTCCGCTTCCCGCGCGGCAGCTTGGCGGTTGATCTCGTCGGCAGCGGCATTTGCCCGGGCGATCTCTGCGAGTCTCGCTCGCTCGGCGGCTTCAGCTTGGCGGCGCTCCGAGTCAATGCGCTCTTGTTCTGCACGCTGCTCAGCAGCGACTCGATCGGCTTCGGCCTGAGCCATCGCTTGCTTATGTCGCTGCTCGTCTTCGATCTTCTGTTGCGCGGCGCGCTGCTCCGATTCAATCTTGTCCCGCGCTGCTTGGGCGGCGGCGCGCTCCGATTGCTCAGCAGCCAGCTTCAACTCCAGCTCGCGGCGATCAGCGGCGGCTTTTGCTTCGGCTTCACGCTTGGCTGCGGCATCACGTTCTGCCTGTGCACGCTGCTCGGCTTCGCGGCGGGCGCGTTCCTCAGCTTCCCGGGCGATTTTGGCGTCACGCTCGCGCTGGGCCTGCGCTTCTGTTTCGGCGCGCAGCCTGACCAGTTCCGCCTGTTCGGTTTCATATTTCTGGCGGGCGGCGAGGGTGGCGCGCAGCTTGTCCAGAACCTGATCCTTGGTGCGGGCAGCATCAGCCTCGAACTCTTCCCAGTGCTCGCCCATCTTCATCGCCTCAACCGAGACGATAGACTCAAGCAGTACCGCGGCGGTGACGTCCGACAGATCCAAGGCAAAATCCGCAATTGCCTGTACGGCATCGACGTGCCGATCCTTGCGAGCCTGCTCGGCGGCTTCCCACTCAGTCAGCGGCTTGCGAACTTCCTCTTGCCAAGCGCTCAGCAGCTCACGAACGCGCTTGCGCTCGGCGTCGATCTTCTTCGGTACATCCTTCAGCTCTGCAACAAGCTCTTTGCCCAGGCTGTCGAGTTTCGTTTTTGATCCCGCCAGGCTGTAAGCAATCGAGCGATACGCGTCTTGGCCCTTTTTGGTTTTAACGTCAGGTGCCGAGGCGTTGAACTTGTCGATTTCTTCCCGGACGCTTTGTAGGTACGGGTCGAGGCCGTTGGGGGCGCTGAATACTGCCAGGGCTACTTCTTTAGCTGGCAGGATCGCCAGTTGCTGTTCTTCGGACATGGGGAATCCTTGCCGCGATGCTCGCAGCGATTGAAGGTGTTGTTTATTGAGTGATTCGGTCAGCGAGGGCGCTGAGCAGCATCAGGAATGTGCAGACGGAGAGGGCAGAGAAGGAGCCGCGCCAGATGAGTAGGCGCCGGGTGCGCTGGTGGGTGGTCATGGCCGAACCCTCACCGCAATACGCTCGCCCTTGATTGCAGCAGCAAGCTTGGGCGGCAGTGCCGATACCGGTAGGTCGCGCGGCAAGCCGGCACCGAGAATGGTCAGGCTGCGTTCGATCTCGGCGATCTGCTCGTCGATCAGTGATTTAACCGGTGCGGTACTCATGCTGCGGCCCTCTTGAGCTGCTCGTTGCGCTCGACGAACTTGGCGTCCAGCGCATCGCGGTAACGGTTGGCGGT
>NZ_JYLO01000002.1 GCF_001439845.1 Pseudomonas lactis | reverse complement strand
TTAAAAGTTTTCCACCAAATAAACCTTGGAAAAAAAAAAAAAAAAAAAAAAAAACAACTAAGCACACCCGTAGCGTAGCTATGAGCTCCCGTATGCTTAAACTTAATTTAAAGCATCGTCTAAAGCCAGCCCTGCATCTGTAGGGGGTGAACTATGCGTGCATGAAATAGCTTGGACACTGACCGCTCCTTGTCTGGCCTTATGGTTCATCGCGCTGTGCTGAAGCCGCTACACCGAACCATTGAGATTAAGAGTATTCGCCCGAGCCAGCAGCAAGTCCCCCGGTAGGGCTGCGATAAAATACTGGCTAGGCGAACGCTGTAACGCTAAAAGCGCAAGAAGAAAAATTATGTAGGAAATTTCCCAGGCGTATTAAATCTGTTGGTTGAGCCTTGGATATCAGCAGTTCGCCACTCGCGAGGCCACCGACGGAAGACACGCGCAGCGCACTTTCAATGTTGCGTTCCATTTGCTCATGTCCTTTCCATGCCGGCACACGCGGCCCATACAGAGCGATGGCTACAAATCCTTCAACTTGCTGACTCGCCGCCCCGCCCGCTCGTAAAATCAAGAATGACCGTAAACCTCTGCTGCTTACGAATCACCTCAATCTGCCAGCCCAGCTTTGCGCATAGCTCGCGCATCAACTGCAGCCCAAGGCCATAGCCAAAATCATCGGACTCCTGCTGCGGCCCTGTCTCCCTGATGTGATTGGCAATCATCAGCCGCGGGTATTTGAAGCGGATTTCCACGGTGCCTTCTTCGGCGTATTGCAGCGCATTGCGCAGGAAGTTGCCGATCACGATGCGGCATGCGGTAGGAGGCAATCGGCAAGGGCCGTCGTGGATGTCGATGCTCAACTCGATATCCCGGTTGCCGATCAGGTAGCGGTGTTTTTCAATCAGGTCGCCCACCAGTTCGCTCAGGTCAACGTCTTCTTCCGGCAGCGGCTCGGGACGCTCGCGGCTCATCCACAGCAATGTTTCGGCGATCAGTTGCATGTTCATCACCGAACGTTCTATGCGCTGCAATGAGGGTGGCAGCGCACCGCCCGATTGCAGGGCCAACAATTCGATTGTGGCCTTGAGCACCGCCAGGGGCGTGCGCAGTTCATGGCTGGTGTAACGCAACAAGCGGCCTTCTCGTTCGCTGGCGGCCTGCACCTGCTCAACACTTTTGGCCAGGGCATCGGCCAGCATATTGAACTCCTTGAAGCTGAAACCCGGTCGAGCGCCGGTCAGTGCCTCAGGGTCTTTGAGTGTGCCGGACCATTGCACCAGGCGCCCCAGCGGCCGAACCAGCCACCAGACCAGCAAGGCGATGATAATCAGCGCCGGCACGAATACCGCCAGGCTGATGAACTTGACACTCTCTATGACCTGATCGAAATAGGCATCAGACAACGGCGTCTCCACCTCTCCACCTGCTTCCTTATCGTGGTCGATGTCGTACATGTAGAGGGTTTTGCCGTCACCCAGGGGCTGTTCGAGGATGATCTGGAACGGCTCATCGTCGTCATCGGAATAGAGATCGCCGAAGATATTCACCGCGCCAAAGGACAGGCTCGGCGATGTAGTGAGCAACTCGCGCACGTCCTGCGGCAACGCCTCCTTGCCGATGACGCTGGTATAGAAGTAATTGTGCGGCGTCGGCGTGGTCGGGTCCTGTTTGTAGTGCCGGAGAAAATACTGAGCCTCCTCCTCCATCATCGCGCTGGCGGTGTAGAACAGGCCCCGCACGGTGAATTCAGGCAGCAGCTTGCTGTAGATCACCAGCACCACCGCAATCAGGCACAGGAAGCTGCCGCTGATTACCCACTTCAGGCTCAGTCCGTTACGCATGGGGTTTTACCTGAATGCCGACACCCGCCAGGGTATGGATCAATGGCCGGCCAAACGGTTTGTCTACCGCCTTGCGCAGCCGGTGCATATGCACTTTGAGGGTATTGCTGTCGGGTGGCTCATCGCCCCAGATTTTGCTTTCCAACCGCTCTCTGGGAACAGGCTCGGGACTGGCGCGCATCAAGTGCTCGAGCAAGGCCCAGCAGATGGGTGACAGATGCAACTCCTGCCCTGCCCGGCTGACTTTGCGGGTGGTCAGTTCCATGACTAGGTCGTCCACTTGCAGGCGGCTGGTCTGGCCGCTACGCCGCAGGCTCAAGGCGCGAATCCGCGCCACCAACTCGGCAAGCTCGAACGGCTTGACCAGATAGTCGTCGGCGCCCGCGGCAAAACTGGCGAGCTTGTCCGGCAACGCATCCAGCGAGGTCAGCATCAGGATGGGGGTCTGGACGCCTTGCTGGCGCAACCCTGCGCACACCTGCTGGCCGTCCAGTCGCGGCAGCATGATGTCCAGCAGAATGACGTCGTAATGCTGGTTGAGCGCCAGGTTGAGCCCGGCCTGGCCATGGCTGGCGTGATCGCAGACGATGCCGCTGATCTCCAGGTACTCGATAACGGTGGTGGCCAGGTCCAGGTTGTCCTCGACCAGCAGCAGATGAATATGCACGGAAAAAACCCCTCGGGCAGGCAGTGCGCAGCGGTGTGAAGGATAGCGGAAGTCGGCAGGTTTCCCGTGATGTTTACCTGACGTTAACCCCGTGCTGCTTAGGCTAAGGATCTTCTTATCCAGAGCTCGTCACCGTCATGAACCTGTATTCGATGATCAAAGGGGTGCTGTTAGCCGTGATTTTCCTCGCGCTGATGGTGGGCATCCTTCCACAGCAAACGCAGTTGGTACGCATGGGAGGCAATGGCTGGTTTCTGGTTGGCCAGAACGTTGAGCAGACAGGGTCGTGTGATGTCGCCCGTGCGTCGTGATGAGATTGGCGCCAGCTATACCGGCCAGTTGGTCGCCTGCGTGGTGCTGGTTATTGGTGTGGCGGTTTCGATGGGTATCTATATCGCGCGCTTGAATGCGCACCTCGATGAGCAACGCGACCTGTCCTCGGTGTATCTGCCCGACTGCCCTGACGGCCGCGGTGGTTTTATGGTGTATCCCGATGACAGGCGCAGCGGTGACCAGTGCTACACCGCCGGTGAGGATGAATCGATGGAGGTCGATGAGGCGCAGCGGCTATCAGGCTCGAACCTGGCGCAATGGTTCGACTACCTCCTGCCTGCAATTCAAACCCCGAGCAGGCTCTAGATACGTAATGCCGTTCAGTGACCTCTGTAGGAGCGAGCTTGCTCGCGAAAAACGTCAACGATAACGCGTGCTTCCTGAATGAACGCGGCGCCTGTGAGTTTTTCGCGAGCAAGCTCGCTCCTACGAGCCTATTGCGGCCGCCAACATCACGTTGCTCGGGATTGGCGGGGCGTTTTGGGGGCTGCTGATTGGGTTGGCGGCGTACGTCGTGCTTAATGGGCGGTTGCCGCGTCGGGAGCTTGATACTCGTGAGAACGCTGCTAACTGAGGCTCCACGACCTGGGCTCAAACCCTGCCCGCCTACCACGCAAACGCTTCGATATGACATTCGGTCATGTCTATACACGCCTTCCGACAAAGAAAACAGAACATGGCTACGTAAACAGACGCCCGTTGCGCACGGAAATCCGCAGGCAATCTCTGCAAGATCAAGCTCCAACTGAGCGGAGGGAAAATGGCGTGTGCACGATATAGATCGTCACAGCCGATCATCCTGCCTGATCGTCCATTCATCGCTTTTTTATACATATAAAATATGCATAATGAAAACTTTCATGGTTCAATTCGATAACGCCAAAAACATCGCTAATCAGCGCAAGCATAAAGGCGTAAGCCTAGCTGATGCCGAACCGGTGTTTTACGACGAGGCAGCCCTGGCCATACAAGATCACGATCACGGAGAAGAACGCTGGGTGATCATGGGCACCGACGCAAACGGAGTACCTGGAGGTTTGAGCCATGAAAGACGAATACGACTTCAGTAACGCCAAGCGCGGCGCCATCGCCAGCAACAAAGGCAAAACCCGTATCACGATCATGCTGGACGATGCTGTGATCGAAGCCGCCCGTGAACGTGCCCAGAGTGCAGGCACCGGCTATCAGACCGTGATCAACAATCTACTGCGACAGGCATTGGTTTCCCAGGACACCTATAACCTAGCGCCAGCCTCGAAGAAGCAAGCCAAAACCTTGCAAGTCCTCAACAATGGCATCAGCGTCTCAGAGGTCGAAGCGTTGGAACAGCAGTTGATAGCGCTCGCTGGAGAATTGAATCGAATGCTTGTTAATCCACTGCCTGCCAAATCAAAAAGCAAACCTGTCTGAATCGAAGGGCTAGAGTTTGCTTCTTGCGAATCGCGCCATGCAGGCCAAATCCAAGGCAAAAAAAGCCTGCATCTCTGCAGCGCGCCTTCCGAGCAAGAGTCTCTCCCCGGTATCCTGGCTGAGCCAGACGCTACCAAGGCGGCCAGGAAAAAATTCCGTTTTGTGGAAGTTGTTTCTATCAGGTCGATGTAATTCATAGGAAATGAAAGCCATGTACTTCAAGTTCATCACTCTGCTCGCACTCGCATTGCTCACTGGCTGCACGACAATCCCCTACGAAAAACCGCAAGACCGGTTGAACATCCAGAAAGATCTGTCTTTAAAACCTGAGGAAATCGTCACAATGACCCAGGTGAATTGGTGCGCCTACGCCTATGGAGAAGTGACGCCTTGCCACCCTCAGGAAGCGCTGGGGGTTCAGACTCGCACGAAATTGATATTGGCCAGTTACGACAAGCCCCACTACAAAACAATGGTTGAAGTACAAGCCAGCGACGTCATGTGCGCGCACTTACAAACGCCGGTAGATACCGCTCCAAATCTGTTTTTGTTCACCCAAGACTACGCCGTGCAGATTTGGCCAGTAGAGCCGAGTTTTAAACCGGATATCGCGAAGAAAAAACTCATCGTCGATACCATGCTCCAACCAGGAAAACGAACCTTGGTGGGCACTGAAAAGGATTATGTGAGCGACACGGGTCGAGGGAGAGCGGGGATGACGATGACCTCCATCGTAAACCTGGTTAATCCTTGTTCGATTTGAAGGGTAACCGTCCGGCTCCCCCACCTTAAGCGTCTACCGAACACATCTTGCACTAGTCCGTCTTGGTGCGGAGTCAGCCTATGAGCCAAGGTTAGTGCGCGGTGAACCAGCTGGGGTGTAGCACAGGAAAATGTTCCTTCAGCCAATCCACAAATGCCTCGACCTGAGGCGCAAGATGCGTTCTGCTTGGATAAAGCACGGAAACCAGGCGAGGCTTTGGACGAAATGCCTTGAGCACCTCAACCAGTTCTCCGCTTGCGAGGAATGTCTCAACGGTAATTCCAGGCGCTTGAACAATGCCGAAGCCTGCAACACCGCATTGAACGTAGGCATTCGACTCATTCACGGTGATTCCACCCCGAGGCGTATGTGGACGATCTTCGCCGTCTACCGAGAAGTGCCAAGGCAGCGGTCTGTTATTTTGACCGGAAAGGAAGCTGACACATGGGTGGTCTACTAGATCTTGTAGGGTTATGGGTGCACCGCAGGCTTGGAGATAACCTGCAGACGCACAGGTCACCATGGTGGCGGTGCCAATTTCTCTAGCCACCATGCTTGAATCCGCGAGGTCACCAATGCGCAATACACAGTCGATGCCCTCGGCTACGAGATCTACCGTACGGTCGGTCACGCCTAGCGCGAGCTCGATGTCGGGAAATGCCTCGGTAAATCTCCTGAGGCTTTCCATGAAACTGTGCTGGGAAAATGCAGTGGGGATGTCAATTCGAAGCCGCCCACGCAACGTCGACCCACTACGGTTGAACATGGAAGTGGTTTCTGCGATGGTTGCCAAAATCTCTTTGACGCGTTCGTAAAACCGCTCGCCCTCAGCAGTCAGTTTTACTTTACGCGTAGTGCGCTGGAACAGACGAACACCCAGCGAGGCTTCCAAATCCTGAATGGTGCGTGTGACGTGCGGGCGCCCGGCCTGCATTGCCTCAGCGACTTTGGTGAAGCTCCCCAACTCCGCTAGCTTGGCGAATACTTGCATCGACTGTAGAAGCTCCATAAGTCTCTTCTCGTGAAGCGTGTTAACGGGATGATTGTTGCTGATCAGGATAACAATCCTGTTGGTTTCTGCACATTTATCTAGAGCCGCGAAACCTCAACAATGTCCTCAGCGTAAAGGAGGAGCGTTCCTCCCCTGCACATTCAAAATTGTTGGAGACAGAAAATGAAAGCGTGGCTTCTGAAAGATTTCGGCCTGGATAATCTGGTGCAGGGCGAAACGGAAACCCCCGCGCCCCAAGCGGGTGAGCTGCTGGTAAAAGTAGGCGCCGTATCACTCAATTTTCGGGACAAGGCCATCGTTGACGGCATCTATGAACCGCACAGGGTGCCCAAGCCGCTGATCCCCATCAGCGATGCGGCGGGGACTGTCGTGGCAGTAGGTGAAGGTGTCAGCCGCTTTGCTATCGGAGATCGGGTCAACTCACACCTCTACTCACGTTGGTTGGACGGCATGCCTGGGCCAGATGAACCCGACTACTGCTTCGGCTCACCATTGCCTGGTGGTCTGGCGCAATACATGATCATCCATGAAGACAGCGCGGTACGTGCCCCCGACAACATGTCAGATGAGGAAGCAGCGACCCTTCCCATTGCTGCTCTGACGGCGTGGTATGCGCTCGTCGATTATGGCCAGATCGAGGCCGGCCAAACCGTTTTGGTTCAGGGATCTGGAGGTGTTTCTGTTTTTGCAGCACAAATTGCTAAGGCTTTGGGAGCCAGGGTGATCGTCACCTCCAGCCGTGATGACAATCTGGAAGCTGTAAAAAAACTGGGCGCTATTGCGGGTGTGAACTATCGCACCACCCCTGATTGGGCAGAGGAAGTTTTGAAGCTCACTGACGGCAAGGGAGTGGATCTCCTGCTGGATGTGGCAGGCGGTGACGGCATCAATCAATCGATTGCTGCAACAAAGGCAGGTGGACGTATCGCACAGATCGGCTTTCTGACAGGCCAGACCTCTGCCTTGAACCTGATGCCTATGATTTTCCGGCAAACAACGATTCGCGGCATAGCCGTTGCTCCACGCTCGTCATTTGACCGAATGAACGAATTCTTGAACGAGCACAAGATTCGCCCGGTAATCGACCACGTGTACCCATTCGATCAAGCACGCGAAGCGTACGAACATTTGGCCAGAGGCGCCTTTGGTAAGGTAGTAATCAAAATCGCGTAGGACCGGGCCGCTTCAATCTCACTCGCCCGCTGCGACGGCAGGCGCGTGAGCACGGCCTTCAAATAAGCATACGGATCATGCCCGTTGATGGCGTCATGCTAAGCGTCTGGATTGCTGGGTCAAATCCCAAGCAAAAAAAAGCCTGTATCTCTACAGGCTTTTCACTATCTGGCACGACCTGGAATCGAATAGAAAAACAAGCAAAAGTTTTACAAAGACATTCTACAAAATATATAAAATTACATCCCTAAGGCTATCCTAATTAATCCGATACTTCATGGAAACTCCTAGATCACCATGAACACCGCAGTTGCGTCCATCCCGCTTACCGATAATTGCATTAGTTTGACAGCTTTTATAATGTGACACGCGTTTATGTCTGGTTGGCCGCAACGGATATAAACGACTACCCGCAAACCTTGTGGGCCTGTACGTAGCTTATCGATTGGGGGCACGCAACCAGGTTCACAGATGCCGTGCCCCCCCCCTCATCCGTCAGATAGCCTCAGGTAAGTTCTGAGCCTTTTCCGGCGGCTTGATTGAGCCGATGTACACCGCGAAGATAGTCAGTAGCGCGCCGGCGATCTGGAGCGAGGAGCTTGCCTTGCCGAGAAAAGCGACGTCGATGAAGTAAGTGATCACCGGTTCGAGCAGCAGGATCAGTCCGGCCAGCCCCAGGCTGAGGGCGCCGATCGAACGATTGACCAGCAACCAACCGACGAATTGCACCAGTACCCCGTAAATCACCAGCATCACCAAGGTTTGTCCGTCCACAATGGCCAGGCTTTCCCCGGTCGCCAGCGCGTATACCAGCAATACCAGGGCTGCCCACAGACTCAAGTTGAGCATCTGCGCAATCTTGTCACCGCCACCATCAGGCAGCTGAGTATTGAGCTTCAGGAAGTACACGCAAATGGCATACGCCAGCCCCGACAGCACCCCATACACCACGCCTTTGATCCCGACTCCGCTGGTCATTTCCGGCAACAGCAACAGGTACAGCCCGACGAAGGCCAGCGAGATGGAAATCAGGAAGTAGATCGAGGGCTTTTCCTTCAACAGGTACAGCCCCAGCAAGGTCATGAAGAACACCTGGCAGTTGGTCAGGATCGATCCGATGCCCGGACCAACGATGTAGATGCTCTGATGCCACAGCACCAAGTCGATCGCCAGAAATACTCCGGCCAGTGCAGTGTAGAGCTGGGCCTTGGCGCTTTTGAGTCGCACCGGCGTCTTGCGCACCTTGAGGAGCAGGAAGAACAGGATCGAGGCGATCAGCATCCGATAGAATCCGGCACCACCGGCGCCGATATGGGCGAAAGCCACCGCCAGTGCTGACAGGCTGAGCATCAGCCCGCCGATGGTCAGCTCGATGATTGCCCGGTTGTTATTAGTCGACATGGGAGACCTCATTGGTAAAGCGCAACGTATCTGTATCCGTGTCCGATTCGCTGGACGAGGGGTATTCCAGTACCTGCTGCATGGCCTCAAAAATGCTCGCCAGTCCGTTCTGCAGGGTTTCTGCGTCGATGGTCAGGGCCGGCATCAATTTGAGCACCTGATCTTGCGGGCCGCAGCGCTCGATGATCAATCGGCGCGTAAAGCACGCGCGCGTGACCGCGGCGGTCAAGGACGCATCGTGGAACTCGATGCCATAAAACAGCCCGCGACCACGCACCTGCTTGATATGCACAGCGAAGCGCTCGGTGACCTTGGCGAACCAGGACTTCAGGAGCGTTTCAGTGGCCTGGATGTGCTTGACCAGACGGTCGTCGCTCCAGAATTCCTGCAAGGTTTTGGTCGCGGCGACGAAGGCCAGGGTGTTGCCACGGAAGGTGCCGTTGTCTTCGCCGGGCGACCATTGATCCAGCTCTGGATGATGCAGCAGCAGGGCGAACGGCAGTCCGTAACCACTGAGGGATTTCGACAGGCAGACCATGTCCGGGGTGATACCGGACGGCTCGAAACTGAAGAAGGTCCCGGTGCGGCCGCAACCGGCCTGGATATCATCGATGATCAGCAGGATGTCGTGCTCAGCCGTCAGTTTGCGCAAACGCACCAGCCAGTCGGAAGACGCTAAGTTGATTCCGCCTTCGCCCTGAATGGTTTCCAGAATCACCGCCGCCGGAAGATCCATGCCAGAGCTGTTGTCGTTCAGCAAACGTTCGAAATACTCGACGGAATCCAGACCTTTTAGGTAGCCGTCGTAGGGCATGCGGAACACATAGGGATCGACGCCAGGTTGGCGATTATCGCGGTTTCCGGTCAGCCCCAGCGAGGTGTTCGACATCCCGTGAAAGCCATTGGTGAACGCGACGATGTGCTGCCGCCCGGTGACCTTGCGCGCCAGTTTGATGGCCGACTCCACCACGCTGGTGCCCGTGGGCGAGGTGAACTGCATTTTGTAAGACAGCGCCCGTGGCTCAAGAATGATCTTGCGCAAGTTGAAGAGAAACTCCTGCTTGGCCCGGCTGTGCATGTCCAGCGCCGCCTGGATCCCGTCACGTTGCAAGTAGTCGATTACCGCTGCCTTGACCGGTTTAGGGTTGTGACCATAGTTGACCGAGCCGGCGCAACTTAGAAAGTCGATGTAGGCCTGCCCCTTGAGGTCGTACAGATAGCTGCCCTGAGCCTGGTCGAAGACCACGGGGAAACTGCGGCAATAACTTCGCGCCTGGGACTCGACCTCGGCAAATATACCCAACTCATCCATTCCTGAAATTTCCATTTACGGCCTACTCATATAAGGGGTCGAGGTGCGTGCGATCAAAAGGCGACTCAGGCGATTTTTTCTGCGGCGTCTTCCAGCCCCAGTTGTTCGCTCAACGACGTGAAAATTTCCCGGGCCCGCAGCGACAACAGGCTGAAGGAGCCTGCATCGCCGTAGCCGTGGGACGACTCGCACAAACCGTTGAGGTAAAGCGCCGGCAAGTTGCAGCCTGCGCGCGCGGACAGGCGATAATCACGTCCGATGCGAATCACGCCCTGGGCATCACAGTCCAGGCTTTCGGCCAGGTCGCGCAGAATGGAGGGGAAACGTTCGTCTTGGGCGCCGGTGCCCAGGTTGCGGAATCCGGTAGCCAGCACGACAGCGTCCAACTCAGGCAGTTGTTCGGTGGTCCCGGCCTGGGTGTCGAGTAGCGTCAGCGAGTAGCTGTGGCCGGTGGCTGTGCAAGCCTGGATGTCACTGAAACTCTTGATGGTGGTTCTGTTTTTACCCTGCAACTTGTCTTCATACATGCCTACATACAACTCCGAGATCACGTCGGCGTCGGCAGCGGAGTAGTTGGTGTAATGCAAGTGGCGGTTGATGTTCTTCTTCGCTTCGGCGGAACTGTTGTAGTACTGGTCAACAAAGGACGGGAAGTACACATGCTCGCTGAACTGGCTGGTGTCCTTGAGGCGGAAACCGTAGCCGCGCTGGATGTTGATGATCTCGAGGTGTGGGTAGCTATGGCGCAGGTGCAGCATGATCTCGATCGCACTCTGGCTGCCGCCTACTACCGCGACCCGCTTCAACTCGCGCTGTTGCGCTAGTTGCGCCAACCGCCCGAGGTACTGGGTCAAATGGAAAACCTGGTCGGCGGCGCAGTCGGTGAATGCCTGCGGGATCACGGGTGTCCGCCCGGGTGCGACGACCAGCGAGCGGGCAAAAAACTTGCTCCCGGTTTGCGTAGTCACGCAATACAGGTTGCTGACAGGGTCTGCCTGAATCGATGTCACGGCCTGGTTGTAAACCACGTCTTTGGCAAAGAAACCCGCGACCCAGCGCACGTACTCGGCGAATTCGCTGCGCAGCGGAAACTCCAAACCAAGATTGAGGTGCTCGAAAAGCCGATCATTTTCGAACAGGAAGTTGGTGAAGGTGTAGCGGCTGCGCGGGTTGCGTGGCGTCACCAGATCGCGGCTCGGATGATTCTGGATATCGCTGCCCGACAGCATCATCTGCGGTTGCCATTTCGTACTGCCCTGGCGCTCCAGGAACAGGCGTGTTCCGGCAAAGCCTAATTCTTCCAAGGCAATGGCCAAGGCGATGTTCGCGGGCCCAAAACCTATACCGATGACATCGTAGACTTGCCCGTCACGCCCTGAATCACTGGTATTAACGTTATGAACGCTCACAGCTTTATCCCCATTTATTACAAAAGTCAGACTCAGCAAAGCAGAAAAGCCCCTGAGGTCTTTCCTGCATGCGGTCAACAAAAGTTGTTTGTCGTTATCTTTAATCGATATCGGTAGTGCTGTTCTTTAAACTTCTTGTGCCGCCAGCTTCAACCATTGTTGTACCGGTGCATACGCCAGGATGTTGTCGACATATCCCTGCAGTTGTGCCGGTATGGCAATGCCATAACGACGGAAACGAAATACCACCGGAACAAACATGGCATCGACAATGCCGAAGTCGCCGCAGAGGAACTGCTTCGAACCGCTCAGCGCGCGCAGGTTGTTCCAGATATCGAACACGCGCATGACTTCTTCACGCGTCTGGGCGGTAAGCGTTTCAGGGGTATCACCGGTGTTCAGGCCGAACGACATCTGTGTGCGCAGGTGCGTGAAGCCGGAGTGCATCTCCGCCGCTGCGGCGCGCGCGAGTGCTTTGACCTGCGGGTCCTGGGGCCAGAGGTTGGCGCCAGGATAGGCGTCGGCAACGTATTCGCTGATGGCCAGGCTGTCGTTGATCACTATGCCATTGAGTAACAGTGCCGGGACTCGGCCAGAAGGCGAGTGTTCGAGGATTTGCTGGCGGGTGTCGCTCTGTTCCAGTTTCAGCTGAAGGGTTTCAAACGAAACGTCGGCTGTCACAAGAACCAGCCACGCACGAAATGACCATGACGACTTATTAAAATCCCCAATTACCAGTTTTGTAGACATCGCATCCCCTAGCTTGTTTTATGAAATAGGTGCTAAATTTAGCGACCTTTTTTTCATACGTATTGCACAAAACTGGACAATGGATGGACGGGATTCGCAGTGAAAAAGCCCCTCAAAAAGATACGGATTTTGTTCAATTCTGGCGTATACCCGAAGGCGACTGCGAGTTGCTATCTGCGCGTTATAGCACCCAATCTTTCGGCCGACATTCACATGACAGATACGCTATCGGCGTTATAAGTAGCGGTGTTGAAAAGCTATTTTATCGCGGCAGTTACTACATGGGTGTCGCTGGCAGTGTGGTCACCATTACCCCTGGGGAGATCCACGACGGCTTGCCAGGCCACGATGAGGGCTGGATGTATCGAATGCTCTATATCGACCCCGAATGGGTCAATCGCGTAGTGTTTCAAGGGCGCTTTTCAGAGGATCATATTCATCTTTTTCAAACAGCTCTGAGCCAGGCCCCCGACTTCGCCCGCATCTTTTTGCATCAGCATCAACTCATTGAAAAATCCCCACCCAGCCTTGAGCGGGAAACTATCCTTCTGGATCTGGTGACAGAGCTTTTCGAGCGCAGCGGAGCGCCCATCGAACCAGTCAGTGCGGCTGAGCAGCACGCCGTGCAAAAGATCAAGAAGAAGCTCGAAGACGAGTTCGACAAACATCTGTTGCTGGAAGATCTGGCGCAACTGGTGAACCTCGACCCTCTTTACCTGATCCGGGTGTTCAAAAAAAGCGTTGGCATCTCCCCCCACAGCTATCAAATCCAGAAAAGAATCGCCCATGTCCAAAAACTGCTGCGCACCGGGTCCAGTCTCGCAGAAGCGTCATTCACTTGCGGCTTCTTCGATCAAAGCCACATGACCCGGGCCTTCAAAAAAGTAGTCGGCATTACACCGGGCAGTTTCCGTAACAGCAGTGCCTGAGCCTGTAAGTGCCATCTTGGATGTTGATCTTGCCGTAGTGCTCGGCCTCACGTTTTAAGCGCGTTAAGCCGGCCAAAAAATGGCCTCGCGCAGCCGCATGCCGGTGGCTCACTTGCGCAGAAGCGGGCGGGTGGAGACTGCATTGGCTGACGAAACCGGCGCCGCGAGATCCTGAGTCGGGTGAAGGCCGTGAAGCGATGACCGGGCCATGCCTGACTGTCAGTCAGGTGCACTCCATTGCGTGGGCTGCAGCCCCCTTATCTGTATCGCCGTTGCGGGTGACTTCGGTGTTTGTCACGCCGATTTTCACGAGGGGGGATGCCGCAAAGCCTTGTAAGAGTAATTACAGCGATAGACTTACAGAACACCAGTCATAAATCTAAGGCGGAGCCACAGGCAAATCGGATCAATTTGGCTGTCATTAGCTCCCTCCAACGGGTCCAGAACGCGCAGTTCACTAGATGCCGCACATTCCCTACAAGATTCCAAGAAACGTCTGACTGGATCGCCATAACGTTTAAGTCGATTATCTGGACTGGTTCGCTGTCGTAGACAGCACTTGCCGAGGTGACATGGATCTTGAAGGTCACCACGCTATCCGTGTTGATCAGCTGTAGTTCGCAAAATATTCGGTAGCGCGGACAGTCGTCGACATTCTCGCCGACCGAATGCACCAACCCTCACTGTGACGGGAGCCTGCCGTCAGGTGGGGTCTTTACGTCACTTGCCAATCGCAGGAGACATGATGAAACTATCGCTTGCCTTATATGACGCGCTGACATCCATCAGTGTGCCAAATAACAAAGCTAAAGCTGTTGTAGATGCATGGGAGGACGATGTGAAAGATTTCGCTTCAATATCCGACTTAGAGCGTACCGAGTCGCACCTTCAGGGTTCGATCACTGCATTACGTACTGACCTCACCGCCTTGATTAAGGAGCAAGGCGCGGATTTGCGAACACTGGTCGAACGCCAAGCCAGTCAATTTCAAAGCTCAGTGTCAAAACTAGAATCAAACATAACGGTGCTTCGTTGGCAATTCTGGCTCCTGGTTCTCTGTTTTGGCTTCCCCATTTTGAAGAGCCTTTACGAGGTTTACGGGAAAGTCGTCACTTCTTGATCCATCGCGACACCCTCAGCCATCAGTAACCAACCGGTGGCCTATTAGCTTTAAGACGCCGGCCTTGTCCGTGTCCTGATTTGTAGCTATTCAGCCATGCGGGGAACACTCGCCGTATGGGCGACGTGTCTCGCCGTTTTGGGCTTTTTGCGGAGAGACACATGAAACTCGAAAACCTCACATCGTTGCAAACCCAGCTGTTCAAACTGCCAGTCGTCTTCACAGAGTGCGCTTGGTATGAGGCTGCCTACCTAGAGCAACCTGCGAGCTTCGGCGACTTGGGCAGCCGCTTAGGCGACACCCTCGAAGCTGCCTATACATGCCTTTTCCCTCCGGTGTCGACAAGGATCAAATCGAAATCCTGAGCGAACGCCGATATCAAATTCTTCAGGCGAAAGCGTCCATCAGCAGCATGAAGCAACAAACTTCCAAGCTGATTTATCGGATCATTCGAATGGATCAGGTCCGAAGACCCGCGTCGGCGCAGAACGCGCCTAGATTGGCGCCAACCGTGGTTTCCCCCGGCCCGCCTTTGGTTGAAACGACTGCAGCGACTTTCATTGGCCTTACCTCTGAATCGAAGGATTAGAGATGGCGTCATGCTAAGCGCGCTAAGCGTTTGGATTGCTGGGTCAAATCCCAAGCAAAAAAAGCCTGTATCTCTACAGGCTTTTCTCTATCTGGCTCCACGACCTGGACTCGAACCAGGGACCCAATGATTAACAGTCATTTGCTCTACCAACTGAGCTATCGCGGAATGCGCCGTATGTTACTGATTAAAAAGAAGAAGTCAAGCATCCTCTGACACTTTCCGTAAATCGCCCCCCTGCCCGCTTGAATACGACGGCTCCTTGGCAAGATCCAACCAGGCCCGTGCCGCCGGTGGCAGGTGGGCGCTGGCGCGCCAGGCCAGGGCGATATGCCAATCGGTGTGGGGTTCGTCCAGGGGGATCAAGGCGATGCCGGGATGTTGGTGTTTGTGCGCCAGCATCCGGGGCAGGAAGGCGACGCCCAGGCCGGCGGTGACCAGATCGACGATAAAGTCGATCTGCCCGCTACGAGCAGTGACTTTGGGGGTTACGCCTTTACGCTCGCACGCACTGAGGATCTTCGCGTTGAGGGCAAAACCCGCTTCGAACAGGATGAACGGCGAGTCCGCCAGGTCGGTGAAGTCGATGCGCTTGCGGCGGGCCAATGGGTGGCTGACGGGCAGCACTGCGATCAGAGGTTCGTTGCGTACTGGCTGGTAGTCGAAGCCTTCGTCCACCGGCAGCAGCAGTGCGGCCAGATCGACTTCTCCCGCTTCCAGGCATTCGCGCAGCCTTTTACTGCCGTACTCGGTCAGTTCGATGTCGATGCCTGGGTAGCGGCTGCGGTAAGTGGCAAACATGGCCGCGAACAGCACGCCGCACCCTACCGGCGGCAGGCCGATGCGCAGCACCCCGCCCCTGAGGCCGCGCAGGTCGTTGATTTCGGCCATCAGGTCGGTGCGTTCGGCGAGCATTACCAAGGCGCGGCGGTAGGCAATTTCACCGGCGGCGGTGAGTTCGTTCTTGTGGCCGAGACGATTGAGCAGTGGCATGCCCAATTCGTCCTCCAGAGTCTTGACTGCTTTGCTGACGGTGGACTGAGTGAGGGCAACCACTTCGGCCGCCTGGGAGAACCCGCCTTGGCGCACCACTTCGACAAACGCACGCAAGGTTCGCAAGTTCATCAGTATTCCTTTGGCGACTGGATAGCAGTGATAAAAGTTGTTTTCATCATGGCATAACTTTGCTTAGGGTGTAGCACTTTGCCCTGTGGAGACACCGTCGATGATCATCTCGTCCGCTTCCGACTACCGCGCTGCGGCCAAGCGCAAGTTGCCGCGCTTTCTGTTCGATTACATCGACGGCGGCGCTTACGCTGAGCACACGTTGCGCGCCAACAGTTCGGACCTGGCCGAGATCAGCCTGCGTCAACGCATCCTGCGCAATGTCGACGACCTGAGCCTTACCACCCAGCTGTTCGGCACCGAACTGGCGATGCCGGTGATCCTCAGCCCGGTCGGCCTGACCGGCATGTATGCGCGACGCGGTGAAGTGCAAGCGGCCAAAGCGGCGGCCAACAAACACATCCCCTTTTGCCTGTCGACGGTGTCGGTGTGTTCGATTGAGGAAGTGGCTTCTCAGAGCCCGCAGTCGATCTGGTTCCAGCTGTATGTGCTCAAGGATCGCGGCTTCATGCGCAACGCCCTGGAGCGGGCGCAGGCCGCCGGGGTGACCACGCTGGTGTTTACCGTAGATATGCCCACACCCGGCGCACGCTACCGCGACGCTCACTCGGGCATGTCCGGCCCCTATGCGGCGCAGCGGCGCATGTTGCAGGCGGTGACCAAGCCGCAATGGGCCTTCGATGTGGGCTTGATGGGCCGGCCCCACGACCTGGGCAATATCTCCAAATACCTGGGCAAACCCACCCACCTGGAAGACTACATTGGCTGGCTGGCCAATAACTTCGACCCGTCGATCAGTTGGAAAGATCTGGAGTGGATCCGCGAGTTCTGGAAAGGCCCGATGATCATCAAGGGCATCCTCGACCCGCAGGATGCCAAGGATGCGGTGAGTTTCGGTGCCGACGGCATCGTGGTCTCCAACCATGGCGGCCGCCAGCTCGACGGGGTGCTCTCCACGGCCAAGGCGTTGCCGCCGATTGCCGAAGCGGTGGGCGATGACCTGACCGTGCTGGTGGATTCGGGCATTCGCTCCGGGCTCGACGTGGTGCGCATGCTCGCCCTGGGTGCCAAGGCGTGTCTGCTGGGGCGTGCCACCGCCTATGCGCTGGCCGCCGAGGGCCAGCATGGGGTGGAGAACCTTTTGGATATCTTTGCCAAGGAAATGCGCGTGGCCATGACCCTGACCGGGGTCACCTCCATCGCGCAGATCGACCGTACCACCCTGGTCTAGTGGTGATGGGTGCGGTGTACTTTGTTCACGAATAACCGAAGCGTTGTTTATTTGCGACAAGCAACTCGCCCCACCGAAACAGTTACGTCAACCGGGCTGGCGGCAACGCTGGCCCCAATCAGCCAAATAACTGACGCCATGCTTTAACGGACTTTTCTTACTTAAAAATTAGTTAATTGATTTATAAGGATTTTTGCCAACTAAATACACTTGGCATGAATCTCGCTCTAGTACTGTTCAAGCAGGTTCGGCGATGACAAGACGTGCGGCAGTGCCCCGGGGTTATAACCCAAGGAAAAGCGGTTTAAACTGTTTCCAATGTTTTACGGAACTGACGGATCAGTAAGACGCTTGGCACTCGCCACTCTCATCCCGCCTGTAAGACAGCCCAGTGCTTAGAGGCCACCCGCTTATGAAAACCCCCACCCAGACCAACGCAATTGACTTTGACAGTGCCAAATTGCAACGCCTGGGATTTGGCCAGCCATCCTTACGCCCACGCCGCCCCGCCACCCTCGCCGAACTTCGCCAGCAACTGAACCAGCAGTTGCAGACCAGCCTGGAGCCGGAGCGCATCCTGGGTCTGTTCTTTCGTGAGGTACAGCGCCTGGTGCCGCTGGACGCGCTGCAATACCGTCACGCCGCCAGCGACCTGCGCCTGGAGTTTGGCCACCGGGGTCATCACTCCGTCAGCTACACCCTGAGCCATGAAGGCGAGCACCTGGGGGAACTGGTCTTTCGTCGCAACCAGCGGTTGCTTGAAGAGGAGTTGAGCCAGCTTGAACTGCTGCTGGTGACCTTGCTTTATCCGATGCGCAACGCCCTGCTCTACCGCGCCGCCACCCGCAGCGCCCTGCGCGACCCGTTGACCGAAACCGGCAACCGTGTGGCCATGGACCAGACGCTGCAGCGAGAAATCGACATGGCACGCCGGCACCTGCACCCGCTGTCGTTGTTGATGCTGGACATCGACCATTTCAAGAAAATCAACGACACCCATGGGCATGCCGCGGGCGATAGCGTGCTGCGCGCCGTGGCGGGGGCGATCAAACGCCAATTGCGTAACGTGGACATGGTGTTCCGGTTTGGCGGGGAAGAGTTTTTGATCCTGCTGTCCAATACCGGTCGCGATGCCGCGAGGATGGTGGGAGAGCGCCTGCGCCAGGCGGCACAAGCCCAGGACTACTGGGTGGAGGGCACGCGAATCGAACTGACCGTGAGCCTCGGTTGCTCGACACTGCTGGCGGCCGAGTCGGCTGAAAGCCTGCTGCGTCGGGCCGATAATGCGTTGTACGTGGCCAAGCGCGAAGGTCGCAACCGCTTGGCGATGGCGGGGTAAAGTCAGTTGTGGCGAGGGAGCTTGCTCCCTCTCCACAGTTACCGCTACGCCTCGCTGGCGATGCGCACAGGGCGCTCGCGAACGGCTGGCGCCTTGTCTTTCTCCGCATTCTCTAGACGCATGCAGCTTTCCAGGAACAAGTGCATGTAGTCGTAGCTCTTGCACACCGCCTGGCGTAACTCTTCCTGCAGCGCCTTGCTCGGGTTGGTCCCGGCCAGGGTGCAGATGATTTCCAGGGCTTCCCAAGGGTGGGCGTCGTCGTACTGGGCGTGCATCTTCAGCCACTTCATCGCCCGCTTGCGATCTTCCTCCGGGAAGGCGGCAGCATAAACACCGGTAGAGCAGACCACGGCGGACCACTCTCCCGTCGCCCCCTCGATCGCGTAGTTGGTGGCGGCAATCGCGACGATCAATGCATCGGCCGAGCTGGTGTGCCAGCACCAATGGCTCAGGGCGTGCAACTCGGGCGGTACCTCCTGCGCTTGCAGCTCTTCAAGGCTGACGCCGTGAGCCCGTGCCCAATTGACCCAGTAGTCGGCATGGTTGAGCTCCACACGAATGTTGCGCATCAGCCAACGGCGCGCCATATCCTCCCCAGGATGACGGGCAAACTTGGTCTTGGTCAGGTTCTGCGCCATGTACAAGGCAAACTGTTCCACCACCGGCCAACCACCAATGAGGTAGTGGCGCATGGTCTTGGCGCTGAGGGCGTTGTCACGCATGCGCTGATACAGTTCGTGCTCGACAACCCGACGCTTGCTCTCGCTACAGTCCCGGATCAATTGCTGCGCCCAGGCGGGGTAACTCGAGGCTTCCATAAGCGGGCCGGTTCTGTTGAATGTGTCGATCACTGTGGGGCTCCTTTTCAAGTGTGATTGTACAGACCAGCAAATGTTTCAGCGGAAAGTGCCGGGCGCCTTGAATAACAGTGGCTGCGGCCGCTCAGGTCGGCACTGCAAGCTATCAAAGGTAAACAATTGCGGGCGTTCAATCAGGTAGCCCTGAGCGTAATCCACACCTATCTCAAGTAAAGCCTGTTCGATCTGCGGTGTTTCAACAAACTCGGCAATTGTGCGCTTACCCATGACGTGGCCGATGTGGTTGATCACTTCGACCATGGCGCGGTTAATCGGGTCGTCCAGCATATCCTTTACGAAACTTCCATCGATCTTCAGGAAGTCTACAGGTAAATGTTTCAAATATGCGAATGAGGACATTCCGGCGCAAAAGTCATCGAGGGAAAAATGGCAGCCTAACGCTTTGAGTTCATTAATAAATCGAATCGCGCTGCCCAAATTGGCTATAGCGCTGGTTTCAGTTATTTCAAAACAAATCATTTCCGGTGGAATGTTGTAAGTATCGAATTTCTGACGTAAAAATCCTAAAAAGTCATCGTCGCCAATGGTTATTCCTGACAGATTAATCGCACACATGGCCATGGGTCGGCCCGGACGCTCATGCATGCAACGGGCGATAATCTTGAATACGTTTTCCACTACCCAACGGTCCAAGGACGTCATCAAGCCGTAACGTTCGGCCGCCGGAATAAAACTGTTGGGCAAAATGATCCGCCCCGCTTCGTCATGCAGGCGCAAGAGAATTTCAATGTGCCCATTGCCGGCGTCGGTAGGGCCCAACGGCGCAATTTCCTGGGCGTAGAGGCAAAAACGGTCTTCCTCAAGGGCAATATGCAGCCGCTGTACCCAGGCCATCTCGCCGAACCGCAGAGACAATTCCGAGTCATCGACGTGGTAGACCTGCACGCGGTTGCGCCCTTTTTCCTTGGCCATGTAGCACGCCATGTCGGCGGCGCGCAGGGAGGTTTCCAGGGTGGTCGGGGTTTGCGAGATATGCACCAGGCCGATGCTGACAGTGGTCATGAAGGGCCGCCCCTTCCACACGAAGTGCAAGCTCTGCACGGTATGGCGCAGGCTCTCGGCGATTTTTTCCGCCACCGGCGCCGGGCAGTTCTCCAGCAGGATGCCAAACTCGTCGCCGCCCAACCGAGCCAAGGTGTCGCCCTCGCGCAGGTCCGACTGCAGCAACGCGCAGATGTGGCGCAGCAGCTCATCCCCCGCCGCATGGCCACAGGTGTCATTGACCAGCTTGAACTGGTCGAGGTCGAGGAACATCAAGGCATGTCGCCCGCTTTGCTGGCGCGCGACCTGTTGCAGCACCTGTTCAAGCCGGAACTCGAACTCACGACGGTTGGCCAGGCCGGTCAAGGCGTCGTGGGTGGCCTGCCAGGAAAGGTTGGCGATGTACTGACGTTCCTGGGTCATGTCGTGCAACACCAGCACCGCACCGCTGATCTTGCCAGCGCTGCGGATCGGCGCGCCCACCAGGGTGACCGAGACCGTGCTGCCGTCCAGGCGCTGGATCAGCTTGGAATGCTCGCTGCCGCCGCTGAACTGGCCCTTGACGATGTGTTCAATCAGGGTGAAGCCGTCGGGCTCGGCGTTTTCATCCAACAGCTTGAACAGCGCCGCCAGCGGCAGGCCCTGGGCCTGCTCCGAGCGCCAGTGGGTCAAAGCTTCGGCTGCAGGGTTCATGTAAGCAATGGCCCCGTCGACGTCGGTGGTAATCACGCCGTCGCCAATCGACTCCAACGTGATCTGCGCCCGCTCCTTCTCTGCTTGCAGCGCATCGGCAAAGGCATGACGCTGGGCCAGCAGCTTGTGGGTGCGCAGCAACGCCAACACGATCAGGCCCAGGGCGGTCGCCAGGTTGGTGATCAACAACAGCCGCAGGATCATCCGCGAACCTTCGCCCAGGGCATCGCTGAACGCCTTGGCAGCGGGTGTCACCCCTTCATTGATGGCCGTGATGCGCGCCTTCCAACTATGGACATCATCATCGCTGACGTAGCCGGAGGTAATGGCGCCGTGCATCTCCTGGGCCAGCTCATCCAACTGCACCAGGTAGCCGTAGCCCACTGTCCACAGCTCAATGGCTTTTTCCAGGTAACTGAAATGGCGGAAGTTGAGGTACAGCCAGATCAGGCTGGAAACGTCATCCGGATGGTTGCCGCCCTTGAGAATCCCCAGGCGCGCGGCCTCCATGTCGGGATTGGGACGGTCCAGGGCAATGCGCAATTCATGCCCGCCCTGGGGCACGGCAATGGCCTGCTGGTATTTGAGGTAGGTGGCGTCGTTGCGGTTATCGGCGTAGAGGGTCAGGTAGTAAATGGCGTCTTTCTGGCCCTTGGACCACAGGCTTTCGCCCGCCACATAGCCCCGCACTGCCGAAAGCACGTAGAGACTGACGCAGCCTAACAATGCCTGGAACAACACGACGGCGATAAAGGGCCAGACAATACCCAGCAGGCGTGGCGTTCCGAGAGTCCGCTTTTGCTTCATGAAGTCCCTTACACATGCACAGCTTGATACGCACGCGAAAATCCGCTCCCGATAGCACAGCCTAAGCTAAATCAACGCACTTGTTGCAAGTGTCCGTACAGTTTGGCGTACAGCCCGCCATCGGCAATTAACTGCTGGTGGTCGCCATCTTCGGCAATGTGCCCGCCATCGAACACCAACACTCGGTCAGCCTGCTTCACCGCAGACAGCCGGTGGGCGATGATCAGTGTAGTACGCCCGCTGAGAAACCGCGCCAGTGCCTGGTGCAGGTTGTACTCGGTCGCTGCATCCAATGCAGACGTGGCCTCGTCCAGAATCACCACTTTAGGCTCGGCGAGCACCATGCGGGCAATGGCCAGGCGTTGCCGCTGGCCACCGGAAAAGCGCACGCCCGAACGCCCGACCACGCTGTCCAGGCCAAAAGGCAGTGCTTTGACGGTAGCATCCAGTTGGGCGATTTCCAGCGCCTGCCAGCAGGCTTGATCGGTGCGGGTACGGCCCATGGTCAGGTTGGCGCGCACGGTGTCGTTGAACAGCGCCGGGTGTTGCAGCACCACCGCGACGTTCTCGCGGATGGTTTCCAGGCCGATCTCCTGCTGGGTGGCAGCGCCAAAACGAATACTGCCGGCCTGGGGCGTATAGAGCCCCAGCAACAGTTGCACCAGGGTGCTTTTACCGCCGCCGCTGGCACCGACAATCGCCACCTTCTCACCCGGTGCGATGGCCAGGTTCAACTGGTTGAGCACCAGGTCTTCGCCGTAGCCAAAGTCGAGGCCACGCACTTCGATGCCGACGGTCTCGCGCCCGCTGAACGGGTCTGCGCCGCCTGGGTATTGCGGTTCATCGGCACGCGCCAACAGCTCGTTGATCCGCGACAGCGCGCCCCCCGCCGCGTAATAGGCGTATTGCAGGTTCAACAGTTGTTCCACCGGGCCGATCATGAACCACAGGTAACTGAATACCGCGAGCATCTGGCCGATGGACAGGTCGGAAAACAGCACGGTGAGCATGGCTGCAGCGCGGAAGATGTCGATACCAAACTGGAACAGCAAGCCACTGGCGCGGCTCGACGCGTCGGTTTTCCACTGGGAATGGATGGCGTAGTCACGCACTTCCTGGGCACGCTGGCCCAGGCGCCCGAGGAAAAAGCCTTGGCGGTTGCCGGCGCGCACTTCCTGGATGGCATCCAGGGTTTCGGTCAGCGCCTGGGTAAAGCGCGAAGTACTGTCGTTTTCCAGCTTCTTGAGGTGCTTGACGCGCTTGCCCAACTGCACCGTGGCGTAGATCACCAGCGGGTTGAACAACAGGATCAACAACGCCAGTTGCCAATGCATCCACACCAGGATCACCGAGGTGCCGACCAGGGTCAGCATCGCTACCAGGAAACGGCTGAGGGTTTCGCCGACGAATTTGTCCAGGGTGTCCAGGTCGGTCACCAGGTGGGTGGTGACCGTACCACTGCCCAGGCTTTCGTACTCACCCAGGGAGATACGCTTGAGACGCTCGATCAGGCGCACGCGGATGCGGTACACGATGTCCTTGGCCAAGCGCGCAAACAGCCGCGCCTGCACCACGTTGAACACCAACGCGCCGCAACGCAGGGCCAGGGTAACCAAGAGCATCAGGCCGATATAGCCAGCGGCTTTTTGCCAACCCAGGGGCAGCGCGTGGTTCATTACCTTGAGGGCGGCATCGCCATGGCCCAGCAGCACTTCGTCCACCAGCAACGGCAACAACAGCGGGATAGGCACGCTGCACAGGGTGGCGAGCACGGCGACGCCGTTGGCGACCCACAGGGATTTCTTGTGGCGCAGGGCCAGGCGGCGAATTTCTGCCCAGGTCAGGCGGTCGGTGCGTGGAGGCTGTTCATACACAGGCAGCTCGCTCCAGCCATCGACCCAGTAACGGCGACAGCTCGGACAGCGGCTGGTAACCATTGGTCAGCAAGGCCAACTGGCCATTGCGCTCGGCCAGCAGGGTCGGGAACCCGGCAATGCCCAGGTCCTGCACCCAAGTAAAATCGGCCGCCGTGGCCGCGTGCTGATCGGCACGGTCGAACTCGCCGGCAAACTCGATGCGTGGAATACCGGCCTGCTCGGCCAGTTCCACCAGCACAGGGGCGAGGGTCACGTCCCGCCCTTCGACATAGAACGCGCGCTGGATCAGCCCCAGCAGCGTCCAGGCGCAATCCGGCGCCAAGCTGCGTGCGGTGACGATAGCGCGGCACGCAGGCTCAGTGTCGTAGACAAACCCGTCGGGCAACGCGCCCTCACGCTTGAACGGCTGGCCGGTGGCGTCGGTGACGGCTTGCCAGTGTTCAAGGATGTAGCGCCGGGTAGTCGGCTCCAGCGCCGCGCCGCTGCCGGTGCGCAAGCCGCCCACCACCAGGTGCACGTCCACGCCGGCCGCCTGGGCCTGCTCTACCAGCGCTTGTGCCACCGGGGCAAAGCCCCAGCACCAGGAACACATCGGGTCCATTACATAGAGCAGGCGCGCAGACATGGCTCAGACCTCGGAAGGGGTTTGCTTGTAGTTGTAACCAATCGGGTGCGGCATATTGCGGGCCTTGGCCAGTTCGATCTGCTTCTGGCGGTCGATCGCACTGCGACGGGTCTTCTCCGGCAGCTTATCCCAGCAATGGGGGCAACTGATGCCGGCCACATAATGCTCGGAAGCGCGGTCTTCTACGCTCACCGGTGTGCGGCAGGCATGACATTGATCGTAGTCGCCTTCGCTCAAGTCGTGGCGCACGGTCACGCGATTGTCGAACACAAAGCAGTCGCCCTGCCATTTGGTTTCTTCCTGGGGCACTTCTTCGAGGTACTTCAGGATACCGCCCTTGAGGTGGTAGACCTCATCGAAGCCTTCGCTGAGCATGTAGCTCGAGGCCTTCTCACAGCGGATGCCGCCGGTGCAGAACATGGCGACCTTCTTGTGCTTGGCCGGGTCAAAGTTGGCTTTGATATAGTCGGGAAATTCGCGAAAACTGGTGGTTTTCGGGTCGATTGCGCCTTCAAAGGTGCCAATGGACACTTCGTAGTCGTTACGGGTGTCGATCAACAATACTTCCGGGTCGCTGATCAGCGCGTTCCAATCCTGCGGGTCGACGTAGGTACCGACTTTTTTGTTCGGGTCGACGCCTTCAACGCCCAGGGTCACGATCTCTTTCTTGAGTTTGACCTTGGTGCGATAGAACGGCTGGTCGTCGCAGTAGGATTCCTTGTGGTCGATATCGACCATGCGCGGGTCTTTTTTCAGCCACGCCATCAGGCCGTCAATGCCTTCGCGGCTGCCGGAAACGGTGCCGTTGATGCCTTCTTCAGCGATCAGCAAGGTGCCTTTGATGCCGTTATCGACCATCGCCTGCAACAGGGGCTCGCGCAGGGCGACGTAATCTTCGAGGGTGACGAACTTATACAGTGCCGCCACGACAATCGGTTGAGTCATGGGTGTTCTCTCCAGGTGGCCACCCTCGTAAGGGGTGAACCGGATGCAAAAAAAACGCGCCGGCTAAGCGGCGCGTTGCGGATTCTATCAGGGTTACCCCGTCAATGTCCGCCGGCGCAGGTCGGCGAGGCCGGGGCTGCGTCGATTGTCGCCCATTCTTCGGGCGTATAGGTATGCAGCGCAAGCGCATGAAATTCGCTCATCAGGCTACCCAGGGTGGCGTAGACCTTCTGGTGGCGCTTGACGCGATTAAGCCCCTCGAACTGCTGGCTGACCAGCACGGCCTTGAAGTGGGTCTGCAACCCACGGCTGTGCATGTGGCTTTCATCCAGCACGCTCAGATGTTCCGGGGCCAGGTCGGCAAGGGCAGTTTCGATACGCTGTTGCATGGTCATTCCTGCTTACTTCTTCTTGGCCGGTGCGGCGGCTTTTGGCGCCAGCTCGTTGGTCATGTCTTCCAACAGCTTGTTCACCACCGGTACGGCGCTTTCCAGCTTGGCCTGGGTCATCTGGGCCGACTGCTGGGTCAGCTGCGGCATTTTTTCCAGGACTTTCTTGCCAAGTGGCGACTGGTAGAACGCTACCAGGTCCTTGAGCTCGGATTCGCTGAAGTTGGTGGTGTAGAGCTTGACCATGTCTGGCTTGAGCTTCGGCCAGCCGATGGCCTGGTCCAGAGCGGCGTTGGCCTTGGCCTGGTAGCTGTCCAGTACGGACTGCTTGGCGGCAGGTGCCTTGGTCTGTTCGAAACGCTGGGCGAACATTTGCTGCACTTGCATGTACACCGGGGTCCCCAGCTTGTCAGCATGGGCCAGGGTAAGGAAGGCTTCGGCACTGGCGTTGTGGCTGGCGGTATCGGCAAGAACCTGGCCGCTGGCGCAAACCAGAGCAACCGCGGTACAGATGGCACGAAGACGAGTCATCGAGTTTCCTTTTCTAGCAGGCGAGGTAAGACCCCAAGGGCGACCATTCTGCGCCTAAAAAACCTCGCGGCTCAACCCCACCCCATGGCAAGCCCCGGTTTCACGGGGCGCGGTGACACAAAAGCGCTTTTAGGGAACCCACGCTGGCCGCCAGGGCCTAAACTGACCAATCACGACTGGATAAGGAGGGTGACCGATGAGCCGTATCGAAACCGACAGCCTGGGGGAAGTACAGGTCCCTGATGACGCCTATTGGGGCGCGCAAACCCAACGTTCGCTGGTCAATTTCGCGATTGGCGAGCAGCGCATGCCGCTGGCGGTATTGCATGCACTGGCCTTGATCAAGAAGGCTGCGGCACGGGTCAACGACCGTAACGGCGACCTGCCCGCCGACATCGCCCGCCTGATCGAGCAGGCTGCCGACGAGATCCTGGACGGCCAGCATGACGACCAGTTCCCGCTGGTGGTCTGGCAGACCGGCAGTGGCACCCAAAGCAACATGAACGCCAACGAAGTGATCGCTGGCCGCGCCAACGAACTGGCTGGCAACAACCGCGGCGGCAAGAGCCCGGTGCACCCTAACGATCACGTCAACCGTTCCCAGAGCTCCAACGACTGCTTCCCCACCGCCATGAGCATTGCCGCGGTGCAAGCGGTGAACAGGCAACTGCTGCCGGCGATCGCCACTTTGTCCGGCGGCCTGGCGGAATTGGCCGCTCGGCATATGAAGCTGGTCAAGACCGGCCGCACCCACATGATGGACGCCACGCCGATCACCTTCGGCCAGGAGCTGTCGGCGTTTATCGCCCAGCTCGATTATGCCGAGCGTGCGATCCGCAGCGCCCTGCCCGCGGTGTGCGAGCTGGCTCAGGGCGGCACCGCCGTCGGCACCGGCCTCAATGCGCCCCATGGTTTTGGCGAGGCGATTGCCTCCGAACTGGCGGCGTTGTCGGGCTTGCCTTTTGTGACCGCGCCGAACAAATTCGCCGCCCTCTCCGGCCATGAGCCGCTGGTGACCCTGCACGGCGCGCTGAAAACCCTGGCCGTGGCGCTGATGAAGATCGCCAACGACCTGCGCCTGCTGGGCTCCGGCCCTCGCGCCGGGCTGGCCGAAGTCAAGTTGCCGGCCAACGAACCGGGCAGTTCGATCATGCCGGGCAAGGTCAACCCCACCCAATGCGAAGCGCTGTCGATGCTGGCCTGCCAGGTGCTGGGCAACGACGTGACCATCGGCATGGCCGCCAGCCAGGGGCACTTGCAGTTGAACGTGTACAAGCCGGTAATCATCCACAACCTGCTGGAGTCGATCCGCCTGCTGGCCGACGGCTGCAACAACTTCCAGGAGCATTGCATTGCTGGCCTCGAACCCGACGCCGAGCAAATGGCCCAACACTTGGAACGCGGGCTGATGCTGGTCACCGCCCTCAACCCGCATATCGGCTACGACAAGTCGGCCGAGATCGCCAAGAAGGCTTACGCCGAAGGGCTGACACTGCGCGAGGCCGCGCTGGAACTGGGCTACCTCACGGATGCCGAGTTCGACCAGTGGGTACGCCCGGAAAACATGCTGGGTAGCTGACTACACCGCCGTACGCAGCCGCCGGGCCTTGAGCCCGGCGAGCAGCGAGGGTGCCAGCGCCACGGTCGCCGACCCCAGCACTACCACAAAGGCGCCGAAATACCCCAGGGCATTGATCTGCTCAGCCTGCACATACTCCGGCCATAACCACGCCGCCACGGCCACCGCCACAAAAGTCACCAAGGGCGTCAACGCCAGCGTCGCACTGACCCGCGAGGCCTCCCAATGCGCCAAGGCTTCGGCAAATGCCCCGTAGGCCACCAAGGTATTCATGCAGCACGCCAACAACAGCCAGCCTTGCAGCGGACTCAACTGCAACGCCTCCAGCGGATGCGCCCACGGCGTGAGCAACAGCGCACACGACAGGTAGATCACCATCATCACCTGCAGCGAATTCCACACCGTCAGCAACTGCTTCTGACCCAGTGCATAGAACACCCAAATGGTGGTGGCGAGCAGGATCGTCAGCACACCGGCGGTGTAGGTGCCCATGGACGTCAGCAACTCCACCAGACGTTGGTTGAAGAACAGGCCAAAGCCTGCGATCAGCACCACCAGCCCCACCCCCTGCCCCAGGCTGAAGCGCTCCTTGAACACAAACACACTGGCTACCATCAGAAAGATCGGCCCCATCTGCACCACCAACTGCGCCGTGCCCGGGCTGAGCATTTTCAGGCCCACCAGGTACAACACGTAGTTGCCCACCAGGCCACACACCGCCATGCCCACCAGCCACCCACCCTTGGGGCCAAGCACTTTGCGGCTGGGCAGGCGTTTGGTGGCGGCCAGGTAAACGAACAGGCACGTGCCCGCTACCATGAGGCGAAACCAAGTCACAGTGATCGGATCCATCACCTGCAATACTTGCTTGAGCTTGATCGGAAGAATGCCCCACAGAAACGCGGTCAGCAGGGTCAGGAAAAAACCGTAGACCCAGCGGCCGGAAGAGATGTGCATGAGTGCCCCAGATGCCAGAGGAAGTGGAGCAGGCATTCTAGGGGCAAGTCACTGAGTTCGGATACGTCACAGTCTTGAATGGGGGAGCTGGCTTGCAAGCGATGGCCATAGGCATCTATATAAATTTCATAGGTTGTTGCAGCCAACGGTAACCACGATGCGAAGCGAGCCGCTCTTGATCTGGCTCTTGATCTGCTTTTGATTTTGATCTTAAGCGCCCCGTTAAACCACGCTGGCCGAACGCAGGTTTGAATTCGTGGGTAACCCGGCAGGACGCCGGGTTAGCCGCCCCGCGCCATGGACGGCGCGTGGCGGCGGCCCACGGATTCAAGCCTGCGTTCGGGCACACCGAGCCTAGGCGAGGTGCCGAGTGGTGGGGCAAGAGCCCTTTGGTTACTTTGGGGCTTTTCCAAAGTGACCCGCCGTCAGGCGGAACCCTAGGTGGCCGTTACCGCAGAAATGGATATGTACTCGCTATTACAGTGTCGCCTGCCAGGCCGCCTTCTCGAGCAGGCCCGCTCCCACAGTTGGGTTGTGGGGTGTCAGGGAGAGAAGTATCGGCTAGTAGGCCGTCATCGCAGGCAAGCCAGCTCCCACATTGGCCCTCCCACACTGGCGCTGTTCCAACCGCAGTCAGCGCACGGCTTCGAAAAGCCCGGTGGCCCCCATCCCGCCCCCCACGCACATGGTGACAATCCCATAACGCAAATTGCGCCGTTGCAACTCGCGCACCAGGTGCCCCACCTGCCGCGAACCGGTCATGCCAAACGGATGCCCAATGGAAATCGAGCCACCGTTGACGTTGTACTTGGCATTATCAATCTCCAGGCGATTACGCGCGTAGAGGCACTGAGAAGCAAAGGCCTCATTGAGTTCCCACAGGTCGATGTCCGCCACCTGCAAGCCCTTGGCCTTGAGCAACTTGGGCACCGAGAACACCGGGCCAATGCCCATTTCATCCGGCTCGCAACCGGCCACGGTAAAACCCCGGAAAAAGGCCTTAGGCTTGAGCCCCAGTTCCAAGGCTTTTTCCAGGCTCATCACCAGGGTCATCGACGCACCGTCGGAAAGCTGCGAGGAGTTACCTGCCGTTACCGAGCCATCCTCGGCAAATACCGGCTTCAAGCCGCTGAGGCTCGCCAGGGTGGTGTCCGGGCGGTTGCAGTCATCCCGGTCGACCACGCCGTCCAGGATCTGCACCGCGCCAGTGTTCTTATCCTCGACCTTGTACTTGACCGCCATCGGCACGATTTCATCATTGAACAAGCCATCAGCCTGGGCCTGGGCAGTGCGCTGCTGGCTTTGCAGCGCGTAAAGGTCCTGGTCTTCGCGGCTGACGTGATAGCGCCGCGCAACGATTTCGGCGGTCTGGCCCATGGGGAAGTAAATGCCCGGCACCTGTTCTTTAAGCAGCGGATTGATCAGGTTATCGGTGTTGACGCTCTTCATGGTCAGGCTGATGGACTCCACGCCACCGGCGACAATGATGTCGCTGCAGCCCGAAGCGATCTGGTTGGCGGCAATGGCAATCGCCTGCAAGCCCGAGGAACAGAAACGGTTAAGGGTCATGCCCGCCGTACCGGTACCCAGTTGCGAAAGCACCGCCACGTTACGCCCGATGTTATAGCCCTGGGCGCCTTCGTTGGAGCCGGCACCGACAATGCAATCTTCCACCGTCGCCGGGTCGATACCGTTGCGGGCCAGCAGCGCATTGACACAATGGGCCGCCATGTCATCGGGACGGGTCTGGTTGAACTTGCCGCGAAAGGATTTGGCCAGGCCGGTTCGCACGCTGTCGACGATCACTACTTCACGCATGGGCTACCTCGATCTTGTGGTTGTTGATCGAGGATAGAGCCGGGCCGGGCCGACCGCGATGATCATTCACTGCGTGGATGCAAAAGCATGGGCTATTTCTTTTTCTTTTTGTCGTGCTTATCGCTTTTATCAAACGCCTCTTCCAGCGCACGGTTGATGGTGCGCAGCACCTTGACCCGCGCCCAGCGCTTGTCGTTGGCTTCCACCAGCGTCCAGGGCGCCACCTCGGTGCTGGTGCGGTCAACCATGTCGCCCACCGCCGCGCGATAGTCGTCCCACTTGTCGCGGTTGCGCCAGTCGTCTTCGGTGATCTTGAAGCGTTTGAAGGGGATTTCTTCACGGGCCTGGAAGCGCTCCAGCTGCGTCTCCTTGTCGATGGCCAGCCAGAACTTGACCACGATCACCCCCGCATCGCGCAGTTGCTCTTCGAAGTCATTGATCTCCCCATAGGCGCGCATCCAGTCCGCCGGGGTGCAGAAGCCTTCGATACGCTCCACCAGTACGCGGCCGTACCAGGAGCGGTCAAACACGGTGAACATGCCGCGCGCCGGGATCTTCTGCCAGAACCGCCATAGATAAGGCTGGGCGCGTTCGTCTTCGCTGGGCGCGGCAATCGGTACGATATGGTACTGACGCGGGTCCAGCGCCGCCGCCACACGGCGGATCGCCCCGCCCTTGCCCGCCGCGTCGTTGCCCTCGAACACGCTCACCAGGGCGTGCTTGCGCATGCGTTTGTCGCGCATCAGGCCAGAGAAGCGTGCCTGCTCGGTAATCAGTTGTTCTTCGTAATCGTCCTTGTCCAGGCGCAGGGTCATGTCGAGGCTGTCGAGCAGGCTCTTTTGGTCCACCGAGGCCAGCAACGGCGCCGGGTTCATGCCGCTGGCCTTGACCTTGGCCTGCTTCAGGGCACTTTGCAGCCCATCCAGCAGGATCTTGCCCACGGTCAGCCCACGGTAATGCGGGTCGACACCTTCGATCACATGCCACGGCGCGTAATCGCGGCTGGTACGGCGCAGCACGCGCTCACCGAAATGCACGAACTTGTCGTAGGTCTTGGACTGCTGCCAGTCCAATGGGCTGATGCGCCAGCTGTGCAGCGGGTCGTCGGCCAGGGCCTTGAGGCGCGCCTTCATCTGTTTTTTGGACAGGTGGAACCAGAACTTGAAGATCAGCGCACCTTCATCGCAGAGCATCTTTTCCAGACGCTCGGCGCCGGCGATGGCCTGGTCCAGGCGCGCATCCTTGATCTGCCCATGCACGCGGCCTTGCAGCATCTGGCTGTACCAGTTGCCGAAGAAAATGCCCATGCGGCCCTTGGCCGGCAGTTGCCGCCAGTAGCGCCAGGCCGGTGGGCGCGCCAGTTCTTCGTCGGTCTGCTGGTCGAAGGTGCGCACTTCGATCAGGCGCGGGTCCATCCATTCATTGAGCAGCTTGACGGTTTCACCCTTGCCCGCGCCCTCGATGCCGTTGATCAGGATGATCACCGGGAAGCGCTTCTGCTGTTGCAGCTCATACTGAACCTCCAGCAAGGCTTCCCGCAGGGCCGGCACTTCGGCGTCGTAGGTGTCTTTGTCGATGGCGTGACCGATTTCGGCGGATTCGAACATGGGCAGCTCCGTTTCAAGATGGCTCAAGACTAGCGGATTGGGCCAAGACACGCGCAAGGAAATACAACCCAGCCTTGCCATGGATCAATTCAACGCCTCCTGATCGGCTAGAATGGCCGCCTTGCCTTTGCCCGCTTTCATTTTTCTGAGCCGCCATGAACCCCATCACCCACGCCCAGCTCGACTGGGATGATCAAGGCCGCCCGCATTCGCGGGTGTTCGACGATGTGTATTTCTCCGACCAGTCGGGCCTGGAAGAAACCCGCTACGTGTTCCTGGAGCAGAACCGCTTGCAGGAACGCTTCGCCGCCTTGCCGGCAGGTGGGCGCCTGGTGATTGGTGAGACTGGCTTCGGCACCGGCTTGAATTTCCTCTGCGCCTGGCAGTTGTTCCAACAGCACGCGGTGGCCGGTGCGCGACTGCACTTTGTCAGCGTGGAAAAATACCCGCTCAGCCATGCCGACCTGCAACGCGCCCTCGCCCTCTGGCCCGAGCTGCAACCCTTGGCCGAGCAACTGCTGGCGCACTACATTGCCATCCACCAGGGCTTCCAACGCCTGGTACTGGACAACGGCCGCGTGACCCTGACCCTGCTGATCGGCGATGCGCTGGAACAATTGCCGCAACTGGACGCCCAAATCGATGCGTGGTTTCTCGACGGGTTCGCTCCGGCGAAAAACCCCGACATGTGGACCGCCGAGCTGTTCGCCCAACTGGCACGCCTGGCGGCTCCAGGTTCGACCATCAGCACCTTCACCAGCACCGGCTGGGTAAGGCGGTTGATCAATGCCGCCGGGTTCAAGATGAAACGCACGCCGGGCATCGGGCATAAATGGGAGATCCTGCGTGGGGAGTTTCTCGGCTGGCCCGAGGACGCTCCCGCGCCAGCCCCACGTAAACCCTGGTTCGCCCGGCCTCCCGCCATCGAGGGTGAACGTCACGCCCTGGTCATCGGCGGCGGCTTGGCCGGCTGTGCGACCGCCGCCAGCCTCGCCGCCCGTGGCTGGCGTGTCAGCCTGCTGGAGCGCCACGCCGGCCTGGCACAGGAAGCTTCGGGCAACCCACAGGGTGTGTTGTACCTCAAGCTTTCGGCCCATGGCACGGCCTTGTCCCAACTGATACTCAGCGGTTTTGGCCACACCCGGCGTCTGCTGGAACACTTGCACCGAGGCGTCGATTGGGACGGCTGTGGCGTGTTGCAACTGGCGTTTGATGCCAAAGAGAGCCAGCGTCAGGCTCAATTGGCACACGCCTTCGCTCCAGACCTGCTGCACCTGCTGGACCGCGAGCAGGCGCAGCAAAAGGCGGGAATCGAACTGGCCCACGGCGGGTTGTTTTTTCCACAGGGCGGTTGGGTGCATCCACCCGCGCTGTGCCAGTGGCAGGCGAAACATCCCCTGATTGAAGTGCTCACCCACCACGAGGCACTGGAACTGCACCGGCTCGACGACCAGTGGCAAGCCCGCGCCGGTGACCGCGTGCTGGCCAGCGCCAGTGTCGTGGTGCTCGCCGGGGCTGCGGAGATCAAGCGTTTCCCCTTCAGTGCCGACATGCCGCTCAAGCGCATCCGTGGGCAGATCACGCGGCTGGCGCAAACCCCGGCAAGTAAGGCCCTGGCCACTGTCGTCTGTGCCGAGGGCTACGTCGCACCGGCTCGGCTTGGCGAACACACCCTGGGCGCCAGTTTTGACTTCACCAATCAGGACCTCACGCCCACGCCCGCCGAACACCACGGCAACCTGCAGATGCTGGGTGAGATTTCTACCGACCTGCTGCAGCGCCTGGGTGCTGATCGCTTGGCGCCCGAACAGCTGGAGGGCCGTGCCGCGTTTCGTTGTACCAGCCCTGACTATCTGCCCATCGTTGGGCCACTGGCTGACCATGCGGCGTTTGAGCAGGCTTATGCGGTACTGGGCAAAGACGCCCGGCAAGTGCCGCAAACGCCATGCCCGTGGTTGCCGGGGCTCTATCTGAACAGCGGCCATGGCTCGCGCGGCCTGATCACTGCGCCGTTGTGCGGCGAACTGCTGGCTGCTTGGCTGAGTGATGAGCCCCTGCCAGTGCCAACCAGCGTAGCCGAGGCTTGCCATCCCAACCGCTTTGCCCTGCGGGCTCTGGTTCGAGGCCAAGCCGCGCCCCGCAAAGAGACCGATTGATGGCAAAGTGGTTAGCGGCCTTATAACTTATCGGTCTAAAACTCCACGCATAGCACTGGGTCAGTTTCTGGGTACGCGCCCGTTTGGGCGTATTGAGTGCTGACCCCTCCCCAACGGAAAAACCGGTAAGGAATTTATGTGTGGACTAGCTGGCGAGTTACGCTTTGATCTTCAACCTGCCGATCTGGCAGCCGTAGAACGCATCACCCATCACCTCGCCCCCCGAGGCCCCGACGCCTGGGGTTTTCATGCCCAAGGGCCGATTGCCCTGGGCCACCGCCGCCTGAAAATCATGGACCTGTCGGACGGCTCCGCCCAACCGATGGTCGACGCCCATCTGGGGCTGTCCCTGGCCTTCAATGGCGCTATCTATAATTTCCCGGAGCTGCGCCAAGAGCTGGAAGCCCTGGGTTACGCCTTCTATTCCGGCGGCGACACCGAAGTGCTGCTCAAGGGCTACCACGCCTGGGGCGAAGCGTTGCTGCCCAAGCTCAACGGTATGTTCGCCTTTGTCATTTGGGAGCGTGATGCCCAGCGCCTGTTCATCGCCCGCGACCGTCTGGGGGTCAAACCTCTTTACCTGTCGCGCACCGGCCAACGCCTGCGCTTTGCCTCGGCGTTGCCAGCGTTGCTCAAAGGTGGGGATATCAACCCGATCCTGGATCCGGTCGCCCTCAACCACTACCTGAATTTCCACGCAGTGGTCCCCGCGCCGCGCACGCTGTTGGCGGGAATTGAAAAACTGCCGCCTGCCAGTTGGATGCGCATCGACGCCAGCGGCAAAACCGAACAGAAAACCTGGTGGACCCTGCCCTATGGCCCCCATGAAGATGAAAAACACCTGACCCTGGAAGACTGGACCGACCGCGTGCTCGACAGCACCCGCGAAGCCGTGGCCATCCGCCAACGTGCGGCGGTGGATGTGGGTGTGTTGCTGTCAGGCGGCGTCGACTCGAGCATGCTCGTCGGCCTGCTGCGCGAAGTGGGCGTGGAGGATTTGTCGACCTTCTCCATCGGCTTTGAAGACGCCGGCGGCGAGCGTGGCGATGAGTTTCAGTATTCAGACCTGATCGCCAAACACTACGGCACCCATCACCACCAACTGCGCATCGCCGAAAGCGAGATCATCGAGCAGCTGCCGGCAGCCTTCCGCGCCATGAGCGAGCCGATGGTCAGCCATGACTGCATCGCCTTCTACCTGCTGTCGCGGGAAGTGGCCAAGCATTGCAAAGTGGTACAGAGCGGCCAGGGCGCCGATGAGTTGTTCGCCGGTTACCACTGGTACCCGCAAGTGGACGGCGCCAGCGACCCTTATGCGGCCTATCGCGAGGCGTTTTTCGACCGCAGCTACGACGACTACGCGGCCACCGTCGCGCCCAAATGGCTGACCGCCAACGACGCTGCCGGCGACTTCGTGCGCGAGCATTTCGCAATGCCCGGCGCCGACGCGGCCGTGGACAAGGCCCTACGCCTGGACAGCACCGTGATGCTGGTAGACGATCCGGTCAAACGCGTCGACAACATGACCATGGCCTGGGGTCTGGAGGCGCGCACGCCGTTCCTCGATTACCGCCTGGTAGAACTCTCGGCCCGTGTGCCGGCCCAGTTCAAGCTACCCGATGGCGGCAAACAGGTGCTCAAGGAGGCGGCGCGCCGGGTGATCCCCAGCGAAGTCATCGACCGCAAGAAAGGCTACTTCCCCGTACCCGGCCTCAAGCACCTGCAGGGCGATACCTTGAACTGGGTGCGCGAGTTGCTGCTGGACCCGAGCCAGGATCGCGGGCTGTTCAACCCGGCCATGCTCGACCGCTTGCTCACCGACCCGCAAGGCCAACTGACCCCACTGCGCGGCTCCAAATTGTGGCAGTTGGCGGCGCTGAACCTGTGGCTGAGCGAACAAGGAATCTGATCGATGAAACCGAATGCCGCGGCTTACAGCCAACGCTTACTCAAAGGCCAGGCGCCGACCTACGAGCGCCTGCAAGCGCGCCTGGCCGAAGATGGCAGCGCGCTGGCCGCCGACCCGATTGCCGTGCATTGCGGCTGGGGCCGGTTGTTGATCGGCCACACCTTTCCCGACCCGGCAAGCCTGGCCCAGGAACTGCTCAACGAGCAGCCCGGCGAGCGCGATATCGCACTGTACGTGGCCGCACCCCAGCAGATCCTGGGCATTGACCCGCAGCAACTGTTCCTCGACCCGTCCGACACCCTGCGCCTGTGGTTCACCGACTACCGCCCGGCCACCCGGGTGTTTCGCGGCTTCCGCATTCGCCGGGTGCAGAGCGAGGCCGACTGGCAAGCGGTCAACCACTTGTACCAGGGGCGCGGGATGCTACCCGTCGACCCGGAGCGCCTTACCCCACGCCATCAAGGCGGCCCGGTGTACTGGCTGGCCGAAGATGAAGACAGCGGCGCGGTGATTGGCAGCGTGATGGGCCTCAACCATCACAAGGCCTTCCACGACCCAGAGAATGGTTGCAGCCTCTGGTGCCTGGCCGTCGACCCTCAATGCACGCGCCCTGGCGTCGGTGAAGTGTTGGTGCGCCACTTGGTGGAGCACTTCATGAGCCGAGGCTTGAGCTACCTGGACCTGTCGGTGCTGCACGATAATCGCCAGGCCAAGAGCCTTTACGCCAAGCTCGGCTTTCGGGCGTTGACCACCTTTGCAATCAAGCGCAAGAACGGCATCAATCAACCGCTATTCCTGGGCCCGGGGCCCCAGGCGGAGTTCAACCCTTACGCGCGCATCATTGTCGAAGAAGCCCATCGGCGCGGTATTGATGTGCAAGTGGACGATGCCGATGCGGGCCTGTTCACCCTCAGCCACGGCGGGCGTCGGGTGCGTTGCCGTGAATCCCTGAGCGACCTGACCAGCGCCATCAGCATGACCCTGTGCCAGGACAAGAGCCTGACCCACAAGGTGCTCAAGGCCGCAGGCCTGCAGGTGCCGGTGCAACAGTTGGCCGGCAGTGCCGACGACAACCTGGAGTTTCTCGACGAACACCAGCGCATCGTGGTCAAGCCGCTGGACGGCGAGCAAGGCCATGGCGTCGCCGTGGATTTGCAGAGCATCGAGGAGGTGCAGCAGGCGGTTGAAGCGGCGCGCCAGTTCGACAGCCGCGTGTTGCTGGAAAGCTTCCACGAAGGCCTGGACCTGCGCATCCTGGTGATCGGTTTTGAAGTGGTCGCGGCTGCGATTCGCCGCCCTGCCGAAGTGATCGGCGACGGTCAACATTCGATTCGCGCGTTGATCCAGGCACAAAGCCGTCGTCGCCAGGCGGCCACCGATGGCGAGAGCAAAATCCCGCTGGATGCAGAAACCGAGCGCACCCTCAAAGCCGCAGGTTACGACTACAACAGCATCCTGCCCCGTGGCGTGCAACTGGCCGTGCGACGCACCGCCAACCTGCACACCGGGGGTTGCCTGGAAGATGTCACGGCGATCTTGCATCCGACGCTGGTGGACGCGGCTGTCCGCGCGGCCCGTGCCCTGGATATTCCCATGGTCGGCCTGGACCTGATGGTGCCTGCGGCCGACCAGCCAGAGTATGTCTTTATCGAAGCCAACGAACGGGCCGGCTTGGCCAACCATGAACCGCAACCTACGGCTGAGAAGTTTGTGGATTTGTTGTTTCCACACAGTCAGCCAGCTACCTGACTACCGATCGTTCCCACGCTCCGCGATCGTTCCCACGCTCCGCGTGGGAATGCAGCCTGTGACGCTCTGCGTCACCACAGCGGACGCAGAGCGTCCCTGAGGCATTCCCACGCAGAGCGTGGGAACGACCACACGATCGCAGAGCGTCGATCGCCCTCAACTCATCAGGAGTTTCCATGACCCGAACCATTCCCGAACCCGATCTCGCGTATCTGCAAAAAGTGCTGCTGGAAATGCTCGCCATTCCCAGCCCCACCGGTTTTACCGACACCATCGTGCGCTACGTCGCCGAGCGCCTGGAAGAACTCGGCATCCCGTTTGAAATGACCCGGCGCGGCACGATTCGCGCCACCCTCAAGGGCCAGAAAAACAGCCCTGACCGCGCCGTCTCCGCGCACCTGGACACCATCGGCGCCGCCGTGCGCGCGATCAAGGACAACGGCCGTCTGACCCTGGCGCCAGTGGGCTGCTGGTCGAGCCGCTTTGCCGAAGGCAGCCGTGTCAGCCTGTTCACCGATAACGGCGTGATTCGCGGCAGCGTGTTGCCGCTGATGGCTTCCGGGCACGCGTTCAACACCGCCGTGGATGAAATGCCGGTGAGCTGGGACCATGTGGAACTGCGCCTGGACGCCTACTGCGCCACGCGCGCCGACTGCGATTCCCTGGGAATCAGCGTCGGTGACTACGTGGCGTTCGACCCGCTGCCCGAGTTCACCGAAAGCGGGCATATCAGCGCCCGCCACTTGGACGACAAGGCCGGCGTCGCCGCACTGCTCGCTGCGCTCAAGGCCATCGTTGACAGTGGCGAACCCTTGCTGATCGACTGCCACCCGCTGTTCACCATCACCGAGGAAACCGGCAGTGGCGCAGCGGCCGCCCTGCCCTGGGATGTGAGTGAGTTTGTCGGCATCGATATCGCCCCGGTCGCCCCTGGCCAGCAGTCCAGCGAACATGCGGTGAGCGTGGCCATGCAGGACTCCGGCGGCCCCTATGACTATCACCTGTCCCGCCACTTGCTGCGCCTGGCGTCAGACAACGAGCTGCCGGTGCGCCGCGATCTGTTCCGCTATTACTTCAGCGATGCCCACTCGGCGGTCACCGCCGGCCATGATATTCGCACCGCGCTGCTGGCCTTCGGTTGCGATGCCACCCATGGCTATGAGCGTACCCACATCGACAGCCTCGCCGCCCTGAGCCGCTTGCTGGGCGCTTACATCCTCAGCCCGCCGGTGTTTGCCAGCGATGCGCAACCGGCCCAGGGTTCCCTGGACCGGTTCAGTCATCAGATCGAGCATGAAACGCAAATGGAGAGCGACACCCGTGTGCCGTCGGTGGACAGCTTGGTCGGCCAGAAGTCCTGACGCTGTGTGAGTTGATACTGGCAACAAAGGTCCCGGCGCAGTAGCATCGCCGGGACCTGATACCTGAGGCTTGTATGCTGATTCCCTACGATGCACTTGAAGTCGACACCCTCACCCGCCTCATCGAAGACTTCGTCACCCGCGACGGTACCGACAATGGCGACGACACGCCCTTGGAAACCCGCGTGCTGCGCGTGCGCCAGGCGCTGACCAAAGGCCAGGCGCTGATCGTCTTCGACCCCGAGAGCGAGCAATGCCAGTTGATGCTCAAGCACGATGTGCCCAAGCACCTGTTCGACTGAACAGCGGCGCCTAAGGGTTGGGCGCCGGCACGGGATGGGTAGCTTGGCCCTCGCCTTTGAGTATCTTGCGGTACACCTCGGCGCGGTACACGTTGACGCCCACCGGCGCCTCGATGCCGAATTTCACATGAGTACCGTTCACTTCCAGGATATGCACGGTGATGTCATCGCCAATGGCGATGGCTTCGCCTGTGGCACGGCTTAAGACCAGCATGGCGGTTGTCCTTTTCCAGTAGCAGGACCCCGACCATGCCCCCTTGGCGCTGGGCCGGCAATGGCTTGCGGGAAAATCAGGCACTGCCTACGCAGGCAGGTAATTTGTCTGACAGACCGCAGCCGAATCAGCCCTTCACGGCCTGCGCCTTGGCGCGCATCTTGTCGGCCATCAGTGTCATTTCGTCATACAGCAGTTGCGGATTTTTCTGTTTCAACGCCCAAGCCATGCGGCCTTGCTCGTGGGGCAGGATCATGAACTCGCCTGCGGCCACGCGCTGGTAAATGTAGTCGGCGATATCCGCCGCCGAGATGGGCGAACTCTCAAGCAGTTTGCCCACCTGGACCTTCATGGCTGGGGTTGGCCCACGGAAGGAGTCGAGCAGGTTAGTCTGGAAAAACGACGGGCACACCACATGAACGCCCACTTCCTGTTGCTTGAGCTCCACCAGCAGGCTCTCGGACAACGCCACCACGCCCGCCTTGGCCACGTTGTAGTTGCTCATGGCCGGGCCTTGCATCAGCGCGGCCATTGAGGCGATGTTGATGATGCGCCCCTTGCTCTTTTCCAGCAGCGGCAGGAACGCCTTGCAGCCTTTGACGACGCCCATCAGGTTGATTGCGATCTGCCAGTCCCAATCCTCCAGGGACAATTCAGCGAAGAACCCGCCCGAGGCCACACCGGCGTTGTTGACGATCACATCGATGCCGCCGAGCTTCACCTCACAGGCCTGGGCAAAGGCCGTTAGCTGGCTGTAGTCACGCACGTCACAACGCTGGGTAAAACCATCACCGCCCGCCTCGCGAACCTGCTTGAGGGTTTCCTGCAAACCGGGCTCGCTGACATCGGACAACCCCAACTGCCAGCCTTCACGAGCCCAGCGCAGAGCGATTTCGCGACCCAGGCCAGACCCGGCGCCAGTGATCATCATGCGGTTTTGCATAGGAGGTAGCCTTGTGGTTCACGAAGAAGTGACCGGCAGTGTAGCGAAGGTTTTTGCTCCACCCACGCACCATCAGGGTGATGAATGCCCCAGGCAAACCGCGGGCTCGGTAGCAGCTGCGCGCATAGACTAAGTTCAATTTTTTTCAACTGATTAGTTCAAGTTGCGCACGCGTTAAAAGAAATAAGCGACCCATCAAAATGTTTTATAAAAACAATGAATTTTCTGCGAAGTGGCAGAGTCGGAATGGGTAAGGCGTCCCACTGTACATGGACGAACCAACGGTTAAACAGCCGGTTTTTGCAAAGAACCTATAAGGAATAAAACCATGAGCCTCATTCTGATTATTATCCTGATCCTCCTGCTGGTCGGTGGCCTGCCGGTGTTCCCGCACTCGCGTAACTGGGGTTATGGACCGTCGGGTATCCTGGGTGTGGTACTGGTTGTTCTGCTGGTGCTGTTGTTGCTCGGCAAGATATAAACGCCGCGTTTTTGTAGGAGCGAGCTTGCTCGCGAAACACTCACAGGCGCCGCGTTTATTCAGAACGCACGCGTTTTCGTTGATGTTTTTCGCGAGCAAGCTCGCTCCTACAATTGAGAAGCAAAAAAAAGAGGCCTTCTAGAAGGCCTCTTTTTTATTGCCGGTCAGTTAGTCCGGCTTACCGTCCACCACACCTGCGGTGTTATCCAGCAGGCTCTTGGTCGCGGTTTGCAGGAACGACTCGAGTTTCTGCTTGAGTGCGGCTTCGTCCGGCGACTCTGGAATCACCTTGCCATTCGGCTCGGCGCCCAGGGTGTATTCCCACAACTTGGGTGGCATTTCCTTGGGCAATACCAGTACGCGGTCGCCGGTGAGCAAGGCCACGGTCTGGTCGCTGCCCGATGGCTTGATCACGCCGAAACCTTTATCACCTTCCGGCAGGTTCAGCAGGTCACGGCCCCAGCACTGGTGCAAGGTATCGCCGCCCAGGCGGCCCATGATGGTGGGCACGATGTCGATCTGGGTGCCCACAGTGTGGTCACGCTCACCGAACTTCTCGCGCATGCCCGGTGCAATCATCAGCATCGGCACGTTGAAGCGGCCCAGGTCCATCTCGGTGATCTGCTGCTCGTTACCGAAACCGTGGTCACCGACAATCACGAACAGGGTTTCCTTGAAGTACGGCTCCTTGCGGGCCTTTTCAAAGAACTGGCCCAGGGCCCAGTCGGAGTAGCGCATGGCCGTCAAATGCTCGTTGAGGCTGCCACGGTCGGTGACTTTCTCGACCGGCAATGGGGTCGGCAACGCGTACGGCGTGTGGTTGGACAGGGTTTGCAGCAGCGCGTAGAACGGCTTGCCGCCTTCGCGTGCCTTCAGTTCTTCCAGGCCACGGTTGAACATGTCCTGGTCGGACACGCCCCAGGTCGGGTCGGAGAACACCGGGTTGACGAAGTCATTGCGGCCGATGAAGTTGGTCATGCCCTGGTTGCTGAAGAAGCCCGATTGGTTGTCCCAGGCGAAATCGCCGTTGTAGACATACACATCGTCGAAATCACGCGCACTGAGCAGCTGCGGCAGGCCCGACAGCTTGTGGCTGCCTTCCGGGGTCTGCATCAGGTATTCGAAACCCGGCAGGTTCGGGAAGCAGGCCATGGTGGCGAACATACCCTGGTGGGTGTGGGTGCCGTTGGAGAAGAAGCGGTCGAACAGCAGGCCCTCTTGGGTCAGCTTGTCGAAGTACGGGGTGATATTGCCCGGACGTCCCAATGCGCCCACCGAGTGACCGGCGAAGCTTTCCATCAGGATGACCACGACGTTCTTGATCGGCAGGGTTTTCTCGGCCGGTGGCGTGAAGTCACGGCGTACCGCAGCGGTGTCGGTGTCTACCAGCTTCTCTTGCGGCAGCACCAGCATGTCGCGCACGGTCTGGGTGGCCAGCGGTTGTTCCAGAGTGGCCTTCCAGATGTTGGCGCGGTCTTCACCGAAGCGCGCCTTGGCCGCCGCGATCAGCGACAAGGTGCCATTGAGGCCCAACTGGTTGGCGAAGTTCGAATCGGTGGTGTAGACATCACCCCAACGCAGCGGTGGCCCCTGGCGCAGGGTGCCACGGATGGCGACCACGGCAACCAGCAGGCAGACCATGAACACCGCGGTGCGGCCGTACCACGGCGCCACCTGGCGCGTGCTGATCGTGCCGCCGCTGAACGGGCCACGGGGGCGCGTTGCGCGGTCAGCGCCCTTGAAGGCCATGCTCAGGATCAGCGTGCCCACGGCCCAGGCCAGCAGGTAGCGCACCACCGGGAAACCGTACCACAGCATGCTCATCACGGTTTTCGGGTCTTCCTTCACATACTGAAAGACCAGGCCGTTGAGGCGCTGGTGGAATTCGCGGTAGAAATCCATCTCCATAAGACCGAGGAACAGCGCAATGCTGGACACAACGGTCAGCCACAAACGGAAGAAGCCTCGTGCCGCCATGGCCCGTACGCTGAACACAGCCAGCAGCAGCGGGATCAGCGCGTATGTCACAAAACGAATGTCGAAGCGGGTGCCGTTGACGAACGCTTCCAGGAACGTCGAAGCCGGCGTATCCAGGATCATCTCGCGGTTGTAGACCAGCAACGCCAGGCGCAGCAGGGAGAACATCACCATCATGACCAGTGCGCAGAGCAGCGTGTACGCCAGATGGGATTTGACGGTCGGTTGCAGCAGGCGATTTGAAGCTCGCTGCTGATTCAGGGCGTCCGGGTTTGCCATGTCGTTTTAGGACCCATTGGAAGTTTAAGTTGCGAAATAATGCAGTGGCGTCCGTCCCTCGCCCAGGCTGGCTGGGTTAGGCGGTTAACGCGGTGGCACAAATGGTGCCCGATCAAGGCCGGCAAGGCTATTAATTACTGAACGTAAGGCACGGCCCTGCCTTTAAGGGCACTGGAGATAGAGCCCTGGCAGCCGGTTAAAGCCGGCGAATTGTCTTGGATGGGATGTGAAAATTTCGTGCGGCGAATAGTTTCGACACACAAATATGGTTAATACAGTGCCCCCTGTGGGAGCTGGCTTGCCTGCGATAGCGGTGGGTCAGCTTGCATCGTTTTGATTGACACACCGCAATCGCAGGCAAGCCAGCTCCCACATTGACTGTGCCCACTCCAAATCGAGTAGGTCGTCAGATCCGCACGTTACCGCGCGGCCCGGCGATAGCCCAGATGATCAGGCCCAGCACGGGCAACAGCAGGATCAACAGGATCCACAGCACTTTGGCGCCGGTGCTGGCGCCGCTTTTGAACACGTTGATGATCGCCCAGATATCCAGCGCGAGGATAATCAGGCCAATCAGGCTATTAAACGTGGAACCCATGGTGTCGCTCCTAAGTGAGGGCATGCCCTTGTAGGATAGTCAGCCTTGGCTGGGGTTCCGTTTTATTTCAGACGTGTACGGCAATCTTCAAGGCTTCAAGCGAGGGCTCGGCCTTGATGCCGACTTCGGCACACAGTTCCAGCACCCGCGGCAGGTCGTTGCCGAACACCAGCACCGCCTGGATCTCGTCGTCCAGCAACTGGCTGAAATTCACCAGCACATAACCGCCGTCTTCCGGGCTCAGGGCGCTCATCTGGATCTGGATGCGGTTCAGCGCGGTCAGGTCTTCGGTCTTGGCCAGTTGCTTGGGCTTGAGGTTGAACGCCACACCCGGACCGAACGACGCGACGATCTGGGCAAACAGGTCGCCATAGGTATCGGCCTGGAACAACACCGTGTCCGGTAGGCTACCCACTACCACCCACTCCCCCAGCGGGATCGGGAAGCTGTCGTCGTAGTTGATATCCGGGTTGGCCGCCAGGAACGCCGCCGGGGCCGCGTAGGCCTGGGCCGCTTCGTCGGCGATACGCGCTACTTCGTCCTCACCCATGACGCCGGCGCTGATTTTACTGATGAGTTCGACGAGGGCGGTTTTCATGGGGCGATCCTGTAACGGGCAAGTTTTGAAGGGCGCGTAGCCTACACCAGTTTCTGCAACTGCGCCGCCGTATCCACCGCGCCCATGGTCTGCGCCGCCGCCAGCGCTGTCGCGCCTTGTGCATCGGTGGCCTTGGGATTTGCGCCTTTACCGAGCAGGTAATCAACCATGTCAACGCGGTTGAACATCGCCGCCATCATCAACGCCGTACGCCCGTCCGAGGAGGCCGCGTCAATCGGCGTGCCGCCTTCGATCAACGCCTGGACCACCGGCAGGTTGCCTTTGAACGCCGCACCGGCAATCGGCAACTGGTTCTTGTCGTTGGCGATCAGGGGGTCAGCCTTGAACTCCAGCAGCACTTTAACCGCCTCGGCATGGCCGTGGTAAGCCGCGAGCATCAACAAGGTGTCGCCATTGTGATTACGAAAGTTGGCCGGCAGGCCTTTGGCCAACAGGGCGGCGAGCATCGCGGCATCGCCGCGACGGGCCACGTCGAAGACTTGCTCGGCAAATTCGGCGGCTTCGTCTTCGGTCATTTGTTTAGGCTGTTCTGACATGGGGGCTCCTTGCTGAGGCGACTGATATAACTGTTTAAGGCGCCCAGTGTCGCGAGGGAGTTCCCCGGTGTCATGGCTTTTTTGTCAAAAGCCGCCATAGCCAGAATCAATAACGGAATTGGCCGCCCTGGATCTGCGCCAGCAATTGCCCGGTCACCGGCACATAGCTGTCCGAACCCGGCAACCAGGCGTAGACCGGGTCATTGCCAGCCTTGTCCGGGTCGAACCCTTGCTCCTTGAGCTTCACTTTCTGGTACTTGAACGTGCCGGTGGTTTCCATCTTCACCTTGATCCGCAAAAACAACGGCACCGCATAAGGGGGCAGCTGGCCGTGGGCAAATTGCAGCAGTTCGCGCATGTCCAGGCTGGCCAGGGATTCGCTGGGGGTGATGGCGACCATGCCGGCGCGGCCGTTGGTGTTGTCGATCTCGACGCCATAGGCCACCACTTCAGCGATCTGCGGGTGTTTGAGCAGGACGTTTTCCACCTCGGTGGTCGAGACGTTTTCGCCCTTCCAGCGATAGGTATCCCCCAGGCGATCGACAAATTGCGCATGGCCGAAACCGATACTGCGCACCAGGTCACCGGTGTTGAAATAGCGATCGCCTTTTTCGAATACGTCGGTCAGTACCACCTTGCGGTTTTTTTCCGGATCGGTATAGCCGTCGAAGGGCGACTTATCATCAATGCGCGCCAATAACAGGCCCTGCCCGCCGGTGGGCACCTTGACCATGAACCCATCGCTGCCGCGCAGCGGTTCACCAGTGTCATGGGCGTAATCCACCAGCGCCCAATGCTGCAGGCAAAAGCCGATGGTGTTGTCAAAATTCAGTATGTTGGTAAAGCCGATATTGCCGTCGCTGGCGGCATACAGCTCGCAGATATGCTCCACACCATAACGCTGCTTGAACTGCGCCCACACACCAGGGCGCAAGCCGTTGCCGACCATCTTGGTCACCTGATTATCGCGGTCCTGCGCACTGGCAGGCTGGTCGAGCAGATAGCGGCACAGCTCACCGACATAACCCAGGGTGGTCGCCTTGAACTTGCGTGCATCGTCCCAGAACTGGCTGGCACTGAATTTGCGCCGGATGGCAAAGCCCGACGCGCCGATAATCGCCGCCCCCCAGCACACGCACAGCCCGGTGGCGTGGTACAGCGGCAAGGTGCAATAGAGGACGTCCTGCGGGCCCATGTCCAGGGCGATACTGCCGAAGCTCACGGCGGTTTTGGTCCAGCGCCCGTGCTTCATGATGCCGGCCTTGGGCAAGCCGGTGGTGCCGGAGGTGTAGATATAGAAGCAGGGGTCATTAAAGAACACCTGCGCGGAACTCACCGGGTTGTCCACCGGGCTTTCGGCGCTGGCGGCCATCAGGTCGATATAGCCATCGGGCACTGCACTGCCGGGTTGATCGGCCACGAACCAGGTGCGCTCGGCCGGGATCTGCACGTGTTCGCGCACCGCCGCGTAAGCGCCCAGCAATTCGGCACCGACCACAATGGCAACCGGGTTGACTAGGGTCAGGCTGTGTACCAACGCCCCTTGAGTTTGCGCCGTGTTGAGCATGGCGCAGATGCCGCCCAGCTTGGCCACGGCCAGCACGTTGAGCAGCAACTCGGGGCGATTTTCGATAAACAGCGCCACCACGTCACCCTTGCCGATGCCCTGGGCTTGCAGGTGGTGGGCAAGACGGTTGGCGCGCTGATTGGCGTCGCGGTAGCTGATCACGCTGTCCCCATAAAGCAGGGCAGCACCGTCCGGGTTGCGCAAGGCGGCTTGTTCGAAATGCCAGCCCAGGCCGCAGGGTTGGCCCGGGTCGGTGACGTTGGCCGCGCGCATGCCGCGCACCACCCGTGGGAGGGCCCGAACGATGGCAGGCACCTTTCGCAGCATCATGCGCCAGGTGATCATGTCGACTTGCTGATGAGTCATGGCGGGACGTCCCTTTTCTTATTCTTGGTCTGGTCCAGGTACATCGACTGGTGTAGCGGAAAATACGTCAGCGGTTCTTTGGCTGTACACGCGGGATTTGAAAAGTTTTGTATCTCGTGGCGGCCGGCCGATGCTTATCTCCCGGACACTCCACCCTCCAAATGCGGGAGCTGGCTTGTCGGGCCACCGCATCGCTGCGATAACAGCCTGCCAGCCGAGCGGGATTTTTCCGAGCAAAAGGCGGTCAGTATCAGTACAGCCCTCCCCCTCCTCCCGAAAAAATCACCGAGCAGATAGCGCAAAATGCAGGATGCACGATGGCCCTTCATGCAAATTGCACGAAAATGAAAATCCTGTAAATTTATAAGTTGCTGATTTATAACGATTTTCTAAAAAATCCAATACTGGCACAATCACTGCACCTATCACTCCATGCTTGCCAACTTGAGCCAATGGAGCTGATAGACATGAGCCTGATCCAAGATAAATTCGCTTCGGTATTCTCCAACTACGACGTCACCACCCAGCCACGTCCGGACGGCGGCATCCTGTTGACCCTGCGCAACAGCGAAGGTAAGCAGGTCAAGCGCTCGATCTCTTATCAGCAGCTGCACACTGCCGACCAACTGACCTGGGTCATCAGCGCCATTCGTCGTGACTTGGCTGAACAAGCCAGCGAACTGCCGCAGATTTCGATGCTGCAAAGCCAGAACCGCTTTGCACTGCCGACCTATCACTCGGCCTAAGCTGGAAATCTGAAAAAGGGCCGCGACGCTACTCAGCGTCGCGGCCCTTTTTCATGCCGTTAACATAAGCCCTGGCGGGCGGCCTCATTCTTTGCCTGTACGCGGTTGGTGACATCCAACTTGCCGTAGATGTTGCGCAGATGAAATTTCACCGTGGCTTCAGAGGTGGCGCGAATCTGGCTGATTTCCCAGACCGTCTTGCCCTCGGAGGCCCATCGCAGGATTTCCAGCTCCGTGGCAGTCAGGGGCTTGCCGCACAAGCTCAGGCGTTTTCTGATAGCCGTCGGTACAATAACTAACGGGCGATACGTCTCCTCGGGGCCACTCATTGTTCTCTCCTTTATGTCTGCTGATGCGCTGCCACCTTTCGGATTCCTCCTATTGACAGATGGCATAAACATTGGCGCTGAACAGAGAGTTACATAACGAGTGGAATCAAAGCGCACAGTGCAGAACAAACAGCTTTGCCCTACAAATAATTAAGCTTCTTCCCACAGCAACTTCCAACTTGCCAGGGTTGAACATTCAGTTATTTGTGCTTAGTCATCGAGTCCTGGAAAGCGTGTGGCAATCGCATCACAGGTCAACGAGGGCACAGCGCCCTGGGCTGTGTTGAACAAACGCAGTGTCACACAGTGCGGGTTTTCGCCCATGTCGAACCAGTGCGGTACACCGGCAGGGATGATCAGCAAGTCATTCTTCTCACAGCGCAAGCTGTACACATAGTCGCCTATGTGCAGCGTAAACAGCGCCTGGCCTGCGATGAAGAAACGCACCTCGTCTTCACTGTAGGTACGTTCATCCAGGAACTGTGCGCGTAACTCGTCCTTCTGTGGATGGTCTTGGGTCACGCGCACCACTTCCACAGCGGCGTAGCCGAGGGCTTTGATCTGAGCCTGGTAGGCGGCAATCATTTCAGCATCCGTGGCGCCCTTTTCGATTGGGCCGGGCTGCCAGCGTTCGAACCGCACACCGTGCTCGGCCAGGGTCGACTGGATATCCTCGGCATGGGTCAACACTTTGTTTGGGGTGTCCGGGGTGGCGATGGAGTAGACGGCTACATAGCTCATTGCACGGTTCCTTGGTTCGGCTCTTGCAATCGAAGGCCAATGATAATGGCGGCGGCCAGGGCCGCGAGGCTGGCGATACTGAACGTGAAGGTTGGCCCCAGCAGGTTCCAGCTGTAGCCGGAATACAGGGCGCCGAGCGCGCCGCCGGTGCCGGCCAGCGCGGCATAAAGGGCCTGGCCCTGGCCTTGCTGGCGGTCGCCGAAGCTGCGTTGCACAAAGGCAATCGCCGCTGCATGGAAGCTGCCAAACGTGGCGGCGTGCATCAGTTGCGCCACCAGCAGCAGCCAGAAAACCTCGGCAAATGAACCCAGCAGCCACCAGCGCAGCGCGGCCAGCAGGAAACTGGCGAGCAGCACCCGGCGCACCGAAAAGCGCGCAAGGATACGGCTCATGGCCAGGAACATCAGCACTTCCGCCACCACCCCCAGCGCCCACAGCAGGCCAATCACGCCACGGCTGTAGCCCAAGTGCTCCAGGTGCAAGGTGAGGAAGGTGTAATACGGGCCATGGCTCATTTGCATCAGCGCCACGCAGGCATAAAACGCCAGCACGCCAGGGCTGCGCAATTGCTTGAGGAAACCCTCACCGGCCAAGCGGTTGCCGTGGCTGACAGGCTGCGCGTTCGGTACCCAAAGGCTGGCGCCGATGATGCCGGCCATGATCACCACGACCGCCACCGGGTAAATATCCAGGCTCAGCCAATCGAACAGCCGCCCCATGACCACCACGGTGAGGATAAAACCAATGGAGCCCCACAGACGGATCTGGCTGTAGCGTGAGGTTTGCGTGTGCAGGTGGGCCAGGGTGATGACTTCGAACTGCGGCAGCACTGCGTGCCAGAAGAACGCGTGCAGGGCCATCACCAGCGCCAGCCAGGCGTAGGTCTTGCTGACGAAAATCAGGCAGAAGCTGGCCAGGGTGCACACCGCGCCGAACCGCACGATGGCCAGGCGCCGGCCGGTGTAATCGCCGATCCAGCCCCACAGGTTGGGGGCCACGCAGCGCATCAGCATGGGGATGGCCACCAGTTCACCGATGCGTGCGCTGGAAAAACCCAGGTGATCGAAGTAAAGCGCCAGGAACGGCGCTGTCGCCCCCAGCAGGGCGAAGTAAAAGAGGTAGAAGCTGGAGAGGCGCCAGTATGGCAGTGGTTGGGGCATGCTATTGGGGCTGCTTCGCAGCCCAGCGCGAGCAAGCTCGCTCGCCACAGCAAGCGCGCTCATTGCCCCAGGCGATCACAGCTGGCCCAGTATCGGGGTACTCACGCGCACATCGGCATTTTGCCCACGGTTACGCAAGAGGTGGTCCATCAGCACGATGGCCATCATGGCTTCGGCAATCGGTGTGGCGCGGATGCCGACGCACGGGTCGTGGCGGCCCTTGGTGATCACGTCCACCGGGTTGCCGTGCACATCGATCGAACGGCCTGGTGTGGTGATGCTCGACGTGGCCTTGAGCGCCAGGTGCGCCACGATCGGCTGGCCGGAAGAAATACCGCCAAGGATGCCGCCCGCGTTGTTGCTGAGGAAACCTTCAGGGGTCATCTCATCGCGATGCTCGGTACCGCGCTGGGAGACGCAGGCGAAACCAGCGCCGATTTCCACGCCTTTCACCGCGTTGATGCTCATCAGCGCATGGGCCAGTTCGGCGTCGAGGCGATCAAAGATCGGCTCGCCCAGGCCCGGCTTCACCCCTTCGGCCACGACGGTGATCTTCGCGCCGACCGAGTCCTGGTCGCGGCGCAACTGGTCCATGTAGGCTTCCAGCTCCGGCACCTTGTCCGGGTCGGGGCAGAAGAAGGCGTTGTCTTCGACGCTGTCCCAGGTCTTGAACGGGATTTCAATCGGGCCCAATTGGCTCATGTAGCCACGGATGACGATGCCCTGGGTGGCCAGGTATTTCTTGGCGATGGCGCCGGCGGCCACGCGCATGGCGGTTTCACGCGCCGAGCTGCGGCCACCGCCACGATAGTCGCGTTCGCCGTATTTGTGATGGTAGGTGTAGTCGGCATGGGCCGGGCGGAACAGGTCCTTGATCGCCGAGTAGTCCTTGGACTTCTGGTCGGTGTTGCGAATCAACAGGCCAATGGCACAGCCCGTGGTGCGGCCTTCGAACACTCCGGAGAGGATTTCGACTTCGTCCGGTTCCTGGCGCTGAGTGGTATGGCGGCTGGTGCCGGGCTTGCGGCGGTCAAGGTCGCGCTGCAGGTCGTCCAGGCTCAGCTCGAGGCCTGGTGGGCAGCCGTCGACAATGGCGACCAACGCCGGCCCATGGCTTTCGCCCGCGGTGGTGACAGTGAACAGCTTGCCGAAGGTATTGCCGGACATGCAGGGCGCTCCGTGAAATCAGTTGAATCAAGTCAACCGTAATAACTTAAGGCGGCCAGTATACGCAGGCTAACCGACTAGTTCATCCTCGAAACCTTACCGGTAGACGTTGGTCCAACCGGCACCTCTCCAATGATGGCGCTATGATGCTGCGAGTTCTGCTGTTCACCCTCACCCTGTTCACCGCCGTGGCCCAGGCCGCCTCCCCTGTCGTCTTGCAACGCCCGATCAGCCTGGACACCGGCAGCGGCCAACTCTTTGGCTCGCTGCTGTTGCCGCAATCGGATAAACCGGTGCCGGTGGTGCTGATCATCGCCGGCTCCGGCCCCACCGACCGCAACGGCAACAGCGCCGACGGCGCGCGCAACGACAGCCTCAAGCGCCTGGCCTGGGTACTGGCCCGGCATAACATCGCCAGCGTGCGCTACGACAAGCGCGGCGTGGCTGCAAGCCTGGCGGCCACGCCGGATGAGCGCAACCTGACCCTGGAGGCGTATGTGGCCGACGCCGTGGCCTGGGGCAAGTTGCTCAAGGCCGACAAGCGCATGGGCCCGCTGATTGTGCTGGGCCACAGTGAGGGCGCGCTGGTCGCCGCCCTCGCCGCGCCGCAACTTGAACCGGCCGGAGTCATTTCCTTGTCAGGCAGCGCCCGCCCGGTGGACCAAGTTATCCGTCAGCAACTGGCCGATCACTTGCCCCCTGCCCTGTTGCTGCGCAGCAATGAAATCCTCGATCACCTCAAGGCCGGCCAGGTGGACGCCGATGTGCCGCGCCCGCTGGAGGGTATTTTCCGGCCCAGCGTGCAGCCGTATCTGATCAGCCTGTTCCGCGCCGATCCGTCGGCCGCTTTTGCACGCTTGGATATGCCGGCGCTGATTATCCAGGGCACCAACGATATCCAAGTGGGTGTAGGCGACGCCCAGCAACTGAAGAAGGCCAAACCCGACGCGCAGTTGACGGTAATCGAAGGTATGAACCACGTGATGCGCATCGTGCCCAATAACGTGAAGCAGCAACTGGCCTCCTACAACGACCCGAAACTACCGCTGGCTGCGGAGTTGGGCCAACGTATCGTCAGCTTTATCGAAGGACTTCAACCCCGTTAAGCGGCAATTGGCCTCCAGTCCTGGAAAAAACGGCCGATAAGTCCAGAGTCGACAGTAAAAAGACTGTCGGCTCGCAGGGCTTGGACAGGATCGCGCCGCATGACAACCACCGAAACAACACCCGAATCTACCGCCGAGACCCCGGCCGCAACCGAAGCTGCCGCGGCAGCAGCCCTGCCGTGGGCCGACGTTCACGCCGAACACTTCAAGATGCTGCGCCTGGCCCCACTGGCCACCGACCGCGCCACCGGCGCACGGCCATTGCGCTTTGTGCAGTTCGGCTATGCCGAGCGTCATGACAAACACCACAGCCTGTTGCGCATGGTCATCCAGTTACCGGGCCAGCGAGTACGGCGCGAGCAGAATCATCTGGATATCTGGGTCGATCACGATAAACACCGCGTGCACTTCGGCCCCGGCAACAGCCTGGAAATCGAGCCGGCCAACCGCGGTATCGGGCGCTTCCTGGTGGCCCAAGGCGCCGCCTGGGCGAAGAAGAAGTGGTCACACTACCGCGTCGACGGCGTGGACCTGGCCAACAAGGACGCCCTCAACGAAGCCACGCGCCTGCGCCGCGATCACTTCCTGCGTATCCAGGGTTTCGATGTGGCCTACGCCGATGTGCAGCACCTCAAAGGCAATGTGCAACCAGGCAAGGTCGGCGACGTGCTGGACAGCTGGAATACCGAGAAAGTGCAGTTTGTGGAGATCCTCGAAGCCGCGCAGATGCTGCAACAGGCCGACCAGAACCTGGCGGAGCAGGAAGTGAAACTGCGCAAGGAAGAGGAGAAAGTCACCAAGTTCAAGCGTGAGGACAGTGGGCTGCGCTTTACCATCACCTGCCTGGTGGCGTTTACGGTGTTTCAGGCGGGGTTGTTGATCTGGATTGCCACGCACCGCTGATAGATTGAAATGCAATCAAAATGTGGGAGCTGGCTTGCCTGCGATAGCGATGTATCAGTAGCACAAGTGCAAGCTGACCCACCGCTATCGCAGGCAAGCCAGCTCCCACATTGACCGAGTTTCTGCAGTTATATCCGGGCAGCGAAAACGGCCTGGTGTTGGCGGCACTGCTCAGCCGTCAACATAAACACCCCATGCCCACCGCGCTTGAAGTCCAGCCAGGCAAAGTCCACTTCCGGATACAGCGCCTCGACATGCACCTGGCTGTTGCCCACTTCGACAATCAGCAAGCCCTTCTCGGTCAGGTGGTCCGCCGCTTCAGCCAGCATCCGGCGTACCAGGTTCAGGCCGTCGTCACCGCAGGCCAGGCCCAGTTCCGGTTCGTGTTGGTATTCGTCGGGCATGTCGGCGAAATCTTCGGCATCCACGTAGGGCGGGTTCGACACAATGAGGTCGAAACGCTGGCCGGGCAAACCGTCAAAACCATCGCCCTGCACGGTGTAGACGCGCTCGTCGACGCCATGGCGCTCGATGTTCTGGTTCGCCACTTCCAGGGCTTCGAAGGACAAGTCTCCCAGCACCACTTCGGCCTCGGGGAATTCATAGGCACAGGCGATGCCGATGCAACCGGAGCCGGTGCACAGGTCGAGGATGCGTGCCGGCGGCTGGGCCAGCCAGGGTTCGAAGCGGTCTTCAATCAGCTCGCCTATGGGTGAACGCGGGATCAATACGCGCTCATCGACGATAAACGACATGCCGCAAAACCAGGCTTCGTTCAACAGGTACGCGGTAGGCACTCGCTCATGGATACGGCGATGCAGCAAGCGCTGCACGTGGGAGATTTCCTCTTCTTCCAGGTTGCAATCCAAATAGCTGTCGGCGATTTCCCACGGCAGGTGCAAGGCGCCCAGCACCAATTGCCGGGCTTCGTCCCAGGCATTGTCGGTGCCATGGCCAAAAAACAGGTCTTCCCCATGGAAACGGCTGACAGCCCAACGGATATGGTCGCGCAAGGTGCGCAGGCGGGAAGTGATCACGGGGCAAGCTCCTGGAAAAAACGACTGGCGATTCTAACAGCCTTCACCTGTACCGACGATGTACGAAACACCTGGCACCGTACGTCGGATTTCATCCAATTTGCCCGCATTGTGTTAAACAGGCCTGCCTCTTGACATGGCTGCACGCCAGCAACGGCGTACCTTACGATAGTAGCGATTCACAGAAGCGCTCAGCCAGTGGACAATGTCGCAAAAGCCCCACTCACAGGAGCCCCAGAATGTCCGTTCCAAAGACGATGTTTCAACTCAGCGGTCGCGGTTACGCAGCAGCCAACCTCAATCATGCGACCCTGGTGATCATCGACGCCCAGAAAGAATACCTCAGCGGCCCGCTCGCCCTCTCGGGCATGGACGCGGCGGTGCAGAACATCAAGCAACTGGTGACCGCAGCGCGCAGTGCCGGGCGCCCGATTGTGCACGTGCGCCACCTGGGCACGGTGGGCGGCCTGTTTGACCCCCAGGGCGAGCGCGGCGAATTCATTCCGGGCCTTGAGCCTGAAGGTGACGAAACCATCATCGGCAAACTGCTGCCCAGCGCCTTCCATGGCACCGGCCTGGAAAAACACCTGCAAGACCTGGGCTCCCTGGACCTGATCGTCTGCGGTTTCATGAGCCACTCCAGCGTCAGCACCACCGTGCGCGCGGCCAAGAACCTGGGCTTTCGCTGCACCCTGGTGGAAGACGCCTGCGCCACCCGCGACCTGCCGTACAAGGGTGGCATCCTGAGCGCCGAGCACGTGCAGCAAACCGAAATGGCCATCATGGCCGACAACTTCGCCACCCTGGCGCTGGCCAAAGATCTGATCTGACCCTGCTGGCGGTGAGCGGCGTGTTTATTGCTCCGCTCATCCGCAAAGCCCTTTCATTTGGCGCATTTACCCCTCCCCCCGGAACAACCTGTGTATCTTCCGGTCGAAGGGCCGATACCCTGGAGGAAAGGTCGGAATGAAGATATCCGATGGTTTTGATGCTCGTCGCTTGCGCCCCAAAGGCCCGAGCAATTGGCGTCTGCGCCTGGTAGCGTGCATTGCCGCGTTACTGGCGATAGTAGGTTTGTTGTTGGCGGGCGCTGGTGGCGCCGGCCTGTTTGGGCATTCGCCGGCACTCGGCGAACTGAATGCCAGCCCGGGTGGCTCGGCACTCCTGCTGGGTGTCGGCTTGCTGGTGCTGTGGTTGGGTGTGTGGCTGTGGCGTCGCAGCCGTCGGAAAATGCGCCAACCGTTGTCGTTGAATATCGCCTCTCACCTGATGAAAAAGCACGACTGATGGCGCTTGGATAGCGTTTCCTGCGCCCTAGCCGCCGCGATTTAGGTAAACTGCCCGCCCTTCGCGGAGGCTGACATGCAAGACGACGATTTTTCCCTGTTCAAAAACGAGCTGCGCGGCGTCAAGCCGATCAAGCACGACCGCGCCGACACCGGCAAACCCAAGACCGACCGGGCGCAGATCGCCAAGCTGCGCCAGGCCGCGACCGTGCGCACCGATGCCACCACCGTGGATGGCCTGTCGGACCAGTTCGTGATCGACGTCGGCCCCGAAGATGAGCTGATGTGGGCCCGCGACGGCGTGCAGGAAAGCCAGATGCGCAAGCTCAAGGCCGGCCAGATCCCGTTCGAAGGCAGCCTCGACCTGCACGGTATGACCGTGGAAAAAGCCCGGGAAACCCTCTGGGCTTTCCTGGCTGAAGCGACCAAATTCGAAATTCGCTGCGTGCGCGTCACCCATGGCAAGGCTGTGCGGCTGGACGGCAAGCGGCCGATGATCAAGAGCCACGTCAACACCTGGCTGCGCCAGCATGCCCAGGTGCTCGGTTTTACCTCCTGCCAGGCCCGCCACGGCGGTGCCGGCGCGGTGTATGTGATGCTCAAGCGCACCATGATGGAAGGGCGCGACGAGTAACAAGTGCCTTCGTCAGGCTTGCAGCGATGTGTCCGCCACCGTAACCTTGCGCTTTGCGAAAATCCCACAGGTAGTTTCATGTCCCTGGAACAGAATTACACAGAGATTCTCGGCCAACTCGGCGAGGACGTGTCCCGCGAGGGCCTGCTCGACACGCCAAAGCGTGCCGCCAAGGCAATGCAGTACCTCTGCCGCGGTTATGAACAGACACTCGAAGAAGTCACCAATGGTGCCTTGTTCAGCTCTGACAATAGCGAAATGGTGCTGGTCAAGGACATCGAGCTGTACTCGTTGTGCGAGCACCACCTGTTGCCGTTTATCGGCAAGGCCCATGTGGCGTATATCCCGAGCGGCAAAGTGCTGGGCCTGTCGAAGGTCGCCCGCATTGTCGATATGTATGCGCGCCGCCTGCAGATCCAGGAAAACCTCAGCCGCCAGATCGCCGACGCCGTGTTGGAAGTGACAGGCGCCCTGGGCGTGGCCGTGGTGATCGAGGCCAAGCACATGTGCATGATGATGCGCGGTGTCGAGAAACAGAATTCGTCGATGATCACCTCGGTGATGCTGGGCGAGTTCCGTGAGAACGCGGCTACCCGCAGCGAATTTCTCAGCCTGATCAAGTAACCGGCCAGGCAGGAAAAAACCGGCGTTCATCGCCGGTTTTTTTTCGCCTGTAGAAATCAGGTAAGCTGCGCCCCCTCAGTCATGGGCAAGAGGTTTCAGCCATGTTCGTCAAAGCACTTAGAGTGGGCCTCGGCCACGTCATCATCGCGGGCGACTTTCTTACCCGCCCACGCAAAAAACAACGCCCTGCCGAGCAACAGGCCAAGGTCAATGCTGCCGCCAAAGACCTGACCCTGTATCAGTTCCACGCCTGCCCGTTCTGCGTGAAGACCCGCCGCACCCTGCACCGCCTGAATGTGCCGGTGGCCTTGAAGGACGCGAAGAACAACGAACAGGACCGCCAGACCCTGCTGGAGCAAGGCGGCAAGATCAAAGTGCCGTGCCTGCGCATCGAAGAGAACGGCCAGACCACCTGGATGTATGACTCCAAGGTGATCATCGAGTACCTGGACAAGCGCTTCGCCGCAATCTGAAGCCCGCTGCGGTCAATGTAGGAGCTGGCTTGCCTGCGATACGGGCACCGCGGTGCAGCAGATGTACCGAGGTGATGCAATCGCAGGCAAGCCAGCTCCCACATTTGCTCTGCGGTGTTCTTAAGTCTGTATTGCCAGTTCAAGATCCAGCAGTGCCGAGCCCAGGCACTTGCCGTGGGCATCCAGCGCCAGTGAGCGGGTCACGCCGCCACGCAGGATGCCCGGCAACACGAAGTTCAGCGCCTGCACATTCGGCAATTCATAACGCCGAACCGGCTCAGCACCGGGTTCCAGTAAATCCGCGAAGAACGCTGCCACGCGCTCCGCCGTCAGCTGTTCACACAGCAACGGGTAGTCCTGCGCGCGGTAGGCAATGATCGAGATGTTTGACGTGTCGCCCTTATCCCCGGTGCGGGAATGGGCCAGCGTATGCAGTTTCATTCTTCAATCCTCGGTTTGACCGCTTCACGGGGCAACAGCAACGACGCGACCGCCACCACCTGGCGTACGCCCTTGCTCGCCCCACCGCCGCCGGCCGGGCCGTTGGTGTAGAGGGTCTCCACTTCATTGCCGATCCGCACCGCGTCGCCACGCTCCTCACACCGGGCGGCGACCCGCAGGCGCACTTCCCAAGGCTCGACGCTGCTGCGTGGGCCGTGCAGTGAATCCATGCCAATCAACTCGGCGCGCAGGTCCTGCATCTTTACGCCGATCAACGCGAGACGCTTGAGTACCACGTCCCGCGCCAACTCGGCCCGTGCGACAGCACCTGGACCGCCGTAGGACATCTGCCCCTCACCGATCCAACCGTCCAGATAACCGACGCTGACCTTCAGTTGATCAGGCCGGGCACGCCCACTAGCTCCCTGGGCACGCACCCGGTCCACGCCCTCCTCGACAAACCCCACCTGGGAAAAGTCGGCCGTCACATCCGGGGTCAAGTAGGCTGCCGGGTCGTGAACTTCATAAATCAGTTGTTCGGCGCAGGTCGCGCGGCTGACCCGTCCACCGGAGCCTGCCACCTTGGTGATCACTGCATTGCCGTCGGCGTCGACCTCGGCCAGGGGAAAGCCCAGGCGTGCCAGATCCTCAACATCCTTGAAGCCGGGATCGGCGAAGTAACCGCCACTGACCTGCCCCGCGCACTCAAGTAAATGCCCCACCAACGTGCCTCGGCCCAGTCGCGGCCAATCATCGAAGGCCCAGCCGAACTCGAACATCTGCGGCGCCAGGAATAGCGAAGGGTCGGCCACGCGCCCGGTGATCACCACATCGGCGTCGGCACGCAACGCTTCAATAATGCCCTCCACACCCAAGTAGGCATTCGCGGAAATCAGCCGCTCACCCAATGCCCCCACGGTCTTGCCGTTATCCAGCAACTGCTCGGCAGGCAAGGCGTGCAGCACGTCATCGCCGACCACGGCCAAAACCTTGAGGCCCAGGCCCAGCTCGCCCGCAATACGCCGTACTTCCCTGGCCGCCGCCAGCGGGTTGGCCGCGCCCATATTGGTGATCACCCGCAGGCGTCGACGCCCCGCCCGCTGCCCCACAAAGGGCAAGACACGGCGCATGCGCTCAGCCAGCAGCGGGTCATAACCGCCCTGCGGGTTGCTGATACGCGCCTGTTGCGCCAGGGCGATGGTGCGTTCGGCCAGGCATTCGAAGACCAGGTAATCCAGGTCGCCGTGTTCGGCCAGTTCCACGGCAGGTTCTATACGGTCGCCGGAGTAGCCGGCGCCGGAGCCGATGCGCAAGGTGTTCATCTCAAATCACTCCCAGGAGCAACGCCGTCAGGGTCATCAACACCGAGGCGGCAAACAGGAAAGGAATGGTGAAGCGCTGGTGATCGGCCAGTTCGATCTTGCACAGGCCCACCAGCAGGAAGGTCGCAGGCGTCAGCGGGCTGACCGGGAAGCCGGTGGTGTGCACGCCCAGCAGCGAAGCCTGGGCCACCTGAAGCGGGTCGACGCCCAAGGCCTTGCCGACTTCGGCGATCACCGGCATCACGCCGAAATAGTAGGAATCGGGGTCAAACAACATGCTCAGGGGCATGGACAAAAAGCCCACGACGGCCGGGATCAACTTGCCGTGGCCCGCCGGAATCTGCGCCACCGCCACTTCGGCGATGGCCTTGAGCATGCCGGTGCCTTGCATGATGCCGGTAAATACCCCGGCGGCGAGCAGGATACTGGCCATGGTCAGGGCGGTTTTCGCATGGGCGTCGATGCGCGCACGCTGGGCGTCCACGTTGGGATAGTTGATGCACAACGCAACCACGGTGCCGAGCATGAACATTACCACCGGGTCGACCCAGCCGGCGATCATCACCACCATCACCAGCACGGTCAGCATCAGGTTGACCCAGAACAACCGTGGACGACGCAGCGTGATGTCGTCATCGCTGAGCACTCGTTGCGGCACCGCCTCCACGCTGGAACCGGCGCCCAGGCCCAGGCGCTTTTCTTCGCGATGGCCCAGCCACCAGGCGCAGGCGAAGACAAAGATCAGCCCGACGATCTGCACCGGGATCAGCGGCTGGAACAGGTCGGCCACCGGCACATGCAGCGCCGCCGACGAACGCAGCACCGGGCCGGTCCAGGGCAGGAAGTTGACGCCGGCGGCCATCGCACACACGCAGGCGAGGATGCGTTTATCAATGCCGAGGCGCGTATACAGCGGCAGCATCGCCGGCACCGTCACCAGAAAGGTCACCGCGCCAGAGCCGTCCAGGTGCACCAGCAACGCCAGGGTCGCAGTACCCACCACAATTCGTGTAGGACGCGTCCCGACCGTACGCAGGATGCGATCAATAATAGGATCGAGCATGCCCGCATCGGTCATGATCCCGAAAAACAGGATCGCGAACACAAACATGCCCACCACAGGGGCGACGTTCTTGATACCGGTAATGATGAAGGCGCTGGTTTGCAGGCCGAATCCACCGATCAGCGCGGCAATGATCGGCAAGGCGATCAAGGCCACCAGCGGCGAGAGGCGCTTGCTCATGACGGCAGCGAGCAGGCACAGGATGGTGATGACACCCAGGGTTGCGAGCATGGGTTACTCCAGGGCGGCCTCGTTGGCCGGTTATTGTTTTCCCTGGAGTATTGGAATCGCGCTAGGCTTTGTAAATTGCAATATTCAGCCATCAGCGTTCGGAAAAACAAAATGAAGCGGCGCTTATGAAAAACAGCATCCAGCACATTCAAGCCTTCCTTGCGGTTGCCCGCACAGGCAGCTTCACCAAGGCGGCCAACGAATTGCATCTGTCGCCGTCAGCCCTCACCGTGCAGGTGCAACAACTGGAAGACTGGCTCGGCGTCGCCCTGCTCGACCGCAGCCCGCGCCACGTGAGCATTACCGCCGCAGGCCAGGACGCGCGCGGGCCTATGGAAAAACTGCTGTTGGACCTGGACAACATCGTCACCGGCTCCCGCGACCTCGCCGCCTTGCGCCGCGGCGTGGTGACCATTGCCGCCCTGCCCTCAGTCTGCGCCGGCGCCCTGCCCCCGGCCTTGCGCCTGTTTCGCGAACGCTTCGCCGGCATCGAAGTGCGCCTGCATGACCTGGTGGCCCAGCGCATTCATGCAAAGGTTCGCAACGGCGAAGTGGATTTCGGCATCGGCGTGCGCGCCCGCCTGAGCCACGGCCTGGACTTCGTGCCGGTGCTCAATGATCGGCTGTGCGCGTTTGTGCCATCGGGTCATGCGCTCGCCCATCACCGCCAATTGACCCTGGAGCAACTGGCAGACCAGCCGATCATCCTGACCGGGCGCGACAGCAGTGTGCGTGAGCAAGTGGATACGCTGTTCGATGAGACACGGCTAACGTTGAACGCCGGCATGGAGGCCAACTACATGTCGACCGTATTGGCCCTGGTGCGCCAGGGGTTAGGCATCAGTGTGCTGCCGGAGTCGGCGGCGGATAGCCTGAAGGGTTTGCAGCGGATCAACATCGATCATCCCGGCGTGAATCGGGAGATCGGCTTGATCAGCCGTAGCGGCATGGGCTTGAGCCCGGCGGCGCAGCGCTGCTTTGAACTGCTCAACAAAGCACTGCCTGACGCGCCGCCGCGCTGAATGTGGGAACTGGCTTGCCTGCGATGCAGACACCTCGGTTTAGCCGGAGCACCAGGGTGACGCTATCGCAGGCAAGCCAGCTCCCACATTGGACCGAGTGAATCAGTCGAGCATCGGCACATACCGAGGATGACTGGCCACCCGCTGCAACCATGCCTGCACCGCCGGATACGGCGCCAGGTCAAAGCCGCCTTCATGGGCCACATGGGTGTAGGCATACAATGCGATATCGGCAATTGAAAACTGCTCGCCCACTAAATAAGGCGTGGCTTGAAGCTGACGCTCCATCACCTTCAAGGCCTTGTAACCGCCCTTATGGGTGGTTTTATATTCTTCCAGCCGATCCTCGGGCATGTTCAGGTAAAACTGAATAAACCGCGCCACCGCAATGTAAGGCTCATGGCTGTACTGCTCGAAAAACTGCCACTGCAATACCTGGGTACGCAGGCGCGGTTCGGTGGGCAAGAATTCGCTGCCATCGGCGAGGAAGTTGAGGATCGCGTTGGACTCCCACAGGCAGGTGCCGTCTTCGAGCTCCAATACCGGGACCTTGCCATTGGGGTTCTTGGCCAGGAACTCAGGGGTCTGGGTATCGCCCTTGAGAATATCAATATCGATCCATTCATACGGGATGCCCAACAGAGTGAGCATCAATTTGACCTTGTAGCAATTGCCCGACTTGTAATCGCCATAAACCTTGTACATGGGGCTCCCCTTTTCGCCGCGCTGACCGAATGCTTGCGCCCACAAGGTGCGGGTATCGAGGGCTTGTTTCAAGGCGTCGCGCAGAATAAATCCCCTGGCGTGGGCCTTTCATCCCTTTTCGCCCAGATAATCGAAAACATTATTTGCTTTATTTGTATACAAAAGCATAATTCGCTTCGTGCGAGTTCCTGACCTTTCGGTCAACAAACCCGCCAGCACCTCAAAGCGCCGTTGCCCACTCATGTAACCGGCGCTGGAAATAACAATAAAACGATTGAGGAGTAATCGCTGTGGATAGCCGCAAAACCGAAGCCCCTACGTTGGACCTGGCCGCGCCCCGAGGCAGTTGGCTGGAACGCCTGTTCAAACTGCGCTTGCATGGCACCACAGTGAAGACCGAGCTGATCGCCGGCCTCACCACCTTTATCACCATGGCCTACATCATCTTCGTCAACCCCAATATCATGGCCGATGCCGGTATCGATCACGGCGCGGCCTTCGTCGCCACCTGCATAGCGGCCGCGCTGGGTTGCCTGCTGATGGGCCTGTACGCCAACTGGCCCGTGGGCCTGGCGCCGGGCATGGGCTTGAACGCATTCTTCACCTACACCGTGGTCGGCACCATGGGCTACACCTGGGAGACCGCCCTCGGCGCGGTGTTTATTTCCGGCGTGCTGTTCATGATCCTCACGCTGTCGCGCATCCGCGAATGGCTGCTCAACAGCATTCCGGTCAGCCTGCGCCATGCCATGGGCGCCGGCGTGGGCTTGTTCCTAGGGGTGATCGGCCTGAAAACCGCCGGCATCATCGTCGACAGCCCGGCCACGCTGATCAAGCTCGGTTCCCTGCACGAGCCGGCACCGCTGCTGGCGGCCGTGTGTTTCCTGCTGATTGCCATCCTCAGTTATCACCGCGTCTTCGGCGCCATCCTGATCAGCATCATCGCCGTAACCCTGGCCGGCTGGGGCCTGGGCCTAGTGCACTACAACGGCATTCTCGCCACCCCACCGAGCCTGGCACCGACCTGGATGGCAATGGACGTGATGGGTGTGTTCAATGTGAGCATGATCAGCGTGGTATTTGCCTTTCTTTTTGTACACATGTTCGACACTGCCGGTACACTGATGGGCGTTGCGCAACGCGCAGGCCTGGTGAATGCCGATGGCAAGATCGACAACCTGTCTCGCGCGTTGAAGGCTGACAGTGCGTCCAGCGTGTTCGGCGCCATGGTCGGTGTACCGCCGGTGACCAGCTATGTAGAAAGCGCCGCCGGTGTGGCTGCTGGCGGCCGTACGGGTTTGACCGCAGTGACCGTGGGCGTGCTGTTCGTGGCGGCGATGTTTTTTGCGCCGCTGGCCGGCATGATTCCCGCCTACGCAACGGCGGGCGCGCTGATTTATGTAGCGATGCTGATGATGGCGAGCATGGCCCATATCAATTGGGATGAGGCCACCGACAGCATTCCGGCGATCGTCACCGCGATCATGATGCCGCTGACGTTTTCGGTCGCCGACGGCATCGCCCTGGGCTTTATCACGTATGTGGCGTTGAAGGCCGGCACCGGTAAATACCGCGAGATTTCCATCAGCCTGTGGGTACTGTGCGCGATCTTTATCGCCAAGTTCATCTTCCTGTAGTTCGGGAACGGCTGAAAAACCGCCTCACCTTCGGGTGGGGCTTTTGCATGAAGGGAGGACTGTAAATGACCTTGGAAACCTGGCTGCTGTTCAGTGGCGCTGCACTGGTGGTGATCCTGATTCCTGGCCCGCTGTCGCTGTTGATGATCAGCAACAGCCTCAACTACGGCCTGCGCCGCTCCTACCCTGCGTTTCTGGGCGGCGTGTTCGCCTCGATCTGCCTGTTGAGCGCCTCGGCCCTGGGCCTTGGCGCGCTGTTGCTGGCTTCTGAGCAATTGTTCAGCGCATTGAAGATCGTCGGCGCGCTGTACCTGTTCTACCTCGCCTGGCAAAGCTGGCAACAGTCGCGCCAGCCAAGCCAGGGTGCACAAGTACCGCAGACCCCGGCCGTGCCGCGCTTTCGCGCCTTGTTTGGCCGTGCCTTTGTACTGGGCGCCAGTAACCCCAAGGACATTCTGTTTTTCGCCGCCTTCCTGCCGCAATTTCTCAGCGCCCAGCAAGCCTTTTTACCGCAACTGCTGATCATGATCGCCACCTGGACGGTGCTCGACCTGCTGTGCAAGCTGGCTTACGGCCTCGGCGCCCATGGCGCAGCGCGGTATTTGCGCAGCGGCGCCGGCCAGAGCTGGTTCAACCGCGTCAGTGCGGCCCTGTTCGGTTGCGCCGGCCTGGCCTCGCTGATGAAGGTCAGGGGTTCAGTTTGATGAAGTAAACCGTGGGCGAGACATCGCTCCCGGTCGGCCACTGAATACCCGCCAGGATCCGTACCAGGCGCTGTTGACGCATGGCACTGCTGACTTCGTCAGCTAACGCCACGTTGGTATAGGTCCTGAGCCCGGTCACAAGCCAATTGTCGCTTAACGTCGAAAAAAGGCGCAAAGACGGCCTTTCCGCCCACAGGTATGACACGTAATAAAGCCGAGATGGTGAGTTGGGGTGGGTGGCCAGCGTCTCCCGCCGGATCGTCCCGTAACGCCGCACATTGACATGCCTGAGGGTGAAGCCCTGTTCCTCAAGCAACGTACTGACCGCTGCATATTGGGCGGTATTTCTTTCGCTCGCGACTGCCTTGCCACCGCGACGCAGGGTGCGTGGCGGCCTCACAGGTGGCAGGAAGTCAATACGGGTCAAGCCCGGCGCAGCGCCCTGGAAGCTTATGAAGGTCGTGTTGGGTGCCCTATCGGTAGGCCGCAACATCCGCAATAAGTCATCGGTGCGGCCAGGCCGCACGGGGGCCGGCGGCAACCATTCGTCCAGGGTTGCACGCACTCTGAGCAGATGCGTGGCAGTTGCCGGGCGCGCCGGACCCGACAATTCGATCAAGCGGCTCACCACATGATCTCGGGTCCTGTTGGTAAGGGTGGGAAAGGCGATGGCCACGGACTGCTCCAACGGCCGGTCGAAAATCGGCGCATGCAAATGCCAGGCGCCCGTTGCCGTGCGGGATGCAGGTAACGGCTGTTCGAGCAGGTCGTTGCTGGTCCAACGCAGGATGTCAACGCTGGCCAATGACACCAGCGGCTCATTCCTGGTGATGAACACGATACCATGAAGCCCGGCATCCTCACCTGGGGGCAGCAACCGGTAAAAACGGCTGCTCGGATCGGTCAGGCTGGAACGTTCAGGCGCAACACGCAGCACATGGTGAGGATAGCCTTGAGGGTCCGCTGCGACATGAAATATCCCTGGAGCGGGCGAGCTCGATAGCTGGCCTGGATGAAGCTGAGTCTGCCAATCCAACCAATGCGTGGCTGTGGTAGAGAACTGGCGAATCCTGTCTTCGCTCGCTACACGCACCGGCGGTTGCCAGTCCGACACGTCAGGCCTCGGAGGTTGCCACGGCCGATGGGTTCCCGAACTCGGCCCCGGAGTTGGCGCGTCCGCGCCCAATAACCATTCTTCGGGCTGATAGATATGCACGAGCAACTCATCTTCTTCGCCTGCCTGTTTGTTTTTCAGGCGTAATGAGTGTTCGTTCTGGCGCCGGTACACCGGATAACGATGCGTATCATCCGCCAGGAAGGCCTCGCCATTTTTGACGTACACACCCTTTTCACCCACGCCTCTCAGCGCGACAGCGTCTTGAGGCACGCCCTTTAGCCGAAAATGCTCCAGGGCTTTGAGCTGGGTAATTGGCCGTGATATCCCAGCGGCCAGTGTTCTGGGCGCCGTCATGTGCAGGTGGCGGATTCGACTCAACCCGGTGGCCAGCGAACGCCGCGTTATTCCTCCCACGGCGCCCGCCCTGGTTTTGGCGCCGGGTATAAAACCCAATAACAGTTCAACCGTCAGAAAAATGCTCATGAAGCCAACATCAACCGCATCCGAGGAACGGCCAAAACGGTGGTACCGCCGCGCAGCCAGCAGCAACTCGTAGAAGTCGTTGACCATGCCGTAAGGCGGCACGAAAAAACCCACCAAGGCGCGCATGCGCGTATCATTTTGCTCCTCCAGGCGTTTGGTTCGATAGCGGTCCAATGCCTTGCTGGAATTGCACGCCGCCTGGGTTCGGCGCTGCAAATCAAGCACCCAGGCCTTGTACAGCAACGCGTTGGCATCGCTGTGGGCAGTGGGCACGATCGCCAGCGCGTTCAGCGGGTCAGTATCGACCTGCTCCTGGAACTGCTTTTCAATGTCCTGCGGCACCGGCGTCGGCTCCAGATGCTTGACCGCAAAGGAGCGAATGAACTTCACGCCCCGCCACACACCGGAAAAGAACGTGGCCCGCAGCAGTTCGTCCAGCGTAGCGTCGGGCTCGGCATCATGGGTGACGGCCTCGAATGCCCAGCCCGGTGCGACCTGCCGCGCCAGCTGTTTGGCGTGCTCGGCCTGGGTCGCGATGCGATTGAGCGCCACGTGCGCCTCTTGCACGCTGGCGTATTCGGTAACGGCCAAGGCAGTGGCAGCGTTCGGCCAATACACTACGCAGCGCCCATTGGCCTGATCCTGCATGACCACAATGCCGGCGATGTAGCGATCATGCTGCAGCGTGTGCCCCACCAGATGCACCACTGACAGGCTCAGTCGATGGCCATTCTTCAGCAAGTCCTCTGGCGTTCGCGCGGCCATCGCTGTATTGAACAGGCTTTGCGCGGGTGCACTCAGCCCCTGGCGGATGGCCGAATACAGCCGTACCTTGGCACAGTCGCGCAACATGCGCTGCATCAGTTCCGGAATACGGCCTTCGCTCAGCCCTTGGGCCGCAGGCTCAAACGTGCGCTCGATCTTTGCTGCGTATTGACCGCCGATATCCAGCGCGGAGATTGTCTTGATCAGGTAGTCCGCATCCAGCCGTCTGCGCCAGTCCGGCTGCAGGTAGGTGGCGTGGTTCAAGCGCTTGCGCGTCCAGGGCGCTTGCGGGTCGAGGTTATGGAGCGCCAGTTGCAGCAGGCTGAAAGTGCTGCGCTCAAGGCTGGGGGTCTGAATTTCCTTGCGATCGCCCGGTGTGCAGCGGCTTTCATAACCGCAGAAACTGCTGGCGACGTCGTCCGGCATAGTCAGTAAGGGCTGCTCGATATCCAGCCCCGGATAGAAACCGTCCTCTGTTAAACGGGCGATCAAGGCAGTGCGGGCGAAGGTCTCCAGGTCTTCCAGACGCTGCTCAAGCCGGTTTTCAACCGCGAGGACGCTGGCCAAGTGTCGGCCCTGCAGTTTCTTGAAGATCTTGCGCTGGGCGCTCGACGCGCCCGCCAGCCATGCCGGCAGCTTTTTCGCATCGGCGGTGGCTTTGCGCAGTACATCAAGATGGGCCTGGCTCTGCTCAAGCAGATCATTGGCCGGTACTTTCAGATGTTCGCCCAGTTCTATCAGCAGTAGATCACGGCTGAACGCAGGGCTCTTAACCTCACCGAAAAGCTGCGTCGCGTCCGCCGAGCTTGTGTGCAAAGTCCCATAGTGCTTCATCAGTTTTTTGAACGAAAACTCCAGAGGCCCTTTTTCGATCAGCTCGTAGCGCACTGCCAAGGTGCCTCGCGCGGCATGCTTGCGTAGGTCTTGCCGTACCTTTCGCTCGATGCACCTCCAGAGCACTGACTCATCACTGCTGTTGAAACTGGCCAACAGGCTTTTAGTCAGGGCTTGCAGACTGGAAAAAGACAGCACCCCGCCCGATTGTCCAAACCCACATAGCACCACCGGGACCGAGCGGCCAGGCTTCTCAACGGCCGTCGCTGTGGTCACCACCATCAGGTTATGCACGTGGTAGAACGCATCCGGCGCACTGCCCACCGAAACCGACAAGACGCGTGCGTCACCGTATTCACGCTTGGCGGCCTGGTGCTGGTCCACTATCTTGATCACCAGGTCTCGATGTGCCGTGGGTATCAGCTTGAGCCGGTGCTGCAATTGGACCTCGCAGCGCAAGGCCTCGCCTTGAGCCTGCAAAAACAGGGTGGCGCGCTTTTCGGTCTGGGTAGGACGTTCGATCCAGAACCCATACTCATACAGCCGTTTCTGCGCACCGCTGCTCAGTGAGTCCATGGTTTGCGCATGCTCCTGGAGCTCGCGCGCGAGGGCCACAACCTCCTGAAATTGCGTGGTATCGACGCTGGGATCAGCCACATCGAGTAACGCGAGCAAGCCCTTTTCGTAGCGTTTGAGCCGAGCATGCATCGCGAGCATGGGTTGGCCGGACAAAAGATTGGCAAAGCAGATTTCCCGTCGCCGACGCCGCGCATCCCATTCCAGCAACGACTTGCCTGATGCACCCAGCCGCGCCTCACCGACCAATTGCTTTCTGGCACGTTCGATAAACGTCAGAAAAGGCGCAGCCGTCAGCGGCTGAGGCGGCGGCCGTCGTTGGGAATATAGGTGGCTCTGATTGATCGCCAACGCACAGGCCAATTCATTTTCCCACTGGCCGTCCAACAGCGCTTGCGCGCTCAACGCCAACGCATCCCCGTCCAGTACCGAACCACGGGCAACACTGCTCGCCGGGGTGTAGTGCGTGGGCCGGCAAAGTTCATGGCGGCGCTTGAGCGGCAGGCACTGCCAAAGCTCGTCGAACAACGCCTGGCTGGTCAGTTTCAGCAGGCCGCACTGCAGGAAGAAGAAGCTCGGATACTCATAAAAATTGCGCGCTACACCCGGCAGGTAGATCACATGCGGCACATCACTGGGGTCATCCGCACGATAGATGTGCAAGGCGCCGGGGATCGCTACCGCGGGTGAGCCGGGCCACATCAATTGGCTGGCGCGCACACTGGCCCAGTCGCCCCCGGCCCGCTGGCGAGCTTCGGGGCTCGGCGCATCGATCAGCGCCTGGACCAGGCTTGACGCCTCACTCGACAGCTCGCCCAACTGCCCCGCGATAAAGGCCCGATCAGCGAACAACTCGGCCTGCAATTGGCACCAGTGTTCCTGACGCGTCTGCCAGGAGCCGGCCACCAGTGTTTCCCAGTAGCGGCTGAACGCGGGGGCCAGACGTTCGAACAGCTTCATCGCGAGTACTTGCTGCAGCACCTGCAAGGGCGTCAACGGCCACACACGGGCCGGTTCATCCTTGACGCTCAGCGTGGTGAACTGATTGAGGTTGATTGGCACGGCAGGTAGCGCCAGCGAGAGCAGCGTCCGTTCCGTCAGGGTGTCGACCCTGTGCAGTGCTGGCGGCGGCATGGCTTGGGTGAACAGTAGTTTGTCCGGGTCGATGTCGAACGCTTTGCGCAGTGCTGCGCGAATCACCTTCAAGACTTTGGGCGCGCGTACCGTCAAATGCATCAGGGCTTTGGTTGTGTTGGCGCATCGTTGGTCGGCAAGGCCGAGCTGGTTGATCAGGCGGCTGGGCTGCGGGTGGCTGTTGATCCGTCGTGACAGTTGGCTGCGCATTTGCTGTATGGACGCTTGCGCAGTGGGGTCGGTCGTGTCGATGGGTGGGGCCATGATGTTTTCTTAACCTGAGGAAAACACCCAGCCTAGGCACGCCACTGACGCAACAGGCGTTAGATAGTTGAACAAACGCCAGGCAAAAAAAAGCCCGCAGTGTGCGCGGGCGAAACCAACGAAGAGCATTTGGGGGTGTGAAGCGAGGTGACGACTCAGCTACCGCGATAAGTGGAGTAGCTGTAAGGCGAAATCAGCAGGGGCACATGGTAATGGTCCTGTTCGGCACTGATGCCAAAGCGCAGTACCACCACGTCCAGAAAAGCCGGCTCGGGCAACTGCACCCCACGGGCCCGGTAGTAATCACCGGCGCTGAACTGCAGTTGGTACACGCCGCTGCGGTAGTCCTCGCCTTGCAGCAGCGGTGCGTCGCAACGGCCATCGCTGTTAGTGGTGGCGGTAGCGACCAGCTCCAGCTGCGCGCCTTCGACGCGGTACAGCTCAACCTTGATGGCGCTGCCGGGGCAGCCGTGCGCGGCGTCCAAAACGTGTGTGGTCAAACGTCCCATGGCTTTTATGCGCCTCCCGAAGTCAGTCATAGAGAAACCCGCACTCTTTCAGGGCAGTGAAAAAGCCGGCGATGGCTGATTAAGACATTTTTCTAAAAAATTGTACACAATAAATTCAACAGCCTTCCAACCCCCTGTAGGAGCGAGCTTGCTCGCGAAAAACGTCAACGATGACGCGGACTATCAGGATTAAAAGTGGCGCCCTCAGGTTTTTCGCGAGCAAGCTCGCTCCTACAGTGGGCTTTTTCATCTTAACCTGACCACTTAGGCAAGTTTCTTGCAGACAGACCGTTCAGAAAAAATGCAGAAATGCAGGCTTACAAAGTTTGCGATAAGTTGTATACAATCACTCATCGCTGTGACGCCACTCAGTCATTCCACTGCCCGGCCGCCACACATTTGCTACCACGAACAAGAAGGAAGACTGCAGTGAGCGCTGACTACCCACGCGACCTGATCGGTTACGGCAGTAACCCTCCTCACCCCCACTGGCCGGGCAAGGCACGCATTGCGCTGTCGTTCGTACTCAACTACGAAGAAGGCGGCGAGCGCAACATTCTGCACGGTGACAAAGAGTCAGAAGCCTTCCTCTCGGAAATGGTCTCGGCCCAGCCGCTGCAAGGCGAGCGCAACATGAGCATGGAGTCGCTGTACGAGTACGGCAGCCGTGCCGGCGTGTGGCGCATCCTCAAGCTGTTCAAAGAATTCGATATCCCGCTGACCATCTTCGCCGTGGCCATGGCCGCCCAGCGCCACCCGGATGTGATCCGCGCAATGGTCGAGGCCGGCCATGAGATCTGCAGCCACGGCTACCGCTGGATCGACTACCAGTACATGGACGAGACCCAGGAGCGCGAGCACATGCTCGAAGCCATCCGCATCCTCACCGAACTCACCGGTGAACGCCCACTGGGCTGGTACACCGGCCGCACCGGCCCCAACACCCGCCGTTTGGTGATGGAGGAAGGTGGCTTCCTGTACGACTGCGACACCTACGACGATGACCTGCCCTACTGGGAACCCAACACCCCCAACGGCAAGCCGCACCTGGTGATCCCCTACACCCTGGACACCAACGACATGCGCTTCACCCAGGTGCAGGGTTTCAACAAGGGCGATGACTTTTTCGAGTACCTCAAGGACGCCTTCGACGTGCTGTACGCCGAAGGTGCCGAGGCGCCGAAGATGCTTTCGATCGGCCTGCATTGCCGCCTGATCGGCCGCCCGGCACGCCTGGCCTCGCTCAAGCGCTTCATTGAATACGTCAAAGGCCATGACCAGGTGTGGTTCACCCGCCGCGTGGACATCGCCCGTCACTGGCACCAAACCCACCCCTGCACGGGAGCGGCGAAATGACTGCGTTCCAAACCCTTAAACCCTCGACCTTGAGCCGCGACGCATTCGTCCAAGCCTTCGCCGATATCTACGAACACTCGCCATGGGTGGCCGAAAAGGCCTTCGACCTGGGCCAGGATACGTCGATCGACCAGATCGAAACCCTGCACCAGCGCATGAGCGATATCCTGTTGAGTGCTGATCACGCCTCGCAACTGGCGCTGATCAATGCTCACCCGGACCTGGCAGGCAAAGCCGCCGTCCAGGGCCAACTGACCCAAGCCAGCACCGATGAACAAGCAGGCGCGGGTATTCACCAATGCACGGCCGAAGAGTTTTCTCGCTTCACCGAGCTGAATGAGGCCTACAAAGCTAAGTTCAAGTTTCCCTTCATCATGGCGGTAAAAGGCAGCAACCGGCATCAGATCCTCGCCGCGTTCGAAACGCGCATCCACAACTCTGCAGACGCTGAGTTCAAGTGCGCGCTGGACGAGATCAACAAGATCGCGTTGTTCCGCTTACTGACCCTCTAGCAGTCCATCCCCAGCCACTCTATCTAAGGCAGACAAGAAGAATGAAAGCTTACGCCGTACCTTTCGAGAAGTTCGTCAACCTGGCCGACGCCCGCCTGGGCACCAAGATCATCTCGGTGACCGATGACTGGTTCGCTGACGCCAACCGCCTGTTCCAGCCGACCCCGGCCGTGTGGAAGGAGGGCGTTTTCGATGACAACGGCAAGTGGATGGACGGCTGGGAGTCACGCCGCAAGCGCTTCGAAGGCTACGACAGCGCGGTGATCCGCCTGGGCGTGCCGGGTTCGATCAAAGGCGTGGACATCGACACTTCATTCTTCACCGGCAACTTCCCGCCGTCGGCCTCCCTGGAAGCCTGCTTCCTGGCCTCGGGTGAGCCGGATGCCAATACCCAGTGGGTGGAAGTGCTGTCAGCCGTCGAGCTGCAAGGCAACAGCCACCACTACCACGAGATCAACAACGACCAGGCGTTCAGCCACCTGCGCTTTAACATCTACCCGGATGGCGGCGTAGCCCGTCTGCGTGTGTACGGTGTGCCGTTCCGCGACTGGTCCTCGGTGGGCGACAACGAACAGGTCGACCTGGCTGCCGCGCTCAATGGCGGCCGTGCCCTGGCCTGCTCCGATGAACACTTCGGCCGCATGAGCAACATCCTCAACCCAGGCCGTGGCATCAACATGGGCGACGGTTGGGAAACCGCGCGTCGTCGTACGCCAGGCAATGACTGGGTGATTGTCGCCCTGGGCCACCCGGGCGAGATCGAGAAAATCGTGGTCGACACCCTGCACTTCAAGGGCAACTACCCGGACACTTGCTCGATCCAGGGCGCCTTCGTGAAAGGCGGCACCGACAGCCAGATCGAAACCCAATCGCTGTTCTGGCGCGAATTGCTGCCGGCGCAGAAGCTGGAAATGCACGCCGAACACACCTTCGCCGAGCAGATCAAAGCGCTGGGGCCGATTACCCACATCCGCTTGAACGTGTTCCCGGATGGTGGGGTGAGTCGCCTGCGCGTCCTGGGCAAGGTCGCCAAATAACACCCGATCGTCCCCACGCTCTGCGTGGGGATGCACCCCGTGACGCTCCGCGTCACACAGCGGACGCAGAGCGTCCAGGGCAGCGTTCCCACGCAGAGCGTGGGAACGATCTATAGACAAGACAAGAAGACAGCCATGCGCACACTGATGATCGAACCTTTGACCAAAGAAGCCTTCGCCCCCTTCGGAGACGTTATCGAAACCGATGGCAGCGATCACTTCATGATCAACAACGGGTCGACCATGCGCTTTCACAAACTGGCCACGGTCGAAACCGCGAAGCCGGAAGACCACGCCATCATCAGCATCTTCCGCGCCGACGCGCAGGACATGCCGCTGACTGTGTGCATGCTGGAGAGACACCCGCTGGGCAGCCAGGCTTTCATTCCGCTGCTCGGCAACCCCTTTCTGATCGTGGTCGCGCCACTTGGCGATGAACCTGTATCAGGCTTGGTCCGCGCCTTCGTCACCAACGGCAGGCAGGGCATTAATTACCATCGCGGCGTCTGGCACCACCCGGTGCTGACGATCGAAAAGCGGGATGACTTCCTGGTGGTTGATCGCAGTGGCACAGGCAATAACTGCGATGAGCATTTTTTCAAAGAGGATGAGCGGTTGATCCTCGCCCCCCACCAATAAGAGAAGGTCTGATCACCCGACAACAAGGGTGACAGGCGAGAGGTAAAGACTGTGGAAGCACATCTGTTGGAATGGCTGAACCTGAGCGTGCGCTGGGTTCACATGATCACTGGCGTCGCCTGGATCGGCGCTTCTTTCTACTTCGTCTGGCTGGAAAACAACCTTAATCGCGTCAACCCCAAGAACGGCCTGGCCGGTGACTTGTGGGCGATCCACGGTGGCGGTATCTACCACCTGGAAAAATACAAACTGGCCCCGCCGACCATGCCGGACAACCTGCACTGGTTCAAATGGGAAGCCTATTTCACCTGGATGTCGGGCGTCGCGCTGCTGTGCGTGGTGTTCTACCTCAACCCCACGCTGTACCTGCTCGCCCCCGGCAGCAGCCTCAGCGGCACCGAAGGCGTGTTGCTGGGCATCGGCTCACTGTTCGCCGGCTGGTTCATCTACTCCTTTCTGTGCGACTCGGCCCTGGGCAAACGCCCTGCCCTGCTCGGCTTGATCCTGTTCGTGCTGTTGATTGCGGCGGCTTACGGCTTCAGCAAGGTATTCAGCGGCCGGGGTGCCTACCTGCACGTGGGTGCGGTGATCGGCACGATCATGGTGGGGAACGTGTTCCGCATCATCATGCCGGCCCAACGCGCGCTGGTGGCGGCCATCGCCGAGAACCGCACACCCGACCCGGCGCTGCCGGCCAAGGGCCTGTTGCGCTCACGCCACAACAACTACTTCACCTTGCCAGTGCTGTTCATCATGATCAGCAACCACTTCCCGAGCACCTATGGCAGCCAATACAACTGGCTGATCCTGGCCGGGATCGCGGTGGCGGCGGTGTTGGTGCGCCATTACTTCAACACCCGGCATGACAGCCAGAAGTATGCGTGGACCTTGCCCGTGGGCGCCTTGGCGATGATCAGCCTGGCCTACGTGACCGGGCCCAAACCGGCTGAACCGATTGCCAAGGCACCGGCTGCCATCGAGTACCAACCCCTGCCGGAAACTGCATTGGGCGGTGGCTTGAAACCCGCCGCGCCTGCCGCACCCGCCGCTGAACCGGCACCGGCCCAGGCCACCACGGACTTCGGCCAGGTGCACCACGTGATCGAGCAACGCTGCACCGTGTGCCACTCGGCCAAGCCCACCAGCCCGCTGTTCAGCACCGCTCCGGCTGGGGTGATGTTCGACACACCGGCACAGATCCAGCAACAGGCCGCGCGCATTCAAGCGCAGGCCGTGGCCAGCCAGATCATGCCGCTGGGCAACATTACCCAGATGACCCAGCAGGAGCGGGATTTGATCGGCACCTGGATCAACCAAGGGGCCCGTACCAACTGACTGTTTCACACCGTTCCCATGTGGGAGCTGGCTTGCCTGCGATAGCGGTAGATCACCAACGCTTTCGTTGACTGACACACCGCCATCGCAGGCAAGCCAGCTCCCACAAGGGAGATCAGTAATGGCTTGAAGATTGAGTTTCATCCGGCAATTGAATGCCAAACAACACAAAAATAAAAAGATTCGAGGTGTTGCATGTCCCAGTTAGAAACGCAGACTCCTGCCGCGCCCGCCATGGTGCGGCTGCCCCTCTTGCAATTGATTCTGGTAGGCCTGCAACACGTCTTGCTGATGTACGGCGGTGCCGTCGCCGTGCCCCTGATCATTGGCCAAGCCGCCGGCTTGAGCCGTGAAGAAATCGCCTTTCTGATCAACGCCGACCTACTCGTAGCCGGTATTGCCACCATGGTGCAGTCGTTCGGCATCGGCCCGATGGGCATCCGCATGCCGGTGATGATGGGCGCCAGTTTTGCCGCCGTGGGCAGCATGGTCGCCATGGCCGGCATGCCCGGCATCGGTTTGCAGGGCATCTTCGGCGCGACCATCGCCGCTGGGTTCTTCGGCATGCTGATCGCGCCGTTCATGTCCAAGGTGGTGCGCTTTTTCCCACCGCTGGTGACCGGTACCGTGATCACCGCCATCGGCCTTTCGCTGTTTCCCGTGGCGGTGAACTGGGCCGGCGGAGGTAGCGCCGCCGCCACGTTTGGCTCGCCGGTCTACCTGGCGATTGCCGCCCTGGTACTGGCCACGATCCTGCTGATCAACCGCTTCATGCGCGGCTTCTGGGTGAACATCTCGGTGCTGATCGGCATGGGCCTGGGTTACGCGCTGTGTGGCGTGATCGGCATGGTCGACCTCAGTGGCCTGGCCCAGGCGCCATGGGTGCAGGTGGTAACGCCGTTGCACTTTGGCATGCCCAAGTTCGAGTTGGCGCCAATCCTGTCGATGTGCCTGGTGGTGGTGATCATTTTTGTCGAGTCCACCGGCATGTTCCTCGCCCTGGGCAAGATCACCGGCCAGGAGGTCACGCCGAAGATGCTGCGACGCGGCCTGTTGTGTGATGCCGGCGCGTCGTTCTTTGCCGGCTTCTTCAACACCTTTACCCACTCCTCCTTCGCCCAGAATATCGGCCTGGTGCAGATGACCGGCGTGCGCTGCCGCTCGGTCACGCTCATGGCCGGCGCGTTCTTGATCGTGCTCAGCCTGCTGCCCAAGGCGGCCTATCTGGTGGCGTCGATTCCACCTGCGGTACTCGGCGGCGCGGCGATTGCGATGTTCGGCATGGTGGCGGCAACCGGGATCAAGATTCTGCAGGAAGCCGACATCGCCGACCGCCGTAACCAGTTGCTGGTGGCAGTGAGTATCGGCATGGGCCTGATCCCCGTGGTACGCCCGGAGTTCTTCGCACAGCTGCCGTTGTGGATGAGCCCGATTACCCACAGCGGCATCGCCATGGCCACCCTCAGTGCGCTGTCGCTGAACATCCTGTTCAACATTCTCGGCGGCGCTGAGCGCCCCGAAGTCGCACATACGCATTGATTCCTTTGTTAGTACAAAAATAACAACAAACAGGGAACACCCACATGCACAACCTTGACATGGGGCCGGCCACACGCCGCGCCCCATTCTTGCCCCTCGCGCTCTGTTACAGCGCACTTGAGCCCAGGCCTGGGAGCCAGTATTCTCCGCGCCCGCTCGAATCGACTCAAAAAAAAACAGCGAATGTAAAAGCTGACCTCAAGGCCAACTTATCCCGGCCTGATGTTTGCTGCCAAAGTGCACAAAAGTCCCCTGAATTCGACTGCATCCGCTGCAGCCGACGGGGATTTTTTGGCTTTTTGAACACCTTGGCGCAGCTCTTGCTAAAAGCATCAAAGCTGACCGAACAGACGATTTTTGCAGCGAACCAAAAGGCGCCACACCAGAGCGCCTGCGTAGAAGAAAAACCATAAAATTTTAACTCGGGAGCAACCGAATGAAACCTATGTTCAAAGGCCTGATGCTGGCAGGATCACTGTTGGCCGGTGGCCAAGCCGTAGCCGGTGACTTGTTGCAGTGGCAAAACAACAGCCTGACTTACCTGTGGGGCAAGAGCTTTACCGTCAACCCGCAGATCCAGCAAACCGTCACCTTCGAACATGCCGACGCGTGGAAGTATGGCGATAACTTCTTCTTCCTAGACCGTATCTTTTACAACGGCAAGGAAGACGGCAATGTCGGCCCGAATACTTACTACGGCGAGTTCAGCCCGCGTTTGTCGTTCGGCAAGATCCTGGACAAGGACCTGTCGTTCGGCCCAATCAAGGACGTGCTGCTGGCCTTCACCTACGAGTTCGGCGAGGGCGATAACGAGTCCTACTTGCTGGGCCCGGCATTCGATTTGAACATTCCCGGTTTCGACTACTTCCAGCTGAACTTCTACCAGCGCCAGACCGAAGGCAATCGCCCGGGTGACGGCGTGTGGCAGATCACCCCGGTGTGGTCGTACACCATTCCCGTGGGTAATTCTGACGTGCTGATCGACGGTTTCATGGACTGGGTGGTGGATAACGACAAGAACGCCCGCGGCACTTACCACGCCAACCTGCACTTCAACCCACAGGTCAAATACGACTTGGGCAAAGCCTTGCATTGGGGCGACAAGCAGTTGTATGTGGGTTTTGAATACGACTATTGGAAGAACAAATACGGGATTGAAGACAGCGGCGCTTTCAAGACGACTCAGGACACGGCAAGCTTCCTGGTCAAGTACCACTTCTAAAGGTTGATCGCGGTTCCTTGTGGGAGCTGGCTTGCCTGCGATCGCGGTGTGTCTGTGCCAGCAGTGTTGGCTGGCATACCGCTATCGCAGGCAAGCCAGCTCCCACATTCAGTTCGGCGTCAGGCCGAGGAAACGGGTGATTTCTTCGCGCTTGGCCAAGGCATCCTTGCGCCCCAGTTCGATCAACTCGCTGCAATACTTCGCCTCGAACAACAGATAACTCAACACCCCCGCGCCGCTGGTCTTGGTCGCCCCAGGCCCCCGCAAAAACACACGCAGTGCCGCCGGCAATTCCTGGCGATGTCGCGCGGCGATTTCATCGATGGGCTGGCTGGGGGCAATCACCAGCACCTCCACTGGCGCCAGGCCCTGGACCGCCGCATCCACAGGCACGACGCGGCTGAACTGGTTCAAGCGCTCCAGCAGCTCGATATCGCTTTCCAGGCTGTCAATGAACGTGCTGTTGAGCATGTGCCCGCCAATTTGCGCCAGGGTCGGTTGCTGGCCGGTGTAACTGCGTTGCACCGAAGGTTCATTGCCCCGAGGGTTGCCACTCACCCCCACCACCAACACGCGACTGGCGCCTAGGTGCAAGGCCGGGCTGATGGGGGCGGACTGGCGCACCGCGCCATCGCCGAAGTACTCCTGGCCGAGTTTGACCGGGGCAAACAGCAGCGGGATCGCCGAACTGGCCAGCAGGTGCTCTACGGTCAATTGGGTGGGCACACCGATACGCCGATGGCGCAGCCAGGCATCAATGGTGCCGCCGCCCTGATAGAAGGTCACCGCTTGCCCGGACTCATAACCAAACGCGGTCACCGCCACCGCCTGCAAATGCTGGCGACGGATCGCCTCGTCGATGCCGCCAAGGTTCAAGCGCTCTTGCAACAAGTCGCGCAGTGGCGAGCTGTTGAGCAATGCCACCGGCACCTGGCTGCCCAGGCCCAAAAGGCTATGGATCAGGAAACGACTGGCCTGGCGCATCACCCCCGGCCAGTCACTGCGCAGCACCTGGTGGCTGCGAAAGCCCTGCCAGAAGGACGTCAGCCGTTGGATGGCCGCGGAAAAATCGCTGGCGCCACTGGCCAGGCTCACCGCATTGATCGCACCAGCGGAGGTGCCGACGATCACCGGAAAAGGATTCGCTGCCCCCGCAGGCAGCAACTCGGCAATCGCCGCCAACACCCCCACCTGATACGCCGCGCGCGCCCCGCCGCCGGAAAGAATCAAACCTGTGACCGGTTCCGCTGGGCGCATTGCGTCACTCCATGTGAGAAGGGGTTGGGGTTATCGACGGCGCTTTTCGTACAACTTGGGCTCACCCGGTGGCCGGCTCTTGAACCGGCGGTGCGTCCACAGGTATTGCTCGGGGCATTCGCGCACCGAGGCTTCGACCCACTGGTTGATGCGCAGGCAGTCGACCTCGTCGGTTTCACCCGGGAAGTCGGTCAGCGGCGCATGGATTACCAGGCGGTAACCGCTGCCGTCAGCCAGGCGCTCCTGGGTAAACGGCACCACCAGCGCCTTGCCCAGGCGGGCGAACTTGCTGGTGGCGGTGACGGTGGCGGCCTGGATGCCGAACAGCGGCACGAAGATACTTTGCTTGGCGCCGTAGTCCTGGTCTGGCGCGTACCAGATGGCCCGGCCGGCGCGCAGCAGCTTGAGCATGCCGCGCACGTCGTCACGCTCCACGGCCAGGGAGTCGAGGTTATGGCGTTCGCGGCCACGGCGCTGGATAAAGTCGAACAGCGGGTTGCCGTGTTCGCGGTACATGCCGTCAATGGTGTGCTTTTGCCCCAGCAGCGCCGCGCCGATTTCCAGGGTGGTGAAGTGCAGCGCCATGAGAATCACGCCCTTGCCTTCCAACTGCGCCTGCGTGAGGTGCTCCAGCCCTTCGACATGGGCCAGGCGCGCCAGGCGCGGCTTGGGCCACCACCAGCTCATGGCCATTTCAAAGAAGGCGATGCCGGTGGAAGCGAAATTTTCCTTGAGCAGGCGTTTGCGTTCCTTGGCGGATTTTTCCGGGAAGCACAGCTCAAGGTTGCGTGCCGCGATACGGCGACGATCACCGGCCACACGGTACATGCCCGCGCCCAGCAGGCGACCAATGGTCAACAGGGCCCGATACGGCAATTGAGTGACCAGCCACAGCAGGCCGAGCCCCAGCCATAGCAGCCAAAAACGCGGGTGAAGAAATACAGCTCGAAAACGCGGGCGATCCATTACAGATTCCGGTAAAGACAAGGGCCGCGCATTCTACAACGGTTCGACTCGGCTTGCGGCGGGTGAGTGTTCTCGTTATAAGTCTCGACACTTTTCGTGACAAGCCGCTTTCGCCGACCATGAGCCAAACCGAACCGCTAGACCAAGATCCCGTGTTCCAGCTAAAAGGCAGCATGCTCGCCATTACCGTGCTGGAACTGGCCCGCAATGACCTCGACGCCCTGGACCGCCAACTGGCCGCCAAGGTCGCCCTGGCGCCGAACTTCTTCAACAACGCCCCGCTGGTGCTGGCGCTGGACAAGCTGCCGGCTGGCCAGGGCGTGATTGATTTGCCCGGCCTGATGCGCGTATGCCGTTCCCACGGCCTGCGCACACTGGCGATTCGCGCCAGCCGCATCGAAGACATCGCCGCCGCCATCGCCATTGAACTGCCAGTACTGCCACCGTCCGGCGCCCGCGAGCGTGCGCTTGAGCCATTGGTCGGCGAAGAAAAGAAAAAACCGGAAAAACCACCCGAGCCTGCGATCAGGCCTACAAAGATCATCACCTCGCCGGTACGCGGCGGGCAGCAGATTTACGCCCAGGGTGGCGACCTTGTGGTGGTCTCCTCGGTCAGCCCGGGGGCGGAACTTCTTGCCGATGGCAACATCCATGTATACGGCCCGATGCGCGGACGCGCCCTGGCCGGCATCAAGGGTGATACCAAGGCGCGTATTTTTTGCCAGCAGTTGACCGCTGAGCTGGTTTCCATCGCGGGTCAGTACAAGGTTTCCGAAGATTTGCGCCGCGATCCACTGTGGGGCGCTTCGGTACAGGTCAACCTGTCGGGCGATGTGTTGAACATCATCCGTCTTTAACGGATACTGCCGCATTTTCCAAGCATCTCTAGACTCTGATAGCAAAGCGAAACCGGCAAGACTTGTGTAGGACTTTTTGGAAGTTGGTGTTTCCCCATGGAAACCTCGGCTTTTTCCTGCAAAGGCTGTCCGCCTGCGGCGAGTTTCAAGAGATGTTTTTCAGGGACCGAAAGTCCTTTTTCCTTAGGGGTGAAACACCTTGGCCAAGATTCTCGTGGTTACATCCGGCAAGGGTGGTGTGGGTAAGACCACCACCAGCGCCGCTATCGGTACCGGCCTCGCTCTGCGCGGCCACAAGACAGTCATCGTCGACTTCGACGTCGGCCTGCGTAACCTTGACCTGATCATGGGCTGCGAGCGTCGCGTGGTGTACGACTTCGTCAACGTGGTGAACGGCGAAGCCAACCTGCAACAGGCCCTGATCAAGGACAAGCGCCTTGAGAACCTGTACGTGCTGGCCGCCAGCCAGACCCGCGACAAAGACGCGCTGACCAAAGAAGGCGTGGGCAAAGTCCTCGCCGAGCTCAAGGAAACCTTCGAATACGTAGTATGCGATTCGCCGGCCGGTATCGAAACCGGTGCTCACCTGGCGATGTACTTCGCCGACGAAGCCATCGTGGTGACCAACCCGGAAGTGTCCTCGGTACGTGACTCGGACCGCATGCTCGGCCTGTTGGCCAGCAAGTCCAAGCGCGCCGAAGAAGGCCAGGACCCGATCAAGGAACACCTGCTGCTCACCCGCTATAACCCGGAGCGCGTCAACAACGGCGAAATGCTCGGTGTTGAAGACGTGAAGGAAATTCTCGCCGTGACCCTGCTGGGCGTGATCCCGGAATCCCAGGCCGTGCTGAAAGCATCCAACCAGGGCGTACCGGTGATTCTCGACGACCAGAGCGACGCCGGCCAGGCGTACAGCGATGCCGTGGATCGCTTGCTGGGCAAGACCGTGGAACACCGCTTCCTCGATGTCAAGAAGAAGGGATTCTTCGAGCGTATCTTTGGAGGCAACTAAACAATGAAATTTCTCGACTTCTTTCGCGCCAACAAAAAACCCAGTACCGCATCGGTCGCGAAAGAGCGTCTACAGATCATCGTGGCGCACGAACGCGGCCAACGCAGCACCCCGGACTACCTGCCAGCCTTGCAGAAGGAACTGGTCGAGGTGATCCGCAAGTACGTCAATATCGGCAACGATGACGTGCATGTCGCCCTGGAAAATGACGGCAGCTGCTCGATTCTGGAACTCAATATCACCCTGCCCGATCGTTGATCGAACGGGCGGTCGCCACGGCGGCTCTGCTACCTGGCCCTGTACTGCTGTAGGAGCGAGCTTGCTCGCGAAAAACCTGAGAACACCGCGTTTAACCTCAATGAACGCAGTGCCGATAAGTTCTTCGCGAGCAAGCTCGCTCCTACAGGGTGAGGGGGCGGTCAGTGGAGCCGCCGTTGGTGTTTGTTACGAGGCTGTTTAATGCCGCTGTCCAATATCCATATCCTGCATCAGGACGACGCTGTCCTGGTGGTGAACAAGCCCACCCTGCTGCTCTCGGTGCCTGGCCGCGCCGACGACAACAAGGACTGCCTGATCACCCGCCTGCAGGAAAACGGCTACCCCGAAGCCCGCATCGTCCATCGCCTGGACTGGGAAACTTCGGGGATCATCCTGCTGGCCCGGGACGCGGATACCCACCGCGAACTGTCCCGCCAGTTTCACGACCGCGAAACAGAAAAGGCCTACACCGCCCTGGCCTGGGGCCAACCGGCACTGGACAGCGGCAGTATCGACCTGCCCCTGCGCTACGACCCGCCGACCAAGCCCCGCCATGTGGTGGACCATGAGTTCGGCAAACATGCGCTGACCTTCTGGAAAGTGCTGGAGCGTTGCGGCGACTGGTGCCGCGTGGAGTTGACACCGATCACCGGGCGTTCGCATCAGCTGCGCGTGCATATGTTGTCCATCGGGCATCCGTTGCTGGGTGATGGCTTGTACGCCCATGAACAAGCCTTGGCCGCCTGGCCACGCCTGTGCCTGCATGCAAGCATGCTCAGCTTCACCCATCCGCAAAGCGGCGAGCGCCTGCGCTTCGAGTGCCCAGCGCCTTTTTGAAGGGCGGATGCGGTCAAATGTGGGAGCTGGCTTGCCTGCGATAGCGGCGTGCAAGCCAATACATCTTGCACAGAAAGACCGCTATCGCAGGCAAGCCAGCTCCCACAGGGTTTGGTGTGGTTCTCGACCCTGCACGCTCACTCCAAATATCTGGCCAATACGGTAAACTCTCGCCACTGCTGTCTGGAGCTATTTATGCGCGAAGCGTTGAATCAAGGCCTGATCGACTTCCTCAAGGCCTCCCCTACTCCTTTTCATGCCACTGCCGCCCTGGCCCAGCGCCTGGAAGCCGCCGGCTACCAGCGTCTCGACGAGCGCGACACCTGGGCCACCGAGGCCAACGGTCGCTACTACGTGACCCGCAACGATTCCTCGATCATCGCCTTCAAGCTCGGCCGCCAATCGCCGCTGCAAGATGGTATCCGCATGGTCGGCGCCCACACCGACAGCCCGTGCCTGCGGGTCAAGCCCCAGCCGGAGCTGCAACGCCAGGGCTTCTGGCAACTGGGTGTGGAAGTCTACGGCGGCGCGCTGCTGGCACCCTGGTTCGACCGCGACCTGTCCCTGGCCGGGCGTGTCACCTTCCGCCGCGATGGCAAGGTCGAGAGCCAACTGATCGACTTCAAGCTGCCGATCGCCATCATTCCCAACCTGGCCATTCACCTCAACCGTGAAGCCAACCAAGGCTGGGCGATCAATGCCCAGACCGAGCTGCCGCCGATCCTCGCGCAGTTTGCCGGTGACGAGCGCGTGGACTTTCGCGCCGTGCTCACCGAGCAGTTGGCCCGCGAGCATGGGTTGAATGCCGATGTGGTGCTCGACTACGAGCTGAGTTTCTACGACACCCAAAGTGCCGCCGTGATCGGCCTCAATGGCGACTTTATCGCTGGTGCGCGCCTGGACAACCTGCTGTCGTGCTACGCCGGTTTGCAAGCCTTGCTCACCAGCGACACCGATGAAACCTGCGTGCTGGTGTGCAACGACCACGAAGAAGTCGGTTCCTGCTCAGCCTGCGGTGCCGATGGTCCGATGCTGGAACAGACCCTACGTCGCCTGCTGCCCGAAGGTGAAGAATTCGTACGCACCATTCAGAAATCCCTGCTGGTGTCGGCAGACAACGCCCACGGCGTGCATCCCAACTACGCCGAGAAACACGACGCCAACCACGGCCCGAAACTCAACGCCGGCCCGGTGATCAAGGTCAACAGCAACCAGCGCTACGCCACCAACAGCGAAACCGCCGGGTTCTTCCGCCACCTGTGCATGGCCCAGGAAGTGCCAGTGCAGAGCTTCGTGGTGCGCAGCGACATGGGCTGTGGCTCGACCATCGGCCCCATCACCGCCAGCCACCTGGGCGTGCGCACGGTGGACATCGGCTTGCCGACCTTTGCCATGCACTCGATCCGCGAGCTGTGCGGCAGCCATGACCTGGCGCACCTGGTCAAGGTGCTGGGCGCGTTCTACGCCAGCCGCGATTTACCCTGAGACCGAGGCGCGCCCATTGCGGGCAAGCCCGCTCCCACATTTGATCTGTGAATGCATTTCAGTGTGGGAGCGGGCTTGCCCGCGATGGGTTTCCAAACAGATGTAAGGCTATCTGACTCACATCAACTGCACTTCTGCCAATCCGGCCTAGACTTGTCAGAACTTCCAGTCCGACAAGGCCGCCCCCGCCATGATCTCAATGTCCTCCTTCCACGCCATGCTGATCCCCATCGTGATCGGCATGATCATGCTCGCGGTCGGCTTCAACTTTCGTGACAAGCCTCTGGGCGTGTTTGGCATGTGGATCGGCATGCTGTTGATCCTTGGCACCGTGCTCTACAAGATCCTCGCCAAACTGGCGCAGTGACAAATGCGCTCGCATTGGGCATAGCGGCCTCGTACACTCGGTCAATTCGTCGTTTTCAAGGTTGACCGCCTCGTGTTCTCCCGTCTGTTTGCCCTGCCCTGCTACCTGCTGATCGCCCTGCTCACGCTGCTGCCAGTGATGCCCGCCCAAGCCGTGGGCTTGCCCGGGATGCTGGGCGGCTCCAGCAAGACCCAACCCCAGGCGGAAGTGCCCCTGGGGCAGTCGCTGGACGAAGTGATCAAAACCCTGGAAAACGACCAGCAACGCACCCAGTTGCTCAGCGACCTGAAGAAACTGCGCGCCGCCACGCAAAAGGCCCAGCCCGCCGCCGAACTCGGGGTACTCGGGTTGATCGGCAGTACGCTGTCGGGCTTTGAGCAGCAGTTTTCCGGCGCCGACAGCCCGTTGGGGCGCTGGTCCAATGAAGTCGACCTGGCCAAGGATGAACTGGCCGCCCTGATGCTGCCGGCCAGCGAATGGCTGCCGATCATCTTCGGTTTTGCCGTGATCCTGGCCGTATGGAGCCTGCTGGCCGCTGCGCTGATCTGGCTCAGCCATCGGGTGCGCGAGCGTTTCGGCCTGCCCGAAGAGCTGCCCCAGCACCCGCGCACCTGGGACATGCTGCGCTTCGCCCTGCGCAAGCTGGGCCCATGGCTGATCGCCCTGGTGATCACGGTGTACCTGAGCTACGCCCTGCCCTCATCCCTGGGTAAATCGTTGGCCATGGTGCTGGCCTATGCCTTGGTGGTCGGCACCTGCTTCTCGGCCATCTGCGTGATTGCCTTCTCCGTACTCGACGGCCCGCACCGCCACCGTGCCCTGTATATCCTGCGCCATCAGGCGTTCCGCCCGCTGTGGTGGATCGGCAGCTTTGCCGCCTTCGGTGAAGCCTTGAGCGACCCGCGCCTGGTTGCCGCGCTCGGCCAGCATCTGGCCCACACCGCCGCGACCGTGGCCAATGTCATGGCGGCGTTGTCCACCGGGGTGTTTATCCTGCGGTTCCGCCGTCCGATTGCGCACCTGATCCGCAACCAGCCGCTGTCGCGCCGACTGACCCGCCGCGCCCTCACCGATACTCTGTCGATCATCGGCACCTTCTGGTACATCCCGGCTCTTCTGCTGGTGGGCATCTCACTGTTCGCCACCTTCCTGTCGGCCGGCGACACCAGCACCGCCCTGCGCCAGTCGTTGCTGTGCACGGTGCTGCTGGTGTTGTGCATGGTGATCAACGGCCTGGTGCGCCGCCACGCCCTCAAGCCGCACCGCGGGCACAAGCGCCATGCGCTGTATTCCGAGCGCCTCAAAGGCTTTGTCTACACCCTGGTGCACCTGGTGGTGTGGCTGGTATTTATCGAACTGGGGCTGCGGGTCTGGGGCCTGTCGATGATTCGCTTTACCGAAGGTGAAGGCCATGAAATAGCCGTAAAGCTGTTCGGCCTCGGTGGGACCTTGTTGTTTGCCTGGCTGATCTGGATCCTCAGCGACACCGCGATCCACCACGCCCTGACGCGCTCGCGCAAAGGCTTGGCCAACGCCCGCGCGCAAACCATGATGCCGTTGATCCGCAACGTACTGTTCGTGACCATTTTCATCATAGCCGCCATCGTCGCCCTGGCGAACATGGGCATGAACGTCACGCCCTTGCTGGCCGGTGCGGGTGTGATCGGTATCGCCATCGGTTTTGGTGCACAGTCGCTGGTGGCGGACTTGATCACCGGCCTGTTCATCATCATCGAAGACTCCCTGGCCATCGACGACTACGTGGATGTGGGCGGCCATCTCGGCACGGTGGAAGGCCTGACCATCCGTACCGTGCGCCTGCGCGATATCGACGGCATCGTGCACACCATCCCGTTCAGCGAAATCAAGAGCATCAAGAACTACTCCCGGGAGTTCGGCTACGCGATCTTCCGCGTGGCGATCCCCTACAACATGGAAATCGACGACGCGATCAAACTGATGCGCGAGGTCGGCCACGCCATGCGTAACGACCCGTTGCAACGCCGCAATATCTGGTCGCCGCTGGAGATCCAGGGCGTGGAAAGTTTCGAGTCCGGCAGCGCGATCCTGCGCGCACGTTTCAAGACCGCGCCGATCAAGCAGTGGGAAGTGTCGCGGGCGTTCAACCTGTCGCTCAAACGGCACCTGGATGAAGCCGGGCTGGACCTGGCAACGCCGCGCTTGAGCGTGCAGGTGCTGACCGCCGGCAGCGTGCAGGAGAAAGATCCACAACAATAAGCAAGGAGAGGTTGGTATGCGAATGAACGGTCTTACACACCAATGGGTTTTGGGGTTGCTCGGCGCGGTTGCGAGCAGTGCCGTGGTTGCCGCCAGCAGCGGCCAGGACAGTGCCCGGGAGGAAATTGCCGCCCAGGCAAAAATCCTCGAACCCAGCCTGTTGGAAACCCGCCGCGATATCCACGCCCACCCCGAACTGGGCAATACCGAAACCCGCACCGCCGAGTTGGTCGCCAAACAGTTGCGCGAACTCGGCCTTGAGGTGAAGACCGGGGTGGCCCGCACCGGCGTCGTCGCCATCTTGAAAGGTGCGCTGCCCGGCCCGACCGTGGCCCTGCGCGCCGACATGGATGCGCTGCCGGTCAAGGAAGTCGCCGACCTGCCCTTCGCCTCCAAAGCCAAGGGCACCTACCTGGGCAAGGAAGTCGACGTGATGCACGCCTGCGGCCACGACGCACATACCGCTATCCTGCTGAGCACTGCGAAGATTCTTACGGGGATGCGCGAGCGCCTGCCCGGCACCGTGGTGTTTTATTTCCAACCGGCCGAAGAAGGCCCCAGCGACTTTATCCCCGACGGCAAGAACACCTGGGGCGCGAAGATGATGGTGCAGGAAGGGGTAATGAAAGCGCCCAAGCCGGATGCGGTGTTTGGCCTGCACGTATGGGCCGGTGTGCCTGCCGGGCAAATCGCCTATCGCCCGGGCCCGACTTTGGCCAGCTCCGATGACCTGCGCATCAAAATCCTCGGCAAACAGACCCACGCCGGCCGCCCCTGGGACGGTATCGACCCGATCACCGTCGGCGCGCAAACCATTGTCGGCCTGCAGACCGTGGTCAGCCGCCGTACCGATATTTCGTCATTCCCCTCTGTGGTGAGCATCGGCACCATCAACGGTGGCACTCGCTACAACATCATCCCCGAGTCGGTGGACATGAGCGGCACCATTCGCTCCTACGACTATGGCATTCGTCAGAAGCTGCATGCAGACGTGCGTCAAACCGTAGAGAAAATCGCCGAAAGCGGTGGCGCCAAGGCCGAAGTGACAATCATCGAGAAGTACGACCCCACCATCAACAACCCGGCGCTGACCGAGAAAATGCTGCCGAGCCTGCGTTGGGCGGCTCAGGATGATGTGGTGCAAGGCCCATTGGTAGGTGGCGCCGAAGACTTCTCGTTCTATGCCAAGGAAGCGCCGGGGCTGTTTGTGTTCCTGGGGGTGACCCCAAGGGACCAGGACATGAGCAAGGCGGCGCCGAATCACAACCCAGGGTTCTTTGTGGATGAGTCGGCATTGGTGGTGGGCGTGAGGACACTGGCGTCGTTGGCGACGGATTACCTTTACACCCACACCCCCCTGTAGGAGCGAGCTTGCTCGCGAAAAACTTCAGAACGCCGCGTTTATTCAGGGTAAACGCGGCGTTCTTGCGTTCTTCGCGAGCAAGCTCGCTCCTACAGTGTATTGGGGTGAATCAGTTGGCGAGGGCCGCGCCATCCATTTTCTGGCGCAGGCTCAGCGGGCGCATGTCAGTCCAGACTTCCTCGATGTAGGCCAGGCATTCTTTCTTCATGCCGCTCTTGCCCACGGTGCGCCAGCCTTCTGGCACGGCCTTGTAGTCGGGCCAGATCGAATACTGTTCTTCATGGTTGACCACTACCTGAAAGAGGATGTCGTCGCGGTCAAATACTGAGGTCATTGCTGTTCTCCGTCGCTCAAAGGCTGGCTGCGCACCACGCGCAGCACTGATATCTGTAGAAACGTACCAAGGGCCTGGAAAATTAGACGCTGGCCACGGCCGCCGCCAAGGCGCGCCCGAAAATCTCGGCCACCTGGTCGACTTCGCCAGCGGTGATCACCAGCGGTGGCAGGAAACGCACCACACTGCCATGGCGCCCGCCCAGTTCCAGGATCAGCCCGCGCTTGAGGCATTCGCGCTGCACCAGCGGTGCCAACTGGCGATGCACCGGTGGGTGGCCCTGACTGTCAGGCGTGCCAGTCGGGTCTACCAGCTCCACCCCCAGCATCAGCCCACGCCCGCGGATATCCCCCAGGTGCGGGAAGTCGCGCTGCAGGATGCGCAGGTGTTCGCCCAGGCGCTCGCCCATGGCCGCCGCATGGCCTGCCAGGTCGTGATCCTTGAGGTAGCGCATCACCGCCGAGCCCGCCGCCATCGCCATTTGATTGCCGCGAAAGGTCCCGGCATGGGCACCCGGCAGCCAGGTGTCGAGCCACTCGCGATACACCACCACCGCCAGCGGCAGGCTGCCGCCAATGGCTTTGGACATGACCACCACATCCGGGATGATGCCAGCGTGTTCGAAGGCAAACATTTTGCCGGTACGCCCAAAGCCACTCTGGATTTCATCGACGATCAACGCCACCCCCGCTTGCGCGGTGATACGGCGCAGGCCACGCAGCCAGTCGAGGTCCGCCGGGATCACACCGCCCTCACCCTGGACCACTTCGACAATCACCGCCGCCGGCAGCAACACGCCGGCTTCCGGGTCGTTGAGCAGGTTTTCCAGGTAATGCAGGTTGACCCGCACACCTTCGGCGCCACCCAGCCCAAACGGGCAACGGTAGTCATACGGGAATGGCAGGAATTGCACCCCGTTGCCGAGCAATGCGCCCAAGGGTTTCTTCGGCCCCAGGCTGCCCATCAGACTCAGCGCGCCCTGGCTCATGCCGTGATAGCCGCCCTGGAACGACAGCACGGTGCTGCGCCCGGTGGCGGTGCGCACCAGCTTCAACGCGGCTTCCACCGCATCGGTACCGGTGGGGCCGCAGAACTGGATTTTGGCTTCCCGCGCCAGTTCCGAGGGCAGCAAACCGAACAGGTCCTGCACGAATTGATCCTTGACCGGCGTAGTCAGGTCCAGGGTGTGCAGGGGCAGTTCGTCGCTCAACACTTGCTGGATGGCCTGGATCACCACCGGGTGGTTATGCCCCAGCGCCAGGGTGCCGGCGCCGGCCAGGCAATCGATGAACCGGCGCCCCTCCACGTCTTCCACATAAATGCCCTTGGCGCGCTTGAGCGCCAGGGGAATGCGCCGTGGGTAGCTGCGGGCGTTGGATTCCTGCTGGCGCTGACGGGCCAGCAGCGGGCTTTCGTCAAACTGATAGAGCGTTTCCGCGGCCTGCACCGGGGCGTCTTCGATACGGCTGGTAGCGACTGACATCTCTGGATCCCTCAATACGCTGATGATGGTGACCAAACTGCCGATCCGTTGGCGTCTGGCCCAAGGGCATGCGCACGGATTTCCTGTTGTGGAGACGCTTCAGGTGCACGGGGATTTAGGAGGTTGGTCGGATATTTACCGACTATGCAGTTCGCCGCAGCCACCGCTAACCACGATGCGAAGCGAGCCGCTCTTGATCTGCTTTTGATCTCAGGCGCCCCGTTAAACCACGCTGGCCGTAATCCGCCAGTGATTTGGGGCGAGGACCTTTTGGTTACTTTTGGCTGGGCCGGCATTCCGGTCCTTCCAAAAGTGACCCGCTGTCAGAGCGGAACCCTAAGTGGCCGTTACCGCAGCAATGGATATGTACTCGGTATAACAGTGTCGGCTGGCAGGCCGTCATCGCAGGCAAGCCAGCTCCCACAGTTGGATCGCGGCGCGTCAGGTAGATAAGCGTCGGCTGTCAGGTCGTGTTCGCAGGCAAGCCCCCTCCCACATGGGGGACCCACATTTGAACAGTGCTCGGCATCAAATCCCACGGTACTTTTCGTTCAGTGCATACAAGATCGCGCAAGTCTCTGCATCCAGGAACCCACAATAATCCAGTGGCCGAAAGTGCATCTGGAACGCTCGGGTACGCTGCTCAAAGGCCTGGCGATTCTGCGCGGGCTTATAGCCATACCGCTGAAACGCCCGCTCCACTTCCACTTCCGGCGGCAAGCCGAGACAAAAGCGGCGCTGGTACATCGCCCGGGTCGATTGATCAAACCAGGCCCCGATGCCGGCCTCATGCAGCACACGCCAGGGCAGCCGAGGCCCCGGGTCGCTCTTGCGCCAGTAGGCCACATCCGAATGCCCGAGCCAGTCAGTGGGGCCGACCTGCGGATAGCGCTCCAGCAAGTCGCGAAGCAATTCAATCAGTACGTCAATCTGTGCCAACGTGTATTCAGGAAAGGTAAAGACGCCGGCGTCATCCCGCGCCAGGTTGACGATTTCAATGCCCATCGAGCGGCTGTTGAGGTCAGCCTTCCCCGCCCAATAGCTCACGCCGGCATGCCAGGCGCGCTGGCCCTCGTCCACCAGGCGAAACACCCGCAGTTCTTCATAACCGGCGGCGCGGTAGCTGGGTTCATCAGGGTCGGGCAGCAGATAGTGAGCGCTGACGCCATCTTGAGTGAGGGTGCGTAGCGAGGAAGCAAAGGGCGAAGCGGTGTAGTGCAAAACCACCTGTTGCACGGTTTCGCCGCGGCGGTCGTTGAAATCCCTGGCGGGGAAACTGGTGTCGATCACCAACATAAGAACGGTCCTTTTCAATTCAGGCCGACTCATTCGGCCCGTTCAAGCGCAAAAAAATTACCGCCATCCTGAAGGCTTGAGCCTCAGGCGGGCGGTAATTATTTGCCACGTGAAAAGTCAGTTCAGCGCCGCAATGGCATGCCCAGGTCGACCCGCATACCGTCGGGCTGGCTGTCAAAATGCAACGAGCAGGAGCAACGTTGCACAATCGCCTGGACAATCGCCAGGCCCAGGCCACAGCCTTCGCTGCTGCCATTGCGCCAGAAGCGTTGGGTGAGGTATTGCAGGTCTTCGCTGGAGATCTGCTGGCCATGGTCACGCACGCGGAACACCACGTTATCCGGGGTAGAAAACACCTGCAGTTCCACGCGAGTCTCGGCGGGGGTATGGCGCAAGGCGTTGTCCAGCAGGTTACGCAAGGCCGCGACGGCCAGGCCCACGGGCATTTCTACCGGAACGTGGGAGAGATCCGGCGCCAGGATCAGATCGATACGGGAATTGTCACCGGCGTTGGCATCCTGGATCGCCAACCGGGCGACTTCCTCGGCACTCGATTGCAAGCCATCATCAAACGACAGGCTGCCTTCCACCCGCGCCAGCAACAACAGTTGCTCCAGGGTGCGATGCAAGCGGTCGGCGCCCTCCTCGGCGTGCGCCAGGGACTGGTCGCGGGCCGCGCCCTCGGTCATGCGCGCGACTTGCAGGTGGGTCTTGATCGCGGTCAACGGGCTGCGCAGTTCATGGGCGGCATCACCGGTCAGGCGACGTTCGCGCTCGATGGTCTTGGCGATGCGTTGCAGCAGTTGGTTCTGGGTGTCGAGCAACGGTTTGAGTTCGCTGGGCAGCGGGTGAATCTGCAAGGGTTCGAGGGAATCGGCACTGCGCCGCATCAGCGCGTCACGCATACGGTTGAGCGGCACCAGGCTCTGGCCGATGCCCAGCCACAGCAGGCACAGGCAGCCCAGCAACGCCACGCCGACCGGCACCGACGCCGCCAGCAGGATCGACAGGTTGAGGGCTTCGCGCTCCACCTGGCGGTCGGCGGTGGTGATCAGCAAATCGCCACGGGACAGGGTAAAACTGCGCCAGCCCACACCGTCGATGATCTGGTCGCGAAAACCGCTGCGGCGCGACTCCAGCCCTTCCTCCGGCGTGGTATGGCTGCGCGCCAGGATCTCGCCGCGCAAAGAACTGACCTGGCAGGCCATGCCGCCCGGCACATTCAGTTGTTCGGTGCGCAAATGCGCGCCACCGCTGACGCTGGCCAGGCCCGGCATCTGCTCGGTGAGCCCGGCCACCATGCGCGCCGAAGCCACCAGGCGCTGGTCCAGGGAAAACATCATCTGGTTGCGCAAATCGTTGAGCATCCAGGCGGCCGCCAGCACCCAGATCAGCACAAAAGCGGCGCCCAGCTTGAACGTCAGGCGCAGACGCAAGCTCATCACGGCGTGTTTTCTCCCCCATCAGCCGTGCCCAGGCGATAGCCCAGCCCCCTGACGGTTTCGACGATGCCGTTGCCCAACTTGCGTCGCAAGTGGTGGATGTGCACGTTGAGCGCGTTGCTTTCCAGTTCGTCACTGAAGCCGTAGACGCTGTCCTTGAGCTGTTCGCTGGACAGAACGCGGCCCTTGTTGTGCAACAGCGCCTGCAACAACGCCTGTTCACGCCGGGACAAATCTACCGGCTGGCCGCCGAGGAAGGTCTCGCGGCTGCTGGGGTCGTAGGCCAGGCGGCCATGTTCGATCAGGTTGACGCTACGGCCTGCCACCCGGCGCAGCAGGGTTTGCAGGCGCGCGGCGAGTTCACGCAGGTCAAAGGGCTTGAGCAGGTAGTCGTCGGCGCCGGCTTGCAGGCCGTCGACGCGATTGGTCACCGAATCCCGCGCGGTGAGGATCAGCACCGGAATCTCCAACCCCTGGCTGCGCTGTTGTTGCAGCAGCTTGAGGCCGTCTTCGTCGGGCAGGCCAAGGTCGAGCACCATGATGTCGAAGGCCGCAGCCTTGAGCATCGCCCGCGCAGCCGAGGCCGTGGCCACGCGCTCCACGGTAAAGCCTTGGGCGGTCAGGCCGGCCACGATGCCACTGGCGATCAGTTCGTCGTCTTCACAGACCAGTACGTGCATGGTTAACCCTTCATGAAAGATGGCGCGATTAGAAAAGCCACGGATTAAGCGCGCATTATGCCGCTAAAGTTCGCAACACCGGACAATCCCTACACTCTAGAATAGCGGTGGTTAATCATCGGTTAATCAACGCCACACATTGTGTGCCTCACTTGCATCGAACTAAGGCTTGACCATGCGGCATCTGTTTACCTTTCTGCTGGTGTTGTTCGCGGGATTCGCCCAGGCAGCGCCGGGCAGCCCCTTCGAAACCAAACCCGACTTCCTCCCGGTGGGCAAAGCCTTCGCCTTTACCTCCGAACGTCTTGAAAGCGGCGAAACCCAGCTGTTCTGGCAGATTGCCGACGGTTACTACCTGTACCAGCAGCGCATGAAGTTCGACGGCCTGGCCGAAAAACCCGTGCTGCCCGAGGGTGAAGCCCATAGCGACGAGTTCTTTGGCGAGCAGCAAGTGTATCGCCAGGGCCTGGAAGTAAAGATCCCCGCCGGCACCACCGGCCAGGTCAAGCTCGGCTGGCAGGGCTGCGCCGATGCGGGCCTGTGCTATCCGCCGCAGTCGATCACCGTGGACCTGGGCGGCAACCCGGCCGTCGCCGCCACCGCGCAAGCCCAGGATCAAAGCCTGGCCAGCGGCCTGCAACAGCGCAGCCTGGGGTGGAGCCTGCTGGTGTTCTTCGGCCTGGGCCTGCTGTTGGCGTTTGCACCCTGCTCGTTGCCGATGCTGCCGATCCTCGCCGGCCTGGTAGTGGGCAGTGGCGCCAGCCCGCGCCGTGGCTTTGCCCTGGCCGGCAGCTACGTCGTGTGCATGGCGCTGGTATATGCCGCCTTGGGGGTGATGGCCGCGTTGCTCGGCGCCAACCTTGCCGCACTTTTGCAAACACCGTGGATCCTCGGCAGCTTTGCGGCGTTGTTCGTGCTGCTCGCTCTGCCGATGTTCGGCTTCTTTGAATTGCAACTGCCCGCCTTCCTGCGCGACCGCCTCGATAACGTCAGCCGCCAGCAAAGCGGTGGCAGCCTGGTGGGTGCAGGGGTGCTCGGCGCATTGTCCGGCCTGCTGGTGGGGCCGTGCATGACCGCGCCCCTGGCTGGCGCCCTGCTGTACATCGCCCAGAGCGGCAACGCGCTGCACGGTGGCCTGATCCTGTTTGCCATGGGCATCGGTATCGGCATTCCCTTGCTGCTGCTGGTCACCGTGGGCAATCGCTTCCTGCCCAAGCCGGGCACCTGGATGAATGTGCTCAAGGGCGTCTTCGGCTTCCTGTTCCTGGGCACCGCGGTACTGATGATTCGCCCGGTGGTCGGCGACAGCCTGTGGATCGGCCTGTGGGGCGCCTTGGCGCTGGTGATGGCGTACTGTGGCTGGGCGCTGGCCCGTGAGTCCGGCCTGGCGGCCAAGGTATTCGGCGCCGGTTCCCTGGTACTGGGCCTGTGGGGCGCGGTGCTGGTGGTGGGTGCGGCCGGTGGCAGCGATGAGCTGTGGCAGCCGTTGAAGGTCTACAGCGGCTCGCGGGTCGCCGATGTACCCAGCGCTCACGATGCCTTCACCACGGTCAGCGACCCGGCAGTATTGCAAAGCCAACTCGACAGCGCCAAGGCCCAGGGCCAGTGGGTGCTGTTGGACTACTACGCCGACTGGTGCGTGTCGTGCAAGATCATGGAGAAACAGGTGTTTGGCAAACCCGAGGTGATGGACGCGCTCAAAGACGTGCGCCTGTTACGCCTGGACGTCACCGCCGACAACGCCGCCAGCCGCGAGCTGCTGGGCCGCTACAAAGTGCCGGGGCCACCGAGCTTCGTGTGGATCGGCCCGGACGGTGAAGAACGCCGCGCCCAACGCATCACCGGCGAAGTAGACGCCGCCGCCTTCCTGCAACGCTGGACCCAGACGCGGGATGCCCTCTGATGCTGACCCTGACCATCGGCACCTTCGCCATCGCCCTGAATCACCTGCTGCTGATCAGCGCACTGATTCTCGCCACCCTGGTGGGCTGGCGCGTGGCCAAGCGCGGCGGCGAGAACCCGGAGTCGGTGCTGTTCAGCCTGTTCCTGCTGGGCCTGCTCGCCGCCCGGGTCAGCTTTGTGCTGATGTACTGGAGTTATTACAGCAACGACTGGGTGGAGATGGTCGACCTGCGTGACGGCGGCTTTCTCGCCTGGCCCGGGATCATCGCGCTGATCCTCGGCGCGCTGGTCTACGGCTGGCGTCGCCCTGCCCTGCGCAAGCCGCTCAGCGCCGGGGTGATCACCGGCCTGTTGTTCTGGGGCATGACCAGCCTGTCCCTGAGCCTGTATGAAAAAGGCACGCGCCTGCCGGACATCACCCTACGCAACGCCAATGGCGAAGTGGTGCAACTGGCGGATTATCAGGGCGGCCCGCTGGTGATCAACCTGTGGGCCACCTGGTGCCCGCCGTGCCGACGCGAAATGCCGGTGCTGGAAAACGCCCAGCGCATGCGCCCCGACGTGACCTTCCTGTTCGTCAACCAGGCCGAAAGCATGCAAAGCGTCAGCACCTACCTGGCCACCCAGGGTCTGAACCTGGACAACGTGCTGTTCGACGCCAGCGGCCGCCTCGGCCAGGCCGTGGGTTCCATGGCGCTGCCGACTACGCTGTTCTACCAAGCCGATGGGCGCCTGATCAACAGCCACCTGGGCGAACTCTCCGAAGCCAGCCTGGCCCGCGCCATGGAACCCTTCGACAACGCCACGATAAGGAAACCGACATGCCTCGCCTCCGCCACCTGCTGACCCTGCTGCCGTTGACGCTAGCCGCTGCGCTGGCCCAGGCCGAAGACCTGCCGGCCCCGATCAAACAGATCGAAGCCAAAGGTGCCAAGATCATCGGCAAATTCGACGCCCCCAGCGGCCTCACCGGCTACGCAGCCCAGTACCAGAACCGTGGCATGGCCCTGTACTTGACCGCCGACGGCAAAAACGTCATCGCCGGCAACCTGTACGACGCCCAGGGCAATGACCTGAGCACCGCGCCCCTGGAAAAACTGGTGTACGCGCCGATGGCCAAGGAAGTCTGGGCCAAGATGGAAAACAGCAGCTGGATCCAGGACGGCGATAAAAACGCGCCGCGCACCGTCTACCTGTTCAGCGACCCCAACTGCCCGTATTGCAACATGTTCTGGGAACAGGCCCGCCCATGGGTCAAGGCCGGCAAGGTGCAGTTGCGCCACATCATGGTCGGCATCATCCGCGAAGACAGCCCAGGCAAATCCGCCGCCCTGCTCGCCGCCAAAGACCCGCAAAAAGCCCTGCAAGAGCACGAAGCGGCCGGCAAGGGCAGCAAGCTCAAGGCCTTGGAAAAGATCCCGGCCGAGGTCGAGGCCAAGCTTGATGCGAATATGAAGCTGATGGATGAACTGGAGTTGTCGGCGACGCCGGCGATTTTCTATCTGGATGACAAAGGGGGGTTGCAGCAGCAGCAAGGCGCGCCTTCGCCGGATAAGTTGGTGAAGATACTGGGGCCGAAGTAGCGTAAAAAAGAAATGCTCCCGCGTTACCGGGAGCATTTTAAAAAAGCACTAGGCCGACAAGCCGGCCCACTTAGTCAGTAGTAGAACTGGAAGCTATCCAAATAAGAGTGCTGTTGGCTGACGACGCTAATTTTGCTGATTAACTTCCCATCCGGGGCGCTGAAGTCTACCCAGCTATTGACTGGCAATCCCGAGCGAGTTCCAAGGAGTTCGCCGTTTCGGCCATAGAAATAGCACACCCCGTAATAGGCATTGCGCGTAAAAGCAAACCTGACACGCAGATACTCACGCTTCAGAAATAGGTCAACTGATTGAGAGGGCGTCGGCCCCTCAGTGCCAGTGGAGCAACTCAATGCGATGGCATTGCCTGAGGTCATTCCAGGAACAGCTGGTGAAGCCGCATGGATACCGACGATACCGGACCTGGCTGTAATGGTCATTGTCGGCGCCTGTGCTGGAGAGCCCGCCGGAAAGTAACCCGGCAGCGTAGTCGTAAAGTCCTCGGTGACTAACGTGATCACGCGCACGACCAGTGTCCGCGATGGACACACCACATTCTCATTCAAGCTAGCGTCCGTTGCCACACTGAATGTCAGCGTCAACTGGGTGTTGTCTTTTAATTTATCTAACTCGGATCGCAGGACTGGATATCCCACCCCCTCTGTTACCTCCTGGGGTGTAATGGTCCTGTCGGCATATATATCGAACGTATAAGGGCTGTCGTTTTTATCCGTTCCCTTTGCCCGCAGCCAACACTTCTGGCCTGCCCGCAAAAACCACATAGGGTCTTCGTGGGAGTTGGCATTCCCGGCAAATATTCTGGTGTCCAAGATGGCGTTCTGGGTCTCTGGCGGCGTCGCCTCCAGCACGTTCGGAGCATTCAGCCGTGTGGGCAGATTGATCTTCAAATTCAGCGGCAATGAAGTCTGGGCCTTCTCCCTACAGGTGGTGGTCACGGTGTAAATAATCTTCGGGGTTTTGCCCATGCTCTCGATCACGGCTTCAGCAGGCAGGAGAAATTTGACAACGCCTTCACGACTGCCGGGTTGAGGCTCCAGTGTCCAGTAGAGTCCGTTGGGTCTCTCCCAACATAGAGCGATCTCATGTTTTCCGCTCATACGCAAGTAACTGACAGTCACTTCCAGGCCATCCCTAGCGTTCCACGGCTCCAATTCATTGTCTTGCGCCTTGTCGACGGTGGGTTGGAGCAGCACCAGGTCTTCCTGGATGATATGGAACTTCGCGGCCGGAGTTTCAATAGCGTCTGATCGTTCAGAGGCTTCGCAGAAGCTAAAGGCAAAATGCAGTTCAAAGTCACTGCAATCGTCCATTTTTTGCAGCTTATCTCTGGGGATAAATGTTTCAACGCCTTTATTCATCCAGTCCTCGGTAACAGGCTCCTTGATCAGAATATCAGACCGATAGTCACTTCCGTGCTCATGCGTACCTGTGATCCACGCCCAGCAATAATTGGCGCAGGTGGCATAATCCCCTATCTGAACAAACGCCGTTGCGTCCTCAGAGAAAATATTGAGATTGACCTTACCGTGGGTCGCCTCTGCAATCTCCGACTGTGAAAGTTTAGGTTTAAGTACATTGACCACTCGCTCCGGAGACTGTGGTTCAGGCCCCATCAAGTTAGGAAATCGAACGGTATAGCTCAGCGCCATCGGCTTGTTAAAGAAACAGGCAATCACACAGCGTGGCAACTTGACCGATGCCTGCTCTCCATCGTTTTGAATCTCTACGCAGCCAAGTGACTTTGATCCGTACCCGGGCCCACTTACGTAAAAGCAGATCTGATCACCTGCATAAGTGTCCAGCTCCGGCGCGTCTACATCTCCCCCGTTTTTTGTGAGTTCGGGGTTAAGGCACCACTTATCGTCGAAAAAAGCAGACTGTCGCAAGTGGGGAGGCTGCAAATCTTCCAAGCCTTGATCCCCAATGAATTGAGCGGTACGACGATACTGGATATCAAGAGCATTCGCTGGAAGAAAGGTCTTCTCATCGGGGTTATCAGTGTCCTTCGGCGGTTCGGCCGGCAAGCCACTGGTAATCCAACCCGCGTGGCAAGTGATCGCTTCTTCGGTTGGTTTTTGACGTGCAAGCCAACCACGAGGAATGGAGAACTCAAGGTTTTGGCCTGCTTTTATATCTTCGAGCGTTAATGCATATCCGTAAACTACAAGATAGGAGGCGGGGTTTTTCTCAAATTGCGTCGTAATGACACTGCAGTAAATTTTATCGCCTTCTTGCGCAAGATCGGGAATCGGTATGTCAACCTTCTCGTCCCCTTCGTGATCGTGCATGTCGTACCTTGGTGTATTTTCGACTATTTTTTCATCTCTCAACTTAGGCGCTAACGCTTTACTCTGCTCTGCGGGGTAAAAGTTCACCGTTACGTACTTGGCCAGTGAAACCGCTGGTTTGCCGCCCACCGCTCCCTCGTACCATAAAACCAGTGTGAACCTCATGGCCCTGGTCAGGTACTTCAGAGGAATCGGAATTTCTCTGGTGCCCGACACCCCACTTGAGTCGACAATCGGCTCAAACGTTATGTCCGGTTCTTCTTCTATCCTGAATTTTACGATGATGTCCGACCTGTCCATGCGCGAATCGACAGTCAGGTATGAGCCTTTCTTCATCGCTTCCGTAGTAATCGTCCCGTACAGCTCACTGGAAATGATTGGCGCTGCAACTTCCAGCGCCTGCGGTTGTGCTGTAATTGATTCAAGGTTTTGTGGCGTTGACGCATTGTCGGTACTTGAGGGGGTTTCAGGAGTGGAGGTTTGCTTGGCCATTTTCAGAACTCCGTGTTCAAAAGAGGTAGGTATCCTCGACCCGCCCAACCCGGCCAAGGAACTCCCTTAAGTGAGTCCTATTTTTCCTCTCCCGCCTACTGTCAGAATTGACAGTTCTGGCTAAAAAAAAGGCGCTACCCGACCAACGGGTAGCGCCCACTCAAGCCTTAAAGCCCCTCCAACTCCGCCATCAAATCACTCAACCGATCCACCTTCTCGGCACTGATCTCATTGCCCGCCAACCCGTCGATATACGCGGCCAACTCCGCCACGGTGCTGCACTCGAACATCGCCCGCAATGGCACGTCGCGCTGCAACGTTTTTTGCACCCGCGAAGCGATCTGCGTAGCCAGCAGCGAGTGCCCGCCCAGTTCGAAGAAATTGTCCTGCACCCCGACCCGTTCGACCTTCAGCACCTCGGCCCAGATACCCGCCAACGTGGTTTCCAGTTCAGTGCGCGGCGCCACATAGTCCTGATTGTGCAACTGGCCGATCTCCAGGGTCGGCAAGGCCTTGCGGTCGAGTTTGCCGTTGGCATTCAGGGGCAGGCTTTCAAGCCATAGCCAATGCAGCGGCACCATGTATTCGGGCAGTTCGGTACGCAGGCGTTGCTTGATGCGCTCCAGGTGTTCGCTCGGGTCCAGCGTGGCGTCGGCGACCACCAGATAGCCGACCAGATGCTTGCCATTAGCCCCCTCTTGCACACCCACCGCCGCATCACGCACCTGCGGTTGTTCATGCAGGCGCGCTTCGATTTCACCCAGTTCGATGCGGTAGCCGCGAATCTTCACCTGGTGGTCGATACGCCCGACATACTCCAGCACCCCATCGCTGCGACGCCGTGCCAGGTCGCCGGTACGGTAGAGCCGCTCGCCAGGCGCGCCAAAGGGGTTGGGTACAAACACCTGGGCGGTGCGCAGCGGATCGCTGACGTAGCCGCGACCGACGCCGGTGCCGGCGACGCACAACTCACCGACCGCGCCTTGGGGCACCAACTCCAAGGCGCCATCGAGCAGGTACAAGCGGTTGTTGTCGGTCGGCGTACCAATCGGCAGGTAAGTACCACGGGTGGAGGCCAGATCGACGCGAAAGAACGCCACATCATCGGAGCATTCCGCCGGGCCGTAGGCATTCACCAAGCCGATCTGCGGGTAACGCAGCAGCCACTGATGGGCCAACTCCGGCGGCATGGCCTCCCCGGTCGGCAACATCCAGCGCAGGCCGTCGAGGCTGATACGCTCCTGGGCCAGCATGCCCTGAATCAGCGATGGCACACTCTCCAGCACGGTGATGCCCTGTGCTTGAACGTGGGCCAGAAGCCCTTGCGGATCATGGGCAATGGCAGGCGGCACGATGTCCACCCGCGCACCAAACAGCGGCGCGGCGAGGAACTGCCACACAGAAATATCGAAGCTTTGCGACGCGGTCTGGGCGATCACATCGGCATCGCTCAAGTTCAGGTACGGCACCTTGCTCAACTGGTTGTTGAGCATGCCACGCTGTTCGACCATCACGCCCTTGGGCAAGCCAGTGGAACCCGAGGTATAGATCACGTAGGCAAGGTTGTCCGGGCCGCTGTAGACACCTGGGTTTTCGCCACGGGCGGGGATTTCCTCCCACACCAGCAACTGGCAGTCGAAGCCTTCAAGCAGTTCGATGGCCTGTTCCCGGCACGCTTCGGTGCACACTAGCAACGGTGTGCGGCTCAGGTCGATGATGCGGCTCAGGCGCGGGCCAGGCAGCCCTGGGTCCAGCGGCAGGTAACCGGCACCGGCCTTGAAGCTGCCGATGATCATGCCGAGCAAGTCCAACCCACGTTCAGCCAGCAACGCCACCGGTTGGTCCAGGCCCACACCGGCCGCAAGCAACGCGTGGCCCAGGCCGTTACTGCGGCGGTTCAGCTCGTCGTAGCTCCATTGCTGGTCGAGGCAACTGGCGACGATACGCTGCGGATGCTCTGCCACCTGGGCCTCGAACAGCTCGATGTAGCTCGTCTCCAGCGGATAGGCCTGCTCACTCTGATTACAGCCCGCCACCAGGAACTCACGCTCCTGCTCGCCGATCAGCGCCAGCTCGGCCATGTCGCCATGGAAGCCCTGCACCAGCGCCAGCAACAGGCGTTTGAACTCAGCGAGCATGCCTTGCACGGTGCTTTCGTCGAAATAACGCTGGTCGTAGGACAGGTGCAAACCGAGGTCATCCCCCGGATAGCACACGGCAGTCAGCGGGAAGTTGGTGTGGGTACGCCCGGAATCCGAGGTGGCGTTCAAGCTTTGCGCTCGGTCCAGCACCGAGACTTCCACTGGTGCGTTCTCGAACACGAACAGGCTGTCGAACAGCGGCTGGCCCTTGGGCAATTCGCTGTGTTCCTGGATCGTCACCAACGGCAGGTATTCGTACTCGCGCAGTTGCATATTGCTGTCGAGCAAGGCGCTCAACCACTGGCGCACGCTGCACGTCTGGCCGTCCTCGGGCAGTTTTACCCGCAACGCGATGCTGTTGATAAACAGGCCGACGGTGCGTTGCATCTCAGGCATGTCCACCGGGCGACCCGCCACCGTGACGCCGAACAGCACATCGCGATCACCGCTCAAACGCCGCAGCACCAGGGCCCACGCCGCTTGGGCGAAGGTGTTGACGGTAAGCTGATGCGCCTGGGCCAGTTCGCGCAGTTGCGCACCGTCGCGGGCATCCAGGCGGGTGTAGCAGTCGCCCACCACCATGCCGCCGCTGCCACCGGCGTGTTCGCGCAGGAACGGGCGGTCGCTCGGGATCGGCGTGGCGCGCTCGAAGCCTTGCAAGTTTTGCTGCCACCACTGGCGCGCTTCGTTGAGGTTCTGGCGTTGCAGCCAGGCAATGTAGTCACGATAGCGCGGCGGCATCGCCAGTTGCGCATCGCGGCCTTCGCCCAGGGCCGTGTATATGTCGAAGAAGTCATTCATCAGCAGCGAACGGCACCAGGCATCGATCAGGATGTGGTGGTTGCTCATCATGAACCAGTAGCGCGCCTCACCCACGCGAATCAGGCGCAAGTGGAAAGGCGCTTGGTTGAGCAGGTCAAAACCGGCTTCGCGCTCGGCCTTGAGCAAGGCTTGCAGGCGCGGCTCCTGCTCATCCTGCGGGGCGGCGCTCCAGTCCAGGTATTCAATCGGCGTGCTGCCGGGCTTGTGGATCACTTGCAGCATGTCTTCGCCGACGTTCCAACAGAACGAGGCGCGCAAGGCTTCGTGGCGGGCGATCACCGCTTGCCAGGCCTGGGCGAAACGCTCCGGGTCCAGGGCGCTGTTGATGCGGTAGCGGTCCTGCATGTAATACAGGCCGGTGCCGGGCTCCAGCAGGGTATGCAGCAGCAAGCCCTCCTGCATCGGGGTCAGCGGGTAAACGTCTTCGATGGCGCTGGCCGGGACCGGCAAGGCGTCCAGTTGCACCTGGGTCAGGTGTGCCAGGGGGAAGTCGGACGGCGTGAGGCCGCCGGCATCATCCTGCAGGCAATGGGCGATAAGGCTGTGCAATTCGGCCAGGTAAGCCTCGGCCAGATCGCGAATCACCTGTTGATCATGACGCTCACGGCTGAACGTCCAACGCAGCACCAGCTCGCCGCCGTAGACCTGGCTGTCGATGCTCAGTTCATTGGGCAACGGCGCATCCGGGTCATGGGCCAGACCGGCGGTTTCCTCCAGCGGATGGAACAACGCGTCAGCGCCGAAACTCTGGTCGAACTGGCCCAGGTAGTTGAAGGTGATCTGCGCGCTCGGCAAGGCGGCCATGCTCTGTTTGCACAGGTCATCGGCCAGGTAACGCAGCACGCCATAACCCAAGCCTTTATGGGGCACACCACGCAGTTGCTCCTTGATCGCCTTGATCGAGTCGCCCTGCTCGGCCTGCGGCGTCAGGCGCAACGGATAGGCACTGGTGAACCAGCCCACGCTGCGAGTCAGGTCGATGTCATCGAACAAGGTTTCGCGGCCATGGCCTTCCAGCTGGATCAGTGCCGAGGCCTGCCCGCTCCAGCGGCACAGTACGCGGGCCAGGGCGGTCAGCAACAGGTCGTTGACCTGGGTGCGATAGGCACTCGGCGCCTGTTGCAGCAACTGCCGGGTGCGCTCGGCATCCAGGCGCACGCTGACCGTTTCGGCATCGCTATTGCGCCGTGCGCCTTGGGGACGCTGCACCGGCAAGGCCACGGCCGGGCCAGCCAATTGCGCTTGCCACAGGCTCAACTCTTCGCGCAAGGACTCACTGTGGGCATAGGCTTGCAAGCGCGCAGCCCAATCGCGCAGTGCGCTGGTCTTGGCCGGCAGGCTGACGGACTGGCCTTCACTGAGTTGGCGATAAACGTTTTGCAGGTCTTCCAGCAGGACGCGCCACGACACGCCGTCCACCACCAGGTGATGGATGGCGATCAGCAAGCGCTGCTGGCCTTGCGGCCCGTCCACCAGCAAGGCGCGCAACAGCGGCCCCTGTGCCAGGTCGAGGCTGCGCTGGGTGTCGGTGAACAACGCCGTGCACGCCTGCATGTCGCGCACCTGCGCCTGCAGCAGCACGCCACCTTCCGGCACGCCCAAGTGCTCGGCATGCCATTGCGCGCCACGCGGGGTAAAGCTCAAGCGCAGCGCGTCGTGGTGTTCCAGCACGGCCAGCAGCGCTTGCTCCAGGCGATGGGCATCGAGCAGTTGCAGTGGCTTGAGCACCAACGCCTGGTTCCAGTGCTGGCGAGCCGGGATGTCGGTGTCGAAGAACCAGTGCTGGATCGGCGTGAGGCCCGAAGGACCGGTCAGCAGCCCTTGCTCGGCGATGACGCGCTCCGAGCGGGTCGCCACGGCCGCCAGGCTTTGTACAGTCTGGTGCTGGAACAGGTCACGGGGACTGAAATGAATCCCGGCCTGGCGCGCACGGCTCACCACCTGGATCGACAGGATCGAGTCGCCGCCCAGTTCAAAGAAATTATCGTCGAGGCCGACTTGCTCCACGTTCAGCACCGCGCACCAGATGGCGGCCAGGCTGTGTTCCAGCTCACTGCGAGGGGCCACGTAGGCTTGGCGATTGGCCTCTGGGTCCGGCTCCGGCAAGGCGCGGCGGTCGAGCTTGCCGTTGGCGGTGAGTGGCATGCTTTGAAGTACGATCAGATGCGCGGGCACCATGTAGTCCGGCAGTTGCGCCTTGAGGTGCGCCTTCAACGCGTCGCGCAAGGCGGCGTGCTCGGCATCGCTGACCAGGTACGCCACCAGCTGTTTGCCGCTCGGCGCATCCAGGGCCAGCACCACTGCTTCGCGTACAGCTTCATGTTCGAGCAAGCGTGTTTCGATTTCGCCCAGTTCGATGCGGAAACCGCGAATCTTCACCTGATGGTCGATGCGCCCCAGGTACTCCACCAGGCCATCGGCGCGTTGGCGCACCAGGTCGCCGGTACGATATAAACGCCCGCCCTCGATGGCAAACGGATCCGCGACAAAACGCTCCGCCGTCATCCCCGGACGCTGGTGATAACCCTGAGCCAGGCCGGCGCCACCGATGTACAGCTCACCGCTGGCGCCTTGGGGCACCAGCGCCAAGTCGGCGTCGAGAATGTAGGACACGCGCTCGCCGACGATGCTGCCGATCGGCACACTGCCGGCCCCCTCCTCCAACTGCTCGGGCGCCAGGCTGGCCAGGGGCATCACCACGGTTTCGGTGGGGCCGTAGGCGTTGAAGAATAGCTGGGGCATGAATGCCGCACGGATGCGGTGCAAGTGTTCGCCGGTCAAGGCTTCGCCACCGGTGATGCACATGCGCACCGGCAGCGTCTGTTGCTGGGTCGCCAGCCACTGCGCCAGCTGGCTGCCGTAGCTAGGGGTAAAACCGAGCACATTGATGCGATGGGTACGGATCAGCGCGCAGATTTCTTCGGCATCCCACTGGCCCTGGGCGCGCAATACCACCCGCGCCCCGCACAGCAGCGGCACCAGCAAACGCTCGGTGGCAGCGTCAAAGTTGATCGAATAAAAGTGCAGCTCGCAGTCATCCGGGCGCATGTCAAAGCGCTCGATCACCGCTTGGCAGTGCATGGCGATCTCACCGTGGGACACCACCACGCCCTTGGGCTTGCCCGTAGAGCCCGAGGTGTAGATGAGGTATGCCTGGTGTTGCGCCAGACTCACGAACGGCAGCGCCTCGGCGGGGTAATTGACCAGCACCGGCGAGTCATCCTCCAGGCACCAGCACGCCACCGTCGCCGGCAATTCACCCAGGGCTTCGAACAGGGCCGCATCACTGAGCAGCAGGCCGATGCCACTGTCTTCGATCATGTAATGCAAGCGGTCCAGCGGGTATTCCGGGTCCAGCGGCACGTAGGCGCCGCCGGCCTTGAGGATCGCCAGCAAACCGATGACCATTTCCAGCGAACGCGGCAGCGCCAGGCCCACGCGCACCTGCGGGCCCACCCCACGCTCGCGTAGCATCCAGGCCAGGCGGTTGGCGCGCTCATCCAGTTGTGCATACGTGAGGGTCACACCGGCAAAGGTCAGCGCCGGGGCATCCGGCCGCTGGCTGGCCTGCTGGCTGAACAGCTGATGGATGCACTGGTCGAGGCGATGCGCGCCCTTCTCCACCCCCAGGCTGTCTTGCAAGGCGCGTTGCTCATCCGCGCTCAGCAACGGCAATTCGCTGAGGCGCTGGCCGGGATCGGCGATCAACGCTTCGAGCAGGTTGCACCAATGCGCGGCCATGCGTGCAATGCGCGGCTCGTCGAACAGGTCGGTGCTGTAGGTCAGGCAGCAACCCAGGCGATGGTCGAGGTCGGTGACTTCCAGGTTGAGGTCGAACTTGGTCGCCCGCGCATCGTTGGCCAGGTACTCCACGGTCATGCCGGCCAGTTGGCGGCTTTGCTGGAATTCCCAGCGCTGCACGTTGCACATCACCTGGAACAACGGGTTGTACGCCGCGCTGCGCGGTGGTTGCAGAGCTTCCACCAGGTGGTCGAACGGCAGGTCCTGATGGGACTGGCCTTCGATCACGGTATGGCGCACCTGCTCAAACAACTCGCTGACCTGCATCTGCCCAGTGAGCTGGCAACGCAGCACCTGGGTATTGAGGAACGCGCCAATCAAGCCTTCGCTTTCCGGGCGGATACGGTTGGCCACGGGCGCGCCGATACGCAGGTCGGTCTGGCCGCTGTAGCGGTAGAGCAACACCGCCAGGGTCGCGGTCATGGTCATGAACAGCGTGAGGCCCTGTTGCGCGTTGAAGGCACGCACACGGGCGGCCAGCTCATCGCTCAAATCAAAGCGGTACAGCTCGCCCCGGTGGCTTTGCACCGGTGGGCGTGGACGGTCGCCGGGCAGTTCCAGCAACGGGTGTTCGTTGCCCAGTTGCGCGGTCCAGTAGTCCAGCTGGCGCTGGCGCTCACCGGCTTCCATCCACCGGCGTTGCCACACGCTGTAGTCGAGGTACTGCACCGGCAACGCGGGCAGCGGCGAGTCGCGCTCGTCGATAAAGGCTTCATACAGGGCGCTGAGTTCACGGGCAAAGATGTCCATGGCCCAGCCTTCGGTGACGATATGGTGCAGGGTCAGCACCAGGTAATGCTCTTGCTCGCCAGCCTTGACCACGCAGGCGCGCAACAGCGGCCCGGTTTCCAGGTTGAACGGCGTGTGCGCCTCGACATCGGCCAGTTGCTGCAAACGCTGCTGGCGCTGCAGCTCATCCAATGCGCAGAAGTCCTGCCAGCCCATGCGCACAGTGGTCTGCGCCGAGACCTTCTGACAGGCCACACCGTCAACGCTTGGGAAAGTGGTGCGCAGGGTTTCATGACGCATGATCAAGGCTTGCAAGGCTGCCTCGAAACGCCCCACATCCAGTACCCCGCGCAGGCGCGCCATGCCGCCGACGTTATAGGCCGGGCTGTCCGGTTCCATCTGCCAGAGGAACCACATGCGCTGCTGGGAATAGGACAAGGGGACCGGCTGGCTGCGGTCGACTTTGGCGATGGCAGTCTGTTGGTTGCGCTGGCCCGCCGCCTGGATCAGCCCGACCTGCTCGGCAAAATCGCCCAGCTCGCTGGCTTCGAACAGGGTGCGCAGCGGCAGCTCGACGTCACAGGTCTGGCGGGTGCGAGAGATGATTTGCGTGGCCAGCAACGAGTGCCCGCCCAGTGCGAAAAAGTCATCGCGCAGGCCGATGCGTGGCAGGCCCAGCACCTCGCGCCAGATCGCGGCGATTTGCAGCTGCAAGACTGTGTGCGGTTCGACGTGTTCGCGGGTTTGCCATACCGGCTCTGGCAAGGCGCGCCGGTCGAGCTTGCCACTGGGGCTCAGGGGCATGGCATCCAGGCGCATCAGCAGCGCAGGCACCATGTACTCCGGCAACTCGGCGGCCAGGGCGGTTTTGACCGTTTGCTCATCCAGTTCGGTGTCGGCGGTGTAGTAGCCGATCAACTGGGCATCACGCACCAGCACCACGGCTTGGGCGATGCCTGCGAGGGCCAGCAGGCGCGCTTCGATTTCTTCCGGTTCCACACGGAAACCGCGCAGCTTGACCTGCTGATCGAGGCGCCCGAGGTATTCGAGGACGCCATCGGCGTTCCAGCGCGCACGGTCACCGGTGCGATACAACCGAGTGCCCGCCGCGCCCAACGGGTCGGCGACAAAACGTTCGGCCGTCAGCCCGGCACGGCCCAGGTAACCCCGCGCCAGGCCGATACCGCCGATGCACAGTTCGCCCGGCACACCGGCCGGCAGCGGGTTGAGCTGCTCGTCCAGTACGCGGCAAATCACATTGCCCAATGGCCGGCCAATCGGCGAGCGCTCGCCATCCGAGGCAGCGCACTGCCAATGGGTGACGTTGATTGCAGTTTCGGTCGGGCCATAGCGGTTGTGTAATTGCACCGCTGGCAAGCGCGCCAGTACGCGGTTACGCAACTCGGCAGGCAAGGCTTCGCCGCCGGAAAACAGCCGACGCAGGCTGGTGCATTCGGCCACCAGCGGCTCGTCGATAAACAGCTGCAAAAGCGGCGGCACGAAGTGCAGCGTGGTCACCCCATGTTCCTGCACAAGCTGCGCGATACGGTGCGGGTCGCGATGTTCGCCCGGCCCGGCCAATACCAGGCGGCAGCCGGTAATCAATGGCCAGAAGCATTCCCACACCGACACGTCGAAACTGATCGGCGCCTTTTGCATCAGCACATCGGTTTCGTTCAGTTGATAGGTGGCCTGCATCCACTGCAAACGCTCGGCCAGGGCGCCGTGGGTGTTGCCCACGCCTTTGGGTTGGCCGGTGGATCCGGAGGTGTAGATCACGTAGGCGAGGTTATCGCCGTGCAGGTGCAAGCCTGGCGCCTGGGTCGGCCAGCTGTCGAGGTGCAGACTGTCCATGGCAATCACGCACACGCCTTCGGCGCTGGGCAGTTGGGGGAGCAAGGCGGTCTGGGTGAGCAGCAGCTGCACGCCGCTGTCCTTGAGCATGTAGGCCAGGCGCTCGGCGGGGTAATCCGGGTCCAGCGGCACGTAGGCGCCACCGGCCCTGATGATGGCGAGCAGGCCGATCAGCAATTGCGGCGAACGCTCGGCGGCGATGGCCACGCACACGTCCGGGCCCACGCCTTTGTCGCGCAGGTAATGGGCCAGGCGGTTGGCCTGGGTGTGCAGTTGGGCGAAGGTCAGGCTGCCGTCCTGCCAGACCAGCGCGGTGGCGTCCGACGTCTGTTGGCTGAGCAGCTCGGGCAGCCAGTGCCGGGCCGGCGCGCAGGGGGCTTCGCTCCAGGGTTGCTGTTCGTCGGCCTGCATCAATGGCAGGTCGCCGATGGCGTGTTGTGGTTGCGCGCACACAGCTTTAAGTAGATGGATGAACTGCTCGGCCAGACGCTGGATGGTCGCAGGTTCGAACAGCTCATCGGCGTAGTCGAACGACAGGCTCAAGCGCCCATTGCGGTCTTCTTCGCTGTGCAGTTGCAGGTCGAACTTGGCTTCGCGGCTGTGCCAGGGCAATTCATCGGCCAGCAGGCCCGGCAGGCGGCGCAAGGCACTGAGGTCCCGTTGCTGGTGGTTGAACATGACCTGGAACAGGCCCTGTTCGCGGGCCTGGGGGAAGGCTTCCAGCAGTTGTTCGAAGGGCAGGTCCTGATGGGCCTGGGCGGCCAATGTGGTCTCGCGAGTGGCGGCCAACAGCTGGTTGAACGGCAGGCGCCCGTCCAGCTCGGCGCGCAGCACCAGGGTGTTGATAAAGAAGCCGATCAGGCCCTGGGTTTCATGGCGTGGGCGGTTGGCATTGGGCACGCCGATACGGATATCGCGCTGGCCACTGTAGCGATAGAGCAAGGTCTGGAACGTCGCCAGCAGCAGCATGAACGGCGTCGAGTCATGGGCCTGGGCGGTCTGGCGGATCGCCGCACTGAGGCGCGCATCCAGGCGCTGGCTATGGCGCGCGGCGCTGTGCCGATGCTGGGCGGCACGCGGATGATCGGTGGCCAGGTTCAGGGCCGGATGCTCGTCACCCAACTGCGCTTTCCAGTACGTCAGCTGTCGCTGGCCCTCGCCTTCGGCCAGCCATTGGCGCTGCCAGCTGCCGTAGTCGGCGTATTGCAAGGCCAGCGGCGGCAGCTCCAGGGACTGGCCTTGGGCGGCAGCGGCGTACAGGCGCGAGAACTCGTCGATCAGGATATTCAGCGACCAACCGTCGGCAATGATGTGGTGCAAAGTCACCAGCAGTTGGTGCTCTTCATCGCCCAGGCGTACCAGGGTAACCCGCAGCAAGGGGCCTTTTTCCAGGTCGAACGGACTGCGTGCCTGGTCTTCGCGGACCCGTTGCGCACGGGCTTCGCGTTCGGTGTTGGGCAGGTCGCTGAGATCGATGATCGGCAGTTCGAAATCCGCCGTTGCCTCGACACGCTGAAACGCCTGGCCGTCGCGCTCGTAGAAGCGCGTGCGCAGGGCTTCGTGACGCTGGATCAGTTGCTGGAAGCTGTGACGCAGCGCGTCTTCATCCAGCTCGCCGCGCAGGTGCAAGGCGCCGGGAATGGTGTAGGCGCTGCTGTGAGGGTCCAATTGCCAGGTGATCCACAGGCGGTTCTGTGCCAGGGATTGGGGCAGGTCTTCTTGACGTGACAGCGCGTGTATTGCGCCTTGGGCCACGCCGCCGTCCTGTTGCAGGTGCGCCACAGCCGCAGCAAAGGCCGCGAGTGTCGGCGCTTCGAACAGCAGGCGTAGGTTCAGCTCCAGCCCGAGGCTTTCGCGCAGGCGCGCGACCACTTGGGTCGCGGTGATGGAGTTGCCGCCCAGCAAGAAAAAGTGATCGTCGCCCGCCACATGAGCCAGTTGCAGTTGCTCGCACCAGATCGCCGCAATCTGCTGTTGCAGGTCCGATTCCAGCGCCACTTCGCTCGCCGGCCCCTGCTGCCCGGGGAACTGCGCGTAGCTGTCGAGGCTGCCATCGGCATGCCGAAGCGCACAGGCCGCACGCTGCACTTTGCCGCTGGAGGTCTTCGGCAAGGCGCCGGGGTTGAGCAGCACCACCACGCTCGGGGCTTGCTGGCAGGCCTCGGCCACGGCTTGGCGGATCGCCTTGATCAGCGCTTCGGGCGGCAGTATTTTCTGCACGCTGCGGCTGATTTCCGCGGCGATGCCGATGCCTTCCAGGCCCTGGTCATTGACCGCAAACGCGGCAACCCGGCCCTTGCGCACCACTTCCACTTCGCGCTCGATGGTCTGCTCGATGTCCTGGGGGTAGAGGTTGTGGCCGCGCACGATAAGCAGGTCTTTCAGGCGCCCGGTGATGTACACCTCACCGTCGCGAATAAAGCCCAGGTCGCCAGTGCGCAACCAGGTGCGGCCAGCATGCTGGACAAAGGTCTTGGCGCTGGCTTCAGGGTTGCGCCAGTAGCCGTGGGCGATGCTCGGGCCGGTGGCCCAGAGTTCGCCGACGCACTGGTCGGGCAGCTCGGTGAGAATGTGCGGGTCGGCGATCAACACGGCGTGGTCCGGTTGGCTGGTGCCGCAACTCATGATCGCGCTGCCCTGCCCCGGTTCGGCGCGGTTGGCGGCCAGCGCCTGCTCGTCCATGCGCATCGCGGGAATGCCACGGCCACGGATGCCTCCCGCGACAAACAGGGTGGCTTCGGCCAGGCCGTAGGAGGCGAAGAAATTATTCGGGGTGAAACCACAGGCCGCAAATTTTTCCGCGAAGCGTTCCAGGGTGTCGAGGCGGATCGGTTCGGAACCCGAATAGGCCACGCGCCAGCGGCTCAAATCCAGGCGCTCCAGGGCCGACTCGCTGACCCGTTCGCTGCACAGGCGGTAGGCGAAATCCGGGCCACCGCTGATGGTGCCGCCGTATTCGCTGATCGCCTCCAGCCAGCGCAAAGGTCGGCCAAGGAAGTAGGCCGGCGACATCAACACGCAGGGCACGCCGCTGAAAATCGGTTGCAGCAGGCCGCCGATCAGGCCCATGTCGTGGTACAGCGGCAACCAACTGACGATCACGTCGTCGGGGTTGAGGTCGATGCCAAAACCACGGCGGATCAGCACTTCGTTGGCCACCAGGTTGCCGTGGCTGACTTGCACGCCTTTGGGCAATGCGGTGGAGCCGGAGGTGTATTGCAGGAAGGCGATGTCGTCGACCTTGAGGTCGGGCTCGACCCACTGGTCGGCCAACTGCGCCTCCAGGGTGTCGACGCTCAACACCGTGGGCGCATTTTCAATCTGCGCCAGGCCCTCGCTGAGGCTGGCAATGGTCAACAGCAGGCGCGGCTCGGCATCACTGATGATCGACAGCAGACGCTCCTGGTGATGACGGCGCGTGGATTCCGGCGGATACGCCGGCACCGCGATCACCCCGGCGTACAGGCAACCAAAGAACGCCGCCACATAGTCCGGCCCACTGGGGAACAGCAACACCGCACGCTCGCCCAGGCCAGCGTTGGCTTGCAGGGCGGCGGCGATGGTGCGGGCGCGTTGGTCGAGGTCGCGATAACTGAGCACCACACTGTGCTCGGCGCTCTCGGCGAGGAAGCGCAAGGCGACTTGGTCCGGCGTCTGCGCAGCACGCTGTTGAAGGGACTGGACCAGGGTGCGGGGGAGTTCGAAGGCGTCCATCATGGGGTTCCTGCCTGAAATCGGCTTACGGGAAATTCGGGAAATCGGTGGGGTTCAGCCGGCGGCGAGCTGCCGCGCCGCGCCAATGCGCCAGCGCGCCAGGTGCTCGTCGGCATAGCGACGCACACAGCGCAGCACGGCGCTTTCTTGCTGCACGAGGAAGAAGTGATGGCCGTCAAACATGTCCAGGGAAAACCCACTGGCGGCGTCGAGTTGCCAGTCGAGCAACTGGTCGGCACGCACGCTGTCCTGCTTGCCACCGAACACGTGGATCGGCAGCGCCAGGGGCTGGCGCTCGCCATAGGTGAAACTGCCGCACAGCAGGAAATCGGCGCGCAGGATCGGCAACATCAGTTGCATCAACTCGGGGTTGGCCAGGGCTTCCTCGGCGGTGCCTTGTAACTCACGAAGGCGGGCGATGAGTTGGGCATCGGTCTTTTCGACGGCGTACTCGCTCACATCACGACGCGCCGGGCCCGCCGTGCCGGACGCGAACAACGCCAGCGGCGCAGGCAGATTGCGTGCGTTTAAAGCGTGGGCCAATTCAAACGCCAACAGCCCGCCAAGGCTGTGGCCGAACAAGGCATAGGGGCCATCGAGATCACGGCTGATCTCTTCAGCAAGCTGCGCGGCCAAGGCCTTGATATCGCGCTGCAACGGCTCGTCCATGCGCATGCCGCGCCCCGGCAATTCCAGCGGGCACACCTGCAGCCAGTCCGGCAGAACCCGGCGCCAGCGCGCATAGACCGAGGCGCTGGCGCCTGAATGGGGCAGGCAAAACAGGCGCAGCCGCAGGGGCGTACTCATCGCGCGAGGACTCCAAACTGAAACACGCTGAATGCACGATAAAAACCCATCTGGTCCTCCTGCGGGTGCTGATCCTTGGCCGTTGTACTAACGAACCTGTCACCCATGAGAACGGACGGAGCCAGCAAATAATTAGTCGCCGGGGGCGAGCGAGACGTGGTTCACACCTTTGCCCAAGGCATAAGATTAGTTCGTCTTCTCATTTGACAATCATTATCATTCAGCATAATTTGTTGCCCGATGTGTAGGAGGCCTCAGCAGGGATGCCCTCCCCTAACCTATTAGCAACAAGGTGATTTCCATGACGGAACCAGTATCCACAGGCAGGTGCGATTCACCCCTTCTCCAGGCATTCGTCGACAATCGGCTGATCCTGGTGAAGATCGCGGCCCGCATCACCGGGTGCCGCTCCCGCGCCGAAGACGTGGTGCAAGACGCCTACTTTCGGCTGCAGTCGGCACCGACCATCACCTCATCGTTCAAGGCTCAACTGAGTTATCTGTTCCAGATCGTGCGAAACCTGGCGATCGATCACTATCGCAAGCAGGCGCTGGAGCTCAAATATTCCGGGACCGAAGAGGAAGGCTTGAATGTGGTTATTCACGGCGCTTCACCGGAAACCTCGCACATCAATTTCAACACCCTGGAAAACATCGCCGACGCCCTGACGGAGTTGCCACAGCGCACCCGCTACGCGTTCGAGATGTACCGCTTGCATGGCGTGCCGCAAAAAGACATCGCCAAGGAGCTTGGGGTGTCTCCGACCTTGGTGAACTTCATGATTCGCGATGCGCTGGTGCATTGCCGCAAGGTGTCGGGCAGTCATAGCGATACGTTTGCGCGGCGGGTTTGAGCACAGCGAGGACATTCTGGGTAAGGGCCCACGGTAACCACGATGCGAAGCGAGTCGCTCTTGATCTGCTTTTGATCTTGATCTCAGGCGCCCCGTTAAACCACGCTGGCCGAACGCAGGCTTGAATTCGTGGGTAACCCGGCAGGACGCCGGGTTAGCCGCCCCGCGCCATGGATGGCGCGTGGCGGCGGCCCACGGATTCAAGCCTGTGTTCGGGCACACCGAGCCTAAGCGAGGTGCCGAGTGGTGGGGCAAGAGCCTTTTGCTTACTTTTGGCTGGGCCGGCATTCCGGCTCCTTTCAAAAGTGAGCCGCTGTCAGAGCGGAACCCTAAGTGGCCGTTACCGCAGGAATGGATATGTACACAATCCAACTGTGTCGCCTGTCAGGCCGCCTTCGCGAGCAAGCCCGCACAGTTGGATTGTGGGGTGTCAGGTAGATAGGTGTCGGCTGGCAGGCCATCATCGCAGGCAAGCCAGCTCCCACAGTTGACCCCACTGAGCCCAAAGGAGCTTATTTACTGCGATCTAGGGCAGTGGCGTCACATCAATACGATACGGCTCAAAAATCCTCAGCATCTGCCCACTGCTGCGTAGCCCCTTGAGCAACGCCGAAAACGCCTCCCCCGTGATCGGTGCCTTTGGCCGCAGCAACGCGTAGTGGTGATACACCTGATCAATACGCTCCGACACCAAAAACTGCCCCGCCATGTCCGCGTTGCGCACCATGAAATCACTCAGGTACGAACGGGTAACCAACGCAATATCCGCACGCCCACGGGCGACCATCAGCAAGTTGCTGTCGTGGGAATAGGTCAACGTGGCGTTGTAGTGCTCGGCCATGTTCTTGGGATCAGGATTGAAGTCAGCAAAGGCATAGTGATACCCACTGAACACCGCCAGACGTTTACCGGTAAGGTCAGAAAAATAACTCTGGTCGCGCCCGGGCTGACGCTGAGCGACAAAAATCTCCGCATCTTCGAGCCCCATATCAACACTGGTATGGGCAATATTCTGCCAACCCCAGGACGGGTTTTCGAAGATCGCCATGTCGACCCGGCCTTGCTCGAAGTCACGAAAACGCCGGGGGATCGAGGTAGGCACCACCACAAACTGGTAATCGGGTTGCGCAGCGTTCAACGCCTCGACCAATTGCGGCAGCAACCCGGTGTCGGCGCCTTGTTCGGGGCGAACGGTATAGGGCGGAAAGTGCGCCGCGCCGATTCTCACCAACTGCGCGGCACCGGCCTGCGTCCACGCGGCGGTGCCCAGTGCCCATAAAGTCAGTCCTGCAGCCAGCCGCCATGGCGAAAACATCGAGGCACACACCGTTGAAGAGTTCAATGCCGATAAGCTAGGCGTTTTTACCGGGGGAGACAACTTTCGCCAGCAAATTAATGGCTTGCGCCTCAGTCCGCCTTCAGCACCATCAACAAGGCCTCTTCGGCCAACTCTTCAAGGGTCAGGCTGCCTTGGGCGCGAAACCAGGTGGTGGTCCAGGACAAGGCGCCGGTGAGGAAGCGCCGGGTGATAAACACATCGCCCCGGATGTAGCCAGCGGCCTTGGCCTCGCCCAGTACCTGCAACCAGATCTGCTCATACACGTCACGCAGGGCCAGCACGTGCGCCTGGCCTTCGGCCGACAGCGAGCGCCATTCGTAGACCAGCACCGCCATGGCTTCGCCACTGCCGCCCATGATCGACTGCAACTCGCAGCGGATCAGCGCCAGCACGCGTTCGCGCACGGTGCTCGCCTCCTCCAGTGAAGCGCGCATCATCGCGGTGTTGTAATGGATGGTTTCCTCCATCACCGCGCGCAGGATCTCATCCTTGCTCTTGAAGTGATGGAAGATGCTGCCGGACTGGATGCCCACGGCGCCGGCCAGGTCACGCACGGTGGTGCGCTCGAAACCCTTGTTGCGAAACAGATGAGCCGCGGTTTGCAGCAATTTGCCGCGGGCGCTCTCGGGGTCGGTCAATTGGCCACCATCGACCATGGTGCGCATCACCCTCAGGGCTTTGTGCTCATCCATGTTGCTCTCCTTCACCTCTACTGTCATGGCCGGCAATTTAGGCCGTGACCGCCACCCAAGCAAGCGCTTGGGTAAAACTTGTGACTGGAGTTTACAAACCAAGCGCTTGCTTGGTAGTCTCGACGCCAGCCCTTGGAGGAAGGATTTCTCATGAGCAAGACGGTACGTATCGGCTGCGCCAGCGCCTTCTGGGGCGACACCTGCACCGCCGCCGCCCAATTGGTGCAGGGCGGCGCCCTGGATTACCTGGTGTTCGATTACCTGGCGGAAGTCACCATGTCGATCCTCGCCGGTGCCCGCCTGAAAGACCCCAAGGCCGGTTACGCCACGGACTTTGTCGAGGTGCTGACGCCCCTGCTGGCGGATATCCAGCGCCAAGGCATCCGGGTGATCAGCAACGCCGGCGGCACCAACCCCCAGGCCTGCGCCGCTGCCCTGCAAGCGGCCTGCGATAACGCGCACATCCCGCTGAAAATCGCCGTGTTGCTCGGCGATGACTTGCACCCTCAACTCAAACAGCTGCCGCCTGTCACCGACATGTTCAACGGCGCCCCACTGCCGCCCCTGTGCGTGTCCGCCAATGCCTACCTCGGCGCACCGGGCATTGCCCAGGCCCTGGGGCTCGGCGCCGATATTGTCATCACCGGCCGCGTGGTCGACAGCGCAGTGGTCAGCGCGGCATTGGTGCATGAATTCAACTGGTCGTGGCAGGACTACGATCACCTCGCCCAGGCCGCCCTGGCCGGGCATATCATCGAATGCGGCGCCCAATGCACCGGTGGTAACTTCACCGACTGGCGTGACGTGCCGGACTACGAACACATTGGTTTCCCCATCGTCGAAGTCAGCGCCGACGGCCAGTTCACCGTCAACAAGGTCGAGGGCAGCGGCGGCCTGATCAGCGAACTCAGCGTGGCTGAACAACTGCTGTATGAAATCGGTGACCCGCGCGCCTATGTGCTGCCGGATGTGATCTGTGATTTCAGCCAGGTCAAACTGCAGCAACAAGGCAAACATGCGGTGCGCCTGCACGGCGCCAAGGGCCTGCCACCCACCGACCAGTACAAGGTCAGCGCCACCTACCCCGATGGTTTTCGCTGTACCGCCAGTTGCCTGATCGCCGGCATCGACGCGGTGGCCAAGGCCGAGCGGGTCAGCCAGGCGCTCATCAACAAGACCTCGGAGCTGTTCAGCCAGCGCGGCTGGGCACCCTACACCGACGTCAACATCGAACTGCTCGGCAGCGAGGCCACCTACGGCGCCCACGCCCGGCGTGCGGATTGCCGCGAAGTGGTGGTGAAGCTGGCGGTGCGGCACCCGAACAAGCAGGCGCTGGCGCTGTTCGCCCGCGAGATCGCCCAGGCGGCCACCGGCATGGCACCGGGGCTGACCGGCATTGTCGGCGGGCGGCCGACGGTGTATCCGCTGATTCGGCTGTTTTCGTTCCTGGTCGACAAATCATTGTGTAGCGTCGCCATCGAGTACCAAGGCCAACGTTATGCCGTCGAGCTGCCCGCCTCCGCGCCTCTGCTCACGCCGGCTGCGCCCATCGAGCCGGCCAAGCCCCTGGGCCGTGCCGATGCCAGCGTACCGCTGGTGAAACTCGCCGTGGCGCGCTCTGGTGACAAGGGCAACCACAGCAATATCGGGGTGATCGCCCGCCACCCCGACTACCTGCCGTGGATCGCCGAAGCCCTGACCCCGGAGGTGATCGTCGACTGGATGGACCACGTGCTCGACCCGATCCATGGCCGCGTCGAACGCTGGTACTTGCCCGGCAGCCACAGCCTCAACTTCCTGCTGGAAAACGCCCTGGGCGGCGGCGGCATCGCCAGCCTGCGCATAGATCCCCAAGGCAAGGCTTTCGCCCAGCAACTGCTGGAAATCCCCATCGCCGTACCGCAACACATTGCCGATCAACTCAGCTAAAGGACCGTTGCCGTGGCCTTCGACTCGATCTTCAAAGCCGACCTGTTCCAGGGGCACACCCTGATCGTCACCGGTGGCGGCAGTGGCATTGGCCGCTGCACCGCCCATGAACTGGCGGCGCTTGGCGCCCGCGTGATCCTGGTGGGGCGCAAGCCGGACAAGTTGCAACAGGTAGCCCAGGAAATTACCCAAGACGGCGGCGTCGCCCATTGGCAGGCCTGTGACATCCGCGATGAAGAGGCGGTGAAGGCACTGGTCACGCAAGTTCTGCACGACCACGGCCCCATTCATGGCCTGGTGAATAACGCCGGCGGCCAATACCCGTCGCCCCTGGCCGCGATCAACCAGAAGGGCTTTGAAACCGTACTGCGCACCAACCTGGTGGGCGGTTTCCTGATGGCACGGGAAGTGTTCAACCAGTCGATGAGCAAGCACGGCGGCGCAATCGTCAACATGCTCGCCGACATGTGGTGCGGCATGCCCGGCATGGGCCACTCCGGCGCGGCGCGCTCCGGCATGGACAACTTCACCAAGACCGCCGCGTTTGAGTGGGGCTATGCCGGGGTGCGCGTCAACGCCGTGGCGCCTGGCTGGATCGCCTCCAGCGGCATGGACACCTACGAAGGCGCCTTCAAGGCGGTGATTCCCACCCTGCGTGAGCATGTACCGCTCAAGCGCATCGGCACCGAGTCGGAAGTCAGCGCGGCCATCGTCTTCCTGCTCAGCCCGGCTGCGGCCTTCATCAGCGGCAGCACCCTGCGCATCGACGGCGCCGCCAGCCTGGGTAGCCGCGCATGGCCGCTGCACAAGGCGCAGGTACCGAGCGAGCCGTTCAATGGGTTCCACCGCGCCTACCTGCCGGATGTGCTCAAGGCGGAGCAATAACGCCATGCCAGTCATTGAAACCCTGATCGACCCCAACAGCCCAGCGTTCGCGCAAAACCGCGAAGCCATGCTGGCGTCCATCGCCCAGTTGCGCCAACTGGAACACACCCTGCTGGCCAAGGCCCAGGAAGCCAAGCCCAAGTTCGACAAGCGCGGGCAATTGCTGCCCCGTGAGCGCCTCAATCTGCTGCTGGACCCCGGCGCGCCGTTCCTGGAGCTGGCCAGCCTGGCCGGCTACAAGCTCCACGACGACAAAGACGGCAGCGCCGCTGGTGGCGGGCTGATCGCCGGCATCGGTTACGTCAGCGGCGTGCGCATGCTGGTGGTGGCCAACAACAGCGCGATCAAAGGCGGCACCATTTCCCCCTCCGGGCTGAAGAAATCCCTGCGCCTGCAACAGATCGCCATGGAGAACAAATTGCCGGTGGTGACTCTCGCCGAAAGCGGCGGCGCCAACCTCAACTACGCCGCCGAGATTTTCGTCGAAGGCGCACGCAGTTTTGCCAACCAGGCGCGCATGTCGGCCATGGGCTTGCCGCAGATCACCGTGGTACACGGCTCGGCCACGGCCGGCGGTGCGTATCAGCCGGGCTTGTCGGATTACGTGGTGGTGGTGCGCGGCAAGGCCAAGCTGTTTCTCGCCGGGCCACCGTTGCTCAAGGCCGCCACTGGCGAAGTCGCCACCGATGAAGAACTGGGGGGCGCGCAGATGCACGCGCAAACCGCCGGCACCGCTGAGTACCTGGCCCAGAACGATGCCGATGGCGTGCGCATCGTGCGTGAGATTGTGGGCCTACTGCCTTGGAATGACCGCTTGCCGCACGCGCCCCAACGCGCCTATCGCGAACCGCTGTACGCGATTGAAGAGCTGTTGGGGCTGATTCCCGATGACCCGAAAAAGCCCTATGACGTGCGCGAGATCCTGGCGCGCCTGGCCGACGGTTCCAACCTGCTGGAATTCAAAGGCGAGTTCGACCCCCACACCGTCTGCGCCCATCTGCATATCCAGGGGCGCGCCGTGGGCGTGATCGGCAATAACGGCCCCATCACCCCAAAGGGCGCGAGCAAGGCCGCGCAGTTTATCCAGCTGTGCGACCAAAGCCGCACGCCGCTGCTGTTTTTGCACAACACCACCGGCTTTATGGTGGGCACCGAGTCGGAACAGCAAGGGGTGATCAAGCACGGCGCGAAGATGATCCAGGCGGTGGCCAATGCCCGTGTGCCTAAACTCACCATCGTGGTCGGTGGTTCCTACGGTGCCGGCAACTACGCAATGTGCGGTCGCGGCCTGGACCCCCGCTTTATCTTCGCCTGGCCCAACAGCCGCACCGCGGTGATGGGCGGCGCACAGGCCGGCAAAGTGCTGCGGATTGTCACCGAGGCCAAGCAACTCAAGGACGGCCTGGTGCCCGACCCCAAGGTGCTCGACATGCTCGAACAGGTCACCGCGCAGAAACTCGACAGCCAGTCCACCGCCCTCTACGCCAGCGCCAACCTGTGGGACGACGGGCTGATTGATCCACGGGACACCCGCACTTTGCTCGGTTTTTTGCTGGATATCTGTCACGAAGCCGAACGGCGGCAACTGCAACCCAACACCTTCGGCGTAGCGCGCTGATCGTTCCCACGCTCCGCGTGGTAACGCAGACCAGGACGCTCCGCGTCCCAACCGGGAGAACAATAAAAATGATCTTCACCCAGGAACACCAGGAACTGCGCCGCACCGTGCGCGCCTTCGTCGACCGCGAGATCAACCCGCACGTGGATGAATGGGAAAAAGCCGGGCGCTTTCCCATTCACGAGATCTTCCGCAAAGCCGGCGACCTCGGCCTGCTGGGCATTTCCAAACCGGAAAAATTCGGCGGCATGGGCCTGGACTACAGCTATTCCATCGTCGCCGCCGAAGAGTTCGGCACCATCCGTTGCGGCGGCATTCCCATGTCCATCGGCGTGCAGACTGATATGTGCACCCCGGCCCTGGCGCGCTTCGGCTCCGATGAACTGCGCGAGGAGTTCCTGCGCCCGGCCATCAGCGGCGAACAGGTCGGCTGCATCGGCGTCTCGGAAACCGGTGCCGGCTCCGATGTGGCCGGGCTCAAGACCCATGCGCGCAAGGATGGCGATGACTATGTGATCAACGGCAGCAAGATGTGGATCACCAATTCGCCCAGCGCCGACTTCATCTGCCTGCTGGCCAACACGTCCGACGACAAACCGCATATCAACAAGTCGCTGATCATGGTGCCGATGAACAGCCCCGGCATCAGCGTCAGCCCGCCGTTGGAAAAACTCGGCATGCACAGCTCCGAGACCGCCCAGGTGTTTTTCGACGGCGTGCGCGTGCCGCAACGCAACCGCATCGGCCATGAAGGCGCGGGCTTCATGATGCAGATGTTGCAGTTCCAGGAAGAACGCCTGTTCGGCGCGGCCAATATGATCAAGGGCCTGGAGCACTGCATCGATAGCACCATCGAATACTGCAAAGAGCGCCAGACCTTCGGCAAAGCGCTCATTGATAACCAGGTGATCCACTTTCGCCTGGCAGAACTGGCCACCGAAATCGAATGCCTGCGCGCCTTGGTCTACCAGGCCACCGAGCAGTACATCAAGGGCCAGGACGTCACGCGGCTGGCCTCCATGGCCAAGCTCAAGGCCGGGCGCCTGGGCCGTGAGGTCAGCGACAGTTGCCTGCAATATTGGGGCGGCATGGGCTTCATGTGGGACAACCCGGTAGCCCGCGCCTATCGCGACGTGCGCCTGGTGTCGATTGGCGGCGGTGCCGACGAAATCATGCTGGGCATCATCTGCAAACTGATGGGCACCCTGCCCGGTAAAAAGCCATGAATACCTTGCTGCTCGAAGCCCATAACGGCGTGCTGCACATCACCCTCAACCGCCCCGAATGTCGCAATGCGATGAGCCTTGAAATGGTCAATGAACTGCGTGCGGTACTGACGCAGTTGGACAGCCAGGTGCGCGCCGTGGTGATCAGCGGCGCGGGCGGGCACTTTTGCGCGGGGGCCGATGTGAAGGACCTGGCCGGCGCCGGGGGGCAGTTGCAAGCATTGAACCGCGCGTTTGGCACCTTGCTGCAAGAGGTTCAGGCGCTGGCGCAGGTGGTGATCGTGGTGCTGCAAGGCGCGGTACTGGGCGGTGGGTTCGGGCTGGCGTGCGTAAGTGATATTGCGATTGCAGCGGGCCAGGCGCAGTTCGGCTTGCCCGAGACCCGCCTCGGGTTGCTGCCGGCGCAGATTGCGCCGTTTGTGGTCAAGCGTATTGGCCTTACCCACACGCGGCGCCTGGCGCTGACGGCGGCGCGGTTTGATGGGGTGGAGGCTGGGCGGCTGGGGGTGGTGCATTTTGTCGAGCACGACTCGCAGGCATTGGCGCAGCGGGTGGATGAGGTATTGGGGCAGGTGTTGCAGTGTGCGCCGGGGGCGAACGCACGGACTAAAGCGCTGTTGCTGGCCAGCCTGGATGAGCCGCTTGAGACCGTGCTGGATCGCGGGGCGCAGTGGTTTGCCGAGGCGGTGAGGAGTGAGGAAGGGGTTGAGGGGACGCAGGCGTTTGTGCAGAAGCGAAAGCCGAGTTGGTCTCGATGACGCCATCGCAGGCAAGCCAGCTCCCACAGGGGAACACATTTCAAATGTGGGAGCTGGCTTGCCTGCGAAGAGGCCCCAACACACGCCACATTCATCAAGGGATAACCCAATGCCCGCATTCAGCAAGATCCTGATCGCCAACCGCGGCGAAATCGCCTGCCGCATCCAGCGCACTGCCCAGGCCCTGGGCTACCGCACCGTGGCCGTGTACAGCGACGCGGATACCGATGCCCTGCACGTGCAGATGGCCGACGAAGCCGTACACATCGGCCCGGCGCCCGTACACCAGTCCTACCTGAACACACAGGCCATCCTCGCCGCCGCCCAACTGACCGGCGCCGATGCCATTCACCCCGGCTACGGCTTCCTCTCGGAAAACCCCGACTTCGCCCGCGCCTGCCAGCAGGCCACGCTCACCTTCATCGGCCCCAGTGTCGAGGCGATCGAACTGATGGGCAGCAAACGCCTGTCCAAACTCGCCATGCTCGACGCCGGCGTGCCCTGCATCGCCGGCTATCAGGGCAGTGCCCAGGACGACGCCACCTTGCAACAGGAAGCCGAACGCATCGGCTTCCCGCTGATGATCAAAGCCAGCGCCGGTGGCGGTGGGCGTGGCATGCGCCTGGTGCACCAGCGCGAACAGCTGCTGGAGCAACTGCGCACCGCTCGCTCGGAAGCCATGAATGCATTCGGCAGCGACGAGCTGATCCTCGAACAGGCGCTGATCGACCCGCGACACGTGGAAGTGCAACTGTTCGGCGACAGCCATGGCAACCTCATCTACCTCGGCGAGCGCGACTGTTCGATCCAGCGCCGCCATCAGAAAGTCATCGAGGAAGCGCCCTGCCCCGTCATGACCGCCGATCTGCGCCAGGCCATGGGCGAAGCCGCGCTCAAGGCCGGGCGGGCGGTGAATTATGTGGGTGCCGGCACCGTGGAGTTTCTGCTCGACCGCAACGGCCAGTTCTATTTCCTGGAAATGAACACGCGCCTGCAAGTGGAACATCCCGTTACCGAGATGATCACCGGCCTCGACCTGGTGGACTGGCAGTTGCAGATCGCCGCCGGGCAAGCGCTGCCACTTACCCAATCACAGGTGACCCTGACCGGCCACGCCATGGAAGTGCGCCTGTACGCCGAAGACCCGGCCCAGGGCTTCCTGCCGCAAACCGGTGACGTGTTGCGCTGGGAACCCGCCCCCGGCGTGCGCATCGACCATGGCTTGCGTGAAGGCCAAACCATCAGCCCGTTCTACGACCCGATGCTGGGCAAGATCATCGCCCACGGCGCCAGCCGCGAAGAAGCCCGGCGCAAATTGCTGCGGGCCGTGGAAGACACGGTGTTACTCGGCGTGGCGACCAACCAGCGCTTGCTCATCGACCTGCTCAAGCACCCGGACTTTATCGCCGGCGACTTCAGCACGGGCTTGATCGCCGAACACTTCAGCGTCATCCCACAGCACAAAGCGACCGCTGAACAGCTCTCGCTGGCCGCCGCGCTGTTTTATCAACACAGCGCCAACCAGCACTCACACCCCCTCGCGCGCTGGCGCAACACGGCGAGTGCCCCGGTGACATACCGCCTGGAGATCAACGGCCAACTCCATAGCGTGACCATTGACGACCTGCCACTCACCACCGACGGTCGCCACGCCACCTTTGTCATCAAGGGGGTTCGCCGCCGCATCGCCTATCACCTGGACGGCAACCGGCTGTGGCTGCCAGGGCTGACCGTCATCGACCGCACCCAGCAAGTCGCCAGCCGCCCGGCCGACGCCAGCAGTGGCACGGTCCAGGCACCCATGGACGGCGCCATCGTCGATATACGGGTGTGCGTCGGTGAAAGCGTCAGCAAAGGCCAGCTTTTGCTGGTGCTCGAAGCGATGAAAATGGAGCACCCGTTGAAGGCCGGTATCGATGGCACGGTCAAGGAACTGCGGGTCGTGACGGGCGATCAGGTACGCAACCGCCAGGTTTTGCTCGAGATCGAATAACGCCCCTAGGCGGAACTACAGGGCCGGGCTACGCTCTATCCCCATCAGGAAGGGACGAGTACGGGAACCTGCACATGCCTCATTGGCTGATTATTGACCTTGAAGCCACAACGGATGACGGCGGCTGGCCCGTGACAGAGATGGAAGTCATCGAGATCGGCGCCAGCCTGGTCAACCGCCAGGGCCGCGAACTGGACCACTTCCAGCGCTTTGTGCGGCCCTTGCGGCGGCCCTTGCTGACGCCCTTTTGCCGCAAACTCACCCATATCACCCAGGCCAATATCGACATGGCCGCGCCGATCACCGAGGTGTGGCCGCTGTTCGAGCGCTGGCTGGGCCAACATCAGCCACGCCTGGAAGGCTGGGCCAGTTGGGGGGATTATGACCGCGTGCAGCTTGAGCTGGAGTGGCAGCGCCATGGCCTCGCCAGCGCCCTGGGCGACACCCCGCATGTGAACCTCAAGCAACGCTTTGCCAAGGCCCGGCGCCTGGACAAACCGCTGGGGCTCAATGGTGCGCTGCAATTGGCGGGGATGCAGTTCCATGGCCAGCAGCATCGCGCCCTGGAGGATGCCCGCAATACCGCGCGCCTGCTGCCCTTGATTTTGCCGGTCTAGGCAGCGCTTGCAGCCTTGGGCATACTGGCCAGCCATTTTCCTGCTGCTCTGTAGGAGCGAGCTTGCTCGCGAAGATCGCCGACGATAACGCAGCGCCTCTGGTTAAACGCAGTGTTCTCAGGTTTTTCGCGAGCAAGCTCGCGCCTACAGTGGTTGGCGTAAGCCTTGACCTTTTTCCGAGGATTCACCCATGTTCAAAGTCAACGAGTACTTCGACGGCACCGTCAAGTCGATCGCTTTCGGCACCGCAGAAGGGCCAGCGACCATCGGCGTGATGGCTCCGGGTGAATACGAATTCGGCACCGCCCAACGCGAAATCATGCACGTGGTCTCCGGCGCCCTGACCGTGAAGCTGCCTGAGAGCAGCGACTGGGAAACGTTCGCCGCCGGCAGCCAGTTCCACGTCCCGGCCAACAGCAAGTTCCAGTTGAAGGTCGCGGTGGACACCGCTTACCTGTGTGAATACCGCGGCTAAGGCACTACCCGACACACAAAAAAGCCCGTCTCCCACGAGACGGGCTTTTTTATTCCAACACCGTTACCGGCATGCCGACTTCCAGGCGCCCAATGCCATCGTTGACCAGGTTCTGGCCGAACATCGCGCCCTTTTCGGTCTTGCGGTAGGTTTCCAGCGTCGCAAAGGGCTCGCGGTCGGGGCTGCGCTCACCGGTCTGGGGGTCGATGGTGGTGAGGATGCACCGCGAGCACGGCTTGACCACCCGAAACTCCACGTCGCCAATGCGCACGCGCTTCCAGCCATCTTCGGCGAAGGCCTCGGCGCCTTCGATCACCAGGTTGGGACGAAAACGCAGCATCTCCATCGGGCGGCCGATCTTCGTACACAGGTCGTCGAGGGAGCCCTGGCCGATCAACAGCAACGGGTAGCCGTCAGCGAAGCCGACCTTGTCGTCATCCTTGCCATACCCGGCTTCGGTGGTGCGCGCACGTTCCAGGGGCAGTTGCACCAGGCGCGTCGGCTTGCCAATGAACTCGCTGACCCAGGCTGCGGCCGCATCGCCAGCATCCGGCACACGCAGGGTGTCACGCCAGATGGTCACACCGCGCAGTTCGCTGGCGCTGCCAGGCATTGCCACGTCCAGCGGCGCGTAGCCCGGCGAACTCAGAGTCAGGCCCCCGCTGCTGTTCCACAACGCGATGAGCTGGCTCATCTTCGCCACCGCCCGTTGCGTCAGGAACCGCCCGCTGGCTTCATCCACCAGCATCCAGCGTCGATCCCCGTCCAACCCGAGTTTATCCAGGCCAATCTGCTGCAAGGCTTGGGCCTTGCCGGACTTCAAGGGGTAACGGTACAACGCGCTGAGACGCAGCATGGGCCTGCCTTCCTAGGAAACAAAGTGTCATCCTAAAGTCAGGCGGGCATTTCGTCCAACATCAGTCGCTGGCGCACCACGTCCACCAGCTTGTCCGGCTGGAATTTGGAGAGGAAATTGTCGCAGCCGACCTTCTTGACCATGGAGTCGTTGAAGCTGCCCGACAGCGAGGTGTGCATCACCACGTACAGACCGCGCAGACGTGGGTCGTTGCGGATCTCGGTTGTGAGGCGGTAGCCATCCATCTCGGGCATTTCAGCGTCGGTAAAGATCATCAGCAGTTTGTCGGTCATGACCTGGCCGCTGTCGGCCCAGGCCTTGAGCATGTTCAGTGCCTTGAGGCCGTCGCTGGCAATGTGCATCTTCACGCCCAACTGGCCCAGGGTGTCACGCAACTGCGACAAGGCCACGTTGGAGTCATCCACCAGTAGCACTTCACGGCCACGGGCACGCTCCAGCACCGGGTCTTCAAGTTTGTCCCGGGAGACCTTGGCGTTGTAGGGCACGATCTCGGCGAGGACTTTTTCCACGTCGATGATTTCCACCAGTTGCTCATCGACCTTGCTGATGGCGGTGAGGTAGTGCTGGCGACCGGCGCTGGTCGGCGGCGGCAGGATGGCTTCCCAGTTCATGTTGACGATGCGGTCGACGCCACCCACCAGGAACGCCTGCACCGAGCGATTATATTCGGTGACGATAATGGTGCTGTTGGGGCCCGGCACCAAAGGGCGCATGCCGATGGCCTGGGACAGGTCGATCACCGGCAGGGTCTGGCCACGCAGGTTGACCACCCCGCACACGAACGGGTGGCGCTGGGGCATCAGGGTCAGCTTGGGCAGTTGCAGGACTTCCTGCACCTTGAACACGTTGATCGCGAACAACTGCCGTCCGAAGAGGCGGAACATGAGAATTTCCAGGCGATTCTCACCCACCAATTGCGTGCGTTGATCTACCGTGTCGAGAATGCCGGCCATTAAAAACTCCTGGTGTACACGCCGCAGGCGCGTTGAAAGGGTGTGCAGCTGTATAAGCACGTTATCGGCGGCAAGCGCCGGACCTTGACCCCAATAAAATGCCATGCAAACCCATTGATGTCACACTGACATCATGCTTTACTGCTTGGGCCCTTGAGCCTCTTTCAAGCCCCCCTTGCGCGACAGTCGAATTGACGTGCAGTTCCACGACATAGGGGATTCCCCTATGCGCAATCAGGCCCAACCTGATATTCGCGATATCTAATAGCCATTAATGTGACGCCATTCTCATTGCATGAATGGAGTCAGGCTTTTGTTTGCCATCCCCAGCCCTTGGCCCACGGGCCTTTCAGGCACTCACGTACCGGCAACTGAAGTCGTGTCATCCCGCACAACCGGGGCTACATACGACTTTCGTGAGCATTTCACTAAATGTCCTACTGGAATATCAGAATCGACCTACAAGTCCGAGCCGTATTTCAGCGCTAGTTTTACGCCATTCACCCGGTGCGACATCTCATCACCCGACCTTACGTTGCGGAGACCTGCATGATGAACGACGGTAACGAGTGGCAACTTGCACTTCCCGAGTTCCTGCACGAGGCTGAAAAGCTGCTGATCAGGTCAGAAGAGTGCTTGAACCACCTGCATTTGATTCGAAACGACAGTGACGCTATCGACTGCATGAAAGCCAGCCTGAACAAGCTCGCCGAGAGCGCAGACTGCCTTGCATTGCAGGCCATTAGCGAGTTTTCCCGGCAGATTCAATACTTGATTGCCAATGCCGTGAGCCCGGTGCAATTGCATGACCAGGCGCTGGATGCCTTGCATGACTGCTTGACGCTACTGGCCTGGCAACTGGAACTGATCGATATCCGTACTGGCAAGCTTAGTCTGGATGAAGAAGAGCAATCATCGTTGATTGAGGCGGTCAGCTTGCAGATCCCGCAAAAAGCCCACCAATACACTGCGCAGCATGATCGGCGCGCCCAATAAATATCAATTAGCTATCAATGCAATAACGATACAAACCAACTTCATTAATACAACTTTCCATTTTGAACTCTGGGGTGCCCGCCCAGAGTACTCGCGTGGGTCATAACCCAATCAGACGACCAACGCTAATAGGGGTGTTACTATGCGCCCCCGAAGTGATTTAACTTCAACAGGCTTAAAAACGATTTGGCAGCGCACTCCAAACAGAGCCCGGTCAACCGGCCTCCCCGCAGTGAACCCTCATTGGCTCCATCCGCTATGTACGCCAGTTTCAAGTCACTTATCGTCAGGTCCTTGTCCCGCAGCCACGCGTGCCACCTTGCCCTTTCGCTGTGCCTGTGCTCGTTGTTGGCCAGCCTGTGGGCCTATCTGATGGGCGCGCCGCTGCCATTGCTGATCGTGCTGCTCAACCTCGCCACGCTGATGGTGGTGGGCCTGCAACAGTGGCGCTCGCGCAGAGCTATCAAGTTCGAGCCCCAGGAACTGGCCGCCCGCCTGCTGCAAGTTCAGGAGAACGAACGTCACCGGCTCAGCCGCGAACTGCATGATGACATCGGCCAGTTACTGACAGCCGCCAAGCTGCAAAGTGAATGGCTGCAGCGCCGCCTGCCCCAGGATCTGCAAGACCATTGCTCGGTGCTGTGCAATACCCTCAATGAAACCCTGGCCAAGGTACGTGACGTATCCGCCATCCTCAACCCGCGCCAACTGACCAGCCTGGGCCTGGAAGCCAGCCTGCGCGCGCACCTGCTCAAGGCCCTGGAAAACACCCAGGTGTGCTGGAGCCTGGAGTGCCACCAACGGCTCACCGGCATCCCCGAAGAAATGGCCGTGGCGGCCTTTCGCGTCACTCAGGAAGCGGTGACCAACATGCTTCGCCATGCAAAGGCGCGCAACCTGCTGGTGCGTCTGCAACGCCTGCCTGAAGGCTTGTCGCTGATGATCTGCGATGACGGCCAGGGGTTCTTGCCTGCCCTCGATCCGGGCCGGGAAGGCCAACGGGGCATGGCCGGTATGTGCGAACGAACACACCAGCTGGGAGGCTCCTTTTCCGTCAGCAGCGAGCCCGGCAAAGGTACACGCATCAACGCACTTTTCCCTTGGGCGCCCCGCGCTCTCGAACGGGCTAGCGCCCCTAAGGTTCTCGAGTGACCTGCAATTTACTCCTGGTAGACGACCACGCACTGATTCGCGCCGGCGTGCGCGCGCTGATTCTGGATATTCCCGACTACAGCGTCATCGGCGAAGCCAGCGATGGCGCGCAATTGCTGGAGCAATACAGTGCCTTGCAGCCGGATATCGTGCTGCTCGACCTGTCGATGAAGCACACCGGCGGGCTGAATGCCTTGCAGCAACTCAAGCGTTTTTACCCCACGTGCAAGGTACTGATTCTGTCGATGCACACCGAGCCGGACCTTATCATGCGCGCACTGGAGTCCGGCGCCCACGGCTACCTGCTCAAGGACACCACCGCCAATGAGCTGGAACACGCCCTGCTGGCCCTGCGCAACAACGAACGCTACCTGAGCCCCGCCATCGCCCACACAGTGATCAACCAGGCGCTGATCCGTAGCCAGGTCCCCAACGCGCCTGTCGCCCACAGCCACAACCTGACGGCGCGGCAACTGGAGATTTTGCGCTTGATCGTGCGCGGTAAATCCACCCGGGAAATTGCCCACGGTCTGGGCCTGAGTATCAAGACCGTCGAAGCCCACCGCTCGCAGATCATGAAGCGCTTGCAGATTTTTGACGTGGCGGGCCTGGTGTTATTTGCCGTGCGTGAGCAGATCATCAGCCTGGACGACTAACGGCGAGCCCAGCGGCAAGTGCACGCGCAGGGCCTTGGGCAGTGCCTCGAAATGCAGGTCGTCGCCTTCCAGCGGCTCACCGTCGAGGTTGATGTACAAGCCCTGCGCCACCTTGATCTTCACCCACGGCAGGCGTGCGCGCACAAACATGGTGTCCAGGCCCCAGCCGTTGTTCATCAACTCACGCAGCGTGCCAACCACTTCCTGGGGCGCCGGCAGAATGCTGACATCCAGCAGCCCGTCATCAGCCAATGCACCGGGGCACAACACATGCCCGCCACCGGCCTGGCGACCGTTACCGATGCCCAGCGCGAGCAACTCGCCTTTCCAATGGAAATCCGGGCCTTCCAATTCACCGTAGGCGGCTTTCAATTCACTGAAGCGGGATAAACCGGTGAACAGGTAAGCGGCACCGCCCAATACCTTCTTCAAATCTTCGGAGGTATTGGCCGTGACCTGGCTGCCAAAACCACCGGTGGCCATATTCAGGAAGATTTGCCCACCCACCTGGCCAAGGTCGATGGCCCTGGGCTGCACGTCCAGCAAGGCCAACGCACCAGCCGGCTCCAACGGCACGCCGGCCGCCTTGGCGAAATCATTGGCGGTGCCCAGGGGCATCAGCACCAGGCTGGCATCAGTGTTGGCATGGGCCATGGCTTCAGCCACATCGCGCAAGGTGCCGTCGCCACCGCCGGCAATGATGTGGGTGTAGCCCGCGGCCAAGGCTTCATTGACCAGGCGCTGAGCATCGCCGCCCTCCCACGTCACCCGCACGGCCAACTCCCCACCCTGCTCCCGCCGCGCCAGCACGGCAGCGCGCACATCCTCGTTGAGGGCTTGTTTGCCGTGAAGGATCAACAGGGCTTTGGGGGCGGTCATTTGAGGGTATCTCCTGGGTCTAGGTGCTTGAAGGATGTTGACCTTTGAGGAACAGGAAAAGTCTGTGGGCTGAAGAAAATTGATTGAAGTACACAGATCAAAATTGTGGGAGCTGGCTTGCCTGCGATGGCGGCAGCTCAATCGACAAACATCTCAAATCTGCCACCCAACGGTAACCACGATGCGAAGCGAGCCGCTCTTGATCTTGATCTGCTTTTGATCTCAGGCCGCCTTCGCGAGCAAGCCCGCACACAGTTGGATTGTGGGGTATCAGGTAGATAGATGTCGGCTGGTAGGCCGTCATCGCAGGCAAGCCAGCTCCCACAGTTGGATTGTGGGGTGTCAGGTAGATATGGGGCGGCTGGCAGGCCGTCATCGCAAGCCAGCTCCCACAGTTGGATCGCTGCGGCGGCCAGGCCGCGCCGAGAATCAGCTCTTGTGCAACTTGCTCATCAACTGCGCCTCAGCCTGGGTCAACCCACACGACTGGGTCAGCTCATCCACCGTCGCCCCCATGCCAACCAGCTTGGCCGCCTGGGCAAACGACAGGTTCGACGGATCACGCTGCTCCAACTGCACCAACCTGTCCGGCAACGGCGCAAGCATCGCACGCAGTTCATGCACCTCATCCCCCACCCGCACCGCACTTTGCTGGTAATGATCAACGCGCTTGACCAGTTCCAGAATGCGCCGGTCACGCACCGCATCGCGCTCGGCCTGTTGCAAGGCCAACTCCCGCTGCTGGCGCACATAGCGCAGCACAAACGCCAAGGTCCCGGCCCATAACAGGGCCAGGACAATCACCGCTGCCTCAAGGAACAATCAGATGCTCTCCAGTTCCGACCACTCTTCTTCGCTCATCATCTTGTCCAGCTCAACCAGAATCAGCAGTTCGCCGTTCTTGTTGCACACGCCCTGGATGAACTTGGCCGACTCTTCGTTACCGACGTTCGGTGCGGTTTCCACTTCCGATTGGCGCAGGTAAACCACCTCGGCCACGCTGTCGACCAGGATGCCGACCACTTGCTTGTCGGCCTCGATGATCACGATACGGGTGTTGTCGCTGACTTCAACCGTGTCCAGGCCGAAACGCTGGCGGGTGTCGATCACCGTCACCACGTTGCCGCGCAGGTTGATGATGCCCAGCACGTAGCTTGGCGCGCCTGGAACCGGGGCGATCTCGGTGTAGCGCAGCACTTCCTGCACGCGCATCACGTTAATGCCGTAGGTTTCGTTGTCCAGCTTGAAGGTCACCCATTGCAGGATCGGATCATCCAAACCTTGTGCGGACGCTGACTTGTTCATTCATCTGACCCCTTCAAATGCCGCTATCGACGGCGTGTGTGCAAGTGGGCCGCGCAACCGCACGGCCCTTATTGTTCAATCAACTGCGTTTGTTCTGTGGCATCGCCTTCACCGCACCGCTGGCGATCAACTCGGCCAGTTCGGCGACATCCAGCAACGCGCACATGTGTTCGATCACAGTGCCCGCCAACCACGGCCGCTGGCCACGGTGGCTGCGCCATTTGATTTCATTGGGGTCCAGGCGCAACGAGCGGCTGACTTGATGCACTGCCAGCCCCCACTCGTAGCCCTGCACCGAGATCACGTATTGCAGGCCCTGGCGAAAATCATCGCGGTAGCGGTCGGGCATCACCCAGCGCGCCGTGTCCAGCACCTTGAGGTTGCCGGCCTGGCTGGGCAGGATGCCGAGGAACCACTCTGGCTGCCCGAACAACGGCGTCAGCTCCTGGCCTTCCAGGGAATAGATCGAGCCCAGGCACACCAACGGCACCGCCAGGGTCAACCCGGCGACGTCGAACAGCAGGCACTCGAACGGCTCGGCAGCCCACGAAGGGCGACCGTCGCCCGTCACCGGTGGCGGCGTGATGCTGGGCGGCAGGTGCACGTCCACCAGCGGTTCGACCACCGGGGGCGCCACCACTGCCGGAGCGCTCGGCACCACGACGGGCGCCTCCACCCCCTTCGCATCCCGCGCCTGCTCTTCCATCACTGCCTGCTGGAATTCATCCAGCGGGCTGTCGGGCTCAACAGCAGGCTCAAGCACCAGAATCGGTTCTGGCAGTTCCTCGGCCGTCGCGTCCTGCAGCAAGGCATCCAGGTAGGATTCCAGTGCGAGTTGCGGCCGGGTCTTGAATTCGACAGGACGGTTCATCACGCCACCTGCGCCACAAGTTGTTGCGACAGCAGGTGCTTGAGCAACGCACGGTAGGCCAGCACGCCACGGCTCTTGCCGTCGAACTGCGACGGTGTGAGCCCGGCACGGCTGGCGTCACGCAGGCGCGTGTCCACCGGGATGTAGCCGTTCCAGATGGTGTCCGGGTAGGCATCGCGCAACACGCGCAAGGTACCGAGGGACGCCTGAGTGCGACGGTCGAACAAGGTCGGCACGATGCTGAACGGCAGCGCCTGCTTGCGCGAACGGTTGATCATCGCCAGGGTGCTGACCATACGCTCCAGGCCCTTGACCGCCAGGTGCTCGGTCTGCACCGGGATCACCAATTGCTGGCTGGCCGCCAACGCGTTGACCATCAGCACGCCGAGCAACGGCGGGCTGTCAATGATCGCGTAATCGAAGTCCTGCCAAAGCTGCGCCAGGGTCTTGGCGATCACCAGGCCCAGGCCGCTCTGGCCTGGCGACTGGCGCTCCAGCGTGGCCAGGGCGGTGCTCGACGGCAGCAGGGAAATGCTTTCGTTGCTGGTGGGCAACAGCAGTTGCCCAGGCAGATCCGCCGGCACGCTGCCCTTGTGCAAAAACAGGTCATAGCAACTATGTTCCAGCGCATCCGGGTCGTAGCCGAAATAGCTGGTCATGGAACCGTGGGGGTCCAGGTCGACCACGAACACACGCTTGCCCGCTTCGGCCAGCAAACCGGCCAAGGCGATGGAAGTGGTGGTCTTGCCGACTCCACCCTTTTGATTGGCAACTGCCCAGACTCTCATTCGGTTGGTTCCTCCCGGCGGGCACAGGCGCGACCGAGACATTGCATACGGTTATTGAGCCGGCGACGGAGAATTGACGTTACTCGGTCGGACCGGCGGCTTGACAACGGGCGGTGCAGTTTGTGTGCCAGCACGCTTCAACGCCGCATCCGGGGTGGCATTGGCGGTGCCGGTTCCGGTCAGGCTGCGACGCACATCCAGGTTGCGCGAGACCACCAGCACCACCCGGCGGTTACGGGCGCGGCCTTCGACCGTGGCGTTATTGGCCACCGGCTGGAATTCACCATAGCCCACCGACGCCAGGCGCTGGGGGTTCACGCCCTGCATGGCCAACATGCGCACGATGCTCGACGCACGGGCCGAGGACAGTTCCCAGTTGGTCGGATACTGCGCAGTGCTGATAGGGAAATTGTCGGTGAAGCCTTCCACGTGGATCGGGTTTTCAAACGGTTTGAGGATTGCCGCGACCTTGTCGATGATGGTGAATGCCTGGTCACTGGGCAACGCATCGGCACTGGCGAACAACAGGCTGGAGTTCAATTCGATCTCCACCCACAGCTCATTGCCGCGCACGGTCATCTGGTTGGAACTGATCAAGTCGCCAAAGGCAGCACTGATATCGTCGGCGATGCTTTTGAGCGGGTCGCTGGTGCCTTGGATGCCGGCGGCGGTTTCATCACTGTCATTGACCAGAGGCTTGGCCGGGGTCACGGTCTTGGGCCGCTCTTCGCCGATGGGGATCGGCTTGAGCGCCCGCTCGGAATCGTTGAATACACCCACCAGCGCCTGGGAAATGATCTTGTACTTGCCTTCGTTGATCGACGAGATCGAGTACATCACCACAAAAAACGCGAACAGCAAGGTGATGAAGTCCGCGTAGGACACCAGCCAGCGCTCATGATTGACGTGTTCTTCAGGCTCGCGACGGCGACGGCTCACAGACACTCCCCCCCACACACCCACCCCACTGTAGGAGCGAGCTTGCTCGCGAAGATCGTTAACGAAAACGCGGGCATCCTGAATGCACGCGGCGCTCTCGGGTTCTTCGCGAGCAAGCTCGCTCCTACGGGGGTACGGGTGCTCATGTGCATCAATCCATGAAGCCCTGAAGCTTCAATTCGATGGAGCGCGGGTTTTCGCCCTCGGCAATCGACAGGATGCCTTCGAGCAGCATTTCGCGATAACGCGACTGGCGCATGGCAATCGACTTGAGCTTGCTGGCCACCGGCAGCAACACCAGGTTGGCACTGGCCACGCCGTAGATGGTCGCGACAAATGCCACGGCAATACCGCTGCCCAGTTGCGAGGGGTCGGCCAGGTTGCCCATCACGTGGATCAGGCCCATCACCGCACCGATAATGCCGATGGTCGGCGCGTAGCCGCCCATGCTTTCAAAGACTTTGGCCGCATTGATGTCACGGCTTTCCTGGGTGTAGAAATCCACTTCGAGGATGCTGCGGATCGCTTCCGGTTCGGCACCATCGACCAACAGTTGCAGGCCCTTGCGCGCGTAGCTGTCAGGCTCGGCATCCGCCACGCCTTCCAGGCCCAGCAGGCCTTCCTTGCGGGCGGTGAGGCTCCAATTGACCACGCGGTCGATGCCGCCTGCCAGGTCGACCCGTGGCGGAAAAATGATCCACACCAGAATCTGCATGGCACGCTTGAACGAGCTCAGGGGCGACTGCAACAACGCCGCACCCACGGTACCACCGATCACGATCAGGGCTGCCGGGCCGTTGGCCAAGGCGCCGAGGTGGCCGCCTTCCAGGTAGTTGCCACCAATGATGGCGACAAACGCCATGGTGATGCCGATCAGGCTCAAGACATCCATCAGAGGCAGGCCTCCACCAGGTGCTTGCCGATGTCGTCCAGACTGTAGACCGCATCGGCCAGGTCAGCCTTGACGATGGCCATGGGCATGCCATAGATCACGCAACTGGCCTCATCCTGGGCCCAGATGGCGCTGCCGCCCTGCTTGAGCAGGCGCGCACCTTCACGGCCATCGGCGCCCATGCCGGTGAGCACCACCGCCAGAACTTTGTCGCCGTAGGACTTGGCTGCCGAACCGAAGGTGATGTCCACGCACGGCTTGTAGTTCAAGCGCTCATCGCCCGGCAGGATTTTGATCGCGCCACGCCCGTCCACCATCATCTGCTTGCCGCCCGGCGCAAGCAGTGCCAGGCCAGGGCGCAGGATGTCTCCATCCTCGGCTTCCTTGACGGTGATGCGGCACAGCTTGTCCAGGCGCTCGGCGAACGCCTTGGTGAACGCCGCCGGCATGTGTTGTACCAGCACAATCGGCGCCGGAAAGTTGGCCGGCAGTTGGGTCAGCACCCGCTGCAAGGCCACCGGGCCACCGGTGGAGGTGCCGATGGCGACCAGCTTGTAAGCCTTGCGCTTGGGTGCCGGCGAATGCGCACTCGGCGCTGCGGCGGCACGTACCGGCGCGACCGCAGGTCGGGCCACGGGCGCAGGCGCCGGGCGCGCAAACGATGAGCTGGGCGCCGCTGCGGCGGGCGCAGGCGTAGGGGCTGGCGCGGGTGTGCTGAACAGGCTGCGACGGTTACTGCGGGAAATGCTGTGCACCTTCTCGCACAGCATCTGCTTGACCTTGTCGGGGTTGCGCGAGATGTCTTCGAAATTCTTCGGCAAAAAATCCACCGCGCCGGCGTCCAAGGCGTCGAGGGTCACCCGCGCGCCTTCGTGAGTCAGCGAGGAAAACATCAATACCGGTGTGGGGCAGCGTTGCATGATGTGGCGCACGGCCGTGATGCCATCCATCATCGGCATCTCGTAGTCCATGGTGATCACGTCCGGCTTCAAGGCAATGGCTTGATCGATCGCCTCTTTGCCGTTAGTGGCCGTGCCGACCACCTGGATCGTTGGATCAGCGGAAAGAATTTCCGAGACGCGGCGGCGGAAGAAACCCGAATCGTCCACCACCAGGACCTTGACTGCCATAAACACTCCGTTAGGCGGGGCGGGCATGACCGCCCTGCCCCACCAGAATCAAATACGCCGTGCGGCGTAACGCTTGAGCATGCTCGGAACATCGAGAATCAGTGCGATGCGACCGTCACCGGTAATGGTTGCGCCCGACATGCCTGGGGTGCCCTGCAGCATCTTGCCCAAAGGCTTGATCACCACTTCTTCCTGGCCCACCAGTTGGTCGACCACAAAGCCGATGCGCTGGGTGCCCACGGACAGAATTACCACATGGCCTTCGCGCTGTTCTTCATGGGCAGCCGAGGCCACCAGCCAACGCTTGAGGTAGAACAGCGGCAACGCTTTGTCGCGCACGATCACCACTTCCTGGCCGTCCACCACGTTGGTGCGCGACAGGTCGAGGTGGAAGATCTCGTTGACGTTGACCAGCGGGAAGGCGAACGCCTGGTTGCCCAGCATCACCATCAGGGTCGGCATGATCGCGAGAGTCAACGGCACCTTGATGACGATCTTGGAGCCCTGGCCCTTGGTCGAGTAGATATTGATCGAGCCGTTGAGCTGGCTAATCTTGGTCTTCACCACGTCCATGCCCACGCCACGCCCGGACACGTCGGAGATCTCGGTCTTGGTCGAAAACCCCGGGGCGAAGATCAGGTTGTAGCACTCGGTGTCGGTCAGGCGGTCGGCGGCGTCCTTGTCCATCACACCGCGCTTGACCGCGATATTGCGCAAGATGGTCGGGTCCATGCCTTTGCCGTCATCGGTGATCGACAGCAGGATGTGGTCGCCCTCTTGCTCCGCCGCCAAAATCACTTTGCCATTGCGGGACTTGCCGGCGGCTTCGCGTTCTTCCGGGGTTTCTACGCCGTGGTCGACCGCGTTGCGCACCAAGTGGACCAGCGGGTCGGCCAGGGCCTCGACAAGGTTTTTGTCGAGGTCGGTTTCTTCGCCCACCAGTTCCAGGTTGATTTCTTTCTTGAGCTGGCGCGCCAGGTCGCGAACCAGGCGTGGGAAACGGCCGAAGACTTTCTTGATCGGCTGCATCCGCGTTTTCATCACCGCGGTTTGCAGGTCGGCGGTGACAACGTCAAGGTTCGACACGGCCTTCTGCATGGCTTCGTCGCCGCTGTTCAGGCCCAGGCGCACCAGACGGTTACGCACCAGCACCAGTTCGCCCACCATGTTCATGATGTCGTCCAGGCGCGCGGTATCCACACGCACGGTGGTTTCGGCTTCGCTGGCGGGCTTTTCCGCAACAGCCGGCGCCGCTGCACGCGCAGGGGCGCCGGCGGGTGCTGGCTTGGCAGCCGGCGCAGGTTTGGCAGCAACCGGTGCCGCAGTAGCAGCGGCTGGCGCTGCAACCGGGGCGGCAGCGGCCGGGGCCACTTCGCTGAACTTGCCTTTGCCGTGCAACTCGTCGAGCAGGGCTTCGAATTCGTGGTCGGAGATCAACCCGTCACCGGCCGGTGCGGTACTGGCCGCTGGCGCAGCGGCGGCGGCAGTCGCTGCAACCTCGGGCAGGGCTTCGGCCACAAAGGTGCCTTTGCCATGCAGTTGGTCGAGCAGTGCCTCGAATTCGTCGTCGGTAATGTCGGTGCTGGCGTTGGCAGCGGGTGCTTCTGGCGCTGCCGCAGGCGGTGCCACGGCATCTGCTGCGAACTGGCCTTTGCCGTGCAACTGGTCGAGCAACGACTCGAACTCAGCGTCGGTAATGTCTTCACTGCTCGGCGTCGCGGCAGGCTGCACCGGCGATTCAGCTTCGGCCTTGACCGCGCTGAGGGAGTTGAGTAGTTGTTCGAACTCGCTGTCGGTCACGTCCGGCTCGGCTTGCGCCACCGGCTCCGGCGCGGCCTCGACCACCGGCGCAGCCGCGGTGTCGGCAGGTTCGGCCAGGCGCGCCAGGGCGGCCAGCAGTTCCGGTGTGGCGGCGGTGATAGGCGCACGTTCACGCACCTGGCTGAACATGCCGTTGACCGCATCCAGTGCTTCGAGAATCACGTCCATCAGTTCCGAGTCGACGTGACGCTCACCCTTGCGCAGGATGTCGAACACGTTCTCGGCGATGTGACAGCACTCCACCAGCTCATGGAGCTGGAGGAAGCCGGCGCCCCCTTTTACAGTGTGAAAACCGCGAAAAATTGCATTGAGCAGGTTCGCATCATCCGGTCGGCTTTCCAGCTCGACCAGTTGTTCGGACAGTTGCTCTAGAATTTCGCCGGCCTCTACAAGGAAATCCTGAAGGATTTCTTCATCGGCGCCGAAGCTCATGTGGGTGCTCCTTAGAAGCCTAAACTGGATAACAGGTCATCTACGTCATCCTGACCTGACACAACGTCTTCACGTTTATCGGCATGAATCTGCGGACCTTCACCCTTGGCGAGATGTTTTTGTGGATCTTTTTCCGAGAGGATCGCTTCGCGGTCATGTTCGATGCCGGCAAAACGATCGACCTGGCCGGCCATCAGCACCAATTTGAGCAAGTTGCTTTCCACTTCGGTGACCAACTGGGTCACGCGCTTGATCACCTGGCCGGTAAGGTCCTGGTAATCCTGGGCCAGCAGGATGTCGTTGAGGTTGCTGGCCACCGTGCGGTTTTCCTGTTCGCTGCGCGACAAGAACCCGTCGACGCGACGCGCCAATTCACGAAACTCTTCAGCACCGACTTCGCGGCGCATGAAGCGGCCCCAGTCCTGGCTCAAGGCCTGGGCTTCGGTGGCCATGCCATTGACCAGGGGCGTGGCGTTTTCCACCAGGTCCATGGTGCGGTTGGCCGCCGCCTCAGTCAGCCTGACCACATAGGACAGGCGCTCAGTGGCATCGGTGATCTGGGAAATTTCTTCGGCCTGGGGCATGCGCGGGTCAATCTGGAAATTGACGATTGCGCTGTGCAGCTCGCGTGTGAGCTTGCCCACTTCCTGGTACAGGCCGCGGTCACGGGTCTGGTTAAGCTCATGGATCAACTGCACCGCATCGGCGAACTGGCCTTTTTCCAGGCTGTCGACCAACTGGTGAGCATGTTTTTTCAGGGTCGACTCAAAGTCGCCCTGTGACGTTTCGTTATGCTCCATAGCTCCCCCGCGATGGCATTAGCCGTGGATGCGTTCGAAGATTTTCTCGATCTTCTCTTTCAAGGCCAGTGCCGTGAATGGCTTGACCACGTAACCGTTGACCCCGGCTTGGGCGGCTTCGATGATCTGTTCGCGCTTGGCTTCGGCGGTCACCATCAGCACAGGCAGGCTGCGCAGTTTTTCATCGGCGCGCACATGGCGCAGCAGGTCGATACCGGTCATGCCCGGCATGTTCCAGTCGGTTACCAGAAAGTCGATGCTCCCGCTGTTGAGGATCGGAATGGCCGTCAGGCCGTCATCCGCCTCGACCGTGTTGGTGAACCCAAGGTCACGCAACAGGTTTTTAATGATCCGCCGCATCGTTGAGAAGTCATCAACGATGAGGATTTTCATGTTCTTGTCCAATTCGACCTCCAAGCAGTCTTAAACGCGCCCAGCACCTGGACGCGCCATTTCAATCAACAGGCGTTACACAAAAAGGACTGCCCAGGGCACCACGGTACTCACCCGCAAAACCCTGCGGTTTCACGGTAGCGTCTGCAGTGTCCCCACACTGCCTGTCAGCGCGCGCGCCACTCGGCCAATCGCCCCCGCAAGCGGGCTGCGCACTGGCTATGCAACTGGCTGACACGCGATTCGCTGACCCCCAGGACCTCACCGATTTCCTTGAGATTCAGCTCTTCGTCGTAGTACAGCGCCAGCACCAGCCGCTCACGCTCCGGCAGATTGGCGATTGCATCGGCCAACGCGCCCTGGAAACGTTCGTCTTCCAGGTCGCGCGACGGCTCCGTATGCGCGCTCGCGCCGTCCTCGTGCAGCCCTTCGTGTTCGCCGTCCTGTAAAAGGTCGTCGAAACTGAACAGGCGGCTGCCCAAGGTATCGTTCAAAATCCCGTAGTAATCGTCGAGACTCAATTGGAGTTCGGCCGCAACTTCATGATCTTTAGCGTCACGACCGGTTTTTGCTTCAATTGCACGAATTGCATCACTGACCATGCGCGTATTGCGGTGTACCGAACGCGGCGCCCAATCGCCTTTACGGACTTCATCGAGCATCGCGCCACGGATACGGATACCCGCATACGTTTCGAAACTGGCACCCTTGCTGGCGTCGTATTTGGTCGACACTTCAAGCAAGCCGATCATGCCGGCCTGGATCAAGTCTTCGACCTGCACACTCGCGGGCAGGCGCGCCAACAGGTGATAGGCAATGCGCTTGACCAACGGCGCATAGCGCTCGATCAATTCGCCCTGGCTGTCACGTGCCGACTTTTTGTAAAGGTTGTAGCCGCTGGATGTCATAGCACCGGTCCTGCGCTCGTCTGATGCACCAAACGCTCGACGAAAAACTCCAGATGCCCCCGCGGGTTGGCGGGCAACGGCCAGGTATCGACCTTCTGGGCAATGGCCTTGAACGCCAGTGCACATTTCGAACGAGGGAACGCTTCATAGACCGCACGCTGCTTTTGCACGGCCTTGCGCACACACTCGTCATAGGGAACTGCGCCGACGTATTGTAAAGCCACATCGAGGAAGCGATCCGTGACCTTGGTCAACTTGGCGAACAGGTTGCGCCCTTCCTGCGGGCTCTGGGCCATGTTGGCCAGCACGCGAAAGCGGTTCATGCCGTAGTCACGGTTAAGCAGTTTGATCAGCGCGTAGGCATCGGTGATCGAGGTGGGTTCGTCGCACACCACCAGCAGCACTTCTTGCGCAGCGCGCACAAAGCTGACCACGGATTCGCCAATGCCGGCGGCGGTGTCGATCACCAGCACGTCGAGGTTGTCGCCGATGTCGCTGAACGCCTGGATCAACCCGGCATGCTGCGCGGGGCTCAGGTGCACCATGCTCTGGGTGCCCGAGGCCGCCGGCACGATGCGGATGCCTCCGGGGCCCTGGAGCAGCACATCGCGCAGCTCACAGCGGCCCTCGATTACATCGGCCAGGGTATGTTTGGGTGTCAGCCCCAGCAGAACGTCCACGTTCGCCAAACCCAGGTCAGCATCCAGCAGCATGACGCGACGGCCAAGCTCTGCCAGGGCCAGGGACAAATTCACTGACACGTTAGTTTTCCCGACGCCACCTTTGCCGCCGGTCACCGCGATCACCTGTACGGGATGCATGCTGCCCATTTTATTTCTTTACCTTGTCTTGCTTAGACGCAGGCTACATGGCTTGGCCGCGTGAATCGCTTGCAGACCATCGATGTAGGTACATTTCACGGTGTTCATCCTGCCTCAACCCACCCGTTTAGCCGGGTGGTGGTAAAGGTCGGCGAACATATCGGCCATCGCTTCCTCGCTAGGCTCGTCTTGCATTTGCACACTCACGGCACGGCTGACCAACTGATGACGGCGCGGCAGATGCAAATCATCCGGGATCCGCGGCCCGTCGGTGAGGTAGGCAACCGGTAATTCATGGCTGATGGCCAGGCTCAATACCTCGCCCAGGCTCGCGGTTTCGTCGAGCTTGGTGAGGATGCAACCGGCCAGGCCGCAACGCTTGTAACTGTGATAGGCAGCGGTAAGAACCTGTTTCTGGCTGGTGGTTGCAAGCACCAGGTAATTTTTCGATTTTATGCCACGGCCGGCCAGGCTTTCGAGTTGCATGCGCAGGGCCGGGTCGCTGGCTTGCAGGCCGGCGGTGTCGATCAGCACCACGCGCTTGCGCAGCAGCGGGTCGAGGGCATTGGCCAGGGACTGGCCCGGGTCGACATGAGTCACCGGCACGTTGAGGATGCGACCCAGGGTCTTGAGCTGCTCCTGGGCGCCGATGCGGTAACTGTCCATGCTCACCAGCGCGATATTCTGCGCGCCGTACTTGAGCACATAACGGGCAGCCAGCTTGGCCAGGGTGGTGGTCTTGCCCATGCCGGCGGGGCCGACCATGGCGATCACACCGCCCTCTTCCAGGGGTTCGATTTCCGGCGTGGCGATCATGCGCGCCAAGTGCGCCAGCAGCATGCGCCAGGCCTGGCGGGGCTCTTCGACTTCAGCGGTCAAGGCCAGCAGGTCGCGGGACAACGGGCCGGACAGGCCGATACGCTGCAGGCGACGCCACAGGTTGGCTTGCTGCGGCTTGCTGCCTTGCAGTTGGGTCCAGGCCAGCGAGCCCAGCTGCACTTCGAGCAATTCACGCAGGCCGTTGAGTTCAAAACGCATCGAGTCGATCACGCGCTGGTCAACTGCGGCAGCCGGGGCAGGCGCTGCAGGACGCGGCGGTTCGACAAAGGTGGGCTCAACCAGCGGCTCGGCGGCGGTCAGCGGCAGGCCGGCAAACAACTGGCGATTGGTGCTGGCATCGCTGTCGCCACGCATGCTCAGTTCAGCCTGGGCCGACACAATGCGCGAGGCGGTCTTGCGCAGCTCGTCTTCGAGTTCCATGTTCGGTACGCGCGGGGCCAGCGCCTGGGGTGTGTAATCCAGGGCAGCCGTCAGCTCGACACCGCCGGCAATCCGACGGTTACCGATAATCGCGGCATCGGCGCCCAGCTCATCGCGGACCAATTTCATGGCCTGACGCATATCGGCGGCGAAAAAACGCTTAACTTGCATAACCCACTACCTCAGCCATTGGGCCCAACTGTCGCGACGATAGTCACTTGCTTATTGTCAGGAATTTCCTGGTAAGCCAACACGTGCAAATTCGGTACAGCCAGGCGTCCAAACCGCGACAACATCGCGCGAACCGGGCCGGCCACCAGCAGGATCACCGGGTTGCCCTGCATTTCCTGGCGCTGTGCGGCGTCGATCAACGAACGCTGCAGCTTTTCAGCCATGCTTGGCTCCAGTAAAACGCCCTCTTCCTGGCCTTGCCCTGCCTTCTGAATACTATTGAGCAATATTTGTTCCAACCTGGGTTCCAAGGTGATCACAGGCAGCTCGGACTCAGTCCCTACAATGCTTTGCACGATTGCGCGGGACACGCCGACACGCACCGCCGCCACCAGAGCGGCAGTATCTTGACTCTTGGCGGCATTGTTGGCGATGGCCTCGGCAATGCTGCGAATGTCGCGCACGGGCACCTGTTCGGCCAACAGCGCTTGCAACACCTTGAGCAACTGCGACAGCGACAACACGCCCGGCACCAGTTCTTCGGCCAGTTTCGGCGACGATTTGGCCAGCAAGCCCATCAATTGCTGGACTTCCTCGTGACCGATCAACTCGTGGGAGTGCTTGTAGAGAATCTGGTTGAGGTGCGTGGCGACCACGGTGCTGGCATCCACCACGGTGTAACCCAAAGACTGCGCCTGGCTGCGCTGGCTCACTTCGATCCACACTGCTTCCAGGCCGAAAGCCGGATCTTTGGCGGTGATGCCGTTGAGCGTACCGAACACTTGCCCTGGGTTGATCGCCAGTTCGCGGTCTGGGTAGATCTCGGCTTCGGCCAGGATCACCCCCATCAGCGTCAGGCGATAGGCGCTGGGGGCCAGGTCGAGGTTGTCGCGAATATGCACGGTGGGCATCAGGAAGCCCAGGTCCTGCGACAGCTTCTTGCGCACGCCCTTGATTCGCGCCAGCAGTTGCCCGCCCTGGTTGCGGTCGACCAGTGGGATCAGGCGGTAGCCGACTTCCAGGCCGATCATGTCGATGGGCGTAACGTCATCCCAGCCCAGTTCCTTGGTTTCCTGGGCACGAGCCGGGGATGGCAGCAGATCCTGCTGACGGGCAATCTCCTGCTCGGCCTGGACCTTGACCTGGTTCTGCTTCTTCCAGAACAGGTACGCCGCGCCACCCGCCAGGGCCGCCATGCTCAGGAACGAGAAGTGCGGCATGCCCGGCACGATACCCATGATCGCCATAATGCCCGCCGCCACGGCCAGGGCCTTGGGCGAAGCGAACATCTGCCGGCTGATCTGCTTGCCCATGTCTTCGGAGCCCGAAGCACGGGTAACCATGATGGCCGCCGCTGTGGATAACAACAGTGATGGCAATTGCGCCACTAAACCGTCACCGATGGTCAGCAAGGCGTACACCTTGCCGGCATCACCGAAGGTCATGCCGTGCTGGAAGATACCGACCGCCATGCCGCCGATCAGGTTGATAAACAGAATCAACAGGCCAGCGATGGCGTCACCGCGCACAAATTTGCTGGCGCCGTCCATGGAGCCGTAGAACTCGGCTTCCTGAGCAACTTCGGCCCGGCGCGACTTGGCTTGGTTCTGGTCGATCAAGCCGGCGTTGAGGTCGGCGTCGATGGCCATCTGCTTGCCGGGCATGGCGTCGAGGGTAAACCGCGCGCTCACCTCGGAAATCCGCCCGGCGCCCTTGGTCACCACCACGAAGTTGATAATCATCAGGATCGCAAACACCACGATACCAACCACGTAGTTACCGCCGATCACCACCTCACCGAACGCCTGGATCACCTTACCGGCGGCCGCGTGGCCGTCCTGGCCGTGGAGCATCACCACCCGCGTGGAAGCCACGTTCAATGCCAGGCGCAACAGGGTCGCCACCAGCAGAATCGTCGGGAATACCGCAAAATCCAGCGGCCGCAGGGCGTACACGCACACCAGCAGGACTACGACGGACAGGGCAATGTTGAAGGTAAAGAACACGTCGAGCAGGAACGGCGGCATCGGCAACATCATCATTGCCAGCATCACCAGCAACAACAACGGCACACCCAGATTGCCCCGCGACAAGTCAGTCAGGGTGCCACGGGCCGTGTTGAGCATTTGAGAGCGATCTACCACCGGTATTCCTCGGGTCCTTGAAGCAAAGTTTTGACGCTGGAGGGCGACTTGGAGGCGGGGTTGCAAGAAGCCTTCCAACTTTGCTTTTGGAGTGATCGTCGGGTGGTAACCGATTCGAGTGTGGGAGCTGGCTTGCCTGCGATTGCGGTGTGTCAGTCACGCAGATATTGGCTGTGAGTCAGTCATCGCAGGCAAGCCAGCTCCCACATTTGGATTTGTGTGCAACCGGTATTGCTGAGGAAATTTCTGACAAGGATTTGGGGTTGCCCCTAGGAAACTCGCTCTCTAGTCTCCGTACACCGCTGCAAACGCAGCGGACGGGCGTCGCGGCCCGGATTACCTAGGAGCAAAAGCACCCTCTCCCTTTCAGTAAAAGGAGCTTCACAGTGATCAAACACGCCCCAAATCCCCCCATCCGGCTGTTTACCGTAGCCGACGGCATCAGCAGCGAAGACCTGCTGGTCAACCTCAGCGAAACGCTCGCTTCGGCCAATGCCTTGAGCTGTGACCTGGCCTTTGACCTGGAAGGTTCGAAACGAGAGGAATTGCTCGGCGTTGCGCAGTTGATCGAACTGGCGCAGTTACTGGCTGATCGCTTGCACCTTGGCGCAGCAATGGCGGGCAAAGCAAGCAGCGGATAATACGGGACAAGGGTGGTAGCTGGCTTGCCTGCGATTGTGGTGTGTCAGGCACCGGGATATTGGCTGTGAGTCAACCATCGCAGGCAAGCCAGCTCCCACACATGATTCGTTTTTTAAACTGGCCGTATATTCGCAGCCTGTCGGCCTTTTGGACCTTGTGTGATTTCAAACTCTACTTTTTGGTTCTCATCCAGGCTCTTGTACCCGTTCGTCTGAATAGCCGAGTGATGGGCAAACACGTCTGCACTCCCATCATCCGGTGTAATAAAACCATACCCCTTATCCGCGTTAAACCATTTCACAGTACCCATTGCCATTGCCGCTCTCCTTACATTTACTCAGAACCCAACCCACCCCGGTGATGCACCCTGACGGGCAACGCATAGATGCCCTTGGGCCGATGGACCATTTGAAACCTCAGTTGCTTACCCACCGACAGCGCCGTGCAACGCCAATCCTTGCGATTGATGAAGACCTCTTCAGTCCCTTCATCCAATTCGATCAGCCAATCGCCCCTGATCCAGTCATAGGATTTGACAGTCCCTGTAGCCACCTTCAATCCCGCTCTCCCTGCCTCTCGTTAACTACATACGTGCAGTGTTTGGTTCAGTCATAGAACAACGGGAAACATCCTTTGGCTACTGTCAGATTTGACAGGTAGACGCGAGCTGCCGATAGGTGCTAGCGGTGGCGCAACAGACGATTCATGCATCCGATGTATTTTTGCGCTTGCGGGGTTTTCGCGGCTTGGCAGGGGTGGGTGGCAGATCACTGCATTGCGTGCCTGCCGATTGGACGGCAACCGGGTTGCCATCGCGATCCCGGGCAATAAAGCCGATGCCTTTGACCGCATCAAACCACCTGACCGTACCCCTATCCATCACCGCCTCCCGAGTCGTGCAGGGCTGCACGTCTCATCGCTGTATCAAACAGTGAAGGCGGCGTATTGGCTACTGTCAAAGTTGACAGGTTGTAGGAGCGAGCTTGCTCGCGTAGGTGGGTAACGATAACGCAGGGAGTCAGGATGAACGCGGCGACGGGGAGTTTTTCGCGAGCAAGCTCGCTCCTACAGTGGGCAGCAGCGGTCAGGAATCGCGGCGCAGGTCTGGCGGGATCGGCAGGTCTTTGAGCGGATCAGGCCGCTTGCCCTTGCCGGCGCGGTATTGGCGGATCTGGTACACGTAGGCCAACACCTGCGCCACCGCCAGGTACAGGCCGGCCGGGATTTCCTGGTCGAGGTCGGTGGAGTAGAAAATCGAACGCGCCAATGCTGGCGACTCCAATAACAGAATGTCGTTGGCCACCGCGATTTCGCGGATTTTCAACGCGGTAAAGTCGCTGCCCTTGGCCAGCAGCATCGGCGCGCCGCCTTTCTCGGGGTCGTACTTGAGGGCCACGGCGTAGTGGGTCGGGTTGGTGATGACCACGTCGGCGTCGGGCACCGAGGCCATCATCTTGCGCTGAGACATTTCCCGCTGCAGTTGGCGGATGCGTTGCTTGACCTCGGGGCGGCCTTCCTGGTCCTTGTGTTCGTCGCGCACTTCCTGCTTGGTCATCAGCAGTTTCTTGTGGCTTTCCCACAGCTGAATCGGCGCATCCACGGCGGCGATCAGGATCAGCCCGAGGGCCATCCACAGCGCGCTCCAGCCCACCACCTGCACGCTGTGGATGATCGCCGACTCCAGCGGCTCATGGGCGATACGCAACAAGTCGTCGATGTCGGACGACAACACCGCCAAGGCCACGAACAGAATCAGGAAAAACTTGGCCAGGGCCTTGAGCAATTCCACCAGGGCCTTGACCGAAAACATGCGCTTGAGCCCCGCCCCCGGGTTCATGCGGCTGAACTTGGGTGCCATGCTGCCCGCAGCAAACAGCCAGCCGCCGAGGGCCACCGGGCCGATCAGCGCGGCCAGCAATAAGGTGATCAGAATCGGCTGCACCGCCAGCAACGCGATCTTGCCCGAGTGCAGCAGGTACTGGGCCATGGCGTCGGGGTTGAGCAACACTTCGCGCGGCAAGCTGAAGTTGTGCTTCATCATCTCCAGCAGGTCCAGCGCCAGGCCACCGCCGTAGATCAGCAAGGCGCCTGCGCCAGCGATCATGGTGGCGAAGGTGTTGAGCTCTTTGGAGCGCGCGATCTCGCCCTTTTCCCTGGAGTCCTTTTTACGTTTCTCCGTGGGGTCTTCTGTTTTGTCCTGACCACTCTCGCTCTCGGCCATGGCTCAGCGCGCCCGTGCCAGATCACGTAAGAACTGCAAGGCTTCGCTCGCCAGCGGTTGATACTGATTGAGAATGTCAGCCAGGCCGACCCAGAAAATCCCCATGCCCAACACCAGGGTCAACGGGAAGCCAATCGAGAAGATGTTCAGTTGCGGCGCCGCACGGGTCATCACGCCAAACGCGATATTGACCACCAGCAGCGCCGTGATCGCCGGCAGCACCAGCAACAGCGCTGCGCCCAACACCCAACCGAGGCGCCCCACCAGCTCCCAGAAATGGTTGACCACCAACCCCGAGCCCACCGGCAAGGTGGTGAAGCTTTCGGTCAAGACTTCGAACGCCACCAGGTGACCGTTCATGGCCAGAAACAGCAAGGTCACCAGCATGGTCAGAAACTGCCCGATCACCGCCGCCGACACCCCGTTGGTAGGGTCGACCATGGACGCGAAGCCCATGCCCATCTGGATCGAGATGATTTGCCCGGCGATCACAAACGCCTGGAAGAACAACGTGAGGGAAAACCCCAGCATGGCGCCGATCAGGATCTGCTCGGCAATCAGCAGCAAGGCGCTCAGGTCGAGGGCGTTCACCGGCGGCATCGGCGGCAGGCCAGGCACGATCACCACGGTGATCGCCACGGCAAAATACAAACGCACGCGACGCGGTACCAGGGTGGTGCCGAACACCGGCATGGCCATCAGCATGGCCGTGACGCGAAACAGCGGCAGGATGAACGAGGCCACCCAGGTACTGATCTGGGTGTCGGTCAAGGCCAGCAAGGATTGCATCGGCTCAGCCGATCAACTGCGGAATACTGCCGTACAACTGCAGGATGTATTCCATGAAGGTTTGCACCAGCCATGGGCCGGCGACAATCAGGGTCACCAGCATTACCAGCAGGCGCGGCAGGAAGCTTAAGGTTTGTTCGTTGATCTGGGTGGCCGCCTGGAACATCGCCACCAGCAGGCCGACCAACAGGCTCGGCACCACCAGCACGGCAACCATCAGGGTGGTCAGCCACAGCGCTTCACGGAACAGGTCGACGGCGACTTCTGGCGTCATAGCGCTATACCCCTCCGAAACTGCCGGCCAGGGTGCCAATGATCAGCGCCCAGCCGTCCACCAGCACAAACAGCATGATCTTGAACGGCAGCGAGATGATCAACGGCGACAGCATCATCATACCCATGGCCATCAACACGCTCGCCACCACCAGGTCGATGATCAGGAACGGGATAAAGATCATGAAGCCGATCTGGAATGCGGTTTTCAATTCAGAGGTGACGAACGCCGGCACCAGGATGGTCAGCGGCGCCTGGTCCGGGGTGGCGATGTCGGTGCGCTTGGACAGGCGCATGAACAGCTCAAGGTCGCTGGAGCGAGTTTGCGACAGCATGAAGTCCTTGATCGGGCCCTGGGCCTTGTCGATGGCATCCTGGGCCGTGAGCTTTTCTGCCAGATAAGGTTGCAGGGCTTGCTGGTTCACCTTGTCGAACACTGGCGCCATGATGAACAACGTCAAAAACAGCGCCATGCCGGTGAGGATCTGGTTCGACGGCGTCTGCTGCAGGCCCAGGGCCTGGCGCAGGATCGAGAAGACGATGATGATCCGCGTAAAGCTGGTCATCAGCATGACGAACGCCGGGATAAAACTCAGCGCCGTCATGATCAGCAGGATCTGCAGGCTGACCGAATATTCCTGCGCGCCCGCCGCATTGGTGCCCAGGGTGATCGCCGGGATCGACAACGGGTCGGCGCCCAGGGCCATCGGCGCGGCCAGCAACAGCATGAGCGTCAACAAAACGCGCATTACTTCTTATCCTTCTGATCCTTGCCCAGCAACTCCATCAGGCGCTGGGCGAATTCTGGCGTGGCGGCTTCGGTCTTGACCGCGTCCACCGGGGTCTTGAGTACATGCAGCGGGGTGATGCGGCCGGGGGTGATGCCGAGCAGGATCTGCTCTTCGCCCACCTGCACCAGCACCAGCCGATCACGCGGTCCGAGGGCGCGCGAGCCCACCAGCTCTATCACCTGGCCGTTGCCCGGGCCGATGCGCTGCACGCGGCGCATCAACCAGGCCAGCAGGAAGATCAGGCCGATCACCAGCAACAGGCCCAGCACCAGTTGCGTCAACTGCCCGCCGACGCTGCCGACCGCTGGCGCCGCAACCACCTGCGCCACCGGCTCAGCCGCCAAGGCGCTCAATGGCAGCGCCAGCAACAGTCCCGCCATCGAGTACTTCATCTCAGCGCAACTTCTTGATGCGTTCGCTCGGGCTGATCACGTCGGTCAGGCGGATGCCGAACTTCTCGTTGACCACCACCACCTCGCCATGGGCAATCAGGGTGCCGTTGACCAGCACGTCCAATGGCTCGCCGGCCAGGCGGTCCAGTTCGATCACCGAGCCCTGGTTGAGCTGCAACAGGTTGCGGATGTTGATTTCGGTGCTGCCCACTTCCATGGAAATCGACACCGGGATGTCGAGGATCACATCCAGGTTCGGGCCGTCGAGGCTCACCGGGTCGTTGTTCTTCGGCACGCTGCCGAATTCTTCCATGGCCAGGCGGTTGCCAGCCGGCGCGGTGGCGGCGTCGGCGGCCAGCAGCGCGTCGATGTCGTCCTGGCCAACATCGCCGGTTTCTTCCAGGGCCGCAGCCCACTCGTCAGCCAGGGCCTGGTCTTCGGCGGAAGTGTTTTCGTGTTCGGTAGCCATTACATGTCCTCGGCGCAGCAAACAATCATGAATTAGGGTTGAATCAGCGGCGGTTGATCGGCTCAACCACTTGCAGCGCCAGGTTGCCCTTGTGGGAACCGAGCTTGACCTTGAATGACGGCACGCCGTTGGCGCGCATGATCAGCTCTTGCGGCAAGTCGACGGGGATGATGTCCCCAGGCGCCATGTGCAAAATATCCCGCAGGCGCAACTGGCGGCGGGCCACGGTGGCGCTCAGCGGCACGTCGACGTCCAGCAGGTCTTCGCGCAGGGCCTTGACCCAGCGTTCGTCCTGGTCGTCGAGGTCGGACTGGAAACCGGCGTCGAGCATTTCGCGCACCGGCTCGATCATCGAATACGGCATGGTCACGTGCAGGTCGCCGCCACCGCCATCGAGTTCGATGTGGAAGGTCGACACCACAATGGCTTCGCTGGGGCCGACGATGTTGGCCATGGCCGGGTTCACTTCCGAGTTGATGTACTCGAAATTGACTTCCATGATCGCCTGCCAGGCTTCCTTCAAGTCGATGAAGGCCTGCTCCAGCACCATGCGCACCACGCGCAGTTCGGTGGGGGTGAATTCACGCCCTTCGATCTTGGCGTGACGGCCGTCGCCACCGAAGAAGTTGTCCACCAACTTGAACACCAGTTTGGCGTCGAGGATAAACAGCGCAGTGCCGCGCAATGGCTTGATCTTGACCAGGTTGAGGCTCGTGGGCACGTACAGCGAGTGCACGTATTCACCGAACTTCATCACCTGCACACCGCCCACGGCCACGTCCGCCGAGCGGCGCAGCATGTTGAACATGCTGATGCGGGTGTAGCGGGCAAAGCGTTCGTTGATCATCTCCAGGGTCGGCATGCGCCCCCGCACGATGCGATCCTGGCTGGTCAGGTCGTAACTTTTGACGCTGCCGGGTTCGGCAGCCATTTCGGTCTGTACCAGACCATCGTCCACGCCATGCAACAGCGCGTCGATTTCATCCTGGGACAGCAGGTCTTGCACGGCCATGTCGTGATCCTACTGCAATACGAAGTTAGTGAAGAGCGCCTGTTCGACCACGACTTTGCCGAGTTCTTTCTGGGCCACTTCCTGCACGCTGGCAGTGACCTTCTGGCGCAGCATTTCCTGGCCGACGGGCGTGGCCAGGCTGTCGAAGCTCTGCCCGGAGAACAGCATCACCAGGTTGTTGCGGATCACCGGCATATGCACCTTGAGGGCATCGAGGTCCGCCTGGTTGCGCGCCAGCAAGGTGATGCTCACCTGCAGATAGCGTTGGCGACCATTCTGGTTGTAGTTGGCGACAAAGGCCGGAAGCATCTGCTCGAAGATTGCCGGTTGCTTGACGTTGGTGGCAGCTTCGGCGGCGGGCGCCGGTTTGCTCGCACTGCTGTGCATGATGTACCAGGTGCCGCCCACCGAGGCGCCGATGGCCAGGAGCAGGCCCAGCACAATCAACAGGATCAGCTTGAGCTTGCCTTTGCCTGCGGGGGGAGTTGCTGCGTCGTCGCTCTTCGCCATGCCAATAATCCGTCACTATTCGGGGATTCGTAGATCTATGGCAAGGCAAGAGCAAGTGTTATGCCAGAGTTGGCTGGCAGGCGCAGGAAGATGATCGTTCCCACGCTCTGCGTGGGAATGCATCCTGTGACGCTACGCGTCACCGTGCGCAACGGTCGAAAACATCGCCGACTTCGGGACGCGGAGCGTCCGGGGTGGCATTCCCACGCAGAGCGTGGGAACGATCAGCCAGCTCCCACACTGACCGGGTTTGAACAGGAAGTCAGGCGTAGTAGTCGACCGCGCTGGAGCCAATCACGCTCTGACTCACTGGCGCCGCCACTTCGGCCACGTCCACAGGGCCACCGGCGTCGCCGCTGTCAGCACGCCTGCCGCTGCCACTGACGCCCCGCGCCTGGCCCTGCTGTTGCTGCTGGTCCTGCCCCCGCGATTGGTCGGAGACATTCACATCCACCTGCCCCATGCCCTGCTGGGCAAACATCTCCCGCAAACGCCCCGACTGGCTCTCCAGCGCTTCACGCACCACCGCATGGCCGCTCATGAAGTTGACCTGGGCTTGCTGATCCGCCGTCATGTTGACCTTGATATCCAGGCGCCCCAGCTCAGCGGGCTGCAACTGGATCTCGGCCGACTTGAGGTTGGCGCTGGACAGGTACATCACGCGGTTGACCACCTCTTCGGTCCAGCCGCTCTGGTGCATGGCCAGGGGCGCATTGGTGACGGGCGGCAAGGCATTCGCGGTTTTCGGTGTGGCCGCCTGGGTCAGCGCGGCCAGGCGGTTGGCGAAGTCGTCCACACGGGTGTCGCTGCTGGCGTTCTTGAGGTCCTTGAGGCCGTCATCGATCAGCGCGCCGAAGGCCTTGTCACCGCCTTGGTCGGTGCTGTCCTTGGTGGCTTGCTGGTCAACCATGTTGGCTAGGCCAGCGGCAAAGTTCTGCGCAGCGGTCGGTTGGTCCTGGGTGGTGGGCGCGGCTTTCTGCGGCGCCTGGCTGCTGGCCGAGACGTGACCGCCCTGCTCCATCGCCAGGCGCACGGCCGGCATCGAATCCAGCGGGTCAGCCTCGGGGTCGAAGGCCGGCTGCTTGGGCTCCTCGGTCACCGCGATGAGCGGCAGGGCCTGGTCATCTTCGGCAGCGACGGCAGGCGCTTGTACGGGCACAGGGACCGCCACCGGCGTTACGGTGGCAACCAGCGCCGGGTCGGCCACCGGTTGCTGCGCCAGGGACGGGTCGGCCGGTGGCTCGCCTTCACTGTCAGCGTGGTCGTCGCTCTTGGCCGGCTTGGCAGGCAAGGGATTGCCGCTATCGGCAACCGCTGGCGCGCTGGCGGCAGGTTTATCGCTGGCTTCAGCCGCTTTGTCGCGCACGGGTTTGGCTGGCGCGTCGTCGCTCTTGGCCTGCGGTTTGGCAGCTTGCTTGGCAAACACTTGAGCGAAGCCAGCGCCCTTGTCCCGCGGGGCCGCAGGCGCTACCGCAGGCGTGGCGGCCGGCGCTTGAGGCTTGGCCGCGGTGGCAGCCTGAAGGAGCGAATGGGGGGCGACTGGCATAAGTAAGGGTCTCCACTGCATGGGGGTCGGGGATGCAGTCTATGGAGGTAGAGCAAGAGTCGGGCCAGGTTTACAAAATGCCTGGACATATCCGATTCAATGTAGGAGCGAGTTTGCTCGCGAAAAACTCACAGGCGCCGCATTCATCCAGGAAGTACGCGTTATCGTTGACGTTTTTCGCGAGCAAGCTCGCTCCTACATTCATACAGTGGCTTGACCAGCGCGAACTCATGATCAATCTGATCAACCAGTGCACTTAGATCCGAGGCCGCCTCGACGGCCTCGGCCTCCAGCAACTCACACAATTGGGCCAAACGCACCGCCCCTAGATTGCCGCTGCTGCCTTTGAAACTGTGGGCAATCCGCCCCAACGTTTTGGCGTCGCCTCCAGCCTTGCGCAGTGCTGCGACGCGCTCTTGCGAGTCCTCGATAAAGGTGTCGAGCAACGTCGGGTACTCGCTCTCCATTACTTCCTGCAAGTCCGACAACACGTCGGGGTCCAAATGAATCTCAGCCACTTGCTCGCTCCTTGATCAAGAATCGGCGGATTATGCCAGAGCCTCCCAACAAAACTCCACGCAGACACTGCGCCCGCCATCGGACCAGCCTACAGCGCTGCTCAGTTGACGCACCAGGCTAAGACCCCGACCAGACAGACGGTCGATGTCCACGGGGCGGGCCAGCTCCTGTTCCACATCAAAACCCTGCCCGCTGTCTTCGACGCGCAAGGTCAATTTGCCGCCCTTGTCGGTGGGTACCACCTGCACATGCACGCGCACGTAACCGCTGTCCAACTGCGCCAGCCGCTCATGGCGCTGGCGATAATACTGCGCAAACCCCTGGGCATCGCGCTTGAGCCGTGAGTCCAGGCCCAGCACGCCATGCTCCAGCGCGTTGGAATACAACTCGGCCATCACGCTGTAAAGCGCCCCACTCTGCTCACGCAGGCCGTGGATCTCCAGCAGCAGTTGCAGCAGGTACGGCAGCGGGTTGTAGGTTCTGAGGGTCTGGGCGCGAAATTCGAAACTCACCGACCAATCCAGCGGGCACGACTGGCCGCTGTCAGCATACATCGGCTCGGCCGCCCGCAAGGGCTGGCCTGCCTGCAACGTGATCTCGACCATGCTGACGTCATCGCGCGCCTGGCCGCGAAAGGCCGCCAGGGCCTGCTCGATGTCCTCGAACAGGCGGTCAGGCTCGCGGTTGGCGGCGAACACCTGCTGCAAGCGCTCGGCGCCGAACAGTTGATCGTTGGCGTCAGCGGTGTCCAGCACACCATCGGAGAGCAAAAACACCCGGTCGCCCAACGCCATGGGCCAGACCTCGGTACTGTCATCGAACGCCTCTGCCGACAACACCCCCAAGGGCAGGTGCCGCGACATCAACGGCGTGCGCCTGCCGGTGGCGACTTCATGCACATAGCCTTCGGGCATGCCGCCGTTCCACACTTCCACCGCCCGCCGCTGGGCGCTCAGGCACAGCAAGGTGGCGCAGCAGAACATGTCCACCGGCAGGATGCGCTTGAGCTTGGCGTTCATTTCCCGCAGGGTCTGCGTGAGGCCGTAGCCCTTGGCGGTCATGCCGTAGAACACTTCGGCCAGGGGCATGGCGCCGATGGCGGCCGGCAAGCCATGGCCGGTGAAATCCCCGAGCAGCACGTGCATGTCACCCGATGGCGTGTAGGCCGCCAGCAACAAGTCACCGTTGAACAGCGCATAAGGCGATTGCAGGTAGCGAATATTCGGCGCGGCGTTGATACAACCGGAATGGGCGACCTTGTCGAACACCGCCTTGGCCGCCCGCTGTTCATGCATCAGGTGTTCGTGATGCTTGGCGATCAGGTCACGCTGTTGCAAAACCGTGGCCTGCAGGCGGCGCAGGCGGTCCATGGCGTTGATCTTCGCCGCCAGGATCAAGGGGTTATAGGGCTTGGGCAAAAAGTCATCGCCACCGGCGTCCAGGCACTGGGCCAGGGCTTCGCTTTCGCGCAGCGAGGTGAGGAAGATGATCGGCACCAGCGCCTCCCCCGCCAATTGCTTGATCTGCCGCGCGGCTTCAAAGCCGTCCATCACCGGCATCAGCGCGTCCATCAACACCAGTTGCGGGCGCTCACGGGCAAACACCTCAATCGCTTCGGCGCCATTGCTGACAGTCAGCACCTGATGGCCCTGGCGGCGGATGATGCTCGCCAGCAACAGGCGGTCGGCGGCGCTGTCTTCGGCGATCAGGATGGTCAGCGCTTCAAGGACCGGGGCCAAGGCGCTCAACTGATGTCGAACAGCTTGTCGAAGTTGGAGATGGCGAGGATCTTGCGCACGTCGGAGTTGCTGTTCGTCACGCGGACCTCGGCGTCATCGCCGCCGGCATGATCACGTAGCAACAGCAGCATGCCGAGGGCTGAACTGTCCATGTAGGTGGCATCTTTGAGGTCGACGATATAGGTGTCGGGGACCTTGTAGAAACGCTCGTAGGCCTCCCGAAACGCCTGGTGGCTGCCGAAATCGAACCGGCCCTTGATTGCGATCGTCAACTTCTTCCCGTCCAGGGATACTTCTGACTCGACTGACATGTGACTGCTTCCTTGTCGTTGCACTAGACACAAGGTGTAGCAGCTGAAGAGCATCTGAGCAACACAGCGAATCAACTGTGGGAGCTGGCTTGCCTGCGATGGCGGCGTGTCAGCCACGGAATCTTTAACTGAACCACCGCTTTCGCAGGCAAGCCAGCCCCACACTGGGTTTGTAGTGCCGATTAGAACTGTTCTGGGCGGGGAAGGCGTTGGGACAATTCATCGAGCAGCTTTTGCTCGCGCTTGTCTTCGATGGCGCGCGCCTCGTCGATGTAGCGCTGCACCAGTTTGCGCAGCCCCTCGACCCGGGCAAACGCCTGTTGCCAGGCCTCGCGGGCTTTGTCGAGGTTGGCCTCGTGCCAGGCCAGGCTCTGGCGTTGCTGACCAACGGCGGTTTCAAGCTGGTTGAGAAAGCCCTGGTATCCCATCAGCCACTGGCCGGACACACCCTGGCTGCCGCGCTCGATCCACTGTTGCTGGTACTCGCCACGAAAGCGCTCCAGGTCGCCCAGCTTGCTTTGGGCCAAACGCACCTGGCCCTGGAAGTAGCCAAGGCGCTGTACGGCGGCTTTCTCGGCCTTTTCGGCCATGTCCACCACTGGGGCCAGGCGCGCGGCGCGGCTGTTGGCCATGGCTTAGCCGCCCGGCGCCGGGGCGAAGATGGACTGCAAGTGCGACTGGCTCTCGCCCATGGTGATCTTGTCGTTGAGACCCTGGCGCAGGTAGGTCACCAGTTGCGGCTGCAAGGCGATGGCCAGGTCGGTGTCGCGGTCGCCACCGGCCACATAGGCGCCGACGCTGATCAGGTCACGGCTTTGCTGGTAGCGCGACCACAGCTGCTTGAACTGCTGGGCACGAGCCATATGCTCCGGCGTGACCACCGCCGGCATCACCCGGCTGATGGACGCTTCGATATCGATGGCTGGGTAATGCCCCTCTTCCGCCAGGCGCCGCGACAGCACGATGTGGCCGTCGAGCACGCCCCGGGCCGAGTCGGCAATCGGGTCCTGTTGGTCGTCGCCTTCAGACAACACGGTATAGAACGCGGTGATCGAGCCACCGCCGGCTTCGGCATTACCGGCACGCTCCACCAGCTTGGGCAACTTGGCAAATACCGACGGCGGGTAACCTTTGGTCGCGGGCGGTTCACCGATGGCCAGGGCGATCTCGCGCTGGGCCTGGGCGAAACGCGTGAGCGAGTCCATCAGCAACAGGACGTTCTTGCCCTTGTCGCGAAAATATTCGGCGATGCGCGTGCAGTACATCGCCGCGCGCAATCGCATCAGCGGTGCATCGTCTGCCGGAGAAGCGACGACAACGGAACGCTTGAGCCCTTCCTCACCGAGGCTGTGCTCGATGAACTCCTTCACTTCGCGGCCCCGCTCGCCGATCAGTCCCACCACGATGATGTCGGCCTCGGTAAAGCGCGTCATCATGCCCAGCAACACCGACTTACCCACGCCGGTACCGGCGAACAGGCCCAGGCGCTGGCCGCGACCGACCGTCAATAAACCGTTGATGCTGCGAATGCCCACGTCCAGCGGCACGCTGATGGGGTTGCGTTTGAGCGGGTTGATGGTGGGGCCGTCCATCGGCACCCAGTCTTCGGCCTTCATGCCGCCCTTGCCGTCCAGCGCACGACCGGCACCATCGAGTACGCGGCCCAGCATGCTCATGCCCATGGGCAGGCGGCCAGTGTCGGCCAGCGGCACCACGCGGGCGCCAGGGGCAATGCCGGCGAGGCTGCCGACCGGCATCAGGAAGATCTTGCTGCCCGAAAAGCCCATCACCTCGGCTTCGACCTGCACCGGGTGGTAGCTGTCGTCGTTGATCACCAGGCAGCGGCTGCCCATGGCGGCGCGCAGGCCCTCGGCTTCGAGGGTCAGGCCGACCATGCGCAACAGGCGCCCTTCGAGGATCGGCTGGCCGGGCAACTCGGTGGCCTCGGCGTAGCTGCCCAGGCGCTTGGCGAAGCTGGTGCGATCAAGGCGCATCGGTGGCGTCCAGGTCAACGCTCAGATCCGGCTCGGCGGGGTGCAGGGCTTGTTCATGCAGTTGATCGAACAACTTGGCCATGATCTGGCTGATGCGGGTTTCCACCGTCGCATCGATGCGGCTGTGTTCGGTCTCGACGCGGCAACCGCCGGGCTGCAACGAAGCGTCTTCGACGATGCGCCAGGTTTCTTCATGGCGCTCGCGCAGGGCTTTGACCTGTTCGAAATCCTGGGGGTTGATGTACAGCCGCACATTGCCGACGCCCAGGGGCAGCAGCTTGAGGGCTTCACGCATCACCGCTTCGATCTGGCTGGAGTCGAGCACCAGTTCGCGCTGGATCACTTGGCGCGCGATGTGCTGCACCAGGCCGACCATGGATTTTTCCAGCTGTGAGTCCTGTTCGGCGATAGGGTCGAACAGGTTACCCATCAGGCGCTCCAGGCTACCCAGCTTGGTGGCCAGCGCCGCCTCGGCTTCCTGGCGAACCTTGAGGGTGGTGCTGCGAAAGCCGTCTTTTTCCCCCGCCGCAAAGCCTTCGTTATAGGCCTCCTGGCGGATGGTTTCCAACTCTTCGAGGGTCAGTGGCTGGACTTCATCCAGCGGCACTTCTTCCATTTCCGCCGGTGGTTCCTCCACCGGTTCAGGCTCGGGCTCCGGCACATGGGGGTCGAAGCTGGGCAGCGACCAGATGTCAAAGCCGCCGACATCCCGCGCGCGAATCAGATCGCTAGGCGCCTCATCTTTATTCGACATGCAAGGCGCCTTAGATCATTTCTTCGCCGCCCTTCCCGCCGAGAACGATTTCTCCGGCTTCGGCCATACGGCGGGCAATGGTGAGGATTTCCTTCTGGGCGGTTTCCACGTCGCTGACGCGCACCGGGCCCTTGGCTTCCAGGTCGTCGCGCAACAGCTCCGAGGCGCGCTTGGACATGTTCTTGAAGATCTTTTCTTTGACGTTTTCGTCCGAGCCCTTGAGCGCCAGCACCAGCACGTCCGAGGACACTTCGCGCAGCAGCGCCTGGATGCCACGGTCGTCGACATCGGCCAGGTTGTTGAACACGAACATCAGGTCTTCGATCTGGCCGGACAGGGTGTCGTCGATCTCGCGGATCGAGTCCATCAACTGGCCTTCCACCGAGCTGTCGAGGAAGTTCATGATGTCGGCCGCGCGCTTGATGCCACCCAGGGTGGTACGCGAGGCGTTGGAATTGCCGGAGAACTGCTTCTCCAGAATGGTGTTGAGTTCTTTGAGCGCCGCCGGCTGCACGGTGTTGAGCGACGACACGCGCAGGATGATGTCCAGGCGCACTTTATGGTCGAAGTGGCCGAGCACTTCGCCGGCCTGGTCCGGGTCCAGGTAGGCCACCACGATCGCCTGGATCTGTGGGTGCTCGTAGCGGATCACGTCGGCCACTGCGCGCGGCTCCATCCACTTGAGGCTGTCCAGGCCGCTGGTGTTGCCACCCAGCAGGATGCGGTCGATCAGGCCGTTGGCCTTGTCTTCGCCCAGGGCCGAGGTGAGCATCTTGCGAATGTAGCTGTCGGAACCGACGCCCAGGCTGGTCTGGTCGCCGACGATCTCGACGAACTCGCTCATCACCTGCTCGACTTGCTCGCGGTGCACATTGCGCATCTGCGCCATGGCCACGCCCACTCGCTGGACCTCTTTAGGGCCCATGTGGCGCAGCACTTGGGCCGCGTCGGTTTCACCCAGGGACAGCAGCAGCACGGCGGCTTTGTCGACCCGGGACAGCTTGGCCACAGCGGCTCGATCATTCATCTGCGTTAATCCACTCTTTCACGACCTGGGCCACACGGCCCGGGTCTTCTGCCACCAGACTCTTGATTGCGTTCAACTGAGCGTCATAGCCTTCGCTCGGGCTTGGCAACAGGATGCTTTGCGGGCCGCCGAGGCTGACCCGGTCGTTGGCCAGTTCGCCGTCCAGGCCGCCCATGCCACCCAACTCGACGTCGCCACCGGCCAGCGCCAGTTGCTTCTTGCTGCCGCCGGTGATGTTGTTGAGCACCGGGCGCAATACGCCGAACACCAGCACCAGGATGAACAACACCCCGAGCACTTGCTTGACGATGTCCCAGAACCACGGCTGGGTGTAGAACGCCGGGTCAGCGATGACTTCACCGCGCTCGGCGGAGAACGGCATGTTGATCACGCTGACACTGTCGCCACGGCTGGCATCGAAGCCAACGGCGTCTTGCACCAGGCGGGTGAAGCGCGCCAGTTCGTCAGCTGTCCACGGCGCACGGGTCACCGCGCCGTCCGCAGGGTTGACCTTGACCTGGTCATCGACCACCACCGACACCGACAGGCGATTGATCTTGCCCTGCTGCTGCTTGGTGTGGCTGATGGAACGGTCGAGTTCGAAGTTCTTGGTGGACTGGTTACGCTTGTCCGCAGGGTATGGCGCAAGCATCGGCTGGCCGGTGGCCGGGTCCATGATCTGTTGGCCGTTGGCGTCCAACAGCGGCTGGCCAGGCTGGATCGCCCCAGCGGTAGCGGCGGCGCCACCGGTGGTTTGCGGGGCCGAGGCCGGCGCAGGTGGCTGGTTGCTCAGGGCACCCGGCACACCTTGGGGGCCATTGCTGGCAGTGCGTTGTTCGCTGGTGGACTGCTCGCTGCGCAGGGCCGGTTGGTCGGGATTGAACTGCTCGGAAGTGGACTCGACGGCGCTGAAATCCACATCGGCCGACACTTCAGCCTTGTAGCGGTCGTTGCCCAGTACCGGTTGCAGGATGTTATGCACGCGCTGGGTGAGCATGCTTTCCATGCGGCGGCTGTAGTCGAATTGCTTGCCGGCCTGGGTCAGCGCGGAGTTTTCGGCCATGTCGGACAGCAGGTTGCCCTTCTGGTCCACCACGGTGATTTGCGACTTGCTCAATTCGGGAACACTGGTGGCCACCAGGTTGACGATCGCCAGTACCTGACCAGGCTCCAGGGAGCGGCCAGCAAACAACTCGACCAAGACCGAGGCGCTGGGCTTGCGTTCGTCACGCACGAACACCGAGCTTTTCGGAATCGCCAGGTGCACACGGGCAGCCTTGACGTTATTCAGGCTGGAAATGGTGCGCGCCAGTTCGCCTTCCAGACCACGACGATAACGGGTGGCTTCCATGAACTGGCTGGTGCCCAGGCCCTGGTCTTTGTCGAGGATTTCAAAACCGATATTGCTGTCGGACGGCGCCACGCCAGCGGCGGCCAGCTTCATCCGTGCACGGGCCACATCATCGGCCTTGACCAGCAAGGCGCCGGAGTTGGGCTCCACGGTGTAGGCGATGTCGGCGGCGGCGAGGGTTTCCATGATCTGCTTGGAATCCATGCCCGACAGGCTGCCGTACAGGGGGCGGTAATCGGGTTGCTGCGACCACAGCACCACGGCAAAACCAATCGCCACGCTGGCTGCCAGGCCCACCATCAGGCCCACCTGACGCAGCATGGTCATTTCCGAGAGGTTTTCCAGGAACGACAGGCCAAACAACGGCGGCTTGCCGTCGGCCTTGGCGGGGAGGTTGTCGGAGACTGCTTCAGCCATGACTTAAATCTCGTCCTTAAACCGGCATCTGCATGATGTCTTGATACGCCTGAACCAGCTTGTTACGCACTTGGGTCAAGGCTTGGAAGGACACGCTGGCCTTCTGCGAAGCGACCATCACATCGGTGAGGTCCACGCCGCTTTTACCGATCTCGAAGGCCGTCGCCAACTGGCTGGACGCCTGCTGGGTATCGCTGACTTTATTGATTGCCTGACCGAGCATGTCGGCAAAATTGCTTTGGCCCAATTCCGGCGCTGGCGCGACGGATTTCGGTTGAGCCATGGCATCCATTTGCATGGCGCGCATATCCAACATCAACCGATTGAACTCAATACCCTGGCTCATGACCTTCTCTCTCCGACGACCCGCAATTTTTTGACACTACGCAGCGGTTACCAGGGGTGGTAGCAACAAGGGTGCCAGCTCTGGAGCAACTCGTAAGAAAAGGCGACAAAGCTTGTCGAACTTGTTACCGCAAGTTTTTTGCGCCCTTCTTCCCGCACGTTTTTTTGTAGGAGCGAGCTTGCTCGCGAAAAACGTCAACGATAACGCGCGCTTCCAGAATGCCCGCGGCGCCTATGGACTCTTCGCGAGCAAGCTCGCTCCTACACACGGGATTGGCGCGAGGTCAGGTGGCGAAAAGATAGGCTTCCACGTCCATCCCGGCATCGCGCATCTGCGCCAGCTTGTAGCGCAAGGTGCGCGGGCTGATGCCCAGGCGCTCGGCCGCTTCTTTGCGGCGGCCGCGCTCGGCGCGCAGGGTGTCGATGATCATCTGGAATTCACGGCGGCGCAGGTCATCGCCCAGGGCTCCGGCCGATTCTGCCTCGGCGACCACGGGAGCCGGGGCCAGGCTCGGCAGCGGCGCAGCGCCATTGCCCATGGCCAGGCAAAAGTCTTGCGGCTGGATCAAACCGCCCTGCTGCAAAATCAACGCACGCTGGATCGCATTGTCCAGCTCGCGCACGTTGCCCGGCCATGGATAACTGACCAGGCACGCCTGGGCCTCGGGTGATAAACGCGCCTGGGCATGCTTCATTTTTTTGACGTGGTTGTTCAGCAGGCGCTCGGCCAAGGGGATGATATCCGCCGGGCGCTCGCGCAATGGGCGCCAGGCCAGCGGGAACACCGACAGCCGGTAGAACAGGTCTTCACGAAAGCGCCCCGCCGCTACTTCGCCCGCGAGGTCGCGGTTGGTGGTGGCGACCACGCGGATATCCAGCTGGATCGGCTTGCGTGCACCCACGCGCTCTACTTCACGCTCCTGCAATACGCGCAGCAACTTGGCTTGTAGGCCCAGGGGCATTTCCGAGATTTCGTCGAGCAGGATGGTGCCGCCGTCGGCCTGTTCGAACTTGCCGGCCTGGGCCGCGATGGCGCCGGTGAACGAGCCCTTTTCATGGCCAAACAAGGTAGCTTCGAGCATGTTGTCGGGGATCGCCGCGCAGTTGATCGCAATGAACGGTTGCTTGGCACGGCCCGATTGCTGGTGGATATACCGCGCCAGCACTTCTTTACCGGTGCCGGACTCGCCGGAAATCAGCACGGTGGAATCACTGCGCGCTACCCGCGCTGCCAGTTCCAGCAATTGCGCGCTGGCCGGTTCAAAGGCAATCGGGCCATCGCCGTCGGCTGCGGGCATCACGCCGAGGGCATGCCGGGCCACCAGCTCGATCAACGCCCTGGGTTCGAACGGCTTGACCAGGTAATCGGCTGCGCCTTGACGCATGGCATCCACCGCCCGCTCCACCGCGCCATGGGCGGTCATCAGCAGCACCGGCAGTTGCGGCTGGCGCACCCGCAGCAGGCCGAGCAACTGGTGGCCGTCCATGCCGGGCATGTTGACGTCGCTGACCACCAGGCTGAAGGTTTCCTGTTCGACCGCCTCCAAGGCTTCCTCGGCAGAGCCGACCGCACGGTAGTCATGGCCCGCTAGCAGCAGCGTGTCAGCCAATGCTTCACGCAGGGCGCGATCGTCTTCCACCAATAAAACCTTGATAGTTTTCATCCTCTTACTCCGCGCTTGCCGCACTGGTAAACAGCGGCAAGCTCATCAATGCACAGGTGCCACGCCCCACGCGGGAACGCAGCTGCAATTGTCCCTGATGGGCACGGGCCACGGCCTTGACCACCGTTAGGCCCAGGCCAGTGCCGTTGGTCTTGGTGGTAAAAAACGGCTCGCCCAGACGTTGCAGCACCTGCGGGGCGATACCGCTGCCGCTGTCGCTGACGCACAGGCGCAGGGTTTGCCCGCGGGTGTACAGGTGCACTTTCAGGCGCGCCCCGGGGCCACTGGCCTGGGTGGCGTTTTCGATCAGGTTGAGCAGCGCGCCCACCAGGGTGTCGCGGTTGCACAGCAATTCGCCCTGATGGCTGTCGCACTGCCAGCGCAGGTTGGCCTCCTGCACATGGATCGCCGCTGCCGCTTGCAGGGACTGCATCAAGCCGGCAGGTGTAACGCGATCGGTCAGCGGCAGTTCGCCACGGGCAAACACCAGCATGTCGCGCACTTGGTGCTCCAACTCATGCAGGCGCTCCTTGAGGCGCCCGGCAAAGCGTTGGTGGGTGGCCGCCGGTAATTGCTCGTCAGTCAAATGGCTGGCGTAGATCAATGCCGCCGACAACGGCGTACGAATCTGATGCGCCAAGGAAGCGACCATACGCCCCAGGGACGACAGCCGCTCATGGCGCGCCAGTTGATCTTGCAGGTGCCGGGTTTCTGTCAGGTCATTGAGCAGCACAAGCTGGCCCGGCTCGGCGTCCAGGGAACGGGTGGCGATGGACAGCCGACGCCCGTCCTTGAGGGAGACTTCGTGGCCGTCGTCTTCACGGGGGGCAAAACAGCGGGTGATGACTTCACGCCACAGCTCGCCTTCCAGCGGCAGGCCGAGCAGGTCGCAGGCTGCCGGGTTGGCTTCGCGCACACGGCCCTGGTCGTCGATGACAATCACGCCACCGGGCAATAGGTCGAGCAGGTTTTGCAGGCGGTTGGCCAGGCGCTCTTTCTCGGCCAGCTCTTGCATACGCTGGGCGCTGACCACCGCCAATTCGCCTTTAAGCTCGGAAACCCGAGCCTCAAGCAGGCTGTAGGAGTCGGTCAGCTGGCTCGACATCTGGTTGAACTGCGAGAACGCGTGCTCCAGGCCCTGGCGGGTTGGCGGTTCTACAGGCGAAACCAGCCCCTGGATGGCAGGGGCCGAAGATAGTTGGGCGGCGTGGGGCATGATGCTCTCTCGCTTGGCTGACCGTCAGTTAAACGGAACGTTGCGAGGGCTGTAGCAATACCCGTGCCGAAAAAAATCTAGCTATAAATCAAGTAGTTGAAAAACAGGCGTCAATCATCCGCCTGTTCATCACCTTCTTTGCGGCTCATACCGTACTTGCGCATCTTCTCCACCAGGGTGGTACGACGGATGCGCAGGCGCTCGGCGGCGCGGGCCACGATACCATGGGCATCGTCCAGGGCCTGCTGGATCAACCCTTGTTCCAGGTTGCCGAGGTAGTCCTTGAGGTCCAGGCCTTCGGGCGGCAACATCGCGGTGGCGCCGAAGTCCGGGGTATGCCCGTTGATCGCCACGCGCTCTTCCATGTCGCTGCGCAGGCTGTCCATCTGCTCGTCTTCGTCGTCGACGTAGCGGAATTTCTTCGGCAACTCGACCACGCCGATCACCCCGTACGGATGCATGATCGCCATGCGCTCCACCAGGTTGGCCAGTTCGCGGACGTTGCCCGGCCAGCCGTGGCGGCACAGGGACATGATTGCCGCGGAGTTGAAGCGAATGGAGCCACGCTTTTCGTGCTCCATGCGCGAGATCAGTTCGTTCATCAGCAACGGGATGTCTTCCACGCGCTCACGCAGCGGGGCCATCTCGATAGGGAATACGTTGAGGCGGTAGTACAGGTCTTCGCGGAAGCTGCCAACCTCGATCATGCTTTCGAGGTTCTTGTGGGTGGCTGCAATGATGCGCACGTCCACGCTCTGGGTCTTGTTGCTGCCCACGCGCTCGAAGGTGCGCTCCTGCAATACGCGCAGCAGCTTGACCTGCATCGGCAGCGGCATGTCGCCGATTTCGTCGAGGAACAGGGTGCCGCCATTGGCCAGCTCAAAGCGCCCGGCACGGCTGGTGATCGCCCCGGTAAAGGCGCCCTTCTCGTGGCCGAACAATTCGCTTTCCAGCAGCTCTGCCGGGATCGCCCCGCAGTTGACCGGCACGAAGGGCCCGTCGCGGCGCTTGGAGTGATAGTGCAGGTTGCGCGCGACCACTTCCTTGCCGGTGCCTGACTCGCCGAGGATCAGCACGCTGGCGTCGGTGTCGGCCACTTGCTGCATCATCTGGCGCACGTGCTGGATGGCACGGCTGGTGCCGACGAGGCTGCGAAACAGGTTGGGTTCACGGTGACGGCCGCGCTCGCGGGCCTGGTCGTACATCTCACGATAGACCTGGGCGCGGTGCAGGGAATCGAGCAATTTGCTGTAGCTGGGCGGCATTTCCAGGTTGGAAAGCACACGGCGGCGCTGGTCTTCCGGCAGGTCCACGGAAGAAATATCGCCCATCAGCAACACCGGAAGGAACTCATCCCAGGTAGACAGTGTCTTTAACAGGCCCAGAACTGCGCCAGGAGCGTTTACCGTCCCGATCAATACGCAAATGACTTCACGGCTCGACGACAACGAGCTGACCGCCTGCTGCCAATCGTGGCTGCCGCAGGGTAAATTTTCTTCACCGAGAAAATTTAAAATCACCGCTAAATCGCGGCGGCGGACGCTATCGTCATCGATCAGCAGAATTTTGGTTTCACGCCACATGCAATAGCAACTTCCCTAGTAAAACTTCCTGCCCCGGAATGAGGGCAATCTAGACGTCTGTAAGATTTCTTACCTTCTAGACGTCTGAAATCTGAAAACAGCACTAGTTAAGTCAAAAATGTTGGCACAGTCAAATATATGACGCGCCGTTCGGATTAACTGCGCCCGTTCAACCGAACAGATGGTAAACCTTTGACGCATTTTTCGCTTGGTTGATCTGCGACATCTCTTCGAAAATCGCCTGGCGCTCGCCGGTCGTCACCTCCAGCAACTGCCGATACACCACCAGCAGGCTTTCCAGCTTTTCGCGCAGTGCATCCTCATCTACCGGCGCCTCGCTGAGCACCTCATCAATCACCGCTCGACACCCCAGGTCCAACTCGCCGACAGCTTCCCAGTTGCGCTCGGCCAGCGCGCCGATCAGGGCTTCGCGGGTTTCGTCGATGCGTTGCAGTGCGTGGCTCATGATGTGTACCTCAAGGCGATCGGCCTTATTGTGGAGCGATGGCATCCCAGCCGGTCTTGACGGTGATCAGCAGACGGGCGACTTCGTCGATCATCTCGACATCATTGACTCGGTTGGCCTCGACCAGGCGATTGCCCATGTAGTTATACAACGCATCCAGACGCTGGATCGCGGCCGGATCTTCGGCTTTCTCAGGCTCCAGGCCATCGCGCAGGCCCGAAATGATTTCGATCGCCTTGCCCAGCATCAGGCCCTTTTGCGCGATGTCCCCGCGACTCAACGCCCCCTTGGCCTGGGCCATGCGATCCAGGCCACCTTCCATTAGCATCTGCACCAGGCGGTGCGGGCTGGCTTCGGAGACCTGAGCGTGGGCATTGACCTTCTGGTACTGGCGAAGGGCTCTCATCGGGTTCATGTTGCTACCTCGTTACTGGCGACAATCGAATAGGTTTGCTTAACCAGTTTTTCGACCACGGCGATAAAAACTTTAATCCAGCACCCTGCGCGAGAGCCCCTGGACAGGGCCCTGGCGCGCACCGCTCATCAGTTCGACTTAGGATTGTTCAGCGAGTTGAGGGTGGTCAGGATGCTGGAGCTGCTGGCGTTGATCTGCGCGATCATGGTGTCCATCGCCGTGTACTTGGCGGTCAGGGACTTCTGCAAGGCATCCATGCGCCGCGTGAGGTCATCGGTCTCTTTGGTCAAGTCGGTCAACTTGTTGTTGAGATCGGTGGCCCGGGTCGCCAGGGTGCCGGTGGTGCCGACATAGCTGTTGGTCGCCTTGTTCATGCGGGTGATCAAGCCCGAGTCGCCGGTGAACAGCTTGGCAATGTCGCCAGCGCCCTTGACCACGGCCTTGTCCCAGGTTTTGTCATCCAGGCTCAGCAGGCCGGTTTTCTGGTCGGTGGTAATGCCCATCTGCGCCAGGCTGGTCATGGTGCCCGCGCCGGAGCCGTTGACCAACTCGGAACGCAGGCTGTTCACCAATTGACGCATCGACGCATCGCCGGTCAACGCACCTGCGGTGGTGGTGGAGGCATCACCGGTGGCAGTGACCTTGGTTTGGGTATTGATCGCCGTCATCAGCGTGTTGTAGGCGCTGACGAAGGACTGCACCGAGGTTTTCAGCGTGTCGGTGTTGCTGGCCACGGTGATGGTGGTCGGCTTGGTGATGTCTACCGTGTCCAACAGGTCCAGGGTCACGCCGCTGATCGCCGAGGTGATCTTGTTGCTGGTCGATGACATATCAATGCCGTCGATGGAGTACTTGGCGTTGGTCGGCGGCGTACCTTTGTCATACCCGGTAGCCAGTTGCGAATCACCGCTGAGGGTGATGTCGGTGCCTTCACCCATATTGGTCGAGGTGAGTACCAGCCGTGCGCCATTGGAGTCACTCAGTACGTTGGCACTGATGCCTTGGGACGAGAGCTGGGTATTGATCGACTCGCGCACCTGTTGCAAGGTCGCGCCACCAGGGATCACCACGTCGTAGCTTTTGCCCGACTGGTTGATGGTCAGCGTCTGGTCTTCGTCGGTGCTGTTGGCCTTGCCCGACGCGCCCTCCGCGTTCACCGCCGTGGTGACTTTCGAGGCGGTCGCAAGGTTGGCGATCTTCAACAGGTACTTGCCGCTGGATGCACCGTCAGTCAGGGTGACCTTGGCGTTTTTCTCTTCCGAAGAAGTCGCCGCCAGCCCGTTGAAGGCCGAAGCATTGTTCAACTTGGTGATCGCCGCCTGGTAGGCTTCCAACGCCGTCTTGACCGAGCCCACGGCAGACAACTGCACGGTGGCTTTCTTCTGCTCGTTGGTGATCTGAGCCTGCTTGGGCGCCTGCTCGGCACCGACCAGCGCCTTGACGATTGCTTGGGTGTCGTAGCCCGAACCTGGGCCGGAAATCGTTGAACTAGCCATTTGCCATTCTCCTTGTCCTGCAGCGGCCGTTTTTTGGCGCTTATACGCCTAGACCGCAATCAGAAACATGTTTCGTGCCAACTCAAGCCTTGCTATCAAACAACAGGCTGCCGGCATCGCTCAGGTTCTGCGCCAATTTCAGCGCGGTCTCCGATGGAATCTGTCGAATCACTTCACCACTGTCAGTGGCGATCACCTTGACCACTACCTTGCCGGTAGAGTCATCGATGGAAAAATCCAGGTTGCGCTGTGAAGCCTGCACAAACTCACGCATATCGGTAACAGCCTTTTCCAGCGCAACGCGCTGAGGCTCTTCACTTTTGCTCGGCTCATTGCTGGCCACAGGCTTGGCCTGGGTCACCACTGCGCCAAGGTTGGCCGGGGCCGTGCCTGCGGGGTAAGACGAGGTCAGCTTGATGCTCATGTCCATGTCACCACCTCCAAACTGAAAAAACGGAAGGGCACGTTGTTAAACGCACCCTCCCGTTATTTAACCGCTAGCGCTATTACTGAAGCAGCTTCAGAACAGACGATGGCAGTTGGTTGGCCTGGGACAGGATCGCAGTGGAAGCCTGTTGCAGGGTTTGTTGCTTGGTCAGCTCAGCGGCTTCAGAAGCGAAGTCAGCGTCTTCTACGCGGCCTTTGGCAGCGGAGGAGTTCTGCGAAATGCTCTGCAGGTTGGCCACGGTGCTGGCGAAGCGGTTTTGTACGGCACCCAGCTGCGAACGCTGGCTGTCGATTTGCTGCATGGCGTCGTCCAGAGCCTGGATGGCCTGCTGCGAAGAAGCGGCAGACAGGATGCTCAGGTCGGAAACGCTGGTTTCCATGGTGACGGCGGACTTAGTGCCGGCCGCAGCAACAGCGGTCAGACCCAATGCAGCCAGGCCAGTACCGGCGCTGCCGTCCTTGATGGTGATGTCTTTGTCAGCGAACAGGTTCAGGGTACCGTCAGCGTTTTTGCTGGCTTGAACACCGGTGCTCGCGCTGTTGATCGAGGAAACGATCGCGTCAGCGGTGTCGCCCTTCTTGAACTTAACTTCAACGCCGTTTACGTCGATGGAAGTGTCAGCGGTCAATTTGGCTTGAGTAGTACCAGCCGACAGACCCAGTTGCGACAGCGAACCGCTGGAAGTGTTAGCCAGCTTAATATCTTCACCGTTACCAGAAGTCACTTTAACGCGACCGTCTGCGAACACTGCGGTCGCACCGGTACCAGCAGCAGTAGCGATGTTACCCAGGATGGCAGTCAGGTCGTCAGTAGCGCCCCAAGTGACAGCGTTACCATTAACGGAGATAGCGCCTGCAGTACCAATGTCGCTAGTGAGCGTAGTAGGCACGGCAGCGGTAGTACCCGCAGCACCGAAGCCCAGCTTGGCCAGACCGTCAGTAGCACCGACAGTAGCTGAAGCGCCAAGAACAATGTCATTCTTCGAGGTCAGAGTAACAATACCAGCAGCATCAGTGCTGGCAGTTACGCCGGTCTGAGCTGTTTTAGCGTTGATATCGGCAACAGCCGACGTACCGCCAGGACCACCAGCTGCGGTGCCGGTCAGCTTGATATCTACACCGTTGATAGTGAAGGCATCAGTAGCAACGGCGGCAGTAGCAGCGGTACCTGTTTTAACAGCTTTGTCACCCAATACCGAGCCAGTAGCAGTTGCAGCCAGACCTGTCATTGCAGTGCCATCTACAGCAGCTTCTTTGTAGTTACCCTTCAGCGCAGTCGAGCTGATATCGGTCATACCGAACGAGATAGTCTCGTTGGCGTTGGCGCCGATCTGGAACGCTACGTTGCTGAACGAGCCGTCGAGCAGGTTACGACCACCGAAGGTGGTGGTGCTGGCGATACGGTTCAGCTCGCCCACTTTAGCGGTGAATTCTTGCTGCAGGGAAACACGGTCAGCGTCGCTTTTATCACCGTTGGCCGCTTGCAGGGCGAGTTCACGCAGACGCTGCAGGGTGTTGGTGGATTCTTGCATCGCGCCTTCAGCAGTCTGGGCAATCGACACGCCGTTGTTGGCGTTGGCGATGGCAACGTTCAGGCCTTTGACCTGGTTGTTCAGACGGTTAGCGATCTGCATGCCGGCAGCGTCGTCTTTGGCGCTGTTGATTTTCAGGCCGGAGGACAGACGGTTCATCGACTGGCTCAGAGCGTCGGAAGCTTTGTTCAGGTTCTTCTGGACACCCAGGGAGGTGATGTTGGTGTTTACTGATAATGCCATGACGAAATCCTCGTGGTTTGGATACTGCGGCTTCCGGCCCTGGCGACCGCCGGGTGTGGCCTAGAGAACCTACGTAATAGTTATCGTCGTGGTAGCCGGTTGCTTGAGGATTTTTTTGATTTTTTTTAGTAGCCCTGTGCCAGCCCTTGTATTTCAAGGCCTTATAGAGGCGTGAAACGCCCGTAATCACGGGTTACTGGCGCCAAAACTTCGCCTTCAAGACATCCCCCCTTGTAGGAGCGAGCTTGCTCGCGAAGAACCTGAGAACGCAGCGTGCATTCTGAATGCCCGCGTTATCGTTAACGTTCTTCGCGAGCAAGCTCGCTCCTACAGGGGGGGGGCGCAAAAAAAACGCCGATGATCGTGGGATCATCGGCGCTTTTTGTGCAGCGGCTAAAGCATCACGGACGATAGAGAATCGCCGAGCCCCACGACAGGCCTACGCCAAAGCCGCTGATTGCCACGCGCTTCCAGGTGGCGTCCATCACATGCTTTTCCAGCAGCAGCGGGATGCTCGACGACACGGTGTTACCGGTCTCGACCATGTCCTTGATGAACTTGTCCACCGGCGCTTCTTCAAAGCGGCGCGCCACGGCGTCGACGATGGCCGCGCTGCCCTGGTGAATGCAGAACGCGTCAATGTCATCAGCCTTGAGGTCCGACTCATTGAGCAGCTCGTGCAAGTGCGCCGGCACCTTGAGCAAAGCAAAGTTGAACACCTGGCGGCCGTTCATGAAGAACACGCCGTCGCTGACCTTCAGGTGCGGTGCGCCGGAACCGTCGGTGCCGAACTTGGATTTGCCCAGCAGCCATGGCGCGTCCTCGCCCATCCAGGTGGCGGTGGCGGCATCGCCGAACAGCATGGTGGTGTTGCGGTCTTCCGGGTCGACGATCTTGGAGTACGGGTCGGCGGTGATCAGCAGGCCGTTTTTCAGGCCGGCGGCTTCCATGAAGCCCTTCATCGCGTAGATGCCGTAGACGTAGCCGGAGCAGCCCAGGGAGATATCGAAGGCGGCCACGTGAGTCGGCAGGCCCAGTTTGTCCTGGACGATAGCGGCGGTGTGGGGCAAGCCCTCTTCATCGCCGTTCTGGGTGACGACGATCAGCGCGTCGATGGACTCGCGCTTCAAATCCGGGTTATTGGCGAACAATGCGTTGACGGCTTCGACGCACAGGTCGGACGTTTCCTGTGCAGCTTCCTTGCGCGGCAGAAACGCCGAACCGATCTTGCCGATGATGAACTCTTCATCCTTGGCGAATTTGGCACCCTGGGCGTAGTTATCGATCCCGTCTGCCGGCACGTAACTGGCGATGCTTTTTATGCCAATCATTGTGGCTTCCCAATACTAAATAGCTGGAGAACACCCCTCGGGCTACGCCGGGAGTGCTGACAATAAAGGGGATAACCCCATGAAAATCTCGCTGAAAGCCGCCCGATGAAGGCCCTGTGACGACTTATCCTTTTCACACGATACAGTGAAGATGCGCTTTATGACTCACAGGTCACTCAATTTTGCGTGGTTTATGCAAAACGTTTCAACAATTTAGCCCCAGAAACGATAACGGCCCGCCCTGTTTCCAGAGCGGGCCGCTTGACTGAACGCCGTTTACATCTTGTTGAACAGGCTCAACTGCGAGATTTTCACGAAGGCCAGTTGCGAAGCCTGCAACATGGTTTGCTGCAAGCTCAGGTTGACGGCGGCTTCGGCGAAGTCGACATTGCCCAGGGCATTCATGGTGGTGGTATTGGCCAGGTCCAGGCTGACGTTTTCCTTGGACTGAATATCCAGGCCATTGAGGCGCGCGCCCAGTGAGCCGCGTGCCTGGTCGATCTGCCCGTAGGCATTGGTCAAGTTGCCAATCGACTTGGCTACCACATCCTTGAGCTCCTTCTGCGCCGCCGGATTGCCGTCTGACGGCGTTTCCAGAATTTTGCGCAGATGGCTCAGGGTATCGAGGACGTTCTCGTTCTTGTTGCTGGTGGCACTGATCGCAAACTGGTCGCCGGCTGCCGGCGCCGGTGCGGTGGTGACATCAAAGGTCACCCCTGCCGCCGTGATGGTGGTTGCGCCGGCCGCCAGGGTGCCACTGGCGATGGATTTGCTGTCTGCGCTATACGGCTGCGCATACAGGTCATAGGCGCCAGCGGCCCCGAACTTTACGATCACGCCCGAATTGGGAAAGGTGCTGGCGTAAGCCGCCGGATCGCTCACCGTGCCGCCGCTCAGTTGCGCGGTGGACGGATTGCTCGGGGTGCGCGAAACGCTGAAGGTGTCTGGTTTGACCGACAGGCTGAATTCGCGGTCCTTGACGATGGCGTCCGACGGCGCGCCTGGCAGTATGTCTTTGCCCAGCGCGTCTTTGCCCAGGTTCAAGCCAATGTCGAACTTGACCCCGCGCAGGCTGATAGTCGAACCGCCTTCCTTGGTAGCGTCGAAAGTGCCGTTGCCCGGAATCTCCGAGGTGATGTCCTTGCCGGCATTGTCCGTGACGACGTATTGGGTGCTGCTGGTGAAGGTCAGCTTATACGGCTGACCATCGGAAAAACTGCTGTTATAGCTGCTGTTGGCCGCGATCAGCCCGGCAGAGACGGTGACCTTGCCATCGTCGACCGCTGGCGGCACGAGGATTGGCGCGGTTTGCGTACGGCCCGTATTCGCCGAGCTTTCAAGCATGCTCTTGGCGGTATTGCCCATGGCAACCGACAGGTTCTCTGCGATCTTCAAGCTCAGCGGCGTGTCATCGCCCTGGTAGCTGTAGGTGCCGTCATTGTTGCGGGCGTAAGGCGGCGTGTCGGTCTTGCTGCCGGAGAACAAGTAATTGCCGCTGGCGTCCTTGGTATTGAGCAGGCCCAGGACCTGGTCTTCAATGGCGCCAATCTCGGCGGCCGTCGACTTGCGGTCAGCGTCGCTGATGCCGACGTTACCCGCCTTGAGCGCCAACTCACTGGCCCGTTGAATCGCGATATTGATATTTTCCAGCACGCCGTCCTGGGTGGTCAGCGAGTTTTTCAGGGTGTCGATGTTGCCATTGAACTGCGCCAGCATGTCTTTCTGCTGCTGCAGCATCAACAACCGCGCCGCCGCCACCGGATCATCCGCGGCGGTCTGCACGCGCACACCGGAGCTGGCCTGGTCCTGGGCCTTGACCACGCTGGAATAGTTGCTCTGGTACTTGGCAGAGCTGGTCTCAAAATACTGCTGTGTAGAAATACGCATCGTCCCAGCCTCCCTTAAAGAGCATTCATCAGTGTGGTGAAGGTTTCCTGCGCAGCCTTGATGATCTGCGACGACGCGGTGTAGTACTGCTGGAACTTGATCATGTCGCCCGCTTCATCATCCAGGTTGACCCCGGATACCGAGTTGCGTGCTTCCTTGTTGGCGCTGAGCAACGCGCCGGTGGCGGCGGTGTCGACCCCGGCCTGGCTGGCCTTGGCCCCCACGGTCGAGACCAGCTTGCTGTTGGCACCCACCAGGCTGGTGCCCGCGTTGCCATCGCCCATGCCGACGGTGGCCTTGGTTTGCAGGTTCAGCAGTTCCTGGGCATTGCGGCCGTCGGACTTGCCGCCACTGTTGAAGGCAAAGGTGGTGCTGTCGCCGTCTGCCGGCGAGCCGTTGACGGTGGTGTCGAACTTGAAGCTCTTGCCGGGAATGGCGGCACCGCTGGCGTCGCGCATCGGCACGTCCACGGTGATCTTGTTGCCCTGCCCCGGAATGATCGAGCCAGTGCCAATCGGGTTGCCCTTGGAGTCGTTGATGGTATAGGACTGCGTGCCGTCGGCGGCGGGCTTGCCGAACACCATCTTCACCGGCATCGAGTTTTCAATACCAGCGCGCAACTGCGCGGTGTCGGTGCCGCCATGGATATCCAGAGGCACCGTCAAGGCCGGCTGGGTAAAGGTGCCCGTGCCGCTGTTGGTCGTGCTGCTGGTACCTGCCAACGGGCCGGCGAACGCCAGTTTGTTCGCATCGGTGAGCGCCACGCCAATACCGCTGGCGCCCGTGGCGGTGGGGCTGACTTTGAAACTGTCGCCAAACGCCATGGTACCCTTGCCGTCCAGCGCCAGGGTGAAGCCATCCAGGGTCGGCGGCGGTGTTGAGCTCATGTCGAAGGTGCCCATGGCCTTGCCGTCCGAACGCAACACCGTGATCTTGTTAGGATCGGTCTTGTCGCTGAAGGTCACGGTGTAGTCAAACGTGGACAACTGACTGCTGTCCTTGATCGTCACGTTCAGGTTGCCCGCGCCGGCGCTGTTGCCCGAGGCACCCTGGCTGCGCGAGGCAATGGCGGCGGCGCTGTTGATGTCTTTGAACAGCGAAACGCCAAAGTCACCGTTGAGGTCCAGGCCCTGGCCCAGTTGGTTGTTGAGCGTGTCTGCCGTGGCGATGGCGATACGGCCCAGCTCATTGATGGCCGGCATCAGGGCATCGCTGCGATAGCGCAACAGGCCGCCGATGCTGCCGCCGCTGATCACCGAGCCCAGGTCCAGGGTGGTGCCGTTCATGTCCAGCTGGATGGTGTATTGGCTGTTATCGGTTTTGCTTGGCGCGGCGGAAATCTTGTTGGAGATCCCGCCCTCTACCAGAGACTGGCCGCTGCCGGTGGTCACGCTGAATTGGCCGTTTTTCTCGGTGGCCGTCACGCCAATCAACTCATTGAGCGAACGTACTGCCTCGTTACGCGAGTCCAGCAGGTTGGCCGGGGCGCTGTTGGAGCTGCCTTGGGCCTGGGAGATCTGCTGGTTGAGGGAGGCAATCGAGGCGGTCAATTGGTTGACCTGGTCACTCATGCTGCTCAGTTGGTTGTTGATCGTCTCTTTCTGCTGAGTCAACTGCGTGGAGATCGCGTTGAAACGGCTGCTCAGGGTCTGGGCGTTGGTCACCAGCAGTTGGCGGGCCGACAGGTCGCTGGGGTTGGACGCGGCGGTTTGCAGGGTGGCAAAGAACGAACTGAGCACCGAGGACAGGCCGGTGGTTTTGTCCGACAGCACTTTGTCGACGGCCCCCACCTGATCCAGGTACGCCTTGGCGTCGTTATTGAGCGCCGTGCTGTTCTGGTAAGCGGTGTCCAGGTACTCGTTGTACACCCGGCGCACATCGGCCAGGGTGGTGCCGCTGCCGATGTACACGCCGCCGAACGGGTTCGACGCATTGGTATTTTGCGTGGTCTGCTGACGCGAGTACCCCGGGGTATTCACGTTGGCGATGTTATTACTCAAGACCGACAACGATCCTTGAGCGGCATTGAGCCCTGACATCCCGATACTGAGCAAACTCATGGTTCAGACCTTATAAATGTGTGGTTGCGCCAGCGGCAGCGTAGTTCTGGTAACTGTTCATGTTTTTTGCGATCTGCGAAATCTTGCTGGCGTAATCCGGGTCGGTTGCATAACCGGCTTTTTGCAACTCGCGTACAAACTGTTCCGGGTTGTCGGCTGATTTCACAACTTCTTTATAGCGATCATGGCTTTGCAGCAGGGTCACGAGGTCGTGGAAGCTGTCCTGATAGGAGCTGTAGGAACGGAACTGCGCCGTTTCCTTGACCATCGCACCATCGCGAAACTCGCTGGTGATCGCCCGGGCCTGGCCGCCCTGCCAGCTCTGGCCGGCCTTGATGCCGAACAGGTTGTGGCTGCTGCTGCCGTCCTCGGCGCGCATCACCGATTTGCCCCAGCCGGTTTCCAGTGCGGCCTGGGCCACCAGGTACTTGGGGTCGATACCGATACGTGCGGCGGCGGCCTTGGCCATCGGCAGCATGGTGGCAACAAATTCATCCTGGGAACTGAAGGCTTTCTTGGCCGGCGCCAGCGGTGGCTGCGCAATGGCGCGGCCATACACCTGCATGCGCCCGCTCGGCACGGCAAAGCTACGCGCGCTGCTGTTGATGACCGTGTCGTCGGCAGCGCTGTTACGCAGGGGCGCGGCTTTGGCTTCGACCGGAGCGTTCGGCACGATGCCCGCCAGCAGGCGGTCGGCCAGCCTGCTGGGCAAGGCGATACGGCGCTGGTTCATCAGTTCCATGTCGTTGGCATGGGTGCTGGCGCCCTCAGGCACGGCCACGCGATACGCCCACAAAGGCCGCTGGCCATTGGAGCGGCCCAACGGGCCTTCGGCCTGGGTACCGGCGGCAATCTCGGTCGGCACATCGACTTTCTTCACCGGCGCATCCGCCGCCGGGCCTTGCAAGGTGGCGGCCTGGGCCTCCACCGGCTTGTTCTTCTGCATCTGGCGCATCAGCACATCGGCCAGGCCGATACCACCGCCTTCGCGGGACATCGACACCGCCAATTGCTGGTCGTACATTTCCTGGTATTGCTTGGCGGCCGGGGTGTTCAGCGGGTTGTCCTTGCCCAGGGCCTCGGTGGCCGAACGCATGGACTTGAGCATCTCGTTCAAAAACAGCGACTCGAATTCCTGCGCCACTTTGCGCAGGTTGCCTTCACTGTTTTTGTCGTCGCCGACCTTGAGCTGGTTAAGCCGGTTCAGGTCGGAGTAAGACCCCGAGTCCGCCGTGCTGCTGATACCGCTCTTGCGCATATCCATGGCCATGGCCTCAGATCACGATCAGGTCGGCTTGCAACGCGCCGGCCTGCTTCAAAGCTTCGAGGATCGCCATCAAGTCGCCGGGCGCAGCGCCCACCTGGTTCACCGCACGGACAATCTCGTCCAGGGTGGTGCCGGGGCCGAACTTGAACATCGGCTTGGCTTCTTGCTGGGCATTGACGCGCGAGCGCGGGACCACGGCCGTCTGGCCACCGGACAACGGCCCAGGCTGGCTGACGATCGGGTCTTCGGTGATGGTCACCGTCAGGCTGCCGTGGGTTACCGCCGCTGGCGAGACCTTGACGTTCTGGCCGATCACGATGGTGCCGGTGCGCGAGTTGATGATGACTTTGGCCACGGCCTGGCCGGGGTCCACCTCAAGGTTTTCCAGGATCGACAGGTAGTCCACACGCTGGCTTGGGTCCAAAGGCGCAGTGACGCGAACCGAGCCGCCGTCGATGGCCTGGGCCACGCCAGGGCCGAGCATGTCATTGATCTTGTCGACCACGCGCTTGGCGGTGGTGAAGTCGGAGCGGTTGAGGTTCAGGGTCAGGCTGTTGCCCTGGTTGAAACCACTCGGCACGGTGCGTTCAACCGTGGCGCCACCGGGGATACGACCGGCCGACGGCACGTTGACGGTGATCTTCGAACCGTCGCGGCCTTCGGCGTCAAAACCGCCGACCACCAGGTTGCCCTGGGCGATGGCGTAGACGTTGCCGTCGATACCTTTGAGCGGCGTCATCAGCAAGGTGCCGCCGCGCAGGCTCTTGGAGTTACCCATGGACGACACGGTGATATCCACCACCTGCCCCGGCTTGGCGAACGCGGGCAGATCGGCGCTGATTGACACCGCTGCGACGTTCTTCAACTGCACGTTGCCCGAGCCTGGCGGCACTTTGATGCCGAACTGCGAGAGCATGTTGTTGAAGGTTTGCAGGGTGAACGGCGTCTGGGTGGTCTGGTCACCCGTGCCGTTAAGCCCCACGACTAGGCCATAGCCGATCAACTGGTTGGAGCGCACGCCGGAAATACTGGCGATGTCCTTCAAGCGCTCGGCCTGGGCCACAGCGCTCAAGGCCAACAAAAGCGCCATCGCCATCAGCTGTTTGAACTTCAAAATGGCCACCTAGAAAGGGAACAGCGGGCTGAGGAAGAAGCGGTCGAACCAGCCCGGCTGGCTCGCATCGGCAAACGAACCGGTGCCCGAGTAGGTAATGCGTGCATCGGCAATGCGCGTCGACGGCACGGTGTTGTCGGTGGAGATGTCATCGGCGCGGACCATGCCGGCGATGCGCACCAGCTCGTCGCCGGTGTTGAGGGTCATCCACTTTTCACCGCGCACGGCAATGATGCCGTTGGGCAATACGTCGGCGACGGTCACGGTGATCGAACCGGTCAGGCTGTTGCCCTGCCCGGCCGCGCTCTTGCCGTTGGTGGCGCGGTCGCCGCTGTAGCCGGCGTCCAGGCTCAGGTCACCACCGCCCAGCGGGTTGTTGGTGTTCAAGCCGCCGCCGAACAGCGAGGTCAGGCCAATGCTGGTCTTGCTGTTTTTGCCGATCTGCGAGTTGGCGTTCTTGCTGGCCTGGGTCTTCTCGTTCAGGGTGATGGTGATGATGTCACCGACCCGGAACGCCTTGCGGTCGCTGTACAGGTTCTGCTCGAACCCGGCCTGGTAGATCGAGCCATTGTTGGCCGCCGCCGGCAGCGGCGTGCGTGGCAACACCGGCGCGTAGTACGGGTCATTGGGCTTTGGCGAGGGGGCGACACAGCCCGCAAGCACGGCGATCCCACTCAATGCCAACACACAAACATAGCGATTCATGACCCTAACCTCACGGTGTTGCAGGCACCCTCAAGGGCGCCCCATAGACTGATTACAGATTCTGCGTGACGAACGAAAGCATCTGGTCGGCGGTGGAAATCACCTTGGAGTTCATCTCGTAGGCGCGCTGGGTGGTGATCATGTTGACCATCTCCTCAACGGTACTGACGTTGGAGGTTTCCAGGGTGCTTTGCAGCGTGGTACCGAAGCCGTTCAAGCCAGGGGTGCCGATTTGCGGCGCGCCACTGGAGGCGGTTTCCAGGAACAGGTTGTTGCCCATCGCCTGCAGGCCGGCCGGGTTGATGAAGTCGGCGGTTTGCAGGTTACCGATCACTTGGGACGCCGGGTTGCCCGCGACGGTGATGGACACGGTGCCGTCGTTGCCGACGGTGAAGGTCTTGGCGTCGGGAGGCACCACGACGGCAGGCTCCAGGGCGAAACCGTTAGCGGTCACGATCTGGCCGTTGGAGTCCAGGTGGAAGGTGCCGTCACGGGTGTAAGAGGTGGTGCCATCCGGTTGCAGCACCTGGAAAAAGCCGCGACCATTGATCGCCATGTCCAGGGGCTGGCCGGTTTGCTGCAGGTTACCGGCGCTGAAGTTTTTCTGGGTGCCGACGATCTGCACACCGGTACCCAATTGCAGGCCCGACGGCAGTTCGCTGTCCTGGGTCGATTGGGCGCCCGGTTGCTTCTTGATCTGATAGAGCAAGTCCTGGAACTCGGCGCGGTCACGTTTAAAGCCCGTGGTCGACACGTTTGCCAGGTTGTTGGAAATGGTCGTCAGGTTGGTGTCCTGGGCGGACAGGCCTGTCTTGGCAACCCATAGAGCCGGAAGCATGCTGTTCTCCTTCGTGCGCCGGATGGTTGGCGCTGCGTTGCAAATTAATTAGTGGGCTTGAATCAGCTCATCTGCATGACGCGCGTCATGGCCTGGTCGTCTTCTTTAGCGCTGTTCATCATCTTGATGTGCAGCTCGAACTGCTTGGCCAGCGCCAGCACCGCGGTCATTTCTTCCACGGCATTGACGTTGCTTGCCTGCAGGAAACCCGAGGTCAGCCGCACGTTCGCGTCGGCCTGGGCCGGCTGGCCATCCTTGGTGTGGATGGTGCCGTCCAGGCCTTTGGTCATGTTCTTGAGGTCAGGCTGGACCATCTTGATACGGTCCACTTCCGCCATCACCCGCGGGCCTTCGCCCATGGCACGGATGCTGATGGTGCCGTCCGAACCCACTTCGATTTTCTGCTGGGGCGGCACGGCAATCGGGCCACCGTTGCCCATGATTGGCATACCGTTGCCGGCACGCAGCACGCCCAGGGCATCCACGTTCATGCTGGCGCTGCGCACGTAGGCTTCGCCGCCATCCGGGGTTTGCACGGCCATCCAGCCGTCACCGCTGACGGCCACGTCGAGGTCGCGGCCGGTTTCGATCATCGCGCCCGGAGAAAAGTCAGTGGCCGGCCGCTCGGTCATGGCAAACGCCCGCGCCGGAAAGCTGTCACCGAACACCGGCATCGAACGCGCCTGCTCCAGGTCGCGCTGAAAGCCGTTGGTGGAAATGTTCGCCAGATTGTTGGCATGGGCCTTCTGCGCCAGTGCATTCTGGCTGGCGCCGGTCATTGCCACATAAAGGTACTTGTCCACGCTCTATCCTCTTTCTGACGGACGCTTGCCGCCCACCGCTGTACTGAGGAGGCTTAAGCAATTTGCGAACCAACTTTTCAAAAGAGGCCAAAGTCCAGGCGCGGCGGGGGTTTCGTGGAGGTATCTGAAATAGGCAAGGGAGAAACAGTCGAAAAAACGGCGGACTACTGCCGCCAGCGGCAAACACCGGCCTGAAAAACGACAGAGCTCAAATGTGGGAGCTGGCTTGCCTGCGATAGCGGCGGAACAGGCACTGATATGCCAACTGACAGTCCCCTATCGCAGCATAGATATCTACACAACCTTGTGGGCTGTAGCAGCAAACGGTAACCACGATGCGAAGCAAGTCGCTCTTGATCTGCTCTTGATCTTGATCTCAGGCGCCCCGTTAAACCACGCTGGCCGAACGCAGGCTTGAATTCGTGGGTAACCCGGCAGGACGCCGGGTTAGCCGCCCCGCGCCATGGATGGCGCGTGGCGGCGGCCCACGGATTCAAGCCTGTGTTCGGGCACACCGAGCCTAAGCGAGGTGCCGAGTGGTGGGGCAAGAGCCTTTTGCTTACTTTTGGCTGGGCCGGCATTCCGGCTCCTTTCAAAAGTGAGCCGCTGTCAGAGCGGAACCCTAAGTGGCCGTTACCTAAATAACGGATATGTACCCGGTCCAACTGTGTTGACTGTTAGGCCGTCATCGCAGGCAAGCCAGCTCCCACCGTTTTAACTGCGATCAGCCTTGAGCACTTCGTAATCGCGCAGTTTGTTGGCAATGGTGGTGTGCGACACCCCCAGGCGCTTGCCCAACTGGCGACTGCTGGGGTGTTCGGCGTACAGGCTTTCCAACACCGCCTTCTCAAAGCGCCCGACGATATCCTCCAGGCTGCCCTCCAGGGAAAAATCACCCAGCGGCTGGCGCACGCCATAGTCCGGCAGACGAATATGCTCAACCTTGACCGTACCGCCCTCACACAACGACACCGCCTGGAACAGCACGTTTTCCAATTGCCGCACGTTGCCCGGCCAGTGGTAGTGGCTGAGTTTGTCCATGGCCGCAGGGGCCAGCTTGGGCAGTGGGCAACCGATCTGCCGACTGGCCTGGTCGAGAAAGTGCTCGACCAACGGCGCGAGGCCATCCAGGCATTCGCGCAACGGCGGGATATGCAGCGACAGCACATTCAGCCGGTGATAAAGGTCCTGGCGAAACTCACCCCGGGCGCAGAGTTCCGACAAGTCCACCTGGGTCGCGCAGATCACCCGCACGTCCAGGTACACCTCTTCATCACTGCCCACCCGGCGAAAACAACCGTCCTGCAGAAAGCGCAGCAGCTTGACCTGCAAGCGCGCGCTCATTTCTCCCACGCCATCGAGAAACAAGGTACCGCCCGCCGTCAGCTCAAGCAGGCCCAATTTACCTTCCGCCCGCGCCCCTTCAAATGCGCCGGGGCCATAGCCAAACAGTTCAGTCTCGGCCATCGACTCGGGCAACCCCGCGCAGTTGAGCGCCATCAACGGCGACTGCCCCCGCGGGCTGGCCAAGTGGCAGGCTCGAGCCAGCAGCTCCTTGCCGGTGCCGGTTTCGCCTTCTATTAATAGCGGCGCATCCAGCGGCGCCATGCGCCGTGCTTCGCGCACCACTGCGGCCATGACCTTGGAGCTTTGGAAGATGCTGTCGAAACCACGCAGCTCTTGCTTGCGCACGTTATAGATACGCTCACCGACCCGGTCGGCCCGGTGCAGGGTGAGCACGGCGCCGGCCATGGCTTCGCTGTCGTCGTGCTCGGAGGATTGCAGGGGCGCGATGTCCGCCAGAAATACGTCGCCCTTGACCTTGACACGCAGGCCATTGATTCGCGATTTGCTGGCGCGCACCAGTTCCGGCAGGTCGAAGTCCTCGGCATACCGCGACAGGGGAATCCCGGGCACTTCATCTACCCGTACGCCAAGCAACTGCGCCGCCGCACGGTTGGCGGCCACGATGGAGCCGCCCATATCAATGGACAGCACTGGAAATTCCAGGGCGCCGAGCAACGCATTGAGTTCCATATGCCGACGCTCGCTGGGCATCAGCCCTACCCGCTTGACGCCAAACACCCCGGCAATCGCCTCGAACTGCGGTCGCAACGCCTGGAACTGCATGTTCACAAGGTTAGGGCAGAACAGGTAGATGGCGTTGCCATGCTCACCGCCGACTTCGCCCTTGGCGACGTTGACGCCGTACTCTACCAGCAGGTTGAGGATGTCCCGCAGGATGCCGATGCGGTTCTGGCAGTGCACTTTGATACGCATGGAAAGACTCGAAAAGGGAGTAGGCGCCGCGTCTTTTTGTCGCTGGGCGCAGATAGTCGTCAAGATTATGTGACAGTACGGCAGCCATTCCCAGCCCATAGCTGTGACAAGTCGGACTATCGTAACGAATACTTTACGATTGTCGGTGATTTTTCCTACATGCGTCCATTAAAGGCTGATGGAATCCTGCGCCTATCCGGTTATCAATAGAGGCATCCCAGGACATAACAAGAACGAATGCCTAGCAGGAGAGCCGTATGAAGCAGACGCACTACGTGGCCCGCGAGCCCGATGCGCAAGGTTTTATCCACTACCCGCCAGAAGAACATGCGGTGTGGAACACCCTGATCACTCGCCAATTGAAAGTGATCGAGGGCCGCGCCTGCCAGGAATACTTGGACGGCATCGACAAGCTCGGCCTGCCCCTGGACCGCATTCCCCAACTGGGCGAGATCAACAAGGTGCTGGCCGACACCACCGGCTGGCAAGTCGCCCGCGTGCCGGCGCTGATTCCCTTCCAGACCTTTTTTGAATTGCTGGCCAGCAAGCAGTTCCCGGTGGCGACTTTTATTCGCACCCGTGAAGAACTGGACTACCTGCAAGAGCCGGATATTTTCCACGAGATCTTTGGCCACTGCCCGCTGCTGACCAACCCCTGGTTCGCTGAATTCACCCACACTTACGGCAAGCTCGGCCTGGCGGCCACCAAGGAGCAACGGGTGTACCTTGCGCGCCTGTACTGGATGACCATCGAGTTCGGCCTGGTGGACACGCCCCAGGGCCGGCGTATCTACGGTGGCGGCATCCTGTCGTCGCCTAAAGAAAGTGTGTATTGCCTGTCGGACGAGCCTGAGCACCAGGCCTTTGATCCGCTGGAAGCGATGCGCACCCCCTATCGCATCGACATCCTGCAACCGCTGTACTTCGTCTTGCCCGAACTCAAGCGCCTGTTCGACGTGGCGCAGGAAGACATCATGGGCATGGTCGAGCGCGGTATGCAGCTGGGTCTGCACGCACCGAAATTCCCACCCAAGCCCAAAGCCGCGTGAACCTCACGTTTTAAGGCCAGGTGAGTCTGTTCCCTGGCCCCGCGTTGCTTTAGGGTAACGCCACTGACCTTCAATCATTCGAATTCAGGACACCTTCCATGACCACCTTGAACCAAGCCCACTGCGAAGCCTGCCGCGCCGATGCCCCGCAAGTCAGCGATGAAGAACTGCCGGTACTGATCAAGCAGATCCCTGACTGGAACATCGAAGTGCGCGACGGCGTGATGCAGTTGGAAAAGGTTTTCCTGTTCAAGAACTTCAAATTCGCCCTGGCCTTCACCAACGCCATGGGTGAAATCTCCGAAGCCGAAGGCCATCACCCAGGCCTGCTCACCGAGTGGGGCAAAGTCACCGTGACCTGGTGGAGCCACTCCATCAAGGGCCTGCACCGTAACGACTTCATCATGGCCGCGCGCACCGACGAAGTGGCCAAGACCGCCGAGGGCCGCAAGTAATGCATTTCGATGCCATTGGTCGCGTGCCCGGCGACCCGATCCTCGGGCTGATGGACCTGTATGCCCAGGATGCCAACCCGAACAAGTTCGACCTGGGCGTAGGTGTCTATAAGGACGACCAAGGCCTGACGCCGATTCCTCACTCGGTGAAGCTGGCGGAACAGCGCCTGGTCGAGACCCAAGTGACCAAGACCTATATCGGTGGCCATGGCGATGCAGCCTTCGGCAGCCTGATCAGCGAACTGGTGCTCGGCGCCGACTCGGCCTTGCTGCGTGACCGCCGCGCTGGCGCCACGCAAACCCCCGGCGGCACCGGCGCCCTGCGCCTGAGTGCCGACTTTATCGCCCACAGCCTGCCGGGCCGTGGCGTGTGGCTGAGCAACCCGACCTGGCCGATACACGAAACCATTTTTGCCAAGGCCGGGCTCAAGGTCAGTCATTACCCTTACGTGGGCAGCGACAACCGCCTGGACCTGACGGCGATGCTGGCGACCCTGTCCAGCGTGCCCAAGGGCGACGTGGTATTACTGCACGCGTGCTGCCATAACCCGACCGGCTTTGACCTGTCCCAGGATGACTGGCGCCAGGTCTTGCAGATCGTGCGTGAACGCCAGTTGCTGCCGCTGATCGACTTCGCCTACCAGGGCTTTGGCGATGGCCTGGAGCAGGACGCCTGGGCGGTGCGCCTGTTTGCCGCCGAGCTGCCGGAAGTGCTGATCACCAGCTCCTGCTCGAAGAACTTCGGCCTGTATCGCGATCGCGTAGGTGCATTGATCGTCTGTGCGGCGGATGCCGAAAAGCTCACCGATGTACGCAGCCAACTGGCGAATATCGCTCGCAACCTGTGGTCGACACCGCCGGATCACGGCGCCGCCGTGGTGGCGACCATCCTCGGTGATGCGCAGCTGAAAAAGCAGTGGAGCGAGGAAGTCGAGGCCATGCGTTCGCGGATCGCCCAGTTGCGTTCCGGGTTGGTGGAAGCGCTTGCGCCCCATGGGCTGGCCGAGCGCTTTGCGCATATCGGCGCGCAGCGTGGGATGTTTTCCTATACCGGCTTGAGTGCCGAGCAGGTCAAGCAACTGCGCGAGAAGCACAGTGTGTATATGGTCAGTTCGGGGCGGGCTAACGTGGCCGGTGTTGATGCAACGCGCTTGACGTTGCTGGCTCAAGCCATCGCCGACGTTTCCAACTGAAGCAACAGGATTACGTGTGGGAGCTGGCTTGCCTGCGATGGCGGTGGTTCAGTTGCAGATTAATTGCCTGGCCCACCGCCATCGCGGGCAAGCCCGCTCCCACAGGGGATTGATGCCGGACGCTGAATCCGTGTGCGATACCTAGCCAGCGCCCACTTTTATAAGCACGCAGGGCTTCAGCCAGCGACCATTTCGGCCTTTAGCAGTGCCTCTTTGGCCTGCGCATCCGCCAACCGATACAACTCGATATGCCCATCCCAGTGCTCGATCAAGGCCGTGCACGACTCCACCCAATCCCCGCAGTTGAGGTAATCCACCTCGCCCACCTTGCGAATCTCGGCATGGTGAATATGCCCGCACACCACCCCGTGCAATTCCCGCTTGGTCACCTCGTGGGCAATCGCCTCTTCGAAATCGCTGATAAAACTCACTGCCGTCTTGACCTTGTGTTTCAGGTACGCCGACAGCGACCAATAACCGTAGCCATACCGCGCACGCCAGTGGTTCAGCCAGCGGTTCAGCGTCAGGGTGAATTCGTAGGCCGAGTCGCCGAGGAAGGCGAGCCAGCGGTGATAGCGCGTGATCACATCAAACTGGTCGCCATGAATCACCAGCAAGTGGCGACCATCGGCGGTGACGTGCACGGCTTCATCGACCAACTGGATATTGCCCAGGATCAGCTTGGAATAGCGACGCAGGAACTCGTCATGATTGCCGGTGACATAGATGACCTCGGTGCCACGCTTGGCCATGGTCAGCAGGCGGCGGATCACGTTGGTATGGGCTTGAGGCCAATACATGCCGCCGCGCATTTTCCAACCGTCGATGATGTCACCGACCAGGTAGACCTTGTCGGCGTGGTAGCCCTTGAGAAAGTGCGACAGGTGTTCGGCCTGGCAATCCCGGGTGCCCAGGTGCACGTCGGAAATCCACAGGGTTCGCACCCGTTGCTTGCGGCTGGGCTTGGTGAACTCGGCACGGGTCATGGGCATCCCTCGACGCTGTTTTGGCGAGCTTGCGCCCTGGCGATTAATAGCCCATGACAAGCGTGCGTCAGTCTGATGACAGCGCACACGCCGACAAGCGTTGTTAGACTACCGCCCTGCCCCCCCCTGCTGCTAAGGATCGCAATGACTCCCCGCTCAGCCCTCGGCGCCCTACATATCGGCGCATTGATGTTTGGCCTTACCGGCGTATTCGGCAAACTCGCAGCCGCCTCCCCCGCCATCATCGTATTTGGCCGGGCGGCGTTTGCCGTGCTGGCGCTGGCGGTATTCGCCCGCTTTGCCAGCAATGCTCCGTGGAAGAGGCTGGAGATGCGTGACTGGCGCCGGCTGCTGGTCAGCGGTGTGTTGTTGGCCGCCCATTGGGTGACGTTCTTTATTGCCGTCAAAGTCGCGGGCGTGGCCGTGGCGACCCTGGGGTTCACTGCCTTTCCGGCCTTTACCGTGATTCTTGAAGGGCTGATCTTCCGCGAGCGCATTCGCGCCAATGAAGTGCTGCTGGTGGTGCTGGTCACCGTTGGCCTGGTGCTTGTGACCCCGGATTTCAATCTCGCCAGCGAGGCCACGGGCGGGCTGCTATGGGGCATCGCCTCGGGGCTGTTGTTCTCGTTGTTGTCGCTGAACAATCGCGCCAGTTCCGGGCGGATTCCTGCGGTACAGGCCGCGCTGTGCCAGAACGTCGTAGTTGCCGCCTGCCTGCTGCCCGTGGCCGCGCCGGGGCTGGCAGATGTGCGTGCAATCGACTGGCTGTGGATCGGGCTGCTGGGGGTGTTTTGTACCGGCCTGGCCCACAGCCTGTTTGTCGCCAGCCTCGCCGTAATCAAGGCACGCACCGCCTCGGTGGTGTTTGCCATGGAACCGGTCTACGGCATCACCGTGGCCTGGCTGCTGTTTGCCGAAACCCCGACCTTGCGCATGTTGCTGGGCGGCGCCTTGATCATCGTCGCCATCGTGCTTTCCGGCCTGATGGGCAGCGCCAGCCAGGCCAAGCAACCGGCAGCCACAGCCTGATCTATACTTTAAACGTCCGCAACAGTCTGTAGTCGTTCAACGGATAAAGACTCCTCGACGACAGCCTTGGTGTTTTCTGAAGTTGCTGCAAGCGAGTGGTCATCCCTCAATGCGATGCAGGAGCTTCATTATAGAAATGCTCATCAGCTTGCTGGTCCAGATCATCAGCGGTGCCGTCGGTGGCAACATCGCCGGCATGACCAAACAGAGCCTGGGGACGGGGCTCAATACCTTTCTCGGCGGAGTCGGCGGCCTGGTGCTAGGCCAGATTGTCGCCGCACTCACAGGCACCACCAGCGGCGAAGCACTGGATGTGGCCGCGATCGGCAGCAATATCGTCGGCGGTGGCGTCGGTGGGTTGGTGTTGACGTGGGCCGTAGGCTTTATCAAACAAAAGCTAGCTGCCAAGTAGCGATAGGGTCACCGCCCCTCTGCGGCGGTGACTTTCATTGTGTACGATCGTTATGGCCCAGATTGCGTTGGGGATCGATCTGGTCGCGCACTCGCTGCTTGAGCACCTTGGCCTCGGGAAAACCGCCATCGGCCTTGCGCTCCCAAATCTGCACGCCATCACAGGTGATGCGAAACGCGCCGCCGGTGGCCGGTTCCAACGCCACGCGCCCCAGGTCATCGGCAAAGGTGCTGAGTAACTCCTGGGCCAGCCACGCGGCGCGCAGCAACCACTGGCACTGGGTGCAATAGGTGATCACGATCTCGGGTTTGCATGCAGACATCATTAAGCGGCTCCTGGCGTAACAGGCTCAGCGAATCGGGTGGCTATAATAGCGGCCTTTGTCGCCCAGCCACGAGATTGATGATGCGCCGCCTGCTGTCTTGCCTGTTCCTGTGCCTATTCCCCCTACTTGCCGACGCGGTAGAAGCCCCCCGCCCAAAAATCGGCCTGGTGCTGTCCGGCGGCGCCGCCCGTGGCCTGGCGCATATCGGCGTGCTCAAGGCGCTCGAAGAGCAAGGTATTCATATCGATGCGATTGCCGGCACCAGTATGGGGGCGGTGATTGGCGGGTTGTACGCGTCGGGCTACAAAATTGACGAGCTGGAGAAGTTGGCGCTGGGTATCGACTGGCAGCAGGCCCTGTCCGACGCGCCACCGCGTGAAGACGTACCGTTTCGGCGCAAACAGGATGACCGGGATTTCCTGGTCAAACAAAAACTCAGTTTCCGCGACGATGGCAGCCTCGGCCTGCCGCTGGGCGTGATCCAGGGCCAGAACCTGGCGCTGCTGCTGGAGAGCATGTTCGCCCACAGCAGCAACACGCGTAACTTCGACAAGCTGCCAATCCCCTTCCGTGCCGTGGCCACCGACATCACCACCGGCGAAAAAGTGGTGTTCAGCAAAGGCCACCTGCCCCAGGTGATACGCGCCAGCATGTCGATCCCCGCGGTGTTCGCCCCGGTGGAACTGGACGGCCGCCTGCTGGTGGACGGCGGTATGACCGACAACATCCCGTTGGATGTGGCGCGGGAGATGGGCGTTGATATCGCGATTGTGGTCGACATCGGCACCCCGCTGCGCTCGCGCAAGCAACTGGCCACCGTGGTGGACGTGCTCAACCAGTCCATCACCCTGATGACCCGGCGTAACTCCGAGGAACAACTCAAGGCCCTGTACCCCAAGGACGTGTTGATCCAACCGCCGCTGGCCGCTTATGGCGTCACCGACTTTGGCCGCGCCAAGGACATGATCGATGCCGGCTACCGCGCCACCCGTGCCCTCGACGTACGCCTGGCACACCTACGCCCTGCCGAACCCATCGACGCCGACCTGATAGCTGCGCGCACGCCGGGCGAACGCACCCCGGTGATCACCGCAATCCAGGTGGAGAACGACTCCAAGGTCAGCGACGACGTTATCCGCTACTACATTCGCCAGGGGCTGGGAGAACCGTTGAACCTGGGCCGCCTGCAATCAGACATGGGCACCCTGTACGGCCTGGATTACTTCGAGCAGGTGCAATACCGAGTGGTAAAAAAAGGCCAGGACAACACCCTGGTGATCAGTGCACGCGGCAAGCGCAGCGGCACCGACTACCTGCGCCTGGGCTTGAACCTCTCGGACGACATGCGCGGCGACAGCGCCTTCAACCTCGGCGCCAGTTACCGCGTGAACGGCATCAACCGCCTCGGCGCGGAATGGCTGACGCGGGTGCAGATTGGTGATCGGCAGGAGCTGTACAGCGAGTTCTACCAACCCATGGACACCGGCTCACGCTACTTTGTGGCCCCCTACATCAAGGCCGAGGCACAGAACGTCGAGCTAATCCTGGACAACGACCCCATCTCCGAATACCGCCTGGAACGCTACGGCTTTGGTTTGAACGTGGGCCGACAGATCGGCAACAGCGGCGAGATCCGCTTCGGCGTGGGCGAAGCCTGGGGCAAGGCGGACGTGCGCATTGGCGACCGCGATCTACCGAGTGTGAACTTCAGCGAAGGCTTCTATGAGCTCAAATACTCCTTCGATTCCCTGGACAACGTGTACTTCCCCCACAGCGGCGAAGACATCAGCCTGGCCTTTCGCGAGTTCGAACCCGGCCTGGGCTCCGACCAGCGCTACCGCCAGTGGGAATTCAAGCTGGACAAGGCCATGAGCCACGGCCCGGACACCCTGATACTGGGCGGCCGCTATGGGCGCACCCTGGATGATTCGGATGTGGTGATTTCCAGCTTCCTGCTGGGGGGCGCACGGCAATTGTCGGGCTTCCGCCAAGATGCGATTTCAGGGCAGAACATCAGCCTGATGCGCGCAGTGTACTTCCGCAGGCTCACCCCGCGCTCGTACCTGCCGCTGGACTTCCCGTTGTACCTGGGCGCATCCCTGGAACGGGGCCGGGCGTGGAACAACGATAACGAGTTCGACAGCGGCTATATCAATGCCGCGAGTATTTTCCTGGGGTTTGATACGCCATTGGGGCCGCTGAATTTCAGCTATGGGTTCAATGATGATAACCAGAAGGCGGTGTACTTGAACCTGGGCCAGACGTTCTAGGAAAGGATTGCCAAGGACTTTTGTAGGAGCGAGCTTGCTCGCGAAAAATCCACAGACGCCGCGTTTATTCAGAAAGCCCGCATTATCGTGACGTTTTTCGCGAGCAAGCTCGCTCCTACATACTGCAGATCAGGACTTTTCCAGGTTCGCCAGGATGTGCTCATGCACCCGCATGCACACCCGCAGGTCTTCCTCATTCACACCCACGAACAACTCATGGCGCAACGCCGTGGCGATGGTTTCGATCTGGTCGATCAGCGGTTGGGCGGTATCGCACAGCAGGATGCGTTTGGCACGACGGTCTTCCACCACGGCTTGGCGTTGCACCAGGCCCTGGCCTTCCAGGCTATCGAGCAGACGGGCCAGGGTGGGCCCTTCCACGCCGACACTTTGGGCCAATTCACGCTGGGTGGGTGCTTCGACAAAACGAGCCAGGTGCAACAGCACGAGCCAGCGCGCCTGGGACAAGCCCAGCCCCGCCAGCCGGCGATCCAGTTCGGCGCGCCAACCTCGGGACATTTGCGCCAACTGCATGCCAAAACGGTGTTGATCGGTTAACGGCATAAAAAACTCATGTTTAAGACTGAAAATAAAGTATGGCTAATTATTAGTCAGCTAAGCATGAGCCCTGTCAGTAGGCAAGGCCCGCTATGTACTGATTCGTTACATTGTCGTAATTGGCACACTAAATTTCGAATTCCGACTGCAAAGCAGCACGCACGCAGTACAAAACGCCTTCCGGAACACGCCCGGTAAATAACGGCGCAATCTCCGTGACAGCTGGCAATTCGCCTTCTCCATCGAGAAAAGCGTCCTGGATTTCACCGAGCAAATCCTCAGGCAAATCAAGGGCCTGCTCCAGGGACAATTGCTGCTTGCCGATGGCTTCGGCGAGCAAGGTGTACACGTTTTTTTCCGAGCATTGCAGCTGGCCGGCGATCTGGATCGGGGTCATGCCGGCACGGGCCAGGCTGATCAGTTCGTGGCGAATATCGGCGATTTCCTTCGGCGCTTCGGCCTGGCCGCCGAGCACTTCCAGGAAGGCCTGGCCGTAGCGCTCCAGTTTGCGCGCGCCCACACCGCTGACCCGGGCCATCTCGGCCATGGTGGTGGGCTGCTCGCGCAGCATCTCCAGCAAGGTGGAGTCGGGGAAGATAACGTAGGGGGGCACGCTGTGCTCCTGCGCCAGTTTGCGCCGCAGGGTGCGCAAGGCTTCCCATTGTTCGCGCTCCTCGCCCCGCACCAATTGGCTGGCCTGGCTGGCGCTGCTGCTTTTGGCGGTGGTCTGCGGCTTGAGGTCGCGGCGCAGTTCCAGGCTCACTTCGCCCTTGAGCAACGGCCGGCAACTGTCATTCAGGCGTAGCCCGCCGTAGCCTTCGATATCGATGTCGACCAGACCACGGGCAACCATCTGGCGAAACAGCGAACGCCACTCCCCTTCGGCGCGGGCTTTGCCGACCCCGTACACCGAGAGTTTCTCGTGGCCGAAGCTGCGGATTTTTTCGTTGTCCTTGCCCAGCAGTACGTCCACCAGATGGCCCACACCATAACGCTGACCGGTGCGATAGATCGTCGACAACGCCTGGCGCGCCGGCTCGGTGGCGTCCCAGGTTTGTACGCCGTCGATGCAGTTATCGCAGTGGCCGCAGGGTTCAGGCATGTCTTCGTCGAAATACGCCAGCAGGGTCTGGCGACGGCAGCGGGTCTCTTCGCACAACGAGAGCATGGCGTCGAGCTTATGCTGCTCCAGGCGCTTGTGGCGCTCGTCGCCCTCGGAGTTCTGCAGCATCTGCTTGAGCATCACCACGTCTTGCAGGCCGTAGACCATCCAGGCATCCGCCGGCAGGCCATCGCGGCCAGCACGCCCGGTTTCCTGGTAATAGGCCTCGAGGGACTTGGGCAGGTCCATGTGCGCCACGAAACGCACGTTGGATTTGTCGATGCCCATGCCAAAGGCGATGGTTGCCACCATGATCAGGCCTTCCTCGTTGAGGAAGCGTTTTTGGTGCGCTGATCGCGTTTCATTGGGCAGGCCGGCATGGTAAGGCAGTGCCGGGTAGCCTTGTTCACAGAGAAACGCCGCGACCTCGTCGACTTTCTTGCGCGACAGGCAGTACACGATGCCCGCGTCACTACGCCGCTCGGACAGGAACGCCAGCAACTGCTTGCGTGGCTGCTCCTTGGGCACGATGCGGTAGAAAATATTGGGCCGGTCAAAACTCGACAGGAAGCGCTCGGCGTTCTGCAAATGCAGGCGCTCGACGATCTCTTCGCGGGTACGCTTGTCGGCGGTGGCGGTCAGCGCAATGCGCGGCACATCGGGAAACAGTTCGGCCAATTGGCCAAGCTGCAGGTATTCGCGGCGGAAATCGTGACCCCATTGCGACACGCAGTGGGCTTCGTCGATGGCGAACAGCGCGATCTCAAGGCTCTGCAAAAAGGCCAGCATGCGTGGCTGCACCAGGCGCTCCGGCGCCAGGTAAAGCATTTTCACCTCGCCACGCTTGATGCGAGCAGCCAGGTCGCGCTGCTGCTCGGCGCTGAGGGTGGAGTTCAACGACGCGGCGGCGACTCCGAGTTCTTCAAGGGTGGCGACCTGATCGTCCATCAGCGCAATCAGCGGCGACACCACCACGGCCAGGCCATTGCGCAACAGCGCCGGCACCTGGAAGCACAGCGACTTGCCGCCACCGGTAGGCATCAGTACCAGGGCATCGCCGCCACTGGCCACGCGCTCAATGATCGCACCCTGGCGGCCACGAAAACTGTCGTAGCCGAAGATGTCCTTGAGGACGCGTTGAGCCTGCTCGAGCATGTAAAACTCCAAAATGGTGCCGAAATCCCTCTATACAGGCTGGCCGAAAAAAACCGCGCTCACGAAAAATAATCCGTAAGCGAAGTTTTCCCGGATTGGCGCTGGGCCTGCAGGGGCATCACAAAACGCGGCAGTATACCCGAGCGTTATCCACCAAAGGGCGCCACTGACGAATAGACGCACCAGGCTAAAACCGGGCAAATATGCCGTGCGGCTGGCCTGGGCGCTCAAGAAAGCCTAGAATTCAGCATCGTTTATTCCCAAGGTAGCCCTTCAATGTCCTTCGCTGAGCAACTAACCCGCCTGCAAGCCTTCCTCGACGCCGATGAGCTGCATGACGAGGCGCTGGACTACGTGGCCGCCCACGGCTACCTGACCGCCCTGTCGATCTGCTCCGACCCCGTCCCGGACCGTGAATGGATCGATGCGCTGTTCGCTGAAGAGCCTCACTACAGCGACGACGCCCAGCGCGCAGAAATCGAATCCACCCTGGTCGCCCTCAAGGCGCACATCGCCCGCCAACTGGCCTCCGACGAAGAGTTCGAGCTGCCGTGCGAGCTGGACCTGGGCGACGATCCGGATGACTCCGACCTGCGCGGCTGGTGCATCGGTTTCATGGAAGGCGTGTTCCTGCGCGAAGCCGCCTGGTTCGAAACCGCCGAAGAAGAAGTCAGCGAAATGCTGCTGCCGATCATGGTCGGTTCGGGCCTGTTCGAAGAGGAAGCAGAGTTCTCCGACATCGCCGCCGACGCCAACCTGATGGACGACATGATCGTGCAGATCCCGGAAGCCCTGACCGCGCTGTATCTGCTGTGCAACGCGCCTGACGAAAAACCGGCGATCCTCAAGCCACGTCACCACTGAGTCGCTTGCCCGTGGAACCCATGGGCAACCGTCCACTGCTCCTGCGCTATGCGCTGCTGGCCATCGGCTGGCTAAGCGTAGCGTTGGGAGTGATCGGCATTTTCCTGCCGGTATTGCCGACCACACCCTTCCTGCTACTCGCCGCCGCCTGCTTCGCTCGCAGCTCCCCGCGCTTCTACCACTGGCTGGTGGAACACCCGCGCCTGGGGCCTTGGGTGCGCGATTACCTGGACGGTAATGGCATCCCGCTCAAAGGCAAGGTCTACGCCATCGGCTTGATGTGGCTGAGCATCTCGATTTCCTGCTACCTGGTGCCACTGCCATGGGCGCGGGGCTTTATGCTGACCAGTGCGGTGCTGGTGACGATCTACATCCTGCGCCAGAAAACCCTGCCGCCACGCTGAACGCCGCCTGCGACATTCGATCCCACACGACCTTGGTCGACACTGACTAACACCAGGCATCATGCGAGACTGTCCAACCGGGCCTGGAATGCCCGGGTGTTCTTATGCTCGGAGTTACCATGACGCTGTCCAGCGGGCTGATCGCCGCCGTTGCCCTGGCCTATATGGCCACTATGTTTGCCATCGCCTTTTACGGTGACCGCCGCCATGCGCCGCTGCCGCCGCGCGTGCGTGCCTGGGTGTATAGCCTGTCGCTGGCGGTGTACTGCACCAGTTGGACCTTCTTCGGCGCCGTGGGCCAAGCGGCCGAACAACTGTGGGCATTCTTGCCGATCTACCTGGGGCCCGTGCTGTTGCTGGTGCTGGCCCCCTGGGTGCTGCAGAAGATGATCCTGATCAGCAAGCAGGAAAACATCACCTCCATCGCCGACTTTATCGCCGCCCGCTACGGCAAGTCCCAGTCCCTGGCGGTGGTGGTGGCACTTATTTGCCTGGTCGGCGTGCTGCCCTATATCGCGCTGCAGCTCAAAGGCATTGTGCTGGGCGTGAACCTGCTGATCGGCGCCGGCCCCGACACCACCGGCACCCGCGCCCAGGACACGGCCTTGATCGTGTCACTGGTGCTGGCGCTGTTTACCATCGTGTTCGGCACACGCAACCTCGACGCCACTGAACACCACCGCGGCATGGTGCTGGCGATTGCCTTTGAGTCGCTGGTCAAGCTGTTCGCTTTTCTGGCCGTGGGTGCGTTTGTCACCTACGGCTTGTACGACGGTTTCGGCGACCTGTTCAGCCAGGCCATGCTCGCCCCGCGCCTGGAGGAATACTGGAAAGAGACCATCAACTGGCCATCGATGGTGGTGCAGACCGGCGTCGCCATGATGGCGATCATTTGCCTGCCGCGACAATTTCATGTGACGGTGGTGGAGAACATCGACCCCCAGGATTTGCGCCTGGCCAAGTGGGTATTTCCGGCTTATTTGATCCTCGCGGCACTGTTTGTGGTGCCCATCGCCCTGGGCGGCAAGATGCTGTTGCCAAGCTCAGTGCTGCCGGACTCCTATGTGATCAGCCTGCCGATGGCCGAGGCGCACCCGGCGCTCGCGGTGCTGGCATTTATTGGCGGTGCGTCGGCGGCCACCGGCATGGTGATCGTGGCGAGCATCGCCTTGTCGACCATGGTCTCCAACGACATGCTGCTGCCCTGGCTGTTGCGGCGTTCCAGCGCCGAACGGCCATTCGAAGTGTTCCGCCACTGGATGCTGTCGGTGCGCCGGGTGAGCATTGTGATCATCCTGCTGCTGGCGTACGTGAGCTATCGCCTGCTGGGCTCCACCGCCAGCCTGGCGACCATCGGCCAGATCGCCTTTGCCGCCGTGACCCAACTGGCCCCGGCGATGCTCGGCGCACTCTATTGGAAGCAGGCCAACCGGCGTGGGGTGTTTGCCGGTTTGGCCGCCGGTACCTTCCTGTGGTTCTACACCTTGGTCTTGCCAGTGACGGCGAAAAGTCTGGGCTGGTCGCTCAACCTTTTCCCCGGCCTGACCTGGATGCATTCCCACCCGTTCGGGCTGTCGGTCACGTCGCTGACCTTGGGCACCGTGTTCTCCCTCGCGGGGAATTTCACCCTCTTCGTGTGGGTGTCGATGCTGTCGCGCACACGGGTTTCCGAGCACTGGCAGGCAGGCCGTTTTATCGGCCAGGAAATCAGCCAGCGTGCGAGTGCGCGCTCCATGCTGTCGGTGCAGATCAGCGACCTGCTCAGCCTCGCGGCACGCTTCGTCGGGGAAGAACGGGCCCAGCAGAGCTTTATTCGCTTCGCCTACCGCCAAGGCAAAGGCTTCAACCCCAACCAGAATGCCGATAACGATTGGATCGCCCACACCGAACGCTTGCTGGCCGGCGTACTCGGGGCCTCCTCGACGCGGGCGGTGGTGAAAGCGGCAATCGAAGGGCGGGAAATGCAACTGGAGGACGTGGTCCGTATCGCCGACGAGGCCTCGGAAGTGCTGCAGTTCAACCGTGCCCTGCTGCAGGGCGCCATCGAGAACATCACCCAGGGCATCAGCGTGGTGGACCAGTCGCTCAAGCTGGTGGCCTGGAACCGGCGCTACCTGGAACTGTTCAACTACCCGGATGGCTTGATCAGCGTCGGCCGGCCAATTGCAGACATCATTCGCTACAACGCCGAGCGCGGCCTGTGTGGCCCCGGTGAAGCGCAAGTGCACGTGGCGCGTCGCCTGCACTGGATGCGCCAGGGGCGTGCGCACACCTCCGAGCGCCTGTTCCCCAATGGTCGAGTGATCGAGTTGATCGGCAACCCGATGCCCGGCGGCGGGTTTGTCATGAGCTTCACCGACATCACCGCGTTCCGCGAAGCCGAACAAGCGCTGACCGAAGCCAACGAGGGCCTTGAGCAGCGGGTGACCGAGCGCACCCATGAACTGTCGCAACTGAACGTGGCCCTCACCGACGCCAAGGGCGTGGCCGAATCCGCCAGCCAGTCGAAGACGCGGTTCCTGGCGGCCGTGAGCCATGACCTGATGCAGCCGCTGAACGCTGCGCGACTGTTTTCCGCCGCCCTCTCCCACCAGGCCGATGGCCTGTCCGGCGAGGCACGGCAGTTGGTGCAGCATCTGGACAGCTCACTGCGCTCGGCTGAAGACTTGATCAGTGATTTGCTGGATATTTCGCGCCTGGAAAACGGCAAGATCAATCCACAACGCCAGCCCTTTGTCCTTAACGAGTTGTTCGACACCCTGGGCGCAGAATTCAAGGCGTTGGCCCAGGAGCAACACTTGCGCTTTCGCTGGCGCGGCAGCCGTTTGCGAGTGGACAGCGACATCAAGCTGCTGCGGCGGATTTTGCAGAACTTTCTGACCAATGCCTTCCGTTATGCCGACGGCCCGGTACTGCTAGGCGTACGTCGCCGCAAGGGCGAACTCTGCCTGGAGGTCTGGGACCGCGGCCCTGGCATTGCGCCGGATAAACAAAAGGTGATCTTCGAAGAGTTCAAGCGTCTGGACAGCCACCAGACCCGTGCCGAAAAAGGCCTGGGCCTGGGCCTGGCGATTGCCGACGGCCTGTGCCGCGTGCTGGGCCATCGCCTGAGCGTGCGCTCCTGGCCGGGCAACGGCAGCGTCTTCAGCGTGTGCGTGCCGCTGGCCCGCAACCAGGCCAGCGCGCAGCCCAAGGCGCCGGCAGAAACCGGCCTGCCCTTGAGTGGCGCACGGGTGCTGTGCGTGGATAACGAAGACAGCATCCTGATCGGCATGCGCAGCCTGCTCACGCGCTGGGGCTGTGAAGTCTGGACAGCCGCCAACCAGGCCGAATGCGCGGCGTTGCTGGCCGACGGTATACGCCCGCAACTGGCGTTGGTGGATTACCACTTGGACCACGGCGAAACCGGCACCGAGTTGATGGGCTGGCTGCGTGCGCAATTGGCCGAGCCGATTCCCGGTGTGGTGATCAGTGCCGATGGGCGACCGGAGATGGTGGCCGAGGTGCATGGGGCGGGGTTGGATTACTTGGCCAAACCGGTGAAGCCGGCGGCGTTGCGGGCGCTATTGAGCAGGCATTTGCCCCTGTAACGGGGCTGTATTCGATCGCTATTGTAGGAGCGAGCGTGCTCGCGAAAAACTCAAAGGCGCCGCGCTCATTCAGCAAGCACGCGTTATCGTTGACGTTTTTCGCGAGCAAGAACTAGGCGTCCCCCTGGCTCCTACAGAAGGCGATGACCGCTTAACTGACTGGCATTAGAGCAAGCCCGCTCCCACAATTTCGATCCGTGTTTATTCCGGGAGATGCGCCACGCCGTCCGAATCGGTCATTGCCCGCTCCAGCAGATCTGCCGGCAAGCTCTTACTGGCGCGGGCCCCGAGCAACCTTAATTGCTCGGTACGGCTGACCAGGTTCCCACGCCCATCCGTCAGCTTGTTGCGCGCCGCGCTGTAGGCCTTGTCCAACTGTTGCAGCCGGTTGCCCACTTCGTCCAGGTCCTGGATAAACAGCACGAACTTGTCATACAGCCAACCGGCACGCTCGGCAATTTCCCGCGCGTTCTGGCTCTGGCGCTCCTGCTTCCACAAGCTGTCGATCACGCGCAGGGTGGCGAGCAAGGTCGTGGGGCTGACGATTACGATATGGCGGTCGAAGGCTTCCTGGAACAGGTTGGGCTCGGCCTGCAATGCCGCAGAAAAGGCAGCCTCGATCGGTACGAACAGCAGCACGAAATCCAGGCTGTGCAAACCTTCAAGGCGCTTGTAATCCTTGCCGGCCAAGCCTTTGACATGATTGCGCAGGGACAGCACGTGTTGCTTCAAGGCGGCCTGGCCAATCACCTCGTCATCCGCCGCAACGTACTGTTGATAGGCGGTCAAGCTGACCTTGGAGTCGACCACCACCTGCTTGTCGCCCGGCAACATGATCAGCACATCGGGCTGGAAACGCTCGCCATCCGGGCCTTTGAGGCTGACCTGGGTCTGGTACTCACGGCCCTTCTCCAGGCCCGCATGCTCCAGCACCCGTTCAAGAATCAGCTCACCCCAGTTGCCCTGGGTTTTCTGGCCCTTGAGGGCACGGGTCAGGTTGGTGGCTTCGTCCGACAGGCGCAGGTTCAATTGCTGCAGGCGCTCAAGCTCTTTGGCCAGGGAAAAGCGCTCACGGGCTTCGTTCTGATAGCTTTCTTCGACACGTTTCTCGAAGGACTGGATACGTTCCTTGAGCGGGTCCAGCAGTTGACCGAGGCGTTCCTGGCTGGTTTCGGCAAAGCGTTGCTCACGCTCGTCGAAGATCTTGCCGGCCAACTCGGCAAATTGCGCACGCAGTTCGTCTCGTGAGCCTTGCAGGTCGGTGAGGCGTTGCTGATGACTCTCTTGCTGCTCGCGCAATTCGGCGCTCAGGGCCGCGGCCAAGGCGTCGAGGCGACGCAGTTCGGCTTCCTTGGCGCTACGATCGAGGTTCCAGGCGTGCGCGGCATCGCGGGCGTTATCGCGGTCGATCTGCAACAGCTCGACTTCACGGCGCAGCGCCGCCAAGTCGGCTTGCTTGGCAGCATTGGCCTGGCTCAGGTCACTGATCTCATCGCGGCTGGCGTCCAGTTGAGCGGCGAGCCCTTCCTGGGCCAGTTGTGCGGTCGCCAGGCGCTCCTCCAGCAGCTCCCAGCCGGTGGTGCGTGCGGTCAGGCGCCGCTGGAGTTGCCAGCACAGCGCCAGTAGCGGCACGGCTGCGCCCACAAGACCCAAGGCGATACTGGTCCAGTCAAACACCATAGCCATTTCTGCCATCACCGAAAAAGATCAAGGGTAACCAAGCCTAAGGCCGGAGGACAGCTCAGTCTTCGACCTGGCCCAGTTCGCGCTGGGCGCGACGGTCGCCGGCGCGAGCAGCCGAACGCAACAAATCGTGGCCGATGCGCCGGTCACGGGCATTTCCGCACTCGCGGCACATCAGTTGGCCAAGACGGCTCTGAGCGGCCACCACGCCTTCGCGGGCGGGCTGCTTGAGCAAGCGTCCGGCAAGATGCTTGATATTGGTGCTCTGCCCAAGGCGCGGGCTGTCGAGCAGCCACAAAGCGACCTTCAAGGAAAAACGCTTGGGTGCGGTAACAGTTTGGGGCGTGTCGGTAACAGAATGTGATACTGAGCGAAACTTCATAAAGCACTGTGGGGCAGAACGGAAGGCGCGCCACTCTACTCTTTTTTTCGTACAGGTAAAGCTGAAAAAACCGTGCACGCCCGTCCTAGAGCAAGCGCTCGGGACAATCCACAGAAGCTGTGGATAACTCAGTGGACAACCCCCCTGGAACAGGCGCAAAGCCCCATGGAACGGGGGCCGCAGTCAAACTGACGATTTTTTCACCAATAAAAAAAAGCGAGATTTTTCATTGACTTAAATTTTGATTACAGGCAAATGGGCGCACTTGCACACCAGTGACAGCAGGGTTACACCCTTGGCCTTGAATGTGCACAAGTCCTTATCGGCTGGTTATATCGTCGGCGTTTTTTGATTCAACACCGGTTAAACATGTTACTGAGCAGGCAAACCCAAGGGCTTTTCAAATCTGCCTCGGCTCGCCACACTGCGCCACCGACAATGCAAACCAGTAGGGCCGATGAAAGGAATTCTGTTATTCGCCGGGCTGCTACTGGCCATCTGCGCGATCTCCCTGGGAATCAATGCCGCGCTCCCCTCTCCGGACGGCGCACTGTTCGCCATTGCTATCTTGCTGTCAGCCGCCTTTACCGCCGTGATCCTGTGCATCGAACTCAGTGACGGAAGGATCAATGACATGCGCGAGGTGATCCGCATGATCGAGACCGGCCAGTCCTTGCGGCTGACGCTCGCCGCCTACGGGCTGGGGTGCGCACTGGCCGCGTCCATGACCGTGCTGGTCTATCGCGAGTTGCTCGGCGGCTGATCGAAGTTTTTTTGCAATCGGCCTTCCCTTCCCTGTTTCAATCCGTTACTATCCGCGGCGTTAGTACCAAGCTGAAAGTCAATTCTGGTCGAACACGTCCCCTGAACCACATGGGATCGACCACCTCGATGGTTTCCAGGTATTCCTTGCGACGACACTGCCTTTGAACAAGCAAAGGGTGGCGCGAAGTTCCAATACTCTGACCGAACCAACCTGCAAATTGATCAGGATCTTCACCCCGGGCCCAGAACCTTTGCCCCTGTTGTGTTGCCTGCCCTCCTAAGTACCTACCTGCCAGCCCAAGCGCGCCAAATTTAATAGCGCTTCAAACTGGCTGCTTTGTTCCAGTCGGGTTCTTCGTTTGATCAATGGTGATCAGCGTTACTGGAACGTTTTAACGTTGCACGGTTCTTATCCGTGTCATTTGTAGGAACACCAATAATATGAACGCTCAAATCCACACTCAGGATGCCATTCGCACCCTCACCAACGCTTTTGCCCCAATGAACTGCCTGATCATGGCCGCTCGCAAAGGCTGCTTCAGCTTCACCCTGGTCAACGAACACGGCATCGCTCGTCACAGCGAACGCCTGTACCCCGATCAATACTCCAGCGCAGAACCGCTGCAGGCCGTGATCGATCGTACCCGTCAGGCACTGACTGCCTGATCGACCCGCGTCGCTGAAACCTCAAAAAACCCTGTTTGAATAACAGGGTTTTTTATTGCCTGGAATTTGGCCTTGAACCCGTGGCGCTAAGTACAAATCGATATAAACGTTATAACCGATTGCAGAAGATGTTTTAAAAACAGTCCTTTACATCGTGAATATGACACTACACTTCAACTCAAGCGGCATGATCCGCTTACGACGGGCCTGAGATCCGATTCACCGCTGCCAAGCTCCCCTTCTCAGGCTCGTCCACTCTTTGCAAGGACTGAGGCTCGTATGGGTATTGCCGCCAGTGAATTGTGTCGTTATGTGATCCGGCCGACGCTGATGTACCTCGGCCGTCACAGCCCAACAGCCGAATCCCTGCTGCTGGGCATTGCCGCCAGCCAATCCGAACTGGGCTCGGCGCTGCATGACCGTCGCGGCCATGGCCTCTACAGCATCACCGAACCCCGCCACCGCGCCCTCTGGGATGGCTACCTGGCCTTGGACCCAGAACGCGCCAGCCTGGTGCGTGGGCTGGCCAGCCAACATGCGTTCCTCAGCGCGCCCCAGTTGGAGTTGACGGTAAACCTGCGCTACGCCACGGCGATCGCCTGGCTGTTGGTGGAACAACATCGTCCCGCCCTGCCCGCGCCCGGCGATGTACTGGCCATGGCGCGTATCTGGAAAGAAATATTCCACCCCCAGGGCCGCCTGCGAGATTTCACCCACGCCTGGCAAACCTGTGTAATCCCAATGAAACAGGCAGCTTGCTGACCGGGCAAATTGCAAGATTCGGCAAAAAAACGGCAATTTTGGTCGGATTGTCCTACAAAACCGCTCTATCTCCAGCATTACAGCCTATAGCGCGATCTGAAATTTATTGATACTTTCCGCAGCGGTGATCACACGGAGTTCTAATAATGAAAAAAGTAATGCTCAAGACCACACTTAGCCTCGCCGTTGCCATGGCATCCTCCCAACTGTTCGCCAGCGGCTTTGCGCTCAACGAACAGAGCGTGAGCGGGATGGGTACCGGTTTCGCAGGTCGCTCTTCTTCTGCCGATGATGCGAGCACTGTGTTCGGTAACCCTGCCGGTATGGCACGTCTGGAAGGCCAACAGATCACTGGTGGCGTTGCAGCCATTGATGCCTCTACCGATATCAGCAATGTCAGCGGCCGCTCCGCTGGTAGCAACAAAGGCGATATGGTGCCTTTCACCGCCGTGCCTTTCGGTTTCTACACCAATAAACTCAACGACCAGTGGGCTGTCGGCTTCGGCGTCTATGCGCCGTTCGGCCTGGTGACCGACTACGAAAGCGGCTTCCAGGGCCGTGGCTTTGGCAGCAAGAGCGAAGTGAAAGTCATCACTTTGCAACCGACCGTCAGCTACGCCTTCAACGATCGCGTTTCCGTAGGTTTCGGCCCGACCATCAACCGCATTGCCGGCACCCTGGAATCGGACCTGACGCTGAACCCTCGCGCGCCAGACACCAATATCAAGATCAAGGGTGACGACACCGCACTGGGCTTCAACATCGGCGTGCTGGTTCAAGCCACCGATACCACCCGTGTCGGCCTGACCTACCATTCCAAGGTCAGCTACAAGCTGGACGGCCACACCGAAGTCACCGCACCGACCGCGACCTCGCCGTTCCTGCGCAGCAACCGCTACGACGCCTCGCTGAAAATCGACACCCCTGAGTCCTACGACCTGTCCGTTACTCAAGACCTGACAGACGCATGGAAACTCTACGCCGGTGCGACCTGGACGCGCTGGAGCCGCCTGAAAGACATCACGGTCAAGAACGAAGGCGTCAGCGGCGCTACCGGCGGCGCGCTTGCCCCAGGCCTTGTCAGCACAATCAAGGAAGACCAGAACTGGCACGACACCTGGGCCTACGCCGTGGGTACTTCGTACCAGCTCACCAAGCAAGTGGTACTGCGTACCGGCTTGACGTTCGACCAGTCGCCGACCAACAACACGGATCGCTCGCCGCGCATCCCGACTGGCGACCGTACTATCTTCAGCCTGGGCCTGGGCTACCAGGTCATGGATAACATGACCATCGACCTGGCCTACTCCTACCTGAAGGAAGAGGACGTCAAGATTTCGCGCTCCAACCAATTGGCCAGCTACAACGCCAAGTATGAAAACAGCGCCAACGGTTTCGGCTTGGGCATGACCTACAAGTTCTAACCCGCAGCCGTATAAAAAAGCCCCGCTCTCCTGTGAAGGAGGCGGGGCTTTTGTTTGGCTGGCGGTCAGGGTTTGGAAGCCAATGCCTGTTCCACCGCCTTGATCAGCTCCGGACTGTCCGGCTTGGTCAGGCTGGAAAAACTGGCCACAACATTGCCCTGGCGATCCACTACATACTTGTAGAAGTTCCACTTCGGCGCCGCGTCGGCCTGCTGTGCAAGCACCTTGAACAGGTGCACCGCATCCGGCCCCTTGACCTTCTGCGGCTCGGTCATGGTGAAGGTCACGCCATAGTTCACGTAGCAGACCTTGGCGGTTTCCTCACCGGTCTTGGCTTCCTGCTTGAAGTCATCGGACGGCACGCCAATCACTTCCAGGCCTTGGCCCTTATAGCGCTGATATAAGGCTTCCAGGCCTTTGAACTGCGGAGCGAAACCGCAGAAACTCGCCGTATTGACGATCACCAAAGGTTTGCCAGCGAATTGCTGGCACAGGTCGATGGATTCCTTGGCCCGCAGCTTGGGCAATTGGCCCTCCAGCAACGGCGGGCAACTGGCGGCCATCGCCACGCTGCCAATAGCCATCAGGACGGGTACAGCGAGCCAGCGCATCTGCATGTCAAAAGTCCTTGAGTCGGTTCAGACCCACAACTTAACAGATCGCCATACCCAGTTGCATCAACGCCAGGCCGCCCCGCTGCCAACCCCACCAGGCCAACAGCAACACCATCCCCACCGCCAACAGCATAAGACGCGCTGTCATGCTCATGCCGCCTCCATCTGCGCCTGTATACGTGCCACCGGCCGCTCACGCACCGGCCAATTCAGCGCGGCGGCGAGCAGGCTGAGCAAAATTGCCACCTGCCAGATCAAATCGTAGCTGCCGGTTCGATCATAGACCACCCCGCCCAGCCATCCGCCGAGAAACGAGCCAAGCTGGTGGAACAAGAACACAATCCCGCCGAGCATCGAGAGGTTGCGCACACCAAACAGGGTCGCGACGGTCCCGTTGGTCAGCGGCACCGTGGACAACCACAAAAAGCCCATCGCCATGCCGAACAGATACGCTGTGACTTCAGTGACCGGCGCCCACAGGAACAACACAATCACCACCGCCCTTAACAGGTACAAGCCGGTGAGCAGGCGCGGCTTGGACATGCGCCCACCAAGCCAACCTGCCGTATAGGTGCCGAACACATTAAACAGGCCAATCAACGCCAGCACGGTGGTGCCCACCGTGGCCGGCAGGTGCTGGTCGACCAGGTAAGCCGGCAAGTGCACACCGATGAACACCACTTGGAAACCGCAGACAAAAAAGCCGAAGGACAGCAACCAGAAGCCGGAGTGAGAACAGGCCTCTTTGAGCGCCTCACCCAGGGTTTGCTGGCCCACCGTGACCGCCAGCGGCCGGTCCTTGAGCATGGCGACCAGCGGCAGGATCAGCGCCACCATCAAGCCCAGCGCCAGCAATGCTGCCGACCAGCCGAGCCAGCCAATCAAACCGAGGGTGCCGGGCACCATGGCGAACTGGCCGAACGACCCCGCCGCACTGGCAATACCCATGGCCATACTGCGTTTTTCGGGTGCAACGGCGCGACCAACCACGCCGAGAATCACCGAGAACGAGGTGCCGGACAGGCCAATGCCAATCAGCAAGCCTGCGCTCAATGACAGTGACCAGGCAGAATCAGACATACCCATGAGCACCAGGCCGACGGCGTACAGCACCCCGCCGACAAACACCGCCTTGGTCGCGCCGAAACGGTCGGCCAAGGCCCCGGTAAACGGCTGCGCCAAGCCCCAGATCAGGTTCTGCAAGGCGATGGCAAAGGCAAAGGTTTCACGCCCCCAACCGAATTCGCTGCTCATCGGCCCCAGAAACAGGCCAAAGCCATGCCGTACGCCCAAGGACAACGCCAGGATCAGCGCACTGCCTAAAAGGACCCAACCACTGGTGCGCCACATCGAGCTCATTTCTTATTCTCCATTCGCGGGTATATACCCGCTTGTAGTCGAACAAACCGCCGTTCAGGCGAGTTCATCCAGCAAGGCCAACAACATTTCGCGCTTTTCGGCGCCAAGCTTATCAATCAGTTTCTGTTGCGCTGCTTCCCACGCCGGCAACGCAGCGGCCAGCCTTTCATGACCGGCGTCAGTCAACACCACCAGGCGGTTGCGCAAATCGTCGCCCTCCACCAATTGCACTAGCCCCTCACCTTCCAGGACACGCAGGTTGCGCCCCAGGGTGCTGCGATCCAGGCCCATGGCGTCCGCCAGGCTGGAAATGCTCGGCTGGTCGAGACGCTGCAGGTTGCACAACAGAGAATACTGGGCAACGTTGATCCCGAAGCCGTCGAGAGCGCCGTCGTAGTGCCTGCTGACGCCACGGGCGGCGCGTCGCAGGTTGGTGCATAAACATTGGGAGGCAAGCATAGAGCGTGTATATACCCGGAGTTAACCAATTGCAAGAAAGCGTTACAACGCCAGCCCGACCAGCACCGCGACTTCAAGCAGCTCCAGCAGTGCGCCAGCGGTGTCGCCCGTGGTGCCGCCCAGACGCTTGACCATCAACTGGCGCAGCCACACGAAACACAATGCCGCCAGCAACACCGCGATGCCGCCGTTGAAACCGCCGATCAGGATACAGGCCAAGCCGCTGAGGATCAGCACCTGTTGGCCGACAATTCGCGGCAGATGGTCTGACAGTGCCTGGCCCAATCCGCCCGCCCGCACATAGCGCGTGGTGAGAAACAGCGCCAGCATCGAAGCGCGTCCGATCAGGGGCGCCAGGATCAAGGCGGTGCCATTGTGTTGTTCGATCAACGCCACCAAGGCGCTGAACTTGAGCAGCAGCACCAAGCCCAGGGTGACCACCGCAATCGGGCCACTGCGCGGGTCTTTCATGATGCTGAGGGTGCGTTCGCGGTCGCCAAAGCCACCCAGCCAGGCATCGGCGCTGTCGGCGAGGCCGTCCAGGTGCAAGCCACCGCTGAGCAACACCCAGGCCGTGAGCAGCAACGCGGCGTGCAACAGCAATGGGGCGCCCAGCAACACCTGGTTGAGGCCCCATAACAACACACCGAACAGCAGCCCAACCAGCGGATAAAACAGCAACGAACGACCGAGCTCTTGAGGCTGCGGCATGCCCGGCAAGCGAATGGGCAGACTGCTGAGAAATTGCAGGGCGATCCAGAACGGCAGCATCATCAGCGTCCTTCCTTCAACACGCCATCGGCTTCAACCAGCAGGCCGAACAAGGCGCCGTGACCCACTTCGACGTTCAGCAGTTGCTCACGGGGCAACCCTCGCGCCTGGGCCAGCAGCAGGCGCATTACACCACCATGACTGATCAACAGCACGCGCTGGCCAGCATAGGCCTGACGCAGCCGGGCGACAGCGCCAAGCACGCGCTCGGAAAACCGGATGACCGGCTCGCCTTCCGGCGGAGTGAAGGCATAGGGATTGGCCCAGAACAAGCCCAGCCCTTGGGCATCGGTGTCCATCAACGCGGCCGCGCTCTGCCCTTCCCAGGCGCCGAAGTGCAGCTCCTGCAAGTCAGGCTCCAGGCTCACCGGCACATCGAGCTGTGCCCCCAACTCCTGGGCAAACAGGGCGCAGCGTTGCAGGGGTGAGCTGATCAGCCGATCCCATGGCCCCTGCCCCACCACTGCGTCGCGCATCTGCTGCCAGCCGTTGGCGGTCAGCGCATCGTCCAGGCTGCCACGCAGGCCGCCGCCCAGTTCGGTTTCGCCGTGGCGCAGCAGGTCCAGGCGCAAGGTCATGCGGGGCGATCCGCCACGGCGGCTTCGGCGAACGTCGCCATCTGCCCGTGCAGCGCACACGCCAGGCGCAACAAGGGCACCGCCAACGCGGCGCCGCTGCCTTCGCCCAGGCGCAGGCCCAGTTCCAGCAACGGCTGCGCATCGAGGCTGTGCAGCACATGGCGATGGCCCGGCTCGGCGCCGCGATGGCCGAACACTAGCCATTCGCGGCACGCCGGGTTCAAGCGCACCGCTACCAGCGCGGCCACGCTGCAGATGAACCCATCCACCAGCACCACGATGCCTTCCTGGGCGCAGGCCAGGTAGGCGCCGACCAGCGCGGCTATTTCAAAACCGCCGAGATTGAACAGGGTTTGCAGCGCATCGCTGCGCTGGCCGGCGTGCAACGCCAAGGCCCGTTCAATGACCGCGACCTTGTGGCTGACCCCAGCAGCGTTCAAACCGGTGCCAGGGCCTGTGAGGTCAGTGACCTGGCAATCCAGCAATGCGCAAGCCAAGGCACTGGCCGCGGTGGTGTTGCCGATGCCCATCTCGCCGCCGATAAACAACTGCGCACCGCTTTGCAGGGCGCGGCGTGCGCTGTCTCGCCCGGCGTTCAGGGCCAGTTGCCCTTGGGCCTGGGTCATCGCCGGGCCATGGACGAAATTGGCCGTGCCCGCGCCGATATTCAGGTGACGAACGCCGGGCAAATCCAAGGACGGCGTGACGGTGCCGAGGTCGACCACTTCCAATTGCGCTTGCAGTTGCCGCGCCAGCACGCTGATTGCCGCACCACCGGTGACGAAGTTTTGCAGCATCTGGCCAGTGACCGCCTGGGGAAATGCCGATACACCTTCAGCGACCACACCGTGATCGCCAGCAAAAATCGCGATCCACAGGTGTTCTACCGAGGGCTTGGCCTGGCCTTGCAAACCTGCCAGCTGCACCGCCAACGCTTCCAACTGGCCGAGGGAGCCGGCGGGTTTGGTCAACTGCTGCTGACGCGCCAGCGCCTGTTCGTGGGCCGTGGCATCAATGGTCTTGCAGGGGTTGAGCCACCAGGAATCGGTCATAACGCAGTACCTTTCAAAGTCAGGGGCAGGCCGGCAACCGTCAGCACAACGCGCTGACATTGCTCGGCCAGGGCTTGATGCAGCCAACCGGCTTCATCCACATAGCGGCGAGTCAATTCGCCCAGCGGCACGACACCCAGACCGGTCTCGTTGCTGACAAAAATGATTTCCCCCGGCAGCGAGGCCAGGGTTTGCAGCAGGTGATCACGCTCGGATGCAAGGCGCGCCGGGTCTTCGAGCATCAGCAGGTTGGTGAGCCATAAGGTCAGGCAATCCACCAGCAGGCAGCGATCAGTGGCGGCGTTTTCACGCAGCACGCGCGCCAGGTCGATGGGTTCTTCAACCAGGCCCCAATGGTCGGGCCGACGCTGGCGGTGCAGCGCGACGCGCTCGTTCATCTCACCGTCGAGAGGTTGGCTGGTGGCGATATAAATGACGGCAAGCCCGCTCTGTGCGGCAAGCTTTTCGGCCAGGCGGCTCTTGCCCGAACGGGCGCCGCCGAGGATCAATTGATGCATGCAAAGACCCCTGGTAAACCATGTGGAAGCGGGCTTGCTCGCGAATAGGGTGTGTCAGTGAATGCAGCCATGGCTGACCCAACGCATTCGCGAGCAAGCCTGCTCCCACAGTTAGATTGTGGTGCGTCAGGTGGACATGAGGCGGCCGCCAGGGCGCTATCGCAGGCAAGCCAGCTCCCACGATGGGGTCGTGTAAACATCTTCAGATCCCACATAGCTTGCGTAATAAATCGGTATCCAGGTGATGCTCCACCAAGTCCGCCAAGCGCTCGATATCGCGCTCGCGCAGGCCGTGATAATTCACCTCTTGTACGTCCTGCAACCCGGCCCAACGCAGCAAGGCGCTGCACGCTGCCGGGGTCTCGAATAAGCCGTGCAGGTAGGTGCCTAGAATTTGCCCATCGGGGCTCTGTGCGCCATCGCTGCGGCCATCGTCCAGCAGCACCGCAGCGCTTGCCAAGGCAGCGCCGCAGGTGACCCCGGCATGGATTTCATAACCGCTGACTTCAGCGTCTTCCAACACCAGGCGTCCACGCACGTTGCGCAACTGCTTCTCTTGTTCCAGGGTGGTGCTGAACGCCAGTAACCCGAGGCCGTCGCTGGAGCCCGCAAGCCCTTCCAGGCCCAACGGGTCATGGACTTGCTCGCCAAGCATCTGCAAACCGCCGCAAATCCCCAGCACCTTGCCGCCATAACGCAGGTGTCGCGCCACGGCGGTGTCCCAGCCATTGGCACGCAGATAGGCCAGGTCACTGCGCACGCTTTTCGAGCCCGGCAGGATGATCAGGTCAGCGGCAGGTATCGCCTGGCCCGGCCCGACGAACTGCAAATCCACCTGGGGGTGCAAGCGCAGCGGGTCGAAGTCGGTATGGTTGCTGATGCGCGGGAGCACCGGCACCACTACCTTGAGCACCTGGGAGGCCTTGTCGATCTGGCGCTGGTCGATGCCGTCTTCTGCCTCCAGGTGCAGGTCCATCACGTAGGGCAGCACGCCGACCACCGGCTTGCCGGTGCGCGCTTCGAGCCAATCCAGCCCGGGTTGCAGTAACGCGATATCACCGCGAAAACGGTTGATGATGAAGCCCTTGACCCGCGCCTGCTCACTGGGCGACAGCAGTTCCAGGGTGCCGACCAGATGGGCGAACACGCCGCCGCGATTGATGTCTGCGATCAACAGCACCGGGCAGTCCACCGCCTCGGCGAAGCCCATGTTGGCGATGTCATTGGCGCGCAGGTTGATCTCGGCCGGGGAGCCCGCGCCTTCCACCATCACCACCGGGTAGGCCTCACGCAAGCGCGCGTGGGAGGCCAACACCGCTTGCATCGCAATGGCTTTGTAGTCGTGGTAGGCCACGGCATTCATGCTGGTAACGGCACGGCCATGGATGATCACTTGGGCGCCGGTGTCGCTGTTGGGCTTGAGCAACACAGGGTTCATGTCGGTGTGGGGCGCCAGGTTGGCGGCCTGGGCCTGCACCGCCTGGGCGCGGCCGATCTCGCCGCCTTCGGCGGTCACCGCGCTGTTGAGCGCCATGTTCTGCGGTTTGAACGGTGCCACCGCGACGCCCTGGCGTACCAGCCAGCGACACAGCGCGGTCACCAGGGTGCTTTTGCCGGCGTCAGAGGTGGTGCCCTGCACCATCAACGTGGTCATGTGGCGTCCTTGTAGGCGGCCAGGGCTTCGTCAAGGCGCAGCCAGTCGGCGTCGGTGTCGGGCAGGCCCAAGCGCACGCTGCTGTTGTGCACAAACAGGCGCAGCAGGATGCCGCGCTGGGCCATGAATTCGTACAGCCGTTCAGCGTGGGGGGTAATCAACCACTGGAACAAGGCGCAGCCGCCGTGAGGTTGAAGGCCGCGGCGCTCAAGCAACTCGAACAGACGCTGGCCGGCTGCGATGCAACGACTGCGCTGGAGCGCATGCCCGGCGGTATCGCGCAGGCACACTTGGCCCAGCACCCGCGTCGGCCCACTGACGGCCCAGGGCCCGACCTGTTCGGCCAACAGCTTGAGCAACTTGCGCTCGGCCAGCACAAAGCCCAGGCGCACGCCGGCCAGGCCGAAGAACTTGCCGAATGAGCGCAGCACGATCAAGCCGACCTGATCGGCATGGCTGGCCAGGCTCAAGTCCGGGGTTACGTCAATAAACGCCTCGTCCACCACCAGCCAGCCACCACGTTGGGCCAACCGCGCATGCCAATCCAGCAGGCGCTGCGGGCTCAGGCTCAAGCCCGTGGGGTTGTTGGGGTTGACCACGACTAGCACGTCGAGGCTGTCGAGAAAGAAGTCGACTTCCTGCTCCTGCACTTCGCGCACCACATAACCGGCGCGGCGCCAGGCTTCGGCGTGCTCGGCGTAACAGGGCGAAAGCACGCCGACCTTGCCGGAACGACGCAGGCGCGGCAGCAGTTGGATCGCCGCCTGGGAGCCCGGCACCGGCAGCAACGGGCCGGCGCCGTAGTACTCGCTGGCAGCCTTCTCCAAACCGTCATCGGTTTCCGGCAAGCGCGCCCAGGCACGCAAGGGAATCTCGGGAATCGGCCACGGCCAGGGCGCCAGGCCGCTGGACAGGTCGAGCCAATCCGCTTCGGAAATGCCGTACTCAATCGCGGCCTTACGCAGCCGACCACCATGTTCAAGCATAGATTTGCGCCCCCACGCACAGGACCAGCAGCCACAACCATACGCCGCGCTGCACCAGTTGCCAGCCGCGATCAATGGAATCGGCGTCGGCCGGCGGGCCTTCGCCCAATGGCGGGCGCTGGTGCACCTCGCCGTGATAAATCGCCGCGCCGCCGAGCTCCACACCCAAGGCGCCGGCCCCTGCCGCCATCACCGGGCCGGCGTTGGGGCTGTCCCAAGTCGGGCCCTGGGTGCGCCAGCATTTGAGCGCCAGGCGGGTTTTACCCAATAACGCGTAGGTTAAGGCCACCAAACGCGCAGGAATATAGTTGAGCACATCATCGATCCTGGCGGCTGCCCAGCCGAAGCGCTCAAAGCGCTCATTGCGATAGCCCCACATGGCGTCCAGGGTGTTGCTCAAGCGATAGAGCACCACGCCCGGCACACCGGCTACCACAAACCAGAACAACGCGGCGAATACCGCATCGCTGCCGTTCTCCAGCACCGATTCGGTGGCAGCACGGGCGACTTCAGTGCGGTCCAGTTCGCTGGTCTGGCGGCTGACCAGGTAACTCACACGGGTGCGCGCTTCGTCCAGATCATCACGGCGCAGGGCCTGGGCCACTGGGGTTACGTGCTCACCCAGGCTGCGCATGCCCAGGGCGCAGTACAACGCCATAATCTCCAGCAGCCAGCCGATATAGGGCGCCCACGACAACGCCGTGGCCAGCAGGGTCAGCGGCACCACGGCGATAAACCACGCGGTCACGCCATGGCTGCGCCAGCCACGCCCACCGCTATTGAAGCGTTGCTCGATGCGCCCGGCGAAATTGCCGAACGCCACCAGCGGATGCCAGCGCCTGGGCTCACCCAGCAGCGCATCCAGCGCCACCGCAGCCACACACAGCAAGGCCACACTCATTGACTCACTCCCCACGTGTTTTCATACAGCATGTCACTTAGCGGTCGCGGCTCGGCCCAGCCTTCTAGCTGCAACATCGGTGCCGGGTAAAACTCGGCCACCGGCCCCAGGCACAACACAGCCAGGGGTTTTGCGCCGGGCGGCAAGCCCAGCAGCTCGGCCAGGGCCTGGGGATCGAACAGCGAAACCCAGCCCATGCCCAATCCTTCCACGCGCGCCGCCAACCACAGGTTCTGGATCGCGCAGGAGAGCGAGGCCATGTCCATTTCCGGCAAGGTGCGGCGCCCGAAGATATGGCGCTCGCGGTCGTCCATCAGCGCTGCGACCAGTACCTCGGCACAGTCGTTGATGCCTTCGACCTTGAGTTTCATGAACGCATCGGAGCGCTCGCCCAATGCTTCGGCTGTGCGTACGCGCTCTTCTTCCACCAACTGTTGAATCTGGCTGCGCAGCGGGCGATCGCTGATGCGGATAAAACGCCACGGCTGCATCAGGCCGACGCTGGGCGCCTGGTGCGCGGCGTGGAGCAGGCGTTGCAGCAGTTCAGGCGCGACATTGCCGCCGCTGAAGTGGCGCATGTCGCGGCGTTCGGCGATGGCGCGGTAGACGGCCTGGCGGTCGGCCTCGGGGAAGGCGTTGTCAGTCATGGCCTCATCGGGGGCAAGCCCCCTCCCACATTTGGAATGCATTCCCCTGTGGGAGCTGGCTTGCCTGCGATAGCGGTCTCAACGTCGGGCGCGAACAACGCGGCCACCGCGCCCGGATTCGACGGAAAATAAAAGTGCACATAGGAGGCGGTCAAACGACCCTGTCGGTAAACCGCTTCGGCACCGCGCCCGCCGTTAGGGCTCAGACCACGGGCAATCGGCGCCCATTCGGTACTGGTCAGGGAATGGTGATAGGTATGCCCACGCAACGTGCCCTCCGGCAGCTCAACGCTTTGCAGCGCCAGGGCCGCGAGTTTCTTCTGCATCACCGCATCGCCTTGTAACAAGCCAACCAGTTCGGCACGTGTACCCTCCACATCGGTCAACGAGTCGAGCAGATAGAGCATGCCACCGCATTCGGCGAGCAGCGGTTTGCCAGCGGCGTGATGAGCACGAATGGCGTCCAGCATCGCGGTATTGGCCGACAATGCCTGGTGGTGCAGTTCTGGATACCCGCCGGGCAGATAGACGCTGTCAGCTTCGGGCAGTTGCCGATCATGGATCGGTGAGAAGAACTTCAGCTCGGCGCCCATCGCCCGCAGCAAATCCAAACTGGCGCCGTAAGTAAAGGCAAAGGCTTCGTCACGGGCCACGGCAATACGCACACCGGCCAGCAAGGGTTCGGCTTCGATCACCTCGGGCGCGGCAAAGGTCACCGGCGGCGGCAGGGCCACTTCGCAGCTGCTGCCCAACGCCTGGGCGGCAGCGTCCAGGCGCACGTCAAGATCATTCAGTTCGCTGGCTTGCACCAGGCCCAGATGACGGCTGGGCAGTTCGATGCCGGTCTCGCGGGACAATGCACCGTACCAACGCAAGCCCTCGGTAAGGCTGCCTTCGAGCAATTGCGCATGGCGCAGGGTGCCGACGCGATTGGCCAGCACGCCGGCGAACGGCAGGTCGGGTTGATAGCGCGCCAACCCCAAAGCCAGGGCGCCGAACGTCTGGGCCATGGCGGTGCCATCGATCACACCCAGCACCGGTACACCGAAGTGTCGCGCCAGGTCAGCGCTGGAAGGCGTGCCGTCGAACAGGCCCATCACGCCTTCGATGAGAATCAGGTCGGCCTCCCCCGCCGCATCCCAGAGCAGACGGCGGCTTTCCTGCTCGCCCACCATCCACATGTCCAACTGGTACACCGGCGCGCCACTGGCACGCTCGTGGATCATCGGGTCGAGAAAGTCCGGCCCGCATTTGAACACGCGCACCTTGCGTCCCAGGTTGCGGTGCAAGCGGGCGAGCGCGGCGGTGACCGTGGTTTTGCCCTGGCCGGACGCCGGAGCGGCGATCAATACGGCCGGGCAATGACGGGGCTGATTCAAAGTTCGACGCCTTTCTGTGCCTTGATACCGGCCTGGAACGCGTGCTTGAGCATGCCCATTTCGGTGACGGTGTCGCCCATTTCGATCAGTTCAGGCTTGGCGCCACGGCCGGTAACCACTACATGCTGCATGGGCGGGCGCGCTTGCAGGTCGCTGAGTACCTGGTCCAGGTCAAGGTAGCCGTGCTTGAGGGCGATGTTCAGTTCATCCAGCACCACCAAGCCGATGGAGGGGTCATTCAACATGGCCCGGGACACCGCCCAAGCCGCTTCGGCGGCGGCGATATCGCGCTGGCGGTCCTGGGTTTCCCAGGTGAAGCCTTCGCCCATCACGTGAAAGTGCACCTGCTCGGGGAAGCGGCGGAAGAACAATTCTTCGCCGGTGCTGTTACGCCCCTTGATGAACTGCACCACACCGCATTGCATGCCATGGCCCATGGCTCGGGCCAGCATGCCGAACGCCGAACTGCTCTTGCCTTTGCCATTGCCGGTCAGCACCAGCAGCAGGCCGCACTCGTTGGGGGAATTGGCGATGCGCTCGTCAATCACGGCTTTTTTGCGCAGCATGCGCGCCAGGTGGCGTTCGTCGCGTTCGGGGGAATCAGTCATGGCAGCTCTCCGTTGGGGCTGGACAAAAACGGCGGGCAGGAAAAAGAAAAAACAGACAGCCAAGCATCGCCCACCGTGATGCTGTTGGATGATCCAGGCCGGTCTCCGGGCTCATGAGTGGCGCTTTTGATAGCAAGCAGCCGAGGGTGCGCCTTCCCATATCGCACGCGATACAGTGGCAAACAGCACCGTCTTGACTCATTTACCGTTGCGGGGGCAGCGCCGGAATCGCGGCAGCACTGTGTACAAGTGCGCTCACTCACCGGCTTCCCTGTTTCACTCCGTCGACGCGTACGCCACAGAGCACCTGGAACAAGCCGCGAAGGTTAGTGGGTTGGGGGTGGAGCGTCAATTAAAGCTGGCCTTGGACTTGAACCATCCGCCGTTCGTGCTTCTCTACCCCTACAGGTATCAAGGAGAAAACCATGCCTAAAACCCGACTCGCCCTACTGATCATGTTCGCCGGTAGCCTCGCTGCGTGCGGCGAAAGCTCGACCCTGCAGGTCGCCGATGGCACCGGCCCCTCGCCCAAGCTGCCGGAGCCGAACAAGACGCTGATCCCCACCGTCAATATCGCCCCGGCCATCGGCTGGCCCGAAGGCGCCAAGCCCATCGCGGCCGCAGGCACCCAAGTGGCTGCGTTCGCCGAAGGCCTGGATCACCCGCGCTGGCTCTACGTGCTGCCCAACGGCGACGTGCTGGTGGCCGAGACCAATGCACCGCCCAAACCGGACGACGCCAAAGGCGTACGTGGCTGGGTGATGGAAAAAGTCATGGACCGCGCTGGCGCCGGGGTGCAGAGCCCGAACCGCATTACCTTGCTGCGCGATGCCGATCATGATGGCGTGGCAGAAACTCGCACGGTGTTCCTTGAGAATCTCAACTCGCCGTTTGGCATGACCCTGGTGGGCAACGACCTGTATGTGGCCGATTCGGATAAGTTGCTGCGCTTCCACTATCAGCCGGGTGAAACCGCAATCACCTCCCCAGGCACCAAGGTGGTGGATTTACCCGGTGGCCCCTTGAACCACCACTGGACCAAAAATGTGGTGGCCAGCCAGGACGGCAGCAAGCTGTACGTGAGCGTCGGCTCCAACAGCAACGTCGGCGAAAACGGCCTGGAAGCCGAACAGGGCCGCGCCGCCATTTGGGAAGTCGACCGCGCCAGCGGCCAGCACCGCATTTTTGCCTCCGGCCTGCGCAACCCCAACGGCATGGCGTGGGAACCACAGAGCGGCAAGCTGTGGACGGCGGTCAACGAGCGCGATGAGATCGGCAGTGATCTGGTGCCGGACTACATCACCTCGGTCAAGGATGGTGGCTTCTACGGCTGGCCTTTCAGTTATTACGGCCAGCATGTGGATGTGCGTGTGACCCCGCAGAACCTGGACATGGTCGCCAAGGCCATCGCTCCGGACTATGCGGTAGGCCCTCATACCGCGTCGCTTGGGCTGACTTTCGCCGAGGGCAGCAAACTGCCCGCCCCCTTCAGTAATGGCGCATTTATCGGCCAGCATGGTTCCTGGAACCGCAAGCCGCACAGTGGCTACAAGGTGATTTTCGTTCCCTTCGAAGGGGGCCAGCCGAAAGGGCAACCGGTGGATGTGCTGACGGGGTTTCTTGATAGCGATGAGAAAGCCATGGGCCGGCCGGTCGGCGTGGTGATAGATCAGCAGGGGGATTTGCTGGTGGCCGATGATGTGGGCAATAAGGTTTGGCGGGTGTCGGCTGTTAAGTAAATAACCACATACCAATGTGGGAGCGGGCTTGCCCGCGATTACGGTGGCCCAGCCAACTAAGCCGTTGACTGACACACTGCATTCGCGGGCAAGCCCGCTCCCACATTTTGGAGTTTTATTGATTCAGGGGTTACGCGCCAGATTCCCTGGCAACACGCGTTTAGCACTCAGGTAGGCATTCTGCCAATACGCTTTGGATAGCGTATCCAGCTTCACCGTACCGCCGGTTTGCGGCGCGTGTACGAAGCGGCCCTCCCCCACATAAATACCCGCATGGCTGACCCGCGAACCACCACCGGTGGCGAAGAACAGCAAATCACCGGTTTGCAGGTTTTGTTCGCTGACGTCCTGGGCACGCATCACGATCAGTTCACGGGTGGTGCGCGGCAATGAGATGCCAGCAGCGTCGCGGAATACAAAGCCGATCAGGCCGCTGCAATCAAAACCCGAGTCCGGTGTGTTGCCGCCCCAGCGATAAGGCGTGCCGACCAGGCCCAGCGCACGAAAGAGCACGTCTTCGGCAGCTGGCGAGAAATTCTGGGTGGCATAGTTGAACACCGGCTTAGGCTTGACCGCGACGGGCGCGGGCGGCGGTGTGCGACTGGCGCAGGCGCTGAGCAGCGCGGCGCAAACAATAAGCATCAGGCGGGCCGAGGTCGACATGTGCAGAACAATCCTGGTCTGGATGCGGCTTTCGCTGCCGAACGTTGAAAACCAGAACGCGCAAGCAAAGCTCGCGCGAACGGATAACAACAATGTCCAGGGATTCTAGCGCTTACACGTCAAACTTCAAGTATCACTTTAACTTTACTTACTAGCGGTAACCGTCGTCGGGGCCATGGCGAGTGCGCGCTTGGCTTCGATGAAGGTTTTGCTCCAGTAGCTGTCACCGAGGTTATCGACCCGAACACCACCACTGCGGCGGCTGCTGGAATGAATAAACTGGTTATCGCCCAGGTAGATACCGGCGTGGCTGACACGACCGCGGCCACTGGTACTAAAGAAAAGCAGATCACCGGGCTTGAGGTTGTTTCGTGCGACCAACGGTGCATTCACGTTGATCATCTCGCGCGTGGAGCGCGGCAGGTTCATACCGGCTTCTTCACGAAACAGGTAGCCAATGAAACCGCTGCAATCAAAACCGGCTTCCGAGGTGCCGCCGAAACGGTAACGGGTACCGATCAAGGACATGCCGCGCTCAAGGATGCTGTCGGCCAGAAGTGGCAGCTGGTAAGGCTTGCTGTCGGAGAACTCGGCGAGTTCTTTTTCGGTTGCCACCTCTTCTTCATAAACAGAAGCAGACTGTGCAGCAACGAACTTTGCCTGATTTTGAACCTGTGGTTTTTGCTGTTCTGCCACCTGCTGAGGGTGGGAGGCGCAACCAAACAACAGGGTAACGAGTGCGAGAGGCACGAGGGGTGCGAAGCGATTTAGCATGGGCACGACCGTGGCTGATGTGTAAAGAAGCCGAGACTATGCCCTCTATCACATCGATTTGCAAATTCAATCGTGATCTATGTGACTTCCCGTTTCGACCGTGACATCTAAGCCGTGATTCCATTTATTGCTTCAGCTGCGTAGCCCTTAAGGCTCAAACGCAGGGTTTCTGACGCCTTGAAAATGCCGACATATGGAAAATCAAGACCTTACCAACCCAAGGTTTCTTTGAGGAAAGGGATCGTCAATTTTCTTTGCGCCTGTAAAGAAGCCTGGTCGAGTTGTTCAAGCAAATCGAACAGCGCACTCATGCTCCGGGTGCCACGGGTGAGAATAAAGTGCCCGACTTCGTCGGTCAGGTGCAGGCCACGACGCGAAGCACGCAGTTGCAGCGCACGCAGCTTGTCCTCGTCGGACAACGGGCGCATCTGGAAGATCAGCGCCAGGGTCAGCCGCGACTTGAGGTCGGCCAGCTTCACCGGCAGCTCGCGGGGCGAGGTAGAGGCCGCAATCAGCAGGCGTCGGCCGCTGTCGCGCAGGCGGTTGAACAGATGAAACAGCGCCTCTTCCCACTCTGCTTTGCCGGCCACTGCCTGCAAGTCGTCGAGACACACCAGTTCGTATTGCTCAAGGTTATCGAAGATGCCGATGCCGCGGTCCATCAACTCTGCCAGGGGCAGGTACACCGCCGGTTCGCCCATCTGTTCGAAACGCAGGCAAGCGGCCTGCAGCAGGTGGGTGCGCCCCACGCCATGCTTGCCCCACAGATAAATCAGGCTTTCAGTCCACCCGGCGTCGGCTTCGCAGAGCCGCTCGACATAGCCGAGTGCAGCGGCATTGGCGCCTGGGTAGTAGTTGATAAAGGTAGCGTCATCACGCAGACGCACACCTAGGGGCAGCTGAATCGGTTTCATGCTGACTGAACGGCTCCCATCGAACCGTTAGTGGCCTCTGTGTAAAGTTTGCAAAGTTTATACCCGTGACGCCGGGCGCACAATGCAGCAGACCACAAGCAAAATCAAAGGTTTGCGTTAACTCGCAGGTTTACGCGAATTGTTTGACGCACCCGGCGCCAATAACAACAAACCCGGCCAGGGCCGGGTTTGTGACATTGCGATTACAACTCGGGCTCATCCACCCCTGTGTAAACGTCCGAATCCTTGTACAAGTCGTGCACATGGCGCACCAGCACCATGATCACCGCCGCCACCGGCAACGCCAGCAGGATGCCGGTAAAGCCGAACAGCTCACCACCCGCCAGGATCGCAAAGATCACCGCCACCGGGTGCAGGCCAATTCGATCGCCCACCAGCAGTGGCGTCAGCACCATACCTTCCAAGGCCTGGCCGACCATGAACACCGCGACAATCCCCAGCATCGGGTACAGGTCGCCGCCAAACTGGAACAGCCCCGCCACCAACGCCGCGCCGATGCCGATCACAAAGCCCATGTAGGGCACGATGGCCGCCAGGCCCGCGATCAAGCCGATCAACAGTCCCAGCTCAAGGCCGATCGCCATCAGGCCCGCAGCGTAAATCACGCCCAGGGCCAGCATCACCAGCAACTGCCCGCGCACGAACGCGCCCAGCACCTCATGACACTCCGCCGCCAGTGAAACCACGCGCTCTTCGCGGTCACGGGGCAGCAGGCTGCGGATCTTGGCCATCATGATGTCCCAATCTCGCAGCAGGTAGAACGCCACCACCGGGATCAGCACCAGGTTGGTCAACCAGCCGATCAGCGCCAGGCTCGACGCGGTTGCCTGGCTGAGCACCACCGTGACGATATCGGTGGTCTTGTCCATATGCTCGCTGATGGCCGCCTTGACCTTGTCGAACTTCCAGAAGCCATCTGCCAGCCCGAACTTGGACTGGGCCCACGGCATTGCCGTGTGCTGCAACCAGTCGAGCATCTGCGGCGCCAGTTCATAAAGGCGGAACAGCTGCTTGGCCAACATCGGCACCAATATCAACACCAGCGCCGTGATGATCAACGTGAACAGCGCAAACACCGTGATCACGCCCCAGGTGCGCGACATGCCGACTTTTTCCAGGCGATCCACCACCGGATCGAACAGATAGGCGAGCAGCAGCGCCACCAGGAACGGCGTCAGGATCGAATGCAGCAAGAACACAAAAACGCACAGCAGGACAATCCCGCCAAGCCACACCCAACGACGCGTATCCGCCATAAACCACTCCATCTGTTATTTACGCCCTTCTTCTATATAGAAGGAGGAACACCGTTTACCAACGAAAACGCAGTTGCGCCTGAGGCTCAGGTGCAGCAGCCGGTTGCGCGCCATCGATCACAGCTGGCTGGGCCGGGGCTTCGCCAGCAGGAATTTCCTGCAGCTTGGCCAGGCTCAGTTGGGTGCGCAGTTGTTCGGCGCTGCCATTGACGCGATACACAATCCGGTTGCCATCCACTAACTGCGGCTGGCCGCCAAAGGGCTCGAGCAAACGACCCAGGGCGGCGTAGCGCTCCAGGTTCATGCCTTGCACTTCAAGCAGTTGCTCAGTGCTCACGCCCGGCTTGACGGCAAAGCGTGGCGCCAGCTTTTGACTGACCGCCAGCAAGACAGCGTCGGCGAGCGCGGCAGTGTCAGCGCCTTGGGCGGTGCCCTCCTCAGCCTTGTCGCCCAGCCACAGGCGCCATTTGGCCTGCCACTGGCTGCCTTCCTGGCGCGCATGCACCGCCAGCAACGCATCGGCACCGTAGCGCTCGGACGCTGCACGCAACGGCGTGGCGTCCGGACTCTCAAGATTCGGCGCGGTGGCAACTACCTGTTCATCCAGGTCTCCCAGCGGCAAGCGCAGCGGCAGCCCCCGGTGTTGCGCGGCCCGGCGCAGGGCCTGGGCCACGGCCTGGCCATCGCCGACCAGGCTGCTGCCTTCGGTTGAATCGTTCAGCCACCAACCCAGGATCGACGGCCGGTTGCTGCCCCAGATCGACAGGCCTGCATCACGCAAGGCACGGTCGGTGCTGACCGGGTCGAAGTCCACTTGCAGGCTTTCCGGCGGGCCGGCGTCGTAGCCGTACTGGCTGATGATTTGTTGCGGGTCTTTGCGGATAGCCGCCAGGCCCGGGCCATCGGCGGCCTTGGCGTCGCCGGTCAGGCGGATCACCAGGGTCTGCACGGCGCGCTGGGTGGCTTGGTCGCGCTCTTGGGGCGACTGGCTGCTGACCGGTTCGAGCACTTGATAGAGGCCATTGAGGGTTTCGGCATGACTCGCCAGGCTGACCAACGACAAACAGCCCACAAAGAAGAATTTACACAGACGCATGGAAGATTCCCGAACGACAAATTTAGCGGTTGGAACAGACCGCGTGATCTCGGTTTGGCAAGGCTGTGACACAGCGACCGGTAAAACATTCACAGGGTCCCGGTAAGTTTTCATACTGTCATAACGCTAGCGAGCTCAAGGCTATACCTTAATACGCACGATTACCGGCCCGATTTGCATTTTTTTGAGCTCATATGCCCTGCCCGTCGGCCCGAGGATGGCCGCTGCCCCTCAAGCCTGATAAAATCGCGCGCCTTCGCAGACCGTCAACGGCAGGGCCCTTTCCAAAAGCCCCCGCCCGCCCGGTCGTTACCCAGAAATCCCCCCTAAAGGCCTGGATCATGAGCAAGCAACCCTCCCTGAGCTACAAGGACGCCGGTGTAGACATCGACGCCGGTGAAGCATTGGTCGAACGCATCAAGAGCGTCGCCAAGCGCACTGCGCGCCCTGAAGTCATGGGTGGCCTGGGCGGTTTTGGCGCCCTCTGCGAAATCCCGGCCGGCTACAAGCAGCCTGTACTGGTGTCCGGCACCGACGGCGTGGGCACCAAGCTGCGCCTGGCCCTGAACCTGAACAAGCACGACAGCATCGGCATCGACCTGGTCGCCATGTGCGTCAACGACCTGGTGGTGTGCGGCGCCGAGCCGTTGTTCTTCCTCGACTACTACGCCACCGGCAAGCTCAATGTCGAGACCGCTACCCAGGTTGTGACCGGCATCGGCGCGGGCTGTGAACTGTCGGGTTGCTCCCTGGTGGGCGGTGAAACCGCTGAAATGCCAGGCATGTACGAAGGCGAAGACTACGACCTGGCCGGCTTCTGCGTGGGTGTGGTGGAAAAGGCCGAGATCATCGACGGCTCCAAAGTCGCTGCTGGTGACGCCCTGCTCGCCTTGCCATCGTCCGGCCCGCACTCCAACGGCTACTCGCTGATCCGCAAGATCATCGAAGTGTCCGGCGCCGACATCGAGAACATCCAGCTCGACGGCAAGCCACTGACCGACCTGCTGATGGCGCCGACCCGCATCTACGTCAAGCCATTGCTCAAGCTGATCAAGGACACCGGCGCCGTCAAGGCCATGGCCCACATTACCGGTGGCGGCCTGCTGGACAACATCCCGCGCGTCCTGCCAAAAGGCGCCCAGGCGATTGTCGACGTGGCCAGCTGGCAGCGCCCGGCAGTCTTCGATTGGCTGCAGGAAAAAGGCAACGTCAACGAAACCGAAATGCACCGCGTGCTCAACTGCGGCGTGGGCATGGTGATCTGCGTTGCGCAGGAACACGTTGAAACCGCACTGAACGTGCTGCGTGAAGCCGGCGAGCAACCTTGGGTCATTGGCCAGATCGCCACTGCGGCCGAAGGCGCAGCCCAGGTTGAACTGAAGAACCTCAAGGCTCACTGATGCCCCAGACCTGTGATGTCGTGGTGCTGCTTTCCGGCACCGGCAGTAACTTGCAGGCCCTGATCGACAGCACGCGCACCGGCGACAGCCCGGTGCGCATCGCTGCGGTGATTTCCAACCGCAGCGACGCCTACGGTCTGCAACGCGCCCGTGACGCGGGTATCGATACTCGCTCCCTGGATCACAAGGCGTTCGACGGTCGCGAGGCCTTCGACAGCGCCTTGATCGAACTGATCGACGCCTTCAACCCCAAACTCGTGGTCCTTGCCGGTTTCATGCGCATCCTCAGCGCAGATTTCGTCCGGCACTACGAAGGGCGCCTGCTCAATATCCACCCTTCCCTGCTGCCCAAGTACAAAGGCATGCACACCCACCAGCGCGCCCTCGACGCCGGCGACAGTGAGCATGGCTGCAGCGTGCACTTTGTGACCGAGGAACTCGATGGCGGGCCTCTGGTCGTACAGGCAGTGGTTCCGGTAGAGTCAGGCGACTCGGCGCAGACACTTGCGCAACGGGTTCATACCCAGGAACACAGGATTTACCCGCTGGCTGTTCGCTGGTTTGCCGAAGGACGGTTGATTCTTGGCGACCAGGGTGCATTATTGGACGGCCAGTTACTCGCGGCCAGCGGCCACTTGATTCGAACCTAGGAGATTTTATGCGTCGCGCCCTGCTTTTCGCTTTTGCGCTGTTCGCTTTGCCTGCCGTACAAGCGGCAGACCTTCACCCCTTCTCCGTCAGCTACACCGCCGACTGGAAACAACTGCCCATGAGCGGTTCGGCTGAACGCAGCCTGGCCAAGAATGGCGACGGTACCTGGACCTTGAATTTCAAGGCCTCGATGATGATCGCCAGCTTGACCGAAACCAGCGTGATCCTGTTCGACAAGGACACCCTGCAACCCAAGAGCTACAGCTTCGAACGCGGCGGCCTGGGCAAGGCGAAGAAGATCAACCTGGATTTCGACCAGAGCGCCAAAAAAGTCACCGGCTTTGAAAACAAAGACCCGGTCAATGTCACGCTCGAAAGCGGCATGCTCGACAAGTCCACCTACCAGCTTGCTCTGCAACGCGATGTTGCCGCGGGCAAAAAAAGCATGAGCTACCGCGTGGTTGAGGGTACCGATACCGATACCTACGACTTCCGCGTGATCGGCTCGGAAAAGGTCCAGACCAAGGTCGGTTCGATCGACGCGATCAAGGTCGAGCGCGTGCGTGATCCGTCCCAGAGCAAGCGCATCACCCAAATGTGGTTTGCCAAGGACCAGGGCGGTATCCTGGTTGCCCTGCGTCAGGTTGAGACCGATGGCAAGGAATACAACATCATGCTGCAGGATGGCACTGTTGACGGTAAGGCCGTCAAGGGTAGCTGATTGGGCTGATGTGCTGGAAAGAGCCTCGCTGAATGCGGGGCTTTTTTTTGCCTGGAATTTTAGGCGCGGCCACTACCGCTATCGCAGACAAGCCAGCTCCCACAGTGGAATGCATTTCAAGGTGGGAACTGGCTTGCCTGCGATAGCGGTACCGAGGTCAACCTAGCCGCCCTGAACATGAAACTTTTGTCATAAACCCCCGGAGGTGGCGACGCAATGCCTCGGTTTACGCGGCCTGTAGCATTGTTGCGCTTTCTGCAATGAATTATTGCGCGCAAAATCAGTTTACTTAGCAAGCTAACAAATCATATAACAGAGGCCTGCGACGACTTGCCGCAGATCAACCAGAGATTGGAGCAAGCAGATGACTGTAAAAGTAACTGAACGCGACGATGAACATATGTCCCATGAAGCCGTAGGCCACGGGATTCACATCTGGGATGTCCATCAGCAAGACGTATTGGTCGGCATGTTTCACAACGAGAGCGACGCCCACAATTATAAAAACGAGCTCGAAACTCTCGAACTGCAACGCCAGGCAAAAAGCTCCTGAAGCTCTGAAATCATGTGGACGCCCGGTCCACGCAGCCGGGCCGTCTACAAGGAACCGCGCCTTTGGAGCGCGGTTTTTTTGTCAATAATCGCCATAAATTAATGTAACAAAAACACACACAAATAATGATTCTCGATATCATTCGTTCGCTTTTCATTCAGGCTCACGAATCAGGGAATCAATTAGATGCATGGAAATAGCAGCAAGCCAGAAAACGCGTTACTGGAACGCTGGAGCGAAGCACTTGCCACTGCGCAATTTCAGGCCAGCCACATCAGCCTCCAAGCCCTGATCAACACGCTGGCACCCGCCGCCGAACGTAGCTTCCAACGCCTGATCCAAGCTTTGTTTCGTGAAAGCCTGCTGGACTCCAGCACCCTCATTTATGACGAACGTGGGCATTGCTCGCTGATACTGCCTTGCCAAGCCCGACTACGTTTCGAACATTTGCGGCCTGGCCGCATGGCAAGCTGGGACCTGCGCGGCGAAGTCATCCTGTTGCGCGAAGGCCAGCCCGAACAGAAAATCCAGTTCCCCTCACAGTTGTTGACGTTGCTTAACGCCAGCCTTGAGTCGCCTGCCGACCGGGAAGTGCTCAACCGCCTCAACGTCGAGATCGACGATAGCTTCATCAACGACACCTTGTGCCTGGCCTTCCACGAGCAATGGACGCTCAAGCTGCATGCGTCCATGGACCCGGTGCATCAAGACAATCTCTTGAGTCATCTCAAAAACAGCCCGAGCGTTATCAACCCGACTTCCGTGCTTGAGCAGTGGGGAACATTGGGTCACCCATGGCACCCCAACTACAAGACCAAGCTGGGCCTGAATACGGAGCAGGTCATCAATTATTCGCCGGAATTCGAAGCACGCTTCCCGGTGCTGCTGTGCGCACTGCATCGCCAATTTGCCCATGTCGAAAGTTTGGCCGGGACTACAGATTACTGGCAGTGGTGGAGCAACCACTTTCCACAGGCAGCGCAGCAATTAACCGCAACCCTTCAAGCACAGGGCCTCGAGGCTGGCGATTATCTGCCGTTGCCCTCCCATCCCTGGCAGGCACGCCAGGAGCTGCCTCAGCTGTTCGCCGATGCAATCGGCGACAAGCTGCTGGTGCTGACCGATATCGTCGCGTTTACCGCCCACCCCACCATGTCATTCAGAACCGTGTTGCCTGAAGGCCGTTGCGATGCGCCGATGATCAAGCTGCCCGTGTCACTGCGCCTGACCAGCGTACAGCGCACCGTATCGCCGCGTTCAGCGCGCATGGGCCCACGGATCAGCCATTTGCTACTGAGCATCTTGGAACGCGAGCCTGCGATCCAGAACATCCTCAGCATCATTCCCGAGCGGATCGGTGTGCATTTCCAGCCGGTACCGGCCAATGACGAGCACTCCCGCCATTTGGCGGTGCTCTATCGCGACAATCCCCAGAGCCAGCTCCAGCCAGGGGAAATGGCCGTGCCAGTGGGCAGCCTGTTTGCCATTGATCAACACGGCCAGCCGCTGCTGCGCCAATGGGTGCGCCTGAGCCAAGGCAAGGATGACGCGGCGGCCATGCTCGCGTTCTTCCATGACTACGCAGCGATCACCGTGCCAGCACTGCTGGGCATGTACTTGCGTTATGGCATCGCTTTTGAGGCCCATCAGCAAAATTCCTTCATGGTGATGGCCGCAGACGGACAATTGAGCCGCCTGTTGCTGCGCGACTTCGGCGATATCCGAATCGACCGCAAAACCTTGCACGCCCACGGCCTGGACATTGAACTGCACGACCCGAAGATGACGCTGTACGACGACGCAGGTTTCGTACGGGACAAGCTGCTGCACACCGTATTCATGTGCCATCTGGGCGAGCTCATCCTGCTTGCCGCGCGCCACTTCGACATCCCCCAGGCGCTGCTCTGGAATGAACTGTCGGCACAGGTCAGCCAGTGTTTTGACGACCTGCGTTCGCAGGTTGATCCGCAGCGCTGGGCCACCGAGCGCGAAGCACTGCTGGAGCACGCGTGGCCGGCCAAGTCGTTCATGCGCATGCGCCTGCTGGAGAGTCATGCCGATATCGTCGGGCGGTTGCCTAACCCGTTGAGCGCGGCCGCCAATGCCGACTAACAACACAGCGCTGCGGCTGCTGGTGGTGATTCAGTTGGTGTCGATGGGGGCGATGGAGATGAGCGGACCGTTTTGGCCGCTGCAAATCCAGAAGCTGTTGGGCGTCGCCAATGCCCAGTACACCGGCCTGCTGTCTTCGCTGGTGTATGCAGGGCCAATGATGGCGGCGATGATCCTGACGCCTATGTGGGGAAGACTGGGCGACCGCACCGGCCATAAGCTCATGATCATCCGCGCGCTGCTGGCGTTAGCGGTGTGCCAGGCGCTGGCTGCAATTACACCTGATCCATGGTGGCTGGTGGCTATCCGTGTAGTACAAGGCGCATTGGCTGGTTTCATCGCCGCAGCCCAAGCCTACGCACTGGCCTGCTGCGGCGACGGCGGACGGGGGCACATTCTTGCGCGGCTGCAATCAGCCACTGCCGTAGGCTCCCTGGCCGGGCCGGTGTTGGGCGGCTGGCTGATGGACATATCCGGTTTCGCATTGCTGTGCTACAGCGCCACCGGCGTCTGCCTGTTGTGCGCGATAATCAGCGCGTTCTTACCCAGCGACTCACCACGATCGAGACCTGCCCGCACGTCCCAGCCTGCCGCACTCCCCAAAGGCTGGATTGGCGCGATGCTGGGGATCATCGTATTGATCCAGGCAGCCAGGATGATGCCGCAACCGTTTTACGCCCTGTATGTCGCCCAGGTCTTGCACGCACCTGCGTGGCTGATCGGCGCCAGCTATGGCGCCAGCGCCTTGACCCTGGCACTGTCCGCGCCATTGTGGGGGCGCCTGTTCGATCGGCATCAGCCAGCCCATACGCTGCGCATCATCGAGTGGGTCACGTGGGCCTGCGCCTTCACGCTGGCCTGCACGGCGCTGGCCAGTGAATGGGTGGGTTTTATCGCCAGCCGGCTGCTGTGGGGCGTGTGGCAGGGTGCTTTGTTGCCCGTGGCCTACACACTGATCGCCACTACCGTAGCGCACAGCCAGCAGGGTTTTGCCCTGGGCATGGGCAATAGCGCCGCCAAAGCCGGTGCGCTGTGCGGCGCCTTGTTGGGCGGTATCGGCATGGGGTGGGTGGGCCTGGCGCACAGCTTCTGGCTGGTCGCACTCACCTATGCCCTGGCCGCCGTAAGTATCCGCGCCATCCGTTCGTTTGCGCGAGCGCCTGAGACATCCGATTTTTCTGTCAATACTTCTAATCACTCTGAGACAAACCCATGAATAAATCGCAATTGGCCGTTCTGCTGCCGCTTCTCGGCTCGATGAGTGCGCCCGCCTGGGCCGATCAGACAGAACAGACACCGGCAGCGCCGACCAGCCTGCAATTACAGGCAACAGTCGTATCGGCCACGCGCAGCGAAACCAGCATTGCGCAGATTCCAGGCTCGGTGCAGGTGATCAATGAAGCGCAAATCCGCCAGCAGACGGGTGCAGGACGTCGGGTCGCCGATATCCTCGGCCAATTGGTGCCTGGCATTGCGCCTTCCAGCGGCGGTATGAGCAACTTCGGCCAGACGCTTCGCGGGCGTAATACCCTGATCCTGATCGACGGGGTTTCGCAAAACGCCACCCGCGATAACTTCCGCCAGCTCAACAGCGTCGCACCAGAAAGCATCGAGCGTATCGAAGTGATCTCCGGCGCCAGCAGTGTCTACGGTGCAGGCGCCTCGGGCGGCATCATCAACATCATCACCAAACGCAACCAAGGTGAAGACCTGGCGTTCAGCAGCAAGATCGGCATGACCGCCGGCAACAACTTCAGCCACAAGGGGTTCGCTTATCAAGCGTTCCAAAGCGCCACCGGGCGCAAGGGCCCGGTGGACTGGTACCTCTCGGGCAACACCGTGCAGCGCAACGATCAGTTCGACGGTAATGGCAAGCGCATTCCCCAGGACACGTCCCAGGGCAGCAACATGGACACCGATACCTACGACCTGCAAGGTCGCTTCGGCTATGAGCTTGATGACGACAAGAAGATCAGCCTGTCGCTGCAAGACTATAAAGACGAACAAGACACTCGCTACACCAAGAACCCCCGCATCACCAGCAACGCAGTCGCCGTAAAAGGCCTGGACCTGGGCGACCAACCCTACACCCACAACCAGGCGGTCAACCTCAACTACGCCGACAAGGATTTTTACGGTCAGGGTTTGCAGGTCGAAAGTTACTGGCGGCGGGCGGATGCACTGTTCTTCCCGGACCTGTCCCGAGGTCGGGCAGGCGTGTCAGACAACAACAGCGTGCAGGATGTCTACGGCCTGCGGGCGGCGATCGACACACAAATGCCGGACATCGGCCCGGCAACGGGCAACCTGGTATGGGGCGCGGACTACGACCATGAAACCTCACGCCAGCGTGGCGACCAATACCGGGTCAATGGCCTGACCTACACCAAAACCGGTACCACGTTCGAACTGGGTCCGGATATCGAGACCACCACCAAAGCCATCTTTGGCCAACTGTCCTACGACATCGACAACTGGACCTTGCGCGGTGGCGTACGTCGCGAATGGATTGAGAGCAAGGTCTCCGACAGCATCGCGTATGGCGAAATCGTCCAGACCGGCAACCGTGCGACACTGCCCGGTGGCACGCTCAAATACGATGACACGCTGTATAACCTCGGTGCGGTGTACCACCTGACCGACAACCAGGATGTGTTCGTCAACTTCAGCCAGGGCTTTTCCCTGCCGGATATCCAGCGCTTCCTGCGTGACGTGAACAGCAAATACGATATCCAGGATCTCAATGCCCAGGCCTTGAAAGTCGACAGCTACGAGCTGGGCTGGCGTGGCGACTGGGACAAGTGGCAGGCCAGTGTTACCGCGTACGAAAACACCTCGGATGTCACGCAGTTCTATGATGCCAATGATCGTGTACTGCGCCTGATCAATCAGAAAGAACGCGTGCGTGGCCTCGAGACCGGCCTGACCTATAACATCAGCGACCAATGGTCTGTCGGCGGTACCTACGCGTATGCCAAAGGCGAGACCCAGCAGAATGGCAAGTGGATCGACTTGCCTGCCACCCGCATCTCCCCCGCCAAGACCACAGCCTTTGTCGGCTATGAGCGTGACGACTACAGCCTGCGCTTGCAGGGCATGCGCCTGGCCAATTACGACGCGGCGGCCAAGGACAACAACGGTCGCGATATCCAGGGCTACACCCTGGTCGACCTGCTGGGCTCGGTAAGGCTGCCGGTAGGTCGCCTGGAAGGTGCGGTGTACAACCTCACCAACCGCAACTACCAGAACATGTTCGCCCAGGCCAATGCCCGCGCACCGTACCCGAATGCCGAGGGTCGTACCTTCAGCCTGAGTTACGCAGTGGATTGGTAACAGGCTGGTGCTGCACGTTTAAATACAAACCCCGCCATTTGGCGGGGTTTGTCGTTTTTAGCGGTTTACCACATCAGATCATCTGGGATCTGGTAAGCGGCGTACGGATCGTCCTCATCCGGCACCTGGCTTTCGGTGAGGATGTTGAGCTGCACGATACGCTCCGGAGCACGCTCCTGGATCTTCAGCGCCGCCTCGCGCGGGATCACCTCGTAGCCGCCACCGTGGTGCACGATCGCCAGGGAACCGTTGCTCAGCTTGTTACGCATCAAGGTGTTGACCGACAGGCGCTTGACCTTCTTGTCATCCACGAAGTTGTAGTAGTCCTCGGTGGTCAGCTTGGGCAGGCGCGAGGTCTCGATCAGTTGCTTGACCTGGGCAGTACGCGCCTTGGCCTCGGCTTTTTCCTGCTGCTGACGGTTCAGCTCCTGGTCACGCTTGACCTTCTCGGCCTGGGCCTCGGCGGCCAGGCGCGCCTGGGTATCATCAACTTCGGCCTGGCCTTTGTGGACCAGGCGCTGCTGTTTCTGTTTCTCTTTGCCGACCTGCTTGGCCTGCTTTTGGTTGACCAGACCTGCTTTGAGCAACTGGTCGCGAAGGGAAAGGCTCATGCTGCTTACTCACTTAGGCAACTGCTCAACCGCAGCTGGACACATTCTTTTCTTGGCGTTTGGCTTCGCCCCAGAGGGCGTCCAACTCTTCGAGGGTGCAATCTTCTATGGGTTGGTGCGTATCGCGCAATGCTTGTTCGATAAATCGGAAACGTCGTTCGAACTTGGCATTGGCACCGCGCAAGGCGGTTTCCGGGTCGACCTTGAGGTGACGCGCCAGGTTGACCGCGGCAAACAACAGGTCGCCCACTTCATCGGCGATAGCCACCGAGTCGTTATCGGCCATGGCTTCGAGCACTTCGTCCAACTCTTCGCGCACGTTGTCCACCACCGGCAACGCGGACGGCCAGTCGAAACCAACCTGGCTGGCGCGCTTTTGCAATTTGGCCGCACGGGACAACGACGGTAAGGCGGTGGGCACATCATCGAGCAGGGAGAGTTGCTCGGGAGCGTCGGACTTTTCTGCGCGCTCCTCGGCCTTGATCTGCTCCCAGCGCTCCTTGACCTGTTCTTCGCTCAACTGCGGGATATCCAGCGGCGCGTACAGGTCGCCGGTTGGGAACACGTGAGGATGCCGGCGAATCAACTTACGGGTGATGCTGTCGATCACGCCGGCAAATTCAAAGCGCCCGTCTTCCCGGGCCAGTTGGCTGTAATAGACCACCTGGAACAGCAGGTCGCCCAGCTCACCCTGCAGGTGATCGAAATCGCCGCGCTCGATGGCGTCGGCCACTTCGTAGGCTTCTTCCAGCGTGTGCGGGACGATGGTGGCGTAGGTTTGCTTGATGTCCCACGGGCAGCCGTATTGCGGGTCGCGCAGGCGGCTCATCAGGTGCAGCAGGTCTTCGAGTGAATACATCGTATCTCTTTCCGCTGAAAATCCAATGTGGGCGCTGGCTTGCCTGCGATGCTCGCGACTCGGTGCTTCAGTTAAACCGAGGTGATGCTATCGCAGGCAAGCCAGCTCCCACATGAAGCAGCTAACACAATTCAGTTCGCGCCCATCCAGCTATTCATGGTGTGCGGTTGCGCCGGGTTTCGATGATGTTCGGCAACTGGGAAATCCGCCCCAGCAACCGCCCGAGTGCGTCCAACCCCGGAATCTCGATGGTCAATGACATCAACGCAGTGTTGTCTTCCTTGTTCGAACGGGTGTTGACCGCCAGCACGTTGATCCGCTCATTGAGCAGCACTTGCGAGACGTCACGCAGCAAGCCGGAACGGTCGTAGGCACGGATGATGATGTCCACCGGATAAGTGAGCACCGGCACCGGGCCCCAGCTGACCTGGATGATCCGCTCCGGTTCGCGCCCGCCCAGTTGCAGCACCGAGGCGCAGTCCTGGCGGTGAATGCTCACGCCACGGCCCTGGGTGATGTAGCCGACAATCGCGTCGCCCGGCAGTGGCTGGCAGCAGCCGGCCATTTGCGTCATCAGGTTGCCCACGCCCTGGATCTGAATATCGCCGCGCTTGCCCGGCTTGTAGCCCGTGGCTTTGCGCGGGATCAGCTCCAGCTGTTCGTTGCCGCGCTCCGGCTCGACCAGTTGCTGGGCCAGGTTGACCAGTTGCGCCAGGCGCAGGTCACCCGCACCGAGGGCGGCGAACATGTCTTCGGCGATCTTCATGTTGGCCTTTTCGGCCAGCTTGTCGAAGTCCACCTGAGGCAGGCCCAGGCGCGCCAGTTCGCGTTCAAGCAAGGTCTTGCCGGCGGCAACGTTCTGGTCACGCGCCTGCAGCTTGAACCAGTGGACGATCTTCGCCCGCGCCCGCGAGGTGGTGATGTAGCCCAGGTTAGGGTTCAGCCAGTCGCGGCTCGGCGTGCCGTGCTTGCTGGTGATGATCTCGACCTGTTCACCGGTTTGCAGGCTGTAGTTGAGCGGCACGATGCGCCCGTTGATCTTGGCGCCGCGGCAGTTATGGCCGATTTCGGTGTGCACGCGGTAGGCGAAGTCCAGCGGCGTGGCGCCCTTGGGCAAGTCAATAGCGTGGCCGTCAGGCGTGAAGATATAGACCCGGTCCGGCTCGATATCCACCCGCAGTTGTTCGGCCAGGCCGCCGATGTCGCCGAGCTCCTCGTGCCATTCCAGCACTTGGCGCAGCCAGGAAATTTTCTCTTCGTACTGGTTGGACCCGGCCTTGACGTCGGTGCCCTTGTAGCGCCAGTGCGCACACACCCCCAGCTCGGCCTCTTCGTGCATGGCGTGGGTGCGGATCTGCACTTCCAGCACCTTGCCTTCAGGGCCGATTACCGCCGTGTGCAGCGAGCGATAGCCGTTTTCCTTGGGGTTGGCGATGTAGTCGTCGAATTCCTTGGGAATGTGCCGCCACAGCGTGTGGACGATACCCAGCGCGGTGTAGCAGTCGCGCATTTCCGGCACGAGCACGCGCACCGCACGCACGTCGTAGATCTGGCTGAAGGCCAGGCCCTTGCGCTGCATTTTGCGCCAGATGGAATAGATGTGCTTGGCGCGGCCGCTGATGTCGGCGTCCACGCCGGTGGCTTGCAACTCCGAACGCAACTGGCCCATCACGTCGCTGATAAAGCGCTCGCGGTCCAGGCGCCGTTCGTGCAGCAGCGTAGCGATCTGTTTGTACTGGTCGGGTTCCAGGTAGCGGAAGGACAAATCCTCCAGCTCCCACTTGATATGGCCGATGCCCAGGCGATGGGCCAGCGGCGCGTAGATGTCGAAGACTTCGCGGGCCACGCGGTTGCGCTTTTCGTCATCGGCGGTCTTCACCGCCCGGATCGCGCAGGTGCGTTCGGCCAGCTTGATCAGGGCGACGCGTACGTCGTCGACCATCGCCACCAGCATTTTGCGCAGGTTCTCTACCTGGCCCTGGGTGCCCAGCACCATCGACTGGCGCGGGCTGAGACTGGCGCTGATGGCCGCCATGCGCAGCACGCCGTCGATCAGCTTGGCCACCACCGCGCCGAAACGCTGGCTGACCAGCGGCAACGCAATGTGCCCTTCGCGCACGCCGCGATAGAGCACGGCGGCGATCAGCGAATCCTGGTCCAGCTTGAGATCGGCCAGGATCTCGGCGATTTCCAGGCCAGTGCGAAAACTTGAAGTGCCTTCGGCCCACAGGTTCTTGGCCGCATTGTCTTGCTGTTCAGACTCACGAGCGAACTCGCAGGCTGCTTTCAAGGCTTCACGGTCCAGTGCCGGGTCGACACTGACGGCATGATCCAGCCATGCCTCGAGATTGATACTGCCGTCGGTGTTGATCGGCTGGTGTGCTCTCACCTGTACCATCTTGCTTACCTTCCCTACGACGCACCTTCGATGCGCCAAAATCATCGCCGACTTTTACTGCGAGCTCCGTGGCAGTGTTCAGGCCCTGGAGAACGCAGGCCAGTCGGATTAAACGGGCATCCTAGCCCGCTTCAAATAACGCCATGGCCTCGACATGCGCGGTCTGCGGAAACATGTCGAGGATCCCGGCACGCTTTAGCCGGTAGCCTTGCTTGACCAACTCAACCGTGTCCCGCGCCAGCGTGGCTGGGTTGCAGGACACATACACCAGGCGCTTGGCCCCCAAGGCTGCAAGTTTGCGCACAACCTCCAGGGCACCATCGCGGGGTGGGTCCAAGAGTACCGCAGAAAAGCCCTGTTTGGCCCATTCTGCGTCAGTCAAAGGCTGGGACAAATCCGCCTGAAAAAACTGTGCGTTATGCAAATGGTTGCTGACGGCATTGAGCGCCGCACGGTCCACCATGGCCTGCACGCCCTCCACCGCCACCACTTCGCGCACATTGCGAGCCAGTGGCAGGGCAAAGTTGCCCAGGCCGCAAAACAGGTCCAGTACCCGTTCGTCGGCTTGTGGCGCCAGCCAATGCAGCGCTTGGGCGACCATCGCCTGGTTGACCCCGGCATTGACCTGCACAAAGTCGCCCGGCCGGTACGCCAGCTCCAAGTCCCAGGCATCCAAACGAAAGCCCAGGGCCTGACCCGGCTCAACGGGCTCCGGCTGCCCTTCCCCGTGCAGCCACAATTGGGCGTCATGGAAAGCGCAGAATTCCTTGAGGATCTGCAGGTCAGCCTCGGACAACGGCGCCATATGCCGCAGCAACACCGCGATGGACGAGCCGCTGAACAACTCCACATGCCCCAACGCCTGCGGTTTGCTCAAACGACGCAGCATCGTGGGCAAACGCTGCATGATCGGCTGCAAGGCCTGTACCAGCACCGGGCAATCATCGATAGCGACGATGTCCTGGCTGGCCACGGCGCGAAAACCCACTTCGAGTTGCTTCGCCTTGGCGTCCCAACGCACGGCTACGCGGGCGCGGCGCCGGTAATCGAATTCCGGCCCGCTCAACGGCGCTGCCCACTCTTGCGGCTCGACGCCGGCTACCCGGGACAATTGCTCGGCAAGCATGCGCTGTTTCAGGGCAAGTTGTTCTTCATGGGGCAGGTGCTGCACGCTGCAACCGCCGCAGCGGCCAACATGGGCGCAGGGTGCCGGGCGACGCAACTCACTGGCCTGGAACACCCGCTCGGTACGCGCCTCGACCACTTTGCCATGGGCGCCCAACACCCGTGCTTCCACCTCTTCGCCGGCCAACGCGCCATTCACAAACCAGGTGCGGCCTTCAAAGAACACGATACCTCGGCCGTCATTGGCCAGGCGCTCGATGGTCAGGCGTTGTTTCTTGCCCACGGGTATTTGTGGGGCCCGGCTGCCGCCTGTCGGTTGGAAGCGCAGGCCTCTCTCGTGCTTGGCCATCAGTTGGGTTCGTCGAAAATGCCGGTCGACAGGTAACGGTCGCCTCGGTCACAGATGATCGCGACGATCACCGCGTTTTCCACTTCTTTGGACAAGCGCAACATACCGGCCACCGCGCCACCGGAGGACACGCCACAGAAGATGCCTTCCTCACGGGCCAGGCGCCGGGTGGTGTCTTCGGCTTCGCGCTGGGCCATGTCGATGATGCGGTCTACCCGCGTGGCGTTGTAGATCTTCGGCAAATACTCTTCGGGCCAACGACGAATACCCGGGATGGCCGCGCCTTCCATCGGTTGCAAGCCGACGATCTGGATCGCCGGGTTCTGCTCCTTGAGGTAGCGCGAGTTGCCCATGATGGTACCGGTGGTACCCATGGAGCTGACGAAGTGAGTGATGGTGCCCTGCGTCTGGCGCCAGATCTCCGGGCCGGTGCTGGTGTAGTGCGCCTCGGGGTTGTCGCCGTTGGCGAACTGATCGAGCACCACGCCACGGCCTTCGGCGGCCATGCGCTCGGCAAGATCGCGGGCGCCTTCCATGCCTTCTTCCTGGGTCACCAGGATCAGCTGGGCGCCATAGGCGGTCATCGCCGCCTTGCGCTCGGCGCTGCCGTTGTCGGGCATGATCAGCACCATCTTGTAGCCTTTGATCGCTGCGGCCATGGCCAGGGCGATCCCGGTGTTACCGGAGGTGGCTTCGATCAGGGTGTCGCCGGGCTTGATCTGCCCACGCAACTCGGCGCGGGCGATCATCGACAGCGCCGGGCGGTCTTTGACCGAGCCGGCCGGGTTGTTGCCCTCAAGTTTGAGCAACAGGGTATTGCTGGTTTCACCCGCCATGCGTTGCAAGCGGACCAGGGGCGTGTTGCCGACGCAATCGGCGATTGTTGGGTACTGCAAGGTCATGGCGTATTCGCAATCCAGACTGCGGGGCGCACATCATACCGGGAAAGGCCGGCGGGCCATATCACGCAAAGTGCGGTGCTTATGGCTTAAAGGCATAAGCAGCGTTTATGTCGGGTCGCTATGATTACGCTGGAAAACTTCAGCGCCCATCGCGGCAATCTGCACTTCGATCAGCGCTTCAAAGGGTTTGAGCAGTGGCTCAAACGACGTCGGCGCTTCCAATACCTGCAACGCTTGCGTGATCGCTTCGACCGTCGATAAGGCGCCAGGCCCCGGCGCCTTGCGCAAGCGATAGCGGGAAACACCGCCGTCGGCCAATGTCACCCGGGGCAGCGCCGCCAACAAAGGGTTGAGGTGCAACAGCTTGCGTGCCTTGCGCCAGGTGCCATCGGGAACCACTAACAGCAGTGGCTGATCGTCAGGTGCGTAGGCGTGCAGCGGCTCGGCGTCATCCGCCGGGAACAACAGGCGTGCTCGATAGCCAGGCGGGTTCAATAGCATAGGCAGATCATCAAACACCTCCCCCACCACCAACTGCGCGTTGTTCAGGCCCAACGCCGCCAACCGCGCAGTATTGAGCGCATGGCCGACCTCGCTCGGGTGCTGCAACACCAACACGCGGGTGCGGCTGTCGAGGTGGGGGATCAGCGCACAGAGGCAGTGCGTGGTCGGGCGCAGGCAGCGCGGGCAATGGGGTCGGGACATGGTGTTTTCAGGCCTGGTTGAGCTGGGTCTTGAGCAAATCGCGAAAAGTCTGGATCAGTGGCTCGCGGCTGCGGCCACGGCGCATGATCATCGAAAACGGCGCCTGGTAACCGAAGGTGGCTGGCAGCAAAACGCGCAGGTCGCCCTTGTCCGCCCAGGCCTGGGCGTAGTGCTCCGGCAGGTAGCCAATATAAGCGCCCGACAACACCAGAATCAGCTGCGCCTCCATACTTTCCACCGTCGCAGCGCTGTGCTTGAAGCCGTGGCGCGCCAGTTCGGCCTGGCTCCAGTAACCTCGCCCGACCATGCGTTGCTGGGTGATCACTTGCTCCGGGATGCGCCGCTCGTTGAACAGAGGATGTCGGGTGCTGCAATACAACCAGTGCTGTTCGCGGTACAGCGGCATGTAGATCAGCCCACTCATGCGGTTGGAAAACGCACCGATGGCCAGGTCCAGGCGATTGTCCTGGACCCCCAGTTGCAATTCGTAGGGGCTCATCACCGACAGGTGCAAATGCACCGCCGGGTGCTCCAGGCTGTAGGCGCCAATCACTTCGGCGAACGGCAAGGCCTTGTCGCTGACGGTGGAGTCGAGCACCCCGAGTTTGAGGGTGCCGCGCAATTCGCCTTTCAACGCAGCGGCGTATTGCTCGAAACCTTCGAGTTCGCCCAACAGGCGCAAGGTTTCCTGATGAAACAGCTCGCCCTTGCTGGTCAGGCTGAAGCCGCCACGGCCGCGATGGCACAGCACCAGACCCAAGGCCAATTCGAGTTGGCTCATGTAGGTGCTGATGGCCGACGTCGACAGGTTAAGTTCGTGCTGGGCGCTGGCAAACCCTTGATGGCGTACGACGCTGACGAAGATGCGCAGGAGTTTCAGGTCGGGCAAGGCGTTGGCCATGGGGGCTCCAGGGGGGCACACTAAAATTGTGGGAGCTGGCTTGCCTGCGATGGCGCTGTATCAGCCACCCGGTCTATCCCTGACAGACCGCCATCGCAGGCAAGCCAGCTCCCACATTTGGATGGAGTTTACCCCAGGCTTTAGTTTAGAAAAATCTGAACTAAGTATTTGCCTCTGCCGATTCTTCCTACGCCAGGCTTTTCGCAGAATCGGCCCCTGACAACTAAAACAACGAGGCAATCCCGTGGACAAGATTCTCCACCAACCACTGGGCGGCAACGAAATGCCGCGCTTCGCCGGCATCGCCACCATGATGCGTCTTCCCCACCTGCAAACGGCCAAGGGCCTGGATGCTGCCTTTATCGGCGTACCCCTGGATATCGGCACCTCGCTGCGCGCCGGTACGCGCTTCGGCCCTCGGGAAATCCGCGCCGAATCGGTGATGATCCGGCCCTATAACATGGCCACCGGCGCCGCCCCGTTCGACTCACTGTCAGTGGCCGATATCGGCGACGTGGCGATCAATACCTTTAACCTGCTCGACGCGGTGCGCATCATCGAAGAGGCCTACGATGAGATTCTCGAGCACGACGTCATCCCCCTGACCCTGGGCGGCGACCACACCATCACCCTGCCGATCCTGCGGGCGATCCACAAAAAACATGGCAAGGTCGGGCTGGTGCATATCGATGCCCACGCCGACGTCAACGACCATATGTTCGGCGAGAAAATTGCCCACGGCACCACCTTCCGCCGCGCCGTGGAAGAAGGCTTGCTCGATTGCGACCGCGTGGTGCAGATCGGCTTGCGTGCCCAGGGGTATACCGCCGAAGACTTCAACTGGAGCCGTAAGCAAGGCTTTCGCGTGGTCCAGGCCGAAGAATGCTGGCATCACTCCCTGGCGCCGCTGATGGCCGAAGTGCGAGAAAAAGTCGGCGGCGGCCCGGTGTACCTGAGCTTCGACATCGATGGCATCGACCCCGCCTGGGCGCCCGGCACCGGCACCCCGGAAATCGGCGGGCTGACCACCATCCAGGCCATCGAAATCATCCGCGGCTGCCAGGGCCTCGATCTGATTGGTTGCGACTTGGTAGAAGTGTCGCCGCCCTACGACACCACCGGCAACACCTCGCTGCTGGGCGCCAACTTGCTGTACGAGATGCTATGCGTACTGCCTGGCGTCGCGCATCGCTGATACAGCGTCTTCACATTAACAATCAAGGGGATCTAACAGGTCCCCACAACGATGTACCTGACTTTCGCTCGCGTGTTTACCGAGCCAGCTGCCGCCTGATCGCCCATAAAAAATATAATCGGAGAACCGCCGTCATGGCTTTGGATTTATTCGTCGTACTCATCTACGCCGCCGGCATGCTGGTGCTCGGCTACTACGGCATGCGTCGCGCCAAGACCCACGAAGACTACCTGGTCGCCGGCCGTAACCTCGGCCCGTCCCTGTACATGGGCACCATGGCCGCCACGGTACTAGGCGGTGCCTCCACCGTCGGCACCGTGCGCCTGGGGTATGTGCATGGTATTTCGGGTTTCTGGCTGTGCGCCGCACTCGGCGCGGGCATCATTGCCCTGAACCTGTTCCTGGCCAAACCCCTGTTGAAGCTGAAAATCTTCACCGTCACCCAGGTCCTGGAAAAACGCTATAACCCCATGGCCCGCCAGGCCAGCGCGGTGATCATGCTGGCCTACGCGCTGATGATCGGCGTGACCTCGATCCTGGCCATCGGCACCGTGCTGCAAGTGCTGTTCGACCTGCCGTTCTGGATGTCGGTACTGGTGGGCGGCGGCGTGGTGGTGGTGTATTCGACCATCGGTGGCATGTGGTCGCTGACCCTCACCGATATTGTGCAATTTGTGATCAAGACCGTCGGCCTGATGTTCATCCTCTTGCCGATCTGCCTGTACCGCGTCGGTGGCTGGGATGAGCTGGTGGCCAAGCTGCCTGCGTCGAACTTCAGCTTCACCGCGATCGGCTGGGACACGATCATCACCTACTTCATGATCTACTTCTTCGGCATCCTGATCGGCCAGGATATCTGGCAACGGGTGTTCACCGCCCGTGACGAAAAGGTCGCCCAGTACGCAGGCACTTTCGCCGGCTTCTATTGCATCCTGTACGGCCTGGCCTGTGCGCTGATCGGCATGGCTGCCCATGTGCTGATCCCGGATCTGGACAACGTCAACAATGCCTTCGCCGCGATCGTCAAAGCTTCGCTGCCGGACGGCATTCGCGGCCTGGTCATCGCCGCCGCGCTGGCCGCCATGATGTCCACCGCCAGCGCCGGCCTGCTCGCCGCCTCCACCGTGTTGACCGAAGACCTGCTGCCCCGCCTGCGCGGCGGCAAGGCGTCGAGCCTGCGTATCAACCGCCTGTTTACCCTGTTGACCGGCATTGCCGTGCTGGGCATCGCGTTAGTGGTGAACGATGTGATCAGCGCCCTGACCCTGGCCTATAACCTGTTGGTGGGCGGCATGTTGGTGCCCTTGATCGGCGCGATCTTCTGGAAACGCGCGACGACCTCGGGCGCAATCACCTCCATGAGCCTGGGCTTTGTGACCGCGCTGGTATTCATGTTCAAGGATGGGCTGGATGCAAACACACCGATCTACTACAGCCTGGCGGTGGCGCTGGCGAGCTTTGTGCTGGTGAGCTTGCTGTCGCGTCGGCCGGCCAAGGTGGCGGCTGCGGTGGTTTAAGCTATAACAGGGACGGGGATATTTTCTTCAGCGGGCGCGACGTCGGAGGTCGCGCCCGTTTTTTTCGCCTGATAGAAAGTAATTGTGGGAGCGGGCTTGCTCGCTCCCACATTTTTTGGACCGCGTGATTAGCGGCGACGTGGCCGACGCTGCTCGTCATCCGTGCGGATCGGCACCGGTTGCAGTGGAGGCTCGATCAAGCCCAATGCAACGCCAAGGTCGTGGAGCCAGTTTTGGATTTTCTCTTTCATGATTGCCCCCTTTGAGGGTAGTGCTGGCCGGCGTGAGTTCTGTCGCCGTTTCCTACAGTGATAGTAGCCCTAAGTCCTAGGTAATGCTTGAAGGAAACCACAACGAACTATTACTGAATTGATCCGAATCCTGACGGATCGTTCAAGCAATGGCACGTGTGTCTTGCACGCATCGCGGATTGCCGTCTTGCTGCAGGTCGATCCATGCATTGAGGTTAGCGCCGAGCATACCCTTTCGCCACATCAGCCAGGTGGTCGCAGTGGCAAAAGGCCCGGTCAGCGGATGAACGGACACGCTGTCCTTGCCGGGCAGGCTGTCGAGCATGGATTCAGACATCAACGCCACGCCGGAACCTGCAATCACGCAGGCGAGCATGCCTTGGTAGGACTCGATCTCGATGGCTCGCCCCATCGCCACACGCTCGTGGGAAAACCAGGTTTCCAGGCGCGTGCGGTAGGCGCAACTGCGCCGGAACGTGAACACCGCACGGCCCGCCACATCCTGGGGGCCACGCACCGGCGGGTGATCGGCCTCGCAAATCAGCACCAGGCGCTCTTCGCACAGCGGTACGCCATCCAGGGTGGCGATGGTCAGCGGGCCGTCGACAAAGGCTGCGTCCAGGCGCCCGGTAATCAGCCCTTCCAGCAACTCCCCACTGGGCGCCGACTGCACCTGCAGGTTCACCATGGGGTAAGTCTTGTGATAGCGCGCCAGCAGCTTTGGCAAATGAACCGCGGCGGTGCTGTACATGCTGCCCAAGACGAAGTCACCGGCCGGCTGCCCGCCTTGTACCGCGCCGTGGGCTTCGTCGTGCAGCGCCAGCAGGCGGGTGCTGTAATCCAGCAGTACTTTGCCCGCCGGAGAAAGCTGCAAACGCTGGCGCTCGCGCACGAACAGATCGACGCCCAGTTGCTCTTCCATTTGTTTAAGCCGGGTCGACAGGTTGGAGGGCACGCGGTGCAGGCGCTCAGCGGCGCGGGTGATGGAGCCCTCTTCCGCCACGGCCTGGAAAATGCGCAATTGACTGAACTCCATTACTTTCTCCAAAAATGAACAAGTTACTCACTATTATTCAATTTTACAGAAAGTCAATCCGTCTTAGCCTGCAAGGCATTCGCTTCTTTGCAGGAAACCTGAATATGTCCCCGCTGATTCGTTTACTCGCCAGCTTCGTCGCCCTGATGATAGCCATGGGCATTGGCCGCTTCGCCCTGACTCCGCAAATGCCGCATTTGCTCAGTGAAGGCCAGATCGACCTGACCGGCGCCGGCCTGCTCGCTGCCGCCAATTACCTGGGTTATTTCGTCGGCGCGGTGGACTCGATCTTTGCCCGTAGCCATCAGCATGTGCGCGGGCGCCTCTACGGCGGGTTGTGGCTGTGCGTATTGCTGACCCTGGCGTCCTACTGGGCTAACGGGTTCTGGCCGCATGTGCTGCTGCGCTTCGGCACCGGGGTCGCCAGTGCGTGGGCTCTGGTGATGATTACCAGCCTGAGCCAACCACTGGCGATTGCCGCCGGCCGTCCACGCCTGGGTGCGCTGGTGTTTGCAGGGCCGGGGTTGGGGATTGTGCTGACGGGGCTGCTGGCGCTGGTTTCCAACCTATTGGGGCAAAGCTCTGCAACGCTGTGGTTGCTCTACGGGACGGTGGCGCTGGTGATGTTGCTGGCGATCCTGCCATTTTTACCCAAGCCGGCCATCACTGTTACACAGGCCGCCAGCGCGGGGAGCAACGGCAGCATCGCGCACCTGTGCTGGATTTATTTCTTGTTCGGCCTGGGCTACATCATCCCGGCGACCTTTCTGTCGCAGATGGCCAGCGCTCAATTCCACGGGGCCTGGCAGGCCGATCTGTTCTGGCCCTACTTTGGCCTGGCGGCCGCGCTGGGAGTGGGGGTGGCCAGCCTGCGCCGCAAGCACCCGAATACCACCCGTCACTGGCTAATGGCGACTTTATGGCTGCAAGCGGCCGGGGTGTTCGCCTGCCTGCTTGGCAATGGCTGGGGCTTGGCGCTGGGCGTGTTGCTGTGCGGTGCGCCCTTTCTGGCCTGCATGCAACTGGTGATGGCGCGGCTCAGAGAAGTCGCGCCCCATGGCTACCAACGCAGCACGGGGTTGCTGACCGCCAGCTTCGCCGTCGGCCAATTGAGCGGGCCACTATTGGCGTCGGTCAGCAGCCATCTCAGTGGCGGCCTGCAACCGGCATTGGTCGTTGCCGGTACCGGGTTGTTATTAGGCGGTTCAGTACTGATCAACCGCCCTCTACCGCCGCAGCCGATTTGCACACAAGTGGCCAACAGTGCAGCAAATGGCGGTTAGGCACGTGCCCCACGCCATGTCCATCAGCGCCAACCCAGCGGACCAGCCTTGAAGCGTGGCCCAGTTGCTCAAGTCATAGGTGCCATAGGCCACCAGGCCAAGCAAGGCGCCCAAACGCGCAGCGCGCTGCCAACTGGCGCTGGGCAAGACCACCAATACTACGCAACCGAGGACATACAGGAGATAGAACAATACCGCAGGCAGCAGGCGTGGCTGATCAAGCATCAGCGCGCCGAGCAGGGATTTGTAGGTGGAGCCCATGAGCACGCCGAGCCAGAGGCCGTCGAGGACCAGGAAGGCGAGCAAGGTGCCGAGGTAGGCAAAAACCGTTCTTTTCGACATGACACAACCCTGTAGGAGCGAGCTTGCTCGCGAAAAACGTACATCCGACGCCACACTGCGCCTGGAATATTTTCGCGAGCAAGCTCGCTCCTACAGGAGAGCAGCCTGTACTCAGCTTAGTTCAATGCGGTCCGCATGAATCACGATCTGCCCTTGCTTGTAGAGCGCACCAATGGCCTTCTTGAAGTTGCCCTTGCTCACGCCGAACAAGTTGCTGATCACCGCCGGGTCGCTTTTGTCGCTGACCGGCAGGGTGCCGTTGTTGTCGCGCAACTTCGCGAGGATCTTCGAGTTCAGGCTGGAGGCCGCTTCCTGGCCCACCGGTTGCAGGCTCAGGCTGATGTTGCCATCGGCGCGGATCTCTTTGATGAAACCCTTCTCTTCCTTACCCGGACGCAGGAACTTGAACACTTCGTTCTTGTGGATCAGGCCCCAGTGCTTGTTGTTGATGATCGCCTTGAAGCCCATGTCGGTGGCTTCGGCCACCAGCAGGTCGACTTCCTGGCCCACCTGGTAGTTGGCTGGCGTCTTGTCCAGGTAACGGTCAAGGCGAGCGGTGGCGGTGATGCGCTTGGTGTGCTTGTCGAGGTAGACGTGCACCACGCAATACTCACCTGCGGTCAGCTGGCGTTTTTCTTCCGAATACGGCAGCAGCAGATCCTTGGGCAAACCCCAATCAAGGAACACGCCAATGCTGTTGACTTCCACAACTTTCAAACTGGCAAATTCACCGACTTGAACTTTGGGTTTTTCGGTGGTGGCGATAAGTTTGTCATCGCTGTCCAGATAAATGAAAACGTTGAGCCAGTCTTCATCTTCACTGGGAATATCTTTAGGGATATACCGATTAGGCAAGAGGATTTCCCCATCTTGCGCACCATCGAGGTACAAACCAAAGTTAGTGTGCTTGACCACTTGCAAGCTGTTGTAGCGCCCGACTAAAGCCATTTCCAATACCCTCATTGCGTGGGCGGCATTCTACCCGAGTTGGGCCCTGCACGCGCGCGCGCCTGAAAAATCGCGGGCTGGCATGGCGTTCCAATGGCAGCGCCCCACTCGTCTGATCGTTCGGTTCACTTTGAGCAGGCCATCAGCGGGCCACCCGGCCTGTGGTTTCCAGCTAAAACAGTAAGTTAGCGCTTTATTTCGGCGTTGAACTTCGGCTATTTCCAGCGCTGGATATTAATCCTGAGGGATATTTGCCAAGCAATTGTCAAGTATTTCCTGTACGATGCCTGGCCAAGTTAATTTTCTACAGGTTAGTGGCCGCCATGCGTGTAAAAGCATCCAACAGCAAAGCAAAGCCAGCTCCCGCCGTTGAAACCAGCGAATCGATCAATAGCCAGATTGCTGCGTTCCTCAAGTCCGGCGGCGAAATCCAGCAAATTGCCAAGGGCGTGAGCGGCCAGACTTTCGGCCCGTCCAAGCAGATCAGCCTGGGCAAGAAGTAATAGTCTTACCCGCGCACTGCATCTGGTCCCTAAGCGTCTTGCCTCAAGGCGCTAGGACTAGAGTTGCAACCCCCTCCTCACACCTTCATACGCAGCTAATCGACGAACGGGCCTCAACGCCTGGCATTCGCCGGTATCCTTGCACACGTCTAGCACGGGCATCCGCCTGAATCTTTCCGTTACTGCTCCTCGCTTTTCATGGAGTGAAGCATGCTTAAACGCTGTATTGTCGTGGTCAGCCTCCTGGTCGCCAGCCCTTTGGCCCAAGCGCATATCTTCCAGCGTGAACTGGGTGACTTCGACCTGAAATTAGGCACCACCCCCAGCCGCACCATGGCCCAGGGCCTGGTCAAGCCGACCGCCCCTGGCAGCGACTCGTTCCACGGTGGCCTGGACCTTACCCACGATAGCGGCCTGTATTTCGGCCAGTTTTCCCCGAACATGGGCCTGTCGTCGGCCAATAACCTTGAAGTCGACTCCTACATGGGCTTCAAGCGTCCGTTCGACCAGACCCTGGGCTACGAAGTCGGCTTGATCCACTACAGCTACCCCAAGGTCAGCCCCCTCGATAGCCAGGAGTTCTACGGTGGGCTGAACCTGTTGGGCAACCGCTTTGGCGTGTCTTTCAGCAACGACCCCGACCGCCAGGACAGTACCCTGTTCGCCGACCTGGGCGGCACCCAGCCTTTTGGCATCGGCGTCAGCATGAAGTACACCACCCATCAACTGGGCACACCGGTCTCGGTAGAGAACGGCGCCATCAGCAGTTTCAGCGATTGGTCGGTGCAATTTTCCCGGGCCTGGAAAGGCATTGACCTGGACTTGATCTACAGCGGCTCCAGCCTCAGCGGCAGTGACTGCTCGGCCTACTCTGGACACAATTCGCAATGTGATGGGCTGTTGACCTTGAAGGCTGCACGGTCGTTTTATTGATGGGCTGAACTGTCGCACCCCGCGCAGGTTCACATGCATTAACGCCCTCCATGCAAGGACCTGCCCATGTTGCGCCGGCTCAAACTCCTGATGGTATTGCTGACCCTGAGCCTGGTGCTTGCCGGCTGCAATCGCGTGGGCCTGGCCTACCGAAACCTCGACGTGATCATCCCCTGGACCCTCAACGACTACCTGGACATGAATGCCGGGCAAAAGAGCTGGTTCAACGACACCCTCAAGGAGCACCTGGCCTGGCACTGCACTACGCAATTGCCTGGCTACCTGGACTGGCTCGACCGCCTGCAACAGATGGTCGACAGCAACCAGGTCACCGACGCCGCGTTGCAAACCCGTACTGTCGAAGCCAAACAGGCAATTGCCGAGATTGCGCGGGAAATCACCCCCTCAGCCGTGCAATTGCTGCAAGGCCTGGACGATCAGCAGGTCAAGGACATGAGCGACGCCCTGGCCAAGGACCTGCGTAAACGCCAGGACGAATACCTCAAGCCGCCGCTGGCCCAGCAAATCAAGGAACGCGCCGAACGCATGAGCAAGCGACTGGACGCCTGGATCGGCCCGTTGAGCCCAGGCCAGCAAAACCGCGTAACAGCCTGGTCCGCCGAGTTGGGCGCACAGAACCAGGCATGGATCGGCAACCGTGCCCATTGGCAGGCGCAATTTATCGAGGCGCTGCAACAGCGTCACAGTGCCGATTTCCCGCAGAAAATCCAGCAACTGCTGGTGGATCGCGAAAGCCTGTGGACCCCGCAATACCGCGCCGCCTACGCACAGACCGAAGCCGCCGCGCGCGGCTTGCTCGTGGACGTGATGGCCCAAAGCTCCCCAGCGCAGCGCGTGAAACTCACCCAGAAAATCGACAAGGTCCGCAGCGACTTCCAGACGCTTAAATGCCTGAAAAGCGCACAGTCTTAGTCAGGCGCCAAGGTGCCCAGCCAGGCCACCAGGCCAAGGATGAGCACCACAGCGCCAAACTCCAGGGCCATGCTGCGCCGTAACGCACGGATCGCCACGTTATAATTGCCCGCCGCGATAGATTGTTGCAGAAGCGGCGTCAGGTGAAAGCGATTGAGCGCCGCCAAGGCCAGCATCACGCCGAACAACCCCAGCTTCAGGCATAGCAGCACCGCGTAGACTCCGCCGTTGATGCCCCCCAGATTCGGCCCGACAACAAACAGATAATTGGCAACGCCAGTGCCGATCAGCACCAAGACAAATCCCGCGCCAATGCGCTCAAAGCCTGCCAATGCGCTGGCCAGAACCTGCACTCGATCATCCTGTGGCAACGGCGCAGGCATCAACAACAAACCGAATGCCGCCAACGCCCCCACCCAACCCGCCGCTGCCAACAGGTGTGCACTGTCGCTGACGATATGCCACACACCTTGCACGCCTTCGTGCATTACGCCGTGCCCTGTCCACACCAGGGTGGCCAACGCCACGCCAGCCGACAGCGTGGCCAGCGCCAGATGAGTGCTCAGTGCCGCCAGGACCAGCGCCGCGATACGCACCCACCACGTCAGCCCCAAGTCGGTCTGCCACAGCATCATCTGCACATGCGGCCATAGCGCCTGCCAATCAGTGGCGCCGCTCATGGATTGGGTCATGACCAATAGCGACGCCACCGAAAACGCCAGCCCCAAGCCGCCCGTCAATCCCATCCATGCCCTTAGATTGAGCCATCTACGTTGCTCAGCGTGCAGACCATAAAGGCCGAACAGTCCCAATCCAAATAGCATCATCAGGTCGAGATAGAGCGCGAAGCGCAATGCGATGGAGATCAGCTCACTCATGGCTGCACGCTGAACACCACATTACCGGTGATCGGATGTGTATCGGACGACACGGCACGCCAATCCACCCGATAGCTGCCGGTGGTAAGTGCGGAGACCGGCTTGATCAACATCACCTTGGGGTCGCTGCTCGCCGACACGCTGGCCTTCACCGGCATCGGCGAATTGGGCATGCCCGGCATGTCGGTCATGATCAACTTGGCCCCGGAAAACTGGGTCAGCAGGTTTTCTGAGAAATGCAATTCAATCACTGCGGGAGCGGCGCCCTGTGCGCCTGCCGCCGGAATGGATGACAGCAGCTTGGGGTGGGCCGAAGCGGGCAGGCTAAGACTTAAACCTACCCACAGCGCAGCACCCAGCAGCGTGGTTTTCAACATAGACATGCAAGACTCCAGGCCGCGCCAGGCGGCGAATAATAAAAAGGGAAACCCGTCAGAACCACAAGCGCACGCCGACGACCCAGCGCAGTTGATTGATGTCTTCGTCTTCGTCCCGTGCGTATTGCGCGGTCTGGCCATAAGTGCGGTTCCAGCTGAGACCGACATATGGCGCAAACTCGCGGCGAACTTCGTAGCGCAAGCGCAGGCCCAGTTCACTTTGCGCCAAGCCCGACCCGACACCCCGTTGCGGATCGTTCTGCGCATAGAAGTTGAGTTCTGCGGTGGGCTGCAGGATCAGGCGGTTGGTGAGCAGGATGTCGTAGTCACCTTCCAGGCGTGCGGCGGTATGCCCCGATTCGCCGACAAACAACGTCGCTTCGGCCTCGAAGTTGTAGAGCGCCATGCCTTGTAGGCCAAAGGCCGCCCAGGTCTGGCTGTCACCGGGCTTGAAGTCCTGGCGCACGCCGCCGACCAGGTCCCACCACGGACTGATGGCATGCCCCCACAAGGCTTGGGCTTCGGCGCTTTCGGTACGGCCGGCGCTGCGTTCGCCTTCACTGCGTAGCCACAGCCGGTCGATGTCACCGCCGACCCAACCCTTGATGTCCCAACTCTGCGCGTTGCCGTCGCCGCCCTGCCATTCCAACTGGTTGATCAGCAGCATCGAGTTCACGCCGCTGTCGTGCACCTGATGCCCTCCCGGCGCGCTGTAGACCGCTGCACGGTCTGCGTCGGTCAGCGCCGGAATCGGCGTACGGCTTTGCGTCAGCGCTGGCGTCGCCGGGCTCATGCCCTGAAATTCATCCTCGGCCGCCAACGCCCATGGGGCGAACCCCTGCGTGGCGAAGGCGATGCAAACGGGTAGAACGCAACGGTTCATGCTCGCTTCCTTATTCATGCACGCGCACCTCACGGAACATGCCCATTTCCATGTGGTACAGCAGGTGGCAGTGATAGGCCCAGCGTCCCAGGGCATCGGCGGTGACGCGGTAACTGCGACGGGAGCCCGGTGGCATGTCGATCGTATGTTTGCGCACCTGGAACTGGCCGTTTTCGTCCTCCAGGTCGCTCCATAAGCCATGCAGGTGAATCGGGTGGGCCATCATGGTGTCGTTGATCAGCACCACCCGCACGCGCTCGCCATAAGTCAGTTGCAACGGCTCGGCATCGGAAAACTTCACGCCATCGAACGACCAGGCGAACTTCTCCATATGCCCGGTGAGGTGCAATTCAAGCGTGCGCGAGGGGTCGCGGCCATCGGGGTCTTCGAAGGTACTGCGCAGGTCGGCATAGGTGAGCACCCGGCGGCCGTTGTTGCGCAGGCCAATCCCAGGGTCGTCGAGCTTGGGCACCGGGTTCATCGCCTGCATGTCTACCAGCGGGTTGTTCTGTTCGCTGGCGGGGTGTTTCTGCATCGCCATCGCGCCCATGGCGCTGTGATCCATGCCTTCCATGCCCGGCATATCGGCCATGGCACCGTGATCCATGCCACCCATGCCCATATCTGCCATAGTCAGCCACGGGCGCGGATCCAGCGGCGGTACCGGCGCAGTCGCGCCAGGCTGCCTGGCAAGGGTGCCACGAGCAAACCCTGTGCGGTCCATGGACTGGGCAAACAGGGTGTAGGCGTCTGCTACGGGCTCGACCAGCACATCGTAGGTTTCCGCTACGGCGATACGGAATTCATCGACGCTCACCGGCTTCACCGGCTGCCCATCCGCGGCGATCACGGTCATCTTCAACCCGGGAATACGCACATCGAAATAGGTCATCGCCGAGCCATTGATAAAGCGCAGGCGAATCGTTTCCCCCGCCTTGAAAACTCCGGTCCAGTTCTGCCCAGGCGGCTGGCCGTTGAGCAAGTAGGTGTAGGTCTCGCCGCTGACGTCCGCAAGGTCGGTGGGGTTCATCTTCATTTGTGCCCACATCAGCCGGTCGGCAACCGTGGCCGACCAGCCCTGCTCGCCCACATCCCGGATGAAATCGCCCAGGGTGGGTTTGTGCAGGTTGTAGTAATCGGACTGTTTCTTGAGGGTCTTCATCAGGGCGACGGGGTCTTCGTCGGTCCAGTCCGACAGCATCACCACGTAGTCGCGCTGGTAGGCATACGGCTCGGGCTCCTTGGGGTCGATGACCAGCGGACCATACACGCCCTGCTGTTCCTGAAGCCCGGAATGGCTGTGATACCAGTAAGTGCCGTGCTGTTTGACCTTGAACTGGTAGACGTAAAGGCCGCCCGGCTCGATGCCCTTGAAGCTCAGGCCGGGCACGCCGTCCATGGTCGATGGCAGCAGGATGCCGTGCCAGTGGATCGAGGTGGGCTCCCCGAGGCGGTTTCTCACGCGCAGGGTCACGGTGTCGCCTTCGCGCCAGCGCAACAGCGGGCCGGGCAGGCTGCCGTTGACGGTCAACGCAGTGCGCGCACGGCCTGTCAGGTTGACGGGGGTCTGGTCAATAAACAGCTCAAATTCGCTGCCGGCGAGTACCGTGGGCTGGCCGGGGCTGGTCAGCGCCCACACCGGCGGGCGCCAAAGCCCAAGCCCGCCGAGCAGGCCGCCTGCGGCCAGGCCTTTGACGAATGTGCGTCTGGAGGTTGTGGAGTGCATGCCGATTCAAGTCCGTGAGTTGAATGGCAGCAGATTAGGATTCGCCGGCTGTCAGCAACCTTAGCGGCAGATTACCGATTCGACAGGTTCGCCCGGCTCCCTTGGGGCGCCGGGACATAAAAGGATCAAGCGATCTGGGCTTTGGACGCCACTTCAGCAAACGTTGCCGGATCAAGCGCATCTACCTGTTCATCCAACACCTGACGCGGATGATCATTGCCCGGAATCGAACTGTCGATCAGCGCCAGCAATTGCGCACCCAGCGCCGTCAGGATGAAATTCTCGCCATTGCCGCCCTCTTCTTCCGGCCGCGACTCAATAAAGCCACGCTTGAACAGCAGCGCTTCGTAATCGGCCGCGGTCTTCTTCAGCGCATCCAGGTTGCCAGTGTCCTCGCCGGCCGTCGCCTTCTCGGCCGCTTCCTGCTCGGCGTATTTGCGCGGGGCAAAGCTGCCCTCGCCGTTCTGCACTTCATGCAGCAGACGTTCGATCAGATCCCAATTGTAAGTCGTCATCCTGATTCCTCCTGCAGGCCGATGGAGTTAGCCCGTCTAAGGGAGTGACACGTCCTGGCACTGGCCGTTCAACCGAACGGACGGGCGTCATTTCTCTGAACTTTCCAGAGGTTCGCCGCCTCAACTGCACATCACTGCCAAGGAAGTCCGATCATGAAAACCTTGATGAAGCTGACTCTCGCCGCCACGCTGTTAAGCGCCCTGCCCGCCTGGGCCTGCACGCCCGAGGAGGCCACCGCCAAGCGCGAAGAACTGGCCAAGGAAGTAACCAAGCTCACCGAGCAGAACCCGACCAAGGCCAAGGAGATGAATGACCAGTTGCAGAAAATGGATCTGGATACCGAAAGCGCCGAGTTTCCCGACAAGTGCCAGTTGATCGATGCGCGGCTCAAGGAGCTCAGAGAAGCTGCGGGGAAGCGTTGAGCACAGCGCGACGCTGATGGCGAAAAAAAACCGGACATCGTCCGGTTTTTTATGCCCGCCTGCTTATTCGGCAGCCGGCGCTTCTGGCTTGCGGCGCTTGAGCGGGGCCATGCCGTCCTTGCTGACGAGCGACAGGTTGTCGGTCTTCGGCCGGTTGGCGATCTTGCGCTTGGTCGGCGACTTGGCGCCGGTTTTCTTCTTGTCGCCCTTGGCGTCGGTCTTTTTCTTCTTCACGCCAACGGCCTTGCCCGAGGCCTTGACCTTCTTCGGCCCGGTGTACGTGCCTTTGACTTCCTTGATGGTACGGCGCTCGAACGACTGCTTCAGGTAGCGTTCGATGCTCGACATCAGGTTCCAGTCGCCGTGGCAGATCAGCGAGATGGCCAGGCCATCATTGCCGGCCCGACCGGTACGGCCGATGCGGTGCACGTATTCGTCGCCGCTGCGGGGCATGTCGAAGTTGATCACCAGGTCCAGGCCGTCCACGTCGAGGCCGCGTGCGGCAACGTCGGTGGCCACCAGGATCTTCACGCCGCCCGCCTTGAGACGGTCGATGGCCAGCTTGCGGTCCTTCTGGTCTTTCTCGCCGTGCAGCACGAACGCCTTGTATTCCTGCGCAACCAGGCGCCCGTAGATACGGTCGGCGGCAGCACGGGTGTTGGTGAACACGATGGCCTTCTGGTAGGTCTCGTTGGCCAGCAACCAGTTCAGGATCTGTTCTTTGTGCACGTTATGGTCAGCGGTAACGATTTGCTGACGCGTGGTGGCGTTCAGGTCGCTGACGTTGTTGACCTGCAAGTGCTCAGGGTTGTTCAGCACCTTGGCGACCATGTCGCGCAGGGTCGAACCACCGGTGGTGGCGGAGAACAGCATGGTCTGCTGACGGTTGACGCACTCGCCGACCAGACGCTGCACATCATCGGCAAAGCCCATGTCGAGCATGCGGTCGGCTTCGTCGAGCACTAGCACTTCGACTTCCTTGAGGTCAAGGTTGCCAGCGTTGAGCTGCTCGATCATGCGGCCAGGGGTGCCGATCAGAATATCCGGCACCTTGCGCAGCATGGCGGCCTGGACCTTGAAGTCTTCGCCACCGGTAATGATGCCGGACTTGATGAAGGTGAACTGCGAGAAACGCTCGACTTCCTTCAGGGTCTGCTGGGCCAGCTCGCGGGTCGGCAGCAGGATCAGCGTCTTGATGCTGACGCGTACCTTGGCCGGGCCGATCAGGCGGTTGAGCACCGGCAGGACGAAAGCGGCGGTCTTGCCGCTGCCGGTTTGCGCCGTCACCCGCAGGTCACGCCCTTGCAGCGCGAGCGGGATGGCCGCTGCTTGCACAGGCGTAGGCTCGACAAATTTAAGCTCGGCCACGGCTTTGAGCAGGCGTTCGTGCAGGGCGAATTGGGAAAACACGGGTGCTACCTCGAAGAAATACAAAATATCAGCTGCATAGGTTACCGGTTTCGCGCGCCCAAACCGAGTTTCTTTACGCGAACGGGGCTAATCAGCTGCTTTTTTGTCAGCGATTTTGTCCAGAGCGTCAACTTTGTTGCACTTAAATGCTCTAATCGCCCCGTGTTGTCTTACAGAAGAATCGGTTCACTCATGGATATCAAACAGCTCTGGCTCAACGTCCAAGACCTTTGGGGCGCCCTCGATGAACACCCGGTCCTGCATTCCAGCCTCGGCTTGCTGGTGTTGCTGGTGGTGGCATTGGTGGTGGGACGGGTCGCCCGTTACCTCATCCTGCACGCGGTCAAATTGCTCGGCCGGCAACCGGCGCTGCACTGGCTGAACGACCTGCGGCACAACAAAGTCTTCCATCGCCTGGCGCAAATGACGCCATCGCTGGTGGTCCAGTTCGGCCTGTACCTGGTGCCGGACCTGAGCAAGACCGCCATCCTGTTCATCGGCAACGTCGCACTGGCGATCAGCATTCTGTTCATGGTGCTGGCCATGAGCGCCCTGCTCAACGCGCTGCTGGATATCTACGCACGCACCGAACACGCACGCACCCGCTCGATCAAGGGCTATGTGCAACTGGCGAAAATGGTGCTGTTCGTGTTTGGCGCGATCATCATCGTCGCCACCCTGATCGACCGCTCGCCGCTGTTGCTGCTGTCAGGCCTGGGTGCGATGTCGGCGGTGATTCTGTTGGTATACAAGGACACCCTGCTGTCGTTCGTCGCCAGTGTGCAATTGACCAGCAACGACATGCTGCGCGTGGGTGACTGGATCGAAATGCCCCAGGTCGGCGCCGATGGCGATGTGGTGGATATCACCCTGCACACGGTGAAGGTGCAGAACTTTGACAAGACCATCGTTTCCATCCCCACCTGGCGCTTGATGTCCGAGTCGTTCAAGAACTGGCGTGGCATGCAGGCCTCCGGTGGGCGCCGTATCAAGCGCAGCCTGTACATCGACGCCAGCGGCGTACGCTTCCTGAACGATGAGGAAGAAGTGCGCATGACCCAGGTACACCTGCTCAGCGGCTACATCAGCCGCAAACAGGCCGAACTCAAGGCCTGGAACGAGGCCCAGGGCCACAGCGCGCAACTGTCGGCCAACCGTCGGCGCATGACCAACCTCGGCACGTTCCGCGCCTACGCCTTGGCGTACCTGCAAAGCCACCCGGACATCCAGCCGAACATGACCTGCATGGTGCGCCAGATGCAAACCACCGCCCAGGGCGTGCCGCTGGAGATCTACTGCTTTACCCGCACCACCGCGTGGGGCGATTACGAGCGGATCCAGGGGGATATCTTCGATTACCTGTTGGCGGTGTTGCCGGAGTTCGGGCTAAGCCTGTATCAGCAGCCAAGCGGTAATGACCTGCGCGCCGGCGTGCTGCCTGCGTTGGCCGGAGCCACGCAGGTGTCCGTCGCCGAAACGGCATGAGGTGATGCGAACGGGATTACGGCAGTGACGCCGTAATCTCCTTGCGGCACACCTCAAGCACTTCATCGGCCAGGGCGGAATCGTCCGGGCACGCCCGCGACAGCATGATTGCGCCAATGGCATGGGCCATGCTGTCGAGCATTTTCGCCCGCACGTCTTCCTGTGGCCCGTCATGAACCGCGTTGTACTTTGCTTCCAAGGCCTGCAGGGTGTTTTCCAAGCCGTCGGCAAAGGTCGCCTTCAGCGTGTCCGATTGACGGGCAGCATCGGCACACAACGCCGCCAATGTGCATCCACCGCCGCGATGATCGCGGTGCTGCCTGGACAGGTAAACCTCGAAAAACTGCTCCACCTCCATCTCCGCGCTATCAGCCAGTGACTGCGCCAGGCTGTTGGCGGCCGCTTCCGCCATCAGGTCCGCCTTGGAACCGAAGTGCTTGTAAAAGCCGCCTTGGGTAAAACCGGCTGCAGCCATCAACTCGGCCACGCCCACCCCGTCGAAACCCCGCTCGCGGAACAGCTCGGAAGCTGTCGCGACGATATGGGCCCGATTGCTCTGTGACTGCGCCTTGGTGATCTTCATGTCTGTGGTCCTGCCAGCTTGCGAGATAGGCATATTACTATGATGTCGATCATAATCAAAACCGTTGACAGCTTTGATTATGATCGACATCATAAAACCTCCTCGCACTCACAGAGCATCACACCATGAGCACTTCCACTACCGTTCTGATCACTGGCGCTTCGACCGGCATTGGCGCCGCCTACGCCGAACGCTTTGCCGCACGCGGCCACGACCTCGTACTGGTCGCCCGTGACATCACGCGCCTGGAAGCGCTCGCCGCCAGGTTGCGTGAGCACCACGCCGTCAACGTTGATATCCTCCCGGCCGACCTGACCCAGAACGCTGACCTGGCCGCAGTTGAAGCGCGCCTGCGCGACGACGCCAGCATTGGCACCCTGGTCAACAATGCAGGCGCCGCGCAGTCCGGCAGTTTTATCGAACAGTCCACCGACAGCGTCGCGCAGTTGGTCACCCTCAACACCACCGCGCTGGTACGCCTGGCCAGTGCCATCGCGCCGCGCCTGGCGGCAGCCGGCAACGGCGCTATCATCAACATTGGCTCGGTAGTGGGCCTGGCCCCGGAATTCGGCATGACGGTGTACGGCGCGACCAAGGCGTTCGTGCTGTTCCTGTCCCAGGGCATGAGCCTGGAACTGGCGCCCAAAGGCGTATACGTGCAAGCCGTGCTGCCCGCCGCCACACGTACCGAGATCTGGGAACGTGCGGGCATTGATATCAACACCCTCACGGACGTGATGGAAGTGGGCGATCTGGTGGACGCGGCGTTGGTGGGCTTCGATCGCCGCGAGCCGGTGACCATTCCGCCGTTGCAGGACGGCGCCCGCTGGGATGCGTTGCAAGCTGCGCGACAAGGCCTGCTGACGCAGATCAAGCAGTCCCAGGTTGCCGAGCGTTATCTGGCCAACGCCTGATCAACCGGTAGCAGGCGTGCTCCGCGCCTGCCCTTCTCAGCCAAGCAACGAGCATTGAACCATGAAGGCATTTTCCATCGAACGGTACGGCAAACAGCCCGGCCGCCTCATCGAGGCCCCCGCGCCTATCGTGGGTGAGCACGACGTGCTGGTTCAGGTGCGAGCCAGCAGTGTCAATGTGCTGGATGCAAAGATCGCCAAAGGCGAATTCAAACTGGTCCTACCGTATGCGTTGCCGTTGACACTGGGCAATGACCTGGCCGGCGTGGTGCTCAGCGTCGGCGCTGCGGTACGACGCTTCAAGCCGGGGGACGAAGTCTACGCCCGCCCGCCTCAGCAGCGTATCGGCACCTTCGCCGAGTTGATTGCTGTGCACGAAGACGCACTGGCGCGCAAACCCGCGAATATCAACATGGAGCAAGCCGCCTCCCTGCCCCTGGTCGCGCTGACGGCGTGGCAGGTGCTGGTGGAAACCGCGAAGCTGAAGAAAGGCCAGAAGGTGTTCATTCATGCGGGCTCAGGCGGAGTGGGCAGTATCGCTATCCAGTTGGCCAAGCATTTGGGCGCCTTCGTTGCGACCACCACCAGCACCGCCAATGTGGAGTGGGTCAAGGCGTTAGGCGCGGATGTGGTGATCGACTATAAACAGCAAGCCTTCGAGGCCGTGCTGCAAGACTACGATGTGGTGCTCAACAGCCTGGGCCCGGATGCGCTGGCCAAGTCACTGAAGATTCTCAAGCCCGGCGGTCAACTCATCTCCATCTCCGGGCCGCCGACGCCCGCCTTCGCCCGTGCCCAGAAGCTGCCATGGGTATTGGGCCTGGTCATGGGCCTGTTGAGCAGCGGTATCCGCAGGAAAGCACGCAAGCAAGGCGTGAGCTATGACTTTGTGTTCATGCGTGCCAGCGGCGCCCAACTGGATGAAATCACCGCGCTGGTCGAGTCCGGGATTATCCGGCCGGTCATCGACCGTACCTTTCCTTTCGAATCCACAGCTGCCGCCCTGGACTATGTCGAACAAGGCCGCGCCAAAGGCAAGGTGGTGATCACAATGGCGACGGCACCGCCCGACGCACACCCAGCCGGCTGATCCACACCGCCCCCAGAATCACCAGACCGCCCAGGGCCAAACGGCCCAGCGGTTCGTGCTGGTTCCAGATCAACAGGTTCAGCAACAGCCCCACCGGCACATGCAGGTTGTTCATCACCGCCAGGGTGCCGCCATTGACCAGGCAGGCGCCCTTGTTCCACCAGTACATGCCCAGCGCGGTGCTGACCAACCCGAGGAACACCAGCACACCCCATTGCAGCGGCGCTTGCGGCAGGAAGTCAGCTTTGCCGAACAGCAGGAACGCCGGCAACACCACCAACAAGGCGCCCAGGTAGAAATAACCGAAACGCCGAAAGTGCGGCTGGTCACTGGGATAACGCGCCACCAGGTGCTTGTACATGACTTGCCCGGCGGCGTAGGTGAAGTTGGCCAATTGCAGCAGCAAGAAGCCCATCAAAAAGTGCGGGGTGATCTGATCGAAACGAATCACCGCCGCACCACCCACCGCCACCAAGGCCGCCACCAGCGCCCAGGGATTGAAGCGGCGATTAAGCGCGTCCTCGATCAGCGTCACATGCAGCGGTGTGAGGATGGTGAACAGCAGCACTTCCGGCACCGTGAGCACACGAAAGCTCAGGTACAGGCAGACGTAGGTCACGCCGAACTGCAATGCGCCGATCACCAACATGCCGCGCATGAACGCGGGCTCCACCGAGCGCCAGCGCGTCAAAGGAATAAAGATCAGCCCGGCCAGCACCACGCGCACCAGCACGGCAAAGTAGCTGTCGACGTGACCGGCGAGGTATTCGCCGATCAAGCTGAAGGAAAATGCCTGAATCAGGGTGACAACCAGTAGATAGCCCATGCGCGCCTCGTTTCGAATGGGCGCGACAGTAAAGCTTTTTGGGTTTTGAGGAAACTCGGCGCAAAAAAAACCCGACCTCGCTAAAGCGGCAGTCGGGCAGGAGCACTCAGGAGCAAAAAGTGCAAAGGGAGGTTCGATACGCGTACTTGAAGGGTTTGCGTGGGGCTATATAAGCAGCACGGGATTATCTGACGATTAACGCCTCAGGCCACCTGGGCCAGCAGTGCCTTGGCGTGATTGACGCCCTTCTCCTGGAAGTCGCCGCCCAGGTTGACGCCTTCGGCGTGAATGAAGGTAACGTCATGAATGCCGATAAATGCCATGACCTGGCGCAGGTACGGTTCCTGATGATCCGAGGTGGCGCCGGTGTGGATACCACCGCGTGCGGTAAGCACGATAGCGCGCTTGCCGGTCAACAGCCCCTGAGGCCCGGTGGCGGTGTATTTGAAGGTCACACCGGCCCGCAACACGTGATCCAGCCAGGCTTTAAGGGTGCTCGGAATGGCGAAGTTGTACATCGGCGCGCCCATCACCAACACGTCGGCGGCCAGCAATTCGTCAGTCAACTCGTTGGAGCGGTCCAGGGATACCTGTTCGTCGTCGTTACGCTGCTCCGCCGGCTTCATCCAGCCACCCAGCAGGTTGGCATCCAGGTGGGGGACCGGATTGAGCGCAACGTCGCGCACGGTGATGTGGTCTGCCGGATGGGCGACTTGCCATTGGCTGATGAACTGTTGGGTGAGCTGGCGGGAAATGGAATCCTGCTGGCGCGCACTGCTTTCGATGATCAGAACATTGGACATGGCTTCGTAGGCTCCATCGGTAATTGCTGTAAGTCGATGGAGAGAAGGTTAGCCAGGGCCCATTCGATAAAAAAGCGCAAAAAACTGCTACAACCCATCTAGAAATTTGTTTATATGCGGAGTATTCCTGTGGGCATGCTCCGCTGCTGCTTTATTTTGGCGCGCAGTTCAGGGCAATACGCATCTTGATGATGGAGCGATTGAACTTGACCGTGGTGTTGGTGCTTTTGCCGGCTGGCACGGTCACGGTGCGGCGGCGTGGCGATTCCGGGCCATTGGTGAAGATTACCGAACACACAGCATCCCGGATGCCGTAGTTGCTTAGCTGAATCGAACTGATGTCTGCGTCCACATCGGACGCGGTGTAATCAATGCTGACGCCATCGATCTTTTTCGTCACGTCGATAGGATAGGCAAACGCGCTCATCGGCAGCAGCGCCAGCAACACACAACACAATTTTCTCATTCGGCAGTCTCCAATAAGGACCGCCAGCTTAGGACAAGAGGAGCTCATCTTGAAAGCGCCCCGCGTTACCCTCGATCAATGGCGCACCTTGCAAGCCGTGGTCGACCATGGCGGCTTCGCCCAAGCCGCCGAAGCGCTGCACCGTTCGCAATCTTCGGTGAGCTACACCGTGGCGCGCATGCAGGACCAACTCGGCGTCCCGCTGCTGCGCATCGACGGGCGCAAAGCGGTGCTGACCGAGGCCGGTGAGGTGCTGCTGCGCCGCTCCCGCCAACTGGTGAAAAACGCCAGCCAGCTGGAAGACCTCGCCCATCACATGGAACAGGGCTGGGAAGCCGAAGTGCGCCTGGTGGTGGACGCCGCCTACCCCAGCGCCCGTCTGGTTCGCGCGTTGACCGCCTTTATGCCGCAAAGCCGTGGCTGCCGGGTGCGCCTGCGCGAAGAGGTGCTGTCCGGCGTCGAAGAGTTGCTGCTCGACGGCATGGCGGACCTGGCCATTTGCGGGTTTATCATCCCCGGCTACCTGGGCACGGAAATGAGCGATGTGGAGTTCGTCGCCGTGGCTCACCCCGATCACTCGCTGCATCGCCTCAACCGTGAGCTGAGTTTCCATGACCTGGAGAGCCAGATGCAGGTGGTGATCCGCGACTCCGGCCGCCAGCAACCGCGCGACGTCGGCTGGCTCGGCGCCGAACAGCGCTGGACCGTCGGCAGCCTCGCTACCGCCGCCACCTTCGTCGGCAGCGGCCTGGGCTTTGCCTGGCTGCCCCGGCACATGATCGAGCGCGAACTCAAGGAAGGCGTGCTCAAGCAGCTTCCCCTGGAAAAAGGCGGCAGTCGCAACCCGACGTTTTACCTGTACTCCAACAAAGACAAACCCTTGGGGCCCGCCACGCAGATCCTTGTGGAATTGCTGCGCACCTTTGACACCGCTCCCCTGGACGCGCCCTTTGCCGCCCCCCAACAAGCCTGAAACGGAGTTCACCCATGGCCTGGTTCGACCATGAAGGCTGCAGCCTGCATTACGAAGAGTATGGCCATGGCAACCCGCTGGTCCTGATCCACGGCCTGGGCTCCAGCAGCCAGGATTGGGAACTGCAAGTACCGGTACTCGCCCGACACTACCGCCTGATCGTAGTTGACGTGCGCGGCCATGGTCGCTCGGACAAACCCCGGGAGCGCTACAGCATCAAGGGGTTTACCTTCGACCTGATCGCCCTGATCGAACACCTCGACCTGCCAGCGGCCCACGTGGTGGGTTTATCCATGGGCGGCATGATCGCCTTCCAACTGGCAGTGGATGAACCCCTGCGGGTCAAGAGCCTGTGCATCGTCAACAGCGCGCCTGAGGTCAAGGTGCGCAGTGCCGATGACTATTGGCAGTGGGCCAAACGCTGGACCCTGGCCCGCGTGCTCAGCCTGGGCACCATCGGCAAGGCCCTGGGCGATCGGCTGTTCCCCAAACCTGAGCAGGCCGACCTGCGCCGCAAGATGGCCGAACGCTGGGCAAGAAACGACAAACGTGCTTATCTCGCCAGCTTCGACGCCATTGTAGGCTGGGGCATACAGGAACAACTGTCGAGAATTACCTGTCCAACCCTGGTCATCAGCGCCGACCATGACTACACCCCCGTGGCGCAGAAAGAAATCTATGTAAAACTGCTGCCCGATGCGCGACTGGTGGTCATCGAAGATTCCCGCCATGCCACGCCCTTGGACCAACCCGAGGTCTTTAACGCGACCTTGCTCGATTTTCTAAAGACCGTCGAAACCACTACCCAGGATCACTGACCCATGCTGAAAAAAATCGCCTTATTTGCCGGTTCCGCCTTGTTCGCTGCCAACCTGATGGCGGCTGAGCCGGCCAAGGCGCCACATGTTTTGCTCGACACCACCAACGGCCAGATTGAAATCGAACTGGACCCGGTCAAGGCGCCGATCAGCACCAAGAACTTCCTTGAGTACGTCGACAGCGGCTTCTACACCAATACGATTTTCCATCGCGTGATCCCGGGCTTCATGGTCCAGGGCGGCGGCTTCACCCAGCAAATGCAACAGAAAGACACGAAGGCACCGATCAAGAACGAGGCCAGCAACGGCCTGCATAACGTGCGCGGTACGCTGTCGATGGCCCGCACCTCGAACCCGAACTCGGCCACCAGCCAATTCTTCATCAACGTGGCTGACAATGCCTTCCTCGACCCGGGCCGCGATGCCGGTTATGCCGTGTTCGCCAAAGTGGTCAAGGGCATGGACGTCGTCGACATCATCGTCAACTCCCAGACCACCACCAAACAAGGCATGCAGAACGTGCCAATCGATCCTGTGTTGATCAAGTCGGCCAAGCGCATCGACTGAGGTCTGCAGGTAGCTTCGCGTGGTGCCCACACGGCACCGCGCGCACTTGAAAGGAGAGCCCGCCCGGCGGGCGTCAAACCTAATGCTCTATCGTCGTTTTGAACAGCTGATCGATATTTTCCGCGACGCCCCCAGCGCGGCCCCTCCCGAAAAAGTCCTGCCCTTCTATCTCTATTACCTGCGCCAGGTGTGGCCGTGCTTTGCCGCGCTGTTGGTGGTGGGGCTGGTGGGCGCCCTTATCGAAGTGGCGTTGTTCAGCTACTTGAGCCGCATCATCGACCTGGCCCAGGGCACGCCGCCGGCGAACTTCTTCCAGATCCACAGCGCCGAGCTGATCTGGATGGCCGTGGTCGCCCTGTTGTTACGCCCGCTCTTCAACGGCCTGCATGACTTGCTGGTGCACCAGACCATCAACCCTGGCATGACCAGCCTGATTCGCTGGCAAAACCACAGCTACGTGCTCAAACAGAGCCTGAATTTCTTCCAGAACGATTTCGCCGGGCGCATCGCCCAGCGGATCATGCAAACCGGCAACTCCTTGCGTGACTCGGCGGTGGCGACCGCAGAGGCTATCTGGCACGTGTCGATCTACGCCATCAGTGCCCTGGTGTTGTTTGCCGAGGCTGACTGGCGGCTGATGATTCCGCTGATCACCTGGATCGTTTGCTACAGCCTGGCCCTGCGTTACTTCGTACCTCGCGTGAAAGAACGCTCAGTGGTCTCCTCGGAGGCGCGCTCCAAGTTGATGGGCCGAATTGTCGACGGCTATACCAATATCACCACTTTGAAGCTGTTCGCCCATACGCAGAATGAACAGGAATACGCCAAGCAAGCGATCATCGAGCAGACCGAAAAAACCCAACTGGCCGCCCGCGTACTCACCAGCATGGACACCGTGATCTGTATTCTGAACGGCCTGCTGATTGTCACCACTACTGGCCTGGCCCTGTGGCTGTGGACGCAGTCGCTGATTTCCGTGGGCGCAATTGCCCTGGCCACCGGCCTGGTGATCCGCATCGTCAACATGTCCGGCTGGATCATGTGGGTGGTCAACGGCATCTTCGAAAACATCGGTATCGTGCAGGACGGCCTGAAAACCATCGCCCAGCCACTGGCCGTGGTCGATCGTGAAAACGCTCCGCGCCTGACGGTGCCCCACGGCCAGGTACGCTTTGAGCAAGTGGACTTCCACTACGGCAAGAAGAGCGGAATCATTGGCGGCCTCAACCTTGAGATCAAGGCCGGGGAAAAAATCGGCTTGATCGGCCCATCCGGCGCAGGCAAATCGACGCTGGTCAACCTGCTGCTGCGCCTTTACGACCTGCAGGGCGGGCGCATCCTCATCGACGGCCAGGACATCGCCGAAGTGGCCCAGGAAAGCCTGCGCGCACAGATCGGCATGATCACCCAAGACACCTCGTTGCTGCACCGCTCGATCCGCGACAACCTGCTGTATGGCAAGCCCGACGCGACTGACGAAGAACTGTGGGCGGCGGTGCACAAGGCCCGCGCCGATGAGTTCATCCCGCTGCTGTCGGACTCCGAGGGCCGCACCGGGCTGGATGCCCATGTGGGTGAGCGCGGGGTGAAACTCTCCGGCGGGCAACGTCAGCGTATCGCTATCGCCCGCGTGCTGCTCAAGGACGCGCCGATCCTGATCATGGACGAAGCCACCTCTGCGCTGGACTCGGAAGTGGAAGCGGCGATCCAGGAGAGCCTGGAAACCCTGATGCAGGGCAAGACGGTGATTGCGATCGCACACCGGTTGTCGACCATCGCACGCATGGACCGCCTGGTGGTGCTGGAAAAAGGCCAGATCGCCGAAAGCGGCAGCCATTCCGAGTTGCTGGCATACGGCGGGCTTTATTCGCGGTTATGGCAGCATCAAACCGGGGGATTTGTCGGTATAGACTGATTTTGTTGGGTAAACCGCCGTTCAATTCCGAACAATTCTGACAGCTTTCTCTATCTGGCTGGTCTTGCGACACAATCCTGCTGTACTGCAATCAGGCCCCAGGAGGGCCCTGATTTAAGGCGGCAGGGAAGCCACACAGACCGTTAATCAGATAGAGCAATCTAAGGAAGTGTTCATGTCACTGTTCAAACGTTCCGTAACGGAAGGACTGGGTACGTTTTGGCTGGTGTTGGGTGGCTGCGGGAGTGCGGTGTTGGCCGCAGCGTTCCCCAATGTAGGCATCGGCCTGCTCGGTGTGTCACTGGCTTTCGGGCTCACGGTACTGACCATGGCGTTTGCCATCGGGCATATCAGTGGCTGCCACCTTAACCCGGCCGTCTCGGTGGGGCTGGTGGTCGGCGGCAGGTTCCCGGCCAAGGAGTTGCCAGCCTACATCGTGTCGCAAGTGATCGGAGGCGCCATCGCCGCCGCACTGCTGTACTTCATCGCCAGCGGCAAGCCTGGGTTCGAACTGGCCTCCGGGCTGGCAAGCAATGGCTATGGCGAGCATTCGCCCGGTGGTTATTCCATGGCGGCAGGCTTTGTTTGTGAGCTGGTGATGACCGCGATGTTCGTGCTGATCATCCTTGGCGCCACCGACCGTCGAGCCCCGGCAGGCTTCGCGCCCATCGCCATTGGCCTGGGGCTGACGCTGATCCACCTGATCTCCATCCCGGTCACCAACACCTCGGTCAACCCAGCCCGCAGCACGGGGCCTGCGTTGATTGTCGGCGGCTGGGCGCTGCAGCAATTGTGGCTGTTCTGGCTCGCGCCGATCCTCGGCGCGGTGATCGGCGGCATTACCTACCGATGGTTGGGTGAAGAAAAACCCGCTTGACCCAATCCCTGTAGGAGCGAGCTTGCTCGCGAAAAACGCCAACGATGACGCGGTGCTTACAGCTGTAAACCCGCGTCGTCTGCACATTCTTCGCGAGCAAGCTCGCTCCTACAGGGTGTTTTACTGGCTGACTTCAATTGAATGCGCTTCAACCTTGGTGGGCTTGCATGTACTGACGCAACAATTGATTAATGCGTGTCTGGTATCCGGTGCCTTGGCCTTTGAACCATTCCAGAACATCGGCATCCAGCCGAATGGTCACCGTCTGCTTCACCGGAACACGTAACTCAGCGCGTCGGAAAAATTCGGCGTCCAGCTCAGGAATATCGCTGGTGTCGATTTCTTTATCATTCATGTTGGCCAGGCGCTCCCAATCAGTTTTCGATGTTTGCGTCATAGTATTTGGCCTCCTTCTTGGTTGCTTTTCGCGCAGAGATGATACGGATCACATCACCACACCGCTCGGTATATACGACCACACCCATTAACAATTTGATCCAGCCAATACTGATCCAACGCTCTTCGCCATAATCTGCCCGATCATCGCGCAAGGCCAGCATTGGATGCCGAAAAATATCTGGGACGTCGTTAAAGTCGATGCCGTGCTTAGAAATATTGGCTTTGTTCTTAGATTCATCCCACTCAAAATGCATGGCACGCCCTGTATGTACGTTTGTACATACAGATTAGCGGTTTTATTGTTAGTCAGCAGGGTTGCCAGACCGATGGTTCAGACCTGCCGATAAGGCAAAGCCGCCCTCGCCTCTTCGGCATACGCCAGAACCCCCACCCGTTCGCGCTCAAGAAAATCTTCCACAGCGTTCTTCAACCCCGGGTGGCGCAAATAGTGCCATGAGCGCGTAATCACAGGCTCAAACCCGCGAATCAATTTGTGCTCCCCCTGGGCACCTGCATCGAAGCGTTGCAGGCCATGGGCGATGGCGTAGTCCATGCCTTGGTAGAAACAGGTTTCGAAATGCAGGCGGTCGAATTCCGCCAGGCAACCCCAGTAGCGGCCATAGAAGCTGTCGCCACCAAGCAGGCTGAAGGCCATGGCCACCGGGCGCGTGCCTTGTTTGGCCAAAACTACGCGGATGGCTGCGGGCATGCGCTCAGCCAGCAGGCTGAAAAACGCGCGGGTCAGGTAGGGCGATTGCCGGCGCACCGCGTAGGTGTTGGCGTAGCAGGCGTAGACAAAATCCCATTGGGCTTCGCTCAGCTCGTGGCCTTGCAACCACTCGAACTCGATACCCTGCCCCGCCACTTGTTCGCGCTCTTTGCGCATCTGTTTACGCTTGCGTGAACTCAGGGCGTCGAGGAAATCCTGGAAGTCGCGGTAGCCTCGGTTCTGCCAATGAAACTGACAACCCAGGCGTTGCAACCAGCCGGGGTGTTGGGCCATGGCTTCATCGGCGAGGGCATCGGTAAAGTTGATATGGGCGCTCGACAGGCCTTCGATCTCCAGATACCCCGGCAGGCTATTGAGCAATTCGAAAGCGTCTGCGGCACTGGCAGCCAACACGCGCGGCCCACCGACCGGGCTGAACGGCACGGCCGTCAGCAACTTGGGGTAGTAGTCGATGCCAGCGCGCTCGCAGGCGTCGGCCCAGCCGTGATCGAACACGTACTCGCCATAAGAATGCCATTTTCGATAACCCGGCAATGCCGCCATCAACCGGTCGCCTTCCCAGTGCAGCAAATGCTCCGTCTGCCAGCCCGAATGCGGGCCGACGCTGGCGCTGTCTTCCAGCGCGCTCAGAAACCCATGCTGCATAAACGGCTGGGCCTGTGGCATCAGGGCATCCCACGTGTGCGCAGCGATATCGGACAGGCTGTCCAGGCGTTGCAACGGCATCGGCATCCTCATTGTTTCTTGGCATGAAAACCTGGCGAGTATCGCTGATCACAGCCGCACACACACCCAGAAAACACGCGGACAGACGTCAAAACCCTTAGTTCCGTAGCGTAACGATTTGTCATCTAGATGAAATCACTTAGCCACTACTCCGTCATAAACGGTCGCGATACTGACGCCAGTTTTTAGAGCGTCCGGGTCTACCGGGCGACATTTTTTCCGTCCGTCATGGGTCGGTTGTGTCCTGGAGGGTGTTGCCCTCCCTCCTCACTTTCGGAGATTGATATGCGTCTTGCTTCCACTAAAACTGCGGCGGTCCTGTGTGGCGGCCTGTTGCTGGCACTGAGCGTTCCGGCCAGCGCTGCAGTCGACGCTAAATTGCTCGACATGCTCAAGGCCAACGGCCAGATCACCGCGGCGCAGTACACCGAACTGCAAATGGAACTGGCCAGGGATCAGAAAGAACAACAGATCGCCCGCCAGGCTCAACAAGAGACCAACGAGCAGATCGCGGCCACTGCGAAAAAAACCAACGAGCTGAGCAGCTTCGACCAGAAATTGGCTTGGGCAGCCAAGACCCAGTTCAAGGGTGATGTGCGCTTCCGTCAGGAAACCATCAAGATCGACGGCGAGCCCAACAACGGTGGGCGTGACAAGGACCGTCAACGTATCCGTGCCCGCCTGGGTGCCTACACCGAAATCAACCCGCAAGTGGACACCGGTATCCGTATCGCCACCGGCGGCGGCGACGATGCACGTTCCACTAACCAGGACCAGGATGGTTACTTCGATAAGAAATCGATCTGGCTGGACCTCGGCTACATCGACTACCACCCGGACCAGATCAAGAACCTGCACGTGATCGGCGGCAAGATGCTGCAACCGTGGGTGAACATGGGCGACGTGATCTGGGATAGCGACATCAACCCTGAAGGCCTGGCCGTCACCTACAAATACCCGCTGGGGAGCAGCGCAGAACTGTTCGGCAGCCTGGGTAACTACAACCTCAAGGACAACGTGGACGGTGACGGCGTGCAATTTCGCCATGACCTGCGCCTGACGTCCGGCCAGTTGGGTACGCGTTTCTCGGTCACCGACAACCTGAAAATGACCTTGGGCGGCAGCATCTACGCCTACAAGAATGACGAAGACAGCCGTTGCACAACCACCACCACGCCTTGCGCATTGGCGGTCAACGGCAACTCGGCCAACAACGAATTCCGCTTGTACGAAGGCTTTGCGCAAGCAGACATCGGTGGCCTGGCTGTGCCGCTGTCGTTCTACGGCCAGTACGTGAAAAACAACGATGCGGTGACCGACCAGGACACCGCCTGGTTGCTGGGTGCCAAGTCCAAGGTGTTCGGTTTGAACCTGGACTACAACTACCGCGACGTTCAACGTAATGCCGTCGTAGGCGCCTTCACCGATTCGGACTTCGCCAACGGCACCACCGGTTCGCGCGGTCACAAGATGAAAGTCAGCTACGACATCGACAAGAACTTCGCCATCGGCGCCACCTACTTCCTGACCAAGGCTGACTTTGCCAGCCGGACCCAGCGGGATGCCGACACCAACACCTTGCAACTGGATGCTGAAGCCAAGTTCTAATGCTTAACTTGTAGGAGCGAGCTTGCTCGCGAAGAACCCACAGGCAACGCGGTTCTCCAGGATACCCGCGTTATCGTTGACGTTCTTCGCGAGCAAGCTCGCTCCTACATGATGTCTTTACGCCGCTCGGCCGCCAGTTGTTCAGCCAGCGCATCCACACCCTCCACCGGCTCCTGCGGCATACGCTTGAGCGTCGCCTGCATCAGGCGCATCTGACGGATAAAGCGCCGGCAGTTCGGGCAAAACATCAAGTGATGACGCACCATAAGACGCTCCCGAAAGGTCAATTGCCCATCGAGATAGTCACTGGAACGCGCTACTTGCTCTTTACAGGTCAACATTCGCCCGTTTCCTCAAAATGCTCCACCGTGGCGAAGACTTTAAGCCGTGCTCGATGCAACAGCACACGGACGTTGGAGAGTGAAAGGGTGAGAAGATTACAGATCTCTTCCAGCTCCAGGCCCTGGCGTTCACGCAACACCAGCACACTGCTTTGTAATTCGGACAAGCTCAGAATCGTATGCTCCAGGCATTGGCGCAATTCATCTTCGGTCAGCAGCGCTTCCGGGGTGTCCTGGTGCCAGGCATACGGGGCGACAGCCCAATGGCCATCATCGGGGCTGAAGCGGTCATCGCCGATAGTGCCGTGGGGTGAGGGCAAGTCGTCGAGCAGCACTTCCCGACGATTTTGTTTGTAACGACTCTTTGCGGAGTTGGCAGTAATGGTTAATAACCACGTCTTGAGGCTGGATCGCCCTTCGAACTTGGCCAGGTTGCGCACCACCGAGAGCCAGGCATCTTGCACCACCTCATCGGCATGGCGCTGGCCGACGATGGCATAGGCCACTGCCCGCATTGCACTCTGGTAGGTGTTGACCAATTCCTTATAAGCCTGCTGCTCACCCTTGAGCAGGCGTTCAAGCAGGTGCGTGTCGTCCGCTGCTGCCATTCAAACCTCGATCTAAAAGTGCACCCCCGACCCTGTGGGAGCTGGCTTGCCTGCGATGCAGACACCTCGGTGTATCAGGCACACCACTGTGATGCCATCGCAGGCAAGCCAGCTCCCACATACTCAGCGTTTGCGCAGGATCACACTGCCAATCGAATACCCGGCGCCAAAGGAGCTGAGGACGGCAACCGCGCCCTTGGGCAGGTCATCTTGATAAGTGTGGAACGCAATCACCGAGCCGGCCGAGCTGGTATTGGCGTAAGTATCGAGGATCACTGGCGCTTCTTCCACCGACGCGTCGCGCCCCAGCAGTTTCTTCACGATCAGGTGGTTCATGCTCAGGTTGGCCTGGTGCAGCCAGAAGCGCTTCACATCGGTGACACTCAGCTGGTTTTCTGCCAAGTGCTCGCCGATCAATTCGGCCACCATCGGGCAGACATCACGGAACACCTTGCGGCCTTCCTGCACGAACAGCTTGTCGGGAGCGCCGATACCCTCTTCCGCGGTGCGGTTGAGGAAGCCGAAGTTGTTGCGGATGTTGTTGGAGAACTTGGTCAGCAGCTTGGTGCTCACCACGTCGAACTGATGTTCGGACGTCGCCAGGTCAGCACGCTCCAGAATCACCGCCGTGGCGGCATCACCGAAGATGAAGTGGCTGTCACGGTCACGGAAGTTCAGGTGGCCGGTGCAGACTTCCGGGTTGACCATCAGGATCGCCCGGGCCTGGCCCAACTGGATGCTGTTGGCCGCGTTCTGGATGCCGAAGGTGGCCGAGGAACACGCCACGTTCATGTCGAAACCGAAACCCTGGATACCCAAGGCTTCCTGGACTTCAATGGCGATCGCCGGGTAGGCGCGTTGCAGGTTGGAGCAGGCGACAATCACGCCGTCGATATCGGCGGCGGTCTTGCCGGCGCGCTGCAGGGCTTGTTCGGCGGCACCGATGGCCATCTGGCAAAGCACCGACCATTCGTCGTTGCTGCGCTCGGGCAGGCGTGGAGCCATGCGCTGCGGATCGAGGATGCCGTCCTTGTCCATCACAAAACGGCTCTTGATGCCGGATGCCTTTTCGATGAATGCCGCGCTCGACTCGGTCAGCGCCTGCACATCGCCACGTTCGATAGCGGCGGCGTTGTCGGCGTTGAACTGTTGTACGTAGGCATTGAAAGACTGCACCAGCTCTTCGTTGGAAATGCTGTTGGCCGGGGTGTACAGGCCAGTGCCGCTGATGACGACGTTATGCACGGTCGTTCCTCTAAATCTGTCAGGCAGAAGATATTGGTACCGTCGTACCAAACTTAAAGTGGTTTGATGTCATCCAGCGGGCATCAAACTGGCAATGCTTTTATTCACTCTTGTAACCGCGAAGTTTGCCACAACCCTGGGGATTTGGCGCTATAGGCCAGACAAACATCCCATTGTGGGATGGGGCTTGCCCTAATGCCTGTAGGAGCGCGCTTGCTCGCGAAGAACCCACAGGCAACGCGCTTATCCAGGATACCCGCGTTATCGTTGACGTTTTTCGCGAGCGAGCTCGCTCCTACAGGTGGGCCAGGGGTTCAGGGCTCTACCTGGCTCCATTGCTTGCTCAGGCGCTTATCGGAAATCGGTACCTTGGTACCCAACTGCTGGGCAAACAGCGACACCCGGTACTCCTCCAGCCACCAGCGGTACAGCTCCAGTTGCGGGTCGCGCTTGCCTTCCTGGGTGTGTTTGTTCAGGCGGTTCTGGTACTGCGCCCACAAACCGCCCAACTCGCTGCTCCACACACGGTCCTTTTGCACCTGGCTCGGCAGTTTTTCCAGGCGCAGCTCGATGGCCTTGAGAAAACGCGGCAGTTCCTTGAACCACTGGGCCGGGGTTTCCCGTACAAAGCCTGGGTACACCAGGTTGCTCAGTTGCTGCTTGATATCGTTCAAGGCCACGGCCTGGGCCAGGTCGATCTTGCCCTTGAAGCGCTTTTGCAGGCCGTGCCAGAGCTTCAGCACCTCCAGGGTCAGGCGCGCGAGGCGCTCGGCGTGCTCGGTCCAACTGCCGCGCTTGCGTTCAGCCAAGGCTGCCAGGCCAGCGCCATCGCGTGGCAGGCTATCTTCGCCTTCAAGTACACAGGTATCGAGGCTGGCCAGCAGGATGTCTTCGACCAGCGCGTCGATACGCCCCAGTTCACGGTACATGAGGCCCAACTCGGTCAAGCCCGGCAATTTGCCGCGCAGGAATTTCGCCGGTTCCGCCAATTGCTGCATCAGCAGGCGCTGCAAGGCGCGACGGTGCTGGAACTCGGCTTCGGCGGCAGTCGAGAAGCGCCCCTCCTTGACCGCGCCGTTCTCTTCCACCAGGGCCGGGTACACCGTCATCGACAGGCCGGCGATGTTTTGCTGGGTCTTTTGCGCCACCGCCGCAAACACCTTGGCCTCTACCGGTTGCTGGCTTTTCGCGGTTTGCGGCACGGCCAAGGCGGCCTGGCTGGCTTCGGCGAACCGTGCGGTCAGCTCGGCCAGGTCGCGGCCTTCGCCGAGGAACTTGCCCTGGCCGTCGACCACTTCCAGGTTCATCTTCAGGTGGTTTTCCACCTGCTGCGCCGCCTCGGCCCACGCCTCATCGCTGACCCGCGCACCGGTCATGCGCAGCAATTCACGCCCCAGCGCCTGGGGCAACGAGCCCTGGCCGAATTCGATGCGTTGCAGCGCGGCCTTGACGAAGTCCGGCACCGGCACGAAGTTTTTGCGCAGCGCCTTGGGCAAGTTGCGCACCAGGGCGATGCACTTGGCTTCGATCAACCCCGGCACCAGCCACTCCAGGCGCTCGGCTGGCAACGCCGGCAACAACGGCGCCGGCACCCGCAGGGTCACGCCGTCACGGGGGTGGTTGGGTTCGAAGTGGTAACTCAAGGCCAGGGCCAGGTCGCCCAAGTGCAAGGTGTCCGGGTAATGCGCGGCGGTGACTTCACTGGCCTCGCGGGCCAGTACGTCCTCTTCGCGCATGATCAGCAGTTGCGGGTCTTTCTGGCTGTTGACCTTGTACCAACTGTCAAAGGTGGCGGTCTGGTGAATCTCTGCGGGCAAGCGCGCATCGTAGAAGGCGTACAGGGTTTCTTCGTCGGCCAGGATGTCGCGACGGCGAGCCTTGGCTTCCAGCTCATCGAGTTGCTCCAGCAGTTTCTGGTTGGCCGTCAGGCACTTGGCACGGGACTGAATCTCGCCACGTACCAGGCCTTCACGGATAAACAGCTCGCGGGACGCCACCGGGTCAATCGGCCCGTAATGCACCGGCCGGCGCCCGACCACGATCAGCCCGAACAGGGTGATCTGCTCAAACGCCACCACCTGGCCGCGCTTCTTCTCCCAATGGGGTTCGAAGTGGTTTTTCTTGATCAAGTGCCCGGCCAGCGGTTCGATCCAATCGGCATCGATTTTCGCCACCATGCGTGCATAGAGCTTGGTGGTTTCCACCAGTTCGGCGGTCATCAGCCACTGCGGGCGCTTCTTGCCGATGCCCGAAGACGGGTGAATCCAGAAGCGTCGCTGCCGCGCCCCGAGGTAGTCGCCGTCTTCGGTCTTCTGGCCGATCTGGCTGAGCAGGCCGGACAACACGGCTTTATGCAGCTTCGGATAGTCGGCGGGCTCTTTGTTGAGGCTCAGCTGCATGTCGCGGCAGATCAGGCTCAACTGGCGATGGGAATCACGCCACTCGCGCAGGCGCAAGTAGTTGAGGAAGTTTTTGCGACACCAGTTGCGCAACGGGCTGGCGGTCAGTTCCTGGCGCTGCTCCTCGAAACCGCGCCACAGGTTGACCAACCCGGCGAAGTCCGAATCCGGGTCTTTCCACTGTGCGTGGGCTTGGTCGGCCGCTTGTTGACGCTCCGGCGGCCGCTCGCGTGGGTCCTGGATCGACATGGCGCTGGCGACGATCAGCACTTCCTGCAAACTGCCGAGCTTGGCCGCTTCCAGCAACATGCGACCCATGCGCGGGTCCACCGGCAAGCGGGCGAGCTGGCGGCCCAGCGGTGTGAGCTGGCTGTTGCGGTCCACCGCCGAGAGTTCTTGCAGCAGGTTGAAACCGTCGCTGATGGCCTTGCCATCCGGCGGTTCGATAAACGGGAAATCGGTGATCTCGCCCAGGCGCAGGTGCAGCATCTGCAGGATCACGGCGGCCAGGTTGGTACGCAGGATCTCCGGGTCGGTGAATTCCGGGCGCGCGATAAAATCTTCTTCGCTGTACAAGCGCACGCAAATGCCCGGCTCAACCCGGCCGCAACGGCCTTTACGCTGGTTGGCGCTGGCCTGGGAAATCGCCTCGATAGGCAAACGCTGCACCTTGGCGCGGTAGCTGTAGCGGCTGATGCGCGCCGTGCCGCTGTCGATTACATAGCGAATGCCCGGCACGGTCAGCGAGGTTTCCGCGACGTTGGTCGCCAGTACCACGCGCCGGCCCGGGTGGGACTGGAAAATGCGCTGCTGCTCGGCCGGCGACAGCCGTGCGTACAACGGCAAAATCTCGGTGTGTTTGAGCTGGGCCTTGCGCAGCATATCGGCCGCGTCACGAATCTCGCGCTCGCCGGGCAAAAACACCAGCACGTCGCCAGGGCTGCGGCGTTCGCTGCGTTCATAGGCGGCGATTTCATCGAGGGTAGCAAGGATCGCCTGGTCGACAGTCAGGTCGTCCTCGACGCGGTTGCCCTCCTCGTCCTGTTCCAGGGTGAGCGGGCGGTACCAAGTGTCCACCGGGAAGGTACGGCCCGACACCTCGACAATCGGCGCATCGTCAAAATGCTTGGAAAAGCGCTCCAGGTCGATGGTGGCCGAGGTGATGATGACTTTCAGGTCGGGGCGACGCGGCAACAGGGTCTTGAGGTAGCCGAGCAGGAAGTCGATGTTCAGGCTGCGTTCGTGGGCTTCGTCGACGATGATCGTGTCGTAGCGTTCCAGGTAACGGTCGTTCTGGGTTTCGGCCAGCAGGATGCCGTCGGTCATCAGCTTGATCAGGGTGTTGGCATCGCTCTGGTCTTCAAAGCGCACTTGATAGCCGACCAACGCGCCCAGTGGCGTGGCCAGTTCTTCAGCGACGCGACTGGCGACACTGCGCGCCGCAATCCGGCGCGGCTGGGTATGGCCGATCAGGCCGAACTGGCCGCGGCCGATTTCCAGGCAGATTTTTGGCAACTGCGTGGTTTTACCCGAGCCGGTCTCACCAGCGATGATCAGCACCTGGTGTTTGTTCAGCGCGTCCTTGATCTCATCGCGCTTGGCGGCAATCGGCAGGCTGTCGTCATAGCGAATCACCGGCAGGCTGGCGCGCCGCGCCGTGACCTGCGCGCACGATGCCTGCATGCGCGCCACCCACTGCGCCAGCTTCTCCTCGTCGGGCTTCTTGCGCAGCTCAAGCAACTGGCGCCGCAAGCGGTGGCGGTCGGCGAGCATGGCGTGATCGAGGGTTTTGAGCAGTTGGTCGAGGGTGGGTGCTTGGTCTGTCATCAGCTAGTTCGACGGTCATCTATTTATGCACGGCCGGCAAGTGTGGCAGAAAAGCAGCCGAGCGGGCAGCCGGTTGAGCTGCAACGGGAGTAAACCGAACCAAAATGTGGGAGCGGGCTTGCTCGCGAAAGCGGTGGTTCAGTTGATACATCTGTGACTGACACACCGCATTCGCGAGCAAGCCCGCTCCCACAAGGGGGGAATGCGTTACAGAGGGTCTTTTCGGCGGTAGGGGAACACGTCGATCACCTTACCGGCACGAATCGCGTCCTGCAGGCCTTTCCAGTAATCAGCGTTGTACAGCTCGCCATGCAGCTCATCGAACAATCTGCGTTGCCCGGCGTCGGCAAACAGGAACGGCGGGAACTCCTCGGGGAACACATCCAGCGGGCCGATGGAGTACCAGGGCTCGGAGGCCATTTCATCCTCGGGGGTGCGCGGCGCGGGGATATGGCGGAAGTTGGCTTCGGTGAGAAAGCAGATTTCGTCGTAGTCGTAGAACACCACGCGGCCGTGGCGGGTGACGCCAAAGTTCTTCAGCAGCATGTCGCCGGGGAAGATATTCGCCGCCGCCAGTTGCTTGATCGCCAGGCCGTAGTCTTCCAACGCTTCGCGCACCTGGGCGGGGTTGGCGTTGTCGAGGTAGAGGTTGAGCGGGGTCATGCGTCGCTCGGTCCAGCAGTGGCGGATAAGCACGGTGTCGCCCTCTACCTCCACAGTACCGGCGGCGACTTCCAGCAACTCGGCCAGGCACTCGGGCTCGAACTTGCTCAAGGGGAAGCGGAAGTCGGCGAACTCCTGGGTATCGGCCATGCGCCCTACCCGGTCGACGCTTTTTACCAGGCGGTACTTTTCGATCACCGTGGCGCGGTTGACATTTTTTGACGGCGAGAAGCGGTCCTTGATGATCTTGAACACCGTATTGAAACCCGGCAGCGTGAACACGCTCATGACCATGCCACGCACACCGGGGGCCATGATGAACTGGTCATCAGTGGTGGCCAGGTGGTTGATCAGCGCGCGGTAGAACTCGGATTTGCCGTGCTTGTAGAAACCGATGGAGGTGTACAGCTCGGCAATGTGCTTGCCCGGCAGGATGCGCTTGAGAAAGCCGATGAATTCCGCGGGCACGGGCACGTCGACCATGAAATAGGAACGGGTGAACGAGAAGATGATCGACACGTCGGCTTCGTCGGTGATCAACGCATCGATCTGAATGCCACGCCCTTCGCGGTGCAGCAGCGGAATCACCAGCGGCCATTGTTCGTCGCGCGTGTAGATGCGCCCCACGAGGTAGGCGCCTTTGTTGCGGTACAGCACCGAGGAAAACAACTCGACCTTGAGGTCTGGGTCCTTGCACACCCAATCCGGCAGGTTTTCACGCAACTGGGCTTCGAGGCGGCGCAGGTCGGCGGGCAGGTCGGCGTAGGGCTCGCTGAAGCTGTAGTCAGAGAAAACCTGCGCGAGCATGTCCGCTATTTTACCGGCCGGCGTGTAGATACGGGTTTGCGCCGCCCGCGCCCGGCGCAGGCTAGGCCGGGTGGTGTGAATGAACATACAGCCGTCGCTGATCAGGTCATGGCTGAACAGGCCGCAGAAGATCGAGTTGTACCAGGTCTCGGACAGTTCATCGTCAAAACGCAGATCGATCAGGCCGATATAGGCGCTTTTTACCAGGGGCCACTGGCCGATGTCCTGCAACGCCGCAGGGTCAAAACTGGCGCGCAGGCGGGTCGTGACCTCAGCGACCTTCTCTTCATAGAGGTTGATGCGCGCGGCCGACGCGGCCTGCCCCTGCTGCCACTGGGCCTTCTCGAAACGCTCACGGGCGCCATCGGTGATCTGGCGGAAGTGCTCACGGTAATCGTCGAAACCGTCGAGGATCATCCGGGCGATAGCGAGGGCGGACTGCGACATGCGGGAAACCTCGAACGGGTATCTGGAAGCCCAGAGCTTAGCCAGTGAACCGAGGCAGGAGAAGAATGATTTTGCACGGCGGTGAACTGACTGCAATTAGCCATTGTGCCGACCTGCCCGCTGGGCAACACTTCTGCGCCCGATTGGCGTAGGAGTTTTCCGTGAGACCTGTTGACACCCTGTATCTGCTGGGGCTGGCTGCCATCTGGGGCGCGAGTTTCCTGTTTATGCGCATGATCGCGCCGGAAATCGGCACGGTGCCCACCGCGTTCTTCCGCGTGTCGATTGCCGCCGCGGGTTTATTGGTGATCCTGGCGATGATGCGCGTGAGCTGGGATTTCCAGGGCAAGTTCAAAACCGTTTTGCTGCTGGGGGTGATCAACTCCGGGATTCCGGCGACCATGTATTCAGTGGCGGCGCAGGTACTGCCGGCGGGTTATTCGGCGATTTTCAACGCCACCACACCGCTGATGGGCGTGCTGATTGGCGGATTGTTTTTCAGCGAACGCCTGACGCCGTCGAAAATCGCAGGTGTCGCCTTGGGGCTGTTTGGCGTTGCCGTGCTCACGCGTGCGGGGCCGGTGGCCTTTGATCTGGAATTATTGATGGGCGCATTGGCGTGCCTGCTGGCAACCACCTGCTATGGCTTTGCCGGTTTCCTGGCGCGGCGTTGGCTGGACCAGCGCGGCGGGTTGGACAGCCGTCTCTCGGCCTTGGGCAGCATGTTGGGGGCGACGTTGTTTCTGTTGCCGTTCTTTGCCTACAGCGCCATCAGCCATCCACCGGCGAGCTGGGGCGGCTGGCAGGTGTGGTCGTCGCTGCTGGGGCTAGGGCTGGTGTGTACGGCGTTTGCCTACATCCTGTACTTCCGCCTGTTGTCATCCATTGGCCCGGTCAAGTCGATGACTGTGACCTTCATGATTCCGCCGTTCGGCGTGTTGTGGGGGGCGTTGCTGTTGGATGAGCCGTTGTCCATGGCCCATCTGTATGGCGGAGTGTTGATTGCCGGGGCGCTGTGGTTGGTGCTGCGCTGGTCCAAATAACTGCAGGAGCGAGCTTGCTCGCGAAAAACCCGAGAGCACCCTGTTCATTCAGGATGCCCTCGTTATCGTTGACGTTCTTCGCGAGCAAGCTCGCTCCTACAGTGAGTGGTTTTTAGTTTTTACGGAACACGAAGACCAACCCGACGATGATCAACGCCATTCCCAACACGCTCAACAGGGCCAGGCGGTTGCCGAAGATCAGGTAGTCCATCACCGCCGTCACCGCCGGCACCAAGTAGAACAAGCTGGTGACATTCACCAGGTTGCCCCGGGCGATCAGGCGGTACAGCAATAGCGTCGCCAGTACCGACACCACCAGCCCCATCCACAGTACCGGCAGGTAAAAACGCGCACTGTGTTCAAAGTGGAACGGCTGGAACGGCACGAACACCGCGCACAGCAGCAACCCGGCCAGGTATTGCAGTGGCAGCGTGCCCAAGGGATTGTCGGTGATGCGTTTTTGCATGATCGAGCCAAACGTCATGCTCGCCAGCGCCAGCAGCCCGAACAGCATCCCCGCCAGGGACATGCCCGCCAGCCCGATGCCCTGATATACCACCATGATCAAGCCCGCCAACCCCAACCCCAGGCCGAACAGCCGGCGCCAGGAGCGTTGGCGCTCCATCAGTACCACGGTAAGGATCGGCTGCACGCCCATGATGGTCGCCATCACGCCGGGGGTGACGTTGAGGTCCAGGGCCAGCAGATAGAAAATCTGGTAGGCCCCCAGCAATACCAAGCCCGTCGCCGCCGCATACAGCAGGGGTTTGCCGGGACGAGGCAGCTTCAACTTGAGGATGGGTACCAACACCACCAACCCCATCAGGGCGATGGCAAACCGGATCAACAGAAATGCAAAGGGCGAAGCATGGGCCAGGCCCAACTTGGAGAAGATCGCCCCGCTGCTCCACAGCAAGACAAACACGCTCGTCGAGGCCGCCGCGGCCACGGATTGTTTTGAAAGCACAGACATGGTTACCACCTGTTATCAGGCAAAAAAGCCGACTCAGTAAAAAACTGAATTTCAGTAGGTTTTTTTCAGGCAGGCACGGGCAACAGCGAATCGCTGATCAGCCCGAAATGCCAACACCCGGCGGTGCTACGACTGCGTGCACCGGCGTGCTACTGACAGGTGGGGGGTAATGACTGATCTGCGCAGGCTGCTTGCCTCGGCACGGCACGACCACGGCGTTGACCGCTGAATCGACTACCGCTATGCGCTGGGAAGCTGGCATGTGCTGATCTTTTTTGAAGGGACTAAGACGCGACGACTATAACCAGCCGCAAACATACTTTGCAATCCTTTCCCCCTTGCCTTGTACGTGGAGGCGTTTTCATGCCCTGGAACCTGGCCACTCGCTATAATGCTGCCCGGATTTTTCGAAGGATTTCACATGATTGCTTTGCCCTGGCTGTACCTCACCCTACTTTCCATTGGCTATGTCGTGGCCTTGATCTACGGCCAACTGGGCGTACTGGCGGCGGTCTCCATCGCACTGCTGCTGGTGGCCGGGTACGCCGTGCGCCAGCAACGCAACCCTTGGGCGCGCTACCTGGGTCACGGCTTGTTTATTGTCCTGGCCCTGGGCCTGGCGATGCACTGGCTGCCGGGTTTCTATAACGGCCGCGGTATTGCGCCCCAGCGTTTTACTCCGGACTCAGTGCCCTTCTCGATGTACCTGAACCAGGACAAACCCCTGATCGGCTTCTGGCTGTTGCTGGCCTGCCCATGGATTGTGGCGCGACGCTCATTGCGCCTGTCGATCTGCGTCACGGCCGTGGCCCTGACCCTGGCCGCCATCGCCGCCCTGGGTGGCGCAGCGCTGCTAGGGATGATCAGTTGGGCGCCGAAATGGCCGGACGAGGCGTGGCTGTGGGTGTTGAATAACCTGCTGCTGGTGACGTTGGTCGAAGAAGCGCTGTTTCGCGGGTATATCCAGGGCGGCCTGAGCCGACGCTTCAAACACCTGCCCTATGGCGAGAACCTCGCGCTGCTGTTGGCCTCGCTGTTATTCGGCCTGGTGCATTTTGCTGCGGGTTGGCAGTGGATGCTGCTGGCGAGTATTGCCGGCGTGGGTTACGGCCTGGCCTATCGCTTTGGCGGGCTCGGCGCGGCGATTGCCACGCACTTTGGCTTGAATCTGCTGCACTTCGGGTTGTTCACCTACCCGATGCTCGCAGGCTAAACCTTCCTTACTGTAGGAGCGAGCTTGCTCGCGAAGGACTTCAACGCTAACGCGGGCATCCTGAATGAACGCGTTGCCCTTGAGTGTTTCGCGAGCAAGCTCGCTCCTACAGGGGCAACACCGTTCGCAGGATTGTTGCAAAAATAAGTTAAATAAATGCCCCGCATGGCCGATACCCCCTGAAAGCCTTGCGGATTGAACAATCATGCGTAATAACCAACCCGTTACCCAGCGCGAACGTACCTTCCCCGCTCAGCAACGGTTGATCTCCACCACAGATGCCAAGGGTGTGATTACCTACTGCAACGACGCCTTTGTCGAAATCAGTGGGTTCACCCGCGAAGAACTGATCCGCGCCCCACATAACCTGGTGCGTCACCCGGATGTGCCGCCGGCCGTGTTCGCGCATATGTGGTCCACGCTCAAACAAGGCTTGCCATGGATGGGCATTGTCAAGAATCGCTGCAAGACCGGTGACCACTATTGGGTTAACGCCTATGTGACGCCGGTCTTCGACGGCAACCAGGTGATCGGCTACGAATCGGTGCGCATCAAGCCCACCGCCGAGCAGATCCGCCGGGCCGAAGCGCTCTATCAACGTATCAACCAGGGCAAGTCGGCCGTTCCCCAGCGGGACAAGTGGCTGCCGGTGCTGCAGGACTGGCTGCCGTTTATCCTGGTCAGCCAACTGAGCTTCATGATCGGCGCCACCCTCACCTCCCAATGGGGCTTTGCCCTGGCAGCGGCGCTGTCGGTGCCGTTGGGCCTGCTGGGCTTGAGCTGGCAACAGCGCGGTCTCAAGCGTTTGCTGCGCCTGGCCGAACAGACCACGTCCGACCCGTTGATCGCGCAGATGTACACCGACAGCCGTGGCGCACAAGCGCGTCTGGAAATGTCGATCCTCAGCCAGGAAGCGCGTCTGAAGACCTGTCTTACCCGCCTGCAGGACACCGCCGAGCACCTCAACGACCAGGCGGCGCAGTCCAACACCCTGGCGCACAACAGCTCCAGCGGCCTGGAACGCCAGCGCGTGGAAACCGAACAGGTGGCCACTGCGGTGAACCAGATGGCGGCGACCACCCAGGAAGTGGCCAGCCACGTGCAGCGCACCGCCGATGCCACCCAGGAAGCCAACCGCCTGACCGGGCGCGGCCGCGATATCGCCGGGGAAACCCGCGAGGCGATTCAGCGGCTGTCGGTGGCGGTGGGCGAGACGGGTGTGACCGTCACGCAACTGGCCAAGGACAGCGATGAAATCGGCGGCGTGGTTGATGTGATCAAAGGCATCGCCGACCAGACCAACCTGCTGGCGCTCAACGCCGCCATCGAAGCCGCGCGTGCCGGTGAGATGGGCCGTGGTTTCGCGGTGGTCGCCGATGAAGTGCGCCAACTGGCGCAGCGTACGGCCGAATCCACCGGGCAGATCCATACCCTGATTGCCAAGCTGCAACACACGGCGGCTGCCGCCGTGCAAACCATGGACGCCGGGCACCGCCAGGCTGAAGAAGGTGTAGCGCGGGTGATGGAAGCCGACCAGGCCTTGGTGGGCATCAGTGAGGCGGTGGCCAATATCACCGACATGACCACCCAGATTGCTGCTGCTACCGAAGAGCAAAGCGCGGTGGCCGAGGAGATCAGCCGCAATATCAGCACCATTGCGCTGTTGGCGGACCAGACCTCGGAGCAGGCGATGAACTCGGCGCAACTGAGTGAAGAGTTGACGCATACCGCCAATACCCAGTATTCGCTGGTGGAGCGTTTTAACCGCTGAACGGGCTCGTTCCCACGCTCTGCGTGGGAACGCCTCCTGTGACGCTCTGCGTCACAATTTTAGAGGGGGACGCAGAGCGTCCTGGGCTGCATTCCCACGCGGAGCGCGGGAACGATCAACAACCCCTGAGAACCTCAGCGACGCGCACCGCCGCCGCCTCCAGATGCTGCTCATGGCTGAACCCCGAAGCCTTCAGCGGCTTCAAGTCATGATCCCCCGCCACCAGCCACATCACCTCGATACTGTCTGACAAGTCATAACCTTCTACCGCCGCCCGATTGCCCAAGGCATCGCGCTCGCCCTGCACTATCAACGTCGGCGTCTTCAGCGCAGCCAAGTGCTCCACCCGGGGTTTCTCTGGCTTGCCCACCGCATAGAACGGATAGCCCAGGCACACCAACCCATCGGCGCCCAATTCATCGGCCAACAAACTGGCCATCCGCCCGCCCATGGACTTGCCGCCAATCGCCAGTTTCCCAGCGACATGACGTCGCACCTGGGCATACACCTCACGCCACGCCTCCAGCAGTTTCGGCGCCGGATTCGGCGGGCGTTTGCCCCCGTCCAAGCGGCGCTGGGCCATGTACGGGAACTCGAAGCGCAACACGTTCACGCCATGCGCGGCAAGGCGTGCAGCCATGTCGTTCATGAACGCCGAGTCCATCGGTGCGCCGGCGCCGTGGGCTAGGATCAGCGTGACCGGCTCACCCGACGTCGTGCCCGTGGCGACATCCCACAACCAGCCATGTTCCCGTACACACTGCGCCCATTGATCCCCGTCAATACTGGCCTTGTGCTCTTTGCCCATGCTTGCCTCGCTTTTTAGTCTGCCTATAACTCCAGCCCAAGTGCCGCATTTGCTTGGGTTGAACCGTGGATGGGGAACCATGAACACTACTTTAAGTACCGCCTATAACTACAAGGTGGTCCGCCAATTCGCCATTATGACGGTGGTGTGGGGCATCGTCGGCATGGGGCTCGGGGTTTTTCTCGCCGCCCAATTGGTTTGGCCTGCGCTCAACTTCGATTTGCCTTGGACCAGCTTCGGCCGCCTGCGCCCTTTGCACACCAACGCGGTGATCTTCGCGTTCGGTGGCTGTGCGCTGTTCGCCAGCTCCTTTTACTCGGTGCAACGCACCTGCCAGACGCAGCTGTTCGCGCCGAAAGTCGCCGCGTTCTGCTTCTGGGGCTGGCAGCTTGTGATCCTGCTGGCCGCGATCAGCCTGCCACTGGGCTACACCAGCTCCAAAGAATACGCCGAGCTGGAATGGCCGATCGACATCCTGATCACCATTGTCTGGGTCGCCTACGCCATCGTGTTCTTCGGCACGATCATGAAACGCAAGACCAAGCACATCTATGTGGGCAACTGGTTCTTCGGTGCGTTCATCATCACCGTGGCCATTTTGCATATCGTCAATAACCTGGAAATCCCGGTCAGCCTGACCAAGTCCTACTCGCTGTACGGCGGTGCGACGGATGCCATGGTGCAGTGGTGGTATGGGCATAACGCAGTAGGCTTTTTCCTCACTGCGGGCTTCCTCGGCATGATGTACTACTTCGTGCCCAAGCAGGCCGAACGCCCGGTGTATTCGTATCGCTTGTCCATCGTGCACTTCTGGGCGCTGATCACCCTGTACATCTGGGCCGGCCCGCACCACTTGCACTACACCGCTCTGCCGGACTGGGCGCAGTCCCTGGGCATGGTGATGTCACTGGTGCTGCTGGCACCGAGCTGGGGCGGCATGATCAACGGCATGATGACCCTCTCGGGCGCCTGGCATAAGCTGCGCAGCGACCCGATCCTGCGCTTTCTGGTGGTCTCCCTGGCGTTCTACGGCATGTCGACCTTCGAAGGCCCGATGATGGCGATCAAGACCGTCAACGCCCTCTCCCACTACACCGACTGGACCATCGGCCACGTACACGCCGGGGCGCTGGGCTGGGTGGCGATGATCTCCATCGGCGCGCTGTACCACATGATCCCGAAAATCTTCGGTCGCGAGCAGATGTACAGCCTCGGCCTGATCAACGCGCATTTCTGGCTGGCCACCATCGGCACCGTGCTCTACATCGCGTCGATGTGGGTCAACGGCATCGCCCAGGGCCTGATGTGGCGTGCGGTCAACGAAGACGGCACCCTCACCTACTCCTTCGTCGAAACCCTGGTGGCCAGCCACCCAGGCTTCATCGTGCGTCTGGTGGGCGGTGCTATCTTCCTCAGCGGCATGTTCCTGATGGCTTACAACACATGGCGCACCGTGCGTTCGGCGCAACCTGCCGAAGTCACCGCTGCCGCGCAAATGGCCTGAGGAGTCGATGATGAAACACGAAACGATTGAAAAGAACGTCGGCCTGTTGATGCTGCTGATGGTGCTTGCCGTGAGCATCGGTGGCCTGACCCAGATCGTCCCGCTGTTCTTCCAGGACGTGACCAACAAGCCGGTCGAAGGCATGAAGCCCTACACCGCGCTGCAACTGGAAGGCCGCGACATCTACATCCGCGAAGGCTGCGTGCAGTGTCACTCGCAGATGATCCGCCCGTTCCGCGCCGAGACCGAGCGCTACGGCCACTATTCGGTGGCCGGCGAAAGCGTGTGGGACCACCCGTTCCTGTGGGGTTCCAAGCGTACCGGCCCGGATCTGGCCCGCGTCGGCGCACGCTACTCGGACGACTGGCACCGCGCGCACTTATACAACCCGCGAAACGTGGTGCCAGAGTCGAAAATGCCGGCCTACCCCTGGCTGGTCACCGCCGCCGTCGACAGCAGCCACACCGAGACCAAGTTGAAAGTGATGCGCACCCTCGGCGTGCCGTACACCGACGACGACATCAATGGCGCAGTCGCCAGCCTCAAGGGCAAGACCGAGATGGACGCGCTGGTTTCCTACCTGCAAGTGCTCGGCACTGCCATCAAGAGCAAGAGGTGAGCCATGGGATTTGAATTCGATGCAGGCACCATCCGCGGCCTTGGCACGCTGGTGGTCGCCATCGCCTTTATCGGCCTGTCGCTGTGGGTATTCAACAACCGCCGCAATGCGGAATTCGAGCAGGCGCGCCTGCTGCCGTTTGCCGATGAACCTTCCCCACCCGACGCTCAAGCAGAGCCAGCCACAAGGAGCACTCGGCCATGACTACGTTCTGGAGTACATGGATCTGCGTATTGACCCTGGGCAGCCTGATCGGTCTGACCTGGCTGTTGGTCGGCACCCGCAAGGGCGAGACCAAGGGCAGCGTCGACCAGACCATGGGCCACGCCTTCGACGGTATCGAGGAATACGACAACCCGCTGCCCCAGTGGTGGTTCATGTTGTTCGCCGGCACCCTGGTGTTTGCCGTCGGCTACCTGATCCTCTACCCGGGCCTGGGCAACTGGAAAGGCGTACTGCCGGGCTATGAAGACGGCTGGACCCAGACCAAGGAATGGGACAAGGAAATGGCCAAGGCCGACGCCAGGTTCGGGCCGATCTTCGCCAAGTTCGCGGCCATGCCGGTGGAAGAAGTCGCCAAGGACCCGCAAGCGTTGAAGATGGGCGGTCGCCTGTTCGCCTCCAACTGCGCGGTATGCCACGGTTCGGACGCCAAGGGCGCCTATGGTTTCCCCAACCTGGCCGACAATAACTGGCGCTGGGGCGGCTCGGCTGAGGCTATCAAAGCCACCATCCTGAACGGTCGCCACGCGGCGATGCCGGCCTGGGGTGAAGTGCTGGGCGAGGACGGGGTGAAAAACGTCGCCGCCTACGTGCGCCACGACCTGGCCAAGCTGCCGTTGCCTGCTGACAACAGCGCAGACCTGGCAGCCGGGCAAGCCGCGTTCAACACCACCTGCGTGGCCTGCCACGGCCCACAAGGCCACGGTGTGGAAGCCATGGGCGCGCCTAACCTGACCGAGCCTGCCGGTTTTATCTACGGCACCAGCCTGGCGCAGCTGCAGCAGACCATCCGCCATGGTCGCCAGGGCCAGATGCCAGCCCAGGATGTGCTGCAAGGCAATGACAAGGTGCACCTGCTGGCGGCTTACGTGTACAGCTTGTCCCATAACGCTGAAGGTGCAACGCCAGACAGCGCGACCGAGTAACCGCTGCCCCGGCCCGGGGCGGCAACCCGTTTCACTGTAGGAGCGAGCTTGCTCGCGAAGAACATCAGAGCGCCGCGTTTATACTGGATAAGCGTGGTGCCCTCAGGTTCTTCGCGAGCAAGCTCGCTCCTACAGGGATCCGGTGTTGTTTTCATTTGCGCGACCAAGTGTCGCACCCCTTCCAAGCCCACCTTTCCCCTCCTCCTATTCGGGTCTACGCTTGTTCCCACAGTGGACCATTCCTGGCCTACGCGACGGTAGCCGTTGCGCCCCTGAAATTTCCTGTCCACTCGATCAGCTTTCTATTTTGGATTTTGTCCCTACGCCAAACATGGAAAGGGCGCAGAATCTGGCGTGGAACGCATTGATCCAGGTCAGCCATTGCGTTGCAATGGCCCCTCGCTTTCTACATACTTGCGACCGATTTTACCTATAAAAAAACCTAAACCGTGGAACCTTAGAATGAGCACAGCAATCAGTCCGACTGCTTATAACTATAAGGTAGTCCGCCAGTTCGCCATCATGACGGTGGTCTGGGGGATCCTTGGCATGGGGCTCGGGGTGTTCATCGCCTCGCAACTGGTTTGGCCGCAATTGAATTTCGACCTGCCCTGGACGACCTTCGGCCGCCTGCGCCCGCTGCACACCAACCTGGTGATCTTCGCCTTCGGCGGATGTGCACTGTTTGCCACCTCCTACTATGTCGTGCAGCGCACCTGCCAGACGCGACTGATCTCCGATGGCCTTGCCGCATTCACCTTCTGGGGCTGGCAGGCGGTCATCGTCGGCGCCATCATCAGCCTGCCCCTGGGCTACACCACCACCAAGGAATACGCCGAGCTGGAATGGCCGATCGCCATTTTGCTTGCCATCGTGTGGGTGACCTACGGCCTGGTGTTCTTCGGCACCATCGTCAAGCGCAAGACCAAGCACATCTACGTGGGCAACTGGTTCTACGGCGCCTTTATCGTGGTCACGGCGATGCTGCACATCGTCAACCACGCCTCCCTGCCGGTGAACCTGTTCAAGTCCTACTCGGCCTACTCCGGTGCGACGGACGCGATGATCCAGTGGTGGTACGGCCATAACGCCGTAGGCTTCTTCCTCACCACCGGCTTTCTGGGGATGATGTACTACTTCGTGCCCAAGCAGGCCGAGCGTCCGATCTATTCTTATCGCCTGTCCATCGTGCACTTCTGGGCGCTGATCACCCTGTACATCTGGGCCGGCCCTCACCACTTGCACTACACCGCCTTGCCGGATTGGGCACAGTCCCTGGGCATGGCGATGTCGATCATCCTGCTGGCACCAAGCTGGGGCGGCATGATCAACGGCATGATGACCCTCTCGGGCGCCTGGCATAAGCTGCGCACCGACCCGATCCTGCGGTTTTTGGTGGTGTCTTTGGCGTTCTACGGCATGTCGACCTTCGAAGGGCCGATGATGGCGATCAAGACCGTCAACTCGCTGTCCCACTATACCGACTGGACCATCGGCCACGTGCACGCTGGCGCTCTCGGTTGGGTGGCGATGATCTCCATCGGCGCGCTGTACCACATGATCCCCAAACTGTTCGGCCGCGCGCAGATGCACAGCGTCGGGCTGATCAATGCGCACTTCTGGCTGGCCACTATCGGCACCGTGCTCTACATCGCCTCGATGTGGGTCAACGGCATCACCCAGGGCTTGATGTGGCGTGCGATCAACGATGACGGCACCCTCACCTACTCCTTCGTCGAAGCGCTGCAAGCCAGCCACCCGGGCTTTATCGTACGTGCCCTGGGCGGTGCGTTCTTTGCCAGCGGCATGCTGTTGATGGCCTACAACGTGTGGCGCACCGTGCGTGCCAGCGACGCTGTTGAAGCCGAAGCCGCCACCAAGATCGCCGTTGTGGGAGCTCACTGATGAAGCATGAAGTCGTCGAGAAGAACATCGGCCTGCTGGCCTTCTTCATGGTCATCGCCGTGAGCATTGGCGGCCTGACCCAAATCGTCCCGCTGTTTTTCCAGGACGTGACCAACAAGCCGGTCGAAGGCATGAAGCCACGCACCGCCCTTGAACTGGAAGGCCGCGACGTCTACATCGCCAACGGTTGCGTGGGCTGCCACTCGCAGATGATCCGCCCCTTCCGCGCCGAAACCGAACGCTACGGCCACTACTCGGTTGCCGGTGAAAGCGTGTGGGACCACCCGTTCCTGTGGGGTTCCAAACGCACCGGCCCGGACCTGGCCCGTGTGGGTGGGCGCTACTCCGATGACTGGCAGCGTGCGCACCTGTACAACCCGCGCAACGTCGTGCCGGAGTCGAAAATGCCGGCGTACCCGTTCCTCGTGGAAAACAAGCTCGACGGCAAGGACACCGCCAAGAAGATGGAAGTCTTGCGCACCCTGGGCGTGCCCTACACCGACGAAGACATCGCCGGTGCGGCCGCCGCCGTGAAGGGCAAGACCGAAATGGACGCATTGGTGGCCTACCTGCAAGGCCTTGGCACCATCATCAAAAGCAAACGGTGACCTTCATGGATATCGGGATGATTCGTGGCCTGGGCACCGTTGTGGTGATGGTGGCCTTTATCGGCCTGGCGTTGTGGGTGTTCAGCCCACGGCGCAAGTCGGAGTTTGACGACGCGACCATGCTGCCCTTCGCAGATGACCCCGAAGCCATCAAGCGCGTCGAGCAAGCTTCTAGGAGTAACAAAGAATGACTACGTTCTGGAGTCTGTACGTCACAGTCCTCAGTCTGGGTACCATCTTCGCCCTGACCTGGCTGCTGCTGTCGACCCGCAAGGGCCAGCGCACCGAGCAGACGGACGAGACCGTCGGCCACTCGTTCGACGGCATCGAGGAGTACGACAACCCGCTGCCCAAGTGGTGGTTCATGCTGTTTGTCGGCACAATCGTCTTCGCCCTTGGTTACCTGGTGCTCTACCCTGGCCTGGGCAACTGGAAGGGCCTGCTGCCAGGCTACAACTACCTCGACAACGACAAGCAAACCCCCTTCGCCAACGGCCAGACCGGCTGGACCGGCGTGCACGAATGGGAAAAGGAAATGGCCAGGTCGGAAGCCAAGTTCGGGCCGATCTTCGCCAAGTTCGCGTCGATGCCGATTGAAGAAGTCGCCAAGGACCCACAAGCCTTGAAGATGGGCGGCCGCCTGTTCGCCTCCAACTGCTCGGTGTGCCACGGCTCCGACGCCAAGGGCGCCTACGGTTTCCCCAACCTGACCGACGCCGACTGGCGCTGGGGCGGCGAACCCAACACCATCAAGGAAACCATCATGAAGGGCCGGCACGCGGTGATGCCAGGCTGGGCTGAAGTCATCGGCGAGCAGGGCGTAGCCGACGTAGCAGCCTTTGTAGTGACCAACCTCGACGGCCGCAAACTGCCGGAAGGCGCCAAGGCCGACGTGGCCAACGGCGAGAAACTCTTCGCCGCCAACTGCGTGGCCTGCCACGGCCCGGCGGGTAAAGGCACGCCAGCGATGGGCGCGCCCGACCTGACGCATCCGGGTGCGTTCATCTACGGTTCAAGCTTTGCGCAACTGCAACAGACCATCCGTTATGGCCGCCAGGGCCAGATGCCGGCGCAGGAGCAGTTGCAAGGGAATGACAAGGTGCACCTGCTTGCGGCGTATGTATATAGCTTGTCTCATGGGGATAAGAAGGCTGAGGAGCAGTAAGACCTCTGAAACAAATGGAGCCCCGCGCAGCGAATGCTGGCGGGGCTTTTTTGTTCTGGCGCCGAACCTTGCAAAGCCAACTCTACCGTTCGTAACCTCAACCTTGCCGCGCGCACTCGCCAAGTAGTAACGTAACTACATTAAGTCCAGCGAAGGGGGCCTACCCCATGACCATCACGACCATTTCCAGCCGCGAATTCAATCAAGATACAAGTGGTGCCAAAAAAGCCGCCCGCAAAGGGCCGGTTTTTATCACTGATCGCGGCAAGCCTGCCCATGTACTGCTAAGCATTGAGGAGTACCAGAAGCTGACAGGTCTGAACGCCGACATTGTCGACCTGTTGGTGATGCCGGAAGCGGCCGATATCGACTTCGAAACCGAACGTGCCGTGATCATTCATCGACCCGTGGACTTTTCTTGATGTATCTACTCGACACAAATGTGATCTCTGAACTGCGTAAACCTCAGGCTGATGCAAATGTCGTGGCTTGGGCAAAAAGCGTAGTAGCGCCGCGCATGTTTATTTCGGCGATCACGCTGAAGGAACTGGAAACCGGAGTCCTGCGAATTGAACGGCGAGACCCGGTTCAGGGGAAGGTGTTGAGAACCTGGCTCAAGCGTCATGTAATGCCCGCCTTCGATGCCAGAATCCTGCCCGTCGATGCAGCAGTCGCGTTGCGTTGCGCGCACTTGCATGTACCCGACCAAGCCAACGAAAGCGATGCATTGATTGCCGCAACCGCGCTGGTTCACGGACTCACCGTAGTCACGCGCAACGTCAGCGACTTCAAATCGAGTGGCGTGCCACTGTTCAATCCATGGGACGAATGACCGGCTTACTGGCAAAAACCGTCCATACTTGCCAAGTCAATTGATCCAGATCACGTACACCATCAATTGATTTCCCCCAACGCGACCAAAGGTCGCACCCTTTGCACACCCTCGGGGGCGTATCATTAGGCCACTGCAACACCCTTAATTTGACCCCGGTTGGCACGTACTGGCCGAGGCAAATCTCCACCGCCGTGGGATGCAATGATGAGCGACCAGATACCGGTACATAACGTTACCCCGCCTGCCAAGACCGTCGACCTCTACGCTTCGAGAGAGAAGATTTACACCCGCGCCTTCACTGGCTTGTTCCGCAACCTGCGCATGGTCGGCGGTGCCGCTCTGTTCCTGCTCTACTTCGGCACCGTGTGGCTGAACTGGGGCGGTCACCAGGCGGTGTGGTGGAACCTGCCGGAGCGTAAGTTCTTTATTTTCGGTGCAACGTTCTGGCCCCAGGATTTCATCCTGCTCTCGGGCATTCTCATTGTGGCGGCATTTGGCCTGTTCTTTATCACCGTGTACGCCGGGCGCGTGTGGTGCGGCTATACCTGCCCGCAAAGCGTATGGACATGGATCTTCATGTGGTGCGAAAAGGTCACCGAAGGCGACCGCAACCAGCGCATCAAGCTCGACAAGGCGCCGATGAGCGCCAACAAGTTCCTGCGCAAGTTCAGCAAGCACAGCCTGTGGCTGCTGATCGGCTTTGCCACCGGCATCACCTTCGTCGGCTACTTTTCACCGATCCGCGAACTGGTATTCGATTTCTTCACCGGCCAGGCCGATGGCTGGTCATATTTCTGGGTGGGTTTCTTCACTCTCGCCACCTACGGCAACGCCGGCTGGCTGCGTGAGCAGGTGTGCATCTACATGTGCCCCTATGCGCGCTTCCAGAGTGTGATGTTCGACAAGGACACCTTGATCGTGTCCTATGACCCGCGCCGTGGCGAAGTGCGTGGGCCACGTAAAAAGGGTACCGACTACAAGGCCCAAGGCCTGGGCGACTGCATCGACTGCACGATGTGCGTGCAGGTGTGCCCTACCGGTATCGATATCCGCGACGGGCTGCAAATCGAATGCATCGGCTGCGCCGCCTGTATCGATGCCTGCGATAACATCATGGACAAGATGGAGTACCCACGCGGCCTGATCAGCTACACCACCGAACACAACCTGTCGGGGCAGAAAACCCATAAGCTGCGCCCGCGCCTGATCGGTTACGCCCTGGTGTTGCTGGCGATGATCAGCCTGTTGGTGGCGGCCTTCTTCATGCGCTCGCTGGTGGGTTTCGACGTCAGCAAGGACCGCGTGCTGTACCGCGAGAACGCCGAAGGGCGCATCGAAAACGTCTACAGCCTGAAGATCATGAACAAAGACCAGCGCGACCACACCTACGTGCTCGACGCCGCTGGGCTGCCCGACCTCAAGCTGCAAGGCCGGCGCGAAATCAAAGTGGCCGCCGGCGATATCGTCAGCATGCCAGTGGAGTTGTCGAGTGCGCCGGAGCAGTTGCCGTCGAGCACCAACGAGGTGACCTTCATCCTCGAAGACGCCGATGACACCAGCGTTCATATTGAAGCCAAGAGCCGATTCATCGGCCCACAAGTCCGTTAACAGGGAACATACCCATGCCCGCAACTACTGCCGCCAGCCCTTGGTACAAGCACCTCTGGCCCTGGATCATCATCGCGATCCTGGCCTGCTCGGTGACCCTGACCTTGTCCATGGTGACCATCGCGGTGAATAACCCGGACAACCTGGTCAACGACAACTACTACGAGGCCGGCAAAGGCATCAACCGTTCCCTGGACCGCGAACGCCTGGCCCAGACCCTGCAACTGCGCGGCAAGCTGCACCTGGACGAACTGACCGGCGAGGTCGAGCTGCAACTGACTGGCTACAGCAATCCGAAAACCCTGGAGCTGAACCTTATCTCCCCGACCCAGCCAGAGAAGGATCGCAAGATCAACCTCACCCGCAGCGACAGTGAGCAAGGCCGCTACATCGGCCAGGTCACCGACAAGGTCGAAGGTCGCCGTTTCGTGGAACTGCTTGGCGTGGAGGGCGGCAACACCTGGCGCCTGTTCGAAGAAGAAGAGGTCAGCCACGACAAGGACTTGCTGCTGGGTGACGAACCGTTACAGGGCGCTGAAGACCTGAAGAAGTAGACGATGATCGTTCCCACGCTCTGCGTGGTAACGCCTTGCTGGACGCTCTGCGTCCGCTTTGTGACGCAGAGCGTCACGGGCAACATTCCCACGCAAAGCGTGGGAACGATCTGCGGAACTGAGCAATGACCCAACCCACCCCCTGCTACCACTGCGCCCTACCCGTCCCCTCCGGCAGCCGGTTCACCGCCCAGATCCTGGGCGAACGCCGTGAACTCTGCTGCCCGGGCTGTCAGGCCGTGGCCGAGGCGATAGTGGCCGGCGGGCTGGAAAACTATTACCAACACCGCAGCGAAGCCTCGGCCAACCCCGAGGCGCTGCCCGTGCAATTGGTGGACGAACTGACGCTGTACGACCGCGCCGATGTGCAAAAACCTTTTGTGCGCCATCAAGGCGACCTGGCCGAAACCACCCTGCTGATGGAAGGCATCAGTTGCGCCGCCTGCGGCTGGTTGATCGAGAAACACCTGCGCAGCCTGCCTGCCGTGGCCGAAGCGCGATTGAACCTGTCCAACCACCGCCTGCACGTGCGCTGGGCCGATGGGCAATTGCCGTTGAGCCAACTGCTCAGCGAGCTGCGCCATATCGGTTACGCCGCCCACCCTTACCAGGCCGACCGCGCCGCCGAACAATTAGCCAGCGAAAACCGCCTGGCCCTGCGACAACTGGGGGTCGCTGGTTTGCTGTGGTTCCAGGCCATGATGGCAACCATGGCCACCTGGCCGGAATTCAATATCGACCTGAGCCCGGAATTGCACGTCATCCTGCGCTGGGTGGCGATGTTTCTGACCACGCCCATCGTGTTCTACAGCTGCGCGCCCTTCTTCAAAGGCGCCCTACGTGACCTGCGCACGCGCCACCTGACCATGGACGTGTCGGTGTCCCTGGCGATTGGCGGCGCGTACCTGGCTGGCATCTGGACCGCGATCACTGGCGTAGGCGAGTTGTATTTCGATGCCGTGGGCATGTTTGCCCTGTTCCTGCTGGCCGGGCGCTACCTTGAGCGCCGCGCCCGGGAGCGCACTGCCGCAGCCACTGCCCAACTGGTCAACCTGTTGCCCGCCTCCTGCTTGCGCCTCAAGGATGATGGACAGAGCGAACGCATCCTGCTCAGCGAGTTGGCGCTGGGTGATCGTGTGCTGGTGCATCCCGGTGCGGTGCTGCCGGCGGATGGCGTAATTCTCGACGGCCAATCCAGCATCGATGAATCCCTGCTGACCGGCGAGTACCTGCCGCAACCTCGGCGTACGGGTGACAGCGTCACGGCCGGCACGCTGAATGTCGAAGGCGCGCTCACCGTCCAAGTGCGCGCCCTGGGGCATGACACGCGCTTGTCCGCCATCGTGCGCCTGCTGGAGCGCGCCCAGGCCGAGAAGCCGCGCCTGGCACAGATCGCCGACCGCGCTGCGCAGTGGTTCTTGTTGTGCTCACTGATCGCCGCCGCGCTGATCGGCCTGCTGTGGTGGGAGCTGGACCCATCCCGAGCGTTCTGGATTGTGCTGGCGATGCTGGTGGCGACCTGTCCGTGCGCCCTGTCCCTGGCCACGCCCACCGCGCTCACCGCCGCCACCGGCACCTTGCACAGTCTCGGGTTGCTGCTGACCCGCGGCCATGTGCTCGAGGGCCTGAACCAGATTGATACGGTGATTTTCGACAAGACCGGCACCCTCACCGAAGGGCGCCTGGCGTTGCGCGCCATTCGGCCCTTGAGTGCGCTGGACAGCGACCAATGCCTGGGCCTTGCCGCCGCCCTGGAGAACCGTTCCGAACACCCGATTGCCCGTGCCTTCGGCCGTGCGCCGCTGGCCGCTGATGAAGTGCTGAGCACTCCAGGCCTGGGCCTGGAAGGTCGTGTGGGAGAACGTCTGTTGCGCATCGGCCAGCCGGGTTTTGTCTGTGAACTCAGTGGCTGCGCGATTCCCGCCTCGCCGGACGAGGCCGGGCAATGGCTGCTGCTGGGCGACCACAGCGGTGCCCTGGCCTGGTTCGTACTGGATGACCGCCTGCGCAGCGACGCACCCGCCTTGCTCGCCGCATGCAAGGCGCGGGGCTGGCGCACGCTGCTACTCTCGGGGGACAGTTCGCCGATGGTGGCCAGTGTCGCTTCTGAGCTGGGTATCGACGAAGCCCACGGCAGCCTGCGCCCTGACGACAAGCTGCAGGTACTGCAAAACCTGCACAAAGAAGGTCGCAAAGTGTTGATGCTCGGCGATGGGGTCAATGATGTGCCAGTGCTGGCCGCTGCCGATATCAGTGTGGCGATGCGCTCGGCCACCGACCTTGCGAAAACCAGCGCCGATGCGGTGCTGTTGTCCAACCGCCTGGATGCGCTGGTGCAGGCCTTCAGCCTGGCGCGGCGCACTCGCCGGGTGATCATCGAGAACCTGTTGTGGGCCGGGTTGTACAATGGGCTTATGCTGCCGTTTGCCGCCCTGGGTTGGATCACGCCCATCTGGGCGGCGATCGGCATGTCCATCAGTTCGTTGACCGTGGTGCTCAACGCGTTGCGCCTGACTCGCCTGCCGAGCGCGCAAGCCCCGGGCACCGCCCCACTAACCCGCCCGCTGCCGGCCTGAGCCGCGCGGGCATGGAGTACAGATGCCAGCTCTCTACGTGATGATTCCGGCGGCACTGCTATTAGTGGGTGTGGCCATCTACATCTTCTTCTGGGCCGTGGACAGCGGCCAATACGAAGACCTCGATGGCCCGGCCCACAGCGTGCTGTTCGACGACCAGGACCCGAACCACCTGGCCGCCATCGACGAAGCCAACAGCCCCGAGCAGCCGCCCAAAGAGCCCCCTCATGCTTGAGCTGGCGCCCTTGCTGGTCTCGGCGCTGATCCTCGGCCTGCTCGGCGGCGGCCATTGCCTGGGCATGTGCGGCGGACTGATGGGCGCGCTGACCCTGGCGATCCCCAAGGAACAACGCAGCCGCCGTTTTCGCCTGCTGCTGGCGTATAACCTGGGGCGCATCCTCAGCTATGCAACCGCCGGCTTACTGATCGGCCTGGCCGGCTGGGCAGTGGCCAACAGCCCGGCGGCGATGTTCATGCGAGTGCTTGCCGGGCTGCTGCTGATCTGTATGGGCCTGTACCTGGCCGGCTGGTGGAGCGGCCTCACCCGTATCGAAAGCCTGGGACGCGGCCTGTGGCGGCATCTGCAGCCGGTGGCCAACCGTTTGCTGCCGGTGTCCAGCCTGCCGCGAGCCTTGCTGCTGGGCGCGCTGTGGGGCTGGTTGCCGTGCGGGCTCGTCTACAGCACCCTGCTATGGGCGGCGAGCCAGGGCAATGCACTGGACAGCGCCTTGCTGATGCTGGCGTTCGGGCTGGGCACCTGGCCGGTGCTGCTGGCCACCGGGCTGGCCGCCGAACGGGTGACGGCGTTATTGCGCAAGCGCAGCGTGCGTGTGGCCGGTGGCGTGCTGGTGATGATCTTCGGTCTCTGGACCTTGCCTGGCCCCCACCAGCACTGGCTCATGGGGCATTAACAGGCCCTGTGGCATAGCGCCGCTCCCCGTTGATGCAAATCAAGATGCCTGCACCGCCCTGCCCCTAGACTCGGCCCACTAGCCAATCCGGGGGACCGCCCGCATGCTCGACGCCATTCGTTGGGACACAGATCTGATTCACCGCTACGACTTGGCGGGGCCGCGCTACACGTCCTACCCCACCGCCGTACAATTTGACAGCCAGGTCGGCACCTTCGACCTGCTCCACGCCCTGCGTGACAGCCGCAAGGCCGTGCGGCCACTGTCGCTGTATGTGCATGTGCCGTTCTGCGCCAACATTTGCTACTACTGCGCCTGCAACAAGGTGATCACCAAGGACCGTGGCCGCGCCCAGGCCTACCTGCAGCGCCTGGAGCAGGAAATCCAATTGGTGGCCTGCCACCTCGACCCGCAGCAGCCCGTGGAGCAACTGCATTTCGGCGGCGGTACGCCAACCTTTCTCAGCCACGATGAACTGCGCCAGGTGATGAAATGCCTGCGCCAGCATTTCAATTTGCTGGAGGACGACTCGGGCGACTACGGCATCGAAATCGACCCGCGCGAAGCCGACTGGGCCACCATGGGCCTGCTGCGCGAACTGGGCTTCAACCGCGTGAGCATTGGGCTGCAAGACCTCGACCCCGAGGTGCAACGGGCGGTCAATCGCCTGCAAAGCCTGGAAGAAACCCGCGCCGTGATCGATGCAGCGCGCACCTTGCAATTTCGCTCGATCAATATCGACCTGATCTACGGCCTGCCCAAGCAGTCGCCGTTGAACTTTGCGCGCACCGTGGAAGAAGTCATCCGCTTGCAGCCTGACCGCCTGTCGGTGTTCAACTACGCGCACCTGCCGGAACGCTTCATGCCCCAACGGCGGATCAACACCGACGACCTGCCCTCGCCGGCAGAAAAACTGCTGATGCTGCAAACCACCATCGAACAACTGACCCAGGCCGGTTACCGCTACATCGGCATGGACCACTTTGCCCTGCCGGACGACGAACTGGCGGTGGCCCAGGAAGAAGGCAAGCTGCAGCGCAATTTCCAGGGTTACACCACCCACGGGCACTGCGACCTCATTGGGTTGGGGGTGTCGGCGATCAGCCAGATCGGCGACCTGTATTGCCAGAACAGCAGCGACCTGAACCAGTATCAGAACGCTTTGGCGGGCGCGCAGTTGGCGACCAGCCGCGGCCTGGTCTGCACCACCGACGACCGCTTGCGCCGGGACGTGATCCAGCAACTGATCTGTAATTTCAACCTGGCATTCGAGGGGATCGAACAGGCGTACAACATCGATTTTCGCGGCTACTTTGCCGAGCTATGGCCACAATTGCAGACCATGGCTGACGATGGCTTGATTGAACTCGACGTCCAGGGCATTCGCGTGCTGCCGGCCGGGCGCTTGCTGGTGCGCTCGGTGTGCATGGTGTTCGATGCCTACCTGGAGCACCAGAACAGGCAACGGTTTTCGCGGGTTATCTAAAGGCCCTTATTTCATGGCCAAGCTGGCGGCCTTGACTGCATCACCGGCACTCATGTCTTTCATCGCCTTGGTCAGGGACGCCTGGGCGCTAGTCAAGCTGGCTTGCAGTGCGCTCAACGCTGACTGCAGCCCGGAGAGTCGGGCACGGGCCTGTTCAGGGCTGAGATTTCTGTCGGCCATTACCGCAGCCATCTCGGCCTGTTTCTCGGCAATCTGCTTTTTGATCTCACGAATCATCTTCAGCAGATTCTTGACGTTGTCCGCCAAGCCACTGTCGTCGATGTCACTGTTTGAGGTTTTCTCAGCCGCCGCCGCTTTCATCGCAGCACCGGAAATGGTCACTGACACCGCAGGCTTGGCTTCATCCGTCGGCGCAACCGCAGCAGCATCGGTCGCGGCAGCCTTCTTGGTTTCGGGCAGTGCCTGGATCTGGGTACGTGAAGCCAGTTGTGTACTGAGGGATAACATGGTCTGAGCCACCGCGTTGGTATTCGATGGCAGTGCTATCGGCCGTTTCGGGCAAATCTTTACTTCGCGACAGGTTTTTGTACAGGCTGGCCTCCGTGGCCCCCAGTGCGTTACCCTTACGTCTTATGTGTGTTTTCCCACAAGGATTTAAGAAATGTCCGAGCCAGTCAAACTGCGCGCTCACAGCCAGGCCCATTGCAAGGATTGCAGCCTGGCCCCCCTCTGCCTGCCACTTTCATTGAATCTGGAAGACATGGATGCGCTGGACGACATCGTCAAACGCGGCCGCCCGCTGAAAAAAGGCGAGTTTCTGTTTCGCCAGGGCGACAAGTTTGATTCCGTCTATGCAGTACGTTCGGGCGCATTGAAGACCTTCAGCCTCAGCGACGGCGGCGAAGAGCAAATCACCGGTTTCCACCTGCCCAGCGAGTTGGTCGGGCTGTCGGGGATGGACACCGAGATTCACCCGGTGTCGGCACAGGCCCTGGAGACGACGTCGGTGTGCGAAATTCCTTTCGAGCGCCTGGATGAATTGGCCCTGCAACTGCCGCAATTGCGCCGCCAATTGATGCGCGTGATGAGCCGCGAGATTCGTGACGACCAGCAAATGATGCTGCTGCTGTCGAAGAAAACCGCCGACGAGCGCATCGCCACGTTCCTGGTCAACCTGTCGGCGCGCTTCCGTGCCCGTGGGTTCTCGGCCAACCAGTTCCGCCTGAGCATGTCGCGCAATGAGATCGGCAATTACCTGGGCCTGGCAGTGGAGACCGTGTCCCGCGTGTTTACCCGCTTCCAGCAGAACCAGTTGATTGCCGCAGAAGGTAAAGAGGTGCATATCCTCGACCCGATCCAGCTGTGTGCATTGGCTGGCGGTTCTCTGGAGGTCTGACCCAGACTGCGGCCGCGCCAATCGGCGAGGCCGCAGGTATACTTCGGGTCCGTTTTCCGCTCTGGACTCCTCGACGATGACCTTTGATTCGTTCGACATCAAATCCCTGATTCGCCCCGTCATCGACTTCCCCAAGCCTGGGGTGATCTTCCGTGACATCACGCCGCTGTTCCAATCGCCCCGCGCCTTGCGCCTGGTAGCCGACAGCTTTGCCCAACGCTATGTCGAAGCCGACTTCACCCATATCGGTGCGATGGATGCCCGTGGCTTCCTGATCGGCTCGATCATCGCCTACCAGCTCAACAAGCCGCTGATCCTGTTTCGCAAGCAAGGCAAGCTGCCGGCGGACGTGCTGGCCGAGGGTTACCAGACCGAGTACGGCGAAGCCTTCCTGGAAGTGCACGCCGACAGCCTGTGCGAAGGCGATTCTGTGCTGATGTTCGATGACCTGATCGCCACCGGCGGCACCCTGATTGCGGCGGCGAACCTGGTGCGGCGCATGGGGGCAAAGATTTTTGAGGCTGCGGCGATTATTGATTTGCCAGAGCTGGGTGGCTCGCAGCGTTTGGCAGACATGGGGATTCCGACGTTTTGCCTGACGCAGTTTGGGCTGACTGAGAGATAAGCGTCGTCAGTACTGCCGTCATCGCGGGCAAGCCCGGCTCCCACCTTGGAATGCATTCCCCTGTGGGAGCCGGGCTTGCCCGCGATGAGGCCCGAAAGAACACCCCGGTTTACAACCCCATCTGCTTACTGATGATCTCATTCATCACTTCACGCGTCCCGCCACCAATCGACAGAATCCGGTTATCACGATACAGCCGCTCCACCAGGCTGCCACGCATATACCCCTGCCCACCCAGTATCTGCACCGCGTCATACGTCACTCGATCAGCGGTATCGGTGGCCAGGTTCTTGGCCATGGAAATCTCTTTGATCACACTCTTGCCAGCGGCCATCTTCGCAGCCTGCCGATAGGTGAACTCACGGGAAACCTCCACCGCGGTAGCCATTTCCGCCAGGCGATGCTTGAGCACCTGGAATTTGCCGATGGGTTTGCCGAATGCTTCACGCTGGGCGGCCCACTGGAGGCTTTCCTCCAAGGCCAGTTGCGCGGTCATGTTGGCCATCAAGGCCAAGGCCAGACGCTCGCTCTGGAAGTTGCCCATGATGCAGGCAAAGCCCATGTTCTCGACGCCGATAAGATTGCCCACTGGCACGCGGCAATCGTCGAAGAACAACTCGGCGGTGTCCGACGCCCACCAGCCCATCTTCTTCAGTGGCTGGCCGACGGTAAAACCGGGGGTGTCTTTTTCGATCAGCAGCAGGCTGATGCCGCCAAAGCCCGGCCCGCCTGTGCGCACGGCCACGGTGTAGAAATCAGCGCGAATGCCGCTGGTGATAAAGGTCTTGGCGCCGCTCACGCGGTAATGCTCGCCCTCACGCACTGCGCGGGTTTGCAGGTTGGCCACATCTGAGCCGCCGCTGGGCTCGGTGACCGCCAGGGCGATGATCTTTTCGCCAGCCAGCACCCGAGGCGCTATGCGCTCACGCACGTCGGGCCGGGCCCATTTGACGATGGGCGGCAGGCCGATATCCAGGGAGCCGAGCCCCGCCACCACCCCACCGGAGCCGCAACGCATCAGTTCTTCGCTGGCAGCGACCTTGGCGAACAGATCGCCTTCGTGGCTGCCACCCAGGGTTTCGGGGTAGCCAATGCCTAGAATCCCCGCCGCACCGGCCTTGAGGTAGAGCTCGCGAGGAAAGCTTTGCGCCTCCTCCCACTGCTCGATGCCGGGCAACATCTCACGCTCGACGAAGCGGCGCACGCTGTCGCGGACCAATTGGTGGCTGGGATCGAAGTATTCCTGATAGGCAGACATCGGCAAGCTCCATGGCGGGATGGAGCGAACTTACCAAGCGCTTGCTTGGTTATCAAGTCATGTGTCTGCGCTAACCCTGTAGGAGCGAGCTTGCTCGCGAAAACCGTCAACGATAACGCGTGCTTCCTGCGTGAACACGGCGCCTATTGGTTTTTCGCGAGCAAGCTCGCTCCTACAGGGTTAGGAAGTCCCAGATTGCAGTGGGTTTTAGAGGGCGATGGGTTTGCGGCCTGCGAACGAGTGCGCCAAGGTACCGCCATCCACCAGCTCCAACTCCCCTCCCAACGGCACGCCATGGGCAATCCGCGAAGTGATCAAGCCTTTGTTGGTCAGCAGTTGGGCAATGTAGTGCGCGGTGGCTTCACCTTCCACCGTCGGGTTGGTCGCCAGGATCACTTCAGTAAAGGTGCCCTGCTCTTGTATCCGCGTCACCAGTTGTGGAATACCGATGGCTTCCGGCCCCAGGCCATCGAGCGGCGACAGGTGGCCCTTGAGTACAAAGTAACGCCCGCGATAACCAGTCTGCTCCACGGCGTACACATCCATCGGCCCTTCCACCACGCACAGCAATGTGTCGTCGCGACGCGGGTCGGCGCATTGCGGGCAGAGTTCTTCTTCAGTAAGGGTGCGGCACTGGCGGCAGTGGCCCACGCCTTCCATGGCCTGGCTCAAGGCCTGGGCCAGGCGAGTGCCGCCGCTGCGATCACGCTCCAGCAGTTGCAGCGCCATGCGCTGGGCAGTTTTCTGGCCGACACCGGGCAAAGTGCGCAAGGCGTCGATCAGTTGGCGAATCAGGGGGCTGAAGCTCATGGGCGAAGGGTCCGACAAAACAACGAGACGCGGTTTATACCCGCGCCCCGGATTAGCGTCAAATACTCAATCCTGCGCGACGCGCACCACCAACTTGCCGAAGTTGCGTCCTTCGAGCAGGCCGATAAAGGCTTCGGGCGCCTGCTCCAGTCCATCGACCACGTCCTCGCGGAACTTGATCTTGCCCTCGCGCACCCACGGCGCCATGGCACTGAGGAACTCCGGCTGGCGGTCGCCATAGTCGTCGAACACAATAAAGCCCTGGATGCGTACCCGCTTGGTCAGCAAGGTGCGTTGCAGCGCCGGCAAACGGTCGGGGCCGCTGGGCGCTTCATGGGCGTTATAGCCGGCGATCAACCCGCACAGCGGCACGCGCGCCTTGGGGTTGAGCAAAGGCAGCACAGCATCGAAGACTTTACCGCCGACGTTTTCAAAGTAGATGTCCACGCCTTTGAAGCAGGCCAGGGCCAGTTCATGGGCGAAATCTTCGCTCTTGTGGTCGATACAGGCGTCAAAGCCCAACTCATCCACCACATAGCGGCATTTGTCCGCGCCACCGGCAATGCCCACCACGCGCAAGCCTTTAAGCTTGGCCACCTGGCCCACCACCGACCCCACCGCGCCCGACGCAGCCGCCACCACCAGGGTTTCCCCGGCCTTGGGCTGGCCGATATCCATCAAGCCCATATAGGCCGTCATGCCCGGCATACCCAATACGCCCAAGGCCATCGACGGACTCGGCAGGCCCTTGGGCAGCGGGATCAGGTTATGGCCTTCGCAAATGCAGTGGCTTTGCCAGCCAGTGGCGCCGACCACCAGGTCGCCCACTTCGAATTTCGGGTTGCGCGATTGCTCGACACGGCTGACAGCCCCACCGGTCATCACTTCACCGATTTCCACGGGGGCTGCGTAGGACGGCGCGTCACTCATGCGTCCACGCATGTAGGGGTCCAAAGACAGGTACAGGGTCTTGAGCAGCACCTGGCCGTCTGCCAGGTCCGGCAGGCTTACACGTTCCAGGCGAAAGTTTTCCGGCGTGGGTGCGCCTTGAGGGCGTGAGACCAGAACGATGCGTTGGTTGAGCGTCATTTCTTGAGGCATCAGCGGGGCTCCTTTATCGGTGAATGGTTTCAACGGTATAGGGTGCAGACCATCGGTGAAGGCTTGGGGTTCGATGTTTCGACCGCGCAAAAAAAATGCCAGGCGCGATGCCTGGCATTTGAGTCTAGCTAAAAGCGTGTGTCAGAACGGCAGTTTCATGCCCGGTGGCAGTTGCATGCCAGCGGTCACGCCGGACATTTTGTCCTGGCTGTTGGCTTCGATCTTGCGCACAGCGTCATTGACGGCTGCGGCGAACAGCGCTTCGAGCATTTCCAGGTCATCTTCACCCACGCCCGGCAATACGCTTGGGTCGATGCTGACACGCTTGATGTCGTGACGACCGGTCATCACCACGCTGACCATATCGCCACCGGCTTTACCGGTGACTTCGGCGTTGGCCAGCTCTTCCTGCATCTTGGCCATTTTTTCCTGCATCTGCTGCGCCTGCTTCATCAGGCCGGCCATGCCACCTTTCATCATGGGAATCACCTCAAAAGTACGTGGATCAATGAGTAGCCCGGAGTCATGACGCTTGGGACACCGGGGCTTCGACAGGTTCAATAGTATCGTGGCGGACGACCGCACCGAACTGTTGCATCATTTGTTGGATAAGCGGATCTGCGTGGATCGAATCCTCGGCCTCGCGCTGGCGGTTAAGGCGCCGACGGGTCGCGGCCTGGGCCGGGGTTTCCTGCTCGGGCTTGATCAGTTCGATGGCGATAGTCAGCGTGCGCCCGCGGTATTGGTTGAGCGCATCGTTGAGCCGGCGCTGCTGGGTGGCGTTGAACAAGGCGCTATGGGCCGGGTCCAGGTGCAGCAGCCAGTGGTCGCCTTCGATGGAAATCAGGGTGCAGTTGGCGGCGATACTGCCGGTCATGCCGGAGATCGGCAATTTCGGAAACAATTCCAGCCATTGCAGGGCCAGGCCGGTAGCCGGGGCCGCGGCAGGTTCTGCCTCGGGCTCGGGCGCAGGTTCGGCGGTGTGTTCGCTGGCCAAGTCGTCCAGGTAGCTGTAAGCCGAATCCATGTCCGGCTCGATATAGTCTTCGTCCAGCGGCGGTTCGTCGTCCAGGTCAATGCCTGGGGTGGCCGCGTCAACCTGGGCGACCGTCGGCTCGGGAACCGGTGCCGATACCCACTCAGGGGCATCCGGCACCACGCTGTCCGGAGTCGGCGCAGGCATCGGCGTCAGCTCGGGTTGCTCGCCCGTGGTTTCCAGCACGGGCTCTACCGAGGGCTGTTGCTCGGGTTCTACTTGCGCTTCGACCGGGTCATTCCAGGGCAAGTCGACCACGGGCGCGGGCTCGATGACCGGCTCGGGCTCGACCACCGGTGCGACGGCAACCGGCGCAGGTTCGGGCTCAGGTGCCGGCGCAACCGGCTCAGGCGCAGCAACTACTGGCGCAACAACGGCCGCGCCAGCCACGGGTTTGGCGGAATCAACTGTGGCCTGGCTGATCCCCACTGGCTTTAGCGGCTGTCTCGGCGCGTCTGCCGAATCTGCTGGCCGGAACGCCAGCATGCGCAGCAGCACCATTTCAAAGCCACCCCGCGGGTCGGGTGCCAGGGGCAGGTCGCGGCGGCCGATCAGGCCCATCTGGTAGTAGAACTGTACGTCTTCGGCCGGCAAGGCCTGGGCCAGGGCCAATACGCGATCACGGTCGCCATGGCCGTTGTCGACGCCTTCCGGCAGGGCCTGGGCGATGGCAACGCGGTGCAGTACGTTGAGAATTTCCGAGAGCACACCGTTCCAGTCCGGGCCTTGCTCCGACAGGTGGCGCACCGCTTCGAGCAACGCCTTGGCGTCACCCTCGATCAGCGCGTGCAGCACGTCGAACACCTGGCCGTGGTCCAGGGTACCGAGCATCGCGCGCACGTCGGCAGCCATGACCTTGCCTTCACCGAAGGCGATGGCCTGGTCGGTGAGGCTCATGGCATCGCGCATCGAACCGTCGGCGGCGCGGCCCAGCAACCACAGTGCGTCGTCTTCGAACGGTACGTTCTCGACGCCCAGCACATGGGTCAAATGCTCGACCACACGCTCGGGGGTCATGTTTTTCAGGGAGAACTGCAGGCACCGCGACAAAATCGTTGCCGGAAGTTTCTGCGGGTCGGTGGTGGCCAGGATGAACTTGACGTAGGGCGGCGGCTCTTCCAGGGTTTTCAACAAAGCGTTGAAGGAATGGCTGGACAGCATGTGCACTTCGTCGATCAGGTAGACCTTGAAGCGGCCACGGCTCGGCGCGTACTGCACGTTATCCAGCAGCTCGCGGGTGTCTTCGACCTTGGTACGGCTCGCGGCGTCGATCTCGATCAGGTCGACGAAACGCCCTTCGTCGATCTCACGGCACACCGAACAGGTGCCACAAGGCGTCGAGGTGATACCGGTTTCACAATTCAGGCACTTGGCGATGATGCGCGCAATCGTGGTCTTGCCCACCCCGCGTGTACCGGTGAACAGGTAGGCGTGGTGCAGCCGTTGGCTGTCCAAGGCATTGATCAGAGCCTTGAGCACATGGGTCTGGCCGACCATTTCGCGGAACGAGCGCGGGCGCCATTTACGTGCAAGAACCTGATAACTCATCGAAAACCGTCGCAACTGGGAAGCGGAAGCCGGTAATGCTAGCGGAGCAAGGGGGAAATTGCATCCGGCACGCTCGTCTAATCTGACGAAGCCTGTTCAATTGGCCTTTCAGAGGGCGTCTTCGGGCGTTCTGCCAGCACGCTTGAACACCAGCGCCCTTCCAGACTGATAGCGGCAACGCTGGCCAGCACGATCACCGCGCCCAGCATCACCTGCAGGGCAACGTGCTCACCGAGCAGTGTGGCAGCCATCAGCATCGCAACCGGTGGGATCAGGTACATCGCCACCGACGCGCGACTGACCTCGACGTGCTTCAACACGTAACCCCAGGCCAGATAGGCCAAGGCGCTGGGAAAAATGCCCAGCACCAACACGGCGAGATTCTGCGCCATCGGTGCCTGCACGATGGCGACGGGCAGGCCCGGCAGGTTCACGCACAGCATCAGGGTGCCAGACCACACCATGTAGCACGCCATGGTCAACGGGCTGTAGCGCTGGGCATGATGCCGCTGTATGGCGAAGTACACACTCCAAGAGCAGGCCGCCAGCAAGATCAGCAAACCTCGCGGGTTGAGATCGCCCATGCCCTGGTCGCCCCAGATCACCACCAGCACGCCGGCCAACCCCAACAGCACGCAGCCCCACCGCCAGGCGCTGACCCGCTCCTTCAAGCAGAAAAACGCGATCAACACACTGAACAGCGGCGCCGACTGCGCCAACACACTCGACGCTGCCGCCGTCACCCATTGCTGCCCGTAATTGAGACTGGTGTGGTGCAGGAACACCCCGAAAAAACCCAACACCAACAGCCACGGCACGTCGCGCAACGGTGGCCGTCCAATTCCCACCACCCAGGCCACACCGCCCATGAATACCGACGCGATCAGAAACCGCAGCAGCGCCAATTGGCCGGGGCTATAACTGTGCAGCCCCATGTGCACGCCGATGGGCGAATACGCCCAACAGAGGATAACGCTGGCAATGACTAGCGTAAGCTTCAGAGGTGACGGAGTATTCATCGACAGCATCCACGCAAAAGGAATGCAGCCAGTCTTGGCCCAGGCCAGGCGTAGGACAATTAAGCGTTTCTGACTTCTGAAATCATTGGAACTGAGCAATGGAACTGGCCCAACTGAAAATGGTGCGAGCCGTGGCGCAAACCGGCAGCGTGGCCCAGGCTGCGCTGCAATTGCACTGCGTGCCGTCCAACATCACCACGCGCATCAAGCAGCTGGAAAGCGAGTTGGGCACGCCGTTGTTTATCCGTGCTGGCCGAGGGCTGGCGATCAGCGCTGCGGGAGAGATCTTCCTGGATTACTGCGAACGTATCCTGGCCTTGGTGGATGAATCCAAACGCGCGGTGGATGCCAACGCCATTCCCCGTGGCACCTTGCGCATCGGTGCGGTGGAATCCAGTGCCAGCGGGCGCCTGCCACCATTACTGGCGGAATACCACCGGCGTTATCCCGATGTCAGCCTGGAACTGGTCACCGGTGCCTGGGCGCAATTGCTGGACGACCTGCAGCACCACCGCCTGGACGTGGCGCTGGTGGCAGCCGGCGGCAAACGCACGAAACTGGAACAGAGCGTGGTCTACAGCGAACGCCTGGTGCTGATCGCCAGCGCGTGCAGCGCACCTATCAATAGCGCCGAGGACTTGGCCGGCCGTACATTGCTGGTATGGCCGCCGGGCTGCCCTTATCGCGCCGCCCTGGAAAACTGGCTCAAGCCCCATGACGTCAAGCCAGCGATTGCCAGCTATGCCAGTTGGGGCACGATCATCGGATGCGTCAGTGCGGGGATTGGCGTGGCGTTGGCACCCGAGGGGATCCTGGCGCGCTATGAGCAGGCCAATCAGCTGGCGTCGTATCGCTTTGAAGCGCTGGCGCCCGTGGACAACCTGTTGTTCTGGCACACGGACACCCAGCGGCACCTGGCGCGAGATGCGTTTGCCGGATTGCTGCGCGAGACCTTCGGCTGACTTGCCCTAATTGTCCTAATCCTAATGTAGGAGCGAGCTTGCTCGCGAAAAACTCACAGGCGCCGCGTCTATTCAGAAAGCACGCGTTATCGTTGACGTTTTTCGCGAGCAAGCTCGCTCCTACAATTCAGGGCTTCGGCGCAGCCAACCGTGCGTACTGGCCCTGACTGATCCAGCCCGTGAACGAACGGTCGTCAGCGTTGATGAATTCCACCTGCGCCCAGCCGTCCTTGAACGCCAGTACGCCCACCACGTCATGCTTGACGATGTAGGGCCGCTTTGCCGCTTTGGCGCCCGGCGTTTTCAGCAGGTAAGCCTTGTCGGCAGACACCGTCACCAAGCCGATCCATGGTTTGCTGGCGGTCTGGCTCAACTCCAGGCCGGTGGCGATCTCCGGCATCAGCACATTGATGCAGCCAGGGTGTTGGCGGCCCTGCGCCACCGTCAGGGTCACCCCGTCGAGCGCCGCGGCCACACTGCCTGGGTAGGCAGCGTCCCGCCAGGTGGTGAGCGCTTCGGGCTTGCCTTGCAGGTAGAACGTGCAACCACGGACCACACCCTCGCCCATCGATTCCTGATAGAACCCCTCGACCTGATGCCCAGGCGTCACCGCCAGCATCAGCCCTTCATATTTACCTGAATGCAACGCCGCCGAGCCGGCCAACACGGGCGCCACGGCGCACCACGACAACACTCCCATCGCCAGATAACGAATCATCTTATTTCTTCCCTTCAAAGGCTTCGTAGGCTTGTTTCATCAGGACGTCATAGTTGCCGTAATCGTCGCCGTTATAGTTACGGGCCATGGCGGTAAAATCCTTGTTTTTCATCGCGCTCAATAATGCCGAGTTGTGGCTGCAGAGGCTCAGATAGGCCTTGAGTTGGTTACCGGCATTGATCTTCAATGAGGCTACGAACTCAAACACTGTCTTGAACCCGCACGCCGCAAAATTGAACCCCATGATCTGAAACATGCCCCAGGAGGCCGACATCAAGGCCGCTTCCTGATCCAGCGCAAAGGCGGTGGCCATGGTCTCCCAGGCCTTGACCTGATCCTTGTTGTTCGTCTGCCATTGCGGGCCGGCTTTTTTCTTGTAGACATACGACAGCAGCGGCTGCGACTGGTCGTAGATGTGCTTGGTGTACTTGCGAAAGTGGTGCCCTTCAAAGGCGATGATCGGCAACTTGGCAGGCCCGAACCCCACCTTCCCGCCCGACTCCACCGTGGCGAACGCCTTGACCACATTCACCGAAATACCGTTGCCCAATTGCTTGGCGGCGTTCTGGAAATCCGTATCGCTCAAGGTCGTCCCGCCGTCGCAGGTGGACTGCATCATCAACTGCCGGTTACGCCGCTCGGCCTCGATCACCGCACGCACACGGTCCAGGTACACATTGACCGTGGCCTGTACCGCATCGATGTTGTTATTGCCGAAAATGTTGAGAAACGTCGGAATGCGCGTGTTAGGAAAAGCCCGCACCGGCACCTTCAGCGCCTCTTCGATCAGACTGTTGAACGTGCGCCCGGTGGGGTCGATCACGCCATCGGGATGGGCGTACTTGAGATGGCGAAACTGATACTGGCTGATGCACTGCACCAACTGGCCGTCGCACTTGCCGTTTTCCAGCAAGGCAAACCCCATCTTGGGAATGATCAAATTGAATAGATACTGGATGCACTGAACATCGGCGGGCAAGTTGCGGGCTTTGCCGGGCGTCCCTACCGAAGCACTGATAAGACGAGGCAACCCTTGCAGGCTTTTCATGACAGACATCCTTGTGAGTGAAAGAAGCGATAGCACTTCAATATCAAATCCATGCCCTTGTCATACTCTGAAACAAGTGGCCGGCGCAAGCTAACAAGGCGGTCTGCGGGTTGTCCAGAGGGCTTTATGAAAGTTGTGAAACAGCCGGATTAAATTGCTTAGTAACCGTGGGATTCACGGGTCTTTTGATACTTGTGGTAGTCGAGCCACTCGACCACATCGTAAGGCAGATACAACTGCACCCTGGCCCGTGAAATCGCGATATACACCGCACAGAGTCGTTGATCGAACGCGTAGGCGTCCTGGAACTTCACATTGGTCAACAGTTCCGGGGTGAGCAGTACTCGGTCGAACTCCATGCCGCCCGCGTCCTGCGCCAGCATCAGCAGGACGCGCTCGTCCGGATGGCCACTCAACCGGTTCAACCGCGTGACATCCGCCACGTTGAAGCCTTTTTCCAGCACGGCCTCGACCCACACAAACGCCTCATCGAACTGGCAGGCTTCGCGCACCTGCTGCCAATCGGCCATGTCGCTGAAAAACGGATGGGGGCCGAGGTCATTGAACTCATTGCTATAGAAATCGGGTTTGAACAACGCGATGACCGTGTCCATGAAGTGCTTGAGCGACTGCTGGGCCTCTTTGCTCGCCAGGCCGAACGCACAACGGGCGTGGCTCAGTTGGATCGCCCACTGCATGGTGTCCCAATGGGAGGCGGTCAACACCACGCAACCTTGCGGGGGCACAAAACCCTGGGGGTAAAACTCAATACCCACGTCGGCATCGCGGGCGCCCTCGAAAAGCGATTTGGTTTTTTCCGAGTGCAAGCTGATCAATGGGTTGACCAGGCGCTCGACATTGCGCCCGGAACGCACGGAGTAGCACACGTCGGTATGGCGAACCTCACGGGCGCGCTTGACCACGCCGCCGCTGGCCTGCTGATACTCATCCCCCAAGGTGATCAGCACCTGGCGGCCGCGCTCGATGATTTGCAGCAGCGGCGCCGGGATATCCTGGCTCTCATCGATCAGCACATGGGTATAGCGCTCGGGCACCACGCAGCCTGCCAGGCTCGCGCGTTTGATCATCAACAAGGCTTCAAACCCGGTGTGGCGGCCCCAGGCCGGGTTCGCCTCAAGGTAGCCCCATAACCGGCTGGCATATTCGAGCAGCACCCTGGCATCGACGCCGGCGAGCGGTTGCTTGAAATGCGGCAAATGCTGGGCCGACAAGCTGTACTCCCAAGAGCGGCAGTAGGCCTCAAGCACCTTGAGGCACACCTCCACCACCGCCTGCCCTTCCAGGCGGCGAAAACCAAAGATATTCAACTCTTGAGCCAGCGCCTGCTTGGTCGGCACCCTCGCCGGTGTATTCAACGGCTGTGGCCTCGGCCCATGCAACAGCGCATGGGCAAAGCCCTGGAAGGTATGCCCGGCCTTACGCTCCCGTACACCCACCATGCGGGCACGCAGTGTTTCGAGTTTTGCCGGGGTACGCGCCAGCAACAAGGTCTTTTCCGGGCGCAGGTGCTCCAGCAAGGCCACCAGCAGGTGACTCTTGCCAATGCCGGCGTAGCCTTGCACATGCAGGTCTTCGTTCAGGTTGGCGCGGAAGGTTCTGAGCAGCTTGTCCTGCTCGGCGCTCAACCAGCGCTCGCGGTGCCTGGGCGTGATCACCTGCTGGCTGAACGGATCATTGGCCTTGAGATGGCGGACTTTATACTCGACGTCCCATTTGCCAGTGGGCAACAGATAGTCCCGCGCCTGTACTTCCTCCTCCAGCAGAAAGCGCAGCTTCAGGCTTTTGACCACATTGAGGCCGAAGTACAACTTCCTCTGATCAAACAGCCGCTGCGCTTCAGAGAGCAGGGACACACTGGCCGAATGGCTGGCATCGACTGCCCAGTCAATCAGCTTGGCCAACACTTTTTCCGCACCGCTGGCGCTCAGGTCGCTTTCCGGCACCTGCGCCAGGTTCTGGATCACCAGCACCGCCGCCAATTGCGGCTCACTCAGGGCTACAAGCGCATCGAAACCCTCGTTGCCCAACAAACCCGCGCAGGTGTGCTCGGTGATCGGCAAGAAAACAGGGCTGGATAAGTCGAAATGTTCCGAGTGCATAGAGCCTCGTAGCCAGGGGGAAGAGACGCTTGGGAGTATGCCACTAGATGCGAAATGACCGTCATGCACTGTGCAATAAGCATCACAGATGACTGGCTGAAAATAACTTGGATTTAGAAGGGACTGCAGAAGGGAGCGTTATGGAGGCAACCCCACCAGCCACACCCCGGCACACAATGTTCCCGCTGTGGCTGCTGCCTTCCGGCTCTGACCAGGTTCACGGGTAATCGTTGCGGGGGGACCGATGGGGTCACCATAACGACGCTGCCTCTCGGCAAGCCGCGCCATTGTACCCATCTCATCGGAAGTTACAACCGTTGGTTCCGGATTAAAAAATGAGAAGGCTCAAGCACTTGCCATAACCCCATCGGCCCTGCCGCCTTCTTCCTGGATGACCAGGTGAATAAAGTGCAGCTTGGCAATCACCGCAGGCGGCAGCACGAAGGGGTAGAAATCCGGCTGGCCCATGGCGCGGGACAGTTCGTTGAGCATGCCGGCCAGTTCGATCCAGGCATTGACGAAGGACAGGAATGCCGGGCCGCCAGGGTGTTGGGGGTCGTAGAGCGTGGTCAGGGGGAATGGCTGGTAATCCAGGTCCATCTCGCGGGCGCTCATGCCAAAGCCCAGGGCTGTGTCCACGGCGTCCATCATGTGCAGGTAGTGGGCCCAGGTTTCGGCCCAGTCTTCCCAGGGGTGCATGGTGGCGTAGGCGCTCACGCAGGTGAGTTGCCAGTCGGGGCGCGGGCCGTTCTGGTAGTGCCGGTCGAGGGCCTCGGCATAACTGGCGCGTTCGTCGCCGAACAGGTCGCGAAAAGGGCTAAGCCAGTGACCGTTGGCGATCAGGCGATCCCAGTAGTAATGGCCGACTTCATGGCGAAAATGGCCGAGCAAGGTGCGGTACGGCTCGCGCATCTGTACCCGGACTTTTTCGCGGTGGGCGTCATCGGCTTCCTTGATATCCAGGGTGATCAGCCCATTGGCGTGGCCGGTGGTGGGCGCGTTGCCTTCCAGGTCGATACCGATAAAGTCGAAGGCCAGGCCAGTCTCTTCGTCAACGCTCTTGGGCACCACTTGCAGGCCCAGGCTGATCAGTTGCGCCACCAGTCGGCGCTTGGCGGTTTCGACTTTGCGCCAGCGTTCGGGGTTTTCCGCAACGGAAAGATCAGGGATGGTGCGGTTCAGGCTACAGGCCACGCACAACGGCGCGGTGCTGTGGGCAGGAATCAACCAATTGCACGCAGCCGGTGAGTCGAGGTTGGCGCAGCGCCGGAAAGCGCCGGCATCGAGATTGTCGTCGGCCAGCCACGTACCGACCACCGGCCCAGGTTGCAGGGACGACAGGCGGCTTTGCTGCGGCTGGTAACCCAACGCCGCCTGACAGGCCAGGCATTGGCTGTTGCGAAAGAACAGCGACTGGCCACACCGGCATTGCCACACCTTGCTGTTGCGCGAGGTTTCGGCCATGAACGGAGCGGCGATGCGCGTGCTGAGTTGCTCGAAGTAGCGGAACATGGCGATCTCTCCCTGGGGTGACAGAGACTAGATCATTTCTCGTGAGAGATCGTTCAACTACTCCCTGTAGGAGCGAGCTTGCTCGCGAAGATCGTCAACGATAACGCGGGCTGCCTGGTTCACAGCGGCGCCCTCCGGTTCTTCGCGAGCAAGCTCGCTCCTACAGTGTGGAGAGATCGCTCCGTTCAGACGGTGATGTTGTGCTTGGCCAGGAAGGCGACGAAGGCTTCCTCGTCCAGTACTTTCAGGCCCAGTTCATTGGCCTTGGCCAATTTCGAACCGGCGCCCGGCCCGGCCACCACACAGTGGGTTTTCGCCGAAACCGAACCGGCCACCTTGGCCCCCAGGCTTTCGAGCTTGTCCTTGGCCACATCGCGGCTCATCAGCTCCAGGGAGCCGGTGAGTACCCAGGTGTGCCCGGCTTCAGGCAAACCTTCGACGAGCTTTTTCTCGCTCTGCCAATGCATGCCGAAGTCCTTGAGTTGCTGCTCGATGGCCAAGGCACGGTTGGCGTTGTCGGCATTGTCGAAAAACTCCCGTACAGCCTTGGCTTGCTTCTCGGGCAGCGCTTGGCGCATATCGAGCCAGTCAGCTTTGATTACGCCTTCCAGTGAACCGAACTTGTCCGCGAGCTTCTGCGCCGCGCCCGGGCCCACCGACGGCACATGCAGCTTGTCGAGCAAACCGCCCAAGGTGGTGCTGGCGGCGAATTCCGCGCTGAGCTCGCCCTGCTCCTGCAATTGCAGGCCACATTCGTCCGGCGACAACAGCGCGCCAATCACCTGCTGGTTGTGGCCGTCTTCAAAGAAGCTATGGATCTCATGGGCCACTTCCAGCCCGACATCCGGCAAGTACGTCAGCACCTCTGGCAACGCCTTTTGAACACGCTCCAGAGACGCCAGCGAGCGCGCCAGGACCTTGGCCGTCTCCTCGCCCACGTCGGGAATGCCCAAGGCGTAGATAAAGCGTGCCAGGGTCGGGGTCTTGCTGTTTTCGATGGCGCTGATCAGCTTCTTGCTGGAGATATCGGCAAAGCCTTCCAGGTCGATGATCTGTTCGTACTTGAGCTTGTAGAGATCGGCCGGCGAACCGATGAGCTTTTCATCCACCAGTTGCTCGATGGTCTTGTCGCCCAGGCCGTCGATGTCCATGGCCCGGCGCGAGACGAAATGAATGATTGCCTGCTTGAGCTGCGCGCCGCAGGCCAGGCGCCCGACGCAACGGTACACTGCGCCTTCGCTGACGGTTTCCTTGCCCTTGCTACGCTTGACCAGTTGCGTGCGCTCCACATGGGAACCGCACACCGGGCAATTCTGCGGGATCTGCACGGCGCGGGCGTTTTCCGGGCGGCGCTCAGTGACCACCGAGACCACCTGCGGAATCACATCACCGGCGCGGCGGATGATCACGGTGTCGCCGATCATCAGCCCCAGGCGTGCCACTTCGTCCATGTTGTGCAGGGTGGCATTGGACACGGTCACGCCAGCCACTTTGACCGGTTTGAGGCGCGCCACCGGCGTCACCGCACCGGTGCGGCCAACCTGGAATTCCACGTCGAGCAGCTCGGTGAGTTCTTCCATGGCCGGGAATTTGTGCGCGATCGCCCAGCGCGGCTCGCGGGCACGGAAGCCCAGTTCGCGCTGGTAGGCAATGCTGTTGACCTTGAACACCACGCCGTCGATTTCATAGCCCAGCGCATTGCGGCGCTCGCCGATGTCGCGGTAGTAGTCCAGGCACTCCTGGATGCCCTTGGCCAGCTTCAATTCGTGGCTGATCGGCATGCCCCACTGCTGCAACTGCTTGAGGTTGCCGATATGGGTGTCGCTGATATCCGCGGTCACTTGGCCGATGCCATAACAGCAGAATTCCAGCGGGCGACTGGCGGTGATCTTCGAGTCCAATTGGCGCAGGCTGCCTGCTGCGGCGTTGCGGGGGTTGGCGAAGGTCTTGCCGCCCACTTCCAGTTGCGAGGCGTTCAATCGCTCGAAACCGGCCTTGGACATGAACACTTCACCGCGCACTTCCAGGGTGGCCGGCCAGCCCGTGCCGTGCAGTTTCAGAGGGATATTGCGCACGGTGCGCACGTTGACGCTGATGTCCTCGCCGGTGGTGCCATCACCGCGGGTGGCACCGCGCACCAACTCGCCATTCTGGTACAGCAGGCTGACCGCCAGGCCGTCCAGCTTCGGCTCGCAGCTGTATTCCACCGCCGCGCCAGCGCCAAACAGATCGCCCACCGGCAGATCAAGACCCTCGGTGACCCGGCGATCAAACTCCAGCATGGTGGTTTCATCAAAGGCGTTGCCCAGGCTGAGCATCGGGATCTCGTGCTTGACCTGGGTGAACGCCGACAGCGCCGCACTGCCGACCCGCTGCGTTGGCGAATCACGCGTTACCAGTTCCGGGTGCTCGGCCTCCAGGGCCTTGAGCTCGTGGAACAGGCGGTCGTACTCGGCGTCCGGAATGCTCGGCTCGTCGAGGACGTGGTAGCGGTAGTTGTGCTGATCCAGTTCAGCGCGCAGTTCGAGGATGCGGGTATGGGCGGCGGTCATGGGTGTTCTCTCATAAAGCAAAAGAGCAGCCGAAGCTGCTCAATATGTTAGTGCACGGATTCTACAGACAACGCTTAAGATCGAACCTCAGCGTTTCTGTGTCAGGGCGCGACGCTCGAACTCGACGATGCGCTGACGGTAGTGTTCGATGGTCTGGGCGGTCAGCACGCTGCGTTGGTCGTCCTTGAGCTCGCCGTTGAGTTCCTGGGACAGCTTGCGGGCCGCGGCCACCATCACGTCGAACGCTTGTTTGGGGTGACGCGGGCCTGGCAGGCCAAGGAAGAAACTCACCGCCGGGGTGCTGAACAGGTCGATATCGTCCAGATCGAAGGTGCCCGGCTTGACCGCGTTGGCCATGGAGAACAGCACTTCGCCGTTACCGGCCATGCTTTCGTGACGATGGAAGATATCCATCTCGCCAAAACGCAGGCCGCTTTCGAGGATGTTCTGCAAGAGTGCCGGGCCTTTGAAACCGCCGGCGTCGCGGCAGATCACGCTGATCACCAGCACTTCTTCGGCCGCCGGCTGATCGTTCACCGATTGGCGTACCGCGCTCTTGCTGGACGTCTCATCCGGGAAATCATCATCGCGGCTGCTGAAGCTCGGCCCATCATCGACGTCGAGGTTCAGGTCGCCCTGATGCGGCTCGGCAACCGCCGCGCTACCGCGCTTGCCACGCTTGGACGACGGCTCACGGGCTTCACGCAGCGGCGCGCTCATCGACGGCAGGTCGTGCTCGTCCAGTTGCGGCTCTTTGTGGGTATCCAGCACACGGGGCGGCCCCAGCAGCTCAGCGGCGCCGTCGTCGTCAGGCAAGTTGGACAGGTTTCGGTCCAGACGGAACTTGAGCTTGCCCTTGCCACCGCGCATGCGGCGCCAGCCATCAAAAAGAATACCGGCAATGACAATAATGCCGATGACGATCAGCCACTCGCGCAGACCGATTTCCATGTAATCCCGTGCCTCTAATAAAAAATGCTGAAAAATAAGGGGTTTAGCACCGTGCAAACCGCTTTAAAACGTGGCGCCAACTCTATGTTCTGACTGACGTTTTGCCCACACACACGAAAAATTGACATTAAACTAGCACGACCAAAGATAACTTTACACCGTCTGTCAAAATGCCTTGAACAAATATGTCCATTTGCCACTTTCCCCAGACCGGTAAATCGCCCTACGCCGCACTGTAAATTCTCTCTCCGGCATGGCTCAGGATTCCACCATCGCCATCGCCTCTTCCACATCCACCGCGACCAATCGCGAACATCCCGGTTCATGCATCGTCACGCCCATCAACTGGTCGGCCATTTCCATGGCGATCTTGTTGTGGGTGATATAGATGAACTGCACGGTCTGGGACATCTCTTTAACCAACCGAGCGTAGCGTCCAACGTTAGCGTCATCCAGCGGCGCGTCAACTTCGTCGAGCATGCAGAACGGCGCCGGGTTCAACTTGAAGATGGCAAATACCAGGGCCAATGCGGTCAGGGCTTTTTCGCCGCCGGACAACAAATGGATGGTGCTGTTCTTCTTGCCCGGAGGCCGCGCCATGATCGTTACCCCTGTATCGAGTAGATCTTCGCCCGTCAGTTCCAAGTAGGCGCTGCCACCACCGAAAACTTTTGGGAATAACGCCTGTAAACCGCCATTAATCTGATCAAAGGTATCTTTGAAGCGGTTACGGGTTTCCTTGTCGATCTTGCGGATCACGTTTTCCAACGTGTCCAGGGCTTCAACCAGATCGGCGTCCTGGGCATCCAGATAACGTTTACGCTCGGACTGCTGCTGGTACTCATCGATAGCGGCGAGGTTGATCGCGCCCAGGCGTTGAATACGTGCGGCAATCCGTTCAAGTTCTTCTTCGGCGTCTTTCTCGTTGGCCTGGGCGGTCAGGGTGTTGAGTACGCCGTGCAGGTCATAGCCGTCTTCCAGCAATTGGTCTTGCAAGGTCTTGCGCCGCACGCTGAGGGCTTGCCATTCCATGCGCTGTTGTTCGAGCTGGCCGCGGATCAACTGGGACTGCTGCTCGGCCATGGTGCGGCGCTTTTCGGCGTCGCGCAGTTCGCGGTCGGCGTCTTCCAGGGCGATCTGAGCGGTCTTGAGCTCCACGTCGACGGTCATGCGCTTGTCGAGCAATTCCTCAAGTTTGAGGCGCAGCTCTTCCAGCGGCGCCTCGCCCTCCTCCAGGTTGAGGCTCAGTTGCTCGCGCTTTTCGGTCAGGCGTTCGGACTGCATCTCCAGGCGCTCAAGAGCCTGGCGCGTGGAATCATGCTGGGCGCGCAACGAGCCCAGGCGTACGGCCAACTGATGGGCGTGGTCCTTGTGCTGCCGGGCTTCCTGGCGCACGCGGTCAAGGCGCTCACGCAGGCTGTCGCGCTGGGCCAACAGCAATTCGCGCTGTTCGGTGTCCAGGGCCATGCTGTCGAGGGCCTCCTGCAAGTGCAGGCGCGCTTCACCGATCTGTTCATGTTCCAGGGCGCGCTGTTCGCCCATTTCGGCCACTTCCTCGTCAAGACGGGTGCGGCGCAGGGTCAATTGCTCGACCTTGGCCCTGCTCGCAGACAACTGGGCCTTCAACTCGCCTTGCTGGCGCGCTTCGTCCTGCAACAGCCGACGCAGGTGTTCGCGGCCGGTTTCCTGCTGGCGCTGGGTAGCGCGCAGGGTTTGCAGTTCGGTTTCCAGGCTTTCCAGGGTGGCTTCGCGTTCTTCACGCTCGGCGCTCAGGTTGACGATTTCCTGGCCACGGGCCAATACACCACTTTCCGCTTCACTGGCGCGACGCACCCGCAGGAAGTGGCGGCCGACCCAATAGCCATCGCGGCTGATCAGGCTTTCGCCGGCCGCCAACTGCCCGCGTTGGGCCAGGGCTTGCTCAAGAGACTCCACCGGCCTGACCTGACCCAGCCAGGGCGACAGATCTATCGCCGCCTCGACCTTGTCCAGCAAGCTGCCCGGCACCCGCGCACCATCAGCCGCTGGGCTGAGCAGGCGCAGGTCACCCTGGGCAAAACCGGCCAGGTCGAAGCCGCCGAAATCATCCACCAGCACCGCTTGCAGATCGGCGCCCAGTACGGTTTCCACCGCCAACTCCCAGCCGGCTTCGACTTTCAAGCCTTCAGCCAGGCGCGGGCGCTCGGCCAAATGCTGGTCGCGCAGCCATTCGGCGGTGCCGGTGCCGGGGTCGAGCGCGGCTTGCTGCAAGGCCTCCAGCGAAGCCAACCGACCATTGAGGCGCTGCAAATCGCCTTGGGCCTGCTGCTGCGCCTGGGTCGCGGTGTGCAATTGCTGGCGCAGTTGCTCCAGGCGCTCCACTTGCTGTTCTTCGCTGGCCTCCAGCTCCTCCAGGGTCATTTCGCTTTCGGCCAGTTGCTCGCTCAACTGCATGATTGCCGCGTCTTCCGGGTCGGCAGCGAGCAGTACGCGCTCTTCCTGCAGCCGGCGCTGGCGCTCGGCCAGGCGTTCCATGCTGGTTTCCAACTGCTGGATGCGCGACTGCTGCACCTCGGCCTGGCGGCGTGGCTCGGCGGAACGCAGGTTGAAGGCGTCCCACTGCTCCTGCCAACCGTGCATGGTGGTTTCGGATTCTTCCAGGGCCGCGGCGGCTTCTTCGGCGGCGGCGCTGGTGATTTCCTGCTCGGGGGTGAGCATGTCCAGCTCTTCGCCCAGGGTCAGCAGCAAGGTGCGGTCATGGCCCAGGTGCGATTCGGTTTCCAGGCGCGCGCGCTCGGCTTCCTTCAAGTCATCCTGCAACTGGCGCAAACGCTGCTGGCCGTGCTGGATGCTCTGCTCGACCCGAGCAATGTCACCGCCCACCGAATAGAAGCGACCCTGCACCAGATTGAAGCGTTCGGACAACTCATGGTGGCCGTCACGCAGGCGTTCAATGCTGGCGTCGGCATTACGCTGCTCGGCCACCAGCGCTTCAAAGCTGACTTCCTGGGTGCCAATAATCGCTTCGCGCTGGCCCACCTGATCATTCAATGCCTGCCAGCGCAGGGCCGACAGTTGCGCCTTGAGCTGGCGCTCCTCGCCCTTGTATTCCTGATACTTCTCGGCGGCCTGGGCCTGGCGGTGCAGGCGTTCGAGCTGGCGCTCCAGCTCCTCGCGCAGGTCGGTGAGGCGGGCGAGGTTTTCGTGGGTGCGGCGGATACGGTTTTCAGTCTCGCGGCGGCGCTCCTTGTACTTGGAGATGCCGGCCGCTTCTTCGATAAAGTTACGCAGGTCTTCGGGCTTGGCTTCGATCAGCTTGGAGATCATGCCCTGCTCGATGATCGAGTAGCTGCGCGGGCCCAGGCCGGTGCCGAGGAAGATATCGGTGATATCGCGACGGCGACACTTGGTGCCGTTGAGGAAGTAACTGTTCTGACTGTCGCGCGTGACTTTACGGCGGATGGAAATCTCGGCGTAAGCCGCGTATTCGCCGATCAGGGTGCCGTCGGAGTTATCGAATACCAGCTCGATACTGGCCTGGCTCACCGGCTTGCGGCTGGTGGAGCCGTTGAAGATGACGTCGGTCATCGACTCGCCGCGCAGGTTTTTCGCCGAGCTCTCGCCCATCACCCAACGCACGGCGTCGATGATGTTCGACTTGCCGCAGCCATTGGGCCCTACCACCGCCGCCATGTTGCTGGGGAAGTTCACGGTGGTGGGGTCGACGAAGGATTTGAACCCCGCCAACTTGATGCACTTGAGCCGCACGCTTAGGCGTCCGCCAAGGCTGCGATGACCAGCGAACTGCTGCGCTGGCAATAGGCTGTGAGTACCAGGCGAATCTGCGCCAGGTCACGGGCCAGTACCGCGGCGAGCAATTGCGCGAACAGCGCCTGGAACTCGCTCATGGACGCCTTGCGCTGATCCAGGGCCAGGTAATAAGCGCGGTTCATCGCCGGCTGCAGGTTTTCGACGGTTTCCTGCAAATACGGGTTGTTGGCGAAGGGGTACGCGGCGCGCATCACGTTGAAGCTTTCTTCGACGAACGCGCGGATGTCCTCGCGCTCCAGGCTCAATTGAAGGCGTTGCTGGATCTGCAGAAACGGCGCCATGTCGGCCTGGGTCTGCCAGCCTTCGGCAACCGCATTGCCGAGCAGGATGTACATCTCGCCCATCAACGTACACAGGCTCTGCACCTTGTGCGCGGTGAGTTCGGTGACGTGGGCGCCACGGCGCGGCAGGATCGCGATCAGATGGCGGCGCTCAAGGATCAGCAAAGCTTCGCGCACGGAACCACGGCTGACGTTGAGCGCCAGCGTGACCTTCTGTTCCTGGATCCGCTCCCCAGGCTTGAGATCGCCGCGAATGATACGTTCGGCGAGGTGGTGAGCAATTTGCTCGGCGAGACTGTCCGGCGCCTTGAACGTCATGTTTTCCCTTCAAAATCTGCTATCGGTACAAGCGCGGCAGTGTAGCGCATTGGCCCGCTGATGGCGCTACGCCCACCGTGGCGAATTTGGCACGAAATAAGCAACGTTGAAAGCCTGTAAGCCGCCAAAAACGCCGGTTCCAGAAGACTGGACCATAATTGAAAGTGTTGCGACCGCATTTTCTTGACCCTTAGGTCAGAAAACAATTGACCGAAAAGTCAGACATGACTAGATTCGGCGCAAAGCGGTTAACAACAATAATGAGTCTGCGAGGCCTTCCGTGATCCAGTTTTTACTTAACCAGGAACTCCGTAGCGAGCACGCCCTGGACCCCAACCTGACCGTGCTCAATTATCTGCGCGAGCATGTGGGCAAACCCGGTACCAAGGAAGGCTGCGCCAGCGGCGACTGTGGCGCGTGCACCGTGGTGGTCGGCGAGTTGCACACCGACGAGCAAGGCGCCGAGCAGATTCGTTATCGCAGCCTCAATTCCTGCCTGACGTTCGTGTCGTCACTGCACGGCAAACAACTGATCAGCGTCGAAGACCTCAAGCACCAGGGCCAACTGCACAGCGTGCAACAGGCCATGGTCGAGTGCCACGGTTCGCAGTGCGGCTTTTGCACCCCAGGTTTTGTGATGTCGCTGTTTGCCCTGCAAAAAAACAGCGACGCCCCCGACAGCCAGAAAGCCCATGAAGCCCTGGCCGGCAACCTGTGCCGCTGCACCGGTTATCGCCCGATCCTCGCCGCTGCCGAACAGGCCTGCTGCAACAAACCCCAGGATCAATTCGACAGCCGCCAGGCTGAAACCATCGCCCGCCTCAAGGCCATCGCGCCGACCCAGACCGGTGAACTCAACAGCGGTGACAAGCGCTGCCTGGTGCCGCTGACCGTCGCCGACCTGGCCGACCTCTATGACGCCTACCCGCAGGCCCGCCTGCTGGCCGGTGGCACTGACCTGGCGCTGGAAGTCACCCAGTTCCACCGCACCCTGCCGGTGATGATCTACGTGGGCAACATTGAAGCCATGAAACGCATCGAGCAGTTCGACGACCGCCTGGAAATCGGCGCAGCCACCGCCCTCTCCGACTGCTACGCCGCGCTGCACCACGAATACCCGGACTTCGGCGAACTGCTGCACCGCTTCGCCTCCCTGCAAATTCGCAACCAGGGCACCCTGGGCGGCAATATCGGCAACGCTTCGCCCATTGGTGATTCGCCGCCGCTGCTGATTGCCCTGGGCGCACAGATCGTACTGTGCAAGGGCAACACCCGCCGTACCCTGGCGCTGGAAGACTACTTCATCGACTACCGCGTCACCGCCCGCCAGGACAGTGAGTTCATCGAGACTATCATCGTGCCCAAGGGCCACACGCTGTTTCGGGCCTACAAGGTGTCAAAGCGCCTGGACGATGATATTTCCGCCGTGTGCGCGGCGTTCAACCTGAAGATCGACAACGGTGTGATCAGCGCGGCTCGCGTTGCCTTCGGAGGCATGGCCGCCACACCAAAACGCGCAAAAAATTGCGAGGCCGCGTTGTTGGGCGCCATCTGGAACTTGGCCACGGTCGAGAAAGCCTGCGCCGCCCTGGCACAGGACTTCACTCCACTGTCGGACTTTCGCGCCAGCAAGGAATACCGCCTGCTCAGCGCGCAGAACCTGCTGCGCAAATACTTCATCGAACTGCAAACGCCGCACATCGAGACTCGGGTGACCGCTTATGTCTAACCATCACGCCGTGGTAAAAACCCAGGCCGAACTTGCCGCACTGTTTGCCCAGGACCTCACCACCGGGGTGGGGCGCAGCGTCAAGCATGACAGCGCCGCCAAGCACGTCAGCGGTGAAGCGCAGTACATCGATGACCGCCTGGAATTCCCCAACCAGTTGCACCTGTATGCGCGCATGTCCGACCGTGCCCACGCCCGCATCATCAGCATCGATACCGCGCCCTGCTATGCCTTCGACGGCGTACGCATAGTCATCACCCATGAAGACGTACCGGGCCTGAAAGACATCGGCCCGTTGATGCCCGGCGACCCACTGCTGGCCATCGACACCGTGCAGTTCGTCGGCCAGGTGGTGCTGGCCGTGGCCGCCCGCGACCTGGAGACCGCACGCAAGGCGGCAATGGCGGCGGTGATCGAATATGAAGACCTGGAGCCAGTGCTGGATGTGGTCGAGGCGTTTCGCAACAAGCACTTCGTGCTCGACAGCCACACTCACCAGCGCGGCGATTCGGCCGCTGCGCTGGCAAGTGCCAAGCACCGTATTCAGGGCACCTTGCATATCGGTGGCCAGGAACACTTCTATCTGGAAACCCAGATTTCTTCGGTGATGCCCACCGAAGATGGCGGCATGATCGTCTATTGCTCCACGCAAAACCCCACCGAAGTGCAGAAGCTGGTGGCGGAGGTGCTGGATGTGTCGATGAACAAGATTGTGGTGGACATGCGCCGCATGGGCGGTGGCTTTGGCGGCAAGGAAACCCAGGCCGCCAGCCCGGCGTGCCTGTGCGCCGTGGTGGCGCGCCTCACCGGCCAGCCGACCAAGATGCGCCTGCCACGGGTCGAAGACATGCTGATGACCGGCAAGCGCCACCCCTTCTATATCGAATACGACGTGGGCTTTGACGACAACGGCCGCCTGCACGGCATCAACCTGGAGCTGGCGGGTAACTGCGGCTGTTCGCCGGACCTGTCCAACTCGATTGTCGACCGCGCGATGTTCCACGCCGACAACTCGTATTACCTGGGCGACGCCACGGTCAACGGCCATCGCTGCAAGACCAATACCGCCTCCAACACCGCCTATCGCGGCTTCGGCGGCCCCCAGGGCATGGTCGCCATCGAAGAGGTGATGGACGCCATCGCGCGCCATCTGGGCCAAGACCCGCTGGCCGTGCGCAAGGCCAACTACTACGGCAAGACCGAGCGCAACGTCACCCACTACTATCAGACCGTCGAGCACAACATGCTCGAAGAAATGACCGCCGAGTTGGAAGCCAGCAGCCAATATGCCGAGCGCCGCGAAGCGATCCGCCTGTACAACGCCCACAGCCCGATCCTGAAAAAGGGCTTGGCGCTGACCCCGGTGAAATTCGGTATTTCGTTCACCGCCAGCTTCCTCAACCAGGCTGGCGCACTGATCCATATCTACACCGACGGCAGCATCCACCTGAACCACGGCGGCACCGAGATGGGCCAGGGCTTGAATACCAAGGTTGCGCAAGTCGTGGCCGAAGTGTTCCAAGTAGACATCGACCGCGTCCAGATCACCGCCACCAACACCGACAAGGTGCCCAACACCTCCCCCACCGCTGCCTCCAGCGGCGCCGACCTGAACGGCAAGGCCGCGCAGAATGCGGCCGAAACCATCAAGCAGCGCCTGGTGGAATTTGCGGCGCGCAAGTACGACGTGAGCGAGGCGGACGTGGAGTTTCGCAACGGCCATGTGCGCGTGCGCGAACAGATCCTCAGCTTCGAGGCGTTGATCCAGCAGGCGTATTTCGCCCAGGTATCGCTCTCCAGCACAGGTTTCTACAAAACCCCGAAAATCTTCTACGACCGCAGCCAGTCACGCGGGCGGCCGTTCTACTACTACGCGTTCGGGGCGGCCTGCTGCGAAGTGATCGTCGACACCCTGACCGGCGAATACAAAATGCTGCGCACCGACATCCTGCATGACGTGGGTGCCTCGCTGAATCCGGCCATCGACATCGGCCAGGTGGAAGGCGGCTTCATCCAGGGAATGGGCTGGCTGACCATGGAAGAGCTGGTGTGGAACAACAAGGGCAAGCTGATGACCAACGGCCCGGCCAGCTACAAGATCCCGGCGGTGGCCGACATGCCGCTGGACCTGCGGGTGAAGCTGGTAGAGAACCGCAAGAACCCGGAAGACACGGTGTTCCATTCCAAGGCTGTGGGCGAACCGCCGTTCATGCTCGGGATTGCTTCGTGGTGTGCGATCAAGGATGCAGTGGCGAGCCTCGGTGATTATCGCCATCAGCCCAAAATTGATGCGCCGGCCACGCCCGAGCGGGTGTTGTGGGGCTGTGAGCAGATGCGGCAGTTGCAGGCGCTAAAGGCTGTTGATCGTTCCCACGCTCCGCGTGGGAATGCCGCCCTGGACGCTGTGCGTCCGCTCTAGTGACGCTGAGCGTCACGGTATGCATTCCCACGCGGAGCGTGGGAACGATCTGACTGGAGGTAGACATGGACAACTGGATCAGCGCCCTCGCCACCCTGCAAAACCAGGGCGAACCCTGCGTGCTCGTCACCATCATCGAAGAACTCGGCTCCACCCCGCGCAACGCCGGTTCCAAGATGGTCATCAGCGCCGCGCACACCTTCGACACCATCGGCGGCGGGCACCTGGAATACAAGGCGATGCAGATCGCCCGGGACATGTTGGTGCGCGGCCAGCAGAACACTCACCTGGAGCGCTTCAGACTCGGCGCCAGCCTGGGCCAATGCTGCGGCGGCGTGACCGTGCTGCTGTTCGAGCCCATGGGCCAGGCGCAGGCGCACATCGCTGTATTTGGCGCCGGCCATGTCGGCCGTGCGTTGGTGCCATTGCTGGCAAGCCTGCCCTGCCGGGTGCGCTGGATCGATTCCCGCGAGCAGGAATTCCCGCAGCACATTCCCCAAGGCGTGCGTAAAATCGTCAGCGAAGAGCCGGTCGACGAAATTGCCGACTTGCCAGCAGGCAGTTACTGCATCGTCATGACCCACAACCACGCGCTGGACCTGGAACTGACCGCCGCCCTGCTCAAGCGCAACGACTTCGCCTACTTCGGCCTGATCGGCTCGAAAACCAAGCGGGTCAAATTCGAACACCGCCTGCGTGACCGTGGCTTTGATGCCACGCAGTTACAGCGCATGCGCTGCCCCATGGGCCTCCCCGAGGTCAAGGGCAAGCTACCGGTGGAGATCGCCATCTCCATCGCCGGCGAAATCATCGCCACCTATAACGCCAATTTCGGCCAGCACCTTGCCGGCGCCGAACCTATTGCCAAACTGCTGCCGGCTTCGCGCCGCAGCCACGCTATCTAAATTGAGACGATCATGCCTTTGACTCGCAAAGCCTACCGTGCCGCCATCCTGCACAGCATCGCCGACCCTGCCGTTGTTGGGATCGATGCCTCCTACGAATATTTCGAGGACGGCCTGCTGGTGATCGACAACGGCCAGATCAGCGCCCTTGGTCACGCCAGCGACCTGCTGCCGAGCCTGCCCGCCGATATTGACATCACCCATTACCAGGACGCGCTGATCACCCCTGGCTTGATCGACACCCATATCCACCTGCCGCAAACCGGTATGGTCGGCGCCTATGGCGAACAGTTGCTGGACTGGCTCAACACCTACACCTTCCCCTGTGAAAGCCAGTTTGCCGACAAGGCTCACGCCGAAGAAGTCGCCGATATCTTCATCAAGGAACTGCTGCGCAACGGCACCACCACCGCGCTGGTGTTCGGCAGCGTGCACCCGCAATCGGTGAATGCATTCTTTGAAGCGGCCGAGAAACTCGACCTGCGCATGATCGCCGGCAAGGTGATGATGGACCGCAACGCACCGGACTACCTGACCGACACCGCCGAATCCAGCTACCAGCAAAGCAAGGCGCTGATCGAGCGCTGGCACGGCAAGGGGCGCCTGCACTATGCGGTGACGCCACGCTTCGCGCCTACGAGCACGCCGGAGCAACTGACGCTGGCCGGTCAGTTACTGGGCGAATACCCAGACCTGTACATGCAGACCCACATCAGCGAGAACAAGCAGGAAATCGAGTGGGTCAATGAGCTGTTCCCGGAGCGCAACGGCTATCTGGATGTCTACGACCATTACAAGCTGCTCGGCGAGCGCTCGGTGTTTGCCCACGGCGTACACCTGTGTGACGACGAATGCGCACGGCTGGCAGAGACCGGCTCGGCAGTCGCGTTCTGCCCGACCTCGAACCTCTTCCTCGGCAGTGGTCTGTTCAACCTGCCGATGGCCGAGAAACACAACTTGAACGTGGGCCTGGGCACCGACGTGGGTGGCGGCACCAGCTTCTCGCTGCTGCAAACCCTGAACGAAGCCTACAAGGTCATGCAACTGCAAGGTGCGCGGTTGAGCCCGTTCAAGTCGCTGTACCTGGCGACCCTGGGCGGCGCGCGGGCGCTGCGCCTGGAAGACAAGATCGGCACGTTGCAGCCAGGTACCGATGCAGACTTCCTGGTGTTGGATTACAACGCCACGCCGCTGCTGAGCTATCGCCTGAAACAGGCCAATAACATTGCCGAGACGTTGTTTGTGCTGATGACGCTGGGGGATGATCGGACGGTACTGCAGACCTATGCAGCCGGCCAGCTCGTGCACCAGCGCTGATTCAAGCTACACACAACCCATGTGGGAGCTGGCTTGTGTGGGAGCTGGCTTGCCTGCGATAGCATCACCGCGGTGTAACTGATACACCGCGGCGCCTGCATCGCGGGCAAGCCCGGCTCCCACAAAAGCCCTGCTCCCACATTTGATTGGGTTTACAACTTTACAGACGAGCGCCCAGGTTTTTTAGTCTGTAAAAGATGCGAAAACACCGCATGCAAATCATCCGACGCGCTCTCTTCATCGAGGTTGAGCTTGCTGTCGATGTGATCCATGTGATGCATCATCAAGTTCACCGCCAACGTCGCATCCCGTGCTTCGATCGCGTCGATCAACTGGGTATGTTCATCGTAGGAACAGTGCGAGCGGTTGCCGCTTTCGTACTGGGCGATGATCAATGACGTCTGCGACACCAGGCTGCGCTGGAAGCTGATCAGCGGCGCGTTCTTCGCGGCTTCGGCCAGCTTCAAGTGAAATTCGCCGGAGAGACGGATACCGGCGCCACGGTCACCACGGGAGAAGCTGTCGCGCTCGTCGTTGACCATCTGGCGCAACTCGGCCAACTGCTCGGTCGTGGCGTGCTGCACCGCCAATTCTGTGATCGCCCGCTCCACCAAGCGCCGGGCCATGAACACCTGGCGTGCTTCTTCGACGCTTGGGCTGGCAACCACCGCACCGCGATTGGGCCGCAGCAGTACCACGCTTTCATGGGCCAGGCGCGACAGCGCGCGGCGAATGATGGTGCGGCTCACGCCGAAGATCTCGCCCAGTGCCTCTTCACTCAATTTGGTTCCGGGCGCCAGGCGTTGTTCAAGGATCGCCTCGAAGATATGCGCATAGACGATATCGTCCTGGGTTCCGCTGCGACCGGCCTTGCCGGCTCGCGGTTGTTTCTTGAGAGGTTGCAACTGTTCGTTCATGGGCACTCGGGTTTGAGAACGGCGAATTAACGGTAATACGGCAACAGCGTGTCGCTGGCAAGTATCACCTAAAAACAGCGCACATTGTACACAACCCACTGTGCCAACACACTGTACGGCTGTTTGCGGGCTCGGCTGTATTGCAATGACTGGTTACGTTTGAGTTTAGGCTTGAATCCACGATTTCCCATGAACGACATCCCACTGTAGGAGCGAGCTTGCTCGCGAAGAACCCAAGGGCGCCGCGTTTAATCTGATTGCCCGCGTTATCGTTGGCGATTTTCGCGAGCAAGCTCGTTCCTACAGCGTGCGGAGTCAGGTAAAAAGGAACACCTCTCCATGACCGACGCCACCCAAGCGCCCTTGCGCCCACTGGCCGACACTTCTGCGTCGGCCGTCGTCGCCGGCTTTATCGCCATGATGACCGGCTACACCAGCTCCCTGGTGCTGATGTTCCAGGCCGGCCAAGCCGCCGGCTTGACCACCGCGCAGATTTCTTCATGGATCTGGGCGATTTCCATCGGCATGGCGGTGTGCAGCATCGGCCTGTCCCTGCGCTATCGCACACCGATCACCATCGCCTGGTCCACCCCTGGCGCGGCGCTGTTGATCACAAGCCTGGGCGGCGTGAGTTATGGCGAGGCCATCGGTGCCTACATCACCTGTGCGGTACTGGTGACGGTCTGCGGGTTGACCGGCAGCTTTGAGAAACTGGTCAAGCGGATTCCGGCCTCACTGGCGGCGGCGCTGCTGGCGGGGATTCTGTTCAAGATCGGCAGCGAAATTTTCGTCGCCGCCCAGCACCGTACCGGGCTGGTGCTGGGGATGTTCTTCACCTACCTGATCATCAAGCGCCTGTCGCCGCGCTATGCCGTGCTGGCCGCCTTGCTCATCGGCACCGCCTTGTCAGGGCTGATGGGGTTGTTGGATTTCAGCGGCTTTCATCTGGAGGTGGCGACGCCTGTTTGGACGACGCCGCACTTCTCGCTGGCGGCGACCATCAGCATCGGCATTCCGCTGTTCGTGGTGGCCATGACCTCGCAGAACATGCCCGGCGTAGCCGTACTGCGCGCCGACGGCTATACCGTGCCGGCTTCGCCATTGATCACCACCACCGGCCTGGCGTCGTTGGTGCTGGCACCGTTCGGCTCCCACGGCATCAACCTGGCGGCGATCAGTGCCGCGATCTGCACCGGCCCCCACGCCCATGAAGACCGCAACAAGCGCTACACCGCGGCGGTGTGGTGCGGGGTGTTCTATGGAATTGCCGGGGTATTCGGCGCCACGCTGGCGGCACTCTTCGCGGCGCTGCCCAAGGAGTTGGTGCTGTCGATTGCGGCGTTGGCGTTGTTGGGCTCGATCATCAATGGCTTGAGCATCGCCATGAATGAGCCGAAGGAACGGGAAGCGGCGCTGATCACCTTTATGGTCACCGCGTCAGGCTTGACGTTGTTTTCCATCGGGTCGGCGTTCTGGGGGATTGTGGCGGGGGTGTTGACGCTGCTGATTCTGAATTGGCGCAAGGCATAAAAAAACGGCGACCCTCAGGTCGCCGTTTTTTTCAGTATCACTTAGCCGCGTTGATCGGCTTTTCTGGATACCACACGTCCAGCAACGGGCTGACTTCAGCCTTGGTCAGCTCGGAACGGGTTTTGAGCCAGGCTTCGACCGCAGCACGCTGCTCTTCGGAGACCGAGCCACGCTTCTGCAGGCAAACCAGACCGTAGTCATCGCCGCCGACATAGCCCAGGCCGTTGGCTTCCATGGCTTCTTTGATGAATGCTTCGAGGAAAGCGTCGATAGCTTCTTCACTCAGGCCTTCGTTGAAGTCCAGGTTCAGTTCGAAACCCAGCTCTTGAAATTCATCAACGCACAGTTTTTTGCGCAGACGCTGGGAACGGTTAGTCGCCATTGGAACAATCCTCATAAGTATTAACGGGCGGCACTTTAGCAGTTTAAGGCGGCAATTGCCCGACTCTCTGGGACCGACGGGCAAATGCGCGCAAAAAAACCACGATTAGCAGCTATCGTTCAGCTACACGTGGCGCCAGCTTGGGGCATAATGCCGACACTTTCGTGACCACTGAGGGATTTTCTTCCATACCCCTCGCCTTTTTCACCCTCCTCAGCAGTAGGGTTTTATTTCTTATGATCAAATCTTTGCGTTCAGTGTTACTTGCCAGTGTTGTCTTGCCCCTGGCCTTTTCCGTTTGCGCCGCTCCCGTCAATAACACCCTGCCACCCAGCGTTGCCCAGGCCTTGCAGAAGGCCAAGCTGCAAAATACCGCGCTGTCCCTGGTGATGCTGCCCCTGAACGGCCCTGGTACCCCTACGGTTTTCAACGCCGACGTCTCGGTGAACCCGGCCTCCACCATGAAGCTGGTCACCACTTACGCGGCCCTGGAAATGCTCGGCCCCAACCATCAGTGGAAGACCGAGTTCTACACCGATGGCACCCTCAGCGGCGGCGTGTTGCGCGGCAACCTGTACCTCAAGGGCGGCGGCGACCCCAAGCTGAACATGGAAAAACTCTGGCTGCTGATGCGCGACCTGCGTGCCAATGGTGTGCAGCAAGTCACCGGCGACCTGGTGCTGGACCGCAACTTCTTCAACCAGCCGCAATTGCCCGAGTTCAACGACGACGGCAACGATGAGAACAAGCCATTCCTGGTCAAGCCCGACGCCTTGCTGGTCAACCTCAAGGCCCTGCGCTTTGTGACCCGCAATGATTCAGGGCGGGTGATCGTGTCGGTCGAGCCGCCGATTGCCAGCATCCGCATCGACAACCAGGTGAAAGTCACCAACGCCAAACAGTGCACCGGTGACGTGCGCTACAGCCCGGTGACCGCCGCCGACGGCAGCGTGACCGTGACCGTCAGCGGCCAACTGGGTGATGGCTGCAGCTCGCAGACCTACCTGTCGCTGCTCGACCACGCCACCTACACCGCAGGCGCCGTGCGGGCGATCTGGAAGGAGTTGGGCGGCACCATCCAGGGCCGTGATATCCAGGCACCGGTGCCCAAGGATGCCAAGGTACTTGCCCGGGCCTTCTCGCCGGACCTGGCGGAGATCATCCGCGACATCAACAAATACAGTAACAACACCATGGCCCAGCAGTTGTTCCTGAGCCTGGGTGCGCAGTTTCGCAACGATGCCGATGGCGACGATGCCAAGGCTGCGCAACGTGTCGTGCGCCAGTGGCTAGCCAAGAAAGGCATCACCGCGCCGCACCTGGTGATGGAAAACGGCTCCGGCCTGTCCCGCGCCGAACGGGTCAGCGCCCGCGAGATGGCGGCCATGCTGCAAGCCGCGTGGAAAAGCCCTTATGCGGCGGAGTACATCAGCTCGATGCCGATCGCCGGCACCGACGGCACCATGCGTAAACGCCTGAAAACCACCGCCCTGCGCGGCGAAGCCCATGTAAAGACCGGCACCTTGAACACCGTACGCGCCATCGCCGGTTACAGCCGCGATAACAATGGCAATACCTGGGCGGTGGTGGCGATTCTCAACGACCCCAAGCCTTGGGGAGCCTCGTCGGTGTTGGATCAGGTGCTGCTGGACCTGTATCGCCAGCCGAAGGCCGTTGCCGCCGCGCCGGTTCTCTAAAGCACCACATCACCCTGTCTGATCGTTCCCACGCTCTGCGTGGGAATGCTGTTTTGGACGCTCTGCGTCCGCGCTCAAGGCGTGACGCGGAGCGTCTCAGGATGCATTCCCACGCAGAGCGTGGGAACGATCAGCGCGTGGGAACGATCATTCAAGCGTCAGGGCTTCCTCGACCCGATCCCTGCCCGCCTGCTTGGCCACGTACACCGCCGAATCCGCGCGCAGCAGCAAGCCATCGATACCTTCGTCGAGCCGCCAACTGGCCACGCCGAAGCTGGCGGTAACCACCCCCACCGGCTCCATCGACGCACCGCGCAGCGACTGCCACAACTGCATCGCCAGGCTGTAGGCCTGGGCGCCATCGGTGTTGGGGCACAGCACCACAAACTCTTCCCCGCCGATCCGGCAAAACACATCGGTGCGGCGCAAGCGTTGGCCGATACGCTTGCACAACTCCTGCAGCACGCAGTCGCCCACGGCATGGCCGTGCTGATCGTTGATGCGCTTGAAGTGGTCGATATCGAGCATGATCAACGACAGCGCGCCAGACATACGGTTGAGCCGGAGCATTTCGCCCTTGAGGCGATCCTGGAAATAGCGACGGTTATAGATCCCTGTCAGAGAGTCGGTGATGGACAGCGCACGCAGTTCTTCCTCGACCCGTTTGAGATCAGAAATATCCGACACATAACCGTGCCAAAGCGTACCGCCTCCCGGCAACTCTTCCGGCGTCGCTTCGCCGCGAATCCAGCGCAGGCCTCGTTGGGGTAATTGCACACGGTACTCTTCGCGCCAATGGCTCAGTTGCAACGCAGAAAGGCGTATCGACGCACGCACGCGCTCCAGGTCCAAGGGGTGAATGCGCTCCAGCACTTTGCCCGCATCCTGCTGCAGCATGCCCAGTTCGATTTCATAGATATCGCGCATGCCTTCGCTGGCATAGATGAAACGCCAGGTGTCCTGGGGCTCCAGGGTGAACTGGAAGATCCCACCCGGCACGTGGGCGCTGAGTTTTTTCAGCAGGCGGTCGCGTACGGCAAGGGCCTCATAGGCGCGCTTTTGCTCGGTGACATCCAGGTAAATCGCCAGGTGCCCGACCCACAGGCCATGGTCATCCAAGAGCACGGTCGGCAACATGTTGACCGTCAGTTGGCTGCCGTCCTTGCGCACCAGCGTCCACTCACGTCCTTCATGTTGACTGTCCGGGCTCTCCACCAGCATCGCCTGGCTCGCGGGGATGCGCTTGCCCAGCGCCCTGCTCAACGGCTCGGCGCGGGCGTCGAGTTCCATGGCTACGTGCAGACGGTCCAAGGTCATATGCCCCAGCACCTCCTCGGCCGTAAAGCCCAGCATCTGCTCGGCACCGGCATTGAAGGTGTTGATCACCCCGCGCAGGTCCGTGGCAATGATCGCCACTTGAGTCGCCGCATTCAGCACGCTGCGCAATTGCCCATGGGCGCCACGCAACTCCTGCTCACGGGCGCGCAATTGTACGGTGCGTTGCTCCACCAGTTTCAGTGCGCGCTGGCGCTGGCTCACCAGCATGTAAAGCAGCGCACTGAGCAAGGCGCTGAGCAACACGCCCATCGCCAGAATGGTGTGCATCGAAGAATGGTTGGCCCTGTCGAACACTTCGCTGGCGCTCAGGCTCAGGGCGTAGACATGATCGCCCAGGGTGAGGCGGCGCGCAGCCGTCAAGCCGCTGCTGCCCAAGGTGTTGCTGGAGGCATACAACACCCGTTGCTGGGTGTCGGAGGTGTCTACGATCTGCATCACCAGGTTGTCCCGGTTGGGCCTGGGCAACCCCTCGGCTACCAGCTGACGCATGCTGATCACCGCCATCACATAACCGTAGGGCTCGGCACCAGCGAGTTTGCTCACGGGCGCCACCAACAACACGCCTGCGGCATATGCGGGTTCCACCCCCACCAACTGCATGGGTTGCGACACTGCCAGCTGGCCGCTTTCTTGCGCACGCTCCAGGGCTGAGCGACGCAGGGGTTGGGCCAGCAGATCAAAGCCCAGCGGCGAGCCCAGCAGACTTTGCGTCTGGCTGTACAGCACCGGTACATATTCATCGCGTTCGGCCGCTGGTGCCAACTCACCTGCAGTATTCAGTTCGCGGATACTGAAGGGAATGCCGCGCTGGCGAGAAATGTCCTGCTCAAACAGGCTGCGCTGCGTGCGAAATATCCGTGGGGCCCAGGCATAGGCACGGGCATGCAACAACAGCGGTTTGGCGAAACCGTCGAACTCGGCGCGAGACACCTCGCCGGAATTGACGAAAAAGCGCTGCAAGCTGCCCAGGCGTTGCTCCTGGTCTTCAAAACGTTCCTGGATGCGGGTGTAGCGCTCGTTGACCAGCAACTGGAACCGCTGGCGCACCTGTTGCTGATATAAGTCGGATGCCGCCCACGCGACGACCACCGTCAGCGCGCTACCGATCAATAACACCACCAATGCCACCAGCCAAGCCGATGCCTGCTCACTGATAAAACCAAGGATTTTCGGGCGAACGACTTGCATCGGCATAGGCAACACTCACAGCGCCAGTGTGCGGGGGTGTCACTTTGGCTAGGGCTTAAGTTATAGCCATCGGCAGGGTGTTTGACCAGCGTAAAACCGTCACGGACTTATTGTGGGCGAGGGAGCAAGCTCCCTCGCCACAGAGGCTTACTGTAGGAGCGAGCTTGCTCGCGAAAAACTCACAGGCACCGCGTTCATCCAGGATATCCGCGGTATCGTTGACGATCTTCGCGAGCAAGCTCGCTCCTACAGGGGAAAATCAGCGTGCGGTGATTTTCCAGGCGCGGTGGATCTTGGCATTGCGCGCAAAATCCGGGTCGATGGTCTTGTCGCTGATTTCCTCGACCGCATAGCGTTCGCTGAGGTTGTCTTCCAGCTGGAACTTGCGGAAGTTGTTGGAGAAGTACAACACGCCACCCGGCGCCAGGCGCGCCATGGCCAGGTCGAGCAACTGCACATGGTCACGCTGCACGTCGAAGATGCCTTCCATGCGCTTGGAGTTGGAGAAGGTCGGCGGGTCGATGAAGATCATGTCGAATTCATCGCGGCTCGCTTCCAGCCACGCCATCACGTCACCCTGTTCCAGGCGGTTCTTGTCGGAAAAACCGTTGAGGGAGAAGTTGCGACGCGCCCAGTCCAGGTAGGTCTTGGACAGGTCGACGCTGGTGGTGCTGCGCGCACCGCCCTTGGCGGCATGCACACTCGCGGTGGCGGTGTAGCAATACAAGTTGAGGAAACGCTTGCCCGCCGCTTCCTTCTGGATGCGCATGCGCATCGGGCGGTGGTCGAGGAACAGGCCGGTGTCCAGGTAATCGGTAAGGTTGACCAGCAACTTCACGCCGCCTTCACTGACCTCGGTGAATTTACCTTGGGCACTCTGACGCTCGTATTGCTTGGTGCCGCTCTGACGCTCACGACGCTTGACCACCACACGGCTCTTGTCGACGTTCAGTGCCTGGGGAATGGCCGCCAGGGCATCGAACATGCGGGCCGAGGCTTTTTCCGGGTCGATGGATTTAGGCGCGGCGTACTCCTGCACGTGCACCCAATCGTGGTACAGGTCGATCGCCATGGAGTACTCAGGCATGTCGGCGTCATACACACGGTAGCAATCCACCCCTTCGCGCTTGGCCCATTTGCCCAGCAGCTTGAGGTTCTTCTGAAGGCGGTTGGCAAACATCTGCCCGCCTTCGCTCAAGCGCGCCTGCTCCACCACGGGGGCCGGGGCGGGCTTGATCGGGTTGCCGTTCTTGTTGTACTGACGCTCTGCCGGCTCGCTCGGGGCCTGGTCGTAGGCCGCTTGCTCACGTTCGGCCTGGCGCTGTTCAGGAGTGCGGCGCTCGCCAGTGACGAACTGATCCGGGTTGACCTTGATCAGCAACAATTTGCACGGCAATGCGCCGTTCCAGAACGAATACTGTTTGTGGCTACGGATACCCATGCGCTTGCCCAGGTCCGGCGCGCCGGTGAACACTGCGGCTTCCCAGCCCATACAGGCTTGGCGCAAGCGTTCGCCGAGGTTCTGATAGAGATACAACAGGCTGGCTTCGTCACCCAGGCGCTCACCGTAGGGTGGGTTGCAGATCACCAAACCTTTCTGGTTCTGGTCCGGGCGCGGCTCGAACGTGCCCACTTCGCCCTGGTACACCTTGATCCAGTGGCTCAGGCCGGCGCGTTCGATGTTGTTGCGTGCGGGCTGGATCAGGCGCGGGTCGGCTTCGTAGCCACGTACCCACAACGGCGGCTTGTTCATGCCGATGGCGGCACGCTCAGTGGCTTCTGCGTGCAGTTTTTTCCACAGCGCCGGGACGTGGCCCAGCCAGGTAGTGAACCCCCAGAGTTCACGGTTGAGGTTGGGGGCCATGTCGGCGGCGATCATCGCGCCCTCGACCAGGAAGGTACCCACACCGCACATCGGGTCTGTGAGTGCGCCGCCTTCGGCTGCAATACGCGGCCAGCCGGCGCGGATCAGGATCGCCGCCGCCAGGTTTTCCTTCAGGGGTGCCGCGCCCTGCTGCAGGCGGTAGCCGCGCTGGTGCAGGCTGTGGCCGGAAAGGTCCAGGGACAGGATGGCTTCGCCACGGTCCAGGCGCAGGTGAATGCGCAGGTCAGGGTTGATCTTGTCGATGGACGGACGTTCGCCGGTCGGGGTGCGCAGTTTGTCGACGATCGCATCCTTGACCTTCAGCGCGCCGAAGTGGGTGTTGTCGATGCCCGAGCCATGGCCGCTGAACTCCACCGCGAGGGTACCGTCGGGGACCATGTGGTCAGCCCATTCGATGTCCAGCACGCCGTGGTAAAGATCCTCGGCGTCCTTCATCGGGAAGCGCTTGAGCACCAGCAACACACGGTTGGCCAGGCGCGACCAGAGGCACAAGCGGTAGGCGGTTTCCATGTCGGCCATGCCGCGCACGGCCGAGGTGTGCTCGCGGGCTTCCTCAAGGCCAAGCCCGACGGCTTCCTCGATCAGCAGGCCTTCGAGGCCCTTGGGGCAGGTGAGGAAGAGTTCAAAACGGTCCGACATGGGGCATTCCAGGCTTTTCAGCAATAAGTGAACAGGCGACGCATCGCCGGTTCGGTTTTCAATCAAGCACTTTTCTCGAAGAGTGCTCGCGTGGCACGAATGTGCCGTTCCACCCCGTCTGGCGGGCTCTTGAGCCTTTATGGGCGAGGCAGAAGAAGAATGTTGCGCAACAAAAAGAAATATTCCGACCCTTCGTCGAATAATAACCGACTGCAACAGGCGGGCATTCTCACTAAGGAATTAAACCTTTCCTCTTTGCAGGGCACATCATAGCTGGCTTTGCCCTATAAAAGGGGCGAATAACCAGCCCAGCTTATGGCTATAGCATCGTTATCGTTACGTGCTTATGACAAAACGATCATTGAATACATGTGACCTATTGGTTAGAACTCAACACAGGTTGGCGCCGTAACGGTGCCAACACATTGGCTCGCCACGCCGGCAGCGAGCCCACCAACGGCAGAAAAACTCTGCCCGGCCTTGGACAAGGCCGAAGGATATCTAGACAGTCAACAAGTGAGGGAAACACCCTATGAGAAGACTTAAGCGTGATCCGTTGGAAAGAGCATTTTTACGCGGATATCAATATGGCGTTCATGGAAAATCCCGTGAGCTTTGCCCATTTACTCTACCGTCGGTACGCCAAGCCTGGATCAACGGCTGGCGAGAAGGACGCGGCGACAACTGGGACGGTATGACTGGCACTGCGGGCATCCACAGACTCAACGAACTTCACGCCGTCGGCTAATCAGGGGATTTAATTGCGACACACACATCTTTGAATCTGTAACGACTTAACCACGCGCGCCCCATCCGGGCGGCGGGCTTCGGCCCAGGGGCTCCTTCATGGAGCCCTTTTTATTGCCTGCTCAGCGCAAGGCAGCGATGGCATCCACCGACTGGCGAATCAATGCCGGGCCTTTGTAGATGAAGCCCGAGTACAACTGCACCAGGCTGGCGCCGGCCGCGATCTTCTCAGCCGCATGCTTGCCTTCGGTGATACCGCCCACCGCGATGATCGGCAAACGCCCAGCCAACTCGGCCGCCAGCACCTTGACGATATGGGTGCTCTTGTCACGCACCGGTGCGCCCGACAGGCCGCCCGCCTCGTCACCATGAGCCAGGCCTTCGACGCCCACGCGGCTGAGGGTGGTGTTGGTCGCAATCACCGCATCCATCCCTGAATCCACCAGGGCCTGGGCCACCAGTACGGTTTCTTCATCGCTCATGTCCGGCGCTATCTTGATAGCCAGCGGCACACGCTTGCCATGACGCACGGCCAAGTCTTCCTGGCGCTGGCGCAAGGCTTCGAGCAGTTGCTTGAGGGAATCACCAAATTGCAGGCTGCGCAGGCCCGGGGTGTTGGGCGAGCTGACGTTGACGGTGACATAGCTGGCGTGGGCATAGACCTTGTCCAGGCAAATCAGGTAGTCATCCACCGCACGCTCCACCGGCGTGTCAAAGTTCTTGCCAATGTTGATACCCAGGATGCCGGTGTACTTCGCCGCCTGAACCCGCGACAGCAGATGGTCGACCCCGAGGTTGTTGAAGCCCATGCGATTGATGATCGCCTCCGCTTCCGGCAGGCGGAAAATGCGCGGCTTGGGGTTGCCCGGTTGCGGCCGCGGCGTTACGGTGCCGATTTCGACAAAGCCGAAACCCAACTGCGCAAACCCGTCGATGGCCGCGCCGTTCTTGTCCAGGCCGGCTGCCAGCCCGACCGGGTTGGGGAAGTTCAACCCCATCACCGACACCGGCACTTTCGCCGGTGCCTTGCATACCAGGCCATTGAGCCCCAGGCGGCCACCGGCACCGATCAGGTCCAGGGACAGATCGTGGGAGGTTTCCGGGGAGAGTTTGAACAACAGCTGGCGGGCCAGAGTATACATGGGCGGGCTAGACTCGGATGGCGGCAAAAGGTGGCGGTGATTATAGCCGGGGTGGCGGCCTGCATGCGAGGCGTGCCACCTGATCTCATTGACGTTGCGCCGTCAACGCCTCATAACGCACCCAGATCCTTTCGGCGTAGCGCAGACGCAATGCCTCACGCTGTGGCCCGGGCCCCGGCCCCACGTTGTAAGCCCCCACCGCCGTCCAGTTGTAGCCAAAACGCTGGATGAACTCGGCAAGAATCGAGGCGCCTACTTCCACCGACAGGCAAGGCTCGCTCAACAGCCGTTCTTCGGTAATGCCCTGCTTGAGCAAGCGCGGCAAGTGGATGCTGTTGATTTGCATCAAGCCGATATCCCGCGTGCCATTGCGGTTGGTGTAGTTCATCGCTTGCGCCCGGTAACCCGATTCGACCAAGGCGATAGCTTGCAGCAACTCCGGCTCAAGGTCGTAGCGGCTGGCCGCCTCTTCCCAGCAAAAGGCCCAGGCCTGGCTGCTGCCCATCAATACCCCGAGCACCAGGCCTTTGCCCCATGCCTTAACCCTGGACATTGCTGGCCTGACCACAGACGGCGCACACGTGTGCCACTGCCCTGGGTTGATCACCTGTGCGCACCGGGCAGGTAAAGCGATAGCCCTTGCCATAAATCGTCTTGATAAAGCCTTTGTCGGCCCTCAAGTGCTTGCGCAGGGAATAAATACACCGCGTGAGTGACTCTTCGGCCACTTCGCCCCGAGGCCAGGCCAGTTCCAGCAAACGGTCCTTGGTCATCAGCGCGCCACCGGAGGCCAGCAGCAACCGCAGCACGTGCCCCTCCTTGGGAGGCAACTGAATATCCGCCTCCACGCCCGTCAACCGGCCGTCGCCATGCAAGGTCCAACGCGCGAAAACCAGGGACGTCGTCGTTTCATCCGTCACGACGGCCATACGCACCTCTGTAGTCGACTACTGACATTAAAATCCTTATTGTGTGACCAGCTCATCTGCCATTGGCACGACTATAAAAAACCGGCTCGAAGACCCGCGTTAGGAAAAAACCCATTCATTCGCCTTTTTTTGGCCACTGCCGGTCAGACAATTCGCTAACGCACCCTTACCGCGGCAACCACTCCTGAAACGTCTCCTGCAATTCAACCCCTAGCCGATCCTCCAACTGCACCAACTCTCCCACTGCCATCAGTTGTCCATTGACCCGCACCTCCACGCAGCGGGTGACGCCTGGGTCCAAGGGCAGCACCTTCCCCGGTGCGAATGCGGCCAAACGCTTGCGGCTGATCAGTTGCTCCTGCAGCAATATTTCCAGGTGCATGGACAAACGCCTTTTTCAGGGGGAAAACTCAGGGTCCGCTCCCAGGAACGCACGTCGCACACGCTCGTGTTGCGCGGCGCTCAACTGAGGTGGGCCGATCCAGGGCAGTACGTCGCCATCTACGCCAGCCTGCCCTGGCGAGGCCTCATCCAGCGGCTGGGCGACATCCAGCTCGGCCACCAGTTTTTCAATAACCTTCACTTGGGCGGGTGGGCCCTTGATCAACAGACTGTTGGTATCTGGATAGGCCATCAACACAAGGCGGCCATCGGCCAGTTGGTCCTTCTGCGCCTGGGATAGCCGAGCTTCGAGCATGGAGGCCATGCCCGGTACCTGGACCTTGTTGGCTCCAGCGCCCTGCAGGTGATCGTCCACGAGGACATTGATCACTTTCACCACGCCGAATACCGGGGCGCGCTCTGGCACCTTGCGAGGGGGTCGGTCCATCCGTTGGGCGAGATGCAACACCTGGTCGACATAACTGGAAGGGCCGGTTACATAGAACGTACGCTTGCCGTGTTCACGCAGTGGGTAACGCGGCTCATCCAGCCCCGCACGGCGCATGATGCCGCGCAGCCTACTGACGGAAATATGCCGCAGTACCACCGCCGAGCTTCTCGTGTCGTCGGCAGCGTAGAGCTGCAACACCTCGCCACAGGCCGTACGACTGCCCAGCAACAGCACGGCGCACAGCAGCGCGCTGTACAGCCAGCGGCAATTGAGGGTTGCGAGTAAATCAGCGTGCACCGTGGGTATGCCTGGTGGTCTGGCCTGAAGAAGCGGCCATACTGCGAGGCGCACGAGGATCAATCATGATGGAAAGTTGACGGCCAACTGCGACGTCCTGCCCATGGCATGTGCCTTGCTTTGCACTCTGGATCAGGCTCGCACCAACGGCGGCACGGGCCTACGGACAAAGGCGTCGTTCCCCTGCAATGGCCTATACGCCAACCAGGGAAACGGCGCTTTTTTTTCAGAAAAAGGCAGGTATTGATGAACGATCCACTGGCTTGGGTAAACGGCAGCGATGCCCCGGAAAAGAGCAGCCTGGACCTTGGGTTCATGGCCCTGACCGATTGCGCCTCGCTGGTGGTCGCCGCCACCCAGGGCTTCGCCCAACCCTACGGCCTCACACTCAACCTCAAGCGCCAGGCGTCCTGGGCCAACCTGCGCGACAAGCTGGTCAGCGGTGAATTGGACGCCGCCCACAGTCTCTACGGGCTGATCTATGCCGTACACCTGGGCATCGGCGGCGTCGCCCCCAGCCCCATGGCGGTGCTGATGGGGCTGAACCAGAATGGCCAGGGCATCAACCTCTCCCATGGCCTGCAACAGCAAGGGGTGATCACTCCTGAAGCATTGAAACGCCACGTGCACCAAAGCCGGACAAAACTCACCTTCGCCCAGACGTTTCCCACCGGCACCCACGCCATGTGGTTGTATTACTGGCTGGCGAGCCAAGGCATTCATCCCTTGCAGGATGTGAACAGCGTAGTAGTGCCGCCGCCACAAATGGTGGCGCACCTGCAAGCCGGACGCATCGATGGCCTTTGCGTGGGTGAACCCTGGTGCGCCAGCGCAGTGCAACAGAACCAGGGCTTCACCCTGGCGACCAGCCAGGCGATCTGGCCGGACCACCCGGAAAAAGTCCTGGGCTGCACCCAAGCCTTCGTTGACGCGTACCCCAATACCGCACGCGTGCTGGTCATGGCGATCCTCGAGGCCAGCCGGTTTATCGAGCAGAGCCGTGAAAACCGCCGCTCTACCGCCCAGTTGCTCAGTGCCCCTGAATACCTCGATGCGCCTGTGGCTTGCATCGAACCACGCCTGCTGGGGCACTATGACGACGGCCTGGGCAACCAGTGGCAGGATCCCCATGCGCTGCGCTTTTTCGCCGACGGCGAGGTGAACCTGCCCTACCTCAGCGATGGCATGTGGTTCATGACCCAGTTCCGGCGCTGGGGCTTGCTGCGTGAAGACCCGGACTACCTGGGCGTCGCCCGGCAGGTGCAGCAACTGGCGCTGTACCGCCAGGCGGCTGAGGCGCTGGGCATTGCCGAAGGCAACTCGGACATGCGCCGTAGCCAGTTGCTCGACGGCAAGACCTGGGACGGCAGCGACCCCGCCGGCTATGCGCGCAGCTTCCACCTCCACGCCTTGGCCGATAACGCCAACCGCCAAGCGCTGCGCTGACAGGAGCCCGACGATGCTGCGAATCCTGTTGATCAACGACACCCCGCGCAAGGTCGGGCGCCTCAAGGCCGCATTGACCGAGGCCGGCTTTGAGGTGATCGATGAGTCCGGCTTGACCATTGACCTGCCCGCACGCGTCGAAACAGTGCGCCCGGATGTGATCCTGATCGATACCGAGTCACCCGGGCGCGATGTGATGGAGCAAGTGGTGCTGGTCAGCCGCGATCAGCCCCGGCCCATCGTGATGTTTACCGATGAGCACGACCCTAATGTGATGCGCCAGGCCATCAAGTCCGGCGTCAGTGCCTATATCGTTGAAGGCATTCAGGCCCAGCGCCTGCAACCGATCCTCGATGTGGCCATGGCGCGCTTCGAAAGTGACCAGGCCCTGCGCGCCCAGCTTCATGCCCGCGACCAGCAACTGGCCGAACGCAAGCGCATCGAATTGGCCAAGGGCCTGTTGATGAAGATGAAGAGCTGTAACGAAGAAGAGGCCTACACCCTGATGCGCCGCCAGGCCATGAGCCGTCAACAGAAACTGATCCAGGTGGCAGAGCAGATTATTGCCATGAGCGAGTTGCTCGGCTGATGTGGCTCAGCTCTTGCTAAAGAATTATCACAGGTAGCCAACGGCGGTTGCCCCTCCACGACAAAGACGTCGCCCACCCGGTTTGCCCTCGCGAACCCGGTGGCGGCGTTTTTTCGTTTCTAGACCCCCAACCGTTGAGGTGCGTGATGAAATCAAGCTTCTGGAAATCCGGGCACACCCCGACCCTGTTTGCCGCGTTCCTGTATTTCGACCTGAGCTTCATGGTCTGGTACCTGTTGGGCCCCCTGGCGGTGCAGATTGCCGCTGACTTGCACCTGACCACCCAACAACGTGGCCTGGTGGTGGCCACACCGATCCTGGCGGGCGCGGTGCTGCGCTTCTTGATGGGGATGCTGGCCGACAAGCTGTCGCCCAAGACCGCCGGGCTGATTGGCCAGGTGATTGTGATTGTGGCGCTGTTCTGCGCCTGGAAACTGGGGATCCACAGTTACGAACAAGCGCTGCTGCTGGGCATGTTCCTGGGCATGGCCGGCGCGTCCTTCGCGGTCGCCCTGCCCTTGGCGTCGCAGTGGTATCCGGCGGAGCATCAGGGCAAGGCCATGGGCATCGCCGGCGCCGGTAACTCCGGCACCGTGTTTGCCGCGCTGTTGGCGCCCGTGCTGGCGGCCGCATTTGGTTGGAGCAATGTGTTCGGCTTTGCGCTGATCCCACTGGTGCTGACCCTGATCGTGTTCGCCTGGCTGGCGCGCAATGCCCCTCAGCGGCCAAAAGCCAAAGCCATGGCCGACTACTTCAAGGCCTTGGGCGACCGCGACAGTTGGTGGTTCATGTTCTTCTACAGCGTGACCTTCGGCGGGTTTATCGGCCTGGCCAGCGCCCTGCCCGGCTACTTCAACGACCAGTACGGCCTGAGCCCGGTGACCGCCGGCTACTACACCGCCGCCTGTGTGTTCGGCGGCAGCCTGATGCGCCCCTTGGGCGGTGCCCTGGCAGACCGGTTCGGCGGGATCAAGACCCTGCTCGGCATGTACAGCGTGGCGGTGATCTGCATTGCGGCAGTGGGGTTCAACCTGCCCAGTTCCTACGCGGCGCTGGCGCTTTTCGTCTGCACCATGCTCGGCCTGGGCGCCGGGAATGGCGCGGTATTCCAACTGGTGCCGCAGCGTTTTCGCAGTGAGATCGGCGTCATGACCGGCCTGATCGGCATGGCCGGTGGCATCGGCGGCTTCGCCCTCGCGGCAGGCATGGGCGCCATCAAGCAGAGCACCGGCAGCTATCAACTGGCCCTGTGGTTGTTCGCCAGCCTCGGTGTGCTGGCCTGGTTCGGCCTGCATGGGGTGAAACGGCGCTGGAGAACCACCTGGGGCTCGGCCGCCGTGACCGCCGCCCGCGTCTGATGAGCTTACGACTGAGCGTCGCCCAGGCCAGTGCCATCGGCCCGCGCAGCGAAAACCAGGACGCGCTGCGGGTGGTCACACCGATGGCGGAACTGGCCGCGAGCAAAGGCTACCTGTGCGCACTGGCCGATGGCGTCAGCCAGTGCGCCGACGGTGGCCTGGCCGCACGCTCGACCGTGCAGGCCCTGGCCCTGGACTACTACGCCACGCCACAGACCTGGGGCGTGGCCCAGGCGCTGGAGCGTCTGTTGCTGGCGCAGAATCGCTGGTTGCAAGCCAACGGCGGCGGGCAACCGTTGCTCACCACCCTGAGCGCCCTGGTGTTTCGCGGCCAACGTTTCACCCTGGCCCATGTCGGTGATTGCCGGGCGTATCGTTGGCTTGACGGCGAGTTGCAACGCATCAGCGAAGACCATGTGTGGGAACAGCCGGGGATGCAGCATGTGCTCAAGCGCGCCCTCGGCCTGGATCAGCACCTGGTGCTGGACTTCCTCGATGGTCCATTGCGCGAGGGCGAAAGTTTCCTGCTGCTCAGCGATGGGGTGTGGGCCACGCTGGGCGATCACAGCATCGGCGCGATACTGCGCGAACAAAGCGACCTCGATCTGGCCGTCAACACACTGGTCAACGCCGCCCACCTGGCGGGTAGCCAAGACAACGCCAGCGCCTTGCTGGTGCGCATCGATCAACTCGGCGCCGCCACCCTCGGCGACGCCCTGGTGCAGTTGCAGCAATGGCCACTGCCGCCACCGCTGAAAGTCGGGCAAACCTTTGAAGGCTGGGAGGTGCAAAGCGTGCTGGCGCAGAGTCGGCAGTCGTTGTTGTACCGCGTGCACGACGCCCAGGGGCAACCCTGGCTGCTCAAGACCTTACCGTTACGTTGCGACGATACCGATGCGGCCCAGGCGTTGTTATCGGAGGAATGGTTTCTGCGCCGGGTCGCCGGCCGTGCCTTTCCCGAAGTGCATGCCGCCAGTGGCCGTCAGCATTTGTACTACGTGATGCGCGAATACGCCGGGCAAACCCTGGCCCAACTGTTCCAACAACAGGGCCCGCTGCCGTTGGCACAATGGCAGTCGATTGCAGAACGCTTGCTGCGCGCCGTGGGCCTGCTGCATCGCCGGCAGATCCTGCACCGCGACATCAAGCCGGAAAACCTGCTGCTGGGAGAAGATGGCGAACTGCGGGTGCTGGACTTCGGCCTGGCCTATTGCCCCGGGCTCTCCGAGGACCGTGCCCACCTGCTGCCCGGCACCCCGAGCTTTATCGCGCCCGAGGCGTTCGCTGGCGAGCAGCCTACGGCGCAACAGGATTTGTATAGCGTCGGCGTGACCTTGTATTACCTGCTGACCGGGCATTACCCCTACGGTGAAATCGAGGCCTTCCAACGGCCCAGGTTTAACCAGCCCGTCAGCGCCAGCCGTTATCGCCCCGACTTGCCGGAGTGGTTGCCACACAGCCTGGAACGAGCGGTGACCGCTGCCCCGGCCCAACGTTATGAAACTGCCGAAGAATGGCTATTGGTGCTGGAGCAGGCCGACCGTCGCGAATTGAGCCTACGCCCACGGCCTTTGCTCGAACGCGAACCCTTGAAGGTCTGGCAAACCCTGGCGGTGGCTTCAATGCTGCTCAATCTGGTGCTGTTGTACTGGCTGCTGCACCACTAACGGGCAGAATCCGCCGGTTCTGCGTGTAAACGCCCAGTAAAACTGGGGCTATAGGGACTTGGCACAGCTGCTGCATTAGCTTTCCCAACACCCCACATATAGCCGCTCCTTCAACGACGAAGGGCCGAGCTTCCCGAGAGAACGGGACCAGGACAAAGGCGTCCTCGCTAGCTGACTAGCGGGGACGCCTTTTTTGTTTGCGCACGATTTGTCGAGCCATTGCGGAGAACGACATGAAAAAACTCAAACTGGTGATGATCGGCAACGGCATGGCCGGGGTTCGCACCCTGGAAGAACTGCTCAAGCTGAGCAACGAGCTGTACGACATCACTGTGTTCGGCGCCGAGCCTCACACCAACTACAACCGCATCCTGCTGTCGCCAGTACTGGCCGGTGAGCAAACCTTCGAAGAGATCGTGCTCAACGACCTGGATTGGTACCTGAACAACAACGTCAAGCTGCTGCTCAACCGCAAGGTGGTGCAGATCGACCGGGTCAAGCGCAAAGTCATCGCCGAAGACGGCACCGAGGCCGAGTATGATCGCCTGCTGATCGCCACCGGTTCCACGCCGTTTATCCTGCCGATTCCCGGCAATACCCTGCAGGGCGTAATTGGCTACCGCGACATCGCCGACACCCAAGCGATGATCGACACCGCCAAGACTCACAAGCATGCAGTGGTGATCGGCGGCGGCCTGCTCGGCCTGGAAGCGGCCAACGGCCTGATGCTGCGCGGCATGCACGTGACGGTGGTGCACATCGGTGAATGGCTGCTGGAGCGGCAACTGGACAAGACCAGCGGCCAGCTACTGCAAACCGAACTGGAAAGTCGCGGCCTGGTGTTCCGCCTGTGCGAGCAGACCCAGGCCCTGCACGATGCCGGCAATGGCCGCGTCGGCTCGGTGCAGTTCAAAAATGGCGACATCATCCCCGCCGACCTGGTGGTGATGGCTGCCGGCATCCGCCCCAACACCGAACTCGCGGAAAAGTCCGGCATTCCCTGCAACCGTGGGATCCTGGTCAACGACACCATGCAAACCTACGACCCGCGCATCTACGCCATCGGTGAATGCGCCAGCCATCGCGGCATCGCCTATGGCTTGGTGGCGCCGTTGTTCGAACAGGCCAAGGTCTGCGCCAACCACCTGGCCCAACTGGGGTTTGCCACTTACAAGGGCTCGGTGACCTCGACAAAACTTAAAGTCACCGGCATCGACCTGTTCTCCGCTGGCGACTTCATGGGCGGCGAAGGCACCGAGACCATCACCCTCTCCGACCCGATTGGTGGCGTGTACAAAAAGCTGGTGATCAAGGACGACATTCTGGTCGGCGCCTGCCTGTACGGCGATACCGCCGATGGCGGCTGGTATTTCCGCCAGATCCGTGAGAATCACGCCATCGGTGAAATCCGCGATCACCTGATGTTCGGTGAAAATGCACTCGGCGATGTCGGCCACCAAGGCCAGGACAAAGCCATGAGCATGGCCGACAGCGCCGAAGTCTGCGGCTGCAACGGCGTGTGCAAGGGCACCATCGTCAAGGCGATCCAGGAACAAGGGTTGTTCAGTGTCGATGAGGTGAAAAAACACACCAAGGCCGCCAGTTCCTGCGGTTCCTGTGCCGGCCTGGTCGAACAGATCCTGATCAACACCGTGGGCGGCGCCGCCGACGTCAAGCCCAAAAGTGAAAAAGCCATCTGCGGCTGCAGCGACCTCAACCACGGGCAGATCCGCCAGGCCATTCGCGAGCAGCACCTGCTGACCATCGACAGCACCATGCGCTACTTGAACTGGCGCACCCCCAATGGCTGCGCCACCTGCCGCCCGGCGCTCAACTATTACCTGATCTCCACCTGGCCCGGCGAAGCCAAGGACGACCCGCAATCACGGCTGATCAACGAACGGGCCCACGCCAATATTCAAAAAGACGGCACCTATTCTGTGGTGCCACGGATGTGGGGCGGTGTGACCAACCCTTCGGAGCTGCGCCGCATCGCCGATGTGGCCGACAAGTACAACGTGCCGATGGTCAAGGTCACCGGTGGCCAGCGCATTGACTTGCTCGGTATCAAGAAGCAGGACTTGCCAGGTGTGTGGAAGGATCTGGATATGCCGTCCGGGCACGCCTATGGCAAATCCATCCGCACCGTCAAAACCTGTGTGGGCAGCGAGTTCTGCCGGTTTGGTACGCAGAACTCCACACAACTGGGCATCGAGCTGGAGCATGACCTGTTCAATATGTGGTCGCCCCATAAGGTCAAGTTGGCGGTCTCCGGTTGCCCACGCAACTGCTCGGAAGCGGGCATCAAGGATGTGGGCATTATCGGCGTCGACTCGGGCTGGGAGATGTACATCGGCGGCAACGGCGGGATCAAGACCGAAGTCGCGGAGTTCTTCGTCAAGGTGAAAACCGCGGAGGAAGTACGCGAATACAACGGCGCGTTCCTGCAGTTGTACCGCGAAGAAGCCTTCTATCTGGAGCGCACCGTGCACTACCTGCAGCGGGTGGGCATGGAGCATATCAAGAAGGCTGTATTGGAAGACCCAGCGCGCCGCCAGGCCCTCAATGAGCGTTTGCAGTTCTCGTTGTCATTCGAGCAGGACCCGTGGAAGGAACGCCTGGAACAGCCGCTGCTGAAAAAGGAATTCGACGTGATCCCTGTCAAACAACTGGAGGTCTCGCTATGAACTGGCTGGATATCTGCGCCCTCGATGAAATCAACGCCCTGGGCTCGCGCATCATCAGCGGGCCGAAAGGTGACATCGCGATTTTTCGCACCAGTGACGACGAAGTCTTTGCCCTCGACGACCGCTGCCCGCACAAGGGCGGGCCGCTGTCCCAAGGTTTGATCTATGGCAAGCGCGTGGCCTGCCCATTGCACAATTGGCAGATCGACCTTGAGTCCGGCCAAGCCCAGGCCCCGGATATCGGCTGTGCCCACCATCACCAGGCCCGGGTGGAAAACGGCCGGGTGATGCTGGCCCTGCGGGACGCGGGTTGATGAACCGCCAGACCACCGCGTCCACCTGCTGTTATTGCGGGGTGGGTTGCGGCGTGCTGATCGAGCATGACGGCGAACAGATCCTGGGGGTGCAAGGCGACCCCAGCCATCCGGCCAACTTCGGCAAGTTGTGCAGCAAAGGCGCCAGCCTGCACTTGACCGGCGACTTGAGCGCCCGCGCGCTCTACCCGCAATTACGCTTGGGCAAAGACCTGGCACGCACCCGCACCGACTGGGACACCGCCCTGGACCACGCGGCCAACGTGTTCGCCGATACCATTGCCGAACACGGGCCCGACAGTGTGGCGTTCTATATCTCCGGGCAACTGCTGACCGAGGACTACTACAGCTTCAACAAGTTGGCCCGTGCGTTGGTGGGCACCAACAATATCGACAGCAACTCCCGGCTGTGCATGTCGTCGGCAGTGGTCGGCTACAAGCGCAGCCTGGGCGCCGATGCACCGCCGTGCAGTTATGAAGACTTGGAAAACAGCGACTGCGTGATGATCGTCGGCAGCAATATGGCCTACGCCCATCCGGTATTGTTCCGGCGCCTGGAGCAAGCCAAGGCGCAACGCCCGCACATGAAAGTGCTGGTGATTGACCCTCGGCGTACTGACACCTGCGATTTGGCCGACCTGCACTTGGCGATCTTGCCAGGAACGGATGTGGCGTTGTTCCACGGGATCTTGCATCTGTTGCTGTGGGAAGACTGGGTGGACCGCGCGTTTATCCAGGCCCACACCGACGGCTTGGCCGAACTCAAGCGCCTGGTGCATGACTACACGCCGCAGATGGTCACGCAGCTGTGCGGTATCAGCGTCGAACAGTTACGCCTGTGTGCGCAGTGGGTCGGCACCTCCAGCAGCTTTTTGTCGCTGTGGTGCATGGGGCTTAACCAGTCCACCGCCGGCAGCGCCAAAAACAGCGCGTTGATCAACCTGCATTTAGCCACGGGGACCATTGGCCGCCCGGGTTGCGGGCCGTTTTCCCTGACCGGCCAACCGAACGCCATGGGTGGGCGCGAAACCGGCAGCCTGTCCAACTTGCTGCCGGGCCACCGCGACGCGGCCAACCCTGAACACCGCGCTGAAGTGGCAGCCTATTGGGGCGTGGAGCAACTGCCGGCGACCACCGGCCTTACCGCCATCGAACTGTTTGAACAGGTGCAGGCTGGCAAGATCAAGGCACTGTGGATCGCCTGTACCAACCCTGCCCAATCCCTGCCCGACCAGAACGCAGTGCGCGCCGCCTTGGCCGCGTGCCCGTTCGTGGTGTTGCAGGAAGCGTTTCGTACCACCGAAACCGCCGCCTATGCCGACCTGCTACTGCCCGCCGCCAGTTGGGGTGAAAAAGACGGCACGGTGACCAACTCCGAGCGGCGTATTTCCCACGTGCGCCGCGCCATCAACCCACCGGGTGAAGCACGCGCGGATTGGGCGATCACGGTGGATTTCGCCCAGCGCCTGGAGCGCCGTCTGCGTCCGGGGTTGCCGAGCCTGTTCGCCTTTGAACAAGCGGCGCAGCTGTTTGATGAATTCAAGCCACTGACCCAAGGCCGTGACCTGGATATGTCCGGCATCAGCCATGCCCTGCTCGACCGGATCGGCCCGCAGCAGTGGCCCTTTCCAGAGGGCGCCCAGGCGGGTACGTCGCGCCTGTACACCGACGGCATTTTCCCTACTGACACTGGGCGGGCGCGCTTTGTCGCCGAGCCTTATCGCGCCGCTAAAGAACAACGCGATGCGCGATTCCCGTTGACCCTGATCACCGGCCGCCTGCGTGATCAATGGCACGGCATGAGCCGCACCGGCACCGCCGCCCAGTTGTTCGGGCACGTCAGTGAGGCGCTGTTGAGCCTGCATCCGGATGAGCTGCGCCGCCACCGCTTCAAAGAGGGTGACCTGGTCAGCCTGAAAAGCCGTCGCGGCAGTGTGATCGTCGCCGTTTGCAGCGATGACAGCGTGCGCCCCGGCCAAGCGTTTCTGCCCATGCACTGGGGCGACCGCTTTCTCAAGGGCGGCGTTAATACCCTCACTCAACCGGCGTTCGACCCTTTGTCCAAGCAGCCGGAGCTCAAGCACAGCGGCGTGCGCCTGGAAGCAGTGCAACTGCCATGGCAGCTGTTTGCGCTGATCGAAGGCGATGTGCAGCAGCACTTCGAAGCGTTGCGCCCACTGTGTGAAACCTTTGCCTACGTCAGCCTGAGCCTGGCTGGCCGTGAACGCCCCGCGCTGCTGGTGCGCGCCGCGCATACCGAGGCGCCCGACCTGCAACTGTTGACCCGCATCGACCACCTGCTGGGCCTCAACGACGGCCCGGTAATGGCCTATGACGACCCGCGCCGCTCAATCGGCAAGCGCGTGAAAATCGAGAAAGGCCGCATTACCGCCCTGCGCCTGGCCGGCGAAACCCTGGCCCGTCACTGGCTGCAAAGCCTGTGGCTGGAAGGCCGGGCCGACGAGCAACTGCGGCGCTGGTTACTGGCGCCCTTGAGCGCGCCACCGGGCGGTACCACGGCCAGCAACAAGATTATGTGCAACTGCAAGAACGTCAGCGAAAACGCCGTGTGTGCCGGTATCGGCAGCGGCCTGGACCTGGATGGCCTCAAACAGGCACTGGGCTGCGGCACCCAATGCGGCTCCTGCGTGCCGGAAATCAAACGTCTTTTGGCCAGCAACCCGCAGCCAATCGCCATCAGTGTGTAAGGGGAACAACATGAGCGCAAAAGTATGGCTGGTAGGCGCAGGGCCGGGTGATCCGGAGTTGCTGACCCTCAAGGCGGTCCGGGCTCTGCAGGCAGCGCACGTCGTGCTGATTGATGACTTGGTCAACCCGGCAGTACTGGAACACTGCGCCAGCGCCCGGGTGATTACCGTCGGCAAGCGCGGCGGCTGCCGCTCTACCCCGCAGGAGTTTATTCACCGCCTGATGCTGCGTTATGCACGCCAGGGCAAGTGCGTGGTACGCCTTAAAGGCGGTGACCCATGTATTTTTGGCCGCGGTGGCGAAGAGGCAACCTGGCTGCGCGAGCGTGGTGTCGAGGTGGAATTGGTCAATGGCATCACCTCAGGGCTGGCCGGGGCGACCCAGTGTGACATCCCGTTGACCTTGCGCGGGGTGAGCCGTGGAGTGACCTTGGTCACCGCGCATACCCAGGATGACAGCAGCTTGAACTGGCGTGCGCTGGCGGAGGGTGGAACCACGCTGGTGGTGTATATGGGCGTGGCCAAGCTGGACGAAATCCGCGAACAGCTGCTCAACGGCGGCATGGCTGCGGATATGCCGGTGGCAATGATCGAAAACGCTTCATTGCCCCAACAACGCGAATGCCGCAGCTCGCTTGCGGCCATGCATGAAGCTGCAACAGCCTTTGCACTCAAAAGCCCGGCCATCCTGGTGATTGGCCAGGTTGCCGGCGCCGCACAGATGGCTAGCATCGCCGCTGCGGCAAGCGCCTGAGGCAAATCGCAGGCGAAAAAAAGCCCGGCCTGAGCCGGGCTTTTCTTTACTACTCAGTAATTACTGAGCGGTAGCTTCAACCGACGCTTCTACGCGACGGTTAACAGCGCGACCAGCTTCAGTTGCGTTGTCAGCAACTGGGCGGGATTCGCCGTAACCAACAGCAGTTACACGGCTAGGAGCAACGCCGTCTTTAACCAGGACTTGCTTAACAGCGTCAGCACGACGCTGGGACAGCTTCTGGTTGTAAGCGTCTGGACCTACGGAGTCAGTGTGACCAGCAACTTCTACGTTGGTAGCTGGGTACTGAGCCATGAAGTCGGCCAGGTTTTTAACGTCGCCGTAGCTGTTAGGCTTAACAACGGCCTTGTCGAAGTCGAACTTAACGTCCAGCTCAACACGAACAACCTGAGCAACCGGAGCTTCTGGCTCTGGAACTGGCTCTGGAGCTGGTGCTGGGGTAGGAGCTGGAGCTGCTGCGCCAGCGTTACCGCCGAAGTTCACGCCCAGGCCGACCAGTGCGGAGTAGTCCCACTTGCCGTTGTCCAGACCGTAGTCAGCTTCAACACCAGCACGAGCGTACAGGTTGTTGGTGAAGTAGTACTTCACGCCGGTACCGATGGTAGCGAAAGTGGTCTGATCGCGACCGGTGTGGCCGTCAGCGCGCACGTTGCCACGGCTCTGGTGGCCGAAACCGCCTTCAACGTATGGACGCAGGCTATCAACGCCAGCCTGACCGAAGTGGTACTGAGCAACGAGGCTGCCAGTGTCACCTTTGATCTTCTGGTTGCCAGTGCCGTCGTTCGAACGGGTGTGGTTGGTCTTGTCGTACGACAGATTCAACGACAGATCGTCGGTCAGGAAGTAACCAATGCGAGCGCCTGGGTTGAAGCCGTCTTCGATGTGCTTAACGCTATCGTTGTACTGCTTCTTGTAGAACAGCTCGCCTTCAACTGCGCCTTGGCCTTGTGCCAGAACGCCGAAAGAAGTAGCGGCAATAAGAGAACCAATGGCCAAGCCCAAGGTGTTTTTCAGTTTCATCCGTTAAATCCCCATCTGGTGATTGTAAAGCAGTCCCACAAACCGGGGGACAACTCGGCGACAAGTCTAACAGAACTTGCCTACACGTAAGAGATATTTGCTACGCACTAAGTTTCAGTCTCGCCCGCAAATTTCTCACGTAATTTATCAAGAGCACGCTTGTACCGCATTTTTGTAGCACTCAAACCCATATGCATGATGTCAGCGATTTCCTGAAATTCCAGCTCTGCGACAAATCGAAGCACCAGAATTTCGCGGTCAATCGGGTTCACATGCACCAACCAGCGATCAAGTCCGCCCTTTTCCTCGGGTGCCGGCGCCTTCTCTTCAGACGCCTCCTCAAGGGGGTCCAGACTCAAAGCGTCCATCAGGCGACGCTTTCGCCGTTCCTTCCGATACTGCGTGATGCACTCGTTGTACGTGATGCTGTACAGCCAGGTCTTGAACTTCGATTTGCCCTCGAAGTTCTTCAGGCCGTATAGCACCTTGAGCATCACTTCCTGACAGACATCATCCGCGTCTCTATCGTTCCCCAAATACCTTGAACAAACGTTGAACAGAGTGCGTTGATACCTGCGCATCAATTCTTCGTACGCGCGTGTTACGTGAAACAGCTCCGTGTGCGAGCGCGCGACCAACTCCTCATCAGAGAGCTCACGGGGGTCATAGCGCGTGGACAGCGTTTGGGCTTTATTCAAAACAAGTCGTGCCGACAGTCAGGTCAATGTCCGCTGCAACCCGGTCACCCGGGTTTGCGGCGGCGTACATTAGCAGGATTTGCCGGATTAGCGGCTACTGACCTGCTGCTCCAGGAGAATCCGGTTAGACAGCGACACCAGTTCCCCGTCATCGGTCAGCACGGTCGTCTTGACTGTGCCGATCTCCTCGATTTGCCCTTCGACCTCGCCCACACGCACCTGTTGCCCAACTTGATACAGCTCACGCACATAGATTCCCGCAAGAATCTGACCGGCAATTTCCCGGCTTCCCAACCCCATGGCCAGCGCAACTGCCAGACCAACGGTAATCAAAACAATCACAATCACGTGGTTGAGCAGGTCAGTTTTGACCTCCAACTGGCTGATCGCGACAGAAATACTGATGATGATCACCAGCCCCTGGGCGATTCGCCCCAGGCCCGCCGCGTAGTCCAAGCCCACGCCTTCGGCGGCCCCGCGCACCAGCCCGTTGGCCAATTGCGCGAGTAAAACCCCCACCAGCAGCACCAGCGCGCCGCCGAACACTTTCGGCAAATACAGTGCCAGCATGTCGAGCGTAGCTGAAACTCGCTCAAGTCCAAGGGACTGCGCTGCAGAAACCAGAAAAATAAGTAGAACGAACCAATAGACGATCTTGCCGATCAGGGTCGAAATCGGTACTTGCAACCCCGCGCGGCCAAGCAATTTGGTCAGGCCAGTGCCGGCCATCAGGCGGTCGAGGCCCAGTTTGGCGAGCAATTTGGACAGCAGGGTATCGAGCAGCTTGGCGACGACAAAACCCAGCAATACCAGGACCAGGGCACCAAACAGGTTGGGAATGAAATTCGCCACCTTGGTCCACAATGCGGTCATCGCGGTGACCAGGCTCTGGGTCCAGAGATCAAGTTCCATATTCAATCAGCCTTATCAGCAGTGCTAGCAAGAGGTTTACGACGGGAAACCGGTGACACATGGGCCGAACCGTTGTTCAGGGCCATCATCAATGCCGGCACCCAACGCCCGAGCAGACCGAACAGGTCACCCGCCCCTACCTGACGGTTGGCGGTTTTCAGTACGCGGCCCAGGCAAGCATCGTCATCACGGTTGGATGGCGAAGCATTGAGCATGTCACGCAAAGACTGTTCGAACGGATCGTGCATAGAGACCTCTCGCAAGTGATTTAAAAGACGAGGGTAAAATTCATCGGGTCACATCGGCCCTTTCTTACGTTCAGGTCATATTCAGGTCAAACCCAGCGCAATCGTCGAAATAACCACCATTGCCCCAATGCCACAGACACCATCAACAGGCACGCAATCATGAATCCATAAGGGCTCTCGGAGAACGGAATGCCGCCCACATTTATACCGAGCAGACCGGTGAGAAAACTCATCGGCAAGAAGATCCCGGTGATGATCCCGAAGCGGTACATGGTGCGGTTCATGCGCAGGCTCAAACGCCGGTCTTCGGCCTCAAGCACAAGCCCCACGCGCTCTCTGGCCAATTCCAGCTCTTCCAGGTAACGGGTCAGACTGTTGTGCAATTCATTCCAATAGTCGGCATCGTCGTCGCAGAACCACGCCAATTTGATTCGCGTGAGCTGGGCAAAAATATCCCGCTGGGGAGCCAGGAAGCGCTTGAGTCCGGCGGCTCTTCGACGTATCTGCAGAACGCTGCCGTGCTCCGGGGTATACCGTTCGTCGGCATCGAGTTTTTCTTCCTCGGAATCGACGATTTCAGACAAGCCAGCGACCAGATCCTGCACTTTATTGGTCAGGTACTGAGCCATATAAAGGATGAGCTCGGATGCCGTCTTGGGGCCTTTACCGTCTGCCAGTTGCACCAGCAACTCATCGGTGGCGCGCAAGGGGCGCAAACGCAACGAGATCACTCGGTTGGCAGCGGCGAAGATGCGCACCGACACCATGTCTTCGGGCTCGGCGCCTGGGTTGAGATTGATCCCGCGCAGAAACAGCAGCAATTCGGCGTCCGGCAGCGGCAACAGGCGTGGGCGAGTGTTCTCCTCCAGCAGCAGGTCACAGGCAAACTCGCTCAGGCCGCTGGATTTGCGCAGCCAGGTCTGGGTTTGAGGATGGCTGCGATCCCAGTGCAGCCACAGGCTTTCCTGGGGCTGCAACTGCAGATCGTCGAGCTCAGTCCGGGCAATCGAACGCGCACCGCCTTTACCGTCCAGCACCAGGGCATGCACCAGCCCCCATTGCGCGTTTTCTTCTTCGAACATCCTCACCCCAATCGGTTACGGCAGTTTATTCAGGCATTTTCAGTGGGCTGGGCGACACGATCACCCCGTTGTTGTCGGCGTAAATGTACTCACCGGGGCGGAACGTCACGCCCCCGAATGTCACCGCCACGTTCAGGTCGCCAAGGCCGCGCTTGTCGGTTTTTTTCGGATGCGAGGCCAGGGCCTGCACGCCCAGGTCGGTCTGGGCAATGACGTCGACGTCACGGATACACCCGTAGATGACCAGCCCTTCCCAACCGTTTTTCGCGGCTTTCTCGGCAATCATGTCACCCAGCAGCGCGCAGCGCAGGGAACCGCCACCGTCGACCACCAGCACTTTACCAGCGCCCGGCAGGTCAGCCTGCGCCTTGACCAGGGAGTTATCCTCGAAGCATTTGAGGGTGACTATCTCGCCGCCAAAGGAGTCTCGGCCACCGAAGTTGCTGAACATCGGCTCCACTACCTGCACCAGCTCCGGGTAGGCGTCACACAGGTCGGGGGTCACGTAATGGTTCATCGAGAAACTCCTGTCATCAAAGAAGAGGTCGAACATCCACGGTGTACATCAAGAAAACGCCTCGCGACAGGCATTCTTTAAGTGCCTGCTCGTTGGCGGCGGCCATGATCAAACCCCGATCAGCGCAACGCAATACACGTTGCGCGACTGAATATGACCAGAACCGCGTGGCGCGTCATATCTTAGCCGCAACCCTTCAAGAGTGAAACGCCCCTGGCAGAGCGTTTCGTCAAACCGTTGCAGCCACCTCGGGCTGCGTGCCGAATAAAGGTGTCAGCGGGTCGTTCAACCAACGCTCGACCAAAGGCCACACTTGGGCCTGGGCGGCTTTGCTGACCAGCATCTGCACATGGCCGAAATCCTCGCTGAAACCTTGCTGACGCCCCAGGCACAGGTACTGGCGATGCTCGCTGCCCACTTGCTCGAAGAGCTTGCGGCAGGCCCAGTCTGGGTCTTGTCGGTCGCCCGCTGCGCTCACCGCCAACAGCGGCACATCGACCTGCGCCAAGCCTTTCCACCAGTCATGCTCGGCATCGCCAAACCGGCCGAACAGGCCGTTCCAACGCATCGCTTCGATCATCACGCCAGCCGGTTCGTCCTCGGGCCCACGCTTGAAGCGCGGGCCGGACAGGTGGCCAAGGCGCTTGAGAATAAAGCGCCCACCCCACTGCACCGGTGGGATTTTCAACGGCCAATGGGTACGACTGACCTGGCAGCCGAACAACGCCACCGATGCCACCGCAGATGCATCCAAGTGCTGCCCGCCCAAGGCCGCAGCCAAGGTGGTGGCGCCGAGGGAATGCCCGAGCCAGTGCGGAACCTGCCCGCTTTGCTCAGACACAAACGCCCCCACAGCCGGCAAATCGTAGCGTGCGTAATCGGCGACATGGTTTCTGGCGTAGTCGTGATTGCGCTTGGACAAGCCATGGCCGCGCATTTCCGGGATCCACACATCAAATCCGCGACGCGCCAGGTATGCCCCCAGGCCGATGCCCTTGGGCGAGTACCAGAAGCGCCGGTTGGAAAAGCTGCCATGCAATAAAATAATCGGCGTGCCCCGGTTTTCCGGGACATCGGCCAGGCCCAAACGGGTCACCGCCAACTCGACGGTGCCGTCCGGGCTGTTACCGGGTTTGAGCCGATAGACATCTTCACTCAGGTCGCCACGACGTTCAGCGCTGATCAGGGCGACAGGAAATAGATTGCTGCTGCTTTGCATAATGCTCTTGCACAAAAAAGGGCGGCGTCCGCAAGGATTCCCGCCCTGTACAGATAAGAATGCCGGTCACCCGCAACGAGTGACCGGCACTTTTGACCAGGCGATCTTAGGCGGACGCTTGGCCTTCAGCCAGGAAGAACCAGGTTTCCAGCACGGAATCGGGGTTCAGCGAAACGCTCTCGATTCCCTGTTCCATCAGCCATTTGGCCAGGTCAGGGTGGTCCGAAGGGCCTTGGCCGCAGATACCGATGTACTTGCCCGCCTTGTTACAGGCCTGGATGGCGTTGGCCAACAGCTTCTTGACCGCCGGGTTACGCTCGTCGAACAGGTGGGCGATGATCCCCGAGTCGCGGTCCAGGCCCAGGGTCAACTGGGTCAGGTCGTTGGAGCCGATGGAGAAACCGTCGAAGAACTCCAGGAACTCTTCAGCCAGGATGGCGTTGGACGGCAATTCGCACATCATGATCACGCGCAGGCCGTTCTCGCCACGGGTCAGGCCGTTTTCGGCCAGCAGGTCCACCACTTGGCTCGCTTCGCCCAGGGTGCGCACGAACGGCACCATGATCTCGACGTTGGTCAGGCCCATCTCGTTGCGCACGCGCTTGAGCGCACGGCATTCGAGCTCGAAGCAGTCACGGAAGGCTTCGCTGATGTAACGCGAGGCGCCGCGGAAGCCCAGCATCGGGTTTTCTTCTTCCGGCTCGTAGAGCTTACCGCCGATCAGGTTCGCGTATTCATTGGACTTGAAGTCCGACAGGCGCACGATGACCTTTTTCGGGTAGAACGCCGCAGCCAGGGTGCTGATGCCTTCAACCAGTTTCTCGACGTAGAAACCTACCGGGTCGTTGTAGCCGGCGATGCGCTTGTCGACGCTTTCCTTGATGTCCAGTGGCAGGCCGTCATAGTTCAGCAGTGCCTTGGGGTGCACGCCGATCATGCGGTTGATGATGAATTCCAGGCGGGCCAGGCCCACACCGGCATTCGGCAACTGCGCGAAATCAAAGGCGCGGTCCGGGTTGCCGACGTTCATCATGATCTTGAACGGCAGGTCGGGCATGGCGTCGATGGAGTTTTGCTTGATATCAAAGCCCAGCTCACCTTCGAAGATAAAGCCGGTATCGCCTTCGGCGCAGGACACGGTCACGCCCTGGCCATCCTTGAGCAGTTGGGTGGCGTTGCCGCAACCCACGACGGCCGGAATCCCCAGTTCACGAGCGATGATCGCCGCGTGGCAGGTACGCCCGCCACGGTTGGTGACAATGGCACTGGCGCGCTTCATCACCGGTTCCCAGTCCGGGTCGGTCATGTCGGAAACCAGTACGTCACCCGGCTGGACCTTGTCCATCTCGGACACGTCCTTGATGATCCGCACCTTGCCTGCGCCAATGCGCTGGCCAATGGCACGGCCTTCCACCAGCACGGTGCCGGTTTCCTTGAGCAGGTAGCGTTCCATGACGTTGGCCGAAGTACGGCTCTTCACGGTCTCGGGGCGTGCCTGCACGATGTACAGCTTGCCGTCGTCACCGTCCTTGGCCCACTCGATGTCCATCGGGCACTTGTAGTGCTTTTCGATGATCATCGCTTGTTTGGCCAACTCGCTGACTTCAGCGTCGGTGAGGCAGAAACGCGCGCGCTCGGCCTTGTCGACGTCAACGGTTTTAACCGAGCGACCGGCCTTGGCCTCGTCGCCGTAGATCATCTTGATGGCCTTGCTGCCCAGGTTACGGCGCAGGATGGCCGGGCGACCCGCTTCGAGGGTGCCCTTGTGTACGTAGAATTCGTCGGGGTTGACCGCGCCCTGTACGACGGTTTCGCCCAGGCCGTAGGCGCCGGTGATAAACACCACGTCACGGAAACCGGATTCGGTATCGAGGGTGAACATCACGCCGGCCGTGCCGGTTTCCGAACGTACCATGCGCTGCACGCCGGCAGACAGGGCCACCAGCTTGTGGTCGAAACCCTGGTGTACGCGGTAGGAAATCGCACGGTCGTTAAAGAGGGAGGCAAACACTTCCTTGGCCGCGCGGATCACGTTTTCGACGCCGCGAATGTTGAGGAAGGTTTCCTGCTGGCCGGCAAAGGAGGCGTCCGGCAAGTCTTCGGCGGTGGCGGAGGAGCGCACGGCAACGGCCATGTCCGGGTTACCGGCGGACAGGGTGGCAAAGGCGGTGCGAATTTCTTCGTTGAGCTTCTCGGGGAACTCGGCTTCCATGATCCACTGGCGGATCTGGGCGCCGGTCTTGGCCAGGGCGTTGACGTCATCGACGTCCAGGGCGTCCAGCGCGGCGTGGATCTGGGCGTTGAGGCCGCTCAGCTCGAGGAAGTCGCGGTAAGCCTGGGCCGTGGTGGCGAAACCACCGGGCACCGAGACACCAGCGCCTGCAAGATTACTGATCATCTCGCCGAGGGATGCGTTCTTGCCCCCCACATGCTCTACATCATGGACGCCGAGCTTATCGAGGGAAACTACGTACTCTACCAAGGTGATCTCTCCACTTTCTGTGTTGGAAAAGCTCAGGACGCGGGTTGCTCAGTAGGAGCTAACGCCAGCGCTTGTGGCCTGGACCTGGAAAATAAGTGAGAATGCGGCCCACTGCGGGACGGCAAAATCGCGCCTATCATATCCAAGATTCGCCATCAGCTTAAGGCCCAGGGCTCAAATGAAACGATCTGCTTTCTTTATTTCCGACGGCACCGGCATTACAGCCGAAACATTGGGTCAGAGCCTGCTCGCGCAGTTCGAAAACATTACCTTTGCCAAATTCACCCGGCCTTATATAGACAGCGTGGATAAAGCGCGGGCCATGGTACAACAAATCAATCTGGCGGCTGAAAAAGACGGTTTTCGCCCGATCATTTTCGACACCATCGTCAATCAAGACATTCGTGAGATTCTCGCAACGTCGAATGGTTTCATGATCGACATTTTCTCTACCTTCCTGGCGCCGCTGGAACAGGAGTTGAGTGAACATTCGTCCTATTCCGTCGGAAAGTCCCACTCCATCGGGCATAACTCCAACTATATGGAGCGTATCGAGGCGGTGAACTTCGCCCTCGACAACGACGACGGCGCCCGCACCCACTACTACGACAAGGCCGACCTGATCCTGGTGGGCGTATCGCGTTGCGGCAAGACCCCGACCTGCCTGTACATGGCCATGCAGTTCGGTATTCGTGCGGCCAACTACCCGCTGACCGAAGATGACATGGAACACCTGACCCTGCCCGCCGCTTTGCGCGCGCATTCACACAAGCTGTTCGGCCTGACCATCGACCCGGACCGGCTGACCGCCATCCGCAACGAACGCAAGCCCAACAGCCGCTACTCCAGCTATGCCCAGTGTGAATTTGAAGTGCGTGAAGTAGAAAATCTGTTCCGCCGCGAGAATATTGCGCACATCAATTCCACGCATTTTTCGGTGGAAGAGATTTCGGCGAAGATTTTGGTGGAGAAGGGTGTGGAGCGGCGCTTCAAGTGATCTCTGTCGCCTGATCTGATCGTTCCCACGCTCTGCGTGGGAACGCCGCCTGGGACGCTCCGCGTCCCGCAATAGCGACGCGGAGCGTCGCAAGATGCATTCCCACGCAGAGCGTGGGAACGAGCAACGGTAACGCGGATTTACAGATGAAACCGCCCGCCTCCCTGCCCCAACGCCGTCGCCAGCGCATCAAACCCCTCGCGCAGTAACTGATCATCGCCCGACGTGTTGCAGATACTCGCCCGAATAAACTGCGGCACCGCCGTCTGCCCCACGGCAAACGCCTCGGCGGTGGCGATCAGGTAATTGTTCTGCTTGAGCTCCGCCTCGATTTCCGAGGCCCGCCAGGGCTCCGGCACTTCGATCCAGAAGTGCGGGCTGTTGAGGTGGGTGCGATAAGCCAGGCCGGTCAATAGATCTTCGACCAACGTCTTGCGCCGGCTGATCTCGTTGATCTGCTGACGCAACAAATATTCCGCCGTGCCGTTTTCAATCCACTGGGTCGCCAGTTCCAAGGTCACAGGTGTGGCCATCCAGCAGGTCGAACGGATCGCCGCCGAGATGCGGCTGACCAGCGCAGGTGGCGCATGCACGTAGCCCACCCGCAAACCGGCTGACACCGCCTTACTCAGGCTGCTGATCAAGATCGTACGCTCTGGCGCGAAATAGCTGAGGGGCGGCGGACGGTCCTCCACCAGCACACCGTGGGCTTCGTCCTCCAGAATCAGCAGGTTATGTTCGCGACACACCCTGGCCAAGGCTTCGCGGCGCGCAACCGATAACACGGCGGTGGTCGGATTCTGGATAGTCGGCGTGCAATACAACGCCGAAATCCGGTGATTACGACAGACCTCATCCAGCGCCGTGGGCAGCACACCCTCCTCGTCCATCTCCAGGCCGATCAGCCGCACCCCCAGCATGCGCGCAGCGGTAATCAGCCCGGGGTAAGTCAATTGCTCGGTGACCACCGTATCGCCAGCGCGCAGCAGGGCCATCATGGCGCACAGCAAGCCGTGCTGGCCGCCGTTGACGCAGATGACCTGCTCGGGAATCGGATGAAACTCGCGCTGCACCAGCCATTGCGCGCCCGCTTCACGGTAACGCGGCAGGCCGGCGTCCGGGGTGTAGGCGCTGATGTCCTGGAGGAACTTGGCGTTGGTCGACAGGGTTTGAAAGCTCTGGGCGAGAAACACCGTCTCTTGCCCGGGAATGTGCATGTTGCGGCTCATGTCGAAGTACTGGCGCGGCTCCTCGCTGAAATTGCGAAAGCCCTCATCACGCTGGCGCTCCATCCCACGCTTGCGCACGAAGGTGCCGTCACCGACCCGTGCAACCACCAGGCCCAGGCGCTCCAGTTCACCGTAGGCCCGGCTGATGGTGCCGATGGTCACGCCTAAATTGTCGGAAAGCACCCGATGGGGCGGCAGTTTTCGTCCCGGTTCAATCAAGCCTTCAAGGATGCCCCGTTCCATCACATCGGACAGGCGCTTGTACTTCACGCCCTGCCCGTTGGACAAGCCCTCACGCATAATTGACACCATGTCAATATTTGTTTTGACAGCCATCTTTCGCCCTAATAGTGTGCTTTTACGGGTTCAATCGCCGATAAACATAACTCATTACAAGTTCAATATAGAGTTCAATTCCGGCTCAGGGAAGCAATAAACGATGCCAATGTCCGCCGTTCTCGAAAACACTGCAAAAACAAAAACGCAAAAACAGTGGCTCGCCGGGCTGGTGACCAGCGTGATGTTCCTGATCGTTTGCCTGAGCTGGGGCACTACTTGGCTGGGCATCAAGATCGCCGTCGAGAGCGTGCCGCCGCTGACATCCGCCGGCCTGCGCTTTCTCATCGCGTTTCCGCTGTTCCTGTGTTTTGCCATGGTGCGCCGTGAGCCGATCCTGTTTCCCCGGGAAAGCCGCTGGTTCTTCGTATTCGTGACCCTGTCCTACTTCAGCGTTCCCTACTATTTGCTCAATTACGGCGAAATGCATGTGTCGTCGGGCCTCACCGCCCTGCTGTTCAGCTGCATGCCGGTGTTCATCCTGATCTTCTCCGCGCTGTTCCTGCGCGAGCGCATCTATTTCTCCCAGGTGGTCGGCATCGGCATCGGTTTCGGCAGCCTCTACATGATCATCAGGAGCCAGGGCCTGCACCTGGACCACGCCGAGTTCCTCGGGGTGCTGGCCATTCTGAGCGCCGCGATCATGCACGCCTTGTGCTATGTCATTACCAAGCAAAAAGGCAGCGCCATCAGCGTCATCACCTACAACACCCTGCCCATCGGCATTGCCGGGCTGATGCTGTTCCTTGCCGGCCTGTGGTTTGAAACGCCGACGTTCGACGCCATCACCCTGCGTTCCTGGAGCGCGCTGTTCTACCTGGGCCTGGTGGCCTCGGTGGGCGGGTTCATTGTGTATTTCATGCTGCTCAAGCGCCTGAGCCCGATCATCCTGTCATTCGTCTTCATCATCTTCCCGGTGTTCGCGGTCATCATCGGTGCCTGGTACGAAGGCGTGGAAATTTCCCGCGACCTGATGCTGTATTCGGCGATCCTGCTGGCCGGCTTTGCGATCACCAAGTTGCCGATCGAAAAACTCATGGCCAAGAAAAAGTGACCCTCAACCAACGCGAGAGAAACATGGACGTCCTCCGCCCCACCGCCCTGGAACAGATCTACGCCCACGCCAGCCGCAGCTACCCCGAGGAGTGCTGTGGTTTTGTCTTCGCCGACGGCAGCGTGTACCTGGGCAGCAATATCCAGAATGAGCTGCACCGCAAGAACCCCCAGATGTACCCACGCAGCGCGGCCAACGGCTACACCTTTTCGGTGGCCGACACCCTGCTGATGAACAAGGCGTTTCGCAGCGACAACCCGGTGGTGGTGATCTACCACTCACACCCGGATGTGGGCGCCTATTTCAGTGACGAAGACCAGGACAAGGCACTGTTCCTGGGCGAGCCGATCTTCCCCGTCAGTTACCTGGTGGTGGATGTTCGTCAGGGCCAGGCCCTGGGCTCCAAGCTGTTTGCCTGGGATGGCAAGCATTTCTCCCTTCAACCTTTCAACGACCTGCACACGGAGTTGTCCATGAACGCTGTCTCTTTCCCCGACATTCTGGTTCGCGTGGCCAAGCTGCCGGAATCGACCCTTGAGGGCGCCGGATCGACATTGCGCGAAGTCATTGAAAATCTCTGCACCCATCACCCCCAATTGCGTCAGCACCTGTTCCATGAAAATAACGACCAGCTCAAGGAACACTTCCTGTTTACCGCCGAGGAGGCGCTGATAGACGCCGATGAACCCCTGCCAGCAAAAGCCCGTATCGAAGTATTGCTCGCCACCTCCGGCGGCATGGACATCGACACCCTGAGCAACGAAGAAGTGCAGCGCTATGTGCGCCACATCACCCTGCCGGGCGTCGGCCGCGAGGGCCAATTGAACCTGAAGAAAGCCAAGGTGCTGGTCATCGGTACCGGCGGCCTGGGCTCGCCCATCAGCCTGTACCTGGCGGCGGCCGGCATCGGCACCCTGGGCCTGGTGGACTTTGACGTGGTGGAAAGCAGCAACCTGCAACGCCAGATCGTGCATGGCAACAGCACCCTGGGCATGCCCAAGGTCGAGTCCGCCAAGCAGCGCCTGCTGGACCTCAACCCCTATATCCAGATCAATGCGCACAACACCGCGCTCGACACTGACAACGCCCTGGAACTGGTGGGTGCCTATGACCTGGTGATCGACGGCACCGACAATTTCGACACCCGCTACCTGGTCAACGACGCCTGTGTGCAGTTGGGCAAACCTTTGGTGTACGGCGCCATCTACCGTTTCGACGGGCAGATCAGCGTGCTCAACTATAAAGGTGGGCCGTGCTATCGCTGCCTGTTCCCCAAGGCCCCGCCCGCTGAGCTGGCGCCCAATTGCAGCGCGGGCGGTGTGATCGGCGTGTTACCGGGCGTGGTCGGCATGATCCAGGCCACCGAGGCGATCAAATTGCTGATCGGCATTGGCGAACCCTTGTCCGGCCGCTTGATGCGCTTCGACGCACTGGCGATGAAGTTCAGCGAGATCCGCTTCAAGCGCCGCGCCGACTGCCCCTGCTGTTCAGACCTGCGCCACAGCGAAACCGTCGCGCCGGCCACCTGCGCCGATGCCTTACCGAGCCAGCCCTCCCTGGCCGCAGAACGCTACATCAAGCCCCAAGGGCTCAAGCAAGTGCTCGAACACCCCAGCAGCGCCGATGTATTGCTGGATGTGCGTGACGCCAGCGAACTGGAGGTGTGCAAATTACCCGGCGTGGTGCATATCCCGCTGGCAGAACTGGATGGACAACTCGCCAGCCTGAGCCGCGACAACACCCACTACCTGATCTGCTACGCAGGCACCCGTGCCGAGCAAGCCGCCAGCACGCTATTGGCCGCCGGCTTTGCCAACACCAAAGTCTTGCAGGGCGGCATGAAACATTGGGTTCGCGACGTCGAACCTGACATGCCGTTGTACTAAGGGTGGGGGCGTACTGATGCTGCACAACTCCATTCTCGACGTGATCGGCCAAACGCCGATCGTGCGTCTGGCCCAGTTTTCCGAAGACCTCGGCATCGAGGTCTACGCCAAGCTGGAGTCCCTCAACCCCGGCGGCAGCCACAAGGCGCGCATCGCCCTAGGCATGATCCTGGATGCCGAGCGCCGCGGTGTGCTGATCCGTGATTCCGGGCAGACCATCATCGAACCCAGTGGCGGCAACACCGGCATTGGCCTGGTGATGGCCGGCAACGTGCTGGGCTACAAAGTGGTGCTGGTGATCCCTGACAACTACAGCCCGGAAAAACAGAAGCTGCTGCGGCTGTACGGTGCCAGGGTAGTGCTGTCCGACAGTCGCCTGGGCAATAACTCCCACGGTGAAAAGTGCATGGAGCTGCAGTTGGAGAACCCCAACTACGTGATGCTCAACCAGCAACGCAACGGCGCCAACCCCCAAACCCACCGCGACACCACCGCCCCGGAAATCCTGCGCGCCTTCGGTGAACAGCGCGTGGACTACTTCGTCAGCGGCATAGGCACAGGGGGCCACATCACCGGTATCGGCGAAACCCTCAAGGCCGCCTGGCCCGCGCTGCGAGTGATGGGCGTAGAACCGGAAGAATGCGACCTGCTCAAAGACCGGCACGCGGCGCACGGGATCCAGGGCCTGTCGATCGGCCTGATCCCCAGCATCCTCAACCTGGACGTGATCGACGGCATGCTCAAGGTGTCGCACGCCGATTGCCTGGACATGATCAAACGCATCATGCGCACCGATGCCATCAGCCTGGGGCTGTCTTCGGCCGCCAACATGGTTGCCATCGCCCAACTTGCCCCCGAACTGCCGCCTGAAACGGTGGTGTTGACCATGGTCTACGACAATGCCGACAGCTACCTGCCCAGTTTCGAATAACCGGGCTTTTAACCATTCAACATACGGGGGTGTCTCCATGGGGGGCTTTATCGACATGCAACAGCTGCACGATGAGTTGCTGACCCACCTCATCACCACCCTGACGCCCGGGCAGATGAAGCAGCTGGAACCGCACCTGGCGCCGTTGATCCAGAACGCCGCCCAGGCAGTGGCCGAAGACCTGATCGCCTATGCCTATCGGGACCCGGCGTCCCGTGGCCGCGGTGAGTTGATCCTGGAATCCTACGCCTCGTTCAAGGCCGTACTGTTCTACCGTCTTGCGCACCTGGTGTGGCATTTCCAGGCCGCTGACAACGGCGAGTTTTCGCGCATGGCCCTCAAGCTGAGCAACCAGGGCAAGATCCTCTCCGGCGCCGAGATTCACCCGGCAGCGCGTATTGGCCGGCGCTTTGTGCTGGACCATGGCTACGGTACCGTCATCGGCGAAACCTGCGTGATCGGCAACGACTGCTACATCCTCTGCGGCGTGACCCTGGGCGCGCGCGGTATCGCCAACAACCCGGACGGCAAGCGCCACCCACGCCTGGGCAATAACGTCGAAGTCGGCGCCGGCGCCCGGGTGCTGGGCTATGTTTCGATCGGCGACAACGTGTTTATCAGCCCCTCCTGCGTGATTACCCAGGACGTGCCGGCAGGCACCAAGGTCAAGGTGGTCAACCAGATCCAACTGCAAAAAAACGATGAATCGGACCACAGCAACTACCTCGGCGCCTTTGCCCTGGATGAGCGCTTGCACGTGGTGGGCGAAGTGAGTGTCGGCCACAAGGTCACCGTGCTGGACGCCGACTTTCATCCCCTGCAAGGGCTGATGCTCGAACCCACGGTGAAAGAGCGGCACCACCTGCAGTTTCGTCTGCGTCGCCTCGACAACGACGAACAACTGCCACGCCTGCCGCTGAACCTGAAGGTGTGCGGGCCGGAATTTGAAATCACCCTGCTCTCTCCCCCTGGCTTGAGCGCACTGGTGCGCCACCTCTTGCAAGCCACCCCATTGATCGTCGGAGGTTGAACATGTCTGTGCATACCATGGAAACCCTGGCGCTGTTCGACAGCGCGCCCTACCAGAACGCCTTCAGCGCCCGGGTGATTGCCGTCAGCGAACAGGGTATCGCCCTGGAGCACACCCTGTTCTACCCCACCGGCGGCGGGCAACCGGGCGATACCGGCCACCTCACCCTGGCCGACGGCACACGGGTGCAAGTGACCGGCACGGTGCGCGACCCGGTGTTGCGCTCGATCATCTGGCATCAGGTGGACCACTGCCCCGAACAGTTGGCCGCTGGCGTCCAGATCGACGCCGGGCTGGATTGGGAGCGGCGCTACCAGCACATGAAGATGCACACCTGCCTGCACTTGCTGTGTTCGCTGATCGACGCGCCCGTGACCGGTTGCAGCATCAGCGCAGATAAAGGCCGCCTGGATTTCGACCTGCCGGAGATGACCCTGGACAAAGACGGACTCACCCGTGACCTCAACGCCCTGATCGAGCAGGCCCACGCGGTAAAAACCCTGTCGATGCCCGCCACCGAGTACGCGACCCTGCTGCAGATCACCCGCACCCAGGCGGTTGCGCCGCCGGTGGTCTCGGGTTCGGTCCGGGTGATTGAAATCCCCGGCATCGATATCCAGCCCTGCGGCGGTACTCATGTACTCAATACCGAGGAAATCGGCCGGGTGTTCTGCGAGAAGATCGAGAAAAAGAGCAAACACAACCGCAGGGTGATACTGCGGTTTGAATAGATTCTGAAGCAGAAACTTCAGTCAACTGTGGGAGCTGGCTTGCCTGCGATAGCTGACATCCAGTCAATTCATGTGGGGCTGACACACCGCTATCGCAGGCAAGCCAGCTCCCACAGCGACCGTGCTGTTTTTCAGATCGTGAACAGGTCCATGAAACGGTTCACAGGTGTCGCCTCAAGCCGCGCCTGGTCCTTGCACAGGGCGACAATCTCAGCGCTGCGTTGCGCGGTGAACCGCGTGGCCAGGTTGGCCTTGAACTTGTCTTCCAGCAGTGGAATGCCGTCCACCCGACGGCGGCGATGGCCAATCGGGTACTCCACCACCACCTGCTCGGTGCAGGTGCCATCCGTGAAAAACACCTGCACCGCGTTGGCAATCGAGCGCTTGTCGGCCTCCAGGTATTCGCGGCTGTAGCGCGGGTCTTCGATGACGACCATCTTGTCGCGCAGCTCATCGATGATCGGGTGGGCCGCGTGGAAATCATCTTCATACTGCTCGGCCACCAGGTTGCCGAACGCCAAGGGCACGGCGGTCATGTATTGCAGGCAGTGGTCGCGATCAGCGGCGTTGGCCAACGGGCCGACCTTGGAAATAATGCGAATCGCCGACTCGTGAGTAGTGATCACGATACGGTCGATTTCATGCAGGCGATGCTTGACCAGCGGGTGCAGGGCGACTGCCGCTTCACAGGCAGTTTGCGCGTGAAACTCGGCCGGGAAGCTGATCTTGAACAGCACGTTCTCCATCACGTAGGTGCCGTAGGGTTGGGGCAGGCTGAAGGCGCGGTTGTCCTCGGGCTTGAGCGCCAGGTCCTTGTTGGTGTGGCTGAACAGCACGTCGTAGAAGCCCCATTGCGGCGCACTCAGCACGCCGGGGATGCCCATTTCGCCACGCAAGGCGATGTCTGCCAGGCGCACGCCGCGGCTCGATGCATCGCCTGCCGCCCAGGATTTGCGCGAGCCGGCATTCGGCGCATGGCGATAGGTGCGCAGCGCCTGGCCATCGACAAACGCGTGGGACAACGCCGATAACAGTTGTTCACGGTTGGCCCCCATCAGCTTGGCGGTGACCGCCGTGGAGGCGACTTTCACCAGCAACACATGGTCGAGACCTACCCGGTTGAAGGAGTTCTCCAAGGCAATCACCCCTTGGATTTCGTGGGCCATGATCATCGCTTCCAACACTGCACGCACGGTCAGCGGCGCGTCGCCATTGGCCAGGCGCTTTTGCGACAGGTGATCGGCCACGGCGAGGATGCCGCCAAGGTTGTCCGAAGGGTGGCCCCATTCAGCGGCGAGCCAGGTGTCGTTGTAGTCGAGCCAGCGCATGATGCAACCGATATCCCAGGCGGCCTTGACCGGGTCCAGGCGAAACGAAGTGCCCGGCACCCGTGCACCGAACGGCACCACGGTGCCCTCCACCATCGGCCCCAGGTGCTTGGTGCACTCGGGGAAGCGCAGGGCCAGCAGGCCACAGCCGAGGGTGTCCATCAGGCAGTTGCGGGCGGTATCCAGGGCATCCTGGGAGTCGATGCGGTAGTTGAGGACATAGTCGGCGATGTCCTGCAACACCGGGTCGTAGTCGGGACGGTTGTTCTGGTCGACGTTGGCGCTCATGGCAGTTCTCCTAAAAGTTGGTTGTTCCATCCTCAGGGTCAGGGTTTGATCGTTCCCACGCGGAGCGTGGGAATGCATCCCGTGACGCTCTGCGTCACAGCAGGACGCAGAGCGTCCCAGGCGGCGTTCCCACGCGGAGCGTGGGAACGATCAAGCTAGAAAGCGTCGCCGGGGATGCGCACATAGCCTTCCATTAACACCCGCGCACTGCGGCTCATGATGGCTTTTTTCACCACCCATTCACCGTCCACCTGGCTGGCCTCGGCGCCGACGCGCAAGGTGCCGGACGGGTGCCCGAAGCGCACGGCATTGCGTTCCACGCCGCCTGCCGCCAGGTTGACCAAAGTGCCGGAAATCGCCGCGGCGGTGCCAATCGCCACCGCCGCAGTGCCCATCATCGCGTGGTGCAGTTTGCCCATCGACAAGGCGCGCACCAGCAAATCCACATCGCCGGCCTTGATCGCCTTGCCACTGGAGGCCACGTAATCGGCAGGCTTGGCGACGAACGCCACCTTGGGCGTGTGCTGGCGCTGGGCGGCCTCGTCCAGGTGTTTGATCAGGCCCATGCGCAACGCGCCATACGCCCGCACGGTCTCGAACATCGCCAGGGCCTTGGGGTCGCTGTTGATCGCGCCTTGCAGCTCGGTACCGGTGTAGCCCAGGTCTTGGGCATTGATGAAAATCGTCGGGATACCGGCGTTGATCAACGTGGCCTTGAAGGTACCGACGCCGGGCACCTCCAGGTCGTCGACGAGGTTGCCGGTGGGGAACATCGAGCCACCACCGCCCTCTTCTTCCGCCGCCGGGTCCATGAATTCCAGCTGCACTTCGGCGGCCGGGAAGGTCACGCCATCCAGTTCAAAGTCGCCGGTTTCCTGCACCGCGCCGTCGGTGATCGGCACGTGGGCGATGATGGTCTTGCCGATGTTGGCCTGCCACACCCGCACCACGGCCACGCCGTTATGGGGTACGCGGGCCGCATCGACCAGGCCGGCACTGATGGCGAACGAACCCACCGCCGCCGACAGGTTGCCGCAGTTGCCACTCCAATCGACAAATGGCTTGTCGATGGAGACCTGGCCGAACAGGTAATCCACGTCGTGATCGGCGCGGCTGCTTTTGGCCAGGATCACGGTCTTGCTGGTGCTCGAGGTGGCCCCACCCATGCCGTCGATCTGCTTGTCATAGGGGTCGGGACTGCCAATCACCCGCAGCAACAAGGCGTCGCGTGCAGGGCCCGGCACCTGCGCCGCTGCGGGCAGGTCCTTAAGGCTGAAGAACACTCCCTTGCTGGTGCCGCCACGCATGTAAGTGGCGGGGATTCTGATTTGCGCTACGTGTGCCATGGTTATCCTCTTCAGGCGGTTGCCTTTGATTCCAGGAAGTCCTGGGCGAAACGCTGCAACACGCCACCCGCCTCGTAGATCGACACTTCTTCGGCGGTGTCCAGGCGGCACGTCACCGGCACCTCGACACGTTCGCCATTCTTGCGGTTGATCACCAGAGTCAGCTGCGCACGCGGGGTGCGCTCGCCGACCACGTCATAGGTTTCACTGCCGTCGATCTTGAGGGTGTGGCGGTCGGTGCCCGGCAGGAATTCCAGGGGCAGCACGCCCATGCCCACCAGGTTGGTGCGGTGGATGCGCTCGAAGCCTTCGGCGGCAATCGCTTCCACACCGGCCAGGCGTACGCCCTTGGCCGCCCAGTCACGGGACGAGCCCTGGCCATAGTCGGCACCGGCGATGATGATCAGCGGTTGCTTGCGCTCCATGTAAGTCTCGATGGCTTCCCACATGCGCGTGACCTTGCCTTCCGGCTCGATACGCGCAAGAGAGCCCTGCTTGACCTTGCCGTTTTCCTGCACCATTTCGTTGAACAGTTTCGGGTTGGCGAAGGTGGCGCGCTGCGCCGTCAAATGGTCGCCCCTGTGGGTGGCGTAGGAGTTGAAGTCGACTTCCGGCAAGCCCATCTTCGCCAGGTATTCACCGGCGGCGCTGTCGAGCATGATCGCGTTGGACGGCGACAAGTGGTCGGTGGTGATGTTGTCCGGCAGCACCGCCAGCGGGCGCATGCCTTTGAGCGGCCGTGCACCGGCCAGCGCGCCTTCCCAGTACGGCGGGCGGCGGATATAGGTGCTTTGTGGGCGCCAGTCGTACAGCGGCGTGACCTTGGGGCCGGTGTCTTCGTGGATGGCGAACATCGGGATATACACGGCACGGAATTGCTCGGGTTTTACCGAAGCCTTGACCACCGCGTCGATCTCTTCATCGCTCGGCCAGATATCCTGCAGGCGGATCTCCTTACCATCGGCGTCCAGGCCGAGCACGTCCTTCTCGATGTCGAAACGGATGGTGCCGGCAATCGCATAGGCCACCACCAGCGGCGGCGACGCCAGGAAGGCTTGCTTGGCGTAAGGGTGAATGCGCCCGTCAAAGTTGCGGTTACCCGACAACACTGCGGTGGCGTACAGGTCGCGGTCGATGATCTCTTGCTGGATCACCGGGTCGAGCGCGCCGGACATGCCGTTGCAGGTGGTGCAGGCAAAGGCCACCACGCCAAAACCGAGTTTTTCCAGCTCATGGCCAAGTCCCGCTTCTTCCAGGTACATGGCCACGGTTTTCGAGCCCGGCGCCAAAGACGACTTGACCCACGGCTTGCGGGTCAGCCCCAGCTTGTTGGCGTTGCGTGCCAACAGGCCGGCGGCGATCACGTTGCGCGGGTTGCTGGTGTTGGTGCAGCTGGTGATGGCGGCGATGATCACCGCGCCGTCGGGCATTTGCCCCGGCACGTCATCCCATTGGCCAGCGATGCCTTTTGACGCCAGGTCGCGGGTGGCCAGGCGGGCATGCGGGTTGCTCGGGCCGGCCATGTTGCGCACGACGCTGGAGAGGTCGAAGCTCAGGCTGCGCTCGTACTGCGCGCCTTTCAGGTCGTCCGCCCACAGGCCAGTGTGGCGTGCATATTGCTCGACCAGGGCGACTTGTTCGTCTTCGCGGCCGGTGAGTTTGAGGTAGGCAATGGTTTGCGCGTCGATGTAGAACATCGCGGCAGTGGCGCCGTACTCCGGGGCCATGTTGGAGATGGTGGCACGGTCACCCAAGGTGAGTGCCGCAGCCCCTTCGCCGAAGAACTCCAGCCAGGCGCCGACCACCTTCTGCTGGCGCAGGAACTCGGTGAGCGCCAGCACCATATCGGTGGCGGTAATGCCCGGTTGCAGCTTGCCGGTCAATTCCACGCCCACGCTTTCCGGCAGGCGCATCCACGACGCGCGGCCGAGCATCACGCTCTCGGCTTCCAGGCCACCGACGCCGATGGCGATCACGCCCAGGGCATCCACGTGGGGCGTGTGGCTGTCGGTGCCGACACAGGTATCCGGGAAGGCCACACCGTCACGCACCTGAATCACCGGAGACATTTTCTCCAGGTTGATCTGGTGCATGATGCCGTTGCCCGGCGGGATCACATCAACGTTCTTGAAGGCCTTTTTGGTCCACTCGATAAAGTGGAAACGGTCTTCGTTGCGACGGTCTTCGATGGCACGGTTTTTTTCGAAGGCTTGCGGGTCAAAGCCACCGGCCTCGACGGCCAGTGAATGGTCGACGATCAACTGGGTGGGCACCACCGGGTTGACCTGCGCCGGGTCGCCGCCTTGCTGGGCGATGGCATCGCGCAGGCCGGCGAGGTCGACCAGAGCAGTCTGGCCGAGGATGTCATGGCACACCACGCGGGCCGGGAACCACGGGAAGTCGAGGTCGCGCTTGCGCTCGATCAGTTGGCTCAGGGATGCGTCGAGGGTGGCCGGGTCGCAACGGCGCACCAGGTTCTCGGCGAGCACGCGCGAGGTGTAGGGCAACGTGGCGTAGGCGCCGGGCGTGATTGCCTCGACAGCCGCACGGGCGTCGAAGAAATCCAGGCGGCTGCCGGGGAGCGGTTTGCGAAATTCAGTGTTCATCGTCAGGACTCGGTCACGGTAAGTTCGAAAGGTGAACTGTCGACACTGGCTCTGTTTCCTGTGGGAGCTGGCTTGCCTGCTCCCACAAAAAAGCACATTAGCCAGCGGGCACAGCCCATCCCATTCAGCGACGTTCGATTGGCACGAACTTGCGCTGCTCAACGCCGGTGTACTCGGCGCTTGGACGGATGATGCGGTTGTTGGCGCGCTGCTCGAACACATGCGCAGCCCAGCCGGTCAGGCGCGAGCACACGAAGATCGGCGTGAACAGCTTGGTCGGAATGCCCATGAAGTGGTACGCCGAGGCATGGTAGAAGTCGGCGTTGGGAAACAGCTTTTTCTGTTCCCACATGGTCTTATCGATGGCTTCGGAGACCGGGAACAACACGGTGTCACCCACTTCGTCAGCGAGTTTTTTCGACCAGCCTTTGATCACCTCGTTGCGCGGATCGCTGTCTTTATAGATCGCGTGGCCAAAGCCCATGATCTTGTCTTTGCGCGCCAACATGCCAAGGGTGCCTTCAACCGCTTCCTGGGCCGAGGAGAAACGCTCAATCATTTCCATCGCTGCTTCGTTGGCACCGCCGTGCAGCGGGCCGCGCAGGGAGCCGATGGCAGCGGTGACGCAGGAATACAGGTCGGACAGGGTCGATGCACACACCCGTGCGGTGAAGGTCGAAGCGTTGAATTCATGTTCGGCGTAGAGGATCAGTGACACGTTCATCACTTTGACATGCAGCTCGCTCGGTTTCTTGCCATGCAGCAGGTGCAGGAAATGGCCGCCGATGCTCGGCTCGTCGGTCACGCAGTCGATGCGCTGGCCGTCGTGGCTGAAGCGATACCAGTAGCACATGATCGCCGGGAACGCGGCGAGCAGGCGGTCGGTGACATCGCGCTGCACGCTGAAATCTTTCTCCGGCTCGATATTGCCAAGGAACGAGCACCCGGTGCGCATCACGTCCATCGGATGGGCGTCGGCGGGGATGCGTTCGAGCACTTCTTTCAGGGCCTGGGGCAGGTCACGCAGTTTGCTCAGCTTGTTGCTGTAAGCGGCCAGTTCGGCCTGGGTTGGCAATTCACCGTACAGCAGCAGGTAGGCGACTTCTTCAAACTGGGCGTCGGCGGCCAGTTCGCGTACGTCGTAGCCACGGTAGGTCAGGCCGGCGCCGGCCTGGCCCACGGTGGACAGTGCCGTCTGCCCGGCGACCTGGCCACGCAGGCCAGCACCACTCAATACTTTTGCTTCAGCCATGTTCGTTCTCCAATTTTGTAGTTGTTCAGGGAACCACAGGGTTTATTTTTTCGCGGCGAACAGCGCGTCGAGCTTCTGCTCGAAGGTGTGGTAGTCGATGCGATCGTAAAGCTCCATGCGCGTTTGCATGGTGTCGATCACATTCTGCTGGGTACCGTCGCGACGAATCGCGGTGTAGACATTCTCGGCCGCCTTGTTCATGGCACGGAAAGCCGAGAGCGGGTACAGCACAATGGAAACATCCGCAGATTTCAACTGTTCGGTGGTGTACAGCGGTGTGGCGCCGAACTCGGTGATGTTCGCCAGGATCGGCGCCTTCACGCGGGAGGCGAACAGCTTGTACATCTCCAGTTCAGTGATGGCTTCCGGGAACACCATGTCGGCACCGGCCTCGATGCACGCGGCGGCACGCTCCAGCGCGGACTCCAGGCCCTCGACCGCCAGGGCGTCGGTGCGCGCCATGATCACGAAGCTGTCATCGGTGCGCGCATCCACGGCGGCCTTGATACGGTCGACCATTTCCTGCTGGGACACGATTTCTTTGTTGGGGCGATGACCGCAGCGCTTGGCGCCCACCTGGTCTTCGATATGGATGGCGGCGGCGCCGAACTTGATCATCGACTTGACGGTACGTGCCACGTTGAACGCCGAGGAGCCGAAACCGGTGTCCACGTCCACCAGCAGCGGCAGGTCGCACACGTCGGTAATGCGGCGCACGTCGGTGAGCACGTCATCCAGGCCGGTGATGCCCAAGTCCGGCACGCCCAGGGAGCCGGCGGCTACACCGCCACCTGACAGGTAAATCGCCTTGAAGCCGGCGCGCTTGGCCAAGAGCGCATGGTTGGCATTGATGGCGCCCACCACTTGCAAGGGCTGTTCGCTGGCGACGGCGTCACGGAAACGCTGGCCGGGAGTGCTGTTGTTGTTGGAACTCATGACTCACCTCGTGATGAAGGCGCACCGTCCGGGAAGTGACGGGCAATGTTGCGTTTGGAGGCGCCGATATGCCGGCGCATCAACAGTTCGGCCAGTTCACCGTCGCGATCGGCAATCGCGTCCAGAATGCGGTGATGCTCGGCAAAGGCCTGGCGTGGACGATTGGGGGTGGCGGAGAACTGGATGCGGTACATGCGCACCAATTGGTACAGCTCGCCGCAGAGCATTTGGGTGAGGGTGCGGTTACCGGCGCCTTGAATGATGCGGTAGTGAAAATCGAAGTCGCCTTCCTGCTGGTAATAGCCAACACCAGCCTGGAACGCCGCGTCCCGTTCGTGGGTGTGCAACACCTGGCGCAGTTCTTCGATTTCCGCGTCGGTCATGCGCTCGGCGGCCAGGCGACAGGCCATGCCCTCCAGGGACTCGCGAATTTCATACAGTTCGACCAACTCGGCGTGGCTCAAAGACACCACGCGCGCGCCGACATGAGGCACCCGCACCAGCAGGCGCTGGCCTTCCAGGCGATGGATCGCTTCGCGCAAAGGGCCGCGGCTGATGCCGTAGGTGCGCGCCAGCTCCGGCTCGGAAATCTTGCTGCCGGGGGCGATTTCGCCTTTGACGATGGCGGCCTGGATACGCCGGAAGACGTTCTCCGACATGGTCTGGGAATCGTCCGGTGCCACCGCTGGTTTTTCGAGTTGCCCCAACATATTGTCGACACCTTGAAAAGCAATGCCGCAAAAACTAGTCAATTAGCCCCGCATAGTCAAAGAATAAATACACATTGTCGACAATCGTCTAATAACCGCCTCATTCGCTTGCGAAGGCATGGCCGCCTGCCAGCGCTGGCGCCAAAAAAGCATCATGTTAGAATGCCCGCCGCTTTTGCCTGACATCAGACGATGAAAGAGCGCACCCGAGATTGCGCAGCAATGCCAGTCGCCATGAAATGAACAGTGCACTGCCCTGCCTCAGGATTTATGAGACTCAAGCCTTACCTACTAGTGATGTGCCTGCTGTGCATACCGAGCCTTGGCGCTGGCGCCGAGAAGACCGTGTACGGCCTGAATGAATACGCCAAACTTGCAGGTATCGACCTGGAAGTGGCGGCCAAACTCGACACCGGCGCCAAGACCGCCTCGTTGAGTGCCCGCGATATCAAGCGCTTCAAGCGCAATGGCGAATCCTGGGTCCGCTTCTACCTGGCCATCGACACCGCCCATTCCCACCCCATCGAACTGCCCCTGGCGCGTGTCAGCAAGATCAAGCGCCGCGCCGGCGACTACGACCCCGATGAGGACAAGAACTACACCGCCCGCCCAGTGATTGCGCTGGATATCTGCATGGGCAGTGCTTTACGCAGCATCGAAGTGAACTTGACTGACCGCAGCGCATTCCAATACCCGCTGCTGATTGGCTCCGAAGCGCTCAAACGCTTTGATGCGCTGGTCGACCCCAGTCTTAAATATGCAGCAGGCAAACCCGCCTGCGCCGCCGACGCTTAATACCGCCGAGTAAACCGAATGCGCTCTCTGACCCTGCACCTGAAAATCCTGATCACCTTGCTGGTGGTGCTGGGCATTTCGGTCACCGCCTATCAGATCTTCGTGCTGGGAATTCCCGTCACCGAAGATGCCACCGACGACTTGTGGAACATCGACGCCAAGGTCGAGTTCGTCGCCAACCCGAAAGACCCGGTCAAGATCCAGATGTTCGTGCCGCCCCTGAGCCGCGACTTCGTCAGCCTCAATGAAAGCTTTATCTCCAACAACTACGGGGTGAGCGTCAACCGCATCGAAGGCAACCGCAAGGTCACCTGGTCGGCGCGCCGGGCCAAGGGCAACCAGACCCTCTATTACCGCCTGGTGCTGACCAAGCGCTACAGCGGCGAAAAGGTCAAGATCAAAGGCCCGACCTTCCGCGACAGCATCGCCGTGGAAGGCCCCGAGAAGATCGCCGCCGAAGCCCTGCTGGCGCCGATTCGCCAGCACTCGGCCGACGTCGAGACCTTTATCAGCGAAGCCATCAAGCGCACCAACAACCTCAACGACGACAATGTGAAGTTGCTGCTGGCCGGCGACCCCTCGACGCCGCACAAAGCCAAAATCGTCGAGCTGCTGCTGTCCATCGCCCACGTGCCGGTAGAGAAAGTCCACACCATCCGCCTGGTGGCCGACCAGCCGCAAACCCCCGAGCTGTGGCTGCGCAGTTTCAACGGCAACGACTGGCTGTACTTCAACCCGGAGACTGGCGAACAGGGCCTGCCCGCCGACCGCCTGCTGTGGTGGACCGGCGATGAAAACCTGATCACGGTCGATGGCGGCAAGAAGGCCATGGTGACCTTCAGCCTCAACAACAGCGAAATGAACGCGATTCGCCTGGCCAAGCTGACCGACGAAAACACCGACGCCAACTTCCTCGAATACTCGCTGTACGGCCTGCCGCTGCAAACCCAGCAGACCTTCATGATCATGGTGATGATCCCGATTGGCGTGCTGGTGATCCTGATCCTGCGCAACCTGATCGGCCTGCAAACCTTGGGCACCTTCACCCCCGTGCTGATCGCCCTGGCGTTCCGCGAGACCCAGTTGGGCTTCGGGATTGTGCTGTTCACGATCATCACGGCCCTGGGCCTGTCGCTCAGGTCGTACCTTGAACACCTGAAACTGCAGATGCTGCCGAGGCTGTCGGTGGTGCTGACCTTCGTGGTGGTGTTGATTGCCGCCATCAGCCTGTTCAGCCACAAGCTGGGGCTGGAGCGTGGCTTGTCGGTGGCGCTGTTCCCGATGGTGATCCTGACCATGACCATCGAACGCCTGTCGATCACCTGGGAGGAACGTGGTGCCAACCATGCGCTGAAAGTGGCGATTGGCACGCTGTTCGCCGCGTCCCTGGCGCACCTGATCATGAGCGTGCCGGAGCTGGTGTATTTCGTGTTCACCTTCCCGGCGATCCTGTTGATTCTGGTGGGCTTCATGCTGGCCATGGGTCGCTATCGCGGCTATCGCCTCACCGAGCTGGTGCGCTTCAAGGCGTTCCTGAAGGCTGACTCTTGATGTTCGGCTTCTGGAAGACCTGGAAGGCCCTGGAAGCGCGGGGGATCATGGGCATCAACCGGCGTAATGCCGACTACGTGCTCAAGTACAACAAGCGCAGCCTGTACCCCATCGTGGATGACAAGATCATCACCAAGGAACGGGCGCTGGCGGCCGGCATCCACGTGCCGGAAATGTACGGGGTGATCTCCACCGAAAAGGAAATCGACAAGCTCGACGAGATTATCGGTGGGCGCAGCGACTTCGTGATCAAGCCCGCCCAGGGCGCCGGCGGTGACGGCATCCTGGTGGTGGCCGACCGGTTCGAGGGGCGCTATCGCACGGTGTCCGGCAAAATCATCAGCCATGAGGAGATCGAGCACCAGATTTCCAGCATCCTCACCGGCCTGTATTCCCTCGGCGGCCACCGCGACCGCGCATTGATCGAGTACCGCGTGGTGCCCGACCAGATCTTCAAGAGCATCAGCTATGAAGGCGTGCCGGACATCCGCATCATCGTGCTGATGGGCTACCCGGTGATGGCGATGCTGCGCCTGCCCACCCGCCAATCCGGCGGCAAGGCCAACCTGCACCAGGGCGCGATCGGCGTGGGTGTAGACCTGGCCACCGGCCTGACCCTGCGCGGCACCTGGCTGAACAACATCATCACCAAGCACCCCGACACCACCAACGCCGTAGATGGCGTGCAACTGCCCAACTGGGACGGTTTCATGAAGCTCGCCGCCGGCTGCTATGAGCTGTGCGGGCTGGGTTATATCGGCGTGGACATGGTGCTGGACCAGGAAAAAGGCCCGCTGATCCTTGAGCTGAACGCACGGCCTGGGCTGAACATCCAGATTGCCAACGACTGCGGCCTGACGTTGCGCACCCATGCAGTAGAGGCGCGGCTGGAAGAACTCAAGGCGGCCGGGGTGACAGAGACCCCAGAGGAACGGGTGAAGTTCGTGCAGGAGATGTTCGGGCATATTCCGCCCGTGGAAGGCTGATCCGGTCTTCGAACTGTCTATCCCCGACATCCCCTCTAGGAGCAAATCCTACAGGGGACTACAATCCCCCTCCCCCGCGCCATTGGCTGATCCACCCCCGCATGTCGACCTGTTCCGTATACCCGTTGCCCTACCGGGCCAATCCCGCCGAGTTCTTTGCGGTCATTCGCCACGCCCCTGGTGCGGTGCTGCTCGACAGCGGCCGCCCGATGGCTGTTCGCGGCCGGTATGACCTGCTCAGTGCCTGGCCCGAAGCGATCCTGACGGTAGGGCCGGACGAAAGTGGCGGTGATTTCCTGCAACGCTTGCGCAAGAACCTCACGCAGTTGGGTCAAGCGACGTTGCCTGATGGCTATGACTTACCGTTTGCCGGTGGTTTGATCGGTTACCTGAGCTATGACTTTGGTCGGCACCTGGAGCAGGTTTCACACCTGGCCGTGGACGATTTGCATCTGCCCGATGCGCGTTTCGGGCTCTATGCCTGGGCGCTGGTCAGCGATCACCAGGTGCAAACCAGCCAGTTGGTCTTTCACCCTGCGCTGGCCGACAGCGAGCGGCAACGCTTGATCAACGTGTTCAGTCAGGCACAAAACGATGCGCCGACGACCTTCAAGCTTCACGGCCCCATGATCCCGGACCTCAGCGCCGAGGCGTATCACCAGGCCATCATTCGCATCCAGGATTACATCCAGGCCGGCGACTGCTACCAGGTCAACTTTGCCCAACGCTTTCGCGCGCCGTGCATCGGCGATCCATGGGCAGCCTACTGCGCGCTGCGCGAAGCCTGCCCGACGCCGTTTTCCGGGTTCCAGAGTTTGCCCGATGACGGCGCGGTGCTGAGCCTGTCGCCGGAACGCTTTGTGCGCATCAGCGAGCGTCAGGTGGAAACCCGCCCGATCAAGGGCACCCGCCCTCGCGGTTTAACCCCCGAAGAGGATGCCGCCAACGCCGCTGAGTTGCTCGCCAGCCCCAAGGACCGCGCAGAAAACCTGATGATCGTCGACCTGCTGCGCAACGACCTCGGCCGCAGTTGCCGCATCGGCTCAGTGAAAGTGCCGGAGCTGTTCAGCCTGGAAAGCTACCCCAACGTGCACCACTTGGTGAGCAGCGTCACCGGCGTATTGGCCGACGACAAAGACGCCCTCGACCTGATCGCCGGCAGCTTCCCCGGCGGCTCCATCACCGGCGCGCCGAAGATTCGTGCGATGCAGATTATCGACGAGCTTGAACCCACCCGCCGCGGGCTCTATTGCGGCTCGCTGGTGTACCTGGACGTGCGCGGCGAGATGGACAGCTCCATCGCGATTCGCAGCTTGCTGGTCAAGGACGGGCAAGTGTGTTGCTGGGGTGGCGGTGGGATTGTGGCGGATTCAGAGTGGCAGGCGGAGTATCAGGAGTCGCTGACGAAGGTGCGGGTGTTGTTACAGACATTGGAAAGTTTGTAGGGCCTGTACCGGCCCTATCGGGGGCAAGCCCCCTCCCACCTTCGACCGCGCCGCGATCAAAGGTGGGAGCTGGCTTGCCTGCGATGGGGCAATCAGTCGCGCCGCATAACTTACAGGCTCAACTGCCGATTCGACGCCTTGATAAACTCTGTCTTCAACTCTTCAAACGTATGCACCGCCGGAAACTGCGGGAATTCGCGAATCACATTGTCCGGCGCATGGAACAGAATCCCGCGGTCAGCTTCACCCAGCATGCTGGTGTCGTTATAGGAATCACCGGCAGCGATCACGCGGTAGTACAGGGTCTTGAATGCCAGCACCGATTGGCGTTTCGGGTCTTTCTGGCGCAGTTGGTAGCTGACCACTCGGTCGTTTTCATCGGTGATCAAGCGGTGGCAGAGCAGGGTTGGGAAACCCAGCTGACGCATCAGCGGCTGGGAGAACTCATAAAACGTGTCGGACAGGATCACCACCTGGAAGCGCTCGCGCAGCCAGTTGACGAACTCGATGGCGCCGTCCAGCGGCTTGAGCGTGGCGATCACGGCCTGGATATCGGCCAGCTTGAGCCCATGCTCGTCGAGGATGCGCAGGCGCTGCTGCATCAGCACGTCGTAGTCGGGAATGTCACGGGTGGTGGCCCGCAGGGACTCAATGCCGGTTTTCTCGGCGAAGGCGATCCAGATTTCCGGAACCAGCACCCCTTCCAGGTCAAGGCAGGCAATTTCCACACGACACTCCTATTAGATGTTGTTAGTTGAGCGAGCAAAAGGACTGCCGAACTCTAGCGACTCAAGCCCGCCGCCGCAACGCGGGACAGATTTTGATACCATCGCCCTCCTAGAGAGCGCTCAGCGCCACTGACCTGTAGGAACCGTCCTGATGAACCAAGCCTTCGACGTCGTTGAACTCGCCACGACTTATGCCAACAAGTCTGCCCAGGACATTCTCAAGCTGGCGTTCAGCCAGTTCGGCGATGACCTGTGGATTTCCTTCAGCGGTGCCGAGGATGTGGTGCTGGTGGACATGGCCTGGAAGCTGAACAAGAACGTCAAGGTGTTCAGCCTCGACACCGGCCGCCTGCACCCCGAGACCTACCGGTTTATCGAGCAGGTGCGTGAGTTCTACAAGATCGACATCGAACTGATCTCACCGGACCCGAGCAAGCTGGAGCCCTTCGTCAAAGAGAAAGGCCTGTTCAGCTTCTATAAGGACGGCCATGGCGAATGCTGCGGTATCCGCAAGATCGAACCGCTGCGCCGCAAACTTGCCGGTGTACGCGCCTGGGCCACCGGCCAGCGCCGCGACCAGAGCCCCGGCACTCGCAGCCAGGTGGCGGCGCTGGAAATCGACACGGCGTTTTCCACGCCGGAACGCACCCTTTACAAATTCAACCCGCTGGCACAGATGACGAGCGAGGAGGTGTGGGGTTATATCCGCATGCTCGAGCTGCCGTACAACAGCCTGCATGAGCGCGGGTTTATCAGCATCGGCTGCGAGCCCTGCACCCGGCCGGTATTGCCACGCCAGCATGAACGTGAAGGCCGCTGGTGGTGGGAAGAAGCCACGCAGAAGGAATGCGGGCTGCATGCGGGGAATATCATCAGCAAGGCTTGAGCCTCTGATGCCACCGCCTCTGTAGGAGCGAGCTTGCTCGCGAAAAACGTCAACGATAACGCGTGTTTCCTGAATGAACGCGGCGTCTGTGAGTTTTTCGCGAGCAAGCTCGCTCCTACAGAAAGCGAAATTTCCTTTTTGGTCGGGTGAATCTTGTACACAACCTTGTAACCATAAGTGCCATTTTTGTGTGCAACTTAATATACAACGCACCAAAACGTAACATCTCCCGGCGCCAATGGAGCTGTCTATAAATAGCCCTGCAATTAACAAAAAAATAAATACCTGTTCAAACGGTCAATTTATAACGCTTGTAATTCAGTAATTTATTCTCAAACTATATAAAAACGAAATTAGCCAAGATTTTCATATATCGAAAATTGGCACGCATATGGCTTAGGCATAAGTACGCTTTGTATACAATCAATACAAAACCTACATACACTTTGCCATCCGCCGCTTTGCTGCAGATGCGCTGGAGCCTGCCGGAATGCGTACAAGCCTCTCGAACACCCTCGCACTGGATCTGCCCTCCTCCCCATTAAACCCTGCAGCCGCCGGCCCCGGCCCGCTGGTGCTCAGCCCGCGCCTGCACAACAAGGACCTGGCGCCCACCAAGGTCGAAGGACGACGCTGGGGGCGCTATAGCATCTTCGCGTTGTGGACCAATGACGTGCACAACATCGCCAACTACTCATTCGCCATCGGCTTATATGCATTAGGCCTGGGCGGCTGGCAAATATTGCTGTCCCTGGGGATCGGCGCGGCGCTGGTGTACTTCTTCATGAACTTGTCGGGCTACATGGGGCAGAAGACCGGTGTGCCGTTTCCGGTTATCAGCCGCATCAGTTTTGGCATCCACGGGGCGCAGATTCCGGCATTGATCAGGGCGGTAATTGCGATTGCCTGGTTTGGGATCCAGACCTACCTGGCCTCGGTGGTTTTCCGCGTACTGCTGACAGCCATTCATCCAGGGTTTGCCGATTATGACCACGACTCGATTCTCGGCCTGTCGACCCTGGGTTGGGCGTGCTTTGTGGCGATCTGGTTGGTGCAGTTGGTGATTCTCGCCTATGGCATGGAAATGGTACGTCGCTATGAAGGCTTCGCCGGGCCGGTGATTCTGCTGACCGTGGCTGCGCTGGCCGGCTGGATGTACTTCCAGGCGAACGGGCAAATTGCCTGGTCGATCCGCGAGCCCCTGAGTGGCGGCGAGATGTGGCGCAATATCTTTGCCGGCGGCGCGCTATGGCTGGCGATCTACGGCACCTTGATCCTCAACTTCTGCGACTTCGCCCGCTCTTCGCCGTGCCGCAAAACCATCCAGGTCGGCAACTTCTGGGGCCTGCCGGTGAATATCCTGGTGTTCGCCGCCATCACCGTGCTGCTGTGCGGCGGGCAATTCCAACTCAATGGCCGGGTGATCGAAAGCCCGACCGAAATCATCGCGGCGATCCCCAACACCTTCTTTCTGGTGCTCGGCTGCCTGGCTTTCCTGATCGTCACCGTGGCGGTGAACATCATGGCCAACTTCGTCGCCCCGGCCTTTGTACTGAGCAACCTGGCGCCCAAGTACCTGAACTTCCGGCGCGCCGGGTTGATCAGTGCCTTTGTTGCCGTACTGATCCTGCCGTGGAACCTCTACAACAGCCCGTTGGTGATCGTGTACTTCCTCTCTGGCCTCGGCGCGCTGCTGGGGCCTCTGTACGGGGTGATCATGGTCGATTACTGGCTGATCCGTAAAAGCCAGGTGGACGTGCCACAACTGTATAGCGAAGACCCCCAAGGCATTTATTACTACAGCCGGGGGGTGAACATGCGTGCGGTGGCGGCGTTTATTCCGGCGGCGGTGATCGCCATCCTGCTGGCGCTGCTGCCGGGGTTTGCCAGCGTCTCGCCGTTTTCCTGGTTGTTTGGCGCCGGCATTGCCGGGTTGCTGTACCTGCTGATCGCCAAGCGCCAACCGCACTACGCCGATGTCAGCGGCGAAAGCATTGCCGTCGATAACGTCAGTCATTAAACAAGGACTTTCCATGCGTATCCTCGTGGTCAACGTCAACACCACCGAATCCATCACCGAGACCATCGCCCAGCAAGCACGGGCGGTGGCTTCACCGGGCACCGAGATTGTCGGGCTAACCCCGTACTTCGGCGCCGAATCGGTGGAAGGCAATTTTGAAAGCTACCTGGCGGCCATCGCCGTGATGGACCGGGTAATGGCCTACGACCAGCCCTTTGATGCGGTGATCCAGGCCGGCTATGGCGAACATGGCCGCGAAGGCTTGCAGGAACTGCTCAATGTGCCGGTGGTGGATATCACCGAAGCGGCGGCCAGCACCGCGATGTTCCTGGGGCACGCCTACTCGGTGGTGACCACCCTGGACCGCACTGTGCCGCTGATTGAAGACCGGCTGAAACTCGCCGGCCTCTACCAGCGATGCGCTTCGGTGCGCGCCAGCGGCATGGCGGTGCTGGAGCTGGAAGAAGACCCGTTGGGCGCCATGGAGGCCATCGTGCGCCAGGCGGAACTGGCCATTCGCGATGACAAGGCCGAGGTGATCTGCCTGGGCTGCGGCGGCATGGCCGGGCTGGACGAGCAGATTCGCCAGCGCACCGGGGTGCCGGTGGTGGACGGGGTGACGGCGGCGGTGATGGTGGCCGAGTCGTTGGTGCGGTTGGGGTTGTCCACGTCGAAGGTCAGAACGTATGCCACGCCGCGGCCGAAGAAGGTCATCGGTTGGCCGGGCAAGTTCGGGCGGTAGACCGATGCGCCTGCATCGCGGGCAAGCCCGGCTCCCACAGTGATCGGGACCCCATGTGGGAGCCGGGCTTGCCCACAGTGACAGCGACCCCATGTGGGAGCCGGGCTTGCCCACAGTGACAGCGACCCCATGTGGGAGCCGGGCTTGCCCGCGATGGCCACGACTCGATGTAAGGCCGTGCTCAGATAGCACTGAACCGTTGAGCCAGTTTCTGCTCGGCAAACTGCTCAATAACGAAATCCACAAACGCCCGCGTCTTGCCCGGCAGCAATTTATGCTCGGCGTAGTAGATGGAAATATTGCCGTCGTCCACATACCAATCGGGTAACACTCGCACCAACGCCCCGCTGTCCAAGAACGGCACGGCCATCGGCATGCTCACCAGCGCGATACCAAGGCCCTGGGCACTGGCGCAGCAAGCGGCTTCGGAGTCGCTCATGGTCATGGCCGGCTTCAGTACCAGTGGGCTGTGCTCGCGCTCACGGTGGGTCAGTTGCCATGAACGCACCCGGCCAGTCTGCGGCGAGCGAATCAAGATGCCGAGGCAGTGCGACAGGTCCTCGGGCGCCAGCACTGGCAAGCGCCGCGCCAGGTAATCCGGCGACGCCACCAGCACCCGGTGCGCCGGCGTCAACTTGCGCGCCACCACGCCTTGGGGCAGCTCAAAACCACCGCCGATAGCGGCATCGAAGCCTTGCCCGATCAGGTCGACCTGGCGGTTATCGAAGTGCCAGTCCGGACTGATATCAGGACAGCGCCGCATAAATTCGCCCAACAACGGCACCACGTACCGATTGCCGAACACTGGCCCCATGCTGACCTTGAGCGTGCCCACCGGCCGCCCTTCGGCACTGGCCAGGTTGGCGACCGCATTCTGAATGGTGGTGAGGCTGCTGCTGACTTCCGCCAGGAACATTTTGCCGGCTTCGGTCAGCGCCAGGCGCCGAGTGCTGCGCTGGAACAGCCGCACACCGAGGCGCGCCTCCAGCTTGGCGACGCTTTTACCCACTGCAGCAGGCGTGAGGCTCAGGTGCCGTGCAGCCTCGGCAAAGCTGCCACCCTCGGCGCTGCGCACAAAGCATTCGATACTGCCAAAGCTTTCCATATGGCCCCACTCTAAACTTTTGGTTTACACAGACTATAGCAACCACGGGCTACCGAGCTGCGCGGGTGAGGTCGATACTCGCTCCATCAACTACCTCGGAGATCGACATGACCACACACAACCTCACCGGCAAAGTCGCCTTGATTCAAGGCGGTTCCCGCGGCATCGGCGCCGCCATCGTCAAGCGCCTCGCCGCCCAGGGCGCAGCGGTTGCCTTTACCTACGTCAGCTCGGCCGCCAAGGCCCAAGCGTTGCAGAACGAAGTGATCAGCGAAGGCGGCAAAGCCCTGGCGATACAGGCCGACAGCGCCGATGCCACGGCGATTCGCGCGGCGGTCAACGCCACGGTCGAGGCGTTTGGACGCCTGGATATCCTGGTGAATAACGCTGGCGTGCTGGCCATCGCCCCACTGGACGAATTCAAGCTGGAAGACTTCGACCAGACCTTGGCGATCAACGTACGCAGCGTATTTATCGCCACCCAGGAAGCCGCCAAGCATATGGGCGAAGGTGGCCGCGTGATCAATATCGGCAGCACCAACGCCGAACGCATGCCCTTTGGCGGTGGCGGGCCCTACGCCATGAGCAAGGCGGCGCTGGTGGGGTTGACCAAGGGATTGGCGCGGGACCTGGGGCCACGTGGCATCACCATCAACAACGTGCAGCCTGGGCCGGTGGACACCGACATGAACCCGGCGAACAGCGATTTTGCCGAAAGCCTGATCGGGTTGATGGCGGTAGGTCGGTATGGGCATGTGGAGGAGATCGCCAGTTTTGTGGCGTATCTGGCCGGACCGGAAGCGGGCTATATCACGGGCGCCAGCCTGACCATTGATGGTGGGTTCAGCGCCTGATTTTGCAAAACCGCACACCAAATGTGGGAGCGGGCTTGCCCGCGAAGGCGGTGTGTCAGTGGCACATCTGTCACTGCGCTACCGCTTTCGCAGGCAAGCCCGCTCCCACATTTTTGACCGCGCGGGGTCAGGCCATGGGAGGCAAGCCGTAGGCGGCCAGGTCAAAGTCGGCGAGCTTGCGAATAATCTGGTCAGCATGCTGGTACTTGCTGTCAGCCATCGCCTCATCGGGCACCGCAATAGCGGTCATGTTGGCAGCCTTCGCCGCCGTCACGCCGAACGGCGAGTCTTCGAACACCAGGCAATCCTCAGGCGCCACACCCAAGCGGCGCGCGGCGGTAAGGAAGATGTCCGGCGCGGGCTTGGCGGCGCCGACTTCCGGGTCGTCGGCGGTGACGATGGTGTCGAACAGGCCAAACCATTCACGGTGCAAGGTGGTCTTGTGGCCAAACGAATTACGCGATGAACTGGTGCCCACCGCAATTGGAATATTGTGCGCCTTCAAGTGCCGCACCAACGCCTCGGCGCCGGGCATGCCCAGGGCCTTGGGAAAACGCTCGCTCATCAGCGGTTCGCGTATTTCCAGAAACTCGGCGGGCGTGATCGGAAGGTCCAGTGCCTTGACCACGTAATCGGCCAAATCCTGAGCACCGCGCCCGATGATGTGCTGCTTGATGCCCCAGTCGTAGGTACGGCCATAGCGTTCGGCAATGATCTGCGTGACTTCGGTGTAGATGCCTTCGGTATCCAGCAACAACCCGTCCATATCGAAAATCACGGCCTTGATCGGGACAGCGGTACGCGGTGCATTCATCACAACACAACCTTGGGGCGAGGACTAAAAGGATTCAGCACAATAACGGCCCTCGTTGCCTGCAAGCAACCTTCGTGGACCAACCGTTGATTCATACCACGCAACAGTTTTAACCCTCGGCGCTGACGGCGGCCAGCTAGGGTTTGAGAGGACAACGTCATGACCCGTCGACACGAATCTGAAAATACCGATTGCAAACCTTATAAAAGACTTATTAACCTCCATGAACTCAATCCAATGGACCCGAAAAGCCGTCAAACAATTGCTTCGGTTGCATTCGTATCATCAGCAACAGGTACGCGATGCCGTGTCCGCTCTTGAACACATGCCCGATGCAATCAACGTCAAGGTGCTGGTTAACCATCCTCACAGCTATCGCTTGCGGGTAGGTCATTACCGGGTCCTTTTCGACTGGGACGGCAGCATCCAGGTCGTCAGCATCCAAGAGGTTAAAAAACGTGACGAGCGAACCTACTGCCGTACAGATCATCCACAATACGCAGGGCAAGCCAGCCTATGTGGTGATTCCCTATGAACACTATGTGGCGCAGCAAAACGATCCAAACCTGATTCCCCATGCGGTAGTCAGCCGCCTGGTGGATGGCGCAACACCTATCCGCGCGTGGCGCGAGCACCTAAGCTTGACCCAGGAAGAAGTCGCCCAACGCCTGGGTATTTCACAATCGGCATTTGCCCAGCAGGAAGCGGTCAGCAAACCCCGCCGCACCACGCGGGAAAAGATTGCCAAGGCGTTCGGTATCAATGCCAGTCAACTGGAGCTATAACGGCGCGCTGCAAAAATTCACGTACCCCTTCACCTCACATCGAGCTCAAACATGCTCTACCGCCTAGTCGCCGACGGCCTCGTGCTGTTCCACCTGGCCTTTATCCTGTTCGTGCTGTTCGGCGGCCTGCTCACCCTGAAGTGGCCCAGGGTAATGTGGCTGCACCTGCCCGCCGTTGCCTGGGGCATCGCGGTGGAGGTGCTGCACCTGCCCTGCCCACTCACCCGTTGGGAAAACCTGTTTCGCCACTTGGCCGGGCAGGATGGTAATGGCGGTGGGTTTATCGAGCATTACATTCTGACGATGATCTACCCAGCCGGGCTGACTGCGAATACTCAATTAGTGCTGGGGGCCGTGGTGGTGGTGGTCAACCTCGCCGTGTATGCACGCCTGATCAAACGCAAGTAGGCAGGCAACCCAGGCCAACCAGGGTGGCCTCCACCGCCTGTTCCAGCGGTGTGTGGGGCTCATGGCCGAGCGTCGCGAGCAGGCGCTGGTTATCCAGGCGCAACGGTGTTTGCCACAGGTAGCGCATCTCCTGCATCTCACGCACGGTGACGACAAAAGGCGCCGCCCAGTTCAACAACCACCAGGGAAACGCGCCGACCCTGGGTTGCTGGCCCGTCCTGCGCAGCACCACACGCTGGATCGTCTTAGCCATCTGCGTACCGTCCGCATCCATGTACCCAGCCATATGAAAGCAGGCGAAGGCGCCAAGACTGGCACGACGCTCAATCAACTCAAGCATTGTACGCGCTACGTCCGGCAGATAAGCCCATTGATGGGCCACGCCGTAATCGCCTGGGTAGCGGATGGTGTGCACCGGTTTGCCGGGTTTGACCAAGCCTTGGGCAAACCAGTTATTGGCCACCCTGGCGCCGAAAAAATCCCCAGCGCGCACAATCACCACCCGGGCGCCCTGAGTGGAAGCGGCTCGCAAGCGCTGCTCCATCTGCACACGGATCGCGCCCTTGCGAGTCAGCGGGTGCTGGGGTGAGTCTTCGTGCAGCACAGGGAATGCATCCGGCCCGAAGTTGTAGACCGTGCCGGGCAGCACGACTGTCGCGCCTTCGCAGATGGCCGCCGCAATGGAGTTGTCGATCATCGGCAACACCCACTCGGCCCATTTGCGATAACCCGGCGGATTGACGCCGTGCACGATTACCGCGCAGCCCCGGGCGGCCGCGATCACGTCGTCGCGATTCAGGGCATCGCCTTTTAGCCACGTAAAAACAGGATTTTGGCTGCGAGCCTTGATCAGATCCCGAGTCAACGCCCGCACCTCCCAGCCCGCCGCGCTCAACTGCCGCGCCACTTCGCCACCAATGCCACCGGTTGCACCCAAAACCAGAACCTTGCTCATCACCCTCTCCCACTGTTGGTTGATGAGGGTATGTTGGATGCGGAACAGCTATAGAGGAATTGCCCAAGAGTATCGAGCCGCTATACATTTATGTATGGCTACGGATATCGGTTGGGAGCTTTACCGGTCATTTCTCGGTGTACTCAAGGAAGGATCGCTGTCGGGGGCCGCACGGCAGCTCGGCATCACCCAACCCACGGTAGGGCGGCACATCGCCGCGCTGGAAACGGCGCTGGGCGTCGTGTTGTTCACCCGCTCGCCCTCAGGCTTATTACCCACTACGGTCGCCCACACACTGCGGGCGCATGCAGAAACCATGGCGCGTACCGCCGCCGCCCTTGAACGCGCCGCCTCGTCCCAAGGCGATGAGGTGCGCGGCGTGGTACGAGTATCGGCCAGTGAAGTGGTGGGTGTGGAGGTACTGCCGCCGATCATCACGCAATTGCGCCGGGAACACCCGCACCTGAAGGTGGAACTGGTGCTGACCAACCGCTTGAGCGACCTGCTGCAGCTGGAAGCCGACATTGCCGTGCGCATGGTGCGCCCCAGCCAGGAGCAGCTGCTGGCGCGGCGTATCGGCCTGATCGAAGTCGGCCTGCATGCCCGTGACGATTACCTGCAGCAACACGGCATCCCCCAACACATGCACGACCTGGCCGGCCACTCCGTCATCGGCTTTGATCAAGCCACTGCATTTATCCGCAGCCTGGCAATCAAGGGTTTTGAGCGCAACGCCTTCGCCATCAGTAGCGACAGCGACCTGGCGCAACTGGCAATGATCCGCGCCGGTGCCGGCATCGGTGGGTGCCAGGTACAACTGGCCCAGCGCGACCCACGTCTGCGCCGAGTGCTGCCTGACGGCTTCGCATTTAAAATGGACACTTGGGTAAGCATGCACGAAGACCTGCGCAACAGCCCACGCTGCCGGGTGACATTCGATGCACTGGTGGCAGGTTTGCAGCGTTACGTACAGGCTTGAGACAGCTGCGCTGGTGAACAATCAGCGCACCTCAATCCGTTCGCGGTCGCCCCATGTCCGAAGCCTTCGAAGTTCCCAGCCCCCACGAAAAACACCTTGAACACACCACCGAGCATGCTCACGGCCGCGGCGATAGCTTTGCCAGTCGTATCGCCGTGATGACCGCGATCATGGCGACCGTCGGTGCCATGCTCAGCTATCAGGCCGGCTCCAGCGAAAGTGAAGCTGCGATGGACAAGAACAACGCCGCCATCATCAAGACCGAAGCCGCTAACCAGTGGAACTACTACCAGGCCAAATCCAGCCGCCAGAACCTGGCAGAACTGGCCAGCCATATTCCCGGCGTGGATGCGGCGCATTACCAGGCGGAGATCGAGCGCTACAAGCGCCAGAAGGAAGAAGTGCGTAAACAGGCCGAAACGCTTGAGGCCACTTCACGGGACTGGGACCACAAATCCGAGGAAGCGCTGCACCAGCACCATCGCTGGGCCCAGGCGATGACGGCGATTCAGATCGCGATTTCATTGGCGGCGATTACCCTGCTCACGCGCAAGGAATGGCTCAAACGCATGTCGTACACCGCCGGCGGAGTGGCGGTGATGTTGGGTGGCCTGGCGTGGCTGCATCTCTGACACGCCGAAGAATAAATGTGGGCGCTGTCGAGCCCCGGCGAGGCTGCGATGGGATCACCGCGCAGTACCCGCCAGACTGAGCCATCTGCATGCCAGCCTTGCTGATCGATTTCAATCTGTCAACTGAGGGCTTAAAGTGTCGCCCCCGAGAATTGAATCTCGAGATTGAATCTATGGAGTTATGAGTGAAATACGTCAGTAAAGTCGTAGCAGCAGCCGTACTTGGTTTCACCCTGGCAGGTTGCACCGGCACCGCCATGAAAACCCAGCAATACGACGCCAGCCAATACACCGTGCTGGGCCACAGCGAAGCCAGCGCCACTGGCATCATGCTGCTGGGCGTCATCCCCATCGGCCAGAACAACCGCTTCGTGCGCGCCCAGGATGCAGCCATCAAGGCCAAGGGCGGCGACGCGTTGATTAACACGCAAGTGCAGGAAAAGTGGTTCTGGGCTTGGGTATTGAACGGCTACACCACCAAGATCTCCGGTGATGTGATTAAGCTGAAGACCGCGCAATAAGTGTGAAAAAGCCGCTTGATCTCGGTATGAGACAGCGGCTTTTTAGCGCAAGTGATAAGCGGGTGTGCTACGTCGAGAGCAGCCGATTAAAGGAAGCAGTCATGCGAATATTGTTTGTATCACTCTTCTGTTTTTTTATAACGGCGTGTTCAAGCAGTCCAGCAACGCTGTTTATAGACCAAGTCAAAAACAGCCAGACGCCTTTGGCTCTCACACCGGTGGAAGCCCTGCATATTTCGCAGGCGGTACCCATGCCTGTCGACCCCGGCTGGCGACCACCTCAATGGAAAATTACCGCCGCAGAACCTCGTATCCTGATCAATGGAACGCCCTCTAATTATCGAGTGTTCAGCACTACCCTGGTTAAAGACAAAGTCTTCCATATCAACGTTAACTCTTGGTGCGTCAACGCCTGCTTAGGATTCAGCAAATACGCGTTGAACCCGTATTTAATCCTCATGGATGCCCAGGGTAATGTGCAAGGCGAAGGCTTTGGCAAGGCGACCGGCATAGTCGGAGTCATCAACCAAGCCTTGACCGGTACAGTGAAAAACAGCGGTACTTATTACCTCATCGTCGCCGCAGATAATCGGGCACCGGGAGAGACCATTGTTATCGACAACGTCCTGCTGATCGGCGCTGCAGCTAGCCCGATAGCGCCTTTGCGTATTGGCATGAACAGTTACCCATTTGGCTCAGTCGGACCGTTTCTGAATACCGAAGAATCGCCTTGAAGCGGTGACAGATCTGCCTTCGAATCACCGGCGCGCCCCCTGAAGCTCATTGGGGTAGCTAACCCCAAACACTACAGTGCAGGCGAAGGCAGGTATGATCCAGGCTAACCCGGCCAGACTGGACCTACGTACATGCCTGCCTCCGACACCCGCCCTACCCCCGCGCCATTCCTCAAGCCCGGTGAAACCGTGGTGTTGTTCGACGGGGTGTGCAAGCTGTGTAACGGTTGGGCAAGGTTTCTGATCCGCCACGACCGCCAACGGTGCTTGCGATTAGCCGCCGTGCAGTCACCTGAGGGCCAGGCGCTGCTGGCGTGGGCGGGGTTGCCGCTGGAGCAGTTCGACACCCTCGCAGTGATCCGCGATCGGCACTGTTGGGAGCGTTCGGAGGCGGTGTTGCAAATCATTGCGCAACTGCCTGCCCGCTGGCGCCCAATGCTGCTCCTGCGCGGCATCCCGCGCTTTCTTCGGGATTGGGCTTACGACCGCGTCGCGCGCAATCGCTATCGGCTGTTCGGGAAATACGATACCTGTCTGTTGCCGAACGCGGATCATGAACAGCGCTTTTTGAAGGATCAGCCATGAACCCCCTGTTGCGCATCAACTGGATCGCGCGGGGCGGCCTGGCTTTCATGTTTGCTTACCATGGGCTGGTGCCGAAGCTGCTGTGGCTAAGCCAGGGTGAGCGGGCAATGATCCAGGCGCACGGGATCGAGCAGGTGCAGTTGTTCGCCACGCTGGCGGGGTTGGCGTTGTGTGCGGTGGCTTGGAATCCCAAGCCCTGAACGGCATTTATTTCAGCCCGAGTGCCTCAAGTGCAACGGCCAGCGCTGATGTCAGCCATACAGCAACAGCCCAATCAACTGCCATGGCGTCATCTTCGTGACCATGATCAGCACGATCACAAACATCCCAGAGAAACCCAAAACTCCCATCCAGAACCATTGCCTATAGACGCCGCGGTATCCATCACCAAGCGCCCTGCCCGTCTCAACCGCACTGAGCGCCATCTGCTGCAAACGCTTCTGCAGCACCAGCACCGGCAGCCAAAGAGCCCCCACACACAGGAAGATGATCAGCGAAGTCAGCACCCATTCGGTGGTCAACCCCAGTCCGGCAAGCTTGATCAATACAAAGCCGGTAATGATCTGAATGACGCCCGCCGGCGTAGTGATCCAGGTATCGAACTGCACCACCATCCGCGCCACATGGGCAATCACTTGCGGGTTGGCCGTACGGCTCGCGGCGATCAGATACAGATACGAGCCCATGCCGAAGCCAAACAGGAAAATCGCCGCGATGATGTGGATGTATTTCAGGCTCAGATAGAGCATGGTCAGCCCTGCCCGTCAGAGAAATGCACGGCTAGGCTAAGGTTCGCCGGGTCGTTGATGGCGGCCATGTATTCGTCGACGGTGATTTCGCCAACGCACGGCCGCGCACCGGGTTCAGGCACATAGCCTTGGGCGACTTTGAGGGCCAGAGCAACGGCGGCGCAGCTGGGGATTTCCGGGCCTTTGTCATTCAGCGCCGTCAGTTGCACCGCCAGGGACAGCGGTTGCCCTTCTGCACCGAGGCCGTTCACGTCGATGTACATCGCGCTTTTGCCATCGCCAAAGCGCTCGAACCAAGTACCCAGCCGATGCAGCCGCGCAGCCCAGGCAAGATGGTCACGCACGACGCCCCACCGCAGCGCCTGGGCCAGCAGATAGTTGGCGACACCGCCAAGCTTGAGCCCCGCACCAGCCTTGAAGCTCAGGGTGTGGGCACCATAGCGGCCAGCAAAGATGTCCATGTCGGGCACATCCACATTCGCCAACACCCGCGTGCCAAGCTCAGGCATTTTGCGCAGCGTCAGGTCCTGCCAGCCCAGCACTTCATGCACCTGACCATGCCTGAGCTGCTTGATGGGTTTGCCCGCGTAAGCCAGCACACCTTCGACGGTGGACAGGCCCGGCATCTTGGCCGAGGAGGAAATACCGTGCTCGATCGAGTCGATACGGGTGAAGCGATAGCGATACTGATCGATGATGGCGCACGACAGCGTCGGCACGGAGCTGCACCCGCTAAGGATCGCCACGCCTGCCTGCCGTGCTTGTGCATCCAGCACGCTCACACCGTTGACGAAGGTGCGGCAGTCGGACAAGTCGCAGTAGTTCACGCCAGCGTAGATGCAACTCTGGGCGACAGCATAGGACTGCCCCTGGAACGGGCCGCCGGTGTGGATCACCCACCTGATGTTCATCGAACGCAAAACGGAGGCGAACCCGGCTCCCATGGCATCGCCGCACCAGCCCTCGCAAGCGGTGTTCGACTGGCTTTTCAGCTCATCCACCTTGCGCTGCAGCTTATGAGGGTCGCGACCCGAAATCACCAGTTCAATGCCCGGCGCCAACACCAGATGCCGGCAAACGATGCTGCCGAAATTGCCGTAGCCACCGACTACCAACACCCTGAGTGTCATTCCATTCTTCCCTAAACAAACGATCATGCGCTGCGCCTGAGGCAGGCTGGCGGCTGAGGCGGCAAAGATACCCGATTTGCTTAACAGCTAGGGCCAGATCAACAGAGAGAGTGAGAAGAAGGACTACGGTTTTACAGAGCCCTGATCACCAGCCCGCCCCACAAGCCGTCTCAGACCACCTGCAACGGTTTACCGCGATCAATTGACTCCAGGCCAGCTCTCTACATATTCAATGGTGAAGTCCGGATAGGAATCGACAATCTGGATCTTGTAATCAGGATAGCTATCGACGGTTTGCCATTTCCCGACAGAATCAGGCCAGGAATCCACCTTCTTTACTTTGAGGTCGGGGAATTGATTCACCACCTTCACCTTGTAGTCGGGATAGCTGTCCACGAACTGAATCTTGCCGTAAATCTTCGACACATCGACCGTCGTACCGGCGTGAGCGCAAAAAGTGCAGGTCAACAGCAAGGAAGCGAGGGCAACTTTGAACATGAGTGCTGCATCCTGAAAAATTGAGGCGTCCAGTCTATCCGTAACCGCGCAGGCCGTGCCGAAAAACGCCTATCCCTTAAACTCACCCGCCCCATTGCCGACGGCGTCAACATACGCCACACACAACAACTCGGAGATCTGGCTTTTGACTGCTTTGGTCGATTCTGGGCGCGGGTTTCACCTTTGTTGTTTCCGGACTTTGGATAGCAACCCTGAGCCGGAAATAGCATGAGGGTTCCCGTCGGCGAAGTTAGCGATAAAACACAACGCTGTGCGGGCCATAAAGTAAATAAATCCGTCCCCTTTTTCCGGTAGTGATGCGGTGGTGCTGAGTGACTTTGCACTGCTCTGTTCGATTCCACTGCGCGATGGATGCGATTTGCTCGATGTCATCGGGCGACGAATGGACGCGCCGTGCGCATGATCTAAAAACAGCAGGTTTCAAACTCAAAAATTAAAAAACCCCAGGTTTCTTTCGAAACCTGGGGTTTTGTTTGCTGTGAACGTGGTGAAACGAAAATCAAATAAACCTGTGCCTTCGCCAACTTCTGTTACGCGTGCGATATCGGGCTCAGTTGACGATTCATCGCAATGATATCCGCATGACTAGGGTTGGGACCCAGCTTCGCGAAATGCTCTATCATGCGATCCCGAGTTTTTGGCGCCTCACCTTTAACTGCCGCATCAAGGGCCCGGCGCATATCAACGGCGGTGTAGTCGCAGCAGTACGCAGGGGTTGCAGGTTGTTGCCGCCACGACTGCTCAAGTGAACCCGCATTGACTGGATCAAAACCTGATTCGCTCACCAGCTCCATGACTGTCTGCACACCGACCTGATCGTCCCCAGCGACCGCCGCCGCCAATCGTCCAGGCGTGCCCTCGGGCTGGCCTAGCTCAGCGAGCGAATAGGCTAACAAGTTGTTGAACGCCTTGATCACCGGCCTTCCAATCTGTTTCGAAACCCAAACGCTTTCGGCCATGCCTTCATCTATTTCCGGAATTTTTTGGTCCCTCACGCCCGGGTAGTAATTGCCGGTATCCACGACAGGGACGTCCAATGGAACAGATGCGAACAAGTCAGCAGGCAGATCAGCCACTGCTGGGAAAGGGATAGATAAAAATATCACTTCGGCATCTCGAACAACGCCCGAAATATCTGCAGGTACCGCCCCTATCTCGTTGGCGAATGCACGAACCCCCTCAATGCCTTTGGAGTTAGCCACTTGCACATCATGGCCTGCGGCAATCATCTTCCGGGCAAGGGTTGCGCCAATGTTTCCTGTCCCAATCACTCCAATTTTCATGAGTTCTCGCTCGTATAGGTTTCGGGTAGGCGCCTACCTTAGGAGAACAGTGAGATAATGATAAGTACACACCAAAAGGTAAGTAACGAACCAAACTATGAACAGTGAACGAGAATGGGACTGTGGCGACCCAAAAAATCGAGTGAAATGGGCTGAAGCAACCATGGAGACCCTCCGTGTACTGGAGGGAAAATGGAAGATAATCATCCTTTGCCAGCTGTTCGCAGCCAAAGGTCCTCTGCGCTTTTCCGATCTTGAAAAGCTCATAGAGGGTATCAACCAGAAAATGCTTATCCAGCAGCTCAAGCAGCTCGAAAAAGACGCAATTGTTCGCCGCACGGTTTACCCGCAGGTTCCACCGAAAGTTGAGTATGAGTTGACCGAGGATGGATACGCGTTAGGGCCGTCGATGCAGGCTTTGATTGAATGGGCCGAACAGAGGCGCAGCCCTTTTGACGAGGCCTAAAACCACAAACCCCCGGCTTTCTTTATGAAAACCAGGGGTTTGTGTTTACTTAATGTGGCGGTGAAGGAGAGATTCGAAAGTACCCGCACCCTCAATCTCTCGGTCGAGGCCCCGGAATACAAGGGCTCCAGCGGTGCCAGGTGCGCAAATTCATTCCCATGCCATTCCCACGGCCGACAACTGACACCTGCGTACGCGTGCGCATTACACGCGTTAGGGCATCAAATCTGAAATCTAGAGGGGGGCAAAAAAAAGAGTAACATAAGTAATCTTGACCGTTTTTTACTCTCAAACCATTGAAATTAAAGGGTTTTATGTTTTCGGCAAAAGGTAATATTTAGGTAATATTTAAGTAATCTGATTACTCTTTATAAATGTAATTCTGACCTTTATAAAAACCCTTTAAAAACAATAGCTTGCCTAAAAATTACCTTTTCAATTACTTCTCTGTTACTCCTTTTTGTAATACCAAACCCCACGGATTACGTGGCCTCCAGCCCGATCCCTTGGGGTGGTTACTGAAATTACTCTTTTTGAGATGCCCCCCCTCCAGCTGTACAACAGCCGCTACAGACCGCTCACAGAATTCACCCCTCGGTGCAGGGTTCCGCAGGCTTTTGACCTCCCCACAATGCCAACCAAGCGCCCAGCCTGCGCCGCCGAGAGTGGTCCGCAGGTGTGCAGAAAAAAAGACCCATTTAGCCCGCAGGCGAGGTGGGGGGACGACGGCGCGCGCCGAGTGATGAAGCACGTCACAGCCCCATTTGTGGCACGTCACTACCCCACTTGTGGCACGCCAACTCCCCGCCTTGGCAGCCGCGAGCCGGGCCTGTCCTGGCTGCGACTGCGCGGTAGGCCAAAACATGCTGAAAGCCCCGTATTTATTGGCCCACGCAGCTCCCTACGCTTGCCGTGACAGCCAGCAAATGCTATGTTGAAATGGGTTTTTTCATGCTGCTGTAGGGCAAAATTTCATCTATCTCAGCTGACATTTCCCTGCCAAAACCCTCTCTCCCCTACAGCTCGTCGCCTCAAATCGCGCCAGAGTCAAACCTCAATTACTGTATGCGCATACAGTATTGGATTCGCACTCATGAACAATGACGACGACACCTTCGGATGGCTGGGCCTTCCTACCCCGTTGGAAATGTACCGACAGCACTGCCGCCTGCTGGAGAACGAGATCCAGGAACTGAACGCGCAGCTACGCAAAGCGCGGGCGGATGTTTTCGGTATCAGCCAGATGCTGTTGGACGCCCAGGCAAAGAACGCAGAGTTTGCTGGCTACCTTCGTCAGAAGGGTGGTGAAGCGGCTGAGATGCGGCAGCAGATCTCAAAGCTGACAACGTCCGACAACTTAAGCAGGCAAAAAGCAGATTGTTTGCAACAGATCATCAATGAAATGAGGCTTGGACCGATCACGATTGTCTAAGATCAAACGGAGAGGGCCTGACTATGTGCGGAAGACTGTCGCAGTACAGAGGAATCCACGACTTTGTTGCGGCACTGAGCATGCCCAATGCCTTGGCAAACTCGGTGGGTGATCAGCCGATCGAGCGATACAACGTAGCCCCAACCACCCAGGTGGCGTTACTGCACCTGCAGGGTGACCTGCTGCACGCTGATGCGGTTCGGTGGGGATGGAGGCCACACTGGGCGAAAGACCGTGCCGCGCCCATCAATGCACGCGTCGAGAAAGTCGCCCACGGGCCGTTCTTCCGGGCGATCTGGCCGCACCGGGCGATCACGCCTATCGACAACTGGTTCGAGTGGGTAGATGAAGGTGGGCCAAAGAAACAGCCTTATCTGATCCGTAGGCGGGACAGCGCGCCTATCTTGTGCGCGGCCATCGGCCAACTACCTGACGCCGTTGCAGGCCCAGGCGAGCATGACGGCTTTGTGATCATCACCGCTGACAGTGCCGGCGGCATGGTGGACATTCACGACCGGAGGCCCGTGGTTCTGGCGCCTGACCTTGCCCGGGAATGGCTTAACCCGGCAACGCCGAAAGAGCGTGCCGAGCAGATGGTGTTGCACCAGGGCGAGCCGGCCGAGGCCTTTGAATGGTTCAAGGTCAGCGCCGCCGTGGGCAACGTGAGAAACAAGGAAGCCAGTTTGATTCAGCCAGAGCCCTAGAACAGCCCCCCCAGTGCCGCCGGCTCCCAGTTCATGATGACGAGCTCGCCGCTGACCTCGGCTTTTCCCTGCCGCTGATTGGTAGTGCTGTATCGAATATCCACCGTCTCGAAGTGGAACCCGTCAAACACACGTCGGATATCAGGGTGGTCGTTGATACTCACCATCACCTTGCCCTTGCACCGCCGCATGAAGTTGGCCATCCGCTCATAGTTCTCAAATGGAAAGTCCACCCCATAACCAGCGGTCTGCCAGTACGGCGGGTCCATGTAATGAAAGGTGTGCGGCCGGTCGTAGCGTTCCGCACACTCCAGCCAGCCCAGATTCTCGACGTACGTACCCGACAGCCGTTGCCAGGCAGCAGACAGGTTCTCCTCGATCCGCAGCAGGTTGATGGCAGGGCCAGTGGTGGCGGTACCGAAGGTCTGCCCGCTGACCTTGCCGGCGAAGGCATGGTGCTGCAGGTAGAAAAACCGCGCAGCCCGCTGGATGTCGGTGAGTGTTTCCGGCCTGGTCATCTTCTGCCATTCGAACACCTGGCGGGAGCTGAGCGCCCACTTGAACTGGCGCACAAACTCCTCCAGGTGGTTCTGCACCACGCGGTACAGCGTCACCAGATCGCCATTGATGTCATTGAGGACTTCAACCGGCGCGGCCTGGGGCCGCATAAAGTAAAGCGCGGCGCCGCCGGCAAAGACCTCGACGTAACATTCGTGAGGTGGAAACAGCGGGATAAGGCGATCTGCCAGGCGACGCTTGCCGCCCATCCACGGGATAATTGGTGTGCTCATTAAGTGATCCTTGTTTCAACAATTGGATTCGCTTAGGCTTCGCACCCCCTGCGCAGTGGGGCGAGGCCTTGGTTGGAGCACTCGGCGTGTTCGAGTGATTCAGCGTCGAGCGGGTGTTAGCGCACCAACTCGTCGCCTCGTTTACTGCGCGGGGGTACTATTTCTCCCCCGCTCCAAGTTCAAAGGGCTTGAAGCGCACGACCTCCTCGCCGACCCAGTCATTGAGAAGGGCCAGGCGTGTCTGAATCGGCTCAAGCTCAAGGGTGGCCCAGACTTCCCCGGCTTCTTTCGGCGAGCCAAAGCCCCCGGCGTTTTTCGGCACGATGCCCATCAGTTGGGGATAAACCCGCAAAGCTGCGAGTACATCGCCCTGAGTCTGGTCCTTGATCGAGTTGAATTCGTCCTTGGCCGAAACTTCGCTGACCGGTATTAGTTGTATGCCTTCTTTCTTCCCGTTCGGCGCGTACACAAACAGGTTGCGGAAGTTGCCCGGCCCCTTGGAATTTTTCAAAGCGGTGCGCAAGTCGTCGATGTCGGATTCGTTCTGCGCCGCGTCCGTCATGTAAAGGATGAAACCCGCATGACTGCCGTTCTCGTAGTACTTGCGGCGAAACAACGTCGCCGATTGGTTCAACAGCGCCGATTGCAGCGCACAGAGCCACTCGGGCAACCCGTAAATTTCCTGGTGCAGATCCAGCTCCCGCAAATGGAACACGCTGCCCTGGTCAAACTCGTGCTCACTCTTCCACCCCTGCACCTGAAAATAACGCCCGTCCTTACCTGCCCGCATGTACTTCGCCAGCACGGGCTTGAGCGTCACAGGCGTACCCAGCAACGACCGCCGCGCCTCAACGTACCCGTTGCCCAATGCCAAATAGTCCTGGGCGTACTGGTCAAATGCCTCGCGGGTCAGCAGCTTGTGCGGGATGAACGTGCGGGTCAGTTGGTTGCGCTTGAAGCGCAGCCCCGAGTCGAGGTGAACGCTGGCCTTTACCGACCGGGCAAGTCCATCCAGCGACAATGGAGGCTCATACCAGCGCCCGTTAAACCAGCACTCCAGCGAGTCGAATATCTCCCTGGCCGACAACACCGACTCCGGCTCGCCGAACGTGAACGCCACCGACTTGTGCTCACTCACTGCCTGCTCCGTGGCAACTGCCACCTCATTTTTTGTACTCATCAAAAAAGCTCCATCCGCCCGGTATTGGCAGCCGTCTGCCCTTCGAGCGGTTCGTGGTGTAGTGCATGGAAAAGAGCCCAGGCCAGGTCGGCATGGCCGGTTGATTCGCTACGTCCTGCGGTATAGGTGAACTGCCGGCCGCTGGCGGTGATGGTTTTGCGAATGGCCATCAGTGATTGCGCGAAGTCCGTCCAGCCTGCGTCGAACTCCAGCCGGCCCTTGTGGATCACGTCATAGGCCTTCATTACCAGGCGCGACTTCACCTCTGGCGAATAGCTGAACGTTGTAAGACCGGGGAAGAACTGCCGCACCAACTGCGCCACGCCCGAGCCCATGCCCGTCGTGTCGATGCCGATATAGGTCACCCAATAACGCTGGGTCACCATGCGGATGGACTCGGCCTGCGCCGCGAAGTCCATCCCCCTGAACTGATGCCGCTCGATCACCCGGAACTTACCGCCTGGCACCATCGGCGGCGCCACAACCACCAGACCAGAGCTATCGCCGGTTTCTGCCGGGTCATAGCCCAACCACACCTGGCGGTCGGCCAGCGGGCGCGGTGCCAGAGGTTTGTAGTCCTCAACCCACTCAACCCAGCTGTCCACCATGCACGACTGCAACATCGACAAAGGGAAGATGCTCGCCCCGTCATCCACAAACTGGCACATCAGCAAGTTTTGGAACGCCTCGGCGTCGTACTCCTGGCGCAGTTCCTCAAGATCAAACAGTTCACAGCCGCGCTGCTCGGCGTCCAGAATCGTGACGATCTGCCGCCACACCTTGTCCTCGCACAACCGCCCCTGTTGGAGGGAATCGTGGGACACATCCACGGAAATGCGGTTGGCGGCAGGCTTGCCCTTGTTGAAGCGCTCCCCCGTCCAGAACGTGTAGGCCTCATGAGCCATGCTCGACGGCGTGCTGAAGTAGGTGCGGCGGTATTGCTTCTGCATCGCCATACCCGAGGCGACCTTGTTGAGTTCCTTGAACTTGAACGTCCAGAAGAATTCGTCGAAGTAGAAATTGCCGTGGTAGCCCTGGGCGGTTCGTGCGTTGGTGCCTAGGAAGTGCAGCTCCGCGCCGTTCGCGAGCGTGATGGGATCGCCAGTCAGCTCGACGCCGACAACTTCCCTGGCAAAAGACTGAATATACGACTTGAAAATGTGAGCCTGATTCTTCGACGCCGACAGGAAAATCTGGTTGCGCCCCGTAGTCAGAGCGTCAATCAACGCCTCCCGAGCGAAGTAGAAGGTCGCTCCGATCTGCCGGCTTTTAAGGATGGCCCTGGTGCGCTGATTGCCAGCCTTGTACCAATCCAACTGATAGCCGAAGCACCCATCGACAAACGCCTGAGTGAGCAGCTCGATATGCTCCTCGCTGAACTCATTTCGGCTCGGCTTTTTCTTCGGTCCACTGTTGCGGTCATTCAGTTTCGGGTTGAGCTCAGACTCGGTACCGCCGCCTTGGAACCGCTCAATACGGGCCTGGCGCTCCAACTGCCGGTGGAGCAGATCAATTTCCTTGAAGTCGCCTCCGGTCTTGCCGTCCTTCAGGATCAGCTGCACCAACCGCGCCTCCAGCGCCCCGCCGATGCGTTCGACGTTATCAGCCCGGTCCCACTCGTCACGGGCCTTCCAGCTGTGGACGGTCTTCTCTTTTTCGTCCAGGTACTCGGCAATTTCGGTGATGCGCCAACCCGTCCAGTACAAAAATTTGGCCTGGCGACGGTTATCACGGACGGGAATTTCAGCGAGAGCATTCATGGCGCAGATGCTGCCTCCCGCGCGCGTGGCACACCCGCTCTGCTCCCTGTAAAGCCTTGCTCTACAAGTGCGGCTCGTTGCCCGCGAGGCCGCAGCTGCCGACCATGCCCACATCGCAACGGCAGTTCGCCGCCACCGCACTGAGGACTCCCCATGGCCAGCAGCACCAAACAGAAATTCCGCTCCAAGTGGACCCGCATTGCCGTAGAAGGCGCGACTACCGATGGCCGCATCATCGAGCGGAGCTGGATTGACGACATGGCCTCGCAGTACAGCCAGAACACCTATGGCGCTCGCATCAACTGCGAACACATCAAGGGTTACTGGCCCGGCGGCGAGTTCGGCGCTTATGGCGACGTAGTGGCGCTCAAGGCTGAAGAAGTCGAGATTGCCGGAATCAAGAAATTGGCGTTGTTCGCCCAACTCGAACCGAACGACGCATTGCTGGCCTTGAACAAGGCCGGTCAGAAGGTCTACACCTCGGTCGAGATCCAGCCCAAGTTTGCCGATAGCGGAAAGGCATACCTGGTCGGCCTCGCCATCACTGATACCCCTGCCAGCCTGGGCACCGAAGCCCTGAGCTTCAGCGCTACACACGGCACCTTGGCCGGACGCAAACAGGACAAAGACAACCTGTTCAGCGCTGCTGAGGAAGCATTACTTGAATTCGAAGAAGTCACCGACCAGCCGAGTGCTTTTGCAGCAATCAAGGCCAGGCTCGGTGAGTTCATCAAACTGAGCAAGGACAAGGATGGCAAGGACGCCAACACTTTCTCCGACATCGGTGAAGCGCTGGAAAGCCTGGTAACCCTCGCCACCCAGCAGGCTGAGCAAGCCGACGCTTCAAGCAAGGCCTTGGTCGATCTGAAAAAGCAGTTCACCAGCCTGGATACCGAGCTTAAAGAGCTCAAAACCAAGCTCGGGCAAACCGCTGACCTCAGCCAGCCACAGCGCCCGCATAGCACAGGCGGTGCAGGCACCGTCCTGACTGCTTACTGAACCCACGGCCCAACACCGACAAGCCTATTCACCGGAGAACACCCCCATGCGTAAAGAAACACGCTTCGCCTTCGCCGCCCTGGCCGTGCAGATCGCCCTGCTCAATGGCGTAGCCAGTGCCCACGAAAAATTCAGCGTCGACCCCAGCATCCAGCAAAAACTGGAAGTTGCTGTGCAGGAATCCGATGGTTTCCTGAAACAGATCAACATCATTGGCGTAGACGAACAGTCAGGCGAGGCCTTGCTGCTGGGTGTTAACGGCCCAGTTGCAAGTCGCACGGATACCTCCACAGGTACCCCCCGCAGCCCGTTAGGCCGCAGCACGCTGAGCAAAGATTCCTACACCTGCAAGCAGACGAACTTCGACAGCGCGTTCCCCTACGCCCTGCTGGATGCCTGGGCCAAGTTCCCCGACTTCCAAGTCAAGCTAAGCAACGCGATCATCCTGCGCCAAGCGCTGGACCGCATCATGATCGGTTTCAACGGCACCAGCGCCGCTGCGACCACCAACCGCGCCGCTAACCCACTGTTGCAAGACGTCAACATCGGCTGGCTGCAAAAAATCCGCCTCAGCGCCGACGACCGCGTGCTCGATGCTGCCACCATCGGCCCCCGCAAAGTCATCAAGGTTGCGGGTGTCGACACCGTATTCGAGGGCGATTACGCCAACCTCGACGGCCTGGTGTTCGACGCCATCCAGATACTCGACCCGTGGCACCGCACCCGCCCGGATCTGCGCGTCATGGTTTCCCGCAACCTGATGCACAGCAAGCTGCTGGCAGCCGTGGAAAAGGGTGCCGACTCCAACCAGGAAGAAAACGCCGCTCAAGAGATTGTCAGCCGCGCCCGTTTGGGTGGCCTGCCGGTCGTCGACGCCCCGTTCTTCCCGGATAACACCGTCCTGGTCACCACCCTCAGCAACCTGTCGATCTACTACCAAAACGGTGCCCGCCGTCGCCACTTGAAAGACGAGCCCGAGCTGGATCGTGTCGCCGACTACCAGTCCTCCAACGAAGCCTATGTCATCGAAGACTTCGGCCTGGTCGCACTGGTGGAAGGCATCACGGCCGTCAACTATCCAGCACCGACCGAGGCCTAAGAGGCGCGCCATGCATCAGACACCAGCCCAACGTAACCAGCTGCGCAAACGCGCAGCCATTGAGGCCGCCGCAACTGCGCCGGCCACTTCAATGGAAGGCGCTACTGCCTACGAGCACCAGTTGGCCCAACTGGCTCAGCACCGCGCGCGCCTCAAGCAGGTGCAGTCCAACCAGGGCAAAGCTGAACTCAAGGCGCTGCTGATCCCTGAGTACGAACCATACGTGCAAGGCGTGCTGGCCGCTGGCAACGGTGCCCAGGACGAAGTCCTGACCACGATCATGCTCTGGTGCATTGACGCGGGCGGCTACGGCGGCGCGCTGACGATTGCTGACTACGCCATCAAGCACGGTCTGAAAATGCCGGACCGCTTCGAACGTACCACCGGCACCTTGATCGCCGAGGAAATCGCCGAAGCCGCCCTCAAAGCGCAAAAGGCTGGCGATCGTTTTCCACTGGAGTTCCTACAGGAAGCCCAGCGCATCACTGCTGAACAGGACATGCCGGACCAGGCTCGCGCCAAGCTGCACCTGGCGCTCGGCAAAGCACTCGCAGCCATTCCTGATGATTCGGCTGCCGACAACCTGGTAGCCCTGGCAGAGGCTAAGCAGCACCTGGCCAAAGCCATCGACCTGCACAGCAACTGCGGTGGCAAAAAAGATCTGGAGCGCGTCGAGCGTCTCCTCAAGAAACACACTGCCCCAAGCAGTTAACCGAGCGTCCCCACGCACCCCGCCGGCTCGGGGCGGATCGGCCAGGCCGCTCCTCCTGAACGTGAAGCCCCGACCACCGGCGACCCATTTTCTGAGTGCTGTTCCATGAGCGCATTTGTAGCCAGCGGCCCAGTCACCGGCGGTCACATCAACACCGACCCGTTCTGGCCCTCAATCGACCTTGAGCAGCTCCGCGCCACTCTACGCATCGACAACAGCGTCACCCCCGCTCGCCTGGAAACTGCCGTAATCGCTGCAGCGATCAACCTCAATCGTGAGCTGAAGTTGTGGAAGGCCCAGCAACTGGCCGCCGGCTACACCACGCTGGCCGACGTCCCTGACGACAAGATCAACGATGTATCGGTGCAGGCCCACCTATACCGGCGTGCGATCGAGGCCGGTACCGGCGCCGAAGTCTGCGAGCGGTACCGCGACTACAGCGCAACCAACACCGGCACCGATAAAGCAGAAGAAACAGCCCCGACCATCGACGACTACCGCCGCGATCTGCGCTGGGCCGTGCGCGACTTCCTCGGTTTAAGCCGCACCACCGTGGAGTTGATCTGATGCCCGTCGCTGTCCGCACGAACCAAAACGACACCGTTGACGCCCTCTGCTGGCGGTTCTACGGCCGCACTGCTGGCGTCACCGAGGCCGTGCTTGAAGCCAACCCCGGCCTGGCTGACTACGGGCCCATCCTGCCGCACGGCCTTGTCGTCAACATGCCCGAAGCCCAAACCAGCGCGCCCCAGCGGCAGATGGTGCAGCTATGGAACTGACCCTCTGCAACCAAGGAAACCCACACCATGGCTGATCCGACTTCCAGCGTTGTGTCTGGCCTGCTCATTGGCTTGGGCCTGGCCAGCGTCACGCCAGTCATCGATGACGGGGCGCTATTCGGCGCCATCCTCGGTGCCTGGCTGGTTACCAGTACCAAGCGTGACCTGAAGGTCTGGCAACGGCTGGGCTCACTATTCCTGTCGGCCGGCGTGGGCTACCTGTTCGCACCGATGGCTTTACAGGCAATTCCGTTTATCACCAGCGGTGGCAGCGCCTTTCTCTGCGCACTGGTGGTCATCCCGATCAGCATCAAACTGATGGTTTGGGTGGAAAAAGCGGATATCTGGGACATCTGGCGTCGAATCAGAGGGGGCACCTGACATGCAGAACATCGAACTGGCTGTTCAAGTCATCACGGCAATCGCCTACCTACTGAGCGCCCTGCGCCTGGCTTGCTACACCCGAGGCGATGCGCGATATCGGCGCAGCATTTCGCTACTGGCGAGCTTGTTTGGCGCCACATTGTGCATCTGCGGTCTGGAAATTCTCCTTGACCGCCAACCCACCAGCCTCTGGCAGGCCGTGTCCATCGTGCTGCTCTGCACCCTGATTTTCCGTTCACGCGGCAACGTCGCCGCCCTGTTGAGGCCCAGCGCATGACCACCACCCTCCGCCACGGCGACCGTTCACAAGCGGTACTGATGCTGCAAAAGAGTCTCAACAAGAACGGCGCCAACGTCGTGCCGGACGGTGACTACGGCGACGCCACAGAAACCGCCGTGCGCGCGTACCAGGTCAAAGTGGGCCTGGTCGCCGACGGCGTTGCCGGCACCAAGACTCAAGCTAGTCTTGCCGGTGGCGACTGTACCCAGCTGCTACGCAACAACGACCTAGTGGTCGCTGCCGAACGTCTCGGCGTACCGCTGGCGAGCATCTACGCGGTCAACGAAGTGGAATCCAAGGGCAAGGGCTTTCTCGACAACGGCAAGCCGGTGATCCTGTTCGAACGCCACATCATGTACCGCCAGCTCGCCACGGCTCGAAACGCGGGCGATGACCCTGCCGAACTCAAACGTCACGCCGATCAGCTCGCCACCGCCAACCCCGCCCTGGTCAATCCAAAGCCTGGCGGATACATCGGCGGTACCGCCGAGCACCAACGCCTGGCCATGGCCCGCCTGATCGATGACACCGCCGCCCTGGAGTCGGCTTCCTGGGGCGCCTTCCAGATCATGGGGTTCCACTGGAAGCGTCTCGGCTATGCCAGCGTGCAGGAATTTGTGGCAGCAATGAGTGCCGGCGAATCACAGCAGTTCGACGCCTTCACCCGCTTCATTGAGACCGATCCGGTGCTACACAAGGCCCTGAAAGCTCGCAAATGGGCCGAGTTCGCCAAGCTCTACAACGGGCCGGACTACCTACGGAATCTCTACGACACCAAGCTTCAGCGCGCCTACGAGCGGCACGCCGGTTGCGAGTGTGGGCAAGGAGTGGCGGCATGATCGACTTCGACGCGGTAGAAAAACTGCGGGTGCAGGATGGTGACCTGCTGGTGGTACCTGAGTCGACCGAACAGGACGACATGCAGTTGTTGGGCGAAGCCATCCAGATGATGAACGGCGCCAGGGCCGTGATCGTGCGCGGCCCGATCAAGCAGTTCGACACCGCCGCCATGAACAAACTTGGCTGGTACCGCGCGTGAGCACACTGCGCCAAGCCCTATATGGCATTGCCCTGCTCGGCGCCCTGGCGTTGCTGATCTGGGGGCAGGAAGCGCGCATCGACGTCGCCGAAGGCGAAACCGAACAGGCGAAGTCAGCTGCCAAGACCGCCCGCGAAGACGCCGACCGCAACCTTCAAACCGCCAACACCCTCATCGCTACCTTGAAACAGGAGCGCGAGGCCCAGAGCACCCTGCGCGTCCAACAGGATCAACTGCGCCAGGGTCTGGCGAAACGCGAGCAAACCATAGAGGACCTGAAACGTGAAAACGCCGAACTACGGAACTGGGCTGATCAGCCTTTGCCTGACGCTGCTCGCCGGCTGCGCGAGCGCCCCGCCCTCACCGGCGCCGCAGCTTACCGTGACTGGCTGTCCGGCCGTGGTGCCGTGCCAACTACCAGCGACCAGCCCGCGCAATAACGGTGACCAGTTGAGCGATTTGGACCGCGCGGAAGCTGCCTGGGCCGACTGCGCTGCCCAGGTCGACATGGTCTACAAGCAACAGCAGGCCCAACCATGAACAAGCCCGAAAGCCTGCGCGCCCACCTGCTTGCCACCGTTGCCGAGTTCAAGCACAACCCCGACCGCCTGCTGATATTCATCGACAACGGTAGGGTTCGTTGCACCGCTGCCCATACCCTGTCGTTTGAATACAGCTTTGACCTGCAGATCATCCTCACCGAGTTCGCCGGTCATCCCGACAGCGTGATCCTGCCGATTCTGGGCTGGCTTAGCGTCAATCAATCCGAACTGCTGGAAAGCCTCGACAAGGTCAAGAACGGTATTCAGTTCGAAGCCGACATCCTGGACAAGAACAAGGTGGACCTCAGTATTACTCTGCAACTGACAGAGCGCGTCGTCGTGGGCAATGACGACCAGGGCAATACCACTGTCAAACACCCGAACGAACCACAGTACGTGCCGGGCTACCTCGATCCGAATTGGAAGCCGGGGGCCCAGGGCAACACCAGTGAATGGATTGTGCCCGATGGCAAGTAACCTGGAGGCGCTGGAGACCTGGGCAGCGGTTCTACTGGCACGGTTGGAGCCTGGGGAGCGCAGCAAACTGGCTCGGACCATTGGACAGGAGTTGCGTCGCAGTCAGCAGAAGCGCGTGATGGCACAGGAGAACCCGGACGGGAGCAAGTATGCCCCTCGCAAAAAGCGGGACCTGCGAGGGAAGCAGGGACGGATTCGCCGAAAGCTGGCGATGTTCAAGAAGCTACGGACGGCTTCATATTTGAAGGTCCGTGGTGATAGCAATGCCGTAACGGTTGGGTTCACCGGCCGTATTGCCCGCATTGCCAGGGTTCACCAGTATGGTTTGAAGGATCGTGCAGAGCCTGGCGCTCCTGACGTGCGTTACGAGCAGCGGGAGGTTTTGGGGTTCACTGATGCTGACCTAGATTTAATTCGCGATAGCCTGCTCGCACACCTGACACTGTAACTCCCCCTCCTACAAGGCGACGAAGCTGCACCCGCACGCGCGTGGCGTCACCATCGCCGCCATGAACGATTTCGCCGCCTTTGCCCGCATGCTTGAAAACCTCATCCGCTTCGGCGTCATTGACGCCGTGCAGATGGAGCCTCCCCGTGTGAAGGTGAAAACCGGAGAGCTTACGACTGCCTGGCTACCTTGGATCGTGCAGCGCGCCGGAGCCGATCAGGTGTGGGACCCTCCGACCGTGGGCGAACAAGTCATGTTGTTCAGCCCGTCCGGTCAACTCGCCAATGGTGTAGTTGTCACAGGCCTTTTCAGCGACCACATCCCCGCCAATGGCAACCGCCCCGGCCTGCACCGCCGCACCTACGCAGACGGCACGGTGATCGAGTACGACAGCGTCGCCCATCACCTCAACGCAACCCTCGCCAACGGCGGTACCACCAACCTGGTCAGCACGGGCGGCATCCATCTCGTCGGCGATATCACTCATCAGGGCGATTACATCCAAACCGGAAACCAAAACGTCACCGGCACCGTGACCGTTACCACCGACGTCATCGCGGCCGGCATCAGCCTGGTCAACCACCCCCACAGCGGCGTGATGCCAGGCAACGGCAAGACGGGGAAACCAGAATGAACCGAGAAACCGGCGCCGCCATCGATGAGCTGGACCATATCGCCCAGTGCTTGACTGACATCCTCACCACCCGCATCGGCACCCGCGTTATGCGCCGCGAATACGGCAGCCTGCTGCCCGAGCTGGTGGACCACCCCTTCAATGACGTCACACGCCTGCGGGTTTATTCGGGCGCGGTCATGGCCCTGATGCGTTGGGAACCGAGGGTGAGCCTCAGCCGTGTGCAATTTATGGGTGCCACCCTTCAAGGCCAGTCAGTGTTGGACCTGGAGGGCAGCATTGTCGACAGCAATGAGCCGTTCAGCATGAGCCTGCCCCTGCAGCTGGGTGGCAGCGTATGAACACCTTCTCAGCCATCGACCTCAGCCTGTTGCCCGCGCCGCAGATCGTCGAGCAGATTGATTACGAGCAGATTCTCGCCAAACGCAAGGCCTACGCCATCAGCCTGTGGCCCGCCGGGGAACAAGCGAACATTGCCGCCAGGCTCGAAATGGAATCGGAGCCGCTGACCAAGTTGGTCGAGGAGAACGCCTATCGGGAAACCATCTGGCGGCAGCGCGTCAATGAAGCGGCCACCGCCAACATGATTGCCTTCGCCAAGGGCAGCGATCTGGAGAACCTGGCGGCGAACTACAACGTCAAGCGCCTGGTAATTCAGGCGGCTAACTCCCAAGCATCACCGCCCGTCCCGCAGGTAATGGAAACAGACGATAGCCTGCGCGAGCGTACCCAAATGGCCTGGGAAGGCCTCAGCACCGCCGGCCCCCGCAACAGCTATATCTTCCACGCCCGCGCGGCCGATGGGCGCGTGGCCGATGCCACGGCGGAAAGCCCGTCGCCGGCCGTGGTGGTGGTGACCGTGCAAGGTATGTCTGTGGACGGCTCGGCCGAGAACGACCTGTTGGCTGTGGTTAAAACCTACCTCAGCGATGACAACCGCCGGCCAGTCGCTGACCGGCTGACCGTGCAGGCTGCTCAAATCCTGCGTTACCAAGTCAAGGCCAAACTTTATCTGCTGACCAGCGGACCAGAGACCGAGCCTGCCTGCAGTACCGCAGAGCAACGTCTGCGCGCCTATGTGCATCAGCGCCGTCGGCTCGGCATGGAGGTGTCGGAATCCGCGATCCACGCCGCGCTACACGTCGAAGGTGTGCGCAAGGTTGAGCTGGAAGGCTGGACCGATATCGTCGCTACGCTGTACCAGGCCCCCTACTGCACTGACATTCAGTTATCGGTCGGGGTGGAGTGATGGGCGCTCAGCACCTTCTCCCGGGCAACTCGACCCCGCTGGAACGCCAGGCGGCAATTGCGCTGGCCCAAATTCAGCGCGTACCTATCCCGCTGCGACTGCTGTGGAACCCGGATCTTTGCCCTGTCGCCGTTCTGCCCTACCTGGCCTGGTCGTTTTCCGTCGACCGCTGGGACAGCACCTGGTCTGAAGCCACCAAACGCGCGGCAATCCGTGCCTCGTACTTCATCCACTCGCGCAAAGGCACCGTCGGTGCACTGCGCCGCGTAGTCGAGCCGCTGGGCTACTTGATTGAGATTGTCGAGTGGTGGCAGGACGTGCCCGAGGGCGTGCCTGGCACATTCAAGTTGCGGATCGGCGTGCTGGATACCGGCATCACCGAAGAGATGTATCAGGAACTCACCTTCCTGATCGATGACGCCAAACCCCGCAGCCGGCACCTCACTGGCTTAGCCATCAGCCTGGAAACCCAAGGCGCCCTAAACATCGGTGTCGCCGTTTATGAAGGCGACGTAATCGACGTCTACCCACCCGTGCAGCGTGACGTTGAAGTCACTGGTTACATCGGTGTGGCCGGGCGTGAACACACCATAGACACCCTGGACGTGTACCCATGATCGATCAGAACTCGCAATTTATGGCGATCCTCACCAACGTGGGGGCCGCAAAACTGGCAAACGCCAACTCGTTGGGGCTTCCCTGGAAGCTCGCGGCACTCGGGGTGGGTGATGCAAATGACACCAATCCCATGCCCAGCGCGACCCAAACCAAACTGATCAACGAACGTCGTCGCGCGCCGCTGAATCAGCTCATGATTGATCCCGTGAACCCGGCTGTCATCATCGCCGAGCAAATCATCCCTGCGGACGTCGGTGGCTGGTGGGTTAGAGAGATTGGCCTGTATGACGAAGATAATGACCTCGTCGCGGTTGCCAACTGTGCCCCGAGTTACAAGGCGTTGATGGACCAAGGATCGGCGCGCACGCTCATCGTGCGGATGAGTCTCATCGTCTCCAGCACCGGCAACATTGTGCTGAAGATCGATCCCGCCGTCGTGTTGGCCACCAGGGAGTATGTCGACCTCTCCGTCGATCGGGTGCTTCCACCTAACAAGGTGCCCGGTACCTACTTTCAGGTGACGACAGACAAGCGGGGGGTGGTGCAGTCAGGCCGTAATCCGACCACGCTGGATGGTTTCGGTATCACCAATGCCATCGCCATAGGCCAGTATGGTTTAGGTGGAAAAACTGCTCCAAATGCTCCCATTGACACCATTGGGCTACCGGGAGGCTTTTATTCTTTTGGCGATGGTGGAAGCACCTTCGGTAACTACGTCGGGTTAATAAATGTTCCTTACGCCACGGACAGCTACGCCGGACAAATCGGTTTCGCACAAGGCAACGATGAACCACGAATTTTGGTACGGGCTGGCAAAGGGTCGGGCGTCTGGACTCCAACACGTGTGCTGTGGCACTCAGGTACGTTCAATCCAGGCAGCAAAGCTGACAAAGCCACGACATTGGTAGGGTACGGCATTACCGACGCGTACACCGTTACTCAGGTTAATTCCGCTCTAAGCCTCAAAGCACCGCTGGAAAGTCCAGTGTTCTCGGGTCAACCGCAAGTGCCGACAGCAGCGGTTGGAGCCAACAACAAGCTGGCGGCTAATACGGCCTTCGTGCAAAAGGCGGTACAGGACGCTATCACGGCGGTTATGGACGGGGCGCCGGGCGCCTTGGATACGTTGAAGGAGTTGTCCACGGCGTTGGGCAATGATCCAAACTTTTCCACCACCATTCTGACCGCATTGAATGGCAAGGCAGCCAAAGCCACCACCTTGGAGGGCTATGGGATCATTGATGCATTAGCGAAAGGACAATATGGGCTGGGCGGAACTACGGCACCAGCGGCAGCGATTGATACGGTTGGATTGCCTGGCGGCTTCTATTACTACGGGGGAGGTAATTCAGGCTTCTCTGATAATGTCGGCTTGGTCAACATCCCCTATGGCAACTCGGGATATTCAGGTCAGCTCGGGTTTCGTCAAGGGCTGGAAGAGCCGGATATCTACGTTCGTGGTTGTAAGAGCAATGGAGCCTGGGGGAGAACCCGAAGGGTCTGGCACACGGGGAATCTTGACCCTTATCAATTCATGCCCGCAGGCACCACCATTGCATTTGCAGGCCCGACAGTTCCTACCGGGTTCCTTAAAGAAAATGGTGCAGCCGTTTCTCGTACCACCTATGCAAATCTATTCGCCGCAATCGGCACGACCTACGGCGCTGGTGATGGCAGCACGACGTTCAACCTTCCCGATAGCCGAGGCGAGTTTATCCGCGGTGCTGACGAAGGTCGTGGCGTTGAACCAGGGCGTACTGTAGGTAGCTGGGTCGACTCGCAGAACAAATCTCACACCCACGTTTACGGTGCACAGCACAAGACCGATTATGGTTTGAGCGCTACCGGCATCCAGGGCGTGAGCCCTGGGAAAGTGATGTATGAAACTACTGCGTCCGGTGGTGATGAAGCCCGCCCTCGCAGTACTGCTCGACTTATGTGCATTAAGTATTGAGGTTAACCATGTCTGATTCCATGTTGGTCGTATACCAAGCGCATCCAGTAACGGGTGAATACACCGGCCCGACCCAGGCCGATCCCGACCCGCTGGACGAAGGGAAGTGGCTCATTCCCGCCATGGCTTTTGCCGATGCCCCGCCCAAGCCAAAGGCCGGGTTCGCTATCGTTCACACACCTGGCGCTGATCAGGTGTGGAGCCTGGTACCAGATCACAGGGGGATGGTTTACCAGGTCGAAACAGGTGCGCCGCTACAGTGGGAAGAATTCGGCCCGCTGCCGGACAACCTCACCGCGTTGCCGTACCCTGGGCCAGGCCACCGCTGGGGTGGGAGCGACTGGATCTATGACGATGCGCTGGCTCAGGCGGGGCTCATCGCGGCAGAGCGGGCGTGGCGCGACTCCGAGATCGAGTCGGTCAAATGGCTGCGGGAACGTCATCGGGATCAGCAGGAAATCGGGGTGGACCCGTCCCTGTCTTCGATTCAGTTCCGCGAGTTGCTGGTGTACATACAGGCCCTTCGCGACTGGCCGCAGACCGCCCAGTTCCCGGTTCTGGATTCACGCCCCACAGCTCCCGGCTGGATCGCCGACCAATCGCAATAACCCCTCCGTGAACCTGTAATGCCTCTCCCTACAAGCCCCCGCGCTCGCCCAACCGGCGCGCGCGCGGCAGCCTGTGCACTGTCATTCCATCACAGCGCAGGCAACCACCCATGGCCGGTTCAGACTATCTCCACGGCGTGCGGGTCATCGAACTCAACGACGGCACCCGCCCCATTCGCACCATCCCCACCGCAGTCATCGGCCTGGTATGCACGGCTGAGGATGCAGACCCACTTATGTTCCCGCTGGACACACCTGTCCTTCTGACCAGCGTTCAAGCCGCCATCGGCAAAGCCGGTGTGAAGGGGACCCTTGCGTCCAGCCTGCAGGCAATTGCCGATCAGACCAAGCCATACACCATCGTGGTGCGGGTCAAGGAAGGCGCTGACGAAGCGACCACCACCAGCGCCCTGATCGGCACCACCACGGCCGACGGCAAATACACCGGCATGAAAGCTCTGCTCGCCGCCAAGGCCCGCGTGGGCATGACGCCGCGCATCCTTGGCGTACCAGGCCTCGACAGTTTGCAGGTGGCTACGGCTTTGGTGTCGGTTGCCCAAGACCTGCGCGCCTTCGCGTACGTCAGCGCCTGGAACTGTAAAACCAAGGAAGAGGTGGTCGCTTACCGCGAAAATTTCGGCGCCCGCGAAGCCATGGTGATCTGGCCAGACTTCCTCAATTGGGACACCGTCACCAGCAAGACCGTTACCGCCTCGGCAGTTGCACGCGCCCTGGGCCTGCGGGCGAAGATCGATCAGGAAACCGGCTGGCACAAGACTCTCTCCAACGTTGCCGTCAACGGCGTGACCGGTATCAGCGCCGACGTGTTCTGGGATCTGCAAAACCCGGCTACCGATGCCAACTACCTCAATAGCAACGAGGTCACGACCCTGATCAACGAGGGCGGCTTCCGCTTCTGGGGTAGCCGTACCTGCAGCGACGATCCGCTGTTCGCCTTCGAAAACTACACCCGTACCGCGCAGATCCTCGCCGATACCATGGCCGAGGCGCACATGTGGGCTGTGGACAAGCCCATGCACGCCTCCCTGGTGCGGGACATCCTTGAAGGCATCAACGCCAAGTTTCGCGAGCTGATCGCCCAGGGCTACCTGATCGGCGGCAGCGCCTGGTACCCGGAAGATATCAACGACAAGGACACCCTCAAGGCCGGCAAGCTGACGATCGATTACGACTACACGCCTGTGCCGCCGCTGGAAGACCTCACCCTGCGCCAGCGCATCACCGACCGCTACCTGATGCAGTTCGCCAGCCAGATCAACGGCTAAACCGGGGCTCCCCGCGAGGGGAGTTGACCCGTTGCCAAATACCCGGAGAAGACCGCCATGGCTATGCCACGCAAACTCAAGAACCTCATGTTGTTCAACGACGCCAACATCTACAGGGGGGTGGTGAAGTCCATCACCCTGCCCGTGCTCGGCCGCAAGATGGAAGCCTATCGCGGCGGTGGCATGAATGGCCCGGTCAAGGCTGACCTAGGCTTTTCCGACGACGGTATCCAGTTCGAATGGAAGACAGGTGGCCTGGATCTGATCAGCCTGAAACAGTTCGGTATGGCCAACGCGTCCGGTGTGGCCTTGCGCTTTGCAGGTGCCTTTGAGCAGGACGATACGGGAGAAGTCAGCGCCGTAGAAATTGTCGTCCGTGGGCGTCATGAGTCCATTGAAATGGGCGAAGCAAAGCCAGGCGAGGACACTGAGCACACCATCAAAACAACCTGCACCTACTACAAGTTGACCGTCGACAACGAAGAGATCATCGAAGTCGACCTGCTCAACTTCATCGAGAAGGTTGATGGTGTCGACATGCTGGAGAAACAGCGTAACGCCCTCGGCTTTTGATAGCCCCACCGCACCATAACCGTTTGCCCATCACTAGGAGCTTTACTCATGGACACCGCAGCTACCGCACAGACTGACGTTAAACCATTGGTCGACGACAACACCGTTATCCTCGATACACCGATCCGTCGTGGCACAACCACCATCGACAGCATCAGCCTGCGCAAGCCAAACTCGGGCGAACTGCGCGGCGTTAGCTTGGCCGAGTTGCTGAACATGGACGTTGCCAGCCTCCTCAAGGTGCTACCGCGCATCAGCACCCCGACCCTTACGGCCGTCGAGCTTGCCGGCATGGACCCTGCCGACCTGTTCATCCTCGGCAACAAGGTGTCTGGTTTTTTGTTGCAGAAGCAACTGAAGACGGATGCATCCCTCGTTGCGTAGAAGACGCTATGGCCGATCTGGCCGTGGTTTTTCACTGGGCGCCGGCTGACATGGATCAGCTGGGCCTGCAGGAACTGATGGACTGGCGCGAACGGGCGCGTATTCGGAGCAGCGTCGATGGCAAATGATTTAAAACTGCGGGTGTTGCTCGACGCCATCGACAAAGCCACAGGCCCGTTGAAGAAAATCACAGGGGGCAGCACCGAAACGGCCCGCGCACTCAAAGCCGCCCGTGACCGCCTGAAAGAACTCAACACCCAGCAGAAAGATGTGAGCGCCTGGCGCTCCCAAAAAACTGCCGCCGACGAAACCAAGCAATCCCTGGACGCCGCCCGTGAACGAGTTAAAGCCCTCAGCCAGCAATTCGCCGCGACCGGCGCCCCGACCAGAGCAATGACCAAGGACTTTCGCGCAGCTGTGCGCGAAGCCCAACGCCTAAAACAAGAACACCTACAGCAAGGCATACAGCTCCAGGGGCTGCGGTCCAAGCTTTCCGATGCAGGCATCGGCACCAAAAATCTTAGCACCCACGAACGTCAGTTACGTGAGCAGATCAGCGCCACCAACAACAGCATTGCAGAGCAGGGGCGCCGTCTGCGAGCCCTGAACGCCAATCAGGAACGCGCGGCAAAAACCCGGGCACGCCTCGACAGCACATACAGCGGGCGCAAGCAGTTCGCCGGCAACGCTGCTATGGCAGGCGCCGCCGGTATGGGCACGGGATACGCCATCGGCCATGGCCTTTACGCGCCTCTACAAGAGGGTAAACAGTTCGCGCTTGAAGAAAACCGTGTTGCCGCCATGGGCCTGGGCAAGGAAGACACCGGCAAGGCGATTGAGTTTGCCAAGCGCATGAAAACCTACGGCACCAGCGTGACGGAAAACCTAACGTTGGTTCGGGATGCAATGACGGTGTTTGCCGACGAGCATGAAGCGGAAATGGTTGCTCCCACCTTGGCGAAAATGAAGTTTGCCAACCACGCGATGTACGGTGAGGAAGAAGGCTCTGAGAACGAACGCAAGTTCATGGATATGCTCAAGGTGATTGAGCTGCGCGGTGGCCTGGCCAGTAAAGAAGCGTTCATCAATCAAGCCGATATCGTGCAGCGCATCCTTACCGCCACCGGGGGCCGTGTTGGGCCGAATGAATGGCTGAACGTGATCAAGACCGGCGGTGTAGCGGCCAAGGGCATCAAGGACGAAGCGTTCTACTACCAGATGGAACCGCTGGTGCAGGAAATGGGTGGCCATCGTGTGGGTACAGCGATGATGAGCGCCTATTCCAACATCTACCAGGGCAAGACCACCAAACGTGCGGCGAACAATCTAGAACAACTGGGCCTGGTCGACCCGGCCAAGGTCAAGCATGACAAGGCTGGGCAAATTGCTTTCCTCGACGTCGGTGCGATCAAGGGCAGTGAGCTGTTTCGCGAGAACCAGTTCGAGTGGATGGAGAAAATCCTGCTGCCGCAGCTGGCCGCCAAAGGCATCACGGACAAGAAGCAGGTGCTGGATAGCATAGGCAGCATTTTCTCCAACCGAACCGCCTCCAACCTGTTCGCGCAGATGTACTTGCAGCGTGAGCAGATCCACAAAAATGCCAAGCTCAATGCCGGTGCCGACGGCATCGACCAGCTCTACGACAAAGGCATGAACACCGCTCAGGGTGCTGAGCTGGAACTGCTCGCACAAAAAGCCAATGCCTACCGGGAAATGAGCGACGCGATTCTGCCCACCTACGTCGAGGCGCTGAAAAGCATCACCGCAGCGATCAAGGGCGTCACCGCATGGATGAAGGAGAACCCTGCAGCCGCCGCTGCCATGACGAAAACCCTGATGGTGGTCGGCGTGCTGGCGGGTGTCTTCGGTGCGCTAGCCTTGACCCTGGCCAGCTTGATCGGCCCCTTTGCCGTGGTCAGCTACGGCATGGGCTTGTTCGGCCTCAAGAGCGCCGGGGTGGTTGCCGTCGCCCAGCGGCTGTTCCCGACATTGGTTGGCCTCGCCAAAAACGCGTTCCCGATGCTAATGCAGGGCATTCGCTTGCTGGCCGTGACCATGGGCGGCGCGCTGCTGACAGCAATTCGGATGGTAGGCATTGCCCTGTGGGGCCTTGCGGCTAATCCGATCGTTCTGATCATCGCCGCCGTTGTCGCCGCAATTGCCGGCGGCGCCTACTTGATCTACCGGAACTGGGACGCAGTGAAGCTATATTTCAGCAACGCCTGGACGGAGATCAAGGCCGGATTCGATGGCGGCATCGGCGGCATCATCGCCACGCTGGTGAACTTCAGTCCGTTGGGGCTCGTGTACCAAGCCTTCGCCGGGGTACTGAGCTATCTGGGTATTGAGCTGCCGTCACGGTTCACCGAATTCGGCAGCATGATCGTCAATGGGTTGGTGAACGGCTTGATATCCGGCATGGGCCTGGTGAAAGACACCATCGTATCGATCGGAGACTCGACCATTGGGTGGTTCAAGGAAAAGCTCGGTATACACAGCCCATCGCGGGTGTTTGCGGAGCTGGGCGGCTTCACCATGGCGGGACTGACACAGGGGCTCGAAACCGGTGAAGGGGGGCCACTCACCGCACTGAGCAAGTTCAGCAAACAATTCACTGCCGCCGGCGCAATGACCCTGGGCACGATGAGCGGAACGGCGCTGGCAATTGATGACCGCCCGCCCATCAGCGCGATGAGCAGCCCCACTTACGACAGCCACGATCAGTACGAAATCAACATCCATCCCGGTCAGGGTATGGATGCCATGGCAATTGCGCGGGCCGTGCGTGCGGAACTGGCCCGTGTTGAGAGCGAAAAAAACGCCCGTACACGCAGCAAACTGTCAGACCTGGAGTAACCCCGCATGATGCTCGCCCTCGGCATGTTCGTGTTCAGCCTCTCAACCGCCGCCTATCAGGAACTGCAGCGCCAAACCGAATGGCGTCACGCCAGCAACAATCGGATCGGTGCCGTACCCGCGCGGCAGTTCCTTGGGCGTGGCGACGACACCATCACGCTGCCAGGTGTGATCCTGCCTGAGCTGGCGGGCAGCGGCCTCAGCCTGGACGCCATTCGATTGATGGCTAACACCGGCAAGGCCTGGCCTATGGTCGAAGGCAGCGGCCGCATTTACGGCCTATGGGTGATCGAAAGTCTGAGCGAAACCAAGACTATTTTCTTTAGCGACGGCACGCCTCGGCGCATTGAATTCAGCCTGTCCCTCAAACGTATCGATGATGACCGGATCGACCTACTGGGCGCCGGTACCGCCGTCGGCGTGAATATCCTGCGCAGGTTGCTATGATCGACGCCGCCCTTTCCCGTGTGACCGGGTTTCTAAAAGACACGGTCGATCGCTACAAACGCGATGCGGCGTATCCGGTACCGGCTTTTCGCGTGACCGTCGACGGCAACGACATCGCCCAACTCATCAGCCCGCGGTTGATGAGCCTTGAACTGACCGACAACCGCGGCATCGAAGCCGATCAGCTCAGCATCACCCTCAGCGACCACGATGGATTGCTGTCGATTCCCCCCAAGGGTGCGGTGGTGCGGTTATGGCTGGGCTGGAGTGACACCGGCTTGGTCGACAAAGGCACCTACACCGTCGACGAGATCGAACACAGTGGTGCGCCGGATATGCTGAGCATCCGCGCTCGCTCGGCAGATCTACGCAAGGCCCTCAAAACCAAACGCGAGCGCAGCTGGAGCAATACCACCCTCGGCGACGTCTTGGGCGATATCGCAATAGGCAACGGCCTCACCGCCACCATTGCCGGTGCGCTCGACGGTCTGCCCATCCTGCAGCTCGATCAGGCGAACGAATCTGACGCCAACCTGATCAGCCGCCTGGGTGAAGAGTTCGACGCGGTGGCCAGCGTCAAAGCGGGATGCCTGCTGTGCATGCCAGCCGGTGGTGGCAAGACCGCCAGCGGCCTGGACCTGCCCCACATCACCCTCACCCGCGCCGACGGCGACCAGCACCGCTACCTGTTGGCTGACCGCGACAGCTACGACGGTGTGCGTGCCTACTTCTACGACGTGAACAGCGCCAAGAAGCAGGAAGCCATTGCCGGCGGCGGCGAAAACCTCAAAGACCTGCGCCACACCTACAGCGACAAGCAGTCTGCCCTTCGTGCTGCCCGGGCGGAATTCAACCGCCTGCGCCGTGGCAGCGCGACCCTCAGCTACACCCTGGCGGTGGGCCGTCCCGATCTGATCCCGGAGCTGACCTACACGCTGCAAGGCGTGAAGGCTGAAATCGACGAAATCATCTGGTACGGCGGCAACGTGCAACACAACCTCAGCCCGGACAACGGCTACACCATGAGCCTGGAGCTGGAAAGCAAGTTGCCGGAAGACACCGTCGATGACCTGGCGGTGGAGAACAAACTGGATTACACCGGGATCATCGCCTACTACCGTGATGACAAAACCGGGAAAGAGAAAACTATGACGGCCGGGGACCAGGATAAGCCTCGGCGTCTGCTGTGGCTGTACGCCAACAAGAACACGGCCAAGCGGGCTGTGGATCGGGAGTGGAAGCGGCTTCAGGCGACGAAGGCTGAAACGGGAGGCCCTGCGGACGGCGGGGCCAAGGTGTAGGAAGGTTACTCGGCGAACACGGTAATGGTCGTGCCACCACCGTCACGGGCAAAGGCCTGGCATTCGATGGCCAGTCCTTTTTGCTCGACGGTCGCAATCTCGCTATCGTCTTTCAGTGCCTGTTGGCGGCATTGCTTGGACGCCTTCACCACTTCGGCAGCGGAGCGTTTTGATACCAGGCCGCCAGTACGGCCGACAAGGTCATAAAACGCTTGATCAGGGGCTGGGCCATCCCAAGTAACAGCAACGTTGGGAGCACCCAAGGCACAACTGAGCGACAGCGCGATATTCGGACCGTCACGATACTCGGTGGTTTGTTTGCCCTCAGTTTGCTTGACCTGGGAAAGGTGGCGTTCCTGCTGGAGCGCAGCGAGAACATCGTCGCAGGGTTCTGCCAGGGCGTTTGTGGAGAGTGCAAACAGCATCAGGCCGGTGAAGGCGCCCATCAGTACGTCAGTTTTCACAGCATTCCCTCTATGGATCATTCCTTGAGACCGTCGGATCTTTGGTATTGCCAAAGCACATAGGCTATTTGGCAATCACTAATTCGGCAATAGCGCAAGCCTCATACTGGCAGCATCAGCCTCTTTAAAAAGCCCGGCGAACCGGGCTTCCCCTCCTACTGAGCGTTCAAGAGTGCATCAATAAAGCGCAGCACGTCGTTCCGGTGTTCCTCGCTCAACTGCCTGAACACCTTCACCAAGTGAAGCTCCGCGTGTGTAAAACGCTGTTCTTCACCGCTTGCGGTTTGATTGGTCTCTGCATCGCTGTTCACCAACATGTTCTACTCCCTTTACAACACGTAACGGGCGCCCGGCACTATCGGTAGTGCCGTCGAAAACACCCGGCGAACGAGCGATTCTCAGCATGTTTTGGTGTGCCACCACCCCCGCCATGCAAAAAAGGCAACGAACACTTTGGGCAGAGAAATAAGTCAGTGCAGTCCACAGGAACTAAGGCCGATTGGCCGCCGCAGACCTAGAACGAGACAAAAGTTTAAGTAGTAGTAGAGATTGCTAAAGCGCTCGTCAGCCTCTGGACGGATGCTTTATCGCCCTCCGATAGGGATCGGTAGTTTTCTAGAATTCGAGACTCAGCACTGTCAATCCCATCTTTCGACAGCAAGGTCTTCGCGCCTGTCAGCACGTACTGAATGTCCACACCCGCTCTCTCAAGAGCCGCCAGGTATCGCAAATCGGGCGAATTAGCGCCCTGTTCGTAAGCCTTCTGTGTCCCTCGGCTGACACCTCCGAACGCCCCGAAATCAGTCTGACTAAGGCCCAAACGGTCGCGCTCTTCTTTTAGGCGATCGCCCACCCCATCAGAAATGTACATTTTTATGAGCAATCCTTATTGACTTGTATATTTTTCTGTTCAAAAATGCCCTCACACAAACACGAACGAACACACATGAACACTATGCCCGCCCCTCTGACACCCGAGCAAGCCCGCGCAGCTCTTGACCGCAAGGGCGTCAGCATTGCCGAGTTCTGCCGTACATATGAGTTGAACAGAAATTTGGTCAGTGACCTGCTTAACGGCCGCAAGAAAGGTCGTCGTGGCGAAGCACACCGGGCGGCGGTATTGCTCGGGATCAAAGACGGCGTGATTACAAACTAGGGCCTCTGGCTCCAAGGGGATACCAGAAGATGAAACGCCCAGTTCTAGACAGCAGAAAAAGCGTCGTCATGGCCGTGATCGGTGCCTACCCTGGCGGTCGGTCGTACGCCTCGGCAGACCTCGGCATGCCGATTAAGAAGTTCGACAACCAGGCCTACGGAAATGCAGGTAGTCGCCCGCTGACCGACGAGCATATTCACCGCCTGGAGAAGGTTGCCGGTACCACCTTCCTACCGGACTACATCGCCTCAATGTACGGCGGCATGTTCGTACCGCTGAGCCTCCCGGAAACCCTGGACAACGTTGAGCTGTACACCCGTTCGCTCAAAGCCTCGGCCAAGCGCGGCAGGGTTGACCAGATCATGTCTGCGGCCCTGGATGACGGAGTCATCGAAAAGCGCGAGGCCGACGCAATCATCGCCGCCCTGGTCACCTACATGTCGGCTCGTTACGCCGAGGTGTTCGCGACTATCCAGCTTTACAGCCAGGGAGCTGTCTAGTGAGTACTTACAAACTCGTCTGCCCTTGCTGCAACAGTTCTATGCGCATCCGTACCTCCGAGGGGCAGACGCCTTGCTTCCGCTCGATGTACTCGGAATGCACCAACTTGCTGTGCGGTGCCACCTTCTCCGGGTCGTTGGTTTGGGAATATCAGCTCAGCCCGTCCGGCATTGAGCGGCCCCTGACGGTTTTGCCCACGGCTCCCACAAAGGTTCGGCTACTTGCACGTCAGAACCTCAAGTCGAAAAACGATCAACCCGATCTGCTGGACCAACTGGAAATGGAGCGCGCGTGATGAACCTCGATCAACAGACTCATGACTACCGCAGCAGCATGCAACAAGCTGCTTTCGCTTACCTGCAACGCCACGAGGCTGAACACCTGGTGGATTCCGATTTGCTGTTCGATCGCTGCATTCGCCACCTGACACTTGCGTTGGAAGTTCCGGTGTTCATGGCGCCAAAGCTTGTTCACAACGCTTGGACTGAACTGCAAATGATCAAAAAGCGTCGTTGGATCGGCGTCGACTGGGCCACCGGGGCTGACAGCACCCGTGTACACCTGGTGGACGTTCTCGCAGATCAACGCTTCCCAGTTCCGGCTCGCTTTCTGCCGCAAAAAATGCTCGACCAGCGCAACGCCGTACACAAGCCACACCCTCAGTAACGCTTCCTTTTAACCCCCCGCCCTGCCCCATTCCCAATGGGTTTGGGTGAGCTTTGCCCGCAATCCGAGGTGGACCATGGAAATCGACATCGCCATCACCGCAAAACTGCCCCGCGACCAGGCAGAGGCCCTGCTACAGGACCTGCGCGCGCAGTACTCGGCGCAGCTCAACGAGCACTGGTATGACGATCGGTTTCGCATGATCCCCGAGGGTTTGCGGCACGGCTCATTGCTGGTGGCCTTCCCCGGGTTGGCAGCAAGAAAAAGCCTGATGGGCGCCCTTAAACACAGTCTCGACGAAGCGAAGTAAGCCACGATGGAAATGAAAGAAAGGCTGCGCGCCGACGTCATCCAACGCATTGAGCGGGATTACCAGCTCAAGCACATGCGCGGCACCGAATATATGCGTAAGGGTGTTTGCCCTGCCTGTGGCCAGAAGACCCTCTACACCTTCTACGACTCGCCCTGGACACTGATCTGCGGACGGCCGGAAAAGTGCGACCACCGCGTCCATGTGAAGGACGTTTACGACGACTTGTTCAACGACTGGAGCAAGACCGCCCCGTCGACGCCAGACAACCCCCAGGCCACGGCACGCGCATACCTTGAATTTGCACGGGGCTTCAAATTTGAGCTGATTGCCGGTTGGTTCACCCAGGAAAACTACTGGGATGGCCGGCTAAACATCGGCAGCGCCACGGTACGTTTCGCCCTGGAAAAGGGTGGGTACTGGGAACGGCTGATCGATCGGCCAGATCGCTTAGGCAAGATGAAAGCGCGCTTCCGCCCCACCGGCGATGGTTTGTCCGGCTACAAAGGCGTCTGGTGGTGCCCGCCGAGCGTCGACCTGCTGGAAGTCGACGAGCTGTTCATAGTAGAGGGAATTTTCGACTCCATTGCACTGGTGCACAACGAAGTGCCAGCCGTGTCGATGATGTCCAGCGCTCCCTGCCCCATCGACTCACTCAAGGCCCTGGCCAAGCTGCGCCACGACGCCGACAGGCGCTTGCCGGTACTTGTGTGGGCATTGGATAACGAGCCCGTCGCCAAGGCCAACATGCGCCGCTGGGCGAAGGAAGCGCGCGAGCTGGGCTTCACCTGCAAGGCTGCGGTGATCCCACAGCCCAATGGCAAAAAGGTTGATTGGAACGACCTGCACCTACGGTGGAAGCCGATCGAGGGCGACGACAAGCGTGCCGAGCGGATCGAGCAGGATCTGGACGAAGCCCGTCACCACGGCGATTTGCTGCTGGCTGACTCGGCTGAAGAAAAGGGGTTCCTCATTTACCTGCGCGACGAGCGCAAGGAATTCAACTTCACCTTCCGCAAGCGCCTTTACTGGTTTCGGCTGGACCTTGAGCGGTACGACCGTGCCATGGCCGATCTGGAGAGTTCAGACCGCCATGAGGACCAACTGCTCAACGACGACCAAAAGCGCTACAAGGCACTGCGCCAATCCGGATCAGTGACCAGCATCGCCAACTGCAATTTCCAGGCGCTGTATTACATGCGCAACGACCTGACAGATGAAGCCTGGTACTACTTCCGTATCGAGCGCCCGCAGGGGCCGGCCATCAAAAGCACGTTCACGGCCAAGCAACTCACGTCAGCACCTGAGTTCGCGAATCGTCTCCTGAACGTCTCCAACGGCGCGATGTTTGAGGGCAGTGCGCAGCAACTGAAACGAATTCTGGCGCCCCAGCTGGACTGCCTGAAAACCGTCAACACCATCGAATGGATCGGCTACAGCCGCGACCATGGTGCCTATGTTTTCAACGACCTGGCCTTTCACGGCGGCAAGGTGCAGGTGCGCAACAAGGAAGACTTCTTTGACCTCGGCAAGCTGAGCATTAAGTCGCAGAGCCAGTCGCCTGTGTTGCACATCAATACCGACCTCAATGCCTACAACGAGGGTTGGTTCGACATCTACTGGCGCTGCTTTGGCGTACAGGGCCTGGTGGTGCTCGCCTGGTGGCTGGGCGCATTGCACGCGGAGCAAATCCGCCAGATCCATAAGTCACTGATGTTTCTGGAGCTGGTGGGTGAAGCTGGCTCGGGCAAAACCACCTTGGTGGAGCTGCTGTGGAAGTCGGTCGGGCGTACTGATTACGAAGGCTTCGACCCGTCCAAAGCGACGGCCGCAAGCCGTGCGCGTAACTTCTCGCAGGTCAGCAACTTGCCGGTGGTGCTGATCGAGTCCGAGCGCGAGCAGAAGGAAGGCCAGCCGGTTAAGCACTTCGACTGGGACGAACTAAAAACCGCCTACAACGGCCGCAGCGTTCGCTCCACGGGCGTGAAAAACAACGGAAACGACACCCACGAACCGCCCTTCCGCGCCGCCTTGCTGATCGCTCAGAACAACCCGGTGAACGCTTCGGAACCGATCCTGCAGCGTATCTGCCATGTGCATCTGACACGCGAGCACCACACCCCGGAAACCAAGCAGTACGCCGAGCAACTGGAGCGCATGCCGATGGACAGCATCAGCGGCTTCCTGGTCAAGGCGCTGCAACGTGAAGCTGAAACCATGCGGCTGATGGAGGAAAACACCTCCGGCTACGAGCAGGAGCTGCTGGCCCAGCCTGGCGTGCGCACTGTGCGTATAGCCAAAAATCACGCCCAACTGCGCAGCCTGGTGGATGCACTGGCCGGGGTCGTGCCGCTCGGCGAGCGTCGCAAGGCCCTCGCACATGCCGAAATCAGCCGTATGGCCCTGGAGCGGCAGCAGGCAATCAACGCCGACCACCCGACCGTGCGCGAATTTTGGGACCTGTACGAATTCCTCAATGGCATGGACGAGAAAAGCGCGCTCAACCATGCGCGGCGCGACGGCCTGATCGCCGTGAACCTCAACGAATTCGTGGAGATGGCCGCCAACAAGCGGCAGCAGGTTCCCCCGCTGAGCGATCTGAAGCGCCTGCTCAAGACCAGCAAGTCACCCAAGTTTCTGGAGTCGAACAAGCCCGTCAACTCGGCGCGCCAGGTCGACGCCTTCGACAAACCGAAAACCATTCGCTGCTGGGTATTCCAGGGCGTGTAACCACCGCAACAACAGGAGCAGCACAATGCAAAACGAACTCAAATCAGCCATTCGCTTCAATGATTTTGTCGCCTACTTCGGCGCCAGAGGGGTAGTTGCTTTGGCCTGGTGGATGGGGGCTGCGCATGCCGCCCGTATTCGTGAAGACCAGAACAGCTTCCCGTTCCTTCAGATCAACGGCGCCGCCGGCAGCGGTAAGTCGCTGATGCTGGAGTACCTGCAAAAGTTGAACGGCCAAGCCCCTTATGCACATTCGCTGTCCCACGCTACCCAGGCCGCACGGGCTCGCATCTACGCCAACGCAGAACGGCCGATCGTCATTTGCGAACACCACGGTGAGCCAGAACAACCCTTTGATATTTGCGAACACCACGGTGAGCCAGAACAACCCTTTGATTGGGATGAACTGAAGCCGCTCTATAGCTCCGGCGACGTCATCAACCAGGAGGGAGGTGATCGGACCCAGCGCGTGACCTTCAAGGGTGCTCTCGTGATCACTGCAAACCAACCGTTGGAGTGCAGTGAGGCGGTCCGCAGTCGAATGGTTGTGGTCGATCTTTCAGGAGCCGACGCCCATACGCCCAGAATCCGGCCCGAGGCTATTGGCGACCTCAACGCAGACGAGGCAAGTGCATTCGGTATCAAGGTGGCTCAGGCAGAAGACTGGATTTCCAGCACCATTAAAGTTTGTTTGCCCGGCTACCAGGGGCAGCTAATGCACAAATACGGGCCAGGCCTGAACGCGCGCACCGCACTCAACTGCGCGCAAATGCTCGCTCTGCTCAACCTGCTTTGCTCTCTTCTCGCGATCCCGCAGGACGTCCAGCTTGAAGCCCGCAAGGTGGTTCACGACATCGCTTTCCTCGACACCATTCCTTATTGATCAGGCCTTCGAAAGGAGAACCCGCATGAATACGCCTGCCCAACAACCGCAACCCAACTGGTTTCAGCAGTTGCAAGAGTTCGAAGCCAAGCGCCCCGCCATCCGTAAAGCCGGTATCGAGGCACTTAACCGTCTGGTCCCTGTCGCCCAGCGCGATACAGGCCAGAGCGCAGTGATCGGCCGCTTCCTGCTCGGGCTCTACAACGGCCACGACTACCCCTTCGTGCTCACCAGCCTGCGCGGCCTCGACACCGCACTGTTCGATGACTGCCTGGCGGTGCTGCAACTGGACTACTCGCCAGAGCAAGAGGTGCACACGTACCTCCCCGACGGCGATGCCATCTGGGAAGAACTGATAGGGACATGGGCATGAAATGGGCGCCGAAACGCAACAGGGACGGGCAAGCCCAGCAGAACTGCTGGTTGACCGACAGCGGCTACACCGTCGCGTTGTGCCGGTTACCAGAGTCGCGATACCCCATCACTCGCCCAGGGGGCGAACTGCCCTTCGCTTACGCGAAGGATAAAGACGAAGTCATAGCACTCATCACGAAAGACCAGGCCAAACCGGCCTGAAAGATGGTGTCGAGGAGCGCCAACTCCCCGACACCTACCACTACCAAGGAGCAGCACCATGCAAGCACAGACCCCAAGCAGCAGCGCCGTAGAGGCTAGCACCCAACCGAATATCAAGCGATACCTGGTCAAGGAAACGTGGAAGGAATACGAAGTCACTCTTGAGGTGAATCACGACGTTCTGACTGAGGAAACCGCTTCGTTGATCAATGGCTTTTGGTCGAATGCTGCTGAACGGCTTTCCGCTGAAAACGGCGATATTGTCCGTACCGTTATTCGCCTGTTCGGCCAAACGATGATCTATCGGATGCTGAGCGAAGGTGGAGCCAGCTTCAGCATCACCTCCAAAAACTGTCTGACGGGCGATAATCCTGGACACTTTTGGACCCAAGACCTTCACATCGAAGAAGGTTGGGGTGGCACTGACCATGGGCCATACGGCTTTTGCGGAATTCGTGTTATCGCGGCTGATGTGGACGCACCAGGTTACGACGACGTCGAACTGGAGGAGGTGTCCAATGCTTAAACGCACCCTCACCCACTTCCACCTCTGCTGCGGCCTGGGCAGCGGCGCCGCTGGATTCAGCGACTCCAAACCGGTGCTGGGCCCAGTGCAAGCAGAATGGCGCTGTCTCGGCGGGGTCGACGTCGACCCCGCTGGCCTGCGCGACTTCCAGATGATGACCGGCGTACCTGGCACGCTGATGGATTTGTTCACCCGCGAGCAGTTCACAGCCTTCCACGGCCAGCAGCCTCCCACCGGATGGAAAGAGGCAACCGCCGAGGATCTGCGCCGCGCCGCCGGCAACGAAGACCCGGACGCCGTGTTCATCAGCAGCCCGTGCAAAGGGGCCTCGGGCCTGCTGTCTGAAACGATGAGCCAGACGCCCAAGTACCGGGCGCTCAATGAACTGACGTTGCGCTGTGTGTGGCTGATGTGCGAAGCCTGGAAGCACAGACCGGTGAAGTTGATCGTGTTCGAAAACGTACCGCGTCTGGCAACCCGTGGCCGCTACCTGCTGGATCAAATCACCAAACTGCTCCGCCATTACGGTTACGCGGTTGCGGAAACTACCCACGACTGTGGCGAGATTGGTGGGTTGGCACAGAGCCGGAAGCGTTTCTTGCTGGTGGCCAGGCACGTCGAACAGGTTCCAGCATTCTTGTATGAACCTGAAAAGCGCAGCCTGCGCGCTGTCGGTGATGTGCTGAGCCGCATGCCTCTGGCCGGCGATATCGACCAGGCCGGCCCGATGCATCGCGTGCCTGCGTTGCAGTGGAAAACGTGGGTACGCCTGGCCCTGGTGGAGGCCGGGAAGGACTGGCGCAGCTTGAGCCGGTTTGCGATCGAGGACGGATACCTGCGTGACTTCGTGATCGTGCCGGAATACCGCGCCGGCTACATGGGAGTGCATGAATGGCAGGACACTGCCGGCACAATTGCCGGGCGGTCGAGCCCAACCAACGGGAAATTCTCGGTCGCCGACCCTCGGCCAACCAGCAAGTTTGAATACACCCAATACGGCGTGCTGCCCTACGACCGGCATTGCGGCGTGGTCACCGGCCAACGCAGCCCAGGGCAAGGCACGTTCAGCGTTGCCGACCCTCGCATGGGCGGCGAGCGCCACAACAACGTTTTCCGAGTAGTGCGCAACGATCAAGCCGCTGGCACCGTCACCGCTGGACACGGCCCCAGTTCCGGCGGGCAGGCCGTGGCCGACCCTCGGCAGCCATCCAAAGGCTTTGGCAAATACCTGGTCACCGACTACAGCAAGCCCGCCGGCACCGTGATCGCCGGCAGCACCACCGGGCAGGGCGCTTTCGCCGTGGCTGATCCCGCTTACAAAAACTGGCATCCGAGCGCCAGCACCCAAAAGCTGCGGATCACGCCTTGGTGCGATAACGCCAAGACCGTGACCGGTTCGCAACAGGTTGCCAGCGGCGCGTTGTCGATCGCAGACCCGCGCCCGGGCATGTCGCGCACCAAGGGCGATGCCTACCTGACCGGCGGGCACTACGGGGTGGTGGAGTACAACACTCCAGCCGGCGCCGTTTCCGCCAGCGCGTGTCATGACAACGGGCGATGGTCGGTTGCAGACCAGCGCATGCCGGCGCCCAACGACCGGATGACCTGCATGATCACTAGCCTGGACGGCACCTGGCATCGGCCGTTCACCACGCTGGAGCTGGCCGCGCTGCAATCGCTATTTGACCCGGAGGATCACTGGTCAGCAGATCCACAAACCGCCCATGAGATCGAGCGTATGCAGCGGGTTCGGAAGATCGAACAGGCGGGGGTATTCCGGCTCGACGGCATCAACGATGGCAACCACCGGGAGCGGATCGGCAATGCTGTGCCCCGCGCGGCGGCAAGGGCTATGGCCGACGTGTTCGGCATGACGCTGCTGCTATCCGAGGCCGGTGAGACGTTCATGCTCAGCAACGTTTCGATTTGGGTGCAGCCGGTGGCGATCGCGTTGAGCGTTGCTCAGCAGGAGGTCGGCGCGTGAGCGTATCCCTTCTGCTTTACCTCTGCGTAGACGCAACCCGGACCGATTGCCAGGTGGTGAAGGTTGATAGCTGGAGCGGATCGGGTGCCTACGAGCAGTGCATTGGCGTCGTCCCAAGCCTCACTGCAGAGCTGACTGCGCCCAACCGCAAGCTGCACCAGTTCGTCTGCGAGATCCAAGGCGAGGACGCAAAGCCCGCAGAACATAAGGTTCAGCCCATGTTCATTCATCAGTCGTTTCGGATGTGAGGAAGTCAGTGATGATCACACGTAACGAAAAGCCAATATTGTTCAGAGCGCCTATGGTGCGCGCCATTCTCGGCGGGCATAAAACTGTCACCCGACGAGTTGTAAAAGCTCCAATACCTACCAGCGCGTTAAGAATAAGGGCATATCAGAATCGGCTTGGTAACCAGGTGTTTGGGCCTGTCATCGGTCAATCTGAAAAGCTCGGGGAAATCACGGAGCTCAGTGGTATCAAATGCCCTTACGGCCAACCTGGTGCGCGTCTTTGGGTACGTGAGACTTGGTACTGCGATCACTTCGAGCTCATGCGCGGCCCTTACCTCAAGCCTGATGACCTAGACATCAATGAGGCGCGGGCCGACGGCACGCTAGTCTATGCCGCTGACGGACTTTCCCCGTATGAAGCCGATCAGCCAGTTTGGAAGCCAAGCATCCACATGCCTCGTTGGGCCAGCCGTATCCTGCTGGAGATCACCGATGTGCGAGTTGAGCGGCTGCACGCGATCACCAATGAGCAAGCTCTTGCGGAAGGTGTGAAAAGCGCCGAGAGCGATATCGATCCTGACGGCAATGATTATTCGCCCTGCGAATTGTTCGGTGGATTGTGGACGATGATCAACGGAATGGATTCGTGGAATGCCAACTCGTGGGTTTGGGTGATCGAGTTCAAGCAGGTCACGCAAGGCCAACCAGCTGAGGGCGACCGCGATGACGCATAAGTGCTACCGCCGTGATCGGTCCGTGCGCGTCATTGCCGATCTGGTCAGCGACGACCAAATGCATGCGGCCTTCCAAGGCACCAACTTCGGGCACACAGACTTCCGTGGACTGCTGGCCCAGGGCTGCATAAAAGCGCTGGCCGGCTGGCATCAGGGCCACACCCTGACCACCATCCTGCAAGAGCTTCGCCTGATCAGCTGGAATAAACAGCTGGGCAAAATCAAGGTTACCGCCAAAGGTCGCCACTACATTTGGCTCGCCTTCAACGGCCGTCCGGGGGTGTAGAGATGAACAACGGTAAGTCCTTCCCCTGGAACCTAGACCTCACGGGCGTCTGTGACCAATGCAACAGATCCCGTGCCCACGGCAACCACCAGAAGTGCAGCAAGGCGCGCCAGGCAGCCAACGCCAAGCGTCGAGCCGACGAGGCCCAAGCCGGAATCACACCGGCACCTAGAAAAAGTGCCAGCCTGTTCTGGTTACTTCGTCAGCAGTGATCGGCAACACTTGAACCGCAATACATCAGGCCCGGCGACGGGCCTTTTTTCTTCCTACTGGGAGAATCTTTCGATACATCGCGTGGGGACGCATATGGCAGATGGCGTAGAGGCCCGTGGCAATTCGGTGCGGGTCTATTTTCGTTTCAATGGCGAGCTGTGCCGGGAGCTGGTGCCCGGTGGCAACACACCGGAAAACCGGGAACACGCAAAGCGCCTGGTCACGGTGATCGAGTACGAGATCCAGGCCGGCACCTTCGATTACCGCAGGCATTTTCCCGAGTCGACGAAGCTGGCCGAGAACACGTTCGGTCACTACCTAGACCTGTGGCTGACCATCAAGAGCAACAGCGTGGCAGCGACCTCATTCCGTGGGTACAAGAACAAGGCCGAGGTTCATGTGCGGCCACGATGGGGAGACGTTCAGATTGATCAGATCGACCACCTGGACCTGCAGGAGTGGATTCAGGGGCCGCTGTCGAAGCGGCTGAAGAACAAAACCATACGCGACATCATCAGCAATGTGCGCCAGGTGTTCAGGCTCTACCGCACCCGGAAGAAGGTCGCACACGACCCGACCGAGGGGTTATTCGTTCGTCTGCCCGATCCAGAGGCGCCGGACCCGTTCACCAGGGCGGAAATCAAGCAGATCCTTGGAACACACACCAGCCGCACCCAGGAACTGCTGATGGTGCAGTTCATGATTTGGGCAGGCCCTCGGGTGTCAGAGACCATCGCGCTGGCCTGGGAGGACGTCGATCTGAAACAGGGAACGGTCACTTTTCGCCGCTCCAAGGTTCGCGGGGCCTATCGCGTGACTAAAACCCGGCGCTCTACACGCAAGGTGCGTCTGCTGGAGCCTGCGTGGGATGCGTTGCGCAAACTGGACGCCATCAACCAGCTCAAGACTGTGGACACGGTCGACGTGGTCGAGCGGGACAACAAGACCGTCCGCAAGCACAAGCTGCACTTTGTATTTCTGAACACCAAGAGCGGCATGCCACACGTCAGCGACTTCGTCGTGAGGGACAGGTTCTTCAAAGCGCACTTGAAAGCGGCCGGCGTTCGTTATCGCGGTCCTGGTCAGTGCCGACACACGTACGCCAGCCAGCTGCTCACCACCGGCGTGGCGTCGGTCGACTGGATCGCCGAACAGATGGGCCACACCAGCGCGAACATGATCCGCCAGCACTACGGCATGTGGATCAACGAGGACGGCCCGGACGTCATCGGCATGCTGCAGCACGCCCTGGGCATTCAGCCACCAAGTGGTGACAAAGCCTCATAAACCGGCGTTCGAACGGATGCGCATCAGCAGCCCGTGTTCCCATAGGTGTTCCCATATGGGACTTTTTTGACCCTCTGAAAACACAAAACCCCTGAAAACTTCAATGTTTTCAGGGGTTTAGTCGTTTAAAATTTGGCGGTGAAGGAGAGATTCGAACTCTCGATACAATTTCTTGTATACACACTTTCCAGGCGTGCTCCTTAAGCCACTCGGACACTTCACCGTATCTCGTCAAACCAGTTCAGTCTGTCGAGGCGCGCTAATGTAGTCGAAAGCCTTTCTGATGGCAAAGGTTTTTTTCAGAATTTTCATGCGGTTAGACCGTTATGCCATTCACCGCGCGGCAAGGGGTGATGATTGTGCCATTCTCAGGCAGCGGCGGCACGCGTCTGGAGCGCTTGCTGCGCCCTGCTGCGGGGTGTCTACCCTTGGGGATGGGGCAAAAGCCTGACTGGGTAGTCAGTCACGGCGCTTTACCCGCGCGGGCGTGGTGAGTAACGTCTGCGCATCTATCTCTATAACAAGCCCTACAAGGAACCGCGTCATGAGTGAGTTGATTGCCTACCACTTCGAAGACGGTATCGCGACCCTGACCCTGAGCAACGGCAAGGTGAATGCCATTTCTCCGGCGGTGGTCAGTGAGTTTAATGCGGCGCTGGATCAGGCCGAGAAGGATCGGGCGGTGGTGATCATCACGGGCACGCCGGGGATTTTGTCGGGCGGTTATGATTTGAAGGTGATGACCGCCGGCCCTAAAGAGGCAATCAGCCTGGTGACCTCAGGCTCGACCCTGGCGCGGCGGATGTTGGCGCATCCGTTCCCGGTGATCGTGGCCTGCCCCGGTCATGCGGTGGCCAAGGGCGCGTTCCTGTTGTTGTCGGCCGATTATCGGATTGGCGTCGAAGGCCCGTTCAGCATTGGCCTGAATGAAGTGGCGATTGGCATGACCATGCACCACGCCGGTATCGAGTTGGCGCGGGATCGCCTGCGTAAGTCGGCGTTTCAGCGTTCGGTGATCAATGCCGAGATGTTTGATCCACAAGGCGCCCTGCACGCAGGTTTCCTCGACAAGGTGGTTGCACCGGAAGAACTGCAAGCGGCTGCACTGGAAGCGGCACGGCAGTTGAAGAAGATCAATATGAACGCGCACAAGCACACCAAGTTGAAAGTGCGCCGCGCACTGCTCGAAGCCCTGGACGATGCAATCATCCAGGATCAGGGTCATAGCCTGAGCTAAGTCCTACACCTTTCGTGTCCGAGCCCGACCTTGAGTCGGGCTTTTTCTTACCTATGAATGTGAAACCTCCATAACCGCTCTAGTTAGCCGTTATTGGCCCATGTGGAAACATGCGCTTAAACATCGGCTATCTCCTACGTCTGTAGGGGCAATTGCCGAATACAGTGCACATCCGTACACTGCGCCACCTTTTGTCCCGATGGGCCGTGTCGATGCTTTTTCTGTTGCGTATGTTGTTGATGGGCCTGCATTTTATGATCGCCGGCGTGCTGGGTGTGCTGGTCGGTGTGTGCCGGCCGTTCAATCCGGACAACAGCCGTCTCTGCGCTCGCCTCTATGCGTTGCCAGCCATGCGGATCCTGGGCTTTAACGTGAAGACCGACGTCGACTCGCTGCGCAACAAGCCCGGTACCTGCGTGGTGATCGCCAACCATCAGTCCAACTACGATCTGTTTGTACTCGGCAATGTGGTGCCGCACCGCACCGTATGCATCGCCAAGAAGAGCCTGAAATGGGTACCGCTGTTCGGCCAGTTGTTCTGGCTGGCTGGCAATGTGCTGATCGACCGTGGCAATGCGCACAAGGCCCGGCGTGCGATGCTCACCACCACGCATACCTTGCAGCATGAGGACACGTCAATCTGGGTGTTCCCGGAAGGTACGCGCAACCTGGGCAAAGGGTTGTTGCCGTTCAAAAAAGGCGCGTTTCATATGGCGATTGCGGCCGGTGTGCCTATCGTGCAGGTGTGTGTCAGCAATTACGTGACGCAGATGAAGCTCAATCGCTGGGCCAGCGGCAGTGTGCTGATACGCTCGTTGCCGCCGATTCCTACCTGTGGGTTGACGGTGGATGACATCCCTCAGTTGCTGCTGACGTGTCAGACGCAGATGGATGAGTGCATTGCACAGATGGATCGCGAACTGCAACGCGCGTAGGCGCACGCTTAGGGTGACGCGGAGCGTCACGGGCGGCATTCCCACGCAGAGCGTGGGAACGATCAGTGATATCAGCCAGCAACAACGGAACGCCATTCAGGCTAAGCTGCCCAACATCTGTCCTCTTGATAAGAAGTGATCAGCACCATGGGTAGAGTTGTTGCGGCTGCCGTTTACAGCGCCGGTAAGAAAGTCTCGGATATTACTCTCGATGAAGGCGCGGCCTGGGCCGCCAAACCTGGGCACTTTGTGTGGATCGGCCTGGAAGAACCCAGCGCCCAGGAACTGAACAACCTGCAACGCCAGTTCAACCTGCACGAGCTGGCGATTGAAGATGCCATGGAAAAACACAGCCGCCCGAAGCTGGAAACCTTCGGCGACGCGCTGTTTATCGTCACCTACTCACCGGTGCGCGAGAACGGCAAGCTGGAGTTTATCGAGACCCATATCTTTGCCGGCAACGGCTACATCATCACCGCCCGCAACGGCCACTCGGCGTCCTACGGTTTTGTGCGCCAGCGTTGTGAGGCGCGCCCGTTGTTGCTGGAGCATGGGGAAGATTTCGTACTCTATGCGTTGCTGGATTTTGTCACCGAAAACTATCAGCCGGTGAGCGAGGCGATCCACGCCGAGATCGATGAGCTGGAACGTAACGTGCTTTGCAGTTCACTCAACGAGCGTGATATCCAGCACCTCCACGGCCTGCGCCGCGATGTATTACGGCTCAAGCGGCATGTGGCGCCGATGGTGGAGATCAGCCAGGAGTTGCAGAAGCTCAGCTTCCCGTTTATCGACAAGAACATGCGCCCGTATTTCCGTGATGTGCAAATCCACGTTACGCGACAGATGGAAGATCTCACCACCCTGCGCGACATTGCCAGCCAGACCATCGAGATCGGTGTGCTGCTGGAAGCCTCGCGCCAGAGCGTGGTGCAGCGCAAGTTCGCCGCATGGGCGGCGATCCTGGCGTTCCCCACGGCGGTGGCGGGGATTTATGGGATGAACTTCCAGAACATGCCCGAGCTGCAATGGCACTACGGCTATTTTGCGGTGCTCGGGTTTATTACCCTGGGCTGTACCGGGTTATGGGCCAGCTTCAAGCGTTCGGGCTGGCTTTAAGCCTTGGCTTCAGGCTGATGCGCAACGAAGCGCATCATCCATTCCGCCACGGTGACGCCGTGGTGGTCGCGTTCCAGGCTGGCCACGCCGTTGCTGTAGACCTTTTCACCCAGGGTTGTCTGAAGTATTTCCAGCAACTCGCGGGAATAGTCGTGAACAAACTCCGGATGGCCCTGGAAGCACAGCACCTGGTCGCCGATGTGGTACGCGGCAAACGGGCAGAATTCGCTGGAGGCGATCACCGTGGCGTTTTGCGGCAAGGTGGTGACTTGGTCCTGGTGGCTGATCAATAGCGTCAACTCCGGCACCTCGGGACTCATCCATGGCGTCTTGGCATCCAGCTTGTAAGCGTGGGTGCCCATGCCCCAGCCCTGGCTGGCACGTTCGGCCTTGCCGCCCAGCAGCAGCGCGAGCAACTGATGGCCGAAGCACACACCCAGCAGCTTGTCGCCCCGTTCATAGCGCGTGAGCAGGTAGGTCTTGAGCGTCTGGATCCAAGGGTCGGTTCCGAACGAATCGGCCTTACTGCCGGTGATCAGGTACGCGTCAAACACCTCGTCATCCGGTGGGTACTCGCCCTGCACCACGTTGTAGACCACAAACTCGGCGGCAATCGGTTGCTTGGCGAACAGGCGCTTGAACATCTGCCCATAGCCTTGGTACTCATCGATCAAAGCGGGACGCAGAATATCGGTTTCCAGGATGCAGACGCGTAGCGACATAAAAAATACCTGACACGGCGATGGGAATATTGCACACCCAGAGCCTGCCCTGAAATACCCCCCCAAAGCAAGCCCTCAATGGGCACCCACACACACTGTAGGAGCGAGCTTACTCGCGAAAAACGTCAACGATAACGCAGGTATCCTGGATAAAAGCGTTGCCTGTGCGTTCTTCGCGAGCAAGCTCGCTCCTACAGTGAAACTTCTAAAACAGCGCGCCTTTTGCGGCTTTTTCCAGCAACAACGCCGGCGGCGAGAAGCGCTCCCCGTACTCCTCGGCGAGGTAGCGGGCGCGGGCGATGAAGTCGTTCAGCCCGTACTGGTTGATAAACTGCAACGCGCCGCCACTCCACGCGGCAAAGCCGATGCCGAAGATGGAACCAACGTTGGCGTCCGCCGCGGACATCAACACGCCTTCCTCCACGCAACGCACGGTTTCGATGGCTTGGATAAACAGCAAGCGGTCGCGCACGTCCTTAGGTGAGATTTGCTTGCCAGGCTGTTCAAAGCGGGTTTTCAGCTCAGGCCACAGGTGCTTCTGGCCGCATGCGGGATAGTCGTAAAAACCAGCGCCTGCCGCCTTGCCCGTGCGCTTGTATTCGTTCACCAACAGATCAATCACCGCCGTCGCCGGATGGTTCGGCATGGCCTTGCCTTCGGCCTGCAGGTCCTTGGCCGTTTGCTGTCGGATATGGCTCATCAGGCTCAGGGACACTTCATCGGACACCGCCAACGGCCCCACTGGCATCCCGGCCTTGCGCGCTTCGGTCTCGATCATCGGCGCAGCCACGCCTTCGCCGAGCATGGCGATGCCTTCGTTGGTAAAGGTGCCGAATACCCGCGAGGTGAAAAAGCCGCGACTGTCGTTGACCACAATCGGGGTTTTCTTGATTTGCAGTACGAAGTCAAACCCTCGGGCCAGGGTTTCGTCGCTGGTGCGCGCGCCCTTGATGATTTCCACCAGGGGCATCTTGTCCACGGGGCTGAAGAAGTGCAGGCCGATAAACTTGGCTTGATCGGGCACCGCCGTGGCCAGGCCGCTGATGGGCAAGGTGGAGGTGTTGGAGGCGATCACCGCGTCGGCCCCCACCACGTTTTGCGCCGCAGCCGAGACCTTGGCCTTGAGTGCGCGGTCTTCGAGTACGGCCTCGATAATCAGGTCGCAGCCGGCCAGGTCGGCGTCATCCTGCGTAGGATGAATGCGCGCCAGGGTGGTTTCGCGCTGTTCGGCGGTCAGTTGCCCACGGCTGACCTTCTTGTCCAGCAGTGCAGCCGAATGGGCTTTGCCTTTTTCGGCGGCGGCCAGGGTGATGTCTTTGAGCACCACCTCGATACCCGCACAGGCACTGACATAGGCGATGCCCGCGCCCATCATCCCGGCGCCGAGCACACCGACCTTACGCGTGACGTAGGGCGCATAGCCCTGGGGGCGTGAGCTGCCGGCATTGATTTGGTTGAGCTGGAACCAGAAGGTGCTGATCATGTTTTTTGCCACTTGCCCGGTCACCAGTTCGGTGAAGTAGCGGGTTTCGATCAGGTGCGCGGTATCGAAGTCCACTTGGGCGCCCTCGACGGCGGCACAAAGAATTTTCTCCGGCGCGGGGAAGCAGCCCTGGGTCTTGCTGCGCAAAATCGACGGCGCAATGGCGAGCATCTGCGCGACTTTAGGGTGGGACGGCGTGCCGCCGGGGATCGCGTAGCCCTTGTTGTCCCAGGGTTGCCTGACTTCGGGATTAGCCAGAACCCAGGCACGGGCCTGTGCCAGCAATGCCTCGCGATCCGCCGCCAACTCGTCAATCAAGCCCGCTTGCAGGGCCTGGGCAGGCCGGACTTTTTTACCTTCGAGCAAATACGGCAAGGCTTTTTCCAGTCCGAGCATGCGCACCATCCGCACCACGCCACCGCCCCCTGGCAACAGGCCAAGGGTCACTTCCGGCAAACCCAGTTGCACTGACTTGTCGTCCAGCGCAACCCGGTGGTGGCAGGCCAGGCAAATCTCCCACCCACCGCCCAGGGCCGCGCCATTGATCGCAGCCACCACCGGTTTGCCGAGGGTTTCCAGGCGGCGTAATTGCGCTTTCAATACCAACACACTGTCGTAGAACGCCTTGGCGTGGGTTTTATCGACCTTGATCAGCTCATTGAGGTCGCCGCCGGCAAAAAAGGTTTTCTTGGCCGAGGTGATCACCACCCCGGCGATCTCGTTCTTTTCCGCTTCCAGGCGCGTGAGGGTGGCCGCCATGGCTTCGCGGTAGGCAGCGTTCATGGTGTTGGCGCTCTGGCCGGGCATGTCGAGGGTCAGCACCACGATCTGGTCCTGGCCTTTTTCGTAACGAATGGCATCGGTCATGACAAATTCCTTAGGCTCAGAGGCGTTCGATAATGGTGGCGATACCCATGCCACCGCCGACACACAAGGTGGCCAGGCCGTAGCGTTGCTGGCGCACCTCCAGCTCGTCGAGCAAGGTGCCGAGGATCGCGCAGCCAGTGGCGCCCAAGGGGTGGCCCATGGCGATGGAGCCGCCGTTGACATTGACCCGTGCGGCGTCGATGCCCATGTCCTTGATGAACTTGAGCACCACCGAAGCAAAGGCTTCGTTGACTTCGAACAGGTCGATGTCTTCAACCCGCAGGCCGGCCTTGGCCAGCGCCTTGCGAGTGGCCGGCGCGGGGCCGGTGAGCATGATGGTCGGGTCGGTGCTGGTCACCGCCGTGGCGACAATGCGCGCCCGTGGTTGCAGGCCCAGCTCGCGGCCCTTGGCCTCGGAGCCGATCAACATCAGCGCGGCGCCGTCCACGATCCCGGAGCTGTTGCCCGGCGTGTGCACATGGTGGATGCGCTCCACGTGGCTGTAGACCCGCAGCGCGGTGGCATCGAAGCCCATCTGGCCCATCATTTCGAAGCTGGGCTTGAGCTTGCCCAAGCCCTCGAGGGTTGAGTCGCCACGGATAAATTCGTCATGGTCCAGCAGCACGATGCCGTTCTGATCGTGCACCGCGATCAGCGACTTATTGAAGGAACCGTCTGCCCGCGCCCTGGCGGCTTTCTGCTGGGACTGTAGGGCAAAGGCGTCGACATCCTGGCGCGTGAAGCCTTCCAGGGTGGCAATCAGGTCGGCGCCAATGCCTTGGGGCGTGAAGTGGCTGTGCATATTGGTTTGCGGGTCGAGTACCCAGGCGCCGCCATCGCTGCCCATGGGCACGCGGGACATGGACTCGACGCCGCCAACAACCACCAGGTCTTCGAAGCCGGAACGCACCTTCATCGCCCCCAGGTTCACCGCTTCCAGGCCCGACGCGCAGAAGCGATTGACCTGCACACCGGCCACACTGACATCCCAGTCGGCCACCAGCGCGGCGGTCTTGGCGATATCGGCGCCCTGGTCGCCAACGGGCGTGACGCAGCCCAGGACGATGTCATCCACTTGGCGGGTGTCGAGGTCGCTGCGCTGCGCCAGCGCCGTGAGCAAGCCAGCCACCAGGTTTACCGGCTTGACGCTGTGCAGGGCACCGTCGGCCTTGCCCTTACCCCGGGGCGTGCGTATCGCATCAAAAATCAAAGCTTGGGTCATGACATCCTCGAACCGCTGTGGGTGTGTGCTCCTACCTTAGGCCCGATTGACACGGTTTCAATGACGGATGCGCTCATTGCTTTTGACCCCCTCGCTCGGACGAACGGTAGGTCCCTATGGGAAAACCCTGATTAATCGTTTTAGCGGTCTAGCCCTAGGGTTGGCGCCAAGATGGCAATAAGCCTCATGCCGTTTTTAGCGCAAATAATTATTAGCTGATATGAAATGGGTCTAAGCCAGAAAGAACGGGCGCTCTAAGGTTGAACCTGTAAGACGCTGCTGCCGGGTTTTGCTGGAGCAGCTGTAAGAAAAGTGCAACGTCACCTCGCGATACTGGATACAACGGCACGCATTTGACGCTCAGGAATAACAACAAAAGAAAAGGCAGTCAGCCATGTTCAAACAATCGAAAGTACGTCAGGCGGGACTTATTCTGTTCGCCACCACCCTGATTCTGATCTTGCCCAATTTACCCAAGGTTATTGGGTGACACTCCCAGCTTCCGTGCTCACACCGCACCAGGCCAGCCGCTTTTGGCAGCACCTGCCAGGACATTGCGCTTAGCGCGCCTGTTGCAGGGGCTGTCTTTTTACCTGCCGTTTTCCGTTATCGTGTGCGCCCTCACTCTCTCGCAACGGGCCTGTGCCTTGAAACCGATCCTCGCCCTTTTTGCCCTGCTGTTGAGCCTGCCTGCGGCGGCGGCACCCTTGACCATCGAGCTGGACCACAGCCAAAAGACCTGGCAGACCGCCGAGTTGCTCAAGCACCCCGACGCTCAAACGGTGCAGATCATCGATGATGTGTCCTACAAGCGCACGATGACCTACCGTGCAGTGCCCCTGGCGGCGCTCTTACCGGGCCTTAAGCCTGCGAACCACCTGCAAGCCGTTGCCCTTGATGGTTTTGCCGCCGAACTTGCCGCCGCGCCCTTACTGGAAAAAAACGGCGCCCGCGCCTGGTTGGCCGTGGAAGACCCGGCCCATCCATGGCCACCGTTGGCACAGGGCAAGCCCAGCGCCGGGCCGTTCTATCTGGTCTGGACCCACCCTCAAGCCGGGCATATCAGCCCCGAACAGTGGCCGTTCCAAGTCTCGAAATTCAAGCAGTTGCAGACGGTTGGCGAGCGTTTCCCGGCGCTATTGCCCGACCCGAAACTGGCGGCGAACGACCCGATCAACCAGGGCTTTGCGTTGTTCCAGAAGAACTGCCTGGCGTGCCATCGCCTCAATGGCGGCGGTGATGCCCAGATGGGCCCGGACCTGAATGTGCCCTACAACCCCACCGAGTATTTCAGCGGCGAGTTCCTCAAGCGTTACATCCGCGACCCGCAAAGCCTGAGGCATTGGCCACAGGCGAAGATGCCGGCGTTTACAGCCAGTGTATTGCCAGACAATGAGTTGGATTTGCTGGTGGGCTATCTGCGGCACATGGCAGGCCGCAAACAGCAACCTTGAGCCTGCGCTGTATCGATCGTTCCCACGCTCCGCGTGGGAACGCCTCTTGTGATGCTCTGCGTCACGCTTTGGGACGCGGAGCGTCCTCGGCTGCATTCCCACGCAGAGCGTGGGAACGATCAAGCAACGCAGAGCGCGGGGGCGATCATTGCTGAGGCGCCACGAATACCTTGGCATGCATCTGCTCATGCCCACCGCCACGGCGCATGCCGCGTACCGGGCAGGCGTCGAGGTAGTCCAGGCCCACGGCCAGCTTCAAGTGCCGCTCCGGCCGCGCCAGTTGGTTGGTCACGTCAAAGCTGTACCAGGCGTCATCCAGCCAGGCTTCGGCCCAGGCATGGCTGGCCAGGTGCGTGCTGTCTTCGGTGTATAGATACCCCGACACATACCGCGCGGGGATCCCCAGGCTGCGTGCGCAGGCCAGGAACGCATGGGTGTGGTCCTGGCACACCCCAGCGGCACCTGCAAAGGCCTGGGCGGCGCAGGTATCGACGTCGGTCGCGCCGGGCGTGTAGACCATGGTGTGGTTAAGCGCCTGCATCAGGTCGATAAGCGCGGTGCGGTCGCGACGCTGATGGCAGTGTTGCTCGGCAAAGCCGCGCAGGGCGTCGTCGGGCTCGGTGAGGCGCGTAGAGCGCAGGAACGGAAAAGCTGACTGGCTTTCGTGTTCGGCTTCGCGCAATTCATCGATTTCCACCACGCCCCGGGCGCCAATGATGATGGCGTCATGGGGCTCGTCCAGGGTGAGCACATGCAAGATATTACCGAAGGGGTCCACCTGGGCCCGCACCGGGCGTGGCAGGTCGAGTTGCCAGCTCAGCACGTGCTGGCGCTCGCTGTCATGGGGTGTCAGGCGCAGGTACTGGATGCTGGCGCGCACCTGGTCTTCGTAGTGATAGGTGGTGTCGTGGCTGATGGAGAGTCTCATGCCGCCTCCAGGTAGGAACTGTAGATGGCGTCGCCCAACTGGCGGACCAAGGGGATAAAGTCGGTCAGCCAGGCATGCAGGCCTTCCTCGAGGATTTCGTCGATGGCGGTAAAGCGCAGGCGCGCATCCATCTCGGCGGCCAGGCGCTGGGCCGGGCGGCCGTTGATGCCGGGCAGGCTGGCGAGGATCTGGTCGATCTCTTCGCTGCAAGCGCGCAGCGAACGCGGCACATCGGCGCGTAACAGCAGCAGCTCGGCCACTTGCCGAGCCCCCGGTGCATCGCGATAAATCTCGGTGTAGGCCTCGAACGATGACAGCGCACGCAGCAACGCACTCCATTGGTAATACGCGTGGGCCGTGCCATCGCTGACCGCTGCAGCCTGGTCGCCGGCCATTTCGTAGCGGGCATCCAGCAGGCGCAGGGTGTTATCGGCGCGCTCAATGAAGGTGCCCAAGCGAATAAAGCGGAAGGCATCGTTGCGCATGATGGTGCCGTAAGTAGCCCCCCGGAACAGGTGGGAACGCTCCTTGACCCACTCACAAAACCGGCTCATGCCGTAGTGGCTCAGCCCCTGCTGGGCGATATCGCGAATGTCCAGCCAGGTGGCGTTGATGTTTTCCCACATGTCGGCGGTGATTCGCCCACGTACCGCATGGGCGCTGGCCCGCGCCGCGCCCAGGCAGCTATAGATGCTCGCCGGGTTGGCCGCGTCCAGGGCAAAAAAGTGCAGCAAGCGTTCAGCGTGCAAGGGGCCATGGCGCGCGTGGTAATCCTCCAGGGTGCCGGTGATCAACAGCGGCATGGCCAATTCGTGCAGGCCATCGCCGCGCCCGTCCTGGGGCATCAGCGACAGCGAATAGCTGACATCGAGCATGCGCGCGAGGTTTTCGGCGCGTTCCAGGTAGCGCGACATCCAGTACAAATCCGAGGCAGTTCTACTCAACATGGCATCAGTCCTCGACCACCCAGGTGTCTTTGGTTCCGCCGCCCTGGGACGAGTTGACCACCAACGAGCCTTCGCGCAGCGCCACGCGGGTCAGGCCACCCGGTACCACGCGGGTGTCCTTGCCGGACAACACGAAGGGGCGCAGGTCTATGTGACGTGGGGCGATGCCGTTTTCGACAAAGGTCGGGCACGTGGATAAACACAGGGTCGGCTGCGCGATATAAGCGTGTGGCTTAGCCTTGATACGCGCCCGGAACGCTTCGATTTCTGCGGTTGTAGACGCAGGGCCGACCAACATGCCGTAGCCACCGGAGCCTTGGGTTTCTTTGACCACCAGATCGGGCAGGTTGGCCAGTACGTGGGACAACTCGTCAGGCTTACGGCATTGAAAAGTCGGAACGTTCTGCAGGATCGGCTCTTCGTCGAGGTAGAAGCGGATCATTTCAGTGACGAACGGGTAAACCGATTTGTCGTCCGCGACGCCGGTGCCAATGGCATTGGCCAGCACCACATTGCCGCAGCGATAGGCGGCGAGCAGGCCGGGCACACCGAGCATGGAGTCGGGGTTGAATGCCAAGGGGTCGAGAAATGCATCATCGAGGCGACGGTAGATCACATCGACAGCCTTGGGCCCGTCGGTGGTGCGCATGAATACACGGTCATCGCGCACGAACAAATCTGCGCCTTCGACCAACTCCACGCCCATTTCCCGGGCCAGAAAGGCATGTTCGAAGAACGCGCTGTTGAAACGCCCGGGCGTCAGCACCACCACACTGGGGTTATCCAGGGGGCTGGCGCTTTTGAGGGTGTCGAGCAGCAGGTTGGGGTAATGGTCGATGGGTGCGATGCGCTGGGCCGCGAACAGTTCGGGGAACAGACGCATCATCATCTTGCGGTCTTCCAGCATGTAGCTCACACCGCTGGGCGTGCGCAGGTTGTCTTCAAGCACGTAGTACGTGCCGTCGCCATCGCGTACGAGGTCGACCCCGGAGATGTGCGAATAGATGTCGCGGTGCAAGTCCAGGCCCTGCATTGCCAATTGATATTGCTCGTTGGCCAGTACCTGTTCGGCAGGAATGATGCCGGCCTTGATGATGCGTTGGTCGTGGTACAGGTCGGCGAGGAACAGGTTCAGCGCCTTGACCCGCTGGATGCAGCCGCGCTCGACGATCCGCCATTCACTCGCCGGAATGCTGCGGGGGATGGTGTCAAAGGGGATCAGGCGCTCGGTGCCTTGTTCGTCCCCGTAGAGGGTGAAGGTGATGCCGGCGCGGTGGAACAGCAAATCGGCTTCACGCCGGCGCTGGGCCAGCAGTTCGGCAGGGGTGTCGGCCAGCCAACGGGCGAACTCGCGGTAATGGGGGCGAACCTGCCCTGCCCCATCGTACATTTCATCGTAATAAGTGCGGATCATGCCGTACTCCTTGTCACCCGGACGCAAGAACCTTCGCAAGGCCCGTGCCAGCGGCATAAACACTTAATAATCAATCGCTTGAATAATCCAAGCGGAGGCGCCGCACCGTCCTGGTGCGCGCAATTGCCTGGGTCAAGCCGTGCGCTTCATTGCAATGCGGTCTTTGGCTATCAACAGCATAGTCAGAGTTGATTTCACTGCGCGGCTGGCACTGCGGATAATCACCTCCATCGGCTGAACAGGAGATGTCCTACAGCTAAACCTTTTGTGCAAGCGATATGGTGTTACTTCGTGTACTGATCTACCTCCTCGAACTTCCCTTTCCGCCACCCTATTTGGGTGGCTTTTTTTTGCGCGTAAAACGGCGGTTCACCTGCCACGGCCGCCCAAACAAAATCGGCCGACCCAAAGGTCAGCCGATACGCTGTGCTGCTCATAAATACCAACTACATGGGTAACCCACGCACCTCCTGCTTGACGCCCCATCCCTCGATAATCCCACCCAGGGGCTCCACCACTGCCTCAAAGTCTTGCTCGAAATCTCCTATGCCGTCGTAGGTTGCGAACATGATTTTGCTCAGTTCCAGGTACCAGGCGCCATCGTCGCGCGCGCTGACCTGGGCATTGAGGGACTCCCCACGAAATCGACCCGCGGCCCTGCGCGCCCGTTCCTCATCCGGGAAAATGGCGTAGAACTCGATGGGGTGAAAACGCGAGAAATCAAAGCCGCCTTCTTTCATGCGGCGCAATACGTTGGTGCTGATGTCTTCTTGATAGGCTGTGCTCATGAAACGTCCTCCTCAAACCGATGGATAGACTTTCCGTGCTTCCTGAAGCCCCGCGCGCTGCTGGCGCGGGCACCACGGCATAACAACACCGCAGGAAAACAAGCATGTAGCTGACAAGACCAGACCTTAGCGATTCATTCGCTGATCTCGATTGCAGAGTAGCGCGAAGCTATCACCTCCACCAGAGGTGCTCGTGTGGCGTGTGAAAAATGTTTAGACGGAGGGAGAAATATCGAGAATCTGGATACTGTTCTGGTCTTTGAGAATCTTGACCGTCGGCTCGGGTTTACGGCCTTCCAGGTCATTGAGATCGAGTTCGGCAGCAATCGGCACCAGCTTCGCACGAATCATATGCGCAGCGTCTTCGAGGCTGGGCTTTTGTTCGCAGGTGAACTGCTGCACGGACTTTTCACCGTGATCATCAACGAAGGTAATTTGCCACGTTTGCATCGGTGCCTCCTCGATAAAACCCATAGGTGGGCTTACACATATCTGGACCTTGGCGGCGCGCAAAACGTTCCGCTCAAGCCCGGAGGCACCGGATCAACCGCACTTATTTTTCAGCGTGGTCTTTCAAGGCTTTCAAGGTGTTGAACGGTGCGTCCACCACGAACTTGTTGGCCAACCACGAAGGTACGCTGCCGCCCGGCTCGGTGTGTACCTGGTAGGTGACTTCGGTCTGGTTATCGCCCTTTGGCACCAGTTTCCAGAAACCCTCCACCTGGGCGACCCGCACGTAACCTTTTTCTTCAGGCTTGTAGGTCGGCACACCTTCCAGTTTGCGCGTGACGGTGCCGTCAGCGGCTTTGCTGGTGGTGACGTGGATGTACGAGTCGCGGTCCGTCACGGGGAACGGCGCCTTGAACTGGGTATAGGTCCAGGCCTCGTCGCCTTTCTTGTCGACGAGCTTCTGAGACTTGCACTCATGGATCCAGGCGCAAGCACCGACCACATCTTCCTGCAGCGCCTGGACCTTGGCCAAAGGCGCCTTGATCACCGTCACACCGCGATACGCCTTGTACTTGGAACCGGCAATCTCGCTCAGGGACACCTTGATACCGTCTTCATCCTTGGCGACTTGCCAATCCTCAGCCTGGGCAGTGGCCGCAAACAACAGCGTAAAACCGCACAGCACAGCCACTCGTTTCAGCGAACCCATCGTTGTATTCCTTATTGTTGAAGTTCCGATAGTAAAGCCCATCAAGCCGCCGTCATCTGCTCCCACCAGCCGATCAGCCGGATGGCATCGGCCTGGTCGTTGCCACAGACGTCGATATCCGCCTTGAAATCACTGCACACGGCGGGCCGCTGCGGTTGACCGAACAACTGGCACAGTTGTTCCACCGACAGGTGCACGCAGCGAACGCCGGCGGGTTTGCCTTGGGGCATTCCCGGCAACGGTGAACTGATGGAGGGGGCAATGCAGCAGGCGCCACAGCCTTCACGGCATTTCATGACCAGCAGGTCCTCGACGACTCAATAGGGATGGCCGGGCTAGAGTACGCTCTTAAACAGCCGTTTTAAAATGGCCCAACAGGGGTTTTTCGCACAAAACAAAAGTGACCGACCAGTCTGCGACAGATGGTCGGCAACCTGGGTCACCTCTGGTCCGAAAGTTTATTGCTTGAATTCGAAATCCAGCGCAGCGCCTTCAACATCACGGCGCTCTTCGTTACGCAGTTGCAGCTTCATCTCGTTGCTGAGCAAGCGGCCGTTGATCTGGAACGCGCTGTTGTCGGTGGGCTTTTCGCCAAACATCGGCGGCAGTAAGGGCACGCTCTTGGGCTTGGGCATGGTGCCGATGGGTTGTAAATGCCTGACCATGTCCGAAGGCAGGGACAGGTCCAACTGTGCCGGTGGTAGCTTGGTCTGGGCGACTTCACGGGCCGACTTGGACTTGCTCGCCACGGGGGCACGCTTTTTGGTCGAGGCGGCCTTCTTTTGTGCCGCGGGGGCTTTTTTCGCAGGGGTTGGCTGCTTGGCTGAGGTCTTTTGCTCGGCACTGACGGCAGGCTTGCCATCAGCCATCGGCGCTGCAGCCAGCACGCTGCCCACATTGCACAGGCCCAGCAGGCCAATCATCCATGTAACGCGAAAAATAGAAGTCATATCGCCAACAGCATTAACGGCAGAAGGCCATATGCTCGCTTGTTGTGCGCGGCATGACAAGGGCACAGATCAGCCTTGTCCTCTTTACACGCCTCAAAAACCCGCTGCGGCCTCTTGGCATAACTGGCTGGCAAGCATTCCCAGGGTCATCAGGGCCCGCTCTGCCTCGCGGTTCCACGGCGTGCCGCAATTGAGACGAATACAGTGGTTGAACTGTTCGGTATTACTGAAGATCAGCCCCGGTGCGATGCTAATGCCTTGTTGCAGGGCACGCACATGCAGCTCCTGGGTATTGACCCGCCCCGGCAAACTGACCCACAAGATAAAGCCGCCGGTCGGGCGGGTCATCTGGGTGCCCTCGGGAAAGTATTGCTGCACCGCCAGTTGGAAAGCGCTGAGGTTCTTGCGGTATTCCTGGCGGATGTAGCGCAAATGACGGTCGTAGCCACCGTTTTCCAGATAGGCCGCGACGCCCATCTGCGTGACGCTGCAAGCAGAATGCGTGCTGAACATCTGCAGGCGCTGGATTTCCTGCTGGTACTTGCCGGCAATCATCCAACCAATGCGCACGCCCGGCGACAGGGTTTTAGAAAAGCTTGAGCAATAGATCACGCGGTCGAGGCGGTCGTAGGCCTTGAGGGCTTTGGTGCGGCCAAGTTCGAACATCAACTCGCCGTAAATGTCATCTTCGACGATCTGGATATCGAAGTCCGACGCCAGGCGCAGCAACTGTTTCTGCCGCTCCTCCGGCATGGTGCCGCCCAGCGGATTACTCAGGCGTGTGGTCAACACCAGCGCCTTGATCGACCATTGGTTGGCGGCCAGTTGCAGGGCTTCCAGGCTCATGCCTGTAGCGGGGTCGCTAGGGATCTCGATCACCTTGAGGCCCAGCAGATCAGCCAATTGCAGCAAGCCGTAATAGGTGGGTGATTCAGCCGCGATCAGGTCGCCAGGGCGCGTCAGTACGCGCAACGACATCTGCAATGCATCGACACAGCCGTGGGTGATCACCACTTCGGAAGGGTCCACTACCACGCCCGCGTCGCGCATGCGGATCGCCACCTGGCGCCGCAGGGGTTCAAAGCCAGGGCTGAACATGTAGCTGAACGCCCGTGGGCTCTGGAAGCGTGTGACCTTGGCCAATTGCTGATGCAGTGCCCGCACCGGCAGGTAGTCGACACTCGGCACCGCCGCGCCCAACGGAAACACCCCTTCACGGCGCGACTCGACCAGCACCTGCTGGATGATGCTGCTACGGGTGACCAACCCTGGGCGCTCGACCCGTGCGATATCTGGCGTAGGCGCCGTGAGTGCTGGCGTCTGGTGCACGTAATAGCCCGACTGCGGCCGCGCCCGGATCAGCCCCTGGTCTTCCAGGTTGGCGTAGGCCTGCAGCACAGTGGCATGGCTCACATTGAGCTGGGAGCTCATCTTGCGCACCGACGGCACGCGCTCCCCCGGTTGATAGACACCGCGCCGGATGTCCTCAGCCAGTTGCTGGGCAATACGTTGGTAAAGCAACAGATTGGTCATGACGCAGCACTCGATTTCACGGGTATTTTATTTTTGTGTGAAACATACCGGCACAGTTTAGAAGTGTACGGGGACAGTTGCCACAATAGTCGAGCGCGGGCGGGAGTGACAGTAAAAACTGTAAGGGGGCTGGGACAGCATTCATAGAGCACAAAAAAATGTGGGAGGGGGCTTGCCCCCGATTGCGGTGTGTCAGTCAAGGATGTACCAACTGAACAACCGCTATCGGGGGCAAGCCCCCTCCCACATTTGATCCGGTTCTGGATGTTAGCGTGCTGCGCCCAATTGGCCCTTCTCGTCAGAGAACACAATTTCAACCCGGCGGTTCTGCGCACGACCACGCTCGGAGGCATTGGCTTCCACCGGGTATTGGTCGCCATAGCCCTCGACCTCAATGCGCTTGTCATCGATACCCAGGTCCATCAACAGATCGGCCACCGATTGAGCACGGTCGCGGGACAGTTTCAGGTTTTCCTGCTCGCCACCGGTGTTGTCGGTGTAGCCCTCGACGCGCACCCGACGCTTGGGGTTCAGTTGCAGGAATTGCACGATCTTGAGCACTGTGCGATTGGCCGAGTTCTGCAGTTCAGCTTCGCCGGTGTCGAACAGTACGTCCCCCAGGGTCATCACCAAGCCACGGTCGGTCTGGGTGGTGAGGCTGGCGATCTGCGCTTCAACCCACTTGCCCTGCTGTTGCACGCTGGCCAGCTTGTTTTCGCGCAAGGCCAGTTGCAGGCGCTGACGCTCCAGTTCCAGTTGGGTACCGCGCTCGGCATTCAGGCCCTGCTGGGTGTGCTCTCGGGCAATGGCGCTGTAACGCTGGCTCAGGTAGGCGTAATGCACCACATCGGCGCCGCTGCCCCAGTAGCTGGACAGGCGGTCTGCGCGAGCCAGGGACTCGCCGGCGCGGATCACGTCTTTGGGCGCGAAGCGCAGCACGTTGGCGTCTTCCTTGACCTTCTGAAAGTCATCGCCAGCCTGCTGCAACGCCTGCTCGCTGGTGGGTTGGCTGGCACAGCCGCCCAAGGCCACGCTGCCCAGCAGCAGTACACAACTCAAACCACGGATCATCGGGCTCATTGTGCCTCTCCCAACTGCAGCTGCTTACGCAGGCGAGTGATACGGGTATTGAGCACGTTCAATTGTTCCTGGCTCTTACCGGTCAGCACTTTGGCTTCGGCCAGGCGCGCGTCCAGCTCCGCCTGCTCGGCGCGCATACGCGCTCGCTTGTAGGATTGGTCGGCCATGTTGCCCTTGGCCCTGGCGAATTTTTCTTCGGCCAGTTTCAGTTCGGGGGATTCATCGGTGTTGGCCCCGACCGCAGTGGCTTGTTCCAAGGCTTGCTGGGTCAGGCGCATTTGTTCGATCGGCGCAGGATCGGTTGCACATCCTGCCAGCGCAACAACGGCGAGGGCCGCGAAAAGAGCTCGAAAAATCACTGTAAATCCCTACTTTGTTGGGGTGCCGACAGGTTGTTGCAATTGCGCCTTCCAGCGCTCCAGATTGCGCTGCAGCGCGGCTTGCGCGACACCGGAGGCGGGCAATTCTGTCATCTTTTTCGTCAGCTGTCCGCGCAGCCAAGGATCATTGCAGGCCGAGTTGTGGGAAATCGCCAAGTACAGGCCAGGCTGATCGACAGGCACATCATGAGCCACCAGGTCATTACTCATGCCCAGAGTCTGGGCCATGGCCATGCCGGAATAGCGCCCAGCCAGCACGTAGTCCACCTCACCCAACAGCAGCTTCTGAAAGGCCGGCGTCAAGTTGGGCAGACGTTGCAGGTTGAGTTGCTGGCCGGCGAAGGTCTCGAACTCGGCGCTCAAGCGCGCACGCTCCGAGACTGCGCCTTTGTGGCCGTGCAAATCGGCGGCGGTGGAATAGACCAGGGCGGAATCCTTGCGCGTCCATACCAGGTAGTCGGTCTGCATCAGCGCTGGATGGATGTAGTCGAAGTGGTCCAGCTCGCCCAGGTTCAGCGGTGCGTCGGCGAGAATGTCCATGCGCCCGCTGCGTGCTTCATCAAGGGCCAGGGAGCGTTTGCCGCCGTAGAGCAGGTCGATTTTCAGCCCCAGGTCCTTGCCCACTTGTTGCAGCACGTCAGCGGTGGCGCCGATCAGGTGCGTAGGGTCCTGGGGGTCACGCCAGAGTAATGGCGGCGCGTCCGGGCTGCCGGTGATCACCAGGCGCTCGCACTTGCCGGCGGCGAGCGTCAGGCTCGGCAGCAGCGTAAGGCCCAACAGTAAGGCCCAGGGGCGCAGTTCCATGGCAAGACTCTCCCGATCAGTAAAAAAAAACCCGGTCATAAGACCGGGCTCTTTATAAGTGAAGTGGCTGGATTAGACCAGCTTCTCCAACTCAGGTACGGCTTCGAACAAGTCCGCTACCAGGCCATAATCGGCAACCTGGAAGATCGGCGCTTCTTCGTCCTTGTTGATCGCTACGATCACTTTGGAGTCTTTCATACCAGCCAGGTGCTGGATCGCGCCGGAGATACCGACGGCGATGTACAGCTGTGGCGCCACGATCTTGCCGGTCTGGCCGACCTGCATGTCGTTGGGTACAAAACCTGCGTCAACGGCTGCGCGAGAAGCGCCGACCGCAGCGCCCAGCTTGTCGGCCAGGGCGTACAGGTGCTTGAAGTTATCACCGTTCTGCATGCCACGACCGCCCGAGACGACGATCTTGGCAGCGGTCAGTTCAGGACGGTCCGACTTGGCCAGCTCTTCGCCGACAAAGCTGGAAGTGCCAGCGTCGTGGGCAGCGGAGACGGCTTCAACGGCAGCCGAGCCACCTTCGGCGGCAACCGGGTCGAAACCGGTGGCGCGCACGGTGATGACCTTGACCGCAGCGTTGGACTGTACGGTAGCGATGGCGTTACCGGCGTAGATCGGGCGCGTGAAGGTGTCGGCGCTTTCTACCGAGATAATCTCGGAGATCTGGTCAACGTCCAGCTGCGCGGCAACGCGTGGCAGGATGTTTTTGCCGTTGGAGGTGGCGGCAGCCAGGATGTGGCTGTAGCTCTTACCCAACTCTGCAACCAGTGGTGCAACGTTTTCCGGCAGCTGATGCGCGTAAGCGGCATTGTCAGCGTTCAGGACTTTGCTCACGCCCGCGATTTTCGCAGCGGCTTCAACCACGGCGCCAGCGCCCTGCCCTGCTACCAGGACGTGGATGTCGCCACCGATTTTAGCGGCGGCGGCCACGGTGTTCAGGGTGGCCGGAGCCAGCACCTTGTTATCGTGTTCGGCGATTACGAGGATAGTCATGATCAGATCACCTTCGCTTCGTTTTTCAGTTTCTCGACCAGTTCAGCCACCGACTTGACCTTGATGCCCGCGCTGCGTGCAGCCGGCGCTTGGACTTTGACGGTCTTGTTGGTAGAGGCGGTGGAAACGCCCAAAGCATCCGGAGTCAGCGTCTCGAGAGGCTTCTTCTTGGCTTTCATGATGTTTGGCAGGGACGCATAACGCGGCTCGTTCAAACGCAGGTCGGTGGTGACGATGGCCGGCAGTTTCAGGGAAACCGTCTGCGCGCCGCCGTCGATTTCACGGGTGACCGCAACGCTGTCGCCGCTCACTTCGACTTTCGAAGCGAAGGTGCCCTGGCCGTAACCGGTCAGTGCAGCCAGCATCTGGCCAGTCTGGTTGTTGTCGCTGTCGATGGCCTGTTTGCCAAGGATCACCAGTTGTGGCTGTTCCTTGTCGACAACCGCCTTGAGCAGCTTGGCCACGGCCAGGGAGGTCAACTCTTCAGCAGACTCCACCAGAATGGCGCGGTCGGCGCCCAGGGCCAGAGCGGTACGCAACTGCTCTTGGGCAGTGGTCGGGCCGATGGACACCACGACGATCTCCGTCGCCACGCCTTTCTCTTTCAGGCGTACGGCTTCTTCCACAGCGATTTCGCAGAAAGGGTTCATCGACATCTTGACGTTAGCAAGGTCGACGCCGGAATTGTCCGCCTTGACGCGAACTTTCACGTTGTAATCGACAACGCGTTTGACAGCTACAAGAACCTTCATGGATTCCTCGTTACTCTCCGGTGAAAAGAAAGTCGCCTAGGCGAACCTGGCGGTTGATGCTCATCGGCACACAAGGGCACCTCCAAAGACCTCGGCAGTGGCCTTGCACACGGGAAATGACGACCGTTCGTCAGTGGTGACTGAGAGGTCATTCTTTATCGCGGCGTGTAAACTGCGCCCCAACGTTTGGGTGCGCATCACCTTTATTGCCTTCGGCCTGTCTTTGGACGTGCTCTTGAAACCTGCAGTCTGCCTACGGGAAGCGCAAAACCGACCGTATCTTGACCGGAACGCCTATTCTGGTCAATACGGCAAAATGGTCAGTCATAAGCCCCGTTGCTTTGATTTATCTAGGCTGCAGGCAATTCAAACAAACGTTTGTATTGGACGCTGTCAGTGGTCTATATATAATGCGCCACCTAGAGAGACAGGTGGGTGCTGCCTTCGCGCAGAACCACACCGAACCTCCACCCATTAGAAAAAAAAGCCTGTTGAGCCTTGAGTAGGAGATAGCCTGTGGAACGCGAATACATGGAATTCGACGTGGTCATCGTCGGCGCTGGCCCGGCGGGCCTGTCTGCCGCCTGCCGACTGAAGCAGAAGGCCGCCGAAGCCGGTAAGGAAATCAGCGTCTGCGTGGTCGAGAAAGGCTCCGAAGTCGGCGCCCATATCCTCTCCGGTGCCGTGTTTGAACCACGTGCCCTGAATGAACTGTTCCCGGACTGGAAAGCACTCGGCGCCCCGCTCAACACACCGGTGGTGCGCGACGACATCTATGTGCTGCGCAGCCCGGAAGCCTCCACCAAGGTGCCCGACTTCTTTGTGCCCAAGACCATGCACAACGAAGGCAACTACATCATTTCCCTGGGCAACCTGTGCCGCTGGCTGGCCCAGCAGGCCGAGAACCTGGGCGTGGAAATCTACCCAGGCTTCGCCGCCCAGGAAGCGCTGTTCGACGAGAACGGCGTGGTACGCGGGATCATCACCGGCGACCTCGGCGTTGACCGTGAAGGCAAGCCAAAAGACGGCCTATACACCCCAGGCATGGAGCTGCGTGGCAAGTACACGCTGTTCGCCGAAGGTTGCCGTGGCCACATCGGCAAGCAACTGATCCAGCGCTTCAACCTGGACAGCGACGCCGACGCCCAGCACTACGGCATCGGCCTGAAGGAAATCTGGGAAATCGACCCTGCCAAGCACCAGCCGGGCCTGGTGGTGCACACCGCCGGTTGGCCGCTGGATATCATGGGTAACGAGAACACCGGTGGCTCGTTCCTTTATCACCTGGAAAACAACCAAGTGGTGGTCGGCCTGATCGTCGACCTGTCCTACAGCAACACCTTCCTGTCGCCGTTCGATGAATTCCAGCGCCTCAAGCATCACCCGGTGCTGGCCCAGTACCTGGAAGGCGGCAAGCGCATCAGCTACGGCGCTCGCGCGATCTGCAAAGGTGGCCTGAACTCGCTGCCGAAAATGGTCTTCAAGGGCGGCGCGCTGATCGGTTGCGACCTGGGCACCCTCAACTTTGCCAAGATCAAAGGCAGCCACACCGCGATGAAGTCCGGCATGCTCGCCGCCGACGCCGTGGCCGACCGCCTGTTCGCCGAATCTGAAGGCGGCGACGAACTGACCACCTATGTCGACAGCTTCAAAGCCAGCTGGCTGTACGAAGAACTGTTCGCCAGCCGCAACTTCGGCCCGGCCGTGCACAAGTTCGGCGCAATCATCGGCGGCGGTTTCAACTGGCTCGACCAGAACATTTTCGGCGGCAAGATTCCTTTCACTCTGCACGACACCAAGCCGGACTACGCCTGCCTGAAGCTGGCCAAAGACAGCCAGAAGATCGACTACCCCAAACCCGACGGCAAGTTGAGCTTCGACAAGCTGAGCTCGGTGTTCATCTCCGGTACCAACCATGAAGAAGAGCAGCCGTGCCACTTGAAGCTCAAGGACCCAAGCATCCCGATCGGCACCAACCTGCCGCTCTACGATGAACCGGCGCAGCGCTACTGCCCGGCTGGCGTGTATGAAGTGGTGACCAAGGAAGACGGCGAGAAGCGCTTCCAGATCAACGCCCAGAACTGCGTGCACTGCAAGACCTGTGACATCAAGGACCCTTCGCAAAACATCACCTGGGTGACGCCGGAAGGTGCGGGCGGGCCGACTTACCCGAATATGTAAGTCGTTCGTTTGGCCAAAAAAGGCTCCCGAGATGGGAGCCTTTTTTGTGGGCGACATCGATCAAAATGTGGGAGCTGGCTTGCCTGCGATGGCGGTCTTCAGGTGCCAAATGTATGGCTGACACACCGCTATCGCAGGCAAGCCAGCTCCCACACAGACCGTGGGGTGTCAGGCCGCCCGCTCTTCGCCCGGGTTGCGCAGGAAGTAGCGTTTGTATTCCCGACTGAACTGCGACGTACTCTGGTACCCCACCTTGTGCGCCGCCTGCGCCACACTCATGCCTTCCACCAGCAACAACTGCTGGGCCTTCAATAACCGCAAGCGCTTGAGGTACTGCACCGGTGACAATAAGGTGCAGCGTTTGAAATGCTCATGAAAGGTCGAGGCACTCATGTGCGCAAATCCGGCCAACGTTTCGATATTCAGCGGCTCGGCGTAATGGGCATGCAGGTGATTCAATGAGGTGGCGATGCGCGAAAACTGCCCCTGCTGTTCCACCAGCGCACGCAACACATCAGCCTGGGGCCCGCGCAAGGCGGTGAACAACAATTCGCGCACCCGCGCAGGCCCCATGATCCGGCTTTCCAGCGGATCGTGCAGGCACTGCAACAACCGCTCGACGCAGCCGCGCATCGCATCGTCCAGCACCACCGAACTCATCGACTCCAAGGTCTGCGCGGTCGGCGGCGGCCCGGCCTGCATGCCCATGGCGATCACCAGCTCGCCCAACACCACGCGGTCGATGCCTACCGTGACGCCATACAGCGGCGCCTCGGGGGCCATGGCAAAGGTCTCGCATTCGAACGGCACCGGCATGGCCTGGATCAGGTAATGCCCGGCGCCATACTCCAGGGTGCGCGGGCCAAGGTAGGCGACCTTGCTGCCCTGAGCCACGAACATCAGGCTTGGCTCATAGATCTGCGGCCCACGCGCCACATCGCAACTGGCGCGCAGCACCTGCACGCCGGGCAGGTGGGTCGGGGAAAAACCATCGCGGGGCGTGAGCCCTTCGATCAAGGCAACCAGCGTGGCATTGGCGTCCAAATGGCGGGTCAACAGCATGGCAAAAAACTTCGCGAATGAGGGATGACAGCATCATCGCAGGTCTGGCGGCCAATATATCCAAACCTCAGGCACTGCCGGACGAATAGGCATGAGACTCGGAGCAATTGCCATGTTCGCGCCAGGGGCCGGCGCGCAGACTTTGCCGCCTCTGCAGTCCAAGCTTTTGTGAGGTTTACTATGTACACCGCCATCGGTTACGCCGCCCAGTCGGCCACCACGCCCCTCGCCCCGATGTCATTTGAACGCCGCAGCCCGCGCGTCGATGACGTAGCCATCGAGATTCTCTACTGCGGCGTGTGCCACTCCGACATCCACCAGGCTCGCAACGAATGGGGCATTGCCGTGTACCCGCTGATGCCGGGCCACGAGATTGTCGGCAAGGTCACTGCGGTCGGCGCCAACGTGACCGCGCATAAAGTCGGCGACCTGGTGGGCGTAGGCTGCATGGTGGACTCGTGCCGTCACTGCCAAGCCTGCCAAGCAGACCTTGAGCAGTATTGCCTCGAAGGCCCGACCATGACCTACGCCACGCCGGACCGCGTGGATGGCAGCAACACCATGGGCGGCTATTCCGACAGCATCGTGGTCAGTGAACACTTTGTGGTGAAGATCCCGGCCAAGCTTGACCTGGCCAGCGCTGCGCCGATCCTGTGCGCAGGCATCACCACCTACTCGCCACTCAAGCACTACGGCGTAAAAGCCGGCGATAAAGTCGGGATCCTCGGCATGGGCGGCCTGGGCCATATGGGCATCAAGTTCGCCAAGGCCATGGGCGCCGAAGTCACGCTGTTCACCCGTTCGGCCAGCAAGGCCGAGGAAGGCCGTCGCCAGGGCGCCGACCATGTGATCGTGTCCACCGATGCCGAGCAGATGAAAGCTGCTGCGGGGTACTTCGATTTCCTGCTGGACACCATCCCGGTGCAGCACGACCTGAACCCCTACCTCGATGTGCTGCGCTTTGACGGCGTGCATATCCTGGTCGGCCTGATCGAGCCGGTGGACCCGCCCGTCAACGCCGCCAAGCTGGTGCTGGGCCGTAAAGTGTTGGCCGGTTCGCTGATCGGCGGCATTGCCGAAACCCAGGAAGTCCTGGATTTCTGCGCCGAGCATGGCATTACCTGCGACATCGAGATGCTCGACATTCGCCAGATCAACGAGGCTTATACGCGCATGATCGCCGGTGACGTGAAGTACCGCTTTGTCATCGACATGGCGAGCCTGAAAGCCTGATCAGGCTTTGGCGCCCAACTCCGCTGACAGCCGGGCTGCGACCTGTTTGATCACAGGGATCAGCTCGGCCATTTTCTCCAGCGGCATGTAGGGCACCGTACTGGCGATGCTGATGCCGGCGACAATGCGCCCGCTGGCATCGCGCACCGGTGCCGCCACGCAGCGGATCGAAGGCTCGTTGTCTTCCAGGTCGAACGCGTAGCCCCCCTCCACATACTCATGCATGCGCTGTTCGAACTGCGCCCAGGATTGCTCCGGGTGCTGCGGCCATTGCAGGCTTTTGCCCGCCGTCGGCAAGCTCGCCTCGTACAAGCGCTGCCACTCCTGCGGTGAATCATCGAGCATCAACGCCTTGCCGATACCGGTGCGCGCCAGCGGCATACGATGGCCGACCCGCGAGCGCATTTCCGGGCCGTTGCGGCCGGGGTTCTTGTGCAGGTAAAGCACCTCGTCGTATTCACGAATCGCCAGGTGAATGGTGTCGCCGGTCAGCGCCGACAACTCGTCCAGGTACGGCACCGCCAGGTTCACCAAGGGCAATTCTTCACGGGCCTGGAACCCCAACTCGATCAGCTTGGGCCCCAGCAGATAACCGACCTGGGGCACCACGCGCAGGTAGCGCTCGTCTACCAGGCAACTGGCCAGGCGGTGTGTCGTGCTGCGCGTGGTGCCGATGCGCCGGGCGATCTCCTTGAGATCCCGCGCACCGGCCGCCACCGCTTGCACCACGCCCAGGCCGCGCAACAGGGTCTGGGTGCCGGTGGGGGCGGCGTCTTTGACGGGGGTGTGGGCGTTTTCCTGCATATCGGGCCTATAAGTATGAAAGCGGGGGCATTATGGCAAATACGGCCCTCCTGAACACAGGAGATCCAAGGTGGGAGCTGGCTTGCCTGCTCCCACAGTTTGATCTTCACAGGGTGAACATCAGCGTTGTTTCATGCGGTCGATTATCACCGCCAGCAACAGGATCGAGCCACGAATCACATACTGGTAAAAGGTATCGATGTTCTTCAGGTTCATCGCATTCTCGATGATCGCCAGAATCAACACCCCGGCAATCACATGGCGGATCATGCCGATACCGCCGCTCAACGACACGCCGCCCAGCACGCACGCCGAAATCACCGTCAGCTCGAAACCCTGGCCAATCATCGGCTGGCCCGAGGTCATGCGTGAGGCGAGGATCACCCCGGCCAAGGCGCCGATCAAACCGTGCGTGGCAAAGATGATGATCTTGGTGCGATCGACATTCACCCCCGCCAGCAACGCGGCTTCCTGGTTGCCGCCAATGGCCATGGTGTTGCGCCCGTAGGTGGTGTAATTGAGCAGCCAGCCAAAGAACACAAAGCACAGCACGGTGATGATGATCGGCACCGGCACGCCCAGCAGTTGGCCGTTGCCGAACACGAAGAACCCTTCATTCATCACCCCCACCGCCTTGCCGTTGGAGAAGATGTAGGCCAGGCCGCGCACAATCTGCATGGTTGCCAGGGTGGCAATCAACGCGTTGATGCGCAGCTTGGCGATCACGATGCCGTTGATCAGCCCTACCACCAGGCCCATGGCCAAGGCCGCCGACACGCCGAGTACCACGCTGTCGGTGTCGCGCATCACGATGCCCGCCACCACCCCGGCGCAGGCGATCACCGAGCCTACCGACAAGTCGAAGTGCCCCGAGGCCAGGCAGAACAGCATGGTGCAGGCGGCGATGCCCACGGTGGAAATCGCCAGACCGAGGCCGCGCATGTTCAACGGCGACAGGAAGTTATCGATGAACACCGCGCTGAGCACAAAAATGCCCAGCGCCGCCAAAAGCATCACCCAATCATCGAGAAATTTGCGCTGATTGAAACCCGGCCAGAAGCCCTTTGCTGTTTTTACCTGAGACATAGCCAAACCCTCTTGTTCTTGTTCAAGCCCGCGACTGTGGCAGCGCCAGTTGCAGCAGGCGCGCTTCATCCGCTTGGGCGCGGGGTAACTCACCGGTCAAGGCGCCTTCACTCATCACCAGGATGCGGTCGCAGATACCCATCACCTCCATCAGGTCGCTGGACACCACGATCACCGCAATGCCGCTGGCCGCCAGGTTATGGATGATCTGGTAGATCTCCGACTTGGCGCCGATGTCGATACCGCGAGTGGGTTCGTCGAGCAGCAACACCTTCATCGGCATCGACAACCAGCGGCCAAGGATGGCTTTCTGTTGGTTGCCGCCGGACAGGTACATGATCTTCTGCGCCGCGTTCGGCGTTTTGACCCGCATCGCCTGGATCTGCCGGTCGGCGTTACCTTTCTCCCAGCCTTCGCGCAACAGCCAGCCGAAGGTGGAATGGGCGCCACGGGCGCTGATGTTGATGTTTTCAGCGACGCTGCCCAGCGGGATGATGCCCTCTTTCTTGCGGTCCTCCGGACACAGCAATACCCCGGCGGCGATGGCGTCGCGGGGTGAGCGCAGTTGCAGCGCTTGCCCGCACAGTTCCAGGCTGCCGGCACTGGCGCGCTCTAACCCACTGAGCAGGCGAAACAGCTCGGTACGCCCCGCGCCCACTAGCCCGAACAGGCCCAGGATCTCGCCCTTGCGCACCTGGAAACTGATTGGTTCACGCAGGCCGGGACCGAGCAAGCCGTCCACCTTGAGCGCCACTTCGCCCAGCTCGCGCGGGCGGTAATCGTAGATATCCTGGATATCGCGACCGACCATGCAGGTCACCAACTGGTCATGGGTCAGTGTGCTCATGTCCTCGAAGGTGCGCACGTAGCGGCCGTCCTTGAACACCGTCACCGCATCGCAAATACGGAACACCTCCTCCATGCGATGGGACACGTAGAGCACCACTTTGCCCTCATCGCGCAGGCGCGCGATGATCGCCATCAAGCGGTCGATTTCCCGCGCCGATAAACTGCTGGTGGGTTCATCAAAGGCGATCACGTTGGCGCCGCGGGACAGCGCTTTGGCGATTTCCACCAATTGGCGCTGGCCCAGGGACAGGCGCCCGAGCTTCTCGTCGGGGTCGATTTCATCGGCCAGGCCCTTGAGGCAGGTCAGGGCCTGCTTGCGCAGCAGGCCTCGGTTGACCACGCCAAAGCGCGTGGGCAAATGCCCGAGAAAGAGGTTCTCGGCCACGCTCATTTCCGGCACCAGGTGCAGCTCTTGGTGAATCACCGCCACACCGCTGGCGATGCTGTCGGCGGCGCATTTGAACGCCATGGTTTGCGCGCCGATTTGCACGGTGCCGGTGGATGGAATGTAGGCGCCGCCGAGGATTTTCAGCAGGGTCGACTTGCCTGCGCCGTTCTCGCCCATCAGCGCGTGCACCGAATGCGGCCGCGCTTCAAAGCTGATCTGCGCCAGGGCTTTCACACCGGGAAACTCCTTGCCGATGCCATTGAAACGCAGGGCCGCGCCGCTCATTTCCACAGGCCGATCTTGGTCAGTTCTTCCTGGAAATTGGCGCGGGTGATCAAGGTCACCTCGTCCATGGCGGTGTATTTGGCCGGTTCCTTGCCAGTGGTGACCCATTCATACATCGCCAGCGCGGTGTTATAGCCTTCGATATGCGGGCTGGGCAGCATGGAGCCGAAGAAACCGCTGTCGGCTTTCTTCAATTCGCCGATGGCGTCGGTGCCATTGATGCCGATGCCGATCACGTTGGCGGCCTTGAAGCCGGCGCTCTCAGTGGCGCGCACGCCACCGAGCACGGTGTTGTCGTTCATGCCGCCGATGATCAGGTTCTTCGCCCCGCTCGGCAGCTTGACCAGGGCCGAGTTGGTGGCGTCCATGCTGCCGGGCACATCGAGGGTTTTCAGCGCAGCGGTGAGGATGTGATCCTTCGGAATACCGGCCTCCTCCAGGGATTTGATCGAGCCGTCGGTGCGCTTCTTGCCGGTGTCGAGCTCGTTGAAAGTGTTGATCACCGCGTAGGTGTCCTTCCAGTCCCAACCGCGTTTTTTCGCTTCGGCGGCCATGGCAGCGCCCTGCTTCTGGCCCACCTCAAATGCGGCCATGCCCAAGTACGGCACCTCTTCCATAAAGTTGCCTTTGGCATCGACAAATCGGTCATCCACGGCCATCACTTTCAAATCGTTGACCTTGGCCTTGGCGACGATGGCCGGGCCCAGGGACACGTCTGGCGGGCAGATCACAAAGCCTTTCGCGCCGTTGGCGGCCAGGCTGTCGATAGCCGACAAGGTCTTTTCACCATCGGGCACGGCGATTTTGATCACGGTAAAACCATGCTCTTTGCCGGCCTTTTCCGCGAATGCCCACTCCGTTTGAAACCAGGGTTCCTCAGCCTGTTTGACCAGGAAACCGATCTTCACTTCTTCAGCCGATACCCAGCCGCTGAACGCCATCGCCAGTGCCACGGCACCGAGTGTTTGCTTGAACATGGACCACCTCCTTCTTGTTATTGAAAAACGCTTTAGTCGTGGTACATCACAGACCGCCCGCCATCGATCATCAGGCAAGTGGCATTGATAAAGGGCGCCTCGTCGGTCGCCAGGAACAGAGCCGTCATGGCCACTTCGATGGGCTGGCCAATGCGTTTGGGCGGGTGCAGGTCGAACGCGCGCTGGCGTTCGGCGTGGGGGTCTGGGAAACCGTTCCAGTAATCGACGTTGAGCTGGGTTTCGATATAGCCGGGGGCGATGGCATTCACGCGGATGCCCTTGGGCGCGTACTCGATGCCCAAGGCACGGGTGAGGCCGAGCAGGCCGTGCTTGGCGACAGGGTAAGGAAAACAACCGGGAATGATGTGGCTGGAATGGGTGGACGCGATATTGATGATGTTGCCGATGCCCTGCTCGATCATGTGCGGCAACACCGAACGGCAGCCGTACCAGGCGCCGTCGAGGTCGATGGCGAAACAGCGGCGCCAGTCCTCGTCGCTCATCTCCAGCGGGTCACGGAACACATTGACCCCGGCACAGTTGACCAGCACATCCACGCGGCCAAAGCGCTCGATGGCCAGGTTGACCAGTGCCTGCCATTGTTCCTTGGAAGTGATATCAACCGGTTGGGCGTAAATCTGCGCGCCGCGTTCGCGCCAATGGGCGGCGATTTTCTCGACTTTGTCACCCTGGATATCGGCAATGATCAACCGCGCCTGCTGGGCCTGGAAACAGGCAACGATGGCTTCGCCAATGCCTTGGGCGGCGCCGGTGATGATCACCACCTTGTTCTTCAGCCGCTCGCCGTAAGTGGGCTCGGGCACGGCGGGTAGGGACAACGGATGTGCCTGCATCGCTTCACCTTTTTATTTTTTGTAGTGAGTGCTGATGCTGGCGACTATAAACCCATCGCCTGAAATATCTCAATATATAAATTATCGTCCCATATAATGAGCAAATCTAAAAATGTGGGGGCGGGCTTGCTCGCGAATGCGGTGTGTCAGTTAAAGCATGTGCTGACTGATACACCGTATTCGCGAGCAAGCTCGCTCCCACATTGGATCTTTAGGGACTTTACGAAAGAAGCTTCAGCCTAGGGCGAAGTCGCGCAAGGCATCGCCTTCCATGCGATAACGCACCCATTCTTCCTGAGGCTGGGCGCCGATGGATTTGTAGAAGGCAATCGCGGGCTCGTTCCAGTCCAGCACGCTCCACTCAAAGCGCCCGCAACCGTTGTCGCAGGCGATCTTGGCCAGGTGACGCAGCAACTTCTTGCCGGCGCCACCGCCGCGTTGTTCCGGGTTGATATACAGGTCTTCCAGGTAAAGGCAGTTACTACCCAGCCACGTGGAGTAGCTGAAAAAGAACACCGCAAAACCAATCGGCAATCCATCGCGCAAGCAGATCAGGCCATGGGCCGTGGCACCTTCGCTGAACAGGCTGCGTTCGATGTCCACCACGCTGGCGATCACTTCATGCCGGGCTTTCTCGTACTCGGCCAGCTCAGTGATGAAGGTCAGGATTTGCGCAGCATCGCTGGGCACGGCGGGGCGAATCTCGATGGTCATGGGCGAGCCTTGGGCAAATTCAAAGGCCACATACTAAGGCGATTTGATGGCCGTTTGCAGTGCAATTGATGCCGACGAGCGCGTTTCACTCCGGTGCGGGGTGATGCAAGCATCGGCAACCACAGAACAAAGCCTGCGCACGCCCATGGTAAACAATGGGCATAAATCCAACGATCAGAGACCTGCTCATGCACGCCACGCCACCAGTGGGCACCAAGACATTCGCGCTGTTCTGCCTAGCCAGCTTCCTGCTGTCACTGTCTTACGGTTCGACCTTTTTGTTGTCACTGCTGATCCATGCCCGTGGCGGTAATGAACACGACGCGGGCAGTGTCATTGCCACGGCGATGCTCAGCACTTTTGTGGCGGTCGTGTTTTCCGGGCACCTGGCTGATGCGCTGGGCGCGGCGCGAGCAATTGCGAGTACCGGCCTATTGTTGGTGGTGGCCTGCCTGGGGTTTGCCCTGACGCCGGGGTTTGGCCAAGGCTTGATGCTGTTTGGATTGTCCCTTGGCTTGGGCTGGGGCGTGTTCTATACCCTGGGCCCAATCATCGTGACGCTGCTAGTGGAACCACGCCAGCGGGCCAAATATTTCGCCTTGCTCTCGGGCAGTATGTTGAGCGGCATAGGTTCCGGCCCTTTGCTGGGACGCGCCGCCACTGCGCTGGACCTGCCCCTGACCACCGCGTTCTATATCGCCGGGCTCGCCAGCCTCGCCGGGGTGGTGATGTTCTGGCGCATGGGCTCCCGGTTGCGACAGCACGCGAATATGCCAACCGCCAGGATTTCCTGGCGCGCAAGCCGCCGCATACTGTCTTCCAAGGCGGCGTTCGCCATCCTGATGGTCGGCCTGGGTGGCTGCGTATTCGGGGGGCTGTCTTCGTTCCAGACCAGCTATGCCGTGGCTCATAAGCTCGACTATTCACTGTTCTTCGCGGGCTTCCTGACAGCAGCAATCACCAGCCGCTTGCTGATCGCAGGCTTCGTGGTCAAGCGCGATGCGTACCAGGCTGCCTGTGTGTTATCGGGGGTGATGTTCGGCGCGATCGCGCTGTTCGCGTTTGGTGTCAGCGGCAACCTCAGTTATGTGCTCGCCGCCGCCACGCTAGGGATCGGGTATGGCCTGACGTATTCAGTGATCAACGGCCTGGTGACCAACGAAGCGCCCAGCGGCACCACTTCCCAGGCGTTGTTGTTGTTCAGCCTGGCGTACTTTATCGGCGTCTTCGGGTTTCCCTGGCTCGCAGGCAAGATCATCGTCGACTTCGGCCTTGCGACAATGATGCTGAGCGTACTGGTGATCGCGGCCCTCAACTGGGCGATCACGGTGGCACGCTTGATAGCGCGCCGAGTATCGGCACACAAAGTGATACAGGTGAGCTGATACCGTTCGTCGCCCTCCCGGCACGATCAACAATCGCGGGCAGACCAATACAGGGTAAGGACATTAATCATATGGAGACACCCTGATGAAAAATTCCAAATTTGCTGCCCTCGCCCTCACCGGCCTGTTGTCTGCCGCGTCCCTGAGCGCCTTCGCGGCCAGCTCGACCACCGGCCCCACCGATCCAACGCCGGACGCCACCACCGAGTCGCAAAAATCCATGGGCACCGGCATGGACACCAACGGTGGCGCGATCATCGACAACAGCGCCGACCCACGCACCAAAGGCAACGATACCCAGCGCCAGGCACCGGCGGCCGTGGGCAACGGCAAGATGGGCCCAGGCACGAGCAACAATGAGCCGAAGATCAACAAGGGCGACGACTCGAACATCCCGGGCGCGCAGAAACAACCAGCGCCTTGATGCACCCTTGGTACGACCTACACCCGACCATTTCCCCGTGAAGAGGTACGCATGAACGTCGATAGAAACCTTGAAAAAGAAGTCCTCACCCGCCTGCTGCACGCTCACCCGCAAGGCTTGGGCAAGGAGGTGCTGGACAATTACCGCGGTGAAAAAGAGGTCGCCAGTGTCTTGGCGTTCCTGCAAGACCGCGGGCTGATCAAGGATGGGCATGTGACCACCGACGACGCCGGCGAATACGCGTTGAACCTGCCGATCAAGCTCACCGCTTCTGGTGTGGATGAAGCGCGCAAGCTCGACGCCCAAAGTACTCAGTAATCCATTTCTGGCCTGGCCCCGCGACTGGGGCCAGAAGGAGTTTTAGCGATGCCTCGTGGAAGCAAAGCCAAATACACCGACGAACAGAAACGCAAGGCCGCTCATATCGAAGACAGTTATGAGCACAAAGGGTTGCCCAAGGACGAAGCCGAAGCTCGTGCCTGGGCCACCGTGAACAAACAGTCTGGCGGCGGTGAGAAAACCGGCGGATCAGGCAGGCGCAAAGCACCGACCAAGAAGGCCCAGGACCGGCAGGAATCGGCCAAGCGCGCCGCTGCCAGCCGTGAAGGCCACCCGCGCAGCAGTCGCGCTTCATTGGGTACGCAGACCAAGGAAAGCTTGATGAAAGAGGCGCGGGAAAAGAATATTTCAGGACGCTCAACCATGCGCAAAGATGAGTTGATCCAAGCCCTGAAAAAAGCAGGCTAAACGCAGAACCCATTGTGGGAGCGGGCTTGCTCGCGAAGGCGGAGTATCAGTCAGCACATGCTTTAACTGACACACCGCCTTCGCGAGCAAGCCCGCTCCCACATTTTTGGGCCTCGTTTATTCAGTCACTAATGCATCGACCTCAGCAGTGCCGGGCGAGGTCGCTGGCCCCCAGCGGGTTACCGCCAATGCCGCCGCTGCGTTCGCTCGACGCGCCGCCTCAACCGGTTTCAAGCCATTCGCCAACCCGGCAATAAATACTCCCGCATGTGCGTCCCCCGCGCCATTGCTGTCCACGGCCTGAACCTTGAATCCAGGGACATGCTCGATCTGTGCCCCTCGCCCTACCCAGCAACCATTTGGCCCATCACGCACAACCAGCAGTGCCTGCAAGTGCTGATTGAGCATGGGCAGCGCCTGACTCATATCCGCCGCCCCGGTAAACGCCAGGGCTTCAGGGCCATTGCTGGTCCAGATGTCGATACGCGGCAACAACGCGCGCATCAACGCGGAGTCCAGCGCCTTGACCATCGGGCCTGGGTCGAACACCACCACGATCTCTCGCGGTAGCGCCTGCAACCAGTCAAGCAAAGGCTGCGCCTTACCTTCAAGCAGCAAGCTGTAGCCACTGAGGTATACGTAATCATCGACACGCGGGACGATCCGAGCCAAGTCGTCGGCGCTCAACTCACCCTCGGCGCCGAGATGGGAGATGAAGGTGCGTTCGGTGCTGGCTTCAGTCAGCGACACGCACAAGCCGGTGTCTTTGCCTGCGCTGGCCGCCAAGGCCATTTCAATACCTTCGGCCTGCATCGCGGCACGCGCCAGCTCGCCAAAGCGCCCCTCGCCATGGCGACCCAGGTAAACCACCGACAACCCATTGCGCCGCGCCGCAGCCATTACGTTGAAACCACCACCCACTTGAAAACTGGCGGAGTTGGCCAGCACGTCACCGCCGCTTGCCGGCAGGGTGTCGAGGCCCATGACCAGGTCGACAATGACCTGGCCGGTGTGCAGCAATCTAGACATTGGCGCTCTCGACTAAAGCCGGACGACGGTCAGACGCCCCGCCCAATACTGCATATATTCCGCCCGCTACCAGGAAGGTTACGATCCAGCCCAGGCCGTTATGGCCCAGCCAGGAGTCGGACAGCGGCCCGGCAAACCAGATGTTTTCGGCGGTGGTGCCAATGGTGGTGAAGCTGAACCCCAACACAATGGCCACCGCCCAGGCGCCAAATGCGCGCCACTCCACGCCGCCGCGATACCAGTAGGCACTGCTGGGGCTGACGTCCAGCAGGTCGGTGGGGCTGTAGTAATGCCGGTGAATCAAGTCGACCACGAAGATCCCGACCCACGCCGTGATCGGCACCGCCAGCAGCGAAATGAAGGTGATGAACGGGCCATAAAAGCTGTCGGCGATCAGCATGAAGTAGATGGAGCCGGCAAAGATCGCGACGATATCGACGATCACCGCATGCACGCGTTTGACCTTCAAGCCCAGGGTCAAGGTAGTGAGACCGGCCGAATACACCGACAGGTTGTTCGACAGCAACAGCCCGCCGAACGCGGTGATCAGGTACGGCACGGCCATCCAGGTCGGCAGCATGTCGCGGATCGCGATGATGGGGTCGGTGGCCGACGCCAGGTCATTGTTGCCCACCGACAACAGGCCGCCGAGGGTGATCAACAGCACCAGCGGGATGCCTGCGCCAAACGCAGCGGAGGCCACCAGGCGCACGGCCTTGACGCTGCGGTGCTGGTAACGCGACATGTCTGCACCGGCGTTGGCCCAACCGATACCGGTACCGGCAGCCATGGTGCCCACGCCAATGATCATCGCGCTCAACGGCGCGGGGGTGGCGTTGAACACCGCGCTCCAGTCGATAGTGGCGCACAGAAAGCCGCCCACCAGAATGTTCAAGCCGCCGAAGACGTAGGTCGCCCACTTCTGGATCACCAGCAACGTGGCGTGGCCCAGGCCCGATACGGCCAGGGTCAGCAGCACGAAGATGGCAATGAAGATCAGGGTGAGCACCGGCGCGCTTTTCGCCTCCACTGCCGAGCCGAACAGGATGGAGCTTAATGACAGCAACACGAAGGCTGCGGTGGTGGTGTTGACGGTTTCCCAACCCAGGCGCGACATCAGCGACACCAAGGTCGGGCCGATATTGCCGCGCACCCCGAAGATGGCGCGGGACAAGGTCAGGCTGGGCGCGCGACCGCGGCGGCCAGCGATGGAGATAATGCCCACCACGGCAAAGGAGCCAGCGGCGCCAAGAATCGCAACGATGATCGCCTGCCAGATGGCCAGGCCACGAAACGCCACCAGCGTCGCGCCAAGGGGCAAACCGAGGATGCTGATATTGGCCGCAAACCACACCCAGAACAGTTGCAGCGGATGACCGTTGCACTCGCCTTCCGGGACCGGCTCGATGCCGCGTGTTTCCAATTGCCCAGCGCTTTGGCCGGAAGAGGGGCTGCTCATGAAAGGGTGCTCCTGGTGCCTGTATTGTTGTGGTTGTGGCAGCGAGTCGAATCTTTATCCGGTCTTCCTGACCCAACGTTTTTAATGTGGGAGCTGGCTTGCCTGCGATTGCGGTGGGGCAACCAGCTCATCCGCCACTGGAAAACCGCTATCGCAGGCAAGCCAGCTCCCACAATTAGTTCCGTGTTTATCGCAAGGCCAATAAGGCTTTGACCAGCGGCTGCAAGTCCAGGCCATTGACTCGCTTGACCTGTTCAACCAACGCCTCAGGCCAGCACTGCATGCCCAGGCACGCCCCCAGCATGGCGCCGAGGATCGCGGCAATGGTATCGGTGTCGCCACCCAGACTGGCTGCCAGGCACAGGGCTTCGAAGGCGTTCATGTCGCCCGATGCCACTTGCTGCGCCAGGGCAAACGACACCACTACCGATTCCTGGGAAGCCACCGAAGTACCAATCAACTCGTAAAGCAGGTCGGCAAACAACGCTTTATCGCCGCTGCCGACGCTTAGAGTGCGAGCCCAACTAATGCGGGTAGAAATGCGTCCACCCGCGATCCAGTGACCATGGCTTTCAGCCTGCCGAGCCATTTGGGTCCCGATATTCAGGGCTTCCCCCAGGTCCACGCCATTGATGCCGGCCGAGACCACTGCCGCCACGGCCGCAGCGCTGGAAATACCCAAGCTGGTGTTATGGGTGACCTGGCACGCCTGGATCACCGCCTGGATAAACCGCCCCGGGTCGCTGACATCAGCGGCGACGCCCACCGGGGTGATGCGCATGGCCGCGCCATTGGTGGTGCCGTAGCGCCCGGATTCCTCCGGGGTATGTCCGGCGAGGATCATGTCGATCGCGCGCTTGGTGGACGGCCCGAGCAAGTCCTGGGAGCCTTTGGCGCGCATGCCCGCTTCCCAATCGATCAAGCGTTGGGCAAGCACAGCGGGCTGGATCTGGCCCTGGCCTTGCACCAATAACTCGGCGACCAGAATGGCTTGCTCGGTGTCATCGGTGATGGAGCCGGCAGGCATGTTCGGTGCAATGGGCTGGTCGGCGTCGGCGTCTTCCAGAGCGGTGATGGCACCGAAGCGCTTTTGTACCTGCTCGCGGCTCAAGGATTGGGTGGGCATACCCAAAGCATCGCCCAGGGCCAGGCCATAGAAGGCGCCAAGGGCGCGATTTTCGCGGGTCATTTCGACGCTCCAAACTGCAGATGCAGGCGAAAGTGCAGCGGGTCGAGCAGGCTTTCGACATGTTCCATGAAACGCTCGCGACGATCATAGGTGGTGCGCGCAGCCTTGAGAAATACTGTGCCGCTGGGACGCCCGAGTAATTCGGCATCTTCATCACTCAGCGGCTCGGCACCGATCCACTGATCGCCCTCGGCCCCGACGTAGCCGTAGGCGGCCAGGGTGATGGTCAAGGAGTTATCGATCAGGCCAATGCGCGGCAGGCTTTCCAGGTCGCCAACGGCCGGCATCAGCGAGCGTTCCAGGGACACCGCTGTGCCGTCTGCGGTGCGCCGAAGGCGGTCGAGGGTAATGAACTGGTCGGTGCCGAAACGGCTGAACAGATCAGGGCGCGTGACGGCCTCGAAACGCAGGATGTCAGTGCTTACCTGGGCGCCCGTATCGGCCAAGGCCTGGGCCCAACCGCTGCGTTGGTCCAGCACCATGCCGTCAAAGGTGACGATCGAGCCGACCCCACTTTGGGTGGCGATGTAGTTGCGACGCTTGAGCTCGGACAGCGCCTCACGCAGCGTGCCACGACTGACCGCAAATTCCTCGGCCAGTTGATGCTCGCCGGGCAACAGGAAGCCGTCGGCCATGACCCCACCCTCGATACGGCGGATGAGTTCGTCGACGACGCGTTTTTTCTTATCAAATCGAACATGTCTAATCATGTACAAATTGATAACCGAAAGCGCGCATTTGCCGCAAGAGGATTATTTCAGGCTGAAGACAAAAACCGCCTCAGGGCTCCAGGCCGATGGGGAAAAACTCCCCGCTGCTCCATACGCCAAGCCAGTTTTGACCGTTGATCGGACGGCTCACTGCCAGCTCCACCAACTGGTAAAAAGCGTTGCGATGCACGAGGGCTTCAAGATTGGTGCGAACGCGCACGTAGGGTGCCGGTTCCTGGGTGACGGGGTCGATCACCACCCGCAGCGGGTGCTCGAGGCCTGCCTCGACCTGTTCATCGACGTTGGTGGTAAAGCGCAAAACCTGGCTTTCGCCCTGCCCTTGCACGTTCAGGGTCACGGCGACAAAGGGCGCATCATCGACCTGGATGCCGACCTTCTCCACCGGCGTCACCAGGAAATAATCATCGCCATCGCGGCGGATGATGTTGGAGAACAGCTTGACCATCGGCTTTCGCCCGATGGGCGTGCCCTGGTAGAACCAGGTGCCGTCACGGGCGATGCGCATGTCGATATTGCCGCAGAAAGCCGGGTTCCACAGATGCACCGGTGCCGGCCCTTTGCCCTTGGGCAGTTGGGCCAATAAATCATTGGCCTTGGCGGAATCGGTCATGACGGGCTCCTCTGTTTACTGATTGCTCATGCCCAGTAAACCGCGGGCATATTGCGCCAGGGGACGGGCAATCAAATCTTGTGGCGATGTGTCGTGGAACGTCAGTAAACCGCCACGACTGCGAATACGTGCAGTATCAATCAAATACTGGGTGCTGGTCTCGATCAACATGACTTGGATCACCCCGCTGTCCAGGCCAAGGCGGTCCAGAGCTTGTTGGTCGGTCCACTCGTCGGCGTTGCCGATGCGGTCATCGGCTGCCGCAAAGCGGCAATACAGCAGGTAGTGAGCACCGGCGTCGCGGGCTTCGGCCATGGCCTGTTCCAGCCCTTCCGGCTGGCGGGCGCGGCGCACCATGGGGAAATATTCGACGAAGCCATTGAATGCTTCCTCGGCCACCACATTGGGCCGCGGGTAGGCGCTGCCCGGCGGCACGAAGGCGCCTTGGGCGATAAACACAAAGGAGTCCGGCTGTATGCGCACCGAGGCAGTACGCCGCGTATCGCTGTGGTCGAGCAGCCCGGCATCGCTCATCTGATAGCGGGTGCCTTCGGCCATATCACTGACGGTCATACAACCGCCCAGGGCCAATGACGCCAGCAGCAAAACCAGACTACGCATCCTAATCCTCCAGGGGCCGGTGACAGGAAACCGGCGAATGGGGCGTGGGATGCAGGTTCTACGCCAGTTCGAACAGCGCATGACAAATGTGGGGCTTGCCTGCGATGCGCATAGGTATCTACACAACGTCGGTACGACGCTGGACCTGTGGCGAGGGAGCTGTTCATCCATCAATTAACAGCCAAAAAAAAGGGCGACCGAAGTCGCCCAAAATGCCTTGCGTGCTCATGTAACCCGGAAAAACTTAAGGTTTTTTACGCTTGTTCGCGTCTTTCCAGATAAAAAATCCAAACCCTACAAAAAACAACACCATGAGGCTAACAGTCAGCACTCCGGCAAAAACCACATTATCGAAAAACATGACCGGCCTCCTGCACTTGCCCTGTTGCGATAGGGCTAAGTTAATGGAGAAGGCGCGGTGGGAAATTGACCAGGATCAATATCGCCCACAACGGCGCGTAAAGAAGGGGAATAACTGACCTGCATCAACGGATGCAGGGTGTTTCAACGCTTTTTCGGTTTGTTCTTGGGCTTTTTCTTGGGCTTGCCCAGAGGCATGGCTTGTTCAAAGGCTTGGCGCACTTCATTCAAGCGTTTGTCATTGAGGTCGTGCACGCGCTTGGCGCGTTCGGCGTTCAGGTCGATCAGCTTGTCGTCATCACTCATGGCTTGGCTTACGTCGTGGCGGGAATGCCTCAATAATGCGGCCTGCCCCGCCCGACGGCAATTAAGCGGGCGACAAAATGCAGGCCATCGACCAGAATCGGCGCTTTCTACCCTGCCCAGGAGGCGCATCCAGGTGGCCTTGCACAACGACCTTCCGCCACTGTTGGCCCTGCGCGCCTTCGAAGCCGTGGCGCGCCACTTGAGTTTTATCAAGGCGGCCAACGAGTTGTCGGTGACCCAAAGTGCGCTGAGCCACCAGGTGCATAAGCTTGAACACCACTTGGGCAAGCCGCTGTTTATCCGGCGTACCCGTGCGATTGACCTGACGTTGGCGGGGCAAGCGTACTACGAGCAGATCCGCCCTGCCCTGGACGCCATCGCCGCTGCAACGCGCAACCAACGGGGTGCGCCCAGCGCCAATGTGTTGCGTATCGGCTTGCTGGCGTCCTTTGCCACGCTGTGGCTGGCGCCGCGCCTGGCCGAGTTTCTACAGCGCTACCCGCATATCCAGGTGGAGTTGCTGCCCGCGATTCAATTGGCCAACGTCGCCACGGCCGAGGTTGACCTGGCCATCCGCTACGGCAAGGGCGACTGGCCCGATGTGCACGCCACGCGCCTGATGGCCGAAACCCTGTCACCCGTATGCAGCCCTGCATTCAAAGCCCGGCAGGTCGCCAGTGGCCCGTTGTTGATGGCGACCTCGCACCGCCCTTTCGAGTGGACCGATTGGTCCGCCCATTACCAGGTCAACCTCGATCACCACCCCCGCGTGATGCTGCATGACTACAACATCGTGGTCGAAGCAAGCGTGGCCGGCCAGGGAATCGCCATGGGCCGCCATCGCCTGATCGAACGCAGGCTCCAGGACGGCAGCCTGGTGGAGGCTTTTGACTGGCCGCCCTATCACAGCGACATCGGCTATTGGCTGATCGCCCCCCAGGGGCCGCTCAGTGAGGCGGCTGAATGCTTCAGCCAGTGGTTAAAACAAGCGTGCGCCGACGCGTGAGTTTTTTCGATACGTCGAGTGAGATCTATCCGTTTGTCGCCCCTCGCCACCGCCAACATGCTGGAACCTTCTGACACCAGAGGGTTTGACCATGACCGACTCCATCCGCCAGCGCGTACACGCCCTCGGCCTGACACTGCCCACGCCCAGCCAACCCGCGGCCAACTACATCAATCATGTGAGCAGCCAGCATCAACTGTTCATCTCCGGGCAAATTCCCCTGCTCGATGGCAAACCCGCCTACCTTGGCCGCCTGGGTGACTCCCTCAGCGATGAAGATGGCGCCCAAGCGGCAGAACTGGCGGCGCTGGGCCTGCTGGGGCAATTGAGCGATGCGCTGGGCGATGACCTGTCGCGGGTGGTGCGCGTCCTGCGTCTGGGTGTGTTCATTGCCAGCAGCGCCGATTTCCAGCGCCAGAGCGTGGTCGCCAATGGCGCCTCGAACCTGCTGGTCAACGCCCTCGGCGACAAGGGTCGACACGTGCGCACTGCCGTAGGGGTCTGCAGTTTGCCGGCTGGCGTCGCCGTGGAGGTAGATGCCATTTTCGAGCTGCAGCCATGAGCCCGCTGCAAGTGCAGCACTTGCGAGAGGCCACGCCCGGTTGCCAATCCGGCATCGTGCACTTCAACCACGCCGGGGCATCCTTGCCCAGCCAGGCGACGCTCGACGCCATCATCGACCAGCTGCAACGCGAAGCGCGCGACGGCCCGATGGAGGCCGGCGAACAAGGTGCCGTCTTAGTGGAAAAGGCCCGCCGAGCCGCCGGGCAACTGCTCAATGCGCCCGCTTCGTCGATTGCCTTCGCCAGCAGTGGCTCCACGGCCTGGAGCATGGCCTTCCAGGCGCTGGGGCCGTGGCAGCCGGGCGATCGAATTCTAGTGGGGCGCCATGAATGGGGCGGTAACCTGGCGAGCATGGAACTGGCCGTTCAAGCCGGGGCGCGGGTGGAGGTCATCCCGTGCGATGCCAGCGGCGCCGCCTGCCCGGTGGCACTGGAGGCAATGCTCGATGCCAAGGTGAAGCTGATCGACCTCACCTGGCTGCCGGCCAACGGGGGGTTGATCAACCCGGCCCAGGCCATCGGCGATGTGGCCAGGCGGCATGCCATTCCCTACTTCATCGACGCGGGCCAAGCCGTCGGCCAGCTGCCGGTGGATGTGCAAGCGTTGCAGTGCGATGTGCTCAAGTCTGCCGGCCGCAAACACCTGCGCGGGCCTCGCGGTACCGCACTGCTGTACATCCGGCCGGAGTTCCTCCAGCACCTGAACCCGGCCCAACGCGACGTGTTTTCAGCGCCCTGGACCGCCGAAGGCTTCGACCTGCGCAACGACGCGCGACGCTTTGAAACCAGCGAAGTGTCCTTCGCCCTGCTGGCCGGCCTGGGCAACGCGTTGCACGAGATCAATCAACTGGGAATTGAGCGGGTATGGCAAAGAGTCTTGCAGACCAGCGCGCGAATCCGCGAAGCACTGCGTCAGATACCGGGGATTAGCTTGCACGACTTGGGCAACACGCATTCAGGCTTGATCGCGTTCAACCTGGCCGGCTGGGATAGTTTTGAACTCAAACAATGCCTGGGGTCAAAGCGCATCAACATCGGCGCCAATGGCGTGGCCTACACCCCGCTGGACATGCAAGCGCGTGGGTTGACCAGCATTGCGCGCATCTCGGTCAGCCCGCTCAACACCGATGACGAGATTGAGTTGCTGGTGAAGGCCCTGCGCGAACTGAAGGGCTAGACCTCGATATCCACCCACAGTCCCTGGCGCGGCGCGTCTTCGATCAGCGGCGCCACGGGCACGGTGTTGTCAGCGTTGAGCAAGTCGCCAGGAATCGGCAAATGCTGCTGCGCGTCGTCGTCGGCTTCACGCCGGCGTTTCTGCTGCTCCTGCTGGCGCCGCTGCTCTTCGCGCAACAGAAAGGTCGATTGCTCGGCATCGCCTTTTTTCAGGTCGATCGTGCTCTCGTTGGAGCCCGCTTGAACGGGCACCACCGGCGGAATATCCGGCTTCTGGCGTGCCGGGTCGAGTTGCGACGTGACCGGCACAACGCTGACGGGCAGCATGGGTGGCAGCATGATAATTATTCTCCTGATCAACAGGCTGTCGGCGGGTGGCAGGGTGACTTGAGCACCCGCGTGCCAAGCTGTGACTCAGTCGACACTCTCAAGTGCCCGCCATCCGTCGATTCAATTTCCGCCGGCCCGTACAAACAGCGTAGTTTTTGTCAGAGTTCTTGGGCGCCGGGCCGTGTTCCGTTAACATAGTCGGCTTTTTCACGGCGGGAGTCAGGCAGCATGGCGCAGCAGTATCAACCGGGGCAACGCTGGATTAGTGACAGCGAAGCAGAGCTGGGGTTAGGCACCGTTCTGGCACAGGACGGCCGCTTGTTGACCGTGCTCTATCCGGCCACTGGCGACACGCGCCAGTATGCGCTACGGAATGCGCCCCTCACTCGCGTGAGGTTTTCGCCGGGTGACACCATCACCCATTTCGAAGGCTGGAAAATGACCGTACAGGAAGTCGACGACGTCGATGGCCTGCTGGTCTACCACGGCCTCAATGGGCAGAACGAGCAGGTCACCCTGCCGGAAACCCAACTGTCCAACTTCATCCAGTTCCGCCTGGCCAGTGACCGTCTGTTCGCCGGGCAGATTGACCCGCTGGCGTGGTTCTCGCTGCGCTACCACACCCTGGAACACACCAGCCGCCAGTTGCAGTCCTCGCTGTGGGGCCTGGGTGGCGTACGCGCCCAACCGATTGCCCACCAACTGCACATCGCCCGCGAAGTCGCTGACCGTATCGCGCCACGCGTATTGCTGGCGGACGAAGTGGGCTTGGGCAAGACCATCGAAGCGGGCCTGGTGATCCATCGCCAACTGCTCTCGGGCCGTGCCAGCCGCGTACTGATCCTGGTTCCGGAAAACCTGCAGCACCAATGGCTGGTGGAAATGCGCCGCCGCTTCAACCTGCAGGTTGCGCTGTTCGATGAAGAGCGCTTTATCGAAAGCGATGCCACCAACCCGTTCGAAGACACCCAGCTTGCACTCGTTGCGCTGGAATGGCTGGTGGACGACGAGAAGGCCCAGGATGCGCTGTTTGCCGCCGGTTGGGACTTGCTCGTGGTCGACGAAGCCCACCACCTGGTGTGGCACGAAGACAAGGCCAGCGCCGAATACTCGCTGGTCGAACAGCTGGCCGAAGTGATTCCTGGCGTACTGCTGCTGACTGCCACCCCGGAACAATTGGGCCAGGACAGCCACTTTGCGCGCCTGCGCCTGCTGGACCCGAACCGCTTCCACGACCTGCAAGCCTTCCGCGCCGAGAGCGAAAACTATCGCCCGGTGGCCGAAGCCGTGCAGGAGCTGCTGGACAAGGGCCGCCTGTCGCCGACCGCACACAAGACCATTCAAGGCTTCCTCGGCGACGAAGGTGAAGCCCTGCTCACCGCCGTCAACGATGGCGACACCGAAGCCAGTGCCCGCCTGGTGCGTGAGCTGCTGGACCGCCACGGCACCGGCCGCGTGCTGTTTCGCAACACCCGCGCCGCGGTGCAAGGCTTCCCCGAGCGCAAGCTGCACGCCTACCCGCTGCCGAACCCGGACGAATACCTCGAACTGCCCCTGGGCGAACACGCCGAGCTGTACCCGGAAGTCAGCTTCCAGGCGCAACCGGACATCGAGGAAGAGAACCGCTGGTGGCGCTTCGACCCACGGGTCGAGTGGCTGATCGACCAGCTGAAAATGCTCAAGCGCACCAAGGTCCTGGTGATCTGCGCCCACGCCGAAACCGCCATGGACCTGGAAGACGCCCTGCGCGTGCGCTCCGGCATTCCGGCCACGGTGTTCCACGAGGGCATGAACATCCTGGAGCGTGACCGCGCGGCGGCTTATTTTGCCGATGAAGAGTTCGGTGCCCAGGTGCTGATCTGCTCGGAAATCGGCAGTGAAGGCCGCAACTTCCAGTTTTCCCATCACCTGGTGCTGTTCGACCTGCCGTCCCACCCCGACCTGCTGGAACAGCGCATCGGGCGTCTGGACCGGATCGGCCAGAAACACGTGATCGAACTGCACGTGCCCTACCTGGAAACCAGCCCGCAAGAGCGCCTGTTCCAGTGGTACCACGAAGCGCTCAATGCCTTCCTCAACACCTGCCCGACCGGCAACGCCTTGCAGCATCAGTTCGGCCCACGCCTGCTGCCCTTGCTGGAAGCTGCCGACGACAGCGAGTGGCAAGCCCTGATCGACGAAGCCCGTGCCGAGCGCGAGCGCCTGGAGCAGGAGTTGCACACCGGTCGCGACCGCTTGCTGGAACTCAACTCCGGCGGCGCCGGCGAAGGCGATGCGCTGGTCGAGGACATCCTCGAACAAGACGACCAGTTCGCCCTGCCTATCTACATGGAAACCCTGTTCGACGCGTTCGGCATCGACAGCGAAGACCATTCGGAAAACGCGCTGATCCTCAAGCCCAGCGAAAAAATGCTCGACGCCAGCTTCCCCCTGGGCGACGACGAAGGTGTGACCATCACCTACGACCGTAACCAGGCGCTGTCGCGCGAAGACATGCAATTCATCACCTGGGAGCACCCGATGGTGCAAGGCGGCATGGACCTGGTGCTGTCCGGTTCCATGGGCAACACCGCCGTGGCGCTGATCAAGAACAAGGCGCTCAAGCCAGGCACCGTATTGCTTGAACTGCTGTATGTCAGCGAAGTGGTCGCCCCGCGCTCCCTGCAACTGGGCCGCTACCTACCGCCGGCCGCCTTGCGCTGCCTGCTGGATGCCAACGGCAATGACCTGTCGGGCCGCGTGTCGTTCGTGACCTTGAATGACCAGCTGGAAAGCGTGCCACGGGCCAGCGCGAACAAATTCGTGCAGGCGCAGCGGGACCAACTCACACCGCGCATCAACGCCGGCGAAGAGAAGATCGCCCCACGTCACGCCGAACGCGTGGCCGAAGCCAAGCGTCGCCTCGCGGCAGACACCGACGAAGAGCTGGCGCGCCTGACCGCGTTGCAAGCGGTCAACCCGACCGTGCGCGACAGCGAGCTGGTTGCCCTGCGCAACCAACGCGAGCAAGGCCTGGCCATGCTTGATAAAGCGGCGTTGCGACTGGAAGCGATTCGGGTGCTGGTGGCAGGTTGATAAACCGCTGAACGTAAAAGGCCCGCTTAGTGCGGGCCTTTTTAGAGATCGTTCCCACGCTCTGTGTGGGAATGCATCATGTGACGCTCTGCGTCACGACTTTAAAGCGGACGCAGAGCGTCCAGAGCGGCGTTCCCACGCAGAGCATGGGAACGATCACTCGGTCTCACGCCGTTACCGCAGTTGCCGGCACCTCAACCGCACTCAACCCTTCCTTCATCCGCTTGGCATCACGCACAAAACTGCGCGAGGCCTGGAACAGAAACAGCATGGTCAAGAACAGCGCCACCGGAATCAGGTACATGGCGTCATGCAAGCCCACGGCTTTATAAGCCTCGGTCATCTGCTGCGCCCCGTCCGCATACATCGCCGAATGAGCAAAGTGATCGGACAGCGCCCCGACCACCACCGGCCCCATGCCACCGCCGAGCAAATACAGCCCGGCAAAAAACAGCGCCATCGCCGTCGCGCGCAAACGCGGTTCGACCACGTCCTGGATCGCGGTATACACGCAGGTATAGAAGTTGTAGGCAAACAACCAGCCCACACTGAACAGCGCGACAAACACCCCGATTTCGACACGCCCGGCATGCAATGCCCAGGCGGTGGTAACCGTGGAGATGATCAAGCTGAACGCGGCAAACAACAACCGGCCATTGGCGACACGCTGATGAATCTTGTCGGCAATCCAGCCGCCCAGCGTCAATCCCACCAGGCCGGTCAGGCCGACGATGACGCCGGTCGCGACGGCCGCGTCCTGCAACGGCATAAGGAAATAGCGTTGCAGCATCGGCACCAGGAATGAGTTGCACGCATAGGTAGCGAAGTTAAAGCACAACCCGGCCAGCACCAGCCACAGGAAGGTCGGCACGGCCAGCACGCGGCGGATCGGGCGGTCGACGCGCTCCTGGGAAACCTGCACGGTTTCCGCCGCGCCGCGCTTGGGTTCTTTTATGTAGAACATAAACACCGCCAGGATCAGCCCCGGCACCGCCGCGATAAAGAAGGGCGCGCGCCAGCTGTCGAACGCCTTGACCATCGCACCGATAGTAAAGAACGCCAGCAACAGGCCCAACGGCAGGCCAAGCATGAAAATCCCCATGGCTCGGGCGCGGCGGTGGGCGGGAAACAGGTCGCCAATCAGCGAATTGGCCGCCGGTGCATAGCTGGCTTCGCCAATGCCAATGCCCATGCGCACCAGCAGGAAGGTCCAGAAACTGCCGACCATGCCATTGACCGCCGTCAGCCCGCTCCAGGCAAACAGGCCCCAGCCCATCAACTTGCTGCGTGAACCGGTGTCGGCCAGGCGCCCGAGCGGCAGCCCGGCAATGGCGTAGACGATGGTAAAGGCGGTGCCGATGATACCGAGCTGAAAGTCGCTCAAGTGCCATTCCATGCGGATGGGCTCGATGATGATCGCGGGAATGGTACGGTCAAAGAAATTGAACAGGTTGGCGAGGAACAGCAGGAACAGAATGCGCCAGGCATTCGCCGCTTGGGTCGAGTTCTGCATGGGTCCGTCTCTTTTATTGTTATGAGAGCTGCGATGCCCGGTGCATCCTGCTCAGGTCACTGCAACATAGTCAGGCTGGCGGTGATTGTCTGTAATGATTCGTAAAGCTGATAGGGCATGATTTCACCCAGGCAACAGGGGATTTTGCCCACGAAAATATAAGTGCGTACCCCTCTTCCCAACGGCCATGGCACGGATAGAATGGCGAGCCTTTCGCAGCACCCTCCTCCTACTTTTCTTATTGATGACGCCCATGTCCGAAGCCAGTCCGTGTCTGAATTGCGGTGCCTGCTGTTCACACTTTCGCGTGTCTTTCTTTTGGGGTGAGTGCGCCTCGTCCGGGGGCACGGTGCCCGATGAGCTGGTGGTGCAGATCAACCCCAGCCGCGTGGCGATGATCGGCACCGACCGCAAGCCGGCACGGTGCTGCAGCCTTGAAGGTGAAGTCGGACAAGCCACCAGTTGCTCAATTTATGAACAACGCTCCAGTGTATGCCGTGAGTTCGAGGCGTCTTGGAGCCAGGGCGTGCAAAATGTCGATTGCGACGCCGCCCGTGCCGCATTTGGCCTGGCCCCGCTGGAGGCCCCGCACTTCGAACTCGACCTGCCCATCAGCGCTTAGCACCAAACGCTATGGAAGGCATATCAAAATAATTTGAGATCAAAACGCCATTACTGATGGCAAATTTCGAGAGACTCCTATACTCGACCTCATGGGTCATCGCCGCTGGCAGTGACAGGGCTCTGTGACGGGATAAGCTATGGAATGGCTGGGGCAGCATTTTTTTACCGACCTTCCAGACAGCGGGCATTTATTGCTCAATTGCACTCATAACCCGTTTCTGGTGCTGCTGGCGTACCTGGTCGCCTGCGCGGCGGGTTTCGGTATCCTGGACATGGCCGAACGTGTCGGCCATGTCGAAGACCCCACCGCCCGCCGCCATTGGCGCTGGCTGGGTGCGGGTTGCCTGGCAGGCGGCATCTGGTCGACCCACTTCATCAGCATGCTGGCCTTCCAAGCGCCCATTGCCATTCACTACGAACTGATCATGACGTTCGTCTCGCTGCTGATTGCCCTGATCGCGTCGCTGCTCGCCATGCAGACCCTCAGTCATACCCACCTGCGTTTTCATCAATACCTGGTAGCTTCGGTGTGGATGGGCCTGGGCATCGCGCTGATGCACTACGTGGGCATGTCGGCCATGCGTTCCCAGGCCCAGGTGTACTTCGAAACACGGCTGTTTTTGGCCTCGGTGGCGATTGCCATGGGCGCCAGCCTGGCGGCGTTGTTGCTGTCCAGTTACCTGCGCAATGGGGCCGGCGTGTTTCACCAACTGCTCAAATACGCCGCCAGCCTGGTGCTCGGCGCCGGGATCCTGAGCATGCACTTCACCGGCATGGCGGCCATGCAAATGCTGGTGCCCAGCGGCACGGATCTGTCGTTGCGGGCCGATGACAACCCGATTCAACTGGGCCTCTCAGTCGCGATGATCACCTTGCTGGTGATCGGCAGCAGCGTCAGCGCAGCCCTGGCCGACAAGAAGCTGCAACACAAGGAGCGCGACCTGCGCCGGGTCAACGCGCTGCTCAGCGAACTCGACCAGGCCCGCGCCTCGCTGCAACAAGTGGCCCACTTCGACGCGTTGACCAGCCTGCTCAACCGCCGTGGTTTCAATCAGATCTTCGCGGAGAAAGTCGCGGAAAAAACCCGCACTCAGGGCATGATGGCGGTGATCTTCCTCGATATCGACCACTTCAAGCGTATCAATGACAGCCTGGGCCATGATGCGGGCGACCAGCTGCTCACGGTGCTCGCCGGGCATATCAAAGGTTCGATACGCAGCCATGAAGATGTGGTGGCACGCTTTGGCGGCGATGAGTTCTGCATCCTGGTCAATATTCATCACCGCGACGAAGCCCGGCACATGGCCCAGCGCATCATGCAGAAGATGAAAGAACCCATCGAACTGGCCGGTCGGCGCATGGTGATGACCACCAGCATCGGCATCAGCCTGTTTCCCGAAGACGGCCACACCTGCGAAGAACTGCTTAAAACCGCCGACCTGGCGCTGTACCAATCCAAGGATGCCGGGCGCAATTGCTTGAACTTCTTCAGTTCCAACCTTAAAACCCGTGCCTTTCTTGAGCTGCAACTGGAAGAAGAACTGCGCGCCGCCTTACGTACGCGCAGCCAGTTGGTGCTGTTTTATCAACCGATCTTCGACATGAAGCTGGGCAAGGTCACGCGCCTGGAAGCCCTGGTGCGCTGGCAACACCCCCAACACGGGCTGCTGGCCCCGGACCGCTTTATCGGCATTGCCGAGAACAACGGGCTGATCGCCGAGCTGGACCACTGGGTATTGCGCCAGGCCTGTCACGACCTGAGCCTGTTGTCTGACCGGGGCGACACCGAGTTGATCATGGCGGTGAACTGCTCTGCGTTGAACCTGGCGCGTGACGAACTGGCCGATGAAATCGAAGACGCCCTGCGCTTCGCCGGCATCGGCACCAACCGCCTGGAACTGGAAGTCACTGAAAACGCGTTGATGGGCAATATCAGCAGCACCCTGGCCCTGTTGCGGCAGATTCGCGCCCTGGGTGTGTCACTGGCCATCGATGACTTCGGCACCGGCTATTCGTCGCTGGCTTACCTCAAGCGCTTGCCGCTCAACACCTTGAAGATCGACCGCTCGTTTATCCAGGACATCCCCAAATCCACCGCAGACAGCGAAATTGTCCAAGCGATTATTGGCATGGCCCACACCCTGCACTTGCAGGTGGTCACCGAGGGCGTGGAAACCCAGGCGCAGTTCGAGCTGTTGCTCAAGCATGGCTGCGACTACATCCAGGGCTACCTGCTCAGCCCGGCGGTGCCCTTCGACGACATCATCGGCGTGATGCAGGGGATTGCCATGCGTAATCCGCTATATCCGCTCAGCGTGGAAGGCAAAGACGCTCCACCGCCAAACGACCCAGCTGCGGGACGTATCGGCCCGCCTTCTATTGTCAGGCCGATCCGCTGAGACCAAGACGCGCAAGCTGACGATTTGAATGCGCGCGCTGCAGCGCTGAGTCATACGCCGAAACAATTGCGCGGCTATTTCCCGACGACCTGAACTGTGCCCGTGACGTTTACGTCACCCTCGCCTGTGATCTTTCGCTACGGCAAGGTGCCATCACGCGATAAGCGGTTACTCCCCTACACACTTCACCGCGTGAAAAATACGCACCTTTTTAGTGCTGGCAATTCTTACGCCGCCCTTTCCTGGATCAGAATCCATGGCGAGACCACCACTGCCCACAAGCTCGGATCACGTTCCACCAGGTCCAACGCCCGCGATGCAGACACTTCGCCAAGACTCCCGGCAGCTAGCCAGGCGGCGACTTTGTCACGGTTGTCTTCGGCCATTCCTTCGGCGGCCTCGATCAAATCCAGGCTGGCATCGACCCACAATAGGGCACCCTTGGCAAAGAACGGTTCAAGCTCCTTCCAGGAAATTTCGGCTGTTTCACCGAGCAGCTTGGCATAGAGGGTGCTTGGTTCTTGCGTCATGGGAATTCACCTGAGTAAAAAATCGGCGCAATCATAGCCCCGTCGCTCAGGCAGAAAAACCCAGTAGCAAATGAAGTAGCGATTGAAAGCGCCAGGAAAGCCAAGGAATGCCTTGAAAGCTGTTAGCAACCCGCCGCGATTCTGTCTTTTTCTTTCATTTAAGCGACATACCCAGGTTTTGCCCCCAGCTGCCAGCTTTTCAAGCGATCAGCCAGCGCTCTACACTGTACCGGTACAGTTGCCAGGGCAATGCCGGGGGGATATCCGCGATATCTGATCCGGTTCTGCAGCTCACAAGGCCGCTAGAACTATAAAAAATACAACAGTAAGAGTGGAGCACTATGAATAAGGCTACTAAGCAGATTTCCAAACTGTTTGCCGCTATGGTCCTGGCTGGGGTTGCCGGCCATTCGTTCGCAGCCGACACCATCAAGATCGGCATCGCCGGTCCCAAGACCGGTCCGGTGACGCAATACGGCGACATGCAATTCATGGGTGCCAAGCAAGCCATCAAAGACATCAACGCCAAGGGCGGCGTAGACGGCAAGATGCTTGAAGCCAAGGAATACGACGACGCTTGCGATCCAAAACAAGCCGTGGCCGTTGCCAACAAAGTGGTCAATGATGGCGTCAAGTTCGTCGTCGGCCACCTCTGCTCCAGCTCCACTCAGCCAGCGTCGGATATTTATGAAGACGAAGGCGTCATCATGATTACCCCGGCTGCCACCAGCCCTGAAATCACTTCCCGTGGCTACAAGCTGATCTTCCGCACCATTGGCCTGGACAGCGCGCAAGGCCCAGCGGCCGGCAACTACATCGCCGACCACGTGAAGCCGAAAATCGTCGCCGTACTGCACGACAAGCAGCAATACGGTGAAGGCATCGCCAGCGCCGTGAAGAAGACCCTTGAAGAAAAAGGCACCAAGGTTGCAGTCTTCGAAGGCCTGAACGCCGGTGACAAAGACTTCTCCTCGATCATCCAGAAACTCAAGCAAGCCAATGTCGACTTCGTCTACTACGGCGGCTACCACCCTGAGCTGGGCCTGATCCTGCGCCAAGCCAAGGAAAAAGGCCTGAACGCCAAGTTCATGGGCCCGGAAGGCGTGGGTAACGACTCCATCTCGCAAATCGCCCAGGGCGCTTCCGAAGGCCTGCTGGTGACCCTGCCGAAATCCTTCGACACCGACCCTGCCAACAAAGCCATCGTCGAAGAGTTCGCCAAGAACAAGCAGGACCCAACCGGTCCGTTCGTGTTCCCGGCCTACTCGGCAGTTGAAGTGATTGCCGGTGGTATTGCTGCGGCCAAAAGCGAAGACACCGCCAAAGTGGCCGAGGCCATCCACGCCGGTACCTTCAAGACCCCTACGGGCGACCTGAGCTTCGACGCCAAGGGCGACCTGAAGGACTTCAAGTTCGTGGTCTACGAATGGCACTTCGGTAAACCAAAAACCGAAGTTTCCCCTCAGTAAGCCAGGCGTTACTGGTCAACAAGCCCACTGTGCAAGCAGTGGGCTTTGTTTTACGAGGTTTATGGGCCATGTCACCCGCGATCCGGGCGCTGGCTCACCTGAAAATCTTAAAACCGTCACCAGCGGTTCGCTGGCAAACGCTTTGTGCAACCTGGTCACAGAACAGGGCACCGAGCCGGAAATGACTCCACCAGTGAAATGCGTATCGGGTTTTTAGGAGCGCTGTAATGCCTGAGATCTATCATTTTTTCCAACAGCTGGTTAATGGCCTGACCATTGGCAGCACCTATGCCTTGATAGCCATTGGCTACACAATGGTTTACGGCATCATTGGAATGATCAACTTCGCCCATGGCGAGGTGTACATGATTGGTTCCTACGTGGCCTTCATCGCCCTTGCCGGGCTGGCCATGATGGGGATCCACTCCCTGCCGCTGTTGATGACCGCTGCGTTTTTGGCATCGATCATCGTGACCAGTGCCTATGGCTACAGCATCGAGCGGGTTGCCTACCGTCCCCTGCGGGGCAGCAACCGTTTGATCCCGCTGATTTCTGCCATCGGCATGTCGATTTTCCTGCAGAACACCGTATTGCTGTCCCAGGACTCCAAGGACAAGTCCATTCCCAACCTGATTCCGGGGAGCATCTCCTTCGGCCCGGGTGGCGCACAAGAAGTGCTGATTTCGTACATGCAGATTCTGGTTTTCGTGGTCACCCTGGTGGCCATGCTGGGCCTGACGCTGTTCATCTCCCGCTCCCGTCTGGGGCGCGCCTGCCGGGCCTGTGCCGAAGACATCAAGATGGCCAACCTGCTGGGCATCAACACCAACAACATCATCGCCCTGACCTTCGTCATTGGTGCTGCGCTGGCGGCCGTGGCGGCCGTGTTGCTGAGCATGCAATACGGCGTGATCAACCCCAACGCCGGCTTCCTGGTGGGCCTCAAGGCCTTTACCGCGGCGGTATTGGGCGGCATCGGCAGCATTCCGGGCGCCATGCTCGGCGGGCTGGTGCTGGGTGTGGCCGAAGCCTTTGGCGCCGATATCTTCGGTGACCAGTACAAGGACGTCGTCGCGTTCGGCCTGTTGGTTCTGGTGCTGTTGTTCCGTCCGACCGGCATCCTGGGCCGTCCGGAGGTTGAGAAAGTATGAGCAGATATCTTAAATCGGCGTTTTTCAGCGCCTTGCTGGTCTGGGCCGTGGCCTTTCCGGTACTCGGTCTCAAGCTGAGCATTGTCGGCATCAACCTTGAAGTGCATGGCACCGGGCCTGTCACCCTGACCGTCATCGCGCTGTGTTCGGTGCTGATGTTCCTGCGTGTACTGTTCACCCAGCAGGTTGGAGCCCTGTTCAAGGGCAACCGTGGCCCGTTGGTGTCGCCCAAGGTCAGCCAATTTCTGACCCTGCCGCGCACCCAGCGCTACATCATCATCGGGCTGATCATCGCGGCGCTGATCTGGCCGTTCTTCGGCTCGCGCGGCGCGGTCGACATTGCCACGCTGATCCTGATCTACGTGTTGCTGGGCCTGGGCCTGAACATCGTGGTGGGCCTGGCGGGCCTGCTCGACCTGGGTTATGTGGGCTTTTACGCCGTGGGTGCCTACACCTACGCGCTGCTCTCGCATTACCTGGGCTGGAGCTTCTGGATCTGCCTGCCACTGGCCGGTATGGCGGCGGCGACGTTCGGCTTCCTGCTGGGCTTCCCGGTGCTGCGCCTGCGCGGTGACTACCTGGCCATCGTGACCCTGGGCTTCGGCGAAATCATTCGCCTGTTCCTGCGTAACCTTACCGACATCACCGGTGGCCCCAACGGCATCAGCAGCATCCCCAAGCCGACATTCTTCGGGCTGTCGTTCGACCGCAGCGCCGCCGAAGGCATGCAGACCTTCCACGAGTACTTCGGGATTGCCTACAACCCGGTGAGCAAAGTGGTGTTCCTGTACTTGGTCGCGCTGTTGCTGGCATTGGCGGCCCTGTTCGTGATCAACCGCCTGCTGCGCATGCCCATCGGGCGCGCGTGGGAAGCGTTGCGCGAAGATGAAATCGCCTGCCGCGCCCTGGGCCTGAACCCGACCATCATCAAGCTTTCCGCATTCACCCTGGGCGCTGCGTTCGCAGGTTTTGCCGGCAGCTTCTTCGCCGCTCGCCAAGGCCTGGTGACGCCGGAATCGTTCACCTTTATCGAGTCGGCGATCATTCTCGCCATCGTGGTATTGGGTGGCATGGGCTCGCAACTGGGCGTGATCCTGGCGGCCATCGTGATGATCCTGCTGCCGGAAATGATGCGTGAGTTCAGCGAATACCGCATGTTGATGTTCGGCGCCATGATGGTGCTGATGATGATCTGGCGTCCTCAAGGCCTGCTGCCCATGCAACGTCCACACATGGAGCTGCGCAAATGAGCCGCGAGATCCTGAAAGTCGAAAACCTGAGCATGCGCTTCGGCGGTTTGCTGGCGGTCAATGGCGTGGCCCTGACCGTCAAAGAGAAACAAGTGGTAGCACTGATCGGCCCCAACGGCGCCGGCAAGACCACGGTGTTCAACTGCCTCACCGGTTTCTACAAGCCGAGCGGTGGCAGCATCCTGCTGGACGGCCAACCGATTCAGGGCCTGGCCGGCCACGAAATCGCCCGCAAAGGCGTGGTGCGGACCTTCCAGAACGTGCGGTTGTTCAAGGACATGACGGCAGTCGAGAACCTGTTGATCGCCCAGCACCGTCACTTGAACACCAACTTCTTCGCCGGCCTGTTCAAGACCCCGGCGTTCCGCAAAAGCGAGCGCGAGGCCATGGAATACGCGGCGTACTGGCTGGACAAGGTCAACCTGACCGAGTTCGCCAACCGCCCGGCTGGCACCCTCGCCTACGGCCAGCAACGGCGCCTGGAAATCGCCCGTTGCATGATGACGCGCCCGCGCATCCTGATGCTCGACGAACCTGCCGCCGGCCTGAACCCCAAGGAAACCGAAGACCTCAAGGCGCTGATCAGTGTGCTGCGTGAGGAAAACAACGCCACGGTGCTGTTGATCGAACACGACATGAAACTGGTCATGAGCATCTCCGACCACATCGTGGTGATCAACCAGGGCACGCCGCTGGCCAACGGGACGCCGGAGCAGATCCGCGACAATCCTGAAGTGATCAAAGCCTATTTGGGGGAAGCGTAAAATGCTGCAATTCGAAAACGTTTCCACTTTCTACGGCAAGATCCAGGCCCTGCACAGCGTCAATGTGGAAGTACGCCAGGGTGAGATCGTCACCCTGATCGGCGCCAACGGTGCCGGCAAATCGACCTTGCTGATGACCTTGTGCGGTTCGCCGCAAGCCTACAGTGGCAGCATCCGCTACATGGGTGAAGAACTGGTGGGCAAGCACTCGGCAGAGATCATGCGCAAGAGCATTGCGGTGGTGCCCGAAGGCCGTCGAGTGTTCTCGCGCCTGACCGTCGAAGAGAACCTGGCCATGGGTGGGTTCTTTACCGACAAGGGCGATTACCAGGAGCAGATGGACAAGGTGCTGCACCTGTTCCCCCGCCTCAAGGAGCGTTTCAGCCAGCGCGGCGGCACCATGTCCGGCGGCGAGCAGCAAATGCTCGCCATCGGCCGGGCGCTGATGAGCAAGCCAAAGCTGTTGCTGCTGGACGAGCCTTCCCTGGGCCTGGCACCGATCATCATCCAGCAGATCTTCGACATCATCGAACAGCTGCGCAAGGACGGGGTGACGGTATTTTTGGTAGAGCAGAACGCCAACCAGGCGCTGAAAATCGCTGACCGCGCCTATGTGCTGGAGAATGGCCGAGTGGTGATGCAGGGCACCGGTGAGCAATTGCTGACCGATCCGAAAGTGCGGGAGGCGTACCTGGGCGGCTAAACACAGGCTGCCATAGAAACCGGATCAAAAATGTGGGAGCGGGCTTGCTCGCGAATGCGGTGAATCAGCCGGAAACTGTTGGCTGACACACTGCATTCGCGAGCAAGCCCGCTCCCACATTTGTTTGGTGTGAACCGTACTATTGAATTTATTTTCGAAGTTTGTGTAACGCAATTCGTCGAGCTCTCTCTAGTGGTGCATGCAGGCAATCAAGCCTGCGCATTCAACCACTGCTGGAGACACACCATGACCACCAAACTGTCCGCTGCCACCCTCGTTCTGGCCCTTGGTTCTGCCCTGAGCCTGTCCGCCCTGACCACCACCGCCCACGCGGCCGACGACATGCAGAAGTGCTACGGCGTGGCTGAAGCCGGCAAGAATGATTGCGCCGCAGGCGCCGGTACTTCCTGCGCGGGCACCTCTAAAACCAAAGACCAGGCCAATGCCTGGAAACTGGTCCCCGCCGGCACATGCACCCAGACCCCAAGCACCACCTCGCCGACCGGTTTTGGCCAGGAAGCGGCCTTCACCGCCAAATCCTGAACCCCGCGCAGCCTGAGTACTGATGATGACGCTTACAGCCCAACACGCGGTCTCACCGGCTCAGGCGCCCGGCCTGCCCTATCGGGCCGGGCTGGGGCTCAAGACCGAGCACTTCACTGAGGTGCTCGAGACCCGCCCCGACATCGGTTTTTTCGAAGTACACGCCGAAAACTACATGGTGGCCGGCGGCCCGTTTCATCACTACCTGGGGTTGATTCGTGCGCAATACCCCCTGTCACTGCACGGCGTCGGCCTGTCCATCGGCGGCGAAGGCCCTCTGGACCGCGAGCACTTGGCTCGCCTGGCCACGCTGATCGAACGCTACCAACCCCAGTCTTTTTCCGAACACCTGGCCTGGTCCAGCCACGGCCCGGTGTTTCTCAACGACCTGCTGCCCCTGGCCTACGACGCCAGCACCGTAAACCGGGTGTGCGCACACGTCGACCAGGTACAAAGCACGCTCAAGCGCCCGATGCTACTGGAAAACCCGTCCACCTATTTGCAGTTCCAGCGCTCCACCCTGGACGAAACCGACTTCATCAGTGAGATCGTCCGCCGTACCGGTTGCGGCCTGCTGCTCGACGTCAACAACGTCTACGTGTCCTGTATCAATCACCAGCGCGACCCGCTGGCCTACATCGATGCCCTGCCATTGCACGCAGTGGGTGAGATTCATCTGGCCGGTTTTGCCGAAGACACCGACAGCCTGGGCGACCGCCTGCTGATCGATGACCACGGTGCGCCAATCGATAACGCCGTGTGGCAGCTGTATGCACAGGTATTGGCACGGACGGGAGCGGTGGCCACGCTGATCGAGCGGGATAACCAGGTGCCCGCGTTCAGCGTGCTGCAAGCAGAGGCCCGACAGGCCGAAGGGTATTTGTCGCAGGTGGCCCGATGAGTATTCAGCAGGCATTTGCCCAGGCTTTACTGGCCCCGCAAGCAACCTGCCCCGAGGGCGTGTTCAGCAGCAACGGTGCTGAGCCGACGAGCCGCTTTGCGGTGTATCGAAACAATGTCCATAGCGCGTTGATCAATGCTTTGGCGGCCGCCTACCCGGTGGCGCGGCAACTGGTCGGCGATGAGTTTTTCCGCGCCATGGCCGGCCTGTATGTCCAGGCCCACCCGCCTATCAGCCCGTTGATCAGTGAGTACGGCGGCACGTTCGCTGACTTTATCCAGGCTTTCGAACCGGCCTCAAGCGTGCCCTACCTGGCCGATGTCGCCCGGCTGGAACGCTTGAGGGTCCGCGCTTATCACGCGGCGGATTGCCAGGTTCTGGATCAGCACAGCGTACTTCGGCAACTGCAAGGCTGCGCACAACTGGGACAACTGCGTGTACGACTGCATCCGTCACTTGCCACGCTGGAATCTTCCTACGCGGTGGTATCGGTTTGGGCGGCGCATCAGGTCGACGGGGCTATCGCCACTTTGAACCCCTGGTATGCCCAAGGCGCGATGGTCTTGCGCCAAGGGTTGGCGGTCAAGGTATTCGCCATCGACCGCGGGTCTGTGACCTTTATCAACCGACTCAACCAAGGCGCAGGGCTGGAGATGGCCATCGCTGACGCCCTGCAAGCCTCTGACGAATTCGATTTGCACCAATGTCTTACGCTGTTGATCAGCCACGACGCCATCACCCATTTACATCTGCAACCAGAGGTATCGCCATGAACTTTCCCGCTCCCTGCCTGGTAAAGCGAACCGTCGCACTGTTTGAAAAAATCCCTTACAGCCTGATCGCCTTTATCGCGCGCTTCTCCATTGCGGCGGTGTTCTGGAAGTCTGGCCAGACCAAGGTCGAAGGCTTTGCCATTGACCTGATCAGCGGCACCTTCCAATGGGGTGAGCCCAAACTTGCCGCCTCGACCCTGTTTTTATTTCGCAGCGAATACCAATTGCCTCTGCTGTCGCCGCAGGTGGCCGCGCACCTGGCAACCTTTGCCGAACATTTTTTTCCGGTATTGATCCTGCTGGGGTTCGCCACGCGTTTTTCGGCCCTGGCCTTGATCGGCATGACCTTGACCATCCAGCTGTTCGTCTACCCTGACGCCTATCCCACTCACGGCACCTGGCTTGCGCTGTTATTGCTGTTGCTTGCCAAAGGCCCAGGCTGCCTGTCCATCGACCACCTGATTGCCCGCCGCTATCGCTGAAGCCGATCCAGCGCTTCGCCGCTGCGCTTGAACCAGTCCACCAGGTAGTCGGCCAACACCTGGGTACGCCGTGGCAGGCCGCCCTGGTAGGGATGCACCAGGTACATCGGCATGCTGCGTGTCTGATAGTCGCGCAGCAGCCAGCGCAATCGGCCGTCAGCCAGTTCCGCGGGTAGAACGTAGGACGGCAGGCGGGCAATACCGGCGCCGACCAACGCGGCTTTTTTCAGCAGGTTGTAGTGGTTGGAGGCGAAGGTGCCGCTCACCTTTACCCGCAGCAATTCGTGTTGCTGGTGGTACAACCATTCCTCGCGGCCGCTGTAATGGCTGTTGAGCAGACAGCTGTGCGCCGCCAGGTCCGCCGGGGTCAGTGGTTCGCCATGCTGTTCCAGATAAGCCGGGCTGGCGCAGGTCATTTCATGCCAGGCCAGCAAGGGTTTGGCCACCAGGCGTTCATGTTCGATGGCGCCGGAGCGTACGCCCAAGTCAAAGCCATCCCGTGCCAAGTCTCGGTAGCTGTTATTGAGCTCCAGCTCGATCTGCACCTGGGGATACTGCTTGGAGAATTCCAGCAACAAACCATCGAAGAAGGTTTCGCCCAACGACACCGGAACGGTCATACGCACAGGGCCGGCCAAATCATCTTTGAGTCGCGCCAAGGCCTGACGGGCGCGCTCCACCTGCACCACCAACGCTTGTGCCTGGGGCAGCAACGCCGCGCCGGCAGCGGTGAGGCTCAGCTTGCGCGTGGTGCGGTGCAGCAGTACCACGGCGAACTGCGCTTCCAACTGGCTGATGCGCTTGGACAACTGCCCTTTGCTGCAGCCCAATTGTGCGGCCGCTACGGTGAAACTACCGGCCTCGATCAGCACGGCGAACGCCGCCAGGTCATCCATTTCGCTCATGGATTGTTTCCATTTGAAAACCAAAGGTTGCCTATTAGCGCGTTTATCCGACTAAAAAGCCACACTAGACTGAATGCAAACCCATACCACTGTAGGAGCGAGCTTGCTCCCGAAAAACTCAAGATCGCCGCCGTGTAGTCAGTTTTACCGCGTGATCGTTGACGTTCTTCGCGAGCAAGCTCGCTCCTACAGGGAATCAGCCCAGAGGAACAGCACGATGAAAATCCTATTGATCGGTGCCAGCGGCACCATCGGTTCAGCGGTCAAGGCGCAACTGGCCCAGCGCCACGAAGTGATCAGCATCGGCCGCACCAGCGGCGACTTTCAGGTGGATATCAGCGATAGCGCCTCGATCCGCAGGCTGTTCGAGCAGACCGGCAAGTTCGACGCCCTGATCTGCGCGGCAGGCAACGTCAACTTCGTGCCCCTGGCAGACATGAACGACAGCGATTTCGAACTGGGCCTGCGTGACAAGCTGATGGGCCAGGTCAATCTGCTGTTGATCGGTCGTGAGTACGCCAACGATGGCGCTTCGTTCACGTTCACCAGCGGCATTCTGAACCGTGATCCGATCCGCACCGGCGCTTCGGCGGCTTTGGTCAACGGTGCATTGGATGCCTTCGTCAAAGCGGCGGCCATTGAATTGCCACGCGGCCTGCGCATCAACTCGGTCAGCCCGACGGTGTTGCTGGAAGCCATGGGCAGCTATGCCCCTTATTTCCGCGGCTATAAACCTGCCCCCGCCGCCGATGTGGCGCTGGCTTACGCGAAAAGCGTCGAGGGCCTGCAAACCGGTCAGACCTTTATCGTAGGTTGAAGGTGAGATCCGTAAGAAACGCCTGAAGCTGGCAAGCGGGCTTGTGATGCACGGCCAGCCTGCGTAACGTGGCGGCACTTGCCTGGAGACCCGATAATGCGCGCCGCCCGTACCCTCGCCCTGTTTGCCTTGCTTCCTCTGTTCGCCGCTTGCCAATTGTTTGAAAGCGAGCCGGCCAAGCCATCGACTGTCGGGCTGACCCGTATGCAGGGTGAGTTGACGGCGGTGGACGGCAAACTGCTGTTTCAGCCATGCGGCGACCAGCGCAGCTACGTGGTCAACGACACCGGCGGCACCAGCGTCCTGCAGGAAGCGGCCTCGCTGGCCGGCCAGCAGGGCATGCTGTTTGCCGACCTGCGTGGCAAATTTTCCGGCGTCGCCAGCGGCACCCAGGGCTCAGTGGACCTGCAACAGCTGTATCGCGTCGAACGCTCGACCTCAGCCTGCTCCGACCCGGATTTCAAGCGCATGATCCTGCGGGCCAATGGCCATAAACCCGCCTGGGCAATGAATGTCACGGCCAAGGGCATGGTGCTGGAACGCGAAGGCCAGCCACCTTTGGCAGTACCGTACGTCGAGGAACAACTGGGCGACGGCCGTTTCAACCTGATGACCGAGGCCAATAACCAGCACATCGAACTGTGGGTGGCGCCCCAGCGCTGCGTCGACAGTGTGAGCGGCAGCCTGCAACACATGAGCGCCGAGTTGCGCGTGAACGGCCAGGTGCAGCGCGGTTGCGCGGCGTTCGGCGGCTCGCGGGACGATTAACCTGACGGAAAGTCGCCATTGGGGCTTATAATCGCCGGTTTGCAAAACAGCCGGCCTTCTTGCCCGCCGCCTACCGGATCCTGTCATGTTACGAATCACTGAACTCAAGCTGCCCATCGACCATCCCGAAGAAGACCTGCGCACGGCCATCGTGCAGCGCCTGGGCATCGCCAGTGATGACCTGCTCGATTTCACCCTGTTCAAGCGCAGCTACGATGCGCGTAAAAAGACCTCTGAGCTGTGCTTCATCTACACCGTCGACCTGAACGTGAAGGGTGAAGCCCCTCTGCTGCTCAAGTTTGCCGATGATCGCAACGTCAATCCGGCACCGGACGTCAGCTACAAGGTGGTGGGCCAGGCGCCGGAAGGCCTGGCTGAGCGGCCAATCGTGGTGGGCTTTGGCCCCTGCGGGATTTTCGCCGGGCTGCTGCTGGCACAGATGGGCTTCAAGCCGATCATCCTCGAACGCGGCAAGGAAGTGCGCCAACGCACCAAGGACACCTGGGGCCTGTGGCGCAAAAGCGTGCTCAACCCCGAATCCAACGTGCAATTTGGTGAAGGCGGCGCCGGTACCTTCTCCGACGGCAAGCTGTACAGCCAGATCAAGGACCCTAAATTCCACGGTCGCAAAGTGCTGCACGAGTTCGTCAAGGCCGGTGCGCCGGAAGAAATCCTCTACGTCAGCAAGCCGCACATCGGCACCTTCCGCCTGACCGGCGTGGTGGAAAACATGCGCGAGCAGATCATCGCCCTGGGCGGTGAAGTGCGCTTCGAACAGCGGGTCACCGACGTGCTGATCGAAGACGGCCAGTTGAACGGCGTGGTCATCGACGGCGGCGAGCAAATCCTCTCCAAGCACGTGATTCTTGCCCTGGGCCACAGCGCCCGTGACACCTTCCGCATGCTCCACGACCGTGGCGTGTACATGGAAGCCAAGCCGTTCTCGGTGGGTTTCCGTATCGAGCACCCGCAGTCGCTGATCGACGCCGCACGCCTGGGCAAATACGCTGGCCACCCGAAGCTGGGCGCAGCGGACTACAAGCTGGTGCACCACGCCAAGAATGGCCGTTCGGTCTACAGCTTCTGCATGTGCCCGGGCGGCACCGTCGTGGCTGCGACCTCGGAACCCCATCGCGTCGTGACCAACGGCATGAGCCAATACTCGCGTAACGAGCGCAATGCCAACTCGGGCATCGTGGTAGGCATCACCCCCGAGGTGGATTACCCGGGCGGCCCGCTGGCGGGTATCGAGTTGCAGGAGCGCCTGGAGTCCCACGCCTACATCCTCGGCGGCAGTAACTACGAGGCCCCCGCGCAACTGGTGGGCGACTTCATCGCCGGCAAGCCCTCCACCGCGCTAGGCAGTGTGGAACCGTCCTACAAACCTGGCGTGTCATTGGGCGACCTGGCCCTGGCCTTGCCGGACTTCGCCATCGAAGCCATCCGCGAAGCCTTGCCGGCGTTCGAGAAGCAGATCAAAGGCTACTCGCTGCACGATGCGGTGCTGACCGGCATCGAGACCCGCACCTCGTCCCCGTTGCGCATTACCCGCAATGAATCGATGCAGAGCCTGAACGTCAAAGGCCTGTTCCCGGCCGGTGAAGGCGCAGGCTATGCCGGTGGGATTCTGTCGGCGGGTGTCGACGGGATCCGGATCGCCGAGGCGCTGGCGCGGGATATGCTCGGCATCGAGGCCTAAAGCACACTGGCGGCAAGCATAAATCCAATGTGTGGCTTGCCTGCGATGAGCATAGGTATCTACACAACTTCGATACGACGCTGGGCCTGTGGCGAGGGAGCTTGCTCCCGTGACGGACTGACAGCCGACGCTGATCTAACTGACACACCACGATCCAAATGTGGGAGCTGGCTTGCCTGCGAAGACGGTCTGACAGTCACCACAGTTGGATTGTGTACATATCCATTGCTGCGGTAACGGCCACCTAGGGTTCCGCTCTGACAGCGGCTCACTTTTGAAAAGCCGGATTGCCGGCCCAGTCAAAAGTAAGCAAAACGCTCTTGCCCCACCACTCGGCACCTCGCCTAGGCTCGGTGTGCCCGAACACAGTCTTGAATCCGTGGGCCGCCGCCCCGCGCCATCCATGGCGCGGGGCGGCTAAACCGGCATCCCTGCCGGTTTACCCCCCAAATCACTGTCGAATTACGGCCAGCGTGGTTTAACGGGGCGCTTAAGGTCAAGATCACAAGGCAGGAAAGTGAATCCTGAACGCCGCCCCACCCAACGCTGAATCTCCCAACGTCAACCGCGCGTGATAGCTTTCAATGATGTCCTTGACCACCGCCAGCCCTATCCCCTGCCCCGGGTGCTGGCGGTCGAGCCGTTCGCCACGCTGCAGAATCCGTGCACGCTGGTCCGGTGGCACACCAGGGCCGTCGTCTTCGATACACAGCTCAATGCCATCGAGGTTTTCCACCAGGCTGATACGCACTTGCTTGAGGCACAGGCGGTAGGCGTTTTCCAGCAGGTTGCCGAGCATTTCAAGCAACGCGCCCTTTTCGATGGGCACCTCGCAGGCCTGCGGCAGATCAAACGTCACGGTGACCCGCTTGTCGCGATAAACCTTTTCCAATGTATCGCACAGGCTTTGCACCACCGGTTCCAGGCGTACCTGGTGACGCACCAGGCCACTTTTTCGCAGGCTGGCACGCTGCAGTTGGTAACCGATCTGCTGGCTCATGCGTTCGATCTGCGATTGCAGCACCCACGCCTGGCTACGTTCTTCGGGGCGCTGGGCCATGTCTTCGCTCACGCCCTGCAACACCGCCAGTGGCGTTTTCAGGCTGTGGGCCAAGTCATCGAGTGAGTCGCGGTAGCGCGCACGCTGTTCGCGCTCGCTGTGCAGCAAGCGGTTGAGGGAGCCGGTCAGGCGCAGCAGTTCGCGGGGGTGTTCTTCGCTGAGGCTTTCACGAGTGCCGCCTTCGATCTGGTCGAGTTCATGGCTCAGGCGCCGCAGGGCTTGCAGGCCCCAGGTCAGGCCCAGCCACAACAGCGTCAACAACACCAGCAAGGCCGCGCCGAACCCGAGGTAGAGGTTCTCGCGCAGGCCTTCGAGGGTCAGTTGGTATTCGCGTACCGGCTGCAGGGCGACAATGCTGAACGCCGCGCTCTTGCCTCCCAGCAGCCGGACCTCGACGTCATACACGAAGAATTCCTGGCCATTGGCCTCGCGAATCCGCGCAAACTCGTTGCCGCGCCCGTCGTAGCGCGGTTTGTAGTTGATGTTTTCTTCCTGGGTCGCCCGCGAGCGCCATACCAGATGGCCTTCACGGTCGTAGATATAGCCCAACAGCCGACTGTCGGTGAGGTTGAAACGCTCATCGGGCAACTGCGCCGGCATCAGCAGGCGGTTATTGTCGACCCGCGCCGCGGAAATCAGCGTGGTCACATCCGAGGCCAGGCGCTGTTCGATGGAATCCTGCAGCGCCAGGCTGAATGCGCCTTGCATGGCCGGCAACAAGCCGAGCATAAACAGCACGGCCAGGGTGGCGGCCGCCAGCATCAGGCGCACACGTAGCGAACGAATCAACGGCAGCGCTCATTGAACAGGTAGCCCAGGCCACGCACGGTATCGATCGGCTTGAACCCGGCCGGGCCTTCCAGCTTGCGGCGCAGGCGGCCGACCAGCACTTCGATCACGTTTGGATCGCGCTCGTCGTCATCCGGGTACAGTTGCTCCATCAAGCGGTCCTTGGCGACCACTTGCTGATGATGACGCATCAAGTATTCGAGGATCCGATACTCGTAGGCGGTCAGCGCCAGGGGTTGCTCGTCCAGGGAGGCTTGCTTGCGGTTGAGGTCTAGCAGCAGCGGCCCGGCAACAATAGTCGATTGAGTAAAACCGCTGGAGCGGCGCAGCAAGGCGTTCATGCGCGCCTCCAGCTCTTCGAACTGGAACGGCTTGACCACGTAGTCGTCGGCCCCAGCCGCCAGGCCTTCCACCTTGTCCTGCCAGTTGCCGCGGGCGGTGAGGATCAGGATCGGGAAGGTCTTGGTCTGGGTGCGCAACTGGCGAATCAGGTCCAGGCCGCCCATACCGGGCAGGCCAAGGTCGATGATCGCCAAGTCATGGTTGAATTGGCCGGTCTGGTACAGGGCTTCTTCGGCATTGGCCACGGCTTCGACCACATGCCCGCTGTCGGTCAGGCGGGTAAACAGGTGATGACGCAGCAGCGCCTCATCTTCCACCACCAGCAATTTCATAAGGTTCTCCACTGCAATTCAACTAGCCGACAGGGGGATATCATAGCGGCCCTGCAGCTCTTGGGGGCGCAGTTTTATGCCATTGTAGTGGCCGGTCAGGTGCGCGTAGCCGCTGCGATAGTCGGGTTGCGCAGGGGTAGCGCCCAGGGCCTGGCCCCACGGCGCGGCCTGGGTGCCGGCGTCTTCGAAGCTGACACGATGGATCAGGTTGCTGGATTTCTTGGTTTTCTCGCTGCCAAAGGCCGCAAAGGCGCCATCGGACGCCTGCACGCCAGCAGTGGCGCCAAGCATGGTCAAGGCCAACATCAGCTTTTTGATCGCAGTCATGGTGGTTACCTCATACGCGTTTGGGCTGTGGGGTCCAGACTACGCAGGCGCCCCTGAACTCCCCCTGAACAGGCTCTGAACCGCAGCTGAACCGCACCGGGCTATCCACTGGCCCGCCAACTCGGCAAAATACCGCGCATGACGCCCCTACCCGCTTGCTGCACCCCACTCGATGATCATTGGCCGTTGCCGGTTCCCTTGCCGGGCACGGTGTTTTTGAGCACGCGATTCGACCCAGCTTTATTGAGCCCGGGCGATTTCCAGCGCTGCGATGTACCGCCGCCGGCGAGCATCCAGCGCTCGGTCGCCAAGCGCCAGGCGGAATTTCTCGCCGGCCGCCTGTGCGCGCGCGAAGCACTGCAACGACTCGATCATCTGCACTGCATCCCGGCCATTGGCGAAGACCGCGCCCCGGTCTGGCCAGGGCATATCAGTGGTTCCATCACCCACAGCACCGGGCACGCTGCGGCGATTGTCGGGCACAAGGCGCAATGGCGCGGGCTGGGCATGGACCTGGAGCACCTGCTGTCACCGGAAAGGGCGGACCGCCTGGCCGGGGAGATCCTGACCGCCGATGAGCTGCAACGCATGGCCGCCCTGCCCCGTGAGCAACAGACCTTGCTGGTGACGCTGACGTTTTCGGTGAAGGAGAGCCTGTTCAAGGCGCTCTATCCGATCGTGCACAAGCGCTTTTATTTCGAGCATGCCGAGGTGTTGGAGTGGTCAGCGGCTGGGAGAGTGCGTCTGCGGTTGCTGACCGATCTTTCGCAAGAGTGGGGCCATGGCAAAGAGCTGGAAGGGCAGTTTGTGGTGCAAGGGGAGCAGTTGTTGAGCCTGGTGGCTGTCGCAATGTAGGAGCGAGCTTGCTCGCGAAAAACTCACAGGCGCCGCGTTTATTCAGGCAGCACGCGTTATCGTTGAGGTTTTTCGCGAGCAAGCTCGCTCCTACAGTTGGGTTTCAGGGCTTATCCTGATCCCTGGGCCAGCTCAGGCTGAAGCACGCCCCGCCCAGGTTGTTGCTCTTGCTGATCAACGCCCGCCCGCCGTGCCAATAGATAATCCGCCGCACGATCGACAACCCCAGGCCATGCCCGCCAGAGGCGCGGGTACGGCTGTCATCCAAGCGCAGGAACGGCGTGAAGATCCGCTCCCAGGCGCTTTCCGGCACGCCGGGGCCGTCGTCTTCCACATCGATGCGACAACGCACCTGCCCTACCTGATAACTGATCAGCACCTGGCCCTTGGCATGGCGCATGGCGTTACTCACCAGGTTTTGCAGGGCGCGGTGCAGGTAGCGCGGCTCGGCATCGACCCAGGCGTCATCCCAATGCGCCGAGGACAGGCAAATACCCCGGGTGACGGTGACCTGCGGGCGCAATGGCGATAATTCGCCAATCACCTGGTCGAGCAATGCATTCAGGTCCACGCGCTGGAAATTCAGCTCCGGCGCACCCTGCTCCAAGCGGGCATAAGTGAGCATCTCGTCCACCAGGCCATCGAGGTCCTGGATATCGCCATCCATGCCTTCCAGGTATTTGCGTCGCGCTTGCGGCGTGGCGGCGTCACCGATCATCTCCAGGCCAAAGCGCAGGCGCGCGACCGGTGTGCGCAGCTCGTGAGACACCGCGCGAACCAACTCGCGCTGAATCGCCAGCAATTGCTGCAAGTGCTCAGCCATGCCATTGAAAGCTGCCGCCAGGCGCCCGACCGAATCGGCGCCGCGAGCCGGCACGCGCACTTCCAGGTTGCCCTTGGCGATACGCGTGGCCGCCGCCTCCAGACCTTTGAGCCGGCGCTCCAGTTGTCGCACCAGCAGATAGACGATCAAGCCGATCAGGGTCAGGCCGATCAAGGTGATCAGGATCAGCCACTGCGCCGGGTAAGGGTTCATCTGGTACAGCGGGCCGATCTCCAGTACCCACGGGGTGCCGACCATCCCGGCAAACACGCGAATCGAATCGCCGCCCTTGCCCAGCGCCATCACCGTATCGCCCTCCGCCACGCGACGACGCTGGTCGTCGTCCATGTCGGCCTGGTCAAGGGCCGTCAAGTGCATTTCAAAACCAAAACCCTTGGCGTGCTTGATGTCGGCCAGACGCTGGGGTTGTTCGGCCACCGGGAAACGCACCAGTTCGTCGGCCAGCAGGTAAATAGTCGCACGGGCCAATTGCTCGCTGATCTGCTGCACCTCGCCGGTAAGCACCAGTTGCTCTTGCTCGCTGACCAACCGCAGCACCCGCGCCGCGTGGGGGCCGGTCTGTTCCACCAGGACCTGGCCGCGTTGCAGGCGGTTGCGCTGGCCCAGGTCCAATTGCGCGTCGGTGAACGTGCGCAGCTCCAGCGGAATGCCCAGCAAACGCTCCCACACCGCCAAAGCGCGCTGGCGTTCAATGGTGCTCATGGGTTGCAGGTTATCGCCCATCAACGCAAAGGTGCCGTGAGCCAGGCGCTCACGGTACTGGCCGCTGCGCACGTCATTGAGCAGGTGCAGCGCCAGGGCGCCGAGCAGCGCCACCAGGATCAGCGCCGCGCACATGCCGCCGTAGATGCGCAGGAAGATCGAGTTCACAGCGGCATATCGGCAGCGGCTTCGGGGACGAACAGGTAGCCTTTGCTGCGGATGGTCTTGATCAGGCGTGGGTGGATCGGATCGTCGCCGATCTTTGGGCGAATGCGCGAGATACGCACGTCAATCGAGCGATCCTGGCCGTCATAACCAATGCCGCGCAGGGCGATGAAGATTTCTTCGCGGGACAGGATGCGCCCGGCGTTCGCAACCAGCAGCCACAAGAGGTCGAATTCCGCGCTGGTCAGTTCGATGCTGCCCTCATGCAACCAGGCTTCGCGCAAGGCATTGTCCACCACCAGCGGACCAAACTGCAGGCGGCGCTGGTTTTCCACTGCAACGGGCAACACCGGTTCACTGCGGCGCAGCAGCGCCTGGATACGCGCCAGCAACAAACGCGGGCGCACGGGTTTGCACACATAGTCGTCGGCGCCCATGTCCAGGCCCAGCACCTGGTCCATGTCATCGGTGCGCGCGGTGAGCATCAGGATCACACCGTCATAGCGCTCGCGCACCTTGCGGCAGATGCTCAGGCCGTCTTCGCCGGGCAGCATCAGGTCGAGGATCACCAGGTCCGGCTGCTCGGCGATGATGCGCGCCACGGCCTTGGCACCATCGCCTTCTACCGACACGCGCAGGCCGTTGCTTTCCAGGTACTCACGGGTCAACTCGGCGAGTCGCTCGTCGTCCTCGACGATCAGTATCTGCCAGGCTTCTTGCTCCATGCGCTACCTCGTTGTTATTAGAATTTCTTCTGGCCGACACAATCGAATGTGAAATACGGTCGGTGTGGGAGCTGGCTTGCCTGCGATGGCGGTGGGTCAGCGAGCCTGTGGGTGGCTGATACACCGCCATCGCAGGCAAGCCAGCTCCCACCTATTGATCTTCAGCAGGCATAGCCTGTTTGTCATGTTGTGAGGGCATAACAAAGGCCGATTGTAGCCATGCACCGCCCCTTGAACACAAGCCGGGAAATCCATTCGGTCATGGCGATTTTTTGTGGTAGGGTTCGCGCCCTCAAAATTCCCGCCGGCAGTTTCTACCCGGGAATATTCGGTGACAAACGGTGTAATCCAGTAGTAATGCGGCCTACACGGGTGTTCCATGATTCATACACATTTTACCCACAGCGTTATCCACAGGTAGTGCGTTGCTAAGCCCCCCAAAACGCATTATCTTGTACCTCGGCGCTAAAAAAACCCTACATGTAGGGTTTTCAGCGAAAAGACCAAACACATATCCGGCAAGAAACTCAAGCGCTTTCTTGCTCGTGTTTGGTTGAACCAAAGCATTTTTTGAAAGCCCAAACCGCGCACGCGGATGGCAACCGTTTTCCAGCCCGATTGGCAGAAAACGGTACGGGTGTTGCAGGGCTTGAATGGGGCCACTGTCACCCACCAGGAATACGGCGAAGGGCTCCCCGGCCCCGAACCAAAGACTTCGGCATGGAAGCGGCGCGATGAGCTCCCTTCCTCCTGTCCCGAAGTTGTTATGCCAGGCCCAGGCCTGCTGTAAGTGCTTCAGGACGGAACGGTGGGCACCGTGATGGTGCCCAAATAAATATAGAATGTGGAGACACCCCCTCATGCAAACCGACACAACTCGCGAGAACCCGCAAGGCTCCGTGCCGCAGGCCGCTGATTCGAACCTGGATCTGTCCGCCACTGCACCTGGCCAACTGCGCGTGATCAAGCGTAACGGCACTGTCGTTCCTTATACCGATGACAAAATCACCGTCGCCATCACCAAAGCGTTTCTTGCAGTTGAAGGCGGCACCGCTGCCGCTTCGTCGCGCATCCACGACACCGTTGCCCGTCTGACCGAACAGGTCACCGCGACCTTCAAGCGTCGCATGCCATCGGGCGGCACCATCCACATCGAAGAAATCCAGGACCAGGTCGAACTGGCCCTGATGCGTGCCGGCGAACAGAAAGTGGCCCGCGACTACGTGATCTACCGTGACTCGCGCGCCAAGGAGCGTGCCGTACGTTCCCCGGCCGAAGAAGCCGCCGTTCAAGCGCACCCGTCGATCCGCATCACCCTGGCCGACGGCAGCTTCGCACCGCTGGACCTGGGCCGCCTGAACACCATCATCACCGAGGCCTGCGAAGGCCTGGAAGAAGTCGACGGTGACCTGATCCAGCGCGAAACCCTGAAGAACCTGTACGACGGCGTAGCCCTGACCGACGTCAACACCGCCCTGGTGATGACCGCCCGTACCCTGGTAGAGCGTGAGCCGAACTACTCGTTCGTGACCGCCCGCCTGCTGATGGACACCCTGCGTGCCGAAGGCCTGGGCTTCCTGAAAGTCGCCGACAGCGCCACTCACCACGAGATGGCCGACCTGTACGCCAAGGCCCTGCCGGCCTACATCGCCAAAGGTATAGAATTCGAATTGCTGAACCCGATCCTGGCCACCTTCGACCTGGAAAAGCTCGGCAAGGCGATCAACCACGAACGTGACCAGCAGTTCACCTACCTGGGCTTGCAAACCCTGTACGACCGTTACTTCATCCACAAGGACGGTATCCGCTTCGAACTGCCGCAAGTGTTCTTCATGCGCGTGGCCATGGGCCTGGCGATCGAAGAGAAGAACAAAGAAGACCGCGCTATCGAGTTCTACAACCTGCTGTCGTCCTTCGACTACATGTCGTCGACCCCGACCCTGTTCAACGCCGGTACCCTGCGTCCACAGCTGTCGAGCTGCTACCTGACCACCGTGCCGGATGACCTGTCGGGCATCTACCACGCGATCCACGACAACGCCATGCTGTCCAAATTCGCCGGCGGCCTGGGTAACGACTGGACACCGGTGCGCGCACTGGGTTCGTACATCAAGGGCACCAACGGCAAGTCCCAGGGCGTCGTACCGTTCCTGAAAGTGGTGAACGACACCGCCGTTGCCGTGAACCAGGGTGGCAAGCGCAAAGGCGCTGTGTGTGCCTACCTGGAAACCTGGCACATGGACATTGAAGAGTTCATCGAGCTGCGCAAGAACACCGGTGATGACCGTCGTCGTACCCACGACATGAACACCGCCAACTGGATCCCGGACCTGTTCATGAAGCGCGTCTTCGATGACGGCAAGTGGACCCTGTTCTCGCCATCCGAAGTACCGGACCTGCACGACCTGACCGGCAAGGCCTTCGAAGAGCGCTACGAGTACTACGAAGCCCTCACCGAGTACCCAGGCAAGGTCAAGCTGTTCAAGACCATCCAGGCCAAAGACCTGTGGCGCAAAATGCTGTCCATGCTGTTCGAAACCGGCCACCCATGGTTGACCTTCAAGGACCCATGCAACCTGCGCAGCCCGCAGCAGCACGTGGGCGTGGTCCACAGCTCGAACCTGTGCACCGAGATCACCTTGAACACCAACAAGGACGAGATCGCCGTTTGCAACCTGGGCTCGATCAACCTGCCGAACCACATCGTCAACGGCAAGCTGGACACCGTAAAGCTTGCACGCACCGTCAACACCGCCGTACGCATGCTCGATAACGTCATCGACATCAACTACTACTCGGTGCCACAGGCGCAGAACTCCAACTTCAAGCACCGCCCGGTTGGCCTGGGGATCATGGGCTTCCAGGACGCTTTGTACCTGCAGCACATTCCTTACGGCTCCGATGCAGCCGTCGAGTTCGCCGACAAGTCCATGGAAGCGGTCAGCTACTACGCGATCCAGGCTTCCTGCGACCTGGCAGACGAGCGTGGCGCCTACGAGACGTTCCAGGGTTCGCTGTGGTCCAAGGGCATCCTGCCGCTGGATTCGCAACAGATCCTGATCGAAGCCCGTGGCCAGAAGTACATCGACGTTGACCTGAACGAAACCCTGGACTGGGCGCCGGTACGTGCCCGTGTGCAGAAAGGTATTCGTAACTCCAACATCATGGCCATCGCGCCGACCGCCACCATCGCCAACATCACTGGCGTGTCGCAGTCGATCGAACCGACCTACCAGAACCTGTATGTGAAATCGAACCTGTCTGGCGAATTCACCGTGATCAACCCATACCTGGTTCGCGACCTCAAAGCGCGCGGCCTGTGGGACTCGGTCATGATCAACGACCTGAAGTACTACGACGGTTCCGTGCAGCAGATCGAACGCATCCCGCAAGAACTCAAAGAGCTCTACGCGACCGCGTTCGAAGTGGACACCAAGTGGATCGTTGACGCCGCCAGCCGTCGTCAGAAATGGATCGACCAGGCCCAGTCCCTGAACCTGTACATCGCCGGCGCCTCGGGCAAGAAGCTGGACGTGACCTACCGCATGGCGTGGTACCGTGGCCTGAAAACCACTTACTACCTCCGTGCCCTGGCCGCGACCAGCACCGAGAAGTCGACCATCAACACCGGTAAGCTGAACGCTGTTTCCAGCGGTAACCACGGTGATGACTCGGTACTCGCAGCGCCAGCCGGCCCGGCACCTGTGCCAAAGGCCTGCGCGATTGACGAACCCGATTGCGAAGCTTGCCAATAAGCTGAGCCAGTCCAGGGGGATTGCCCCTCTGGTTTGAAAAAGCCCGATAGACCCCGACTGCATAGGGTTTATCGGGCTTTTTGCTTATCGCCTTAGAGAAACGCGTACGCAATACCTTGCTTGGGCGCGCCACCTCTGCGCCCCCACAACTCCACCCGCCCGTCGATGACCGCCATCGAATGGCGATCGTAGGCCACGACACCGAGCTTGCCGCTCGCCAGCTCACTGCTTGAAGACTGCCTGTATAGCCCTTTCAACCCCAGGCGATCCAATGCTTCGTGGGGCATTTCGCCGTTGTTCAAACTTTGCATCGCGTGGGCGAAGCTTCTTTTGGATTGACTAGGGTTGTCGTCCAGGCCATTACCTTCAATCTGTGCCCGCTTGGCGCTCGCTGCGAACATGAAGTTGGCATCCGTCATCATCCCCGGATTGTCCCCCTTGAACTGCGCATACCTGGCCGCCTGCTTTAATTCATCCTTGGATAGATTAAGTTCGAAGCCGTCGCGCATCTTCACGTGATAACCGTCTGCCGTCTCTTTTACCTCCTTGAAAACGTCGGTGGGTTTCTGGCCGAACTTCATCATTGCGCCCTTTATCGCTGACACCGTGACGCAGTTGCCATCGGGCCCCTGGCTGAATCCACTCCAGATGTTGTCCGGCTTTTTCCCTGGGTTACTTTGATCAGGCTTGTAGTTAAAGTGCTTGGAACCTTCGGTAATCGGCAGATTACTCATGGGCTCGCTGGGCCCGAAATTACCGGGGCTTGGCCTGCCCCCACCGCCCCCACCGCCACCACCTGGCGACGGGCGAGGAGAAGGCGGCGAAGGTGTGGGTGATGTATCGTCGATTTCCGGAAACCATTGCTTCATCAGACGGCGCAGCATCTCCAGCCAGGAGACGTCCGCCTTCGCCATCAACGCCTGCATGATCTCCTTGAATTTCTCATCACCCAGCTCTTCGCGCTTCTCGTTCAACTTGTCACGAAGGTCTTGGACGGTTTGGCTCTTGGATGTTTTCTCGGCATCTCTCAACTCATTGAGCAGTTGCCTCACCGATTCAGCATCAGAGGACTTGCCTCCCCCGGGCTCATCCGACTGACTTTTGCGTCTGTATAGACCGGCGCTGTAGTTATTCAGAACAAACCAATGGCTGCCTGCTGGCACCCCTTCCCACTGCTTGTACATCGCCATACCTCTCTCCCGCTGATCGATGGGCGACAGGCGCCCGTGCCCCGTACGTGGCGCAATGGGCGGTGGGCGTTCCAGCAGTAAGGCGAGGTGAAACAAGCGGTAAACTAGTAACGCGCGCGCACAAAAAAGCCCCTCGATCGAGGGGCCTTTTTGTGTGCGGGTATTAGCGCGGTGGCATCAGGTCATCTGAATGATGGTCTGCATGATGGTGCTTTGGGTGGAGATGGTCTTGGCGTTCGCCTGGTAGTTGCTCTGGGCCTTGATCAGGTCCACCAGCTCGCTGGTCAGGTTGACGTTGGAGTTCTCCAGGGAGTTGGCCACGATCGAACCCAGGGTACCGGCTTGCGGGTTGTCATAACCCGGCTGGCCCGAGGCGAAGGTCTCTTTCCAGGTGGTCGCACCGGCTGGCTGCAGGCCCTGCTCGTTGTTGAAGCTGGCCAGGGAGATCTGGCCGATGGCCTTGCTCTGCTGGTTGCTGAAAGTGGCGAACAGGACCCCGCTGCCGTCGATTTTCAGGCCGGTGATCTGGCCGGTGGCATAGCCATCGGTGACCGGAGGGTTACGGTAGGTGGCCGAGTTGTACTGGGTAATGTTGGCCATGTTGATGGCGATACCACCCGGGTTGGCATCCGCACCGTTAGCCTTCCATACGCCGTCAGTTACCTTTCCGGGAACCCAACCGGCAACGGTGAGGGTCTTGTCGGACACACCATTGGTGACGACGGTAGTCAGATTGCCAGCGCCGTCAAAGGTCAATGTCGACGGCACAGGTGGCGTCGAAGGGGTGCCGGTCGGAGCCGAACCATCGGGGTTGCGACCGTCAATCAGGGTATAGGCATTCCACTTGTTGCCGTCGGTTTTCACCAGGTACTGCACCATCGGGTGCGCGTTACCTTGGGAGTCGTACAAGGTGGTGCTGTACTGGGTAGTGAAGGTTTCGGTCTTGGTTGGATCAAACGGCTTGGCCGTCTGGTCGATCACCGGCTCCGAGGAGTTCAGGTTGCTGGTGGAGTCGACCTTGGTGGACGCCTTGGGCGGCAGGTTCGCCAGATTCAGTTGCAGGTCGACCAAGCCACCCTTGCTGATCTTGCCATTATCGTCCGCGGCATACCCTTGCAGGCGGGAAGTGCCGGTGTTGTTGGTGATGTAGCCGTCCTTGTCCGCACGGAAAGCGCCGCTACGGGTGTACTCCAGCGAACCGTCGCTGCCCTTCTGTACGAAGAAGCCACCGCCCTGGATCGCCATGTCGAGGATGCCGCCGCTGCCGTTGACGTCGCCCTGGGTGAACTGCTGGGACACCGCCGCCAGGTTCACACCATTGCCGATGCTGTTCTGGCCAGTGCCCAGCTTGGAAGCCGCGTAGATATCGGCGAATTCCGCACGGGATGACTTGAAGCCAGTGGTCGCGACGTTGGCGATGTTGTTGCCGGTCACGTCCAGTTGTTTGTTGGCCGCATAGAGGCCGCTAAGGCCGATATTAAAAGACATGTTTCTCTCCCTCTGCCGTATTTAGCCGGCTCTATGTACCGATAGTCTGAATTTGCGACAGCTTGACGCTGCCCATGCCGCCTGCAAGGTTGAGCAGCATTTCGCCGCCGGTCTTGCTCAGGGTCACGCTGGTGACCGTGGCGGGCAGCGAAGTGGTCAAGGCCACTGCGTCGCCTTTGTCGTTCTTGGTGGTGGCATTGAAGGTGTAGGTGCCAGCTGGGGCAACCTCGCCCTTGTCGTTCTTGCCATCCCAGATAAAGCTCTGGGTACCGGCACTCTGGGCGCCCATGTCAACGGTGCGCACCACGTTGCCGTCTTTGTCGGTGATCTTGACGGAGACATTGCCCACCGCCGAGGTTACTGCCACCGAACCGGTCATGCTCTTGCTGGTATCCACCATGGCCTTGTCGGTCTGGATGATGATCGAGCGCCCCACCAGCGACGAAGCCTGCAGCGCCTGCGACGAGCTGAAGTTGCTGGAGATGTTGTTCACCGAGTCGTTCAGGGTATTGATGCCTTCCAGGCTGCTGAACTGTGCAAGCTGCGCGACGAACGCGCCGTTGTCCTGGGGCGACAGCGGGTTCTGGTTTTTCAGCTGGGTGACGAGCAGTTGCAGGAACGCATCCTTGCCCAGCGACTGGTTGCCCGTCGCCGTCTTGGAAGCGTCGCTGACGCTGCTGTTGTTCGTCGCAGTCTTGACCTTGGAATTGAAAAGGTCCTGAACCGCCGTGTTGTTTGACGTATCAACGATGGCCATTATTTGGCGCCCCTTATCACTGACCCAGGGTCAGAACCTTCTGCATCATGGTTTTGGCGGTGTTCATCATTTCCGCGTTGGTCTGGAACGAGCGACTGGCAGAGATCATGTCAGCCATTTCCTCGACCACGTTGACGTTGGGGTAGTAGACGTAGCCCTTTTCGTTCGCGGCCGGGTGGTTGGGCTCGTAACGGGCCTCCAGGTTGCTCTGGTCTTCAACCACGCCCAACACCTGCACACCGGAGCCGGCGGCGTCCTGGCTCTGGAACAACGAATCGCTGCCGCTTGCCTGCCCCCCCTGGAACATGGTGGCGAACACCGGGTGGCGGGCGCGATAGGTTTGGTCAATGCTCGAGGAGACGGTTTCGGCGTTGGCGATGTTACTGGCGACGGTGTTCAAACGCGTGGTCTGCGCGCTCATGCCACTGCCGGCAATATTGAAAACACTGGACAGGGACATGGCTTACTCTCCGCGCAGGGCTGACATCAGCCCTTTGAATTTGCTGTTGAGCAGGGTGAAGCTGGCCTGGAAGTTCACCGAGTTTTCGGCGTAGTTCGATTGCTCCAGCTGGGCGTCGACGGTGTTCTGGTCGATCGACGGCTGCATCGGTGTGCGATACAGCAGCGACTCGTCACCCTTGCTCAGGCCTTGCGCTTCAATATGACGGCTGTTGGTCATATTCAAGGCGAAGGTGCCGTTCTTGGTCTTGTCCTGTTGTGCGGCGAGCACAGCGGAGAAGTCCAAGTCCCGAGCCTTGTAGTTCGGGGTGTCGGCGTTGGCAATGTTGTTGGCCAGGACTTCGGCACGCTGGGCGCGGAAGCCCAGGGCTTGTTCGTGGATACCGAGCGCTTTATCGAAGCTGATGCTCATGGCGGAAACCTTTAGGCTGACCTGCTGTTCGTTAGCAGGGTTATAGCAAGGTGCATGCCAATCTTGCGGGAGCCCGTATATCAAGGGCCTCGAGGGAAGTTGCCGGCGACTATGCCAGAAAAGCGGCAAGCGATTTCCGCGTAGTGCCAGTAAAGCGGCAATGGGGCTTGCCGCTTTACTCCAGCTTGCCGAGAAAAAAATGTGGGAGCTGGCTTGCCTGCGATGGCGCAGTACCTGCCGACCTATTCATCGACTGACACACCGACATCGCGGGCAAGCCCGGCTCCCACAGTTTTTATTGCATACATCCAGACTACTTGGCTTGGTAGATGATCCCAGGGCTGCATTGCACCATCTGGAAGTGATCCGGCAGCCCATTGAGCGCCTCGGAAGCACCGAGGAACAGATAACCTCCGCGCTTGAGGGTGCCATGGATGCGCAACAGGATGTCTTTCTTCACTTCAGCCGAGAAATAGATCAGCACGTTGCGGCAGAACACCATGTCGAACTTGCCCAGGCTGGCGTAGCTGTCGAGCAGGTTGAACGAGCGAAATTCGACGCGGTTCTTGATCGGCGCCTTGATCGCCCAACGCCCTGCCCCTTTGGGATCGAAGTAGCGTTGCAGGCGTTCCTGGGACAAGCCTCGGCCCAGGGCCAGGCTGTCGTACTCACCGGTCTTGCAGTTGGTGAGCATGGTGCCGGACAAATCCGTGGCCACAATTTGCGCACCGGCTTTCAACTGGCCCATGTTGGTTCGCTCGAACTCGTCGATGGACATCGAGATCGAGTACGGCTCCTGCCCCGAAGAACAGGCCGCCGACCAGATACGCAGGCGCTGGCCCGGGCTGGCCTTGATGGCTTCGGGCAACACTTTGTTCTTGAGCACTTCAAAGGGATAGGTATCGCGAAACCATAAGGTTTCGTTGGTGGTCATGGCATCGACCACCATTTCCTTGAGCCCACTGCGCGGCTGACCCTGGATCCGCTGGACCAACTCACCCAGGGATTTGATGCCCTGCTGTTCCATCAGCTTGTTGAGGCGGCTGGATACCAGGTACTGCTTGTTTTCACCGAGCAATATGCCACAGGCTTTTTCCAGGAAGACCCGGAACTGTTCGAAATCCAAATTACCCGTAGACAATGATGCCGCCTCTTAAATCGTGTGACCGCCGGGGGACATCCCCTAGCCGTGATCTGCTGCCTTGATCCGGTCGACTACCCGGGATGCGAGGTCATCAGGACGGAATTTGGCCAGAAAGTCATCCGCACCGACCTTCTTGACCATTGCCTGATTGAATACCCCCGACAACGAAGTATGCAGGATGATATGCAATTTTTGCATGCGTGGATCGTTACGTATCTCGGCCGTGAGCGTGTAGCCATCCATTTCCGGCATCTCGATGTCAGAGATCATCATCAAGAATTCTTCTTCGGGCTTCTTGCCCTCGTCCGCCAGCTTGCGCAGGTAATCCAGGGCTTGGCGCCCGTCATTGAGGGCCACCACCTCCACCCCGACGGTTTGCAGGCAACGTGTGACTTGCTTGCGCGCTACGGAAGAGTCGTCCACGGTCAACACGCGCAACGAAACCGCCTTGTGTGCCGTTTCGGCATCCACCACACCGACGGAGATGGTTTCCGAGGTGGGGGCCACTTCGGCGAGGATCTTCTCCACGTCGATGATTTCCACCAACTGGTTGTCGACCCGCGTCACCGCCGTCAGGTAGTGATCGCGCCCCGTGCCCTTGGGCGGCGGATGGATCTCTTCCCAGTTCATATTGACGATGCGCTCCACCGAGCGCACCAGGAAACCCTGGGTCTTGGTGTTGTATTCGGTGATGATCACGAAAGGGTTCTGGCGGTCTTGCAAACCCGCGGCCCCCGTGGCCATTGCCAGGTCAAGAATCGGGATGGTCGCGCCACGAATGTTGGCCACGCCACACACTACCGGACTGGACTTGGGCATGATCGTCAATTTGGGACATTGCAGCACTTCACGCACTTTAAACACGTTGATGCCATACAACTGATTGCCATCCAGGCGGAAAAGCAACAACTCCAGGCGATTCTGCCCTACCAGCTGTGTGCGCTGGTTTACTGAATCCATTACACCTGCCATGCCCAGACTCCTAAATCCTAGGGGTACGACGCGTACCCAACACTAAACGGCACGAGCTTTGCTATTTACTGAGTATGGATATTAAAACGACAGTTTCCCGACACCCTGGCCGCTCACGCTACCGCAGACTGCTCTGCGCCGCGCTGGCGCTGCTTGTCTCGGGCCTGGGCGTCACGGCCCGCGCCGACAACGTTACCCTGCCTGATCTACTTATCGGCGTCACCCAAGGCTTTCTTGAGTTCACTGTAGAAGATTATCTGGCGACCACCCAGACGCCGGGGCGTTATGAAATCCAGGTCAACCAGTTGGACCCCCGTTTGCGCATGCCACTGTGCGACAAGGAATTGACAGCCACCCTGGAAAGCCCCGCCCAGCCCATCGGCCGTGTGACCGTAAAGGTGCGCTGTGAGGGCGCCTCGCCCTGGACGGTTTTTGTACCGGCTCAGGTCAAGCTGTTTCGCGACGTGGTGGTCGTGGCGAGACCGTTGAAGCGCACCGGCATCATCGGCTACGACGATGTGGCGTTGCGCGAGCGGGACATCAGCCTGATCAACCAAGGCTACCTGACGTCGCTGGACCAGGCCGTCGGGCAGAAACTCACGCGACCGGTGGTCACCGACCAAGTCCTCACGCTGGTTCATCTGGAACAGGCCGAGGTGATTCGCAAGGGTGACCAGGTGGTGATTTCCGCCAGCAGTGGCGGCCTGAACGTCAGGATGCCGGGAGAGGCGTTGTCCAATGGCGGCATGAGCGAACAGATCCGTGTCAAGAACCTCAACTCCAATCGCGTGATCAAGGCGCGAGTCACCGCGCCAGGTCAGGTCGAGGTGGCGCTATAGATGACTGGAATCAAATGCCAGCTTTTCCTACACTGTGTGCTGGATATTGAGCCGAACAGGTTTATTGTCAATCGAGCCTAAAGTTTGCCCGGGTATGGCCGAAAACATGGCAAGCGTCCAAATACCCAGAGGTTTTTCAACATGGTCATTGATTTCAGTCGTTTGAATAACGCCCCGGCCTTGCCCGGCAATACGCGCACCGGCGGTGCCAAGGACAGCGTAGAAGCCAAGCCGCAGCCCTTGCCTGCCAAAGCAGAGCAGGCCGCCGCCAGCCAGAGTGGGGAATCGGTACACCTGAGCAATGAGGCTCAACAGTTGCAAAAGGTCACTGACTCGCTGCGCGATCAACCCGTCGTCAATAAAGCCCGCGTGGCCGAGTTGAAACAGGCGATCGCCGATGGCAGCTATAAAGTCGACAGCAACCGTGTAGCCAGCAAGCTGCTCAACTTCGAAGCCGAGCGCTAGGCAAAGGCCTGCGCAGGGCTTTTGGACGCTTAAAACCCAAGGCCAGCCATGCACCACGACGAACATTTGCTCCAACTGATCATTGATGATCTGGCGCCGACGCAACAATTGCTCGAGCTGCTTAAGGAAGAATCCCTGGCCTTGTACGGCCGGGATATGCGCTTGCTGGAAGAAATCCTGGCGCGCAAACAATCGCTGATTGTCTTGCTTGAACAGCATGGCAAAAAGCGTAGTGAGATTCTGATCAGCCTGGGTCTGCCTGCCGATCATGATGGCCTGGCACAACTGGCCAGCCACTCTTCAGTTGGCGATCAACTGCTGGCACAAAGCAAAGAACTCAATCATTTGCTTGCCCAGTGCCAGGAAGCCAACCTGCTCAACGGTCAGTCGATCCAGCTTCAGCAAGCCACGACCGCCAATCAGCTGCGCATACTGCACGGCGGAGAGCCTCCGGCCCTTTACAACGCCCAAGGCTCCACCTCACGCCTGGTCAAGCCAAGCACCCGCAGCCAAGCCTGACGCCGGTTTACAGCGTGGCCTATCCAAGGCGCGCTACATACTGGCAAAATGCCGGTTCTTGCGTGTAGTCGTATTTTGCCTGGAGATGGAAGAACCGTGTTCAACGCCCTTAATGCGGAAGATGCACCGCAGCCACCCAAGGTGCTCACCACGCCTCTGGAAATCGCCAGCACGTTGCGGATGCTGCAAGAAAGCCATGACCCACTGATCATCACTTTCCACGAACGCAGCCAGCGCTTCCAGAGCTACCTGGTGGACATCGACCGGGACAGCAAGACGCTGGTACTGGACGAAATGATTCCCCGTGACGGTGAACGCTATCTTGAGAATGGCGAAGCCTTCCGTATCGAAGGTTTCCATGAGGGTGTGCGGGTTGCCTGGGAAAGCAATGGCACGTTGACCATCAGCGAAAAAGGCGGCCACCGCATCTACAGCGGCAGCCTGCCCGGCGAAGTGGTTTACCACCAACGACGCAATGCCTTCCGCGCCGCTCTTAAGCTCGCGCAATTGGTGGACATTCAGTTGGGTGGCGAGAAGCTCAAGGCGCCTATCAGCGGTAAGCTGCTGGATATCTCGGCAACCGGCTGCAAATTGCGCTTTGAAGGCGATATCTCCGAGCGTCTGCAGTTGGGCCAGGTCTATGACCGCTTTATCGCTGCCCTGCCCTTCGGCAGCATGACCACCTCTGTGGAACTGCGCTACCTGCACTTCGAAGACAAGATCAACACCACCTTTGCCGGCGTGCGCTTTCACAACATGAGTGGTTTGGTGCAGCGCCAAGTGGAGCGCTTTGTCTACCAATTACAACGTGAAGCTCGGCGCTTCGATAAAGACGACGATCTTTGAGCGTTAGACGCTGAGATAAAAAAACGGGCAGATCCTGATGGGATCTGCCCGTTTTTTCGTTCAGGGGCGTGCCCTGCTTAAGTCATGGGGATGCTCGTCCGGGTCTGGTGGCTCGTGCGACTCTTCGCTCGTCGGCTCCTCGGTTTCAGGGGCGGGCTCTGGATCAGGCACAGTCACTTGCATCTGCTCCTGTACCACCTGCTCATCCACCCGCGGGTCAAGGGCAGCCACCAAGGGCGAACTGGACATGCTGTCGGGCATTGCCACGTGATGCAGCGGTGCGTCGTCGACCTGATGCAGGTTGGTCACAGCCTTGGGTCGAATGCGCCACACCAGGATCAACGCACACAAGCTGAAAAACGCATAGAGCATCTGGCTGCCGAATAGCTTCATCACCACACCTGCCAACAGCGGCCCCACGCTGGCGCCGATCCCGTAGGTCACCAGCAACATGGCCGTCAGTGACACCCGACGATCGCCTTCCACATGGTCGTTGGAAAAGGCCACAGCCAAAGGGTAAAGACAGAACTGCACCAGCGAACAGAAGAAGCCTGCCACGAACAGTACTTCCAACGGTACCTGCGTCATGATTGCCAACGGCAAGGCCGTCACCGCCAGGCACAAGGCAAAGCAGCGAATCAGCAGCGCACGATCATAGCGGTCCGACAACCAGCCCAGCGGCCACTGCACGACCAATCCAGCAAAAATGCAGCTACCCATGAACAGGCCGACTTGCTCAGTTGTCAGGCCCTGCTGAGAGGCGTAGAGCGGTGCCAAGCCGTAGAACGAACCGACGATCAACCCAGCACCCAACACGGTGCTGAGCGACTGCGGCACGCGCTTGATAAAAAAGCGCGGCTCCATCGGGGCCGGGTGCAGTGGAGCCGGGTGAATGCGCCGGGTCATGGCCACCGGGACCAGGCACAGCGCGAAGCACAGCGCCACGAGCATTAACAGCTCAAGCCCCAGATGGGGATGCATGACCAGGATCAACTGGCCCAGTACCAGCCCAAGGTAGGACGCAATCATGTAGCCGCTGAACACTACGCCACGCTGCTTGGCATCCGCCTGCTCATTGAGCCAACTCTCGATAACCATGTACTGGCACATCATCCCCAAGCCCACGATCATCCGCAGCACAATCCAGGCTGGCAGCCAATCAACCAAACCGTGACCCAGCACTGCTGCGCCGACGATCCCCGCGCAGGTGGCGTAGGCACGAATATGCCCGCCCCGGGCAATCAGGCGGTGCCCGAGCTTGCCGCCCAGCACCAAGCCAAAATAGTTGGCAGCCATCAGCGCACCGACCCACAAGCTGTCGACATTGTCTGCTGCCAGACGCAAAGCCAGATAAGTACTAAGCAGGCCGGAGCCGATCAGCATCATCAAGGAGGCGAAATAAAGGGCTCGAAAAGATTTCCAGATCTGGCGCATCGGCGTTCCGAGCGGCTCCTTGCGGTAAGGGGTAGGGCTATCAGCATGATAGTCCGGGGCAGTTGAATCCGGACAGGCGGCAGAGCCTGTTTACGGGGATTATTTTGTTTCACAGCTCAGACGCCACATGGGTGTCTGTGAGGTACATAACCGTGGAGATAAATACACGGCGCACCACCTGTGAACCTTGATCACACGCAAGGTTCGACTCGTATTAGGGTATCTGCACAAAAGATTTCGATAGAACACTGTGCAAGCTTCGCAGGCGTCCGACTTTCAAGCGCCCAAAACAAAACCCCAACTGCTTTCGCAATTGGGGTTTCGGAATTTAATCTTGACGATGACCTACTCTCACATGGGGAAACCCCACACTACCATCGGCGATGCATCGTTTCACTACTGAGTTCGGGATGGGATCAGGTGGTTCCAATGCTCTATGGTCGTCAAGAA
>NZ_JYLO01000029.1 GCF_001439845.1 Pseudomonas lactis | reverse complement strand
GCCGGGCGTTCGCCAGTTCGTCCGCCGCCAGTGCCAGTTCAGCGACCGTGACGACCTGAGGCCTACGCAGGCGCCTCTGGAACTTCACATCCTGACCGAAGCGCACCAGCTGCTCGGTGGCGTTGTAAAGCCACTCCCTGCGGGCAATCTCCACCGCCGACTCACTCACTGGAGGAGGCAACCGGGCGTCGTGCATGGCCTGACAAATCTTCAATGCTGCGTTCATGGTCGCCTCCATGGTGGCGGGTTGTTCACCTGTATTCGTCAACACTCATTCCTCCCGCTGGTTGCCGATGGGCGCGGGGTGAGTGCTGACGTAATAGAGGCGCGTAAAAAAGCCCGAACATTGCCCGGGCTTTCGGTGCGACACATAGACCTCCCTACGTGACGCCGGGGTGAGTTTTTGGCGGGACTTTCAGCGCCAGAACGCCGAGAGCCCCAGTCGAGAACGCCAGCGCTCACGATGGAAGCGCAATGGACCGGTTGGCAGGACGTCATCAGGTGGCGGTTCTGGCCGCGCATGGCTGAGCGCTGCGCCGATCAGGAACAGTAGGAGCATGGGTTACCCCTGCGGAGTGAGTTTCTTGAGGGCTGACTTGCCAAGGCCGCGAATCGACAGCCGAAGGTGCCCGAGGTCTTTCTTAACCCTCTTGCGCTCAAGGATGAAGTGCCAGGCCCTGGTGCAATGCACGCACTCCTGATCGGCGAGGAAGTCTGCAATCTCATCGATCTGCAGCCCGACCATTCCATAGCCGCAGCTGGACGGCTCTCGGTGCTGGAACGCTTCCCAGATGTGAGTTTTGCGGCGGTGCTGCTCATCGTGCAGGATTTCGTGATGCTCGCCATTCGGCCACGGCAAAATCCCGATGATGTCGTCATGCGCACTGGCAGGCCGTGGGCCGATCTGGTCGTAACCGTTCTGGCACTTCCCAATGCAAATCCCGATTACGCGGGTAAGGCGCTTGATCTGCTGGAGGCACGTTTCGTGCGCGGCCAGCGTGATTACCACTTTCCGCTCGAAGTTCATGTGCGCTCTCTCCGGTTGTTTTCCCAATGCCCGCCGCTCTGGATGGGCATCAGTGAAAAGGTCCGTCATGCAGAAACTGACCGTGCCATTTGCATTAGGCGCTTGCGCTTATCTGTAGCCATCGCCGCATCACCGTGCCAGCCGATTCGCTTACACCAGATCACCCAGTGCTTTTCCCGCTTCGCCTGAACGATGTATTCGTCGCGCAGGCATGCTTGTTCGTTCGTCATCGTTTTGCCCTCCGGGTTGATTTCCCGTCAGGCCCTATTGCGAAGGCCTATCGGTGAAATCCCAGGCCCGCTACTGGCGACGGCCTGGGTTTGTTGCGTCATCGGTGCTGGCCAGTTACCCGCCGCTGATTGCAGGGCTGACCGTTCGTCTTCGTGGGTGGGCTTCGAGCTTCCTACTCACAGCGTCAAACAGCATCTGTTCGCTGTGGATCACAGGTCCTTACAACATGCACGCTACAGCTCTGAGTGCCCTGATTGAGTGGGGCAGGGTGCATGAGGTCCGGCGGTCCCAGCCGAAGCTATCGGGATCGCTAATTCTTGAATTCGGCGTTTCATCTCCACCACGCGCATCGCCCGATTCATATCTCTAGTCGGCGTCACACATTTCGTGGACGGTGTTCTTCGCCGACCGGCTTGCGTGGTTTCGCGTACTCACATGCGGGAGTACGGCCAGTTCCAGAGCTGGCGTGGAGATCGAATTTATTGTTCGCACTGTGCCCGTTGCCGGGGATCGATCTGCGAAGGTCCTGAGCTGTTAAAGAGCGGTCAGGCCCTGAGGCCCTGGCGAGTCCCTGTTGGGTGACTCGATGGAGTGAACATTACGCGCTGTAATATTCATCGTCAATACTCCGCGTAATATATTTTTAAGGCTGCGTAATAAATTACAGCCGAGGCTGCCCGGGTTCCGAATCGCAGGCACAAAAAAGCCCGCTCAGTGGCGGGCCTTGGTGGCAGTGGTGGGCTATTTCTTTTTCGGAGATCTTCGGACGGTGGACCACCAGAACACACGGCCCAGCATCTTTATCTCGTCTCGGTACTGCTCAGAGGTCATGATCTCGTCGGGGAACTCGTCGGCGTTCTCGCTACGGATGCGAATAGCTCCCGCTGGCAGACGGTACAGGTACTTCACTCGCAACATGCCCCCATGGTTGAAGGCGTAAATCTCCCCATCAATGACCGAAGTGTCCGCGAGGTCGAAGCCAATTGCGGCGCCATCCAGTATGAGCTTTTCCATACTGTTGCCGCGCACCCTAGCTACGGCAGCGTTTTCGCACTCAACCCCCGCAGCCCGTAGTGTTGCGTTGCTGAATCGCAACGTTCTATCTGCAACTTCCATGACCTCAGTCATACCGTCTCCACCGGCAAACTCGACTTCTGCATAGTAGGGGACTTCGCACTCGTCGTCCTCTACCGGATCACCATCACTCCAAACTGCCATGTCGCCTATCAGCTCGGCGTTTGCTTCTACTACGCGCGCAGCCGGTGGCGCCGATCCGTTTTTAGGGAACATTGGGGGAAGGCCGAGGTAATCCAGCAGGGAGCCGACCTTCTCAAGAGATGGCTCGCGCCTGCCGCCAAGCCAATGCGCGACGGCGCCCTGCGTGACGCCCATCTGCTCGGCGACCTGGTCCTGGGTTATGTCGAGTTCTTTCATTCTGGCCTTTGCCAGTTCGTACCATTTTTTCATCTGCCAATCATTACGCCCTGTATAGCTGCGCACCAGTCACAGTGCGTAATGTCGCTTGCGCAATAAAATTACAGAAAGTAATATCTGCGCAAGAACACGGAGAAACCCTATGTCCAACATGAAGACGATTCGCGAAAAGGTCGGCGTCACCCAGGCCGCATTGGCCAAAACGGTAGGCCTGACCCAAGGCGCTATCGCTCATTACGAGAACGAGCGCCGCAAGCCTGGCCTTGAAGAGTGCCGACGCATTGTCGACGCCCTCAATAGCTACGGCGCCGCCGTGACACTGGATGACGTTTTTCCACCAATGAATATTCCGGCCCAGTCGGCCGCATAACCCTTTCGAACAACCACGGAGCCTCACCAATGGCATATGACGACACCCGCCACCTGAAAGACCGGGAGATCAAGTCCCGCTATGACGATGAAACCTATGAAGCGTTAAAGGCTGTGGCCCGCCTGCACAAGCTGCAGCTGGCCGTGTTTGTGCGCATGTGCGTCGAGGAGAAGTTGGAAAGCATCGTTGAACCGAATGCTACCGGTAAACACATGCAGGCCTGAAGGCCCTGAAGGAGGCTATGTGCCTGAAACCACGATCTGCCACGGGATCGATGGGCGCCTCTACGAGAAGCTTGAACGTTTGGCGAAGGATGCGGGCATGACGCCCGACGAATACGCCGCAAAGCTTGGAGCAGAGCGTTTTTTCGAGAAGACCAGGCCAAGAGGCGCCGGAAAGATCCGGCATCTGCCAACAACAAGGCGAGAACCGCCGAAGCCCGGAATAGGGCCTGAAAAAGGAGGGACTGATGAAGACCTCAACCAATAAACCCAAATCGCAGGCACAAAAAAGCCGGGGCGCAATCCCGGCTCTTTTTACAGCGCTTGCAAAAACTGTATCAACGTGGAGCTGATTATGCATACGTCGAACACTGATGTACAGGCCCTCAATAATCCCGCGCCACATTTTCCGCAATCGCAAAACGTGGCGCGAGAAGTTTCAATGTCCAGTTCCGAAATTGCGGACCTGACCCGGAAGCTGCACAAAAACGTAATCCGTGACATCCGAGAGATGCTCGATGAGCTGAAGAAGGATGGCTCAGATGTGAGCCATGTCCGTGAAGAGCTGGATTCGCGTGGGTACACCTCAAATCTGCACCTTGATCGTGAGCTGACCGAACTGCTTCTGACCGGTTACAGCGTTCCGTTGCGGCTCAAGGTGATTCGTCGCCTGAATGAGCTTGAGGCTCAAAACAGGAAATCGGTCGCTCTTCCTTCCTACGCCGAAGCCCTGCGTCTCTATGCCGACCAGATCGAGCAGACGGAGGTGCTTCGCGTCGAGAACCACCAGCAGGCCGAGAAGATCGCCAGCCTTGAATCCATCTTCCAGGTCGGCATGACGCCCACGCAGTTCTGCAAACGCCTCAATGGCGTGAACTGCCAGCAGGTGAACAACGCGCTACTTGCCCGCAAATGGATATTCAACTCGGAGCGCGACGAGAAGCGCTCGGTCAAGTTCCGTGTCGGATCAATCGCCCGCGACAAGTACCTCACCGAGAAAGTTACCAATATCTCGAACGAAGGCATGGATACCTTCGCCAAGTACACACCGATCCTTCTGAAGGAGGGGGCCAAGCGCCTGCACGACCTCTACATGGCACAGAAGCTCCCCATGAAGAAAACGTGGGACGGCCGGTTCTGCCACTGCAAGGCGACCGAGGAGGACGTGGCATGAAATCTCCTACCTACCAGCAACTGATCGAACGAGCTGCCCTGACAGCGCTTGAGCTGTTCCAGGCGCAGACCACTAAAAAGGCCCTCAAGGCTGAGCTGCGCTCGCTGTACGACACCTACTTCGAGGCCTATGGCCGTCCTGATGGCGCATTCGATCCGTACAACGAAGCCTTTCATCCTGTCGTCAATTTCACCGAGGCTCAGTTCCAGCGTGTGCGCACAGCCAAGAAGGCCGAGTACAACGCCCTTCGCCGCCACCACACCGCTTTGCGTGCCCTTGACGCATACCGGCCTGCCAAGGCTATGCGGGGTGCAGCGTGAGTATGGAGTTGATGGTAAAGGCCATGAAGACCAAGGTCGGCAACCCTCTACGCAAGCTGGTGCTGATCAAGCTGGCCGACAACGCTAACGACGTTGGCGAGTGCTGGCCGTCCTACCAGCACATTGCCGACCAATGCGAGATCGACCGCAGCACTGTTCGCCGCCATATCAAGCATTTGGAGGAGCAGCGCCTGCTGAAAATTGAGAACCGCGATGGGCCTAAAGGCAACTCGTCGAACCTCTATTTGCTGACCCTTGGGGGTGTAGGCACAAACAGCACCCCTGTAGGCCCAAAAAGCACAGGTGTAGGCACACCGCCTACACCCCCTGTAGGCCCAGAAAGCACCAGAACCAGTCACTCTTTTGAACCAGTCATTGAACCAGTAGAGCGGCCGGTCGCTAAAGCTCCCTCGCGCACAAAGGAGAAGGCTGTGAAGTTCGATCCGCTGCACGCCAAACCTTGCAACGTGAGCGACTCGGCATGGGCTGACTGGTGCCAGCACCGCAAGGAGATACGCAAGTCGCTGACCGCCACCACCTGCGCCAAGCAAGCCAAGACCCTGGCAGGCCACCACGACGCTGACGCCGTGATCATCCAGTCCATCAGCAACGGCTGGACCGGCCTGTTCCCGGACAAGGTTTTGGCGGGTGGCAGGACTGTCGGCAACGGGCCGGACTTCTACGACCAGTCGTGGCGCACCGATACGAGTGATGACCTATGAAGAACGTCACTCAGATGATCCCTGGTGCTGCGCGGGCCCTGGCCACCGCCGCCCCTTATCAGGCCCCGGCGCAGACCGTAACCCAGCTGGGCGTTGTGGATGACGCCACCGGTGAAGTGGTCGAGCGCCTTTTTCGGCAGTTGCAGGCCATCTTCCCGGCGCACAAGCAGGCATGGCCGGACGACAAGGCCAAGGCCGCCGCGATGCGCAACTGGACAATGGGTTTCATGGCCGCCGGCATCCGCACGCTGGAGCAGATCCGTTATGGAATTGAGCAGTGCCGCAAAAGCGGCTCGCCGTTCGCCCCAAGCGTCGGCCAGTTCATAGGCTGGTGCACGCCTGGACCTGAGGCGTTCGGCTTGCCAGCGAGCGCTGACGCGTGGGTGGAGGCGTTGATGGGCGTCTACAGCCACGAAGGTGTGCGTGTCGCGGCCAACGAGACCGGAATATTCGACCTGCGCACCGCCAAGCAGGAAGACAAGGGCCTTCGCCAGCGCTTCGACCACAACTACGCCGTGGTGATCCGACGGGCCCAGGAAGGCCAGCCGCTTGACGGGAAGATCCTCACCGGGATCGGCCACGACAGCCAGAAGACGCCCTTCGAGCTCGCCAACGAACTGGCCGACCAGCAGGTCCAGGCAAAAATCATTCAGCAAGGCATCCCGGCTGACGGGAAGTCCGCCCGCGAGCTGCTGCTGGCAAAAATGAACATCAAGCGCGATGCACAGCGCGGCGCGGAGCATTCGTCATGAAACGAGCAAACCCAGCACAGCTACGCCAATCCCTTGAAATGGCGAACACCATGGTCAAGCACGGAATCCGTTTCGTGTGCATGCCGGTGGTGGATGAGGCGGACTTAGCCAATCTCGCCAGCCAGGCCGCTGAGCGCTTTGAGCGCATGGCATTGATCGCAGAAGCAGCGGAGCAGCGGACATGAGCAATCACACCAAAGAAGAATGGCTGGTAGACCGCCAGGACTATTGCGT
>NZ_JYLO01000028.1 GCF_001439845.1 Pseudomonas lactis | reverse complement strand
CTGTAAGGCGGCAACAACTTGCTCAGCACGGCTTCTTTTCGCTCATGGGAATAACGGGCCACATCGGTGTCCTTTACCGCCTATCTGGGGAAAACTGGAGGGTGACAACTATCCTGCCAGAGGGGGCGTGGCTGCAGTTAAAAATTGGCAATCAACGCGCAGCGCTCTCTATTCATCGTCATTTAGATTTTTTTATGTTGATCGATGAAACGTGGGGGGTGATGCCGCCCCCTGAGCACCTGCTGATGCAGGTAGGAATAGGCGGTATACGGCGAGCTCGAGTTCCCCTGCGATGGCTCGCATCAGTGAGGGGTTATGTAATCAGTGATGCGTTGCTGGAAGAGCATGTTGAACGTGATCGAATCCGACAAATTATGACGGAATTATCGTGCGACGCGGATAGCACGTTGTTAAGCGGTTACCAAGCTGAGTTAGAGAAGCGAGTAAGCATGGGCACTCTAAAGCTTCGCTCGTTGCGTGCATGCCTACGTGCCGCTGTAGACCTTCTTCATACGGCGAAGTCCGAGGGAAGGGGCATCGTAGAGCAGCATCAAATCGACATTCTCCTGAAAATTAAGCCAGGGATTGCAGCCAATCTCTGGGGATTCATTTCGTTTTTAAATGCGCGAAGAGGGGGATTAGCCGTATTGGTCGTGGACAAGAAAAAAATCGAAATAAGCCGGCGTTCCAAACTCGAGCTTCAGATGATCAAGCTCGCTATCGCGGCAAGATCAGGCAGTGATGTTCAGCGCACATGGATAACCCAATCCTTGGTTTACTTTCACCGTTTACATCCCGCCCCTTCTAGCGAGGTGACATCGATTCCTGATCCTGAGGGCAATGGTTACTCGGTGACCCTGGCAGGAGTCACCTATTGGATTCCGGATCCACGCAGCCTTTCGCTCGTACAGGCTAAAGATCTCTAGGGAAAAAGACTCCGAGTTTCTCAAAGTTATTTTTGAGGCAGGTGAAATACAGGATCTCATCGTCTGCGTTTTTACTGTGGTTGAATGACACACATGGATTTCGTAGGTTCCCGCGGAAAACGCGAAACTTTCCTTGGTGACGGCGAATCATGGCAAGGATTTGCTTCACTTCTACCCTTGCTGACGGCAGGGAGAGCTCGATAAGAAAGCCTTGGGATTTCTCTTCCGCGGGCTCAGCATCGGTCTTCGCAGTGCCGAGAGGGCGCCTTTGTGTTTCGAATAAGTAAAAATGGCGTTCGCCGCAAATGATCCGGACGATTTGCACACCACGTAAAATTTTGAGCTTGGGTTCGAGATAAAGCCATTTGCTCTGCTCTGGAGATGCCTCATCTTCATCGTCGAACTCTTTCAGCAGAACCAATTTCGCAGGTCCGACGGTGCCCCGCTGGCCATCGAGCGTTAGCCATTCAACTCGATCAATAACGGTTGGGTATGCGTTTCTCAATGCGCAGAGTGCCTGCCACACGTCTGTGAGAACGCCCGATGACTCCCACGGTTGTACATCCACAATTTCCGCTTTACCGACACCAGATCCCCGCTCACCAGGATCGCCAGCAGAAAGCACATCGGCATCACCTGTAGGTAGGATTTTTTTTCCACGCTCACCAGGTTTGCGCTGAATGCGCTTGTTGATAGTCCGACGCTCTCCGAGTACTTCAAAGCTTTCATGAAGAAGGATATGCGTTCCTATATCGGGATCGGAGGCCTGGTCATTAGTCAGCTCAGCCTTTTGGTCCAGAGGAAGAGTTTTTGTCGGACGTTTGATGAAGAACCCACCATCATCTTCATTGTCGTCGCTCGGTGCTTCGGTGCTGTAGTCGGGCCGGTACACCTCAAGTTCTGGGCCGAGTGGTTCGCTCGCTCCGGTGAGACGCAGGCAGAGAAACGTTTTCCGACCATTAATCCAAAACCCTCGCGCCCTCACTTTCGCAAGGCCGGTAAACCAGGGTGCAATTTTTAGATCACCAAATGGAGCCGACAGATTCTGCGTGCCGTTGAAGGCCGACTCCAGGTCCGCGTATAGCTTTTTGCACTGATAACGGGCGTACTCGTCATGCCGCATATGAGCGAGAAACACAGCCTCGCTTTCTCTGATTTTGGGCTGCAGCTTCACGACGTTCTTTTCCCAGGTCTCACTATGGTCAAAGAAAAATCGCTTTTGGACCTCGTCCCAAGGGTATGTCGTGAGAATTCGACTGGTTTCGGAGCTACGGCCATAAAGACGTACTAACAGTTCCACGCATGGAATTAGCACAGTTTCATCACCTGTGCCTTTGAATGCGATCAGCCATGAGTCTACGGAACTCGGCAATTCGTAGGTGCTGTAGGCGGAAGTGAGTCCCACTTCCGTGGCTTGTACGAATTTCCATTTGTTCGGGGTGAAGTCCAGATACTGCTCTGGAAGATTTTCCATCTGGGTGTCTGAGCTCAACGAGCCTTCACGCCAAACGGTCCCGATCTGAAAATAGCTTAGGTATGGCAACCCGATGGGGACCGTGTGAAAGCTTCCCAGCTGCCCCTTGGAGTCAACGCTGCGAAAATGCACATTTACCAGAGGAACAGTTCTTTCTCGGGCATTCGGCGTGAACGATCCATACCACAATACAAGTAAGTCACCTGTAAGGTCCTTGAAGCGTCCGGCCAGACTGATCTGCGGTTTGGGATAAGTAAATGCGCAGCGGTTGACCGAATGCAACCAGGCAGGCTCCAGCCTAAAAGGAGCTTGATCGTAAAAATTTAATGTTAAATCTGACAAGAACCACCTCAAATTTACATCCGCAACAAGGCCGCGCTGCATGCCTCCTGCACGGAACATTGCATTTGTGCCTCAGCCCATCACAGATTCTGCTTCATACGTAAGGCAAACAATTCTTTGCCTTAATGCCGATTTCAGCCGGTTAAGCAAAATATTCTTTGCTTTACAGTAATGACGACAATCCACTGCTGAGAAATTTTGGAATCAACCGTTGACCAACGCGATCGTGCAAATTGGCGGGTGTCCACATTCCATGAAATGTGGACACCCGCCAAGGAGGGTCAAAAAAATAGTCAATCAATTCGTTACTGTGGTGGATACGAAAGGCGTGCTGTAGGAGAAAAACTCCACCTGCTCAGTCCGATGGACACTCCATTTTTTTGTATAACCCTCTGGTCTTTCTCGTACTGCAGCATGCGTGAGTACCAACCGCCTCTTGGCACGAGAAACTCCTACAAAAAATGCACAGCGATTCGCATCTTGATCACCGAAGAAAATTTCGTTATCGACGGCCATGATGATGACGGAATCGAATTCCAATCCTTTGCTTTTATGGATGGTTAAGATTCTGACTGCTTGATCGTCCGAGAAGCGCAGCAGTGCCTTGGGAAGCTCAGGCTCAAGCTTAAGCAAATCTTCAATGCGAGTTCTTGTGTCGCGCAATACTTCCCCTAACCGATCCTGTGATTCGTAGTCGGGAGAGAGCGCAGTCAGCGTCTCTAAACCAATATGCTGGAGAAGAGCTTTCGCTGTTTCCCACCATCCCTCGAATGACTCACCGATTAAGTCCGCTATCGCGACGTTCTTACGCTGTATTTTGATGAACCGGCCTAGATCCTGCCGCACACTGGCCTGTAATTCTTCATCGGCGTATGGAATCAACTGGTCCATCAGTCTTATCCACGCCTTGGGCTCGCGCTGGCCATAAATGCACAATAGGTAGTCCACAACTAAGCGCGCAGCAGGCTCAACGGTGATGTCCTGCATATGCTGTTCATTTCGGTAAGGGATGCCCCGCGCCTCCAAGGCGCTCATCAGTTGAAGGGCGTATTGGTCAAGGAGTTTGGACACCAAAATAGCGATTTGAGAAATAGGTACTGACTCTTTTCGGACCCATTCAGAAATCAGATCCGCCAGGCTCTCAGCTTCCATTTGGCTATTTTCATACCTATAGGCGAACACCTCGCCTTCGTCTCCCTCAAGCTGGTCGTCAGTCATGACCGAGGTTGGGTCAAGCACTCGGATAATCTCATTCTGCATTCGCAGTAAACGGGGTTTGGAGCGAAAATTGCGATACATATTGAGGGGAATCGCATTAAAGTCTTCGGCAAACGTCTTAAAAATTCCGTCAAGTGCGCCTGCCCAACCCATAATTTTCTGCTTGGTATCCCCAACTGCTGTCAGTCGAATGGATGTGCCAATGAATGCAGTTTTAATCAGCTGATACTGCTGATCAGTGCAGTCTTGGAATTCATCGAGAAAGACATCGCTGTAAGTTTGCCGAATCGCATTTCGCGCGATGGCGGATTTCTCGAGTATCTGAATAGCCAGTGGAACGAGATCACCGAATTCGATCTGCTTACGGCTAATTTTTCTGTCACCGATTTTGTAGCTAGGATCGAGACTATCGTTACCTGTTAGCACGGGCCGAAATCTATCGATGATACGTTTTGCAAAGGCGTGGAACGTGTGGCTATCGAAGCGTGACGAAAGGTCGGTCCCGCAACGGCGCTGAACACGCTCCTTGAGATTTTTACTCGCATCTACCTTGAAGGAGATTGCCAAAATCCGCTTCGGATACCGGCAGGTGCCGGTTCTTAACAGGAAGTCTGCGCGCTGAGCGAGCATTTCTGTCTTGCCTGCTCCAGGACCCGCGGTAAGAGCCAGGCAGCGCTCTTGTTCCCTCGCAGCGAGGGACGCGTTCGGTTCGAGCGTCAGGCCATCTGCTGGTTGCCACGCTTCAACAGAAATCACTCAGGAAGCTCCTCAAGCATAGCGATGACAGAGTCGGCCAAGTCATTGAGTGACTTAGGCATTCCAATAAGCAATTGTTCATCGGTGAGCTTGGCCAGCGCCTCAAGGTGTGCTGCCGGCTTGCTGCCTAGCTTGAAGCTTTGATGGTAAGTGCCAAATAATTTCAGCTCTTCAGCGGTGTATTGGGCTGAGTTGTGGTGGCTTTTTCCCAAAACCGCCTTGATTGTCTGGGCATCTGGATCTTCTTTAACCACCTGGTAGGCATTTGGGTAAGCAAGAAGCATTGCAAAATCCAGGTCCATCGGGAAAGAGAAGAAAACACTACGCTCTTTCAATGCGACGAAAATATCCGATTTGCCTTCATCAAAAAAATGATGGGTGCGCACGGGTATGTTGTCATCGTTCCATGGCGAGATTCGCCACTCTTTGGGGAGCACCTTTGCTGGTTCGTATTGGGCGAACTGATCGTTCACGTATTTTATTCGCCCCCATCCGGCCGCATAACGAGCAACATCCAGGTCCAAGAGCGTCACATAAGGTATTTGTAGTGCTGACAGCAGGCGCCAGAAGTGATTCACATGTCTGCCACCCAGTGGCGCGATCGTGATCGCTGACTCATCCACCGGTATGCCTTTTGCGCGGAGCAGGCGGGGTAAAACGATCTCCTCACTATCTCCTTCACCCAAGACAACCAATCGGGAAAAATAGACTTCCGGAAATGCTTGAACGGCCTCACGCACATACTTGTGAGCATCGTCAGTCTTTTCTGGAAGCTTGACACACATGACTCGCGTTTGCCGGGCCTCCGTTAGGCGGAGGTAGCGAATGTGTTCCGGCTCCACTCTGCGCAGCATCGATGGCGCATGCGTAGCTATCAACGCCTGAGCATCGGGATGTTTCACCATCGAGTTCAAGGCGTTGACGATTCGGCCCAAGTAATGGGGAGAAAGACTGTTCTCTGGTTCCTCAACGGCGATGAGGGTAAAAACAGGTGGCCGCAGTCTGTCAGGATCGAAAGACGTATTTTCTCCAGACAAGACTGCCCGGCCAATAGCCTGGGATGAAAGAACCAATGACAGATAGAGCATCGACTTTTGGCCGTCGCTCAAGCGGGCAAAGTCGACGAGATTGTCGTCGTGCCCAGGAGAAAAGGAGACGGACAAATGCCTAAGAAGAGACTCGATTTCAGAGGCTACGAACGTAATTTTGGGATCAGTGAAGAAACGACCTTTATGCAGCTCGCCCCAAACAGCTCTGAGACTGGTGCTGAACGCGTCAATGCAAGGGTTGGCAGATAAGCTTTCGCTGATCTGATCAGTGAGCTCCTTGATAGTGGATCGCTCACTGTCCCATTGCACTGAGCGCAAAATCCGCCCGAGTAATGCATTGGCGCCATAGGCGATGTGATCGGCGGGGTCACGTCTGGCTGGAAGGTAGTGAACGTGTATGTGGTTGCGTTCCGGACGTGCAACCTGTGCCGTGTTGAGTGGAGTTCCCTCGGTGTCCACATCAAGCACATACACCAGGCTTTCTTCAATATCGCCATCTATGCCCATAGTTGCTTCGAGGCGATAGCGAACACGTGGAATACCATCCAGCTCATCAAGGCGCATGTGGCCGAAATGGGGAGCAACGGTGCTGTTATCCTCGTCTTTGGTCAGCTCGAGAAAAAGGAAGTCGGCTTCTATCCAGAGCTTTCGCTCTTCTGGTGCTTCAACTTCGATGTGTGGGACATGGAAATCTGAGCGCTGGACGCGACGCAGTGACGGATCGAAAGCGAAAAGTCGGCATAGAGCTTGTAGAGCAGCCGTTTTACCCGAGCCATTTGGACCAATCAGATAGGTGATTTTGTCAAAAGTCAGCTCTGTAGGTTCCACGCCAAAGGATTGAAAGTTAGACAGGCGTATAGATTGTAATTTCATAATCGACTGGAACATCCCTTCCATATTCAGCTTTGGTTCGCTTCCGAACCCCCGCCGCCTAATCTCCCACAGTGGGTGTCAAAGTGCCATATAGACGAACGAATAGGGCTAGCGAAACCATAAGCTCAGCGCTCGTTTCACGCCGCATGGGGCAACCTGAAATCTGAATCGCGGTTGCCCCATGGAAACTCAGGTGGGTTTGATGACCTAGCGATTGGCTTCGGCCTTTCATCCGGTTTCACCGTTAGCGAGGCGGTTGAATGAGAGCGACGTAGGTGCAGAGAAGGGTGATGAGGATGCTCGTGAAGGTGATTGTGTTGGCGTAACTGGAGAGGAATGATTCCATATTGGTTTTTCGGTAAGGGCACCTTGAAGATTGCCCAGGTTAAAAAACCTTTTCAAGCTCACGATGAGGCGTGGGTGGGAACATTACAGTCCCGCAGGCAGGCGCCCCATAAACGTAAGTTGAATAGCTTCGGAGAGGTGCGGAATTACGGTCGGGCCGAGACTGGACTCAGAAGGTCCAGCCCAGGTACAAGCACGCCGAAATTGTCAGAGGCTTAGACGAAGTGCCGAGTTCTCTGCAAAATCCTGGCTATTAAGCCGGCCTCAGCTGGAGACACCCGTTGTTTGGGAAATGCCAGCACTTTACGTTCAGTCAGCGGGAACGCTCTCGCAGATTCGATGAACGCGGGTAGAGGTAGGTGCGACTGATCTTTGGAGTCATATGCGTCAAAGCTGAGCGCCAACTGTACTCCGGCTTCATGCTGGCCCGCTTCGTCAACGTTCTTCATAAAAATACTCCACAATTCCTAGCAGCAAACCGGATCCGCTAAATGCCGCGGGAGGATAGTCCCTGTACGATGAGAGATTCAAGGGTCGGAATAGCTTCTATTGTGACGAAAGCGACGGGATGCGCTTCCCTGGAGTGCATATTTCCTTCGGCATTTTTCCGCCCCTGCGGGTGAGCAGAGAAAAAACGTAGGAATCGAGAGGGAGCTACCCCGTCGAACGGCATCACTCTGACCTTATCTATCTCGTTTTCATTTTCAGTTATAGCATCCTCGTGTAGCTTGGTTGCGAGGCTCTTTCTGTAGGGTTCAAGGAAATAAACCTCTCTGACGCCAGCTGCAACGATGTGCCGAGCACACGAGTGACAAGGATAGGTGGTGACAAACAACTTTCCACCCCGAATTTTTCCCCCATCGGTACCGCCAGCACTTAGCAACGCATGCATTTCGGCATGCACAGCTCTCGAAAACTCAATAAGGCTCTTGAGCTGTGATTTTTTCCGGATTACCTGATAGACCTGTTCGCGTTTGTCTTCCTCGATAAGGCCTTCGCTGGCCAGGAGATCGACAATTGCGTTGGACATGACCCTTTTTTCTTGGTCATTGGAGCAAAAGCCACCATTTAGGTTCCAGCAGCGCCGATCTTCATCGGGTGAGCTGCCATATGTCTCAGTTTGATAAAGCCCACCGAATGCCTTGGGTACATCGTTCCAGCCGGTGGCGAGAATCTCCCCATCAGCACTGGTGATTGAGGCTCCTACCTGCCGGGAAAGACAAGCCGAGTTTCTTGCTGCTGAGAACGCTGCATACATCGCCCGCTCATTCAATGTTGGAGTCGCAATCACCGTTCCCAGCATGAGGTCAAGAAAGCGTTTTACTCGACCTTTACGATGTGTATCGGTAGTTTTTTCAACGCGTAGGAAGAAGTCAGCTTGAGGGAATGTGTCTTCGACCCGCTGACCGTGGTCGATCTCTTCACCAGAATCTCTATCGATTAGATCATGGATGTGATCGCCTGGCCCTTTAGTGCGTTCGAGTCTGGCGATCCGCATCTCAATGGGTGAATACACGCCTACAACATGGAGCATATCTCCGTATACGGAGCGCAGGAGCTTCAGCTCGTCGATATGTTTGATCGAGTCGATGATATGGCAGTATCGAACAGTGACCTTAGGCACGACAGCTGATGCTGGAGTTTCGAATAGGTCAGGTTCATGACTTTTTTCTGATTCTTGCTGAGCCTCTTCGCGTTCCAAAGTGATTCGCCTTATCGCGAATCGAGCCAGGATTTCGTTGCCATACTCCGCGCGGAGCTCATTTCCCGCTTCGATTAGATTGCGTATCGTTTTTTCAGAGGCCAAGGTTTTTTGCTTACGAATTTCATCACTTAGCCTGATGATGTTTACTTTTTCGTAGCTATAGTCATGGCCAAGCAGGAGTTCTTGAAAAGTCTGCGCCACGTCGTGCAGGGGGGTACCCATCGGACCGCAAAGAGCAATGACGATTTCAGGTGTGATGGTCTTCCCAATTGCACCTATGTCGTCGAAATGCCCGCTTTTGTCGCTATTCGCTGAAGCTATGAGCCGAAAGTCTGGTGCTGCCATAACGAGTCCCTGTCAGGTAGTGCGCGTTTGGCTTGATCATCGCATACTGCCATCACTTGTACGCAGTTTCGCGACGAAAGAATGAGTCGTGATCGATTCGTAACTGTATTACTCACCGCGGCTTGGACGCCGAAGAGTCGGATTACAGTCGAACCAGCGCTACAGGGTTCACTTTAGGCTATTTTTGACACCCCTATGCCTGCAAACGTTAATACTTCCACTCCAGCATAAAATGGATACCTTATGCATAGCCTTCTTCTTGGAAATGGCATTAATCGTGTAGCGATGCAGAGAGGTTGGAACGAAATTCTTCAGGAGCTAGCTCTGGCATTTGATGGTCTGGATTTGGTCCCCGGCATTGAATCAAAGCCACTGTCCATGTTCGTAGAAGAGTTATGTGCCAGATCTAATCTTTCATTCCAGAAAGCTGAGCATGCTGTGAAGGTTGAGTTCGCCAGACTGCTCAAACAAATTCAGTCAGTCGAGGCTCACGAAAGAATTTGTAGTCTATTCAGTGTGATCATGACCACAAACTATGATTTCACGATTGAGGAGGTCTTTGCAGGACCACTCCACTCCCCTACGTTCCTTGCGCCTGAATCGAGATACAGCCTCTTTCGCCGGCATACCGCCGGCACGAAGGATGTGTGGCATGTGCATGGTGATGTAGCCCGACCTGGTTCAATGGTTCTAGGGTTTGACCATTACGCTGGGTACCTGCAAAAAATCCGCAACTACGTAACAGATTCGGTCGAGGTCAAAGGTCATCCACACGGACGCGTTGGAAGTCCGGTAAAAGCCCCCTCTGGCAGGATAGTTGTCACCCTCCAGTTTTCCCCAGATAGGCGGTAAAGGACACCGATGTGGCCCGTTATTCCCATGAGCGAAAAGAAGCCGTGCTGAGCAAGTTGTTGCCGCCTTACA
>NZ_JYLO01000027.1 GCF_001439845.1 Pseudomonas lactis | reverse complement strand
TCGATCTCGGCGATCTGCTCGTCGATCAGTGATTTAACCGGTGCGGTACTCATGCTGCGGCCCTCTTGAGCTGCTCGTTGCGCTCGACGAACTTGGCGTCCAGCGCATCGCGGTAACGGTTGGCGGTAGGGGAATCGACCAGGTCAGCGAACTCGGCCATTTCGATCATGCCCATCACGAAGGTGCGGTCTGGTACCGGGGTGCAAGACTTCTTCATCTTGGCGATTTCCAGGCCCAGGCGGGCGAGGGCGGTATGGGTGTTCATAGTTCGTCGTCCTCGGCCTGGGCGGCCAGTGCATCGTCAGCAAGGGGCCGGAGTAGCGCCTCTGCAATTTCGCCAAGCTTGCCGAAGGGGTGATCGCTGTAGCCCAGCAACTGGGATACGGAATCTTTGTCAGCGCGCCCGCAGTTGTTGGCGATCAGCATCCAGCCAAGTGCCGGTGTGCCCACATCACAGTCCGCCTGCCGGGCGTTCGCCAGTTCGTCCGCCGCCAGTGCCAGTTCAGCGACCGTGACGACCTGAGGCCTACGCAGGCGCCTCTGGAACTTCACATCCTGACCGAAGCGCACCAGCTGCTCGGTGGCGTTGTACAGCCATTCAGCGCGCGCCAGTTCCAGTGGGCTTTCGCTGACTGGAGGCGGCAGACGATTATCAAATTCACTTTGTGCAAGCGCTGTTGCGTTCATGCTGCCTCCAGCGTTCAAGTTCCAGCCACAGGTAAGAGACATGCTGCCCCGGCCCGTGCCGGGCGGTGACGCGGTTGAAGTGTTTAAGGTTTACGTGCAGCTTTGCCTTCTTCCGTTTTGGCCAGGCACTGCCGCAGATCTTGCAAACGTGAGCGACAAGCTCTTCGGCCATGGCGACCTCCAGTGTTTTGGGTTAGGCGGACTTGGTCTTGGTTGGCGCTTTAGCCTCAAGATCGGCAAGCTCTTTTTTGATCGTTTCAATACGCTTGACTCTGGCTTCATCGGCCAACGCTTCGTATCTTTCGATGACGGCGGAAGGAATTACGATGCCTTCGATCTTTTGCCATTCAGGGACATTGAAGTACTGGTGATCGCCAGCAACGTACGGGACGCTATCCTCATCAAGCTGGGCCTGGGCCATAACCAAGGCCGCTTCGTAACTTGTGCAGGGATAAATGGTCTTGCTGCTCCCGCTACCGTCGCGGTATTCGTGCAGTCGATAGCTCAGGTCGCCATCAGACTTGCCCATCAGGGATACAAGCTTGATGCCTTCAAGGCGAGCATGGTGGTAGAAAGAGTCGGCGTCATAGACCTTGTTGCTGTCGGTCCAGCTGATGATCTCCGGGTAGTACCCAGCGACGAAAAGGTGAGTGATTTGGCCAGACATGAAGTTCTTCAGGGTTTCGAGCTGGCTTTCATCGGAGCTCTTCACGAACTGCAAGAGCGCACTGGTTTGCAATTTCGCCTTGTCACGCTCTAGGCAGAGACGCCGTTCTTGATCGTCGATCTGCCCCTGGAGCTTTTTGCGATCACTTTCGTAGCGCGCCTCAAGTTCGCGCAGGTTCTTTTCCTTCCACGACTCAGCCGGCGCGTCGTGGAGACTTTTCACCACGAAGTTTTCGCCGCTCGGGACTTCCTGACCGGCGCTGACGAAGATCTCTTGGACGATCGTTTGTTGGGCATTCAGCTTGCCAACGACAAGAACCTTCTTGCCGTCGTCGGTGTATTTGATGTCGATCATGACTCTCTCCGTTCGTTGGTTCACCCGGTTAGAGCGTATGGCTGCACATGCTTGCAATGGCTTCATCTATCAGCGCCGATTTGGCTTCTTCGCCATCGAGGAACCGAATGCAATCAGGCATTACCGTGCCGATGGAGCCGTCCGAATACTCAACCAGTGCAACGGTGTAGTTGCCTGGGCCCGACTCGAACTCTTCGTATTCGCCTGCCCATTGGTGGAAGCGGCCTTCTCGAAGATCCTTGAAGCCGGTTTTCTTATTGCCTTCCCAGATGGGGGCCATGGTCATAACTGGTCGCATTTCTGATTCCTCAGTGGTTGGTTCACCTGTATTCGTCAACACTCATGCCTCCCGCTGGTTGCCGATGGGCGCGGGGGAGGAGTGCTGACGTAATAGAGGTGGGGAAGGGGAGGTGCCGGTCTTTCCCGGCTGTCATGGCGCTGGTTGTTCAGTACGGCTTTTCAACCTTGCCTTGGTCTTGCAGGCTTTTGATGTGAAAGAGGCCGTCCAGCATGGCGTCCATCTGTTTTGCCAATTGGATGCGAAGGCCATCCTTCAGTGCGCCCGACACATTCCGCACGCTCTGGGTCATTTCCTTCGTGAAGTCTTCGGCGCAGACCTGAGTCATGATGTATTCGGCACGGGTGACCGTGTTGTAGTCGCTCGTCGCGGCCTTGCCTGTGCGCGGCTCAACCTTCGCAGACCAGTAAGCGTTCACGGTCTTTTCCAGCTCTTTGCGAATTGTTGTGGCCGGACCTTCTGGCTCGCCCCAGGTATTTACCCGGCGATACTCGCGCTCAAAGGAACCGTTGATGGTTTCGTTGATTGCCGCCTCAATTTGCGCTGTCACACGCTCGTTGAAGATCTTGTCGATGCGCTTCTTCAGTTCCGCAGCGACCATGCCGGAAAGGTCATCGGTATCGCGCAGCAGTTCATCAGATACCTTGGCTACGATTGCGGTTTTCAGATCGTCTTCATTGATGTTGAGCATTTCGGTGGTCTCCTTGGATTTCCAATGCCGCCTCATAGAAGCGGCATCAGGAATATTCGGATCAGCCATGCGCATAAGGCACGCCGTTTGCGATAAGCCACTTCTCCATCCATGCATTGGTGGAGTGTTCAATGCTCCGGCAGTCGAAGCTGAGGCAGTCCTCGGCATCACTGTTGAAGTGACCGCCGTCTGGCATCACCACTCGCAGCCATGTTTCGTCATGGCCTTTATGCATGCTGAGCGTGCAACCTGCTTTCAGCAGCGGCACCAAGCTCACCGTTACCTGTCTGCCCATCTTTGTATCTCCTTGCTTGTTTGATTTTCCGGATGACCCTGTCGCCAAGGTCATCGAGGAAATCTGTGAGCCGTGACCCGCTACTGGCGTCGGTCACCGGCTTGAATCAATGTGGTCGCCTGTTTTTACAGGGGCAGGCTCCCTGTTTCCTCGCTTTCCACAGTCGAGGGAAATCCATATGCTTCGACTTCCACAGTCGAAACAAGGAATGTAGTAATGGCGAATTACATGGTGCGGGTTGAGATTTTCAAGGCTGACAGCGAGGAATACGCAGACCTACATAAGGCGCTGGAAGCGCTTGGCCTCAAGAGGACGGTTCAAGGGGATAATGGGGTTCTTAGGATGCCGCCTGGCACCTACTACGGAGCAAGCTCGCTGGGAACCTATGAGCTGAGGGAGAAAGTTAAGACTATTGCCGCCCCCTTCTCCTACCCGGCCGATCCTTCAGTGTTTGTCTCTGAGTCAAGCGACTGGTCTGGCTGGCTTCGACCAGCCTGAGACGAGCTACCGCCCCCAGCGAACGCTCTGCCTTTAGGCATTTCGCTCACCCAGTAGGCCAGGTGGTTTGAAGCGATGGAGAAAGCCTCATCAAAAGTGACGCTTTCGTCCGTCGCTATCTCCTGAACGATCTGGCGAAATCGTTCAATCTGTTCTTCGTTCATCTCACTCTCCTGCTTTCCGCGTGGTCCTGAGTAGGGCCACCTGGAGAGCATCCGACTTGAATTTGGTGCCCGGATATTTACCCACGCCGGGCCGTGGTAGCCTCTCAAGTCCCTACAACCGTTGAGGCAACAACATGGAAATTGCTAAACCGAAATGCTCAGCATGCGGAGTGGAAGGATTGACCAAGATCGCCATCCAGACCGCTCCGACAAATAAGAACATCCTGATTGCAAGCTGTGGCGACTGCGGGAACATCCATTCGGTGTTTGCAAAGCCTTTTGAGCCGCCTCAGGTGCCGAGAGCAAACCAGGTCGAGATCATTCAGTAGCCAGGAACTGAGGGTAAGTGGCGGCTGGGTCCTGCTCAGCACCTTGTCGCCACAACTCAACAAAGTGCCGGTAAGCAGATTCGGCGAACTGCTTGGCCAACTGATCAAACTCGTCGGTGCCTGGCTTTGGAATTACTTCAATCGTCAATCCTTCAATCTTCATCTGCTAACTCTCCTGTTTGATTTCCCTGATACCCCTCGTGAGAAGGGCATCGAGGAAATCTGTCTCGCTACGCATATCTGGATCATTCGCCAGTTCGGTATCCCTCGATCCGCCGCAGGTTCTCCCTGCGTTTCCTTCCAGCACCCAAGTCACTCCCCAGGCGGTAGGTCAGATCAGATCGCCGGTCCCCAGTAGAGGCGTAGCGGCTTAATAGTTAGTTTTTGACAGAGCCTTTGCATCGGCCCTCCATGTCCTTGCCGGACAGGCGGCCCCGCTGTTATTTCCGCAGCGGGATCGTCTTCTGAATTTTTAAAGAGCGGTTCAGGCCGAGGGCCCTTCGCAGTGGCTGTGTGTCGCTGCGATGGGTTAAAAGTAGCACTGCTGTTATTAATGAGTCAACAGCACTGCTGATATATTTTATTGCGGGCATAAAAAAAGCCCGCTGAGTGGCGGGCTTTGTTTCCTGGGTGGCGGCTACCACTCAAGCATTTCAGGGACTATCCACTCCGGAGGCTGGCCGTCTTTAGATATTCGAACCATCCCTGCTTCCAGCTGATAGACCTGAACGACAGCGCCAATCTTGACTCCGCGTTTTATCGAGGTCGATGGGTCTGCGGTTGCGCGGATGGGCGCCGCGAATGTAGCTGGCTTGGATTTGCTCCCCACCTTCAAGGTTGGCGATTTAGCTTTAGGTGTTGCCGGATCGCCAGCAACGCTTGGCGGCTTGGAAAAAACGGCCCACTTGGTCAGCGTCCAATAGTTGATCCTCCCGAGCTCTGGGCTTTTACTATACTCCGAGGCGAGCTTCAGGCCGATCTGCATGTGGTCGCCGCGGACCTGCATTACCGTCCATGATATGTCAGAGCTGACATTGCTCTGATGGAAGCAGTATCTGGACCCAGTGATCTCCGCCCAGGCCGTGTATTCAGCTCTGGCGTAGTGGTCAAGAGCTCTATCTAGGTCACTTCCGGTCATGCAGCCGATAGCTGATGAGTCCAGCCAAACTTGCTGGTCGGCTCTCGGCGTCGATGGCGACGCTGAGTTACCAGATTGCAGAGAGGATCTATCGGACATCGCGCCAAATATCATCAGGGCGCCAAATGCGATTATTGGGGTCAGCACTATCCATAGCAGTATCTTGCCCCACGATCCAGGCTTAGCAGTCTGGACTGAGGCTGAAGTTGTTAGGTCGGCCTGGCAATGTCTGCACCGAATCGCTTCTGCCTTGATTGTTTCTGCGCAGTAAGGGCATGCCTTTTCTTCCATTGCTAACCACTCCCGTAATTGAGCCAGCACTTTACCACTCGTGGCGTACAGCCACCATCTGAGTGGCAGGAAAGGGCAGATACAAGAAGCCCGGCGCTGGGCCGGGCTTTGGTACGGAGGAACTGCTACTGGATGAACTTGGCGGCAGTAAAGGCTAGCCCGGCCAGCACTCCTGCAAGACCTATATATTTCCAGGTTTGCTCATTGATAGTCTTTTGGACATCAGTGATTGATTTTTGAAAGCTGACAGCTAGGTCCTGAACGTCCTTGCCGCTAGCCCTTACATAGCCCGCAAGGTCATCCTTTGAGGCCAATAAGGCAAGGTCTGCCTTCGTAGCCAGGTTCGGGAACACATGTTTATCGAATGAGCCCAGAGTTGTTTCAATGCGTGCAAGCGCCTCCCGTATTTCTGGGATAGATTTTTCAAGGTTCGCTACGCGCGCTTCCATTGGATGCTCTCCTGGAGGTTCTTCTCCACCAGTATTGCCGGTGTCGGAGCTTCTGTCACCTTTCCTTACCGGGACGATGTGGCCCTTGGAGTCCAGAACCGCATTCAGTCTAGTCATTTTCCGATTTCCGAGAATCGAATTGCTCGACCATTCGAGATAGGGTTTTCGCTAGAGATCGAGCTGTCTCGATAGGCATAGTCACGGCGCCGACATCCAAGCGGAACAATTCCGCCTCTCCTGTTTCGATCTCGGCGGGTCTTTCTGCATAGTTCACAATTTTGGACGTTTTGACGAGAAGGGAGGTTCTGCCGAAAGTTAGATGGACCGCATCCTGTTCATTCCAGCTGATAGCGAAAGCATCGAACTGATCAACCTGCTCATCCATATAGCTTCCCGCTTGAACGTGCGGGATTATCGTCGTGTTTGTGGGTTGGCTCACTTCCATCTCCGTGCGCTGTGCGCTCAATCGAAATTCTAAAATTCTTCCAACATCACTATTCAGGATTGGCTCGCACAATCCTTCCTGCCTTCACCTCATCCGCATAACCCGCCAGCTTGTCCTCTGCATCCTGGTAGCTCGCTGCAATCTTCAGTAGCTCCCTGGCTTCGCCTTCCTGGCCTGCCTCGGACAGCCGCACGGCAGCCTGCATCAGATCAACGCCCGCCCACTTGAGCAGGGCCGCAGCCTCTTTAAGGTCGCGGCGCAGCTGCTGATTGGGTTTGGTGAGGGGCATGGGTTACAAGTCCCCGCCGCGCCAAATTACGCGACCGATAATCCGGTGCTCATTAATCTCGCCATCAGGCAGCACGATATCGGGATATTTATTTTCGTCAGGGTTGTCGCTCTGGATGATCCAGGAGGCCCCGTGCTTTATGAGGCGCTTGACGATTGTTCCTTTGTCCGTGCTTGCCAGAACAAAGACATGGCCATCCGCCGGATCGGTCTTGGACGTGTCCAGCAGCAGCACATCATGATCATCAATTGTTGGCCACATGCTCTCGCCATCGGCATAGATAACGATCAGGCTTGTGGGGTTTGCGCCCTTTAGGCGCAGCCAATCACGCTTGAAGGCCAGGGTGGACTTTACCTCGACGTGCGGATTGTCATGACCAATGCCTGCGGCCGCCCTAGCGTCGTATTGAGGAATGAAGGCGTAGCGATCATCAATGACCCCCTCATCCTCGCCGACAGGAAATGGGGTGTTGGCCGCATCTTTTTTAAGCGGATCAGCTTTCGACTGAGCTGGCGCAGCTCGCCGAATTCCTGATGCTAGGGTCGGACTGACCTCGTAAGGCTCAAAATCTAGGGCGTCCGATAGTTTCACCAGTGCATCAAGATTGAGGGCCACCTTGCCGGTCATGTACTGGCTTACGGTGCTTTGTGGCGAATTCCACCCACAACGCAGCCCTACCTCCATTTGGCTGATGGCCTTGCCGCCGCCATCTTTGGCTTCGCGAACTCTGCGCTTGTAAATTTCACTCAGGCGCTTTGCGTCGGCTAATTGCTCCTCATCGAGAGGAGTGCGTACAGGTTTTTTCATGCGTGCGATTTAGTAGCAGGGCTGCTTTTTAAGCAAACAGCACTGCTGATCATTCCCTTGTTTTATATGAAACAGCAGTGCTAATATCTGACCATATCCAAACCGAGTTACTACCCATGAAGACTGTAACCCTTGGGGAATACCTGTTGTCGCACGGCACCCAAAGCGATCTCGCCAAGGGGCTGGGCATCCAGCAGAGCGCTGTTTCTCAGATGTTCAGATCCGGCCGAAATATCTCCATAACGATCCACGACGACGGCGCCATTGAGGCCAGCGAGACAAGGCCAATTCCGGCCAGGAAGTCCGCCTGACATCCCTGTCCGCCGTTCCATTGAGCAAATGATCGCCTCTGCACCTGCAGGGCGCCACGTAAAGAAATTCGAGGTTTTAGGTATGCAGGATTTTCTGAGGGCTTGCGACACCTCTGTCGAAGAGGCGAACACCAAGAATCTCGCGACGCTGATGAGCATGCCGCCGGTGAGCTTGCTCCAGCGCGCCAACGCGAACTACGACGGCGCCTGGTTCAACGTGAAGCACCTGTATTCCTTGCTGCTGCATACCGAGGACATGCGGCCACTGGCTGCGCTGGCTGGCGAGTTCGGCTATTCGATCGTGAAGACTGACCAGCCCAAGGCTATCGACATTCATGACGCGCTAGGGCGCGCAACCCTGGAGTTTGCAGAAGTCACCGTCGAGACGCATGCGGCGATGGCTGATGGTCGAGTAGACCAGGTTGATCGCGCCCGGATTCTTCGCGAGATCGACCACGCCGAAAGCGCTTTGGCGCAGCTGAAAGCCTCCGTGAAGGTTGCCTAATGAAAGCCGAACTGAAACTTCAACTAAATGCTGAGCCGGGCCTCTCTGAGCTTGAGGGGCTAGTTGCCACCCTTGAACAGGTTCTCGCCGACGCTCCTCACCTTCGCTTGAAGGTCCTCGATCTGCTTTTCACCCTCAGCGACGGCAGCCTCAAACCCGGCTTTGTCGAGTTGGTGGCTATTCCCGCATTCGGGACAGATGGTCATTCGGTCATTGAGCTTCAGATCACCGACCGACTGAGAGAATTGGTGGGCGCACTCGCCGCAGGTGATGTTGAAGTTTTGGGTATCGATTAAAGACATGTCCGGCCTCCTAGGCCTTTTCGTGTGGAAGCAAAAAGCTACCACGGATGCGCCGGACACCTATACCGCGCCACGTTTTTCAATTCAGCAAAACGTGGCGCAAAACCCCAGCCGCAAATTGCGGGCGCAAAAAAGCCAGGTTCACGGCCTGGCTGATTGCGACACTAAAGGAAAATCTACATGAGCAATTTAACCCAAAACGCCATCAGCGTAAACGGTCCAGCAATTACCGTCGAGCAGGTTACGCCTGAGATCGCTCGTGCGTGGCTTGAGCGTAACACTGGAAATCGCGCGGCAAGCATGGCGCATGTCGCGAAGCTCGAAAAAGCGATCCGGGATGGCGGCTGGAAGATGACCGGCGACCCGATCCGCTTCTCAAAGGGTGGCAGCCTGCTGGATGGTCAGCACCGCCTACATGCCATTCTTCAATCCGGCATCACCGTCACTTGCGTCGTAATGCGAGGGTTTGACGAAAGCATTTTCGACGTACTCGACAGCGGCAAAGGCCGTCAGAAGTCTGATGTGTTGTTCGTTCAGCTGGGTCTCCCCGTTGAGACCTGCAAGATGCTGGCGACTGCCACCACATGGGTCATTGATTACGAGAAAGAGCAGTTTGGTTTTCCCGGTAAAGCAGAGAAGACAGATGTTCTGGAGTTCGTTAAACGCAACCCGCTGCTGATCGCCGCCGCCGAATACGGTCAAACCCTTCCTCGGCAATCTCCCGTCCCACGATCCATTGCGGCGATGTTCTATTTCTACGCAAGCCAGCGCAACCAGCCCTTGGCTGAGCGATTCCTTGAGCGATTCATGGTGGGGGCCGTTGAGGGCGTCAACGACAACCTGCTGTATCTGCGGAATCGCTGCTTTGCCGCATCTGTTGACCGTCGCCCGATCCACCGAAGCCAAGTCATTGGAGCCCTGATTCGCACCTGGAACGCAGAGCTGCGTGGCAAGCCTATCAAGCACGCGACCAACGTTATGCGAGTCGACGACACCTTCCCGACCTTCATCTAAATAGGATGGGGGCGGGAAACCGTCCCCTGTCAAAAAATGGCCGATCAAATCATTCAGTGCCAGGCATCCCTGATCAAGGTCGCGAATCGATTCCGCAAGGACTTCGGCGACATTGAAAGCCTGGCCGCAAGCATTTCAGAGATTGGGCTCTTGCAGCCAATCGGCATCGACTCCGGGTATCGCCTCGTTTTTGGTGAGCGCCGCCTGCGTGCCTGCCTATCCCTCGGCTGGGAAAAGATTCCAGTCCGCACCGTTCACCTCGATTCAATCTTGCAAGGCGAGCTGGCCGAGAATGAATTCCGCAAGGACTTCACCCCGTCCGAGCGCGTTGCCATTGGCGAGGCGATTGAGCTAGAGCTGGGCGAGCGCCATGGTGGTGACAGGAAAGGGGTCGCAACAGAGGATCAAGAGGGAAAAAATTCCACCTTGATCGAGGGTAAAACTAGGGATATTGCCGCGAAAGCGGCGGGGTTCGGCAATGGAAAGACCTACGAGCAGGCCAAGCGCGTAGCTAACGAGGCCGCACCCGAGCTTGTTCAGGCAATGGATGAGGGGCGCGCCTCTGTATCTGGTGCCTTGGCGCTGTTGGTGCTGCCAAAGGACCAGCAGGCCTCTGTGGCGGCCGGAGACAAGAAGTCGATTCAGCAGGCCTCCAAGGCCGCCAAGGCGCCGCCTAAGGAGCAGGCTCGCGCATCTGACCTGATCCTCAGCGTAATTACCCAGGTTGAACTGATAGGCCGCTACGTCGAGCGCAGCGAGGTTGGTGTGCCTAGCTTTGCTGGTCAGTTTCTATCTGACCTGATCGAGGCAGACGCGACCATTCAGGCGCGACTTTCCGCCATTCTTCCGGTGCTGCAAGGCCTCTCAGATATCGCTAGCGCGGTGGAGGCCTGACATGCAGTTCACACTATCTATTAACCAAGTTAAGTCGCTTGAGTGGGGCCTGAACTCCCAGCAAGCGCTCTTGTTCGCTTTCGTCTACTCATGCCCAAGCTGGACTACTCCAGTCAAAACCGAAAACGGCATTTTCTTCGCGTTAAGCAAAGCGAAGATCGTAGAAGAATTGCCTCTGCTGACCGACAAGCCCGATACCGCTTACCGCATGCTGAAAGCCTTGGAGGAGGCGGGCTTGATTGATCTGTCAAGCACCGCAAACATCACGTTGTTCCGCCTCACCAAGAAGGCCGCCGAGTGGAACAAGAAAGAAGACGGTTCGGAAAAATATCCGACCACTCCAACCTCAAAGGGTCGGAAAAAAATCCGATCTACCTCGGATAAATCTCCGAGCAAGGTCGGAAAAAAATCCGAGCAAGGGTCGGATAAATCTCCGACAAATCAAGATACCAGTAATCAGGATACCAATCAGGATACCAGTCACAGCTTTCCGGAAGGCTCGGACAAGCCGATCCAGTCCGGCGCGCTGGTGCTGGTGGTTGATCGTGCCGAAGCGCCCCGCGTCGAAATCCCCGCCGACATGCCGGGCCCCAAAGACCAGACCTGCAAAACCTTCAAGGTCTGGGCGAACTACGCCATGGCTTACCGCAAGCGCTACAGCGCCTGGCCTGTGTGGAATGCCAAGGTCGGTGGCCAGCTCGGACAGTTGGTCGACCGCCTCGGCGCCGATGTAGCTCACCACGTCGCCGCCCACTTCCTGAAAACCAGCGACGCCGCTGTGCTGCGCAAGTGCCACAGCCTCAACGAGCTGCTGGCCAACGCCGAGAGCTATCACACCCAGTGGGTAACCGGGCAGCGCATCAACGGCACAACTGCTCGCCAGATGGAGCGGACAGAGGCGAACCACTCCGCAGCGGAGCAGGCCGCCCAGATGGTTCTGGCCAAACGCCAAGCAGGTGACCGCAATGAATACCTCTGAAATGAACGACCAGCAGGTTGCCGGGCTGGCCGCCGCCATCTGCGCCACAGCCGAGGCCATGGGCCAGGAAATGAACCCGGGGACCGCCGCAATGATGGCCGAAGACCTGTGCGCCTATCCGGTGCCAGCGGTCAAAGCCGCGTTGAAGGCCTGCCGCTTCGAGGTGAAAGGCAAGCTGGCTATGGCTGACATCCTCCAGCGCGTCCAGGCCTCCGACGGTCGCCCGGGCAAGGACGAGGCTTGGGCCATCGCAATGACCACCAACGACGAATTCGAAACCGTGGTGCTGACCGACGAAATCCAGCTGGCCCTGGCCGCCGCTAAACCGGTCCTCGACGCCGGCGACAAGATCGGTGCGCGCATGGCGTTCATCAGCGCTTACGAGCGGTTTGTCGGCCAGGCCCGCCAGGACACGAAGCCGGTGAATTGGCATGTCTCCGTGGGATTTGACGCTGGTCGTCGCATCCAGGCTGTCACCAAGGCTCTGGAGTTGAAGCGCATTCCCAGCGAACACGGCCAGAAGTACCTGGCAGACCTGAGCGTTGAGCCGATCACCGAGGATGGGCGCGCCCTGGCTGGCCTGATCACTGGCGCCGTTACCCGGCCGGCTCCAGCGCTGCGCGAAAAGTTGCAGATGGTGAAGGATTCGATGCTGGAAATGCGCGCTGCCAGTGCTGAAAGGAAGGATGAAATGCGGATAGACGCGGCCAATGAGTTGGCAGATCGCCGGGCGCTGCTGCTGAAGCAGGCGCGGGACTTGGAGCAGGAGAGGGCGCCGCAATGAATGAAGCCAGACAGCAACAGGTGCTCGCCGGGCAGTCCTCAATAGCTAAGAAGGTTTTCGGCTACGTCCCAATCCAAACGAGCTGGAGCAACCACGAAATCCACGGCGCGGTATCGACAGCCAAGGCCACCAACGCATCGCCTTACGCCATCCGCCGCGCCCTGGGCGAACTCAAGGAAGCGGGCCTGATCCGCGAGCCAGTCGGCGGCAAGTTTCAGCGTGACGCAGCAACCCCTAAACCCAAAAAGGAGCAGACCGTGACCCAGGTAGCCAAGCAGGCAGTTGTTTCGACCAAGAAGCCAGAGGCCGGCGCCCTGGATGTTCTCGCCGGCTTGTCGGTCGAGGTGGTCAGCTTGGCCGATGAGATTGGTCAGCGCTTGAAGACGCTGGCCGGCCGCATCGAAGAAGTGGCGCTGTCGGTTGAGGCTGAGCGCGAAACCAATGCCGCTGCCGTGGGCAAGCTGAAGCAGTTGCAGGAGCTGCTGAAGGGGATCTCGCAATGAAACGAGCAAACCCAGCACAGCTACGCCAATCCCTTGAGATGGCGAACACCATGGTCAAGCACGGTATTCGTTTCGTGTGCATGCCGGTGGTGGATGAGGCGGACATGGCCAATCTCGCCAGCCAGGCCGCTGAGCGCTTTGAGCGCATGGCATTGATCGCAGAAGCAGCGGAGCAGCGGACATGAGCAATCACACCAAAGAAGAATGGCTGGTAGACCGCCAGGACTATTGCGT
>NZ_JYLO01000026.1 GCF_001439845.1 Pseudomonas lactis | reverse complement strand
ATGGTCACTTACTGGCAGGCGGTCAAGGCCTGGCTGTGCAAGACGCTCAACTGCGAGCACTGCATGGGTTGCCCAAAGGCGCCTGAGGGTATCGAGCGGCGTAAACAGTAATCCGCGCCACGTTTTCGAATGCGCCAAATCGTGGCGCGAGCATTGAGGTAGACATGGGCATCAAAAAGACGCTGATCCACTTCAACGATATCGCGCTGACCTTGTCTGCGGATGACCTGAAGGCTGCGCTGATCGCCAAGTACGGTGATGCGGCCACAGAGGTGCTGGGAGATGGTGTGATCCTTCAGAACGCCACCTATTCCACGTATTGCCCGGATGACGGCGTGAAGCTCACCTTTGCTCAGCCTCTGGAAGGGCACAACACGTGAGCAACGTCACCCGCCTGCGCCACGCTCTGCCAATGAGCCCTGACATCAATGCAGCGGTAAGCGCTCTCGATAAGGCCATTGCTGATGCCGTGGACGTCGCCAAGGCGGCCGGGCTGCCCCAGGGCCTGATCGTTGGATTGCTCCACGGCCATGCCCACGCACAAACGCATCAGATGGTGACCCAGTGACGACCATCGCTTACAAAGACGGCGTGATCGCCTATGACTCTCGCCGCACATGCGATGGAAGGATCATCACTGATAGCGCAGACAAGAAGCGCGAGCGCGAAGGCTATATGTTCTTCGGCTGTGGCTCGACCTCGGACATTCTGAATCTGATTGATGCCTTCTTTGGAGCGAAGATCAAGGGAGAGTGTGATGCCCAGGCTATTGTCGCGTTCGGCGGTTGCGTCACAGAGATCATTTGGAGTGAAGGCCGCCTATTCAAGTACCCGGTAGACCACGAGTACGCAATTGGCAGCGGATCGGACAACGCCATCACGGCAATGGACATGGGCGCCAGTGCGTACCAGGCCATTGAGATGGCATCGAAGCGCGACACCAGTACCGGCGGCACGATCCGCACAGTGATCATCAAGAAAGACTAAGGATTCCCCATGACAACCAAGCAACCCGACTGGGAGGCAATCGAACGTGCCTACCGGGCTGGATTGCTTTCCATCCGTGAGATCGCATCGACCCAGGGCATCACCCACGGCGCCGTAAATAAGCGCGCCAAGCGGGATGGGTGGGAACGAGACCTCAAGGCGAAGATACAGGCTAAGGCTGATTCGCTGGTATCCAAACGCACGGTATCCACTGAGGTATCCACCAAACAGGCGGATACCGAAAGAGAGATCATCGAGGTAAACGCTGAGGTCATCGCCAATGTGCGGATGGCTCACCGGGGTGACATCTCTCGCGGCCGGCGGCTCACCAACAAGCTGCTGGACGAACTGGAATGCCTGACTGACAACCGGGAGTTGTTCGATCAATTGGGCGAGCTGATGCACGACCCGGACGACAACGGCTTCGATAAGCGCAACGAACTGTATGGCAAGGTGATCAGCCTGCCGGGCCGCTCCAAGACGATGAAGGAAATGGCGGAGACGCTGAAGACTCTTATCTCGCTGGAGCGCCAGGCTTATGACCTCGACGCCAAGTCAGGCAACAGCGATGCCGATGCACTCTCGAAACTGATGGACGATCTATCGAAGGACGCCTGATATGAAGCCCGAGCACTTGAAGCTGCTCCGGGATAAGCGTTGGCGCCTGAACAACCTCTACTTCATCACGGACAAGCAGGGCAAGAAGGTCCGCTTCCGGATGACGGACGAGCAGATCGAATACTTCGACGGGATGCACACTCGCAACATCATCCTGAAGGCTCGGCAGCTCGGCTTTACCACTGAGTGCTGCATCATCCAGCTGGACGCGGCGCTGTTCGAGTCGGCCAAGTGTGCCTTGATCGCTCACACCCTGAACGACGCCAAGCGCCTGTTCCGGGAGAAGGTCAAATACGCCTACGACAACCTTCCTGCTGAGATACGCGCTGCCAACCCTGCTTCTAACGATGCTGCTGGTGAGCTTGTGTTCAGCAAGGGCGGATCGCTCTATGTGTCCACGTCCTTCCGGGGCGGGACTCTACGGTATCTGCACGTATCCGAGTTCGGGAAGATCTGCGCCAAGTTTCCCCACAAGGCCAGAGAGATCGTCACCGGCGCCTTCGAGGCTGTCGCCACCGATTGCTTTGTCACCATCGAATCGACAGCAGAGGGCAGGGCCGGTTACTTCTTCGACTACTCACAGAGCGCTGAACGTCAGCAGCTATCCGGGGTGCCCCTCGGCCTGCTGGACTGGAAGTTTTTCTTCTTCTCCTGGTGGAAGAACAAGGCCTACTGGCTTGACCCCACCGACGTGATCATCCCGCAGCGCCTGACCGACTACTTCAACGAGCTGTTCGCGAAGCACGGCATTGACACGAACCCAGGCCAGCGAGCCTGGTACGCCGCCAAGGAGAAGACACTCGGCGACGACATGAAGCGGGAGTACCCGTCGATCCCCGTCGAAGCCTTCCAGCAGTCGGTCGAGGGCGCCTACTACGCGCAGCAACTGACGAAGCTCTATGCGCAGCAGCGTATCGGCGTGATCCCGAACAACAGTCACCTGCAGGTGATGACCTTCTGGGACATCGGCGTCGGCGACTCCACGGCCATATGGTTCGTGCGCCAGGTTGGTGAAGAGTTTCACGTCATCGATTACTACGAGAACAGCGGCGAAGGCCTACGGCACTACATGAAGGTGCTTAAGGATAAGGGTTACACCTACTCCGAGCACTGGGGGCCGCACGACATCGATAACCGGGAGTTTGGCAGCGATGCCAAGACTCGCCGGGAATTGGCCCGCGAGGGTTACGACATCGACGGTCAGAAATACAGCATGACGTTCCAAGTCGTTCCGAAGCTCGGCATCAACGATGGCATCGAGCAGGTGCGGGAGATCTTGCCAAAGTGCGCCTTCGACGACTCGAAGTGCGAGCAAGGCGTCTCCTGCCTTGAGAACTACCGCAAGGAATGGGACGACAAGCGCGGCTGCTGGAAAGACAAGCCGCTACACGACTGGACCTCTCACGGCTCCGACGGGTTTCGGTATTTCGCTGTCGCCAAGAGCGCCCGGAAGCCGGTCAAATCAATCAAAATGGGATTCGCACGCTAATGGCAGACGTCACATACACCCGCCCGGAGTACGACGCGGCACAGTCCCGTTGGCGGCTGGTGCGCGACGTGTGCAAGGGCTCCGAGACGGTCAAGGGGCGCGGCGATGTGTATTTGCCCAAGCCCAACAAGCACGACACCAGCCCTGAGAACCTTGAGCGGTACAAGTCGTACAAGCAGCGGGCCGTGTTCTACAACGCTACCGGGCGCACGAAGCACAGCCTGGTGGGCGCAGTGTTCCGTACCTGGCCAACCTTGACCGTCCCTGGTGCGCTTGATTACGTGGCCACGGACGTCGACGGGCAGGGCGTGAGCGTTTACCAGCAGTCGCAGTCGGTCATCGGTCACCTGCTCGAGGTAGGCCGTCACGGCTTGCTGGTGGATTACGCTGCGGTGCAGGCCGGCACAGTGAGCAAGGCAGATGAGCAGGCTGGGCGCGCTCGCGCGAACGTTGCGAGCTATCCGGCCGAATCAATCAGGAACTGGAAGACCCGCAAGGTCGGTGGTCAGCACCTGCTGAGCCTGGTAGTGCTGCAAGAATCCGTGGACGTCGATACCGATGATGGCTTCGGCAGCGAAAAGGTTACCCAATACCGTGTGCTGCGCCTCGATGAGGCTGGCGTCTATACCCAGGAGGTGTGGCAGGAGAGCTCAAGCGAGACTTCGATGACCACTCCGCCATTCACACCGCTGAACGGCGCCGGCCAACCCTGGCGCGTGATCCCGTTTCAATTTCTCGGTAGCGAGAACAACGACACAAGCATCGATGACTCGCCGCTGTACGACATGGCCGTGCTGAACATCGGTCATTACTGCAACAGTGCGGACTACGAGGACTCGGTGTGGTTTTCCGGACAACCGCAATTCTGGATTTCGGGGTTGGACGAGGCCTGGCGCGATCACCTTGAGGCCAATGGCATTTATGTCGGCTCCAGGGCGCCGCTGACGCTTCCTGCCAGCGGATCGTGCGGCTTTGCTCAACCTGAGCCGAATACGCTTGTGAAAGAGGCCATGGACGCCAAGAAGCAGGACATGGTGTCCCTGGGCGCCCGACTGATTGAGCGCGGCAGTGCGGTGAAGACCGCAACCCAGGCCGACAACGACAGCGCCGCCGAACACAGCGTTCTCTCCCTTGTTGTGAGCAACGTCAGCGAGGCGTACAGCCAATGCCTGGAATGGATGGCCGAGTTCGTTAACGCGCCTGGTGAGGTGGTCTATAAGCTCAACCAGGACTTCAGCCAGATCACTCTGGACGCGACGATCCTCGGTGCATTGTTCAATGCAGTGCAGGGCGGCAAGCTGCCTGAAGGCGACTTCTGGCAGTACCTGCGCGATCGCGGGGTTATCAACCCTGAGAAGACGGACGACGACATCCGGGGCGAATTGGAAGCGCAAAGCACTGGGCCTGACCTGGATGACGACGAGGTAATTCCGAATGGCGGCAAACCAAGCAATCCTTGACGCCACCATCCGGCACGCCGTGTTCCTGGAGCAGCTGAAGTCGGGGGAGGTGGAAAAGTTCGCACCCTTCCTCAAGGAGATCGATCGCTCGATTCGTGAGCGGCTGACGCGGGCGGATCTGACGGACTACACCGCCGCCCGCCTGGAGCGGCTTCTGAGCGAGGTTGATAGCCTGCTGCTGGGCATCTTCGACCGGTACAGCGAGAAGCTGAACCTCGACCTGGTGGACATCGCCAATTACGAGGCCGAGTTTGAGGCAACCAGCCTGACCCGCGCGGCACCGGTGGGCGTCACCTTCGACGCGGCGGTGCCAGGCGCTGCGGCAATCAGGGCGGCGATCCTCACCAATCCGCTCAGCGTGCGCGGTGCCGATGGCGGCAAGCTGCTCAAGTCGTTCATTGATGGATTCACCGCCACCGAGCGGCAACGCCTCACAGGTGCGATCAGGCAGGGCTTCTTCGAAGGCCAAACCAACTTCCAGATCATCAAGAATATTCGCGGTACCAAGGCTCTCCAGTACAACGATGGCATCCTGGCCACGACGAACCGTAACGCCGGAGCCACAGTGCGCACAGCGGTGCAGCACGTCGCCACACAGGCGCGCATGGAGACGCTGAAGGAAAACAGTGACGTCGTGCAGTCGGTGGAGTGGGTCAGCACCCTGGACTCAAAGACCACCAGCCAGTGCCGGACGCTGGATAAGCAACGGTTCAAGCTGACTGAAGGGCCGCGACCGCCGATCCACATCAACTGCCGCTCGACGGTGGTGGCGGTGACTCGCTTCAGTGCCTTGTTCGCCAAGGACGCCACAAGGGCATCCATCGGTGACGGCGGCGCCCAGCAGGTGAGGGCGGACCTCAGCTATTACGACTGGCTCAAGCAGCAGCCAGCAGCGTTCCAAGATAAGGCCATCGGCCCGGTCCGCGCCAAGCTGTTCCGCGAAGGCGGACTGAGCATCGAGCGATTCTCCGAGCTGCAGCTTGATCGCAACTTTTCACCTCTGACCCTTGTGCAGATGAAGGCTCTTGAGCCTCTGGCGTTCGAGCGGGCAGGCATCAAATAACCTGGAGATCCACATGAACGACCAAGCAATCGAGCAAGAGATTCAAGCCAAGGGCCTGACCGCGACGCGTGTTACTCCGGCAGACCTGCAAGCCAATATCAAGGGGTGCCATTACTTCACTGCTCAAGACGGCGTGCATGGCAGCGACCCCCATTTGGCGCAATACACCGACAAGTCGCTGGATCTGCTGACCTTCTGCGTCCTGGTGTTGCGCAACGGCTTCACCGTCACCGGCGAGAGCGCATGCGCCAGCCCTGAGAACTTCGACGCGGAGGTGGGCCGCAAGATCGCCCGCCAGAACGCCGAGCAGAAGGTATGGCCGCTGATGGGCTACGCGCTCAAACAGCGACTGCACGAAGCCAAGTAACCGAACACCGAATCACCAGGCCGGCCATGAGCCGGCTTTTTCATGTCTGCGGGCAGGGCCTGCAAATCGTCTCTGGGAGACAAGCAAATGGGTTTGAAATATCAGCTGGACACTCTTGACGGTCTCGATGACTCCGTTAAATCGCTCTACACCGAGAAGGAAGGCAAGTTTGTCCTCGGTATTGAAGGCCTGCCGCAACCAGAAGATGTAACCGGCCTGAAGTCGAAGGTGGAAGAGTTGCTCGGCGAGAAGAAAGCCGCCGAGAAAGCTCGCAAGGATGCGGAAGAGCAGGCCCGACTGGAGCGTGAAGAGGCCGCTCGCAAGTCCGGCAACGTCGAGGAGCTCGAAAAGTCCTGGTCTGAAAAGTACAACCGCCGCGAAGCTGAGCTGAACGGCATGCTGGAGCAGGAGCGTGGAACGCTGAGCACTCAGATCCGGGATCTGACCGTCGGCCGTACCGCTACTGACATCGCGTCTGCCCTGGCAATCCCAGGCAGCGCCAAAGCCCTGTTGCCGCACATCGAGCGCCGACTGAGCGTCGAGCAGCGCGACGGGAAGCCTGTTGTGGTCGTCCTCGACCAGCAGGGCAAGCTCTCGGCAGCAACGCTGGATGAGCTGAAAGCAGAATTCGCAAACGACACGGCCTTCGCGCCGTTGATCGCGGGTAGTAAGGCATCTGGCGGCGGGGCTGCTGGTGCTGGAGGTGGCGGCGGGGCCGCAAAAGGAAAAATCGGCGGCACCAAAGAGGAACGACAGGCCGCGATCGCGAGCCGGTTCCCGGATCTCCCACAATCGTAAGGAAATAACCCATGTCCCTGTCGCAAATGCAGGTTTTCAACGAATACATCATGCCGGCGACTCTCGAGACGCTGGATCAGTATCTCGCCGCTTTCAACGCCGCCAGCCGTGGCGCGATCGTGCTGTCTCCGGACGGCTTCACTGGTGACTTCCTCCAAGAGTCGTTCTTCCAAACTCTGGCGGCTGCCCAGCGCCGCGTGGACCGCTACAGCGCGAACGCTACTGTCGCTGCAACCGATCTGACCGAGCTGAAGAACACTTCTGTGAAGGTAGCCGGCGGCTTCGGTCCGATCCGCTACGAGCCATCGCAGATGACCTGGCTGGAGCGTCCAACCACCCAAGGCATCGAAGTCGCCAGCCGTGCGTTCGCTGAAATCCTGCTGAAGGACCAACTGAACACCGCGATCGCCGCCCTGGTCGCCGCTATCACCGCCCAGGCTGCTGCCGTCAACGATGTGTCGGCTACCGCTGGCATCACCTACGCAGGCCTGAACAACGCTCACGCGAAGTTCGGCGATGCGAGCCAGAACCTGGTAACTCAGGTGATGCAGGGCACCAGCTACCACAAGCTGGTAGGTCAGAACCTGGCGAATCAGCAGCAGTTGTTCCAAGCGGGCAACGTCCGTGTGGTGGACATCCTCGGCAAGATCTCTGTTGTGACGGATGCCCCGGCGCTGATGCAGGCCGGCACCCCGAACAAAGAAATCATCCTGTCCCTGGTGCAAGGCGCTGCGCTGGTCCACGACGGCCGCGACATCATCAGCAACGTCCAGACCACCAACGGCAAGGAGCGTATCGAAACCACGCTCCAAACCGACTACACCTTCGGGCTGGGCCTGAAGGGTTACACCTGGGACACCACCACCGGTGGCAAGTCGCCAACCGACGCCGAACTGGCAACCGGCTCGAACTGGGACAAGACCGCCACCAGCATCAAGCACACCGCCGGTGTGGCTCTGATCGGTGATGCCTCCAAGTAACCCCGACAGCTGAGTCGGGCCAAGTGCCCGGCTTGGCGAGGACACGATCATGAGCAACAAAAACATCTGGTATCTGCCTGGTCCGTTCCACCAGTACCAGGAAGACGTTAAGGCACTCGCCAAAGCAAGCGGCCTGCGCATCATCGACGCAAACGTTACCGAAAGTCGCGAAGATGCCGCCGACGAAGTGCCTGACGTGACCGTCAAGGAATTGCCGAAGGTGCTGCTGATCGATGGTGGCACCTCCAGTATCAACATTGATGCCTTTCGTGCCGAGCTCGAATCTGTCGGCCTGATCGTAGAGTCATTCGCTGACCAAGCGCTGGAGCGCCCCGAAGGCGATCTTGGTCCGGTCGCTGATCGCCTGTTTCAGGTGCTCGAAGCGGTAAGCGCCGGTGTGGAAAGCCTCATCCGCGAGCGTGACGGTGAAGTGGAGAAGGTGAAAGCTCTGCAACTGCAGGTAGATGACCTTCTCCAGCAGGTCGACAAAGCGGGTCGGGAAGATGCCGACGCGAATGAAATCGCCGACCTGAAAGCCAAGCTCGACGAAGCGAAGGTGCCGTACCGGGCGAACGCCTCGAAAGAATCCTTGGAAAAGCTCGTAGCTGAACTGTCCAAGGCCTGATAATGCTGGCTATCGGTGACCCCACGGCCAATCTTAAAACCATTCCAGCGAGTTGACGCATGACACTCATCATTGAGGACGGCACCGGCAAGCCTGATGCCGAAAGCTACGCGAGCGCCGAGGACTTGTCCCTGTATGCCGTGAAATTCGGCACGGTCATCCCCGTAGGCGTTCCCGAGCAGGAAGCATTGCTTCGCCGGGCCGCCTTGGCGATGGATGGCAAAACCTGGAAAGGCCGCAAGATGAGCAGCGAGCAAGCCCTGTCCTGGCCGCGTCGGGGTGTTGAACTGGACTGCCAGATCAAGCCAGACAACTACCTGCCAGCGCGCATTCAGTACGGCCAGATGGCGCTGGCCGCCGAGATTCATCAGGACGACATCGACCCAATCGACAAGCGAAAGGGTGCTGTAACGCTGGAGCGTGTCGAAGGCGCGGTAACACGCGAGTACGCGACGATCTCCAACACCAGCGGTCGGCTGTTGCCGGCGGCTCCGGACCGGCCGAGTGCTGCGCAGTTTGCCGACTACCTACAAAAGCGCGGGCTGTTCGCAGTGCGCGCATAGCTGTAATGGAGACCATCATGGCCTTTTACGACGAAATGGCCGTGATGGCTCTGGAAATGATCACAGAGTTCGGCCAGCCTGTGACCATCAGCAAGACTGAACCGGGCGAGTACGACCCCGAGACGGGTGGCGAAGCGCCGGGCGCGACCGTCGAGCAAACCGCCCAGGGCATCCTGCTTGACTTCACCGGCCTCGAATTCCAGAACAACAGCCTCATCAGGCAGGGCGACAAAAAACTCAAGATCGCCGCGCAGGGATTGGCTTGGGTACCCGGGCTGCTCGACAAGGTGGTCGTCCAAGGCCGCACCTGGTCAATCGTTCCTCCGCTAAAAGAGGTTAACCCTGCCGGTACGCCGATCCTGTATGAGTTGCAGGTGCGGTCGTGACGAACAAATACGCGAGCATGAACGGCAGCTTTGCCGAGAGCATTCGCGACTTCGCTGAGCGAGCGAAAGGCGGAATTGATGCGACCGTCCGCGAGATCGTTATCGAGATAGGTAGCAGCGTCATTCGCATGTCTCCGGTGGGCAATCCTGAAATCTGGGCAGCGAACGTTGCTCACCGCCAGACCAACACCCGCGCGGCCGACGACTATGACTTCAAGGTCGCCGTGCGCAACACACTGGTCAACCTCAACGAATCAAATTTCACCAAGGCCGGCAAGCTGCGGCGCGGCGTGAAGTACGCCAAGCCCCTGACCAAGACCGAGCGCGACCAGAACTTCAATGTGAACGGGTTGGTCGCGGGCAGGGACTATGTCGGCGGGCGGTTTCGGGGTAACTGGCAGTTTTCCATCGGCACGCCGGCGGAGGGCACGCTTGACCAAGTCGACCCGGCTGGCGGTGTGACGCTGGCCAAGCTGCGACTGCAGGTCCAGGCACTTACGGCTGGCGAGACAGCCTACATCGTGAACAATCTTCCCTACGGCGTCCCGCTGGAATATGGGCATTCGACCCAGGCCCCTGGCGGGATGGTCCGGATCACGCTGGCCCGCTTCCAGCAGATAGTCGACGAAGCCACAAGGAACAACCAGGTATGAGCCACGCCATTATCGCGTCGATCTACGAGGCCAAGTTACTTGCCTGGAGCAAGGCGCGGGCAGAGCCGATCAAGGTCGTGTTTGAGAATATCCAGTATGACCCGGCAGACGGCGAGACCTACCTTCGTGCATTCGCGCTACCAGGCGAAACCGCGAGCAGCACGCTCGCTGGCGACCACCGCGCTTTCATCGGCGTCTACCAGGTCAGCATTGTGGCCCCGGTCAATACCGGAAAGACCAAGACGAGCCCGCTTGTGGCTGAACTGACCGCGCTGTTCCCGCTGTATGCGCGAGACACAAAGTCTGGCGTTACCGTGGTGACCATGTCGCCAGTTGACCCAGGCCCAGGCATTACAGACCCGCCGACTTACACGGTGGCGGTCTCGTTCTTGTACCGAGCCGACACGAACTGATCCCGCCCATTGGGCAAAACCACGAACCCGCTATCGAGCGGGTTTTTTCATATCTGCAAAGAGGAAATACCAATGGCTGGCATTCAAATGCCCAACGGCGCAACGTTAGAAATTGCTTCCGCTTACGGTACGGCAATCCCGTTCACCGCGCTGAGCAACGCGAACCCGGCGGTGGCCTCAGCTTTGGCGCATGGCCTGGCCGAAGGTGACATCATCGCCGTGAACTCCGGCTGGACCCGTCTCGACGGTCGCGCTGTTCGGGTGGCGGACATTGCCAGCGGCACTTTCGCACTGGGCGGCGTGAACACCACCAACGTGCAGCAATACCCAGCAGGCTCAGGCGTCGGTTCTGCGCGCGAAGTGACCTCGTTCACCGAGATCTCGCAGATCACCGAACTGAACTCCACCGGTGGCGATCAGCAGTTCCTGACTTACGGTTTCATGGCTGACGATGATGATCGGCAGATGCCGACCACCAAGAACCCGATCACGCTTTCCATCACGGTCGCGGACGATCCTTCCAAGCCCTATGTCGATGCCTGCGAAGCTGCGGACGATGATAAACAGCCCCGCGTTCTGCGCCTGAACCTGCCGGGCGGCAGCAGCATCGTTTACAACGGATACGTGTCGATTACGTCGACTCCGACCATGTCGCGTAACAACTTGATGACTCGCGTTATCAGCATTGCACTGACCGGTCGTCCAGCCCGCTACGCAGCGGTGGTGTAACCCATGGCCAAGTTCAAAATCGCCCAAAACCCCACGTTCAAAGCAGTCGTAGATATTCCGCGTGTCGGCGGCGCGGTGATCCAGGTGCCGTTTGAGTTCAAGTACCGGAACCGCAAGGAGTTGGCAGCTCTGTTTGCTGGCTGGCAGGAGAAAGTTAAGGAAGATCAGGAGGCTTTCAAAGCAAAAGCGGACGACCTGACGCTGATCGACATCACCGATGCCGACATTGAGCGACAAGTAGAGCAGGTCGAAGCGCTTGTTGAGAGCTGGGGGTTTGACGACAAGCTTTCTCAAGACTCCATTCGTGCATTGGTGCAGACATCGGCCGGTGCCGGGGAGGCAATTGTGGCCGCTTATCAAGCTGCTTACGCGCCGGTCCGCTCGGGAAACTGACCAGGGTCGCACGCCTGATGTATCAGCGAGGACCGTCAGATGCAGATCTCGCGGTCTTCGGCTTGATGGCTTCCGACATTCCTGAAGAGGACTGCGATGTGCTGGCTGACAACTGGCCATCCTTCGTTCTCTTCAATGCCATGTACACCCAATGGCGCACCGGAATGGGTGGGGCGTGTGGCCTCGACTACACGGCGCTACAAGACGTTGCCGAGCTCATCGGCATGAAGAAAAAACAACTCAGAGAGATCTTCCCCGACCTTCAAGTAATGGAGGCCGAGGCGTTGCTCGTCATGTCTGAGCAATCGAAATAATGGAGCACTCATGTCTACGATCGCAGAGCTTGGCATTGCGGTAAATTCAGGCGAAGCGGTCAAGGCCACCTCCGACCTGGAGAATCTCGCGCAGGCCGGCGCCAAGGCTGAGAAAGCGGCTGATGGTGTGTCTGCCGGCTTCGACAAGGCCGCGGCCGCAACGGCGGACTTGTCGGCGTCTGAGCGCAAGCTTTCCGAGACGCTCGACGAGGCCAAGGCTCGCCTTCTGGCAACGGCGAAGGCCTCCCTGGAGTCGAGCGAGTATTACCAGCGCCTGACTACCAGCGTGAACACCAATGCTTCCGCTATGGAGTCGTCGGGATCGTCGGTAAGCAGCCTTGCAGCGCTTCAGAGGCGCTTGCAGGCTGAATCGGATGCGCTTGTCGGCTCGACTGATCGTCAGGCCGAAGCAACAAGGGGTGCAGCGGCGGCAACGGGCGTTCAAGCCGAGGGCTTGCAAGCGCTCCTCGCCAAGATCAATCCGACCGTAGCTGCTTACGAAAAGCTCGATCAGCAGCAGGAACTTCTAAAGCAGCACTTGAAAGCTGGGAACATCGATTCCGACCAGTTCAAAGCCTACTCGGCTGATATCGAGAAAACCCGGAGCAAGCTGGGCGACTTCGACGAAGGTTTGCGCAAGACCGGGGTATCAGCAGGACAAACCCAGGCGGCGTTACGCCAACTGCCCGCGCAGTTCACGGATATTTTCACCAGCCTGGCGGGTGGGCAGAACCCGCTGATGGTGCTGATCCAGCAGGGCGGCCAGATCAAGGACTCTTTCGGCGGCATTGGCCCGACGATGGACGCCCTGAAGGACAAGTTTCGGTCGTTGTTTTCCGGCGGCGCCGGTGCTGCCGTGCTGGGTGAATCCCTGGCGGGCATCGCCTCGGGCGCGAAGGACACCGCCGAGAATGCTGGCGAGGCAAGCGAAAGCCTGTCAGACCTGGCGGAAAGCTCGAACACGGCGGCAGAAGCTGCGGAAAACGCCAAGAAGGCCTATGGCGCACTCCCTCCAGCGGTAACCAGCGCATCCCTGAGCATCATGGGGATGGTTGCGGCAGTAGCTGCTGCTGCGGCAGTCGTAGGCGTTCTGATCTACGGCTACAACAAGGGCAGCCAGGAGGCAGACGAGTACAACAAGGCGCTTATCCTCACCGGTAACTACGCCGGTACAAGCGCCGGACAATTGAGCGATATGTCGCGCCAGGTGGCGGCCACAGTAGGCACCACTGGGCAGGCTGCGGACGTGCTGGCCACCCTCGCCGGTACCGGCAAACTCGCCAGCGGCAGTTTTGTGGAGATCGCCGAGGCGGCCCTATCCATGGAGAAGGCCACCGGCAAATCGATCGATGCGACGGTAGCTGAGTTTGTGAAGATCGCCGATGACCCAGTGGCCGCTGCTAAATCGCTGAATGAGCAATATCATTTTCTGACAGCATCCACGTACGCGCAGATCGTCTCCCTGAAAGAGCAAGGCAACGAGATCGGCGCGACAAAGCTACTGACCGATACCTATGCCGACACCGTGCAAACCAGATCGCGCCAGGTGATCGAAAACCTCAACCTGTGGGAACGGGCCTGGCTTGGCATCAAGAATGCCGCGAGTGGCGCGCTGAGCGGAATCAGCGAGGCGGGCCGCACGAAGAGCTTTGATGACCAGATCAAGGAGCTGCGCGCCACTCTCACCGGCTCAGAGGCGTTTGACGTTGGTGGCGTGAGGATGAACGCCAAGGAAGTTAGCCCGAAGGTGCGCGCGGAAACAGAGGCGCAAATTCGCTTCCTTGAGCTGCAGCGCGATGCAGATAATCAGCGCATCAAGTTCCTGGATGATCGGGGCAAGGCTGAGCAGGCGGCAATTGTCGCCGGAGAAAAGGTTGATTCGCTCACCAAGTCCGCGTGGACGAACGAGCAGAAACGGACGAACGAGCTAAAAGAGTACAAAAAGCAACTCGACGATATTCGCGCGGTCGCGCCGAACGATCCTCGCCTGGCTCAGGCGGTTATCGACAAGAACACCGCCAACATCAACGACAAGTACAAAGACCCCAAGGCCGCATCCACCCAAGTCGATCTGACCAGCTTCAACAACGCCAAAAACAACCTGTCCGATATCGTCAATGAATACCGGAACGCCCAGAAGGAGCTGGAGGCGCAGCAGAAGGCCGGCGTGGTTTCTCTGTCGGACTATGCCAAGCAACGGTCGGCCCTGATCAATCAGGAAAAGGATGATGTCACCGCGGCTTACCAGGCCGAGATCGACGCTTTGGAGGCTGCCAAGGCCAAGAAAGGCACAACGGCGGCTCAGAGCATCCAGATTGACCAGAAGATTGCCGATGCACGGCAGGGGATGGTTAAGGCTCAGAAGGATGCAGACAGCCAGCTGACGGTTATCGCCACAAACGAGAAGGGTCGCCTGGAGCAACTGACGGCCGCCTCTGAGGCGTACGTCAATCAGCTGGAGCGTCAGCGTGCCGCACTGGAAGCTGCTGGCTCACGTGCCGCGAATGGTCTGGGGCTCGGTGACCGCGAAGCAGGCCTGCAAGCTAGCCTCGACGCAACCACGGACAAGTTCAACGACGAGCGCGCCAAACTTCTGGATCGCCGCAAGACAGCGCCTGATAAATACAGTCAGGAAGACTACATGCGCGACCTCGCCAGCCTGGAGGATGCGGAAAGGAAGTACCGCGCCACGGTGGTCGACAACTACGACCAGATGTCAGAGGCCCAAGGCAACTGGCGTAGCGGGGCCTCTTCAGCCTTCCAGAACTACCTTCAGTCTGCCAACGATGTGGCGGGCCAGACGAAAATCCTGTTCACCAATGCCTTTTCCGGGATGGAAGACGCGGTCGCGAATTTTGCCGTCACTGGCAAACTTTCGTTTTCCGACTTCACCAGGTCGATTCTGGCGGACATGGCGCGTATCGCAACTCGGCAGGCGGCCTCCGGATTGCTTTCGAGCCTTGCCGGTAGCGCGCTTGGCGCGTACTTCGGTGGCGGTGCGGCGGCGGGCGCAGGTGCTGGCAGTTTCGGCTCCAGCATCGGCAGCGCTCTGGTAGAGGGCAGGGCGTCAGGTGGGCCTGTCGATCCGAACACGCTCTATGAGGTAAACGAAAAGGGACCCGAGCTGTTCAATCAGGGTGGCCGGTCGTACCTCATGACGGGCGCTCAGGGTGGCAGCGTCACGCCATTAATGACGGGCGGCAGTTCGATCATGGCGGCGGCAGGCGGTGGCGGCGGAAACACCTACAACTTCCCCGTGTCGGTATCCGTGCAAACGACCGGCGACGGCGGTGCCGCCACGCAAGAAGACACCACGCAGCTCGGCAAGGGCATTCAGCAGGCAGCGAAGACCGAGGCAGAAACCGCAATTGCCAAGGGCCTTCAGCCTGGCGGTTCAATCTGGCGAGTCATCAACGGGAGGTAACCATGGCGATCGAGACATTCACCTGGGCCACCCAGCACGGGGAGGCGCCCGATATCACGTATCGGGTGCGCACCTCGCAGTTCGGAGACGGCTATAAGCAAGAGGTCGGGGACGGCATCAACAACAAAGTCGATGCCTATCCGATCACCCACACGGGCAACACGGCCACAGCCCTGGCCATGATGGCGTTCTTCGACCGTCACAAGGGCGCCAAGGCCTTCTTGTGGACCACTCCACTGGGCCAGCTTGGCCTGTTCACCTGCAAGAACCCAACCCCTACGCCCATGGGCGGGGGCGTATTCAAAGTGACGGCGACGTTCGAGCGCGCCTTCCACCCGTAAAGGTCAATCCATGTCGCTGATCAACGCTATCCAGACTCTTGAGCCTGGCAATGAAGTCATGCTGTTTGAGCTGGACGGCAGCGATTACGGCGCCGATGTTCTGCGCTTTCATGGTCATGCGATACCGCATACACCTGCAGAACTGATCGCCGCCGGCGGCAACGCTGACCAGCTGCCGGCCAAGTCGATCTGGTGGAAGGGCGATGAGTACGGTGCCTGGCCGATGCAATACGAGGGCAGCGAGGCGAATGGTGACGGTACGGCTGTGCGGCCCAAGTTGTCGGTCGGCAACGTCAACGGGCGAATCACCGCCCTCTGCCTGGCCTTCGAGGATCTGCTCGAGTTCAAGCTGACCATTCGCAATACGCTGGCCGAGTTTCTCGACGCCGTGAACTTCGAGGGCGGCAACCCCACGGCCGACCCAACCCAGGAATCGATCGAGGTCTGGTATGTCGACCAGAAGACCAACGAGGACGGTGAAACGGTCAGTTGGGACTTGGCCAGCCCGGGCGACGTTGGCGGCGAGACGATCGGCAGGCAGATGACCACTCTGTGCCACTGGTGCCTGACGGGGGGTTACAGAGGCCCCAACTGCGGCTACACCGGCCCCTATGTCACGAAAGACGGGGTGGTTACCGATGATCCTGAATTGGACGTGTGCGACGCCACCCTGGGCAAGGGCTGCATCCCGCGTTTTGGCGAGGGCAACCCCTACCCATTCGGGGGATTTCCCGCTGTGTCACTCATTGCCCGGAGCTGAATAATGCGCAAACACATCATTGCGGCCATCCAGGCGCATGCGGTCGCCGAGTACCCGAAAGAGTGCTGCGGGCTGGTACTGGCCGTGGGCAGGGCGCAGAAATACTTCCCGTGCCGAAACATCGCCACCGAGCCAAACGAAGAGTTCCGGCTCGACCCAGAGGACTACGCCGCGGCAGAAGACCAGGGTCAGGTGATCGGCATCGTTCACTCCCACCCGGACGCCACCAGTCGCCCGTCATCGCGTGACCTGGCGATGTGCGAGGCCACGGCCTTGCCTTGGCACATTCTGTCCTGGCCCGAGGGCGACCTGCGCACGATCACGCCGACCGGCAGCACGCCGCTGCTCAAGCGCCCGTTCGTACATGGCGCCTGGGACTGCTGGCAGGTCTGCGCTGATTGGTACCAGCGCGAGTGGGGCCTTGAGTTCGAGGCCTTCCAGCGCGCTGATGGCTGGTGGGAGAGTGAAGACAGCGCCAGCTTGTACGAGGCGAATTACGCCGCAGCCGGATTCGAGCAAGTCGACAGCCCACAGCGCGGCGATATGATCGTGATGGAGGTCGGTCGCACGGCCCACCCAAACCACGCAGGGATCTACCTGGGGACTGACCCGACGCTGCCTGGCGAAGAAGCCGGCATTTTCGGACCTGGCCCGTTTGTCCTGCACCACATGTATGGCCGGCCGTCCGAGGTGTTCATCTACGGTGGCCCGTGGCTCCAGCGCACCCGCTTAATTCTTCGACACAAGGAGGCTAGATGAGCGCCATCGTTTATTCGCCGATGACCACTATCAAGTTGTCCGGCTCGCTGGCCCAGAAGTTCGGCAGGCTGCACCGCCGCCAGGTTGGCTCGGGCGACACATGGGAGGTGTTCAGGGCGCTGAAGGCAACCATTGACGGATTCGAAGCAGAGATCCGTCGACTTGACCGGCTCGGCCTGCGCTTCGCCATCTTCCGCAACCGGAAGAACGCCGGGCAGGATCAATTCGGCATGGGTGGCACCAAGGAAGTTCGGATTGTGCCGGTGGTAGAGGGCGCAAAGCGCGCCGGCCTACTCCAAACAATCATCGGTGTTGTACTGATCGCCGCGTCTTATTTTACCGGAGGCGCGACCCTCAGTACTGGCATCGCGTTACTCGCCGGCGGTGTGATTCAGATGCTTAGTCCACAGGCAGCGGGACTCAAGCAGAGCGCATCGCCTGAAAACATGCCCAGCTACGCATTTGGGAGCGCAAAGAACACCACCGCCAGCGGTAACCCCGTCCCTATCTGCATCGGCGAGCGCCGGTGGGGCGGGGCGATCATCTCGGCATCGGTCTACGCCGAAGACAAGACATAACCACGACGCATCGAGCAGGCCGCCCAAGAGGCGGTTTTTTATTGCCTGGAGGAAAGCATGGGCGCAGCACAGAAGCTGGATATTCACGGTGCCAAAGGTGGCGAGAGCAAGCCAAAGGCCCCTGTAGAGGCGCCCGACAGCCTGCGCTCGACCAACATAGCCAAGATCCTGATCGCGGTGGGCGAGGGCGAATTCGACGGCACTCCCACTGCGCGCGATATCTTCCTCGACAACACCCCGATTCAGGATGCCAGCGGCAATTTCAACTTCACCAACGTGAAGTGGGACTGGCGCCCAGGCTCCGTTGAGCAGACCTACATCCCGGGTATCCCATCGGTCGACAACGAGACCTCCCTGAACATCGAGCTACGCAGCGGCACGCCGTGGGTCCAATCGCTGACCAACCTGCAACTATCGGCGGCGCGCATCCGCCTGGCCACACCCCGGCTTGCGAGCCAGGACAGCGAAGGGAATATTGGTGGTTACAGCATCCAGTACGCTGTAGACGTTGCCACTGATGGCGGGGCCTATCAGGAGGTGCTGGTCGGAGCCATGACCGGCAAGACCACTACGCGCTACGAGCGATCCTTGCGCATTGACCTGCCACCGGCAACCAGTGGCTGGCTGATTCGTGTTCGCCGAATCACCCCAAACCAGAATACCGACAAGATCGCAGACAGCCTCTTCATCGCCGGCTACACCCAGGTGATCGACGCAAAGTTGCGCTACCCGAACACCGCACTGCTCTTTATCGAGTTCGACGCCGAACAATTCACCAATATCCCGGCCGTTACCGTGAAGTGCAAAGCCCGCCGCTGGCAGGTGCCGAGCAACTACGACCCAGTGGCCCGCACCTATTCCGGCGCCTGGGATGGCACCATGAAAGAGGCCTGGACCAATAACCCGGCCTGGATCACCTACGGCATCTGCACCCAAGACCGTTTTGGCCTGGGCCGCCGCATCAAGCCGTGGATGGTGGACAAGTGGGAGCTGTACCGCATCGCGCAATACTGCGACCAGATGGTGCCCAATGGTGCCGACGGCGTTGAGCCACGCTTCCTGTGCGATATGAACCTGCAGGGCAAGGCAGATGCCTGGTCACTGCTGCGCGACATCGCCGGTATCTATCGCGGGATGACGTACTGGGCCCAGGGTCAGTTGGTCATGCAGGCTGATATGCCTCGGGCGCAGGACATCGATTACGTCTTCACCCGGTCCAACGTCATCGACGGCAAGATCTCCTACGGCAGCGCATCGGCGAAGACCCGCTTCACTCGCTGCCTGGTCAGCTATGACAACCCGCTGAACAACTACGACACCGACGTCACGGTCTATTCCGACCTTCCACTCCAGCGCCGCCTGGGTGACAAACCTACGGAGATCAGTGCCATCGGCTGCACTCGCGCATCTGAGGCCCAGCGCCGTGCTAAATGGCTGGTCCTGAGCAACAACCAGGACCGCACAATCAACTTCAGGACCGGCATGGAAGGCCGTATCCCGTTGCCTGGCTTCATCATTCCAGTCGCCGACTCGCTACTGGCGGGCCGGGAGATCGGCGGGCGCATTGCCGCGTCGGCCGGGAAGGTCATCACCCTGGACCGCGACACCCTGGCCAAGGCTGGCGACCGGCTGGTGATCAACCTCCCCGGCGGGCGGGCAGAGGGGCGCACCGTGGAAAGCGTGAGCGGCCGCAACGTAACCGTGACCGTTGCCTACAGCGAGGCTCCGGCTGCACAGCTCCAGTGGGCAATCGACGCGGACGACCTGGCAATCCCTCTATATAGGGTGATGAGGACTGCCCGGACGCCAGAAGGCGACTACGACATCAGCGCCTTGCAGTACGAGCCAAGCAAGTTCGCCAGCATCGACACCGGCGCGCGCCTGGAAGAGCGCCCTATCAGCGTGATTCCGATCACCATAGTTCCGGCGCCGGCGAGCGTCACAGTCACATCGAACGTATCGATCGACCAGGGCCTGGCCATCAGCACCATGAACATCTCGTGGCCAGCCGTTACCGGTGCCGTGGCGTACGACGTGGAGTGGCGCAAGGACAACGGGAACTGGATCAAGGTGCAGCGTACTGGCTCAACGAGCGTAGACGTCACTGGCATTTACTCGGGCGCCTACCTGGCCCGGGTGCGTGCAGTGAGCGCTTTCGAAATCTCGTCGATTTGGAAAAACTCCAGCCTGACCAACCTGGAAGGCAAGACGGGCCTGCCGCCGGCGGTGTCGTTCCTGACCACCACCAGCGAGCTGTTCGGCATCGGCATCAAGTGGGGCTTCCCTGCTGGCGCCGAGGACACCCAGCGGACCGAGCTTTGGTACGGTCCGGCGAACAACCTGCAGGCCGCGACAAAGCTGGCCGACCTGGCATATCCGCAGGCCGACTACCGTATGCAGTCCCTGCTGGCGGGCGCGACATTTTTCTTCTGGGCGCGCCTGGTGGACCGTACCGGCAACATCGGTCCGTTCTATCCAGTGGTGAATGGGGTGATGGGCCAGGCCAGCTCGGATGCTGGGCCGATCCTTGAGCAGATCAAAGGGCAGATCGACGAGACGTCCCTGGGGCAGTTGCTCAACGAGCGCATCAACCTTATCGACGGCAATGGCCCGGGATCGGTCAATGGGCGCATCGAAGCGGCCAAGGATGAGCTGGAAGGGCTGATTGACCAGATCGTCGACGCGCTGGAGTACGACCCTGGGAAGGCGTACTCGCTTAACGATATCGTGCGCATGGGCCAGCATCTGTATCAGGCCAATGGCCCGGTACCGGCAAACAGCCCGCCACCGAACGCCACCTACTGGACCGACATCGGCACGGTAACGCAGACGGTGAATGCCCTGGCAACGCAGGTTCAGCAGAACTCGGCGACGATCAACCAGCATGGCCAGGACATCACCGCCCAGGCGCAACAGCTCAATGCGGTGAAGGTTACGGTCAACGACCCAGTCACCGGCGTGAACGCCACGGCGAGCGGGTTAAGCACCCTCAAGGCCTCGGTAACCACGCTCGACGGCAAGGTCACAACCACGGCGCAGCGGGTCGACGGCATCTACTTGCAGGTCAATCCACCGCTTCAGGGTGATGGCACTGCGCTGATCGGCTCTGACGAAAGCTACGTTGGTGTCTGGTCTGTTCAGTCTGCCCTGATCGAGGGCGACCTGGTGCAGGGGCAGCGAACCGACACAGTGGAAGTGAAGGTTGCCACAAACGCCGCTGCGGTTGTCTCCGAGCAAACCGCGCGTATCAACGCCGATGGGGCTCTCTCTACGCGGATTGATACCGTCACGGCACAGACTGCAAGCAATGCCGCAGCAGTCCAGGGCGAAATCACTGCGAGGACGAATGCTGATCAGGCGCTTGGCCAGCGTATTGACACGGTTCAAACGACGGTTGGCGGCAATACTCTCGCAATCCAGACCAACGCCACGGCCATTCAAACGGTCGACGGCAAGGTCACGGCGAACTGGTCGGTGCGGATGCAGTACGAGACCGCCACCGGGCTCTACAAGTACGCCGGTATTGGGCTCGGGCTTGAGAACGGTCCGGGTGGACTGCAGTCGCAGTTCATCATCGACGCGGACAGGTTCGCCATCGGCCAGGCCGGATCGGTGCCGTTCGCAGTCCAGGGGGGGCAGACCTTCATTAAGGCCGCGTTCATCCAGGACGGCACTATCACCAACGCCAAGATCGGTAACTACATCCAGTCGAACAACTATGACCCAGGCAAGGCTGGCTGGAAGCTGTTCTTCGACGGGACCTTTGAAATCAATAGCTCACTGGGAACTGGGCAGGCTCGCCAAGTAATAAACAATGCTGGTGGCAAGATATTCGATGCCGGAGGAATTAAGCGCTATCAATGGGGAGATCTTAACGCATGAGTTTCGGCGCGAGGGTGTGGGGTCCTACTGGAGTACTGGAGCTTGATGAGACCTCATTTACCGTGGGGGTTACGTATTCGGCTTTGGTGCCAAAGAGTGCCGGTAGATACGTTGATATTGCGGTTCCTGGCGTCGAGCCGACAAAGTATTCAGCGGTTTGCG
>NZ_JYLO01000025.1 GCF_001439845.1 Pseudomonas lactis | reverse complement strand
GCAGTGAAACGATGCATCGCCGATGGTAGTGTGGGGTTTCCCCATGTGAGAGTAGGTCATCGTCAAGATTAAATTCCGAAACCCCAATTGCGAAAGCAGTTGGGGTTTTGTTTTGGGCGCTCGAAAATTCCAGCGCTTCTGGCAACATTAAATAAGCTGCCGTTGAGGGAATTCGATACAAAGTGTTTCTGCATTTTTGCTATGGTGCAGCACATTTTCACAAGGATTGATCCTTATCCGCAGGATGCGGCGTCGACCTTTTCCAACGAGATGCTGTAGAAATGCCTGAACCGATACCAATCAAAGATCACGAAAAAGAAAACCGCCTGGTCAACAAACGCTTGCTCGCCTGCGCGTTGCTGGTAATTGGGATCACATGTGCGCTGGTAGGACGCATGTATTTCCTGCAGGTGGTGCAGTACGACTACCACTCCACAATTTCCGAAAACAACCGGGTCCACGTACTGCCCATTACACCGACTCGCGGCTTGATCTATGACCGTAATGGCGTAGTCCTGGCTGACAACCGCCCTAGTTATAACCTGACCATCACCCGTGAGCGCACCGCCGACCTCAAGGCTGAGCTGGACGAGATCGTCAATCTATTGCACCTGCCTGCCGAAGACCGTGCAGTGTTTGATAAGGCGCTCAAGCAGGCCCGTCACCCGTTTGTTCCCGTCACGTTGTTCTACGAGTTGACCGAAGAGCAGATCGCCGTTTTGGCCGTCAACGAGTTCCGCCTACCTGGGGTGGACGTCGAGCCACAATTCGTTCGCCATTACCCTCTGGGCGCGCACTTTGCCCACTCCATCGGTTACGTCGGTCGCATCAACGAAAAAGAATCCAAGACCCTTGATTCGGTGGAGTACCGTGGTACCCAATCCATCGGCAAGACCGGAATCGAGCGCTTTTACGAGTCTGAACTGCATGGTCACGTCGGTTATGAAGAGGTGGAGACCAACGCACAGGGCCGTGTGCTGCGTGTGCTCAAGCACACCGATCCGATCCCTGGCAAAAACATCGTCCTGAGCCTCGACGTCAAGCTACAGGAAGCTGCCGAAGAGGCCTTGGGCGACCGCCGTGGTTCGGTAGTTGCGCTCGACCCGCAAACCGGTGAAGTACTGGCTATGGTCAGCAAACCGAGTTTCGATCCGAACCTGTTCGTCACCGGCATCAGCTTTAAAGAGTACGCCGCGCTGCACGACTCCATTGACCGACCGCTGTTCAACCGCGTGCTACGCGGGCTCTATGCGCCAGGTTCAACCATCAAGCCGGAAGTGGCCATTGCCGGTCTCGACAGTGGTGTCGTTACCCCACAAACCCGAGTGTTCGACCCGGGTTACTATCAGTTGCCAGACTTTGACCACAAATACCGCAACTGGAACCACAGCGGTGACGGCTGGGTGGACATGGACGCGGCCATCATGCGTTCCAACGACACTTACTTCTATGACCTGGCCCATAAACTCGGAATTGATCGCCTGCACGACTATCTGGCTGAGTTCGGCCTGGGCCAGAAAGTGTCCCTGGATATGTTCGAAGAATCTGCCGGCCTGATGCCATCCCAAGCCTGGAAGCGTGCCACCCGTCGCCAGCCGTGGTTCCCAGGCGAAACCGTGATCCTCGGCATTGGCCAGGGCTATATGCAGGTGACGCCACTGCAATTGGCCCAGGCCACTGCATTGATCGCCAACAAAGGTGTATGGAACCGACCGCACCTGGCCAAGACCATCAATGGTGTGGCTCCGGTAGATGAACATCCGATGCCCAACGTGGTGCTCAAGGACCCGCGTGACTGGGAGCAGGTCAACCACGGCATGCAGTTGGTGATGCACGATCCCCGCGGTATCGCCCGGGCGGCAGCGCAAGGCGCCCAATACCGTATCGCCGGCAAGAGTGGTACCGCCCAGGTGGTGGCAATCAAGCAGGGTGAGCGCTACAACCGCAACAAGACGTTGGAGCGGCATCGCGATAACGCCTTGTTCGTCGGCTTCGCGCCGGCCGAACATCCGAAAATCGTAATTTCAGTCATGATCGAAAACGGTGAGGCCGGCGGCCGTGTAGCCGGGCCCGTGGTGCGCCAGATCATGGATGCCTGGCTGCTCGACCAGGAAGGCCACCTCAAGCCGCAATATGCAGCGCCGGCCAAGGCTCCCGGCGATCCACGGGTTTGACTCAGACCTTCCATTCGTCCCAGCGCGCTACGCCGTCATAGGCCAGCCAGGGCACTTCATGGGCCGTCCAGATATGCGAGGTGGGCCTGACGCCCGGATCATCATCCAGCGTCGCCACCCGCACAATCACGTGGGGTTGATGCCCACGTTCAGCGATCAGATGCGCGCCGCAACGCGAACAGAAATGCCTGAATTTACCCGGCGAAGACTCAAAGGACGACAGTAGTTCCTCACCCTGTGTCCAGCGAAAATGCTCACGCATCACCCCAGCCGTGGCGACAAACGCGGCCGCGTGTGCCTTGCGGCAGCTTTCGCAGTGGCAGTGGCTGATGGGCATGTCCAGGCTGTCCACTTGGTAGCGCACACCTTTGCACAAGCAACTTCCATTCAGTGGGTCAGTCATAACCTATGGCCAGGCAAGGAGGGGTCATCATCATCGCGCACAACGCAAGGTTGCGCATTGGTTGATGTCGCCTACTGTTCAATGAAGGAGGTGACTTATGCACGTATTAGATCGCATCGAACGCAAAGTCCTGCTCAACGCATCACGTAAACAGGTGTGGGAGGCACTCACACAGGCTGAGCAATTTGGTCAGTGGTTCGGTATCGCGCTTAACGGTAAAACCTTTGTGGCCGGAGAAACCATCGAAGCGCCAATTACCTACAAAGGCTACGAACATGTCGTGTGGAAGGCCAGGATCGAACGCATCCTGCCACAAACGCTGTTTTCTTTCTGGTGGCATCCTTTCGCAGTGGAAGAGGGCGTCGACTACGACAAGGAAACACCGACGCTGGTGGAGTTCACGATTGAAGATCGCGCTCCAGGCATCCTCTTGCGGGTAGTCGAGTCCGGTTTTGACCAGGTCCCCGAAGCGCGGCGTCAGAAAGCTTTCAAGATGAACTCCCGTGGCTGGGACGAACAAATGGGCAATATCGAAAACTACCTGAGCCGAGCCTGACCCGAACGGGCATCATGGTGGATGCCCGGCTTCACGCCAGCGTGCATCGATTGCTTTAGAAACTCATCTGCCACTGGCCGACCACCGCATGATTGCGGCTATTGCTGCCCAGCTCGCCGTTGTAACCGACACTCAGGTTCTGCTGCGCAGACAAACCCACCGCCAACCCCACTTCAACCATCAAGCTGTCGCGGTCCAGTGCGCTGCCTTCAATATTGAAAGCGTCGCCGCCAATCAAAAAAGCCTGCCGAGTCTTGCTGTCGACATTGCCATAGAGGTGCCGCCAGCCGAAGCTGGCCTGGGGGGTCAGGCTGATGCCATTGTCCAGTTGGCTCAGATGTGCCAGGCGTACCCCGAAGGTACTGCTGACATTGTCCTGGGTTTGTGCATCCACCTTGAGTGAAGCATCACCGCCTTTCTCGCGGTAGTTGTCGCGGTGATAGCGCTGATAGCCGAGGTTGGCGAAGGGCTCGATATTCAATCGGCCGTTACCCAGCATGTAACCCAGTTCGGCAAAGGCTTGCTGGCTATCGGCGTCGTAATCACCCTTGGGTCGCTCGCTGAAACCTGCGAACTCTACTGTGCGCTTGTTGTTACCCCTGTGTTGGCTGTACGCAGCCCCCAGGCGCAACGCCAATGGGCCATCCTGGCGTACGGCATATGCCCCCGCGTGCCAGCTGCGTAATGAATTATCAACGTTGTGGCTGTCCATATCGGTCTTCGAATAGCCGCCCAGTACACCCAGGCGCCAGAGCGGCGACAAGGACCAGTCAATACCCAGCAGGCTGCCTTGTGTGCGTTGCTGTGAAGACTCATTGCCGTGCTGGCCATCGAGCTTGCCGTAGCTGCCGATACCTTGCAGCCACACGCGGCCTCGTGCGTTTGGATCATTCAAGTTGCGCGCACTGCTGGGGATGCCAGTTACGGCCAGCTCAGGTGTTTGCGCCGACTCAAGCCCGACCAGCAAGCTTGAACTGCTGCTCATCTGGCGCATGGCCGACAGCATGGACGTGCCCACTTGGCTGCTGGCCGCCAGTGTGGCACTGGCGAGGTTGGCGTTGCTGCTGCCTGCCAGGGCCTCGAGCGCGGCGCTGGCCGTGGTCTCCGAGGTGGCCAGCAGCGCGTCGTAGAGCGGGTTGGGGTTTCGCACCATGGAGGGCGGGGGGAAACTGCCATCCCAGTTGCTCCAGTGGCTCCACGTGATGGACTCGATGCTGTTGACTGCGCGGGCGGCGTTACGGGTACGGGCGTAATCGATGAACTCGACATCGTTGCGCGTGTAGCTCAGGTTCACCCGGTTATTGTCGTAGCTGAGTGTTGGCGACAGGAACGCGTAGTAGCTGCGCAGGTTGGATTCATCGAAGGTACCCGTAATGCTGCCTGCTTGCAGGACGGTATACGTGCTATGCCAGGGATACTCCATCGAGTAACCCGGCTGCGGCCACAAATAGGCACCGTTGAGGCTGGCATTGCCGACCACATGGGTTGTCGCTGCACTGCCGTCGGGATAAGTAGCGAACTCGAATGTAGAGCCTGGGTTCATGATCAGGTTGCCGTTGACCTGAGGCGCGCCGACAACGGTATCCGTGATCAACCTTCCGCTGACGGTAAGATTGTTGACTGAGCCTCGGCCCCGGTAAGTCGCGCCTTGGTCGACGATCACGTCGCCAGCGATGCTGCCCTGGTTGTTCAAGTGACCATTGGCAAAGAGGCGCGCGCCTTCGCTGAAATCGCTGCGACCATTGAGTACCCAGTAGCCGCGACGCACTTGTAGCACGTCAAAATTGCGCGTCGCCTCGACCGTCCCGTCGGGTTCACGCGTATCTGAAGGATAATATTGGTAGCCCTCCAGAACCATGGTGTTATGCCCCGAACCGCCGTCGACTATGCCCTCAAAGCGCGCGCCAGGGTACAGTGTCAAGGTGTCGTTGCCGCCCCCCATGTCCAGGGCTACACCATTACCCCCGCTGATCAGGGCACCGTTGAATACCCGGTCGTCGAAATTACCGATAAAGCGCGCGCCATAGCCATCAAGCCCACGCAGGTCGACGAAATTTCTCAGCTCCGTTGCGCCGGTCGCCGGCCCATCATGGCCATCACTTACTAAGAGGCCATTGTTGGCGCCTGTGATTGAACCGGTACGTGGAACGCCTGTAGAGGGGTCAAACGTGCCGCCATTGAACAGGTAGCCGCCGCCGATGGATGCGCCATCGCTGGTGTTGGCTCGGCCATTCTTATCCACTCCACTGGCGCCAAACGCCTGGATAATGCCCGGGTTGTCGATGTGCGCAATGCCCGCTATGCGTAGTCCATCGCCGTCGACGTTTTCCAGGCGACCGTCTCGTCCGCCGGTGATCGCGCCGTAGTTGTACACCGTGCCGTCGCCTGTTATCGAAACCCCAGCGCCGTTACGTCCGATAAGCGTGCCCCGGTTGCTCAGCACATTGAATTGTTCGCCCGAGAGCGCATGCCTGCCGCCCGAGATCACCCCGGTGTTTTCGATGCGCACATCGGTCGCAGCGCCCAGGCTAATAGCGTCTAATTTATCGGCACTGATCGAGCCGTCATTTTGAATGAAGACATTGCGTTGCCAATCAGGCAGGTTTTGGCGAACGCTGACGGCGGTCGTCTGGGTGGTGATGCTGCCGGTCTTGGTCACCCGCAAACTGGGGTCGTAAAAATAGCCACTGCCCACGGTGAGCGGCGTATTGGTCGGCGTATCGATTAATACTTGAGCATGGCCGGCAGGAGAAAGCGAGGCGCCGGAAACAATCAACGAAATAGTCAGGGCCAGACGGCGGGGGACGAACGACATGCGCGAAATCCTTTTCTTGAATCGCGCTATCTTCCTATATAGCCATTTGATATTGCCAGCGCATTCTTATCCTAAAAAGCGATGACATCCTTTTTATGATATTGCGCGCCAGGTGTGCGTTTACCCGCCGCCTTGGCCCGGATGCCGAGTAGAATCACGCCCTGAACGCGATTCTTGAGGTGCGGTACGGTGGATTTACAGCAGGGTTTTGTCCTGACCCGGCATTGGCGCGATACCCCGGCAGGCACGGAGGTCAGCTTCTGGTTGGCCACCGACCAAGGGCCACGGTGCATTCGCCTACCCGTGCAAACCTCGGTGGTGTTCATCCCTGAGGCTTACCGCAAGCCGCTCGATTGGTTGCTCAAGGACGAGCGCGATCTTGAGTTGCGCCCGTTGCAGTTGTGCGACTTTCATCACCGCCCGGTCCTGGGCCTGTACGCCCGCCAGCACCGCCAGTTGATGGACATCGAAAAGCGCCTGCGCGCTGCCGGGGTCGATGTCTACGAAGGTGACGTGCGCCCGCCGGAGCGCTACATGATGGAGCGCTTTATCACCGCCCCTGTGTGGTTCGGCGGCACGCCGGATGCGAGCGGCACCTTGCTTGACGCGCAGATGAAGCCGGCCCCCGACTACCGTCCGCCCTTGAAGCTGGTGTCCCTGGATATCGAGACCACCGCCCAGGGCGATCTCTACTCCATCGCCCTCGAAGGCTGCGGCGAGCGCCAGGTGTACATGCTCGGCCCGCCGAACAAAACCGACGCCGTGGATTTCAAACTCGACTATTGCGACACCCGCGCTCAACTGCTCGAACGCCTCAACCAATGGCTGGCCACGTTTGACCCCGACGCGATCATCGGCTGGAACGTGGTGCAGTTCGACCTGCGCGTCCTCCACGAACACGCCCAGCGCCTGAACGTGCCGCTGTTGCTGGGACGTGGCGGTGAAGCCATGGCCTGGCGCGAACACGGTAGCCGCAATCACTACTTTGCGGCAGCGGCGGGAAGGCTGATCATCGACGGTATCGAAGCCCTGCGTTCGGCCACTTGGAGTTTTGAATCCTTCAGCCTGGAAAACGTCGCGCAAACCCTGCTTGGCGAAGGCAAGGACATCTCCACGCCGTACCAGCGCATGGATGAAATCAACCGCATGTTCGCCGAGGACAAGCCCGCCCTGGCGCGCTACAACCTCAAGGACTGTGAACTGGTCACACGGATTTTCGAGAAGACCGAGCTGCTCAAGTTCCTGCTCGAACGCGCCAGCGTCACCGGCTTGCCGGCCGACCGTAACGGCGGCTCCGTGGCCGCTTTCACCCACCTGTACATGCCGTTGATGCATCGCCAGGGTTTTGTGGCGCCGAACCTGGGCGACAAACCGCCCCAAGCCAGCCCCGGCGGGTTTGTCATGGACTCGCGCCCGGGCCTCTATGAATCGGTGCTGGTGCTGGACTACAAAAGTCTTTACCCGTCGATCATCCGCAGTTTCCTCATCGACCCGGTGGGCTTGATCGAAGGCCTCAAGCATCCCGACGACAGCGACTCGGTGGAAGGCTTTCGCGGGGCGCGCTTCTCCCGTACCCGGCATTGCCTGCCATCCATCGTCACCCGCGTGTCCGAAGGCCGCGAAGAGGCCAAGCGCGAGCGCAATGCGCCGCTCTCCCAGGCACTGAAGATCATCATGAACGCCTTTTACGGTGTGCTCGGCTCCAGCGGCTGTCGGTTCTTCGACACGCGGCTGGCGTCCTCGATCACCCTGCGGGGGCACCAGATCATGCGCCAGACCCGCGCGCTGGTAGAGGCCCAAGGGTACGAGGTGATTTACGGCGACACCGACTCCACCTTCGTCTGGCTGGGCAGCGCGCATTCTGCGCAGGACGCCAATCGCATCGGCCTGGCGCTGGTGCAGCACGTCAACGACTGGTGGCGCGCGCACCTGAGCAACGAATATGGCCTGCAAAGCGCTCTGGAGCTGCAATACGAAACCCACTTCAGTCGCTTCCTGATGCCGACCATTCGTGGCGCCGAGGAGGGCAGCAAAAAGCGCTATGCCGGCCTGGTCGTACGCGAAGATGGCAGTGAAGAAATGGTCTACAAGGGCCTGGAAACCGTGCGCAGCGACTGGTCGCCCCTGGCCCGGCAATTCCAGCAGGAACTCTACCAACGCATCTTCCATCGCCAACCCCATCAGGACTACATACGCGACTACGTGCGGCGTACCTTGAGCGGCGAATTCGATGAGTTGCTGATCTACCGCAAACGCCTGCGCCGGCCCTTGCACGACTACGAACGCAACGTCCCGCCCCATGTACGCGCCGCGCGCCTGGCCGACGAGTACAACGACCGTCTGGGTCGCCCGCGCCAGTACCAGCGCGGTGGCTGGATCAGCTACGTGATCAGCGTCAACGGCCCGCAACCGCTGGAAGTGCGTCAGGCGCCCATCGACTACGACCACTACGTCACGCGCCAATTGCAGCCCGTGGCCGACGCAATCCTGCCGTTCGTGAATGATGATTTCAGCACCTTGGTGGGCGGGCAGATGGGGCTATTCTAGCTAATCGACACTCTCCATATTGCCCATAGCTCAGGAGGAAACGCCCATGTACACCCTCTATGGCACCGACGAATCCGGCTCCTGCATGATCGAAATTGCCCTGCAACGCTGCGCAGTGCCGTGGCATCGCGTGGAGGCCAGTTCCTGGCAGGACGGCGAGGGCAGTGACGCCCTTGCACGTATCAATCCACTCAAGCAGATCCCCACTCTGGTTACTCCAAATGGCCAGGTACTGACCGAAAGCGCCGCGATCCTGATCCACCTGGGCCTGGAGTATCCCAAGGCCGAGTTGCTGGCCGGCGATCGTACGCAGATCCTGCGCGGCTTGCTGTATATCGCCGCCAACTGCTATTCGGCGATCGGCATCATCGACTACCCGCAACGCTGGTTGGGCAATGCTGATGAGGCGCAGCAAGCGCAACTGGTCAGCGGCACACGGCGCTACCTGCACCAGGCTTGGGTCGTGTTTGCCGATCAGTTTGCCGGTCAGCTGTTTACCCCGAGCAACACGCCGAATGCACTGGGCATCATGGCGGCGGCGGTGTCGCGTTGGGATGACGCGCGCGAGGTGCTCGGCAATCTGGCGCCGGGCTTTGCGCAGAGCCTGGAGCAGGTAGACGCCGACCCTGTCGTGGCCCCCGTTTTTGCCCGGCATTGGCCGCAGTGGAAAGTCTCGTAACCGGAAGAAACAATGACCAGGCCACAGTCCAAGCCCTTGCGTAGCGGGCTTCCTGACCTACGCTTCTCAAAGAGGTGTAGGAATCATCCTTGAATTTGGCTGTCGCAGACATGAAACTCAAGAACCCTGCATGGAATTCAAAGGAGGTGCGCATGCTCATCCGGTCGCTGACCCTGGCTACCTTGATGGCTTTTACGGGGCCGTTGTTGGCCGCTGATGATAATCCGCTCAAGCAGGAGTTGGGCAAGACGCGCCCCCTGGTGGTCGTAGAGCTTGATGCTGGAAACCCGACACTGGCAACGCTGAAGAAACAACTGGAAGAGGCTGCCACCAAGCAGTCCTTCGAAGAGCGCAGCATGGTGTTCTACACCGTCAAGTTCGGCAGTATCGGCGCCGAAGGGGAGAAGTTCGCCAAGGACCCAAAGGACAGTAAAAAGCTCACGCCGCCAGAAACCAACGCGCTGATCCGCGCCCTCAAACTCGGCGTCGGCAGCGGTACCAAGGTGATCCTGATCGGCAAGGACGGCGAGAAGAAACTCGAAAAAACCGTACCCCCGGACAGCCTCGACCTGAAGGAATTTTTCAGCGCCATCGATCAGATGCCTCAGGCGGAAAAGGAGCTTGCCGCACCTGCGGAGCCGGAGCCTGTTCCAGCCGCGCCAGCGGCTCCGGCCAAGGGCACCAAACCCGCCAAGCCCGGCAGCAAAGCCCCCAAACCATTGGAGGATTGAACCGGTCTCATCCCACCGTTTGGGTGAGAACCGGCCTCAGGCCTTCCATGGCTTGAGCCAAAGCCCAAGCCCCAGCAACACCAGCGCGCCGGCCAGGCTGCTCAACCCCAACTGCCACCCATCGTTGTGCAAGGGGTGCAGGGCCAGCGCCGCCACACCCAACAGCACCCCGCTCAAGCCCCACTGCAACGGCCAGCCCAGTTGGCCGAGCAGTTGCTGGCGGTGCATCAGCAACAGGTTGGTCACCACCACGCCACCCAACGCCGCCAAGGCGATCCCCGGCAGGCCGAAACAATAGGGCAGCACCACCAACAAGGCGGCGTTGACCAGGCTGCCCAGCAGTTCGCAGTTGAGCGGCAGGCGCGTGTCGCCGCTGGCATAGGCATAGCGGGCGAGCATGGCGTTCCAGGCGCCAAATACCAGGGGCGTGGCGAACCAGGCCAGCAGCGCCGGCAGTGGACCGTCGGCGCTCTGGGCGGGCATCAGCAGATGAATCAGTGTGGGGCTGGCGCCAATCAGGCCGAAGGCCGCAGGCAGGCTCAGCAGGGTCGCTGCATCCAGGCCGCGGCGCAGCAGGGCCAGGCGCTGTTGGCCTTGCTCGCCGCTCATCATGCCCAGCAGCACTTGGTTAAGGCTCATCAAGGCAATCAGTGGCAGGTTGATCAGCTTGCGCGCGAGGTTGACCCACGTCACAGCGCCGTCTCCCAGGAAACTGGCGATCAAGCGCTCCAGTAGTGCCAGGCCCTGGCTGGCCACGTTGCTGGCCAACAACGGGCCGATGCGCCCCAGCAATTCGCGGCCTGCCAGCGGGTCGCCGCTGACCTGCCACGGCCGCCAGCCGAAGGACCAGACCGGCGCCAGTAACGGCAGGCACATCAACACACTACCCGCAAAAAAGCACATTGCCAGTTCGGCGCTGTCGCTGGAGCTGCCACGGATAAACAGGTACAGCACCGGTGGCAGATTGAACAGTAAAGAGCCCAGGCCCGGCAGGACAAAACGTTGGCGTGCCTGCAAGGGAATGCTGAACAACCCATGCATCACCAGGCCTGGCGCACAGGCCGCCAGCCAGCGCAGGTTGGCGGCGGCTTGGGCATGGGCCGCGGCGTCCAGGCCGGGGCCGATCAGGCGCACCCACAGCGGCGCGCCCAGCGCCAGTAGGGCAAACAGGGCCAGGCCCACGCCCAGCAAGCGAGGGGACAGGCTGGCCAGCCAGGCTTGCTGGCGCTGTGGGTCGCGTTGCTGATAGAGGGGCAGGGCAGCCGCTGCGAGCAAGCCGGCGGCCAGGGTCATGCGCAATGCTTCGGGCAAAAACACCGCCACCAGAAACCCGTCGCTGCGACTGCCCGCGCCCCAGGCTGCCACCAGCAGCCATTCGCGGGCAAAACCGGCCACCAGCCCGGCGAGCGTCGCCAGGGTCAGCCAGAGCGTGCTGCCGAACATCAGTGGAACAGGGTGAACAGGCCTTTGCCACCCACCTTGTAGTTCAGATCATGGCAGCGTTCGCCCATGATTTTGGCGCCGCTGCCGCCAATGATTTTGTAGGGCGCCACGGCTTTGGCCACCACGGTATTGGCGCTTATCACCGAACCATAGCCCAGGTGCGTGCCGAAGCCGATCAACGCACGGCTGCCGATCCAGACGTAGTCGTCGATGTAAGTCGGCCCGGAAATCGACCAGAACTCCGGCGCTTGCAGATCATGGCTGCCGGCGATGAGCAAAACGTGGGAGGCAATCGCCACATGGTTGCCGATCACCAGCCCGGCGCGAGCGTCTACCTGGCAATGCCAACCGATTACCGAATCGTCGCCGACCACCAGATTGTGCATGCCCAGCACTTCGGTGTTACGCCACAAGCTGGAGCCCTTGCCGATCTTCGCGCCACCCAGGCGCAGCCAGGCGATGCGCACATGGTGGCTGGGGATCTTGTTGATCAAGATGTTGTAGGCCATGTCCCAGAGACTGCGCCACCGGTCTTTGACGGTTGCCCAGTTTTTGCCGTAACGCGGCAGTAGCTGGGCCGGCAGATCCTGTTTCATCCGTCGGAACAGGCGGCGCGCCACCGGTTGCTCAATCGCGGTTTCCAGGTCGATGGAGCTGATCCAGAAGCGCTTGTTGTCGCCTTCGCCTTCTTCAAATACCACGTCGTTGGCCAGGCACCAGTCCAGCGCCTCTTCCAGGTCCGGCAGGCTCACGCCCATTTCAGCGGCCAGCGTGGGGAGGCGGTCGCGCAAGTCGGTGGAGTGAATCATCCGGTGCTTCATGGTTGGTTATCCTTTGGCGCAATAGCAGCAACAGGGGCGGTAATGGAGGGGCGCAGGCGCACCTGTTGCAGGCTCATGCCCATCAACAGCCAGAACAGCGCGATCAGTACAAAGGTGAAGCTGAAATAGTGGTCGAAAATCCCCGTCAGCAGCGCCGCCAGCACGCCGCAGATGCACCCCAGCCACAGCGCATTGTCGGCGGTGACTTTGCGCACCTGGCCCAGGGGCCGCACTTCGCGCCACCACAACAGGGTGACGGTGATAAATAGCAGCATCCCGGGTAGGCCCACCTTGTAGATGAAGTTCAGCCACAGGTTGGAGATCCCCAACAGATTGGAACCGGGCACGGGCGGGTCGATCTTGAAGCCGATCCCCAGGGGGAAGGTCGCCATGGCGGTGGGGAACCTGGCGTACTCGTCAAAGCGGATTTCGGTACTGGCGTTGGTGGTCGAGAAGATGGTCATCAAGCGGTCCTGCAACGGCGGATAGAACATCACCAGCGCAACGGCGAACGCCGCCCCGATACCGATGATGCGCCCGCTGTTCGGCACGCGTTTGTAGGCCAGCCAGATCAACACCAGCGCCAGGGCCACGATGGCGCCACGGGAAATACTCAGCAGCAGGCCGGCACACCCCAGCACCGCCACCGCCAGGCCCAGGGCCCGGCGCCAGCCGCTGCGGGTCCAGCCATAAAACAGTGCCAGCGGAATAAACAGCACCAGCACGCCCCCGGTCAGGTTGGGGTGCACCCAGGGCGAGGCCATGCGCGTGTAGTTGGCGGAGAAAATGTCCTTCACCGCTTCCGGGTGGGCGTATTTGAGGTCGGTGAGAATATCGATCATCGACATCGCATTGCGCGTCTTCAGGAACATGAAGATCGACAGCAACAGCATCGCCAGGTTACCCAGCAACAAGGCGACCACCACCTTGTCGCGGTCGGCGTCGGTGCGCAGCAGCAGCGGCACGATAAACAACATCGACAGGTTCATCAGCCAGCGCACCCAGTTCACCGGCCCGTTGCCTTCGGCATGGATGATCAGCATGCCCCAGATAAACGGAATGGTGCTGAACAGCATCAGCCACATCAGCGCCCGCTCGGTCGGCCGCCACAGCATGAAACCACGGGTCTTGCCGATGAACGCTTGCCAGAACACCCCGACCCAGGTCAGCCCCAGTACCGCCTCGCTGACGGTGGTGCGGATGCCCAGTTGCAAGGTGGTGTAGGGAATACTGGTGGCCAGTACCGCGAAAATCAGCAAGCCCCACAGGGGAAAGCGGATCAGGGTCAAGGCCACGGCCACACCGGCCACCACCAACATGACCTTGATCGGCGACAGGGCCAACAGCAACCCGCCGAACACCAGGCCCAGCAGCAGACTGACGAATTTTCCTGGCAGCATTAGCGATCCAATTCCTTGAGCAAAGTGTCCAGGCGCGCGCGATAAGCCGGTTCGGCAAATTGCCGGGCCCAGGCGCGGTGTGTTTCGCCGTCTTGCGTGGCCTCGGCGCCGGCCAGTTGTTGCATGACCTTGTGCAGTTGCTCGGCGTCATGGGGGGCGAAGCGCGGGGCGTTGGGCGGCGCGATTTCATCCAGGGCGCTGCCGCGTGCCACTGCTACCGGCGTGCCGACACTCAAGGCTTCCACCACCGGCAAGCCAAAGCCTTCGGCATAGGACGGCTGCCACAGGCACGCGGCATGACGGTAGAGCGCTTGGAGTTGGCCGTCCGATAAACCGCTGCACCAATGCAGGCCCGGCAGGTCACCCAGTGCCGCCGGTACATCGCTGGCGTGGCCCACCAGAACCAAATCCGGCACATCAGGGTTCAGCGCACGGCAGGCCTGCCATTGGCGCAAGAAGAACGCCATGTTCTTGCGCGGCTCCCGCGTGCCCACCACCAGCCAGTAACGCGCCGGCAGGTTGGCGGGCAGCGGCTCTGGCGCTGCATTCAATTCGGGCACAAGGTTGTTCAGCACGCGGAACTTGGCCCGGGCCCAGGGGAACAGGCGCGCGGCTTCATTGCAGGAAAACTGCGAAGGGCACCACACCCGATCAGCCTGCCATACCGACCAGGCAATCGAAGCCCCGTCGATCAGGCGGTAGGCCAGGGCCTTGAGTTTGGAGCGATGGAAGTTGCGGTGGGTGAGCTGAAACAGGTCATGCAGCACCAGCACATAGCGGGTGCCGGCGGGTTTGCGACACAGCGGCAAGCCCATATTGGCCGTGGCGATGTACAGGTCGATCTGCTGCTCGTGCAGCGCCTTGGGCAAGAAGCCGCGCTCGAACCGCAGGCGCACCTGTGGGCGTTGCAGGCCGTCCAGCGGGCTGGCCCAGGCCGGGCAAACGGCAGTCTGGCGCTGCGGATGCTCCAGGGGCGCCTCAGTGAACAGCACCACCTCGGTGTTGCCCCGCGCGCGCAGGGCGTCTTCCAGGGCCACGACCTGGCGGGCGATGCCCGAAGACGGCGCAACCGTGGCGGGGCGATAGTCCAGGGCTACGCGCATGGCTGAGACTCCTTGGCGGTGAGCAAGCTGTGGTAGAGGTGCTCCAGTTCATTACCCGCCACTGCCCAGTCGTGGTATTGCCGCGCATAGTCGCGTGCGGCATCGGCCAGACGCCCGGCCAGCGCCGGTTCATCCAGCAGGTGCACAACGGCGTCGGCCAGGGCCTCGGCGTTTTCGCCGGCCAGGTAATGCACCTGCGGCTGTACCGCCAACCCGGAAACACCCTGGGCCGTGCTCACCAGCGGCAAGCCGGCGGCCATCGCTTCCAATACCTTGAGCTTGGAGCCGCCGCCATGGCGCAACGGGGCGACAAAACCGGCGCAGCGGCGTTGCAAGGCGCACAGGTCGGGAACAAACCCCAGCCACTCGATACGTTCATCGGGCCAACGCTCGCGCCAGTGTTCAGGTAAGCCATAGCCGACCACCGCCAGGCGGGCGTTCGGGCACTGCAACCAGACCCTGGGGAAGATCTCTTCAAGCAGCCACTGCACAGCGTCCAGGTTCGGTGCGTACTCGTAGTTGCCGACAAACAACAGGCGCTGGCTCTGCGCATCGGCGTTGACCTCGGCGAAGGCGCGGCTGTCGACCCCATTGACCACCACGCTCACCGGCGTCGTCGACAGCGGCCGCATGGCCTGGGCGTCCGCCTCGGTCACGGCGACCACATGAGCGGCGGCATCGAACGCCTTGCGTTCCCATTGCCGGCAGCGCCACTGGTCGTACTGCACAAACGGTGCGGCCCACTTGGGGAAGCGGTCATAAGTGGCGCCGCCAAGGCTCGATTCCAGGTTGTGCTCGGTCAGCACAAACTCGCGCCGTTGCTGCTGCAATGTGCGTAGAAACGGCTGCAGGCTGTAGCTGTGTTCTACCTGAATCACGTCCCAGCGCTCATTCAACAGTTGCGCAAACTGGGCCTGCAACGGCGCCGACAGGCCGTTGACCGTGGTCAACAGCGGCCAGGGCGCGAACAAGCCTGCGAGCAGGGTCAGCGGGTGTTTCAGTGGCCGACGTGGCACCACGATCAGGCGTTCAAGCAACGGCTCCAAGGCCGCATGCGCCGCGTCATCGGCCGGCGTTTTCGATTGCGCCAGCAGCGTGATGCGATGCCCGCGCTCACTCAAGGTGCGCAGCAAATGGTACTGCCGCGTCTTGCCGCCGCTGGTGGTCGGCCACGGCAGGTAGGGCACAATCCAGAGGATTCTCATGTACAGCTCTCCATGCCCGGGGCTACCACACCAGTATCTGCAAACTCGGCTTCACCGTTGGGCGAATACCGTTGTCGTCGCTCAGGGTTTGCCGGGCGCCGGTCAGCGGGTCCAGCAGTTCTGCGTGTTTGATGCCGGGCAGGCTGATGCTGCTGCCTTTGGCACTCCAATACATCAGCAGGTTTTTACCGTCAGGGCGGGTCCAGGCCACGCTGTAGAAGCTGTCCGGTACATCCTGCAACTGCGGCGTGTTGCCGGGTTTAAGCGTGGGGCCGGTGATCTCCAGGAAGCGGGCGAGGGCGGTGTACACCGGCTTGGGTTCGCCATCAAGGTTCAACAGGCCGTAATGCTGATCGCGTGGCGAGGCGCGTTGGTCGAGGTCGGACAACGCGAACAGGAAGATCTTCTGGTAGTCCTGGGACGCCATCAACGCCAGGCGGCGCAAGGTGTAGTCGGCCTGCCCGTCGATACCGATCAGGTCCTGCATCTCCTTGGGGCCGGCATAGCTGGACCAGCCCCATTCAGTGGCCCAGACCTGCTTGATCCCGGCACCGTGCAGCATTGAATTGAGTTGATCGCCGCGCAGTAGCACTTCGTTCTTGCCCGGCTCATCGGTTTCCGGAGTCATCGAATAAGGGTGATAAGCCGCGACCATGCCCAGGCTTTGCACCCCCAGCGCGCCGAGCGCTTCAAACATCAGGGTTTTGCCACGCGGCGGCATCTGGCTGTAATACGCCATGCCACCCATGACCTGCAGTTTGCCGGGCGCGGCAAGGTTCAGGGCCTGGTGACTGGCCAATAACAATTGCCCGTACTCCTTGGCGTCGACTTTGGGGCGCCAGTTGTTCGGCAGGTTCTGCTCGTTCCACACCTGCCAGGCATCAATAGTGGGGTAGCGTTTGGCCAGAAGTGCCAGGCGCAGCGCATACACTTCCGGATCCCGTGGTCGGTACTGATCCTGGAACTGCGCCCCCTTGGGGGCGGTGGTGATAAAGGGCGCCGAGCCCACCAGGTAAAACACCGAGCGCAGTTTTTCAGCGGTCAGGGTGCGGTCCAGTTCATCGAAGGTGCCGAGCTGATAATCGTCTTCCTTGGGTTCCAGGCGATCCCAGTGCAGATCGACCCGCACCCATTGCAATCCAAGCTTTTTATATTGCTTGATCTGCTTGTTGTACTGCTCGGGCGTGAACCACAGAAAGTGCGCGTTCACGCCGAGAAAATCCTTCCAGACCACGCTGCGCTCCGGGGCCAGGTTCACCGGTTGTGCATCGACTTTTTCACTCAACAGCAGGGCGCTACCGACGGCGATTGACAGCGCCAGCGGCAAGTAGCGCCACAGTGGGCGAACGGATGACAGATTCATCGCAACGGCTCCTCACAAGCATCCCGAAATAATTCAGCAAACCGCTGGGCCGTGTTGGCCCACTGGCGTTGGTGGCCGATTTCTCCCGCCCGGGCGGCCCATTGCTGCGCCTGTTGGGGCTCGAGGATCAAGCGGCTCAAGGCGTTGCTCAAGGACGCTGTATCGCCCTGCTGATAGGTGATGCCATTACCGCCGGCCACCTCTTCGGCAAAGGCGCGGGCGTTGGAGGTGATCACCCCGCGTCCGCAGGCATTGGCCCACGACAGCGCGCCACTGGTGCCACGCATCTGCCCCAGGAAGCTGAGTTTTTTCGATTCGCGATAGGGCAGCACCATCACATGGTGCGCCTGGATCGTAGAAGGGATCTGCGCCGAGGGCAGGTCCAGTTGCCAGTCCACCACATCTTCAAGATGCAGGGCGCTGATCTGCTCGCGTAGGCCGTCGAGGTAGTTGCCGGCGGGGTCAAAGGTCATTTCCGGCGCGGTGCCACCGGCCAGGGTCAGGCGTACCTGGCCTCGGCATTGCGGGTGGGCGGCCAGTGATTGGGCCAGGGCCAGCAGCAAGTCCTCAATGCCCTTGCCGCGGTAGATAAAGCCGAAATACAGCAGGCGCAACGGCGCCAGTGGCGGCAAGGCCTGGGGCGCGATGGGCAGGTTGCCATGGGCAATCACCGCCACCTGTTGCGGGCGCAGGCCCATGCGCTGGCGCAGGCGGTCGCCGCCCAGGCGGGTGAGGGTGATCAGGCGGCGCATGCTTTTGGCCAGGCGCCGCTCTTCGTGCAAGGTCAACGGGTCGGCCAGCAGCGCTGCCGCCTGGGGCAGCGGGTGGGGCAGGCGTTCAAGCAGGGTCAAGGGGAAAAACAGCTTGGCCCGGCGCCAGATCAGGCGCTCCGGGTCATGCACCGTGGCGGTCAACGGCAGGTGCGGTTGCGCCCGGCGCAGGTACTCCAGCGCCTGGAACTCACCGAAGCGTCCACCCCCCAGTTCAGCATGCACCAGGTCAACGCCGCGCCAGTCAAAGGCCTGCAGGCGCTTCAACTGCTCAGGCAGTTCCAGGCAGCCGGCGAGCGGGGTCACCACCTCCAGGCCTTGTTCGATCAACGCGTTGCGCAAGTGCGCGGCGTAATCGGCGATCCCGGTCTGCTCCGGTGGCAGCGGCGCCAGCAATGCGATACGCATCAGGCCGCCCCGCGCCAGCTATTGAGTCGCGCCAGCACCTTGGCCGGCACTTCGAAGCGGCGGCGGTTGAGGATCATGCCGTCGACTTTGCCGAACGCGGTCGTCAGCAACGACACGGCATTTTCAATAGTTGGTACGGTGCTGGTGCGGGCTTCGATCACCAACACAATCTGGTCGGCGCGGCGCAGCGTCAGGAACGCCTGCGGGTTGGAGGACAGCGCCGAGGCGTCCAGCAGCAACACTTCACCCGGCGTTGGCGCGTTCGCCCCATCGACCGAAACACGGTGACCACGCTCCTCCAGCAGGCGCTTGAGTTGCTCGGCGATAAAGGTAACACCCTCGCCATGGCGCGCCGAGGTCAGGCCCAGGGCAAAACCTTGGGTGGCGATGCGATCCAGGGGCAGCAGGCTGTACAAGCGATAAAGGCTGGCGGTGACGGCTGCCGGCGTTGCGTCCTGTACATCGGGAATGCTGCTCCACAGCGGCACGTGGAACATCTCCTGCAAGCGCGTGCCATCGTGGATGCGCTGGTCCAGCAGGTACAGCACATAGATGGTCAGCAAGCCCACGGCAACGCCAGCGGGAATAGCGAACAACAGCATCAGCAGGCTCTTGGGAAACACGCGTGCCGGGTTGAGGGTGGCGTGTTCGATCAGGGCGATGTTGCTGATCTGGCTGTTGTCCAGTTCATGGTCGATTCGCGCCTGTTCAAGATTGTCCGAGTACAAGGCGTAGCTTTTTTCGGCGGTGCGCAGTTGTTGGCTCAGGGTGTTGAGTTGCGGTTCATCGGTCATCGCCTGGTCACGCTGGGTGCGCAGTTCGGCAAGGGTCTTGTCGTAGTTCTCGATTTCCCCGGCCAGTTTGCGCTCTTGCAATTGGGCGTCGATCATTTGCTGTTTGACGTTGATCACCAGGCTGTTGGGCGCGGTGTTCTGCGAGCGTTCCAGGCGGGTGGCTTCCTGGGCGCTGAGGGCTTCCATGTCGCGGATGTTCTGCTCGATCTGATTGACCTGCGGGGTACCCGGCAGGTAAGTGCGCAACAGCCGAGCCCGCTCCACTTGCAGCGCATTGAGCTGGCGCTTGAGGTCTAGCTGGGTGGGGTTGAGGCTGGTTTCGCGCATCGTGACCACGTCTGCCGGCTGGCTCTTGATCTGCTGGCTGGCGTTGGCCAGCAGGCTGCGAATCCCCGAGATCTGGTTCTGGGCGCTGACCTTGGCGTCGGTGACGCGGTCGATCTGGTTGGTCAGGTTCTTCAGGCGCGCATCGACACTGATCGAATCGATCTGCTTCAAGCGGCCTTGCAACTGGTCCTTCAGGCTCTGGATATTCTCCGCCACCTTGGCGCGTTCGGTTTCATAGAAGGTGTGCAGGCTCTTGCGCCCGAGAATCCGCGCGCGTTCTTCAAGGTAGGCGTTGACCCATGTCTCGACGATTTTTTGCGCCACCGCCGGGTCGTCCCAGGTGAAGGAAATCTCGATCACCGAAGAACCCGGCTCGTGGCCGGCGGTAAAGTTCTTCTCCAGTGAGGTCGCCAGGCGTTCCAGCGGGCTTTGTTTCTCGGCAAGGCCGACGAACTGCAGCACGCTACGAATGCCATTGATGACTTCGCCAACGCCCTTTTTGATGTAGAACTTGGTGACCTTCCAGAAGCCTTGCGGCGGCTCGGCGGTCATCGCCATATAGCGTTCGGCAACGATATGCACGATGGGCCGGCCCGTGAGCATTTTTTCTTCGTCGACAATCGGGTCGTGCTGGGTGCTCGGGGCAATCAGTGTCTGGCGGTTGGCGGCCTCGATCGGCAAGGTGGTGTTGTCCCGCCCTGGCTTGACCAGCAAGCGCGCGTCCGACTCGTAGCGAGCCGGCAGCAGGAAGGCACCGAGCACGGCGATGACGATCGTGGTGAGCACGGCCAGTTTGAATTCGCGGCGGTAGATGAAAAACAGCCGCAGCAGGTCGCGAAGAGAGCGGATTTCGATCACAGGATCACTCCATTGCATATGGGGTTTACGAAAGGCGGGAACACTTGGTTCGAGTGATACGAAGCCCGCTTCATAATCCTTGGCCTGCGTTGATGGTTGGGTTGTTGTAGATGGTGTTGCCGCTATTTTTCACGTCGCTCTTGTTCAGGTCGTAATTCAAGCCAATACCAATCCCTTTGTTGATCGGAAACAGCTTGGTGAAGTACATATCCACAGCCTCCACCGTCGCGCCGATGCCCGACTGCGGCACAAAGATCAAATCGCCGCGCTGCAACGCCACCCGCGGGTGATTGGGGTTGGTCAGCATGCTCTCCAGGCTGATGAAGTACGTCCTGTACTTGCCATCGGGACCGGTGCGCAGCAAGGCTACGTTGGAGGCATCCGCCGAGGGCAATACACCACCGGAACTGAGCAGCGCCTGCTCGACACTGACGTTGCCGGCCAGGTCGAAAAACGCTGGGTTGGGCACCGCACCGCCGATAAACACCTTGTTGCTCGGCGCGCTGGCGATGTTCACCGTCACCGCAGGTTCGCGGTAGATGCGCTTGTACTTCTCGGTGATCTCCTTGCCCAGGTCTTCGGGCGTGCGCAAGGCCGCTTTGACCCGGCCAATGTTGGGCACCGAGATCACGCCGTCAGGGCGCACCACGAATATCGTCATGTCATCGGCCGCCGCCGGCTCCTGGGCATCACGCACGATACGCAGCGAGTCGCCGCTCTGGATCAGCACCTGTGGGGGCGGCAGGTCGGCCAGGGTCAGCGCCGCTTGATGGCCGGCCTTGAGCGTATTGTTGTCAGGAAGCGGCACCCGCGCGGGGGTCGAACAACCAGCCAGCCAGATTGAGGCACTCAAGAGGCCGAGCAGGGTAAGACGGAAACGTCGGTTGATAGTCTTCATGACGGCTCAAGTCCAGTAGGTGGAAAACATGCCCAGGCGCCGTTTAAGCGCGTTGGGCAGGTGGCGTTCAAGGTGGCCGAGGCGATAGCCCAGCAATTTAAAGGCACTGCGCACCACCACTTCGGGGGCGCGGTACAGCGCGTTGGCCTCGCGCAATGCGTGCAGTTCGGCCAGCACATAACGTTTGCCTTCGCCGCCGGCGTCGCCAAACGCCTGGCGAATCCACGGCTCGCGGCCGTAGAACACACCGATATCGAAGTAGCGGCGAAACTCTTCCAGCAAGCGGTAATCATGGGAGTGATAAACCTGCGCACTCGCGGCATAGCGCACCTGGTAACCGGCCAGCAGCATGCGCGCGGCCACATAGGCGTCTTCACTGCCAATCACATCCTGGGGGAAACCGCCCACCGCGCTCAGGGCGCTGCGTCGGTACACCGAAAACGAGTCGGAGCTGAAGCAGGTTTTGATGCCCAGTTGCGCTGCGTCGTCCAGGCGCTTGGTGCGGCTGGCCGCCGGGTAATTGAAATGCCGCGACTGCGCGCCGAGCACGCCGGCACCGGGGTGCGGGAGTTGCCGGCCGTAGGCCACGCCGTTGAGCGGCTCCAGTTGCAGCTCGTTGATCAGGTTGGCGAAGGTCTCGGCGGTGGCGGGGATCGCGTCCTGGGTCATCACGATCAAAGCGTCGCCGCCCACCTGCTCGCTGGCCCAGCGCCGGGTACCGCCGTGGTTGAAATCACGGGCGTCAATCACCTCCACGCGCGCGCCGAATTCACGAAAGCGCGCCACGGTGTCATCGCTCGATGCGCTGTCGACCACCAGCATTTCATCCGGCTGCAACGTCTGCATGCGCAGCGCTGGCAACAGGCGGTCCAGGTGGCTGGCCGCGTTGCGGGCGGGGATGATCAATGACGTACGCATCAGGGCTTCACTTCAACCGGCGCGCGGCCGTAGATGTCGTCATAACGCACGATGTCGTCTTCACCCAGGTACTCACCGCTCTGCACCTCGATCATCACCAGGTCGATGATGCCGGGGTTGGTCAGGCGGTGCTTGTGCCCGGCGGGAATGTAGGTGGACTCGTTCATGTTGAGCAGGATTTCGCGCTCGCCATTGGTGATCATTGCCGCGCCGCTGACCACCACCCAATGTTCGCTGCGGTGATGGTGCATTTGCAGGGACAGCGAACCTTTGGGCTTGACCACGATGCGCTTGATTTTGAACCGCGTGCTTTCCTCCAGCACCGTGTAGGTGCCCCACGGCCGGGTGACGGTGCGATGCAGGCTGAACGCCGGGTGATTCTGGCGCTTGAGTTCGGCAACGATATACCGCACGTCCTGGCTGCGATGCGCGTCGGCGATCAGCAGGGCGTCGGGGGTGTCGACGATGATCAGGTCACGCACGCCCACCGCGCCGAGTACCCGCTTGGGCGAGTCGATGTAGCAGTTATGCACGTCGTGCAGGATCGCCTCGCCGTTGATCTGGTTGCCATTGTCGTCACTGGGCGTGAGTTGGCGCAGGGCTTCCCAGGAGCCGATATCGCTCCAGCCAATGTCGCAGGGCACGACCGCGACTTGGGCGGATTTTTCCATCAGCGCTACATCGATGGAGATATCCGGCGCGGTGCCGAAACCTTCCGGGCTCAGCTCGCGCTGGCGACTGCTGCTGTTTTGCAGACTCTGGCTGTGCTCCAGCGCAGCGTTGGCCGCCTCTAAAACTGCCGGTGCGTGGCTGGCCAATTCTTCCAGCAGGGTGGCGGCCTTGAAGCAGAACATGCCGGCATTCCACAGGTGCTTGCCGCCGTCCAGGTAGCCTTGGGCGGTGGCCAGGTCGGGCTTTTCGACAAAGCGCTGCACCCTGAAGCCCGCGCCTAGGGCCGGCCCTTGTTCGATATAGCCAAAGCCGGTTTCTGCTCGGTCAGGCTGGATGCCAAAGGTCACCAGGTAACCGGCCTCGGCCAATGCGCGGGCTTTTTCCACCGCCTGGGCAAAGGCGCTTTCATCCAGCACCAGGTGATCGGCCGGCATCACCAGCAACTGCGCATCTGCGCCAAAATGCTCCTGCACATGCAAGGCGGCCACGGCGATGGCGGCGGCGGTGTTGCGGCCAAACGGCTCCAGCAGCAGGTCGAGGCCCAGGCGCTGGGTGTTCACCGCGCGGTAGTCGTCCAGGGTGCGAAACAGCAGGTCGCGGTTGGTCACGGTCAGGATGCTGTCGACGCCCGGCAAGTGACTGGCCCGCAGGAAGGTCTTCTGCAACAGGCTCTGGTCGTCGCGCATGCGCATGAAGGGCTTGGGCATGTTCTGCCGCGAAACCGGCCACAGCCGCGTACCCGAACCACCGGAGATGATGCAGGGAATCAATCCGTTAAGTGGGTTCATCAATAGACTTCCTTGGTGGAAAGAACGGCCGGGACCGTCATGAAAACGATGTAGAGGTCCAGCCACACGGACCATTTGGCGATGTATTCCAGGTCGTATTCGACCCGTTTCTGAATCTTGAACAGCGTATCGGTCTCGCCGCGGTAACCATTGATCTGCGCCCAGCCGGTGATGCCAGGCTTGACCCGATGGCGCGAGCTGTATTCGCTGACCGCTTCCTCGAAAGGAATCCCGGCGGCCTTGGTGGCCGTGGCGTGGGGGCGCGGGCCGACCATCGACATATTGCCCAGCAGCACGTTGAACAGTTGGGGCAGCTCATCAATGCTGGTCTTGCGGATGATCCTGCCGACCCGAGTGATGCGCGGGTCCTGGCGCGTGGTCTGGTGCTCGGCGTTGAGGTCGGTCTGCTCGACGTACATCGAGCGGAACTTGAACACGCGAATCAGGTTGTCGTTGTAGCCATAGCGCTTCTGGCGAAACAGCACCGGGCCCTTGGAATCGAGTTTGATCGCGATGGCGGTCACCACCATCACCGGCGACAGCAGCAGCAGGCCGATGCTGGCCAGCAGCAGGTCTTCGCAACGCTTGATAAAGGGCGACCAGCCCCGCAGCGGCAACTGCGAGGTGTTGAACATCAGGATGCCGCCCACATCGGTGATTCGGTTATGGCCGTAGCGCAGGGCGGCCATGTCCGGCACCAGCATGACGTTCACCGACATCTGCCGCAGGCGCTTGACCAGCCCATTGATGCGCTGCTCGGCGGCCCAGGGCAGGGTGATCATCACCTGGTTGACCTGTTCGGATCGGATCAGCTTTTCCAGGTCGCGGGTATTGCCCAGCAACGGCAGGCGGCTCAACTCCTTGGGAATGCGCTCGGTACGGTCGTCGATAAAACCGATCAGGCCGGAGCGGATGTCACTGTTGCGCGACAGGTGTTCAGCCACATGCACGGCCGTGTTGGTAAAGCCCAGGATCACGGTGCGCTGGAGGAATTTGCCGTTGTCCATCAAATGGCGGTACAGGCGCAGCATCAGTATGCGCTCCACGCCAAACAGCAGCAGGCTCGCGGAAAACCAGAACATCAGGTTGCGTGGGCTCAACTGCGGGAACAGGAGCAGGATCTGGTACATGAACAACAGGATGCAAAACGCCGAGACCCAGGCCACCAGCATCACGCGAAAACGCAGGCGATTGCTGAACAGGTCATCGGAGTAAACCCCCAGGGCCTGGAACAAGATAATGGTCAGGATCGCAAAGAACGCCAGCAGGCCCAGGTAGTGAGTGCGCATGTGTTCTGCGACAGGGTCCGGGTAGAACAACAGGATGATCGCCGGCGAGATTGCGGTCAGCCCATGGATCAGTTTTACGAAAACGACAAAAAACTCAACGAAACCGGTGCGAGCCCCCTCTGGCAGGATAGTTGTCACCCTCCAGTTTTCCCCAGATAGGCGGTAAAGGACACCGATGTGGCCCGTTATTCCCATGAGCGAAAAGAAGCCGTGCTGAGCAAGTTGTTGCCGCCTTACAA
>NZ_JYLO01000024.1 GCF_001439845.1 Pseudomonas lactis | reverse complement strand
GGTGTTGCCCCTTTTTTTTGATGGCTGTCGGTACCCCATTTTACCATCCCACCAACCCCGGCCCCCCCCCCCCCCCCGAGCACCGCCACGACCGTCGTATCAAAAACCGGGCTCAAACTCATCCAACGGATCAAAAACACTGACAACATCAACGATGTTCCCGAGATCGAAGCGATCCCGGATATAAATATAAAAGCATCCAGAACTATAACTCTCCGCGCCTATCCGTGTAGAGGTCACACCTACGCTACATGTACCGTCTTAACCGAAGCGATACTTCTGGTTTTTTTGATCGCTACAGGTTGCATCTTAGAAAACATTTGACATACAGGGCGCGTGCGATCTGGAACTTTTCGCACACCTGCCGCCACCTAATACTTGTAAAACTATACAGGCACTGCCCTACAAACTGAGGGAAGCCTTACGGAATAGAAGAGCCAGTAACGTTAGCTGGCCACTAACTCCACGCCAATGCCATAACACTTCAAGAAAATAACTTTAAATCATTAATAAAGTGAGTCATTCATGAAGACACTTTCTTCTTTCGGGCATCCCCCGCTTATTCCCAGCGGACCACCGATTGCAGACTTTAACCCAACTCAAACAGCGCCCCCAGCAAACAAAGCGAACACCACACCGCAATGGCCCCCCCCGCTGAGCCCCGGCGGACCACCCATTGCAGACTTTAATCCAACTCGGACAGTTGCTCCCTCGCCGCCAGTAAAAAATACGACCGCGCCACCGCAGGACCATGAGCTTGATTTCTCCAAAGGCGTCATTTATGGGGGAGACACCGTTTCTGCGCCTACGAGCTATCCGCCCAAGGAACAGGTGCAGCGCATAGAAGCCTATGCCGGACGTGTAGTGGCACACATCAAGACCTTGGAACAGGGTAAGGAAGGCGAAAACAACGTCAAATTCCAGAACGTTCGCCATTTTCTAGAGCCTGCGGGTTACTTCAGTGGCGGGTTACTGGCTGCCGGGTACGACCCACATGAAAAATTCACCGTGACGTTCAACTCCTACGTAGGTAAATGGAAGAAAGAGGTGCAGACCAACACCGAAGAACGCACTTACTATGCATGGGAAATTGCAGCCGGTGCCCTTAAGCACGACAGAACACCGGAAGGCGGTTTACTCAATTTTCAAGAGACGAAAGTCAAGCCACAAGACGCGAACAAGATCAACGATCTGGAAGCGCTGGGTGCGCGTCTACAGGCTCACTGGAAGGTGGATGTAGCCGAGCCTATGCGCGACATGTACGGTGCCTTGGCGAAACGCTCCGGAAAAGCGGATGCCTATGCTGTGCGCGGAATTCTAGAAAGCCTGCGTAACGACAAGAACAGCTATGAACAACTCTCCCCCGAAGGGCAAGACGCAATCCATCGTACACTTTACAGAAACGGCAACGTGGTCATCCCAAACATATATGGCTACCCACTGGCAGGGCATGCATTTATCCCGTTCACCAACTATCACGGCGATTACGACCACCGGCCTAATAAAGGTTTGCTCATTGACTTGAAAAACGGCACGGTCAGTGAAATATACGGCGATGACGATTTTGCCCACTGGGCTGAGAAAAATCGTAATGAGCTGTACAGTAGTTTTAATGCCAGTGACAGGCAGGGCGGCAAAGACTCTCATTGGCCATCGGCCGCAAATGTGCTCGAAAACCTGATCGACTCCAACAGGGCTACATACCCCGGTTATCAAAACTGGATAAAAGACAAGGCTGTGCCTGTGAGGGAGACTTTCAATTATACCCAATCACGAAATAGCGAATACTTCTTGAAATGGGGAAACCTTGAGTCCGGCATTGCTAACGAGTACCAAGCTGTGAACGCCAAGAACGCAGTATGGGCCGACCAAACGCAGGTGTTTGGTTCCGAGCAGCAAGCGTGGAAGAACGCGAAGGAATTATGGGGACGCACCTTCGGTTACGTGCCCGTCCTTGGTAACGCGGGCAATATTGTCTTCGGTGTGCATGACTCCATTCACGGCATGACCGCCGACGATCGCGTTGGCGGCACTGCCGCAGCGGTGATATCGAGCCTGCAACTGGTGCACGAACTTGCACCCAATGGGGTAGAAGCGGGCCTGGGTGAACTTGAGTTGCCTTCCCCCCCGTCTAGCAGCAAGAACTACAGTTGGAGGTACAATTCCGAGACACAGGATTTTGAATTTGTGCGCGCACCAAAAGCTTCGAACGACAGTCATATTCCCACAAACGTCGAAACAGACGAATCAAATCGTTCGGTGCCGGCTAATAGTGGAGGCGCCCGCCCGTCGAAGGCACAAACGGGAAACTTCCACCACTGAGTTCCGTAGAAAACATACCCACGGGTGAGGCACTTTTTTCTACGGGTGAAAAAGCCGTCATCCTGAGTGGAGAGGTCAATGACCTGAATGTGGTCAACGAAAAGCTGTATACCTTTACCGACAAAAATAAAAAAGGCACGGAAACACGATTGAATGTACTCGTCCATGGCAGTTTCAACCCTGAAACTGGCGTAGCAAGAGTTGTGTTCGATGGACAACTCCACACCCCGGCAGAGTTGCTTCAGACTCTTCACGCAAAAGGTGTACGCCCGGAGCTTTTTGACAACATACGCCTGTTGTCATGCAATTCTGCAACTGGGGGAGACGCTTCCTTTGCCGCTCAATTTCAAAGGCTGATAAGGCGCCCTGTAAAAGGGTATACCGGCAATCTCACCGCGAGCCTTTCGCCGGAAGTTATAACGGCGGCCATTGACAAAGTAGAAAAAGCTTATCTCCAACACGTGCAAAAGAAGGGCGTCACCCTTACTCCCGCTGTAACGGCCTACGTGAGAGGCCAGGCTGAGCAGTATATCGCCGATGAAATGAAGGTAAATTCACGTTTCATACCGTCGAAGACCAACCCCTATTGGAACCCACTCAAGTGGTGGGCCTTCACCTATAAGCCTGAGACATTCCACCCTAAACCTTGAAAATTCATTTATGAGTAGAGGTGACCGGCGACTGTATTTCTCCATGCAACGACGACGTGATCGAAGTTTTATAGTAACTTTTTTAGACAAGACACAGGCGCAGCCCCACGGGGCCTGCGCCTTTTTTTGCGCGCTGGCGCGCCGTCATATACGGCAGCATATTTAACAGGAATCAAGCGCCCGGCTTTCACGACTCATTACTGCCATAGCTACCAGGGAGGGCTGTGCTGGCATCTATTCATACAATGAGAGCCGAACTTATGCCCCTTTCACTCAATCCGACATCCTCGCCATCGCTGCCGTCCGCCGTCCCCCATCCGATATCGAACACTCAAGCGCAGGTGACACCGCCACCGCCCACTGCAAAAACCGTCCACCCTGACGAAACAGCCCTGCTCAAGGCCTACCTCGAGGCCGCACAACGCAAGGTGTTGCACGGCAATGCCGGGCTTATAACCGTACCGCCCCAAAGCACCCTGGGCCAATGGCTTGGGCTGTATCGCACGCACTTGGAAAATGCCGTCGTACAGGGCTGGCTGCGCGAACAACACTTCGCCCCGGACACCTTGCTTTCAATCAACCCCTCTACAGGTACCTTGTCCGCCGAGGTCGAGGGCAAAACGAAAACCTTCCATCTGTCGGATACATCAGGCTGGGGACAAATTTCAGGCCCCCTGCTGGACGCCGCAAAAGTTATCGCCCCTGGCAATAACGGTGATTTGCGTGTGAGGTTGGGTAAGGACTCCATACAGGTCAGCGCAAAAGTGGTGGCCAACTTTGAAGGCGTGCCCCTTCCCCAGACGCTGTCCCAGGCTCGAGCACAAATAAGGCATCTGGAACATAAAGACACCTTCGACCCTATCCCCGCCGATGACCGCCTGCGCCCTGCCAGCAGCCGCTCGGCACAGGCGCTTCAAGAGCAACAACACAATGCCGCCAAGTACTACAGCACCGCACCACAGGCGTTGGCTTACAAGCGCCTGGCGGTTGACGTCGCCAACAACCTGCCCAATACGCGGGCAGAAGCCAAGAAATGGGCGGATGACCTGCTGCTCAAACTCACGGGCAAACCTATCGACTCCGATACTGTCTATTTGAACCGCTTCAAAGGCGGTGAAAGCGCGGACACGGCTACCGGCTGGGAACACACTTTTCAGGAGCCCTGGTCCTCACTGCGCTTACCCGACGCCTTGCTGAAGAACTTCTCCGAGCACGACTGGGTGCCTGGCAACCTCGACCTCGAGGCAGGTTTGTATACCCAGCCCGCAGGGCAAAGCGATAAAGGCGGTTACGGCAAGCACAATCAAATCGACCTCAAGCCGTCACAAGTGATGCACGAGAGCTGGAAAACCGACTTTCAAACCCAGATGACCCAGAAATTCGACAGGTTCTGGAACGCGCACACCGATAACTACCACACGGTAATCAAAGGTGAGTTCGTTTCCCAGGCACGGGAGCAACTGAAGAAAGCCCAAGCCTGTTCACCTGCTGAACGAGCCTTGCAAGCCTCAGAACACCAGTTCACTCGTGGCGACTACAGCCTGGTAATGGCGACGGCGAACAATATTCCACTCGACGAAAACACACCCCTGAGCCTTGAACAGCTCAAGGCCAAAGCGCCAGTAAGCAGCGCTCCCCAAGTGCATGCCCTTGATATCCACGGTTTCACATCCAGTGACATTCTTCGATTCAGTAGCGACGACACTGGCCGGCAAGTGCTTTACATACCTGGAGCCAAACCGGCATTTCTGCGCTTCGACTCCTTGGACAAGCTCAATCAATGGGTAATTGACCAGACGAAGGACCCGAAAAAAAGCCAGTCGCTGCTCGCGCACTTTTCATTGGCTGATCGTCAGAACCGTAAGCCTGACCTTCTCATACAACTGGCAATCGGGTTTGTACCGGGCGCGAGCTTTACGGGTATTGGCGACAAGCAAGATGGCCTGGACGCCCTCTTCAAGAAAATGGCCGCCGGTGAGCTGAAAAACCCGGTGAACACCAGTAGTCACTCGAAAATCGAGGGGGATGTGTTTTCCACCCTGACAACCGCCGCCAAACAGCGCATGACGAGTGACACCGACGTCGTCGTCAAATCCAACAGCGAAGTAACCCGAGATACGTGGTTGAACGACATTACCGTAGCCGCCGGGCTATTGGCCAAGCTTGCGCCTATCGCTGCACCGGTTGCCGGCGCAGCGGCACTTGCCGGGCTGACCGAGTTGGGGTTGGGCTTGGAACAAACAACGTCCGGGGACACCGAGGCGGAACGCGACAACGGAGCTTCCAAGGCACTCGATGGTTTGCTGAACACGTTGTTCTCAGCGGGGGCAAGCGAAGTTCCGGAAGATCCTTTTGCATTGCCGCCCGAGAAAGAGCTACCGGTTGTGGACCCGCTCGCCCAACCGCAAATCAATGAACTCGAAGAGCCAACACCAGGCCCATCCAGCGGCACCCCCACGGTTAACGAAGCTGGGGCTCCCCTGCCAAAATCCCAAACACTCTTGCCGATGGCTCCCTATGCCGTGTCTGAGGGTGAGCAGTTGATAAAGAGCGCGCCCCGCGATGCGTTGGGTGTCTATCGAATAACCGACAGCCAGGGGGCACTGCGCCAGTTCGTGCGCTTTACCGACGAGACGGGGGCGAGCAAAGTATTTGAAATATCAGGCCGCTATCGAACCGGCGACGTGTTCGCCAAAATCATTAATCCCGATAACGGCGCAGGGCTGATGGTCATCACACCTGGGCGTGATGGAGAATGGGCCAGGGCGCCGGGCAATGGCGGGGTGAAGTGGCCATGGCAACGCTCTGAGTCCCCAACACCAAGTAACGATCTAAAAACGCCTGCACAGGTATCGGATAATTTTATTGAGTTAAACGGTACCAAAATGAAAGGCGCTGACATACTCGACAAGTGTTTCAATGTTGAAGAGCAAGCGAACTATAAATATGGCGTCAGCTTCAAGGAAGAGAACGGTGTTTTAGAAAACCGCCCTGTCTTTTCCTGGACAACGGACAGCGGGGACTTCACGGTATCCGAATCGGAAACAGCTTCGCCATCCGAGTATGGTACCAGCAATTATTCTCCACAATTTATCAAAGACATCAACCGAGACCCTTACACAATAAGAAGCGCTGACCTGGAGAACGTTGAAATCGACATACCCCAGCAGATAGCGGGAATGACTATCCCAGATGACTTAGAACAACAGATCCGTAATGGTCTTATAGGGGATGGGATCAATGCATTTGAGCGCACCGTGCCCGATCCTGACATGCGAGCGGCAATTTCAGAGGTTGCTCATCAAGGCTCTTCCGCTCCTGCGTGGTTTGAATTGCAGCCTCCCCGAGTGAAAGACGGTTATATCAGCAGTGTTGGCGACAGGCAGTACGTCATCGACTATAACCCTTTAAAAAATGAGACCGAGGTTACAATAACCACCCAATGGCGCCTGAAATCTGAGGTTAGAGGTGAGTCCACCCTCGCCAAAGACGTGAACATAACAGCCACTCGAACTTTCAACCTCCGTGCAAGTAATGAAATAGACGGCCCGCCCGTTATAATCGATAAATCGGCTCCCATCCGGATAGAAGTATCCCCTACCTAAGCCAGCTGAACGGCGGTAACCTCGGTTACCGCCTTTTCGTTTGGGCAGCTTTTACGCCTGCCATTTCAGGGGTCTCCATGGAAAGAATCGCCATTAAGCCAGTGCTCCTCGCCGCAAGCCTTCTAGCTTTTATACCGATGGCTCACGCCGCTACCACCCTGGTCTACTGCTCCGAAGCCAGCCCCGCCGGCTTCGACCCCAGCCAGTACACCAGTGGCACCGATTTTGACGCATCCGCCGAAACCGTGTTCAACCGCCTGACCCAGTTCAAGCGCGGTGGCACCGAGGTCGAACCAGGCCTGGCCACCAGTTGGGACGTGTCGAAGGATGGTCTGACGTATACCTTTCACCTGCGTGAAGGCGTCAAGTTCCACACCACCGACTTCTTCACCCCGACCCGCGACTTCAACGCCGATGACGTGCTGTTCACTTTTAATCGTCTGCTGGACGCCGAGAGCCCGTTTCGCAAGGCCTACCCCTCCGAATCGCCCTACTTCACCGACATGGGCTTGAACACTACGATCAAAGGCCTTGAAAAACTCGACGAACACACTGTGCGTTTCAACTTGAACAACGTCGATGCTTCGTTCGTACAGAACCTGGCCATGAGTTTCGCCTCGGTGCAATCGGCGCAATACGCCGCCCAACTGTTGAAAGAAGGCAAGGCCGAGCAGATCAACCAGCAACCGGTGGGCACCGGGCCGTTTGTGTTCAAGCGCTACCAGAAAGACGCGCAGATCCGTTATGCGGCCAATAAGCAGTATTGGAAACCCGAGGACGTGAAGCTCGACAACCTGGTGTTCGCCATCACCCCGGACGCCGCAGCGCGCCTGCAGAAACTCAAGGCCGGCGAATGCCAGGTCAGCGGTTACCCGCGCCCCGCTGACATCGAGGCAATGAAGCAAGACCCCAACCTGCGCGTGCAGCAACAAGCGGGCTTCAACCTGGGCTTCCTTGCCTACAACGTGACTCATCCGCCGCTGGATCAGCTCAAGGTGCGCCAAGCCCTGGACATGGCCATCGACAAGCCCGCCATCATCAAGGCCGTTTACCAGGGCGCCGGACAATTGGCGCAGAACGCACTGCCTCCCGCCCAGTGGTCTTATGACCCTAAAATCCAGGATGCACCCTACGACCCGACCAAGGCGCGGTTGCTACTAAAAGAAGCAGGGGTTGCACCAGGTACCACCATCAATCTGTGGGCCATGACCGTACAACGCGCCTCGAACCCGAATGCGCGAATGTCCGCACAAATGATTCAACAGGATTGGGCCAAGGTCGGCATCAAGGCCAACATCGTCAGCTATGAGTGGGGCGAATACATCAAGCGCGCGAAAAATGGCGAACACGACGCAATGATTTACGGCTGGACCGGCGACAACGGCGACCCGGATAACTGGCTGGGCGTGCTCTACAGTTGTGCTGCGGTCAAGGGCAGCAACTACGCCAAATGGTGTAACCCGGCCTACGACAAGCTGGTACAGCAAGCCAAGGTCAGCAGCGACCGCGAGCAGCGCATCAAGTGGTATCAACAGGCACAGAAAATCCTTAAGGAACAAGTACCTATAACGCCTATTGCGAACTCGACGGTTTTCCAGCCAATGCGCAAGCAAGTGCGTGACTTCAAGATCAGCCCGTTCGGGCTCACGCCGTTCTACGGTGTGGGTCTAGATAAGTAACAACAGCGCCCCAACCGAGTGCGCTAGACGCCTCGGCTGGGCTTTTTTGGTGCGCCATTTGCACCGAAAAAACCCTCCAAATAGGCACTTTTGTGTCAGAACTTTCATAATTGCGACATTCCTGTACGTTCGTACCACAGTTTTCCCTTTGCAACCGCTCTGCATCTTGCATTGGGTATGGCGCCTGCATAAGTATCCGCAGGCCGACTCACGAGGTCGCCCTCACCACCAAAAATGACAACAAATCATGAGGCCAACATGCTTAAACACGCAGTCCTTCCGTTATTAGTGAGCGCTGGCCTTATGGCCGCAGCCCCCGTAGCCCTTGCGGCAACTAACCTGGTGTTCTGCTCCGAAGGGAGCCCGGCCGGTTTCGACCCAGGCCAGTACACCACCGGAACAGACTTCGATGCCTCGGCCGAAACCATGTTCAACCGCCTGAGCCAGTTCGAACGTGGCGGCACCGCCGTCGTTCCTGGCCTGGCCACCAGCTGGGACGTGTCCCCGGATGGCCTGACGTATACCTTCCACCTTCGCGAAGGCGTCAAGTTCCACACCACCCCGTACTTCAAGCCGACTCGTGAATTCTCGGCCGACGACGTACTGTTCACCTTCAACCGGATGATCAATAAAGACGATCCATTCCGTAAGGCCTACCCCACCGAGTTCCCGTACTTCACGGACATGGGGATGGACACCAACATCAAGAACATCGAAAAAGTCGATGACCACACCGTCAAGTTCACCCTTGGCACCGTGGACGCCGCGTTCATCCAGAACCTGGCCATGAGCTTCGCCTCGATCCAGTCCGCCGAATACGCTGCGCAGCTGTTGAAGGAAGGCAAGCCTGCCGACATCAACCAGAAGCCGGTCGGCACTGGCCCGTTCGTGTTCAAGAGCTACCAGAAAGATTCGAACATTCGCTACACCGGCAACAAGGACTACTGGAAACCTGAAGACGTGAAGATCGACAACCTGATCTTCGCTATCACCACTGACCCGTCGGTGCGTATCCAGAAGCTCAAGAAAAACGAATGCCAGATCACCCTGTTCCCACGTCCGGCTGACCTCAAGGCGCTGGGTGAGGACAAGGACCTGAAACTGCCGCACCAGGCCGGTTTCAACCTGGGCTACATCGCCTATAACGTCATGCCAGTACTCAAGGGCCAGACCGCCGCGAACCCGCTGGCCGACCTGCGCGTCCGTGAAGCCCTGGACATGTCGGTGAACAAGCAGCAGATCATCGACTCCGTGTACCAAGGTGCCGGCCAGTTGGCAGTCAACGCCATGCCGCCGACCCAGTGGTCCTATGACACCACCATCAAGGATGCCAAGTACGATCCTGCCAAAGCCAAAGAGCTGCTCAAGGCCGCTGGCGTCAAGGAAGGTACCGAGATCACCCTGTGGGCCATGCCGGTTCAGCGCCCCTACAACCCCAACGCCAAGTTGATGGCCGAGATGCTGCAGAACGACTGGAAACAGATCGGCCTGAAGGTCAACATCGTCAGCTACGAGTGGGGCGAGTACATCAAGCGCTCCAAGGGCGGCGAGAACCAGGCCATGATCATTGGCTGGAGCGGCGACAATGGTGACCCGGACAACTGGCTGAACGTGCTGTTCGGCTGCGACTCGCTGTCGGGCAACAACTTCTCCAAGTGGTGCGACAAGAAATTCGACGGCATCGTGAAAGAAGCCAAGGCCACATCGGATGTCGCCAAACGCACCGAGCTGTATAAGCAGGCGCAACATATCCTCAAAGATGCAGTCCCGATGACACCTATCGCGCACTCGACGGTGTATCAACCCATGCGTAATACCGTACAAGACTTCAAGATCAGCCCGTTTGGCTTGAATTCCTTCTACGGCGTTAGCGTCAGCGGCAAGTAAGGATCAATAACGGCGACGTTTCATAACGTCGCCGTTATTCCATCCGCCTGGACCTTAGGAAACAGACTACGTTTGCAAGCGTTGCCGTCTTACAGCAATGAACTGCGACCCGTGCCTCCGTTGCCTACAAGGTCAGTCAGAATTGACGCATTTACTGCAAGGTCAACGCCCCATAAGGTCGTAGGACAGCAGAGGCATCATTCTGGGGAAGGGCACTTGCTGTGTGTGGGATCAGTGAGGTCTGCCTGGCTGAACGCCAGCAGGAAGGCTCGCTGTTGATAACTACAAACAAGGACGGGGAACGTCATGCGCCATACCACCGTTGTATCCGCTCTGTTTGCCACCAGCCTGCTGGCCGTGGCCACGATGGGCCAAGCCGCCGAGAAGAAGAGCCTGGTGTTCTGCTCCGAAGGCAGCCCGGCAGGGTTTGACACTGCGCAATACACCACCGCCACCGACAACGATGCGGCGGAGCCTTTGTATAACCGTTTGGTGGAGTTCGAAAAAGGCGCCACCGACGTCGTCCCTGGGCTGGCAACCAAGTGGGATATTTCCCCAGATGGCCTGACCTACACCTTCCACCTGCGTGAAGGGGTGAAGTTCCACAGCAACAAGGAATTCAAGCCGACGCGGGACTTCAACGCCGACGACGTGCTGTTCACCTTCAACCGCATGCTTGACCCCGAGCACCCGTTCCGTAAGGCCTACCCCACCGAGTTTCCGTACTTCAACGGGATGAGCCTGAACAAGAACATCGCCAAGGTCGAGAAAACAGGCCCCTACACCGTGGTGATGACCCTGAACACGGTCGACGCCGCGTTCGTGCAGAACATCGCCATGAGCTTTGCCGCAATCCTTTCGGCCGAATACGCCGAGCAGCTGCTCAAGCAAGGCCGGCCCAGCGACATCAACCAGAAGCCGATCGGCACCGGCCCGTTCGTGTTCCAGCGTTACCAGAAAGACTCGCAGATTCGCTACGTGGGCAACAAACAGTACTGGGACCCGAGCCGCGTCAAGCTGGACCAGTTGATCTTCGCCATCAACACCGACGCGTCGGTGCGCGTGCAAAAACTTAAGGCCGGCGAATGCCAGGTCACCCTGCATCCACGCCCCGCCGATGTCGAAGCCCTCAAGGCCGACCCGAACCTGCAACTGCTGACCAAGCCGGGCTTTAACCTCGGCTATATCTCCTACAACGTGCGCCACAAGCCGTTCGATCAGTTGGAAGTACGCCAGGCGCTGGACATGGCGGTGAACAAGCAGAGCATCCTCAATGCTGTGTACCAGGGCGCCGGGCAACTGGCGGTCAACGCCATGCCGCCGACGCAGTGGTCTTACGACGACAGCATCAAGGATGCCGCCTACAACCCGGAAAAAGCCAAGGAGTTGCTCAAGGCCGCCGGCGTCAAGGAAGGCACCGAGATCACCTTGTGGGCCATGCCGGTACAGCGCCCGTACAACCCCAACGCCAAGCTGATGGCCGAGATGCTGCAGAACGACTGGGCCAAGATCGGCCTCAAGGTCAAGATCGTCAGCTATGAGTGGGGCGAGTACATCAAACGCACCAAGAACGGTGAGCACGATGTCAGCCTGATCGGCTGGACCGGCGACAATGGTGACCCGGACAACTGGCTCGGCACCCTCTACAGCTGCGACGCCATCGGCGGGAACAACTACTCCATGTGGTGCGACCCGGCGTACGACAAGCTGATCAAGCAAGCCAAGGTCGTGACCGACCGCGAACAAAGGACTGTTCTGTACAAACAGGCGCAGCAACTGCTCAAGCAGCAGGTGCCGATCACGCCTATCGCCCACTCGACGGTCAACCAGCCGTTAAGCGCCAAAGTCGAAGGCTTCAAGGTAAGCCCCTTCGGCCGCAACGTGTTCTCGGGCGTCAGCATCAACCCATAAGACAATAACCGGATGGCGGGGAGCGAAATCGGCTCCCCGGCAAACGTGCAGGCTTTTGTTGGGAAATTTCCTACGCCAAACGTTTGCAATAGCTTGAACGAGTTCCACACCCAATAGCCGGATCACCCAAAAAGACCGGCATTAAAAAAGAGAACCAAAGGAGCTTCACCCATGAAACTGAGCAGCAAAGCGCTTCTGGCCTTGGCCATCAGCAGCATCACGGCCACCGCCTACGCTGAAACGCAAAGCCAGGACTTCGTTCCTACCACCCTGGCCGGCACCAGCGCCCAAAGCGAGGCCAAAGGCTTTATCGAAGATTTCAGCCTGGGCGGTACCACGCGTAACTGGTACTCCCATGAAAGCAAATACCGTGGGGGCACCTTCTCGTACCAGAAACACGGCCAGACCCTGACCGATCGCAACCGTACCAACTGGGTGCAAGGCACCATCCTCAACGCCAGCTCGGGTTTCACCCAGGGCACCGTTGGGGTCAAGACTGAAGTGGCGGTGTACAACGCCCTGGTGCTGGACCGCAGCAAGCGTGATATCAAAGGCGGCTCCAACCGTACCCTGGCCGACTCCAACGGCGACGCCGTCGACCAGTGGAGCAAACTGGGCCTGGCCAACGTGCAATTCCGTGTGTCCAACACCACACTGACCGCCGGTCGCCAGAACTTCAGCAGCGGCATCGTCGACACCATCGGCAACCGTGCCCTGCCTTCCAGCTTCCAGGGTGTGAGCTTCAACAGCGAAGAGTTCAGCAACCTGTCGTTCCAGGGCGGCGTGTTCGACCGCGTTTCGCCACGTAGCGAGCAGAGCCTGTCGAAATTCCGTAGCGAATACGGTAATGGCGCAGAAACCGACAAAGTGTCGACCCTGGGTGTGAACTACCAGCCGCTGAAAAGCCTGAAGACCAGCTTCTTCGCCGCTAACGTGAAGGACTTCTGGAACCAGTACTACTTCGGCGCCACCCACGAGCTGGGCGACGCGCAGCAGTTGGGCCTGACCACCGGCTTCAACTACTACAAGACTGTCGATGAAGGCAAAAAAGAGATGGGGGAAATCGACAACGATACCTTCTCCCTCTCCCTGGGCCTGACTCACCAGGCACACAGCCTGACCTTCGGCTACCAACAAGTGAACGGTAACGAGTACTTCGACTACCTGCACGAAACCAACGGTATCTACCTGGCCAACTCCCTGACGTCTGACTTCAACGGCCCGAACGAGAAATCCTTCCAGATCGCCTATGCCATCAATATGGCTGAATACGGCGTACCTGGCCTGAAGTTCAACGCCTACTCGGCACGCGGCTGGGGCATCGACGGCACCCACTACACCGGCAACAACGGCCGGGCCAAGTTTGCCTACGACGGCATCCAGTCCCAGGACGGCGAGAAGCACCAGGAATACGGTGTAGGCGCCTCTTACGCGCTGCAGAGCGGCCCACTCAAAGCCACCACCGTGCGCGCAACCTATGTTGAGCACCGTGGCAGCGAGTTCCAGTCCGACGGCAGCATCAAAGAGTTCCGTCTGGTTACCACCATCCCGTTCAACATCCTTTAATTAGTGCCAGGCAGGCGGCGAGCTCAGGACGAGCCCGCCGCCTACGCTTTTCTGGCTCCATCGATTGCAGAGGGCTCTGAATGAAAATGCTCCCACTACAAGCCGCCATGGCCGCTGCGCTGTTGAGCGTGGCGATCGGCGTTTCGGCCAAACCGCTGGTGGTCTGCACCGAAGCCAGCCCGGAAGGTTTCGACCCGGTCCTGTACACCACTGCCGTGACCGCTGACGCCGCCGCTGAAACCATGTTCAACCGCCTGGTGGACTTCAAGCCCGGCACCACAGAAGTGGTGCCCGCCCTGGCCAAAGACCTGCCGGAAATCAGCGCCGATGGCCTGACCTACACCTTCCACCTACGTGACGACATCAAGTTCCACACCACCGACTATTTCAAACCCACGCGCAACTTGAACGCCGATGATGTGCTTTGGAGCTTCCAGCGCCAGCTGGACCCGAATCACCCTTGGCATAAAAAGTCAGCTGTGGGTTACCCGTATTTCGAAAGCATGGGCTTTAAAGAACTGCTCAAGAGCGTAGAGAAGACCGACGACCACACCGTCGTGTTTACCCTGACCCGTCCTGAAGCCCCCTTCCTGGCCGACCTGGCCATGGCGTTTTCCTCAATTCACTCCGCCGAATATGCCGACCAATTGCTCAAGTCCGGCAAGACCGATGACCTGAACGCCAAGCCGATCGGCACCGGGCCGTTCATCTTCAACCGCTACGCCAAAGACGCCCAAGTGCGCTTCAAGGCCAACCCGGAGTACTTCCGTGGCAAGCCGCCGGCCGATCCCCTTATTCTGGCAATCACCACCGACAGCAATGTGCGCCTGCAAAAGCTCAAGGCCAACGAATGCCAGATCGCGCTGTATCCCAAGCCCGATGATGTACCCAGCGCCAAGGCTGATCCCAACCTGAAAGTGGCGGAACTGGCGGCGATGACCACCAGCTACACCGCCATGAATACCACCCACAAGTACATGAGCGATGCGCGAGTACGTCACGCGATCAATATTGCCTTCGATAAAAAGGGCTACAACGAATCGCTGTACGGCAAAGGCAACGCCGTCGATGCCACCGGCCCGTACCCGCCGACCCTGCTGGGCTTCAGTGACAAGCTGAAAAACCCTGTTCGCGACCTGGACAAAGCCCGCGCTCTGCTCAAGGAAGCCGGCGTACCGGAAGGCACCGAGTTCACCCTGTTCACCCGCAACGGCGGCGGCCCGACCAACCCTAACCCGATGCTCGGCGCCCAGCGCATGCAGGCGGATCTGGCCCAGATCGGCCTGAAGGTCAATATCAAGGTCATGGAATGGGGCGAAATGCTCAAGCGTGCCAAAGCCGGCGAGCACGACATGGTTTCTGCCGGCTGGGCCGGGGATAACGGCGACCCGGACAACTTCCTCACCCCAAACCTGAGTTGCGATGCAGCGAAAAACGGCGAAAACTACGCCCGCTGGTGTAACAAAGAGTTTCAAGACTTGATCGACAAGGCCCGCGCCGACGCTGAACCCGCCGAACGCGCCGCACTCTATGAACAAGCTTTGGCCGTATTCGAGAAGGACCAACCGTGGATTCCCATGGCTTACCCGAAAATGTTTACCGCCATGCGCAAGAACGTCGAGGGTTATACCCAAAGCCCTCTGACCACCAATAACTTCGCCACCACCCAGGTGAAGTAAATAAGAAAAACGCTCGGCATCGTCGACACTGACGGTGCCGGACCTGCCTAACCGGCTGATTGAGGTACACACCAAGATGTTTAGTTTTATTGCCCGCCGACTGGGGTTATTGATCCCCACGTTCTTCGGCATCACGTTGCTGACCTTTGCGTTGATTCGCATGATTCCAGGCGACCCCGTAGAAGTCATGATGGGCGAGCGACGGGTTGACCCCGAAATGCACGCACAGGCAATGGAGCGCCTTGGCCTTAACAAGCCGCTGTATGCGCAATACCTGGACTATGTCGGCAAGCTCGCCCAGGGCGACCTTGGCGAATCGCTGCGCACGCGCACCAGCGTGTGGACCGAGTTCACCGCCCTCTTCCCCGCGACCCTGGAACTGTCCATGGCCGCGCTGTTGTTCGCCGGTATCCTGGGCCTGTTGGCCGGGGTGATCGCGGCACTCAAGCGAGGATCCCTGTTCGACCATGGGGTGATGGGCATCTCCCTGGCGGGGTACTCGATGCCGATCTTCTGGTGGGGCCTGATCCTGATCATGTTCTTCTCGGTGAGCCTGGGCTGGACCCCGGTTTCCGGGCGTATCGACCTGCTCTATGACATCGAGCCGCGCACCGGTTTCATGCTGATCGACACCTTGCTGGCCGACGAGCCGGACGCGTTCTGGGATGCGTTGCACCACCTGATCCTGCCGGCCATCGTGCTCGGCACCATCCCGCTGGCGGTGATCGCGCGCATGACCCGTTCGTCGATGCTCGAAGTGCTGCGTGAGGACTACATCCGCACCGCCAAGGCCAAGGGCCTGTCGCCGGCTCGCGTGGTGTTCGTGCACGGCCTGCGCAACGCGCTGATCCCGGTGCTCACCGTGGTCGGCCTGCAAGTCGGCACGCTACTGGCCGGTGCGGTACTGACCGAAACCATCTTCTCGTGGCCCGGCATCGGCAAATGGCTGATCGAAGCCATTGGCGCCCGGGACTACCCGGTGGTGCAAAACGGCATTCTGCTGATCGCCTGCCTGGTGATTCTGGTGAACTTCGTGGTGGATATCCTCTACGGCTTCGCCAACCCACGCATCCGTCACCAGCGCTGAGATCATGACCATGACCACACCTACTCAAGTGTCAGCAGTCGATCAGAGCCTGCTGTACCCGTCTCCGTACAAAGAATTCTGGCAAGCCTTCTCCAAGAACAAAGGCGCGGTTGCCGGCCTGCTGTTCATGTTGCTGATCGTGTTCTGCGCGATCTTCGCCCCGTGGGTTGCCCCGCATAACCCCAGCGAGCAATACCGCGACTTCCTGCTGACGCCGCCGGCGTGGCTGGAAGGCGGGCAGATGCAGTTCCTGCTGGGCACCGACGAACTGGGCCGTGACTTGCTCTCGCGCCTGATCCAGGGCTCGCGCCTGTCGTTGCTGATCGGCTTGTCGTCGGTGGTGATGTCGCTGATCCCGGGCATCCTGCTGGGCCTGTTCGCCGGGTTCTTCCCGCGCTTGCTGGGCCCGACCATCATGCGCCTGATGGACATCATGCTGGCCCTGCCGTCGCTGCTGCTGGCCGTGGCGATTGTCGCCATCCTCGGCCCTGGCCTGATCAACACCGTGATCGCCATCGCCATCGTGTCGCTGCCGTCCTACGTGCGTCTGACCCGCGCCGCAGTAATGGGCGAACTTAACCGCGACTACGTAACTGCCGCCCGCCTCGCTGGCGCCGGCCTGCCACGCCTGATGTTCATCACCGTGCTGCCTAACTGCATGGCACCGCTGATCGTACAGGCGACCTTGAGCTTTTCCTCGGCGATTCTCGATGCCGCGGCCCTGGGCTTCCTCGGCCTTGGCGTACAACCGCCAACCCCTGAGTGGGGCACCATGCTGGCTTCGGCCCGTGACTACATCGAACGCGCCTGGTGGGTCGTGAGCCTGCCTGGCTTGACCATTTTGCTCAGCGTGCTGGCAATCAACTTGATGGGTGACGGCCTGCGCGATGCGCTGGACCCGAAACTCAAGAACGCCGCCTGAGGAGATTCCCATGTCACTGTTAGAAATCAAGAATCTCAACGTGCGCTTCGGCGACAAGACCGCCGTGCCGGTGGTCGATGGCCTCGACATTTCGGTCGACAAAGGCGAAGTACTGGCGATCGTTGGCGAGTCGGGTTCGGGTAAATCCGTGACCATGATGGCGCTGATGGGCCTGATCGAGCATCCCGGCATCGTCACCGCCGATGCGCTGAACTTCGACGGCAAGGACATGCTCAAGTTGAGCAACCGCCAGCGCCGCCAGATTGTCGGCAAAGACCTGGCGATGGTATTCCAGGACCCGATGACCGCGTTGAACCCCAGCTACACCGTGGGTTTCCAGATCGAAGAAGTGCTGCGCCTGCATCTGAAAATGTCCGGCAAACAAGCGCGCAAACGCGCCATCGAGCTGCTGGAAAAGGTCGAGATCCCAGGCGCTGCCAGCCGTATGGATGCCTACCCGCATCAACTGTCCGGCGGTATGAGCCAGCGCGTGGCAATTGCCATGGCGATTGCCGGCGAGCCCAAACTGCTGATCGCCGATGAACCGACCACCGCGCTGGACGTGACCATCCAGGCGCAGATCATGGAACTGCTGCTGGCCCTGCAAAAAGAGCAGAACATGGGCCTGGTGCTGATCACTCACGACCTCGCGGTCGTGGCTGAAACCGCCCAGCGCGTGTGCGTAATGTACGCCGGCCAAGCCGTGGAAGTCGGCCAGGTGCCGCAGCTGTTCGACATTCCGGCACACCCGTACAGTGAAGCGCTGCTCAAGGCGATTCCCGAGCACAGCCTCGGTGCTACGCGCCTGGCCACGCTGCCGGGCATCGTACCCGGCCGCTATGACCGTCCGCAGGGTTGCCTGCTGTCGCCGCGCTGCCCGTATGTGCAGGACGCCTGCCGCGCCCAGCGGCCGGGCCTTGACCCGAAAAGCAACAGCCTTGCCCGCTGCTTCTACCCGCTGAACCAGGAGGTGGCGTAATGGCCGTCGTACTTACCGCCCGCGACCTCACCCGTCACTACGAAGTGTCCCGTGGCCTGTTCAAAGGCCACGCCACCGTGCGTGCCCTTAATGGCGTGTCTTTTGAGCTGGAAGCCGGCAAGACCCTCGCCGTGGTGGGCGAGTCGGGCTGTGGCAAATCCACCCTGGCCCGTGCCCTCACGCTGATTGAAGAGCCCTCGTCGGGCTCGTTGAAAATCGCCGGGCAAGAAGTGGCCGGCGCCGACAAGGCCCAGCGCAAGCAATTGCGCAAAGACGTGCAGATGGTGTTCCAGAGCCCCTATGCCTCGTTGAACCCACGCCAGAAAGTCGGCGATCAACTGGCGGAGCCGTTGCTGATCAACACCAACCTGTCGGCCGCTGAGCGCCGCGAGAAAGTGCAGGCGATGATGAAGCAAGTGGGCCTGCGCCCTGAGCATTATCAGCGCTACCCGCACATGTTCTCCGGCGGCCAGCGCCAGCGCATCGCGTTGGCCCGGGCGATGATGCTGCAGCCCAAAGTGCTGGTGGCCGATGAACCGACCTCGGCGTTGGACGTGTCGATCCAGGCCCAGGTGCTTAACCTGTTCATGGATTTGCAGCAGGAATTCAACACCGCCTACGTGTTCATCTCCCACAACCTGGCGGTGGTGCAGCACGTTGCCGATGATGTGATGGTGATGTACCTCGGCCGCCCGGTTGAAGTGGGCCCCAAGGAAGACATCTACGCACGCCCGCTGCACCCTTACACCCAGGCGCTGCTGTCGGCCACCCCGACCATCCACCCCGACCCAAGCAAGCCGAAGATCAAGATCGTCGGCGAACTGCCCAACCCACTGAACCCGCCGCCTGGCTGCGCGTTCCACAAGCGCTGCCCATATGCGACGGCGCGTTGCAGCAGTGAGGAGCCGCTGTTGCGTCCGTTGGATAACCGGCAGGTGGCATGCCACTACGCGGAGCAATTCGTGGCCTGAAGCAACACAACCTCCCCTGTAGGAGCGAGCTTGCTCGCTCCTACAGGGGCAGCGGTTTAAATGAGCTCCATCGCCCTTCCCGCCAGATTGCGCATCAGTCTGGCCGGAGGGGCTTTTTTTGCGCGGTTGTAACAAAAAACATACCGTTTGAATCTATGCCAAAAGCCCTGAAAACATTGAGCCAGACCGTTTTGAAAAGTGTATAGATTGTAAATGCAATTTACTTCTGTTTGAGAATCAATACCATTACGGCGCACGGAGAGCGCTGGATACACGAAAAAATTCAGACGCCTCTCGCTCAATCGCCCCTCCTAAAGGACTTTGTGGACATGTCGTCTCAATTCAGGCTCAGCCATCTCTCGCTGGCGTTTATCGCTACCCTTTCGTCCCCCGCGCTACTGGCGCAGAGTGTGGAAAAAGAACGCGACAAAGTGCCGATCCAAGCGACAGACCTGCCTGTGGATGGCACGCCCCAAGCCCTGGTGCTGGGCGAGACACGTGTACTGGGCACCGCCGCCGAAGAACTCAAGCAAGCGCCCGGCGTGTCGATCATCACCGCCGAAGACATCAAGAAACGCCCGCCCACCAACGACCTGTCGGAGATCATCCGCCGCGAGCCGGGTGTGAACCTGACCGGCAACAGTTCCAGCGGCAGTCGTGGCAATAACCGCCAGATCGACCTGCGCGGCATGGGCCCGGAAAACACCCTGATTCTGATCGATGGCAAGCCGTCCACCTCGCGCAACGCGGTGCGTTACGGCTGGAGCGGCGACCGTGATACCCGTGGCGAAACCAACTGGGTACCGGCCGAAGAAGTCGAACGCATTGAAATCCTGCGCGGCCCGGCCGCCGCCCGTTATGGCTCCGGGGCCATGGGCGGGGTGATCAACATCATCACCAAGCGCCCCACTGACCAACTGCACGGCTCGCTGACCGCCTACACCGCCTTCCCCGAAAACGATGCCGAAGGCGCGAGCAAGCGCACCAACTTCAACCTCAGCGGCCCATTGACTGACACCCTGGCGTTCCGCGTCTATGGCGGCCTGAACAAGACCGAAGCCGATGACGCCGACATCAACCGCGCAGCGCAAGCGACGCCGGACTCGTTGGTAGCCGGCCGCGAAGGTGTGCGCAACAAAGACGTGAATGGCTTGCTGAGCTGGCAGTTCACCCCCGAGCAAACCCTCGACCTGGAAGCCAGCTACAGCCGCCAGGGCAATATTTTCGCCGGCGATACCATGCTCAACGGCGGTGGCACGTTCGTGGAAAGCCTGGTGGGCAAGGAAACCAGTGTGATTCAACGCAGCAGCTTTTCTGCCACCCATCGCGGCGAATTCGACTGGGGTTCGACCCTGGCCTCGCTGACCCACGACCTGACCCGCAACGAACGCCTCAACGAAGGCCTGGCCGGTTCCGGCGAAGGCGCGCCCTCCGCCAGTGCAGGCGGTTTCGAGTCGCGCTTGCGCAACACGCGGGCCACGGCCGAGGTCAACCTGCCCCTGAGTTTCGGCGCCGAACAGGTGTTGACCCTGGGCAGCGAATACCTCTACGAGTCGATGAACGACCCAGGCTCGTTGCGCCCGCAAACTTACGACCCAGGCACCGGCGGCGTCCCCGCCATCCCGGGCGTCAGCCGCAACAGCACCAAGACCACCGCCTCAAGCTACGCCTTGTTTGCCGAGGACAACATCGAGCTGGGCAGCAAGACCGTGATCACGCCTGGCTTGCGCTTCGACGACCATGAGGAATACGGCGGCAACTGGAGCCCCAGCTTCAACGCTTCGCACCAGTTGACCGACGAACTGAGCATCAAGGGCGGCATTGCCCGCGCCTACAAGACCCCTAACCTGTACCAGTCCAACCCGAACTATTTGCTCTACAGCCGTGGCAATGGCTGCAACGCCAGCGAAGCCAACATGGGCGGTTGCTACCTGGTGGGCAACCGCGATCTGAAGCCGGAAATCAGCGTCAACAAGGAGATTGGCTTGGCTTTCGACAAAGGCAACTGGCGCACCAGTGCGACGTACTTTCGTAATGACTACAAGAACAAGATCAACGCCAGTAACGAGGCGGCTTTCCGCCTGGGCAACGGCCGACGTGTTCTGGAGTGGGAAAACAGCGGCCCAGCCTTGGTGCAAGGCGTTGAAGGCAACCTGTTCGTCAGCCTGCGCGATGACCTGGACTTGAATACCAACCTGACCTACATGATCGACTCCAAGGACAAGGACACCGGCGAGCCCTTGAGCATCATCCCCAAGTACACCGTCAACACCACGCTGGACTGGCAAGCCACTGACAAGCTGTCCTTCCAGGTCAGCGGCACCTACTACGGCAAGCAGGAGGCGCCGACGCTCAACTCACGCAGCGCCAGCAGTTACGATCGCAGCGCCCAGCAGGACGTCGACCCGTACGGGCTGATGGGCCTGAGCAGTGGTTACGAATTCAGCAAGAACCTGAGCGTGCGGGTGGGCATCAACAACCTGCTAGACAAGCGCTTGTCGCGCAAAGGCAACGCCGAGGATGCGGGCGCGCAGACTTACAATGAGCCGGGGCGGGCTTACTTCGCGTCGGTGACCACATCGTTCTGAGGAAAAAGGGCGGCCAATAAAAATGCCTTGGAGGTCCCATCCAAGGCATCGATTGTTTGAAACGCTTTCCCTTGGCGAACCTACGTCTGGCTATCGCCTTCGTCTGCGTCGTCGCTGTCAGGCTCGTCGGTGGTCGAGTCGTCATCGTCTTCGCTGCCACCCTGGCCTTTATCGCCTGGCTCTGCTTCGGACTTGGCCAGTTGCAAGTCCGAGCTCTGGCTACTCGTCACCCTCGCTGCGCCCTGCACCGGGTTATGCGCCCAGGCCGTCGACATCCCCAACGACAACAGCACCAGCACTTTCATCAACAGCACGACGCGTTGAACAATACTCATGGTCGATTCCGTCCAGTCAGTAAATGGGCCCCGCACGGCAGTCATTAACTGCCACCAGCGTTTAAGCTAGTCGCGATGCCGGTTTACCGCCAATCTCCAGCCTTTTGGAGATCAAAATGTGGGAGGGGGCTTGCCCCCGATTGCGGAGTATCAGAACCCAATACATTGGCTGACACACCGCTATCGGGGGCAAGCCCCCTCCCACATTCTCTTAACCGCTCAGACCTTAATGGTGTTCGCGGGTCGCACGGAACTTCACATCCGGCCAACGCTCTTCCATCAACGCCAGGTTCACCCGCGTCGGCGCCAGGTAGGTCAGGTGACCACCGCCGTCGATTGCCAGGTTTTCCACGGCTTTATTGGAGAACTCTTCCAACTTCTTCTTATCGCTGCAATCAATCCAGCGCGCCGAATACACGGTGATCGGCTCGTAGGAGCACTCCACCTTGTATTCCTCTTTCAAGCGGCTGGCGACCACATCGAACTGCAGCACGCCCACGGCGCCGAGGATGATGTCGTTGCTGCGCTCGGGGAAGAACACCTGGGTGGCGCCCTCCTCGGCCAATTGCTGCAAGCCTTGGCGCAGTTGCTTGGACTTGAGCGGGTCACGCAGGCGCACGCGGCGGAACAGTTCCGGGGCAAAGTGCGGGATACCGGTAAAGCCCAGCGCTTCGCCTTCGGTGAAGGTGTCGCCGATCTGGATGGTGCCATGGTTGTGCAGGCCGATGATGTCGCCGGCAAACGCCTCTTCCAACTGCTCACGCTCGGAGGAGAAGAACGTCAGGGCGTCGCCAATGCGCACGTCCTTGCCAGTGCGCACGTGGCGCATCTTCATGCCTTTTTCGTATTTGCCGGAGCAGATACGCATGAAGGCGATACGGTCGCGGTGTTTGGGGTCCATGTTCGCCTGGATCTTGAACACAAAGCCCGTGAATTTCTCTTCGACCGGTTCCACGGTGCGCTCGTTGGCAACGCGGGCCAGCGGTTTTGGCGCCCAGTCCACGACGGCGTCGAGCACGTGGTCGACACCGAAGTTGCCCAGCGCGGTACCGAAGAACACCGGCGTCAGTTGGCCGTCGAGGAACTCCTGCTGGTTGAACTCATGGCAGGCGCCCTGCACCAGCTCCAGCTGGTCGACAAAACGGTCGTACTCGTCGCCCAGGTGGGCGCGGGCTTCATCGGAGTCGAGCTTCTCGATGATCTTGGTTTCGGTGCGCTCATGACCGTGGCCAGCGGTGTAGACAATGATGTAGTCGTCGGCCAGGTGGTACACGCCCTTGAAGTCGCGGTAGCAACCAATCGGCCAGGTGATCGGCGCGGCCTTGATCTTCAGGACGGCTTCGATTTCATCCAGCAGCTCGATGGGGTCGCGGATGTCGCGGTCGAGTTTGTTGATGAAGCTGACAATCGGCGTGTCACGCAGACGGCACACGTCCATCAGCGCGATGGTACGTGGCTCGACGCCTTTACCGCCGTCGAGGACCATCAGCGCCGAGTCCACCGCGGTGAGGGTGCGGTAGGTATCTTCGGAGAAGTCTTCGTGCCCCGGGGTGTCGAGCAGGTTGATCATGTGCTCGCGATAGGGGAACTGCATGACCGACGTGGTAATGGAAATACCCCGTTGCTTTTCCATTTCCATCCAGTCGGAGGTGGCATGGCGGTCGGATTTGCGCGACTTCACCGTGCCGGCCACCGCGATTGCCTTGCCCATCAGCAACAGCTTTTCGGTGATGGTGGTCTTACCGGCATCGGGGTGGGAAATAATGGCGAAAGTGCGGCGTTTCGCGACTTCGGCGGCCTGGTGGGTCATGGGAAATCGCCTGGCAGGTGAGTCAAAAAAGGGCGGCGAGTATAGCGCAAACGCGAGGGTACGGACCACCGTTGAGCCCATTGGGGGTGGCTAAATGCGCCCAAGTGTGGAACCTTTTAAAAGGTAGAGACGTCCACTCCCCTGCTATCGCACTCGGAACAGGGGCTGAAAAATCAGCAAGTTAGCCTGACGAGGCTGCGCTCATGGCTCGATCGCATACTGCATTGCCAGTATCGGCGAGTTGCTTTTCGCGAACCCATTCCAAGGCAGCCAGTCATGGCCCTGCCGCTCGGAAATGTGTTCGCCGACAGAAGAAAAAAAGGAGTCCGCCTGTGGCTATTCGCTATGGCAAAGGGCTGATAGGAGCAGTGGTTGTCGTCGCTCTCCTGGCCCTGCTGGTCCACTGGATCGGCATCAACACGATCGAACTGTACCGCGACGATTTGTTGTTTTACCTGCAAGCTCATCTGATTCTCGTCCTAGTCTCCATGCTGGCAGCCCTGATTGTGGGCATCCCCGCCGGTATCCTGCTCAGCCGACCCAATATGGTCGGGCGCGCAGAACGTTTCATGCAGATCTTCAACATCGGCAACACCGTCCCTCCCCTGGCCGTACTGGCCATCGCCCTCGGCGTCCTCGGCATCGGCAGCGGCCCGGCCATCTTCGCGCTGTTCCTCGCCTCGCTCCTGCCCATCGTGCGCAACACCTACGAAGGCCTGAAAAACGTTCAGGGCTCCCTTAAGGAAGCCGCCACCGGCATCGGTATGACCCCGCGCCAGGTGCTGTTTCGCGTGGAGCTGCCCAACGCCGTGCCGATCATCATTGGCGGTGTGCGCGTGGCCCTGGCGATCAACGTCGGCACCGCGCCGCTGGCCTTCCTGATTGGCGCCAACAGCCTGGGCAGCCTGATCTTCCCCGGCATTGCCCTGAACAATCAGCCGCAACTGTTGCTCGGCGCCGCGTGTACCGCGCTGCTGGCATTGCTGCTTGACGGCCTGGTAACCATGGCCAGCCGCCTCTGGCTGGAACGCGGGTTGCGCCCGTCTTAAGCCCGGTAAAGGAATTCACATGAAAAAACTGAGCTTGATATTAGGCTGCGTCCTGCTGCTTGCAGGTATTGCACAAGCCGCCGAAAAACCCGTGATCCGCATCGGCGCCCGGGTGTTCACCGAGCAGACCCTGCTCGCCGAAATCACCTCCCAGTACCTGCGCACCAAGGGCTACGACGCCCGTGTGACCGGTGGCCTGGGCAGCAACCTGGCGCGCAGTGCCCAGGAAAGCGGGCAACTGGACCTGATCTGGGAATACACCGGTGTGTCACTGGTGGCCTACAACCATATCGACGAGAAGCTCGACAGCGAACAGTCCTACGCACGGGTCAAAGAACTCGACGCGAAAAAAGGCCTGGTCTGGCTATCGCCGTCGCGCTTTAGCAACACCTATGCCCTGGCACTGCCGGAGAAAGTCGCGCAAGAACATCCCGAGATCAACAGCATCAGCGACCTCACCCAAGCCATGGCCCAGGAGACCAAAGAGCATCGCCTGGTCGCCCTGGACACCGAGTTCGCCAACCGCTCCGATGGCCTGGCCGGCATGGTCAAGCTGTACGACATGAACCTGACGCGCAAGAACACCCGGCAGATGGACGCCGGCCTGGTCTACACCGCGCTGCGTAACGGCCAGGTGTTCGCCGGTTTGGTCTACACCACCGACGGGCGCCTCAACGCCTTTAAATTGAAGCTGCTGGAAGACGACAAACACTACTTCCCCGACTACACCGCAGCCCCGGTGATCCGCCAGGAATACCTCGACAAGCACCCGCAACTGGCCGCCGAGCTCAAGCCTTTGGCCAATCTGTTCGACGATGAAACCATGCGTCAGCTCAATGCACGGGTCGACGTCGACCATGAAAGCCCGTCCGCCGTTGCCGCCGATTTCCTGCGCCAACATCCAATCAACTAAAAAGGAGAAGACATGGAATTTTTGAACGCCTTTTCCCATCTTGATTGGGCCCAAGTGCTGCACTTGACCTGGCAGCACATCACCCTGGTCGGCATCGCCGTGATCCTGGCGATCTTTATCGGTGTGCCCCTGGGCATTCTGATGACACGTTTCCCAACCTTGGCCGGCCCGCTGCAAGCCAGCGCTACGGTGCTACTGACCGTGCCCTCCATTGCACTGTTCGGCCTGCTGCTGCCGTTCTACTCCAAGTTCGGCCAGGGCCTGGGGCCGATGCCGGCGATCACCGCCGTGTTCCTCTACTCCCTGCTGCCGATCATGCGTAACACCTACCTCGCGCTGACCGGCGTAGAGCCAGGCATTCGCGAAGCCGCACGCGGTATCGGCATGACCTTCGGCCAGCGCCTGCGCATGGTCGAACTGCCGATTGCGGTGCCGGTGATCCTCGCCGGTGTGCGCACCGCCGTGGTGATGAACATCGGTGTGATGACCATCGCTGCCACCATCGGCGCCGGTGGCCTGGGTGTACTGATTCTGGCTTCTATCAGCCGCAGTGACATGTCGATGCTGATCGTCGGCGCCGTGCTGGTCAGTCTTCTGGCCATCTTCGCCGACCTGCTTCTGCAATGGCTGCAACGCTCGCTGACTCCAAAAGGATTGCTCAAATGATCGAACTTCAAAACCTGTCCAAGACTTTTCAAAGCAACGGCAAGACTGTCACTGCCGTCAACGATGTAAGCCTGACCGTCAACGAAGGCGAGATTTGCGTATTCCTGGGGCCCTCGGGCTGCGGTAAGAGCACCACGCTGAAGATGATCAACCGCCTGATCAAGCCCACCTCGGGCAAAATTTTGATCAACGGCGAAGACACCACCGACCTCGATGAAGTAACCCTGCGCCGCAACATCGGCTACGTGATCCAGCAGATCGGCCTGTTCCCCAACATGACCATCGAAGAGAACATCGTGGTGGTGCCCAAGCTGCTCGGCTGGGACAAGCAGAAATGCCACGACCGCGCCCGCGAGTTGATGAGCATGATCAAGCTGGAGCCCAAGCAGTACCTGCACCGCTACCCGCGTGAATTGTCGGGCGGGCAGCAACAGCGCATCGGCGTGATCCGCGCCCTGGCGGCCGACGCACCGCTGCTGCTGATGGATGAGCCGTTCGGCGCGGTCGACCCGATCAACCGCGAGATGATCCAGAACGAGTTCTTCGAGATGCAGCGCGCGCTGAACAAGACCGTGATCATGGTCAGCCACGACATCGACGAAGCCATCAAGCTGGGTGACAAGATCGCCATCTTCCGCGCCGGCAAACTGCTGCAGATCGACCACCCGGATACGCTGCTGGCGCACCCGGCCGACGAGTTCGTCAGCAACTTCGTGGGCCAGGACAGCACCCTCAAGCGCCTGCTGCTGGTAAAAGCCGAAGACGCGGCGGACAACGCCCCGTCGGTGAGCCCGGAAACCCCGGTGGCCGATGCCCTGGAACTGATGGACGAGCATGACCGCCGTTACGTGGTGGTCACCTGCGCCGAAAACAAAGCGCTGGGCTATGTTCGCCGTCGCGACCTGCACCGCCAGGCCGGCACCTGCGGCCAGTACCTGCGCGAGTTCAATGCCACGGCGGCCTATGACGAGCATTTGCGCATCCTGCTGTCGCGCATGTACGAGTTCAACCGTTCGTGGTTGCCGGTGATGGATGCAGAGCGGGTGTTCTTGGGTGAGGTGACCCAGGAGTCGATTGCCGAGTACCTGAGTTCCGGTAAGTCCCGTGGGGGCAAGACCAGCATTGTCTCCCCTGCCGAAACTGCTTTGGCCTGATAGATCGCTATCGCAGGCGAGCCAGCTCCCACAGGGGAATGCATTCCAGCATAAGAATGCAGTTCAAATGTGGGAGCTGGCTTGCCTGCGATGAATACACCGCAAATCCATCTGATTAGCCCCATCCGGGGAACATCAATCCGTCACACCGGTCGGTTACATAAGTAGCTGCACGCGGCCGCGCGACGAACGCGTGCAAAAACGCGACATTTTTAGTTGATCCCACGCCCGCCAAGCCCTAAAGTTCGCGCCGAACGTCCATGCTGGAAACGATCCATCCGGCTCAAGTACTGACGACGAGACAGCAAGGCCAAGGGCAGCTTACCCCGTGGCCTTTTTGCTTTCGGCGACATGCCTTGGGAAGTAGGCGAACCAAAGTGGGGATACGGAGGACGTTCATTTGCACCCATTGATCAATACAGTTTGCCCTTAGGAGTTCCCCAGCATGTCGATCAACGTCGAAGATTATTTCGCGCGCGCCACCTTTGACAAAATGAAGGCGTTCGCCGACAAACAAGAAACCCCATTCGTGGTGATCGACACCGCGATGATCAGCCAGGCCTACGATGACCTGCGCGCCGGTTTCGAATTCGCCAAGGTGTATTACGCCGTCAAGGCCAACCCGGCCGTGGAGATCATCGACCTGTTGAAAGACAAGGGTTCGAGCTTCGACATCGCCTCGATCTACGAGCTGGACAAGGTCATGGACCGCGGCGTCAGCGCCGACCGTATCAGCTACGGCAACACCATCAAGAAATCCAAGGATATTCGCTACTTCTATGAGAAGGGCGTGCGCCTGTTCTCCACCGACTCCGAAGCCGACCTGCGCAACATCGCCAAGGCCGCGCCGGGTTCGAAAGTGTATGTGCGTATCCTCACCGAAGGCTCCACCACTGCTGACTGGCCGTTGTCGCGCAAATTCGGTTGCCAGACCGACATGGCCATGGACCTGCTGATCCTCGCCCGCGACCTGGGCCTGGTGCCGTACGGCATCTCGTTCCACGTTGGCTCGCAACAGCGCGACATCAGCGTGTGGGACGCGGCCATCGCCAAGGTCAAGGTGATCTTCGAACGCCTGAAAGAAGAAGACGGCATCGAGCTGAAGCTGATCAACATGGGCGGCGGCTTCCCGGCCAACTACATCACCCGTACCAACAGCCTGGAAACCTACGCTGAAGAAATCATCCGTTTCCTCAAGGAAGACTTCGGTGACGACCTGCCGGAAATCATCCTGGAACCTGGCCGTTCGCTGATCGCCAACGCCGGCATCCTGGTCAGCGAAGTGGTACTGGTGGCGCGCAAGTCCCGTACCGCCGTCGAGCGTTGGGTGTACACGGATGTGGGCAAGTTCTCCGGCCTGATCGAAACCATGGACGAAGCCATCAAGTTCCCGATCTGGACCGAGAAGAAAGGCGAGATGGAAGAAGTGGTCATCGCCGGCCCGACCTGCGACAGCGCCGATATCATGTACGAAAACTACAAGTACGGCCTGCCATTGAACCTGGCCATTGGTGATCGACTGTACTGGTTGTCGACCGGTGCCTACACCACCAGCTACAGCGCGGTGGAATTCAATGGGTTCCCGCCGTTAAAGTCGTTTTACGTGTAATAAGACGGTTATAACTAAAAAGCCCATGACGTTTCATGGGCTTTTTTCTGTCTGTGGTACGCGCCCTCAGCGATCTTCGCGAACGTGCCATAACCGTAGAATATAGAGTGTCGACTGTTGAATTTCGTAGCGCATTTCGTAATGGCCGACTAAAAGTCTTCTTACGTCGCGCGGTGAAAACTCTTCAATTCTCTCACCGATGCGCGGATTATCGAGCAGCGTGTCAGGCGCTTGAGACAGTGACTGCACGATGCGGGCGGCAGCTTCGCGGTTTACAACAGAGAGGAAGTCATATAATCGAGCCAGGTCGGATAAGGCTTTACTTGTCCACCTCAGCTCCATCAGCGCGGTACCGGTAGCGGCGAATCGGTGCTCAGGCTATCTGCCCAGGCCTGCACTGCCTGGTGATCGATCACGCGCCCCGCATCTACATCTGCCATAGCCTCAAGCGTCAGCCGGCTGCGCTCTTCTTCTTGATCGACCCAATCAGCGAGGGCCTGTTTCACCACCCATCCGCGTGAGCGATCCATTCGCGCGGCAATCTGGTCAACTTTCTGAGCAAGGGCAGTGGGAATATGAGCTGTCATTACTTTGGTTTCGGCACCCATGAAAACTCTCTCTGCGGATAAATGACAAGCAGGCGATTAAAAATGATTCAAGCTTAATCATAGTGACTTAAGCCAGAGCTTCAACCTTCGATCCTTGCCGTTCATCGACAAACCGGAACACGTGAATGTGTAGAAACGGGGTCCTACAGCGTTTTCTCCAATTGGTCCGCGTGCCCTTGATAAGCCTCGGCCATGGCGCGAATCTGCGGGTCATTGGCCTGTGCCAGCGCCTTATGCGCCGTTCGCAGGAATTTGAAATTCCCAGCCGCCAAAGCCTTTCGCAGCCATTCCAGCGCAGCGTCGATCTGCCCTCTGTCCGCCAGCACCGCTGCATAGCTGAACTGCCCCCGAAAATCCCCGGCTTCGGCGGAGCGTCGGTACCATTCTACGGCTGTCTCTAGATCCCTGGGGCAATACTGGCCGTCTTCCAGATAACGCCCCAGCAGGTTCATCGACTTGGCGTGGCCCTGCCCTGCGGCCTGGCGATAAAGCGTCAGCGCTTGGGCCTGGTCTTGCTCCATGCCGCGACCGGTAGCCAACAGGTTGGCGTAGTTGTACTGGCCCCAATCCAACCCGGCGTGTGCCGCCAGGCGATATTCCCGTGCTGCGGCGGCCTCATCGACAGCGCAGCCCCAGCCATGCTCCCGGCAACGCCCGATCATATTGCGCGCCATCAGGTGACCGCCCTGCGCGGCAATCTGGAACCAGCGCAGTGCCAAGGCTTCATCGCGGGCAATGCCGCGCCCTTCCAGCAATATTTGCCCGAGCAGGGCCTGGGCATCGACCACCCCTGCCTTGGCGGCGATCAGGATGGCCTGGGCGGCGCGCACCGGGGAATCATCGAGCATGCTTTGTAATTGCTCGACGTTTAGCACTTCTTCGCGGCGCAATAAAAAGCCCATGCTCAGACCTCGACCCAGCGGCGCAACAGGTTGTGGTAGGTGCCGGTGAGCTGGATCAACGCGGGGTGGTCGGGCACGTCGCGGGTCAGTTGCTGAATGGCGCCGTCCATCTCGAACAGCAAGGTGCGCTGGCTGTCTTCGCGCACCAGGCTTTGGGTCCAGAAGAACGAGGCATAGCGCGCGCCACGGGTCACCGCGTTGACCTTGTGCAGGCTGGAGCCGGGGTACAGCACCATGTCGCCGGCGGGTAGCTTGACCCGCTGCAGGCCGAAGGTGTCCTGGATCTCCAGTTCCCCACCGTCGTAGTCGTCGGGGTCGCTGAAGAATAGCGTGGACGAAAGGTCGGTGCGCACGCGCTCATGGCTGCCTTTGGGTTGGCGCACCGCATTGTCGATATGAAAGTCGAAACTGCCGCCTGCGGTGTAGCAGTTAAGCAGTGGCGGGAAGACTTTATGCGGCAGCGCGGCCGACATGAACAGCGGGTTGCTCCACAACCGTTCCAGCATCGCCGCGCCGATTTCCTTGGCCAGGGGGTGGCCTTCGGGCAATTGCAGGTTGTGCTTGGCTTTGGCGGATTGGTGCCCGGCGGTGATTTTGCCGTCAGCCCATTCGGTCTCTTCCAGGGCCTGGCGAATGCGCAGCACCTCCTCGCGAGAGAACAGGCCGGGAATGTGCAGCAACATGGGGGCAATACCTGCGATCAGAGAGGCGTCAATGGTATTGATTCTTATCCGCCCTGTAAAACGCGGGGACGAACGAGAACACAAAATCCGTAAAGAAAAAGTGTAAAGAATGTAAATTTGATGCGAATAGCAATATCTCGCAATTGATACAAAGTCTTGTTGGCCCTATATTCCGCGACCTCACAACCTTGGGGAAGGGACACGTCATGTCGCGCACTATTCTAAAAATACCGGTCAGTTCACCACGCATGCTGGCTTCGGCCATCGGCGTTGCCCTGAGTGCCGGCTCCGCCGCCCACCTGGCGCAGGCGGCTGAAAATACCGAGCCAAAAGGCGAGCGCAACCCTATCTCCCTCGGCGCCACCAACATCACCGGCCAGGATCAGGACAACACCTCCTACCAGGTGGAAAAAGCCTCGTCGCAGAAATACACCGCGCCGCTGGTGGACACGCCGCGTTCGGTCACCGTGGTGCCGCAACAAGTACTCAAGGACACCGCCGCCACCTCGTTGCAGGATGCCTTGCGCACCGTACCGGGTATCACCTTCGGTGCCGGTGAAGGTGGCAACCCTCAGGGCGACCGCCCGTTCATCCGTGGTTTCGATGCCCAGGGCGATACCTACCTAGATGGCGTGCGCGATACCGGTGGCCAGAGTCGCGAGATTTTCGACATCGAGTCCATCGAAGTCAGCAAAGGCCCGAACTCTTCGTTCGGCGGTCGTGGCTCGGCCGGTGGCAGCCTCAACCTGGTGAGCAAGACCCCACAAGCGCGGGACTTCACCAACGGCGGCTTTACCTACGGCTCCGACCAGACCCGCCGCTACGTGCTCGACGTGAACCGCCAGTTCCTGGACGACAGCGCGGCCTTCCGCCTGAACCTGATGAGCCATGAACAAAATGTGGCTGGCCGCGATGCGGTGAACTACGACCGTTGGGGCGTGGCACCGTCGCTGACCTTTGGCCTGGGCACACCGACCCGCGTCAACCTCAGCTACTACCATATGGAAAGTGATGACCTGCCGGATTCGGGGATTCCGTATGGCTATGGCTCAGCGACCGCCACGGCCCACGTGCATGACAAACCCAACGACGGCGGCGACAGCAACAACTTCTACGGTTTGAAAAGCCGTGACTTTCGCAAGACTCGCGCAGACATCAGCACGTTCTCCATCGAGCACGACCTGAACGACAACATGACGCTCAAGAACACCCTGCGCCACGGCAGCACCGGCCAGGACTATGTGCTCACTCAGCCGGATGACAGCAAGTTCAACGTCAACCGCTACGGCACCGTCTGGCGTCGCGCCAACAGCCGTGTCTCCACCACGACCACAACCACCAACCAGACCGATCTGTTTGGCAGCTTCCAGGCCTTGGGCTTCAAGCACACTTACTCCACTGGTGTCGGTTTTTGAAATAGATGCGACTTTTTTGAAATTAATGCGACTGGCGTACTGTGTGCCGCTCTTAGTCTCGACTAACGATGCTGGAGGCTCAATCGTCGGCGCCAGTGGACATTAATGCGACTGGCTTTTGACCAGTGTCAACAGCCCCCCGCTATCACAAGCCACTATTGACGCGCAGCTGCAATAATCAGTTGCCACTTCACCCCTTGATTTACCGTAGTGAACTCGCGCTGGTCACCGCTGTTGATGGTGAAACTACTGGACTGGTCGTATCCCTCACTGACAGGCCTTTGTACTTCAACATCACCAAACATTTTCTTATCGAAACGGATCAGTTTTTTGTAGTCGAAAACGTACTTAACTAGGATCTGCCCGTCGCTTGTGACCCTTGGAGTGAACACTGCACTGACACCTTCGGCAAACGTCCCAGATTTGGGCCACCACTTACCACCACTCTTGACTGCAGATTCGATGAATCCAATTTGTGTAAGCTCTTGATAAGGCGCCGGTACACCGTTTTGTCCGGACAAATCAAACCTCTTGACCGTCTTACCGTCACGAGTGAGCTCAGCAGACACGGAAATCATCTCGGACGCTGGAGCCGCTTGTGCGGCAGTTGTTATTGCTGCAATTACAGCAAACAGAACTGCTTTCAATTTCATGGATCTTCCTTGGTAAAAAAAGGGGCGAAATGCCACCCCCGTACTGGCTTAACCCCGTCGAGCGGCGCTAAGAAGTGAACAAGTACTCTGCTGTTAATCGTTTTGGCTCCGGAAGTTTTTTCACCAACTGAGTCCGAGTAAGTTAGTTCACTCTGCCATCATCACAGTGATTGGCGGGATCTCCTAACAGCAATTAGCCGCTCGCTTTGGGGAAAACCCAACCGAAATATGATCACCGATCCTGGCATGCTCTTCACCTCCGCCACGCACTGATGCAGGCTCATGATCGACCGAACAATCGCCAGGCCTAACCCGGTGCTACCCTGCGAGCGGGAGCGACTACTGTCGACTCGATAGAACCTATCGAACAGATGCGGTAGTTGTTGCGCTTCAATTCCTGCACCGGAATTGCTTACCAGAAGCGAAACTTGGGTCGCTCCTTGTTCAATCAGCAACGAATCGAGTTTTCTACACGCCTCTAGAGCATCACCAAAACACCTTAACGGCTCGCAAAGTCAGGTTCTTCACTGAGGTTCCATGGAAGTTTTGAAGACTCGTAAGCTTGAACACGCGGCCGGACTACGTCTTTCAGCGCTCGGACCACCTGACGCTGATGTAGCACCTGAGCATCATCAACACCGAGCAACTCCCTTGCCACCCTGTCGGCAGCACGAGCGTCGGACATCCCCTCAGCAACAAGGTCCCAACAAGCCAGCCCGGCAATCATCGGCCTAGCGCTGGTGAAGGCCCCCATGAGTTCATGGCTTTCGGGCGGATCCGTCATCAAATCGAGCAAAAGCCTCTCGCCACGGCCTTCAGAATCGCAGTCCTCGTATGGTTGGTAAACACCACGGTTTAGTCTCTCAACCATTCGTAAAGCTTTGGCCCCGCGTTGCGTGATACGGAGCAGAGCCTCTATCTGCCTCATAGGGGGAAGAGGTTTTAAAAGGTCAAACTCCAATACAACCCGGTCTTTTAGTTCATGGCCGTCAATGGTGACTTCATGCTCGTCAGTCGTGTATGCATAAACACCCCGTGGCCGTACACGCTCAGGAAAGCGGACGGGCGCCTGGAGGGAAGAGATTGTGTTCACCGGGTCTCCGACTCTTATCGTCGGCTCCTCTTCACCTTCAAACTTCAACTCTTCGGTTGCTATCACAGGCCTGCACTCTCCATGAGTTGAAAATCTTCCTCTTGCGTTTAGCTCTTGGCGACCTTTGGTTGAAATAATGTAGGACCACCAGTCATGGAGCAACGCAAGATCAGTCTCGATCGAGAAATCCGAAAGCCAAAAGCCGCGATAATGGTCGAGATTGTTCTTGATGACCCAAGCTCGCCTACCAAACTCTTTCGTTGCCTTTTTTATCAACTCTGCATGTTGGGGATCGCTCACCCTATTCAACATGTGCTTTCCGAATTGGACAATGTTGAGGACTACTTCTTCTCCGCCTTCACAAGGCTCGTCCAACTCGCTCGAGAAACTCCCAAAAAACGACTCGAGCTCTGCTCTCAGCCCCAAGAGCTGGGAAAAAACGTCACCTTGGCATAGGCGAGCTTTTCGCTTGGCGATCTCAATCCAGAACAGGCGTTCTAGGCCATCCTTTACCCACAGCTCGGATTCCGTATATTCAGCTTTCGGCATTTGTCAACTCTAATTTGGGTCATCCCCGTTTGGAATAGCATCGAGTTCGGGGCAATCGTAATCTCTCAATCGCCAAGCAGTTTAGTGAAAACCTTGGCTTCCATTAACCGGCAGACGGAGATTACCTATGCCTATACTCGCTCCAGGGTTCCGAGAACTGAACCATAAACGCATCACTCAGCTTGCTAAAGAAGGTTTGAGTCCTCAAACGATTGCAGGGGTCATCCGTGACGAGACGCAATCAGATGTGAAGCTAAACGCCGCTGACATTCCCCCCTCTGGCAGGATAGTTGTCACCCTCCAGTTTTCCCCAGATAGGCGGTAAAGGACACCGATGTGGCCCGTTATTCCCATGAGCGAAAAGAAGCCGTGCTGAGCAAGTTGTTGCCGCCTTACAAC
>NZ_JYLO01000023.1 GCF_001439845.1 Pseudomonas lactis | reverse complement strand
GGCACTGCGGCGACAACAGCGACTTGCAGGCCACTGGCTGGCAGGACTGGTACGAAGGCGTGCGCAAGACCTTCGTACAGGTCAAGCAACGCCATGGGCAGGTGTTTGTCGGCGGTTTGTCCATGGGGGCCGTGATGTCGATGTATGTGGCGTCCGAACACCCAGGGCAAGTTGCCGGGTTGCTGATGTATTCCACCACCTTGAAGTACGACGGCTGGAGCATCAACAAACTGGCGTTTCTCACGCCCTTGCTGATGAAGATTCCGTTCGGCGTACACATTTGCAGCTTCGAAGAGAAGCCGCCCTACGGCATCAAGAACGAGCGCCTGCGGGCCATCGTCGAGCGGCAGATGAAGGAAGGCGAAAGCAGCGAGGCGGGGTTGCTGACCATGGAAGGCATCACCGTGCGCGAGCTGCACCGTATGAACGCCGTGGTCAGGAAGCGCATGCCCCAGATCAAAGTGCCGGCGCTGGTGCTGCATTCCATCGAGGACGACATTACCAGCCGCTGGAACGCCGATTACGTAGAGCGCCACCTCGGCGGGCCGGTGACCAAGATCCTTTTGGACAACTGCTACCACATGATCACGGTCGATTTGCAGTACCGCCGCGTGATCGAGTTGAGTGCCAGGTTTGTCGAGCAGCACGCAGTTCTAAAATCAACGCAGGCCCCTGTGGGAGCTGGCTTGCCTGCGATGGCATCACTCAGGTCTGCCTGACGTACCGAGGCGCCTGCATCGCAGGCAAGCCAGCTCCCACATTGGATCGAGAAATAAGGGCAATCTGTGATAACCACCCAAGCCTACCCGACCATCCGGGCTATCCAGCGCGATGCCTGGAACGATTGTTTTTCCGGTGCCCTGGAGGATTGGGACTATTACCTGGCCGTGGAAAACGCCGCGATCGATGACTTCCAGTGGCGTTACCTGGCGGTCTTTGAGGATCAAACGCTGGTGGCGGTGGCGGCCGCGTTCGTCACCCATTATCGCCTCGACACCACCGTGTCGGGGGCCGGCAAGCGCTTGACCGAGCGCCTGGAGCGGCTGTGGCCGGGGGTTTTGCAACTGGCGTTGTACGCCATCGGTTCGCCGGTGGCTGAACGCTGTGATGCCGGTGTCGCCAGCCATGTGCCCGAATCCCAGCGCCCGTTGCTGTTGCAGCAATTACTGGCGGCTGCGCGCAGCGATGCCGACGCGCTCGGTATCGGCTTGCTGGCGGTCAAGGATGCGCCCACCAATGACCCGCATTGGGCCCAGAGCTGCATTGCCGCAGGTTTTCAAAGCATGCCCAGCTTGCCCACGGGGGTGTTGCCGCTGCCTTATGGCTCGGTGGATGCCTACCTGGGGTCGCTGGGCAAATCCACGCGCAAGGACCTGCGCCGCAAACTGCGCGCACCAGGGCCGCGGGTCGAGTGGCGGCGCAATATCGATGACGTGCTGCCCGAGGTCATGCGCCTATATGAAGCCACGCTTGCGCGCGCAGACTTGCAGTTCGAACGCCTGCCCGCCGGTTACTTCACGGGGGTACTCGAACACCTGCACGAGCGGGCGGTCTGTGTTCTGTACTGGGTGGACGAGCGCCTGGTGGCGTTCAACCTGATCCTGCTGGATGAGCATCGGCTGGTGGACAAGTTCTTTGGTCATGACCTTGAGTTCAGCCGCGAGTACAACCTGTACTTCCGTAGCTGGTTGACCAATGTCGACTACTGTATTGAACACTGTATTCCGGTGTACGAGTGCGGCCAGGCCGGGTATGCCAGTAAACTGCGCCTGGGGTGCGAGTTCGAGGGCAACAGCCTGTTCTTCCGCCACCGCAACCGGCTGGTCAACGGCCTGCTCAAGCTTGTAAAACTGTTTATTCGACCGGATCGTTCCGACCCTGCCATGGCTGCTGCGATAAGCGAAACCTGATGATTACCAAGACCCGCCAGAAAGCCCGCCCCTTTGCCATCTCGCGTTGGAGCGTCCAGCGCAAGCTGGTGCTGGCGTTCTGGCTGGTCAGCGTGATCCCCACCATGATCGCGGCTGAACTGGCCGCCACCACGCTGTCGCAGATTTTCGACAGTAACGTGCGGATCTGGCTGCAAGAGTCGACCAAGATCGTCAAGGACGAAATCGGCGACATCCTTCACGACAACGCACGCATGGCCAAGCTGTTCCTGCGCTACACCAGCCCGCCGTCGTCCAAAAATGCCGAGAAGCATGACCGGCTCACCGCCGACATTGCCGATGCCACCGATATCGACGTGGTCGCGCTGATTCGCACCAGCGACCGCAAAGTGATGTTCAGCACGGCCGCCGATGACATCGTCAGGCAGATCAACCTCACCAGCAACGCGGTGCTGCAAACCGTGCAGGTCGCCGGCGTGAGCACGGGCCTGGTGGTGTCCACCTTTGAAACCAGCCGTGACGGCGTGGATTACCTGTTGCTGGTCGCCACTTACCTGGACAGCAGTTTCCTCACCAGCGTGGCCGATGTGCATTCCCTCGACCTGCGTTTGTACCTGGCCAACCCTGCAGGGTTTTCCGAAATATTTTCCACCCAGCGCTTCGCCAATCACCCCTCGCGCATCCCCAAGAATGTCGAGGCCTACCTACGTAGCACCAAGCAGCCCAGCGAACAGTTCACTAACCAATACAGCGGTTTGTACTGGCCGATTTTCAATGACGCCGGCGAGTTGCAAGGCGTGATCTTCAGCGGCCTGCTACGCCACACCAGCCTGGTGGGGTTGGTGAACCAGAGCAACCTGTTCGTGCTGATCTTCCTGGTCAGCTCGGCGCTGTCACTGGCGGCCGGGTTGTTGGTGTCGCGGCGCCTGACCAAGCCCCTGCGCGATTTGTCCCAGGGCGTGGATGCGGTGATCTCGGGCAGTTATGCGCACCGTGTGGTGGTCAGTGGCGGTGACGAACTGGCGCAATTGAGCAGCACCTTCAACCACATGACCGAACGCCTGGGCGAGTTGCACCATCTGGAAGCCCAACTGCGTCGGCGTGACCGCTTGCATGCCCTGGGTGAAGTCGCCATGGGCCTGGCTCACGAAATTCGCAACCCACTGGGCATCATCAAGACCGCCACCCAACTGTTGCATCGGCGCGCTGACCTGGCGGAAACCGACAAGCGTCACCTGGAATATGTCATCAGCGAAGTCAGCCGCATCAACGACCTGATTACCGAATTCCTCGATTTCGCCAAGCCCAACCCGCCGATACGCGTGCAGCAACCGGCACGCGCCCTGGTGGAAGAAATCCTCGGTTTCTGCGGCCCGGAGCTGAGTAGCCATCGCATTGATGCCCATATCGACGACCAGGCGCCTGGCGCGACGATCTACGCCGATGCCAAGCAGCTCAAACAGGCCTGTCTCAACCTGATTCTCAACGCCATCGACGCGATGCCCGACGGCGGGCGCCTGACCCTGGGCATTCGCAGCGTGGGCGACAACACCGTGATCAGCATCGCCGATACCGGCGAGGGCATCCCTGCGGATATGGTGGAGCGTATCTTTACGCCATTCGTCACCACCAAGGCCTCGGGCACAGGCCTGGGCCTGGCCAAAGTCTATTCGATCATGGAAAGTCACGACGGCAGCATCGAATGCGCCAGCGAGAAAGATGCCGGCGCGACCTTCAGCCTGTACATTCCGGCTGACGGTGAAGACGACGGTGAAGATGAGGACGGGCATGACGCATAACGTATTGGTGGTCGACGACGAGCCCAAGCTCTGTGATCTGCTGACCCAGGCCTTGAGCCAGAACGGCATCCAGGTGTTCAGCGCGGGCAATGGCTTGCACGCGCTCAAGGTGCTGGGGGAGGAGGACATCGACCTGGTCATCAGCGACTGGCGCATGCCGGGCATGGACGGGCCGGCGTTGCTGGCCGAGATCAAGGTGCGTTATCCGACCCTGCCGGTAATCGTGATGACGGCCTACAGCACGGTGAAAAACGCCGTGCAGTCGATGCGTAACGGCGCCTATGACTACATTGCCAAGCCGTTCGACATTGACGAGCTGGACATCACCGTGGCCAAGGCCCTGCAATTTCGCGACATCATGCGCGACAACGCGCGCATGCGTGCCGAGCTGGACGAGCATGCGCAGTTCGACAGCCTGGTGGGCGACAGCCCGGCGTTTCGCCAGGTGCTCCAGGCGGTGGATTCGGTGCGTGACAGCAACGCCACCATCCTGCTGACCGGCGAAAGCGGCACTGGCAAGGAAATGGTCGCCCGTGCCATCCACAAGCATGGCAGCCGTGCCGACCAACCCTTCGTGGCGGTCAATTGCGCGGCCATTCCGGAAGGCCTGCTGGAAAGCGAGATGTTTGGCCATCGCAAAGGCGCGTTCACCGGCGCCGTGGCTGACCGGGTAGGGCGCTTCATGCAGGCCGACAAGGGCACGCTGTTTCTGGATGAGGTGGGTGATATGCCCTTGGCGTTGCAGGCCAAGATTCTGCGCGCCTTGCAGGAGCGGGTTATCGAGCCGGTAGGCGACCCCCGCGAGCGCAAGGTGGATGTACGGGTAATTGCCGCCACCAACAAGAACCTGCTGGATGCGGTGGCGGCCAAGGAGTTTCGCGAAGACCTGTATTACCGCCTCAATGTCTTCCCGATTCCGTTGCCGTCCTTGCGCGAACGCGTGGAAGACATCGCGCCCCTGGCGCGCCACTTCGCCCACACCCTGAGCGCGACCACCGGCAAACGCATCACCGGCTTCAGCCCCGAGGCCTTGCAAGCCATGGCGGCGTATCACTGGCCGGGCAACATCCGCGAGCTGCAAAACTGCGTGGAGCGCGCAACCATCGTGGCGGCTTCATCGGTGATCGAGGATATTGATTTGCCGGGGTATCTGTTTGCTTCCAAGCCGAGCGAGGGCGATGTGACCGCGATCCTCAGCGACGGGCCGGGGTTGCCGCGGGATCTGGATGCGGCGCTGGCCGAAGTGGAGAAAGCCTATATTCTTGCGGCGTTGCAGGAGAGCAATGGGGTGCAGGCTGCGGCGGCGCAGCGGATCGGGATTTCCGAGAGGAGCTTCTGGTATCGCCTGAAGAAGCTGGGGATTCAGGTAGACAAGATCGTGCGCTGATCTGAGTGTGGGAGCTGGCTTGCCTGCGATGATCGCTCCCACGCTTCGCGTGGGAGTGCCGCTGGTGACGCTCTGCGTCACGCGCGTGGACGCGGAGCGTCGTTGGCTGCATTCCCACGCGGGAGCGTGGGAACGATCTGCCGCGTTGTGTCAGGTGTGGAGGCGTACCCACACGCTGACCAGCACCGTCGCGGCCATCAACCAGGCCACGGCAGCGACTGCCAGCGATGCCTCCAACCGCATTCGATCCACCATCACATACAGCGTCGCCAAATACACAAAGTAGGGAATGATTGACCACATCCCGAACAGGATCGTGGTCTTCAAATCCTCAATCGAACGGCCTTTGCCGACGATGTAATGGGCGATCAGCGCAAAAGTGGGAAACAGCGGCACCAAGCCTGCGATGTAATAGTTTTTGGTCTTGGCCAGCGCCGCCAGGATCAGCACCACTGCGGCGCCAAGCGCAGCCTTCAAGAACAGATCCATCAGTGACTCAACCCGTATTTCTTGACCTTGTCGAACAGGGTGGTCTTGGCCATCCCCAGTTCCTGGCTGGCCTGGGTCAGGTTGCCGCCGCTGCGTTGCAGGGCATCGTTGAGCAGGTTGCGCTCAAAGGCTTCCACCGCCTCGGTAAAGGCAACCCCTTGGCTGCCGCTGCCGGCGCCGCTTTTTTTGAAGGCGGGCAGGCCGAGGGCGAAGCGTTCGGCGACGTTGCGCAGCTCACGCACGTTGCCTGGCCAATCGTGGCTCATCAGGCTGGACAGGGTCTGGTTGTCCAGCTCCGGCACGGCGCGGTCGAAGCGTAGCGACGATTGCTGCAGGAAGTGCTCGAACAGTTGCAGGATGTCTTCACGCCGCTCGCGCAGGGGCGGCAGTTCCAGGGTGACGACGTTGAGGCGATAGTACAGGTCGCTGCGGAACTGGCTGGCGCGGCTCAACTCGTCGAGGTCGGACTTGGTAGCGGCGATCACCCGGCAATCCACCGCCACGCTCTGGTTCGAACCCAGGCGTTCCAACGTGCGTTCTTGCAGCACTCGCAGCAATTTGATCTGCAGGTTGATCGGCATGCTCTCTACTTCATCGAGGAACAGCGTGCCTTGATGGGCATGCTCGATCTTGCCGATGCGACGTTTGCCAGCGCCGGTGAAGGCGTTGGCTTCGTGGCCAAAAATCTCGCTTTCAAACAGGTTTTCCGGTAGGCCACCGCAGTTGAGGGCAACGAACTGGTGGGTGTGGCGCCGGCTGAAATCATGCAGGCAACGCGCGACCAGTTCTTTGCCGGTGCCGGTCTCGCCTTCGATCAGCACGTTGGCCGAGGTATCGGCGACATTGGCAATCAGTTCGCGCAGGTTTTGCATGGCCGGCGAGCGGCCGATGATGCGGCCTTCCAGCGAGTCGCGCTCGGCCAGTTGCCGACGTAGCGACCAGACTTCCCGCGCCAGCCCGCGTTGTTCCAGGGCGCGGCGTGCCACGTCCACCAGGCGTTCGGGCGAGAAGGGTTTTTCCATGAAGTCGTAGGCGCCGTTACGCATGGCGCCCACCGCCATGGAGATATCGCCATGGCCTGTGATCAACACCACCGGCAGGCTTTTATCCAGGGCCTTGAGGCGGGTCAGCAGTTCCAGGCCGTCGATGCCCGGCAAGCGGATGTCGCTGATGACGATGCCGGCAAAGTTTTCGCCGATGCGCTTGAGCGCTTCTTCGGCGCTGCCCACGCCGACGCTGGTAATGTCTTCCAGCGCCAGTGCTTGCTGGCAACCGAGCAGTACATGGGGGTCGTCTTCGACGATCAGGACGGTGAGGTCTTGGGCTTGTGTATTCATGTCGACTCAACTCGTTGAGCGCCCACCAATGGCAGGTTCAGGACAAAGGCGGTACCACCATTGGCCGGATGTTCCACGGCCAGGCTGCCGCCGGTGGCGGCCGCGAGGCTCGCGGAAAGGGTCAGGCCCAGGCCCAGGCCTTGTTCGCCGGGCTTGGTGGTAAAAAAGGGTTCGAACAAATGCTTGCGTGCTTCGGGATCGATGCCGTGGCCATTGTCACGCACCAACAGGCGGTATTTGCCATCGCCGCTCTGGCCTTCCAACCACAGTTGCGGCGCCGCTTGGGCCTGCATCGCATCGAGGGCGTTGCCGATCAGGTTGACCAGGATCTGCTCCAGGCGAGTCTGGTCGATCTGCAATTGGGCATTGGCAAAATCACGGTGCACGGTCAACGGCAGGCTGTCCAGGCGCGCGCCGAGCACCTGGAACGCGGCGTCCACGGCTTTGCCGAGGCTGGCCTCGCCCTGGTCGTCACCGCGTCGGGCAAAGGAACGTAGGCTGGCGGTGATGCGACCCATGCGGTCGATCAGTTCGTTGATGGTCTTGAGGTTGGTGCTGGCGGTGTCCAGGGCGCCGCGCTCAAGGAAGCGTACGGTGTTGCCCGACAGCGTGCGCAAGGCCGCCAGCGGCTGGTTCAGTTCGTGGGCGATGCTGGTGGACATCTGGCCAATGGCTGCGAGCTTGCCGGCTTGCACCAGCTCGTCCTGGGCGTGACGCAGGGTTTCTTCGGCCTGGCGTCGTTCGCGAATCTGGCCCTTGAGCCGTTCGTTGCTGGCGCGCAAGTCGGCGGTGCGCTCGGCGATCCGCCGCTCAAGCTGGCTGTTGGCTTCCTGCAAGGCTTCCCGCGCAGCGAGGCGGGTGGCGATGACCTTGCGCCGTTCGTTCCAGGCGATCAGCAGGAAGGCGACCAGGCCAAAGGCGACGGCCACCAGGATGCCCTGGTTGATCGCGGCGCGGCGCAGGTCGTTAAGTGGGGTGAGCAGGGTGAAATTCCACGGCGTGTCGTTGAGCGGGCGTGTTTGCGCCAGGTAGCTGACGGCGTGCTGGTCGTTGACCACTTCGGTGTTGGCCGGAAAGGTCAGTTTCTCGGTACCTTCGTTCAGGCGTTCACGGGCCAGGGGTTGCAGTTCATTGAGCGTCGCCCAGTAATATTGCAGGCTGTGGGCCAGGCGGTCCTTGGTGTCATCGCTCAAGGGGCGTACGGCCTTGAGGCGACGCGCCGGGTCGCTGGAAAGAATAATGATGCCGTTCTCGTCGCTTACGAAGGCTTCAAGGCGCGCACGTTGCCAGCGTTCTTCAAGGGCTTCGAGGCGCACCTTGACCACGGCGACGCCGATGATCTTGCCGTGTTCTTCCAGGCCATGGGCCAGGTAATAGCCGGGCTCGCCGTTGGTGCTGCCGATGCCGTAGAAACGGCCGGGCTGGCCGCGTACGGCGTTCTGAAAATAGGCGCGAAAAGACAGGTCCTCACCTTGGTAACTGTCGGCATCGCGCCAGTTACTGGTGGCCAGCACGCGGCCGGTGGTATCCATCACATAGATGGCGCGGCTGCGACTGCGGCGGTTCAGACCTTCGAGGTAGTCGTTGACCGTCTTGCGGGTTTCCTGGTTCGGGTCGGCGAGCAGTTGGGAAACACTGGACTCCAGTTCCAGCAGGCTGGGCAGGTAGGTGTACTTGCTCAGTTCGCTTTCGACGGTGCGGGCGTGCAGCTCCAACTGGCGTTCGCCATTGTCGCTGAGGGTGCGGATGCCGTAGTAGTCACTGACCCAGAAGCCGATATAACCCAGGCCGACCATCAGGGCGATGATCAACGGCGGCAGGAACAGTTGGCGTATCAGACGAGGCTTCACGGCAAGTGATGGCGGCGCGGCGCGATATTGATTGGGGTCGCATTTCATCACAGATGCCTTGGGTCAGCTACTTCTCGCCTGCCAACTGTAGGAGCGAGCTTGCTCGCGAAAAACTCAAGGGCAGCGCGTTAATCCTGGATACACGCGTTATCGTTTTCGTCTTTCGCGAGCAAGCTCGCTCCTACAGGGCTGGAGCGAGTTGCTTTTAGTGCTGCAGGATTTTCTCAAGGAAGTGCTGCGCACGTTCGGAGCGGGCGCTGATGTCGCCGAAGAACTCTTCTTTCGGGCAGTCTTCGATGATCTTGCCGGCGTCCATGAAGATCACGCGGTCGGCCACTTTGCGCGCAAAGCCCATCTCGTGGGTCACGCACATCATGGTCATGCCTTCGTGGGCCAGTTGCACCATCACGTCGAGCACTTCGTTGACCATTTCCGGGTCCAGCGCCGAGGTCGGTTCGTCAAACAGCATGACGATCGGGTCCATGGCCAGGGCGCGGGCAATCGCCACACGTTGTTGCTGGCCGCCGGAGAGCTGGCCAGGGTGCTTGTGGGCGTGTGCCGACAAGCCCACGCGGTCGAGCAGTTGCAGGCCCTTCTTGGTGGCTTCTTCCTTGCTGCGGCCCAGCACCTTTATCTGCGCGATGGTCAGGTTTTCGGTGATGGTCAGGTGCGGGAACAGCTCGAAGTGCTGGAACACCATGCCCACGCGCGAACGCAGTTTTGGCAGGTTGGTCTTCGGGTCGGCGATGGAGGTGCCGTCGACCACGATGTCACCTTTCTGGAACGGTTCCAGTGCGTTGACGCACTTGATCAGGGTGGATTTGCCCGAGCCGGATGGCCCGCACACCACGATCACTTCGCCTTTTTTAACCTCGGTGCTGCAATCGGTCAGCACCTGGAAGTCGCCATACCACTTGTTGATGTTCTTGATAGAGATCATACGGCAAACCTTTTTTGCAGACGCTTGACCAGCAGCGAGGCGGAAAAGCTGATGATGAAGTAGACGACACCGGCAAAGATCAGGAACTCGTTGGAGCGGCCGATGATGTCGCCGTTGGAGCGGGCGGAGTTGAGGAAGTCCACCAGGCCCACGGTGTAGACCAGGGAAGTGTCCTGGAACAGGATGATCGACTGTTGCAGCAGCAACGGTGTCATCTTGCGGAACGCCTGGGGCAGGATGATCAGGCGCATGGTCTGGCCGTAGGTCATGCCCATGGCTTGTGCCGCCGCCATCTGGCCCTTGGGAATCGACTGCACACCGGCTCGTACGATTTCGCAGAAGTACGCGGCTTCGAACATCATGAACGCCACGACGCAGGAGGTGAATGCGCCGATCGGGGTGTCTTCACCCGTGATCCAGCGCAACACGAACGGCACCGCCAGGTAGAACCAGGTGATCACCAGCAGCAAGGGGATCGAGCGGAAGTAGTTCACGTAGGCGCCGGCCACGCGGGACAGCAGTTTGTTGGACGACAAGCGCATCAGGGCCAGGATAGTCCCGATGATGATGCCGCCGACCACGCCCATGACCATCAGCTTCAATGTCATGACCATGCCGTTCCACAGGCCTGGAATGGCGGGGATGATGCCGCTGAAATCGAAGTCCATTATTTGCCCCCCACGGAGATCAGGCCGGGCACTGCGACTTTCTTCTCGACCACGCGCATCAGCAGCATCAGGCTCATGTTCAGGGTGAAGTAGATCAGCGTGGCCAGGGTGAAGGCTTCAAACAGGTTGGCCGAGAACTCGGCGGTCTGTTTGGTTTGCGCCAGCAGTTCCATCAAGCCGATCAAGGACGCCACGGAGGAGTTCTTGAACACGTTGAGGAATTCCGAGGTAAGCGGCGGAATGATGATGCGGTAAGCCTGGGGCAGCAGCACGTTCCAGTAGATCTGCGGCAGCTTGAAGCCCATGGCGCGCGCCGCGGATTCCTGGCCGCGTGGCAGCGCCTGGATACCGGTACGCACTTGTTCACACACACGGGCGGCGGTGAACAGGCCCAGGCACACCACGACGCTCAGGTAGGCCGAGGTGGTCGGGTTCAGGTCTTGTTTGTACCAGTCCTGCAGGTTCTGCGGCAGCATGTCCGGTACCAGGAAGTACCAGATGAAAAGCTGAACCAGCAGCGGCACGTTACGAAACAGTTCCACGTAGCAGGTCGCGATGCCCGATACGAGGCGGTTTGGCACAGTGCGCATGACCCCCAGAATGGAGCCCAGCAGCAAGGCGATAATCCATGCCACGATAGCGATGGCGATGGTCCAGCCCAGCCCGGAGAGGTACCAGTCGAGATAAGTCTCGCTGCCCACGCCGGTGGACTTGAAGAACACGCCCCAGTCCCAGTTGTAATTCATTAGGGTCTCCCCTCGAGATCGATCGATGTACAAGCACCCGCTTGGGGAAGATCCGTTCCCGCCTGACGTTGAACGCCAGGCACACACGATCGGCTCGAAAACCGCCAGGTCGAGTGTTCCAAGTTAAAACCAGCAGGTAATTACAGACGCCTGAGGGAGGGTTGGCTCCCTCAGGACATAAGCTTAGTCAGGTATCAGATTTTTACTTCTGGCGCTGGTTTGTCGCTAGGGTTAGCGATCAGCTCCTTGACCTTGTCGCTCATCGGGAAGTTCAGGTTCAGGCCCTTTGGTGGGATCGGGCTTTCGAACCATTTGGCGTAGATCTTGTTGATCTCGCCAGACTTGTACAGGGCGACAATGGCGTCATCCACGGCTTTCTTGAAGTCCGGGTCGCCTTTGCGAACCATGCAAGCGTAGGCTTCGAATGACTGTGGAGTACCGGTAATGACCCAGTCATCAGGCTTCTTGGCCTTGGCTTCTTCACCGGCCAGCAGGGCGTCGTCCATCATGAATGCAACGGCGCGGCCGCTTTCGAGCATCTGGAAGGATTCGCCGTGGTCTTTGGCGGAGATGACGTTCATGCCCATCTGCTTGTCGGCGTTCATCGCCTTGATGATGCGCTCCGACGTGGTGCCGGCGGTGGTCACCACGTTTTTGCCTTTCAGGTCGGCAAAGTCAGCGTAGGACGGCTTGCCTTCCTTGTCTTTCTTGACCAGCAAACGGGTGCCGATTTCGAAGATGTTGACGGTGAAATCAACTTGCTGGGCGCGTTCGGTGTTGTTGGTGGTGGAGCCGCACTCCAGATCCGCGGTGCCGTTCTGGATCAGCGGGATACGGGTTTGCGAGGTCACCAGGTTGTACTTGGCTTTGAGGTCGGGTTTGTTCAGGTCTTTTTTCAGCTGCTCGACGACGGCCAACTGGATGTCGTGGGAGTAGCCCACGGGTTTGCCCGAACCATCCGCGATGTAGGAAAACGGAATGGAGCTGTCGCGGTGAGCGAGAGTGATGGTGCCGGAGTCGTTGATTTTCTTCAGTGTGCCGGTGAGTTCGGCGGCAAAAACTGGAGTGCTGATCAGAGCAGCAGCGATAGCTGCGCCCAGGATATGGGGAACGATGCGCATCAATACTTCCTCGACATTTGTTTTTTTTATGAAGCCAGCTGAACGGCTCTCTTGTACAGCGACTGCCCGTGACGGCTCCTAAGGCGCCTCAGGCAATCGTTGAAGAGTGTAGAGCATGAGTCGTGCCATACCGAAAATAAAAGGATAACTGCATGATTTATATGGAAATTAACTTTTTGTTTCGGCGATATTTTTGGTGGCCGGTCCGGCAAACCGAATAGCGCACAGGAGCTTGTTCGGAAAACCGAATAGCCTGGAGGAGCGAGCTTGCTCGCGAAAAACGCAAAAACGCCGCGTTTAGGCTGAATAAACGCGGCGTTCTCAGGTTTTTCGCGAGCAAGCTCGCTCCTACACGGTAGGGCGGTCAGGCGGCTTCGATCTTGCTGCGGCTCTGCTCGACCTTGGACAGGTAGCGTTGCAGGTTTTCCTGCTCCTGCTCGGTGGTGAACAGGCCAAGCTTGGTGCGGCGCCACAGCACGTCCTGCGGTTGTGTCACCCACTCTTCGGCGCACAGGTAATCGACTTCGCGGGTATACAGGCCGCCACCCAGGTGATCACCCAGGTCGGCGAGCGATTGCACGCCCTCCAGCAGGCGCCAGGTGCGGCTGCCGTAAGTGGTGGACCAGCGGCGGGCGATCTCGCTCGGTACCCAGTCGAACTTGGCGCGGATGGCGTCGGCCAGGGCTTCAGGGGTGCTCATATTTTCGCCGCCGGGCAGGCTCGCCGTGGCAGTCCAACTTGGGCGCATCTGGGTGAAGTACGGCGCCAGTTGGGCCATGGCCGACTCAGCCAGTTTGCGATAGGTGGTCAGCTTGCCACCGAACACCGACAGGATCGGCGCTTCGCCGGTGCCGCCGGACAAGGCCAGGGTGTAATCGCGCGTGATGGCCGATGGGTTGTCTGACTCGTCGTTGCACAGCGGGCGCACGCCGGAGTAGGTGTGAACAATATCGTCACGGCTCAGTTGTTTCTTGAAGTGCGCGTTGACCACCTTGAGCATGTAGTCGGTTTCACCTTCGGTGATCGCCACTGCAGCCGGGTCGCCGGTGTATTCGCGGTCGGTGGTGCCGATGATAGTCAAGTGGTTCAGATACGGAATGGTGAAGACGATGCGCTGGTCTTCGTTCTGCAGGATATGCGCGTGGGCGCCTTCGTACAGGCGCGGCACGATCAGATGGCTGCCCTGAATCAGACGGATGCCGTAGGGCGAATCCAGCTTCAGGTCGTCCTTGATGAATTTGGCCACCCAAGGGCCGGCAGCATTCACCAGCGCGCGGGCGCGGATCGAGAACAGGCTGCCGTCGGCACGCTCCATGTTCATTTCCCACAGGCCGTTACTGCGATGGGCGCTGACGCAACGGGTCTGCGTGTGGATGTGCGCACCTTTCTCGCGGGCCGCCATGGCGTTGAGCACGACCAGGCGAGCATCATCGACCCAGCAGTCGGAGTATTCGAAACCTTGGGTGATTTCGCTTTTCAACGGGCTGTCGGCGCCAAACTTGAGGCTTTTGGAGCCTGCCAGTTTCTCGCGCTTGCCCAAGTGGTCATACAGGAACAATCCGGCGCGAATCATCCACGCCGGGCGCAGGTGCGGGCGATGCGGCAGTACGAAGCGCATTTGCTTGACGATATGCGGCGCTTTGCCCAGCAGCACTTCCCGTTCTGCCAGGGCTTCACGCACCAGGCGGAATTCGTAGTGTTCCAGGTAACGCAGGCCACCATGGATCAGCTTGCTGCTAGCCGAAGAGGTGTGGCTGGCCAAGTCATCCTTTTCGCAAAGGAATACCGACAAACCGCGACCGGCTGCGTCTGCTGCAATCCCGACGCCATTGATCCCGCCACCAATTACGGCAACGTCATAGACTTCGGCAAGCGGTGGAGCAGGCAAGGTGGAAGGGTTCATCGGCTGGCCTCGCGATCTTTTCGTCTTGGAATTCGAACATGAATGTTCATTTGCGAAAATGGTAGCTGATAATTGCGGGCACAGCCACCCGACTTCGATTGAAAAAACTCATCGAAGGGTGGGGAAAGGAAGAATTATGAACAAAGGTGAATGTATTGGTGTTAGTGAGGCCGTCATCGCGGGCAAGCCCGGCTCCCACATTTGACCGCATTTCAAACTGTGGGAGCCGGGCTTGCCCGCGATGACGCCTGAACAGGCGCTACACCACTTCCAGCCGCACCTTGTGCTCATTCAGCACTTGCACCAACGCCGGCACCGGCTGTTGGTCAGTCACCAGGCAGTCCACCAGGCTGATCGGCCCCAGGCGAATCATGGCATTGCGCCCGAATTTGCTGGAGTCTGCCGCCAGAATCACCTGTCGCGCATTGGCGATGATTGCCTGGGAAACCCGCACTTCCTGGTAATCGAAGTCCAGCAGGCTACCGTCCTCGTCGATCCCGCTGATGCCCACCAGGGCAAAGTCGACCTTGAACTGGTTGATGAAGTCGACACTGGCCTGGCCGACCACGCCACCGTCACGGCGCACATTGCCGCCGGTGAGCAACACATCGAAGTCGTCCTTGGCACTGAGCATGGTGGCGACGTTGAGGTTGTTGGTGATGATTTTCAGATGGCTGTGATTGAGCAGCGCACGGGCGATGGATTCGGTGGTGGTGCCGATGTTGATGAACAGCGAGGCGTGATCGGGAATCTGTGCGGCAATGGCTTCGCCGATGCGTTGCTTCTCGTCGCGCATCTGGTCGGCACGCATGGCGTACGCGGTGTTCTCGACGCTGGAGTCATAGGCTGCGCCACCGTGGTAGCGGCGCAACAGGTTGGCGTCCGCCAACTGGTTGATATCGCGGCGGATGGTTTGCGGGGTGACAACGAATAGCTGCGCCATTTCCTCGATACTGACATAGCCGCGTTCGCGGACCAGTTCGAGGATTTGTTGTTGGCGGGGAGGCAGATTCATGGGGCGTCCTTTGGGCTGCCATACAAAAGTGGCCCATGATGACGCAGGAATCCGCTCCCTGCCAGTTACACCTTATTCAGCGCTTTCGTGCGGCTCCCAGTCACGGGTGCGGCTCACGGCTTTTTGCCAGCCGGCGTAGAGTTTCTCTTTTGCCGCTTCATCCAGCTGTGGCTCGAACTCGCGTTCGATCACTGCCTTGCCGCGCAACTCGTCCAGGCTGCCCCAGAAGCCACACGCCAGGCCTGCCAGGTAGGCCGCGCCGAGGGCAGTGGTTTCACGCATTTGCGGGCGTTCGACCTGGGTGCCGAGTATGTCGGCCTGGAACTGCATCAGGAAGTTGTTGGCAACCGCACCTCCGTCCACGCGCAGGGCCTTGAGGCGTTCGCCCGAGTCCTGCTGCATGGCGTCGAGGACGTCGCGGGTCTGGTAGGCAATCGATTCCAGGGCTGCGCGAATAATGTGGTCTACGCGTACGCCACGGGTCAGGCCGAACAGTGCGCCACGGGCATACGGGTCCCAGTAGGGCGCGCCGAGACCGGTGAAGGCGGGTACCAGGTACACGCCGTTGCTGTCCTTGACCTTGCCGGCAAAGTATTCGGTGTCGTGGGCATCGTTGATGATCTTCAGCTCGTCACGCAGCCATTGCACGGTGGAGCCGCCGTTGAAGACCGCGCCTTCCAGGGCGTAGGCCACCTCTCCGCGCGGGCCGCAGGCAATGGTGGTGAGCATGCCGTGCTTGGATTTCACCGCCTTGTCGCCGGTGTTCATCAGCAGGAAGCAGCCGGTGCCGTAGGTATTCTTGGCCTGGCCCGCTTCCACGCACATCTGGCCGAACAGGGCGGCTTGCTGGTCACCGGCAATGCCGCCGATAGCAATACCGCTCTTGGTGCGGCCATAGATTTCCGACGACGACTTCACTTCCGGGAGCATTTCCCGGGGAATGTCGAGAATCTCCAGCATCTTCGCATCCCACTCCAGAGTGTGGATGTTGAAGAGCATGGTGCGCGAGGCGTTGGTGTAGTCGGTGACGTGGGTCTTGCCGCCGGTAAATTTCCAGATCAGCCAGCTGTCGACGGTGCCGAACAGCAGTTCGCCGTTGCGTGCACGTTCGCGGCTGCCTTCGACGTTGTCGAGGATCCACTTGAGCTTGGTGCCGGAGAAGTACGGGTCGGTCACAAGGCCAGTGGTGTCGCTGATGTATTGCTCATGGCCATCGCGCTTGAGCTGCTGGCAGATCTCGGTGCTGCGGCGGCATTGCCAGACAATGGCGTTATAGATTGGGCGCCCGGTGACCTTGTCCCAGACCACTGTGGTTTCACGCTGGTTGGTGATACCGATGGCTGCAACCTGGTCATGGTGCAGGCCGGCCTGGGCCAGCGCTTCGACCATCACCGCGCTCTGGGTGGCGAAGATTTCCATTGGGTCATGTTCGACCCAGCCAGCCTGCGGGTAATGCTGGACGAATTCACGCTGGGCGGTACACACCACGTTGGCGTCACGATCGAAGATGATCGCCCGGGAACTGGTGGTGCCCTGATCAAGGGCAATGATGTAGTTCTTATTCTGAAGGTCGGTCATGTCAATTGCCTTGGACGAAATAAGGAAGTCAGAAATCAGCCTGGGCCGCGAAGGGCAGAGGACCAGGCTGGCGCTTTCAGGAAATACGAGTCTTGCCGTTGACAGCCGTGTCAGGTGTTTCTTGCGCGATAGCCAATGCGGCGCTTGGCAGGTGGCGAGCAATCAGCCCGCGATAGGCCGCAGCACCGAGGCATGCGCCGACAATCGGGGCGAAAATCGGCACAAGGAAGTAAGGAATATCGCGACCGCCAGTAAAGGCCATTTCACCCCAACCGGCGAAAAAGGTCATCAGCTTGGGCCCGAAATCCCGTGCCGGGTTCATCGCAAAGCCGGTCAGCGGGCCCATGGCGCTACCAATCACCGCGATCAGCAAGCCGATCAGCAGGGGCGCCAGCGGGCCGCGTGGCAGGCCGTTGTTGTCATCGGTAAGGGCCATGATCACGCCCATCAGGATGGCGGTGATGACCATTTCCACCAGGAACGCCTGAGCCGTGCTCAGCAGCGCATGAGGGTAGGTTGAGAACACCGAGGCCAATTCCAGGCTGGCTTGGGAGCCGCGAACCATGTGGTGGGTTTGTTCGTAATCGAAAAACAGATTGCTGTAGAGCGTGTACACCAAGGCGGCGGAGCAGAAGGCGCCGGCGACCTGGGCAAGAATATAGAAGGGCAGTTTGCGCTTTTCAAAATCGGCAAAGATGCACAGGGCGATACTGACCGCCGGGTTGAGGTGAGCCCCGGAAATACCGGCGCTCAGGTAGATCGCCATGCTCACGCCGACCCCCCAGATGATACTGATTTCCCACAAGCCAAAGCTCGCACCCGCGACCTTGAGCGCGGCGACGCATCCTGTACCGAAAAAGATCAGCAGCGCGGTACCCAGGAATTCGGCCATGCATTGGCTCGAAAGTGAAGGCTGTTGAAGAGCAGTTGTCATGGAAAACCTCAATTGTTGTTCTTGTCTTGCGCACGGCCTCAACGGGCAGTTGCGCGATATTCACCGCGCAAGGATCCCCATCCTGGGTCGCGGCTTATTGCAGGAGTACCAAAGGATTATTCCTACGGTATTCGGAAACGAAAAAATATAGACAAGAATGACCGCTGTCAAAGGTCGAAAGTGAACCGTTGGTCATTTCCGAACTATTGGTGTGGTGAATGATCATGCTCAAGGCGCGTCACTTTAGCGGTAATAGGACTGTGCTAGAGCGTTTCACGTGGTCTTGGCCTAGAATTGGCCATAAGTTTGCCCGCCCGGAGCCGCTATGACCCCCGCATTGGACCTGTTGAAAAAAGTTCGCGCCGAACATCGTATCCATAGCTATGAACATGATCCCAAGGCAGCATCCTATGGGCTGGAGGCCGCGGAAAAATTGAGCCTGGACCCGGCCCAGGTGTTCAAAACGCTGCTGGCGAGCAGCGAGAAGGGTGAATTGTTGGTGGCGGTGGTGCCGGTCGTCGGAAGTCTGGACTTGAAAGCCCTGGCTCACGCTGCGGGTGTGAAGAAAGTCGAAATGGCAGACCCGGCAGCGGCGCAGCGCTCTACGGGTTATCTATTGGGCGGCATCAGTCCGTTGGGTCAGAAGAAGCGGCTGCGCACGTTTATCGATGAAACGGCGCAACCCTTTGCAACGATTTTTGTCAGCGCGGGCAGAAGAGGATTGGAAGTTGAATTGCCAGCGGCGGTGCTGGCAGAACACACCCAGGCCAAATTCGCACCGATTGGTCGGACCTGATAATCATTCTTTGAAGTCTATGAGGATCAAAATGTGGGAGCTGGCTTGCCTGCGATAGCATCAACGCGGTGTGACAGATAACCCGAGTTGTCTGCATCGCAGGCAAGCCAGCTCCCACAGTTTGACCCGGTTTCGTCAGTGGGCGACGCTGTGGCGGCGCACGCCTGACTCAACAGCAGGAATCTGCGCCGCCGTGCTGCCGGATGCCTGGAACACCACCAAATGCTCAGCCGCCACACGAATCCCCACCTCTGCGCCCACTTGGTGATCGGCATGGCTGGGGAAAATCGACTCCAACTGAGCGCCGGTCGGCAGCTGTAACCGGTACAGCGTTGAGGCGCCGAGGAAGGTCTTGCCGACGATCCGGGCTTTTAACGCGCTGCCCGGTGCGTAAACGATGTCATCCGGGCGCAGCAGCACGTCCACCGCAGCACCGGTCGGCAAGGTGTAGGCACGGTTGCCGCGCAGGTCACCCAGTTCGGTGCTGACCGATTCCGGCGAGTTCAGCCGGCCACGGATGAAATACCCCTGGCCGATGAAACTGGCAACGTAAGGCGTCTGCGGTTCGTGATAGAGGTTGTAGGGCGTGTCCCACTGCTCTAGCCGGCCTTCCTTGAAGACCCCGACATGATCACTGACGGCGAAGGCCTCTTCCTGGTCATGGGTCACCAGGATCGCGCTGGTGCCGCGTGCCTTGAGGATGTCGCGCACTTCATGGCTGAGTTTGCGGCGCAGCTCACCATCGAGGTTGGAAAAGGGTTCATCCAACAACAGCAGTTGCGGCTCCGGCGCCAGGGCGCGGGCCAGAGCGACACGTTGTTGCTGACCACCGGAAAGCTCATGGGGAAAGCGTTTGCCCAGGTTCTTCAAGTTGACCAGTTCCAGCAACTCGGCGACCACGCGCTCTTTTTGCGGGTGTTTGCGAATGCCAAAGGCGATGTTGTCAGCCACGCTCAGGTGCGGAAACAACGCGTAGTCCTGGAACACCATGCCGATACGACGTTTCTCCGGCGCAAGGGTGAACCCGGCACGGGAGATGACGTCGCCCGCCAGGCTGATTTCGCCTTCATGCACCGGCTCAAAGCCTGCAATCGCGCGCAGGGTTGTGGTCTTGCCGCAGCCCGAAGAGCCGAGCAGGCAACCGATATCGCCGGCGTTAAGGTGCAGGTTGAGGTTCTGCACCACACGTTGGTCTTGATAGCCGCATGCCAGATTGCGCAGGTTCAGCAGTAATGGCTGGCTCATGCGTGGTGGTACGACGGCGGGACGAGGAATTCGAGCAAGGCTTTTTGCGCATGCAGGCGGTTCTCGGCCTGATCCCACGCGACTGAGCGCGGATCGTCGAGCAGGTCCTGGCTGATTTCTTCGCCTCGGTGGGCGGGCAGGCAGTGCATGAACAGCACGTCCGGCGCGGCCAGGTCGAGCAACGCGCGGGTCACCTGGAACGGCGCGAATTGGGCCAGGCGTTTGGCGGTTTCGTCTTCCTGGCCCATGGAGGTCCAGACGTCGGTGCTCACCAGGTGCGCGCCGACCACTGCGTCTTTTGGATCGCGCAGCAGTTGCACACGGCCATCGGCCTTGGCCATGAACTCGGCGCTGGGCTCGTAGCCTTCAGGGCAGGCGATACGCAGGTGGAAGTCGAACTGGATCGCCGCTTCTATATAGCTGTTGCACATATTGTTGCCGTCGCCGATCCAGGCCACGGTCTTGCCTTGGATCGAGCCACGATGTTCGAGAAAGGTTTGCATGTCGGCCAGCAACTGGCAGGGGTGCAGGTCATCGGACAGGCCGTTGATCACGGGCACGCGGGAGTTGGCGGCAAATTCGGTCAGGGTGCTGTGGGCGAAGGTACGGATCATCACGGCGTCGAGCATGCGCGACATCACGATGGCGCAATCGCTGATCGGCTCACCACGACCCAATTGGGTGTCGCGCGGTGACAGAAAGATCGCCTGGCCACCCAGTTGGATCATGCCGGCTTCGAACGACAGGCGTGTGCGGGTCGAGGACTTTTCGAAAATCATCCCCAGTACACGGTTTTTCAAAGGCTCAAACAGTACGCCGCGGTTACGCAGGTCTTTAAGCTCAATGCCTCGACGGATCACGCTGACCAGCTCTTCGGGCGTGCAATCCATCAGGGAGAGAAAGTGCCTTGCGCTCATCATTAACTACCTTTTGCAACAGACCGCAGATACTCAAAGCCTTGTTTATTGCGACAACGGGCGAGACCTGCGGCGAAAGCCGCACGGGGCGACGAAATAGGGGAAGACGCGATATTGACATTAAATGTCGCGTTTTACCAATAGGGCTACGGCTTTAGGGGTGTTCAAGCAGGGCACTGACGCGCGTTTGAAGACGATTTCCTGACAGCAGCGAGCCATTTGTACACTGGCGTCCAGGCCTTTTGCAATGCGCGGGGGCGGGCTTGGGCCAGGTCGCATCGGTTTCAGCGCCTGTGGGCAAGGTTTTTGAAACATTTGCTCATGCTTAGCCATGGCCTGGCCTATGCCCGTCGATTCACAACGCGAAGGTTGCTGGCGCCTCAAGGGGTCGCGGCCCATAGTTGAGCCAAAGCCCCTATAAAAGAGACTGGCCATGACCACGACTCTCCACCACCGTGCCTGCCACCTGTGCGAAGCTATCTGCGGCCTCACCCTGGAAACCACCCAAGCCCAAGACGGTAGCCTGGCGATCACCTCGATCAAGGGCGACCCCTTGGACAGTTTCAGTCGCGGCCATATCTGCCCCAAGGCCGTGGCCCTGCAGGACATCCAGAACGACCCGGACCGTCTGCACCAACCCATGCGGCGGGTGGGCAGCCAATGGCAGCCGATTGCCTGGGATGAAGCCTTTGCCCTGGTGGCCGAGCGGCTCGCGGGCATCCAGGCCCGGCACGGCCAGAACGCGGTGGCGGTGTATCAGGGCAACCCCAGCGTGCATAACTATGGGTTGATGACCCACAGCAACTACTTTCTAGGGCTGTTGAAGACGCGCAATCGTTTTTCCGCGACCTCGGTAGACCAACTGCCTCATCACCTCACCAGCCACCTGATGTACGGCCACGGCCTGTTGTTGCCCATCCCCGACATCGACCAGACCGACTTCATGTTGATCCTCGGCGGCAACCCGCTGGCCTCCAATGGCAGCATCATGACCGTGCCCGATGTGGAAAAACGCCTCAAGGCCATCCAGGCGCGAGGCGGAAAAGTGGTGGTGGTCGACCCTCGGCGCAGCGAGACGGCAGCCATCGCCGACCAGCACGTGTTCGTACGCCCCGGCGGCGATGCGGCGTTGTTGTTTGGGGTGCTCAACACGTTGTTCACAGAAGGGCTGACACGCGACAGCCATTTGCCGGTGGAAGGCCTGGATGATGTACGCAAGGCGATTGCCGGCTTCGATGCCGAGGCCATGAGCCGCCAGTGTGCGGTGCCTGCCGAGCAGATCCGCCAGTTGGCCAGGGACTTCGCCGGCGCTGACAAGGCCGTTTGTTATGGCCGCATGGGGGTCTCGACCCAGGCGTTTGGCACGCTGTGCCATTGGCTGGTGCAACTGATCAACCTGGTGACCGGCAATCTGGACCGCGTCGGCGGCGCGCTCTGCACCAGCCCCGCGGTGGACCTGGTGGCCTCCACCAGCGGCGGCCATTTCAACCGCTGGCAGAGCCGCGTGTCCGGGCGTCCGGAGTACGGTGGAGAACTGCCGGTGTCGGCGCTGGCCGAAGAAATGCTGACCGAGGGTGAAGGGCAGATCCGCGCCCTGGTGACGGTGGCCGGCAACCCGGTGCTGTCCACACCTAACGGTCGCCAATTGGAGCAAGCACTGGACGGGTTGGAATTCATGGTCAGCATCGACCTGTATATCAACGAGACCACGCGTTATGCCGACCTGATCCTGCCTTCCACCTCGGCGCTGGAAAACGATCACTACGACACCACCGTCAATCTGTTTGCGGTGCGCAATGTCACGCGCTTCAATCGCGCCATCCTGCCCAAGCCTGAGGGCGCATTGCATGACTGGGAGATCTTTGTCGGCCTGGCCAAGGCATTTGCGGCGCACACTGGCGTTGCGCTTAAGCCCACCCTGCCACCGGCGCAGATGATCGACTTCGGGCTGCGTGCGGGTGCCTATGGTGACGCATCCAGTCATAAGTTATCGGTGGCGATGTTGGCAGAGCATCCCCATGGCATGGACTTGGGGCCGCTCAAGCCCAACCTCGCGGCACGTTTGAAAACCGCGGATGGCAAGGTGCAAGCAGCACCGGTCGTGATCCTCGCAGACCTGGCGCGTTTCGCCGCGCAGCCGGTGCCGATGGCCGACGAACTGTTGCTGATTGGCCGACGGCATGTGCGCAGCAATAATTCCTGGATGCATAACTATCACCGGCTGGTAAAGGGCAAGCCACGCCATCAACTGTTGATGCACCCCGACGACCTGACCCGTCGGCAGTTGAGCGATGGCCAGCGCGTGCGAGTGAGTTCGCGCACCGGCATGATCGAAGTGGAAGTGGTGGCCAGCGCGGACATGATGCCGGGTGTGGTCAGCCTGCCTCACGGCTGGGGCCACGGTCGCCCAGGCGTGCAGATGAGCATCGCGAGTAGCCAGCCGGGAGCGAGTGCCAATGACTTGACCGACGAGCGGCAATTGGATGAGTTGTCGGGTAATGCGGCGCTTAACGGCGTACCGGTGAAGGTGGCGGCGGCCTGAGCATCCCGCTGGATTTTTGCGTTACAATGCGCCACCGTGCCGACCCGTGAGTCGCAAAGTTCCTGCAGAGGTGTTCCATGGATATCATCGAAACGATCAAAGAGCAGATTGCCAACAACACCATTCTGCTTTACATGAAGGGCGCACCTAACGCGCCTCAGTGCGGTTTCTCCGCGAAAGCGTCCCAGGCCGTGATGGCATGTGGCGAGAAGTTCGCTTACGTGGATATCCTGCAAAACCCTGAAATCCGCGCCAACCTGCCAAAGTACGCCAACTGGCCGACTTTCCCGCAGCTATGGGTAGCCGGTGAGCTGGTTGGCGGTAGCGACATCATCACTGAAATGGCAGCTGATGGTTCCCTGCAAACGCTGATCAAAGGCGCAGCAGCTAAGACTGACGCCTAATAGGCGAGCAATAAAAAGCCCCGCTTCTCACAAGAGAGCGGGGCTTTTTTTGAGCTTTTCTGTAGGAGCGAGCTTGCTCGCGAAGAACGTCAACGATAACGCAGCGCGCCTGGTTTAACGCGTTGCCTGGGAGTCCTTCGCGAGCAAGCTCGCTCCTACAGTGATAACAAGCGCAGTTATTCACCCATCTGCGATTGCAGGTAATTCTCCAGGCTGACCTTGTCGATCAGGCCCAACTGGGTTTCCAGCCAGTCGATATGCTCTTCCTGGTCTTCCAGGATATCTTCCAGCAGTTCACGGCTGCCGAAATCACCCTTGGTTTCGCAGTGAGCGATGGCGGCCTTGAGGTCGCTGTGGCTCTTGCGCTCAAAGCCCAGGTCGCTGTTGATCATTTCCTGGGTGTGCTCGCCGATGTTCAGCTTGCCCAGGTCCTGCACGTTCGGCAGGCCTTCCAGGAACAGGATGCGCTTGATCAGCGCGTCGGCGTCCTTCATGGCCTTGATCGACTCTTTGTATTCACGCTTGCCGAGCTTTTCCAGGCCCCAATCGTCGTACATGCGCGCATGCAGAAAGTACTGATTGATCGCGACCAGTTCATTGGCAAGGATTTTGTTGAGTTGCTGGATGACTGAGATGTCGCCTTTCATGACTGGGGTCCTGCCCTGTAATAGCTGTGTATAGGGCGGAGTCTGAGCGGTGAAAATCCTAGTGTCAAACCTAAGTTATTGAATAATAAATGAAAATTAATCGGAATAAGAATGTTTGTGTTCCGCGTCTTGGTGCTAACTATTTGAATTGATGGCATAAAAAAACCGGACACTAGGTCCGGTTCTTCAAAAACATGCCTATTCAAGCGTGTTTAAATTCTGCTGGGTAGGGGAGCGCGGCCTGGGCTGTTTGCAGCTGCGTCAGGGTTTCCCGTACCACTTGCTTGGCCAGGCAAGCACATTTGCCACACTGGCTGGCTACGCCGGTGGTTTCACGTACTTCCTTATAGCTGCAGCAACCTTCGTAGATTGCTTCGCGGATTTGTCCGTCGGTGACGCCAGTGCAGAGGCAGACATACATAAGTGAGAACCGTCGCGGGTTTGAGGCTTAAGTGCGATGGATCTTAATGTTAACGAGAATGATTGTCAAAATAGTTTCATCCCCAATCCAGCGCACATTGACCATGCGCTGACGAACGGTTTTTTCGGTGTATGATGGTCGGTCTTTACGAAGCGTGATTGCGTCATGTTTCTGTCGATTTTCCCCGGCAGACTCGACCTGTCCTTTTACTTCAATCGTCACCCCACATCAGGAGATACCCTATGAGCGTACTCGTCGGTAAACAAGCCCCGGATTTCGACGTACCAGCCGTGCTCGGCAATGGCGAAATCGTAGACAGCTTCAAACTGTCTGAAGCCATCAAAGGCAAATACGGCCTGGTGTTCTTCTACCCGCTGGACTTCACCTTCGTCTGCCCGTCGGAGCTGATCGCCCTGGACCACCGCATGGACGATTTCAAGGCGCGTAACGTTGAAGTGGTCGCGGTTTCCATCGACTCCCACTTCACCCACAACGCCTGGCGCAACACCGCCATCAATGATGGCGGCATCGGCAAAGTCAAATACACCATGGCTGCCGACATGAAGCACGACATCGCCAAGGCCTATGACGTTGAGTCCGAAGGCGGCGTGGCGTTCCGTGGCGCGTTCCTGATCGACGACAAGGGCATTGTGCGTTCGCAGATCATCAACGACCTGCCGCTGGGCCGTAACATGGAAGAACTGATCCGCCTGGTCGACGCGCTGCAATTCCACGAAGAGCACGGCGAAGTCTGCCCTGCCAACTGGAAAAAAGGCGACAAAGGCATGAACGCTTCGCCAGAAGGCGTTGCGGCATACCTGACCGAGAACGCTGGCAAGCTGTAAGCCAACGTCGTGGTATTAAAAAACCGGCCTGTGAAGGCCGGTTTTTTTGTGGGTGGGGACTTGCTCCCGTGACGGCCTGACAGCCTACGCTGGTCTACCTGACACCCCACAATCCAACTGTGGGAGCTGGCTTGCCTGCGATGGCGGCCTACCAGCCAACACTTCTCTACCTGACACCCCACAATCCAACTGTGGGAGCGGGCTTGCTCGCGAAGGCGGCCTGGCAGTCAACACAGTTGGATTGTGTGCATATCCACTGCTGCGGTAACGGCCACTTAGGGTTCCGCCCTGACGGCGGCTCACTTTCGAAAAGCCGGAATGCCGGCCCAGACAAAAGTAAGCAAAACGCTCTTGCCCCACCACTCGGCACCTCGCTTAGGCTCGGTGTGCCCGAACGCAGGCTTGAATCCGTGGGCCACGAATTCAAGCCTGCGTTCGGCCAGCGTGGTTTAACGGGGCGCCTGAGATCAAGATCATAAGCAGATCAAGATCAAGAGCGGCTCGCTTCGCATCGTGGTTAGCGTCTGCTGCGACAACCTACAAAATTGTGTAGGTACCTATGCTCATCGGGGCTCAGTCGTTGAAGTCTTCCCAGCCACCCATCTGTTTCCAGCGATTGACGATGCCGCAGAACAGCTCGGCGGTCTTCTCGGTGTCGTAGCGGGCCGAGTGGGCTTCACGCCCGTCAAAGTCGATACCGGCTGCCTGGCAGGCTTTGGCCAGAACGGTCTGACCGTAGGCCAGGCCGGCAAGGGTGGCGGTGTCGAAGCTGGAGAACGGGTGAAATGGGTTGCGCTTCATGTCCAGCCGCGCCACGGCGGCGTTCAGGAAACCCAGGTCGAAACTGCTGTTGTGGCCGACCAGGATTGCGCGTTTGCAGCCATTGGCCTTCAACGCCTTGCGCACGCCACGGAAGATATCGGTCAGCGCCGCTTCTTCACTCACCGCCATGCGCAGGGGGTGGTCGAGCTTGATCCCGGTGAACTCCAGGGCAGCGGCTTCGATATTGGCGCCTTCGAAGGGTTCTACGCGAAAGAAATGCGTGTGCTCCGGGTACACAAAGCCTTGTTCGTCCATGCCGATGGTGGTTGCGGCAATTTCCAGCAAGGCATCGGTGGCGCAGTTGAAACCACCGGTTTCTACGTCGATGACGACCGGCAGATAGCCGCGAAAACGCTCGGCCATCGGATGGCGCGAGCCGCCACCGCCGTGCTCTTGTTCGTCGTCGTAATGATCTTCACTCACTTGCTTTCCTCCAGCAGGCGCCAGCGCAGTGTTTCACCGGCGCGCAGCGGGATAACGGTCAGCTCGCCAAACGGCAGGCTGGCAGGGGCGGTCCAGTCTTCACGAACCAGGGTAATGCGGTCGGTATTCGCCGGCAGGCTGTAGAAACGCGGGCCGTTGAGGCTGGCAAAACCTTCGAGCTTGTCCAGCGCGTTACGCTGTTCGAATGCTTCGGCGTACAACTCGATGGCGGCAAACGCGGTGTAGCAGCCGGCGCAGCCGCATGCGGCTTCCTTGGCGTGCTGGGCGTGGGGCGCCGAGTCGGTACCGAGGAAGAATTTCGGGCTGCCGCTGGTGGCGGCATCCAGCAGGGCTACCTGATGGGTGTTGCGCTTGAGGATCGGCAGGCAGTAGAAGTGCGGCCGAATCCCGCCCACCAGCATGTGGTTGCGGTTGTAGAGCAGGTGATGGGCCGTGATGGTCGCGCCAACGTTGGCTGACGCTTCGCTGACGAACTGCACCGCATCGGCGGTGGTGATGTGTTCAAACACCACTTTGAGCGTCGGGAACAACTCGACCACACGCCGCATGTGTTCATCGATGAAGATTTTTTCGCGATCGAACACATCCACGTCGCCACGGGTGACTTCCCCGTGGATCAGCAATGGCATGCCGACCTCCGCCATGGCTTCGATCGCCGGCAAGATCTTGTCGATACTGGTTACACCGGAATCGGAGTTGGTGGTCGCACCTGCCGGGTACAGCTTGGCGGCGTGCACATAACCGCTGGCCTTGGCTTCACGGATTTCTTCAGGCTGGGTGCGGTCGGTCAGGTAGAGCACCATCAACGGTTCGAAGCGGCTGCCGGCCGGTCGTGCAGCGAGGATGCGCTGGCGATAGGCGTCGGCTTCTGCGGCATTGCGCACCGGAGGTACCAGGTTAGGCATGATGATGGCACGGCCAAACGTGCGGGCCACATCGGCCACGGTTTGGGGTAACGCAGCACCATCGCGAAGATGAATATGCCAGTCGTCGGGACGCAGCAGGGTCAGGCGGTCGGACATTGGGGATTCCAGGCGGGTCAATCTGGTGGGAATGCTACCGGAAAAGACTCTTGCAGGCACTCGCTATCAAGTTTTGCCGGATGCTACCGATATCTCCGGGTATGCCTTAACGATGTATGACGCTGTGAAGTGTTGTAGAAACCCATGGAGCCTCCCGTGCGCCAGTATTATCTAGCTCTGCTCAGTGTGTTCGCCAGCCTGCCTGCGGCGGCCCTCACGTTCCAGACACGTCTGGAGAATATTGAGTGGAAGGTAGAGGGCGATCAGTTCGAGTGCCGCTTGACCCAGCCGATCACCGATTTCGGTTCCGGTGAATTCGTACGCCGGGCCGGCGAACAGGCGACGTTTCGTCTGAAAACCTATGGCAGCAGCCTCGGCGCCGGCTCGGCAACCCTGTTGGCCGCTGCGGCGCCGTGGCAACCGGGCCGAGGTGATATCAACCTTGGGGCCGTGCGTGTCGGCAGCGGCGACGTGCTGTTCAATAGCTCCCAGGCCCAGGCCGGTCGCCTATTCACCGGCTTGCTCGAAGGGCGCAGCCCGACGGTGCGGCATTACGGGCGTGAAGGTGGTTACTCGGAAATTCGCCTGCTGCCGGTGAAGTTCAACAAGGCCTATAACGATTATCAGCTGTGCACCACCAAGCTGCTGCCCATGAATTACGACCAGGTCAAACAGACCGAAGTGGGCTTCCCCGGTGGCGGCATTGAGCTGGACGCGGCGGCCAAGAAGAAGTTGTCCGTGATCCTAGCCTTCATGAAAGCCGATCCCACGGTCAATCATGTCGAGTTGAACGGCCATTCGGACAACAGTGGCAACCGTCTGACCAACCGCGACGTGTCCCGCCGCCGTGCCCTGGCGGTGATGGACTACTTCAAGGCCAACGGCATCCAGGAATCGCAGATCACGATGCGCTTCCATGGCGAAAGCTACCCCTTGGCGCCCAACACCAATGCCGCCAACCGTGCGCGTAACCGTCGTGTGAATATTCAGCTTGAGCGCGTGGCTACGCCTGAGAAACCGGCGCCCCAGGCCACTGCGCCGAGCAACCCGGCGGCGACCTCATAAGAGGCGACCATCGGTCGCCCACTCGACATAATCTGTCGCTTTATCTTCATTTGCTGTCGCGCCCCTGTAATTTCGCGGTTTTGATCGGTAGAATCGTCGCCTTTCCGTACAACCCCGTGGAGTGATGGCATGGCCGACGTAAACAAGGTCGTTCTCGCGTATTCCGGCGGCCTGGACACTTCGGTGATCCTCAAGTGGCTGCAGGATACTTATAACTGTGAAGTGGTGACCTTCACCGCTGACCTGGGTCAGGGCGAAGAGGTCGAACCTGCACGTGCCAAGGCGCAAGCCATGGGCGTGAAAGAGATCTACATTGACGACCTGCGCGAAGAGTTCGTCCGCGATTTCGTTTTCCCGATGTTTCGCGCCAACACTGTCTATGAAGGTGAGTACCTGCTGGGTACCTCCATCGCCCGTCCGCTGATCGCCAAGCGCCTGATCGAGATCGCCAACGAAACCGGTGCCGACGCCATTTCCCACGGCGCCACCGGCAAGGGCAACGATCAGGTCCGTTTCGAACTGGGTGCCTACGCACTCAAGCCAGGCGTGAAAGTCATTGCGCCGTGGCGTGAGTGGGACCTGTTGTCCCGTGAAAAGCTGATGGATTACGCTGAAAAGCACGCCATCCCGATCGAGCGTCATGGCAAGAAGAAGTCGCCGTACTCGATGGACGCAAACCTGCTGCACATTTCCTATGAAGGCGGCGTGCTGGAAGACACCTGGACCGAGCACGAAGAAGACATGTGGAAATGGACCGTCTCCCCGGAGAACGCTCCAGACAAGGCGCAGTACCTGGAACTGACTTACCGCAACGGCGATATCGTCGCGCTGGACGGCGTTGAAATGACCCCGGCCACCGTATTGGCGACCCTGAACCGTATCGGCGGCCAGCATGGTATCGGCCGTCTCGACATCGTCGAGAACCGTTACGTGGGCATGAAGTCCCGTGGCTGCTACGAAACCCCAGGCGGCACCATCATGTTGCGCGCGCACCGCGCCATCGAATCCATCACCCTGGACCGCGAAGTCGCTCACCTCAAAGACGAGCTGATGCCCAAGTACGCCAGCCTGATCTACACCGGTTACTGGTGGAGCCCAGAGCGTCTGATGCTGCAACAGATGATCGACGCCTCCCAGGCTCACGTGAACGGTGTCGTACGCCTGAAGCTGTACAAGGGCAACGTGATTGTCACCGGTCGCAAGTCCGATGAGTCGCTGTTCGACTCCAACATCGCCACCTTCGAAGAAGACGGCGGTGCCTACAATCAGGCCGACGCGGCAGGCTTCATCAAGTTGAACGCACTGCGCATGCGCATTGCTGCCAACAAGGGCCGCTCGTTGTTCTGAGTCGCGCGCCTGTTGTGAAAAATGGCCTCTTGCGCAAGGGGCCATTTTTTTTGCCTGGGTTTTTATGGGCGCTTTAAAAACAGAGCCGTGTATTAATGTTTAGCCTGTGTTTAAGGATTTTTTCGTAACTGGCGCAATTATTTTCCGGTTTTGTCATTTGTTTTTAAGTCTGAATGATTTTTTACATCTGAGGAGGAACTATGTCTGACAGAAAATTCACTCATGTAGTTGCAATGGATATGTGAATTGTTGAATTTTCTGTAGGAATTTTGGAAGTGCTGAAATATGTTAAATGGAACTAATGGGAACGGTTGTTCCGGATTGATTTGTGCGCGTCACGGCGACAAGCAAGGGGCATTTCCTGAAAGTGTTGTGCGGCACGTTTACTTTCAGGGGCTAATGGGCACGATATTTCACTCAAAATATGTACGCGTCGAGAAAGGTCTGAAAGCAGCCATAAAGCTCTATGCATCTAAGTTGGCGATTTTTTGTAGGTTAATTCCTATCTTCTTGTGGGTTGGGTCTCTGCCTGCTCTCGTTCGGGGGGGAATGCTATGCCAACTAGTAATCGACTAGGCTATTGTGTTTGCTCTAAATAATTCGAACAGCGAAATTGGACTTTCTCATGAATAAAGTGCTGATCGTGGATGATCATCCCGTCATTCGTCTTGCTGTGCGCATGCTAATGGAGCGTCATGGTTATGAGGTCGTTGCCGAGACTGATAACGGTGTCGATGCGTTGCAACTTGCACGGGAACATATGCCGGATATTGTGATACTGGATATCGGAATCCCCAAGCTTGACGGCCTGGAAGTTATTTGTCGGCTGGCATCAACCAAGCAAGCCGTCTCGTTCAAGGTGCTGGTGCTGACGTCCCAGGCCCCCGGCCATTTTTCCATGCGCTGCATGCAGGCGGGGGCCGCCGGCTATGTGTGCAAGCAGCAGGATCTGACAGAGTTGCTCAGTGCCATCAAGGCGGTGCTTTCCGGCTATAGCTATTTCCCGAACCAGGCGCTCAATTCGGTACGCTCAACCATGGGCAATGCCAGTGAAGCCGACATGGTCGAACGCTTATCGGGGCGGGAGATGATGGTGCTGCAGCAGCTGGCCCGTGGTAAAACCAACAAGGAGATTGCCGATGGCATGTTCCTCAGCAACAAAACCGTCAGTACCTACAAGACGCGCTTGCTGCTCAAGCTCAATGCCCGGTCCCTTGTGGACCTGATCGAACTGGCCCAGCGCAACGGCCTGGTTTAGGAGGATATTGCACCCCTTGAATACCCGTGTAACCGGCAGAAAAAAGCCTCCGTCAGGGAGGCTTCCGGCCGCCAACGGCTCGATCAGAAATCGAAGTCGTAATCGGCCAGCTGTTTTTGCAAGCGTCGCTCTTCCAGAAGATTGTCGATAGTGCGGCGTTTGCTCAAATTGGTCTTGGCCACCTCTGCCACCGGTGCCTCTACCACATCGTCATCCGACTCAACGAGGTCGTCTTCCACTTCCAGTTGTTCGTTGCCAGCGCTCATAAGGTCAACTCCAGGCTAAGACTGCCGTTGGGGCTCCTTATAGCGATAATCCGCGGACGGGTAAAAAAGATTTTTTCAATCGTCTGATCACAAAAACCAATGATCGCTCAATCGTCGGAGGTTTTGTCCTTGTATTCGCACAAGTCTTCGATACGGCAGCTCCCACAGCGCGGCTTGCGGGCCTGGCAAACGTAGCGTCCGTGCAGGATCAGCCAATGATGGGAGTCGAGCAAATAGGGCTTGGGCACGAACTTCATCAACTGCTTTTCTACCTCAACCACATTCTTGCCCCGTGCAATGCCGGTTCGGTTGCTGACGCGGAAAATGTGCGTGTCCACCGCCATGGTCAACTGCCGGAATGCCGTATTGAGCACCACGTTCGCCGTTTTGCGGCCCACGCCTGGCAAGGCTTCCAGGGCTTCGCGGGTTTGTGGCACCTCCCCCCCATGCAGCTCCAACAGCAGGCGGCATGTTTCGATCACATTCTTGGCCTTGCTGTTATACAGGCCGATGGTCTTGATGTATTCGGACAGGCCTTCCACACCCAGGGCGTAAATCGCGGCGGGTGTATTGGCCACGGGGTACAACTTCGCCGTGGCCTTGTTGACGCCAACGTCCGTGGATTGAGCCGAGAGGATCACCGCAATCAGTAACTCGAACGGTGAGGAGTAGGCCAATTCGGTTTTCGGTTCCGGATTGTCTTCGTGAAACCTGCGGAAAATTTCCAGGCGTTTTGCGGCATTCATAGGGGCAGGCGTTTCCTTGCAGGCGGTCGGCGTGATGTTAGCAATACACAGTGCAGTGGGTCAGCCGTTGGCCTCGGCATCCTGCAGCGTTTGCTCGGCGGCGTTCAATGCGGCTTTCAAGGTTGCGATTTCATGCGCATCAGCTTGCTGATCCTGAGCCTTTTTCAACGCAGCCCGGCGCATGGCCAACTGGATCTTTGCGCGCTTGAACTCGGTGCTTTTAGCGGCCGTCTTTGGTGGCTGCGGTGAGCTGTTGGCCTCCAGTGCGGCAAGCGCCTGCTCGGATGCCTCGAACTGTTGCTGCAGCATAATCAATTGCGACTGTTGCTCAAAGGTCGGCGGATGCCCAAACGCTTTCAAGGATTTGTGCAACTGCGCGCGACTCATGGCGACGCTGCTTTTGGCCTGCTTGATCGCGGCGTCCTGAGCAGCCTGAGGGTGATCGACCGGTGCCACCTCCATCGGCGCTGTGCGCTTGGCTCGTGCCAGGCGTTCGGCGAGCTTGCAAGCCTCTTCACGTTGCAGGCGGGCGTTACGTTGTTCATAGCGCCGCCGCGCCCGGTCGCGTTTGAGGTCGCGTGCACGCCGTTCATCATCGTTGCTGGCCAAGTCACCGACGATAGGCAGAACGTCAGCAAGCGGACGCATCTCGATACAGTCGACAGGGCAGGGCGCAACACACAGATCGCAACCGGTGCACTCGTCGACAATCACGGTGTGCATCAGCTTGGCGGCACCCACAATGGCATCCACCGGGCAGGCCTGGATGCATTTGGTACAACCGATGCATTCGGCCTCGCGGATATAGGCGACTTGCGCAGGCGCATCTCCACGGCTCGTGTCCAGGTCCAGTACCGGCAGGCGCAGCAGTTGTGCAAGCCCGACGATGGTTTCCTGCCCGCCGGGCGGGCACTTGTTGATGGCTTCGCCTTTAGCGATGCCTTCTGCGTAAGGTTTGCAACCCGGGTGCCCGCACTTGCCGCATTGAGTCTGCGGCAGCAGCGCGTCGATACGTTGAATGAGGTTCATGCTGTGATCATAGCGTTGACGCCCGGCCCAGGGAGAAGGGCAAGCTGAGAGGCCCCGCCGTAGCAACAGCGGGGCATTTTTCAGAGGTTACTTGATGCGTTGGCCCGGCTTCGCGCCGCTGTCCGGGCTCAGCAGGTAGATTTCTTCGCCGCCAGGGCCGGCCGCCATCACCATGCCTTCGGAAATGCCGAACTTCATTTTCCGTGGCTTGAGGTTGGCGATCATCATGGTCAGGCGACCATCGAGCTTGGACGGGTCCGGGTAAGCGCTCTTGATGCCGGAAAACACGTTGCGCTGTTCGTCGCCGATATCCAGCGTTAGGCGCAGCAGCTTGTCGGCGCCTTCCACGGCTTCGGCCTTGATGATCAGCGCCACGCGCAAATCCACGGCGGCAAAGGCGTCGAAATCGATTTCCGGGGAAATCGGGTCCTTGGCCAGCTCGCCATTGCCCGCCGGCGCGGATTGGCCGGTATCGGTCTGGCTGGCGACCAGGTCTTCTTTCGAAGCGTCGGTCATGGCCTGGACTTTCACCGGGTCAATACGGGTCATCAAGGGCTTGAACGCGTTCAACTGATGATTACCGAGCAAGGTGGTGTGATCGTTCCAGCTCAACGGCGCCACATTGAGGAACGCCTCGGCATCGGCGGCCAGCAACGGCAGCACCGGCTTGAGGAAGATCACCAACTGACGGAACAGGTTGACCCCGGTGGCGCAGATAGCCTGGACTTCAGCTTCCTTGCCTTCCTGCTTGTTCAGGGACCAAGGCGCCTTGTCGGCGATCCAGGCGTTGGCGCGGTCGGCCAGGCCCATGATCTCGCGCATGGCGCGGGCAAAGTCGCGGGCTTCATAAGCGTCGGCGATGCTCGGTGCGGCGGCCAGGAAGGCGTCGGTCAACTCCGGTGCGGCGTTCTCGGCTACCAGTACACCGGCGTTGCCCTTGTGGATAAACCCGGCACAACGGCTGGCGATGTTGACGACTTTGCCCACCAGGTCCGAGTTGACCTTCTGTACGAAGTCTTCCAGGTTCAGGTCCAGGTCGTCCACACCACGGCCCAGCTTGGACGCGTAGTAATAGCGCAGGTATTCCGGCGACAGGTGGTCCAGGTAGGTGCGCGCCTTGATAAAGGTGCCACGGGACTTGGACATTTTCTGGCCGTTGACCGTCAGGTAGCCGTGCACGGCGATGCCGGTCGGCTTGCGGTAGCCAGAGCCTTCAAGCATTGCCGGCCAGAACAGCGCGTGGAAGTTGACGATGTCCTTGCCGATGAAGTGGTACAGCTCGGCGGTGGAGTCCTTGCCCCAGAACGCGTCGAAGTCCAACTCCGGGGTGCGATCGCACAGGTTCTTGAAGCTGGCCATGTAGCCGATCGGCGCGTCCAGCCATACATAGAAATACTTACCCGGCTCGCCGGGAATCTCGAAGCCGAAGTACGGCGCGTCGCGGGAGATGTCCCACTGCTGCAGGCCACTGTCGAGCCATTCGGAGAGTTTGTTGGCCACGGCGTCCTGTAAGGTGCCGCTGCGCGTCCAGGTTTGCAGCATTTGCTGGAAATCCGGCAGCTTGAAGAAGAAGTGCTGCGAGTCCTTGAGTACCGGCGTGGCGCCGGAGATCGCTGATTTGGGATCCTTCAAATCGGTGGGTGCGTAGGTCGCGCCGCATTTTTCGCAGTTGTCGCCGTACTGGTCTTCGGTGCCGCATTTCGGGCAGGTGCCCTTGATGAAACGGTCGGCCAGGAACATTTTCTTTTCCGGGTCGAAATACTGGGTCACCGAACGTTGGTCGATGTGCCCGGCTTCCTTCAACCGCAGGTAGATCTGGCTCGACAGCTCGCGGTTTTCTTCGGAGTGGGTCGAGTGGAAATTGTCGAAGTCCACCAGGAACTCGGCAAAGTCGGCGCTGTGTTCAGCCTGCACATTGGCGATCAGTTGTTCCGGGGTGATGCCTTCCTTTTCGGCGCGCAACATGATGGCCGAACCGTGGGCGTCGTCCGCGCAGACATAAATGCATTGATTGCCGCGATGCTTCTGGAAGCGCACCCACATATCGGTCTGGATGTACTCAAGCATATGGCCAAGATGGATCGAACCATTGGCATAGGGCAGGGCGCTGGTGACGAGGATCTTGCGTGGCTCGGACATGGGGCTCGGCTACTTGATGAAACGGAGGTCGGCCACTATAAAGCGCCGGGAAATTTATTTCACCCCGTGACGCTGTTTCAGAATCTTCCGTACTTTCGAAAGCATGCCGTTCGGCGGCTGGAACGGTTAGGATAGCCGCCTGTTTCAGTCAGTCTTTTTTTCGGGAGTAGCCCATGAGCGCCGTCAATCGCGCAGCGGTGGAAGCCGTTCTTCGCCAGTACACCGACCCCTATTTGAACCAGGACCCGGTCAGTGCCGGCTGTGTGCGTGCCATCGAGGTCCAGGGCGACCAGGTGTCGGTGCAGTTGCAACTGGGTTATGCCGCGGGTCTGTTCAAAAGCGGTTGGGCACAGATGCTGCAAATGGCCATCGAGGGCCTCGACGGTGTGGGTTCGGCCAAGGTCGACATCCAATGCGTGATCGCGCCGCACAAGGCCCAGGCGCAGATCCCGGGCCTGGCCAACGTCAAGAATGTGGTGGCGGTGGCGTCCGGCAAGGGCGGCGTGGGTAAATCCACCACCGCGGCCAACCTGGCCCTGGCCCTGGCGCGGGAAGGTGCGCGCGTGGGCATTCTCGATGCCGACATCTACGGGCCGAGCCAGGGCGTGATGTTCGGCATCGCCGAAGGCACACGGCCGAAGGTCAAGGATCAGAAATGGTTTGTGCCCATCGAGTCGCTGGGTGTGGAAGTGATGTCCATGGCGTTTCTCACCGATGACAACACGCCGATGGTCTGGCGCGGGCCGATGGTCTCCGGCGCGTTGCTGCAATTGGTCACACAAACGGCGTGGGGTGACCTCGACTACCTGGTGATCGACATGCCGCCAGGCACCGGTGACATCCAGTTGACCCTGGCGCAGAAAGTGCCGGTGGCCGGTGCGGTGATCGTCACCACGCCTCAGGACCTGGCGTTGCTGGACGCCAGGAAAGGTGTGGAGATGTTCCGCAAGGTCAACATCCCGGTGCTGGGCGTGGTGGAAAACATGGCGGTGCATATCTGTTCCAACTGCGGGCATGCCGAGCATCTGTTCGGTGAGGGCGGGGGCGAGAAGCTCGCTACTCAGTATGGCGTTGAACTGCTGGCATCGTTGCCATTGGCGATGGAGATTCGTGAGCAGGCCGATGGTGGCAAACCTACCGTCGCGGCCGAGGCTGATGGGCAGATTGCGATGATCTATCAGGAGTTGGCCCGTCATGTCGGTGCGCGGATTGTCTTGCAGGAAGCGACGGCACCGGCGATGCCGACCATTACCGTGAGCGACGATTGATTAGGCTTTAACGGTTACGCGAAAAGCCTGACGCCCAGTGTGGCTTTCGGGTTTTTCGCGAGCAAGCTCGCTCCTACAGGTGGGGGCCAATAGGGCTTGTTGCTACTTTACGCAATGCGCGTGTAAGCATTCGCTTACTTTTTCGTAAGTGTTTGGTTTTTTTAGCGGTTGCGTACGTCTTAAATTGACGAAGCTATTATCTATCCTTTTGAAAAATAACGATTATTTTCATGCCGGCGAGCGGCAAAGTTTGTCAGCCCGCCGTGGGGATCGCGTTGAACTTCCCTCGGAACGCTCTAACATCAGCCCTGTGTCCACGGATTGGCACAGCCATCAAGGAACGATGGTTTGAAGGAACGTCGCAGGATGCGATTCATCAGGATGATGAAAAGGAATACAGGGACTAGGGAAAAAATGTGGGCGGGTCATACCGCCCCTTTTTTTTGCCTGTAGAAAAGTGAATGCAGGCACCCGAACGCAAAAAAGGCCCTCAAGGGGCCTTTTTTTGTTGGGCAGCGGCGCTTTAGCGCTCTAGTTGCTCAATTTTGTTGGGCTTGCCATCCCATTCAGCGGCATCCGGCATCGGATCTTTGCGCTCGGTGATGTTTGGCCACACTTCGGCCAGCTCGACGTTCAATTGAATGAATTGCTCCATGCCCGCAGGCACTTCGTCCTCGGAGAAAATCGCGACGGCCGGGCATTCTGGTTCACACAGGGCGCAGTCGATGCACTCATCCGGGTGGATAACCAGGAAATTCGGGCCTTCGTAGAAGCAGTCCACCGGACAGACTTCTACGCAGTCGGTGTACTTGCACTTGATGCAGTTGTCGGTGACGACGAAGGTCATTTCTAATTTTCTCCTCAGGCGGCGGCAGCGAAACCCCTTATGGTGGGGTTCGCGAGGTTTGAGAGCGATAGTCTGCGGACCAGGCTAAAAGCCCGCAGCATCCCAAACCGCGCGAGATTCTATCAGCTTGCAAGCGTCTGCGTTATATCCGAGTCTTCAGTGCATATAACATTTCGAGCGCTTTACGCGGCGTCAAGTCATCCAGGTCAAGCTTTGCCAACTCATCCAGCACCGGATGGGGCAGGCTGGCGAACATATCGCTCTGATGCGGCGCGGCAGGTTTCTTGCTGGCCTTGGCCGGGCTGGCGACCACGGTTTCATGGGGCAGCGCCGTGGTTTCCAGGCGGCTTAAGTGTTCACGGGCGCGGGTGATCACCTCGTTCGGCACTCCGGCCAATTGCGCTACGGCCAGGCCGTAGCTCTGGCTTGCCGGCCCTGGCAGCACATGGTGCAAGAACACGATGCGCTCGTTGTGCTCGGTGGCATTGAGATGCACGTTGGCCACCAGCGGCTCGCTTTCCGGCAGCACCGTCAGCTCGAAGTAGTGCGTGGCAAACAACGTGTACGCACGCAAATGCGCCAAGCGTTCAGCCGCCGCCCAGGCCAGGGACAGGCCGTCGAAGGTGCTGGTGCCGCGGCCCACTTCGTCCATCAGCACCAGGCTGCGCTCGGTGGCGTTGTGTAGGATGTTGGCGGTCTCGCTCATTTCCACCATAAAGGTCGAACGGCCACCGGCCAGGTCATCGCTGGAGCCGATCCGCGTGAAAATGCGGTCCACCAGGGACAACTCGCAACTGGCTGCCGGTACGAAGCTGCCGATATGCGCCAACAGCACGATCAACGCGGTCTGACGCATGTAGGTGGATTTACCGCCCATGTTCGGACCGGTGATCACCAGCATGCGGGTATCGTCGTCCAGCGACAGGTCATTGGCGACGAACGGCGTGGTCAGCACTTGCTCCACCACCGGGTGACGACCTTGCACGATGCGCATGCACGGTTCGCTGACAAACCGTGGGCAATTGAGGTCCAGGTTCAGCGCACGTTCGGCGAGGTTGCTCAACACATCCAGCTCCGCCAGGGCGGCGGCGGTGTCTTGCAACGGCGCCAGGCGGCTGATCAAGTCCTCGAGCAAGGCTTCGTAGAGCATCTTTTCCCGCGCCAGGGCGCGGCTTTTGGCCGACAGCGCCTTGTCTTCGAATGCTTTGAGCTCGGGGGTGATAAAACGCTCGGCGCCTTTGAGGGTCTGGCGACGTTGATAGTCGATAGGCGCAGACTCGGCTTGCTTGCTCGGCAGCTCAATAAAGTAACCGTGGACACGGTTGTAACCGACCTTAAGGTTCGCCAAGCCGGTGCGGGCTTTTTCGCGGGCTTCCAGGTCAATCAGGAACTGCCCGGCGTTTTCGCTCAGGGACTGCAGCTCATCCAGCTCGCTGTCGTAGCCGGTTTTCAACACGCCGCCGTCACGGATGATCGCGGGTGGGTTGTCGATGATGGCTTTTTCCAGCAGCGCCGCGAGGTCCGGGTACGTGCCGGCAGTCACCGCCAGCTGTTGCAGGTGCGGCGTATCCAACTCCGTCATTGCCAGTTGCAACTGCGGCAGGGCGCTCAAGGCATCACGCAGGCGCGCCAGGTCGCGGGGCCGCGCATTGCGCAGGCCGATTCGCGCGAGGATACGCTCGATATCACCGATTTCTTTCAGTTGCGGCTGCAGCTTTTCGAAGCGGTAGCCGTCGAGCAGGCAGGTAATAGAGGTTTGACGCGCTTGCAGCACGGTCAAGTCCCGCAGCGGACGGTTCAGCCAACGGGTCAGTAAGCGGCTGCCCATTGCAGTCTGGCAACGGTCGACCACCGATTGCAGGGTGTTATCGCGCCCGCCGGCCAGGTTGGTATCCAATTCCAGGTTTCGACGGCTGGCGCCATCGAGCACCACGGTATCGTCCAGCCGTTCATGACGCAGGCTGCGCAAGTGCGGCAGGGCGGTGCGCTGGGTTTCCTTCGCGTAGCTGAGCAGGCAGCCAGCAGCGCCGATGGCCAGGGTCAGCGTTTCGCAACCGAAGCCTTTAAGGTCCTGCACCGAGAACTGCTGGCACAGACTTTTCAGCGCCGAATCGCGCTCGAAATCCCATGGTGCACGCCGCTTGGTCCCACGACGTTTCTCCGCCGGCAAGTCCTTGGGCCAATCATCCGGGATCAACAACTCCACCGGGTTGATACGCTCAAGTTCCGCCAGCAGGTTCTCCCAGCCCTTGATCTCCAGCACGCTGAAATTGCCGCTGGTGATATCCAGCACCGACAGGCCGAACAAACGCTCATCGCCCAACACCGCCGCAATCAGGTTATCGCGACGCTCATCCAGCAACGCCTCATCACTCACCGTACCCGGCGTAATGATGCGCACCACCTGGCGTTCCACCGGCCCTTTACTCGTGGCCGGGTCGCCGATCTGCTCACAGATCACCACCGACTCGCCCAGCTTCACCAGCTTGACCAGGTAGCCTTCCAGCGAGTGATAAGGAATCCCACACATCGGAATCGACTGCCCCGCCGACTGCCCGCGCGCGGTCAGGGTGATGTCCAGCAGCTTGGCGGCCTTCTTCGCGTCTTCATAGAAGATCTCGTAGAAGTCGCCCATGCGATAGAACATCAACTGATCAGGGTGCTGGTTTTTCAGGCGCCAGTACTGCTGCATCATCGGGGTGTGGCTGGAGAGGTCGGTCATACGGGGGTTTCAGCTCTGCCTGTCTATTTGACGATTAACATCTGTCTAATACTACAGGGATTTAGCACCATGCGCAGGGACGCCCTGCGGGTGAAATCCGACACGTGGCGTATGATTTTCCGATTGCAGGGTATAGAATCTCGCACCCGAAAAGTGAGCGTCATACGGATATGAGTCATCTTGAAGACTTGCAGATGGAAGCTGCGCTACTTTTCGCTAAGGCAAACAAGAAGCGTATTGCCCGGGAGTTTACCAACCCAGCTATCTATCTCCCTGATCGTTCACCGGTTTCGGTCTTTATGTCAGGATGCGCAGGCGCCGGCAAAACCGAAGCGGCCAGTGAGCTGATCAGCGAAATCGATGACAACTCTGGATTCCGCACCATGCGCATCGATCCAGACGATCTACGTCATCATTTCGAAGGCTATGTGGGTACCAATTCATGGATGTTTCAGCGGGCTGCGTCAATTCTTGTTGACAAGATTCATGACATGGCGTTAGAACAGAGTCAGTCTTTCGTTTTGGATAGCACGTTGTGCAATTTCGATAAGGCTGATCTGAACATAGCTCGCTCCCTTAAGAAAGACCGTAAATGCGTCATCATGTTTGTCTACCAAAAGCCTGAATTGGCCTGGAGGTTTGTACAGGCTAGAGAGCGCAAGGAGGGGCGTAGAGTCCCTCCAGAAGTTTTTGTTGAGCAGTTTTTTACCGCAAAAGACGTTGTGAACGCCTTAAAGGTCAAATATCGCAACCGTTTGCAGGTGAATCTGCTCATAAAAAACACTGATGCTTCCTTGCAGATCACTGAGGAAGACATAGACTCAATCCATGGCGACCTGCACGTCGGTTACGACCGTCAGGGCCTACTAAAGCACCTCAAGGCTGGGGCAATGTTATGAAAAAAGTACAAGCCGCTCGTTCGACTCCGTTTTCTGAGTTTTTCCGTAGCGCATCGACTGACAAGAAGAAGCGTGTGTATGCAGTTGTGCTGCAGCGTGCTACCGAGCGTCAACTGAATGTGTTGAAAGCTGGATAAGCTTTCGCTCAGCCCAAAAAAGCCGCAGAGATGCGGCTTTTTTTATGCTTTTAAATCAGCCTTTTGCGGCATTCTGGGTGGCAGTCCAACGTTGATTTTACGCAGGCGCAGATATCGCTGCGTCATCTTGGCGTCTGTGTGACCACCAAGTTTCTGCGCATCGTTACCTTGGTCGTCGGTGTCAGAAAGCGACTTGGCGCGCAGGTCATGCAGGCTCGCGTCCTCCACGCCGGCCTTTCTGCAACTGATCGCGAATGCATCCTTGACCGAGCTGTAGTGAACCGGTTTTCCGCCGCGCGGGGAGCAAAATAGGGTAAGGCCACGGATCTTTCGGGGCAGCGCCTTGATCCTGTTGATCAAATCCTCAAGGTCTGGCGTCATCTGCACCAACAACCTGGCGTTCGTCTTCTCCTGTTTGAAAGCGATGCCTTCGGCGCTGATGTCCGCCAGGCGGATGGCCAGGACGTCGCCAATGCGCTGCCCGGTCAGATAGCACATCTCGTAAATCACCCGCATGTTGGCGCTGGAGTTGGCGCAGATGGCCTGGAATTCACCGTGGGTGATGTATCGGTCGCGCTTGTGCTCCAGGTGCCGGCGCACGCCAATGCAGGGATTCGAATCGACGATCTGCTGCTCCAGGGCGTAGGTGAACACTGCCCGCAGCACCGAGATCACCCGGTTCGACATATTAGGGGTGTCCGCCATGTGTAGCTTGAGGGCGACGACGTGTCGCTGAAGTACCTCGCGGGGCTCGAAATCGGCGAAGTTTTCCTTCAGGCGTTCGCACGCAGCCTCGTACTGTTTGAGCGTATTCGGCTTAAGTGGTGGCTTCGTTCTGGTACGCATATGCTCGAGCGCATCGTCGATCAGCTTGGGCATTCCACCCTGGGTGCCTTTGTCCAGCAACTTGGCGTACTCTGCCAGGGATGCCTGAAAGTCGGTGCCCAGGCGCTTCCACTTGCCCTTTCGGACCAGGTAATAAGCGCCATGCTTCTGGTACATGCACGCCGGCAGGTGCCGGTCCTTCTTGCGCGGACGCATCGATCTTCACCTCAACCCAGCCGAAGCTCCGGCCCCTTCCTTGATTGAATACCACCCAGCCGACCAATGACAACCTGGCGCAGCACCTTCGGGTGACCATCACCGCCTACCGCGAACCCGTAGCGTTCGGCGGTCAGCCACTTTATCTGTGCCCCTGGCTTCTTATAGCCAGTCAGGTCGGCAACTTCCTCTGCTGTCAGAAACATACCTACCTCCGTTCGTGTCGCGACACGTTTTCGTTATCCGTTGGTGGTGTCGCGGCTTTCTTCGTGATCATTGGCGCGTAACCTTTCCTGGAGGCAGCGCCGGCTTCGACTCAATGAAGCTGCTTGCGCTGTTCTCGCCGCCTATGTGGCGGAAATAGTCGATCTCAACCTTGGCGCTTTCGATCAATACGCGGCTGATGTCGGATACGGATTGCGCGCGCGATACCTCCTTGGCCAAGTCCTCATCGGAGGCTTCACGCACTGCCTCAAGCTGCGCAAAAAGGTGGTCCCGCAGGTCGCTCAGTTTGTTCTTCATGATTTCTTCTCCCGTATTGCTCTCTTGAGGTCTTGCTGGGCCAGGATCACGTCCTGCAACTCAGCGGGGTATTTGCGTATTTGGTTGCGCCTCCAATGCCTGTCCTTCGTCACGAGCATAAGGTTGGCCAAGTCGGTGTTACGTCTGTTTCCATCCCGTGCAGCCACAACGCACTTGTCGGGAATCGGGCCGTGGGCCTGCTCCCAAACCCAGCGGTGCTCAAGAACCCATGCACCACACGGGAGCTTGATCCTTATGTTTCGCCCGTCGTCCCTGCGCTCACCGACCTCGATCCGGTTATAGGATTCTTGGCCGGGCTTGAAGCGAGTTGCCCCCAGGATCGATTGGTCTCGCCTTAGTCCGAGGTTTGTGGCCTTGTTCTTGATCTGGCCGGCAGTCTTGCCCACCTTCGCTTCTATCTCGGGCATGGGCGTCAGAGGATAGAGCTCGGTTAACAGGGCAACTTCTTGCTCTGTCCATCTACGGCCGATCCCATCCTTACGCACGACCATGACCTCGCTGAAAATGGTCAGCCAGCACCCGGCGGGCATCGATGCCGCACGATGCCGACATCGCGTAGATCTGGCCGAATGTGGTTTCTCGGCGCTGCAGGGCGTTGAACAGCTCGATCAGGCGCTGGCCCTTGGTACCGTTGAGGCGGTTCATAGCTGGAACCTCTCATCCTGTGGGAGCGGGGTGGCGGGCAATTGCCCGCTTTGGCACATGGAAGTTGCCAGAGAAGCCCGTGTCGCCTGGCTTTCGTCGGTGGCGGTGCTGGCGGGTATCTGTAGGAGCGAACTGTCAGGCAAGCAACTGATGCCGCCTTGGGGCGTGATCCAGCAGGTGACCGAGCGGCTTGAGTCGTGCTGGACGCTGATCACTTGCTCGCCGGCGGAGGCCCGGCCAACGATCAGCAGCAGGGCAATGGTGATCAGTCCGCGCATGGGTGCAACTCCTCCAGGCGGGCCAGGCGCATCGCTTCGTCGACGTTCTTGTCCAGGTCGCTGCCGAAGTAAACGGTATCGTCGCGAACCACGCACAGGCAGGTGTCGATATCGATAACGCGGACACGATCGCGCAGCCACTCATACCGATTTGCATTCGCCGCCATCCGCACACGATCATCTATGTGCATCGAATCGGCAGTAATGGGAGTAGTGACGGTGTTGGCCAGCACGTCGAGCAGGATCTGCTGGCGGTTCTGGCCGTCCAGGTACTGACGCACAGCCTGGACGAACACGCTGTTCATGCTTCGGTCGCTGGCGTTTGCTGCGGCTTCGATATCGGGGCGCAGCCCGTCGGGAAGGCGCACCACAAACTTGTCGGCGGTGCGGGAATCGTAATTCAGTGAGCTCATTGTCCTCTCCTGTCCAATGGCTCAGATATGAGCCATTGGCACTGTGGATGCATCAACTGGGTTTTGACTTGCCGGCCATCAGCACCACCAACAGCAGGAGAACCAGGATCAGGTCGCCAACCATCGAGAAGATGCGACTGGCCGAGTCGACGAAGACAACGCCGCCAGCAAGCCCGTAGGCTGCCAGTGACCGTGTCTTGCTACCGAGCTTGGCCAGCATGGTTACAGGTGGTCTTTGAGGTTGAGGCCCAGCAGCTTGGCGCTGCGCTCCAGGGCGGTTAGCTCGGCCGGCTCGATCTCGCCGTCTGCCTCAGCCACGGTCAGCATGACGTTGAGGACTGTCAGCGCTTCGGCGGGGGAGTGCGCCAGGTCGCCCAGTTCTTTCTCGGCGTTCTGTCGAAGGATGCGAGCGCCCGACTTGAAGTCGGTCTTGGCGCGGTCGATGGTGTTGGAAAGCTCCGCGCCGAAGCCTTGCAGCGCCGGGTTGTTGCTGAGGATGGTCTCGATCTTGGAGAGCTCGCTTTCTTCCAGGTCGCCGTCAGCAGCGGCCACGTAGATCGATCCGTACACGACCGCTTCCATCAGATCACGGTTGGCCAACTTGGCTACCGCTGCGCGAGCCTGACCGGTTTTCTTGCCGAAGATTTTGCCGAACATGGTTATTTCCTTTCGTGGGTTGTGGCCGATTGGCCGGGTTTTGGTGTGGTGATGTGGAGGTACAGGCAGCCGGTGGCGATCAGCCAAACGGCGGTACCGAAGAAACCACCGACGACATCGAGGTCAGAGCTGCTGCTGATCAGGTCGCGGGCAGCGAACAACAGCCAGGCCACCGAGACGCTGAGGTAGAGCAGGATCGAGATCAGCACCTTGAACAGGCGCCACGGGGACAGCGTTTTCTGGGTCATTCACTTTCTCCAGGGCGAGCAAAGGCCCGCCGCGTTGTTGGCTTTCGCAAAAATCAGGTTTGGTTAAACGGTGAGTGCGGTCTCGATGCGGCGCACGGCCACGCGAGTCTCAACGCGGCGTTCGCCTGGGCGGCGGATGCGGCCGAACTGTTCGGTGTTGGCTTGCTGGACGGTCAGCACCATGCACAGCAACAAGATCAACGGGCTGATGATCTGGCGCTTGAACGCTTCCATTACCAGGCCGCGCATTGTCTTGGCGCCCAGCTTGAAGCGAGCAGAGTCGAGGCGTTTCTCAGCGGTGTTCGGGCTGATGCCCATGACGCGACCAATCTCTTTCACCGTCAGATCGGCGGCAGCCCACAGTGTGGCTTCAAGCTCGCGAGGAGCTAGACCCATCTTGAGATTGCCCTGCCAGTTGCCGGCGGTGAGTGTGTTGGTGGTCATGTCTGAAGCTCCATGCTGGGGTGCGATGGAGTGAAATTACAATTAACTTTTGTTTATTGCAAATATAATTTGTAATGCCGTGCAAAAAAAACCGGGGTCACCCCCAGCTTTTCACCAGAATGTGGACGACCAGAAGACCTTCCCTAGTATCCTGATCTTCTGTCGGTCAATCTCATCTGGGCCGTACTCTTCGTCTGCGTACTCGTCGCGATTAAAGCTTCGTAGGCGAATTCCACCGCCCGGGACTCTGTAAATAACGCACAGTCGAAGCTGTCCTGCATGGTCCAGTGCGTACACCTTTCCATCAACTACTCCTGTTGCCGACGTGTCTATGCAGGCAACACTTCCGTCCTGTAACAACGGACTCATGCTGTTCCCGGCGATCTCAATGCAGGCCGCATTTCGTGGAGTTACGCCCGCTTTGGCGAGTAGAGATCTGCTGAACGGGTATGTTCTCCAGTCCACCTTTTCAACGGCTGTCTCAACGCTATCGTCAGACTTGGCAATCTCCTTAATGAAAGGGAGGCTCACTGTGTCTTTGTCGAAAGAAGTCTTATCAAGGCTCGCATTAAACAAGTCCAATTCTCTACGTATCTCTGGTGGAGGCTCATCGCCCATCGTCAAAAATCCAGAGTCTGCGTCCTTTACATACAGCACCGAGTCCAGCAGGCGGTTTGGCGAGATTCTCAAGATCTCGGCCATTCGAGGGAAAAGCGCCGGCCTTGGTTTTGCTCTGCCAGACTCCCAGGCTTGTACGGACTGAGGGGTGATGTCTAGCGCGCGAGCCAGCTCGGACTGATTCAGTCCGGCGGCCCGCCTGCTCTGAGAGATGATTTCAGCGATTGTCTTCATAGCTTCAGAATACAGTCCGTTGTTGTAATGGTCATTGCAAAAAACGTTTGTAATGTACAGTTTCAATCTGTAGCCTGACTGCATTCTCATAAATTCGCAGGTCGGCCCGATGGATCTAAGTGCAGTGGCTTCAGCGGCAAAGGCCGTAGGGAGCCAAACCTCTTTAGCGAAAGTGCTTGGCTGTACGCCGCAAAACGTTCAGCGGATGTGCGCAACAGGCAGAGTGCCCGCCAAACACGTGCTGAAAATCGAAGCTGCTTCGGGCGTGTCTCGTCACGAGCTCCGCCCCGATCTGTACCCAGAAGCCTCGCCAACCTTGAACCAAATGATGCCCCAGATACCTGTCGCCGATCAGTCTGGCAAGCCATCTGTTCATTCATCCAGTACTGCGCAGGCATCCCCATGAACCCCCGCAGCGCCTCCCTATTTTTGCTGAGCGGCTGAGCTTTTCGACCGCCCACAAAAAAGCCCAGCCTGAGCTGAGCTTCTTAGTTGCTACCTGTTCCACCAGGTGGCTTTGGCATCACTTTGTCTATCGAAGGGCAAAAACAATGCAAATGAAAAATAGCACCACGCCACCAAAGGCGCAAGAGCAAGCCAAAGAATCAATTACAAGGGGGCTGGCAGTAACTGTCCCATGCATTCGCGGAGTCGAGCCTCCTATGCAGCTTCTCGAATGCGGTACTAAAGGTCTTGCCGTTGAGGTTCTGGAAATGCTGAGGCCGGTCTTCCCGGGCGCTCGGTTCTCCTGCTTCGAGGTTGCGGTCACTGAATCTGTTGATGCTTGTCGTCGTGGGTTGGAGCGTCACAAAGACTTGGTTCTGAGCTGTCGGGATGCTGATCAGCCGGGACGTGTCTATCTCGAGCGAATCAGCATGGTCCGCGAAGTCGAGGGCGCTATCGCCCAAGGCGGTGCTCTATGAACAGCGCCGTCAAAGATATCCGCGAGGTCGCATGCATTGCCATTAACGAGTTGTCTTGCTGCAAGGAAACGCTCTTCCAGATCGAGGCTTTGTTCTTCGCTATGCAGAACGAGGGTCTCGCCCGCGACACCCTGGATCAGTTGATTGTTTTGGGTGCTGGCATCGCTGGCGACCTGGCTAACGATGAGGAGCGAAACCTTGAAACGCTTCGCGCTGACTTGGATGCCGCTAAATCCGCGCTACGAAACGCTGAGTCGCAAAACGTGGCGCGAAATTCGGAGGGGCAGCCATGACCACCTCCCTTTCTGTTATTGGCCAACTTGAAGGCGAAGTCTTGCGTGAAGCAGTGCTCGACGCTGACGACATGTGCTCAATGAATTTCGCTCGCGATGAGTTCAATCGCCTGGCGGCGCTCGTTCTCGGCCAGATCGTTCCTGCCTTGGGCGGCTACCACAACAGCCAATTGGCCTGTGACCTTAGTCGGCATGTCGAGCAGGTGCGGATCTTCAGCGGGAACTTCTGCTGGCTGCATCGCCACCTGGGCGCGTCCTACGGCGTCGTTGGTGAGCGACCTGGAATTGATATCGAGGTGCGCCCATGAAAACCGACACCACGCTTCGCCTAACTCGCACCCAGTACCGTAGCTTCGCCGAGCAGACAAAGCAGGCCGGCTGCGCGCTGAGTCTTTCGACTTTCCGTGCTCTGGGCAATTGCTGGGGCATCTTCGACCCTCGCGCCACTCTCGTCTGCATGGATGTCTCGGCAGACGAGCTGTCGTTTACTGAGGGATGCGGCATTGAGCTTTCAACCAGCGTAGACGCGGGTCGGCTGCGGCGTGTCCAGCGGCCCGAGATCGATTGGTCAATCCTCGAAGATCACGAAATCTATCCGTTCATCGTTGCTCATGAGATCGGGCACCGTGTGGATAACTTCTGCTACTGGGATACCGGTCGTATTGATGACCACCAGGTCCGCACCCGCTGCGAAAGCGTGATCCGCAGCATCAACGAGGTATTGGCTGATCGCTATGCCTGGAGCCAGATTCGCCCGGGCGAGCCCGTACCGCTTTGCGAGCTCGGCAAAAGCCTTCAGGAAGAAGTCGCCGCCGATATCGCGCTGATGGACAAGCATATGCCCAGGGTTCGGCGCCAGCCGCGGGCGCTTCCTGCCGGTCGCTACCTCCACATTCCTGAGGTGATGCTCAAGACTGACTTGCATGTTTCCTTCATCGGGACGGGCGTCTCCTCGGCAGCTATTGAGCGGGCTCGCCGGCCAAGAACCTACCGCCGCGACTCTCGCTCGAGGGCTTACTGATGACCATCGCCAAATTCCAAGGCGGCGATGCCGTTATGTCCACTGCCGATCTGCGCGAGCTTATCAATGAGGCGCGTGTGGATGCCGGTGAAGCCAAGATACGCAACGACCAGTTCATCACCAAGGTTGAAGACGAGTTGGCGGGCGAATTGGGGGGGTGCAAAAAAATTGCACACCCCCAAAGCGGCGTCCTCATGGATTGCTACGACCTAACCCGCGACCAATGCATGTTGGTATCGATGCGCGAGTCGAAGGCCGTTCGCCGGAAAGTAGTGGCCAAGTTGAACGCGCTCGCTGCAGCCGCCGAGATGCGACTCCCCGAAAACCTTCCGGACGCCCTGCGCTTCGCTGCTGACCTGGCCGAGGAAAAGGCTGTTCTGGCTCTCGAAAACCAGCAGCAGGCAAAGAAGATCGAGGCGCTGGAGTACCTGTTCATGCCCGGCGAGACGGTCCCTCAGTTCGCCAAACGCCTCAACGGCGTTAATTCCCAGCTGGTTCTGGCGTTCTTGGCGGGACTGAAATGGATCTACAACACCGAAACCGACCCTGACCACTCTCCGAAGTACCGCGTGTACGCCATGGCTCGCGACAAGCATTGGCTCAGCGAGAAGCCTTTCAAAGTCGGCGGGGAGGGCATCACCTCATTCATCCGCTACGCGCCGGTGATGCTCGAGGAAGGCGCCAAGAAGCTGTTCGACCTGTACATGGCCGAGAAGCTACCCATGAAGAAGACCTGGGACGGCCAGTTCTTTTACGAAAAATTCAATCCGGAGAAGCCCCTGTGAGCAAGAAAATCACCTACGAAGAACTCATGGGGCTGATCGCCGAGGCCGCGGTCAACCACCAGCAGGCCGAGACTCAGCGCAATAGCCTGCGCCGCGAGTTGAATGCCCTCTACAAGACCTACTTCACTGCCTACGGGCACCCATACCCAAATGAGCCGCGCAAGCGTATCGACCCCGAGGATGAACGGTTCAGTGGCGTGCTGCGATTTACCGATGCAGCGTTTCAGCGCTGGCTGGCGGCTCGCTATCTGACCACCAGTACCAAACGCAAAATGCGGACGCTGATTCAGCGCCTGGAGCGATCGCTATGAAAAAGCCAATCCAGAAAGGCGCATCCAACGACATGGCTACCCATGAGGCGTTCGTCCTGGGCGACCTACTGCCTCTGGTAGTCGGTCACGCTAAAGCTGAGGGCCACCCTACCGAGATGGTTGCGCTCGCCTGCTTCCTCTCCTTGAGCACGGTCCTGCAAGCCAAGGGCATCCCACGCGAAGCTTTGGTCCAGGGGATAACCGCCTCCAATGTGCCTTTGTCCTTCCCTGGTGATATTCCGCCGGCCGCAGTTGAGCGGCTCGCGATCCTCAATGAGCCACATTTTGAGCAGTTCGATGACTTGACGCTGGCCTGCATGGCGAGCAACGGAACGAACTTCGCTCATGAGTCGCTGGCCTGCACCGATCCTGATGACGACACGGTCTGGAACGCGCATGCCTCGATGATCAACTCGTGCAACGCCCTCACCGTGCTGATCATGCGATTGTCCGGCGGCAAGATGCCGGGCGAGCCTGACGAGGAATTGTTCGTGCGGCCGGCGGGGGAAACCCTGCAATGACCAGTCCTATCGAATCAACTACCGGAATCCCGGTAGTTACCGCCACCACTGCCGAAGTAGTCGCCGGCCCCTGGCCCAACTATTCCAATTGCCGTCACCTGCCCGACCGCGACCGCTGGGAGGTCTACGCCATGGCGAAGGCCTCGCGTGGCGCCCTGGAGGATCGCGGCGTGGTCATGACCGAGAGCTATGACGCGTTCATTGCCCGGGTAACGCGGGAGCTGGACCTATGACTGTCGATACTCCACGCAAATTCCAGGGCGTATGGATTCCAGCGGAACGTTGGCTTGATCGCACGCTGTCGCCCAATGAGAAGGTAATGCTGGGTGAAATATCCAGCCTGGAGGCTGGCGCGCGGGGTTGTTACGCGACCAACGCGCACTTCGCCGAGTTCTTCAATCTTTCGATCTCGCGAGTCTCGGAGATCATCAGCGGGCTGGTTGATAAGGGGCATCTGCGTGTCGAGTTGATCCGCGAAGGCAAGCGCGTAGTCGAGCGCCGCCTGCGACTTGTCGACCCCTTCGGTTTTCCGAATACCCCTTCGGAAAACGCTGCGAACCCCTTCGGAAAAGACGGTGAACCCCCTTCGGAAAACACGCAGGGGAACAATACACAGAGCAACAATACAAAGAGCATTAAAAACACTCCGGCATCAGGCGCTAAAAAAGTGGCTTTGGATGAAGGGTTTGAACAGTTCTGGAAGTTGTACCCGAAGAAGAAAGCTCGCAAGGAAGCGATCAGGGCATGGGCGAAGCTGAAACCGAACGATGAGCTGCGCCAGACCCTGATCACCGCTCTGGGTAGCCACTGCGTTTCCGAGGACTGGGCCAAGGAAAACGGCCGATACATCCCGAACGCCGCGACCTGGATCAATGGCGAGCGCTGGACTGACGAACTCAAGCCAGCAGTCGGCGGAAAGCCATCGGCCTACAACCACCTGCCCAACCACACGCCCGATATGTACCAAGGAGGCGACAATGGCCCAGCGTTCTAATTTCCGTCCCCAGCCTGAGCAGCGCACTTTCGCCGGCGAATGCCCGATCCATGGCGATGTTGATCGCTCCGAGGTTGAGCAGTTCGATGGTTCTCTGGCAGTACGCCCGTGCAAACAATGCCAGTTCCACGGCCTGCGCGTAGCGCCACGGGGGAGCGACGAACATTCGCAGGCGCTGGCCAACCTGCAAGCCGAAAGCGTCAACAGCGCGCTTGTAGGCTCCGGCATCACGCCGCGGTTTGCCGATAGCACTCTCGCCACCTACCGCGTCACCACCCCATCCATGACCCTGGCGCTGGAAACTTGCCAGGGCTATGCCGACAACTTCGGTGAGCACTTCCAGGCGGGGCGCAACCTGCTTTTATGCGGGAACGTCGGTAACGGCAAGACGCACCTGGCCAGCGGCATCGTCCAGCATGTGATTCGTCAGCACCGTGCAGTGGCAGTGATCACCACCGCAGCCGAAATCATCCGCGTGTTCAAGCGCTCGATGGATCGAACCGCCAGCTACACCGAGGGCGATGTGATCAATGAGTTGGCGAGTTTCGACTTGTTGGTGATCGACGAGATTGGCGCCCAGGCCGGCACTCACTACGAGCTGTCGGTTCTGCATGAGGTGCTGGATCGCCGTTACAACCTGGTTCGCCCGACAGTGGTGGTGTCCAACCTCAACGCCCAAGGTCTGAGCCAGTACATTGGCGAGCGAGCCCTTGACCGGCTGCGCGAGAACAAAGCGCTGCTGGTCGGTTTCACCTGGGAATCGGCGCGGGGGCGTAAATGAACCACGAGGACAAGTATTACCGTCTCGAGGCCGAGCAGGGCGTGCTGGGCGCGATCATGATCGCCTCGCTCAACGAAAGCGCCGGAATGCTGGACGAGATCATCTCGCAGATGAAGTCTGGCGACTTCTGGCACCAGGACAACGCTGCGCTGTTCGATGTGATCTGCGACTGTCATGCGCAGCGTATGCCTGTTGACGCGGTGACGCTGGGCTCGATTCAGCACTATCTGCCCAGCGGGACATCCACTCTCCAATACACCATCGACCTATGCCGAGGCGTCCCATCGGCGGCTAATTGGAAGAGCTATGCCCAGCAGGTTAGGAAGTGGGCGCTGGTGCGTCAGTTTCGCGACCTTGGGCGAATCGTGGACAGCGGCGTTTATGACGATCTGCCAGCAGATGAAATCCTTGATCAGTGTGATTTGGCGCTGGCCGACCTGCGTGACCTGAAGGCATCTGGAAAAGCAGGTTACAAGCGGATGAGCGATGTTTTGCCGATTGTGCTGGATCACATGGATGACGTGCTCAACGATAAGGCGCCTCCGAAGCTCTCTACCGGCCTGGCGGATTTGGACAAGCTGATTGGCTTTCTGCGCCAAAAATCAATGGTGGTGATTGGAGGTCGACCGGGCGGCGGCAAGACAATGCTGGGGCTGCAGATCATGAATCACGTTGCTACTCGCGGCCACGGCGTAGGGCTGGTGGTAAGTCTTGAGATGCCTGGTGAACAACTGACACTGAGGACCATTGCGAGCCTGGGCGGCGTAGACCTGCGTCGGATGGATGAGGTCAAGTGCCTGGAGCAAGAAGAGTGGAACCGGATAGGCGTCGCGGCCGGAAAAATCAAGGAGGCAGAGCTCTACCTGCTCGACACTCCAGGCCTGACGATGCCAGCCATCCGAGCCGAGGCGTTGAAGCTCCAGCGCGAGGTTGGGCTCGACATCCTGATGATCGACTACGTGCAGATTGTCGGGACTGACGGCAAGTCACAGAACCGTGCTGACGCAGTAGCCAAGGTGTCGATCGCCATCATGAACCTAAGCCGCGAGCTGGCGATTCCGATCTTGGTGCTGGCGCAACTCAATCGAGGCCCGGCCAATCGGCCAGGCAAGAAACCACAGGCCAGCGACCTCAAGGAAAGCGGCCAGATTGAGCAAGACGCGGACGCGGTGATCCTGGTGCATTACGACCGGGACTCTGAGATGGGCCAGCAGGGCGTCACCGAGTTGATTCTGGATAAGGGGAGGCAAGCCGAAGCCGGCTCATGCCTGGTACAGCGCCAAGGCCAGTTCGGGCGGTTCGTCAACTTTGTGGGCCGTGAGCCCACCCAGGAAGAGGTGGAGATCAGCCGCCCCTTCTCCAGCCAGTACAAGGGGAAGAAGAACAATGAGAAGTTTTAAGCTGCTGGACCGTCTGCTGGGGCGCAACGCCGAGCCGTTCGTGCCTGGTGCGCACTTGAGCGCGCTTAGCTCAAAGATGGAGGCTGGACAGTGCTGGATCGTCCCGGAGGGCGCCGTTGTTGTCCCGTCACCTCCAGAGCCGAAGTACCCGGAAGCCGAGCGAATCGCTGCGTCGATCCGTGATTTTCCTGAAGACTGGGGCTGGCTCATGAAGGGCTACAAGCTGATCCATACGCCGAGTGGTTTCGTTTTGTGGGTTGCTAACCAGGATTACGGCTTGGCTGAGGTCTGCAGCAATGGCGGCAAAGGTGACTTCTCCAAAGTCGAGCAGGCGATCATCTGGCCGGCGGTCAGTGACTGGCTGGCACGGAACAAGGTCGGTTTCACCGGGCGGTTACCGAAGGCGCGGATCAAGGGGCGTGACGACGCGTTCTGCTGCTACGCCGATGGGCTGCCATGGATGGGCGTCGGCTCCTCACCTGAGGATGCGTATCGCGCTTGGCGCCACGCGATATCTGCCCAAGCCCGCGGTGACATGAGGCCAAACGAATATCTACAGGTGCGGAGTGCGAGCCTATGACGACCTCAAGATCGTTAGACAGGATCGCCCCTCGTGCTGATGCCGAGCAGACAGGCGTTAGATTCCAATATTCACGTTTTCCGCTACAAGCCACGGATTGCGGGGCCTGCGCCCTGCATCCACAAATTGTGATTGTGGAGGTTTGGAAAAGCCTCGGGAGTGCCGCAAATGAGTAACGTAACGGCGGCATTGCCGCGCAAAGTTCTGACTTCTGACGAGCGAGACTTCCTCAAGCAGGGCAACCGGCTGCTGCTCGACAAGCCCAACGGCCGTATCGGCGCCGCCGCGCTGATGGACCTGGTCGCAGACTGGGGAAACCACCGCGGCAGCCTCGGATTCCAAGACTACGCCCGCCGGTGGATCACCGAAGGGCACGCCAAGAACAAAATCGCCGACAAGATGCTCCGTGAGCTGTTTGGCCTGAACGAACCGACACCGAGGAAAGCGGCATGAATACAAGAAAACCTTCGCGCCTGCCGTTGGGCGATACCGAGTACATGCTTGAGCAATGGGGCTTCTGGCGCATGGATGGTATGGGCGTACCGAGCTATGTGTCACCGTCCTGGGCGATCATGCGGGACATGATCCCGTCGACGAGCAAGTCCTACGTCATCACGGACGAACTGGCCAGCGTCGTCGATGGTGCGGTCGCCAGGCTTTGCAAGCGTGCGCCAGAAATGGGCGACTTCATTTGGCTCTACTATGGAGCCAAGTGGCCAGCCAAGCGTATTGGCAACAAGTACGACATGAGCGAGGCAAAGGCCAGGGAGATCATCAAAACGGGAGTCGGATGGATAGACTGCTCACTGGAAAAACTCATCGAAGCCGCATAAAAAACTTGCACACGCGGAATAGCCCTGTTTTCATGGCACCGTGTTCAGCTTTTCAAGCGCGACACCACATCGAAAGCCCGGCCATTGCGTCGGGCTTTTTTGTGACCAAAATTTAGCAAGCCCAGCCACTGTGTTGGGCTTTTCGTTTCTGGAGGCCGCATGGCAAAGCTTGAGATGGAAGTGAGCGTAGAAGGCCTTCAAGACCTGGTGCGCCCACTGGTCGAGGCTATGCAGTCACTTGAACATTTTCCCGAGTTGCCGCTTCAAGTCTTCCGTGACCTTGTCGCCAACAGCCTTCATGACATTGCCGTAAGTTTCGACGGCGCCGCACTTGCCGCAGGTGATCTTCGAGGAGTTTGTCGGCCTGGCCGGAATCTCGAACTTGTCACTGCCGCACTTCTTGCACTTAACGCTTACCTTCATCGCTGATGCTCCATGGATTGTTCAGTGTGGAAATTGAACGATAGCACGGGGCCATATAGGCGTTGACGAAACACAAGTTAGTTGCGTGAGCCATAGCCAGGGTGGGCCTTCGGGCAGGGCCTGGACGCGGTATCGCCGGTCGTCACGCGTTACGAAAGAACACCGGCAGCATGAGCAGCCCAAACCTGTGTGCTATTGGGGCTGGCTCAAGCGGACTGATGGAAAGACATCGAACCTATTCCAAGGCTCGCCATATCGGCGGGCCTTTTTTTTGATCAGGATTCGGACGGAATCATGCCCTCAATTGAAATTGCAGGGCGTGCCGGCCTTGTCGATCAAGAAGACATGCATTACCTCGATGAGGCTGGCTGGACGTTTCGCGCTAGCGGTGACACGGGATACGTGCAGCGATTCCTGTACGAGCAGGGCAAGTACGTTGGCCTGGAGATGCTGCACCGGCTGATTACCGACTGCCCAGAAGGGAAGGTTGTTGATCACATTAACGGTGATGGCATGGATAACCGCAGAGCAAATCTTCGCATTTGCAGTCATGCGGAAAACCTCAGGAACAGAAAGATTCACTCGAACAATAAGTGCGGAATAAAGGGCGTTTCCTACGACCCTTCATCGTCTATTCGGCCGTGGCGAGCAAAGATTAATGTTGACCGAAAGCGGATCAGCCTCGGTCGGTTTGCTTGTGCTGAGGATGCGCAAGAAGCGTATCGAGCAGCGGCAAAAAAGTATCACGGCGAGTTCGCCCGTTTCGCGTAACCCCTTACCTATGAGGCACAGCAAATGTCTGATCCCCAATTCAACGCACTGGCCGGCCAAGTAAGTGCAATTAGCGCCCAGATTCAATCCGAGCAGTGTGCGCGGATGGTTGCGGATGAGGCATTGGCGTCTCGTGTAACGGCAAGCGAAGCAGCTATAGCGGCGGTGAAGCTTCAAGTAGACGTGGAGGCGTTGAACAAGTTTGGCGATAACATCCTGCTGGAGCGCCGTCTGGGTGCTATTGAAAAGGCGCAAGTAGGGCATATCCGGTCCACTAACTTTGTACCTGGTGTGTCCGGCTGGAAGCTCAACCACGATGGCAGTTTCGAGATCAATTCCTGCGTACTCGGCGACGCAGCTAAAGCTCCAGATCGCCAGACGGTATCGGTAGAGGTCGCGAGTTGGAGCAAGTACGACTTGCCCAAGAACGCCGCCAATCTGCTCCAGTTCATGGCGGCAGAGCTGCAAAAGGTTCCTGAGGAGTACCGGCACACTGCTGAGTTCGAAGAGTTCGATGCTATTTACGGCGCCGAATCCTTCAATGCTCGCCTGTTCCTGAGCTACTCCCGCCTCGAAACCGAGGAAGAACTGGCGGATCGCCTGGAGAAGGCGAAGGTGGCCGGCACCCACATCCGCATCAAGGACGGCGTGATCTCGGTAAGCCATGACGGAGTGCTTCGGTACCGGTTCGGCAACCTGGATGCACCTGAGCAGCCTCAGCCATTCAAGGTTGATGAAGGCAAGACCTACATCAACGACACTTTCCTCCACGATGGCGCGATCACCAGCGCAAAGATCGGCCCGAGCTGGTCGTTGAAGATGCAGGAAGGCGTAAATGGCCTGTGCGCTGCGGGTGTCGGCCTTGGCCTGATTGTCGATCCTGCGCGTTTTAGCCTCACGAAGAACGGCCAGACCGGGATTGAGAAGGCAATCACCGATGGTGATGCCAGCAAGATCCTCGAATTGCTGGCTGGCAAGATCGACGAGACTGAACTGGGCAGGAACCTTAAAGAGCAGATTGACCTGCTGGGTTGTAGCTTCGCCGAAAAGGTCAAGAAAGTGATCCGCACCGAGCTCAAACCGGGCGGCCTGCTACACCGCTCCAGCTAACCCATTCCCTCACTCCCAACCCGGGAGGATATCGAGATGAACCCGATGCCTGAGAAAAACCCCGACTTCTGGGCCCAGGTCTGGCTGGTCCTCTCGACCCCATTGTGGCAGGGCGCAATCATGGCCTTCACGATCACGCTGTTGCGCGTGCTGTACGACGCCAAAGAGCCGAACTACTGGCGCACCTTGTTCGAGGCGCTGCTGTGTGGGGCCTTGAGCCTGTCAGCCAGCAGCATCATCGAGTGGATGGAATGGCCGCCGAGCTTGTCGGTGGCTGCTGGTGGTGCCATTGGTTTCATTGGTGTGACAGCAATTCGTGACCTGATCATCAGGTTCCTGGGCAGAAAGGCGGACTCAGCATGAAGGCGATAGCAGTGGCAATCATCGTCGCCCTGGTTGGCCTGTTGCTCGTCGGCATCCAGCAGATGCGTGTCGAGGATCTGCGCGCAGAGAAGCGCATTGAATCCCAGGCCAAGGATGAGGCGGTCAAGGCCAACAACGAAAGCCAGGCCACCATCACCACGCTGCGCGCCGAAGCACTTCGCAACGCGGCGTATACCGCAGACCTGGCCCAGCGCATCAAGGCCAGTGAGAAGAAAGCCGAGAAGGCGAGGAAAGACTTTGAAGAACTCAAGCGCAACAGCAAGCCTGTTCGTGACTGGGCTGCTCAGCCTCTTCCTGACGGCCTGCGCGGCAAAGCCGGCGGTAGTAACAAAGACCCAGGCCGTAAGGATCGAAGCCCCTGAGCTGATCCCGTGCGAGCGGGTAGACCAGGATGAAGCAGACCTTCGCTTCAATGGCGATGTGTGGGAGCTGAAGGATAAGGCCATCAAGTTGCTGGATACCTGCGCTGACCAGGTGGACGCTCAGATCGTCCGCAGCCAGAGCAAGTAATCCGCGCCACGTTTTCGAATGCGCCAAATCGTGGCGCGCATAAAGGACCACACCATGAGCACAGTAAGCGCCGAGTACTACCAGATCAAAGGGTTGGTCAGCGATATGCCAGCCGATGAGCGTGCCGAGGTTGCACGCGTAGAGGCGTTGGTTGTTGAACTGGCCATGTCATCGAAGCCGGCCGCGCTTGGCGTGATACTGGCTTCGATCAAGTTATCACTGGAAGGGTGATGGCTCGAATCAAGACCTTGGGCAATAGGGTCAGCACTCAAGGCAACAGGTTGGCAACTGCTGCCCCAGGCTCATGGCGTACCGGAAAGACCACGTCCAGTCAGCGTGGCTACAACTACGAGTGGCAGAAGGCTCGGCTGGTCCACCTCAATGACAACCCGCTCTGTGTGTACTGCGATCGCGAGGGAAGGGTGACAGCGGCCAACACGGTTGACCACGTCATTCCTCATCGAGGCGATATGACGCTGTTCTGGGACCGGACCAACTGGATGAGCCTGTGCGGCACCTGCCACTCCTCGAAGAAGCAGCGCGAGGAAACGCAGGGCGCCTGAGTCGATCTGTAGCACGTCACTCGCACCTTGAGGCACGCAAACTCCCCGATCTGAGACCCGGGGGCGGTCAAAATATGGGGATCGACTTTTCCCCAGACCACTCCCCCTCTCACGCGCACTTTTTTTCCCCTTTTGAGGTTTTTTGTTAATGGCGTTAACACCCAAACAGCGCGCCTTTGTTGCCGCCGTGAAGGGTGGCGCCTCCAACAAAGATGCAGCGATAGTCGCAGGCTACGCGGCTTCCAGCGCATCGGTCGCCGGTTCCAGGCTGGCCAAGCACCCCAATGTGATGGCTGCCTTGGCCCAGACTGGTATTAACAAAATTGTTAAACCCTCCATGGCGAAGGCGTCAGCCCCGAAAGAGCCCGAATCGGCACCGGATGAGCCGGAAGAGGCCGGCTTCGATTTGGCTCAGGCACTTCGTCATTCCGACCCGAAAGACTTTCTTCTGGCTGTGATGAACGACTTCGGCAGTGACGCAAAGCTGCGAGTCGATGCAGCCAAGGCTCTCATGCCGTTCGTTCACTCACGCAAAGGTGAGGCAGGTAAAAAGGACTCAGCCAAGGAGGCTGCCGAAAAGGCTGCAACGGGCCGCTTTGGAGTTCGCCAGCCACCAAAGCTCACAGCGCTCAAGGGTGGTAAGTGATGGAATGGACTACCGCATGCCCAGACTGGGAGCGTCGGATCGTCGCCAAAGAGTCACTGATCCCTCAGGGAGCACTGTTCCCTGATCAGGCTGCTGAAGCTCTTGAGGTCTTCGGCTCGCTCAGAATGGTCGACGCCACCGGCAGCCCTTTGATGAGCGAGACAGTTCGCGATTGGGTGAATGAGTTCGTCGCTGCCATCTTCGGCGCATACGATCCAGACGAAGGTCGGCGCATGATCAGCGAGTTCATGCTGCTGATCAGCAAGAAGAACGGTAAATCGACCATCGCCGCCGGCATTATGCTGACGGCCTTGATTTTGAACTGGAGGCCGTCAGGCGAGTTCATCATCCTGGCCCCGACCAAGGAGATCGCCGATAACTCCTTCCTGCCGATCAGGGACATGATCAAGGCGGATGAGCAACTGGATGCACTGTTCCATATCCAGAACAACACCAGGCTGGTCACCCACCGGGAGACGAAAGCAACGCTGAAGGTCGTAGCGGCTGACAACGACACGGTGTCAGGCAAGAAAGCGATTGGCATCTTTATCGATGAGCTTTGGGTGTTCGGTAAACGCCATGGCGCCGAGGCAATGCTTCGGGAAGCTACGGGTGGTCTCGCCTCCAGGCCCGAAGGCTTCATCATCTACGCCACGACTCAGTCCGACGAGCCACCAGCTGGTGTGTTCAGACAGAAGCTTCTGTATGCCCGCAAGGTTCGGGACGGCGAGATTCAAGACCGGTCCTTCCTTCCAGTGCTGTACGAGTTTCCCAAGGCGATGTTGGATGCTGGCGCGCACCGCGACTTCACGAACGCTTATGTCACCAACCCGAATTTGGGCCTGTCGGTGGACGAACCGTTCCTTGAGCGCGGCTACGCCCAGGCCCAACTCGACGGCGAAGAGTCCTTCCGTGGATTTCTCGCCAAACACCTGAACGTTGAAATCGGCTTGTCGCTCAAGTCGGATCGCTGGGCCGGCGCTGAGTTCTGGGAGGTTCAGGCGGCACCGGAGGGTTTGACCTTCGAACAGTTGATTGACCGGTGCGAGGTTGTCGATGTCGGCATTGATGGTGGCGGTCTGGATGACTTGCTCGGCTTTGCTGCTGCCGGTCGCGACAAGCTCACCCGGCAGTGGCTGCTCTGGACACACGCGTGGGCTCACCCATCCGTGCTGGAGCGGCGCAAGAGCGAGGCGCCACGCTTCCGTGACTTCGCCAGCAACGGCGACCTGACCCTGGTCGAAACCATCGGTGATGACGTGCAAGACGTTGCTGAGCTGGTCGCCAGAGTCGAAGCGGCCGGCTTGCTCGACAAGGTCGGGGTCGACCCGTCAGGCATCGGTGCCATTCTCGACGCGCTCGCCGAGGCCGGGATTCCGGAAGACAAAATCATCGGCATCAGCCAAGGCTGGAAGCTGAACGGCGCAATCAAGACCACGGAGCGAAAGCTCGCCGAGGGCGGCCTGGTCCATGGTGGACAACCAATGATGGCTTGGTGTTGCGGCAACGCCCGGGTGGTACCCGCCGGCAACGCCATCTTGATCACCAAGCAGGCGTCGGGCCTGGCGAAGATCGACCCGTTGATGGCGGCCTTCAACGCCATCTCGCTGCTGTCGCTCAATCCTCAAGCCCAAAGCGGGCTCGACAATTACCTGGCTGATGGGTTCTTCGGACTCATCGGCTCGAACTCATAGGCTGAATATGGCATCTCGTTGGTACAACCCGCTGTCATGGCGCATGTTCGGCTACACCGATCCGGCGACGGGCAACTATGTCGAAGTCGACCTTGAGGTTGGTGGAAAAACCACCAAGGCGGGGATCAAGGTAACGACCAAAACTGCGCTTTCAATCAGCATGGTCTGGTCGTGCGTGAAAATTCTTTCCGAATCGCTGAGCGGCCTCCCGCTGAAACTTTACGAAGATGGCAGCGAAGGCCGAAAGCAGGTCGAAAAAAATGATGGGGCGATGAAGTTGCTCCAAAAACCAAACCCATACATGACAATGCTGAACTTCCTCAAGTTCGTGGTCGTGAACATGGCGCTGCGCGGCAATGCGTTCGCCTTGATCGAAAGGAACAGGCACGGCGACCCGATAGGGCTTGTGCCGCTGGATTGGCGGACCGTAAAGATCGACACCGAGGACGATCTCATCTACTGGGTCACACCCGATGAGGGAGAACCTTACCCGGTGTCTCCTGAGCACATGCTCCACTTCAAGCTATTCAGTCTGGACGGTGTGGTCGGCCTTTCGCCTATTGAGCACCAAGCCGAAACCATGGGGCTTGCCAAGGCTGGCCAGCAATGGTCGGCGCGGTTCATGCGCAAGGGCGGTTTCACCGGCGGGTACGTGATCTACGACCAATTCCTGACCAAGGCCCAGCAAGCCCAGGTGATGGAGAAGTTCCCGGACGTGCGCAAGGCTGACGCCGACGACATTGGGAAAATGGCCATCCTGCAGGGCGGACCGAAGATTGAGGCTGCCGGCATCACACAGAAAGATGCGCAGTTCATTGAGTCCCAGCAATTCCAGGAAGAGGCGTTAGCCGGAATCTATGGCGTGCCTCTATGGCTGGCCAACCGCGCCGGTAAGACCTCGATCATGGGCTCTAACCTTGAGCAGCAGCTCACCGGGTTCATCACCTTCGGACTCAAGCCCTACATCGACGTGGTGGAGGACGAACTCAACGACAAGATCTACCGGACCAAATCGCGCTTCGTCGAGTTTGCTGTCGAAGGTCTGCTGCGCGCTGACAGCGCAGGTCGGTCCACCTACTACGGCAGTGCGCTCGGCGGTTCTGGTGGGTCTGGATGGATGACCATCAACGAAGTCCGCGTGAAAGAAAACCTGCCTCCCCTGGAAGGCGACGAATACAACCGGGTCACCCGGTGGGAGATGGATAAAAATGGCGAATCTTGAAGTTCCGTTTGAGCTCAAGGCCGTTGACGAAGCCGGCAACTTCGAGGGCTACGCCGCGGTATTTAACAACGTGGATCTGGGCGATGACGTGATCATGCCTGGCGCCTTCACGAGAGTGAAGGCAACCCGTAGCGGCAAGCTAAAGCTCGCTCTCTATCACGACCTTACGAGACTGGTAGGCGCTGCCGACTATACCCAGGACGATCATGGCCTTCTATTGAAAGGGAGGGTCAACCTCAACGTCAGCTACGCCCGCGACGCCTACGAACTGATGAAGGCGGAAATCCTCGACAGTATGTCGATCGGCTTCAACACCATCAAGGCAGATTTCGAGGACCGCGCCGGTCGGCGTGTTCGCCTCATTAAGGAGGCCGAGCTTTGGGAAGCCTCCTTTGTACCGTTCGGCATGAACCCTGAGGCTCAAGTCCTCAGCGTCAAGTCGGACATTAGGCTTTTCGAGAAGGCCCTGCGCGAACGCATGGGTCTCTCGCAGAAGGAAGCGGCGGCAGTCGCTTCGCTCGGCTATACCGCGCTACGCCGTGATGGCGGGAGCGAGGCCACGGCGATCGTGGATGAGCTGAAAGACATTTCCAACCTGTTCACCCACCATTTCGGAGTATCGCCATGAGCGAAGTGAAAGAGCTGAAAGAATCCCTTGATCAGCAACTGAAAAGCGGATTCGAGGGCCTGCAAAAGAAATACGATGCCGCCATGGACGAAGTCCAGAAAGGCAACAAGGTCACCGGCGACCTGAAGAAGCAGATCGAGGACCAAAAGGGCGACTTGCAAAAAGTCATCGACCAGGTACAGGACCTGGAGCAGAAGGGTGTCAAGTTGCGCGGTGGCCCGGGCGAGGGCAAATCGTTCATCGACATGATCAAGAGCGATGACAGCTATAAGTCGCTGTCTTCGAACTCGGCGAACCGCGCCGAGATCGAGGTCACCAAGTCCGATCTGGCCGCAATGAAGGAGGTGAAGGTCACCAGTGCTGGTATTGTTGCGCCGATTTACGACCCGATCATCCAGCCGGGTATTCGCCAGGAACTGCGTATCCGTGACCTGCTCACCGCGATCCCGGTTACCGGGCAGAGCTACACTTACTTCCGCGAACTGCTGCACACCCGTGGTGCAGGTCCGGTAGCAGAAGGTGGCACCAAACCTACCAGCGACGTGACTTTCGAGCCGGTAACTGACCGGGTCAAAAAGATTGCGGTATGGATGCCGGTAACCGAAGAGGCTTTGGCAGACGTACCCCAGATGCAGGGGTACATCCAGGAGTTGCTGCGCTACGACCTCAAGCTGGAAGAAGAAAATCAAATCCTGAAGGGCGACGGCACTGGCGAGAACCTGAATGGCCTCATGACCCAGGCTACCGTCTACGACAACACTCTGACCAAGGCTGGCGACACCTCGATCGACATCGTACGTCGTGGCATCTACCAGGTTCGTAAGCAGTCCAAGTTGTCGGCCGATGGCGTCGTGATGAGTGAACTCGACTGGATGAACATTGAGCTGCAGAAAGACGGTGAAAACCGCTATCTGTTCGCCAATCTTCAGGGTCTGGTTACCCCAATCCTCTGGGGACGCCCGGTCATCACCTCGGACAGCATGGACGAGGGTGATGCGGACGCCGGCGGTGAATTCCTGATCGCCAACTTCGCCCGTGCTGCAATCCTCTTCGACCGTATGACCTACCTGTTCAAGATGGGTCTGATCAACGATATGTTCATCAAGAACATGATGGCGTTGCTGGCTGAAGAGCGTCTGGGCCTCGGCGTGCGCCGCAAGGAAGCTTTGGTTAAAGGCAACTTTCCGAAGTAAGCCTGAACCGCACATAACCATCAAAACGCCGGCGTGAAGTCGGCTTTTTTGTTTTTGGAGGCAGCATGAAAATCAAAGCTTTATGGGGCTTCACGGGCAGCGCCGATCTGCTTAAGGCCGAGTCATCCAGGGTGAAGCGCGGACAGGTCTTCGATGAGGCCGACGACGAATACGCTTACACGCTGCTCGGCAAAGGCCTGGTCGAGGAAATCGGTGCTGACGGCAAGTCCAAGGCGACTAAGCCCAAGGATTCGAAGCCGGCCGCGCCGAAAGAGAACAAGTAAATGATCGACCTGGCGCGCGTGAAGCTGCACCTCAGGGTGGATGACGATGAGGAAGACTCTCTCATCGGCGGATACATTGAGGCCGCCAAGTCCCATGTGGCCATGCATTGCGACAGGGAGTTGGTCGAGGGTGACCCGGTTGAGCCTGACCAGATGGCGATCACCCCAGACGTAGAACAGGCCATCCTGCTGCTGGTTGGCCATTGGTTTGCAAACCGCGAAGGCGTGGCGATGGGCACCATATCAACCACCGTACCGCTGGCTGTTGAGCGGTTGCTCATGTACAGGAAGCGTTACTGATGAGAGCCGGCCCAATGCGTCACCGCTGCATGCGCCGTGGCTACATCGACGGCAAGGATGCCCTCGGCCAGCCCTCGAAGGTTTGGGGTGACCTGGGCAAGCTCTGGGCGGAGATCAACATTCCCTCCGGTCGCATGTACGAGGCTGCGTCACAGATGCAGGTCACGGTCACTGCCGAGATCAACATCCGCTACCGCAAGGACGTGGTGGCGGGCCAGCACCTGGTGCACGACGGCACTACTTACGAAATCATCGCGCCGCTGGCCACTAACCAGCGCGACATGCTGAAACTCATGTGCAAAACGGTGAAGCCAAAATGAGCAACGGATCGTTGACGGTACTGGGGCTTGGTGAGTTGCAGGCCGATTTCGAGCGCCTGACCAAGTCAGTGGGCAACAAAATTGCCAGGGATGCAGTTATGGCTGGTGCCAGGGTGGCCAGGGACAAGGCCCGAAGTACTGCACCAGTTCGCACGGGAAAATTGAAGAAAAACATCATTGCGGTCAGCGTGAAACAGGCTGACACGCCTGGCGGCGCTACTGCCGGTATTCGCGTAAAAAATCCAACGGGCAAACAATCCAAGGCGCTCAAGCGTCCGGGCAAAAAAGGGCGCACCTCGAAAACGGATTACGAATCACCGTTCTACTGGAAGTTCCTGGAACTGGGCACATCGAAGATGCAGGCCCATCCATTCATTCGACCATCTTGGGACGGCAGCCTGCCTCAGATCGAAAAGGCCGTTGCCGACAAGCTGGCCGAAGGCATCGACAACGCCATCACCCGGTAACCCCAATGATTGAGAAATCCCTCATCGACAGGCTTTCGCCTCTGGTCGACGGGCGAGTGTACTTCGGCGTTGCGCCGGTGGACGCCGCCCAGCCACGCCTGGTGATTCAAACGGTAGGCACCACCACCGGTTTCACACTCGCCGGCTGGGATGGCTCCACCGACCTCACTATTCAGCTCGACGCATGGGGGGAGAGCTTCCTCGAGGCGCTCACGCTTGCTGGCCTGGCCTTTGCCGCGATGACCACGGATGACGCTGACTTCACCACCGGCAGCGCAGACCGCCTGGCGGATGTGTTCGAGAACGACACCAAACTTTTCAGCGTGAGCTGGGAATACACCCTGCAACCATAGGAGGCCACATGGCCGTTCAAACTCCAACGAAAGCGAAGTTCGTCAAAACGCAGGGCACGGCTCTCAGCGTTTCCAAAGCCACCACGCTCGACCCCAAGGCGGTCGGCATTGAATGGGCCGATCTGTCCGTAACGATCAAACAACCGCAGTTCCAGGGTGGACAGTCGGATGAAATCGAAGTAACGGTGCTCGCCAGTGAGGCGAAAGAGTTTACCGTAGGCCTGGCCGACAACGGCACCTTCAGCATGTCCGGCAACTGGAAGGCCGACGACGAAGCACAGACCGTGCTGCGTACCGCTCGTGACGATGGTGAGCCGCGCGCTTTCAAATCGCTGTTCAAGGACGGCTCGTCTTCGAGCTTCCTCGGCCTGGTGACCCAGTTCACCTGGGACGCCGCGCCAAACGGCACCGTTAACGGCACGTTCAACGTGCGTATCACTGGCGCCGTATCCTTCGACCTGCCGGTGGTGCCGTAATGGCCCGGGCAAAAAACGGCGCCGTGCCTGATCTGCGCTCCATGGCACTGGATCCGATGCGCAACTTCAAGCATGAGCGCCTCACCATCGACGAGTGGGAGGGCGCCCAGGTGGTGGTCAGGGCGTTGAGCGCTGGTGACTGGGTTGAGTATCGCCGCCGCGCCGCTTTGGCGGTTGCTGAGGCCCGTCAGGATGCTGGGCTTCCGGCTCAGTCTCCTGCCGCCGATAGTGATGACGAGGCGCCGCTGGAGCCGCGGGTGGAGATTCATTCCTCGCCGCTCTATGCATTCGTCCTGGTGCGGGCCTTGCTTGATGAGAACAATGCTCGAGTATTCCAAGACGAGGACGTGCCTTCCGTAGCTGATGCCTTCAGCCCAGTGCATGACCGGCTCGTCGGCAAGGTTTTTGAACTGAGTGGCGTAGCGGCCGGCGCTGGCGCGCAAGACCCGGTGGATGCCGCGGGAAACGACTGACGGAGGAGCCGGAGTTGGCGTTTATGCTGACTCTTGCCCTCCGGCTTGGCATGACGCTCCAGGACCTGCGCTCACGGATGAGCGCGGAGGAGCTGTTCCTCTGGATGGCCTATAACCAGGAGTCTCCGCTAAGCGACACCCGCGGCGATATCCAGGCCTCGATCATTGCTGCTTCGGTGTTCCAGGCCCAGGGTGCAAAAGTTTCTGCTGTGGACCTGATGCCTAAGTGGAAGGATGAGGCGGCTGCGGTGGTTGATGAGGCGGCCCAGGCTGAGGAGGGGGTAGAAATGTTCAAGGCTTTCCTGATGGTCAAGGCCGAGGAGGGCTAGGCCGCAGGATGAGGCTCGTTTTTCTCCGCTGTGCGGTGATAGAGTCGCTCGCTCAACAAAGGAGGTGGCGAGTGACTTTTATTTTATGGATTGTGACAGCGTTGATAGTTTTTTTTGCAATCGGCCTTTGCCGTGAGTTTGCGAAAACTACCGGGTCTGAGCGGTTATTGCGCTGGACGCTTGGCATTAGCGCCGCAATTATCGGGGGGATGTGGTGGGCATATCTATCTTGGGCTGGCAGTCCAAATAGAGAGGTTGAGCGCGCACAGAAAGATTGTGATGACACGACAATGGCTTATGTCATGTCTCAAAACTTCGTAAAGCAACGCCTGAAGGCTCCCGGGTCAGCTGAATTCCCATATCTGAATGGCAGGGACGTTGTTTCCGCATCTGATCATAAATGCACGTTTTATGTGTCTGCGTATGTGGACTCTCAGAATGGGTTCGGGGCGAGTATACGGACCTACTACAAAGCCACGATGACCTATGACAGGAACGAAAAGTTATGGCGAGCCCCCGAGCTAGTCATTGAGTAACCATGAAAACCCGCCTCGGCGGGTTTTTTAATGTCTGGAGAAAAGCATGGCAGGGCAAACACTTCGCTCTTTGATCGTAAGCGTTTCCGCTGAAACAAGTGCGTATCAACGCGAAATGGCCCGCGCTAGTCGCATGGGGCAGAGCTATCTCAGGACCATCACTTCTGGGAATAGGGATGCAACCAGTTCGTGGCGCTCGCAGGAAGCAGCCGTTCGCGCCCAGGGTGCGGCTATGCAATCCCTTACATCCACAGTGGGCAGCTACGCAGCGGCGATGGCTGGGGCGCTGGCGGTTGGCAATGTGATCCACCAAGCCGACGCCTGGAACCAAGTAAACGCCCGACTGAAGCAGGCCACGACCGGCACGGAAGACTTTGCAGTTAGCCAGAAATCGCTTTTTGAGCTCAGTCAGAGGACTGGTACGTCATTTGCGGATAACGCTGGTTTGTTCAGTCGCTCAGCATCATCGATGCGTGAGTTCGGATATTCCACCTCAGACGTTCTGGGAGTGACTGAGGCCCTTTCTGTGGGGCTGCAGGTTTCTGGTGCAAGCTCTACGGAGGCATCCTCAGCTATCACGCAATTCGCTCAAGCACTGGCCCAAGGGGTACTCAGGGGGGAGGAGTTCAACTCGATCGCCGATAGTGGTGATCGAGTCCTGCGGGCGCTCGCTGCGGGAATGGGTGTCGCCAGGAGTGAGCTCAAAGCCATGGCCGACAAGGGCCTTATAACCATAGATAAGCTTGTACCTGCGCTGATCGGCCAACTCGGCGTTTTGAATGCTGAGTTCAAGGCAATGCCGCCCTCCGTAAGTCGGTCGACTACAGCACTGACAAATGCTTTTCAGGCCTGGATTGGCGGGGCTGACACTGCAACTGGCAGCACTGCGGTGCTTTCTGGCGCAATTGATCTTGTCGCTAAGAACATGGATGTCCTGGCCGCATCGGCCTTAACCGCAGGCGCTGCCTATGTCGGGTTGAAGTCTGGCGAACTAATTAAGGGGTTGCGTGACCAAGTCAGCGCTTTGCGCGAAGCTCGATCCGCTGAAATTGGCCGGACTACTGCTCAGCTTGATGCGGCCACCGCTGCCGCCCGGCGCACTGCCGCAGAGGTAGTCGCCGCAGAGTCGCAGGTTGCCGCGACCAGGTTTACCGATGCCCATACAGCTGCACTCAGTCGCCTGCGCCTGGCCAGGCTTGCGGATACACAAGCGACAGCCGCGCAAACTGCTGCGCAGGCCGCGCAAACGGCTGCGACGTCGCTGGCTGGTCGTGCCGGATCCGCGCTTCTTGGGGTAATGGGTGGTCCAGTCGGGCTAGCTGTTACTGCTGGAGCAGTGGCTGCCAGCTATCTGCTGTTTCGGGACAACAGCGACAAGGCTCGGCAGGCCACCGTCGATCTCAAGCGACCTGTAGAGGAGTTGCGCAAAGAGTTCGCTGCGCTCGGCAAAGAGCAGGCCAGGTACAAGCTTGATGGAGTGATTCAGCAGCAAGCCGACGCCCAAGTGGCGGCGCAAAAAGCACTGCGCGAGATCCGCGCTGCCGCTCAAGCCAATGACAAATGGGGCGATACCTACTCCGCCAACCCATTCCAGCGCGACCGGGCGGTAACGGACTTTAATCGCCGCATTGCCGGCGGCCAGAGTATTGACTCGGCAAGCCAGCAACTGGTCGCAGCAATCGGCCCAAACGAGGAGATGACCAAGGCTATTAATGCTTCTGCATCCGCGTACGGCGAAGCTATCAAAGCCTCGGGCGATTACGGCGACGTCGCCAATATGCTCACCGCCCGCCTGAACGATGTGGCCACCGCTGCCGGCCAGGCTGGCGCCGGGCTGAAAAAAATTGCGGGGCCCGACAAGAAGACTATTGAGGGCTGGAACACCTACACGAAAACCCTCGTTGAGCGCTTGAACTCCGTCAGGGATGGGGGCGACCTGGTTGGCGAGGTGAACCGGAGGATTGAACGGGAGGGCGTTGACCCCGGTACTGCCGAGGGCTGGCGCATCCTAGCCGGCGCGATCAAGGGTTCTGAAACGGCGGCCAAGGCTTCTGAGGAGGCCCAACAAAAAGCCAAGAAAGCCTCGGAGGATATCCAGCGGCAAGCTGAGCAGCTCAACAATGCATACAAGCAAACCCTGGACAACCTTACCCAGCAGGTCGCGCTTTACGGTGAGACTACCGAGATAGGGCGCCTTCGCTACGAGCTCACGACCGGCGAGCTTTCGAAGCTGTCTGAAAAGAACAAGGTCATGCTTCAGGGCAAGGCCATCGAGCTCGATGCGCTAAATGCCAGAAAGGCCTATGACGGCCTGATGTCTAGCCTTCAAACCAAAGAGCAAGCCCTGCTCGAAACGACGAAAGAACGGATGCAGGTGCTGGAAACTGCCAACCGTGCCGGCAAGCTATCGTCGGACGACTATCGCGCTGGCGCTGATGCCATCTCGAAAGCCACGGTTACTGAGGCGCCGGAGTTCGGCGGCATCGACTCCTCGGTAGGTGGACCCTCCGGGGAGCTTGTAAAGATCGCCGAGGCTGAAGCAGCGCTCAAAAAGTGGCACGACAAGCAGCTGTCCATGCAGGCAGATCTGCGCGATCAGATCCTGGCCGACCAGCAAAGCACCAACGAGCAGAAGCTTGCCGCCGAGCAGCAGTACCTGGACCGAGTCGTCGAGATCAATCAAACGAACCAGGCGCGGCTTTCGGACATTCAGGGCGCCTACAAAGTAGCCGTGATCGGCACCTTCAGTGAGTTGTCTGGCCAGGCCGCCGACATGGTTGGCAAGATCGCTGGCGAGCAGTCCGGCGCGTACAAAGCATTGTTTGTGGCGCAGAAGGCGTTCGCGGTGGCGTCGATCATCATGAACGCCCAGATAGCTGCAGCGAAAGCACCGGCGGAACTGACCATCTTGGGTGGTATCCCGGTCGGCGCGGCGCTGCTTGCTGCGGGCTATGCCAATGCGGGCATGGTCGCCGGCATGGCGCTGGCCGGCTTCTCTGAGGGGGGCTATACCGGCCCCGGTGGCAAGTTTGAGCCGAAGGGGGTAGTTCACGGCGGCGAGGTCGTCATCCGCAAGGAAGTGGTCGATCAGCCCGGGATGAAGGATTACCTCATCGGCCTGAACCGTAGCGGTAAGCCGGGTTATGCAACCGGCGGATTTGTCGGAAGCCCAGGCATCTCGCCGGCCTTCACCGCTCCATCTGTCGCAGCCGCCGGCTCAGGATCGGCGCCGGAGATCCACTTGCACATCAATGGCGACGGATCTGGCGGGGCGGTCAACGCTCCGGAAGGCTATGAGCAAATGGGTCTGGCGCTGCTGGCCACCGCTCGTTCCGAGATGCCAAAGATCGCCCGGCAGGTGATTCAGCAAGAGAAAGGCCAGAACGGCTTGCTTGATCCAAACAATCGGAGAAACAGCTGATGGCAGAGGTATTCAACTGGTCGCCCCGGGTTGGCTCATCCGGTGACGACCAGCCTGATGTGCTTGAGTCGAAGTTCGGCAACGGCTACAGCCAGCGTTTATCGGTCGGAATAAACAATGTCGCTGGCGCCTACACCGTTTCCTTTACGGGCGGGGAGGCTTACATCAAGCCGATCCGGGAGTTCTTCAAGCGGCACAAGGGGGCAAATCACTTTCTGTGGACCCCGCCGCTTGAAGTTCAGGGCGCGTTCATCACCACCGGAGGCTGGCAGCTGCAAACCCACGGGAACAAGAAGTACACCCTTAGCACCACCTTTCAGCAGGTATTCAATCCATGATCACGTTGGACGACCAGAAGCTTGAGCCTGGCGCGATTATCCAGTTGATCGAACTGGACGGTGAAGCGCGCGGTATGGGCATCTTGCGGTACCACGCACACCAACAGTCCACCCCGATCATCTGGAAGGGTGAGACATACCTGCCCAGGCCTTACGAAACGGGCGGCTTTGGGCGCAGCGTTGAGGGCAACAACTCCACGCCCATGCTGAAGATCAGCAATATTGACGGAACGATTACAGCGCTATGCCGGCGCTTCCAGGGGATGAGCGGGGTCAAGCTGACGGTTCGGCAGACCTACGTCAAATACCTAGACCCTGCGAATTTCCCAGAGGGCAACCCGACGGCCAGCACCATGGAAAGGCTCGACATCTCCTATATCAACCAGGTCACCAGCCTGTTGCGTGAAGAGGTGGTGTTTTCGTTGGCCCCTCCGACTGCTGTTAAAGGCCAGAGGTTGCCGGGCGGCCTGATCATGAACCGGTGCGAATGGTGCCTTTGGGGTGAGTACCGCGGCCCGGACTGCAACTACACCGGGATCAAGATGTTCGACCTCGACGGCAACCCGGTGGACGACCCGGCGCTGGATCGCTGCGGTGGCCGGCCGAGTGATTGCGAATTACGTTTTGGCAAGGGCAACCCCTTGTCGTTCGGTGGCGCACCAGGCGCCGCGCTCATCGGATAAGCAAACCATGAACAAAGTGATGTTGAAACAAATTCAAGCGCACGCTGCGGCGGAGTTTCCGAAGGAAAGCTGCGGCGTGGTGATCCGTGAGGCCGGGCGGCTGAAGTACGTTCCATGCCGCAACGATGCCAAGACGCCGAGCGAGCACTTCATCATCAACCCCGAGGACAAGTGTGACGCTGAGGACCGCGGCGAGGTGACGATGATCATTCATTCTCATCCCGACGTCCCGCCCATCCCGAGCATGACCGATCGTGTCAGTTGCGAATTGCACGAAAAGCCGTGGGGCATCGTGAGCTGGCCATCTGGCGAGTACTTCGAGTTCAAGCCTGATGGTTACCAGGCCCCGCTGGTTGGACGAGAGTTCGGCCATGGTCTGCTGGACTGCTATGCGCTGTGCCGCGACTACTACGAACGCGAACATGGGATAGAGCTGCCGAACTATCCGCGCAGGGATGGCTGGTGGAACGATGGTGAGAGCCTCTACGAGAAGTACTACGAGGAAGCCGGGTTCTATCCGGTCTCGATGCCGCGCAAGGGCGACATGATCGTCATGCAGATCAACGCCGCTGCACCGAACCATGCAGGAATCTATCTGGGTGACGGTTTGCTGACCAGCGCCCCGGAACTACACCCGGCCCCGGGCACCTTCCTGCATCACCGCTACAACAAGAAATCCACCCGCGACGTTTACGGCGGCATGTGGGCCGATTACACCGTGCTGATTCTTCGGCACCAACGAGTGCCGGAGGTGGGCTGATGGCAATGAGAACAACGGTTAACCCGCAGCCCTTGGTGGTGCTGGTGATGCTTTATGGTGTGCTTGGCGCCCGGTTCGGTCGCGTTCACCACCTGGCCGTAGCGTCATGCGCTGAGGCGATTCATGCGTTGTGCGTGAAGATCCCCGGCTTCAGACGGTTCTTGCGCTTTTCGGAAGAGCGCGGCCTGACCTACGCAGTGTTCCGCGGGAAGAAGAACCTGAGCGATACCGAGATTGGAATGCGCCAGGACACCGTTGAGCCGATCCGTATTGCGCCAATTGTGATTGGCAGCAAGGGAGGCGGCTTGTTCGCCACCATTGCCGGTCTCGCCCTGGTGGTGGTCGGCGCGATAACCCAGCAGTACTACCTGGTGGCAGCTGGTGCCGGCTTGATGATCGGCGGTATCGCCATGAGTATGTCTCCGTCACCGGTGGGCGTGCTGGACAAAGAGGGCGATGGCAACAGGCCGTCCTATGCGTTCGGCGGCGCCGTCACCACCACGGCCCAGGGCCGCTGCAAACCACTTCTGTATGGCGAACGCGATATCGGCGGCGCCCTCATCTCGGCTGGCGTCTTTTCGGAAGATCAGCAGTAAGGAAAACCCATGTCCAAAATCGCAACAGCGCCTGCTGCAAAGCCTCGGCGCCGGCCTACTGCTGCCCGCGTTTTGGGCGCCAAGGGGGGCGAGCAGAAGCCATACACGCCCTACAAGGCACCCGATACTGCGCTTTCTGTTGCCACTGTAAAATTGCTCTATGCCTTGAGTGAGGGCCCAATCGTCGGACTGGTCGATGATAAGAAGTCGGTAAAACTCAACGGCACGCCGCTGGTCTCGCCTGACGGTAGCGAGAACTTTCCCGGTACCGTTTGGGATTTCCGCCCGGGCACTGTGGACCAAGAACACATCCCAGGTTTTCCGGCCATTGAGAACGAGGCGTCCCAGGGGCTGCCGGTTGTGCTGAAGTCGGATAACGCCTGGACGCGCGCGATCACTGATCAGCAGTTGTCTGCTGTGCGCATCCGGTTGTCCTGGCCGCAAATTTGGCAGGTCAAGACGAATGGCGATCAGATCGGCTACCGCATCGACTACGCCATTGATCTTTCCGTAGATGGTGGAAGCTATCAAACGGTTTTGTCAGCGACCCTGGACGACAAGGGGACGACTGAATACGAGCGCACCCATCGAATCGATCTCCCTGAGGGCTTTACCAGCGCGTTGGTGCGCGTACGTCGGCTCACGCCCAACCGCAACGACTCCAATTTTGCGGACCTGATGCGTATCAAAGGATTGACGGAGGTAATCGACAAAAAACTGCGCTATCCGAACCTGGCGCTGGGCGGCCTGCAGTTCGATGCGAAGCAATTTCAGGACACGCCGAAGGCCAGCTTCCTGATGCGCGGCCGCATTGTGCAGGTGCCGACCAACTACAACCCGGAGACACGAACCTATACAGGTGACTGGAACGGCACTTTTAAGCTTGCCTACACCAACAACCCTGTTTGGGTTTGGCGCGACCTGCTGTTGCACCGTCGCTATGGCCTGGGCCGTCGTATCACCGCCGACATGGTGGACCATTGGACGCTGTACGAGATCGGTCGCTATTGCGATGTAATGGTTCCAGATGGGAAGGGCGGCATGCAGCCGCGCATGACAACCAACGTCTACATTCAGGATTCAGTTGAGGGCTACGCACTCCTTTCGGACTTGGCCAGCGTGTTCCGTGGGAGCAGTTGCTGGAACGGTTCCCAGGTCACCATGGTGGCGGACATTCCCGGCAACGAGGACGGCTACGTCTTCACGCGCTCGAACATCATCGGTGAATTTGAGTACGTCTCTGCGGCGCTTCCTGATCGCCATACACGGGCGAAGGTGGCCTGGGACAATCCTGAAAATGAGTTCAAGACACAGCCGGCCCCAGTTACCAATGAAGAGTTGATCGGCGAGCTTGGGCACCGGATGCTGGATATCTCACGCTTCGGCTGCACCGTGGAAGGGGAAGCAATCCGCCACGGCATTTGGGCGCTTAAGTCGGAGCAGTATGAGGAGTGGTCGGTAAGCTTCACCGCCGGCATGGAGGGCCGCAACGTCGAGCCCGGCCAGATTATCTGCGTAGCTGATGAGATGTTCTCTGGCCGTGCAAATGGTGGGCGCATCAGTGCCGCGACCAGGCGCGTGATCACGCTCGACATCGACGCCGAAGTGCACGAAGAGGATCGGCTGATCCTCAACCTGCCCAGCGGCAAGTCCGAAGGGCGCATTGTGAAGTCGGTCTCCGGCCGCCTGGTCACCGTCATGGCGGACTATTCGGAACTCCCAGAGCCGGAGTGCAGCTGGTCCGTGGAAAGCGCTGACCTGGCCGTGATGCGCTTTCGTGTACAGACCATCGAGCCGCAAGGGCTGCACCAGTTCAAGATAGCGGCCACTCAACATGAGCCGCTGAAGTACCAGGCAATCGACACGGGTGCACGGATTGACCCGCAGCCGACGAGCATCATTCCCCCCGGGGTGATGTCTCCGCCGGAGAACATCGGCATTGAGGCGCGCAGCGTCGTGTCGCAGGGCATTGCTGTAACCAGCATGCGTATTACTTGGGATTCGGTGCCGGGGGCTATTGCGTACAACGTCGAGTGGCGCAAGGACAGCGGTAACTGGATCCGCTTGCCGCGCACCGGGAATCTCGGCGCGGACGTTGAGGGCATTTACAGCGGCCGCTACGTTGCGCGCGTCAGTTCGGTCAACGCCATGGACGTGGCCTCTATCTGGGGTACTAGCTCTGAGGTAGTACTTACCGGCAAAACCGGCCTGCCGCCGGCGGTGTCGTTCCTGACCACCACCAGCGAACTGTTCGGGATCAGCATCAAGTGGGGTTTCCCTGCTGGCGCTGAGGATACCCAGCGCACCGAGCTTTGGTATGGTCCGGCGAATGACCTGCAGGCCGCAACGAAGCTGGCAGACCTGGCATATCCGCAGGCCGACTATCGTATGCAGTCCCTGCTGGCGGGCGCGACGTTGTTCTTCTGGGCACGCCTGGTGGACCGTACCGGCAACATCGGTCCGTTCTATCCAGTGGTGAATGGGGTGATGGGCCAGGCCAGCTCGGATGCTGGGCCGATCCTCGAGCAGATCAAAGGGCAGATCGACGAGACGTCCCTGGGGCAACTGCTCAACGAGCGCATCAACCTTATCGACGGCAACGGCCCGGGCTCGGTCAACGGACGCATCGAAGCGGCCAAGGATGAGTTGGAAGGGCTGATTGACCAGATCGTCGACGCGCTTGAGTACGACCCTGCAAAGGCGTACGCGCTCAACGAGATCGTGCGCATGGGCCAGCACCTGTATCAAGCGAAAGGCCCGGTACCGGCGAATAATCCTCCACCGAACGCGAGCTACTGGACCGATATCGGCACTGTAGCCCAGACGGTAGATGCGTTGGCCACCCAGGTACAGCAGAACAGCGCGACCATTACGCAGCATGGCCAGGACATCACCGCCCAGGCTTCGCAGCTCAATGCGGTGAAGGTCACTGTCAACGACCCGGTCACCGGCGTGAATGCCACAGCCAGCGGGTTAAGCACCCTCAAGGCCACGGTAACCACGCTCGACGGTAAGGTCACCACCACGGCGCAGCGGGTTGACGGCATCTACTTGCAGGTCAATCCACCGCTTCAGGGTGATGACACGGCACTGATCGGTTCGGACGAGAAATACGTTGGTGTCTGGTCTGTTCAGTCAGCCCTGATCGAGGGCGACCTGGTGCAGGGGCAGCGAACCGACACAGTGGAAGTGAAGGTGGCCACAAACGCCGCTGCGGTTGTCTCCGAGCAAACCGCGCGTATCAACGCCGATGGGTCTCTCTCTACGCGGATTGATACCGTCACGGCACAGACGGCAAGCAATGCCGCAGCAGTGCAGGGCGAAATAACTGCGAGGACGAATGCTGATCAGGCGCTTGGCCAGCGGATCGACACTGTTCAAACGACGGTTGGCGGCAACACTCTCGCAATCCAGACCAACGCTACGGCCATTCAAACGGTCGATGGCAAGGTCACGGCGAACTGGTCGGTGCGGATGCAGTACGAGACCGCCAGCGGCCTCTATAAGTATGCAGGTATAGGGCTTGGCCTGGAAAACGGTCCAGGCGGGCTGCAGTCGCAGTTCATCATCGACGCGGACAGGTTCGCCATCGGCCAGGCCGGATCGGTTCCGTTCGCAGTCCAGGGCGGGCAGACCTTCATCAAGTCAGCGTTCATCCAGGACGGCACAATCACAAACGCCAAGATCGGTAACTACATCCAGTCGAACAACTATGACCCAGGCAAGACGGGCTGGAAGCTTTTCTTCGACGGGACCTTTGAAATCAATAGCTCATTGGGAACTGGGCAGGCTCGCCAAGTAATAAACAATGCTGGCGGCAAGGTATTCGATGCCGGCGGAATTAAGCGCTATCAATGGGGAGATCTTAACGCATGAGTTTCGGCGCGAGGGTGTGGGGTCCTACTGGTGTGCTGGAGCTTGATGAGACCTCATTTACCGTGGGGGTTACGTATTCGGCTTTGGTGCCAAAGAGTGCCGGTAGATACGTTGATATTGCGGTTCCTGGCGTCGAGCCGACAAAGTATTCAGCGGTTTGCG
>NZ_JYLO01000022.1 GCF_001439845.1 Pseudomonas lactis | reverse complement strand
TTCTAAGGCGGCAACAACTTGCTCAGCACGGCTTCTTTTCGCTCATGGGAATAACGGGCCACATCGGTGTCCTTTACCGCCTATCTGGGGAAAACTGGAGGGTGACAACTATCCTGCCAGAGGGGGGCTGCTGGACAATTGAATCGTCAACAAAAGCGGGCAGGTATCCTACCCACCCTTTAATACGCGTCATTTAGGCTGCAAACACTCCACAGCCCTATCCGCCACCATCTTCGCCATCTCCACCAAATGCATTACCGCCCTCTGTGGCGCAGCCACTGACTCGCCGATCACCTGCGACGTAGCCAGCGCACAATGCAGCAGCTCAGCCACCTGCACCCAGGCATCCTCGAAGCTCAGTTCTTCATTGACCGTAAATGGGTTGGTCGGGTGTGACGACAGCGTATCTGAACGAACGTTATCCATAGCAAAACTCCTAGCAGTAAGTGACTACCACCGTCCTTTCGCGACTAAACGAGCAGAGGTGGCGGCTGTACGCAGGTTAGTCGACCGGCCGCTAGGCACCGGCGCACCCGAGGGTGCCCTGCGCACAGCCACCATAAAGTGCAGGCGAGAAGACACCTGTCTTTGGGATGGCGCGTGCGCCTAGCGAGGTCCGGGCGACTAAACCCGATCACTGAATTAGCAGTGACGGTCAGCAGCCTAGTCACCCAATTCCACTGGCGCAAGCGGTTGGGATTCTCTAGGAAACGTCCTGCAAATGAAAGGGATCGGACCTGCTGGCTACTCAAAATCAGGCATTTCACTCCTGTTCTGCACAGCAACCCGGAGGCCTGAAATCGGGCGCCAACCATTGTCCACTTTAAGTTGACAGTAAGACGCCTCCCACCCGATTTATCCCTCGTCACCCACCCATTAATCTGTGCCCATGTTGAACGCAACGCCCAACCAACCTAAACAAAAAAGGATTCAACCATGAGCACTGCAACCTACAACCGCTTGAACAAAGACGACGCCATTGTTCTGCTGGTCGACCACCAGACCGGCCTGATCTCCCTGGTGCAGGACTTCTCCCCCAACGAGTTCAAGAACAACGTGCTGGCCCTGGCTGACCTGGCCAAGTTCTTCAACTTGCCGACCATCCTCACCACCAGTTTCGAGCAAGGCCCTAACGGCCCGCTGGTGCCGGAGTTGAAGGAAATGTTCCCGGACGCGCCGTATATCGCTCGCCCCGGTCAGATCAATGCCTGGGACAACGAGGATTTCGTCAAAGCGATCAAGGCCACCGGGCGTAAGCAGATCATCATTGCCGGTGTAGTAACGGATGTGTGTGTGGCGTTCCCGACCTTGTCGGCGCTGGCAGAAGGCTTTGAGGTGTTTGTGGTGACGGATGCATCGGGCACGTTCAATACCACCGTGCAGCAAGCGGCGTGGAGCCGGATGACGCAGGCCGGTGCACAGTTGATGAACTGGTTCTCGGTGGCGTGTGAGTTGCACCGCGACTGGCGCAACGACATCGAAGGGCTGGGGAATCTGTTGTCCCAGCGGATTCCTAACTATCGCAATTTGATGAATGGGTATGCAGCGCTGACTGCCCATTCTAAGTAAGTCACCACGCTGTATGACAAGCCTGCTTTGAAAAGCAGGCTTTTTCATTCCACGGCTTACCCGGCCAGCAATTGCCCAACCACCGCCTCCAGCTTCGCCACAGCGTCTACTCGCTTCGCAGTAGATATCCGCCTGACGTTATGCAGCTTCCATTGCACGGCAGGCAACTCTTCGATCCCAGGCAAACTCAACTTCGCCCAGTCAGGCTCTCCTTGTTTTAGCGAAATCAGAAAGGCGGCATCCTGCTCGCAGAATTGTTGCTGGATCGCGGTCAGCAAAGCCTCTCTGGTTACCTCTAATTCTTCAAGAGTGACCGGCGTTCGTGTCATGCCAGCAAATTCAGCCTGAAATATATCCGCCAGTGGCTTCCATCGTGGAGCAAGCAGCTCAGCCATAGGCCGCCCATGACTGATCAAATACACCAAGAAGCCCTCAAAAATTTCGCGTGTCAGCCCTTCTTCTCGAAGCATCAACATCAGATCGAAAAGGTCTCTTGGGTGTTGCCGATCCAGTGCAGCGCAAATTTTACCGCCGTAGAGGTCGGGCAAGGACACCACCGCTATCGAGGCGAAACCAAACTCATCCTCGACCAACGGCACTACGTCACGTTCCAGCGGCTGCAGGGCAGTCCCGCGCAGCACTGGCGAAACTTCAATTTTAATTTGGGCGTGAGCGTTTCTTACGAGAATCCGAAGCTCATCGTCTCGATTTGCTTGAACGGTCGCGATGCTCGAAGGGAGGGCTCGTGCTATGGCACCGGCAATGCGCTCCAACGCCTGACGAACGTCGGCCAATGCCTGCTGGCGGGCAGAGTTGGGCAGATACGCCAGGTCTATATCTACCGACAACCGAGGTAAGTCCCGCACAAACAGGTTAATGGCGGTCCCCCCTTTTAGTGCGAAACATCGTTCTGCCGCTACGTAAGGAATGACCTGCACCAGCAGACGAACCTGAGCGGCATAACGTGGATCAAGTGGCATTGGCAAAACGCTCCGGAACGGTAATGAGGAACTCTTTATCGAGTCGACCGCCCCGGATGATTTGCCGCTTGCCCTTACCCATGTCGATGCTGGAACGATCTATTCGCCTATACCACGCATGGTTCGCGTTACGTGCCAGCAACAGGAACACACGTTTGACGCGGATCGAGTTGCACGCTTCAAGCAGTTTTTGCAGGCGTTTGGGGCTGAGTGTGGCCAGACCGCTCAATACATCGGCCACACCGCTGAACAGCATTTCATCGTCGCTTTGATGGATAAGCTCAAGCACCGCACGCTCCGGGGTGGAGATTTTTAGCGCAAATTGGCGGTACGGCACTTGGAAAACTTGTAACGCCATATCTTCCAGCCCCGCAAAGAGCGCACCTCGGTAGAAATTTACCTGGGCCTCCCATTCGTGCTTGCGAAACCAGCCTGGCAGAAGAGCTTCTGATGCGCCGAATAGATCGACTGTCTGCTTTCCGAAGGTCAGGTAGTGGCTGTAACCGGCCAGGCTCAACGCCGTCGCACCACCCGGCCAAATCTGCACCGTTGCGTCTTGTTGCAGTGCGAAGACACCGCCGTGCCAGTCAAGATCGTCGCCGCTGCGTTTCCACGCACCATGCCCCACACGCTCTACCCAACCCGTGTGCTGATACTTTTGAATGAGGCTCGGCCCAACGCCGTGTTCGTGCAGCCACGCTTGGGTGGCAATGGAGCCCGACGGCCATTCAGCGAGAAGATGGTTTATTTTCATGATAAATATCACCCTATAAGGGTATTTATATAAAAAATATTAAACCACGAGAATGCTGGGCATGACTATTCTTGCGAAGCTTTGATTGCAGCCGTGAATGGGTACGTCAATACCAGGGCGCGGTGACGCGGAGCGTCAGTGGATGCGTTACCACGCGGAGCGTGGGAACGATCAACTTCCTTAATCCAGGATCAAGTGCGGCAGAAACCGGCTTGAGTCCTTGGTGATCAAGCTATTGTCCTCGCGCACGCCGATGCCGGCGGCCTGGTCGCCAATGACCCAGGAGCCGATCAGCGTGTAGCTGTCACCAAATTTTGGCAGCGGTGCGAACTCTTGAAGGATGAAGGGCGCATCCGTGTAGGGGCCGTCTTCTTTTACAGTCAGGCCGTCGGCGGTTTGCAGTTCGATGTTGGCGCCTTCCCGTGAGAAGAAAGGTTTGCGCACCCAGCCTTTTGGCACGGCTTTACCTGGGTCGGTGTCCAGGTGGGACGCGAGCAGGTTGGGGTGGCCTTTGTTGAATTCCCACAGCAGCGGCAGGATGCCTTTGTTGGAAATAATGGATTTCCACGCGGGCTCGAAGAACTGTGTGTCGCTCTGGGCAATCGCCGCACCAAAGGGTTCGTGGAAGATGAACTCCCAGGCATGCAGTTTGAACAGGTGGGGGATCCAGCGATCTTCAAGATCGACGAAGCGGCCTTCGCTGGTCAGGCCGATGTCTTCGATGTCGATGTGGCGGGATTCGATGCCGACCTTTTCGGCGACCAGACGCAGGTAGTCGGTGGTGCCTTTGTCTTCGATCGAGTCTTTCATCGAGGCGAAGTAGAACGGCTGGTTGACCTGCAACTGCGCGAAGGCCTGGTGCAGCTTGGTGTCGATGCTATTGAACTGGTCGGCGTGCTTGGGCAGCAGGCCGCGTTCGATGCATTGTTCCAGCCAGCCCCACTGAAATGCCGCGGCTTCGTAGAGGCTGGTGGGGGTGTCGTAGTTGAGCTCCAGCAGCTTGGCGGGCCCGCTGCCGTTGTAGGAGAAGTCCATGCGCCCGTACAGGTGCGGGTGACCTTCGAGCCATGAGGTTCGGATCATGTCGTAGAAAGGCGCGGGGATGCTCAGGCGTTCAAGCAGTTCTTCGCTGTGGACCACGCGGGCGACGAGGTCCATGCACATATCATGGAGCTCGGTGGTCGGGTCTTCGAGGTCGCGCTCGATTTGCTTGAGCGTGAACTGGTAGTACGCGCTTTCGTCCCAGTAAGGTTCGTCGTCGATGGTATGGAACAGGAAGCCAAGACTCTCGGCGGTATGTTTCCAGTCATGACGCTCTGCGCATTGGATCTTCTTCATGGCCGGTTTCCTTAGCTGCTCGACCCGCCGCCCCAGCCACTGCGTGCGCTGGCTTTGCTGCCGAAGCCGCCCCGGGAGGTGGCCGATGAAACCGAGCTCGACTTAGGGGAAGAGCGCAGCGTGTTGGTGTAATTGCTGCTGCCGTACCGGGCCTGGTTGGAACGGCCAAAGGTCGCGCCATTTGACACGCGTTGGTTGAGCGTCGAGTTGCCGTAATTGCCGCGATCATCGCGATAGCGGTACACCGGCTCCGAGCGGTAGCTGTTGCGGTTGTTGCTCAGCATGTTGCCGATCAGCAGGCCGGTCAGCAGGCTGCTGGTAGAGAAGCCTGAGCCGCCGCCGCTGGCCTGAGCGTTGGCCGCTTGCGCATTGGCAGCGTCGACCTGGGATTGGGTCACCTGGCCTTCGGCGGTCAGTTCGAAACCGCCCAAGCGCGGGATGAATTTGCCGGTGGAGTCTTGCTGGCACCAGTCGGCAACAAAGTCGGCGTCGCAGTCGGCCTGGCTGTCGTACACCGGCGCTATGCGGCGATGCTCGGCCATGGCGGTCATGTAGGCGTCCGAGCAGACGTCTACCGGAAGTTTTTCATCGGCGCATTGCTGTACCGATTGGAAGTTGTACTTCTTTTGCAGGTCGTAGGTTTTTTCCGTTGGGCCACAGCCGGATATCGCCATGGCGACCGACGCTGCCAGCGACAGCTGGACGTACTTGCTTCGTTTCATCGGGAGCTCCGTGGGCAATCAGTTCGAGGTGGGCGTCATGCACGCGGCATTCAGCATGCCGACGCTGATGGCCACCGCGGCCACGTAGATACCGGCCGCCAGTTCGCCCTTCTTGATGCGCTCGGACGTGCCTTTGAGCACCAGGCTGGTCAGCAGGAACGCCAGCAGCTGGACGACGGCGGCGATCACGGCCCAGACGATGAAGTCGAGAACGTTGATCGAGTAGGCAATCACGTTGCTGGCCGGAATGGCGAAACCGACGATGGCACCGCCCAGGGCGACCGCTGCGGAGGTGTTGCCCGCACGGATCAGTTCGAACTCCTTGTGCGGAGTGATGCGGGTGTAGATGAACTGGAACAGCGCGAACAGTACCGCAGCCCCCAGGATATAGAGGACAAAGCCGAGCACGGCAGCTTTGTTAAGGGAGATGGAGAGTGCTTCTAGCATGGACGGCTTCCTTTTTTAGAGCGTAGTCAGGTCGGTGGTGTACAGCGAAATGCCCAGGGATGTGCTCAGGCTGATGGTGCCTTCGGCATCTTCTTCGACGGAGAACAGCAGGAACTCTCGACGGTCGGTCAGGCCGGTGTCGCGGGCGTATAGCATCGAACGGTGCTCGACGCTGTAGGTGGCTTCTGGGCTGGTGACCTGCTCGCTCATCGCCACCAGTTCGGTCTGGCCGTCCTCGCTGCCCCACTCACGGAAGAACTCGACGCCGTCGTGGGTGTAAGTCGGCAGCCCGATCAGGCTCTGTGGGCCCGCCAGCCTGCGCAGTTCTGCTTCACTGCTGATGGTGACGTAACTGAGGTAGTTGAACAGAATCACCGACGCGACCTGGCCTGCGATCTGGCCGGTGGTGTGCACCTGCAGCCAATAATCTTCGTCGTTCATGTAATAGCGCGACAGCCAGGTGGACTGGCCGAGGTCGATGGTGCCGTTGCTCCAGATTTCCTGGGAACCGGGGACCACCACGTTGGTTTTTTCATCGAGCAGCAGTTTCAGGGTGGTGTCGAACATCACCCCCTTGCCCGGTGCCAGGCCCAGCGGGCCGGTGGCTGGCAGGCTTGGGCTGACGGCCCGGTTCGAGTCGGTAGTGGCTTTTGGGGCCTCAAGTCCCATCAACTGTTTAAGCCATCCCATGGGAGATTTCCTTAAGTCGGGTGGAAGCGATGTAGAAGAGTTCGCCGCCTTTGACCTGTGTGGCATTGGGCGGGTTGATCGACGCCTGCTGAACACCTTGGGCGCGATAGCCGATGAGGGTGGCGTTGTGGCGTTCCTTCATCTGCGTGTACAGCTCGCCGAAGGTTGCCTCAAAGGCGTCGGGTAATTTCATCAGGTACTGGGTGGCGCCCTGCCCCACGCACAGCAATTCATTGATCACCACCGACGAGCCCGGATCCTGAGAGGCGCGCACCAGCATTTCGATTGCCATGCTGGACGTGCATTCCAGCCGCGGGGCGTAGGAGCTGGCGAGTGCGGCGATTTCACTTTCGTTGAAGTGGGCGACCACATGCCCGACGGGGCTTAGTTGGTTCACCGCCAGCACGGTGGCCAGCGTCAGGTCATCAGACGGGGTTCGCACCAGCACACGCTCGGCACCGGGCACACCGGCACGCAGCAACAGCGCGGTGGAAGACAGGCTCTCGCCGCGGATGAACGCTGCTTTGCCCGGCATCGGGTTTTCTTCAAGGCTGCAATCGCAGATCACGATCAAGTTGTCGTTGGAGGTTTCGTCTTGCAGCAACAACTCAATCACCCGCTCGCTGGACGCGCCCTCCCAGCCGATCAGCACGGTATGGCCGACCTTGCCGGTGAAATCACCTTTGCCCTTCATGCCTTTTCTCCATGCATCGATAACACTGCTGGTGGTTTTGCCGATGGCTGCCGTGAGCAGCGCAATGCCCCCGAGCATGACCCAGGCCGCCACGAAAATTCGCCCCGCCGAGGTCTGCGGTGCGAGGTCGCCATAGCCGACGGTAAGTGTGGTGGTGAGATAGAAGTAGATAAACGTGGCGGGAGCGGTGAGGTGTTGTTCGCCCAGCAACACAAGGCCCAGGTAAGCCGTGCTCAGGTGGATACCCAAGGCAACGATCAGGCCTGCCCAACCGAAGCGGTGAAAGAGCGACGAGGCGTACATGCGTAACAAAAGGAAAATCGACATTTAGCCCCTGGCTCCCTGGGTACTTGAATCCTGACGACAGCATCGCCTCGGCTTCTGGATGCTCAAGTGCGTTCACCCGGCATTAAACCCGCTGCGCGGCCTGGATAGAAGTACCTTGGCTGCAATAAATCCAGCGAGCGCGCCAAACAGATGCCCTTCGAAGGAAATGCCCTGCCGGGGGAGGAAGCCCACGATCAGGCCGCCATATAGCAAAGCGACGACAGCGGCTGTTAGCAGGTTGCCCCAGCTTCTGTGGAACCAGGCGCGAGAGAGCAGGTAGGCCCATAGCCCGAACACCCAACCGCTGGCGCCGACGTGTACGCCTGAAAAACCAAACAGCCAGACCAACAAGCCGCCCAGCAGAATGACGATGGCACTGACGGCAATGAACCGGCTGACCCCTTCGATCATGACCAAAGAGCCCAAGACCAAAAAAGCAATCAGGTTGGCGCTCAGGTGGGCGAAGGAGGCATGCAAAAACGGTGAGGTGAGGATACCGAACAGGCCCTGCACCGTTCTCGGGATCAGCCCGAACGCCATGAGGCTGTAACCGGTCGCCACATTGAGCAGTTGCAGCGCGACCATGAAGAGGGCCAGGCCTGCGATTGTCTTGAAACCGTTCAAGGCGTTCATCCTGACCTCAACATGAAAAGAAGTGCCCAATGCCGCTCAGTGAAACACCGCCCCCCCTGTGGGAGCGGCGGTGCGACGATTCGACTTGCTCGCGAAGGCGCCAGCTCAGTCAACATTGACAGTGACTGCCCCACCGCTTTCGCGAGCAAGCCCCACTTTGGTCTGCGCTGCCTGGACTTGCCTTTATTACTCAGCCGACTTTTGCTTCAAACGCTCCAGAATCGCATTGGCACTGCCTTCGTTCGGCGTGATACCGGCATCGCGCAGTTTGCGTTCCAGGTCGGTTCCTGTGGATGCTTCAGCCAGTTCATCCTGGGCTTGCAGCTCAGCGGCACGTTGCTGCTGTTTGGCCTGCAAGCGATTGAGCGTACCAACCGCGGTTTCCAGCTTGCCGTTGGCACCGCCGCTGGCAATGGAGGCGCTGACCTGTGCTTTTTGCACGCTGTCGCGAGCCTTGGCCATGTCCACTTGCTGGCGCAGGCTTTTGATGCGGCTCTCGGCCTTGGTGATGTCTTTGCGCATGCTTTCAGCGTACCCACCGAACTCGGTGGTCTGCTTTTGCTCTACGTCCCGCTCGTTGGTCAGGGTCGAAATGGCTTCGGCCACTTCCAGGGCGAGGTCTTCACGGTTGGCCTGGATAGCGGCCATCGCCTTGGATTCCAGGTCTTTGATCTTGGCGTCGTACTCGCCAACGCGATCAGCCGCCAGTTTGTGCTTGGCCATGATGCTCACCAGCTCACGCTTGGCGTTGGCCAAGGCGCTGTCTGCATCGCGAATTTCCTGGTCAAGGATGCGCAGGGCCTGTTGGTCGACGATCGATTCGCCGACTTCGCTGGCGCCGCCACGCAACGCGGTGAACAATTTGCTCCAGATGGACTGAGTCATTGGATTTTCCCGAATAATTAAATGAAGAAACGTTCGAAGGCTTCGCTGGCGCGCTGCACGTTATCAACCAGGGTTTTCACCTCGGTCACGATGTTGGTCAGGCTGGAGTCGGAGCTGAGTGCACCGAACATGTTGTAGACCACCTGCCCGTTCGGCATGGACTCGATGCCGATGGACGACAACGGGAACATCTCCCGGCTGCGCAGCACCGCGTCGTTGAAGGCCGGCACGTCGTTGATGGACTCAGCGTCAACCAGGACGGTATCCACAATGATTTGCTCGCCCACCACCGCGATGTAAATCGGCAAGCCACCAAAGTCGTTCATCTCAAGCTTGATGCTGGACTCGGAGCCTTGGACGAGAGAAAGCGTAATGTCATTGGACGTCACGTCATCCAGGGCCTGAAGAGCACTGAAGAGGCGATCGATATTCCAGTTGGTACCTGCGCTCATGAAATTCTCCGACATGAATGAGCCAGCCAGGATCGGTTGGCGTAGCTGTTTCTCCATTTGCTTGAGCAGGCTTCGGTTTTCGGGAAGCACCCAAGTCTCGTGTTTCACATAACCGGCCGCCGCCAGCCCCGCACGCATCTGCTTCATGTAAAAGCTCGACGGCTTTTTTGCGGACGGCTTCAAGCGCTCTCCCTTGAGGCTTGCTGAATCGGTATCGGGCCCTACTGATGGGCTCGATGGAGAGCTGCTGTTCATGGTACTGACCTCGCTGTGAAAAACTCACGCGTGAGAAAATCTACAGGCAATCCGCAAGGTACTCAATAGCTCACGCGTGAGATTTTTCCTTACATTTTTCAGCCACCGAAAAGGGCCAGCCTACCCCGCCAACTCTCGCTCGATTTGCTCGATGCTAGGCAAGCTCGATTGCAGTTCGGCTGGCAAAGACTCCATCAGTTGATATTGCGCCACACCAATAGGTCGGTTGTTATCGCGCAGTGCATATTCAGCCACCACTTCATTTTTACCCTTGCACAACAAGAGGCCGATAGTCGGGCCATCCTGTGGGTGCTTTATCTCGGCATCCACCGCCGCGAGATAGAAGCTCAGTTTGCCCAGGTGCTCGGGTTTGAATTTGCCCGCCTTGAGTTCTATCACCACATAGCAACGTAGCTTGAGGTGATAGAACAACAGGTCGATGAAGAACTCATCGCCGCCTACATTCAGCAGCACTTGCCGGCCAACGAAGGCAAAACCTGCGCCCAACTCCAACAAGAAGTCAGTGACGTGCTTGATCAGGGCTTTTTCGATCTCGCGCTCTTGCGCATTCAGCCCCAGGCTGAGGAAATCAAAGCGGTACGGGTCTTTGAGGGATTCGCGCGCCAGGTCGGATTGCGCTTTGGGCAGATGGCTTTCGAAGTTGCTGACGGCCTTGCCACTGCGCTCCAGCAGGCGGTTTTCAATGTGCATCACCAGTGTGTTGCGCGACCAGTTATGTTTAACGGCCTGAATGATGTACCAACGACGAGTTTCGGGGCCGGGAAGCTTATCGAGCAGCACCACGTTGTGGCCCCAAGGCAATTGTGCAGCAGCCTGTTGCACAAATTCCGAATCCGGCCAGGCCTCAGCAAAAGCACGCATGTACTTCAAATTGCGCGGCGAAAAGCCCTTGATGTCAGGAAAGGCCGCCCGCAGATCTTGCGCAAGGCGGTCGATCACTTTGCTACCCCAACCTTGAGCGTGCTGACGCATCAAAATATCGTGCCCGATCTGCCAGTAGAGCAGCACCAGCTCACGATTAACGGCAATTGACGCACGCTGTTGCGCCTGATGGATACGGCCCTTGAGGTCTGTCAGCCAATCGCCGTAGCCCTCAGGAGGCGCGATCAACCCGATAGAAGTTTCGCTCATGCCTTTTTTACTCTGGTGTTTTCGGCAGGCTAGCCAGCCCACACTACTGTCACAAGCGTTCATGAGCACTTCAGGAAGGGTCCTGCGTACCTCACAGAAAGGTCCTGCTGGCCCTTGACTCTCCCCTATACGGCAACCCCTACCCTGAATGCTCTTTTCAGGACCTATCACCATGAGTCAGCGCATTCTGGTCATTCTTGGCCACCCGTCCGCCGATAGTTTTTGTTCCGCTCTCGCGCACACTTATATCCACGCCGCTAAAACGGCCGGCCACGAAGTCCGCGTCCTGCGCCTGGGTGATCTCAGCTTCGACCCCACCCTTAATCATGGTTATACCAAGGCTCAGACACTGGAACCCGACTTGCTCAGTGCCCAATCCGACATCCTTTGGGCCGAGCACCTGGCGTGGGTTTTCCCTGTCTGGTGGGGCGGAGTCCCGGCTCTGATGAAGGGCTTTATCGACCGCGTTTTCCTCCCCGGCTTTGCCTTCAAATACCGCGCAGGCAAGGCATTCCCAGACAAGCTGTTAAAGGGCCGAACCGCGCACTTGTTAGTGACCCTCGATACGCCGCCGTGGTATTACCGCTGGGTTTATCGCATGCCGGCCATCCACCAGATGCGTCGTACCACACTGGCGCTCTGTGGCATCACGACGAGCAAGACACTGCTGTTGGGGCCGGTACTGGGCTCTACGCTGACGCAGCGGGCCAAGTGGCTGAAACAGGCCAGCGCACTATTTGAAAAAGGGAGTTTTCATGTACATCGGCAAAGCCGCGCAATTGTCCGGCACAACCATCAAGGCGGTTCGTCACTATGAGGCGATCGGGCTGATGCCCGCGCCTGCGCGTCAGGGCGGTTATCGCGTTTATACCGAGCAGAATGTCGAGCGGCTGATGTTTATAAAGTGCGCGCAACAGCTGGGGTTCAAGCTCAAGGAATTGCAGGAGATTTTGCTGGGGTACGAGGGTGATGCGCTTCCTTGGGACAAGGCTGAACAAGCCATCGCCGACAAGAAGCGCACGCTGGCCGCGCAAATCGCCGTATTGCGACGGATGCAGGCTGGGCTGATTGCGTTCGAAACCCAACTCAAAGGCGCTCAAGGGGACTGCTCGTCAATCAGTAGCTTCGCGATTTGAAGTGGCCTTTATGTATGGGTTAACGCCGACTTTTACCCGTCCGTTGTAGCCGCAATCTGATTTTTCCAACCGTTCATCCAGCCGTTTTTTACTGCGGCAGACTCCGACGCCTTGCCTTGCGACGAGACGTCATGGATGACCCCACCTGCCCACATCAACTTTATCGAACACGAGCTAAATGGTTTCCATCAGAGCCTGGCGGAGTACCGCCAGCAGATGGGCGCCTGGTATTCACGCGCGCTGGATACGGTCAGTCATGCAGCGGACATGCCGTCGTTGCTGGGTATGGATCGGGTGTTGCGGGCTGGGGATGCGCAGCAGTCGGTGAGTCTTGGCGATACGGATTTTTCCACCGTGACCCGCTGTCCGGCGGGTGGTGTGCTGAAGATCCAGAGCAGGTTCGAGTCAGCGTACGACGTGCCGATCGGCAATATCCCGGTTGAGGTGATCGGGCTGGATGACGGCAGTTCCAGGGTCATCCTGCTCGACGAGCACGGCGAAGGTTCCCACGACTGCGCCGCTGGCGGGCGTTATCAGGTGAGGGTTCAGGGCGGTGTTTCAGCGCAGCAAGTCGACGCCTTGTTTGCTTCCTATGCGGGGCTGACAGCGGATCTGGAGCAATGGCTGCGCGAGCAGTGGCAAGGCTTCAAGCCACACTGGCAGCAATCCACTGCCAGCGCGATTGGCAACGGCGTGCTGGCCGGCAGTTGGGCAGCGATCCGTGACGCGTGGGACAGCATCAAGCAGGTGCAGGCGATGCTTGAAGACCCGCTCAAGTACGTCGAGCAACTGGGTAGCGAGGCGGCCAGGTTGGCGCAAATCGCCACTGATGCGCCCAAGGTCATGGAACAGGCGATGTTGCTGGCCAGTGATGAGGCGGCGCTGTACCTGTTACTGCGCACCGCCATCATCTGGCTGGAGGCGTTACCGCCCAGTGAAGTCGCACAAGCAGCCGCCGGTTTTATGGTGTCGCTGCTGATTGACCTGGTGATTGGCGTGGTGTTGACCATCGCGCTGCCGGCAGCGGGCGTGGCGTATTTGAGTATGCGCCTGGTCAAGTACGGTGCGTGGGTGCTTCAGTCAGCCGTGGGCTTCGTGACCGGTGTGCTGACGATCCTCACGAAGTTCATGCAGGCGGTGGGCCGCTACAAAGCGGTGGCGGTTCGCGGGGTGGTGGGTGGGCTGAAGCAAGGCACGATGCAGATGCGCTGGCGGGCGCGGCAGAACGCGGTGCTGACGCAGAAAGAGCATGTGGATGATGTGCCCGCCGTGGCTTCAAATCCGAAGGGGGACGCTGCGGCGTCTGCGGATAAAACGGTCACTCACGGTTGCCCGGTGTCGATGGTCACTGGCGAGGAATTGCTGACCCTCACCGATGGCGCGTTGGACGGGATCTTGCCGTTTGAGTGGACGCGGCTGTACCGCACCAGCGCGGTGGAAATCGATTGTGGGTTGGGGTTTGGTTGGAGCCATGCGCTGGCCCATCGGCTTTGTGTGTCGGGCGATTCCGTGGTGTGGACTGACCATGAGAACCGCTCGACTGCCCTGCCCTTGCCCACCGACTCTCGGCCCGCGATCACCAATAGCCTGGCGGAAGCGGCGATCTACTTGGGTTCGGCGCCTGACGAGTTGGTGTTGGCCCAGGCGTCGCGCTTCTATCACTTTCGCGATGGCGTACTGGTCTCGATCAGCGATGCGTATGACAACCGGCTGCGCCTTTGCCGGGATCGTTCAGGGCGGATTGAGCGGCTGGATAACGGTGCGGGCCGTTCGCTGCTTTTGCGTTATGAGCTGGATCGCATCGTCGCGGTGGACTACCAGGTGCATCGCGCCAAAGGGCGAGAGCCCTACGTGTGGGAGACCGAGCAGAACGTTGTTTCCTACGCCTATGACGAACACGGACGACTGGTCTGCGCGACCAATGCTGTCGGGGAAAGCGAGCGTTATCGGTATGACGATCAGCACGTCATTCTGGAGCGGCAACTGGCCGGTGGCGCGAGTTTCTTTTGGGAATGGGAACGTGCTGGCAAGGCAGCACGCTGTGTTCGGCATTGGGCGAGTTTTTCGCAGATGGACACGCGTTATGCCTGGGGCGATGACGGGCGTGTCACGGTGCATAACGCCGATAGTAGCCAGGAGGTGTATGTCCATGATCAGCGGGCGCGGTTGGTGCAGCGCGTTGATCCTGATGGCGCCACGCATTTCAAATCCTACGACGATCAGGGGCGGCTGACCGTCGAGCAAGACCCGATGGGCGCTGTGACGGCCTATCAGTATGACGATGCCGGACGCTTGGTGGCGCTGTTTCCGGGGGATGATGAGCCGACGTCCTACGAGCATGACAATGGCTTCGTACGGGTTGTGCGCCGTGGGGAGGCGGTCTGGAAATATGAGCGTAATGACCAGGGCGATGTCATCCGCAAGACAGACCCGGATGGCCATTCGACTGACTACAGCTACAACAAACATGGGCAACTGACGGGGATTTGGTACCCGGACAGCAGTTGTCATCGGCTGGTGTGGAACGAGCGTGGGCAGTTGCTGGAGGAGCAATTGCCCCATGGTGGGATCAAGCGTTATCGCTATGACGACTTGGGGCGACAGGTTGCCCGTGAGGATGAGCACGGTGCACAGACCGTTTATGAATGGGACAGCGTCGGTAGGTTGATTCGCCTCGTCTTGCCAGGCGGCGCCACCCGCGAGTTCAGCTACAACCCCTACGGCAAAATCATCGCCGAACGCGACGAACTGGGCCACGTCACCCGCTACGAATACGCAGACGGCCTACACCTGATCAGCCGCCGTCTCAACGCCGATGGCACCCAGCTCAAGTACCGCTACGACAACGCCCGGCTGCTGCTCACCGAGATCGAAAACGAAACCGGCGAAACCTACCAACTCGACTACCACCCCAATGGCCTGATCCGCCAGGAAACCGGCTTCGACGGCCAGCGCACCGCCTACGCCTACGACCTCAACGGCAACCTGCTGGAAAAAACCGAATACGGCGACGATGACAGTCAGCTAATCACCCGTTACGAGCGCGACCACGCCGGGCGCCTCGTAAGAAAAACCCTGCCCGATGCCAGCGTTGTCGACTATGCCTACGACCGCCAAGGCAACCTCCTCAGCGTCGAAGACGGCCACTGGGCGCTGGCCTACGAATACGACCGCCAAAACCGCCTCACCGCCGAACACCAAGGCTGGGGCACCCTGCGCTACGGCTACGACGCCTGCGGGCAACTGAAAAACCTGTGCCTGCCGGACAACAATCGCATCACCTTCAACCACGACAAAGGCGGCCACCTCGCCACGGTCGAACTCAACGGTGAAGTGCTTACCTCGCATCTGTTCAAGAGCAGCCGCGAACACCAGCGCCAGCAAGGCCAACTGCTCAGCCACTACCACTACGACGATCAACACCGCCTGCACGCCCACGCGGTAACCCAACAACAGAACCACCTCTACCAACGCCAATACGACTACGACAAAAGCGGCAACCTCACCCGCCTGCTCGACACTCGCAAAGGCGAACACCTTTACCGCTACGACCCGCTTAATCGCCTGACCCGCGCCGACCACTCGCAAGACGTACAGGAACGCTTCGCCCACAACCCGGCCGGCAACCTGCTGATGCAAGACCGCCCCGGCCCGGACATCGTCGCGGCCAACCGCCTGATGATCCAGGGCGACCGGCACTATGACTACGACGCCTTCGGCAACCTCATCCGCGAACGACGCGGCAAGGGCCAGCAACTCGTCACTGAGTACCGCTACGACTGCCAGCATCGGTTGGTCGGCATCACCCAACCCAACGGCCAGACCGCCAGCTATCGCTACGACCCGTTTGGACGGCGCATCAGCAAAACCGTGGACGACAAAACCACAGAGTTTTTCTGGCAAGGCGACAAGCTGATAGCCGAACACCATGCAGAGCGCCATCGCAGCTACCTCTACGAGCCCGACAGCTTCCGCCCCTTGGCCCTGTTGGAAGGTTCCGGCCCAAAAGAAACCAAGCCCTACCACTACCAACTCGACCACCTCGGCACTCCGCAAGAACTGACCGACACCAAAGGCGAAATCGTCTGGTCCGCCCACTACCGCGCCTACGGCCAGATCGCCCGGCTCGACGTAGGCAACATCGACAACCCGCTGCGCTTACAGGGTCAGTATTTCGATCAGGAAAGCGGCCTGCACTACAACCGCCATCGCTACTACAATCCGGATATTGGTCGCTATCTGACGCCGGATCCGGTGAAGTTGGCGGGTGGGATCAATGGGTACCGGTATGTGCCCAATCCGACGGGATGGGTAGACCCGTTAGGCTTGAATAATTGCCCGGGGCAAAACGGATGCAATGCTAGAACAGAGCCTCAGGATCCCGCGATTGATGCCAAAGTCAATGCAGGCGAACCAAATAGGCCCTCTGCAACACAACGTCCGACAGCATTTGCCAGCGAGTCAAAACTAAATGAGCATTACGAGAAGCATGGACCTGAATTCGGCGCTGGCTCTAGTCACGAATACTTACTCACCGCACAACATGTAATAAATGAAGGCACGCCGGTTCATTATTCGTATAGAAACACCCCAACAACCGGATACGTTTTACTAATGGGAACAAATAGAACAGGGCAAGCAAAATTTGCGTTTGCGGGAACGAATACAAGCGGTCATATTACGACGTTGCATGCAAAAAGCGGAAAAGACTTCTGGAGGATGATAAATGGCGACCCCTCTGACAAAACCATTAGACCATACAGAAAATAGCTATATAAAAGCACAGGTGTTAGCACTCAATGAGCATATAGAGGAAGACATAACTCTGCTCATTGAAGGAACCATCATAAATTGCTTCATCAGCTACTGCCCATATGACATAGAGATCGGAAAGACCTACAACGTCGAGCTGACAATGAATCTATCTGACGATTATGAGATCGAGAAGGTCGAACCGAGAGCACCATTGATTGAAAAGATAAGCCCCGGCTACGCCTACCTGCTTTATGGAAACCTATGCGACACACAGTTTCACAGCTTCGCCTCATTAAACGATGAGGATATACACTATGACCACCCTGAATATAACGAGCATTTCATAAAACTAAAAGTCGACAGAATCGACGTCAGCTTTCGTTGATCATCAAGCGAGCCCGCATGAAAACGAATTCTTTGGCTCGGTGCCTCCTAGACGATGAGCCGAATACCCAGCACAATCGGCTCACAAAATGAGCCGAATAGACCCTCTATTCGGCTCACGCACCCAGGCACTCATCCATGGATCATCCGAACTGGATCTGGCAACACACCGACTGGCCTCATTTTCACTGGCAGCCTGGGCGGCTGGCGGCCTTGCTGCGCGAGTGTGGGCAGGCCCAAGGCAAGCTACTGGGCATGCTGGGTTCTGTCACCCAGGCAGTCAGCGCGCAGAATGAATTGGATGCCCTGCTGCAAAATATCCTGACCTCTTCGGCCATCGAGGGTGAGCAGTTGAACGTTGGTTCGGTGCGCTCCTCCCTGGCACGACGAATGGGTTTGGAAGCCACGAAGGACGGCCAGGTCAGCCGCCGCAGTGAAGGGCTGGCCGATCTGATGATGGATGCCACCGAGCAATTTGCGCAGCCGTTCACCCTCGCGCGCCTGATGAATTGGCACCATTTGTTGTTCCCAGAGCCTGAGGCAGGCTTTGCCACACGCGAGCTCAGCGTCGGCGCATTGAGGGGCAATGAGCCGATGCAGGTGGTGTCGGGCAGGCTTGATCGGCCAACCGTGTATTTTGAGGCGCCGCCACGTCACGGCCTGGAGCACGCTGTGGAGGATTTCCTGGAGTGGTTCGAAACCAGTCGCAATCAACCTGAACTGGATCCATTGGTTCGTGCAGGTGTTGCGCACTTCTGGTTCATCACCTTGCATCCTTTCGATGACGGCAATGGTCGCGTGACGCGCGCCATCACTGACTTGGCCTTGGCCCAAGGCGAACACCACGCCATTCGCTTTTACGCCATGTCGGCCAGCATCCTGGAGGACCGGGCCGGTTACCACACCGCCTTGGAGTCCAGTCAAAAGGCCACGCTGGATATCACCGACTGGCTGGAATGGTTTCTTAAAACCCTGTTGCGCAGCCTGCAACAGGCGATGACACGGATAGACCGGGTGTTGGCCAAAAGCCGGTTCTGGCAGCAGCACCGTGGCGTCTCGCTCTGCGTCGAGCAAGTCAAGGTACTCAATCGCCTGCTCGAGGGTGGTGAGCGGGGCTTCGAACAGGGCATCAGCGCCGCGCAATACCAAGCGGTGGCCAAAGTGTCCAAGGCCACTGCGACGCGGCACCTGGCAGACCTGCTGGAGAAAAACTGCCTGGTGCGCCTCCCCGGGGGTGGCCGCAGTACGCGTTATCACGTCAATCCCCCTTACGAGTAACCCCCACTCATTTGCCCCAATCCCCCATGTCTGCTAGTGTCGCGCCGGTTTACCGTCTACCGGAATTGCCGCCATGGCCCGCAAAAAAGTTGCACTCGATTTCGAACAATCCCTCGCCGACCTGCAAGCTTTGGTCGAGCGTCTGGAGAACGGCGAGTTGTCGCTGGAAGACTCGTTGACGGCGTTTGAGCAAGGCATCGGCCTGACCCGCGACTGTCAGAGCGCGCTGGCGCAGGCAGAGCAGAAGGTCCAGGTGTTGCTCGAGCGTGACGGCGAGTTGGCCGAAGAACCTTTCGATGCGGAACAGCCGGAATGATCAGCGCGTATCAGGCCAGTAGCCAAGCCCGGGTGAATGCGGCGCTGGAGCCCTTGTTTGTTGCGCCAAGCCCGGAAATGACTCGCCTCTATGAAGCCATGCGCTACAGCGTCATGAATGGTGGCAAGCGTGTGCGGCCGTTGCTGGCCTATGCGGCGTGTGAAGCCCTGGGCGCGCCTGCCGAAGAAGCCAATGGTGCCGCCTGCGCGGTGGAGCTGATCCACGCCTATTCCCTGGTGCATGACGACTTACCGGCAATGGACGACGACGATTTGCGTCGCGGCCAGCCCACGACCCACAAAGCCTTTGATGAAGCCTATGCGATCCTGGCCGGTGACGGCTTGCAGAGCCTGGCGTTCAGCGCATTGCTGGACCCGCGCTTGAGCAGCGTCAACGCCGAGATCCGCCTGCGCATGGTCACCGCCTTGGCCCACGCCGCAGGCCCGGCGGGCATGGTTGGCGGGCAAGCCATCGACATGGGCTCGGTCAGCCTCAAGCTGGATCAAAAAGCCCTCGAGCACATGCACCGCCACAAAACCGGAGCGCTGATTGAAGCGGCCGTGCATCTAGGCGCCTTGGCCAGTGGCCGCGCCGACGCCGAGCACTTGGCGGCCCTGCACACCTATTCCCGCGCGATCGGCCTGGCCTTCCAGGTGCAGGACGATATTCTCGACGTGGAAAGTGACACCGCCACCCTCGGTAAACGCCAAGGCGCCGATATCGCACGGGACAAGCCGACTTATCCTGCGTTGCTCGGGCTGCAAGCCGCCAAGGCGTATGCCATCGAGCTGCGCGACCAGGCCCTGGACGCCCTGCGACCTTTCGACGCGGCGGCCGAGCCACTGCGTGACCTGGCGCGGTATATCGTCGAACGTCGCCACTGACAGCCGCGGCCATTTGCGCCGCATATCGGCCAAGTTCGGCGCTCTGCGTGGGCAGTTTGCACGGCTTGAGGTAAACTGCCGCCTCTTCTATACCTATAACGATTCGCCTGATGCCCACGACGTTTCAAGAGATTCCCCGCAAACGCCCGTCCACGCCCCTGCTCGACCGTGCTGCCACGCCGGACGGCCTGCGTCGACTGGGTGAAGCCGAGCTGGAAACCCTGGCCGATGAGCTGCGCCTGGAATTGCTCTACACGGTCGGCCAGACCGGTGGGCATTTTGGCGCCGGGCTGGGCGTGATCGAGCTGACCATCGCCTTGCATTACGTGTTCGACACCCCGGACGACCGGCTGGTGTGGGACGTGGGCCACCAGGCGTATCCGCATAAAATCCTCACCGGCCGTCGCGAGCGCATGGCCAGCCTGCGCCAGAAGGACGGCCTGGCCGCCTTCCCGCGCCGTGCCGAGAGCGAGTACGACACCTTTGGCGTCGGCCACTCCAGCACCTCCATCAGCGCAGCGCTGGGCATGGCGATTGCCGCCCGCCTGCAAGGCAGTGAGCGCAAGGCGATTGCGGTGATTGGTGATGGCGCGCTGACTGCCGGCATGGCCTTCGAAGCGCTGAACCATGCGCCGGAAGTGGACGCCAACATGTTGGTGATCCTCAACGACAACGACATGTCGATTTCGCGCAACGTGGGTGGCCTGTCCAATTACCTGGCGAAGATCCTCTCCAGCCGCACCTATGCCAGCATGCGCGAAGGCAGCAAGAAAGTGCTGTCGCGTCTGCCTGGCGCGTGGGAAATCGCGCGTCGCACCGAAGAATATGCCAAGGGCATGCTGGTCCCCGGCACGCTGTTCGAAGAGCTGGGCTGGAACTACATCGGCCCTATCGACGGCCACGACCTGCCCACCCTGATCGCCACGTTGCGCAACATGCGCGACCTCAAGGGCCCGCAGTTCCTGCATATCGTCACCAAGAAAGGCAAAGGTTTCGCTCCGGCGGAAGTCGACCCGATTGGTTACCACGCGATCACCAAACTCGAACCCCTCGATGCCCCCGCCGCCGCGCCGAAAAAGGCCAGCGGGCCGAAGTATTCCGGGGTGTTTGGCGAATGGCTGTGCGACATGGCCGCCGCCGACCCGCGCCTGGTGGGTGTGACCCCGGCGATGAAGGAAGGCTCCGACCTGGTGGCGTTCAGCGAGCGTTTCCCGCTGCGTTACTTCGATGTGGCGATTGCCGAGCAACACGCCGTGACCTTCGCGGCCGGCATGGCCTGCGAAGGCGCCAAGCCGGTGGTGGCGATCTACTCCACCTTCCTGCAACGCGGTTATGACCAGCTGGTTCACGATGTAGCGGTACAGAACCTCGACGTGCTGTTCGCCATCGACCGTGCCGGCCTGGTGGGCGAAGACGGCCCGACACATGCCGGCAGTTTCGACCTGTCGTACCTGCGTTGCATCCCCGGCATGCTGGTGATGACACCGAGCGACGAAAACGAACTGCGCAAGATGCTCAGCACCGGCCACCTGTACAACGGCCCGGCCGCTGTGCGCTACCCACGCGGCACCGGCCCCAACGCCGTGATCGAAAAAGACCTGGAGCCGATTGAAATCGGTAAAGGCATTGTGCGTCGCCAAGGCAGCAAAACTGCGTTCCTGGTGTTTGGCGTGCAACTGGCCGAAGCCTTGAAAGTCGCCGAGAAGATCGACGCCACCGTGGTCGACATGCGGTTCGTCAAGCCACTGGATGAAGCGTTGGTACGCGAGATCGCCGCTGGCCATGAGCTGCTGGTGACCGTCGAAGAAAACGCCATCATGGGCGGCGCCGGTGCGGCGGTCAGCGAGTTCCTGGCGCGGGAGAATATCCTCAAGTCGGTGCTGCATCTGGGCTTGCCGGATGTGTACGTCGAACACGCCAAGCCGGCGCAGATGCTGGCTGAGTGCGGGCTGGATGAGGCGGGTATCGAGGCGTCTGTCCGCGAGCGCCTGGCGCTACTAAATCTGTAATCAGCCCAAAATGTGGGAGCTGGCTTGCCTGCGATGACGGCGGCACATTCGCTAACAATGTGTCAGATACACCGCTATCGCAGGCAAGCCAGCTCCCACAGTGGTTTTGCATGACATTCGAATGCTATGGACAGCCCATGAAACGCCTGTGCCTTGCCCTGCTACTGCTCCCCTGCGCCGACCTACTCGCCGACACCCGCGACCAGGCCCTGAAGCTCTCCGACGTGGTTATCAGCGCCAACCGCCAAGTCCAGGCGCGTAACGACAGCAGCGCCGCCAACACTGTATTCACCCGCGCGGACATCGACCGCCTGCAACCCACCAGCGTCACCGACCTGCTCAGCCGCGTGCCGGGCGTGCAAGTTGCGCCAACCGGTGGGCGTGGCAGTTTGCCGGGGATTTTTATTCGCGGCACCAAGTCGGCGCAGAGCCTGGTGCTGGTGGACGGCCAACGCATCGCCAACACCACCTCCGGCGACAGCGGCTTGCAATACCTCAACGTCGATCAGATTGAACGGGTGGAAGTGCTGCGCGGTTCACGTTCGGTGATCTACGGCAGTGATGCGATTGGCGGGGTGATTCAGGTGTTCACCCGGCGCAATGCCGAGCAAGGCTTGCAGCCGCGCTTGAAACTGGGGTTTGGCAGCAACCAGACCTGGGAGCGCAGCCTGGGCCTGTCGGGCGGCGATGAACACACGCGTTTCAACCTGGGCGCGAGCCTGGATGAAACTGCCGGTATCAACGCGAGCCACGCGTCGTTTCCCAGTGATGGCGACCATGATGCCTACCGCAATCAGTCGATCAGCCTGAACCTCAGCCATTCGTTCAGCGATGAGCTGGAGGCGGGCTTCAACCTGTTGGATAACCGTGGCAAGTCGGAGTATGACAACAGTTATGGCCGCTACGACGGTGCCACCGGGCAGAGCCTCGGCCAGAAACCCTACACCGACTACACCGTGAGCAGCGCCAGCGGCTATGTCGATGCCAAGCTCAATGACAGCTGGCAGTCGCGCCTGGAGCTGGGCCACAGTGAAAACCGCGACACCAAGCGCGATACCCTCAGCGATGATTACAGTGCATTCAACACCTACCGCGACTCGGTCAATTGGCAGAACGACCTGACCCTGGATGAGCAAAACAGCCTGATCGTCGGCGGCGATTGGTACGAAGACCGTTTCCACGGTTCCACCACCTTTACCGAGAACAGCCGCTGGAACCGGGCGGCCTTTGTGCAGCACCGTTTCAAGAGCCAGTGGTTTTCCACCGAGCTGGGCCTGCGCCGCGACCAGAACCAGCAGTTCGGCGGCCAGAACAGTTGGAGCGGCACCCTGACCGTGCCGGTCAACCCTGACAATGACCTGCTCCTGAGCTACAGCGAAGGCTTCCGCGCGCCGACCTTCAATGACCTCTATTACCCCGACACGCAGTACAGCAACCCCAATCTGCAGCCTGAGACCTCAAAGAGCTACGAACTACAATGGCGCAGCCAACTGACCGACAGCGCACGCCTGGAAGCCTCGCTGTATCGCACTGATCTGAGCGACGCGATCATCCTTGACGCTGGCAAGCCGCAAAACGTGGCGGCGGCGCGGATCAACGGCTTTGAAGCGGCGCTCAAGCAGGAACTGTTTGGCTGGCAGGGCAACCTGGGCCTGTCGCTTATCGACCCGCGTGACCGTGACAGCGGCCACACCCTGGCACGTCGCGCACGGCGCACGGTGAACCTGGATCTGGACCGACAATTTGATCAGCTCGGTCTCGGCGCCAGCTGGCAGGCGATCAGCAGCAGCTACGACGATGAAGCCAACCGCAACCGTCTGGGCGGTTATGCTTTGTTGGGGCTGCGCAGTAGTTGGGCGTTGAACCGGGAGGTGTCGTTGTCGCTGAAGGTGGATAACGTGCTGGACAAGTCTTATGCACGGGCGAAGTACAGCTACCTCGGGGAAAGCCAGAATTATCGTGAAGCAGGTCGGGTGTGGATGGTTGGGCTGACATGGACACCTGAGTTCTGAGGGGCCTGCACCGATGTCATCGCAGGCAAGCCAGCTCCCACAATTGAAATGCATTCCCCTGTGGGAGCTGGCTTGCCTGCGATAGCGGTTTCACAGGTTAGGTGATAAAACCTGACACAACCGCCCCACCGCCTCCAACATCTGCCCACTCGGCCGCTCCAGGCCCTTGTCCGGCACTAACCGTACCCGAGCAGCCATCATTGGCCATGCCTTCCAAGCGTCCTTCTGAGCCTGATCCCCCACCAGGATCACCTCCGGATCACGCCCCAGCACCGACTCGATATTCACCTGCGGCGCCGGCAACTTCAGGTCATCAAACACATTGCGCGCCCCGCACACACTGAGGGCATCGCTGATGATCTGCCCACCGCCCACGGTGTACAGCGGCTGGTTCCACACTTGGTAGAACACCCGCAGCGGCTCAGCCCGTTGGTAGCGCTGGCGTAATTCGGCCAAGCGCTGGCGCAATTGTGCCGCGAGCTGATGCCCTGCCTCAGCGCGGCCCAATTGCTCGGCAATGGCCTGCACCTGCGTGGTCAGTTGTTCAAGGCTATGGGGTTCGGCGACGTACACCGGGATATTCAACCGCTGGAGCTGCTCGCGCTGGGCCGGGCCAACACTGCCAGGCCACAGCAGGATCAGGTCGGGTTTGAGGCTGAGCAGGCGCTCCATGTCCAACTGGCCGTAATGCCCGACCGAGGGCACCTTCGCCAACGCCACCGGGCGCTCACCACCATCAAGTACGCCAACCAGCAAGTCGTCGGCGCCCAGTTCAAGCACGATTTCAGACAGTGACGGCGCCAGGCTGACAACTCGCTCGACCGCCCAGCCCTGGGCACTGAATACCAGCAGCAGCGCCAGCCAGTAGCGCTTCATCCCAACTGACGCGGTATGCGATAGAGGTATAACAGCACCAGCGTCGACAACGCCAACAGAAACAGCGGCACCGCCTCCAGGCCGACGAATACCGCCAGCGCACCGATCCAGGCAGGCAGCGCGGCCACCAGCAAGGCCGTGCGCCGTCGCGCCGCCAGGGTGATCCAGGCTGCGGGCTCTTCAGCAGTATCAAGGGCTTTGGAGGTGGCGATCAGTGCGTGTTTATAAGCATGAAAATAACGCAGGCTGAGAAACATCGAGGCCACGCCGGCGATGAAAAACGGCATGGCCAAGACGGGCAACAAGGATTCAGCACGACCAAATAGCAGGTTGATCACAAACAAAGGCAGCAATGCCAGGGCCAGGTACTGCCACCAATTGAAGGACAGACGCCGTTTCACCTGGCCACGGGTCACGCGCGGTCGACCTCGCCCTGGTGCTCGTTGCCCATCATGTGGTCGAGCTTGCTGGCTTTGGTGGCCAGGTAGAGTTTGTTGTGCGGGTTGTGCCCGGTGTGCAGCGGCACGCGCTCGGCCACGGTGATGCCCATCTCGGTCAAGGCTTTGACCTTGCGGGGGTTGTTGGTCATCAGGCGCAGGGATTTGACCCCGAGGTGCTCGAGCATCGGCAGGCAGATGGCGTAGTCGCGCTGGTCAGCAGCAAAGCCCAGACGCTCGTTGGCCTCCACGGTATCGGCGCCGCCGTCTTGCAGTTCGTAGGCGCGGATCTTGTTCAACAGGCCAATGCCGCGGCCTTCCTGACGCAAGTACAGCAACACGCCACGGCCTTCACGGGCGATGGCCTGCAGTGCGGCCTCCAGTTGCGAGCCGCAGTCACAGCGCTGGCTGAACAGCGCATCGCCGGTCAGGCACTCGGAATGCACACGCCCCAGCACCGGCTCACCATCGGTGATGTCACCGAGGCTGAGCACAACGTGCTCGCGCCCGGTGGCTTCTTCAAGAAAGCCGTTCATGGTGAACGTGGCAAAAGGGGTAGGCAGCTTGGAAGCGGCGACGAAAACGACGGGCACCGTGTGCTCCTGATTTCAGATTTCACAGAGGCGGGCATTGTAACAGCACGTTCCTACAGACGCTTAAGCTGAATTATCGCTGATAAAGATCAATAGGTTCGATTGGCCTTTGGATTGATTCTATGTAGGCGCGAGCTTGCTCGCGAAAGTGGTCAACGATGACGCGGTATCCTGGGTGAGCGCGGCGTTTATGAGTTTTTCGCGAGCAAGCTCGCTCCTACAGGGGGTAGGGTTGTTTCCAGCGGTCGAAAATCGCTTTCAGCTCTCCGGTCTTGACCAGGCTGGCCAAGCGCTGGTCATACACGGCCATCAATGCCCTGCCGCGCTCGGTGTCGGCGAAGGCTACGTAGAGCGGTAGTTCAGCGATATGGGTGAGTTTGAATAGCGCCGGGTCTTGCGCCTGGCTGAGCACGTATTTGGCTTCGGTAAGGGCATCGATATAAAAATCGGCGCGACCGTGTTGCAGCATCGGCAGAATGCCGCTGCGCCGCTCGATCTGGTTAAAGCGCTGCACATTGGGCAGGTAACCCTCGTACTTGTAACCACGCACCCAGGCCAGGCGGTACTTGCCCAGGGTCGCCAACGTCGGCGTGGGTGCAGTGGCCAGCCCGAGGGCGTAGACGTGATCGGCGTCGAAGTTCCAGCGCGGGTACAGCACACCACTGGCCTCCTCGCGATAGGTGCCGACACACCCATCCACTTCACCACGCTGGGCCAGGCCAATCGAGCGGGTGTAGGGCACGCTGCGGGTGTGCACGGTGATGCCAGCCGGTTCAAAGACTTGGCGCAACACATCCCAGGCCAGGCCGCTGCCATCTTTGTTGGTGTAGTCGTTCCATTCCTCACTGGCCAGCACGATTTTGCCGGGCACGGGAGTGCTCGCCTGGGCCAGGGAAGCGAAGGTACACAGCACGATCAGCAGCCAGCGGCATGCAGCCATGGTCACGGCCTCTTACTCGGGATAATCGTATAAAGGGTAGCGCAGAGCGCCGGCTTAGGGCGTCTGGCGAAAATGCTGGTAGCCGCGCACAGCCGGGGTGATGTCCTGGCCGTCGCCGTCGAGCAGCGTCACGCCCTGCCCCGCTTCGACTCGGCCGACCACATGCACTGGCCAGCCAGCGGCCTGCAACGGCGCTAACTCGGACGGTGGCAAGGTGAACGCAAGCACATAGTCGTCGCCCCCACTCAACGCCGCCACGCGAGCCTGGTCTTCGCCGACAAACGCCAGCAAGGCCGCAGACAACGGCAACCGGTGGCGCTCAACCACCAGGCGCACCGCTGACGCCTTGGCGATATGCCCGCAATCGGCCAGCAGCCCATCGGAGATATCCATGGCCGCAGTCGCCTTGCCCCGCAATGCCAGCCCCAGGGCCAGCTGCGGTTGCGGCGACCAGTAATGCGCCAGCAGCGGCTCGGCGATTGCTGCGTCAGCCGTGCGCTGCCCCACTACCAGCGGCAAGGCGCCCGCGGCATTGCCCAGCTCGCCGCCGACACACAGCAAATCACCCGGCTGAGCACCGCTGCGCGTCAAGGCCTGGCCAGCCGGCACGCGGCCGAACACGGTCAGGGTGAGGCTCAGCGGCCCACGGGTGGTATCGCCGCCCACCAAGCCTACGCCGCAGCTTTGCGCCATGGCGTTCAAGCCTTGGGCATAGCGTTGCAACCAATCGGCTTCGACGCTCGGCGTGGTCAGGGCAAGGGTAAAGGCGAGGGGGTGGGCGCCCATGGCGGCCAGGTCGCTCACCGCCACGGCCAGCGAGCGCTGGCCGAGCAGGAACGGGTCACAGGGATCGGCAAAATGCACCCCTGCTACCAGCGTATCGGTAGAGACTGCCAGTTGCTCCCCAGCGGGAAGCGCCAGCAAGGCGCAGTCGTCGCCGATCCCCAGGGCAATGCCTTCGCCGCCTTGCGCACAGGGCGCAGCGGCGAAGTAGGTGCGGATCAGCTCAAACTCACCCATTGAAGATTCAAGCGCAGATTAGCGCTTGTGTTCCTTCACTTCGGCTTCACGCAGGCGCGGGGCCAGCTTGTCGAGCACGCCGTTGACGAATTTGTGGCCGTCGGTCGAACCGTAGACTTTCGCCAGTTCGATGCCTTCGTTGATCACGACGCGGTACGGCACGTCGACGCGCTTGAGCAGCTCCCAGGTGGACAGACGCATCACGCACAGTTCAACCGGGTCGAGTTCTTCGATGGTCAGGTCCAGGCAAGGCGCCAGGGCTGTGTCGATCTCGGTCAGGTTGGCGTGCACACCATGAAGGATGTCGTGGAAGTAGCTCTGGTCGGCGAAGGTGAAATCGTTATCGACGCGAAACTGTGCCTCGATTTCGTTCAGCGAAGCGCCTGCCAGGTGACGCTGGTACAGCGCCTGGGTCGCAAGTTGACGCGCCTTGCGACGCTTCTCGCTCTTGGACGGCTTGCCCGCATCGGCAGGACGCGGGTCCTGAGGGTTGAACTGATCGCTTTCGTCGGAAATCACTTGGCCTCCAACTGCGACAGCAGGCTGACCATTTCCAGGGCGGACAAGGCAGCTTCGGCGCCTTTGTTACCGGCCTTGGTGCCGGAACGCTCGATGGCTTGCTCGATGGAATCCACGGTCAGTACGCCGAAAGCGACTGGTACGCCGAACTCCATGGACACCTGGGCCAGGCCCTTGGTGCATTCGCCGGCCACGTATTCGAAGTGCGGGGTACCGCCACGAATCACCGCGCCCAGGGCGATGATCGCCGCGTATTCACCCTGCTGAGCAACTTTTTGCGCAACCAGTGGAATTTCGAAGGCGCCAGGCGCGCGGATAAGGGTGATATCGCTCTCGCTCACACCGTGGCGAACCAGGGCGTCAACCGCACCGCTTACCAGGCTTTCAACCACGAAGCTGTTGAAGCGGCCAACCACCAGGGCATAGCGGCCTTTGGGGGCGATGAAGGTACCTTCGATGGTCTTCAGGGTCATTCGACAAATCTCTTAAAGAGCCGGGACGCGAAAAGTGCGTCCCTCAGTGATGATTTAACCGCGAACAAGGGGCAAGAATCGCCGGCCTTTATTCGGAGGGCACGTATTCTACAACTTCCAGGTCGAATCCGGATATCGCATTAAATTTCATCGGTGCGCTCATCAGGCGCATTTTGCGCACACCCAGGTCGCGCAGGATCTGCGAACCGGCACCGACGATGCTGTAGGTGGTCGGCTTTTTCACCGGCACGGCATCAGCAGTTTCGCGGATATGTGCCAGCAATACATCGCCGTCCAGCGGGTGACCGAGCAACAGCACCACACCGCTGCCCGCCTCGGAAACCGCAGCCATGGCGGCGCGCAGGCTCCAGCGGCCCGGCTGCTTGACCATCAACAGGTCACGCAGGGGGTCCATGTTGTGCACGCGTACCAGGGTCGGTTCTTCGGCGCAAATGTTGCCCAGGGTCAGGGCCATGTGCACGTCGCCTTCCACTGAATCACGGTAGGTCACCAAATTGAATTGGCCCAGTTCGCTGTCCAGTGGCTGCTCGGCAATCCGCTGAACGGTACGTTCGTGGATCATGCGGTAGTGAATCAGGTCGGCGATGGTACCGATCTTGAGGTTGTGTTCGGCGGCAAAGGCTTCGAGTTCAGTCCGACGGGCCATGGTGCCATCATCGTTCATCACTTCGCAGATCACCCCGCTTGGCTCGAAACCGGCCATGCGCGCCAAATCGCAGGCGGCTTCGGTGTGGCCGGCACGGGCCAGGGTACCGCCCGGCTGGGCCATCAGCGGGAAGATGTGACCCGGGCTGACGATATCTTCGGCCTTGGCGTCTTTCGCAGCGGCGGCTTGCACGGTGCGGGCGCGGTCAGCGGCGGAAATGCCGGTGGTGACGCCCGTGGTGGCTTCAATGGATACGGTGAACTTGGTGCCAAAACCCGAGCCATTGCGCGGCGCCATCAGGGGCAGCTTGAGCAATTCGCAGCGTTCGCGGCTCATGGGCATGCAGATCAGCCCACGGGCGTGCTTGGCCATGAAGTTGATGTGCTCGGGCTTGCACGCCTCGGCGGCCATGATGATATCGCCTTCGTTCTCGCGATCTTCGTCATCCATGAGGATGACCATCTTGCCTTGGCGGATGTCTTCAACCAGTTCTTCGATGCTATTGAGCGCCACGCGGCACCCCCTTGGTCAGGATTTCAGGTAGCCGTTAGCGGCCAGAAAACTTTCGGTGATGTTACCGGCTGCAGGCTCTGCGGCCTTTTCGCCCAGCAACAGGCGCTCCAGGTAACGGGCAAGCAAGTCCACTTCCAGGTTCACCCGGCGGCCCGGCTGGTACGAGGCCATGATGGTTTCGCTGAGGGTGTGGGGAATGATGGTCAGTTCAAATTCGGCGCCATTCACGGCGTTCACGGTCAGGCTGGTGCCATCGACGGTGATCGAGCCTTTGTGAGCGATGTACTTGGCCAGCTCTTTGGGCGCGCGGATACGGAATTCCACGGCGCGGGCGTTTTCGCTGCGCGCCACCACTTCGCCGACACCGTCGACATGGCCGCTGACCAGGTGACCGCCCAGGCGCGTGGTGGGCGTCAGGGCTTTTTCCAGGTTGACCGGGCTGCCGGCCTTGAGGTCGTTCATCGCGGTGCAGTCCAGGGTTTCCCGGCTGACATCGGCAGCAAAGCCGTTGCCCGGCAGCTCGATGACGGTCAGGCACACGCCGCTGACGGCGATGCTGTCGCCCAGCTTGACGTCGCCCAGGTCCAGCTTGCCGGTTTCAACCAGCAGGCGGACATCGCCGCCTTTGGGGGTCATTGCACGGATGCTGCCGATGGATTCGATAATGCCGGTGAACATTTCGTTCTCCTGAAAACGAGGGGCTGACGCTTAAGCGCAGGCCGGGAATTATACGCTCACTGCTGGGACGGGGATGGCAGTGACTCGCCAGTCGTCGCCCACAGCGCGCATGTCGGTGATCTTGAGTTGGGGGGCATCGGCCAACTTCTCAAGCGGCCAATCCAGCAACGGGCGGGCAGCAGAGCCTAAGAACTTGCCGGCGATGAATATCACGTACTCATCCACCAGGCCTTGTTGGGCAAACGCACCGGCCAGGCTTGGCCCAGCTTCCACCAACACGTCGTTGACGCCACGGGCAGCCAGGGCGACCAATGCCGAGCGCAGGTCTACCTGGCCTTCCACGCCAGGCACCACCAGGCACTCAGGGCCACGGGGAAACTGGTTCTCTGGGGTGACGCAGGTGATGACCAATGCCGGGCCGGCCTTGAAGAACGGCGCGTTGAGCGGCACCCGCAGGCGGCCATCGATCAGCACGCGCAACGGCGGGCGCGACATGGCCAGGGCGGTGGTTGCTTCATCCAGGCCCAGTTCGGCGGCGCGTACGGTCAAGCGGGCACCGTCGGCCAGTACCGTGTCGGCACCGGTCAGCACCACACTGGCTTCGGCGCGCAGGCGTTGCACCGCAGCACGGGCGGCGGGGCCGGTGATCCACTGGCTTTCGCCGCTGGCCATCGCCGTGCGGCCGTCCAGGCTCATCGCCAGCTTGACCCGCACAAACGGCAGGCCCTGCTCCATGCGCTTGAGGAAGCCGGGGTTAAGCGCCCGCGCTTCGGTTTCCAACACACCGCTGCGCACCTCGATACCGGCCTGGGCCAGGCGCTGCATGCCCCGCCCGGCCACTTCAGGGTTCGGGTCCTGCATGCCGGCCACTACCCGCGCTACGCCGGCGGTCACCAGCGCATCGGCGCAGGGCGGCGTACGGCCATGATGGCTGCACGGTTCAAGGGTCACGTACACCGTCGCGCCACGGGCCTTGTCGCCAGCGGCGCGCAGGGCATTGGGCTCGGCATGGGGTTCGCCGGTGCGCTCATGCCAGCCTTCGCCGACAATCTGCCCGTCACGCACGATCACGCAGCCAACACGGGGGTTGGGGTGGGTGGTGTACAGGCCCTTGCGCGCCAATTCGAGGGCGCGGGCCATGTAGTGGGCGTCGAGCACAGCCTGTTCAGAGGTCATTGTTTGGAGGGCTCACGGGCCAGGCGGTCGATCTCTTCGCGGAACTCATTGAGGTCCTGGAAGCGTCGATACACCGAGGCAAAACGGATATAGGCGACTTCGTCGAGCTTTTGCAGCTCGCCCATCACCAGCTCACCGACCACCAGGCTCTTGACCTCGCGCTCGCCGGTCGCCCGCAGCTTGTGCTTGATATGCACCAGCGCCGCTTCCAGGCGCTCGACACTCACCGGGCGTTTTTCCAGGGCGCGCTGCATACCGGCGCGCAGTTTTTCTTCGTCGAAAGGCTGGCGGCTGCCGTCGGACTTGATCAGACGCGGCAACACCAGTTCGGCGGTTTCGAAGGTGGTGAAACGTTCACCACAGGCCAGGCATTCGCGCCGGCGACGCACTTGGTCGCCCTCGGCGACCAGACGCGAGTCGATGACCTTGGTGTCGTTGGCACCGCAGAAGGGACAGTGCATGGTTGGCAGGCAACAAAAAATGGGAGGGCCATGGTAGCGCATCCCTGTGGCAAGACAAGCCATAGCCTTTACGGTATATAGGCAGGCTTATATGTTTCATATTTTTAAGCCACGGATTTTGTCCTTTCTGGAGCCGTACATGCAGTTACGACCACTCGTTCTACTCAGCCTGTTCAGTTTTCTGGTCGCCTGCAGCAGCGAAGCCCCCAAGCCGGCCGCGCCTCAACCCACCCCGGCGCAAGAGAAAAAAGTCCCAGGCATTGAAGACCTCGGCCCCCTGCCCGCCTATCAGCGCGAAATCAGCGGCAGCCTGACCAACGTGCCTGCCGGTGCCGAAGTCGAGATGGCGCTCCTGGTGATCGACGACCGTTCGCGCCCGCAGCAACTGCTCGCCAGCAGCGTACTGAGCGGCAACGGCAAGCCCCTGGCCTTCCGCCTGCGCTTTAACCCTGAAGCCTTCCCGGCCGGTGCGCGCGTGGAATTGCGCGGCCGCGCCAGCCAGTCCGGCCAGTTGATCCTGCATCTGCCTGCCGTGCGCGTCACCCAGGCGATCACCCAGAGCACCGGCCCCCTGCAACTCGTCAAGGCGCCATGACGCCACCGCTGGGCCTGCAACACGCCTTGAGCGCGTTGATTGGCGATGCGCAATTGGTGCCCTGCCCATTGCCGGGCACCGCGTTGTCGTTGTGGCTGCTGGACGCCGACAACATGGACCGCGCCTTCAGCCAGGAAGAAACCCGGCGCATCCTGCATGAGCCGCCCTACTGGAGCTTTTGCTGGGCCAGCGGCCTGGCATTGGCGCGTTACCTGGCGGCGCATCCCGAGTGGGTCGCCGGCAAACGCGTGCTGGATTTCGGCGCAGGTTCGGGCGTAGCCGGGATCGCCGCCGTCAAGGCTGGCGCCCTGGAGGTGGTGGCCTGCGACCTTGACCCACTTGCCTTGGCCGCTTGCCTTGCGAATGCCGAGCTCAACCAGGTACCGCTGAGTTATTCGGCAGACTTTTTTGCCGAAGCCGACCGCTTCGACCTGATTCTGGTGGCCGACGTGCTCTACGACCGCGCCAACTTGCCGTTGCTGGATCAGTTCCTCACCCGTGGCCGCGAAGCGCTGGTGGCGGATTCGCGGGTACGGGATTTCCAGCATCCGGATTACCGGCGGCTGGAGATCCTCGAGGCCTTGACCCTGCCAGATCTGGCTGAGCCTTGGGAGTTTCGCAAGGTGAGCCTGTACCATTCGCGGCGCGCTTGAGGCCATCGCGGGCAAGCCCTAATGCCAGTCAGTTAAGGTTTTTTTGTAGGAGCGAGCTTGCTCGCGAAAAACTCAAAGGCGCCGCGTTCATTCAGCAAGCACGCGTTATCGTTCACGTTTTTCGCGAGCAAGCTCGCTCCTACGCAAGGCGATGACCGCTTAACTGACTGGCATTAGGGCAAGCCCGCTCCCACAGGGGAATGCATTTCAAGATGGGAGCTACCACGATACTTTCAGCCAACCTCGCCAGCCCTTATAGTTGCCCCCATTCCCGCTTTATTCGAGATGCCCCATGAGTGAGCCCACGCCGTACATCTTCGACGTCACCACCGCCAACTTCGACCAGGCCGTTATTCAGAACTCCTTCGAAAAGCCCGTACTGGTCGATTTCTGGGCCGAGTGGTGCGCTCCCTGCAAAGCGCTGATGCCGATGCTGGCGAAGATTGCCGAGAGTTATCAGGGCGAGTTGCTGCTGGCAAAAGTCGACTGCGAAGCCGAACAAGACATCGTGGCGCGTTTTGGCATTCAAAGCCTGCCGACGGTGGTGCTGTTCAAGGATGGCCAACCGGTGGACGGTTTTGCCGGGGCACAGCCGGAGTCGGCAGTACGGGCAATGCTAGAGCCCCATGTGCAAATGCCACCACCGGCTGCGGCGGACCCGCTGGAGCAGGCTCAGGCGCTGTTCAGCGAAGGGCGCATCAGCGAGGCCGAAGCGCTGCTGGTGCAGTTGTTGGGCGAAGACAACACCAACGCCGCCGCGCTGATCCTGTATGCACGTTGCCTGGCTGAGCGCGGTGAATTGGGTGAAGCCCAGGCCGTGCTCGACGCGGTCAAGAGCGACGACCACAAGGCCGCCCTGGCCGGGGCCAAGGCGCAAATCACCTTCCTGCGCCAGGCTGCGGACTTGCCGGACGCCGCCGATCTGAAAAGCCGCCTGGCGCAAAACCCGCTGGATGACGAAGCGGCCTATCAGTTGGCGATCCAGCAATTGGCGCGCCAGCAATACGACGCGGCGCTGGAAGGGCTGCTCAAGTTGTTTATCCGCAACCGCGGCTACAGCGAAGGCCTACCCCACAAAACCTTGCTGCAGGTGTTCGAATTGCTGGGCAATGATCACCCGCTGGTCACGGTGTACCGCCGCAAGTTGTTTGCCGCGCTGTACTAACCCAACCTTGTAGGAGCGAGCTTGCTCGCGAATAACGACAACGATAACGCGGGCATCCTGGATGAACGTGGTACCTGAGAGTTTTTCGCGGGCGAGCTCGCTCCTACAAAGCGCCGACCCAGGTGTAGAGCGGGGTGTCGCCGCCGCTGGCCACCTTCACGTTGGCGCTGTGGCGCAGGCGCACCAGCAGGCGCTTGCCCGCCCCGGCATCGCCGGCCAGGCCTTCGAGTTGGTCGAGCAATTCCAGGCCATTGAGTTGCCCGGCCTTGCGCAGTAAATCCTGGGCGTTCTGCCACAGGTCTTCGTTCTGTTTGACCGGTGCCGCAGTAGGCGCGCTGGGCGTTGGCGCGGCCTGCAGTTGGGCGCCCAATCGCGCCCAATCGCCGTCGTCCAGCTCCAAGGTCAAGTCCACCGGCAGGTCGCCGATGGTTCCACGAATTCGCAACATCGTCCTTACTCCTGCATTTTTCTGACGGGCATGCTCCCACGCAGCTTGCGCAACACCAAGCGGGCGGTCAAACTCTCGGTTCAATTGTTATAAGATCACATAACAAAACTTTCATCCTGGAGCTCTCTCATGCGCCGTTTGCTGCTCGCTTTGCCGTTTGCCCTGCTGCCACTGGCTGTCGCTCATGCTCACGAAGACCATGACCACGAGCACGGCAGCCTCGGCGCCCATGAACATGGCGTCGGGCGCCTGAATGCCGTGCTGGACGGCCAGGCCCTGGAGCTGGAACTGGACAGCCCGGCCATGAACCTGGTGGGTTTCGAACATGTAGCCACCAGCGCCGCCGACAAAGCCAAGGTCGCCGCCGTGCGCAAACAGCTGGAAAATCCATCGGCCCTGTTCAACCTGCCCAAGGCCGCAGGTTGTGTGGTCAGCAGCCAGGAACTCAACAGCCCGTTGTTCGGTGACAAACCGGAAGCCGAGCATGACGACGATGACCACGCCACCGACGGCAAAGGCGCCGCCGCCCACAAGCATGATCACGACCACAGTGAAATCCACGCCCATTACCAGTTCACCTGCGCCACACCGACAGCCCTGGGCAACCTGGACTTGAGCCAGGTGTTCAAGACCTTCCCCGCCACCCAGAAAATTCAGGTACAACTGATCGGCCCGAGCGGTCAGCAAGGTGTTGACGCAACGGCAACCGCCGCCACGCTGAAGTTCTGATTTGAAACAAGGTCCATGTGAGAGCTGGCTTGCCTGCGATACAGGCGACGCGGTGCAGCAGGCACACTGCAGCGATGCCATCGCAGGCAAGCCAGCTCCCACAGTGGATCGGCGCCATTTTCGACTACCAGGCGACACTGACTTCCCATGACTCAAGCGTTAATCGAACTGTCCGACCTGGGCTTCAACTGGCCCGGTCACCCGCAGTTGCTGGACATTCCCGCGTTCCGCCTGGAACCCGGGGAAACCTTGTTCCTCAAGGGCCCAAGCGGCAGTGGCAAGACCACTTTGCTGGGGCTGCTGGGCGGCGTGCAGAAGCCCAGCCAGGGCAGCATTCGCCTGCTCGGCCAAGAGTTGACCGAACTCTCGGCCGGCGCCCGTGACCGTTTCCGTGTGGACCACACCGGCTATATCTTCCAGCAGTTCAACCTGCTGCCGTTTCTGTCAGTGCGCGAGAACGTCGAGTTGCCTTGCCACTTTTCCAAGCTGCGCGCGCAACGGGCCAAGCAGCGTCACGGCAGCGTCGACCAGGCCGCTGCGACCTTGCTCGCACACCTGGGTTTGAAGGACCCGAGCCTGCTGGAACGCCGTGCCGATTCGCTGTCCATCGGCCAACAACAACGGGTGGCCGCTGCCCGAGCGCTGATCGGCCAGCCAGAGCTGGTGATCGCCGACGAACCCACCTCGGCCCTGGACTACGACGCCCGCGAAGCCTTCCTGCAGTTGCTGTTCGCCGAATGCCGCGAAGCGGGCGCCAGCCTGTTGTTTGTCAGCCATGACCAGAGCCTGGCGTCGCTGTTCGACCGCAACCTGTCGCTGGCCGAACTCAATCGCGCCGCCATGCCCGCAGAGGTTTGAGATGTATCTGTTCCGTCTAGCCATGGCCAGCCTGGCTAACCGCCGCTTTACCGCGATCCTCACCGCGTTTGCCATCGCGCTTTCCGTCTGCTTGCTGCTCGCGGTGGAGCGTGTGCGCGTCGAGGCGCGCAACAGTTTCGCCAGCACCATCAGCGGCACCGACCTGATCGTCGGCGCCCGTTCCGGCTCGGTCAACCTGCTGCTGTACTCGGTGTTCCGCATCGGCAACGCCACCAACAACATCCGTTGGGACAGCTACGAGCACTTCGCCGCCAGCCCTCAAGTGAAATGGGCGATTCCGATTTCCCTTGGCGATTCCCATCGCGGCTACCGGGTGATGGGCACCAACGAATCCTACTTCGAGCACTACCAGTACGGGCGCAAGCAAAACCTCGAGCTGGCCAGCGGCCGCGCCTTCGCCACCGACCCGTTCGAAGTGGTGCTCGGCGCCGAAGTGGCCGAGGCCCTGCATTACAAGCTCGGTGACAAGCTGGTGCTGGCCCACGGCGTGGCGGTGGTCAGCCTGGTCAAGCATGACGACAAACCGTTCACAGTGGTCGGCATTCTCAAGCGCACCGGCACGCCGGTGGACCGCACGCTGCATATCAGCCTCGGCGGCATGGAAGCGATCCATATCGACTGGCACAACGGCGTGCCGGCACAGGGCAAAGGCCGCATCAGTGCCGACCAGGCGCGCAATATGGACCTCACGCCGCAAGCCATTACCGCGTTCATGCTCGGCCTGAACAACAAGATTTCCACCTTCGCCTTGCAACGGCAGATCAATGAATTCCGTGGCGAGCCCATGCTGGCGATCCTGCCCGGCGTCGCGCTGCAAGAGTTGTGGAGCATGATGGGCACTGCCGAAAAAGCCTTGTTTGTGATCTCGCTGTTCGTGGTGCTGACCGGTTTGATCGGCATGCTCACGGCGATCCTCACCAGCCTTAACGAGCGCCGCCGCGAGATGGCGATCCTGCGCTCGGTGGGTGCGCGGCCTTGGCACATCGCAACGCTGCTGATCTTCGAAGCCTTCGCCCTGGCCTTGTCCGGCGTGGTGGCGGGCCTGGGGTTGCTGTACCTGTGCATTGCCGCCTCGCGGGGTTATTTGCAGGCCAATTACGGCCTGGACCTGCCGATGTCGTGGCCGAGCGAATATGAATGGACGTTGCTCGCCGGTATCCTGGCAGCCGCCCTGTTGATGGGCAGCGTGCCCGCGTGGCGCGCCTACCGCCAATCTTTGGCCGATGGCCTGTCCATCCGTTTATGAGGAAGGCTTCGATGCGTCGTGCCCTGTTTGCCCTGTTGTTGTTGATGGCCGTGCCTGCCTGGGCGCAGGAGCAGCCCAAGGATTTGTCCTGGCAGGAGATGATCCCGCCTGATGCGCCACCCGAAGTGCCCAATATGAAGCCGCTGCACGACCTGTCGAACATGGCCGATGCCTTGTCCGCCGAAGCCGCGCCGGCGGCCAAGCAGGACATGCCCAACGCGCCGGTGGTACAGAGCCTGGATGGCCAGCACATTCGCCTGCCGGGGTATATCGTGCCGCTGGAAGTCAGCGAAGAAGGCCGCACCACGGAGTTTCTGCTGGTGCCGTATTTCGGCGCCTGCATCCATGTGCCGCCACCGCCGTCGAACCAGATCGTGCACGTGAAAAGCGAGGTGGGGGTGAAGCTCGATGAGCTGTATCAACCGTACTGGATCGAAGGCGCGATGCAGGTCAAGCCATCGTCCAGCGAATTGGCCGATGCCGGTTACCAGATGGATGCCCAGAAGATTTATATGTACGAGCTCGAGGAATAACCCCACCAGCAAACACACCGAAGATCCAAATGTGTGCGGGCTTGCTCCCGAAGGCGGTGTATCAGTCACTGAGTCTTTAACTGAACCAGCTTTATCGCAGCATAGGTATCTACACAACGCTGTAACGGTGGACGGTAACCAAGATGCGAAGCGAGCTGCTCTTGATCTTGATCTGCTTTTGATCTTAGGCGCCCCGTTAAACCACGCTGGCCGGAATTCGACAGGGATTTGGGGGGGGTAAACCGGCAGGGATGCCGGTTTAGCCGCCGTCAGGGCGGAACCCTAAGTGGCCGTTACCGCAGCAATGGATATGTACTCTGTAAGGCCGTCTTCGCAGGCAAGCCAGCTCCCACATTTGGATGGTGGTGTGTCTGGTAGATCAGCGTCGGCTGTCAGGCCGTCACGGGAGCAAGCTCCCTCGCCACAGTCCGGCGTCGCACCAAAGTTGTGTAGATACCTATGGCCATCGCACGCAAGCCAGCTCCCACAGGTTTAGATCAGTGGCAAAAGTGACTGATCACCCTTTCATTGAGCTGAGTCAAAAGACCGAACGGAACGATCTTTACCATTGGACGTACAACTTTTAAACGTCCTTTGGAGCTCCCATGAACAAGTCTCTGCTCGGCGCGTCCCTCTTCGCGCTCGCCCTCGTCGCCCCCGTCGCTCACGCCCACCAGGCGGGCGATATTCTAGTTCGCGCCGGTGCAATCACCGTGAACCCGAAGGCCGACAGCAGCAGCGTCAAAGTTGACCAGGGCCCATTGGCCGGTACCAACCTGGGCGGCAAGGCGACCATGAGCAGCGACACCCAATTGGGCTTGAACTTCGCCTACATGATCACCGACCACGTCGGCATCGAACTGCTCGCGGCCACGCCGTTCGAGCATGACGTGAAGATCAAGAACACCGCCCTGGGCGCCGCCAACGGCAAGCTCGGCACCCTGAAACACCTGCCGCCGACCTTGAGCGTCGTGTACTACCCGCTGGATCATAAGTCTGCGTTCCAGCCGTATGTGGGCGCCGGTATCAACTACACCTGGATCTACGACGAACACGTGGGCAGCCGTGCCGAACAGGCCGGTTTCAGCAACTTCAAGGCCGAAAACTCCTGGGGCTGGGCCGCGCAGATCGGCGCCGACTACATGATCAACGACAAGTGGATGATCAACGCCCAGGCGCGCTACATCGACATCAGCACCAAAGCGACTGTGGATAACAACGCGCTGGGCCAGGGCACTCGGGCCAAGGTCAATGTGGATGTAGACCCGATGGTTTACATGGTGGGTATCGGCTACAAGTTCTAAGTCCGGTTAAGCCACACCGCATAACCCATGTGGGAGGGGGCTTATGTGGGAGCCGGGCTTGCCCGCGATGCAGACACCTCGGTGTATCAGTGATACCCAGGTGATGCTATCGCAGGCAAGCCAGCTCCCACATAAGTCCCCTCCCACTTTTGGTTTTGGGGGTGTCAGCTATGGCGGTAGAAGCGATCCAGTAGCGCCGGCAAGCCTGCCCGCCATGCCCGTGGCTTGATGCCGAAGGTATGCAGGATTTTCTTGCAGGCCAGCACCGCATGCTGCGGTTCATCCGCCGCATCCGGCCGCGCTGCGTGAGCCTGGGCGGTGGGGGACTCGATGGCCAACGGATGGAAGTTGCGCGCTTCAGTGAGAATCGCCTGGCCCAGCGCCAACGGCGTGGTCGCCTCGTGGCCGGCGTAGTGGTAAGTGCCCCACAGTGGCGCGGCGCAATCGAGTTGCTTGAGCACCGAGATAATTACCCGTGCGGCGTCGTCAACCGGCGTCGGGTTGCCACGACGGTCGTCGGCCATCAACAGCTCATCCGGTTTTTCAGCCCGGGCCAGGAAGCGCCCCAGCGTGCCGTCGACGCTGTCATCCAGTAGCCAGCCAAACCGCAGCAGCACATGCTGCGGGCACGTGGCGCGCACGCTTTGTTCGATGCGCCACAACGCCTGGCCGCGCAGGCCCAGGGGCACCGGCTCGTCTTTCTCGCTGTAGGCGGTGGCGCGGGAGCCATCGAATACGCGGTAGCTGGACGGTTGCAGCAGGGTGATGCTGTGATGCTGGCACAGCTCGGCCAGGCGTTCGATGGCGAATTCCTGGGCGGCCAAGCGGGACTCGCTCACGGCTTCGGCCTGGAACCAGTCGAAATAGTAGGCGAGGTTGATCAAGGCATCGGGACGGGTGTCGTCGAGCAATTGGGTGAGACTTGCGGCATCCCAGCCGTCTTGGGGCGGTTTGGGGGCGAGGAAACCGATGTCTTCCTCCGCACCGAGGCGAATCAGCGCCTGCCCGAGGGCATTCCCGCCGCCCAGTAACATAAGGCGCATTCGCATAGATTGAGCAGGCCCGGTCTGTTTGGAACGATGGTTATTATCGACAGGCGTGTGTGCGCTGTCGTAGGTCATTGCCAGAATCGTTGCATTTTGCGGGCTTGTAGCGCAACCGTCACGGATTAAGTGTCTTGACGTCGGGTTCGGCGGCCTCCTGTTTCAGCGCCGTACGCGGTGCGAGCAAGAGCTGCTGTGGATAAGTCTGGGCGAAGTGCACCGCCTCACAGTTATCCACAAGCTTTTTCAGACGCTGGTTAAACGCACGGCTGACCGCGTACTGGCCACCCGAAACCGTGCGGAACTGCGCGGTGAGCACCACGCCATTGAGGTCCATCTTGTCCACCCCGAACACTTCCAACGGCCCTTGCAGGTTGTACTTGAGGAACACATCGTCGCGGATCGACTGGCCGGCTTCGCGGATCAGCTCCACGGCCTTGTCCACGTCGGTGTCGTAGGTGAACTGCACCGAGAAGAACGCATAGGCGAATTGACGGGACTGGTTGGTGACCGCCTTGATCTGCCCGAACGGCACAGAATGCACAAAGCCCTTGCCGTCGCGCAGGCGCAGGGTGCGGATGGTCAGGCCTTCGACGGTGCCGGCGTGGCCGGAGTCGAGCACCACCCAATCGCCGATGGACAGGGTGTCTTCGATAATGATGAACAGGCCGGTGATCACGTCCTGCACCAGTTGCTGGGAACCGAAACCGATGGCCAGGCCCACCACCCCGGCGCCCGCCAGCAACGGCGCGACATTGATGCCCAGGTTGGCCATGGTGGTGATCGCGCAGATCACCACCAGGATGATCTTCACCGCATTGCGCAGCAGCGGCAGGATGGTTTTGACCCGGGTACTGGGCTGGCGGCTGGAGCGTTTATTCACCGGTGGTTTGAGGGCTTCCTGGATCGCGGTGTCGAGCACCACCCAGAACAGCCAGGTCACCAACAGGATCAGGCCGATGCTGCTGAGGGAGTCACTGATGGCCCGGCCCACGGAGTTGCGCTGGGCGAATTCGAACAACGAGACACCCCAGATACGCCCGAGTATCTCGATAAACGCGATGGCCATGACGATACGCAAAATCGCGTGCAGCAAACTCAGGAAGCGTTCCTTGTAGGCGCTGCTGCGTTGGATCGATACCTGACTGCGGGACTTGAACAGGTGTTGCAGCACAGTGCTGAGAAACACCGTACCGATCAGTAACAAGGTGGTGAGCAGCGCGCAGCGCAGGGCCTCTTGGTTGTCGTCACCGGCGCCAATCAGGTTGACCGCCGAGACCAGCACCATCAACAGAATCGGCCAGTACCAGAGCCCGGAAAACACCCGCAGCGACTGTTGCAATGCTGGATGCTTGAGGCGCTGGGCCAACGGCCGGTTGCGGATCAAATGGGCCACCGGGCGACGCAGGCGTACCACCAGCACGCCAAAGATGACCGCGGCAAACAGGCCGGTAAACACAGCGATGCTGCTGGTGATATTGCCGCCCAGTTGCCGAGCGATTTGCGGGCTGGTCAGCGCATCGCTGAGGGCCGCGAGAAAGCCGATCAGGAATAGAGGCTTGGGGCAATAGTCACGAATGATCCGCACCGCAGGCCGCTTGTGCCCGACGTTGAACATCACAATGACGCACAGCAACAGCGAGGTGGAAAAGATGCCACTGCTGGTGGCGTAGGCAAAACACAGCGCCAGGGCTCGGCCGACAGACGCGGCTAAAAAGTGACTGACATAAAGGGTCAACGGCAAGCAGATCAGCGCTGGAATCGTGTAGGGCACCACATAGCCCAGCAAGCCTTGCAGCCGTTGACGCCGCGCAAGGAATGGGCGACGGCTCGCGCGTTTCACAACCAGGCGCCCCAGCATCGTCAGCAAAGCAAAGGCACCGGCCCACACGCCAGACAACAGCAGGAAATCGCCGGCCACGCTCCACGGCGAGCGTGCGGTGGTCTGGTCCACCAGACGCCCTACTTCGTCTGCGGCGCGGTCGGCCCGCAGGCGCCAGGCGTCAATGAGGTTCTGGTTGAGGTCGAGCTTGTCTTGCACGTCATCAATGCTGGAACTGATGGCCCCGAGTAGCCCGCCTTGCACCAGCAATTCCGGCTTGGCCGGCGTCTCGGCAGCGGGTGCCGTCGCTGCGGCTTGCAGTGCGCCGTTACCGCAAAGCAGCAACGCACCGAGCAGTAATGCAGTCTTTAGATTCAGCAAAACAGCGAGCTCCTTCAGCAGGGTCTGTAAGGAACTGACGGGTTTAGGCCTTGATCGTTCCCCGCATGGGCGATGCCCTCGCATCTTTTCCTACCCTGTACCGCCTGTAGGAATGTGGAAACTTTCAGCCAAATAGCGCAGTCATCCCATAACGGAGGTCACCTCACCCACCAACCACGGGAGCACACATGGCGGCGATTCACATCGGCATTTCCGGCTGGCGCTACACGCCCTGGCGCGGGGACTTCTACCCCGAAGGGCTGACCCAGAAACGCGAGTTGCAGTTTGCGTCACGCGCCGTCAACAGCATCGAAATCAACGGCTCGTTCTACGCGCTGCAAACCCCTAAGCGCTATGCCGAGTGGTATGCCGATACGCCTGAAGGTTTCATGTTCAGTGTCAAGGCGCCCCGTTTCATCACGCATATCCTGCGCCTGCGCGATGTACACAAGCCGATGGCGAATTTCTTCGCTTCCGGGGTGCTGGAACTCAAAGAAAAACTCGGCCCAATCCTCTGGCAGTTTCCGCCCAGCTTCAAATTCGACGCCACGCTGTTTGAAACCTTTTTGGCTGAATTACCCGCCGACACCCAACAGGCCGCCGCCCTCGCGCGCCAGCATGAGCCGCGTCTTAACGGCAAGGCGAGCATGAAGGCCTATGCCAAGAAGCCGTTGCGCCATGCCGTGGAGATTCGCAATACGAGTTTTGCCGTGCCGGAGTTCATCCAGATGCTGGATAAGCACGGGGTGGCCCTGGTGGTCGCGGACACCGCAGGCAAGTGGCCGTACATGGAAGACGTGACCGCCAACTTCATGTACCTGCGCTTGCACGGCGACAAGCAGCTATACGCCAGTGGCTATAGCGCCGAAGCGCTCCAGCGCTGGGGTGACCGCATCGAGCGCTGGGCCCACGGCAAGCAGCCTGCCGATGCACACCTGGTCGACCCGCACCACACGCCCCGCAGGCGTAAACAGCGCGATGTGTTCTGCTTTTTCGACAACGACATCAAAGTTCGCGCGCCCTTCGATGCACGCCAATTGCTGCAACGTTTCGGGCTGGACCAACACCTGCTCACCGAACCTGGCCGGCTGCCGGAACCAGGAGTATTGCCATGACACATCCAGAGCTGATCCCCACCCCGCCGACCACCGCCATCACTCGCTTTACAGTGCTGACGGTCAATATACACAAGGGTTTCACCGCACTGAATCGCCGCTTCATCTTGCCCGAGCTGCGTGAAGCGGTGCGCAGCGTGGGCGCAGACATGGTGTTCTTGCAGGAGATCCATGGCACCCACGAACGCCATCCGCAGCGTTACAGCGACTGGCCAAAAATGCCGCAGTATGAGTTCCTCGCCGACAGCATCTGGCCGCAGTTTGCCTATGGGCGCAATGCGGTGTACCCCCATGGCGACCATGGCAATGCACTGCTGTCCAAATTTCAGATCATCCGCTATGACAACCTCGACATATCGCAAAGCGGCCATGAAAACCGCGGCCTGCTGCATTGCGTGCTGCGCCTGCCGGGCAGCGGTCAGCAGGTGCACGCGATCTGCATCCACCTGGGCTTGCGCGAGGTGCATCGCCAACAACAATTGCGGTTGCTGGAACAACGTATCCGCGAGATTCCGGCCGATGCGCCGTTGGTGGTCGCCGGCGACTTCAACGACTGGCGGCAAAAAGCCGACCTGAGTCAAAGCGGTTTGCAGGAAGTGTTCATGCACACCCTCGGCAAACCGGCGCGCACCTTCCCGGCGCGCCTGCCACTACTGCCGCTGGACCGCATTTATGTGCGCAATTTGAAGGTGCACAACCCGCGCGTGCTCACCACTCGCCCCTGGTCCCATCTTTCAGACCATGTGCCGCTGTCGGTGGAGGTGGAGCTATGAACGTTGCGGTAGACCATATCGCCACAGACCAACCGCCAGACGACAGCAAGGCGCGGGATCTGGATTACGGCTGGCAAAGCGGCAACCGCGTGGAGTTGCTGGAGAACGGCGAGGCATACTTTCCTGCCGTATTCGAGGCGTTGCGCGGCGCCGAGCGCGAGATCCTGCTGGAGACCTTTATCCTCTTTGAAGACAAGGTCGGCTTTGAGCTGCACAGCATCCTCATCGAGGCGGCCAAGCGCGGGGTGAAGGTGGTGGTCAGCCTCGACGGTTTTGGCTGCGGCGAACTGAGCCCGGGCTTCCTGCGGGAGTTGGCCGAGGCCGGGGTGATGGTGCAGATGTTCGACCCGGCGCCCAAGACGCTCGGCATACGCACTAACTGGTTTCGCCGCCTGCACCGCAAGATCGTCGTGGTGGACGCCCGCGTGGCGTTTATCGGCGGGATCAATTTTTCCGCCGACCACCTGGCGGATTTCGGCCCCGAAGCCAAGCAGGATTACTCAGTACAGGTGATCGGCCCGGCTGTGGCAGACCTGCACCATTTCGCCCTCGCCCAAAGTGGCCGCCAGGTGCGCAGCCGTCGCGGTTGGCGACGGCGCCAACAACGGCCTTCGCCCTGGACAAACGAGCCAGGCGACGGCCTGGTGCGCCTGATCTATCGCGACAACATCCAGCATCGTGATGACATCGAAGACGCGTATATCCACGCCTTGAGCCAGGCCCGGCAGCGGGTGGTGATCGCCAATGCTTACTTCTTCCCCGGCTACCGCCTGCTTCGCGAGATCCGTAACGCGGCGCGCCGTGGCGTGCACGTGCAGTTGATCATGCAGGGCCAGCCGGACGTGCTGTTGGCGAAACTGGCCGCGCGCATGCTCTATGACTACTTGCTCAAAGATGGCGTGGTGATTCACGAATACTGCCAACGCCCGCTGCACGGCAAGGTGGCGTTGGTGGATGACGAATGGAGCACCGTCGGCTCCAGCAACCTGGACCCACTGAGCCTGGCATTGAACCTAGAAGCCAACGTGCTGATTCGCGACCGGGCTTTCAATCAACAGCTCTACGAACGCCTGGAAGCACTCGCCCACAATCATTGCCAGACCATGCCGGAAAAGCGCAAGCCACGCCTGTGGCTCTGGCGCCTGACCGTGGGTTTCCTGGTGTTTCATGTGATGCGCCATTTCCCGGTACTGGCCAGTTGGTTGCCGGCCCACAAACCGCGCTTGAAACCTTTTGAGGCCACGCCCCATGACGTCTGAAGCCCGCCCCCAAGCGCAAGCCTCTGGGTTCAAGCGCTGGAAGAAACCGCTGACGATTGCGTTCTTCGTGCTGCTGATCGTGTTGTTTACCCTGCTCGCCCGGCGCATCGACTGGAGCGAAGTGTTCCAGACCCTGAGCGAGTTCAAGCTGCGCACATTGTTCATCGCCGGCGCGCTGACGCTGTGCAGTTTCATTGTCTACGCCTGTTTTGACCTGATCGGCCGCACCTACATTCGCCAGCCGCTGCGCTGGAAGCAGATATTGCCGGTGGGCATCATCAGCTACGCGTTCAACCTCAACCTCAGCGCTTGGGTCGGCGGCATTGCCATGCGGTACCGGCTGTATTCGCGCCTGGGCGTGAGCACCAGCAATATCGCCAAGATCCTCGGCCTGAGCCTGGCCACCAATTGGTTCGGCTATACGGCGTTGGCCGGGGTGGTGTTCAGCAGCGGGTTGGTGACCCTGCCGCCGGGCTGGAAGCTCAGCAGCGGCGCCTTGCAAGGAGTCGGGGTGTTATTGGTGCTCGCGAGCCTGGGCTACCTGGCGGCGTGCCGGTTTTCTAAAAAGCGCGCGTGGTCGATTCGCGGTATCGAGATCAACTTGCCGTCGCTGCGCATGGCCTGTTTGCAGCTGGCTCTGGGTGCGTTGAACTGGTCGTTGATGGCCGCAGTGATATTCACCTTGCTGCCGGCCAAACTGGATTACCCGTTGGTGCTGGGGGTGCTGTTGATCAGTGCGATTGCCGGAGTGGTCACCCATATCCCGGCCGGGTTGGGGGTGTTGGAGGCGGTGTTCATTGCGCTATTGCAACATGAGGCGTCGCGGGGGAGTTTGCTGGCGGGGCTGATCGCGTACCGGGCCATTTATTTTATTTGCCCGTTGTTGATTGCACTGGTGATGTATTTGGGGGTGGAGGCCAAGGCCAAGGCGTTGCGGGTGAAGAAGACAGCCTGATGAGGCCGTGGTGACTGTTGAATCGCTATCGCGGGCAAGCCCGGCTCCCACCTCGGAACGCATTCCCCTGTGGGAGCCGGGCTTGCCCGCGATAGCGATCAAAAGGGCGACACCTATCGGGACTGAATGATGCTCAACCGCTCCCCCACCACCATCTCGGTAATCCAGTCCACCAGTATCGAGGTGTACGCCTGTTGCGACACCGGGTCGCTCAGGGAATGGTCGGCACCGTCGATGATGCGGTGGGTCAGGGAGTGGGTCTGCTGGCACGCCGCACGATAACTCATGATGGTGGCGTGGGGCACATGGTCGTCGGTTTCCGATTCGACAATCAGCACATCGCCGGTAAATTGCGCACAGGCATGCAGGGCCCGATTGGTTTCGGCGTGCACCAGGGTGCCGCGGTAATCCATCAGGTCGGCTTTGTCCAAATCGCGCTTGGGCTTGAGCCATTCCTGGTCGCGGTACAGTGCCGGCACTCGCAGCGCCAGCCAGCGTACCGGGCGCAACGAGGTGAGGATCGCCGCCAAGTAGCCGCCATAACTGGTGCCCACCACTGCCACCGCCGAGGTGTCTATTGCCGGGTGGGACAGTAGGCGGTCGTAAGCAGCCAGCAGGTCGCGCAGGTTGTCTTCGCGGGTGACGCGGGACAAGGGGATGCCGGTGCCAGCATGGCCACGCAGGTCGAAGGTCAGGCACACACACCCAAGGCCTGCGATACCTTTGGCTCGCTCCAAGTCGCGCTCCTGGCTACCGCCCCAACCGTGCACGAACAACACACCGGGCACTTTGGACTTGGGGCTGAGGAAGGTCCCGCTCATTTGTTCGTCGTCTATATCAATGCTGATGCTCTCGCTTCTAGCCGTCATAAGTCTGGACCGTCACATACTTGAGTAGAAAGTCGCTGTTCTCGGCCGGGCCTCGGTATACCTCGATGGCATCCGCCGGCAGCGCTTGGTCTACATAGGTTTCTACCGAGGACACACGGATGGCCTTCAGGCCCGGGTGGTTGATAAAGCTCTGCAGCGCCGCGACTTCCGCGCTACTGGCCCCGCCCATGCGCCAGGATTGTTCGAGCACGCCACTGCGGCGCTGGCCTGTGCTGTCCAGGCCTTGGGCGATGTCGTAGTTGCGGCGCGAGGCGAAGAAGCTTGGGTAGGCTTCATTCGCGGCTCGGTCAAAAACCAGCGCCTGTTCGATAGCCTTACGCACGTCTTCAGGCAGATCCAGTTCGAGCAGGGCTGCGTAATCACCGGGGACGACCAGCAGATCGGAACCGCCGTAGACCTCTTCGCCCTGCCCGTCTTGCGTCAGGTGCTGCTCGCCGCAGTAGCTGAAGAGGTGATCGCCGATAAAACTCTGGCCCACACTATGGGTGACCACCTCGTGCAGGTCTTGTTCCAGCACCACGCCTTGATTGAACATTCGGGCCGCTTCCGGGCGGGCCACTATCGCGTCGAATTCATCCAGGCTGTGGATAACTTCCTGCCCCCGCCCTGCACAGGCATTTACGGGTTTCAGACGAATCGGGCCGCTGTAGAGCAAGCGGGTCGCGGCAGGCCGTGCATCCTCAAGGGCGAACACACTCACGCCGTCCAACACCACGTCACGCACACGCTCGCAGAATGTCGGCGACCAGCCTTCGGGCGCCTTGGCCTCGGGACTCAGCAGGCCGTGACTGATGGCTTTGGTGCAGATGAAAGCGTGATCGACATAGCCGCCCCACAGATCTTGTGGCCCTTTGATATTGAGCCGTTGCGCTTGGGCAGGTCCGACCAGCGTTTGCGTGGGCAGCAGGTACAATTCCCGGCCCGCATGCAGGGCCGGGTCGTAGCTACCACCGAACTTGAGCCCCAGGATCTGCGCCAGCCAGCGCGCGAGTGCACGGTTGGTTTCAATTTCATGCAGGGGCGCGCCTTCTCGCATGGAGTGGGCGACCACCAGCTTCTTGCGACTTATGGGGGTCATGCGTTCCCCTTTCTATCAGCCGTTGTGTAGCAGGAGGGCTGCATGGATCAGGCCAACATAGGGTTTGCGGGGATGGTCGTAAAATCAATCAGTTGCGCAAGAAGTGATGGCCGTTAGCCTGTTTTATTCTGCACGACCCTAAGTTAACCCTGCGGCGTTCTGCACGATTCAAACCCCAAAACGGTTGCGGTAATCGCTGGGGGACAAGCCCGTGATTTTCTTGAAAATGGCGCGAAAGGCGCTGGGGTCCTGATAGCCCACGGTCCAGGCAATGTGATCGATCGTGCCGTTGGTGAACTCCAGCATCTGCCGTGCCTTGCCGACCCGCAGGTGCTGGCAGTACTCGGTGGGTTTCAACCCGGTGGCGTTGCGAAATCGCCGCAAGAACGTGCGCTCCTCCAGGTTGGCCTCCTGCGCCATCGCCGCCACGGACACATCCACCGCGCCACTGGCCTGCAGCCAATGCTGGACCTTGAGAACCGCACCATCACCATGCCTGAGAATCGGCGCAAAGTTGCTACCGCACTGGCTGGCACTGGCGCTGTGTTCAATCACCAGAAAACGCGCCGTGTCGGCTGCAACGCTCGGGCCCATCAGGCGGTCGACCAGGCGCAGGCCCAGTTCGGACCAGGCCATCAGCCCAGCGGAGGTGATCAGGTCGCCGTCATCGACAATGGGTTTATCCGCTTCCAGGCGCACCGCCGGGTAACTGGCCGCAAAGGACTTCGCGGAAGACCAGTGAGTGGTGGCGCTGCGACCATCCAACAAGCCGCTGCGCGCCAGCATGATCGAACCGATGCACACACCGCCCAGCACGGTGCCGGCCGCATGTTGCTGGCGCAGCCATTGCAGCAGTGCAGGCGGCGCCTGGTCTTCGGTGAACTCGGCAATCGAGGGTGGCACCAGCACGGCCATCATCGGTTGGTCGGGGCCGGGATGGCTGTCGAACGTGCGCGCGGGCGTGCCGTGGGCATCTACCTGCCAGTGGCTGACCCGCAGCAGCGGCAGTTGCGCAGATTCATGCTCGGCGGCGATGCGGTTGGCGACCCCGAACAGGTCAGTCAGCCCGTGGACTGCGGCGAGTTGCGCGCCCTGGTAGATCAACACACCCAGCTCGACAGTGCTGCGTTGCGCGGCCATTGTCAGTTTTCCCCCTGTTATTGTCGGTGCAGCCAATTCTCGGTGTGATCGCCAGATAAGATACTAGGCCCATCAACCCATCACGAGGCAACATACATGGCCAAGCAGGCGCTCATCCTAATCGATATCCAGAACGACTACTTCCCCCAGGGCAAGTGGCCGCTCGACGGCGTGGAAGCCGCAGCGGACAAGGCGGCGCAGGTGCTACAGGCGTTTCGGCAAGCAGGCGATGCGGTGATTCATGTACGCCATGAGTTCGCTGGCGACGACGCACCCTTCTTCACCCCGGGCTCCGAAGGCGCGCACTTGCATGCCAAGGTAATCAACAAGGGCGATGAGCCGGTGGTACTCAAACACTTCGTGAATGCGTTTCGCCAAACCAACCTGCGCGAACTGCTGGAACAGCGCAGCATCACCGACGTGGTGGTAGTGGGGAGCATGAGCCATATGTGCGTTGACGCCGTGGTGCGGGCAGCGGCGGACCTGGGCTACAAGGTTACGGTGATTCATGATGCCTGCGCGACCCGCGACCAGGAGTTCAACGGCCAGGTGATTCCGGCAGCGCAGGTACACGGCGCGTACATGGCCTCCCTGGCCTTTGGCTATGCGGGTGTGGTGTCGGCAGAGGAATATTTGAAGGCCCAAGCAGCGGCCGCGTGACCGCCACCCGGGCTGATCGCTTTAGCGTGTGGCAATGATGAACAGGCGCGGAAAGGGCAACAACACCGTGCCATCGGCCAGGGCTGGATAAGCCTGGGTAATTCGCGCCTGGTATTGCTGCAGGAAGGCGGCTTTTTCATCGTCGGTCAACGGCGCAAGAAAAGGCCGTAATGCCGAAGCCTTGAACCACTCCACCACCGCCCCGTGGTCCGCCAACGGGTGCTGATAGGTGGTGCGCCACACATCCACGGTACTGCAATGCTTGCTCAGCAGTTCGTAGTAGTAACTGGCGGTGTGCCGCTCATTGTGTTTGACCGCCCCTATCTTGGCCGCCCATGGGCCATCGGCCGCAACTTCACGGGCCAGGCGATGGGCGGGCTCGTCCAGATTGTCCGGGGTTTGCACCGCCAGCGTACCGCCTGGGTTCAGTTGGTGGACCAAGTGCGGGTACAGCGTGGCGTGATCGGGCAGCCATTGCAGCGAGGCATTGGCCAGGATCACATCCAAGCGTTGCGCCGGATGCCAGGCGCCGATGTCTGCCAGCTCGAAGTTCAACCTGGGCAGGCGCTTGCGTGCGTCTACCAACATGTCATCGGAGCTGTCCATGCCCGTGACGTGCGCTTGGGGGAAACGCTCGGCCAGTACTTCGGTGGAGTTCCCCGGCCCGCATCCCAGGTCGACAGCGGTGGTCACGTCGATGTTGGGAATGGCTGCCACCAGGTCACGGACGGGGCGAGTGCGCTGCTGTTCGAACATCGTGTACTGCTTGGCGGACCAGGTCATCACAGCTTTCCTTCTTGCTAGAGGTGGCGACAGCCTAAATCTTGTGAGCCATGAGAACAAATGTCGGGGTTGGTGTGCTGTCTGCACAAAGGCATCCCGTGCACCGACACCTGGGCATTGCCCATAAAAAACCCCCGATGCTTTCGCTATCGGGGGTTTTGTTTGTTCAGGGTCGGTCTTGGACCTTAGAACGGGATATCGTCATCAAAGCTGTCGAAATCCGGAGCCGGTTGCGGAGCAGCCTGTTGTGGCGCTGGGCGCGACTCACGCTGTGGCTGTTGGCTTGGCTGCGGACGCGACTGCTGTGGGCGCGGTGCCGAGTTGGACATGCCGCCCTGGCCCTGTTGGTCGCCCTGTGGACGGCCGCCCAGCAGTTGCATGGTGCCTTGCATGTCGACCACGATTTCGGTGGTGTAACGCTTGATGCCGTCTTTTTCCCACTCGCGGGTTTGCAGTTTGCCTTCGATGTACACCTGCGAACCTTTGCGCAGGTATTCACCGGCGATCTCTGCGACCTTGCCGAACAACGACACGCGGTGCCACTCGGTTTTCTCTTTGCGCTCGTTGGTCTGCTTATCGGTCCATTGCTCGCTGGTCGCCAGACTCAGGTTGGTCACAGCATTACCGTTAGGCAAGTAGCGAACTTCGGGATCCTGGCCGCAAGTACCGACCAATATGACTTTGTTAACCCCACGGGCCATAACGTTCTCCTAGGCTGGGCGCGCTGTCGGCACTGGGTTGACCAGTTGCTCGAGCGTCGCGCGATCCAATAATTCGGTGTCCAATTTGATGTAAATGGCCGCCTCTTCAGCGACCACCACTGCATCCGTTACCCCTACCACGGCCTTCAGGCGCTCGACCAGGCCGGCTTCGCGGATCGCCTCGGGCGATAGCGGCAAACGCAGGCTGGTGACGTAGGGAGGTTCGCGCATGGTAACAGCAAAGACCAGCCAAAGTGCAGCCAGCGCGGCGCATCCGAGGAACACAACCGACAAACCGCCATGCTGGAACATCCAGCCGCCCATGATGCCGCCCAACGCGGAGCCCAGGAACTGGCTGGTGGAATACACCCCCATGGCCGTGCCCTTACCGCCCGCCGGTGAAACTTTACTGATCAGCGACGGCAACGACGCTTCGAGCAGGTTGAACGCGGTGAAAAACACCACCGTGCCGATCAACAGTGCGCGCAGGCTGTCGCCGAACTGCCAGAAGAATAGTTCAGTGAGCATCAATGTCGCGACGGCGCCGAGTAAAACTCGTTTCATTTTGCGTTTCTTCTCGCCATAGATGATGAACGGGATCATGGCGAAGAACGAAATCAACAACGCAGTGAGGTAGACCCACCAGTGCTGTTCCTTGGGCAGCCCGGCTTTTTCCACCAGGGCCAGGGGCAAGGCGACGAAGCTGCACATCAGCATGGCGTGTAATACGAAGATACCTAAATCCAGGCGCAGCAGGTCCGGGTGCTTGAGCGTCGGCAGCAACGCCTTGCGTGCAACGCCCGATTCACGGTGCGCCAGGGTGCCGGTGGAGCGCGGCACCATAAACGCCACGATCAGGATGCCAAACAACGCCATGCCGCCCGTGGCCAGGAACAGCCCATGCAAGCCGAACGCACGCGTGAGCAAGGGGCCCACCACCATGGCCACGGCAAACGACAAGCCGATGGTCATGCCGATCATCGCCATGGCCTTGGTGCGGTGTTGTTCGCGGGTCAGGTCCGAGAGCAGCGCCATCACGGCGGCGGAAATCGCACCGGCGCCCTGCAGGATGCGCCCGGCGATCACGCCCCAGATCGAATCGGACTGGGCCGCCAGCACACTGCCAAGGGCGAATACGATCAGCCCGAGATAGATCACCGGGCGACGGCCAATGCGGTCGGAAATAATCCCGAACGGGATCTGGAAAATTGCCTGGGTCAGGCCATAGGCGCCAATCGCCAGGCCGATCAAGGCGGGGGTCGCCCCTGCGAGATCCATCCCATAGGTGGCCAGCACCGGCAACACCATAAACATGCCCAGCATACGGAAGGCGAACACCAGGGCCAGACCGCTTGCCGCTCGGGTCTCGCCGCTACTCATGCGTTCGCTGTGGGGATCGTGCATGGAAAAACCTCGTGTGAACCGGCGGCGATTCTACCAGTCCCATCGATTGAGAGGGTATATGCGGCGCTTTGCCGCGCAGCTTTCATGTAAGGCTGCAAGCGGCGTTTTGACAGTGTATATTCATCCAGTCTTTAGCCGTATACTCCGGCATCATTTACGCCCGCCGTGCGAGGCCATCTTGGACAAGATCCTGATTCGTGGGGCTAGAACCCACAACCTGAAGAACATCGACCTGACCCTGCCCCGGGACAAACTGATCGTCATCACCGGCTTGTCCGGCTCCGGCAAATCGTCCCTGGCGTTCGACACGCTGTATGCCGAAGGTCAGCGTCGCTATGTGGAATCGCTGTCGGCCTACGCCCGGCAGTTCCTGTCGATGATGGAAAAGCCCGATGTCGACACCATTGAAGGCCTGTCGCCGGCTATTTCCATCGAGCAGAAGTCCACGTCTCACAACCCGCGCTCTACCGTGGGTACCATTACCGAGATCTACGACTACCTGCGCCTGCTGTACGCACGCGTGGGTATCCCCCGTTGCCCGGACCACGATATCCCCCTGGAAGCCCAGACCGTCAGCCAGATGGTCGACCTGGTGCTGGCCCAGCCCGAAGGCGCCAAGCTGATGCTGCTGGCGCCCGTCATTCGCGAGCGCAAGGGTGAACACCTGTCGGTCTTCGAAGAGCTGCGGGCCCAGGGCTTCGTGCGGGCGCGCATCAACGGCAAGCTCTATGAGCTGGACGAAGCGCCGAAGCTGGACAAGCAGAAAAAGCACTCCATTGATGTGGTGGTCGACCGTTTCAAGGTGCGCGCCGACCTGCAGCAGCGTTTGGCGGAATCGTTCGAAACCGCGCTGAAGCTGGCCGATGGCATTGCCCTGGTAGCGCCGATGGATGACGAGCCGGGCGAAGAGATCATCTTCTCCGCGCGTTTCGCCTGCCCTATCTGTGGCCATGCCATCAGTGAGCTGGAACCCAAGCTGTTTTCCTTCAACAACCCGGCCGGCGCCTGCCCGACTTGCGACGGCCTGGGTGTGAAACAGTTTTTCGATATCAAGCGCCTGGTCAATGGCGAACTGACCTTGGCCGAGGGTGCGATACGTGGCTGGGACAGGCGTAACGTCTACTACTTCCAGATGCTTGGGTCATTGGCGTCCCACTACAAATTCAGCCTGGAAGTGCCATTCAACCAACTGCCGGCAGACCAGCAGAAAGTCGTTCTCAATGGCAGCGGTTCACAGAATGTCGACTTCAAATACCTGAACGACCGCGGCGATATCGTCAAGCGCTCGCACCCGTTCGAAGGCATCGTGCCGAACCTGGAACGCCGCTACCGCGAAACCGAATCGGCGAGCGTGCGCGAGGAGCTGGCGAAATTCCTCAGCACACAGCCATGCCCGGATTGCCGTGGCACGCGCCTGCGCCGTGAAGCCCGGCATGTATGGGTAGGCGAGAAGACCCTGCCGGCAGTGACCAACCTGCCGATCGGCGATGCCTGTGAATACTTTGGCGTGCTGAAGCTGACCGGTCGTCGCGGGGAAATTGCCGACAAGATCCTCAAGGAAATTCGCGAGCGATTGCAGTTCCTGGTTAACGTGGGCCTGGACTATCTGTCGCTGGACCGCAGCGCCGACACCTTATCCGGCGGTGAGGCGCAGCGCATTCGCCTGGCCAGCCAGATTGGCGCCGGCCTTGTGGGCGTGCTGTATATCCTCGACGAGCCGTCGATTGGCTTGCACCAACGGGACAATGACCGCTTGCTGGGCACGCTGAAACACCTGCGCGATATTGGCAATACCGTGATCGTGGTCGAGCATGATGAAGACGCTATCCGCCTGGCGGACTACGTAGTCGATATCGGCCCCGGCGCGGGCGTGCATGGTGGCCATATCGTTGCTGAAGGCACGCCTGCCGAGGTGATGGCACATCCTGATTCACTGACCGGCAAATACCTGTCCGGCCGTGTGAAGATTGAAGTGCCCGCCAAGCGCACACCGCGCAACAAGAAGATGGCGCTACACCTCAAGGGCGCGCGCGGCAACAACCTGCGCAATGTCGACCTGGAGATTCCGCTGGGCCTGCTGACTTGCGTGACCGGTGTTTCCGGTTCGGGCAAGTCGACGCTGATCAACAACACCCTGTTCCCCCTGAGTGCTACCGCCCTGAACGGCGCGACCACCCTGGAAGCAGCGGCCCACGACAGCATCAAGGGCCTGGAGCATCTGGACAAGGTGGTCGACATCGACCAGAGCCCGATTGGACGTACGCCGCGTTCAAACCCAGCCACCTACACCGGGCTGTTTACGCCTATCCGCGAGTTGTTCGCTGGCGTGCCAGAGTCGCGCTCACGGGGTTATGGGCCGGGTCGGTTCTCGTTCAACGTCAAGGGTGGCCGCTGTGAAGCGTGCCAGGGCGATGGCCTGATCAAGGTGGAGATGCACTTCCTGCCGGACATCTACGTGCCGTGCGATGTGTGCAAGAGCAAGCGCTACAACCGCGAGACCCTGGAGATCAAGTACAAGGGCAAGAGCATCCACGAGACCCTGGAAATGACCATCGAGGAAGCTCGCGAGTTCTTCGACGCGGTGCCGGCGTTGGCGCGCAAGCTGCAGACGCTGATGGATGTGGGCCTGTCGTACATCAAGCTGGGGCAATCAGCGACCACGCTGTCGGGTGGCGAGGCGCAGCGGGTCAAGCTGTCTCGCGAGCTGTCCAAGCGCGATACCGGCAAAACCTTGTACATCCTCGACGAGCCGACCACCGGCCTGCACTTCGCGGATATTCAGCAGTTGCTGGACGTACTGCACCGCCTGCGAGACCACGGCAATACCGTGGTGGTGATCGAGCACAACCTTGATGTGATCAAGACTGCCGACTGGCTGGTAGACCTGGGGCCGGAAGGTGGTTCGAAGGGTGGCCAGATTATCGCAGTGGGCACTCCGGAGCAGGTTTCCGAAATGCCGCAGTCGCATACCGGTTACTACTTGAAACCGTTGCTGGAACGCGACCGGGCCTGATTTTTCAGGCCCAATAAAAAGCCCCTGTCACTTTGCAGTGACAGGGGCTTTTTTGTAACCGGGAATCAGAACTGCGATTGCAGGTAATTCTCCAGGCCGATCAGCTTGATCAGGCCCAACTGCTTTTCCAGCCAGTAGGTGTGATCTTCTTCGGTGTCATTCAACTGCACCCGCAGTATTTCCCGGGTGACATAGTCGTTGTGCTGCTCGCAAAGCTCGATGCCCTTGCAGAGTGCGGCACGGACCTTGTACTCAAGGCGAAGATCGGCAGCGAGCATGTCAGGCACTGTGGTACCCACATCCAGATCATCAGGACGCATACGCGGCGTGCCTTCGAGCATCAGAATGCGGCGCATCAGGGCATCAGCGTGCTGCGCCTCTTCTTCCATTTCGTGGTTGATACGCTCGTAGAGCTCGGTAAAGCCCCAGTCTTCGTACATACGCGAATGGATGAAATATTGGTCACGAGCTGCCAGTTCGCCCGTCAGCAACGTGTTGAGGTAATCGATTACGTCGGGGTGACCTTGCATCGCCCTACATCTCCCTGCTTGAAAGGCTGTAGTTTGAACCATGCTGACTTGAAGGTCACGGGACAAACGGCAGAAAAGTGAAGATTTTCAGGGAAAAGTAGCTGAATTAACGCAAAAACCGCCCAAATGAGGGCGGTTCTGCTTATCGTTTAGAGTCAGTTAAGCGATACACCCAGTGCCTTTGCGATTGCTTCTCCATAAGCCGGGTCGGCTTTATAGAAGTGCTGCAGTTGACGCTGGACCACGTCGCTGGAAACGCCCCCCATTGCACCGGCGATGTTATTGGTGAGCAGGGCTTTCTGCTCGTCATTCATCAGACGGAACAGCGCACCGGCGTGGCTGTAGTAGTCCGTGTCTTCGCGATGATCGTAGCGATCAGCGGCGCCGCTCAGGGCCAATGCTGGCTCTGCATATTGCGGAGCTTGTTTCGGTGCGTCGGCGTAGCTGTTTGGCTCGTAGTTCGGAGCCGCACCACCGTTGCTGCCAAAAACCATGGAACCGTCACGCTGGTAGCTGTTAACCGGGCTACGTGGCGCGTTCACCGGCAGTTGCTGGTGGTTGGTGCCCACACGGTAGCGGTGCGCATCGGCGTAGGCAAAAACCCGACCTTGCAGCATACGGTCTGGCGACAGGCCAACGCCTGGGACCATGTTGCTTGGGCCAAATGCGGCCTGCTCGACTTCGGCGAAGTAGTTCTGCGGATTACGATTGAGCTCCAACTCACCCACTTCAATCAACGGGAATTCTTTTTGCGACCAGGTCTTGGTCACGTCAAACGGGTTCTCGTAATGGGCGTTCGCCTGGGCCTCGGTCATGATCTGGATGCACACGCGCCACTTGGGGAAGTCACCGCGCTCGATTGCGCCAAACAGATCGCGCTGGGCGTAGTCAGGATCAGTACCCGCCAAGCGGGCAGCCTCGGCCGGCGCCAGGTTCTTGATGCCTTGCTTGGTCTTGTAGTGCCACTTCACCCAATGACGCTCGCCCTGGGCGTTGATCAGGCTGTAAGTGTGGCTGCCGAAACCGTGCATGTGACGGTAGCCGTCTGGAATGCCACGGTCCGAAAACAGAATGGTGACTTGGTGCAGCGCCTCCGGGGAGTGCGACCAAAAATCCCACATCATCTGTGCGCTTTTCAGGTTGCTTTGCGGCAGACGCTTCTGGGTGTGGATAAAGTCCGGGAATTTCAGCGGGTCACGGATAAAGAACACCGGGGTGTTGTTACCGACGATGTCCCAGTTGCCTTCTTCGGTGTAGAACTTCAAGGCGAAGCCACGTGGATCGCGCTCAGTATCAGCCGAACCACGTTCACCGCCTACGGTGGAGAAACGCAGGAACGTAGGCGTCTGCTTGCCAACGGACTCGAACAACTTGGCGCTGGTGTACTGGGTAATGTCTTTTGTCACCGTGAAGGTACCGAAGGCACCCGAACCTTTGGCGTGCACGCGACGCTCAGGGATATTTTCACGGTTGAAGTGAGCAAGCTTCTCGATCAGGTGGAAATCGTCGAGCAGCAATGGGCCACGTGGGCCGGCGGAACGTGAGTTCTGATTGTCCGCAACGGGCGCGCCGCTGGCGGTGGTAAGGACTTTATTCTGGCTCATGCGCATCTTCCTCAGGTCGGGCTTTGAACTGCCGGCTAATCGGCTTGGAGGGAGTATTGACCATCCACATGACACCTACAAATTCATTAAATTGTAGGCTTCAATAGAAAATAACTACCAACATACCCAACGCTCATAGTGAGGCGTGTCGCTTGAGGATTCTTGTACGCAGCACGCTTTTGTTACGCGCACAAAAAACCGGGCACTAGGCCCGGTTTTTCGTTGCAGCTTGTCGTCTTACTCGGCGCTTACAGCTTCGCCGGCAGTAGCACGATCAACCAACTCGACGTACGCCATAGGCGCGTTGTCGCCAGCGCGGAAACCGCACTTGAGGATGCGCAGGTAGCCACCCTCACGGGTAGCGTAACGCTTGCCCAGGTCGTTGAAGAGCTTACCAACGATAGCTTTCGAACGAGTACGGTCGAAAGCCAGACGGCGGTTAGCCAGGCTGTCTGTCTTGGCCAAAGTGATCAGCGGCTCAGCAACGCGACGCAGTTCTTTAGCTTTCGGCAGTGTAGTTTTGATCAGCTCGTGCTCGAACAGCGACACCGCCATGTTTTGGAACATGGCCTTGCGGTGCGAGCTGGTACGGCTCAGGTGACGACCACTTTTACGATGACGCATGGTTCATTCCTTACCAAACTCACGTTCGGTGATTACGACGATCAGGCAGTCGCCTTGTCGTCCTTCTTAAGACTTGCAGGCGGCCAGTTGTCGAGGCGCATGCCGAGGGACAGACCGCGGGAGGCCAGAACGTCCTTGATTTCAGTCAAGGATTTCTTGCCCAGGTTCGGAGTCTTCAACAGTTCTACTTCGGTGCGCTGGATCAGGTCACCGATGTAGTAAATGTTTTCCGCCTTAAGGCAGTTAGCCGAACGTACAGTCAGTTCCAGATCGTCAACCGGGCGAAGCAGGATCGGATCGATCTCGTCTTCCTGCTCGATTACCACTGGTTCGCTGTCACCTTTGAGGTCGACGAACGCAGCCAACTGCTGTTGCAGAATGGTTGCAGCGCGGCGGATAGCCTCTTCAGGATCCAGGGTACCGTTGGTTTCCAGATCAATAACCAGCTTGTCCAGGTTAGTACGCTGTTCGACACGGGCGTTTTCCACCACGTATGCGATACGGCGAACCGGGCTGAACGAAGAGTCAAGCTGCAAGCGACCAATGCTGCGGCTTTCGTCTTCATCGCTCTGACGCGAGTCGGCCGGTTCATAACCACGACCACGAGCTACAGTGAGCTTCATGTTCAGGGCGCCGTTAGACGCCAGGTTAGCGATTACGTGATCGGGGTTAACGATCTCGACATCATGATCCAGCTGAATATCGGCAGCGGTAACCACCCCCGAACCCTTCTTCGACAAGGTCAGCGTAACTTCGTCACGGCCGTGCAGCTTGATAGCCAGACCTTTAAGGTTCAACAGGATTTCAATTACGTCTTCCTGTACACCTTCGATGGCGCTGTACTCGTGGAGCACACCGTCAATCTCGGCCTCGACTACTGCACAGCCGGGCATTGAGGACAACAGGATGCGGCGCAGCGCGTTGCCCAGGGTGTGGCCAAAACCACGCTCGAGAGGCTCGAGAGTAATTTTGGCGCGGGTTGGACTGACAACCTGCACATCAATGTGGCGGGGTGTCAGGAACTCATTTACCGAAATCTGCATGGATGCACCTATTTTCTAGCCCTTACTTGGAGTAGAGCTCGACAATCAGGCTTTCGTTGATGTCGGCGGACAGATCACTGCGAGCAGGAACGTTCTTGAAAACGCCCGACTTCTTCTCAGTGTCTACTTCTACCCATTCTACGCGGCCACGTTGGGCACACAGATCGAGAGCTTGGACAATGCGAAGTTGGTTTTTTGCTTTCTCGCGAACTGCGACCACGTCACCAGCACGAACCTGGTAGGACGGAACGTTTACGGTCTGACCGTTAACGCTGATCGACTTGTGCGATACCAGCTGACGGGATTCGGCACGAGTCGAACCAAAGCCCATACGGTATACAACGTTGTCCAGACGGCATTCGAGCAGTTGCAGCAGGTTTTCACCGGTTGCACCTTTCTTGCCAGCAGCTTCTTTGTAGTAGCCGCTGAACTGACGCTCGAGAACGCCGTAGATACGACGGACCTTCTGCTTTTCACGCAGTTGGGTGCCGTAGTCGGACTGGCGACCGCGGCGTTGGCCGTGGATACCAGGTGCTGCTTCAATGTTGCACTTCGATTCGATCGCGCGCACGCCGCTCTTCAGGAAGAGATCGGTGCCTTCGCGACGAGCGAGTTTGCATTTTGGACCAATGTAACGAGCCATTCTTTACAATCTCCTGGATTACACGCGGCGCTTCTTCGGCGGACGGCACCCGTTGTGCGGGATTGGCGTCACGTCGGTGATGCTGGCGATCTTATAGCCACAGCCGTTCAAAGCACGGACAGCAGACTCACGACCTGGACCTGGACCTTTGACGTTAACGTCGAGGTTTTTCAGGCCATATTCCAGCGCAGCTTGACCAGCACGTTCAGCAGCTACTTGAGCAGCAAACGGAGTGGACTTGCGGGAACCGCGGAAACCCGAACCACCGGAGGTAGCCCAAGAAAGCGCGTTACCTTGACGGTCGGTGATGGTCACGATGGTGTTGTTAAAAGATGCATGGATGTGGGCGATGCCATCAACCACTGTCTTTTTAACTTTTTTACGAGGACGAGCAGCAGGTTTTGCCATGATAATTTTCCTGTCGATTCGCTGGGGCGATTACTTGCGGATCGGCTTACGCGGACCTTTACGGGTACGCGCGTTAGTCTTGGTACGCTGACCGCGTACTGGAAGACCACGACGATGACGCAGACCGCGATAGCAACCGAGGTCCATCAAACGCTTGATTTTCATGTTGATTTCGCGACGCAGGTCACCTTCAGTGGTGAACTTCGCCACTTCGCCACGCAGCTGTTCAATCTGCTCGTCGCTCAGATCCTTGATCTTAGCGGCTGGGTTTACCCCAGCGACCGCGCAAATTTTCTGCGCAGTAGTGCGACCAACACCATAGATGTAGGTCAGCGAGATAACAGTGTGCTTGTTATCTGGAATGTTAACGCCTGCAATACGGGCCATTCAGTGGGACTCCAATTGACAGCTACCTACGCCCCGGAAGCCAAGAAATAGGGCGCGAGATAATATCGCTGTAATAACAAATAATCAACCCGGCAGCGCACTAGCTGCCGGGCTTCAAGCGGATCACACTCAGCCTTGGCGCTGTTTGTGACGCGGTTCCGCGCTGCAAATTACTCGAACAACACCTTCGCGGCGAATAATCTTGCAGTTACGGCACAGCTTTTTCACCGATGCACGAACTTTCATCACCAACTCCTCGAACCTTATGGGGTACTCAGCGCAACATGCCGCTGCCGTAGCCCTTCAGGTTGGCTTTCTTCATCAGGGATTCGTACTGGTGCGAAACGAGGTGCGATTGTACTTGGGACATGAAGTCCATCACAACCACGACCACGATCAGCAACGAGGTCCCGCCAAGGTAGAACGGAACGTTTGCTGCAACCACCAGGAACTGGGGCAACAGACACACGGCCGTCATATATAGAGCACCGAACAGGGTCAAACGAGTCAGAACGCCATCAATGTAGCGTGCCGACTGCTCACCTGGACGGATGCCCGGAATAAAGGCACCGGACTTCTTCAGGTTTTCCGCTACGTCTTTCGGATTGAACATCAACGCCGTATAGAAGAAGCAGAAGAAAATAATCCCTGCACTAAACAGCAGAATATTCAACGGCTGACCAGGAGCGATCGACTGAGAGAGGTCCTGCAGCCAGCCCATATTTTCAGACTGACCAAACCAGGTACCCAACGAAGCCGGAAACAGCAAGATGCTGCTCGCGAAAATTGCCGGAATAACACCGGCCATATTCACTTTCAGCGGCAAGTGGCTGGTCTGCGCAGCAAAGACCTTACGGCCCTGCTGACGCTTGGCGTAGTGAACAGCAATACGACGCTGGCCACGCTCAATGAACACCACAAAACCGATAATCGCTACTGCCAGCAAACCGATGGCAACCAAGGCGAAGATATTGATATCACCCTGACGCGCAGACTCGAAAGACTGCCCGATTGCTCTCGGAAGACCGGCGACGATACCTGCGAAAATCAACATCGAGATACCGTTGCCAACACCACGCTCAGTAATCTGCTCACCCAGCCACATCATGAACATCGCACCAGCCACAAACGTGGATACTGCGACGAAATGGAAGCCAAAGTCACCAGTGAACGCAACGCCCTGCCCGGCCAAGCCAACGGACATGCCGATAGCTTGAACCAGGGCGAGGACGACAGTGCCGTAGCGGGTGTACTGGCTAATCTTGCGACGGCCAGCTTCACCTTCCTTCTTCAACTGCTCCAGCTGCGGGCTGACGGCTGTCATCAGCTGCATGATGATCGATGCCGAGATGTACGGCATGATCCCCAGTGCAAAGATGCTCATCCGCTCCAGCGCGCCGCCGGAAAACATGTTGAACAAGCTAAGAATGGTCCCCTCATTCTGTCGAAACAGGTCTGCGAGTCGGTCCGGGTTGATACCTGGAACCGGGATGTGTGCGCCTATTCGGTAGACGATAATCGCCAGGAACAGAAAACGCAGACGAGCCCAAAGTTCAGACATACCGCCTTTGCCGAGCGCTGAGAGAGCACCTTGCTTAGCCATTTATTCCTCGAACTTGCCGCCAGCTGCTTCGATAGCCGAACGCGCACCTTTGGTGGCGCCGATTCCCTTGCCGATAGTGACAGCGCGAGTCACTTCACCGGACAGCATGATTTTCACACGCTGTACGTTGACGTTGATCACGTTGGCATCTTTCAGGGTCTGCACAGTAACGATGTCGCCTTCCACTTTAGCCAGTTCGGACAGACGCACTTCTGCGCGGTCCATGGCTTTCAGGGATACGAAACCGAACTTAGGCAGGCGACGATGCAGCGGCTGTTGACCGCCTTCAAAGCCTGGAGCAATGGTGCCACCGGAGCGGGAGGTTTGACCCTTGTGGCCACGGCCACCGGTCTTACCCAAACCACTACCGATACCACGGCCCGGACGATGCTTTTCGCGACGGGAACCCGGCGCTGGACTCAGATCATTGAGTTTCATCGATTAACCCTCTACACGCAGCATGTAGTAAGCCTTGTTGATCATCCCGCGATTCTCGGGAGTATCCTGGACTTCTACAGTGTGACCGATGCGACGCAGACCCAAACCTTTAACGCACAATTTGTGGTTAGGGATGCGGCCGGTCATGCTTTTGATCAGCGTTACTTTAACGGTAGCCATGATCAGAAGATCTCCTTGACAGTCAGACCACGCTTGGCAGCGATGGACTCAGGAGATTGCATAGCCTTCAGACCCTTGAAAGTGGCGTGAACCACGTTTACCGGGTTAGTCGAGCCGTAGCACTTGGCCAGAACGTTCTGAACGCCAGCAACTTCGAGGACAGCACGCATAGCGCCGCCAGCGATGATACCGGTACCTTCAGAAGCAGGCTGCATGTACACCTTCGAAGCGCCGTGAGCGGACTTCATTGCGTACTGCAGAGTGGTGCCGTTCAGATCAACTTGGATCATGTTGCGACGAGCAGCTTCCATTGCCTTCTGGATCGCAGCAGGCACTTCACGTGACTTGCCACGGCCGAAGCCAACACGCCCTTTACCATCACCCACCACGGTCAACGCGGTGAAAGTGAAGATACGGCCGCCTTTAACGGTTTTGGCTACGCGGTTAACTTGAACCAGCTTCTCAATGTAGCCTTCGTCGCGCTTTTGGTCGTTATTTGACATAACTTAGAACTCCAGCCCAGCTTCACGAGCAGCATCAGCCAGCGCTTTCACGCGACCGTGGTACTTGAAGCCAGAGCGGTCGAAAGCCACTTGCGAGACGCCAGCGGCCTTAGCACGCGTAGCGACCAGCTGGCCAACCTTTGTGGCCGCGTCGATGTTGCCAGTGGCACCATCACGCAGTTCTTTATCCAAAGTCGAGGCGCTTGCCAGGACTTTGTTGCCGTCGGCCGAGATGACCTGGGCGTAGATGTGCTGCGACGAGCGGAACACGCAGAGACGCACGACTTCGAGTTCGTGCATTTTCAGGCGTGCTTTGCGAGCGCGACGCAGTCGAGTAACTTTTTTGTCGGTCATTTGCTATGCCCTACTTCTTCTTGGCTTCTTTACGACGGACGACTTCGTCCGCGTAGCGCACACCTTTGCCTTTGTACGGCTCTGGTGGACGGAAGTCGCGGATCTCAGCGGCCACTTGACCTACCAGCTGCTTGTCGATGCCCTTGATCAGGATATCGGTCTGGCTAGGAGTCTCAGCAGTGATGCCCGCTGGCAGTTCGTAATCCACTGGGTGCGAGAAGCCAAGGGCAAGGTTCAAAACCGTGCCTTTTGCTTGCGCTTTGTAACCAACACCGACCAGCTGGAGCTTACGCTCGAAGCCTTGGCTTACGCCTTGGACCATATTGTTTACCAACGCACGCGTGGTACCGGCCATTGCGCGAGTTTGTTGATCGCCATTGCGAGCAGCGAAACGCAGCTCACCAGCTTCTTCAACGATCTCAACGGACGAATGGATGTTCAGTTCAAGAGTACCCTTGGCACCCTTCACCGAAAGCTGTTGGCCTGCGAATTTGACTTCGACACCGGCTGGCAGCTTAACGGGGTTCTTAGCGACGCGAGACATGCTTATCCCCCCTTAGAACACAGTGCAAAGAACTTCGCCGCCGACACCGGCAGCGCGCGCAGCACGATCCGTCATCACACCTTTGTTGGTGGAGACGATAGACACGCCCAGACCGCCACGAACTTTCGGCAGATCTTCAGCGGACTTGTACTGACGCAGGCCTGGACGGCTAACGCGCTTCACTTCCTCGATGACCGAACGGCCTTCGAAGTACTTCAGCTCGATGGACAGCAGTGGTTTGATTTCGCTGCTGATCTGATAACCCGCAATGTAGCCTTCGTCTTTCAGGACTTTGGCAACAGCTACCTTCAACTTGGAAGATGGCATGCTTACGACGGACTTTTCAGCCATCTGGGCATTACGGATACGAGTTAGCATGTCCGCTAACGGGTCCTGCATACTCATGGGCTAGACGCTCCTAATACAAAAAAATTAGCCTTGCGGCTACATATGTCGCCGAGAATCTCCGAGCACAAAAAACACGGGCTCAGGCGAGCCGCGTATTTTAGACATACTCCAGAAATGAAACAAGCCCCAAAAGGGGCTTGATCCAGATTCAAGGTCACCGGTGGTCAGTATCTTGCGATTCCGACCACCTGGACGTTGAAAGTACTTACCAGCTGGCTTTAACCAGACCTGGTACGTCACCACGCATTGCCGCTTCACGCAGTTTGTTACGGCCGAGGCCGAACTTGCGGTAAACGCCGTGTGGACGACCGGTCAGGCGGCAGCGGTTACGCATGCGCGAAGCGCTTGCGTCACGTGGCTGCTTCTGCAGAGCAACTGTCGCTTCCCAACGTGCTTCTGGACTTGCGTTCAGATCAACGATGATTGCTTTCAGTGCTGCACGCTTCTTGGCGTACTTGGCAACCGTGAGCTGACGCTTCAGCTCGCGGTTTTTCATGCTCATCTTGGCCATGGTCCTACTCCAATCAGTTGCGGAACGGGAATTTGAAAGCACGCAACAGGGCGCGACCTTCATCATCGTTCTTGGCAGTGGTGGTCAGGGTGATGTCCAGACCGCGGAGAGCATCGATCTTGTCGTAGTCGATTTCCGGGAAGATGATCTGCTCTTTCACGCCCATGCTGTAGTTACCACGACCATCGAAGGACTTGGCATTCAGGCCGCGGAAGTCGCGGACCCGAGGCAGGGAGATCGACAGCAGACGATCCAGGAATTCGTACATACGCTCACGGCGCAGAGTCACTTTGACGCCGATCGGCCAACCTTCACGGACTTTAAAGCCAGCGATGGATTTCCGAGCGTAAGTCACAACGACTTTCTGACCGGTGATCTTTTCCAGGTCGGCAACAGCGTGCTCGATGACTTTTTTGTCGCCGATCGCTTCGCCCAGACCCATGTTCAGGGTGATTTTGGTGACGCGCGGAACTTCCATCACGTTCCCGAGCTTAAGTTCTTCCTTAAGCTTAGGGGCGATTTCCTTCCGGTAAATCTCTTGTAGTCGTGCCATGGTCTAATCTACCTAGCAGTGTTCAAGCATCAACCGCTTTTTGGGTCGACTTGAAGACACGAATTTTCTTACCGTCTTCTACTTTGAAACCAACGCGGTCAGCCTTGTTGGTTTCGCCGTTGAAGATGGCGACGTTAGAAGCATCCAGCGGAGCTTCTTTCTCGACGATACCGCCCTGCACGCCCGACATCGGGTTAGGCTTGGTATGACGCTTGACCAGGTTCAGACCACCGATAACCAGACGGTTATTAGCGAGAACCTTAAGCACCTTACCGCGCTTACCTTTGTCTTTGCCGGCGATCACGATGATCTCGTCGTCACGACGAATCTTTTGCATGTCGGATCTCCTTACAGCACTTCTGGGGCGAGCGAGACGATCTTCATGAACTTCTCAGTACGAAGTTCACGGGTCACTGGCCCAAAGATACGGGTGCCGATCGGCTCTTGCTTGTTGTTCAGAAGAACAGCAGCGTTGCCATCAAAGCGGATAATGGAGCCATCAGCACGACGTACGCCGTGACGAGTGCGGACTACAACAGCAGTCATCACTTGGCCTTTTTTCACCTTACCGCGAGGAATTGCTTCCTTCACGGTAACTTTGATGATGTCACCGATACCAGCGTAACGACGATGGGAGCCACCCAGCACCTTGATGCACATAACACGGCGAGCGCCGCTGTTATCGGCCACATCGAGCATGGATTGAGTCTGAATCATATAATTTCTCCGACCCCTAGTCCTTAGACTTCCACAGCGCGTTCGAGAACATCAACCAGTGCCCAAGACTTGGTCTTGGCCATCGGACGAGTTTCACGAATAGTGACTTTGTCGCCGATGTGGCACTGATTGGTTTCGTCGTGCGCGTGCAGCTTAGTCGAACGCTTAACATATTTACCGTAGATCGGGTGCTTAACGCGACGCTCGATCAAAACGGTGATGGTTTTGTCCATCTTGTCGCTGACAACACGGCCAGTCAGCGTACGGACAGTCTTTTCGGCTTCAGCCATGATCACTTACCTGCCTGCTGGTTGAGCACAGTCTTCACGCGAGCGATGTCACGCTTAACTTGCGAGAGCAGATGAGACTGCCCCAACTGGCCAGTTGCTTTCTGCATACGCAGATTGAACTGGTCGCGCAGCAGGCCGAGCAGTTGCTCGTTCAGCTGCTGTGCGGATTTTTCACGAAGTTCATTCGCTTTCATCACATCACCGTCCGTTTAACAAAGGAGGTGGCGAGCGGCAGCTTTGCAGCAGCCAGGGCGAAAGCCTCACGCGCCAGCTCTTCAGAAACACCCTCGATTTCATACAGGACTTTGCCTGGCTGAATCTGGGCTACCCAGTATTCCACGTTACCCTTACCTTTACCCATCCGAACCTCGAGAGGCTTTTTGGAGATCGGCTTGTCCGGGAATACACGGATCCAGATCTTGCCGCCACGTTTTACGTGACGGGTCAGAGCACGACGCGCTGACTCGATCTGACGAGCGGTGAGACGACCACGAGCTACAGACTTCAGCGCGAACTCGCCGAAGCTGACTTTGCTACCGCGCTGAGCCAGACCACGGTTGTGGCCTGTCATCTGCTTGCGGAACTTCGTACGCTTAGGTTGCAACATTTGGCGTACCCCTTACTTAGCAGCTTTTTTACGAGGCGCTGGTGCTTGTGGTTTCAGTTCTTCTTGGCGACCACCAATTACTTCGCCTTTGAAGATCCAAACCTTTACACCGATCACACCGTAAGTGGTGTGAGCTTCGTAGTTGGCATAGTCGATGTCGGCACGCAGGGTGTGCAGTGGCACACGACCTTCGCGATACCATTCAGTACGTGCGATTTCAGCACCGCCGAGACGACCGCTCACTTGGATTTTGATGCCTTTGGCACCAATGCGCATGGCGTTCTGTACGGCGCGCTTCATAGCGCGACGGAACATTACGCGACGCTCCAGCTGCTGAGCTACGCTCTGCGCAACCAGCATACCGTCGAGCTCCGGCTTGCGGATCTCTTCGATATTGATGTGCACAGGCACACCCATTTGCTTGGTCAGGTCCTGACGCAGTTTCTCAACATCTTCACCTTTCTTCCCGATAACGATACCTGGACGAGCGGTGTGGATGGTGATACGTGCAGTTTGGGCCGGACGATGGATATCGATACGGCTTACGGACGCGCTTTTTAGTTTGTCTTGGAGATACTCACGCACCTTCAGATCAGCGAACAAGTAGTCCGCATAAGTCCGACCGTCTGCGTACCAGACGGAGGTGTGCTCCTTGACGATTCCCAGGCGAATGCCAATGGGATGTACTTTCTGACCCATCTCTTCGACTCCGTTACTTGTCAGCAACCTTGACAGTGATATGGCAAGACCGCTTGACGATGCGATCAGCACGGCCTTTGGCACGTGGCATGATGCGCTTCAGCGAACGCCCTTCGTTGACGAAAACGGTGCTGACCTTCAGGTCATCAACGTCTGCGCCTTCGTTATGCTCGGCGTTGGCTACGGCCGACTCCAGCACTTTCTTCATGATCTCGGCGGCTTTCTTACTGCTGAAAGCCAACAGGTTGAGCGCTTCGCCCACCTTCTTCCCGCGGATCTGGTCGGCGACCAAGCGGGCTTTCTGGGCGGAGATTCGAGCGCCCGACAACTTAGCGGCTACTTCCATTTCCTAACCCCTTAACGCTTGGCTTTCTTGTCTGCCACGTGCCCACGATAAGTGCGGGTACCGGCAAACTCGCCCAGTTTGTGGCCGACCATGTCTTCGTTAACGAGAACTGGGACGTGTTGACGACCGTTGTGTACTGCGATGGTCAGACCGACCATTTGTGGCAGGATCATCGAACGACGCGACCAGGTTTTAACTGGTTTGCGATCGTTCTTTTCCGCCGCCACTTCGATCTTCTTCAGTAGGTGAAGATCAATAAAAGGACCTTTTTTCAGAGAACGTGGCACTGTCGTATCCCTCTATTTACTTGCGACGACGGACGATCATTTTGTCGGTACGCTTATTACCACGAGTCTTCGCGCCCTTAGTCGGGAAGCCCCATGGCGATACCGGATGACGACCACCAGAGGTACGACCTTCACCACCACCGTGTGGGTGGTCAACCGGGTTCATGGCAACACCACGAACGGTTGGGCGAACGCCACGCCAGCGTTTGGCACCAGCTTTACCCAACGAACGCAGGCTGTGCTCGGAGTTCGAGACTTCGCCCAGGGTCGCACGGCATTCAGCCAGTACTTTACGCATCTCACCAGAACGCAGACGCAGGGTCACGTAGACACCTTCACGAGCGATCAGCTGAGCCGAAGCACCAGCGGAACGAGCGATCTGTGCGCCTTTACCTGGCTTCAATTCGATGCCGTGTACGGTGCTACCAACTGGAATGTTACGCAGTTGCAGAGCGTTGCCCGGCTTGATCGGTGCCAGAGCACCTGCGATCAGCTGGTCGCCAGCACTCACGCCTTTAGGGGCGATGATGTAGCGACGCTCGCCATCTGCGTACAGCAGCAGAGCGATGTGAGCAGTACGGTTTGGATCGTATTCGATACGCTCGACAGTGGCAGCGATGCCATCTTTGTCGTTGCGACGGAAGTCGACCAGACGATAATGCTGCTTATGGCCACCACCGATGTGACGAGTGGTAATGCGACCATTGTTGTTACGACCACCAGACTTCGATTTTTTCTCGAGCAGCGGTGCGTGAGGAGCGCCTTTATGCAGCTCCTGGTTGACCACCTTGACCACAAAACGGCGGCCAGGGGAAGTCGGTTTGCATTTAACGATTGCCATGATGCACCCCTTCCTTACTCAGCACTGCTGCTGAAATCGAGATCTTGGCCTGGCTGAAGGGAGATAACTGCCTTCTTCCAGTCATTACGCTTGCCCAGACCGCGAGCAGTGCGCTTGCTCTTACCCAGAACATTCAGGGTAGTAACACGCTCTACTTTCACGCTGAACAGGCTTTCGACGGCCTTCTTGATTTCCAGCTTGGTTGCGTCAGTTGCAACCTTGAAAACGAACTGGCCTTTCTTGTCAGCCAGAACCGTAGCCTTTTCGGAAACGTGCGGGCCAAGCAGAACTTTAAATACGCGTTCCTGGTTCATCCCAGCAGCTCCTCGAATTTCTTCACGGCCGACACGGTGATCAACACCTTGTCGTATGCGATCAGACTAACTGGATCGGAACCTTGCACGTCACGTACATCAACGTGTGGCAGGTTGCGAGCAGCCAGGTACAGGTTCTGATCAACAGCTTCAGACACGATCAAAACGTCGGTCAGGCTCATGTTGTTCAGTTTGCCCAGCAGATCTTTGGTTTTTGGACTTTCAACAGCGAAGTCCTGAACCACGACCAGACGATCAGTACGCACGAGTTCAGCAAGGATGGAGCGCAGTGCTGCGCGGTACATCTTCTTGTTGAGCTTCTGAGAGTGATCCTGTGGACGAGCTGCGAAAGTGGTACCGCCGCCACGCCAGATTGGGCTACGGATAGTACCGGCACGAGCACGGCCAGTGCCTTTCTGACGCCAAGGGCGCTTACCGCCACCACGTACGTCGGAACGGGTCTTTTGCTGCTTGCTACCTTGACGGCCGCCGGCCATGTAGGCCACGACTGCTTGGTGAACGAGCGTCTCGTTGAATTCGCCGCCAAATGTCAGTTCGGAAACTTCGATCGCTTGAGCGTCATTTACATTTAATTGCATGTCAGCTTCCCCTTAACCGCGAGCCTTGGCCGCTGGACGTACAACCAGGTTGCCGCCAGTAGCGCCAGGAACAGCACCCTTGACCAACAACAGATTGCGTTCAGCGTCGACGCGCACTACTTCGAGGGACTGCACGGTCACGCGCTCAGCGCCCATATGACCGGACATTTTTTTGCCCTTGAATACACGACCAGGAGTCTGGCACTGGCCAATAGAGCCCGGGACGCGGTGGGAAACGGAGTTACCGTGAGTGTTGTCTTGACCACGGAAATTCCAACGCTTGATCGTACCCTGGAAGCCTTTACCTTTGGACTGACCGGTTACATCAACCAGTTGACCAGCGGCGAAGATTTCAGCGTTGATCAGATCGCCAGCCTGGTAGTCGCCGTCTTCAAGGCGGAACTCCATGACAGTACGACCAGCTGCAACGTTTGCTTTAGCGAAGTGACCTGCTTGAGCAGCAGTCACGCGCGAAGCACGACGCTCGCCGACAGTGACTTGCACTGCACGATAGCCATCGGTTTCTTCAGTTTTGAACTGGGTGACGCGATTCGGTTCGATCTCAATGACCGTGACCGGAATGGAGACACCTTCTTCGGTGAAAATACGGGTCATACCGCATTTACGACCGACTACACCAATAGTCATGTTGTAAACCTCATGAGTGTACGGGGCTTTCACCCGCTATGGCCGCCCATTTCAGAGCGTTACACGACTAAGACCCAAGTCTTAGCCGAGGCTGATCTGTACTTCCACACCGGCCGCCAGATCGAGCTTCATAAGTGCATCAACGGTTTTATCCGTTGGCTGGACGATGTCCAGTACGCGCTTATGAGTACGGATCTCGTACTGGTCACGCGCGTCTTTGTTGACGTGCGGGGAGACCAGAACGGTGAACCGCTCTTTACGGGTAGGCAGTGGAATTGGACCACGCACTTGAGCACCAGTACGTTTCGCGGTTTCCACGATTTCCTGGGTGGATTGGTCGATCAGGCGATGGTCAAAAGCCTTCAACCTGATACGGATTTGCTGATTTTGCATTGGATTTCAGACTCCGGCTGCTATTCCCACCGGGCGCAATACGCCCGTTAAAAGGAGGCGCAATTCTATAGACGCCCTAGATAGGTGTCAACCCAATAAAAAAGCCCCCGCTAAGCGGGGGCTTTCTCAAAACATCAAAGCTCACTCAAAAGAGAGATTACTCGATGATTTTAGCTACAACGCCAGCACCAACGGTACGGCCGCCTTCACGGATTGCGAAACGCAGACCGTCTTCCATAGCGATGGTTTTGATCAGGGTGACAACCATTTTGATGTTGTCGCCTGGCATTACCATTTCTACGCCTTCCGGCAGTTCGCAGTTACCAGTCACGTCAGTAGTACGGAAGTAGAACTGTGGACGGTAGCCTTTGAAGAACGGAGTGTGACGACCGCCTTCTTCTTTGCTCAGCACGTACACTTCAGCTTCGAACTTGGTGTGCGGCTTAACCGAACCTGGCTTGACCAGAACCTGGCCACGCTCAACGTCGTCACGCTTGGTACCACGCAGCAGAACGCCGCAGTTCTCGCCAGCACGACCTTCGTCGAGCAGCTTACGGAACATTTCAACACCGGTGCAGGTGGTGACGGTAGTGTCACGCAGACCAACGATTTCCAGTGGATCTTGTACCTTGACGATACCGCGCTCGATACGACCAGTTACAACAGTACCGCGACCGGAGATCGAGAATACGTCTTCGATTGGCATCAGGAACGGCTTGTCGATAACACGGACTGGATCTGGGATGTAGCTATCCAGAGTCTCAACCAGTTTACGAACGGACGTGGTGCCCATTTCGTTATCGTCTTTGCCTTCCAGAGCCATACGAGCAGAACCGATGATGATCGGAGTGTCGTCACCTGGGAAGTCGTAAGTGCTCAGCAGATCGCGCACTTCCATCTCAACCAGTTCCAGCAGCTCAGCGTCGTCTACCAGGTCAGCCTTGTTCAGGTAAACCACGATGTACGGAACGCCAACCTGACGGGACAGCAGGATGTGCTCACGGGTTTGTGGCATCGGACCATCAGCGGCCGAGCAAACCAGGATTGCGCCGTCCATCTGGGCAGCACCGGTGATCATGTTCTTCACATAGTCAGCGTGACCTGGGCAGTCAACGTGAGCGTAGTGACGGATCAGCGAGTTGTATTCAACGTGCGCGGTGTTGATGGTGATACCACGAGCTTTCTCTTCTGGCGCGCTGTCGATTTTATCGAAATCAACGATTGCGGAACCGAATACTTCGGAGCAAACGCGAGTCAGAGCAGCAGTCAGAGTGGTTTTACCGTGGTCAACGTGACCGATGGTGCCAACGTTGACGTGCGGTAGGGAACGATCAAATTTTTCTTTAGCCACGACAATTAACTCCTTGCCTAAAGGACTGAATCAGCCTTGTTTTTTGGATACAGTTTCAGCGATGTGCGCCGGAGCTGTGTTGTATTTTTTGAATTCCATAGAGTAGCTTGCGCGACCCTGGGACATGGAACGAACGTCGGTCGCATAACCGAACATCTCGCCCAACGGAACCTCGGCGCGAATCACTTTGCCGGAAACCGTGTCTTCCATACCCAAGATCATGCCGCGACGACGGTTAAGGTCGCCCATGACATCACCCATATAGTCTTCAGGTGTAACAACTTCTACCGCCATGATTGGCTCAAGCAACTCACCACCGCCCTTCTGGGCCAGTTGCTTGGTTGCCATGGAAGCAGCCACCTTAAACGCCATCTCGTTGGAGTCGACGTCGTGGTAAGAACCGTCAAAAACGGTTGCTTTCAGGCCGATCAGCGGATAGCCGGCAACAACACCGTTCTTCATCTGCTCTTCGATACCCTTCTGGATAGCAGGGATGTATTCCTTAGGAACAACACCACCTACTACTTCGTTCACGAATTGCAGACCTTCCTGACCTTCGTCAGCAGGAGCAAAACGGATCCAGCAGTGACCGAACTGACCACGACCGCCGGACTGACGAACGAACTTGCCTTCGATTTCACAGTTCTTCGTGATGCGCTCACGATAGGAAACCTGAGGCTTACCGATGTTGGCTTCGACGTTGAACTCACGGCGCATCCGGTCAACCAGGATGTCCAGGTGCAGCTCGCCCATGCCGGAGATGATCGTTTGACCAGTCTCTTCATCAGTCTTGACGCGGAAAGATGGATCTTCCTGAGCAAGTTTGCCCAGAGCGATACCCATTTTTTCCTGGTCATCCTTGGTCTTAGGCTCTACGGCAACCGAAATAACCGGCTCCGGGAAGTCCATGCGAACCAGGATGATTGGCTTGGCAGCGTCGCACAAAGTCTCACCAGTGGTGACGTCCTTCATGCCGATCAGGGCCGCGATGTCACCAGCGCGTACTTCCTTGATCTCTTCACGGGCGTTTGCGTGCATTTGCACCATACGACCCACGCGCTCTTTCTTGCCTTTAACCGAGTTGATCACGCCGTCGCCGGAGGCCAACACGCCCGAGTAAACGCGGACGAAGGTCAAAGTACCCACGAATGGGTCGGTAGCGATCTTGAACGCCAGAGCCGAGAACGGCTCGTTGTCATCGGCGTGACGCTCCATTTCTTCTTCCTCGTTATCAGGGTTGGAACCCTTGATAGCAGGAATGTCGGTTGGAGCAGGCAGGTAGTCGATAACGGCGTCGAGAACCAGGGGAACACCCTTGTTCTTGAACGAGGAACCGCAAACAGCCAAGACGATCTCACCAGCGATAGTACGCTGACGCAGAGCGGCCTTGATTTCCACGTTGGTGAGTTCTTCACCTTCGAGGTATTTGTTCATCAGCTCTTCGCTGGCTTCGGCAGCAGCCTCAACCATGTTGTTGCGCCACTCGTCAGCCAGTTCCTGAAGCTCTTCAGGGATAGGCTTACGAACAGGAACCATACCTTTGTCGGAATCATTCCAGTAAACAGCTTCCATGTTGATCAGATCGATCTGACCCTGGAAGTTGTCTTCGGAACCGATAGCCAACTGGATAGGCACCGGAGTGTGACCCAGACGCTGCTTGATCTGACCGATCACGCGCAGGAAGTTGGCACCAGCACGGTCCATCTTGTTTACATAAACAAGACGTGGAACACCGTACTTGTTGGCTTGACGCCATACGGTTTCCGACTGAGGCTCAACACCCGAGGTGCCGCAGAACACAACGACAGCGCCGTCGAGTACGCGCAGGGAACGCTCAACTTCAATGGTGAAGTCTACGTGGCCCGGGGTATCGATTACGTTGAAGCGATGCTCGTCTTTGTACTGCTTCTCGGAACCTTTCCAGAAGGCGGTAATAGCAGCAGAAGTAATGGTAATACCACGCTCCTGCTCCTGAACCATCCAGTCTGTGGTCGCGGCGCCGTCATGCACCTCGCCCATTTTGTGACTTTTGCCGGTGTAAAACAGTACGCGCTCGGTGGTGGTGGTTTTACCAGCATCCACGTGAGCGACGATACCGATGTTACGGTAGCGGCTAATCGGAGTAGTACGAGCCATAAAGCCCTCGCAAAATTAGTGAAGCTAAAATTAGAAGCGGTAGTGCGAGAAAGCTTTGTTGGCTTCAGCCATACGGTGCACGTCTTCACGCTTCTTAACAGCAGCACCTTTACCTTCAGCAGCGTCCAACAGTTCGCCGGCCAAACGCAGAGCCATAGACTTCTCGCCGCGCTTACGGGCGAAGTCTACCAACCAGCGCATTGCCAGAGCGTTACGACGGGACGGGCGAACTTCAACCGGAACCTGGTAAGTAGCACCGCCTACACGGCGCGACTTCACTTCGACCAGCGGAGCGATGGCGTCGAGAGCTTTCTCGAAGATTTCCAGGGGGTCGCTGTTCTTGCGTTCTTTAACCTTTTCCAGCGCGCCATAAACGATACGCTCGGCAACGGCTTTCTTGCCGCTTTCCATCACGTGGTTCATGAACTTGGCCAGAATTTGGCTTCCGTATTTTGGATCGTCAAGCACTTCGCGCTTGGCTGCTACGCGTCTTCTTGGCATGGATAAGCCCTCAAACGGTCTTCAGGTTCGCTCGGAATCGGTGCCCTTTCGGGACGCCTCCGACCTTACTCTTATCGACTCAGAAAATAAGATGATTCAGGTTTACAAAAAGCCGCTACTACTTAGGCTTCTTGGTACCGTACTTCGAACGACCCTGGTTACGACCTTTAACGCCGGAAGTATCCAAAGAACCGCGTACGGTGTGATAACGAACACCTGGCAAGTCTTTTACACGACCGCCGCGGATCAGTACCACGCTGTGCTCTTGCAGGTTGTGGCCTTCACCGCCGATGTACGAGGAAACCTCGAAACCGTTGGTCAGACGCACACGGCATACTTTACGCAGTGCCGAGTTAGGTTTTTTCGGCGTGGTGGTATACACACGGGTGCATACGCCACGACGTTGCGGGCAGTTCTGCAGCGCAGGTACGTCGGATTTCTCGACGATACGCTTACGCGGCTGACGTACCAGCTGGTTGATAGTTGCCATCTACTAGCTCCACTGTTGTCTTGCGACGCTATTGTCTTGCAAGAAAAGCAAAATGGCAGGAACGAATTCCCGCCAAATTTAGGGGTACAAGAGTCTAAAGAGGATCTTGTCCCCAGTCAAGGCAAGGCCCCGACCTCCCCTCGCGTCGAACCGGGGCAAAAATGCCTCGATCCGACGAATGGGAGTGTCAGGGCCCAGACTCATCTATCGCAGAACTCAGTTACCGCTTGAGTTCAGCGCTTCGGTCAGTGCAGCTTCCACTTCACTGGCGCTTACGCGCAGCGGCTTGTCAGCATCACGGCGACGCTTACGCTCGCTGTGATAAGCCAAACCGGTACCCGCCGGGATCAGACGACCCACGACTACGTTTTCTTTCAGGCCGCGCAGGTAATCGCGCTTGCCGGTTACCGCTGCTTCGGTCAGTACGCGAGTGGTCTCCTGGAAGGAGGCCGCCGAGATGAACGACTCAGTGGACAACGACGCCTTGGTGATACCCAGCAACACGCGAGTGAACTTGGAGACAAATTTCTCTTCGTTCGCCAGGCGCTCGTTTTCTACCAGTACGTGAGTCAGTTCCATCTGGTCGCCCTTGATGAAACTGGAATCGCCGGATTCAGCGATTTCAACTTTACGCAGCATCTGACGCAGGATGGTCTCGATGTGCTTGTCGTTGATCTTCACGCCTTGCAGACGGTAAACGTCCTGGATCTCGTTAACGATGTACTTGGCCAGCGCACTCACACCCAGCAGACGCAGGATGTCGTGTGGATCGCTCGGACCGTCGGAGATAACTTCGCCGCGGTTTACCTGTTCGCCTTCGAACACGTTCAGGTGACGCCACTTCGGAATCAGCTCTTCATACGGATCGCTACCGTCGTTCGGGGTAATGACCAGACGGCGCTTGCCCTTGGTCTCTTTACCGAACGCGATGGTGCCGCTGACTTCAGCCAGAATCGACGCTTCTTTCGGACGACGAGCTTCGAACAAGTCGGCAACACGCGGCAGACCACCGGTGATGTCACGGGTCTTCGAAGTTTCTTGCGGGATACGCGCGATAACATCACCGATCGCGATCTTCGCACCATCCGCTACACCGACCAGGGCGTTGGCTGGCAGGAAGTACTGAGCGATTACGTCAGTGCCTGGCAGCAACAGATCCTTGCCGTTGTCATCGACCATCTTCACGGCAGGACGGATGTCCTTACCGGCAGCTGGACGATCTTTGGCGTCGAGTACTTCAATGTTGGTCATACCGGTCAATTCGTCAGTCTGACGCTTGATCGTGATGCCTTCTTCCATGCCCACGTAGGTCACGGTACCTTTCATTTCGGTAACGATTGGGTGAGTGTGCGGATCCCACTTGGCCACGATTGCGCCAGCGTCGACCTTGTCACCTTCTTTAACCGAAATCACAGCACCGTACGGCAGCTTGTAACGCTCACGCTCACGACCGTAGTCATCAGCGATGGCCAGCTCACCGGAACGGGACACAGCAACCAGGTGGCCATCCACTCGCTCAACGTGCTTGAGGTTGTGCAGGCGGACGGTACCGCCATTCTTCACCTGAACGCTGTCGGCTGCGGAGGTCCGGCTTGCCGCACCACCGATGTGGAACGTACGCATGGTCAGCTGGGTACCCGGCTCACCGATGGACTGGGCAGCGATAACGCCGACCGCTTCACCGATGTTCACCTGGTGACCACGAGCCAAGTCACGGCCGTAGCACTTGGCGCAGATGCCGTAGCGGGTTTCGCAGCTGATCGGCGAGCGAACGATCACTTCGTCGATGCTGTTGAGTTCGATGAACTCGACCCACTTCTCGTCAACCAGGGTGCCGGCAGGAACGATAACTTCCTCGGTACCTGGCTTGAATACGTCACGGGCAATAACACGACCCAATACACGTTCACCCAGTGGCTCTACAACGTCACCGCCTTCAATGTGCGGAGTCATCAGCAGGCCGTGCTCGGTGCCGCAATCGATCTCGGTTACAACCAGATCTTGTGCAACGTCTACCAGACGACGAGTCAGGTAACCGGAGTTAGCGGTTTTCAACGCGGTATCCGCAAGACCCTTACGAGCACCGTGAGTGGAGATGAAGTACTGAAGTACGCTCAAACCTTCACGGAAGTTCGCAGTGATCGGCGTTTCGATGATGGAACCGTCCGGCTTGGCCATCAGGCCACGCATACCGGCGAGCTGACGGATCTGCGCAGCAGAACCCCGCGCGCCCGAGTCGGCCATCATGTACATCGAGTTGAAGGATTCCTGGTCAACTTCGTCGCCGTGACGGTCGATGACTTTCTCTTTCGAGAGGTTGGCCATCATCGCCTTGGAAACTTCGTCGTTCGCCTTGGACCAAAGGTCGATCACCTTGTTGTACTTCTCGCCCTGGGTTACCAGGCCGGAGGCGTACTGGCTCTCGATCTCTTTCACTTCGTCAGTGGCAGCACTGATGATGCGAGCTTTTTCATCCGGGATAACGAAGTCGTTAACGCCGATGGAAACGCCGGAGATAGTCGAGTAAGCGAAACCTGTGTACATCAACTGGTCAGCGAAGATAACGGTCTCTTTCAAACCAACCACGCGGTAGCACTGGTTGATCAGCTTGGAGATCGCCTTTTTCTTCATCGGCAGGTTGACGACGTCGTACGACAGACCTTTTGGCACAACCTGGTACAACAGCGCACGGCCGACAGTGGTGTCGACGATACGGGTGTTGCTCACGCTGCCGCCGTCACGGTCGTTGACGGTTTCGTGGATCCGCACTTTGACCTTGGCGTGCAGTGCGGCTTCGCCGGCACGGAACACACGGTCAACTTCTTGCAGGTCAGCGAACACACGACCTTCGCCCTTGGCGTTGATCGCTTCACGGGTCATGTAGTACAGACCCAATACAACGTCCTGCGACGGAACGATGATTGGCTCACCGTTGGCTGGCGACAGGATGTTGTTGGTCGACATCATCAACGCACGCGCTTCCAACTGAGCTTCCAGTGTCAGCGGTACGTGCACGGCCATTTGGTCGCCGTCGAAGTCGGCGTTGTACGCAGCACAGACCAGAGGGTGCAGCTGGATAGCCTTACCTTCGATCAGTACAGGTTCAAACGCCTGGATACCCAGACGGTGAAGGGTCGGTGCACGGTTGAGGAGAACCGGGTGTTCGCGGATCACTTCAGCAAGAACGTCCCAAACCTCTGGCAGTTCGCGCTCGACCATTTTCTTGGCCGCTTTGATGGTGGTCGCGAGACCGCGCATTTCTAGCTTGCCGAAGATGAACGGCTTGAACAGCTCGAGTGCCATCTTCTTAGGCAGACCGCACTGGTGCAGACGCAGGGTCGGGCCTACGGTAATTACCGAACGACCGGAGTAGTCAACACGCTTACCGAGCAAGTTCTGACGGAAACGACCTTGCTTACCCTTGATCATGTCAGCTAGGGATTTCAGAGGACGCTTGTTGGAACCTGTGATAGCGCGGCCACGACGACCGTTGTCGAGCAGGGCATCGACCGCTTCTTGCAACATACGCTTTTCGTTGCGCACGATGATGTCCGGAGCGGACAGATCAAGCAGGCGCTTCAAGCGGTTGTTACGGTTGATCACGCGGCGGTACAGGTCGTTGAGGTCGGACGTCGCGAAACGACCACCGTCCAACGGTACCAGCGGACGCAGGTCTGGCGGCAGAACCGGCAGAACGGTCAGCACCATCCACTCTGGCAAGTTGCCGGAACCCTGGAAGGCTTCCATCAACTTCAGACGCTTGGACAGCTTCTTGATCTTGGTTTCGGAGTTGGTTTGCGGAATCTCTTCGCGCAGACGACCAATCTCGTGCTCCAGGTCGATAGCGTGCAGCAGTTCGCGGACAGCTTCGGCACCCATGCGGGCATCGAAATCGTCGCCGAACTCTTCCAGCGCTTCGAAGTACTGCTCGTCGTTCAGCAGCTGACCTTTTTCAAGGGTGGTCATGCCTGGGTCGATAACGACATAGCTCTCGAAGTAGAGAACACGTTCGATATCACGCAGGGTCATGTCCATCAGCAAGCCGATACGGGACGGCAACGATTTCAGGAACCAGATGTGGGCAACCGGCGAAGCCAGTTCGATGTGCGCCATGCGCTCACGACGAACCTTGGCCAGCGCGACTTCAACGCCACACTTCTCGCAGATCACACCACGGTGCTTCAAGCGCTTGTACTTACCGCACAGGCACTCGTAATCCTTTACCGGGCCAAAGATCTTGGCGCAGAACAGGCCGTCACGTTCTGGTTTGAACGTACGGTAGTTGATGGTTTCCGGCTTTTTAACTTCACCGAACGACCACGAACGGATCATCTCAGGCGATGCCAATCCAATACGGATGGCGTCGAACTCTTCGACTTGACCCTGGTTTTTCAGCAAATTCAGTAGGTCTTTCAAGGCCTTTCCTCCTGGCGGAGCAGAGAGCGGGCTAAACAGCCCCGCTCTCGATTCGCGTCACGTGTTATTCGGTTTCCAGATCGATATCGATGCCGAGGGAACGAATTTCTTTGATCAACACGTTGAAGGACTCGGGCATGCCCGGCTCCATACGGTGATCGCCGTCCACGATGTTTTTGTACATCTTGGTACGACCGTTCACATCGTCCGACTTCACTGTGAGCATTTCTTGCAGAGTGTATGCAGCACCGTATGCTTCCAGTGCCCAGACCTCCATCTCCCCGAAACGCTGACCACCGAACTGAGCCTTACCACCCAGCGGCTGCTGGGTAACCAGGCTGTACGAACCGGTAGAACGAGCGTGCATCTTGTCGTCTACCAAGTGGTTCAGCTTCAGCATGTACATGTAGCCAACAGTAACCGGGCGCTCGAACTTGTTGCCGGTACGGCCGTCGAACAGCTGCATCTGGCCGCTTTCTGGCAGGTCTGCCAGTTTCAGCATGGCCTTGATTTCGCTTTCCTTGGCACCGTCGAACACCGGGGTAGCCATTGGAACGCCGCCGCGCAGGTTCTTCGCCAGATCCAGGATTTCCTGGTCGGAGAAGGTGTCCAGCTCTTCGTTGCGACCGCCGATCTCGTTGTAGATCTCGTGCAGGAACTTACGAAGGTCTGCGACCTTGCGCTGCTCTTCGATCATACGGTTGATCTTCTCGCCCAGACCTTTGGCCGCGAGGCCCAGGTGGGTTTCAAGGATCTGACCAACGTTCATACGCGAAGGTACGCCCAACGGGTTGAGGACCACGTCGACCGGGGTGCCATTGGCATCGTGCGGCATGTCTTCAACCGGCATGATCACAGAGACCACACCCTTGTTACCGTGACGACCGGCCATCTTGTCGCCCGGTTGGATGCGGCGACGGATTGCCAGGTAAACCTTGACGATTTTCAGCACGCCTGGAGCCAGGTCATCGCCCTGCTGCAGTTTGCGCTTCTTGTCTTCGAACTTGTCGTCCAGCAGACGGCGGCGATCAACGATATAGGCCTGGGCCTTCTCGAGCTGCTCGTTCAGAGCGTCTTCAGCCATGCGCAGTTTGAACCACTGGCCGTGCTCAAGACCGTCGAGGATTTCGTCGGTGATGTCCTGACCTTTCTTCAGGCCTGCGCCACCTTCGGCCTTGTGGCCTACCAGAGCGGAACGCAGACGTTCGAAGGTCGCGCCTTCAACGATACGGAACTCTTCGTTCAGATCCTTGCGGATCTCGTCGAGCTGGGTCTTCTCGATGGACAGTGCACGAGCATCACGCTCAACGCCGTCACGGGTGAAGACCTGTACGTCGATGACAGTACCCTTGGTACCGGTAGGTACACGCAGGGAGGTGTCTTTAACGTCGCTGGCTTTTTCACCGAAGATGGCACGCAGCAGCTTCTCTTCCGGCGTCAGTTGGGTCTCGCCTTTCGGAGTGACCTTACCGACCAGGATATCGCCAGCGCCAACTTCAGCACCTACATAAACGATACCGGCTTCGTCCAGCTTGTTCAGTGCAGCTTCACCCACGTTCGGGATGTCTGCAGTGATTTCCTCAGGCCCAAGCTTGGTATCACGCGCCACACAGGTCAGTTCCTGAATGTGGATCGTGGTGAAGCGGTCTTCTTGAACCACACGCTCGGACAGGCAGATGGAGTCTTCGAAGTTGAAGCCGTTCCATGCCATGAACGCGATGCGCATGTTCTGACCCAGAGCCAGTTCACCCATGTCGGTGGACGGGCCGTCGGCCATGATGTCGCTACGCTGAACGCGATCACCCTTGCTCACCAGCGGACGCTGGTTGATGCAGGTGTTCTGGTTCGAGCGGGTGTATTTGGTCAGGTTGTAGATGTCGACACCGGCTTCGCCAGTTTCTACTTCGTCATCGGCAACACGAACCACGATGCGGCTGGCATCAACGGAGTCGATCACACCGCCACGACGAGCCACGACGCAAACGCCGGAATCACGCGCTACGTTGCGCTCCATGCCGGTACCTACCAGCGGCTTGTCAGCACGCAGGGTCGGTACAGCTTGACGCTGCATGTTGGAACCCATCAACGCACGGTTGGCGTCATCGTGTTCCAGGAACGGGATCAGCGACGCTGCAACCGAAACTACCTGCTTCGGAGAAACGTCCATCAAGGTGACGTCTTCCGGCGCCTTGACGGTGAACTCGTTCAAGTGACGAACAGCTACCAGCTCGTCGACCAGGACTTTCTTGTCGTTCATAGTGGCCGAAGCCTGAGCGATCACGTGATCAGCTTCTTCGATGGCGGACAGGAATACGATCTCGTCGGTGACCAGGGCGTCTTTCACCACACGGTACGGGCTTTCGAGGAAGCCGTACTGGTTGGTGCGCGCATAGGCAGCCAGGGAGTTGATCAGACCGATGTTCGGACCTTCCGGCGTTTCGATCGGGCAAACACGACCGTAGTGCGTCGGGTGTACGTCACGGACTTCAAAGCCAGCACGCTCACGGGTCAGACCGCCCGGGCCCAGTGCAGAAACACGGCGCTTGTGGGTGATCTCGGAGAGCGGGTTGTTCTGGTCCATGAACTGCGAAAGCTGGCTGGAACCGAAGAACTCTTTCACCGCAGCAGCCACTGGCTTGGCGTTGATCAGGTCTTGCGGCATCAGGCCTTCGCTTTCAGCCATCGACAGACGCTCTTTGACCGCACGCTCAACACGTACCAGGCCAACGCGGAACTGGTTCTCGGCCATTTCGCCTACGCAGCGAACACGACGGTTACCCAGGTGGTCGATGTCATCGACGATGCCTTTGCCGTTACGGATGTCGACCAGGGTCTTCAATACCGCGACGATGTCTTCCTTGCACAGCACGCCCGAACCTTCGATCTCGGTACGACCGATACGACGGTTGAACTTCATCCGGCCGACCGCAGACAGGTCATAGCGCTCAGGGCTGAAGAACAGGTTGTTGAACAGGGTTTCGGCAGCGTCTTTGGTTGGTGGCTCACCAGGACGCATCATGCGATAGATCTCGACCAGCGCTTCCAATTGGTTGCTGGTGGAGTCGATCTTCAGTGTGTCGGAGATGAACGGACCGCAGTCGATATCGTTGGTGTACAGGGTCTCGATGCGAACAACCTGGGCCTTGGCGATCTTGGCCAGGATCTCGGTGTTCAGCTCGGTGTTGCACTCAGCCAGGATTTCGCCTGTAGCCGGGTGAACGATGACCTTGGCGGTAGTGCGACCCAGGACGTAGTCCAGTGGCACTTCCAGCTCTTTGATACCGGCTTTTTCGATCTGGTTGATGTGGCGCGCAGTGATACGACGGCCAGCCTCAACGATGACCTTGCCTTTTTCGTCCTGGATGTCCAGGACAGCAATTTCACCACGCAGACGCGAAGCGATCAGTTCCAGCTTGAGGGTTTCATCCTTCAGGCTGAATACGTTGGTGGTATAGAAAGCATCCAGCACTTGCTCAGTGGTGTAACCGAGCGCGCGCAGCAATACCGAGGCCGGCAGCTTGCGACGACGGTCGATACGCACGAACACGCAGTCTTTCGGGTCGAACTCGAAGTCCAACCACGAACCGCGGTACGGAATGATCCGCGCGGAGTACAGGAGTTTGCCGGAGCTGTGCGTCTTGCCGCGGTCGTGGTCGAAGAACACGCCCGGGGAACGGTGCAGCTGGGAAACGATTACACGCTCGGTACCGTTGATTACGAAGGTACCGTTTTCAGTCATCAGTGGGATTTCGCCCATGTAGACTTCTTGCTCTTTGATGTCCTTGATCGCTTTGTTCGACGATTCTTTGTCGAAAATGATCAGACGGACTTTTACCCGCAAAGGTACGGCGTACGTAACGCCACGCAACACGCATTCTTTGACATCAAATGCCGGTTCGCCCAGGCGATAACCGACGTACTCCAGCGCAGCATTGCCGGAGTAGCTGATGATCGGGAAAACGGATTTGAAGGCCGCATGCAGGCCCACGTCGCGGAACTGATCTTTGGTCGCTCCCGCCTGCAAGAATTCACGATACGAATCCAGCTGGATAGCCAGAAGGTACGGGACATCCATGACGTCCGGCAACTTGCTAAAGTCCTTGCGGATACGTTTTTTCTCAGTATATGAGTAAGCCATCAGCGTTCCCCAGCTTGGTCACCTGCTTGTTTGGCCCCTCCGACGGGAGCAGCCAGAAAATCTTGCAAACCCCATGGTTTGCACCACCGCTTCGGGTGGCTACAGCGCGTTAATGGCGGCGACCGAGTCGACAGCCAAGAACGGAAAAAGGCCGGTGGCAAGAGCCACCAGCCATCAGCCTTCAGCTTAACGCTTGGGCTGGAGACGCAAGGTCGATGCTTACTTCAGCTCGACTTTAGCGCCTGCTTCTTCCAGAGTAGCTTTGGCTTTGTCAGCGGCGTCTTTCGACACAGCTTCCAGAACCTGGGCAGGAGCGCCGTCAACTACAGCCTTGGCTTCTTTCAGGCCCAGACCGGTCAGTTCACGTACTGCCTTGATCACGTTTACTTTCTTCTCGCCAGCTTCCAGCAGCATGACGTTGAATTCGGTTTGCTCTTCAGCAGCGACAGCAGCAACAGCTGGGCCAGCGGAAGCAGCGGCAGCGGAAACGCCGAATTTTTCTTCGAAAGCTTTGATCAGCTCAACAACCTGCAGAACCGACATTTCAGCTACGGCGTTGAGGATATCGTCTTGGGAGATAGACATTGCTGTATTTCCTGAATTGGGGGACGGCCTACGCGGCCATCGAAATAAACAAAAATACGCGAGAGAATTTGCTCAGCCTTAGGCTGCGGCAGCTTCTTTTTGCTCGCGAACTGCAGCCAGAGTACGAGCCAGCTTGCTGGTAGCGCCTTGAATCACGCTCATCAGCTGCGAAATAGCTTCGTTACGGGTCGGCAGTGTTGCCAGTACGTCGATTTGGTTAGCTGCGAGGAACTTGCCCTCGAACGCAGCTGCCTTGATCTCGAACTTATCCTGACTCTTGGCGAATTCTTTGAACAAACGGGCAGCAGCGCCTGGATGATCTTTAGAGAACGCGATCAGAGTCGGGCCGGTGAACACGTCGTTGAGAACACTGTATTCAGTGTCAGCAACAGCGCGCTTGAGCAGGGTGTTACGTACAACACGTACGTATACGCCAGCTTCACGAGCCTCTTTACGGAGTCCGGTCATAGCGCCTACTGTCACACCACGGGCATCAGCCACGACAGCGGACAGAGCAGCTTTGGCAGCCTCGTTGACTTCAGCGACGATGGCCTTCTTGTCTTCGAGATTAATTGCCACGGGTTTAACTCCTGCTTGTTACCGTTTCATCTGGCCTAGGCCTGATGTCGTTTTGGTGTCTGATTCGGTAAGGAACCGGGAGCACCATCTGCGTAGGCTTGTTGGTTTAAGACTTGCGTCGCCTACGGTCTTGGATAGCCCCCGCCAGGCAGGGACCCCAATCTTTCAATTGGCGCAATTACTTGCGCCAATTTATGTCTTATACGTCCAGCGAGCCTTGGTCGATGACCAGACCTGGGCCCATAGTGGTGCTCAGGGTAACGCGCTTAACGTAGATACCTTTCGAGGAAGCAGGCTTGATACGCTTCAGATCAGCGATCAGGGCTTCAACGTTTTCCTTCAGCTTGACGGCATCGAAGCCGACTTTGCCAACGGAGGTGTGAATGATGCCGTTTTTGTCGGTGCGATAACGAACCTGACCAGCCTTGGCGTTTTTAACCGCGGTAGCTACGTCTGGCGTTACGGTGCCGACTTTAGGGTTAGGCATCAGGCCACGTGGACCGAGGATCTGACCCAACTGACCTACAACGCGCATTGCATCCGGGGAAGCAATTACGACGTCATAGTTCAGGTCGCCGCCTTTCATTTCGGCAGCCAGGTCGTCCATGCCAACGCGATCAGCACCAGCGGCCAGAGCAGCTTCAGCAGCTGGGCCTTGGGTGAAGACAGCAACACGTACAGTCTTGCCAGTGCCGTGTGGCAGCACAGTAGCGCTACGAACGACCTGGTCGGATTTACGCGGGTCAACACCCAGGTTTACAGCAACGTCAACAGACTCGCTGAACTTGACAGTCGACAGCTCGGTCAGCAGGGCAGCAGCGTCTACGAAGTTGTAGGACTTGCCCGCTTCGATTTTGCCGGCGATAGCCTTTTGGCGCTTGGTCAGCTTAGCCATTACACACCCTCCACGTTAAGGCCCATGCTACGAGCAGAACCGGCGATGGTACGCACGGCTGCATCCATATCAGCTGCAGTCAGATCCGCGTTTTTGGTTTTCGCGATTTCTTCCAGCTGAGCACGGGTTACAGTGCCAACCTTAACGGTGTTAGGACGAGCGGAACCGCTAGTCAGACCGGCAGCTTTCTTCAGCAAAACCGAAGCCGGGGTCGACTTGGTTTCGAAGGTGAAGCTACGGTCGCTGTATACAGTGATGATCACTGGAGTCGGCAGACCTGGCTCAAGACCCTGAGTACGGGCGTTGAAGGCCTTGCAGAATTCCATGATGTTCACGCCGTGCTGACCCAGAGCTGGACCGACGGGTGGGCTAGGGTTGGCCTGAGCGGCCTTCACTTGCAGCTTGATGTAAGCGGTAATCTTCTTGGCCATGAGGCACTCCAATTACGGGTTCAAACGCCTCGAAAGGCTCCCCGGTTACTTGCGCGTTTATCCCAGTGACGACAAAACCCCACAGCCGAAGCTGCGGGGTTGGGATGCTTGCCCAGCTAGACCTTCTCGACCTGGCTGAACTCCAACTCTACCGGAGTAGAGCGACCGAAAATGAGCACTGCCACTTGGATCCGGCTCTTTTCGTAGTTAACTTCTTCGACCGTACCGTTGAAATCAGCAAACGGACCGTCTGTAACGCGAACAACCTCACCCGGCTCGAACAACGTCTTCGGCTTGGGCTTGTCGCTACCGTCAGCAACACGACGCAGAATTGCTTCCGCCTCTTTATCGGTGATCGGAGCAGGCTTATCGGCAGTACCGCCAATGAAGCCCATGACGCGAGGGGTATCCTTGACCAAGTGCCAAGTACCTTCGTTCATGTCCATCTGTACCAGCACGTAGCCAGGGAAGAACTTGCGTTCGCTTTTGCGCTTCTGCCCATTCCGCATTTCAACCACTTCTTCAGTGGGAACCAGAATTTCGCCGAAGCCATCTTCCATGCCTGCCAGCTTTACGCGCTCCAGCAAAGAGCGCATAACATGCTTCTCGTAACCCGAGTAAGCATGCACAACGTACCAACGCTTAGCCACGGGACACCCTTAGCCAACAATCAAGGAAACAAGCCAGCCGAGCAGGGAATCAAGCCCCCACAACAGCAACGCCATAACCAGAACAACAGCCACGACAATCAATGTGGTCTGCGTGGTTTCTTGGCGAGTCGGCCAAACGACTTTACGGATTTCGGTGCGAGCTTCCTTAACCAGTACCGCGAAGGACTTGCCTTTGGCAGTCTGCAGGCCTACAAAGGCAGCTACAGCAGCAAGGGCAAGCAAAGCGAGTACACGGTACAGGATCGGCGAAGCAGAATAGTACTGATTGCCAACAACGCCTACGACCACCAAGGCGACTACAGCGAGCCACTTTACCAGATCGAAACGAGAGCTTTGAGCTTCAGCCTTAGGAGTCATCTATGAAGATCCTGTGAAAAGAAAGCCAGACACACCACGTGAATCTGGCAGGTCAGGAGGGAATCGAACCCCCAACCTACGGTTTTGGAGACCGTCGCTCTGCCAATTGAGCTACTGACCTAAAACAAAATCAGGCCGACCATTATGCAGGCCTGAAAAAGACTTTACAACAACCAACCCCACAAGACCTGAAACATCGAACAACATTCAAGCCGAGGCAGCTGTTAAAACAAAGGCAGATATTTTCATATCTGCCTTGTTATATGGAGCTCTTGAGCGGATTTGAACCGCTGACCTCACCCTTACCAAGGGTGTGCTCTACCAACTGAGCTACAAGAGCGAAACACCCTGCACAACCTGCAAACTTGGAGCGGGTAGCGGGAATCGAACCCGCATCATCAGCTTGGAAGGCTGAGGTTCTACCACTAAACTATACCCGCGGAGCTTGCAGCTCACGCTAAAAATGGTGGAGGGGGAAGGATTCGAACCTTCGAAGTCGTAGACGTCAGATTTACAGTCTGATCCCTTTGGCCGCTCGGGAACCCCTCCTAAGCGAGCCGGCATTTTACATCACGCCGACCTTCTGTCAAGCATTTTCTCATTTAAATTATGAGGTTAGCTGCATTGACGGTAGCTTTGCACTGTAGCCCTTAAAGGTCTTCACTGCGAAGCGGGCGCCATTCTATGCAAACTATTCGAGAGTTGCAATGCCTTCACACAGCATTATTTTATGTTTTAACTCATTGAATTCATTAGCAAGGCTTTCAAAGGGCAGATCGTCAGCCAGGCGACGGCTCTCAGGGGCTACGCGCAACCAATAACCCGAGGCGTCCGGTGCGTTCAGCAACTGGACCTTGACCTTGATATCCAGGCTCGTGAGCCTCTGTTCGAGAGAGGAGGCTTGGCGTCGATCAGAGAACCCACCGATGTATAAGCAGGTATTTTGCGCCTCCGCCGGCCTAGCCCGATCACGCCGCGCCACCGCATCTGCCGACTCACTCAGCAGGCGAATATCTTGTTGTGCTCCCCGATGGAGACTCAAGGGCGTGACATCCTTGGCCCGCAATGGCGCCCCTTGCTGATGCCAGACGTAATAGAAAACATTGAGAACCAGTAAAAGTAAAAACAGCCAGCGCATAATCACCTCAAGACAAAGGACACGCCATCGCCAAACCAACAAACACCAGGTCCGGGACCAGCCGAGCCTGAGGCGCAGCTTCCCTGACCAGGTCGGCATCGCCTCCAGTGAGGAAGACCGTGAAATCCTCCCCCCAATAGCCTCGGGCCAACTCGAGCTGGGTCAGCACGAACCCTCTAAGCATGAGCGTACAACCACGCTCGACAGCCTCTACGGTCGTTCGACCAGGAGAGAGACGCTCCAGAGCCCGCTCAGCGGCCGCATCGTCATAGCGTATCTTGCGGGTATGGGTTCGCAGCTGATTCCGCATAAGCGGCATACCCGGGCAAATAAACCCACCCAGGTGCCCACCGTCCGGACCAATAAAATCTGCTGTCGCCGCTGTACCAAAGTCGAGTACCAAGCATGCACCTGACGCCAACTTGAACGCGCCCAGCATGGCCAGCCATCGATCCATCCCCAGGCGCTGGAAGTCGTCGTAGCCATTGCGCACTCCACCCATTTCTTGAGCAGACGTTGCACAGGAAACAGCAACGCCAAATGCCGCTACCAAGGCTGCTATCAGCTTATCGGTCTCCTCAAGCGCGCGAACACTCACCAACCGACAACGCGTGAGCAATAGACCAGGCAAAGCCACCAAACTATCGATCAGCGCGATATCCGAACCTGCGATGCCTTCCGCGCGAACAGTTGCCTCACTCAACTCAAGAACACGCCATTTGATAAAGCTATTTCCACAGTCGAGCTCAAGAATCATCACGCAACCTCAGGCTTAACTCACCACCGCTGTATATTTTCTCAACGCCACCGACATTCAAACGCAAGGCGCCCTGACGATCCACGCCCAGCACAACCCCATCAATCTGATTGACGCCCGCGATAAGAGACACGGACTTCCCCTGCCAGGCGTGATGCTGTTCCCATTCGTCTTGCAACCCTGCAAAACCCGCAGCCTTGTGTCGATCTAGGTAGGCTTGTAGTTGCAAACCCAAACGCGCCACCAGGTGATTACGATCCACAGGAGAGCCAGCCTCGAGCTGCATCGAAGTCCATTGCTGATCAACCTCTACAGCCTTCTGCATATTCACATTGATACCTATCCCTAGCACAACGTGACAGATATCTGCAGGATCTCCCACCAACTCAAGCAAGATGCCTGAGATTTTCTTTTGCCCAACCAGGACGTCGTTTGGCCACTTCAAAGCTGCACCCCGCACACCCGACTCACGCAGAGCCTGCAGGACTGCCAGCCCCACCACCAGACTCAGCCCTTCCAGTTGCCGCAGACCGCCCTCAATACGCAATACAAGGCTGTAGTAAACGTTTTGCGCAAATGGGCTGACCCACTTTCGGCCTCGTCGCCCCCTACCCGCCGTTTGCTGCTCCGCCAGCACAACAAAAGGAGCCGCACTGCCCGCACCGATAAGACGTAAAGCCTCAGCATTAGTGGAATCAATGGAGTCGAAAATGTGAACGGGCCAAGCCAAGGAAGCCGCGCCCAGAGAAATCTCCTGCGCATTCAAAAACACCAATGGCGCAGCCAATCTATATCCGCGGCCCCGCACCTTATGAATGGGGAGATTCAATTCTGCCTCAAGATGCTGAAGCTGCTTCCACACGGCACTGCGACTAACGCCCAAGGCAGCGCCAAGCGCTTCTCCAGAATGGAACTGACCATCTTTCAGAAGTTTCAACAACGTCAGCATGCACATATCGCCTCAGAATGAGGCACGCATGATAGCCATGCGCAGGGTCATTGCATAGAAAGGCTGGATATCAGTCTGGGTCGAGATTTTCGAGCGCCCAAAACAAAACCCCAACTGCTTTCGCAATTGGGGTTTCGGAATTTAATCTTGACGATGACCTACTCTCACATGGGGAAACCCCACACTACCATCGGCGATGCATCGTTTCACTG
>NZ_JYLO01000021.1 GCF_001439845.1 Pseudomonas lactis | reverse complement strand
AGCTGCAACACAAGCGTGGCACCCGCTGGGCATGCGCGCCGCCTGGTTCGCCGAGATTGAGCAGTTTCCGTCGGCGGTCCTGGCCTACCGCTACCCTGACGTGCCGAACCACGGCGACATGACCAAGCTGGCCGCCCTGGTGCTGGCCGGCAAGATCCCGGCGCCGGACGTGCTGGTCGGCGGCACCCCATGCCAGGCATTTTCGGTCGCCGGTATGCGCGAAGGCCTCACTGACCCGCGCGGCGCACTCACCATCAAATACGTGGAGCTTGCAGATGCAGTTGACTATGTTCGCGCCGGCCAGCGAAAGCCCGCCAGCGTCATCGTCTGGGAGAACGTCCCCGGCGTCCTCAGCGACAAAGGGAACGCCTTCGGATGCTTTCTTGGCGCGCTTGCTGGGGAAGACTGCGAGCTGCAGCCTTCAGGGAAGAAATGGCAGGACGCTGGTTGTGTGTATGGACCCAAAAGAACAATCGCGTGGCGGGTCCTGGACGCCCAATATTTCGGCCTGGCCCAACGACGCCGTCGTGTGTTCGTTGTCGCAAGTGCTCGAGACGGGTTCGATCCCACCGAGGTACTTTTTGAGCGAGAAGGCGTGCGCCGGGATACTGCGCCGCGCCGAGGCCAGGGGCAGGACGTTACCGGAACAGCTCCTTTCGGCCCTGCACAGCGGTTCGGACCAGTCGCAGCCCTAACCGCGAATGGTGTTGGAACATGTGGCGCAGATGACAACCAAGCTCAGGCAGGACATCTGCTTGTCTTCGGCGGGAACGACACCCGTGGGCCAATCGATGTGGCTCCGGCGCGCAATGCATGCGGAAGCGCCAGTGGGCGGATGGATTTTGAAAGCGAGGCATTCGTTGTCACGGGTACGCTTCAAGCCGGCGGCAAAGCAGCCGGTAGCGCTACTCAGCAAGACGCAGAGTCCGGCCTGCTGGTAGTGCACGGCACCCAAGACCCTGGTGTCAGCAACAAACTTGCCTTCGCCCTAGGCAGGAACAACGGCCAGGAAAACGCGGTGCTGGCATTTTCCTGCAAGGATCACGGTGCTGACGCCGGGGCGATCGCCCCTACCCTGCGCGCAATGAACCACTCAGGCAGCCATGCCAACGCCGGCGGCCAGGTCGCTGTATGTATCACCGGCGACATCACCCATACGCTGAAAGCTGAAGGGTTCGATGGGAGCGAGGACGGAACAGGCCGTGGGCAGCCGATAGTTGCATGCCGCGATGTAGCCCAGACCTTGACCAGCAACTACGGCAAGCAAGTCGACAACACAGACTCATCCCTGGGCCCCAACGTTGTGTCTTCCACCAGTGCTGTCCGTCGACTCACTCCCCGCGAGTGCGAACGCCTTCAGGGCATGGCCGACGACTACACGCGCATTCCTTGGCGCGGCAGGGTTCTGGGTTTATGCCCAGACGGCCCCCGCTACAAGGCGATCGGCAACAGCAAGGCCGTTTCTGTGGTTTCCTGGATCGGCAGAAGACTTTTGAAGGCGATGAACAATGGGTGACATCAGGGCATTTACCAACAGGAAGAAGTGGACTGAAGCCGAGATAACTTTGCTCTCGCAAATTTATGAGTCATCCACGCGAAAGACGCTTTCCGAGTCCTTTCCTGGTAGGACGATGTCATCCATTGAAAGCAAAGCCAGCATGCTCTCTATCGCAAAGCCTCGACGGCACCTGGCACCGCCCTTTTACCACCCTGGAACTGGCGGCACTGCAAAGCTTGGTTGAGCCAGAGGAAATGTTTGAGCTGGACGGCCTGAGCGACCAGGCCTGGCGGGAGCGTATCGGTAACGCTGTCCCGCCAGCAGCAGCCGAAGCCATTGCCCACGTGATGGGCACCACCCTATTGCTGGCCGAGGCCGGCGAGACCTTCATGCTCAACAGCATGCCGATATGGGTTCAACCCGTCGCGGTGGCGCTGAGCGTATCCCAGCAGGTGACACCATGAACCCAACAGCATTTAAAGCGCTGGCGGACGCGCTCGACCGCCAGTTCCAGGCGCCCGCGCGCGCTTCCAAACTTCTCCCACCCGTCATGGCCAACGAGCCGCTGCCCGAGCTGGTCATCACCGGCCCTATCAACCGCGTCATGGAGCTGGAGGGCAAGCGCTGGGCCACCGAATTCGTGCAGGCCCTGGGCGCGTCCATCCGCAATCCGAAGGTGGTGGCCAAGGCCATAGCAGACCTGACCCGGTACGCGGCGCAACAACCGGCCAGCGTGGCCAGCGGCGTGAATATCGTTATCGACTTGTTGAAGGAGGCGTGATGAACAAGCCACCACTCGGCGAACGCGCAGTCGCCGCACTGATCCGTTACGAGTCAGCAGCAGCAGAGCTGACCAGGATCAAGAAAGCCATTGTGACCACGCTTGAAAAGTGCCCGATCACCATCGAGGCCTACAAGACTTTCGACGACAAGTCGCCCCTTTGGGACAACAGCCGCGTCAACCACCACCTGCATCAGGCCCTCACCGCAACCGTGAGCGATTACTGCTCTGAGCGCCGCCTTGACCAAGAAGAAATCACGGATCAGCTCACGGGCTGGGATGATGAATCGGAAGGTGCTTGCCCGCACTGCCTTGCAGCCTGGGGTTTGATTCTCGCCAGAAAGGACGCTCGCCAAGAGTTCGGCAACGCGAAACGCCTTGTTCGGGCTATTGGCAAACTGGCCATCAAGGCATCGCAGCCATGACCGCCCTACGCCGCACCACCAAGATACGCGGCGCGCCGATGCGCCCGCTGGATCTGCAAACAATCTGTGACAAGTGCGGGTACTCCCGCGCCCACGGCAACCACGACAAATGCAGCAAGGCCCGGCAGGCGGAAATGGCCGAGCTGCGTGCGCGGGAGAAGCAATCATGAGCACACCAACAAGAGAATCAACTGATTCTGAAATGTCGCGGCTCTACACCGAGCGCGACCAACTGCAGCGTGACCTCAACGAGCGCGACGAACAGTTGCACGACCTGGAGCAGCGGCGCCGTGGGGAGTTCGACGCGGGTCAGGCGGCGGAACGGCGGGCTATGACAGCAACTTCCCTGATCTGTCGGCTTGTAGCCAACTTCGATACCGAAATCGAGTACCACGAAGACGTTGAGCCCAACGATCTGGAGCATGACCAGGTTCTTACTGAAATGCGCGAGTTCTTGGCCGGAAGCAAGCCAGCCGCCCGGCCCCAGGGCGGACCACTGTCAGAGCTTGAAGTGTTGCGCGCAGCGGTGACCGAACTGGAAGCCCTGCGAGACGCCCGGGTTGACGCGAAGCTGTCCCAGGGCGAGCCGGTGGCGCGTGTCGAGATTGGCGCCGACCGGAATGCAGCGCTGACCATCACCGATGACAACTGGCTGCGCTCGCTTAAAGACCGTGGCGCCCACCAGTTGGTGCCGCTCTACGCCGATCAGCCCGCGCCGGTAGCGGTGGTGATGCCTGAGCAATTGATTGCAGCCATTGAGGCTGAGCAGGAACGACTATCCCAGGAAGATTACCTGATGGATTCAGAAGACTGCGTAAAGGTCATCCGCGAAGAAGTAACCCGCCTCAACACCAAGTAACCCCTCCCCCTTCAATCAATCCACCCGGCAACGGCGTGGCGAGGTATTCCCATGGAACAACAACACACCGCCCTGGTGGGCAACAAAGAAGTCCTAAAGATGCTGGGCATGCAAAGCGTGTCGGGCCTGAACAAGCTGCGGGTTCGTGACAAGACGTTCCCGGCGCCGATCAAGAGCAGTGACGCACGGGGCGCCCGGTGCCGCTTCGATCCTGCCGAGGTCGAACAGTGGATCGAGGACAAGAAAGCCGCTCGAAACAAACAAGCCAACGCCGACGAATAAGTGTCGGCACTTCATCACTACGGGGCTGGGCAATCCGCTACAGCCCCAAGCGTTCTGTATGGACGCTTGTATGGTGAAACCATAAAACCTCTTGCAAGCCACGCAATCCGTGAGCAGTCACAAGTCCTCTACCCGCTCCACTCAGATTTGCACTTGCGTCAGAAGGGTTCTGGCGCAGGATGCACAAAAAACCGGTCCTTGGTGACCGGTTTTTTTATACCAATAATTTAGCCTCCAGCGCTCATCTGCTGCTCGGCAGTCGAGCCTGAGGGCGTGAAGCACCTCGTAATACCTCCAAGCGGCGCCATTTCTGTGCGCCCATACACTTCATTCAACACCTATCGAAATCTCGGACATCAACCGTTGGTAGGTAGAGTGTTGATAATTTTATACCAGTGGTTATAGTCTCCACCAACACACACCACAAGGAGGTGATGTGGATAGCCGGTATTTGATAGGACACATCGTTGCAGACGGTTGGTATCTGGTGCGCATCCGAGGTAGCCATCATCACTTCAAGCACCCGACAAAGCCGGGGCTCGTGACGATCCCTCACCCCAAAAAGGACCTGCTGGATAAAACCGCCAAGAGCATTTTGAAACAGGCTCTGCTGAGCTAACCGTCCCTGGAGGGCAAGAGCATGCTTTACCCCATCGCAATTTCAACGGGCGACGCGGACCACGCCTGGGGCGTGGAAGTCCCGGATATTCCTGGCTGTTATTCAGCCGGCGATGATCTGGACGATGCCATGGCCATGGCCCGCGAAGCCATCGAAGGGCACTTCGAGATCCTCGCAGAAGATGGCGCGCCGATCCCCAGCGCGCAGAAAGTCACCGTGCACGCCGCCAACCCTCAGTACGCCGGTTGCACGTGGGCTGTGGTGGACATCGACGTGACCAAATATCTGGGCAAAGCTCAAAAGCTCAACATCACCCTGCCCGGCTATCTGTTGAATCGCATCGATGAGTACGTGTTGAATCATCCACAGGAAAAAAGCCGCTCGGGATTCCTGGCGTCCGCTGCGCTCAAGGTATTGCAACAGGAACGGTAGTTACGCCTAAACAAAATCTTACGGCAAGGACGGCAACACCCCGCGATGATGTAGGCTCATCGGCCAAGAGTTCGGACACATGGCAATGCTGGACACCCAAAAAACACACCCAAGATCATCCTGCGCCAAGTCGTCGGCTGGGTGTTGGTGTTGCCACTGCTGGCCTCGTTTGCAGGGCTGCCCTTTCCTCTCGGATTACTCTTGGAAATAGGCGTGATTGCCGCGTCGGCTTACGGGGTGAGCCTGGCCTGGCGTCATGCGAGCCGCCGCGTGGCAGTATTGGCTTTGATTATCACCCTGCTCAATATCATTTCTGCGTTCATGCTAAGCACTGCATCTGCGCTGAAGGCGCTCTACATAATCTCGTGGCTTTACTGGTACCCCTACTACGCCGATTGGGTTTACTGGAATTTCTAGACGAGCGCAAAATTTGACCGCAAGAAACGTAGTTTCCAGGCACTCTGATGGAACTACAGTGACGTCGTCCCCCTTCACGCCCCTTCAAGGAGCCTGCCGATGACTTACCACTACAAGCTCATGCCTTCCCCCGTCGGTGAGCTCACCCTGGTGGCGCGCGATGGCAAACTCAGCGCCATCCTCTGGGAAGTGGAACGTGCGAATCGCGTACGCCTGGGTGAATTGATCGAGGCCAACGACAGCCCGGTGCTGCGAGAAACCGAACGCCAATTGAAGGAATACTTTGCCGGAACACGTAACCAGTTCGAGCTGGAGCTGGACTTCACGGGCACTGACTTCCAAAAGCAGGTCTGGCAGGCACTGCTGACCATCCCCTTCGGCGAAACCCGCAGCTACAGCCAGATCGCCGAGCAGATCGGCAACCCCAAAGCCGTGCGCGCTGTCGGCGCGGCGAATGGGCGCAACCCCATCTCAATCATTGCGCCCTGCCACCGGGTGATTGGTGCTTCTGGCGGCTTGACCGGTTTCGCGGGCGGGCTGGCGGCCAAGCAGTATTTATTGGCGCTGGAAGGCACCGGTCAGGGGGAACTGGCGTTACAGGCCGCGTCCAGAACGGGCCTGAACTCGGCATAAAAAACGGCGGCTGGATTCTCTCCAACCGCCGTTTTTCATATCAGGCAGCAGCCTCAACCGTCGCCTTGATGGCCCTTGCCATAGGTCGAGGCCAGGGCGCGGGCTTTTTGCAGGCGCTCTTCAAGCTTGGGCAGCGTCTCATCCACCAGTGCCTTTATCTCCGGCACATCCGACGCGGCGCCCTCTTTCTGGAACAAGGCGATGGCGTCTTCGTTCTCCTTGACCTGCTGCGCGGTATAGGCAGCGTCAAACGAATCGCCGTCCTTGAGTTCAGGCATCAGGGTTTCGGCCTTATCAACGATCTTCTCCCGTGGGGCCACAGGCAAATCAAGCTTCTTGGCAATCGCCGCCAAGTGCTGGTTGGCCAGGGTGCGCTCGTTGATGACCTCGATGGTGTAGTCCTTGATCTCTTGGGACGAGGTCTTGGCGTGGGCCATGCGGCTGGTTTCGATATCGGCCATGCCTTTGGCCGAAGCCTGCTCGATGAATTCTGCAGGCGACTGGGCGAAAGCATTGCTGGCGCCGAGGCCCAGCAGCATCGCGAAACTGGCGGTGCGTAACCGGATAGCCATGCGGCTCATGATGGGTTCCTCCAGGGCAAAAATAGGCGCGGGAGTATACTCCTCGCCCTGAATTGGAATTTTCAGGGCGGCAAAGGTTTAGAAAAAACTTCCCTGTGCGACGAACGGCAGTCGTCGCCTCAGGCCGGTTTGCTGCCAAACAGGCCCGGCAATGCGTGCGCCAGGGCATTGAGGGCGAAGCCGATAAACATCACGCCGCAGAGCCTGGTGATGAGAATTTCGTGGCGTTGATACAGCGTCCGCACCCGTTGGGCGCCCACCACACCGATCAGGATCGCGTAGGCCAGCAAGCCACCGATAAAGCTCAGCAGAATAAAGGTCGGCAGCATCGACCAAGTCAACAGCTCGGCCCGGCTGGACAGCAACGCAGTGAAGGTCGCCACGGCCACCGGATACGCCTTGGGGTTGGTCAAGCCAAACAGAATGCCGTGCCAGAACGGATGACGCGCCGCGCCCTGAGGGGCATCGCTGTTGCGGCGTTGGGTGCGGATCGCACGCCAGCCGAGCCAGAACAAATACACCCCGCTGAGTACGCCGAGCACATCAAAGGCACTGCTGCCGACTTCCCGCGCACCGACGATGGCAATCAGCGCCGTGCTGCACCACACCACATCGCCGAGCAAATGACCGCACAAGAATCCTGCCCCGGCACGCCGGCCACGGGCCGCACCGATGCCGAATACGGCCAGGACACCGGGGCCAGGGGTAATGCCGTAGATAAAACCCGAAGCCAGCACGGCGAACAGCAAGGATGGAGTCATGGATAGACGCTCCGACAGACGCTAAAAGGTGATTGATTCTGCATGCTTCACCGCGACGGGTAAAACTTCATTCCAGCATAGGGCTTGGCACGACAGGCTTGCAGGCGCGAGGCCAAATCGCCGACATGAGCCTCCAGCTTATGGCCGTCGGGATCGAGAAAATAAAACGATGCGCCTTCGCTGCGGTTGTCTCGCCACTCCCGTACGCCGGCAGCACGCAGGCGTTCGACCAAGGCAGTGAAATCGGCAGCATCGACAGTGAAGGCATAGTGGGTGTAATCCACCGCCGCATTAGTCGAACGCAACGGGTCGAGCGACAGGCACAGCCAAAGCCCAGGCAGTGAGAGGTAGGCACCGTGGTCCCAGGTTGCGTCGAGCTGCAGGCAGAGCAGGTCGTGATAGAAACTGACGCTGAGCGGCACATCGGTGACGGCCAGGGTCAGGTGGTTGAATCCAGAAAGCATGACTGTTCTCCTTGATCGTCATACGCCTGACGAGCGGGGCAAACCGTGGCGGTAATGACGAGGTAGTATGTTGCACTACACATCACTACATCGAGGTTCATATGTCTGTTATGTCCCTACGTATACCGGAAGACGTCGCCGATACCCTCGCCAGTCTCGCCAAGGCTACCGGTCGCAGCAAATCCTTTCTGGCCGTTGACGCATTACGCGAATACCTGGCCCGCGAAGCCTGGCAAATCGAAGAAATCCAGAAAGCCGTGAAAGAAGCGGATGCGGGGGATTTCGCCACGGCTGCCGAGGTAAAGGCTGTCGCTGATAAATGGCGCGCCAATGCAGGTTGAGTGGCTGAGGGCAGCCCTCAGAAATCATGACGATGAAGCGGCTTATATTGCCGAAGAAAACCCCAAAGCAGCCCATGAATTTGTCCAGGCAATTTTAAGTGGCCTGGAACAGGTCGCCGCGTTTCCCGCGATGGGGAAAGAGGGACGAGTGCCGGGGACCCGAGAGTGGGTCGTGCCTCGATGGCCCTACGTTGTTCCTTACCGAATCCGGGAGGGGCGGCTACAGGTAATGCGGATTTTTCATACCCGACGTCAGCCTCCGAAAGCTTGGTGACGGAACTCTACCCGACCAGCCCCACCAGCCGCGCAATCAACCACTGCAACCCTGCATCCCCACCCCGCCGCGTATGCCAGGCCAGCTCAAAGGCAAACGACGGGATATGAAAGGGCGGTGGCACGGCCAGCAATTGCCGAGCGTCGATATTCAATAAACCCCGGGACGACACCGTCAGAATCAAATCCGTGCCCTGGATCAACTGCGGCGCCACCCCCCAATGCGGCAGGCTGATCGCCACATGGCGGCGTTCACGAATGGCCGTCAGTGCCCGTTCGATTTCCGGTGTGCCGCTGCCGCGCATCTCCAGCAGTACATGGGGGCGCGACAGGTAGCCCGGCAGGTCCAGCACCCCACTTGGCGTAAGGCTGTCGCGGTCGACCAGGCAGGTGTACTGCTCTTCGAACAGCGGCGTGGTGCGCAGTTCGGCGGGCATGTCGGGAAATACACCTGCCGCCAGGTCGAGGTCGCCATTGAGCACACCGTCGACCATGCCTTCGCGGCTAGCCTGGATGATCTGCAAGTCGATACCGGGCGCTTCCTGGCGTAGGACGCGAACCAGGCCGGGTAGGAAAATCGCTGCGCTGTAATCCGACATCGCCACGCGAAAGCGGCGTTTGGCAGAAGTGGGATCAAAACGATTCGGCGTCAATAAGGCCTGCACCTGCGCCAGGGTTTCGGCCAAGGGTGCCGCCAACTCCAAGGCGCGCGCGGTTGGCACCAGTGTGCCGCCCTGACGCATCAGCAGCGGGTCGCCCAGCATATCGCGCAGCCGCGCCAACGCATGGCTGACCGCCGGCTGGCTCAGGTGTAGGCGCTCGGCGGCGCGGGTGACGTGCTGCTCGCTGAGCAAGGCGTCGAGGACCACCAACAGGTTAAGGTCGATGCGGCGCAGATCATTCATCAGCTGCATGCCCAGCATAAGAATTTGGAATTTAAATTTGCTCGACGAATAACCTAGAGTCCAGCAAAACTTCTGGGAGCGTCGAGATGACGGTGTTGCATTGGGTAGGTTTGTTGGCGCTGGCGGTGTTCGCCGGTGCAGTGGTGCCGTTTCAAAGTGCGATCAACGCCAACCTCGGGCGCGGGCTGGGCCATCCTTTGTGGGCCACCTTGGCGTCGTTGCTGGTAAGCATCATCGTGCTGCTGCCGGTGATTGTGGCGCTGCGTTTGCCTCTGCCGAGCCTGGCCTTTATCAACAAGTCACCGTTGTGGATGTGGGCCGGCGGTGCCTTTGGCGTGTGTTTCATTTCATTGGCGCTGATGCTGCTGCCCAAGCTCGGCGCATCAGGCTTCATTGCGCTGGCCATGGCCGGGCAGATCCTCGCCTCGTTACTGCTGGACCATTTCGGCCTGTTCGGCCTGGCGGAACGTCAGCTGACAACCTCGCGAGTACTGGGCGCGCTACTGCTGATCGGTGGCGTGGCGTTGATTCAGTTCAGCGGCGCTCAGCCGCCAGGCGATTAATCTGCGCCTGCTCCACCACCGGCTGCGGCGCGCCTTGGCTGGCCGCCTGCAACATCGCACGGCCGACGGTCTCGGTGCTCACCACCCAGTCCGGCTTTAGTCGCCGCACAAACGAAAGCACCGGCCCGAGCACGCTATAGAAAGATTGATACAACGGCGTCTTCGAACGCACACCGTGCAACGGCTGGATGATCCCCGGACGGAACAGATACACCGCCTTGAACGGCAAGCGCAGCAAGGCATTTTCGGTCTTGCCCTTGACCCGCGCCCACATCGACTTGCCGGCTTCGGAGCTGTCCGTGCCAGCGCCGGACACATAGATAAAGGCCATCTGCGGATTGAGCCGCGCCAGGGTACTGGCCGCCACCAGGGTCAGGTCATAGGTGAGGTGGGTATAGCGCGCTTCTTTCATGCCCGCCGACGAAACACCCAGGCAGAAGAAGCACGCATCAAAACCTTGCAACAGGTTTTCCAGGGGTTGGAAATCCAGCATGTCGCTGTGCAACACCTGGTGCAGCTTGCCGTGCTCCTGGGTCAAGGGCGTGCGGCCCACGGCCACCACTTCCTGCACATCAGGCGCCAGCAGGCACTCGCGCAGCACACCCTGGCCCACCATGCCGGTGGCGCCGAATAACAGAACTCTCATGAAAGGACCTCAGCGGCACGCCGCACGCTTGATGCTTGAATGCATTAGGCGTGTAGCTTAACGCGTGCCGCTGGAGGCTGCGCCTATCAAAACTACACAACTTTGTAAGTTGTCGCAGCCGACGGTAACCACGATGCGAAGCGAGCCGCTCTTGATCTTGATCTGCTTGTGATCTTGATCTCAGGCGCCCCGTTAAACCACGCTGGCCGGAATTCGACAGGGATTTGGGGGGTAAACCGGCAGGGATGCCGGTTTAGCCGCCCCGCGCCATGGATGGCGCGTGGCGGCGGCCCCCCCAAATCACTGGCGGATTACGGGCACACCGAGCCTAAGCGAGGTGCCGAGTGGTGGGGCAAGAGCCTTTTGCTTACTTTTGGCTGGGCCGGCATTCCGGCTCTTTTCAAAAGTGAGCCGCTGTCAGAGCGGAACCCTAGGTGGCCGTTACCGCAGCAATGGATATGTACCCAATCCAACTGTGATGACTGCCAGGCCGCCTTCGCGAGCAAGCCCCCCCCCAGTTGGATTGCGGGGTGTCAGGTAGATTGGCGTCGGCTGTCAGGCCGTCTTCGCAGGCAAGCCAGCTCCCACAGTTTGATCGCGGATAAGCATCGGCTGTCAGGCAGTCACGGGAGCAAGCTCCCTCGCCACAGGTCCAGCGTCGCGCCAACGTTGTGTAGGTACCTATGCCTATCAAAAAGCGCTACGAAAGATCTCCTCAATCTGACGCTGATCCGCCCGCCGAGGGTTAGTCAGCCCGCAGGCATCCTTCAGCGCATTGCTGGCCAGCAACGGAATGTCCTGCAACTTAGCGCCAAGCTCACGCAAACCAGCAGGAATTTCCACGTCTTGGGACAACCGACGAATCGCCGCAATCGCGGCCTGGGCGCCCTCTTCAGCGGTAATGCCCTTGATATCCGCACCAAGAGCCCGGCCCACGTCGCTCAAGCGTTTGGCGCAGACACTGGCGTTGAAGCTTTGTACGTGAGGCAACAACACCGCGTTGCACACACCGTGGGGCAGGTCGTACAAGCCGCCCAATTGGTGGGCCATGGCATGCACAAAACCCAGGGACGCATTGTTGAAGGCCATGCCAGCGAGGAACTGCGCATAGGCCATGTTCTCCCGTGCAGCCTTGTCAGTGCCGTCGCGGACCGCCAGGCGCAAGTTGGCGCTGATCAACTCGATGGCCTTGATCGCGCAGGCGTCGGTGATCGGTGTTGCGGCGGTGGACACGTAGGCTTCGATGGCGTGGGTCAGCGCATCCATGCCCGTGGCGGCGGTGAGGCCCTTGGGCATGCCGACCATCAGGGCCGGGTCGTTGACCGACAGCAGCGGCGTGACGTTGCGATCGACGATGGCCATTTTTACGTGGCGGCTTTCGTCGGTGATGATGCAAAAACGTGTCATCTCGCTAGCCGTGCCAGCCGTGGTGTTGATGGCCACCAGCGGCAGTTGTGGCTTACTCGATTGGTCGACGCCTTCGTAGTCGCCGATACGCCCACCGTTAGTGGCGCACAGTGCGATGCCCTTGGCGCAGTCATGGGGCGAACCGCCGCCCAGGGACACGACGAAATCGCAGGCGCTCTGTTGCAGCAATGCCAGGCCTTTTTCGACGTTTTCCACGCTGGGGTTGGGCTTGGCGCCGTCGTAGATCACCGAGTCGATATCCTGCATCGCCAGCTTCTCGGCGATCATGCCAGCCACACCGGCTTTGGCCAGACCGGCGTCGGTGACGATCAACGCCTTGCCAAAGCCGTAGTTGCGAATGGCGGTCATCGCTTCGTCGAGGCAATCAATGCCCATGATGTTGACGGCGGGGATGAAAAACGTGCTGCTCATGATCGATCCTCAAAGGCTTTATGCCGACAGAATCAACCTGTACCGCGTAGCGCATCTTGATCAGGATCAATGCCGGCTCGTGATAAAGTCACCCCCCAGCCGATTTCGAGTAGACCCGCCGCAATGAAGGATTTCCAGGATATTGACGCCCACCTTGAAGACTGGAGTGCCCTGCGCGCTGCCGTCGACTTCAGCGGGATTCTGATCGGTAACGGCGCCAGCCGCACGATCTGGGAAGACTTCGCCTACGACTCGCTGTTCGAAAACGCCCGTACCGTCGAAGAAAAGCCCCTGACCCCCTCCGAACTCAGCGTGTTCGACGCCTTGCAAACCCGCAGTTTCGAGCAAGCTCTGGGCGCCTTGAAAACCACCAGCCGGGTCAACAAGGCCCTGGCGGTCAGTTCGGCGGCACCGCGTAACCGCTACTACGCGATCAAGGAAGCGCTGATCAACACCATCCATACCGTGCACATTCCCTGGCGCCTGGTGCAGCCGTCGACGCTGGCGACGATCCACGCAGAATTGGCCACCTACGCCACCGTCTTCACCAGTAACTACGACTTGCTCAACTACTGGGCGACCCTGCACGCACCGGGCATCGACGACCTGTTTCGCAGCACCGACTCAAGCTTCGACCTGCGCAATACGCGCACCGACATCACCCGCATCCTGTACCTGCACGGCGGCTTGCACCTGGTGCGCAACCTTGACGGCACGGCGCGCAAATTGCCGTCCACTGACAGCACCCTGCTCAGCAGTTTTGCCATCAATAACACGATCAAAACCCTCGACGATGTGCCGCTGTTCGTCAGTGAAGGCAAGGTGCAGGAGAAGCTCAAAAGTATCCGCAGTTCGGATTATCTGTCGTTCTGTTATGAACAACTGTTGAGCCATGAAGGCGCACTGTGCATCTTCGGCCATGACTTGGGGCCGCAGGATAAACACCTGGTGGATGCTATTGGCCAGGCCAGCATCAGCACCCTGGCGATCTCGGTGTCGGGGCGCAGTGATGGGTTTATTCGTCAGCAGAAGCGGCGATATTCGGAGCTGTTCGAGGGCAGTGGCGTAACGCTGAAGTTCTTTGCGGCGCGTACGCATCCGCTGGGCAATCCGGCACTATCAGTCCCTGTGGAACGCTGATCAAAATGTGGGAGCTGGCTTGCCTGCGATAGCGGCCTGTCTGTTGGCCCATCTGGCACTGATACACCGCTATCGCAGGCAAGCCAGCTCCCACATTGACTGCATTTCAATGAGTAAGAAGGCTCACTCCTCAGCGCTGTGCACCACCACCAGCAACTGCGCCTGCACCTCTCCCACCGAGCGAATCCGGTGGGGTTTCTGCGCGTTGAAATGCAGCGCATCGCCGCGCTCCAGCAGCACGCGCTCGTTCATGAAATCCACTTCAACCTGGCCTTCATGCACGAATAAAAACTCCTCCCCCAGGTGCTCCTTGAAGGTCTTGTCGGTGAACTGCGCCGGTGGGTAGATGATGAACGGCAACAGGCTGCGCTCGCTGACTTGATGAGCCAGCACCGCATAACCCGGCGAGGTGTCGGGCCGCTCGTGGCTGCGCACCAGGCTGTAGCTGTCGAGGCTGACGTTGTCTTCGCTGAACAGCTCTTCGACCTTCACGTTCAATGCCTTGGCCAGTTTCAACGCCGCAGCGATGGAAGGCGTATTGAGCCCGCGCTCGACTTTCGACAGGTAACTCTTGGTCATCCCGGATTTTTCGGCCAGGGATTCCAGGGTCACGCCAAGTTTTTTTCTTAATATTTTCAAGCGGATAGACATTTGCTGCGGTTAATCCATGCAGAAAGCGATGAGACAGGCTTGCCAATGACACAAAGTGTCATATAGCATCTTTAGTGTCATTTGCATTCACCCAACGACCTTGCGAGCAGCGGGCGACCAGCAAATCCGACGTCCATTGAACCACCCAAAGGACACCGATATGGCCAAGACATTAGCACTCCCAAAAGACCAACTGGTCAAGCAAGCACTGAGCCAGATGCAAAACAGCCTGGCAGATAATACGTGGACCGACCGGCAAAAGCTGGCGCTGACCTGTCGAATCCTGTTCGAGTACGGCCACGACTCCGGCCTGGCCGGGCAGATCACCGCACGTGGGCCGGCGCCCGGCACCTACTACACCCAGCAGTTGGGCCTGGGTTTTGACGAAATCACCGCCAGCAACCTGCTGCTGGTCAACGAAGACTTGGAGGTGCTGGAAGGCCACGGCATTCCCAACCCCGCCAACCGTTTTCACACCTGGGTGTACCGCGGTCGACCGGATGTAAACTGCATCATCCACACCCACCCCACGCACATCGCCGCGCTGTCGATGCTGGAAGTACCGCTGCAGGTGTCGCACATGGACCTTTGCCCGCTGTACGAAGACTGCGCGTTCCTGGAAGCCTGGCCCGGCGTGCCGGTGGGCAATGAAGAAGGGGAAATCATCACCACGGCCCTGGGCGACAAGCGCGCCATCCTGCTCTCGCACCACGGGCAGTTGTCCACGGGGGCCAACATCGAAGAAGCCTGCGTGATTGCGCAGTTGATCGAACGGGCTGCCAAGTTGCAGTTGCTGGCGATGTCTGCGGGCACGGTCAAACCGATCCTGCCGGAGCTGGGGCGCGAGGCCCATGACTGGATCTCCAAGCCCAAGCGCCACGGCGCCGCGTTCAACTACTACGCCCGGCAAAACCTGCGCAAGCACGCCGATTGCCTGAACTGATTGCCCCTTTTTCGACCGGAGTTTTCCCCATGTCCAACCCAACCATTCACGGCATCATCGGCTACACCATCACCCCCTTCAGCGCCGACGGCCAACGCGTTGACCTCGACGCCCTCGGGCATTCCATCGACCGCTTGATCAACAGCGGCGTCCACGCCATTGCGCCCTTGGGCAGCACGGGTGAAGGCGCTTACCTGAGCGATGCCGAGTGGGATGAAGTCAGTGCCTACAGCATCAAGAAAGTCGCCAAGCGCGTGCCGACTATTGTCAGCGTGTCCGACCTGACCACCGCCAAGGCCGTGCGTCGCGCCCGCTACGCCGAAGAACACGGCGCCGATGTGGTCATGGTGCTGCCGGCCTCGTACTGGAAACTCAGTGAAGCGGAAATCCTCGCTCACTACGCCGCCATCGGCGACAGCATCGGCGTGCCGATCATGCTCTACAACAACCCGGCCACCAGCGGCACCGACATGTCGGTGGAGCTGATCCTGCGCATCCTCAAGCAGGTCGAGAACGTGACAATGGTCAAGGAGAGCACTGGCGACATCCAGCGCATGCACCAGTTGAAACTGCAAAGTGACGTGCCGTTCTACAACGGCTGCAACCCGCTGGCGCTGGAAGCCTTCGCGGCTGGCGCCAAAGGCTGGTGCACCGCCGCGCCGAACCTGATCCCGCAACTGAACCTGAGCCTGTATCAGGCCGTACTGGCCGATGATTTGAACAAGGCGCGCGAGCTGTTCTACCGACAGTTGCCATTGCTGCAATTCATCCTCGAAGGCGGGCTGCCGGCGACGATCAAGGCCGGGTTGCGCTTGACCGGGCTGGAAGTGGGTAATCCACGCCTGCCGGTATTCCCTCTGGGCGAAGCAGGGATCGAGCAACTGAAAACACTTCTGAAGTAAACCCCCGCCCCTGTAGGAGCGAGCTTGCTCGCGAAGAACGCCAACGATAACGCAGCACATCGGGAGTTCGTGTCGCCTGTTGGTTTTTCGCGAGCAAGCTCGCTCATACAAAAGAGGGCACATTAACAGAGACAAATGACAATAGTTCTCGATATCATTCACGACTTTTCCAAGCCGTGCTTCGTCAAGAAGGATATCCATGTCTCGTCCCCAGCCCGACCCGTCGTCGGCCGATGCCTGTCGCGGGTTTTATGCAGACATTCTGTATTTCCTGCGTAAACGCACGGACAACGCCAGCGACGCGGCGGACATGGCCCAAGATGTGTTTACCCAATGGCTGGGCTACCGCGACCGCGCCAAGGTCGAGCAGCCGCGGGCGTTTCTGTTCCAGATGGCGCGCAACCTGCTGCGCGATCACTGGCGCAAACAGAAGGTACGGCAAACCGCCCACCCTGATCACGCCGAAATGGATGCCGAGCCGGTCACCGACGAGCACAACGACCCCATGGCCGCCGCCCTGCGCCTGCAACGCCTGGAACAGTTGAAAGAAGTCCTCGCCGAACTCTCGCCCCGCCGCCGAGAAGCCCTTATGCTGCACCGCTTCGAAGGCTTGAGCCAGGCACAGATCGCAACGCGCATGGGCATCTCCACCAGCATGGTGGAAAAGCACATCGCCTTTGCCCTGCTGCACTGCAAGCGACGCCTTCAACCCGACACCGGCACGGAGCAGCCAGAATGAACCGCCCGAGCGACACCGACGCGCTGGACAGCCAAGCGAGCGATTGCATCGACGCCCAAGCCGCCAGTTGGTTTGCACGCAACCGCAACGAAGTCAGCCGCGCCGACCGTAAAGCCTTTGCCGCCTGGCAAGCGGTGCCCGCGCACGCGCGCGCCTATGCCGAATTCGAACAGCTGTGGGCCGACCTCGCCCAATTGCAACAACTGAACAAACCGTTGGCACTGCCCAAGCGCAAGCCCAGCCTCTGGCGCCCTGCCCTGGCGGTGGCCGCCGCCGTGCTCTGCGCCGTATTAGCGACCTCCATCGGCGCGCCGCGCGAGCTGTTTCACAGCCAGGTGGCCACCCAAGCCAAGGGCATGCGCACGTTGACTCTGCCCGATGGCAGTACCTTGTATGTGAATGCCAACACCCATATCCGCGTGGACTTCAGCGCCCATCATCGGGTGCTGCACCTGGACACGGGCCAGCTGTATATCGAAGTGGCCGCCGACAAGGAGCGCCCCCTTTACGTGCAAGCCGGCGAGTCGAGCGTACGGGTGGTGGGCACTGCTTTGGATGTGCGCCGCGGGCAGCAACAATTGGTGGTCAGCGTTGCCCATGGCCAGGTCGCTTTCGAGCCAAATGGCAAAAGCCCCGTCACCCTGCTCGGCGCCCAGCAACGCGCCTCCTACAACTACGCCAAAGGCACCGTGCAACACCAAACCCTCAACGCCGAAGAGGTCGCCGATTGGCGCAGCGGGCACTTGTCATTTCGCAATCGCGAACTGGCCAGCCTGATCGACGAGCTGAGCCTGTACCGCCCGCAGACGTCGTTGCAGGTGAGCAAGGCCGTCGCGCAGCTCAAGGTATCGGGCAACCTTGACGTGAATGACCCAGACGCCCTGCTCAAGGCATTACCCGCGTTGTTGCCGGTGAAAACCGTGCTCTCGGCTGACGGCACTATCAGAATCGAGCCGAGCAAATAGGCCGCAACATCACACATGAGAATATTTTGCATTCGCATGTGTGGTTTTTTTTGCCTGCCCCGTCTTCCTCCTGTCTGTGTTTGATACGCACACCTTTTTGGCTATTTAGCCGCTCCGGGGGATTTCATGTTTCGCGCGCCTTGCCACGCTTCGCACCTGTTTCTTCGACCGACACTCATGGCTACGTGCCTGGCCTTGAGCCTCAGCGCCGAAGCCGAGTCGTTCAAGCTGCACCTGCCGGCCCAGTCGCTGGCCACATCCTTGAGCCAGGTGGCCCAGCAGGCGAAAATCCAGCTGCTGTTCGATGAAACCCTGCTCAAGAACGTGCAGGCCCCGGCGCTTAACGGTGACTACACCCCGGAAGTGGCCATTCGCTCCCTGCTCAAAAACGGCGAACTCATCCTGCTCAAGGTCGGCAGTACCTACGTGGTGCGCCCCGATGCGGGTAAAACCACCAGCGGTGGCGCGATCCAGTTGGACACCCTGAGCGTGATCGGCACCGGCAATGAGGTGAACGCCAGCACCGTCAACCGCTCCACCCTGACCCAGGCCGACATCGACCGCTACCAGTCCAATAACATCCCCAGCCTGTTGCAGACCTTGCCCGGTGTCAGCCAGGGCGGCTCCTTGAAACCCGGTGGCCAAACCATCAACATCCGCGGTTTCGGCGATGCCGAAGATGTACCGCTGACCGTCGACGGCGCCACCAAGACGGGCTTTGAGCGTTACCAGCAAGGCACGGTGTTTATCGAGCCCGAGCTGATCAAGCGCATCGAAGTGGAAAAAGGCCCCAACTCGCCTTTCACCGGTAATGGCGGCTTCGGCGGCACGGTCAACATGGTCACCAAGGACGCTCCGGACCTGCTCAAGGACGGCCGCAACAGCGGTGCGATGCTCAAATATGGCTACTCCAGCAACGACCATGAGCAGGTCTACAGCAGTGCCGTGTATGGCCGTACCGACGACGGCCGTTTCGATGCGCTGGCCTACCTGACCCAACGCGACGGCGGCGATATGAAAGTGGCCGCCAAGTTACCCAACGACAACAATGAGTACCCGATCAACCCCCAGCGCCTGCCCAACAGCGCCCAGGATGTGGACGGCAAGCTGTTCAAGGTCAACGCACACTTTACCGATGAGCACAGTGTCGGGCTGTCGTACTCGCGCTCCCACAGCAACCGCTGGACCCCGTTTTCCGCCGCCAGCTACCCCACGCCGCCGACTCAGTTCAACATCGACCGCTACGGCTACGAAGGCGCGTTGAAGCGCTTCCTCGCCCACCGTGACACGGTCGACACCACCTGGTCGGGCAAATATGAATACCAGCCGCTGGACAACCCGCTGGTGGACTTGACCATCAAGTACTCCCAGTCCAACACCGAGCAGACCGATGAGCGTGACGCCACGGCGTTTTTCCAGTTGGCCACTGGCGGGCGCAAGATGGACACCGCCTACACCGACAAGCTCCTGGATATCCGTAACGTCAGCCTGTTCGACACCGGCCCCTTGCAGCATGCCGTGACGGTCGGCGGGCAAATCCGCAAGCACACCCGCGAAACCGAAATGTGGATGCCCGGCGCCATCTACAACACGCCGCGCTACAACTACGGGCACTTCCAGCCGGGCTTCATGCCCCACGGCAAAGTCGATACCAACAGCTTCTTTATCCAGGACGCGGTGACGTTGGGCGATGTGACGATCACACCGTCCCTGCGCTATGACCATGTGCGCAACCGCGGCGAAGGCAACGATGCGCCCTACTACAACAACCCCAACCCGGCAGTGGGTCACGACTACAGCGACCGCACCTACACCGGCTGGTCGCCACGCCTGGCGCTGTTCTGGACCGTGACGCCGAATGTGGGGCTGTTCGCCAACTGGAGCCAGACCTGGCGCGCCCCGGTGATCGACGAACAATACGAAGTGCAGGGTGTGGGCAGCCGCACCGCCACCAGCGTCGACCTGGACCCGGAGCGCATCACCTCCATCACCCTGGGCAACATCACCAGCTTCGACAACCTGATCGCCCAGGACGACAACCTGCAACTGCGCACCACCCTGTTCCACAACAAGGTCGAAGACGAGATCTTCAAGGCCACCGGCGTAGGCTGCCAGAACCAGGCCATCAACGGCGGCAGCATCGCTTCAGCTTGCCCGCCTGGGCCGATGTCCAACTACCGCAATATCGGCAGCCTGACCATCAAGGGCGTTGAGCTCGAATCGATCTACAACTCCACCTACCTGTTTGGCTCGGTGTCGTTCGCCTATGCCAAGGGCCAACACCAAGGCGCCTACACCAACCCTTGGGGCCCGGACGTGGCAGCGCGGGACATCCCGCCGACCAAATGGGTGCTGGTACTGGGCACCCACATCCCGGCCTGGGATGCCCAAGTGGGCTGGATGGGCCAATTCATCGGCGCCACCGACCGCCTGCCCAGCGACAAATACTCCGGCGGCCCAGGCTCCAGCATCGGCGATCTGTTCTACGACCAGTACGGCAACAAGCGCTACAACACCCAGGGCCTGTTCGCCAAATGGACACCGCAGCAGGCGTACCTCAAAGGCACCGAGGTGAACTTCACGGTGGACAACCTGTTCAACAAAAACTTCCGCCCGGCCTTGAGCGGCGACCGGGCGTACACCAAAGGGCGTGATGCGAAGATCAGCGTGACGCGGTTCTTCTAAGCACACACGCATTCCAACTGTGGGAGCGGGCTTGCCTGCGATAGCCATGAGTATCTACACAACGCTGTAACGGTCGACGGTAACCACGATGCGAAGCGAGCCGCTCTTGATCTTGATCTGCTTTTGATCTCAAGCGCCCCGTCAAACCACGCTGGCCGGAATTCGACAGGGATTTGGGGGGTAAACCGGCAGGGATGCCGGTTTAGCCGCCCCGCGCCATGGATGGCGCGTGGCGGCGGCCCCCCAAATCACTGGCGGATTACGGGCACACCGAGCCTAAGCGAGGTGCCGAGTGGTGGGGCAAGAGCGTTTTGCTTACTTTGGCCTGGGCCGGCATCCCGGCTTTTGCAAAGTGAGCCGCCGTCAGGGCGGAACCCTAAGTGGCCGTTACCGCAGCAATGGATATGTACACAATCCAGCTGTGTTGACTGTTAGGCCGCCTTCGCAGGCAAGCCAGCTCCCACAGTTGGATTGTGGGGTGTCAGGTGGATAGGTGTCGGCTGGGAGGCCGCCATCGCAGGCAAGCCAGCTCCCACATTTGGATCGCGGGGCGTCAGGTAGATATGCGCTGGCCGCCGGGGCCGTCACGGGAGCAAGCTCCCACAGCGAACCGCGTCCATTTCAGGCCAGGTAGCCATCCCCGCGCAACAGGGTTTCCAGGCAGTGTTCGGTGATGTGATAGAACGCCTTGAGCTCCTGGATTTTTGCCAGTAGCTGCGCGTTGTCCACAGGCTCGGCACGTTTGACCGCAAGGATCATCTTGTTCTTGTTGGTGTGCTCCAGCGAGATGAACTCGAACACCTTGGTCTCATAGCCACAGGCTTCAAGGAACAACGCACGCAGGCTGTCGGTGACCATTTCCGCCTGCTGGCCCAGGTGCAGGCCGTATTGCAGCATCGGCTTGAGCAACGCCGGGCTCTGGATCTGCAGGCGGATCTGTTTGTGGCAGCACGGCGAACACATGATGATCGACGCACCGGAACGGATGCCGGTGTGGATCGCGTAGTCGGTGGCGATGTCGCAGGCGTGCAAGGCAATCATCACGTCCAGCTCACTGGGCGCCACGCTGCGCACGTCGCCGCATTTGAACACCAGCCCCGGATGCTCCAGGCGTGCGGCGGCGCTGTTGCAGAGGGTGACCATGTCTTCACGCAACTCTACACCGGTGACCTCGCCCTCGGCCTTGAGGGTATTGCGCAGGTAATCGTGAATGGCGAAAGTCAGGTAGCCCTTGCCCGAGCCGAAATCGGCGACCCGCACCGGGCGGTCGAGCTGCAACGGCGACGACGTCAGCGCATGGCTGAACACTTCGATGAACTTGTTGATCTGCTTCCACTTACGCGACATCGAGGGGATCAGCGCCTGCTTGGCGTCGGTCACGCCCAGGTCGGCGAGGAACGGCCGGCTCAGGTCGAGGAAGCGATTTTTTTCACGGTTATGCTCGGCCGAAGGTGCCTCGCGCAGTTGCTGCGGCTTGCTTTTGAACAGCGAGCTTTTGTTCTTCTTGCTGTACTCCAGCTGGGCTTCGTCGGTCAGCGCCAGCAAGTGCGCGTTCTTGAACGAGCTGGGCAACAGCTCGGCAATCGCCGCCACACCGTCGGCCACGGGGAAGTTCTTGGTGATGTCGCGGGTCTTGTAGCGATAGACGAACGACAGGCAAGGCTGGTCCTTGACCACCACCGGCTTGATGATCAGCCGCTGCAACTCGGCTTCCTCACCGACGTACTTGGCCAGCACCAGCTTGATAAAAGCGTTCTGGGCCAAGCTTGCGCTCAACAGTTCGATGAACTGGGCATGATGATCCGGCGCAGGGCGGGCAGGTTGAGCGGTGACGGACATGAACAAAAACGCCTCGGGTAAAGAATGCCGGGCATTTTAGGCGGGATGGGGGTTCAGGGCACGGGGTTATTTGATCAACGGTCAATCAACCCGAATAAGGATGCTGCCTTGTGTGGTAGCTGGCTTGCCTGCGATGCAGGCAACTCGTTTAATCAGGCAAACCGAGGCGATGCCATCGCGGGCAAGCCCGGCTCCCACAGAAAGCAGTTATTCGAGCACGACCAGGCGATTGGGCAGTTCGTTGCGGGTTTGGGTAACGGGCACATGCACCTTGAGCAACTCGCCACAAGCTTCAACGCAGGCGATGAACCCGGCGAGCGTCTGCCCCTGTCTCACCTGCTGAGTAAACGCCTGGACAATGGCGTCCCAATTGCTGTCATCCAGGCGCTTGGAAATCCCGTCATCCACCAGGATCTCCACATACCGCTCGGCCTCGCTGACAAAAATCAGCACCCCGGTGCTGCCCACTGTGTGGTGCAGGTTCTGCTCCAGAAACTGGCGCCGCGCCAGGTTGGACGCACGCCAGTGGCGTACCGAACGCGGAATCAGCCGGGTAGTGACCTTGGGCAAGCGGAACACCAGGCACAGCACAATGAACGTCGCCCACTGCGCCACCAGCAAGGTGTACATGGTCAGGTAGCCCGACAGGTAATGCACCACGCCCGGCACCACCAACGCGATCAAGCTCGCCCACAGCAACGGAATGTAGGCGTAGTCGTCGGCGCGCGCCGCCAGCACGGTGACCAACTCCGCGTCGGTGGTTTTCTCGACCCGGGCGATCGCTTCGGCGACTTGGCGCTGCTCGTGTTCAGTCAGTAATGCCATGGTTGTAGATGCTCTATTCTCGTTATTGTCATTACCAGCTGCCAGAAGCCCCGCCACCGCCAAAGCCACCGCCGCCGCCGCGGAAACCACCGCCACCGCCGCCCCCACCGCCGCCGCGCCCGCTGCTGTTGAGAATCGCCAGCAGGATGGCGCCCACCGGCAAGCCCATGCGATTGCACAACCACAACACGCCGATCAGCAGAATAAACAGGCCGATGGAAAAGCCGGGATTATCCATGGCGAAGTTCGCATCCGCCACATGGGCCGGCACCGCCAACGGCTCCCCGCCCACCACCTGAATCATCGCAGCCACGCCATCGCTGATGCCCTGGCTGAAATTGCCGGCCTTGAACTTGGGCAGGATCACCTGGTTGATGATCACCCAGGATTGCGCATCGGTCAGCACGCCTTCCAGGCCATAGCCGACTTCGATGCGCAACTGGCGGTCATCACGGGAGACGATCAACAGCGCGCCGTTGTCCTTGCCCTTCTGGCCAATGCCCCACTGGCGGCCCAACTGATAACCGTAGTCCTCAATGGGCACGCCTTGCAGGTCAGGCACGGTGACCACCACCAACTGGTCGCCCGAGGTTTGCTCCAGCGCCTGCAATTGCTGGGTCAGTTGCTCGCGCACCGCTGGGTCGATCATCTGCGCGCTGTCTACCACCCGCCCGGTCAGCGCCGGGAAGGTCAGCGCCGCCTGGGCCACGCCCAAGCAGGCCAACAGCCACAGCGCCAGGCCTATCCGTAATAAACGCATCGACACCTCAGTGCAGCCTTATTTGAACTTCACTTGCGGCGCTTTATCGGCATCGGCGCTGGTGGCTTCAAACGTGGCGCGGATCGGCAAGTCGCTGTACATCACGCTGTGCCACAGACGGCCTGGGAAAGTGCGGATCTCGGTGTTGTACGCTTGCACGGTCTGGATGAAATCCCGACGGGCCACGGAGATACGGTTCTCCGTACCTTCAAGCTGGGATTGCAAGGCCAGGAAGTTCTGGTTGGCCTTCAGGTCCGGGTAACGCTCGGACACCACCATCAAACGGCTGAGTGCGCCGCTCAGGCCATCCTGGGCTTGCTGGAACTGCTTGAGTTTCTCGGGGTTGTCCAGGGTGCTGGCATCCACCTGGATCGAGGTGGCCTTGGCCCGCGCTTCAATCACCGCGGTGAGGGTTTCCTGTTCGTGGGCGGCATACGCCTTCACCGTTTCCACCAGGTTGGGGATCAGGTCGGCACGGCGCTGGTACTGGTTCTGCACCTGGCCCCAGGCGGCCTTGGCCTGTTCGTCCAGCGTGGGGATGTTGTTGATGCCGCAACCGCTCAGCACGCTGCTGATCAGTAACAGCGCCGCAGCCTTGAAGCCCCAGCGGTAATGTTGTGCTGCTTGCATGGTGTTTCTCCTGCCCGATCTGATGGAATGTGACGACTAACCCTATAAACCACGCGCTTGGGGCATAATCCGCCACCACTGGAATGCTTCGAGCCAATCAGCTACAAAGATGCCCAGCGCGAAAAAGAGTTCAGAGTGTGCTGCATTTATCTGAACAACACCCGAACAACAATAGACGTTCCCCACATTTTGGCCGACAGCATCGCTTTGAATGCTGCGCAGTAGCCGAAAAAGGATATTCATGAAAAAGCTGTGTTTGCTCGGCCTTGTTGCAACGCTGGCCACCCACCCCGTCTGGGCAGAAACAAAGCCTGCTGCGCTTAACGACAAGGACGCCTTTGTCAGCGACCTGCTCAAGCAAATGACCCTGGATGAGAAGATCGGCCAATTGCGCCTGATCAGCATCGGCCCGGAAATGCCCCGCGAGCTGATCCGCAAGGAAATCGCCGCCGGCCGCATCGGTGGCACGTTCAACTCCATCACCCGCCCGGAAAACCGTCCGATGCAGGACGCGGCCATGCGCAGCCGCTTGAAGATCCCGATGTTCTTCGCCTACGACGTGATCCACGGCCACCGCACCATTTTCCCGATCAGCCTGGCCCTGGCCTCCAGCTGGGACATGGACGCCATCGGCCGCTCCGGGCGCATCGCCGCCCAGGAAGCCGCTGCCGACAGCCTCGACATCACCTTTGCGCCGATGGTCGACATCTCCCGCGACCCACGCTGGGGCCGTACCTCCGAAGGTTTCGGTGAAGACACCTACCTGGTGTCACGCATTGCCGAAGTGATGGTCAAGGCGTTCCAGGGCACCAGCCCCGCGAATGCCGACAGCCTCATGGCCAGCGTCAAGCACTTCGCCCTCTATGGCGCGGTGGAAGGCGGGCGCGACTACAACGTGGTCGACATGAGCCCGGTCAAGATGTACCAGGACTACCTGCCGCCCTACCACGCAGCGATCAAGGCTGGCTCCGGCGGCGTGATGGTGGCGCTCAACTCGATCAATGGCGTGCCTGCCACGGCCAACACCTGGCTGATGAACGACCTGCTGCGCAAGGACTGGGGCTTCAAGGGCCTGACCGTCAGCGACCATGGCGCGATCTTCGAGCTGATCAAGCACGGCGTGGCCAAGGACGGGCGTGAAGCCGCCAAGCTGGCGATCAAGGCCGGCATCGACATGAGCATGAACGACTCGCTGTACGGCAAGGAATTGCCGGGGCTGCTCAAGTCCGGCGAAATCCAGCAGAGCGACATCGACAACGCCGTGCGCGAAGTGCTTGGCGCCAAGTACGACATGGGCCTGTTCAAGGACCCGTACCTGCGCATCGGCAAGGCCGAGGATGACCCGGTCGACACCTACGCCGACAGCCGCCTGCACCGGGCCGAGGCCCGCGACATTGCGCGCCGCAGCCTGGTGTTGCTCAAAAATCACAACGACACCCTGCCGCTGAAAAAATCCGCGACCATTGCCCTGGTCGGCCCGCTGGCCAAGGCCCCCATCGACATGATGGGCAGTTGGGCTGCTGCCGGCCGGCCTGCGCAGTCGGTGACCCTGCTCGACGGCATGAACGCCGTGATCGGCGAAAAAGGCAAAGTGATCTATGCCCGTGGCGCCAACATCACCGGCGACAAGGCAGTGCTCGACTACCTCAACTTCCTCAACTTCGATGCCCCGGAAGTGGTGGACGACCCGCGCCCTGCCCAAGTGCTGATTGACGAAGCGGTGAAGGCGGCGAACAACGCCGACGTTATCGTCGCGGCGGTGGGCGAGTCCCGTGGCATGTCCCACGAGTCATCGAGCCGCACCGACCTGAACATCCCGCAAAGCCAGCGCGACTTGATCAAGGCCCTCAAAGCCACCGGCAAGCCGCTGGTGCTGGTGCTGATGAACGGCCGTCCGCTGTCGATTCTGGAAGAAAACCAACAGGCCGATGCGATCCTGGAAACCTGGTTTTCCGGTACCGAAGGCGGCAACGCCATTGCCGATGTACTGTTCGGCGATTACAACCCATCGGGCAAGCTGCCGATCACCTTCCCTCGCTCCGTTGGGCAGATTCCAACCTACTACAACCACCTGACCATCGGCCGGCCATTCACCCCAGGCAAGCCGGGCAACTACACTTCGCAGTACTTCGATGACACCACAGGCCCGCTGTTTCCCTTTGGTTATGGCCTGAGCTATACCCAGTTCAGCCTGTCGGACATGGCGCTGTCGTCCACCACGCTGAACAAGACCGGCAAGCTCGACGCCAGCGTCACGTTGAAGAACACCGGCAAGGTCGATGGCGAAACGGTTGTGCAGTTGTATATCCAGGACGTGGCCGGTTCGATGATCCGCCCGATCAAGGAGCTGAAGAGCTTCCAGAAGGTCATGCTCAAGGCCGGCGAAGCGCGCACGCTGCACTTCACCATTACCGAAGACGACCTGAAGTTCTACAACAGCCAGCTCAAGTACGCGGCCGAACCGGGTGAGTTCAATGTGCAGATCGGGTTGGACTCCCAGGATGTGCAGCAACAAACCTTCGAACTGCTCTGATCTGAAGCTGTAAACACGGTCTGGGTGGGAGCTGCCTTGCCTGCGATAGCGGTGGAATATTCACCACCGCCATCGCAGGCAAGCCAGCTCCCACATTGGACTTGAGGTGAACCGACTAGCCGCGCCGATCCAGCAGGTTCACCACCAACCGATCAATCCAGCCCCACACCCGCTGCTTTACCCGCCGCCACAATGGCCGCGCCTTCCATGCCTCCAGACTCACCGCCTGGCTCTGGGCAAAGTCCGCTTCGAAACTGCCCACCACCGCCGCCGTCAATCCCGGGTCCAGCGCTTCAAGATTGGCTTCCAGGTTAAAGCGCAAATTCCAGTGGTCGAAATTGCAGGAGCCAATGCTCACCCAATCGTCCACCAGCACCATCTTCAGGTGCAGAAAGCACGGCTGGTATTCGAAGATCTGCACCCCTGAACGCAGCAGACGCGGGTAATAACGGTGCCCGGCGTAACGCACCGACGGGTGATCGGTGCGCGGGCCGGTGAGCAACAGACGTACATCCACACCGCGCCCAGCCGCCCGGCGCAAGGCGCGGCGCACGCTCCAGGTGGGCAGGAAGTACGGGGTCGCCAGCCAGATACGCGATTTGCTGCTGTTCAAGGCACGAATCAACGATTGCAGAATGTCGCGGTGCTGACGCGCATCGGCATACGCAACCCGACCCAGTCCCGGCCCGGTGGCGGGCACCTTGGGCAAGCGGGGCAAACCGAAATGGGTCGCCGGTTTCCATTCACGGCGCGCGGCGTTAGCGTGCCATTGCCGGTCGAACAGGGCCTGCCAGTCCAGCACCAGCGGGCCGCTGATCTGCACCATCACTTCATGCCAGTCGGCGGTGTCTTGGCCCGGCGTCCAGAATTCGTCGGTGACGCCCGTACCACCGACCACGGCGACACGCTGATCAATCAGCAGCAACTTGCGGTGGTCGCGATACAGGTTGCGCATCCAGCGCCGCCAATTCAGGCGGTTGTAAAAGCGCAACTCCACACCGGCATCGGTCAAGCGCTTGCGTAGCCCCAGGGTAAACGCCAGGCTGCCGTAATCATCGAACAGGCAACGCACCTGCACGCCGCGTTCGGCGGCCAGCACCAGTGCCTGCACCATGGCCTCGGCGCAGGCCCCGGCTTCGACCAAGTACAACTCAAGGTCAACCTGCTGCTCGGCCCGGGCGATGCCCACCAGCATCTGCGGGAAGAAATTCGGCCCGTCGATCAGCAATTCGAACTGATTGGCGCTGCGCCATGGGAACACTGCGCCGCTCATGTCAGCGCGCCGTGAAGATCAGCACCGCACCCACCGGCACCGACAAACTGATCGACTTGAGCCCCGCCGCCTTGCGCAAGGTCGCCACACCGGGCGCCAGGTCAAAATCCTCGGCATGCAATACCACAGGCTCAAGGGTTACCACTTGGAAGCGTCGATCATCCAGGCGCGTGGCCAGCAGTTCGGCGCTGTAGGTCTGGGTCTTGCCGTGCAGCGTGACGCTCAGGGGCAGGCGCAATTCCAGCTGCGCGCCGGACGCCAGGTCATTGATGGGTTGCAGATTGATCTGCGCACTGATCTGCGCTTCGGGGAAGGTCTTGATCTCGAACAGCGCTTTACGCATGCGCTCGTCGCGCAACGGAATACCGCTGTTGATCGACTCCAACTCCACTTCCAACTGAGCCGCGCCCTTGGCGTCGACCTTGCCATGCAATACCAGGAAGCGCTGGACTTCAGCCACCTCGGTGTTTTTAGTGGTGACGAAGGACAGGCGTGAGGATTCGTTATCCAGGTACCAGTCGGCGTGGGCGGGCACGGCAGCACAGGTCAGCAGCGCGAAGACCAGAGGTTTGACATTGAACATAAAGACTCATGGGGCAAAAAACCTGGGCGAACCTTAAGCGCAATCTCACAACCGGCGCAAATTCAAATGTGGGAGCTGGCTTGCCTGCGATGGCGGTGTATCAGTGAACCATTTCTCGCCTGGCACACCGCCATCGCAGGCAAGCCAGCTCCCACAGGGTTTTGCGGTGTTTTTAATCCAGCGTTCGCTGCACTTCGCACACCGCCTGTTCAAGGCTGCCCATATGCAAATTCAACACTCGCTCCACCGGCGCCTGATGCATTGGCCAATGCAGCGCCATGCTCCCCACCAGGCGGCCATTGGCGCGCACCGGCAGCGCCACCGCCCGGATCAGGAACGGCAAACGCACAGGATATTCCCAATAGCCCTCGGTACGCTGGCCAAAGCCCTGGTGCTGGGTTTGCTCGCATGCGCGATAGTGCTCGTCTGCCGCCACATGATTACGGCCTGCCAGGCGATGTACTTCTTCGGCCGGCAATTGCGTCAAGCAGGCTTTGCCCATCGCGGAATGGAACAGGCTGGCGTACTGGCCGACGATCTGGCAGTTGTTCGGGTACAGCTTGCGCAACACGCTGGGAATCGCACTCTCCATGACCTCCAGGCGCTCGCCATCGAAGCACGACAAGTCCACCACCAGCCCGGTGCGCTCGCTGAGTTCCAGCAACCAGGGCGCGGCGCTCTCCACCACCTGGCGCTTGAAGCGTTGCTGGGTGTCGCCGAACAAGCGTCGGGTACGCAGGCGGTAACGCCGATCACTCAGGCCCCGATAGACCCAGCCCTGCTCCTGCAAGGTCAGCAACATGCGCGACACCGTGGCCTTGGGCAGGCGCGTGAGGTAGTGCAACTCTTCCAGCCCCAGGGCCTGGTGCTCGCCCAGCAATTCGACGATTGCCAGAGCGCGCTCAACCGAGCGTACGGTGCCTGTCTCCATGTTCGATCTCCCTGTTGCCGGTGGATGATCTTTTTTCACAGCAAGATACAGGCCCGTCAGCGCTCAGCGGGTCGTTGCAAGGCACGCCGGTGGCCGGCGTTGTACCCATTGGGTCAGTTGCTCATGGGCGTAGGCCAATTGCAACACGGCCCTGTCGGCCTGGGCCGGGCCAATGATTTGCAGGCCCATGGGCAGGCCCTGGGGGTTGAAGCCCACGGGGATGCTCATGCTCGGCAAACCGGCGAGGGTCGGGCCGATCACCACTTCCATCCAGCGGTGATAAGTGTCCATTTCACGCCCGCCGACGAGGCGTGGCCACGGCTGTTGTGCATCGAAAGGGAACACCTGGGCAGTGGGCAACAGCAGGAAATCGTAACGTTCGAACAGCTTGCCCAAAGCGCGGTACCACTCACTACGATCCACCGACGCCTGGTAAACCTGCTGGGCACTCAAGCCATGGCCACCCTCCACTTCCCATTGAGCCTCGGGCTTGAGCAGTGCGCGTTTTTGCGGGTTAGCGTAGGCCGCGCCGAGGTTGCCGTGCACCAGCCAATGGCGATGAACCAACCAGCAGCGCCACAGGCGCGCCATGGAAAAGTCCGGTTGGCAGCTGTGCACTTCACAGCCCAACCTGGCGAAATCATCCAGCGCCGCTTCGCACAGGCTCATCACGCCCGCGTCCATCGGCAGATAACCGTTGTAGTCCCCCAGCCAACCAAGGCGTGCGCCCTTGAAGTCGCGCTGCAACGGCTGGCCCAGCACCGCCGGATCGGCCTGGGAGGACAGCGGCGCGCGGGGGTCGTAACCGGCCTGGATGCTCAGCAACCGCGCCACATCCGTGACGCTGCGCCCCATCGGGCCTTCGGTGCCCAGTTGCTGCACGAACAGCTCCGGCATCGGCCCGTGGGGCACCCGCCCTTGGGAGGGGCGCAAGCCGAACACGTTGTTGAACGCCGCCGGGTTGCGCAGCGAGCCCATCATGTCACTGCCGTCGGCCACCGGCAGCATACGCAGCGCCAGGGCCACCGCCGCCCCGCCACTGCTGCCGCCGGCTGCAAGGCGCGGGTCATAGGCATTGCCGGTGGTGCCGAACAGCGTGTTGTAGGTGTGGGAGCCCAGGCCGAACTCCGGCACGTTGGTCTTGCCGATGATGATCGCGCCACTGGCCCGCACCCGCGCCACGCTGATGGCGTCTTCGCCCGGCACATGCTCGGCGAACAACGGTGAGCCCAAGGTGGTGCGCAAGCCCTGGGTGGCCGCCAGGTCCTTGATGGCCTGGGGCATGCCATGCATCCAGCCACGGGAGCGGCCCTGGTCCAACTCACGATCGCACGCCCTCGCCTCGGCCAGCACGGCCTCGCTGTCGCGCAACGACACCAGCGCATTCACGCCGGGGTTAAAGCGCTGGATCTGCGCCAGGTACGCCTGCATCACCTCTTCGCACGACACCTGCCGTCCATGAATGGCCCGCGACAGTTCAGTGGCATCCCAATCAACAATACTCAAGGCTTCACCTCTCTGGAAAACGGCAACGGCTTGCTCGCCCGGGGGGCCTCGCGCATGCAGTAAGTGCCCAGCAGCGTCAGCACGCAGGCGAACAATACATAAAACGAGGGCGCCACCGGCGTGCTCAGCACCTTGCTCAGCCAGGTCACGATCAACGGCGCGAAACCTCCGAACACCATCACCGCCACGTTATAGGCCACCGACACGCCGGTCGAGCGCACCTCGATAGGGAACTGTTCGGCCAATGCCGTCGGCGCTGGCCCGAAGAAGCCCCCAATCGCCGTGCACAACATCACCTGCATCACCAGCAGGCGCTCGATGGACGGCGCGGCGGCCACCCACACATACAAGGGGTAGACCATCACGAAGAAGGCCAGGGTGAATGCCATCAATACCGGCCGCCGCCCCAACCGATCCGAGAGCAGGCCGGACAAGGGGATCACCACGGTCATCAACGCCACCGCAAACATCTGCACCATCAACACCTGATCCAGCGGCAGGCCGAGGTTCTTGTGGGCGAAGGTCGGCATGTTCACCAGCACCACATAAAACGACACCGTCGCGCCGCAGGCCAGGCCCATGGACACCAGGATACTGCGCCGATGCTCGCGCAGCACTTGCATGAGGCTCGGCGCGGGGCCGGTGGCTTGCTTGCGCGCTTCGATAAACTCTTCCGGGTCTTCCATGTGCCGACGAATCCACAACCCCACCGGGCCGATCAACAAGCCCAGCACAAACGGCAGGCGCCAGCCCCACAGGTCGAGGGTTTCGGGCGAAAAGAAATGCGTGACCAGCGCCACCATGGCTGCCCCACCGAACACCGCCAGGCATTGCCCCACCAATTGCCAGGAGCCATACAACCCCTTGCGATGGGCCGGTGCACTTTCCACCAGAAATGCCGTAGCACTCGCGTACTCACCGCCGGTAGCAAACCCCTGCAGCATGCGCGCCACCACGATCAGCAACGGCGCGCCCATGCCGATGGCAGCATAGTTCGGCGCGAAGGCGATCAGCGCGATGGACACGGTCATCAACCGGATAATCAACTGCATCGCCGCCTTGCGGCCTTTGCGGTCGGCGTAGATGCCCAAGAGGATGCCGCCCACCGGGCGCATGAAAAAGCCCACGCCGAAGGTGGCCAGCGCCATCAGCAGCGAGGCGTATTCGTCCTCCGAGGGGAAGAACTGACGAGCGATAGTGCTAGCCAGGAAACCGTAAACGATGAAGTCATACCATTCCAACGCGTTGCCGATCACCGCCGCCACCACTTGGCGGGTGCGGGAAACGCCGGGCTTTAAAGTCTGCATGAGGAACACTCCATTCAACCGATCAGGGAAAGGGTCCAGCGGCAGAAAAAGGCGTTACTGTAGGAGCGAGCTTGCTCGCGAAAAACGCGCAGGCAACACGGGCTACCTCAAAGCGCTGCGTCAGCGTTGACGATTTTCGCGAGCAAGCTCGCTCCTACAAGGGTTTGGGTTAGCCGGCCGGCTTGAGCCAGCTCTCGGCCAGCGCGCCCCAATAGGCGGCGCCGGTCAGCAGGATGTCGTCGTTGAAGTCATAGGCGGGGTTGTGCACCATCGGCCGCGACACGCCGTTGCCGATAAACAAGTAACTGCCGGGGCAGCGTTGCAGCATCCAGGCGAAGTCTTCGCTGCCCATCAGCGTGCGGGTGTTGCCGTCCACCGCATCGGCGCCGAGCAAGGCCACACCGACCTGGCGGGCGAATTCGGTTTCTTCGGCATGGTTGACCAGCACCGGGTAAGCCGGGCGGTGTTCGACCTGCACGGTGCAGCCGAAGCTGGCGGCCTGGGTCTGGATGATCGCGTTGACCCGTTCCAGCATCTGTTCGCGTACCTTGGGGTTAAGTGCGCGCAGGCTCAGGCGCAGCAGGGCTTGCTGGGGAATCACGTTGGCGGCTTGCCCTGCTTGAAGGGCGCCGACCGTGACGACAGCGGCTTCCTGGGTGTCGATATTGCGCGCCACCACCGTTTGCAAGGCCATGACCATACTGGCGGCAGCCACCAGTGGATCGACGGTAAGGTGCGGCATAGAGCCGTGGCCACCGACGCCTTCGAGGGTCACGGTGAGCAGGTCCTGGGAGGCCATCATCGGCCCCCCCCTCAAGCCCAGATGCCCAGCCGGCAAGCCCGGCATATTGTGCATGCCGAACAGCGCCTCACAGGGGAAACGCTCCAGCAAACCGTCCGCCAACATCGCCTCGGCGCCGCCCTGGCCTTCTTCGGCGGGTTGGAAAATCAGGTTCAAGGTGCCGTGAAACTGCCGCGTCGCCGCCAAGTAACGCGCGGCGCCGAGCAACATGGTGGTGTGGCCGTCATGCCCGCAGGCGTGCATGCAGCCGGCATGCTGGCTGGTATAGGCCGCACCGGTGTTTTCGATGATGGGCAAGGCGTCCATGTCGGCGCGAATGCCCAACGTGCGCGAGCTGTTGCCATTGCGCAGCACGCCGACCACACCGGTCTTGCCGATGCCGGTGTGCACCTCATAGCCCCACTCCTTGAGTGACTGTGAGACCAGCGCTGAGGTGCGATTCTCTTCAAAGCCGAGTTCGGGATGGGCGTGGATATCGTGACGCACAGCGTGCAAGTCGCTGGCAACGTCGCTGAGCCAATCCAGAATGTGCTGGTGCGGGCGCATGGTGATTCTCCTCACAGGCGGGTGGTCCCGTTCTTGTTTGCAACACATCGACAGCTAAGCGCGATGTGCGCGTGAGGACAATCAAAGGTGGTTCCACTCTGGGGAACATCAGGGCCGAGCTTTTTTCCGTGAGCCCACACACATCCATAGATGGGAGCTGGCTTGCCTACGATGGCCATAGGTATCTACACAACTTTGGTGCGACGCTGGTCCTGTGGCGAGGGAGCTTGCTCCCGTGACGGAGTGACAGATGACGCAGATCTAGCTGACGCACCGCGATCCAAATGTGGGAGCTGGCTTGCCTGCGATGGCGGCCTGCCAGCCGACACCTATCTACCTGACACCCCGCGATCCAACTGTGAGCGGGCTTGCTCGCGAAGGCGGCCTGACAGGCGACACTGTTATACCGAGTACATATCCATTTCTGCGGTAACGGCCACTTAGGGTTCCGCCCTGACGGCGGCTCACTTTGCAAAAGCGGCAAAGTAAGCAAAACGCTCTTGCCCCACCACTCGGCACCTCGCTTTGGCTCGGTGTGCCCGAACGCAGGCTTGAATCCGTGGGCCGCCGCCGAATTCAAGCCTGTGTTCGGCCAGCGTGGTTTGACGGGGCGCCTAAGATCAAGAGCAAAAGCAGAGCAAGATCAACAGCGGCTCGCTCCGCATCGTGGTTAGCGTCTGCTGCTACAGCCCAGAAAGTTGTGTAGATACCTTTGCTGCGATGGCGGAGTGTCAGCTAAACAGTTGTAACTGCCCCACCGCTACCGGGAGCAAGCTCCCTCGCCACAACAGCTATTTGCCACCGGTTGCGAGGGCGCGTGCATAGGGTTAATCTCTGCGGCGTCGCTGCTCATCAGCGACCGGGCGTGGAATCCCGAGAAAGAAGCTCATTTTGGTTGTACCAAAGGAGCAAGCTTATGCCGTACGAAATACCCTCAGCCGAAACCATCGGCGCTGCCACCTTCGCAGATTGCGGAGAAAACAAAAGCCACCTGAAACTGTTCCGCGTCAACGCCGGGGTTCCGCTTGTGGAAGCCCTCGAACACGCCTCCCACGTGCTCTACTACGCCAAAATGCTCGCGCTTGAAGCGGCCATGGACCCCAAGGCGGAAAAGTTTGCGTTTGCCTCGCATTATCTGGGTGAGATGGGTAAGGCGATCATTGATGACTTGCTGCTGGCGATGCAGCCTGGCAGTCAAACCCTGCTGTAAGTAGTACGCGCCCGGTGCACCGCATCGGGCGCTTGTCTGTATCTCTCTCAATTGCCCATGATCAGCACAAATACGATGTGGGAGCTGGCTTGCCTGCGATGACGGCGGCACAGGCACTCGTGATGTTGACTGACCTGCCGCTATCGCAGGCAAGCCAGCTCCCACAGGGGAATTTGGGTGTGTCAGGGGTTAAGGCGGCAGCCTTGGCGGTTGCCTATCCATCGCGCTGTATGCGTACGCCCCAACCCACTCGCTGTCACTTCACTGCGCTCAGGCGTGTCGATAAACGCACTGATGGGCACGTACTGCTTCACATACCCCAGGCAATACTCCGCAGGGTTGTTCGCCACATACCGACACGAGCAATACTCCTTGGCGGTGTACGCCGCGATGATGTCGGGGAAGGCTTGCAGGTTGACGCGTTCATGCCAAACCCAGCCCAAGAGTGCGATAAATAACACCAGTAAAACGCTGATAAATGGATGACGACGAATCATGAGCGCACCGCCGCCAGCACGCGTTTGAGCAGTTCGTTATGCCGGTAACGGCCATCCCGATCATCGCCGTAGCGCACGATCACCAGGTGTTCGTCGGGCAGCACGTACAGCGCCTGGCCCCAGTGCCCCAGCGCGGCGAAGGTGGTGGCCGGTGCGTCGGGCCAGGGTTGGGGGGCGCCGGTGTTGAGCCACCAATGGCCGCCCGGCACGGCTTCATCCTGGCCGGCTTTGTAGTGGTCGAAGGGCCTGCGATTAAAGGCGACCCAGTCCTTGGGCAGCAGTTGCCGCTCGCCCCAGCGTCCATCCCGCGCCATCAGCAGTCCGACCCGTGCCAGATCGCGGGCCGTGAGGTAGGCATAGGACGACGCGACAAACGTCTCATCGGCATCGGTTTCCCAGGTTGCGTCGCGAATGCCCAGGGGCTGGAACAGCGCGTCCCACGGGTAGGTCATGTAGGCCTTGTGGCCGAGCATGCCCTTGAGCGCAGCGGAGAGGATATTGCTGTCGCCACTGGAATAACGGAAAGCCTGGCCAGGGGCGGCGGCGGCTTCGGTATCCGCTGCGAATTGCGCCATGTCCGTGTGGCCACGGGTGTAAAGCATCGCCACCACCGAAGATTTCAACGGGGCGTACTCGTAGTCTTCCTGCCAATCCAACCCCGAGGCCCAGTGCAGCAGGTCGGCCATGCTCACCTTGGGGTGCTGCTTCATCGGCGGGTAGAAACGTGCGGCGGCGTCGCTGAGTTTGAAGCGGCCTTGCCCATAGGCCACGCCCAGCACGGTAGCCATCAGGCTTTTGCTGACGGACCAGGTGAGGTGCGGTGTGCTCACAGTGGTGGGCGCGGCGTAGCGTTCATAAATGATTTCGCCGTCGCGAATGACCAACAACGCATCGGTGCGAATACCGGTGCGGGTGGCATCGTCGCGGGTTGGGAAAGCGTAGGCGTCCAGGGCATCGACAGCGGGGCCGGCGAGGGCTGTGCCCAGGGCCCACTCCTTATCAGGCCAGATTTCAGCGCGAGCATTCACGGTGACAAACAGCAGGGCAACGCACAACAGGCCTCGGACCATGGACGCAAACTCAAGGAGGGCATTCAAGCCCGCGAGCCTAGCTCACGCCAGTGACAGATTTGCGACAAGGGGGCTGTCATCCAACCGTCACCGTAACTTCATGGAGCTGACACCGAGGCTACATAGCCTGACTTTGGACAACAAAGTCGACTGGCCGCAACCTGGCCGGCACCCGGAGACTCGCTATGACTCAGATCGCCCGCATCAGCGACAAAGGCAATGAACGCCGTCTGCAAGCCGAACGCCTGGTAGGCGCACAGGCATTGCAGGAAGCCCAGGCCCTGCGGTTCAACGTATTCAGCGGCGAATTCAACGCCAAGCTGAAAGGCGCGGAACTGGGTCTGGACATGGATGACTATGATGTTCACTGCAGCCATATCGGCGTGCGGGATTTGAACAGCGGTCGACTCGTCGCCACCACCCGCCTGCTCGACCACCAGGCCGCCAGCACCCTGGGCCGGTTCTACAGCGAAGAAGAATTCAGCCTGCACGGCCTGCTGCACTTGCAGGGCCCGATCCTGGAGATTGGCCGCACCTGCGTCGACCCGGCCTACCGCAATGGCGGCACCATCGCGGTGCTGTGGGGCGAGTTGGCCGAGGTGCTCAACCAGGGTGGCTACAGCTACCTGATGGGCTGCGCAAGCATCCCGATGCACGACGGCGGCATCCAGGCCCACGCGATTATGCAGCGCTTGCGCGAGCGCTACCTGTGCAACGAACACCTGCGCGCCGAACCAAAAAAACCGCTGCCGGCCCTGGACCTGCCGTCCAACGTCATCGCCGAAATGCCGCCGCTGCTCAAGGCCTACATGCGCCTGGGCGCGAAGATCTGCGGCGAGCCGTGCTGGGATGAAGACTTCCAGGTGGCCGACGTGTTTATCCTGCTCAAGCGCGACGAGTTGTGCCCGCGCTACGCGCGCCACTTCAAGGCGGCCATGTGATGAACCGCCTGCGCATTTACGGGCGCATCGCCCGCGTGCTGTTGGTGGTGGGGCTGGGGTTGAGCATGGCCAGTGTGTTCGGCCTGTTCGAGCGCCTGGGCGTGGCTAACTCGATGGTGCGGCGCCAGCGTTGGTCACGCTTCTTTATGGCGCGACTGACCAACGCCCTGCCCTTTCGTGTGACGGTGCACGGCGAGTTGCCGCAAACGCCGATGCTGTGGGTGAGCAATCACGTGTCCTGGACGGACATCCCGTTGCTGGGCATGGTGGCGCCGATGTCGTTTTTGTCCAAGGCCGAGGTGCGTACCTGGCCGGTGGCGGGCTGGTTGGCGGCCAAGGCGGGCAGCCTGTTTATTCGTCGCGGTTCAGGTGACAGCCAACTGATTCGCAAGCAGATGACCCGTCATCTGGAGCAACAGCACCCCTTGCTGATGTTCCCCGAAGGCACCACCACCGACGGTCGCGGCCTGCGCACGTTCCACGGGCGCTTGCTGGCCAGCGCGATCGATGCGGATGTGTCACTGCAGCCGGTAGCGATTCGGTATCTGCGCGACGGCCAGGTCGACCCGCTGGCGCCCTTTATTGGCGATGATGATTTGCTCTCGCACCTGATGCGCTTGTTTTCCAATGACCGCGGCGATGTGGAGATTCATGTGCTCAAGCCGATTGCCTGCGCCGGGCAGGAACGTGCGGCATTGGCGTATCAGGCGCAGCAGGCGGTGCAGAAGGCGTTGTTTGGGCCGGTGCCGGAAGCTGAGCAAGTGTCTGCTCGGCCTGCATTCGCAGCCTGAAGCAATGTGAACACCATCCAAATGTGGGAGCTGGCTTGCCTGCGATGGCGGTGGGTCAGCCACAGCATTCTCAACAGGTAGGCCGCTATCGCAGGCAAGCCAGCTCCCACATTCAGATCTCATGTAGTCAGTTGAGATTGTGCAAACTTCTGCAACTCTGGGTAGAACAGTCGAAAATCCTCACTCAACGGCTCATACAAAACCCGCAACTCCTGCATCGCATACCCTAACTCTTCAGGCTGTGTCAGCCGCCGCGAAATCCCCCGCAGCACCTGGTCCATCACCGCAAACTCGCGGTACGAGCCCAACCAATCATCGGCTGCCATATAGGGTGCGATCTGCGCCAGCCGCCCCGGCAACGCGGGTTCGGCCGCCAACACCCGATACACGTGGGACGTAAAACGCTCCAGGGGCTGGTCGGCATACAGCGCCCAATCGCGCGCCAGGCAATGGTCAAAAAACACATCAAGGACGATCCCGGCATAGCGCCTGCGGGTCTGGCTGAAACGCGACAACGCCTCCCCCACCAAGGGGTGGCTGTCGGTGAACCGGTCGATGGAGCGATGCAGCTGGATCGCCGCTTCGATTTGCGGGCTGAACTGGCCCTGCAGGCGGCCTTTGACGAAGTCGCCATAGAGGCTGCCCAGCAATTGCGCCGGAAGTTGGCCGCCCAGGTGCAGATGTGCGAGATAATTCATGCCGCGCAGTCTACCACTGCCACCTACATATCGTTATAACCCGATATACAGATTCGCTTTGACCTCAGATCAAAATCATATTGGTATATCGGGATATGACGATTTAAAGTTCGCCTCATCGCGATATAACGCTTTACGACACCGAGCACCCTGCCATGTCCATCGACCTCGACGAAATAATAAAAGCCGTGGCGCACCCAGTACGACGAGACATCCTCACCTGGCTCAAAGACCCGAAAGTCCAGTTCCCCGCGCAATTACACAACCACGAATACGGCATCTGCGCCGGGCAGATCGACCAGCGCTGCGGCTTGTCCCAGTCGACCGTGTCGGCCCACCTGGCCACCTTGCAACGGGCGGGGTTGATCAGCAGCCAGAAGGCCGGGCAGTGGCACTTTTTCAAGCGCAACGAGGAAGTGATCCAAGCCTTTCTCACGGCGCTCATCACCGAACTCAGCGCACCGTAATCACCAAGGACACGCCCCATGCCCCTCTCGCTACTCATACTGGCCCTGAGCGCCTTCGCCATCGGCACCACCGAGTTCGTCATCATGGGCTTGCTGCCCGATGTGGCGGCGGACCTGGGTGTGTCGATTCCCGGCGCCGGCTGGCTGGTGACCGGCTACGCCCTGGGCGTGGCCATCGGCGCACCGTTCATGGCACTGGCCACCGCCAAGCTGCCACGCAAGGCGGCGCTGGTAGCGTTGATGGGTATTTTCATTATCGGCAACCTGCTCTGTGCCCTGGCAAGCGACTACAACGTGCTGATGTTTGCTCGTGTGGTCACGGCGTTGTGTCACGGTGCCTTCTTCGGGATTGGTTCAGTGGTGGCGGCCAACCTGGTGCCGGCCAACAAACGTGCGTCGGCGGTGGCGCTGATGTTCACCGGGTTGACCCTGGCGAACGTGCTGGGCGTACCCCTGGGTACGGCGCTGGGCCAGGAAGCCGGCTGGCGCTCGACCTTCTGGGCCGTGACCGTGATTGGCGTGATCGCCTTGATCGGCCTGATTCGCTTCTTGCCCGCCAAGCGTGACGAAGAAAAACTCGATATGCGCGCTGAACTGGCCGCCCTCAAGGGTGCCGGTATCTGGTTGTCACTGAGCATGACCGCGCTGTTTGCCGCGTCCATGTTCACCCTCTTTACCTACGTCGCACCGCTGCTCGGCGATGTCACCGGCGTGTCGCCCAAGGGTGTGACCTGGACCCTGCTGCTGATCGGCCTGGGCCTCACCGTGGGCAACATCATCGGCGGCAAGCTGGCGGACAAACGCCTGGCGGCCACCCTGATCGGCGTGTTCATCAGCATGGCGGTGGTGTCCACGGTGCTGAGCTGGACCAGCATTGCGGTGATACCGACTGAAATCACCCTGTTCCTGTGGGCCACTGCCTCGTTCGCCGCCGTGCCGGCGCTGCAAATCAACGTGGTGACCTTCGGCAAGGCCGCGCCGAACCTGGTGTCCACCTTGAACATCGGCGCCTTCAACATTGGCAACGCCCTCGGCGCCTGGGTCGGCGGCAGCGTGATTGCCCACGGCTTCGGCCTGACCAGCGTGCCGCTGGCCGCCGCGGCGCTGGCGATTCTCGCGCTGCTGGTGACGCTGATCACTTTCCGTCAGGGCGGCAATGCCGACCTGGCCCCCGCGACCCACTGATCAACTTAAAGAGAAGGTGTTTTTTCCATGACGACTATTTTCGATCCGATCACACTGGGCGATGTGCACCTGTCGAACCGCATCATCATGGCGCCGCTGACCCGCTGCCGCGCGGATGCCGGGCGCGTGCCCAATGCGCTGATGGCCGAGTACTACGTGCAACGCGCCTCCGCCGGGCTGATCCTCAGCGAAGCCACTTCCGTGACGCCGATGGGCGTGGGCTACCCGGACACCCCCGGCATCTGGTCCAACGACCAGGTGCGCGGCTGGGCCAACATCACCAAGGCCGTGCATGGCGCGGGCGGCAAGATCTTCCTGCAACTGTGGCACGTCGGCCGCATTTCCCACGAGTCCTACCTGAACGGCGAAACCCCGGTGGCGCCGAGTGCGGTCCAAGCCAAAGGCCACGTCAGCCTGGTTCGCCCCCTGGCCGACTACCCTACCCCGCGCGCCCTGGAAACCGCTGAAATCGCCGACATCGTCGACGCTTACCGCACCGGCGCCGAGAACGCCAAGGCTGCCGGTTTCGACGGCGTGGAAATCCACGGCGCCAACGGCTACCTGCTCGACCAGTTCCTGCAAAGCAGCACCAACCAGCGCACCGACCAGTACGGTGGCTCCCTGGAAAACCGTGCGCGCCTGTTGCTGGAAGTCACCGACGCCGCCATCGAAGTCTGGGGCGCCGGCCGCGTAGGCGTGCACCTGGCACCGCGTGCTGATGCTCATGACATGGGCGACGACAACCTCGCCGAGACCTTCACCTACGTCGCCAGCGAACTGGGCAAGCGCAGCATCGCGTTCATCTGCTCGCGCGAAAAAGAAGGCGCAGACAGCCTTGGCCCACAGCTGAAAAAAGCCTTCGGCGGTGCGTACATCGCCAACGAACGCTTCACCAAAGACAGCGCCAATGCCTGGCTGGCGGCGGGCAAGGCGGACGCAGTGGCCTTCGGTATTCCTTTCATCGCCAACCCGGATCTGCCGGCGCGACTGAAGGCTGATGCACCGTTGAACGAGCCGCACCCGGAAACCTTCTATGGCAAAGGCCCGGTGGGTTATATCGACTACCCGACGCTGCCGATCTAACGTAACCCGCAAACCCAATACTGTAGGAGCGAGCAAGCTCGCTCCTACAGTGTCAGGGGCAAGTCTCCCTCCCACATTTGTGCCCCCTGGAAACATCGCTTCACAGAACGGCAACAATATCGCTACAAAATACTTAGCCGGCTACCTATCAACCGCCCGCCATGCCGTATATAAAGTCATCCCACAAATCAGGCAGAAGGACGATTGACCGTCTTTAGGCTTTACTGTTGACACAACGGGTTGCAATTACGCATTTTGTTTCAATTGCGCAGGCTGGGGCTCAGGCGCAGCATGTCCAGCCCTATATCAGCCCAGCGCTCGGCGTCCTGATGCAGTTCAAAGCTATCGGGGACCAGCAGCCACTGGCCGATCAAACCGTGGATAAAGGCATGTATGCAGACAGCCCCACGGGTGGTGTCGAGATTTTCAGGCAGTTGCCCGCGATTGACCGCGTTACGCAACGTCAGGCTGATACGCAGGTTGCATTCCAGGCTGTGGGTCTGGCGCTGGCGGCGCATGTCGCACATTTCATCGGTGAACTCGCACTTATGAAACAGAATCTCGTTGATGCGCCGGGTTTTCGGGTCCAGGGCCACTTCATGGTAGAGATGAATCAGCAGCTTGCGCATACAGCCCAGCGGGTCGACTTCATCCTCGCTTTCACTCGCCCGGGCCAATTCGTCCAGAGGTTCGTGCAGCGTGTCGAGCAAGGCCTGGAGCAAATCGGACTTATTGCTGAAATGCCAATAGATAGCCCCGCGCGTCACGCCCGCCAGCGCGGCGATATCCGCCAGGGTGGTACGCGCCACGCCACGCTCATAAAAGGCTTGCTCGGCGGCTTGGAGAATCTGGTTGCGCGTTTCCTGAGCTTCCTCTTTGGTGCGACGAACCATGGCAGTAAAACCTCAATCGGGACACTGTGGACGGTACTTGACCGTCATCTGAATAATTGTGGGACGACGCCGTCATGGGCGCCGAACGTACTAGAATCGAGGCTTGCGGCAGTGCTTTGTCAACATTGCGCGAAGCCTGTCAAGAGTTTACAAACAACCATGAACGTAAGTATATTGCGTAGCAAGCTACTTATCCACTCACGGCTTGTTTTTTACCCTTCCACACTTCTTGTGCGCACTCTGCGCGCCTGACCCGAGGATCTTCATGCAACTTAAGCCAGCTGTTACCGCTCTGGTCACTGCCGTCGCCCTGGCATCGCTGCTCAGCGGATGTAAAAAGGAAGAAGCGGCACCGCCCGCTCAAACCCCTCAGGTCGGCGTGGTCACCATTCAACCGCAAGCCTATACCCTGACCACCGAGCTGCCAGGCCGCACCACGGCCTTTCGCATCGCGGAAGTCCGGCCTCAGGTCAACGGCATCATTCTCAAGCGCCTGTTCAAGGAAGGCGCCGACGTGAAGGAAGGGCAACAGCTCTACCAGATCGACCCGTCGGTGTATGAGGCCACCCTGAAAAGCGCACAAGCCAGCCTGTCCCAGACCAAGTCCATCAGCGACCGCTACAAGCAGTTGGTCGATGAACAGGCCGTCAGCCGTCAGGAATACGACACTGCCGTCGCCAACCGCATGACCGCCGAAGCAAACGTTCAAACCGCCCAGATCAACGTGCGCTACACCAAAGTGTTTGCGCCGATCTCCGGGCGTATTGGTCGTTCTTCGGTGACCGAAGGCGCACTGGTCAGCAATGGCCAGGCCGATGCCATGGCCGTGATTCAGCAACTGGACCCGATCTACGTCGACGTCACGCAGTCCTCGGCTGAAATGCTGAAACTGCGCCGCGACCTGGAAAGCGGCCAGCTGGAGAAGGCCGGCGAAAACGCCGCCAAGGTCAAGCTGACCCTGGAAGACGGCACGGCCTACGCCCAGGACGGCAAGCTCGAGTTCTCCGAAGTGTCGGTCGACCAGACCACCGGTTCCGTGACCCTGCGTGCCGTGTTCCCCAACCCTGACCACGTGCTGCTGCCGGGCATGTTCGTACACGCCCAGTTGCTGGCCGGTGTGAACAGCAAGGCCATCCTGGCTCCGCAACAAGGCGTGACCCGTGACCTGCGCGGCATTCCGACGGCGCTGATCGTGAACAAGGACAACAAGGTCGAGCAACGTGAACTGGTTGCCAACCGTACCGCCGGTGCCTACTGGCTGGTGGAAAAAGGCCTCAATGCCGGTGATCGCGTCATCACCGAAGGCTTGCAGTACGTCAAGCCAGGCGCCGAGGTGAAGGTCACGGAAGCCTCCAACGCTAAACCCGCCGGTACTGCCGCAGCGCCTGCTGCCGCTGCTGGTCAAGGGGAGTAATCCATGTCGAAATTTTTTATCGACCGTCCCATTTTCGCCTGGGTAATTGCCCTGGTGATCATGCTGGTCGGGGCACTCTCGATCCTGAAGTTGCCCATCAACCAATACCCGGCCATTGCGCCAACGGCCATTGATATCCAGGTGACCTACCCAGGCGCGTCCGCACAAACCGTGCAGGACACCGTGGTGCAGGTCATCGAGCAACAGCTCAACGGTATCGACAACCTGCGTTATGTCTCCTCGGACAGTAACTCCGACGGCAGCATGACCATCACCGTGACGTTCAACCAGGGTACCAACCCGGATATCGCCCAGGTCCAGGTACAGAACAAGCTGAACCTGGCCACCCCACTGCTGCCGCAAGAAGTGCAGCAACAGGGTATCCGTGTGACCAAGTCGGTGAAGAACTTCCTGATGGTGATCGGTCTGGTGTCGGAAGACGGCAGCATGACCAAGGACGACCTCTCCAACTACATCGTGTCCAACATCCAGGACCCGATCTCCCGTACCGCGGGGGTGGGTGACTTCCAGGTGTTCGGTTCGCAGTACGCCATGCGTATCTGGCTCGACCCGGCCAAACTGAACAACTACCAGCTCACGCCAGTGGACGTCAGCAATGCCATCAAGGCCCAGAACGTGCAGGTGGCCACCGGCCAACTGGGCGGCCTGCCTGCCCTGCCCGGCACCCAGCTGAACGCCACGATCATCGGCAAGACGCGCCTGCAAAGCACCGAGGAATTCGCCAAGATCCTGATGAAGGTGAACACCGACGGCTCCCAGGTTCGCCTGGGTGATGTCGCGCGTATCGAACTGGGCGGCCAGAACTACAGCATCAGTGCACAGTTCAACGGCAAGCCGGCCTCGGGTATGGCGATCAAGCTGGCGGCCGGTGCCAACGCACTGGACACCGGCAAGGCCATCCGCGAAACAGTCAAGTCCCTGGAGCCGTTCTTCCCGCCTGGCATGAAGGCGGTGGTGCCCTATGACACTACGCCGGTCGTGACCGAATCGATCTCCGGTGTGGTTCACACCCTGGTCGAAGCGATCGTGCTGGTGTTCCTGGTGATGTTCCTGTTCCTGCAGAACTTCCGTGCCACCATCATCACCACCATGACCGTACCGGTGGTATTGCTGGGTACCTTCGGGATCATGGCGGCGTGCGGCTTCACCATCAACACCCTGACCATGTTCGGCATGATCCTGGCCATCGGCTTGCTGGTGGACGATGCCATCGTTGTGGTGGAAAACGTCGAACGGGTAATGGCCGAGGAACACCTGTCGCCCAAGGAAGCAACGATCAAGTCCATGGGCCAGATCCAGGGCGCCCTGGTGGGTATTGCCCTGGTACTGTCGGCGGTACTGCTGCCGATGGCATTCTTCGGTGGTTCCACCGGTGTGATCTACCGGCAGTTCTCCATCACCATTGTTTCGGCGATGGCGTTGTCGGTGCTGGTTGCCCTTATCTTTACCCCGGCTTTGTGCGCCACCATGCTCAAGCCGATTGATCCGGAAAAACACGGCCAGCCCAAGCGCGGCTTCTTCGGCTGGTTCAACCGCACCTTCGACAGCGGCGTACTCAAGTACGAGCGCGGCGTGGGTAACATGATCAAGCACAAGATCCCGGCGTTCCTGGTGTATGCGCTGATCCTGGTCGGCATGATCTGGATGTTCACCCGTATTCCAAGCGCGTTCCTGCCTGAGGAAGACCAGGGTGTGATCTTCGCCCAGGTGCAGACACCGGTTGGTGCTTCGGCTGAGCGCACGCAAAAAGTCGTCGACGACATGCGCGCCTTCCTGCTGAACGACAAGGAAGGCGAGCCAGGCGAAGGCAAGGCGGTGAAGTCGGTGTTTACCGTGAACGGCTTCAACTTTGCTGGCCGTGGCCAGAGCTCGGGTCTCGCGTTCGTGATGCTCAAACCGTGGGATGAGCGTGACTCGACCCAATCGGTGTTCGAAGTGGCCAAGCGTGCCCAGGGTTACTTCTTCGGGGCCTTCAAGGACGCCATGGTATTTGCCATCGTGCCACCTTCGGTACTGGAGCTGGGTAACGCCACCGGTTTTGACGTGTTCCTGCAAGACCAGGGTGGCGTCGGCCACGACAAGCTGATGGCTGCACGTAACCAGTTCCTGGGCGCGGCAGCACAGAGCAAGGTGCTGGCCGGCGTACGTCCTAACGGCGTGAACGACGAGCCGCAGTACGAGCTGACCGTTGACGACGAGAAGGCCAGTGCCCAGGGCATCAGCCTCGCGGATATCCAGCAGACCCTGGCCATTGCCTTGGGTGGTAGCTACATCAACGACTTCATCGACCGTGGTCGCGTGAAGAAGGTGTATGTACAAGGTGACGCCGCCAGCCGCATGTCGCCCGAAGACCTGGACAAATGGTACGTGCGCAGCAACGACGGGAAAATGGTGCCGCTGTCGGCCATCTCGTCGGGCCAGTGGATCTACGGTTCGCCCAAGCTTTCGCGATACAACGGTGTAGCGGCGATGGAAATCCTCGGTACCCCGGCACCGGGCTACAGTACCGGTGATGCGATGGCCGAAGTCGAACGCATCGCCAAAGAACTGCCGGCCGGTGTCGGTTACGCCTGGACAGGCCTGTCGTACGAAGAACGCCTTTCCGGTTCCCAGGCGCCAGCACTGTACGCACTGTCGCTGCTGGTCGTGTTCTTGTGCCTGGCGGCGCTGTACGAAAGCTGGTCGATCCCGATCGCGGTGATTCTGGTTGTACCTCTGGGTGTGATCGGTGCACTGATCGCCACCAGCATGCGCGGCTTGTCCAACGACGTGTTCTTCCAGGTGGGCCTGTTGGTGACGGTGGGCCTGGCGGCGAAAAACGCCATTCTCATCGTGGAATTCGCCAAGGAACTGCATGAGCAAGGCAAAGGCATCGTCGAGGCGGCTATCGAAGCGTCCCGTATGCGTCTGCGCCCGATCATCATGACGTCCATGGCGTTCGTGCTCGGCGTACTGCCGCTGGCGATTTCCAGCGGTGCCGGCTCAGGCAGCCAGCACGCGATCGGTACCGGCGTGATCGGCGGTATGATCACCGCCACTGTGCTTGCCATTTTCTGGGTGCCACTGTTCTACGCAACCGTGTCCTCGGCTGGCGAACGCAAAAAGAAAGACACTACTGAAACTCCTAAAGAGGCTGGCCAATGAGCAAGTCGCTACTTTCCCTAGCCGTCACCGCATTCGTGCTCAGTGGCTGCTCGCTGATACCTGACTATCAGCGTCCCGATGCGCCGGTGGCCGCGCAGTTCCCGCAGGGGCCGGCGTATTCGTCGGCCCAGGCGCCGAGCCAGGCCGCTGCCGAGCAAGGCTGGAAGCAGTTTTTCCATGACCCTGCCCTGCAACAGCTGATCCAGACCGCGTTGGTGAACAACCGTGACCTGCGTGTCGCGGCGCTGAACATCGACGCCTATGCGGCGCAGTACCAGATCCAGCGTGCCGACCTGTTCCCGGCTATCTCGGCCACCGGCAACGGCAGCCGCCAGCGCACCCCGGCGAAGCTGTCGCAGACTGGCGAGTCGACTATCTCCAGCCAATACTCGGCTGGCCTGGGGATCAGCTCTTACGAGCTGGACCTGTTCGGCCGCGTGCGCAGCCTCAGTGAAGAAGCGCTGCAAAAGTACTTCGCCACTGAAGAAGCACGGCGCAGCACCCAAATCAGCCTGGTGGCCAGCGTGGCGAATGCCTACCTGACCTGGCAGGCCGACAAGGAGCTGCTCAAGCTGACCCAGGACACCCTGGCCGCGTTCGAGCAAAGCTACAAGCTCACATCGCGCAGCAATGAAGTCGGCGTGGCCTCGGCCCTCGACCTCAGCCAGGCGCGCACCTCGGTGGAAAACGCCCGTGTGCAACTGGCCCGTTACACCCGCCAGGTGGCCCAGGACGAAAACAGCCTGACCCTGCTGCTGGGCACCGGCCTGCCGGCGAATATCGCCAGCAAGCCGCTGTCCGATGACCTGCTCAGCGAAGTGCCGGCCGGGTTGCCATCGGACCTGCTGCAACGTCGTCCCGACATTGTGCAGGCCGAGTACAACCTCAAGGCCGCCAACGCCAATATCGGCGCGGCCCGTGCGGCGTTCTTCCCGAGCATCAGCCTGACGGCCAGTGCCGGTACCGCCAGCCCAACCCTGGGCGGCCTGTTCAAAGGCGGCTCGGGTACCTGGGCGTTTGCCCCGCAGATCAACATCCCGATCTTCAACGCCGGTAGCCTGCGCGCAAGCCTGGACTACTCGAAGATCCAGAAAGAGATCAACGTGGCCAACTACGAGAAGGCCATCCAGACCGGCTTCCAGGAAGTCTCCGACGGCCTCGCCGCGCGTGCGACCTACAAGCAGCAACTGGATGCCCAGCGCGGCTTCGTCGAGGCTAACCAGGATTACTATCGCCTGGCCGAGCGTCGCTACCGCATTGGTGTCGACAGCAACCTGACCTTCCTCGACGCCCAGCGCCAACTGTTCAGTGCCCAGCAATCGCTGATCACCGACCGCCTGGCGCAGCTCACCAGCGAGGTCAACCTGTACAAGGCCCTCGGCGGTGGCTGGAACGAGCAGACCGCGAAGAACGAACCGTTGAAAGAACAGGCACCGCCGTTGAAGTTGTTCTGATAGCGCAGGTGTGAAAAAACCGCTTCCCTAATCGGAAGCGGTTTTTGTATGTCATGCCGTTTTAATCATTATCAAAATAAGTTCATGTATGGATCTCAAGCTTAGAGCATCTGACCTCCATGTCCTTGCCATCATCCGTCGTCCAACCGAATGAAAAACTGGCATGGATTGAGGTCTCGCCAGACCCATCGCTGGAAATGCTTTTGACGCTCAAATTGCCCCAATACTCTTGCGGGGAATACTCGACATCGCTTTCAAGCCCAAACGTGGCACGGATAAGGCCTTCTCCAGGCCCGATGATGTAAGTCATATTCTCCTTCAGCTTGAACGCACGCTCTTGTCCATCACCGTCTGCCTCAAGGGTCAGTTCGTTTTTCGAGCCAGGGTTGCCTTCGATTCCCAACCGAATTCGCAAGTGGTGACCCTCGATGTAGCTCAACTCAAAACTATCGAATTGAATTGGCACCGTCCTGATCAATTCCGCCCTGAACGTATTTGAGGACGTTAAAAACTCACCCATATCTGATCCAAAGCTCATGGAATTCACTCCCTGATCACGTAAAAAAGATACTGTCAGCCTTTTCGAAAATAGGCGTATGAAATCAGAAGATCTACTGTTAACCCTGACAGTAGACAGCTAACCCTGCGCGCCGGAAGCTGACGAGTCGGGCGCATCACAATTACGTTCGATCATCGCCCACAACCCGCCCTCCCCCACTTTCATCGCCCCCGCACCGCCACGCACCATGGCCGCCACCTGCATAAACCCAATAACAACAGGTCCACACCATGAGCACTTTCCAACCGCGCCAGCTGTTGCTGGCGGCTGCTGTCGCCAGTTCTGCGCTGCCCGTTTTCGCCCAGGAGCACGGCTTTCTCGAAGACGCCAGCGCCAATCTCAACCTGCGTAACTTCTTCTTCAACCGCAACTTCACCAACCCGACCAAAGCCCAGGGTGGCGCGCAGGAGTGGACGCAAAGTTTCATCCTCGACGCCAAGTCCGGGTTCACCCAAGGCACAGTCGGTTTTGGTGTGGACGTGCTGGGTTTGTACTCGCTCAAGCTCGATGGCGGGCGTGGCACGGGCGGCACGCAGTTGCTGCCGCTGGACCATGACGGCCGGCCAGCCGATGAGTTTGGTCGACTCGGCGTGGCATTCAAGGCGCGCTTTTCCAAGACTGAGCTGAAGGTGGGCGAATGGATGCCGGTGCTGCCGATTCTGCGTTCCGACGATGGCCGCTCCCTGCCGCAGACCCTGCGTGGCGGGCAGATCACCTCCAAGGAAATCGACGGCCTGACCCTCTATGGCGGCCAATTCCGCGCCAACAGCCCGCGGGACGACGGCAGCATGAGCGACATGTCGATGGTCGGCAAAACCGCCTTCACCTCCGACCGCTTCAATTTCCAGGGCGCCGAATACGCATTCAACGACAAACGCACCCAAGTCGGCGTGTGGAATGCCCAGCTCAAGGACATCTACAGCCAGCAGTTCGTCAACCTGATCCACAGCCAGCCCGTAGGCGACTGGACCCTGGGCGCCAACCTGGGCTTCTTTTACGGCAAGGAAGACGGCAGCGCTCGCGCCGGAGACCTGGACAACAAAACCTGGTCCGGTTTGTTCTCAGCCAGGTACGGCGGCAACACCTTCTACGTCGGCCTGCAAAAACTCACCGGCGACAGTGCCTGGATGCGCGTCAACGGCACCAGTGGCGGCACCCTGGCCAACGACAGCTACAACTCCAGTTATGACAACGCACAGGAAAAATCCTGGCAGGTTCGCCACGACTACAACTTCGCCGCCCTCGGCGTACCGGGCCTGACCCTGATGAACCGCTATATCAGCGGCAGTAACGTGCACACCGGCACCGTCACCGACGGCAAGGAATGGGGCCGCGAGACCGAGGTGGGCTATACGGTGCAGAGCGGCACCCTGAAAAACCTCAACGTGCGCTGGCGCAACTCCAGCATGCGCAGGGATTACAGCAACAACGAGTTCGATGAGAACCGGTTGATCGTCAGCTATCCCATAAGTCTGATGTGAATTCCCATCGGTTTGATAACCAAACGTTCAAGCGCACACGGTGCGACCGTTGTGCGCCTGTGCGCCTGTGCGCTCTTTTATCGCATGCACCCAACTACCTCCAACACCGACTATTCGGTTCCCCCCCATAACGAAAGCCCATTTTCCTACTTGATAAGGCCTATTCAGTCTTCAGAAAACCTGATGCCTACTTACCGTCCTCTGTAGTACTCGGTATCAATCGAGCAGGGAACGATTACCTCGATCGATGCAACTCATTGATCTCCTTGCCTTCAATACAACGAAGGACTGGGCAAGCCACCCTATTTAGCTCAAGAGGTGATCTTCCATGACTACGATAGCCCCGCAAACTGCTCCCCCCGTAACTGCGCCTTCCGCACTTGCAGACAACACTCCACCTCCCGGCGACGACCTCATTCGCCGAAAGACACAGATGCTCGTGGATGACGGTAATCTTAAAGCGAGTGAGGAGGCCATCGAACACCATGGAGACCCCAAGAAGCCAGTGCTCATGGGCAATATCCTGACACTCGAAACGAGTGATAAATCGGACGTCATCCATATTAGTCAGGACCCGAACGGCTCACTGCGTGTAAAGGTAAATGAGCAGGAATACACCTTCAACGGCAATAACCCCTCGCCAAACAGTTCATCATCGGAAGGCATACAACCTCAATTCAGCCTGCACATTAAGAGCGGCGCAGGCAACGACAACATCACCCTGGCCCCTGACGTCACTGTCGACGTAAAGATCGAAGCGGGTGACGGAGATGACACCGTTCAAACCGAAGGGGGGAATCCCGACATTTATGGCGGACGCGGGAACGACACTATTCGCTTGGGTAAAGGCGGCGGCTACGTAGAAGGTAACGACGGTGACGACACGATAATTGGCGGTTCGGGACACTCCGTGATGTACGGGAACAAGGGTAACGATCGTTTGTATGCAGGGCCTGGACCCGCCAACAAAAAAAGCCACCTGGATGGGGGTGAGGGCGACGACCTGTTATACGCTGGCGACGGGCATACGGTGATCAATGGCGGCGACGGTAATGACCAAATAGTTGCTTACGCCAATACCACCGCGTACACGGGGAAGGGATCCGATACCGTTTGGGGCAACCTTACCAAAGCGCGTATTTATGCCCAGAGCAGTGATTACCTGCCAGGCACAGAGCAATCGACTATCACTAGAACGGAGCCGAGCGAAGCGGGTAAAAAAGCTTTTAAAATCGTAGGTACGGATGAGTTCAAACAACGGGTCGAAGATGACCTGGCACTGCTGCGTGCCTCACCTGTGGGGCGCAAAATGCTGGAGGAAATGGATAAAGCGGCTGAGCGAAATGGTGCTCCAGTCACCATCGAAGAAGACAAAAAAGGTGGTTCCAGTTACACGTTCAACAGCAGTGAGCTGCAAAAATTAAGCGAGCAAGAGCGGAAAAAGATCCCTATGGGCGACCCGAAGAGGGGTGGAATAAAAGATGGGGAGCCTGGCGCCCGTGCGGATCAAGGCACAATTAACTATGCGCAGAACTCAATCTTGGCCTTTGAAAACGAGAACATCACCTCTCCAATTGTCGCGTTCTACCATGAAATGGTACACGCCTGGAACGGTGCCAACGGTACTTTTCTGCCAGGCACAGCCGGTGACCCTATGAGTCCAGGCCCTGCCAATGGCGAACCGCAGGCTGTCGGCTTGCCGACTAACGCCCCACCCTTCGACTTCGACAACGATCCCACCACCCCGCCGACGTCCACGAACCCGGCCCCATTCACCGAGAATGCGTTGCGCGAGGAAATGGGACTCCCACCGCGAATGCAATACTGACACAAGAAAGTTGACGTAAACGGTGGTGGTGACCTTCCATGACATCAACCGCTACACCGCGCTGGAACGTGCAGCGCTGGCCCGTACGGTCAAGGCTGTGAACGAGCCGGTGCATCTGCCGGGGGTGTGGAATTGGCTGTGGGATGCTGATTCCCACTAACGCCCTGAACCTGTGACGATCCCCTGTGGGAGCTGGCTTGCCTGCGATAGCAATCTGTCAGTCAGCCCAATATTGACTGGCCCACCGCAATCGCAGGCAAGCCAGCTCCCACAGGAGATCGCATTTCATATTCAGTCTTGTTGGCGGGACTCCACACCCAATTCATCCCACACTGACTCCGCCAGGTGAAACGTCGCATTCGCTGCCGGGATCCCGCAGTAGATCGCACTCTGCATCAGCACTTCCTTGATCTCAGCGCGGGTCACGCCGTTGCTGGCGGCAGCACGCAGGTGCAGTTTCAGCTCTTCAATTCACTCAGGGCGTACGACTGATGGATGTCTTGGCCTTGGCGACACGTAGGGCCGGGAACACTAACCCACGTCAAACGAGCAGGTAACGTTCAATGAACTCAGCGTCCCCCATCGCCCTACCCGTCATTACACCGCCCATCTCACCGGAGGCGCCCCCTCCTCCTGCCACTGGCAGCAGCTACCTGCGATCCAATACAGAGGTGCTGGTGGAGAACGGCAACCTGAAGGTTACCCAGGAAATTCGAACCTCCTACAGAGACCCCAATAACCCGCAACACACTGCCACTATTCTGACGCTGGAAACGGGTGACGCTTCGGACGTTATCCATATCAGCCAGCACGCCGACCGCCGGCTGAGCGTGTCGGTGAATGATCAGACTTACACGCTCAACAATCCGCCCCCCACCTCACACACTTCGCCCGCCAAAGACACGCCAGTGCCGTTCTTAAGCCTGAACACCTTGACCGCTGGGGGCAACGACAACATCACGCTGGACCCCACTGTCACCGCCGCGGTCACGATCCACGCGGGCGATGGCAATGACACGGTTCATGCCAGCAGCGGCACGACCACCGTTTATGGGGGACGTCGCAGAGACCATATCCGATTGGGCAGTGGCGCCGGTTATGCCGAAGGCAACGAGGGTAACGACACCTTGATCGGCGTTACAGGAAACGGGGTGATGTACGGTAACCAGGGCAAGGACGTTTTGTATGCGGGGGCTGGCCCGACGACTAAAAAAAGTTACTTGGATGGCGGTGATGGCAACGACAGACTCTAAGCCAGCAACGGACATACGGTGATAAATGGCGGCAAAGGCAATGACCGGATAGTCGCCCACGACGAAGCGACTATCTACACGGGCAAAGGGTTCGACAGGGTGTGGGCCAACGGTAACGCAGCGCGCATCTACGTCAAAAACGGTGACCGTCTTTCAGATACGGAACAATCGACCATCACCCGGGTGACGCCGACCGATGCCGGTCAGCGAGCGTTTAGCATCGTAGGCTCGGATGTGTTCAAAGAACGGGTCGAAGATGATCTTGAGTTACTCCGCTCCTCGCCTGCGGGGAGAGTCATGCTGGAGGAGATGGACAAAGCCGCTGATAGAAACGGTGCGCCGGTCACTATCATGCAATCCGATTTCATTAACATGTATGGGTTCAATACCACTGAGCTGGAAAACTCACGCGCAGCGAACAGTTGAAAATCCCACACGACGACTCGAAAATGGGTGTGATAAACGACGGAGTAGCCGGTGCCGCTGCTGACCAGGGTATGATTTTTTACTATCCGAGCGAGTCCAATCGGAAGACAAACGCATCACCGATCGCCCAGTTCTACCACGAGATGGCACATGCCTGGAACGGCGCCAACGGTACGTTCCTAAGCGGCTCCAGCGACCCACTTCCAGAGCTCCCTGAGCGCCCTGGACCGGAAAATTCTGAGCTGCAGGCAATCGGCCTGCCGACTAACGCACCGCCCTTCGACTTCGACAACGACCCATCCACCCCGCCCACCTCCACCAACCCGGCGCCGTTTACCGAAAATGCGCTGAATTTGGAAATGGGCAAACCACCGCGAACAGGCTACTGATACCTAACGGCGGACACGGACACACCGCCATGAGCCGATGCAGCAATCAATCTGGAGGTGACCTGTATCAAGGCATAGCCCCAGAACGTTGATCTTGCTGTATCGTGCGAGCCTGCCGCTGCAGTTTCGCCCTGCAGCGGCCACTATTCGAGCCCGTGCACACCATGAAACCCTTCGCCATCACAATGGCCCTGGCGTTGAGCCTCAGCGGCTGCATCGGCCCGCCCCTCGCCCTGACGCCACAGACCGAGCAACGCCTGCAAACCCAGGCGCCGATCCGCTTTCTGCTGACCTTCGACGATGGCCCAAGTGCCTCAGGCTACAACAACCCGAGCCGCTCGGTAGTGGCCGACCTGGCCAATAACCCGGTACTGCCGGGGATCAAGGCGGTGTTTTTCCTGCAGACCGAAGCCGCTCGCTCCGGCGGCAGTTCTCGGGGGCGCAAGACCATGGAACGTGAGTTCGCCGCTGACCATGTATTAGCCTTTCACACCGCCACGGCGTTTCACACCAATCACCGCTGGTTGAACGACGCCACGCTGGAACACACCCTGACCGAAGGTGCTGCGGATATTGCCGCCATCACGGGCGCGCCACCTGTGCTGGTACGCCCGCCCTTCTGGAACTACGACAAGCGCACCTTCGCCGCCTACCAACGCCACGGCATGCGGGTACTGTTGACGGACTTGAGTGCCAATGACGGCAAGATCTGGGGCTTCAACGCCAGCCCACGTCGGCGCGCCAATCTGTATCGGCAACTGTCGGTGGTGCGCGAGCGTATTGCCTTGGGTGAGCTGCCGACGGTGGAGGGGGTGATTCCGGTAGTGGTGACCTTCCATGACATCAACCGCTACACCGCGCGGCATATGCAGGAGTACTTGCAGATCCTAATGGACAGCGCGCGGGTCAACGGATTGAAGACAGCGGCAGAGCCGTTCTATACCGACCACGCCGCGCTGGAACGTGCAGCGCTGGCACGTACGGTTAAGGCTGTGAACGAGCCGGTGCATCTGCCGGGGGTGTGGAATTGGCTGTGGGATGCTGATTCCCACTAACGCCCTGAACCTGTGACGATCCCCTGTGGGAGCTGGCTTGCCTGCGATAGCAATCTGTCAGTCAGCCCAATATTGACTGGCCCACCGCAATCGCAGGCAAGCCAGCTCCCACAGGAGATCGCATTTCATATTCAGTCTTGTTGGCGAGACTCCACACCCAACTCATCCCACACTGACTCCGCCAGGTGAAACGTCGCATTCGCCGCCGGGATCCCGCAGTAGATCGCACTCTGCATCAGCACTTCCTTGATCTCGGCGCGGGTCACGCCGTTGCTGGCGGCAGCACGCAGGTGCAGTTTCAGTTCTTCACTGCGGTTCATGCCGATCAGCATCGCGATGGTGATCAGGCTGCGGGTATGCCGAGGCAGGCCGGGGCGGGTCCAGATGTCACCCCAGGCGTGGCGGGTGATCATTTCCTGGAACTCGCTGTTGAACTCGGTCAGGGCATTGAGGCTGCGGTCGACGTGGGCATCGCCCAGTACTTCGCGGCGCACCTGCAGGCCCTCGGCGTAACGTTGTTTCTCGTCCACAAATAGCTCCTCAGCGGGCCAGCAGAAATTCGATCACCCGGTCGCTGAACGCAGCACCGGCCTGAACGTTGGACAGGTGCGCCGCATAGAACTCGGCATACTCGGCACCCTGCACATGGCTCTGGATAAAGTGGCCACCGGCTGGCGGCGTCACTGCGTCTTCGGTGCCGGCAATCACCAGGGTCGGCACCTTGATCGAGGACAATTGCTCACGAAAATCCGCATCGCGCACAGCGCCGCAGTTGGCGGCATACCCCTCGGGCGACGTGGCCGCGAGCATGTCAGTGATCTGCTTGGCCTGGTGCGGGTGGGCGGCGGCGAAATCTGCGGTGAACCAGCGCGCAATCGACGCATCGCGCAGCGCTACCATCGCGGCTGCGCCATCACGCAGGACCATTTCGATACGCGGGTTCCACACCTCGGGCGTGCCGATCTTGGCCGCGGTGTTACACACCACCAGGCGTTGCAGGCGCTCGCCGGCATGAATGCCCAGCCATTGGCCGATCAAGCCGCCCATGGACAGCCCGCAAAAATGCGCCTTCTGGATATCCAGCGCATCCAGCAGTGCGATCACGTCTTGGCCCAGTTGCTCAATGCTGTAAGGCCCCTCGGTCACCAGGGATTGGCCGTGGCCGCGGGTGTCGAAGCGCAGTACGCGAAAATGCTCGGTGAAGGCCGGAATCTGGATATCCCACATATGCAGGTCGGTACCCAGGGAATTGGACAGCACCAATAACGGTGCGTCGGCGGGCCCCTCGAGTTGGTAATGCAGTTCGCCCTCGGCGAGTTGTACAAAAGCCACAGCGTTCTCCTCAGGCAGTCAAAGCAAAATGTTCGGTCACTGCACGCGTAACCCAGGTGGACGCCTGGCCCAGGTAGTGGGCCGGGTCGAGCAGGCGGTCCAGTTCAGCCGCTGACAACTCGGCGGTGACGTGCGGCTCATCCGCCAGCACCGCGCGCAAATGGCGCTGCTCGGCGACCGCACGTTTGCAGCACTGTTCAAGCAGATGGTGCGCGGTGTCGCGGCCCAAGCGTTGGGCGAGCACGATACTCACCGCTTCGGCCAGCACCAGGCCCTGGGTCAGGTCGAGGTTCTGTGCCATGCGTTCGGCATTCACTTCCAACCCTTCACTGACCAGAATTGCCTGGTGCAAGGCACCGGACACCAAGCGGCAAATCTCCGGCAAGGTCTCCCATTCGGCGTGCCACAAGCCCAGGCTGCGTTCGTGCTCTTGGGGCATGGCGCTGAACATCGTCGCCACCAGGCCCGGTACACGGGTGGCCGCGCTGATCAACACTGCGGCACCCACCGGGTTGCGTTTGTGGGGCATGGTGGACGAACCGCCCTTGCCCGGCGCCGAGGGCTCGAACACCTCCGCCGCTTCGGTCTGCATCAACAGGCTGATATCGCGGCCCAACTTGCCGAGGCTGCCGGCGATCAGGCCAAGCAGGCTGGCAAATTCCACCAGGCGGTCACGCTGGGTGTGCCAGGGTTGTTCCGGCAAGCCCAGTTGCAACTCGGCGGCCAAGGCTTCGGCCACGGGCATGGCGTATTCGCCGAGCGCCGCCAACGTGCCTGATGCGCCGCCAAATTGCAGCACCAACAGGCGCGGCTTCAATTCGGCCAGGCGCTGGCGACTGCGCGTCACCGCGCCCAGCCAACCGGCGATTTTCATCCCCAGGGTGACCGGCGTCGCGTGCTGCAACCAGGTGCGCCCGGCCAACGGCACGACGGCGTAACGCTGGGCCTGGGCGGCCAATACCTCCCCCAGGCGAGCCAGGTCGGCCTCGATCAGTTCCACCCCACGGCGCAGTTGCAGCACCAGGCCGGTGTCCATCACGTCCTGGCTGGTGGCACCCAGGTGTACATAACGCTCGGCGTCGGCGTCCTCACTGGCGATCAACTTGCCCAACGCCTTCACCAATGGAATCGCTGAGTTGCCCGCCGTGGCAATCGCGCTGCCAAGGGCATCCACGTCATACAGCGACGCCAGGCACGCCTGGGCAATCGGTGCGACGGCGGCCTGGGGAATCAACCCGACCCGCGCCTGCGCCCGGGCCAGTGCGGCTTCGAAATCCAGCATACCCTGCAAGCGCCCCTGGTCACAGAACACGTCGGCCATGCTGTCAGCAGTGAAATAAGCGTCGAACAGTTGATTGCTCGTGCGCAACGTCATAACTCATCCCTTACAGATCGTGATGCAGGTACGCCGCCTGTTTCGGCAAGCGCAAGCTGAACAGGAAGGCCACCGCCATCATCGCGGTGACGTACCAATAAAAGGTGTTTTCCATGCCGATGGATTTGAGGCTCAGCGCAACCACTTCTGCCGAACCGCCAAACACCGCGTTAGCCACTGCATACGCCAGGCCCACGCCCAATGCACGCACCTGCGGCGGGAACATCTCCGCTTTGACCAGGCCGCTGATGGAGGTGTAGAAGCTGACAATCGCCAAGGCCAGGGTGATCAGCACAAAGGCCAGAAACGGGCTGGTCACGGTTTTCAAGGTCAGCAGGATTGGCACGGTAAACAGCGTGCCAAGGCCAGCGAACCAGAGCATCGAATTACGTCGGCCGATCTTGTCGGCCAACATGCCGAACAACGGCTGCATGCACATGTACAGAAACAGCGCGCCGGTCATGATGTAGCTCGAGGTCTTGGCGTGCATGCCCACGGTGTTCACCAGGTACTTCTGCATGTAGGTGGTGAAGGTGTAGAAAATCAGCGAGCCGCCGGCGGTGTAGCCCAGCACCGTGATGAAGGCTTTGCCGTGGTCGCGAAACAGCGCGACGATACTGCCGGCGTCCTTGTCTTCGCGCATTTCCTTGCTGGTGGTTTCTTTGAGGGTCCGACGCAGCAGCAGGGAGATCACGGCAGCTATGGCACCGATCACAAACGGAATGCGCCAGCCCCAGGCGCGCAGTTCTTCTTCGGTGAGGACCTGTTGCAGGATCACCACCACCAGCACCGCCAGCAACTGGCCGCCGATCAGGGTCACGTACTGGAACGAGGCGAAGAAGCCACGCTGGCCCTTGAGCGCGACTTCACTCATGTAGGTGGCCGTGGTGCCGTACTCGCCGCCCACCGACAAGCCCTGGAACAGTCGCGCCACCAACAGCAACGCCGGGGCCCAGGCACCGATGTCGTTATAGGTGGGCAGGAAGGCGATGACCAGGGAACCGCCGCACATCATCAGCACCGAGATCATCATCGAGTTCTTACGCCCGTGCTTGTCGGCCACCCGGCCAAACAACCAGCCGCCAATCGGGCGCATCAGGAACCCGGCGGCAAACACACCGGCGGTGTTGAGCAACTGCACCGTAGGGTCATCCGAGGGGAAAAACGCCGGGGCAAAATAAATCGCGCAGAAGGCATAGACGTAGAAGTCGAACCATTCGACCAGGTTGCCGGAGGACGCACCGACAATCGCAAAGATCCTTTTGCTGCGTTCTTCTCCGGTGTAGTGGCTGGTTTTTGTTGTCATGTTTTTTTACTCAGTGGGAACGGTTATAGCCTAGACATACTTTGCAACAACCCTGTTCCGCAAGCAGACTTTTGGATAGGTGGAGCCTGAGAGGGCCTCATCGCGGGCAAGCCCGGCTCCCACATTGGATGATCGTTCCCACGCTCTGCGTGGGAATGCCGCATGGGACGCTCCGCGTCCTGCCGTTCGCGGGTGACGCGGAGCGTCACGGGATGCATTACCACGCAGAGCGTGGGAACGATCGTCAATGGGGCCCTACAGCCAACTCAATAGTCGAAGAACACCGTTTCCTTATCTGTGCCCTGCAAAATCACATTCCACTGATACACCCCTGCCGCATCCGCCTTGGCAATCAGGGTGCTACGACGTTCGGCCGGTACACACGCCAGCAACGGGTCATCGCCATTCAAGGCCTCACCGTCAAAATAAATCCGCGTCAGCAAGTGCTTCACCAACCCACGGGCAAACACCAGCACCACCAAGTGCGGCGCCTGGGTGGTGCCCTTGAGCCCCGGCACACTGCCAGGCTTGATGGTGGTAAAGCGAAAACGCCCTTGGGCATCCACCGGCACGCGGCCGAAGCCTTCGAAGTTCGGGTCGAGCGCTTTGTCCTGCTCGTCTTCGGGGTGGGCATATTTGCCGGCGGCATTGGCCTGCCAGACTTCCAGCATGGCGTCGTTGACGACATCACCGTTGCCGTCCACCACTTGCCCGGTGATTGCCACGCGTTCGCCGAGGGTGGCAGTGACGGTCAGGTCTTCACGGTTCAGCCAGGTCAGGCCAATGTGGTAATACGGCCCGACGGTGTGGGACGTGGTCGCGTTGAGTGTCATCTCATTTCTCCATCGGCGTGGCGTCGCGGCCGCGCAGGACGATGTCCCAGCGGTAGCCGAGGGCATAGGAAGGAATGGTTTTTTCCAGATCGAAGCGAGCGATCAAGCGTTGCTTGGCGCTGGTGTCCGGCACGCAGTTGTAGATCGGGTCGTATTCCAGCAACGGATCGCCCGGAAAATACATCTGCGTCACCAAGCGCGTCAGCACGCTGGGGCCAAACAGCGAAAAGTGGATATGCGCCGGGCGCCACGCGTTGTGGTGGTTGCCCCACGGGTAGGCGCCAGGCTTGATGGTCTGGAACTGGTACCAGCCGTCGGCGTCGGTGACGGTGCGCCCGGTTCCGGTGAAATTCGGGTCCAGGGGTGCATCGTGCAGGTCGCGCTTGTGGTTGTAGCGGCCGGCGGCGTTGGCCTGCCAGATCTCCACAAGAATGCCCGGCACTGGCAGGCCGTTTTCGTCCAGCACGCGGCCATGAATGATGATGCGCTCGCCTTGCGGCTCGCCGTCATGCTGGGCTGTCAGGTCGTTGTCCTTGTCATTGATACGTTCGGCGCCGATGGTCGGGCCGGTGATTTCCGACAAGGAATGGGGCAGGAACACCAAAGGCTGGGACGGCGAACGCAGGTTCGTCGACTGGTAGGCCGGGTGCAGGTAATCAGGTTGAGTGCCCGCTTGCGGGCGCCGGTAACCGGGCTTGTCACTCATGGAGCAATCCTCTTTTAGTTATCAGACGCGTTCAATCGCCAGGGCCAGGCCTTGGCCAACGCCAACGCACATGGTTGCCAGGCCTTTTCTGCCGCCGGTTTTTTCCAATTGGTGCAGGGCCGTCAGTACCAACCGCGCACCACTCATCCCCAAGGGGTGGCCGAGGGCAATGGCGCCGCCGTTGGGGTTGACCTGGGGCGCATCGTCGGCAATACCCAGCTCGCGCAGCACCGCCAGGCCTTGGCTGGCGAAGGCTTCGTTGAGTTCGATCACGTCAAAATCGGTGACCGCCAACCCCAGGCGCTCCACCAGCTTGCGCACCGCCGGCACCGGGCCGATGCCCATCACCCGCGGGGCGACACCGGCACTGGCCATGCCCAGCACACGGGCGCGAGCGGTGAGGCCGTGTTGCTTGACGGCCTCGGCGCTGGCGAGGATCAACGCGGCGGCGCCGTCGTTGACGCCCGAGGCATTGCCGGCGGTGACGGTCTTGTCCGCACCGTTGACCGGCTTGAGCTTGGCCAAGGCTTCCAACGTGGTGTCCCGTGGGTGTTCATCGTGTTCCACCAGGGTTTCGCCTTTTTTATGCGCGACCCGCACCGGTACGATTTCCTCGGCAAAGAATCCGGCGGCCTGGGCGGCGGCGGTGCGTTGCTGGCTGCGCAGGGCGAAAGCGTCCTGGTCGGCGCGGGAAACCTGGTAGTCGTCGGCCACGTTATCGGCGGTCTGCGGCATGGCATCCACGCCGTACTGGGCCTTCATCAGCGGGTTGATAAAACGCCAGCCAATGGTGGTGTCTTCCAACTTCATGTTGCGCGAAAACGCCGCGTCGGCCTTGCCCATCACAAACGGAGCGCGGGACATCGATTCGACGCCACCGGCAATCGCCAGCTCCATTTCACCGCTGGCAATCGCACGAAAGGCGGTGCCGATGGCATCCATGCCCGAGGCGCACAGGCGGTTGAGGGTCACGCCGGGAATGCTTTCCGGCAGCCCCGCCAGCAGCAACGCCATGCGTGCCACGTTGCGGTTATCTTCACCGGCCTGGTTGGCGCAGCCGAGGAAGACTTCGTCTACGGCGCTCCAGTCCACCGATGGGTTGCGCTCGATCAACGCCTTGATTGGCAGCGCCGCCAGGTCGTCGGCACGCACCGTGGACAGGCCACCGCCGAAACGGCCGATAGGTGTGCGAATGGCATCACAGATATAAACCTCGCGCATCAGGCTTCTCCCGGTGCTTGGCCGTGGGCAGCCGCAGTGCGCGCTTCGAGGTCACGCAGGGCGGTCAATTCGGTCTCGGTGGGCTCAGCGGTGGTGCTCACCTGGTCGGCAAAGCGAATCGCCCAGCCGGTGGCGGCGACCACTTGCTCGCGGGTCACGCCGGGGTGCAGCGCAGTGACCACGAACTCATGGCTGCCATCCTCCGGTTCCATGATGCACAGGTCGGTAATGATGCCCACCGGGCCGGCGCCGGGCAGGCCCAGACGCTTGCGCGAGTCGCCACCTTCGCCGTGCCCCACAGAGGTGATGAAATCGAGTTTGTCGACAAACGAACGGGACGACTGCTTCAGGATGATCAGCACGCTCTTGGCGGAACCGGCGATTTCCGGCGCGCCACCGGCACCCGGCAAACGCACTTTGGGCTGGTGATAATCACCGACCACGGTGGTGTTGATATTGCCGAAACGGTCGACCTGGGCCGCGCCGAGAAAACCCACATCAATACGCCCGCCCTGCAGCCAGTAGCGAAAGATCTCACCGGTGGGCACCACAGTGTCAGCGGTCTCCGCCAGCTCGCCATCACCGATGGACAGCGGCAATACGCTGGGCTTGGCCCCAATCGGGCCCGACTCGTAGATCAGCACCACATCCGGCGACGATGTCAGGCGCGCCAGGTTGGCGGCCTTCGATGGCAGGCCGATGCCGACGAAGCACACCGAGCCGTTCTTGAGGCGGCGTGCGGCGGCGACGGTCATCATTTCATTGGTGGAGTAAGCCATTACTTAGCCTCCTGCGCGGTGGCCAGCTTGGCCTGGAATTCACTGAAGTCGGCAGTGCCGTGGATGTATTCGTCGATCCAGGCGGTAAAGGTCCCACGGTCGCGGGCAATCGGGTCCCACGCCTGATAGAAGCGGTTATCCCGCTCGTTGTAGCCGTGCGCATAGGAAGGATGCGCACCACCGGGTACATGACACACCGCCGTCAGCGCCCAGGTCGGCAGCACGCAGCTGTTCATCGGCGCATTCAGGTCGTCGACGATTTCCTCGACGGTGACGATGCAGCGCTTGGCCGCCAGGGCCGCTTCCTTTTGCACCCCGAGAATGCCCCAGAGCAGCACGTTGCCTTTGTGGTCGGCTTTCTGCGCGTGAATCACAGTGATGTCCGGGCGCACCGATGGCACCGCCGCCAGCACTTCACCCGTGAAGGGGCAGGTGACGGTCTTGATCAGCGGGTTGACCTTGGGCAAGTCGGAACCGGCGTAGGCACGCAACACCGCGAACGGCAGGCCGGAGGCACCGGCGACGTAGGCATTGGCCAGGTCGGCGTGGCTATGCTCTTCAATCTCCAGCGCTTGCGGCCATTGTTTCTCTACCGCGTCACGCAGGCGATGCAGGGAACCCACGCCCGGGTTGCCGCCCCAGGAGAAAATCAACTTGCGTGCACAGCCGGCACCGATCAACTGGTCGTAGATCAGGTCAGGCGTCATGCGCACCAGTGTCAGGTCTTTCTTGCCCTGACGAATGATTTCATGGCCTGCGGCCGTAGGGATCAGGTGGGTGAAGCCTTCAAGGGCGACGGTATCGCCGTCGTTCACGAAGCGCTTGACCGCATCACGCAGGGTGAGGATTTCAGCCATGGGGTTGGGCTCCCGGTGTTGATCGAAAAAGGCGCTGAGGTGGCGCCGAAGTGCTTGAAGGTTAAGCCGGGGTAATGGGCCAAACAATCCGATAATCGACTGAGTGTTCGATTATCGAACCGATTGTTGCTTAACTAACCATCGCAAAGAACAGGGTCAATGTGGGAGCTGGCTTGCCTGCGATGGCGCGAGTGAATTCAGCACCGCTATCGCAGGCAAGCCAGCTCCCACAGGGATAGTGATCGGTTTCAGGTTGCATCGGCATGGCTGACCATGCCCTTGATCACCACCGCTGCCGTGGCCAATGCCGCCGGAATCACCAGCGCCGTGAGCACCTGCTCGAAGTTCCAGCCCAGGCCCAGCAAGGTCGCGCCCATCCACGCCCCCAGGATCGCGCCGAAGCGGCCGATGCCGAGCATCCACGACACCCCGGTGGCACGGCCCTGGGTGGGGTAGAAACGTGCCGCCAGCGACGGCATCGCCGATTGCGCACCGTTGACGCACATCCCGGCGACCAGCACCAGGGTGGCCAACAGCGTGATGTTGCCCAGGCTCTGCCCCACCGCGTAGGCAAACACCCCGGCCAGCAGATAGAACGTGCCGATCACTTTGTGCGGGTTGAACCGGTCCATCGCCCAGCCCACGCCCACCGCGCTCAGCACCCCACCAAACTGGAACAACGCGCCGATAAACGCGGCCTGCTCCATGCTCGCGCCGCTGTCACGCATCAAGGTGGGGAGCCAACTGGTCAGCAGGTAAACAATCACCAGGCCCATGAAGTACGTGAGCCACAACAGCAAGGTGCCAGCGCTGTAGGTGCCCGAGAAGATCACCGCGAACACATTGCGGGCCTTGACGGTTTTTTGCTCCGGCACGCTGAAGTGAGTGGCCTGGGCGACGATGCTTGGCTCGATAGGGGCCAGGGTCTTGCGCACCTTGTCAGTGCCGCGATTGCGCACCACCAGGTAACGCGCCGACTCCGGCAGCCAAACCAACAGCACCACCGCGAGGATCAACGGCAGGATGCCGCCGATCAGTAACAGGCTGTGCCAGCCGAACGCGGGGATCAGCTTGGCCGAAATAAACCCACCGCCGGCCATGCCCAGGTTGAAGCCACAGAACATGCTGGTCACCAACAAGGATTTATGCCGCTCGGGGGTGTATTCAGAGAGCAAGGTGGTGGCATTCGGCATGCCGGCGCCCAGGCCCAGGCCGGTGAGAAAGCGCAGTACCAGCAACTGGTCGACATTGGTGCTGTAGGCCGACGCCAGGCTGAACGCACCAAACACCAACACCGCGCCGACCAGCACGACTTTGCGGCCAAAGCGGTCGGCCAGCGGGCCGGAACCGAGTGCGCCGAACACCATGCCGATCAACGCGGCGCTCATCACCGGGCCGAGGCTGGCGCGGTCGATGCCCCAGTCCTGGGACAGCGCGGGCGCGATAAAGCCCATGGCGGCCGTGTCGAGGCCGTCGAGAAAGACAATCAGGAAACACAGGATCACCACGCGCCACTGATAGCGCGAGAGTGGCTGGGCGTTGATAAAGGACTGTACGTCCAGGGTGGTACCGACAGAAGGCTGATTCATTATTTTTATTCCACACCGATGGCGGGCTGACAACCTGAGGTCGTCATTCTTATAGGGGGCAGCTCCTCAGAGCGCTGCCGCACATTAATAAGCCAAGGGAAACACCGTCAATCGAGCCAGTCGGGATCTGTGCGGTCACCGAACATCTTAGGTTAGGCAAACAGTTGCGCACTCAGCTCACGGCTGGCGCTGAGCATGCTCGGCAAAAAGCGCTGCTCCAACTCGCTGCGGCTGACCCGCCCGGCGTGGGTGCTGACATTCAGCGCGGCCAACACCTGGCCGGACGCGTCATACACCGGCACCGCGATGGAACGCAGGCCCTGCTCCAATTCCTGGTCGACAATGCACCAGCCCTGCTGACGCACCTGTTGCAGGCATTCAAATAACGCTTGCGGCGTGGTCAGAGTGCGGCTGGTCTTGGTTTGCAGGTCGGCATGGTCGAGGTAATCCTGCAGCGAGGCATCGTCGAGGGCGGCCAGCAGAATGCGGCCCATGGACGTGCAATACGCAGGCAAGCGCCCGCCTACCGAAAGGTCAACCGAGATCAGGCGCTGGGTAGTGGCAGAACGGGCGATATAAAGGATGTCATCGCCCTCCAGGGTCGCCATGTTGCAGGCTTCATGCAGTTGCTCGCTCATGCGGTCCAGATAAGGCTGGGCCGAGACAGCCAGCGGTGTGGACGACAGATAGGCATGACCGAGGGTCAGCACTTTGGGCAACAACGAATAGGTGCGCCCGTCCGTGGTGGCGTAGCCGAGCTTGATCAAGGTATGCAGGCAACGGCGCACGGCGGCGCGGGGAATTTCGGTACGGTGGCTGATCTGGGCGATGGTCAGGTGACGCTTGCGCTCCTGGAACGCCTGCACCACGGCCAGGCCACGGGCCAGGGACGTCATGAAATCCGGATCACCGGTGAATGCCTGGATACGCTTGGCCGGTGAAGCCACGATCGGCGGCGCCACTGATGCAAAGGAGTTGCGCAATTGATCGTTCATTTCAAAGGGCCTTCTCTTGTTATCACCACGGGAGGGTTGGCGGCTATTACAAGCCGTGCCGGCCGTACCGCACAAGCCAGCGGCGGCAACATTGGGCGATTATCGGACGATCATGCGATTATCGCAATTTGGCGCAGCCCCACCCGCTAACGTTTCAGATTTGCCTGATGCCTCTGTAAAGCGTAGACATCTACCCTAATGCCGATCAATCAAGCGAAATCAACGCAGAACTCATGTGGGAGCGGGTTTGCTCGCGAAGAGGTCCGCCCAGCAACATACATGTTGACTGACGCACCGCCTTCGCGAGCAAGCCCGCTCCCACATGAGATGTGCGTGTAACTCAAATGTAGACATGAAGATGACGGTGTTCACAAATAACGCGGCGGTATGTAACAAACTCCAGACATGTCGTTGACGCTTTTTAACTTCATGATGATAGTGTTATTCAAATGCGCCGCTATAATGCAACCTGTGCAGAGGTCAGCCCGGTATCACCATCGGGAGTGGAGCTCACCAGGCATTGCAGGCTGCTGGCAACGCCGGTCACAAGTACTCGCTTGAAAGAACGGCCTTCAGGCCCATGTACCAACTTGAACGGTTCGCCTGTTTTATTTGGTATCGCCCGAGCACGACTTTCAGGCATGACGCTGCGCAATCAATAAACTCAACTCAATTAGGTAATACTGTGACGAAAGATGAACTGCGCGCGGAACTTGAGCGCCAGGAGCAACGTTACAAGGATGTCTACGGCGGGGAAGTCACCACCTACGCCGCGCAACCCGAGCCGGAACGCAAGCCATGGCGTAAACGTGCCAGCCTGCTAGACCAGGCATTTGCCCAGGAAATCCAAAAGATCGAGCAGGAACTCAAGACCGAGGAGCCATAAGCGCTTCGGTTCGAGCTTCAAGAGTCGTGCTGTCTCTGCCGGTGCAGTACTGGCAGAGGGCACCTGCTTTAGCGTCCGCTGGTCAGCAACCTACATCCACCTACGAAATTTCATACAAATGTTTCAGGCATGGCGTTTTCATGAAGAACGCCCGTCTTCTGGGGCCTGCGCTTTATAAATCAAAGACTTGCCAAAGCCCCGAAAACCCTGGGATGCGTGCGTCTTGCCGCATTTTTTTCCAGGAAGATTGTTACCGATGAGCAGCTAATGCATCGATTACTGATGTTTTCTGGCATAATCGCGCCCCCTTACGACCGGGTCAGAAAACCTTCATGATCGATTTATTCAGCGGACTGGATGCTTGGGTTCTCGTGAGCCTGTTGCTCGCCCTGGCCTTTGTCCTCGCCTTCGAGTTCATCAATGGCTTTCATGACACCGCTAACGCGGTGGCCACAGTCATCTATACCAAAGCCATGCCGCCACACTTGGCCGTGTTCTTCTCCGGGGTGTTCAATTTCCTCGGCGTATTGCTCGGTGGTGTCGGTGTCGCCTACGCCATCGTGCACTTGCTGCCGGTGGAGTTGCTGATCAATGTGAACACCGGCCATGGCTTGGCAATGGTCTTCTCGTTGTTGGCGGCGGCAATCACCTGGAACCTGGGCACCTGGTACTTCGGTATCCCCGCCTCCAGTTCCCACACCCTGATCGGCTCGATCCTCGGTGTCGGCCTGGCCAACGCGTTGATCAACGACATCCCCCTGGCTGACGGTGTGAACTGGCAGAAGGCCGTGGATATCGGCGCGTCGCTGGTGTTCTCGCCGATGGCGGGCTTCCTGGTCGCCGCCCTGGTGCTGATCGGCCTGAAGTGGTGGCGCCCGCTGTCGAAGATGCACAAGACCCCGGACCAGCGCCGCAAGCTTGACGACAAAAAGCACCCGCCGTTCTGGAACCGCCTGGTGCTGGTGATTTCGGCCATGGCTGTGAGCTTCGTGCACGGCTCCAACGATGGCCAGAAAGGCATCGGCCTGATCATGCTGGTGCTCATCGGCATCGTGCCGGCGCAGTTCGTATTGGACCTGGGCAGCACCACCTACCAGATCGAACGTACCCGCGACGCCACCCTGCACCTGAACCAGTTCTACCAGCGCAACCACGAGACCCTCGGTGAGTTCCTGGCCCTGGGCAAAAGCGTGAAGGATGACCTGCCGGGCAAGTTCCGCTGCAACCCGCAGCAGACCGAACCGACGATCAACGCGCTGCTGGGCACCCTCAAGGGCGTCTCGGACTACCACTCGCTGACGGCCGACCACCGCATCGAAGTGCGTCGTTACCTGCTTTGCCTGGATGACACCGCGAAGAAAGTCGGCAAGCTGCCAGGCCTGGACTCCCGTGAGAAGTCCGACCTCGACAAGCTGCGCAAAGACCTGACCGCCACCACCGAGTACGCCCCGTTCTGGGTGATCCTCGCGGTCGCACTGGCCCTGGGCCTGGGCACCATGGTGGGCTGGAAGCGCGTGGTGCTGACCATCGGTGAGAAGATCGGCAAGCAAGGCATGACCTATGCCCAGGGCATGTCGGCGCAAATCACCACGGCCACCATGATCGGCTTTGCCAATATCTTCGCCCTGCCAGTGTCCACCACTCACGTCCTGTCTTCTGGCGTGGCGGGCACGATGGTTGCCAACAAGAGCGGCCTGCAAGGTGGCACGGTCAAGACCATCCTGATGGCTTGGGTATTGACCTTGCCAGCGACCGTAGGCCTCTCGGCCGGATTGTTCTGGTTGGCGTCCAAGGCATTGGGCAACTGATAGCCAGCCGGCAATAAAAAAGGTGCGATCCGCGAGGGTCGCACCTTTTTTTATGTTCCAAGCGCACCGTAGTCCACCTGTGGCAAGGCATCTTGCCCCCGTGGCGACCGGACAGCCGACACATACCTACCTGACACCCCGCAGTCAAACTGTGGGAGCTGACTTGCCTGCGATGGCGGCCTGACAGTCAACACAGTTGGGCCGTGTACATATCCATTGCTGCGGTAACGGCCACTTAGGGTTCCGCCCTGACGGCGGCTCACTTTGGAAAAGCCGGAATGCCGGCCCAGCCCAAAGTAACCAAAGGGCTCTTGCCCCACCACTCGGCACCTCGCTTAGGCTCGGTGTGCCCGTAATCCACCAGTGATTTGGGGGGCCGCCGCCACGCGCCATCCATGGCGCGGGACGGCTAAACCGGCATCCCTGCCGGTTCCCCCCCCAAATCCCTGTCGAATTCCGGCCAGCGTGGTTTAACGGGGCGCCTGAGATCAAAAGCAAGATCAAGAGCGGCTCGCATCGCATCGTGGTGACCGTCGGTGGCTACAACCTAGAAAGCTGTGAAGGATCTATAAGCATCGCTGGCAAGCCAGCTCCTACCACTGATGTGCAACTGAATTAAAACGGGATCAGCCGCCGATGATCTTCATGATCGTGGCACCGCCGGAAAACGCCACTTCCTGCTTGTCAGCCAAGGCTTTCATCAACAAGCCCTGCAACGCCGGCAATGCCTGGTGACGAGGTTGATCGAGCAAGTCACCGACATAATGGCGATTGCTGGACGACAGGCACCCATGCAGCCAACCGGTGGAGGACAATCGCAACCGCGAACAGGTGCGGCAGAAGGGTACGCTCTCGTTGGCGATCACGCCGAAGAAGCCCTTGCCCGGCACTTCATAACGTACCGCTGTCGCATCGACGGGCGCGTTGGCTTGCAGATATTCATGTTGCTCGCCGATCAAGCTGAGCAGCTGTTGCAAGCTGACGAACTGTTGCAGGAATGCGTTGGAGTCTTTAGCCAGGTGGCCCATGCGCATCAGTTCGATAAAGCGCAGCTCGTAACCACGCTGCAGGCAGTAATCGAGCAGCGGCATCACCTGGTCCAGGTTCTGGCCGCGCAAAGGCACCATGTTGACCTTGATCTTGATCCCGGCAGCACTGGCCTGATCCATGCCATCGAGCACCGTGGCCAGGTCGCCGCCACGGGCGATGCTGCGGAAAGCGTCGGCATCCAGCGTGTCGAGGGAGACATTGATGCGCCGAATGCCGGCAGCCACCAGCAACGGCAGTTTGCGCGCCAGCAGTTGGCCGTTGGTGGTCAGGCTGATGTCGCTCAGGCCCATCTGCCCTACCGCGCCCATGAAGGCTTCCAGCTTGGGGCTGACCAGCGGCTCACCGCCAGTAATGCGCAAGCGCTCGATACCCGCCGCTTCGATCAGGTAAGCCACGCCCCGGGCCATGGCTTGGGCCGACAGTTCATCCTGGGCAGCCACCAGCCGCTTGCCGTCGGGCACGCAATAGGTACACGCATAGTTGCAGGCTGAAGTCAGGCTGATCCGCAAATTGCGAAAACGCCTGCCTTGACGATCAACGATCATGGATCACTCCGGCAGAGGATAATTCGGGCGCGCTAAAAGCTGACTCATAACTCAGCTTTTAGCAAGGTCCTTGCCTGAGTATATTCCTGGGTTACTGCGCCTGGCAGCAAATCATTGCGCCATCACTGTGGCGAATAACTTACGTGGCAGGGGTTTCGCCGCTCTTCTCGGCGCCCGGCAGTTCCGGGCTGTGCTTGCGCTTGTTGCCCATGCGCACGCCGATGTCCATCAGGAATTGGAAGAAACCTTCCTGATCTTCCAGCACATTGCTCCAGAATGGCGAGTGGTACAGCGCCACAGCGCCATGCACCAGGGCCCAGGCGGCGCAGTAGTGGAAATACGGAGGCACGTCTTCAAGCTTGCCTTCGCTGATACGGCCCTTGATCAGCAGGGTCAGTCGTTCGAAGTTCGAGGCGCGGATCTTGTGCAGCTCCTCGACCATCTCCGGCACTTGGTGACCTTTGACCACCTTCTCTTCCAGGCGGTCGAACAGGCGATAGCGCTGCGGGTCACGCATGCGGAACTCGAAGTAAGCGCGGGACAGGGCTTCCTTGTCTTTGTCGACATCGGCCGAGTGCAGCAACTCGTTCAAATCGCGCTCGTAGTCGAGCATCAGGCGCAGGTAGATTTCGGCCTTGGACTTGAAGTGTTTGTAGATCGTGCCTTTGCCGATACCCACGGCATCCGCAATCATCTCGACGGTGACGCTGTCTTCACCTTGTTCGAGGAACAGCTTGAGCGCGGTGTCGAGAATTTCCTGCTCACGGCGGCGAAACTCACGGACCTTACGGGGTTCTTTGTGCATGAGGAAGAGTCTGCAAAGGTCGGAAATAGGGAGGGTTGCGCAGCGCCATGGATACGTGGCGATACGATTTACCCGATGCGAGGGATTATCCCGACTGAACGGTCGTTGGGCAATGTCTATGTGAACCCGCCAGGCACATAACTTTCAATGCGCCAACGATTTCGTGGTTATCAGTCAGAAATAATACGCAACATCTGAACCCGCCCATCAGCGCAATGAGAACTCAAGCGAAGGCGGCGTATTCCAAATCTGTTTAAAAAACGATCAATCACGACTGGACTGAATGGGATAGTGGTCAATACTTCAACTGTCGGCGCGACATCTCCCCCAAGTGACGCGTCGACCTGGGTACCGACGGACTGCGTGCCCTTGTTTTACTCCTAATGGTCTTAGCCCGGATTCACCCCCCAGAACCCGGGTTTTTTTTGCCTGCGATTCGGCCGCTTTAACCTGCTACGTGAGCCAGCGGGAACAGGCGCTTGAAGTTTTCAGTGGTCTGCTCGGCAAAACGCTCGTAAGGCTCACCGCGCAGCATCGCCAGGTAATCAGCCACGTCACGTACATATTCGGGCAGGTTCGGCTTGCCGCGATGGGGGATGGGTGCCAGGTACGGCGAGTCGGTTTCCACCAACAGGCGGTCGGCAGGCACCTGGCGGGCCACATCGCGCAGCGCGTCGGCATTGCGGAAGGTGACGATGCCCGACAGGGAAATATAGAACCCCAGGTCCAGGGCCGCCTTGGCCATGTCCCAGTCTTCGGTAAAGCAATGAAGCACGCCAGCCTGCGGCAACGCGGCTTCACGCAGCAAGGCCAGGGTATCGGCACGGGCGCCTCGGGTATGGACAATCACCGGCTTGCGCGTCTGCTGGGCGGCTTGCAGGTGCAGGCGGAACGAGGCCTGTTGCAACTCGGCAGCTTCAGGCTCGTAGTGGTAGTCCAGGCCGGTTTCGCCAATAGCCACGACCCGCGGGTGGTTGAGTTCACCCAGTAACCAATCGAGCGCCGGGGCTTCGCCAGGCTTGAGGTCAAGCGGGTGAATGCCCACCGAGCAATCGACGTCGGCGTAGCGATCAGCCAGGGCTTTGACGTCGGCGGCGTTGTCGGCGCTGACGCCAATGCACAGGAAGTGCCCTACCCCACGCTGGCGGGCAGCTTCAAGGGCGGCGTCGAGGGAGCCGCCGTGCTGGGCAAGGTCGAGGCGATCAAGGTGGCAATGGGAATCTACGAGCATAGGAATCAGGGCTTAAGTCACAAAAGAGGTAGGGCCAACGATACACCCGTCGGCCACGGAATTTAACGGCGCCCGAGCAGGCCTACCCACTGCACCAGCAATGCCTCGAGCAACAGCACGCGGTTGAGGTTGGCCTTGCCGAGGACTTTCTGACGCTGGGCGAGGATCCAGTCCTGGATGTTGAGCACTTTGTCCTGGGCACTTTTTTGCGCCAGGTATTGCACGACCTTGCGCATATCCGCCAGGCCCAGGCCGCTCTCATCCTGGGTAAGCTGATAGCGCAGGATCAGGCTGGACCAGTCGCAGAACCAGTCGAACAGCAGCAACAGCGGAATGTCCTTCCAGGCGCTTTCGGCCAGTTGCGTGGCGGACAGTTCCTGCTTGAGTAGTTTCTTCACGCCATCCACGACCAGTGCACGCTGTTCGCGCACGCCCTGGGCCTGCAGCTTCACTGCCGCCAAAGGCGAACCGGCCGCCAGGGTCAGCAACTCGCCGCGTTCTTCCGCGCTGCATTCCGGCAAGGCCTGCGCCAGCCATTGCAGGCTCATGGCTTCGCTGGGCAACGGGCAAGCCTGCTGCACGCAACGGCTGCGAATGGTCGGCAACAAGCGGCTGGACTGGTGGCTCACCAGCAACAGCACGGTATCGCCGGACGGCTCTTCAAGACTTTTGAGCAAGGCGTTAGCCGCGTTGATATTCATCGCCTCGACCGGCTCGATCAGTACCACTTTGCGCCCGCCCATCTGCGCGGTCTGTACCACGAAGCTGACCAGGTCGCGCACCTGGTCGACCTTGATGGCCTTATGCGCTTCCTCGGGTTCCAGCACATAGTTGTCCGGGTGACTGCCGGCCTTGAGCAACAGGCAGGACTTGCACTCGCCACACGCCTCCAGGTTGACTGGGCGTTGGCACAACAGGCTGCCCATCAGGCGTTCGGCGAGGTGGCGTTTACCGATGCCCACCGGCCCATGCAGCAGATAGGCGTGGGCGTGCTGGGCGCGCCCTGCCAGTTGCTGCCAGAGTCCGTCCTGCCACGGGTAGGACTCAGCCACGGTTACGCTCCAACAGGGTGGGCAACAGCGCGTCGATCGCCTGTTGCACCTGGCTCAGCGGCTGGGCGGCGTCCAACAGGTAATAACGTGCGGGCTCAGCCTGGGCGCGCTGCAGAAAAGCACTGCGCACCGCATCAAAAAAGGCCAGGCCTTCCAACTCGAAACGGTCCAGGCGGCCCCGCGCACTGGCGCGGGCCATGCCCACTTCCACCGGCAGGTCGAACAACAGGGTCAGGTCGGGGCGCAGATCGCCTTGCACGAAGGTTTCCAGGGTGGCGATGCGCTCCATGGACAAGCCCCGCCCCCCGCCCTGGTAGGCGTAGGTGGAATCCGTGAAACGATCGCAGATCACCACGGCACCCCGCGCCAGGGCTGGGCGAATCACTTCGGCCAAGTGCTGGGCCCGGGCGGCAAACACCAGGAGCAACTCGGTGTCCGCGTTCATCGGCTCGTCACCCGGGGCCAGCAGGACTTCACGGATGCGCTCAGCCAAAGGCGTACCGCCCGGCTCACGGGTCAGCACCACCTCGATGCCCTGCGCACGCAGGCGCTCGGCCAGGTAGTCACGGTTAGTGCTTTTGCCGGCGCCTTCCGGGCCTTCCAGGGTAATAAACAAGCCAGTCACAGGCAGTCCTTAGTCAGAGTCATTGCGGGCTTTGCGGCGCGGTAGTGTCCGGCGCGGGCTCGATCGGTGCGTCGGGGGTGGGTGCATCGCTGGAAGGTGCCGAATCTTCCAGCGGTTTCACCACCGGGGCCGGGCTGGAACGGTAATCGGCACGGCGCTTGAGCTGGAACTCACGCACGGCGGCATTATGCGCATCCAGGTTATCCGAGAAAATATGGCTGCCATCGCCACGGGCGACGAAATACAGGCTGCTGCCCGGCACCGGGTTCAACGCGGCATGGATCGCCTCGCGGCCGACCATCGCGATGGGCGTAGGCGGTAGGCCGGCGACCATGTAGGTGTTGTAGGGGTTGGCTTCCTTGAGGTGGGCCCGGGTCAATTTACCGTTGTAGCGCTCACCCAGGCCGTAGATCACGGTGGGGTCGGTCTGCAGCAGCATACCGATCTTCAGGCGACGCACAAACACACCGGCAATCTGCCCGCGCTCCTGGGGCACACCGGTCTCCTTTTCCACCAGCGACGCCATGATCAGCGCTTGGTAAGGGTCGGTGTAGGGCGCGTCGGCAGCCCGCTTGCTCCACTCCTGGGCGAGTACATCGTCCAGGCGGTTGTAGGCTTTTTTCAGGAATTCGACATCGGTCATGCCGCGAACAAAACGGTAGGTGTCGGGGAAGAACCGCCCCTCAGGAAACACACCTGGGTGGCCGAGCTTATCCATCACTTCGCTGTCAGTCAGGCCCGCCAGGGTCTGCACGATCTTTTCATGCTTGGCCAGGGCGGTGCGCACCTGACGGAAATTCCAGCCCTCCACCAAGGTCAGGCTGTACTGCACCACTTCGCCGCGCTGCCACAGGCCGATCAAACCCTCAGCGGTAAGGCCCGGACTCATGCGGTACTCACCGCTGTGCAGCGGCTGGCCTTCGAGGTTGAAGCGCCAGTACAGGCGCAGCCAAAAGGCATCGTCGAGCACGCCGTCGGCTTCCAGACGATTGAAGGTGCCCGTCGGCGTAGCGCCAGCGGGTACGTCGAGTAACTGCTCCTGAGGCAGCTTCAGGGGCTGCTTGAGGGCAGAGTCGAGTTTCCAGGCCGAAAAGCCCACGAGCAACGCCGCCGAGACCAGGCTGATCTGCAGCAGTAACACCAGTTTTCGTATCAACTCAAATATCCAATAACGCGCGAACAATGCCCTGCAGTTTACGGGTGAGCGGCCCAACCGGCCAGCTCATCGCAGCGCAGCCACGCACCGGCCAAATGCCATATACGCTGTTGCAGACGAAGACTTCATCGGCCTGTTGCAATTGCTCAATACTGATGTCGGCCACGGCCACCGGGACGCCCAGCGCTTGTGCCTGGGCCAGCACTTCGGCGCGCATTACGCCGGCAACGCCACAACGGCTCAGATCAGCGGTTAGTAACAAGCCGTTGCGCACCAGGAAAAGGTTGCTGAATATGCCTTCGATCACCCGACCAGACATGTCCAGCATCAGGCCTTCGGCATGTTCGGTATCTTGCCATTCGGCACGCGCGATCACCTGCTCCAAACGATTGAGGTGCTTGATACCGGCCAGCAGCGGCTGCTGCGCCAAACGCGTGGCACACGCAAACAGGCGCACGCCTTCGACTTCATGAGTGGGTGGGTAAACAGCGGGCGCACTGCCCTGCAAGATGCGGCGCACCGGCGCGCCAGGGTTGATGCCATAACCGCGCAAGCTGTCGCCACGGGTAAGGATCAATTTGAGAATCCCGTCGCCAAGGGCAGTGGCGAAGGTCAGCACTTCGTGGCGAATCAACCCGTGATCCACCACCAATGCCAAACGCCTGCAACCCTCTTCCAGGCGTTGCAGGTGACGGTCGAGCAGCAACGGCTGCCCGGCCTTGACGGCGATGGTCTCGAAGACCCCATCGCCATACGCCAGGCCGCGATCTTTCAGGGGCACGTTGTCCGCTGGCTGACCGTCGACCCAGCTGTGCATCATTCGGCGAACCGGCGAAACACCAGGGAACCGTTGGTGCCACCGAAACCGAACGAGTTGGAAATCGCCACGTCGATCGGCATGGGTTGCGCTTCGTGGGGCACGAAGTTCAGGTCGCAGCCTTCGTCAGGCTCGTCAAGGTTGATGGTCGGCGGAGCGACCTGATCCCTGATTGCCATCACACTGAAGATCGCCTCGACCGCGCCCGCCGCACCCAACAGGTGGCCGGTCATGGACTTGGTGGAGCTGACTGCCAGCTTGTAGGCATGCTCACCGAACACCGACTTGATGGCCTCGGCTTCCGCCAGGTCGCCAGTCGGGGTCGAAGTGCCATGGGCGTTGATGTACTGCACCTGGTCGGGGTTGACCTTCGCATCGCGCAGGGCATTGGTGATGCAACGCGCAGCACCCGCTCCGTCGGACGGCGGTGAGGTCATGTGGTAGGCGTCACCGCTCATGCCAAAACCGATCAGTTCGGCGTAGATGGTGGCGCCACGCGCCTTGGCGTGCTCCAACTCTTCAAGCACCAGCGCACCGGCACCGTCGGACAGCACGAAGCCGTCACGGCCTTTGTCCCACGGACGGCTGGCACGGGTCGGCTCGTCATTGCGGGTCGACAGCGCACGGGATGCGCCGAAGCCGCCCATGCCCAGGCCGCACGCGGCCATTTCGGCGCCACCGGCGATCATCACGTCAGCTTCGTCGTACGCGATGTTGCGTGCCGCCATGCCAATGCAGTGGGTGCCGGTGGTGCACGCCGTGGCGATTGCGTAGTTAGGTCCCTGTGCTCCCAGGTGGATGGACAGGAAGCCGGAAATCATATTGATGATCGAGCCCGGTACGAAGAACGGTGAAATTCGACGTGGGCCAGTCTCATGCAGCGTACGGCTGGTTTCTTCGATATTGGTCAGACCGCCAATACCCGAACCCATGGCCACGCCGATGCGGTCACGGTTGGCGTCGGTGACTTCCAGGCCAGCGTTACGCACCGCCTGAAAACCGGCAGCCAGGCCGTACTGAATGAACAGGTCGAGCTTGCGGGACTCTTTGATCGAGAGATATTCCTCGACATTGAAGCCCTTTACCGAGCCGCCAAAACGGGTGGAATAGGCAGAAAGGTCCGTGTGTTCGATCAGACCAATACCACTGCGGCCAGCCAGAATGCCCTCCCAACTGCTCGGCACATCCGTACCCAGTGGCGACAACATACCCATACCGGTGACTACGACGCGTCTACGCGACACAGCACTCTCCTTTTTCTAATGACGACACTTTTCATCGCCGCTAAAGAAAAAACCGCACGCCGTTACAGCAGTGCGGTTTTTCCCTGACAGCAAGCGACGACTACAAACTATTACGCCTGGTGGCTAGTAACGTAGTCGATGGCAGCTTGAACAGTAGTGATTTTTTCAGCTTCTTCGTCCGGGATTTCGGTCTCGAATTCCTCTTCCAGAGCCATCACCAGCTCAACGGTGTCAAGGGAATCGGCACCCAGGTCTTCTACGAAGGAAGCAGTGTTGACCACTTCTTCTTCCTTAACGCCCAGTTGCTCGGCGACGATTTTCTTGACGCGCTCTTCGATGGTGCTCATACCTTGTTTAACTCCTAATGGACAAATTCAGGCAGCTGGCCAGTGGGTAAGTGTATAGAAAGCCATTTCAGCTTTTCAACTGAAAGCTTCACCCTGTACCCCGTCGGCCACCTGCCTATAAATTAAGTTGCAGCTTTATAACGGATTTTAGACAGCTCGTATGACATTTTTTTGAAGCGATCCGTCACAATTTAACTCATGTACATCCCGCCGTTAACCGGGATTGTAGCCCCAGTCACGTATGCCGCACCGTCAGATGCCAGGAAAGTGACCACATTCGCGATCTCTTGGGCCTGGCCCAGACGGCCCAGCGGAATCTGCGTCAGCAAGGCTTCGCGCTGTGCTTCCGGCAGTTCGCGGGTCATATCGGTGTCGATGAACCCAGGGGCCACCGAGTTGACCGTAATCGACCGCGAGCCGACTTCACGCGCCAGTGCGCGGCTGAAACCTTCCAGGCCGGCCTTGGCAGAGGCATAGTTTACTTGGCCTGCGTTGCCCATGGCACCCACTACGGAGCCAATATTGATAATTCGACCCCAACGCGCCTTGGTCATGCCGCGCAAAACGCCCTTGGACAGGCGAAACAGACTGTTCAGGTTGGTATCGACCACGTCGTACCACTCGTCGTCTTTCATGCGCATCATCAGGTTGTCACGGGTGATCCCGGCGTTATTCACCAGGATAGCCGGCGCACCGAACTGAGCAGTGATCTGGGCCAGTACGGCAGCCACGGACTCATCGCTGGTCACATTCAGTTCAAGACCGGTGCCTTGCACGCCGTTTTCCTTCAAGGTCGCGGCGATACGCTCGGCGCCCGAGGCGGAGGTGGCGGTGCCGATCACAACGGCGCCCTGACGGCCCAGCTCCAGGGCGATGGCCTGGCCAATGCCACGGCTTGCGCCGGTAACCAGTGCAACTTTACCTTGCAGACTCATGCAGGCTTCTCCTAAGTACGGGATTCAGGCCAGTGCCGCGCGAGCGGCAGCGAAGGCTTCAGGGGTATTGAGGTTGGCGGTCGACACACCGTCGGCGCAGCGCTTGTTCAAGCCGGCCAGGACTTTGCCCGGGCCGCACTCGACCAGTTCGGTGGCACCGTTGGCGGCCAGGGTCTGGACCGATTCAACCCAGCGCACCGGCTTGTACAGTTGCTCCAGCAGGTCGCGCTTGAGGGTGTCGAGGTCGCCGGCCACGGCCGCGCTGACGTTCTGCACCAGCGGGATCTGCGGCGCCTGCCAGTTGATGGCCGCGATAGACTCGGCAAAACGCTCGGCAGCCGGGCGCATCAGTTCGCAGTGGGACGGTACGCTCACCGGCAATGGCAACGCTCGCTTGGCGCCACGGGCCTTGCAACCTTCGATGGCACGCTCGACAGCTGCCTTGGCGCCGGCGATCACCACCTGACCTGGGGAGTTGAAGTTCACCGCGCTGACCACTTCGCCTTGCGCCGCTTCGGCGCAGGCCTCGATCACCACCGCGTCGTCCAGGCCCAGGATAGCGGCCATGCCGCCCTGCCCGGCCGGAACGGCTTCTTGCATCAGTTGACCACGACGCTCGACCAGCTTGACCGCTTCAGCCAAGGTCAGGCTGCCCGCAGCCACTAGGGCGCTGTACTCGCCCAGGCTGTGACCCGCGACGAATGCAGGGCGGGCGCCGCCTTCTGCCAGCCACAAGCGCCACAGGGCGATCGAGGCGGTCAGGATGGCCGGCTGGGTTTTATCGGTTTGGTTGAGCAGCGCTTCCGGCCCTTGCTGGGTCAGTGCCCACAGGTCGTAACCCAGGGCGTCGGAAGCTTCCTTGAAGGTGTCCAGGATCAGCGGAAATTGCGCGCCCAGCTCGGCCAACATGCCGAGGGACTGCGAACCCTGCCCTGGAAAGACGAATGCGAGGGATGTAGACATGTAACAAGCCCCTAATGATCTGGTCGTCAAAAATGCTCGCGCCTACGGTGGGAGCGAACGAAACTGACAGATTGGATGGTCAATTGAACTGGCCGGTCACATTTAAGCACTCCCGGGCCAATTCGCCTAAGGCAACAGATCCTCAAGACGGCCGTGCAAGCGTTGCGGCAGGTTCTCTTGAATCTCGATCAGGGCCCGCGCAATTGCACTTTGAAAGCCCAGCACACCGGCCGAACCGTGGCTTTTCACCACAATACCCTGCAAGCCAAGAAAGCTTGCACCGTTGTGCCGTGCCGGCGCCAAGTCGGCCTGCAGGCGTCGCATCAGGGGCAGCGCGAGGGCACCCACCATACGTGACGCCAGGTTGCGCTTGAATAAAGCTTCAATACGCGTGGCAATCATAGTTGCCAGGCCTTCGCTGGACTTGAGCAGGATATTACCGACAAAGCCGTCGCACACCACCACGTCAGCTTCGCCGCGGTACAAACCATCACCCTCGACAAAGCCGATGTAGTTCAAACCCCGCGCGCCTTGCAACAAGGTGGCGGCAAGCTTGACCTGCTGGTTGCCCTTGATGTCCTCGGTACCGATATTCAGCAGGGCCACCCTGGGTCGGGCTACGCCGAGCGCCTCGGCGGCCACCGAACCCATTATGGCGAACTGCAACAGGTGCTCGGCGCTGCAATCGACATTGGCGCCCAGATCCAGCAGTTGGCAATAGCCCTTCTGCGTCGGGATCGCCGCCACCATGGCCGGCCGATCAATACCCGGCAAGGTTTTGAGCACATGCCGCGACAAGGCCATCAACGCGCCCGTGTTGCCGGCACTGACGCAGGCTTGCACCTTGCCATCACGCAACAACTCAAGGGCCACCCGCATTGAAGAATCGGGTTTGCCACGCAGGGCAACCGCCGGCTTTTCATCCATGCCAATGGTTTCGCTGGCTGGCGTAATCGTCAGGCGCGCGCGATCCACCGCCGGATGGCTGGCAATCAGTTCTTCAAGTAGGGAGGGTTGACCGACGAGGGTCAGGTGCAGCGAGGGCGTGGCAGACAGGCTGGCAATGCAGGCCTGAACAATGCTGCGGGGACCGAAGTCCCCGCCCATTGCGTCAATCGCGATGACTTGAGCAGACAAGTGATTACTCGTCAGCGCCCTTGTCGATCACTTTACGGCCACGGTATACGCCTTCTGGCGATACGTGGTGACGCAGGTGAACTTCACCAGTGGTCTTTTCCACAGACAGGGTGCTAGCCTCGAGAGCGTCGTGCGAACGGCGCATGTCACGGGCGGAGCGGGATTTTTTGTTCTGCTGAACAGCCATAATTGATTAACTCCTAAACGTTTGGGTCACGCTTTAACTGCGCCAATACACTGAACGGGTTGGACCGCGTTACCTCGTCCTCGCTCGGCTCGGCCTCGTCATCGAGACCCTCCGGCTGCTGGCATTCTTCCGGATGATGAGCAGGCACAATGGGCAAGGCGAGCAAAAGCTCCTCCTCGATCAGTGCATGCAGATCCAATGGATCTTCGCCCAGTTCCAGCACGTCATAACCTTTCGGCAACGACTGGGTATTCGCACCCTCTTTCACCACAGCATAACTGCATTCGCTGTGGATCGGCAGGGTGACCAGCTCAAGACAACGCTGGCAAACCATTTTGACTTCGGTGTCGATAACGCTGTGGATTACCACAGATTTACGTTCATCTCGTTCAAAAACGAATTTCGCCTGCACCGTACCGACAGTGTCGGAAAGCGGGTCGCAGAGTCTCTCCAAATCGGCCAGCAGCACTTCACCTTGAAGGGTGGTGCCACGATCAGCCAATTTGCGCGGGTCAACGTGAGGTGGAATCGGGTCATTCAACATAGGCGCAGCATTATAGGGATGCACCCGGCCATGTCAAAGGAAATTCAGCCCTGTGCGTCAGCCGGTCACGTCGCTAGAATCGGCGACTGCCTTGAGGAGACGTATATGCTGCCTTTATTACTCGCGTCCAGCTCGGTCTATCGCCGGGAATTACTGAGCCGCCTGCACCTGCCATTCACCTGCAGCTCGCCGGATATCGACGAAAGCCACCGCCCGGATGAGTCCGCCATCGAACTGGTCAAGCGCCTGGCCGAGCAAAAAGCCCGTGCCCTCGCCGCCAGCCATCCGGGCCATTTAATCATTGGCTCGGATCAGGTCGCTGCACTGCAAGGCCGAATCATCGGCAAGCCCCACACCTTCGAAAACGCCCGCGAGCAACTGCTGGCCGCCAGCGGCAAGCGCGTGAGCTTCCTTACTGGCCTGGCACTGCTCAACAGCGAGACTGGGCACTGCCAGGTGGACTGCGTGCCGTTCACAGTACACATGCGCGAACTGGATGCAGAACGTATTGAGCGCTACCTGCGGATCGAGCAGCCTTATGACTGTGCGGGCAGCTTCAAGGCAGAGGGACTGGGTGTGAGCTTATTCCAGAGCACGGACGGGCCGGATGCGACCAGCCTTATAGGACTGCCACTGATTCGGCTGGTGGACATGCTGCTGACCGAAGGCGTGAAAATCCCTTAAGAACACTGCAAAACCAAATGTGGAAGCGGGCTTGCTCGCGAAAGCGGAGTGTCAGCCAATACAAGTGCGACTGATCCAGCGCCTTCGCGAGCAAGCCCGCTCCCACATTTTGAGCTATGTCAGCCTTCAGGTTTCAGCGCAGGGACGGCCCCTGGAAGCCCATATACAGAGCTAGCTTCTCCGCCACACTGGCACCGAGCTTCTTGGAGAAGCGATCAAACGGCGATTCCTCAACCGTAAAATCCACCAACTCCTTCTCACCCACCACATCCCGCGCCACCGAACTGGCACTGCCCAGGCCATCGATCAGGCCCAGCGGCAACGCCTGTTCACCCGACCAGACCAGGCCGGAGAACAGCTCTGGATGGTCTTTATCCTTCAGACGATCCCCACGGCCCTGCTTGACGCTGGCGATGAACTGACGATGAGTAGTGTCGAGAACGCCCTGCCAGAACGCGGTTTCATCCGCCTTCTGCGGCTGGAAAGGATCGAGGAACGACTTGTGCTCACCCGAGGTGTAGGTGCGACGCTCTATCCCCAGCTTCTCCATAGCACCGACAAAACCGTAACCGGCCGCGGTCACACCAATAGAACCCACCAGGCTGGCCTTGTCGGCATAGATCTGGTCTGCGGCACTGGCAATGTAATAGGCGCCCGAGGCACCCAGGTCGGAGATCACGGCATAGAGCTTGGTATCCGGATGCAAGGCGCGCAGACGACGAATCTCGTCATACACATAGCCCGACTGCACCGGGCTGCCGCCTGGGCTGTTGATACGCAGGACCACGCCTTTGACCTTGGGGTCCTCAAAGGCCGCGCGCAGGCTGGTGACGATATTGTCGGCACTGGCGGGCTCCTTGTCGGCAATCACGCCGCGCACCTCGATCAAGGCGGTGTAATGACTGCCGCGGGTGGCGCTCTTTTCCATGTCCATCAGCGGGCTGAACAGCGCCAGCATCCCAAGCAGGTACACAAAGGTCAGCAGCTTGAAGAAAATCCCCCAGCGCCGCGAACGCCGCTGTTCCTGGACGCTGGCCAGGAGGGTCTTTTCCAGCAGCTTCCAGCTTTTATCATCACTGCTCTCGGCCTTTTCAGGCGCTTTCCACTCGTCACTCATGCCATCAACCCCAGCAAAGACTTATCGGGCCCGGCTGAGCCAGGCCTGCAGTTCGGAAAAATGATCAATCGTCAGTTTCGGTTCGTATTGCTGCAATGCCTCGGCAGACTGGGCGCCGTAGCTGACGGCGACGCTGTCCATGCCCGCATTGCGCGCCATCATCAGGTCGAAAGACGCATCGCCCACCATCAATGCCTCACGTGGCTTTACGCCACAGTGTGCAAGGATCTGCTCCAGCATCAACGGGTGGGGCTTGCTGGCGGTTTCATCCGCAGCGCGGGTGATATCAAAGTAATCTTCCCAGCCGTGGGCCTTGAGCACACGGTCCAGGCCGCGACGAGCCTTGCCGGTGGCGACAGCCAGGTGATACCCCAGGGCACGAAACGCTTCCAGCGATTGCACCACGCCTTCAAACAGCGGCGAAGGCGTAGCTTCCAGCGCGATGTAGTGGTCGGCGTAGTGCTCGCGAAACGCTACCAGCTCGGCGTCGCTGATGTCGGGGTACAGGGTGCGAATGGCTTCAGGCAAGCCCAGGCCGATAATGCCCTTGACTGCCAGGTCCGTGCACAACTCATAGCCCGAGCGGGTCGAGGCCATGTGCATGGACTCGACGATGCGGCCAATGGAATTGGCCAGCGTCCCGTCCCAATCGAAGATCAGCAGCTTGTAGTCAAGGTGCGACACTCAAACGCTCCACGGTCTTGGCCCACATTTCATCGACCGGCGCCTGCAGTTTCAGCTCGCCGCCATCGGGCAGCGGCACGGTGAGCATGTAGGCGTGCAGGAAAAGCCGCTTACCGCCCAGATCGCGAATTTCCTTGGAGAAATCCTCGTCGCCGTACTTGGTGTCACCGGCGATGCAGTGACCTGCATGCAGGGTGTGCACCCGAATCTGGTGGGTGCGCCCGGTCACCGGCTTGGCCTCGACCATGGTGGCAAAGTCCCCGAAGCGGCGCAGCACCTTGAACAGGGTCAGGGCTTCTTTGCCCTCCTCATCCACTTCGACCATGCGCTCGCCGGAGCGCAGGTTGCTCTTTTGCAACGGCGCACGCACGCTCTTGATCGAGCTGGCCCAGTTGCCGCGCACCAGCGCCATGTAGCGTTTGTCCACGCCATCGCCACGCAGGGCGGTGTGCAGATGGCGCAACATGCTGCGCTTCTTGGCGATCATCAGCAGGCCAGACGTGTCGCGGTCCAGGCGATGAACCAACTCCAGCTCCTTGCAATCGGGGCGCAACTGACGAAAGGCTTCGATCACGCCGAAGTTCAAGCCACTGCCACCGTGAACCGCAATGCCACAGGGCTTGTTGATCACGATCAGCTTGTTGTCTTCGAACACAATCGACGCTTCCAGGCGCTGCAAGAGGCCTTGGGCCAGCGGTACCGGCTCGTCGCGCTCAGGCACGCGCACGGGCGGCACACGGACGATATCGCCCGCCTGCAGCTTGTATTCAGGCTTGATGCGCCCCTTGTTCACGCGCACTTCGCCTTTACGCAAGATGCGGTAAATCAAGGTCTTGGGCACGCCTTTGAGCCTGGCCAGGAGAAAATTGTCGATGCGTTGGCCGGCATATTCCGGCGAGACCTCAAGCAGCTGGACGCTGGGGGTCGGGGGGGCGGTAGTCGTCATGGCGGCGATGATAACAATTTTTTATGGAATTGAAGCACTTAATCATTACTGCTATAGTCGCGAACGCCGCCAAAAGCGGCCTGGACAGAGGACATGCGGCAAACTGCCGGCCCTGACCATCGCAATTCATCAGGACGCGAGGCCGTCCTACGGGGCTTTCGCCACCCAGGAAGGCTCAAGATTGTAACAAGCGCAGGTGACATGAGGCCTGAAGCGAGTGCAGAAAGCAGAGTGAATACTCGCCTTTTGCGCCGATATTTACGGCCAGTTCACAAAGTGCAGTCAGTTTTGAGCCAGACCATGGCGAATGCTTCGGAAACAACGCCTGTTAAGAGCTGAGTGAGAGCGCAACCGCCCACACCTAGTCTTGTTTAGCCATGAGCGTGGACTCCCCATTGGAGTACACGGTAAATGCCAACCCGCTGCGGATTCTGCGCGCGGCAGCACCCGAATTATCAGGGATACGTGTAGGGTGGAGATGCACAACCGTCGGACTGTGTAGCACTAGGCTTGTTTTAGACGCTTCATCTCGTCCACAGTCGCCGGTTGATTCCTCCTCCTGACCTTAGCTTTTGTTGAAGTGGTGCCTTTGTCACCACCGCTAACGAGCAGGACGCGTCCGTCGCGATACCGGCCCAATTGGCCGATTTTGCTGGACACTGGAGTGGCCAACCACTCTTGACGCACCTGACACCGACCGTGAGAAGTCGTGTGTGCCGAACGCCGTTTCCGGCAGCCCGGAAACCGACGGTACAACATGAAAAGAATGCTGATTAACGCAACTCAACCCGAAGAGTTGCGTGTTGCACTGGTAGATGGCCAGCGCCTCTACGACCTGGACATCGAATCCGGTGCACGCGAGCAGAAAAAGGCCAACATCTATAAAGGCCGTATCACTCGCATCGAACCAAGCCTTGAGGCTGCCTTTGTCGATTTCGGCTCCGAGCGCCACGGCTTCCTGCCCCTTAAAGAAATCTCCCGCGAATACTTCAAGAAAGCCCCCGAAGGCCGCGTGAACATCAAGGACGTCCTGAGCGAAGGCCAGGAAGTCATCGTCCAGGTCGAAAAAGAAGAACGTGGCAACAAGGGCGCAGCCCTGACCACCTTCATCAGCCTCGCCGGTCGTTACCTCGTACTGATGCCGAACAACCCACGTGCCGGCGGTATTTCCCGTCGCATCGAAGGCGAAGAGCGCAACGAACTGCGTGAAGCGCTGAACGGCCTGATCGCACCGGCCGACATGGGCCTGATCGTGCGCACTGCCGGCCTTGGCCGCAGCAGCGAAGAAATGCAGTGGGACCTCGACTACCTGCTGCAACTGTGGACCGCTATCAAAGAAGCGTCCCTGGATCGTTCCGCGCCGTTCCTGATCTACCAGGAAAGCAACGTGATCATCCGCGCCATCCGCGACTACCTGCGCCAGGACATCGGCGAAGTGCTGATCGACAGCGTTGAAGCCCAGGACGAAGCCCTGACCTTCATTCGCCAGGTAATGCCGCAGTACGCCAGCAAGATCAAGCTGTACGAAGACAGCGTGCCACTGTTCAACCGTTTCCAGATCGAAAGCCAGATCGAGACCGCCTTCCAGCGCGTGGTCGAACTGCCTTCCGGCGGCTCCATCGTGATCGACCCGACCGAAGCCCTGGTGTCCATCGACATCAACTCGGCGCGTGCGACCAAAGGCAGCGACATCGAAGAAACTGCCCTGCAGACCAACCTGGAAGCGGCTGAAGAAATCGCCCGCCAGCTGCGCCTGCGTGACATCGGCGGCCTGATCGTCATCGACTTCATCGACATGACCCCGGCCAAGAACCAGCGCGCCGTGGAAGAGAAAGTCCGCGAATGCCTGGAAGCTGACCGTGCCCGTGTACAGGTCGGCCGCATTTCGCGCTTCGGCCTGCTGGAAATGTCCCGTCAGCGCCTGCGTCCGTCCCTGGGCGAGAGCAGCGGCATCGTCTGCCCGCGTTGCAACGGCACCGGCATCATTCGTGACGTTGAATCGCTGTCCCTGGCGATCCTGCGCCTGATCGAAGAAGAAGCCCTGAAAGACCGTACCGCCGAAGTTCGCGCACAAGTGCCGATTCCGGTTGCAGCCTTCCTGCTCAACGAAAAACGCAACTCGATCACCAAGATCGAACTGCGCACCCGTGCCCGTATCGTCATCCTGCCGAACGATCACCTCGAAACGCCGCACTTTGAAGTCCAGCGCCTGCGTGATGACAGCCCGGAAGCCCACAGCGGCCAGTCCAGCTATGAAATCGCCGCAGCTGCCGCCGAAGTCGAAGAAGTCCAGCCAGCCGCTGCGACCCGCACCCTGGTTCGCCAGGAAGCGGCCGTGAAGACTGCGCCGGCCCGCGCCAACGCACCGGTACCGACCGAAGCTGCCGCCCCGGTTGCCACGCCGGCCGCCCTGCCTGAGCCAAGCCTGTTCAAGGGCCTGGTGAAGTCGCTGGTCAGCCTGTTCGCCACCAAGGAAGAGCCTGCTGCCCCGGTTGTGGTTGAAAAACCTGCCACCGAGCGCCCGGCGCGCAATGAAGAACGTCGCAACGGTCGCCAGCAGAGCCGTAACCGCAATGGCCGCCGTGACGAAGAGCGCAAGCCTCGCGAAGAACGTGCCCCGCGTGAAGACCGCGCACCACGTGAAGAGCGTGCGCCTCGCGAAGCCCGTGAAGACACCCCGACCGTAGCCCGTGAAGAACGTGCACCGCGTGAAGAGCGCGCCCCACGTACCCCACGTGCTCCACGTGAAGACCGCAAGCCACGTGGCGAGCGTGAAGAACGTGTGCGTGAACTGCGCGAGCCTCTGGACGCGGCACCTGCCGTTGCCGCTGCCGCAGCCGTTACCGCCGAAGAACGCCCGGCCCGCCAGCCGCGTGAAGAGCGCGCCCCCCGTGAAGAGCGCCAACCGCGCCCGCCACGTGAAGAGCGTCAACCACGCGCCGAGCAAGCCGCTGCCGCCAGCGAAGAAGAAGTACTGACCGGCGAAGAGCAACTGCAGGAAGACGGCCAGGACAACGCCGAAGGCGATCGTCCACGCCGCCGCTCCCGTGGCCAGCGTCGTCGCAGCAACCGTCGTGAGCGTCAGCGTGATGCCAACGGCAACGTAATCGAAGGTTCGGAAGAAACCGGCGAGAACGCAGAAACTGCCAACAATGAACCAACAGGCGCCGAACTAGCTGCCGGCTTGGCCGTTACCGCTGCCGTTGCCAGCTCGGTCATCAGCGCCCCCGCTGAAGCCCAGGCTCACGAGCAAGCCGAACGCGCTACCGCTGCCGTCCAAGACACTGTTGCCGTAGAAACGCCAGCCGCCGAAACCCCAGCGGTCGAAGCGCCGGCTGTTGAAGCGCCAGTGGTTGAAGCCACAACTCCTGTCGAAGCCCCAGTGGTTCCGGAAGTGGAAGTTGCCCCGGTTCGCGACGCACAGCCAGAAACTGAAGCGGTTGCCATTGAACCGGCTCCAGTGGTTGAGCCTCAGCCAGTAGTCGAAGCGGCTGTAGAAACTCCGATGGTCGAAGAAGCTGCCCCGGCTGTGCGTGAAGTTCGCGAAGAACAGACCGCCTTCCAGTGGACCGCCGAACCAGCTGCCCCGGTGGAAGCGCCAGCACCTGCCCCAGTGGTAGAAGAAGCGCCGGCACCGGTTGCCGAAATCGTCGCCGAGCCAGCCCCAGTGGTTGAGCCGACGCCGGTTGTGGAGCCTGCCCCCGTGGTTGAAGTTCAAGCCCCGGTGGTTGCCGAAGTGGCAGCCCCTGTGGTTGAAGCTGCACCTGCAAGCGCCCTCACCGAAAACGGCCGTGCGCCGAACGACCCACGTGAAGTGCGTCGTCGCCGCAAGGAAGCCGAAGCTGCTGCAGCCGCAGCCCAGGCGGTAGAGCACAAGGCCCAGGAAGCAGAACACGAGCCTAAACCCCTCGCCTGATTCCAACCGCCACTAAAAAGCCCCGCCTGAGTGATCAGGCGGGGCTTTTTTATGGCTGGCTATCTCGATTTGAAATGCAATCACTGTGGGAGCTGGCTTGCCTGCGATAGCGGCGGTTCAATCGACAAACATCTCGAATCTGCCACCCAACGGTAACCACGATGCGAAGCGAGCCGCTCCTGATCTTGCTCTGCTTTTGATCTCAGGCGCCCCGTTAAACCACGCTGGCCGAACGCAGGCTTGAATTCGTGGGTAACCCGGCAGGACGCCGGGTTAGCCGCCCCGCGCCATGGATGGCGCGTGGCGGCGGCCCACGGATTCAAGCCTGCGTTCGGGCACACCGAGCCCAAGCGAGGTGCCGAGTGGTGGGGCAAGAGCCCTTTGGTTACTTTGGGGCTTTTCCAAAGTGACCCGCTGTCAGAGCGGAACCCTAAGTGGCCGTTACCTAAATAACGGATATGTACCCGGTCCAACGGTGTTGACTGCCAGGCCGCTATCGCAGGCAAGCCAGCTCCCACATTTGGATGGTCGCGTGTCAGGTAGATAAGCGCCAGCTATCAGTCCGTCACGGGAGCAAGCTCCCTCGCCACAGGTCCAGCGTCAGCTCTAAATTGTGTAGATACCTATGGCTATCACAGGCAAGCCAACTCCCACACTTAACCTGGGGTAAAACTCAACCGTTGCGGCACATCCACATCCCACAGCACGCCAGGATCATCCACCTGCACGCCCCGCACCTGCGCTTGCGCAAACAAAGGCTTCGCGCCACGGTCCCCGGTCAACGCCATCAATGCAGGCCCACATACACGCGCGAAAGCCACCGGATGTCCAAACTGCCCGGCATGCACCGGCACAGTGATTCTCCCCGGGTCGGCCAGCACACGCTCAACCGTCGCGGATCGAATAAACGGCATATCCCCCAGCACCACTAGCCAACCCTCTGCCCAAGCGCTGGCGGCAACAGCTGCGGCAATGCTGTCGCCCATCCCGGCCGATTCCAAAAGCAGGACCTTGCAACCATGCGCCTCAGCCAACCGAATCACCTCACGGCGCTCCGGCAAGGTCACCACCCAGCGCTCAACAAGCGTCGCCGGCAGATTCACCAGGACCTGCTCGATAACCGGTCGGGTAACCCCATCCAACCCCACACACGCGGCGAGCAACTTGTCTTGATCAGCTCCAGCTTCAGCCCGAAAACGACTGCCCTGCCCCGCTGCCAACACAATCGCTGTAACGGTCACTGCGCCGCTACCGCCAGGGGCTTTTTCTGCATCGGTGCCACCCCGTTCTTGATCGCAACAATTTCCGCCATCAGCGACAGCGCAATTTCCGCCGGCGTATGGCTGCCGATGTGCAGGCCGATCGGCCCGTGCAAACGCGCGATGGCCTCCGCCGACAAGCCCAGCGCAGCCAGGTTCTCCCGACGCTTCTGGGTATTGACCCGCGAACCCAGGGCGCCGATATAGAACGCCGTGGAGTTCAGCGCCGTCAGCAACGCCATGTCATCCAGACGTGGATCGTGGGTGAGGCAGACAATGGCCGTGCGTTCATCGGTATGAATATTCAACACCGCCTCGTCGGGCATGCCCGGCACAAAGCGGCCATGCTGGTCTTCCCAGCCGTAGACGAACTCTTCGCGGGGGTCGCAGATCAGCACTTCGAAATCCAGCAGACGTGCCATTTCCGCTACGTAACGCGACAGCTGCCCGGCGCCGATCAACAGCAGGCGCCAGCGCGGGCCATAGATGGCGCGCAAGCGTTCACCGTCGAAGCTCACCACGTCGGTCTTGCTGGCGGCGCTCAAGGTCACCTCGCCGGTGGCCAGGTTCAGCTCGCGAGCGACAATCTGATGATCTTCACAACGCGCCAGCAGCGCTTCGACCCAACCCCACTCCTCCACGCGCTCCTCGGTGAGCCGCAGGGTGCCGCCGCAGGGCAGGCCAAAACGTGCGGCCTCATCGCGTGTGACGCCGTAGGTCACCAACTGCACGGGCGGGCCATCAGCAGGCAAGCGGCCGTCCTGCAGGCGCGCGATCAAGTCATCCTCGATGCAACCGCCCGACACCGAGCCAATCACCACACCATCACCGCGCAGGGCCAGCATCGCCCCCGGCGGGCGCGGCGCGCTGCCCCAGGTTTGCACCACGCTGTACAACATCACGCGCTGCCCGGCGCGGCGCCATTGCAGCACGCTGCGCAGGACGTTCAGATCCACACTGTCCATCAGGCCTCCGGTAAGTACTGTCGCGCTCACTGTAAACCAAAAATATCCGTTGTATCCCGCCAGAAACGCAAACGCCCCGAACCAGTCGGGGCGTTTACGGATAGCGTTGGCGTCAGTTCACGCCAGCAGCCACTTACTTGACGACAGGCGCCGGGCCTTCAGCCACGCCCAGGTCATCGAGTTCGCGGGTTTCGGAGATACCGGTACCGCCAGACGCCAGCTCGCTTTGCAGCTTGTCGGTGTCCAATTCCTTGACCCACTTGGCCACAACGATGGTGGCAACGGCGTTACCCACCAGGTTGGTCAGCGCACGGGCTTCGGACATGAAGCGGTCGATACCCAGGATCAGCGCCAGGCCGGCAACTGGCAGGTGGCCGACGGCCGACAGGGTGGCAGCCAATACGATGAAACCCGAACCGGTCACGCCAGCCGCGCCTTTGGACGACAGCAGCAACACCAGCAGCAGGGTGATCTGGTGGGTGATGTCCATGTGGGTGTCGGTCGCCTGAGCGATGAACACGGCCGCCATGGTCAGGTAGATCGACGTACCGTCGAGGTTGAAGGAGTAACCGGTTGGAATCACCAGGCCGACCACGGATTTCTTCGCGCCCAGGCGTTCCATCTTGATCAGCATACGCGGCAGTGCGGATTCCGAAGAAGAGGTGCCCAGTACGATCAGCAGTTCCTCACGGATGTAGCGGATCAGCTTCAACACGCTGAAACCGTGAGCGCGGCAGATAGCGCCCAGCACCAGCACCACGAACAGGATGCAGGTGATGTAGAAGCAGATCATCAATTGGCCCAGTTGCACCAGCGAACCTACACCGTAGGCGCCGATGGTGAACGCCATGGCACCCAGGGCACCGATTGGCGCGAGCTTCATGATCATGTTGATGATGTTGAACATCACGTGGGCGAAGCGATCGATGAAGTCCAGCACCGGCTTGCCATAGGCACCCAGGCGGTGCAGGGCGAAACCGAAGATCACCGAGAACATCAGCACTTGCAGGATGTCGCCATTGGCGAACGCGCCGACGATGGTGTTCGGGATGACGTTGAGGATAAAGCCCACGATGCTCTGGTCTTTACCGGCGGTGACGTAGGCCGCCACTTTGGAAGCATCCAGGGTCGCGACGTCGATGTGCATGCCGGCGCCCGGCTGCACCACGTTGACCACGACCAGGCCAATCAGCAGAGCGATAGTGGAAACGATTTCGAAGTAGAGCAGCGCGTAGCCGCCGGTCTTGCCCACCGACTTCATGCTTTGCATGCCAGCGATGCCGCTGACCACGGTACAGAAGATGATCGGGGCGATGACCATTTTGATCAGCTTGATAAAGCCGTCACCCAGTGGCTTGAGGGCCACGCCGGTCTGCGGGTAGAAGTGGCCGAGCAAGATACCGATAACGATTGCGACGATCACCTGGAAATACAGGGATTTGTAGATTGGCTGACGAGTCGTCATTGCAAAGTTCCTCAATCGTCCCGTGTGGCAAATATCCGCCATTGCCCACGGCACTTGAATTGCGAACCCTCCTGCACTGGAGGGATTTGTTGTTTGCCAAGCCTGTAGGAACAAGCCTGCGCTGTAATCCCTATCGCAAACAGCGTGCCACTTTGCTTAAACGCGCTGAAGGCCTTTAGACATCAGGGCTTGGGGTTTACGGTCGACTCCGAGGCGTGCAACAAGGTGGCGGATTTCCGCCCACTCACCCTGTCTCGTCCTACAATTTGGCGGATATCCGCCTTGTCGCCCCGCCGGGTGATGGCTACCATCCGCCACTCCATGGATGAGGCCCTCGCATGCGTGAACGTACCATCGCCAGCCATTACGCCCGAGCGGCCCTCGGCGGTGCGCGCCGAGTCGGTTTTGACTACTCGGGGGTGTTGCACCAGGTGGGCATTACCTCAGAACTGCTGACCGAGCCGCGCGCCCGCATCGCTCCAGAACAATTTACCCGCTTGTTGCAAATGCTCTGGCTGGGGCTGGATGACGAATACCTGGGGTTTGCCGAAGGGCCGAGCAAACGTGGCACTTTTGCCATGATGTGCCACGCGCTGATTCATTGCCGCACGCTGGAAAAGGCGCTGGAGCGCGGCTTATTGTTTTATAGCCTGTTCCCGCAAGGCCCGCGCTGGCAGCTGACGAAAGAAGGCGACATGGCGCGCCTGAGCCTGGACGACTCGCAGCTATGGGACCCGGACCACTTTCTCAGTGAATGCCTGCTGGTGATCTGGCATCGGCTGGGCAGTTGGTTGATCGGCCAGCGTATCCGGCTGCAGCAGGCCACCTTCAGTTACCCGATGCCGGCCCATGCCGGTGAATACGACCTGCTGTTCCCCTGCCCCCAGGTGTTCGGTGCGCCGACCAGCAGCCTGGTGTTTCCCAGCCGCTACCTGAGCTTGCCGCTGTTGCAGGATGAACGCACCCTCAAGCACTTCTTGCAGCGCTCCCCTGCCGACTTGTTATCCAGGCCGGATGAAGGCGACAGCCTGAGCAGCCAGCTGCGCCGCCTGCTGAGCCGCGACCGCACACCCTGGCCAGACCTGGAAGCCGTCGCCCAGCACTTGCACATCAGCCCACAGACCCTGCGCCGGCATCTGCGCGAAGAAGGCACGAGTTTTCAGGCATTGAAGGATGAGTTACGCCGGGATATCGCCATTTACCACTTGGGGCGGGCGGATTTGTCTTTGCAGGAGATCGCCGAACAATTGGGGTTTTCCGAACCATCGGCGTTTCATCGGGCGTTCAAGAAGTGGACGGGGTTGACGCCGGGGGCCTACAGAGCGCAGGAGAGTTAGAGGTGTATCGACTGGGAGGGCCTGTTCGCGGGCAAGCCAGCTCCCACACTGTTTCGCAGGGTGTCAGATATTGGCGCGCAGGATGCTATCGGGTAGCGCTTCACCACGTTCGACACTTGCTGCTACAGCCGTGATCAAACCCTCCAGCTCATAGCCCTGCCCCGCCAGCCACGCTTGATCATAATAGGTCGTGGCATAACGCTCTCCGCCATCGCACAAGATCGCGACAATCGACCCCGACGCCCCCGACGCTTTCATCTGTTGCGCCGCCATCAGGGCACCGATCAGATTGGTCCCGCTGGAACCGCCAACCCGTCGCCCCAAACGCTGCGCCAGGTAATGCATGGCCGCCAGGGATAATGCATCTGGCACCTTGACCATGGCATCAATCACCGCCGGCAGAAACGATGCCTCCACCCGAGGCCGACCAATCCCTTCAATCCGCGAGCCACAGTCCAGGCGCAGGCTCGCGTCACCGCTTTGGTAGAAATCGAAGAACACCGAGCGTTCGGCATCGGCACACAACACTCGCGTGCAATGCTGGCGATAACGCACATAGCGACCCAGGGTCGCGGTGGTGCCGCCGGTGCCAGGGCTGGAAATCAGCCAACTCGGCTCCGGGTGCTGTTCAAAACGCATCTGCTGGAAGATCGACTCGGCAATATTGTTGTTCGCCCGCCAGTCGGTGGCACGTTCGGCGTAGGTGAACTGGTCCATGAAGTGACCACCGCTTTCCTGGGCCAGGCGTTCGGACTCGGCGTAGATCTGCGTCGGGTCCTGGACCAGATGGCTTTTGCCCCCGTAGAAGGCAATTTGGGCGATCTTCTCTTGAGATGTAGTTGCGGGCATGACGGCAATAAACGGCAAGCCAAGCAAGCGCGCGAAGTAGGCTTCCGAGATCGCCGTGGAGCCGCTGGACGCTTCGATAACGGGGGCGCCCGGCTTGAGCCAGCCGTTGCACAGCGCATACAGAAACAGCGAGCGCGCCAACCGGTGTTTCAAGCTGCCAGTGGGGTGGCTGGACTCATCCTTGAAGTACAACTCGATGCCTGGCAAACCCGGTAATGGCAGCGGGATCAGGTGGGTATCGGCGCTGCGCTGGAAGTCCGCTTCAATGATGCGAATGGCTTCGCGGGCCCAGGTACGGTGGTCGCTCATGGTGGCTTCTCTAAAGGTTTTCAGCGGTGATCTTAAGATGTTTCCTACACTCCACACAGATACAGTGACGACGCAATTGGACACACAATTGCTAGTCTTTGGCTCACCGATGTCCCGGGCCATCTCTTATAACAAATAAGAATATAACTTTTGTTTTAACAACTAACGGTACGGGTTAGGGTACCCACCTATTGAACCTGGATTGGAGAGCATCCCTTGCCTCTGCGTAGCACTTTCACCCGTTTCTTCCAGCTGGAAGCCGCCAGTGGCCTGTTGTTGATCGCCGCTGCCGCCTTGGCGCTGATTATCAACAACTCACCGTTGTCGCACCTGTACAACGCCTTTCTCGACACGCCAGTGGTTGCACAGGTTGGCGCGCTGAAAATCGCCAAGCCGGCGCTGCTTTGGATCAACGATGGCTTGATGGCCCTGTTCTTCCTGCTGATCGGCCTGGAGGTCAAGCGCGAGCTTTTGGATGGCCACCTGTCCAAGCCTTCCCAAGTGGTGCTGCCTGGCGCAGCGGCCATCGGCGGCATGGTGGTGCCGGCGCTGATCTACTGGGCGCTGAACAAGGACAACCCCGCCGCCCTGGCTGGCTGGGCGATCCCTATGGCCACCGACATTGCCTTTGCGCTGGGCGTTTTAGCCCTGCTGGGCAAGCGCGTACCGGTGTCGCTGAAGCTGTTCCTGATGACCCTGGCAATCATTGATGACCTTGGGGCCATCATCGTCATTGCCCTGTTCTATTCCGCAGACCTGTCCACCGCATCCCTGGCGGGCGCGGGGGCGTGCTTGATTGCGCTGATTGCGATGAACCGCCTGGGCGTGATCAAGCTGGGGCCGTATATGATCATCGGCCTGATCCTGTGGGTGTGCGTGCTCAAGAGCGGTGTACATGCGACGTTGGCGGGTGTAACCCTGGCGTTCTGCATTCCACTGCGCACCAAGAATGCCGAAACCTCGCCGCTGCTGAGCCTGGAACACGCCCTGCACCCATGGGTGGCCTACGCCATCCTGCCGCTGTTCGCGTTCGCCAACGCCGGGGTCTCTCTGACGGGCGTCAGCCTGGAAAGCTTCACCCACTCCGTGCCCATGGGCATCGCCGCCGGCCTGTTGATCGGCAAGACCGTCGGTGTGTTCGGCCTCACCTGGCTGGCGATCAAGACCGGCATCGCCTCACTGCCCAGCGGCGCCAATTGGGGCCAGGTAATGGGCGTGGCGATCCTGTGCGGGATCGGCTTCACCATGAGCCTGTTTGTCGGCTCCCTGGCATTTGTGCCAGGCGCCAGTGAGTTTGCCGGTGAAGACCGCATGGGGATTCTGACCGGGTCGATCCTGGCAGCCTTTATCGGGTATGCGGTAACGGCGATGGCAAGCCGCAAGAAAGCGATCGTTGCATGATTGAAGTAGGAGCGAGCTTGCTCGCGAAAAACTTACAGGCGCCGCGTTCATTGAGCACGCGTTATCGTTATCGTTAACGTTTTTCGCGAGCAAGCTCGCTCCTACAAAAAAACCCCCAACCGGTCACCCGGTTGGGGGTTTTTCTTCGCCTGTAGTTTAAGGCTTAGCGAGTCACGCGGCTGGTACCGTCGACGGTCATGATGCGTACGCGGTCGCCAATGCGGAAGATTTCATTTTCCTGCACGGCTTGTACGTAGGCGCGCATGCTGCCGTCGTCTTCGCGCACGGTGATTTCCACGCCCTGGGTGCGGGTCAGGCCTTCTTCAGTGGCCGAGCCCAGCAGGCCGCCCGCAACTGCGCCGATCACAGCAGTGACGATGCTGCCACGGCCGCCACCGATGGCGCTACCGCCAACGCCGCCGATGACCGCGCCCGCAGCGCCGCCGATTGGGGTTTTGGTGCCTTCGATTTTCACTGGACGCAGGGATTCGATGGTGCCCATGCGAACGGTCTGTACACGACGCGCCTCATCACGAGAGTACGAGTCGCCGGTCAGACTCGAGGCGCAGCCACCCAACAGCAACGACAGGGTGGTAAAGCAGGCAACTAGTAAAACGGACTTACGCATAGCATCAACTCCAAAGGACAGGTATTCATTAAACGCTGTGGCTTGGCGCGTGTCACGGCGCGCCAGGCAGAAACTTGCTTTCATTCAGCCTGAGTACAGACTGCCAGCACCAGAGAACTCGACGAACGGTAACCAAGCCAGGGTACAGAACGATGCCATAACCGGCTCGATCAGTGTAGCCGCACAGCCGAAAGCGCTCGAAGTCTCTTGAACAAAGACTTCGACGCAACGGTGTTGATTCAGGTGGGATGACGAAAGGTGACGCTCAGGGCGCCAGACGCTCGCGGGACCATTGGCCGTCTTGCAAACGATAGTTGAGGCGATCATGCAGGCGGCTGGCGCGGCCTTGCCAGAACTCGATGCGCTCGGGCAGTAAACGGTACCCTCCCCAATGCTCGGGGCAATCGGGCTGGGTATCGCTGAAACGCTCTTCAGTGGCCTTGAGCAGCGCCTGCAGCTCTTCGCGATCACGGATGACCTTGCTCTGCGGAGAAGCCCAAGCGCCCAGGCGGCTGCCCAACGGGCGCACCTGGTAATAAGCATCCGACTCTGCAGGCGTGACCTTGACCACGCGCCCTTCAATGCGTACCTGGCGCTCCAGAGTTGGCCAGAAGAAGGTCATGGCCGCGAACGGCCGCGCCGCGAGTTGTTCACCCTTGGCGCTCTGATAGTTGGTGAAGAAGGTAAAGCCCCGTGCATCCAGACCCTTGAGCAGCAGGATGCGGCAGTGCGGGCGACCGTCATGGTCGACCGTCGCCAACGTCATGGCATTGGCCTCCACTGGCGGCTGTTCGGTTTTAACCGCATCGCCAAACCATTGGTGGAACAACGCAAACGGCTCGTCCGGGGCCTGGGCCTCGCTCAAACCGTCCCGTGTGTAGTCACGGCGCATATCGGCCAGTGCCTGGGTCATGCGGCTTTATCCTTGTGGTTCAACAGCTCAGTTTTTCGCCTGGTCGTTCGAAGCGGGTGCCGCCTTGGCTTTTGCAGTAGCCGGCTTCTTGGCAGCCGGCTTGGCCGCAGCCTTTTTAGCCGCTGGCTTGGCGGCCGCTTTCTTGGCCGTGGCCTTTTTGGCAGGCGCTTTTGCCGCCGGTGCTGGCGCAGGCACATTCTGCACCGCGACCATTTCAGCTACGGGCGGAGTTTTGCCCGAGTTGTACTTGCTCAGCAGTGCCAACATCGTTGTACGCTGAGTGAACATGATTTCCATGCGACGGTTCAGCGCACGCCCCTGATTGCTGTCGTTGGCGGCACGCGGCATAAGGTCGCCCATGCCACGCAGCATCAAGCGATCCTGTTTCAGACCACTCAGGCTGAAAATCGAGGCAATGGACTGCGCACGTTCCTTGCTCAACGCCTGGCTGGCGGGAGCGCTGCCAGTGGCATCAACGTGGCCCAGCACCAGTACGGCGGTTTTCGGGTCAGCTTCAACGGCCTTGGCCACCCGCGTGAACGGGCCCAGGGTCACCGGCAGCAACATGGCCGGGCGCTTGGGGTTGTAGGAACCGTCTACCGGGGCAATCACCACCAGGGTGTTGTCACGGCGCTCAAGTTGCAGGTTGCTGTCCTTGATGGCCGCACGCAGGCGTGGTTCGTATTCGTCCAGCCAGGCTTGGGTGATCTTCGGGTCAGGCATTTGTACGTTGGTCACGTCGACCTTGGCCAACGGCTTTGGCTTGCTTTCGAACGGCCACCACCAACGCGGCTCGCTGTCGGTCTTGGCGACGACTGGCGCCGCGTCCGAGGCCGGGGTTGCGGCCTTCAGGTCGGCCTTCAAGTCAGCCTTGGCGTCGGCAGCTTTTTCTTCGGCACTCTTGGTGGAAAACGGCCACCAGCTGTAACCGGTGTCAGCCTTGGCAGGCGCTGCTGCAGCGGCGACAGGTTCAACAGGCTTGGCACCCGCGGTCGGCTTGGCGTCGGGCTTGGCATCCGGCTTGGCGTCGATCTGAGCCACTGGATCCTTGGTTGCCGCTTTGTCAGATCCAAATGACCACCAATGCCCACCTTCGGCATCATTTTGTGGAGTTTGTGCACAACCCGTAATAGTGAGGCACAGCGCCAGTGCCAAAGACTTGTTCGATAACATGAGATATCCACAAAATGAGAAAAAACAGGGGGTCGCGGGACCCGTTAAACAGACGCTAAAAGAACATTCAAGTTACAACATGTCGTTCAGCATCTTTTTTATACTTGCCTTTGTAACAAAAAATTGTGAAACAGCAAGGGGTTTATAGACAACCGGCCAATATTCCGACCAACTTCTGGGCACGCGGGTCCATAAGTACGTAAGGCCCTAGGGTATTAGTCACAAAACCGAAGGCTACATCATGTTCAGGGTCGGCAAACCCGACTGAGCCTCCTGCCCCGGGATGCCCGAATGCACGGGGCCCAAGGCCGAACGTGGCATTGGGCAACTGCGGTTGATCCAACATGCAGCCCAGGCCGAAGCGGGTTTGGGTCAATAAGGTTTTATCCAGCCCGATACTGTGCTCGCGGGTCAATTGTTCGAGCATGTCGCTTTCCAGCAAACTACCGTCCAACAAACCACTATAAAACCCGGCCAGGCTGCGCGCATTACCGTGGCCATTCGCCGCAGGCTGCTGCATGCGTCGCCATTCGGGCTTATTAGTGCTGGTCAAAATAGACGGTGGGTTGGCAAATGCACGGGTAGTCATCGCCGCAGGCTCGCGCATCATTACTTGAAGTAACCGTTGCGCGGCTTCATCACCCATAGTGCCCTTGCTGCGCGCGATATGGGCGACGCGATAAAACTCTTCATCCGCCAAGCCCACATGGAAGTCCAGCCCCAATGGGCGTGCCACCCGCGCCACGATCGACTCCCCCGGCCCGCGCCCATCGGCGCGGCGCAACAGTTCGCCAACCAGCCAGCCGTAGGTGATCGCCTCATAGCCATGGCCCTGGCCCGGGGTCCACCACGGGGCCTCGGCCGCCAGGGTATCGACCATCAATTGCCAGTCATACAGGGCTTCGGTGGGCAGCATTTCGCGGATGGCCGGCAACCCGGCCTGGTGGCAGAGCAACTGGCGCAGCGTGATCGTTTCCTTGCCAGCAGCGGCAAACTCCGGCCAGTAATCGGCCACCGGCGCATCGAGCTTGAGCTTGCCTTCGGCCACCAGTTGCAGGGCCGTCACTGCCGTGAAGGTCTTGGTGCAGGAGAACAGGTTGACGATGGTATCGCTGTGCCAGGCCTCGGCACCGTCCTTGTCGGCAGTACCGGCCCACAGGTCGACGACGGTTTGCCCGCCAACCTGGATGCACAGCCCGGCACCACGCTCCTGAGGATCATCGAACAGGGCGGCGAAGGCTTCGCGCACCGCTTCGAACTGCAGCTCGTAATGACCCTGAATCTGCACCTAAGTCCCCTCGGAAAACACCATGAAAAGTGGCCGCCATTCTTTCAGCCATTGTAGGTTTTGTGAACCCGTCAACGGTGAATCAATGCCCATTCCCAGCGTGCCCACCAGCATGCCCAGCGCCCTGCCCCGCGCCTTTGCCGTCGCGCCCCGGCTTGCCGGCTTCACTTTCACGCATCGCTTGGGCGGCCTTGGCTTTTTGCGCCTCACGGCCCAACTGGTCGAGCGCGGCCAGGTTGCTCTTGCGCACCGTCTCGACAAAGCCCTGGAACGGTACATCGGTGATGCCGACCAGGCCGAAATGGCCGTTTTCTCCATCCAGCAGACGCCCGGTGACCGGCTGGTCCAGGTACTGGAACCAGTGCACCCCGACAATCGACGGCTCGGCCACGGCCTGCTTGAGGAAGGTGGTGTAAGCCGCGCCACGGTCTTCTTCGCGGGCCAGTTGCGTCACGCCGCCCCAGAACGGGCCACGGTCGGCAGAGCCAAAGTTGAATTCGGTGATCAGTACCGGTTTGTCCAGCGCACGCAGCGCGGCGAAGTCGTAACCGTCCTGGGGTTTCAAGGTGTACATGTTGAAGCTCAGCACATCGCAATACTGCGCGCACGAAGCGACCGCTTCCGGCGTACTCACCGCAAAACGACCGCCCAGCAACAGCTGGTTGGGCGCGTGCCACTTCAGCGAGTCGGAGATGGTTTTGAAGTAAGCATCGGCGAAGGTCTTCTGGAAATACTTGAAGTCGGCTTCGATTTCCGGGTGCTCAGGGCTAGGCATCGGCGGCTCAAAACCTGGGTCTTCCATCAGTTCCCAACCGGCCAGTTGAATGCCCCAGGCTTTGGAAAGGCCTTCTTCATTGCGGTATTTGTCGCGCAGTTGCTTGAGGAAAGCGCGCTTGGCCGGGACGTCGGTGGTCATGCGCAGGGTGCCGTACGCCAGGGCGTAGCGGGATTTTGCGTCGTCGCCAGGACCGGCCCAGGCCAGTTCGTTGTCGGCAAAGAAACCGATCAACCACGGATCGTCGCGGTGATCGCGAGCCGCGATGGCCACGGCGCGTTCGGTGGCCATGGCAAAGCGCGGGTCAAACGGATCAGGCATACCGCCCCACCAGTCGGTGCCGGTGCTGATACTGGCATAGTCACCGACAATCGACAGCGGCAAGGTGTACGGCACGCGGTCGGCAGTGGCCAGGTCCGGATCGCTCCAGTTGCCCACGGTGTTGAAACCCCAGGCTTGCAGGCGATCAAGGGTATGGGTCACCCAGCGTGGCTGGTCCAACGCGTCACCGCCGTAAGTGCGTTGCAGGTTGGCAGCATAGAAATCGTACCAACGCCCCGAGCCAAAGCCGCGACCTTCGCCGGCACCGTTGCCGGTGCGGCTGTCGTCGCTGCCGTAGTACTTGTCAAAGGGTTCGCCGGCCTTGGGCAGCGCCGCAAACATCCACTCGCGCCCCGCCACGTAGGTCTGGCTGTTGTCTGGCGCCACGGTGTTCACCCCCAGGGAGTAGAACGGATGCCCGTCCGGCGTCACCAGGTACCAGCGGCCGTCGCGCTTCTGGGTGCGGAAAAAACCGCTGGCGTCGAAGCCCGGGCCCTTTTTCCAGCCGCCGTATTGATCCAGCGAGGACTTGTCCCGCTCGGCCAGCCAGGCCTTGAGCTGCTGTTGTTCCTTGGCAGCCGATGCCTTGAGTTGCTCGTCGCTGCTGACCTTTTCCGGCCAGCGTGCACGGGTGGACTGACCATAGGCATCCACCAGTTCAGTGTAGGCGGCCTTCAATACCGGCTCGCTGTCCTGCACGCCGAAGCGCTCCAGCAGGATACTTTGGGCGGCATTGGGCTTGAGCATCGACAGGGTCACCGAGACGACCTGGCTGCGGTCGACTTCCCCGGCGCTGGCGGCCAGCAACACCCGCTGGCCATCCACGGTCATTGGCATCGGCGGGCCGGCCTTCATGCCCTGGCTCAGGGGGGAGTTGGCTTGCAGCGGGACGAGCAGCGTCTGGGCCGGGCCGGCCGGCAGGTCGATGCGGCTGACGAGCGTCTTGCCATCGGCGCTCTGCACCTTGACGTAAAGGGTCAGCGCCCAGTTCATCGCGCTCTGGATACGCAGGCTCATGGCGCTCGATTGCGACCAATCCCACGTCCCCGTCTGCGGGCTGAGCACCAGGCTCGGCTCGGCCGCTGGGTTGAAGGTGATGCGGCGCAGCACCTCGCCTTCGGGGGTTTGTTCGGCGTTGTATTGCGGCAGGCTGGCGTCCTGGGTCGCCACCTTGACCACATCGGCAGGCCTGACGAAGTTGAACAGCGTTTGTTGCCCCTCGGGCGCCGCCATCAACGGCGCAGCGAACAGCAGGGCAAAAAGAGCGGGCAGCGTGCGGATCATACGAACAAAGTTCTCCCAAACGGCCGATGACTGGCCTGACGATAGTGATGAGATAGACCACGCAGTGGGCGAATCCGCCCACAGTGGCTTAAGAAATTTCGCGCCTGAACGGCGGCAAGGCATTGAGGATCGCCTTGCCATAGCGCTGGGTAACCAGGCGCCGATCGAGCAAAGTGATGGTGCCGCGGTCTTCTTCGGTACGCAGCAGCCGCCCGCAGGCCTGTACCAGCTTCAGTGAAGCATCTGGCACCGAAATTTCCATAAACGGGTTACCACCTCGGGCTTCAATCCACTCGGCCAGTGCGGCCTCGACCGGGTCATCCGGCACCGAGAACGGGATCTTGGCGATCACCACGTGTTCGCAGTAAGCGCCGGGCAAGTCCACGCCTTCGGCAAAGCTGGCCAGGCCGAACAACACGCTGGAATCCCCACCGTCGACCCGCGCCTTGTGCTTGTTCAGGGTTTCCTGTTTGGACAGGTTGCCCTGGATAAACACCTGCTTGCGCCAGTCGCGGTCGAGGCCGTCGAACACGTCCTGCATCTGCTTGCGCGACGAGAACAGCACCAGGGTGCCGCGGGAGCCTTCCACCAGCGACGGCAGATCGCGAATGATCGCCGCCGTGTGCGCGGCCGCGTCCCGTGGGTCGGCCTTGAGGTCTGGCACCCGCAGCACGCCGGCGTCAGCGTGATGAAATGGGCTGGGTACCACGGCGGTAACGGCCTTTTTCGGCAGGCCGGCGCGCATGCGGAAGCGGTCAAAAGTGCCCAGGGCTGTCAGCGTGGCCGAGGTCACCAGGCAGCCGTAGGCGACGTTCCACAGGTTGCGGCGCAGCATTTCGGCGGCGAGGATCGGACTGGCGTTGACCTCGATATCGAACAGCGCACCGCTTTCCGACAGCGTCAGCCAACGGGCCATGGGCGGGTTGTCTTCCGGGTCTTCGACGGTAAAGGCGGTCCACAGCTCCCAATTGCCTTGGGAACGAGACAGCAGGCTGCCGAACAAGGGGTACCACTCTTCGGCCTGGTTACTGGCAATGCCGATATTGACCTCGCCATCCATGCCTTCCTTGAGCAAGTCCGTCAGGCGCGTGAACAGGTCGGTGAGGCGTGAAAAGCCTTTCTTCAGCTCGATGCCCATTTCGCGCATGTGCTCGGGGATCATCCCGCCGACAAAACGATGGCGCGGGCGCTCGCGGCCCTCGACGTCTTCACCGGGCTTGAAGTCCGCCACCTGCTCGCAGGCGCTGAACATGAACTGCTGCTGGGTCTTGATCTCGCGCGCCAGCTCCGGCACTTGCTCGATCAGCTTGCCCAGGTCGCCGGGTAACGGGTGCTGGGCCAGCAACTTGGTGAGATTCTTGGCGGTGGTTTCCAGCCAGTCGGCCGTGGAACGCAGGCGCGTGTAATGGGCGAAATGGCCAATGGCCTTGTCTGGCAGGTGGTGACCCTCGTCGAAGACGTAGAGGGTGTCGCGGGGGTCGGGCAGTACCGCACCGCCGCCCAAGGCCAGGTCAGCCAATACCATGTCGTGGTTGGTGACGATGACGTCCACTTTGCCCATGCCTTCGCGCGCCTTGTAGAAGGCGCACTGGCCGAAGTTGGGGCAGTGGCGGTTGGTGCATTGGCTGTGATCGGTGGTCAGGCGCGCCCAGTCGGAGTCTTCCAGGGCAGTGGGCCAGCTGTCGCGGTCGCCGTCCCATTTGTTGCCGGCCAGCTTCTCGATCATGCTGGTAAACAGCTTCTGGCTGACCTCATCCACCTCGATCTTGAAGCCTTCTTCTTCGAACAAGGAGGCGGTGGCGGTTTGGGCGTGGCCTTCCTGCAGCAATACGTCGAGCTTGGACAGGCACATGTAGCGGCCACGGCCCTTGGCCAGGGCGAAGGTAAAGCTCAAGCCGCTGTTGCGCATCAGGTCGGGCAAGTCTTTGTAGACAATCTGCTCTTGCAGCGCGACGGTGGCGGTGGCGATCACCAGGCGCTTGCCAGCGGCCTTGGCCGTGGGGATCGCGGCCAGGCTGTAGGCCACGGTCTTGCCGGTACCGGTACCGGCCTCGACGGCTACTACCGCAGGCTCACCCTCGCGGCGGCCTTCGTCGTCGGTGTCGATATCCCCGAGGACTTTTGCCACTTCGGCGATCATCAGGCGTTGACCGTAGCGCGGTTTCAAGCTTTTGGCTTCGAGAAAACGCGAATAGGCGCCCTGGATCGTGGTTTTGAGTTCAGTGCTGATCATGGATAGTCGGGCGCAAAAAACGCTGGATAAATTTTCAGTGGTTCGGATCGGCCGCTATCATACCCCGCTAATTAATCCCGCGCAGAACGGAGTACCACAATGACCGCGTTTAGCCTCGCTTATACCCTGCATGTACTGGCCGCCTTGATCTGGGTCGGCGGTATGTTTTTCGCCTGGATGATCCTGCGCCCCGCCGCCATGGCGGCACTTGAGGGCCCTGCCCGGCTCAAGCTATGGGCAAATGTGTTTCAACGTTTTTTTGTGTGGGTATGGGTGGCGGTGGTGCTTTTGCCGATCAGCGGCATGGGTTTGCTGCACCTGCGCTTCAGTGGTTTTGAAACGGCGCCGCGTTATGTGCAGGTGATGATGGGCTTGTACCTGGTGATGACGGCGCTGTTTATCCGCATCCAGGCGTTGAAATTCCCGGAGCTGAAGGCAGCGGTGGCGGCTGAAGATTGGCCGGCGGGCGCGGCTGCGCTGGGGCAGATTCGCAAGTTGGTGGGGATTAACTTGATTGTCGGATTGGTGGTGGTGGCAGTGGCTTCGGCTCGGCCGATGTTCTGAGGCGAGCCTTACACCGCTATCGCGGGCAAGCCCGGCTCCCACACTGGAATGCATTCCAAATGTGGGAGCCGGGCTTGCCCGCGATAGCGTAAGGCCAGGCGAATCAGAGCCGCTGGATGGTCACAGACCCCGCAGGCCCAGCCGGCCCCGGTTGCCCCTCCAACCCTGGCCGGCCCTTTTCGCCGCCGTCCGCGCGGTATACCAGGCAGCCCTTGGACTGCCCGCCCTTGCCGGGTTTGCCCGCAACCCCAGCCAGGCCACCGGGCCCGCCATCGACCCAGACCTTGATCTGTTCAGCCGGGAACGCCTGCGGCAACTCCAGACGTACCTGCGCGCCCGCTGCCCCTGGCCGGCCATCGCCGCCGTTATCGCCATTAAAACCGCGCCCGGCTGAACCCCAGGTGCAACCTGGGTCCACGCCGTTGGCACCGTCCAGGCCCGCATACCCTTGGGCGCCGGCGCCGCCACGGGCATCCACCGACAGCGCTTCGGCGGTCAGCGAATTAATGCGCAACGTCAAGTCACGCCCAGCCTTGGCGGGTTTTTCGTGGGTGCCGGGAGCGCCCCGAGAGGTGATCTGGCTACCGTGCTCCAACTGCGCATCGCGCACTTGCATTTGCAGTGCGGTATTGCCGGGAACAATGGTGATGCGTGCGTCGCGCCCCAAGTGCAGCTCATCCACCGTAACCTGGCTGATGGTGGCCGGAATCAGCAAGGTGCCGTAATCCGCCACGTCCAGACGCTCGAGCTGCAACACGCTGGTGCTGCTGGGCAAGCGCATCAATGAATTGGTTTCGACACTGACGCTCTGGGCCAGGGCAACGGGGCTGACCAACAGGGCCAGCAGAAAAACCTTACGCATCATGGGGCTCCTGAGTGTTTTCAAATTTTTCTTTGAGCGCACAGTAACGACTTCTACAGGCGATTTGCCAGTGAAGGATCAAAAAACTTCAGTTCTCCCCCGGCGGCTATCGACCGCCGCGCTCTAGGCCCACGCGCCCAGCCGCGCTAGTCTCTACGGTCTTGATGCGAGGATCTGCAATGACCGCTGGAATTTCTGCCCGTACGCCCCAACAAGCCTTGGCGGCCCTGCTGGACCTTCACAGGCCAAAACGCCTGTTATTAGTGGGCGCCAGCCATTTTCCGGCGCTGGATGCCTTCAAAGCTGCGCACCCGGACACCGAAGTGTTCTATGCCGCGCCAGGGCCGTTGTCGGAAGACCTCGCGGTGCAGCGCTTTGACCTCGCGCTGGTGGTCGACTGCCTGGAGCACCTGACCAAACCCCAAGGCCTGACCCTGCTCGGTGGCATTCGTAACCTCAATGCCAGCCGCATCGCCGTGCTGGCCGACCTGGGCGCCTGCGACTGGAAGGACACCGACTTTTTCTCCCTGGCCCTGCAAGCCGGCGAACGCTTCCAACGCGATGATCAGGTACTGACGCTGTTTACCTATGATCTGCTTGACTATAAACAGGTGCCGGACTGGCTCAACGCCCGCTTCTGGGCCAACCCGGAAAACTTCGGAAAGTATTGGTGGTAACCCGATGAGTACATCCATTTGCCCGTGCGGCAGTGGCAATCTGCTGGATGCCTGCTGCGGCCATTATCACGCCGGCCACCCGGCCCCCTGCGCCAGCGCGTTGATGCGCTCGCGCTACAGCGCCTATGTGCTGGGCCTGGTCGATTACCTGGTCGCCACTACATTGCCTGCGCAACAGGCCGGCCTGGACCGCGACGCCATTGCCGCCTGGAGTGCCCAAAGCACCTGGCTGGGCCTGGAGGTGGAAAGCTCCGAGGTGTTCGGCGGCCAACCGGAACACGCCTTTGTCACCTTTACCGCGCGCTGGCATGACGCTACTGGTGAACATAGTCACCGCGAGCAGTCTTCTTTCGTACAGAATGAGGGGCGCTGGTACTTCATCGACCCTACGGTAGAAGTGAAGGCCGGACGTAACGATGCCTGTTTGTGTGGCAGTGGGCAGAAATTCAAGAAGTGCTGTTCCAGCTACTTCTAATCACTGGACGGGGAAAACGCCATGCTTCGGATGTATAGCTTGATGCTGGCGTTGACCCTGGGCCTGACCGGCTGCGCGTCCTGGTTCGAAGACGACACGCCGCCGCCACACGTTTCCCTGGTCAAGGTCGAAGTGGTACGGGCCAAGCTGCTGGAGCAGAAATTCAAGCTGTACTTTCGCGTGGACAACCGCGACGACGCCGACCTGACCGTGCGCGGCCTGGTCTACAAGGTCAGCCTGGGCAACCTGGTGTTGACCGAAGGCGAGTCCAACGAGTGGCTGACCGTACCGCCACGCGGGCATAAATTCTTCAAGGTCTCGGTGCGCACCAACCTCTGGCCACAGGTGCGTGAGGTGGTGCAGATGCTGAAAAATCCCGACCGGCCCGTGCCTTATCGTCTGGAAGGCGAACTGAAAACCGGATTATTCATCGGTAATGACGTGCAGGTGGCACACAATGGCGAGATAATCCCCGGCGATTTTATTCCGGAGCAACATCGATGACACAGCAACCCCATGTCCATGGTCCTGACTGCAACCACGATCATGACCACCATGATCACGACCACGGCCATGTCCACGGCCCGAACTGCGGCCACGCTCACCAAGAGCCGGTGCGCAATGCGTTGAAGGACGTCGGTCGCAACGACCCCTGCCCGTGCGGCAGCGAGAAGAAATTCAAGAAGTGCCACGGCGCTTAAACCGCACGTGTAGGAGCGAGCTTGCTCGCGAAAAACGTCAACGATTACGCGTGTTTCCTGAATAAACACAGCGCCCATGGGTTTCTCGCGAGCAAGCTCGCTCCTACAAAGCCTTAAACCAGCCCCCACCTCAATGGGCGGCTGTTTCAAGTTCTCACGCAATTGCCAAAACTCCCGCTTGCGTCGTTTCGCCGCGCTCACTAACGTAGCGCCTTTACTGACGCTACCCCCCGCAGGAGCTTTGCCATGGCCTCGCCAGCCCTCTTACATTTTCTTCCCCGGTTCGGCGTTGCCGCGGCAGTGGTCAGTGCCTTGGGCCTGGCCGGTTGCCAGCTCCAGAACACCCAGGACACCCTGCCGCCCGTTGCTGGCGTGCAGCCGATCAAGGGCCTGGCACAGAATGTGTCGGTGCGCCGCAATGCCCAAGGCATGCCGCTGATCGAAAGCAACACTTTCCACGACGCTCTGTTCAGCCTCGGTTACGTGCACGCCAGCGACCGCATCACCCAGATGGTCACTCTGCGCCTGCTGGCTCAGGGCCGTCTGGCGGAAATGTCGGGCCCGCAAGTGCTGGATGTCGACCGCTTCATGCGGGCGGTCAACCTCAAGAAAAGCGCTGGCGAGTTGTACAATGCCTCATCGCCACGCCTCAAACGCTTCTTTGAAGTGTATGCCCGAGGCGTCAACGCCTACCTGTTCCGCTACCGCGACAAGCTGCCGGCGGACCTGGCCCAGAGCGGCTACAAGCCCGAGTACTGGAAGCCGGAAGATTCGGCGCTGCTGTTCTGCCTGCTCAATTTCAGCCAGTCGAGCAACCTGCAGGGGGAGCTCTCGTCCCTGGTGCTGGCGCAAAAGGTCGGCGTCGACAAACTCGCCTGGCTCACCCCAAGCGCACCGGACGAACCTGTCCCGCTGGCCGAAGCCGACAAGCTCAAAGGCGTCAACCTGAGCCAGATCACCGGCCTCGCCGGGCTGGAAACCGTAGGCCAGCAATTGCGCAGCCTCAACGCCCTGAGCGTCACCACCTCAAGCAACTGGGCCATTGGCCCGCAACGCAGCCGCAGCGCCAAGAGCCTGTTGGCCAACGACATCGCCGCGCAGCCACAAGCACCGTCGCCGTGGAACTACGTGCAGATTCGTGCGCCCAAATACCAGGCCGCCGGTGCTTCGATTGCCGGCCTGCCGACCCTGCTCTCCGGTTTCAACGGCAAAGTGGCGTGGAGCATGAGCGCGGTCAAGGGCGACACCCAGGACCTGTTCCTGGAGAAGGTCAAACGCCAGGGCAACGCGCTGTACTACGAGAACAACGGCAAATGGATGCCGGCCGGCGTGCGCAACGAAACCTTCTTCATCAAGGGCCAGCGCTCGATTCGCGAAGTGGTGTACGAAACCCGCCACGGCGCCCTGCTCAACAGCAGCCAGGCGCTCACCAGCGGTCTTGGCCTGGCCTTGCAAACCGCCGACTTCAAGGACGACAAGAGCCTGGATGCATTCTTCGACCTGTCCCGCGCACAAAACGCTGGCAAAGCCTCGGATGCCACCCGCGAGATTCGCGCCATAGCCTTGAACATGATCTTCGCCGACGCCAGCAACATCGGCTGGCAAGTCACCGGCCGCTTCCCCAACCGCCGAGAAGGCGAAGGCCTGTTGCCATCGCCGGGCTGGGACACGCGCTTTGACTGGGACGGCTACGCCGACGCGATGCTGCACCCGTACGACCAAGACCCGGCCCAGGGCTGGATCGGCACCGCCAACCAGCGCACCGCACCGCGTGGCTACGGCATGCAACTGTCCAACGCCTGGGATGCACCGGAGCGCAGCGAACGCCTGGCGCAACTGGCCAACGCTGGCAAGCATGACAGCCGCAGCCTGATCGCCATGCAATACGACCAGACCACCCTCTTCGCCGCCAAGCTCAAGAACATGTTCCAGGCGCCGGGTATGGCCCTGCCCCTCAAGCAGGCCATCGATGCATTGCCGGCAGCGGAACGCGCCAAGGCCCGCGAAGCGCTCGACCGCCTGATGGCCTTCGATGGTCGACTGGCGACCACCTCGGCTGACGCGGCGATCTATGAACTGTTCCTGCAAGAAAGCGCCCGGCAGATCTTCCTCGACAAACTCGGCCCGGAAAACAGCGCCAGCTGGAAAGCCTTCGTCAGCAACGTCAGCCTGTCCTACTCGGCCATCGCCGACCACCTGCTGGGCCGTGAAGACAGCCCATTCTGGGATGACACGCGTACCGCGCAAAAAGAAGACAAACCCGCGATCCTGGCCCGCACCCTGGCCGCCGCCATCACTACTGGCGACAGCCAATTGGGCGCCGATCACAAGGCCTGGCAGTGGGGCAAGCTGCACAGCACCACATGGAAAAATACCAGCGGCCAGGTCATCCGCGGCCCCTTCGCCAGCGGTGGCGATCACAACACCCTGAACCCGGCACCGTACACCTGGGGCCAGGATTTCAACGCGACCCAAGTATCGGCGCTGCGCATGATCATCGACTTCGGCCAGGCGGAACCAATGATGGGCCAGAGCGGCATCGGCCAATCCGGCAACCCGGCCAGCCCGAACTATGCCAACGGCATCGACCCGTCGTTGAAGGCGCAATATCTGAGCTTTCCGATGCAGCCGCAGAACTTTGAGAAGGTGTACGGCAAGACAAGGTTGACCCTGACGCCTGGTAAGTAAACCGGGTTTCCACTGACGAAACCGGATAACCCTGTGTGGCTTGCCTGCGATAGCAGCCGAGTAACCACGATGCGAAGCGAGCCGCTCTTGATCTTGCTCTTGATCTGCTTGTGATCTTGATCTCAGGCGCCCCGTTAAACCACGCTGGCCGAACGCAGGCTTGAATTCGTGGGTAACCTGGCAGGACGCCGGGTTAGCCGCCCCGCGCCATGGATGGCGCGTGGCGGCGGCCCACGGATTCAAGCCTGCGTTCGGGCACACCGAGCCTAAGCGAGG
>NZ_JYLO01000020.1 GCF_001439845.1 Pseudomonas lactis | reverse complement strand
GGATTTCAGCTGGTGCTGGGGGGGGTTCTTTGGTCCCCGGCGGGTTTTCTTATTTTTTTTTTTTTTTTTTTTTTTTTTTTGCCAAGATTTATTTGGAGGAAAACTATTCAAAAGCCTACAGTGCGGTTATTTAAAATGTGATCTTAATTTAATTTGGCAGGGATAACGTTTTTTTTTTTTGCACGCAGACGTTGTGCTATTCGTTTGCGTTAAAGCTAGCGGACTGGCTATCAATTGCAAAAGAGACTGTCGTCAGGGTGTGTAACCAGCTGGAATCGCTCGGCGTCAGCCAGCGCTTGTGCTGTGGAGGCTGTCATGGCTATTTATTTCCTAGAAATAAATTCAGTTCTGGAGCCTGTAGCTGAGGCATGAAGTTTTGAGCTTTCTCGGGCTATCAGTCTAGGTTTTATTAATACTTTAAATTTCGATATTAATTTACGCTCGGTGGGGTCGAAAACGGCTCAAGTTATTGTGTCTATTTTTAAAGGCGTGATACTCGGACTATAGTGGGCGCTTCATGGTGCTGCTCAAAACCGCTAGCTCTACACGGCTGGTCGTGTTGGTCTTTTTTAATATTGATGAAATGTGATCCCTGACGGTATGGTCGCTAATTCCCAATTGTCGACCGATTTCTTTGTTGGTCAGGCCGTAAATCAAAAGGCCTAACACATCAGCTTCACGGTTGGTAAATTTCAATGCTGGTTTTCCTTTGTTGTTTTTCGGGAAAGCAGGGTTGGTATTCATGTTTTTTATGAATAACTGATCCGAATCATATTTGTCTATATGCCTTACGAACGAGGGAGGAGAAAATTTATTCGCTGAAATATTTTGTATCAGAACGATTTTTAATTTTATCGGTTCGGTTTTTTTATGCTGAAAGAAAGCTTGTTGTGCGAACCGAATTCGAGAGTGATTGATAAGGACAAGTTGTGACGTCGAAAACCCCACTGTTCCGGCTTGAGGCGTTGACCTCCAGGCATGTGAATTGGCTAGGTGAAATTGTGCTCGTCAGGCCGGTCTCCTTTGCCTTTTTGACGCTGGTTGCGGGGTTGCTCGCGACCATGGTGGTGACTTTTTTTCTTTGTGGCAGTTACACAAAGCGCATCACTGTACCGGGTCAGTTGGTGCCCTTCGCGGGGCAACTGAAAATACACGCTCCCCAGTACGGTTTGGTCCTCGAGCGCTTTATCGAGGAAGGCCAGCCGGTTAAACAGGGAGCGCCATTGTTCCGAGTTTCCAGTGAACGATATGCAGGGGATTCGCGGCCGGTACAAGCAGACGTAAGCGATCAACTTGCAATGCGGCAACGTTCTCTCAGTGATGAACTCATGAAAAAAAAGCAACTTCAAGCGCAGGAGCGGCAAAGCCTGCAAAGCAAGCTGGACAGTCTGCGACGACAACTGCGAACGCTCGCACAACAGACAGCCAGTCAGGAGCAGCTTGTAAAGCTGGCGACCAATGCGGCTGATCGTTATCAAGGATTGATGGATAAGGGTTACATCTCAATGGATCAACTTCAACAGCGCCAGTCCGAACTACTTGGCCAGCATCAGACGCTTCAGGGACTGGCACGCGAAACGACAGTGTTGAATCTGCAATTGGTGCAGGTGCAGCATGAGCTTGCAGGTCTTTCGTCACTGCATGAAAACCAACTTGCCGGCATTCAGCGCTCGCTGTCGGGTATCCAGCAAGAACTCATTGAAAGCGAAGCCAAGCGTGCCTTGGTCATAACGGCTCCCCAAGATGGGGTGGCCACTGCGATTCTTGTTGAGCCGGGCCAGACGGTTGATAGCTCGCGGGTCTTGATGAGCATTGTGCCCGCCAATTCCCATCTACAAGTAGAGTTGTACGCACCTAGCAAAGCCATTGGTTTTGTGCGTGCGGGCGACCCCGTGAGAGTGCGGTATCAGGCATACCCCTACCAAAAGTTCGGCCAACACAGTGGCAGCGTTACCTCTATCTCAAAAGCATCGCTGTCGGCCGCTGATCTGGCAACGATGACCGGTAGCGTTCCAGGGCTTGGCCTTGAAGGTGAGCAGATTTATCGCATTCGCGTTGATATCGAAGCGCAATCCGTACTGGCTTACGGCAAGCCGCGCGCGCTGCAAACCGGCATGTTGGTTGAGGCAGATATTCTGCAGGAGACCCGCCGCCTCTATGAGTGGGTGCTTGAGCCGCTCTACAGCCTGACTGGAAAACTTTAGGAGAGCAGCATGAGCTACCTCGATGCGATCTCCTTGCGAATGGGTCGCCGCCTGCCCTTGATTCTGCAAACTGAAGCCACGGAGTGTGGCCTGGCCTGCCTGGCGATGATCACAGGCTTCCATGGTCATCATTCCACGTTGATGGACTTGCGCCGCCAATTCAACGTGTCGCTCAAAGGCAGTACGCTCAAGCAACTGATCCAGATTGCCGACCAGCTCAATCTCGGTACTCGGGCTGTCAGGCTGGAACTTGAAGATCTGAACAAACTCAAGCTGCCCTGTATTTTGCATTGGAACTTCAACCACTTCGTTGTGCTCAAGGCGGTAGAGAGTCAACAAATTATTGTGCATGACCCTGCGAGTGGCATGCGGCATCTGAGCTTGGCCGAGGCCAGCAAATCCTTTACCGGGGTAGCGCTCGAAGTCTGGCCGGAAGGAGGCTTTGAAAAGCAGGAGCCCAAGCCCCAGGTCAAACTGATGGGTATGCTGGGAAAAGTGAGTGGCCTTTATCGCTCCCTTGGGCAGGTATTGGTCTTGGCATTAGCCTTGGAAGTGTTCTCACTGGTCAGTCCGTTCTTGCTGCAATGGACGCTCGATAACGTATTGGTCACACAGGATCGTGACCTGCTGACCACGTTGATAATTGGCTTTGGCCTGTTGTTGCTGATGCAGCAAACGGTGAGTGCCATTAGGGCCTGGGTCATGATGCACATGAGTACGCTGTTGAGCGTGCAATGGTGTGCCAATGTCTTCAGTCATCTACTGCGCCTGCCAATCCAGTATTTTGAAAAGCGTCATCTGGGAGATGTTGTCTCACGCTTCGGTGCTGTCGACGTCATTCAGGGGACCCTGACAGCCGCGTTCTTTTCCGCCGTTCTGGATGGTCTGATGACCATCGCTACCTTCACGCTAATGCTTGTATACAGCCCATTATTGGCGGCCATCGCAGCAGCAGCGATGTTCCTGTACGCCCTGGTTCGCTGGGCGTGGTACTACCCGTTACGGCGGGCCAGCGAAGAGCAGATTGTTCACGCCGCTCGCCAGGAAAGCCACTTCTTGGAAACGGTACGCGGCATACGACCGATCAAGCTGTTCCAGCGCCAGAATGAACGGCGTCTCGCCTGGCTTGGATTGCTGGTAGAGCAGATCAATGCAGGATTGCGGACTCAGAAGTTACAGCTGATCTACACGCAGTTGAACGGTTTGATATTCGGTCTGGAAAGCCTGATCGCCGTAGGGGTCGGTGCGTCGATGGTCATGAATAACCAGTTCACCGTGGGTGTACTAATCGCCTTCATGGCTTATAAAAATCAGTTTGTCAGCCGCGTCGCGAGTCTGATCGATCATTTTTTTGAGCTTTACATGCTGCGTCTGCAAAGTGAGCGACTGGCCGACATCGTCATGCATCCACCGGAAGACAGTCGTGGGACGCTCGCCGGCGTGACGTGGCCAGCAAGCCCTGTAGATATTGAACTCAAAGGTGTGAAATATCGATATTCCGATCAAGAGCCATTCGTACTTGACGGTATTGATCTATGCATCGCACAGGGCGAGTCAGTGGCGATCACTGGGGTCTCGGGCAGTGGCAAGAGCACCCTTGTCAGCTTGCTGTTAGGAATCCTCCAGCCTACTGAGGGCAAGATTTGCATCGCCGGTAGTGATTTGCAGCAACTGGGTACCGAAAAGTTTCGCGGCAAGATCGGCACAGTCATGCAGGACGACTGTCTGTTCGCTGGTTCACTGTCAGACAACATTGTGTTTTTTGAGTCAAATCCTGATCTGGACTGGGCCATGGAGTGTGCACGCATGGCGTCCATTCATAGCGACATTCTGGCCATGCCGATGGGTTACAACACCTTGGTAGGTGATATGGGCACGGTGTTGTCTGGTGGTCAGAAACAGCGTGTGCTGTTAGCCAGGGCGCTCTACAAGAAACCCGACATTCTGATTCTGGATGAAGCCACCAGCCATCTGGATATGGCCTGCGAGCAACAGGTCAACGAGGCGGTGCGTGCGTTGGCGGTGACGCGCATCATCATCGCTCACCGCGCTGAGACGATTGCGTCGGCAGATCGGGTTGTGGTGATGGAGCATGGGCGGATTGTGCCGACACCGTTTGCCGAGACTCATTGTATTCATGCCATCGGCACGGTCACTTCGTGATGAGGGCGGCACGTACAGCAGCAATAGTGGCTGGTCTTTGTGCTGGCTCTCAGTGGGAAGCAGCAGCAGGTCTGGATGTGTTCATGACTGAGCGCACGGTTGCGCATACCGCCACTCAGCCCATCGACAGGGTTCCAGGAGCGTGCGAGAGCAGCCCGCTACCGGCGCGTTTAACATTGGAGAACATGATAGAGCGCGTGCTCTGTCACGACCCCCAAGCACGGCTGAACTGGGCAACTGCCAGGGCCATGGCCGCTGATGTCGGGGGGCGGCAGGCGGCGTATCTCCCCAGGCTCAACGCAAGTTCGGGTATCACCACGGGTCGCAACGACACGAATTATGACCAGCGTGAGGAATACTCCAACCGTGGTCATAAAAGCCAAGTGGATCATCGATTGGCCTTGAGTTGGGTGCTGTTTGATTTTGGTCGGCGCGATGCAGCATTGCGTAATGCTCGTCAATTGTTGATTGCGGCGAACGCCAATCAAGATGAGCAATTGCAGCAAACCTTCATACTGGCTGCGCAGTTGTATTACGACACGCTGGCCGCACAAAACAGTCAGATAGCTGCTGCTCAGGTGGCGGCCCTTGCAGCCGAAAACCTTAAGGCAGCCAGTGCCAAACATGACGCAGGCGCTGCTGCACTTTCGGACCGCCTCCAAGCCCAGGCAGCGTACTCCCAAGCGGCACTCAATGAAGTGCGCAGCAATGGTGCTTTAGTCAATGCCAAGGGGCTTATTGCCCTGCGCATGGGACTGGCGCCACAAACACCGCTGGAGCTAGCAGGAAGCCTGACTCAGCGCCCGGATACGCACTTTGTCAAAGGCATTAATGAGCTACTTGAACAAGCCAAGCAGGATCATCCCTCGCTCATTGCTGCCAAGGCTCAGTTGAATGCGGCAAAGGCCGCCATCGACGAGAGTAAGGCGCAAGGTCGGCCTACATTGTCATTTATTGCCAGTGCCTCAGATGTGCAGCTTAACCAATCAATGGCGTTCAACGGCGATAGTCGAACGCGGGACAACAGTGTCGGCCTGCAGCTGAATATTCCTTTGTTTGAAGGATTCGAGCGCACTTATCAAGTAAGAAGCGCTCAAGCACGACTGGAGGCGAGGGAGGCCGAAGTGAGTGATGTGGAGCAGCGCATTTCGATAGACCTTTGGGGTAACTATCAGGCACTGATCACTGAAACGCGATCTTTGGAAAGAACGGCTGACTGGGTGGATCAATCCAACCAGGCACTGGAGGTAGTGCAAGGCCGATACCAATCCGGTGTTGGCAGCATGATCGAATTACTCAATGCATTGACTGCGTATGCGACCGCAGAGCAGCAGCACATTAATGCACTGAATAGTTGGCAAATGGCACGCTTGAAATTAGCGGCGAGCTTGGGGCGCCTGGGGTTCTGGGCGCTATAGTCGCTTGTGTTTTAAATAAACCAAAAACTATAACTAAAAATATAAATGTAAAAAGCCGAGAAGCCATGATGAATACGGAAGCAGAATGTGCAGTTGCGTCGAGATTTAACCGGAATAGCTTTCTGCGGAATACGTCACTTTTACTATCATTGTATTGGAGGTCGGAAGAAAAATTTTTTGCGTGGTGCGCACTCATTGCCTTGGTAACGCTCTCTCTGTTGGGGGTTGCAACTGCATTAGCGCTCAATGAGTGGTATAAGCACTTCTACAATGCCATTCAAGAACTGAATGCTCACCGGTTCTATACATTGATATCGGTTTTTCTTGGAGTTGTTTGTTTCTCGGTAGCACGCTCAGTGCTGACCACCTATTTGGTAGATATATTTGCACTTAAGTGGCGTCGGTGGCTGACTAATTATTATCTTTCTGAATGGATACTTCAGTCGCCGCAGCCGGATCAGGTTGAACGTCACGTTGACAATCCAGATCAGCGTATCGCTGAGGATATCAATAAGTTTACTTATTCAACCGTCTATCTTGCTTGCGGGCTTCTTTATACGCTGGCGAGTGTGGTGTCATTCAGTGTGGTGCTCATCGCCATTTCGGGTAGTGCGTCACTGTGGGGGGTGACGGTTCCTGCCTATATGTTTTGGGTGGCGATTATATATGCTGTGCTGGGCATGTATATCAGTCAGAAAATCGGATTCAAACTTGTGTCCCTGAACAATCATCAGCAAAAGTCAGAAGCAGATTTACGTTATTGTTTGGTGCGGTTTCGTGATCGAAATAAAAAAGGGTATGGTAAAGCAATGCGAAGTTCTGAAAAGGCTAATCTTAGCAACAAGCTTGATATTAGTCTCGCTAATATGCGCCGTACCGTCCGGGTGAAAGTGCGCCTTTCGTTGTTTACAGAAAGTTATGGTCAGCTCTCATTGCTGTTTAGTAGTTTGCTGGCAGTGCCGAGGTTTTTTTCTGGCGCTATCAAGTTTGGCGATGTGATGCAGATTAATTCGGCATTCGGAAACCTCTGTGAAAATTTAAGTTGGTTTATTAATGCCTACCAGGACATAGCGGAGTGGAAAGCAACTACTGACCGAATGATATCTTTTGATGAGGCGTTGGCGCAGCAGGTTAAAATTTCAACGAGCTATCGTGACCTCATAAGACTTTCTAATTAAGGCGATAACATGTCTAAATTAACACTGAGCGATTTGCCGGAAGTGTTTGTCCCCTTTGAAACCGTAAAGGCCAATAGAGGAAAGGTTATCTATTACAACAAAGACCTTGGGGTTACCTTGAGTGCTTCGGAGTTAATGTCGAAATATAATTATATAACCATTGATACGGCTCTCGAGTCGGACAATTTTCTGGATAGAAAGGTTTTTTTTGCAGAGCGATATGGCGGTGATGGGATTTCCACCAATGGTGGCGGAGGACGCTGTGGTTTCGATGGGGTATTTCAATTAAAAGGCTTGGGGCCTAATCAACTGGTCGGAGACAGGCCTCGGGATACGTATGGAAACTCACATGCAAATGGCCTTTTATCATTGGATGTGGCTATTTATGAGGCCATTTGGGCTGAGGTCATAAACATTGCGCTTCCCTACGGAGCAGTGAGGACTGTTGCCGTTATAGATCTGGAATATGATTTTGAAGAGCCAGACAAGAAACATGCTCGGGGCCTGTTGGTACGTTTGCCCGCCGTAAGACCCGCTCACTTTATTCGTGCAGTTTACTTTAAAGAGATGAAGATTGGTTCGCTTAGTGAGGACGCTAAGCGTGTAAAAAAGGCAGTAAAAAAGCTTGTTGATTTTCTTCCGAAAAACAATCATAAAGTCGAATTTCAGGATTTAAATGTACGGATTACTTTAGGAATGGTTGAATTGGTAACGCGTTATGCCAAACAGTTTGCAGCGGCGAGAGCAAAACGAATATTTCATCAGAGTATTAGTGCGTCAAATATAACTTTAGAGGGGGGGTGGATGGACTTGGCGGGCGCGTCAGTATTTTCAGATAAGATCTGGTGGGAAGGATTCGATGTCAAACAATATTTGACGGAGTATGAGCCGGCAATTGGTAGTGTTCGCGATATGTGTTTTTATTTGTGCAAGTATGAAGTGATGAAAGTTGAGGAGTCAAATGAATTAGCGGAGTTGGCGATTACAGTTTTCAATCTTGAGTATAATAAAAGCTTGTCGCTATATAACGCGGCTCAGGCAGGGTTTCCTTTGGAAATACTAGGCGCTTTATCTGATGATATGTGTTTTTTAAGGTATTCTGATTTTATATATAAGGTTCTTAGGGATGATCGGCACACTGTAGCGCCAATTACAGCGAGGGGGGGGTGGACAGGTTACGAGCACTGGATTGCTAAGCTTTATAAGCAGCTTCTTCGGCAAAAAATCTATCAAACAAAAGAGAGCTTTTGTTGGTTTTCCAAGGACCAGGAATTCTTGAGGGGACTAATATATGCGTATGACGCACTATTTGATCTGGTTCTACGTAATTTTGAAGGTGTAGGAGGAACTTATAGCGGACTTTGTAAACTTGTGAGTATTAATGTTACTCGGCTGAATAGATGCGGTTCAGTACTGTTTAGTTTGCAGAGCGAAATCCCCAAAGCGCGTAAAGCGGCAGAGCTTGAGGATGGGGAGTTTGGAGTTGATAAGCTGTTTCAAGAGGCGATTGACTCTGCATGTTTAGCGTATAAGCATTATGCGGGCGTTCGTACTTTGTTCTGGAAGAGCGGGGCAGCAATGATTTTTTATGATGCATCGAATGATTGCTTTGTTACTAGTGTTGCCGGGCGAGAGGTTGTAATGACAGGTACATTTTCAGAAATTAGCGCGGCAGTAAGTTTGGTGAGATCCGCGGCTCCCTTTTACGATGACGTGATTGAGGTTTTTTATGAGTAAAAAATATAAAATATTCAACGAGTGCAAAAAAAGCAGCATCGACGAACAGGCAAAGACATTAGGTTTTGCGTTTTGGATTGCGATGCAATGTCCAGAATATTGCTTGTTCAGGTTGATCGATCTCAGGGCGTGGCTGATGCCAGCCATTCAGCACAAGCAAATAATGCTTTTCTTTGATGCCTTTGATAATCCAATTGGTTATGTGACTTGGGCGAACCTAGCTGCCGACGCTGAAGATCGCCTATTGAACGATCCGAATTTTTTACTTCACGAATGTGAGTGGGATGAGGGAAATAGAACGTGGATAATAGATTGTTGCTTTCCATTTGGGGGCGCGGTATTAGCTATGCCAGAACTTAGAGGTAAATTTATATCGCAGAGTATAAGTAGCGTTCATTGGGCTCGGAGGGCGGGCGACTACTCGGTTCGAAAAGTCGTCAGTTGTACTGTCTAGCTTGCTGTTGTGCGCGTGCTTGATTTATACATTGAAAATTTTTGGTGTTTTCTCAGAGGAGTAAACCGGCTCATCAATGAGATGTTAAGGTGGCGGTAATTTTTTCAAAGACTCCCTGACGGTAGCATAAATAAAAAATGCAATTATAAGCAATTTAGTGACTGGCGGCAGCGAGTATTTTACGATTAACGTATGCTGTAAGTTTTTTGGTTTGGGTTAAAGTATGGTCAAAGTATTAAAGGGTGGAGGGAGCTTTCAAGGGCGGTTGATGCGGCGAAATAAGTCCAATACGGACCGCTTATGGTGAAAAAAATGTGCTATCAGGTAAGCGATTAGAATATTGACCAATGCCACCGCACCGCTTCTAAGAACAGCTTCGATAAGCAGCATTTTTTGATTGAAATGCAAAAATATCGTATTCGCTATGAGGATTAGTGCGCCCACAGTGACAATTACTAGATGCTTGCGCGCAACTAATGCAGGTAGTATTACAGATACGCATAGAAGTCCCCAAAAACCATTCAATACCCCAAACGCGTCAAAAGTCATAAATATAATTCCTCAATACATGGGCGCTCTGTTACTTTTGATAGCAGAACACCCAAGCTTCTGGGTGTCCATTTTTAATGGTTCGCTGGGGCCTAGAAACTTGGGATCGTGAGATACACCACATTTCTTATGTGAAACACGATACCTCAAGAACTTGAGATGTTTCGAGTGAAAAGCCCAGTTGCGCTGGCCGTTGCAACGGAATATGCATAGTATACCCCTTTACCCACCCCTGTTGCGACCGAAGCAACAGCACTGTACCCCGCAGATACTCCTCCCATAACGGCCGCTCCGGCGATTTGTCCTGGACTTCCGCCGCTCAGATATGCACTCGTACCGCCTCCAATAGCACCGCCTATAACAACGACTGCTGGATGTACCCCTCCAGCAATTGTTTGAATTTCATCGTCCGTAAGCTTTCTCATTAGGTCATCATCCTATACCAGTTTTCACCCTAAACAACAGCGATCAAAAAGTGCTTCGCAGCTGTATCGCGTAATAGAGTAACGCTCCGCAGCGTATTCTAGTACCCCTACATGTGTAGGGTGATTAAGAGGTGCCTTTGCATACTGCTATATAAGAATAAGACCAATGGATGCGTGATTCTATTGCTGGATATTTTATATTATTTTTGAAAGTTTACGTCGATATTTGCTTGTTGAGTCGTCTGGGCTTGGTCTGACTTTCGGCTAACGAAGGGATTTCAAACTCAAGGGAGTAGCGTAAAAATCGTAGAAAGGCCCGTGCGCTCATGTGAGTTGACAGACGTTTAAAAATATTTGACGTTATTGCGACAGCGGTAACGATTTTTTATACCCGCGTCTCAGCATCGCAGCCCACGACTCCCGCGCGCCAGTGAGTCACTGACACGCAAGCACGGCGAGGACTTTACAACGTTTGCACAATGACCTGGCTTTTCAAATCGTTGACCATGTCTTCAATCGCCGGTTGCATGGCCGCGAAATCTTCCGGGGTGCAGAGAATCTCTGGCTTGCTAAACACATACTGACGGGTGATCAGCACCGTATTGGCCTTCTTCACATAGGTAGAGCGATAGTCGAAGCCTGCGTGTTTCACCGACACTGCCTTGGGCACCGCGAGGATCTTCACCTTGGCGGGGAACTCCAGGCGCGCAACTTCTGAGATTTCACTCGAAAGGCAGGAGAAGTTCTGAGTACGTTCCTTTTCGGCCATCAAGGAAAACACGCTCTGGCCAATACCGCCGGCCAAGCTGGAGAGGGTAGGCACCCCGGTCGGGCCAGGCAGGTTGACCAGATTGCTGGTGTGGCCTTTGAGGGTGAACTTGAAGGTATTGGCAGTACTGTCCAAAGCGTCAGTTTCGATCACGCCGCTACCGGATTGCCCAAACATGCTCAGGACCTGTTGCACCAACTGATTACGGTCGGCTGGCTGCATGGCCTTGAGCATGAAGCGGTTAAGCTCCGCGCCCCAACCGTCGATGGTGGAGTCATTGGTAAAGTCTGCAGCGCCTTTGGTGTTGACCTTGAACGCCATGGTTGTGTCCACTTTGCTAGGCTGGCGGGACGGTGTCTGCTTACGCTCACCGGTCTGTGTCAGCAATACCGGTTTGCCGAGTTCGGGCAGAGGCAGGTAGCCAGCGGCGATGGGGGTCGCGGTGGAGTCCAGGTACAGATCGAGGCTGGGTACATAAGTGATCACATGGTTGAGCACGCCCAGAGTCGGCACCTGGGGCAGTACGTAGGCGTTGCCGGCGTTGATCAGGGCGGGCGAGCTTTCAATGGCGACGGCTTTGAGCAGCGCTTCAAGCAGGGCTACATGGTCTTTGCAGTCGCCGTAGCGGTTATCCAGCACCGCTTGCGCTGAATGCGGTACTACGCCGCCGGCGCCGACGTACACGGCCACATAGCGGATGTTCTTGCGTACCCAGTCACTCAGCACCAGGGCCTTGCTGCGTGGGTTGTCGAGGTTGGTGGTGAGTTCCTTGGCCAGTTGGGTCATGGCCGGGGTCACTTCTACCTGTGCGCGTGCGGCGTAGGCCCGGGCAAACTGTTTGTAGTCGGTGAACGTCGATACGGCCAGCAGTTGCCCGTAGTCGGTGTAGGCAACGGAGCCATCTTCCACGCGATTTTTCTTGGTTTGCTCCAAGTCCCAGCGGTACACCGTTCGCCCGTTGGCGTTGGCTGGCGCGGACGCTTTGAAACCCCGTGAGTCGGCGTACAGCTTCATTTCGGCGGGCATGTCGTAGCTCAGGCGCACCTGCTCATTCTGGTAAAAGTCCGGCGAGAAAAGGTCTTCGAACTGCCCCGCAAACAACGGTGTATTGCGATGGCGCTGGTACCGCAGAACCATGCGATCACCCACTTGCAGCTCCGGGAAGATCACCACTTTGACCCGCGAGTCCTGAAACATCGGCGCCTGGGCAGACTCCAGTTCCTGCTGCTCCTTGATCCGGTCTGGTGTTACCACGACTTTGCGGCCATCGGATTTGAGAGTGTAGGCCTCGACAATATCCAGAGTTTCCAGGGTGCGATTGTAGGCCACAGAGCGCTGGGCGTTGGAGGTGATCGCGCGTTCTTCATTGATCCGCATAACCCGTTCGACATCCAGCACAAAGCTACCGTCGGGGTTCACGACGTAGGACTGGATGTTTTTTTCGTGGGTCAGGGAGAGGTCGGTGTAATCGGCACGGGCTGGCGTCGTCAACAGCGCGCAGACCATGACTGCCAGCACACCGAACAGGCGTAACGCAGAGAACGGGAGGCTTTGCATAGAGATCCTTCTGAACTAGGGGCGCGCCGTTTCACCGGGGCGTATGTTCCTGAATAAGTCGATGGATAGGACTCGCGAGCGCTTCGCCTACTCAATTGGCTGACGTTCAGGGGTTATGAAGATTTTTTAGGTTTCTCTCGTACGCTATGTGTGCCGAGACTTCCCATTGAGTAAGACGTTTTCGAAGGATTTTATTTAGCGCTGGTTAATCAGAAAGTTAAAAGCCTTGATCCATGTCTCTTGGGTGAAGAGGTGTTTTTTTGACGGCTGATGATCTTTTCCCGTCCTCTTACCTGATATGCCGATAAGGCGTTCGCCCTTGATACCTTCGCCCTGGAAAGGACCGATGCAGCTCGCCGTTGGCGGTATTGCCGATGCGCAATTGATGCCGCATATCGCCGGCGATACCACCACGGCAATCCGCACCGCTTCGCAGTGCAGCGTCGACCGCATCCATGCGTCCAGTCACGCATTGCAGATGCCGCGTAGCTGATACTGCCTGGGCCGGCCGAATGCCTAAGCGAGTTTCACATTCATGGTGATGTGGGCGGTGAAGACCTTGACGCCACCCGCATCAAAGATCTCCACCGGCACGATCTTGTCTCCGGCGGTTTGCCAATCGATAGCGCTGCCATCGGCAACAGCGCGGATATCGGTTTTCGCCTTGGCCAGGTATTCCACAGTCATGCCTTTGGGAATCCAGCGTGCGCCTGCGGGGATCGACGCGTCGGTCATCATGCCGCCGGCCAGTTCGGCGGCGTTGCACAGTGCGATGGCATGCATCGAGGCTAGGTGGTTGGTGATTTCCTTGCGAAACGGCACGGTGACCACCGCATGGTTGGGTTTGAGCTCCGCGATCTCGGGCGTGATGGTGCTGAAGTAGGGGGCCATCTGGCAGGCCAGGTTGCTGAATGCAGCGGGGCCTACGCTATTGAACATGCTCAGGGCTTGGCTCATCGGAATATCCTTAAGGGTCATTTGCAGAATAATATTCTGTAACGGAACAATATTCTGTTGATTCCGCGGCTGTCAACCTGAGCTTTCTCTGCCGGTCGTTCAGCCTATAAACTGTTTTGATTTGGCGTTCCTCCATGCACTCCATCGATCTCATCGAGCGCACCTTCCCCGGCAGGCGCAGCGACCTCAAGCGCATCATCCTGCGCGAAGCACTGGCGTGTTTTAACGAGGTGGGCATCGAGGCGACCTCTATCGAAACCATTCGCGCGCGCTGCGACACCAGCGTGGGCGCTATCTATCACCACTTCGGCAATAAAGAAGGGTTGGTCGCTGCGCTGTTCTTTGCGGCGTTGGAGGACCAGGCCAGTCTGCGTGACCACTATCTGCAAGCAGCGGACACCGCCCACGCAGGTGTCGTCGGGCTGGTGTACAGCTACGTTGAATGGGTGACCGCACAGCCGAACTGGGCGCGGTTCGTGTTCCAAAGCCGTTTTGCCGTCTCCAGCGGCCCGTTCAAGGACGAGCTGCTTGCACGCAATAAACAGCGCAACCAGCAGTTGAAGGAATGGATGGGCGGGGAAGGGCGCAAGGAGCATTTCAGCCACTTGCCTGCCGAGCTGATCCCTTCGCTGATCATTGGTGCGGCGGAAAGTTACTCGCGTGCGTGGTTGTCGGCGAAGGTCAAAAAGAGTCCATTTGAATACCGTGAACTGCTGGCTGAAGCGGCGTGGAAGTCGATCAGCCTGGGTTAGTCAGGCCTGCTCATCTCCTGCAGGAGCTGTCGAGCGGTGTTATTGTCGGGAGTTGTGTTTGGCGCGATGGCCCTGCAAACCGATATTCCACATACACCGCCGATCCCCTGTGGGAGCTGTCGAGCTTTAGCGAGGCTGCGAAAGCGGTGGGTCAAACAATGAGCCTTTGGGCAATGCCCCCCACCTGATCAAATTGCGTCTGAGGCTATACTTGCCTCCTTCCAACCAATCGAGATCCCCATGAGCACCTCTCTTTCCCTGTCGCCCGGGCGCAAGCCCGTCGCGCCACTGATCGCTTTTGTCATCCTGGTGGCGGGCGCTCTGTTCCTGCAAAACACTGTGGGCGCGCGCCAGGTGTTGTTGCTGGTGGTCGGCGCCGCGCTCGGCCTGACCTTGTATCACGCTGCCTTCGGTTTTACTTCGGCCTGGCGCGTGTTTATCAATGATCGGCGTGGCGCCGGCTTGCGTGCGCAGATGGTGATGCTGGCGGTGGCGGTGGTGCTGTTTTTCCCGGCGCTGGGCGCGGGCACTTTGTTTGGCCAGCCGGTGACCGGGCTGGTGGCGCCAGCGGGTGTGTCGGTGGTGTTCGGGGCGTTTATTTTCGGGATCGGCATGCAGCTGGGCGGCGGGTGTGCGTCGGGCACCTTGTTCACCGTCGGCGGCGGTAATGCGCGGATGTTGGTGACACTGCTGTTCTTTATTTGTGGCTCGTTGATCGCCACCCATCACGTCGACTGGTGGTTTGCACTGCCATCGTTCCCGGCGGTTTCCATTGTCAAAAGTTTCGGTGTGCTGCCGGCGCTGGTTCTAAGCCTGGCGGTGTTCGGGCTGATTGCAATGGTGACCGTGCGCCTGGAAAAGCGCCGTCATGGTCAGCTTGAACAAGGCGTACAAAGCGAGCACCAAGGGCTGCGTCGCTTCCTGCGCGGGCCGTGGCCGTTGGTGTGGGGCGCGATTGGCCTGGCGTTGCTCAACTACGTGACCCTGGCCCTGGCCGGGCGGCCATGGGGCATTACCTCGGCGTTCGCGCTGTGGGGCGCCAAGGTGGCGAGCGGGCTGGGCGTGGATGTCGCCAGTTGGGCATTCTGGCAGATGCCGGGCAATGCCAAGGCCCTGGCTGCACCGGTGTGGGAAGACATCACCAGCGTCATGGACATCGGCATTGTCCTCGGTGCGTTGTTGGCCGCAGGCCTGGCCGGGCGTTTCGCGCCCAGCCTGAACATCCCGCTGCGCTCGTTGATCGCGGCGGTGATCGGCGGCCTGATGCTTGGCTATGGTTCGCGCCTGGCCTATGGCTGCAACATCGGCGCGTACTTCAGTGGCATCGCCTCGGGCAGCCTGCATGGCTGGGTGTGGCTGGTGGCGGCCTTTATCGGCAACGGCGTGGGCGTACGTTTACGGCCCTTCTTCTTTGCGGGTGAACGGCCCCAGGTGGCATTGAGTGGCTGCTGAGCAGTCCACCCACATTCGCCTGGCGCGCGCGCAAGATGCCGGTTTGTTGCCCGCCATCGAGCAGTGCGCAGCCCAGGCATTTCGCGCAATCGAAGGGCTGGCTTGGCTGGCGGATGCGGCGTCGATCAGCATCGAACGCTATCGGCAATGGATCGCGCTATCGACCTGTTGGGTGGTGGTTGATGACCTCGATCACCCTCAAGGCTTCCTCAGCGCAGAACGCTTTGGCGACGACCTGCATATCCATGAAGTGTCGGTTGCTCAGCCGCTCCAAGGCCAGGGCTGGGGGCGCAGATTGATGGAAACGGCGATAGAGCATGCCCGCGCCCAACACCTGCGTGCGGTGACGCTGACCACTTTCAAGCATGTACCCTGGAATGCTCCGTTCTACCGGCGCCTGGGCTTTGCAATTCACCTCGATCCGCGTCTGGAAACGATCCTGGCGGATGAATACGTCCATGGCTTCGAACCCGGCAGCCGTTGTGCTATGGCGTGCCCGGTGATATGTCCGAATCCGTCCTGAAGTAGTCTGCCTTGCGTCTGTCGCGCACTGTAGGTGGTCCTTACCATGGCGTGCATCATTTACCCACTGATGCAAGCCACAAGGACTGTCCATGACCCATAAAGCCCTGATCGTGATCGACGCCCAACATTCCTTCCGCCATTCAACCTACTGGTCCGAAAATGACCTGCCCGACTACCTGGAAAAACAGCAGGCGCTCATCGACAGCTGTGTTCAGCGGGGCATCCCGGTGGTACAAGTCTTCCATGTTGAAGACCAGGGGCATTTCTCCATGCAGTCGGGCAACGTCAGGGCACTGAGCGAGTTGTCGATCAATCCGCAGTTGGTAATCCATAAGCGCTACCACAGCGCTTTGGCCGGTACGCCACTGGCCGCGCGCCTGGTGGAAATGGGCGTCACCACGCTGATCATCAGCGGCATCCGCACCGAGCAATGCTGCGAGACCACCACGCGGCAGGCTTCCGACAGCGGCTTCAAGGTGGATTTTGTCAGCGAGGCGACCCTGACCTTCCCGATGACCCACGCGCGTAGCGGCCGGGTCTATACGCCGGCCGAGATTCGCGCACGCACGGAGTTGGTCCTCGATGACCGCTTCGCCCGCATCGTGACGGTTGCCCAGGCACTGGCGGAGTGAAGTGGTGAGCGTACCGGTGCTGTTCGTGCTATTGCCAAACGTGCTGATGCTCGACCTGGCCGGGCCTGCCGAAGTACTGCGCCTGGCCGCGCAGGTCGACGACCCGGCGGCGGTGGATTTCGACTTGCAATACGTCAGCCCGGTGGCAACGCTGCACACCTCCATCGGCTTGCCGCTGACGGGGCTGGCGCCACTGCCGTCGACCCTGGCCCCCGGTACGCTGGTGGTGTTGGTGGGCTCCACGATGAACGTGTCGAAAGCCCAGCAAAAGGCCTTCGAATCGGCCAGCCATCAGCTCACCCAGTGGTTGCAAAACGTCTTCGCCCCCTCGGCCGAGCGTCTGGTGTGCGTGTGCGCCGGCGCATTGAGTGCCGCCAGGGCCGGGCTGCTCGATGGGCGCCAATGCACCACGCACCATTCTCTGTGCGCCACCCTGCAGGCCCTCGCCCCCGAGGCCCAGGTTCTGGAAAACCGCCTGTACGTCACTGATGGCCCGGTCAGTTGCAGTGCTGGTGTCACAGCAGGTATCGACCTGATGTTGCATCTGGTTGCCGAACTGGCCGGGCCACGCTTGGCGTGCGCGGTGGCGCGAGACATGGTGGTGTACCTGCGCCGCAGCGGCAGCGACCCGCAGTTGTCGCCCTGGATAACCGGGCGTAATCACCTGCACCCGGCGGTCCATCGCGTGCAAGACGCCATCACTGCCGCCCCCTGCGAAACCTGGACACTCACCCGCATGGCAAGCCTGGCCTGCACCAGCAGCCGGCACCTGGCGCGCCTGTTCCAGGAGCACGTACAGATCAGCCCCTTGGATTACCTGCATCGCCTGCGCGTGGCCGTAGCCCGCGAACTGCTGGCCGAGTCGGACCTGGGCATTGAAACCGTCGCCGAACGCGCAGGCTTTGGTTCGGCGCGGCATCTGCGGCGGATCTGGGGCAAGTATGAAGCGGCCACCCCTTCAGCCATGCGTCTTACTCAGCAGGCGTCTCGGGGGGCGTAACCGAGTCCTGGCCAGCTTCGGTTTCCAGCTTCAAGCGGTCGGCCTTGCTGATGTATCTGTCTTTGCTTTTTGGCGCCAGCTTGGCACTGGCTTTTTTGGCTTTGGCCTTGAAGAGCTGCTGGAGTTTTTTCTGGCGGTTCATGTCGCGATGCCTGAGAGGGAAAGGCGCGGATGATACCAGTTTCAACACATATGACCGGGCCCTGGGTTAATGCCAGTCAGTCAAGGCAGAGGTGGTAACTGTGGCCAGAGATTCAGTGTGCCAAGAACTGGCTGATCAGCGTGATCACCTGCTGCTGGATCACAGATCGTGGCCGTGCGCCCGGACCATCCTGACAGATGATGCTGTCACCGGGCACATCCGCGTCGAGCACTGCCGCCGCGCCAGGTTTGCATTGCAACATAAAGCTGAAGTGATTGGCGTCGCTGATCTGCACGTACTGCGTAGAGGCTTTTGGCAGCCGCTTGGCCATGTCGGCCGATTCCATCTGCGCTGGCAAATCCGCTGACGGTACACCCGCCGCTATCACCAACGCCCGCACCGGCAGCGCCGCCAGGCTTGCATCGGTAAACCCGCGCGACAGGCCCAGGTCCAAAGACACCACGGCGCTGACGCGCTTGTCGCTCAAGTCCGCGGCCAATTGCGCCTTCCCGTTCGGAGTGCCCTCAGGGTTCATCTCACGGTAGGCGGTACACGCGACCAGCGTCGGATTGGCGCTGCAGTCCCGGGCAAACAGCGCCGGGTCGAAACGTGCACCGGCCGTCTCCATCACCGTCCAACCCCCGAGGGAATGACCCACCACCGCGATCCGGCCGCTGTCCACCGCACCGAATGGCTCGGGCTGCGCCAACAGCGCATCGATGGCCCGGCTCAAATCCCTGGGCCGTTGCCACAACTGCGCAGCGGCCTCGGCGCTGCGATCTTGGCTGGTAGTGCCCGGGTGGTTCACCGCCGCCACGATATAACCCTGCTGGGCCAGTGCACTGGCCAGCCACGCCTGCTTGCCCCAGTTACCACCGTAGCCGTGGGAGAGCACCACCAAAGGATGCTTGCCGGGCGTCGGTGCGGCATCAGGTACCGCAAGCACACCAATGAACACCAGGTTGTCGGCGATCAGCTTGGGTTGCGCGGTGGTAATGGCGGGGTACCACACGGCCATCTCCAATGGGCGAATGTTATGAGCGTTGGGGAGGGTAGTGGTTTGGAAACCGATGGGGTTGTCGTTGGCGAGTGCAGGCGCGGCAAGACCTATCAGGAGCAGGGCGGCGAGGATGGCTTTCATTGTTTTTATCGTCCTTGAAATGAAGGACGCAGCATGACCTGAATCGGTCGGTTCAGGTAGAGGGTAACGGGCGCCTTGGCCGCCCAATGACTTTAGGTTTAAAGTCAGCTTTAAGGTCAATGGTTTTTATGGATGGGACATGAGAATAGGCGAGTTGGCAAAAATCAGCGGGTTGGCGGCCTCACGCATTCGCTTCTACGAGGCGAGCGGTCTGATCCAATCGGTTGAGCGTAAGTCCAACGGCTATCGGGACTATGCGCCCGGCACCGAGGCGGTGTTGGAGATCATCACAGGCGCTCAGGCGGCAGGTTTTTCTCTGGAGGAAATCCGGCAGTTAATGCCCAGAAGCGCCGGTGGTTGGCAGCATGACGCGCTGCTCAGCGGGCTCAAGCACAAGGTCGAGGAAATCGAGGTCCTGCAACAACGGCTGGCCCAGAACAAGGCTCAGTTGCTGAATGTCATCAAGGGCATCGAAGGTAGGCCCGAGGGCATGGCATGTGCCGAGAATGCGCAGATGCTGATTGATCGTCTGCGCGAGGATGGGGCGGCTCCAGCGTCTTCCAAGAGAAAGAGCGCCCGCCAGGCTTCGAGGGCCTGACCGGCGCAAAGGCGCTGTCGAGTCGTCGTGAAGTCGATCATGACGACTGATGGCTGCAAGGCTAGCTAACCGTTGAAGCACTTTCCCTCGCCATCAATTTGTCCACCAACAAAACACCCAACTCACTCAACTGATGAATCGCCAACGCGACATCGCGCTGTTTACCCGTCAGTTCATCCGACAGATCAAGCAGCAATGCGGTGACCGAGGAAAAGGTTTCGTAGCTGTTGGCGATGAGCATTTCGCTGCTGGCATCGTCGGTAACGCTGAACAGCGAGGAGGAGGGTGGTTGTGCCTGATCAAGCTTCAGGTTTGGATCGTTTGGAGGGTTGGGCGTGACTTTGTACATATGCGTAATTCCTGAATGGGGCCGACACCGTTTCGCTACTAAACGAAAGGGTGGCAGCTGTACGCAGGTTAGTAGACCGGGGAATTACACAAAGCCGGCGCGCCCGAAGGCGCCCTACGCACAGCCACCATCAGGCACAGACAGGAACGTCTGATAGATGAAGCTCATGCACTAAGTGTAATTGACCCTCGGGCTACTAAACCCGATCACTGAGTTGTCAGCGACCGAGCCACCTTAGAGACGCCCATCCAAGCGCACAAGCCGGCGGATTCTGACGCAACTGTAGGCAATGGAGCAAGGTGGTGAAGCTTGCTGTAGGACGGGTCCACATCAACGCCGGCCCACTCACCCACTCCCTGTAGGAGCGAGCTTGCTCGCGAAAAAATCATAGGCGCCGCGTTCACTCTGGATGCACACCTTATCTTTACGTTCTTCGCGAGCAAGCTCGCTCCTACAGTCGCGACGCAACGTTTCGGTCTTGAGGACATAAGCGCTAATAGTATTGCTCGGCTGCCTGCGCAGCGGCTGGACTAGGATTTTTTCTGGCGGTGCACACCGACATTAAAAATTCACTGGCATCTACAAGAAGTAGCCAGTAGGCTACATTTGAATCTATGACCAATACGATCGGCGGGACGCCCGAGGAATCAAGCGGGCAAAAGAGATTCTCGATGCCCTGAGAGGTCAATGACATGAGTAAGTCGACATTCAAACCAGAGGACATGCCGATCCTCGAGTTGGATACATCCGGCACCAGCGCCTATGAGGCTTCACGTTTCCTTGATAGCCCGGAAACCATCAGTGCCTATCTTGCGCAAAGCATGGCATGCCATGACCCACACGTCCTTATGAAGGCGCTGGCCGAGGTTGCCAAGGCCCTGGGTGTAAACAAGGTTGCCGAAGCGGCGGGGGTGAATCGGGAGAGCCTGTATAAAACCCTGAAAGGCGGATCAAAGACACGTTATGAGACGGTCCAGAAGCTGATGTTGGCATTGGGCGTGGAACTGACGGTGCGACCGATTACCGCGACCACCCCTAAAAAAACGGCTGCCATCGGTACAGAGAAGCTGTATTGAAATGCGCATGGTCTTGTAGGAAATCGACCTCTGGTAGCGTAAGGGTTTCCCTATAACACTGTTTATATATCCAGTATTTGCGGGTCTTCGCGCTCATGAACCGAAAATGAGCGAAAAATGCGCCTGTGGCAAAAAAAAGCTACTCCGTTAGGTTGAGGTCCTCTCCTTCAAGAAAGGAGAGTCCTTAATCAAGTGAATGGAGTCACAAAATGAACAAACCACAAACCCAGACACCGCTTCGCCATGGTCGTGTCACATCCCCTTCCAGCCGTGGCGCAGTCGCCGTGGATCTTGGCCTGCTGGAGACCTGGCAGGTCAATGAAATGGAAGGCGGCAAGAACTTCCCGGCACTGACGGCCGGTCCGTTCCCAGCGCCTTATCAAACCGACAGTGACAGTGTCACCCCACCCGCCGACGGCTTCATCCTCAGCGGTGGCAAGACCGATGCGCGTGACTGCGTCAACTTCACCCACGAGGAAATGGCCAAGCAACTCGGCCGCGCTTTCACTTGGCCGTTGCTCAATGTCGAGCCGGGTCAGACCTTCAAGGTCACCTGGGCATACACCGCGCCGCACACCACCCGTGGCTATCGCTGGCTGATCACCAAGGATGGCTGGGACCCGAAACAGCGCATCACCCGCGCACAACTGGAAACCCAGCCGTTCGCTGAAGACTTCTATGCCCAGGTGCCGTACTACAGCCATGCAGGCGAGCTGAAGGCCAAGGTCAATCATGAAGTGAAACTGCCGGCCAATAAAAAGGGCCAGCATGTGATTGTGTTGATGTGGATCGTCGCCAACACCGGCAACGCCTTCTATCAAGCCTTCGATGTGGACTTCAAATAAGCCCGCACCGTTAAACCCACACGTTCTGAAGGATTAGAACATGTCAAAGATTGACTTTACCTCATTGCAATCGCCGCTCAACGATGCCGCTTCGCTGATGCCGAGCATTGCCGGCAAAAAGATCCTCATGGGCTTCTGGCACAACTGGCCTGCCGGCCCGAGCGATGGCTACCAGCGTGGCCAGTTCGCCAATATGAGCCTGGCGGATGTACCAAAGGATTACAACGTGGTGGCCGTGGCCTTCATGAAGGGCAACGGTATCCCAACCTTCAAACCGTACAACCTGTCCGACGCCGAGTTCCGTCACCAGGTGGGTGTGCTGAACAGCCAGGGCAGGGCGGTGCTGATTTCCCTTGGCGGCGCCGATGCACACATCGAACTGCATAAAGGCAACGAACAGCCACTGGCCAACGAGATTATCCGCCTGGTGGAAACCTATGGCTTTGATGGCCTGGATATCGATCTTGAACAGAGCGCGATTGATTTCGCCGACAACAAGACTGTCCTGCCCGCCGCGTTGAAATTGGTCAAGGACCACTACGCAGGTCAAGGCAAACACTTCATCATCAGCATGGCGCCGGAGTTTCCGTACCTCACCACCGCCGGCAAATACGTCGGTTACATCCAGGCGCTGGAAGGCTATTACGACTTCATCGCCCCGCAGTATTACAACCAGGGTGGCGACGGCATCTGGGTGCAGGAGGTCAACAATGGCAACGGCGCCTGGATTGCCCAGAACAACGACGCGATGAAAGAGGACTTCCTGTATTACCTGACCGAAAGTCTGGTGAGCGGAACGCGTGGGTTTACCAAGATCCCGGCAGATAAGTTCGTCATTGGCCTGCCCGCGAACGTCGACGCGGCTGCCACCGGTTATGTGATCAACCCAACAGCCGTGACCAATACATTCAAGCGTTTGCACGACAAAGGATTGTCGATCAAGGGCCTGATGACCTGGTCGGTGAATTGGGACAACGGGATCAGCAAAGACCGCGTGCCCTACAACTGGGAGTTCAGCCGCCGTTATGGGCCGATGATCAATGGCACTGATCTCTCTGGCCTGGAGCAGGATGCGGCGGAGTTCGAGGTCGCTAATCGGCAGTAGCGTAAAGAGGGCTCTGGCAGACGTGCCAGAGGTCAAACCGCTAAGCTTCTGATCTGACTAAAATCCGATGCCTGTTTGGGCATCGGATTTTTTGCGTCACGCTCAAATTGCGCTGAGCGCTCCTAAAGCCGATTTACCGCACCAAGCAAGGCCGCTTGTTATCAAAGCCCCAACCCGGAATCAGAAACTGCATCGCCACACTGTCATCCCGCGCCCCAAGGCCCATGCCTTTGTATAGTTCATGAGCCTTGGCCACCGCGTCCATATCGATATCCACACCCAGGCCAGGCTTGGCCGGCACCTTCACATAGCCCCCTTCAATCTTCAACGGTTCGCGTGTCAGGCGCTGACCGTCCTGCCAGATCCAGTGGGTGTCGATGGCGGTGATCTCGCCGGGGGCGGCCGCCGCCACTTGGGTAAACATCGCCAAGGAAATATCGAAGTGGTTGTTGGAATGCGAGCCCCAGGTCAGGCCCCACTCGTTGCACATTTGCGCGACGCGCACCGAGCCTTGCATCGTCCAGAAGTGCGGGTCGGCGAGGGGGATGTCCACTGATTGCAGCTGGATGGCGTGGCCCATTTCCCGCCAGTCGGTGGCGATCATGTTGGTGGCGGTTTTAAGGCCCGTGGCGCGGCGGAATTCGGCCATGACTTCGCGGCCTGAATAACCGTTTTCTGCGCCGCAGGGGTCTTCGGCATAGGCCAGCACATGATGCTGGTCGCGGCACAGGCGGATGGCTTCTTTCAACGACCATGCGCCGTTGGGGTCGAGGGTGATGCGCGCATCGGGAAAACGCTCGGCCAGTGCGGTGACGGCTTCGATTTCCGCGTCGCCGCTCAATACGCCGCCCTTGAGCTTGAAATCGTTGAAACCATATTTGGCCTTGGCCGCTTCGGCCAGGCGCACCACCGCGTCGGCGGTCAGGGCTGTTTCATGGCGCAGGCGGAACCAGTCGTCATCGGCGTCGGCCTCGTTGCGGTAGTCCAGGTCGGTGGCGTTGCGATCCCCCACATAGAACAGGTAGCCGAGCATCTTCACCGCGTCGCGTTGCTGCCCTTCGCCGAGCAGGGCCGCCACCGGCACCTCAAGGAATTGACCGAGCAAGTCGAGCAGGGCGGCTTCCATGGCGGTGACGGCGTGGATGGTGATGCGCAGGTCGAAGGTTTGCAGGCCACGTCCGGCAGCATCCCGCGAGGCAAAGGTACTGCGCATTTGGTTGAGCACGCGCTGGTATTGGCCAATCGGCTGGCCGATCACCAGCCCGCGCGCGTCCTCCAGTGTTTCACGAATGCGCTCGCCGCCTGGCACTTCGCCCACGCCGGTGTTGCCGCTGCTGTCCTTGAGGATGACGATATTGCGCGTGAAGAAAGGGCCGTGGGCGCCGCTGAGGTTGAGCAACATGCTGTCGTGGCCGGCGACGGGGATGACTTGGAAGTGGGTGACTATAGGGGTATTCATGGCAAGTTCCTGACTGGGCTCAAAGGGGTTTGCTGAGAGGGGTGCCGGTGGTCACAGCGCTTGGCGCGGCCGACACGGCAGAAGGTGAAGTCTTGGCGAAGAACACCAGGATGGCCGCCAGCACCGAGGTGCCGGCCAGGCCATACAGCCCGCCCTGGATTGACCCGGTGGTTTGTTCAAGAAAGCCAAAGGTGGTTGGCGCGACAAACCCGCCCAGGTTGCCGATGGAGTTGATCAGCGCGATCACGGCGGCGGCGATGCGCACATCCAGGTAGCCCTGGGGGATCGGCCAGAACAACGAAGACGCGGATTTAAAACCGATGGCCGCAAAGCAAATCGCAACGAAGGCGAAGATCGGCCCGCCCGTGGTGGACATGAACATCCCCGCCGCGGCGATCAACAACGCCGTTGCGACCCAGGCCTGCTGGAACTTGAACTTGCCCGACAGCGAGGCGAACGCGTACATGGCAATGATCGAGATCAGCCAGGGGATCGAGTTGAAGAAGCCCACCTGCACATCACTCAAGTCGCCCATCTTTTTGATGATGCTCGGCAGCCAGAAGGTCGCGGCATAGATCGTCAATTGAATGCAGAAGTACAGGGCGCAGAACAGCAGGATCTGGCGGTCCTTGAGCAGCTTGCCGATGGTTGGTTTGACCGTGGTCAGGGCTTCACGATCACGTTGCTCCTGATCGATAGTCTCCACCAGCGCATCCTGTTCTTCGCGGCTCAGCCACTTGGCATCATGGGGCTTGGAGTCCAGCCAGAACCACACAAAGAAACCCAGCGCCACCGATGCCAGGCCTTCGATGGCAAACATCCATTGCCAGCCGTGCAAGCCCAGCCCTTCAATCTGCAACAAGGCCCCCGACAACGGCCCGGAGATCAATGACGCCACCGCCGAGCCACTGAGGAAGATCGCGATGGCCTTGCCACGCTCCACACCGGGCAACCAGCGGGTGAAGTAATAGATCACGCCGGGGAAGAAACCGGCCTCCGCCACGCCCAGCAAGAAACGCAAGATGTAGAAGTGGGTTTCGTTCTGGATGAACGCCATCAGCGTGGCGACGATGCCCCAGGTGAACATGATGCGGGTCAGCCAGATACGCGCGCCGACTTTTTGCAGCAGCATATTGGACGGCACTTCGAACAGCGCATAGCCAATGAAGAACAGTCCGGCGCCGAAGCCGTAGGCGGCTGCGCCGATGCCCAGGTCATGCTCCATGTGCGTGCGCACGAAGCCGATATTGACCCGGTCGATGTAGTTGAGGATGAACATGACCACGAACAGTGGGAGCACATGGCCCTTCACTTTGCTCACGGCGCGGGCGAGCGCTGAATCACTTTCGGGTGCGGCTGAGGCTGGGCTTGAATGCTTCACGAATGAAAACTCCCCCTGATTATTTTTATGCGGGCTTGGTGTTTTGTTGACGGACATCATACAAGTTGTTTTTTGAAGGCCGCAATCCTGTGAGAGCTGTTTTTGTTCTTATAAGCCGGTATTGAGATTGGCTATTTTGGTTATTTTCCAGATTTTATTGGGTTTTGCCCTGCTGGTGACGGCTCGGGGTGTGCGCTTCTCTCAAAGCGAAGACAGGCTCGGGTGAGTTGGGATGAGTGTGTTGTCATACAAGCTAGGTGTTTTTCTCCGCCACCCGTCGCCCCGTGCGCTCAGGGTGATAAGCTCCCCCCAGCCCAACCCCGTGGACCCGTCTCGATGCCGATTAAAAGCACACCGCCTGTGCGTAAACGTTCCGCCAACCTGGCCCAGGGTGTGGTCGAGGCACTGACCCAGCGCATCCGGTTGGGGCAACTCAAGCCGGGTGAAAAACTGCCGTCCGAATCCACCATCGTGCTTGAGCATGGGGTGAGCCGCACCGTGGTGCGTGAAGCCTTGTCCAAGTTGCAGGCGTCGGGGCTGGTGGAGACGCGTCACGGCATTGGAACCTTTGTGCTCGAGCAGCACACGCAGCCAGGCCTGCGCTTGCATGTAGACACAGTCGCCAGCGTGCGCAACATGCTCGAATTGCGCCTGGGCCTGGAAGTGCAAGCGGTGGCCTTGGCCGCGCTGCGCAGGAGCGAGGCACAACTGGCCCACATGCGCCAGGCGCTGGACGACTACCAAGCCTCCCTGGCCAATAACGACAGCTGTGTGGAGGAGGACAAGCGCTTTCACCAACTGATCGCCGAAGCCACCGGCAATACATTTTTCACCGACATCATGCAGCACCTGGGCACGGCGATGATTCCGCGCACCCAGGTGAATGCCGTCGAGCGCGGCGGCGCGGACTTTGCCCAACTGGGGCAGTTGGCGAACCTGGAGCACGAGGCGATCTATAACGCCATCAAGCGCCAGGACCCAGACGCCGCGCGCGCGGCCATGGTGCTGCACTTGACCAACAGCCGGGATCGATTTTCCGGGCACTCTTAAGGAATCACCGTTGAACGAACACACCTTGTCTCAGCGCCTGGAGCGCGTGGCCGCGCACATACCGGCGGGTGCCCGCCTGGCCGATATCGGCTCGGACCACGCCTACCTGCCGGTGGCCCTGATACACCGCGGCGCTATTGCGGCGGCCGTGGCGGGGGAAGTGGCCGCTACACCGTTTCAGGCGGCCAACCGTACCGTGGCCGACAACGGCCTGGCGCAGCACATCACCGTGCGCCTGGCCGATGGTTTGGCGGCGATTCAAGCCGGCGATGACATTACCGCTGTCAGCCTGTGCGGCATGGGCGGCGAGACGATCCGCGACATTCTCGACAGCGGCAAGGCGCACCTCAATGGCCGGGAACGCTTGATCCTGCAACCCAACGGCGGCGAGCAACCCCTGCGCCAATGGTTGATGGACAACGGCTACCAGATCCTGCACGAGGAGCTGCTGCGGGAAAACCGCTTCTACTACGAAATCATCGTCGCCGAACGCGCCGAGACGATGACCTATACCGCCGAGCAACTGTACTTCGGCCCGCTGCAAATGCAGGCGCGTAGCGAGGATTTTTTGGCGAAGTGGCAACGTATATTGCGCGAGAAACGCAAGACATTGGCCAGCCTCGAACAAGCGCGGCAGGCGGTGCCCGAGCAGAAAGTGCAGGAGATCGTGCAGCAGGTGAAGTGGATCGATCAGTTGCTCGCCTGAGCGACATCTCCCACATTAGAACTGTGATCCCCGGATATGCTCCAATAGCCGCATCATCAGCTCACCAGGAACCCGCCATGGCCGACACCACGGACCAAGCCTTCTACGACCGGGCAGACGCCCATATCGAACTGTCCAACGAACAGCTCAAGACCTGCGAAAGTCTCGGCGAGGTCAGCGCGTCAATGATGTTCGGCACCACACGCTTCAATGCCTGGGCCAGTGCGCGCAACTTCAAGTCCGGCGCCGAAATGGCGGATGCGCGGGAAGCGATGTTGAAGTATTTCTGCGACCAGTACCGGATGATGCTTGAGGATAACCTGGATGATCACATCAATAATTTCAGTCAGTACATGCGGGTGAACCCACAGGGTTGATCTGCGCATTTCAGGAACTCGTCTACTTCCTGTGCGTTGCGCAAGTGAATCACTGGAATCTGCGGCCCGATGTTCATGCGCGCCGCTTCAATGCCAGGTCGGCTCACCCGATCGTAGTTCCAGCAAAAGCTCAGGAAGTTCAGAAACTCCCTGTCCAGTTTCTCCTTGCAGCCTGCGGGCTTATCTGCACGCGGCCGGTCCAGCAAGCTGCGCATAAGCACTCGTCGCAAGCAGGTGGTGCGAGGTATGTCGAGCCATATGATGAGGTCTGCGCGCGGCAGGCGTAGATCGAAAGTCCGTCGGGCGTAATTGCCTTCACAGACCCATCGGTCCGATGCAACCGCTTGCCAGACCCGCGCGCGGAAGACCTCATTGTCGGCCTCCACCCAATTAGGCTCCCAGAACAATCTGTCCAGATGCACTACGGATAAATTCAGGCGCCTGCCAAGGTCGCGGGCCAGGGTTGATTTGCCACTGCCTGCGTTACCCAGTATCACGATGCGTTGCATGTGCAGTCCTTTGCTGTGGAACAGTCGAGCCTTGAGCGATATTACGTGATTTGCTCTTTAGGCGAACAACATTCAGGGCACTTCACCTCCGACGTGTAGTCTTCTGCTTATCCCTAACGGAGCTGTCCGCTATGATCACTGTCCATCACCTCAACAATTCTCGCTCACAACGCATTCTCTGGATACTTGAAGAACTGGGCCTGCCCTACGACATCAAGCGCTACCAGCGTGACGCCAAGACCAACCTGGCGCCGCCTGAACTCAAGGCCATCCACCCCCTGGGCAAATCCCCGGTGATCGAAGACGGTTCCCGCGTGCTGATCGAATCTGCTGCGATCATCGACTACCTCATCCGCCGCCACGGCAACGGCCAACTGCAACCCGACCCGGCCACCGACGCCTACGACAGCTATGTGCAATGGCTGCATTTTGCCGAAGGCTCGGCCATGCTGCCGCTGATGCTCAACCTCTACGTCGGACGCCTGGGTGAAGCGGGTGCACCGCTGCATCCGCGGATCGAATCGGAACTGGCCAACTACCTGGGCTACCTGAATGATGTGCTGGGCCACACGCCGTACCTGGTGGGCGACGCACTCAGCGGCGCGGATATCCAGATGAGCTTTATCGGCGAAGTCGCCCAGGCCCAGGGCAAATTGCAGGCCTACCCGAACCTGGCCGCGTGGCTGCAAAAGCTCCAGGCGCGCCCGGCATACCGCAAGGCGGTGGAGCGGGGCGGGGAATACGCGTTCGCCAAATAGCGGGACCACCGACACCGCCTCCTGTAGGAGCGAGCTTGCTCGCGAAAAACGTAAACGATAACGCGTGTTTCCTGGATGAACGCGGCGCCTTTGGGTTTTTCGCGAGCAAGCTCGCTCCTACAGAAGGTGACCGGGGCTTGTCCCTTACCGGTTTAACCCGCTTTGGCAGGTGAACCTTCGAGTCTCCCAGCGCTCACTTAAGAGGTGGCACTGGCTTTTCTCGAAAGGAATCTGCATGCACTCCACCTCGTCAATCGCGCCTGTAGAGCGCGAACTGAGCCTGCGGGCGGTCATCACCGGGATCGTGCTGGGTATCCTGCTGACCCCCTCCAACGTGTACGCAGGCTTGAAGATCGGCTGGTCGTTCAATATGTCGATCATCGCCTTGCTGATCGGCTATGGCCTCTGGCAGGGCCTGGCCAAGCGTTCCGGTGAACACCTGCCGTGGACCCTGCACGAGAGCAATATCAACCAGACCGTGGCCTCTGCCGCGGCGTCGATCATTTCCGGCGGGCTGGTCGCGCCCATCCCGGCGTATACCCTGCTGACGGGTAACCAACTGGCAGCGCTGCCGATGATTGCCTGGGTGTTTTCGGTAAGTTTCCTGGGGATCTGGATCGCGTGGTACCTGCGGCCGTCATTGCTAAATGACAAGGCACTGAAGTTTCCCGAAGGCATGGCCACCCTGGAAACCCTGCTGCACATCTACAACCATGGCCGCGAAGCCGCCACGCGCTTGAAAGTGCTGCTCGGCGCGGCGCTGTTGTCCGGGCTGGTCAAGTGGGTGGATACCTTCATGTGGGCCTTCCCGCGCTGGTCGCCGAACGCCCAGTTGGAGCGCCTGACCTTCACCGCCGACCCCTCCCTGCTGTTGCTGGGGTTTGGCGGCATCATCGGCATTCGCGTAGGCCTGACCCTGCTGCTCGGCGCCTTGCTGGCATGGGGCGGGCTGGGGCCGTGGCTGTTGGCCAATGGCTTGGTGAGCCTGCCCGCCGACAGCAGCGGCCCACAATTTGCCGCGCTGGTGGAGTGGCTGCTGTGGCCCGGGGTGAGCCTGATGGTGTGTTCCACCCTGGCGTCCCTGGCGATTCGCCTGTGGGCGTTGCATCGCTCAACCCGAGCGACTGGCGGCACGCCCTGGGCGGTTCCCAAGCCTGGGCCTGCCGTGGGGTTCGCCTTGGCGATCGCGCTGGTGGTGAGCCTGCAAGCGCTGTTGTTCGGTATCAACCTTGGGATGGCGCTGCTGACCATTCCCCTGGCGATCTGCCTGGCCGCCGTGGCGGCGCGGGTGGTGGGGGCCACCGGTATTCCGCCGATTGGCGCCATCGGGCAACTGTCCCAACTGAGCTTTGGCATCGTTGCGCCGGGCCAGGTGCCGATCAACCTGATGAGCGCCAACACCGCCGGCGGTTCGGCGGGGCAGTGCACGGACCTGATGAATGACTTCAAGGTGGGCAAGGCGATTGGCGCGACGCCGCACAAACAGGTTATCGCCCAGATTCTCGGGATTTTTGTCGGCAGCATCGTCGGCGTATTCGCATACCTGGCGCTGATCCCCGACCCTCAGACCATGCTGCTCACCGAACAATGGCCGGCCCCGGCCGTCGCCACCTGGAAAGCCGTGGCCCAAACCCTGACCCACGGTTTGGATTCACTGTCCCCCAGCATCCGCTGGGCCATCGGCATTGCAAGCTTGTTCGGCGTGCTGCTGGGCATCCTCGACAGCACATTACCCACACACCGCGCCCGCTACCTGCCGAGTGCGGCAGCCTTGGGACTGGCGTTTGTCTTGCCTGCGTCGGTGTCGCTGATGATGGCCCTGGGCGCGATCATGACCTGGGCCGTGAGCTGTCGCTGGCCGAGCGTGACGCAGCGCTTTGCGATCACGGCAGCGGCGGGGCTGATCGCCGGTGAGAGTATTACCGGAGTAGGCGCGTCGTTATGGCAGATGCTGGGAAGTGGATGAATGGCCGACGTGGATTTACAACTCTTCACGAATTCAAAAGGCTCATCGTTATAGGCTTGGCGCTGCGATCACTGGATCAAACCCATTCAACTGAGCGTTGAGCCTACCCATGAAACTGCCTGCCCTCGCTGCCACGTTTCTCGCCTTTGCTACGCTGCATCCTTTACCCGTACATGGCGCAGGCCCCATCACCCATGTCGCCATCTACCGTGGCCTGGCGGGTTGCCCGGATTGCTCGGAAAACGTGAAAACCGCCCTGCAGCGCTTGAACCCCAATTACCAGATCGACTTCGTTGGCGCCGACGAACCCATCGACATCACCCCGCAAACCCTGGCGCGCTACGATCTCTACGTGCAACCCGGCGGCGGCCAGGACATCCCGGCCGCCCTCGACAGCCTGGGCGATGCGCGTGCCGAAGCTATCCGCGATTACGTCGCCAAGGGCGGCCGCTACCTGGGCCTGTGCATGGGCGCCTACCTGGCCGACGACAACAACCTCGGCCTGATCCCCCAGGCCCTCGACACCGAAGCCGGCCGTCCCGGTTTTGAAGTGGCCGGCATTGAAGACGCCGCCGTGCGGGTGACGTGGGACGAGCAGCCTGACTCTGTGTTCTATCAGGACGGCCCGTATTTTCCCAAAGCCAGCGCCGCTGCGCCCTACAAGGTCATCGCTACTTACCACAATGGCGATGTGGCGGCGGCGCGGTACACCTACGAACGTGGCGTGGTGGTGCTGAGCGGGCCGCACCCGGAAGCTGGGCGGGAGTGGTTCGAAAATGCCGATATCGAGCTGAGCAAGATGCCGCGTGGCGAGCTGTTCGGGTCGTTGATACGCAGCGCGCAAGAGTAGGGCGCGCCGCCCGTTACTTCAGGGGGCCACCATTCCCCATGTCGATATCAGGCACGATGGTGGCGTAACCAGGCTACTTGTGCCTGGCCTCGGGCACTTAAGGTGAAGGTCATTGGCCGCCCGAGAACAACAAAAACAATGACTAGCCTCAACTGCAACGATTCCAACGGTCAGCTGGCGCAGGGCTTCAAGCCGCGTCACGTGACCATGTTGTCCATCGCCGGCATCATCGGCGCGGGGTTGTTTGTCGGCTCCGGGCATGCCATCGCCGCAGCGGGGCCGGCGGTTTTACTGGCTTATCTGTTCTCCGGCCTGCTGGTGGTGCTGGTCATGCGCATGCTGGGGGAAATGGCGGTGGCGCGCCCGGACACTGGCTCGTTTTCCACCTACGCCGACCAGGCCATCGGCCCTTGGGCGGGGTTCACCATCGGCTGGTTGTATTGGTGGTTCTGGGTGCTGGTCATTCCCATCGAAGCCTTGGCCGCCGGGCACGTGCTCAACCAGTGGTTCCCTCAGGTCGATGCTTGGCTGTTTGCCTTGGTTTCAATCGTTCTGCTGGTGATCACCAATCTGTTCAGCGTGGCCAAATACGGCGAGTTCGAATTCTGGTTCGCCATGGCCAAGGTGATTGCCATCATCGGCTTTATCGGCCTGGGTTTCAGCGTGCTCATGGGCTGGATCCCGGATCGCGAAGCCAGCGGCTTGAGCCGCTTGATGGAAGAACATGGCGGGTTTGCCCCCAACGGCCTGTCGGCGGTGGTAGGCGCGTTCATTACCATCATGTTCAGCTTCATCGGCACTGAGGCGGTGACCATCGCCGCAGCGGAATCGAGCAACCCGGCCCAGAACATCGCCAAGGCCACGCGTTCGGTGATCTGGCGCATCGGCGTGTTCTACCTGTTGTCGATCTCCGTTGTGATTTCCGTGGTGCCCTGGAACGACCCGCTGCTGGCCTCCGTGGGTTCCTATCAGCGTGCACTGGAAATTATGAACATCCCCAACGCCAAGTTCATGGTCGATGTGGTGGTGTTGATCGCGGTAGCCAGTTGCATGAATTCCTCGATCTACATTTCCTCGCGCATGTTGTTTTCCCTGGGCAAACGCGGCGATGCGCCACCGGCACTTAAAATCACCTCGAAGGCGGGCGTGCCCCGGGCGGCGGTGATCGCCAGCACCATCATCGGTGCGGGCGTTACGTTGCTGAGCTACTTCATGCCGGCCGGTCTGTTCCAGTTCCTGCTCGCCAGCTCCGGCGCCATCGCGTTGTTGGTGTACTTGGTGATCGCTATCTCGCAACTGCGTATGCGTCGCTTGCTGCTTCGGCAAAACGTCGAGTTGACCTTTCGTATGTGGCTGTTTCCCTGGCTGACTTACCTGGTGATCGTGTTCATCTGCCTGGCCCTGGGGGTGATGATGGTGACGCCCGAGCACCGCACCGAAGTGTCCTCGACCATTGGCCTGGCGTTGGTGATTTCCTTCATCGGCCTGGTTACGGCGCGCCAGCACAACCGGGCACCCAAGCCGGTGGCGCTGGAACATTCCTGATCACGCCTGTGGGGTAGCGGTGATGGAAACCGAGGCACCTGTTTGCCAGACCATCGGCTTTTTGCTGCTGGACCAATTCACGCTGATATCGCTGTCGTGTGCGGTCGAGCCGCTGCGCATGGCCAACCAATTGGCGGGCGAAGAACTCTACCGTTGGCAAACCCTGAGCCTGGACGGCCAGCCGGTGTGGGCCAGCGATGGCGTGTCGGTGACCCCGGATGCGTGCGCGCAGGACCAGCGCGGCTTCGATGCGGTGATCGTGTGCGGCGGCGTCGGCATTCAACAGGCTATCAGCCCTGCGCTCATCGCCTGGTTGCGCAGCCAGGCGCGCCTGTACTGCAAACGCCTCGGCGCGGTGTGCACCGGCAGTTGGGCGCTGGCCCAGGCGGGGTTGCTCGATGGCTTCCAGTGCAGCGTGCATTGGGAGCTGATGGCGTCGATGCAGGAGGCGTTCACCCGCGTCAAGGTCAGCTCCAGCGTATTCACGCTCGATGGCAACCGCTTCACCAGCTCCGGCGGCACTGCACCGCTGGACATGATGCTGCACCTGATCGGCCGCGATCACGGGCACACGCTGTCGGCGGCGATTTCCCAGATGTTCGTGTACGAGCGCATTCGCAACGAGCGCGACCACCAACGCGTGCCGCTCAAGCACCTGCTCGGCACGCAACAGCCCAAGCTGCAAGAAGTGGTCGCCCTGATGGAATCCAACCTGGAAGAACCCATCGACCTCGACGAACTGGCCGCCTATGTTCACGTGTCACGCCGCCAGTTGGAGCGCATGTTCCAGAAGCACCTGTACTGCACGCCATCGCGCTATTACCTCAAGCTGCGCCTGACCCGTGCGCGCCAGTTGCTGATGCAGACGCCCATTTCGATTGTCGAACTGGCGGTGATTTGCGGCTTTGTGTCCACGCCGCATTTTTCCAAGTGCTACCGGGATTTCTTCGGCGTGGCGCCCAGCGATGAGCGCTCGGACATGCGCCTGCATCCGCCGCCTGCGTTACGGCCAGAGGGGCAATCCCTGGCCCCGCAAAAACCCAGGGATGTACTGGAGCAGGCGCGTGACGAGCCGACGTTTGCCACGGTGCAGATTCAAAGGCGATAGGGCGATGCTCAGCTTAGCGTCAGAACGTTGTCTGTAGACCCACCCTGAGGGTTCGGCCCGGCGCCGGCATAAAGCTTTGCGCCAGCGGGTCCAGGTAGTAGCGGTCGGTGAGGTTTTGCAGCGAGACGTTCAGTTGGGTGTGGTCCTGCAATTTGTAGTTGAGGAACAGATCCACCAGCGTCATTTCGCGATAGACCAATTGCGGCGTGGTGGCGCCTGTCTGCCAAGGTTTATCGGCGGTCACCGTGGGGCCGGAGGTGTAGGTGATGCGCGTGCCGACCGTCAGCGACTGGGCGAAAAAGCGCAGGCCGGTGGTCAGGTTGGCGGCAAAGCGTGGCGGGTTCTGGGTGTTGGTGTAGGAGCCCATGAAACTGCCGGGCGTACAGTTGGGCGTCTGGCTGGTGTCGCGATAGCGGTTGCTGCTGGCACGCAGGCGAGCGGCGAACGCCGAGTCGCAGGTTTGGGTCTTGAGGTAGGAGGTGGATGACAGGTCGGCAAACACACGGCCGGCATCGTAATGGGACTGCAACTCCAGGCCGCTGGTCTTGAAACTGTCGGTGTTGCTGAATTGCATCAGGCCCATCAGGCCTGGGCTGGGGTCGTAGTAACGGGTGATGTAGTTTTTGATGGTGTTGTTGAAGTACGCCAGTTTGATCGCCGCCTCATCGTCAGCCACAAACAGGCCTTTTTGGAGGGTGCTGGCGCCGATTTCCCAGTTACTCGAACGCTCGGGCTTCAAGCCTTTGCCGGGTAAAGTTTGTAATACGCCCTGGCTGGTCTCGAACAGCGACGGCATCCGCAGACCCTGAGTGTAAGAGGCGTAGACGAAGGTGTCGGGCGCCACCTCCAGGTTGATGCCGAAGGCAGGCGCAAACGCACCGCCGCTGTTGCGGTTTTTTCCGGAGTAGTCATAACCGCTGACCACTTCGCCCACCTGGGGCTCATACACCGAGGTCTCCGTGGCCCCGAAATCGTTATAGCGCGGGCCTTCAAATGGGAAGTTGGTGTTACTGAAAACGATGCCGTTGTTCAGGCGCGGGTCGGTAGCGTCGGTGTAGTCCCCGTTCATGTCGGGGAACCAGAGCATGTTGCCGTAGGTCCCGGCCTTCGTGGCTGACACGTAGCGCAACGGGCGCTCTTCCCAGCGCGCCGTTGAAAGCGGCACATGGTCTTGTGTGCGGTAATAGGTATAGCGGCCACCGCCCCATAGTGTCAGGCGGTCCACGGGTTGGTATTCGAGCTTGCCGTTGAGGTTGAATTCCTGGCGTGAACCATCGCGCAAACTGCGGTTGGCGTTGATGTCATGCTGGGTGGTGACCACGCCTTTTTGCGGGCGCAGCTCTTCGATCTGGAAGCCACCGCCCAGGTCCAGCTTGAGGTCACCATAGTCGCTGGTGAACCGCGAAGTATTGGCCAGGTCGCCGCCGATGCGACGGTTGGCCTGGCGGCTCCAGTTGCGGTCCGAACGGTAGGCTTGGGACGCGGGCGCGAGCACTGAAGTCAGTTGGCTGGTTTGCGCATCGGTCATCCACAGGCTGGTGGTAAGGTCCACCAGCGGGTTGTTGGTGGGCAGGTAATGGTAGCGCGCGGTATAGGTGTCGATCTGGGTATGGCCCAGTGGGTACTGGTAGATGCCGCCGGTGCCGAACCGAAAAATGTCCGACGGCATGATCTCGCCGATGTGCCCGTTGTAGCGCTGGTAACCCAAGTCAAAGGTGTGTTCGTCGGTGGGGCGGAGGGTGGTCTTGAGCAACCAGGATTCGGTCTCGGCCGACGAATTGAGTACTTCTTCGCCGGCGTTATAAGTGCTGGCCACCGTGCTTTCTTCGTCGCCATAGCGGTCGTAGGTACGGTAGCGATCCTGGCCCTTCTTGCCCGCAAAATAGTTGCCTTGATTGCGGTGAGCGTAGGCTGCGACTACATCGAACAGGTCATGGGTGTAGGCAAACGCGGCGCTGCCGGATTCGGATTGGGAGCCGAACAACCCGCCACGGTTTCGGTGCGGTTCGGCGTACAGGCTGCCCTCTGATGAGTGACCGTCGCGGTAGGCGGGCGCAACGCCGTTGTTCCACGTCTCGCCCTTGAGGCGCAGGCCGATGTTTTGCCCATCGCGCAGAATGTCTTCAACTCCCAGGGTGCGCATTTTAACCGTGCCGCCGATGGCGCCGGAGTCAACGCTGGGGCCCTTGTCGATAGTCACATCGCTGATCAAATCCGGGTCGATGTAACTGCGCTGCTGGGTGCCGGCGTAGCCGCGATACACATCCAGTGCTTGCTGCGCGCCATCCACCGTAACCGCCACGCGGCTCTGGCCCTGGATGCCGCGGATGTTTACATCCAGGCCGCCGCCGTTGCGGCTGTCACCCACCTGTACGCCGGGCTGGCCTTTGAGCAGGTCGCCGGCGGAGATCACGCCAAAGCGCTGCATGTCCTCGCCGGAGATATACACGGAGGAACGCGGCGCCGCATACACTTGCTGTTTTTGCGGGTCTTCGCCGATGACTTTCTGCGTGGGCAGCGCAAGGGCCGTGCCGCCCTGGTACAGCTCGTAGCTGCCATCGGCCAGGCGCTGATAACTCAAGCGCGTGCCTTCCAGCAGCTTTGTCAACGCGGCGTCGGTGGTGAAGTCGCCGGTCAGGCCCTGGCTGTTCTTGCCGGCAGTCAGCGTGGCACGCCCCGCCATGCTGATGCCCGCCTGCACGCCAAAGCGCGAGAGCACCTGATCCAGCGTGCCGGCGTCGATGTTGAAGTGCTGGCGCTCATCGGCTGCCAACACCGCCGCGCCGCACAGCGGTTGCAAGGCAAGGAACAGCAGGCCGACTGTGCGGCTGCGCAGAACATGGAGGGGGGAGGTCATGCAGGGCTCCTGAGGGTGAAGGCCCACCTGTTTCGATGGGTTATTCCCATAGGCCAAGCGACGTGGAAAAAACTGCGCTGTATTACGAAAATATTTTCAGGCCGGTACCACGGTCACCCAATAGCGCGTGCGCCGCTCAATGCGCACCGGCAGCGCTTGGGCGAGCAGGGCCAGGGCGGCATCGGTATCGTCGAGCTGGAAACTGCCGGTGACGCGCATGCCCGCAACGGTTTCGCCACAGCGCAAAATCCCTGGGCGATAGCGCGAGAGTTCGGCCAGCAACGCGTCCAGGCGCATGCGTTCGGCAGGCAGCAAACCTCGCAGCCAGGCCTGAGCAAGGAACCCATCGACAGGGACCGGCGCGGCGACCCCCTGGCTGTTCACCTGGGTGCGCCAACCTGCTTCCAGCCGCAGGGGCAGTGGGTGGCCCCGCGTATGTACCTGCACCAAGCCGCGCAGGACCGTCACCTGAGTGCTCTGGCGGTCATGGCGCACCAGCAGATGAGCGCCCGGGCTGTGCAGCGTCGCGTCGGGTGTCTTCAGTTGCAGTGCTCGCGATTCGACGGGCGCGTCCAGGGCCATCTCACCTTCGACCAACTGCACGCTGCGCTGTGCGGCGTTGAAGTCCAGGTTGACCGCGCTGGCGGTGTTCAGCCACAACGAACTGCCGTCCGCCAATCGCCATTGGCGCCGCTCGCCGGTGCTGGTGCTATACGTGGCCAACGCCGAACGCACCACAGTGGACTGCGCACCTTGCCACGACAACCCGCCGAGCAGGCCGACGGCGAGCAAGGCCTTGAGCACCTGGCGGCGTTGGTGTGGATCATTGCCGGCAGCTTCCAGCGCCCGTCGCGTGGTGGCATCCGCCAACAGCGTCGCCCCCGGCTGCAACGACAACGGCAAGCTGCTGACGCGCTGCCAGGCGTATTCATGTTCGGTATTGGCTTGGCGCCATTGCTGCAAAGCCAAACAATCGGCAGCGTTCATCAGCCCGGATTGGCTTTTCACCAGCCAGTCGATAGCGCTGTCGCGGACCTGCGGATCAACCGGCAGGCTCATTCAAAACGACTCGCGTAACACACGCTGAACGCCTTGCCCATGGCCCGCTGCACCTGAGCCACGCTGAGGTGCAACTGCGCGGCGATTTGCGGGTAGGTCAAGCCGTCGAGCTGGGACAAAAAGAAAATCCGCCGCACCGGCATCGACAGCCCCACCAACAATGAGTCGAGTTGCAGCAGGGTCTCGATGGTCAGCAGCCGCTCCTCCGGCGAAGGCTCCAGCGCTTCGGGCCGCGCGGCCAATGCCTCCAGGTAAGCGCGTTCAATCGCCTGGCGCCGCCAACGGTTGATCAACAGATCGTTGGCAATCTTGGCCAGAAACGCCATGGGCTGGCGCAGTTCGCCCACATCCTGGCGCGAACACAACACGCGCACGAAGGTGTCGTGGGCCAGGTCCTCGGCATCGGCACGGTGCCCCAGGCGTCGATGCAACCAGCCCCGCAACCAGGTGCGGTGGCGGGTATATAACTGCTCGACCGGCGAGGCGGTGCTGTCGTTGAACATGTGAGATTCGCTTGGCTTAAATGATAACTCTTCTCATCTTATGGGTTTTGGTTAAGGGTTGTACAGCGCTAAGCAGCGTACGCTTGCGCTCAAATCCACTGATCGTTGACTGCCGTCCGCTCTCCGCCTTCGTGCCCGGTGTTCAAGATGCCCCTTGGCTCGATCATCATCAGCCTGGCTTCACCTTCGGCCGCCGTCCTGTGTTCAATGCCACGCGGCACCACATACAACTCACCCGGCTTCACATACACCGGGCCATCCGGCAGGTCGATACGCAACGTGCCCTCAAGCACCAGAAAGGCCTCATCGGTTTCCGGGTGCGAGTGCCAGATGAACTCACCCTCGATGCGCACCACCTTGAATTGGTAGTCGTTCATTTCGGCGACCACTCTTGGGCTCCATTGTTGATCGATGAGCGAGGCTTTTTGCGCGAGGTTTATCGGTTGGGCGGGTTGCTGTAGGTGAGTCATGCTGAGCCTTCCTGTCGGTGAGAAGGCCAGACTATCCGGGCCGACAGGTCAGAGGCTTGTATGATCCTGCAACCTCTCCAGGCGTACACCCCCGCATTCCCCACGGGAATGCAGCACATAAAATTAATGCATTTTTCTTACTGCGACGGTTAACGTAATTTGCGTCAAGGCCACGGAGAACCGCCTTGAACTCATCCTCATCCAACCCTGCTGACAAATTCGATACCTCAAGAGCCAACGAGTACGCGCGACAAAGCCGTATCGCGCTGGCGGGCTATGACGCGTGCCAGGATCTGGCAGCCTGCATGCTCGCGGCGAGCCTTGGCGATGCCCCTTCGGCCAGGGTACTTGTGGTCGGCGCCGGCGGTACGGCGCAGGAGATCATCGCCATGGCCAGCCTTGAACCGGGCTGGCGTTTTATGGCGGTTGATCCCTCCCAGCCGATGCTCGACGCGGCAAGGCAGCAGTTGGAAGCCACCCACTTGCTTGATAGAACCACCCTGCATCTCGGGCCGCTTGAAGACCTGGCAGCATACGCTTCATACGACGCCGCCACCTTGATCGGTGTGCTCCACCATCTGGAGGGTGATGAGGCCAAGGACCGGATGCTGCGATCGATTCGGGCGCACCTTAAACCGGGGGCACCGCTGATTGTCGCGGGCAATCAATACGCTTATGCCAGCCAGCCGTTGCTGCTGGCGGCATGGGGCCAACGCTGGCGTCAGCATGGTGCCACCCCGGACGAGGTGAAGGCCAAGCTCGGCAAAATCCTTCAAGGTGCTGACCCGCCCCATTCCGAGGCGGCGGTTCAGAAGCTGTTGCATGACGCTGGCTTCGGCGACGCGACCCGTTTCTTCAGCAGCCTTTTCTGGGGGGCTTGGTTGACGTGCAAAGTGGGGTAGCGATGTTTCCCCTTGCTCAACAACCGCGATTCAGATCGCCCGGAGAGTAGCCAGCCGCCGACGCCAATCGCCGCCATGCCGAAGGTGGCATTCCTCTTCGGAGTCGAAACTGACGCAGCGGGCGATGTTCGGGACGTGCACGTCAGCGTCATCCAGCGCGGCGGTAGTCAGCTCGCGCATACGGGCGTCCGCGCCGGTCGCGAGGGCGTGAGCCTTGCTCGCGACGCTGTCGAACACCCAGGTCACCCGCAGGCTTTGGGGGAAGGCGCGGTAATCGACGGTGTGGGTCAGCCATTCGAAGCCCGGGATTTCAGCTTTCGCGATTTCGCAGGCGTCGGTCAGGGCTGCGATGAGACGGCGTTCGATACGGGCGTGGTCGCGTGAGGCAGGTGGCATAAAGGAAGTCTGTGAGTCCTGGGAGTGGGTTGGGGCGCTGATCAGAGCATAGCTATCTACACAACTTCGGCACGACGCTAAATCTGTGGCGAGGGAGCTTGCTCCCGTGACGGCCTGACAGTCGGCGCATATCCATCTGACGCTCCGAAATCCAAATGTGGGAGCTGGCTTGTCGGGTCGCCGCATCGCTGCGAAGACGGCCTGCCAGCCGACGCCAATCTACCTGCCCCCCACGATCCAACTGTGGGAGCTGGCTTGCCTGCGATGACGGCCTGCCAGCCCACGCCAATCTACCTGACACTCAGCGATCCAACTGTGGGAGCTGGCTTGCCTGCGATGGCGGCCTGCCAGCCGACGCCAATCTACCTGACACCCCGCAATCAAACTGTGGGAGCGGGCTTGCTCGCGAAGGTGGCCTTATAGGCGACACAGCTATACCGAGTACATATCCATTCCTGCGGTAACGGCCACTTAGGGTTCCACCCTGACGGCGGCTCACTTTGCAAAAGCGGCAAAGTAAGCAAAACGCTCTTGCCCCACCACTCGGCACCTCGCCTAGGCTCGGTGTGCCCGAACACAGTCTTGAATCCGTGGGCCGCCGCCACGCGCCATCCATGGCGCGGGGCGGCTAACCCGGCGTCCTGCCGGGTTACCCACGAATTCAAGCCTGCGTTCGGCCAGCGTGGTTTAACGGGGCGCCTGAGATCAAAAGCAGATCAAGATCAAGATCAACAGCGGCTCGCTTCGCATCGTGGTTACCGTTGAGCGCTACAGAGTTGTGTAGATACCTATGCTGATCAGAGCGGGCGCTATTGAAGCGAAGGACGCAACCGTTGCCATTCATTCCAGCAATCCTCGGCAACGATATCCGGGTAACCCCGTTCTTGTTCCATCGCCAACGCGGTGGAGAAGGTTACCGCAATGCAAGTGGCCTGGTCGCGGATATTGCACACTTCGACTTCGCTGAGAGGGGTGCCTTTTTTCGATTCGGCGGCCGTCAGCACGGCGGCAAGGGCGGGAACAAAAACCAGGCAGAGGGGCTCGGTAGACATCAGCTTTTTCCTGAGTAGGGTGGGTGGTGCGCTTATTCTTCAGGGTTGATCAACGACCTCAACGTATGGTCCTCCCAAACGCCAGCAATCTTCAGATAGGCTCGCGCATGCCCCTCCTTCTCAAACCCCAGCGACTCCAGAAGGCGTTCACTTCGCACATTGCGGGGTAAATGATTGGCCATGATCCGGTGAAGCCCCAACTTCTCAAAGCAATGATGGTTAGTGACCTGAAGTGTTCTTTTCATCAGGCCACGGCCTTGGGCTGATTCCGCCAATGAGAAGCCGAGATGACAGGCCTGAAAAACGCCTCTCACAATGTTCGTGTAGTTACACCGCGCTAGAACCTCTCCGCTCTCAGGTTCAAGCAAGAGGAAACACAGAGCGTTGCCAGCCTGCATATTGTTGACCTGCTGCTCCACCCTGGCCTTGGCGTTGCCAGTGGTGAAATATTCCTCATCCCTGAGCGGCTCCCAGGGTTGCAGATGCCTGCGATTGACGCGTTCGTAACGGCTGACCCTCTCGAAATCGTCCCATGACAAGGGCCGAAGGCAGTAGCCCTCAACGCAATACTCCATAAACCCCTCCAGATTGATCAATGGCCCCATCTGACTGCTCAGCCGCAAAGAATAGCGCCGCTGCGCGTAAAGCGACCCCTTTCATGGCAAACAGGTCTACCATGCCAGCCCCGGCAGTGGTTCCACTCGCTCCCGAACTCCATTTTTCAAGGTAGCGATAATGTCCATCGACCAGATCTCCCTCCCCAAAGGCGTCGGCCCCCACGCCGCCAAGCTGCTTGACGCCATTACTGGCGCCTCCACCCATGAAGAACTCAACCGTGCTGGCGGTAAAGCCGAGGGTTTTGTGCTGGGGCTGGAGGCCACCAAGGCGATCAAAAGCCAAATTGCAGAATCGTTGTATGTGGCGTATGACGACGCGGCGAGCAATCGGGCCGGTGAACTGAAGGGCTAGTGCACGTCAGCCCATGGTTCCGGAATGAGCGCCAATCGCCGGAATGGGCTGCCGCACATAATAATTGTCGAATTCACTGCTTTCGATGAACTGGAAGCCATGGCGGGTATAAAAGCGATTCGAAGCGCTTTCTTTGAGAGCCCCCACTTTAATAGGCAGCGCCGCCGCATCCGCCTCTTTGAAAATCTGCATGAGAACAGCAGACCCCACCCCTGACCCTTGCGCGCTCGGCCTTACATACAAGTGGTCGAGCAAGAGTTCATGGTGGTGACGTTTCACCACTACGAAACCCACCCGCTCTCCAGCTGCCTCGATATAGCGTGTGTCGCGAGCTTCAAAGCCGCCGACAAACCGCTCCCGCGCACGGGCTGGATCAAATCGCCCAACACGCTCCAGGCTTTCGCGCATGGCCTCGATTCGAATGGCTACCAGATTATCCAAGTCGCTTTGTTGAACCGGGACCAAAATGATGGGGGAATTTTGATTGGGTGCGACGGGCATATTGGGTGCTCCAACTACCATCCTGGCGGCCCAGTATAGAGAGCCTGATACTGATGAAGCGACCCGCATGATATGTTCACGGCATACATGGAGTAACGGACCCCAGGAAGGAAAGTGCAATGCCAGTGGATACCCACCCAATCCGTATTCTCTCGCAACGCCTGAGCATCGAGCCCTTCTGCGAGCAGGACGCTGTTGAGTCTTTCCCTTGTATCACACCGTCTCTGACTCGCTACATGTCCTGGGAACCGCCTGCCTCACTGGAAGAGTACGCGCAAGTCTGGGGGCGGTGGCTGCCTGCGATAGCGGATGGCAGCGACATCGTGTTCACGGTCAGGGAGTTGGTAGGTGCTCGTTTTACTGGCTTGGTCGGGCTGCACCATACCGCCAGTGAAACACCGGAGTTGGGGATCTGGATCCGTGAAGATAAACACGGGCTGGGCTTTGGTGGTGAAGCGGTGCGGGCGGTTGTTCAATGGGCTAGCCAGTGGGTGGCAGCCAAGCACTTCATTTACCCTGTTGCGACGCAGAACCGTGCGAGTCGACGTATTGCTGAAGCTCTGGGGGGAGTCGTCATCGAAAGGCGGACGGCGGAAAAATATGATTCGGTTGTGTATCAGATACCGGGGGGTTAGCTCTGGGCATCGGGTTTGCGATTGCTGGCCTGCACGAACGGCAGAAATCGGCCATTAGCGGACGTTGAACTACGTCCGCTGAACCCCAAACCTGAATATCGGCTTGGCTCAGATTCAAATTCAGATTGAGCAAATCCGCCTCTCACCCAACCGCTCTACCAACCTGATGAGATAACCGTCGGGATCCTGGACGATGAATTCGCGCTGGCCCATTCCAAGATGGGTTAGATGCACCAACTATAGTTCGGTGCCACGAGGGGATCGTGGCGAGCATCATGATGCAAGGGCGGGAATTATAGTGACGCGTTGATGGCTGCTATTGGTCGAAGAGATTCTTGCACGCAGCTCACCTTTAGGCCGGTGGGCATCGATCAGACACGCTCGGGTGAGCTGCGATCGAAGCGCGTCAGGTCATAAAACATTTTTGGGGTGAACCTGCCAGCGGTTCGAATACGCATATACTGTGCGTATTGCGAATGGTAGCAGTTTGATATTGCCGGCTAAAGGTTGTGTAACTTCGATGAACAAGACTGATCTGCTTGAGTATTTGAAAGAGACCAGTTCGGAAATGACCCGAGACAATATAGATGAAGCTGTTCTGCTGCATTTCGATTTGGTCATGGAAAGCTATCGAGAAAAGCCTTCGTTTTATAAAAATTTGTTGAAATATGACCGATTCATGGTTGCCCTGTCTTTATTGAGCTTCAGCTACAAAGACGAGAAAGTTCCTTTATCCAGAGTAAAGGCATTCTGCTACGAACGTGGCTATATGTCTCGAAATAGCCTGGATTCTTATTGTTCATTTTTGTCCATTGCCGGATATCTGGATGTTCGGTTACATGTGCAGGACGGGCGTCAACGTAGTTTCCGACCTACGGAAAAAGCGCTAAGCAATACCGTGCAGCTAATCAAATCTTATTTGCTGCCTTCGCAGATGATCTCTCCATACGACAGTGGGTTATCGGTTGTGGGGAAGAATGTTGATCTATTGCGCGTATTTTTTCGAGGGTTTGCCAAGATACTTGAAGGGGACTTCCTGCTCGACAAGCTGTTGCCTGAAGCGAAATGGATTCTCAATCGGGACGGCGGTCATCTGCCGATGCTCGCACTCTATGCCGATGCCCTGCGCACCGGCTCGTTAGAGACCGGCTACAACGTATCCTCTTACGTGGAGCTTTCATCGCGTCTGGGCGTGTCCAAAACACACATGCAGCGCATGATCAAAGAAGGCCAGTTACAGGGCTATTTCAAATGCGACAAACGTTTGGTGGGGTTGAGTCCGGCCTTTCTCGAATTGATGCGGCGGGCCATGTCAATCTACTTTGCAATTGCCCGTGTCAGCATGGAGTTGGGAGTTGATGAGAGCGAAGTAGGAAACGAGCCTGGCGGTATTCGCTGTGTGTGTGAGCGTTAGCGCGAGTTCGCTTGTTATTTTGGGGAGCGATTTAATCACTAAGCAATGTCCTTTTTGTTGTAATTTTTATGCCGGAGTTCAGCGTGTTTAATCGCCAGTTGAAGAATGCTCTTTTTACCTGCCAAGAGCAATTGTGCCTGGCGCTCGGGACAGTCGCCGACGTCGAAGCGGTGTTTCTTTCAGTACGTGTCGATGGAGCTGGCCGGATTATCTCGGCCAACCAGCGGTTTGCGCAAACGCTGGGATACTCGCTGGAACAGCTTTCAAAAATGGTAATGAGTAACATCAACGCGCAACCGCAGAATGATTTTGCACCCAACCTGTGCGCCATCGAACGGCAACGCTATCGTGCCTCCGACGGCCTTGCTGTGACACTCAATATAGGCTGGATCGCTGCAGCGAACCGGACGTTTCAAGGCTACGGCATGGTTGCACCTGCGCTGGCGCGGGACGAACAGGAGGTTATCGAAATGTTCAGCGCACTGAACCGCTCGATGGCGATGATCCAGTTCAGTCTCGCGGGTGAGGTCGTCTACGCCAACGAATCGTTCGTCCAGGCGATGGGTTACAGCCTTGCGGAGATACAGGGCAAGCATCACCGTCTGTTCTGCCTGGCGGAGGACGTGGCGTCGGCGCATTACGACGAATTCTGGAAGAGTCTGAACAAGGGCGTGTTTAACGCTGGTCGCTTTCGCCGGGTAGATAAAAGCGGAAAAGTGGTTTGGCTGGAGGCCACTTACAATCCCATCAGAGACGCTTCCGGTCGGGTTTATAAAATTGCCAAATTCGCCAGCGTAGTGACCGAGCAAGTTGAAAAAGCCGACGGAATCAAACAAGCAGCGACCATGGCTTACGACGTGTCGCTAGATACCGATGTGAAAGCTAACCGAGGGATGGAACTGGTCGCCGATTCCGTGCTCGGCACACAGAATATTTCCCAACAGATGGCCTTGGTGACCGACAGCATGACCGCGCTTGAATCGCAGTCGCAGTTGATCGCTTCCATCGTCGACACGATCGGCGCCATTGCCACCCAGACAAATCTCTTGGCGCTTAACGCCGCTATCGAAGCTGCACGCGCTGGAGTGCATGGACGAGGATTCGCTGTCGTGGCGGATGAAGTGCGCAAGCTCGCCGGCCGTACCAGTGCGGCCACCCAGGAGATTAACGGTGTGGTCAGGCAAAATCGAGAATTGGCCGGCGAAGCCGCGTTGCATGTCCAGTGCAGCAGAGACCAAGCCAACGTTTTATTGGAACTGTCCGAACAGGCAGGTATGGCGATGGCAGCTATCCAGTCAGGCGCAAAGCAAGTAGTGAAAGCCATTGGTAGAGTCACCAGCGATCTGCATTGAACGCTTTATCTGCGTCGCGGTAACGCCTCCTCCTTTGGTGAAAGCAATATGGAAGTTTTTGCGTACGGTTTTTCCGATTGATAACAGGAATTTGGATGCCAAAGCACACTTAATTCATTGATTAGGTATTGCCCAGACGTTGACATCACATTCAGGCCGTTTCGGAAAAGGAGTTTAGGGATGCCGGCGAATTTCAAAATCAGACCAAGAATGCGAACACTGCTGTCACCAGCGGTAACCAAGATTGAAATGGCGGGAATTGTTTCCTGGCTTTGTGTGTTGCTGATTGAGCCTGCGACAACGTTAAATCTGTTAAATATGTTGGTTACAGCATCGTTGTTGATTATATGGTACGTTCATCGCGTAGTTGCTGATTTTCGCATATGGAGAATACTCGGCGGCGTGTATATATTGATTTTATCACTCGGCTTTGCGCATGTGATTGACACCAATGTGCAGCTGCGCGTCTTTACGCTGCCCCTAGCTGTGATCATCGTGGTAAGCAGTGCTATCTTATTCGTCACGGTTCAGGACTATCTTCTCTCTACATTGCTGGTCTGGATACTGATGTGGCCCAATTTGGACGTTGGCTTTTACCGGGAACTGGAAGTTTATCTGGTCATTTTTTGCGTTGCTTCCATGTCCATAGGGTTTACTCTCAGCTTTACCTATCTAAGAAACATGCGCTCAGTGTTGTTGGTCGAAAGTGAATTCAGGACATTGGCGGAGACGGATTTTCTCACATCCTTACTTAATCGACGGGCCTTTATGGGGTTCTTCCAAAATGCATTGGCAGAAGGCCGCAGCGGCTACTTTATAATGTTGGACATTGACGAATTTAAATTAAAAAACGATCAGTACGGTCACGATGTCGGTGACAAGATTTTGTGTGCCATGGCCGCGTGCCTGAAATCCACCCCTGGCAGCCACAGTGTCGGGCGGATTGGAGGTGAGGAATTCGGTGTCTTGTTGTTGGGCGAAGATGATGCGGTTGCTCATGAGTACGCATTGCGCCTGCTGGGCAACATCCGTTGCAGTGTATTGCCTCCGCATCAGTTCACTTGCAGCGCGGGCGTCGCGCAGTTCCGAGCGACATCGGACATGTCCGCAGTGCTCAAATGCGCCGACAGCAATATGTATAAAGCGAAGCATGATGGTAAGGATCGGGTGTTTCAGGATGGAAAGCAGGTCAAACCGCTACGTCCTGTAACTACGTAATTAAGGTTTGACTGGAGGACGTCTGTGAAAATCGTTTTCGAAGAAATCGAATCTCCCCCTTGCTGCTTGCTTACTCTGGGCACCTTCACTTTAATGTTCCAGAACCGCTCAGAGGCTGAAAGCTTTCTCAAGCTCCTGATGGGGGCGCAGACATCGTTTAGCCCCAATCGCTGAACGTCTGCTTCTGGCCGATTGCTGCCCTTCGTGAAGGGCAGGTTAGCGTCGGATGCTCTCCTTTGCCACGTAGCATTCGATCACCGCCCAACTCAGTTTGTGACGGTGATCGTCGCAATCGTTATTCCTTCTCCAGCTCTGCAATACCTCTCACCGGATAGATCACTTCATGGGTGTCCAGATTTCGAATCTCGGATTCGATAGTAATGGTCGAGACCTGACGCCCCGGGGGCCCATTGATGTCGTCGCGGGTGGTGAAGTCCACGACATATCGCTGGCCTGCGCGGAATTCCACATCGCGAGCAACGAAGCCGCACTTGGCGCCACCGGTACCCAAGGCATTCATCGATACCCAACACCAGCTCAAGGAGTGTTTGCCTGGGGTCAAGCGCAGTGCCTGCTTGCCGGAAACGTCAAGGATTGAGCGCCGCCCGGAACCCTCTAGTAGTTGGTCGTCCACATGCGTGGCCAGCAGCAATCGATGGAATTTTACTCCCAATCCGCGAAAACGGGTGGTGGCGAAATACACCACTGGCGCATTGGCCGCGTTATTGGACAGGTCATATGGCGTCATCAACTCCGGTGCCCAATCGCCTTGGTAATCCTTGTAGTGGTAGTTGGAACAAGCGGTTGTGAGACCGGCAATCAGCAGAACAGCTGGGAGTTTGAGATACGACAGAAATGACGACGAGCGCATTATTCTTCCTTGTTTAACGAGTTGGTTAGGATACCGCATCGCGAAGCCAGCTAGTACTTGAGCGGATTAGCAAACTCATCGCCCATCAGTTTCGAGCCAGCGAAAGTACAAGCGCACTTTTAAAGCAGTCGTCGCTCTCGTCATCGCAGAGGGCTTTGTGCTGAGGCTGAATCCACCAAAGCCATCAAGCGCCAAATCGTCGAGTCGTTGTATGTGGCTTACAACGACGCGACGAGATCATCGATCTAATGAATTGAAGAGCTGATCATCAGCCAGGGCAGGGCGCTTCGCGGTCCAGGAGTCTGGCGGTGAGGAGTACGCCCAGTTCGCTCAGTTGGTGGATGGCCAGGGCGATGTCGCGGTGTTTGCCGTTGAGGTCTTCGGACAGGTCGAGCAGCAGGGTGCTGACGTTGGTGAAGGTTTCGTAGCTGTTGGTGATGAGGGTTTCGTTGCTGGCGTTGGGGGCGACGGTGAAGAGGGTGGTTGAATCGTTAACCATGGTTAAGTTCCTTGCTTGGGCCACTTCCCCATCGCTACTAAACAATAAGGGCGGTAGCTGTACGCAGGTTAGTAGACCGGTGGAACCTAACAAAACCGGCGCGTCCGAGGACGCCCTACGCACAGCCACCATCAAGCACAGACGGGAGCGTCTGATGGATGAAGCGTGTGCACTTGTTAGGTCTGAGGTGGGCTACTAAACCCGATCACTGAACAATTCAGCGACCGAGCCACCTTAGAGACGGCCACCTCAGCGCACAAGCCGGCGGATTCTGACGCAGGCGTAGGCAATGGAGCAAGGTGTGGCAGGGGAATCGGATTTTGCCTTCAGGCGCTGCGTGATCGTTTGGGTTTTTCGCGAGCAAGCTCGCTCCTACAGGAGTGTTCATCACCTCAAACGAGATTGTTAGCATTGAACGCGTTTCATATTTGAGGCAGGGATGGATGACACGATATGAGGTTCAACCAATCACATACCTTCCGCGCCAGATACAGGCGCTGGAAAAGGAGGCCGTTGGCGAGGGTTTCAGGTTCCTCACGCGTCTGATTAACGAATGGCACTCTGGAGCAAACCGCTTTGATGCACCCGGCGAGTGTCTGATGGCGGCCTATTTGAATCAGCAGTTGATAGGCATTGGAGGTCTTTCAGTTGATCCCTATGCTGACAATAATGTGGCCAGACTGCGACGGGTGTACGTCGCACCTTCGTCAAGGGGGCAACACGTCGGGCAGGCGCTGGTAAAGGCGCTTGTTGAACGTGCCGCTCCCAGGTTTCAGGTCGTGCGTCTTTTCACGGATACGGCTGAAGGAAGCGCCTTTTATGAGCGCTGTGGCTTCAAGCGAACGGATGATGCCCAGGCGACTCATATCATGCGGCTTGGCGGTTTCTGAGGCGGGTAGCTGCACCAGTGGACTGCGGAGTCGACATGAACGTGTTTTTGCTTTTCAGCTATGAAAGGCGTATCGAGCGTGCCCAGCGCTATCGACACCCAGTCGGCAAACTCGCCTTGAGACCGTGACCAGAACAATGCCGAGCCGCAGTGTGTGCAAAATTCGCGCAACACCGCCTCTGAGGATGCAAAGGTTTTGATGCTGTTGGCGCCGGAAAGTAGGCGTAGTGCGTTGCGGGGAACACTGCCGTAAGAAGCGAATGCGGCTCCGTGACTCTTGCGGCACTGGCGGCAATGGCAGTGGCTCACTGATTTGGGCGTGGCGGATAGCTCGTAAGTGACGGCTGCGCATAAGCAGCTTCCTTGGTACACCTTGGTTATACGCTTTCCCGTCAAGCCAACTCGCCGAGTCGCTTGATTCACCTGGATTGAAAGAGCAACCCCACAATACTGCGGACTCGCCGTAGCACTGTGGAGTTGCTAAGACAGCGCCTACACCGCCCCGAAACGCACCTCCACCGACAGGCTGCCCTGGTTATCGCTCAGGCCAGCCCCGTAACGTCCGTCCAGGTCGTCATTGATGCACAATTGCAACTCCCCCTGCTGGCCACGCGGCAATTGCGCCTGGTTGCCCACCAGGAACGGCGCGCCGCTGGTGCCGATACGCCCGATCAACGCTCCCTCTGGTTGACCGGGTAAGGTATAGCCGGGCTTGGCGGTCAAGCCTGGGTGGCCTGCCGCGCCGACCATCCCGGTGCCCGGGTTGGCCGTCCACTGCCCACCGGTGCACACCGCCAGTTGCCAGCTGTGCCCGTTGACCTGCAGGCCTGTGCCCTGCCAGGGGTCTCTGGCCTGCACCTGCACGGTACGCTTGAGCAGGTCGCTGGCGACCACGTCGGCGGCCTGGAAGGTCAGCGCGGTGATGGTCAAGGTTGGGTTGGCGGTGCCGGTGGCGGGGAACACGCCGTCGCCGACCAGGAACAGGTTGGGGTGGTCCCAGCTGCGCTGGTCTTTGTCCACCACCGACTTGGTGCGGTCCGAGCCCATGCGGTAGGTGCCCATCAGGTGGCCAGCGCCGTAGAACGCGTAGTTCTGGCCGCCGTGCTCGAACACCGTTTGCGAGCCGGGCTTGAGCTCAGGGTTCAGGTCGGTCAGCTCGGTGGCACCCATCAGCTTGGTGATGATATGCGTGGCGGCCAGGCGCGCCTGCTTGAAGCCCTCCTTGGTGTAGTCGGACAGTTCGTAGGCGATCTGCGGCCTGGTCAGGCCCAAGCCGTCGGTGAGCCCCTCGGCCCTCTCTACCCGGCACAGCGCTTTGTCGGGGTCTTTCTCGACCTGCTCGATCAAGAAGCCCAGACGGAACTGGCGGGTCAGCACGCTGTTGAGCTGCTGCACCAGCGCCACGCCGGACAACGCCTTGTTATGGGGGTTGGCGCCGCCATGGTTGGTGCCGTCGATGAAATCGCAGACCGCGGCGTACGGATCATTCGCCGACCAATTCCAGCCCTCGTTGCCGATCTCGATACGCCAGGCGGCACGTTCGCTGCGGAACGGGCCATCGCGCATGTCTTCGATCCCCGAGGTGGACAATGGCCCACGGAACGGGAACAACGGCTTGCCTTCAGGCATTAGGCCCCAGGCCAGGTACACCGGGTGGTCGGCCAGTGACTTGCCGACCTGGCCGCTGCTGTTGGCGACGCCGTTGGGGCTGTGCGGGCCGATGGAGTTGAGCAGCAGCTTGGGCGTTTCGATCGCGTGGGCGGCGATCACGTAGCGCTTGCCCTGGGCCGTGCCGTTCTGGCGGGTGCCGTTGTTCTGGTATTGGATGAAATCGATACCCGTGACCCCATTGGCATCGACCTGCACTTGGCTCGCCACACACTGGTAGAGGATACGCACGTTGCCGGTATCCAGCGCCTTGGCCATGGTCACGGTGGCGTCGTACTTGGCCTGGATCGGGCAAATCGGCGTGCAGCTGGTGTTGCCGGCGCATACCCGTCGGCCATTGTCGTTCTGCGAGTTACGCCCGGCCGGGGTTTGCCGCACGTTGAGGGTGATGCCCTGGTACTGGGTGCCATCGACGGCCTTGCCCACGCCCTGGTCGACCAACGACGGCGGAATGCCGTGCATGCTGTATTGGTAGCCCTGCGGGAAGGTCACGCCCAGGTAGCTCTGCGACGCCACATCGGCGGACACGCCCATCTCTTCCTCGGCGCGGCAGTAGGCGGTTTGCAGGTCGTCGTAGCTGATCGGCCAGTCGACCCCGACCTTGTACACGCTCTGCATACGAAAGTCGTTGGGCAACAGGCGCAGGGCCGTGCCCATCCAGTGCCACATGGTACCGCCGCCTACCCGCTCGTAGGTGCTGGCGAACAGTTGCTTGCCCTTTTGTACCAGGTAGCTCTTCTGCAGCTTGTTCGGATCGTCGCTGCCGGCGGTGATCAAGTCTTGGATAGTCGCTCGCGGGGCGAACTGTTTGGCCGGGGTCTGCTCGGTCTGCTCCGGTGGGTAGGGCGACTCGGGCGCCTTGAGCACGGCCGTGTAGAAACGCTCCAGGTACTCGCTGCGGTTAGGTGGAATCGCCGGGCCCGACTCGAGCACCAGCACTTTCAAGCCAGCCAGGCCCAACTGATAGGCCATGACGCTGCCGGCCATGCCGGCGCCCACGACGATTACATCGGCGGTTTCGATGTTCTGGGTGTGTAGAGTGCTCATGGTTGCTGCCCTTCCTTGGCGTCGACACCGGTGAATTGCTTGAGGGTCGGTGGCTGCTCGGCCCAGTAGCCGAAGTGGTATTGGCTGTAGCCCATAGGGTGGGACTGGGCGATCTTCCACGCCCAGCTTTCCTTGTAGGCCTGGTCGGAGACCACGCGGATGTCACCCTTGTGGGCGGTGCCCTGGTCATAAGGCTGGTACCAGCTACCAAGCAGCCACAGCTTCATGATCGAGCGCGCGCCCTGGGCGATCTGCGGGTCAGAGTTGCCGAGCACGGCGCTGGCGATTTGCTCAGGCGGTTGGTTCTTGATGCGGGCGAATAGCGTCAGCAGGTTGCTGAACGCAGCGGTGCCCATGCCTTGCTCGGCAGTTGCCAAGAACAGCGGCGGCAGGTTGACCGGGTCGAGCAAAGGCGCCAGCAGTTTGGCTGACAGGCCAGTGAGCACGGCGGACAGGTCGATGAAGTTTTGCAGGTTTGGGTCGCTCATGGCATCACTCCTTGGCACCGGTGGATTGGGCACGTTCAAGCAGGAAGGTGAAATCGGCGAAACTGGTGCGCGGGGACTGGGTCACCCGGGTGGTCGCGTTGTTGTGGCACTCCATGCAACTGGACGAGGCCTGTGGCGTGGTGCCCTGGTTGTAGGTTTCCAGCGTGGCGTTGGCCAGGAAGGTCGGGGCAGGCGTGCCCAGCGGGTTGGTCGGCGACGGTACTTGGCAGTCATCGGCGGGAGCGGTTGGCCACTGGGTGCTGATCAGCTGGTAATTGGCCCAGACCGTGCCCTTGAGTGCGCCTTGCCACTGCGCGTTGAGCTGGTGGGTCGCGGCGGTGAGTGGTATTTCCCGCACGATCTGCGAAGGCGTGGCGTACTTCGACGGGTCCCACGGCCGCGCTGGCGGCTCATTCACCGGGCGGTTGCTGGCCTGGGCGTCGTAGAACAGGTAGGGGCCCTTGCGCTCGTTTATCGGTGTGGTCTCTTCCGGCACGTTGCGCACGTGCTCGAAGGTCGACCATACCCACTGCGGCGCCTCTTTGGTCTTGTGCACGATGTGCAGGCCGACCAGCCCGACCTTCTGCGCGCTGCATGACTCGGGGATTACCGCGCCCGTGTTCGGGTCGGTGTTGCCACGGGTGTAGACCAAGGCGTCGACGGCGTGGAAGTCCTGCGGGTTGTCGTTGCGGCCGAGTACCTTCCAGGCTGATTTAACCATGATCGCGCCGACTTGCTGGGTCTCCTTCGCGCCGCAGGAGAAGGCGATGCGGTTGTCGGCCTTGCTCAGGAACGCTTGCTGGCCTTCCTTGCTGTAGAGGCCGTTGTTGACGATGTCGTCGAACATCGGCTGGTTGACCATAATCGCGTTGCGCGTGTAGGTGCCCTCCTGGTCTACCAGTGGGCCGGTCTTGAACGGCTGGATGAACTCGTCGAGCACACCGGCGACCTTGCCCATCTGTTGCAGCACGGGCAGATCCCCCTTGCCTTGGCAGGCGGCGGGTGGCGGCGTGTGCTGGTCCCAGGCGACCGGCTTCTGGCCTTGGGGCAGGAAAATCGCGTAGCTCTCCTTCCACGACTCCCAAACTCTCTGCCCCGGCGCGCCGATCTGCGCCGAGGTGTTGGCGCTGCCGTCGGCGTTGGCGGGCCAGTTCAGGGCGACGAAGGTCTGCCACGACAGCACGTCGAAAGCGCGTTGCAGGCTGTCCAGGGTGATGGGAGGGTTGGCGGTGACGTCGAAGGGGATCGCAGGTGACAGCACCGGCGGGGTGGCCGTATCGGCCATGGCGAGCGCACTGGTGAAGCTTGCACCCAGACACGCCAACTGTTTCAGGGTTATTTTCATTATCGTCTCCTCAGCAGATAACGCGTCGGGACGATGAGGCGGACTGGCCCTTCATGGACCGAATGTTCAGCGTAATCCCTGACGCTAAGCTGAAGGCTAGCCGTTGCGTCAGAACCCTCAGAGATATCCGACTAAAGGTAGGGATAAGCAGGATTGGCGCACGGCGGCAGATGCAGGCGTAGGCAATGGAGCAAGGTGTGGCGGGGGGGGATTGGGTTTTGCCTTCAGGCGTTGCGTGATCGTTTAGGATTTTCGCGAGCGAGCTCGCTCCTACAGGAGTACCATATTCGGGTGTTATGGTTGCGGCAGGCTATGGAGGACTGAACATGACATTGACTGTCGACACCTTGCTCGAATTGGCCATGGCCAACCCGATCAATGCCCAAATCACGGCGCGCCTGCCGGATCTGGGTGTGCAGCAGTGCCTGCTCACGGCGGGCTGCCTGTTCCAGGCGGTGTGGAATCATCAGGCGAATCTGCCGGCCGATCAGGGCGTGAAGGATTACGACGTTTTTTACTTTGATGAGGATGTTTCGTACGAGGCGGAGGACGCGGTGATTCGCCGAGCACAGGCGCTATTTGAGGACCTGGGCGTGAATGTAGAGGTCAAGAATCAGGCGCGGGTGCACCTTTGGTATGGGCAGCGGTTTGGCCGGCCTTATCCGCAGTTGCATTCGGCTCGGCAGGGGGTTGACCGTTACCTGGTGGCGGGCACGTGCATTGCGCTGGATATTGCCTCGGGCGAGGTGTATGCGCCTTATGGCCTGGAGGATGTGGAGCAGGGTGTCTTGCGCATCAACCCTTTGCATCCGGAGCCTGAGCTGTTTTTGCACAAGGCCAGGAGTTATCAGGCGCGTTGGCCGTGGCTCAAGATTGTCGAGCCGGGCTGAGCCCCAATGCTGTAGGAGCGAGCTTGCTCGCGAAAATCGTTAACGATAACGCGTGCCTTCAGATTAAACGCGGCGCCTGTGAGTTTTTCGCGAGCAAGCTCGCTCCTACAGTAACGTGCCGAGTAGGCCGCAACTTATCACTACCAGCCATGGCGGCAGTTTCCACACCATCAACACGGCCAGTGCCAGCAACGCCAGGGCGAGGTCGTAGCCGTTGAAAATCGCACTGGTCCACACCGGCTGGTACAGCGCCGCCAACAACAGGCCAACCACCGCCGCGTTCACCCCGGCGAGCGCGGCTTGGGTGCGCGGGCTTTTGCGCAGGTTGGCCCAGAAGGGCAAGGCGCCGAAGATCAGCAGAAACGACGGGGCGAAGATCGCCAGCAGCGCGATCACCCCGCCAAGCCAACCGCTCGGGGCGTGGGTCATGGAGGCGCCGAGGAAGGCGGCGAAGGTGAACAGCGGGCCGGGCACGGCCTGGGTGGCGCCGTAGCCGGCGAGGAAAACATCGTTGCTGACCCATTGGCTGGGCACCACTTCGGCTTGCAGTAGCGGCAACACCACGTGGCCGCCGCCGAATACCAGCGCGCCGGTGCGGTAGAAGGCGTCTACCAGCGCCAGTGTGGGGTTAAGCGCCCATGCGGCGAGGAGCGGCAAGGCCACCAGCAACAGCAAAAACAGCATCAACCATAGGGCCCCGGCGCGGCGGCTGATGGCAATGGGCAGGGCGTCGGGCTCGGCACTGCTCTCGGGCTTGAACAGCAACAGGCCGGCCACGCCTGCGACCACCATGACCCCGACTTGAGCCCAAGCGGAGGGTTGCAGCAACACCACGCAGGCGGCGATCAACATCAACGCCACCCGTAAAACGCCTCTGCACAGGTTGCGTGCCATGCCCCACACAGCCTGGGCCACCACGGCTACGGCGACGACCTTGAGGCCGTGCAGCGCGCCATGGGGGAGGGCGCCGCCGTAGTGGGCCAGCCCCAGGGCAAACAGGATCAGGACGATGGCCGATGGCAAGGTGAACCCGGCCCAGGCTGCCGCCGCGCCCCGGTAACCCGCGCGGGACAGGCCCAACGCGATACCGACCTGGCTGCTGGCCGGGCCGGGGAGGAACTGGCACAGGGCGACCAGTTCGGCATAGCTGCGCTCGCTGAGCCAGCGGCGGCGGGTGACGAACTCTTGGCGAAAATAGCCGAGGTGCGCAATCGGCCCGCCGAAGGAAGTGAGGCCCAGGCGCAGGAAGATCAGGAACACTGACCAGGGGCTGCTGCGGTGATCGGCAAGCTGGGGCAAGGGGACGTCTCGGGCAGCGATGCTGGATGTTGCCGACCATAACCAATTTTCATGACGCGCAGAAGAGCGGGTATTTTGCTGCTCCCATTGAATTTATCCGAGGTTGCTTGAGTCACTCAAAGCAGTGCATTGTTTTTCCATCCACAGGACCTCAAGGACCGACCATGACCTTTTTCATCTTCCTGCTCGCCTGCGCCGCCGCCGCCAGCACTGGCGTGATCTTCAAACCCGGCGCCTGGTACGAATCCCTGGTCAAGCCCAGCTTTACCCCGCCTAATTGGCTGTTCCCGGTGGCATGGACGATCATTTACCTGCTGTTGGCCTGGGCCGGTTACCGCTTGACCTTGATCCCCGGCAGCGAAATGGTGTTGGCCCTGTGGGCGGCGCAGATCGCGTTGAACACGCTGTGGACGCCGGTGTTCTTTGGTGCCCATCGCTTGTTCGCGGGGATGGTGATTATCGTGCTCTTGTGGCTCACCGTAGCCGCCATGGTAGTGCTGGCCGTGCGCCTGGATTTGATCACCGGCCTGATCCTGTTCCCGTATCTGGCGTGGCTGTGCGTGGCCGCGGCGTTGAACTTCTCGATCCTGCGTAATAATCGCTGATGGCCTACCAGCATTGGCCCGCCAGCGAGCCCGAACTGGCCCAGATGCGCCGCTTCAATCAGAAACTGGCGTGGATGCCGCGCTTTAAAGTCCGCAACCGCGTGACACCGCGTCTGATCCAGGCACTGCTACGCGCTAGCCAGACGTTCAAGAAGGCGCCCGTGGTTGAGCTGAAAAGGCTGGGCACGGTGCCCGTGCGCATCTTGCGCCCCAGTGGCAAGCCCAAAGGCGTGGTGCTGGATATCCACGGCGGTGGCTGGGTGATCGGCAATGCGCAAATGGATGACGACCTTAACCTTGGCATGGTCAACGCGTGCGATGTGGCGGTGGTGTCGGTGGATTATCGGCTGGCGGTGGATACGCCAATTGAAGGGCTGCTGGATGACTGCCTGACGGCTGCGCGCTGGCTGTTGGCGGACTGCCCGGAGTTTGCCGGCCTGCCGGTGTTTTTTGTCGGTGAGTCGGCCGGCGGGCACCTGGCGGCGGCCACTTTGTTGGCGCTCAAGCAATGGCCCGAGTTACTCCAGCGGGTCAGCGGCGCGGTGTTGTATTACGGCGTCTACGATTTGACCGGCACCCCCAGCGTGCGCACGGCCGGGCGGGACACGCTGTTGTTGGACGGACCGGGCATGGTTCAGGCGCTGCGCCTGCTGACGCCGGGGATCAGCGACGAGACGCGCCGTCAGCCACCGTTGTCCCCCTTGTATGGGGACTTTGCGGGGTTGCCGCCAGCATTGATGTTTGTGGGTGAACTGGACCCGCTCAAGGATGACACCCTGCTTATTGCCGAGCGATGGGCGGCGGTGGAGGCCCATCTCTTGCCGGAAGCGGCCCATGGGTTTATTCACTTTCCGGTGGCGATGGCTGATCGCGTGTTGGCTTACGCTCGCCAGTGGATAACGGGCCGGATCCTTGGCAATGAGCGTTAGTATCGAGGCGGTGCAGGCCGCTGACATTTCCCAGGTGCTGAGCTTCGCTTTGCAGGCGCGTGATGAACTGTTTCCCACGCTCAGTGCCACCGGAGTACCCCAGGATCTGGCGCAGTTTGAAGCCCTCTACCTTGAGGGCAGCGGGCGATTTTTGATTGCTCGTGCTGAAGGCCGGATCGTTGCCTCCGTGGCTTATCGGCCCTACGACGGCCGTTTCCCCCAGTTGAACTACCAGGGCCGCAACACGGTGGAAGTGGTGCGCCTGTATGTGCTCCCGGCAGCACGACGCTTGGGCCTGGCGGGCCGGTTATACCGCTCGCTGCAAGCGCTGGCGCGGGCCGATGGCGTAGAGGTGATGTACCTGCACACCCATCCGTTTCTGCCCGGTGCGATTGAATTCTGGCGCAGGCAGGGGTTTGAGGTGGTGGATGTCGAGGCCGACCCGATATGGCAAACCACCCACATGCACCTGCCTCTGTAGAACCAATGTGGGAGGGGGCTTGCCCCCGATGGCGGTGGGCCAGTCACCGATGTATTTGTTGACACTCCCTCATCGGGGCATAGGTATCTACACAACTTTGTAGGCTGTAGCAGCCGACGGTAACCACGATGCGAAGCGAGACGCTCTTGATCTTGATCTGCTTTTGATCTTAGGCGCCCCGTTAAACCACGCTGGCGGATTACGGGCACACCGAGCCTGGGCGAGGTGCCGAGTGGTGGGGCAAGAGCGTTTTGCTTACTTTGGCCTGGGCCGGCATCCCGGCTTTTGCAAAGTGAGCCGCCGTCAGGGCGGAACCCTAAGTGGCCGTTACCGCAGGAATGGATATGTACAGGGTCCAACTGTGTTGACTGTCAAGCCGTCTTCGCAGGCAAGCCAGCTCCCACAGTTGGATCGCGGTGCGTCAGTTAGATCAGCGTCGGCTGCCAGGCCGTCGCGGGAGCAAGCTCCCTCGCCACAGGTTTAGCGTCGTACCGAAGTTGTGTAGATACTTATGCTCATCGGGGGCAAGCCCCCTCCCACATTTGGATCACAGTTGGCAGTCAGACCGTCACCAGAGCAAGCTGCCCCAACGTACGGATTCAGTTGGAGCGCAGGCGCAGGATTTGCGCGCCGTCAAACGGGTCCGTCAGGTAATGCCCCTGCACTCCGAATGTCTCCTGCAAACGCTGCGGCGTCAGCACCTCAAGCGGCGTACCCAGCGCCACCAGCCGCCCGCGATCCAGCACGGCCAGGCGATCACAGGTCAGCGCCTGATTCAGATCATGCAGCGCAATCAAGGTGGTCACCGGCAAGCCTTGCACGCCTTTCAAGATCGCCAGTTGATGCTGGATATCCAGGTGATTGGTCGGCTCGTCCAGCAACAAAATCTGCGGGCGCTGCGCCAGGGCGCGGGCGATGTGCACGCGTTGGCGTTCGCCGCCAGAGAGGCTGCGCCAGGCGCGTTGGCTCAGGTGGGTGGCGTCTACGTCGTGCAGCGCCTGGTGCACGATGGCGTCGTCTTCACGCGACCATGGGCTCAGCGCCGACAGCCAGGGCGTGCGGCCTAGCGCCACGGCGTCGAACACGCGGATGGCGTCGTCGGTGTCGGCCTGTTGCTCCACCACCGCCAGCTGTTGCGCGATGGTGCGGCGTGACAACCCACCGACCCGCTTGCCGCCCAGGCGCACTTCACCGCTGGCCGGCGGGCGCAAACCGGCGAGTAATTTGAGCAGGGTGGACTTGCCCGAACCGTTCGGCCCGACGATGCCCAGGGTTTCGCCCGCCTGCACGTCCAGGTCGATACCGTCCAGTAACTGGGCCTCACGCACCTTGAAACCCAGGCCGCTGCAACTGAGCACGCTCATCGGGCGTTCCTCCGGCCAATCAAAATCAACGCAAACACCGGCGCGCCCACCAGTGCCGTGACCACCCCAACGGGAATCACTTGGCCCTTGATCAGGGTGCGTGACAGCACATCGGCGGCGATCAGAAACAGCGCGCCGCCCAAGGCGCTGGCCGGCAGCAAGCGCGAATGCCCGGTGCCAAGCAACAGGCGCACCGCATGGGGAATTACCAAGCCGACAAACCCGATGGAGCCGACGATGGACACCATCACCGCCGTCACCAGCGCGGCGCAGGCCACCAGCACAAATTGCACGCGGCGCACCGGGATGCCGAGGGAGGCCGCCGAGTCGCTGCCGAAGGTGAACGCATCCAGTGCACGCCGGTGCCACAGGCACACTGCGAGCCCCACGACCGCCACCGGCACCGCCAACCACACCGACGGCCAGCGCACGCCGCTGAGGTTGCCCAGCAGCCAGAACATAATGCCGCGGGCTTGTTCGGAGCTGGCCGACTTGGTGATCAGGAACGCGGTCAGGGCATTAAACAACTGCGAGCCGGCGATGCCCGCGAGGATGATCTGCCCGGTACCGCTGGACGATCCGCTGGCCCGCGCCAGCAGCGTCACCAGCGCAAATGCCGCCATCGCCCCCACAAACGCGCCCGCCGACAACGACACCAAGCCACCGCCCACGCCGATCAAGGCGACGAGCACTGCGCCGGTTGACGCACCGGCGCTGATGCCCAGCAGGTACGGGTCGGCCAGCGGGTTACGCAGCAGTGATTGCAGGATCACGCCGCACGTTGCCAACCCTGCGCCGCAGGCTGCGGCCACCAGGGCGCGGGTGAGGCGGTAGTTCCACACCACACCTTCGTCGATGGGGTCCAGTACGTAGCCGGCGGCCCAGAGTTTATTGGCGAGCACCTGCAGCACCACCTGCGGTTCGATGGCGGTTTCACCGATGGCGACGCCAGCGAGCAGGGCGAGCAACAGCAGCGCCAGGGCGAGTAGGGTGCGCATCATTTGCCCAGGTGGTAGCCGTCGATGGCGGCGGCCAATTGTTCAAGGCCCTCGAAGGTGCGCAGGCTCGCCTGCAAGGCAAGGGCGTCGAGGATGATGATGCGGTTGTTCTTCACCGCGTCCATGTTGCGGGTCACGGGGTCGCTGCGCAGGAAGGCGAGTTTCTTTTCATGGTCGTCGGCCGGGTAGCGGCGGCGGTCCATGCGTGCGATCACCAGGAAGGTGGGGTTGGCCTTGGCGATGGTTTCCCAGCCGACGGCAGGCCACTCCTCATCGGACTGCACCACGTTACGCAGGCCAAGGGTTTGCAGCATGAATTGCGGCACGCCTTTGTGGCCGGCTACGTAAGGGTCGCTGGCCATTTCGGCGCTGGAGAACCACACCAGTGCACTGGCTTGCTGCAAGCCCTTGCCCTGGGCCGTGGCGACGGACTTGGCCAGGCGCGCCTTGAGTTCGTCGGTCAGTTGTTGGCCGCGATCCTGCACGTCGAAAATCTGCGCCAGTTGCTGGAGGCTCTGGTAGATCGTCTCGATGCGAAAGGGCTCCAATCGCGTGCCGTCGGCACCCACCAGGTTGTCCTTGCCTTCGCAGTCGGACGGCAACAGGTAGGTGGGGATCTTCAGTTCATGAAACTGCTCACGGGTGCCGACCACGCCTTGGGGGCCCACCACCCATTCCAGCTCGGCGGCCACCAGTTGCGGGCGCTTGGCGAGTACGGCTTCGAAGCTGGGCTCGTTGTTGGCCAGGCGCTCGATGCGATCGTCCTGGGCCTTGTACTGCGCCGCCACGTTGTTGAACCACAGCGAAGTGCCGACCACCTTGTCGCCCACGCCCAGGGCGTAGAGCATCTCGGTGGCGGCCTGGCCGATGGTGACGCTGCGGGCGGGGGCGTGCTGGAAGGTCAGGGTGCTGCCGCAGTTTTGCAGGGTCAGCGGGTACTGAGTGGGCGCGGCTTGCGCCAGGGCACACACACTCAAACCTGCGATCAGGGCGGTAACGCGTGGCAGCATGAGGCGATCTCCTTGTGAACCGTAGGTGCAGCAGGGGAGGTACGGCTCGGAAATACGCCCATGGAGGCTGCTGAAGCGCAGGGCCAGGATGTCCTTCCCGGACACCCCGCCGGTTAGTGAATTAGCTGGGCCGGCAGGTCTCCTGACTGATGCGTCGTCGCCATGCCCCGCCTTCCCGGACGTGGTCCAGTGGCATTCGAGGGTAGGCTCGGCATCTACAGTTGCGGGGGCAGTTTCGGTTCACGCCGCGTGCGGCGTTTCGAATTCCCTGTTAGTCCCATACGGGAACCGGCGGCCGTATGGTAAGCGATCACACCCTGTAGGAGCGAGCTTGCTCGCGAAGGTCGCTAACGTTAACGCGGGGAGCCTGGTGCGCCGCGGTGCTCTCGGGTGCTTCGCGAGCAAGCTCGCTCCTACAAAGGGATCGTCAGAGCCGAATATCCTGGGGGCCGCGGATCAGCGCTTCGATCCGGGTGCCTGTGGCGCGCTCTTCGTTGCTGAAGCCGTCGTAGTCGGCCAGGTTGGCGAAGCGGATGCCGGTCAATTGTTCGATCGCGATCACGCTGCGCTGGTAGGTTCTGAGCTGACCGAACACCAGGTCCAACTGATCCAGCTCGCGTCGCTGGTCGATCATGTAGGCACTGGCGGACGGTTTGCCGTCGTCGCTGAGGTAGGCCACCACTTTCCAGAATGCCTGGGGGATTTTTACCCCGCGATAAACGCGATCGTTGTCGCTGAACACCGGGCCGCTGAACACCGTGGCCCGGGCTTTCCAGCGCTGGGTGTTGTCGAGGATGTAGTCTTCCAGTTCCAGCCAGGTCTTCTGGTTGAAGCCGCTCATTTGAGGGGAGCAGTTGGTGAAGTGAAAGGTGTCGAAGTTGGCGGTGTTGGCCTCGTCGCCCCAGTTGGGGTCCTGGCGCCGTACCAGGTGGCCGCGGTCCAGGCCATTGCCTGCATAGAGGTCTTCACCTACCTGCGCATCCAGGGGCAGGCGGCCATCGTAGGCCCAGGTGTCGTTGCTGCGCGTGATGTCTACATGCTTGGCGCCGTCGATATTCACCCCCACGTAGAGCGCCAGTCGTCGAGAGCGCGACAGGGTGATGGAGAAATGCGTGTAGTCCAGACGCTTGGGTTGCACGTCGCCCGCCAGTGGCTGGTCAACCGTGGGCCATGGCACCACGAAGTCGCTGAGGAAGTCGTCGGCATAGCCAGCGCGGTTTTTGAGGTCCTTGGCCGCGGTGACGCGCGGCGTCGCGGCTTTGGCTTCCAGCAGGGTGGGGTTGGCCGCGACCAATGGGCGCAGGTCGGCGAGCCTTGGGCGGTGGGAAAGGTCGATGTTGGCTGTGCGGGCGGGCATGGGCATGTTCCTTATGGGCCTCGGATAAACACCACTGAAACACAAACTCATGACAATTTGGCCCAGGGGGCGAACACAGGGCTATCCTGAAAACCGTTACCCGGACGTTCATCACACGCCAAAAAGGAGCCAGCTCATGTGTGTTCGCCAACCGCGCAACCCGATTTTTTGCCTGATCCCGCCGTACATGCTCGACCAGATCGCACGCCACGGCGACAAAGCCCAACGGGAAGTCGCATTACGCACGCGTGCCAAGGACAGCACGTTTCGTTCGTTGCGCATGGTCGCGGTACCCGCCAAGGGGCCGGCCCGCATGGCACTGGCCGTGGGCGCCGAGAAGCAACGCTCGATCTACAGTGCCGAAAACACCGACAGCCTGCCCGGCAAGCTGATCCGCGGCGAAGGGCAGCCCGCCAGTGGCGATGCCGCGGTGGACGAAGCCTATGACGGCCTGGGCGCGACCTTCGATTTTTTTGACCAGGTCTTTGATCGCAATTCCATCGACGATGCGGGCATGGCGCTGGACGCCACGGTGCACTTCGGCCAGGACTACAACAATGCGTTCTGGAATTCGACCCAGATGGTGTTCGGCGATGGCGACCAGCAGTTGTTCAACCGCTTTACCGTGGCACTCGACGTCATTGGCCATGAGTTGGCCCATGGCGTGACTGAGGATGAGGCCAAGCTGATGTACTTCAACCAGTCCGGTGCGCTGAACGAGTCGTTGTCGGATGTGTTCGGTTCGCTGATCAAGCAGTACGCGTTAAAGCAAACGGCCGAGGATGCCGACTGGTTGATCGGCAAGGGGCTGTTTACCAAAAAGATCAAGGGCACGGCGCTGCGCTCGATGAAGGCGCCAGGCACTGCGTTTGATGACAAGCTGCTGGGCAAAGACCCGCAGCCTGGGCACATGGATGATTTTGTGCAAACTTACGAGGACAATGGTGGGGTGCATATCAATTCCGGCATTCCCAACCACGCGTTCTATCAGGTGGCCACCCGGATTGGCGGGTTCGCCTGGGAGCGTGCCGGGCGTATCTGGTATGACGCACTGCGCGATTCGCGGTTGCGGCCCAATTCCGGGTTCTTGCGTTTTGCGCGCATTACCCACGATATTGCCGGCCAGCTTTATGGCGTGAACAAAGCTGAGCAGAAGGCAGTCAAGGAAGGCTGGAAAGCGGTGGGCATAAACGTTTGACGAAGCCGCCTGAGCGGCGAGGAAAAACCATGCGAATTTCAATCAAGGAAAGCGGCGGACCGGCGTTTTTTCCGGGGTTGGCCAAGCCGCGCACGGTAGAGTTGGACGCGCTGCCCGAGCCTGATCAGCAGGAGTTGCGGCAACTGATTGAAGCGTCGGGTTTTTTCCAGTTGCCGCAAAGCACCGATCCCGAGCCTGGCAACCCAGGCCGGGTGCATTACACCCTGACAGTTGCGGAAGGCAAGCGCGAGCACACGGTCTGTGTGCTCGCGCCGGTGAATCCCCCGGCACTGGACGGGTTGGTGCAGTGCGTGCGACGGCATAGTCGGGGCTGACTTGGGCCTATTGGCTAGATGAGCTCAGCAAGATCCGATGGGCTGAAGGCTTTCAGGCTGGAGGTCTCTCCCGTGCGAATTTTGCTGGCCCACTGTGGGTCGCTCAGTAATGCGCGGCCAACGGCGATGAGGTCAAATTCTTCGCGTTCAAGCCTGTGCACTAGATTATCCAGGCTGGCGGGTTGAGAGCTTTCGCCTCCGAAGGCGGCAAGAAAGTCCCCGGACAGGCCGACCGAGCCCACGCTGATGGTCGCCGCGCCGGTGAGTTTCTTGGCCCAGCCGGCGAAGTTCAGCCCCTGCTCGCCATCCAGTTCGGGAAATTCGGCTTCCCAGAAACGCCGTTGTGAGCAATGCAGGATATCGACACCCGCTTCCACCAGCGGCACCAGCCAGTCCGACATGGCGTTCGGCGTGGTCACCAGGCGCGCGCTGTAATCCTGCTGCTTCCACTGGCTCACCCGCAATATCACGGGGAACGCCGGGCCTACTGCTGCACGTATCGCCTTGACCACCTCTGCCGCGAAACGCGAGCGTTCCTTGATCGATGCACCATTGAACTGGTCGGGACGCTGATTGGTGCCTTCCCAGAAGAACTGATCGAGTAAGTAACCGTGTGCACCGTGTATTTCAACGGTATCAAACCCTAACCGTTTGGAGTCGGCAGCCGCCTTGGCGTAAGCCGCAATCGTGTCGGCGATGGCTTCATCACTCATCGCGTCACCGCGTGGCGTACTGGGTGCGGCGAGGCCGGAAGGGCCTTCGATACCTGTCTCGGGCGCCCAATCGTTGAAGGGATTTCCCACTGATCCGACATGCCAGATTTGCGGTCCCATTTTGCCGCCTGCCGCATGCACGCCGTCGATGACCTGTTTCCAGCCCGCCAATGCCTGGTCGCCATGGAACAGCGGGACGCCGGGGTCGTTACGTGCGCCGGGGCGATCAATGGCGGTGCCTTCTGAGAGAATCAGCCCGACGTCGTGTTCGGCACGTCGGCGATAATAGGCGGCGACGTTTTCTTCCGGTACACCGGTGGGGGAAAACGAACGGGTCATGGGTGCCATGACGATGCGATTTTTCAGGGCCAGGGATTTCAGCGCAAATGGCTGAAACAAAGCATCCAGATTCGTAACACTCATTGCCAGAGACTCCATTTGAAATGAGTCTTGATAGTATATTGTGTATACCTAATATCAATTAGGCACTTTAAAGCTATCAGGTATCCCAGAGGAAACCACATGCTCGATCATGACCCGGCGCTGACTCAAGACGGTACGGTGCCCAAGGTATTCAAAGCCGATTGCTCCAGCCGATTATTGCTTGATCAGATCACCGACAAGTGGTCGGTGCTGATACTGGGCTCTTTGTGCGAAAAACCGCTGCGTTTCAATGAAATCAGGCGTCGCCTGGACGGCATCACGCAAAAAGCCCTGACCCAGAGCCTGCGCCGTCTTGAACGCAGTGGCATCCTGGCGCGCCGGGTCATCCCGTCTTCACAGGTGGCGGTGGAGTACAGCATTACGCCGCTGGGGGGGACGCTGGAAGAGCCGTTCAAGGCGCTTTACGCCTGGACGCTCAGCCATTCGGAAGCGGTGCTGCAGGCGCAGGCGGCGTTCGATGCGCGCACCGACGACGCCTAGCCGTTGCAGCTTTACTTGCGGTCCAGCCACACCGTTTGTGCGTTGCAGAACTCGCGTACACCGAAGTGCGACAGCTCGCGGCCGAACCCGCTCTTCTTCACACCACCAAACGCCACCCGCGGGTCTGACACGCTGAACGCGTTGACAAAGACCCCGCCGGTTTCCAACTGATCGGCAATCGCCCGCGCCTTTGCCGCGTCGCGGGTGAAGATGCTCGCGGTCAGGCCAAACTCGCTGTCATTGGCCAGCGCCACGGCGTGCTCGGCGTCGCGAGCGGTGATGATCGAGGCCACGGGGCCGAACAGTTCCTGTTTGAACGACGTCATTTGATCGGTGACGTCAGCCAGAACGGTCGGTTCGTAGTAATTGCCCGCGCCCGCAACTTTATGGCCACCCAGCAGCAGCGTGGCGCCTTCTTCCAGGGTCGCCTGGACCTGGCCGTGCAGTTCGTCACGCAGATCAAAGCGTGCCATGGGGCCGATATAGGTGGCGGTTGAGGTGGGCTCGCCCATCACCAGGGCGCGGCTGGCTTCAAGGAACTTGGCGGTGAAGGCTTCAACCACGCCCGCTTCGATGATCAAGCGCTTGGCGGCGGCGCAGACCTGGCCGCTGTTCTGGAAACGGCCGATCACGGCGGCTTGCACAGCGGCGTCGAGGTCGGCGTCGTTGAGTACGATAAACGGGTCGGAGCCACCCAGTTCCAGCACGCATTTCTTCAACGCGGCCCCGGCTTGTGAGCCGATGGCGATGCCAGCGCGCACGCTGCCGGTGAGGGTCACAGCGGCGATGCGCGGGTCGGCGATGGCCGTAGATACACCGTCCTGGGTCACGTTGATCACTTCGAATACGCCTTCAGCGAAACCGGCTTTACGCAGCGCCTGCTGGATCAGATACGCGCTGCCCATCACATTGGGCGCATGCTTGAGTACGTAGGTGTTGCCGGCAAGCAGGGTCGGCACGGCGCCGCGCAGCACTTGCCACACCGGGAAATTCCACGGCATCACCGCGAGGATAGGGCCCAGCGGGCGGTATTCGATTCGGGCGCTGCCGTTGTCCACCAGAGTGGGTTCCGGAGCAAGCATGGCCGGGCCGTGGGCGGCGTACCACTCGCTCAGTTGCGCGCACTTTTCGATTTCGGCACGGGCCTGGGCGATGGGTTTGCCCATTTCCAAGGTGATCATTTGCGCCATGTCTTCAGCCTGTTCACGCAGGGCAGCGGCCAGGGCCAGCAGATATTCGGCTCGCTGGCTTACCGGCGTGCGACGCCAGGTGCGGAAGGCATCGGTCGAGCGGGAGAGGGCGGCGTTCAGCTGTTCTGCGCTTTCATAGGGGTAGCTGCGGACTGTTTCGCCGTTGGCGGGGTTGATCGACAGGGCGTGGGTCTGGTGGGAGATAGCATTGTTCATGGCACCGTCCGGCTGAATGAGTGGAATGGGGCCAGCGTACGGGGCTGTATGTTTTCTGGAAACTGAATAATATTAAGCAATATATTCTCATTACGAGAATGTTTGGCCTAAGCTCGTCCCCACGCTCTGCGTGGGAATGCATCCTTTGACGCTCCGCGTCAACGAGCTGTGAGCCAACGATTGGACGCGGAGCGTCCGAGGCAGCGTTCCCACGCAGAGCGTGGGAACCATGTACATGATTGGAGAATGACTTGGATCTGGTGCAACTGGAAATCTTCAAGGCCGTTGCCGAGCAAGGCAGCATCAGCGCCGCCGCGCAGTTGATTCATCGCGTGCCATCGAACCTCACCACGCGCATCAAACAACTGGAGCAGGACCTGGGCGTGGAATTGTTTATCCGCGAGAAAAGCCGCCTGCGCCTGTCGCCGGCCGGGTGGAACTTCCTCGGCTATACACGGCGCATTCTTGATTTGGTGCAAGAAGCCCGCGCCACGGTGGCGGGGGAGGAGCCCCAGGGCGCGTTTGCCCTGGGCTCGCTGGAGAGCACGGCGGCCGTGCGTATTCCGGCGTTACTGGCGGCGTATAACCAGCAATACACCAAGGTCGAGCTGGACCTGAGCACCGGCCCCTCGGGCACCATGATCGAAGGCGTGCTGTCGGGCCGGCTGACGGCGGCCTTTGTCGATGGGCCGGTGCTGCATTCCACGCTGGAAGGCGTGGCGGTGTTTGAGGAGGAGATGGTGGTGATTGCGCCACTGCATCACGCGCCAATCACCCGTGGCCAGGATGTGAATGGCGAGAACATCTATACGTTTCGCTCCAACTGCTCGTACCGGCATCACTTCGAACGCTGGTTCTCACAGGATGGCGCGGTGCCGGGCAGGATCTTCGAGATCGAGTCGTACCACGGCATGTTGGCCTGTGTCAGCGCCGGGGCAGGGCTGGCGCTGATGCCACGCAGCATGCTGGAGAGTATGCCGGGGTGTGCGGCGGTGAGTGTGTGGCCGCTGCCCGACACGTTCCGTATCTTGAATACCTGGCTGATCTGGCGGCGGGGCACGGTGTCGCAGAGTTTGAACAGTTTCGTAAAACTGCTGGAAGAACGCACTCTGCCAGCACCCTAGATCAAATGTGGGAGCTGGCTTGCCTGCGATAGCGGTGTGTCAGTCAATGAATCTTTAACTGAACCGCCGCTATCGCAGGCAAGCCACCTCCCACAGGTGTCCTACATCAGCCGCCAAATTGCAGGGTGCCCATGGCCAGTTTGGCCATGATTGCCGTCGCGCCTAGTTGTACCAGCCATAACGCCAGCCCACCGAGGAATACTCCCAACGCCACTTGCAGCACCAGGCTCTTCTGGCGCTTGGCTTGCGGTGCGCGTGGGGCGTAGTCATGCAATTCGTCGCGGTCGGCGCGCAGGTCCAGGTCGTCGTTTCTCATAAAGCTCTCACAGCAAGGGGGCAGTCGGTGTTCAGTCTAGTGTGTTCGCCAATAAAAAGGGGGAAGCCATTGGCTTCCCCCTTCGTATAACGTTTGCCCGTTTACAGCACCTGGACAATCGCCTTGGTCACTGCACCAATGTTCGATTGGTTCAGCGCTGCCACACAGATACGCCCGGTATCGAGTGCGTAGATACCGAACTCGGTGCGCAGGCGGGTGACTTGTTCCACAGTCAGGCCGGAATAGGAGAACATCCCACGCTGGCGACCGACGAAGCTGAAGTCATGGCCTGGCGCAGCCTTGGCCAGTTCGGCCACCATCTGCTCGCGCATACCGCGAATGCGCAGGCGCATCTCGGCCAGCTCGGCTTCCCACTGGGCGCGCAGCTCAGGGTTGTTCAACACGGCGGCAACGATGGCTGCGCCGTGGGTCGGCGGGTTGGAGTAGTTGGTGCGGATCACACGCTTGACCTGGGACAGGATGCGCGCGCTTTCTTCCTTGGACTCGCTGACGATCGACAGCGCGCCTACGCGTTCGCCATACAGCGAGAACGACTTGGAGAACGAGCTGGACACAAAGAAGGTCAGGCCCGATTCCGCGAACAGGCGCACCGCGGCGGCGTCTTCGTGGATGCCGTCGCCGAAGCCCTGGTAGGCCATGTCGAGGAACGGCACCAGGTTCTTGGCCTTGACCACGTCCAGCACGTCTTGCCAGTCGGCCGGGCTGAGGTCGACGCCGGTGGGGTTATGGCAGCAGGCGTGCAGCACCACGATGGACTGTGGCGGCAGGGCGTTGAGGTCCTCGAGCAGGCCGGCACGGTTCACGTCGTGAGTGGCGGCGTGGTAGTAGCGGTAGGTTTGTACCGGGAAACCGGCTTTTTCAAACAGCGCCTGGTGGTTTTCCCAGCTCGGGTCGCTGATGGCGACGACGGCGTTGGGCAGCAGTTGCTTGAGGAAGTCGGCGCCGATTTTCAGCGCGCCCGTGCCGCCCACGGCCTGGGCGGTAATCACACGGCCTTCGCTCAACAGCGGCGACTCAGCGCCAAACAGCAGCTTTTGCACGGCCTGGTCGTACGCCACGATGCCGTCGATCGGCAAGTAGCCACGGGCGGCATGTTGCGCCACACGAATGGCTTCCGCTTCGGCAACGGCACGCAAGAGTGGAATCTTCCCCTCCTCGTTGCAGTAAACGCCCACGCCAAGGTTCACCTTGGTGGTTCGTGTATCGGCGTTGAATGCTTCGTTGAGGCCCAGGATTGGATCGCGTGGTGCCATTTCGACAGCGGAGAACAGGCTCATTTTTGCGGCAGCTCTATGGGGGGTAGGAGGGACGTGTCGCGCTCCAGCCGAATGCACTAGAGCGGTGCACAAACGGGGAGCTAGTATAGAGGCCATCACGGCTGAGAGCGACAACGGAAACGGCTTTTCGGCCATGTTTTTCGGTTTATTTGCTGACCGTTAGTCTTATTGCCACATTGGCGAGAAAGGTCGTGTAGGACGACGGCCTTGAAACCCGTCACATTCGACACCACTTCTACAGCTATCATGGTTTTTTCCTGCAACCTGCGATGATTATTCGCGGGTTGCTGAGCTATTTCGTCCCTGGCGGTGTCGAGTCTGGGGTGACTTCACGAGGTACGTTATGTCGGATTTCCAGCTCGTTACCCGTTTTGAACCCGCCGGCGACCAACCGGAAGCCATTCGTCAGATGGTCGAAGGCATCGAAGCCGGCCTGGCGCACCAGACGCTGCTTGGGGTGACCGGTTCCGGCAAGACCTTTAGCATCGCCAACGTGATCGCCCAGACCAACCGCCCAACCCTGGTGCTGGCGCCGAACAAGACCCTGGCGGCGCAGCTCTATGGCGAGTTCAAGGCGTTCTTCCCGAACAACGCGGTGGAGTATTTCGTTTCCTACTACGACTACTATCAGCCCGAAGCCTATGTGCCGTCCTCCGATACCTTTATCGAGAAGGATGCGTCGATCAACGACCACATCGAGCAGATGCGCCTCTCGGCCACCAAGGCCCTGCTGGAGCGCAAGGATGCGATCATCGTTACCACGGTGTCGTGCATCTATGGCTTGGGCAGCCCGGAAACCTATTTGAAGATGGTGTTGCACGTCGACCGTGGCGACAAACTCGACCAGCGCGAACTGTTGCGTCGCCTGGCGAGCCTGCAGTACACCCGTAACGACATGGATTTTGCCCGCGCCACCTTCCGGGTGCGCGGCGATGTTATCGACATCTACCCGGCGGAATCCGACCTGGAAGCCATCCGTATCGAACTGTTCGATGATGAGGTCGAAAGCCTGTCAGCCTTCGACCCGTTGACCGGTGAGGTGATCCGCAAGCTGCCACGCTTCACCTTCTACCCCAAAAGCCACTACGTGACCCCGCGCGAAACCCTGATGGGCGCCATCGAGGGTATCAAGGTCGAATTGGCCGAGCGTCTGGAATACCTGCGTTCCAACAACAAGTTGGTGGAAGCCCAGCGCCTGGAACAACGCACCCGCTTCGACCTGGAGATGATCCTGGAGCTGGGCTACTGCAACGGCATCGAAAACTACTCGCGCTACCTGTCGGGCCGCGACTCCGGGGCGCCGCCACCGACGCTCTATGACTACCTGCCGCCGGACGCCTTGCTGGTGATCGACGAATCCCACGTCAGCGTGCCGCAGGTGGGCGCCATGTATAAGGGTGACCGTTCGCGCAAGGAAACCCTGGTGGAGTACGGTTTCCGCCTGCCGTCGGCGCTGGACAACCGGCCCATGCGCTTTGACGAGTGGGAAGCCATCAGCCCGCAGACCATCTTCGTCTCCGCTACGCCCGGCAACTATGAAGCCGAGCACGCGGGCCGCGTTATCGAGCAACTGGTGCGACCCACTGGCCTGGTGGACCCGGAAATCGAAATTCGCCCGGCGCTGACCCAGGTCGACGACTTGCTCTCGGAGATCAACAAGCGCGTGGCCCTGGAAGAGCGGGTGCTGGTCACCACCCTGACCAAGCGCATGTCCGAAGACTTGACTGATTACCTGGCCGACCACGGCGTGCGCGTGCGTTACCTGCACTCGGACATCGACACCGTGGAGCGCGTGGAAATCATCCGAGACCTGCGCCTGGGCACCTTCGATGTGCTGGTGGGGATCAACCTGCTGCGCGAAGGCCTGGACATGCCGGAAGTGTCGCTGGTGGCGATCCTGGATGCGGACAAGGAGGGCTTCCTGCGCTCCGAACGCTCGCTGATCCAGACCATCGGCCGAGCGGCGCGTAACCTCAATGGGCGGGCGATCCTGTATGCGGACCGCATCACCGGTTCCATGGAGCGTGCGATTGGCGAGACCCAGCGTCGTCGCGACAAGCAGATCGCGTTCAACCTGGAACACGGCATCACCCCCAAGGGCGTGTTCAAGGACGTGGCCGACATCATGGAAGGCGCCACCGTGCCCGGCTCGCGCAGCAAGAAGCGCAAGGGCATGGCCAAGGCCGCCGAGGAGAGCGCCAAGTACGAGAACGAACTGCGCTCACCGAGTGAGATCACCAAACGGATTCGACAGCTGGAAGAGAAGATGTACCAGTTGGCGCGGGATCTGGAGTTTGAAGCGGCGGCGCAGACGCGCGATGAGATTGGCAAGTTGCGTGAGCGGCTGTTGGCTGTTTGATTTGCGTTGATTGGGCTGGCCTCATCGCGGGCAAGCCCGGCTCCCACATTGATCTGTGAGCGCGGTCAAAATGTGGGAGCTGGCTTGCCTGCGATGGCCGCGCCTCGGTTTTCCAGATATCCCCCAGGCTGTTACCATTCGCCCCTTGTTTCAATTTTCAGTTATATCGCCCATTCGAGACCTGCCATGACCACCGTCCGCACGCGCATTGCGCCATCGCCTACTGGGGATCCCCACGTCGGTACTGCTTACATCGCCCTGTTCAACTACTGCTTTGCCAAGCAGCATGGCGGTGAGTTCATCCTGCGGATCGAAGACACCGATCAACTGCGCTCCACCCGTGAGTCCGAACAGCAGATTTTCGATGCCCTGCGCTGGTTGGGCATTACCTGGGCTGAAGGCCCGGACGTGGGCGGCCCTCACGGTCCGTATCGCCAGAGCGAGCGCAGCGACATCTACAAGCAGTACACCCAGCAACTGGTCGATATGGGCCATGCCTTCCCGTGCTTCTGCACCGCCGAAGAGCTGGACCAGATGCGCGCCGAGCAACAGGCCCGTGGCGAGACCCCGCGCTACGATGGCCGTGCGTTGCTGTTGTCCAAGGAAGAAGTGGCTGCGCGCCTGGCGGCTGGTGAGCCCCACGTCATCCGTATGAAGGTGCCAAGCGAAGGCGTGTGCGTGGTGCCGGACATGCTGCGCGGTGACGTCGAGATCCCGTGGGACCGCATGGACATGCAGGTGCTGATGAAGACCGACGGCTTGCCGACGTACTTCCTGGCCAACGTGGTCGATGACCACCTGATGGGCATCACCCATGTGCTGCGTGGCGAAGAGTGGCTGCCATCGGCACCGAAACTCATTCTGCTGTACGAATACTTCGGCTGGGAGCAACCGCAACTGTGCTACATGCCGCTGCTGCGTAACCCGGACAAGAGCAAGCTGTCCAAGCGCAAGAACCCCACGTCGGTGACGTTCTACGAGCGCATGGGCTTCATGCCCGAGGCGATGCTCAACTACCTGGGCCGCATGGGCTGGTCGATGCCGGATGAGCGCGAGAAGTTCTCGCTGCAGGAAATGGTCGACAACTTCGACCTGTCCCGCGTCTCCCTCGGCGGGCCGATCTTCGATATCGAGAAACTCTCGTGGCTCAACGGCCAGTGGCTGCGTGACCTGCCGGTGCAAGAGTTCGCCAGCCGCGTGCAGCAGTGGGCGTTGAACCCCGAGTACATGATGAAGATCGCGCCGCTGGTGCAGGGCAGGGTAGAGACCTTCAGCCAGGTCGCACCCTTGGCCAATTTCTTCTTTGCCGGTGGCGTGAATCCTGATCCCAAGCTGTTCGAGTCCAAGAAGCTTTCCGGTGACCAGGTTCGCCAACTGATGCAGTTGATTCTGTGGAAGCTTGAAAGCCTGCGTCAGTGGGAGAAAGATGCAATCACGGCGACCATCCAGGCGGTGGTGGAATCCCTTGAACTGAAACTGCGCGATGCCATGCCGCTGATGTTTGCCGCAATCACCGGGCAGGCCAGTTCGGTGTCGGTGCTTGATGCGATGGAAATCCTCGGCCCGGACCTGACCCGTTTCCGCCTGCGCCAAGCCCTTGATTTGCTTGGTGGTGTGTCGAAGAAAGAAAACAAGGAATGGGAAAAGCTGCTGGGCGCTATCGCTTAAGCAGGCCGCTTGCGGCACGAAACCCCGGTTTTCCGGGGTTTCGTCGGTAAGTGATTGTTATCCCGGCAAAAAATTTTGGAAATTGTTGAAAATAAATTTGACACGTTTCCAAACCGCCATTAAGATTCGCCCCGTCCTCACCGATGAGGGGCTATAGCTCAGCTGGGAGAGCGCTTGCATGGCATGCAAGAGGTCAACGGTTCGATCCCGTTTAGCTCCACCAATTTACAGGTTCAAGGTTCCGGCCACACCGTCCTTGAATTGATCAGGTCTCAGCTCTGATCAGATGTACAGAAGGTTTTGTCCCCTTCGTCTAGTGGCCTAGGACACCGCCCTTTCACGGCGGTAACAGGGGTTCGAGTCCCCTAGGGGACGCCAGTTTCAACAAGCAGCTCGAAAGGTCTGCTGCGTCGCGAGACGAAAAATCCGGGGCTATAGCTCAGCTGGGAGAGCGCTTGCATGGCATGCAAGAGGTCAACGGTTCGATCCCGTTTAGCTCCACCAATTTTACAGGTTCAAGGTTCCGGCCACACCGTCCTTGAATCGATCAGTTCTCAGCGCTGATCTGTTGTATAGAAGGTTTGTGTCCCCTTCGTCTAGTGGCCTAGGACACCGCCCTTTCACGGCGGTAACAGGGGTTCGAGTCCCCTAGGGGACGCCACGATTACCCGCTCTGCGGGATTTTTAAGGGTCATTCAATTATTGAATGGCCCTTTTGTTTGTCTGGCGTTTGGCCAATTCCCTCCTTTATTCCCATTTTTCTGTACTGACCGGCGGTCGTGCTTGTCGCTTGCCAAATATTATTATGGTAATAATATTCAACCCATGAACGACGGAGGCTTCGATGAGCGATAAAAAAGCGCAAACCCGCGAACGTATTTTGCAGGCTGCCAGCGCGGCATTGATCCAGCGTGGCCCGGCTGAGCCCAGTGTGGGTGAAGTGATGGGGGCGGCGGGGCTAACGGTAGGAGGCTTCTACGCGCATTTTGAAAGCAAAGACGCACTGATGCTGGAAGCGTTCAACCAGTTGTTGGCGCAGCGTCGCGCCTCCATCGATGACTTGGACGAACAGCTGACCGGCGAAGAGCGCCGCACCTTGGTCGCCGCGTTTTATCTGTCACGCAAGCACCGCGACTCCACGACCCAGGCCTGCCCGTTGCCCGCGACAGTGGGGGAGATGGGGCGCTTGCCGGACGCATTTCGCGAGGTCTTGAACGAGCACGTCGAGTTGATGGCTGCGCAACTGGCCGGCAGCCCTGAAGAGATCGACAAAGCCCTGGCGGACATGGCCTTGATGGTCGGGGGGCTGACCCTGGCGCGGGCGCTGGGGCCGGGCGAGTTATCGGATCGCGTGATACGTGCGGCCAAGTCGGCGGTACGCTGAAAAAGGGGACGCAAGATGGGCGCATTGACCTGGGTTCGTGGTTTCAATGGCACGGTGGGGCGCCTTGCGCCGCATGCGGTTGCCAGCAAGATGCGTCGCACCTTCATGACCCCGCGCGATCTGCCGCCGCGTGACTGGGAGCTGCCGTTGTTGGCGCAATCGGAGCGCATCACTCTGCGTTTCGGCCTGTCGGCGTTGCGATGGGGGCATGGCCCGGCGGTGCTGCTGATGCATGGCTGGGAAGGCCGGCCCACTCAGTTCGCCAGTTTGATCACAGCGTTGGTCGACAACGGCTATTCGGTAATTGCCCTGGACGGTCCCGCCCACGGCCGTTCGCCAGGGCGTGAGGCCCATGTGCTGCTGTTTGCCCGCGCCATGCTTGAGGCGGCGGCCGAGCTGCCGCCGCTGTACGCGGTGGTCGGCCACTCCATGGGCGGCGCCAGTGCGATGCTGGCGGTGCAGTTGGGGTTGCGTACACAGGCATTGGTCAGCATTGCCGCACCGTCGCGCTTTCTGGATGTGTTGCGCGGGTTCACCCGCATGGTCGGCTTGCCGCCACGGGCGCGCTCAGCCTTTATCCAAGAAGTGGAGTTGAGCATGGGCATGCCGCTCAAGCATCTGGACGTGGCCCACTACCAAATGAACATTCCCGGCCTGATCGTCCACGCCGAAGACGACACCTTCGTTCCGGTCAGGGCGGCTCAAGCCATTCACGAAGCCTGGTTCGACAGCCGCCTGCTGCGCCTGGAGCAGGGCGGCCACCAGAAAGTGCTCGCCGACCCGCAGGTGATCGACGCTGTACTCGCCCTATTGGCCGGCTGCCGTCTACAGGAGCGCCAGAGCGCCTGATACACTGCCCCGCCGACATCAATCGACTGGAGCAAGGCATGAGCTGGGATTTGGCAACGCCGTTCATCATCGATCTGCAGGTTGCGGCTGAAGACATCGACGGCCTGGGACACGCCAATAATGCGGTGTATGTCTCGTGGCTGGAGCGTTGCGCCTGGCGCCATTCCCAGCGCCTGGGGCTGGACCTCACCGAATACCGCCGCCTGGACCGCGCCATGGCCGTGGTGCGCCATGAAATCGACTACTTGGCGGCAGGCTATGAGGGCGATGAGTTACAACTGGCCACCTGGATCGTCGATTGGGACCAACGGCTGAAAATGACCCGTCGTTTCCAGCTGGTACGCCCCCGCGACGGCGCGACTCTACTGCGTGCGCAAACAACCTTCGTGTGCATTGAGTTGTCCAGCGGCAAGCCCAAGCGCATGCCCGCCGAGTTTATTGACGGTTACGGCCCCGCCCTGACAGGGGGTTAACGGTTGCCGCTGGAAACCCAGTAAACTGCGCCACGATTTTTGTTGAGTGTTTTCCATGCAAATTGCTTTGGCGCCCATGGAGGGGTTGGTCGACAACATCCTGCGGGACGTGTTGACCCACGTGGGCGGTATCGACTGGTGCGTGACCGAATTTATTCGGGTCAACGACCGCCTGCTCACGCCTGCCTATTTCCACAAGCTCGCGCCTGAACTGCTGCACGGTGCCCACACGGCGGCGGGTGTGCCGTTGCGGGTGCAGTTGCTCGGTTCTGACCCGGTGTGCCTGGCGGAAAATGCCGCCCTGGCCTGTGAGCTGGGCTCTGAGGTCATCGACCTGAACTTCGGTTGCCCGGCCAAGACCGTGAATAAATCCCGAGGTGGCGCGGTGCTGCTCAAGGAGCCGGAGCTGCTCAACCAGATCGTCGAGCATGTGCGTCGTGCCGTACCGGCGCATATTCCCGTGACCGCCAAGATGCGCCTGGGCTTCGACAGCCCGGATGGCGCGCTGGTGTGCGCCACGGCCCTGGCCGAGGGCGGCGCGGCGCATATCGTAGTGCATGCGCGCACCAAGGCCGATGGCTACAAGCCGCCGGCCCATTGGGAATGGATCCCGCGGGTGCAGGACGTGGTCAAGGTGCCGGTGTTTGCCAATGGCGATATCTGGAGCGTCGAAGACTGGAAGCGCTGCCGCGAAATCAGCGGCGCCGAAGACATCATGCTGGGCCGTGGCCTGGTGGCGCGGCCCGACCTGGCGCGGCAGATTGTGGCGGCCAAGGCCGGCGAAGACGTGGTCGAGATGACCTGGGCGCAGATGCAGCCGATGCTTCAGGAGTTCTGGCGCCAGTCGGTGGCGCAACTCACGGAAAAGCAGGCGCCCGGCCGCTTGAAACAGTGGCTGGCGATGCTCACGCGCAACTACCCGGAGGCAGTGGAGTTGTTCACGGCCCTGCGCCGCGAGACGGACTTGGGCCAAGTCAGCCGCCTGCTGGGTATGCCTCATCCAGCAGCCGCCTGAACCCCTCGATCGGCAACGGTCGGCTGTGCAAATACCCCTGGAATAAATGGCAGCCGAGCTTTTGCAGGAACGCCAGTTGCTCCAGGGTTTCCACCCCCTCGGCGATGACTTCCAGGTTCAGGCTGCGGGCCATGGCCACAATGGCGCGGATGATTTCCGCATCATTGGGGTCGTGGGTCGCATCGCGCACGAACGACTGATCAATCTTCAGCGCGTCCACCGGCAGGCGCTTGAGGTAGGTCAGGGATGAATAGCCGGTACCGAAATCATCCATCGCAAAGCTCACGCCGAGTTTTTTCAGGCGGCGCATCTTCACCACCGTGTCGTCCAGGTTCTGGATCACGATGCCTTCGGTAATTTCCAGTTTCAGCAGGCTGAACGGCAAACCGTGTTGCTTGAGGCTGTGCTCCACCCGTTCCACAAAGTCGTTCTGGCGAAACTGCCGGGGACTGATGTTCACGCACAGGCTGAAATTGAGCGGGTCCACCAAGCCGTCGGCAATCAACTGGGCAAAGGCGCCGCAGGCTTCATCGAGAATCCAGGTGCCGACCTCCAGGATCAGGCCGCTGTCTTCCAATACCTTGATGAATTCCGTCGGTGACTGCGCGCCCAATTGTGGATGCTGCCAGCGCACCAGGGCCTCGGCGCCGACTATCCGGTTGCCGCGCGCATCCACCTGGGGCTGGTAATGCACGCTGAATTCGCCGCGTGACAAGGCCAGGCGCAAGTCAGTCTCCATGCGCAGGCGTTCGCTAGCGGTTCTTTGCATGCTGTTGTGGAACATCTGCGTGGTGTTGCGCCCGGAGTCCTTGGCGCGGTACAGGGCGATGTCGGCGCGCTTGAGCAGATCGGCAGGGGTGGTGCCGTGGTCGGGGATCAGCGCCACGCCGATGCTGGGCGTGACCTGCAGCCGGTGACCGTCGAGAAACATCGGTTCCGAGAGCAATTCGCGCAGGGTATCGGCCAGCGCTTGCACCTGGCTGCTGACCGTCTGGCGGGTGCCCTCCAGGCCGCTGAGCAATACCACAAACTCATCGCCGCCCAGGCGCGCCACGGTGTCCTCCATGCGCACGCTGGCCTCCAGGCGCGCGGTGACGATTTTCAGCACGGTGTCGCCAACGGGGTGGCCGAGGGAGTCGTTGATGTGTTTGAAGTGGTCCAGGTCCAGAAACAGCAGGGCGCCGCGCAGGTTGTGGCGCTTGAGCAGGGCGATCTGCTGGCTCAGGCGGTCCATCAGCAGCGCACGGTTTGGCAGGTTGGTCAGCGGGTCGTGATAGGCCAGGTGACGGATCTGCGCCTGGGCATTCTTCAATAGGCTTACATCCCGCGCGGTCAGCAGCAGACAGGGGGTTTCATTCAAGGTGATCGGCTCCACTGACACCTCCACCGCCAGTACCTCGCCGCGCTTGTTGCGCCAGAGCATTTCCAGGTGGTGGATGCGGCCCTTGATCTGCAACTCGGCCAACAGTGCGGCGCGTTGGTTTTCATCGGCCCAGATGCCGATCTGGTACAGGGTCAGGCCGATGGCCTCTTCGGTGCGGTAACCGGTCAGGCGGCAAAAGCCGTCGTTGACCTCCACATAACGGCCGGTGTCGCGTTCGGTGATGGAAATCGCGTCGGGGCTGGAGTGAAACGCCTTGGCGAACTTCTCTTCACTGGCCTTGAGTGCGGCTTCCGAGCGTTGCTGCTGGGTAATATCGCGCAGCGTGGTGACGATGCACGGCTGGTCGCTGACCTTGATCAAGCGGCTGGAAATCATGCAGGTCAGGCTTTGGCCGTCCTTGTGATGCACCACGATAGCCACATTGCTCAGGGCCTGTTCGCGAATCACCTGCTCGATGCGCTGCAGGCGCTTGCTGGAGTCGTCCCACAGGCCGATTTGTTCGGCGCTTTTGTCCAGTACTTCGGCGGCTGTAAAGCCAAACGTCTGGGTAAACGCCGGGTTGATCTCGATAAACGCGCCGCTCTCCAGGCAGGTGACGCAGATCGGGTCGGGGCTGGCCTGGAACAGGCTGGCGAACTTCTCTTCCGAGGCGGTCAGCCGTTGCTCGCGCTCGACCTGGTCGGTGATGTCCAGCAAGGTGCCGGCCATGCGCAGGGGCTTGCCTGATTCATCGCGATACAGGCGTGCGCGGCTCTCCAGGTAGCGCGGGCTGCCGTCTTCCATTTGCACGCGGTAGGTCAACTGATAGTTGCCGTCCGGGCCTTCGCGCAGACTGCGGTACGCATGGCGCATGCCCTCGCGGTCTTCATCGGACATGCCCTCAAAAAACGCATCGAAGGATTCATGGAACGGCGCGGGTTCCAGCCCGTGCAACTGGGCGGCACGCGCTGAGCCGTAGAGCATGCCGCTGGGGATGTGCCAATCCCAGGTGCCCAGTTGCGCGGAATCCAGGGCCAGGTCCAGGCGCTCCTGGCTGTCCTTGAGTGCTTGCTCGGCGTTTTTACGTTCGGTGGTGTCCAGGAACGTGCTGATCAGGTACGCCTCGCCGTCCAGTTCGACCTTTTGCGCGCTGAGGGTGCCGTCATGGATCTGGCCGTTGCTGGCGCAGAACTGCACTTCCATGGTGATGGGTTCCCCCTTGCGCTGCGTGGCCTTGACCAGCAGCGCACGCTGTTCCGGGTGGCGCCACAAGCCCAGTTCCAGGGTGGTGCGGCCGATGGCATCGGCCACCGGCCAACCGAACAGCATCTCGAAATACTGGTTGGCTTCGCTGATCAAACCGTCAGCCTGACGCGTCAGCAGTACCATGTTCGGGCACAGGTGGAACAGGGTGGCAAAGCGCTTTTCCGAATGGCTGAGGGCGTGTTCACGGTCGCGTTGGTGGGTGATCTCGCGGATCACCCCGATCATGCGCCGCCGTCCGGCTTTGTCGGGAACCAGGCTGCCGCTGATTTCCAGCCAGTGCTGGCTGCCATCGGGCCATTGGATGCGGTGGTGCATGGCGCGGTCGAGCGGCTCTCCGGCGAGCACCGCATGAAAGCCGCGCACCACCCGCGCACTGTCTTGTGGGGCCAGCAGGTCGAGGTAGTCGAGGTCCTTGGGCAGAGGCTGGCGCGGGTCAAAGCCGAATAACGCCTGGGTACCCCGCGACCAGCTGATTCTTCCCGTGTCGATTTCCCAGGACCAGGCACCCAGTCGCGCGGCATTGAGGGCCGTCAGCAGTTGCGGGGCACTGTCCCAGCTTTGTTCCGCCGCTTGAGGGTCCAGGGCGTAGATGCGGGGCAGGGGTGGAACCGGGTCAACGGGGTTGCGCATTATCAAAGGGCCTTGGCTCATTGAGAAAACCGCGCGGTTTGACCTAAACCCCTGGCCCACACAGTGTCATGCCGGTAACCCTGGCAGATCGACCTGTGCATCCAACAGGCTCATGAAAGCCCGCGCAGCGTTCGACAGCGTCCTTTCGGTGTGCACGATATAGCCTAGCTGGCGACTGAGCTGTATGCCCGGCAAAGCGATACTTGCCACCTGATCATCGAGCATGGTGCGCGGCAACACGCTCCAGGCCAGGCCGATGGAGACCATCATCTTGATGGTTTCCAGGTAGTTAGTGCTCATCGCAATATTAGGTGTGAGGCCCTGGGCCTCGAACAGGCGGCTGACAATATGGTGGGTAAAGGTGTTGCCGCCGGGAAATACCGCCGGATGCCCGGCGATATCGGCCAGGCTGACGGAGCCGTTGCTGATCAGGCTGTGTTCGGGCGCCACCACAAAATCCAGCGGGTCGTCCCACACACGGGTAGCTTGCACCAGGTTGTGGGGCTCTGGCGCCAGGGTGATCACCGCGACTTCCGCACGGCCGTGGAGGATTTCTTCGTAGGCCACTTCTGAATCCAGAAACTGAATATCCAGCGCCACATTCGGGTATTGCCGCGTGAAAGTGCGCAGGACCGGTGGCAGGCGGTGCAGGCCGATATGGTGGCTGGTGGCCAGGGTCAGGCGCCCGCTGACCTCGCCGGTGAGGTTGGTGAGGGCGCGGCGGGTGTCGTCCAGCACGTTGAGGATTTGATAAGCGCGTGGCAGCAAAGCCCGCCCGGCCTCGGTCAAGCCGACTTCACGGCCCAGGCGGTCGAACAGCCGAACCTTCAATTGTTGTTCCAAACCGGCGATGCGCTTGCTGATAGCCGGCTGGGTCAGGTGCAGGCGTTCGCCGGCGCCGGAGAAACTGCCGGTTTCGGCGATGGCGATAAAGGCGTTGAGGTTGGCCAGGTCCATGGTGCTATTCCAGTTGGTAATCCAAAGCATAAAAAATATGAATTTGAGTTATTTAATGTAGCGCCATACCATCAGCCTCACAAGCCAAAGGGTTATTGAAAAGCCCGGCGTATAGAAGCACCGCTGATGAGGACCGACTGATGGCCGGCAAAACGCTTTACGACAAGCTTTGGGATTCCCATGAAGTGAAACGTCGCGATGATGGATCGTCGCTGATCTATATCGACCGTCACATCATCCATGAAGTGACCTCGCCCCAAGCGTTCGAAGGCCTGCGACTGGCCGGGCGCAAGCCTTGGCGCGTCGACTCCATCATCGCCACGCCGGACCACAACGTGCCCACCACGCCTGAGCGCAAGGGCGGCATCGAAGCCATTGCCGACCAGGTCTCGCGGTTGCAGGTGCAGACCCTCGACGACTATTGCGACGAGTACGGCATCACCGAATTCAAGATGAACGACGTGCGCCAAGGCATCGTCCATGTCATCGGCCCGGAGCAGGGTGCAACCTTGCCGGGCATGACCGTGGTCTGCGGTGACTCCCATACCTCCACCCATGGTGCGTTCGGCGCCCTGGCCCATGGCATCGGCACTTCCGAGGTGGAACACGTATTTGCCACCCAGTGCCTGGTGGCCAAGAAAATGAAGAACATGTTGGTACGCGTCGAAGGCCAATTGCCGTTTGGCGTGACCGCCAAGGACATCGTACTGGCCGTGATCGGCAAGATCGGCACTGCCGGTGGTAACGGCCATGCCATCGAGTTCGCCGGCAGTGCAATCCGCGACCTGTCCATCGAAGGCCGCATGACCATCTGCAACATGTCCATCGAAGCCGGTGCCCGCGTGGGCATGGTGGCGGCGGACGAAAAGACCGTCGAATACGTCAAGGGTCGCCCGTTCGCGCCGCAAGGCGCCGATTGGGACGCCGCCGTCGAAGCCTGGAAAGACCTGGTCTCCGACGCCGATGCGGTGTTCGACACCGTGGTCGAACTCGACGCTGCGCAGATCAAGCCGCAAGTCAGCTGGGGCACTTCGCCGGAAATGGTATTGGCCGTTGACCAGAACGTGCCGGACCCGGCCAAAGAGGCCGACCTGGTCAAGCGCGGCTCCATCGAGCGCGCCTTGAAATACATGGGGTTGACCGCCAACCAGGCGATCACCGACATCCAGTTGGACCGCGTATTTATCGGCTCCTGCACCAACTCGCGGATCGAAGACCTGCGCGCCGCGGCGGTGATCGCCAAGGGCCGCAAGGTGGCCTCGACCATCAAGCAAGCCATTGTGGTACCAGGTTCCGGGCTGGTTAAAGCCCAGGCGGAAGCCGAAGGCCTGGACAAGATCTTCCTCGAAGCCGGTTTTGAATGGCGTGAGCCGGGCTGCTCGATGTGCCTGGCGATGAACCCGGACCGCCTGGAGTCGGGCGAGCATTGCGCGTCGACCTCCAACCGTAACTTCGAAGGGCGCCAAGGCGCGGGTGGGCGTACCCACCTGGTGAGCCCGGCCATGGCCGCCGCCGCTGCCGTCAACGGTCGTTTCATCGACGTTCGCGAATTGATCTGAGGAAAACCCGATGAGAGCTTTTACCCAACACACAGGCCTTGTAGCGCCGTTGGACCGTGCCAACGTAGATACCGACCAGATCATCCCCAAGCAATTCTTGAAGTCGATCAAGCGCACCGGTTTCGGCCCCAACCTGTTCGATGAGTGGCGCTACCTGGACGTGGGCTACGCCTATCAGGACAACTCCAAGCGCCCACTGAACAAGGACTTTGTGCTCAACGCCGAGCGCTACCAAGGCGCCAGCGTGTTGCTGGCCCGGGAAAACTTCGGCTGCGGCTCCAGCCGCGAGCACGCCCCGTGGGCCCTGGAAGAGTACGGCTTTCGCAGCATCATCGCGCCGAGCTACGCCGATATCTTTTTCAACAACAGCTTCAAGAACGGCCTGTTGCCGATCATCTTGAGCGACGCTGAAGTGGACGAGTTGTTCCAGCAAGTGGAAGCCAATGTCGGCTACCAGTTGACGGTGGACCTGGCCGCGCAAACCGTGACCCGCCCGGACGGCAAGGTGTATCACTTTGAAGTGGATGCCTTCCGCAAGCACTGCCTGATCAACGGCCTGGACGACATCGGCCTGACCTTGCAGGACGGCGATGCGATTGCTGCGTTTGAAGCCAAGCACCGGGCGAGCCAGCCCTGGTTGTTTCGCGATGCCTGATTTGCGGTAAACCGTGCGGGCCTCATCGCGGGCAAGCCCGACTCCCACATTGGAGTGCATTCCAACTGTGGGAGCTGGCTTGCCTGCGATAGCGCCAGTGCAACCACCACAAACCCAAGGAAAGCCACCATGACCACCCCCGCCCACACCCAAGTCGTGCAAAAACAATTCGGCGAGCAAGCCTCGGCCTACCTGAGCAGCGCCGTACACGCCCAGGGCACCGAATTCGCCGTGCTGCAAGCCGAACTGGCCGGGCAGGGCGCTGCGCGACTGCTGGACCTGGGCTGCGGTGCCGGTCATGTCAGCTTCCACGTGGCGCCTCTGGTTAAAGAGGTGGTGGCCTACGACCTGTCTCAGCAGATGCTCGACGTGGTGGCCGCCGCCGCCAAAGACCGCAACCTGGCCAACATCCGCACCGTGCACGGCGCCGCCGAGCGGCTGCCCTTCGCCGATGGCGAGTTCGACTTCGTGTTCAGCCGTTATTCGGCCCATCACTGGAGCGACCTCGGCCTGGCCCTGCGTGAAGTGCGTCGGGTGCTCAAGCCGGGCGGCGTGGCGGCATTTGTGGATGTCTTGTCACCGGGCAGCCCACTGTTGGACACTTACCTGCAAACCGTCGAAGTGCTGCGCGACGCCAGCCACGTGCGTGATTACTCCGGCGCTGAGTGGATGCGCCAGTTGAGTGAGGCCGGCCTGCACGTACGCAACAGCAGCCGCCAGCGCTTGCGCCTGGAATACACCTCGTGGGTCGAGCGCATGCGCACGCCCGAGGTACTGCGGGCAGCAATCCTGGAGCTGCAAAAGGCGATGGGCCAGGAAGTACGCGATTATTATGACATTCAAGCAGACGGCACCTTCAGCACCGATGTGCTGGTGGTCTTCGCCGAACGCTGATTGATTTTTCCCGACCTGCCCACGGGCGGGTCGCTTGATGAAATGAGGAACGCATGAGCAAGCAGATTCTGATTCTCCCTGGCGACGGTATTGGTCCGGAAATCATGGCCGAAGCGGTGAAGGTCCTTGAGCTTGCCAACAGCAAGTACAGCCTGGGCTTCGAGCTGAGCCACGATGTGATCGGCGGCGCCGCCATCGACAAGCACGGCGTGCCTCTGGCCGACGAGACCCTCGACCGCGCCCGGGCTGCCGATGCCGTGCTGCTCGGCGCCGTGGGCGGGCCGAAATGGGACAAGATCGAACGTGACATCCGCCCTGAGCGCGGCCTGCTGAAAATCCGTGCGCAACTGGGCCTGTTCGGCAACCTGCGCCCGGCCATCCTCTACCCCCAACTGGCCGACGCGTCGAGCCTCAAGCCGGAAGTGGTGGCGGGCCTGGATATCCTCATCGTGCGTGAGCTGACCGGCGGTATCTACTTCGGCTCGCCACGGGGCGTGCGCGAGTTGGAAAATGGTGAGCGTCAGGCCTATGACACGCTGCCATACAGCGAGAGCGAAATCCGCCGTATCGCCCGTGTCGGTTTCGACATGGCGCGCGTGCGCGGCAAAAAAGTCTGCTCGGTGGATAAAGCCAACGTGTTGGCTTCCAGCCAGCTGTGGCGTGAAATCGTCGAAGAAGTCGCCAAGGATTACCCGGACGTCGAACTGAGCCACATGTACGTCGACAACGCCGCCATGCAGCTGGTGCGTGCACCCAAGCAGTTCGACGTGATCGTCACCGACAACCTGTTCGGCGACATTCTGTCCGACCAGGCGTCGATGCTCACCGGTTCTATCGGCATGCTGCCGTCGGCATCCCTGGACACCAACAACAAAGGCATGTACGAGCCGTGCCACGGTTCGGCGCCAGACATCGCGGGGCAGGGCATTGCCAACCCGTTGGCGACGATTTTGTCGGTGTCGATGATGCTGCGTTACAGCTTCAACCTGGGCGATGCGGCGGACGCCATCGAGAAGGCCGTCAGCCTGGTGCTGGATCAGGGCTTGCGCACGGGCGATATCTGGTCCCAGGGTTGCACCAAGGTCGGGACGCAAGAAATGGGCGACGCAGTAGTCGCCGCGCTGCGGAATCTGTAATCTCTCGGGCCCGCTTGCAGTTGTTGCTGCAAGGCGGCCCACTTTTTAACAAGGTGTAGTTGCGATGAAACGTGTAGGTCTGATCGGTTGGCGCGGTATGGTCGGTTCCGTGCTCATGCAGCGGATGCTGGAAGAGCAGGATTTCGATCTTATTGAGCCGGTGTTTTTCACCACTTCGAACGTAGGTGGCCAAGGGCCGTCCGTGGGCAAGGATATTGCCCCGCTCAAGGATGCCTACAGCATTGAAGAGTTGAAGAGCCTCGACGTGATCCTGACCTGCCAGGGTGGCGACTACACCAGCGAAGTCTTCCCCAAGCTGCGCGAAGCCGGCTGGCAGGGTTACTGGATCGACGCCGCTTCGAGCCTGCGCATGCAGGATGACGCGGTGATCATCCTCGATCCGGTCAACCGCAAGGTCATCGATCAGCAACTGGACGCCGGCACCAAGAACTACGTGGGCGGCAACTGCACCGTGAGCCTGATGCTGATGGGCCTGGGCGGTCTGTTCGAAGCGGGCCTGGTGGAGTGGATGAGCGCCATGACCTATCAGGCGGCCTCCGGCGCCGGCGCGCAGAACATGCGCGAACTGATCAAGCAGATGGGCGCGACCCACGCCGCTGTCGCCGATCAACTGGCTGACCCGGCCAGCGCCATCCTCGACATCGACCGCCGTGTGGCCGAGGCCATGCGCAGCGACGCTTACCCGACCGAGAACTTTGGCGTGCCATTGGCCGGTAGCTTGATCCCGTGGATCGACAAGGAACTGCCTAACGGCCAGAGCCGCGAAGAGTGGAAGGCCCAGGCCGAAACCAACAAGATCCTGGGTCGCTTCAAGAACCCGATCCCGGTGGATGGTATCTGCGTGCGCATTGGCGCCATGCGTTGCCACAGCCAGGCACTGACCATCAAGCTGAACAAAGACGTGCCAATCGCCGATATCGAAGGGTTGATCAGCCAGCACAACCCTTGGGTCAAGCTGGTGCCGAACAACCGCGATATCAGCATGCAGGAGCTGAGCCCGACCAAGGTCACCGGCACCCTGAATGTACCGGTGGGCCGCCTGCGCAAGCTGAACATGGGCAGTCAGTTCCTCGGCGCGTTCACCGTCGGCGACCAACTGCTGTGGGGCGCGGCTGAGCCGTTGCGTCGCATGTTGCGGATTTTGCTGGAGCGTTGATCGCTTGAAGCAATAACAGAAACCCGCGTTCTGGTGACAGGCGCGGGTTTTTTGTTGCCTTTGTGATCATTCCCACGCTCTGCGTGGGAATGCAGCTCTGGACGCTCTGCGTCTGCTTTAGAGGCGTGACGCGGAGCGTCACAGGAGGCGTTTCCACGCAGAGCGTGGGAACGATCAGGGGGGCTGTAATTGCCTCACCCTCTACCACCCGGTAAAGTGCCGCTCCCCCGTAATGCCCGAGGCAATCCCATGACCCAGACCTTTGAAATCGCCGTGATCGGCGCCACCGGTACCGTTGGCGAAACCCTGGTGCAGATTCTCGAAGAGCTGGAGTTCCCGGTGGGCACCTTGCACCTGCTGGCGGGCAGCAACTCGGCGGGGGCTTCGGTGCCGTTTCGGGGCAAGAACGTGCGGGTCAAAGAAGTCGACACGTTTGACTTCAGCAAGGTGCAGTTGGCGTTCTTCGCCGCAGGCCCAGCGGTGACCCTGAGTTTCGCCCCGCGTGCCACCGCCGCTGGCTGCGCGGTGATCGACTTGTCCGGCGCATTGCCCGCCGAGCAGGCGCCGCAAGTGGTACCGCAGGCCAACGCCCATGTGCTGGACGCGTTGAAAAAGCCTTTCCAGCTCGGCAGCCCGAGCCCGTGTGCCACCTACCTCGCGGTGGTGCTGGCGCCGTTGCGCGGTGTGGTGGACATCCAGCGCGTCAGCGTCACCGCCAACCTGGCAATCTCTGCCCAGGGCCGCGAGGCCGTCAGCGAGTTGGCGCGCCAGACCGCCGAGCTGCTGAACGTACGCCCCCTGGAGCCGGCGTTCTTCGATCGGCAAGTGGCGTTCAACCTGCTGGCGCAAGTCGGCACGCCGGATGCCCAAGGTCATACCGTCCTGGAGAAACGTCTCGTCCACGAACTGCGCGCCGTGCTGGAAACACCTTTACTAAAGATTTCCGCCACCTGCGTTCAAGCCCCGGTGTTTTTCGGCGATAGCCTGACTGTGTCGCTGCAACTGGCCGCGCCGGTCGACCTGGCCGCGGTGAACCGCGCCCTCGAGGCTGCGCCGGGTATCGAGCTGGTCGAGGAGGGCGATTACCCCACGGCCGTAGGCGATGCCGTTGGCCAGGACGTGGTGTACGTAGGGCGAGTTCGCGCCGGTATCGACGACCCGGCGGAACTAAATCTTTGGCTGACGTCAGATAACGTACGCAAAGGCTCGGCCCTGAACGCCGTGGAGCTGGCGCAGTTGTTGATAAAAGGCCTTGTGTAAAAGATACTTGGCGGCAATTTGTAGATTGATTCTAACCAGGCGCTATGCTTGGTCCCAAGTGAAACACAAGCGCGTCGGTGACCTATCGGCTCGCCATGCCTAATGGCAGCGGTTACCAACCTTCTCGCAGGGCGGGAAGCGTTCAAACAAAGGATGAGGCTATGGTTCAAGTTCGCAAACTGGTGTTAGCAATAGCGGCCGCCTCGGCGCTGTCCTCCGGTATGGCGCAGGCGCTGCAACTTGGGGAGATGACCCTCAAGTCGAAGTTGAACCAGCCGCTGTCGGTGGAAATCGAATTGCGCGATGTGGGCGGCCTTACGGCGTCCGAGATCACCCCTAGCCTGGCGTCTGCCCAGGCCTTCGTGGACGCGGGTGTCGATCGCCAGGCGTTCCTCGATGACCTGACGTTCACCCCGGTGATCAACCCCGAAGGTCGCAGCGTGGTGCGCGTGACCTCCAGCAAGCCGCTGCCCGATTCCTACGTGCGCTTCCTCATGCAGGTGCAATGGCCCAATGGCCGTTTGATGCGTGACTACAGCGTGCTGCTCGACCCGGCCAAGTTCGACCAGCCGGCCCCGACGGCGAGCGCGCCGGCCAACACCGCGCCAGCCAGTACCGCACCTGCCGCCAGCACGCCTGCCCAGCACACCACCACGTCCCGCGACACCTTGTGGGAAATTGCCGCAAAGAATCGCAATGGCGCCTCGGTCCAGCAAACGATGCTGGCCATCCAGGCGCTTAACCCGGATGCCTTTGTCGACGGCAATATCAACCGCCTGAAAACCGGCCAGGTCCTGCGCCTGCCGGACGCTACGCAAAGCACCGCCCTGGCGCAGCCGCAAGCGATCGCCGAAGTGAGCGCGCAGAACGCCGCCTGGCGCCAGGGCCGTCGTGGCCCGCAGAGCCAAGTGGCCGGCAAGCCACAGCTGGACGCGACCAAGCGCACCCAGGCCGGCAATGCGCCGTCGAGCACCCAGGCCAAGGACAATTTGAGCCTGGTGTCGGCCGAAGCCGCCAAGAAAGGTGGAAAGGGCACCGTCGGTGACAGCCGCGCCCTGAGCGACAAGCTGGCAATGACCCAGGAAGAGCTCGACACCACGCGGCGCGACAACGAAGAACTGAAAAGCCGTGCCGCCGACTTGCAAAGCCAGTTGGACAAACTGCAAAAGCTGATCCAGCTCAAGAATGACCAGTTGGCTCGTTTGCAGGCGCAAACGGGTGAACCACAGACCGCCGCGATGCCCGCGCAGTTGCCGGGTGAGCCTGCAGCCGAGCCGGCAGCTCCCGCTGCAACACCAGCGCCAGTGCCTGAACCGGCCAAGCCGGCTGCTGCGCCGGCCAGCACCGAAGGCAAGTTCAACGACCTGCTGACCAACCCGATTGTGCTCGGCATCCTTGGCGGTGCGGCCCTGCTGGTGGTGTTGCTGCTTCTGCTGCTTTGGGCACGCCATCGCAATGCTCGCCGCGAAGAAGAGAAACATCTGCGTATGGCACGGGCGTTGGCCGAAGAGCCTGAGTTCGTTTCCAATATCGATCAAGACCTGCCGCCTGACAGCTTCGAGGGCCTTGAAGTGCCGCCGCCGAGCGTCAAGCTCGCCACCGCAACGCCGCCAGCATCTGCGCCCGCGCCGGCGCCGGTGGTTGAGACGGTAGTGGCACCGACGGTCGCCTCCGTGCTGGCGCCGTTGGCGGTTGCCGTGGCTCAGGAAAATTCCAGCGACGCCCTGGCCCAGGCCCAATCCCATATCGACCGTGGCCATCTGAACCAGGCGGCGGATGTGCTTGAACAAGCCATCAAGCGCGAGCCCAAGCGCAGCGACCTGCGTTTGAAGCTGATGGAAGTCTATGGCCTGCAGAACAACAAGGACGGGTTCGTTACCCAAGAGCGCCAGTTGGTGGCCAACGGTGAGAACCATGCCCAGGTCGAGCAGCTCAAGGCGCGTTTCCCGGCCATGGCCGTGTTGGCCGCGGGTGTCAGTGCCGCAGTGGCCGCCGCAGCCCTGGATGCGCAGTACGTCAAGGACCTGCTCGACGACAAGCCGACCCCAGCCCCGCAGGCAGATACCTTCGACACCGATTTCGACCTGAGCCTGGATGACCTGGAAGCTGCCTCGCCGGCCGAGATCGCGCAAGACCAGCAAACCTTTGAATCGCTGCTCAAACAACAGACCGAGCCCAAGGCCGATGCGCCGGACCTGTCGGACTTTGACCTGGACCTGCAGTTGGACCCGCCCGCGTCGCAATCCGATGACGACTTCCTGTCGGGCCTGGAAGGGCAGATCAAGGATGTACCGCCGGTAGAGCCGCCGACCCTGACGCCGGCTGCGCTGGACGAATTCGACCTCCCGGAAGACTTTGACCTGTCGCTGGCGGATGAGCCGAGCGCGCCTGCGGCCAAGTCCGATGCCTTCGCTTCGGAGCTGGACGACGTCAATGCTGAGCTGGATCGTTTGTCCCAGAGCCTGGAACATCCGCCGATCGGGCCTTCCTTCACGGCTGAAGATGCCGCGCTGGGCGCTGAGGATGAGCCAGAGTTCGATTTCCTCTCCGGCACCAATGAAGTGGCCACCAAGCTTGACCTGGCCCAGGCGTACATCGACATGGGCGATGCCGAAGGCGCGAAAGACATCCTGTCTGAAGTGCTGACCGAAGGCGACGAAGGTCAGCGTAGCGAAGCCAAGGAAATGCTCGGCCGAATCTAACGGCCGACGCAGAAAAATGTGGGGCTTGCTCGCGAATGCGGTGGTTCAGCTGCTGATGTGCTGGATGATACGGCGCATTCGCGAGCAAGCCCGCTCCCACATTTAAAGTCCACTCATGCACCCTGACGCCCTATAATGCCCGCCTTTGCGCAACTCATCAGGCTCACAGTTCTTGGCAAATATAGATAACGCGGCTGCCGAAATGGCGGCCGCAGGCTTTTACCGCATCGCCCTGGGCGTGGAATACAAAGGCTCGCGCTATCGCGGCTGGCAGCGTCAGGCCTCCGGGGTGCTGACGGTGCAGGAAACCCTGGAAAATGCCCTGTCCAAAGTCGCCAACTCGCCGGTGTCGCTGATGTGTGCCGGGCGTACCGACGCTGGTGTACACGCGTGTGGCCAAGTGGTGCACTTCGACACCCAGGCCGAGCGTTCGATGAAGGCGTGGGTGATGGGGGCTAATATCAATTTGCCCCATGACGTCAGCGTCAGCTGGGCCAAGGTCATGCCGGCGCATTTCCACGCGCGTTTCAAGGCCATCGCCCGGCGTTACCGCTACGTGATCTACAACGATCAGATCCGCCCGGCGCACCTCAATGAAGAGATTACCTGGAACCACCGCCCGCTGGATGCCGAGCGCATGGCCGAAGCCGCACAGCATCTGGTCGGGGTGCATGACTTCAGCGCCTTCCGTGCCGGCCAGTGCCAGGCCAAGTCGCCGATCAAGGAAGTCCACCACCTGCGTGTGACGCGGCACGGCAAGATGATCGTGCTGGATATCCGTGCCGGGGCCTTCCTGCATCATATGGTGCGCAATATCGCTGGGGTGCTGATGACCATCGGCACCGGTGAGCGCCCGGTGGAGTGGGCCAAGGAAGTGCTGGAAAGCCGCATTCGCCGCACGGGCGGGGTCACGGCGCATCCGTTCGGCCTGTATCTGGTGGATGTGGAGTACCGCGACGAGTTCGAACTGCCGGAACGCTTTATCGGGCCGCACTTCCTCACCGGTTTCAGCGAACTTGGCGGCTGACGCCCGGAAAAGCTTTTGTTACCATCCGGGACTTTCTCGGTCCAACCCTGAGGTTCCTACGACATGTCAGCCGTTCGCAGCAAGATTTGCGGGATTACCCGCATAGAAGACGCGCTGGCGGCGGTCGAAGCGGGGGCGGATGCCATTGGCCTGGTGTTTTATGCCAAGAGCCCACGGGCGGTGAATGTGCTGCAGGCGCGGGCGATTATCGCTGCGTTGCCGCCCTTTGTGACCACCGTGGGGCTGTTCGTCAACGCCAGCCGCTGTGAGCTCAACGAAACCCTGGATGCGGTGCCGCTGGATATGTTGCAGTTTCACGGCGACGAATCGCCAGAGGAATGCGAAAGCTATCAGCGCCCGTACATCAAGGCGTTGCGGGTCAAGGCCGGGGACGATATCGCCGCAGCCTGCGCCGCGTATGCCGGCGCTCGCGGGATTCTGCTGGACACCTACGTCGAAGGCGTACCCGGTGGTACGGGCGAGGCGTTTGACTGGTCGCTGATTCCCGAGGGTTTGAGCAAGCCAGTTATCCTCGCGGGTGGGCTCACCCCTGAGAACGTCCAGGCGGCCATCGAACAGGTCCGGCCGTATGCCGTGGACGTCAGCGGTGGGGTGGAACAGGGCAAGGGGATCAAGGACCCGAGCAAGATTCGCGCGTTCATGCAGGCCGTGCGCAACAGCAGGGGTGGGATGTGACGGCTGGCAGTCTGCCGCCGTCCATAACTACCACTGTGTAAAACAGCCCGGCGCCGCCTGTGGGTGGCCCGGAAACGAAGTGGCAACCCTGCGCTGGCAGGTTGTCTGGAAGGCTGAGGATACGGGCGGGAAATGGCAGGTCCAACGTCTGACCCCGTCCCGCCTGTGTCATCGCCACATATGAATTTAGCTCAAGGGCATACGCGGGGCTGTGTTCAAGCCACCGGTACTGGAGAAAAGAAAGCATGAGCAACTGGTTAGTAGACAAACTGATCCCTTCGATCATGCGTTCCGAGGTGAAGAAAAGCTCGGTTCCTGAAGGTCTGTGGCACAAATGCCCATCCTGCGACGCGGTGCTGTATCGCCCGGAGCTGGAAAAGACCCTGGACGTTTGCCCCAAGTGCAACCACCACATGCGTATTGGCGCACGCGCCCGTATCGACATCTTCCTGGATGCCGACGGCCGTAATGAGCTGGGCGCCGACCTGGAGCCGGTTGACCGTCTCAAGTTCCGCGACAGCAAGAAGTACAAGGACCGTCTGGTCGGCGCGCAGAAGCAGACCGGCGAGAAAGACGCGCTGATTTCGGTCAGCGGCAAGCTGCTGGGTATGCCAGTGGTGGTTTCGGCCTTCGAATTCTCCTTCATGGGCGGCTCCATGGGCGCCATCGTCGGTGAGCGCTTTGTTCGCGCTGCCAACTATGCCCTGGAAAACCGTTGCCCGATGATCTGCTTCGCCGCCTCCGGTGGTGCGCGTATGCAGGAAGCCCTGATTTCCCTGATGCAAATGGCCAAGACCTCGGCGGTACTGGCGCGTCTGCGTGAAGAAGGCATCCCGTTCATCTCCGTGCTGACCGACCCGGTCTACGGCGGCGTGTCCGCCAGCCTGGCGATGTTGGGCGATGTGATCGTTGGCGAGCCTAAAGCGCTGATCGGCTTTGCCGGCCCACGTGTGATCGAGCAGACCGTGCGGGAAAAACTGCCGGAAGGCTTCCAGCGCAGCGAGTTCCTGCTGGAGCACGGTGCGATCGACCTGATCATCCCGCGTGGCGAATTGCGCCCGCGCCTGGGCAGCCTGCTTGCGCAAATGATGGGCCTGCCGACGCCTGTGTACATTGCGCCTAAGGTCGAGCCGATCGTCGTGCCGCCGGTGCCTGCAAACCTATGACCCAACGAACCCTGGGCGAATGGCTCGCCTACCTTGAGCAGTTGCATCCGTCCGCCATCGACATGGGCCTGGAGCGCTCGCAACAGGTAGCGGCCCGCCTCGGGTTGGGCCAGCCGGCACCGCGTGTGATCACGGTGACCGGCACCAACGGCAAAGGCTCCACCTGTGCCTTTGTCGCCGCGCTGTTGCAGGCCCAGGGCCTCAAGGTCGGCGTGTACAGCTCGCCGCACCTGCTGCGCTACAACGAGCGGGTGCAGCTCAATGGCGTAGAGGCCACTGATGCCCAGCTGTGCGAAGCCTTTGCTGCGCTGGAGGCTGGGCGTGGCGACATCTCCCTGACCTATTTCGAGATGGGCACCCTGGCGGCGTTCTGGCTGTTCGAGCGTGCGCAACTGGATGTGGTCGTGCTGGAAGTCGGCCTCGGCGGGCGCCTGGATACGGTCAATGTGGTGGATGCCGACCTGGCCCTGGTGACCAGCATAGGTGTCGATCATGCTGACTACCTGGGCAATACCCGCGAATCGGTGTCTTTTGAAAAGGCCGGGATCTTCCGCCAGGGCCGTCCGGCTCTGTGCGGTGACTTGGATCCGCCGCAACCCTTGCTGGACAAGGCGCGCGAACTGGATTGCCCGTTCTACCTGCGCGGTCGCGAATTCACTCTGGACATCGGCGACACCCATTGGCAATGGCGTGGGCAGGATGCACGTGGCCAACGGGTAGAGCTGCTTGATTTACCGTTGCTGAACCTGCCGATGGAAAACGCCGCGCTCGCGCTGCAAGCCTATCTGCTGCTGGACCTGCCGTGGGATGCCGCGCAGATTGCCGCGACCTTGCTGGCAACCAAAGTGGTGGGGCGCCTGGATCGCCGAACCTTCGACTGGCAAGGCAAGCGCCTGAGCCTGATGTTGGATGTGGGCCATAACCCCCATGCTGCGCAGTACTTGGCTCAGCGTCTGGCGCGTACCCCGCCGTTGGAGCGTCGCCTGGCGGTGTTCGGGTTGTTGGTCGACAAGGACCTGGACGGCGTGGTTGCGCCACTGCTGGGCAGCGTCCAGTCTTGGGCTGTTGCGCCGCTGGATACGCCGCGCAGCCGTCCCGCCGCTGAGCTGGAAACTGCCTTGCAGAACCTTGGCGCGCCGGTGGCGTCGTATGCAAGCGTCACTGCGGCCCTGGAGGCGCAGTGTGCGGTAGCGACGGCCGAGGACGAAATCCTGTTGTTCGGATCATTTTATTGTGTTGCCGAGGCGCTTGAATGGCTGGCCCGGCGCTCCACGGAGGAAGCTGCACATGGCATTACTGGATAGCGCATACAAGCAGCGAATGGTCGGGGCCTTGGTGCTGGTGGCGTTGGCGGTAATCTTTCTGCCGATGCTGTTCTCCCGCCAGGACGAACAGCGCCAGGTGGTGGTTGAAGCCCCTGCCGCGCCCCAGGCACCGGTGGTGCCGCAGGTTCAGGTCGAGCCGGTGGTGGTGCCTGAGCCCCAGGCGTTGCCGCAAGAACCTGTGCCCACCGATGAAGACGTTGCCGCGCAAGAGGCGCCCTCGATGCCGGTGCAGCCGAGTGTCCCGGTGGTCAAGCCGACCCCGGCACCGGCCGTTGCTGCCAAGCCGGCCGCCCCTGCGCCAGTGCCCAAACCGGTAGCGCCGCAGCCTGCGGCACCGGGCAAGCCGGATGTGGGCCAGAGCCGCATCGACCCTAATGGCCTGCCGATCAGTTGGTCGATCCAACTGGCCAGCCTGGCCAACCGCGAAAGTGCTGACGCCCTGCAGAAAAAGCTGCGAGCCCAGGGTTATAACGCTTATATCCGCAGCGCCGACGGCAAGAACCGGGTGTTTGTCGGGCCGCTGATCGAGCGTGCCGAGGCAGATCGCCTGCGCGATCTGCTGGGTCGCCAGCAGAACCTCAACGGTTTCGTGGTGCGTTTCCAGCCCGAGCGCGGCTGAACGGGCAATATGCTCTAAATGTGGGAGCTGGCTTGCCTGCGATGGCGGTGGTTCAATCGACAACGATGTCGAATGTGCCGCCCTCATCGCAGGCAAGCCAGCTCCCACATTGATTTATGGTGGGCTTGAAATGGCGTTCACACCGCCCAATCTATTGATTTGCAAAGCACCCGCAATCACCGCTTACCGATAGCCCGGCGCTCTGCTAAAATGCGCCGCCTTATCCGTACGTAGGCTGCACTGTGCCATTTACCTGGGTTGATTGGGCGATCGTTGCAATCGTCGCCATCTCCGCTTTGATCAGTCTGAGCCGCGGCTTCGTAAAAGAAGCGCTGTCGTTGCTGACCTGGATCATCGCAGGAGTCGTAGCCTGGATGTTCGGTGGTTCACTGTCGGTCTACCTGGCCGGGTACATAGAGACACCTTCGGCTCGCGTCATCGCGGGCTGCGCCATCATGTTCATCGCCACGCTGTTGGTGGGGGCAATGGTCAATTATCTTATTGGCGAGTTGATACGTGTCACCGGCCTCTCCGGGACCGATCGATTTCTCGGCATGGCCTTCGGGGCTGCGCGTGGCGCGCTGCTGGTGGTCGTGGCGGTCGGGCTGTTGAGCCTGGGGCCGGTACAGCAGGATTCGTGGTGGCAGGAGTCGGTACTCGTGCCAAAATTTCTATTGGTTGCAGACTGGTCCAAGAACCTCATATTGGGGTGGAGCAGTCAGTGGCTGGCCAGCGGAATCAGCGTACCCGCTGATCTTCCGTTCAAGGAACACCTCTTGCCGGCCAAAACGCCTCAGTAAGCTGTGTTCAGTCAAGATTCATTAAGTAGGGGTTGCGTCGCATGTGTGGCATCGTCGGTATCGTCGGTAAGTCGAACGTCAATCAGGCGCTGTATGACGCGCTAACCGTCCTCCAGCACCGCGGCCAGGACGCTGCCGGTATTGTGACCAGCCACGACGGCCGGTTATTCCTGCGCAAGGACAATGGCCTGGTGCGTGACGTGTTCCATCAGCGTCACATGCAGCGCCTCGTCGGGCACATGGGCATTGGTCATGTGCGTTACCCGACTGCCGGTAGCTCGACCTCGGCCGAAGCTCAACCGTTCTACGTCAACTCGCCTTACGGCATTACCTTGGCGCACAACGGTAACCTGACCAACGTTGAACAACTGGCCAAGGAGATCTACGAATCTGACCTGCGCCACGTCAACACCAGCTCCGATTCGGAAGTGCTGCTCAACGTGTTCGCCCACGAGCTGGCCCAGCGCGGCAAGCTGCAGCCGACCGAAGAAGACGTGTTCGCCGCCGTGATCGATGTGCACAACCGTTGCGTCGGTGGTTATGCGGTGGTGGCGATGATTACCGGTTACGGCATCGTCGGTTTCCGCGACCCCCACGGCATTCGCCCGATCGTGTTCGGCCAGCGTCACACCGACGAAGGCGTCGAGTACATGATCGCTTCTGAAAGCGTGTCCCTGGACGTGCTGGGCTTCACCCTGATCCGCGACCTGGCGCCGGGCGAAGCTGTCTACATCACTGAGGACGGCAAGCTGCACACCCGTCAGTGCGCCGTAGCGCCGAAACTCACCCCGTGCATCTTCGAACACGTCTACCTGGCGCGCCCGGATTCGATCATCGACGGCGTCTCGGTCTACAAGGCGCGCCTGCGCATGGGCGAGAAGCTGGCCGAGAAGATCCTGCGCGAGCGCCCCGAGCACGATATCGACGTGGTCATCCCGATCCCGGACACCAGCCGTACCGCTGCGCTGGAGCTGGCCAACCATTTGGGCGTCAAGTTCCGCGAAGGCTTCGTGAAGAACCGCTACATCGGCCGTACCTTCATCATGCCCGGCCAGGCGGCGCGCAAGAAGTCGGTACGCCAGAAGCTCAACGCCATTGAGCTCGAGTTCCGCGGCAAGAACGTGATGCTGGTGGATGACTCCATCGTGCGCGGCACCACCTGCAAGCAGATCATCCAGATGGCCCGCGAAGCCGGGGCGAAGAACGTGTACTTCTGTTCCGCCGCGCCTGCGGTGCGTTACCCGAACGTGTACGGTATCGACATGCCGAGCGCCCATGAGTTGATCGCTCATAATCGTTCTACCCAGGATGTGGCCGACCTGATCGGCGCCGACTGGCTGATCTACCAGGACCTGCCGGACCTGATCGAAGCGGTTGGCGGTGGCAAGATCAAGATCGAGCAGTTCGACTGCGCCGTGTTCGACGGCAAGTACGTGACCGGCGATGTCGACGAGGCTTACCTGAACAAGATCGAACAGGCGCGCAACGACTCGTCGAAGATCAAGACCCAGGCGGTCAGCGCGATCATCGATCTGTATAACAACTGAGTAAACACCGGCCCTGAGGGGCCGGTTTTGTATCTTAAATAAAGAATTGAATAAGGAGTCGCAGCATGAGTCAGGAATGGGATGCCGGTCGGTTGGACAGCGACCTCGATGGCGTAGCTTTCGATACCCTGGCTGTGCGCGCCGGCCAGCACCGTACCCCGGAAGGTGAACACGGCGACCCGATGTTCTTCACCTCCAGCTACGTGTTCCGTACTGCCGCCGATGCCGCTGCGCGCTTTGCCGGCGAAGTGCCGGGCAACGTGTATTCGCGCTACACCAACCCGACCGTGCGCGCGTTCGAAGAGCGTATCGCGGCCCTGGAAGGTGCCGAGCAGGCCGTGGCGACTGCCACCGGCATGGCGGCCATCCTGGCGGTGGTGATGAGCCTGTGCAGCGCCGGCGACCATGTGCTGGTATCGCGCAGCGTGTTCGGCTCGACCATCAGCCTGTTCGAGAAGTACTTCAAGCGTTTCGGTATTGAAGTCGATTACGTGCCCCTGGCGGACCTGTCCGGTTGGGAGGCGGCCATCAAGGCCAATACCAAGCTGTTGTTCGTCGAATCGCCGTCCAACCCGCTCGCTGAGCTGGTGGACATCGCCGCGCTGTCCGAAGTCGCCCATGCCAAGGGCGCGATGCTGGTGGTGGACAACTGCTTCTGCACCCCGGCCTTGCAGCAGCCGCTGAAGCTGGGTGCGGACATCGTGGTGCACTCGGCAACCAAGTTCATCGACGGCCAGGGCCGTTGCATGGGCGGCGTGGTGGCTGGTCGCAGCGAGCAGATGAAGGAAGTGGTGGGCTTTCTGCGCACCGCTGGCCCGACCCTGAGCCCGTTCAACGCCTGGATCTTCCTCAAAGGCCTGGAAACCCTCAGCCTGCGCATGAAAGCCCATTGCGCCAACGCCCAAGCCCTGGCCGAGTGGCTGGAACAACAGGACGGTATCGAGAAGGTGCATTACGCCGGCCTCAAGAGCCACCCGCAACACGCCTTGGCCCAGCGCCAGCAGCGTGGTTTCGGTGCGGTGGTGAGTTTCGAAGTGAAGGGCGGCAAAGACGGCGCCTGGCGCTTTATCGACGCGACGCGCTTGATCTCCATTACCGCCAACCTGGGTGACAGCAAGACCACCATCACCCACCCGAGCACCACCTCCCACGGGCGCCTGGCGCCGCAGGAGCGTGAAGCGGCCGGCATCCGTGACAGCCTGATCCGCATTGCGGTGGGCCTGGAAGACATTGCCGACTTGCAGGCAGACCTGGCCCGCGGGCTGGCGGCCTTGTGATCGAGTGGTCCATGGAGGCCGCAGCGGCCAGTAACGGGCGCGTGGCGTTGGTGACGGGCGCGGCGCGGGGCATTGGCCTCGGGATTGCCGCGTGGCTGATCAGTGAAGGCTGGCAGGTGGTGCTGACCGACCTGGACCGCGAGCGCGGTGCCAAGGTGTCCAAGGTGCTGGGCGACAATGCCTGGTTTATCACCATGGACGTGGCCGACGAGAAGCAAGTGGCCCAGGGTGTCGCCGAGGTGCTGGGGCAGTTCGGGCGCCTGGACGCGCTGGTTTGCAATGCGGCGGTGGCCGACCCGCGCAATATCACCCTGGAAAGCCTCGACCTGGCGTACTGGAATCGCGTGCTGGCGGTCAACCTCAGCGGGCCGATGCTGTTGGCCAAGCACTGCGCGCCTTACCTGCGTGCCCATGGCGGTGCCATCGTCAACCTGGCCTCGACCCGGGCGCGTCAATCCGAGCCTGACACCGAAGCCTATGCGGCCAGCAAAGGTGGGCTGTTGGCCCTGACCCACGCCCTGGCCATGAGCCTTGGGCCGGAAGTGCGGGTCAATGCGGTCAGCCCTGGCTGGATCGACGCACGTGACCCGGCTGCGCGGCGTGCAGAACCGCTCACCGACGCCGATCATGCCCAGCATCCGGCGGGCAGGGTGGGGACGGTGGAGGACGTGGCGGCGATGGTGGCCTGGTTGCTGTCGCGTCAGGCCGGGTTCGTCACCGGGCAAGAGTTCGTGGTGGACGGTGGCATGAGCAAGAAGATGATTTACAGCGAGTAGGGCGGGTAGCCGTCTTGAAGTCATTTTTGTCTTTTTCAGAAAAACTTCAAGCAGGCTATTGACTTAGGTCCGCTACCTGCGTAAATTTCGCGGCCTCAACGAAGCAAAGGGTGATTAGCTCAGCTGGGAGAGCATCTGCCTTACAAGCAGAGGGTCGGCGGTTCGATCCCGTCATCACCCACCACTTCTTGAGAGTTTTGCCCTCGGGCAAGACGCAACGTTAAAGGTTGCACCGACGCGCAGCGGTAGTTCAGTCGGTTAGAATACCGGCCTGTCACGCCGGGGGTCGCGGGTTCGAGTCCCGTCCGCTGCGCCATATTTTCCAGGTTCGATGTGTCGGGCTTGAGATTGAACAGCCAAGGCTGATCAGTCAGATGTTTAAAGGTGGTTGAGGGTTCATGCTCAATCAGCCAAGCGATACGCAGCGGTAGTTCAGTCGGTTAGAATACCGGCCTGTCACGCCGGGGGTCGCGGGTTCGAGTCCCGTCCGCTGCGCCATATCTGCCTCAAGGCCCACTGAACGCCTTGAAGCACAAGGAAAGCCACTGGCTCACCTTGATCCGATAGCAAAAACCCTGGTCGAAAGACCGGGGTTTTTTGTGTCTGGGGGTTTGAAAAAACCTCATCTTCTTCGCTACCACCAGCGCTCATTATCGGCAAACGGCCGACAGATCATTTCGATTCTGTCGGCCGTTTTGCGTTCTTGTGTCAAAAAATTTCAATGTGGTTATTTGCCGCAGGCGCAGAAACCTTTAAAGTTAACCCTTCGGTCAACTTTGCACTGTCATCATGGCCTTTTGATTCGTCGAGAAAGGCTTCTGCAAGTCTCCAGATTCGGTGTACTTAACCATAAGGGCGGATTTATAACCGCTCAGAGGATGATCCATGTCCAACCGTGAAATAACCCGGCGCTCGTTCCTCCAGGGCGGGCTGGTGGCGGGTGTGAGTGTCACGCTCACGCCGCTCAGCACCCAGGCGCTGGCTGCCTTGATGGAAAACAGCGTGACCGTGCCGTCTGAAAAGTGGCTCGGCCATAACGGCAAGGCGCGCCAGCGTAACGATGCCTTGTCGAAAGTCTGCGGCAGCAAGGTGTTTGCCCGCGACATCCGTTCCAAGGACATGCCGGGCTGGCCCCAGCAGCAAGGTCACGCCATGTTGCTTAAAACCATCAAGGCCGACCACATCTACGCGGGCTACGACCTGTCGTGGCTTGGCGCCGATCTGCAGCCGGACCGTATTGTCACCGCTGCCGACCTGGACAAGGACGGTATCGTCTTCCCGGAAAAGCATGCGCCGGACCCGTTGCTGCCCGAGGGTAAAGTGCCGATGTTCATCGGTCACCCGGTGGCGATCCTGATCTGGAACGACTTCGAGCGTTTCCGTCAGGCCAAGAACAAGCTCAAGTTCAATGACAAGGCGATTCGTTACGGCGCCAAAGTGCCGTATTACGAAGGCGACCCCTACGGCAGCTTCCGCTATGTGCGCGTGGGTGGCGCGACCTCGGCCGATGAAGACGAATTCGCCAGTCTCAAGGATTCGATCCTGTTCCCGATGCTGAAAAACCGTCGCCCGGTGTGGAATTCCCAGCCAAACCTGCACGGCAACCTGACCGAGCGCGGGTTGTTCTACGCCGAGCGCATGAAGAGCCAGATCAGCACGCCGCCGGACAACTGGCTGGTGTTTGACGAGCGCTACAAAACCCCATCGATCGAACCGGCCGCCATGGAGCCGGACAACGGCAACGGTTGGTACGATCCGGCGACCAAGACCCTACACTTTGTGGTGGCCACCCAGTGCCCATTGGAAGTCGCGACCGAGACCGCCAAAATGATCTCGCCGTCGAGCTTCGGCCTGGCCCACTTGAACATGCACCCGGGTTACACCGTGGGGTACGGCTCCAAAGACCACAACATTTTCGTCTACTACGCCGCCCTCGCTGCGTTGTATGGCGCCGGCGTGCCGGTGCGTCTGGCCAATGACCGTTACGAGCAATTCCAGAGCGGCATCAAACGCCACCCGTTCGATATTCGCTATCAGTTGGCGGTCGACAAAAACGACCACAGTTTCAAAATTTTCCTCGCCGACATGAGCGTCGACGGCGGTGGCCGGATCAACTACAGCCCATCGGTGGCTGCGGTCGGCGCCACGGCGGCGCAGTCGATCTACTACATGCCGCAGAACGACCTGCAAGTGACCGCGTACCACTCCCGTGGCGTTGAAGCCGGTTCGATGCGTGGCTACGGCACCCTGCAAAGCATGGCGGCGACCGAAATGATGGTCGACGAAATCGCCGGGCGCCTGGGTGTGGATGCCATTGAGCTGCGGCGCAAGAACGCACTGCGTTCGGGCATGAAGAACACCCAGGGCGCGATCCCTGCCGGTGCGTTGCGCCTGCACGAAATTCTCGACAAGGCCGCTGTGCACGACGTGTGGAAAAACCGCGACGCGATCAAGCAACAACGCGAAGCCGCAGATCCGGATAACTGGTATGGCGTTGGTTTCGCCATCTGCCAGAAAGACTTCGGCACCGGTTCCGAAGCGCCGATGGCCAGTGTCGAATTCAGCGCTGACGGCCGCATCAGCCTGCGCCACATCGGCATCGAAATCGGCACCGGCATGTCCACTTCGCAATCGCTGGTGGTCGCCGATTTCCTCGGCAGCCCGGCCCACGAAGTAAAAACTGGCGAAACAGAGTGGCAGGAAATGCAGCTGGTCACCGGCGGCAACCCCTACACCATGAGCCAGGCCGAGCAGGATACCCTGCTGCGCAACCCGCGTTGGGTGGGCAAGCTCGCTTCGGCGTCTTCGGCGACCAACTCGGCGTACTACTTCAGCCATGCCACCCGTGAAGCGGCGCGTGTGCTGTTCAACCACGGCCTGTGGCCAGCGGCGCTGGAGATCTGGCGCCAGGGCCCGTTTGGCGGCCAGGCCAACCCCTATGTTGTGCGCCGCGAAGACGCGCATTGGGTCGACGGCAAGCTCACCGCCAACGGCATGCAGCCGTTGAGCTTTGAAGAGCTGGCCAAGCGTGCTCACGAGCGCGGCCTGGTCACCGCTGCCACGGTCCACGGGTTCAACCGCTGGAGCTGGGCCGAAGCCGAATACAGCATCGACGGCGTGCGCGAGCGCCTGCCGCTCGACGGTCTGGCGGTGAAATACGGCGACGGCGCACCGAAAGCCAAGCAGGCGCTGATGAACACTGCCGGTTTCCACCTGCTCGATCGCCAGAACGTCAGCTATCCCGCCACCCAGTTGAACAACGCTGCGGTGACGTACTACAGCCCCGTCGCCACGTTGGTCGAGTTGAAGGTCAACAAGGGTTCGGCACAGGTCGAAGTGCTCAATCACCATTCGTGGATCGAGTGTGGTCGGGTGCTGGTTGAAGAATTGGTCAAGGGCCAGCTCGAAGGCGGTGTGGCCATGGGCATCGGTCACGCCTTGATGGAAGAAATGCCGCTGTACGAAGGCGGGCCGGGGGAGGGTGACTGGAACTTCAACCGCTACCGCCTGCCAATGGCGCGTCACGTTGCCGTGTGGAAACAGACCTCGGAGATTCTGCCGGCGCTGTCGCCGAGCGACCCGTCCAAAGGTATCGCTGAGGTGGTGATGATCCCGATTGTCGGGGCCATCGGTAATGCGGTGGCGCACGCCATCGGTAAACGTGTTCGCGACCTGCCAATCACGGCTGCCCGCATCAAGGAGGCCCTCAATGGCTAACCGTCCGCTTCAACTGACCCTCAATGGTCAATCCGTCGGCCCGGTGGACATCCCTGATGACCTGCCGATGATCGACTACCTGCACGAGTACAAGAACCTCACCGGCTCGCGGTTGGGCTGCGGCCAAGGCATTTGCCACGCCTGCGTGGTGATCGTCGATAACCCGGACGGCACCAGCGAAGAAGTGCGCACCTGCATCACCGGCGCGCACTACTTTGAAGGCAAAAAAGTACGCACCATCGAAGGCCATGCCAAGCGCGACGAGGCGGGCCAGGTCACTGAGCTGAACCCGATCCAGCAGCGCTTCGTGGATGAGTTCGCCTTTCAGTGCAGCTATTGCGCACCAGGCTTCGTCAACGCGGCCACGGTGTTGGTGGAGAAACTGCAACGCCAGCCGACCGTGCACAGCAAGCTGGAACAAGTCATCGAGGATAGCCTCGGTCATCACGTCTGCCGTTGTACCGGGTACGTGCGTTATTACAACGCCACCCGCAACGTGCTGACCGATCTCGGCCTGGTCAAGGAGGGTTAAGCATGAAGCTTTTTCTGACCCGCCTGGCCTTGGCGGTTGGCCTGGCCGCGCCGGTATTGTTTGCCCACGCTGATGATCAAGCCAAGCGCGGCGAATACCTCGCCCGCGCCGCCGACTGCATGGCCTGCCACACGGCACCGGGCGGCGCGCCGTTTGCGGGCGGCCTGCCGATTGTCTCGCCGTTCGGCACCATCTACGGCACCAACATCACGCCAAGCAAGGAACACGGCATCGGCTTGTACAACGATGATGAGTTCTTCGCCGCGTTGACTGAAGGCAAGCGTCGCGACGGCGCGTACTTGTACCCGGCGATGCCCTACACCTCGTACCACCTGATGCCGCGTGAAGACTCGGACGCGATTCATGCGTACCTCAAGACCATCGAGCCGATCGAGCGCGCAGCGCCGGTGACGAGCCTGAGCTTTCCGTTCAACGTGCGCCTGGGCCTGATGGGCTGGAACGTGTTGTACGGCAAAGCGCTGAAACTGGAACCGGCGCAAGGCAAGAGCGAAGCCTGGAAGCGCGGCCAATACATGGTCGAAGTGCTCGGTCACTGCGGCGAATGCCACACGCCACGCGGCCTGCCCGGCGCGATGGAGCTGGACAAGCGCCTGACCGGCGGCATCCTCAATGGCTATCTGGCGCCCAGCCTGCTCGCCACGGACCTGGCCGCACGCGGCTGGAATGAACAGGACCTGAGCACCTTCCTCAAGCACGGCATGAGCGCTCAAGGCTCGATGTTCAACGAGATGTTCCCGGTGTTTCACAACAGCACCCAGGGCCTGAGCGATGCGGACCTGGCCGCGATGGCGACCTTCCTGCTCGGCGATAAACCGCCGGCAGCCAAGGCGTTGGTCGAAGTGCCGGTGGAGCAACTTGGCCCGAGCGCTCAGCGCGGCCGCCAGGAATACCTGAACGTCTGTGCCGGTTGCCATGCGGCAGGTGGCGAAGGCAAGCCGCACATCGCGGTGGCGATGCGCGGCAACACCACGCTGCGGCTGGAAGACCCGCGCAACCTGGTACGGGTGATTGAGGACGGGATCGGCGAGCAGAAGTTCTCCGGGTTCGAACACATGCAACCGATGCCGGGCTTCGCTGGAAAACTCAGCTCGGAGCAACTCACCGATCTGACCAATTACCTGCGCCAAGGCTGGGGCGGGCAATCGGCGGAGCTGGCGGTAAGCGACGTGCAGAAGCTGCAGGCTGAGGCGCCGTCCATCGAGCACAAGGCGCACTGACATGCAGCATCTGGATCTGCAGGTGATACGACGGGCGCTGGAGTGGTCGGTGGCCGGGCAGCGCATCTGGCTCTGTACGGTGCTGGCCACCTACGGCTCGGCGCCGCGGGCGCCGGGTTCGCTGCTGGCGGTGAACGCCGCTGGGCAGTGGATTGGGTCGTTGTCGGGTGGTTGCGTCGAGGAAGACTTTCTCGAGCGCGTCGCCGAAGGTGCGTTTCTCGATGCGGTCAACGTGGTGCGCTATGGCGCAGGGGACGATCCGCGCTCGCGGGTCAGCCTGCCCTGTGGCGGTATTCTCGATGTCTTGGTTGAGAAGCTCGAGCCTGACTGCGAGGTGCAGGCGCACCTGCGTGAAGTGGAGTCGGCGCTGCTCGGGCAGCGCTGCTTGATTCGCGAGGTGGATCTGGCCAGCGGGGCGCACAGCCTGTTTGCTGACCGCGAGCAGGGCGCGCGCATCGAGCGTGACAGTGACCGGGTGCGCATCCGTGTTGGTGCGGCTCAGCGTTTGTTGCTGGCCGGGTACTCCAGCGTGGCGCAGGCGTGTGCCGAGTTTGCGGTCGGTCTTGGGTTTGAGGTGATCCTCTGCGACCCGCGCGATGAAGTGCTCGAAGGCGTGGTGCTCAATGGCGTGGAGATTCGTCGCCAGTTGCCGTCGGTGTTTATTGCCGACGGTGGCTGTCACCGTGATACGGCGGTGGTGGCGCTGACCCATGACCCGCGTATCGACGATCTGGCGATGATGGAAGCGGTGCGTACCGACGCGTTCTACATTGGCGTGATGGGGTCGTTGCAGACATCGCAGAAGCGCTTTGAGCGACTGCGCCGTATCGGTGGGTTAGGGGAGGCTGAATTGGCGCGGATACACGCGCCCATCGGGCTTAACCTGGGCAGCAGGACGCCATCGGAAATCGCGCTGGCAGTATTGGCCGATATCGTGCGGATTCGCAGCGGGATTGCTCGCGACCAGCTCTGAAGCGCAGCCCTGTAGGTGTAGGAGCGAGCTTGCTCGCGAAAAACTTCAACGATAACGCGTTTATTCTGAATGAATGCGGCGGCTGTGAGTTTTTCGCGAGCAAGCTCGCTCCTACAGTGGTTACATCCCGAACTTATCCCGCAACCCGTAGTACCAGGCCCCCAACGCCGCAAACGGCGTGCGCAACATCTGCCCACCCGGGAACGGGTAATGCGGCAAGTCCGCAAACGCATCAAAACGCTCAGCCTGACCCCGCAAGGCCTCTGCCAGCACTTTGCCCGCCAGGTGCGTGTACGTCACGCCATGGCCGCTACAGCCCTGGGAGTAATAGATGTTGTCGCCAAGGCGGCCAACCTGCGGCAAGCGCGACAGGGTCAGCAGGAAGTTGCCGGTCCAGGCGTAGTCGATCTTCACGTCCTTGAGCTGTGGAAATGCCTTGAGCATTTTCGGCCGGATGATCGCTTCGATATTCGCCGGGTCCCGCGCGCCATACACCACGCCGCCGCCGAAGATCAGGCGCTTGTCGCTGGTGAGGCGGTAGTAGTCGAGCAGGTAGTTGCAGTCCTCGACACAATAATCCTGGGGCAACAGCGTCTTGGCCACTTCATCGCCCAGTGGCGCCGTGGTGATCACTTGGGTGCCGCACGGCATCGACTTGGCCGCCAACTCCGGCACCAGATTGCCCAGGTAAGCGTTGCCCGCGACGATAATGAACTTCGCCCTGACCCTGCCTTCAGCGGTGTGCACCACCGGATTGGCACCGCGCTCAATGCGCACCGCTGCCGATTGCTCATAGATCGTGCCGCCCAGGGATTCCACGGCCGCGGCTTCACCGAGCGCCAGGTTGAGCGGGTGGATATGACCGCCGCTCATGTCCAGCAGGCCGCCCACATAGTTGTCACAGGCCACCACTTCGCGGATGCGGTGCTCGTCCAACAACTCCAGTTGCGTATGGCCGTAGCGCTCCCACAGGCGCTTCTGCGACTCCAAGTGGCCCATGTGCTTGCTATTGAGGGCGGCGAACACGCCGCCGTCCTTCAAGTCGCACTGGATCTGATACTTGGCCACGCGCTCACGGATGATCCTGCCGCCTTCAAACGCCATCTGCCCCAACAACTGCGCCTGCTGAGGCCCGACACTGCGCTCGATCACATCGATATCGCGGCTGTAACTGTTGACGATCTGCCCACCGTTGCGGCCCGAAGCACCAAAACCGACCTTGGCGGCTTCCAGCACCGTGACGCGAAAGCCGTTCTCCAGCAAAAACAGCGCACTGGAAAGCCCGGTATAGCCAGCCCCGATCACGCACACGTCGGTCTCGACTTCACCTTGCAGCACAGGACGGGGCGGGACTTCATTCGCAGAAGCGGCGTAATACGACTGGGGGTAGGGGGTGTTCGCCATCCTGGAACCTCTGTTTTATATTTTTTACGAGTGCGCCGATCCTACCTGAGTTGAAAATTGCCTGCCAGCCACCCGGAAATCACGGGTGTACCCGACGCAAATAAAAAATTCGCATATTCATAGGGTTAGCTGCAAAAAAGATGTTGACACCCCTTCGAAATTCCGTAGAATGCCGCCTCACAGCAGGCACGTAGCTCAGTTGGTTAGAGCACCACCTTGACATGGTGGGGGTCGTTGGTTCGAGTCCAATCGCGCCTACCAAACAAAATCCGCTCTGCTGGGCGGTCTATAGGGGTCATCGGAAACGGTGACCCCTTTTTGCTTTCTGCGATTTGCAAAACTTTTGCAAAACTTTTGCAAAACCCCCACCTCAAAACGCCAACTCGGCGCCCACCTCGACATACTCGATCTTCTTTTCGTCGTGCCCCTCCTGATAATGCTTCGTCATCTTCTCGTCCGCATGGCCCATGAGCGCCTGGATGTACTCCTGTGGGAAATTCTGCTGCTCATACAACCAGGCACCCAATGCGCGGATCTCGTGAAAAGTGGGGCGCTCTCCGGCCGGCACGTGGTCATAGGCGTGCGCTGCGTCCCTGGCCTTGCTGAACTCCTTGGTCAGGTAGTCCGGCGTTACCGATGTCCAGTGATCCTTGGCGTCTATCTGCTCCCGCCTGCGGGCTTTGGGCTTGTAGTGGATCAGGTAGGGCGAGGCGAGCGGTGAGCGCAGGCACTCTCCGACCACCTCCCGCAGCGTTGCGCCCATGGTGATCTTCAGGTGTACCGGGTTGTCGTAACCCTGGGTTTTCCCTGGCGACACTGTGAGCGTGTTCTTTTCCATGTCCGCAGCAGACTTCAGCCAGGTGACGATGTCGTCCCGGCGCTGAAGGCTGGCCAGGGCCAGGCGGATTGCCCGCTTTAGCCATGGCGGCGTTGTTGCTGCGTGGATGATCACCTTCAACCCGTCGAGCGTGTGGCGCTGGCGCTTTTTCTCGGCCTCCTTCTTTACCAGGGTGAGTTCGGCGTTGTTACGTTCGGCCAGGCCCTTGGCCACTGCGAACGCGAATATCTGCACCCACAGCCCGCGGTGCTTCGTGTAGGCATTGTTGCTGAAGTTATCCAGGTACTCGGCCATGGCCAGCACATCCAACTGTCCTATCAAGCGGTCACCCAGATCCTGCCGGTACCGCTCGAGCTTGAACTTGATCTCCTCCAGGGTGCGGGCGGCGTATGACCGGTGCGGCAACCAATCTTCTTCGAAGCGCGTCAGCAGGTTGCTCACGATCGGTAGTCGGTCGCCGGTCAACACCGACAGCAGCGAGCCGTCATCTACGACCAGCTCGGCCATTTTGAGGTTGGCTGCCCGGGCCAGCTTGATTGCCTCCTCCAGAGGGCGGTTGATGCTGGTCATCACGCCGGTGATCGGGTTGCGGTACCGCCAATACTTCCCGTTCGGGTAAAGGTTTGGCGGCAGCTTTCTGTTTTGCAGCGTGCGGGGGCGGGCAGCCATCACCCAATCTCCAGCATCTTGGCCAGCAGCGGGTCACTCGATCCCATAACCTCCGCCTGCACGTCGACGAAATACATCCCGCCCTTTACCTCTCCAATCACTTCGCCTTCCTCAATCCATTTCTTCAACTGCTGCAGGCTCGGCTTTCCACCGACGTACCGCAACTTCCTGTATTCCCCGGCCTCCATGAGGCGCGGAAGCTTGACCGTAATTTGCGCCAGGACCTTTGCCATAGCTACCTCCCGCCCACCGTGGGCCGCGCTGTCTTAATAATGTGGATTGCCAGGCCAAAGCTGATCAGCAGCCAGGTGCATGTACCGGCGAAGGCGTAGAGCAGTGCCTCGGTGGTGCCGGTGCCCAGCAGGTCGATAGCGAACCAGCCGAACCAGCCGAGTGTTCCTACCAGGTATAGAAAAGCCCCCAGCAGTATCAGGGTGAGTTTCATAGCGAACATGGGTTGTCCTTGCCGCGCTGGGCGGCAGAAGGTGGTTAGCGGGTGGCGTTGTAGATAGCCGAAGCCAGTCGGAGCTGTGTTCCATTGCCGTTGCCCGCAGGCTTTATGCGATCAATGACGGAAAGAGCTTCCTTTGCAGCTGTTAGTAGCGTGTCTTTCTGGCGCTCAGTCTTTATCGCCAGTGCCCGCAACCTATCTGCTTCGGCCTTCCATTCAATTGCGCATTCTTCAAAGTGCTGGGCCGGCTCCCAGGGCGACGGAATCACGTCTATGGTGATCGGCCCCATGTCCCAGTTGTTGCGCCTTGCTGCATCGGCGCACGCGTCCCGCACGGCCTGAGCCCGGTGCTCTGCGTCTTCTTTGCTCAGGCATGCGCTAACTTCTCCTGGCCCAACGCTGTGCATCGCCCAAAGTGCTATAGGCGGATCAGTCAGTGCCCGGCGCAAATAGGTCACGATAGGACGTAGCGGGTCCTTCTCTTCCAGTTCATTCAGGATTTCTTCTGCCGCTTTCCGGTCGAGGGTCAAAACTTCAATGGCTGGTTCGGGCGGGGCAGTCAATGCGTTGATGATTTGCTGCATGTCAGACATAGGAATACCTCGCCCGCCGCTCACCGGCAGGCATGTAGGGGGATTGGGGTTACTTCGAAAGTACGGCGCTGCTAAGGGCGTCAGCTTCTTCATCAGCGCGCATGACATGCTTAGCCCTAGAGCAGTCGAGGTTGCCATAGCCGGAAACGCTGTAGCCGATCAACTGCATGAGCTGCGAGCGATCATCCTTCGAGTATTCGCGACAGGCGATGTCGTTCAGGTCTAAGCCATGCTTTGCGCACAGCTCCTGCATGTCGCAGATGATTTGATTTTTCTTGAAGCGGACGACTTGATCAGCCGCTACTTCCACAGGCTGCATTGGTTGGCGTTTGCTCATGGCCTGGGCCCCTCCGAGATAGTGATGCCAGCGCCTAACAGTACAATTCGCACATCAAAGCTCGGCACCAGCCCGATTGCACAATCGGCAGTGTCGTCTTTCTCGCGGTCCAGGCGCCCGTCGTTGTCCCAGGCCTCGACGGCTGGCAGCTCAACCACCAGCGTCTCGCGGGAAGCGCTCCAGCCAATCCAGCACATGCCTACGTACAGATTGATGTACTCACCATTTGTCCGTTTCGACAGACTTGCTCCGGGAAACCGGGCCAAATGCCAAGCTTCGAACTTTTCCTGCGCTGTCTGCGTCATGGCTTATTCACCTTGTAGATGGAGTGGGGGAGTTCAGAGTTGTTGCAGAAGGCGCCGGCCGATCCAGCGAACCACGGTGACGGCCTTGCTGTTGCCGATCGCCTTGTAGCGGGGGCCGTCAGGGCATTCGCTGGCAGGCTTTCCCCGCCAAGGGATCAGCGTGTAGTCGTCGGTCATGCCCTGGAGGCGTTCGCACTCGCGGGGAGTTAGTCGACGGACAGCACTGGTGGAAGATACAACGTTGGGGCCCAGGGATGAGTCTGTGTTGTCGACTTGCTTGCCGTAGTTGCTGGTCAAGGTCTGGGCTACGTCGCGGCATGCAACTATGGGCTGCCCACGGCCTGTTCCGTCCTCGCTCCCATCGAACCCTTCAGCTTTCAGCGTATGGGTGATGTCGCCGGTGATACATACAGCGACCTGGCCGCCGGCGTTGGCATGGCTGCCTGAGTGGTTCATTGCGCGCAGGGTAGGGGCGATCGCCCCGGCGTCAGCACCGTGATCCTTGCAGGAAAATGCCAGCACCGCGTTTTCCTGGCCGTTGTTCCTGCCTAGGGCGAAGGCAAGTTTGTTGCTGACACCAGGGTCTTGGGTGCCGTGCACTACCAGCAGGCCGGACTCTGCGTCTTGCTGAGTAGCGCTACCGGCTGCTTTGCCGCCGGCTTGAAGCGTACCCGTGACAACGAATGCCTCGCTTTCAAAATCCATCCGCCCACTGGCGCTTCCGCATGCATTGCGCGCCGGAGCCACATCGATTGGCCCACGGGTGTCGTTCCCGCCGAAGACAAGCAGATGTCCTGCCTGAGCTTGGTTGTCATCTGCGCCACATGTTCCAACACCATTCGCGGTTAGGGCTGCGACTGGTCCGAACCGCTGTGCAGGGCCGAAAGGAGCTGTTCCGGTAACGTCCTGCCCCTGGCCTCGGCGCGGCGCAGTATCCCGGCGCACGCCTTCTCGCTCAAAAAGTACCTCGGTGGGATCGAACCCGTCTCGAGCACTTGCGACAACGAACACACGACGGCGTCGTTGGGCCAGGCCGAAATATTGGGCGTCCAGGACCCGCCACGCGATTGTTCTTTTGGGTCCATACACACAACCAGCGTCCTGCCATTTCTTCCCTGAAGGCTGCAGCTCGCAGTCTTCCCCAGCAAGCGCGCCAAGAAAGCATCCGAAGGCGTTCCCTTTGTCGCTGAGGACGCCGGGGACGTTCTCCCAGACGATGACGCTGGCGGGCTTTCGCTGGCCGGCGCGAACATAGTCAACTGCATCTGCAAGCTCCACGTATTTGATGGTGAGTGCGCCGCGCGGGTCAGTGAGGCCTTCGCGCATACCGGCGACCGAAAATGCCTGGCATGGGGTGCCGCCGACCAGCACGTCCGGCGCCGGGATCTTGCCGGCCAGCACCAGGGCGGCCAGCTTGGTCATGTCGCCGTGGTTCGGCACGTCAGGGTAGCGGTAGGCCAGGACCGCCGACGGAAACTGCTCAATCTCGGCGAACCAGGCGGCGCGCATGCCCAGCGGGTGCCACGCTTGTGTTGCAGCT
>NZ_JYLO01000001.1 GCF_001439845.1 Pseudomonas lactis | reverse complement strand
AGGCGCGCATTCTACAGCAGCCTCATTTGCTGTCAAGTGGTTATTTTCAGAAGTTTTCGAAGATTTCTTCAACAACTTCAACCACTTGCGCTTGCGATCTCTCGTAAGCGGGAGGCGAATTCTACAGCGTTACACGCTGCTGTCAACACCTCTTTTTCAACTTCCTTTTGGCTTCGATGAACTGAAGCAACTTGCTGTCGAGAACCGCGTAACTCATTGTTTACCAAGGAGTTTTCCGTTTCGACTGCGCCGGAAGTGGGGCGAATTATAGGCTTCCAGAATCTGCCGTCAACCTTCTTTTTCACATTTCTGTCATATAGGTCAAAAAAGCCCCAATGACGCAAAGGCCGGCCCCAAGGGGCCGGCCTTCTACCTACCGAGCCTTACAGACTAGGAAAGGCGAATTGCGACGCTTCATGGCTGGCCCGTTGCGGCCAACGCTGGGTGATCGCCTTGCGACGGGTATAGAAACGCACCCCGTCCGGACCATAGGCATGCAAATCGCCAAACAGCGAACGTTTCCACCCGCCAAAGCTGTGATACGCAACCGGCACTGGCAGCGGCACGTTAACGCCCACCATGCCGACTTCAATCTCATCACAGAACAGACGCGCCGCTTCACCGTCACGGGTGAAGATGCAAGTACCGTTGCCGTATTCATGCTCGTTGATCAGCTGCATCGCCGCTTCCAGGCTATCCACCCGCACTACGCATAGCACCGGCCCAAAGATCTCTTCTTTATAGATACGCATCTGCGGGGTGACGCGGTCAAACAAGCTACCGCCAAGGAAGAATCCTTGCTCATGCCCGGCAACACTCAAGCCACGGCCATCAACCACCAACTCGGCACCCGCCGACACACCGTCTTCTATATAACCACTGACTTTATCCCGCGCCTGCCCCGTCACCAACGGGCCCATATCCAGCCCGCAAGAAGTGCCCGCACCAATCTTCAACGCCTTGACCTGCGGCACCAGCTTGGCGATCAACGCATCCGCCACCTGATCGCCCACGCACACCGCCACCGAGATCGCCATGCAACGCTCACCGCAGGAACCATAAGCTGCGCCCATCAGGGCACTCACCGCGTTATCCAGGTCTGCATCCGGCATCAGCACCGCGTGATTCTTCGCCCCGCCCAGCGCCTGCACACGCTTGCCACGTTTGGTCGCTTCGGAATAGATGTACTCGGCAATCGGCGTAGAGCCTACAAAACTCAAGGCTTTGACTTCCGGCGCTTCGATCAGCGCATCCACCGCGCCCTTGTCGCCATGCACCACACTGAGCACGCCTTTAGGCAGCCCGGCTTCCTGCAACAGCTGCGCGATCAACAACGTCGAACTCGGGTCGCGCTCTGAAGGTTTAAGGATGAAACAGTTACCGCAGACGATCGCCAGCGGGTACATCCACAACGGCACCATCGCCGGGAAGTTGAACGGGGTGATACCCGCCACCACGCCCAACGGCTGGAAGTCCGACCACGCATCGATGTTCGGCCCTACGTTGCGGCTGTATTCACCCTTGAGAATCTCCGGTGCCGAGCACGCGTATTCCACGTTCTCGATCCCACGCTTGAGCTCACCCGCTGCGTCTTCCAAGGTCTTGCCATGTTCTTCGCTGATCAACTGCGAGATCCGTGCTTCGTTCTGCTCCAGCAATTGCTTGAAACGGAACATCACTTGGGCACGCTTGGCTGGCGGCGTATTGCGCCAGGCCGGAAACGCAGCCTTGGCCGAATCAATCGCCTGTTGAATGGTTTCACGACTGGCCAACGGCACCTGGTGAATCACCTGGCCGGTAGACGGGTTATAGACGTCGGCACTACGACCGCTGTCGTTGACCAGTTCACCGTTGATCAAATGCTGGATAAGGCTCATGCAGGGCTCCTGAAAAATTGTTCTATATAGAAGGAGAAATCAGTCGATCTTGTTCAGCACTTCGCCGACCGCGTCAAACAGACGGTCCAGGTCCTGCGGCTTGCTGTTGAAGGTTGGGCCGAACTGCAGGGTGTCACCGCCAAAACGCACATAGAAACCGGCCTTCCACAACGCCATGCCGGCCTCGAATGGGCGCACGATGGCATCCCCATCGCGCGGGGCAATCTGGATCGCACCGGCCAGGCCGTAGTTGCGAATGTCGATCACATTCTTGCTGCCTTTCAAACCGTGCAGCGCATTCTCAAAGTGCGGCGCGACTTCAGCCACGCTCTGCACCAGGTTTTCTTTCTGCAACAGGTCCAATGCCGCCAATCCCGCCGCGCAAGCCACCGGGTGCGCCGAGTAGGTGTAGCCGTGGGGGAATTCCACGGCGTATTCCGGCGTCGCCTGGTTCATGAAGGTCTGGTAGATCTCGCTGCTGGCAATCACCGCGCCCATCGGGATAGCGCCGTTGGTGACTTGCTTGGCGATGCACATCAGGTCCGGGGTCACGCCGAAGCTGTCGGCACCGAACATCGAGCCGGTGCGGCCAAAGCCGGTGATCACTTCGTCAAACACCAACAGGATATTGTGCTGGTCGCAAATTTCGCGCAGGCGCTTGAGATAACCCTGAGGTGGCACCAATACGCCAGCGGAACCGGCCATCGGCTCGACAAACACGGCGGCGATGTTCGACGCGTCATGCAGCTCGATCAGCTTGAGCAACTCATCGGCCAAGGCAATACCACCCTGCTCCGGCATACCCCGGGAGAAGGCATTGCTGGCCAGCAAGGTGTGAGGCAGATGGTCAACATCCATCATCGCCTGGCCAAACAGCTTACGGTTACCGTTCACACCGCCCAGGCTGGTACCGGCGATGTTCACGCCGTGGTAACCCCGGGCGCGACCAATCATCTTGGTCTTGGTGGCCTGGCCTTTCAGGCGCCAGTAGGCCCGCACCATTTTCACCGCTGTATCGGCGCATTCAGAGCCCGAATCGGTAAAGAACACATGATTGAGGTTGCCTGGGGTCAGGTCGGTGATCTTTTCCGCCAACTGGAAGGACAACGGATGACCGTACTGAAAGCCTGGGGAGTAGTCCAAGGTGCCCAATTGCTTGGCGACCGCTTCCTGGATTTCCTTGCGCGTATGCCCGGCGCCACAGGTCCACAGGCCCGACAACGAATCATAGACCTTGCGCCCCTTGTCATCGGTCAACCAGCTACCTTCAGCGGCCACGATCAGGCGAGGATCACGCTGGAAGTTGCGGTTGGCGGTGTAAGGCATCCAGTGCGCATCCAGCTTCAATTGGCTGGCCAGGGACGATGGGGCGTTTTCGGGCATGTTCATCAGCAAAACCTCGCAGGGCAAAAGGCAGCGTCGGGATTGAAAAAGCGTTGTTGCAGCTAAATTGCCACGGGGATAAAGTCGGTGAAATCCAACTCTTCTAACCTTCAGTCAGGACTTCACTAAACTATGAGCAGCCGTCGTCCCGACCCTTTGGCACAAGTCAGTGACTTCGATATTCGCCTGCTGCGCATCTTTCGCAGCGTGGTGGAGTGCGGCGGCTTCTCGGCAGCGGAAACCGTCCTTGGCATCGGGCGCTCGGCCATCAGCCAGCAGATGAGCGACCTTGAACAACGGCTCGGGCTGAGGCTCTGCCAACGCGGCCGCGCCGGGTTCTCTCTGACAGAAGAAGGCCGCGAGGTTTATCAATCTGCCCTGCAACTGCTGAGTGCCCTGGAAAGTTTTCGCACCGAAGTCAACGGCCTGCACCAACATTTGCGCGGAGAGTTGATCATTGGCCTCACCGACAACCTGGTGACCCTGCCCCATATGCGCATCACCCACGCATTGGCGCAGCTGAAGGAACGCGGCCCGGACGTGCAGATCCAGATCCGCATGATCGCCCCCAATGAAGTGGAGCAAGGCGTACTCGACGGTCGCCTGCACGTCGGTGTGGTGCCCCAGGCCAGCGCACTGTCGGGCCTGGAATACCAGCCGCTGTACAGCGAACGCTCCTTGCTCTATTGCGCGGTCGGCCACCCGCTGTTTTACGCCGACAACAAGCAACTCGACGACGAACGCATTGACAGCCAGGACGCCATCGCCCCCACCTTCCGCTTGCCCGCGGAGATCCAGGCCCATTACCAGGCGCTCAACTGCACCGCCAGCGCCTCAGACCGTGAAGGCATGGCGTTCCTGATTCTCACCGGGCGCTATATCGGCTACTTGCCCGATCATTACGCCAGCCTGTGGGTACAACAAGGCCGACTGCGTGCGCTAAAACCGGCTACACGTTTTTACGATTTGAGCCTGGCATCGGTCACGCGCAAGGGCCGTCGCCCTCATTTGGTGCTGGAAAGTTTCCTCGAAAGCCTGGCCGCCACCCGCTAAATCGGGCGCTACACAAAAAGCTGAGCACCTGGACAGCTTTTTGCAAGGGCTCAAGGACCTTGAACCGTCCGCCTTGAGTTAACCCGCCATGCCTCCAGAATCCTCCAGCCCCAGCGACCTGATCTACGGCCTCAACGACCGGCCGAAACCACTGCCCGCTCTCCTCGCGGCGCTGCAACATGTACTGGCGGCGTTCGTCGGCATCATTACGCCGCCGCTGATTATTGGCTCCACCCTCGGCCTCACCGCTCACCTGCCCTACCTGATCAGCATGGCGTTGATGGTTTCCGGCGTAGGCACCTTTATCCAGGCACGCAGGCCGTTTGGCATCGGTGCCGGTATGATCTGCCTGCAAGGCACCAGCTTTGCGTTTCTCGGCGCGGTGTTGTCAGCAGGCTTTCTGGTCAAGCAACGCGGTGGCAGCCCGGAAGACATTCTGGCGATGATCTTCGGCGTGTGCTTCTTCGGCGCGGCAGTGCAGATCGTATTGAGCCGCTTTATCGGCCAGCTGCGCCGCGTGATCACACCGCTGGTGACCGGCATTGTGATTACGCTGATCGGCATCAGCCTGATCAAAGTGGGCATCACCGACCTCGGCGGCGGTTTCAATGCACCGGACTTCGGCGCCCCCGCCAACCTGGCGCTGGGCCTGTTCGTGGTACTGACGATCATCCTGCTCAACCGCTCGAACACGCCCTGGGTACGTTTGTCGGCCATCATCATCGGCCTGGCCCTGGGCAGCCTGGCGGCGTGGTTCAGCGGCAAACTGATTCCCCAGGCGTTGCCTGACTTGCCATTGGTCAGCCTGCCTACACCATTCCGCTTTGGTTTCAACTTCGACTGGAGCGCCTTCCTGCCGATTGCGTTGATTTATCTGATCAGCAGCATCGAAACCGTCGGCGATCTCACCGCCAATTGCATGATTGCCCGCCAGCCCATCAGCGGCCCTTCTTATATAAGCCGGCTCAAGGGCGGCGTGCTCGGCGATGGGGTGAGCTGCATGATCGCCGCCACTTTCAGCGCCTTCCCCAACACCACGTTTGCCCAGAACAATGGCGTGATCCAACTCACCGGCGTGGCCAGCCGTTATGTCGGTTTATACATCGGCGTGTTGCTGTTCTGTCTGGGCCTGTTTCCGCTGATCGGCGCTGTACTGCAGCAGATCCCCAAGCCGGTACTGGGCGGCGCCACCCTCGTGATGTTCGGCAGCGTGGCCGCGGCAGGCGTGCGCATCCTCGCCCAGGCGCCGCTGGACCGACGCAGCATGCTGATCATCGCCACCTCGTTCGGCGTTGGCCTGGGTATCGCCGCGCAACCCAACCTGCTGCACCTGATGCCGACTCTGGTGCAGAACCTGTTCGACTCCGCCATCACCAGCGGCGGCATCACCGCCATTGTGTTGTGCCTGTTACTGCCGGAGGCCAAGGCAAGTACCGCCGCCGCAAACCACAACCCGGAACGCGACAGCCTGGAACCGCTTTGACGGTTTTATTGCATCAGGACTTGTCTGAGGCTTGAGGGTGGGTTATCTGTGCACACGTCGTCTCTATCGATCAGCACGGAAACCTCCATGAGCCTCGAAGTTCCTGCCCACAGCAACCACGCCGGTAAACCCGCCAGCCGCATTCGGCAAAAGAACGAACAAGCGATTCTCCAGGCTGCTGAAGATGAATTCGCGCGTCATGGCTACAAAGGCACCAGCATGAACACCATCGCTGCCAGTGCCGGGCTGCCCAAGGCCAACTTGCACTACTATTTCACCAACAAGCTGGGCCTGTACGTCGCGGTGCTGAGCAATATCCTCGAACTGTGGGACAGCACCTTCAACGCGCTGACCGCCGAAGATGACCCGGCCGTGGCGCTCGCTCGTTACATCCGCACCAAGATGGAATTCTCGCGCCGCCAGCCCCAGGCCTCGCGGATCTTCGCCATGGAGATCATCAGCGGCGGCCAATGCCTCACTGAATATTTCGGCCAGGACTATCGGGCCTGGTTCAGTGGCCGTGCCGCGGTGTTCCAGGCCTGGATCGACGCTGGCAAAATGGACCCCGTCGACCCCGTGCACCTGATCTTCCTGCTGTGGGGCAGCACCCAGCACTACGCTGACTTCGCCACCCAGATCTGCCGTGTTACCGGTCGCACCAAGCTGACCAAGCAGGACATGGAAGATGCTGGCACCAACCTGATCCATATCATTCTCAAAGGCTGCGGCATCAAGCCAGCCCTATAAACGAAGCAATTTATGTCTTTTACGCTCACCGGCTTTTGCGAGTTTCGTGAAGAAATACGCAAAAGTCGCTTTATCACCTTGGCGGCGCCGATTACCAGCCCGCAAGACGCCCAGGCGTTTTTCGAGCAGCACAGCGACCTCAACGCCACGCACAACTGCTGGGCCTGGAAGCTGGGCGATCAATACCGCAGCAGCGATGACGGCGAACCCGGAGGCACCGCCGGGCGCCCGATTCTTGCGGCCATCGAGGCCCAGGGCTTTGATCAGGTGACCGTCTTGGTGATCCGCTGGTACGGCGGCATTCAACTGGGCACGGGTGGATTGGCCCGGGCCTATGGCGGCGGGGCCAATAAATGCCTGCAGAATGCCGAACGCATCGAGCTGATCAGCCGCGTCCCCCTGCGTTGCGCCTGCGGGTTCTCTGAACTGAACCTGGTGAAGCTGCGTGTCGCTGAACTCGGCGGGCTTGTGGTGGAAGAAACCTTCACCGCCAACGGCGTAGAGCTGCAGCTCGCCCTGGGGGAGGCGCACATCGACACCCTGCAAACCCAGCTCGCCGACCTGAGCCGTGGGCGCATCCTGCTCGAACGCTGAAACTGCTACTGTTATGCGCTGAACTCCCTGAACCGCGATTTCAAAGGAAGCCTTTCATGTCTACGCCAAAAACCGCACTGATCATCGGCGCCTCGCGCGGGCTGGGCCTTGGCCTGGTCAAGCAACTGCTCCAGGACGGCTGGGACGTGACCGCGACCGTGCGCGACCCGAACAAGGCCGATGCCCTGAAAGCCGTGGGGCCGGTGCAGATCGAGAAGTTGGATATGGACGATCAGCAAGCCGTGATCGCCCTGGCCCAACGCCTGAAAGATCGTACCTTCGACCTGCTGTTCGTCAACGCCGGCGTCAAGGGCCCGGCCAACCAGGAACCCGGCCACGCGACCCTGGCGGAAGTCGGCCAGTTGTTCTTCACCAACGCCGTGGCGCCGATCAACCTGGCCCAGCGTTTTGTCGGGCAGATCCGCAAAGACACCGGCGTGCTGGCCTTCATGAGTTCGGTACTGGGCAGCGTGACCATTCCCGACGGCTCGGACCTGGCGCTGTACAAGGCCAGCAAAGCCGCGCTCAATTCGATGACCAATAGCTTTATCACGCAACTGGGCGAGCCCAAGCCGACGGTGCTGTCGCTGCATCCGGGCTGGGTGAAGACCGACATGGGCGGCGAAAACGCCCACATCGACGTCGAGACCAGCGTGCGCGGCCTGGTGGACCAGGTAAATGCCTACACCGGCAAAGGCGGCCACCACTTCGTCGACTACAAAGGCGACACCATCGCCTGGTAATCCCCAAACTGTAGGAGCGAGCTTGCTCGCGAAGAACGCCCAGGCAACGCGTTAAACCAGACTGCCCGCGTCATCGTTGACGATTTTCGCGAGCAAGCTCGCTCCCACAGAGGTAAACTGCCCACCTCGCCCTTCCCGGCGACCCTGGATCAGCAGACAGGGCAACACTGAGCTGGCAAACCTGAACCCATCATTCAGAGGAGCCGGCCAATGCCTGCGACCCGTATCTGGTTAAAAAACCCCCTCGCGATTTTCACTGCCAATGGCCTCGATGCCCGTGGCGGCCTGGTGCTGCAAGACGGTGTCATCACCGAAGTGCTGGCCCAAGGGCAAGCGCCTGCACAACCCTGCGCGCAGGTGTTCGATGCCCGCGAGCATGTGGTGCTGCCTGGGCTGATCAATACACACCACCACTTCTATCAAACCCTGACCCGCGCCTGGGGCCCGGTGGTCAACCAGCCGCTGTTTCCCTGGCTGAAAACCCTGTACCCGGTATGGGCGCGGCTCACGCCGGAAAAACTCGCCCTGGCCAGCAAAGTCGCCTTGGCTGAACTGCTGCTCTCGGGCTGCACCACGGCGGCCGATCACCACTACCTGTTCCCCGATGGTTTGGAAAACGCCATTGATGTGCAGGTCGAGACCGTGCGCGAACTGGGCATGCGCGCCATGCTCACCCGCGGTTCCATGAGCCTGGGCGAAGCCGATGGCGGCCTGCCGCCGCAGCAAACCGTGCAGCAAGGCCAAGTGATCCTCGACGACAGCCAGCGCCTGATCCGCGAATATCACCAGCGCGGTGACGGCGCGCAGATCCAGATCGCCCTGGCGCCGTGCTCGCCGTTTTCCGTCACCCCCGAAATCATGCAAGCCAGTGCCGAGCTGGCCAACCAGTTGGACGTGCGCCTGCACACCCACTTGGCGGAAACCCTCGATGAGGAAGATTTCTGCCTGCAACGCTTCGGGCTGCGTACCGTGGATTACCTCGACAGCGTCGGCTGGCTTGGCCCCCGCACCTGGCTGGCCCACGGCATTCACTTCAACCCGGACGAAATCGAGCGCCTGGGCGCCGCCGGCACCGGCATCTGCCATTGCCCAAGCTCGAATATGCGCCTGGCCTCCGGCATCTGCCCTACCCTGGACCTGCTTGCCGCCGGCGCCCCCATCGGCTTGGGTGTGGACGGCTCGGCCTCCAACGACGCTTCGAACATGATCCTTGAAGCGCGTCAGGCCCTGTACATTCAGCGCCTGCGTTATGGCGCGGAAAAGATCACCCCCGAAGGCGTATTGGGCTGGGCCACCAAGGGCTCGGCACAGTTGCTGGGGCGCACGGACATTGGCGAGTTGGCCGTCGGCAAACAGGCGGATCTGGCACTGTTCAAGCTCGATGAACTGCGCTTCTCCGGCAGCCATGACCCCATTTCCGCGCTGCTGCTGTGCGGCGCGGATCGGGCAGACCGGGTGATGATTGGTGGCAAGTGGCGGGTGATCGACGGCCAAGTCGAAGGCCTGGACCTCAAGGGCTTGATCGCCGATCACAGCCAGGCAGCGCGCCAGTTGATCGCGGGAACCTAAGCCAGGCACCAATCAAAAATGTGGGAGCGAGCAAGCCCGCTCCCACCTTGGAACTGCGGCACCTTTCAAATCGGGTTAAAGCCCCAACAGCGACAGCATGATAAAAGTCGCAAACAACACAAAATGCGTCATCCCTTCTATCGCATTGGTTTCACCATCGTTGAGGTTGATCGCGCTGACGATCAGGGTGATAAACACCATCACCGTTTGCACCGGCGTCATCGCCATCTGGAACGGCTGCCCGGTATAGAGCGCCATGGCTTCCATCACCGGCACCGTCAGAATCACCGTAGACAACGAAGCCCCCAGCGCGATGTTGACCACCGACTGCATGCGGTTGGCCAACGCGGCGCGCAGTGCCGTGAGGATTTCCGGCGCGGCCGAAATAGCCGCCACCACAATCGCGGTAATCACCGGCGGTGCGCCTGTGCCTTCCAGGCCCAGGTCGAGGGTCTTGGACATCACCTCGGCCAACGCGCCAATCACGATCACCCCAAACACCAGGGTCGCAATGGAAAACGTCAGGCTGACAGACGGCGCGTGCTCGTCTTCGGGCTGTTTCTTGCGGCGTTTTTCCGGGTAGCTGTAGCTGAAGAAATAACTGTGCGGCCCCACCTGCATGCGCAAAAACAAGGTGTAAAGCACCACCATCGCGCCAATGGTGAAGGCCGAGTAAATTTTCCAGTCGGCTTCGGGGATAAATTCCGGCACCACCATCGACACACCCATGGCGGTAAGGATCATCACGCTGTAGGTGCGCGCCGAGTCATCGTTGTAGGACTGTTCGCCATGCTTGATACCGCCCATCAGCGCAGCCAGGCCGAGGATGCCGTTGATATCCAGCATCACCGCCGAGTAAATGGTGTCGCGCACCAAAGTGGGGGATGGCTCGTTGCTCATCATGATCGCCAGGATCACCACTTCCACCAATACGGCGGCGAGGGTCAGGATCATGGTGCCGTAGGGGTCGCCGACTTTTTCCGCCAACTGCTCGGCGTGATGGGCCACGCGCATCGATGCCATCACGATAAACGCGATCAGCGCAAAGCCGGCCAGCAGCGCAACCAGTTGGCCGCTGTGGAGCATCCAGTGTTCCAGCGGGTAGGCGGCGATGGCGGCAATCAGCGCCAGCAGCATGAATTTTTCTTGCTTGAGGGATGTGAGCATTCCGGGCCTTTTCGTACAACAAATCAGTCTTTGATGGGGTACAGACTGCGCCGAGCCGCTAACGTTTCGTTACACCTTAGTTCAGGCCGCCCTTGCGTGAGTGACAGAAATACTCTCCTGCTGGTCAGGTTTTGCCGATTATTTCAGCCATGGCCTGTAGAATGCCGCCATTGCACCTGATGAGATTTTAAAAATGTACGATTGGCTCAACGCCCTGCCCAAGGCTGAATTGCACCTGCACCTGGAAGGCTCGCTGGAGCCTGAGCTGCTGTTCGCCCTGGCCGAGCGCAACAAGATTGCGCTGCCATGGAACGACGTCGAAACCCTGCGCAAGGCCTACGCCTTCAACAACCTGCAAGAGTTTCTCGACCTGTATTACAAGGGCGCCGATGTACTGCGCACATCCCAGGACTTCTACGACCTGACCTGGGCCTACCTGCTGCGCTGCAAAGCCCAGAACGTGATCCACACCGAACCCTTCTTCGACCCGCAAACCCACACCGACCGTGGCGTGCCGTTCGAAGTGGTGCTCAACGGCATCGCCGCTGCACTCAAAGACGGCGAGCAGCAACTGGGCATCACCAGCGGTTTGATCCTCAGTTTCCTGCGCCACCTGAGCGAAGACGAAGCGCAGAAAACCCTCGACCAGGCGCTGCCGTTCCGTGACGCGTTCGTGGCCGTGGGCCTGGACAGTTCGGAAATGGGCCACCCACCGAGCAAGTTCCAGCGCGTGTTCGACCGTGCCCGTCACGAAGGCTTTTTGACCGTGGCCCACGCCGGTGAAGAAGGCCCGCCCGAGTACATCTGGGAAGCCATCGACCTGCTGAAAATCCAGCGCATCGACCATGGCGTGCGCGCCATCGAAGATGAGCGCTTGATGCAGCGCATCATCGACGAGCAGATCCCGTTGACCGTGTGCCCGCTGTCCAACACCAAGCTCTGCGTGTTCGACGACATGGCCCAGCACAACATCCTCGACATGCTCGAACGTGGCGTGAAGGTTACAGTGAACTCGGATGACCCGGCGTACTTCGGCGGTTACGTCACCGAGAACTTCCATGCGCTGCACACCAGCCTGGGCATGACCCAGGACCAGGCCAAACGCCTGGCACAGAACAGCCTGGATGCGCGGCTCGTGAAGCCATAACTGAATAGACCTGGACTCAAACTGTGGGAGCTGGCTTGCCTGCGATAGCGGTGTATCAGCCAGCCTCTTATTACCTGACCTACCGCTATCGCGGGCAAGCCCGGCTCCCACATTGACCCCATCAGCTTCAAGCCTGTGTGAGTTCTTCCAGGGTCTTGCCCTTGGTCTCCATCCCAAACAGCCACACCACCAGCGCCGCCACCGCAAAGCACAGCGCGCCCAAGGCAAATACCCCGCCCTGCCCGGTTATCGGGAACACCAACCCGGTCACCAACGGCCCCAGCAACGAGCCAACCCGCCCAATCGCCGACGCAAACCCCGAGCCGGTCGCACGTGCCGAGGTGGGATACAACTCCGGCGTGTAGGTGTACAGCACCGCCCACATGCCAAACAGGAAGAACTGCATCAATAATCCCGAAGTAATCAGCAGGCCCACGTTGCCGCCAAACACTGCGCTCTGCCCATAAAGAAACGCCATCACCCCGCCGCCCAATAAGGTGACTACACACACGGGCTTGCGCCCCCAGCGTTCGACCAACCACGCGGCCATCAAAAAGCCTGGGATCCCGCCCAGGGAAATGATCACCGTGTAATACACCGACTGGGTCACGGCAAAACCCGATTGCTGCAACAACGCACTCAACCACGACGTCAGCCCGTAGAACCCAAGCAGGGCGAAGAACCACACACTCCAGATCATCATCGTGCGTTGGCGGTACTGCGCCGACCACAGTTGCTGGAACGCGGAGAAAAACGTCCCCGGCGCACTCTCGATCCGTGGCAGGGCAATCGGCTCCGGCAAGTCGGCGCGGCCCAGGGAATCGCGCACTTTCTGCTCGATGCCCAGCAAGACCTTGTCCGCCGCCTCATGGCGCCCCGCCTGTTCCAGCCAACGCGGCGACTCCGGGATAAAGAAACGGATGGCCAGCACAAACACCGCCGGTATCGCCAACACCAGGAAGATGTCGCGCCAGCCAATCACCGGCAACAAGAAGTAAGACAACACGCCCGCCGCCACAAAACCCAATGGCCAGAAACCATCCATCAAGGCGATGTAACGTCCACGTCGCTTGGCCGGTATCAGCTCCGACAGCATCGACTGGGCAATGGGAAACTCCATGCCCATGCCAATGCCCAGCAAAATCCGAAACAACGTCAGCGTGTCCACTGTCTGCGCCGTGGAACACAGGTAGCTCGCCAGGCCCCAGAGTACGATGCTCCACTGGAACACCGGTTTACGCCCAAAGCGATCAGCAAGCATCCCGGACAGCGAAGCGCCCACTACCATGCCGAAAAAACTCGAACTGGCCAGCAACCCGGCCTGGGCCGTGCTCAGGCCAAACTCGGTTTTGATCGAGCCCAACAGGAAGGTCATCATCGCCAGGTCCATGGAGTCGAAAAAAAACGCCAGGGCGATGATGATGAAAATGATTCGGTGGTAACCGCTGATGGGCAACCGTTCCAGGCGTTCCGCCGCGCTATAACCCTGCCTACCCATGCTGCACCCCTCGTATGAAAAATCCCCCTTACGAGTGTGCGACATCGTTTGCGCCGGCTATTGCTGGATGCGACCTGACAACACCTGAGAACGACGCCAACTCCTGTAGGAGCGAGCTCGCTCGCGAAGATCGTTAACGATAACGCGGGGCATCTGCATAAAACGGCGCACTCACGTTTTTCGCGAGCACGCTCGCTCCTACAGTTTGGCGATGCGGGTTATGTGCTCAAGCCCTACATCAGTGACAGACAAGGCCCGAGATTCGTTGATCACGCTGATCCAGTTCGCCTGCAAAAACAGCTGCATCAAGCCCGCCCCCAACGCACCGCCCAGGTGGGGTTGTTGCTGGCTCCAGTCGAAGCAGTCGCAGGCCAGCGGCGTTGCCAGTGCCTGAGTGAAAATGCCCAGTTCCGCCAACGCCTGCACACCCTTGGGCGTCACTTCGGTACGCGGCTCATGGCGCTCGATCCATCCGGCCTCCAGCATCCGTTGATACAGCTGCGCCGCCAGCTCGCCGCCGAGGTGGCCGTGGCACCAGCGGGCGCGGCGCAGCAACGGCGGTGCCCGCAGCGCCGGCGGCAACACATCCGGAGTGCTGCGGGCCGCGCTGGCCATGGTGGTGCTGGCCAACGCATCGATGGCGGCACTGACATCGGCGGCCGCTACCCGAAACAGGCGCTGGCCCCGCCGCGCTTCGATCCGCAACAGGCCGCTGCCGGTCAGCCGCGCCAAATGCGCATTGGCTGACGCTGGCGACAACTCGGCCAGAGCCGCCAGTTCTTCTGAAGACTTCGCCGAACCGTCCATCAAGGCCCAGAGCATGGCCGTGCGTTTAGGCTCGGCGAGCAAGCTGGCGATCTGACTGATGCAAGGTGCTGCTCCCATGTATTCACTCCCTGTTAAACCATTTTTTCTGCTGCGGTTGACGCCCAAGTATAGGTGCGCAGGCCATAGGCTCCGCGGCGTCTGACAATGCAGATCAGGACAGGATATGAGTGAAACTTCCGAGCGTGGCGCAGGCTATTGCCGAGAACCCATTCACCCCGGTCGCTGCGCGGTCAATGTCGCACAACGGGACACGAGCATGTCCCGCAGCAGATTGATGGGTTTACTCAATTGCGCACGGTGGGCGCACAGCAAGTTGAGCGGGGTGCGCTCGCCCTGCAGTTCCGGCAGGATCAAACGCAAGCGCCCGGCCAACACATCGGTGCTCACATCCAGCCACGACTTGTAGGCGATGCCCATGCCCGCCACCGCCCAGCGGCGCACCACATCAGCGTCATCGCTGAAGCGATCGCCGCTGACCGTCAGGCTTACGTGGCGCTTGCCATCGTAAAAACCCCAGTGGTCGTGGACGCGGCTGCCGAGCATGTACAGCAGGCAATTGTGCTGGGCCAATTGTTCCAGATGCCGCGGCTCGCCATGCCGGGCGAGGTAACTGGGCGCAGCGCAGAGCACGCGAATATTGTCCGGGGCGATGGGCAGCGCAATCAGGCTGGAGTCTTCGGGTTCGCCGTAGCGCAGGGCAATGTCCACGGGCTGGCGGAACAGGTCGGCGATGCGATCACCAAGCAACAGGCGCACGTTCAGTTGCGGATGCTCCTGCTGGAACGCATCCAGCCACGGCAACAGTTGGTTGCGACCAAAATCCGAGGGTGCGGACAATTGCAGCACACCACTGACGTGATCCTGGCCACTGGCCAATAGGCGCCGCCCTTCATCCAGCGCGCTCAGTGACGCCCGCGCATACTCCAGGAAGCCCTCGCCTTCGGCCGTCAGGCGCAGGCTGCGGGTGGAACGTGCCAGCAAGCGCGTACCCAGTTGCTGTTCGATCCGCTTGAGCGCGGCGCTGGCCACCGCCGGCGACAGGTCCATGACCCGCGCCGCGGCCGACAGGCTGCCCAAGTCCGCCGCCCGCACAAACAACTGTAAATCATCAAAACGCAGCATGCATTCCTGTCCATTATCAATATTTGGTTGAAACAGCCTGCTGTTTTAGCCGCTTTTATCGGCGTGGGAAATAGCCAATCATCTGCCCATCCCGTTAGCCCGTGCCAGGAGTCGACTATGTCCACCGCTTTTAATGTCATCGCCACGCTGATCGCCAAACCCGGCCAGCACGCCACCCTGGAAACCCTGCTGCGCGGCCTGCTGGAACCGACCCGCCTGGAAGCCGGTTGCGAGCAGTACGACCTGCACCAGGACCTGCAACACCCCGAGACCTTCTACATGCTCGAGCGCTGGAGCGATGACGCGGCGCTGGCCGACCACGACCAGAGCGCGCATATCCAGAGCTTTCGCGCCAAGGCCGCCGATGTGATCGAACACTTCGAACTCAAGCGCCTGAAATTTCTCGCCTGATCCCGCCTTTTTTCTGTAGGAACGAGCTTGCTCGCGAAAACCTAAAGACCGACGCGTTAAACCAGAAACACCGCGTCATCGTTAACGCTTTTCGCGAGCAAGCTCGCTCCTACCTTGACCGTATTCACTTGGAGTCATCATGAAAGCCATCGCCTACTACGCCTCACTGCCGATCAACGATCCAAAATCCCTGCAAGACATCGAACTACCAGCCCCCGAGGCCGGCCCCCGTGACCTGTTGGTGGAAGTCAAAGCCATCTCGGTCAACCCGGTGGACACCAAAGTGCGCCAGAACGTCGCCCCGGAAAATGGCGCCGCCAAAGTGCTGGGTTGGGACGTGGCGGGTGTGGTCAAGGCGGTCGGCAGTGACGTGACGTTGTTCAAGGCCGGCGACAAGGTGTACTACGCCGGTTCCCTGGTACGCCCAGGCGGCAACAGCGAACTGCACACCGTGGATGAACGCATCGTCGGCCATATGCCCAAGAGCCTGGGGTTTGCCGAAGCGGCCGCATTGCCGCTGACCGCCATCACCGCGTGGGAGCTGTTGTTCGAACGTTTGCAGGTGGCTGAAGGCAAAGACGATCAAGGCCAGAGCCTGCTGATCGTCGGCGCTGCCGGTGGTGTGGGGTCGATCCTGACTCAACTGGCTAACCAGCTCACGGCGCTGAAGGTCATCGGCACCGCCTCACGCCCCGAGACCCAGGCATGGGCCAAGGCCCTGGGCGCACACCTGGTGATCGACCACAGCCAGCCGCTGAGCGAAGCGTTGAAACAGGCCGGGCACGGGCATGTCACCCACGTTGCCAGCCTGACCCAGACCGAGCATCACCTGGACCAACTGGTCGAAGCGCTGCAACCCCAAGGCAAGCTGGCGTTGATCGACGATCCCAAGGCCCTGGATGTGAGCAAGCTCAAGCGCAAGAGCCTGTCGCTGCACTGGGAGTTCATGTACACCCGTTCGATGTTCGAGACGCCAGACATGATCGAGCAGCACAACCTGCTCAACCGCGTGGCCGAACTGATCGACGCCGGCATCCTGAAAACCACGGTAGGCGAGCACTTCGGCGTGATCAATGCGGCGAACCTGCGCCGCGCCCACGCCCTGCTGGAAAGCGGCAAGGCCAAGGGCAAGATCGTGCTGGAAGGGTTCTGAAAAAACGGCTGTCAGCGTCGTCCGTTATCTACGTAGGTAATGGACTACACCATTAGTCCGAGAGTTGATCCTTGTCATCTTTATGAGCCCGTTCAGGTTTATATTGGCCGCCTTTGCCACGATTCTTTTACGTGAGGAAGTCAGCAATGAAAATCCTGATAAAAGCGTTAGCAAAATCCCCAGGCAGCCAATGGCAAGTTCGTCTCGACGGCGAGGCCATCAACTTTCGCAGTGAGGCCGAGGCCCGCGCTTTTGCCGACACGCTGCAAGCCCGGATCCAGGCGCCCCATCGCTTCCCTCTCAACCAGCAACGTTCCGCTGGCTGAGACCAACTTCAGACCTGCGCCTGTACGGCCCTTGCCCGTTGCAGGCGCTGAGTCGCCATGGCAATGGTCACCGCCAGCACACCGCATAGGCTGATGACCATGGCCATCGGCATCGCCGTGCCGTCGTGCAACACGCCGACCAACGACGCCGCGCCTGCCGCCACACCGAACTGAATGCAACCGAGCAACGCCGACGCGCTGCCGGCCCGAGCGCCCTGCCCGCTCATGGCACAGGCCGAGGTATTCGGCAAAATACAGCCCAGGCTGGCGATACAGATAAACAGCGGCACCAACAACGGCCATAGCGCCTCGGTACGCAACGCGGCAATCCCCAACAGCGTCAACGCCGCCGCCACGTACACCCACACAGTGCGCGACAGCAAAAACGCCGGGCCGCGCTTGGCCAGCAAGCGTGCGTTCAGTTGCGCCACCAGGATAAAGCCCGCGGCGTTGGAGCCGAACAACCAGCCGTAATGCTCGGCCGGCACGCCATAGAGCTTGATAAACACGAAGGGGGAGCCGGCGATGTAGGCAAACATCCCGGCAATCGAGATGCCGCCGGTCAAGGCATAACCCAGGTACACCCGGTCTGACAGTAGCGAGCCGTAGCGGCGCAACGAGCCCGACAACGGCTGGCGCGGCTGATCGGCAGGGAAGGTTTCCGGCAACCCGACCGCCACCGCGATGGCCGCCATCACGCTGAACAACGACAACGCCAGGAAAATCGACTGCCAGCCCCACACGCCGACCATCAGGCCACCGGCCAATGGCGCCAGGATCGGGGCCAGGCCGGTCACCAGCATCAGTTGCGAATACACCTTGGCCGAGCCCACGGCATCGCATTTGTCACTGACCACCGCCCGGGAAATCACCATGCCCGCACACCCGCCAAGGGCCTGCACGAAGCGCGCGCCAATCAGCCATTCCAGGGACGGCGCATACGCACAAGCGAAAGACGCGAGGGTAAACAGGGTGACGCCGCTGAGCAGCGGCACACGCCGGCCAAAGCGGTCGGCCAACGGCCCGTAGATCAATTGACCAATGGCCAGGCCGGCGAAATACACGGCCAGGGTCAGCTGGATATGTTTTTCGTCAGTGGCGAAGGCCGTGGCCATTGCCGGAAAGCCCGGCAGGTAAAAATCGATCGCCAACGGCGCGAAGGCGCTCAAGGCGCCCAGAATCAGGATTATGCGAAGGTTCATCAGACACCCAAGTGAGTCGGCAGCTCAACAGTCTAGCCGCGCTTGGGTGCCATGAACATTACGTTAGGTGGCTAACGATCAGAAAAATCACGCCAGCTTGGCGCTGTAGCCTTCCTCGGTAATCAGGTCGATCACTTTGTCCGAGGACAGACCGCTTGCCACCCGCACTTCTTTGGCCTTCAAATCGACTTCCACACTCGCCGCCGGATCCTGGCTCTGTACCGCCTGGGTCACCGCTTTAACACAATGGCCGCAGGTCATTCCTTCAACGCTGAATATTTGCATGACATGACTCCTTTGATGAGGTTGAGCCCAGTGTCGAGCTTGCCATGATGGCAAGGTCAAGTTCTCAGTATTTCTGCCGGGCTGGTATTCGGCGGCGACGTCGGCCAAGCTTCAACCTTCCTAGCTGTGAACCACGGAGCATTCGCCATGCGCTGGTTGTTTTTTGCCCTTGCCGGCCTGATGAGCTTGCCTGCCGCTGCGCCCCAGGCCCTCGCTGCTGAAGATTATGCAGTGCTGATTATTTCCCGCGAACGCCTGGAAGTGCCGACCTACTGCGAGATCGGCCTGTATATCCAGGACCAACTCGCCGGGCGTCTGTTCCAGGAACAGGCCACTTCATTCAATCTTCCCCCCGGCGATACGTCGCTGCGCCTGAAGCTTTTGCCGGGCCAAGCGCCAGGCTGTCAGCCGGGCATGCTCGCACCTGCCGCGCAGAACATCACTTTGAAAGCCGGTGATGTACGCAAATTGCGCATTGCCCTGGGCCCGGACGGCATGTACCTCAAAGCTGCGGCATTGGAATACTGAGTAACCCCACGATCGTTCCCACGCTCTGCGTGGGAACGCCTCATCGGACGCTCCGCGTTCCGGGTACAAGGCACTACTTCAACGCCAGGGTGACGCGGAGCGTCACGGGCTGCATTCCCACGCAGAGCGTGGGGACGATCGCAGAGCGTGGGAACGATCGGGCTTGACCTTCCCCACAGGTTAAGGTTGATCCTAGTGGCAACTTCTCTTGGAGGACTGCCCCATGAATGGATCCACCACCTTTGACCTGCCCATCGGCGGCATGACCTGTGCCAGCTGTGCCGGGCGGGTCGAGCGCGCGCTGGGCAAGGTGCCGGGCGTGCAACGTGTCAGCGTCAACCTGGCCAATGAACGCGCGCACATCGAAGTACAGGGCCAGATGGACCCCAGCGTGCTGATCGCCGCCGTCGACAAGGCCGGCTACACCGCCACCCTGCCCCAAAGCGAAACCGCCACCGACGCCGATCAGGCCCGGCGTCTGCGCCGCGAGCGCTGGTCGCTGGTGGCGGGCATTCTGCTGGCGTTGCCCTTGGTGCTGCCGATGCTGGTAGAACCCTTCGGCCTGCACTGGATGCTCCCCGCCTGGATACAGTTTGCCCTGGCCACGCCAGTGCAATTCATCCTGGGTGCGCGCTTCTATGTCGCCGCCTGGAAAGCCGTGCGCGCCGGCGCCGGCAATATGGACCTGCTGGTGGCGATCGGCACCAGCGCCGGCTACGGCCTGAGTATCTATGAATGGCTCACCGCCGCCCCAGGCGTGACGCCGCACCTGTACTTCGAAGCCTCGGCGGTGGTGATCGCCCTGGTGCTGCTGGGCAAATACCTGGAAAGCCGCGCCAAGCGCCAGACCGCCAGCGCCATCCGCGCCCTTGAAGCCTTGCGTCCGGAACGGGCGATCCGCGTGCAGGACGGCCGCGAAGAAGACGTCGCCATCAGTGCCTTGAAGCACGGTGACCTGGTGCTGGTCAAACCCGGCGAACGCTTCCCGGTGGACGGTGAGGTGGTAGAAGGCCAGAGCCATGCCGATGAGGCGCTGATCAGCGGCGAAAGCCTGCCAGTGCCGAAACAGCCCGGCGACGCGGTCACCGGTGGCGCCATCAACGGTGAAGGCCGTTTGCTGGTGCGCACCCTGGCCTTGGGCGCGGAAAGCGTGCTGGCGCGCATCATCCGCCTGGTCGAAGACGCCCAGGCCGCCAAGGCGCCGATCCAGAAACTGGTGGATAAAGTCAGCCAGGTGTTCGTGCCGGCCGTGCTGGTATTGGCGCTGATCACCGTGGTGGGCTGGTGGCTGTACAGTGCCTCCCTGGAAACCGCCATCATCAATGCGGTCGCCGTATTGGTGATCGCCTGCCCTTGTGCCTTGGGCCTGGCCACGCCGACCGCGATCATGGCTGGCACCGGCGTCGCCGCACGCCACGGCATCCTGATCAAGGACGCCGAAGCCCTGGAGCGCGCCCATGCCGTGAGCGCCGTGGTGTTCGACAAAACCGGCACCCTCACCTCCGGCGCGCCCAACATTGCCCACTTGGCGGCCGTGGATGGCAACGAAGCCCTGTTGTTGCAACAGGCCGGCGCCTTGCAACGCGGCAGTGAGCACCCACTGGCCAAGGCAGTGCTGGATGCTTGCCGCGAACGAGGCTTGGACGTGGCCGATGTGAGCGCCAGCCAATCCCTGACCGGGCGCGGCATTGCAGGTACGCTCGACGGTCGTCCATTGGCGCTGGGCAATCGCCGCTTGCTGGAAGAGACCGGCCTGGACGCAGGCGATTTAGGCCCGCGTGCCAAGGAATGGGAAGCCGAAGGCCGCACCTTGTCCTGGCTGATCGAGCAAGGCGCGCAACCCCGCGTGCTGGGGCTGTTTGCCTTTGGCGACACGCTCAAGCCCGGCGCGTTGCAGGCCGTGCAGCAACTCAAGGCGCAGCACATCAGCAGCCACTTGATCACCGGCGATAACCACGGCAGCGCACGGGTGGTGGCCGAGGCCTTGGGCATCGACGATGTGCATGCCGAAGTACTGCCTGCCTATAAAGCCGCTGCCGTGGCCGAGCTGAAAAAAACCGGCGTGGTGGCCATGGTCGGCGACGGTATCAACGATGCGCCCGCCCTGGCCGCTGCCGATATCGGCATCGCCATGGGCGGCGGCACCGACGTAGCCATGCACGCCGCCGGCATTACCTTGATGCGTGGCGACCCGCGCCTGGTGCCGGCCGCCCTGGAGATCAGCCGCAAGACCTACGCGAAAATTCGACAGAATCTGTTCTGGGCCTTTGTGTATAACTTGATCGGCATTCCCCTGGCCGCCTTCGGCCTGCTCAACCCGGTACTGGCTGGCGCCGCCATGGCCTTATCCAGCGTCAGCGTGGTGAGTAACGCCCTGTTGTTGAAAACCTGGAAACCCAAGGACTTGGAGGATCAACGCCCATGAACATCGGCCAAGCCGCCCGCACCAGCGGGCTAAGCGCGAAGATGATTCGCTACTACGAATCCATTGGCCTGCTGAAAACCGCCCACCGCACCGACAGCGGCTACCGCGTGTACGGCCACGATGACCTGCACACCCTGACGTTCATCAAGCGCTCGCGGGACCTGGGGTTTTCACTGGAAGAAGTCGGCAAGTTGCTGACCCTGTGGGAAGACCGCCAGCGAGCCAGCGCCGACGTAAAAGCCTTGGCGCGCCAGCACATCGACGAGCTCAATCACAAGATTCGCGAGCTGGGGCAACTGCGCGATACCTTGCAGGACCTGATGGAGCACTGCCAGGGCGATCATCGGCCCGATTGCCCGATCCTCAAGGAATTAGCAGCGGGTAACTGCTGCGCCTGACAGACAGCACAATGATCGTTCCCACGCTCCGCGTGGGAATGCCGCTTTCGACGCTCCGCGTCACGCTTTAGGACGCAGAGCGTCCAGGGATGCATTCCCACGCAGAGCGTGGGAACGATCAGCGCCGTTGTAAGTTACTGCATCCAAGGCGGTGGCGGTGGCTCGTCCGGTACTTTGCTCGGTGGCGCATCATCCGCTGCGCGAATCGCCTGGCGACGCTCTTCGTCCAGCCGCGCCGCTTCGATTTCGCGGATCACACCGCCCACATCCGCCAGTTCTTCCGGTTCGTCGAACTCACCGGTCAACACACTGGCCGGGTGCAAGGTGCCGGCTTCATACAGCGCCCACATTTCCTTGGCGTACTTGGTCTTCTTCAACTCCGGGGCAAAACGCCCGAAGTAGGAAGCCATGTTGCCGACGTCGCGCTCCAGCATGTTGAAGGCGTGGTTGTTGCCCGCCGCATCCACCGCCTGGGGCAGGTCGATGATCACCGGGCCCGTAGGCGTGAGCAGTACGTTGAACTCGGACAGGTCACCGTGCACCAGGCCGGTGCACAGCATCAGCACGATCTGGGAGATCAGGAAGGCGTGGTATTCGCGCGCCTGGTCCGGGTCCAGCACGACGTCATTCAGACGCGGCGCCGCATCGCCGTATTCGTCGGCCACCAGTTCCATCAACAGCACGCCTTCAAGAAAGTCGTACGGCTTGGGCACGCGAACGCCCGCACCGGCCAGGCGGAACAGCGCCGCCACTTCAGCGTTCTGCCAGGCATCTTCGGTTTCTTTCTTGCCGAACTTGGAGCCCTTGGCCATGGCTCGCGCCTGGCGGCTGTTACGGACCTTACGGCCTTCCTGGTATTCGGATGCCTGACGAAAACTTCGTTTATTCGCCTCCTTGTAAACCTTGGCGCAACGCAATTCATTGCCGCAGCGCACCACATAAACAGCTGCTTCTTTACCACTCATCAGAGGGCGCAGCACTTCGTCGACCAGACCGTCTTCGATCAGGGGTTCAATGCGTTTAGGAGTCTTCATCAGCTTTTATTGTGGGTCCTGTATTACCAAACACGCGTGTGGAACTCGTTATACGGCAATCGGCTCGCCGGGGGGAGAGGCTACTGACCTCTGACCCCTTGGGAATGCATTCAATGGGCCAATTTTATCGGCAATCAGCGTTCGATTATCGCCGTCACGCCTTGACCACCGGCGGCACAAATGGAAATCAGCCCACGGCCCTTGCCCGCCGCATCCAACAATTTAGCCAAGTTGGCGACGATCCGCCCACCGGTGGCGGCAAACGGATGGCCCGCCGCCAGGGAACTGCCCTTGACGTTGAGCCGGCTGCGGTCGATCGACCCCAGCGGTGCGTCCAGGCACAGGCGGGTCTTGCAATAGTCGGCGTCTTCCCAAGCCTTGAGCGTGCACAGCACTTGGGCGGCGAAGGCTTCGTGGATTTCATAGTAATCAAAGTCCTGCAAGGTGAGGCCGTTGCGCGCCAGCAAGCGTGGCACCGCATAAACCGGCGCCATCAACAGGCCCTCGGCGCCGTGGACAAAATCCACCGCCGCTGCTTCGCCATCACGCAGGTAAGCCAGGATTGGTAGCCCACGCTCCTTGGCCCACGCCTCGCTGCCCAGCAGCACCAGAGAGGCACCATCGGTCAGCGGTGTGGAGTTGCCCGCGGTGAGCGTGCCCTTTTCGCTGCGCTCGAAGGCCGGCTTGAGGCTGGCGAGTTTTTCCAGGGTCAGGTCGGGGCGCAGGTTGTTGTCGCGGGTGAGGCCGAGAAAGGGCGTAAGCAAATCGTTGTGCCAGCCTTCGGCGTAGGCCGCCGCCATCTTCTGATGGCTCTCCAACGCCAGTTGGTCCTGCTCGGCGCGGGGGATCTGCCAAGTCTGGGCCATCAGCTCGCAGTGCTGGCCCATGGACAAACCCGTGCGCGGTTCGCCGTTGCGCGGCAGCTCCGGCTTGAGGTGCTGGGGACGAAGTTGTAACAGAACCTTTAATTTGTCCGCCATGGATTTACTGCGGTTGGCTTTGAGCAGCAACTTGCGCAGCCCTTCATCCACACCAATCGGCGCGTCCGAGGTGGTGTCCACCCCGCCGGCAATGCCGCATTCGATCTGGCCCAGGGCAATTTTATTGGCCACCAGCAGCGCCGCCTCAAGCCCCGTGCCGCAGGCTTGCTGGATGTCGTACGCAGGGGTTTGCGGTGACAGGCGCGAGCCGAGCACGCATTCACGCGTCAGGTTGAAATCACGGGAATGCTTGAGCACCGCGCCGGCGGCCACCTCGCCCATGCGCAGGCCGTGCAGGTTGTAGCGCTCGATCAGGCCCTCCAGCGCGGCGGTCAGCATCGCCTGGTTACTCGCCGTGGCGTAGGGGCCATTGGAACGGGCGAAAGGAATGCGGTTACCGCCAATGATCGCTACACGGCGCAATTGAGTCATGGAAAGCTCCCTTGTGGTAGTGGGTGGAATCATCAAGCCTAGCCTAGGCTCAATCGAACGACTGCCACCCCAGGGTGGTCAACCTTTGAACCCCAGCCTTCGGAGAGCGTTCCATGTCTGACCGTTATATCGACTTCGCCAACTCAAGCCTCGGCCATCGCCTGGTCGCCGCCATTGGCCTGCCGTCACCGGTACGCCTGGAACGCTGGCAAGCCGGACGCCTGCGCCCGGTCGAAGGCGCACTGCTGCTGGGCGGTGGCGCACTGGCGACCCAGGTGCTGGCGTTTGCCAACCGACTCACCGACGCCGTCTACAGCTACGGCGCCGAAGCCTCGACAGCGCCCGCGTGGATTCCAGGGCACGGCCCCAAGCTCAAGGCGGTGGTGTTCGACGCCAGCAGTTTGCAGCAAGCCGACCAGCTCAAGCAGCTGCGCGAATTCTTCCAACCACTGCTTAAAAACCTCGACCACAGTGCCCACTTGGTGATCCTTGGCCGGGCGCCGGAAAGCCTCAGCGATCCGTTCGCCGCCAGCGCCCAGCGCGCCCTGGAAGGGTTCAGCCGTTCCCTGGCCAAGGAGCTGCGCAGCGGTGGCGTGCTGCAGTTGCTCTACGTGGGCGACGGCGCTGAAGACCAGTTGGAAGGCGCGCTGCGGTTTTTCCTCTCGCCCAAGAGCGCTTACATCTCGGGCCAGGTCATTCGCCTGGCAGCTTGCGATACCCCGGTGCAAGACTGGACGCGCCCGCTGGCCGGGCGCAAGGCATTGGTTACCGGCGCCGCTCGAGGCATCGGTGCCTCCATCGCCGAAACCCTGGCCCGCGACGGCGCCGAGGTCATTCTGCTCGATGTGCCCCAGGCCAAGGCTGACCTCGAAGCCCTGGCCGCACGCCTGAATGCGCGCACGGTGGTGCTGGATATCTGCGCCGAAGACGCCGCCCGCCAACTGGCTGAACACCTGCCAGACGGGCTCGACATCCTGGTGCACAACGCCGGCATCACCCGCGACAAAACCCTGGCCAACATGACGCCCGAATACTGGGACGCAGTGCTGGCGGTCAACCTCAAGGCACCGCAACTGCTGACCAAGGCCCTGCTCGACAGCGGCACCCTGCAAAACAACGCACGGGTAGTGTTGCTGGCCTCCATCAGTGGCATCGCCGGCAATCGTGGGCAAACCAACTATGCCGCGAGCAAGGCCGGGCTGATCGGCCTGGCTCAAGCCTGGGCGCCGCTGTTGAAGGAACGTGGGATCAGCATCAACGCCGTTGCGCCCGGCTTTATCGAAACCCAAATGACCGCGCATATCCCCTTCGCCCTGCGCGAGGCCGGGCGCCGCATGAGCTCCCTGGGCCAAGGTGGCTTGCCTCAGGATGTGGCCGAAGCCGTCGCCTGGCTGAGCCAACCGGGTTCCGGTGCGGTCAGCGGCCAGGCGCTGCGGGTGTGTGGGCAAAGTCTTCTGGGAGCGTGAGCATGCAATGGCAAACGTTGGACAGCACCCCGTCTCTACTGCCGCTGTACTGGCGTGCGGCGCTCAAGCGCAAGATCACCGGCAGCACATTGCCCGAACGTGGGTTGCGCTGCCGGATGAATGTCAATCCCGGCGCCGTTGCGGCGTACCGCAAGGTGTGCGGTTTTGCTGACAGCCCGATGCTGCCGGCGACTTATCCGCATATCCTCGCGTTCGGCCTGCAACTGCAATTGCTGACGGACAAGACGTTTCCGTTTCCACTGCTGGGGTTGATCCACCTGCGCAATCGCATCCGTATTCATCGGCCTCTAGGTGGAGTGGGTGACGTGAGTGTCGGCGTTTACGCACGCAATCTCAGCCCCCATCCCAAGGGGGCCACCTTTGACATCGTCACCGTTGTAGAGGATGCCCTTGGGCTCCTGTGGGAAGCCGAAAGCCAGATGTTATGTCGGGGCGTGAAGCTTGAAGGCGAAGCTGCGGACAGCGGATTGCAGACTCAGGGCACGCTCACCGAACTGACGCGCTGGAAAGCGCCCACTGACATAGGCCGCCGCTACGCCCGAGTGTCCGGTGACTACAACCCCATCCACCTCAGTGCGCCTACTGCCAAACTGTTCGGTTTTCCCCAGGCCATCGCCCACGGGTTGTGGAACAAGGCGCACACCCTCGCGGCGCTGGCAGAACAGCTGCCGGCCGCGAATATTGAAATCGACGTCGAGTTCATGAAGCCGGTGCGACTGCCCAGTGAAGTGATATTGATGAGCAGCGTGGCCGGTTCCAGCGGGGCGTTGGAACTCAAAGGCGCTGGGGATATACAACATATGCTGGGGAAGTGGCAGCCGATTGCGTGAGAAACTCTGATTAATTGTATATATACACCCTAAGTTATAGCGGACCTTACGAGGTCCGCCTTTATTTACAACACTTTGATTTTAATCATCTAAATATCCTGCAACATCCATCCATTACACCTTTGGTATTAGTCATTAAGCCGACTGTGGCCGGGTGTATATAAATCGTTAATACCAAGTTGAGCATTGCGTGAAAGAGTGCCTTGGCCTGAGATAGCCACACGGACAAACCTATCGTTATCCAAAGAAATAACGAGGGTTTGAAACAACCAAGGTTGTACCAGGTGCAAGGAACTCAATCATGAAAACTCAAGTAGTGTTTTGGAAAGCAAGTACCGCGCTGGCCCTCGTTCTGGCAATGAGCCTGGGCGGCTGCAGCAGCGGTGGTGGCGGGCATAAATCCAGCGTGGCGGCGTCATCGCCGGATGCGGGTGCAGGTGCCGGGAGCGGTGATGGCGGTACGGGCGGCGGCACGGGTGGGACTGGTGGTGGCACTGGCGGCACTGACGGCGGCACGGGCGGAACCGGCGGTGGCACTGGTGGCACTGACGGCGGCACAGGCGGGACTGGTGGCGGCACTGGCGGCACTGACGGTGGCACTGGCGGAACGGACGGCGGCACTGGCGGTGGCACGGGCGGAACCGGCGGTGGCACTGGCGGGACCGGCGGTGGCACGGGCGGGACCGGCGGCGGCACGGGCGGGACCGGCGGTGGCACGGGCGGGACCGGCGGCGGCACGGGCGGAACCGGCGGTGGCACTGGCGGGACTGGTGGCGGAACAGGTTCGACCACTACCCCGCTGATCACTGGGCAGATCGCCGGCACCCTCGGCACCACCGTAGGCAATGTAGGCGCAGCAGTGGGTGATCTCGGAGGCGCCCTGACCCCTGTTCCAATCGTCGGCACCACAGCAGGCGGCCTGGTCACCTCGGTCGGCACCGCGGTCACCACCGTCGGCACCGGCGTCACAGCAGGCTTGGGTTCTTTGGGGACTAACAGCAACTCGCTGGGCATTACGGTTGCTGGTGTCGGCGGCGGCGTCGCTGACTTGGGCGACGGCCTGTCGACTACCGGCCAATCGTTGTCGACAACCCTCGGCGGTGTCCCTGTCGTGGGCGGCCTCACAGGCGGTGTAGGCACGGCAGTAGGTGGCGTCGTGGATAAAGTCGGTACCGCCGTGACCATGCTCGGCGATACCCTCAGCACAGCCAGCACCACCGGCCCGCTGGGTTCATTGACCAACACCCTGGGCGGCCAAGTGTTGGTGCCTGTAGTGTCGCTGGTGGAAAACACCACCGGCAACCTCGGCACGGCAACCGGCCTGGGCACGCCAGTCAGTGGTGTGCTGGATAAAGTTGGCACCACCGTCGCGAGCCTGGGCACTCAAGTCACTACCGCGGGTGGTGCAAGCAATCCTGTGACCAATGTCGTTGGCGGCGTGCTGACTGGCGTCGGTGGTGCGCTCGATACGTCCGGCGGTTATGTCGCGCCAACCGGCGGTACCGCAGCTGCCGGCCTACCCGAGCTGATCGGCGGCGTGGTAGCCAACGTAGGCACCGGTTTGAATGCCGGCAGCACCAACGGCACGGTCAGTGCAGCCGGTGTAACCGGCGGCGCATTGGGCGGCACCATTGCATCGGTGGGTACCGTTCTCGGTGGCACGGGTGTCGCCAACACTGGCGCCACCGCACCGCTCGCCACTGTATCCACCGCTGTCGGCGCAGCCTTGAACCCTGTGACCACCGGCGTCACTACGCTGACGCAGAACGTAGGTACCACCACCGGTATCGGTACCCCGGTCGATGGCCTGGTGACTCAAGTCGGCGGCGCAGTCAGCAGCTTGGGCACCAACCTGACAGCAGCCAATGCCAACCCGATCACCAACGCGGTAGGCACCACCGTCACAGCAGTCGGCGGCACCGTCGCCTCGGTGGGTGGCCTGGTAACCGGCGGCACCACTGGCGGCACCAGCGGAGGTTTGCTCGGTGGCCTGAATATCGGCACTACCACCACAGCAACAGGCACTGCGACAACCACGGGCGGCACCACGGCCACCGGCGGTCTGGGCGGTTTGTTGAACGGACTGACCGGCAAATAGAAATGCACCTGGCCGATTAGACGGCCTCCCCTACAGCGCCTACGCTTGGTTGAGACGAGAGACCTTTAATAAGTCTCTCGTCTTTTTTATGGGCGGCGACACGTTTTATCAATCGCCGCCCTCCCGAACCGAGTCCCAGAACCCGGCGGGCCCGAAGCGCTGCTGCAGTTGACCATGGAGTGTACTATGCGCGTGTTGACGCCGTTGTTATTGCTCACCCTCAGTGCCTACGCCCAGGCCGAGACCCTTCCCAGCTTTCTTAACAGCAACGACACTGTCCGCACCCTGCCGGTGCCCAACCTGCCCGCTGATGCCTACCGACCACCCACGTCGAAAACCCAGGTACCTGAAGCGCCGCCGACTGCCGGCCAACCGCTGTTGATGGACACCAAGGTCACTATTCGAAAGTTGCAGATCGAAGGCGGAACGGTCTACCCGCTCGCCGAGACGGCACAGGTGTATGCGCCGTTGATTGGACGAGAAACCAACCTCGCCCAACTGATTGAAGCGACCCGTGGGATCACCCGCCGTTACCAGGAGGATGGCTACCTGCTGTCCTACGCGTTCCTGCCGCAACAGAATTTCGAAAACGGCCTGGTCCGCGTGGTACTGGTGGAGGGCTACATCAAGGACTATCAACAAACCGGCGACATCGGTTCGGTGTCGGCCTACGTCGATAAACTCGCGCAGAAGCTCCTGGCTGAGCGCCCGCTGACCCGCAAGACTTTCGAGCGCTACACCACGCTGATGAGCCGCATCCCCGGCCTCAGCGTACAGGCGCAAGTACCGCCACCGGGCACCACTGATGGCGCCACGCACATGCAGATCCAGGCCAGCCGCAAACCTTTCACCACCAGCATGAGCCTGGTGCAAAAAAGCCGTGGCGGCACGCAAGCGTTGCTGAGCGCCACCAGCAATTCCCAGACGTCCATGGGCGAGCAGCTCAGCGTCAGCGGCCTGTTCCCACCCGGCGAGGACAAAGAACACTACTACCGTGTGGACTACAACCAGTTCATCAACGCCGAGGGCACCCAACTGGCGCTCGCCGCCGAACGCTATCGCGCCGACCCCAACAGCAGCGTGCAACTGGATGGCGGTTTCGAACTCAAGCCGCACCAGTCCATCGACCGCTACTCCATTGGCCTGAGCCATCCGTTCATCGCCTCCCCCACCGAGTCGCTCACCCTGGGCACGCGCCTGTACGCGGTCGACCAGACCACGCGCTATAAACTGGTGGGCTACCCGCTGCGTTTCGACATCGAATCCAACCTGCGCGCCCTGGCCTTCGAAGGCGATTGGCGCAAAGCCGACGCGCAACGCCTGCGCATCATCAGTGGTGGCCTGTACCAGGGCATCGACGGTCTGGGCGCCAAGGCCCGCAGTGACCTGGGCGTGGCCAAACCCGACCTCGACTTCTTCCGCCTGCGCCTTTCCGGCGTGCAAAGCGACAAGTTCTTCGACAACTGGCAAGGCGTGCTCTCCGGTGCGCTGTACTGGAGCGACAACACCCTGCCCGACAGCGAACGCGTGACCTTCGGCGGGCAGAATTTCGGCCGTGGCTACCCGGACGACCAAGGCTCGGGCGACAAAGGCTGGGGGGTGGCGTACGAGGTCAACTACAGCTTCAACCGCACCGGCAACTGGGTGAAGATCCTGCAACCCTACGTCGTAGTCGACCGCGCCAAATCCTGGTTCAACGACCTGCCAGTCAAGGCCAACGACATGTCCTCGGCGGCGGTGGGTCTACGCTTTGGCGACAAGAAGTACTACAACATCGCGCTGGAGGCAGCCAAGCCCATGTCGGATATCGCCCTGGACAGCTTCAACCGCAGGCCGCGGTATACGCTGAGTTTCAGTTATCAACTGTGAAGCTGTGGCGAGGGAGCTTATGTGGGAGCGGGCTTGCTCGCGAAGGCGGTGTGTCAGTCAATGAATCTTTAACTGAACCACCGCTATCGCAGGCAAGCCAGCTCCCACATTTAATAAGCGGTGCCGGTCCGTTACCGACCAGGTGTAGAGAGGGGAAACAGGCTATTGAGCGTATCGAGCAAGCGCGCCAGGTAGATCGGCTTGCGAAACAAGTCCAGCACCTGCAAACGCAGCATATCGCTGACATCATCCATTTCTGCATGGCCAGACATCACGATCACAGGCAAATGTGAGCGTGATGTATGTTCGCGCAGGCGCTTGATCAAGGAGATACCGCTTTCCTCAGGCATGCGCAGATCGGTGATGACCAGGGCGATATCGGGGTTAAGTGTCAATTCTTGCAAAGCGAAGGTGACGGAGGTCGCGGTGAAACACACGAATCCCTCGTTTTCGAGGGATTCGGCCAACTCGACCAGCGCATCCTCCTCGTCATCCACCAATAGGATTTGTTGGCGGGATGACGAAAGGTGGGTCATGGGCGGTACCTGACAAAGGAGATCACTAGCAGAGCAAACAAAAACACTAGCAGCTAAGTCGTCAGCGCCTCGGAAACCTTTTCAAAGACACCTTCGATTTTCTCGCCAAGCCCACTGCCAACACCCACTATTACCAACGCAACTATCGCCACAATAATCACATATTCAATGGCCGACGCCCCGTCTCTACGGCGCAGGAATAACTGAGCGTGAATGTAAAATTTCAAGAACAGGTCAAGGATCATATGAGATCTCCTTCATGCGCCACAAAGCGCCGATACAGCTGGCCCGCACAATGATTGCCGTGTGCCACTAGAGCATTGTCAACAAATTTAACACTCACAACTGTAAGAACGAATTAATCATAAAGTATTAGTCGCCGCGCCAGCCCCACAAATCCGTTATTTACAGCCCTCGCTTTAACCGCGCAGATAAATTTTTCATTCAGTAATGGCAATTTGTCCTAGCTGGGCTACCTTCAAATAGCCAAATCGTTAGTTGTTCATCACAGCCCAGTTGCGAATTTAACTCGTTTGGATAAACGGGAATAAAAGCAGTGCAACAGGATAGGGAGCGCCGTCATGAACAGTCGCATCAGCATGGTCCTGGCTGGCTTGCTGCTTATCGGAGCCCTGTTTGCAGGGTATTGGGGCCTGGTGCTGAGTCGTCCACCGGCACCCGCCGTAGCGCCCTCGCCAGAACCTGTCATTTCCGTTGAAAAAACCGTTGCGGTCGTGGAAGACCAGAACCGCCAGCCCGTCGTCGTGCTGGTGCACGCGGTGGCGCCTTTTGTGCCCCTCACCGCTGCCGATGTCGCCGTGGAAAAACTGCGCACCGTGCCGGCTGGCAGCCTGACCAGCGTCGACCAGGCCATCGGCCGTACGCCCTTGCGGGCCCTGGGTGCCGGCACCTGGCTCAATGATGAGAGCTTCACCGCCGGCGGCCCGCTGGCCCGCATGATTCGTACAAACGAACGGGCGCTGGCCGTCGCCGTCGATGAGGTCATCGGTGCCGGTGGCCAGTTGAGCCCAGGCGATTACGTGGACGTCTTGCTGTTCTTGCGCCAGGACAATGCCAATGCCGAGCAGTCGGCGCAGGTGGTCATCCCGGCGATTCGCCTGCTCAGCGTCGGCGACCAACTGGGCTTGGCCAACGACGGCACCCCGGCCGTGCCGCCACCCGCCACCGCCGAAGAACGCGCTCAGGCGGCGCAACGCCGCACCGCCGCGCGCAGTGTGGTGCTGGCGGTGCCCGAACCCTTGCTGAGCCGACTGATGCTCGCCTCCCAAGCCGGTACGCTGCGCTTGGCCGTGCGCAGTGCCGACGAACAATTGCTCAGCCGCTACTGGGCCGGCGAAAGCGACACGCCAGACAAGGTGCAAAGCGCCAACCGCGACCTCTACCAGTTCACCCAATTGGCCCTCAGCGGCCCGCCGAAAAAAATCACCCCCGCGGTGGCCGACACCGGCCAGCGTCGGGGCGTCGAAGTGATTCGCGGCGCGGCGGCGGCACAACCTACCCCCTGATTGAACAAGGATGCCTTGAATGAGCCAACGCTACGCTCAATTGGCCTTGGCCTTGATGCTGCCGTGCCTGCCCCTGGGCATGGCGATGGGCGCATCGGGCAGCTGTAACGCCCTGGGCCAGTTGCCCGCCGTGATCGAGGTGGGCGAAGGCTTGCAAACCGAGCTGCAATCGCCGGTAGCGATTACGCGCCTGGCCATCGGCGACCCAAAAATCGCCGACGTGCGGGTCAACGGCGACCGCCACTTTCTGCTCACCGGTGTCGGCAGCGGTGCCACCAGCCTGATGGTGTGGACAGGCTGCTCGACCACCCCGCGCCAGAGCATGGTGTTCGTCAAAGGCAAGGCCACCTCGGCGCTGACCAGCCAATCGCTGTCGCCCTCCGAAGACCCGACGCTGCCCAGCCAGGTGCAGACCGATATTCGCTTCGTCGAGGTCAGCCGCACCAAGCTCAAGGAAGCCAGCACCAAGATCCTGGGCATGGGCAACAATTTCTTCCTCGGCAGCCCAAGCTTGCTGTCCCCTTCAGAGGGCATCTTCAAATTGCCGGTGAGCGCTGACAGCTTCAACATCGGGTTTGGCGGTGGCCGGGTCAAGGCGCTGATCAACGCCCTGGAAAGCAGTGGCTTCGCCTACACCCTCGCACGCCCGAGCCTGGTAGCCATGAGCGGCCAGAGCGCAACCTTCCTGGCCGGCGGCGAAGTGCCGATTCCGGTGCCCAGTGCCGGCAGCGATACCATCACCATCGAGTACAAGGAATTCGGCATTCGCCTGACCCTCACGCCCACGGTCATCGACCACAACCGCATCGCCTTGAAGGTCGCCCCGGAAGTCAGCGAGCTGGACTACAACAACGCGATCCGGATTGAGGGCATCCAGGTGCCTGCCCTGACCGTCAGGCGCACCGACACCAGCGTGTCGTTAGCCGACGGTGAAAGCTTCGTGATCAGCGGCCTGATCAGCAGCACCAACCGCTCCACGATCGCCAAGCTGCCAGGCCTGGGCGACATCCCGATCATTGGTGCTTTCTTCCGCGACTCCACTATAAACAGCGAAGAAAAAGAACTGCTGATGATCGTCACGCCGCATCTGGTACAGCCACTGGCCGCCAATGCGCAGTTGCCGTCGCTGCCCGGCGAGAAACTGCGCACCTACGACCCGAATTGGTTCCGCCTGTTCTTCCTGGAAAACGGCAACTTCGACCGTCGCAGTGGACTTTCCCAATGAGCGATAGCCTGAGCCAGACCTTCCTGGCAATCACCCGCAACAGCACCGACCTGGAATGGCTCCAGGGCGCGCTGGCGCCCCTTGGCCAAGTGATCAGCGTGGGCGGCGGCAGCCTCGATGAATTGCTGGCACTGGTGGACGTGACCTTCGCCAACCTGGTGTTCGTAGGCCTGGACCGTGAACACCTGGTGGCCCAGAGTGCCTTGATCGAAGGCGCCCTGGAAGCCAAGCCGATGTTGGCAGTAGTGGCCTTGGGCGACGGCATGGACAACCAGCTTGTCTTGAATGCCATGCGTGCCGGCGCCCGGGATTTTGTCGCCTATGGCTCGCGCTCCAGCGAAGTGGCCGGGCTGGTGCGACGCCTGAGCAAGCGCTTGCCGCCCACGGCGCCGAACGCCCATCTCGGCGGCCTCACCGTGCTCTACGGCGCCCAGGGCAACACCGATGGCGCCCTGCTGGCGAGCCACCTGGCGATGGTGGTGCAAAAGAGTGGCCAGCAGACGCTGATGCTCGACCTCGGCCTGCCCAGGGGCGACAGCCTGGCGCTGCTGGGCCTGGACAGCACCTTCAATTTCGGCGACGCCTTGCGCCACCTGCGCCGCCTGGACGCCACCCTGATCAACAGCGCGTTCACCAGCACCGACGATGGCCTGCGCATCCTCGCCTACGCCGCCAGCGATGAGCCCCTGGAAATAACCAGCGCCGCCGAGCTGTACATGTTGCTCAGCGCCTTGCGCCAGCACTTCCAGCACATCGTGGTCAACCTCACCGGGCAAGCGGACAGCGAAGCCCTGCGCACCTTTGTCAGCCACTGCGACAAGTTGCTGTGGTGCACCGACCAGGGCGTGCTCGACTGTCGGCGTAACCTGGCGGTGCTGAACCTGTGGCGCGAAAAAGGCATGAAGCTCGACCATGCCAAGCTGCTCGTCGATCGCTACATCAAAGGCTGTGCCCCCGACACCGAAGCCCTGGAAAAAAGCTTCGGCCTGGAGTGCATCGCCGTGCTGCCCCTGAGCCCCGAAGTGCGCCTGAACGCCAAAAACCAGGGGCAAAGCCTGTTCACCCTGGCCCCACGCGAAGCTTTGACCCAAGCCCTGCGCCACCTGGGCGAACGCCTGGCCAAACGCACCGAAGGCTTGGATAAACCTTCGACACGCTGGTTCGAACGCCTGCTGGGGACGAGTCGATGAACAGCGAAAAACTCTTCGGCGCCCCGGCCCGTGGGGCAGCCGCGCACAACGACCACGATGGCCTGAAACTGGTGCTGCATCGTTACATCATCGATGCCATCGAAGAATCCGGCCAGAACCTGCTGGAAGGCTCGCGCCAATCCCTGGCGCAATTTGTCATCGACAAAGTGGCCGAGTACATCACGCGCATGCACCTGGCGATCTCGCGTTATGAGATGGAGCGTCTGGCTGAGGAAATCGTCGATGAGCTGACCGGCTTCGGCCCGCTGGAAGTGCTGCTGCGCGATGTGTCGATCACCGAGATCCTGGTCAACGGCCCGCACCGGGTGTTTATCGAGCGTGACGGGGTGCTCCACCAGAGCGACCTGCGTTTTATCGATGCGCACCATGTAGAACGTGTAATGCAGCGCATTCTCGCGCCCCTCGGAAGGCGCCTGGATGAGTCGTCGCCGATGGTCGATGCGCGCTTGCCCGATGGCAGCCGGGTCAATGCGATCATCCCGCCAATTGCCTTGGACGGCCCCTGCCTGTCGATCCGTAAGTTTCGCAAGGACATGCTCAAGAGCAGCGACCTAGTGGCGATGCAAACCATCGACCACAACATCTTCGAGTTCTTCCAGGAGGCGGTGGGCAAACGCTGCAATATCCTCATCAGTGGCGGCACCGGCACCGGCAAGACCACGCTGCTCAATATCCTCAGCCAATTGATCAACCCCCACGAACGCCTGGTCACCATCGAAGACGTGGCCGAGTTGCAACTGGGCCACCCCCATGTGGTGCGCCTGGAAACCCGCCCGCCCAATGCCGAGGGGCATGGCGAGGTCAAGGCCAGCGACCTGATCCGCAACGCCCTGCGGATGCGCCCGGACCGCATCATCCTTGGCGAGATCCGTGGCGTCGAAGTGCTCGACGTGATGACCGCCATGAACACCGGCCATGACGGTTCCATGAGCACCGTGCACGCCAACAATGCCCAGGACGCGCTGCTGCGCCTGGAAACCCTGGTGGGCCTGACCGGCCGTGTGGTGGCGGAGAAAACCCTGCGGCAGATGATCTGCGCTGCACTGGATGTGGTGATTCAACTGACGCGCCTGCCCGATGGGCGCCGTTGCGTCAGCGAGGTGGTGGAAGTGGTGGGCGTGCGCGACGACGTGTATGTCACCAACACCCTGTTCCGCCTCGACCGCCGTACCGGTTTTGGCTTCCTGCGCGAAGCGCTCAACCCGGCCGGCGACAAGCTGCGGCGTGAATCGGCATTGCCGTTGTAGAGAGGGCTCATGACCGGACTTGTCTTGCTGCTCATTTGTATCCTGCTGATCAGCCTGTCCGTCTGGCTGTTCCAGCGAGGGCTGCGCCAGGCCGGTACCGATCGGGTGTTGGAGCGCCTCTCCGATGGCCAGCCGGTAGCCCAGGAGCCGAACGGCAGCTGGGTCGCGCTGGAGCGCATGTTCCAGCGCGCCGGCCTGGGCAAGCCCACCGATCGCCTGGGGTTGTGGCTGAGTAGCTGGGCGGTGGGCATGTTGCTGGGTTACTTGCTGGCCGGCGGGCTGGGCCTGTTGGTGATGCTGATCATGCCGCCGCTGCTGCTGCGTGTGTTTATCGCCTGGCGCTACCAACGGCGAGTGCAGCGCATGATCGAACAATTACCCCAACTACTGGACCACAGCGTGCGCAGCCTCAAGTCCGGGCGCACCCTGGCAGACGCCGTGCTGGGTGCGATCGACAGCACCGAAGCGCCGCTCAAACAGGCCATGAGCCGCATCCAGCGTAACGTGCAAATGGGCGTGAGCCTGCCGGAGTCGGTCAGCGACTTTGCCGAGTTTTACGAGCGCGATGAGTTCCGCCTGTTTGCCCTGGGCCTGAAGGTCAACCACCGCTACGGCGGCAACGCCAGCGAGCTGCTGGAAAACCTGATCAAGATGATCCGCGAGCGCGAACAGGGTGCACGCCAACTCAAGGCCATGACGGGCGAAACGCGCATGACCGCGTACGTCTTGGCAGGCTTGCCCATCGCCATGGTCGGCTACTTTTTGATGGTCAACCCGGGCTACCTGATGAGCATGTGGAATGACGGAACCGGGCGCTACCTGCTGCTGGCCGCGGCGGCGCTCGACATCACGGGCACCTTCGTCATGTGGCGCATGTTGCGGAGTATTTGAGATGGCCATCCTGATCTGCATCCTGTTGTCGCTCGCCGCCGTCGCCTTGATCGTCGGCAACCTGCTGGAGCAACGGCGCCGTCAACGCCTGGTCAGCCAACGCCTGCAAGGCCAACTGACCCGCGAGGACAAACTCGGCAGCCTGATGCGCCAATTGGGCGCCAGCGCCGTGGCCCAGCGCTCGGTCAGCCTGGACAACGAAACCCAGACCCTGCTCAACCGCGTCGGCTGGCGCAAAGCCAACCAGCGCTCCATGTTCGCCGCCTTCCAGATCGGCGTGCCCATCTTGCTGCTGGGCTTGACCCTGCTCGGCCAGCAACTGCTGTTTCCTCACGCCGGCTCGCCCTGGATTGCCCCGGCAATTGCCCTGGGCATCGGTTACCTGCTGCCCAAGCGCATCCTGGCCCTCAGCGCGAAATACCGCCAGGAGCGTATCGCGCGGGAAATTTCCACGTTCATTCCGTTACTGCGCATCCTGTTCGAATCCGGCATGGCAGTTGAACAATCGCTGCGGGTGTTGAGCACCGAAGCCCAGCGCTTGCTCACCGACCTGACCCATGAACTGCGCCTGATCCTGGTAAGGGTCGACTCCGGCCTGGAGCTGTCCGAAGAGTTGGGCAAGACCGCACGCCTGCTGGCCGTGGATGAATTCACCGACACCTGCATCATCCTTCAGCAGTTGATCCACCAGGGCGGCGGCGCGATGAAATCCTTGCTGGCCCTCAAGCAGTTGCTCGACGACCGCCGCCTGACCCGCCTGCAGGAATACATCTCGAAGATGTCCGCGAAGATGTCCGTGGTGATGATGGTGTTCCTGTTTCCCGCCTTGCTGATCGTGCTCGGGGGGCCGGCGATGATCGCCATCTCCCGAGCCTTGAATAACTTTTGAGGAGCCTGCCATGAAACCACTGATCGTCGCCTTGAGCCTGCTGATGCTGGGCGGTTGTGCCAGCAATGGCCAGGTTCCGTGGGCCGGGTTGCTGGCACCGGGCAGTTGCCCCAAGCCCAGCGCCGACCAGGAGCTGTCGTTGAACCTGGCCGATGACATGGCCAACGAAGGCAAACTGCACGCCAGCCTCGCCAACCTGCAGAACCTGCCCAGCGCCCTGCCCCAGGTTCGTCAACGCCAAGCCCGCGCCTATCGCTTGCTGGGCCGCCCAGACGCCGAGCCGTTGTACCGCAGCCTGCTGGGCACCTGCCTGGCCGCCGACGGTGAGCACGGCCTGGGGCAACTTGCGTCGGCCAAGGGCGACAACGGCCAGGCCATGGCTCACCTGCAACGTGCGGCACGGCTGGCGCCCACCGACGAAAAAATCCGCAATGACCTGGGCGTGGTGTACCTCGACCAACGGCGCCTGGAAGACGCACGCTTTGAATTCATGACCGCCATCGAGCTCAAGCAGAGCGATCAACTGGCGGCGGTGAACCTGGTGACTTTGCTGATCTACCAAGACAACTGGGAGCAAGCCGCGAAAGTGGTCGGCCAACTCGGCTTGAGCCCCGAGCAGGTGACCCAGGCCCAGGCGCGGGCGCAACACCTCAAGGACGCTGGCACGGCACCGCAGCGTCCAGTCAAAGATCAGGTGGCGGCGGTCAGCGACACGCTGCCGGCCTCTGTGAAATAGGGAGTCGATAATGAAATTCCACCACCTCGCCGGCCTTGCCTGCCTGGCCCTGCCGCTCCTCGCTTCGGCCATCGAAGCAGGGCCTTCTTCACCCCGGCAGGCAGAAACGGAAAACTGGATGGCGCTGCAACTGAGCGGGCGCGCCGCCTCGGCCAATCCGCAAAAAACCACGCCGGCAGAACGCGAGCAGGCGCTCAAGCGCTGGCTGGACAGCAACAAGCACCCGATTCCGGAGTTTTTTGATCAGAAAGTAGGCGGCACTGCGCAGGGCAGCAAATAACCCCTCCCTGTAGGAGCGAGCTTGCTCGCGAAAAACGTCAACGATAACGCGTGCATCTTGGGTAACCGCGTTGTCTAGGTGTTTTTCGCGAGCAAGCTCGCTCCTACAGTAGGGCGGTGCTAGTGCGCCGTCACCCGCTGGCGCATCGCCGAGTTGTTCGGTGACAACGCCAGCGCCAACTGCGTGCGGTTGTGCATATGGGTCAGGCGCAATACCTGGGACACATACAGCTTGACCGTGTTCTCGGTGATCCCCAGCTCACAGGCAATCTGATAGTTGGTCTGACCCTTGCCCACCAGGCGGGCCACATCCAATTGGCGCGGTGACAGTTGATTGAAGATCGCCGGGATCTCCACCGGCCCGGCTTCATCGGCCGATGGGTCCCCGTCATGGTCCTGGGGCGTCGGGTTGCGGCGCACCTTGTCCAAGTCCATATACAAGTCGTTGATGGATTCGGACAGGTACTGCAACTTCTGGTTGAGCGTGCCCAACTGCAGGTCTTTCTGCCGCTCCTCCAATGCCGCTTCCTGGCGCTTGAGGCCCTCGAGCAATTCATCGAGGTTGATCGGCTTCTGGTAGTAATCGGCGATACCTGCACGCAGGGCCTTGATCACATCCTGCTTGTCGGCGCGACCGGTAAGCATGATCGCTTCGAACGCGCGATGCTTGCCGGCGATCCGTTGCAGCGCCTGCACCAGCTCGATGCCGTCCATGTCCGGCATATGCAGGTCACACAGCACTAAACCGATCTGAAGGTCTTCCTTGAAACGCTGGACAGCTTGCTCACTGGACTCACACGGGACACAACGGTACCCGCTGCTTTCAAGAAATTCACAGAGCTCCTCTACGATTAAGGGTTGATCGTCGACTACGAGCACTTTTACTGCGGACGTAAGCTTGTTCACGCGCTACTCCATGCCTGGCAAGCCAAATGATGACCTATCCTTTCTGACGAAAATTCCTACACAACTCCTGATTAAACGTAGACGTACTTTCCGACTATGTACATAGCATTAATCAACTCGCGCGACTGATGGATCCAAAACCAGCTGCCGGCAAAACCTGTCAAAACGAAGGGCGCAAAAGGCTGTTTTGTTGACGCGGGCCCTGCCCGCTTAACGCGGTTTGAGCTAAGCCCTTGATGCATAAGTGTCCAGGCCACCATAGCGATGCCCGCACCGATCAGCGACCCCAGCAGGTACTCGATATTGGAGGCCAGCCCCAGGGCGGCGAGCAACTTCACATCCCCTGCGCCAAAGCGGCCCAACGCATAGCCCGGCAAGGTCAGCACCAGCGCCAAAGCCAGGGCCAGGCCGCCCTCGCTGCGGGGCGCGCCCAGCCACGTCGACCCCGCCCACAGCAGGTAGATCAACGCCAACAGCCCGACGCCCAGGGTCAGCGTATTGGCAATTTGGCGCTGGCGAATATCCTGCACGGCACATACGCCCAACCACAGCACAATCACTAGCGTCTGGATCACGTAAAAAACATCCCTTTTGGCTGAATGATTCTATGCTGATATCAAGTAATCGCCTCAGGGTAGACGCAGTCATGAAATCGAGCCTCCCGAGAAAGCAAAAAGGTGCTGCGGCGATCGAGTTTGCCTTGGTCTTCGTGATTTTCTTTGCGGTGTTCTACGGCATGCTCAGCTACAGCTTGCCGCTGCTGTTGATGCAGTCATTTCACCAAGCGGCCGCCGAAGGGGTACGCCGCAGTGTGTCCCTGGACCCCAGCACCGCCGGCTATTCGGCCCTGGTTGTGCAACGCGCCAAGGATGCAGCCCAGGCCCAGTTGAACTGGATCCCCGGCTCATTGAAGTTCTTGCCCGGCTATATCACCGCCACCTACACCAATAATTTGCTGACAGTGAAGATCACCTACCCCTCGGCCAATATCAAAGCGGTCTTGCCGGCCCTGGTGTTGCCTGGGGTGGGTACCGTACCCAACCTGCCCACCAACCTCACCGCCACCTCGAGCCTTCAGTTTTGACGACAGGGGATAAATTGTTCGCACGCCTGCGCGGGCTTACCAGCGCCCTGGCTCTGGACGCGCCAACGACGCCCGCGCCGGGCCTGCAAGTGCAACTGGACAACCTGGGCCGGGTGCTGAGCATCACGGGCGCCTTGAGGCCTTTGCTTGCCCAGCATCTTGCCAACGTGCCCAACCCACCCTTGCAGGCCTTGCTGTGTGCCGACAGCGCGCTGAGTGTCGAGGGCACACCGCAGGAGTGGCAACGACACGGCCTGGATCTGGACTTCCAGGGCGCCGCCGGCCAGGTCCTGCATACCCGCGGCTGGATCGAGCCAGAGGGCGACGCCTGGGCCCTGCACCTGCTGGACATCACTGACCTGCTGGCTGACCGGGCACGGGTGCAGCAACGCGAACAGAACCACCAACTCGCCGCCCTGATGAGCGAACAGCTGCGCGTGTGCAGCCTCAACCGCTTGCCTCAGGTGTTCAGCGAACACCTGCGCAGCGTGGCCCAGCGCTGGCGCATCCCCTGCGTCGCCATGGCACTGCTCGACGAAGATGACCAGGGCTGGCGCATCTACAGCCAATACACCGCCCACGACGCCCCGGCCTTATGGCAAACCGGGCAGCACCTGGGCACCAGCCTGGACAGCATCAACGGCAACACGCCACTGAGCCTGGACGTTGCCCAGGGCCGCAGCGACAACCCGCGCTTGCACAGTGTATTTGGCAATGCCGACGGTTTCCTGGTGCCGTACCGCGACAGCCATGGCGCCGCCGCGTGGCTGCTGTGTGGTTTCTATAACGGCCAGGCATACCACACCGGCGAGCGTGACTGGCTGAACCTGTGCGCAGCACTCGCCGCGCCGCTGCTGGGCCGCCTGCGCGAACAGCGTCACCACCAGCAACTGGAACGGGTAGAAGCCCTGCAAGGCCTGCTCGGCACTGGCTGGTGGGAACTGTTGCCCGCTACCCAGGAGATCCAGCTGGCGCCGCAACTATTGCGCAACCTGAGCCTGGACGAAGGCCCCACCCGCCAGCCCCTCGGCACTTGGCTCGAACTCATCCACCCCGCCGACCGCCAGGCCCTCAACAGCCGCCTGCAAGACCTGCAAGCCCTGGGCAAGCCACTGCTTACCAGCGTGCGCTTGCAACGCACCGACGCTGAACAGTCGCCCCTGTGGTACCGCATACAGGGCCAAGTACTGGGCGCCGGCAATGAACGACGCTGGATCGGCTTCATGCTCGACATCAGCGACATCCAGAACCAGCAACTGCAAGCCGCCGCCGCCCATGCGCGCCTGGACAACCTGATCGCCAGCTCACCGGCCGTCATCTACGTGCAGCGCTACGTCAACGGCGCGCTGCACCCGGCGTTTTTCAGCGCCAGCCTGTTGCCGCTGCTGGGCTGGACCTTGGCCGATTGCAACCACGACACCCTGGCAGCGCTGATCCACCCCGACGACCGTGAACACTACTTCGAACGCACCCGCCAACTGCTGCGCGAAGGCAACGTGCGCAGCCGCTACCGCCTGCGCGACAAACAAGGCAACTACCATTGGCTGCTCGACGAAGCCAAGCTGCTGCGCGACGACCTCGGCCTGCCGGTGGAAGCCGTAGGCCTGTGGCTGGACGTCACCGAGGCGACCCTGGCCGCCGAGCAGGTGCGCCAGAGCGAGGAGCGCTACCGCATCCTGGTGGAAGACTCACCCGCGATGATCTGCCGCTACCGCCCCGACCTGATCCTCACCTTCGGCAACACGCCGCTGGCCAATTACCTGGAATGCCGGCCCGAGCAATTGCCAGGCATCAACCTGGGCCAGTGGCTGTCGGATGAACAACGCGCCGCCTTTGTGCAGCGCATCCAGCAACTGACCCCGGAATTCCCGGTGAGCACCGCGGAAATCAGCCTGCAACTGCCGGGGCGCGAACATGCCTGGTGGGTGTGGTCGGACCGCGGCGTCTTCGATGAACAAGGCGCCCTGATCGAAGTGCAAGCCGTGGGCCGCGACAACACCGAAGTGCGCCGCTCCCAGCAACAACTGACCCAAAGCGCAAAAATGGCCACCCTCGGCGAAATGGCCACCGGCCTGGCCCATGAGATCAACCAGCCGCTGAACGTGATGCGCATGGCCATCGCCAATGTGCTCAAGCGCCTGGGCAATGGCGATGTGCAAATCGACTACCTCACGGAAAAACTGCAACGTATCGACGCCCAGGTACAACGCGCCGCACGAGTGGTCGACCACATGCGCGTCTTCGGCCGCCGCTCGGAAATCGAGCAGCAACCCTTCGACCCCGCGCAGGCACTGGAGGGCACCCTCTCCCTGCTCAGCGAAGGCCTGCGCGGCAAAGGCGTGGACGTGCGCATCAGCCCTACCGACTTCTCGGTACAGGTCAAAGGCTATGTCGACCAACTAGAACAAGTACTGATCAACCTGATGGTCAACGCCCGCGACGCCCTGCTCAGCCAGCGAGAAAAAGACCCCGCCCTGCGCCCCTGGATTGCCCTGCACAGCGAGCACGACAGCCGCCATGTACGCATCTGGGTCGAAGACAACGCCGGCGGGATAGACCCGCGCTTGCTGGAGCGGATTTTCGAGCCGTTCTTTACCACCAAACCGATAGGCGTGGGCACCGGGCTGGGCCTCTCGGTGAGCTATGGGATTGTGGAAAACATGGGCGGACGCCTGAGCGTTACCAACAGCGAGGCCGGCGCGAAATTCTGCATCGAACTCCCCATCGCGCAGAACTAATTCAACGCTAACCACGATGCGAAGCGAGCTGCTCTTGATCTGCTCTTGATCTGCTTTTGATCTTGATCTTAAGCGCCCCCCCAAATCACTGGCGGATTACGGGCACAGGATATGTACACAATCCAACTGTGTCGCCTGCCAGGCCGCCTTCGCGAGCAAGCCCGCACAGTAGGATCGCGGGGTGTCAGGTAGATAGGCGTCGGCTGGCAGGCCGTCATCGCAGGCAAGCCAGCTCCCACATTTTGAACTCGGGAGGTCAGCTAAATCACCAGATAAGCCCGGCCCATATGGCAGGTAAGGTTGGCACCGACTTCGGCATTGCCCAGGTTGATGCCCAAGGCGCTGAGCACGCCATCCACAATCGGGTCTAGTATTGGCGACAATACGCTTTTGATCGCAGTGACCAGCGTATTGGTGATAGTGGTGAGTAAACCCGAGACCACCGGCAGGATTCCACTCGGAGAACTCCCGGTTGGGGGAACATAATTCACTTGAATAGCCCCTAAGGTATTGACCAATCCTTTGACCACTTCTGTCGAGGGAGGAACAGACTTATAAGTGGGTACCAGATTCATATCATTGACCGGAGAAAACACTAGAGCTTGCTCCCCCCCGCCAACCTTTGCGTGAACAACCGATAAAGATAAGCTCCCACCTACACCAGCCTTACGTGGCCCACAGCCGAATATTCCCTTGCAAGTCTGCACACCGATATCAACCAGTGCTACTGGCTTCACATCAGCTTCCACTGCTGAGGAGAATGCCTGTACCGGATCCACTTTCCCTACCGATACATCTGCAAGCGCAGTCTCTACCTGCACGGTCAGCGATTTCGCCGCATTGCTCGCACAATTGAAATCCGTGACATAGCTCTTCGCGCTCGCCACCTCGATGTTGATATCCAGGCCGCTCAACAGCTGAACATCCGTATGGTCACAAGGCTTCACAATCAGGCACAAGAGTGGATCCAGCAGGCTCACCAAATTCAAATGCAGCAAGTTATTCACGACACCGGTCACCGGCGTCGTTATGGCGGAGACCGCAGACGTCAATCCATTGATACCGTTCAGCACGGGCAGTTGAACAGACACTAAAGTCCGCATTTGCGCAGTACGTACAAAAATCTGATCGGTCGGCGGGCTTTTTTTCAAACCCTCCTTGGCCAGCAACGGATTGCCAATCGCCGACAACTGCGGCGGCTCAATTACTTTAGTCTGGATCGAAACGTTGCCTACCAATGGAATGTTCAGTTGCGCCGCCGCACTCACCGCATTCTTACTACTGGACAACTGCGCCACCGCTTCCAGCAGTTGAAACAACTGCACATTGCTGTTCAGCGCCGCCGTCGGCGTGCCTGTGGCGATGTCGATCAGGTCGCCCACGGTTAACAGCTTGCTGTTCGGCGCAATGGCTTGAATCGAAATCACATCATTGATGACCGCCGTGGCTGCCGCGCCGTTTTTCTGCAAGACCTTCACCGCAGCGTCAATCAGTTGAGTCGCGGAGACTGCGGTACTGAGCAAGGCATCGTAGTCACCGGCCTTCACGTTCAGGTTGATCGCCAGTTGGTCCAGGTAACTGAGCAGGTTGACGTTGGTCTGCAGCAAGCCGTTCCAACCCGCCGCCGTGAGCGACAGGTTGCCGCCGAGCAGGTTGCCGATGACCAGGTTGAGCAGTGGGGATTTGCCTGAATCGACGCTGGCCAGGCTGCTGCGGATCGACAGCTGCGCCACGGGCGGCGGTGTCGCCGCGACGGCCGTGGCGCTCAAGTTGATTTGCGGGGTGATCGGCGCGCCGCTGAACAGGTTCCACAGGCCATTGGCGATGCTGGTCAGGACGGTGCGCGAGGCCACCACGCGGATCGCGTCGCTCTTGGTGGCATCGGCGCTAAATACGCGGGTGTTGAGGGCATTGGTCGCCAGGGTGCCGCACGTCACCGCCAGGGTGTTGCCATTACCGACCACAAAACCGTTGCGCGCCGCATTTTGCGTGGCATAGGCGCTGGCCGTGGTGTTGGTACCGCACTGGCCACCCAGACCTGCCGCCTCCAACGCCGAGGTGTCGGCAACGGACTGCAACTTGCGCTTTTCCAGGTACAAGCGCCCGCTGTCGACCGCCAGCAACGTAAACACCAGAGCCAAGGCCAAGGTGCCTGCCGCCATCAAGCCAATTGCACCACGCTGCCTGGAGCCGAATCGGGGAGACATCGAAGCACTCCTGCGCTAACTCTCCGTTGCACTGGAGTGTAGACAAGGCTTCGGCAGGTTGCTGGCAACTCGCCACATTGGCGACTGGCGGAGATGCCCTGAATGTCGGCACCCTAATACAACTCAGCTAAGCGAACGCTATGCTCAAAACACTGAAGATCAAATGTGGGAGCTGGCTTGCCTGCGAAAGCGGTGTGTCAGTCACTGAAGCAGTGACTGACACACCGCTTTCGCGAGCAAGCCCGCTCCCACAGGAGTGACAGGGGGTGATCAGCGCGGCGGGTAGTTGGAAAGGATCTTGGTTACGGTGCTGCGGATGGCCTTGTTACGGTCCTCGGGGTTGGGCGTGCTGGCCATCATTTGTTCGTCGCTGCCGCGCCACACCAGCTTGCCGTCCTTGCCGTCGAGCAGGTCGAGCTGGATGGTCGCCACTTTGTAGGTGATGTTGCGCGTTTCGTTGTACATCGGCGCGCCCCAGTAACCATTCCACGGGCCGCCCCAGGCACCGCCATAGTTGGTGGTGACTTGCTGCTGGCGGTCTTCGACGATCAGGTAGGCCTGTACATTCAAGTCAGCCTTGGTGCCCGCCGCCGCAGGACGCAAACCGCGTTGATCCAGCTGTTCGCCCACGGCCTGGCGGATGCGCTGCTCGGTGAGGTCGCTCTTGATCCGCGGGTCATCGGGACGGTACTGCAACGCCGGGTCTTTCCAGGCCCAATTGCGGTAAGCGCCGAAGTCTCGGCTGGCGTCGAAATCATGGTTGACCTGGTTGCTCTGGCAACCGCCCAGCAACATGACAACAGCAAGTGCAGCGATGCGACGAAGCATGGTGTTCTCCAAAAACAACGTGGGCCTGTAATGAGAATAGCTGCTAACTGGGCGGATAGGCAGCCATTGCCTTCTGCATCGCCTTGCGCAAGCTATCGGCACGTTCGCTCAGGCTGCCCTGGCTGGTGGTTTCGGCGCTGGTGCTCCACACCGGCTGGCGGGTGCGCGCATCGAACAGGCTGATACGCGCCACGGCCACTGTCACTTCATAGGTACGCACCACCGGCACGCTGTTGTACATGCCATAGCCGTTGCCATAACGGTTATAGCCGCCGTATCCGTAACCATAATCGTCCTGGACCTGGCGCAGGCGTTTTTCCAGGCGTACATCGGCGCTCACCAGCAGGTCGGGCGCGCGCTTGTCATGCAAGGGGCGCAAGCCGCGCTGGTCGAGAGCGCCGCTGACCGCCTCGGCAATCTGCGCCGAATCGGCCCAGGCCGTGCCCGCCGGCAACTGGCCGTTGAGCCAGCCCCAACTGCGGTAGGCGCCGTAGTCGCGTACCGGCGCAGGGTAGGCGCTGGCATCAAAGGTGGTGGCCGCCTGGGCGGGCGCCGGCGGCATCGGCGCCGAACTGGCCACGTAAGGGTTGGGGCTCGAGCACGCCCCAAGGCCTAGAGACAACAGAATTAAACCGAGACGACGCATGTCGACCTCCCACGCTGGCCGCTTAAACCGGGCGGCAGATCCAGTGCAAATATCGCCCAAGCCCGGCAAAGCTTGGGTGACGACGGTGAGCGAGTTCCATCTCCAACAAGTCCTGCAGGTTGGCGCGCGCCTGGAATTCCACCGGCATATAGTCGTGGAACACCCGTACGCCACTTTGGCTTTCGACCTGCCACAACCCTTCAAGTTGCGCCGCCAATTCCCGTGGGTCCAGGGGTTGTTGCGGCGTCAGGCTCTGCTTTTCGCCGGCCATGTCGTTCTTGCGCATTTTGCGAAAGTGGCCTTTGAGCAGGTTGCGATAGATCAACGCATCACGGTTGTAGAACGCCAGGGACAACCAGCCACCCGGCAGCGTCAGTTGGTGCAGCACTGGCAGGATGGCGTGGGGCTCGGCCAACCACTCCAGCACGGCATGGCACAGCACCAGATCGTAAGGCTCGGTGAGCTGGCCGAGCAAGTCCTGCCACGGTGCATGAATAAAGGTCGCGCTTTGGCCCGCGTCAGCGAAGCGCTGGCGCGCACCTTCAAGCATCGGCGCGGCGGGTTCGGCCAGGGTCACCTCGTGGCCCTGCTCGGCCAGCCACAGCGACATATGCCCCAGGCCAGCACCGATATCCAGCACGCGCAATGGGCGTTGCGGCAAGGCTTCTACCAGGTCGGCCTGGAGCACCGCCAAGCGAATCGCGCCCTTGGCGCCGCCGTAGATCTTTTCGGCAAAGCGCGTGGCCAACTGGTCGAAATGACGATCACTCATGGGCAAACCGCCGTTCGCTATCGGCCAGTTTGGCGCGCACCACTTCGTTCATATCCAGGCCCAGCTCACTGCACAGCAACAGCAGGTACAGAACGATATCACCGACCTCCTGGCCCGCATGGGCGAGTTTATCGGCGGGCAGTTGGCGGGATTGGTCTTCGGTGAGCCATTGGAAGATTTCCACCAGCTCGGCCATTTCCACGCTGGCAGCCATGGCCAGGTTTTTCGGGCTGTGAAACTGCTTCCAGTCATTGGTATCGCGGATGCGGTGCAGGCGTTCGGTGAGGTGTTCGAGGTTCATGCGGGGGCTCCTGAATGGGTATAGCTTACCCGATCATTCCCACGCTTCGCGTCGCCTGCGTGGATGTCGGGACGCGGAGCGTCCCAGGCGGCGTTCCCACACAGAGCGTGGGAACGATCAGCGATCAGTCGACAACGCTGAATTCGAGCCTGGCGGTTTGACCGGCTTCATCCAATACACTGAGCTGATAGCGGCCCAGCCGTTCAAAACTGGCATTGATGCTGTCCTGATTGGCGCTGTCGCCCAACGGCGCGCCGTTGAGAAACCACCAACGCCGACCACTGCCGCCCAGAGCGGAGATTTTCAGGCGCAAGGCTTGTTGACTGGCAGCGGGCAGACGCAATTGATCGCCCTCGCGTACCCCCACGATGGACAACGGCGATGACGCGGCCAGCGCCGGTGGCGGGCAGTCCGGGTCAGCCGCCGGGATACGTGCTTCACGGCGTTCAATTCTTGGCAACCAGGGCTCCAACGGCGCCGGCCACAGGGCGATGTTTTGGGGGGTTGCGCCAGGGCAACGGGCATCGACCCGCAAGCCTTTGGCGTTAACCCAGATACTTTCCATCAAGCCCACGCTCAAGGGTTGATCCAATGCCTGCAAGGTCGGCGGCGTGGTGTTGTCCAGGGTCCAGGCAAAACGCTGGCGGCGGCAGTTGGGGTCGCTGCGGTTCATGGGCTGGCCCAGCGGCCAACAGATCGCCGCCACGCCGATATTGGCCGGCACCGGTTTGACCGGCGCACTGATGCCGCGCTGGCTGTCGCGGTTGGTCAGCACGTCATGCACCTGCAACATCAACGGCGCTGCCGACGCCAGGCCGAACTGCCCCGGTACCGGCGTGCCATCGGGCCGGCCGATCCAGACGCCGATCAGATAACGCGGGCCCACGCCAATCGCCCAGGCATCACGGAAGCCATAGCTGGTACCGGTTTTCCACGCCAGCACCGGGCGTTGGACAAGCTCGGCACGCGGGTCGCGGTCGGGCCGCGCCTGGCCGCTGAGGATGCGCCGCACAATCCATGCGGCGCCGGGCGACAGCAACGGCCGCTCCCTGAGCGTATCGTCCGGCTGTAACCGCAGGGTGGCGCTCTTGCCATCGCGGGCCAGGGCGCTGTAGCCGCTCACCAGATCTTCCAGGCGACTGCCCGCGCCGCCGAGGATCAGCGCCAGGTTCGGCTCGGCCAACGCCGGCAACGCCAACGGCATGCCACCGATGCGCATCTGTGCGGCAAAGCGCTTGGGCCCGTAGGCTTCCAGCAATTGCACCGCCGGCAGGTTCAACGAGCTGGACAACGCCGTGCTCGCCGGCACCGCCCCGGTAAAGCCCATGGAAAAGTTGCCTGGGCGGTAATCGCCATAACGTCGAGGCACGTCCTGTAACAGCGATTCGGAGTGGATCAGGCCGTCATCCAACGCCATGCCGTAGAGAAAAGGTTTCAAGGTGGAACCGGGCGAGCGCAGCGCGCTGATCATGTCCACATGGCCAAAGCGCTTGGTGTCGTTGATATCCACCGACCCCAGGTAGGCACGTACCGCCATGCTTTCTTCTTCCACCACCAGGATGGCCGCCGAGGTGTGCTCCGGCAGGCGCGCGCGCCAGCCCAGCAGCAGGTCTTCGAGACGACGTTGCAGAGTGGCATCCAGGGTGGTGCGGATCAGCGGCGGGCTGTCGGGGCGGTTCAGGCGGCGTGCCAGCAAGGGCGCCAGGCTTGGCTCCAGACGTGGGGCGAGCAACAGGGGCTCTTCCAGCGCTTCATCAACCGCCGATTGCGGCCATACCTGAAACTCGGCCAAGCGGCGCAGCACTTTGTCGCGGGCCTCCTGGGCGCGCTGCGGATGACGGTCCGGGCGCAAACGGCTCGGCGCCTGCGGCAACACCGCGAGCAACGCGGCTTCGGCGTGGGTCAGCTGTGACGGCGACTTGCCCAGGTAGGCCCAACTCGCCGCCGCCACGCCCTGCAGCGTGCCGCCGAAAGGCGCGCGGTTCAGGTACAGGTTGAGGATTTCGTCCTTGGACAGGTGCCACTCCAACTGCGCGGTACGCCACAGCTGGCGCAACTTGCCGTGCAGGGTGCGTGAGTGCGGGTCGAGCAGGCGCGCCACTTGCATCGACAAGGTGCTGCCGCCGGAGACCACGCGCGCGCCGCTCAGGTTTTGCCAGGTCGCACGCACCAGCGCCAACGGGTTTACGCCGGGGTGCTGGTAGAACCAACGGTCTTCATAGGTGAGCAGCGCGTCGAGGTAATAAGGCGAAACTTCGCTAGTGTGTACCGGATAGCGCCATACGCCATTGGCATCGGCAAATCGCCACAGGGGTGTGCCATCTTCGGCCAGCACCACCCGGGCCAGGTCGTCCTGGGGCAGGGGTAAGGGCCAAATGCGATCGGCGCCCCACAGCAGCAGTATTACCAACGCCACACAACCCAACGCCCAGCGCAATAACTGTGGGAGCGGGCTTGCTCGCGAACGCGGTGGGTCAGTTGGCAGAGATGTCACCGGCACGCCGCCTTCGCGAGCAAGCCCGCTCCCACATTGGACTGAGTACATCCGCAGGTGATTAAACTAAAACTCAAACGGGCAAACCTCTATGCTTGCAGGGAACTCGCCTGCGTTATCGACAACCAAAGGCACAGTTACGCCCACCTTCTCATCAGGACACGCACATGCAGGTAGAAAGCTTTTTCGAATGGTTGGGCCAGGCGCTCGGCTCCGTCATCCGCTTTATCGTCGACGGCCTCAGCGGTTTGTTCGGGGCCTTGACCCACGCCGGCGGCAACTTTATCGACGGTTTGTCACGCACCTTGGGCATGGACACGTCGATCATCAGCATCATCACCCTGATCGTCGGCCTGCTGTTCCTTTACTCGGCGGTACGCGCCTTTATGCGGGCCTCGATTATCGTCGGGATCATCTGGCTGATGCTGGGGCTGTGGTTGCTGAGCTGGGTCGTACACTGACATTACAACCACTCGATTCTCCTCTGTAGGAGCGAGCTTGCTCGCGAAAAACTCACAGACGCCGCGTTAATCCAGGAAACCCGCGTTATCGTTGACGTTTTTCGCGAGCAAGCTCGCTCCTACAGTGGCTTTCAGCGGCCCTTGATCACCATATCCACTGGCGTCTCACCCACTGCCTGCCAGTTCGGCCGATACATCGACTCCACCTGCGGCGGCGGCACGCGGTAAGTTCCCGGTGTCACCGCACGCGCCAGGTACAGCAAGTGCGTGGTGCCATAGCCATCCAGATTCATCGCTGCCACATAGCGATCGTCCCTGAACTCCTGGTGCTTGAGCGAGGCATTCTGCATCGACTCACGCCACTCTTTCACTTGGCTGCTGGCGTTCTCAAGGCTCGCCGCGCTTTGGGCCAGGTTCTGGTTTTCCAGTTCCAGGCCGGCAGGCAACAGGTCAACCACCAGAGCATCCGGTACGCGTTGCTTGGCGCTGACCGCCAAGTGCACCAGTACCAGATCACCGCTGTTGAGGTTACGCAGGTTCAACGGCTGGCCGTTCATGCCCAGGTATTCGCGGCGGATACTCAGGTTGTTGCCACCGGCCGCTGGCGGCACTTGTGGATAACCCGAAACCGTCAATTGTTGGTACACCGGCGCTTCACCCTGATTGCTCAAGGCCAGGTCGCTGGAGAGCAGTGCGCCGTCCAATTGCAACGTCGATTGCTGGTTGTTCAACTCACGCACACCGCCGCTGCCGGTGAGCGACACTTGCCAGTTCGTTTCCGGCTTGGCGAACCCGAGGCGCCCGGCCAGGAACAGCGAATTACGCTCCTGGGTCGACAGGTACGGGCTGGCGGCCAATTGGTCAGACAGGGTGAACAAACGCTCCTCGCGCTGGCCCTTGGCCAAGTCGTTCTCCTCCAGCAACGCCAGGATCATCGCCTGGTCGCGCAACGGGCTGCCGTAGTCGGCCAGCCACTCATTGGCATTGCGCTGCGCCGCCAAGCCGGCCACCAACGCCTGATCCGCGCGTGGCTGGTCACCCATTTTCTGCAGGGCAATGGCCAACTGCACCAGCGGCAAGCCGGAGCGTGCATCGCTGCGCCGTTCGAAAAGACTGCGCAACGCACCCAACGGCGCCTGCTGACTGCGCGCCAACACCATGCCGGCATACGCCTGCACGGCAAACCGGGTGTGTTCAGCGTTGTCGCTGTAATCCACCTCGATCAGGTTACGTTCCTGCACATACCGCAACAGGCGCTCGCTGGCCTTCTTCAAGGCTTCAGGCGGGACGGCAAAACCCTGGTCGCGGGCGCGCAGCAGGAAGTCAGTGACATAGGCAGTCAGCCAATATTCTTCCTCGCCATCGGCGCCCCACAAACCGAAGCTGCCGTTGTAGCGCTGCATGCCCAACAGGCGCTCGATGCCCAACTCGATCTTGCGCTTGCGCTCGGCATCCGGCTCGCCCTTGATGCTCAGGCGCTTGAGCAGCGCGTCGTCGGCGTACAGCGATGGGTACAAGCCACTGGCGGTTTGCTCCAGGCAACCGTAGGGGTACGCCTTGAGTGCACTGATCTGCGCGCCCAGGTTCAACGGCGGCCGGCTCGACAGGCTCAACAACGCCTCACGTCCCGATGCATCGAATTGATCCAGTGCACCCGACGGCAAGCTCCACGGCTGATCCTTGAGCACGGCACGGTAATGCTTGAGCAAGGCCGGGTACGCCGGGCGTACGCCCAAGGTCCATTCGCGGCTGAACGGCGGCAGGTTTTCACCCGGCAAGTCCAGGCCGTTGACGGTGACCGTGACCTTGCCCTGGCCGAGCCCGCCCCAGGCTTGTACCGGAATACGCAACGTGGTGCGCTGGCCTTGCTTGAGTTCAACCGACTGCGCGCCGCTGTTGACCAACTGCAACTGACCTTGCGCGGTCAATTGCACATCGAGCTTCTGGGCCTTGCCCGACAGGTTGGAGAGGTCCAGGGCCAAGGTGGTCTGGTCGCCTCCCGCCAGAAAGCGCGGTGCCGACAATTCGGCAATCAGCGGGGCAGCAATCACGGTCTTGCCTTCGGCCATACCGTAGCGATCCTCGCTCCAGGCTTGGGCCATCAGGCGCAGTTCGCCGTTGAAGTCGGGGATATTGACGCTGACTTCGCCCTCGCCTTTCTCGTTCAAGGTCACCGGGGCGCTTTGCAGGGCGACGATGGTTACGCTGGTGTCCGGACGCTTGCCGCCTTTGGCCAACGCCGCGTCGCCACCAAATGCCAGGCTGGCCAGACGGCCCTGGCCGGCTTCGATCAGTTGCCCATAGATGTCGAACTGGTCGACCCCATAGGCTTTGCGGCCGAACAGGCTGGCGTAGGGATCGGGCGTTGGGTATTCGGTGATATTGAGGATGCCCACGTCCACCGCCGCCAGCAGTACGTGCACCTGTTGAGGCACACTGCCATCGGCGTTTTTGGCGGCGATCTTCACCGTCAGTGGTTGTTTGGGGCGCATTTTTTCTGGCGCGGTGAGGGTCAGGCCGAGTTTGCGCTGGGTGCGATCCAGTGGCAGGTGCAGCAAGCCCACGGCGCGTTTAGGCGTGATGTTGGCTTTGCGCTCGCCGGGGCGAATGACCAGGGCGCTCACATACAGATCATGGCGCGACCATTTCGGGTCGAGCTTCACCGCAAAGCTTTTGCCTTCGGCCGGCACGTCGATTTCCTGCCACCACAGCGGCCCTTCGGCAGACTCCACCAACAGGTAGCCTTTACCGGCAGCCGGTGGCGTGACGGTGACGTTGGCGGTGTCGCCATCGCCATAGGCGGGTTTGTCCAAGGCTAGCTTGACCTGGTCGGGGCGCACGGCGCCGCCTTCGGTGTTGTCCTGGGCCTGGTAGCCGGCCCAGAAGCGCAGGCTGCTGACCAGCCCGGTCTGCGGGTCTTCGACCTCCACGCGGTAAGGGCCCCACTCCACCTGGAAGCTGACCTTGGCGGTGTCGCCCGCCTTGATGTTCAGGCTCTGCTCATCGAGGTTGAGGAATTTCTCGTTGAAGTGGTAGCTCCAGCCGTCATTCTCCGAGTAGTTCCAGTAGTAGTCGCGGCGCTCACGCACCAGGCGCACCTTGAGGTCTTGTGCGGCCAGTTTCTGACCGTCCTGGTTGGCCACCAGCACTTCGAATTCCACCGGGCCATCGCCGTTGGTTTCCTTGCCGTCAAACAACCCGCGCAGGCCCGGCAATTGCTCGGCCGGCCAGATAGGCTGCACCAGGCGCCGGGTGATCGGCCGCCCGCCGGACTCCTGCAGGCTGGCTTGCACGATCAATTGCAGCGGCGACTTGGCCTCGGCCCACTTGCTTTCCAGGGTCAGCGCTTGCTCGCCATTGGCGTCGAGTACGCTTTCGTCCAGTTCGAAATCCTGGCTCAACTCTTCTTCGGTGACGGAACCGAACTGGTAGCCCGGCAGGGATTTGACCGCCTCACGCAGCGGGCGCACATACACCTGGCCACTGACGCGGTTACCGGATGCGGGCGCGCCGTAGAGGTAACGGCCGTTGACCTGGATGACCGGGTTATCCGCCGGGCTCAACGCCGTGTCACTGCCCTTGAGTTCCAGCGCCAGGCGCTCGGGCAGGAAGTCTTCGACGAGGAATTCATAGAGTTGCGGTTTGCCGTCACCGAGGTCGAACACCAACTGCCAACGCCCGGTCGGCGCTTCGCCAGCCAGTTGCAACGGGTATTGATACAGGCCCGACGCGTCGGCCTCCCACACGAACTTGCGACTTACCTGTTCATCCGGGCGCCGCACTTCGACGCTCACTGGCTGAGGCTTCACCGCCTTGCCATCCTTGTCACGCAACAGTGCGTTGAGCAACACAGTTTCGCCGGGGCGATACAGGTCACGTGGGCCGAACACAAAAAATTGCAATGGGTGGGACGGTTGCCCGCCGATATCGAACTCGGCCAGGTCCAGCGCGGCGCTGTCCAGGCGCAGCAGGCTGGTTTGCTCGCCCTGCTTGGCCAGTAACACCTGGGCTTTTTTCGGCAGCGGCAACTCGGCGTGGCCACCGTCTTCGGTCTTGCCCTGGCCGAGCACGCGGCCTTCGGCATCGAGGATTTCCAGTTCGACGCCGTTCAGTGCCTTGCCGCCTTCCAGGGCCTGGGTAAACACATCCAGGCGATTGGCATAGCGGTGCACGGATAGGCCGATATCACTCAAGGTGAACAGGGTGGCCGGTTGCGAATAGTTGTAGGTGCCCGAAGCGCGCATCACCGCCAGATACACGCCCGGCTGCTGCAACTGCTTGAGGCCGGCAATCGGTAGCAACAGGGTTTCGCGGGTATTGCGCGCCGGGTTCAGGTCGAAACGCCCGCCGTACACCAGTTCGGCCATTGGCAGCAGTTCACGGGACTCATAGCTTTGCAGGCTGGTATTACGCCCCCACTGCGCCAGGAACGACGGCAGGGATTCGGGTTTGATCCGAAAGAATTCCACGTCGACCTTGTCGACATTCAACGCGATCACCGGCAGGCCCTCGGCCAGGCGCGTCGGCAACAGGGTGCCACGGCTGGCGAAGCCGACGGTGGCTTGCAGGTCGCGGGTTTCCAGGCGGGCGCTGTATTCGGCGGCGAGGGTGTTGCCGTTGACCGCCTTCACCCCGGCGTCCACGGTCAGCACCAGTTTGCGCTGCGGCTCAAGGTGGCGCAGGCGCAATTCCATCAGGTTATCGGACAGTTCCCAGGCGCCATCGACCTTGCCGGACTTGCTGTCTACCAAGTGCAGCTTGTCGGCGAATTTCTGATCGGGGTCCAAGGGGATGGAAAAGCTCACCGACAAGGTGCTGGCCCCGTCCAACTGCACCTCGGACACGTCCACCACGCTCAGCTCGCGCCCGGCATAGCGTTGCTTCAACGCTGCCACGTCCACCGCAGCTTTCACCGGCTTCGGCGCTGCCGCCACAGGGGGCGCAGGCGGTGCAGCGGGTTTATCGGAAGAATCGCAAGCGCTCAGCAGGGCCAGCGCGCAGGCCAGGAACAGTCCTTTGTTAAGCATGGGGCACTCATAGTCAGAGGGAACCGAGGGGTGAACTATATATCAGCGCCGACCAAGCCGCTGCGGTGCCGGTCACATTGACCGACGGAGGGGCGGTTGGTTCTAGGTAGGCATGAAGCCGAGCCAAATCCCACAACCATTGGCGATCAAGATCAACATGTGGGAGCAACTGGCTTGTCTATCCACACAACTTTGCAGCCTGTAGCACCCGACGGTAACCACGATGCGAAGCGAGCCGCTCTTGATCTGCTCTTGATCTGCTTTTGATCTTGATCTTAAGCGCCCCGTCAAACCACGCTGGCCGGAATTCGACAGGGATTTGGGGGGTAAACCGGCAGGGATGCCGGTTTAGCCGCCCCGCGCCATGGATGGCGCGTGGCGGCGGCCCCCCAAATCACTGGCGGATTACGGGCACACCGAGCCCAAGCGAGGTGCCGAGTGGTGGGGCAAGAGCGCTTTGCTTACTTTCGCGCTTTTCGAAAGTGAGCCGCCGTCAGGGCGGAACCCTAAGTAGCCGTTACCGCAGCAATGGATATATACCCAATCCAACTGTGTCGCCTGCCAGGCCGCCTTCGCGAGCAAGCCCGTTCCCACAGTAGGATCGAAGGGTGTCAAGTAAATAGGCGTCGGCTGGGAGTCCGCCTTCGCAGGCAAGCCAGCTCCCACATTGGCCGGGTACAATGCCGCTCCCCCGAAGGAGACTGCATGTCCACCTTATTGACCGACTGGCGCCACCGCCCCACCCATCGCCGCGTCTGGGCCCTGGCCGCGCCGATGATCCTGTCGAATATCTCGGTGCCGTTGGTGGCCCTGGTGGACAGCATGGTCATCGGCCACCTGCCCCACGCCCACCAACTGGGCGCCGTGGCTGTCGGTGCCAGCCTGTATACCTTCCTCGCCTGGGCCATGGGCTTCCTGCGCATGGGCTCCACCGGCTTCGCCGCCCAAGCCGCCGGGCGCAACGACGGGGCGGCGTTGCGGCAGATTCTGTTGCAAGGCTTGTTGCTGGCGCTGGGCCTGGCGATGCTGCTGGGCACCGTGGGCATTCCATTGAGCCACCTGGCCCTGGAATGGATGCAGCCCTCGCCCGAACTGAACCAACTGACCCGCGAGTTTTTCCACACCCGCCTGTTCGGCCTGCCCGCCGCCCTCGCCAGCTATGCACTGGTCGGCTGGTTCCTCGGCACCCAGAACGCCCGAGCGCCATTGGCGATTTTGCTGACCACCAACCTGGTCAACATCGCGCTTAACCTATGGTTCGTCCTCGGACTGGACTGGGGTGTGGTCGGCTCCGCCCGCGCCTCGGTAATCGCCGAGTGGACCGGCGCCCTACTCGGCCTGGCGCTTACGCAAAAAGCCCTACGTGCCTACCCCGGGCATATTGCTTGGGCCGCCTTGAAACGGTGGCAAAGCTGGCGCCCGTTACTGGCGGTCAACCGCGACATCTTCATCCGCAGCCTGGCACTGCAGTCGGTGTTTTTCATGATCACGGTGCAAGGCGCACGGTTGGGAGATGCCACCGTGGCAGCCAATGCGCTGCTGCTTAACGGCCTGTTACTGACGGCTCATGCATTGGATGGCTTGGCCCACGCGGTCGAAGCCCTGTGCGGCCACGCCATCGGCGCCCGCGACCGACAGGCGTTGCGTCGCTCATTGGTGGTGGCCTGCGGTTGGTCACTGATCGCCAGCGTGGGTTTCGCCCTGCTGTTCACCTTTGGCGGCCATCTGTTCATCGCCATGCAAACCGATATCCCCAGCGTGCGCGAAACCGCCGACATCTATCTGCCCTACCTCGCGGTATTGCCGTTGATTGCAGTGTGGAGTTATCTACTTGATGGCTTGTTTATCGGTGCAACGCGCGCGCGGGAGATGCGCAATGGGATGTTGCTGACGGTGCTGCTGGTACTGCCGATTGCCTGGGCGTTGCAGGGGCTGGGCAACCACGGGTTGTGGTTCACCTTCCTGCTGTTCATGGCGGTGCGCAGCCTGACGCTCTGGGCGATAGCCTGGCGCCTGAATCGGCAAGGACTGTGGCTGGGCGGGAACTGAAGGAACGCAGACCCAAATGTGGGAGCTGGCTTGCCTGCGATGGCGGTGGGTCAGCCCCCTAACGGTTGCCTGACACTCCGCCATCGCGGGCAAGCCCGCTCCCACATTTTTATTACGAGGACAGGTACGAAGAACGCGTCAGGCCCAGGCGCAACGCATCCAGGAACTGGGTGCGCTCCGAGGCCGAGATCTTCGCACTGGCGCACTTGTCACGGTAATGCGTCATCAACTCCTCCGGCGACAAGTGCACATAGCGCAGCATGTCTTCGATGGTGTCGTGGGTCTCGATCCCGGCGCTGTACACCGAACCGTCTTCACGCTGGTAGATGTTCACCGAGTCGGTATCACCGAACAGGTTGTGCATGTCACCCAGGATTTCCTGATACGCGCCGACCAGGAAGATCCCCAGCAGGTAGTCCTCGCCTTCGTTCAAGCCGTGCACCGGCAGGCTGGTTTCGATGCTCTGCTCGTCGACGTATTGCTTGATCTTGCCGTCGGAGTCGCAGGTCAGGTCTTGCAGCACGGCGCGGCGCAGCGGCTCTTCGTCGAGGCGGTGCAGCGGCAGGATAGGCAGCACCTGGCCGATGGCCCAGGTATCCGGCAAGCTCTGGAACACCGAGAAGTTGCAGATGTACTTGTCGGCCAGCTTGTCGTTGAGTTCGTCCAGCACCTGGCGGTGCGAACGCTGGCGGGCTTTCAACGAGTTGTGCAGGCGACGGCACACCGCGAAGTAGCACTGTTCGGCCAGGGCTTTTTCCGCCAGGGTCAGCTTGCCGTCGGCGTACTGGGCCGCCACGTCGCTCATGTAGTGGGTGGCGCGCCAGTAGGTTTCGGTGACCATCTCGATGTCGGTCGGGCCGAGCAGGTCCACCAGCCATTGCACGGTTTCGGGCAGGCTTTCCTTGTTTTCGATGGTCGGGATTTCGTCGTTGTGCTTCTCGACGTCAGTCACCTGCACCACCAGCATGGCGTGGTGAGCGGTCAGGGAGCGGCCGCTTTCGGAGAAGATGTTCGGGTGCGGCAGGCTCTGCGCGTCGCAGAATTCCTTGAGCATGCCCACCACCACGCCGGCGTAGTCGTCCATGTCGTAGTTGATCGAACTGGCGTTGCGCGAGTGGGTACCGTCGTAGTCCACGCCCAGGCCACCGCCGACGTCGATGTGGTCCACCGGCAGGCCGAGGTTGCGCAGTTCGCCGTAGTAACGAATGGCTTCCTTGAACCCGTGCTGGTAGTCAGCCAGGTTGGCGATTTGCGAGCCCATGTGAAAGTGCAGCAAGCGGATGCCCTGGTCCAGGCCGGCCGCGCGGAAGCGCTCGACCACCGACAGCAACTGCGCCGCCGACAGACCGAATTTGGATTTCTCGCCACCGGTGTCTGCCCACTTGCTCGATGCCAGGGACGACAGGCGCACACGCAGGCCCACCTGCGGCTTGACCTTGAGGCTCGCCGCCTCTTCGATCACCAGCCCTACCTCAGACTCTTTCTCGATCACGATGAACACGTTGTGGCCGAGCTTCTGGCCCATCAGCGCCAGGCGGATGAACTCACGATCTTTATAACCGTTGCAGACGATGGTGCCGCCCTTCGGCGCCAAGGCCAACACGGCCAGCAGCTCAGGCTTGGAGCCGGCTTCCAGGCCGATGGAGACGTTCTGGGTGGCAATGATGTTCTCGATCACCGCTTCCTGCTGGTTCACCTTGATCGGGTACAGCGCGGTGTACTTGCTCTGGTATTCCAGGCGCTCGATGTTGGCATCGAAGGCACCAGTCAATTGGCGCACGCGGTCTTGCAGGATATCGGGGAAGCGCACCAGCAGCGGCAACGACAGGCCGCTTTTGCGCAACTCGTCGACTTGCTCGTACAAGTCGACGGGCGTGCTGTTCGGGCCGTTCGGACGAACTTCTACGCGACCGGCTTCATTGATCGCGAAATACCCGGCCCCCCAATGGCGAATCCCGTAAACACTGCGGCTGTCCGCAACTGTCCATTGGCTGCCATCGTCTTTGCGTGTGCGTCGTACGGACATCGAAGTCCCCTATAAATGAAGGCGAAGGCGCCACCTCTCGTTCGAGGCTGGCGCAGTCTAAAGAATGAAAATGACGATTTGCCTGCAAGGGAAGTAGACCCCACTGGCAGGACAGAGTTTAGCCACAGGTTGGGAAGAGGCTTTCAGCCGCCGGACTTCTTGGCCTTGTACCCGAGCTTGATCAGCTCGGCCAACAGCAACTCGACGTGATCGCCCTGGATCTCGATGACCCCGTCTTTCAACGCGCCACCGGTGCCACAGCGCTTTTTCAGCGAGGTGGCCAGTTCCTTCAGGGCCTCTTCAGCCAGGGGCACGCCGGTGATGGTGGTCACCGTCTTGCCGCCACGGCCTTTGCTCTCGCGACGCACGCGGGCAATACCGTCGCCTTCGGGGATCAGGGTCTGTTTGCAGGTGCACGAATCCACGGGCTGACGACAGTCCGGGCAGTGTCGACCTGCGTCGGTGGAAAATACCAGGCCACCAAGGGCGGCGAAGGATGCGGCTTTTTTGGCCACCGGCAATCCTCTTGGGAGGATGAAGACTGATCGGCGCCACACAAGGCGGTGACCGACCGCGAAGCCCCACTCAGGCAGGGGCAGCGCTACCGAACCGCTAATGTGGTTCGGGTGAAAAGGCGCGCAGTGTAACGGCAAAAAGCCGACTTGCTAAGAGCCAAATGGCGCCATTTTTTGCAACTTTAGCGACGCGAGGCCAGATAGCGCCGCAACCCTTCCTGGGCGTCCGGGCAGTAGGGCTTTTGTTCGGCCTCCTGCTGGATGATTTCGATGCTTAAAAACCGCGCTTCCATGACCTCCTCGGGCTGCAGGCGCAGGGGGCCGTCCCAGAGGGCGGAGTAGGATTTGCACCAAAGCCGACTGTCGCCATCCTCAAAATAGAAATGGTCATGTTCGGTCAAGGGCACACCGCTGACGCCCAACTCCTCTTCCAGCTCGCGGGCTGCCGAAACGGCATAACTCTCACCTTTGGCCACCATCCCACCCGCCGCCGTATCCCAATATCCTGGATACAACGCCTTGCTCAGCGTGCGCCGGTGCACACACAGCTCGCCTCTGGAATTGAACAGGAAGATAAAGGTGCAACGGCCGATCAAGCCGCGCTGGCGCAGGTCAGACCTGACCAGGTGGCCGAGCAGGTGGTCCTGCTCGTCGACCCAGCAGATCAGTTCAGCATCGGAAGCCGCTCGGTGTGCGGCCTCCTTTTGAGTAGCGTCCATCATCAACCCTGGTTGAGGAGCTGACGCAAGTCGATCACTGCAGCGTTTGCCCGGGAAATGTAGTTGGCCATCACCAGCGAATGGTTCGCCAGTACACCGAAGCCACTGCCGTTAAGAATCATAGGACTCCATACCGGTTCCTGCGAGGCCTCCAGCTCACGAATGATCTGGCGCACGCTGACGGTGGCGTTTTTCTTGGCCAGTACGTCGGCAAAATCGACTTCGATGGCACGCAACAGATGGGACAGGGCCCACGCCTGGCCGCGCGCTTCGTAGAACACGTTGTCGATCTGCATCCATGGGGTCTCCACCACTTCTTCATCGACCTGGGGCACTTCACCCGGCGCCAGCGCCTCAGTTTTCAGCGCAGTGTTCAGCTTGACCCGGCCCACACTGGCCGACAGGCGCTGGGACAGCGAACCCAAACGGGTGGCCACATCGCCCAGCCAGTTGTTGAGGTTGTCGGCACGCGCATAAAACAGCGCGCCGCGCTGGTTCGGGTCAGACAGGCGCGCTTCGTAGCGGCTCAGGGAATTGATGCCTTCCTGGTATTCCGACTCACTGGAAGGCAGCACCCAGCTCTTGTTATCGAAGTTGAAGCGCGGCTCGGCCTTGGCCAAGTCAGCGTCTTCAGCCGACTGCGACTGGGAGCGAGCAAAGTCTTTACGCAGGGCACGAGTGAGGTCACGCACCTGCACCAGCACGCCGTATTCCCAGCTTGGCATGTTGTCCATCCACAAGCCCGGCGGGAAACGGTCGTTGGAAATATAACCGCCCGGTTTGTTCAGCAAGGTGCCGACCACGGTCTTGAGGGTTTCGACGGTGGTATAGCCGACCACCATCTGCTTGCCTTCCTTCTCGGCGGCAAGCTGGGCATTTTGCTGCACCGGAAACAGCGCCGGCTCCTGGCTCCAGTACCAACCCAGGCCACCGGTGACCAGCAGGTACAGGCCGATGATGCTGAGCAAAGCCCGGCTCATCAGCAAGTTGCGAAAATAGCTGCGGTTGGCCGACTTGGGCTCAGGGGCGGGGCCTTTGGCACTGCCTTCACGGTTTTTCCAGTCCAGCATGGCGATATCCTTTCAATCACTTGAGTTCATGCACGTCAATTGTCCGGGTGCGTTCAGACACTCCGACCACAACCCTACCCCATCGTGCCCGTCGGTGCGGGGCTTTTACACGAAAGTGGCGCACCGGGCCGCTTGGACTATAAAGGATGCACACCTTTCACGCTGGGCGACCAGCCGGTCAATAACTGAATCTCAGGCATGCAGACTTAATTGACGTATGACACTCATCTATCAGAAAAGAGGTGCTAGCATAGCGCCATCAGTCGACCTCAGCATGCACCCTCACAGTAGTCAGGATATGACCGAGTCAGAAGACCCCAGCCGCGAGCGTCTCAAGCAGCACTTTGCCCAGCGGGTAATTCATCAGGCACGTCAAATTCTTGAGATCTGGCAGCGCCTGCAGCGCAGCGAGTGGTCGAACGCCGACTTTTCCGAACTCAGCGAAGCCAACCTGCGCCTGCAGCGCTTCGCCGAACGCTTCGAACAGCCCGAACACACGCAACTGGCACGGCATATCAGTGAATCCCTGCAAGCAGTGGATGAGAACCGTGGCCGCCTGAGCAGCCAACTGATCACCGAGCTCAACCGTTTGATGCAACGCCTGTCCCGCACCGGCCTGCGCCAGGGCGATCAGCTTGAGCAAACCTTCCTGCCGCCGATGCGCAAGCCGATCTACGTGATGCTCGCCGACCATGACCGCGCCGAGCGCCTGGCCAAGCAGCTCGAATTCTTTGGCATGAGCGCCCACGCTCTGGACAGCGTCGCCGCCTTTCGCGCGGCCATGACCGAGCGATTGCCGTCGGCGATCGTGATGGACGTGGACTTCTGCGGCACGGGGCTGGGCCTGAAGCTCGCCGCAGAAGCCCAAGAAGGCCTGGAGCACAAGCTGCCGCTGTTGTTTTTCAGCCTGCACGAAACCGACACCCCGACGCGCCTGGCCGCCGTGCGCGCCGGTGGCGAAGAGTTTCTGACCGGCACCTTGGAAGCCTCAAGCCTGCTGGAAAAGATCGAAGTGCTGACCTGCGCGGCCCAGTACGAACCGTACAAAGTGCTGATCATCGACGATTCGCGGGCCCAGGCGCTGCACACCGAACGCCTGCTCAACAGTGCCGGCATTGTCACCCGCACCTTGATCGAACCGATCCAGGCCATGGCCGAGCTGGCGGATTTCCAGCCCGACCTGATCATCCTCGACATGTACATGCCTGCCTGTACCGGCACCGAACTGGCCAAGGTGATTCGCCACAACGACCGCTACGTCAGCGTGCCCATCATCTACCTGTCGGCTGAAGACGACCTGGATAAGCAGCTGGATGCGATGAGCGAGGGCGGTGACGATTTCCTCACCAAACCGATCAAGCCGCGTCACCTGATCACCACCGTGCGCAACCGTGCGTCGCGTGCACGCAACCTGAAGGCACGGATGGTGCGCGACAGCCTGACCGGGCTTTACAACCACACACATATCCTGCAACTGCTCGAAGATTGCAGCTTCCGCGCCCGCCGCGAGAACAAGCCTCTTAGCTTTGCCATGCTCGATATCGACCACTTCAAGCGCGTCAATGACAGCCACGGCCACCCTATGGGCGACCGGGTGATCAAGAGCCTGGCACTGTTTCTCAAGCAGCGTTTGCGCAAGACCGATTACATCGGCCGCTACGGCGGTGAAGAGTTCGCCATCGTGATGCCCGACACCGACCTGGAATCGGCCTGCAAGGTGCTGGACGACATTCGTCGGCGCTTTGCAGAAATCCACTACCCCGCCCAACCGCAGGATTTGTGGTGCACCTTCAGCGCCGGCCTGGTGGAGCTGTGCGACGGTTCCGACAGCTTAATGATGGCCGCCCAGGCTGACGAAGCGCTGTACCGCGCCAAGGACGCCGGACGCAATCGAGTGCAAGCCGCTCGCACATCAAAGCAAAGTGCCATCTTTTCACCAGAATCCACCGATTCGGTCATAACGCTGTAATACAAACGCAATAAATTCAGGCGCTTATCTCTTGCCGTCGGTTGAAACCCCGCATGCGCCTGAAGCTGCTGACCAATCTCAATACCCTTCTGCTGGTGGCTGTGTGCCTGGCCCTCGGGGCGACACTATGGTGGTCGCAACGGGCGCTGGAGCGCCCGTACTTGTTGATGGAGCGCTACCTCGGCTTGTCCCAGATCTTTCAAAACCAGGCTGCTCGTAACATCGAGGACTACTTGGCCAGCGGCGATGCCCTGCGCCTGAGCAGTGCCACCCAGAGCCTGGAAAGCCTGCAGCTGCAACTGGGCGAACTGCCGCCCGAATTGGCGCAAAGCCTGCGGCCCAGCCTCGCGGAGTTGGAGACCTTCAGCAAGACCGACCTGTTGGCCGCCGGTAAATTGGCTGGCGACCCGCAAGCCCTGTTGCTGCAAGCCGAACGAGAACTGGGCGCGAACCTGGAACAACTGACCCAGTACGCCAGCGGCGTCAATTCTGCGGAGGCTGCGCGCTATATGCCGCCATTGCTCGCCGCCTCACAGCACCTGGGCAAGCTGTCTCTGGCCCGCGACAAGCTGGTCAGCAGCGGGCGCGCCGAGTTGGCTGCGGATGTCGAGCGCGAAGTGACCAACCTGAGAACCCAGGCCGACCTGCTCGGGCAACTGCCCTTATTGGGAATAAAGGCCAGCGCAGAATCCAACACCGACGATTTTTCCGCGCTGATGGGCCTGGAAAACACCGAAAAAACCGAAGCCCAGGACACTGGCGTCGACCTCAAGCGCGAACTCAACAGCCTGCTGACCCGCTACCCCGCCGAGCTGCAACGCACCCGTGAACAGATCCAGCAACGCGCCGATCTCGCCGCCAGCACCCATCTGAAAATCACCAACGTGCAACACGCCATCGCCGGCCTCGAACCCGTGGTGCGCGCGCAACACGCGAAGATTCAGGGTGAAGTACGCGTGATGCAGGGTGTGATGATTGGCCTGATCCTGCTGATCGCATTGCTGATCGACACCCTGCAACGCCGCCTGGCGCGCGTGTTGACCAACCTGGCGCCGGCCTTGTCGACCTGGGCCGAAGGCGACTTCAGCCAACCGATTGACTTAGGCAAGACCAACCGCGAGCTGCACGATATCGAGGCCTCCCTTAACCGCCTGCGCGCCTACCTGGTGGACCTGGTCGGCACCATCCGTGGCAATGCCGAAGAAGTGGCGGGCAGCAGCCGCGCCCTGGCCGAACTGAGCAGCGGCCTGCACGACAGCGCCGAACGCCAGGCCGGCGACACCGCGCAAATCCGTGATTCCCTGGGCGAGCTGGAAGCCACCATCCAGCAAGTTGCCGGGGATGCCAGCCAGGCAGCCGGAGCCAGCCGCAGTGCGGGCCAAGCCGTGGAGCAAGGGCAGCGCGTGATCGGCCTGAGCCTCACCGGGTTGCATGCCTTGGTGGGTGAAGTGCAGCAAAATGCGCAAATGATCGAAAAACTCGCGCAAGAGTCCGCCACCATCGGCGGCGTGCTCACGGTGATTCGCTCGATTGCCGACCAGACCAACCTGCTGGCCCTCAACGCCGCCATCGAAGCCGCCCGCGCCGGTGAGGCAGGGCGTGGTTTCGCCGTGGTGGCCGACGAGGTGCGCTCCCTGGCACAGCGTACCGCCGGCGCCACCGCCGAAATCCAGGGCCTGATCGCCGGCCTGCAAACCGCCGCGCACCAGTCGGTAGAAGGCATGCGCGCCCAAGTCGAACACGCCGAAGCCACCGCCCAGCAAGCCCAGGCGGCGGATGGCGCGCTGGATGAGATCGTCGGGGCGATCCAGACCATCTCGGATACCGCCGTACGCATTGCCGATGTGACCGCGCAACAGAGTGGCGCCGTGAGCGAGATACGCGACAACAGTGAGCGGATTCATCAATTGGGTGAGGATAATTTGCTGCGTATTGGCCAGGGTCGCAGCCAGGGCGAACACCTGCTGGTGCTGGGCGGGCAGCTTACTACCGCCGTGCAAGCCTTCCGCGTCTGACCCGTTCCAATGTGGGAGCTGGCTGATCGTTTCCACGCTCCGCGTGGGAATGTCGCCCCAGACGCTCCGCGTCCCGCTTTAAAGCCGTGACGCAGAGCATCACTGGATGCGTGCCCACGCGGAGCGTGGGCACGATCAGCTCCCACACTGACCAAATGCCGGCTCCCAGTCACAAATTTTGCGCAATCCTCGCTAATCGTGCCGGCTACTGCATAGAACTGGACAGTCACAAAGGCTTTGCGGCATAGTCGCCGGGTTCTGACGCACCCACACCAATAACAAGGAACAGCCAATGGCGACCTTACTGGTTCTTCACGGACCCAACCTGAACCTGCTCGGCACCCGTGAACCGGGCGTCTACGGGGCAGTGACCCTCGACCAGATCAACCTCGACCTGGAAAAAAGGGCCCGTGAAGCCGGCCACCATTTGCTCTACCTGCAAAGCAATGCCGAGTATGAATTGATTGATCGCATCCATGCCGCGCGCGGCGAAGGCGTGGACTTTATTCTGATCAATCCCGCCGCTTTTACGCATACAAGCGTTGCATTACGTGACGCGTTGCTGGCGGTGAGCATCCCATTCATCGAAGTGCATTTATCGAACGTGCACAAACGCGAAGCTTTCCGCCATCACTCTTACTTCTCCGACGTAGCGGTAGGAGTGATCTGCGGCCTTGGCGCCAGCGGTTACCGACTGGCCCTGGAGGCCGCCCTGGAACACATTGAAGAACAGGCTAAACGCCCCTGACCGACCCTTGGGAGTTGATGATTCATGGATATCCGTAAAGTTAAGAAACTGATCGAACTGCTGGAAGAATCCGGTATCGACGAGCTGGAAATCAAGGAAGGCGAAGAGTCCGTACGGATCAGCCGTCACAGCAAGACCCCGGCCCAACAGTTCTACGCGCCACAGATGCAAGCACCGGCTCCAGCCGCTGCTGCTCCGGCTCCCGCGCCTGCTGCCGCCGCTGCACCTGCCGCCCCAGCCGCGCCTGCGCTGAATGGCTTCGTGGTCAAGTCGCCAATGGTCGGTACTTTCTACCGCACCCCGGCACCGACCTCGCCAGCCTTCGTTGAAGTGGGCAAGACCGTGAAAGTGGGCGACACCATCTGCATCGTTGAAGCGATGAAAATGATGAACCACATCACCGCGGAAAAAGCCGGCGTCATTGAATCCATCCTGGTAGAAAACGGTCAGCCGGTTGAGTACGACCAGCCGCTGTTCACCATCGTTTGAACCGCGGAGCGCCTTCGATGTTGAAACCTGCGAAGAAACTGCAAAAAGTCCTGATCGCTAACCGCGGCGAGATCGCGCTGCGTATCCTGCGCGCCTGTAAGGAAGAGGGCATCAAGACCGTCGCTGTTTACTCGACGGCCGATACCGAATTGATGCACGTGAAGCTGGCGGACGAAAGCATTTGCATCGGCCCGCCACTGGCCACGAACTCGTACCTGAAAGTCTCGAACATCATCGCCGCGGCAGAAGTGACCGGCGCTGATGGCATCCACCCAGGCTACGGCTTCCTCGCGGAAAACGCCGATTTTGCCGAACAAGTGGAAAAATCCGGGTTTGCCTTCATCGGCCCCAAAGCCGAAACCATTCGCCTGATGGGCGACAAGGTCTCGGCCAAGGACGCCATGATCGCGGCCGGCGTGCCAACCGTTCCAGGCTCCGACGGCCCACTGCCTGAAGACGAGGAAACCGCTCTGCGCATTGGTCGCGAAGTCGGCTACCCGGTGATCATCAAGGCCGCCGGTGGCGGTGGTGGTCGCGGCATGCGCGTGGTGCACAAGGAAGAAGAGCTGATCGAAGCCGCCAAGCAGACCCGCTCCGAAGCGGGCGCCTGGTTCGGCAACCCGATGGTCTACCTGGAGAAGTACCTGACCAACCCACGTCACGTGGAAGTCCAGGTACTGTCCGACGGCCAGGGCCACGCCATCCACCTGGGCGACCGCGATTGCTCGCTGCAACGTCGTCACCAGAAGGTATTGGAAGAAGCCCCGGCACCGGGCCTGGACGAGAAAGCCCGCCAGGAAGTCCTGGCACGCTGCGTCAAGGCGTGCATCGACATCAACTACCGTGGCGCCGGTACTTTCGAGTTCCTCTACGAGAACGGCCGCTTCTACTTCATCGAGATGAACACTCGCGTGCAGGTAGAGCACCCGGTATCGGAGATGGTCACCGGTATCGACATCGTCAAGGAGATGCTGAGCATCGCCGCTGGCAACGTGCTGTCCTTCACCCAGGACGACGTGAAGATGCACGGCCACTCCCTGGAGTGCCGCATCAACGCCGAAGACCCGAAAACCTTTATCCCAAGCCCTGGCCTGGTCAAGCATTTCCACGCGCCAGGCGGCAACGGCGTACGTGTGGATTCGCACCTGTACAGCGGCTACAAGGTTCCGTCCAACTACGACTCACTGATCGGCAAGCTGATCACCTGGGGCGCGACCCGCGACGAGGCCATGGCCCGTATGCGCAACGCCCTGGACGAAATCGTGGTCGACGGCATCAAGACCAACATCCCACTGCACCGGGACCTGGTACGTGATGAAGGCTTCTGCGAAGGTGGTGTGAACATTCACTACCTGGAACACAAGCTGGCCAACCAGTAAGTGCTCCACCCAACAAAGCCGCCTTCGGGCGGTTTTGTTGTTTGTGGGCCACCGACCCCTGATCGTTCCCACGCTCCGCGTGGGAACGCCTCTTGTGGCGCTCCGCGCCACGCCTTAACAACGGGACGCGGAGCGTCCGAGGCGGCATTCCCACGCCGAGCGTGGGAACGATCGTCGGCGCAGTCGTCTTCTGGCTTGCTCTCGCGTAAACTTGCGCGCTTTCGCGGCCAGCCCGCCGCACACTCATTTTATTCAAAGGTGCCCGCCATGCCTTGGCTGCAAGTCCGTCTCGCCATCAGCCCAGAACAAGCCGAAACCTACGAAGACGCGTTCCTCGAAGTGGGCGCCGTGTCGGTGACCTTCATGGACGCCGAAGACCAGCCGATCTTCGAACCGGAACTCAATACCACGCCGCTGTGGTCCCACACCCACTTGCTGGCCCTGTTCGAAGACGGCACCGACGCCGCCGCCGTGCTGGCCCATATGGAACTGCTCACCGGCGGCCCGCTGCCCGAGCATCACAGCGAAGTCATCGAAGACCAGGACTGGGAACGCAGCTGGATGGATAACTTCCAGCCCATGCGTTTCGGCCAGCGCCTGTGGATCGTGCCAAGCTGGCACGCCGCTCCAGAGCCAGACGCCGTCAACCTGCTGCTGGACCCGGGCCTGGCGTTCGGCACCGGCACCCACCCGACCACCGCCTTGTGCCTGGAATGGCTGGACGGCCAGGACCTGACCGACAGCAACGTTTTGGACTTCGGCTGCGGCTCGGGGATTTTGGCAATCGCCGCCCTGCTGCTGGGCGCCAAGGAGGCCGTGGGCACCGATATCGACGTGCAGGCCCTGGAAGCCTCCCGCGATAACGCCGGGCGCAATAACATTGCCGAAGGCAAATTCCCACTCTACCTGCCTGAAGACCTGCCCCAGGTTCAGGCCGACGTACTGGTGGCCAATATTCTCGCCGGGCCACTGGTGTCGCTGGCGCCGCAACTGTCGAGCCTGGTCAAGCCGGGCGGGCGCCTGGCGCTGTCGGGCATCCTGGCCGAGCAAGGTGAAGACGTGGCGGCGGCCTACGCCAAGAACTTCGAGCTGGACCCGATCGCCAACCGTGATGGCTGGGTACGCATCAGCGGTCGTCGGCGCTAGAATGAGCGCTTGCCTGAATCGGATGGCCGCATGACCGACAGTTTCGTCACCCAGTGCCCACATTGCCAATCGCGCTTTCGCGTCAACCACGCTCAATTGAGCGTGGCCCGCGGCGTGGTGCGTTGCGGCTCGTGCCTGCAAGTGTTCAACGCCGCTCGCCAGTTGCTGGAGCAACGGGCCCAGGCGTCTGCGCCGGAGCCTGAAGTGCCGACCACCGCCGAGCCGGCCACCGAGCCGACTGTCGAAACGCCTCCCGAGCCACCGCGGGCCATCAGCCAGAAGCAGTGGACGGCCGAAGAGCTGGACCTGGATAACCTGGACAAGGAACTGGCCAGGCTGGAACGTCGCGAGATCCAGCACACCCAGGCCGTGGGCGCAGAACGTCGCCAGCCAGGTGCCGACCGTCGGCAAAAGGAAGAGTCCTTCAGCGCCAGCCGCGATACGGTCAAGGCCGAGGAAGAAAAATGGGCGGCCAGCCTGTTCAGTGAGCCACCCGAAGAGCGCACCCAGGCACCTGAAGAAGAGCCCGAGCCGGCCAAGGCTCCTGCGTCCAAACAGCGCACCGAACCGTCCATGTCGGCCCACACCGACGACCTCGATGACGAACCGGCTCTGCACGCCACCGCCGTGGATGACGACCTCGACCCGCCGCTGACCCCCACCCTCGACGAGCCGGAACCCGAAGACCGCGCGTTCGCGCGACGCAAGCGCGCAAGAACGGAGGCCGGCGCACACGACGAGCTGCTCCAGGACCTGGAAGACGACCCTCTGCACCTGTATGCACAGAAGCGCCCGTCAGGCTGGGGCCGCCGCCTGGTCTGGATAGTGCTGGTAGTGCTCGCTGCCGCAGGCCTGGCCGGCCAGTACATCGCCTACCAATTCGACGACCTGGCCCGCCAGGATGCCTACCGCCCGTGGTTCCAGGCGCTGTGCCCGAAACTGGGATGCACCGTGCCATCGCGGGTCGACATTACCCATATCAAGAGCAGCAACCTGGTGGTGCGCAGCCATCCCGAGTTCGCCGGGGCGCTGGTGGTGGATGCCATCCTCTATAACCGCGCGACCTTCTCCCAGCCCTTCCCGCTGCTGGAGCTACGCTTTGCGGACCTGAACGGCGGCCTGATTGCCAGTCGTCGCTTCAAGCCCGCCGAATACCTGAGCGGCGAGTTGGCCGGCGTCAGCGAAATGCCCTCGCAGACGCCGATCCACATCTCCCTGGACATCCTGGACCCCGGCAACAAAGCCGTGAATTACAGCCTGAGCTTCCATTCGCCCGAGTGAAACGGCGTGCCCACCGAGGTTTGACGGCGGATTATTGACTTGGCCGCCGTCGACCAAACCGATGGCGATAAAGAAGTAACTGTTCAGATTTTATCCAATTCAGCCTTTAACCCGTCATCGAGAGCGGGTATCATGCCAACCCTTTTTCGAACTCTAATGATCCGGCCCCACAACAGGGAAGTCCTATGTCGGCGGTACGCATCGGCCCATACACATTGCAAAACGGCTTGATCCTCGCCCCGATGGCGGGTGTCACCGACCAGCCCTTTCGTCAGCTGTGCAAGCGTTTGGGCGCGGGTCTAGTAGTCTCTGAAATGGTTACCAGCGACATGAGTTTGTGGAACACCCGCAAGTCGCGGATGCGCATGATCCACGAAGGTGATCCCGAGCCACGCTCGGTGCAGATCGCCGGTGGCGATGCGCAGATGCTGGCGGATGCAGCCCGGGCCAATGTGGAGCTGGGTGCACAGATCATCGATATCAACATGGGCTGCCCGGCCAAAAAGGTCTGCAACAAGGCCGCCGGTTCCGCACTGTTGAAAGATGAGCAATTGGTCGCCGAGATCCTGCAGGCCGTTGTCGGCGCAGTGGATGTGCCGGTGACCCTGAAGATTCGGACCGGTTGGGACCGGGACAACAAGAATGGCCTGACAGTGGCGAAGATCGCTGAACAGGCAGGTATTGCAGCGCTGGCGGTGCATGGCCGCACCCGTGCCGACCTTTATACCGGTGAAGCCGAGTACGACACCATTGCCGCGATCAAGCAGGCCGTGTCGATGCCGGTCTTTGCCAATGGCGACATCGACAGTGCCGAGAAAGCCCGGCGCGTGCTGCACGCGACCGGCGCCGATGGCTTGTTGATTGGCCGGGCCGCCCAGGGGCGGCCGTGGATTTTTCGTGAAATCGAGCATTTCCTGCGTACCGGTGAAGTCTTGCCGGCACCAGAGTTGGTCGAGGTGGAACGTATTCTGCTAGAGCATCTGGCCGCCCTGCACGCCTTCTATGGGGACGTGATGGGAGTACGCATTGCTCGCAAGCATGTCGGCTGGTATCTCGCCACCTTGCCGGGCGCCAAGGAATTCCGCGCTCAGTTCAATCGTTTGGATGAAACGCAGGCACAGGTCGCCACCGTTCGTGAGTTCTTCGCCGGACGCGACAAGAGCCTGGGAACAGGGGATGGAGAAGGGGTGGCCGCATGACGATGATGACCGAGACTTTAGTGAGTGGAACAACACCCGTGAGCGACAACGTCAATTTGAAACAGCACCTCAACACGCCGAGCGAAGAAGGCCAGACCCTTCGCGGGAGTGTCGAGAAGGCGCTGCACAATTATTTCGCCCACCTTGAGGGCGCTTCCGTCACGGATGTGTACAACCTGGTGCTCTCCGAAGTCGAGGCGCCCTTGCTCGAAAGCGTGATGAACTACGTCAAGGGCAACCAGACCAAAGCCAGTGAGCTGCTGGGCCTCAACCGTGGCACCTTGCGCAAAAAGCTCAAGCAGTACGATTTGCTGTAAGCATTCAATCAAACCAGAAAGGCGCCCGCGTAAAACCGGTCGCCTTTTTTGCTGACTTCCTTTGCTTTTGATGGAAATTGAGATGACCGACCAGACCACCCGCCTGCCGATCCGCCGTGCCTTGATCAGTGTTTCCGACAAGACCGGGATCCTCGAATTTGCCCGGGAGCTGGAAGCCCTGGGTGTGGAAATCCTCTCCACGGGCGGGACCTTCAAACTGCTGCAGGACAACGGCGTGGCCGCAGTAGAAGTCGCGGACTACACCGGTTTCGCAGAAATGATGGACGGTCGCGTCAAGACCCTGCACCCGAAAATCCACGGCGGTATCCTCGGCCGTCGCGGTATCGACGACGCCATCATGACCGAGCACGGTATCAAGCCGATCGACCTGGTGGCCGTTAACCTGTACCCATTCGAAGCCACCATCAACAAGCCAGGTTGCGACCTGCCGACCGCCATCGAAAACATCGATATCGGCGGCCCAACCATGGTGCGCTCGGCAGCCAAGAACCATAAGGACGTGGCCATCGTGGTCAACGCCAGCGACTACGCCAGCGTCCTGGAAAACCTCAAGGCCGGTGGCCTGACCTACGCCCAGCGCTTTGACCTGATGCTCAAGGCGTTCGAACACACCGCCGCCTACGACGGCATGATCGCCAACTACATGGGCACCGTGAACCAGGCGGCGCCAACCTTGAGCACCGAAGGCCGCAGCCAGTTCCCGCGCACCTTCAACAGCCAGTTCATCAAGGCCCAGGAAATGCGCTACGGCGAGAACCCGCACCAGAGCGCGGCATTCTACGTGGAAGCCAAGCCGGCCGAAGTGGGCATCGCCACCGCTACTCAACTGCAGGGCAAGGAACTCTCCTACAACAACGTGGCCGATACCGACGCTGCGCTGGAATGTGTGAAGAGCTTCGTCAAGCCGGCCTGCGTGATCGTCAAGCACGCCAACCCGTGCGGCGTGGCCGTCAGCCCGGACGCTGAAGGCGGTATCCGCCAGGCGTACGAACTGGCCTACGCCACCGACACTGAATCAGCATTCGGCGGCATCATCGCCTTCAACCGCGAGCTGGATGCCGAGACCGCCAAGGCCATCGTCGAGCGTCAGTTCGTCGAAGTGATCATCGCCCCAAGCGTCAGCGAAGAAGCCCGCGCCATCGTCGCTGCTAAAGCCAACGTGCGCCTGCTGGCCTGTGGCGAGTGGTCGGCAGACCGCGCCGCCGCCTGGGACTACAAGCGCGTCAATGGCGGCCTGCTGGTACAGAGCCGCGACATCGGCATGATCGGCAGCGACGACTTGAAAGTCGTGACCAAGCGCGCGCCGACCGAGCAAGAGATCAACGACCTGATCTTCGCCTGGAAAGTGGCCAAGTACGTCAAGTCCAACGCCATCGTCTACGCCAAGAACCGCCAGACCATCGGTGTCGGCGCTGGCCAGATGAGCCGTGTGAACTCGGCACGTATCGCAGCGATCAAGGCAGAACACGCCGGTTTGCAGGTGGTGGGTTCGGTGATGGCATCCGATGCGTTCTTCCCGTTCCGTGACGGCCTGGACAACGCCGCGAAAGCAGGCGTGACCGCCGTGATCCAACCGGGCGGCTCGATGCGTGATGCAGAAGTCATCGCCGCCGCTGATGAAGCGGGCATTGCGATGGTCTTCACCGGCATGCGCCACTTCCGCCACTGATTGATCGTTCCCACGCTCCGCGTGGGAACGCAGCCAGGGACGCTCCGCGTCCCTCGGACGCAGAGCGTCCGTAGAGGCATTCCCACGCAGAGCGTGGGAACGATCATCCTAACGAGGTTTTTGAAATGAATGTTTTGATCATTGGCAGCGGTGGCCGTGAACACGCCCTGGCCTGGAAAGTAGCCCAGGACCCACGCGTGCAGAAAGTCTTCGTGGCCCCCGGCAACGCCGGTACCGCCATCGAAGCCAAGTGCGAAAACGTCGCCATCGACGTGCTGGCCCTGGAGCAATTGGCAGATTTTGCCGAGAAGAATGTTTCCCTGACCATCGTCGGCCCGGAAGTGCCGCTGGTGGCTGGCGTCGTCGATCTGTTCCGCAGCCGTGGCCTGGATTGCTTCGGCCCTACCGCTGGCGCCGCCCAGCTGGAAGGTTCGAAAGCCTTCACCAAGGACTTCCTGGCTCGCCACAAGATCCCGACGGCCGATTACCAGAACTTCACCGAGATCGAGCCGGCCCTGGCTTACCTGCGTGAAAAAGGCGCACCAATCGTGATCAAGGCCGATGGCCTGGCTGCCGGTAAAGGCGTGATTGTCGCCATGACCCTGCAGGAAGCCGAAGACGCCGTGCGCGACATGCTCGCCGGCAATGCTTTTGGTGACGCCGGTTCGCGCGTGGTCATCGAGGAATTCCTCGACGGCGAAGAAGCCAGCTTTATCGTGATGGTCGACGGCAAGAACGTATTGCCGATGGCCACCAGCCAGGACCACAAGCGCGTCGGCAACGGCGACAGCGGCCCGAACACCGGCGGCATGGGTGCCTACTCCCCGGCGCCGGTGGTGACCGCCGACGTGCACCAGCGCGTCATGGACCTGGTGATCTGGCCAACCGTGCGTGGCATGGCCGATGAAGGCAACGTGTACACCGGTTTCCTCTACGCCGGCCTGATGATCGACAAAGCCGGTAACCCCAAAGTCATCGAGTTCAACTGCCGTTTCGGCGATCCGGAAACCCAACCGGTGATGCTGCGTCTGCAATCGAGCCTGGTGCTGCTGGTAGAAGCCGCCCTCGCCCAGGCCCTGGACAAGGTCGAAGCACAATGGGACCCACGCCCGAGCGTTGGCATCGTACTGGCGGCCGGTGGCTACCCTGCCGACTACGCCAAGGGCGATGCGATCGAAGGCCTCGACGCTGCCGCTGCGCTGGAAGGCAAGGTGTTCCATGCGGGCACCGCGCTCAAGGACGGCAAAGTTGTAACCGCCGGTGGCCGCGTATTGTGCGCCACCGCGATGGGTGCCAGTGTCGATGCCGCGCAACAACAGGCGTACAAACTGGCGGCGAAAATCGACTGGAAGGGCTGCTTCTACCGCACCGACATTGGCCACCGTGCCATTGCCCGCGAACGCGGCGAGAACAACTGAGCAGCTACACTTGCAGTAGCTATCCGTTCGGTTAGGTAAGGGCCTTTGGCCCTTGCCGTACCCTGTCGCCCCGCGCATAGTTAACCCGTGCATCCAACTACCGAAGGGATTTCGCCGTGCGCTGGCTCAGGATCGCCATAGGTTTCACAATCAGTCTGCTGACTTTGCTCTGCTTGCTACCGGCCCAGGCCGCCGCGCAAGGCAGTGGCTGGGCGGTATTGCTTGATGAACAGGCCGACCTGCAACTGAGCGACATCCGTTCCGCCCGCTATACCAATCAATTCAGCCCCATCGAACTGAACCGCATCACTGCCGCGCAGCCGGACGGTGCGTTGTGGGTGCGTTTCAGGTTGCAGCCCGGCAAGCACGAACAAGTGCTGCGGGTGTTCGCCCCGGACCTGTCCAGCCTCAGCCTGTACGTGCTGGACGGCGACACCCTGGTGGAGCAACAAATCACCGGCACTCGCCAACCCCAGGCTGAGCGCCCGCTGCCCAGCAGTGACTTCATGTTACCGATGCCCCAGAGCCAACAGCCTCTGGAGGTGTACCTGCGGCTGGTCTCGGAACACGAACTGCGCCCTTACATCACCCTGGAACCTGCAGTGCTGGCCGCGGCCAACCAGAACCAGACGCTGATCTACGGCCTGCTGTTCGGCGTGCTGTCGATGCTGATCCTGCACAACCTCACGCGCTTCGCCTACCACCGCTCGCGCAGTAGCCTGTGGCTGGCCGCGTGCGAGTTCCTGTTGATGCTTAGCCTGGCGCTGCTACTCAACCTGGTGGGGCCGTGGCTGCCGAACTGGCACGCGATCCAGACCCCTGGCGCCTACCTGGCCCTGTTGCTGACCGCACCCTGCGGGCTGATGTTTGCCTACCGCTTCTTCATGCCCCTGGGCCCGCACCCGCTGAACAAAGTGCTGATGGCCGACATCCTGCTGATCGTCCTGTGCGGCCTGCTGCTGTTGTTCGTCAACACTTTGCCGTTGAACATCATCACCTATGCCCTGGTCGCGCTGGCAGGCCTGAGCATGCTGTTTGTCTCGGCCTATCACTGGCAAAAAGGTTACCGCCCGGCGCGCCTGTTCGTGGCGGCCATGGTGGTGTTCAACATCGGCACGCTGATCATCCTGCCCGCCCTGCTCGGCCTCACCCTGGTGGCGCCACAAGGCCTGATCGTCACCCTGCTGAGCTTTATCTGCCTCAGCGGCCTACTGATGAGCCTGGCCCTCGGCGAGCGCCAGCGCGCCATTGTCGAAACCCGCTTCAGCCTCAGCCGCGACCTGGCGGCCAGCAACGCCGAAATCGCCGCCAAGGCCGAGTTCCTGGCGAAGATCAGCCACGAAATCCGCACCCCCATGAACGGCGTGCTGGGCATGACCGAGTTGCTGCTGGGCACGCCGTTGTCGGTGAAGCAACGCGACTATGTGCAGACCATCCACAGCGCCGGTAATGAGTTGCTCACGCTGATCAACGAGATTCTCGACATTTCCAAGCTCGAATCCGGCCAGATCGAACTCGATGATGTGCAGTTCGATCTCAATGCCTTGATCGACGACTGCATGAGTATCTTCCGCGCCAAGGCCGAGCAACAGAATGTCGAGCTGATCAGCTTCATCCAGCCCCAGGTGCCACGGGTGATCAGCGGTGACCCGACGCGACTGCGCCAGGCTTTACTGAGCCTTCTGGAAAACGCCCTGCACAAAACCGATGAAGGCGAAGTGCTGATCGTTGTCGCCCTGGATGAGCGCAGCACCAAGCCGCGCCTGCGCATTGCCGTGCAAGACAGTGGCGTACCCATGGAAGCTGCCGAACGCGACGCCCTGCTGCACAGCGAACTGCACAGCAAGAACTTCCTGTCGGCGACGCGCTTGAGCGGCCACCTGGGCCTGGTCATCGCCCGCCAGTTGATCCTGTTGATGAACGGCGAGTTCGGCGTCAAGAGCGGCAGTCACCAGGGCAGCACCCTGTGGCTGACCCTGCCGCTGGACCCGGAACGCCTGGAGCACCCGACCAGCGACCTCGACGGCCCGCTCAAGGACGCCCGTGTGCTGGTGGTGGACGACAACGACACCTGCCGCAAAGTGCTGGTGCAGCAATGCACGGCCTGGGGCCTGAACGTCAGCGCCGCGCCTTCGGGCAAGGAGGCCCTGGCGCTGTTACGTACCAAGGCGCACCTGCGTGATTACTTTGACGTGGTGCTGCTGGACCAGAACATGCCCGGCATGACCGGCATGCAACTGGCGGCGAAGATCAAGGAAGACCCGAGCCTTAACCACGACATCCTGCTGATCATGCTCACCGGCATCAGTAACGCACCGAGCAAGATCATTGCGCGCAACTGCGGGATCAAGCGCATCCTCGCCAAACCGGTGGCGGGCTATACCCTCAAGACCACCCTGGCCGATGAACTGACCCAGCGCAGCAAAGGTGCCCTCGTGGCACGCCCGGCCCCCAGCGCACCGGCCGCCATCACCGTGCCCAGCGATTTCCGCATCCTGGTGGCCGAAGACAACAGCATTTCCACCAAAGTGATTCGCGGCATGCTCGGCAAGCTCAACCTCAACCCAGACACCGCCAGCAACGGCGAAGAAGCGTTGCAAGCGATGAAAGCCCAGCGCTATGACCTGGTCTTGATGGACTGCGAGATGCCGATCCTCGATGGTTTCTCGGCCACGCAGCAACTGCGGGCGTGGGAAGTGAGCCACCAACGCGTGCGTACGCCGGTGGTGGCGCTCACGGCGCACATTCTCTCGGAACACAAAGAACGCGCACGCCAGGCGGGCATGGACGGGCATATGGCCAAGCCGGTGGAGCTGTCGCAGTTGCGCGAGCTAGTGGACTACTGGGTGGCGCAGCGCCAACAGCGCCCGGAACACGCCCCATCCTGACCTGAATACCATCCCCTGTGGGAGCTGGCTTGCCTGCGATCCAGTCAACTCGGTGATTCAGGCACACCGAGTCGATGCCTTCGCAGGCAAGCCAGCTCCCACATTTGGATCGCTGTCAGATAGACTCCTCCCCACTTCCCCCGCCCGCGAGCCACCCCCATGCTCCATGTGTTATTCAGCGTGTACCTGAAGATGCTGGTGCTCTACAGCCCGTTCTTTGTGCTGTCCTGCTTTATCAGCCTGACCCGTGGCTATTCCAGCAAGGAGCGTCGGCGCCTGGCGTGGAAAGTCGCACTGGCCACCCTGGTATCAAGCGTGCTGCTCTACCTGTTTGGCCGGGTGATTTTCAGTGTGTTCGGCATTACCGTCGACGCGTTCCGCATCGGCGCCGGCAGCGTGTTGTTTATCTCCGCCCTGGGCATGGCCCAGGGCAAGTCGGCGGTGCAGACCGACAATGTGCAGCAGGACGTGACCATCGTGCCGCTGACCATCCCCCTCACCGTCGGCCCCGGCACCATCGGCGCCTTGCTGGTGATGGGGGTCAGCCAACCGCACTGGGATGACAAGCTCACCGCCATCCTCAGTATTGCCCTGGCCAGCCTGACGGTGGGCGTGGTGCTGTACCTGTCCAACCGTATCGAACGCATTCTCGGCGACCAGGGCTTGCAGATTGTCAGCCGGTTGATGGGCCTGTTCGTCTGCGCCCTGGCCGCACAAATCATTTTTACCGGGGTACGCGGCTACCTGGTGCCCTAGATCCGGTATTTGGCGATCGCCATTTCGACTTTGTCACCGGCGCTTTCGCGCATCAGTTGGATGGTTTTCTCGTTGACCATCGAGGTATTGAGCACCAGGCAAGTCTGCCCGCTGAAGGCCTCGAACGAGGAGCTGTCCCACTCCAGGAACGGCAGGCCCACCTGTTTATCCACACCATGGGTGCTGTAGGTCACCAGCACCATGATCAACTCGCCGTCTGTTTCAGCGCAGGAGGCCAGGCCGAAATCGCCGCCCTCACGCACCGCGCAATTGCGCTTGAACAGCTCGAAAGACGCTGGCTGACGCTTCAATGCGTCCAGCGCATCGGCGGCCAGTTTTGGCAATGCGCTGAGCAACGGCCCGGACAGCGCGGTCGACGTCAGCATCGAGGCGATGATATTCAGCGCCGCCAGTTGCACCGTCAGGCCCTTGCCCGCTCGCGAGACTCGCTCAAAGCGACTGCGCAGCGGCAGCCACCCCAGGCTGACCATGACCTTGATAAATTCCTCGTACCACGCCTCGCTGCCCCGCTGGACCTTCAGCACATCGCTCACATAACTGCTGGCCAGCAGATAGCTTTTGCGCACGTATTCCCGGTTCAACGCCGACAAGCCTTCGGCAAACGAAATCACGCCGTTGTTCACCACGGCCGCATTGCAATCATCCTCGCTATCCAACACTGCCGTGGCCTGCCTGGCAGGTGCGCCCGGTAACTTGTAGGCGGCAATCAACTTGCGCCTTTTTTTGCTGTTGATCCTTCTGTGACGTCGCTCCATTTTCTGTTCTCCACAAACACCCCACATGGGGCTTGCTTCCACACTAGTCCAGGGAGCAGCGGGGTTTCCATGCGACAAACATCCCTTGGCCTGCCCCGCCCAAAACCAGCGCCCAGCAATAACAAGGTGCGAGCGGCAGGCTTCTGGTTTTCATCGCAGAAAAAAGAAAAAGCCCCGAACAACACCAGAGCAATCCCTGGGTTATTCGGAGCTTTCCGGCAGCCAACGGGGCTGTTTTCAGGAGTTGGGTTTGTCGCCATACCAACGTGGCGTGTACACCCACTCGCCGCCACCGGCGCGAGGGAACACACAGGTGGTGGATGAACCGATCAGCACCATGGTGCGCATGTCCACCTGTTCGGGGGTCAGTTGCCCCAAGGTGGTGACGCGCAGCGTCTGGCCTGGGCGGCCGATGTCACGGCCCAGCACCACCGGCGTCTGTGGCGTGCGATGCAGCGCGACGATCTCCAGGGCGCGCCCCAGTTGCCAAGGCCGCGACCGCGAGATCGGGTTGTAGAACGCCAAGGCCAGGTCGGCCTGGGAAGCCAGGTCCAGGCGTTTTTCGATGATCGACCAGGGCTTGAGGTTATCCGACAGCGACATCACACAGAAGTCATGCCCCAGCGGCGCGCCCGCCTGGGCAGCGGTGGCCAGCGAAGCGGAAACCCCCGGCAGGATTTCCAGGTCGACCTTATGCCAGGCCGGCTCGCTGGACTCGTGCAGCGCTTCGATCACTGCCGCAGCCATGGCGAATACGCCAGGGTCGCCGGACGACACCACCACCACCGAGCGGCCCTGCGCGGCCAACTCGAAAGCATGGCGAGCGCGCTGCATTTCTTCGCGGTTGTCAGTGCAGTGTTGCACTTGATCGTCCCGGAACGGCCCGGCCATGCGCACGTAGGTTTCATACCCCAGCACATCGGTGCAACGCGCCAGTTCCGCCTTCACCGCCGGCACCATCAGTTCAGCGGCGCCGGGGCCCAGGCCGATCACCGCCAGACGCCCGCGCGGGCGCCCCACCTGTGACAGGTCCAAGGGCTGCTCGGCCACGGTAATGCTGATATCCGCAACGGGTGTCAGCGCAGCAAAACGCAGCGGTACGCCCAAGGCCGACGCAGCTTCATGCAACGACGCGTCAGCCATCTGCAAGTCGCTGGCCAGCAGGCAGGCCAGGGATTGCACGGCCACACCCGCCTCTTGCAGCGCCGTGCGCACACGCTCGGCCAACTGCGCACCCGACCGGCAGATGACGTAGACATTCTGCGGGTAAATCAGCAACTCGTTGGCTGCCGGTGTGCGTTCGGCACTGCCTACATGAATCGCCAGGCGCGCTTGTTGGTCCTGAGGCAGGTTAGCGTCCTCCAGCCATGGCGCCGTGCCTTCGATACGCACGCTTTCGCCGGCCAGAAGGTCGGAGACAAAGCGTTTGCCCAACTCGATATCGGCCAATTGATAGCCCGCCGGCGGGTTGAGCAGGCAGGTGCCAAAACGCAGCTCGCCGCTGGTAGTGATGGCGGCGGACACACCGAGTGCCGCTGCAATGTCGCGCGCCATCAGGTTCACGCCACCCAGGCCACCGAGCAACGGCACCACGGCGCTGCCGTCTTCGGCCACCGCCAGCACGGCGGGTTCCTCGCCCTTTTCCAACAGCAACGGCGCCAGGGTGCGGATAACAATACCCGCGGCGCACAGGGCAATCAGTGGCGTGCCCTGCTGATAGAGCTGACGCAAGGTCGCGCCGAATTCGCTGTAGGTGCGGTCTGCACCTTCAACCCGTGTGGCCAGGCCATGGATCAACGCGCCGGGATAAACCTGCTGGAGCTTGCGCGCAGTCGCCAGGCTGCCCTGGCCCAGAATCACAATCGCCGGGGTCATCAACCTTGCCACCGTTCACCGGGCACGATGATCAGTGAGAAATACGGCGAAGACATCGGCTCCACCTGGTCCAGCGGCACGATCTTCTGGTTGGCCATGGTCGCACGCTCCACATACAACGCCCGCTCGGCCAGGCCCAACTCTTCCAACACTTGGCGCACCTTCGGGAAGTTGCGCCCCAGCTTCATGATCACGGCGGCATCGGCATCCGCCAGGCGGCGCTTGAGGTCCTCATGGGGCAATACGCCGGAGAGCACCGACAAGCTCTGGTTGCGATACACCAACGGCGCACCGAGTACCGAGGCGCCACCGAGCATCGAACACACGCCTGGAATCACCTCGGCGTCGTAGCGCTCGGCCAGGCGGTCATGCAGGTACATGTAGGAACCGTAGAAGAACGGGTCCCCTTCGCAGATCACCGCCACATCGCGGCCTGCGTCCAGGTGCGCGGCCACGTCGAGGCTGGCGTTGTCGTAGAAGTCGCTGATCACCTGCTCGTAGGACAGCGGCGCGGGCAGCACTTCGGTGGTCACCGGGTACACCAGCGGCATCAGGGTCTGTTGCGGCACCAGGTGGTCCTCGATGATGCCGAAGGCGTTGCCCTTCTTGCCCTTGGCCACGAAGTACGCCACCACCGGCGATTCACGCAGCAGGCGCAGGGCTTTGAGGGTAATCAGTTCGGGGTCACCGGGGCCGACGCCCAGGCCGATCAAACGTCCGCGCACCTGCATTATTCGACCTCCGTGGCCAGGGCATTGACGGCGGCGGCAGCCATGGCGCTGCCGCCCAGGCGGCCTTGCATGATCACGAACGGCACCCCACGGCTGTCAGCGGCGAGCATCGCCTTGGATTCGGCGGCGCCGACAAAGCCCACCGGGAAACCCAGGATCAACGCCGGTTTCGGCGCGCCGGCATCGAGCATTTCCAACAGATAGAACAACGCGGTCGGCGCATTGCCGATCACCACCACACTGCCTTCCAAATGCGGGCGCCACAGTTCCAGTGCAGCGGCAGAGCGGGTATTGCCCAACTCGCGCGCCAGCTCGGGCACGCTGTCATCACGCAAGGTGCAGATCACCTCGTTATTGGCCGGCAGACGCGCACGGGTCACGCCCTCGGAGACCATCCGCGCATCACACAGGATCGGCGCACCAGCGGCCAGCGCATCGCGCCCGGCCTTGCCCGCACCTTCGGAAAACTGCAGACCGTCGATGGCCTCCACCATGCCGCACGCATGGATCACCCGCACCGCGAGTTTTTCCAGGTCGGCCGGGATGCGGTCCAGGTTGGCTTCCGCGCGAATAATGGCGAAGGAGTTGCGATAGATCTCCTGACCGTCGCGGATGTAATCAATCATCGGTGTTGCTCCGTGGGCGAGCGCGTAACAGGGCGCCCGCCGCTTCAATGGAAAGAGTGCGCGCGTGCAGCCGACCGAAACCCGGGTGGGCTGCGTCGCGAAAATAGAGGTCGTAGTGGCCGGGGCTCACCGCCAGCAAGGTGACGGGCGCGGTGTGCGCGGCAGCGCAGGAGCGCGGGCAGCCGGACAGATGCACCTCAACGCTCGATTGCAGAGCGGCCAGTTGCACGGCGTCGGCCTTGGTGTCGGCCAGGCCTTTTGCGCAGCCGCTGGAGCCGGTGCAGGCAATCATGCGCGCCAGCGGGTGGCCGAGGGAGCAGATAAAGCCCAGTTGCGCCAGGCGCTCGGTCACGGCGTGAGGCTTTTCGACGTTGGGCACCAGCACGCCTTGCCAAGGGGTGAAGCGCAAGGAGCCGTCCCCATAGTCACTGGCCAGTTGTGCGGCGCCCTTGAGCATCGTTGGGTCCAGGCGGCCCAAGGGCGCGAGGGCGGCAACGTAGAACTGATTCTTTTGCACTTGTGGATAAGTGCCCACCTGCAGCGACGCGTCGCTGGGCGGGCGTGTGAAGCCGTCGACGGGCAGCAACGGCACCCGCAAATGGCTCAGCACGTTATCCACAGGCAAATGGCGCATGCGCGTTTGCTCTGGGGTGGCGAGGTCCAGAAACGCTTGGAGCACGGCCACCACCAACCCATGCCCCTGATGCAATGGCACGGCCGCCACGGGCGCATCCAGGCCCGGACAACCCGCCAGGCCGAACGCGAGCAGGGTTTCGCCATGGCGTACGAATGCCGACAACCACAGGTCGTGGTGATGCTCGAGCATCGCCAGGTCTTCGCCGCCGTCGAGTTGCACCGCGAACTTGGCCGACAGTTGATGGAAACTCGGATGGTTCTCCAGGGTGGCGAGAATCTGCGCGGCCAGCGGGCGGGTGTCGAACAGCATCTGCGGGTCGATGCCGGCGCTGGGGCTGAGCATCAGGTTGCGCACATCGTCACCGCCTGCGTTGCTGGGGCCCAGGCCCGCCGCCAGCAGCCGGGCGATCAACGCTTTCTGCTCGGCGCCGATGCCGCGAATCTGCAGGTTGGCGCGGTTGGTCGCCTCGATCACCCCGCCCGCATACGCTTGGGCCGCCTCTGCCACGGCGTGGGCCTGGGCGGCAGTGATCGCGCCGCCCGCCAATTTGACCCGGCAAATGCCGCCGTCCAACGCCTGGACAATACGCAGCAACCCCGGACAAGCCGAGGGGCGCAAGGTATTCACAGCAGGCGTTGAGTTCACGGGGCTACCGGTTGACGGGTAAAGGCGCGGTATTATGCCTGCTTTGTCCGGCGGCATGAAAAGCCTGCCCGTCGGATGTCGTTCAAGGAATTGATATGTCGCCCTGGCTGACGGTTGTAGGCATCGGTGAAGACGGCTTCAAAGGCCTGGGCAGGAATGCCCGGCATGCCCTGTTGCGCGCCACGCGGATTATAGGTGCTCAGCGCCAGTTGGACCTGCTGCCGCTGTGTATTGGTGGCGAGCGCCAACTGTGGCCGAGCCCGTTTTCCATGGAGCCGGTGTTGTCGCGCCGAGGTACGCCGGTGTGCGTGTTGGCCAGTGGCGACCCGATGTTCTATGGCGTCGGCGCCAGCCTGGCCCGGCAAGTGGCGGCTGAGGAGTTGACGATTTTGCCCGCGCCCTCGTCGGTATCCCTGGCGGCGGCGCGCTTGGGCTGGCCGTTGCAGGAGGTGGTGACATTGTCGGTAGTGGCGCGGCCATTGGCGGCAATCAACGCGCACCTGGCCAGTGGCGTGCGCTTGTTGGTATTGAGCAATGACGGCAGCAGCCCCGCCTTGATCGCCGCGTTGTTGGTCGAACGTGGTTTTGGCTCCAGCCGCATCCGTGTGTTTGAACACCTGGGCGGCCCGGATGAGCGGCGTATCGACGGGCACGCGCATGCGTGGGAGCAGGCTGCGGTTGCCGATTTGAACCTGGTCGCCATCGACTGCCTGGCAGATGCCGACGCACCACGTCTGTCGCGTCTTGCCGGCTTGCCGGACTCGGCCTTCCAACACGACGGCCAACTGACCAAGCGCGATGTGCGCGCCATGACCCTCGCCCGCCTCGCCCCCATGCCGGGCGAACTGTTATGGGACGTGGGCGCGGGCAGCGGCTCCATCGGTATTGAATGGATGCGCACCCATCCCAGCTGTCGCGCCTTGGCGATTGAAGCCAACACCGGCCGCCAAGGCCTGATCGAACACAACCGCGACGCCCTCGGGGTGCCCGGTCTGCAACTGATTCGCGGCAAGGCGCCGGAGGCGTTAAGCGGCCTGGAAACACCAGACGCCATCTTCATCGGCGGCGGCGTCACCCGCGACGGCGTGCTCGACACCTGCTGGCAACACCTGCGCCCCGGTGGCCGCCTGGTTGCCAATGCCGTGACCCTGCAAAGCGAAATGACCTTGATGAACTGGCGTGCCGAGCATGGCGGCGAACTGACCCGCATCCATGTGGCCCAGGCGCAGCCCTTGGGCGAGTTCGATACCTGGCGCCAGGCGCTGCCGATCACGTTGCTGGAAGTGATCAAGCCGCTATGAAAAGAATTCTGCTGCTGGGCGGCGTCACGGAAGCGCTGGCCATCGCCCGCACCTTGGGGCCTGAACACGTCTACAGCCTGGCCGGCGTGGGCCGCGTACCCACCGACCTCACCTGCCAGGTGCGGGTCGGCGGCTACGGCGGTAGTGAAGGCCTGGCGCAGTTTGTACGTGCCGAACGCATCAGCCTGATCCTTGATGCTACGCACCCGTATGCGGCGCAGATCAGCCGCAACGCGGCCGAGGCTGCAAGGGCATGCGGCGTACCTTGCTGGGCATTGCGACGCCCGGCCTGGCAGCCGCAGCCGGGGGATGACTGGCGAGAGGTCGCCGACTGGGCCGAACTGGTCGAAGCGCTCAAACCCTTCAAGCGCCCGCTGTTCACCTTGGGTCGCGAACCCTTGCAGCACCTCGACGAAATCCCCGCCGAGCAGTTCTGGACCTTGCGCGCGCTGGATGTGTATCCGGGCAACAAGCGCTGTGAAGTGATCGGCGCACGCGGGCCGTTCCTCATCGAGGACGAGCGGGCGTTATTCGAAGAACGGCGAATTGATGTGCTGATCAGCAAGAACAGCGGCAGCACCGCCACCGAGCCGAAGCTGGAAGTGGCGCGTGAGCAGGGGGTGCCGGTGTTGGTGTTGAAGCGGCCGGTGTTGGCTCAAGTAGACAGGGAATTCCTGTCGTCTGAAGAAACACTCAGCGCGTTGGCAAACTTCACTCGATGAGTCAGGATCGCTCGCCTGCTTGATTAGTAACCTATTTGTTACCTTCAAGATGGCTAATGATTGAGATCGAAGAATACCAACGCGACAACGATTCCAGTCCGTTCGATGAGTGGTTTTCATCCTTGAGTGTCCCAGCGGCAACTCGAGTTTCAACCGCTTTAGTTCGGCTTGAAACAGGCAACACCAGCAACATCAAGTGGTTCGATGGGCTAGGCGAATACCGTATCGACTGGGAACCCGGCTTGCGAATCTATTTGATACGAGAAGGACATCGATTAATCATCCTGTTCGGTGGTGGTGATAAGTCCAGTCAAAAGCGCGATATCAAGGTCGTAAAGTCGCTGATTAATGAGTATCAGCGTGACAAGAAATTGAAACAAAAGAGGTGACCAGCATGGCGCTTACCCGTAGCTACAAACACACCATCGCTGAACGTGCCCAGCGAGACCCTGCATTCGCCCAGGCGCTTCTCGACGAGGCCGCTACGCTATTTCTCAATGGCGAGCCGGAAATATCTCGCGTGATCCTGCGTGATTTAGTCAACGCCACAGTAGGCTTTGAAGGCCTTGCCAAACAAACCGCCAAACCTAGCAAAAGCCTGCACCGAATGCTTTCGGCCAGCGGCAACCCCAGCATGGATAACCTTGCGGCGATTTTTGCCGTGATTAGAAAAGCCCTGGGTGTCGATATGCAGGTCCACGGCGTACCCGCCGCATAATTTGCAATATCAACCAGCATGAATGCACAGCAACGTCAGCGGTGCTACAGGCAATCAGCATTCTTTAAACGCCACAATCTCATGTGGGAGGGAGCTCGCTCCCGATTGCAGTAGCGCAGCCAGCAAATCAGCAACTGACACACTGCTATCGGGAGCAAGCCCCCTCCCACATTTGTACTGTGTTGCTAGCGGCTTGCGGCGGTCCCCAGCCCGACACCACTGTGCATCCGATCAGCCAGCAACTGCGCCAGCTCGATCAACTGTGCAACACCCAGCAACTCCTCTCGTTTAGGGCCTTCCAGGTCAAAGGCCAGGTCGCAACTCAGCGCATTGGCCGAGGCGAGTGTTTCGCTGAGGTTGACCAACAGATCTTCAGTGCTGATTCCATCGGCCACGGTAAATAGCCGGATGGGGGTATTGAGGGTGTTTTTGTTCATTGTGAAGCTCCTTAACGCAAGGGGAGCTTAATCAATCCGGGCCGCGACGCCCGACCGCTTCGTTTGCAGCGGTGTAAGGAGACTAGATATGGAGTGTCCTAGGGGCAACCTCAAAGCCGTGTAAGACGTTTCTGTTTTTCCCAATACCTAGCCGAACGGACAGTTGTTTGGCTTTGCGCCTGCCAGCACCATCTTTCTTGCGCCATTTGCGCGCCATTCCCTTTGCATAAGTCAGTGCCACGACTGTGTTTGGGCCCTCCTGTGCGGATAATAAAAAGGACGAAACATGAAAGACACCGCTACCGAAATCCAACCATCAACTCGCCCAATCAAAGCCATCTACGACTACGCGACACTCGGCTCGAGAACGCGTATGGGCGGAGAAATTATCACTGCAAGCACCAGCCTAGAGATCCATGACTTGCGCATCGCATGCGTCGGCGACCGAGTGCGCTACCCCGATGGCAAAGAGAGCGAAATTGTCTCGGGAGCAGGTTTCGCAGCCACCTACAAAGGTCTGCCCATCGCCATTGTCGGCAGCGCTACCGACAACGGCGACACCGTGACGAGCAGCCTGCAAAACCTGGCTCAGGTGGTGGAGTACGCGGACGGCGAGGGTATTCCTGGTCTTCTAAAGGCTGGTTATCGCGTGGAGAGTCAGATGTGAGGCGCTACAACATCACCACCGGTTCAACCACCACGGTGGGTGGCAAGGTAACCAGCGGTTGTGAGGGCACCAGTTTCAACGGCGAAATGATCTCGAGGGAGGGTGACCGGGTCGCTTGTCCGGCATGCGGCACTGAAGGCTTCATCGCGCTTACCGGCCCTCATTTGCACGAAGAGTGGAACGGCAAACAAGCGGCACTGGAGGGTGATCTGTGCATCTGCAAATGCGATCCGCCGCCGGAGTTGATTGCCAATCAGAGTTCCAAATCTCAGGAGTTCGGTCCCCAACCTCAACGTGTCACCCCGATTGTAATGAGGCCGACTGCATCCGCCTCGCCCCCTGCGAATTATGCCGCGCCCGTTGCGTCGAATCGTGCCGCTGATACCTGCGTTTTTGCCAAATCCTGCGTTTCGGTACCGGCCGGTTCTACAGCTGCGGGCACCGCCCCGGAAAACGCCAAAAACTTCGGCACCACTGCCCTTATGGCCTCAACCGGTACCACGGGCGCCGTCGGCAGGGTAGCCGGCACACTCGGCAGCGACCTCGGTGCCTGGGCCGTACGAGGGTTGGCCGGCGCCGGTTCCGCCCTCAACCTCGTGCTGCTGGCCTTCTGGCCACGGGATATCGGTGACTCAACGCTGTACACCCCGGAGCAGTTGGAAGGGATGCGTTTGGCCAGCACGCGAGTGCGTTTTCAGTTTCGCCAGGATGAGTCCGGTGAACTGCGTGCTTACGGCCTACATACCCAACCTGGCAGTGGCGCCGACCGCGTACCCGTTGCGCAAGCCCGGTGGAATGAGGATCACAGCGCGATGGTCGCGGTGCTGGATGGCATCAGCATCACATGGACGCCGAACCTCGGCCCGGTTGTCAGCGTGCCGAGCCCGTATCCCGGAACACCGGAACGCTTGGATAACATGTTTGTTCATCCGATTGCGGTGGGGCAAGATTCGGCGATCAGTCACTATCCAGGGCGGGATGCAGAAAACATCACCTGGCAGGATACGATCATTTCGTTTCCGGCTGATTCGGGTGTGGCGCCGTTGTATTTGGTGTTTGCCAAGCCGGCGGTCAGGCCGTTGGAAGTTGATATTTACGGTGCGTTCAGTGGACGACTGCGCAACGGGTTGCACGTGGATCACATACCCTCGCAGGCAGCGATAAGACGTCATCTCGAACGCTATGCAATAAGCTTTACAGAGAAGCAGCTCAAGGAAGCGTTAAATAATGCTGCGAGCATTGCTATTCCGTCTTACATCCATCAAAAGTTTAGTGAGACTTACGGTTAGCGAAACACGGAGAAAAAGCAGACGTTAGATGCCGACGATCTTCGTCAGGCGGCAGACAACAATTTTGATGCTATCAAGCCATACCTCCTGGATCACGGCTTCGCTGAGACTGATCTCGAGATGGCACGCACCCGAATGCATAAGGTCAACGAAAACCAGGGGTGGTACTAGGATGGAAGCAGTAAACATTGATCGCTTGGTAAAACGCTTGGGACGCACCTACGATGATTTTGTTGCCGAGGGCTTACTTCGTGCCGGGTCAATAAAGCCATTATTTGAAAACGGTCAAAACTCCCATTTCATTCATAAACCAGAGCCAGGCGTTGAGCTTTGGTTTTGGGCCGAAACCATGAGATTGGAGCGAATCGTTTTTTGCCTGATTTCACTGGCACAAGGCGAGCCCAAGTATTCCGGTGAACTGCCTGTACCCCTCACCCTCTCAATGAACCAAGACAGCATCCGAAAAACGCTTGGAATGCCACACGAGTCCAAAGGGCCAGTGAAATTACCGTTACCGATTGGAGCTACAGGTGGATGGGATTCCTATCGACTCAGCTTGGAAACCCACTCAAACGCAAGGATAGCCGTGCAATATTTATCCGATAAAACCGTATGTGGTTTAGCGTTCACTTTGGTTGATATGGGCCGCGATTGACCGCGTTGACCACCCTCTTACCAAGCGCACATCAATGAACGCGCAAACGATTGAGCGGGGGGCTGGGCAGGTGGGAGCTGGCTTGCCTGCGATGCAGGCGACTCGGTCTTCCAGTTGGAACGAGGTGATGCTATCGCAGGCAAGCCAGCTCCCACAGTGTTCAGCGTCGCCTGGTGCGCTGCGTCCCTTCTACAAAATTGGCAAGCGGCCGTTCTCGTCTATCCTCAAACCCACCACTGCGACACCAAACCACACCCGCCCTTTTTACTTATCCCCCTCGATCAGGCTAAATACCCGCCTGATCGTTTAACCCTACGGATTATCCGCCATGGCCCGTCAACGCTTTGCAATTGCCTGGATCGCCTGCCTTGCAGTGCTGTTCAATGCGTTTGCCATGCCGTTGGCCAGTGCGATGCAGCAGACCGATGACCCGATCAAGCGTCTGATGTGGGGCGGGTTCTGTTCGTCCAATGGCGCCAGCCTTAAGGCGATTGCCCTGGGCAAGCTGGAAATCCCGGCACCGCCGGACGATCACTCGGCTATGCAGCATTGCTGGTGTTGCTCGGGTTCGGCGCCGTTGGTGGCGTTGCCGGGGCATGTGCCGCAGTTGTATGTGACACGCTTCGAGGCGGTGCAGAGCCTGCCGCCGCGCTTATTGCGCAATCCCACCCCGCGCCAGCAATGGCCAAGCCTTAACCCCCGCGCCTCTCCAACGGTCTGATTTTCTTCGCAAGTGAACTGCGTTTAGAACCGTTCTGGAGAACTGCCATGCTTAAATCTTCCCTGCTTCTGGCTGCGTTGCTGCTGCCGGTGTTCAGTGCTGCCAATGCCGAGGACTACAAGGCCGGCGACTTGGAGGTCAGCAATCCCTGGTCCCAGGAATTGCCGCCGAATGCGCCCACCGTCGCGGCGTACTTTGTGATTCATAACACCGGGGCTACCCCGGATCGCCTGCTCGGCGTTGAAACCAGCGTCGCAGAGAAAGCCGAGTTGCATGAGCATGTGATGCAAGGCGATCTGATGAAGATGCAACAAGTGCCCAGCGTCGCCGTACCGGCCAAGGGTGAGCTGACCTTCGCGCCGATGGCTTACCACGTCATGCTGCTGGGCCTCAAAGACCGCAGCCTGCTGGCCGATGGCAAGCAATTCCCACTGACCCTGACCTTCGAGAAAGCTGGCAAGGTCCAGGTGCAAGTGTCGGTGCACAAAGCGCCACCGATGGCCGGCCACGAGCATATGCACGCCCAGTAAGCCAACCTCGATGGGCGCCCCTCGCGCCAGGTTGTCTCCCCACTACCGCGTGAAGCGCGGCAGTTGGATCAGCCTGTTCGCCATGCTGATGATCTTTATCGGTCCGCTGATTTCCCAGGCGATGCCGATGGATCATCACGCCGGTATGTCCATGGAAATGCCCATGGAGATGCCGAGCGACCACGGCGAACCCCATCACACCCAAGCCCCCGCCGAACACCACGCACTCTGGGCCAAGTGCGGCTATTGCGACCTGCTGTTCAGTTGCCCGGCCCTGCCCGGCAGCGTCTCCTACGTAACCCTCGGCACCCCGCCGCCCGCCAACGCCCTCACCCCCGCCACGCGCCTGGGCCATGCCCGGCAGAGCATCTTCCCCGGCGCCCGTAGCCGTGCGCCGCCCATCGCTTCGTAAGCCCTTCACCGCGTTACTTCACCCCGGCCGACTTTAGACAGACAGCCGTAGGCTGCTGGCCGTGTTGTTTACGATTGATTGATGGAATTTGTCATGTCCAGGTTTTCTGCTGACACCCGTTTGGGAAGTACTGCCCTGCTCACCGCGTTATGCGGCGCACTATTGGCTGCCCACGCTCACGCCGGCGAGCATGAGCTGAGCCCCACGGTCATCACCGCTATCGCCCCCAGCTCACCGCTGACCGTGGTCACCAACCCCAAAGACCCGCGCCAACCGGTGCCCGCCAGCGATGGCGGCGACTACCTCAAGACCATCCCCGGCTTCGCCCTGGTGCGCAACGGCGGCACCAATGGCGACCCGGTGCTGCGCGGCATGTTCGGCTCGCGCCTGAATATCCTCACCAACGGCGGCATGATGCTCGGCGCGTGCCCTGGGCGGATGGATGCCCCCACCTCGTACATCTCGCCGGAAACCTACGACAAGCTCACCGTAATCAAAGGCCCGCAAACCGTGCTATGGGGCCCAGGCGCGTCTGCCGGCACCATCCTGTTCGAGCGTGAGCCGGAGCAGTTCGGCGAGTTGGGCACGCGGGTCAACGCCAGCGTATTGGCCGGCTCCAACGGGCGTTTCGACAAGGTCATCGATGCCGCTGCTGGCGGCCCATTGGGCTACATGCGCTTTATCGGCAACCAGGCCCATGCCGACGATTACAAGGACGGCAACAACGACACCGTCGCCTCGCGCTATGACAAGTGGAACGGTGACGTGGCCGTGGGCTTCACGCCCGACGCCGACACCCTGCTGGAACTCACCGCCGGGCGTGGCGACGGCGAGGCGCGCTACGCCGGGCGTGGCATGGACGGCTCGCAGTTCCTGCGCGAAAGCCTGGGGCTGCGTTTCGAGAAATCCAATCTCGGCGAGGTGTTGGATAAGGTCGAAGCCCAGGTCTACTACAACTACGCCGACCATGTGATGGACAACTACAGCCTGCGCGTCCCTTCGGGCACCGGCATGATGGCGGGGCCCATGGCGTCTAACGTCGACCGCCGCACCCTTGGCGCACGCATCAAGGCGACCTGGCGCTGGGCGGATGTGCAATTGATCAGCGGCCTGGATGCGCAGACCAATGAACACCGTGCGCGCAGCAGTATGGGCATCGACACCTACAAGGATTTGCCGCGCAACAAGGACGCCAATTTCCACAACTACGGCGTGTTCGGCGAATTGACCTGGTACGCCGCCGACAACGATCGCCTGATCACCGGCGCACGCCTGGACCGCGCCTCGGCGAAGGATTTTCGTCAACGCACCGGCTCGGGAATGATGTCGCGCCCGAACCCGACTGCCGGCGACACCCGCGCCGATACATTGCCCTCGGGCTTTGTGCGTTATGAGCACGACCTGGCGGACACCCCCACCACGCTGTATGCCGGCCTGGGCCACGCGCAACGTTTCCCGGATTACTGGGAACTGTTTTCCCCCAACACCGGCGCGGGCGGCTCGGTGAATGCCTTCGACAGCGTGAAACCGGAGAAAACCACCCAGCTCGACTTCGGCGCCCAGTACAAGAGCGCCGACCTGGAAGCCTGGGCCTCGGGCTATGTCGGCCAGGTGCGCGACTTCATCCTGTTCGACTACAGGCCCGGCATGATGGGCATCACCTCCCAGGCGCGCAATGTGGACGCACGCATCATGGGCGGCGAAGTGGGCGCGGCGTACAAGCTGAGCCAACACTGGAAAGCCGACGCCAGCCTCGCCTATGCCTGGGGCAAGAACAGCAGCGACGGCAAGGCCCTGCCACAAATGCCACCACTGGACACGCGCCTGGGCCTGACTTACAGCGAAGACGACTGGAGCGCCGGCGCCTTGTGGCGGCTAGTTGCTGCACAAAACCGCATCGACTCGAACAAGGGCAACGTGGTTGGCAAGGACTACGACAAAAGTGGCGGCTTTGGCGTGTTCTCGTTGAATGCGGCATACCGCATCAACAAGAACTTCAAGGTCAGCACCGGGGTCGACAATTTGTTCGGCAAGGCTTATGCCGAGCACTTGAACCTGGCCGGTAACGCAGGCTTCGGTTACCCGGCGAACGACCCGCAGGCCATCAAGGAGCCGGGGCGTACGCTCTGGACCAAGGTGGACATGAGCTTCTAAAAGCATCGCAGGCAAGCCAGCTCCCACAGATGGATTACAGGCCCCTGTGGGAGCTGGCTTGCCTGCGATGACGATGTAACAGACCAAGAAAAATCAAAAGCCTTGTGCGGAGCACCCGATGACCACGCAAAAGATCTCCTTCTACAACCTGGCCTGGCGCTGGCATTTCTACGCCGGCCTCTTCGTCGCCCCCTTCATGCTGCTGCTGGCCCTCACCGGCATCATCTACCTGTTCAAACCCCAGCTCGACCCGCTGATGTACGGCCACCTGCTCACCGTGCCCGCCGCCGAACATGCGCTGAGCGCCGACGAGCAACTGCAGCGCGCCCAGGCCGCCTACCCTCACGCCGCGATCAGTAAATACCTGCCCCCTGCCGACGCCACTCGCAGCGCGCAATTCGTGATGCGCAACGGTGCCCACGAAGTGACAGTGTTCATCGACCCGTATCGCGGCACCGTCCTCGGTGAGCAGGATGCAAAAAACAACCTGCAAGCCATCGCCCGTGTCCTGCACGGCGAGCTGATGATCGGCACCGTCGGCGACCGCCTGATTGAACTCGCCGCTGGCTGGGGCGTGATGCTGGTGGTGTCCGGCCTGTACCTATGGTGGCCGCGGGGCAAGTCCTCGGCCGGGGTGTTGTGGCCGCGCCTGGGTAGCCGTGGCCGCTTGTTCTGGCGCGACCTGCACGCTGTCGCCGGTTTCTGGGGCGCGGCGTTCCTGCTGGTGATGCTGCTCAGCGGTATGACCTGGACCGGTTTCTGGGGCAAGCAATACGCCGACCTGTGGAACACCTTCCCGGCAGCGATGTGGAACAACGTGCCGCAGTCCGACCAGCAGGCCCGTGTGCTCAACACGGCCACCCAGCAAACCGTGCCCTGGGCCTTGGAAAACACGCCGATGCCGATGTCAGGCGACCACGCCGAACACATGAATCACGGCGCAATGCACGCAGGCCCGGCCGCACCCACGGTGCGCCTGCAACAGGTGGTCGACCTGGCCAACGCGCGCAAGGTCGAGCCCGGCTACAGCATCACCTTCCCCACCACCGCCACCGGTGTGTTCACCGTCGCGGTGTTCGCCGACGACCCGCGCAACGACGCCACCCTGCACGTGGACCAGTACACTGGCAAGGTCCTGGCCGATGTGCGTTGGGATCATTACAACCTGGTCGCACGCGCCACCGAGACGGGTGTGATGCTGCACGAAGGCAAGATGTTCGGCTGGGTCAACCAACTGATCGTGCTGGTGATCTGCCTGATGATTCTGCTCAGCGCGGTCAGCGGCGTGGTGATCTGGTGGAAGCGTCGGCCCCAGGGTGGGCTGGGTGTACCGCCGCTACGCCACGACCTGCCCAAATGGAAAACCGCGATGGCGATCATGCTCGGGCTGGCGATTATCTTCCCGTTGGTGGGGGCTTCCTTGATCGCCGTGTGGGCATTGGATCGCCTGGTGCTGTCGCGTGTTCTTGGCCACAGAGAGCCCACTTCAGGCTCCGCCTGACGCAGGCAGTGGTGTTCACAATTCATCCTTGGGGGGACGACTGATCGACAGTTTCAACTGAGCCCCCAGGACCCCACGCACGGTCCAGAAATCCCCGCTGCGCACCACGCGAAGCTGGCCGATTCGCGCGAGTGCGGAGATGAAGTGCGAAGGCGTCGGAGCCTGCGCGGTATAGCCTGTCTGGGCCGACCATTTGTCGGGCGTGGCAAGCAGGTTGTATTCCTCAGTGCTCCAGTGCGGGGCATAGGCGAGTAGTGCGCCATCCCGTGCAGACAGATAGAACGTGACGATCGGCAAGCCCTTTCGCTTCAACTCGTGAACGTAATACGCCAACTCGCGCCACGACACGAAGTGAGTACGAAAAGCGTTCTGCGCCACATCCGCCGGCTGATCAAGGCCTGCGTGGAACAGCAGATGGGCTGCCGTGATCCGGTATTTGCCCGGCAACCCGCGGCTATCAAACAAACCTTCAGCGTGCGAGGAAGGAAAACCGTCGTCCAGCATTGGCAATACGGGAAGATGGCTGCTGCCCATAGGGTCCGTCAACAGAGCACTCAGGTACTGCTGGTCCGTGTAGCCGCCGACATACGCCTGGGAGAACCACGCGGCATCATCGCGATGAGCGTGCAACGGTCCCAATCCCAGCTGGCGCTCACCCGCAGGAATGACCGCACGCGAGCGGCCCGGCTGCCAGTGGGCCCCGACTACCCCCGCCCCCAGCCAGCTTGCACTGGACTGCAACACCCGCAGATCCCCCGCCGCCGCGACACGTTGGATATAGTCTGTCGGGCTCAACAAGCGCAGGCGCAGATTGACCGCATCGCTGTATGAGATACCCCGCGTATCGCGCGCGACAAACTTGAGCAAGGCGCCGTCAGCACAAGAAAAATACATCGGCAGCACCGAACGAGCTGTCGTGGCTTGCACCTGATGAAACGCACCGAGCAGTTCGGTGGGCGAGAACAACCCTCGGTAGACATCATCTCCCGTGCGCACACCTCCCGCTGGGTAAAAATCTGCCTGTTCGGGCACACAGATATACATGCCCGCCAAGCCGTAGCGATACGGATAGCCCGCACTGCTGAACACCCGGCGGCGAGCCAGCTTCGAACCGCCGTCACTCACCGGCAACGTCGCCACGTAGCCACCGTTATCCATCGACTTGAGGACGTACCCGAACATCAATTGCGAGCGCTGCGCCATCTGCCCGTGGACATGCCGCACGGCATCGTCGGCCTGGATGAACATCGGGCTGTACGCGGGCTCATGGCGCGCCTGGGCATACTGGCCGTCACTTTTGGCGGGCGTCGCAAAAGCGCTCCACCCGGACACGACGCCCGGCTCCCCCCACATCGCACTGCCCTGCACCACACTCAGGGTAAAACTGCGGGCAATACGGTTGACGTACTCCGACGGCGCCAGTTCCCCTGCCCGTATCTGGCGTTCCAGTGGCGCGGTCAGCCAGTCATGACGGCTTTTGGGGTGGGTGACCAGTTGTTGCTCGGTAATTTGCGGGTACTTGCCCCGCGGCTCGGGCCATAGGCAGGTCAGCGAACCGTCAGGCCCCAGCAGGTAGTGATACAGGCGCTTCTCACCAGCCGCCAAGGCATGAGCCAGCAAGCGGGTGGAAAACGTATTGCTGTACACAGAGGCTTCGGCCGCCGTCAGCAAAAACGGCCATTGGGACGCGGGCCTCGAGTGATAGCTGGCTACCACCGTGGTACGTATGGGGTAGTCCCCCCGCGTCACCAGCTCATCGGGGAAAATCCATTTGAGATCGAAGACTTCATCGGCAATCACCAAAGGCTCGGAGGCTACGAACCCGCCGTCATCGCGACGCAGGATAAGCCCGCCGTACGCCTGCAATTGCGTCACCGCAACACGCCGTCGCACGTAGCGGGCAGCGTCGTCCATCGACACAAAGACCGGGCTCAAGCGACGGCGTGACAGGTTCGCATACGGGTTCCATAACCTGCTGACCGCGCCAGTGCGGTCCCAACAAGGACTCTGCATCACCACACGCAGCTCGCCCGCCTCGGCGACCTTGCGAATAAACTTCAGCGGTTCAAGGGTGCCGCCCTTCAACTTGGCCTCGATCGTCTCCAGGCTGTCGCCCTCGCTTTGCGAGTCAAACAAGGACTTGGGCGATGACGAGCGATAGCACAGCAAAGCCCCCTGGGGTGTCGCGATATAGACCGCCGCGCCCAGAGCGGACCCGCGTGTGATCAAGCGTGCCTGGGACACGGCGATGTCCAGGTGCGCAGGCAACATAAAGCAGCGCTCCAGCCAGGCCGTGGCACCATTGCCGGCCCATTGGTTGGTGTAATAAAGCGCCTCACACTCAAACCCCTCGGGCAGCTGATAAGTATCAGGGCCGGTACTCGCGTACAGGCTGGCAAGCGTCAGCATCGGTGATTGCAGGGTGATCGGCACACACTCGCTGGCCACGTAGTCATTGCGCGACGTGTGTTTAAGGATAAAACAGAAAAAATAGCGGTGTTGCTCCGGGTTGTAAGGTACTCGAGCGAGCGCATCCAAGGCCGCCGCGTCGGCGCTCTCAAACAGCGCGCCATGGCTCGGCTGCTCGGGACGCTGCCAGGCAATACTGCGCACGTACGGGCCCCAATCCAGTTCGATGGACCCACTCGGCCCCCACAACGCATTGCCGATCACCACCCGCAAGGTGCCGGCCTCGGCCAGTTTGCGCACCACATCGGCGGGTTTCATCGTGCCATTGGCCAGGTTCTTGGCTATCTGGCTGATACCGCTGATGGCTTCGGCTTGCCAATGCAACACCCACTCGGCTGTCGTGTGCCCTGGCTGGTAGGCGATCAGGCAGTCCTCGGCGCCGGACAGATAAGCGGTTACCCCGGCCTGCAAAATCGGGTGTACGTCCTGGTCACGGAACATCTGCCCGTTGAGCTCGGCATCCTGACGCGTCCACTTGAGCGTCAACGCCTCGGCGGGGTCGGCCAGTGACAGGGCGATGCGCGAGCCGTAAAGCCCCTGCAACCGGCACCCGGCGTGCAGAATGATCGGCGCGCCTTGCCGGTCCTTCGGGTACAGCCCCGCAAAGGCGAACGGCCAGGGCCCAGTCGCCACAGGCTCGGTCGCCACATAACGACCATCTGCGCGTTGCAGGATCGTCCCGCCATACTCGCGATCACGCCGTGCGCCGATGCGTTCGTGGGCATGACGGGCCGCATCATCGGCGCTGAGAAAGCCACGGCTCAAGCTGGGCAGGGCCACCAGGGAATAGGGTTTCCACTGTGCGTCGACCACGCCGGCACGGTCCCACAGGGCACTGGTTTTCTCGACGGTCAATTCCCCCGCTGCCGCCACCCGCAAGACGAACGCCCGGGTCAACAACGTACCGGCTTGCAAGGCCGCCTGCGTGCCGTTGTCACCCACTTCCCCCGTGCTCGAGCGGGTAAACAACGCAGTCTCCGCCGCCGAGCCTGAAAACCGATAGCGCAGGATCGCCTCGTCGCGCATGCGGATGTACAACGACACGCCCAGGGTAGATTGGGCCCCCAGCGCATACTGCCGAAATTGCGCGATATGCGTGGCCAGCTCCAACGGGCTGACAAAGTTCTTATACAGCCAGGTATCCAGGTCAGGGTATTGGCCGGGCAAGGGCCGGGAGTGAAAGTAGATACCCAGCAGGTGAAGCCCTGTCGGCAACAGGGGCAACTGATCGCTGACGGTACTGGTGAGTTCCGGCTGCGCCGCGACAAACAACTCTTGCAGATCATGCTTGAGCAACAGCACCCGCTGCCGGGCGGTGGGAGCGCGCTGAATGCGCGACCAGGCATACGACAACGCCTGCTCAGCGCTGATAAACACTGGCCCGCAGGGCAATGGCATCGCTGGCGCACTGAAGGGCTGATAGGGTTGCCAGTCGGCGGGAACATCCCCTGTCGAACTGCCCCAGGCAGCGCTGGATTGCACAAAGGTCAACCGGCCCACCGCAGCCAGCTTTTTGTAGATGCCTTCCAGCGTGCCGTCATGGGCATGGGGCGAGGACCATGGCCCATTGGTGTCCAGCCAGTGCACAAACCCGGTCTCGGCGGCGGAGTTGCTGGGTGTGTAGCGCAACAGCGCGCCATCTGGCCCCGAGAGATAAGCCTGGGTAAAACGCGCACGGTCCTGGTGATTGAAGTAAATGTCCGGCGTGGAATAAAAACTCATGAACGCCTGCATCTGCTGCAGCGTCCACTTGAGGTAAGTACGTTTTACAAAGTCCAGAGAACTGGGGTGAGAGTGCAGGCTCGCCACAATCTGGTAGCCCTCGGGGTTCACGAACTCGCCGGCCGTATGTTCGCGGTCCAGCAACAGATTCCAGTCGAACGTGGTGGGCTTGCCCGCGCGCGGTTCGCTGGCAACGTACAGGTTATCGCTCAGGCGCCGCAGAATGACACTGGCGTACTCCACCTCACGCTGGCTACCGATTTGCTCGTGAATATAACGCGCGGCATCGTCAGTGCTGATAAAGGCGGGGCTGAGCTGCCCCAGTTTGGCGTGGCCGCGAGGCAGTGCCGCGCGTTTGTCACGCGCAGAAGAATCGTCCATGAAAGCACCTGGATAGTCGAAAGAAGTGACCATCGTGGGATACCCGCGCGCCAAGCTTGCGCTGCATATTGCTCCGGCGCCCTTTTTTGAGGCGCGTCACGCCTGCGTCCTCTCTTGCAGCGCCAGGCTGGTGCATAACCGCCGCTGCCTGGCCCTGAATCCCCGTTAAAACCGTTGCGGCAGGTCGCAGGCACAGCCTTTGCAAAGCGCTGTGTATCTGCCCCATAACAACTATTGTTTTACGGAGATCGCACCATGAAGCGTCGCAGCTTGATCAAGGCTTTCACTTTGTCGGCATCCATTGCTGCCATGGGTTTGACCTGGACCGTCCAGGCCGCCGAGACCATCAAGGTCGGCATCCTGCACTCGTTGTCCGGGACCATGGCGATCTCCGAAACCTCGCTCAAAGACATGGCGCTGATGACCATCGACGAGATCAACGCCAAAGGCGGGGTGAACGGCAAGATGCTCGAACCGGTGGTGGTGGACCCGGCGTCCAACTGGCCGCTGTTCGCCGAGAAAGGCCGGCAGCTGCTGACCCAGGACAAGGTGGCCGTGGTGTTCGGCTGCTGGACCTCGGTGTCGCGTAAATCGGTATTGCCGGTGTTTGAAGAACTCAACGGCTTGCTGTTCTACCCGGTGCAGTACGAAGGCGAAGAGATGTCGCCGAACGTGTTCTATACCGGTGCGGCGCCGAACCAGCAGGCGATCCCGGCGGTGGAATACCTGATGAGCGAAGAAGGCGGCAGCGCCAAGCGCTTCTTCCTGCTCGGCACCGACTACGTGTACCCGCGCACCACCAACAAGATCCTGCGCTCGTTCCTGCATTCCAAAGGCGTGGCGGATAAAGACATCGAAGAGGTGTACACCCCGTTCGGCCACGCCGATTACCAGACCATCGTCGCCAACATCAAGAAGTTCTCCGCCGGTGGCAAGACGGCTGTGGTCTCCACCGTCAATGGCGACTCCAATGTGCCCTTCTACAAAGAACTGGCCAACCAGGGCCTGAAAGCCACTGAGGTACCGGTGGTGGCGTTCTCGGTGGGTGAAGAAGAACTGCGTGGCATCGACACCAAGCCGTTGGTGGGCAACCTCGCGGCCTGGAACTACTTCCAGTCGGTGGAGAACCCGGTGAACCAGAAGTTCGTGGCCGACTGGAAAGCCTATGCCAAGAAACACAACCTGCCGGGCGCCGACAAAGCCGTGACCAACGACCCAATGGAAGCCACCTATGTGGGCATCCATATGTGGGCGCAGGCGGCGGAAAAAGCCAAGTCCACCGATGTCGACAAAGTGCGTGAAGCCCTGGGCGGCCAGACCTTCGCCGCGCCGTCGGGCTTCACCCTGACCATGGACAAGACCAACCACCACCTGCACAAGCCGGTGATGATCGGTGAGATCCAGGCCGACGGGCAGTTCTCGGTGGTGTGGCAGACCGAAGCGCCGATTCGTGCACAGCCGTGGAGCCCTTACATTCCGGGCAATGACAAAAAACCGGACTATGCCGTGAAGAGCAACTAACGCCCCCACAGCTCGAATGTGGGACATGGTCACTGTGGGAGCTGGCTCCCACACAGCCTGCTCCCACACTGTCCCCGCATGACCAGGACATTTTTATATGCCCACTGCCCTCCACCGCCTCATCCTCGCCCTGCTGCTGTTGCTGCCCTTGGGCGCACACGCCAGCGACGCCGAAGACTTCCTTGCCGCCAACCCGGTGCAGCAAGCCAAACTCCTGCAGGACTGGGCCGCCAACCCCGACCCTGCGCGTATCGAGTTGGTCGATGCCCTTGAGCAAGGCCAACTCACGCTCAACGGCGAAACCAAGACCGTGCGTCTGAACAACCGCCTGCGCGGCTTGATCAATAACGTGCAAGCCAGCCTGCAACTGCTCGCCGCCGACCCCAAGGTGCGCCTGGACGCAGCGCGCACCCTGCAAAAAAGCGCGGTGCCTGCACAACTGAAATTCCTCGACCAGCAGGTCGCCGCCGAGACGGATGAACAGGTGCACAGCGCCCTCAGCCTGGCCCTGGCCAACCTGCAACTGGTCGATCCCGACCCGGTGGTGCGCCTGGCGGCCGTGCGCTTGCTCGGCAGCACCGGCGACCCGCTGGCCCGCACGCGCCTTGAAGCGTTGCTGGCGCCAGGCGTGGAAGCCGATGCCGCCGTGCACACCGCCGCTGAAACCAGCCTGGCCCAGGTCAAACGCAAACTGATGATGGGTGAAATCCTCGGCCAGGCGTTCAGCGGCATGTCCCTGGGCTCGATTCTGCTGCTGGCGGCCCTGGGCCTGGCGATCACCTTCGGCCTGCTCGGCGTGATCAACATGGCCCACGGCGAGATGCTGATGCTCGGCGCCTACTCCACCTATGTGGTGCAGTTGATGATGCAGCGCTATGTGCCCCAGGCCATCGAGTTCTACCCATTGATCGCGTTGCCGGTGGCGTTCTTTGTCACTGCGGCCATCGGCATGGCCCTGGAACGCACAGTCATCCGTCACTTGTATGGCCGCCCACTGGAAACCCTGCTCGCCACCTGGGGCATCAGCCTGATGCTGATCCAGCTGGTGCGCCTGGTGTTCGGCGCGCAGAACGTCGAAGTGTCTAACCCGGCCTGGCTGTCCGGCGGCATCCAGGTGCTGCCCAACCTGGTGCTGCCGTACAACCGCATCGTCATCATTGCCTTCGCGCTGTTCGTGGTGGTGCTCACCTGGCTGCTGCTGAACAAGACGCGCCTGGGCCTGAACGTGCGCGCCGTCACCCAGAACCGCAACATGGCGGCCTGCTGCGGCGTGCCCACCGGGCGCGTGGACATGCTCGCCTTTGGCCTCGGTTCCGGCATCGCGGGCCTTGGCGGCGTGGCGCTGAGCCAGATCGGCAACGTCGGCCCGGACCTGGGCCAGAGCTACATCATCGACTCGTTCCTGGTGGTGGTGCTCGGCGGCGTGGGCCAGCTGGCCGGCAGTGTCATGGCCGCCTTTGGCCTGGGGATCGCCAACAAGATCCTCGAACCCCAGATCGGCGCCGTGCTCGGCAAAATCCTGATCCTCGCGCTGATCATTCTGTTTATCCAGAAACGCCCGCAAGGACTCTTCGCACTGAAAGGACGGGTGATCGACTGATGAACCAGCCATTAATGCTTACGGCCACGCAAAAGGCCGGCCCCAAAGTCACGATGGCGGTAGGTGCCGTCATCCTGCTCCTGCTGCTGGCGTTGCCCCTGTGTTCGCTATTGTCTGCGGACAACCCGCTGCATGTGTCGGCCTACACCTTGACCCTGGTGGGCAAGATTCTCTGCTACGCCATCGTCGCCCTGGCGCTGGACCTGGTGTGGGGTTACGCCGGGATGTTGTCCCTGGGCCACGGTTTGTTCTTCGCCCTGGGCGGCTACGCCATGGGCATGTACTTGATGCGCCAGGCGTCCGGGGATGAGTTGCCGGCGTTCATGACCTTCTTGTCCTGGACCGAATTGCCCTGGTACTGGGCCGGCACCGACCATTTCCTGTGGGCGTTGTGCCTGGTGGTACTGGCCCCCGGTGTGCTGGCCTTGGTGTTCGGTTTCTTCGCCTTCCGCTCGCGGATCAAGGGTGTGTATTTCTCGATCATGACCCAGGCCCTGACATTCGCCGGGATGCTGTTGTTCTTTCGCAACGAGACCGGGTTCGGCGGCAACAACGGCTTTACCAACTTCCGCAGCATCTTAGGTTTTGGCATCACTGAACCGGGCACGCGGGCGGTGTTGTTTATCGCCACGGTGCTGTTGCTGGTGGCCAGCCTCTACATCGGCTGGCGCCTGGCGAAGAGCAAGTTCGGGCGTGTGCTCACCGCCCTGCGCGATGCCGAGAACCGCCTGATGTTCTGCGGTTACGACCCACGCGGTTTCAAGCTGTTCGTGTGGGTATTGAGCGCGGTGTTGTGCGGCCTTGCCGGCGCGCTGTATGTGCCGCAGGTGGGCATCATCAACCCCAGCGAAATGTCACCGACCAACTCCATCGAAGCCGCCGTGTGGGTAGCGCTGGGCGGGCGGGGCACCTTGATCGGGCCGCTGCTCGGCGCCGGTGTGGTCAATGGCATGAAGAGCTGGTTCACCGTGGCCTTCCCCGAGTACTGGCTGTTCTTCCTGGGGGCGCTGTTCATCATCGTCACCCTGTACCTGCCCAAGGGCGTTATCGGCCTGCTGAAGAAATGAGGAACGTCATGCTTGAACCTATTTTCGACGCAGGCAGCGGCCGCGATGCGATTGGCATCGGCCAGGTCGCGGGCAAAGGGCTCAACACCCGCCACGGCACCATTCTGACCCTGGAAGATATCAGCGTCAGCTTCGACGGTTTCAAGGCCCTCAACGACCTGAACCTGTACATCGGCGTCGGCGAATTGCGCTGCATCATCGGCCCCAACGGCGCGGGCAAGACCACGCTGATGGACGTGATCACCGGCAAGACCCGGCCCAGCCACGGCAAGGCCTGGTTTGGCGAAACCCTGGACCTGACCCGCATGAGCGAAGTGCAGATCGCCCAGGCCGGCGTCGGGCGCAAGTTCCAGAAGCCCACGGTGTTCGAAGCCTTGAGCGTGTTCGAAAACCTGGAGCTGGCGCAGAAGACCGACAAGTCGGTGTGGGCCAGCCTGCGGGCGCGCCTGAGTGGCGAACAGACAGACCGCATCGAGGAAGTGCTCGACACCATCCGCCTCACCGCCTCCGTGCATCGCCCCGCCGGTTTGCTGTCCCACGGCCAGAAGCAGTTCCTGGAAATCGGCATGCTGCTGATGCAAGACCCGCAACTGTTGCTGCTCGATGAACCGGTGGCAGGCATGACCGACGCCGAGACCGAGTTCACCGCCGAACTGTTCAAGCGCCTGGCCGGCAAGCACTCGTTGATGGTGGTGGAACACGACATGGGGTTTGTCGGCTCGATTGCCGACCACGTGACCGTGTTGCACCAGGGCAGCGTGCTGGCCGAAGGGTCGCTGGAACAGGTGCAGGAAAACGAGCGGGTGATCGAGGTTTACCTCGGCCGCTAACGCTGACACGAACGGCTGATCGTTCCCACGCTCCGCGTGGGAATGCCACGCTGGACGCTCCGCGTCCCGCTGCGCAACGGTGACGCAGAGCGTCACGGTATGCATTCCCACGCAGAGCGTGGGAACGATCACATTGAGGAGGTTTTGAGAATGCTGCAAGTCGCCAAGCTGCACCAGTATTACGGCGGTAGCCATATTCTGCGCGGGCTGTCCTTCGACGTGAAGATCGGCGAAGTCACCTGCCTGCTCGGGCGTAACGGCGTGGGCAAGACCACCCTGCTCAAGTGCCTGATGGGCCTGTTGCCGGCCAAGGAAGGTGCAGTGAACTGGGAAGGCAAGGCCATCACCGGCTTCAAGCCGCACCAGCGTGTGCATGCCGGCATCGCCTACGTGCCCCAGGGCCGGGAGATATTCGGGCGGCTGACCGTGGAAGAAAACCTGCTGATGGGCCTGTCGCGCTTCCCCGGTTCCGAAGCCAAGGAAGTGCCGGCCTTCATCTACGATCTGTTCCCGGTGTTGCTGCAAATGAAGCATCGGCGCGGCGGTGACTTGTCCGGCGGGCAGCAGCAACAGTTGGCGATTGGCCGCGCCCTGGCCAGCCGCCCGCGCTTGTTGATCCTCGATGAGCCCACCGAAGGCATCCAGCCGTCGGTGATCAAGGAAATCGGCGCGGTGATCAAGAAGCTCGCGGAGCGAGGCGATATGGCGATCCTGTTGGTGGAGCAGTTCTATGACTTTGCCGCTGAACTGGCTGACCAGTACCTGGTGATGTCCCGTGGCGAAATCGTGCAGCAGGGCCGTGGTGAAAATATGGAAAGCGAGGGTGTGCGTGGGCTGGTAACCATCTAATCTGTAGCCTCCTAACGATAAGCACACGCCATGAACCTGCCCGTTACCCCTGCCCTGTTCACGCCCAGCTGGCACGCCGCGCTGGAACTAGGCTACGCGCGTGTCGACACCACCACGCGCCCGGTGCTGCGCCGCCACCTGGGCCCGCTACGGGTGCAAAAGCACCTGTACGCCGAAGGCCCCGAGGTGTGCCAGCACATCATCGTGCACCCACCCGGCGGGATTGCCGGTGGCGATCGCCTGGACATCAGCGCCCATGTCGGCACGGGTGCCTGGGCCCAACTGACCAGCCCCGGCGCCGCCAAGTGGTACCGCGCCAGCGGCCCGGCGTTTCAACAACTGGAACTGACCGTGGAAGCCGGCGCGACCCTGGAATGGCTGCCCCAGGAAACCATCGTGTTCAGCGCCGCCCAGGCCGAACTCACCACGCGAATCGAGCTGCTGGGCGATGCGCGGTTGTTCTACTGGGATGTGGTCGCCCTGGGCCGCCCGGCCAGTGGCGAACGGTTCGACCTGGGCCACTTTCAATCGCACCTGGACATTCGCCGCGACGGCCAGTTGCTCTGGCACGAGCGCCAGCGCATTGTGGGCGCCGATGGGTTGTTGGATTCGCCTATCGGGCTGGATGGGCAGCCGGTGTTTGCCACGTTGCTGGTGACCGGCGAGATCGACCCTGAACTGCTTGAGCAATGCCGCTCACTGCCCCACGCGGTGCGCGGGGATTTGACCCAATTGCCTGGCTTACTGGTGGCGCGTTGTTTGGCCAGTGAAGCGCTGCTGGCGCGGGGGTGGTTGATTGATTTATGGCGGCTATTGCGCCCCGCCATGCTTGGACGCGAAGCCGTATCACCACGAATCTGGAGCACATGAAGATCAAACTGTGGAACCTGCCCCCTGTGGGAGCTAGCTTGCCTGCGATGGCATCACCTCGGTACATCAGATACACCGAGTCGCCTGTATCGCAGGCAAGCCAGCTCCCACATAAATCAGCTTCACATGGGATCTTCTTTGCATTTAGGAATGAATTTTATGAAGGACCCTGAACCATGGACCTGACCCCACGGGAAAAAGACAAACTGCTGATCTTCACCGCAGGCCTGGTCGCCGAGCGGCGCCTGGCGCGCGGGGTGAAGCTCAACTACCCGGAGACCATCGCCTATATCTCCGCCGCCCTGATGGAAGGCGCCCGCGATGGCCGCACCGTGGCCGACCTGATGCACTACGGCACCACCCTGCTCAGCCGCGAACAAGTGATGGAAGGCATCCCGGAAATGATCCCGGATATCCAGGTGGAAGCTACATTCCCCGACGGCACCAAGCTGGTCACCGTCCACCAGCCCATTGCCTGAGGCGCGGCCATGATTCGTGATGCAACCGAACACGACCTGCCGGCGATTCGCGCCATCTACAACGATGCGGTGTTGAACACCACGGCGATCTGGAACGAGCAACCGGTGGACTTGGCTAACCGCCAGGCCTGGTTCAGTGCGCGCCAGGCCCAGGGCTATCCGATCCTGGTAGCCGTGGAAAATGACGAGGTCACCGGCTACGCCTCGTTCGGCGACTGGCGCCCCTTCGAAGGCTTTCGCTACAGCGTCGAGCACTCGGTATATGTGCGCAACGACCAGCGCGGCAAAGGCCTCGGTCCAGGGCTGATGGCGGCGTTGATCGAGCGCGCCCGCACCTGTGGCAAACATGTGATGGTCGCGGCCATCGAAAGCGGCAACCTGGCCTCGATCCGCCTGCACGAACGCCTGGGTTTTATCACCACCGGGCAAATGCCCCAGGTGGGTATCAAGTTTGGCCGCTGGCTCGACCTGACCTTTATGCAACTGACCTTGAACCCGGGCGCACAACCGCCCAAGGAGTGACATCGATGAGCGCTGCACAACTGCGTCGAGTCAATGCGGAAAGCTTTGCCCATTACCGCCGGGGCTTGATCGAGCTCTTGCTGGACGCGGTGCAGCATGGCGCTTCGGTGGGCTTCATGGCCGACTTCGATGAGGCCCAGGCCCGGGACTACCTGAGCAGCGTGCAAGCCGGTGTCGAGGACAGCAGCCTGCTGCTGTGGGTGGTGGTGCGCGACGAGCAGGTGATCGCCAGCGTGCAATTGGCGCTGTGCCAGAAAGCCAACGGCCTGAACCGCGCCGAGGTGCAGAAGTTGCTGGTGCACAGCAGCGCCCGTCGCCATGGCCTGGGCCAGCAATTGATGAATACCCTGGAACTCGCCGCGCGCCAGCACAAGCGTGGCCTGTTGTACCTGGACACCGAGGCCGGCTCCGGCGCCGAAGCCTTTTACCAGTCGCTGCGCTACACCAAGATCGGTGAGCTGCCCGACTATTGCCAAAGCCCGGACGGGCGCTACAGCCCGACCGCCATCTACTTCAAGACCCTGGGGCAACCTGCATGATTCCTGGTGAATATCAGATCCAGCCTGGCGAGATCGAACTGAATGTCGGCCGCCGCACCCTCACCCTCGGCGTAGCCAACAGCGGCGACCGGCCGATTCAGGTGGGCTCGCATTACCATTTTTTCGAGACCAATGACGCGCTGGAATTCGACCGAGCGGCCAGCCGTGGCATGCGCCTTAATATTCCGGCGGGCACGGCGGTGCGGTTTGAGCCGGGGCAGCGTCGGGAGGTGGAGTTGGTGGAGTTGAGTGGTGCAAGGCGGGTATTTGGGTTTGCAGGGCGGGTCATGGGCGACCTTTAGGGCCTCATCGCAGGCAAGCCAGCGCCCACAGTTGGAATGCATTCCCCTGTGGGAGCTGGCTTGCCTGCGATAGCGATTTCACATTCAACACCTATTGTTCAGGGCACACACATGAAAATCACCCGCCAAGCCTACGCCGACATGTACGGCCCCACCGTCGGAGACAAGGTGCGCCTGGCCGACACCGAGTTGTTCGTCGAAGTCGAGCAGGACTTCACCATCTACGGCGAAGAGGTCAAATTCGGCGGCGGCAAGGTAATCCGCGACGGCCAGGGCCAGAGCCAATTGCTCGCCCATGAAGTGGTCGACACGCTGATCACCAACGCATTGATCATCGACCACTGGGGCATCGTCAAGGCAGACGTTGGCTTGAAGAATGGCCGCATCCACGCGATTGGCAAAGCCGGTAACCCGGACATCCAGCCCGGCGTGACCATGGCCATCGGCGCCAGCACCGAAGTGATCGCCGGGGAAGGCATGATCCTCACCGCCGGCGGCATCGACTCCCACGTGCATTTCATTTGCCCACAGCAGATCGAAGAGGCCCTGACCAGCGGCGTCACCACCATGATCGGCGGCGGCACGGGGCCGGCCACCGGCACCAATGCCACCACCTGCACCTCCGGCCCGTGGCACCTTGCGCGGATGCTGCAGGCCAGCGATTCGTTCCCGATGAACATTGGCTTTACCGGCAAGGGCAACGCCAGTTTGCCCGAGCCGCTGATCGAGCAGGTCAAGGCCGGTGCGATCGGCTTGAAGCTGCACGAAGACTGGGGCACCACGCCCGCCAGCATCGACAACTGCCTGAGCGTCGCTGACCAATATGACGTGCAGGTGGCGATCCACAGCGACACCCTCAATGAGTCGGGCTTTGTCGAAACCACCCTCGCCGCGCTCAAGGGCCGCACCATCCACACCTACCACACCGAAGGTGCCGGTGGCGGGCATGCGCCGGACATCATCAAGGCCTGCGGTTTCCCCAATGTGCTGCCCAGCTCCACCAACCCGACGCGGCCGTTCACGCGTAACACCATCGACGAACACCTGGACATGTTGATGGTGTGTCACCATCTGGACCCGAGCATTGCCGAAGACGTGGCCTTCGCCGAAAGCCGCATCCGCCGCGAAACCATCGCCGCCGAAGACATCCTGCACGACCTCGGCGCGTTCTCGATGATCAGTTCCGACAGCCAGGCTATGGGCCGCGTCGGCGAGGTGATCACACGCACCTGGCAGACCGCCGACAAGATGAAAAAACAGCGTGGCCCGCTGCCCGGCGACGGCCCCGGCAACGACAATTTCCGCGCCAAGCGCTACATCGCCAAATACACCATCAACCCGGCGATCACCCACGGCATCAGCCATATCGTCGGCTCCATCGAAGTCGGCAAATGGGCCGACCTGGTGCTGTGGCGCCCGGCTTTTTTCGGCATCAAGCCCACGCTGATCCTCAAGGGCGGCGCCATTGCTTCGAGCCTGATGGGCGACGCCAACGCCTCGATCCCGACGCCGCAGCCGGTGCATTACCGCCCCATGTTCGCCAGCTTCGGCAGCTCCCTGCACGCCACCAGCCTGACGTTTATCAGCCAGGCCGCGCAGGCGGCCGGACTGCCCGAGGCCCTGGGCCTGAAGAAGCAGATCGCGGTGGTCAAGGGTTGCCGCGATGTGCAGAAAACCGACCTGATCCACAACGATTACCTGCCGGATATCGAGGTTGACCCGCAAACCTATCAGGTCAAGGCTGACGGTCAGTTGCTGTGGTGCGAACCGGCCGAGGTGTTGCCGATGGCCCAGCGGTACTTCCTGTTCTAGAGGATGGCGCTGATCGCTTGATCGGTCAGTGTCTGGTTCAAGGTGATCAGCTCGGCATTGATGCGGCCAAAGGTGTCATCGTAGTCTTGCTGGGGCATCAGTTGCCCCGGTTCACTTTCCGAAGCCGATCGGCCCAGGCGCCGGGCCGTCTGGCTGATGGTTTGACGCAGGGCCTGCCTCGCTCTCTCGGGGAGGTGGGCAGCGGCGGCCCATTGTGCCTGCGCGGCCTCATAGTCGATCAGGGCGTCGAATTTTTCGGCAATCGGCGCGTAATCAGTTTGATGCGCACGCTGCAGGAAGTCAGTCCACATCGGCTGCTCCAGCAGGTTGCCACGCAGCAGTTCGCCTTGGTCCAGCAGTTGTACGCGGTTGAATGCCGTCTCGACCATGGGCGCCGTCACATAATCCTCGCGGAACATCATGCTCCGCGATTGCCAGGGCAGGTCCAGGCGGGTTGCCAGTGGCGTTGTGTACGCCAGGTAGATCTCGACTTCGTCGATATCGGCGATCACATTGCCGTGGGCATCGTAATGATCGACGCGTGCGCCTTGCGCGTCGTACTCCGGAAACTTGACGCCGTCGGCCTGCAGTTGGGACACGCGCTCATGGGCGATACGGCCCAACTCATCGAGCCGCCACTTGCCCCTGGCCAGGTTGAAGACAGCCTTGCGCACGGAGGCCACATCCTCGCTGAAGTACGCCGACCAATGCAGCACGGCAACGCCCATCGCATTGAACATCTGGGCTCCGGCGTCCACGCAGGCTGCGGGGTCCCTGGCCATCAGGAACAGTTGCTCGCGCAACTGGGCATCCTCGCCCATGGCCTCGAGCATGCGCCAGACCTTCGCTGTCAGCTCTGGCAACCACACACCGCTAGCGGCTGTCGCATCCCCCGAACGCCTGACGGCACGAAGAAGATTGAAAAAACCCTCGGAGCCAAACGACTCTTCCAACATGTCCCACAACACTTGCCTGGAGGGCCACTCCTGCGCCGAATAACCGGTTTTCCACTGCTGGCTGTCCAGCGCCCCTCTCTTGGGCAACTGGCGATCCGGATCGCGGCCAGCGGCCTCGATGTACCGCTTGAATTGAGCAAGCAGCTCAGGCGTCAGCTCTTCACGGGTGAGGAAGGTTTTCGCCACAATCAGTGCCTTATCCGAGCCCGGCGCGAACTCGGGAATCCGCGCTATTGGGTTCTGCCGCATATCCAGAATGAAATTTTCCGGCCTGGGCACACGGAACACACTGGCAGGCCACTCCTCCAGGCTTGTGTCATTAAGCAGCAAGGTCTGTAAGCGCGGCATGCGCCCGACATCGGGTGGCAAGCCGAGTGGGTTCATGTCCAAAAACAACTCCTTGAGATGCACCCGATCTTTCAAGCGCAGGACGTCTTCAGGCGTCAGGACAATATCGTTGCCGCCCAAATGCAAGCGCTGCAGATGCGGCATGTGTTCGATGGCGGACGGCAGGCGTGTCAGTTGAGCAGCCTCGATCCCCAATCGACGCAGCCCGCGAAAGTTCGCGAGCAATGGCTGCACGTCCGCATCCGCCAGCTCCGAGCCTGCGGTTCCGACAATGCCCAGGTAACTGACATGGTCGAAGTCTGCGGTCAGCGCGGGCAAGGTCCGTAACTGCTGCGCCAGGTCCTCTTCCAACCATTCGATTTTCTGCCCCAAGAGCCGCCCACTTCTGTCGTAGTGCCGTGGGCCAACCTTTCGCCAGGCGTCATCCAGCGCTGCATAAATCTTGCGCCTGGCCCTTAGCATCTTGCGATGCTGTTCACCAAACGCCTCCATGCCCTCGGGTTGTGTGCTCAGCCATTTATGCAAGGTGGATTGCAGGGTCTTGTGCTCTTGCTCCAGCGCGCGCAGCCAGCTCAGATCCAGCGCGCCGCGCTCGTTGATCATGGCGAGCATTTCGTCCCGGGTGATCTCCGGGTACAGGCTGCGAATCCGTTCCCGTGTGATCCTCTCCCAATCAGTGCCACCCCGCCCGCTCAATGGATAGCCGCGACGCTCACCCGGCAACACGCTCGGCGGTCGAAAAAACGCCAGTTTTTCCGGCGACATGCCCAAGGCTTTGCGCAACGGTACTCGGCCTATTGCATGCTGCTTGATCAACCCCTTCAATTGCTCACCCTGGCCGACGTGGGGCACGCCAATCGCGTTGCGATGGGCATCGGTCAACGCATGCTGCAAAGCACCATAGAAACCATTGAGCCCATGCAGGTGCTGGCCGCGCTCATCAAAGGCTTGGTAGCGCCCATCCTCCACGCGCACCAGCACCTTGCGATTGCTCGCCTCCAGAGGGCCAAAGCTGGCGCGCAGAGGGCCTTCAAGCCGGCCTTCGCGAACTTCCAGACGCAGATTGTCCGACCAGCCGGGAAGCGCCGCCAGTGTGTTGAGGGCCAGGGTTTCGGTGTCTGGGCCGGCCAACGCGTCGAGGTACAAGCCTTCATACGCGAGGGTCAGGCGCATTTGCTGCTGCGCCCGGCGCGCCTTTTCAGCGAGGCGCAGGGGAATGCGCTTGGCGCGGTTCATCGTGTCGCGCTCGCTCGGCGTCGCGTCCACCAGCACTTCGCGCGCCAAAATCGTCGGCACGCCACTGAAGTCGCGCTGGATCAGCATAATCGCGGTGTCGGAGGGTGGCTGCTGCTCGACGTAGATACTCTTCATCAACCGCTCGCGCACCTCGATGGCCCTTTGTTCGAGTTTCAATCTCAGGGCCTCGGTTCTCGCCTCGGGTGTGCGGGCGGTGTAACTGCCCACCAGAGCATCGCGCTGAGGTTCGCTGAGCGCTTCGATAATGCGTATGGGCAACTGGCCACTCATCAAATCGGCGCGGTGGACCTGCACGGTGTCCGCCGCCGCGGCCTGCTGATTACCGTATTTGATCGACGGCCCGCTCAACTCGGTGCCGGCAAATGCCTCGATCGCCTTGCTCGCTGGCCATCCCGGCAACTCCACCGCCAGGGATGCGGCATAGCTGCACAGTGCGCTGCTGAGCGAGCCCTGGCGAATGCCCTCGGCGACGTTCACCGCATCGCGATACGCCCTGAACTGGCGCAGGGTGTCGAGCAGGATCGCCGGTACCGGCTCGCCTTCCACATGCACGCGGCGCAGCACGTCCTCACTCACAGCCGCCACGCTGCGCGCCTGCTCCAACTCGGCATCGCTGAAGCCGTCCGTCACCGGGCCCAATCGCCGCATCAACGTAGCGCCTTCCCAGGTGTGCGGGCGTTCCACTTCATGGTTCCACAGGCCAGCGCTGTTGCTCTTCAATATCGGTTGATAGGCCTCGGCGCGTGTGGGATGGAGGATGCGGTATTGCTCGGTCAGCGGGTCTTGTTGCACGGCATAGCGTTTACCCTCCAATGGCAGCACGGTTTGGCCGTTGTGCCGGTGCAGGCCCTGCTCATCCGCCGCCACCGCTGGTAACGAAGAGGAGTGCTCGTAGGCCGACAGGTCGGGATTCCACAGCCGGGTCTTGCCACTGGGCAAGGTGACAGCCTTGAGCTGCTCGATAAACGGCGAGACGGTAAAATGAAACACCGCCGCCTGTGCGGCCAGCGTCGCCAGGTTTTCCACCACATCGGTAATGTGCGCCCAGCCCGCTTCACGGTCGCCTTCGCTCAGCTCGATGACACCTTCGATGACTTCGTAGAGCATTTGCCCGGCCATCGCCACGGCCATCACCACACCCAGCGGCGGCACCGCCATGGCCACCAGGTTCAGGCCGAACAGGCCGATACTCAGGTAATGCGCAGCGCGCAGTGAACGCGAGGCCTCATCGACATCGGCGGTGCTCACCGCACGATGCCGGGCGTTCTCGAACAGCCGCGTACGCAGGCTGCCCAGGCGATAGGTCCACAGGTCTGCAACTTGCCATAGGTCCGTCAGGGTGTGGGCGCGAATGTTGAATTCAGGGGCAGTGGCATGCACGCGCACGTAGGGCTGGGGTTCGCCCAGTGCCGAAGGCGTGGCAAAGGACGGAGAAGTCAGCAAGCGCCCCCACTCCGATCGCAAGGCCTGTGCACCAAACGGCTGGGGAGGTGCGTCCAGCACCAGTTCGGTCAGTCGTTTGTAGTAGTAGGCGCGGTCTTTGTCGGCAACGAACCGGGCAAAAAAATGCTGGTTCGGCGTAGCCTTCCAGCCTTGGGAGCGGTCAGCTTGCTGGGTGGTTTTCGCGCTCAGGCGCTCGGTCAAATCATTGCGAAAGTCATTGAAGCTTTCATAACGCTTGATGGGATGGTCGGGGTCATCGGGAATATAGACGATGACCCAGCAGGTGTAGCCAGGCTTGGCGCAAGTGTCGATGACCAGGCAATCGTGCACATGCAGGTTCATCAGGCTCAGGCTGCGATACCCGATGGGCTTACCGTCGCTGAGAATATGTTTTTCCCCGGCCGCCACCCGCATCAGCAGCGCGTGGTCGCTGTCGCCAATGTCGCCTTTGAGCAACGCCAGGTACGCCGCCGCCTTGAAGGCGGCTTTCTGATGCCGGACGTAACGTTCGCGCAGTTCGGCTTGGGATTTGGCGTCGTCAGGTTTCAACTGTGCCTTGAGGTGAGCCTGGTACTGCTTGCCCAGGTCCAGGTCTCGGCACAGCTGGGTGAACGCATGAATCTTCAGGGTCGTGGTGTGGCGCTCGAAATGATCGCGCACGTCCGGTTGGGTAATGAAACCTGAGGCGCTGTTGAAATAGCCCTCTCGAGTCTCCCGTTGCTCAAAGTTGCCGAGGGCAGCGTGCAGCAGGGAGAACGTTTTGACCCTGAAGCCACCGGTTTTTACGCCAAAGGCATCTTCGACCGGTACATACAGGCGCAACCAGGTTTGATTGACGTCCAGCTCATGGCCGATAGCCTTTAGCTTGGCTTCCAGCAAGGGTTGGGCAAACGCTTGCTCCGAGCGTATGTGACTGAAGGTTTTCTCCAGCTCGTTGAGCGAATCGCAACGGGCATCCAGCAGCACTTTGAGCTGATCTTTACGGGCTTGGGAAGCGGCGTCATACCAGCGGGGAATGGCCGGCGGCGTATCTTTGAGGGCCTTGCGGCGGGAGGGCGAACTGTTGACCAGGCAAGTGGGAATCGCCTGTTTGATCAGCTCGTAATGTTGGCCCTGCTCACCGGGAAGCGGAGTGGCGGGGTCGGTGACCTGAAAGTCCGGCATAGGATGACAACCTTTTTCTTGGAAGAGGTTGTCATCCTAGGCACGCCGGTTTTGCGCCTGGCGCTAACTAAATCAATGACCCGTTCAGAACTGCTCGCGCGGATTGAACGCGGCCTTTTGTGCCAAGGCCTCCCACAGCGCTTTGACCTCATCATCCGCCGCCTTGGGCATCACCGCCTTGAGCTGGATGAACAGATAGCCGCGTTGCCCGGCCTTGTTCAGCAAGCCATGGCCCTTGGCGCGCATGCGCTGGCCGTTCTGGCTGCCGGCAGGCACCTTGAGGTTGATCTTGCCGGTGAGAGTCGGCACGGCCACTTCCGTGCCCAGCGCCAGTTCCCAGGGTGCCAGCGGCAGGTTGATGATCAGGTTTTCGCCGTCCACCTCGAACTTGGGGTGGGGTGCGAACTTGATGATCAGGTACAAATCACCATTGGCCCCGCCACCAATGCCCGGCGCGCCCTGGGCCTTGAGCCGAATGCGCTCGCCATCGGCCACACCGGCCGGGATCTTCACGTTCAGGCTTTTGGTGGTGTTGCTCACATGCCGACCGGAAGCATCGTACTGTGGCACCTGGAAGCTGATCTGCTTGGACTCGGTGGACAGGGTTTCCTCCAGGGAAACCATGAGCTGCATCTCCACATCCTGGCCCTTGCGCCCGGTAGGACGGCGCTGGCCGCCACCGAAGGCATCGCCGCGCGAACCGAAGATCGAACTGAAAAAGTCCGAAAAATCGCCCGCGTCCTGGCCGCCACCAAAGCCTCCACGGCTCTGCCAACCCGGTGGCCCCTGGAACGGCTGGCCATGCTGGCCGTATTTGCGCAGTTCATCGTATTCGGCGCGTTTGTCGGCACTTTTCAGCGCTTCATAGGCCTCGGACGCATCCTTGAACTTGGATTCGGCATCCTTTTCCTTGCTGACGTCCGGGTGATATTTACGCGCCAGCTTGCGATAAGCCGACTTGATCTCCTTGTCGTCAGCCGTCGGCTCGACACCGAGAATCTTGTAGTAGTCTTTGAAATCCATGGGGGCATCACCATCCGTTATCGATATCGCGCAGCCCGCCACACGGCACGCCATGGCTGGCAGCCTGGGAATTGATGTCAGGGCGCGTCATAAGTTAAGCGGCGGCACACAGACGTCATGCAATGGCTGTGTACCGCCTGGATATGCCCACAAGATTGGGGCAAAACGCCGCCTTTCAAGATGGGATAGCGCTATTTACGACGACGGACCGATTACCGATGCGGGTAGGATCAGGCGAACTGCTTTTTTATCATCCCCTCGGTGTACTGGTAGTCCATGCGCAGTTCGGTGCCCGCGGCGATAGCTTCTGTGGCGAAAAGAGCGTTGAGGATGAAGGGTTTGCGCTTTACCTGCGCCCCTGGCCCCACGCCCAGCCACATATCGGCCTCGACATCAAACCCCACCGTCTCGACGTTATAGCCACCTGGCGCCTGGCGCAGCGGCTTGCCGTTGTCGTCGTACTCAAAGTGGGTGTTTATCCGCGACAGAATATTGTCCCCCGACAAATGGATCGGCAGCTCCACCAGACTATTGCCCTGGGCAACCCTCTGGCTGCCCACCTTCATGGTGTAGGTCTGGCCGCCCTCGCCGAAGATACCCGACGGCAATACGGTACCGCCGTATACACCGACGATTTCCCCTTTGGCAATACGCCGGTTGGCCACCACCATGGACTGGCCGATCAACGCCTTTTCGCCCGGCACTTTCACATCCTGTGCCGTGAATGTGCGCAGTTGCAGTTGCGCTTCATAGCGTGCGCCGACGTGCTCATACCCTTCAAACTGAATGTAGGGTTTGACCTGCGCGGAGGTGTATTGGGTGCCGGAGTCCAAGGTCACTTGCCTTTCCAGGGAGCGGATACGGATCGGCCTGCCCTGGTAATCCCTGAGGGGGTACTTGCCATTGTTGGCGCGGATGTAACTGCCGACCGGATTAGGGTTGGCCGTGAAGTGCACTTCCCGGCGCATGTAACTGAGTTCGGCCGTGGTATAGGGCTTCACCGGCATGGATTCCGAAGCATCGACAAACTCATCGTCGGACCCCGGCTGCACCATCCCGCCCGCCAGGCCTCTACGTCGCCACACTCCATTGACATCAGGCTTGGCGACGATTGCGCTGCTGGTCAAACGCAAGGGGTTATCCGCCGCTTGTACCCATAACACGTAGTGCTCGCCATCGCCCGCATCGGGCATGCTCGCCACGAAGTAGCGCTTGCCATTAAAGTCGATCGCTTGCGCCTGAGACAGTTGCAGCCCGGGGCCGGCGCTTTCTACCAAGACTTCAAGGCTTGCCGTCGGAACCAGCGCCTGCGCCACTTCATCGCGACTCAAGCGTTCGATCAATTGCGCTTCTTCGATCTCGAACTGCGCCTGCAATGCCTTGACCTTGGTGTCGTAGCTGGCGCGAGGCAGTGTCCCGGCCTCGAAATCGCGCTGCAAGGCTTCCATTTGATCGTGATGGGGGTCGTTCTGTGCTTCAAACTGCGCACGGTATTTATTCGCCACATAGTCTTTCCAGAAGTCTCTGGCGAGCATGGCTTGCAACTCCTGGGCGGAGTTATCCAGGCTGAGCACCCGTAGGTAGGCCGCATCGAGCATTTCCTGGGTCACATTGCCGAAATGGGCAAACCGGGCGTGCTGTGGTTGACCGGGCAATTCAAGGCGATCCTTGAGCTCATGGCGATACGCCATGCGCACCTCAACCTCTTCCACGGCCCTCAAGGCCCTCTCACGTTGGGTGGGGGTCAAGCCCTCGCGTGCGGTGATCGCGGCTCTGCGCTGGTCGATATCCTCCAGGGCGATCTTTTCCAGCTCATCGAGACGGAACAGCCCCTTGGACAGCTTCAGCAGGGCCGCACCCTGGGTCGAATCCAAAGCGAGCGCCTTGGCGTTGTGGGTCATCAGCAGGATCTCCAGGTTGCTGAAGGTCAATGCCGCCCGGTCACAGCAGGCCGCCCGCCCCGCCCACTCGAACATCTCCTTGCGCAACTGCTCGGACTCATTGCTGTTTTGCGTGATGCCATCGATCACCTCCCAGATGCGGCGCTGCAAGTCCTCAAGACCGGCGGGCGCTATTTCCAGGTCCCGGAGCACTTCAAAGAAGCCGTCCGAACCGGGTAATGCACGCAGGGTGGACCACTGGAGCCGGCGCTGCGCCAATTGCTCAGTGGAAAAGCCCGTGGACCAGCGCCGAAACGGAGCATCCGCGCCATGCAGCTCCACCGGGCCATCCACCGCACTCGTCACGCTGGCGACCAATCGATTGGCTGCTCGTTCTGTGGCGGTGAGCCGGTCGCCGTAGGCGTTGATGCGTTGACGCGTATCGGCGGACAGCGGGTTCAGGCCCAGGTCGGTGACCCGGGTGACCCGCAGTGTCTGTTCCAGTTGCTCATCCGACGGTGCGACCAGCGCATCGGGCAAGGTGGAAATATTGTTGCCTCGCAGGTACACCATGTCCAACAGGGGGAGCTCGTCCAACCCGGTAGGCCACGTATCGAGGCCGGTGGCCCCCATGCCCAACGAGTGCAGATTGGTCATTTGGCTGAAGTCCGGCGCCCTGCTCAGAGGGTTTGAATTGAGCACCAGAGCCTTGAGTGTGATGCGTGAGGAAAGTATCGCCGCGGAATCGGCAGTCAGGCGGATCCGGTTGTTTTGCAGGGACAAGCGGGTCAAGCCATGCATCTGCCCAACCGCCGGCGGTAACTCACGCAACTGGTTGTTCGACAAGTCGAGCCAGCGCACGCCGCGAAAACGCGCGAGGAACCCTTCCGGCGAGGTTCGCAGGTTCATATTGCTCAGTTTGAGCGAACCCACATGGCTGAAATCCGCATCCAGGTCAGGCAGGCTCGGCAGGTTCAGATCACTGAGGTTCAACTCAAGCCCGAAAGGTTCGCCATCATTGGTGAGCTGTTGCGGTGTGTCTTGCCTCCAGCACCGCAAGATACGCTCCCAGGCATGGTGGCGGTCACGCAAAGACCCTGCGTCATTGGCACGCTCGCCGACACGCACATAGCGCTGGCGCTCACCACCGCCTGAAAACAGCCATCCGTTCAACTGCCGGAGCAGCACAGAATGCTCTTGCCAGAGGCGGTTCAGCTGCGCCTCAGCCCCTTCACCCCAGGACCAGATAAGCGCCCTGGCCTTCTGCACGGAGTACTCAGGGTACATGTACACCACCTTCTCGATGCGCGGATTTTTACTGTCGAAAGCGCCCTCAAGCGCCCCTTGCAACAGGTCGGGTCGAGACTGGGCCAGGTCCTGCCAGTACTTATCGAAGGTTTTCCAGTAATCGGGCGGGAAGCGATTATCCTCAAGCAAGGTGACATTGTTGATCCGTGCCACGGCTTCCAATTGATCCGCGGGCGGCACCAGGTTGTCCTGCGGTACCTGTTGCAGACGGTTCTGGCGCAGGTCGAGGCGCTCCAGCCCGGCCTGCTCTCTCAACCCCGACGGCCACCGCTCGATTCGCGTCCAGAATAGATTCAGCTCTCTTAAATGGGGCATGCCACTGAAGTCTGGCGTCACCCCCAATGGGTTACTCGACAGGTCGAGCACTTGCAGCGCATTGAGATCGCTTAACAGTCCCGCGCTGCGTTCGGTCAACTGCAGGCCGTTGGCGTGCAGCTTCAGCGACGTGAGCTGTTTCATGTCGCCAATCACCGCAGGCAGCTCGGTCATTTCGGCCCCCGTGATGCTCAGGCTGTTCAACTCGGTAAAGTTTTCGAGGAACAACGCACTGGAATGCCCACCCCATTTGACATTCGACAACACCAACTCCCGGACATGGTCGAAGCCCCCTTTTATGCCGGGCAAATCCACCCAATAGAGACTGTCCCTCGGCAGGCGAATGTGCAGTTGGTTCCCGGTCTCACGGCGCCAGCAGCGTTTGATCTCTTCGCTCACACGCCACTCCTCGCTGTAAGGGGCCAAGGCCCGCGGCCCCTTTGCTTGTGCCCAGACCTTCAAGGTTTTTTTCAGAGTTCGGTACTCCAACTCACGGCTGGCCAACTCGCCCCGCACGTCTGTGCCCAGCGACTCAATGAACGCTGTGACCTGTTCGTCGCTGAAGGTTGGAAACAACCGCCGTACCCGCTCCGCCGGGGAGCGAAGCACACTCCCTGCCGTCCTTAACAACTGTCGCACCCCAGGCGCGCCGCCCAACAGCCTGGCCATCGGGTCATAGTCAGGCTTACGCAACGGGTTCTCCTCCAGCACCGTGCGCAACGGTTCACGCGGTAACGGGCTGCGTTGAATCGTCTGCTTCAGTTCAGCGGCACTGCTCAGACCCAGGCGCTGGCGTTCATCGAGCGGCAATTGTTCCCATATAGCGCTGTAAAAATCGCCGGGCATGGAGGCTTGGAAGTCGCCGCGTTCCAGCAATACCAGCGTGCGTTTATGCGGAAAGTCAGGGGAGCCGATGGCATCCAGCACCGTGCCTTCAGCCGAATACTGACGCAGCTCGATGCGCGAGCCGCGGTGCCAGCCCGGCAGGGTTTCCAGGGTGCGCAAGGCCAGGCGCTGGCTGTCGAGGTGCGTCAGGGTGTCCAGGTGCAACCCTTCATAGGCACGGGCCACCCGGGTTTCCTGGGCACACCATCGGGCTTGCGTGGCCAGGGGCTCGGGCAAGCGGCGCGTGTTGCGAAAGGCCTGCAGTTGATCTGTCGTCGCCCCTTGCAACACACGCTCGGCGACCGCTGTGGGCAAGGCAGGATAGGTATCCAGCAAACGTTGTACATCGGCATCGGTCGTAGGGTTCAGCACTTGGTAGCGTTGTTCCAGCAACGGCCCCTTGAGGGTGTCAACGGCATCGCCGAGATAATGGCGCAGCTTGCCCGCGCGCACCTCCAGCGATTCCTCGGGGCTACCTGGAAACTCTTTGAGCAGCGGGTCGACACCCTGCAAGGTGTACAGCAACTCCCGGAGCAAACGGCCCTGGGCCATGGCGCTTTCGGTCACCACCATGACGCGCTTGCTGGCCGACGCCGGTGCATCAGCTGCCTCCCAGAGCACCTCGCCCTGAGGGCCGATAACTTTCAGCGCCACGTTGTCGGGCAGCAGGCCACGGCGCTGAAGCAGGTCAAATTGCAGCGCCGGTTCGGCTTTCGAGTACACCAATGGGTCGCTGCTTTTTATCTGCTCGACAAAGGTGGTGAGCTGTTGGTGCAATTGGAAGCGCTTGAGCGTGTCTTCCAGCAGCAACGGCAGTGGCTCGTGATGGACCGCGGCCTGGCGCAACACGTCGGTGTCGACGCCGCTGATACGCAGCGGGTCGGCCTGCTCGGCAAGCCCCAAGCGTTTGAGCAGGGTTGATTCGTCCCAAGTCAGCGGTTCTTCCAGCTCGTGGGTCCAAACGCCGTTGTGGTTGTGCTCCAGCTCCGGTGCATAAGCGTCGAGCCGCGTCGGGTGCTGAATGCGGTAATCGCCGGTGTGAGGGTCTTGCCTGACCTGATAATGCGCATCCTCGAATGCCAGCAACTGTTGACCGTCGTGGTTATACAGGCCCAGCGCGTTGGCCTTGGCCTCGGGCGCCGGTTTGACCGGCGACGCGTAGGGCGCGAGGTCAGGGTTCCACAGCACCTGCTTGCCGGACGGCATCGTCACAGGCTTGAGGTGGTCCACCGCGCTTTGCCATTTGATGGCGGGCAACACCTTGGCGCCGGTGGCAATAAACGCCACGTTCAACGCCACCGACGCAAAATGCGCCCACATTTGCCGTGGCTCGCCTTGCCCATAGGCTTCTATCCCTTCAAACACCTCGTAGCACATCTGCGACGCGCCCACGGCCAGCATGATAGGCCCCAGCCCTGGCACCACGAAGGCCGCCAGGTTGAACACGCTGACAGCGGCATCGAAAAAACTTTCCAGGCGCTCCAGCCGCGCCTTGCGGTCCTCGTCCTCGGTGGGTACGGCCACGGCCCGCGCATCACTCAAGATCTTGCGGATATGCGCCTGGCGACTGCGCTGCCAGAGATCACCGCTGAGGAGGAACTCGTCCATGGGCAAATGCACCAACGCCTTACGCAGCGGATAATCCGTCCCGCCGTTGTCATTGTCGGCGGGCTGGTACAACCGGTTGAAACGAGCGAAAAATCCGCCTTGCTCGCGCACCGGTACAAAGCGGCTGAAAAAGCGTCGATACGACGCGCTGTGCAAGCGCATGCGCAGGTCGACCATGAACTCGCCACTGGAGGCGTACTCCTTGACCGGCTGTTGCGGGTCGCCGGGTATGTACACCACCAGGCGCTCGGTACGGTCCGAATGTGCACGGTCTGGCCCGATCAGCAGCGGCCCCACCAGCACGCTGTCCAGTACCTTGAGGGCGGCATAGGTAACCGGCTTACCCGCAAGCTTCGGCGTGCCGGAACCGGCTACCACCTGTTTGAGCATCTGATAGGCATCGGCACTCAACGCGCCGTTTAACTGCAACCGGGCAATCTCGATGCTCAGCGCCAGTTGCTGGCGTTGATGCTCCTCAAGCACTTGCTCCAGCGCCTCGCGCTCCTGGGCGGCGTCGGGTTCGACCACCTCCTTGATGTGCTTGTGATACTGGGCGCCGAGGTCCAGGGAGCGGCACAGCTTGGCAAACTCATGGGGCTTGATCGCCACGGCGTGGGCGCTGACGGCCGCGAATGTCGCGATGATATGGGGGTTGTCGGGGTTCCAGCGGGTAATGAGTTGGCAATCGTTGCACGGCGATGGCTGTTCTTCATCGGCCTCGAAATTGGCCAGGGCCGCTTCCAGCAGGGAGACACCTCGGTAGGTGTGGGTCAGGGAGGGATCGTTTTGCTGGTCAAACACGAAGGCGCCATAAAAATCATCGCGAGCACCTTTGTAGGCATATTTGCGCACGAAGAACACATTGCGTACATCCAGCTCCAGGTTGAACTGCTTTTTGAGTGCGTCCTTGAGCGGCTGCTCGGCGAACGCGAGGATGTCGTCGATCTGGCCGAGATGCGCTTCGATTGAATTGAGGGTTTCGCGAAAACGTGTGTGCTGCGCGGCCAGGGCGGTTTTGTCCTGGTGAGTCGCGGCCAGGTACCAGGAAGGAATGTCCATCTCGTGCTGGCCCAGCTCTTCCTGGCGCTGGGTCGTGCCCTCCAGGAACCAGCTTGGCACGCGTTGTTTGAGGAAGTCGTAGTGCACGCCGCGCAGGTCGGCGGTGAAGGTTGCATCAGGCATAGCGGTTCATCCGTGAGCGGTAAAACCGCAGCCTAGCCAAACCCCGGCAGGCTCAAGACGTAGCTATGTAACACGAATGCCGGTGGATTTACGGATCACCGGTCTACGCATCCGCGCGCCAGTGGCATACACTGCGCGGCCGTTTTTTGCCCGGAACCTGTGAGACATGAAAAACGCATCCCCAGCCCGTGCCTGCGGCATCGACTTCGGCACGTCCAACTCCACCGTCGGCTGGATCCGCCCCGGCGAGGAGACGCTGATCGCGCTGGAGGACGACAAGATCACATTGCCGTCAGTGGTCTTTTTCAACTTCGAGGAGCGCCGCCCGGTGTACGGTCGCCTGGCGCTGCACGAATACTTGGAGAACTACGAAGGCCGCCTGATGCGCTCGCTCAAGAGCCTGCTGGGTTCCAAGCTGATCAAGCACGACACCAGCGTGCTCGGCACTGCCATGCCCTTCACCGACCTGCTGGCCCTGTTTATCGGCCAACTCAAGAGCCGCGCCGAAGCCAACGCCGGCCGTGAGTTCGAAGAAGTGGTGCTGGGCCGCCCGGTGTTCTTCGTCGATGACGACCCGATGGCCGACCAGGAAGCGGAAAACACCCTGGTGGACGTGGCGCGCAAGATCGGCTTCAAGGACATCTCCTTCCAGTACGAACCGATTGCTGCTGCCTTCGACTACGAGTCCACCATCACCAGAGAAGAGCTGGTGCTGATCGTCGACATCGGCGGTGGTACCTCCGACTTCTCCCTGGTGCGCCTGTCGCCGGAGCGTCGTCACAACGACAACCGCCAGAGCGACATCCTCGCCACCGGCGGCGTGCACATCGGCGGTACCGACTTCGACAAACAGCTCTCGCTAGCCGGCATGATGCCGCTGTTCGGCTACGGCAGCCGCATGAAAAGCGGCGCCTACATGCCTACCAGCCACCACATGAACCTGGCCACCTGGCATACCATCAACTCGGTGTACTCACAAAAATCCCAGCTGGCCCTGGGCAGCATGCGCTACGACATCGAAGACACCGGCGGCATCGACCGCCTGTTCAAGCTGATCGAACAGCGCGCCGGGCACTGGCTGGCCATGGAAGTGGAAGAGACCAAGATCCAGCTCACCCAGGCAGACAGCCGCCACGTGCCGCTGGACCGCATCGAAGCCGGCCTGAGCGTAGACCTGAGCCGCGCGCTGTTCGAGTCGTCCATCGACAATCTGCTGGAACGCGTACGCGGCAGCGTCACGCAGTTGCTCAACGACGCCTCGGTGAGCGTGGCGCAAGTGGACACGGTGTTCTTCACCGGCGGCTCCAGCGGCATACCGGCGCTACGTCACAGCATCTCGGCAATGCTGCCGAATGCGCGGCATGTGGAAGGCAATATCTTTGGCAGTATTGGCAGTGGTTTGGCGATTGAGGCGAGCAAGCGCTACGGCAGCTGAGTTTCAGCTGAAACCGTGGCGCGCCCACTTGACGGTAACCACGATGCGAAGCGAGCCGCTCTTGATCTGCTTTTGATCTGCTTTTGATTTTGATCTCAGGCGCCCCGTTAAACCACGCTGGCCGGAATTCGACAGTGATTTGGGGGGTAAACCGGCAGGGATGCCGGTTTAGCCGCCCCGCGCCATGGATGGCGCGTGGCGGCGGCCCCCCAAATCACTGGCGGATTACGGGCACACCGAGCCTAAGCGAGGTGCCGAGTGGTGGGGCAAGAGCGTTTTGCTTACTTTGCCGCTTTTGCAAAGTGAGCCGCAGGGCGGAACCCTAAGTGGCCGTTACCGCAGAAATGGATATGTACTCGGTCCAACTGTGTCGACTGTCAGGCCGCCTTCGCGAGCAAGCCCGCTCCCACAGTTTTGATCGCGGGGCGTCAGATAGATAGGGGCCGGCTGTGAGGCCGTCATCGCAGGCAAGCCAGCTCCCACAGGTGATCGCATTTCAATGTGGGAGCGGGCTTGCCCGCGATGGCGTCAGCCCAGGCGACACAAGGCCTAAACCATCCCCCCGAGCTTCAGCTCGCTCTTCAGATAAGCATAGTAAATCGGCCCCGCCACCACCCCCGGCAAGCCGAACGCCGCCTCAAACACCAGCATCGCCAACAGCAACTCCCACGACTTGGCACTGATCTGCCCGCCAACGATACGCGCGTTGAGGAAGTACTCGACCTTGTGGATCACGATCAAATACCCCAGCGCCGCCACCGCCACCCAGATCGACAGTGACAGCGCCACGATGGTGATCAACGTGTTGGAGATCAGGTTGCCGATCACCGGCAGCAGGCCAAGCAGGAAGGTCAGCACGATCAGAGTCTTGGTCAACGGCAGGTGGATGCCACACAGCGGAAGCACCACCGCCAGGAACACCGCGGTGAAGGCCGTGTTCAGCGCGGCGATCTTGATCTGGGCAAAGACGATATTGCGAAACGCCTGGACCAGCAGGTGCAGGCGGTCGAACAGCGCGGCGGCCAAGGGCTTGCGCTTAGTCAAGTCGGGCACACGCTGCAAGGCGATGATCGCACCGAGCACCATGCCGATCAGCAAGGTGACGAACATGTGGGCGGCGTCTTTGCCGACCAGTTGCAGCTCGCTCAGGTGTTTGCTTAGCCAATCGCCAATAGCCACGCGAAACTCCGCGGCGCTGGCGGGCAGGTAAGCGTCGATGGACGGCGGCAATTGCCCGCGCGCGCGGTCGACCACCCCCATGAATTTATCCAGGGACGCCCCGGGGTTTTCCGCTTCGTGGAGCAGGAAGCTGATGGCGCCGGCGAAAATCAAGGCCAGCACGCTGACGATCAGGGTGCCCAGCAAGGCCACCGCCAGCCAGCGCGCGCGCCGGCCTTCGATCAGGCGTTGCAGTTGAGGGGTGAGCATGTTGACCAGCTCATAGACCAACAGGCCGGCCAGCAGGCTGGGCAGCAATTTCAGCGGCAGTACCAGCAGCAACCCGCCGAAAATGATGATGTAGCTGGACAGCAACAACACATGACGCTGAGAAAACGTTGGCATACAGCCTCAAAACAAACGGCGTTGAAGGATGTTGTAGGAGCGAGCTTGCTCGCTCCTACAAAGGGGCTGTGTGCGAGTGTCGCAGCCTTCTATGGCCCGGGGCTATTATTTCTTCAGGCAAGTGCTCATGAAGGTTTTGCGCGCATCACCGGCCAAGGCTTGGGTTTTCGCCGACGCATTGCAGTCTTTCATCTTCTGCTGCTGCGGGGTCAGGGTCTTGGCGTCGTTGGCGGCAGGTGCCGACAGGCAGGTCTTCATGAAGGCCTTACGGTCATCGCCCTTGAGCGTCTTGGTGGTGGCCTCGGCATTGCAGGTGGTCATTTTGTTTTGCTGGGCAGTGGCGGCAAAACCCTGGGCACACATCAGCAGGCCCATCATCAACAACGGAATACGCAGCATCTTCATGGAGTTTTCTCCCTGTTACCGTGCCGACGGGCACGGCCTACAGCGCAGTGTAGTCAAAACCTGTTACAACTTCACCGGCCACGAATATTCGCCCGCCGGTATTGCTCCGGCGTGCAGCCGGCGTGGCGTTGGAACATGGCGATAAACGCTGAGGCGGTGCTGTAGCCCAGATCAAACGCCACGTGTTGCACGCTGCGGTCGCTGTCCAGCGCTTCGATGGCCGCCAGGTAGCGCAAGCGCTGGCGCCATTCGCCGAAGCTCATGCCCAGCTCGCGCACAAACTGGCGCGCCAGGGTGCGCTCGCTCACATGCACCTGCTCGGCCCATTGCGCCAGCGGGCGGTTGTCTCCCGGCTCGGCCTGCATGCCCTCCAAGACCCCAAGCAACCCAGGGTGGCGGGCGTAGGGCAGGAAGCAGTCGTGGACCGGCGCCTGCCGGAGCTGGTCCACCAGCACTTGGGCCAGGCGGATGTCAACATCGGTGCGCGGTGCATTGACATCGCGCAGGGCGAAATCCTTGAGGATGGCCTTGAGAATATCGCTGATCGCCAACGTGCAAGGCTGCTGCGGCAACTGCTCGCACAGCTGCGGCGCCAGGCCCACAGAGTGGTAGACAATCGCCTCGGCATTGTAGGAGCTGTGCTCGGTAAGCGGCGGCACCCACACGGCGTATTGCGGTGGCGACATGAAGCGATTGCCCGCCACTTCCATGCGCATCACACCGCTGGCCGAGTAATCCAGCGAGCCCCAGGTGTGCTGGTGCGGGGTGCATTCGGTGTCCGGGGCAAAATCGGAATACCGAAAGTACACAGGGCTTGGCAGGCGGGCGAAATCGGGCAGGCGTACGGTGTGTCGGGACATGTTGTCTGGATTCAACGCTCAGTTGTCTGGATCGCAGTATAGGCTTCGATCCAGACAGAGGATAATCCTGCCTCGTCAACACACTGGGTTTCTTTTCAATGCAATACGCTTATCCGCTGCTGGCTATCTTTATCTGGGCCGGCAACACCGTGGTCAACAAATTGGCCGTGGGCTCGATCTTCCCGGCTGAAATCGGCTTTTACCGCTGGTTGTTCGCTGCGTTGCTGTTCACGCCGTTCATGCTCAAACCGGTGGTCGCCCACTGGCCGCAGATCCGTCCCAACCTGGGCAAGATCTTTATCCTCGGCGTGCTGGGCATGGCGGTGTATCAAAGCCTGGCCTATTACGCCGCGACGCTGACCAGCGCCACCAATATGGGCATCATCCTGTCGCTGATGCCGTTGATGGCGCTGACCGCTGCGATCATCAGCCTTGGCCAACGCCTGACCTTCGGTGCGTTGACCGGCGCGATGTTGTCGTTCGCAGGCGTGGTAGTGGTGGTGTCGGCCGGCAGCTTGGGCGCGTTGCTGCAACATGGGGTCAACCTGGGCGACGGCATGATGCTGGTGGCAACGTTGGCTTATGCGGTCTACAGCACCCTGCTGAAAAAATGGCAACTGCGCCTGCCGCCGTTGGTGCTGCTGTATTTGCAGGTGCTGGTCGCGGTGGTGGTGCTGCTGCCGCTGTATCTGTTCTCGGCCAAGGCCGGTTTGGGCTGGGCGAATATTCCGCTGGTGCTGTACGCCTGCCTGCTGGCGTCGATGTTGGCGCCGTTGGCGTGGATGCACTCGGTCAAGACCCTGGGGCCAAGCCGTACCACGCTGTTTTTCAACCTGCTGCCCTTGATTACCGCGCTGATTGCCGCGCTGGTGCTCAAGGAAGAGCTGGCGCTGTATCACCTGGTGGGTGGCTTGCTGACCCTGGGTGGCGTAATTCTGTCGGAGCGCTGGACCACACCGGTCAGACGCCCTCAGGACACATCCTGTTAAATCCGATAAAACTTTTCGCCTGGCCCGGGACTCACAACCAATAGCGATCACGCCGGCAGAGCGTGGCGTACAACCGGATTAGCCCCAGGAGATTGAAATGACTCAAGCACAACTGACTGACGTTGCGACCCTGCGCAGCCGCGCCCGCCAGAACGTCGAAAACGGCGCCGTGACCGAAGGCTACGACGCCGACCGCGAAGAAATCATCCGCCTGCTCAACGAGTCGCTGGCCACCGAACTGGTCTGCGTGCTGCGCTACAAGCGTCACTACTTCATGGCCAACGGCCTCAAGGCCAGCGTGGCTGCCGATGAGTTCCTGGAACATGCGACCCAGGAAGCCGAGCACGCCGACAAACTGGCCGAGCGCATCGTGCAGCTGGGCGGCGAGCCGGAATTCAACCCCGACCTGCTGTCGAAGAACTCCCATGCGCAATACGTGGCGGGCAACACCTTGAAGGAAATGGTCTACGAAGACCTGGTGGCCGAGCGGATCGCGGTAGACAGCTACCGCGAGATCATCCAGTACATCGGTGACAAAGACCCGACTACCCGTCGCATCTTCGAAGACATCCTGGCTCAGGAAGAAGAACACGCGGACGATATGGCGGATATTCTGCAGGATCTGTAATAACTAACACCGCAACATCCCCCTGTGGGAGCGGGCTTGCTCGCGATAGCGTTGGATCAGTTGATAAATCATTGACTGATACCCCGCTATCGCGGGCAAGCCCGCTCCCACAATTACTTCACGGTCTTGGGCGCCTTGCCTTCCTTCATCTGTTGCAGCAACGGTGCGCACTCATTGGGCTCGCCACCGCTTGGGGCCACCAAGGCGAGCAAGCCGGCGGCCGGCCCGGCGATCACGCCCAGGGCGACCATGCCTGCACCACGTAGCGCCAACGGAATGGCTTTCACGCCAGCATTGGGCTTGATGAAAGGTCCATTGACGTAAAGCGGTGAACGCAGGGAGAACAGGCGAAAACCCTTGGATTCCGGCGTGATGGTCAGGTCCAGTTGCTCGGTGGCCATATTCGCGGTGCCGTCGATGTAGATGATCGCGTTCTCGGTATCGAACACAAACAACCGTGTGGTCGCCAGGCCCGTCTTGATGCCGAAGTCCGCCGCCGCGCAGTTGATCTTCACTTCCTCGTCGCCGAACAGACGGCCCACCACGTAGTTGCCCACGTTGAGCCCGGCGATTTCCATCAGACTTCGGCTGATCGCGCCATCGTTGATGAGCATCTTCAGGTCACCGTTGGACGTGCCCAACAGTGCCGCCACCGAGTTACCGCGCCCGGCAATATCGGCATCGCCGTTGAGTTCACCAAAGCTGGTTTTCATCGGCTCGAAGGTGGGGAACAACTGCTTGAGCTTGAAGTTACGCGCCGTGAGTTTGGCGCGGCCTTCCATCGGGGTGGTGCGGCCGTTCAAGCGAATCTGCGCATCGAGCTTGCCACCGGCCACGCCGAAACGCAGGGGTTCGAGGCTCAGTTGGCCGTCGTTGAGCACCAAGTGCGTGTAGAGGTCGGTGAAAGGCAAGTCGGCACTGTGGACGATGCGTTTGCCGGTGAACTCGACGTCGGCATCCATATCGCGCCAACGCTCGGTGCGGAACTCTTCAACCGGCAGCACTTTGGTCGCCGGCTGTTTGCTTTCACCGCCACGGGCTTTTTGCTTGGCGTTGGAGTCCGCGCCGATCAAAGGCGCCAAGTCATCCATCAGCAACTGGTTGGACACCAGCGCGCCGCTGAGCTTGGGCCGTGGCTGGCTGGCGACATAGGCCAGGTCGCCGTGGATGTCGCTGTTGCCGATCTTGCCGTTGAAGTTCTCGTAGCGGAAGGAGGCGCCGCTGGCTTCATGCAGTTTGGCGATCAGATGGCCGTCGGTGGAATAGGCCGGCGAGTCCGGCAGGGTCACGCCGGTCAGCGGGTACAGGTTACCCAGGCTGCTGCCCGACAGTTTCAGACGCAGGTCCAGGGCGCCGAGGTTCAGCGGGTCGGTCAGGGTGCCGGCCAGAGCGATGCTGGTGTCCGCGATCTTGACCTGGGCTTGCAGCGGGAACGGCTTGGCCGCGTCCTGCAAGGCCAGCAAGCCACCGATCTTGCCTGTACCCGCCAGCTTCTGCCCGTGGTACTGGCCTTTGACCTTGAGGCCGAACGCATAGTCCTGAGGCGCCGAGCCTTTTTCCAGGGCCTTCTTGGCATCGGCGTCGCCGACGATTTCGCCAAAGGGGATCGGCTTGCCCAGGGGGTCGATGATCACATCCAGCTGGGTCTTGAGGCTTTGATCGTCGAGGGTCACATGGCCTTTGTCGAAGCCGATGGCGCCAATGTCCACCACCCAGTTGGACGGTTCGGCGTCGGGGTCCTTGGGGTCGAACTTGAAGGTCCAGTTAGCGCGGCCATCCGCCAGGCGCTGCAACTGGGCACTCGGTTCGGTGAGGTCGATGCGCGGGATCACCACACGCTGCACCAGCAAGGCCAGGGGCGAAATGCGCAGCTCAACCTTCTTGAGCGTGACCATCTGCGGTTGTTTCGACCAATCAGGGTTACCCAGGGTCAGGTCTTCGGCAATCACATGGGGCCACGGCACCCAGGCGCGCCAGCCACCTTCATCGGGCTCACGCTGCCACACCACCGCGAGGTTGCCGTTAATGGCGAACGGACGATGCAGTTCTTCGGAAACCTTGGCGTTGAGGGGCGGCTTGATGCGGTTCCAGTCGAAGAACACCAACACCAGTACCACGATGGCCATTAACAGAACGAAGCTGGCGCAGCTCCAAGCGACGATTTTACGAGTGCGCGTCATTGCACAGGACTCCTGAATACGACTGGCTGGGCAACAGCCTTTTAAACAGCTTATAGGACTACGACTGGCAAAGTGCCGGGGGGTTTAACGCAACGGCGGATTTAGCCGAAAAAAGCGATTTTCTTGATCAACCAGACCATTTTCCCCATCGGCGACGCACCATTGTTACCCAGGTTCGTGTCGAAAATACCCACATCGGTGCAAACCCGCGGGCTTGAGAGGCTCGATCTAGAGCCTCCGGCGAGAACAATCAATTCTGTTGATTATTACCATTGTGTTTATGAACTTTTATATCGACTTATCAAGGGTAACATTAGCCCTGTACCCACTTTATCGCCCTCCCTAGGAGCAACCATCATGAAACGCCAATTACTCGCTACCGTTCTGTTATCTGTCCTGGCTTCCAGCGCTTTTGCCCTGCCAGCCGCCGAACAGGCCACCCCACAGAACAAAGCTCAAGCCGTGCAAACCAGCCAAACCGTGGCTCGCAGCGGTTCGCAAGAAGACGAAAACCGTGACTACGCCAAAGGCGCCGTAGCTGAAAATGGCTACAACCGTCTGCAAGAGAAAGGTTTGGTCGAAGGCGGTGCCGAACAAGCCAACAAACGCGCCTACACCGAAGGCGTTGCTGAAGGCGGTGCCGACCGTCTGCAAGAACTGCATCAAGCACAGAGCTAAGCCTGTGGTGGCCCAGAAAAAAGCCCGATCTGCCGATCGGGCTTTTGCTTTTATATAGACCGCGTCACGCCCCGCCCCTGCCAAGTTCGACGCCGGCAAAGCGCTTTTGCTAGAGTGCGTCGCTGTACTTGCCGACAAAGCTCATCCGCTCATGCTGCCCCGCGCCGAACAAAAGCAACAGACCCGCCTCGCCCTGATGGACGCAGCCCGCCATCTGATGGAGTGTGGCCGTGGGTTTGGCAGCCTGAGCCTGCGCGAAGTGGCCAAGACCGCGGGTATCGTACCCACCGGTTTCTATCGCCATTTCGCCGACATGGACCAACTTGGGCTGGTATTGGTCAGCGAGGTCGGCCAGACCTTTCGCGCCACGATCCGCCTGGTGCGCCACAACGAATTCGTGATGGGCGGCATCATCGATGCCTCGGTGCGCATCTTTCTCGATGTGGTCTCGGCCAACCGTTCGCAATTTTTGTTTCTGGCCCGCGAACAGTACGGCGGCTGTCTGGCCGTGCGCCAAGCCATTGCCGCCCTGCGCGAAGACATCACCCGCGATTTGGCCGCCGACCTGACGTTGATGCCCAAGTTGCAGCACCTGGATGCGGAAGGTTTGCATGTGATGGCCGACCTGATCGTCAAGAGCGTGTTCGCCACCCTGCCCGATATCATCGACCCACCGGCCCACGCCTTGCCGGCCCACCTCACGCCCCAGGCGAAGATCACCCAACAACTGCGCTTTATCTTTATCGGCCTCAAGCATTGGCAAGGGCTGGGCAGCACCGAATAAAGCAATCAACCCGCCGTGTGGAATCGTTTGGCAGTGGTGTAGTGCTTGTTCCAGTAGCTATTGCTCAATGAATCGATACGAATGGTTTTGCCGGTGCGCGGCGAATGGATGAATTTGCCTTGGCCGATATAAAGGCCGACATGGCTGACCTGGCCGCGCCCGTTGCCTTTGAAAAACACCGCATCCCCAGGCTTCAACGCATTGCGCTTGATGGTCGCCGCCGATGAGCGGTGCATGGCCGTGGTGGTGCGCGGTATCTGGATATTGGCCTGGGTCTTGAACAGGTACACCAGGAAGCTGCTGCAATCAAAGCCCTGCTCTGCAGAAGTGCCGCCCCACTTGTAGGGCGTGCCCAGCAACTCATGGGCGCGGTCGATCACGTCGTCGATGGAGGCCGGCTTGAGGCTTTGCAGCGACGAACCGAAGGTGGCGCGGGGCTGAAAGTTGGCCGATGCCGATGAAATAAAGAAGGTAAGGCTGACCAGGCATATACAGAAAATTGATCGAAGCATGATAAACGTCGCGGTGGCATTAAACAGGGCGCATAGCCTAAAGAACCCTCAAGTAATCTCATGAACTCCAAATCCTCATGATTCGTAGGACAAATCCTAAAAACCGCCTACTGAGAAAAAGATGAAAGAAATTTCATCAAGCTGAGCGCCACCATCAACGCAAAACGCCCTTCGCCGGTGCTATAAACATCGACACGCACCAAATTGATACACGCACCGAATTATCCGACGCCCTATTGAGCAGCATGCCTGCCTGACTACAGGGAATTCCTACTCAATTCCATGATTGGCAAGCCCCTTGCTCTAGGTCTTTCATCGCTCACAGCTGGAAGCTCTCTGATGCTGGTGATACACCGCCGAATCGCCCCCCAAGCCCTCTGGGCCGCCGAGTTGCTGCTCAACTTCGAAGCCCGCAGCAAAAGCCGTCTGCGCTGTTTCAGTGCCGACGGTGAAGACGTCGGCCTGTTTTTGGAGCGGGGCCAGCCGCCCTTGCACGATGGCGAATTCCTACAGGCAGAAGACGGACGCGTCGTACGGGTGTGTGCCCGACCTGAACAACTGCTGCACGTCACCTGCCGCAATGCCTTTGAGCTGACCCGCGCCGCTTATCACCTGGGCAACCGCCATGTGGCCCTGCAAGTCGGTGACGGCTGGCTGCGCCTGCTCGATGACTACGTGCTCAAGGCCATGCTTGAACAGTTAGGCGCCGATGCGCAGACCATAGAAGCGCCGTTTCAACCCGAGCACGGCGCCTATGGCGGTGGCCATCATCACTCACGCCATGGCGATGAAGACTTCAACTACGCGCCCAAGCTGCATCAGTTCGGCGTGCGTCTATGAACCCAGCCTGGGCGCTGCTACGCCTGGCCAGTCCGCAATTGCCGATTGGCGGCTACAGCTATTCCCAGGGCCTGGAAATGGCGGTGGACAACGGCCGCGTACAGGATGCCGCGAGCGCCCGACGCTGGATCAGTGACCAGTTGCTGCTCAACCTGGCGCGTTTCGAAGCGCCGCTGTTGCTCGCCCATTGCCGCGCCGCCGCTGAGCAGGACTGGGCCCAACTGGCGCAGTTGTGCGACGAGCACCGCGCCAGCCGTGAGACCCGCGAGCTGTATCAGGAGAGCCGCCAGATGGGCTACTCCTTGCAACAACTGCTCAACGGCTTGCCGGAACTGGACGACAGCGCCCGTGACTTTCTCGCTCAACGCGACGAACCGCACCTGGCCCTTGGCTGGGCCTTGGCCGCGCGCGCCTGGCACATCAGCCCTGGCGATGCCCTTGCCGCCTGGCTATGGAGCTGGCTGGAAAACCAATTGGCGGTGCTGATGAAAACCCTGCCACTGGGCCAGCAAGCCGCCCAGCGCCTGACCAGCGAACTGCTGCCGCTGCTGCAACAAGCCCAGCAGGATGCCGAACGCATTAACCCTAACCATTTGGGCAGCGCCGCTTTTGGCCTGTCCCTGGCGTGCATGGCCCATGAGCGCCAGTACAGCCGCCTGTTCCGTTCCTGATTGTGGAGAAGCCCATGAACACACAACCCCTGCGCGTCGGTATCGGCGGCCCGGTAGGCTCGGGCAAGACCGCCCTGACCCTGGCCCTGTGCCTGGCGCTGCGCGATCGCTATAACCTGGCGGTGGTCACCAACGACATCTACACCCGCGAAGACGCCGACTTCCTGGTGCGCAACCAGGCCCTGGCGCCGGAGCGCATCATCGGCGTGGAAACCGGTGGCTGCCCGCACACGGCGATTCGCGAAGATGCCTCGATCAACTTGGAGGCCGTGGACCAACTCAACCGCCGTTTTCCCGGCCTGGACCTGATTCTGGTGGAGTCCGGCGGCGACAACCTGTCCGCCACCTTCAGCCCGGAACTGTCGGACCTGACCATCTATGTGATCGATGTATCTGCGGGCGACAAGCTGCCGCGCAAAGGCGGGCCCGGTATTTGCAAATCCGACCTGCTGGTGATCAACAAGATCGACCTGGCCCCGCTGGTGGGTGCCTCGCTGGAGCTAATGAACAGCGACACCCAGCGCATGCGCAACGGCAAACCCTTTGTGTTCAGCAACCAGAAAACCGGGGTCGGCCTGGACGACATCGTCGCCTTCATCGAACGCCAGGGCCTGCTGACCGCCGCCTGATCAACCCATAAGGAACCTGTCCATGAGACTCAACAGACTTTTCGCCGCCGCAGCGCTGCTGCTCGCCCCGGCCCTGGCCTTCGCCCATCCAGGCCATGGCGACAATGGCCTGGTAGCCGGTATCAGCCACCCCCTGGGCGGCCTCGATCACTTACTGGCCATGGTTGCAGTGGGCCTCTGGGCGGCCCAGCAAAAAGGCGCCGCGCGCTGGGCGCTGCCGTGCACCTTTGTCGGCACCATGCTGATCGGCGGCGTGCTGGGTTTTGAAGGGCTGCAACTGCCCGCGCTGGAAAGCGGGATTGCTGCATCGGTGCTGGCTTTGGGCCTGGCGGTAGCATTGGCGGTGCGGCCACCGCTGTTCGTGGCGGTAGGCGCCACGGCCTTGTTTGCACTGTTTCACGGCGTGGCCCATGGCCTGGAACTGCCGGATATGACCAGCCCTTGGGCGTATGCGGCTGGGTTTGTAGGGGCGACCGCCGTGTTGCACGCTGCGGGTTATGCGGTGGTGCGCTTTTTGCCGGCGGCTGCAGCGCCACTGGTGCGAGTGGCCGGGGCGGCTTCGGCGGCGACTGGGGTTTGGTTGCTGGCGGGCTGAGGAAAAGATCGTTCCCACGCTCCGCGTGGGAATGCAGCCTAGGACGCTCTGCGTCCCAAAGCATGACGCAGAGCGTCATAAAATGCATTCCCACGCAGAGCGTGGGAACGATCAGCCTGCTACCATGCGCGCCTACACCCCTGCCGTGACGACGCCAGCCAATGCCCATCGCTTCCCCCTCTTCCCTGACGCCTGTGCTCACGCACTTCCATGACCTGATCGTGCCGCTCTGGCAAGGCCCGGGCTGGAATGCCGACCTGGCATTGCCCTTTGAGGCCCTGGATGCCGATCACCAGCCACTTCCCCCCCAGCGCTATCGCGCCATGGCCTGCGCCCGGCAGTTGTACCTGTTCGCCAGCCTGATCGGCGAGCCCGGCGCGGCGTTCGCCGAAGAACGTGCAGCGGCGCTGTTTCGCTCCCTGCAACGGCACTTCCATGATGCCGAACACGGTGGCTGGTTCTACAGCATCGACCCTGCCGGCCAACCGCTGGACGAGCGCAAAGACCTCTACACCCACGCCTTCATTATTTTTGCCTGCGCCCATTACTGGGCCAAGGTGCGTGAGCCGCTGGTAGAGTCGGTGCTCAACGCCGCCCTGGAAGTCGTCGCTCAACGCTTTGCCACCGGCGACGGGTTGTACGAGGCAGTACTGGAGCGCAACTGGGCCTCACTCAACGCAGGCCCCTTGCAAAACCCGTTGATGCACCTGGCCGAAGGTTTCCTGGCCACCCTCGCGGTACGTGAGGACGCCCAGGTACAAGCGGCCCTGCTGGCACTGGCGACGGCCATGCAGCAACGCTTCATCGACCGCGAGCACGGCGTGATGATGGAAAAACCTTTGGGCGCTGTGGATAACTGGTTTGAGCCGGGGCACCAGTTCGAATGGTTCTTTTTGCTCGAATCTTCAGCTGTGCTGCGCGGCACCGCGCTGCATGGCTCGCTGACACGGGCATTTGCCTATGCCGAGCACAAGGGTGTGGATAAGTTAAGCGGCGCGGTCAGCGGCATGCTCGCGCTGGATGGCACGGTGCGCGACGGTACCCAACGGATCTGGGCGCAGGCCGAGTACCTGCGGGCACTGACCTTGCGGCCAGGCAGCGAAGCGGTGCTGTTGCGTCAGTTGCAGGCGTTGCAACAGCGCTTTTTGCATGCAAAGGGTTGGCATGAATGCCTGGATGCCGAGGGTAAGGTGAGCCGGCGGGATATGCCTTCGACTACGCCTTATCATTTGGCGACTTGCTATCAGGGCTTGGTCCAGCATCTGGGCTGACCTGCAAGGCCCCATCGCAGGCAAGCCAGCTCCCACATTTTAATGTGCGAACACTATCAACTGTGGGAGCTGGCTTGCCTGCGATAGCCTCACCTCGGTCTAACAGACTTTAGGCAATCCACTTGCGGTCGCCTGTAAAACTGATCGTCAACCACCGCGCCGCATCCGCCGCCCCCAGCCCTGTGGATATCTCTTCACGCAGCCCATCAAGGGTGGCGACGTTATCCACCGGGTAATCCGCCGGCAGCACCACATGAATCTCGATAAACCGCGCGCGCCCGTGCTTCTGCACATAGGACACGTAGTCGCCGAAACCATGCTTGGCCTGCGCCGCGTCCATCACTTCGCGGACCTTGTCGTCCAAATGATCCGGCGCGATGCCCAATACTTCGCGCAACGCTGGGCGCAAAATCTTGAATGCCGGCGCCAGCATGCTCAGGGCCAGCAGGATCAGGATCAACGGGTCGACGTAGACCGCCCACTCGCCATAGCCCTGGGACTTTAGCAACAGCGCGGCCAGGAAGCTGATCAGCAAACCCACCGACAGCATCGCGTCCACCAGCCAGCTGATGTTGTCGAACTGGATCAATGACGACTTGAGTGTGCGATTGCGGTAGCGCACATAGAAGAAGTACGCGAACTCCACGACGGTAAACACCGCCGCATAAATGATCACCAGCCCCAACTCGATTTCGCGCCCGCCATTGATAATGCCGAACACGCCATTGAGGAACGCGTAGATGGCGATCAACAGCAGGAAACTGCCTTCTATCAACAGCACCATCGGCTCCAGGTGCCAATAGCCGAACTGGAAGCGCTCGTTGCTTTTCTTGGCAATCAGCTTGGCCGTGATCAGCATCAACACCTTGATGGCGGTGGCGATCAGCGAGAAAAAGCCGTCGAACAGAATGGATTGGGCGCCGGATATTACACCCGTGACAATCCCGGCGATCGCGACTGCGAACATCAGGATGGTCGATTGTTTGAGCAGTGCCTGCTCACCTCGGTTACTCACATTGCCTCCTGTCAAAACCTTTAAACCGCTGGGTGCGGTGGGGTTTTCAGGCGGGCAGTGTACCTTATGCCGCATTTTGGCCGATTTGACGCCACTGATCGTTCCCACGCTCCGCGTGGGAATGCATCGCGTGACGCTCTGCGTCACCAGCAGAAAGCGGGGCGCAGAGCGCCCCCAGCGGCATTCCCACGCGGAGCGTGGGAACGATCAAACGATCGGCTTAGCCCTTGGCCCCACGCTCAATCGCAAAACCAGCCCAGGTCTGGCTCACCGGCATCAGCTCCAGGCGGTTGATGTTCACGTGCGCCGGGGTGTTCATCACCCAGAAAATCGTATCGGCAATATCCTGCGGCTGGATCGGCTCGGCCCCGGCATAGGTGGCGTCATAACGCGCCTGGTCACCGCCAAAGCGCACCAGGGAGAACTCGCTCTCACACAGGCCCGGCTCGATGTTGGTCACCCGTACGCCCGTGCCTTGCAGGTCGCAGCGCAGGTTCAGCGAGAACTGCTTCACGAACGCCTTGGAACCGCCATACACATGGCTGCCCGGGTACGGGTAGTTACCAGCGATGGAGCCCAGGTTGATAATCCCGGCGCCTCGGCCATGGGCAATCAGCCGCGGCAACAGCAGGTTGGTGGTGGTCAGCAGGCCCTTGATGTTGGTATCGACCATGGTTTCCCAGTCGTCGAGGTCGCACTTGGGTGCAGGGTCAGTGCCCACGGCGAGACCTGCGTTGTTGATCAGGCCACGCAGCGTGGCGAACGACGGCGGCAAGTTGGCGATGGCCTCCTCCATGCCTTTGCGGTCGCGCACATCCACCACCAGGCCATGCACTTCGGTCTGCTTGGAAAGCTCTTCGACCAAGGCATTCAAGCGCTCGGCACGACGACCGGTGAGCACCAGTTTCCAGCCGGCCTCGGCAAAACGACGGGCACAGGCTTCGCCGAAACCTGAAGTGGCGCCAGTGATAAACAGCGTGTCGGACATGGTGTTCTCCTTACGGGCATCGGGAAAAAAACAGCCAGCAGAATGCCCGTACGCCGCCTTTGCGGCAACCGCTGTGCATACACACGCCTGCTTGGCTGATCATTTTTTGATCAATTCGATCAAATCCTTATAAACCGTGGCTTGTAGCCATATGCGCGCAGGTTATCCACAACTGCGCCCACAGTCTTTGGGGGCAAGTGCAAAAGGCTCAAAGCCGCTGTGCACAAGGGTTGCAGGCGGTTTTAGAAAGTTTTTTGCTTGACCTGAGCGAGCACCTATGTAGCTGCCGACAAATGCAGAAAAACACAACGATGGCTCCAGGCCAGTCATTCCGGCCCCTGCGCGCGTCTTTCCAGAGTTTAGTCACAGACTTATCCACAGGCTGCAATGACTTATTTAGTTCATATACCTGTGTCTTTAAACAGGTTGACAAACCCCTGGTGCGCTGGTGAAAAACACGCTGATCAAAAAACAACCAGCACGCTGCAAGCCACGTCGTTAAAGGCTTCCAGCCAGCTACTCCCACGTTACCCACAGCCGGTTCCACAGTGGATGGGGACAAGTCAAAACTGTGACAAAACAGGGATTTGCGGCGGCTATATGTCGCGCTTTTGAGGTGGGCTGGATTTGTTTTCCACAATTTGGTTGAGCGCTTGTGGACATCGCAAAAACAAATGTGGGAACCGGCTTTGGGTGGGAGCTGGCTTGCCTGCGATGCGGCCACCTCGGTATGTCAGCTAAACCGAGGTGATGCTATCGCGGGCAAGCCCGGCTCCCACATAAGGCCCGGTTCCCACAGGGTTGATGCGCCTGGATCTTAGGTTAGTGACCGCCCAGGTAGGCGTTACGCACATCCTCGTTTACCAGCAACTCCTTGCCTGTGCCGGTCAGGCGAATCTCACCATTGACCATCACATACGCGCGGTCCGACAGGCGCAGCGCATGGTTGGCGTTCTGTTCCACCAGGAAGATGGTCATACCGGTGGACGCCAGCTCGCGCAGGGTGGAGAAGATCTGCTTCACCACAATCGGTGCCAACCCCAGGCTTGGCTCATCGAGCAACAACAGCTTGGGCCGGCTCATCAGCGCACGGGCGATGGCGAGCATTTGCTGCTCACCACCGGACATGGTCATCGCCCGCTGGTTGCGCCGCTCCTTGAGCCTGGGGAACAGCTCGAACATGCGCTGCATGTCTTCACTGGCGAACTTGTCGCCAATAGGGATGGTGCCCATCAGCAGGTTTTCCTCGACGGTCATGTCGGGGAAAACCCGCCGCCCTTCCGGCGACTGCGCAATGCCGTTGGAGGCGATGTAGTGGGACGACTTGTGAGTAATGTCGACGCCGTTGTAGAGGATCTGCCCAGACTCGGCCCGAGGCTGACCGAAGATCGACATCAGCAACGTTGATTTACCCGCGCCATTGGAGCCGATCAGGCTGACGGTTTCGCCTTCGTTGATGTGCAGCGAGACTTTTTTCAGAGCCTGGATCGGGCCGTAGAACACGTCCAGGTCCTTCATTTCGAGGATAGGTGCACTCATACCAGTTCCTCTTCATCCGCGCCCAGGTAGGCGGCGATCACTTTGGGGTCGTTGCGGATCGCATCCGGGCCGCCTTCGGCGATCACGTTGCCGTGGTCCAGCACCACAATGTGGTCGGAAATACTCATCACCATGCCCATGTCGTGTTCGATCAGCACCACCGTCAGGTCGTGTTCGTCGCGCAGCAGGCGAATCATCGCGCTGAGGGCTTCGGTTTCCTGAGGGTTGAGGCCCGCTGCCGGTTCGTCCAGGCAGATGATCTGCGGCCGCGTGCACATGGCGCGGGCGATCTCCAGGCGGCGCTGCTGGCCGTAGGAGAGCTCGCCGGCCAGGCGGTTGGCGCAGTCCACCAGGTCGACCACTTCCAGCCAGTAGAACGCGCAATCCAGCGCATCGCTTTCGGCCTTGCGGTAGCCTTTGGTATTGAGGATGCCGGCAAGCATGTTGCGGTTGACCCACATGTGTTGGGCCACCAGCAGGTTTTCCAGCACCGACATTTCCTTGAACAGGCGAATGTTCTGGAAGGTGCGCGCAAGGCCGGCGCGGTTCACCAGGTGGGTGCCGCCGAACATCTTGTAGTACACGCGACTGAGGAAGCTTTTCGGCGAGACAAAGTCAGTGGCCTCAAAGCGCTCCCCCAGCAACTGTATGACGTTGGTTTGCTTGCCCCGCACGTTGAGCTCGATCTTGCCGCCGCTGGCTTTGTAGAAGCCAGTGAGGCAGTTGAACACCGTGGTCTTGCCGGCGCCGTTGGGGCCGATCAGGGCGAAGATCGAGTTGCGTTTGACCTGCAGGCTCACATCACTGAGGGCCTTGATGCCCCCAAAGTGCATCATCAGGTGCTCCACGGAGAGGACGACTTCTTTGCTCATGGCGCTACCCCCTTGCGTGGCGTCACACCGGTACGGCTGATGCGAATCAAGCCACGCGGCCTCCAGATCATCATCACCACCATCAACACGCCAAACAGCAGCACACGGTATTCAGAGAAGCTGCGCAGTAATTCAGGCGCCACGGTCAGCACAAACGCGGCGATCACCACGCCGACCGTCGAGCCCATGCCGCCCAACACCACGATGGCGAGGATCAACGCCGACTCGAAGAAGGTAAACGACGACGGGTTGACGAAGCCCTGGTAGCTGGCAAAAAACACCCCGGCCAAACCGGCGGTGGACGCGCCGATGGTGAAGGCTGAGAGTTTGACCAGCACATGGTTCAGGCCCATGGAACGACAGGCGATTTCATCTTCACGCAAGGCTTCCCAAGCGCGACCGACCGGCATACGCGTGAGGCGATGCTTGATGTACAGCACGGCCAGCACCACCAGAAACAGCACGATGTAGATGAACATGAACTTGATGTTGGGGTTGTAATCGATGCCGAAAAACTCGTGAAACGGAATGCCGCCATCCTTCGCACGCTTGCCGAACTCCAGGCCCAGGAAGGTCGGTGACGGCACGGGCATACCGTTCGGGCCACCGGTGAACGACAGCCAGTTGTTGAGCACCAGGCGAATAATTTCGCCAAAACCCAGGGTCACGATGGCCAGGTAGTCACCGTGCATTCGCAGCACCGGGAAGCCGAGTATGCACCCCGCCAGCGCCGCCGCGATGGCCGCCAGTGGCAGCACGGTCCAGAAGCCCAGGCCCAGGTATTGATAACCCAGCGCCAGGCCGTAGGCACCGATGGCATAGAACGCCACGTAACCCAGGTCGAGTAGGCCCGCCAGGCCCACCACGATGTTCAGGCCCAGGCCGAGCAACACGTAGATAAGCCCCAGGATCACCACGGTGAGCAGGTATTTGTTGGCAAAGATCGGGAACACGATGGCGATCACGATCAACGCCGGGATGATCCAGCGCAGCCGCGACTTGTAGTCCGGTGGCAGCACGTGCACGCCGGAGCCGCTGCTTTCGAACCCTTGAAGGATCTTCACGCCCTTGGGGGTTTGCAGGAACAGGCTCAAGGCAAAGCGCCCGGCCATGACGATGGCGACCAGCACGGCAACCCGCGCAGGTTCCAGGTTGAAGCTGTAGCCGTCGAGCACCACGCCGACAATCGGGCCGAACACGATCAGCGAAATCAGCCCCGCGAGCACCGTATCGACCACGCTTTTCTTGATATCAATGGATTTGGCAGCAGACATGTTTACACCTTCGCCACAAGTGGGCGACCAAGCAGGCCCTGGGGACGGAAAATCAGAATCACCACCAGCAGGGAGAAACTGAACACGTCTTTGTAGTCAGAGTTGATCAACCCCGAGAACAGCGACTCGGAGATACCGAGGATGATCCCGCCGAGCATCGCCCCAGGCAGGGAACCGATGCCGCCGAGTACCGCTGCGGTAAACGCCTTGATGCCGATGATGAAGCCGGCATAGAAGTCGAAAGTGCCGTAGTTGAGGGTGATGAGCACGCCGGCCAGGGCGGCCATGGCGGCACCGATGACAAACACGTAGGAGATCACGCGGTCGGTGTTGATGCCCAGGATCGAGGCCATCTTGCGGTCTTGCTGGGTAGCGCGGCACATGCGGCCCAGCTTGGTGTATTTGATGATGTAGGTGAGCAAGGCCATGCCGGCAAAAGCGGCGACCAGGATGAACACTTTGGTGTAGGTCAGTTGCACAAACCCGGTGCCGATATCGACGCGCCAGGCGCCGGCCAGCAGGGTGGGAATGCCTTGTTGCTTGGCGCCCTGGGCGATCTGCGCGTAGTTCTGCAGGATCAGCGAGATACCGATGGCGCTGATCAGCGGAGCCAGTCGGGTGGAGTTACGCAACGGTTTGTAGGCGACACGCTCAATCACCCAACCGTACACGCCAGTGACGACCACGGTGAAGATCAAGGTACCGAGAATGAGCAGCGGGAAGGATTCGATGCCGAAGTAAGCCAGCAGTGCCAGACTGATCGCCGCGAGGTAAGCGGAAATCATATAAACCTCGCCGTGGGCGAAGTTGATCATGCCAATGATGCCATAGACCATTGTGTAGCCGATGGCGATCAGGCCATAGACCGACCCTAGGGTCAGGCCGTTGACCAGTTGCTGCAGGAAAATACCATCCATAACGCAATCTCACGCGGTGAGCACCTGCACACCTGGGGGTGTGCGGCGCTTCTGGAGGAAAAGACAGGTTTGTTGCAATAGAGCAGGCAACCTGGCCCTCTGTGGGAGCTGGCTTGCCTGCGATAGCGGTTTCACATTCAACACAGGTGTTGGTATTGAGGCCGTCATCGCGGGCAAGCCCGGCTCCCACAGAGATCGAGGTGTTCAAGCCGCCGCGTTATTACTTCTGCTTTTCCAACTGATGGTATTTGCCGTCTTTGTCCCACTGGTAAACCACGTAGTCAGAGACTTTCAGATCGCCCTTGGCATCCCAGGCTTTTTCGCCCATGACGGTTTTAACCGGGTTAGCCTTCAACCACTTGGCAGCATCCTCGCCCTTGTTGGACTTGGCACCGTTGAAACCGGCGGCCAGGGCCTGGATCGAGGCGTAGGCGTACAGAGTGTAGCCTTCAGGCTCGGTGCCGTTCTTGCGGAACTCTTCCACCACGGTCTTGCTGTCTGGCAGCAGGCGCGGGTCGGCGCCGAAGGTCATGTACACGCCATCGACGTACTGCGCACCACCTGCGGTGGACACCAGTTCGTCGGTGACCACGCCGTCATCGGACATGAACTTGACGTCTTTGAGGCCCGCTTCACGGATCTGGCGTACCAATGGGCCGGCTTCCGGATGCAGGCCGCCGAAGTACACGACGTCGGCGCCCAGGGAACGGATTTTGGTGACCAGGGCGCTGAAGTCTTTCTCGCCACGGGTCAGGCCCTCTTCCAGCACCGGCTTGACGCCGCGCTTGGTCAGTTGGGCTGCGGTGGCGTCGGCCAGGCCTTTGCCGTAGGTGTCCTTGTCATTGATCACCGCGACTTTCTTGCCTTTGAGCACGTCGACGATGTAGTCGCCGGCGACGATGCCTTGTTGGTCGTCACGCCCGCACATACGGAACATGGCGCCCAGGCCGCGTTCGGTCACTTGTGGGTTGGTGGAGCCTGGGGTGATGGCGATGATGCCTGCTTCGTCGTAAACCTCCGACGCCGGGATGGTGTTGGATGAGCAGAAGTGCCCGACCACACCGATCACTTTGTCCTGGTCGGCCAGGCGGTTGGCCACGGCCACGGCCTGCTTGGGTTCACAGGCGTCATCGCCCGCCACCAGCTTGATCTGCTCGCCGTTGATGCCGCCGGCCTTGTTGATAACGTCGGCTGCCGCCTGGGCACCCTTCATGTACTGCTCACCGAAAGCGGCGTTGGCACCCGTCATCGGGCCCGCCACACCAATTTTCACATCAGCTTGAACAAACGTAGAAACACCCAGCGCCGCAGCAACGGCGAGGGCCAGAAAACCTTTCTTGTAAAACGTCTGGGACATGAGTGGTGCTCCGATATTTTTGATTTTTGGCACGACAACTTGCATTCAAACTTTTCACCGAAAGCTCAGAGCAAGCCGCGTGCCATTACGTTTTTATTCTTCAAAAAGACACGGTGTCATTGTTATTACAGGCGTTTCGACGCCTTTTGCCAGGACGTGCAACCGTCTAGCGTCTACAGGTGCAACCAACACTGCAAAAAAGTACAACCCTGGCAGGTCGCACCTGCAACCACAGGCATAAACGACAGTTCCTACAGCTGTAACAACGTGCGTAACGGAACTGCACATTTACAGTGCGTGATTGCTACGACTTGCACCAATACAGATGGGTAGCCTGCTAAGAAAATGCAGGCTTCTGAGGGGTATTTCGCTGATCAGATCACGATCCTCAGGCATTGTCCGGCGTGATAGAGCGAGAAACCGGCTTCATACAGGCAACTGCGCAGGCCCACGGCGGCCAGGGGCTGCATGCGGGCAAAGGGGATCGGCAAGGCTTGGGGATCCTGGTGACACAGGTAGTCGGCAAACGCCTTGCCCACCACGCTGCCGGTGGTCACCCCGCGCCCGTTATAACCGGTAACCGCCACCAGGCCAGGGGCCGGTTCGAACAGGCGCATCAAGTGGTCAGGGGTGAACGCGATGCAGCCGGTCCAGGTGTATTCCCATTGCACCGGTTTGAGGTACGGGAAGTAGTGTTGCTGCACCCGATCGGCCCACGCTTTGAGAAACCATGCCGGTTTCTGGTTGCCATTGCCCAGGCTGCCGAGCAACAGGCGGCCATCGGCATCGCGGCGAATACTGCTCAGGACCTGGCGGGTGTCCCATGAGCCTTGGCCGCCGGGGAGGATTTGCTTGGCCGCGTCATCGGTCAGCGGCGCCGAGGCCACCTGGTAGTAATAGCCGGGGAAGAAGTTACGCCGCAGCTCGGTCCATTCGCCCTCGGTGTAAGCATTGGAGGCGATCACCACCTGCGCGGCCTGCACCGCGCCCTCGGCAGTCTGTACCGACCAATCGGCGCCTTGGCGCTCAAGCTGGGTGACCGGCGAATGATCGAACAATTGCCCGCCCAGCCCCACGGCGGCATTCGCCAACCCCGTGGTATAGGCCATGGGGTTCAAGGTGCCGGCGCGCCGATCCAGCAATGCGGCGGCGATTTTGCGGGTACCGGTGGCGTGCTCGCAGGCCTGGCCGGTGAGTAACTCAACCGGCGCGCCACGGCGTTTCCACTGCTGCTCACGGCTGCGCAAGTCCGCCTCGCCACGGGCGTTGTGCGCCATGTGCAAGGTGCCTTCACGGCGCAATTGGCAGTCGATGTTGTACTTGTCGATCAGGCTGAACACCAGGGACGGCGCCGCACCCAACATGCGGTTGAGCTGGCTGCCCACCGCCGTACCGAAACCGGCCTCGATCTCGTCCGGTGGAATCCACAGGCCGGCATTGACCAGCCCGACGTTGCGCCCCGAACCGCCGTGGCCGGTGCGATGGGCCTCCAGTACGGCGACGCTTTTACCCTGTTCCAGCAAATGAATGGCCGCCGACAAACCGGTGATGCCGGCGCCGATCACGCACACATCCACCTTGACCGCGCCCTTGAGCGCGGCTCGGTTCGGGCGGCCTGGGGTGAGGTGTTCCCATAAACATGTTTCGCGCAGTGCCATTGCCAGACTCCGGGATGAATTCACCACCGCTCGTTCCCACGCTCTGCGTGGGAATGTAGCCTTGGACGCTCCGCGTCCGCATTGTCGTGACGCGGAGCGTCACAGAATGCGTTCCCACGCAGAGCGTGGGAACGATCAGTCTGGTCAGTCGAACGTGATGCCTTGGGCCAACGGCAGTTCCAGCGAGTAGTTCACAGTATTGGTCTGCCTGCGCATATACCCGCGCCACGCATCCGAGCCCGATTCACGCCCGCCGCCGGTCTCTTTTTCACCCCCGAACGCGCCACCGATCTCCGCGCCGCTCGGGCCGATGTTGACGTTGGCGATGCCACAGTCGCTGCCCACCGCCGACATGAACTGCTCGGCCTCACGCACGTCGGTGGTGAAGATGCAGGACGACAAGCCTTGCGGCACGGCGTTGTTCAGGCGCAGGGCTTCGGCGAAGTCGGTGTAGCCGACCACGTAAAGAATCGGCGCGAAGGTTTCGCTGCACACCACGTCGCTTTGCTCGGGCATTTCCACGATGGCCGGCGATACGTAATAGGCGTTGGGGAATGTGTCTTGCAGTTGGCGCTTGCCGCCGAACACCTTGCCGCCTTCGCTCAAGGCTTGCTCAAGGGCGTCCTGCATGTTGTCGAAGCTGTGCTTGTCGATCAGCGGGCCGATCAGGTTGCCTTCCAGCGGGTGGCCGATGCGCACCTTGGAATAGGCGGCCTTGAGGCGGGTGACGATTTCTTCCTTGACCGACTCATGGGCGATCAGCCGGCGCAGGGTGGTGCAGCGTTGGCCGGCGGTGCCCACTGCGCTGAACAGGATGGCGCGTACGGCCATGTCCAGGTCGGCGCTTGGGCCGAGGATCATCGCGTTGTTGCCGCCCAGCTCAAGAATGCTGCGGGCGAAACGCGCGGCGACTTTGGGTGCCACTTCACGGCCCATGCGCGTGCTGCCGGTGGCGCTGATCAGGGCGACGCGCGGGTCATCCACCAGCGCAGCGCCGGCGTCGCGGCCGCCAATGATCACTTGGCTGAGATACTCAGGGGCACCGTCGAATTTTTTCAGTACGCGCTCGAACAAGGCCTGGCAGGCCAGTGCGGTGAGCGGGGTCTTTTCCGACGGTTTCCAGATCACCGCGTTGCCGCACACCAAGGCCAGCGCAGTGTTCCACGCCCACACGGCCACCGGGAAGTTGAAGGCGCTGATCACGCCGACCACGCCCAGCGGGTGCCAGGTTTCGCGCATATGGTGGCCTGGGCGCTCGGAGGCGATGGTCAAGCCGTACAGCTGACGCGACAGGCCCACGGCGAAGTCGCAGATGTCGATCATTTCCTGCACTTCACCCAAGCCTTCCTGGGTGATTTTGCCGGCCTCCCAGGAAACGAGTTCACCCAGGTCGGCCTTGTATTCGCGCAATACGTCGCCGAACTGGCGCACCAGCTCGCCACGTCGCGGTGCCGGCACCTTGCGCCAGGCCTCGAATGCATGCTCGGCGCGACTGACCTGTTGCTCCACCTCGGCGGCGCCTTCCCAATGGACACTGCCGATACGGCTGCCATCAATCGGTGAATGCACGGGTTGTTTCCCGGCCTGGTACAGCGCCGGGTTTACCCCGAGACGATCAAGCAATGCGGCAACCATGGGTCACTCCTTCAAATCTGCATACAAAAATTCGCGCCGCAATACGCACGGCGATCCTGGCCCTATTTGTAGCTGGCCCAAGACTTGCCAACAAACGACGATTAGGCGAGATATCATTCCCTTTATTCATGCAAAGAATAAAAAGAGGCATGCCGTGCTGAACAAAAGACATTTGCCCTCGATCACCGCCCTGCAGTGTTTCGAAGCGGCCACCCGCCACCTGAGCTTCACCCGCGCCGCCGAGGAACTGAACCTCACCCAAAGCGCGGTGAGCAAACAGGTGGCTCAGTTGGAAGAACTGTTGCAACACCTGCTGTTTCGCCGCGTGCGCCGGCGCTTGCAGATGACCCCGGCGGGCGACCTGTACCTGGTGGAAGTGCGCAAGATCCTCACCCAGGTGGAAATGTCCACCCACTACCTGCGCTCCTACGGCGGCGAAACCGAAGTGCTGCGTGTGTCCACGCCCTACACCTTCGGCGCACGCTGGCTGGTGCCGCGCCTCAAGGGATGGCGTTTGCGCCACCCGCAGATCCACTTGGACCTGTGCAATGAACAGGCCCCGGACGAATTGCTGCAAGGCAAGGCCGACATGGCGTTCTATTTCGGCCAGGGCGCACGTCCCGGCACCGAGAGCCTGAAGCTGTTCAGTGAAGAGCTGGTACCGGTGTGTTCGCCCGACAGCCTCCCCGCCGAGCCCTTCACCGACCCCACGCAACTGAGCGAGCTGGTGCTGCTGCAAAACGCCTCGCGGCCTCAGGGCTGGCATGACTGGTTCGCCAGCCAGGGCTTTCATACCGAGCACAGTTACCACGGGCCGCGGTTCGACACGTTCTACATGTGCATCCGTGCGGCGCAGGTGGGGTGCGGCGTGGCGCTGTTGCCGCGCTTTCTGGTGGAGGAGGAATTGGCCGAGGGCAAGCTGGTGATTCCCTGGCAGCATGGGATGCCCAGCCAGGATGCTTATTACCTGGCGTATCCTGAGCATTCGGCGGAGGTGCCCAAGGTGCGCGAATTTGTGAAGTGGATGATGGAGCAGGTGCTTTAGCGCCTGGAGAATCGCCATCGCAGGCAAGCCAGCTCCCACCGTTTGGAACGCATTTCAAAGGTGGGAGCTGGCTTGCCTGCGATGGCGCCAGTGGCCTTACTGAAAAAATCACTGGCAATCCCCCACAGGTCTATGCGCCACTAACCCCCTTCCTCAATTGCGCGTAAAGGCCGGCCTCCATCGCCGACCCGTCTGGAGATTCCCGTTATGAGCGAGAGTGTGTTTGCCGATCGCATCGTGCAGAACCTGCTCGACACCGACTTCTACAAGCTGACCATGATGCAGGCGGTGCTGCACAACTACCCGAACGTGGAAGTTGAATGGGAGTTTCGTTGCCGTAACAGTGAAGACCTGCGTCCTTACCTGGCGGAGATCCGTTACCAGATCGAGCGCCTCGCCGAGCTGAGCCTGAGCCCCGATCAACTGGGGTTCCTGGAACGCATCAGCTTTATGAAGCCGGATTTTCTGCGCTTTCTCGGGCTGTTTCGCTTCAACCTGCGGTATGTGCAAACCGGTATCGAGAACGGCGAGTTGTTTATCCGCCTGCGCGGACCGTGGCTGCATGTGATCCTGTTTGAAGTGCCGATGCTGGCCATCGTCAGCGAGGTGCGTAACCGCTACCGCTACCAGACCGTGATCCTTGAACAGGCCCGCGAGCAGCTGTATCGCAAGTTCGACTGGCTGACCGCCAATGCCAGCAGCGACGAGCTGTCGGAGCTGCAAGTGGCGGATTTCGGCACGCGCCGGCGCTTTTCCTACCGGGTGCAAGAGGAAGTGGTCAGCGTGCTCAAGCACGATTTCCCTGGGCGCTTTGTCGGCACCAGCAACGTGCACTTGGCGCGCGAATTCGATATGAAGCCGCTGGGCACCATGGCCCATGAATGGATCATGGCCCACCAGCAACTCGGCCCGCGCCTGATCGACAGTCAGATCGCCGCGCTTGATTGCTGGGTGCGCGAGTACCGGGGCCTGCTGGGTATCGCCCTCACCGATTGCATCACCACCGACGCGTTCCTGGGCGACTTCGACTTGTACTTCGCCAAGCTGTTCGACGGCCTGCGCCATGACTCCGGCGATCCAATCCAGTGGGCGGAAAAAGCCATCGCTCACTACCACAAGCTGGGCATCGAACCGATGAGCAAGACCCTGGTGTTCTCCGACAGTCTGACATTGCCCAAGGCGTTGGAAATATTCCGCGCATTGCGTGGTCGCATTAATGTGAGCTTTGGCATCGGCACCAACCTGACCTGTGATATTCCAGGGGTGGAACCGATGAGCATCGTGCTTAAAATGACCGCCTGCAATGGCCAGCCCGTCGCGAAGATCTCCGATGAAGCGGGCAAGACCCATTGCACCGACCCGAATTTTGTCGCCTATTTGCGTCACGTTTTCAAAGTACCTGCCCTATCCAGCAAGGAGTGAATCATGCAAGCCGTACAGCGTGAGATTGCGCAACAGCTCAAGGTGCAAGCCCCGTTCAAAGACCAGGCCGCACTCGAAGCCGAAGTTGCCCGGCGCGTGGCCTTTATCCAGGACTGCCTGCGCAATTCCGGGCTCAAGACCCTGGTGCTCGGCATCAGTGGCGGTGTCGATTCCCTGACCGCAGGCCTCTTGGCCCAACGTGCGATGCAGGAACTGCGCGCCAGCACCGGTGATGAGGCGTACCGTTTTATCGCCGTGCGCCTGCCCTACGAAACCCAGTTCGACGAACACGACGCCCAGGCTTGCGTGGACTTTATCGAGCCGGACGAACGCCACACCGTGAACATCGGCCCGGCAGTAAAAGCCCTGGCCAATGAAGTGGCCGCCTTTGAAGGCAAGGCCGCGGCGTCCCGTGACTTCGTGCTGGGCAATACCAAGGCGCGCATGCGCATGGTGGCCCAGTACACCATCGCCGGCGCGGCGGGCGGCCTGGTGATCGGCACCGACCATGCGGCAGAAGCGGTGATGGGCTTTTTCACCAAGTTCGGTGACGGGGCCTGTGACCTGGCGCCGTTGAGCGGGCTGGTGAAGCATCAGGTGCGGGCCATCGCCCGTCACTTTGGCGCGCCGGAATCGCTGGTGGAGAAGGTGCCGACCGCTGACCTGGAAGACCTGTCGCCGGGCAAGCCGGACGAAGCGTCACATGGGGTGACCTATGCCGAGATCGATGCGTTCCTGCAGGGTGAGCCGGTGCGTGAAGAGGCGTTCAAGATTATCTGCGATACCTATCGCAAGACTGAGCACAAGCGGGTGATGCCGTTTGCACCTTGAGGTGAACCTGATCGTTTTGCATTGATTGTCACATCGCCATCGCAGGCAAGCCAGCTCCCACACTTGACCGGATTCCAACATGGGAATGCGGTCGAATGTGGGAGCTGGCTTGCCTGCGATGAACGATAACGCGGTCTTACTTCAGAACCACAGCACCTTTCATCATCGAGATGTGGCCTGGGAACGAGCAGAAGAAGCTGTACTTCTCATCAGCTTTCAGCTTGGAGACGTCGAAGGTCACCGAGTCTTTCTCGCCAGCACCGATGATCTTGGTGTGGGCGATGATGCGCTCATCACCGGCTTTCAGGTAATCCTTGTCGATCCCCGCGGCCATGCCGTCGGTTGCCACCGGTTGCATATTGGCTTCGGTGGTCAGCACCCAGTTATGGCCCATCACGTTCTTGGGCAGGTTACCCGAGTGCGTCAGCTCGACGGTGAACTGCTTGCAGCTCTTGTCGATGGTGATTTCTTTGGTGTTGAAAGACATCTGGTCAGTGGAGTCGACAGTGACCTTGCACTCTGCAGCAAGCAACTGGCCGCTCGCCAGAGTCAGCAGGGAAACAGCAACGAGTTTGGCAAACATGTGAATCTCCAAGGCAGGGTTTTAAAAACGCGGATTGCGGTAAAGGTGCCTCAATCAGGCTTGAGTTCTTATGATCTGAATCAAAAGATTGTATACAACTTTAGGCTATCAGCTTCATCAACACAATCAACCAGCCAAACTGCCTCACCCTGATTATGATCGGCCCATCACTCACGGGAGTTCATGCTATGCACCTTCATCACCTGTTCAACGGGCTTCTGGCTGCCTACGCCTGCGGTAAGTGAAAGCAAAGGGCACCCTGAAGCTGCTACCATGACGACCCGAGGCAGCTGCGCGCCGCCCACCCTCACCTTCGACCCTAGAGGATCGCCCATGGCCAAACCTAATTACTCCTTCGCCAAACGTCAGAGAGACTTGGCCAAGGAACAGAAGAAAGAGGAAAAGCTGCAACGCAAGAAAGCCGCTGCAGACGAAGAAGCCGGTGCGCTGAACCCGGATGCCGAAGGTGAAGCGGCAACTGACGAGACCGAAACCCCGAAAGACCCAGCTGAATGATCGTTCCCACGCTCCGCGTGGGAATGCAGCCCCGGACGCTCCGCGTCCCGCACCAGGCTTGAAGCCAGCGCAAGGGTGACGCAGAGCGTCACAGCAGGCATTCCCACGCAGAGCGTGGGAATGATCGTTTTTCATTCCAGCGGCATCACCGTCACCCGCACCTCCGGGTCGTGGCTGCCTCCCCCCAGAATCACCCCCCGCAACGGCGACACATCAGAGAAATCCCGGCCCCAGGCCAGGGTGATGTGCTCCAGCGCCGGCTGCACATTGTTGGTCGGGTCAAAATCCACCCAGCCTGATACCGGGCAAAACACCGAGACCCACGCATGGGACGCATCCGCGCCAATCAGCCGTGGTTGGCCGGGCGGTGGCTGGGTGAGCAGGTAGCCGCTGATATAGCGCGCCGCCAGGCCACGGGAACGCAGGCAGGCAAGCATCAGGTGAGCGAAGTCCTGGCACACGCCGCGACGGCGCTCCAGCACTTCCACCAGCGGTGTGGCGACCTGGGTGGCTTCGGCATCGAAGGTAAATTCGCTGAAGATCTTCTCCATCAATGCCTGCGTGCCCAGCAGTAAAGGCTCGCCGGGCGGGAAGCAGCTTTCGGAGAACTCGACGAAGGTTTTCTTCAGATGCACATAGGGCGACTCGAAGCGATAGCGGCAGGCTTCGATCAGCTCGGCGCTCAGGGGCTGGCTGCTGTAGGTCAGGCTGTCACGGGTGTGGTCCCAGGGCGGCGAGCGCTGGAAGTCCAGAGCGGGCCGCGCCAGTACTTCCACGGTGAGCCCGGCGTTCACCAGCAATTCATCATGGGGCCGTTCGAACGCCAAGCGAGTGATCGGGTTGCCGAACACGTCCAGCTCATCGCGGCGCGAGGTGGGTTCCGGGCTGATATCCAACTGCTGCCAGGTGCACTTCTGCCAGGCGCACGGCCTTGGCCAGAGGTGCGCCAGTTGCTGGGCCAGGGACACCGGGCTGTCGTAGTGGTAATGGGTATCGTGGAAAATCTGGTAGCGCGCGCTCATTACACCGACACCGTTTGCTGACTGACATCATCGACGTGGGCAAAATGGCGCAACGCCAGGCGATCCGACACTTGCCCGCTTTCATCGGCCACCGCTTGCAGCAAGTCGGCCAGGCCGTCCACGGCGGCACGCACGCTGGTTTCGCCAAACAGGCCGTTCTCCAGGCAGCCCAGGTCAAAGCGCGCCAGGCGCTCGACCAAAGGCGCCAGCCCGGTTTCACGGGGCACGCCAAAATCATCATTGAGACGGCGCAGGGTGCGGCTCACCAACTTGAGCTGGAACAGCACCGCATGGGGGTTCTGCTCGTCGAGCAGCAGCAGGTCGAGCACCGGGATCAACTGCGGCACTGCCAGGTAGCGCGAGCGGTAGGTGATGCTGCTGTTGCCCAGCTCCAGCAACCATTCCAGCCCGGCCTGATCGAATACCGCCACGCCGCGCAGGAACGCCGCAAGGCTGCTGCTCAGAAATTGCAGACGCTCGATACGCCGGCCCATCATCAAGAAGCGCCAGCCTTCATCGCGGGTCATGTCGTCCAGGGCAAACCCCGACAGCGCCGCCAGGGACATCACTAAGCGGTTGAGAAAGTCGAGCAGCTCGCCAAAGTCCGCAGCGTCGCTTTCCAGCTCAATGGCTTCGCGTTGCAACTCCACCAGGGCCTGCCAGTTTTCCCGGGACAACTTACCGCGCACCTGGGACGCCGCCCACTGCAAGCGCTGCAAATTGGCGCGCAGGCTTGAAGGCCAGTCATCACCCAGCAAGGCCGCGAGCAGACGCTCCGGCAACTCGCCCTCCTCCGGCAACAGGCGCAGGCTTTCGCCGAGTTCGACGGCGGCCTGCAGCGCCAGCGGATCATCGCCATCGACATACCGCGCCAGTACGATACGCAGCCAGCGCGCACTGTCGTCGCAGCGCTCGCAGTAACGACCGAACCAGAACAGGTTTTCCACCACGCGCGAGGGCAGATAGGGATCGCGGCGCACCAGGTCATAGGCGCCAATGGTGCGTTGGGCGCGCCACTGCTCGCCACCCGGCGCGCGTTCGCCGAGCACCCAGGTGTCCTTGCTCGCCCCGCCGCGCTGCATCGACACCACTTCGGCATCAGCGTCGGCCGCCACGCGGGTCAGGCCGCCGGGCAGCACCCGATAACCGTCATCACTGGCCACGGCGTAGACACGCATGCCGATGGCGCGGTGTTGCAGGTGGTCATCCACGGTGTGCCAGACCGGCGCCTGAGACAGTTGCGCCAACTCTTGGGCGACATAGGCATAGGGCCGCGCACGCATACGTTCGGCCAGGGCCTGACGCTGTTCATCATCAAGGTCGCGACCAAACACTGGCGCGAAACTTTGCGAGGGGAATGCCGGCTTGATCAACAGCTCCGGCAGCTTCTCCAGGGCTTCGGCAAGCACCGGCGCTTCGCCGCACCACCAGGTGGCAATCGACGGCAGGATCAAGGCTTCACCGAATAAAAATTCGTTGATCTTGGGCAGAAAGCCCAGTAACCCTGGGGATTCCAGCACACCACTGCCCAAGGCATTGGCCACCAGCACATTGCCTTGGCGCACGGCGTCGAGCAGGCCCGGCACGCCGAGCGCCGAGTCGGTGCGCAGCTCCAGCGGGTCGCAGAAATCATCATCAAGGCGACGCATGATCGCGTGTACCCGGCGCAGGCCGCTGAGGGTTTTCAGGAACACGGTGCTGTCGCGCACGGTGAGGTCGCCGCCCTCGACCAAGGGGTAGCCGAGCTGGCGCGCCAGGTACAGGTGTTCGAAATAGCTTTCGTTGAAACGCCCCGGCGTGAGCAACACGATCAGTGGCGGCTGGTCATCGCCAGGGGCCTGGCGCGCCAGGGTTTCCTGCAACGTGCGAAAGAACCCGGTGAGGTGCTGCACCTGCATATCCCGGTACAGGTCCGGGAAGGCGCGGGACACGATGGTGCGGTTTTCCAGGGCGTAGCCGGCGCCCGACGGGGCTTGGGTGCGGTCGGCGGTGACCCACCAGCGGCCATCCGGGGTGCGCGCCAGGTCGACCGCGTACAGATGCAGGAACGCACCGTCGGGCGGCTGGATACCCTGGCACGGCCACAGAAAATTGTTATGCCCGAACACCAGTTCGGCCGGCAGCAAGCCTTCCTTGATCAGGCGCTGCGGGCCATACAGGTCGGCCAGCACCGCATTGAGCAGGCGCGCACGCTGGGCGATGCCGGCCGACAGTTGCTGCCATTCCTCGGCGGCCAGCACATGGGGCAACAGGTCCAGCTCCCAGGGGCGATCGGCACCCTTGGGGTCGGCGTAGACGTTGTAAGTCACGCCGTTTTCCTGGATCTGGCGCGTCAGCAACGCCTGGCGCTGGGCCAGTTGTGCGGGCGTGCTGCGTTGCAGGTGATCGAACAAGCGTCGCCAATGGGCACGCACGGCGCCGCTGGCATCCAGCAGTTCGTGATAGGTGCCCGCGGTCAGCGGGTAACGGTCGAGCAAGTCGGACATGGAACGCTCGGCAGAGGCAAGGGAAGTCAGGTTAACTCAAATTCACTGCTATCCAATGTGGGAGCTGGCTTGCCTGCGATAGCGGTGTATCAGTCACCAGAATTATCGACTAAACCACCGCTATCGCAGGCAAGCCAGCTCCCACACTTAAATCATGTTCATTCCTTATTTTTTTTGAAACGCCGCAAATCCAGCGTCATTGGCAATTCATCGTTTACCGTTACAGTCGGCACTGGCAGCTTGCCCGGGCTATGCCCCAAGCGGAAAAACCGCGCCATGCGCCGGCTCTCCGCCTCATTGGCATTCACCGGCAGGCTGTCGTAATTGCGCCCGCCCGGGTGCGCCACATGGTATTGGCAGCCGCCCAACGAACGCTGCATCCAGGTGTCGAGCAGGTCAAATACCAGCGGCGCATGCACGGGGATGGTCGGTTGCAGGCAGTTGGCCGGCTGCCAGGCGCGGTAACGCACGCCCGCCACGAACTCGCCGACGCGGCCGGTCGCTTGCAGCGGCACCGGCACGCCATTGCAGGTCAGCAGGTAGCGTTGCGGTGGCAACCCGCTCAACTTCACTTGCAGGCGCTCCAGGGACGAATCCACATAGCGCACCGTGCCACCCACCGCCCCCTCCTCGCCCAGCACATGCCAAGGCTCCAAGGCCTGGCGCAGTTCCAGTTCGATACCGCTGACGGCGTAGTCGCCCACCTTGGGGAAACGAAACTCCAGATGCGCCGCGAACCATTCGGCCCGCAGTGGGTAGCCGGCCGCGTTCAGCTCGACGATCACGTCGGCAAAGTCCTGCTCGATAAAGTGCGGCAACAGGAAACGGTCATGCAGTTCAGTGCCCCAGCGCGCCAGCTTCGGCGGCGCATAGGGCTCGCGCCAGAACCGCGCGACCAGCGCCCGCAGCAACAACTGCTGGGTCAGGCTCATGCGCGCATGGGGCGGCATTTCAAAGGCGCGCAGTTCCAGCAGCCCCAGGCGGCCAGTGGCGCCGTCCGGTGAGTAAAGTTTGTCGATACAGAATTCGGCGCGATGGGTATTACCCGTCACGTCGATCAGCAGGTTGCGCAACAGGCGGTCCACCAGCCACGGCGGGCACTCCTCGCCTGGCTCCGGCATCTGCGCAAAGGCGATCTCCAGTTCATACAGCGCATCGTTGCGCGCCTCATCTACCCGGGGCGCCTGGGAGGTGGGGCCGATAAACAGGCCGGAGAACAAATAGGACAACGACGGGTGGTTGTGCCAGTAGCTGATCAGGCTGCGTAGCAGGTCCGGCCGGCGCAGGAAGGGCGAATCCTTGGGCGTCGCACCGCCCAGCACGAAGTGGTTACCGCCACCGGTGCCGGTATGGCGCCCGTCGATCATGAACTTCTCGGTGGTCAGGCGGGTTTGCCGGGCCTCTTCGTAGAGGAATTCGGTGCGTTCTACCAACTCGTCCCAGGTGGCGGACGGCTGTACGTTGACCTCGATGACACCAGGGTCTGGCGTCACTCGGAAATTGCTCAGGCGCGTATCCGCTGGCGGCTCGTAGCCTTCCAGCAGTACCGGGCAATGCAGCTCTTCGGCGGTGGCCTCAATGGCAGTCACCAACTCCAGGTAATCCTCGACGCGCTCCAGCGGCGGCATAAACAGGTACAGGCGCCCTTCCCGTGCTTCGGCGCACAGCGCGGTACGGGTCAACCAGTCGGCGGATTCGTCAATCTTGGGCACACGCTCATCAACCGGCGCGGGCTCGCCATGGTTTTGCAACTGGGCGCTGGTCGGCAGATCCGGCTGATCCTGGTTAGGGTCGGTCGGATGCACAAACGGATACTCCGCCGCCGTCACCCAGGGCTGCGAAGCGAGCGGCAGGCGATAGCCCAGCGGCGAATCCCCCGGCACCAGGCGGCAATGGTTGTCGCGAAGGTACCAACGCCCACTCTGCCAGCGGTCATTGGCCGCCGTGCGTGCCAGCGGCAGCACCTGGCCGATGACTTTATCCAGGCCCTGGCTGAACACTTTGCGCAGGCGCTCACGCTCCAGGTCGTCGCTCAGGCGCGGGTCCTGGGCAGTGACGTTCTGGGGCAGCGCCCCTTCGCGCCATAGGTAGTAGAAATTGTCTTCGAACGCCGGGAACACAAAGCGCGCCGGTAGTTTGAGGCGCTCGGCGACGCTGGCCAGGAAACGCCCGGCCATCACCCCATCGGCGCCATAGTCCTCTTGCTCATCGGCAATCAGCGCACTGTTGTGCCAGATCGGCACGCCGTCGCGGCGCCAGTAGCAATTGAGCGACCAGCGCGGCAGTTGCTCGCCGGGGTACCACTTGCCTTGGCCGAAATGCACCAGGCCCTTGGGCGCATAGTGCTGGCGCAGGCGCTGGAACAGCTCGGCCGACAGGCGACGTTTGTCCGGGCCCAGGGCTGCGGTGTTCCACTCGGCACCGTCGGGGTCGTCGATAGAGACGAAGGTTGGCTCGCCGCCCATGGTCAGGCGTACGTCGTCCTTGAGCAGGTCGCCATCAATCTGCCGGCCCAGGGCCTGGATCGCCAGCCATTGTTCTTCGGTATAGGGCTTGGTCACCCGTGGCGCTTCCCAAATGCGCTCCACCGACATCTCGTGGGTGAATTCGCACTCGCACGGCTCCACCAACCCACTGATCGGCGCGGCGGACGATGGATCGGGACTGCAGGCCAAAGGGATGTGCCCTTCACCGGCAAACAACCCGGACGTGGCATCCAGGCCAATCCAGCCAGCGCCGGGCAAATACACTTCACACCAGGCGTGCAGGTCGGTGAAATCCACCTCGGTACCGGACGGGCCGTCGAGGGCTTTGACGTCGGCGGTGAGCTGGATCAGGTAACCGGAGACAAATCGCGCCGCCAACCCGAGGTTGCGCAGCAATTGCACCAGTAACCAGGCCGAGTCGCGGCAGGAGCCGGACGCATTTTCCAGCGTGAATTCCGGGGTTTGCACGCCCGGTTCCATGCGAATCAGGTACCCAATATCGGCGGCCAGGCGCTGATTGAGGCCTACCAGGAAATCCACAGCGGGCAGCGGCGTGCGGTCGATGCCGGCCAAATAGGCGGCAAACTTTGGCGTCAGCGGCAAGGTTTCCAAGTATGGCGCCAGCTCGCGCTGCTCATCGGCGGCGTAGCTGAAGGGGATTTTTTCGGCGTAGGGTTCGAGGAAAAAATCGAACGGGTTGAATACCGCCATTTCGGCGACGAGGTCGACCTCAATGCGCAACTCATCGGTCTTTTCCGGGAATACCAGGCGCGCCAGGTAATTACCCTGAGGGTCTTGCTGCCAGTTGATGAAATGCTGCTCCGGCAGCACTTTCAGCGCGTAGGACAAAATCCGCGTACGGCTATGGGCCGCCGGGCGTAGCCGAACGATCTGTGGGCCGAGTTCAACAGCACGGTCGTAGCGGTAATGCGTAACGTGGTGCAACGCGACATGAATCGACACGGCGGCCTCCTGCGAGCCAGGGCATAAGCACAACGCGCGCAAGACTTATGCCACAGCAGCAGTCATTGCACTAAAACGTCGGGCCCGGTGCAGTACAGCACCAAAACGGCGCCAACGTTGTGGCTATGGTGCATGCGCTGCACACATTTGTAGCGCCGGGCTGAGGGCAGGTGGTGAATCTACCCAATCAATGGTGTTTGTGTTGGGCAATCATGGCCTGGCGCAGGCAGCGGACTTCAACCAGTTTCTGGCGCATTTCACGGTGACGTTTGCTGTTGAACAGCAACAGCCCAAGTAATGGAAACACCAGGCTCAAGGCATATACCACCCCGTTCGGTTGATCATTGAGTGTTGGCAATACACCCAGAAAGCATCCCCCCAACAGCAACACTAGCGGCCACATCCATTGGGGACGCCCGCGTGCAATCATGAAATTGCAGTGCACAATGACTAGCGTGAGTGCGATACCCACCAGGAAGGAGTACTTGGCGTTATCTGCCATGGACAGGCTTGGCATATAGCTATCGAAGAACACCGGAACCGCAAACACGAGGGTGAAAATGCAGACAAATATCGCCCCCACAAAGACGGGGAAATACGTCGACAGAAAACTGCGAATGCTAGGCAGCTCGTTCATTGCTCGGCCTCCTCATACAGCCCTATGGCAATTGTGCGCACGTTCCCTGACACCGCACTACCGGTAAAACCGATGGCTGCGCCCAACGCGTCCTTGATCTGCGTGACCGTTGCATGCTTGACCTCGGTGGGCGTGAACCGCTTAGGCAACTCGCCCGACAACTGCTTTAACTTGATCATCTTGGACGTCAAGCGTGGGTCGTTGATGCTCAGCAGCTCTTTGGTCAACTTGGCGCGCTCCTGTCGATTCAGGCCCCTGAGCACCTCTCTCACACTTTTCCCGGTAGAGGCCTTATTCAACCGCACCAGCTTGACCGTTGCCAATGCCGATGAGCCCACCCCAACCAACGACGCCGCGTCCAGGGCAATCATGGTGTATTGGTACCATTCCTCACTGTCGAGCTGATCATTTCGCGCGGGGTTGCGGATCTCATTGACGGTGCGATAGCCGCTGGCAAAGCACTGCACAGAACTGGCTGCCGCGGCCGTATAGCCGAGCGCCACGACCACCGAACTGGCCCCCGCCGAAAACGGAACTGCGACGGAACCACTGAGCACCACAATCCAACCGATGACCGCGCCGGCACACGATAGCGTGGTATTGACCGCTTCGCCCACCAAGCGGGACTCACGCGGATTGTCTTGCACCTGCTGAGCGAATTGCGTTGGCGCGATGTACTTCTGCGCCTCACGCAGGATCAAACGCTTGGGTGCGATGCTGCAGATGGGCTGAAATTCGCGCAGGGTGACAACGTTGAAATCGGCATCGATATACACAACACCTGCACCGACAATGGCGGGGTCGGCATCGATGGCGGCGAACAGCCGTGGCAGGTTGATCAGGCTCTCGATGCGCTGGCGCGCCATAAATTGAGAGCGGTTGGAATCCATGCCGATGTTGAACAAGGAGTTGCCCATAAGTGTTCTTCCTTGACATTGAAAGTGCCCAGACCGGCCTCATCGCAGGCAAGCCAGCTCCCACACTTGAAATGCATTCCCCTGTGGGAGCTGGCTTGCCTGCGATAGCAATCTGATGGGCGCCACCCTAACAAACAGGCCACCTACCGCCAATAAACCTACCTAATCAACGGGCCTTGCGTTGCGCAATCGCCGCCCGACGCAGGTGACGTATTTCGAGTAATCGCTGGCGCATTTCACGATGGCGCTTGCTGTTGAGCAGCAACAAACCCAGCAGCGGAAACAACACCGCCGAGCCGTACACCAGGGTATTGAGGCCGTATTGAATCATCGGCAACACAAACAGCAGGCAACACACCAGGTAACCCGCCACCAGCCGGGTTGCCCAGGGATACCCGCGTGCGATCATCACATTGCCAAACACCAGCACCGCCACCAGCACCAGGATTGCAGCCCCGGAGTAATCGGTTTTGAGCGCCGGCTCAACCCCGCGCAAATAGGTCACGCCCGCGGTGGACACGGCGACTGAACCGGAAAAAATCGCCATGAAGATGGTGCCCATGAACACCGGAAAATAACGCGCAAGGAAACTACGCCTATCGGGAAACCCCTTCATTCTGTCAGTTCCTCATACAGGCCAATGGCAAGCGTCGACGCCGAGCCGACGTGACCGGTCCGATAGCTGCCCCAGATACCCAACATGCCGCCCAAGGCGTCCTTGAGCTGGGTGAGCGTGGCATGACGGATTTCCGTGGAGCTGTAGCGCTTGGGCAACGTGCCGGCGCGCTGCTGCAACTTGAGCAACTTGGGGGTCAGGCTCGGGTCTTTGAGGCTGAGCAATTCCTGGGTCAATTTCTTGCGCTCCTGGCGATTCAAGCCCTTGAGCAACTCATACCAGCTCTTGCCCAACGCAGCGGCTTTTTTGGCCTTGAGCAGCCTTAATGTGGTGAAGGCGCCCGTTCCAATACCCACCAGCGACGCGGCATCGAGAATTGGTGACACCGCGCCATACCACTGGGCGTCGTCCATGCGGTCGTTGGCATCCGGGTCAAGGATCTCGTTATAGGTACGGGCCACGCCAAATCCGCACTGAGCACTGCTGGCCAGCGCGGCCGTGACGCCAATGCCCACCACAAAAGCACTGGCGCCGGCGGTGAAGGGTACGGCGACGCTGCCACTGAACACCACGATCCAGCCGATCACCGCTGCGCCACAGGAAAGGCCCATATCAAAGGCTTCCTTCTGGAGGCGCCCTTCACGGGGGTCGGTCTTCACCTGCTCGACAAACTGCGCCGGCGAGATGTACTTCTGCGCCTCGCGCAAAATGACGCGCTTGGGCTTGATGCTGCAGATGGGCTTGAATTCGCGCAGGGTGATTACGTTGAAGTCGGCGTCGATGTACACCACACCAGCACCGACGATGCTGGGGTCGGCGTCGATGACGGCGAACAGCCGTGGCAGGTTGATCTGGCTTTCAATGCGCTGGCGCGCCATGAATTGGGAGCGATTGGAGTCCATGCCAATGTTGAGCAAGGGGTTGCCCATAAGTGTTCTTCCTTGAAATTGAGAGTGCCCAGACCGGCCTCATCGCAGGCAAGCCAGCTCCCACAGGGGAATGCATTCCAAGTGTGGGAGCTGGCTTGCCTGCGATAGCAATCTAATGGGCGCCACCTTACCAAACAGACTCAGCACCGACCAGAAAGCAAAACGCCAGCACGAGGCTGGCGTTTTGCATTTCAGGCGTCGATCAACGCGGCACAACCGGCTTGCGCGTAGGCTTGCCGCCCTTGCCCTTGGCCGCATCGCTGCGCTCTTTGGCCGCCTGCTTGTTGCGCGCCTGGGCCGCAGCCTTGGCTTGCTCGCGCTTGTCCCACGGGTTGCTGCCGTCGCTGCCACGGGGTGGCAGGCCGGTATGCTGGGTGAGGATCTTGGTGGTGGTTTCCTTGGCGACCTTATGGCTGCCCGCCGGCGTCGAGTTCTTGCGCCGGGCGCTCTGGTAGCTGTCGGTGGACGGCTGGTGCAGCGGGATCAACTGGTCCTTGCCCGACCCGATCAGGTCGGCACGGCCCATGCGGGTCAATGCTTCACGCAGCATCGGCCAGCCCTTCGGGTCGTGGTAACGCAGGAACGCCTTGTGCAGGCGGCGCTGCTCCTCGCTCTTGACGATGGTTACCGCGTCGCTCTTGTAGGTGACCTTGCGCAGCGGGTTCTTGCCCGAGTGATACATCGCGGTGGCGGTGGCCATAGGCGACGGGTAGAACGCCTGCACCTGGTCGGCGCGAAAGCCATTGCCCTTGAGCCACAGGGCCAGGTTCATCATGTCTTCATCGGTGGTGCCCGGGTGGGCGGCGATGAAGTACGGGATCAGGTACTGCTCCTTGCCCGCTTCCTTGGTGTACTTCTCGAACATGCGCTTGAACTTGTCATAGCTGCCAATGCCCGGCTTCATCATCTGGTTGAGCGGACCTTCCTCGGTATGTTCCGGGGCGATCTTGAGGTAGCCACCGACGTGGTGGGTGACCAGCTCTTTGACGTACTCCGGCGATTCGACGGCCAGGTCGTAGCGCAGGCCGGAAGCGATCAGGATCTTCTTCACACCCGGCAACGCACGGGCACTGCGGTACAGCTGGATCAACGACGAGTGGTCGGTGTTCAGGTTCGGGCAGATGCCAGGGAACACGCATGATGGCTTGCGGCACGCGGATTCGATCTCCGGGCTCTTGCAGGCGATGCGGTACATGTTCGCCGTCGGGCCGCCGAGGTCGGAGATCACGCCGGTGAAGCCCGGCACTTTGTCGCGGATCTCTTCGATCTCGCGAATGATCGACTCTTCGGAACGGTTCTGGATGATGCGGCCTTCGTGCTCGGTGATCGAGCAGAAGGTGCAGCCGCCGAAGCAGCCACGCATGATGTTCACCGAGAAACGGATCATGTCGTAGGCCGGGATCTTCTCCTTGCCATACGCTGGGTGCGGTACGCGGGCGTAGGGCATGCCGAACACGTAGTCCATTTCTTCGGTGGTCATGGGAATGGGCGGCGGGTTGAACCACACGTCCACTTCACCGTGCTTCTGCACCAGAGCGCGGGCGTTGCCTGGGTTGGTTTCCAGGTGCAACACGCGGTTCGCGTGGGCATAGAGCACCGCGTCACCGCGGACTTTTTCCACCGACGGCAGGCGGATCACGGTTTTGTCACGGGTCATGCGCGGGCTGGCCAGGATCTGCACAACCTTGGCTTCTTCCGGGTCATCCACCGGGCCTTTTTCTTGCTCGATGGCGCAGGCCTGGGTGTCCTGGGTATTCACGTACGGGTTGATGATCTTGTCGATCTTGCCCGGACGGTCGATGCGCGTGGAATCCACTTCGTACCAGCCCGCCGGCGTGTCACGGCGGATGAACGCGGTGCCGCGCACATCGGTGATATCTTCGATCTTGTGGCCCCACGACAGGCGCTGGGCAACCTCGACGATGGCCCGCTCGGCGTTACCGTACAGCAGGATATCGGCGGTGGCGTCGATCAGGATCGAGTTGCGCACGCGGTCTTGCCAGTAGTCGTAGTGGGCGATGCGGCGCAGGGAAGCTTCGATGCCGCCGAGTACGATCGGCACGTTCTTGTAGGCTTCCTTGCAACGCTGGCTGTACACCAGGCTCGCACGGTCCGGGCGTTTGCCGGCCATGCCGCCAGGGGTGTAGGCGTCGTCGGAGCGGATTTTCTTGTCGGCGGTGTAGCGGTTGATCATCGAGTCCATGTTGCCGGCCGCGACGCCGAAGAACAGGTTCGGCTCGCCGAGCTTCATGAAGTCGTCTTTGGACTGCCAGTTCGGTTGCGCGATGATCCCGACGCGAAAGCCCTGGGACTCCAGCAGCCGGCCGATGATCGCCATGCCGAACGAGGGGTGGTCAACATAGGCATCACCGGTGACGATGATGATGTCGCACGAATCCCAGCCAAGCTGATCCATCTCCTCCCTGCTCATCGGCAGGAATGGCGCAGGACCGAAACATTCGGCCCAGTACTTGGGATAGTCAAATAACGGCTTGGCTGTTTGCATGACGGTGACCGGTGTGGAGATGAAAAATCGCGGGCGCGGAATATAGCACAAAATTTGACCAATTCCGACGACAGTAGTCGGAATTGTGGTGACGCCATCGCAGGCAAGCCAGCTCCCACAAGGGAATGCATCCCAAAGGTGGGAGCTGGCTTGCCTGCGATGAAGCCCTTACAGGTGCTTGAAACTACTCGTCGTCGTCGAAGTTGTAGCTGCCCGGCGCCAGGTTCTCGAAACGCGTGTACTTGCCGATGAACGCCAACCGGATAAACCCGATCGGGCCGTTCCGTTGCTTGCCGATGATGATTTCGGCAATGCCTTTGTGTTCCGTCTCGGGGTGGTACACCTCGTCGCGGTACACGAACATGATCACGTCGGCGTCCTGCTCGATCGCTCCGGATTCCCGCAAGTCGGAGTTCACCGGACGCTTGTTGGGACGTTGTTCCAGGGAACGGTTGAGCTGAGACAGCGCCACCACCGGACAGTTGAATTCCTTGGCCAGCGCCTTCAGGGAACGGGAGATTTCAGAAATCTCGTTGGTACGGTTGTCGCCGCTGGAACCCGGGATCTGCATCAACTGCAGGTAGTCGATCATGATCAGGGCGATGTCGCCATGCTCACGCACCAGGCGACGGGTACGTGCGCGCATTTCGGACGGGCTGATACCGGCAGTGTCATCGATGAACAGCTTGCGGTCGTTGAGCAGGTTGACCGCCGAGGTCAGGCGCGGCCAGTCGTCGTCTTCAAGCTGGCCGGAACGCACCTTGGTCTGGTCGATACGCCCCAGCGACGAGAGCATACGCATGATCAACGATTCGCCTGGCATCTCGAGGGAGTACACCAGCACCGCCTTGTCGCTGCGCAACACGGCGTTTTCCACCAGGTTCATCGCGAAGGTGGTCTTACCCATGGACGGACGACCGGCGACGATGATCAAGTCGGACGGCTGCAGGCCGCTGGTCTTTTCGTCGAGGTCGGTGTAACCGGTGGAAATACCGGTAATCGCCGCATCGGTGTTGAACAGGGTGTCGATACGGTCGATGGCTTTGGTCAGCAGGTCGTTGACGCTGACCGGGCCGCCGGTTTTCGGCCGGGCCTCGGCGATCTGGAAGATCTGGCGCTCGGCTTCGTCAAGGATCTCGGCGGCAGTGCGGCCTTCGGGGTTGAAGGCGCTGTCGGCGATTTCGGTGCTGATGCCGATCAACTGGCGCAACGTGGCCCGCTCGCGGACGATCTGGGCATAGGCCTTGATGTTGGCGACGGACGGCGTGTTTTTTGCCAGCTCGCCGAGGTAGCCCAGGCCGCCGACTTGGGAGGTCTGGCCTTCCTTGTCCAACTGCTCGGCCAGGGTGACCACGTCGATCGGTGAGTTCTGGTCGGCCAGCTTGGCAATGGCGCGGAAGATCAGGCGGTGGTCATGGCGATAGAAATCACCGTCCGAGACTTGATCCAGCACGCGTTCCCAGGCGTTGTTGTCCAGCATCAAGCCACCGAGCACGGCCTGTTCGGCCTCGATGGAATGCGGTGGCACCTTCAGGGCAGCGGTTTGTAGATCGTATTGCTCAGGAGCGGAGATTTCGTTCATGGCCACTTGGAATTTGGGGTGTGTAGAAAAACAAAAGGCACGACCTGTAAACAGGATCGTGCCCGATGTTAACCGCCTGGCACGCGAGGTGCCAGTCAGTTAGGTGCGACTTAAGCTGCTACCACGACAACGCGTACGGTGGCTTCAACTTCGGCGTGCAGGTGCACGGCTACGTCGAATTCGCCTACGTTGCGGATGGTGCCGTTCGGCAGACGAACTTCGCTCTTCTGCACTTCAACGCCGGAGGCGGTCAGTGCATCAGCGATGTCGTGGGTGCCGATCGAACCGAACAGCTTGCCTTCGTCACCAGCGGTGGCAGTGATAGTCACTTCCAGCTCAGCCAGTTGGGCAGCGCGAGTTTCGGCCGACGCTTTTTTGTCTGCTGCGGCTTTTTCCAGCTCAGCACGACGCTCTTCAAACGCAGCCAGGTTGGCAGCGGTTGCAGCGGTGGCTTTGCCGTATGGCAGCAGGTAGTTACGACCGTAGCCGGCCTTAACGTTCACTTTGTCGCCCAGGTTGCCCAGGTTGGCGACTTTTTCCAGAAGGATCAGTTGCATGTGAAAATCCTCTAACTTTTAACCTTCACCGTTCGCGTTATCGGCGTCTTTCGACGCCAGACGACCGCGAAAATCAATCAGGCTGTCAACAATGGCCAAGACCACGAGTAACGGATAGATCAGTTGCATGAACAGCACCAGCGTGACGTACAACCCCACCAGCCAAAACCTGGCCAGGCGCTTTTGCGCAGCAAGCCCATGAATCAGGGCCAGCCCGGCAAACACCAGCGGTACGCTGCAAATCGGCGCCAGCAAGGCCATCTGTGGGCCGAAGTTCGGCCCGACAACCATGCACGCCAGCAGCAACATCGCCGGCCCCGCTGGGATTCTGATACTGCGAAACTCGCGACCAAAACCACCCGGGTTGTACAACAACGCCTGCCAATAACGCCCAAGAATCAGGCTCAGCACGCTGACGACCTGCAACAAAGCCGCAATCAGGCCGGTCAGGACCGGAGCAATCAGTGACGCAAACCGCGCTCGCTCATCTACCGACAACTGCTGGTAGAGATCCCCGAGGGCCAACGGCAGGATCTTGACGATCTCCTGCGCCAGCGCCTCGATTTGCGGGCGGAAAGCCGCGCCAAGCATCACTGAGTACACCAACCCCAATGCCACGCTGACCAGCAGCGTACGGACCCAGGACTCACTTGCGCGCAAAACCAACGCAAGGCTCGATGACCCCAGCAGTACCAGAAGTACCCGTGGATCACCCATTTGCAGCCACCAGATCAAGGCCGGCAACAAACCCAGGGCAAGAACGCCAAGGGCGTCCTTCAAACCGCGCCGCAGCAGCACAAGGCAACCTGCGGCAGCACCCAACCAATAAAGCAACGGCAATGCCGCACATCCAGCCACTACCAGAGTGGCCTGCACGCGACCGCGCATGATGAACTCAGCTAAGGCGCGCATGCATTCAATCCCTTACTACTTGTCGACTGCCCGGTCTCAGCGGCCGTGGCTGTCGGTGTAGGCCAGCAGGGCCAGGAAGCGGGCGCGCTTGATAGCGGTGGCCAGCTGACGCTGATAACGTGCTTTGGTACCGGTGATACGGCTTGGAACGATTTTGCCGGTCTCGGATACGTAGGCTTTCAGAGTGTTGAGATCTTTGTAATCGATCTCTTTCACGTCTTCAGCGGTGAAACGGCAGAATTTACGACGACGGAAGAAACGTGCCATTTGATAGGCTCCTTAATAAGGTCCGTGGATTACTCGTCAGCGTTATCGCTGTTGTCGCTGTCTTCAACGCTATCATCAGCGCCTTCTTCAGGACGGTCGCGACGCTCACGGCGCTCACTGCGGTTTTCTTCAGCCTTGAGCATCTCGGATTGGCCGGTAACGGCTTCTTCGCGACGGATGACCAGGTTACGGATCACTGCATCGTTGTAACGGAAGTTGTCTTCCAGCTCGGCCAGGGCCTTGCCAGTGCACTCAACGTTCAGCATCACGTAGTGAGCCTTGTGAACATTGTTGATTGCGTAGGCCAGTTGACGACGGCCCCAATCTTCCAGACGGTGGATTTTGCCGCCGTCTTCTTCGATCAGCTTGGTGTAACGCTCAACCATGCCGCCGACTTGCTCGCTTTGATCCGGGTGGACCAAAAAGATGATTTCGTAATGACGCATGAATGCTCCTTACGGGTTGTAGCCTGCCGCTCAAAAACGGTCAGACAAGGAGTGAATGACACTTATGGATCTTGCCGCAGGGGAGGCACATCGGTGCCTGCCAGGAAGGCAAGGGGCGCAATTGTAGAGAAGGGGGAGAACGGGCGCAAGGTGATTGGTGATTATTTGAACAATCTTAAATAAACACCACAAAACCAATGTGGGAGCTGGCTTGCCTGCGATGACCATGACACCGGCAACATCTCTGCCAGCTGACACGCCGTCATCGCGGGCAAGCCCGCTCCCACATTTTGATCATTTCTTAGGCTTGGCCTTGGCTTTCGCACCACGCTGACGCTGGGCCTCGAACAGGCATACACCCGTCGCCACCGACACGTTCAGGCTGCTGACGCTACCGGCCATCGGCAGGTGCACCAGGTAATCGCAATGCTCACGGGTCAGGCGACGCATGCCTTTGCCTTCGGCACCCATGATCAGGATGGTCGGGCCGGTGAGGTCCTGGTCATAGATGCTGACCTCCGCCTCCCCCGCCGTGCCCACGACCCACAGGCCGCGCTGCTGGAGCTTCTCCAGGGTACGCGCCAAGTTGGTCACGGCCACCAGCGGAATCACTTCCGCCGCGCCGCAGGCGACCTTACGCACCACCGGCGTCAGGGTCGCGGACTTGTCCTTGGGCACGATCACGGCCAGCGCACCGGCAGCATCCGCCGAGCGCAGGCAAGCGCCGAGGTTGTGCGGGTCGGTTACGCCGTCCAGCACCAAGAGCAACGGCGCGCCTTCGGTACGGTCGAGCAACTCGTCGAGCATCGCCTCGCCCCACACCTGGCTCGGGCTGACGTCGGCCACCACGCCTTGGTGAACGCCTTCGACCCACACGTCCATTTCACGACGTTCGGCCTGGCCGATGGCAACCTTGTTTTGGGTGGCCAACTCGACCAGCGCCTGTACGCGCGGCTCGCTGCGACCTTCGGCCAACCACACCTGTTTGACGCGCTTGGGGTGGTGACGCAGCAGTGCTTCTACGGCGTGCACGCCGTAGATTTTTTCCAGACTCATGACTTGGCCTTAGGTTTGCGCGACCCGCCGCTTTTTGCGGGAGCCGAACCCGCTTTTGGCGGGCCTTTACGGTGTTTACTTGGCTTGCTCGACGGTTTTTCCGCCCCTTGGGACTTTCCCCCAGACGCCGCTTTACCACCGCTTTTGGCTTCGTTGAGCAACTGCTGCTTCAACTCGCGGCTCTTGCGCAGCTCGGCGTTTTTCGCCGCGGCGTCGCTTGGGCGGTAGGCTTCAGGGGCCTTGTCCTTGGCGGAAGAACGACGACCGGCCTTGGCAGGTGCTGGCTCGGCCGTGGTTTTCGCCGCGGCCGTTTTGCCTTTGGACGCAGGCGCTGTGGTTTCACCACGCTTTTTACGACCCGCTGGCTCAGCCGGTTTGTCAGGCATGCCGAAGTCGATCTTGCGCTCGTCCAGATCAACGCGCATGACCTGTACTTCAACGGTATCGCCCAAGCGGAAGCTGCGACCGGTGCGCTCGCCCGCCAGGCGGTGATGCACAGGGTCGAAGTGGTAGTAGTCACCCGGCAAAGCGGTGACGTGCACCAAGCCCTCGACATAGATGTCGGTCAGCTCGACGAACAGGCCAAAACCGGTCACGGCGGTGATCACACCCGGGAACGACTCGCCCACACGATCCTTCATGAACTCGCACTTGAGCCAGTTCACCACGTCGCGGGTGGCTTCGTCAGCGCGGCGCTCGCTCATGGAGCACTGCTCGCCCAGCTGTTCCAGGGCCGCTTCGTCGTACGGATAGATCCGTGCTTTCGGAATGGTCATGGCACCGGCGCGCTTGACGTGCGGGGTGTTCTGCTTGGAATGGATCACACTGCGGATCGCCCGGTGCGTGAGCAAGTCCGGGTAACGGCGAATCGGCGAAGTGAAGTGGGTGTACGCCTCGTAATTCAGGCCGAAGTGGCCCTGGTTATCGGCGCTGTACACCGCCTGGCTCAGCGAGCGCAGCATCACGGTCTGGATCACGTGGTAATCCGGACGGTCCTTGATGCTGGCCAGCAGGGCCTGGTAATCCTTCGGCGTCGGGCCGTCCTTGCCTTTGTGCAGGGACAGGCCGAGTTCGCCGAGGAAGGCGCGCAGTTTTTCCAGGCGCTCCGGCGGCGGGCCGTCGTGCACACGGTACAACGCAGGAATTTCGTGCTTCTTGAGGAACTCGGCAGTGGCCACGTTGGCCGCCAGCATGCACTCCTCGATCAGCTTGTGCGCGTCGTTGCGGGTGGTCGGGGTGATCGCCGCAATCTTGCGCTCGGAGCCGAAGACAATGCGGGTTTCCTGGGTTTCAAAGTCGATCGCGCCGCGGGTATGACGGGCACCCAGCAACACCTTGTACAGCGAGTACAGCTGCTTGAGGTGCGGCACCACGCCGGCGTACTCGGTACGCAGGGCCTTGGCCTCGCTGGTCTTCGGCGTTTCCAGGATGGTGCTGACCTTGTTGTAGGTCAGGCGTGCCTGGGAGTGGATCACTGCTTCGTAGAACTGGTAGTCGGTCATTTCGCCGGTTTTGGAGATGGTCATCTCGCACACCATGGCCAAACGGTCGACTTTCGGGTTCAGGGAGCACAGGCCGTTGGACAGCTGCTCGGGCAGCATCGGGATCACGCGCTCAGGGAAGTACACGGAGTTGCCGCGTACCTGGGCTTCGTTATCCAGGGCCGAACCGATTTTCACGTAGCTGGAAACGTCGGCAATCGCCACGTACAGCTTCCAGCCGCCGGAGAACAGGCGCAGCTTGCCAGGCTTGGCTTCGCAGTAGACCGCATCGTCGAAGTCGCGGGCATCTTCGCCGTCAATGGTGACGAACGGCAGATGGCGCAGGTCGATGCGTTTTTCTTTGTCTTTCTCTTCGACTTCCGGCTTGAGCTTGGCCGCTTCTTTGAGCACAGCCTCAGGCCAGACGTGAGGAATATCGTAGGTGCGCAAGGCCACGTCGATTTCCATGCCCGGCGCCATGTAGTTGCCGACCACTTCAACGATATCGCCCTGGGGTTGGAAGCGCGCAGTAGGCCAGTGGGTGATTTTCACCTCGACGAACTGGCCGACCTTGGCCGCGCCATTACGGCCCGGGGTAATCAGCACTTCCTGCTGCACCTTCGGGTTATCCGGCACCACGAAGCCGATGCCGCCTTCTTCGAAGTAACGGCCGACGATAGATTCGTGGGCACGGGACACCACTTCGACGATCACGCCTTCGCGGCGGCCACGGCGGTCCAGGCCAGAAACCCGCGCCAGGGCACGGTCGCCATCGAACACCAGGCGCATTTGCGCCGGGCTCATGAACAGGTCGTCGCTGCCGTCGTCCGGGATCAGGAAGCCGAAGCCATCACGGTGGCCGGCAATGCGACCCAGGATCAGGTCCAGCTTGTCGACCGGCGCGTAAGTGCCACGACGGGTGTAGATCAATTGAGCATCGCGCTCCATCGCACGCAGACGGCGGCGCAGGGCTTCGAGCTGGTCTTCGGTGGTCAGACCGAATTCTTCAACCAGCTGCTCGCGGCTAGCAGGCGAACCACGATCGGCGAGGTGCGCCAGGATCAGTTCGCGGCTAGGAATAGGGTTTTCATATTTTTCCGCTTCACGAGCGGCCTCGGGATCGAGGGACTGCCAATCGGCCATTAGAGAGTTTTCACCTTGTCTATATGCGGGTTAGTTTGGCATACGCGTATTGAAACGGGAAATTTCAGGTATCAACAAGCGTTTAAAAGCTCTTTGCGACCCCCGGCGCGCACCTTGCACGACCACTGGCGAAATTTTCCAGGCTTTTTTCATGGCAGGGGTTTACAGCTCAAATATCGCTCCGTATAGTGCGCGCCATCGACGACGGCAACGTTGTTGATGCTGCCCAGGTGGTGAAATTGGTAGACACGCCAGCTTCAGGTGCTGGTGATCGCAAGGTCGTGGAAGTTCGAGTCTTCTCCTGGGCACCAAATTCAGATCAAACCCGCGAAAGCGGGTTTTTTCGTTTCAGGCCTTTGATTTTTAACGGAAAAATTGATTTATATTTTTCGAATCAGGGGTTTACAGATCAAAAGCCCCGCCGTATAGTTCGCCCCATCAACAGCGGCAACGTTGTTAGATAATGCCCAGGTGGTGAAATTGGTAGACACGCCAGCTTCAGGTGCTGGTGATCGCAAGGTCGTGGAAGTTCGAGTCTTCTCCTGGGCACCAAATTCAGATCAAACCCGCGAAAGCGGGTTTTTTCGTTTCCGGGGTTTGAAAACATCCCCGATGATTTCCCCCTCATCCGCACTTGAGAAGATTTATCGTTTATCCTTGCAATGATTTGTTGCATATAAGCGAGGAACCCTTCGGATGATGATCCGTGACAACCGACTCAAGACATCCCTTCTGCGCGGCCTGACCCTCACCCTACTCAGCCTGACCCTGCTCTCGCCCGCGGCCCATTCTGCCGACAAGGTCTCCCTGACCCTGTACAACGGCCAACACAAAGAAGTCGGCGATGAACTCGCCAAGGCCTTCGAAGCCAAGACCGGCATCCACGTCAACGTGCGCAAAGGCAGCAGCAACCAGCTGGCCAGCCAGGTCGTCGAAGAAGGTGAGCGCTCCCCTGCCGACGTCATCTACACCGAAGAATCACCGCCTCTGAATAAACTCGGCGAGCAAGGCCTGTTGGCAAAAATCGATGCCAGCACCCTCGATGTGCTGCCCAAGGATTACGTGGGCAAAAACGGCGATTGGATGGGCGTGACCGCACGCACCCGCGTCGTAGCCTTCAACCCCAAATTGATTGCGGAAAAAGACTTGCCCAAGTCGGTACTGGATTTCGCCGGCCCCGAATGGCAAGGCAAGGTCGGTTTCGTGCCCACCAGCGGCGCGTTCCAGGAACAAGCCGTGGCGATCATCAAGCTGCACGGTCGCGAAGCCGCGGAAGAATGGCTGACCGGCCTGCGCGCCTTCGGCAAGGTGTACAGCAACAATATGGTCGCCCTCAAGGCCGTGGAAAACGGCGAAGTGGCCACCGTACTGGTGAACAACTACTACTGGTTTGCCCTGAAAAAGGAAAAAACCAATCTGGACTCCCAGCTGCACTACTTCACCGATGGTGATGCGGGCGGCCTGATCACCGTGTCCTCCGCTGCCGCACTCAAATCCAGCAAGCATCCCAAAGAAGCCCAGCAACTGCTGGCATTCATGGCCAGCGAAGAAGGCCAGCGCGTGATCACCAACACGTCGGCCGAGTACCCGCTGCGCAAGGGCATGGAATCGAACCGCGGCCTCAAGCCATTTAGCGAGTTGCAGCCACCAAAGGTCACCCCCGCAGACCTGGGCAACGCCGAAGAAGCCCTGGAACTGGAACGTGACGTTGGCCTGAACTGATGAACCCATCGCTTTCCGTCGCGGGGTTCACCCCCCGTCGCAAACGCCCGTCGATCTGGCTGCTGCTGCCCGTGCTGTTGCTGGTTGGCCTGAGCCTGTTGCCGCTCGCCTATGTAGGGCTCAAAGCCTGGCAGGCGGGCTGGACGGAGGCGGTGCATCTACTGTGGCGGCCTTATGTGTTCGGGCTGCTGCGCAACACCCTGGCGCTGATGGTCGGCGTGACTCTGGCCTGCGGCGTGATCGGCCTGTCCCTGGCCTGGCTGCTGGAACGCAGTAACCTGCCAGGACGACGCATCTGGGGCGTGATCCTGTGCCTGCCGTTTGCGGTGCCGGCGTTCGTCAGCAGTTTTACCTGGGTGTCGTTGAGCGCCCAGTTTGAGGGGCTCGGCGGCGCGATCCTGGTGATGAGCCTGTCCAAATACCCGCTGGTGTTTCTACCGGTGGCGGCAACGCTGCGCAATCTTGACCCTTCCCTGGAAGAGTCGGCCCGCACGCTGGGGCTCAACCGCTGGGGCGTGTTCTTTCGCATCACACTCCCGCTGCTGTGGCCATCGCTGCTGGCTGGCTCACTATTGATCGCACTGCACATGCTGGTTGAGTTCGGCGCGCTGTCGATCATCGGCTTGCAGACCTTCACCACTGCGATCTATCAGCAGTTCGAACTGGAATTCAGCAATGCCAATGCGGCGATGCTCTCGGCAGTGCTGCTGGTGATGTGCCTGACGCTGCTGTGGCTGGAGCTGCGCGTACGCGGCAAAGGCCGGCACGTGCGCATCGGCCAGGGCGCGGCGCGACACGCCGAGCAGGTTCGGCTGGGCAAGTGGGCGCCATTGGGCCAGGTGTATTGCCTGGCGCTGGCGATCATCGGCAGTGGTATCCCATTGGGCATGCTCGGGTATTGGCTGGCAGTCGGTTCGTCGGCAGCGTTTCCGATGGCCGAGATCGGTGAGGCGCTGCTGTCATCCCTGGCGCTCTCCCTGGGCGGCGCCGCACTGTGCCTGGTACTGGCAGTGCCGGTTGGGTTGCTGGTGGTGCGCTACAAAGGGCAACTGGCGATCTGGGCCGAACGTTTACCGTACTTACTGCATGCCCTGCCCGGCCTGGTGATTGCGCTGACCCTGGTGTATTTCGCCCTGCATTACGTGCCGGCGCTGTACCAGACCTCGGCGTTATTGCTGATTGCTTATGCGCTGCTGTTTTTGCCGTTGGCACAGGCGCCGATTCGTACAGCGCTGAACAAAGCGGCGCCGCAATTGGAAGAGGCTGCGCGCACATTAGGCGCATCGTCGTTCAGTGCGTTTTGCAGAGTCACCCTGCCGATCATATTCCCGGCATTGGGTGCGGCGTTTGCGTTGGTGTTCCTGGATGCGATGAAGGAACTGACGGCCACGCTGCTGCTCAGTCCGACCGGGTTGAATACCTTGGCAACGGCCGTCTGGGCGCATACCTCGAATGTGGAATTTGCGGCGGCGGCGCCGTATGCGGCGTTGTTAATTCTGGTGTCGGGGTTGCCGGTGTATCTGCTCACGACTCGGATGTATCTGAGTCGCTGAAACAGCTATCGCAGGCAAGCCAGCTCCCACAGTGACCGAGTTCCAACGTTGGAATGCAGTTGAATGTGGGAGCTGGCTTGCCTGCGATGAGGCCGGTCCAGACAACCTCAAGCCCTGAACTGCCCCAAACTCGCCTTCAACTGCGCCGCCAACCCATCCAGCACCTTGCCACTGGCCGTCGTCTCCACCACCGCCTGCGCCGCACGTTCGGCCTGGGCGTGGATTACCTCGACGCGCCCACGCACCGCATGCGCGCCCTGGGCTTGATGCTCGGCCGCACGCGTCGCCAGGCCAATCGCCGCATGCACCTGCTCCACCGAAGCCTGTACCGTCTGCTGCAAACGCACGCTGTCGCGCAGCACCAGCAAGCCCTCATTGGCCTGACGCCCCGCCTTGCCGATGGTTTCCACGGCCTCACGCGCGCCCTGCTGCAACGCGACGATATGCGCCTGGATATCGCCCGTAGAGCTTTGAGTCTTGCTGGCCAGCGCACGCACTTCATCGGCCACCACCGCAAAGCCGCGCCCAGTCTCGCCAGCCCGTGCCGCCTCGATGGCCGCGTTGAGGGCAAGCAGGTTGGTTTGCTCGGCGATGCCGTGGATCACGGTCAACACCACTTCGATCTGTTCGCTTTGCTGCGCCAGCCGTTCGATCACCTGGGAGCCGGCCTGCACCTGCCCTGCCAACGCCTCGATCAAGCTGCCGACTTCGGCTGAAGTCCGTGAGTTTTCATCCGTGGCCTGGCGAATATCCACCACTTGCTGCAAGGCCGCCTGCATGGCGTGGCTCTCGGCCTGGGCCTCGTCGGCCATTTGCGACAAGGCGCGCAAACTCTCGGCCACTTCATCACGCTGCAAACCCGCCGCCGCATCGGCGCCGGCATTGCGCAGCGTCATGGCGCCGATTTCCACGCCGGTACGCTGGGCCACGTCGCCCGCCTCCCGCACGATGGGCTGCAACTTATCCACAAAGCGATTGACCGCCGAGGCCATATCGCCGATTTCGTCCTTGCTGTTGATCTGCACGCGCTTGGTGAGGTCACCCTCACCTGCCGCCAGGTCATCCATCGCGGCAATCAGCAGCTTCAGGCGATTGACCACGCGCCGGCCCAGCACGATAGCGATCAGCAGCAATACGCCAAGCCCCACCAGTGCCAGGCCCATGCCGATGCGCCAGCGCAGGGTGCCCGCCGCTTCTTGCACGGCGGCCGCGGTGTTCGCCGTCATTTGCGTGGCAGTGGCTTGCGCCGATTGCAGCCGGGCGCCCATGGCGCTGGCACTGTCAGCTGCGGCGCCCTTGAGGCTATCGCCCACCAGTTGGTCACCGCTGGCGATCAACGCGGCAAAGCGCTTATCCAAGGCTTGCAGATCGGCTTCAACCGTCGCGGTCGACACGCCCATGCGCACCTTGCCGATCTCCACACCGTTGGGGCTGATAGAGGCTTCGACGTAATACACGGACGGGTCTGTCTTGGCCGCGTCCAGCACCTTATCCAGGGCACGCTCCCCTGCGCCCTTTGCCAGCAGGGCCTGGTTGATCGGGTTTTCGCGGTTCAGGTATCGGGTCAGGTGCTCGCCTGCGGCGTCGTCATACACCACGAACAGCACATTGGGGTTGCGCTGGGCCCTGCGCGCGAACTCCGACAGCGTAGGTACATCGCTGTCCCACATGGCGCGGGGCGCGACCGAGGCCAGCAGCTGCGCCATGTCATTGGCAGAGTCCTGCAGGTCTTTTTCCAACGTCGCACGCAATTGCTTTTGCTCTTCCTGCAAGCGCGTGGAAAGCCCGGCTGTCAGGCGCTGGCGCGTGCTGGCGGACAGGCTGTCCAGGCTGGACGTAACTTCCTTACCGGCCTGGGCCAGTTCGCCAGACAACTTCTGGCTATCAATGCCCAGGCGATTGCCCAAATCGGCTTCCAGCGCCGTCACCGTGCTCCGCGTCAGCGCGACGGCCACCAGCACTTGCACCAAAAGAGCGATACCAAGGGTAACGAACACCGGCCGCAATAGACGGCTTTGTAACAACGAGAGAACGGCAGACACTGGAAATCCCTCCACCACGGGTGCCACTAATTTGATAGCACCTCGAAAGAGGGAAACACAGCAAGGGTCGTGCCGCTTGCCAGGCAGAAACGACAAAGGGCTCCCTAAGGAGCCCTTTGCCTGTTACATCAACAGCTTATTACGCGAACGGGTGACGCAGAACGATGGTCTCGTTGCGGTCCGGGCCCGTCGAAATAATGTCGATCGGTGCGCCAATCAGCGCTTCGACGCGCTTGATGTAAGCACGAGCGTTGGCTGGCAGCTCTTCCAGGGTCTTGGCGCCCACGGTCGATTCAGTCCAGCCCGGCACTTCTTCGTACACAGGCTGCAGGCCCACGTAGCTGTCAGCGTCGGTCGGAGCAACGTCGTTACCTTCAGCATCTTTGTAGCCGGTGCAGATGTTGATGGTTTCCAGGCCGTCGAGTACGTCCAGCTTGGTCAGGCAGATGCCCGAGATGCTGTTCACATCGATAGCGCGACGCAGGATAACGGCATCGAACCAGCCGCAACGACGAGCACGGCCAGTGGTGGCGCCGAATTCGTGACCTTGCTTGGCCAGGTGCGCACCGACGTCGTCGAACAGCTCAGTCGGGAACGGGCCCGAACCTACGCGAGTGGTGTAGGCCTTGGTGATGCCCAGGATGTAATCCAGGAACATCGGGCCAACGCCAGAACCGGTCGCAACGCCGCCAGCGGTGGTGTTGGAGCTGGTCACGTACGGGTAGGTACCGTGGTCGATGTCCAGCAACGAACCCTGGGCACCTTCGAACATGATGTCCTTGCCAGCGCGACGCAGGTCGTGCAGCTCGGCCGTCACGTCGAGCATCAGCGGCTTGAGCAGCTCAGCGTATTCCTTGCACTCGGCCAGGGTCTTTTCAAACTCGATGGCCGGCTCTTTGTAGTAACCCACCAGCATGAAGTTGTGGTAATCCACCAGTTCACGCAGTTTGTCTTCAAAGCGCGGCATGTTGAGCAGGTCGCCCACACGCAGGCCACGACGTGCGACCTTGTCTTCGTAGGCCGGGCCGATGCCGCGACCGGTGGTGCCGATCTTCAGCTCGCCACGCGCCTTTTCACGGGCCTGGTCCAGCGCAACGTGGAAGGACAGGATCAGCGGGCAGGACGGGCTGATACGCAGGCGCTCGCGCACCGGTACGCCTTTCTCTTCCAGCTTGGTGATCTCGCGCAGCAGGGCGTCAGGTGCGACCACCACGCCATTGCCGATCAGGCACTGCACGCCTTCGCGCAGGACACCCGACGGGATCAGGTGCAAGACGGTTTTTTCGCCATCGATGACCAGGGTGTGGCCAGCATTGTGGCCACCTTGGTAGCGCACTACGGCGGCAGCATGTTCGGTCAGCAGATCAACGATCTTGCCTTTGCCCTCATCACCCCATTGGGTGCCCAGGACTACGACATTCTTACCCATAACACTTGTCCTCATTCGCGCAAACTTGGTGCCGGCGATGGCCGGCAGGAAAACTCAAGAAGCCAGTGGCGATACTTGCCAAAGCCCGTTCTGCTGAATCAATTGCCGGTCGCAGTCCGCTTCACGGGCGGCGGCCAATGGCTGCCCAGGCAAGGCCTGGACTACACGCTGACCCTCACGGCGTAACTGGCAAACCTGCTGCCAGAGCGCTGCGTCCGTACTGTCGGGCATCCAGATGCCACCAGACGGCAGCTCGACCTCAGCACGCCCCAGGGTCACCAGGGTTTTCAAATCGGTGGAAAAACCAGTGGCCGGACGCGCACGACCGAAGTCGGCGCCGATATCGTCATAGCGACCACCTTGGGCGATGGCCTGGCCAACACCCGGAACGAACACCGCGAACACCACACCGGTGTGGTAGTGATAGCCGCGCAATTCACCCAGATCAAAATACAGCGGCAGCTCCGGGAACCGTGCCGACAAGCGCTCGGCAATCGCCAGCACATCATCCAGCGCCGCCAATACCGGCGCCGGCGCATTGGCCAGTCGCTCACGCGCAGCCACCAGCACTTCACGGCCGCCGCACAGGTCTACGAGCGCGCGCAGCATACCAGCCAGCTCAGCAGGCACACCCTCGGTGAGGGCGATCACTTCATCGATCGCCTTGCGCTGCAGGGCATCGAACAACTGTTGCTCCACTTCACCGGACAACCCGGCGGCGCGCGCCAGGCCACGGTAGATACCGACGTGGCCCAGGTCCATGTGCACATCCGGCACATCCGCCAGTTGCAGCATGGCCAACATCAGGCTGATCACTTCAACATCGCTGCTCGGGCTGGCGTCACCGTACAACTCGGCGCCCAACTGGATCGGGCTACGGGAAGACGACAACGCACGTGGCTGGGCATGCAGTACGCTGCCGGCGTAGCACAGGCGGCTCGGGCCTTCGCGACGCAGGGTGTGCGCATCGATGCGCGCCACTTGCGGCGTGATGTCGGCACGGAACCCCATTTGCCGGCCCGATTGCGGGTCGATGACCTTGAAGGTGCGCAGATCCAGGTCCTGGCCCGCGCCAGTCAGCAGGGATTCCAGGTACTCGATATGGGGAGTCACGACAAACTCGTAACCCCAGCTCTGGAACAGATCCAACACCTGACGACGCGCTACTTCAATGCGCGCAGCTTCTGGTGGCAGTACTTCTTCGATGCCATCTGGCAGCAGCCAGCGGTCTACCGTTGCCATTACGCCATTCCCCTTTGATCCGGGCGGCCAGCCCTCGGCCGAGCCTTGAGTGAAGCAGAAAATACCCGGCTCTTGCATAAACCACGCGCAAGAGCGACGTGACGAACGGCCTGCAAACGGCCTCGTCGGGCACTTTCCTCGAAAAACCTGTCACGCCTGCCGAATCAAACATGCAGACGCAAAAAAGCCGGGAATTTCCCGGCTGCCGCATCATACACCCGTTTTCTGAAAGGATCACCCCGCCAGGCATTTTAGCCGCCCGACGGAGTGCGCCTTACAGAATCACGGGCTGGTTACTTGGACTTTTCCAGGTAGCGGAAGAAGTCGCTGCTTGGGTCCAGCACCAGTACGTCGGTTTTGTTCGCGAAGCTTTCACGGTAGGCGCGCAGGCTACGGTAGAACGCGTAGAACTCCTGGTCCTGGCCGTAGGCCTTGGCGTAGATCGCCGCGGCTTGAGCATCGCCATCACCACGCGCCTCTTCAGACTCGCGGTAGGCTTCTGCCAGCAGTACACGACGCTGACGGTCGGCATCGGCACGGATACCTTCAGCCAACTCGTTACCCTTAGCGCGGTGCTCACGCGCTTCACGCTCACGCTCGGTGCTCATACGCTCGAACACGCTGCGGTTCACTTCCTTGGGCAGGTCAATGGCCTTGACGCGAACGTCGACCACTTCAATACCCAGCTCTTTTTCCGCCATGGTGTTCAGCGAGCGAGTGATATCTGCCATCAGCGCATCACGTTCACCGGATACCACCTCGTGCAGGGTGCGTTTACCAAACTGGTCACGCAGGCCCGATTCCAGACGACGGGACAAACGCTCGTCGGCAATCTGCTTGAGGCCGGAAGTCGCGGTGTAGAAGCGCTCGGCATCCTTGACGCGCCACTTGGCGTAGGCGTCAACCATCACGGCTTTCTTTTCCAGGGTCAGGAAGCGCTGTGTCGGTGCATCCAGGGTCATCAGGCGGGCGTCGAACTTGCGCACCTGGTTGACGTAGGGGACTTTCACATGCAGGCCCGGCTGGACATCCGCCTGGACCACGCGACCGAATTGCAGCAGCACCGCACGCTCGGTCTGAGCGACGATGTAGAAGCAGTTCCAGGCAGCGATGACCACGACGACGCCCACAATCAGGGCGGTCAGCGATTTATTGCTCATCAACGGCTCTCCCTGGTACGTGTTTGCTGTTGCAGCAAGTCAGCGGCCGCACGGGCGCTCGCTTCGTTGGCAGCGGCATTCGAACCGGTGGACGGTGCACTGGCGCCGCTACGACCACCTTCGATCATCTTGTCCAGCGGCAGGTACAGCAGGTTGTTCTGCCCACCTTTGCTGCCGGTCACGAGAACCTTGCTGGTGTTGCTGAAGACTTCCTGCATGGTGTCCAGGTACAGACGCTCGCGGGTCACTTCAGGTGCCTTGCGGTACTCGGCGACCAGCTTGGTGAAACGATCTGCCTCACCCTTGGCGCGGGAAACCACTTCGTCACGGTAACCGTTGGCATCTTCAAGGATGCGCTGGGCCTGACCACGGGCTTCCGGCACAACGCCGTTGGCATAGGTTTCAGCCTGGTTGCGCGAACGCTGCTCGTCTTCACGGGCACGGATCACGTCGTCAAAGGCTTCCTGCACTTCACGCGGTGCCGCTGCGCTTTGTACGTTCACCTGGGTAACGGTGATACCGGTACGGTAAGTGTCGAGGAAGCGTTGCAGACGCTCCTTGATTTCACTGGCCATCAACTCACGACCTTCGGTGAGCACCTGGTCCATGGCGGTGGAGCCCACCACGTGGCGCAGGGCACTTTCGGTTGCGTGTTGCAGGCTGATTTCCGGCTGATCAACGTTCAGCACGAAGTCTTGCAGGTTGCTGATCTTGTACTGCACGGTCAGCGGCACTTCGACGATGTTCTCGTCTTCGGTCAGCATCTGGCCCTGCTTGGTGTACGCACGCTCACGCGTCACGTTCTCCATGTACTTCTTGTCGATCGGCGGGAAATAGATATTCAGGCCCGGGCCGACAGTCTCGTAGTACTTGCCGAAGCGCAGCACCACGGCTTGCTCCTGCTCGTCTACCACGTACACGGCGCTGTAGAGCCATACGGCCGCCAGCACGACAAGACCCAGGCCCAGCAGGCCATAGCCACCGCCCTTGCTTGTGCGACCGCCGTCGTCACCACCACGTTTTTTCCCACCACCGAACAACCCATTCAGGCTTTCCTGCAGCTTTCGGAAGGCCTCGTCGAGATCCGGTGGCCCCTTGCGGTCGCCATTATTGCGGCGCTTACCACCCCAAGGATCCTGATTATTCGAGTTGCCACCCGGCTCATTCCAAGCCATAGCGCTCTCCATCTGATAAAGCAAAGACGCACCCACGGCGCGCCGACCAATGCTACAGAATGCCTGCTACTGCGGCACAACCGCTTTCTCAGGCTTTTATTGCAAAGTGTGTTGTTCGATGAACTCTGCCGGTACAACACCCTCTCGACTGACCAGCCGATTGAGTTCCGAGCGTGGCAATCGAACAGCCAGCAAGCTGACACCTTCTTCGTCGTGCTCTTCTTTCTGTACCGCGCCCAGCTCGAAAAACTGTGCACGCAGTCGAGCAAAACGCTGCGGCAAGCGCAAGGTGCCGACGAACAAATCGCTGCCGAGCAATTCGGCAATGGCTTGTTCCAACAGCTCCAGACCGCTGCCATCTCGCGCCGACAGCCAGACCCGCTGGGGCTTGCCATTCTCGTCGCGCTGGATCTGTGGCTCAACGCCTTCAAGCAAATCGAGTTTGTTATAGACCTCGAGGATCGGCAAGTCCTGGGCACCAATCTCGCCCAGTACCACCATCACCTGTTCAATCTGCAACATGCGATCCGGTTCGGCCGCATCGATCACGTGCAAGAGCAGGTCGGAATTGCTCGACTCTTCGAGCGTAGACCGAAATGCCTCCACCAGCTTGTGGGGCAGGTGACGAATGAAACCCACGGTATCGGCCAGCACAATCGGCCCCAGGTCGTCGATGTCCAGACGCCGCAGGGTTGGGTCGAGGGTGGCGAACAGTTGGTCTGCCGCGTACACGTCCGATTTAGTCACGTTATTGAACAGCGTGGATTTGCCGGCGTTGGTGTAGCCCACCAACGACACCGTAGGGATATCCGCACGGGAGCGGCCACGTCGCGACTGTTCACGCTGGCTGCGTACTTTTTCCAGGCGGCCCTTGATCTGGCGCAGGCGAACCCGCAGCAGACGCCGGTCGGTTTCCAACTGGGTTTCACCCGGGCCACGCATGCCGATACCGCCACCCTGACGCTCAAGGTGAGTCCAGCCACGAACCAGGCGCGTGCTCATGTGGTCAAGCTGGGCCAGTTCAACCTGGAGCTTGCCTTCATGGGTGCGGGCGCGCTGGGCGAAAATATCGAGAATCAGGCCGGTACGGTCGATCACGCGACACTCGAAAACACGTTCGAGGTTACGTTCCTGACTGGGCGTGAGGGTGTGATTGAAGATCACCAGATCGGCTTCTTCGGCATGAACCAGGTCGCGCAGTTCCTCGACCTTGCCGCTGCCAATCAGGTATTTGGCGGTTGGCCGATGACGCGGTACGTTAAAAAACGCAACGGTCTCGGCGCCGGCCGAATTTGCCAACTCCTGAAACTCCTGCGGATCTTCGCGCGCCTCAGGGTCCTGTCCATCCAAGTGAACGAGGATTACTCGCTCACCACCACCGTGGCGCTCAAAGAACAAAGGAGACTCCTATCAGGCGTTACCTGGCTCAGCGTCACCCTGTTCATCACCTGCTGCGCTAGGCAGACGGATTGGACGAACTGGAACGACTGTCGAGATAGCGTGCTTGTAAACCATCTGGCTGACGGTGTTTTTCAGCAGGATAACGAATTGGTCGAACGACTCGATCGTACCTTGCAGTTTGATGCCGTTGACCAGATAGATGGAAACCCCAACTTTCTCTTTACGTAAAGTATTCAAGTAAGGGTCTTGTAGCGAATGCCCTTTTGACATGTGCCGCACTCCTTTAAGGATCAATAATAAAAAATCGGAAAATAGATAGCTTATGGCCGTCACACCCCCAAGGATAGACGGCAATTGCAAGGACTCAGCTCAATATGGAGACCGTTCCCAAGTATTTCAAGGCGCGTGACAGATTGTCGCTGTCCAGGCTATCCAACCAGTGCAAATCGCTCCAGCTGCGCAGCCAGGTGAACTGGCGCTTCGCCAATTGCCGCGTGGCAATAATGCCGCGCTCCTGCATTTCGGCTGACGTCAGCTTGCCATCCAGATGATCCCAGACTTGGCGGTAGCCTACAGCACGTATCGAAGGCAGCCCTGCATGCAGGTCACCTCTTGAACGCAATGCTACGACCTCGTCCACAAACCCCTGTTCCAACATTAATGTGAATCTTTGTGCAATTCGTTCATGCAACACCTGGCGGTTTGCCGGAGCAATGGCCAGATTCGCCACAGTATAGGGCAATTGTGACTGTCCAGATGCGCCTGCGTCAGCACTTTGCGCACTTTGTTTCAGCCGATGTTCAGTCATGGTCTGGCCACTGACACGCCAGACTTCCAGCGCGCGGGTGAGCCGCTGGGGGTCATTGGGGTGAATACGTGCCGCAGACACCGGGTCTACCGCCGCCAACTGGTCGTGCAGGGCTTGCCAGCCAAGGCGCGCAGCCTCTTCTTCCAGTTCGGCGCGCACCTGGGCATCGGCAGGCGGCATATCGGCCAGGCCTTCCTGCAACGCCTTGTAATAGAGCATGGTGCCCCCCACCAGCAGCGGGATATTGCCGCGCGCGGTGATCTCGGCCATGGCTGCCAGGGCGTCGGTGCGAAAATCCGCCGCCGAATAGCTCTGCGCCGGGTCGATGATGTCGATCAACTGGTGCGGATATTGGGCCAATAGCGCTTTCGACGGCTTGGCGGTGCCGATATCCATGTCCCGGTAAACCAGGGCAGAGTCGACACTGATCAGCTCGCAAGGCAGCACCTTGGTCAGCTCGATGGCCAGGTCGGTCTTGCCGGCGGCCGTGGGGCCCATCAGGAAGATGGCGGGGGGCAAGGCGCTCATCAACGGCCGCGCAAGAACAGTTTGTCCAGATCGTCCAGGCCCATCTGGGTCCAGGTCGGTCGGCCATGGTTGCATTGGCCACTGCGCTCGGTGTTTTCCATGTCGCGCAGCAGGCCATTCATTTCCGGCAGTGCCAGGCGGCGATTGGCGCGAATGGCGCCGTGGCAGGCCATGGTGCCAAGCAATTCGTTGATATGCGCCTGGATACGGTCGCTGGTGCCGTATTCCATCAGGTCTGCCAGCACGTCGGCCACCAGGCGGTTGGCCTCGGCCTGCTTGAGCAGCGCGGGAATCTGGCGGATCGCCAGGGTTTCCGGGCCCAGGCGTTGCAGCTCGAAGCCCAGTTTCTGGAACACGCTGTGATGTTCTTCTGCGCAGTCGGCTTCACGCTGGCTCACCGCCAGGGATTCAGGCACCAGCAGCGGCTGGCCGCTGAGGCCTTCGCTGGCCATGGCGATCTTCAGGCGCTCGTACATGATCCGCTCATGGGCGGCGTGCATGTCCACCAGCACCAGGCCATGGGCGTTTTCGGCAAGGATATAAATGCCTTTGAGCTGCGCCAGCGCATAGCCCAGCGGCGGAATATCACCACCGCCTTCGGGCAACGCCACAGCAGCACCCGGCTCGGCACCCGGCAGCGGCGCAAAAAACTCACGGTACGCCGCCTGGGCTTCGGCCACCGGCACCGTCGATTGCGGGCGCGGCGTGTACTGATACTGATAACCCGCACCGGCACCCGAATTTGGCGCCGTGTAGGCTGGCTGCGCCTGTGGCGATTGCAGCAGGTTGGCCGCCAGGCTCATCTCACCCTGGGGGCCGAACTCGCCGGCTTCCGGACCGCTTGGCCGTACCACCGCTGTGACAATCGGCGCGGACAACTGATCATCCGGACGCACGTCGCCCAGGGCGCGGTGCAGCGTGCCATAGAGGAAGTCATGCACCATGCGCCCGTCACGGAAGCGCACCTCGTGTTTGGTCGGGTGCACGTTGACGTCGACCACCGAAGGGTCAACCTCAAAGAACAGCACAAAGGTGGGGTGGCGCCCGTTGAACAGCACATCGCGATAAGCCTGGCGTACCGCGTGGGCCACCAGTTTGTCGCGTACTGCCCGGCCGTTCACAAAGAAATACTGCAAGTCGGCCTGGCTGCGGGAGAACGTCGGCAACCCGACCCAGCCCCACAGCCTCAGGCCATTGCGCTCGATCTCAATCGGCAGCGCCTGCTCCAGGAAGCCGCTGCCACACACCGCCGCCACCCGCCGAGCACGGGCGGCGTCGTCGTTGGCTTCGTGCAGGCTAAGGATGGTCTTGCCATTGTGGCGCAGGTGAAAGGCCACATCGAAACGCGCCAACGCCAGGCGTTTGATGACTTCTTGCAGGTGATCGAATTCGGTTTTCTCGGCCTTGAGGAACTTGCGCCGCGCCGGGGTATTGAAGAACAGGTCGCGCACTTCCACCGAGGTGCCCACCGGATGGGCCGCCGGCTGGACCCGAGGCGCCATGTCGCGGCCTTCGGTTTCCACTTGCCAGGCTTGCTCGGCGCTGCGGGTGCGGGAGGTCAGGGTCAGGCGGGCCACGGAGCTGATGGAGGCCAGGGCCTCACCACGAAAGCCCAGGCTCATGACCCGCTCCAGGTCTTCCAGGTCGCGGATCTTGCTGGTGGCGTGACGAGCCAGGGCCAGGGGCAGGTCATCCGAAGAGATACCGCTGCCATCGTCACGTACCCGCAGCAGCTTGACGCCGCCCTGCTCCACATCGACATCGATGCGTTTGGCACCGGAGTCGATGCTGTTTTCCAGCAACTCCTTGATCACCGACGCCGGGCGCTCAACCACCTCACCCGCGGCGATCTGGTTGGCAAGGCGCGGGCTGAGCAATTCAATGCGCGAGCCGCTGTTCAAGGTGGATTCGCTCATCACTGCGCCGCCAATGAAGTGCCGGGGATGGTCAACACCTGGCCGATCTTCAACTCATCGGTTTTCAGGTTATTGGCGCTGCGCAAGGCTGCAGGCGTGACCTGGAAACGTACCGCCAGCATGGCAACGGTATCACCGGGCTGCACACGATGGTCACGCGGGCCCTGGGCGATTTTGCCGGAGTCGCGCAGCCAGGCGATATAAGTGCCCGGCGGCGGGTTCTGCTGGAAGAACTGGCGCACACCGGCGCTGATCGAGCGCGCCAACGCTTGCTGGTGGCTGGCGCTGGCCAGTTTCGACGCTTCGTTGGCGTTGGAGATAAACCCGGTTTCCACCAGGATCGACGGGATATCCGGCGATTTCAACACCATGAACCCGGCTTGTTCCACGCGCTGTTTGTGCAGCGAGGTCACACGGCCGATATTGCTCAGGACTTTCTGGCCCACGTTGAGGCTGGAGGTCAACGAGGCGGTCATCGACAGGTCGAGCAGTACGCCTGCGAGCATCTTGTCCTTGTCATCAAGGGACACGTTGCCGGCCCCGCCGATCAAGTCGGAGCGGTTTTCACTGTCGGCCAGCCAGCGTGCGGTCTCGGAGGTAGCGCCGCGATCCGACAGGGCAAATACCGAGGCGCCAAAGGCAGCGGTTGAAGGCGCGGCGTCGGCGTGAATGGACACGAACAGGTCAGCGCCCTTCTTACGGGCAATTTCGGTACGGCCACGCAACGGAATGAAGTAGTCACCGGTACGGGTCAGCTCGGCGCGGTAGCCTTTCATGCCGTTGACCTGGCGCTGCAGTTCACGGGCGATGGCGAGCACCACGTCTTTCTCATGCTGGCCGCGGGAGCCGGAAGCCCCAGGGTCTTCGCCACCATGGCCGGCGTCGATCACCACGATGATGTCGCGCTTGCCTGCAGGGGCAGGCGGCGGTGGTGGCAGCTTGACCTGGGGTTGCGAAGGGTTGACCGGCACCGCAGGCACCGTCGCCACGCTCGGCGTTGGCGCAGGCGGCGGTGCGGCGTCGGCGGGGTTGTCGAACAGGTCGACCACCAGGCGGTTGCCGTACTGGGCGTTGGGGGCCAGGGAGAAGCTTTTGGGGGTCACGGCCTTTTTCAGGTCGATGACCACACGCAGGTCGGTCGGCGTACGCTGGGCCGAGCGCATGGCGGTAATGGGCGTGTTGGCGGTGGAGACTTTCAGCGGCGCGGCCAGGCTGGCACCGTTGATGTCGATCACCAGGCGATCAGGCGCCGTCAAGGTAAAGACGCTGTGCTGGACCGGGCCAGACAGGTCGAACACCAGTCGCGTATTATCCGGCGCTCGCCACAGGCGAACACTTTTCACCTGTGAAGCAGCCAGAGCATTGACAGTCATTGCCGCAAGCAACACCCCCACGACAGCAACCAACGCGCGAAAGCGCATACCTAACCCCACCAATTATTTGAATTCCAATGCCAGAGCAGCACACCACGACTCAGCGCGTGGGCTCTGGGGCAACAACTTCAGCTGACGTCCGTGCTCATGCGGCGTAATGGTAATGGTCAGGTCCGGCTTTGGCAAAAAGCCTGTGCCTTTATTTGGCCACTCGATCAGGCACAGCGCATCATCGTCGAAGTAATCACGGATGCCCATGAACTCCAGCTCTTCCGGATCGACCAGGCGATAGAGGTCGAAGTGGAAGGCTCGCACGTCGCCGATCTCGTAGGGCTCGACCAACGTGAAGGTCGGGCTTTTTACCGCGCCGGTATGGCCAAGGCCACGAATAATCCCACGGGACAGTGTGGTTTTACCTGCGCCCAGGTCGCCCTCGAGAAAGATCAACCCGGCCCCTTGCGTGACCTGCGAAATACGCTGACCCAACACGACCATGGCCTCTTCATTTGCCAGGAAAAGAATTACTTCAGGCACGGCGACTGCTCCTCCAGCAATTGACGAATGGCGGGGATCAGGTCGCTGGCAGCCAAGCCGCGACCAAAACTGCCCTGGCGGTCTCCGGCGGTCGCGTGCAACCACACGGCCAGGCAGCTCGCTTCGTACGCGGGCATAGCCTGAGCCAATAGTGCGCCGACCAGGCCGGCCAGCACATCGCCGAGCCCCGCTGTTGCCATCGCCGGATGGCCTTGATCACACCGCGACACGCGCCCATCCGGGCTGGCAATCAAACTGCCAGCACCCTTGAGGATAGCCACAGCATTGAATTTCTGGCTCAACGCGCGCGCCACCTTAAGGCGATCTGCCTGAACCTCGGCTGTCGATAGCCCCAACAAACGCGCAGCTTCGCCCGGATGAGGGGTAATCACACAGTGGGCCGGCAGCTCCACGCTGCCAGTGGCCAGCTGATTGAGCGCATCGGCATCCCATACCTGCGGCAGGTTGGCATTGGCCGCGACCGACAAGAGGCTTTTGCCCCAGGCGGCATCGCCCAGGCCTGGGCCAATGACGATCACCGAGATTTTTTCCAGCAGGCCCATCAACTGGTTGGCCGAGCTCACGCCGACGGCCATGACCTCCGGCAGCCGAGCCAGAGCGGCCGGCACATGTTCCGGCCGCGTCGCCAGCGAGACCATGCCGGCGCCGCTGCGCAGGGCACTTTCGCTGCTCAGCAGCGCCGCGCCGCCAAAGCCACAGTCACCACCGATGACCAGCAGGTGGCCGAACTGGCCCTTATGGGCGTCCGGGGAACGCGCAGCCAGTTGCGGCAAATGGCCAGGCAACAACAGCTGAACGTCGGTAATTGGGTGTTTTGTCTGAGGCATGCGTCTTCAAGCTCCGATGTCTGGCAGAATTATACGCATCTAACCTGTGGTTTCCCGTGTCTCATGCCTGCTATTACCTCCGATCTGCCCGCCCTCGCCCAATCGATCAAAGACTGGGGTCGCGAGCTGGGCTTTCAACAAGTGGGCATCAGCGGCCTTGACCTGGCTGAGCATGAACAGCACCTGCAACGCTGGCTCGACGCGGGTTACCACGGCGAGATGGAATACATGGGCGCCCACGGCAGCAAACGCTCCCACCCCGACGAGCTGGTGCCCGGTACCTTGCGCGTGGTGTCACTGCGCATGGACTACCTGCCCGGCGATACCCACATGGCGCAATTGCTGGCCCAACCAGAAAAAGCCTACATCTCGCGCTACGCCCTGGGCCGCGATTACCACAAGCTGATCCGCAAGCGCGTGCAGCAACTGGCCGACCGTATCCAGGCGCAGATCGGGCCGTTTGGCTTTCGCGCTTTCGTCGACAGCGCGCCCGTCCTGGAAAAAGCCATCGCTGAACAAGCGGGCCTGGGCTGGATCGGTAAAAACACCCTGATTCTCAACCGCAAGGCCGGCAGTTACTTCTTCTTGAGCGAACTGTTTGTCGATTTGCCCCTGCCGGTGGACCCACCCCACGCCACCGAACACTGTGGCCGTTGTACAGCGTGCCTGGACATCTGCCCGACCAACGCCTTCGTCGGCCCTTACGTGCTGGACGCGCGCCGCTGCATTTCCTATCTGACCATCGAACTCAAAAGCGCCATCCCCGAGGACTTGCGCCCACTGATCGGCAACCGGGTGTTTGGCTGCGATGACTGTCAGATCGTTTGCCCGTGGAATCGTTTCGCCCGACCCACCGCCGAAAGCGATTTCAAGCCACGGCACAATCTGGATAACGCTGAACTGGCCGAATTGTTTATGTGGGACGAGGATAAATTCCTCAGCAGCACCGAGGGCTCGCCCCTGCGCCGTGCCGGTTATGAGCGCTGGTTACGCAATCTGGCGGTGGGCCTGGGCAATGCGCCCTCCAGCATTCCAGTGCTGGAAGCCTTGAAGGCGCGACGGGACTACCCCTCGGAGTTGGTGCGCGAACACGTGGAGTGGGCGCTGGAGCAACACGCTGCGCGCTAGTGGACGTCGTCGTTGTAGACGAACTTGGGCATTTCCCAGTGAAAACGGATCGCCAGCAGGCGCAGCAGGAAGCCACTGAACAACGTCAGCAGAATCGCTTGCTCGCTGGGCAGCTCCAGGTATAGGCACAACAAGTAGAACCACGCTGCCAGGAAAGACACGCTGGCATACAGCTCGCGGCGGAAGATCAGCGGAATGTCGTTACAGAAGATGTCCCGCAGGATGCCGCCGAATACGCCGGTGATGACCCCGCTGACGGACGCCACCAACATGCCGTGGCCCATTTCCAGGGCGGTCATGCAGCCAATCAGGGTAAACGCCACTAACCCCAAGGCGTCCAGCGCCAAAAACAGCGAGCGCAGGCGGCGCATCAAGGGCGCGATAAAGATCGTCACCAACGCGGCAACGGAGGTCAGCACCAGGTATTCCGGGTGTTTGACCCAGGTCAGCGGGTAGTGGCCGAGCAACACATCACGCACCGAACCGCCGCCCAGGGCCGTCACGCAAGCGATCAGCACCACGCCAAACCAGTCCATGCCACGCCGCCCCGCGGACAGGGCGCCAGTCATGGCTTCGGCGGTGATGGCGACGAGGTAGAGCATCAGCAACATGATGGCGATCCTGACAGAGAGGCCGGCAGTCTAATCATTTGCCGAGGGCACCAAAAGGGGGCGTTTGGCTAAAGACCGCGTCGCCTGTGGAGGCGCCGCAGAATCAAGCCTTGATGAAATGCTTGCGGTAATGCTGCAACTCGGCAATCGACTCGCGAATATCATCCAGCGCCAAGTGCGTGCTGCCTTTATGGAAGCTGTCTTTGACTTCCGGCGCCCAGCGCGCAGCCAGTTCTTTCAAGGTCGACACGTCGAGGTTGCGGTAGTGGAAGTAACTTTCCAGCCCCTTCATGTGTGTATAAAGGAAGCGACGGTCCTGGCAGATGCTGTTGCCGCAGATCGGCGATTTGCCTTTGGGCACCCACTTTTCCAGGAAGGCGATGGTTTGGGCTTCGGCTTCGGCCATGCTGATGCGGCTGTCGCGCACGCGCTGGGTCAGCCCGGAGTTACCGTGGGTGCGGGTGTTCCACTCGTCCATGGTGGCGAGCACAGCGTCGCTGTGGTGGATGGCGATCACCGGACCTTCGGCCAAGGTGTTGAGGTTGCTGTCGGTGACAATCGTCGCCATCTCGATGATGACGTCGGTGTCGGGGTTCAGACCGGTCATTTCCAGATCGATCCAAATCAGGTTCTGTGGGTTTTGCATGGCTTGATTCTCTTGGCACCTTGGCGTAGCCGGGCAGTTTAGCAGGCGGGGGCGTGCTAGACTCGCGACCGTTTTACCCAACTTTTGCATTATCGACACGGAACACCAATGGCCAAACGCCAGCTCAACCGTCGCCAAAACTGGCGCATCGAAAAGATTCAAGGTGAACGCGCCGCCCGCGCCGCCAAACGTGAATCCTCCGCCGTGGAAGCGCTCGAGGGCGGCGACCTGGGCCCCGAACAAACGGGCCTGGTGATCGCGCACTTTGGTGTGCAGGTCGAAGTCGAGGCGCTCGAAGGCGAACTCGCAGGCCAGGTGTTCCGTTGCCACTTGCGCGCCAACCTGCCTGCGCTGGTCACCGGCGACAAGGTGGTGTGGCGTGCCGGCAACCAGGGCATCGGCGTCATCGTCGCCCAGTTGCCGCGCAGCACCGAACTGCGTCGCCCCGACAGCCGTGGGCAGCTCAAGCCGGTGGCGGCCAACGTCGACATGATCGTGATCGTGTTCGCGCCGCTGCCCGAGCCCCATGCCAACCTGATCGACCGCTACCTGGTCGCGGCTGAGCATGCTGGTATCCGTCCGTTGCTGCTGCTGAACAAATTCGACCTGATCGACGAGCAGAACGCCCCGGCGCTCAATGCGTTGCTGGCGGTCTACCGCACCCTGGGCTACCCGGTGCTGGAAGTGTCGGCTCACCACGGCAACGGCATGGAACAGCTGCAACAGCAGTTGGACGGGCGGATCAGCGTGTTCGTCGGCCAGTCAGGCGTGGGCAAGTCGTCGCTGGTCAACAGCCTGTTGCCGGAAGTCGAAACCCGCGTGGGCCCGCTGTCTGAACTGTCCGGCCAGGGCACCCACACCACCACCACCGCGCGGTTGTTCCACTTCCCGGGCGGCGGCGAGTTGATCGACTCGCCGGGTATTCGTGAGTTCGGCCTGGGCCACGTCAGCCGCAGCGATGTGGAGGCCGGCTTCATCGAATTCAACGACCTGATCGGCACCTGCCGCTTCCGCGACTGCAAACACGATCGCGAGCCGGGTTGTGCGTTGCTCAAGGCACTGGAAGATGGGCGCGTGCAGCAGCAGCGGATGAACAGCTATCGGTCGATTATTGCGAGCTTGCCCGAGAGCAGTTATTGACGGTCAATTTCTTGATACACATAAACCAGGGTGCTGAACGCCCTAGCCCATTGATTTAACAGGAGCGGGCATCAAGAATCCGGATCAACTGGGTGGCTGATACGCACAAGCCAGCTTGTATTCGGATTTCCTGATGCTCATAATTGCTCCGTCACCAGCGAAAGCTGGCAGGAGTCTGGATCCTTTTCGGGGTTGATCCAGCGGCGCAGAAGGGGCGAAGCAAGCTCCGCTGCGTGTCGAATGAAGCCGCCTTCGGGCGGCTTTGCTTTTTGTGGGGAATTAACATTTGGCTCTCTACTATCACCCCAAACAAGGCGACGTTTTGCTGTGTGACTTCACCCGAGGTTTTGTTGCACCGGAAATGCTGAAGATCCGCAAGGTTGTCGTGATATCGCCTACCGCGACCCACAATCGCAAGCTCTGCACCGTGGTGCCAATCTCCTCTACTGCACCAGCGACCCAATACGACTGGCACCATTTGCTACGCACCAATCCACTTCAGTCCGATGGTTATAAAGAGCTATGGGTGAAGTGCGACATGATTTATACCGTCAGCTTTGAGCGCCTCGACAAGTTGCATAGAAAGACTCGCACCAAAGGTCGGGAGTACTTCGTCCCGCGCCTGTGCGCCGACGACATGCGAGGCGTAGTCAGTGGTGTCAAAGCGTACCTCCCACTTTGAACACACACGAAAACGCCCCGAATGATCGGGGCGTTTTCGTTACCAGCGCATAGATCAATTATGACCCCGGGGCAGGCGCCGTAGGGTCCTTGATACCCCCATCATCAAACAGGTTCAGCTTCTGGCGCAGCTCATGAGCCGGCAGCGGCTCCTGCTCCGGCGGCAGGGCGTTGGGGTCGGCCGGCACTTCGCCTGGCGCACCGTCGCCCTGGGTCGGTGCCGGTGGCGGTGGTTGATCGCCTTCAATCGCACGCTGGGCTTTTTTGGTCAGCACCACGATATCAATGCGGCGGTTGACCGGGTTGAACGGGTCTTTGGGATCAAACAGCTGCGAGGAGGCAAAGCCCACCACGCGCGCCACTTGCGGGTCCGGGTAGCTGCCGGCTACCAGCGCACGCCGGGCGGCATTGGCGCGGTTGGCCGAGAGTTCCCAGTTGCCGAAATCGCCCTGGCCCGCGTAGGGCTTGGCGTCGGTATGCCCGCTGATGCTGATCTTGTTCGGCACCGCCTTGATGGTGTCAGCCATGGCCAGCAGGATGTCTTCAAAGTACGGCTTCAAGCGCGCACTGCCAGAGTCGAACATCGGCCGGTTGGCCGCATCGGTAATCTGGATGCGCAGCCCCTCGGGGGTGATCTCGAAAGAAATCTGGTCCTTGAACTTCAGCAACTGTGGGTTTTCTTCAACCTTGTTCTGCAATTCCTGCAGCAACAGTTCCAGACGCTCCTGTTCGACCTGTTCGGCCATGGACTCGACAGTGTCGCGCTCAATCGGAATTTTTTCCTGGGGCGACTCCGTTTGCACTTCCGGGTTGATGGTGCGCTCGGGCGCCAGTTCCGGCGAGCCGCCCAGGTCAATGACAAACGGAGTGCCGCTTTCCGAAAAGCCAATCGGGTCTTTGAAGTAGCCGGCGATGGCGATCTTCTGTTCTGGCGTAGCGGTGGACATCAGCCACAGCACCAGGAAGAACGCCATCATCGCCGTGGCAAAGTCGGCGAAGGCGATTTTCCAGGCACCGCCATGGTGCCCCGCAGCGAAGCGCTTGACGCGCTTGATGATGATCGGCTGGTTGTTTTCCATGGCTTAGCGACCGCGAACCGCTTGTTCCAGCTCGGAGAAACTCGGGCGATGTTTCGGGTACAGCACCTTGCGCCCAAACTCCACGGCCAGCGACGGCGGCATGCCCGACGCCGATGCCACCAGGCACGCCTTGATCGCTTCGTAGAGGTTGATCTCTTCCTTGGCATCGTGGGCCAGGGAAGTGGCGAGCGGGCCGAAGAAACCGTAGGCGGCAAGAATACCGAAGAAGGTCCCCACCAGCGCCGCACCTACGTGCATGCCGATGGCCGCCTGATCGCCCTCGCCCAGGGACGCCATGGTCACCACGATACCCAGTACCGCCGCGACAATACCGAAACCGGGCATGCCGTCGGCGATGCCGGTCACGGCGTGGGACGGATGCTCCAGCTCTTCCTTGAGGCTGAACAGCTCCATGTCGAACAGGCCTTCCAGCTCGTGGGGCGCCATGTTGCCGGAGGACATGATGCGCAGGTAATCACAGATATACGCGGTCATGCGCTCGTCTTTGAGCACGGCCGGGTACTTGGCAAAAATCGGGCTGGCCGCGGCGTCTTCGATATCGCCTTCGATCGCCATCATGCCTTCGCGGCGGCTCTTGTTGAGGATCTCGTAGATCAGCCCCAGCACTTCCAGATAAAACGTGTGGGAGAAGCGCGAGCTGAACATGCCCAGGGACTTCTTGACCACGTGCATGGTCATATAGCCTGGGTTGGCCTGCAAAAATGCGCCGAACGCGGCACCGCCGATAATCAGCACCTCAAAAGGCTGGATCAGTGCGGCGATTTTACCGTGGGAGAGGACGTACCCTCCGAGCACACTTGCGATGACGACAATGATGCCGATAATTTTAGCCATAGGAGAGGGGTACTTGCGCCGTCGGGTTCATGGACATATTGGGTGCAGCAGAAAACTCTTGTTCTACTTATCGGCAAAACTGCGCCAGACTATAGCCCGTTAAGGCGAAAAGCCAATTCGGCCCGTTCCGGGCGTGTTGAACGCAAGTGATGATCGCGCCCCAATCATGGCAATTGAAACGACAGTCCCAACGAACCGCCCCACTACCCTCGCCGCTTGGATCAAGTGCCTGGACGACGTGCTGCTGCCCGTGCCCCAGGCCAGTCATGAGCGCGTGTGCAAAGCTATTCGCGATAGCCGCAGTTCATTGCGAGATATTGCGGAGCTGATGCAAGACAGCCCGGCCCTCGTGCTGAGCGTGATGCGCGAAGCCAACAGCCAAGCCCATGGTAGCCTGGCCGAACCTGCGGAAAACCTTGAAGTCGCGCTTAACCGTCTTGGCCTCAAACGTGCCGAGGAGCTGCTGGCGCGCCTGCCTTCGGTACCCGCCCGGGAAATCCCCGTGGCCTTGCGTCAACTGCTGCTGATCAGCCAGCACGCATCTCAGCAAGCCAACGGTTTGTTCGGCAGTCGCCTGGCGCGGTTGTGGCAGGACATCCACTGGGGCAGCCTGCTGTTTTTGTCGCCACTGTGGCCGATGGCCGTCGCCTACCCCAAGCTTCTGGAGGAGTGGGAGTTGCGGGTGATCCATAAAGGCCAATCGGCGCGTCAGGTCGAGCAACAGCTGTTCGGCGTGCGTTTGCTTGACCTGTGCCTGGGCTTGACCGAAGCCTGGCACCTGCCGATCTGGGTTTCACAGGGCTACAAGTTGCTGTTGGCCGAGCAACGCCTGCTGGTCAAGGCGCTGCACATTGCCCGCCAAGACGATGCCCTGCGCCACCAGCAATTGCTCGATGCCGAGCCCAACCTGCGGCGCTGGCTGAACCAGCCGGCCAACACCGTGTTGCTGGCCAATGGCCTGGCGATGTCGGCCCAGGAGTCCTGGACCTGCCCGCATACCGAGCGCTGGCAATACCTGACGGCGCTGTACCTGCAAGCGCCATTGAGCGATGTGCAACAGCAAGCCCACCAGCAAGCGGTGACCAGCGCTCGTACCACCTTGATGCCCGACCTCTGGCACCCGGCGCTGTCGCTGATCTGGCCGTGGCATGTGCAGAAGGTCCATCGCGGCTTGTTGCCTGCACCGCCTCCGACTGCCGAAGCCTTGGCCGTGTGGCGCACGCGATGCACCGAGTTGCTGGTGGAGCCGAGCCGCTTTGCCAACGCTATGCACTTGACCACTTGCGCCAAGGAAGCTCTGGTTGCCAGTGGCATGCAGCGGGTACTGATATTCATGGCCGATCGCGCCTTGAGCACCTTGCGCGTGCACCAGGCCGACGGCCTGCCCAAGGACGCAGTTCACCTGAGCCTGGATGTGGTCAACAGCACGTTGCTGCAACGCCTGCTGGAAAAGTCCGCCCAGGTACGCCTGAACCCCGACAACCATGCGCAGTTTTCCGCCTTGCTGCCACCGATCCTGCGTCGCTTGTTTATCGGCGAGCACCTGCTGTTGCGCTCACTGAGCTGCAACGGCCGCGTGGTCATGCTGATCGTGGCGGACCAAGGCGGCGGGCCGTTCTCGGAAACCACCGTGCAGGCGTTCGGCAAAACCGCCCAATGCATCGAGAAAGCCCTGCACAGCTTTACCAACCGCAGCGGCTGATGCTTGCGCTACAATCACCGGCCTTTATCGCCAACATTTGTGCCCAGGAGACCTCACATGCCTGACTTCTCTGGCTTGCCGCTGGTGATCGAATCCGCCGACCTGTTGAGTCGCCTCGATTCCAAGCACTTGATATTGGTGGACCTCACCAGTGCCGCCCGCTACGCCGAAGGGCATATCCCCGGCGCGCATTTCGTTGACCCCAAGCGCACCCAACTGGGCCAGCCACCCGCACCCGGGCTGCTGCCGAGCAAGGCCGACCTGGAAAAACTGTTCGGCGAACTGGGCCACACCCCGGACGCCACCTATGTGATCTATGACGACGAAGGCGGCGGTTGGGCCGGGCGCTTTATCTGGATGCTCGACGTGATCGGCCACCAGAAATATCACTACCTCGACGGCGGCCTGCTGGCATGGCTGGAGGAAGGGCACCCGCTTTCCACCGATGTGCCCCCGGCAGCCGGCGGCCCGGTCAGCCTCACGCTGCACGACGGCCCTACCGCCACCCGTGAGTACCTGCAAAGCCGTCTCGGTGCGGCCGACCTGGGGATCTGGGACGCTCGTGGCCCGCTGGAGTATTCCGGCGAGAAAGTGCTCGCAGCCAAGGGCGGCCACATTCCCGGTGCGGTGAACTTCGAATGGACCGCCGGCATGGACAAGGCGCGCAACCTGCGTATTCGCCGTGACATGCCGCAGATCCTCGAAGACCTCGGGCTGACCAAAGACAAAGAAATCATCACCCACTGCCAGACTCACCACCGCTCTGGCTTCACCTACCTGGTGGCCAAGGCGCTCGGTTATCCGCGAGTCAAAGGTTATGCCGGTTCCTGGGGCGAATGGGGCAATCACCCCGACACCCCCGTTGAGATTTAAGGTTTAAGGACAGTTATGAAAAAGCAGTTGTTTATCCTCAGCCAGTACTTGCTGCCGCACCACTTGCTGTCGCGCCTGGCCGGCTGTATCGCCGAGTGCCGCGTGCGCTGGTTCAAGAACGCCTTCACTGCCTGGTTCGCCAAGCGCTACCAGGTGGACATGTCCCAGGCCCTGGTGGAAGACCTGAGCGCCTACGAGCACTTCAACGCCTTCTTCACCCGCGCGCTGAAAGACGGCGCCCGCCCGTTGGATCCAACCCCAGGCGCAGTCCTGAGCCCTGCCGACGGCGCGGTCAGCCAGCTAGGCCCGATCGAACATGGCCGTATCTTCCAGGCCAAGGGCCACAGCTTCAGCGTGCTGGAACTGCTCGGTGGCGATGCGGCAATGGCTGCGCCGTTCATGGGCGGCGAGTTCGCGACTATTTACCTGTCGCCAAAAGACTATCACCGGGTGCACATGCCACTGGCCGGTACCCTGCGCGAGATGGTGTATGTGCCAGGGCGGATTTTCTCGGTCAACCAGACCACCGCCGAAAACGTGCCGGAGTTGTTCGCCCGTAACGAGCGTGCTGTCTGCTTGTTCGACACCGAACGCGGCCCGATGGCCGTGGTGTTGGTGGGTGCGATGATCGTTGCTTCGATTGAAACCGTGTGGGCAGGCTTGGTGACGCCGCCCAAGCGCGAGCTGAAAACCTTTCGCTACGACGAAGCCGCCCGCGCGCCGATTCATCTGGAAAAAGGTGCGGAACTGGGTCGTTTCAAACTGGGATCGACCGCCATCGTGCTGTTCGGGCCGGACCAGGTGAAGTGGGCTGAGGAGCTGGCAGCGGGTACGCCGGTGCAGATGGGCCAGGGTATCGCACTGCCAAAAGCCTGATATTGCAGTTGATCGTTCCCACGCTCCGCGTGGGAATGCAGCCCGAGGCGCTCTGCGCCCAAAGCGTGACGCAGAGCGTCACTGGAGGCGTTCCCACGCGGAGCGTGGGAACGATCAGTGACAGTGAGATCGGCTTATAGCTGACCGTCGCGGTCACGCAAGCCCAGCAGGTACAGCACGCCATCCAACCCCAAGGTCGAAATCGCCTGCTTGGCCGATTGCTTGACCAACGGCTTGGCACGGAACGCCACGCCCAACCCGGCAATCGCCAGCATCGGTAGGTCATTGGCGCCGTCGCCGACCGCGATGGTCTGCTCCAGACGCAAGCCTTCCTTGTGGGCCAATTCCTTGAGCAGGTCGGCCTTGCGTTGCGCGTCGACGATCGGCTCCACCGCCACGCCAGTCACTTTGCCATCCACCACTTCCAGCTCGTTGGCGAATACATAGTCAATGCCCAGCTTGGCCTGCAACTGCTTGGCGAAGTAAGTGAAGCCGCCGGACAGGATGGCGGTCTTGTAGCCCAGGCGCTTGAGTTCGGCGAACAGGGTTTCTGCGCCTTCAGTCAGGCGCAGCGACGCGCCGATCGAATCCAGCACGCCCACGTCCAGGCCCTTGAGCAGCGCCAGACGCTCCTTGAAGCTGGCACGGAAATCCAGCTCGCCGGCCATCGCGCGCTCAGTAATCTCAGAAACTTGCTCGCCCACACCGGCCGCTTTGGCCAACTCGTCGATGACTTCGGCTTCGATCAAGGTGGAGTCCATGTCGAACACCGCCAGACGGCGGTTGCGACGGAACAGGGAGTCTTCCTGGAAAGCGATATCGACATTCAGCTCCTGGGCCACGCTCAGGAAGTCGGCGCGCAGCGCTTGCGCGTCAGCCGGTTCGCCGCGTACGGAGAACTCGATGCAGCCCTTGCCTTTGTCGGCCGGAGTGTCCAATGGCATGCGACCCGACAGACGGTCGATATGGTCGATATTCAATCCGTACTGCGCGGTAATGGAACTGACGCGCTGCAGCTGCTCAGCCGTTACCTTGCGGGTCAACAGCGTGACAATATGGCGCTTTTTGCCCTGACCTTCGACCCAGTGCTGGTAGTCAGCTTCGGACACCGGGGTGAAACGCACCTGTTGATCGAGCTTATACGCCGTAAACAGGATGTCCTTGAGTACCGAGGAGGCCTGTTCGGTGCTGGGGATTTCCACCAGGATGCCGAACGACAAGGTGTCGTGGATCACCGCCTGGCCGATGTCGAGAATGTTCACACCACCCTGGGCCAGGACGCCGGTAATGGCTGCGGTGAGACCCGGTCGGTCTTCACCCGTGATGTTGATCAGGACAATTTCGCGCAAAGCGCACCCCCAGGCTGGAAAAAAACCGCATTCTACCCACTTTCAGTGACCATCGGGCACAGCCAGCGCTTTGCCGGCCATGGGCCTGTCGCTATACTGCGCGTCAACTTCACGGACCAAGAGCCGAGCGCAAGTGAACCGGCCCACGCCAGTAAAAACCGATAACTTCTTCCTGCTGATCTTCCGGGCACTGCGCCATCGCCGTGTACCGATTGCATTGCGCATCGCCAGCCATAACGTGATCCTGGTCGCTCTGGCCCTGGTGATCTACGCCTGCGTGATGGGTTTGCAGTTCAAGCAGGCCATGCACGAGCAGGCTGATGCCCTGGGCGCAAGCCTGACAACCCAGACCGCCACTTCGGCGACTGAGTTGCTGGTGTCCAACGACATCCTCAGCCTCAACGTGTTGCTCAACAACCTGACCAAGAACCCGCTGGTGGCCCACGCCGCTATCTATAGCGTGGACAACCGGATCATGGCCGAGGCCGGGCAGCGCCCGAAAAACGGCCTGCTCGGTGAGGCCGAAGGCCTGTACCAGAGCAATATTACGTTCCAGGACGTGAAGGCCGGCCAACTGCGTATCAGCCTTGATATGCAACAGTTCCAGCAGCCGATGACCATCAGCCTGCAAAGCATGGGCATCCTGAGCGCGATCCTGCTGGCTTTGGCCCTGGCCTTGAGCCTGCGCCTGGGTCGGCATATTTCCACGCCGTTGATGCAACTGCGCATCTGGCTGCGGGATATCGACGAACACACCCCGGCTACCGATCGCCAGGATGAAATCGGCGACCTCGCGCGCCAGCTCCACGCCAGCTTTGCCCCGGAGCCGAAAGCGCCTGAAGTCGAGCCCGAGCCTGAGTACGACGACACCGAGGACTACAACGACGAGCCTGAGTTTGAAGTGCGCGACCTGCGCGACCCAGGCTTCGATGACAGCGCCCCGGTGGCCGGCCTCAAGCCTGCACCGCGCCATGTGATCAAGGCCGAGGAAGACGAGCTGGACGACGAAGACCCGTTCGCCGACCTGCGCGACACCTCGGCAGTAGCACCGCTTGCCGCACCGAAACCGGTTGTGGTCAAGAACGCCGAGCCGCAGCACAGTGCCGTACTTGCCGTGCAACTGGGTGCCCAGGAGCAACTGCGCCGCCTGCCCCGTGCCCGCCTGACCGAACTGCTCGAACGCTACCGCGACTGCCTCGACCAGGCCGCTTCGCTCTACCAGAGCGAACTGCATACCCTGAACGATGGCAGCACGTTGATGCTGTTCCACAGCGAAGACAGCGGCGAAGACTACCTGACCAATGCCATCTGCTGCGGCGAGCTGTTGCGCGCCCTGGGCCACGCCCTGCAGATCGAAGTGGCCGACAGCGGCATTACCCTGCAACTGCAGCTGGGCCTAACCGTGGGTGACGACTTGTTTGGCATGAGCCAGATCGACCTGCTGCTCACTGAAATCGCCCAGGATGCCCTGGCCCTGTCCCAGCACAGCCGCAACCTGCTGTTGGTGGAGCGCAAGATCAGCGAAGACACACTGATCCGCCAACGCGCGCGTATCCGCCCGATTGCCAGCCCTGAGGGGGCCAGCTGTGTGGAGCGATTGATGGAGCCGTATCCGTCGATGCTGGAGCGCCAACTGGCGCGGATGCACGAGACCCGTAAGCCCTGAGGCTAAGGCCTTTTGTAGGAGCGAGCTTGCTCGCGAAAACTCACAGACGCCGCGTTTATTCAGAAAGCACGCGTTATCGTTGACGCTTTTCGCGAGCAAGCTCGCTCCTACAGAGCAGCCCAATAAAAAGGCCCGCTTATTCAGCGGGCCTTTTGTTTGTGCGCGATTCAGATCAGAACCTGAACACTTCCAAGTCCGTACGAATCGGCGTGGCCATCGGCATCTTCGGTTTTTCCGGGGCCGCAGGCTTGGCCTGGGCCGGGGCCTGTTTACGCGGTTGCACTTCGGCAATTGGTGGCTGGTTGGCCAATGGCTTGAGTGCCACCGACAACTGCTGCGCCAGGTGCTGCAACAGCACACCCTGGGCCTGGACCTGGGACGCGGTGGTGCCGGCGTGTTCTTCCTGCAGGTGCACAATGCGGTTGTCCCGCACCTGCCCGCGACGGTCGATCAGGCGCCACTGCGCATCCAGGATCGCCGGTTGCGACTTGCCGGAATCCAGCCGCGTAATGGTCAGCAACACCTGTACATCCGGGGTGAACCCGGAGGGCCCCGGTGCCAGGACCACACGCTGGCTGTCCAGCTGGCCGGCGACCTGACGCAACATCAACTGGTTGATATCCGACGACAGGCTACCGGCCCAACGACCATCTGTGGAACCTTGCAGGCTGCCGTCGTTCTGACGTTGAAGCAGGGTTTCGCGTTGCAGGTAATCGGCAACGACCACCGGCCCCAGCAATACTGCCATGCCAGCGGTTTGGGCTGGCTGAGCCGGACTTCCGCTGTCCAGCTGGTACAGCGACACGGGTTGGTGTGTGCTGCAACCCGCCAACCCCAAAAGGCCAGCGAGCATCAAAAATAGAGGAAGGCGTGGAGCAGTCATCATCCCATCCAAGTGGCTGCCACAAGGCGAACCACAATGTAATACTAAAAATAACCTGAACACGCTCGGCCACGCCGGCGCTGGAAAGGCCATATCATCCGTGAATATGCGCCATGACTCCAGCGCGAAAGCATCGATCTACGCGTTAAATCGTAGATCGAGGCCTCTAGTACCGATTAAACCGGCGTTTCGACCAGCAAGGCATCCACTCGCTGGAAACCTCGTGGCAGTTTGTTACCCCGCCGGCCACGCTCACCCTTGTAGTGTTCTAGGTCGTCAGGGCGCAATGACAACGTGCGCTTGCCAGCCTGGAGCACCAGGGTAGAGCCTTCCGGGATGACGGCGATGTCAGTCACATACTCTTCGCGACTGGCCACCCGGTCACCGGGAATCCCGATAATCTTGTTGCCTTTACCCTTGCCCAGCTGCGGCAAGTCGCTGATCTTGAACACCAGCAAGCGCCCTTCGGTGGTCACCGACGCCAGCCAGTTGCTTTCACGGTCCTCCACCGGCCTTGGCAGAATCACCTTGGCGTTGTTCGGCAGGCTCAACAGCGCCTTGCCCGCCTTGTTTTTTGCCTGCAGGTCTTCGCCCTTGACCACGAAGCCGTAACCGGCGTCGGAGGCGATGACATACAGCGAATCGTCATCCGGCAACAGCACGCACTCGAAATTCGCCCCCGGTGGCGGCGTAAGGCGCCCGGTCAACGGCTCGCCCTGCCCCCGTGCAGACGGCAGGGTGTGGGCCGGCACCGAATAACTGCGCCCGGTCGAATCGATAAACACCGCAAACTGATTAGAGCGCCCCGCGGCAGCGGTCTTGAAGCCATCACCGGCTTTGTACGAAAGGCCGGTGGCGTCAATATCATGCCCTTTGGCGGAGCGAACCCAACCCTTTTCCGACAAAACGACGGTAATTTTCTCGTTGGGCAACAGCTCGGTTTCGGTCAGCGCCTTGGCTTCAGCGCGCTCGACGATAGGCGAGCGACGGTCATCGCCATAGGTTTCTGCGTCTTTGATCAGTTCGCTGCGCACCAGCTTCTTGAGCTTGGCTTCGCTGCCCAGCAGGGCTTGCAGCTTGGCTTGTTCCTTGAGCAGCGCATCCTGCTCGTCGCGCAGCTTCATTTCTTCCAGACGTGCCAACTGGCGCAAGCGGGTGTCGAGGATGTAGTCCGCCTGGATTTCGCTCAGCTCGAAACGCGCGATCAGCTCGGCCTTCGGGTGCTCGGCGGTACGGATGATATGAATCACTTCATCCAGGTTGAGGTAGGCAATCAGCAAACCGTCCAACAGGTGCAGACGGCGCTCGACCTTGTCGAGGCGAAATTGCAGGCGGCGACGCACGGTCTGCACGCGGAATTCCAGCCATTCCACCAGCAGATTGCGCAGGTTCTTCAACTGCGGCTTGCCGTCCAGGCCAATGATGTTGACGTTGACACGGTAGCTGGACTCTAGGTCGGTGCTGGCAAACAAGTGCTGCATCAGCACTTCATGATCCACCCGGCTGTTGGTCGGGATGATCACGATGCGGCACGGGTTCTCGTGGTCGGACTCGTCACGCAGGTCGGTCACTTGCGGCAACTTCGACGGCTTGGCCTGCATCAACGCGGCGATTTGCTCCAGCACCTTGGCACCCGATACCTGGTGCGGCAGCGCGGTCACAATAATGTCACCGTCTTCGATGTGGTACACGGCGCGCATACGCACCGAGCCCTTGCCGGTTTCGTACATCTTCAGCAGGTCGGCGCGCGGCGTGATGATTTCTGCTTCGGTCGGGTAATCCGGGCCCTGGATATGCTCGCACAGCTGCTCGACCGTAGCCTTGGGCTCATCCAGCAAGCGCACGCAGGCGGTGGCGACTTCGCGCAGGTTGTGCGGCGGCACGTCGGTGGCCATGCCGACCGCAATACCGGTGGTGCCATTGAGCAGGATATTCGGCAAACGCGCCGGCAAAACCAGAGGTTCGTCGAGGGTGCCGTCAAAGTTCGGGCCCCAGTCGGCCGTGCCCTGGCCCAGCTCGCTGAGCAGCACTTCGGAATAACGCGACAGCCGCGCCTCGGTGTAACGCATGGCGGCGAAGGATTTGGGGTCATCCGGTGCACCCCAGTTACCCTGGCCGTCCACCAGGGTATAGCGGTAGCTGAACGGCTGGGCCATCAGCACCATGGCTTCATAGCACGCCGAATCGCCGTGGGGGTGGAATTTACCCAGCACGTCACCGACAGTACGCGCCGATTTCTTGTGCTTGGAATCAGCGTCCAGGCCCAACTCACTCATGGCGTAGATAATGCGCCGTTGCACGGGCTTCAGGCCGTCGCCGATATGCGGCAAGGCACGGTCCATGATCACGTACATGGAGTAGTTGAGGTAGGCATTTTCGGTGAATTCAGCCAGCGACCGGCGTTCTACGCCATCTAAACTGTCTGCGAGGATGTCACTCATGCGGGCCTCATCATGGGGTAAGGCGCAGCGGAACTGCCGCTGCGCTGATTCAATTCAAAAAAATCTCGATTCATGGCTGGGCACTCCAGCCGCCGTCCGGGGCGGCGAAACGATAGACCATCGGACGTTTTTCACCATCGGCACGCGGGCCGAAATTGTTGTCGATCCCGACCCAGGCACCGTCGGCATCCACCAACAGGGCTTCAGCCAGGCCATACGACTGGGGGTAACGTCGCTGCGGCGTCAGGGCTTCGTCGGCAAACGACCAGCACTGCTCAACCTTGGCCGTGAGCGGGTCGCGCCGGCAGATCTGGAACGCATTGCGCTCCAGGGTAAACAGCTTGCCGTTGAACAGCGACAAGTCGGCAAAGTCCTTGGACACGGCCTTGGCGTTGGGGAACTGCGCCGGCTGCACTTCCTGGCCGGCCTCGCTCAACAATACACAACGACCATCGCAATCCCATACGCTCTGCCCACGCTTGATCGAGACCAGGCCACGGCGTTCGCGCTCGGCAGCCAGCCAGATCTGATTGCCTTCAGGGTTCACCGCCAGGCCTTCGAACAAGGCATTAAAGTGCAGCAACATGCCACTGGCCCTGGCTTCACGCACCATGCCCGGCGCGATTTTCAACCACTCGGGCGCGCCCGCCGCCGGCACCTGCAACACCGCGGCATGGGCTTCGCTGACAATGTAGCGGTTGCCTGCGGCATCACAGCTGATGCCTTCAAAGTCCAGGTCACCGCCGCGTATAAACGAAGCGGCCTTGGTGCGCGAACGCAAGCCCCAAGGCAGGCCGGACTCGGGCACGGGCGGCACGTCGATCTTCAGCGCTTGCGCGCTCCAGGCCGGCGCACGGGTATCCAGGCGGTAGATCTGGTCATCATCGCGGTCCGAAACCGTCCACAGCTCGTTGTCACATAACGCCAGGCCCGACAGGTTCCCGCCGCGCATGCCGTCCACCGGGTGTTCCGAGACCAGCTTGAGCTCTGCCATGGGCGCGGCAGCCACCTGGGTGACCGCCAGCCCGCTCAACATCAGGATCGCCAGGGCGACGCCTGTGCGCATCAGCCCAGTACCTCGGCCAGGTTGCCTTTGGATTCAAGCCAGGTCTTGCGGTCGCCGGCGCGTTTCTTCGCCAGCAGCATGTCCATCATTTCCGAGGTGGCGGCGAAGTCTTCCAGGGTCAACTGCACCAGGCGCCGGGTGTTCGGGTCCATGGTGGTTTCGCGCAGTTGCGGCGGGTTCATTTCACCCAGGCCCTTGAATCGCGTGACCTGTGGCTTGCCGCGTTTCTTCTCGGCCACCAGGCGGTCAAGGATGCCATCGCGCTCGGCTTCGTCCAGGGCGTAGAAAATTTCCTTGCCCAGGTCGATGCGGTACAGCGGCGGCATGGCGACGTAGACGTGACCGGCATCCACCAACGGGCGGAAATGCTGGACGAACAACGCGCACAGCAAGGTAGCAATGTGCAGGCCGTCAGAGTCGGCGTCGGCGAGGATACAGATCTTGCCGTAGCGCAACTGGCTCATGTCTGCCGCGCCCGGATCGACGCCGATGGCGACCGCGATGTTATGCACTTCCTGGCTGGCCAGCACTTCGCTGCCATCGACTTCCCAGGTGTTGAGGATCTTGCCGCGCAACGGCAGGATCGCCTGGAACTCCTTGTCCCGCGCTTGCTTGGCGGAACCGCCGGCGGAGTCACCTTCCACCAGGAACAGCTCGGAACGCATCGGGTCTTGCCCGGCGCAATCGGCCAGTTTGCCCGGCAGTGCCGGGCCCTGGGTGATGCGCTTGCGCTCGACCTTCTTGCTGGCTTTCAAGCGCCGGCCGGCGTTGTTGATCGCCAGCTCCGCCAGGGCCAGGCCCAGTTCCGGATGCTCGTTGAGCCACAGGCTGAAGGCGTCCTTGACCACGCCAGAGACAAACGCCGCCGCCTCGCGGGACGACAGGCGCTCTTTGGTCTGGCCGGAAAATTGCGGTTCCTGCATCTTCATCGACAGCACGAACGCGATGCGCTCCCACACGTCTTCCGGCGCCAGTTTGACGCCGCGCGGCAACAGGCTGCGGTATTCGCAGAATTCACGCATGGCATCCAGCAAGCCTTGGCGCAAACCGTTGACGTGGGTGCCGCCCTGGGCCGTGGGGATCAGGTTGACGTAGCTTTCCTGCACGCTGTCGCCACCTTCGGGCAACCACAGCAGCGCCCAGTCCACCGCTTCTTTATTACCCGACAGGCTGCCGCAGAACGGCTCGTTGGGCAGGCGTTCGAAGTCGCTGACCGAATCTTCCAGGTAAGAGCGCAGGCCGTCTTCGTAATGCCACTCGACCTTCTCGCCGGTACCTTTGTCTTCAAAGCTGACCAGCAGCCCCGGGCACAGCACAGCCTTGGCCTTGAGCACGTGCTTGAGGCGGCTGATGGAGAATTTTGGCGAATCGAAATACTTGGGGTCCGGCGCAAAGTACACACTGGTGCCGGTGTTGCGCTTGCCCACGGTGCCGATCACTTCCAGGTCGGTGGCCTTGTAGCCATCGGCGAAGGTCATCTGGTACTCGTTACCGTCGCGCTTGACCTTGACCCGCACCAGGGTGGACAGGGCGTTGACCACCGAAATACCCACGCCGTGCAAACCGCCGGAGAACTGGTAGTTCTTGTTGGAGAACTTGCCGCCGGCGTGCAGCTTGGTGAGGATCAGCTCGACGCCCGGCACACCCTCTTCGGGGTGAATGTCCACCGGCATGCCACGACCGTCGTCGGACACTTCCAGGGAATGGTCGGCGTGAAGGATGACTTGCACCGACTTGGCGTGCCCGGCCAAGGCTTCGTCGACGCTGTTGTCGATGACTTCCTGGGCAAGGTGGTTCGGCCGACTGGTGTCGGTATACATGCCGGGGCGTTTGCGCACCGGGTCGAGGCCCGAGAGGACTTCGATGGCGTCGGCGTTATAAGAGCTAGCGCTGGGAGTGGCCATGGGGTCTCGTCGTGAGTCGTTCGATTAAAAAGTGACCTGCGATTTTCTACAGTGACGAAAAATCGAAGGATTGAAACTGATCTGCGCCAATACCGGCAAAGCACAACAGTGCCGGCAATTGCTCGGCGAACCCCTGGTAACCATGGTCGCCACCGGCCTGGATGCGCAAGGCGCAGGCCCGGTAATACTGTTGGGCCAGGCGATAATCCAGGGTTTCGTCCCCGGCCTGCAACCACACCTGATAACGCGCGGCATCCTGGGGACCCGGTACTTCCAGCTCGGCCAGCGCCGTGACGTGGTCCTGTGTCAATTCCCAGGTCTCATCGGTGTAGAGGTTCTTCTGGGTGCCCAGGTAACCGTCGAACATCCGATGGGGGCTGACCGCCGGGTTGACCAGCAGCGCCTTGAGGCCATGGCGTTCGGCAAGATGGGTTGCATAGTAGCCGCCGAGTGAGCTGCCGACCAGCAGTGGCCGGCCCAGTTGCGCAATCGCTTGCTCCAATTGAAGAATTGCCTGACGAGGGTGGTGATGCAGCGCCGGCACACGCAGCTGGTCGGACAGGCCAAGGGCATCCATCACAGTGGTCAACTGGCTGGCCTTGTTGGAAGCCGGCGCACTGTTGAAACCGTGGATATACAGGATCGAAGCGGACATGCCGGGCTCTCCGTGCTGAGGCCAAAGAGGCGCAGTTTACAGGGAATGCAGGCAGAAGCGGACCCAATGTGGGAGCTGGCTCGCCTGCGATGGCGGCGATTGAGTCAACGAGTCAGCGCCAGGTACACCGTCATCGCAGGCAAGCCAGCTCCCACCTTTTGATCAGTGTTTGCAGGCCTTAATAGCCGTTGCTGCCGTAATCGACCGTAAAAGCGAAGCCTTTGACCCGTTCCACCCCCGTTTCCAAGCGTCCGTCGCCATGCAAGCGCAACCATCGATACCCCGGCGCTTGCTCGCTGACCTGGAAATCCTCACTTCCCGGCGCGAACTGGATACAGGTGGACGGCGAAGCCAGCAGTCGCACACCGTTGCGCTCGCTGTCGATCTCCTGATGCACATGCCCCCACAGCAATGCCTTGGTCTGCGGAAAGCGCTCAAGCACGGCAAACAGCGCTTCGGGGTTGCGCAGGCCGATCGGTTCCATCCACGCACAGCCGATGGGCACCGGATGGTGGTGGAAACACACCAGGTGATGGCGGCCCGGCGCCTCGCTCAAGGCCTGCGCCAGCAGTTGCAGTTGCGCGTCTTGCAGGTAGCCCGGCACCGACCCTGGTACCGCCGAATCCAACAGAGTGATACGCCAGTTGCCGATATCCACCACCGGTTCGAGCAAATCACTGTGCATGGCAGCCTGGGCCATGACCTGCGGTTCGTCGTGGTTGCCAGGAATCCAGCGCGCCGGAGCGCCAAGGGACGCGGTCAAATCGCGAAACTGCTGGTAGGACGCCAGCGTGCCATCCTGGGACAGGTCGCCGGTCGCCAGTATCAGGTCGATGGCCGGCTGTTGCGCGCGCACCAGCTCGACTACCCGCTGCAGGCTTTCACGGGTGTTCATGCCCAGCAGCGTGGCGTCAGCGTCAGCAAACAGATGGCTGTCGGACAACTGCACCAGCAACACGGCATCAGGATTCACGGCGGATACACTCGGCAAGGCGCTCTCCCTGGCAACTACAGGAATGGATAATTGGCGCGATTATGCTGGGGCAGGACACAAAGAGGAAACCCAAGGAAACAGACGCAGTTCACATCTACCGCACCACTTCAAACTCATGGCCCAAGGCCAGGCAGTGGCTGAGCCATTCGCCGAGGAACACATTGAGCTGTGCTTTCTCATCGGGCTGGTGCATGAACACGTTCGGGTAAGGATAGATGCTGCGAAAGCGTCGCGCATGTTCGGCGCTGATCACTTCGGCCATACGCGCGTCGTGGTACACCTGCACTTCCAATTGCGGCACCGGCAACCACGGCAGGCTGTGCTCCTGGCGTACCCGCAGGGTGGTGGTGTAGGGGCAGGTGAGAATGACTTCCAGGGTCAGCACGCCGAGCATCTGGTCGCCGTGGGTGACAGCAATGCGCCGCGCCTGGGGGGCGTGGCGCATGTCCGGGAGCAGGCGCATCAGCCGCGCATAGTTGGCCTCGCAGGCCGCTTGCAGCCCGATCAGGTCAACTCGATAACGTTCCCGTGCCTTTACTGCCATAACCCCCTCACTTCCGCGCGATTAAGCGCAAGCCATTGCAGGGCGATAATGCTGGCTGCGTTGGAAATCTTGCCGTCGCGCACCGCCTGCAAGGCATCTTCGAAGGCCCAGGCGGTGACGCGGATATCTTCTGCTTCTTCTTCCAATCCATGGACCCCACCCGCGCCCGAGCTGTCGCAACGGCCCAGGTACAGGTGGACAAATTCGGTACTGCCGCCAGGCGACGGGAAATACTTGGTGATCGGCCACAGCGCGGAGAATGTCAGCCCAGCTTCCTCTTCGGCCTCGCGGTGTGCAACCTCCTCGGGTTGCTCATCCTTGTCAATCAGGCCGGCGACCATCTCCACCAGCCAGGGGTTATCGGCACGGCCCATGGCGCCGACGCGGAACTGTTCGATCAGCACCACCTCATCGCGCTGCGGGTCGTAGGGCAGCACGCACACGGCGTCATGACGCACGAACACTTCGCGGTTGATCACCCGGCTCATGCCGCCGTCGAATTTTTCATGGCGCAGTTGCACGCGATCGAGCTTGTAGAAGCCTTTATAGGCATTGTCACGCTGAACAATCTCGATCTTGTTCGGTGTCGACTTCGCGATGTCGGTCATGGTGTCCCTCGTTAAGCTCGTGCAATGGGCGCCATCCTAACGCGCCGACGCCCGTTGATGCAGCCCCTTTGCGGTTGCCGGGAGAGGCGGCGAACGTCAAACTCACTGCAATCAGTTTAGTGGCGAACTGGCGGCCACGTTGGCAGTCCAAGCGCTACTCTTTTCGCTTTCCATCGATTTACGAAGGACACACATGTCGCTTTTAAGAATCGCCTCCGTGGCCTGTATTGCTTTGACCCTGGGTGCTTGCCAGAGCCTGTTCCAACCCGCCTATCTCAAGCCGCTGGACGTTACCACCGACAAGTCGGAGCAGATCAAGCCCGGCTGCGACAGCCCGGCCTGCCCGCTGGTGAACATCGACACCGTGCATTTCCCTGCCGAGCCACAACTGGACAGCCTGGTGGAACAGCGCCTGCTGCAAATGACCCGCACCACGCCTGGCGCCAGCGTGCCGGCGAGCCTGAACGCCTATCGAAACACCTTCCTGCGTGAGTCGCCAGACCGCCACGGCATGTACTTGCAAGCCAAGGTACGTGACCAGCATGACGGACTGGTGATCGTTGAAGTGTCCAGCTACCTGGACACAGGTGTCGCCCACGGCGAGCCAGGCCGCGGGTTTATCAACTATTCACGGATTCTGCATAAGGAACTGACCCTGGCCGACATGCTGTTGCCCGGCCAGGAGCAAGCCTTCTGGAATACCGCTAAAGTTGCCCACAACAGCTGGTTGATCAGCACCAAGATGGACCGCGACCCAGAATTCGTGAAGAGCTGGCCGTTTCAGAAAACCCCGAACGTGGCCCTGACCAGCGGCGGCGTGGTGCTCAAGTACAACGTCAGCACCATCGCCCCTTACGCACAGGGGCTGATCGAAATCACCCTGCCCTATACGCGCCTCACCGGTGTGATCAAGCCTGAACTGGTGCCGGCACGCCGTTGATCGGTTGACGGTTCAAGGGTGTTATTGCAGAGGGAGATTGGGTGTTTGTCGGATCGTTATCGCGGGCAAGCCCGACTCCCACAGGGGACCGTTTGTGAACACAAAATCTGTGTACCACTCGGCCAACTGTGGGAGCCGGGCTTGCCCGCGATGACGGCGGTGCAGACACCGCCGCCTAGGGATCAGACCTTCTTGTAGAGCTGGCTACCTTCCTGCTTGAACCGCTCAGCCTGCTCGGCCAAGCCCTTGGCCACATCCACATCCACCGCATCGATGCGCTGGTTGGCCGCGTACTCACGCACTTCCTGGGTGATTTTCATCGAACAGAACTTAGGCCCGCACATCGAGCAGAAATGCGCGACCTTGGCCGAATCCTTCGGCAAGGTTTCATCGTGATATGAACGTGCGGTATCCGGGTCCAGGCCGAGGTTGAACTGGTCTTCCCAGCGGAACTCGAAGCGCGCCTTGCTCAAGGCGTTATCGCGAATCTGCGCGCCGGGGTGGCCTTTGGCAAGGTCGGCCGCGTGGGCCGCGATCTTGTAGGTAATGATCCCGGTCTTCACGTCATCCTTGTTCGGCAAGCCCAGGTGCTCCTTGGGCGTGACGTAGCAGAGCATGGCACAACCGAACCAGCCGATCATCGCCGCGCCGATACCCGAAGTGATGTGATCATAGCCGGGCGCAATGTCGGTGGTCAGCGGGCCTAGGGTGTAGAACGGCGCCTCGTCGCAGCACTCCAGTTGCTTGTCCATGTTCTCCTTGATCAACTGCATCGGCACATGGCCGGGGCCTTCGATCATGGTTTGCACGTCGTGCTTCCAGGCGGTTTTGGTCAGTTCGCCCAGGGTTTCCAGTTCGCCGAACTGCGCGGCGTCGTTGGCGTCGGCAATCGAACCCGGGCGCAAGCCATCGCCAAGGGAGAAGCTGACGTCATAGGCCTTCATGATTTCGCAGATTTCGTCGAAATGCGTGTAGGTGAAATTCTCTTTGTGGTGGGCCAGGCACCACTTGGCCATGATCGAACCCCCACGGGAGACGATGCCGGTCACGCGCTTGGCAGTCAGCGGCACATACCGCAGCAATACCCCAGCGTGGATGGTGAAGTAGTCGACGCCCTGCTCGGCCTGTTCGATCAAGGTGTCGCGGAACAGCTCCCAGGTCAGGTCTTCGGCTGCGCCACCGACTTTTTCCAGGGCCTGGTAGATCGGCACAGTACCGATTGGCACTGGCGAGTTGCGGATGATCCACTCGCGGGTTTCGTGGATGTGCTTGCCGGTGGACAGGTCCATCACCGTGTCCGAGCCCCAGCGAATGCCCCAGGTGAGCTTCGCCACTTCCTCTTCGATGGACGAACCCAGGGCGCTGTTGCCGATGTTGCCGTTGATCTTCACCAGGAAGTTACGGCCGATGATCATCGGTTCCAGCTCGGTGTGGTTGATGTTGGCCGGGATGATCGCGCGGCCCCGGGCGATTTCTTCGCGTACGAATTCAGGCGTGATGATTTTCGGCACGCTGGCGCCGAAGCTGTGGCCGGCGTGCTGCTGATCCAGCAAGCCACTGGCACGGGCTTCTTCAAGCTTCATGTTTTCGCGGATGGCGACATATTCCATCTCGGCCGTGATGATGCCTTTGCGCGCGTAATGCATCTGCGTGACGTTGGCACCGGCCCTGGCGCGGCGCGGGTTCTTGACATGGGCAAAACGCAGGGCGGTCAGCTCGGCATCGCTCAAGCGCTGCTGGCCGAAGTGCGAGGTGAGACCGGGCAGGCGCTCGGTGTCGTCGCGTACTTCGATCCACGGCGAGCGCACGTCGGCCAGGCCTTTGCGCACGTCGATAATCACATTCGGGTCGGTGTAGGGGCCGGAGGTATCGTAGACGGTAACCGGCGCGTTGATTTCACCGCCGAAATCGGTGGGGGTCACGTCCAGGCTGATTTCACGCATCGGCACGCGAATATCCGGGCGGGAGCCCTGCACGTAGATTTTTTGCGAGCGGGTAAACGGCTGCACGGAGCCGGAGTCGACCTTGGCCGATTCACTCAGGTGCACGGTATTTTTTAGTTTTGTACTCATCACAGGCTCTCCAACTTATCCAGGCGGTGGATTTTTGTCGGAGCGAACCTGTGACGGACGGACGCACTGGAACCAGTGCTGTGCTTGGCGCACGAGGGCTGTTCGATTGTCGAACAACATCCCGGACGAAGCACAAGAGGACTCGCCGGGTGACGAGAAATCTTGTTCCCTACGCAGGCGCTAACCTGATCAGGTTCAACGGGATCCGGTATTTACCGATCTCAGCCTTCCAACAAGGCACCCCGACAAGAACGCGGCCAGTCTAGACCATGGCGTGGGCAAATTGCCAATAGCGGTTTATTCAGCGTGATGAATGGCGTGATCGTGGGATTGTTGTGCGCAGGCCCCGCCACTACACTCGGGCACGGCCTCAAGGCTTGACGCCAGGCATGGCCAGCCTTAGCCTTGGGCGCTGAATTATCACCGTAATATTCATACTAGGGATCGCCTCATGCTGCGCAAACTCTCACTGGCTGTTGCCGTGTCTTGTGCGACCAACGGACTGGTCTGGGCAGCTGAAGCGCCCTTGTCCGCCAACACCGACCTGGTCAGCGTCTATCAGGAAGCGGCGAACAACAACGCCGACCTGGCCGCTGCCCGTGCCCAGTACGGCGCGCAAAAAGAAGTGGTGCCCCAGGCCCGCGCGGGCTTGCTGCCGAACCTGTCCGCCGGCGCCGATAGCAACAACGTGCGCACCCAGATCGACCAGCCGGCCGCCACGGCCAACCGTGACGCCCACTCCTGGCGGGCCACCTTGAGCCAGCCACTGTTCCGCGCCGACCGCTGGTTCCAGCTGCAAGCCGCCCACGCGGTCAACGAGCAAGCCTCGCTGCAACTGTCGGCCTCGGAGCAGAACCTGATTTTGCAAAGCGCCGAAAGCTATTTCGCCGTGCTGCGTGCCCAGGACAACCTGGCGTCGACCAAGGCCGAAGAAAACGCCTTCAAGCGTCAGCTCGACCAGTCCAACGAACGCTTCGATGTGGGCCTGTCGGACAAGACCGATGTGCTGCAATCCCAGGCCAGCTACGACACTGCCCGAGCCAATCGCATCCTGGCCCAGCGCCAGGTGGACGACGCCTTCGAAGCGCTGATCACCCTGACCAACCGCCAGTACAACTCGATCCAGGGCATCGTCCACACGCTGCCGGTGCTGCCGCCGGCGCCGAACGACGCCAAGGCCTGGGTCGAAACCGCCGGGCGCCAGAACCTCAACCTGCTCGCCAGCAATTACGCGGTAACTGCCGCCGAAGAAACCCTTCGGCAGCGCAAGGCCGGCCACTTGCCGACCCTCGACGCGGTTGCGCAATACGAAAAAGGCGACAACGACGCCCTGGGCTTCAGCAACCCGAATCAGTTGCCTATCCCGTACGGCGGCGATGTGTCGCAACGCACCGTCGGCCTGCGCTTGAACATCCCGATCTACAGCGGCGGCCTCACCAGTTCGCAAGTGCGCGAATCCTATTCGCGCCTCGACCAGACCGAGCAGCAACGCGAGGGCCTGCGCCGCCAAGTAGTGGAAAACACCCGCAACCTGCACCGTGCAGTCAACACCGATGTGGAGCAGGTGCAAGCGCGTCGCCAGTCGATCATCTCCAACCAGAGCGCGGTGGAAGCCACGGAAATCGGCTATCAGGTGGGTACGCGCAACATCGTCGACGTGCTGGACTCACAGCGCCAGCTGTACGCGTCGGTGCGCAACTACAACAACAGCCGCTACGATTACATCCTCGACAACCTGCGCTTGAAGCAGGCGGCGGGCACGCTCAACCCAGGGGACTTGCAGGATCTGGCGCGCTATCTCAAGGCCGACTACAACCCGGACAAGGACTTCCTGCCGCCGGACCTGGCCAAAGCCGCTGCCGAACAGCTCAAGGCCCGCCCCGGCTATTAAGCGCACCGCCAATCCGATGTGGGAGCTGGCTTGCCTGCGATGCAGACACCTCGGTACATCAGGTACGCCGAGGTGATGCTATCGCAGGCAAGCCAGCTCCCACATTGGGTTGGTGTTGTCAGTGTTTGATCAGTCTGTCCAAGCCATCCAGTAAACGCTTTAACGCGCCCTGGTTGGCCTGCATCACCTTGAGCCCCGCCTGCGCCATCTTGCGTGCGTCCTGGGGCAACTCAAACAACTGTCGCACCGCTTCGGCCAGCCCATCGGCATCGTCCACCTCCCGCAAAGCCCCGGCGTCGCGCATCATCGCGGTGATGTCGAGGAAGTTGAAGACATGCGGGCCCATGATCACCGGTTTACCCAGCGCGGCCGGTTCCAGCGGGTTGTGCCCGCCGGTCGGCACCAGGCTGCCGCCGACGAATGCGCTGTCGGCCAGGGCGTAAAGAAACAGCAATTCGCCCATGGTGTCGCCAAGCAGCACCGAGGTTTGCTCGGTGACCGGCTCACCACTGGAGCGACGCACGGTGGCAAACCCTTGCTGCACACAGCGCTCAAACGTGGGGCCAAAGCGCTCCTGATGACGGGGCACCAGAATCAGCAGTGCATTGGGATAGTTCGCCAGCAACTGGCGATGAGCTGCCAGCACCACGTCGTCTTCACCTTCGTGGGTACTCGCGGCGATCCAGACCGGACGCTCGCTGGCGCCCCATTGTTCACGCAGGGCGGCGGCGCGGGCCGTCAACTGAGGGTCGATGCTCAGGTCGAACTTGATCGAGCCGGTCACTTCCACGGTTTCAGGGCGTGCGCCCAGGCTGCGGAAACGTTCGGCCTCGGTCTCGGTCTGTACGGCGAACAGGCTCATGTCTGCCAGCATCGGCGCCGTCAGCTTGGCAAATCGCGCGTACCCCTTGGCCGAGCGCGCCGACAACCGCGCATTGGCCAGCGCCACCGGGATACCGCGCTGGGCGCAGGCATGGATATGGTTGGGCCACAGCTCGGTTTCCATGATCACCGCCAGCGTGGGCTGCACGCGGTCGAGAAAACGCTTGGCGGCACAGGGCAAGTCGTACGGCAAATAGCAGTGCTGGATGCGCGGCTCATTGGCAAATAGTGCCTGGATACGCTCGGAACCGGTGGGCGTCATGCAGGTGACGGTGATCGGCAACTGTGGATAACGCGCCATCAACCCGCGAATCATCGGGGCGGCGGCAATGCTTTCGCCCACCGACACCGCGTGCACCCAGATTCCGCCGGGCCGCATCACCGGCAAGCCATAGGAAAACCGCTCGCCCACCCGCTTGGCATAGGCCGGCGCTTTGCGCGCACGCAACCACAAGCGTAAAGCCACCAACGGCAGCGCCAGGTAAAACAGACAGCTGTAGAGAGTTCTATTCATGGCGGCGGAGTTTATCGGCTTTTTCAGTCGATCGCCTGCAAGCACTCGGCAAAACGTTTGGCCAAGAAGCGCGCGGCGGGCCCAAGGTGCTCGTCGCGGCGCCACACCAGTTCCACCACCAGGGCGGGCGGGGTCCATTCGCTGGCCAATTCGACCATCTGTTGCTGGTAGGTCGGGTATTGCACGATATGCCGAGGCAGCCAGGCCCAGCCTAGGCCACTCATCAGCCATTCGGCCAATACGTAGAAGCTGTCGGCGCGCCACACCAGGGGGCTGGCCGCCTCGCTGCCGGGGTAGACGCTGGTCTGGGTCGACATCAGCAACTGCCGAAACTGGGCCAGGTGTTGGCACGTCACGTACTGCTCCTTGGCCAACGGGTGATTGACTCCGCACACCGTGACCATTTCTACACTGCCCACCACCCGTCGCTCCAGGGCTTCGGGAATCTGGTCGTGATAGAACAGCAGCCCCAGGTCCGCCTTGCGCTCCACCAGCTTGCGCGCCACATCGCCCTGGGCTGCGCTGGACAACTGCACCTCCAGCAGCGGGTAGTGCACGGCCAGCGCCTCCAGGCTGTCGAGCACAGGCTGGAACAACATCGCCTCATCCTGGGCCAGGCGCAGGCAGGCTTCCTCGCCGCGGGTCAACGATAAGGCCCGGCCCGTGAGGCGCTCACACTGGCGCAGCACCTCACGCGCTTCCTCCAGCAACACACTGCCGGCCTCGGTCAGGCGCGGTTGCCGGCCGCTGCTACGTTCGAACAGCACAACGCCCAAGTCAGCCTCCAGCAGGGCAATGCCATTGCTGACCGCCGATTGCGCCTTTCGCTGCCCCCGGGCCACGGCAGAAAACGAAAGCTGCTCGGCGACGCTGACAAACAGGCGCATCTGCTCCAGATCCCATTGCACGCTCATGGCTCAACCCATCTCAATTCTAGATAGGTAATGACTTTACCCCATCTGGCGAACCTCTAGAATGCCGACCTTATCAAATGCGCATCACCTCGAGGATTGCCCCATGAATGCCGCCTACTATTACTTGGCCATCGCCATCTGCTCGGAAGTGATCGCCACCGTTTCCATGAAAGCCATCAAAGGCTGGAGCACCCCTATTCCGTTGTTGCTGGTGATCGTCGGTTACGGCGTGGCGTTCTGGATGCTGACCCTGGTGGTGCGCACCGTGCCGGTCGGCGTGGCGTACGCGGTATGGGCCGGGATGGGCATCGTGATGGTCAGCATCGCGGCGCTGTTCATCTACGGGCAGAAGCTGGATGTGCCGGCGATGCTGGGGATGGGCCTGATTGTGCTAGGCGTGGTGGTGATTCAGCTGTTCTCGAAAACCGCCGGGCACTGACCGCCACTCAACAGCCTGTATACTGCGCCTCTTGTCTTGAACACTGAGGTCGCCGATGCCATCCGTTATTTCCACCGACGTTCTGATTGTCGGCGCCGGGGTTGCCGGCCTATGGCTCAATGCGCGCCTGCGCGGCCAGGGGTTTTCCACGGTACTGGTGGAAAGCGCCACCCTGGGCGGCGGGCAAAGCCTGAAGTCCCAGGGCATCATTCACGGCGGTGCGAAATACGCCCTGCATGGCGCCCTCACCGGCGCCTCCGAAGCCATTGCCGATATGCCGCGCCGCTGGCGTGAAGCCCTGGCCGGCAACGGCGAACTGGACCTGTCCGGCGTGCGCGTGCTGTCCCAGGCGCATTACTTGTGGTCGCCCGGCACGATTGCCGGCAACCTCACCAGCTTTTTCGCCAGCAAGGCCGTGCGTGGCCGCGTCGATCAGGTCAAGGGCGACGAACTGCCCCTGGCGCTGCAGAACCCTCGCTTCAAAGGCAAGGTCTATCGCCTGGCCGAGCTGGTGGTGGACGTGCCCAGCCTGATCAACCGCCTGGCGCAATTGGCTGGCGACGGTCTGCTCGCCGGTCAGCACATCGAACCGTTGCTGGACGGTGACACCCTGGTGGGCTTGAAAGTCGATGGCCGTGAGATCCGCGCCCAGCGCATCGTCTTGAGCGCTGGCGGCGGCACGGCGGATGTGCTCGCAGCCCTGGGCCATAGCCAGCCGGCCATGCAAAAACGCCCGCTGCACATGATCATCGCCAAAGGCCCTGGCCTCAAGCCGCTGTACGCCCATTGCCTGGGCGGCGGCACCAAGCCACGGATCACCGTGACCACCCACCCGGCCGCCGACGGCAACTGGGTGTGGTACATGGGCGGCGATATCGCCGAGGCTGACGGCGTGGCGCGTACGCCTGAACAACAGATCGCCACCGCGCAGAAAGAGCTGGCGCAACTGCTGCCCTGGATCGACATGAGCCAGACCCAGTGGGCCACCCTGCGGGTGGATCGCGCCGAGCCGCTGCAATCGGGGCTGAGCCGTCCCGACAACGCCTTCCTCGCCGAAGACGGCCGCTTGCTGGTCGGCTGGCCAACCAAACTGGCGCTGGCGCCGGACTTCGCCGACCGCGTACTCCAAGCCCTGGAGCGCGATGGCATCCAGCCAAGCGCCAGCGCCGCCCTGCCCGAGTTGCCAAAACCGGCAATCGGCCAACCAGCCTGGGAGCAACTGTTGCCATGAGCCTGCCAACCCTGCACGACCTGTATCGCCCGCTGGGCAGCACCGGCATGCTGGTGTCGCCCCTGGGCCTGGGCACCGTCAAGTTGGGCCGCGACCAAGGGGTGAAATACCCCAACGGCTTTCAGATCCCTGGCGACGACGAGGCCCGCATGCTGTTGCGCCAGGCCCGCGAGCTGGGCATCAACCTGATCGACACCGCGCCGGCCTATGGCATGAGCGAAGAGCGGCTGGGGCCGCTGCTGCGTGACCAGCGCAAGGACTGGGTCATCGTCAGCAAGGTTGGCGAAGAGTTTGCCAATGGCGTGTCCCATCACGATTTCAGCGCGGCCCATACGCGAATGTCGATCGAACGCAGCCTGAAACGACTTGAAACTGATTTTATCGACCTGGTGCTGGTGCACTCGGACGGCAACGACTTGCATATCCTCAACGATTGCGAGGTTTACCAGACCCTGGCGCAGTTGAAGAAAGACGGCAAGATCCGCGGTTTCGGCTTCTCCGGCAAAACCGTCGAGGGCGGCGTGAAAGCGCTGGAACAGGGCGACTGCGCGATGGTCACCTACAACCTCAACGAACAGGCTGAGAAGGCCGTGATCGACTATGCCGCCGCCCACGGCAAGGGCATCCTGGTGAAAAAGGCCCTGGCCAGCGGCCATGTATGCCTGGAACCGGGAATGGATCCAATTCAGGCCAGTTTCACCTTGTTGTTCGCGCAAACGGGCGTCGCCAGTGCTATTGTCGGGACCATTAATCCGCTGCACCTGGCCCATAACGTAGCAACTGCTGCTCGGGTCATTCGTCAACTCTGATGCCGCCCACGCGGCCGACCCCCGTCGCAAGAAGGAGCCGACATGCCGCGTACGCTCATAAGAAAGAACCCCAGCAACTTCAAGACACTGCCGCTGCACGTCGAAGCCACCCCCGAAGGCCTGAGCTACCAGAGCGTCGGCATGCCGCTCAACTTCGCCCAGACCCTGCAACGGCGCAAGCCGGTCGAGGTGCCAGATGCCGAACGCTTCGCCCTGGAACTGGCGAACCTCGGCGTCTCGGTGCGCCTGACCCTGCATTGGCAAAACAAGGACTACTGGGTGCTGGTGCGCCAACGCCGCCAGGACCGTGGCGACGTGGTGCTCAAGCTGATCTCCGGCTACGTCCCGGCCCATGAACTGAACCTGCCACTGCATACCGCCATCCAGGAAATCGCCGAGGAGTGCCTGCTCGAAACCCCCGAAGGCTGGCTGGGCGGGCGCTTCAACGACACTTGGCTGCCGGCGCCCTACTCCGCTGCCCTGCATTACCGCGAGGCCCTGCCGTTTCGTCTCAGCCCGCTGTCCGGCGCCGCGCGCCCGGTGCGCTGCGCCACCATGCAACTGATCGAGCGCCCACGGGCCTACGTGCACCTGCCGACCGCCTCGCTGCAATTGATTTATGACCTGCGCCTGGAAGTGCCGAAGGAAGCCAAGTCCCTCAGTTTGTTTCATGTGGATGAGCGTTTGGAGGGTGACCAGTTGGTGGCGCGCCTGGATCGCCAGCGTCCGGACCTGTACTTGATGCCGCTCAAAGATGGCGAGCCACTGGCAGAGTTGTACACGGTCAAGAAAGACCAGCTGTATCCGGCCAGCACGCGCGGCCTGTATCTGGCGGAAAGTTTTGCCCAGCAAGAGGGCTGGCTGGTGCGCGATGAGCGCATTCGCTGGAAGGACTGGCTCAGGCAGCAGGGCCTGGCAGAGCCGGAAAAGGACTCAAAACTCAAGCGCTTGACCGGCAAGGCGCGGCAGATGCTGCGCAAGATCGTGCCGAAGAAAAGCTAGGGGCGAGCAGGCTCGCCCCACGGGGTATCACTCGTTGTTGCGGATCTTCTCGACAATCGCGGTGGTCGAGCTGTTTTCAACCAGCCCCAGCACTTTGACCGTGCCACCGTAGGCGCTGACGATGTCCGCACCCACCACTTGGTCGACACTGTAGTCACCGCCCTTGACCAACACGTCGGGCTTGACCTGGGCCAGCAGGTTTTCCGGGGTGCCTTCGGAAAAGCTGATCACCCAGTCCACCGCGCCCAGACCCGCAAGTACCGCCATGCGCCGGTCAACGCTGTTGATCGGACGGCCAGGGCCTTTCAAGCGGCTGACCGAAGCGTCATCGTTGACCGCAACGATCAGGCGGTCACCTTGAGCGCTTGCCTGTTCCAGATACGTCACGTGCCCGGCGTGCAGGATGTCAAAACAGCCGTTGGTGAACACAATGCTTTCGTTGTGGGCGCGGGCATCGTCAATCGCCAGCAGCAATTGCTCCAGGCCCAGCACCCCGCGCTCCGAGCCTTCGGAACGCTGGATGGCGCGGCGCAATTCCGGTGCGCTGATGGCGGCAGTACCCAGCTTGCCTACCACAATGCCCGCCGCCAGGTTGGCCAGGGCCACGGCATGGGGCAGCTCCTCACCGGCGGCAATGGAGGCTGCCAGGGTAGAAATCACCGTGTCACCGGCGCCGGTGACGTCAAACACTTCACGCGCACGCGCCGGCAGGTGCATGGCCGGGTGGCCCGGACGCAGCAGGGTCATGCCGTGCTCGCCACGGGTCACCAGCAAGGCGCCCAAGTCGAGATCGGCCATCAGCGCCGCGCCCTTGCTCACCAGCTCGTGCTCATCGGCACACCCGCCGACGATGGTCTCGAACTCGCTGAGGTTTGGCGTGAGCAGGCTGGCGCCTCGGTAGACCGAGAAGTCCTTGCCCTTGGGATCGGCGAGCACCGGAATGTTGCGGGCCTTGGCGGCCTGGATCAACACCTGGTGATTCTGCAAGGCGCCTTTGCCGTAGTCGGACAACACCAGCACCTTGATACCGTCGAGCAGCGCGTCGACCTGGTCGCCAAGGGCCAGGGCGTCGGTGGCGAAGGGTTCTTCGAAATCGATACGCAGCAACTGCTGGTGACGGCTCATGACCCGCAGCTTGACGATCGTTGGCTGATGGGCGATGCGCTGGAACAACGCACGCACACCGGCACCCTGCAGGCTGTTGGCTAGACTTTCGGCCGCTTCGTCGTCGCCGGTCACCCCTACCAGGGAAGCCGGGGCGCCGAGCGCGGCAATATTGAGCGCGACGTTGGCAGCGCCACCTGGGCGGTCTTCGATTTGCTCGACCTTGACGACCGGTACCGGAGCCTCAGGGGAAATCCGTGAGGTACCACCATGCCAGTAACGGTCGAGCATGACATCGCCGACCACCAAGACAGCGGCTTGATTGAATCGCGGCATGGACAACTTCATGGAGCAACCCACATACAAAATGAACAGGGGCGCGATATTAGCACAGGGTTTGCGATGGCTTGCGACCACCGCAGGGCAAATGTGGGAGGGGATTTGCTCTCTGTAGGAGCGAGCAAGCTCGCTCCTACATTTCATTTACCCCGTGATGCCGGGTGGATCAGGTGATATCCGCCTGCACCGGTGCATCCAGGCCCATGGCATGCAGGCGGGCGTAGTAACCGTTCTGCGCCAACAACTCGCCGTGGGTACCACGCTCGACAATCCGCCCGTCGTCCATCACCAGAATCAGGTCAGCCTTCTCGATGGTGGACAGGCGGTGTGCGATCACCAGAGTCGTGCGGCCTTGCATGACCTTATCGAGTGCCGCCTGAATATGCCGCTCGGACTCGGTATCGAGGGCCGAGGTGGCCTCGTCGAGGATCAGCAATGGCGCATTCTTGAGCAACGCACGGGCAATCGCCAAGCGCTGACGCTGGCCACCGGACAACAACACACCGTTCTCGCCCACCTGAGTATCAAAGCCCTTGGGCAACTGATCGATGAAGTCCTTGGCATTGGCATCCGCCGCCGCCGCTTCAACGTCGGCACGAGGCGCACCGGCCAGGTCGCCGTAGGCGATGTTGTTGGTCACGGTATCGCTGAACAGAGTGACATGCTGGGTAACCTGGGCAATGTGCTTACGCAGGTTGAGCAGCTTGTAGTCCTCGATCTCGATGCCATCGAGCAGGATCTCACCACTTTCATGGTGGTAGAAACGCGGGATCAGGCTGGCCAGGGTCGACTTGCCACTGCCCGAACGCCCCACCAGCGCAATCATCTGCCCAGGCTCGGCGGTAAAGCTGATGTCCTTGAGCACATGGCGATCGGTACCAGGGTAGGTGAAGTTCAGGTGACGCACTTCCAGGCGACCGCTGACCTTGTCACGTTCAACAGTGCCGTGGTCGACCTCAACGTCTTCGTCCAACTGCTCGAAGATGCTTTCGGCGCCCGCCACACCTTTCTGGATGGTCGAGCTGACCTCCGAGAGTTGACGAATTGGCTTAGGCAACAAGCCGGCCAGGGTGATGTAGGCCACCATGTCGCCCGCCGAGGCGTCGCCACGCAGGTACAGCACCAGGAACATCAGCACGGCCATGGCGGAGTAGATCACCAATTGCAGCGCCGGGGTGTAGATCGCCCCGGTGCGGGTCATGCGCAGTTGCTTGTTGGTGTTGCTCTGGCTGGCCTTGAAAAAGCGCTTTTGTTCGTAGACTTCGCCGCCGAAGCTGCGCACCACGCGGTAGCCCTGGATGGTCTCCGAGGCCACGTGGGTCACGTCGCCCATGGCCACCTGGATCTTCTTGCTCTGCTTGCGGAATTTCTTGCTGGCGGTACTGACCATCACAGCAATCAACGGCAGGATCGCGATCATCACCAACGTGAGGCGCCAGTTCATGTACAGCAAAGAGGCGAACAGGAAGATCACCGTCATGCCTTCGCGAATCACCACCTTGATGGCATCGGTCGCGGCACCCGTGACCATGGTCACGTTGAAGGTGATGCGGGAAATCAGATGCCCGGAGTTGTGGTTATCGAAGTAGCGGTTGGGCAGCGTCAGCAGGTTGTTAAACAACTGCACCCGCAAATCGTGGACCAGGCCCAGGGAGACCTTGGCCAACAGGTAGTTGCCCAGGAACGAGCCCAGGCCTTGCCAGGCCGCGATCAGGATGATCAGCAGCGGCACCGCCTGCAGCAATTGCAGGTCGCGCAAAAAGGGCACGGTCGGGAACAGCACAGCTTCCGGATTGGAGAGACCATCGACAAAGTACTTGAGGATGTAACCCAGCATCGGTTGGGTCGACGCGAAAATCAGAAATCCAAGGATACTCAACGCGAACAAGCCCATATAGGGCTTAACGTAACTGAGCAGGCGGAAGTATATTTTCAAGCTCGAAGGGCTTGCGCTCGGACTGGAGTCGGTCATATCACGCGGCGTTTTGAAAAAGGAGGCTGACTTTAGCACAGCTTCTCTGTTGTACTTGCACCCGGCGTAAGCCGCGGCCCGGTTGGATCCTACCGGCGACATTACTTAGCCACTAGCTTAAGATGGTCGGCTTTCTCTTTCTGGAATGGCTTTACTGTATGCACTCCAAGCGCCTTACCTATGGCTCAAATCGCGTTTTCGACTTCCTGGTCCTATGGATTTTGCCTGTTGGCTTGCTGCTGCTCCTGAGTGCACTGTTCTTTGTCGGCAATCGCAATGTACTGCACCGCATTGTCTACATCCTGTTCAGCGTACCGACCTTGTTTCTGTTGTGCATGCGCCCTCGGGAGTTCAAGGACCTGCTGCGCGAGCCCCTGGCGATCGCGTTCCTGGCGTTCTCCGCCTGGGCTCTGACCAGCCTGCTCTGGAGCCCTGAACCCAGTTCCGATACCGACCTGTTCAAGCGGCCGTTGAATACCTTCATGCTGTTTGGCGGCTGCGGATTACTGCTTCATTACCGCAACGAATTGTTCAAGCCGATCTTCTTCAGCGCTGCGGTGATTGCGCTGGTGGTGAGCCTGGGTAACCTTGTGGCGTTCGCCAAAGGCTATCAACCTGGCATGCGCATGATCGGCGGGCTGGGCGCCCTCGACAACCCGCTGCTCAGCTCGCACCTGTTTGGCTTTTTCACGGTGTACTGGCTATACGTCTGCATGACCACTCAGCGCCTCAACGTACTGTGGTTCAGCGTCCCGGCACTGGCAATCATGACCGCTGCGGTGCTGGCGACCGGCTCACGCACGCCGCTGGTGGCGTTGGTGCTGGCTATCTTGTGGATGAGCTTTGTCAGCCGCAATCGTCGCTCGATTCTACTACTCGCCGGCACTGCGTTGGGCGTTGCCGGGCTGATCCTGTTCTACCCTGAATCAATCATTATGCGTGGCAGCTCGTTCCGCCTGGAACTATGGAGCATGTCTTTGCAGCTTATCGCCGAGCATCCGTGGATCGGCCATAGTTACGACTCCGAGTTGTTCCTGACCTTGGCAGACGGTTATCAACTGCGCGAACCCCACAGCTTTGCCCTCGGCGTACTGTATTACGTCGGCATCATCGGTTTCATCCCATGGGCCTTCATGCTCGGCTGGGGCCTATACAAAGGTTTGAAGGAGCGCGCCCAGCCGCTGTTCATCCTGGCATCGTCCCTGCTGGCCTATGGCATCGGAGCAGGCCTGACCGAAGGCGGAGGGATCCTGTCACGGCCCAAGGAACATTGGTTCCTGCTGTGGATTCCCCTGGCAATTATCACTGGCCTGAGCCTCGCCCAACGCCACCGCAGCCTGTTGCGCATGAAGGTGCAGAACCTCAAGCCCGCCGCGTTTGAACAGCTGTGCAGCAACGCCCACGTGATTGAAGCCGATGGCCTGGGGCCCAAAGTCCTGCGCCTGGAGGACGGCAGTTTCCTCAAACTGTTCCGCCCACGCCGCTGGTACACCTCCGGCAGTTTCAACCCGTACTCCGAGCGTTTTGCCAGCAACAGCGAGCAACTGCGTACCCTGGGCATTCCAACGCCACAAATCCTCGGGCTCTATCGCTTGAGCGATGCCAGCAGCGCGGTGGCCTACACACCTCTGCCCGGCCTGACGTTGCGCCAAGCGCTGCAAAGCCTGGACAGCAGCCTGCGTGAATCACTGGTGGAGCGCTTTGGCCGGTTCATGGCGCAACTGCACGAGCGCGGCGTGTACTTCCGCTCGCTGCATCTGGGTAACGTGTTGTTGATGGACGATGGTGAATTCGCCCTGATCGACGTGGCCGACCTGCGTATCTACCCGTCTTCACTGCGTTACGCATTGCGCCAACGTAACCTGCGCCACATGCAGCGTTATCCCCAGGACCGCAGCTGGCTGTTCGAAACGCACTTCGAACAACTGGTCAAAGGTTACGCCTCGGTGGCAAGCCCAGCCGCCACGGCGAAAATCCGCGAACAGGTCCAGAGCCTGTAAACCCCCTCTGTAGGAGCGAGCTTGCTCGCGAAAAACTCACCGGCACCGCGTTTATTCAGGCAGCACGCGTTATCGTTGACGTTCTTCGCGAGCAAGCTCGCTCCTACAGGGTGCGGTGGCGGTTCAGTTTTTGAGCGGTGCCAGATACAACCGCACCAGCCCCCGCAAGGTCTTGCGCCCCCAGAACTTCAACGGGATCTGCTTGAGAATCTCCCGCGCCAACGGGCGGTCGCGGTCGGCGGTCTTGAGGAACATCGAGTTCAGGAAGTTGTAGCGAACCGCGTCATAGGCCGGGTGCTCGCTGAACTTCGCGTAGGTCTTGAGGATGTTCTGGATCATGTAGCGGTGGTTCTTGTACGTGTTGTTAGCGTGCTGGCGATACTTGGCCATCACCACGTCAAGGGCGTCGATGGTATAGCCCGCCGCCGTGATCTTCAGTTGGATCAGCAAGTCTTCCAGGGGAATCTGTGGGTCGAAACCACCGACCTCCTCCAGCACTTCGCGACGTATCAGCATGGTCGGCGCCGGTGGAAACGGCTTGCGGTCCAGGAACAGGTCGTCGAAATCCAGACGGCGAAATGGCACGTCGCGACGTTGTTTCTTTTCTGGATGCAGGTTGCCGTCCCCGTCGATCAGCTCGATATTGCCAGCACACATGCCCACCTTCGGCTTGCCGTCCATATACGCCACCTGGGTGGCGATGCGGTCCGGCAACATGATGTCATCCGAGCCGAACGGCGCAATCAGGCTGCCCTTGGCGCGAGCAATCGCACCGTTCAAGGTAGCGCTGAGCCCTTGGTTCTGCTGCACCTGAAAATCAAAGCCGTGCTCGGCCTGCAAGCGCTGGATACGTTCGACGCTGTCATCCCTGGAGCCGTCGTCGACCACCAACAGCTCGATATTGGGGTAGGTCTGCCCCAGCACGCTAAGAATGCTTTGCTCGATGTACTGGCCATGGTTGTAGGAAGCGATGATCACCGAGACCAGGGGTTGTGGCTGATTCATGCTCTACCTACTTCACGCAAACCGGTTTCAATCAGGGTCAGGTACTTGTGCTTGAACTCGTCGAGGGTGTGGTTGGCCTCCAGATAGCGGAACACCTCTTCACCCTTGGCACGTAATTGTTCATCGCTCAAGGCCAGGTAAGTGTCCAGGGCCGCAGCCAGTTGTTCGACGTTGCCCGGGTCGTGGGACAAGCCGCCCGCGCCCTGCACCAGCGGCAGCATCGCCGGGCCGTTGGAGGCAATCACTGGCAGATGGCCGCTCATGCCTTCCAGCAAGGCCAGGCCCAGGCCTTCGAACAGCGACGGCATGGTCCAGATATCGAAGCCGCGCACGTACTTCATGCCGTCTTCGCGAAAGCCCAGCAAGTGCGCACGGCCGGTCAGGCCCAGGCGCTCGATGTCGGCACGCAGGTCGGCTTCGGCACGGCCAGAACCAATAATCCCAACCTGCGCCTCAGGGTATTTGTCCTTGAGCGTGGCGAAGGCTTGCAGCAGATGGGTATGACCTTTGATCGGTACCAGGCGCCCCAGGGCGCCGACCATCCGCGCATCCATGGGCAGGCCCAGGGCCTTGCGCGCGTCCTCACGGGACAACTGCAAAGCCTCTGCCTGGGGAATGTCGATAGCGTTGGTGACGTAGGTGGTGTTCTCACGGGTGAACCCGCAGTTGAGGTCTACCAGGTAGTCCTTGACCGCTTCGGACACACCGACAAAGCGCCACGCCGGGCTGACCCAGCGTTGGGTCTGACGCCGACGGTAACCACGGGCGTACTCGCCAAAGCCGTGGGAGATGCCGATGCACAGCGGGATCTTCAACCAGCGGTTGAGCGACAACATCATGTTCACCGACTTGAAGCGGTTACAGATGACCACGTCGAACTTCTGCTCGCGGCAGTATTTGTAGATCTGCCACATGGCGCCAAAGCGAATGCCCTTGAGGGACTTCTCTGGCAGCTCGAAATAGTGGGAGTGTTCGGCCACGCTCAGGGGCTGGCCAGGCAGCGGGCGCCCGCTGAGAAATCCGGAGGTCACCTCAAAGCGCTCAGCCGGCAGGGATTTGACGATTTGCTCACCCAAGTCGGCGAAGTCATGGGTCTTGACGTTGTAGTCCGGCTGTAACTGCAAAACCTTGAAACGAGGCTTCATAACTCTCCATGCAGCGATCTGGCTACGGGCACGCAGCCCGGTAAAAAGGGCGACAGGCGCATACCGGCCTGCCTTCAATCGGCTCTCAGTCCTGCTTCAGGACCCACAACAGCTCGTGACGGCGCACGGCCTTGCGAAAGAATTCGTTCTCGCCATAGGGCGACGGCCTACGGCCCGCCAGCAGTTGCTGCAACCACCTACGCACTCGACGCTTGAACGGCGCTGACGGCTGCAGGTCGTGCATCATGCCCAGGGCCATGGCCTTGTCCTGCTGCTGGCTCAAGGCGAGGGCGAAACTGCACGGCACCAACTCCACAGCACTATCGAAACGCGGCGGCAACGCCACGCCAGCGCCGGAATCGCCCATGGGCCAACGGTCGTTATCATGCAGGTGATTGGCGTAGCCGAGCAATGTGTCGGGCTGCCACGCCAGGCCCTGCAAGGCTTCCAACACTGCCGCATGGGCGCAGATATGGTCGGCGTGGGGGTCCAGCAACGGCGTGGGCAACACGATGACCTGGGGCCGCGCCTTGAGCAGCAGCGCCCGCAGGTCGGCGATCAGGTTATGCCAGGTCGGCGCGCCATCAGCATCGCCAGGCAGGGCAAAACCATTGAACTGGCGAAACAGCCGCGTATCGGCCAAATCCGCTTCGCGGGAGGCTTGCGGCTGATCCGGCGCGGCTTGCATGGCTTGCAACTGCATGCAGAAGTAGCCCAACTGCACGCACTGCGCCTCGGGTACGCCCGCCCAGCGCGGCACCGCGACGCTGTCCCAGGCCCGCAAACGGCCCTTGAGGCGCGCAGCTTCAGCCTTGGGCAAGCCCATATGCTGATAATGCTCGGCCTCGATTTCACCGGCCGTCAGCGTGACGATCCAACTTTCAGTCGCCTGGCTGTAAAGGCTGAACGCAGCCAGTTCGGCATCGTCGGCATGGGGCGCGATCACCATCACACGTTGCTGGCGATAGTCCGGCTGGCGAAAGCGCCACAGCGTCGGCTGGCCCTTGATCCGGCAAAAACGCCCGCGCAATTTGAGCTTGCCCGCGGCCAAGGCTTCGGCGGCGCCGGTCAGGTTCAGATAACGCCGCCCAGCGACGCCGCGCTCGAAGGCTTGCCGGTCCGGGCTTGCCAGGCCCAACAGGTCCACCGCAGGGTCGAAGAAACGCCCCAGCCAGGTACTTTTCAACTCAACGCCGACGATCAGGGTTTCATCCGCCGCCAACGGCGCATCCAGCAGCAGCCGGCCCGCCTCCAGGTGCAAGCCGGGCTGTTCGCTGCCGGCCGGGAAGGCATACTCATAGCTGTCTTTGGGCGAGTAAAACAGGTGATCGGCAAACCAGGCTTCATGGGCGGCCCACAGCAGCACCGCAAGGATCAGCGGCAACCACCAGGCCACCAGTACGCCGGTGGCGACCAACACCAGCACGCCGATCAATAGCGCAATACGCTTGTTACGCCGATGGCGCTTGAGCAGTTGCTGTTTACGGCTCATACACTGAACACCGGCACCGGGTTGCACCAGCGCTCCTTGTATTCACGGTCGGAACGCCCGAAGGAAAAGCGCAGTGACTTGTTCGCCGCCCGCGCCTGTTCCCAGGCACTTTGGGTATTGAGAAAGCTCAGCACGCTGCCGGGGCTGAATGCACGGGTTTCAGGGTCCACGCCGCCGTTGACATACTCGGCGCTGAACCACTCGTTGGACTGCACCTGATACACCAATTGCACTGCAATCGGCGCGTCGTTCAGAAACAGCACCGAGCCGAACAGGAATTCCTTGAGCAACTCCAGCACCTCGGCCAGACGCGCCGCGCCCGCCGCCGGGAAGCCCCAACGGCGCTGGAACAGATCGCAATAAATCGCCGCCAGCTCTACGCTCGAGAACTCACTGACCGCCCGTACCACGCCGCCCGCCTCTTCCAACAGGCGCAGTTCACGCCGCTGGTTGTAGCGAAACTTCTTCGACAGGTCTTCGGGAGTACGCGCCATGGCCAACTGCTCGGCCTGGGGTTTGAGGGTGCTCACGCGCCCCTCGTTCAAAGTCGACAGGTAGCGCGCACGATGCCGCAACGGTACCTGCGCATCGGCAGCAATCGGCAGAATGATCTCGGCGTTGCCCAGGTCAAACAGGCCTTTCTTGCCGCTGCGCTTGAGCACGTCCTTGGACAGCGCCAGGTCGCGTCCCCAGGTGGCAATTGCCCCCTTGAGTTCACCACCTTGTTCCCAGCCCAGGTAGCGCACGGGTATCTGCGCCAGGCCGGCCAGCCGTTCGATCACCTGGGGATGGGTCGCCACGCTGCCGCCATAACGCTGCCAGGCCTGGGCGTAAACCTCGGCCTCGACAGGCGCCCAGCCACGTTCACGCCAGCCCTGGAAGCGGTTCAGCATTTAAACCACGGCGTCATAAGGGTCTACGCCGTCCTTGACCACGAGGATGTCTTCCATGATCAGGTACTGCAGGTCCGAACCGAAGAACATGTTCAGCGCGTCGGTCGGCGAGCAGATCATCGCTTCGCCACGACGGTTGAGCGAGGTGTTCAGGGACACGCCGTTGCCGGTCAGCACTTCCAGCTCTTTCATCATGTCGTAGTAGCGCGGGTTGTATTCACGCTTGAGCACCTGGGCGCGGGAGGTGCCATCTTCATGGACTACTTCCGGCACACGGGTCTTCCATTCTTCCGACACTTCAAAGGTGAAGGTCATGAACGGCGCCGGGTGATCGACCTTGATCATCTGCGGGGCCACGGTGTCGAGCATCGACGGGCAGAAAGGCCTCCAACGCTCGCGGAACTTGATCTGGTGGTTGATGCGATCCGCCACGCCGGTCGCACTTGGGCAACCAATGATCGAACGACCGCCCAACGCACGCGGGCCAAACTCCATGCGGCCCTGGAACCAGGCCACCGGGTTGCCGTCGACCATGATCTTGGCAATGCGCTTAGGCATGTTCTCGATCTTGCGCCAGTTCGGCTTGCTCTCGTGCTTGGCGCACGCGGCAATCACGTCTTCGTTGCTGTAGGACGGGCCGAGGTAGACGTGCTCCATCTTCTCAACCGGTACGCCACGAGCGTGGGACACATAGGCAGCCGCGCCAACAGCGGTACCGGCATCGCCGGAGGCCGGTTGCACGAACAGTTCTTTGACGTCGTCACGGGCAATGATTTTCTGGTTCAGCTTGACGTTCAGCGCACAGCCGCCAGCGAAGGCGAGCTTGCCGGTGTCCTTGAGAATGTCGCCCAGGTAATGGTCGATCATCTGCAAGGCCAGTTTCTCGAACAGCGCCTGCATGCTGGCCGCGTAGTGGATATACGGCTCGTCGGCGATGTCGCCTTCGCGCTTGGGGCCCAGCCACTCGATCAGTTTTGGCGAGAAGTAGAAACCCTTGCCCTTCTCTTTGTAGCGGCGCAGGCCGATGACGTTGGCGTAGTCGGTGTTGATCACCAGCTCGCCGTTTTCAAAGGAGGCCAGGCGCGAGAAGTCGTATTTGCTGGCATCGCCGTACGGCGCCATGCCCATGACCTTGAACTCACCGTCGAGCATCTCGAAACCGAGGAACTCGGTGATTGCGCCGTACAGGCCGCCGAGGGAGTCCGGATCGTAGAATTCCTTGATCTTGTGGATCTTGCCGTTTTCGCCGTAGCCAAAGAAGGTAGTGGCGTACTCGCCCTTGCCGTCAATGCCCAGGATCGCGGTTTTTTCCTGGAAGCCCGAGCAGTGGTAGGCGCTGGATGCGTGAGCCAGGTGGTGTTCCACCGGTTCGATCTTGATTTTCTTCGGATCGAAGCCCAGTTGCTCCAGGCACCAGACGATCTTGTTGCGATAGCGCTTGTAGCGACGGTTGCCCATCAGGATCGCGTCGAGGGCGCGGTCCGGGGCGTACCAGTAACGCTTGGCGTAGTGCCAGCGCGCCTCGCCGAACAGGCTGATCGGGGCGAACGGGATCGCCACTACGTCAACGTCCGAAGGCTTGATGCCGGCCTGTTCCAGGCAGAACTTCGCCGACTCGTAGGGCATGCGGTTCTTTGCATGTTTGTCGCGTACGAAGCGCTCTTCTTCGGCGGCCGCAATCAGCTTGCCGTCGATATACAGGGCTGCGGAAGGATCATGGCTAAGGGCGCCGGACAGGCCAAGAATCGTCAATGCCACTAGGGTCTAGCCTCTTTTAGTCTGCATGCAGGCGCATCGCGCCTGAAAAAAGTGTGTTTCCCGCCGGGGCGGGAAACAGCTAAAGGGCGGGATTATAGCTTAAAAGCGGTAGGAAGCTGTTAGCGCAGCTCGATGCTGCCGTCCGCGCTTTGGCGGTAGATCGTGTAGGGCAGCACGAGCGTGTCCAGGACAGCAGAGACGGGCACATCAAGAATGACCCAGGGAATACCATTCAACGAGAGATCACTTGCAGAGTTCGGCGGCCCATGCAAGACACACAAGTCATAAACCACGCCGCTATAAACACGCGGAACAGAGTTGCAGTAGGTATTCTTCCTCTTGAGGTCCAGAACAGTGACGTCATCGCCACGCAGCACCGTGGTCGTAGTGCCGCAGCCGCCCATGAGCAACGATATTCCCAGCAATACCAGCAACCTCAGAATAGGAGTCCGCATAGTTGATTCTTCTTGTTTGTTAAAAAGACCGAGAACCTAACACCACAGAACCAAGGCTTCAGGCTTACGCAGTCGACGCTAGGCGTAGGAAGCATCCCATTGCGCCCAGCGGTAAGGATTTCGGCAAATCAGAGGACGAGTCGTTAAACTTGTAACATTTTCGCCTGCGCCCCTCATTTGCGCGCTACCAACCGGCCCTTTCATGACTCCTTCTGCTCCAACCTGCCTTGCCTTACTGCTGGGCCTGTGTAACACCGCCCAGGCCGACAATGCGCCCCCTGATCCTGGACCCCAGCGTGGTCACCGGCTCGCGCAGCGCCAGCCCGACGTTCGACCTGCCGTATTCAGTGGACGGCATCAACCGCGAACAGATCAACGACGGCCAACTCGGCATCAACGCCTCCGAAGCCCTGTCCCGCGTACCCGGCCTGGTGGTGCAAAACCGCCAGAACTATGCGCAGGACCTGCAAATTTCTTCCCGAGGCTTCGGCGCCCGTTCAGCATTCGGCGTGCGCGGCATCAAGCTGATCGCCGACGGCATCCCCGCCAGTACCCCGGATGGCCAGGGCCAGGCCGCCACCTTCAACCTCGATACCGCCGAACGCATCGAAGTGCTGCGCGGCCCGGCGGCGACGCTGTATGGCAGCAACGCCGGCGGCGTGATCCAGATGTTCTCCCGCGACGGCGAAGGCCCGCCGCGTATCGGCGCCGAAACCCTGGTGGGCAGCGACGGGCTGAACAAGAACCACCTCAGCGCCGAGGGTGCGGCAAACGGCGCCGGGTTTGTGCTCGACGCCTCGCGCATGGACACCAATGGCTACCGCGATCACAGCAGCGCGCGCCGTGACCAGACTTTCGCCAAGCTCAATTTCGAGCCCGATGACGACAGCAAGCTGGCGCTGATCTATAGCAGCCTGGAGCAGAACGGTACGCAGGATCCGCTGGGGCAGACATGGGCGGCATACAAGGCCGACCCGCGTTCGGTGAGCGCCAATACGCTGAACTACAACACGCGCAAAAGTATCGATCATCAGCAATTGGGGATGAATTACGAGCGGTATTTCGGTAGCGCGACCTTGCAGGTCAATGCTTATACCGGGCGCCGTAGTGTGATTCAGTACCTGTCGATCCCCAAGGGCACGCCCGCCAACGAACGCGGCGGTGGCGTGGTGCAATTTGACCGTAAGTTCTACGGCGGCAGCGTACGCTGGATGCAGCCCATCGAAAGCGCGCCTGGCGAGCTGATGATCATCACCGGCCTGGACTTCGACCAAAGCGAAGACAGCCGCCATGGCTATCAGAACTACAGCGGCAACACCCTCGGCGTGAAAGGCCAACTACGCCGCGACGAAATCGACACGGCTCGCAGCCTCGACCCGTATATCCAAGCCAACTGGGCCCTCGACCGCTGGACCCTGCAAGCCGGCGTACGCCACAGCACGATGCAGATGGACGTTGACGACCAGTTCCTCAGCAATGGCGACGCCAGCGGCAACAAGACCTACCAGAAAAACACACCTTCAATGAGCGTGATGTATGCGTTCACCCCCGACCTGCATGGCTACATCAGCGCAGGCAAAGGCTTTGAAACCCCGACCCAGGCCGAGCTGGCCTATGCGCCGGGCAACACCGAGGGCTTCAACTTCGGCTTGAGGCCGTCTGAAAGTACCCAATATGAAATGGGTGTGAAAGCGCAACTGAACAACACGCGGATCAACGCCGCCGTTTTCCAGATCACCACCGAGGACGAACTGGTGGTGCAGCAATCCATCGGTGGCCGTACCAGCTACCAGAACGCCGGTCGCACATTGCGCCGCGGCTTCGAACTGGGCGTTGAAAGCCAACTGAGCGACCACTGGAGCACCAGCCTCGCCTATACCCGCCTGCAAGCTCAATACGACAGCGACTTCGTCAATAACGGGAAAACCATCGACAAAGGCAACTACCTCCCCGGCGTGCCACAAACCACTCTGTTCGCCGAACTGAACTGGAAACCACGGGACTGGGTCAGCACCGCCATCGAAGGCATGTACCGCAGCAAGGTCTACGTAGAAGACACCAACCAACAACGCGCCGCACCGGCCTACAGCGTCTTCAACTGGCGCGCGCGGTTTGAGCAAAAGGTAGAGCACTGGACCTTTCACCAGACCCTGCGCCTGGATAACCTGCTGGATCGCCAGTATGTGGGGTCGGTAATTGTGGGCGACGGCAATGGTCGCTATTACGAAGCCGCGCCGGGGCGGTCGTGGTATGCGGGGGCTGGGGCGCAGTACCAGTTCTGAATGCAGCGCCTGGACGGGCGCCATCGCAGGCAAGCCCGCTCCCACATTTTGACCGCGTTCACAGATCAAGTGTGGGAGCGGGCTTGCCCGCGATAGATTTAACTGCCGACACCCGCCTCTTTGGGCAAGCGCTGGTCAATCACCTGGTACAGCGCACTGCCCTGCGGCCAGTTACGCATAAATCGCGCACGGTCTTTGGCATACGCAGGGGCGAAGCTGGACAGCGAGCCGTGCTGACACATGGCATCCAGGTCGATCATCGCCCAGCGCCCGTCGCTCCAGAACAGGTTATGGCCTTTGAAATCCCCATGGCTGATGCGCTCGCGGATCAACTCGGCGAACAACTGGTCCAGTGCCTGCAACTCGCTCTCCGGCGCCTCGCCGCTCTCCACATACGGCGCAAAGCGCTCGATGATGTCTGGCCCAGGCAGGTATTCGGTGACCAGGTAAGCACGGCTGCGCAACCACAGAAACCGTTTCTCCAGTACCGCCAGCGGCTTGGGTGTGGCAAAATCCAGGAAGGCCAGGCGGTTGCCTTCGCGCCAGGAGTGCCAGGCGCGGCTCGGGCGCCAGAAGCGCTTGAGCCAATGGGCAAAGCCCTTGATGTTGTAGCGTTTGATCACCAGCGGTCGGCCGGCCACGTCAACCTTGGCCACGCTCGCCGCGCCACCGGTCTTGTACAGGTGACCCTGGTCGAGCAACGCATCGGCCTGCTCCAGCACCGGCACCATGGCGGCTTCTTCTTCGCGGCGGATCGCACGCAGGCCAAAAGCGCCACGCACCACACTGAACAGCGTGCATTCGCGGCCGGTCTTGTCCAGGTAGTCTCTCAAACGCCAAGCGCTGACTTTACGCACCTGCTTTTCCAGGGCTTGCATTGGCAAGGCGTGTTCGCCGTTGGCCAGCAGGTAATACACCAGCAACTCTTCGTTAAACGGCTCAAGGCTCTTGGGCAGTTGGGCGAAGAACACACCGAGGTTTTCCAGCACGCGATTGCGTGACAGCGGCTTGCCCGCCTCTTCGACACGAATGCCGGCGCCATCGATCAAGTACAGCTTGCCGTCTTTGCGCAGCAGGTTGTCCAGATGCAGGTCTTCCTGCCACAGGCCCTTGGCATGCATCTGGGCAATCGCGCCCAGCGCTTCGGCGAGCACGGCAGTTTGTTCGTCCGCCAACGGCGGCAGGTTTTCGACGGCGAGCCAAGCGTCGGACAGGCTTTGAGCGCCCTCGATAAATTCAAACAGCAGCCAGCCACCCTCGCCGTCCTGCAAACCATCGGCCAGCAGCAACGGCGTGGTCAGGCCCTGCTCAGCCAACAGGCGTACACCTGTGAGCTCACGCTGAAAATGCCGCGCCGCCTTGCTGCCCACCAACAACTTGGCCAACACCGGGCGACCCCGCCACACGGCGGCCCCCACGTAGCGCTGCCCCGGCAACACCCGCAGCAGGCTCAGCAATTGCAATTGCCCAGGGCCGGCGGCATCCGCCAGGTCGAGGGTCAGCGGCAGGCTGGGGGTACGCCCAGCTGTTTTCAGCTCGGATAAGCGCATCAGCGGTTCTCCTTGTGGCTGCGGCGTGCGGTCAGGCGCTGGTGCCAAGTGGCGACCAAGGCACTGTCCTCGGGCTGCTCAAGGTACGCCGCCAGCAGTTGGCGCACCTGCGCATCCGACCATTGCGGCGCGCGGCGCAGCAGCGGTTCCAGGTCCTTGACCCGGTCACGCCAGCCAAACAACAGCGGGCGGGTTTTCTCCAGGTCGATCAACTGCGCGGCGTAACCCTCACCGGCAGGCTGCAGGAAAATATGCTTGGGGTAAAAACAGCCATGCACCTGCCCGACGCTGTGCAGATGACGCGCCAGCTTGCCGCACGCCGACAGGATCGCACTGTGCTGGGCCGCGCTCAATTGCGGCCACTGCTCCAGCAACGAGTCCAGGTCATTCCAGCCATCCAGCGCACGGGTGAGCAGCATCGCCCGGCGCTCGCCCTTGACCTTGCGCTCACCGAAGAACGCCGCTTGCAGGGCCGGGATGCCGAGCTTTCGATACAGGCTGATGTTACGAAACTCGCGGGCAAAACTCGGCTCGCCAAACGGGCGGTGCAAGGTGCGCGTGAGGTAATTGCTCTGGCGTTTGAGGTAGTAACCCTGCCCCTCAAGCTCCAGGCGATACACGCTGCTCCAACCGTCGCCGCTGGTGTTCGGCTCGTCCACCGCATCCAGTTGCTTGGCCCACAACGCGTCGAAGGTCGCCAGACCGTTGCGCTCAAGCAGAGCGCGGTCTTCGGCCGCCAGGAAGTCACTCATTCGCGTCCCTCGAAAAACTTCACCACATGGCGAATTCGCTGTTTGTCCGACGCGGTCAAGTGCGCGCGCTGGCGATATTGCAGGTAGAAGCGCAGGCGCTGGGTGGCCGACAAGTGATACTTGGCGACTTTGTCCAGGCAGGCCAGGTCTTTGGTGATGCGGTACTTGAGCCAGAAGCCGCGCCAGAAATCGCCGTTGGGGCAATCGATCAGGTACAGGGTGCGCTGGTCGTCCACCAGCAGGTTGCGCCACTTCAAGTCGTTATGGGTGAAGCGGTGATCGTGCATGGTGCGCGTGTATTCGGCGAGCTGGCGGCTGATGCCATCGACCCACCGGGGATCTTTGAGGCGCTCATCGTGACGCTCGGCCAGCACCGACAGATCTTCGGTTTTGGGCAGTTCACGGGTGATCATGGCACCTCGGTTATAGGCCAGGCCCTTGCGGTCCAGGCCCCAGGCCACCACGTCGGCGGTGGGGATGCCCCACTTGGCGAAACGCTTGAGGTTCTGCCATTCGGATTTCACCCGTGGCCGGCCCAGGTAACGACGCAGGCCCTTGCCGGCACCTACGTAGCGTTTGACGTAATAATTGACCCCGCCACGCTCCACCCGGATCACTTCAGACAACGGGTCGCGGGTCAGCCGCTCGCCTTGCAGGGCGAACACCGCGTCCAGGCTTCCAAAGTCATCCGCCAGGGCGGCGTAGGCAGGTTCCAGATTCCAACCCGCCATCAGATCGCATCCCCGTATCGTTGTTTACGCGCATACAGCTTTGCTGCCATGCGTTCCAGCGCAGACAACAGCGCGGTTTGCTCCGACAGGATCTGGCGCAGCGGCTGCTGGAAGTAAGCCTTGAGAAAACGCAGCTTGTCGCGCTGGGTCAAGCCGATCTCCAGCGCGGAGTAATACAGGCCGGCCAGGTCTTTATTGCGCCAGCGCACAGGGATCGTCGCTCGCACCTGGGCGCGGTGCAGATCGATCACCGACAGCTTGAGGTTGTCGACGCTGATGGGCCGGTCGGTGTGCAGCAGGAAATGGCACAGGTAGCAATCACGGTGGTTGACGCCGCCACGGTGCATCGCGCCCACGGTACGCGCCAGCTCAAGGGTCAAGGCATGCTTGATGGCCGGCACGGGCGGTTGCTTGACCCAGTCCAGGGTCAGGTCTTCCAGGCTGATGATGGGGGTCAGTTCCTGGGTGATGATGAACGAATGCTGGTCGGCCGGGTTGCTGCCTTTTTCACCGAACGCCACGGCGGTCATGGTCGGCACGCCAAGCGCCTGCAAACGCTGGATCGCCACCCACTCCTGGCCCGCGCCCAATACTGGCAATTTGGCGGTGACCAGGTTCTTGAGGATCTCGCCCCAGCCGATCCCACGGTGAATCTTCACAAAATAAGGCTGGCCCTCGACCACCGTACGTAACGTACGGCGAGCGGCCAGCTCGCGGAACACCTGGCCTTCCAGCTTCTCGACCTCGGCGAACGCATCGCGCCCGTCCCAGAGGGTCTTGAAGGGTTCGGCTAGAATCAACTTCATCGGTTTGGCTCCGCCAGAATCAGGTCCGCAGCGTACTGCGGCATGCTAAAGAGGTCGGCCGTCTCAGCGAAGGCCAGACCATTGCGACTCCAGGTCGCACGCGCTTGTGGGTCGTCGAGCATATCGACCAGATACTGGTTGAGCTGGGTTTGCTCGAACGGCTCGTCCAACACCCGGCCGCTCTGGGCCTTGTCGATGTAGAACGCATAGCCGCACACCTGGCTCACCAGTACCGGGAGGCCGGCGACCACCGCTTCGACCAGCACCATGCCGGCCGCCTCGTTGTACGCGGGGTGAATCAACAGGTCGGCCCCCAGCAGGAAGCGCGGAATATCATTGCGGCCCTTGAAGAACTGCACCTGGTCGCCCAGGCCCAGCGCTGCGCTCTGCAATTGGAATACTTTGGGGTCGTCCTGGCCGATTACAAATAGCCGGGTGCGTTTCTTCAGGCGCGAAGGCAGTGCGGCCAGCGCCTTGAGGCTGCGGTCGACGCCCTTGGTCTTGAACCCCGAACCGATCTGCACCAACAGCAAATCATCTTCAGCCAAGCGAAATTCAGCGCGGAACTCGGCACGGATCTCGGCGGCGTTCGGCGGCGCGCGGCGGTCGCGGGCGATACCCGGTGGCAACAGGTGAAAACGCTCAGCCTGGGTGCCGTAGTACTGGGTGAACAACTGCTGCTGATGCTCGGACAACACCATGATCTGCGTCTTGGCGTTCTTATCGAACACGGCGCGCTCGTATTCGGCAAAGTGCTTGTAGCGCCCGAACCAGCGATACATCGGGTTGCGCAGGGTCTGGGCCTTGTCCTCGAACACACCGTCGGCGGCAAAGTACAGGTCCAGCCCCGGCATCTTGTTGAAGCCCACCACGCGGTCTACCGGGCGCTTGGCCAGGTCGGCCTGAATCCAGGCGTAGAGCTTTTCGTTGCGGCGGTGGTTGACCAAGGCCTTGACCGGCGCCACCAGCACTTCAAAGCCTGGCGGGATATCGCCTTCCCAGATCAGGGTGTACACCCGAATGCTGTGGCCGCGCTGCTGACACTCCAGGGCGATGCGCATGAAGTCGCGTTGCAGGCCACCGAAAGGGAAGTACTTGTACAGAACAAAAGCCAGTTGCATCAGTGCTGCTCCTCGGCCAGTAACAACGTGCTCAGCCGGCTTGCGACACGCTCAGGATTCAGGCGCGTGAAGCACAGGGGTGACTCGCGCGCGATGTCGAACCGCCGCAGGTCGTCGGCAGTGGGTTGATACGTGCACTGTTTTTGCAGGCAAGGCGCACACGGCCAGTCGCTGGCCAAATGGATCTGGCCTTTGCCATAGGCGCCGGTAAGGCCTGGGTTGGTGGGGCCGAACAGGGAAATGGTCGGCACGTCCAATGCCGCCGCCAAGTGGCCGAGGCCGGTGTCGACGGCCACGCAGGCACGGGCGCTCGCCAATATACGGGCCACGCCCGCCAGATTGAGCTTGGGCAACACTTCAGCGTTGGGCAGGCCCAGGGCCAAGCGTTCGGCCCGCGCCTTTTCGGCGGCGTTGCCCCACGGCAGTTTCACGTCCACGCCCAGGCGGCCCATGCGTTCGGCCAGCTCGCGCCAATAGGCTTCGGGCCAGTGCTTGGTGTCCCAGGTGGTACCGTGCAGCAGCAATACGAACGGTTTTTTCGGCGGCAGGCCGAGCAGTTTTTCGACGCTCAGGCCGTAGTCGCCCAGGCGTTGAGGCAGGTCGTAGCCCAGCGCCACGGCGAACAGCTGGCGCAAGCGTTCTACCGCATGCTGCCCACGGGCCACGGCCAGGCGCCGGGAATAAAAGCGCGCAGCCAGAGGTTCTCGCGCAGAATCTTTGTCGAAGCCGGCGATGGGCGCCCGCACATAGCGGGTCAGCCAGGCGCTTTTGAGCAAGCCCTGGGCGTCGATCACCAAGTCATATTTGGTCGACTGCACCGCCTGCTTGAAGCGCCGCCATTCGCCACTCTTGACGGTTTGCCAAAGGTTTTTGCGCCAGCGGCGGATCGCCACCGGGATCACCTTGTCGACCGCCGGATGCCAGGTGGGGATTTCGGCAAAGCCTTCTTCCACCACCCAATCGAACCGAATGCCGGGGATCGCCCGCGCGGCGTCGGTGAGCGCCGGCAAGGCATGGATCACGTCGCCCAGGGATGAGGTCTTGATTACCAGAACCCGCAACTCAGCGAACCTCGACCACGTCGCCCTGCAACCGCTGCAAGGCATCGGTGACCGGCTGGGGCAGCAACTGGCGCAGGCAGTTGTAGTGGCCGAAGCGGCAGGTACGCTCAAAGCACGGGCTGCAATCCAGGCCCAGGCGCACCACTTCGACCTTGTCGGCCAACGGCGGAGTGAAGCCTGGGGATGTGGAGCCGTACACCGCCACCAGCGGACGGTTCAGCGCCGCCGCCACATGCATCAGGCCGGAGTCGTTGGACACCACCGAGTCGGCGCACGACAACAGGTCGATGGCCTCGGCCAGAGACGTGTCGCCACTGAGGTTCACCGCCTCTTCACGCAGACCGGGGATCAGGCGCTGGCGGATGTCTTCACCCACCGAATGATCGTTCTTGGAACCGAACAACCACACCTGCCAGCCTTCGCGGATCTTCGTCTCGGCAACTCTGGCGTAATGCTCCGACGGCCAGCGCTTGGACTCGCCAAACTCGGCGCCAGGGCACAGAGCCAATACGGGCCGATCCAGGGTCAGGCCAAACTTGGCCAGCGCCGCGTCGCGGGTCACCGGGTCGATCTGCAAGCTGGGGCGCGGGTACGGCTTGGGCAGTTCAGCGCCCGGCTCGTAGGCCAAAGCCATAAAGCGTTCGATCATCAACGGGTAGCGGCCTTTATCCAGGGTGCGTACGTCATTGAGCAGCACATAGCGAAACTCGCCGCGCCAGCCGGTGCGCTTGGGGATACCGGCAAAATACGGCACCAGCGCCGACTTCAGCGAGTTAGGCAGCAGGATCGCCTGGTCGTACTGGCCGGCCATGGATTTGCCGATGCGGCGGCGGGTCGCCAGCTCCAGGGCGCCGTGGCCGAGCGGGAAGCTCAAGGCCTTGCGCACCTGGGGCATACGCTCAAGGATCGGCCGGCTCCACTCAGGGGCGAGCACGTCGATCTGGCAGTCTGGATAGCGCAGGCGCAGGCACTGAAACAGTGTCTGTGCCATCACCATGTCACCGACCCAACTGGGCCCAACGATCAGAATATTCATGTAGTTTCCACAAACGATGCGGGGAGGCTTATGCCTCCCCGCCTCGATAATGACTGTAGATCGCGGTGCGCCAGGGAGCATCTTTATGTGGGAGCTGGCTTGCCTGCGATTGCATCACCTCGGTATCACTGATAAACCGAGGCGCCTGCATCGCGGGCAAGCCCGGCTCCCACATTAATCCGCATCCCATATAAAAATTGGCGTCGCCAATCAGTCGAGTTTCAATTTAAGCCCAGCGCTTGCCAGATTCGCATCACCTGTCGCCGCTCGTCGGCGAACTGGTCCCCCGAGACCGTGCCGGCCTCGTTCTGCAAAGCCTGGCGGTGCGCGGCGGAGCGGTAGGCCTTGTACACCTCACGCAGCAAATGGGCATCGGCGGCGGGCATCAGCCCGACCTGCTCCAGGCCCTCCAAAATGCGGATATTGTCGGTGTAGCGCAGCAACGATGGATGTTGCGCAGACCACGCCAAAGCCGCGTATTGCACCATAAATTCAATATCGACGATACCTCCGGCGTCCTGCTTGAGGTCGAACACCGCCGTGGCCTCGAAGGCATTGGCGCCCCTGCCGGCCGTCGTGGCCTTGGTGCCCAGGTTGTCACGCATCTTGGCACGCATCTCGCTCACCTCCTGGCGCAGCTTCTCCAAGTCCCGTTCACGCCCCAACACGTTGGCCCGTACCTGCTCGAACGCCTGGCCCACATCCTGGCTGCCTACCAGCACCCGCGCACGGATCAGGGCCTGATGTTCCCAGGTCCAGGCTTCATTTTGTTGATAGCGGTCAAACGCCCCCAGGGAACTCACCAGCAAGCCGGAGGCGCCGGAAGGTCGCAGGCGCATGTCCACTTCATACAGCTGGCCGGAGTTGGTCTGGGTGGTCAGCAGGTGAATGATGCGCTGGCCCAGGCGCGTAAAGAACTGCGCGCCATCGATCGGCTTGGCACCGTCCGTCTCGGCCTGGGGGTCGCCGTCATGGATAAACACCAAGTCCAGGTCCGAACCATGCCCCAGTTCGATGCCGCCGACTTTCCCATAACCGACAATGATGAAGCCAGGATCGCACAGGGTGCCGTCCAGGCGCTGCGGCGAGCCGTGACGGGCGACGGTCTGGCGCCAGGCCAGGGCCAGCACTTGTTCAAGAATGGCTTCGGCCAGCCAGGTGAGGTAGTCGCTGACCTTCATCAACGGCAGGCTGCCGGCGATTTCCGAGGCAGCCACCCGCAGGCGGTGCGCCAGTTTGAAATGGCGCAAGGCTTCCATCTGTTGCTCAAGGTCATCTTCGGGAATACGCGTGAGGCGCTCGCGCAACTCCGCAGCCAGTTCCGGCGCCAGCGGCGGCTTGAACAAGCGGCCTTCGTTGAGCAATTCATCCAGCAACAGCGGGAAACGGGTGATCTGTTCGGCGATCCACGGGCTGGCTGCGCACAAGGTCAACAGGCGACGCAGGGCGTCGGGGTTCTCGGTGAGCAGCACCAGGTAGGCCGAACGCCGGGCCACGGCTTCCACCAGCGGCAACACGCGTTCCAGCACCAGGTCCGGGTTGGCATGTTCGACGGCCTGGGCCAGCAGGCGCGGGATAAACGCATCCAGGCGCTCGCGCCCAAGGCGCTGCATGGCGCGCAACTGCGGGCTGGCGCGCAGGCTGGCCAAGGCCTTGAGGGCCTTGGGGGCATCGGTGAAACCGCCTTCACTCAATTGGCGACACGCGGCGTCGTCATCCTGGGATTCCTCCCACAGCGGCAACCATTCACCACCGACCACCAATTCGCTTTCTTCACCCTCTTCTTCATCAGGGTCGGCAATCACTTGGCGAAAGTGCCAGTCCACACGGCCGCGCCAGTACATCAGGCGCTCGTGGAACGCCGCCCAGTCACTGAAGCCCAGCATAAAGGCAATGCGCGCCTGGTCTTCGGGGCTGTCCGGCAGCATTTGCGTCTGGCGGTCGGCAATCGCCTGGATCGCATGTTCGGTGTAACGCAAAAACTCGTAACCGCTGCGCAGCTCGCTGATCACCGCCGCAGGCAAATAACCCTGGCCTTCCAGGGTGCCCAGCACGTTCAACAGCGGGCGTTGCTGCAGGCTGAGGTCGCGGCCGCCATGGATCAGCTGGAATGCCTGGGCGATAAATTCCACCTCACGAATGCCGCCCGCGCCCAGCTTGATATTGTCGGCCATGCCCTTGCGCCGCACTTCCTGCTGGATCAATTGCTTCATGGTGCGCAGCGCTTCAATGGCCGAAAAGTCCAGATAACGGCGATAGACAAACGGGCGCAGCATGTCGAGCAGTTGCGCGCCAGCCACCTGGTCGCCGGCCACCACCCGCGCCTTGATCATGGCGTAGCGCTCCCAGTCCCGGCCCTGATCCTGGTAGTACTGCTCCAGCGCGTTGAAGCTGAGCACCAAGGCGCCGGCCGAACCGTAGGGACGCAGGCGCATATCGACGCGGAAGACAAAACCGTCGACGGTCATCGGGTCCAGGGCCTTGATCAGCTTTTGACCCAGGCGGATAAAGAACTCCTGATTATCCAGGGCGCGCTTCACGCCCATCGTTTCACCGCCTTCTGGATAAGCGAAGATCAAATCGATATCCGACGACAGGTTCAGCTCCACCGCACCGAGCTTGCCCATGCCGAGGATGACCATGTGCTGCGCCTCGCCGCTGCGTGCGCCGGTCGGCGTGCCGAATTGGGCGCAGTGGCGCTGGTACAGCCATTGATAGGCCTGGTCGATGCAGGCGTCGGCCATGTCGGACAGGTCGCGACAGGTTTGCACCAAATCGGCCTGGCGTGTGAGGTCGCGCCAGATGATGCGCACCTGCTGGCGCGTGCGTTGGCGGCGCAGCACACGGCCCAGCTCATCTTCTGTTTCGGCCTGTTGCACGGCGCCGGCTATCTGGCTGCACAGCTCGCCGGGCGCAAAGCCGCGGTCCAGCTCGCCCCAGGCCGCTAGCTCAAGCAACATCAAAGGGTCACGAACACTCTGTTCAATGACGAAATCACTGGCGGCGCACACGCGGGCGAAGTCGGCCCACCGTTGCGGCATCCACGCAGAAAGGCCATGATCGCCATCCAGCGCGGCCACTGCGTCACGAAATGACTGCTCGGCCCGGTTGGCGTAAGGCAACAGAATGGCCGGCAGTTCGGCCAGCGTTGGAAGGCTCATGGTCTATCCTTGATCGGCGTGTAAATGGCGTGTAGCTGTGAAGGCAAGAGCCATGCTCGGTGAAGGACTGTCGAACAAAGGTTAGAAATAGCTGAAATTAAATTAATCTTGGCAGGCAACATCAAAGTTTCACCTTTTCTTGTTCGCAATAGACCAACAATAACGATTATGCTCACCAGCAAGACCGAGCCATACGCTCAGTCTTGTGTAGTTTTACTACTCGTATATACATTCGAAAGGCTGAAATGGCCGACGATTTGTAGTAAAACTACAGGACGCCGAAGCAACCTTCGGCCATCCAAGAATTTATGTCGTCTGCCCACAAGGCCAGTCGCAAACTTCAGGCAACCGATTCTGGTAGCCTTTCCGCCCTGGAGCAAGCCATGCAAGACCTCGATCCCGTCGAAACCCAGGAATGGCTGGACGCCCTGGAATCGGTTCTCGACAAAGAAGGCGAAGACCGTGCTCACTACCTGATGACCCGTATGGGCGAACTCGCGACCCGCAGCGGCTCGCAACTGCCTTACGCCATCACTACGCCATACCGCAACACCATCCCCGTTACCCACGAAGCACGCATGCCTGGCGACCTGTTCATGGAACGCCGCATTCGCTCGCTGGTACGTTGGAACGCCATGGCGATGGTAATGCGCACGAACTTGAAAGATTCGGACCTGGGCGGTCACATCTCCAGCTTCGCTTCCAGCGCAACCCTGTATGACATCGGCTTCAACTACTTCTTCCAGGCCCCGACCGACGAACACGGCGGCGACCTGATCTACTTCCAGGGCCACACCTCGCCAGGCGTCTACGCCCGTGCGTTCATGGAAGGTCGCATCAGCGAAGAACAAATGAACAACTTCCGCCAGGAAGTCGACGGTCAGGGCCTGTCGTCCTACCCGCACCCTTGGCTGATGCCTGATTTCTGGCAGTTCCCGACCGTTTCCATGGGTCTGGGCCCGATCCAGGCGATCTACCAGGCACGCTTCATGAAGTACCTGGAAGCCCGTGGCTTCATCCCTGAAGGCAAGCAGAAAGTCTGGTGCTTCCTGGGCGACGGCGAGTGCGACGAGCCGGAATCCCTGGGCGCCATTTCCCTGGCCGGCCGCGAGAAGCTCGACAACCTGATCTTCGTCATCAACTGCAACCTGCAGCGCCTCGACGGCCCGGTTCGCGGCAACGGCAAGATCATCCAGGAACTCGAAGGCGTGTTCCGCGGTGCTCAGTGGAACGTGACCAAAGTCATCTGGGGCCGCTTCTGGGACCCACTGCTGGCCAAGGACGTCGACGGTATCCTGCAACGTCGCATGGACGAAGTCATCGACGGCGAGTACCAGAACTACAAAGCCAAAGACGGCGCGTTCGTCCGTGAGCACTTCTTCAACACGCCTGAACTCAAGGCGATGGTTGCCGACCTGTCCGACGACGAGATCTGGAAGCTCAACCGTGGCGGCCACGACCCGTACAAGGTCTACGCGGCGTACCACGAAGCGGTCAACCACAAAGAACAACCCACCGTCATCCTGGCCAAGACCATCAAGGGTTATGGCACCGGTGCCGGCGAAGCGAAGAACACCGCGCACAACACCAAGAAAGTCGATGTCGACAGCCTGAAGTTGTTCCGCGACCGCTTCGACATTCCGGTCAAGGACGAAGAGCTGGAGAACCTGCCGTTCTTCAAGCCAGAGCCAAACAGCGCCGAAGCCCGCTACCTGAGCGAGCGTCGCAGTGCACTGGGCGGTTTCGTGCCACAGCGCCGCGCCAACAGCTTCAGCGTACCGACGCCAGACCTGAGCACCCTCAAGGCTATCCTTGACGGCTCGGGCGACCGTGAAATCTCCACCACCATGGCCTTCGTGCGTATTCTGGCGCAGCTGGTCAAGGACAAGGACATCGGCCCGCGCATCGTCCCGATCATCCCGGACGAAGCCCGTACCTTCGGTATGGAAGGCATGTTCCGTCAGTTGGGCATCTACTCCTCCGTCGGCCAGCTCTACGAGCCAGTCGATAAAGACCAGGTGATGTTCTACAAGGAAGACAAGAAGGGCCAGATCCTCGAAGAAGGCATCAACGAAGCGGGCGCCATGAGCTCCTTCATCGCTGCCGGTACTTCGTACTCCAGCCATAACCAGCCAATGCTGCCGTTCTACATCTTCTACTCGATGTTCGGCTTCCAGCGTATCGGCGACCTGGCCTGGGCCGCTGGCGACAGCCGCACCCGTGGTTTCCTGATCGGCGGTACCGCCGGCCGTACCACGCTGAACGGCGAAGGCCTGCAACACGAAGACGGTCACAGCCACATCCTGGCTGCCACCATCCCGAACTGCCGCACCTTTGATCCAACCTACGGCTATGAGCTGGCGGTGATCATCCAGGACGGCATGAAGAAGATGACCGAAGAGCAGCAGGACGTTTTCTACTACATCACCGTGATGAACGAGTCCTACCAGCAGCCAGCCATGCCGGCCGGCGTGGAAGAAGGCATCATCAAGGGCATGTACCTGCTCGAAGAAGACACCAAGGAAGCGGCGCACCACGTACAGCTGATGGGCTCTGGCACCATCCTGCGCGAAGTGCGTGAAGCGGCGAAGATCCTGCGTGACGAGTTCAACGTCGGTGCCGACGTATGGAGCGTCACCAGCTTCAACGAACTGCGCCGTGATGGCCTGGCCGTGGAGCGCAGCAACCGTCTGCACCCTGGCCAGAAGCCAGCCAAGAGCTACGTCGAAGAGTGCCTGGCCGGCCGTAAGGGCCCAGTCATCGCCTCTACCGACTACATGAAACTGTTTGCTGAACAAATTCGCCAGTGGGTCCCGTCCAAGGAATTCAAAGTCCTGGGCACCGATGGTTTCGGCCGCAGTGACAGCCGCAAGAAGCTGCGTCACTTCTTCGAAGTCGACCGTCACTTCGTGGTGTTGGCAGCCCTGGAAGCCTTGGCTGACCGTGGTGAGATCGAACCCAAGGTGGTGGCTGACGCCATCGTCAAGTTCGGGATCAACCCGGAAAAACGCAACCCACTGGACTGCTGAGGAGATTTTTTGTGAGCGAACTCATTCGCGTACCTGACATCGGCAGCGGTGAAGGTGAAGTAATCGAGCTGTTTGTGAAGGTCGGCGACACCGTCGAAGCCGACCAGAGCATCCTGACCCTGGAGTCGGACAAGGCGAGCATGGAAATCCCTGCTCCCAAGGCCGGCGTGGTCAAGAGCCTGAAAGTGAAGCTGGGCGACCGCCTGAAAGAAGGCGACGAACTGCTGGAGCTGGAAATCGAAGGCGCTGCCGATGCAGCCCCTGCGGCCGCGGCTCCGGCCGCTGCTGCACCTGCACCAGCCGCTGAAAAGCCTGCCGCTGCCGAGGCTGCTCCAGCCCCGGCCGCTGCACCTGCCGCCGCGACCGTCCAGGACATTCACGTCCCGGACATCGGCTCGTCGGGCAAGGCCAAGATCATCGAGCTGCTGGTCAAGGTCGGCGATACCGTCGAAGCCGACCAGTCGCTGATCACCCTGGAGTCCGACAAGGCCTCCATGGAGATCCCATCGCCGGCTGCCGGCGTGGTGGAAAGCATTGCGGTCAAGCTCGAAGACGAAGTCGGCACCGGTGACTTCATCCTCAAGCTCAAAGTACAAGGTGCTGCGCCAGCCGCCGCACCAGCACCGGCTGCTGCTCCGGCTGCCAAGGCTGAAGCGGCACCTGCCGCTGCTGCTCCTGCGCCGGCCGCAAAAGCCGAAGCTGCGCCAGCCCCTGCGGCTGCCGCACCTGCGCCAAGCGGTGCCAAGGTTCACGCCGGCCCAGCCGTGCGTCAGCTGGCCCGTGAATTCGGCGTCGAGCTGAGCGCTGTTGCAGCCAGCGGCCCTCACGGCCGTGTGCTGAAGGAAGACGTGCAGGCTTACGTCAAAGCCATGATGCAAAAAGCCAAGGAAGCTCCGGCTGCCGGCGGCGCTACCGGTGGTTCGGGCATTCCGCCGATCCGTACCGTGGATTTCAGCCGTTTCGGCGAAATCGAAGAAGTGCCGATGACCCGCCTGATGCAAATCGGCGCGGCAGGCCTGCACGCCAGCTGGCTGAACATCCCGCACGTGACCCAGTTCGACCAGGCCGATATCACCGACCTGGAAGCGTTCCGCGTTGCGCAGAAAGCCGTGGCCGAGAAGGCCGGCGTGAAGCTGACCGTGCTGCCACTGCTGCTCAAGGCCTGTGCACACCTGCTCAAGGAACTGCCGGACTTCAACAGCTCGCTGGCGCCAAGCGGCAAGGCGATCATTCGCAAGAAGTACGTGCATATCGGCTTTGCGGTCGACACCCCGGATGGCCTGCTGGTACCGGTCATCAAGAACGTCGACCAGAAGAGCCTGCTGCAACTGGCTGGCGAAGCGGCTGCGCTGGCTGCCAAGGCCCGCGACAAGAAGCTCACCCCGGACGACATGCAGGGCGCCTGCTTCACCATCTCCAGCCTCGGCCACATTGGCGGCACTGGCTTCACGCCAATCGTCAACGCGCCGGAAGTGGCGATCCTGGGTGTGTCCAAGGCCACCATCCAGCCTGTGTGGGACGGTAAAGCGTTCCAACCCAAGCTGATGCTGCCACTGTCGCTGTCCTACGATCACCGCGTGATCAACGGCGCCGCGGCTGCGCGCTTCACCCAGCGCCTGAGCCAGTTGCTGAACGACATCCGCACCATCCTGCTGTAAGTCACAGGGCCTTCCTGTTACCGGGAAGGCCCTTGCCACACCGATTTCCGAGCGCCACGCTCGTACCTCAACCCCGCCACTTGGCGGGGCTTTTTTTGCCTGTTTTTTTTGTAGGAGCGAGCTTGCTCGCGAAGATCGTCAACGATGACGCGGACCTTCTGGATAAACGCGGTGCCCTGGCGTTTTTCGCGAGCAAGAACTAGGCGTCCCCCTCGCTCCTACAGAGGACAGGCGTGAACCATCGATCACCCCAATTACAGAAAACCCTCGCGCGGCCGATAACAGGCTTATAGCACTTAGCCTTCATCCTCTCTTGTCACTGCGTGCTGCATGATGCAACCTTGCCGCAGTCGACAGTCAAGAGGGCGTGAGCCCAGCGCAGTGCGCATTTTTCCAAGCGAGTTTCCCCATGAAAAGCCAACCCGATGTCGCCCGTATGGCGGCCGAGGTAGTGACGCAATTACCGGTGCCTTCGCGCCTCGGTATGCTGCGTTTCGAGCGGCTTAATGAGGCAAGCTGGGCGCTGCTCTACCTCGACCCCAATTGCGAGCGTCAGTTTGGCCTGCCAGCGGTTGAACTCTGCGCCTTGATCGGCACGCCCTACGCCAGCCTGATGGAACCCCAGGCGCGCTATCAGTTGCACGATGCGATCCAGCAACAACTGGCCCAGAGCCCCCATTATCTGGTGCGCTACACCCTGCACACCCATGACGGCCCGCTAAGCGTTTTGGAGATGGGCGAAGCCTACAAACAACACAACCGCCACCTGGTGCGCGGCTACCTGATGGTGGTTGAGGGGCTGTTCAGCGAGATCAGCACGCCCGCCCCAACCGTCGACCTGGAAAACCAGAACAGCCGCCTGCAAATCGCCCTGGAGCTCAACCAGCGAGCGCAGCAGGAACAGTTGCAGCACCTGGAGCGGGTGCGTGCCCAGCAGGAGTTGATCCTGCTGCTGGCGCGCCAACGCTACACCACGCCCAACTCCCTGCAAGAAGCCGCTGAGCTGATCACGCGCAGCGCCTGCGACATCTACCAGATCGACTGCGCCAGCATCTGGAACCTCGAAGGCCATCACCTGGTACCGATCTCGGCCTACCACCGTGCCGATCAACAACACCACCTGCCCGAAGCCATCGACGCCAGTGGCTTCCCGGATTACCTGGAAGCCCTGCACTCGAGCCGCGCCATCGATGCCACCCATGCGCTGCGCGACCCACGTACCCGGGAAATGGCCGAAAGCCTGCGCGCCAAGGACGTCCACGCGATGCTCGATGCCAGCATCCGTGTCGATGGCCAGGTCGTCGGCGTGCTGTGCCTGGAACAAGGCGGCAGCCCGCGCGCGTGGCAGTCCGATGAGATCGCGTTCGCTGGCGAGCTGGCAGACCAGTTCGCCCAGGTCATCAACAACCACAACCGCCGCACCGCCACCAGCGCCTTGCACCTGTTCCAGCGCGCGGTAGAGCAAAGCGCCAACGCGTTCTTGCTGGTCAATTGCGATGGCGTGGTGGAGTACGTCAACCCCAGCTTCACCGCGATTACCCAGTACAGCGCCGAAGAAGTCCACGGCCATCGCCTGGCCCAACTGCCGGCCCTGGAAAACCTCAGCGAGTTGCTGTTCGACGCACCCTCGGCCCTGGCCAAAAGCAACAGCTGGCAAGGCGAGTTCAAGAGCCGCCGCAAGAACCTGGAACCCTACTGGGGCCAGTTGTCGATTTCCAAAGTGTATGGCGACAACCGCGAGTTGACCCACTACATCGGCATCTACGAAGACATTACCCAGACCAAGCTGGCGCAGCAGCGCATCGAACGCCTGGCCTACACCGACAACCTGACCAACCTGGGCAACCGACCGGCGTTCATTCGCAACCTCGACGAACGCTTTGCCCGCGACAGCGACAGCCCGATCAGCCTGCTGTTGGTGGACATCGACAACTTCAAGCGCATCAACGACAGCCTCGGCCACCAGACTGGCGACAAGTTGCTGATCAGCCTGGCGCGCCGCCTGCGCAACAGCTTGAGCAGCGGCGGCAGCCTGGCGCGTTTTGCCAGTAACGAATTCGCGGTGCTGTTGGACGACGCCGACCTTGAGACCGGCCAGCAGGTGGCCAGCCAGTTGCTGGCCACCCTCGACAAGCCGATGTTCGTCGACAACCAGCTGATCAGCGTCACCGGCTCCGTGGGCCTGGCCTGCGCGCCGCTGCATGGCCGCGACCCGCAAACCCTGATGCGCAACGCCGGCCTGGCCCTGCACAAGGCCAAGGCCAACGGCAAGCACCAGGTGCAAGTGTTCACCGAAGCGCTGAATGCCGAAGCCAGCTACAAGCTGTTCGTGGAAAATAACCTGCGCCGTGCCCTGACCCAGAACGAACTGGACGTGTTCTACCAGCCCAAGCTGTGCCTGCGCAGCGGCCGCTTGCTGGGCATGGAAGCGCTGTTGCGCTGGAACCATCCGGAAAAGGGCATGATCCGCCCCGACCAGTTCATCAGCGTGGCCGAAGAAACCGGGCTGATTATCCCCATCGGCAAATGGATCGCGCGCCAGGCTTGCCGCATGAGCCGGCAATTGACCGCCGCAGGCCTAGGCAACTTGCAGGTGGCCATCAACCTGTCGCCCAAGCAATTCTCCGACCCGGACCTGGTGGCGTCGATTGCGACCATCCTCAAGGAGGAACAGCTGCCGGCCAACCTGCTGGAGCTGGAGCTGACCGAAGGCTTGCTGCTGGAAGCCACCGAAGACACGCGCCTGCAACTGGACCAGCTCAAGAGCTTCGGCCTGACCCTGGCGATGGACGACTTCGGCACCGGTTACTCGTCGCTGAGCTACTTGAAAAAATTCCCCATCGACATCATTAAGATTGATCGCAGCTTTATCCATGAAATCCCGGACAACCAGGACGACATGGAAATCACCTCAGCGGTGATCGCCATGGCCCACAACCTCAAGCTCAAGGTGGTGGCCGAAGGCATCGAGACCGCTGAGCAGTTGGCGTTCCTGCGCCGGCACCGTTGCGACGTGGGCCAGGGCTATCTGTTCGACCGCCCGATCCCGGGTGCCGAGCTGCTGCACAGGCTTAAACGCTACCCGCGCGGGCCAATCGCCTGACAGCGCTGTAACACTCGGGCACACTGGCTGTCTGACAATTTACTGTTACTCAACCTGACGAGAGGACTGATCATGGTCTTGCGCTCGGAAATTCTGGTGAACAAAAACGTGCTGCCTACTCAAGAACAAGCTCTGCCTGGTCGTGAAACCCCGATGAAGTTGCCCGAAACGCACTTCGTCAACGGCAACCCACTGCTGGGCCCGTTCCTGGATGACGTCGGCTTTGCGATCTTCGGCCTGGGCTGTTTCTGGGGCGCGGAACGCAAGTTCTGGCAGCGCGACGGCGTGGTCAGCACCGTGGTCGGCTACGCCGGCGGCTTTACGCCCAACCCCACTTATGAAGAAGTCTGCTCTGGCCTCACCGGCCACAGCGAGGTGGTGCTGGTGGTGTATGACCAGGCCAAGGTGAAATACGAAGACTTGCTGAAGATGTTCTGGGAACTGCACAACCCGACCCAGGGCATGCGCCAGGGCAACGACATCGGCAGCCAGTACCGTTCGGTGATCTACGCCACCACACCTGAGCAACTGGCGGCGGCCAAGGCCAGTGCCCAGGCTTATCAACAAGAGCTCAGCAAGGCCGGCCTGGGTGAGATCACCACGGAAATCGAAGAGGCCCCGACGGTGTACTTCGCCGAGGCGTATCACCAGCAGTACCTGGCGAAGAATCCACAGGGTTACTGCGGGATCGGCGGTACGGGCGTGACCTGCCCGATCTAAGGTCAACATAAAACCAAATGTGGGAGGGGGCTTGCCCCCGATAGCCATAGGTATCTACACAATTTTGTAGGTTGTCTTAGCCGACGGTAACCACGATGCGAAGCGAGCCGCTCTTGATCTTGATCTGCTTTTGATCTCAAGCGCCCCGTTAAACCACGCTGGCCGTAATTCGACAGTGATTTGGGGGGGTAAACCGGCAGGGATGCCGGTTTAGCCGCCCCGCGCCATGGATGGCGCGGGGCGGCGGCCCCCCAAATCACTGGCGGATTACGGGCACACCGAGCCTGAGCGAGGTGCCGAGTGGTGGGGCAGGAGCGTTTTGCTTACTTTGGCCTGGGCCGGCATCCCGGCTTTTGCAAAGTGAGCCGCCGTCAGGGCGGAACCCTAAGTGGCCGTTACCGCAGGAATGGATATGTACACGATCCAACTGTGTCGACCGTCAGGCCGTCTTCGCAGGCAAGCCAGCTCCCACATTTAGATCTTGGGGTGTCAGGTAGAGATGCGTCGGCCGTCAGGCCGCCACTCGAGCAAGCTCCCTCGCCACAGGTCCAGCGTCGTACCCGAAATTGTGTAGATACCTATGCCCCGATAGCGGAGTGTCAGTTACGGATGTAATGGCTGATACTCCGCTATCGGGGGGCAAGCCCCCCACATTGGTTTGTGTTTGGCCGGAAAGGCGGTTATTCGGCGATGAGCCAATCCATCTGCCAGCCACCCTGGGTCTGGCCCAGTTGCTTGGACAGCCACGGCAACAACTCACGCAGTTCCTCCTCCAAGCCCCACGGCGGGTTGGCAATCGCCAGGCCCGAGCCGGTGAGGGTATTGGGCGTGTCCAGCGGATGCACCAGTAACTCCACACGCAGCAGCTTCGGCGCGCCAGTGCCGGCCAGGTCCTGGTAGAAACGGCGCAACATGCGCTGGTCTTTCACCGGGTACCAGATCGCCGCCACCGTCTGGCGCATACGGCTTACCGCCTCCTTGAGGGACGCCGCGCAACGCTGCATTTCGTCGAGTTTTTCAAACGGCGGGTCGATCAGCATCAGCGCGCGCTTTTCCGGCACCGGCAGCAAGGCCCGTGGCACATGCCAGCCTTCGCCCAGGTGCACTTTGACGCGGCGATCACCCTTCATGTTGTCCTTGAGCAGCACGCCATCTTCCGGGTGCTTCTCATTGAGCAGCACGCGGTCCTGGGGCCGCGTGAGGCGGCGCGCCAGTTCCGGCGAGCCGGGGTAGTAGCGCAACTGGCCATCCGGGTTCATCTCGTGCAGCACGCGCATGTAGTCGGCGGTGAGCGGCGGCAGGTCGCTTGCGCCCCACAGGCGGGCGATGCCTTCCAGGTATTCACCGGTGCGGTTGGCCTGGTCGCCCCGCAGGTCGTACAAGCCAATGCCGGCGTGAGTGTCGAGGTAGGCGAACGGCTGCTCCTTGCGCGACATCAGGGCGATGAGGCGGGTCAAGGTCAGGTGTTTGAAGACATCGGCATGGTTGCCGGCGTGAAAGGCGTGACGATAATTCATGGTTGCTCCTGCGCAGGGGGCGAAGTTTACCTTCTACCGACGCAAAGGTGCAGGGCCGCACGGCAGGCGGCACGGATGTCACGCTATCACCAGGGGCTTAACTGAGTTGCGAGGCAAGGTAATCAGCCAATGCGCCATGGCTGATTTGCGGCCTGCGTGTGAAGTAGGCGACCTTGTGCTGCAAGGTGGCTGGGGTAAACGCGGTGTAGAGGTCAGGACGCTGCTCCTGGAGCCATTGCAGCAGGTTGTCGACAAGCACCTGCGGTGACTGCTGGGCCATGTGCGTCAGCAAGGACGCCGGAACTTGCCACCAGGGGCTGGCTGGGGCCGCAGCGACTGACCCGGTCGCCACGGACAGCGGCTGGCCGTTGACCAGGTAGCGCTGAAACACCGGCAACACGCGCGCCGCCTCGTCGCCTAATGACTGCAACATCGGCAAAAGGTGCGCGCCGTCCCAGAAACGCAAAAACACCGGCTGGTTTTCCGGCAGGTACACCTGGGTCAAGCCCTGCAAATGCTCGATCACCACCTCCAGCGGGCTGGATGAGACCGCCAGCCAGCCCCAATCCGTCGCTTGGGTGGTGGCTATCCAATCGAGAAAGGCACTGCCCGGCTCAACGATGCCCACGCAGGGCATGACCTCATCCCAGTCAGCGTAGGCCGTGCCCGCCCAGATCGGTCGCGGCATCTTTGCAGCGGCCGTGGCTTGCCAGGCGGCAAGCGGCTTGGCGTCGCTGGCATTGCCCAGCACGGCGTACAGCTGTTCATCTGGCTGCAACGGGTAGTGCGCCAGCCAGGCAATGGGCGTCAAGGGCGCGGGCATCAGGACGCACTCCGTACAGGGGCGCCGATGTCACACTGGCCGTTCTTGCAGCGCTCGCATTCTTCACAGAACGGCGCGCTGCGTTTGAGGCTGACCACTTGCGCACGGCTTAACGGCGCGGGCACCACCGCCAATAAAGTCTCGTTCAATCCAGGCATCAACGGCGCCGGCATCGGGGCCGGCGCGCTGCCGAGCTGGATCGGCACACTGCTGAATATCCCGCCCGCTGACAACGTGATCGACTGCCCGCCCGCCTGGATCGTCACGCTGGCACCCGCATCAATGAGGATGCTTTGCCCGGCGCCCAGCGCAATGGTCTGCCCGGCCCGCATGTGCTGGGAACCGCCGACCACCAGATGGTCATCCTGCTTGAGCTCGGTCAAACGGTTGCCGTGGGTGATGCGCTGCTCCTGGCCCTGCAACTCATGGCGCGACTCGCCGCCCACCTGCACGCGACGCTGGTTATCGACCTGTACCTGTTGGTCATGCAGCACATGCTGGGTCCAGTCCCGCTGGGCGCGCAGGTAGATTTCCTCGGCGCCCTTGCGGTCCTCAATACGCAGTTCGTTGTAGCCGCCACCGCCAGGGCTGCTCTGGCTACGCCAGATGCTACGGGTCTTGTCCGCCGGCAGGTCGAGGGGCACTGGCGTGGCGGTGTTGGGCAGGCACCCCACTACCAGCGGCATGTCCATATCGCCATTGACGAACCCCACCAGCACTTCCATGCCGACCCTGGGGATCAGCACCACACCATAACGGTCATGGGCCCAACCACTGGCCACCCGCAGCCAGCAGCTGGAATGGTCGTTGTGCTCACCGACACGATCCCAGGCCAGTTGCACCTTGACCCGGCCGTACTCGTCACAGTGGACCTCACTGTCAACCGGGCCGGTGACCACCGCGCTTTGATACCCCGATACCGTCGGGCGCGGCTGCTCCGGCAAGGGCGGACGAAACACCGCATCCCATGGCGCGGCGACAAATGCGTTGCGATAGCCCTGGCGCAGTTCCCCTCCGTCCTCCTCGGTGACCGCCTCCTCCAGCACCTGGGGCTGCTTGCCTTCATGGCGCACCTGCGTCACCAGCCACAAGTCATTCCAGTCCTCGCGGGGGTGCTCACGCAACTGCAAAAACCGGCCACTGGCCAACGCCGGCTCATCGCCCTGGCCATGGGCGCTGCGATAGTCGCTGCGGTGCCGCTCCAGGCCACGCTGGGCTAGGCATCTGCCCTGGGCTCGGTCGGAAAAGTTGCCAGGGTAGTGCTGCGCTTCAAGCTTGGGCAATGACTCGTCGGCAGCCGTGCCCTCCAACTCGACATGGGGTTTTCGAAAGTCGTAATCGCGCAGGTTCAGCGCCGTGGTCCGGGTCGCCAATTGCAAGGTGAAGCGCTTGATCGCGGGGGTATCGGCCACCATTCCCGAACCTGGCCGGTAAGGCGTGGGCTGATCCATCTGGGCAAACACCGTCTGGTCATCGCCAAACACCAGCAGATGCCCTTCGGGGGAATGCTGGAAGTGATAGTGAATCCCCAGTTCGGCACACAGGCGCTGAATGAACGCCAGGTCGCTCTCGCCGAACTGCACGCAATATTCACGCTCCGGGTAATCACCGCTCAACCGGAACTCAAAGCGATCACTGTGAATCCCCTGCCCGGCCAACACCTGAGCAACAATCTGCGGCACCGTCTTATGCTGAAAAATACGCTGATGGCTGCTGTGCGCCAGGTACGCCAGATGCGGCGCAAGACTGAGCTGATAACGCGTCAAGCGCCGCCCCGAGTCGCCCTGGGCAACCCGATACACCAGGCCATGAACGCCATGCCCCTGATCGTCGAAGCCCAAGTACACCTGCCGATGCAGCAAGGCCTCCAGATCGACATCCGGCTGCTCGCTGACCAGCTCAAGTTCAAAACGATAGGGCTGGCTGATGGCCTCGGTGCCGCTGAACGCGAACACCTTGAAGTCACTGGGCGCCCCGTCCAGGGCCAAAGTAAATGCAGGTTGGTTGGCAGGAGCGAACATCCGGTGTTTCTCTGCGAAGGGTGGGCGGTCGATTCTGCACCAGCTTACGGCCGGCCTGGGCTCATACCGGGTAAATCAGTAAGGTCCTACCGCCGCCTTCATTTGATGGGGGTAGCCGCGTGCTGAAGCCCCATTACGGTAAAAAAACACACGTCTGACAGAATATTACGGCAGCCCAGTAGCCTGTTTCCCAAACGTGAAAACGCCACCCCGAACCCCCCCCCATAACCACGACACCGTCCCATCACCTGTTTAAATTGCGCAGCCATGTTCATTCAAAAGGAATGTGTTCATGGCAGGTAATCGCCACGCTTGGAGCCAGTCACTGCTGGGGAATGTGTAATGACCCAGCCTTACGCCTTCATCAATGACCAGCAACAAACCTCCGTGGAACTCAAGGCCAAATCACGCTTAGGCAAACACGCCGAAGCCAAGTTCGACGCGCTCAACACGCACATTCGCAATGTGGTGGTGCTACCGGGGCAACTCGTCATTATCGGCGACGACACCACCGCAGCCTGTACCCTGGAAGAGTCACGCTTAATGCGAGCCGCCTGGGATATTCGCCATAGCGTGATGGCCGAAGGCGGGGATGCCTTTGCACTGCATAACTATGATTTGCTGCAAACGCTGCTGGGGTATGCCTCGCTGGGTATAGGCACGGCAGGTGATGCCTGGAGCAAGCATTTGCAAGACATTGCAAAAACCCTGGAAGAAATTGATGCCCTGCACAAACAGTCACTACGCCGGGGCGGTGGTGCCGCCAGAGAGGAGTTTCTCGCACGACGCCGAACACTGTTTGCAAGGCTGGACGCTCAACTGCGTGGTTTTGCGCGTTATGGCACGGGGCTGCGCAATGAAGGCTCGATCAAGAAAATGCTAGGTGTCTCGACCAGAAGCTATTTGCATACGGGGGACATAAGCCGGTATCAAGAGACCATCGCACGGATTTCGAAGACGGCGAAGCTTCTTAAAAACGGGACGCCGTTGGGGATAGCATTGAGTACGACGGTGACGGCACTGGAGATAAAAGAGGCGTGTTCTACCGGGAGAGAGGAGCAGTGCAGGAAAGCCAGATATGTAGAGCTGGGAAAACTGAGCGCAGGAGTTAGTGGAGGCTTAGCGGGTGGTTTTGGCGGGACAGCACTGTGTATTTTTTTATTAGCTCCTAGTACTGGCCCAGGGGCTCTAGCCTGTATGTTAGTTGCCGGGGGCCTCGGCGGCGCAGCAGGAGGGCATTTTGGCGGCACGGCTGGCGAAAAGGTAGGTGAGTTTTTGTATGAGTATTGAGGCGTTCATGAATTGGCCTCCAATCATATTGGTCGCCATTAGCTCAATATCTGCAGCAATCATCTCAAACATACTTATGTTCTTTTTGTGCTACCGAAAACTCGAGACCATGGAAGCACTCCTGGACAAATGTCGACTGGTCGCCGTCCACAGCAGTTATTTGAGAAATTCACCAAGGGAAAGGATAGCGAGGCTTTGCGCAGTATATTGCGTCATTGCGCTACCCCGATTTAATGCTTGGCGAGGCGTCGCTGACCTGGAGCAGGCGCGGGCCTTTCCACGTCAAACAAAGCTTCTGCTCCATCTAACGTTCCTTCTCTGCACGCTCGGCTTGTCAGGGATGGTCGCCATCTCCTTTATTGATCCAGTAAAGTAAAAAAGGCCCGCGATCATAGTACGCGGGCCTTTTGTTCATCCTCTAAGCGCTGAGCGCCCAACGAATTACTTGTTCAGGTTGTAATCTTTTTCCGCAGCATCAAAACGCTCGACCATACCCACCGTCGGTGCGCCCATCTTGCTCACGAAGTAGATCGCCAGGCTGGCGAAGATGAAGCCTGGGATGATTTCGTACAGGCCCAGCAATTCGAAGTGCTTCCACACGATTACGGTGATCGCGCCGACCAGGATGCCGGCCAGTGCGCCGTTGCGGGTCATGTGTTTCCAGATTACCGAGATCAGTACCACAGGGCCGAAGGCTGCACCGAAACCGGCCCAGGCGTAGCTGACCAGGCCCAGTACGCGGTTTTCCGGGTTGGCGGCCATGGCGATGGCGATCAAGGCCACGACCAGCACCATCAGGCGACCGACCCATACCAGTTCACGCTGGGACGCGCCCTTGCGCAGGAACGCCTTGTAGAAGTCTTCGGTCAGGGCGCTGGAGCACACCAGCAATTGGCAGCTCAGGGTACTCATCACAGCAGCCAGAATGGCCGACAGCAACACACCGGCAACCCATGGGTTGAACAGGATTTTGGCCAGCTCGATAAACACGCGTTCTGGGTTTTCAGTTACCGGGCCTGCCACTTCCGGGTGCGCCGAGAAGTAAGCGATACCGAAGAAGCCCACCGCCACGGTGCCGGCCAGGCACAGGATCATCCAGGCCATGGAAATACGACGCGCCTTGGCGATCGACTTCACCGAGTCCGCCGCCATGAAACGCGCGAGGATGTGCGGCTGGCCGAAGTAGCCCAGACCCCAGCCCATCAGCGAGATGATGCCGATGAAGGTGGTGTTTTTCAGCATGTCGAAGCTGGTCGGGTCCTTGGCTTCAATGGCCAGGAAGGTGGTGTCTACCCCGCCGGTGGCCAGCAGCACGATGATCGGCGTGAGGATCAGCGCGAAGATCATCAGCGTGGCTTGTACGGTGTCGGTCCAGCTGACTGCCAGGAAACCACCGATGAAGGTGTAGGCAATGGTCGCCGCAGCACCGGCCCACAGCGCGGTCTCGTAGGACATGCCGAAGGTGCTTTCGAACAGGCGGGCGCCGGCAACGATGCCGGAAGCACAGTAGATGGTGAAGAACACCAGGATCACCACGGCGGAGATGATCCGCAGCAGGCCGCTTTTATCTTCGAAGCGGCTGGAGAAGTAATCCGGCAGGGTCAGGGCGTCGCCGTTGTGTTCGGTCTGCACGCGCAGGCGGCCGGCCACGAACAACCAGTTGAGGTAAGCACCGACGATCAGGCCGATGGCAATCCAGCTTTCCGACAGACCGGACATGTAGATCGCGCCAGGCAAGCCCATCAACAGCCAGCCGCTCATGTCGGAAGCACCGGCAGACAGAGCTGTCACCACGCTACCGAGGCTGCGGCCGCCCAGGATGTAATCGGAAAGGTTGTTGGTGGAGCGATAGGCCATCAGACCGATCAGCACCATTGCTGCGATGTAGATCACGAACGTGATCAGGGTTGGATTACTAACGCTCATAGGAGTGACGCCCTGGCTTTGTTTTTATGTAGCGACGGTCATGGGGACGGCCACCCGTGGATAACCGGATAGACGAACCTGCATGCCGCGCATTTATGACTGGCGTTTCCCCAGGAAAGCCGCCAGCCGATGAACCCACCCTGAGGGTTGGTTGCACCTTGGTGCGCGAATGCTATTCAACAAAGCAAATAAGGTGCAACCAGTTTCTGCCGATTAAGTTGCACCCAAGTATGTTTTAGGACAAACGCGCTTTTTTTGCTCCCTTTCGGAGCAAGAACAGCCGATCTCAGAAGCAAATGCACCAGCGCGGAGCGGATTCCGTCGTGTGTTTATTTTTTTCCGATCAAGCGTCGAACATTTAACCAACAAAAGGGTTGCACCCGGTTGCACCTCGAGATGGGCAAAGCTAATCTTGCCGCCAGCAGATGCCACTCGGTAGTGGCACCCATGAGGATAAAAAAATGGCAACGACCACCCTTGGGGTCAAACTCGACGACCCGACCCGCGAACGCCTGAAGGCCGCCGCGACCTCCATTGATCGCACGCCGCACTGGCTGATCAAGCAGGCGATTTTCAATTACCTGGAGAAACTCGAGGGTGGTGCAACCCTGTCCGAGCTCAATGGCTTGAGCAGCAAGGAGGCCGATGATGCCGGCGAGGTCCAGGCCGACCACGCCCACCAGTGCTTCCTTGAGTTCGCCGAGAGCATCCTGCCGCAATCGGTATTGCGTGCCGCAATCACCGCCGCTTACCGCCGCCCCGAGCCGGAAGTGGTGCCGATGCTGATCGAACAGGCGCGCCTGCCGGCACCGATGGCCGAAGCCACCAACAAGCTGGCCGCGAGCATTGCCGAAAAACTGCGCAATCAGAAGAGTGCCGGCGGCCGTGCCGGTATTGTTCAGGGCCTGCTGCAAGAATTCTCCCTGTCGTCCCAGGAAGGCGTGGCGCTGATGTGCCTGGCCGAAGCGCTGCTGCGTATCCCGGACAAAGGCACCCGCGATGCGCTGATCCGCGACAAGATCAGCACCGGCAACTGGCAGCCACACCTGGGCAACAGCCCATCGCTGTTCGTCAACGCCGCTACCTGGGGCCTGCTGCTGACTGGCAAGCTGGTATCGACCCACAACGAAGCAGGCCTGACCTCGTCCTTAAGCCGCATCATCGGCAAGAGCGGCGAGCCGATGATCCGCAAGGGCGTCGACATGGCCATGCGCCTGATGGGCGAGCAGTTCGTCACCGGCGAAACCATCGCCGAAGCCCTGGCCAATGCGAGCAAATTCGAAGCCAAGGGCTTCCGCTATTCCTACGACATGCTCGGTGAAGCCGCGCTCACCGAACACGACGCCCAGAAGTACCTGGCCTCGTACGAACAAGCCATTCATTCCATCGGCAAAGCCTCCCATGGCCGTGGGATCTATGAAGGCCCGGGCATCTCCATCAAACTCTCCGCCCTGCACCCACGCTACAGCCGTGCGCAGTACGAGCGTGTGATGGACGAGCTGTACCCGCGCCTGCTGTCGCTGACCTTGCTGGCCAAGCAGTACGACATCGGCCTGAACATCGACGCCGAAGAAGCCGACCGCCTGGAGCTGTCCCTGGACCTGCTCGAGCGCCTGTGCTTCGAGCCGCAACTGACCGGCTGGAACGGCATCGGCTTTGTGATCCAGGCGTACCAGAAGCGTTGCCCGTATGTGATCGACTACGTCATCGACCTGGCCCGCCGCAGCCGCCATCGCCTGATGATCCGCCTGGTAAAGGGCGCGTACTGGGACAGCGAAATCAAGCGCGCCCAGGTCGAAGGCCTGGAAGGCTACCCGGTCTACACCCGCAAGGTGTACACCGACGTTTCCTACATTGCCTGCGCACGCAAACTGCTGTCGGTGCCGGAAGTCATCTACCCGCAGTTCGCCACACACAACGCCCACACCCTGTCGGCTATCTACCACATCGCCGGTCAGAACTATTACCCCGGCCAGTACGAGTTCCAGTGCCTGCACGGCATGGGTGAACCGCTGTACGAACAGGTTGTAGGCAAGGTTTCCGAAGGCAAGCTGAACCGTCCGTGCCGTGTGTACGCGCCGGTCGGTACCCACGAAACACTGTTGGCTTATCTGGTACGCCGCCTGCTGGAAAACGGCGCCAACACCTCGTTCGTCAACCGTATCGCTGACCAGGCCATCTCGATCCAGGAATTGGTAGCCGACCCGGTAGCCAGCATCGAGCAAATGGCAACCCAGGAAGGCGGTTTCGGCCTGCCGCACCCGCGCATTCCGTTGCCGCGTGACCTATACGGCAGCGACCGCGCCAACTCGGCCGGTATCGACCTGGCCAACGAACATCGCCTGGCCTCGCTGTCCTGCGCCCTGCTGGCCACCGCTCACAACAACTGGAAGGCCGCGCCGATGCTCGGTTGCGCCGCCAGCAATGAAGCGGCACAACCGGTGCTGAACCCTTCCGACCTGCGTGACGTGGTCGGCCAGGTACAGGAAGCCACCGTCGAAGACGTCGACAACGCCATCCAGTGCGCCATCAGCGCCGCGCCGATCTGGCAGGCCACCCCGCCCGCCGAACGCGCCGCCATTCTGGAACGCGCCGCCGATCTGATGGAAGGCGAGATCCAGCCGCTGATGGGCTTACTGGCCCGTGAAGCCGGCAAGACCTTCGCCAACGCCATCGCCGAAGTGCGTGAAGCCGTGGACTTCCTGCGTTACTACGCGGTGCAGGCGCGCAACGACTTTACCAATGACGCCCACCGCCCATTGGGCCCGGTGGTGTGCATCAGCCCATGGAACTTCCCACTCGCCATCTTCAGCGGCCAGGTGGCTGCTGCACTGGCTGCCGGTAACCCGGTGCTGGCCAAGCCTGCCGAGCAGACGCCGCTGGTGGCTGCCCAAGCCGTACGCATCCTGCTTGAAGCTGGCATTCCGGAAGGTGTGCTGCAATTGCTGCCAGGCCAGGGCGAAAGCGTCGGTGCCCGCCTGGTGGGTGATGATCGCGTCAAAGGTGTGATGTTCACCGGCTCCACCGAAGTGGCGCGCCTGCTGCAACGCAATGTCGCCGGTCGCCTGGATGCCCAGGGTCGCCCGATTCCACTGATCGCCGAAACCGGTGGCCAGAACGCGATGATCGTGGACTCCTCGGCGCTGACCGAACAAGTGGTGATCGACGTCGTGTCGTCGGCCTTCGACAGCGCCGGTCAACGTTGCTCGGCCCTGCGCGTACTGTGCCTGCAGGAAGATTCGGCAGACCGTGTAGTCGAAATGCTCAAGGGCGCCATGGCTGAATGCCGCCTGGGTAACCCGGAACGCCTGTCGGTCGACATCGGCCCGGTGATCGACGCCGAAGCCAAGGCCGGTATCGAGAAACACATCCAGGCCATGCGCGACAAAGGCCGCAACGTTTACCAAGTGGCGATTGCCGACGGTGAAGAGATCAAGCGCGGCACCTTCGTGATGCCGACCCTGATCGAGCTGGAAAGCTTCGACGAACTGCAACGCGAGATCTTCGGCCCGGTACTGCACGTGGTGCGCTACAAGCGTAAAGAGATCGACCAGCTCATCGGCCAGATCAACGCTTCCGGCTATGGCCTGACCCTGGGCGTGCACACCCGCATCGACGAAACCATCGCCAAGGTGATCGACAACGTCAACGCCGGTAACGTCTACGTCAACCGCAACATTGTGGGTGCCGTGGTCGGCGTGCAACCGTTCGGCGGCGAAGGCCTGTCGGGTACTGGCCCGAAAGCCGGAGGCCCGCTGTACCTGTACCGTTTGCTGTCGACTCGTCCTACCGATGCAATCGAGCAATCCTTCGTACGAGGCGACAAGTTGGCCGCGCCGGACGTGCGCCTGCGTGATGCCATGAGCCAATCGCTGACCGCCCTGAAAACCTGGGCCGACAGCAATAAGTTCAGTGAACTGAGCGCCCTGTGCACGCAGTTCGCCGCCCAGTCGCAAAGCGGTATCACCCGCCAACTGGCCGGCCCGACCGGCGAGCGCAACAGCTACGCCATCCTGCCGCGCGAGCACGTACTGTGCCTGGCCGAAGTGGAAGGCGACCTGCTGACCCAACTGGCTGCGGTATTGGCCGTCGGTGGTTCGGCGGTATGGCCGGAAACCGAGCTGACCAAGGCCTTGTTCCCACGCCTGCCGAAAGAGATTCAGGCGAAGATCAAGCGCGTGGCCGACTGGACCAAGGACGACGTCGTGTTTGACGCCGTGCTGCATCACGGTGATTCCGACCAACTGCGTGCGGTGTGCCAGCAAGTGGCGCAGCGCGGTGGGGCGATTGTTGGGGTACATGGTATGTCGCAAGGCGAAACGGCGATTGCGCTGGAGCGTCTGGTGATCGAGCGTGCGTTGAGCGTTAACACCGCTGCAGCGGGTGGTAACGCCAGCCTGATGACCATCGGCTAACTGACACAACGCGGCTGATCATTCCCACGCTCCGCGTGGGAATGCAGCTTAAGGACGCTCTGCGTCCAGAAGCGTGACGCGGAGCGTCAAAAGAGGCGTTCCCACGCAGAGCATGGGAACGATCTCGAACTGGTACGGCCTCATCGCAGGCAAGCCAGCTCCCACACTGATAGCGCTCCACGTTGCGCCAGCGTTCTGCCCTTCTATCACTTAGATCAATCTTGCTACCCATCCTCCATTCGCGCACTTAGACTCAGGCCAATTCCTTCAAAGGTACGCCGCCATGTCCGAGACGCTGCTCAGTTCCCGCAATCTGGCTTTCGAGCTGTATGAAGTCCTCGATGCCGAGGGCCTGACCCAGCGCGAGCGGTTTGCCGAACACAACCGCGAAACCTTCGATGCCGCGATCAGCACGGCGCGCAACATCGCAGAAAAGTACTTCGCCCCTCACAACCGCAAGAACGACGAAAACGAACCGCGCTATGAGAACGGCCAGGCGATCCTGATCCCGGAGGTCAAACCCGCCGTGGACGCCTTCCTTGAAGCCGGCTTCCTCAACGCAGCACGCAGCTTTGAAGCAGGTGGCATGCAACTGCCGACGCTGTTGTCCCAGGCCTGTTTCGCGCATTTCCAAGCGGCCAACGCCGCGTCGACGTCCTACCCGTTCCTGACCATGGGTGCCGCCAACCTCATTGAGAGCTTCGGCACCGAGGAGCAGAAACAGCGCTTCCTGCAGCCGATGATCGACGGGCGCTTCTTCGGCACCATGGCCCTGACCGAGCCCCATGCCGGTTCTTCCCTGTCGGACATTCGGACCCGTGCGGAACCTGCGGCTGGCGGCAGTTATCGGCTCAAGGGCAACAAAATCTTTATCTCCGGTGGCGACCATTCGCTGTCGGAAAACATCGTGCACATGGTGCTGGCCAAGTTGCCGGACGCTCCCGCAGGCGTGAAGGGCATTTCGCTGTTTATCGTGCCCAAGTTCCTGGTCAACGATGACGGCAGCCTGGGCGCTCGCAACGATGTGCTACTGGCGGGGCTGTTCCACAAGATGGGCTGGCGCGGCACCACGTCCACAGCACTAAACTTCGGCGATAACGGCAACTGTGTCGGCTACCTGGTGGGCAAACCGCACCAGGGCTTGAGCTGCATGTTCCAGATGATGAACGAGGCACGCATCGGCGTGGGTATGGGCGCGGTGATGCTCGGTTACGCCGGCTACCTTTACTCTCTGGACTACGCCCGCGAACGGCCCCAGGGGCGCCTGCCTGATAGCAAAGACCCGAGCACCGCACCGGTGGCGATCATCCAGCACGCCGACATCAAGCGCATGTTGCTGACCCAGAAAGCCTATGTAGAAGGCGCCTTTGACCTGGGCCTCTACGCAGCCCGGCTGTTCGACGACACCACCACCCTGGCCACCGACACCGAGCGCAAGCACGCCCACGAACTGCTCGACCTGCTCACCCCCATCGTCAAATCCTGGCCGTCGGAGTTCTGCCTCAAGGCCAACGAGCTGGCGATCCAGATTCTTGGCGGCCACGGCTACACCCGCGAATACCCGGTGGAACAGTACTACCGCGACAACCGCCTGAACCCCATCCATGAGGGCACCCACGGCATCCAGTCCCTGGACCTGCTCGGGCGCAAATTGGCGCAGAACGGCGGCGCCGGTTTAAAGCAGTTGATTCGCCTGATCGCCGAAACCGGAGCCCGGGCGCAAAAGCACCCTTCACTCACGGCACTGCGAGAGCCTCTGGAGCAACTGGTAAACCGGCTGCAAAGCGTCACGATTGGCCTGCTGACCGATCTCGCCCAAGGCAAGGTCAACAGCAGCCTGGCGAACTCGGCGCTGTACTTGAAAGTGTTCGGGCACACGGTGATTGGCTGGCGCTGGCTGGAACAGGCGATCCGCGCCGAAGAAGGGCTGGCCAAGGGGGAAGCGGCTGACGCGGCCTTTTATAAGGGCAAGCTCCAGGCCGCCCGGTACTTCCTGACCTGGGAAGTACCGAGCTGCCATCATGAACTGGCGATTCTGGAAGCACGCGACGATACGTGCCTGGGCATGCAAGACGAGTGGTTCTAGCCCTCAGGGCTGACCGATCACCTTGGAGATCACATCGACCGTGGCGCTGACTTGCTCTTGGTAACGGTCGAGTTCCTGCTGGTGAGCCTGTTGCATTTCAATCTGCTCGGCGCACAGGTTCAGCGCGGCCAATACCAATAGCTTGTCACCGATCAGGGTCGGGTACTTTTTCTTGGTAACGGCCAGGGAGGCCTTGAGCATAGTCACGGCATGCATCAGGGTCTGATCTTCGCCGGCCGGTGCCTTGATCGAGTAATCCTCTCCGAGAATCGAAACGACCTTTATGCCCTCACTCATGCGCTGACAGGCCCTGCACTCACACGCTCAACCAGCGCCTGGATGCGGGCGGCGGTGGCGCCGTGCTTTTCTTCCTGTTCCATCAGGTTCAGTTGCAGGCTGTCGTTTTCGTCTTTGGCGCGGGCCAGCTCGGCCTTGAGGGATTCGTTGCTGCCCAGCAGTTCTTGATTCTGCTGTACGAGGTCGCTGACCAGTTGTTCCAATTGGCTGAGGGATGCTTCTAACATTTTGATTTCTCGGGCGTTTAAAAAGGGCGGTGACGATAAAGAAAATTCACCTCGGATGCCAGGGTTATCCCTGGCCGCGCAGCCCGATGTTGCAAGGCCGGGCCGCACTTTCGAGCCTTAGTGACTGCATTTACCCGATCTGGTTCCTGAACTCACCCAACCCCTGGTCCGATGCGACAAAAGCGCGCGCCCCCTTAAGACTTTAGTCGCAGGGCCGATAAGGCGGGCACACCTCGTCTCATGGCCGCATGGATAGCGCCTCCCCCAGGACTCCAGCATGTCTCTTCGTAATATGAATATCGCCCCGAGGGCCTTCCTCGGCTTCGCGTTTATTGGCGCCTTGATGTTGTTGCTCGGTGTGTTCGCGCTGAACCAGATGAGCAAAATTCGTGCGGCCACCGAAGACATCACCTCGGCCAGCGTGCCCAGCATTCGCGCCCTGGATGAATTCACCCAACTGACCCTGCGCCTGCGCGTGCTGTCGTACCGCTTGCTGACCAACCGCGAGCCGGACGTACAGCAAAAGACCCTGGAAGCCTTTGAACTGCGCAATCAGCAGATTCGTACAGCCCAGGGCATCTATGAAAAACTGATCTCCAGCACCGAAGAGCGCAACGCCTACAACGAGTACGTGCGCCTGTTGGGCCAGTACCGTCAGATTGAAGAGCGCATGAAGAGCCTGTCTCGCGCCAATCAGGTCAACGAGCTGCGCAGCCTGCTCAACACCGAGTTGCTGGACAACTCCGAGCAGGTCAACGCCGTGTTGACCCGCTTGCTGGACATCAATAACAACGACGCCAACGCCACCAACCAGCGCGCCAAAGACCAATACGACATGGCCTTTGACCTAGTCGTGGGCCTGCTGGTGGTTGCCACGGCGCTGACCTTGCTGTTCGCCTGGTTGCTGACGCGCAGTATCACCCTGCCTATCGCCCAGGCGCTCGAAGCCGCGGAAGAAGTGGCCGAAGGCAACCTGACGCGCCCGATCACCGTGGACGGCAACGATGAGGCCGGGCGCCTGCTGGCGGCCATGGCCAAGATGCAGCACAAACTGCGCGACACCCTGCAACGTATCGCCGGCTCCGCCACCCAGTTGGCGTCTGCCGCTGAAGAGCTCAATGCGGTCACCGACGAAAGCGCCCGTGGCCTGACCCAGCAAAACAATGAAATCGAACAGGCCGCCACTGCCGTCAACGAGATGACCAGTGCGGTGGAAGAAGTCGCACGCAACGCAGTGAGCACCTCCGAAGCCTCGCGCAACGCCACCACCTCTGCCGGTGACGGCCGTGACCTGGTGCAGGAAACCGTCAGCGCCATCGAACGCATGAGTACCGACGTGCAGGCCACCGCGTCCCTGATTGGCGACCTGGCCAATGAGTCGCGGGATATCGGCAAAGTGCTGGACGTGATCCGTGGCCTGGCCGACCAGACCAACCTGCTGGCCCTGAACGCGGCGATCGAAGCAGCCCGAGCCGGGGAAGCCGGACGTGGTTTCGCCGTGGTGGCCGATGAAGTGCGCGCGTTGGCCCATCGCACCCAGCAGTCCACCAGCGAAATCGAGCGCATGATCGGCAGCATCCAGACAGGCACCGAACACGCGGTGGACTCGATGCGCAACAGCACCGAGCGCGCCGAATCGACACTGAATATCGCCCGCGGCGCGGGCCTGTCGCTGGACACCATCAACACGGCGATTGTGGAGATCAACGAGCGCAACCTGGTGATCGCCAGCGCGGCGGAAGAACAGGCCCAGGTGGCGCGGGAAGTGGACCGCAACCTGGTGAATATCCGTGACTTGTCGGTGCAATCGGCCACCGGTGCCAGCCAGACCAGCGCGGCGAGCGGTGAGTTGTCGCGGTTAGCGGTGGATTTGAATGGGATGGTCGGAAGGTTCCGCCTCTGAAATAAGCCTTTGCTCACACCGCATACCTTGTGGGAGCTGGCTTGCCTGCGATAGCAATCTGTCAGCTAACGCCCATGGCGCCTGGCACACCGCAATCGCAGGCAAGCCAGCTCCCACATTTGAGCGATGTGCAGCCACAAAAGCTTTTTGACAGCGCAGCAATTCAACAGGTTAGAATCCCTGGCACGCAGACTGCATGGTCAGTTTGCGTCCTGCCCCCCCTGCCCTGGAGTACTGCCTTTGAATGCGACGACCATCAACAGCCTGTTCTTGATCGGCGCGTTGCTGGTGACTGCGAGCATTCTGGTGAGTTCGCTTTCTTCACGCCTGGGCATCCCCATCCTGGTGATTATCCTGGCCGTGGGCATGACCGCCGGGGTCGATGGCGGTGGCATCATTTTCGATAACTACCCCACCGCCTATCTGGTGGGCAACCTCGCCCTCGCCGTGATCCTGCTCGACGGCGGTTTGCGCACCCGGGTGGCGAGTTTCCGCGTGGCGCTGTGGCCGGCGTTGTCCCTGGCCACGGTGGGTGTGTTGATTACCACCGGCCTCACGGGCATGGCCGCGGCCTGGCTGTTTAACCTCAATATCATTCAAGGCTTGCTGATCGGCGCCATCGTCGGCTCCACGGACGCCGCGGCGGTGTTCTCGCTGCTGGGCGGCAAGGGCCTCAACGAGCGGGTCAGCGCCAGCCTGGAAATCGAATCCGGCAGCAACGACCCGATGGCGGTGTTCCTCACCGTCACCCTGATCGACATGCTCGCCAGCGGCCAGACCGGCCTGCACTGGAGCCTGCTCACCCACCTGATCCGCGAATTCGGCATCGGCGGCCTGGTAGGCCTGGGCGGTGGCTGGCTGATGCTGCAACTGGTCAACCGCATCAACCTGGCCAACGGCCTGTACCCGATCCTGGTGATCGCCGGTGGCCTGTTCGTATTCGCCCTGACCAACGCCCTGCACGGCAGCGGCTTCCTCGCCGTGTACCTGTGCGGGCTGGTGATCGGCAACCGCCCGGTGCGCAGCCGCCATGGCATTTTGCATATGCTCGACGGCATGGCCTGGCTGGCGCAGATCGGTATGTTCTTGGTGCTGGGCCTGCTGGTCACGCCCCATGACCTGCTGCCCATCGCCGTGCCCGCCCTGGGCCTGGCGCTGTGGATGATCCTGTTTGCCCGGCCACTGTCGGTGATGGTTGGCCTGCTGCCATTCAAGGCGTTCCACGGGCGCGAAAAGGCCTTCATCGCCTGGGTCGGCCTGCGCGGCGCGGTACCGATCATCCTCGCGGTGTTCCCGCTGATGGCCGGCCTGCCCCATGCGCAGCTGTACTTCAACCTGGCGTTCTTTATCGTGCTGGTCTCGTTGTTGGTGCAGGGCACCAGCCTGCCGTGGGTGGCCAAGCTGCTCAAAGTCACCGTACCGCCAGACCCGGCGCCGATCTCCCGGGCGGCCCTCGAAGTGCACGTCACCAGCGAGTGGGAGCTCTTCGTCTACCGCCTGGGCGCGGAAAAATGGTGCATCGGCGCGGCCCTGCGCGAGCTGAAAATGCCCGAAGGCACCCGCATCGCCGCGCTGTTTCGTGGCCAGCAACTGCTCCATCCGTCGGGTAGTACGGTGCTGGAAGTCGGTGATCTGCTCTGTGTGATCGGCCACGAACACAACCTGCCGGCTCTGGGCAAACTGTTCAGCCAGGCACCGCAACGGGGCCTCGATTTGCGCTTCTTCGGCGACTTCGTACTCGAAGGCGACGCCCAGCTGGGCGCGGTTTCCGCCTTGTACGGGCTCAAGCTTGAGGGTATCGACCCGGACATGCCATTGAGCCGCTTCATTACCCAAAAGGTTGGCGGTGCACCGGTAGTCGGCGACCAGGTGGAATGGAACAACACCATCTGGACCGTCGCCGTCATGGACGGGAACAAGATTGGCAAAGTCGGCGTCAGATTCCCCGAAGGAAGTCGCCCGGGCCCCGGACTCTTCCTCTAAACTGCGGGACAACGACGCCCCGATTCTTCACTTTGCAAGACCGGTCTCTATGCCAACCCTGCGTACTTTTCTCGCCACTGCCCTGCTGGGCCTGACCCTTTGTGTTGGCAGCGTATACGCCGCCGACCCGCCCAGCGCCGAAGCCGTCCAGCAAAGCCTGGATAAACTGCCCGACCGCAAGCTGCCTGACGCCGACATGAAGGCGCTGCAGGCGACCCTGCAACAGACCCTGACCTACCTGGGCAATCAGCAAGATTACGAGCAGCGCCTGGCCGACCTCAAGCGCCAGCTGGAGGAGGCCCCGCGCCAGACCAATGAGAACCAGCGTGAGCTGGCGCGCCTCAAGGCCACCAAAATTATCCCAGTGGCCCAACGCTACGCCAGCCTGCCGGTGCCGCAGCTTGAGCAGTTATTGGTGCAACGCAGCACCCAGCAAGGCGACCTGCAAAAAGAGCTGGCCGACGCCAACAGCCTGACCATCGCCGCCCAGACCCGCCCCGAGCGCGCCCAGACCGAAATCAGCAGCAGCCAGACGCGCATCCAGCAAATCAACGCGACGCTCAAGCTCGGCAAAGACAACGGCAAGCCCCTCAGCAGCGACCAGCGCAACCAGCTCAACGCCGAACTGGCGGCCCTGAATGCCTTGATTCCCCTGCGCCGCCAGGAATTGGCCGGCAACAGCCAGCTGCAAGACCTGGGCAACAGCCAGCACGACCTGATCCAGGAAAAAACCGCACGCCTGGAGCAAGAAATCCAGGACCTGCAAACCCTGATCAACCAGAAACGCCTGGCCCAGTCCCAGCAGACGGTGACCCAACAGTCCATCGAAGCGCAGAAAGCCGGCGGCAGTAGCATCCTGGCCAAGGAAAGCGCAGACAATCTCAAGCTGTCCGACTACCTGCTCAAAAGCACCGACCGCCTCAACGACCTGACCCAGAAAAACCTGCAGACCAAGCAGCAACTGGACACCGTGACCCAAAGCGATTCGGCCCTGGACGAGCAAATCAACGTGCTCAAGGGCAGCCTGCTGCTGTCCAAGATTCTCTATAAACAAAAGCAGGCCCTGCCGCGTCTGACCGTGGACAAAGACCTGGCCGACGACATCGCCAACATTCGCCTGTACCAGTTCGAGGTCAACCAACAGCGTGAGCTGATCACCTCTCCCAGCGCCTATGTGGACAACCTGCTGGCCAACCAGCCGCCAGATGAAGTCACCCCGCAACTGCGCCGCACCCTGCTGGAAGTGGCGATCACCCGCAGCGACCTGCTGGAACGCCTGAGCCGCGAACTGAGCGCACTGCTCAACGAATCCATCACCCTGCAACTGAACCAGAAACAACTGCTCAGCACCGCCAGCACCCTGCGCGCCACGCTCGACGAGCAAATGTTCTGGATCCCCAGCAACAAGCCGCTGGACACCGAATGGCTGGAAACCGTACCGGCGCACTTGAGCAAACAGGTCACTACCCTGCCCTGGGCGTCCAGCGTCAGCGAGCTGTATGACGGCCTGACCCAACGCCCGCTGCTGTTCCTGCCGTTGCTGTTGCTGATCGGCGCGCTGCTGTGGCGACGCAATGCGCTGTATGTGCGCCTGAAAAAGGTTCACCAGGACATCGGCCACTTCAAGCGCGACAGCCAGTGGCATACGCCGCAGGCCATCCTGATCAACATCCTGCTGGCGATGCCCGTGGCCCTGGGCCTGGCGCTGTGCGGCTATGCGTTGCAGATCGACGCCCGCGGGCAAAACGCCAACCTGGGCGCGGCCTTGCTGCAGATCGCCCAGGCCTGGCTGGTGTTCTACACCGCCTACCGCATCCTCGCCCCGGGCGGCGTGGCGGAGTTGCACTTTCGCTGGGAAAGGCCCCAGGTCGAATTCCTGCAAGGCTGGATACGCAAACTTGGCCTAGTGGTACTGGCGTTGGTGGCCGTGGTCGCGATTGCCGAACACCAACCGGCGGCGCTGGCCGACGACGTGCTGGGTATCGCCGTGGTACTGACCTGCTACGGGCTGATGGCCTGGCTGCTGGGCCGCCTGCTGCTCAACAGCCCAACCCACGAAAAGGCCTCGCTGTTTCGCAAAGCTATCGGGGTGGTGTTCACCGCCTTGCCCATCGCGCTGTTTATTGCCGTGTGCTTTGGCTATTACTACACCGCACTGAAACTCAGCGACCGGCTGATCAACACCCTGTACCTACTGATGTTCTGGCTGGTGATCGAAGCCACCTTTGTACGCGGCCTGGGTGTTGCCGCACGGCGCCTGGCCTACGCCCGCGCCCTGGCCAAACGCCAGGCTGCCAAGGAGGCCGGTGACGGCGAAGCGGTGATCGAAGAGCCGACCCTGGACATCGAGCAGGTCAACGAACAGTCCATGCGCCTGATCCGCCTGGCCCTGCTCGGCGGCTTTATCGCGGCGCTGTACTGGGTGTGGTCGGACCTGATCTCGGTATTTTCCTACCTGGACAACGTCACCCTGTACGAATACACCAGCGGCACGGGTACGAATATCAGCATGGTGCCCATCAGCATCGGCGACCTGCTGGGCGCGTCGATCATCATCGGCATCACCTTCGCCCTGGCGCGCAACTTGCCCGGCCTGCTCGAAGTCCTGGTGCTGTCCAAGCTCGACCTGGCCCAAGGCAGCGCCTACGCCACCACTACCTTGCTGTCCTACATCATTGCCGGCGTGGGCTTTGTCACCACGCTCTCCACCCTCGGCGTGAGCTGGGACAAGCTGCAATGGCTGGTTGCCGCGCTGTCGGTGGGCCTGGGTTTCGGCATGCAGGAGATCTTCGCCAACTTCATCTCCGGCATCATGATTTTGTTCGAACGCCCGGTGCGCATTGGCGACACCATCACCATCGGCAACCTGTCGGGTACGGTGAGCAAGATCCGCATTCGCGCCACCACCATCACCGACTTCGATAACAAGGACATCATCGTCCCCAACAAAACCTTCATCACCGGGCAACTGATCAACTGGTCGCTGACCGACACCATCACCCGCGTCACCCTGAAACTGGGCGTGGACTACGGCTCCGACCTGGACCTGGTGAAGGAATTGCTACTCAAGGCGGCGCGAGAAAACCCACGGGTACTCAAAGAGCCGGAACCCCACGTGTACTTCCTCAACTTCGGCGAAAGCACCCTCGACCACGAACTGCGCATGCATGTTCGCGATCTGGGCGACCGTAACCCGGTGCTGGACGAGGTCAACCGCTACATCAATCGTGAGTTCAAGAAACAGCACATCAACATCTCGTTCCGGCAGATGGAGATCTACCTGAAGAACCTTCACGGCCAGGAATACAAATTGGTGCCGGCCGAAGACGAGCGCAAGACCATTGCCGAGCCGCTCGACAAGCCCGACGCCCCGGAGCCTCCGGCAGGCAAAGTGGCGGATGCGCCGGAGCCGCCACCCAGCAAACTCGACTAAATGCCCTATCCCCAGCAGAATGCTCGGACATTCTGCTGGAGATGGCCGGTGAAAGCCCTCGACGAACTGACCTTCGACAACCGCTTCGCACGCCTGGGCGACGCATTCTCGACCCACGTATTGCCCGAGCCCCTCGACGAGCCGCGCCTGGTCGTCGCGAGCAAGGCGGCCATGGCCCTGCTTGACCTCGACCCGGCCGTGGCCCAAACGCCGGTGTTTGCCGAGCTGTTCGGCGGCCACAAGCTGTGGGCCGAGGCAGAGCCGCGTGCGATGGTGTATTCCGGGCATCAGTTCGGCGGCTACACGCCGCAACTGGGCGATGGCCGCGGGTTGCTGCTGGGCGAGGTCTATAACGAGGCCGGCGAGCATTGGGATTTACACCTCAAGGGCGCCGGGATGACGCCTTACTCGCGCATGGGCGACGGGCGGGCGGTGTTGCGCTCTTCGATTCGTGAATTCCTCGCCTCCGAAGCCCTGCATGCGCTGGGCATCCCCACCAGCCGCGCCCTGTGCGTGATCGGCTCCAGCACGCCGGTATGGCGCGAGAAACAGGAACGCGGCGCAATGGTTTTGCGCCTGGCCCACAGCCACATCCGCTTCGGGCACTTCGAATACTTCTACTACACCAAGAAACCCGAGCAGCAGGCCGAACTGGCCGAACACGTGCTGAACCTGCATTACCCCGAGTGCCGCGAGCAGCCCGAACCTTACCTGGCGATGTTCCGTGAAATCGTCGAGCGCAACGCCGAAATGATCGCCAAATGGCAGGCTTATGGTTTTTGCCACGGCGTGATGAACACCGACAACATGTCGATCCTGGGCATTACCTTCGACTTCGGGCCCTTCGCGTTTCTGGATGATTTTGACGCGCACTTCATCTGCAACCATTCCGACCATGAAGGGCGCTATTCCTTCAGCAACCAGGTGCCGATCGGGCAGTGGAACCTCAGCGCCTTGGCCCAGGCGCTCACGCCGTTCATCAGCGTTGACGCACTGAAAGAAGCCCTCGGCCTGTACCTGCCGCTGTACCAGGCACACTACCTGGACCTGATGCGCCGCCGCCTGGGCCTGACCATCGCTGAAGACGACGACCAGCGGTTGGTGGAGCGCTTGCTCAAGCTGATGCAGAACAGCGGCGTGGACTACACATTGTTCTTCCGACGCCTGGGCGATGAATCCGCGGCGCTGGCCGTGACGCGACTGCGTGATGACTTTGTCGACCTGGCCGGGTTCGACGCCTGGGCCGAACAATACAAGGCCCGCGTTGCGCGGGACGGGGATTACACCCAGGAACAGCGCCGTGAGCGCATGCACGCGGTCAACCCGCTGTACATCCTGCGCAACTACCTGGCCCAAAACGCCATCGCCGCCGCCGAATCAGGCGACTACAGCGAAGTGCGAAGGCTACATGAAGTGCTGACTAGGCCGTTTGAGGAGCAAGCGGGGATGGAGCAGTACGCGCAGCGGCCGCCGGATTGGGGCAAGCATTTGGAGATTAGTTGTTCGTCGTGACCCCTTAGATAAAGGTCTCCACCGACACCCCGAAACGCTCGGCCAGCCAACGAATCTGGCGCACGTTGAGCTGGCGCTTTCCGCTCAATATCTCTGAGACGACTGATTGCGCCCCAACGCCCGGGAGGTCGCTCTGGGTGAGGTTGTGCTCACGCATCATGTAGCGCAGCACATCGACCCCGCTGGCGACTGGCATTGGGCGATGCTCACGATCATAAGCTTCGATCCAGTCGCTCAGAATGTCGACCAGGCTCATCAGTGGGCTGTCCTCGTCTTCACCCACCAGACTCAATAGCTCGTCCAAGCCGCACACCAGTGCGTCGTAGTCTGCGTCGTTTTCCGGCTTGCGCAGCACAGGCGAAACGAACTGCCAGTGCTCTGCCGCCACTCGCATAAGTGCGCTCATCTGATTTTTTCCTTCCATTTGTTTTTCTCATAATCACGGTGGTCAAGCAGGTGTTTGATGTAAACGCGCTGCATTCGATACTGCACCGACGCAATCAACCTCAGCTTGTTACCGCCAATATCAAATACATGAAATTCACCTACCTTGTCGGTGGCGGGAAACATGGCTTTCATTGCGGCAAAGTCCTTGGGGGCGTTGCGCTTGATCACGCGATACCACTGATCCAGAGCCGTTGCAGAGCGCGGCCATTTTCCTTTTGCTTCCCAGATCCTGCTTTCACTGATGACTCGCATGCAACGTCCTTATCGCATCTTGCTATGGAGGTTAAACCTGAATTCGAGCTATCGCAATTTGCTATAGCCGCAAACAGACCGGTGGCGCACAACAAAAAGCCTAGCCACACCGCTCACGCTGGCGAGAACGAAAATGTGAGCGGATAAGTATCTATATCCTTGATAAACCTCTGTCTCGACACCAAATACCCAACTGGCCAAACCCAGGAGTCTCCGATGTCCGCACCTCTTGTAATCCCCTGCCCACATTGCAACGGCCTCAACCGCATCCCCGGCGAACGCCTGGGTGACGCGCCCAAGTGTGGGCGTTGCAAGCAGCCGGTGTTGCTGAGCAAACCCTTTGATTTGAAACAGGGTGACTATGCCAGCCAGATCAAGGGCGACCTGCCGCTTTTGGTCGATGTGTGGGCCGACTGGTGCGGGCCGTGCAAGTCGTTTGCGCCGGTATTCGAACAGGCCGCCGGGCAGTTGGAAGGCAAGTGCCGGCTGGCGAAGCTGGACAGTGAAGCTAACCAGCACCTGTCGGCGCAGTTGGGGATTCGCTCGATTCCCAGTTTGATTCTGTTCAAGAACGGCCGCGAAGTGGCGCGCCAGAGTGGGGCATTCCCGTTGCCGCAGTTGATGAGCTGGTTGCGTAGCCAGGGGGTGTAAACAGCCCCCCTCAAACAACTCGGTCAATGTGGGAGCTGGCTTGCCTGCGATGCAGGCGACTCGGTCTGCCTGGTACACCGAGGTGATGCCATCGCAGGCAAGCCAGCTCCCACATTGAATGCATTTCAGCTTCAGGTCAGCGGGGCTTCGCGGTCCATCATCTGGCTGACCAGCATGACGCCCAATTCGCTTAACTGGTGGATTGCCAGCGCTACGTCGCGGTGTTCGCCGGTGAGGTCGTTGGACAGGTTGAGTAGCAAGGTGCGCACCGAAGAGAAGGTTTCGTAGCTGTTGAGCACGAGGGTTTCGGTGGGGAGGTTGGGTGAAACGGTATAGAGGTTAGCCATGGATCGTCTCCGGGTTGGGGAGCCGCAACCAGCCCGCTACTAAACGGAGGGTGGCAGCTGTACGCAGGTTAGTAGACCGGGGAGACGCAACCGGCGCGCTCGAAAGCGCCCTCCGTACAGCCACCATCGAATCCAGGAAGATCCTGATCGACGATTTGCCGTACGTCTCACCACGGGCTACTAAACCCGATCACTGAACATTCAGCGACCGGCAAACCTTAGAGACGCCCATCCAGACGCACAAGCCGGCGGATTCTGGCGTAGCTGTAGGCAAGGTTACAAGGCACAAGCCCAATTGCCAGACCCTTCCTACAGACCCTGTGGGACAAATCCAACTCACCTGCCGAAATGCAATCCAAACTGTGGGAGCTGGCTTGCCTGCGATAACGGTGTTCCAGGCGACACATTGACTCAATGTGCCGCCCTCATCGCGGGCAAGCCCGGCTCCCACAGTGTTCGATGTTGCCTGTGGGGTCAGGCATTTTCCAGCAAGTTATGCAGCTCCACAAACTGCTGCGTCAGCTTATGCCGAGGGTCCAGATGAATCAGCGGCTTGCTCTCCTGGTGCGACTCACGCATACGCACAGAGCTTGCAAGGTACACCGGCAGTACCGGCAGCCCTTCGGCAATCAACTCATCGAGAATCTGCTGCGGCAAACTCGCACGAGCCTGAAATTGGTTGACCACAATGCCTTCCACTTCCAGGCCTTCGTTATGGTCGTCCTTCAGTTCTTCGATCTCTGCTAGCAGGCCATACAACGCCTGGCGCGAAAAGCTGTCGCAATCGAATGGAATAAGCACACGATCAGCGGCAATCAGCGCCGAAACCGCATAAAAATTCAGCGCTGGCGGCGTATCCAGGTAAATCCGGTCGTAATCCTCGCTCAACTCATCCAGCAGCTTTCGCAGCTTGTTGATCTTGTGCTTGGCCTCAAGCTTGGGCTGCAGGTCAGCCAGTTCCGGGGTGGCGGTGATCACATGCAGGTTGTCGAAGGGCGTTTCGTAGATATCCACCCTGTTCTTCTTCGAAAACGGCCCCGTAGACAAAGTTTGCTTGAAAAAATCCGCGATCCCCATAGGGATGTCGTCACCCGTCAGCCCGGTGAGGTACTGAGTGGAGTTGGCCTGTGCATCGAGGTCCACCAACAGGGTTCGATAACCTTCGCTGGCGCTGACCGCCGCCAGGTTGCAGGCGATGCTGGACTTGCCCACACCGCCTTTTTGATTGAACACCACGCGCCGCATGGAAAAACCTCCGTGTATCAATGAATGCCCGAGTGTAGAGCGCAAAAGCGCCCATTAGCTACCTCGTTCATCAGGGCGCCGCATCTGGCTAACAAACAAATAGGAGTGCGCCTATTCCACACTCGATCAGCCATGACCAAGAATCTGTAAGTTCTTCCAACTTAATTTGTGATCAATAGTGAACAAATTTTCACCACTATTTGCTAGAACTCCACGGCACCGGGATAATGCGCGCCATTCGGCCATTGCTCCCTGTCCCGGAATCCGGGGCCATTGGCCGCACATGGAAGCCCGCAGGGGCGGGATAACTTCTCAGTGATCAACTTCAACATCGCCCAATGGCGCGCCTGGGCTCCTGGCCTTGAGAGTGCGGACGACTGGCACGCCTGGTGCCGGGACCCGGTGTTGCTGCCTGCCAGCGAAGCGTCCCCCGATGTGTCATTTTTGCCAGCTATGCAGCGCCGCCGCTTGAGCCGGCTGGCGCGCATGGCGTTCAGCGTCAGCTGGCCGCTGGCCGAGGGCCTTGAAGACCTGCCGCTGGTGTTCATTTCCCGCCACGGCGAAACCCCGCGCACCCTGGACATCCTCAGCGACCTGGCCAACGAGCAGCCGCTGTCGCCCACTCAGTTCAGCCTGTCGGTGCATAACGCGGTGATCGGCCTGTGGTCGATCCTGCGTAATGAAACCAGCGAGATGACCGCCCTCGCCGCCGCCGGCGATGGCCTCGAACACGGCCTGCTCGAAGCCGCCGCGTTGCTCAACGAAGGCGCACCCGCCGTGTTGCTGGTGATCACCGAAGAACAACCGCCCCAAGCCTATGCCAGCTGGATCACGGATGTACCCTTCCCCTACGCCCTCGGCCTGTTGCTCACGCCGGGCGACGAGTGGCAACTGGAACTCACCACCGGCACTGTCCAACTCACTCAAACCCAGTGGCCCCACGCCCTGAACCTGCTGCGCACCCTGCTGACCGATCAGGGCGCCTGCCAACATGCCTGGAAGAACCGAGTATGGAACTGGCAACGCAAGCCCTGACCCACAAGCCACGGCAGGCCTATTACTGGCGCCTGTTCGCCACGGCCCTCAGCTTTTGCCTGTTTGGCATCGGCGGCCTGTGCCTGCGCTTGCTGGTGTTTCCACTGCTCAGTTGCCTGCCGGGCGACGCCAGCCAGCACCAACGGCGTGCACGCCACACCATCAGTTGCCTGTTCTGGTTTTTTATTCGCTTGATGAAGGGCCTGGGCATTCTCACGTACAGCGTCGAGGGTGCCGAAAAGCTTGGCCGCCCTGGCCAGATGATCGTCGCCAACCACCCGTCGCTGATCGACGTGGTGTTCCTGATCGGCCTGATGCGCCAGACCAACTGCGTGGTCAAGCAGAGTCTGTTCCAAAACCCGTTCACCCGCAGCCCGGTGCGCGATGCCGGCTACATCAGCAACGACGGCAGCGCCGACATGCTCGATGCCGCAGCCGACGCCCTGCGCGCCGGCCAGACGCTGATCATCTTTCCCGAAGGCACCCGCACCACGCCCGGCGCGGCGCCGGCCTTTCATCGCGGCGGCGCGGCCATTGCGCTGCGCGGTGCGACAATCATCACGCCAGTGGTGATCAAGGTCAGCCCCACCACCCTGACCAAGGCCGAACCCTGGTATCGCATTCCCCACCGTCGATTTCACTTCAGTTTGCGCGTGGGGGCCGATATAGAACCACAGGCGTTCGCCGCGCTCGGCGCCGCGCCCCAGGCTTCACGCAAGCTCAACGATCACCTGCATCACTATTTCATTAAGGAGCTCGCCGAAGATGAGCGACCAACACCGCCTTGAGCACGACATAAAGACGCTGATCATCGAGGCCCTGGGCCTGGAAGACATCAGCGTCGACGACATTGGCAGCGAGCAGACGCTGTTTGGCGAAGGCCTGGGCCTGGATTCGGTCGACGCCCTGGAATTGGGCCTGGCGATTCAGAAAAAATACGGCATCAAAATCGATGCCGACGCCAAGGACACCCGCAATCACTTCACCAACGTGGCCAGCCTTGCGGCATTCGTCACGGCCCGACAGGCAGCTTGAGACCGTACCATGCAAACTCGTGACGATATCTTCAACACCCTGCGCGACGCCTTGGTGGAACTGTTTGAACTGCCCCCGGAACGCGTCACCCTCGACGCCAACCTGTACCAGGACCTGGAAATCGACAGCATCGACGCCGTGGACCTGATCGACCACATCAAGCGCCAGACCGGCAAGAAAATCGCCGCCGAAGAGTTCAAGGCGGTACGCACGGTGAACGACGTGGTAGAGGCGGTGTACCGTCTGGTCCAGCCCGCCGCATGAGCCGGCTGATCGGCCTTGGCCTGTTATTGGCGGGGCTGCTGTACCCCTTCGCGGTGTATTACGGCACCGAGCACTTTGCACCCTGGCAGTTCGGCTTATTGCTGGGCAGCCTGTGGCTGTTGCGCGCGCTCACCGCTGCGCAGCGCCCGGGCAGCCGTTGGATGGCGGTGGTGGTGATCGTGTTTTGCCTGGCGCTGGCCTGGTTCGATAACCCGCAGTGGCTGCGCTGGTACCCGAGCCTGGTCAGCGGGTTCATGCTGGCGCTGTTCGGCCTGAGCCTGAAATACGGCCCGCCGATGGTCGAGCGCCTGGCGCGCATGACCGACCCGCACCTGCCGCCCCACGCGGTGGTGTATACCCGCCGGGTCACCCTGGTGTGGAGTGTGTTTTTTCTCTGTAATGGCCTGCTCGCCGCCGCGCTCACCCTGTGGGCGCCGCTGAGCTGGTGGACGTTGTACAACGGCCTGATCGCCTACGGGTTGATGGGGCTGTTGTTTGCCGTGGAATGGCTGGTACGACAAAGGGTTCGAGGCCGCGTATGAAAGGGTTGAAACTTGAGCATTTGCTGCTTGAGCCACTGCGGGATCGTGGGGTGACTACCGAGCCCGCCATGAATCACGCGCAACTGTGCGAGCGCTCCTTGAGCCTCGCCGCAGGCTTGCAGGCCCAGGGCATCCGGCGCCTGGCCGTGCACCTGGAAGACGCCGGGCTGCTGGCGATTGCGCTGCTGGCCGCCTGGCGGGCCGGTGCGAGCGTGCTGCTGCCCGCCGACCTGCAACCCCAGACCCGCCAACGCTGGGCCGCTGCCGTGGATGCCTGGCTGGTGGACGCCAGCGACCTGGACGCGCTGTATCAAGCGCCCTTGAGCGCCGCCGCCCTCGACCTGGACAGCTGCCAACTGAGCCTGTGCACCTCCGGCTCCAGCGGCGAGCCCAAGCGCATCGACAAGTCCCTGCGCCAGCTGGCCAATGAAGTAGAGGCCTTGGAAGCGCTGTGGGGCGCAGACCTCAAAGGCGCGTGCATCATCGGCAGCGTCGCCACCCAACACATCTACGGTTTGCTGTTTCGCGTGTTGTGGCCGCTGTGCGCCGGTCGCACTTTCGTGCGCAAGCAACTGGCGTTCCCCGAAGACATGCAGCGCGCCAGCCGTGAGCACCCGCAATTTGCCTGGGTTGCCAGCCCGGCGCTGCTCAAGCGCATGGGCGACAACCTTGACTGGCCGGCACTGAGCCAGGTTGCACGGGTATTTTCCTCCGGTGGCGCGCTGCCGATTGATGCGGCCGGCAGCCTCTATGACCGCTTGCAGCAATGGCCGACAGAAATCCTCGGCAGCTCGGAAACCGGCGGCATCGCCTGGCGCCAGGGCGCGCAGCCCTGGCAGCCGTTTGCCGATGTGCAACTGAGCCAGGATGCTGAAGGAGCACTGCGCATCGCATCGCCATACCTGCCCGCAGGGCATATCGAACAAACCGCCGACGCCGCACGCATCCATGCCGATGGCCGGTTTGAACTGCTGGGCCGCCTGGACCGTATCGTCAAGCTGGAAGAAAAACGCATCTCCCTGCCGATGCTGGAACAGGCGCTGATCGCCCATGAATGGGTCGCCGACACCCGCCTGGGCGTGGTGCAGGAAAACCGCGCGTCCCTGGGCGCCGTGGTGGTGCTCAGCGAGGCGGGGCTGCATGCGCTGCGCAACCAGGGGCGCCGCACCCTCACCCAAACTCTGCGCCAGCACTTGAGCCAACATTGCGAAGCCCTGGCCTTGCCGCGCCGCTGGCGTGTGCTGCGCCAATTGCCGCTGAACAGCCAGGGCAAGCTGCCCCAGGCCAATATCGAAGCCTTGTTACTGGAGCCTCGCCCCAAGGGGCCTGAGGTGTTGGCGCAAGTCGAAACCGAAGGTGAATGGACCTTGCAACTGAGCATCCCACCGGACTTGGCGTATTTCAGCGGGCACTTCCCGGTCACCCCGGTTTTGCCGGGGGTGGTGCAGGTGGAATGGGCGTTCAACCTGGGCCAGCAATTGCTCGACCTGCCAACCCGGTTCGCCGGCATGGAAGTGCTCAAGTTCCAGCAACTGGTGCGCCCGGGCGATCACATCGAACTGCACCTGCGCTTTGATCGGGAGCGTAGCAAGCTGTACTTCGCCTATCGCAATGGGGTTGCGGCGTGCTCAAGCGGGCGCATAGTGCTGGAGGCCGCGCATGCATAAGCCGGGTGAGCACTTCGTGCTCAATCGCGGGCAAGCCCGCTCCCACACTGGATCGGTGTCGGCCAACAATCTCATGAGCACAGCAAGTCCAATGTGGGAGCTGGCTTGCCTGCGATGCAGGCGGCCCGGTGTATCGGGTGCCCCCCATCATGCATAACCCCTGCGCTTTAATCCCGGTGTACAACCACGAAGCCGCCGTGCCAGCCGTGGTCCACAGTGTGCTGAAAAGCGGCCTGCCCTGCCTCTTGGTCGACGATGGCAGCAGCGCCGCGTGCGCAGCCGTGCTGGCGCAGTTGGCGAGGCTGGACAACGTCACCCTGCTGACCCTGCCCAGCAACCAGGGCAAGGGCGGCGCCGTGATGGCCGGTTTCCGCGAGGCAGCGCGCCTGGGCTACACCCACGCCCTGCAAGTGGACGCCGATGGCCAGCACGACCTGCGCGAAGTCGAGACCTTTATCCACACCTCACGCCAGCACCCCGACGCCGTCATCTGCGGCTACCCCGAATACGACGACAGCGTGCCCAAGGGTCGCCTGTACGCACGTTACCTGACCCACGTGTGGGTGTGGATCAACACCCTGTCGTTTGAGATTCGCGACTCGATGTGCGGCTTTCGCGTGTACCCGCTGGCGCCGACCCTGGCGCTGATGGACTCGGCCTACATCGGCACGCACATGGATTTCGACTCGGACATCCTGGTGCGCCTGACCTGGCGCAACCAGCCCATGCGCTGGCTGCCCACCCAGGTGCACTACCCCGCCGACGGCCTGTCGCACTTTCGCTTGTTGCGCGACAACCTGCGCATCAGCGCCATGCACACGCGGTTGTTCTTCGGCATGCTCGTGCGCGCGCCGATGATCCTGTGGCGACGGTGGCAAGCATGAACGACAGCACCAAGCACTGGGCCGACCGCGAAGAACGCGGCAGCTTCTGGCTGATGAAGTTCACCGCGGTCGCGGTAAAAGTCCTCGGCCGTCGCCTGTTGAGCCCGTTGCTCTACAGCATCGTGTTTTACTTCTTCCTGTTCGGCCGCACCGCACGCCACAGCGCCTGGCAATACCAGCAGCGCCTGGCGCAGTGGAGCGGGCGCGACGACCTGCTGCCGAGCCACCGCACCGTCTTTGCCCAGTTCATGGCTTTTGCCGATTCGCTGCTGGACAAGCTCGACGTGTGGAACGGCAAGCTGCGCCTGGAGCAAATCGAGATCAATGACCCGGCGCAGTTGCGCAGCCAACTGCGCGGCGAGCGCGGGCAGATGCTGGTGGGTGCGCACCTGGGCAACCTGGAAGTGTGCCGCGCCCTGGCGGAGATTGGTGAGCAGGTCACCATGAATGTACTGGTGCACACCAAGCACGCCGAGCGTTTCAACCGCCTGCTGGGCGAGGCTGGCGCGACCCATTTACGCCTGATCCAGGTCAGCGAACTGGACCCGGCCACTATGCTGCTGCTCAGCCAGCGCCTGGACGATGGCGAGTGGCTGGCGATTGCCGGCGACCGTATCCCGCTGCACGGCGGGCGCACGGTGCGCGTGGACTTCCTCGGCCATACGGCGGCATTCCCCCAAGGCCCATGGCTGCTGGCGGGCTTACTCAAGTGCCCGGTCAATCTGCTGATGTGCCTCAAGCACCAGGGTCGCTATCGCCTGACCATCGAGCCCTTTGCCGATTTGATCGAATGGAAGCGCAGCACCCGCGAGCAGGTTATCGCCCTGTGGACCGCCCGCTACGCCGCACGCCTGGGCCAGTTCTGCCTGCAAGCGCCCCAACAATGGTTCAACTTTTACCCTTTCTGGAAGACCGATGACCACGCCTCTTGAGCCCATCACCTTTGGTGAACGCCCCCTGCGCATCGAAGACGTGCTGGCCCTGGCCAACCGCCAGGTGCCCACTCGTCTGCAGGACGATGCCGCGTACCGCCAGCGCATCGCCAAGGGCGCGCAGTTCCTCGACTCGCTGCTGGACAAGGAGGGCGTGATCTACGGCGTGACCACCGGCTACGGCGACTCCTGTGTGGTGGCAGTGCCGCTGGAGCACGTCGAAGCGTTGCCGCGTCACCTGTACACCTTTCACGGTTGCGGCCTGGGCAAGTTGCTCGACGCCCAAGCCACCCGCGCCGTGTTGGCGGCGCGTTTGCAGTCGCTGTGCCATGGCGTGTCGGGTGTTCGCGTGGAGCTGCTGGAACGCCTGCATGCCTTCCTCGAAAACGATGTATTGCCACTGATCCCGGAAGAAGGCTCGGTGGGCGCCAGCGGTGATCTGACGCCGCTGTCCTACGTGGCCGCGACCTTGTCTGGCGAACGTGAAGTGCTGTTCCGCGGCGAACGCCGCCCGGCAGCCGACGTACACCGTGAACTGGGCTGGGAGCCGCTGGTACTGCGGCCCAAGGAAGCCCTGGCACTGATGAACGGCACCGCCGTGATGACTGGCCTGGCCTGCCTGGCCTTTGCCCGCGCCGACTACCTGTTGCAACTGGCCACGCGCATCACCGCGCTCAATGTGGTGGCCCTGCAAGGCAACCCCGAACACTTCGACGAGCGCCTGTTCGCCGCCAAACCACACCCTGGGCAGATGCAAGTCGCCGCGTGGCTGCGCAAGGATCTGGCCATCGACGCGCCCACCGCCCCCCTGCATCGCCTGCAAGACCGTTATTCGTTGCGCTGCGCGCCCCACGTGCTCGGCGTATTGGCGGACAGCCTGAACTGGCTGCGCTCGTTCATCGAGATCGAACTGAACAGCGCCAACGACAACCCGATCATCGACGCCGAAGAAGAACGCGTGCTGCATGGCGGGCACTTCTACGGCGGGCATATCGCCTTCGCCATGGACAGCCTCAAGACCCTGGTCGCCAACGTTGCCGACCTGCTCGACCGCCAGCTCGCACTGTTGGTGGATGTGCGCTACAACCATGGCCTGCCGAGCAACCTGTCGGGCGCCCCGGCTGATCGTGCAATGATCAACCATGGCTTCAAGGCCGTGCAGATCGGCACCAGCGCCTGGACCGCCGAAGCACTGAAAAACACCATGCCGGCCAGCGTGTTCTCACGCTCTACCGAGTGCCACAACCAGGACAAGGTGAGCATGGGCACCATCGCTGCCCGCGATGCGATCCGCGTGCTGGAGTTGACCGAACAGGTCGCCGCCGCGACCCTGCTCGCCGCCAACCAGGGCGTGTGGCTGCGCGCCCAGGCCGGGGATGCCCGGCCACTGCCGCCGGCGCTGGCCGCGATGCATGCAGAGCTGGCCCAAGACTTTGCGCCGGTCATCGAAGACCGCGCCCTGGAAGGCGAACTGCGCCTGTGCCTGCAACGCATCGCCGCGCAACACTGGAGGCTGCATGCGTAGCCCGGGCGTGTTGCACAGCGACACTGAAATCCTCGTGCCGTTTTTCGACATCGACACCATGAACGTGGTGTGGCACGGGCATTACGTGAAGTACCTGGAAGTGGCGCGCTGTGCGTTGCTGGACAAGATCGGCCATAACTACACGGCGATGCTCGAAGCCGGCTACGCGTGGCCGGTGATCGACATGCAGCTACGCTATGTGCGCGGCGCGACCTTCGGTCAAACGATCAACGTGCGCGCAAGCCTGGTGGAATGGGAGAACCGCTTGAAGGTGAACTACCTGATTACCGACCGGGCCAGCGGCGAGCGCTTGACCCGCGCCAGCACCGTGCAAGTAGCGGTGGACATCGCCAGCCGCGAGATGCAGCTGGCCTCGCCCAAGATATTTACCGACGCCGTAGAAAAGGCCCTGAAATGCTGACCCCTGTGGGAGCGGGCTTGCCCGCGAAGATCCTGAGAGCCCTGCTGAGTGTCAGGCAACCCGCGTTATCGTTAACGTCCTTCGCGGGTAAGCCCGCTCCCACAGGGTTCCTGCTCATCCTGTTGTTATGCATTCCCAACTTGGCGAATGCCTTCGACCTTCAGCAGTTGAGCGATCAGCTTGCCAAACCCTCCGTGATCCACGGCCACTTCACCCAGGAAAAACACCTGCGCGCCCTGCCCCAGCCGCTAGTGAGCAAAGGCACCTTCGTGCTCGCCAAGGATCACGGCCTGCTGTGGCTGTTGAAAACCCCGCTGCAACAGGACTACCGCATTACAGCTCAAGGCATTGCCCGCCGCGACGCCAATGGCTGGCAACTGCTGCCAAACAAGAGTGCCGGCGCCGAACAGAATCGTTTGTTCCTGGCGGTACTGCAGGGTGACAGCAGTGGCCTGCAACGCGACTTCGACCTGCTACTGCAAGGTGAGGCCCAACAGTGGAAGCTCACGCTGACCCCACGCTCGCTGCTGCTCAAGCAAGTGTTCACCCAGATCACTATCGACGGCGGCGCGCTGGTGCACAGCATTGAACTGCTGGAAACCCAAGGCGACAGCACGCTGCTGCGCATGCAGGACAGTACCGCCGACCAGCCGTTGAGCGATGCGGAGCAACACGACTTTGCCCAGTGAACGCCTGCTGCCGCGCCTGTTCCTGACCCTGCTGGTGGCCGTGCTGGCCCTGGCCGGCTGGCAGTGGCGTGATGGCGCGCCGTTGTCGGCCAACCTGATGGAGCTGGTGCCCGGCAGCACGCCAGACGCCCTGGAGCTGCAAGCCGAACAACGCATGCAAGAGCCGCTCAACCGCGAAATGCTGGTACTGGTGGGGCATGCCGACCGTCAGCAAGCGGTGGCCGTGGCGCAGCAACTGGGTGAGCGCTGGCAGGCCAGCGGCCTGTTTGAAAAGGTGCAGTGGAACCTGCAAGCCGACTTGCCAGCGTTGCGCGAACAACTGCTGCGCGGGCGCTTGTCGATGCTCTCAGCCAAAGACCGCGAGCAACTGATCCAACAGCCTGAGGCGTTCATCCAGCAACGCGTGCAATCGCTGTTCGACCCCTTCACAGGTTTCAGCCTGGTGCCCAGCCAGGACGATTGGCTCGGCCTGACAGGGCGCATCCAGAACAGCCAACCGCAACACGGTGCGGTGCAAATGGATATCGGCAGCGGTGCCTTGATCGCCGATGCTGACGGCAAAAGCTGGGTGCTGCTGCGGGCGCGCACTACCGGCAACGCCTTCGATATGAAACTGCCACTGCAAGTGGCGGACTTGCTGAAGGCCAGCCGCGAGCAAGCCGGCGCACACGGCGCGCAACTGCTCGCTGCCAGCGGTTTGCTCTATGCGGCCAACGGGCAACAACAGGCCACTCGGGAAATGACCTGGGTCGGCGGCGGCGCCACCTTGGGCATTCTGTTATTGCTGTTGCTGGCGTTCCGGCGCTGGCGGGTGTTGCTGGCGTTCGTGCCGGTGCTGGTGGGCATGCTGTTTGGCGCGGTGGCGTGCGTGGCGTTGTTTGGGCATATGCATGTGATGACTCTGGTGCTGGGTTCCAGCCTGATCGGCGTGGCGGTGGATTACCCGCTGCATTACCTGTCCAAAAGCTGGAGCCTGCAACCGTGGCGCAGTTGGCCGGCGTTGCGCCTGACCCTGCCAGGGCTGAGCCTGAGCCTGGCCACCAGCGCTATCGGCTACCTGGCGCTGGCCTGGACGCCATTCCCGGCGCTGACCCAGATTGCGGTGTTCTCGGCTGCCGGCCTGGTCGGTGCCTATCTGTGCGCCGTGTGCCTGTTGCCCGCGCTGCTCAAGGGCGTGGAACTGCGCCCGGCGCAATGGCCGCTGCGTGTTGCACAAGGCCTGTGGCAGATGCGTACGGCCCTGCTCAAACGCGTGCCCAGTTCGGTACTGCTGGTGTGGGTGCTGCTGTTCTGCGCGGCGGGCCTGTGGCAACTGAACACGAAAAACGATATCCGCCAATGGATCGGCGCGCCGCCGCAGTTGCTGCACGAAGCTCAGGCCGTGGCGCGCATCACCGGGTTCCAGCCCACCAGCCAGTTTTTCCTGGTGCGCGCGGACAATCAGCAGCAGTTGCTGGAACGCCAGGCCGCCCTGGGCAAACGCTTGGATCAATTGGTGCAGATGGACAAGCTCCAAGGCTACCTGGCGCTCAATCAACTGGTCAGCCTCCCCGACGAACAACAACAGCTGCGCGAGGCGCTGAGCAACCTGGCGCCATACTGGCAACCGCTACTGGACCTCGGCGTGCCCCTCACTGCCCTGCAAGCCGAAGTGGCGCAGTTGCAGGCGCTGCCCACCGCAGACATCGACGCCGCACTGCGAGGCCCGCTGGCCGAGCCCTGGCGGACGCTGTGGCTCGGCCCGGTGAACGGCGGCGTGGCGGCCATGGTCAGCCTGCAAGGCTTGAACAACCCGGCGTTGCTACGGGTGCAGGCGCTGGACTTGCCCGGCGTGCAGCTGGTGGATCGCCTGGGTGACTTGAACCGGGTGTTTGCCGACACGCAGATCAGCGCTGCCGAATTGAAGTTGCTGTCTTGCGTGCTGATCGTGCTATTGCTGATTGCGCCCTTCGGCGTTGGCGGCGCCTTGCGTATCGTCGCCCTGCCGCTGCTGGCCGCGTTGTGCAGCCTGGCCAGCCTCGGTTGGCTGGGCCAGCCACTGACCCTGTTCAGTCTGTTTGGCCTGTTGCTGGTCACGGCCATCAGCGTTGACTATGCGATTTTGATGCGCGAGCAGATCGGCGGCCCTGCCGTCAGCCTGTTGGGAACACTGCTGGCGGCGCTGACGACCTGGTTGTCGTTCGGCCTGCTGGCGGTCTCCAGTACACCGGCCGTGAGCAATTTCGGCTTGTCGGTCAGCCTGGGCCTGGCGTTCAGCTTTATGCTGGCGCCCTGGGCCGGCAGGCAGAAACACGCCTTATGAATGTGATTAGCGCCCATGCGGCAAGGAGCCCTCGTGCCCACAGTTGAAATGGAACGTCGCCAGGTGGTGGTGATCGGTGCCGGGCCTTCCGGTGCCATCGCGGCCGCGCTGTTAAAGCGCAAAGGGCATGATGTATTGATCATCGAGCGCGAGCATTTCCCGCGCTTCTCGATTGGCGAAAGCCTGCTGTCGCACTGCATCGACTTTATCGAAGAAGCCGGCATGCTCGACGCTGTGCAAGCGGCAGGCTTCCAGGTAAAAACCGGCGCCGCATTCGCTTGGGGCGAGCGCTACAGTGCCTTTGATTTCAGCGACACCTTCAGCAACGGCAAGCCCACCACCTTCCAGGTGCAGCGCGGCGAGTTCGACAAATTGCTGGCCGACCAGGCGGCGCTGCAAGGCGTGGAAATCCGCTATGGCCAAACCATTGTCGGCGTGGATTTTTCTGCCGAGAGCCGGTATTTGCATGTGCGCCGCCAGAATGGCAGTGAGTACCACCTCAAGGCCAGGTTCGTGCTCGATGCCAGCGGCTATGGCCGTGTGTTGCCACGCCTGCTGGACCTGGAAGCACCGTCGAATTTCCCGTTGCGCCAGGCCGTGTTCACCCACGTCGAAGACCGTATCGAACACCCAGGCTTTGACCGCAGCAAAATCCTGGTGACCACTCACCCGACCCAGCGCGACATCTGGTTCTGGACCATCCCGTTCAGTAACGGCCGTTGTTCGGTAGGCGTGGTCGCGGCCAAGGAGCATTTCGAGGGTGCGGGCAGCGACCTCGACGCCTGCCTGCATGGCTTTATCGAGCAAACCCCAAGCCTGTCCGGCGTGTTGCAAAATGCCGTGTGGGACACCCCGGCGCGCACGATCGGCGGCTACGCGGCCAACGTCAAAACCCTGCACGGCCCAGGTTTTGCGCTGCTGGGCAACGCGGCGGAATTCCTCGACCCGGTGTTCTCTTCCGGCGTGACCATTGCCATGCGTTCGGCGAGCATGGCCGCGGGTGTGCTGCACCGCCAATTGAGCGGCGAAACGGTGGACTGGCAAACCGAGTTTGCCGAGCCGCTCAAGCGCGGTGTCGATACCTTCCGTTGCTACGTCGAAGGCTGGTATGCGGGCACGTTCCAGGACGTGATTTTCCATCCTGGCAGTTCACCGGAGATTCGCCGCATGATCAGCTCAATCCTGGCCGGTTACGCCTGGGATGAACGCAACCCGTTTGTCAGCGAGCCGAAGCGGCGCTTGCGGATGTTGTCGGATATTTGTGCGAGTGAAGCGGTATGAGCAGCCCTGGCGTTGAAAAAAACTACCTGAGTCAAAACTACGTCGAAGAAACCAAGTTCGGTTTCTGGTTCCTGCGCAGCCATACCTGGCAGCATCACGTGTTGCGCGTGGCGATCAATGACCTGCGCAGCCTGTTCAGCGAGCCGCTACCGGTGGCGCCGGTGTTGTTGGATGCTGGTTGCGGCCAGGGCAAATCCTTCCAGTTGCTGCATCAGGTGTTCGCACCTTCGCGCCTGATCGGCCTGGATGCCGACCCCCACAGCCTGGCACTGAGCCGCGAAGAAGCTGCGCGCCTGGGGCTGGACGTCGAACTGATCGGCAGCGACTGCGCGACCCTCAACGTGCCGGATGCCAGCGTCGATATCCTGTTCTGCCACCAGACCTTCCATCATCTGGTGGAACAACATCGCGCACTCAAGGAGTTCTATCGGGTGCTCAAGCCGGGCGGCTATCTGCTGTTTGCCGAATCCACCGAAGCCTACATCGACACCTGGGTGATTCGCTGGCTGTTCCGCCACCCGATGCATGTGCAAAAGAGCGCCGAAGAGTACTTGGAGATGCTGCGCGAGCAGGGCTTTGAGTTCGCTGCACAGAACATTTCGTACCCTTACTTGTGGTGGAGCCGTTCCAGTGACTTCGGCCTGCTGGAACGCTGGGGCCTGCGCAAGGCACCACCCGTGGGCCAGCGCGAGGAAACCCTGGTCAACTGCGTAGCGCGTAAACCTGTGGAGAATGCGGCCCCATGATGCGCCTGCTGTTGATAAGTTGCCTGCTGCTGCTCGGCGCCTGCGCCAGCCAGGCACCGTTGCCGGAAAAAATCCCGGCCCTGGCCTTGCCGATGCAATTGCATGTGCAGCGCCTGGCGGACGGCCAGAGCCAGGACTGGCTGCTGGTGATCCAGCGCGAAGGCCGCGCGATTCGCTGGTCGATGATGGACCCGCTGGGCATTCCCCAGGCCCGGCAAAAACTGCTTGATGGGCAGTGGCAGGCCGACGGGTTGCTGCCGCCCAATCCCCAGGCACGGGAGTTGTTTGCCGCGCTGCTGTTTGCCCTGACCCCGGCTGGTGATGTGCCCGTGTTGTATCCGCACGCTCAGGCGATGGACCTGACGCGCACGCTGCCGGGCCACTGGCAAATCATCTATCAGTCTTCCGAGGTGTTCAGCGTGAACATGGCCGGCCAGCCGCTGAGTTACCGCATCACCCCGCTGGGTGTGAGCCGATGACCGCCTACCTCAATGCCCTTGGCGTGATCTGTGCCCTTGGCCGTGGCCAGGCCGAGGTCAGCCGTAACCTGTTCGCCGGCGATTGCTCAGGCATGCGCGCCGAAAGCGGCTGGGTGCCGGAGCGCGTAGTGCCGGTGGCCGCCGTACAGGGCGAGCTGGCAAGCCTGCCCCCAGAGCTGGCCGAGCAAAGCAGCCGCAATAACCAGTTGCTGCTGGAAGCGGCGCTGCAGATCAAGGATGAGATTCGTCAGGCCATCCAGACCTACGGCCCTGGCCGGGTCGGGGTTGTGCTCGGCACCAGCACCTCGGGCATTGACGAAGCCAGCCGTGGCATTGCCCATTACCTGCAAAACACGCAGTTCCCCGCTGACTACGATTACCAGCAACAGGAACTCAGCGCCCCGGCCAACTTCCTCGCCGACTGGTTGAACGTGAGCGGCCCGGCCTATGTGATTTCCACCGCCTGCACCTCCAGCGCCCGTGCATTGATGAGTGCCCAGCGCCTGTTGGACCTGGGGGTGTGCGATGCGGTGATCTGCGGCGGTGTGGACAGCCTGTGCAAGCTGACGCTGAACGGGTTTACCGCGCTGGAAGCCGTGTCTGCCGAGCGCTGTAATCCGTTCTCGGTGAACCGCAACGGCATCAATATCGGTGAAGCGGCGGTGCTGTTCCTGATGAGCCGCGAGCCGGCACCGGTTGCCCTGCTGGGCAGCGGTGCCAGTTGCGACGCGCACCATATCTCCGCGCCCGAGCCCGACGGCAAGGGCGCGTTGCTGGCCATGCGCAAGGCCCTGGCCAGTGCAAAACTTTCGCCCGAGCAGATCGGCTACCTGAACCTGCACGGCACCGCGACCCAACATAACGACGCCATGGAAAGCCTGGCAGTCGCCAGCCTGTTTCCCGGCGGCGTCGCCTGCTCGTCGACCAAGCCCATGACCGGCCACACCCTCGGCGCGGCCGGGGCCCTGGAAGCCGCGTTCTGCTGGCTGAGCCTGACCCATCGCCTGCTGCCACCGCATGTATGGGACGGCCACCCCGACCCGGCTATGCCCGCGTTGCAATGGGTGCGCAGTGGCGACACCTTGAAAAAACCCTGCCTGATGAGCAACTCGTTTGCCTTCGGCGGTAACAATGTCAGCCTGATAATCGCAGAGGCCCCATGATCGATTGGCCACTCGCCGAACTGCTGCCCCACGCGGGCGACATGATCCTGATCGACCAGGTGCTGTCGTTCGATGAAGAGCAGATTCACACCCGCGTCACCGTCAAGCCCGGCGGCCTGTTCAATCGTGCAGACGGCAGCTTGCCGGCCTGGGTCGGCATCGAGCTGATGGCGCAAAGCGTCGCCGCCTATGCCGGTTGCCATGCACGCCAGCAAGGCAAGGCCGTGGAGCTGGGCTTCCTGTTGGGCACACGTAAGTTCGAGTGCAACGTGGAGCACTTTGCGGCCGGCGCCGAACTGAACATCCACGGCCGGCGCTCCCTGGAAGACGACAACGGCATGGGTGTGTTCGAATGCCACCTCACCGGCGACGGCATCCAGGCCAGCGCGCGCTTGAACGTATTTCGACCGCCCCAGGCGGCCAACTATTTAGCTGAATCGAAGGACGAAACGCCATGACTGAATCCGTACTGGTCACCGGCTCCAGCCGTGGCATCGGCCGCGCCATTGCCCTGCGCCTGGCCCAGGCCGGCCATGACATCGTGCTGCATTGCCGCAGCGGCCGTGCCGAAGCCGACGCGGTACAGCTCGAGGTCCAAGCCCTGGGGCGCAAGGCACGGGTGCTGCAGTTCGACGTGGCGGATCGCGCTGCGTGCAACGAGATCCTTGAGGCCGATGTGGAGCAGCATGGCGCCTATTACGGTGTGGTGCTCAATGCCGGCCTGACCCGCGACGGCGCCTTTCCTGCCCTGTCGGAAGACGATTGGGATGTGGTGATGCGCACCAACCTGGATGGTTTCTACAACGTGCTGCACCCGGTGATGATGCCGATGATCCGGCGCCGCGCCGCCGGGCGTATCGTGTGCATCACCTCGGTGTCCGGCTTGATCGGCAACCGCGGCCAGGTCAACTACAGCGCCTCCAAAGCCGGCTTGATCGGCGCAGCCAAGGCGCTGGCCATCGAATTGGGCAAGCGCAAGATCACCGTCAACTGCGTGGCGCCGGGCCTGATCGACACCGCGATGCTGGATGAAAACGTACCGGTAGAAGAACTGATGAAAATGATCCCGGCCCAACGCATGGGCACGCCGGAAGAAGTCGCTGGCGCAGTGAATTTCCTGATGTCCGCCGAAGCCAGCTATATCACGCGCCAGGTGCTGGCCGTGAACGGGGGCCTGTGCTGATGAAGCGCGTTGTCGTCACCGGCATGGCCGGCGTGACCTCCCTGGGCAGCGACTGGGACACCATCGCCGCGAACTTTCGCGCCAACCGCAGCGGCATCCGGCGCATGGATGAGTGGGACCGTTTCACCGAGTTGAACACGCGTCTGGCCGGCCCTATCGACGATTTCGTCGTGCCCGCGCACTGGACGCGCAAGCAGCTGCGCAGCATGGGCCGCGTCTCGCGCCTGGCGGTGTGGGCAGCAGAGCAGGCCTTGCAGGACGCCGGCTTGCTCGGTGACGAGTCGATCAAGGACGGGCGCATGGGCGTGGCCTGTGGTTCGTCCACCGGCAGCACCGATGAGATCAAGGCGTTCGGTAATATGCTGCTCAACTCGGTGGCCGAGGGGCTCAATGCCAACTCCTATGTGCGCATGATGCCGCACACCACGGCGGCAAATATCAGCATCTTCTTTGGCCTCACGGGCCGGCTGATTCCTACCTCCAGCGCCTGCACCAGCGGCAGCCAGGGCATTGGCTACGCCTATGAGGCGATCAAGTTCGGGCGTCTGCCGTTGATGCTCGCAGGCGGCGCGGAAGAACTGTGCCCCACCGAAGCCATGGTGTTCGATGCGTTGTACGCCACCAGCCTGAAAAACGATGCGCCGCAAACCAGCCCGCGCCCCTACGACAGCGGCCGCGACGGCCTGGTGATCGGTGAAGGTGGCGGCATGTTGGTGCTCGAAGAGTTGGAGCACGCACTCGCGCGAGGCGCGCATATTCATGCGGAGCTGGTCGGCTTCGGCAGCAACGCCGACGGCCAGCACACCACCCGCCCGGAACAGAAAACCATGCGCCGCGCCATGGAGCTGGCCCTGGAAGACGCAGGTCTTGAACCGTCCGCCATCGGCTACGTGAACGGCCACGGCACGGCCACCGATCAGGGCGACATCGCCGAAACCCTGGCCACCAGCAGCCTGTTTGGCAGCCGCATGCCGATCAGTTCGCAGAAAAGTTTCCTGGGGCACACCCTGGGTGCGTGCGGGGCGTTGGAGTCGTGGTTCAGCATCGAGATGATGAACCGCGACCAGTACGTGCACACCTTCAACCTGGACGCGGTCGACCCGCAATGCGGCGAGCTGGACTACCTGCAAGGTGGCTTTCGCCAGATGCACAACGACTACGTGATGAACAACAACTTTGCCTTCGGCGGCGTCAACACCTCGTTGATCTTCCGCCGCTGGGCCTGACTTTTTAATCGACTGGAGAAAACGGAATGTCTTCCCTGCTACGCGCTACCCTGATCACCCTGGCCCTGCTGACCACGGCTGGCTGCACCAGCAAACCGGTGCTCAACACCCAGCACGAGTTACCGGCCACAAGCCAGGTCAGCGAAGAAAAAATGAAGCAAGTGATCGTCGCCGCTCTGCAAAAACGCGAGTGGACGGTACAACGCCTGAGCCCACAACTGGTGCAGGCCGAGATCACCGTGCGCGGCCAGTTCTACGCCGCCATCGACATCCGCTACACCCGCAACAGCTACGCCATCACCTACCGCGACAGCCGCGACCTGGGCTACAAGGACGGCAAGATCCATCGCAACTACAACCGTTGGGTGAGCATGCTGGATCGGGATATTCTGGCGGGGCTGCGTACTTACAGCGTGAATGAAGCAAATACTTCGCCCCAAAACTGACCCCCTGTGGCGAGGGAGCTTGCTCCCTCGCCACAGGTTATTGAGCGGCCTTACGCGTCAACAACTCCACAAACCCTTTCGCCATCGGCGTTTGCGCGCCCTTACGCTGCACCAGCCACACCGCCGTCACCGCCTGCGGGTCGAGCAAGGTGCGATAGACCACGCCGTCAATGCGGATGCGCTGGTAAGACGCCGGCAACACCGACACCCCCAACCCCGCCGCCACCAGGCCGATGATGGTCATTGCTTCCCCTGCTTCCTGGGCAAAGTGCGGGCTGAACCCGGCGTCGCGGGCCAGGTTGAGCAACTGCGCGTACAAGCCGCTGCCGTAACTGCGCGGGAAGAACACAAAAGGCTCCTCGGCCAATTGCTCCAGGTGCAAGCCGCGCTCGCTGCCTTGGGCCAACGGGTGGCCGGCGCTCAGTACCGCTACCAAGGGTTCGCGCATCAACTCGACCACGCTCAGTGAGTCGGGCAAGGGCAAAGGCCGCATCAGCCCCACCTGAATCGACTCATCCACCAGCGACTCGGCCACTTGGGTGCTACTCATTTCTTGCAAGTTCAGATGCACCGCCGGGAATGCCTGGCGGAAGGCAAAGATCGCCCGGGGAATGCTCGCGTTGAACGGCGCAGACGAGGTGAAGCCGATCTTCAACTCACCCAGCTCGCCCAACTGCGCACGCCGCGCCACATCTGCCGCCTTGTCGACCTGGGCCAGTACCAAGCGTGCCTCTTGCAAGAACAAGCGCCCTGCCTCGCTCAGCTCGACCCGACGATTGGTGCGCTCGAACAAGCGTGCGCCCAGCTCGTGTTCCAGCGCCTGGATCTGCTGGCTCAGGGGTGGCTGCGAGATGCCCAGCACCTGCGCGGCGCGGCCGAAGTGCAGTTCTTCGGCAACGGCGATGAAGTAGCGCAAATGGCGGAATTCCATGCAAGCCTCATTAGGTCGTAAAAACTATCAAACAGGTCGAACAATATATTGGAAAGAATCATTAGCCAGCTATATTCTTTTTTGCATTGTCAGTCCTGGCAGACTTTCCTCCCCGAGGTCCCCCGTGAATCCTGCTGTTGCTCCACTTGCCCAACACACCCCGCCCTCAGCCCTCGATGAGGTGGTGGCGCAGCTTAATGACGCGTACATCGAAAAAGGCACGCCGATGTTCATGCGCACGGTGCTGGCGCTGTTCTCCGGCGGCTTCGCCACGTTTGCCTTGTTGTATTGCGTGCAGCCGATGATGCCGGCGCTGTCCCATGAATTTTCCATCAATGCGGCGCAAAGCAGCCTGATTCTGTCCGTCGCCACCGCGATGCTCGCCTGCGGCCTGCTGATCACCGGGCCGATATCCGACAGGCTGGGGCGCAAGCCGGTGATGGTTGCCGCGTTGTTCTGTGCGGCGCTGGCCACCATCGCCAGCGGCTTGATGCCGAGCTGGGAGGGCATCCTGTTGATGCGCGCACTGGTGGGCCTGTCCTTGAGCGGCCTGGCCGCCGTGGCCATGACCTACCTCAGCGAAGAGATCCACCCGCAGCACATCGGCCTGGCCATGGGCCTATACATCGGCGGCAACGCGATTGGCGGCATGAGCGGGCGCCTGATCATCGGCGTGTTGATCGATTTTGTCAGCTGGCACACCGCAATGCTGATCATCGGCGCCCTGGCGTTGATCGCTGCCACGGTGTTCTGGAAGATCCTCCCCGAATCGCGCAACTTCCGCGCCAGCAGCCTCAAGCCGCGCAGCCTGGTGGACGGCTTCGTCATGCACTTCAAGGACGCCGGCCTGCCGTGGCTGTTCCTTGAAGCCTTCCTGCTGATGGGCGCCTTCGTGACGATGTTCAACTACATCGGCTATCGCCTGCTGGCCTCACCCTATGAGCTGAGCCAGGCGGTGGTTGGCCTGTTATCAGTGGTGTACCTGTCGGGCATCTACAGCTCGGCCAAGATCGGCTCCCTGGCCGACCGCCTCGGCCGCCGCCGAGTGCTGTGGGGCACCATCGTGCTGATGCTCGCCGGCATGGCGCTGACACTGTTCACCCCGCTGTGGTTGGTGGTGCCGGGCATGCTGATCTTCACCTTCGGCTTTTTCGGCGCCCACTCGGTCGCCAGCAGCTGGATCGGCCGCCGTGCGGTGAAAGCCAAGGGGCAGGCGTCGTCGCTCTACTTGTTCTGCTACTACGTGGGGTCGAGCATTGCCGGGACGGCGGGAGGGTTCTTCTGGCATTTTGCCGGGTGGAACGGGATTGGCGGATTCATTATCGCGCTACTGATCGGTGCGTTGCTGGTGGCGTTGAAGCTGGCGAAGTTGCCGCCACTGGGGAATATGCAGACCTGACGCGATTGGCTTTATGTGGGAGCTGGCTTGCCTGCGATGGCGGTGTTGAATTCGCCGCCGCCATCGCAGGCAAGCCAGCTCCCACAGTTTGTTTTGCGTTTTACTCGTGGTACTGCGCCGACAGTTCGTGCACTGCGCGCAAGAACGCACCCGCGTGCTCCGGGTTCACTTCCGGGGTGATGCCATGGCCAAGGTTGAACACGTGGCCACTGCCTTTGCCGTAGCTAGCCAGGATGCGCCCTACTTCGGCGCGGATCGCTTCTGGCTTGGCGTACAGCACGGTCGGGTCCATGTTGCCTTGCAGGGCCACCTGGTTGCCGACGCGACGGCGCGCTTCGCCGAGGTCACAGGTCCAGTCCAGGCCCAGTGCATCGGCGCCCGCGTCGGCGATGCTTTCCAGCCACAGGCCGCCGCCCTTGGTGAACATGATCACCGGCACCTTGCGGCCTTCGTGTTCACGGATCAGGCCGCTGACGATCTTGCGCATGTAGGCCAGGGAGAATTCCTGGTACGCCGCCGCCGACAGGTTGCCGCCCCAGGTGTCGAAAATCTGTACCGCTTGGGCGCCCGCCATGATCTGGCCGTTGAGGTAGGAGGTGACCGACTGCGCCAGCTTGTCCAGCAACAGGTGCATGGCTTGCGGGTTGTCGTAGAGCATGGCCTTGGTCTTGCGGAAGTCTTTCGACGAGCCGCCTTCGACCATGTAGGTGGCCAGGGTCCATGGGCTGCCAGAAAAGCCGATCAGCGGCACGCGGCCGTTGAGCTCGCGGCGGATGGTGCTGACAGCGTCCATCACGTAGCCCAGGTCTTTGTGTGGATCAGGGATCGGCAGGGCTTCGATATCGGCCAGGGTGCTGACGACTTTCTTGAAGCGCGGGCCTTCGCCGGTTTCGAAGTACAGGCCTTGGCCCATGGCGTCGGGGATGGTGAGGATATCGGAGAAGAGGATGGCCGCATCCAGTTGTGGGTAGCGGTCCAGCGGCTGCATCGTGACTTCGCAGGCGAACTCCGGGTTCATGCACAGGCTCATGAAATCGCCCGCATTGGCGCGACTGGCGCGGTATTCCGGCAGGTAGCGACCAGCTTGACGCATCATCCACACCGGGGTGACGTCTACGGGTTGCTTGAGCAGGGCACGAAGGAAACGGTCGTTCTTGAGGGCAGTCATGTCGGCATCCGCAAAAAAAGTGCGGGCATTTTCTCAGAGCGCGACGCAAAAGGCACGGAATGCACCGTGCCTTTTGTCTATCGGGTCAATTTGTCGCGGCAATGCCGCCGCAGGATCGTTCCCACGCTCCGCGTGGTAACGCCTCCTGTGACGCTCCGCGTCATGCTGTTCGGGACGCGGAGCGTCCCTGGCGGCATTCCCACGCGGAGCGTGGGAACGATCATCAGACTTGCAGGTAGTCCAGGATGCCTTCGGCGGCGTTACGGCCTTCGAAGATCGCGGTGACCACCAGGTCAGACCCGCGCACCATGTCGCCACCGGCGAAGATTTTCGGGTTGCTGGTCTGGTGCTTGTACTGGCCTTGTTCCGGGGCTACAACGCGGCCCTGGCTGTCGGTCTGGATTTCGAACTGCTCAAACCACGGCGCCGGGCTTGGGCGGAAGCCGAAGGCGATGACCACGGCGTCGGCCGGGATGATCTCTTCGGAACCCGGGATCGGCTCGGGGCTGCGACGCCCACGGGCATCCGGTTCGCCGAGACGGGTCTCGACCACCTTCACACCTTCCACACGGTCTTCACCGACAATAGCGATCGGCTGGCGGTTGTAGAGGAATTTCACGCCTTCTTCCTTGGCGTTCTTCACCTCTTTGCGCGAGCCGGGCATGTTGGCTTCGTCACGGCGATAAGCACAGGTCACCGACTTGGCGCCCTGGCGGATCGAGGTGCGGTTGCAGTCCATCGCGGTGTCGCCACCGCCCAGCACCACGACCTTCTTGCCCTTCATGTCGACGAAGTCTTCCGGCGACTTTTCAAAGCCCAGGTTGCGGTTGACGTTGGCGATCAGGAAGTCGAGCGCGTCATACACGCCCGGCAAGTCCTCACCGGCAAAGCCGCCCTTCATGTAGGTGTAGGTGCCCATGCCCATGAACACCGCATCGTATTCGGCGAGCAGTTGCTCCATGGTGATGTCTTTGCCGATTTCGGTATTGAGGCGGAACTCGATACCCATGCCGGTGAACACTTCACGACGGTGGCTCAGTACGGTTTTTTCCAGCTTGAACTCAGGAATACCGAAGGTCAGCAAGCCACCGATTTCCGGGTTCTTGTCGAACACCACCGGGGTCACGCCGCCACGCACCAGCACGTCGGCACACCCAAGGCCCGCCGGGCCCGCGCCGATGATCGCGACGCGCTTGCCGGTCGGCTTGACCTTGGACATGTCCGGGCGCCAGCCCATGGCGAACGCGGTGTCGGTGATGTACTTCTCCACCGAGCCGATGGTTACCGCGCCGAAGCCGTCGTTGAGGGTACAGGCCCCTTCACACAAACGGTCTTGCGGGCACACCCGGCCGCAGACTTCCGGCAGGGTGTTGGTCTGGTGCGACAGCTCGGCGGCGGCGAGGATGTTGCCTTCGGCCACCAGTTTGAGCCAGTTGGGAATGAAGTTGTGCACCGGGCACTTCCATTCGCAATACGGGTTACCGCACCCCAGGCAGCGGTGGGCCTGGTCGGCCGAGTGCTGGGGTTTGAAGGGTTCGTAGATTTCCACGAACTCTTTCTTGCGTTGACGCAACAGTTTCTTCTTCGGATCTTTGCGCCCGACATCGATGAACTGGAAGTCGTTATTCAGACGTTCAGCCATGTTAAAACCTCATCAAACTGTTCAGGCGCATATCACTGCGGGTTGGCACGGATGCTGGAAAGCAACGATTTCAGGTTGGCCGCCTTGGGCTTGACCAGCCAGAAACGACGCAGGTAATCATCGAGGTTTTCAGCGAGGTTACGACCCCATTCGCTGCCGGTTTCCTCGACGTACTCGTCCAGCACGTGCTGCAAGTGGTTCCGGTAGGATTCCATGGCTTCGCCGCTGATGCGCTGGATCTCGACCAACTCGTGGTTGACCTTGTCGACGAAGGTGTTGTCCTGGTCGAGCACGTAGGCGAAACCGCCGGTCATGCCCGAACCGAAGTTGTAACCGGTCTTGCCCAGTACCGCGACAAAGCCTCCGGTCATGTACTCGCAGCAGTGATCGCCAGTGCCTTCCACCACGGTGTGGGCACCGGAGTTACGCACAGCGAAACGCTCGCCAGCAGTACCTGCGGCAAACAGCTTGCCACCGGTGGCGCCGTACAGGCAGGTGTTGCCGATGATGGCACTGTCCTGGGTCTTGTACACGCTGCCAGCCGGCGGAACGATGACCAGTTTGCCGCCAGTCATGCCCTTGCCCACGTAGTCGTTGGCGTCGCCTTCCAGGTACATGTGCAGGCCGCCGGCGTTCCACACGCCGAAGCTCTGGCCCGCAGTGCCCTTGAAGCGGAAGGTAATCGGCGCTTTCGCCATGCCCTGGTTGCCGTGCTTGCGCGCGATTTCGCCGGAGATGCGTGCGCCGATGGAACGGTCGCAGTTGCAGATATCCAGCGCGAATTCGCCACCGCTGGCGTCGTTGATCGAGGAGCCGGCCATTTCGACCATTTTCTCGGCCAGCAGGCCTTTGTCGAACGGTGGGTTGCGGTCCACCTGGCAGAATTGTGGCTTGTCTGCCGGGATGTGATCGCTGCCCAACAGCGGCGTGAGGTCCAGATGTTGTTGCTTGGCGGTCTGGCCTTCGAGGATGTCCAACAGGTCAGTGCGACCGATCAGCTCTTCCAGCGAACGTACGCCCAGCTTGGCCAGCCACTCACGGGTTTCTTCGGCGACGTAGGTGAAGAAATTCACCACCATGTCGACGGTGCCGATGTAGTGATCCTTGCGCAGTTTTTCGTTCTGAGTCGCTACGCCGGTAGCGCAGTTGTTCAGGTGGCAGATACGCAGGTATTTGCAGCCCAGGGCGATCATGGGCGCAGTGCCGAAGCCGAAGCTTTCGGCGCCGAGGATCGCGGCCTTGATCACATCGAGGCCGGTTTTCAGGCCGCCGTCGGTCTGTACTCGCACCTTGCCGCGCAGATCGTTGCCGCGCAGGGTCTGGTGGGTTTCGGCCAGGCCGAGTTCCCAGGGTGCGCCAGCGTACTTGATCGAGGTCAGCGGCGAAGCGCCGGTGCCGCCATCGTAGCCGGAGATGGTGATCAGGTCGGCATAGGCCTTGGCCACACCGGCGGCAATGGTGCCGACGCCGGCTTCTGCCACCAGTTTCACCGAGACCAGGGCCTGGGGGTTGACTTGTTTGAGGTCGAAGATCAGCTGCGACAAGTCTTCAATCGAGTAGATGTCGTGGTGCGGCGGTGGCGAAATAAGGGTCACGCCCGGTACGGCGTAACGCAGCTTGGCGATCAGGCCGTTGACCTTGCCGCCTGGCAGTTGACCACCCTCACCCGGCTTGGCGCCTTGGGCCACCTTGATCTGCAGCACCTCGGCATTCACCAGGTATTCCGGGGTCACGCCGAAACGGCCGGTGGCCACCTGCTTGATCTTCGAGCTTTTGAGCGTGCCGTAGCGCGCCGGGTCTTCACCGCCTTCGCCGGAGTTGGAACGCGCCCCCAGGCGGTTCATGGCTTCGGCGAGGGCTTCGTGAGCTTCCGGCGACAAGGCACCCAGGGAAATACCAGCGGAGTCAAAGCGCTTGAGGATCGACTCCAGCGGCTCGACCTGGCTGATGTCCATCGGCGTGTCCAGGGTCTTCACCTTGAACAGGTCGCGGATCATCGACACCGGGCGGTTATCCACCAGGCTCGTGTATTCCTTGAACTTGGCGTAGTCGCCCTGCTGCACAGCGGCTTGCAGGGTGTTGACCACGTCCGGGTTGTAGGCGTGGTATTCACCACCGTGCACGAACTTGAGCAGGCCACCTTGCTGAATTGGCTTGCGCGCGCTCCAGGCTTCGGCGGCCAGGGCTTTCTGTTCGGCTTCGATGTCGACGAAACGCGCGCCCTTGATGCGGCTCGGCACGCCACGGAAACTCAGCTCGCAGACTTCTTCGGACAAGCCGATGGCTTCGAACAACTGCGCGCCGCGGTACGAGGTGACGGTGGAGATGCCCATCTTCGACAGGATCTTCAGCAGGCCCTTGGTGATGCCCTTGCGGTAGTTCTTGAACACCTCGTAGAGGTCGCCCAGCACTTCACCGGTACGGATCAGGTCACCCAACACTTCGTACGCCAGGAACGGATACACCGCCGAAGCGCCGAAACCGATCAGCACCGCAAAGTGATGCGGGTCGCGGGCGGTGGCGGTTTCCACGAGGATGTTGGAGTCGCAGCGCAGGCCTTTTTCGGTCAGGCGGTGGTGCACCGCACCGGTCGCCAGGGACGCATGGATCGGCAACTTGCCCGGCGCGATGTGGCGGTCGGTGAGTACGATCTGGGTACGACCGGCACGCACAGCTTCTTCAGCCTGGTCAGCAACGTTACGCACCGCGGCTTCAAGGCCCAGGCTCTCGTCGTAGTTCAGGTCGATGATCTGGCGGTCGAAGCCTGGACGCTCCAGGGTCATCAGCGAACGCCACTTGGCCGGGGAAATGACCGGCGAGCTGAGGATCACGCGGGAGGCATGCTCAGGCGATTCCTGGAAGATGTTGCGCTCGGCGCCGAGGCACACTTCCAGGGACATCACGATGGCTTCACGCAGCGGGTCGATCGGTGGGTTGGTCACCTGGGCGAACTGCTGGCGGAAATAGTCGTACGGCGTGCGCACGCGCTGGGACAGCACGGCCATTGGCGTGTCGTCGCCCATGGAGCCGACGGCTTCGTAGCCTTGCTCACCGAGGGGGCGCAGCACCTGGTCGCGCTCCTCGAACGTGACCTGGTACATCTTCATGTATTGCTTGAGCTGGTCGACGTCATAGAAAGCCGAACCGTGGTCGTTGTCTTCCATGGTCGCCTGGATGCGCAGGGCGTTCTTGCGCAGCCATTGCTTGTACGGGTGACGCGACTTCAAACGGTTGTCGATGGCGTCGGTGTCGAGGATCTGCCCGGTTTCGGTGTCCACGGCCAGGATCTGGCCAGGGCCGACACGGCCTTTGGCGATCACGTCTTCCGGCTTGTAGTCCCACACGCCGATTTCCGAGGCGAGGGTGATGAAACCGTTGGTGGTGGTCACCCAACGCGCCGGGCGCAGGCCGTTACGGTCGAGCAGGCACACCGCATAGCGGCCGTCGGTCATGACCACGCCGGCCGGGCCGTCCCACGGCTCCATGTGCATCGAGTTGTACTCGTAGAACGCACGCAGGTCCGGGTCCATAGTCTCGACGTTCTGCCACGCAGGCGGAATGATCATGCGCACGCCACGGAACAGGTCGATGCCGCCGGTAACCATCAGCTCAAGCATGTTGTCCATGCTGGAGGAGTCGGAACCCACGCGGTTGACCAGCGGGCCGAGCTCTTCGAGGTCCATCAAGTCGTTGGCGAACTTGGTGCGCCGGGCCTGGGCCCAGTTGCGGTTGCCGGTGATGGTATTGATCTCGCCGTTGTGGGCGAGGAAGCGGAATGGCTGGGCCAGCGGCCATTTCGGCAAGGTGTTGGTGGAGAAGCGCTGGTGGAACACGCAGATCGCGGTTTGCAGGCGCTCATCGCTCAGGTCTGGATAGAAGGCGGTGAGGTCCGCCGGCATCATCAGGCCTTTATAAATGATGGTCTTGTGGGAAAAGCTGCAGATGTAGTGGTCGGTGTCGGCGGCGTTGAGCACCGACGAACGACGACGGGACGTGAACAGCTTGATCGCCATGTCCTGGTCGCTCAGGCCATCGCCTGCGATGAACACTTGTTCGATCTGCGGCAGGCGCTCCAGGGCCAGGCGGCCGAGCACGCTGGTGTCGATGGGCACTTTGCGCCAGCCGACGATCTGCAGGCCGGCGGCGGCGATCTCGCGGTTCATGTTCTCGCGAGCGGCTTCGGCTTTTACCGGGTCCTGGTTGAAAAACACCATACCCACGGCGTACTGCTTGGGCAGTTCAACCGCAAATTGCTCTTTAGCGACAGCGCGCAGGAACTGGTCGGGCTTTTGAATCAGCAAGCCACAGCCGTCACCGGTCTTGCCGTCGGCGTTGATCCCACCGCGGTGGGTCATGCAGGTCAGGGCCTCGATGGCCGTTTGCAAAAGGGTATGACTGGGCTCGCCCTGCATGTGGGCTATCAGGCCGAAACCGCAGTTATCCTTGAATTCATCGGGTTGGTACAGACCTGCTTTCATAGACACTTTCTCACCAGGCTGCCTCTTTTACCGAGGCAAATTTCTTTTCAATTCAACCGGTTACCTTCCACGCCGAACGTACGCCGGCTTAGCGGGGGCAAAAGGGAGGTCATTGTACACACCGACACAGACGCTCACAAATTTAGCGACGAAATGTCGCAAATCTATGTCGCATTTATGAAAGGTTTAAAGCGATATGCTGTGCTAGTCAAAACTTTTTTAATTCTGACCGCTACGACTCAAAAGCCACTGTGACGCAGACACCACAAAGCGCGCGGTCTCGGGAGACTGCACGCACTTGCGGATTTTTTTGAGGTGCCGGGAGGGCGGCCTGGGTAAGGCCGCCGGATCTTCAGCGAGTTGCTGCCAGTTCTTGTTGAACGCTGGCAACAGTGCGAGGCCAAGGTTTACCAGCCTGAACCTTCGCTGGCAAGGCTTTGATGGCAGAATCGGCTGCGGCGCGGCTTGGGAAGCTGCCGTAGGTGATCACGTAGAGAGGCTTGCCGTTGAGCACTTTCTTGAAATAACGGTACTGGCCGCCCTGCTCTTTGACGAACGCCTGAGCGTTGGCTTCGGAGCTGGTGCCGAGGATCTGTACCACAAAGTTGCCGGTAGGCTGGCTGCTGTACCAGCTGCTGCCAGCAGCGCCGGCCTTGGCAACGGTGGCGGCTGGTTTTTCCGCAGGCTTGGCAGCCGGGGCTGGTTTGGCGGCTGGCGCCGGTGCAACAGGCTTGGTCACCGGAGCAGGCTTGGCGGTGGCAACGGTCGGCGCCGGAGTCGGAGCTGGCTTGGCGACCGGAGCAACCGGCGTCGCTGGCACACCGGCCGGTACGCCTGCAGGTGGTGCGGTGGTGGTCACGGTCGGCGGCGTAGCGCTGGAGCCTTCCACCGGCACACCGTCGTCGCCTTCGGAGATGCCGCCAGCTTCTTCGGCCAGCGGGCCGCGCATCACAGGTTGGCCGACCATCGGCAGGTTGGTCGGTTGGCCGGAGTTGGCAAATTCGACGTTTGGCGTGGGCTTGCCCAGTGGCAACTGCGCCTGTTCGGTTGGCGCGCCGGTGGTTGTCGGTGCTTTGTTACGGCCCGGGATCAACCAGGCGGCGGCAACAGCGACCACAACAACGGCGGAAATAGCCAATACGTGCTTCTTAGGCATAGTGAACCCCATCTTTGGACGCTTGACCGCAGAGCGGCTGGCAATCATGGCTTCGATCATGGCATCGCGGGCAACCTGGTTGATGTTTCCAGGCCAGCCATCGGAGCTTTCGTGAATATCAGAGATCTGCGCAGCGGTGAAAAGTTCGATACCCGCCCCGGCGCCTTCAAGGCGCTGTGCCAGGTATTCGCGGGTTTCTTCCTCTTCGTACGGCTGCAACTCGATGACGTGGAACAGCTCCTGCTCACCACTGATCTGCTCCAGATCGGCGATCAGCGACGACTCACCGAACAGGAACACATGCGGGCGACCTTCCGGCGTACCCGCCGCCAGCGCCAGCAGCGCTTCGAGGGCGGACTCGTCGAGCTGCTCGGCATCGTCTACCAGCAGGTAGACTTCCTGGCCGGTCAGGCCCAACTGCACCACTTGCTTGAGAATCGCGTTCGGCTCGGCATTGGAGACGTCCAACGCCTGCGCCACCTGGCGCAGTACGCCGGCCGCATCACCGGCACCGCGGGCCGATACCACCACACTCTGCACCGATTGTTTGTTGGTGCTGGCCACCAGCGCCTGGCGCAGCAAGGTCTTGCCGCTGCCCAGAGGGCCGGTGACCACCAGCAGCAACTGGCTGTAGCGCGCGAGGTGATGCAACTGCCCAAGCACCGGTTTGCGCTGGGCGGGGAAGAATTTGAAACCCGGCACCCGTGGAGCAAAGGGGTCGTGGCTCAAGTGGTAATGGCCGAGGAACGCCTCGTCGGCATGCAAACTAGTCATCGGGTCTTATTAACCTTTGAGCTGGGCCAGGGCGCGGTAATCCGCTCCCAGCGTGGCCTGTAGAATCTCTTTTGGATAATCGTCGGTCACCACGGCTTCGCCCATGTGGCGCAGCAGTACCAGTCGAAGTCGACCGTCGATCACTTTCTTGTCTATCGCCATATGTTCAAGGAAATCCGCCTCGGTCATCTCCGCAGGCGGAACAACCGGCAAACCGGCGCGCTGGAACAGGCGGATACCGCGATCACGCTCTTGGGCGCTGATCCAGCCCAGGCGCTGCGACATCTCCAATGCCATCACCGTGCCAGCCGCTACGGCTTCCCCATGCAACCACACACCATAGCCCATGTGCGTTTCGATCGCATGGCCGAAGGTGTGGCCCAGGTTCAGCGTGGCCCGCACGCCGGACTCGCGCTCGTCGGCATTGACCACCAGCGCCTTGGCCGCGCAGGAGCGGGAAATCGCTTCGGTGAGCGCCATCTGGTCGAGGCCGCGCAAGGCGTCCATGTGCTCTTCCAGCCAGGTCAGGAACGGCTCATCGCAGATCAGCCCGTACTTGATGACTTCCGCCAGGCCCGCCGACAACTCGCGCGGCGGCAAGGTGTTGAGGGTAGCGGTATCGATCAGCACAGCTTGGGGCTGATAGAACGCGCCGACCATGTTCTTGCCCAGCGGGTGGTTGATACCGGTCTTGCCGCCCACCGACGAGTCGACCTGGGACAGCAAGGTGGTCGGCACCTGGATAAAGTCCACGCCGCGCTGGTAGCAGGCCGCAGCAAAACCGGCCATATCGCCAATCACACCGCCGCCCAGGGCGACCACGGTGGTTCGACGGTCATGGCGCGCGGTCAGCAGGCCATCAAAGATCAGTTGCAGGGTTTCCCAGTTTTTGTGGACTTCGCCGTCAGGCAACACCACGGAGATCACCGAGTACGCCGCCAGGCTGCGGCTCAAACGCTCAAGATACAGCGGCGCAACCGTTTCGTTGGAGATGATCGCCACCTGCCGGCCGGCAATATGCGGCGCAAGCAGTTCGGGCTGGTCCAACAGACCTGCGCCAATGTGGATCGGGTAGCTGCGCTCGCCTAGATCGACCTTAAGTGTCTGCATGTGTCCCCGCGTTGAAGATGGAGTGACGACCGGCACTGTCGATATCTCGACACCGCTTGGTGGCTCTACGCCATACCTTACAAGGTGATGGCGCGCCGCCGAGAATAGCGCATTTCGGGCCAGGCTTTAACGGGGTGGCAACCGTTGCAGGCGCTCAAGGATGTCGAGTACGACCATCCGAGGTGGCCGCTCATCGGTTTCTACCACCAGATCGGCGATTTCCCGATACAGCGGATCGCGCAGCGCCAGCAGGTCCCGCAGGGTTTTGGCCGGGTCGGCGGTGCGCAGCAACGGGCGATTGCGATCACGGGCGGTACGGCCCACCTGCTGCTCGACGGACGCGTGCAAATACACCACCCGACCACCGGCATGCAGCGCCCGACGGTTTTCATCGCGCATGACAGCGCCACCGCCGGTCGCCAATACCACGCCATCGCAGCCGCACAGCTCGGCAATCATCGCCTGCTCGCGGTCACGAAAGCCCAGCTCGCCTTCTTTATCGAAGATCCATGGGATATTGGCACCCGTGCGCAATTCAATTTCCTTGTCGGAATCTTTGAATGGCAGGCGCAGCTCTTTGGCCAGCAAACGGCCGATGGTGCTTTTTCCAGCCCCCATCGGCCCTACAAGAATCAAATTTCGCACAGAATCAACGACTCACAGCAATCGCCTGGTTATTCATGATACGCGGAGTCAGGAATACCAGCAGCTCGGATTTTTTCTCCGCCAGCACATCGCGCCGGAAAAGGCGGCCAAGATACGGCACATCGCCCAAAAATGGCACTTTATCTACCACTTTGCTTTGGGTGTTGGAGAAAACCCCGCCAATGACGATGGTCTCGCCATCCCTGACCAGAACCTTGGCATTGACCTCGTTTTTCTTGATCGGCGGCACGTCATTGAGGCGGTTCAGGTAGTCGGGCTCATCCTTGGTGACCTTGACCGCCATGATCACATGGTCGTCGGGGGTGATTTGCGGCGTGACTTCAAGCGACAGCGAAGCCTCTTTGAACGACACCGAGGTGGCGCCCTGGGAGGTGGATTCCTGGTAAGGAATCTCGGTGCCCTTGAGGATGCGTGCAGTCTCTTTGTCGGACGTGACGACCTTGGGCTGCGAGACGATCTCACCGTTGCCGGTTTTCTCCATGGCAGTCAGCTCAAGGTCCAGCAACAGGTTGTCGGTGATATAGGCGATCCCCAGGCCCGAGGTTCCGGCCAGCGCCCCCAAGTCGACAAAGGGTGAACTGGGCGGGTTTTGCGGCGGCTCGGCGCCGTCTGCCTGCGGCTTGGCAATACCCCCAACGCCGCCGTGGCCGCGTGTGAGCCGCCCACCCCAGCGCACACCCAGGCTTTTGTCGTAGTCGACATTGGCCTCCACAATTCGCGCCTCGATCATGACCTGGCGTACCGGGATATCCAACTGCGCCACGATGCGCCGCAGTTCTTCGAGCCGCTCGCCAGTCTGGTAGGCAATGATGTTGTTGGTGCGGTCATCCACCGCCACCGAACCGCGCTCATCGGTGGCGCCCTCAAAGCCGGTCACCGACTGAAACAGCTTGGCCAGGTCGGCGGCCTTGGCGTAATTGACCTGCAGCAGCTCCCGCCGCAAGGGCGCCAGTTCGGCCATCTGCTTGCGCGACTCCAGCATCAACAGCTCGCGAGCGGCCAATTCATCGGCGGGCGCCACCAGCAGCACGCCCGCCTTGACCCGCTTGTCCAAGCCCTTGGTTTGCAGCACCAGGTCCAGCGCCTGGTCCCAGGGCACATCCTTGAGCCGCAAGGTGATCGAGCCCTGCACCTCATCGCTGGTCACCAGGTTGAGCCCGGCGACATCGGCGATTTGCTGCAATACCGCGCGCAGGTCGATTTCCTGGAAGTTCAGAGTCAGTTTGGCGCCTGTATAGCTGACCGACGAGGCACTGTCGGGCGGCGGCAGTTGGATCAGGTCCAGGCGATTGGGCACAGCAGCAGCCATCGGTGCCGTGAACGCTATCCATAGCGCCACACCGAAGGACGAGAAGGTCCTTTTCATTGTTTGATTCCGTTATGAGTTGACGTTCAGCACGAGGGTTCGCGGGCGTTGCAACCAAGCGCCCTGTCCATCGGGAAACAGCTCCACCAGCTCGACAGCCGCGTCCTGGATGGCCGTGACCTGGCCATGATCCGGCCCCAGGTAATCACCCACCGCCAGTCGATACACCCTGGCTCCAGCGCGCAGCAAGGCGAAAGCCTGCATACCCCTGGACAGCGTGCCGACCATTTCGAACTGTTCCAGGCGCATACCCTCCAACAGCCCCCGTGGCCGGGTGAAATCCGGTGCAAGAGCGGGCCGGCCAGGCACATGGACTGCTTGCAAGGCAGGCGGCTTGAACGGGTCGCGCAGGGACGACGGGGCGTAGACAAATGGCGGCCCGGGATCGAGTACCTGACGGGCCTTGCCGTTTTGCAGGGTGCCACGATAGGTCTTGGCGAGCATGTTCAGACGCAGCAAGGCGCCCTGATGCCCAAGCGTAACGTCCTGCACGGTAACTACCCGAGGCAACCCACCCAAGGCACCGACAAACGTCGCCAGGTCGTGGTAAGCCCCGGAGGCGCTTATCTGCATGGGTTGTTCGATATAAAGCTGCCGAGGTATTTCATCCAGCACACTGATGCCTTCAACCCACACCCCATGGGCAGCCGCCAGCCGGGCGAGGTCTTCCAGCACGGCTGGCACCTCGGGCTCGCCGGGCAATTGCCCGAGAAGGCTGGCAACATTGTCTTCCATGCTCCGCACCTGCTGGGTGCGCAGTTCAAGGCTGGCGGCCAAGCCGGTCTTTTCTGTGAGTTGCTGCTGCAGCGCCTGCTCCCGCGCCTCAAGCCCGTGCAATCGCTCCCGCTGCGGCCCCCCATGCGAAACTTCACCTATCGCCAGCACCACGCCGGCCAGCGCACAGCCGAGCAGCACCTTGCCCGGCAGGGACCATTTAGCAGCGTTGTCAGAGAGCATGGAAAAATCGAGCCTGGGCAGGCTCATGGTTGCGCCTCGCTGGATTCCCCCTGGCGCACCATCAGCTGGAATTCACTTTCACCGCGCGCACCTTCGGCCTGCACGCGCTGCAGGCGGGTCGAACTGGAGCCCTGGGCTGGCTTGAGCTGCTGCATCAAACGGGCGATATCCTGGTTGCTTTCAGCTGTGCCGCGAATGCTGATGGTGTCGCCGTTTGCGACCACCTCATGCAGATGGACACCTTCAGGCACCGCACGAGCCAATTGCTCGAACAATCGAGCCCCGGAAGAGCGGGCATCATGCAGGTCCTGCACCACCTTCATGCGTTCGGCCAGTTGCTGGCTTCGCTCCTGAAGATCGTCGATGGTCTTGATGCGCGAGTCCTGGGTGGCGATGTGCTCTTCCAGGCGGCTGTTGCGGCTTACCTGCCGGTCTATCGCCTGGTCGATCACTTGATCAGCCAACCACAATGCCGCGAGCGCCACGCAGGCAAACGCCAGCAATAGCACCAACAGGTATTTGCGCCTGCGCTGCGCCAGGGCCTGGCGCCAAGGCAAAAGATTGATTCGTGTCATCCAGCGAAACTCCTCAGGGCCAGCCCGCAAGCCACTCCCATCCCTTGGGCATCCAAGGCCCATTGTGCACCATCGACTCTATGACCCGGCGTGAAGCTGGCAAAATCCTGAAGGCAAGCGCGCTGCAATGCAAACCCTTCTACATCGACCACTCGCGGCACCAGCCCCGCCAGGGCCAAAACCGCCTCGCGCGCTTCGACCTGCTCGCGCAGGCACGCCGCCAGCATCACCTCTACCCATTGCGGGCCTTGAGCCGATGGCCCTTGAACCTGAAAGTCGATGGCCACTTCATCCAATGGATAAGGGATGAACTGGTCGGCTTCCATCTGGATCTTCCAGGCCATTTCCTCGTCGCTGAGGCCGGCGTCCATGTCAATCAGCCGGGTAATCACCGACGGGCCTGCAACCGCCACGGCAGCGTATCGGGCCGACGACCCCAATCTCGACCGCGCCTGTTGCAGCACCCGCCCCACGGTTTCAAGGTCCAGCAGGGTGCCATCGACCACCGCGTGGGGCGGCAAAACTTGCGTGACGTAGCCCTGGACGCTGAAACCGCCGGATGAACGGCCCAGTTCGATCAACTTGATACCGCTGTCATCGATATCGACCCCCAACACCGTGTCGACTTTTCGCCTGAAATATCCCTTTCCCATAAAACTCCCCAAAACTTTCCCTGTCATACCGGCTGTCATCTTGCCTGATTGCTGCCAGGCACCTTGCATTCGGTCGGCTTGTTCAAGGCTCGCGAATGACGCCCCAAGCCGAAAAATGCTTTAATGCCCAGCGTTTTTTCCCGCTTTTTATCTGCTGCCCGGGTCGATCCATCGTTTGCCATGCATGCCCCGACGCGTAACTCTTTCTTTTCTCTGGAAATCCAAAAGCCTTGATTCGTCTGCTGAAGTTTTTCGGGTACTCCATTGTCGCCATCGTCTGCGGGCTGCTGCTCGTATTCAGCGGGGCCTACCTCTACCTTAGTCCGGGTTTGCCCTCCGTAGAGGCCCTCAGAAGTATCCAGTTGCAGATTCCTTTGCGGGTCTACAGCAGCGATGAAAAACTGATCGCGGAGTTCGGCGAAATGCGCCGCACACCGATCCGTTTTGCCGACATTCCGCCCAATTTCATCAGCGCATTGCTGTCCGCCGAAGACGATAATTTCGCCAACCACTACGGCGTAGATCCCAGCAGCCTGGTGCGCGCAGCCACGCAATTGGTAAAAAGCGGACACATTCAATCCGGCGGCAGCACCATCACCATGCAGGTGGCGAAGAACTTCTTCCTTACCAGCGAGCGCAGCTTTTCCCGCAAGGCCACCGAAATCCTGCTGGCGCTGCAGATCGAACGCCAGCTGACCAAGGATGAAATCCTCGAGCTGTACGTCAACAAGATTTACCTGGGCAACCGCGCCTACGGCATTGAGGCCGCGTCGCAGGTCTACTACGGCAAGTCAATTCGTGACGCCAGCCTGGCGCAAATGGCAATGATTGCTGGCCTGCCCAAGGCGCCGTCGCGCTTCAACCCGCTGGCCAACCCGGCGCGCAGTAAAGAACGCCGCGACTGGATCCTGGGCCGCATGTACAAGCTGGGCAAGATCGACCAGGCCGCTTATGAAAGCGCCGTGGCCGAACCGCTGAATGCCAGCTATCACGTGCCGACGCCGGAAGTGAATGCACCCTATATCGCTGAAATGGCCCGCGCCGAGATGGTCGGCCGTTATGGCAGCGAGGCCTACACCGAAGGTTTCCGCGTGACCACGACGGTGCCGAGCAATTTGCAGGAAATCGCCAACCATTCGGTACATGAAGGCCTGATCACTTATGACCAGCGTCACGGCTACCGCGGCCCCGAGTCGCGCCTGCCGGGCAAGACCCTGAGTGCCTGGACCACCGAATTGGGCAAACAGCGTTCGATCAGCGGCCTGGACCCGGCCATCGTTACCCAGGTATCGAAAGACGGTATCCAAGTGCTGACCCGCTCTGGCGAAGCCCATGTAGCCTGGGACAGCATGAAGTGGGCACGCCCGTTCCTGAACACCAACAGCATGGGCCCGATGCCCAAGCAGCCCTCCGACGTGGCCCAGGTGGGCGATTTGATCCGCGTGCAACGCCAGAAGGATGACAGCCTCAAATTCAGCCAGGTGCCGCTCGCCCAGGGCGCTCTGGTGTCCCTGGACCCGCAGAACGGTGCAATCCGCGCGCTGGTCGGCGGTTTTGCCTTCGAGCAGAGCAACTACAACCGCGCCACCCAGGCCAAGCGCCAGCCAGGCTCCAGCTTCAAGCCGTTTGTCTACAGTGCCGCGCTGGACAACGGCTACACCGCCGCCAGCCTGGTCAACGACGCACCAATCGTGTTTGTCGATGAATACCTGGACAAGGTCTGGCGCCCGAAGAACGACACCAACACCTTCCTCGGCCCGATCCGCATCCGCGAGGCGTTGTACAAGTCGCGCAACCTGGTGTCGATCCGCCTGCTGCAGGCGATGGGCGTAGGCAAGACCATCGACTACATGACGCGCTTTGGCTTCGCCAAGTCTGACCTGCCGCCGAACCTGTCCCTGGCCCTGGGTACCGCAACCCTCACGCCAATGGAAATCGCCACCGGCTGGAGCACCTTTGCCAACGGCGGCTACAAGATCGCGCCGTACCTGATCGATAAGATCGAAAGCCGCAATGGCGACACCCTGTTCACCGCCAACCCGCCACGGGTACCCGGCGATGTGGTCAATGGCGTGGCCGCCACCGACGGGCTCGCAGCACCGAGCAACGGCGGTATCACCATCGAGCCGACGCCAGGCACGCCAGCGGCCGCAAACGCCGGCGCACCCGCTGAACCGCAAGCGCCAGCAGTTGCCGAGCGCATCGTGGATGGCCGTACCACTTATATCCTCAACAGCATCCTGCAAGACGTGATCAAGAAGGGCACCGGCCGCCGCGCACTGGCCCTGGGCCGTGCGGATATCGCCGGCAAGACCGGTACTACCAACGAATCCAAGGACGCCTGGTTCTCCGGTTACAACGGCGACTACGTGACCACCGTGTGGACCGGCTATGACCAACCGGAAAGCCTGGGCCGCCGCGAATTCGGTGGCACTGTCGCCCTGCCGATCTGGATGAGCTACATGGGCGCAGCCCTCAAGGACAAGCCGCTGCACACCCAACCGGAGCCCGAAGGCATCCTCAGCCTGCGCATCGACCCGATCAGTGGCCGTGCGGCTTCGCCGAGCACGCCGAATGCCTACTTCGAACTGTTCAAGAGCGAAGACACGCCGCCGTCGGTCAACGAACTGGGCAACGGTGTGGTGCCGGGCAGCCCGCTGCCGGCGGATGAAGGCGCGCCGATCGATTTGTTCTGACCTGATCACGCTGATCGGCCGATCGTTCCCACGCTCCGCGTGGGAATGCATCCTGTGACGCTCTGCGTCACGACCTTAAAAGCCGACGCGGAGCGTCCAGGTGGGCATTCCCACGCAGAGCGTGGGAACGATCAGCCATAGGCGCTCGCTACCCACAAAAAAGCCCCGACTGATCACTCAGCCGGGGCTTTTTTGTGGGTGCGCTATAACGGCTTAGCCGTTGAACACATCATCCACGCTCTGCAGCGGGTAGTTCTTTGGATACGGCAGGGTAGCCACACCAGTCTCGATCGCGGCCTTGGCCACGGCATCGGAGATCAGGGTGATCAGGCGCTTGTCCATTGGTTTGGGAATGATGTACTCACGACCGAATTCCAGCTTGGCGCCACCGTAGGCGTCGCACACGTCCTGAGGTACCGGCAGCTTGGCCAGCTCACGCAGGGCGTTGGCAGCAGCCACTTTCATTTCTTCGTTGATGCGCTTGGCGCGAACGTCCAGGGCACCACGGAAGATGAACGGGAAGCCCAATACGTTGTTGACCTGGTTCGGGTAGTCCGAACGGCCGGTGGCCATGATCACGTCGCTGCGGGTGGCGTGGGCCAGCTCAGGAGCGATTTCCGGATCCGGGTTGGAGCAGGCGAACACGATAGGGTTCGGCGCCATGGATTTGAGGCCTTCAGCGCTCAGCAGGTTCGGGCCGGACAGACCAACGAACACGTCGGCACCGTCGAGGGCGTCAGCCAGGGTGCGCTTGGAGGACGGGTGGGCGAACATCGCCTTGTACTGGTTCAGGTCGGTACGCTCGGACTGGATCACGCCCTTGCTGTCGACCATGTAGATGTTTTCCAGCTTGGCGCCCATGCTGATGATCAGCTTCATGCAGGAAATGGCTGCGGCACCGGCGCCCAGGCAGACGATTTTCGCCTCGCCCAGGGTTTTGCCAGCGATTTCCAGGGCGTTGATCATGCCGGCTGCGGTAACGATCGCGGTGCCGTGCTGGTCATCGTGGAATACCGGAATGTCGCACTGCTCGATCAGGGCCTTTTCAATCTCGAAGCACTCAGGTGCCTTGATGTCTTCCAGGTTGATGCCACCGAACGTGATGGAAATGCGCTTGACGGTGTCGATGAACGCCTGCGGGCTTTCGGAATCGACTTCGATGTCGAAAACGTCGATGCCGGCAAAGCGCTTGAACAGCACGCCCTTACCTTCCATGACTGGCTTGGAAGCCAATGGGCCGAGGTTACCCAGGCCAAGAATCGCGGTGCCATCGGAAATCACTGCAACCAGGTTGCCTTTGCCGGTGTACTTGTACGCCAGCTCTGGGTCACGGGCGATTTCACGTACGGGTTCGGCAACACCAGGGCTGTAGGCCAGCGACAGGTCGCGGGCTGTGGCAGTGGCTTTGGTGAGCTCTACACTCAGCTTTCCTGGACGAGGATTGGCATGGTATTCGAGAGCGGCAGTTTTCAAATCAGACATATCGGCATTCCGCTTTTACTGTTGGTCGACGGACCGCCGAGGATACGCGTGTCGTAAAGTCCCTACAAGACTGGGCAGTCACAGGTGTCAAGGGCCCTGGGCTACGACTTTTGGCCAAGAGCCACGGGATACAAGGGCTCAACTGTTCACAATCGAAATAAAAAATGTCTACAATTTTTTATTCAAAGCGCCGATTTCAGCATGCCAGGGTCGGTTATTGGCAACAGCCAGCGTGCTTGGCCTTTTTTCAGGCTGCCACGGCGGGCGCGATCCTGCACCCAGCCACGCGCCTCCAGGGTGCGGCCTTGCAGACCATTGAGCATGGCCGTATCGAATTGGCTGATCAACTCGGGCGCAATGCGTAATAACAGTGAACCCTGCAGTTCAATCCAGATTCCGCCGCGATTGCGCTCAACCTTGCTGACCCGACCAGCCACCAGGGCAAACCCGGAGCGCTTGAGATTGGCCACGTTTTGCACCGTCGATTGGCGCCACAGGCCGAGTCGTGCCTGGCGGGCGCTGTTTTCGGCTGCCTGCTGGCAGGCCACCAGGTCGACATTCGGCGCGACGCCCACTTGGTACCCCAGGCCCTCGGCCAGCAGTTGCGCCTCCAGGTTCTCGCCATTGGCGCCGTAGAGGTGAGCCAGGGTGCGCCCATAATGGTCTTTGCCTTCGCGCCCCGGCACCAGGCCGACGCGCCCATCACTGGCCTTGACCAACGCCTGCAGACGCTGGCGCGCGGCGACGGCAAATGGCTCATCAGGGCGGCCCTTCTTGCCGGTTTCCGGCGCGTTGAGGCCGATCATGCGTACGCTGCGACCATCCTTGAGCCGCACCGTGTCGCCATCCACCACACGCTGCACCTCGACCCGGGCGATGGCCGCCGGGGCGGGGCAGAATGCTTGGGCCTGGGCGGTCGCCAACCAAATCCCAGGCACAAAAAAGGCGCCCACAAGGGACGCCTTTTTCAACAGCGGGTAAAAGCCCATAAGGCTCTTGAACCTTACTCTGCTGGAGTAGCAGGCTTCTTGCCGAAAGCACCAAAGCGATCTGCGAAGCGCTGTACGCGGCCGCCGGTGTCCAGAGTTTTCTGCTTACCGGTGTAGAACGGGTGGCACTCGTTGCATACGTCAGTACCCAGTGGCTTGCACAGGTTCGAACGAGTTTCGAACTTGTTGCCGCAGCTGCAGGTAACTACGATGGTTTCGTACGCTGGATGGATATCGGCTTTCATGGCACTTCCTCAGGCTAGCGTGCCGCCACTCGACACTATTGTCGAATACCGCACGTAATTAGGCCGCGGATTCTACCAGACCTTTTTAATCGCGCAAGCGACGGTGATGGCCGAAAACTCCCTTTCATCAGAAATTCCTGGCACTGCGCCGTCAATGTGGGAGCCGGGCTTACCCGCGAAGGCGGTGTGTCAGTCACTGCATTTGTTACTGCACCAGCGCTTTCGCAGGCAAGCCAGCTCCCACAGAAGGCTGAGCCGTCCTGGAGATCCGGTTCCAGTACTGGAGACGTGACAACCCCGGTCTGCTAGGCTCCCGCCCCTGCGCCACCGCTGCCTTAATAGATGAGACTCCTCGCGTGCCCGACGCCATTTTGCGCCTAGCCCTGCCCTCGCCCCTGCGCCGCCTGTTCGATTACCGGGCCCCGCCCGGCGTGTCGCGTGCGCAGTTGCAGCCAGGCATGCGCGTGCGCGTGCCGTTCGGGCGCAGGGAAATGATCGGCATTCTGGTGGAAGTTACCGACCACAGCGAAGTGCCTGCCGAAAAGCTCAAGCCGGCTATTGCCCTGCTCGACGCCACACCGCCGCTGCCGCCCGCGCTGTTCAAGCTGTGCCTGTGGACCGCGCAGTATTACCAACACAGCCTGGGCGATACCTTGAGCTGGGCGCTGCCGGTGCTGCTGCGCCAGGGCGAACTGGCCGAAGCGCGTCAGGAGCGTTTCTGGTCGATGGCGCCCGGCGCACGCCTCGAAGACCCGCGCATCGCTCGCGCCCCGCGCCAGCGTGAGGCCCTGGCCACCTTGGCGCAGCATCCCCACGGCGTGGCCCACCAGCTATTAAGCAAGCTGATGCTGAGCAAAGACAGCCTCGACCTGCTGCTGGCCAAAGGCCTGGTGCAGGTGGAAATCCGCAAGCACGCCCCGGACCCGCGCCACGAACATTGGCTGGCCCAGCCGGAGTTGCCGCTCAACCCCGAGCAACGCGCCGCGTATGAGGCGATTCGCGCCGGTTTCGACAGTTTCCACGCGTTCCTGCTGGCCGGCGTCACCGGCAGTGGCAAGACCGAAGTCTATTTGCAACTGATCCGCGAGACCCTGCAGGCCGGCAAGCAGGCACTGGTGCTGATCCCGGAGATCAACCTGGGCCCGCAGACCGTGGCGCGTTTCGAACAGCGCTTCAATGCCCGTATCGCCCTGGTGCACTCGGCAGTCAATGACCGTGAACGCCTGGAGTCGTGGCTGGCAGCGCGGGACGGCGAGGCCGACATTATTATCGGCACGCGTTCAGCACTGTTCACGCCGATGAAAAACCCCGGGCTGATCATCGTCGACGAGGAGCACGATGGCTCCTATAAACAGCAGGAAGGTTTGCGCTACCACGCCCGCGACCTCGCGCTGGTGCGCGCCCGCCAGGAAGACATCCCGATTGTGCTGGGCTCGGCCACGCCTTCCCTGGAAAGCCTGCATAACGCCTACACCGGCCGTTACGGGCTGCTGCGCTTGAACGAGCGCGCCGGTGGCGCCAAACAACCGCGCTTCCTGCGCCTGGACGTGAAAAGCCGCCCGCTGGACAGCGGGATTTCCGGCCCGATGCAACAGGCGATCGGCCAGACCCTCGCCGCCGGCCAGCAGGTATTGGTGTTTCTCAACCGCCGCGGCTTTGCCCCAACGCTGCTGTGCCATGACTGCGGCTGGATGTCTGGGTGCGAGCGCTGCGATGCGCGCATGACCGTGCACCAGCGCCACGGCGAGTTGCGCTGCCATCACTGCGGCCATGTGGAACGGGTACCGCGCCATTGCCCGCAGTGCGGCAAGGTGGACCTGCGGCCCGTGGGCGCCGGCACCGAACGCGCCGAAGAACGCCTGGGCATTCTGTTCCCGGATTACCCGGTGCTGCGGGTCGACCGCGACAGCACGTCGCGCAAAGACGCCATGAACCAACTGTTCACCACCATCCACAAGGGCCAACCGTGCATCCTGGTGGGCACGCAGATGCTTGCCAAAGGGCATCACTTCCCACGGGTGACCCTCGTGTCGATCCTGGATGCCGATGGCGGGCTGTTCTCCGGCGATTTTCGCGCCAGCGAACGCATGGCGCAGTTGATCGTGCAGGTGGCGGGGCGCGCCGGGCGGGCCGAAGAGCCAGGCCGGGTGATTATCCAGACGCACCTGGCCGACCACCCGCTGCTGATTCAACTGACGGAACAGGGCTACTTTGCCTTCGCCGAACAGGCCTTGAGCGAACGCCGCGCCGCTGGCCTGCCGCCCTTTGCGCACCTGGCGCTGCTGCGTGCCGAGGCCCACAAGCCCGGTCAGGCCGAAGGCTTTCTTGATGAGGCCTGCAGCGCCGCTGAGCGTTTATTGGGCGAGTTGGCCCTCAGCGGCATCGAATTACTCGGCCCGGTGCCAGCGCCCATGGAGCGGCGCGCCGGACGTTATCGCGCTCAGCTACTCTTGCAGGCAACCTCGCGCGCGCCGCTGCATCGGCTATTAAATCGCTGGATGCTTGAGCTGGAGCAACTGCCCAGCGGCCGGCAGGTGCGATGGTCGTTGGATGTAGACCCGGTAGATTTGTATTGAGGGTAATTACGTCATCGCAGGCAAGCCAGCTCCCACATTATGAAATGTGAATACCCTTAATGTGGGAGCGGGCTTGCCCGCGAAGAGGCCCGCAGGTCCGCCATATAGTCTGAACGGTTGGCAAGCCCGCCCTCGCCACGGATAATGCCCAGTTTTTCCACCTGCGCATCGCGCGCCGCCGCTTGCGGTCGAAAGAGAACACCATGAAAGACACCATTCGCCAGCTGATCCAACAAGCCCTCACCCAACTCGTCAACGAAGGTGTGTTGCCTGAAGGCCTGTCGCCGGCGATCCAGGTGGAGAACACCCGCGACAAGACCCATGGCGACTTCGCCAGCAACATCGCGATGATGCTGTCCAAACCGGCCGGCATGAAACCGCGCGACCTGGCCGAAAAAATCATCGCAGCCCTGCCGGCTGACGCCAGTGTCACCAAGGCCGAAATCGCCGGCCCTGGTTTTATCAACTTCTTCCAGAACACCCAGGCCCTGGCGTTGCGCCTGGATGCCGCCCTGGCCGATGCCCGCATCGGTGCTCGCAAGGCCGGCGACAGCCAGCGCGTGGTCATTGACCTTTCGGCGCCGAACCTGGCCAAGGAAATGCACGTGGGCCACCTGCGCTCCACCATCATTGGCGACGGCGTGGCACGGGTGCTGGAGTTTCTCGGCGACACCGTGATCCGCCAGAACCACGTGGGCGACTGGGGTACCCAGTTCGGCATGCTGATGGCCTACCTGCAGGAAAACCCGATCACCAGCAACGAACTGGCCGACCTGGAAAACTTCTACCGTGCCGCCAAAAAGCGGTTCGACGAGTCTGAAGAGTTTGCCGACCGCGCCCGGGGCCTGGTGGTCAAGCTGCAAGCCGGCGACGAAGAGTGCCTGGCGCTGTGGAACCGCTTCCGTGAAATTTCCCTGTCCCACTGCCAGGAAATCTACGAGCTGCTCAACGTGAAACTGACCATGGCCGACGTGATGGGCGAAAGCGCCTATAACGACGACCTGATCAACGTGGTCAACGACCTCAAGGCCAAGGGCCTGCTGGTCGAGAGCAACGGCGCCCAGTGCGTGTTCCTCGAAGAATTCAAGACCGCCGACGGCGAGCCGCTGCCGGTGATCATCGTCAAGGCCGATGGCGGCTACCTCTACGCCACCACTGACCTGGCCGCCGTGCGTTACCGCAGTGGCGTGCTCAAGGCTGACCGTGCGCTGTACTTCGTCGACCAGCGCCAGGCCCTGCACTTCCAGCAGGTGTTCGAAGTGGCGCGCCGCGCTGGTTTCGTCACCCACCCGATGCACATGGAGCACATGGGCTTTGGCACCATGAACGGCGCCGATGGCCGCCCCTTCAAGACCCGCGACGGCGGCACCGTGAAGCTGATCGACCTGCTGACCGAAGCCCAGGAGCGTGCCTACAACCTGGTGAAGGAAAAGAACCCGGAGCTGGCCGAGGCCGACCTGCGCAACATTGCCCGCGTGGTGGGCATTGGCGCGGTGAAATACGCCGACCTGTCCAAGCACCGCACCAGCGACTACAGCTTCAACTTCGACCTGATGCTCAATTTCGAAGGCAACACCGCACCGTACCTGCTGTACGCCTACACCCGCGTGGCCGGGGTATTCCGCAAACTGGGCAAGGACTTCAGCGAAGTCCAAGGCCAGATCGCGCTGGACGCCGCCCATGAACAGGAACTGGCGGCCAAGCTCGCGCAATTTGGCGAAGTGCTCAACAGCGTTGGCGAAAAAGGCACGCCGCACATCCTGTGCACCTATTTGTACGAAGTGGCCGGCCTGTTCTCCAGTTTCTACGAGAACTGCCCGATCCTGACCGCCGACGACGAAGCCCAGAAACAAAGTCGCCTGCGCCTTGCCGCATTGGCTGGACGCACCCTCAAGCAAGGCCTGGAACTCTTGGGCCTGGAAACTCTGGAGCGTATGTAAGTTGGCTGCCAAGAAAAAACCTGCACCCAAGCGCGGCGCCAGCCGCTACCAGGCCCCGGCGAAGCAACCGATTCCGGGTTGGCTGTGGATGGCCATCGGCCTTACGGTCGGCGCATTTATCGTGTTTCTGATGAAGCTGGAGCCCGGCCAGGGCGATGACGTCAAGCGCGTCAAACAGGAGCAGCAAAAGGCCACGAAAATCGCCGAAGCCAACAAGACCGCGCCGAGCCCGACTGCACCGGTAAAGCCCAAGTACGACTTCTACACGCTGCTGCCGGAGTCGGAAGTGATCGTGCCGCCTGACGCCGTGCCGGAAAAAACCCTGCCGACGCCACAGGTGCCGACCACGCCGGTAACCCCAGCAGAAGCGGCGAAAATCGACACCGCGCGCGCCCAGGCCGCGCTGGCCGGCATCACGCCGCCGCCAGCACCGCCCGTGGCAGCCACCAAGGCTGCGCCGGTGACCAAGTTCTTCCTGCAAGCGGGTTCGTTCCCGAAACAGGCGGATGCGGACCGTGTACGCGCACAGATCATTCTGTTGGGCCAGTCGGTATCGGTGGAGTCTGGCACGGTGAAGGACGCGACCTGGTATCGCGTATTGGTGGGGCCGTTCAGCAACCGTGAACAGCTGACCGTGGCGCAAAAGCAATTGGCCGGCGCAGGGTTTAGCAACCTGTTGTTACAACAACGCCAGAGCCGCTGACGCATACCCACTGATCGTTCCCACGCTCCGCGTGGGAACGTGCCCCTTGACGCTTTGCGTCACAGAGCAGGCGCAGAGCGCCCAAGGCGGCATTACCACGCGGAGCGTGGGAACGATCACCACTCGTCCGCCCTGCCTTCCTACGGTTGAAATCCCCCTCGCCACCCCCATATGAGTTTCCATCAGGGCATTTTCGCCCCGCTGCGTGGAGACTCTCCCCTTGACCACCATCGTTTCAGTACGTCGCCACGGCAAAGTTGTCATGGGCGGCGACGGCCAGGTTTCCCTGGGCAACACCGTGATGAAAGGCAACGCCAAGAAAGTGCGCCGCCTGTACCACGGCCAGGTGCTTGCCGGCTTCGCAGGCGCAACCGCCGACGCCTTTACCCTGTTCGAGCGTTTCGAAGGCCAGCTTGAGAAACACCAGGGTCACCTGGTGCGCGCCGCTGTGGAACTAGCCAAAGAATGGCGCACCGACCGCTCCCTCAGCCGCCTGGAGGCCATGCTCGCGGTTGCGAACAAAGACGCTTCCCTGATCATCACTGGCAACGGCGACGTGGTTGAACCCGAGCATGGCCTGATCGCCATGGGTTCCGGCGGCGGCTACGCCCAGGCTGCGGCCAGCGCGCTGTTGAAGAAAACCGACCTGTCGGCCCGTGAAATCGTCGAGACCGCCCTGGGTATCGCTGGCGATATCTGCGTGTTCACCAACCACAACCAGACCATTGAGGAGCAGGACCTCGCCGAGTAAGCCCTGGGCTTATTCAGGCTTGAGGCCGCCAAACACTATGTCCATGACTCCCCGCGAAATCGTCCATGAACTCAATCGCCATATCATCGGCCAGGACGATGCCAAGCGCGCCGTTGCCATTGCGCTGCGTAACCGCTGGCGCCGGATGCAACTGCCGGAAGAACTGCGCGTTGAAGTAACGCCCAAGAACATCCTGATGATCGGCCCCACCGGCGTGGGTAAAACCGAGATCGCCCGGCGCCTGGCCAAACTGGCCAATGCACCGTTCATCAAGGTCGAAGCGACCAAGTTCACCGAAGTCGGCTATGTGGGCCGCGATGTCGAGTCGATCATTCGTGACCTGGCTGACGCCGCCCTGAAGATGCTGCGCGAACAGGAAGTAACCAAGGTCAGCCACCGCGCCGAAGACGCCGCTGAAGAGCGCATCCTCGACGCCCTTTTGCCACCGGCACGCATGGGTTTCAACGAAGACGCCGCACCGGCTACCGATTCCAACACTCGCCAGCTGTTCCGCAAGCGCCTGCGTGAAGGCCAACTGGATGACAAGGAAATCGAGATCGAAGTGGCTGAAGTGTCCGGCGTGGATATTTCTGCCCCGCCTGGCATGGAAGAAATGACCAGCCAGTTGCAGAACCTGTTCGCCAACATGGGCAAGGGCAAGAAGAAAAGCCGCAAGCTCAAGGTGAAAGAGGCGCTCAAGCTGGTGCGCGACGAAGAAGCCGGGCGCCTGGTCAATGAGGAAGAACTCAAGGCCAAGGCCCTGGAAGCGGTCGAGCAACATGGCATCGTGTTTATCGACGAGATCGACAAAGTGGCCAAGCGAGGCAACTCAGGCGGCGTGGATGTGTCCCGCGAAGGCGTGCAGCGCGATTTGCTGCCGCTGATCGAGGGCTGCACGGTCAACACCAAGCTGGGCATGGTCAAGACTGACCACATCCTGTTTATCGCCTCCGGTGCTTTCCACCTGAGCAAGCCCAGCGACCTGGTGCCCGAGCTGCAAGGCCGTTTGCCGATTCGGGTGGAGCTCAAGGCGCTGACGCCGGGCGACTTCGAGCGCATCCTCAGCGAGCCGCATGCCTCGCTCACCGAGCAGTACCGCGAGTTGCTGAAAACCGAAGGGCTGGGTATCGAATTCCAGGCAGACGGGATCAAGCGCCTGGCGGAGATCGCCTGGCAGGTCAACGAGAAGACCGAGAACATCGGTGCCCGTCGCCTGCATACCTTGCTTGAGCGCCTGCTGGAGGAAGTGTCCTTCAGTGCCGGCGACATGGCCGGTGCGCAGAATGGCGAAGCGATCAAGATCGATGCTGATTACGTCAACAGCCACTTGGGCGAATTGGCGCAGAACGAAGACTTGTCTCGTTATATCCTGTAAGCCTCACTCAATGTGAGAGTGGCTTGTGTGGGAGCTGGCTTGCCTGCCTGCGATAGCATCACCTCAGTGTTCCTGAAACACCGAGGTGCCTGCATCGCGGGCAAGCCCAGCTCCCACATTGGTCCCTCTCACATTTTGAGCCGGTTCCTACAGGGTTATCTCCAATGTCGAAATTTCCTACCGCAGTAAACCTGCACAAAACCTCCAACACCCTCGGCCTGACCTACGGGCCGGATGAAACCTACCAGTTGCCCGCCGAATTCCTGCGGGTGCACTCACCTTCCGCCGAGGTCCAGGGCCACGGCAAACCCATCCTGCAATTCGGCAAGCTCAACGTCCGGTTGATCAAGCTGGAACCGGCCGGCCAGTACGCACTGAAATTGACCTTCGACGACGGTCATGACAGCGGACTGTTCACCTGGGACTACCTCTATCAATTGGCCGTACGTCAGGAGGCTTTGTGGGCCGACTACCTGGCCGAGCTCAAAGCCGCTGGAAAAACCCGCGATCCGAGTGAGTCGGTCGTGCGGCTGATGCTCTAGCCCAAGGGTCTTGCTGTTTAGAGCGCATTTTCTAATTTCATCTGCTTGAATGCCCTGTCGCGTGGCCAACGATTGGCCCGCTTGCGAAAAAAAATAAACTCGGGTAACCAATGGAGCTGGCAAGTTCCCTGCATTTGACGATGCGGTATCAACGGTCACCCGAGTCGCAGTACCAGGCTGGTGTCGTGTATCGAAATTGGGTGCGCAGCAATCGCCGGTACTCGTCTTTCGGACAATGGAGCGTCGTAGATGAGTAACAAGAATAACGATGACTTGAAACGCCAGGCCTCGGAAAACACCCTGGGGTTGAACCCGATCATCGCGTTACGCAAAAAGGACTTATTGGCCTCGGCCAAGATGGTGCTGACCCAAGCCATCAAGCAACCGTTGCACAGCGTCAAGCACGTCGCCCACTTTGGCGTTGAATTGAAGAATGTGATGTTCGGAAAATCCGCACTGGTGCCCGAGGGCGACGACCGTCGCTTCAACGACCCGGCCTGGAGCCAGAACCCGCTCTACAAACGTTATTTGCAGACTTACCTGGCGTGGCGCAAGGAACTTCACGACTGGATCGACGACAGCAACCTGTCGGCACAAGACATCAGCCGCGGCCACTTCGTGATCAACCTGATGACCGAAGCCATGGCCCCCACCAACAGCGCGGCCAACCCGGCGGCGGTCAAACGCTTCTTTGAAACCGGCGGTAAAAGCCTGCTCGACGGCCTGTCCCACCTGGCCAAGGACATGGTGCATAACGGCGGCATGCCCAGCCAGGTCAACATGGGCGCCTTCGAAGTCGGCAAGACCCTGGGCACCAGCGAAGGCGCGGTGGTGTTTCGCAACGACGTGCTGGAGCTGATCCAGTACAAGCCCATTACCGAGCAGGTGCATGAGCGCCCGCTGCTGGTGGTGCCGCCGCAGATCAACAAATTCTACGTCTTCGACCTGTGCCCGGATAAAAGCCTGGCGCGCTTCTGCCTGCGCAATGGCCAGCAGACCTTTATCGTCAGTTGGCGCAACCCCACCAAGGCCCAGCGCGAATGGGGGCTATCCACCTATATCGAGGCGCTGAAGGAAGCGGTCGATGTGGTCACGGCGATTACCGGCAGCAAAGACGTGAATATGCTCGGCGCCTGCTCCGGCGGCATCACCTGCACCGCGCTGTTGGGCCACTACGCGGCGCTGGGGCAGAAGAAGGTCAACGCCCTGACCCTGCTGGTGAGCGTGCTGGATACCACCTTGGACACCCAGGTGGCGCTGTTTGTGGATGAACAGACGCTGGAAGCGGCCAAGCGCCACTCTTACCAGGCCGGCGTGCTGGAAGGCCGTGACATGGCCAAGGTCTTTGCCTGGATGCGCCCCAACGACCTGATCTGGAACTATTGGGTCAACAACTACCTGCTGGGCAACGAGCCGCCGGTATTCGACATCCTGTTCTGGAACAACGACACCACCCGCTTGCCGGCGGCGTTCCATGGCGACCTGATCGAACTGTTCAAAAACAACCCACTGGTACGCCCCAACGCTCTGGAAGTGTGCGGCACGCCTATCGACCTCAAGCAGGTCACCGCCGATATCTATTCCCTGGCCGGCACCAACGACCACATCACGCCGTGGCAGTCCTGCTACAAGTCAGCGCAGTTGTTCGGTGGCAAGGTCGAGTTTGTGCTGTCCAGCAGTGGGCATATCCAGAGCATCCTCAACCCGCCGGGCAACCCCAAGGCGCGTTACCAGACCAGCGAGGGCCTGGCCGGCAGTGCGCTGGAGTGGCAGGAAGATGCGACCAAGCACACCGATTCGTGGTGGCTGCATTGGCAGGTGTGGCAGGCGGAACGGGCGGGGAAACTGAAAAAAGCCCCGACGACATTAGGCAATAAAACCTATGCCGCCGCCGAAGCGGCGCCGGGTACCTATGTACATGAACGCTAGGCATTCTTGTGATTGAAATGAGATCAGATGTGGGAGCTGGCTTGCCTGCGATAGCAATGGGCCTGCTCACTAATCGCGGCCTGAAAGAATGCCATCGCAGGCAAGCCAGCTCCCACACTGACCGAGTTCCTACAGACCAATAGCACCACTTCACAGGGCTTGAGCATGCCGCAACCGTTCATCTTCCGTACCATCGACCTGGATGGCCAGACCATCCGCACGGCGGTGCGTCCGGGCAAGCCGCACTTGACGCCCCTGCTGATCTTCAACGGCATCGGCGCCAACCTTGAGCTGGTGTTTCCGTTCGTCCAGGCCCTGGACCCGGACCTGGAAGTGATCGCCTTCGACGTGCCCGGCGTGGGCGGTTCCTCGACGCCGAACCGGCCCTACCGTTTCCCCGGCCTGGCCAAGCTCACCGCACGCATGCTCGACTACCTGGACTACGGCCAAGTGAACGCCGTGGGCGTGTCCTGGGGCGGCGCGCTGGCCCAGCAGTTCGCCTATGACTACCCCGAGCGCTGCAAGAAATTGATCCTGGCGGCCACGGCGGCCGGTGCCTTCATGGTGCCGGGCAAACCGAAAGTCTTGTGGCTGATGGCAAGCCCCAGGCGTTATATCCAACCGTCCCATGTGGTGCGCATTGCACCGATGATTTATGGCGGCTCGTTCCGCCGTGATTCCAAACTGGCCGCCGAACACGCCAGCAAAGTGCGCTCGGCCGGCAAGCTGGGTTACTACTGGCAGTTGTTTGCCGGGTTGGGCTGGACCAGCATTCACTGGCTGCACAAGATCCGCCAGCCCACCCTGGTGCTGGCCGGCGACGATGACCCGCTGATCCCGCTGGTCAACATGCGCCTGCTCGCCTGGCGCATCCCCAATGCACAGTTGCACATCATCGATGACGGCCACCTGTTCCTGATCACCCGGGCCGAAGCCGTGGCGCCGATCATCATGAAGTTTCTCGAAGAGGAGCGCCTGCGCGCCGTGATACATCCGCGACCGGCGGTGTGAAGGAACACACCACCGCGCAACTTGCCAGGAACCGACTATGGTTCTGGATTGGCGTGCCTGCTTGATGTCTTGACGAAGGAGTGTTGGCTCATGCGAGAAAGACCCGTGACGAACCCGGCGCCCACCCCCGCTACGTTCATCAACGCACAAAATGCGATCACCGGCCTGCGTGGCCGGGACTTGCTGTCGACCCTGCGTACCGTGGCCGCGCATGGCCTGCGCAACCCGGTGCACACCGCCCGCCACGCCCTGGCCCTGAGCGGCCAACTGGGCCGCGTGCTGCTGGGTGAGACCGTGCACGAACCCAACCCCAGGGACCATCGCTTCAGCGACCCCACCTGGAAGCTCAACCCGCTGTACCGCCGCAGCTTGCAAGCCTATCTGAGCTGGCAAAAACAGACACGGCAGTGGATCGATGACAGCGCCCTCAGTGACGATGATCGCGCCCGCGCGCAGTTCGCCTTCGCCCTGCTCAACGATGCCGTGTCCCCTTCCAACACCCTGCTCAACCCGCTGGCGATCAAGGAGTTGCTCAACTCCGGCGGCAACAGCGTAGTGCGTGGCGTGAGTAATTTGTTCGAAGACCTGCTGCACAACAACGGTTTGCCGCGCCAGGTCAGCAAGCACGCTTTCGAAGTGGGCAAGACCGTGGCGACCACGCCCGGTTCGGTGGTGTTTCGCAATGAGCTGCTGGAGCTGATCCAATACAAGCCCATGAGCGAAAAACAGTACGCCAAGCCACTGCTGGTGGTGCCGCCGCAAATCAACAAGTACTACATTTTCGACCTGAGCCCGGCCAACAGCTTTGTGCAATACGCGCTCAAAAACGGCCTGCAGACCTTTATGGTCAGCTGGCGTAACCCGGACGTGCGGCATCGCGAATGGGGCCTGTCCACCTACGTGGCGGCGCTGGAAGAAGCGCTCAACGTGTGCCGGGCCATCACCGGCGCCCGCGAGGTCAACCTGATGGGCGCCTGCGCCGGCGGCCTGACCATCGCCGCGCTGCAAGGCCACCTGCAAGCCAAGCGCCAGTTGCGGCGCATCTCCAGCGCCAGCTACCTGGTGAGCCTGCTGGACAGCCAGATCGACAGCCCTGCAACCTTGTTCGCCGATGAACAAACCCTGGAAGCCGCCAAGCGCCGCTCCTACCAGCAAGGCGTGCTGGACGGTCGCGACATGGCCAAGGTGTTTGCCTGGATGCGCCCCAACGACCTGATCTGGAACTACTGGATCAACAACTACCTGCTGGGCAAGGAACCGCCGGCGTTCGACATCCTGTACTGGAACAACGACAACACCCGCCTGCCCGCCGCCTTGCACGGCGACCTGCTGGACTTCTTCAAGCACAACCCCCTGAGCCATCCCGGTGGGCTGGAGGTGTGCGGCACGCCCATCGACTTGCGCAAGGTCGCGGTGGACAGCTTCAGCGTGGCCGGGATCAACGATCACATCACCCCGTGGGATGCGGTGTACCGCTCCACGCAACTGCTGGATGGCGAGCGGCGCTTTGTGCTGTCCAACAGCGGGCATATCCAGAGCATCCTCAACCCGCCGGGCAACCCCAAGGCCAACTACGTCGAGAACCCCAAGCTGAGTAGCGACCCGCGCGCCTGGTATTACGACGCCCAGCACGTCGAGGGCAGTTGGTGGCCGCAGTGGCTGGAGTGGGTGCAAAAACGCTCCGGTGTACAACGCGAAACTCTCACCGCCCTGGGCAACCAGAATTACCCACCGATGGAAGCGGCGCCGGGCACTTACGTGCGGGTGCGCTGAGCTCAGCGATCAACTTTAAGAAGACTGGATGAAGACCCGCGACCGTATCCTTGAATGTGCCCTGCAGTTGTTCAACCACAAAGGCGAACCAAACGTGTCGACCATGGAGGTGGCCAATGAAATGGGGATCAGCCCCGGCAACCTCTACTATCACTTCCACGGCAAGGAGCCCTTGGTGCTCGGGTTGTTCGAGCGTTTTCAATCTGAGCTGGCGCCACTGCTGGACCCTCCCGCCGATGCGCAACTGGAGGCCGAGGATTACTGGCTGTTCCTGCACCTGATTGTCGAGCGCATGGCCCACTACCGGTTCCTGCTCCAGGACCTGTCGAACCTGGCCGGGCGCTTGCCCAAGCTGGCCAAGGGGATCCGTCACTTGCTCACGGCGCTCAAGCGCACATTGGCGTCATTGCTTGCGCGGTTGAAGGCGGCTGGGCAACTGGTCAGTGATACCCAGGCGTTGGGGCAACTGGTGGAGCAGATCACCCTGACGTTGCTGTTTTCCCTGGATTACCAACGGATTCTGGACCGTGAAGGTGAAGTGCGGGTGGTGGTGTACCAGATCATGATGCTGGTGGCGCCGCATCTGCTGCCGACGGCGCGGCAGGCGACCGAGAAGTTCGCCTTGAAGTACCTGGATGACGTTGATTAAACATGTAGGAGCGAGCTTGCTCGCGAAAAACGTCAACGATAACGGGGGCTTCCTGAATAAACACGGCGTCTTTGAGTTTTTCGCGAGCAAGCTCGCTCCTACAAAAATGGGGCATGCGGCGTTTTTCAGGCTTGCATAAAAAACGCCCGATCTTCGCAGACCGGGCGTTTTTTGTGTCCCGTAGAAATCAGGACTGACTGGATGGCGTCGGGGTAGCCGGCGTAGCAGTCGGGGTAGCAGCCGCGTGCGTCGGTGCGGACACCGAATTGGCGGTAGAAGCGGCCGGTGCTGGCGCCGTGGCTGGCTTGGCCGTTGCGGCGGGCTTTGCGGCTGCCGGTTTTTTCGCTACCGCAGGCTTTTTGGCCGCGGCAGGTTTGGCCGCAGGTTTCGCAGCGGCGGGCTTGGCAGCAGGTTTAGCAGCAGCGGTTTTAGCCGCAGGTTTGGCAGCCGGTTTAGCTGCAGGTTTCGCGGCGGCTTTAGCGGCCACTGGCTTAGCGGCAGGCTTGGTAGCCGGTTTGGCCGCAGCGGTTTTAGCCGCTGGCTTGGCCGCAGGTTTCGCAGCGGCTTTGGCTGGCGCTTTCGCAGCGGGTTTTGCAGCCGGCTTGGCGGCGGCTTTAACCAGCGGCTTGGCGGCAGTTTTGGCGGCGGGTTTTGCAGCGGCGGTTTTAGCTGCTGGTTTGGCCGCCGGTTTTGCTGCAGGCTTGGCGGCGGCGATCTTGGCGGGAGCCGCTTTGGCGCCGGTGAGTTTTTCGATTTGCTTGGTCAAGGTATCGACCTTGCTGTGCAGCGCCTTCAACTCCGCCTTGCTCGGTACGCCCAGTCGCGAAATAGCACTGTTGAGGCGTTTGTCGAAAGTCTCTTCCAACTTGCCCCAGGTATCCGAAATGCTCGACTTGGCGGAACCCGCGCTCGCCTTGGCAGCGTCGACTTTTTTACCAACCGTGCTCTTGGTCAACTTCTCGGCTTTCTCGCCGTCTTTAACCAGGGTCTCGAAGAGTTTGCTGCCGTCACTGTCGATCTTCGAGTACACGCCTAAACCAGCGAGCCAGATTTTGCGGGAATATTCTTCAACTTTCCCGACCCACGAGCTGCCTTCTTTCTGAGTAGTCTTTTTAACAGCCATCCCGATGTCTCCTTAGTGTTTACGCGCGACACGTTCGAGCAATGCCGTCAGCTCTTCGAGCTTAGCAGAGAGTGTCTCCACGTCATGTTTAGACGCAATGCCGATCCGATTCAAGGCACTGGCGACACGAGTATCAAAAGCTTTTTCAACTTTATCCAGTTGAACTTCAACCAGGCCTTTGACGCCGGAGACGTTACTCTTTACTTGGTCAATCTGACTGTTGGCGGCATCAAGTTGTTCAACTACAACTTTTTTACCTTTACTTTCAACACGTTGACCGCTTCTAACGAGTTCCTTGAAGTACTCGCCGCCCTCGCTGCCGACCTTGGCGTAGGCACCAAGACCCGCCAGCCAGATCTTGCGGGCATAGCTTTTAACCTCATTCAGAGGGGTGGTCTGAACGTCGATTTTTTTCTTCAAAATAACTTTGGCCATGGTGCACCTCACACAGGATTGGGTGGCGGACGGCCCGCAAGAGTTGAGGGCTTGGGCACAAAGTAGGGTTTAAAATTAGAATCGGCACCCTAAGCACAGCCCTATCAGGCCAGGGCCTTATCCAGGGCTTTTTCGATTTCGGACTTGATCGTGCCACTCATGGCCGACATCAACAGGCCAAGTTCCACATCAATGCGCAGCGAATCATCGGCCACCCACACCGTGCCTTTAACCCCGGAGCGCTTGAGCTTCAGGGTGTCGCCAGCCCATGAAAAATCCACGCCATATTTGTCCTCGAGTTTGCGCGCCAATAGCTCAGCCTTGGCCCGCGCCTGTTCTTTCCCCAGGGTGTGTTCACGCTCAACGGTAATACGGGCCATTGCAATGACTCCTCTTTATAACGACTCAGAACACCCGCCATGCGGCAAAAGGTCTCGATGAGCGCCTATCTTACCTGCAGCCTTGCCAAGACAAAGTAGGCCTTGGGGATTATCATGTCCCGCATTCTCTTTTGGTGACAGCGATATGACTGATCAGCGCAAAGGCAGCGATGCCGAACCCACCACTCACTTCGGCTTCAAGAACGTCCCGGAAAGCCAAAAGGCGGAAAAAGTCGCTGAGGTGTTCCACTCCGTGGCGGCCAAGTACGACCTGATGAACGACGTGCTCTCCGGCGGCATGCACCGCCTGTGGAAGCGCTTCACCATCGAGTTGTCGGGCGTACGCACCGGCAACCGGGTGCTGGACATCGCCGGTGGCACAGGCGACCTGGCGGCCAAGTTCTCCAAGCTGGTTGGCCCCACCGGCCAGGTGGTATTGGCCGATATCAACGGCTCGATGCTCAAGGTTGGCCGCGACCGCCTGCTCGACAAAGGCGTGGCCGGCAATATCGAATTCGTCCAGGCCGACGCTGAGAAGCTGCCGTTCCCGGACAACCATTTCGACTGCGTGACCATCGCCTTCGGCCTGCGTAACGTGACCCACAAGGAGGACGCGATCCGCTCGATGCTGCGCGTGCTCAAGCCAGGTGGCCGCCTGTTGGTGCTGGAGTTCTCCAAGCCGACCAACGCGCTGATGTCCAAGGTCTACGACACGTACTCCTTCGCCTTCATGCCGTTGATGGGCAAGTTGATCACCAACGATGCCGAGAGCTACCGCTACCTGGCCGAGTCGATCCGCATGCACCCGGACCAGGAAACCCTGAAGTCGATGATGGTGGAGGCCGGTTTCGACCGCGTGACCTACCACAACATGACGTCCGGCATCGTCGCCCTGCACCGCGGCATCAAGCCCTGATGCTGCTGCAAGGTCTCCTCGCCAGCGTCGAGCACGGCCTCAACCGTGTCCTGCGCCTGGACAGCACTGCCCTGGCGCGGCTCGCGCACCTGACCGGCAAAGTCATTGCCGTCGATTGCCGCAGCCCCGTCTTGCAGCTGTTTATCCTGCCCAGCGATGAAGGCCTGCTGCTCGCCACCCAATGGGCCGCCCAAGCCGATTGCACCTTGCGTGCGCCGGCCTCCAGCCTGTTGCACCTGGCGCTGAGCCGCAACAAGACTGCCATCCTCCACAGCCCCGAGGTGGAACTGGAAGGCGACAGCGCGGTGCTGATGGACCTGGCCGCCGTGCTGCAAGACCTGGAGCTGGACTGGGAATACGAACTGTCGCGCTGGATCGGCCCCGTCGCCACCCAGTTGATCAGCGGGCACCTGCGCAGCCGCTCGCGCTGGTATCAGCAAGGGTTCGCCAGCCTCAACCAGAACCTCGCCGAATACCTGAGCGAAGAATCGCGCACCCTGGTCGGGCAACGGGAAGCGCAAGCGCGCTTTCGCGAACTCGACAAGGCCAAAATCGACCTGGAACGCCTCGAGGCCCGCTTCGAGCGCTTGAGCCGTTCCCTTGATCCAAGCGATAACGCATGAAGCTGCTCGCCGTCCGCCGTTTGTTTCGTATCCAGCGCGTCGTAATCCGCTACCGTCTCGATGATCTGCTGTTTGCCCTGCCTTTGCCGTGGTTTTTGCTGGCGGTGCGTTATGTGCTGCCATGGCGCTGGTTCCCGCGCAAGCCGTCGCCGTTGAGCCGTGGCGCCAGCCTGCGCCTGGCGTTGCAGGATTTGGGGCCGATCTTTATCAAGTTCGGGCAGATCCTCTCCACCCGCCGCGACCTGTTGCCCGAAGACATCGCCGACGAGCTGATGCTGCTGCAAGACCGCGTGCCGCCGTTCGACTCGCAGCAGTCGATGGCGCTGATCGAAGAACAGCTGGGCCAGAAGATCAGCGAGGTGTTCAGCCGCTTCGACGTCGAGCCCCTGGCCTCGGCGTCGGTGGCACAAGTGCACGCCGCGCAACTCAAGACCGGCGAAGAAGTGGTGGTAAAAGTCATTCGCCCAGGCCTCAAGCCGATCATCGGCCAGGACCTGGCGTGGCTGTTTGTCCTCGCCCGCGCGGCCGAACGTTTCTCCGCCGATGCGCGCCTGCTGCACCCGGTGGACGTGGTCGCCGACTACGAAAAAACCATCTACGACGAACTCGACCTGCTGCGCGAGGCGGCCAACGCCAGCCAATTGCGGCGCAACTTCGAAGGCTCGCAACTGCTGTACGTGCCGCAGGTGTATTGGGACTGGTGCCGCCCCAAAGTGCTGGTGATGGAGCGCATCTACGGCGTGCAGGTCACTGACCTTGCGACCCTGGCCGACCAGCGCACCGACATGAAGATGCTGGCCGAGCGCGGCGTGGAGATTTTCTTCACCCAGGTGTTCCGCGACAGTTTCTTCCACGCCGACATGCACCCGGGCAACATCTTCGTCAGCACCGTCAACCCGTGGAGCCCGCAGTACATCGCCATCGACTGCGGCATCGTCGGCAGCCTCACCCCCGAAGACCAGGATTACCTGGCGCGCAACCTGTTTGCCTTCTTCAAGCGCGACTACCGTCGTGTGGCGCAGTTGCACATTGATTCGGGCTGGGTGCCGGCGGAAACCAAGCTCAATGAATTTGAAGCGGCGATCCGCACGGTGTGTGAGCCGATCTTCGAAAAACCGTTAAAAGATATTTCCTTCGGCCAGGTGCTGATGCGCCTGTTCCAGACCGCGCGGCGCTTCAATATGGAAGTGCAGCCGCAACTGGTGCTGTTGCAAAAGACCCTGCTGAACATCGAAGGCCTGGGCCGCCAGCTGTACCCGGACCTCGATTTGTGGAACACCGCGCAACCCTTCCTGGAACGCTGGATGCGCGAGCGCATGAGCCCCAAAACCATGCTGGGCAACCTGCACAGCCAGTTCGAACAGCTGCCGCACCTGGCCAACATGACCCGCGACCTGCTGGAGCGCATGTCCCAGCCCCACGCCAAGGACCCAGAGCCACCGTGGCGCAAGCGCAAGGACGATTGGTTCCTGCGCCTGCTCGGCGCCGCGCACCTGGTGGGCGGGGTGATGCTGGCGATCGGCGGGCCATTGAACCAACTGGGCCACTGGCCAGCCGGCATTATGGTCGCCGTGGGTGTTTATCTGATCGTGCGTCGATAGCCAATCCGGTTATACACTGTCGCAAATTGCCGGAGCCGAACATGAAAGACTGGCTGGATGAGATCAAGTGGGACAGTGACGGCCTGGTGCCGGCCATTGCCCAGGACTACAAGACCGGGCGCGTGCTGATGATGGCCTGGATGAACCGCGAGGCCCTGAGCCTCACCGCCGCCGAGCAGCGCGCCATCTACTGGTCACGTTCGCGTGGCAAACTGTGGCGCAAGGGCGAAGAATCCGGGCATGTGCAGACCCTGCACGAGCTGCGCCTGGACTGCGATGCCGACGTGGTGATCCTCAAGGTCGAACAGATCGGCGGCATCGCCTGCCACACTGGCCGCCACAGTTGCTTCTATCGCGTGTTCGAGAATGGCGAATGGAAGGTTGTGGAGCCGGTGCTCAAAGACCCGCACGCCATCTACCCAGCAGGACACTGAACATGAGCGATACCCTGAACCGTGTGGCCCAGGTGCTGGAAGACCGCAAAGGCGCGGATGCCGACAGCTCCTACGTCGCCAGCCTGTACCACAAGGGTCTGAACAAGATTCTGGAAAAACTCGGCGAAGAATCCGTCGAGACCATCATTGCGGCCAAGGACGCGCAAATCAGCGGTGATTACAGCGATGTAATCTATGAGACCGCAGACTTGTGGTTCCATAGCCTGGTGATGCTCGCCCAACTGGGGCAGCACCCACAGGCCGTGCTGGATGAACTGGACCGTCGCTTCGGCTTGTCCGGACACGCCGAAAAGGCCTCGCGCCCGTCCGCCTGAATAACTAAGACTTGAGGATTTGAAGCATGGGCATTTTTGACTGGAAACACTGGATCGTCATTCTGGTGGTGGTGGTATTGGTGTTCGGTACCAAGAAACTCAAGAACCTGGGCACCGACGTGGGCGAGTCGATCAAGGGTTTTCGCAAAGCCATGAACGATGATGAAAAGCCAGCCGAGCCAAGCGCCAACCCGGTGCCACCGGCCCAGCCTGTTCACCCGCAGGCCACCCAGCCGATCACCGAACGCCGTACCTTCGACGTTCAGGCTGAAAAGGTCCAAGAGCCGACCCGCAAAGACTCGTGAGCACTGACTAATGTTTGGTATCAGCTTCTCTGAACTGCTGCTCGTCGGCCTGGTGGCCCTGCTGGTACTGGGGCCGGAGCGCCTGCCCGGTGCCGCACGCACCGCCGGCTTGTGGATCGGGCGTCTAAAACGCAGTTTCAACGCGATCAAACAGGAAGTTGAACGGGAAATCGGTGCCGACGAAATCCGTCGGCAATTGCACAACGAACACATCCTCTCGTTGGAGCAGGAAGCCCGCAAGATTCTGTCCCCGGTGCAAGAGCCGGCCAAGCCGGTCACGCCGGTGGCCGAGCACAGCATCGCGCCAGCCCCTGTGGCCGACGCTGCTCCTGCAGCGCCCGCCCCAACGACGCCCGCGCCGACGCCCGTTGCGTCGCCCGCACCCCATGACCCTACATTGCCGCCGCGAGCCCCATGAGCGCTGATAAACCGGAAAACGACCAGCATATGCCGCTGGTCTCGCACCTCACCGAGCTGCGTACCCGCCTGCTGCGTTGCGTGGCGGCGATCTTCATCATCTTTGCCGGGCTGTTCGCCTTTACCCAGCAGATCTACACCTTCGTCTCGACGCCCCTGCGCCAGTACCTGCCGGCCGGCGCGACGATGATTGCCACCGATGTGTCGTCGCCGTTCCTGACGCCGTTGAAGCTGACCATGATGGTCTCGCTGTTCCTGGCGATCCCAGTGATCCTGCATCAGATATGGGGCTTTATCGCGCCGGGCCTGTACAAGCATGAGAAGCGCATCGCCGTGCCGTTGCTGGTATCGAGCATCCTGCTGTTCTACACCGGCATGGCCTTCGCCTACTTCCTGGTGTTCCCGCTGATCTTCAAGTTCTTCGCCGCTGCCACCCCGGCTGGTGTGGAAATGATGACTGATATCACCAGCTACCTCGATTTCGTGATGACGCTGTTCTTCGCCTTTGGCGTGGCGTTCGAAATCCCGGTGGCGGTGGTGTTGCTGGTGTGGATCGGCGTGGTCGACGTCAAGTACCTGAAGAAGATCCGCCCGTACGTGATCATCGGCTGCTTCGTGGTCGGCATGATCCTCACGCCGCCGGACATATTCTCCCAGACCTTGCTGGCCGTGCCGATGTGGATGCTGTTCGAAGTGGGCATCCTGTTCAGCGGCTTGATCAGCAAGCGTGGCGAACACCCGGATGACGCGCCTGTCGACGACGACCAGCCGCCAGCGACCCAGCCGTGAACCTGCTGCTACTCGAAGAGGCCGACTTTATCGCGGCCGACCGCGTCGTGCTGCGTGATCGGCGCCTGGTGCATATGCAGGAGGTTCACCGCGCCGCCGTCGGCGACACCCTGCGCGTGGGCCGCATTGGCGGGCTGATGGGCAATGCCCAATTGCTGCGCCTGGAAGCCGCCGAAGCCGAACTGCAAGTGAGCTTCGACCAACCGCCGCCGAGCAAACTGCCCCTGACCTTGCTGCTGGCCCTGCCCCGCCCGAAGATGCTACGCCGGGTGCTGCAAACAGTGGCGGCCATGGGCGTGCCCAAGGTGGTATTGGTCAACAGTTACCGGGTGGAAAAAAGCTTCTGGCAAACCCCGTTCCTGGAGCCTGAAGCGGTGCGCGAGCAACTGATCCTCGGCCTGGAGCAAGCGCGGGACACGCTGCTGCCCGAGATCATTATCGAGAAACGCTTCAAGCCATTTGTCGAAGACCGGCTGCCGGCCATGGCGACTGGCACTCTGGGCCTGATCGGCCATCCGGGCGATTACCCGGCCTGCCCTCGAGCCCTGGAAGAACCGGTAACCCTGGCGATCGGCCCGGAAGGCGGCTGGATTCCCTATGAAGTGGACCTGCTGACCAAGGCCGGTTTGCAGCCGGTGCAGTTGGGTGCGCGTATTTTGCGCGTCGAAACCGCCGTAACGGCCCTGCTCGCCCGCCTGTTCTAACCCCCCGACTGATCGTTCCCACGCTCTAGTGATCGGGTGATCGTTCCCACGCTCTGCGTGGGAATGCCGCTCAGGACGCTCTGCGTCCGCCCTTGTGACGCAGAGCGTCACGCCATTCATTCCCACGCAGAGCGTGGGAACGATCACCAGAGCGTGGGAACGATCAAGTATCCCCGTGCGTTGCCGATAGCCTTTGAATAAGTCCAAGCCTTGTTCCAGGGGAGTTCGCAGCATGTATCGTTGGTTAGCCGAGAAGTTGGGGAATGTAAGCGTCAACCGCAAGCTGAGTGTGGGCTTTGGCCTGGTGTTGCTCCTGACGCTGTTGATCACCTTTACCGGCTGGACCGGCCTGGGGGACGTGATCAGTCGCGGCGACAAGCTGGGCTTTATTTCCAGCCTCAATGGCCTGAGCAAAGACCTGCGCCTGGCACGCCTGGACTTCGACATGCGCCGTGGCGAGCAAGGCACGGACAAGGTCGACGGCCTGCTCGCCCACCTCGACAGCGGCCTGAAGACCGCGTCCGAGCTGATCGAGCAACCTGACGACAAAGCCCTGGTCGAGCAACAGCAGGAAGCCTTGAACCAATACAAAAAGGCCTTCGCCGCCATGGTCCAGGCGGGTCTCAAGCGTGAGGGCGCGCGCAGCAAACTCGGCGACACTGCCGACAATGCCGTCGTCAAGATCAACGAAATCGAAAAAGCCCTGCTGCAAGGTGACAGCGTTGCCCAGTTCAACAGCGTGGTCGAGCAGAGCAAGCTGATCCAGCAATCGCGCTTTCAGGTACGCGGCTACACCTACAGCGGCAAGGTCGAAGCCGAGCAACCGGCCCTGGATGCCATCGACAACGCCCTGAAGAAAATCACCGAGCTGCAAGGCCAGTTGCCTGCGCAATACCAGGCCAATCTGCAAGAAGCCGGGGCATCACTGCAAGCCTACCGCGCCGCTGTCAGCCAGTATCGCGATTCCCAGATCGCCAGCGCGGCTGCGCTGAAGACCATGATCGCCCAAGGCGACATCCTGCTGGGCCACAGCGAAAAGCTCACCGTCTCCCAGACCGCCGTGCGTGACGCAGATGCCGCGCAAGCCAAATACTTGTTGCTGCTTGCCACCGTGCTGGCGCTGATCGTCGGCATCTTCGCGGCCTGGGCCATTACCCGCCAGATCGTCATCCCGCTGAACCAGACCCTCAAAGTCGCCGAGCGCGTAGCCTCCGGCGACCTGAGCCACAACCTGGAATCGGGTCGCCAGGACGAACTGGGCCAATTGCAGCGCGCCATGCAAAGCATGACCGTGGGCCTGCGTGAGTTGATCGGCGGGATCAGCGACGGCGTCACCCAGATCGCCAGCGCCGCCGAGCAGTTATCAGCCGTGACCGAACAAACCAGCGCCGGGGTCAACAGCCAAAAGGTCGAGACCGACCAGGTGGCCACCGCCATGAACGAAATGGCCGCCACCGTGCAGGAAGTGGCGCGCAACGCCGAAGAGGCCTCGGAAGCCGCCGTGGCTGCCGACCAGCAAGCCCGTGAAGGCGACCAGGTGGTGGGGGAAGCCATCGCCCAGATCGAGCGCCTGGCCACCGAAGTGGGTAATTCCACGGTGGCCATGGGTGAACTCAAGCGCGAAAGCGACAAGATCGGCAGTGTGCTCGACGTGATCAAATCCGTGGCCCAACAGACCAACCTGCTGGCCCTTAACGCCGCCATCGAGGCGGCGCGTGCCGGTGAAGCCGGGCGTGGCTTTGCCGTGGTGGCCGATGAAGTACGCAGCCTGGCCCAGCGCACGCAGAAGTCCACCGAAGAGATCGAAGAGCTGATCGTCGGCCTGCAAAGCGGTACCCAGCAGGTGGCAACCATCATGGACAACAGCCGCGGGCTGACCGAGAGCAGTGTTGAGCTGACGCGCCGCGCCGGCCACGCGCTGGGCAATATCACCCGCACCGTCTCGACCATCCAGGCGATGAACTCGCAGATTGCCACCGCCGCCGAGCAGCAAAGCGCCGTGGCTGAAGAGATCAACCGCAGCGTGTTGAATGTGCGCGACATCTCCGAGCAAACCTCGTCGGCCAGCGAAGAAACTGCGTCCTCCAGTGCCGAACTGGCGCGCCTGGGGATCTACCTGCAGACCCTGGTCGGGCGCTTCCGAGTCTGAATTACCCTACGCGGCGGCTTACCAAAGCCGCCGCATCTTGTGAAATTTCCTACGCAGTTATCAGCCCTCCACAGGCCCGAATCGAATTAGCGTTGCAGGTGTCGCGAAACGCTTTCTCTGATTCGGAGGTTCACCATGTTTTCTCGGCTGACCCGCGTGCTGGTCAATGCCAGCGTCCGCCTCAAACTCGCCCTGGGGTTTGGCCAAGTGCTGATCCTCAGCTTCCTGATTGCCGCTACGGGCTGGCAAGCCTTGAACGCCGTGCTTTACCGATCCGACAGCCTGACGACCCTGGGGCAACTGGCGGTGGATGCCGAGGCCATGCGCGCCGACCGCATCGTGTACCGCACCCTCACAGACAGCGATAGCCTGGGCAAAATGGCCGCGAAGATTGAACGGATCGACCAGCACCTGGCCGCCCTTTCAAACCGCCTGAAAGACCCGACTGACGTGCAGCGACTCGAGGACGCCATGAGCCTCGCCAACGGCTTCAAGGCAGCTCTGGCGCAACTTCCGCCCTTGGTCGAGCAGCGCGAGCGCCTGCGCCCGGACCTGAAGAAAATTGCCCTGCAAGCCAGCGATACCCTCGCCCAATTTGCCAGTGACTTGCCTGACCAGAACGACGAAAAGGCTCTGGACGCCATCGAGCAACTGCGTCAAGCCATGGAGCTGGCCGAAGATCGAGCCCAGAGCCCCGCCTGGGCCGCGCAATCGCTGGCAACTTATGCAGAGACCCTCGGCAAGGCGCTTGACGCCCTGGAGATCGCGCAAGCGGCAGTCACAGCGCTGCCAGTCGACTCGGCACTGCTCAGGACCGACCTGGCCAATTATCGAGAGCAACTGACCAAGCTCAAGGAAGCCCAGCTCAACGTGGAAACCGTGCAAAACCGCTTCGAACAGCAACTCAATAACCTGCGTGAAAGCAGTAACCTGTTGAGCCAGAGCCAGAACGCCAAGCGTAACGACGAGGCGGACCACACCCGTACATTGCTGATCAGTGTGACGGTGGCGGCCCTGGCACTCGGCGCGCTGGCCGCCTGGTGGATTGCCCGGCAGATTGCGGTGCCACTGCGGGAAATCCTCAGCGCTGCCCACCGTGTTGCCGAGGGCGACCTTAGCCATGACATGCCTGTAGACCGTCGCGACGAACTCGGCCAGTTGCAGCAAAGCATCGGGCAAATGACCCGCAGCCTGCGTAGCCTGATCAGCAGTATCGGCGACAGCGCCCGGCAGATCGCCGGGGCGGCTACACAGTTATCCACGGTCACCGAGCAGACCCGCAGCGGTCTCAACGAGCAGAAAGACGAAACCGACCAGGTGGCGACGGCAATGAATGAAATGCTCGCCACTGCCCAGGAAGTGGCGCGCCATGCCGAACGCGCCTCGGTGGCAGCCAATGAAGCCGACCAGCAGGCCGGCGCCGGTGAGCAGGTGGTCACCCAGGCCGTGGAGCAGATTGGCAACCTGGCCAGTGAAATGGCGCTGTCGGGCCGTGCGATGCTCGCGTTGCAACAGGAGAGCCAGAAGATCGCCAGTGTGCTGGACGTGATCAAGTCCGTGTCTCAGCAGACCAACCTGCTAGCCCTGAACGCCGCCATTGAAGCGGCGCGTGCGGGCACTGCCGGCCAAGGCTTTGCGGTGGTCGCCGACGAAGTGCGCAGCCTGGCCCAACGCACTCAGGAATCGGCCGAGGAGATCGAAGGGCTGATCCTCGGCCTGCATAACGGCACCCAACAGGTGGCGGACATCATGGACAGCAGCCGCAACCTGACCGACAACAGCGTCGCCCTGACCCGCGACGCCGGCGACGCCCTGATCGCCATTGCCCGCACGGTCTCGGTTATCCAGGAAATGAACCCGCAGATCGCCGCCGCGGCGGAACAGCAAAGCGCGGTGGCCGAGGAGATCAATCGCAGTGTGTTGAAGGTGCGGGACGTGTCGGAACAGACCGCCGCCGCCAGCGAGGAAACAGCGGCGGCGAGTGTTCAGTTGACGCGGTTGAGCCTGGATTTGCAGACGCTGGTCGCCAAATTCAAGCTCTGAAACACCACCCCTGTAGGAGCGAGCTTGCTCGCGAAAAACCCAAGGCCGCCGCGTTCATTCAGGGTGCGTGGCGTTATCGTTGACGTTTTTCGCGAGCAAGCTCGCTCCTACAGTCATAGGACCTGGCGCAGGAAGGCTTGGGCGCGGGGGTCTTTTGGCGCATTGAAGAATTCGACCGGGGCGGCGTCTTCCAGCAGTTTGCCGTGGTCGAAAAACAACACCCGGTCTGCCACTTCCCGGGCAAAGCCCATCTCGTGGGTGACGCACACCATGGTCATGCCTTCCAGGGCCAAGGTCTTCATCACGTCCAGCACTTCACCGACCATTTCCGGGTCGAGGGCCGAGGTGGGCTCGTCAAACAGCATCACCTTGGGCTCCATCGCCAGGGCCCGGGCAATGGCGACGCGCTGCTGCTGGCCGCCAGACAGGCGCGATGGAAACTCGTGGGCCTTCTGCGCGATGCCGACCTTTTCCAACAGCGCCAGGGCCTTGGCCTCGCGCTCTGGCTTGCCGCGCTTGCGCACGACCTTTTGCGCCAGGCACAGGTTTTCCAGCACGGTCATGTGGGGGAACAGGTTGAAGTGCTGGAACACCATGCCCACTTCTCGGCGGTAGGCATTCACGTCGGTCTTCGGGTCGGCCAGTTGCAGGCCGTCGATGCTCACCGAACCCGAATCGAATTCCTCCAACCCATTAAGGCAGCGCAGGAAGGTGGACTTGCCGGAGCCCGAGGGGCCGATCACCACCAGCACCTCGCCCTTGGCCACTTGAGTGGTGACATGATCCACCGCGCGCACCACTTGCCCACGGGTATCGAAGACTTTTACCAGATCGCGCACTTCAATCACTTTGGGCGAGCCTCCGCTCAAGCCGGCTGGCCATCTTCGACAGCGGCAGGTTGATCAGCAGGTACAAGCCCGCCACACAGAACAGGATTTCAAATGGCGAGAACGAGGTGGTGATCACCTCGCGGCCGCTCTTGAGCAACTCGGTAATCGCGATCACCGACACCAGGGACGTGTCCTTGACCAGGCTGATAAATTGCCCGGCCAGTGGTGGCAACACGCGCTTGAACGCCTGCGGCAATACCACATGGCGCATCGACTGGCTGGCGCTCAAGCCCAGGGAGCGCGCCGCTTCATCCTGGCCTCGGGTGATGGACTGCACGCCGGCGCGCACAATTTCTGCCACGTAGGCACCGGTGAACAACGACAGCGCGGCGATCCCGGCGAACTCCCGGGACAGGTTGAGTACCGTGCCGATAAAGAAATAGAAAATGAAGATCTGCACCAGCAGCGGCGTACCGCGCACCAGCTCGACGTAGATCGTCGACAGGTCGCGCAAGGTGGGGTTTTTCGACAGCCGGCACAGCCCGGTCGCCAAGCCAATCGCCAAGCCCAGGATGCCGGACACTACCGACAGCCACAATGTGGTCCACAAGCCCCACATCAACGGCCCCAGTGCCCATTGCCGGGTCACGCCGACCACATCGCCTTCAGCCACATCGTCGCCGCGTGCCACTTGCAGGCTGTTATCGGCAACCGTGAGCTTTTGCTCGACCCCGGCGTCGTTGCGCAGGGTGACTTCGGCCGTATCGCCGTTGCGCACCAGTTCGACCACGGTGGAAATATCCGCGGCGCGCTGGGAGGTCTCGGCTTGATAGGCGAAGTACTGTGGGACGCGGTTCCAGCGCCACTCGTAGGACATCAACGAGGTGGCGTAATACAAGGCACCCGCCAGGCCGACCAGCACGACCACCGTCAGCAGGTGCCAGGGCCATTGGGCTTTTTTCTGTTTCATTTCACTTTCCGCATAGGTGTCGCCTGATAGGCCGCCATCGCGGGCAAGCCCGCTCCCACAGGTTGATGTGCGAATACAGTCAAATGTGGGAGCTGGCTTGCCTGCGATACAGGCAACTCGGTGTCAGGCCTTATTCCATGTCCTTGAGCCACTCGGAGCTCTTGAACCACTTGTCATGGATGCGATCGTAGGTGCCGTCGTTACGGATCTGGTGCAGGAAGTTGTTGATGAAGTTGATGCTGTCGTAATCGCCTTTCTTCAAACCGAACGCCAGGGGTTCAAAGGTGAAGGGTTCGTCCAGGAACACCAGCTTGCCGTTACCGACTTTTTTCTCGGCCACCACGTTGTACGGCGCGTCGTAGACGAAGGCGTCAGCCTTGCCGTTGACCACGTCGAGCACGCCTTCCTGCTCGTTGTCGTAGCCGTGGTACTTGGCTTTGGAGATCAGCTTTTTGGCAACCATTTCACCGGTGGTGCCGAGCTTGGAGGTCAGGCGATATTTCTCGTCGTTCAGGTCTTTGTAGGACTTGATGGTGCCTTCCAGCTCCTTGCGGATCAGCAGCGTCTGGCCGACCACGATGAAGGGTTCGCTGAAGTTCAGGCGCAGGTTGCGTTCCTGGGTCAGGGTCATGCCGCTGCCAATCATGTCGAACTTGCCGGTCAGGAAGGCCGGGATGATGCCGTCGTAGCCGGTGGACACCAGCTCTAGCTTGACGCCCATGGACTTGGCCATGGCCTTGAGGATGTCGACTTCGAAACCGATGATTTCACCGCGCTTGTCGGTCATCTCGAACGGCATGTAGGTAGGGTCCATGCCGACTTTCAACGTGCCGCGCTTGACCGCCTCATCAATGGCGCCGGCCTGTGCCACGGTGGCAGCGACCAGCGCGGTGACGCCAAGCATCAGCATCGAAAGATACTTTTTCATCATCAAGACCCCTGAACGATTCTTATAAAGTGGGCGCACGAGAGGGCTGCGCCATTTCGGGGAGCGATCCTAACCCACTCGTTGTCCGCCACAAAGGTTTCACCGGTAAATGTTATCGGTGTGTGTCGGAAAACACTGACAGCGGCCCGGAGAAGCGCAGGCGCAGACGCTTCAGCGCGGCCTCTCGATCAGGGGTTGATGTGTAAGCAGTTATGACGATCAGTCGATCTCGGCGATCCAGGCCGTGTCCCTTAACCACTTGTCATGCAGGCGATCGTAGGTGCCGTCCTGGGCGATCTGGTTGAGAAAGTGGTTGATCCAATTGAGGCTGTCGTAATCACCTTTTTTCAGGCCAAACGCCAAGGGCTCAAAGGTGAAGGGTTGTTCCAGCGCCAACAACGCGCTGTTCTGCGGCCGAGTCATTGCGATCAGGTTGTAGGGGGCATCATGGATAAAAGCATCGGCCTTGCCTTCTAAAACCTGCCGCACGCCTTCTTCCGGGTTGGCCACACTGCTGAGCCGCGCAGATACGAGAAAGCGCTGTGCAGCGGCTTCGCCGGTGGTGCCTTGGGTAGCAACAACGCGGTAACTGGCGTCGTCCAGTTCTTCAATACTGGCGACCAGCCCGCCCAGGCGCGGATGCAGCAACACTGTCTGGCCCACCACGATAAACGAGTCACTGAAGTTGAGCTTGAGGTTGCGCTCTTGAGTGACCGTCATGCCGCTGCCAATCAGATCAAACTTGTTCGCCAATAGCCCTGGCAGTAAGTCTGTGTAGGGCACCGCTACCAATTCAAGTTCTACGCCCAGCGCGCGGCTCATGGCGTGGAGCAAGTCAATTTCAAAGCCGACGATGCGTCCCTGCTTATCGAGCATTTCGAACGGCACGTTATTGGGGGTGGTGCCGACTTTAAGTACGCCACGGCGCACAGCGTTGTCCAGCGCGCCCGCGTAAAGCAGGCCTGCATGTCCCCCCAGGAAAAAGCCCATCAGCAATGCCAAACAATACCTTTTGATCATGAATGCCCCCGTGGCGAGTCCAATGTGGGGGCGATCCTAACCCAGCCGCAGGCACGGCAATACGCTTCGAACAAAGGTCTTTTGTTTCGAAATAACAAGGAGTTAGGAATAAAAAGGAAGGGGCTAAAAACGCTGTAGGACCAACGTTTGAAACACCCCCGAAGTGAGCCTTCGGGGGTGCCTGAATCAGGCCGGTTGGGCCTGGGGCGACTGTGGTTGCAGGGGCAGCAATGGCGCGTGCGGATCAGCCTTGATCGAGGCACGCCAAGCGCCGAGCCACTCGGCATGGCCTTCGCTCCACACCTGCTCATGCAGGCGAGCCAGGGCCACCGGGTCGCTGAGCAAGGCCAGGCGTTCGCTGTTGTTGAGGCCGGCCGGGCCGACTTTCAACGCGTGGCGAACCCGCTCCATGCGCAGGTACTCGATGGGCTCGGCCTCACGGTGCCGCGAGGTCGCCAAGGCGCAGGCCAGGGCGTTCTGCTGCGGGTCGACCACCGAACGCACAAAGCCGTCATTGAGGGCGTGCCAACGGTTTTCGTGGGTGTACTTCTCGGTCGACAGCAGGGCTTGCGGCGGATTGTATTCCTCAGGAATCAGGAACAGGCTCTCGTCGCGGGACTTGAGGCCCAACTTGACCCGGCTGGAAATCACCGACACCGGGATCGACAGCATCAGCGAACCGACGATAGGCACCAGCCACCACAGGAAGCTTGGGTTCAGCCACACCACCAGCAGCGCCCACAAAAAGCCCAGCACGGTTTGCGGACCGTGGCGCTTGACCGCCTCGCTCCAAGGTGTGGAGTCGTCATCACGTTGCGGCGAGTTCCAGGTAGCGGCCCAGCCGAGGAACGCGGCGAGCACGAAACGGGTGTGGAAGATCATCCGCACCGGCGCCAGCAGCATGGAGAACAACATCTCCAGCAGCATCGACAGGGTCACCTTGAACTTGCCACCGAACTCTTTGGCGCCCTTGGCCCAGATCAAGATGATGCTGAGCAGTTTAGGCAGGAACAACAGCACGATGGTGGTGGAGAACAGCGCCACCGCCTTGTCCGGGTGCCATTGTGGCCACAGCGGGTACAACTGGCGCGGAGCCATGAAGTACTGCGGTTCCATCAGCGTGTTCACCGCCAGCAAGGCCGTGGACAGCACCAGGAAGAAGAACCACAACGGCGCCGAAAGGTAAGACATCACGCCGGTGAGGAACACCGCACGGTGCACCGGGTGCATGCCTTTAACCAGGAACAGGCGGAAGTTCATCAGGTTACCGTGGCACCAGCGACGGTCACGCTTGAGTTCATCCAGCAGGTTCGGCGGCAGTTCTTCGTAGCTGCCCGGCAGGTCGTAGGCAATCCACACGCCCCAGCCGGCGCGGCGCATCAGCGCGGCTTCAACGAAGTCGTGGGAAAGAATCGCGCCGGCAAACGCGCCTTTACCTGGCAACGGCGCCAGGGCGCAGTGCTCGATAAACGGCTTCATACGGATAATAGCGTTGTGACCCCAGTAGTGGGATTCACCCAACTGCCAGAAGTGCAGGCCGGCGGTAAACAGTGGGCCGTATACGCGGGTAGCGAACTGCTGCATGCGCGCATACAGGGTGTCCATGCCCGACGCACGCGGCGCGGTCTGGATAATCCCGGCATCCGGCGTGGCTTCCATCAGGCGCACCAGGCTGGTCAGGCACTCGCCGCTCATCACAGAGTCAGCGTCAAGAACGACCATGTACTTGTAGTCACCACCCCAACGACGGCAGAAGTCGTCGAGGTTGCCGCTCTTGCGCTTAACGCGGCGGCGGCGACGGCGATAGAAGATCTTGCCGAAACCACCGGCTTCGCGGCATACGTCGAGCCAGGCTTGCTGTTCGGCGATGCAGATGTCGGCGTCGTTACTGTCGCTGAGCACGAAGAAATCGAAGCGATCCAGGTCACCGGTCGCGGCCACCGATTCGAACGTTGCACGCAAACCGGCGAATACACGCGGCACGTCTTCGTTACAGATCGGCATCACCAGGGCGGTGCGCGCATCCTTGGGAATCGGCTCGTCACCGGCACTTTTACCGGAGATACGGTATTTATCGTGACCAGTCAGCAGTTCCAGGAAGCCCATGAGCGCAGTCCAGAAACCAGCCGACACCCAGCAGAACAGAATCCCGAACATGATCAGGATGCTGGTTTGCAGTGCGTAAGGCAGTACCTGGGTAGCGGTTTGCAGCAGGGTCTGGTTGCGAATTTCGTCGAAGTCGACCAGCGACCAGCCCTGGTACGGCATGATGCCTTTCATGTACCAGCCGGCCACGATGGTCTGGCCCAGCATCAGCACCAACAGGATGTAACGACGGATCGAGCCCACGGTACGCCAGCGCGCAGCCGGCAGTACCCGCTCGTCTTTCGGTGTCTTGGGCGGGTTGGTGCGGCCGGTCATCCGGCGCCAACCGCGCACCAGAATGTTGGTACGCCAAGGCTCGGGCACCACTTTGGTCCGGCGGATCGGCGGCGTGGCCTTGAGGCACACACGACCGCTGGCATCGAGCGCCAGCATCTCGGCGTCTTGCAGCTCTTCGGCGCTGTTGAGGGTCAAGCGGCGGCCAACCGACGCTTGGGCAGCGTCGGCCGGTGCGTCGAAGGTCTTGGACGACAGACGTTCGTGCAACTCGCTGAAGGACTTGCAGCCCGCCAGCTCGGCGCGCTGCTCAGCCGTCATGGGTAGATGCGCCAGGTACTCGGACAGAGTCTCTGGCTTGACTTGAGAATTACTCATCGGCAGGCAACTGATAGCTCCAGGTTTCGGTCAGGACTTGCTCGGTCTTGATCGGCTCCGGTGTGGCTGGGGCAGCCTCAGGCTGTTTGGCTTCCTTGTCCTTGGCGTCTTTCTTGGCCTGCTTCTCATGCTGCTTGGCCAAGACTTTGTCGGCCTTGAGCACATGGTTGGAAACCGACTCAGGCTCAGGCTGCACGATATCTTGCACCAGCGCCGCACGCATTTCGGTCGGCTTGCTTGCGTCCTTGATCTTCATACGCAGGGTCAGGCGCCAGCCTTTGGTGTGTTCGTTGTAACGCACGCTGTTTTCAACCAGTTCGGCGTTATCACCCACGCTCACCTGGCTACGTACCGGAGCGTCCGGCAGCAGTTTCTTCAGGGACGGGCCCTCGAAGTCCACCAGGTAGGCCACGCTGCCATCGGGCTGACGGATCAGGTTGGATTGCTTCACGTCACCGGTGGAGCGCAGGGTCTGCTTGACCCAGGCACTGTCTGGCGAATGGAAAGCCGCGTCGTCCAATGTCCAGTGCAGGCGGTAGGCCACGTCCAGCGGCTTGCCGACTTCCGGCAGCTCGGCCGGGCTCCAGAAGGCCACGATGTTGTCGTTGGTCTCATCGGCAGTCGGGATCTCGACCAGGTCGACGGAGCCTTTGCCCCAATCGCCTTCAGGTTCGATCCAGGCGCTCGGGCGCTTGTCGTAGTTGTCGTCCAGGTCTTCGTAGTGGCTGAAGTTGCGACCACGCTGCAGCAGGCCGAACCCACGCGGGTTCTCGACGCTGAAGTTGCTGACCGATAGGTGTTTAGGGTTGTTCAGTGGACGCCAGATCCACTCGCCATTGCCGGCGTGGATCGACAGGCCGCTGGAATCGTGAAGCTCGCGACGGTAGTTGAGGACCTTGGACGGCTGGTTGGCGCCGAACAGGAACATCGAGGTCAACGGCGCAACGCCCAGTTTGCTGACCTTGTCACGCAGGAACATCTGGGATTTGACGTCCACCACGGTATCGGTGCCAGGGCGCAGGATCAGGCGGTAGGCGCCAGTGGCGCGTGGCGAATCCAGCAGCGCAAAGATCACCAGATGCTTGTCACCCGGTTTTGGACGCTCGATCCAGAACTCGGTGAAACGCGGGAATTCTTCGCCAGACGGCAACGCAGTGTCGATCGCCATGCCACGGGCAGACAGGCCATACACCTGGTCTTTGCCCACGACGCGGAAATAGCTGGCGCCGAGCATGGTCATGATTTCGTCTTGCTTGTCGGCCTTGTTGATCGGGAAAAGCACACGGAAACCGGCGTAACCCAACTGTTCGGTGGCTTTAGGATCAAATTTCACATCGCCGAAATCGAAACGCGTCGGGTCGTACTTGATTTCATGCACGCTGTCGGCGGTGACTTCGTTGATTTTCACCGGGGTGTCGAAATGCATCCCCTGGTGATAGAAGGACAGCTTGAACGGGGTGTTCTGATCGGCCCACTCGGCTTTTTCATTGCGGAAACGAATCTTCTGGTAGTCAGCGAATTTCATTTCGCGGAATTCGTTCGGCAAATTGCTGCGCGGAGCTTCGTATTTCTGCCCGGCCAGCTCTTTCGCCTTGGCCGACACATCATCCAGACTGAACGCCCACAGTTGACCCGCGCCGAACAGGCAAAACAGGGCAGAGCCCGTCACCAGTGCGTTTCGTAACCGTTTGGCAGACAATTTTGGTGCATTACAGGGACTAACAATCACGAGCAACCCTCGCCGAAAACAGATCAAAAAACCAACGGCCAGCTATCTATATGCCAGGTTGGCGAGCAATGTTCCGACTCCCCAAGGGCAAAATGATTCCCCAAAGGCCATCGGACAAGGCTCTACCTAAGTCAAAAATGGACCAAACAACGCTGATCCCCGTAGCGCGCGATTATCTAGTAGCCCGCGAGACAACGCATCAGGGACAGTGAAGTATTTGTAGCGAAACCCTGCGTTTTTAGGCATTAACGTCGCTTTTCATACATTCATGTCTGTAAGAGGAAGGTCACAGGGCCATCATTGACCAGGTGCACCTGCATATCAGCGCCAAAACGCCCTGACGCCACCTTGCCATGCAATTGTTGCGCTTGTAACAACAAGTGATCAAAAAGCGCCGCTCCCAGGGCCGGTGGAGCCGCCGTGGAGAAGCTGGGCCGCAGCCCGCTCTTGGTATCCGCCGCCAAGGTGAACTGCGACACCAGCAGCAAACCGCCGCCGATGTCCTTGAGGGAGAGGTTCATCTTGCCCTCCTCGTCACTGAACACCCGATAGTTAAGCAGCTTGTGCAGCAGTTTGTCGGCGCTTTCGGGCGTATCTGAAGGCTCGACGGCGACCAGCACCAGCAAACCCTGGTCGATTGAGCCTACCACCTCACCCGCAACCTCGACCCGGGCGCCACGCACCCGCTGCAACAGGCCCTTCATGCTTCTTCAGGCGGCAGGTCGAGCAAGCGCCGAGCCATTTCGCCGGTCGCGCGTACCAGCGCGTCAGTGATACCCGGCTCGGATGCCGCATGCCCCGCCTCGCGGATCACCTGCAACTCGCTGTTGGGCCAGGCCTGGTGCAACTCCCAGGCGTTATCCAGCGTGCAGATCATATCGTAGCGGCCATGGATGATGACGCCAGGCAGATGGGCGATCTTGTGCATATCGCGAATCAGCTGGTTGGGTTCCAGGAAGGAGTTGTTGGTGAAGTAATGGCACTCGATACGTGCGATGGACAGGGCGCGCTGCGGCTCGGAAAACCGCTCCACATGTTGTGGGCTCGGGCACAGGCCCAGCATGCGGCCTTCCCAGCCCGACCAGGCTTTGGCCGCGTGCATCTGGGCGATCTGGTCATTGCCGGTCAGCCGCTTGTGGTAAGCGGCAATCATATCGTGGCGCTCCTCCACCGGGATCGGGGCCACGTAGTCCTGCCAGTAATCCGGGAACAGACGGCTCGCGCCCTCCTGGTAGAACCAGCGAATATCCTGGGGCCGGGCGAGGAAGATGCCGCGCACGATCAGGCCGAGCACACGCTCGGGATGGGTTTGCGCGTAGGCCAGGGCCAGGGTCGAGCCCCAGGAGCCGCCGAACAGCACCCACTTGTCGATGCCCAGGTGCTCGCGGATGCGTTCAAGGTCGGCGACCAGGTCCCAAGTGGTGTTGTTCTCCAGGCTCGCCCTTGGCGTGGAGCGGCCACAGCCACGCTGGTCGAAGGTGACAATATGGTAGAGGTTCGGGTCGAAATAGCAGCGGCTCTGGGCGTCGCAACCGGAACCGGGGCCGCCATGGATGAACACGACAGGCAATCCTTCGGGGGAGCCACTTTCATCGACATACAGGGTGTGGGTGTCATCGACAGCCAGATCGTGCCGGGCGTAGGGTTTGATCTGCGGGTACCAAGTCTGCATTGCGTGCTCCGTAGGGTGTCGGGTTCATCCCTGGGGGGACGTCTATTATTTTGCCGTCTGGCATCATAAACCCGAATTGTGCAATGAGCATGTCCTTGAGCACTTAGACCTGTGTCAGCAGTTCGCGCCTCAGATAACCGAGCAGATAGTCATACAGCCGATCCACCTCTGGCCTTGGCCGCGAGCCCGCAAACAACCGTGGGCCAGCCTTCTGCTGGATCAGGCGCTTCGGAGCGATAGCACATGGGGTTGTAGGTTTGGCGCAGGCGAGCCTGGGATGAGTCATCGCGGGTAGAAGCTTCAGTCTTGGCGACAGTGTGGGAGCTGGCTTGCCTGCGATGGCGGTGTGTCAGTTGATAAAAGTGTTGCTGAACCACCGTTATCGCAGGCAAGCCAGCTCCCACATTTGGAGCGCATTCTCATGATAGCGCGCGGTCAAGTGTGGGAGCGGGCTTGCTCGCGAAAGCTATTGCAGCAGCAGCAACAATTACCGGTAGTGCTTCTGCCCCCAAGTCAACAGTCCTTCCAGCAACTGCCTCAACACCACCTGCGTCGGCTCGGCCAGATCAGGGCGATAACGGAACGGTTCGAACTCCTCCATATAGGTGCTCTGACACAACTCCAGCTGCACCGCATGGATATCCTGCGCCGGGTTGCCGTAGTGACGGGTGATATGGCCGCCCTTGAAGCGCCCATTCAACACATGGGTGTATTGCGGATGCTGAGCGCAGATGGCTTCCAGCTGGCTGGCCAGCTGCGGGTCGCACGCAGCGCCGTTGAAAGTACCCAAATTGAGGTCCGGCAATTTGCCGTCAAACAGGTGCGGGATCAACGAGCGGATCGAGTGCGCGTCGAACAGTAACGCATAACCGAATTCGGCCTTGAGGCGCGCCAGTTCTTCTTGCAGTTGGCGATGGTACGGCCCCCAGATTTTTTGCAGGTAGCTGGCCCGCTCTTCGTCGGAGGGCGTTTGCCCTGCACGGAACAACGGCATGCCGTCGAACAGCGTCTCTGGGTACAGGCCGGTAGTAGCGCCGGCATATAGCGGCGTGTTGTCGGAAGGCCGGTTCAGGTCGATGACAAACCGCGAGTACTCCGCTGCCAGGGTGCTGGCGCCCAGCTCTTGGGCAAAGTCATACAACAGGGGGATATGCCAGTCGGTGTCCGGCAGGCTTTGCGCCTCGGGGATCAACCCGTCCTGGACCGCAGGGGTGAGGCGCAGGCCGGCGTGGGGCATGCTGATCAGCAGCGGTACGCGGCCTTGTTTGAATGTCAGAACCTTATCCACAACAGCATCCTCTCAAACAGTGACGTCGACGCCGTGGCGCACGACGCGTTTATCCAGTTCGCCACCCAGCCAGTAGGCCAGGTCGGCGGGGCGGTCGATCTGCCAGGCGACAAAGTCCGCGACCTTGCCCACTTCCAGCGAACCATGGGTATCGCCCAGGCCCAAAGCGGTGGCCGCGTGTTGCGTGGCGCCGGCCAGGGCTTCTTCCGGGGTCATGCGAAACAGGGTGCAGGCCATGTTCAGCATCAGCCGCACCGACAGCGCCGGCGAGGTGCCGGGGTTAAGGTCGCTGGCGATGGCGATCTTCACGCCGTGCTTGCGCAGGGCGTCCATGGGCGGCAACTGGGTTTCACGCAGGAAGTAAAAAGCGCCCGGCAGCAACACGGCGACGGTGCCGGCAGCGGCCATGGCGATGGCGTCTTCTTCGGTCATGAATTCCAGGTGATCGGCCGACAACGCGTGGTAACGCGCCGCCAGGCTGGAGCCGTGCAGCGATGAGAGCTGCTCGGCGTGCAGCTTCACGGGCAAGCCAAGCTGTTGGGCAACCTTGAATACGCGCTCGACCTGTTCGGGGGAAAAGGCCAAGTATTCACAGAAGGCATCCACCGCATCCACCAGCCCTTCTGCTGCCAGCGCCGGCAGCATCTCCTTGCAGATGTGCTCAATGTAGTCGTCGGCACGGTCTTTGTACTCCGGCGGCAACGCGTGGGCGGCCAGGCACGTGGCGCGCACGCTGACCGGCAGCGCTTCACCCAGGCGCCGGGCCACGCGCAACATCTTGCGTTCGTTGGCCAGGTCCAGGCCGTAGCCGGACTTGATCTCCACCGTGGTCACGCCGTCACGCAGCAAACTACGCAGGCGCTTTTCGGCACTCAAGAACAGCTCATCTTCGCTCGCCGCACGGGTTGCGCGCACGGTGCTGGCAATGCCGCCGCCCTTGGCCGCGATCTCGGCGTAGCTGACGCCTTCAAGGCGCTGCTCGAATTCGCCGCTGCGGTTGCCACCAAACACCGTATGGGTGTGGCAATCGATCAGCCCGGGGGTGACCCACGCGCCTTGCAGGTCATGCACCTGGGTGTAATCCGCCGTCGGCGCCTGGCTGCGGGGGCCGACCCACTCGATGAGCGAGCCGGCAGTCACCATGGCGGCATCCTCGATGATCGAGTATTTACCGTTGGCCATGGTTGCGACGTGGCAGTGTTGCCAAAGCGTTTTCATCAACGCCTCCCTAAGTTATCGATGAGACAAAACCGGGTCGTAATCGACCTTGGCCGTTTGCCCGGCGGCAGGCTTGACCCACAGCCAGTAGGCGATGATCAGCAGCACGATCCACACGGCGCCCACCATCAACGCCGCCTGGGTGTCCGGGAAGTAACCGAGTACACCAAACACAAACAGCATGAACACAATGGCCGCTGCCGGCGCATAGGGCCAGAACGGCACCGGGAATTTCAGTTCGGCGACCTGCGCCTTGGTCATGGAGCGGCGCATGGCGACCTGGGTAAACAGGATCATCAGCCAGACCCACACGGTGGCGAAGGTGGCAATCGAGGCGATCAGCAGGAATACGTTTTCCGGGATCAGGTAGTTGAGCACCACGCCGCCGAGCAAGGCCGCGCCCATGACTACAACGGTCATCCACGGCACGCCTTGTTTGGACAATTGCGCGAAGCCCTTGGGCGCCTGCCCTTGTTGAGCCAGGCCGTACATCATGCGGCCGGCGCCGAAGATGTCGCTGTTGATCGCCGACACCGCCGCCGAGATCACCACGATGTTAAGGATAGTCGCCGCCGAGCCAATCCCCAGGTTGCTGAAGATCTGCACGAACGGGCTGCCCTGGCTGCCGATCTGCGGCCACGGGTAGATCGCCATCAACACGAACAGGGTCAGCACGTAGAACAGCAATATACGCAGCGGCACCGCGTTGATCGCCTTGGGGATCACGCGTTGCGGGTCCTTGGCTTCACCGGCGGTGATGCCGATGATTTCGATGCCGCCAAAGGCGAACATCACCACCGCAAACGAGGCAATTAACCCGCCGATGCCGTTAGGCATGAAGCCGCCGTGAGCCCACAGGTTGCTCAGACCGCTGGCCTGGGTTTCGCCTGCCGAGTGAATGCCGAACAGCATGATGCCAAAACCGCCGAGGATCATCGCCACGATGGCGCCGACCTTGAGCAGCGACAGCCAGAACTCCATCTCGCCAAAGACTTTGACGTTGCACAGGTTCAGGCCGCCGATCAAAAACACGATGCCAAGCACCCAGACCCAACGGGCCACTTCGGGAAACCAGAAGCCCATGTAGATGCCGAACGCGGTGACGTCGGCGAGGCAGACGATGATCATTTCAAAGGCGTAGGTCCAACCGAGGATAAACCCGGCCATCGGCCCCAGGTAGGTGCTGGCGTACTGACCGAAGGAGCCGGACACCGGGTTGTGCACAGCCATCTCGCCGAGGGCGCGCATCACCATGAAGACCGCAGCGCCGCCGATCAGGTAGGCCAGCAGCACAGCCGGGCCGGCCATCTGGATGGCGGAGGCAGAGCCATAGAACAACCCGGTGCCGATCGCGGAACCCAGGGCCATGAAGCGAATATGTCGGGCGTTGAGCCCGCGTTTCAAACCTTTTTCTGGCTGGTGCATTTCTCGTCCCTAATTATTCTTATGAGGAGAAGATCGTTCCCACGCTCGGCGTGGGAACTCCGACCTGGACGCTCCGCGTCCGCTTTAAGAGCGGTGACGCAGAGCGTCACAGGATGCATTCCCACGCGGAGCGTGGGAATGATCAGGCACAGACCGAGTCGCGGTCAGAGGCTTGGCAGCAACCTGGCCGGCACCAGCTCATTCAGGCAGCGGCTGGCGAGCAGTTCGCTGGCGGCGTTGATGTCGGGGGCGAAGAAACGGTCCTTGTCATAGAACGCCACTTTGCCACGCAGGATGCCACGGGCTTTTTCCAGCTTGGGCGAGGTCTTCAGGCCGTCGCGCAGGTCCAGGCCCTGGCACGCAGCGAGCCATTCTACCGCGAGGATGCCCCGGGTGTTCTCGGCCATTTCCCACAGACGCTTGCCCGCAGCCGGGGCCATGGAAACGTGGTCTTCCTGGTTGGCCGAGGTCGGCAAGCTGTCGACGCTGTGGGGATGGGCCAGTGCCTTGTTCTCGCTGGCGAGCGCGGCTGCGGTCACCTGGGCGATCATGAAACCGGAGTTCACCCCGCCATTGCCCACCAGAAACGGCGGCAGTTGCGACATGTGCTTGTCCATCATCAACGAGATACGGCGCTCGCTCAGGGAGCCGATTTCGGCAATGGCCAGCGCCATGTTGTCGGCCGCCATGGCCACCGGCTCGGCGTGGAAGTTGCCACCGGAAATCACGTCACCCTCGGCGGCAAAGACCAGCGGGTTATCCGACACTGCGTTGGCTTCTACCACCAGCACCTCGGCGGCCTGGCGCAATTGGGTCAGGCAGGCGCCCATGACCTGTGGCTGGCAACGCAGGGAGTACGGGTCTTGTACCTTGTCGCAGTTCTGGTGCGATTGGGACACCTGGCTGCTCTCACCGAGCAGGTCGCGATAGGCCGCTGCCGAGTCGATCTGGCCACGTTGGCCACGTGCCGCATGAATACGCGCATCGAACGGCGAGCGCGAACCCAGTACCGCTTCCACGGTGAGGCCGCCGCACGCGAGGGCACCGGCGAACAGGTCTTCGCCTTCGAACAGGCCACGCAGGGCGTAGGCCGTGGACACCTGGGTGCCGTTGAGCAGGGCCAGGCCTTCTTTGGCGGCCAGGGTCAGCGGCGTGAGGCCGGCGATTTTCAGTGCCTCGGTGGCTTCCAGCCATTCGCCCTTGTAACGCGCCTTGCCTTCGCCAAGCAGTACCAGGGACATGTGCGCCAGCGGCGCCAGGTCACCGGAGGCGCCGACCGAACCCTTGAGCGGAATGTGCGGGTACACCTCGGCATTAATCAGCGCGATCAGCGCGTCGATCACCTGGCGACGAATCCCGGAGAAGCCACGGCTCAGGCTGTTGACCTTGAGCACCATGACCAGTCGCACCAGCGCATCGCTGATCGGCTCACCGACGCCGGCGGCGTGGGACAGCACCAGGGAACGCTGGAGGTTTTCCAGGTCTTCGCTGGCGATGCGGGTCGAGGCCAACAAGCCAAAACCGGTGTTGATGCCATAGGCGGTGCGGTTCTCGGCGAGAATCTGCTCCACGCAGGCAACGCTGGCTTCGATCTGGGCCGAGGCACTGTCATCCAGGCTGAGGGTTACTGGCTGCTGGTAGATGGCACGCAGTTGGGCGAGGCTCAGTTGGCCTGGAATCAGGTTTAGCGCAGTCACATTCATACTCCTTGTGAATTGTTCTTAGGTGTTCAGTGCAAATTCGGTAATGCAGTGTTTTTAAGCAGCTGGGCAGCGGCGGCAATATCCGGCGCCAGCCAACGGTCCTGTTCATAGGCAGGGACCTCTTCGCGCAGCAGCCGCCAGGCGCGGTCGGTACCGGCGCCGAAGCGCTGGCCCTTGAGAAACTCGAAAGCCTGGGCCGCCAGCAGGTACTCGATGGCAAGAATCTGGGTGACGTTGGCCAGCACCTGGTGCAGCTTGAGCGCAGCGTTGGTGCCCATGCTCAAGTGGTCTTCCTGCAGGCCCGAGGTGACGAAGTTGTCGAGCACGGCAGGTTGCGCCAACTGGCGGTTCTGCCCGCACAAGGACGCGGCGACGTATTGCACGATCATCATTCCGGAGTTGACGCCCGGGTTGCTCACCAGAAAGGCTGGCAGGCCGCTGACATGCGGGTTGACCAGACGGTCCAGTCGGCGCTCGGCCACCGAGCCGATCTCGGCCATGGCGATGGCGAGTATGTCGGCCGCCATCGCAACGGACTGCCCGTGGGGGTTGGCCTGGGACACCACACGGTAATTATCCGGCGTGCCCAGCACCAGCGGGTTGTCGGTGGCGCTGTTGAGTTCGGTTTCGATCTGGCGCGTGGCGTGTTCCACCTGGTCGCGGGCCGCGCCGTGAATCTGCGGGATCGAGCGAATGCTCAAGGCGTCCTGGGTGCGAATACCTTTGCTGCTGGCGATCACCTCACTGCCGTCGAGCAGGGCACGCAGGTTGATACCCACTTGCTGCATGCCTGGGTGTGGCTTGAGGGCGATGATGGCTTCATCGAAGGCGTCGATCTGGCCGCGCTGGGCTTCGAAGCTCATGGCACCGATCACGTCGGCCCATTGCAGCAAGTGATGCGCATCAGCCAGGGCCAGGCAGCTCAGGCCGGTCATGCACGGCGTGCCATTGACCAGGCACAGGCCGTCTTTGGCGCCGAGCACCACCGGCTGCAAGCCTTCAGCCTGCAACGCGTGTTGCGCCGTGACGATCTGGCCGCGGTAACTCACATTGCCAACGCCCAGCAGGGCCACACCGATATGGGCCATGTGGGTCAGATACCCCACCGAGCCTTGGGACGGCACTTGCGGGGTAATGCCGTGGTTGAGCAGCGCCAGCAGTGCGTGCACCACCTGCGGATGCAGGCCGGACTTGCCGTGGCTGTAGTTGATGATCGCCGCGCAAATGATCGCGCGGGTCTGCTCATCGCTGAGCACCGGGCCGACGCCGCAGGCGTGGCTCAGCAATGTGTTGCGCGACAGTTGGCTCAGTTGCTCGGTCTTGAGCGAGACGTTGCACAGCGCGCCCAGGCCGGTGTTCACGCCATAGGCGCGCTCGCCGCTGGTGACGATGCGCTGCACGATGGCTTGGGCATTGTCGATGCGCGCCCAGGCGTGGCCCGACATTTCGAGCACCGCGCCGTGGCGGGCGACGGCGGTGACGTCCTGCCAGCGCATGGGGGTGTCGGCGATGATGATTTTGGTTGCCTGGGACATCTTTATACCTTCTTCAATTCTTAGGCAGCATTGATCGTTCCCACGCTCTGCGTGGGTACGCCGCCTGGGACGCTCTGCGTCCCCCCAAGTGACGCGGAGCGTCACGAAATGCGTTCCCACGCGGAGCGTGGGAACGATCAACACAGCCCGGATCAGACCACCGCCGCCCGGCGCTGAACAAAGCGGTCCACATACTCATCCGCCGGCGAGTGCAGAATCTCTCGCGGGGTGCCGACCTGGATCAGCTTGCCGTCCTTGAGAATCGCAATGCGGTTGCCGATGCGCACGGCCTCGTCGAGGTCGTGGGTGATGAACACGATGGTCTTGTGCAGGGTCTTTTGCAGCTCCAGCAACTGGTCTTGCATCTCGGCGCGGATCAACGGGTCGAGGGCGCTGAAGGCTTCGTCCATCAGGATGATGTCGGTGTCGGCCGCCAAGGCGCGAGCCAGGCCCACGCGCTGGCGCATGCCGCCGGACAGCTGGTGCGGGTATTTGTTTTCGTAGCCTTTGAGGCCCACGGTTTCGATCCAGTGCAACGCACGTTCGGCGCAGACCTGCTTGGTTTCGCCACGTACTTTGAGGCCGTAGGCAACGTTGTCGAGCACGCTCTTGTGCGGCAGCAGGCCGAAGCTCTGAAACACCATGCTGATCTTGTGCCGACGGAATTGACGCAGGGCTTCCATGTCCAGTTGCAGGATGTCTTCGCCGTCCACCAGGATCGCGCCGCTGGTGGGGTCGATCAGCCGGTTGAAGTGGCGCACCAGGGTGGATTTGCCCGAACCCGACAAGCCCATGATCACGAAGATCTCACCGGTGCCGATGCTCAGGGACAGGTCATTCACACCGACCACGCAACCGGTCTCGGCCAGTACCTGATCCTTGGTCTTGCCCTGGCCGACCATGGCCAGCGCATCCTGGGCGCGCGCGCCGAAAATCTTGAAGACGTTTTTGACTTCGATTTTGCTGACAGTCGTCATTTGCTCGCCTCATGCCGTGGGCGGCCATAAGCCTGGGTAATGCGGTCGATGACCACTGCGAGAATCACGATCGCCAGCCCGGCTTCAAGGCCGCGGCCGACGTTGAGGGTCTGGATGCCGACGAGCACGTCTTCACCCAAGCCACGGGCACCGATCATCGAGGCGATCACCACCATCGACAGCGCCATCATGGTGGTCTGGTTGATCCCGGCCATGATGCTTGGCAGCGCCAGCGGCAATTGCACGCCGAACAGTTGCTGCCAGCGGTTGGCGCCGAAGGCGTTGATGGCTTCCATGACTTCGCCATCGACCTGGCGAATACCCAGGTCTGTGAGGCGAATCAGCGGCGGCGCGGCGTAGATCACCGTGGCGAAAATCGCCGGGACCTTGCCCAGGCCGAACAGCATCAGCACCGGGATCAGGTACACGAAGCTGGGCATGGTTTGCATGATGTCCAGCAACGGCATCAGCACCGAACGCAGGCGGTTACTGCGCGCCGACAGGATGCCCAAGGGGATGCCGATCAACACCGAGATCACCGTGGCCACCATCATCAATGCCAGGGTTTGCATCAGCTTGTCCCACAGGCCAACCGCGCCCACCAGGAACAGCAAGCCGACAATCACTGCGGTGGTCACCACCTTGCGGGTGGCGTGCCAGGCAATACCGCCGACGATGGCCAACATCAGCCACCAGGGCGCCGCGCGCAGCAGGCCTTCCAGGTTGACGATGGCCCACAGCAGCGTGTCGGAGATGTGCCGGAACACATCGCCGTAGTTGGTGACCAGTGCGTCCACCCAACCGTTGACCCAGTCGGCGATGGAAAAGGTAAAACTCTCAGGAAACATATCGTGCTCTCGATCCAGTGGGTTGTGGCCAGCCGCCCGGCCACCCTTGAGGGTAGCCGTGCACCCTTGACCTACAAGGCCGCGTCGATTTTCTTGGCTGCGTCTTCGCTCACCCAGGCGTGCCAGACTTCAGGATGTTCCTTGAGGAAAATTTTCGCCAGTTTCGGCGATTCGATTCGTTCTTTGGCCATGCGGCCCAGGTTCTGGTTCAGCAGGTCGATGGGCAGGTTGACCTTTTCCAGCACGGCCACCAGTTCCGGAGCTTGCTCGTGGAAAGTTTTGGAGAGGCCGACCTTGATGCTCACGCTTTTATCCACGCCGGGCTTTTCTTCCAGCTTGACCAGATCGACCTGGCCCATCAGCGGCGTCGGTGACCAGTAGTAGAACAGAATCGGTTCGCCGCGCTTGTAGCTCGACAGCACCGCCGCATCCAGCGCCGGGCCGGTGCCCGGGCGGAAGTTGGTGTAGGTGCTTTCCAGGCCGTAGCTCTTGAGCATTTCGCTGTTGTCCAGCTCGCAGGTCCAGCCGGCCGGGCAGTTGTAGAAACGGCCCTTGGACGGTTCTTCCTGGTCCTTGAACACCGAGGCGTACTTGGCCAGGTCGGCGATGTTTTTCAGGTCCGGGGCCTTGGGTTCGAGCTTGCGTTTGGCATCGCCTTCGATCACATAGCGCGGCACGTACCAGCCTTCTACCGCGCCGACCACCGGAGCACCGACGCCGACGACTTTGCCGGCCTTCTCGGCTTTGTTCCAGACCTCGCTGCGACCTACCCACTCCTCGGCGAACACTTGGATGTCGTTGCTGCCCAGGGCGTTTTCCATGGTGATGGAATTGCCTGGCAAGCTGTCGGTTTTGCAGTCGTAGCCTTTTTCCAACACGGTTTGCAGGATGTCGGTGAGCAACATGCCGCTTTCCCAATTCAGGCCGGCGAATTTCACCGGTTTACCCGACTCGCACCAACCAGCCGCCTGGGCGCCGGCACTTGCCAGCACGCCAGCTGCGAACAGAGTAGCCAGCAAGGTCTTATTCATAGTCATTGTTGTGACGCTCCCAATCATGAAATGGATTACGGCAGTCAGTAGGCGTCCTGCCCTGTCCACGTCCCATCAGGCTTGTGCAGCCAGCCCGTTTGTTGTGGGTGAAGCGCCCTGCTCTTTTGGCAGGATCAGGTGATCGGGTACCGTGCCGTGCCATTTTTTCGCACACACGTAATACAGGGCCGCCGGCAGTACCAGGCCGATGATCCAGGAGATATCCACATCCCCCAGCGCTGCCACCAGGGGGCCGGTGTAGAACTTGGTGGAGATGAACGGCAACTGCACCAGCACGCCGAATACGTAGACGCTGATGCCCAGCAGGTTCCAACGGCCGTAGCGACCGTTCGGGTCGGCCAGCGCCGGCACGTCATAACGCTCGCGGGTGATGCAGTAGTAATCCACCAGGTTGATCGCGCTCCAGGGCGTAAAGAACGCCAGCAGGAACAGGATGAACGACTTGAATGCACCGAGGAACGAATGCTGGCCGAGCAACGCGATCAGCGTGGCCGTGCCGACGATCATCAGCACAAACACCAGACGCTGCAGACGCGTGACCTCCAGACGCCCACGAAAGCCGCTGATGATGGTGGCGATGCACATGAAGCTGCCGTAGGAGTTGAGCGTCGAGATGGTGACCTTGCCGAACGCGATGCTGAAGTACAGCAACGCAGCGGTAGCCCCCGTGCCGCTCAAGCCAACGATGTGCGCCACCTCGTGGCCGGCAAACTGCCCGTTGGACATGGCCGCGGCAAACACGCCGAGGACCATCGCCACTTGGGCACCGATGACCGAACCTGCGCCAGCCGCGAGGAAGGTCTTCACCGATGACGTGTGGCTCGGCAGGTAACGCGAGTAGTCCGCCACGTACGGCCCGAAGGCGATCTGCCAGGAGGCCGCGAGTGACACGGCCAGCAGGAAGCTGCTCCAGCTGAAGTGGCGGATCTGCAGGAGCGCGCCAACGTCGGTCTGGCTCATCAAGCGGCTGAACAGGTACACAAAGGCAACCACGCCAATCAGGCTGGCGACCCGGCCGATGAAGTGGATCACCCTGTAACCCAGCACCGTGACCAGCACGATGACACTGGCGAAGATCAGGATGCCGACGCTGTCGCTGACCCCGAACAACTGGCCCAGCGCCTGGCCCGACAGCACGGTACCGGTGGCGGTGAAGCCCAGGTACATCAAACACACCAGCACAATCGGAATGGCCGCGCCGTAAACGCCGAACTGCACCCGACTGGAAATCATCTGCGGCAGGCCAAGCTTGGGCCCTTGCGCCGCATGCAGCGCCATGACGCCACCGCCGATCAGTTGACCGATGAGCAGGCCGATCAACGACCAGAACACATCACCACCCAGCACCACGGCCAACGCCCCGGTGACAATCGCAGTGATCTGCAGGTTGGCACCCATCCACAGGGTGAATTGACTGAATAGACGACCATGTCTTTCCGCTTCCGGGATGTAGTCGATCGAACGTTTCTCGATCAACGGGGTGGTGTCGTTTGCAGCCATGTTGTTCAACCTCTGATGGATTGTTTTGTACGCATCTTGCTCTTCTGTGGGAGCTGGCTTGCCTGCGATAGCATCACCTCGGTCGTACTTCCAGACCGCGTCGTCTGCATCGCAGGCAAGCCAGCTCCCACAAGTACTGCGCCGGCCGTTACTTGATCATCGGCAGGTTCAGGCCCTGTTCCTTGGCGCAGTCGATAGCAATCTGATAACCGGCATCGGCATGGCGCATCACCCCGGTCGCCGGGTCGTTGTGCAGCACGCGGGCAATCCGCTCGGCCGCTTCGTCAGTACCGTCGCAGACAATCACCATCCCCGAGTGCTGGGAGAAGCCCATGCCCACGCCACCACCGTGGTGCAGCGAGACCCAGGTGGCGCCGCTCGCGGTGTTGAGCAAGGCGTTGAGCAGTGGCCAATCGGACACAGCGTCGGAGCCGTCCTGCATGGCTTCGGTTTCGCGGTTCGGGCTGGCGACCGAGCCGGAGTCCAGGTGGTCACGGCCGATCACGACCGGCGCGGACAGCGCGCCGCTGCGCACCATTTCGTTGAACGCCAGGCCCAACTTGGCACGCTGGCCCAGGCCGACCCAGCAGATACGTGCCGGCAGGCCCTGGAAGCTGATGCGCTCGCGAGCCATGTCCAGCCAGTTGTGCAGGTGGGCGTCGTCCGGGATCAGTTCTTTGACTTTGGCGTCGGTCTTGTAGATGTCTTGCGGGTCGCCGGACAGCGCCGCCCAACGGAACGGGCCGATGCCACGGCAGAACAGTGGGCGGATGTAGGCCGGTACGAAACCTGGGAAGTCGAACGCGTTTTCCACGCCTTCTTCCTGAGCCATCTGGCGGATATTGTTGCCGTAGTCGAAGGTCGGGATGCCTTGCTTCTGGAATTCGAGCATGGCTTTGACGTGTACGGCCATCGACTGCTTGGCGGCCTTGATCACGGCGGCCGGCTCGGTCTTGGCGCGAGCGCGGTATTCGTCCCAGGTCCAGCCGGCCGGCAGGTAACCGTTGAGTGGGTCGTGGGCGCTGGTCTGGTCGGTGACCATGTCCGGGCGCACGCCACGCTTGACCAGTTCCGGCAGGATCTCTGCGGCGTTGCCCAGCAACGCGATGGAGATGGCTTTGCCTTCCTTGGTGTATTTGGCGATGCGCGCCAGGGCGTCGTCGAGGTCGGTAGCCTGCTCGTCGACGTAGCGGCTGTTCAGGCGGAAGTCGATGCTGACTTGCTGGCACTCGATGTTCAGCGAGCAGGCGCCGGCCAGGGTCGCGGCCAAAGGCTGCGCGCCGCCCATGCCGCCGAGGCCGGCGGTGAGTACCCAACGGCCGGTCAGGTCGCTGTTGTAGTGCTGGCGGCCGGCTTCGACGAAGGTTTCGTAGGTGCCTTGGACAATGCCTTGGCTGCCGATGTAGATCCAGCTGCCGGCGGTCATCTGGCCGTACATGGCCAGGCCCTTGGCATCCAGTTCGTTGAAATGCTCCCAACTGGCCCAGTGCGGCACCAGGTTGGAGTTGGCAATCAGCACGCGCGGGGCGTTGCTGTGGGTCTTGAACACGCCGACCGGCTTACCGGATTGCACCAGCAGGGTTTCGTCGTCGTTCAAGTTAGTGAGGCTCTCGACGATCTGGTCGTAGCACTCCCAGTTGCGCGCCGCACGGCCGATACCGCCGTACACCACCAGTTCCTTGGGGTTCTCGGCCACTTGCGGGTCGAGGTTGTTCATCAGCATGCGCAGCGGCGCTTCGGTCAGCCAGCTTTTGGCGGTGAGCTTGTTACCGCGGGCGGCGCGGATTTCGACGTCACGGTATTTTGTAGGCTTGGTCACAGCTAGGACTCCTCGGCGATCGATGCGCGGACACTGATGGTGCGAGGTCTTACGCACACATCTTTACTTGTATGTACAAGCATATGCAATCGAGCGGCCAACTTTTGAAATGAGCCTTGCAGATTTTTTTCCAAGGCGCGCGCAAGCCTTGATAATCAAGGCTTGGAGGCTTGATGAAATTTCTTACGGAGGCGTTTTACAGCAAAGAGGATTTGTCACGACAGCGTGGCTTTGCGTCACGCTGGGGCGTTCGGTAACAAATTGGTGCGCGGAGTGGAAACAGATTTTGTGAACAATGCAAAAAAACAAATGTGGGAGCTGGCTTGCCTGCTCCCACAGTTTTTAACCGCGTGCGGTCAGTTCGATGATGCAGCAGCGGCCAGTGACGCCGATATCCAGCAGGCCCGTGTTACCGTCCACCTGCAGGCAATCATGGTGGCCGAGCTTCTCGCCCAGCACCTTCACTTCATCCGCCACGCTGAACACCAGCACCGTCTGCGCGGTGCTGAAAAACTGCTGCACGCCATCCACCCACTGCAAGCGTGCATGGTAACGCTGTGGCGAGTAGATCAGGTTGAAGTCGCGAATCGGCCCCGTGATCAAGCGGCATGACACCTGGCTTTCGCCCTTGAACGCGAACGGCTGTAGCGGTAACAACCCACGTTGTTCCTCACCGTCCACGGTCAGCACCATGCCGGCGCCTTTGATCACGGTGATCACGCGCTGGTAACCGGCGAAGGTGGAAAACCCACCCGATTCGGCAATGTCGGCAATCGACAAACGCCAGCCAAATCCATCCAGGCCGGTGCCCGCATCGCGGGCGATTTCTTCCGTGCTACCACCGCCGTTCTTCCACGGCATGCGCACGTAGTCGGCGGCGCGCCAGACTTTCACAGTACTCATTTGCTGAAACGTCCTTCGAGGCTGTGACGGGAACCGGGGTGGATCAACCGCGCCGCAGTCACCGGCTGGCGACCCGACCAGGTGCGTCGGCGAATCAACAGGCACGGCTCGCTCGGCTCGATCTGCAACAACTTGCACTCGGCGGCATCGGCGAGGATCGCCTCAACCACATGCTCGCCCTCAGTCAACGGCGCCACCTGGTTCAAATAGGCATAAGGGGTTTGCTGGGTGAAGTCCTGTTGCAGGTATTGCGGCGCGACCAGGGCGTTGACGAATCGGTCTTCTATTTGCACAGGAATGTCGTTCTCGTAATGCACGATCAACGAGTGGAACACGCGCCCGCCTTCACGCATTTCCAAGGCAACGGCGCGCTCGGAACCGGCGGCCTCTTCGCCCAGGGTGATCACTTGGCAAGTGTGCCGATGCCCGCGGGAGGCGATTTCATCGGCGATGTTGTGCACTTCAAACAGGGCCGACTGGCTTTTGGGCTCAGCCACGAACGTACCGACGCCTTGCATGCGCACCAGCAAACCTTCGGCGGTCAGCTCGCGCAGGGCACGGTTGATGGTCATGCGGCTGAAGCCCAACTGGCTGACCAACTCGCTTTCCGACGGCACGCGGTAATGGGGCGGCCAGTTGCCGTTGAGGATCTGCTGGCTGATCATCTGTTTGACGCGGGCATACAAGGGCGCCGGACTTTCGTCCATGTGGGCAGCCAGCGAAGAGTTGGCGGGCGGAGTCGGCACAGGGAATCCTTGCGGGGGAAAAAGATGCATAGATTGCCGGAGTTTACCGAGCAGGCAAACGTCTGTATATGTATATACAAATAAACACACGACCGGGGTGCCTTGATCATGTCCGCTTTCTTTGCCGAACGCGCACTGCTGCCTAATGGATGGGCCAACGATGTACGTCTTGAAGTCAGCGCCGATGGCCTGCTGACAAAGGTTGAGCCCAATGCCAGTGCAGAAGGCGCCGAACGGCTCAGGGGCCCGGTGTTGGCGGGCATGCCGAACCTGCACTCCCATGCCTTCCAGCGCGCCATGGCAGGCTTGGCCGAAGTGGCCGGCAACCCCAATGACAGTTTCTGGACCTGGCGCGATTTGATGTACCGCATGGTCGGCAAGATCAACCCCGAGCAGTTACAGGTCATCGCCCGTCAGCTGTATATCGAAATGCTCAAGGCCGGCTACACCTCGGTGGCCGAGTTTCATTATGTGCATCACGATCTCAGCGGCCAGCCCTACGCCGACCGTACGGAGCTGTCCCGCCAGATCAGCCACGCTGCCGCCAGCAGCGGGATCGGCCTGACCTTGCTGCCGGTGCTCTACACCCACGCAGGCTTTGGTGGCCAAGCGCCGAATGAAGGCCAGCGACGATTTATCAACAGCACTGAAAACTACCTGGACCTGCAAGCCCGCTTGCAGCCCATTCTGGCGGCACAACCAGCGCAGCAACTGGGCCTGTGCTTCCATTCCCTGCGCGCCGTCACCCCCGAACAAATCCATACCGTGCTGGCCGCCAGTGACAAGGCCTGCCCGGTGCATATCCACATCGCTGAACAGCAAAAGGAAGTCGACGACTGCCTGGCCTGGAGCGGCAAGCGCCCGTTGCAGTGGCTGTATGACAATGTCGAGGTGGATGAGCGCTGGTGCCTGGTGCATGCCACCCATGCCGATGCCGATGAAGTCACCCGCATGGCCAACAGCCGAGCGATTGCCGGTTTGTGCCTGACCACCGAAGCCAACCTGGGCGATGGGATTTTTCCGGCGGTAGACTTCCTCGCCCAGGGCGGCCGCATGGGCATCGGCTCCGACAGCCATGTATCACTGAGCGTGGTGGAAGAATTGCGTTGGCTGGAATACGGCCAGCGCCTGCGTGATCAGCGGCGTAATCGGCTGTACCGCAGTGATCAACCGATGGTGGGTCGCACGCTGTTCGATGCTGCGCTGGACGGTGGTGCTCAAGCGCTGGGCCAGCCGATTGGTCAACTGCAAGTGGGCAAGCGTGCGGATTGGATTGTGCTGGACGGTAGCGATCCGTACTTGGCGACGGCCAGTGAGGATGGGATTCTCAACCGCTGGCTATTTGCCGGTGGGGATCGGCAAGTGCGCGATGTACTGGTCAATGGCAAGTGGGTGGTGCGAGATGGACGTCATGCTGGCGAAGAAGACAGCCGCCGGGCATTCACCCAGGTCCTGAAGGACTTGCTGAACTAACAGCCAATCCATAACAACTATGGGAGCTGGCTTGCCTGCGATAGCATCAACCCGGTGCAACTGATGCACCGAGGTGCCTGTATCGCAGGCAAGCCAGCTCCCACATTGGATTGAGGGTACTCAGGATTACTGAGAGGACTTTGCCATCTGCTTGTCCGATGTACGCCAGATCAGCCGCGTGGTGTCGTACCCTTGCTGTCGCGCCCTGCTCAGCAGGTCTTCGCGGGTATCGGCACTCACCGTTGGCGTGCGCGACAGGATCCACATATAGCGACGGCTCGGGCTGCCGACGATGGCGGTCTTGTAGTCATCGCTGACATACAGCACCCAGTAGTCGCCCTTGGCAACGCCCGGCAACAGTGACGTAAACCAGTTATTGAATTCCACCCACAGCTTGTCGGTCTTGCCTGGCACCTGCGGCGTCGCCGTGCCTTTGGCCTCTTGCCACTTCCACTCAGGTGTCAGGCAGCGGTTGAACACCGACATGTCACCATCAGGCAGCAAGGTATAGCGGGCTTCGGATTGCGCACAGTTGCGCTGGAAGTACATCGGCAACCGGGCCAACTCATACCAGGTGCCCTGGTAACGCTTGAGGTTGACGTTGCTCGCCGTCTTGGGTTGCAGATCATCGCCAGAATGGCTGGCACAGCCCGCCAAAAACAGGCTGGCGCAAAGGAACAAAACAAAACGCATCATTCTTCTTCTCCCGCAGGCTCGCGCCCCGGTTTACTTCAGGCCTTGCCCGGAAAACATCAGAACTTTGTCACCGGCGTACTGCACGCTGATAAAGCTGTTTTTATCGCCCCAGGTGCAGCTGGACATGCCCAGTGCGCCGGAACAATCGGTTGGCTTGCCCAGCAACGACTCCACCTCGGCCTTGGCCATGCCGGCTGAGAGCTTTTGGTAGTTTTCTTGGGTGACCTTGCTGCAAGCGGCTAAGAGCACGCAAAAAGCCAGCAGGGCGAGACGGCGTATAGACATGGAAAAGCTCCTGGAGAGACAAAGCAGCTGGGGTATCTGCCAGAAGCTTAGAAGGGAAAAGGGGTGTCTGGTTCCCGATGGAGGGTGCTATTTATTTTTTATGTGAACTGCCCCCTGGAACCGTGTTTTCGAATGGAAAATCACGGCCTTTCATCAGTTGCTGTCTGCCAAAGACCAAATTAAGACTAAAATCAGTCCCATCTCGAACCAGGGCCAAACTATGAAATTTTCTTCGCAGATAAAGCCGATCAGCTACTTGAAAAGTCATACCGCCGAGATCGTCAAAACACTCACTGAAAGCCGCGAACCCCTGGTCATCACCCAAAATGGCGAAGCGAAGCTGGTGGTGATGGATGTGAAGAGTTTTGAGGAACAGGCAGAAACCATGGCCTTGTTAAAGCTATTGGCCTTGGGCAACCGGCAGATTGAGTTGGGGCAGTTTCAAGACATGGAGGACGTGTTCGCCGAGCTGGACAAGGACGACGCTCAATGACATTCAAGGTTGTGATTCTTCACTCGGCAAAACGCGACCTTAAAGACATCAAGTCATACCTCATCCGGCAGTTCTCGACATCGACTTGGCAGCAGTCCTACGACGCGATGAAACAGGCCATACGGCTGCTTGAGTCTCAACCCTATGCTGGCTCGATACCGCAAGAGATCGAGAAGTTGAATCTCAGCCAATATCGACAGGTTGTCTGTGGCATGAATCGGATCATCTACGAAATTCGAAACCCGATCATTTACGTCCACATCATCGCCGACACTCGGAAAAGCCTGCAGGCGTTGCTGCTGAAAAACCTTATTCAATAAAAACAAAAGCCCCGAAGCGCTAAGCGCATTTCGGGGCTTTTTTGTTACCGCAAGATTTTACTTCTTGTGATAAGCCGTTACACGCTCAACTTCTTCCTTCGAACCCAGGAATACCGCCACACGCTGGTGCAGGCCTTCTGGCTGGATGTCGAGGATGCGCTGGTGGCCGTCGGTGGACGCACCGCCTGCCTGCTCAACCAGGAACGACATCGGGTTGGCTTCGTACATCAGACGCAGCTTGCCCGGCTTGGACGGCTCGCGGCTGTCGCGTGGGTACATGAACAAGCCACCACGGGTCAGGATGCGGTGTACGTCGGCAACCATCGCGGCCACCCAGCGCATGTTGAAGTTCTTCTTCAACGGGCCTTCTTCGCCTTCCATCAGCTCGTTGACGTAGCGCTTCACCGGTTCTTCCCAGTGGCGCTGATTGGACATGTTGATGGCAAATTCCTGGGTAGAAGCAGGAATCGAAATGTCTTCGTGGGTGAGTACGAAGCTGCCCATTTCACGGTCCAGCGTGAAGCCTTTGACGCCATCGCCCAGAGTCAGCACCAGCATGGTCTGTGGGCCGTAGATCGCGTAGCCGGCAGCAACCTGCTCAGTGCCTGGCTGCAGGAAGGCCTTTTCGTTCAGGGCTTCGTTCTGGCTCAGGTATTCGTTCGGGCAACGCAATACCGAGAAGATGGTGCCGACCGGTGCGTTGATATCGATGTTGGACGAACCGTCCAGTGGGTCGAATACCAAGAGGTATGCGCCCTTCGGGTATTTGCCTGGGATCTGGTAGGCATTGTCCATTTCTTCGGACGCCATGCCGGCCAGGTGACCGCCCCATTCGTTGGCTTCGAGCAGGATTTCATTGGACAGCACGTCCAGTTTCTTCTGCACTTCGCCCTGCACGTTTTCAGTGCCCATGCTGCCCAGGACACCGCCCAGTGCGCCTTTGGAAACGGCGTGGCTGATTTCCTTGCAAGCACGCGCCACCACTTCGATAAGGAAGCGCAGATCGGCAGGCGTGTTGTTGCTGCGGGTCTGCTCGATCAAATAGCGACTCAAGGTAACGCGGGACATGGACGGCTCCGGAGAATGGGGGGCTAAAAACCCGCGCAGTTTAGCGCGAGTCGGGGCTGATTTCCTCTAATCAGAGGATTTAACGCCAATAGAGTTCACGCAACGGAGCAACGACACCTCTGTAGGAGCGAGCTTGCTCGCGAAAAACTCATACGCGCCGCGCTCATTCAGGAAGCAAGCGTTATCGTTGAGGTTCTTCGCGAGCAAGCTCGCTCCTACAGTGGCATCAGGGGTCAGTCGAGGGCTTTCCAGATCTCGGTGGCGTACTCCCTGATGGTCCGGTCAGAGCTGAACCAGCCCATGCGCGCCGTGTTGAGCACCGCCGAGCGCCACCAGGCCTTGGAGTCGTGCCAATGCGCCTCGACCCGTGCCTGGGCGTCCCAGTAGGCGTCAAAGTCGGCACACACCAGGAAGCGGTCGTAGTCGACCAGCCCATCGATCAGGCCCACATAACGCCCCGGGTCATCCGGCGAGAACACCCCGCCACGGATGGCTTGCAGCACGTCGTTCAAACGATGGGACGCGGCGATGTCCGGCCCGGCGCTGAACTCGCCGGCGTGTTTGCGAGCTTCCACCTGCTGGGCACTGAGGCCAAAGATAAACATGTGCTCGGCGCCGACACGCTCGTGCATCTCCACGTTGGCGCCGTCCATGGTGCCGATGGTCAGCGCACCGTTGAGGCCGAACTTCATGTTGCTGGTGCCGGAAGCTTCGAAGCCGGCGGTGGAAATCTGCTCCGACAAATCCGCTGCCGGAATGATGCTTTCCGCCAGGCTGACGTTGTAGTTGGGCAGGAATACCACCTTGAGCAGACCGCGCACGGTCGGGTCGTTGTTGACCGTGCGGGCGATGTCGTTGGTCAGCTTGATGATCAGCTTGGCTTGGTGGTAGCTGGCCGCCGCCTTGCCGGCAAAGATCTTGACCCGAGGCACCCAGTCGATGCCCGGCTCGGCACGGATCGCCTGGTACAGCGCTACGGTGTGCAGCAGGTTGAGCAGTTGGCGTTTGTATTCGTGAATACGCTTGACCTGCACGTCGAACATCGCCGCCGGGTTGATCGCGATGCCCAGGCGCTCATGGATGATCTGCGCCAGGGCGCGCTTGCTGTGCAGGCGCTGCTCAGCAAATGCTTTGCGAAAGGCCGGTTTCTCGGCAAAGGGTTCCAACTCGATCAGGCGCTGTTCGGGCTGATCGAGAATGCCCGGGCCCAAGGCTTCCACTAGCATATCGGTCAGCTTGGGGTTGGCCTGGTACAGCCAGCGGCGGAAGGTAATGCCGTTGGTTTTGTTGTTGATGCGTTCGGGGTAGAGCTTGTGCAGTTCGGAGAACACCGTGCTGCGCATTAGCTGGGTATGCAAACCGGACACGCCGTTGACGCTATGGGAACCCAGGAACGCCAGGTTGCCCATGCGCACGCGGCGGCCGTTGTCTTCTTCGATCAGCGACACAGCGCGCAAAACATCAAAGTCGTGGATGCCTTTGGCACGCAGCGAGTCAATGTGCTGGGCGTTGATCAGGTAGATGATCTGCATGTGCCGCGGCAGCATGCGCTCCATCAAACCTACCGGCCAGGTTTCCAGCGCTTCGGGCAGCAGGGTGTGGTTGGTATACGAAAGGGTCTCGACGGTGACATCCCACGCGGCTTCCCAGGGAATGTCATGCAGGTCGACCAGCTGGCGCATCAACTCGGCCACGGCGATGGACGGGTGGGTGTCGTTGAGTTGGATGGCGGCGTGCTCGCCCAGGCTCAGTACCGAACCGTGCATGTTTTTGTGGCGACGCAACAAGTCCTGCAGGGACGCGGAAACGAAGAAATATTCCTGGCGCAGGCGCAGTTCCTGCCCTGCTTCGGTGCTGTCGGCCGGGTAAAGCACGCGGGAGATGCTTTCGGCACGGGCCACTTCGGCGACAGCGCCCAAATGGTCACCGGCGTTGAAGCGCTCCAGGTGCAGGTCTTCTACGGCGCGCGCACGCCAAAGGCGCAGGGTGTTGACGCTGGCGCCGCGCCAACCGACGACCGGCGTATCATAGGCCACGGCGCGCACGGTTTCGTTGGGCGACCATACCTGGATCATCTTGCCGGAGGCGTCCGCCACGGTTTCGACACTGCCGCCAAAGCCAATCGGGTAAATCACCTCGGCGCGTTCGAATTCCCAAGGGTTACCGAAATCCAGCCAGCGCTCGGTCTGTTCCTGCTGCCAACCGTCGACAATCGCTTGGCGGAACAAGCCGTGTTCATAACGGATGCCATAGCCGTGGCCAGCAATGCCGAGGGTCGACATGCTTTCCATAAAGCACGCCGCCAGACGGCCCAGGCCACCATTGCCGAGCGCCGCGTCGGGCTCCAGCAGGCGGATGCGCTCCAGGTCGACGCCCAGCTCCGACAGCGCTTCGCGCGCGATCTCCAGCACACCCAGGTTGCTCAGGCTGTCATAGAGCAGACGGCCGATGAGAAATTCCAGGGACAGGTAATAAACGCGCTTCTGGCCTTTGCGATAAATACGCCGCGTGTGGTCCATCCAGTGGTCGACCATCTGGTCGCGCGCGGCCAGGGCAATGGCTTCGAACCAGTCATGGTCGAAGGCGTGATCCGGGTCCTTGCCCACCGCGTAGGTGAGTTTGGTCAAGACAGCATCGCGGAATGCGGCTACCTCTGCTTCTCGTGCAAGCGGTTCCTGAGACATCGGTGCGACCTCGGGCGAGATTGAAGGAGTTGCTAGAGCCTAGTCGGTCTGACAGACGGTAGACGTGCTGGTTCGGCAGTTTTTTAACTCATTGGCCTGTGGCTGAATTTGATGCAGGGGTCGTGCCCGATCAGGCCCTGGCCAAACCTTTGAGCTGAAACCTGCAAAATATTGTTCAAAAAACCACCAATCCCGGTATGATCGCGCGCCCGGATAACGCCCCACCTTGGAACCTTGATGAAGCCTCAACTGATCGCCGCCGCGGAACTCGACCGTCTAGAGACCTGGCAGAAATACTCCGCCCATATGTGCGGCGGCTGCGTGTCCAGCTGCTGCACGCTGCCGGTGGAGGTGAAGATCAAGGACCTGATCCGCATTGGCATCGTCGATGAGTTCGAGCGCGGCGATCCGCCGAAGAACATCGCCAAGCGTTTGCAGAAAGAAGGCATCGTCGAGCGCTACAACAACAAGTCCGAAATTTTCACCCTGCAGCGCATGAGCAACAACGACTGCCTGTACCTGGATCGTAAGACGCGCTTTTGCACTATTTATGACAAGCGCCCGGATACCTGCCGCAATCACCCGAAAATCGGGCCGCGGCCAGGGTATTGCGCGTACAAGCCCAAGGAAGTGGTGCGCGAGACCAACTTCAAGACCCTCGACAAGTTCTAAGTTTTTGATCGTTCCCACGCTCTGCGTGGGAATACAGCTGTGGACGCTCTGCGTCCGCTCTTGAAAGCAGGACGCGGAGCGTCCCACGCGGCGTTCCCACGCGGAGCGTGGGAACGATCACAACACACAGACTGCAGGCATAAAAAAACGCCCCCGGCCTTTCGACCGGGGGCGTTTTTCATTCAGCCTGAGTTAACTCAGTTCTTGGCTTTCTTGGCAGCGCGGGTACGCTCGCCTTCGTCCAGGATCTTCTTACGCAGGCGGATCGACTTAGGCGTGACTTCGCACAGCTCGTCGTCCTGGATGAATTCCAGGGCCTGTTCCAGGGTGAAGCGAACAGGTGGAACCAGAGCGATGGTTTCGTCTTTGCCCGAAGCACGCATGTTGTCGAGCTTCTTGCCTTTGGTTGGGTTGACGCCCATGTCGTTGTCACGGCTGTTCAGACCAACGATCTGGCCGTTGTAGATCTCTTGACCGTGTTCAACGAACAGCTTGCCACGCGCCTGGAGGGTTTCCAGGGAGTAGGTCAGCGCCTTGCCGGTTTCTACCGATACCAGAACACCGTTCTGACGGCCGGACATGTCGCCGGACTTCATGGTGTCGTAGCGATCGAAGATCGAGGTCAGGATGCCAGCACCGTTGGTCAGGGTCAGGAACTGGTTACGGAAACCGATCAGACCACGAGCAGGGATGTTGTATTCCAGACGTACACGGCCTTTGCCATCCGGCACCATGTTGGTCAGGTCGCCCTTGCGCAGGCCCATCTCTTCCATGACCTTGCCCTGGGATTCTTCAGGGGTGTCGATGGTGACGTTTTCGAACGGTTCCTGCTTCACGCCGTCAACCTGACGGATGATCACTTCAGGACGACCAACACCCATTTCGAAGCCTTCGCGACGCATGGTTTCGATCAGTACCGAGAGGTGCAGCTCACCACGGCCGGAAACCTTGAACTTGTCAGCCGAGTCGCCTTCTTCAACGCGCAGAGCAACGTTGTAAAGCAGCTCCTTGTCCAGACGTTCCTTGATGTTACGGGAGGTCACGAACTTGCCTTCTTTACCGCAGAATGGCGAGTCGTTTACCTGGAAGGTCATGGAAACGGTTGGCTCGTCAACGGTCAGAGGCTTCATCGCCTCGACGTTGTCCGGCTGGCACAGGGTGTCGGAGATGAACAGCGAGTCCATACCGCTCACGCATACGATGTCGCCAGCGAAAGCTTCTTCAACGTCTACACGGTGCAGACCGTGGTGACCCATCAGCTTCAGGATACGACCGTTACGCTTCTTGCCGTCAGCGCCGATAGCGACAACCGGGGTGTTCGGCTTGACGCTACCACGAGCGATACGGCCAACGCCGATAACACCCAGGAAGCTGTTGTAGTCCAGTGCCGAGATTTGCATCTGGAACGGGCCTTCACGGTCGACTTTCGGTGCTGGTACGTTGTCGACGATCGACTGGTACAGCGGAGTCATGTCTTCAGCCATGTCGGTGTGGTCAAGACCAGCAATACCGTTCAGGGCCGAGGCGTAGATGACTTGGAAGTCCAGCTGTTCTTCGGTAGCACCCAGGTTGTCGAACAAGTCGAAGATCTGGTCCAGAACCCAGTCCGGACGCGCGCCTGGACGGTCAACCTTGTTGATGCACACGATCGGACGCAGGCCGGCTTCGAAAGCCTTCTTGGTCACGAAACGGGTTTGCGGCATAGGGCCGTCTTGAGCGTCAACCAGCAGCAGAACGGAGTCAACCATCGACATTACGCGTTCTACTTCGCCGCCGAAGTCGGCGTGGCCCGGGGTATCCACGATGTTGATGTGGTAGCCGTTCCAGTTGATAGCGGTGTTTTTTGCCAGGATGGTAATACCGCGCTCTTTTTCCTGGTCGTTGGAGTCCATCACGCGCTCGTCGTTGAGCTCGTTGCGCTCCAGGGTGCCGGATTGACGCAGGAGTTTGTCTACCAGGGTGGTTTTACCATGGTCAACGTGAGCAATGATGGCGATGTTACGTAGATTTTCGATCACTTGTGTATCTCGATCAGAGGATTCGGTGTGCTGACAGGTCGTGGCAGCGATTAACAGTAGAGTCAGGCCTTGCCGTTACAGCTTGACGGCAGAGTCGGGGGGCCGGTGACGCAGGCCACAGGCAAACAGCCCCGGGCTCTTAGCTCGGTCGATAAACGCGCACATTGGCATGCCCCTCACTGAGCAAATGGTGGGCATGCAGGCGACTCATCACGCCTTTGTCGCAATACAGCAGGTACTGACGGCTGTCATCCAGTTCCTTGAAACGCGCGTTCAATGCATAGAACGGCAGCGTTTGTACGTCGATGCCAGGAATCTCCAGCGGCTCGTCGTCGGCGGCATCCGGGTGACGGATGTCGATGATGATCTGGCCGGCCAGGGCTTCGCTGACTTCTTCGATCTGCACATCCTGGCCCAATTCGTCGATCACTCGATCGATTGGGACCAGCTTGGCGTTCTCGAGCGCACGCTCCAGAATCGCCATGTCGAATTCTTTTTCTTCATGCTCCACGCGGTGACGCTTGGCGTGGGTCTTGGGGTTCACCGAAATGACCCCGCAGTATTCAGGCATATGCTTGGCAAAGTCGGCGGTGCCGATTTGCTCGGCCAGGTCGATGATGTCCTGCTTGTGGCTGGCGATCAGCGGGCGCAGCACCAGCTTCTCGGTCACGCAATCAATGATCGACAGGTTCGGCAGCGTCTGGCTGGAAACCTGGGAAATCGCTTCGCCGGTCACCAGGGCGTCGATCTGCAATTGATCGGCGATTCGGGACGCAGCGCGCAACATCATACGCTTCAATACTACGCCCATATGACTGTTATCGACTTTGCCGAGAATTTCGCCCAGCACTTCCTCGAACGGTACGCTTACAAATAGCACGCGTTGGGAGCTGCCGTATTTCTTCCAGATAAAGTGCGCGACTTCCATCACGCCCAATTCATGTGCACGCCCGCCCAGGTTAAAGAAGCAGAAATGGCTCATCAGGCCGCGGCGCATGATCTGGTAGGCCGCCACCGTGGAATCGAAACCGCCGGACATCAATACCAGGGTCTGTTCCAGGGCACCCAGCGGGTAGCCGCCGATGCTGTTGTGCTGGCTGTGGATCACAAACAACCGTTGGTCGCGAATTTCCATGCGCACTTCAATTTGCGGCGCTTTGAGGGAAATTCCAGCGGCGCCGCACTCACGACGCAGCTTGCTGCCAACGTATTTCTCGACGTCCATGGAGCTGAACGGGTGCTTGCCGGCACGCTTGCAACGCACCGAAAAAATCTTGCCTTCAAGCGCACTGCCGTAGTGCTGCTTGCACTTTTCGGTGATGTCGTCGAAGTCGCCCAGCGGGTACTCATCCACCTGCAGGAAATGCGCGATGCCCGGCATGCAGCTCAGGCGCTCGGTCATGTCCTTCAAGGCTTTGGCGTCGGTAATGCGGGTTTCCAGCTCGAGGTTGTCCCACACGCCGTTCACCACCACAGCCGGGTCCAGGTCACGGAGCACGGCACGGATGTTCTTGGCCAACTGACGGATGAAACGCGTCCGTACCGGTCGGCTTTTGATGGTGATCTCGGGGAAGACTTTAACGATTAATTTCATGGAAACAGCGCGCGCCGGGCCTGCTGAAAAAGGGGGGCGCGGATTATAGCGGAAATCGCTCAAGGTTTAACCAGTTAATATGCATTGCACATGCAATGCACCAAAACGGGTCATTTACCCAAATAAACGCTACATTGCAGTGCGCGATTTATGCCGTTTTTGCCGATTGCACCGTTATAGGGGCTATTTTGAGGCAAAACGGCCATGTTGGCGCACTGGCATGCAATTTGCTCTCTTGTGAGGCAGGTTGCCTTGGCGGAGTATCCGCGCCGGCATCACCCAAATTCTAAGGGCTAACTCCACTACCCCAAGCCCGAAGCCACCCGGAGGACACCATGTCGAAGTCGGTTCAACTCATCAAAGATCATGACGTTAAATGGATTGATCTGCGCTTCACGGACACAAAAGGCACTCAGCACCACGTGACCATGCCGGCTCGCGATGCGCTGGAAGATGACTTCTTCGAAGTCGGCAAGATGTTCGACGGTTCCTCCATCGCCGGCTGGAAAGGCATCGAAGCCTCCGACATGATCCTGCTGCCAGACGACAGCACCGCCGTACTCGACCCGTTCACCGAAGAGCCAACCCTGATCCTGGTGTGCGACATCATCGAGCCTTCGACCATGCAAGGCTATGACCGCGACCCACGCGCCATCGCCCACCGTGCCGAGGAATACCTGAAGTCCACCGGTATCGGCGACACCGCATTCTTCGGCCCTGAGCCAGAGTTCTTCATCTTCGACTCGGTGAAGTTCAAATCCGACATCTCCGGCTCCATGTTCAAGATTTTCTCCGAGCAAGGCTCGTGGATGTCCGACCAGGACGTGGAAGGCGGTAACAAAGGCCACCGTCCAGGCGTGAAAGGCGGCTACTTCCCAGTACCACCGTTCGACTTCGACCACGAAATCCGTACCTCCATGTGCAACGCACTGGAAGAAATGGGCCAGACCGTTGAAGTTCACCACCACGAAGTGGCGACTGCCGGCCAGAACGAAATCGGCGTGAAATTCAACACGCTGGTGAAGAAGGCTGACGAAGTTCAAACCCTGAAATACTGCGTGCACAACGTTGCCGATGCCTATGGCCGCACCGCTACCTTCATGCCTAAGCCGCTGTACGGCGATAACGGCTCGGGCATGCACGTTCACGTATCGATTTCCAAAGACGGCAAGAACACCTTCGCTGGCGAAGGCTATGCCGGCCTGTCCGATACCGCCCTGTACTTCATCGGCGGCATCATCAAGCACGGCAAAGCGCTGAACGGCTTCACCAACCCGTCGACCAACTCCTACAAGCGTCTGGTCCCAGGTTTTGAAGCGCCGGTGATGCTGGCCTACTCGGCACGCAACCGCTCCGCCTCGATCCGTATTCCTTACGTCAACAGCCCTAAAGGCCGTCGTATCGAAGCGCGCTTCCCAGACCCGGCTGCCAACCCTTACCTGGCCTTCGCCGCCCTGATGATGGCCGGCCTGGACGGTATCCAGAACAAGATCCACCCTGGCGACGCCGCCGACAAAAACTTGTACGACCTGCCGCCTGAAGAGGCCAAAGAGATCCCACAAGTGTGCGGCAGCCTGAAAGAAGCCCTGGAAGAGCTGGACAAGGGCCGTGCGTTCCTGACCAAAGGCGGCGTTTTCAGCGACGACTTCATCGACGCTTACATCGCCCTGAAAAGCGAAGAAGAAATCAAAGTACGTACCTTCGTACACCCACTGGAATACGAGCTGTACTACAGCTGCTGATCCGGTAGCGCTGCTTAAGGTAGCGTGATGAAAAAGGCCTCCTTCGGGAGGTCTTTTTTTTGCCTGGGCGTTACGCTACGCCAGCTCTGCAAACCCAATCAACGTGTGGGAGCTGGCTTGCCTGCGATGGCGCACTGCCGGCCACCTGCTGTATCACTGACACACCGCCATCGCGGGCAAGCCCGCTCCCACAGGAGATCACCTTTGAGATATCGACTTGTATTTGCCCTGCTGTTCATCAGTGCCAGTGCGAGCGCTGCGCCGCCTACGCTCGAGCCCTTGCTCAACAGCATCGCCGAACGCCTGGAGATTGCCGACCAGGTGGCGCTGAGCAAATGGGACAGCCACAAGCCCGTGGAGGACAAGAAGCGCGAACAAGAGGTGATCGCCAGCGTTACGGCCCAGGCATCTGGTTACAAGCTGGACCCGGCCGCTGCTGAGCAGTTTTTCGCCGCGCAGATCGAAGCCAATAAACTGGTGCAATACACCCACCTGTCCGACTGGCAGTTCCAAGGCAAAGCCCCCGACGATCCACGCCCGGACCTGGTCCAGCAGATCCGCCCGCGATTGGACGAGCTGCAAAAAAGGCTGTTGCAGCAGTTGGCCGACTTCACTCCACAGCGCACCGACCCGCAGTGCCCGCAATGGCTGGCCGAGGCCGTGCACGAACCGCTGAATGATCCGCTGCGCCAACTGGCGATGATCCGCGCCACCGCCGAGCTTTGCATCTATAAAGGTTAAAAGGACTGCAAATCCAATTAAAAATGTGGGAGCTGGCTTGCCTGCGATAACGGTGTTGAATGCACCACAGCTATCGCAAGCAAGCCAGCTCCCACACTGACTGCGATTTGCCTTCAAGCTTCAGTTGCTGAACAACCTTCACAAAACCGCACTATATTGGTGCGATAGCCTGCACCCTTCTCAAGTGCCCAGCCCATTTTGGTTCGAAACTTCCCGTTCAAGCTGGCAGAACGCCACAGTTTCGCGCCTAAACCCCTTATTTCAGGGGGTTAGCGCTTCTTTTCGGAGCCTTGGTTTGGTTTTTGCATTTTCCTTGTATCAGCGTGTGCCTCAAGCCCGCGCCTTGCTCCAAAAGAGGTCCCGATGACCATCAGCGATGCACTGCACCGTTTGTTACTCGACAACCTGACCACCGCGACCATCCTGCTCAATGCCGACCTGCGTCTTGAGTACATGAACCCGGCGGCGGAGATGCTCCTGGCCATCAGCGGCCAGCGCAGCCATGGGCAGTTCATCAGCGAATTGTTCACCGAGTCGGCCGAAGCCTTGAGCTCGTTGCGCCAGGCCGTGGAGCAGGCTCATCCGTTTACCAAGCGCGAAGCGATGCTCACCGCACTCACTGGGCAGACGTTGACCGTCGACTACGCGGTGACCCCGATCCTGAGCAATGGCGCGACCCTGCTGCTGCTCGAAGTCCACCCCCGCGACCGCCTGCTGCGCATCACCAAGGAGGAAGCGCAGCTGTCCAAGCAGGAAACCAGCAAGATGCTGGTGCGCGGCCTCGCCCATGAGATCAAGAACCCGCTGGGCGGTATTCGCGGCGCGGCACAGTTGTTGTCCCGCGAGCTGCCAGACGAGCACCTCAAGGACTACACCAACGTCATCATCGAAGAAGCCGACCGCCTGCGTAACCTGGTGGACCGCATGCTCGGCTCCAACAAGCTGCCGTCCCTGGCGATGACCAACGTGCATGAGGTGCTGGAGCGCGTCTGCCAACTGGTCGAGGCCGAAAGCCAAGGCTGCATCACCTTGGTGCGCGACTACGACCCAAGCATTCCCGACGTGTTGATCGACCGCGAACAGATGATCCAGGCGGTGCTCAACATCGTGCGCAACGCCATGCAGGCCATCAGCAGCCAGAACGAGCTGCGCCTGGGCCGCATCAGCCTGCGCACCCGCGCCCTGCGCCAGTTCACCATTGGCCATGTGCGCCATCGCCTGGTGACCAAGGTCGAGATCATCGACAACGGCCCCGGCATTCCTGCGGAGTTGCAGGAAACCATCTTCTTTCCCATGGTCAGCGGCCGCCCGGACGGTACCGGGCTGGGCCTGGCCATTACCCAGAACATCATCAGCCAGCACCAGGGCCTGATCGAATGTGAGAGCCACCCCGGCCACACCACGTTCTCGATCTTCCTGCCATTGGAACAAGGAGCCCCCACGACATGAGCCGTAGTGAAACTGTCTGGATCGTCGATGACGACCGTTCTATCCGCTGGGTCCTCGAAAAAGCCTTGCAACAAGAAGGCATGACCACCCAGAGCTTCGACAGCGCCGATGGGGTGATGAGCCGCCTGGCACGCCAGCAGCCGGATGTGATCATTTCCGATATTCGCATGCCTGGGGCCAGTGGCCTGGACTTGCTGGCGCGCATTCGCGAGCAGCATCCGCGCTTGCCGGTGATCATCATGACCGCCCACTCGGACCTGGACAGCGCTGTCGCGTCTTATCAGGGCGGCGCCTTTGAATACCTGCCCAAGCCATTCGACGTGGATGAGGCGGTGGCGCTGGTCAAGCGCGCCAACCAGCACGCCCAGGAACAACAGAACCAGGAAGCCCCGCCAACCCTGACCCGCACCCCGGAAATCATCGGGGAAGCACCGGCGATGCAGGAAGTGTTTCGCGCCATCGGGCGCTTGAGCCATTCCAACATCACCGTACTGATCAACGGCGAATCGGGGACCGGTAAAGAGCTGGTTGCCCATGCGCTGCACCGCCACAGCCCACGGGCGGCCTCGCCGTTTATCGCGCTGAACATGGCGGCGATTCCCAAGGATTTGATGGAGTCCGAGCTGTTCGGCCATGAAAAAGGCGCATTCACCGGCGCGGCTAACCTTCGTCGCGGACGCTTTGAACAGGCGGACGGCGGCACGCTGTTCCTCGATGAGATCGGCGACATGCCGGCCGATACCCAGACTCGCTTGCTGCGCGTGCTGGCTGACGGTGAATTCTACCGTGTGGGCGGGCATACGCCGGTCAAGGTGGATGTGCGCATCATCGCGGCCACCCACCAGAACCTGGAAACCCTGGTGCATGCGGGTAAATTCCGTGAGGACTTGTTCCACCGCCTCAACGTGATCCGCATCCACATCCCGCGCATGTCGGACCGTCGCGAAGACATCCCCACCCTCGCTCGCCACTTCCTCAGCCGCGCCGCCCTGGAGCTGGCTGTGGAACCCAAGCTGCTCAAAAGCGAGACCGAGGAATACCTCAAGAACCTGCCGTGGCCCGGCAACGTTCGCCAGCTGGAGAACACCTGCCGCTGGATCACCGTGATGGCCTCCGGGCGAGAAGTACACATCAGCGACCTGCCGCCGGAGCTGCTGAGCCTGCCGCAGGACTCGGCACCCGTGACCAACTGGGAACAGGCGCTGCGCCAATGGGCCGACCAGGCCTTGGCACGCGGCCAGTCGAACCTGCTGGACAGCGCCGTGCCGGCGTTCGAGCGGATCATGATCGAGACTGCGTTGAAACACACTGCCGGCCGCCGCCGCGATGCCGCCGTGCTGCTGGGCTGGGGGCGTAATACCCTGACGCGCAAGATCAAGGAATTGGGGATGAAGGTGGATGGTGGGGATGGTGGGGATGATGATGAGGGTGATGAGGCCTGAACCCCAAGACCACTGAAAGCCCAGTGTGGGAGCCGGGCTTGCCCGCGATGGCGGTGTGCCAGTCACCCGATATAGGGCTGACACACCGCTATCGCAGGCAAGCCAGCTCCCACATTTGTTTTGTGCAATGCCAGCAGACTGTGCACCGCTTCAATGCACGATGAACCGCCATTGAGCACAGACCCGAAACCTCACAGAGCGCTTTCGCTGCGAAGTTCATAACCGTAGAAACAACCAAAGCCCCGTATTCCGGGGCTTTGCGCTTTTTGGCATTTTTTTCAAGCCGCAATTGCAAGTTTTGGCACGCCCCCTGCAATAACCCTTGTACTACCCAGTTTCGGGGACCTTGGTACAGGCAGGCCGAGAATCCCCTCTTTAACACCGAAGCCTCAGGCTTCACCCCGTTTTGGGAGCCCTGGTACAGGCAGGCCGGGAACTCCCTCTTTTATTGCTCTTGGAGATGGATCTCCAGCCGCCAGCGGCCATCAACCTCTGCACCGCTCCACTCCCCACGCAACGGCCGGGCCGCTACCAGGTTCAGCAGCAAGCCAGCATCGGTCTTGCGTATGCGCCAATTCACGTCCTTGGCATTGACCTTGAGCTGCCCGCTGGCAGCCTTGCCCTGGGCGTCAAACAGCAGCGCCACGGTGCCGTCGATATGCTCGCCGTGCAGCTTGGGTTCGTTGTTGAACCACACCACCAAGCCATCCGCCGCAGGTTCTACCTGTTGCAGTTCAAGCGGTTCGGGGGTGGTCAAGCGGCCGATCATCAAGCCAATCATCAAGCCGACAATCGCCAATGAGCCCAACACCCTCGGCAATAGCTTCGGTCTCGGGTCGTCTTCGGGGGTAGAATGCAGCGCATCTTTGCCTTCGGAGCCGTGCATGTTTCACGTCATCCTTTTTCAACCAGAAATTCCGCCGAATACCGGCAACGTTATCAGGCTGTGCGCCAACAGTGGCTGCCACCTGCATTTGATCGAGCCTTTAGGCTTTGACATGGACGACAAGCGCCTGCGCCGTGCCGGGCTGGACTACCACGAGTACGCCACCCTCAAGCGCCATGCCGACCTCGCCAGTTGCCTGGAGAGCCTGGGCCACCCACGGCTGTTCGCGTTCACCACCAAGGGCTCGCGGCCGTTTCATGATGCCAGCTTTGCCGAGGGCGACGCGTTTCTGTTCGGCCCGGAGAGCCGAGGCCTGCCGGCCGAGGTGCTTGACGCGTTGCCCGATGGCCATCGCCTGCGCTTGCCGATGCGTGAAGGCTGCCGCAGCCTGAACCTGTCCAACACCGTGGCCGTCGCCGTCTATGAAGGCTGGCGCCAACTGGGCTTTAAATAACACCGCATAACAAATGTGGGAGCGGGCTTGTGTGGGAGCCGGGCTTGCCCGCGATGCAGGCACCTCGGTGTGTCAGTCACACCGCAGTGATGCTATCGCAGGCAAGCCAGCTCCCACACAAGCCCGCTCCCACATTTTAGAACGGCGCCGCTCAGCAAATTACTGAACGGTCGGCGCGCCTTCCTGTTGCATGCGCTGCAGCTCTTGAGCGTACAGGGCATCGAAGTTAACCGGCGCCAGCATCAGTGCCGGGAACGAGCCACGGGTGACCAGGCTGTCCAGGGTCTCACGGGCATACGGGAACAGGATGTTCGGGCAGAACGCGCCCAGGGTGTGGCTCATGGACGCTTCGTCCAGGCCCTGGATCAGGAAGATACCGGCCTGTTGCACTTCAGCGATGAAAGCGACTTCTTCACCATTCTTGACGGTGACCGACAGGGTCAGCACCACTTCGTGGAAGTCACCTTCCAGGGATTTCTGACGAGTGTTCAGGTCCAGCGCAACGCTTGGGGTCCACTCCTGACGGAAGATGGCCGGGCTTTTTGGCGCTTCGAACGACAGGTCACGCACATAGATCCGCTGCAGCGAGAACTGTGGGCCTTGGTCTTGCGCTGCTTCGGTGTTCTGTTGATCAGTCATCGCAGATCCTTCTTTATCTTGGGGTTCTTAAGGGTTTAGGAGTCAGACGGACAGCAGCACATCAAGTTTACCGGCGCGCTCCAGGGCAAACAGGTCGTCGCAACCACCGATGTGCCGGGTGCCGATCCAGATCTGCGGGACCGACGTGCGGCCGGCTTTCTGGGCCATTTCGGCGCGCACCTGGGGCTTGCCATCGACCTTGATCTCTTCGAAGGCAACCTTTTTGCTCTGGAGCAACTGCTTAGCTCGAATGCAATAAGGGCAATAATCGCTGGAATACACGACAACCTGGCTCATTCACTTCACCAACGGCAGGTTATCGCCACGCCAGCTGCTGATACCACCGGACAGCTTGGCAGCGGTGAAGCCGGACTTGAGCATCTCACGGGCGTGGGTGCCGGAGTGCTGGCCCTGGGCATCGACCAGGATGATGGTCTTGGCCTTGTGCTTTTCCAGTTCGCCCAGGCGCGCCATCAGCTTGTCCTGGGGAATGTTCAGGGCGCCAACGATATGGCCGGCGGCATAATCCTTGGCCGGGCGAATATCGACGACGACGGCCTCATCCTTGTTGACCAGCGCGGTCAGCTCCGACGTGCTCAGGCTGCGACCACCGCGGCTCAGTTCATGAGCGATCAGCAGCGCCAGCAGGATGACGAAGGCGCCCACAAGCAGGTAGTGGGCAGTGGCAAATGCAATCAGGTGATCAACCATCAAGGAGGTTCCAGGGCGTTAAAATGGCGGTAAGTATACACAGCCGCCAGGGGGGGCCAACCCCCGTAAAGCGGTGACGTGGTTGGAACTTCGCTTTAAACTGCCACTCCCTTTTCAATTGTCTTCCTTTATTAACGCCGCGAGAGGATCTATGACTACCACGCCTAAACCTTTGGTCCTGATAATTCTCGATGGCTTCGGACACAGTGAAAGCCACCACGACAACGCGGTTTACTCGGCCAACAAGCCAGTACTGGACCGTCTGACCGCCACCGTGCCTAACGGCCTGATCTCAGGTTCCGGCATGGACGTGGGCTTGCCGGACGGCCAGATGGGCAACTCGGAAGTCGGCCACATGAACCTCGGCGCCGGACGAGTGGTGTACCAGGACTTCACCCGAGTCACCAAAGCGATCCGCGATGGCGAGTTCTTCGAGAACCCGACCATCTGCGCGGCGGTTGATAAAGCCGTTGCCGCCGGCAAGGCCGTACACTTCATGGGCCTGTTGTCGGACGGCGGTGTACACAGCCACCAGGATCACCTGGTCGCTATGGCCGAACTGGCGTTCAAGCGCGGCGCTGACAAAATCTACCTGCACGCCTTCCTCGACGGCCGCGACACGCCGCCCAAAAGCGCGCAATCCTCTATCGAACTGCTGGACGCCACCTTCGCCGCTCTGGGCAAGGGCCGTATCGCCAGCCTGGTGGGCCGCTACTTCGCCATGGACCGCGACAACCGTTGGGACCGAGTCTCTCAAGCCTACAACCTGATCGTCGACGGCCAGGCCGAATTCAACGCGGCCACCGCCCAGGAAGGTCTGGAAGCAGCCTACGCCCGTGGCGAGAGCGATGAGTTCGTCAAGGCCACCACCATCGGCGAGCCGGTGAAGGTCGAAGACGGCGACGCCGTGGTGTTCATGAACTTCCGCGCCGACCGTGCCCGTGAGCTGAGCCATGTGTTTGTCGATGAAGGCTTCAAGGACTTCGAACGCGCGCGCCAGCCGAAGGTCGAGTTCGTCATGCTCACCCAATACGCCGCCAACATCCCGGCCCCTTCGGCGTTCGCGCCGGGCAGCCTGGAGAACGTGCTGGGCGACTACCTGGCCAAGAACGGCAAGACCCAGCTGCGCATCGCCGAAACCGAGAAATACGCCCACGTGACGTTCTTCTTCTCCGGTGGCCGCGAAGAGCCGTTCCCCGGCGAAGAGCGCATTCTGATCCCGTCACCAAAAGTCGCCACCTATGACCTGCAGCCGGAAATGAGCGCGCCGGAAGTCACCGACAAGATCGTCGATGCCATTGATAACCAGCGTTATGACGTGATCGTGGTCAACTACGCCAACGGCGACATGGTTGGCCACAGCGGCAACCTGGAAGCGGCGGTCAAGGCAGTTGAATGCCTGGACTTGTGCGTTGGCCGCATTGTCGACGCGCTGGATAAAGTCGGCGGCGAAGCGCTGATCACCGCCGACCACGGCAACTGCGAGCAGATGTCCGACGAATCCACCGGCCAGGCGCACACCGCGCACACCACCGAGCCGGTACCGTTCATCTATGTTGGCAAACGTGATTTCAAAGTGCGTGAAGGTGGCGTGCTGGCGGATGTGGCGCCGACCATGCTGAAACTGATGGGGCTGGAGCAGCCGAAGGAGATGACCGGCACCTCGATCCTGGTCTGATCCAAAGTACGCCACAAAACAGTGTGGGAGCGGGCTTGCCCGCGATAGCGGCTAATCAGTCGACATCTATGTCGCTGACCCACCGCAATCGCGGGCAAGCCCGCTCCCACATTGGTTTGTGGCGCTTTGAGAGATATCTTTTTGCCATACCAGCACCACTCGGCACCTATCTTGCCCACCAGCCCCAATTGGGCGTTTTTTTTGCAGCGCTTGGCGGGCATACTAGGCCGTCCTTTTCCCCTGGTGTCGCCCGCCTCTATGCTTCGCGCCTTGATAACCCTTGCTCTTGTCTGCCTGCTCCAACCGGCGTTTGCCGATGAGCGCGCACAAACCCAACAACAGTTGGACGCTACGCGTCAGGACATTACCGAGCTGAAAAAGCTGCTCGGCAAGCTCCAGGAAGAAAAATCCGGGGTGCAGAAAGACCTGCGCGGCACGGAAACCGAAATGGGCAAGCTGGAGAAGCAGGTCCAGGAGCTGCAAAAAGAACTAAAGAAGAGCGAGTCGGAACTGGAGCGACTCGACGCTGAGAAAAAAAAACTCCAGAGCGCACGCGTTGAACAGCAACGTCTGATCGCGATCCAGGCCCGTGCCGCGTACCAGAGCGGCCGCCAGGAGTACCTCAAGCTGCTGCTCAACCAGCAGAACCCGGAAAAATTCGCCCGTACCCTCACCTATTACGATTACCTGAGCCAGGCGCGCCTGGCGCAATTGAAGGGGTTTAACGAAACCCTGCGTCAATTGGCCAATGTCGAACAAGAAATCGCCGACCAGCAATCCCAGCTACTCGACCAGAAAACCGCCCTGGACACCCAGCGCGACCAGCTCGATAAAGTACGCAAGGAACGCCAGCAGGCCCTGGCCAAGCTCAACAGCGACGTAAAAGCCCGCGACGCCAAGCTCCAGGCCCGCGAGCAGGACCAGGCCGACCTGGCCAAAGTCCTCAAGACCATCGAAGAAACCCTGGCCCGCCAGGCACGCGAGGCCGAAGAAGCGCGGCAAAAAGCGCTGATCGCCCAGCAGGAAGCCGAAAAAAAGCGTCAGCGTGAGGCTGAACTGGCTGCCACCACCGACGCTCCGGCCCCGCGCAAACCCGCGCGCGCAGCCCCTGGCCCGCTGGTTTCCAGCAGTGGCGAGTCGTTCGGCGGCCCTTTTGCTTCAGCGCGCGGCAAACTTCCATGGCCGGTTGATGGTCGATTACTGGCACGCTTTGGGGAAACCCGTGGCGATGACACCCGCGCCAAGTGGGATGGCGTGATGATCAGCGCCTCTGCCGGCAGCCAGGTCCACGCCGTGCATGGTGGCCGCGTGGTGTTTGCCGATTGGTTGCGGGGCGCCGGCTTGCTGGTGATTCTTGACCACGGTAATGGCTATTTGAGCCTTTACGGCCACAATCAGACATTACTCAAGTCGGCAGGTGATGTTGTAAAAGCCGGTGAATCCATCTCCACTGTCGGTAACAGTGGTGGCCAGGACACCCCGGCGCTGTACTTCGCTATTCGTCAGCAGGGCCGCCCGAGCGACCCTGCACAATGGTGCCGGTCCCAAGGATAGGGTCGCATCTACATTAGGAGTTCGTTCGACATGCTGCATTTGTCCCGCCTCACTTCGCTGGCCCTGACGATCGCCCTGGTGATCGGCGCGCCTCTGGCTTTTGCCGACCAGGCCGCACCGGCTGCACCCGCCACGGCTGCGACGACCAAGGCGCCATTGCCGCTGGACGAGCTGCGTACCTTTGCCGAGGTCATGGACCGGATCAAGGCAGCGTATGTCGAACCCGTAGACGACAAGGCCCTGCTGGAAAATGCCATCAAGGGCATGCTCAGCAACCTCGACCCGCACTCCGCCTACCTGGGCCCGGAAGATTTCGCCGAGTTGCAGGAAAGCACCAGCGGTGAGTTCGGCGGCCTTGGCATCGAAGTGGGCTCCGAAGACGGCCAGATCAAAGTGGTCTCGCCTATCGACGACACCCCGGCGTCCAAGGCCGGTATCCAGGCCGGCGACCTGATCGTGAAGATCAACGGCCAGCCAACCCGCGGCCAGACCATGACCGAAGCCGTCGACAAGATGCGCGGCAAGCTCGGCCAGAAGATCACCCTGACCCTGGTACGCGACGGCGGCAACCCGTTTGACGTGACCCTGGCCCGCGCGACCATCACGGTCAAGAGCGTGAAAAGCCAGCTGCTGGAGTCGGGCTACGGCTACATCCGTATCACCCAGTTCCAGGTCAAGACCGGCGACGAAGTGGCCAAGGCCCTGGCCAAACTGCGCAAAGACAACGGCAAGAAGCTCAACGGCATCGTGCTTGACCTGCGCAACAACCCAGGCGGCGTGTTGCAGTCGGCGGTCGAGGTGGTCGACCACTTCGTCACCAAGGGCCTGATCGTCTACACCAAGGGCCGTATCGCCAACTCCGAGTTGCGCTTCTCGGCCACCGGCAACGACCTCAGCGAGAACGTGCCACTGGCGGTATTGATCAACGGTGGCAGCGCCTCGGCTTCGGAAATCGTCGCCGGTGCCCTGCAAGACCTCAAGCGCGGCGTGCTGATGGGCACCACCAGCTTCGGCAAAGGCTCGGTGCAGACCGTATTGCCGCTGAACAACGAGCGTGCGCTGAAGATCACCACGGCGCTGTACTACACGCCCAACGGCCGCTCGATCCAGGCCCAGGGCATCGTGCCGGACATCGAAGTACGCCGCGCCAAGATCACCAACGAGATCGACGGCGAATACTACAAAGAGGCCGACCTGCAAGGTCACCTGGGCAATGGCAACGGCGGTGCCGACCAGCCAACCGGCAGCCGCGCCAAGGCCAAGCCGATGCCGCAGGACGATGACTACCAACTGGCCCAGGCACTCAGCCTGCTCAAGGGCTTGAGCATCACCCGCAGCCGTTGATCATGCGCCTTGCCCTGATCCTCGCTGTGCTGTGCAGCCTGGCAGGGGTCGCTCAAGCGGCCCCTGCCGGCGAACCGCACAAAGCCTACCTGACACTGATCATCGACGACCTGGGGCAAAACCTGCCTCGGGATCGCCGCGTGCTCGCGCTACCCGGCCCGGTGACCGCCGCCATCATGCCGGACACGCCCCACGCCGCCGAATTCGCCCGTGAGGCCCATAAGGCTGGCAAGATCGTGATCCTGCACATGCCCATGGACCCGGCCACCGGCCCATTCGCCTGGCACCCTGAGCTGTCGATCGAAGAACTGGGCAAGCGCCTGGACGCCGCGTTCGACGCAGTGCCCTACACCGCCGGCATCAACAACCACATGGGCAGCCGCATGACCGCACAACCGGCGGCGATGGCTTGGCTGATGGGTGAGTTGCAACGGCGCCACAAGTTCTTCGTCGACAGCCGCACCAGCGCGCAGACCGTTGCCGCCGCCGAGGCGCAGAAGATCGGTTTGGCCCATGTGTCGCGGGATGTATTTCTCGACGACGAACGCACCGAAGCGGCGATTACCACGCAGTTGCAAACCGCGATCAAACTGGCGCACAAGCAGGGCTCGGCGGTGATGATCGGGCACCCTTACCCGCAGACCCTGGCGGTGCTGGAGCGCGAATTGCCCAAGCTCAAGGCGCAAGGCGTGGAGTGGATCGATATCAAATTGATGATCAGCGTGCGCAGTAACCGGGCGATGGCCGGGCATGGCAAGAACGGCATCTATCGCTGACGCCCCCCCCCCCCTGTAGGAGCGAGCTTGCTCGCGAAAAACTTGAGACCGCCGCGTACACCCCGGATACCCGCATCATCGTTGACGTCCTTCGCGAGCAAGCTCGCTCCTACAGGTAGTTGGCCATGATCTGGTCGATACGGCCTTCTTCACGCAACTGCTCCAGCGCGGCCTGGAGCCTGGCCACCACCTCATCCGGTACGTCCTTGTTCAATGCCAGGTAAAGCTGCGCACTGTTGAAGCGCAATACCGTCTTGAGCCCGTTCACCCCCACCTGCCGCGCCAGGTAGCGCCCAGCAGGATCGCCAGTGGCCCACAGGTCGATCTGGCCCTCCATGAGCTTTTGCGCATTGTCCTGGTCACGCAAGGCAACAATCGGCTTGAGCCCCTGCTTGTCCAGGCTTTCGGCAATGGCGTCGCCTTTGTAGGCGCCGATCCTGTAGCGGCGCGCCTGCTCAAGGTTTTCCAGTTGGATCTTGCTGTCGGCCTTGGCCAACAGCACCCAATCGTCCGGGCCGATGGGGCCGACCCATTTGAACAAGGCCTCACGGTCTGGCAACCGCGCCATCACAAACACGCCGTAACCCGGCTTTTCCAGGGCGAGTTTGTAGATTCGCTCCCAAGGGAAACGCAGGGTCAGGTTGTAGGAAATGCCGGCACGTTTGAAGGTTTCGCGCATGATGTCTACGGCGATGCCTTCGATGTTCTCGTCCTTGGCGAAGTTCTTGCCGTTTTTCGCCATGTTGTAGGGCGGGAAATTTTCCGTCAGCAGCACCAGGGAGGCGTCAGACGGTTGTTCGGCGTGTGCCGTAGCCACCATGAGCATGGAGGAACTGGCGAGGGCGAGCAGCAGGTGTTTGAACATGAAGGCTACCGGAATCCATGGCAAGCGCAGAGAGTGCCGCGAGCCTGCCATGGTGTCCAGCAGCGTTTAGCGCACGACGATACCGCGTGCGGCCATATAGGCCTTGGCCTCGGGCACGGTGTATTCGCCAAAGTGGAAAATACTCGCCGCCAGCACCGCGCTGGCGTGGCCTTCCAGTACACCATCGGCCAGGTGTTGCAGGTTGCCGACGCCACCCGATGCGATCACCGGAATGCCCAGGGCATCGCTGATGGCGCGGGTAACGCCCAGGTCGAAGCCGTTTTTCATGCCGTCCTGGTCCATGCTGGTCAGCAGGATTTCACCGGCGCCCAGGCCTTCCATCTTCATCGCCCACTCCACCGCGTCCAGCCCGGTAGGCTTGCGCCCGCCGTGGGTGAAGATCTCCCAGCGCGGGGTTTCGCCCGGGCCGGATACCTTCTTGGCGTCGATAGCCACCACGATGCATTGCGAGCCGAAGTGCTGCGCGGCTTCGCCGACAAACTCGGGGTTGAATACGGCGGCGGTGTTGATCGAGACCTTGTCTGCACCGGCATTGAGCAGGTTGCGGATGTCTTGCACGGTGCGCACGCCACCGCCCACGGTCAGTGGGATAAACACCTGGCTGGCCATGCGCTCGACGGTATGCAGCGTGGTGTCGCGGCCATCGACGCTGGCAGTGATGTCGAGAAAGGTAATCTCGTCGGCACCTTGCTCATCGTAGCGACGGGCGATTTCCACCGGGTCGCCGGCATCACGGATGTTCTCGAACTTGACGCCCTTGACCACGCGACCGTTGTCGACGTCCAGGCAAGGGATGATGCGTTTGGCCAGCGCCATGGTCAGTCCTCAGCCGTTGTAGGCGTCGCAGTAAGCCTGAGCTTCGGCGACGTCCAGAGTGCCTTCATAGATCGCACGGCCGGTGATGGCGCCGATAATGCCGGGAGCCTTGGCGTCCAGCAGCGACTTGATGTCACCCAGGTTATGAATGCCGCCGGAAGCGATCACCGGAATCTTGGTGGCCGCTGCCAGGGCTGCGGTGAAGGGTACGTTGCAGCCCTGCATCATGCCGTCTTTGGCGATGTCGGTATAAACAATGGCAGACACGCCGTCGGCTTCGAACTGCTTGGCCAGGTCGATCACCTGCACTGTGCTGATTTCAGCCCAGCCGTCGGTAGCGACGAAGCCATCTTTGGCATCCAGGCCTACGATCACTTTGCCCGGGAAAGCGCGGCAGGCTTCGGCGACGAAGGCTGGATCTTTCACGGCCTTGGTGCCGATGATCACGTAGCTCACGCCCGCTTTGACGTAGTGCTCGATGGTTTCCAGGGAGCGGATACCGCCGCCGATCTGGATCGGCAGGTTCGGGTAGCGCTTGGCGATGGCAGTAACCACCTCGCCGTTGACCGGCTGGCCTTCGAAGGCGCCGTTCAGGTCCACCAGATGCAGACGACGGCAGCCCCCTTCTACCCATTTGGCAGCCATGCTCACCGGGTCATCGGAGAACACGGTGGAATCTTCCATGCGGCCTTGGCGCAGGCGTACACAAGCGCCGTCCTTGAGATCGATAGCGGGGATAATCAGCATCTGGCAAACCTTATTCGATATTCAGCAATGCTTGGGAAATCAGGGTTTCTCAAGCGACCACAAGTCGCTTTCGATGCTTTCGAACCTTTCTTTAAGGAGCGTCTGCGTGTCGAAAATCGCCCTGTTGTAATAATGCGGCGCCACTTCGGTGGTAAACAGCTCAAGAATCTCGGCGACCTCGAACGAGCCCAGCTTGAGCTCGAAGCGGTCCTCCATGAATCGCTTGATCTTGTCAGTAGCCTCACGCTCCTGCTCGGGCGCGAGGTTCAAGATCGGCTGCTTCGGTTTCCTGGCCATTTACCAGCGACCATCCCACGCGGCGAAGTTCTGCAGCAATTGCAGGCCATGGGTATGGCTCTTCTCCGGGTGAAACTGCACGGCAAAGCGCGAACCATCGGCCAGCGCGGCGGCAAAGTCGACGCCGTAATGCCCGCCACCCACCACCTGGCGCGGGTTACCGGCGGCGATGTAGTAGCTGTGCACGAAGTAGAAACGCGCCATGTCAGGGATGTCGTGCCACAGCGGGTGGTCGACGGTGCGGCGCACTTCGTTCCAGCCCATGTGCGGGACTTTGAGGTGCTCGCCCTCTTCATGCAGGTCTTTGCCGAAGAACTTCACCTGGCCCGGAAACAGGCCGATGCAGTCGACTCCGCCGTTCTCTTCACTGCTGTCGAGCAAGGCTTGCATGCCCACGCAGATGCCGAGGAACGGGCGGTCCTGGCTGACTTCGCGCACCAGGCTGTCAAAACCCAGGCGGCGGATCTCGGCCATGCAATCGCGAATCGCGCCAACACCGGGGAACACCACGCGGTCGGCTTCGCGAATCACGTTGGCATCGCTGGTGATCAGCACCTTGCCGGCACCTACATGCTCAAGGGCCTTGGCCACCGAGTGCAGGTTACCCATGCCGTAATCGATAACCGCGACCGTCTGCATTACAGGACGCCCTTGGTCGACGGCATTTGCCCGCCCATGCGCTCATCGACTTCCACAGCCATGCGCAGTGCGCGGCCGAAAGCCTTGAACACGGTTTCGATCTGGTGGTGAGTGTTGGTGCCGCGCAGGTTGTCGATGTGCAGGCTGACCAGTGCGTGGTTAACGAAACCCTGGAAGAATTCCTGGAACAGGTCGACGTCAAAGCCACGGCCCACGTTCGCGCGGGTGTAAGGCACGTGCATCTGCAAACCCGGGCGACCGGAGAAGTCGATGACCACACGGGACAGCGCTTCGTCCAGCGGGACATAGGCATGGCCGTAGCGACGGATGCCTTTTTTGTCGCCGATGGCCTTGGCAAACGCCTGGCCGAGGGTGATGCCCACGTCTTCCACCATGTGGTGGTCGTCGATGTGCAGGTCGCCTTTGCCGACGATATCCAGGTCGATCAGCCCGTGACGGGCGATCTGGTCCAGCATGTGCTCAAGAAAAGGGACACCGATATCAAATCGGGCCTTTCCGGTGCCATCCAGGTTGATCGAGGCTTTGATCTGGGTTTCCAGAGTGTCGCGCTCGACAGATGCCTTACGTTCGGCCATCACCAGCTCCGCAAAATCATTGGGCGAAAAAGGCAGCCATTATAGGGGCGCGGGCGCTAAACAGAAACAACGAAGGGGATAAGACTGACGAGTTAATCTCGGCGCCCCAGCATGGTGCGCGCGATCATTCCCACGCTCCGCGTGGGAATGCCGCCAGGAACGCTCCGCGTTCCGATCACACCGCAGGGCCCAAGCCCTGCGCAGAGGGTGACGCAGAGCGTCACGGGATGCATTCCCACGCGGGAGCGTGGGAACGATCAGCGCGGGAGCGTGGGAACGATCAGCCAACGATCAGCCACGGTATCAGTGGAACAGTACTGCGGTCTTCTGCAGGGTCACCCACACACCCCACGCCAACGGAATACCCACTACCAGCCACGCGGCAATCGCCAGCGGCTTGCTGGCGGCGGAGGCCTTCCACTCCAGCACGGTGCTCGCATCAGCACCTTTGTCATGGCCCAGCGCCTGTTCGGCGGCAAGTTCCGCGTCGGTCATGAAGTACTTGTCGGCCACCGGGCGCACCAGCAGGTTGCAGATAAAGCCCAGCACCAGCAGGCCGGCGAGGATGTACAAGGTGATGTCGTAGGCCGCGGCGCGTTCAACGCCGATGCTCAACTGGTATTCACGCAGGTAGTTCACCAGCACCGGGCCCAGTACGCCCGCCGCAGCCCAGGCGGTCAGCAGGCGACCGTGGATCGCGCCGACCATCTGGGTCCCGAACAAGTCGGCCAAGTAAGCCGGGACCGTGGCAAAACCACCGCCGTACATCGACAGGATGATGCAGAACGCGGCCACAAACAGCGCCACGTTGCCCAGATGCCCCAGGTTCGGGATCAGCGCATACAGGGCAAAGCCCAGGGCGAAGAACACGAAGTAGGTGTTTTTACGCCCCAGGTAGTCAGAGAACGAGGCCCAGAAGAACCGACCACCGATGTTGAACAAGCTCAACAGGCCGGTAAAACCAGCGGCAATGGCTGCAATGGAGGCCAGTTGACCAGCATCCAGTTGACCAAATGGCACATCAACACCCAGCAACTTGCCGCCGAACACTTCCTGCAGCAGCGGCGAGGCCATGCCCAGGATGCCGATACCGGCCGACACGTTCAGGCACAGCACCAGCCATACCAGGCGGAACTGTGGGGTTTTCCACGCAACATTCACATGCACATGGCGGTGAGTGATCATCGCATTGCTGGCTTTCTTCGCTGGCGCGGTCCAGCCCTCAGGCTTCCAGCCGGTCGGGGGTACGCGATACAGCAGGGCGCCACCGATCATGAACACGAAGTAAATCGCCGCCATGACCACAAAGCTCTGCCATACACCGACGCTGGTCGGCGAAGAGAAATGGCCCATCAGCGCTGCGGCCAAAGGTGCACCCACCATCGCGCCGCCGCCAAAGCCCATGATCGCCATGCCGGTGGCCATGCCGCGCTTGTCCGGGAACCACTTGATCAAGGTCGAAACGGGCGAGATATAGCCCAGGCCCAGGCCAATGCCGCCAATGACCCCGGAGCCGATCCACATCAGCCAGATCTGGTGGGTATAGATACCCAGGGCTGAGATCAGCAGGCCACCACACCAGCACAGCGCGGAGACTACACCGGCCTTACGCGGCCCGGCGTGTTCCAGCCAGCCGCCCCAGATCGCTGCGGAGCAGCCCAGGAAGATGAAGAACAGGGTGTAGATCCAGCCCAGCATGGAGATGGGCCAGTCGCATTGAGACGAAAAGACTTGAGCGATAAAGCCCATGTCCGGTGCGCAAGCCACCGGCGCAGTGATACCCAGCGCCTTGGACAACGGCAGCCAGAACACCGAGAAGCCGTAGGCCATGCCGATGCACAGGTGAATGGCCAGGGCGGCCGGTGGAACCAGCCAGCGGTTGAAGCCCGGCTTGGCGATGATGCGCTCCTTGGACAGGAACGCAGGCTGTGCGGCGTCAGTGCCGGCCACAGTGCTAGTGCTCATTGGTGTTTCCCCCAGTTATTGGTATGCGTCCGTCAGGCGCTCTCTCCCTCGGCCTTGCACGCAAAGCGTGGCCGTTTTGTTGAGTGAAGCTCCCTTTTAGGCGCGACCTTAAGTCGCAGAAGGCGGACGAACGTGCAGAGATTAGCACCAGTGGATGACAGAAAAATCAAACTGCCACTACCTTTTTTGGATTGTCTGTATTTTTCTGACGTCAAAATCCCATTTCCACGCCGGTGGATACAATGTAACGATCCGTGAACTGACGCGGGCCGTCGGGCGTTATACTCTGCGGCTAAATTTTGAAATCGACATACAAGGACTCGCCCATGAAAGCGTTCGGCAAAATCCTGGGTCTGGTACTTCTCGGGCTGTTGCTGATCATTGTGGCGCTCGGCTTTGCCCTGACCCACCTTTTCGATCCCAACGACTACAAAGAAGAAATTCGCCAGATAGCCCGCGACAAGGCCCACATCGAGCTGACGCTCAATGGCGATATCGGCTGGAGCCTGTTCCCCTGGCTGGGCCTGGAGCTTCACGAAGCCAGCGTCGCGACCCTGACCGCACCGACTCAACCGTTTGCCGACTTGCAGATGCTCGGCCTGTCGGTGCGCGTGCTGCCACTGCTGCGCCGCGAAGTGCAGATGAGCGATGTGCGTGTCGAAGGCCTGAACCTGCGCCTGAACCGCGATAAGCAGGGCCATGGCAACTGGGAAGACATCGGCAAGAACCTGCCCGACGAAACCACAGGCACCCCCGCTCCCGCGCCGGTCGAACCCGTGGCTGAAACCAAGCCGGAAAAGCCACCGCAGCCGATCCGCCTGGATATCGACAGCCTGACCATCAACAACGCCCGCGTCGAATACACCGATGAACAGACCGGCAAGCAGCTGAGTGCCGAAAGCATCCAACTGAGTGCCGGTGCCATCCACGAAGGCGCCAGCATCCCGCTGAAACTCACGGCCTTCCTGGGCAGCAACCAGCCGCTGATGCGGGTCAAGACTGAGCTGAACGGCAACTTGCGCATCCAGCGTGCGCTCAAGCGTTATCAGTTCGAAGACATGCGCTTGAGTGGCGAGGCCACTGGTGAGCCGTTGCAGGGCAAGACGGTGAGTTTCTCCACCCAGGGCCAATTGCTGGTGGACCTGGCGGCCAACGTCGCCGAATGGACCAACCTGAAACTGGCGGCCAACCAACTGCGCGCCTTGGGCGAACTAAAGGCCAATGACCTGGACAAAACCCCGCAGATCAGCGGCGCCCTGTCGGTTGCCCAGTTTGACCTGGCCAAGTTTCTTGAGAGCATCGGCCACCCACTGCCTGCCATGGCCCCAGGCAGCCTGAGCAAGGTCGAACTGGTGAGCCGCCTCAAGGGCACGCCCACCAGCGTCGCCCTGGAAGACTTGAACCTGAAGCTCGATGCCAGCACCTTCACCGGCCGCGTCGCCGTGGATGATTTCGCCAAGCAGTCCCTGCGTGTGCAGCTCAAGGGCGATACCTTCAATGCCGACAATTACCTGCCGGCCAAATCCGAAGCCGCCAAAGGTGCAACCGCTGCACGCCAGGCCGAAGTACAGAGCAGCGAAGCCGGCGCCATGGCCGCGGGCGGCAACACGCCATTGCCGGAGGCGCCGACCAAAGGTGCCTGGAGCAATGACAAACTGCTGCCGCTCACCCGCCTGCGCAGCCTGGACGTGAATGCAGACCTGGCCTTTGGCGAGTTGACCCTGAGCCAGTTGCCCATTCAGAACGCGGTGCTTAAAGCCTCCGGCATTGACGGGCAACTCAAGCTCGACACCCTTAGCGGCGGCCTCTACAACGGCACGTTCCAGGCCAACGGCACACTCGACGTGCGCCAGGACACGCCCGTGCTGGCCCTGCAAAGCCACATCAAGCAGGTGCCTGTTGAACGCATCCTGCAGGCCCAAGGGAAAACCCCGCCGGTCAAAGGCCAGCTCACCCTCGACAGTAACCTAAGCGGCCGTGGCAATAGCCAGAAAGCGCTGATCGACAGCCTCAACGGCACTGCCAGCCTCGTGATCAACAACGGCGTGTTGCTCAATGCCAACATCGAGCAGCAACTGTGTACCGGCATCGCCCTGCTCAACCGCAAGACCCTGAGCACCACCCCAGGCGGCAAGGACACGCCCTTCCAGGAACTGCGCGGCAACCTCACGTTCCGTAACGGCGTGGCCAGCAACCCCGACCTGAAAGTGCGCATCCCTGGCCTGACGCTCAATGGCAACGGTGATGTGGATTTACGCGTGCTGGGCATGGACTACCGCGTGGGCATCATCGTCGAAGGCGACAAGCGCGACGTGCCGGACCCGGCCTGCCAGGTCGGCGCCAACTTCCAGGGCATTGAAGTCCCGCTGCGTTGCCGTGGCCCGTTGGAGCTGGGCGCCAAAGCCTGCCGCCTGGACAAGGACGGCCTGGGCCAGGTCGCCCTCAAGGCGGCCGGCAATCGCCTTAACGAGAAGCTGGAAGAAAAGCTCGACAAGGTTAACCCCAAGCTCAAAGACGCATTGAAAGGCCTGTTCAACCGATGAGAAACGAGCAGTTTTCACAAGCGGTACTGGACTGGTACGACCGTCATGGCCGCCACGACCTGCCCTGGCAACAGGGCATCACCCCTTACCGGGTGTGGGTGTCGGAGATCATGCTGCAACAGACCCAGGTCAGCACCGTGCTCAACTACTTCGACCGGTTCATGGCCTCCTTGCCGACGGTCGAAGCCCTGGCCGCCGCGCCGGAAGATGAAGTGCTGCACCTGTGGACGGGCCTGGGCTACTACACCCGGGCGCGCAACCTGCAAAAGACCGCGAAGATCGTGGTGGCCGAACACGGCGGCGAATTCCCCCGCGACGTGGAGAAGCTCACCGAGTTGCCGGGTATCGGCCTGTCCACTGCTGGCGCGATTGCCAGCCTGAGCATGGGCCTACGCGCGCCGATCCTCGACGGCAACGTCAAACGCGTGCTGGCGCGCTTTACCGCCCAAGAGGGCTACCCTGGCGAACCCAAGGTGGCCAAGCAGCTGTGGGCCACCGCAGAGCGCTTCACGCCCTTTGAACGCGTCAACGCCTACACCCAGGCCATGATGGACATGGGCGCCACCCTGTGCACCCGCAGCAAACCGAGTTGCCTGTTGTGTCCGCTGGAAAAAGGCTGCGAAGCCCACATGCTCGGGCTGGAGACGCGCTATCCGATCCCCAAGCCGCGCAAGACCATCCCGCAAAAGCGCACGCTGATGCCCATGCTGGCCAACGCCGAGGGCGCGATCCTGCTTTACCGTCGCCCCTCAACGGGCCTGTGGGGCGGTTTGTGGAGCTTGCCGGAGCTGGATGACCTGGGCGACCTCGACCACCTGGCCAACCAGCATGCACTCGCGCTGGGCAAGCATCAGGAACTGCCAGGGCTGGTCCACACCTTCAGCCACTTCCAGCTGGCCATCGAACCCTGGCTGGTCCAGGTCGAGGAAACCGCCCATCACGTGGCCGAGGCCGACTGGCTCTGGTATAACCTCGCCACCCCGCCGCGCCTGGGCCTTGCCGCCCCGGTGAAAAAACTGCTGAAGCGCGCGGCCGATGTATTGAACGCAGGAGTTTCGTCATGACCCGCACCATCATGTGCCGCAAGTACAAAGAAGAACTGCCAGCCCTGGAACGCCCTCCGTACCCAGGTGCCAAGGGCCAGGACATCTACGACCACGTCTCCGCCAAAGCCTGGGGCGACTGGTTGAAACACCAGACCCTGCTGATCAACGAAAAGCGCCTGAACATGATGAATGCCGAAGACCGTAAATACCTGGCCGGCGAAATGGACAAGTTCTTTTCCGGCGAGGAATACGCCCAGGCTGAAGGCTACGTCCCACCTGCTCAATAATTGATCAAAAACCGGGGTTGGCACGTAAGCGACGGTAATAATTAAATATTTTTTGAAAACTTGCTTGACGACCCCCTGAAAAACCCGTTTAATGCGCCCCGTTGCCCAGATAGCTCAGTCGGTAGAGCAGGGGATTGAAAATCCCCGTGTCGGCGGTTCGATTCCGTCTCTGGGCACCAAAATACCGAAAAACCCCAAGGAAGCAATTCCTTGGGGTTTTTTATTGCCTGCGATTCAACCGGCTTCAGGTCCCGAAGCCGAAACGATCTGCGCGGGCCTGATTTAAATGGCCAAGCTCAAAGCGCCCTCAGACCAGCTGAGTCGTCGGCGACGCCAGTTCCCCTCGCACGGGTACCCCAAGCACGCTTGCGTTCCCCTGAGCAGCCTTCAGGCCGTAGCGTCTACTCTGCCTGGTGCTCGCCGAAGCGGAGGCCGTGCGACCTCTTCGAGTGACAGAGCGACGACGAGGTACTCGCGCCGAAGGCAACGCCGTGTGAGAGATGCTGCCTGACAATACGCTGAGCGCATCTTCAACCTGACGCCGGGCCAACCTGACATTGACGTCCATCGCATTCGTCCAGAAGTACGTGCCGGTGGCCAGGCTGCCAAGTACCGAGACATGCGGCCAGGCCTCACCGGCTGCACCCACCAACCTTCCTGTCTCGAAGTCCAGCTCAAAGCCGCCGAACTCATTGGGCTTGGCCAGCTTGCGACGGAGCAAATTCACCACGAGCGGCACGTCAGAGTGTTCCACCTGAACGGAGTACCCGGTGGCGTTAATGACATATTCACTTTCGATGACGGTACGAAATGCACTGCGACGGTCGTCAATGCGCGTCTCAAAGACCTTTGAAGCCTCGTTGTAAGTGACCTGGCTGACGCCGCCGAGCACCAGTATGCGGTCAGCCTTCAGCAACGCCTGCAACTTGTGGGCGTTTTTGACCGGCACCGAGACGCGGTAAGAAGACCAGAGACTGCCGAATGTCGTCTGGAATACCTGCTTGTCGTCGCGGGACAGACGGTGCCAGACGTAGTCGATAATGGAGTTGGTCGAGTAAATGACCGACTGCCACAGGCGCTCGGCATTGTCTGCCTGCATGATCTCAGACGTTATGTAGTCCAACACACCGGCGCCCGAATTCAAGATGCGCTTCAAGTCCAAGGTGTCACCGGTAACCTCCTCGATCTCACGCAGCAACATCGTAAAGACGTCATGCAGCTTGAGCTGACCACCATTTGCATCACAGAAGTTATCGATGTGGGCCCGGGTCAGATGAGTCAATGTATGAGGCCGATTAAAGGTACCGCGCACGCTGGGCAGACGGCCGGTGCGCGATGCCATGACAATTTTTCCCTGGTGCCCGGCTTCCGTCAGTGAGAGCACAGTGTCAATGGCCGACAGTCCGGTCCCTAGCACACACACCGACGCGTTGGCCGGTATGTTGCGCACCATGTCCCGGGTTGGGTAGGGGGTGCGCACGAAGCCAGCCACATCATTGAGCTGAGTAAACCGCGTCGATGGCAGGTTTCCCATGCTGAGGACAACCCGATCCGCCACGTAGGCCACGCCGCTCTCGGTATCAATGCAAGGGCGCTGGTCAGACAGTGAGATCAAGTCTGTGACGGTTGAGGTCACTGCGGTGACCTTAATGCCATGGGCGCGGGCCACGGCCATCGTCTGCTCATACTGATGTGCCAGGTATCTGCCGAACAGGCTGCGCGGCAGGAAGGCGTGATCGTCGATGACTGTTTGTGGAAAATCTACCGCCTGATCTGCGCCATGCTGTTCCAGCCAGCGAATAAAATGCCGCTTGTCGCCTGCCACCGCAGACATGGCGTCGGCTCGCGTGTTGAGCAAGTTGCACTCGAAGTCTGCCTGGTACGCATAACCCGGCCCAGGTGTTTTCTGTGACTCAAAGATCAGCACATCCAAATGATGACTCAGCCCCTGACGAACAGCTTCATCAATGAGTTGCGTAAAATATGCGACGCCGACAGAACCACCGCCCACTATGGCAATTGTTATTTTTTTCATGGTGTTTTCCAAAACGCGTAGTGCGAAGAATGAAGAGCCATCAATGAAATGATGAGTTAGTCACGCGAACGCCAGTACTTGTCTGTGACAGAGAGCGGCCGATGGAGAAAAATCGACGCAGGCATCAACTCCACGTGGTCAGCCACGATGATATCGGCCGTACTGCGAGCGAGAATATCGCGCTCGATGTCGATACCCGGCGCAACTTCCTTGAGTATCAAGCGGCCGTCCTTCAATACGAGCACAGCCCGTTCAGTGATGAACAGAATCGGGCAGTTGCGTGATTGCGCATGGGCGGCATTGAAGCTCATGTGCTCAACGGCTTGAATAAACTTGGTGATATCCCCTTCACGCTCAATGATTAATTGCCCGGCTTCAAACCCCAGTTCCAAACCACCGGCCGTGAAGGTTCCGCAAAACACCACGCGCTTGGCGCTTTGCGAAATGTTGATAAAACCACCGACACCGTTGAGCCGCCCGCCGAATCGACTGATGTTGACATTGCCACGGCTGTCGGCCTGACCAAACCCGAGGAAGGCCAGATCGATTCCGCCACCGTCATAGAAGTCGAACTGGCTGGCTTGATCGAGAATCGCTTGAGGGTTGCTCGAAGCGCCGAATGACAGCCCGCGAGCAGGCGTGCCACCGATAACCCCTGACTCGACAGTAAGCACATGGGCGGAGCAGCGCTCCTCGCTCGCCACCCTTGCAATGAACTCTGGAGTGCCAATGCCCAGGTTAACGATCGGCGCGTTGTACCGGGCTATTTCATACAAGGCTCGGCGCGCGACGATTTTTTTGGCACACAGGGGTAACGGCGTGACTGCGGTATCGGAGCGCGACCGCCCGGTATAGGTGTTGTTTCTGACCTCACCGTAGGTTTGCCAATGTGTGTCTGGTGTGGATAAAACTAGATAATCAACAAAGATCCCCGGAATACGGATCGCCTGAGGATCGAGCGAGTTACGGTCGACCAATTCCATCACTTGCACGATGACGATACCGCCGCAATTGTGAACGGCCTGCGCCTGGGCGAGGCTGTCCTGAAAGTTGGCTTCGTCCTCCATGCTGATATTGCCGTCGACATCCGCCCGACTTCCGCGCAAAAAGGCGACATTGATGGGCATCGACGGATAGAAAAGTTCTTCACGCCCCCCAACGTTTACCACTGAGATCAGCTCTTCAGTCGTAGCCGGGCCGACTTTGCCCCCCTCCTGCCTGGGGTCGATAAAGGTGTGCAAGCCAATCCCTGAGAGCACTCCACTTTTGCCCCCGGCGATTGCGCGGAACAGGTGGCTTATCACGCCCTGAGGCCAGTTGTGCGCTTGGATTTCACCACGCAGTGCCATCTGGCCTATCGACGGTGCAAGCGCCCAGTAGCCTCCGATCACCTTTTTCAGCAGGCCTTTGACAGCCAGTTGATTAAGCCCACGGCTGGCCTTGTCACCCTGCCCGGCCGCAAAAACCAGGGTCAGGTCAGATGGCTGTGCGGTAGCGGCAAAGCGCGCCGCCAGTGCTTCGGTGAGCAGGTCAGGGTGCCCGCAACTGCCAAACCCCCCAGTGGTGATCGTGCAATTATCGGGTACCAGGGCGGCCGCCTGGCTGGCGGTGATGACGCGCTTTGGCTCCATCACGTAATCACTGCCGAACGAGGCCGCTGCGAGCGGCGCCCCCGGGGCAGCCTGGACGCCGAAGCCGCTATTGAGGGCGCCCATCATGGCTGCACCTGCGCCAGGGAAACGGTCTGCACGGGCTTTTCCCACACCACCAGGAAGGTGCAGCCCTCATCGCTCCACAGCGCATGCTCACTGTCAGGCGGGCAGACTTCAAGCGTGCCGGCTGGGTGTGCACCGGCATCGTTATGCAGCACGCCATCGAGCACGAAAATCAGTTCGTAGCCAGGATGAAGGTGGCGTTGGGTACGGGCACCCGGCTGATAACGTACCAGGGCCGCTGATGGGCCATCCACTTCCGGGCCTTGGTACAAATGCACGATGTCGGTCTTGGTTCGGCCATTGGCGGTATAAGGCACCCACGGCAAGGCTTCTTTGCTGCGTACTGCGTTGAGTACATCTTTAAGGATTTGTCCGGTATGCATGATACTTCCTTGTTCGCTGGATAAAGAGGCGTTAGATAGGGGGGGTTAAACGTTGAGTTCACTTCTTGACATGGGTGCACGCATAAACAGCCAGTGCGGTAATCGCAAAACCCACTGCGTTAATTGCACTGAACGATTCACCGAGGAATACAAAGCCCATTAAGGCTGTGACTGCGGGAATAAGATGGAACAGGCCTGCTACTTTGCTCGCCTCACCTTTGCGCATGAGAATGTAGAGGATGCTGATAGCGCCAATAGAGTTGACCAGTGACAACCAGCCGGACGCGAAGATCATCGTTGGGGTCCACTGAACCGCGAGGTTTTCAAAGTGGTCGGCGAGAAAGAACATCACGAAAGAGGCCGTGGCCAACTGAATAAAACCGCCGGTGCGCAAGTCCATGCCGGTGCAGTATTTCTTCTGATACAGGCTGCCGGCCGTGATGCCAACCAGTGCCAGCACTACGCACAAGTAACCTGTCAGGCTCGCTGTTGCACTTACACCGAGCTGTTCATAGACCACCAGGGCCACACCGAACAATCCGCCCACCAAGCCGAGCCACTCAACACGACTGACTTTTTCGTTAAGAAACCGGGTGGCGCCCAACGCGGTAAACACCGGCATCGTGCCGACAATCAGCGCGGCCACAGCAGCCGACACGCCCAGATCCAGCCCCATGTACAGGCCAGCAAACTGAAGCGCCTGGATCAGGATACCCACCACCACCAGATGGCCGAACTGAGCGCGGGATTTCGGCCACGGTGCTTTAGTCGCAAGCGCCACGCCCAGCAGGATCAGCGCCGCACTGGCAAAGCGAATGAAGATCAGGGTGTAGGGCCCCACAAAGGGGAGTGCCACTTTGCCCACGACATAACCGGAACTCCACATGACGATGAAGAGCAAAGGCAGTAGAGTGGCGGGCAGGGCAATATTGAAACTTCTGGTCAGGGCTTTCATGAATCCTCCAAGGTTTAACCGCTAGAGAATTCAAAGTATTTAACCCACCCGCTGCGCACAATACGGCCAAAAAGAACAAGCCTGTGTCCTCTGGAGAAACAATGGAATCTTTCTCAGATAATATTTCGGATGTCTTTGTTTTCGTTAAAGTTGTCGAACTGAAAAGTTTCTCCAAAGCGGCCCGTTTCTTCGGTTCGACCACCTCGACCGTCAGCAAACAAATGCGCAGGCTTGAGGAAACGCTCGGGGCCAAGTTGTTAAACCGCACCACGCGAAGCCTTGCGCTCACAGAAGCGGGAGAACTTGCCTATCAGCACGGTGTTCGGATTACCGAGGAAACCGGCGCATTACTCAACTCAGTCGAAAGCTTGCAATCGGCGCCCCGAGGCCACTTGCGGGTCACCACATCGGTTGCCTTTGGCAATCTCCACTTGAGCAACCTGGTTGGGCAATTCCTCAACGCCTACCCCGATATCAGCGTCACGCTCTCTTTGAGCGACCGCTATGTGGATATTGTCGAAGAAGGGTTCGATATTGCGATACGTCTGACCAGTACGCCCGTTGACAGTTTTATAGCGCGACGCTTAGCCAAACTCGACTACGTGTTATGTGCAACACCCGGTTACTTAAGCAGCCACTCCCCCATCGCCACGCTCGGTGATTTGGCCGCACATAATTGCTTGATCAACGGTCTGGCGCGCGAAGCATCCTGGCGTTTTATTCGCGACGGCGAAGTGACCGAAGTACGCGTATCAGGGCGTTTCTGCGTTAACAGCAGTGAATCTGTGAGGCAGGCCGTGATGGAAGGTGTGGGCATAGGCTTGCTGCCCACGTTCTCCATCGCCGAGGATCTGCGCAAGGGCAGCCTCAGCGTGATTTTGCCCAAGTACATTGCAGAGGGCACTTTCGGCGACAGCATTCATGCGATTTTCTTGCCGAGCAAGTTTGCCGTGCCCAAGTTGCGGGTCTTTGTGGACTTCCTGATCGAGAAATTCGAAGACGGTGGTGGATGGTTGCCAGCCCCACAGAAGGCGGAATAACCACGGCTGCCATGACGACCAAGACCGCTGCCCTGTATCCTTAGTGGCTTAGTGCCTGCGATTGGCAGAGGAAAGCCATCAGGCTTTTATCCTCCGTGCTGGTTATTTTTCTCTGGGTTCAATCGTTCAGCCTTTACCCAATTCTCAGTTGTAAGGTTTTTTCATGACCCGCTTCTTGCTTTGCACCCTATTAATACTGACCGCCCTGCTCAGTGGGTGTGCCACGCAGTTGGACGTAGCAATCAACGCAACGCCTGATCCCGACTACCACTTTGACCGCCAGGCAACCGTGCTGGTGACCTCCACTGGCGGCAGTGATGAAAACTCGCTCAATGCCCGCTACTACCTGCGCGACATGGTTCGCGCCATGCAGGACCAGGGCTTTCGCAACGTCTATACCGACACCACACTGCCCAAGAACCATGCACCGATCAAAATGACCGTCACCCTGGATGTCGACAGCAAGCAGGTGACGTATCGCTACACCGCCACCGAATACGGGCAAGTGGCAAACAGCACCACCACCCAATGCAAGAAGAACAAGAAAAAGACCGACCAACTGACCTGCACCAGCACCCCAAACACTTCCTACGGCCCGGTAGGGACCTCGGAGCGCACCGGCTACACCACGCTCACCACCTTCCGGGTCACCGCTCGCGATGAAGCGAGCAGGCGTGCGGTCTACCTGCTACGGGCGTCGTCCTATAACGACGACTGCCAAGCCGCCAAGGTAGAAGCCTTTCTGGTACAGCAGGGTTTGCAGAACCTGAATTTCCAGGACCGTGTGCAGCGCAATTACACGGTCACGATGCCTGAAAGCTTCCGTTGCAAGTAATCAGCTGCTCGGCAGGCCCTTGGCTCAAGGGCCTCCTTACTTGAGCAAAAACACCATCAACGGGTTGTCATTCAAGCGCCCTTGATAGCTCGGTGCCAGGTGCTCCACCGGCGACCCCTTCAACAGCGCAGTCTCCTTGCGCGACACAATCACCCAGGAAGGCCGGGGCAGCACCGCCAGCTTCTCAAGCTCGCGACGCCCGACAAACAGCGGCTGTTCATCGTGATCCAGGTTCATCATGTAGCGCACTGCCCAGGTATCCCGCGCCAGGTCGACAAACACCAAAGGGCCCGGCTGCGCCTCACGCAGTGCCTCCACCTGGCTGACAAACCGCCGCGTATCGAATTGCAGGTCCTTGGCCGGCTCTATCACCGTCACCAGCAACAGCCATTGCGCCACCAGCGCGATCAGACTGAGCCACACCAACCGCCATGCTCGCCGCCAGGCAATCAACGCCGCGATTTGCAGCACCACCAACGCGCCGATCATCAACGGCAAGGAAATCTGCGGCCAGTAGCCCTGCTTGTGCCAGGCGTGTCGGCACACAAACAACACCACCACGCATAACGCTGGCAGCGCCGCGACCAGCCACTCGTAGCCACGGCGCACGCGCACCAGCCAGCCTTGCGCATGCAGCAGCCCAAAGGCTGCGACCGCCGCGAACATCGGCACCATCGGCAAAATGTAATAAGCGCGCTTGAAGTGCGGTACCGACAGGCCGAGCAGAATCATCAAGCCGCAGCCCCCCAACCGCACCAGCAATTGCAGGTGCTCATTGGCCCAGCGTTCGGGCCAGCGATGGCGCAACGCAACCAGGGTCGCAAATGCCAGCGGCACCACCGGAAAGTAGCGGTACAAGCTCAGTTGGAAATAGAAGTAGAACGGCTCACCAGACTCATCCAGACGCCCGCCGACTTGCATCTTGAAGACTTCATCGGCGAACGCATCGCCGCCACTGAACCGCGCAAGCTTCATCAGTAGCCACCAGCACGCAGCGAGTAACACCAAGCCGACAACGCCGTGGATCAGCACCTGCCGGACACGCTCCCCAGGCTTGCCCAGCGCCCAATACACACACACCACCGCGCAGACCTCAATCAACCCCAGTGGCCCACGTATCGCGAAACCCAGGACGAACAACGGGAACACCGCCAGTTGCCGCAGCCGTGACCCAAGGTGTTCGCCGGTGTGCAGCAGGTAGAAACTGGCCACGCATAACAACGCGACCATCTGGTCCAGGCACACCGAGCGCGACTTTTCGAGCAACTGGGCGGTGAGCAGAGTCAGTAACACCGTCAGCAGCGCCCAGGCACGGCTGTAGGGCGCCAGCAGGCGGTACATCAGCGCAATCACCCCCGCCGATGCGAGCGCCGTGGGCAGCACGTTTGCCAAGTGGTTCGGCGCGTCAAACAAGCGGGCAAATAAATAACTGAAGAAAGTCGCGGTGCCGGGGTAATCCGCGTAAGGCTGGCCGTAGGTGGTGGGGAAAAGGCTCGCACCATGGCGATACATTTCCTGCATGAACAGCGCCCAACGCCCGTCAAAACCCTGGGGCTGCTGATCCCAAATGCCCACTGTGAATAACAAGAGAGCGACCAGGAAAATACCCAGTGACTCCAGGCGAAAACGGTTGCGGTGATCCATCGGGTGACCTGTCAGGTGGGAAGCGCTGGCGTATGGTGCCGAACGCGCCCCTGAATGGCGCCTGAACAGATCTGAACATTCACGCGGTTACCGACTGGTGGGCCACACCACTGCCGGAATCAGGCGAACGTAGAGCAATTCGGCAACCAACTCGATCAGGGTTTGCAGGATCACCACCGTTGCGGCCAAGCCGCGCACATCCTCCGGCAGGGCCAGCGCCAATGGCAAAACCACCAGCGAGTTACGGGTCGACGCACTGAAGGTCACCGCCCGCGCCGTCAACGCTGGCAATGCGAACAGCCGCGCAGCCACAATGCCCATCAGCGGCGCCAGCAACACAAAGGCCACGTAGACCGGAATGACTGGCAGTAACACATTGATATCCCGCACCACTGCCGTGATGTGCGAAGCCAGCACTACAAACAACACCAAGGCCATCGCTGGCACCGGCAACCAGGCCCAGGCGCTGTTCCAAAGGCTAATGGCGCTCGACCGCCGCGCGAAAGCGCTGGTCACAACCGCCAGAAGCATCGGCACCACAATCAGCCCCACGAACGCTTCTACAAACGGCCCCGCCGCCACCACCCCGCTGGATTGCTCGCCCAACATCAGCCCCAGGTAGACCGGCAACAACAGCAGTTGCAGCAACAGCAGCAGCGGTGTTGCCGCCAGCATCGACCGCGAATCGCCCTTGCCGATATGGGTAAACACCACCACATAGTCGATACAGGGCGTCAGCAACACCAGCAGAGCGCCCACCAGCAACGCCGGGCGCTCCACCAGGCCACGGGTCAACCCCCACACCAGCAAGGGCACCAGGATGAAATTGGCCAACAGCAAGGCCGCCATGAAACGCTTATTGCCCACGGCTTGGCGCAGCTCAAGAAAGGGAATTTGCAAAAACATCGCATACATCAGCACGGCGATGGCAGGTGTCACCCAAAGGCTGAGGCCCTGCGCCGACAAGGGCCAGAGCAGGCCAAACGTGACGGCCAAAAAGACGGCAACGAAGTAGATCGGGACCTGATGGTGTTCCAGGGTGTCGCGGGTCATGGGCGGGCTCTGGTGGGTCAATAGACTGTCAGCCTAAGTAATCGCGCAGAGAAGGTCGAGCATTACAGCAATCCGTGCCGCCCGAGAAACCCTTGGGATTTGCCCCAACCTGCGCTTCAATACACCCTCTAGACCCAAACCCCAAGGACGTCGAGCCCATGGCCTCGCCAAACAAGCAGCAAAAACGCGCCCACCGGGCAAAAGCCAAGGCCAAGCAAAATCGCACCCAGCGCGCCGTGGCGCCCAAGCCAGATGCTTTCGCGGGCGACGACAGCCGCATCGACCTTGAGTCGGTGGATTTGACTGAGCTGTTCGTCCAAATGCGTACCGCCGGCGAGATCAGCCAGCAGGCGCTGTGTGCGGTATTCCTGGCGCACCCGTTGCTGGCGTTGGTGCTGGAGCAGGAAGGCGAAGAGGAAGCGACCGACTTTATCCTGGCGGCGCTGATCGAGTATCGGCAGTGGGCGACGGACAGCGATGATGAGGCCGCCGCGCTGGCGTGGATTGAGTCGCCGCAGTTCCAGGCCGATTACGTGGCGGCGTCCCACGCCCTGGCCAACGCCCCCGACTGACACAAAATAAAAATGTGGGAGCGGGCTTGCCCGCGATGGCGGAGTGTCAGGCGACGAATACATCGACTGGCAGTCCGTCATCGCGGGCAAGCCCGGCTCCCACATTGTTTTGTGGCGCCCTATTCACCGTATCTCGTCAGTTAAGCGCCGCAGCCCCCACTCTTTGGGCCTTGCGACGGCTCGCCACCACCAACCCCGCCAATACCACCAGCAAGCTCAGAACCCCGGTGGCGATGATCTCGACACGGTGCGCTTCCTGGAACAGCATGATGGTCAACGTACCGACGATAAACACCATTACCGCGTACGTCAGGCCTGGGAACAGCCACATCTTGAAGACGATCTTCTCGCCCGCCGCCGTACGCTTCTGGCGCATGCGCAGCTGCGACACGGCAATCACCAGGTACACCAACAACGCGATGGCGCCAGAGCTGGCCAGCAGGAATTCGAACACCGCCGCCGGGGCGACGTAGTTAGCGAATACCGCCAGGAACGCAGCACCGGTAGACAGCAACACCGCCCAGTAAGGCGTGCCGCTCTTGTTGGTACGCTTGGCCACGGCCGGTGCGTCACCTCGACGGCCCAGGGAAAACAGCATGCGCGACGCGGTGTACAGCGCCGAGTTGAGGCAGCTGGTCACGGCAACCAGCACCACCAGGTCGACAATCAGCTTGGCGTTCGGAATGCCCATGCGTTCCAGCACGGTCTGGTAGGAACCTACGGCCGCCAGGGTCGGATCGTTCCAAGGCACCAGGGACACCACGATGAAGATCGACAACAGGTAGAACAAACCAATCCGCCAGATCACCGAGTTGGTGGCCTTGGTGATTTGCTGGCCTGGATTCTTCGACTCGGCTGCGGCGATGGTGACAATCTCGGTGCCCATGAACGAGAACATGGTAGTCAGGATCGCTGCCAATACCGCACCCATGCCGTTGGGCATGAAACCTTGGGTATCGAACAGGTGCGAAACACCGCTGACCTGGCTGGTGGGCAAGAAGCCGAAGATCGCGGCCAGGCCGAGGATCACAAAGCCGACGATCGCAACGACTTTGATCAGCGCAAACCAGAACTCGAACTCACCGTAGTTCTTCACACTGAACAGGTTGGTTGCAGTCAGCAACAACGTAATGATTAGGGTAAACGCCCAAATCGCCACGTCGGGGAACCAGGCGTGCAGGATGGTCGCCGCTGCGTTGGCCTCCAACGGAATCACCAGCACCCAGAACCACCAGTAGAGCCAGCCAATGGTGAAACCGGCCCAGTGGCCGATTGCCCGGTCGGCATAGGTAGAGAACGAACCGGTATCGGGTGACGCAACGGCCATCTCGGCCAGCATGCGCATCACCAAGACCACCAGTGTACCGGCGGCTGCATAGGCCAACAGTACAGCCGGGCCGGCAGCAGCGATCGCATGGCCGGAGCCGACAAACAAACCGGCGCCGATGACGCCGGCAATCGACAGCATGGTGACGTGCCGCGGTTTGAGCCCCTGTTCGAGGTCATTGGAGCTTTGCGTACTACTCATTGACACACCTTTGCGAGGAATTGCGAAAACGGTTCGCCCGGCCTGCAGCCTTTCTCGTGAAAAGAATCCAACAGGGCGTTCTTTATTTTTTACGCAAGATTTGCGCCAAAATATTTCATAGCCACAGTTGACGGGGGCTGTAGGACAATTCGCAACCTATCGCAAGTCATTGAGAACAATGGCATTCCGCTATAGCGTTACCGTGCGACCCACATTCACGACGTACCGACGCACCAAAAACACACACAAAAAGTACGTGACGCCCCATAAGCGGGCTGATATGGACCGTTTGCCCGGTTAACCCTTCCAACACCCGGCCAAAGCTGGCACCATCGCGCCCTTTTTTACGCGAAGCCTGTGGATCTTTCCGGGTCAAACGTCTGTAGGTTGTTGATGGCGCGACACACTGCTGCGCCGATGCGACACCCTGCCGCAGACCATCGGTTAACCGTCCGCAGCGCTGTTGGCTGTCATCCAAACGCTATGCTAGCTTGGCGCCTCGCCAGGAAGGCGGCCCAACAGCGAAGATCGCAACGAACACAATGAGGACCGCACATGGCCCAGGCCACGCCCGCGCTTGAAATCCGCAACTTGCATAAACGCTATGGTGAGCTTGAGGTACTCAAAGGTATCTCGCTGACCGCTCGCGACGGCGATGTGATCTCGATCCTGGGTTCCTCAGGTTCCGGCAAGTCCACCTTCCTGCGTTGCATCAACCTGCTGGAAAACCCGCACCAGGGCCAGATCCTGGTGGCCGGCGAAGAACTCAAGCTCAAGGCCGCGAAAAACGGCGAGCTGATGGCCGCCGACGGCAAGCAGATCAACCGTCTGCGCAGCGAAATCGGTTTTGTGTTTCAAAACTTTAACCTGTGGCCGCACATGAGCATCCTCGACAACATCATCGAGGCCCCTCGGCGCGTACTCGGCCAAAGCAAGGCTGAAGCAATAGAAGTGGCCGAGGCCTTGCTGGCCAAGGTCGGTATTGCCGACAAGCGTCACGCCTACCCCGCGCAACTCTCTGGCGGCCAACAACAACGCGCGGCGATTGCGCGTACCTTGGCGATGCAGCCTAAAGTCATTCTGTTCGACGAGCCGACTTCTGCGCTTGACCCGGAAATGGTCCAGGAAGTACTTAATGTGATCCGCGCACTGGCCGAAGAAGGCCGCACGATGCTGCTGGTCACCCACGAAATGGGTTTCGCCCGGCAGGTATCCAGCGAAGTGGTGTTTTTGCACCAAGGCCTGGTCGAAGAGCAAGGATCGCCACAGCAGGTATTTGAAAACCCGCTTTCGGCGCGCTGCAAACAATTCATGTCCAGCAACCGCTAACGGAGCAACATGCATGCAGACCTATAAGAAATTCCTTCTGGCCGCGGCCGTCTCGATGGCGTTCAGCGCCACGGCCATGGCAGAAACCTTGAAGATGGGGATCGAAGCGGCTTACCCGCCGTTCAACAATAAAGACGCCAGCGGCAATGTCGTCGGCTTCGACAAGGACATCGGCGACGCCCTGTGCGCCAAGATGAAAGTCGAGAAGTGCGAAGTGTATGTGTCCGACTGGGACGGCATCATCCCGGCCCTGAATGCCAAGAAGTTCGACTTCCTGGTGTCCTCGCTGTCGATCACCGACGAGCGCAAGCAGGCAGTGGACTTCACCGACCCGTACTACTCCAACAAGCTGCAGTTCATTGCGCCCAAAGCCACGGCAGACTTCAAGACCGACGCCGCTTACCTGAAAGGCAAGGTGATCGGTGCACAGCGCGCAACGCTGGCTGGTACCTACCTGGAAGACAAGCTGCCGGACACCGAAGCCAAGCTCTACGACACTCAGGAAAACGCCTACCTCGACCTGACCTCCGGTCGCCTAGACGGCATCCTGGCTGACAAGTACGTGCAGTACGAGTGGCTCAAGAGCAAAGACGGTTCGGCCTATGAATTCAAAGGCGACCCAGTTGTAGAAAGCGACAAGATCGGTATCGCCGTGCGCAAGGGCGACCCATTGCGCGAGCGCCTGAACAAAGCCTTGGCAGAGATCAAGGCAGACGGCACCTACAAGAAGATCAACGACAAGTACTTCCCGTTCAGCATCGAATGATCTGAACGACCTGCCCGACGCGCTCCTGTGAGCGCGTCGGCTTTTAGCAATGCCTGCCGCGATATGAAAACACCATGAATTTCGATCTCTACGGATTCGGCCCGGCCCTCGCCGCCGGCGCGCTGATGACCGTCAAACTGGCGCTCACGGCCCTGTGCCTGGGGCTGGTGCTCGGCCTTGCCGGCGCCTTGGCCAAGACTTCGCCATACAAGCCGCTGCAATGGCTGGGCGGTGCGTATTCGACCATCGTTCGCGGTATTCCCGAATTACTGTGGGTGCTGCTGATTTACTTCGGCACCGTCAACCTGATGCGCGCCCTGGGTGAGTTTTTTGGCAACCCCGACCTGTCGCTGAGTGCCTTCGCCGCCGGCGTCATCGCCCTGGGCCTGTGCTTCGGCGCCTACGCAACGGAAGTGTTTCGCGGCGCGATTCTCGCCATTCCCAAGGGCCACCGCGAAGCCGGTGTGGCGCTGGGGCTGTCGAAGTTGCGGATTTTCACCCGGCTGATCATGCCGCAGATGTGGCGTATCGCCCTGCCGGGCCTGGGCAACCTGTTCATGATCCTGATGAAAGACACCGCACTGGTGTCGGTGATCGGCCTTGAAGAAATCATGCGCCACGCGCAAATCGGCGTGACCGTGACCAAGCAGCCATTCACTTTCTTCATGGTCGCGGCGTTCATGTACCTGGGCCTGACCGTACTGGCGATGACCAGCATGCACTTCCTGGAAAAACGCGCCGCCCGCGGCTTTGCAAGGAGCACCCAATGAGCGGCGACTACAGCTGGTTATCGCACTTTGACCTGGGCCTGAACTGGGCCGTGATCATCAAGTGGCTGCCGAAGTTGGCCCAGGGCGCCACACTGACCCTGGAGCTGGTGGCAATCGCCGTGATCGCCGGCCTGCTGCTGGCGATCCCACTCGGCATCGCCCGCTCTTCGCGCCGCTGGTACGTGAGCGCCCTGCCCTACGGCTACATTTTCTTCTTTCGTGGCACGCCGCTGCTGGTGCAGTTGTTCCTGGTGTATTACGGCTTGGCGCAGTTCGACGCCGTGCGCAACAGCTTCATGTGGCCGTACCTGCGAGACCCGTTCTGGTGCGCCACCGCCACCATGACCCTGCACACCGCCGCCTATATTGCCGAGATCCTGCGCGGTGCGATCCAGGCCATTCCGCCTGGCGAAATCGAAGCGGCGCGCGCCCTGGGCATGTCCAAGCCCAAGACGCTGTTCTACATCATCCTGCCCCGCGCCTCGCGCATCGGCCTGCCGGCCTACAGCAACGAAGTGATCCTGATGCTCAAGGCCAGCGCCCTGGCCAGCACCGTGACTCTGCTGGAACTGACCGGCATGGCGCGCACCATCATTGCCCGCACCTACCTGCCGGTCGAGATCTTCTTCGCCGCCGGGCTGTTCTACCTGCTGATGGCCTACGTACTGGTACGCGGCTTCAAACTGCTGGAAAAATGGCTGCGCGTCGATGCATGCCAAGGACGTTGAGGCACGCTTCCAGGCACTGGATGCATTCCTGACCGAACACCAAGGGCTGTGGGGACCACGGCCCTTTACCCAGCTGCAGTTGCCCTGGGAAACCGTGCACCCAGCCTTATCCCAATGGCTGCGCCAGCGCTCGCTGGCCGAGGCCGAAGCCAGTCACAACCACCCCCACGACCTGCCCGCGCCCGCGCCTTTTCCACAACTGGCCGCTGACGCGCTGCGCCTCGGCACTGTGGATAAGTTGCCCACACACGCCGTTGAACCCGCTCGCCATCGCCTGAATGTCGACGTGCCCGGGCGCAAATGGCAACAGATCGAAGCCTTCGGCGCCGCGCTGACCTTTGCCCAAACGCCCGCCCACTGGCTGGACTGGTGCGCCGGCAAAGGCCACCTAGGCCGTCGCCTGCTGCAACCCGGCCAACATCTGACCTGCCTGGAATACGACCCCGCCCTGATCGCCTCCGGCCAAGCCTTGAGTGATCGCCACGGCCTGCCCGCAACCCATCATCTGCAAGACGTAATGGCGGATGTCGCGATCCAGCCCGAACACACACCCGTCGCCCTGCACGCCTGCGGCGACCTGCACGTGCGCCTGCTGCAACTGGCCAGCGCCGCCGGCTGCAAACAACTGGCATTAGCGCCCTGCTGCTACAACCGCATCACCGCCGACAGTTATCAGGCCCTTTCCGCCGCCGGGCGCGCCTCATTGCTACAGCTGTCGATTGATGACCTGGGCCTGCCCCTGAGCGAAACCGTCACCGCCGGCAACCGTGTACGCCAACAACGGGACACCTCCATGGCCCGGCGCTTGGGCTTTGACCAACTGCAACGGCAACTGCGGGGCTGCGACGACTACCTGCCAACACCCTCCCTGCCCGCCAGTTGGCTGAACAAACCCTTTGCCGACTATTGCCAGGAATTGGCAAGCCTCAAAGGCTTATCCACAGGCGAACAGGATTGGCCGGCACTTGAGGCCCACGGCTGGCAGCGCCTGGCCGAGGTGCGCAACCTGGAACTCGTGAGAGGCTTGTTTCGACGCCCATTGGAACTGTGGTTGGTGCTGGATCGGGCACTGTTTATGGTGGAACAGGGCTACAACGTCGAGGTCGGCAGCTTCTGCGAATCGTCGTTGACCCCGCGCAACTTGATGGTGCTGGCCGAGCGCCAATAAAGGGCAAAAAATCCTACACACGACCTGTGGATAACTCTGTTGATGAATTCTTTACAGAGGCCGTAGATACCGGCCCTTCACGCCAAAAGCCAATCTGGTCATTTTTTGTTCACAAAATAAAGTGCACACAAAACAGGCAGTTGCAGCGTGTTGAGAACTGCTGCACAAAATGGCTGTTTCGTGACAGCTGTTACCAACCGATTGTGCATAAGCATCTGGTGCCAGGCGCATAACGGGCGCTTTATGCGGGCTGTTTTGGCGTGTTCGACAAGGGGGTAAAGCTCGTTGGACATCTGGTTAGGAGGGGGTCTGGAACCTATTGGTCTTGATCTGCTGCGCGAGCTGGAGCCGAACTTTGCGTGTGCTTTTCAACCTGTGAAGACACGGGGGAAACGCGCTAATCGCGAGAAACCTTCGATTTTGCAAAAATAGTCAGAATTCAGGGGTTTACAGAACCTTTCCAATCGCTATAATCGTCGCCCTAACACGCCGGTATAGCTCAGTTGGTAGAGCAACTGACTTGTAATCAGTAGGTCCCGGGTTCGACTCCTGGTGCCGGCACCATATCTCGAAGCCCCGCAATGCGGGGCTTTGTAGTTTCTGCGGTTTGGAAATTAAGCACTACACTTCAGCGCACTCCGATGACGCGGTAACCTCCTATCGCCGCTCGACAGCTGCCAATTGCATCGCCCCCCCCTACCAGAAAAACACATCGCGAGTCACCAAAATATCGGACAGTTTTGTCCTTTGTGATCTGACATTTGCGACGCACATAGACCCTGCGCAAACACATAACATCGATGCGATTCAGTTTCCACATTGGATCCAATAGGACTTATCCAGCATTGAGCCTGCCTGGATAATTACTACTCCGTCGGTTGTGCCCGACATTTTTTACCGTTGCTATTGATATAAGGAAATATTAAATGAATATAGCATCCAGGAATAGAATCGCGTCGAATGCAGAGCCAGCTATATCCTGTCAAACAGCACATTTAAACTGGGAAGACCTCCGTTACTTCGTGGCGTTCTCCCAAGTGAACTCCTTGAGTGGAGCGGCGCGTGTCTTGGGCGTCGAGCATGCTACTGTTTCTCGACGTATCGCGGCGCTTGAAAAATCACTCAGTGTAAAATTAGTTGATCGTAGAAAGCGCCTGTACGAACTTACAACGGTCGGGCGCAAACTCGCAGACCTGGGAAAACAGATCGAGACTCAAACGGAGGCGATTGAACGTCTGGCTGTCGCAGCCGCGCAAACCCAGCAAGTTGTCGAGGTGACGGTCAGCGCCCCGCCTTCCGTTACCTCCGAGAAACTGATCCCCAACCTAGGACGTTTCCGGTCAACGCATCCGAACATAGTTTTGCGTCTTCTAGGCGATAGCCAGTATTCGTCTCTGTCCAAGTGCCAGACACATCTGTGCATTCGCTTCGCCAAGCCTCGCCAAATTGGCATTGTCGCGCGGCGGATAGGTTCGGCCTCCTTTTCATTCTATGGCGCCAAGACCTATCTCCAAGACCGCTCCCCCGAGCAATATGAGTTCATCGGCTACGAAGCCGAAGCCATGACACTTCCTCAAAATGACTGGCTAAAAAAAATTGTCGGGGATCGTCCATGCGTCCTCAAAGCGAAAACGGTCGAGCTGCAGGTCCGGGCAGCCGAGGCCGGCGTGGGTATTGCGCTGCTGCCCAGCTTCGCAGTGCAACATAGCTCACAGCTTTGCCGGCTTGAGCTCGCAGACCCGTTGATGGTGGACGTCTGGCTAGGGGTGCACGAAGACTTCCGTGCGATCCCCTCAATCCAGGCCGCCATGAATTACGTTGAGGCCTGCTTCTACGACAATGATTAAAGGCAACAAGCTGATCAAGCGCCCTGTGTCAGTCGGCGTTGATCCAGTATGGGAAAAAATTCACAGGCACCGGTGATTAACGCACGTTTACAAAACTACACGTATTGACGAGGATCAATACCGAACACCTCAACAGGTGCTTGCAAGACCGAACTGCAATGAGTTTCGGCTGGCTCTATATACCCAACGAAGGTCACCCCCTACAAAAAAAATAAAGGGGGGATTAACTATCTTCGGTCAAATGTGTGCCCACCTCTTAACTGCCATCAACCGCAGGAGAAATTATCATGGGGAAAGTAAAAGTTGTGGACGTCACGCTGCGTGACGGAGGATATCGCAATAATTTCAACTTCACGGACGAACAGGCCCTGGTAATAACATCAAGCTTGGCAGAGGCCGGGATTAATGTATGTGAGGTTGGTTATTGCAGGGGGTCGTTCGCGCCCAAAGTTGAGCATGGACTGACGAGCAATATAAATGCTGATTTTATTGAGCGCGTTCGCCAGGCTGGCGGTGGCCGAATCGAGCTTGCGGTGATGGTCCACCCTAAAAACGTGGGTAACGAGGATTTCGCCATGCTCAAGGAGCAGGGCGTCTCGATGATCCGAGTCTGCTTACGCCGAGAGCAGTTGACCGAAGGGCTTGCCACTCTTTCACTCGCTCGCGATTACGGTTTCAGCGTTAGTGCCAATGTCACCCATGTGACGGCACAAACGCTCAGTGCCGTCATTGACACCTCGGTGCGCGCTGAGGGCGCTGGCGCAGACATCATCTGTTTCGCAGACTCTAATGGGCACATGCTCCCAAGCGATGTTGATCGACTGATCAGTCGTCTCTCCAACCGACTGGCAGTGCCATTGGGCTTCCACGCCCATAACAATCTTTCAATGGCTCTGGCTAACGCAGCCGCTGCCATCGAATCGGGCGCCGAGTACATCGACACGTCCATATGCGGGATGGGGAAAGGGGCCGGCAACTTGCACTTGAGCATGCTCGTCGCCTATCTCGAGCGCATTGGCACTAATCATGGATTTGACCTCGTCAAGGTTCTTGAACTTTCGAACCTGACCGCGGCGTCTATCCCATTCAACAACATCCCAAGCCCTCTGCTGGACATCATTATGGGGGCGTATAACTTCCCGTTCGACAGTACAAAACGCATGCAAGAAACCGTCGAGCGCTTTCAACTGACGTCCGAGTATCGTGCTCTTGAAATCATGCATCAACAGGATCAGGTCGCACGCCTTGCACCCAGAGCCATCGCGAATGTTTACGGGCGCGACACCATGACCGCACAGGAGATAGCTGGATGAGCGACTACCTCACACGCAAGCGTATTTGTGTGCTTCCCGGTGACGGTATTGGCATCGAAGTCATGGAGGCCGCACTGCCAGTCCTTAAGGCCTTGAACCTGCCGTTCGATCTCGAGTTCGGGGACATCGGTTGGGAATGCTGGAAGCGGGAGGGCAATACCGTTCCGGATGAAACCTGGGAAAAGATCAATCAGTGCGACGCCACCTTGTTAGGCGCCATCACTAGCAAACCCCTTGCCGAAACAGAAGCAGAGCTGCCCCCTCATCTTCAGGGGCAGAACCGCCGCTATGTAAGCCCGGTGATCCAGCTAAGGCAAAACCTGGATCTTTACGCAAACGTGCGGCCGGTCACTGACATCACGGGCGAAAATCGATTCCGTTTTGTCGTCATCCGGGAAAACACTGAAGGGCTGTACGCCGGTCTGGATTATGGACGGATACCTGATCAATTCCTGCCCTTGCTGCAAGAGCGGGAAGCATTGGGCGCGCCATGGCGTCGTGAAGGGCAGGAGGACGCGACCATTTCCGTGCGCCTACAAACGCGCAGCGGGCTTGAGCGCATCTTCGAATACGCATTTGACTATGCGTCCCGGCATGGATTCGACCGGGTCACCTTCGTAGACAAACCCATGGTACTTCGTCACAGCAGCGCTTTCACTCGAGGTGTATTTGAAAGTGTCGCCCAGGGATACCCTGGCATTGAGGGCGTAATCGAGAACGTGGACGCAGTAGCGCTTTGGATGGTGCAACGCCCGGAGCGTTTCTCCGTTGTAGTGGCTGAGAATATGTTCGGCGATATCCTTTCTGATCTCGGCGCAGGCGTCATGGGTGGCCTGGGTTTCGCCCCGAGTGGGAACTTCGGAAAGCTGGGCGCATATTTCGAGCCGGTCCACGGCAGCGCTCCGGCCCATGCAGGGCTCAACAAAGCCAATCCCAGCGCGATGTTCATGACCATCGCTCTGATGCTCGAGCATCTGGGTTATCCGCAGGAAGCACAATACGTGACGGCGGCGGTCAGCCGGGTGGCGCGTTCAAGCGTGCGCACCTATGACATGGGGGGGTCGCACTCCACCGCGCAGGTTGGCGAAGCCATTATTGGAGAATGCGTTTCCATGGCCGCGCTGAACTGGGCCCAACCTTGCGTTCCAACCTCACCCCTGGGAGCAACACATGCCCAAGCTCTTTGAATCGGTCCAACTCTCTCAAGCATTGCTGGACGAATGCGAACAATTGGATACCGCGTCACTGTCCGATGCCCTGGACAGCCTTGGCGTTTCTGGCGGCCTTCTGGGCATCACCACCCAAGTTCCTGGTAGTCGCTGCGTGGGCATTGCTTTTACCGTCCAGTATGAGCCGGTCGGAGATTCTCATGGGTTCAAAAATGCGGCCAATTATATTGATCAGGTCCCGCCTGGAGCCGTGATCGTCAGCTCCAATGCGGGGCGCCAAGACTGCACGGTATGGGGCGATATCATGACGCACTTCGCCGTGGCCAGAGGCATAAAAGGCACTGTAATTGATGGAGTGGCCAGGGACATCGATACCGTCGTCAAGCTGGGGTATCCCCTGTTCAGCCGCGGACGGTTCATGCAGTCCGCAAAAAACCGGACTCAGCTCAAAGCGGTGCAGGTCTCGCTTGAGATCGGTGGCGTCACCGTCAATCCTGGAGACCTGCTGGTCTGCGATGGCAGCGGCTGCCTTGTCATTGCGCAGCATATAGCGGCCGAAGTTATTCGCCGTGCGCGTGCCGTAGAACACACCGAACGCCAGATTATCGGAGCGATAACCGCGGGGGCCTCATTAGAGGAGGCTCGCAAGACCTACCGCTACGACCAGCCTTGGTTGGGTGCTGCTCAGAAGGTAGAAGCGGAGTTAGCCCAATGAGCCTTTCGCATGAGCTATCCGCCAGCGCCAGGGTCTTGAGCACGCCGTTGAAACCGCACTGCTTCACAGACAAGGGTTCAGTCACTCAAGAGTTCAAGAAAGCGATGCGTCGCCTGACCTCCACGGTCACTCTTATTGCGACTGAACATGAGGGCGCACCTTTTGGGATGGCTGCAACCGCCGTAACGTCGGTGTGTACAGACCCTTCCTCCATCCTTGTCTGCATTAATCACGGGGCAAGCATGTACAGGCCTCTGATTGGTCATGGAAGGTTTTCGGTGAACTTGCTTCGGGTTGGCCAAGAGGACTTGGTGAAGGTTTTTGGTGGCGCAGTCACCGGCCCTGCCCGGTTCGAGACAGCCGACTGGCAACACTCCAACGGCCTACCGTATCTGCCCAGTGCCCAGGCTTCTCTTTTCTGCACCGTTGCCCAACGCATGAGCCATGGAACCCACGAAATAATCATCGGTCACGTCGACGACCTTGTCGTGGCGCAAGACATCACTCCACTGCTCTGGCAGGACGGGAAACCCACAGGTTCCATACCTGTAATGCCTTGAACACGCGTTTTTCACTATTGGAAGATAATCATGAAAATGGAATTGTTTGATCCTCAATCTGTTTCCGATGACACCGCGATTTATCTCGTGAATGTGGTGCATGTTGAAGAAGGCGCGCAGGACCTCGCGGTGGAAATACTGGAGGACACGGTCAACTATGTTGCGCGAACGTACAGTGCCTTTCAGTGGAGCCGTTTGATGAAGAGCACAGACGGCAAGACGGTCATCAACCAGGCTCAGTGGAGCGATCGTGGGCAGTTCGAATCGCTTTTCATCGACGAAGAGTTTTTATCACGTTATTCGCGCTTGAAAGAAACCGGTACCTGGGAATATCACTTGTACACCGTCGCCACCTACATCACCCCTGCCACCGCCCGCGAAACTGTCGGCTAACTGCAATCGCATGCGCAGCGCTTGGCGCTGCGCAATACCCAAGCCTATTCAATATTCGATCAAGGAAGAAGTTATGGCCGCAATCCGTTCAGCATTGACAACCTTCTTGGGCATCCAGCACCCACTGGTCCTCGCACCGATGGGAGGTGCATCAGGAGGACACCTGGCAGCCGCCGTTTCAAACGCAGGGGGGCTAGGCCTGGTGGGAGCAAGCTACGGAGATCCTGACTGGATGGTTCAACAGTTGTCGCTCATGCAGGATTTGAACAAGCCCTGGGGCGTCGGGCTGGTCATGTTCACGGTGGCGAAACGTTTCGAGCTACTGCATTTGGCACTGGAGTTCGGCCCGCAGGTTGTAGCGCTGTCCTTTGGTGACGCTCGTCCATTTATCGAGCCCATTCATCAAGCGAACGCCAAAGTCATCGTGCAAGTACATGACGTTGACCAGGCGTTATACGCTCTCGACGCCGGTGCCGATGCATTGATCGTGCAGGGTGCAGAAGCTGGGGGGCACAGCTTGCGCAGATCCTCCATGCCTTTGTTCCCGGCAGTTCGCGATGCCGTGGGCGAGAGCGTAATCCTGATCGGAACAGGTGGGATAGCTGATGGCCGAGGAATGGCCGCCGCCATGGCACTCGGAATGGACGGGGTAATGATGGGAACGCGATTCCTGGCCTGCGACGAAGCGCTTCCCTCTGAGCGTGTGAAAAACAGGCTGCTCCACGCCGTCGCAAGCGACACCGTCAGAACTCGCATCTTTGATGATGTGCGCGGAATATCTTGGCCCGCAGAGTACAGCGGTCGGGCGATCGCGAACCAGTTTTCCGAGTCGTGGGTTGGTAACGAGCAGGCGTTCTCGCTGGCCCTTGATGAGTTGCGGCCCCAGTACGAACGGGCACTGGCAACAGACGACGTAGGGACTAAAGCGATCTGGGCAGGCGAGGTGGCCGATCTGATCAAGGACGTACAGCCGGCGCGCTCGATAGTCGAGGCCACCCTCAAGGGCTATGCCGATACTGTCGCCAAGCTGGGACGCACCCTCTAAACGGACTCACGGGGCACAACCGGCCTGCTTGTAAAAGTAGGCTTTGTTATTTCTGCAGGAGCGAAACAATGAACCAGGACGTGCAATTCAAAGTGTATGGGCAAGGAAAACAGTGCGTTTTTGTACTTTCCCCCGTCATGCCCACATGGGACGAGGGCGCCTTTATCGCGCCGCTGACAGGTCATTTTCTCAGCGCAGGCTATCGGGTGGTGGTGTTTGATTCGCTCTCGATACCCGTTGCCTGCGATGAGACGCTGAACACTTTCAGTGAGCGTTGGGCTGAGTTGCTGCAACCCTGGGGCATACCCGACGTGCTTGTCGGTGTCGCCTTGGGCGGCGCGCTGGCGCTGGAACTGGTCCGTACCTCCTCGCTTGCGTCAACGGCGGCTCTGTTGCTGCTCTCTTCCCCAGCCAAAGCCGACGCTATATTGGATGCCAGGCTTGGAAGAATGGCGGAACTTGCACAGCTTGGCCACGTTGAAGAGGCCAAGCGTCTGCTGGATGCACTCGTCCTACCCGAAGGCAAACACCCCCAGCAAAGTCCAGAAACCCAAAACAGTGTTGATCTTGAAATACAGGGGCAGCGCCTCTCAGGTGGTTTTGGGTTGTTAGCCGGTATCGATCTCAGTCACAGTCTACTGGCATACCAAGGAAGGGTTCTGAGCGTTTTTGGCGAGCGCTCCCAACTTGTCAACCAACCGCACGTGGTACGCACCTCTGGACCCCACCAACGCACACTGTGCATAAGAGCGGGAGGCATGCGGCCGTTGGCTGACGATCTCGATTCGGTTGTGAACGCTATCGACACTTTTCTTATACCTCGCTCGGAACACGCGGCATGAACGCGCTCAAAGACACCAGCCATTCCCTGAACTTTATCGACCTGCACTACCACGCGAACCCGGACGCGTTCGTTCGCCGCCATGGCGCAATAGATGCCGGAAAACTGTACGCAGCGGCCAACGGCCGGGTGGTATTGAAAAACCACTTGGGCTGCACTGCCGCGCAGGCCTGGGAAGCGCGCTCACAGGGTTTCCCTGTCAGTGGTTCCTTGGTTTTGAATGAGATTGCAGGCGGTGTGGACTTCAGGGTGGTGGAGCGTAGCCTGTGCATGCGCGGCGACGAACCGGGACGCTTCATTGTGCACTTCCCGACGGTGACAGGACGAAAGCACACCAGTACCCTCGCGCGAAATGTCAGCCATCCATTGTTGGTAAGTAAACCCATCAAGCCTCTGCGCGTCACAACAGACGCCGGGCGCTTGACGCCCCAGGCCCTGGACATACTCAAGATGGCGTGTGATTACCCCCTGGTCATTTCTACCGGCCACGCTGACGCTCGCGAGGTACGTGCTCTGGTAGATGAATCTGTTCGATTGGGCGTGCCGCGCCTGATGCTCAACCAGCCGGCCAATCCATTGACTGATTTGAAGGCTGCCGAGCTTTTGGAGATCGCCACGGCTCCTAACGTATTCATTGAGCAGACCGCCCTCACCTATCTTTTAGGCTATCAACAAGAAGACGACTTTCGCGAGGTGCTATCGACCGTCCCCAATGTTGTCTACAGCTCAGATTTGGGCCAAACGAGCCAGATGGACGTCAACGACTGGCTCGAACAAAGCCAGCGGTGGTTTGACACGTTTGAGCTGGATAACGCTCGCCGCGTGCAAGTGACCCTTGCCAATCCGCAGAAAATGTTGGAGCTCTAAACGGGAGTTGGGCCCCCAGGTGCATTCGCCTGGGGGCCAGCGATCACACCATTTCCACAGCTTCGCGCGCCTCGTTGAGCACGGGCGATGCATCACTGAGGAACGGCTCGCGCAAACCTGCCGCTTCCATGAGCGGTTGAACGCCCGCTACGAAGTCCTTGATGCCTTGGTGGTAGTCCAACCAGGTGAGAGCGATGCCATCAATGCCCCAGTCTGAATATTTCTTGAAGAGCTCTACAATCTGTTCTGGCGTGCCCACTAACGGTACGCCGGCAAAACCGGCCTTGAAGTGGAAACGGAACCGAACCGCATCCTCGGGAGTGAAAATCCCGGTCTGAATGCCCAACTCGGTCGTGATGATGTCACATCCTTCATCGTCGCCCATTTGGTTGGCGTAATAATCCAGGTACGCCTCAGCTTCTTCCTGAGTGTCTTTTTGAACAACGTAGCCATAGCACCAGATCTTGAGGTCTCTGCCGAACTCATTTTTGGCCAGATCCTTGTAGGACGCGATCTGTTCACGCACCGCCGCTTCGCCATCCAAATGCTTGATGATCAAGAACGCAGCATCACAATGTTCTGCACAAAACCTTTTTCCACGTGGGGAGCCGCCAGCGTTGATAAGGTAAGGCTTGTTGAGTGGCTGTGGCTGAGAGATCGCGTCGCAGATCGTGAAGTACTCACCTTTGAAATCAAAAGGCGTCTGCTGCTGCCAGGCGTTCTGCGCGATGTGCAACCATTCCTCAGCGTAGTCATATCGCTTGTCGTGTTCCATCATGTGACCGCTGAACATCCTCATCTCAGCGCCGTACCAGCCACACAAAATATTCAGGCCAAATCGTCCGCCGCTGATGTGGTCAATCGTAACCGCCTGTTTGGCGGCAAACAGAGGGTGCACAGTGGGTAAGTGCGAGGTGGTGAACACTGCGATCTGATCGGTCAATGCGGCAATGCCCGCCGCCCAAGTGTAAGTTTCGTAACACACGCCACCGGTGTTGTTGGCACCACCAAAGCCTTTCCAACGGCCTACCGGAATGAACGCTTCAAACCCTGCCCGGTCCGCGTCTTTTGCAATTTCCAGATTGCCCGCCCAGTCATCCCCGCGAATCCGCTCGGGCGCATTCGTCACCGTACAGCCGCCCTCGGTGTTCGTAGAAAATACCCCTAGTTGCATCTTGTTACGACTGACACGCATTGGATTAGGTTTTACAGGGGTGGACTTTGTCGTGCGCATGATGACCTCCCAGGTCGTCAGTAGTGGTGAACTTCTTGCTTATTTCTCGCAACAAACCAGGCGGCGAGCAGGGCACAGCTAGCGAGCAGACCCGCCAGCGTATAAGCGCCGAAGGCCAAGTCAGTTCGATCGATCAGGAAACCTGTTGCTACAGGCAGCAGACCTGCAGGGACATAGCCCCCCATATTGAGCAATGCGTTAGCCTGCGCTCGCTTGTTGTCCGATATCCTTAACGCGATTAACGTCAATCCTCCCAACTGCCCCAGCCCCTGACCCGCACCCGCTAGCAAGGCGGCGATAATCAGGACGACGGGAGAGGAAATCGCTATCGCAGTGCAGATACCCAGCATCGAGAAGAAGGTCGCAGTGGCACTGAAATAGAAGATATGTTCCACAGTGCGTCGGCGCAGCGCCATCTGGACGACGAAAGCCGAGATGAACATTAGAAACGCAGTGGCTCCTGCCATCAGCGGCGTCTTGATGTTAAGCAGACTTGCCAATAGCGATGGCCCTAACGACAAGACAAATGAGGTTGCTGTAATGCCAGGACCGAACAGCGCGATTCCTAACAGTATGTGAAGGCGATGATGTCGCTCGACCGAAGGGAACTTCCATTTTGCATGGCCTATTGGCTGGGCCTTATTGGCTTCGTCTGGCATCGTCCAGGCGATCAGGAAAGCGAGTGCAAGTATCCCTAGCTCCAAGGTAAACACCTTTTCGATCGGCTGACTTGCAAACGTGGCAAAGCTGCCAGCCAGCAAGGGCCCGAGACCTGCTCCCAGCACCATTGACATCGAGGCCACTAGCGAAGATAACCTTCGCCGCGGTAGACCTCCTTGATCCACCACACTTGCCATCCCCGCCGAGACAATGATCCCTACGGCAATACCTGTAAGCAGCCTTGCGAACAGCAAACTCTCCACCGATTCGGCGGACTTGAATAACCATGCAGCCGACATCGCGCAGACCAGGCCCGGCAGGAGTACCACCCTGCGCCCGTAGCGGTCAGAGACTTGCCCGGCAACCAGCAAACTGAGCAATAGCCCCAGAATATAGGCCGCGAATATTAACGTGAGGGTCGAAGATGCAAACCCGAGTTGCCCCTGCCACACGACATAGAGCGGGGTCGCGGTATTGGACAGAATAAACACCGACACCACCATCCAACCTGCCAGCCACATACGTAGCGGACTGCGTGGGACAACCATGCTTTGATTCAACAAGTCCTGAGCTGACGGCGCGTTTTGTTCAGACAAGGTTTGCTCCCTGGGCTGGAAAATGCGGCAGCACATATTCTGCTAGCTCCTGTAAGACATCTTTGGCAGGGCGACGTAACGGCTTCAGGTTCAATGCGACATGTGAAACACCTTGCGCTTGTTGTCGCTCCCACAAATCAATAAGCGCATTGCGTCCGGTGCTTATGCCTCGCCCCACCTTCAACGGAGCGTCGGGATTTTCTTCCAGATTGAAGAATGTCGCATAACCATATGGCTTGAACGTTCCTGGCGCAGAACAAGACCTCCACTGCTCAATCAAATTGGGCAGGCTGCCAAAGTCACTCTGGTGCCAGAGCCATCCATCCATATTCGACGCCAACCACTTCATGTCTTGACCACAACGGCCAACGGCAAGCATCGGCATTGCCGTAGACCAGGGCTTTGGAAGCAAATCCAGGGTGCCGTCGAGCCTGCCATAGTGGCAAAACTCGTACGTGGGAAACGCCTGTTGGGTCGCTATACGCAGCACTTCGCAACCCTCCCTGAAACGCTCTGCACGATTGTCGAACTCCCGGCTGAACGCTGGGTATTCGCTGGGCCGATCACCCGTTGAGAGCCCAAGCAGAAAGCGCCCCTGCAGTAACACATCAAGGGTCGCGGCTTGCTTGGCAACCATCAAGGGATCGCGCAACGTCAACACCACGCCGGCAGTGCCGATGCAGATACGTCTAGTAACCACGCCTAAGTGAGCGGCGTACACCAGCGGATCGAACATCTGCCCCGCGTCCCCGAACTCCGGGTCCAGCAAGGGCACGTCGCGCAGCCATATCGCGGAGAAACCCGCGATGTCGGCTTGGCGCGCCAGATCGACATGATCCTGCATGGTGGGTGCCATGCGATCGGGATACCCTTCCAGCGGCGCGATCAGCCCAAACGTAAGATGGCCAGGCGCAAACACACGTGAAAACGCAGGGTGAGTTCGATTGGAATCGTCGCTCGTTTGCATCTGGCCAATCATTCGCCGTCACCCACGATCACCGGGCGGACTGCTTCCGCCGGCTGATGATCATGCGCGCTGACTCGACCCAGTGTTGCGTACACAGCAATGGCCGTCAGCACGCTACCAGCCCCAAGGATGAACAGCAGGTGCCGAAACCCTTTCGCATACTCGAGGCGCAACAGCTCCGACTGCCCTGGCAGCTGATTACCTGCGCTGTGCAGATCGCCGAGCGCTGCCCGGCTGGAGGCTCCCATAATCTGATCCACAGCAAAATGGGTAGCGGCGTCGAACAGCCCCCATTGAATAAACGTCGCCAGCAACGCACCAGCGATGGCGATCGCTATTCCGTCGGCGGACACACGAACAGCGTTGAAAATGCCAGTCGCCATTCCCGCACGTTCTTTCTCCACCACGCTGACGGCCATCCCATCCATCAACCCCCAAGGCAGGCCAATGCCGATACCGATCAGCGCCATGGGCATCACTGCATTGCTGGCGCCGCTATCCAGCACAACACCCAGCCAGAACAGCCCGGCAGCCACCAACACCAGCCCGACTGCCGAGAGCATCCCTGAGGTGTAGTGACGCGCGAGCTGGGCCGCTAGAAACGGTACAAACAACAACGGCGCAGCCAACGCAATCATCATTTTTCCGGTTTGCAGGGCACTGAGTCCATCGACCCCGATAAATCGTGCCGGCAGCATGATAATGAGCACGACAAAAAAGAACGCCGGGCTGGCTGCAAGAATCTGCACGCCTACGAATTTGGCTTGTTTGAACAATGAAAGGTCGAGCATCGGGCTACTGACACGACGCTCAATCGCCACGAAGATCATGAACAGAACGATCGCGCCAGCGACACAGCCCAACACGATGGGACTGGCCCAACCATCCTCTGGCGCGAGAAGGACGCCATAGGTAAACAACGTCAATGCGGCCGTAAAGCTCAGAGCTCCCGGCCAATCCATACCGTTGTTAACCGGATCTTTAGAGTCCGTCGCACTCACGCACACGAGCACGAAGCCCGCGATGCCTATCAATGCAGTAGCATGGAACGTCCACTTCCAACCTGCCGAGTCGACTAATACTCCCGCGGCCAGCGGGCCGAAGGCTAGCCCAATGCCGAACGTCGTACCGAGCAGACTGAATACTTTGGTGCGCTCTGCGCCGTGGAACACCTGGGCCAATGACGACATGGCGCCAGCGAACGCCGCTGCTCCGCCCAACCCCTGCACAAGGCGCAGGATGTCGATCTGCAAAACAGTCGAAGAAAAGGGAATAGCGACGGTAGACAACACGAAGATGACCAGGCCAATCAGCCATACCCGCTTGCGTCCATAGATATCCGTCAGGCTCCCCGCCGCCATCATGGCGCTGCCATAAGTAAGGATATAAGCGTTGACCACCCAACTGAGCTCTACAGCAGATCCACCCATGGCAGCACTGATGGAAGAGAGCACTACGGCTGGCCCGGTAAAGCAAAGCGGAATGAGTACGCCTGTGAGGCAAGCTGCGAAAAGCTGCAGCCACTTCAATAACGGGGGAGCCGTCTGAGCGCTGTGTGTTGAGTTCATCTGAATGGTTCCTTCATTGATATGCGCAGGTGTCGGTCCTTCGCGCACAGTTGTCTGCGGTGATCGGCCCATCCAAAGGTTAGGGCTTGCGTCTGCAAACAAAAACAGGCCTATAATCCGAACATATCGGACTCTTGTGTCCGCAGTGAGGGCCATCCGTTGGAGTCGCTTGGCAGCATTTCATTATTTGTATTGGTGGCTGAGACTCGAAGCTTTACCCAGGCAGGGAAACGATTGGGCATCTCTTCGTCGGGCGTCGGTAAAAGTATCGGTCGGCTGGAGGACAGGCTCGGGGTACGTCTTTTCCAGCGCAACACGCGAAGCATCGCCCTGACGCTGGAAGGCTCACTGTTTCTTGAACGCTGTCGACGAATACTTTCAGAGCTTGAAGCTGCAGAAATGGAGCTGAGCAACGCACGTGAAAAACCGAGGGGCAAATTGCGAATCAGCCTGCCTCTCGTCAGCGGCCTCGTCATGCCGGCAATCATTCAGTTCATGCGCACCTACCCGGAAATAGAACTCGACATCGACTTTTCTGATCGCATGGTCGACGTTATCGAGGAAGGTTTTGACGCCGTGTTACGCACAGGCGAGCCCACTGATTCGCGGCTGATTTCTAAACGGCTGGGGGGCTTCCAGCTGCAGATTGTGGCGTCTGCAGCCTATCTCGCAGCGTATGGAGTACCCAAACGCCCAGCGGATCTGGCCATGCATTCATGCCTGCTGCACAAGTTTCCTTCGACGGGAAAAGTGGAACCTTGGCCTTTACGCGTTGCGGCTGGAGAGCCGGATTTCGAGCTGCCTCAAACAATGGTGTGCAACACGACTGAAGTGATTGTCGATGTGGCTCGTTCAGGTTTGGGCGTTGCCTGCCTGCCTGATTTCATGACGACCCAATCCATCAAGAACGGCGAATTGGTGCAAGTGCTGACGGACTATACGGTTCATACCGGAGTCTTTCGGCTTGTATGGCCTTCCAGCAAACACCTTTCACTGAGGCTGCGAGTCTTCATAGACTTTATGCACAGTCAGCTATTTAACAGCGCCTTGAACGAATAATAAGCGGGTGGCGTATGTGCACCTCCAGGTCACCCGCTTAGCCGGCGCGCAATAAAAAACCCCGAACCAGTCGGGGTTTTTATTGCCTGGCATCAGGCACGACATTCGATCAATTAGAAAACGTTGATCGGGTAGTCGGCGAACAGACGGATTTCGTTACCGCCTGTGTTGTAGTTGCTGGCGTTGTTGGAAACGCGCAACCACGAGGCGCGAGCACGTAGGCTCAGGTCTTTGGCTGGGCCACTCTGTACCACGTACTTGAACTGGTTCCAGATTTCACGCTCGGTGCCATCGCCACGGCCAGTGCCGTCGTCGATGTTGGTGCCGCGCACGTAGGCAATGTTGTAGGTCAGGCCCGGTACGCCGAAGGTGGCGAAGTCGATGCCATAACCTGCTTGCCAGGAGCGCTCGTCCTTGCCGTTGAAGTCGGACCAGTAGGAGTTGGCCAGCAAGATGGTATTGCCACCGTCGCCAATGCCGCCAGCGTTGCGGTAGCCACCGTACAGGTAGCCGGTGTCACCGGTGCTGCGCTGGTGAGCGAGGGTGAAGCTGTGCGCGCCAACGGCCCAAGTAGCGCCCAGGCTCCAGATCTTGTTGTCGCGAGCGTCCGCATCACCTTGGTTTTCCAGGGCGAAGCTGCGGTCCAGCTTGGTTTTGTAGCCGTTGAAGTCAAACGTCAGCGACTGCTTCTCTGGCAGGGCCAGCACGTAGTTGACGTTGACGTACTGCTTCTTCAGCACGTCCTGCATGTCGGAGGCGTACAGGGCAGCCGACAGGCTTTCGGTGAATTTGTAGCTACCACCAATGTAGTCGATGCTTTTCAGGCGGCCGCTGTCGGTGCCTTCCATGCTCTTGCGCGCTTCTTTGGTGAAATGACCCGCGTCCAGTTGCAGACCGGCGATCTCTTTAGAGACGATCGAAGTACCGGTGTAGGTTTCCGACAACAGGCGAGAGTTGTCGTACTGCAGCACAGGCACAGCCGGGAACTGATCACCGTACTTGAGTACAGTGTTGGAAACGCGGAACTTCACGGCAGCGCCGCCTTTGGCCAGGTCGTGTGGTGCCGAGCCTGGGTTTCGCTGGCCGTTGTCATCAACAGTGCCGTTGCCCTGCTTGAAGAAGTCGATGCCGCCGGCGCCAGCGCGACCTTTACCACCGTCCAGGCGGATAGCGTATTGGCCAATCACATCCACACCCACACCCACGGTGCCTTGGGTGAAGCCGGACTCGAACTTGCCGATGAAGCCTTGGCCCCATTCAGCCTTGTCCTTCTCGCCATTTTTTTTGTCACGGCTGATGTAGGCATTACGTGCTGCGATGTTCAGGTGGCTGTCTTCAACAAACCCCTTGGATTGCTCCTGGTCGTTTGCCATTGCTGTCGATGCGCTCAAAATCCCCAGAGCGATCAGACTCATCCGTTGCTTCAACATTTTCTTATATTCCTTATTACGGGTTGAGTACGCGCTGTGACACCAGGCTCCTATTGCTTTTTCTGGTGTCGACTTTGCCGGCAAAAAGAAGGCCCGCGGACGACTGAACTGCCGCGGGCCTTTTTTTATTGGATTAGTCATGGTGGTTAGCCACAGGCGTTGGGCGCAATCCTATGCGGGCGTTGAACTATGTGTCAATTTCGTGAATCGTCTGTATTTAGGCGATATTCGTCTAAGCGGCGAGCGAAGGCGCGGGGATGAAAGCCTGAAAAGCGCCTTGAAACCCCCTCGAAACACATTAAGTAACAAATCCTACAGGGTAGGCATTAGGGAATAGATAACGCGCGCAAATGCAAAGCATTACCATTCACGCACAATTTTCCTGCCACGTCATTTGGATACACTCCCATGCCTGCCCCTCGCCTGACGCCCCTCTCCCTTGGGCTCTCTGTTCTGCTGTCTGCCGGTTTTGCCGGTGCGGCCACAGTCTTGCCTGAAACCTCGATCAGTGTGGAAGCAGACGAAGACGACCCACGGGTCAAGGAAACCAGCACCGCCACACGTACCGCGACGGCCGTTCGCTATGTGCCCCAGGCGATCGACTCAGTCAAAACCGAAAGCCTGCGCTCCTATGGCACCAACGACCTGGGCCAGGCCTTGAGCGGTATCCCCAACGTCAGCAGCGGCGCCGATACACGCTTTGACAGCCTGCGCATACGCGGCTTCGACGCCAGCAATGACTTCTATCTGGATGGCATTCGCGACGACAGCCAGTACGTGCGCGACCTGCATAACATCGAGCGTATCGAAGTGCTCAAGGGGCCGGCCGCCGTGCTTTACGGGCGAGGCGGCCAGGGCGGGATCGTCAACCGGGTGAGCAAAATGCCCACCCCAGGGCAAAAGTCCAGTATCGAAGCCCAAGGCGGCAGCAACGATTTGCGCAGCCTGTATGCCGACCTGAGCACCGACCCCACCGACAACATCAGCCTGCGCCTGAACATGGGCAACCAGGACAACAACAGCTTTCGCGATGGCGTCAGCGGCAACCGCCAGTTGTTCGCGCCATCGATGAGCTGGCAGCTCACTCCAGAGCTGAACTGGCTGGTGCAATACGAATACAGCCGCTACAACCGCACCCCAGACCGTGGCATTCCGGGCGTCAACGGGCGCCCGGCGGATGTGAGCCGCAGCACCACTTACTTTGATCACGGCGATTACATCGACGATAAGTCCCAGTCCCTGCGTTCCAAACTCGCCTACGAGCTCAATGCCGACTGGCAACTGCGCCATACCCTCGGCGTGTTCAAGCTCGACAGTGATTTCGACAATACCTACCAGACCGGTTACGAGCCGAAAACCAACAGCGTCACCCGCCAACACTGGCAGCAGGACCTGACCACCCGCAACGTGTTCAACAACCTGGAGCTGGAAGGCGGTTTCGACACCTTTGGCCTGGAGCACCGCTTGCTCACCGGCATTGAGCTGGGCAGCCAGCGCCGCGATCCGAAGCTGTACTCCGCTCGGGATGGCAGGACAGTGCCGAGCCTGGACCTCAACCAGCCTAATCGCCGCCTGAGCCACACCGGCAGCATGCGACTGTCGAGTAACAACCACACTGAAGTCGAAAGCCGCGCCCTGTATGTGCAGGACCAACTGCGCTTGAACGACCAGTGGCAACTGCTGGGCGGGCTGCGTTACGACCGTTTCGAAGTGGACACCACCAACAAGCTGCTCGACATCCAACAGAACGTGAAAAGCCACAGCACCAGCCCGCGCGTCGGCCTGGTGTGGACGCCTCTGGAGCACCACTCGTTCTATGCCTCGTGGAGCAAGACCTTCTCGCCAGCCGGCGGCGGCCTGATCGGCATCACGCCGAACGCCACCGGCAACGCCAACGACCTGAGCCCGGAGCTGACCAAGCAAAAGGAAATCGGCGTGAAGAGCGACTGGTTCGACGAGCGCCTGAGCACCACCCTGGCCGTGTACGAACTGGAGCTCTACAACCGCCGCACCACCGACCCGCTGGACCGCACCATTACCCTGCTCACCGGCGAGCAACGCTCACGCGGCGTGGAACTGACCGCCACCGGCAAGATCGTCGACAACTGGTATGTGCGCGGCGGCGTGGGCCTGCAGGACGCCAAGGTCGAGAAGGACAACAATGGCTTTGAAGGCAAACGAATCAGCGACGTGGCCAAGCGCAACGCCAGCCTGTTCATCACCTGGAAACCGCAGATGGGCTGGTACGCGGAAACCGGTTTGACCCTGGTGGGTGATCGATATGCCGACAACCTCAACACCGTGGTGTTGCCGGGTTATGGCCGCTGGGACGCGCTGGCCGGGTTCCGTCAGAAAGAATGGGACGTGCGGGCAGCACTGAACAATATCGCCGACAAAAACTACTACGCCTCGGCGACCAGTGCGGCGCAGATTCAACCGGGTGAGCCGCGAAGTCTGGTGGTTACCGGTACCTACAGCTTCTGACAAAGCTCATGTGAAATACGGCTTGTGTGGGAGCTGGCTTGCCTGCGATTGCGGTGGGCCAGCACCCCCTCTGTCGGCTGATACACCGCTATCGCAGCATAGGTATCTACACAACTTCGGTACGACGCTGGACCTGTGGCGAGGGAGCTTGCTCCCGTGACGACCGGACAGCCGATGCTTATCTACCGGACGCCCCGCGATCAAACTGTGGGAGCTGGCTTGTCTGCGAAGACTGCCTGACGGTCAACACAGGTGGACCCTGTACATATCCATTCCTGCGGTAACGGCCACTTAGGGTTCAGCCCTGACGGCGGCTCACTTTGCAAAAGCCGGGATGCCGGCCCAGGCCAAAGTAAGCAAAACGCTCTTGCCCCACCACTCGGCACCTCGCTTGGGCTCGGTGTGCCCGTAATTCGCCAGCGTGGTTTGACGGGGCGCCTAAGATCAAAAGCAGAGCAAGAGCAAGATCAAGAGCGACTCGCTTCGCATCGTAGTTACCCCGTCGGCTGCTACAACCTACAAAATTGTGTAGATACCTATGGTTATCGCAGGCAAGCCAGCTCCCACATTTAGATTTCGGCGCTCTGTCAGTTGCTCATCAACTCGCACAACGCCTGCACCTCATCCTCCGTGAACAACCCCACCGGGTAGCGCTCACTCATCACGCTGCGCAAGTCAGGCGCTTGCCTGACCTGTCGCGAGCCGTTTGCCTTCAACCAGAGGGCCAGCGCAAGGATGGCGTCACCGTCGACCCGCAAAGGGTGGAACGTACGCGTGTTCATCAGGTGGACATCGGCATTCATTTCAGCGCTCTCTCCTGCTGCGTGAGCGGCTAACTTACTCAAGGTTTGTGACAGAACTGCGCGGTCATCCCCCTTGGGCCACTGTAACCACAGCGATACAAGAGCTATGCCAATGTGCCCTGTTCATTGGCATACAGGCATGAAAAAGCCCGCGACCGGGCTGGGTCGCGGGCTTGCGGGGAGCACCGCAAGGGCGCAGTGCTCCTACGCCATCAAGGCGCTGTTACAACTGCACTCACTTTCGCTGCGGGGCGGGCTGCTGTTGGGTCAGGCAATGGATATTGCCCCCGCCCAGTAACAGTTCGCGACCCGGCACCATCACCACTTCATGCTGTGGGAACAGATTCTGCAGGATTTGCTTGGCCTGGTCGTCCAACGGGTCATCGAAGCTCGGCGCGATGATGCCGCCGTTGACGATCAGGAAGTTGACGTAGGAACCGGCCAACCGCACGGTCGGATTACGCTCCTGGCTGCCATCAACCAAATCTACCCCGGCGCATTCCTCCTCAGTGGCATACAGCGGACCCGGGATCGGCATTTTATGCACGATGAACGAGCGACCCTGGGCATCGGTGCTGCTTTGCAGCACATCCATGGCTGCGTGGCAGCGTGGGTAGTTCGGGTCTTGCGGGTCGTCGGTCCAGGCCAACAGCACTTCGCCCGGACGCACGTAGCAGCAGAAGTTATCCACATGGCCGTCGGTTTCGTCGTTGAACAGGCCGTCCGGCAACCAGATGATCTTATCCACAGCTAGGTTATCGCTGAGCACCGCCTCAATGGCCGCACGATCAAGGTGCGGGTTGCGGTTGCGGTTCAACAGGCACTCTTCGGTGGTGATCAGTGTGCCTTCGCCGTCGACATGAATCGAACCGCCTTCAAGCACAAAGCCTTCAGTGCGGTAACGCGGTGTGCGCTCCATCTCGAGGATCTTGCCTCCCACCTGGGAATCGCGGTTCCACGGCGAATACAGGCCGCCGTCAAAACCACCCCAGGCGTTGAAGTCCCAGTTCACACCCCGTACTTCACCACTGCCGTTGATCACGAAAGTCGGGCCGGTGTCGCGAACCCAGGCGTCGTCATTGGACATTTCCACCACGCGGATATTGGGCACGTCCAGGCGGGCACGGGCGTTTTCGTACTGGCCGGCGGAAACCGCGACGGTCACCGGCTCAAACCGCGCGATGGCCTTGGCCACCGCCACATGGGCCGCCTGCGCAGGCTTGCCGCCCAGGCGCCAGTTGTCTGGGCGCTCGGGCCAGATCATCCAGGTCTGAGTCTGGGGCGCCCATTCGGCAGGCATGTGAAAGCCATCGGCGCGAGGTGTGCTGTGCAAGGTGGTCATGGCGATCAGGGCTCCGAATGGGGTGAAGGGCAACTTTATAATGGATAAAAATCGGCTTTAACAGCCTAAAAATACGATAGGTGCTCAGTTCTGCAACAAATAGCCGATAACCATCGATAAATCACAGTTGCTCATCCAGCACTTTCGACAGCATGTCGACAAAGAAATCCACGCTGCGCCGGGAAGTGACCATCGGCGGCTTGATCTTGAGGATATTCAGGTAATCCCCCGTAGGCTGCATGAAAATCCCCAACTCACGCAGACGATCACACAACAAGGCGGTTTCTGCCGTCGCAGGTTCGAGGGTATGGCGATCACGCACCAGTTCAAGGCCCAGATAGAATCCCGAACCGTGTACAGCACCGACGAGTGAGTGGCGGTCGATCAATTTCTCCAGTCGTGCCTTGAAATGCCCGCCTACCACTTGGGCGTTTTCCCACAGTTTTTCCTCCTCCATCACGTCCAGCACTGCCATGCCGATCCGGCAGCTGACCGGGCTGCCTCCGGATGACGAGAAGAAGTAACCCTCGGCCTCCAGTGCCTCGGCAATTTCTCGACGGGTGATCACCGCGCCCAACGGCTGGCCGTTGCCCATGCCTTTGGCCATGGTGATGATGTCGGGCACCACACCCTGCTGTTCAAACCCCCAGAAGAAATGCCCCATGCGGCCGTAACCCACCTGCACTTCGTCGGCGATGCACACGCCACCCTGGGCACGGACCAAGCCATATACCTGTTGCAGGTAACCCGCTGGCAGGGAGATGCCGCCGGCATTGCCGTACACCGGCTCGCAGATGAACCCGGCCAATTGACGCCGGCTCGCGGCGATTTTCGCCAGGTTATGCTCCACGCTTCGTACATAGTCCGGCGCACTGGCCGGCCCGCGGAACTCACCGCGGTAGGTATTGGGCGCCGTCACCGGGTGTACCCAATCCGGGCGGCTGCTCAAGGCCTGGGGGTTATCGGCAATCGAGGTGGACACGGCATCCGCCGCCACCGACCAGCCGTGGTAGGCCTCCAGCACGCTGAGCATGTCGCGCCCGCCGCTGTAGGCCCAGGCCAAACGAATCGCCAGGTCATTGGCCTCCGTGCCGCTGTTGACCAGGAACACCCGGTCCATGCCCTGTGGCGCCAACGCCAGCAGGCGCTCGGAGAACTCGGCAATTGCCGCATAGTGAAAGCGCGAGTTGGTGTTGAGCAACGACCATTGCCGAGCCGCCACCTCAGCCATGCGCGGGTGGCCATGGCCCAGCACGGCCACGTTGTTGAGCATGTCGAGGTAGGATCGGCCCTGCATATCGATCAGGTGGTTACGCCAGCCGCGCTCGATACGCGGTGGGTCGGCGTAGTAGTGCTTCTGGGAGCGGGCAAAGCTGGCATCCCGCCGGGCCAGCAGGGCCTCTGGGTCCAGTTCCGGCTCAGCATCACAGGCCAGGCCCAACAGCGCCGCGGGTGACGGGCACAACGCCTGCCATGCCAACGCCCGGGAAGGTGTGCAGAACAGCGGTGGCTCAAGGTCGGCGCGGCATAACTGCACGGTCAACGGCCCATGAACCTCGCCCAGCACCTGCCCTTTCACCAGCGTTGCACCGGGCTTGAGTGATGTTCGCACGCCCCACAAGCGCAGGCTCAGCCCACTGCTATGCATGCACAGTAAGCCGTCGGTGCCTTCGCGCAGCGTTCCCGCAAAGGGCGCCTCCAAAACCGTGCCGTGGGGCAGATGCAGCTCGACATGCAGGGGGAAGGTCTCGGGCTCCACCGCACTGTCGGGACGGGTGCGCGACAAGCGGTATTGCCCATAACGACTGGCCGCCAGCCCATGCACCGTCGCCGCTTCATCCAGCAAGCGCCGATCTATGCCGGGAGTTTCCCAATTGCCTGCCTCGAAATGCGGGCTGAGTACGCCCAGGTCGATCAGGGCGAACTCGCGACCCACCAAACCTGGCAATAAAGGCGCGAAGTCGTGGTTGGCGACGGACGGTAATGTTTCGCCGACGCTGCGCAGAATCGCCGCTTGCATCAGCTCAAAGGACACCGACGTGGCGATATCGAAAATTTCCCACTCGTGCTCGGCGTTTTTCTTTAGATAAGTGTTATCCGGGTCCAGGCGTTGCTGCTGCTCACTGCTGAGCACCAACACTGCCGCGCGAGCGACGATCAACGGCCACAGCACCTCTAACTCTTCGCGCTGCAAGGGCGTGACCGCGTGGCAGGCCTGGATCGCCGGCAAGAGGGCAAACGGATCACCGTCGGCATGGTGCAAAAGCGCCGCGCAGGTCACCGACAGGTCGGCAATTCGCCAGGTACGCACCAGATCGCCAAAATCGATCACGCCTTGTATACGCCAGTGCCGCTGGGCATCACGCTGCCACACCACGTTGTCATCGGTGATATCCATGTGCACCGCCTGCCACGGCAGGTGTGCCGCCAACGGCTGGACATGCGCTTCGACCTGCCTGGCCACCTGCTCCAAAGCAGCACGCTGCGGCAGGTCGGGCAAGGTTGCCAGCAGGTGGTTGATCAATGCCTGCGCGTGGCGCGGGTCCCATTGCAGGGTGCGCTCCAGGCCAGGGTGTTCGAAACCTGCCAGCGCGTTGCTCATTTGCCCGCACAGCTCACCAAAGCCTTCGATCACGGTGCGGCTCAGGTGGGGCAAATGCGTCAGGGGTTGGCCGTCGATATAGTCCAACAGCCGCAGGTGCAGGGTTTGGTCATCGACGTTGACCGTCAGCAACTCTTCACCTTCTACGGTCTGGATAACCTTGGGCACGCGCAGGCCGGGATGCGTGCCCAGGCTGTTGAGGGCCGCGTGCTGGGCCTGGAGTTCAACCGCGGCGTAGTCACCCCGGCAGACTTTCAGAACGAAACGGCCCTGCGTGCTGTCAATTCTGTAGTTGAGGTCTTGTTGACTGCCCAATGAGCGTAATTTGCCCGTCAATCCATAGTGTCGATCGAGCAGGCATGCGGCCTGTTCGGGGGTGACTTGTGGGCAAGGCAAGCTGGCACGGTGGGTCAACGTGGCTAACGACATTGTGACGACCTTTGTTTTTTCAGGCGTCTATATCGCCATTGTTCTGTGGCGTTAATCAACCCCTTCTACTCACGGTGCTTGCGCCGGCCCGATTCACAACTCAAGCTATGCTACTTTCGCCCAGTGTCCGTCTAAGGAAAAGGCCCTCGACATGCGCATTCTCATCACCGGCGGTGCCGGATTTATTGGCTCGGCCCTGATCCGGCACTTGATTCAACACACTGAGCATGAAGTGCTCAACCTGGACAAGCTGACTTACGCCGGCAACCTCGAGTCGCTGGCCAGCATCGCGTCCAACAGCCGCTATGAGTTTGTCCAGGCCGATATCATCGACCAGGCCACCGTCAGCGGCGTACTCGCACGCTTCGAACCTGATGCGATCATGCACTTGGCGGCCGAGTCCCATGTGGACCGCTCCATTGACGGTCCGTCGGATTTTATCCAGACCAACATCGTTGGCACCTACAGCCTGTTGGAAGCCACGCGCGCCTATTGGCAGAAGCTGGCAGAGCCGGCAAAAAGCGCGTTCCGTTTCCACCACATCTCCACTGACGAGGTGTATGGCGACCTGCACGGCGTGGACGACCTCTTCACCGAGACCACGCCGTACGCACCGAGCTCGCCGTATTCCGCGAGCAAGGCAGCGTCTGACCACCTGGTACGCGCCTGGCAGCGCACCTATGGCCTGCCAGTGCTGTTGACCAACTGCTCGAACAATTACGGGCCGTTCCACTTTCCTGAAAAATTGATCCCGCTGGTGATTCTCAACGCCCTGGCGGGCAAGCCACTGCCGGTGTATGGCGATGGTCTGCAGGTGCGTGACTGGCTGTTCGTCGAGGATCACGCCCGTGCACTGCTCAAAGTGGTGACCACTGGGGTTGTGGGCGAGACCTACAATATCGGCGGCCACAACGAACAGAAAAACATCGACGTGGTACGTGGCATTTGCGCCCTGCTGGAAGAACTGGCGCCACAACGCCCAGCCGGCGTGGAGAAATTCACCGACCTGATCACCTTCGTCAAGGATCGCCCAGGCCACGACCAACGCTACGCCATCGACGCCAGCAAGATCGAACGCGAACTGGGCTGGGTCCCGGAAGAAACCTTCGAGACCGGCCTGCGCAAAACCGTGCAGTGGTACCTCGATAACCTGGAATGGTGCCGCAGGGTCCAGGACGGTAGTTATCAAGGTGAACGACTGGGCAATACTGACGTGAAGGATTTGATCGCATGATGAAGGGAATTGTATTGGCCGGCGGTTCCGGCACGCGTTTGCACCCCATTACCCTGGGCGTGTCCAAACAGTTGTTGCCGGTGTATGACAAGCCGATGATTTACTACCCGATCTCGGTACTGATGCTGGCCGGGATCAAGGATATTCTGGTGATCTCCACGCCAGTGGACTTGCCGCAATACCAGAACCTGCTGGGCGATGGCAGCCAGTTCGGCGTGCGCTTCACCTACGCGCAGCAGCCTTCGCCGGACGGCCTGGCCCAGGCATTTATCATCGGCGAAGAGTTCATTGGCGATGACCCTGTGTGCTTGATCCTGGGGGACAACATCTTCCACGGCCAGCATTTCGGCGAGCAACTGCGCACCGCCGCCGAACGTCCTTCGGGCGCCACGGTGTTCGGCTACTGGGTCAAAGACCCTGAGCGCTTCGGTGTGATTGACTTCGATAGCGAAGGCCGCGCCCTGTCCATCGAAGAAAAACCGGCTAAACCCAAGTCCCACTACGCGGTGACCGGCCTGTACTTCTACGACAACGACGTGATCAAGATCGCCAAGGCGGTCAAGCCGTCGCCACGCGGCGAGTTGGAGATCACCGACGTCAACAATGCCTACCTCCAGCGTGGCGATCTACACGTTGAACGCTTCGGTCGTGGTTTCGCCTGGCTCGACACCGGCACCCATGACAGCCTGTTGGAAGCCTCGACCTACGTTCAGACCATCGAGCACCGCCAAGGCTTGAAAGTGGCCTGCCTGGAAGAAATCGCCTACGAAAACGGCTGGATCGATCGTGACTATCTGCTGGAGCGCGCCAAGTACTTTGGCAAGACCGGCTATGGCCAATACCTCTACTCGCTTGCCGGAGAGACCCAGTGAATGTAGTTGAAACCACACTACCCGGCGTACTCATCCTCGAGCCAAAGGTATTCGGCGACGAACGCGGTTTCTTCTACGAAAGTTTCAATGCGCGCGCCTTTGAAGCGGCCACCGGGCTCAAGCGTAATTTCGTGCAGGACAATCACTCACGCTCGCAAAAAGGCGTGCTGCGAGGTTTGCACTATCAGCTTGAACACACTCAAGGCAAGCTGGTACGTGTCACCTACGGTGAAGTGTTGGACGTAGCGGTCGACATCCGTCGCAGCTCACCCAACTTTGGCCAGTGGGTGGGTGTCCGCCTGTCGGCACAGAACCATCGCCAACTCTGGGTGCCGGAAGGCTTCGCCCATGGTTTCGTGGTATTGAGTGAGTACGCAGAATTCCTGTACAAAACCACCGACTACTACCAGCCAAGCGCCGAGCGCAGCATTCTCTGGAATGACCCGACGCTGGCTATCGACTGGGAGCTGGCCGAACCGCCGCAACTCTCCGCCAAGGATCAGGTCGGTAAACTGCTGATGGACGCTGACTTGTTCCCATGAAAATCCTCATCACCGGCCAACACGGCCAAGTCTCCCAGGAGCTGCAACAGCGGCTCCAGGGCCTGGGCGAACTTATCGTCCTGGGCCGCGACCAGCTTGACCTGGCAGACGCAGACCTTATCCGCCAACAAGTGCGCGCCCATCGCCCTGGCCTGATCATCAACGCGGCGGCCCACACCGCCGTCGATCTGGCCGAGAGCGAACCGGACGCTGCGTTTGCCATCAATGCCATCGCCCCCGGCATCCTCGCCGAGGAAGCCAAGGCGCTGGGTATCCCGCTGATCCATTACTCGACCGACTACGTGTTCGACGGCAGCAAACCTGCCGCCTACACCGAAGACGACACGCCCAACCCATTGGGTGTCTACGGCCAGAGCAAGCTGGCGGGTGAGCAGGCGATTGCGGCTGTAGGTGGCCAGTACCTGATCTTGCGTACCAGTTGGGTCTATTCGAGCCATGGCAAGAATTTCCTGCTGACCATGCAGCGCCTGCTGCAGGAAAAACCGCAGATGCGCATCGTGGCCGACCAGATCGGTGCGCCGACCTGGGCCGGGACTATCGCCAACAGCACCCGTGTGCTGATCGAGCAGTGGCAGGCCGGTAAGGCAGGGGATTGGGGCGTTTACCACCTCACTGCCCAGGGTGAAACCTCGTGGTTCGGTTTTGCCGAGGCGATTGGCGAGCAACTGCGCGCCGAAGGCAAGGCCTGCGCCGAGCTGGAACCGATCCCTTCCAGCGCCTACCCGACCCCCGCCAAGCGCCCGCTGAACTCGCGCCTGGACTGCACGCGCCTGCAACAGCAATGGCACGTCAGCCAGCCACAGTGGCAGGACGCATTGCACGAGTGTCTTGCACAGCAGCACTAGGCATAATGCGCCTGTACCCACAGGCGCGACTTCCATGACCCCACCTCTTGCGCGAAGACCCCGCTGGCGCAGCCTAGCCCTGCTGGCTCTGTGCCTGGCGCCGCTGTTGTGGCCGCTGGAGCATTTGGCCGAGCGCTATTACCGCAGCGAGCTGGCCGGGCAAAACCGCCAGACCCTCGACCTCTACGTCGCCAACTTGTTGGGCACCCTGCATCGCTACGAAATACTGCCGCAAATCCTCGGTGACTTGCCGGCCCTGCGCACCGCATTGGACGCGCCCCACGTCAGCACCCACCTGGTCAGTGCCAACCAGTTGCTCAAGGACGTCGCCGCCCAGGCCGGGGTAGAGGTGATGTATTTGATGGACACCACCGGCAAGACCCTCGCCGCGTCCAACTGGGACAAACAAGACAGCTTTGTCGGGCGCAACTTCTCCTTCCGTCCGTATTTCAGCGAGGCCATGGCAGGGCGCCTGGGGCGCTTCTTCGGCCTGGGCACCACCTCGGCCAAGCGCGGCTACTTCTTCGCTGCCGCGGTACGTGACGGCGACACCATCATCGGCGTGCTGGTGGTGAAGGTCGACCTGGACCACACCGAAAGCCTCTGGGGCAATACCCCGGAACAACTGTTGGTCACCGACCATAACGGCGTGGTGATCCTCACCTCACGCCCGCAATGGCGATTCCGCGCCACTCGGCCACTGACTGCCGAAGAACGCGAGGCCATCGTTGCCATCCAGCCCTACCCCACCCGCGACCCGCAGCCGCTGAGCCTCAGCAGCAGCGCCTGGCTGCGCCAATCCACGGCCATCGCCGAAACCGGCTGGAACGTGGAAATCCTCGCGCCGCGCTCGCTGATCAACCGTCCGGTGCGCACGGTCGTCGCCGTAGGCGGCGCCACGTTGTTGGTGCTGATGCTGTTGCTGGGGTTGCTGATGCAGCGCCGCCGGCACTACCTGGAACGCATCGCCTTCGAAGCCAAGGCCCGCCGCGAGTTGGAGATGCGCGTGGCCGAGCGTACCAGCGACCTGGAGGGCCTGAACCGGCGCCTGAAACAGGAAGTGCTGGAGCGCGAGCATGCCCAGCAAGAACTGGTGCGCGCCCAGGACGACTTGGTCCAGGCCGGTAAACTCTCGGCGCTGGGCACCATGTCGGCGAGTATCAGCCATGAATTGAATCAGCCACTGGCGGCGATTCGCAGCTATGCCGAAAACGCCGAAATCCTGCTCGACCATGAGCGCACCAACGACGCCCGCGGCAACCTCAAGCTGATCAGCGAATTGACCGGGCGCATGGCCTCGATCATCGCCCACCTGCGCGCATTCGCCCGCCGCGACCGGCATGCGCCGGAGAGCGTGGCTTTGCAACCGGCGCTCGACGACGCCCTGGCATTGCTGGCCAAGCGTCGGCGTTCGATGGAGGTGGAGTTGATCCGCGACCTGCCAGAGGCGACCTTGTGGGTGCAGGCAGGTGAAACTCGCCTGCGCCAGGTGCTGGGTAACTTGCTGGCCAATGCTCTGGACGCCCTCACCGAAAAAGGCCCGCCACGCAAACTGTGGCTGAGTGCCGAAACCACGCCCCAAGGCGTCAACTTGTATATTCGCGACAACGGCCCGGGCTTTTGCATGGAAGCCCTGGGCCGCGCCAGCGAGCCTTTCTACACCACCAAGACGCGCACCCAAGGCCTGGGCCTGGGCCTGGCGATCTGCGACACCCTGATGCGCGCCTTTGGCGGCGAACTGTCGTTTGCCAACCACAAGGAAGGCGGCGCGCTGTTAACCTTGAAATTGCGTGCCGGCTCGCCGGGCGTCAGTCTGCAACCGTCCGAGGACCGCAGTGTATGAGTATCGACAACTCGATTCAGGTGGTATTGATCGACGACGATCCACACCTGCGTCAGGCCCTGTGCCAGACCCTGGACCTGGCCGGCCTGAAAGTCCTGCCCCTGGGCGAAGCCAACGGGCTCACCACACGCCTGTCCCGCGACTGGCCGGGCGTGGTGGTCAGCGACATCCGCATGCCCGGCATGGACGGCCTGGAACTGTTGACCGAATTGCACGGCCAGGACCCCGACCTGCCGGTGCTGCTGATCACCGGCCACGGCGACGTACCCCTGGCGGTGCAGGCCATGCGTGCCGGTGCCTATGACTTCCTGGAAAAACCCTTCGCCAGTGACGCGCTGCTCGACAGCGTGCGTCGTGCCCTGGCCCTGCGCCGGCTGGTACTGGACAACCGCAGCCTGCGCCTGGCCCTCAGCGACCGCCAGCAACTGAGCACGCGCCTGGTAGGGCACTCGCCACAGATGTTGCGCCTGCGCGAGCAAATCGGTGCGCTGGCCGCAACCAAGGCCGATGTGCTGATCCTCGGCGAAACCGGGGCGGGCAAGGAGGTCGTCGCCCGCGCCCTGCACGACCTCTCAAGCCGACGCAGCGGCCCGTTTGTGGCGATCAACGCCGGGGCCCTGGCGGAATCGGTGGTGGAAAGCGAACTGTTCGGCCATGAACCCGGCGCGTTTACCGGCGCGCAGAAGCGCCGCATCGGCAAGTTCGAGTTTGCCAATGGCGGCACGCTGTTTCTGGATGAAATTGAAAGCATGAGCCTGGATGTACAGGTCAAGTTGCTGCGTCTTTTACAGGAGCGCGTAGTGGAACGCCTGGGTGGCAATCAGCTGATCCCGCTGGATATCCGCATTATCGCCGCCACCAAGGAAGACCTGCGCCAGGCCGCTGACCAGGGCCGTTTCCGTGCCGACTTGTATTACCGCCTCAATGTGGCGCCGCTGCGCATCCCACCGCTACGTGAACGGGGTGAAGATGCGCTGATGCTGTTCCAGCACTTCGCCGACGAGGCCAGCAGCCGTCACGGCCTGCCCTTGCACGAACTGCAACCGGGCCAGCGCGCGCTGTTGCTGCGCCACAGCTGGCCGGGCAATGTGCGGGAATTGCAAAACGCCGCGGAGCGTTTCGCCCTCGGCCTGGAGCTGGCCCTGGACAACACCCAGGACCATCCCGCCGCCGGCGTGCTGACCTCCACGCCAGGAGGCCTGAGCGAGCAAGTCGAACAGTTCGAAAAAAGCCTGATCGCCGCCGAACTGACCCGCCCCCACAGCTCCGTGCGCAGCCTCGCCGAAGCCTTGGGCGTGCCGCGCAAAACCTTGCATGACAAACTGCGCAAACACGGCCTGAACTTCGCCGACAGTGCCAGCCAGAGCGCCGACGACGAATGACATCGTCCACCCACGAAGAGGCCGCCATGAGCCGCGACAGCCGTTACCTGGAATCCATCCTTCACCATGACATCCCACTCACCCGGGAAATGGGCCTCAGGGTGCTCGACTGGCAACACGACCAACTGCAACTGCACCTGCCGTTGCAAGCCAATATCAACCACAAGAGCACCATGTTCGGCGGCAGCCTCTACTGCGGCGCCGTGCTGGCAGGTTGGGGTTGGCTGCACCTGAAGCTGCGTGAAGCCGGGATTGAGGACGGGCACATCGTGATTCAGGAAGGGCAGATCAGCTACCCACTGCCGGTGACCCAGGACGCGACAGCCATTTGCGCGGCGCCGCAGGAGAAGGTGTGGAAGCGCTTTGTGGCGACCTATCAGCGCTATGGGCGGGCGCGGTTGGCGCTGGAGACGTGGATTGTGAATGAAGGCAGTGAAGAGCATGCCGTCGTCTTTACCGGCCAGTACGTGCTGCATCGCTAGCAGCCACTCCATAAAGCTAATGTGGGCTGGCTTGCCTGCGATAGCGGTGGATCAGCCAATACCTGTACGACTGACACTCCGCCATCGCGGGCAAGCCCGCTCCCACATTTTGCTCTGCAGTGATCTTAAGATCTGGCCAGGGTCAACAGCCGATCACGCCAGGCGGCCTTGGCTGGCAATGCCAGAAAGAACGGGTTCAGCAACGACTCCCGCGCCGGGTAGCTGAACGGCTTGCCATTCAACTCCAACACTTCGCCCCCCGCCCCTTCCAATACACCCTGGGCCGCTGCGGTATCCCACTGCGACGTCGGCGCCAGGCGCGGATAACAATCGGCACTGCCCTCGGCTAATAAACAAAACTTCAACGAACTGCCGATATTCGCCAATTTCAACTCACCCAAACCCTCGCTCAAACCCTCCAGCAAGCGCTCCTGCTCAGGGCTGGTATGACGACGGCTGGCCACCACGGTAAAGGCTTCGCCCGCAGCCCTGGTCTGGCGCACTTGAATCTGCTTGGGCGCGGCATTGACGTCCGACCGCCAAGCCCCCAGGCCCGCGCCGCCGAAGTAGCAACGGCCAGTGGTCGGTATCGACACCACGCCGAACACCACACGGCCCTGTTCGATCAAGGCAATATTGACGGTGAATTCTTCACTGCCGGAAATGAATTCCTTGGTGCCATCCAGGGGATCCACCAACCACCAGCGCTGCCAGCCGGCACGCACACGCTGATCGATATCGGCGTCCTCTTCAGACAACACTGGAATACTTGGGTCCAGCGCGGTGAGGCCTGCGAGAATCAGATGGTGGGCAGCCAGGTCGGCAGCCGTCACGGGTGAATCGTCCGCCTTGGAGGTCACGGCTACATCGGCACGCCAGTACGGCAGGATAGCTTCACCGGCCTGGCGCGCCAGCTCAATGACCGGGGCGATAAACGGATGGCCTAAAAACAGTTCGCTCATGCGTTGAACGCTCCACGCTGGGTCAACAGGTCTCTGACCAGATACAGCGCCGCCAGGGCGCGACCTTCGCTGAATTGCTCGTTTTGCGCCAACGCCGACAGCTCACGCAGGTTGACCCGGTCTACCCGCATCGGCTCGGGCTCATCACCTTCAAGGCACTCTTCATAAAGATCGGTAGCCAACACCACCTGGATTTTCTGGCTCATATAACCTGGCGACAATGACAGCTCGGTGATGTGTTCCAACTGCCGTGCGCCATAGCCGGCCTCTTCCTTGAGTTCGCGGTCTGCGGCTGCAAGCACGTCCTCGCCGGGCTCGATCAGGCCTTTGGGTAATGACAATTCATATTCGTCAGTGCCGCCGCAGTATTCTTCCACCAGCAATGCATGATCTTCATCGATCATCGCTACAATCATCACGGCGCCGTAGCCCGTGCCACGCCCGACAAGACGCTCGTAGGTGCGCTCAACGCCATTGGAAAAGCGCAATTGCACTTCCTCCACGCGGAACAAACGGCTACTGGCAACTATTTCGCGGGCGAGGACAGTGGGTTTCTGGCGCATAAACGGCTCCTTGGCGTGATCGGGTTACTATACCGTGGCTTTTCCGATTGTCTGTGTCGGATATCTTTACTTACATGAGACCCCACCATGCCCTCTCTGCCCTGGCACGCCATCGACACCGTCCTGCTGGACATGGACGGCACCCTGCTCGACCTGCATTACGACAACCACTTCTGGATGGAGCACCTGCCCCAGCGCTACGCCGAGCTGCACGGTGTGAGCCAGGCCATGGCCGAGATGGAGCTGCAACCGCTGTTTGAGCGTAACGCCGGACAGTTGCAATGGTATTGCCTGGATTTCTGGAGCACCGAACTCAAGATTCCGGTGCGCGAACTCAAACTGGAAACCGCCCACCTGATCGCCCTGCGCCCGGATGCCGATACGTTCCTGGCGGCGATCAAACAGGCCGGCAAGCGCGTGATCATGATCACCAACGCTCATCGTGATTCGCTGTCATTGAAGTTGGAACGCATTGAACTGGCGCTGTATTTCGAGCGATTGATCAGCTCTCACGACTACGGTTTTCCCAAGGAGAACCCGCAATTCTGGCAAGCCTTGCAAGCGGATATCCAGTTTGATCCGGCCCGTAGCCTGTTTATAGATGACACATTGCCGATCCTGCGCAGCGCTCGGGATTTCGGTGTCGGTCATTTGCTGGCAGTGAAGGAGCCTGATAGCAAGAAAGGACCAAAGGACACCGCAGAATTTGCAGCCGTCGGGGATTATCGAGAACTTATTACCGGGCTTATGTAGGAGCGAGCTTCCTCATTTTATCCTGCGTATTACTCAGGGATACGCAGTGTCTGGCCTGGATAGATTTTGTCCGGGTGCGACAACAGTGGCTTGTTAGCCTCGAAAATCTTATTGTACTGGTTGGCGTTACCGTACACCGCCAGGGAAATCGCGCTGAGGGTATCGCCCTTTTTCACTACAACGAAACGAGCAGCGGTAACCGCAGGGCCAGTGACAGTGATCTGGTCATCCACACTTGCCACGCCGGCAATGTTGCCCAGCGCCAACAGGATCTTCTCTTTCTCTTCCTGCGTGGCCACTTCACCGGTCACCGTGACCTTGTCGCCATCCACCGTGGTCTGCACGTTTGGATTACCCAGGCCCACCTTGCTCACATGCTCCTTCAACTGCTCACTGGCGTTCGCATTACCCGGCGTCAACAGGTCGACGATCTTTTCGCCGGCTTCTTTGATAAAGCTAAAAATACTCATGGTGCGCTCTCCTTGGGATTTAATTTCCAGATGCCCAAGACTAGACCAGTCCTGCCGACTTGGGTTCCAGACTGGCTAAAGACTCAAAAGTATCCCAATCAACCCTACCTGGAATAAGCCCGACGAAAACGCCGGTGAACCTTGATCGACGCCCTCTATCAATAGATCAATACTGGCGATTAGACGTGACCCTTTGTCGCGCCTAGTCTAAACACTGATCAATCCGCCGGTGGTACTGCCCCATGAACGCCAAGCGCCCTCACTGCGCGGCGCCCGCTCTTGAATCGACCGCGCCCGTCGCCAGCCAGAGCTATCACTATTGCAATCTTGAACACACAGAAGTCGCCAGCACTGCGCTGGCCGAAGAAGTGGCGTTGGCGATTGCCTATAACGATATCAGCCAGGCGGTGATGCTGGTGACGCCTACGGACCTGGAAGACTTCATTGTAGGGTTCAGCCTCGGCAGCGGCATTATCACCGACGTTAACGACATTTATGACCTGAAAATCAGCGGTTCAGGCGCAGCCCAGTACGCCCAGGTACAGGTTTCCAGCCGTGCGTTCTGGAACCTCAAGCAGCAACGTCGCCAATTGGCGGGCACCAGCGGCTGTGGCCTGTGTGGCGTGGAAGCGGTAGAGCAAGCATTGCCCGACCTCCACGTACTGCCGGGCGCGCCCTTGCCGCCGGCGCAGTGGCTCGACGGCCTGCGCCAGCGTATCAGTGCATTCCAACCCCTGGGCCAGCACAGTGGCGCCGTGCATGCGGCGGTGTTTATGAATAACCAAGGCGAATTGCTGATGGGTCGCGAAGACATCGGCCGGCATAACGCCCTGGATAAATTGATTGGCGCGTTGATCCGCCAAAAGATTCCGACCGACGGCGGCCTGGCGATTGTTACCAGCCGCTGCAGCCTGGAATTGATTCAGAAAGTTTTACGCGCGGGCATCCAGACCCTGGTCAGCCTGTCGTCGCCCACCGGCCTGGCCCTGCAATGGGCGCGCCGGCACAACCTCAACCTCATCCACCTGCCGCAAAAAAGCGCGCCACGGGTCTATAGCCCTGCGATGGAGCACCAGCCATGAGCCTTCACCACCAAGCCGACCAGACCCCAACCCCACGCTACAAGCCCTACAAAGGCCCAGCCGGTGGCTGGGGCGCCCTGATCAGCGTGGCGCAAGCCTGGCTGACCAGCGACAACGCCCTGAAAAACCTGCGCATGATGCTCAAGACCAACCAGAACGGCGGCTTCGACTGCCCGGGCTGCGCCTGGGGCGACTCACCGGAAAGCGGCATGGTCAAGTTCTGCGAAAACGGCGCCAAGGCAGTCAACTGGGAAGCCACCAAGCGCCGCGTCGATGCGGCCTTCTTCGCCAAGCACAGCGTCACGGCTTTGCTGGAACAAAGCGACTATTGGCTGGAATATCAGGGCCGCCTGACCGAGCCGATGCGCTATGACGCCCAGACCGATCGCTACACGCCCATCAGTTGGGAAGCCGCCTTCGACCTGGTCGGCAAGCACCTCAACGCGTTGCCCAGCCCGAACATGGCCGAGTTCTACACCTCGGGCCGCGCCAGCAACGAAGCTGCCTACCTGTACCAGCTGTTTGTACGCGCCTATGGCACCAACAACTTCCCGGACTGCTCCAACATGTGCCACGAAGCCAGCGGTGTAGCCCTGGCGCAGAGCGTGGGCGTGGGCAAAGGCACCGTGACCTTTGATGACTTCGAGCATGCCGATGCCATTTTCGTCTGGGGCCAGAACCCCGGCACCAACCACCCACGCATGCTCGAGCCTCTGCGCGAAGCAGTGAAGCGCGGCGCCCAGGTGGTGTGTATCAACCCACTGAAAGAGCGCGGCCTGGAGCGCTTCCAGCACCCCCAACATCCGCTGGAAATGCTCACCAACGGCGACAAGCCAACCAACACCGCCTACTTCCGCCCGGCATTGGGTGGCGACATGGCGATCTTGCGTGGCATGGCCAAATTCCTGCTGCTGTGGGAACGCCAAGCCCTGGCCGAAGGCAAGGAAGCAGTGTTCGACCACGACTTCCTCAACGAACACACCGCCAACGTCCTGGAATACCTGGGCCAGATCGACGACACCTCCTGGGAGGAAATCGTCGAGCAGTCCGGCCTGACCCTGGTGGAGATCGAGCAAGCGGCGCGCATGTACGCCAAAGGCAAGAATGTGATCATGTGCTGGGCGATGGGGATTACCCAGCACCGACACTCGGTGCCGACCATCCAAGAAATCGCCAACCTGATGCTTCTGCGCGGCAATATTGGCCGCCCAGGCGCAGGGCTGTGCCCGGTGCGTGGCCACAGTAACGTGCAGGGCGACCGCACCATGGGCATCAACGAACGCCCACCGGCGGCGTTTCTGGACGCGCTGGAGCGACGTTTCCAGTTCCAGGTGCCGCGAGACAACGGCCACAACGTGGTGGAAGCGATTCACGCCATGCTTGAAGGCCGCTCCAAAGTCTTTATCGGCCTGGGCGGCAACTTTGCCCAAGCCACGCCAGACAGCACGCGCACCTTCGAAGCGCTGCGCAATTGCGACCTGACCGTGCAGATCAGCACCAAGCTCAACCGCAGCCACCTGATGCACGGTAAAGACGCGTTGATCCTGCCGTGCCTGGGCCGCACCGACATCGACATTCAGGCCGACGGCCCGCAAGCGGTGACGGTGGAAGACTCGTTCAGCATGGTCCACGGCTCCAACGGCCAACTGCAACCGTTGTCGAAACTGATGAAGTCCGAGCCGGCGATCCTGGCGGGCATTGCTGCCGCCACCCTGGGCAGCAAGCCCGTGGATTGGAACTGGCTGGTGGCCGACTACGGGCGCATCCGCGACCTGATCGCCGACACCATCCCAGGCTTCAAGGACTTCAACGAGAAGATCAAACACCCAGGTGGCTTCTACCTGGGCAACTCCGCCGGCGCACGCCGTTGGAACACCCCGTCGGGCCGCGCCAACTTCCGCCCGAACATCTTGCCCAAAGACCTGATCCACGAACGCACCCACGCCACGGGCCGGGTGCCGGACCTGATCATGCAGTCGATGCGCTCCCATGATCAGTACAACACCACCATCTATGGCCTGGACGACCGTTATCGCGGGGTCAAAGGCCAGCGTGACGTGCTGTTCGTCAACGAAGCCGACATCATCCGCCTGGGCTTCAAGCCGGGGCAGAAGGCAGACATCGTGTCGCTGTGGGAAGACGGTCGTGAGCGCCGTGTGAAAGGCTTTACGCTGCTGGCGTTTGATATTCCGGCGGGTCAGGCGGCGGCTTACTACCCGGAAGTGAACCCGTTGGTGCCATTGGAAAGCACTGGCGACGGTAGCCATACGCCAACGTCGAAGTTTGTTGCGATTCGCTTGGAAGCGGCGAGTGACAGTGGGTTGATCATGGCGCGCTCGGCCTGACTTGATCCGAGATATGTGTTGCTTGAACTACCGCTTTCGCGGGCAAGCCCACTCCCACATTAGATCGGTTCACACATTCTCAATTGTGAACCCATCCCCGTGTGGGAGCGGGCTTGCCCGCGAAGAGGCCAGCACAATCACCGCACATTCTGCAGGCACAAAAAAAGGGCCGCTTTTGCATAAAAGCGGCCCTTCCGAAGTAGTTAAAGACCTGTAAAAACGACTTAAGTTCCCGATACAAAACAGTAACTTAGCAAATTGTATACAACCTCTGCCGCCGGTCGGATTTCGATTGTCAGCGGCTCGATACAACCTCAGGATCGCGCCGTCATCCCTTGAGGTTTCCCTGAATGAAGTTCTCCTCGATTCTCTTGTTGTCCCTTGGCCTGGTCAGTGGCGCAGCCATGGCTGGCGGCACCACCGAAGCCGGTGTAGGCGGCGCATTGGGTGGGGTTCTAGGTTCCGTTGTCGGCCAGCAGTTGGGCGGCAATACCGGTTCGACCATTGGCGCGGCCCTGGGCGGCGCTGGCGGTAGCGCGGTCGGCGCAGACAAGCGTAGCCGTGGTGAAGCCGCCATCGGTGGCGCACTGGGCGCAGCCGGCGGCAACGTCTTGGGTCGCAGCGTCGGCGGCAGTACCGGTGCATTGGTCGGCTCAGCAGCCGGCGGTGGCGCGGGCGGCGCGCTGGGCAACTACATGGGTAACGAAAGTGATCGCGATAGCCGCCATTACCGCGATCGCGACCGTGACGATCGTCGCTACTACCGCGATGGCCACCCAGGCCGCGGCCATGCCTATGGGCATCGCAAGAACAAGCATCGTTATCGCGACTGATCAATACGTGCTCTGACGAACACATCCAGTGTGGGAGCCGGGCTTGCCCGCGATAGCAGTGAATCAGGTTTAGAGGTATTGCCTGATACTGCGCCATCGCGGGCAAGCCCGGCTCCCACATTTGGTCTGGGTTGCTTGTAGGTGCCTCAAACCACCAAGCGCTGCATCGCCTCGCGCAACATCCCCGGAATCGGCACTGGCTGGTTCGACGCTCGGTCCACAAACACATGGACAAAGCGCCCCGCCGCACACGCCTCCTGCTCACCCGCCTTGAATACCGCCAGTTCATACTGCACCGAGCTATTGCCCAGCTTGCCTACCCGCAGGCCGATTTCAATGCGCTCAGGGAAAGCAATCGAGGCGAAGTAATCGCAGGCCGAACTCACCACAAACCCCACCACCTCACCGTCATGAATATCCAGCCCGCCCTGTTCGATCAGGTAGGTATTAACGGCGGTGTCGAAGAAGCTGTAGTAGGTGACGTTATTCACATGGCCGTAGGCATCGTTGTCGTGCCAACGCGTGGTGATCGGCTGGAAGTGGCGGTAATCGTCGCGCACAGGCGTTGAGTCAGGCATCGGCAAGTCTCGTCAAAGTTGATCCAATTGAGCATGGGCCCAGTCGCGCACCTCGGCGTAGGGATAGTCTTCCAGCGCAGCAAAACCGGGAATGCCCCGCGCCTTCAACTTGGTAAACAACGGTACGCTGATACCGCCAAGAAAACGCGTCAAACGCTCCGCATTCGGCAAGTGCCCCGTGTACTCATGATGCCTGTGGATAAAATCACCGCACAGCCCCATGAAGTTTTTATCCACAAGCGACGGCAGGCTCGGCGGTGCCGGCAGATGGGCAACCTGGCCGTAGCACACCGAACAATGCCCGCAACGCTGGGGCGCATTTTCATCACCAAAGTAGCGCGCCAGGCGTTGCCCCAGGCAGTGCTCAGTGGCGAACAGGTCGAGCATAGTGTGGATCCGCGCGACCTCCGTCACCTCATGCTGCTTGAAGCCTGTGTATAACTCGGCGCTTAGCGCCTGCGGGTCAAAATCGGTGTCGAGCAAACTGTAGACCTCAGTCATCTGCTTGCTTTCGAGCTCGATCAGGCCCTGCTCCTGAAAATAATCCAGCGCCTTCACCACCCGGCTACGTTCGGCATTGTGCTGTTGATAAAGCGCGTCGAAATCCACCGTCGCCCAGGTTTTAGCGCGCTTGCATACCTGGATGATCGCCGCGACAAACTGCTGCCGTTCGCCAGAAAAGCGCGCCAGCAAGGCCTCGGGCTCGATCAGGTATTTGAACCGGTATTCCGCATAAAACGCATAGCGCGGTGCGATCACGCCCTTGAGCTCCAATTGCACCAGGAGCGTCTTGAGCGGCAGCTCGCGAATATTGCTGTGGTCCGACAGCGACCTGAGCAAGAACTCCCACTGCCCTTCGCTACGCGCGGCCTGCAACTCCTCCAGCACACGACGAATGCCTTCCTGCTCCGGCGTGTCACCGTACACAAAGTTTTCCAGCACATTGAGGCTGTCGCGGTTGGCCAACACCAGGCAATCCGACGGCTGCCCGTCACGCCCGGCGCGGCCGATCTCCTGGCTGTAGTTCTCGATGGACTTGGGCAAGTCGAAGTGCACGACATTGCGGATGTCACTCTTGTCGATGCCCATGCCAAACGCGATGGTTGCGACAATGCAATTGGAACGCCCGCCCATGAAACGCTGCTGGATGCCTTCGCGCTTTTCGTGGGGTAACCCCGCGTGATAAGCCTCGGCCTGAATGCCGTGGCGGTTCAAATGCTCGGCAATCTGCTCGGCGGTTTTCTGCAAGGTGACGTAGACGATACTCGGCTGGTTGGCCCGCGCTTTCATCCACTCCACCAGCCTGCGGCGTTTGTCGTGGCCGCTGACCGGTTCCACCAGCAGGTTGAGGTTGGAGCGATAGAAGCCCGTGGTCACCACATCCTCGGCAGCAATGGCGAACTTGGCCTGCATGTCGGCGATCACCTTGGGTGTGGCCGTGGCCGTCAGCAATAGCGCCTGCGGGATGTTGAACTGGCGCTGGTAGTCCGGCAGTTTCAAATAATCCGGGCGGAAGTTGTGGCCCCATTCGGAAATACAGTGCGCCTCGTCCACCACCAGCAACGAGATCTGCACGCTGTTCAGGAAATTACGGAAACGCTCGTTCTTCAAACGCTCCACGGAAATCATCAGGATCTTGAGCTCGCCCGATCGCGCACGGGCCATGACATCATTGGCTTCATCACGGCTCTGGGCCGAATCGATACTGCCCGCCGAAATGCCATGGCGCTGCAGGAAACCCAACTGGTCCTGCATCAATGCCAGCAACGGCGATACCACCAGCGTGAGGTGCGGCAGCAACACGGCCGACAGCTGATAGCACAAGGATTTGCCCGACCCCGTAGGGAAAATGGCGGCGGCAGAACGCCCAGCCAGCACGGCGCTGACCGTCTCTTCCTGGCCCAAGCGAAAGTGTGGGTAACCAAAGACCTGCTGGAGGGTGTCGTGCATAAGGCTGTCACTCCATTGACCGCTGAACGTGGCTTAAAAACGTAGCCCAGTAAGTTCGGCGAATCGAGAAAGGTCGCAAGGAAAAAAGAGACAGGATGATACACAGGGGGAGGGATGGCCCAGGGCCGAAGTGGGAATTTTCCGAGAAAGTAGCAGGACGTAGCAGACAAAAATGTGGGAGCTGGCGGGCCCTCCCCCACATTTCACAACCGAGCTACAGCTGAATCAGCGGTTCTGCACCCGCTCAATCGCCGTGTCATACACCGGGTTGGCCTTTTGCTCTTTGGCCAACTGGTAATGACGCAACGCATCCGGGAACTGGCCGGCCGCTTCATAGATGCGTGCAATGTTGTAGTAGGCACCGGCACGCACGGTCGCGGCATTGGTACCGGTGGCCAGGGCGATAGCCTTGCGGTTGGCCCAGATCGACTCCGCAGTATTGCCGGCTTTCTGATACGCCAGGCCCAGGTTGCCGTAAGCCTTGCCGAAGCTGTTATCCAGCTCGATGGCTTGACGGAAGAAGTCGATGGACTGGTCCAGGTTACCGGCCTGGTAGGCCGCTTCGCCCTTGAGGTTCAGCTTTTTCGCATCGGCCTGTACCGACGAGCTCACCGTCACGGCGGTGACGGCCACGCTGTCATCCAGCAACGGCTTGACCTCGTTGAGCACATCTTCGGCGCCGACTCTCACGCCGGTGAAGGTGTTGATGTCCTGGAAGTCACCACTGCCGGTCATGCGGAATACGGTCCACAGGTTGCCGGTGCGGTTCTGCGGCACATAGTAGGTGCGTACCAGGGATTGCCCCATATACACGAACACCTTGGCCTCACTGTTGGACAACTCGCTGGAGGTGGGAGAGCCACTGTTGGAATAGTCGTGCACGGCATAGACGTAGCTTTCGCCGTAATGCTTTTTCTGCAGGGTGATGGTTTCCGGGCCATAGCTGTCAGTGTCATCCACGTCCAGTTCGGCGTCGGTGCCCTTTTTATTGTTGAAGAAGATGTTATTGCCGGGGAAGATCATATGGGAGTCGAGGTCGCGCGGAGCCTTGCCCCAGGTCAACACCACACGCAGGCCGTCGAGGTTTTCCATCACCGGGCTGATGGCATAGGTCATGCCCTTGCACGGGCACTTCACCACCAGGTTGGAATAGCCAGGCTTCTTGATGATCAGCAGGTTGCTGGCATCGTCAGCCGCCTCACTGGTCAGCGTGACCTGGCCTTGCGCGTTGGTACGGCCCACCACGTTCTGTGCGCCGTTACGTTGCAGCAAAACTTCGGCATCGGCGATTTTCTGGTCCTTGACCACCGCGCTCAGCACCTCAATCGGCAACTGCTCGGCCTGGACAGAAAACGCCACCGCACACAAAGACATCGCCGAGGCGACACGCAGCAAACCCATGCTTAACTCCCTTTAAGTAGTGGGCGGAATCGCCCTACAAGATTTTGCGGTGAAACATACGCTGAAATGAGCTCGCTGGCAGATTTTTTATACAGATTGTGACGGGGTTTTTATCCCGCCTACCGAGCTACGCATTGCGCTACAATCAAGCCTTGCTTTCCAAGAGGACGCAGCGATGAGCGAACTGACGTTTGAGCAAAAACAGGATCACTATCACAAGATCCGCCGTTCCAATTACCTGGCCAGCCTGCGCCTGGAAGGGTTCGATACCCAACCGACCGACGTCGACAAACCCCTGCCGACACGCGAAGCCGTCCTTGCCAAGTACCGCAACACCTCACGCTGATGCTCGACAAATACGGGGTGGGCCAGGACCCGTACTGCTATCCCAGTAGCAGCATCCTGCGCAACCGCCTCGATTTACTCGATGAAGCACGCCTGCACCAGGCCGAGCGGGAATTATCCGAAATCGCCATAGGCAACCTTCCACTCTTTCCGCCGCCCTACGACCTTGATCGCCTGCAACACATTCACCGCATACTGTTCGGTGACATTTATGACTGGGCCGGCGAACTGCGCAGCGTCAACATCCAGAAAGGCGACACGCTGTTTTGCACCCCGGAGCGTATTCCACCAGAAGCGGCGAAAATCGTCCGGCATATGCAAGACGCCAATTGGTATGTCGGTGCGACTCAGGCTGATCTTGTGCGCCAAATCGCTGAAGCTTATGGCGACCTGAACGTCATTCACCCCTTCCGCGAGGGGAATGGACGGGCGCAGCGGATCCTGTTTGAACAGATCATCGTGAATGCGGGGTTTTCGGTGAATTGGTGGCTGGTAAAACATGCGGCCTGGATACCCGCGAATATTGACGCGGTGGCGTGTGACTATCGGGGATTGGAAGCGATTTTTGAGCGGTGTATCGGTAGGCCTCTGAGTGCTTGATCGAACTTCGAACGACTAAACTATCTGTTTATTGCTCGAGAACAAACTCACTTTTAAGGTTCGGCTCGTCGCTGCCAATTCAGCGACCGGGTTTGGTCACCTGAAAACAGCACACATAAGTGCCATTACTTGCCTTGCGAGCGTCTATCGTCTCGTAACGCACTGCTATGGCGGCTGTGTGTGGGACGTCTTCGGACGTGTCGGATTGCTGTTTCCGGCTGGCCAACCCGCGCACAGTCCGCCACCCACCGTTTGGCCACGGTGATGTCGGTTACCTAACAGCAAACCGAGTACGTTCAAATGCAAATACCTGAAACGATGGACCGCTATCGTCAGCTACGCACCAACTTCACCGCCACCCACCCTCTTGTCATAGACACTGCAGCCAAAGCTGAAGATATCCAATCGGCCGCCCACCAGCGTATCCGCGCTGCCAGCGACTTACTGGAAACCTTCTCCTGCCTGACCTTCGACCACGCCGACCTCAAAGACATTTCCCACATCATTAATGCGCTGTACCTGCTCGTTCAGGACGGCTGTGATTTGTTGGAAGCCGCGCAACACGTTCAGCTGCAACCTGAACAAGCGCAAGTCTAAGCAACACCTGTGTAGGAGCGAGCTTGCTCGCGAAAATCGCCAACGATGACGCGGTAAATCAGAAAAAACGCGGCGCCCCTGAGTTTTTCGCGAGCAAGCTCGCTCCTACAATTGATCAGCTTTACCCATTACATCGTTGCAAGCCATAAATGCCGGAGGCTTTTGTAAGACACCGCCAAACGTCACGTCGTCCGTTTCCCAAACTGCTTCAAATACCCGTTCAACCCTCTATACCAGTTACGCGTAGCCGACTGAAAATAACCTCCTATCAACTTGATTTATCGCAGGATCCGCAACTTTCACAGCGCAGACATCGTCATTGGCCTGGATGCTCAGGTCAGCGGTGGCATAGGCCCGCAGCGCTCAAGCGTCTCAATGCATGTGTACTCCAGATGAGTTTTAGTCAATGGCTTTACCTACAAACAGCGCTATTATTCGCTCTCCATCTGCTGCTGTATTACAAAATCACTGACTGCACGTTAAGAACGCGTTTCGCCGTTACCTTCATCGTAACGGGACTGCTTCTGTTGTTCTGGCTACCCTGCATCGCCATTGTCCTGAACATTCAACTTCTTCCCCTGGCCTTGTTTTTGATAGGCTTGGCTCTCTTCATCACGCGAAACAAATACCGCCTGCAACGTAAAAAGCCTCCTCACCCACTCCTACGCACCCCAACCATGAACCTGGCCCCCAACCTCCCCGAAGACCCTGTCATGCAGCAACTCCTGCAATTGCTGCATGAAGAAATCGGTCTGCCGAAACACAAGACCATTAGCCTGCAAACCTCGCTCAACTTCGACCTTGCTTGCGATGGCGTTGAGGCCAAGCAATTCATGGAGGCGCTGGAACAGGATTTCCGGGTCGACCTAAGCGACTACGACGCTTATCGTTACTTCCAGCCGCCGGTGTTCGACGTGTTCCTGAAGCGTCGCGCCAAAGGCCGTGGCGACAAGATCCCGTTGACCATCGGCATGCTCTACCTGGCGATCAAGACCCATAGCTGGGACACGCAAACGCTGGAAAACCTTAGCTGACCTGAGCAACACTGAGCACAAAATGTGGGAGCGGGCTTGCTCGCGAATGCGGCGTGTCAGCCAATATTTACGTTACAGATACATTGCATTCGCGAGCAAGCCCGCTCCCACATTGGGACTGCGCCAAGCTGGCGATCGGTATACAAACAAGGACCTTACATGGACGTAACAATGGGCCTGCTGGCCGCCCTGCTCTGGGGCGGCACGGACTTTCTGGTGGGCCTCAACGCCCGCGCCGTTGGCGTTAAACGCGCAGTGTATTTCGGCCAAGCTCTCGGTTTTTTGATCATGACCTTCCTGCTGGTCATTTTCCCGGCCTTCCTTTTCAAATCCCTTGATGCACCGTTAAGCGTTTGGCTCCTGGGCGTCGCCGCCGCTCTGCTGACGGTGTCCGGCGCCCTTGCGCTGTCCAAAGCCTTTGCCTTGGGCAAAGCAGCCATCGTCGCGCCGCTGGTGACGTCCTATGGAGTGGTGACCACCCTGCTCTCCTGGGCCAGCGGTGAGCACATCAGCCTGGTACAACTGGGCTGCATCGCTTTGTGCGTGATCGGCGTTGTGCTGTCCAGCATCCACAAGGACAACGGTACGCCCCACAACAACCCGCGCCTGTCGATTGCCTACGCCATGTTCGCCGCAACCTTGTACGGCACCAGTTTCTGGCTGCAAGGCCGCTACACACTGCCGGCGTTGGGGCCGATCAGCATGTTGTGGCTGGGTTACCTCGTGGGCCTGTGCGTGCTGGTGGTGATGGTGCTGAAGATCAAGGATGGCCTGAAGATCCCGCCACTGAAAAACTGCGCGACGTTGACCGGTGCGAGCTTGATGAACCTCGGCGGGTTCTCGGCGTTTTCGTGGGGCGCAATGGCCGGCTCGGTGTCGGTGGTGACGGTGATCAGTACGCTGTCGGGAGGGATTGCGGCGATCCTGGGGTTTGTGTTTTTCAAGGAACGATTGTCAGCGGTGCAGGTGGCAGGCGTCGTGCTGGTGCTGGTCGGTGCAGTGGTACTGCACATCGCCGACTAATCGTTCGCCCATAAAAAAGCCGCCTGCTTAAGAGGCGGCTTTTTTACAACCAGCGAATCTTACAACTTAGGACCCGCCGCCTTGATCGCATCGCTGACTTCAAACTTCTTGAAGTTTTCGATGAACAGGCCAGCCAGCGCCTTCGCCGCTTCGTCGTAGGCAGCCTTGTCAGCCCAGGTGTTGCGTGGGTTCAACAGGCCGGTTTCAACGCCCGGTACGGCCAATGGCACGTCGAGGTTGATGGTGTCCAGGTGTTCGGTTTGCGCACCGATCAACGCGCCGCTCTGGATCGCTGCAATCACGCCGCGAGTGGTCGGGATGTTGAAGCGTTTGCCGACGCCGTAGCCGCCGCCGGTCCAGCCGGTGTTGACCAGGTAGACCTTGGAGCCGAAACCACGGATGCGCTTGATCAGAAGCTCTGCGTATTCGCCGGCCGGGCGCGGGAAGAACGGTGCGCCGAAGCAGGTGGAGAACGTCGACTTGATGCCGCTGCCCGAACCCATTTCGGTCGAGCCCACCAGAGCGGTGTAGCCGGACAGGAAGTGGTAGGCCGCTTGTTCTTCGCTGAGGATCGACACAGGCGGCAGTACGCCGGTCAGGTCGCAAGTCAGGAAGATCACCGCGTTTGGCTCGCCGCCCAGGTTCTTTTCGGAACGCTTGGCAACGTGCTCCAGCGGGTAGGCGGCACGGCTGTTCTGGGTCAGGCTGACGTCGGCGTAGTCGGCGTGCTTGGCCTCGTCGATCACGACGTTTTCCAGCACCGCGCCATGCTTGATGGCTTTCCAGATAACGGGCTCGTTCTTCTCGGACAGGTCGATGCACTTGGCATAGCAACCGCCTTCGATGTTGAACACCACGCCTTCGCCCCAGCCGTGCTCGTCGTCACCGATCAGGTAACGGCTTTCGTCGGCCGACAGGGTGGTCTTGCCAGTGCCGGACAGACCAAAGAACAGGGTCACGTCGCCTGCTTCGCCAATGTTGGCGGCGCAGTGCATTGGCAGCACGTCAGCAGCCGGCAGCAGGAAGTTCTGCACCGAGAACATGGCTTTTTTCATTTCACCGGCGTAACGCATGCCGGCAATCAGTACTTTTTTCTGGGCGAAGTTGAGGATCACGCAACCGTCGGAGTTGGTGCCGTCACGCTCTGGCACGCACTCGAAGTTGGCCACGTTGAGCACTTGCCACTCGTCACGACCGGCCGGGTTGTACTGGGCCGGGTTGATGAACAGGCAACGACCGAACAGGTTCTGCCAGGCAGTCTGGGTGGTCATTTTCACGGCCAGGTAGTGGTCTTCTGCAGCCCCTACGTGAACATGGGAAACGAAATGCTCTTGCGCGTTGTTGAAGGCCTCGACGCGAGCCCACAGAGCATCGAACTTGTCGGCCGGGAACTTGCGGTTGATCGGGCCCCAGGCAATGGCGTCCTGGGTGGAAGGCTCTTCAACGATGAAACGGTCAACCGGCGAACGACCGGTGCGATGACCGGTTTCTACGACCAGCGCGCCAGTATCGGCAAGCACGCCTTCACCGCGCTGCAGGGCTTCTTTGACCAGATCGTCAACACTCAGATCGGTGTATACGGCGTTATTGGCTTGCGTCATGAGGTTCCCCGTCGGCCTATGGCCGAGTGCTCCAAACGTTTTGTAGTAGAAAGTTGCGCACTACTACCGCGAAAAAAGTGGGCCGGATTATGCCAGAAAAGCCCAAAAAGAGTAGGGCCCTCCCGTCAGAACACCTCTAATCCGGCGTTTGTCAGGTGATTTACCTGTGCTTAAACGTTTTAGTGGCGGGTGTCGGAAGGGGTGTCGCTGCCTGCGCCAGCGAACAATTGCGCTACATCAGCCGCATCGAACAGGTAGCGCTGGTTGCAGAACTGGCAGTCGATCTCGATATGGCCGCCGTGTTCCACCACCAGATTTTGCGCATCTTCCAGGCCCAGACTGACCAGCGCGTTGCCGGAACGCTCGCGCGAGCAGCTGCAATTGAAGCGCAGGCCTTGTGCGTCGAACAGGCGCACGGCTTCTTCGTGGTAGAGGCGGTGCAGGATGGTTTCGTTGTCCAGGCCCAGCAGTTCTTCGGCCTTCAAGGTGTCGGCCAGGGCGATGATATGCCGCCAGCTTTCGGCACGGTCATCCTCATCCTTGATGCGATCGGCCGGCAGTTGTTGCACCAGCAAACCGCGAGCGCGCTTGCCGTCGGCGTTAAGCCAGAACTTGGTGCCCACTTGCTGGGACATGACGAAGTAGTTGGTGAAGCATTCCGACAGGGTCTGGCCGTCGAGGTCGACAATACCCTGGTAGCGCTGGCCTTCGGTCGGGTCGACAGTCAGTGCCAGGACGCCGTTGGGCATCAGGTCGGCCAGGGTAGCGTCTGCAGCAATCTGCTCAGCGTCATAACGAGCTAGGCCACGGATCTCGCGCTCGCTCGAGCACTCGATCATCAACATGGGCACCGGCCCTTCGGAACGCGCCTGCAAGATCAGCAAACCGTCGAACTTCATGGTGCCCACCAGCAGCGCCGCGGCGGCCATCAACTCGCCGAGCAATTGCGCGACCGGCTCCGGATAGGCGTGTTTGGCAAGGACTTCGGCATAGCTGAGCTCCAACGAAACCATCTCGCCGCGGGCATCGCTCTCATCGAAGATGAAGCGTTGGGTGAAGTCGGTATCCGGTAGATCAGTCATAGGTCTGGGTATCTGAAGTGATGACAAAATGATTACAAGGTTTATAAAATTAAACGCTTTAGCACCATCTTGGTGCGACTTCTCCTGAATTCAAGGAGCACAATAGAGCGATGAGGGACAGTTTATGAACAATCCGGGTTTGTTCCAAGCCAACTGGAACCTCCGGCGATGGGCTCTTTGCAATCTACTCGCTATCGGGCTGCTGTGTTTTTGGCTGTGGCCCACGGGCCAAATGCTCTGTGTAATTTTCGACGAGTGGCTGTTTCACCTGCTCAATGGCCCATTGGCCACAAACTCGACCTGGTTGCATGTATGGGCCGTGGCCAGCCTGCGGCCGTTTGATGCAGTGGTCGGCGTGATCTTGCTGGCACTGCTGATTCGCGGCGACTGGGTGTTCAAGGCCGTGCAGGTGCGCCAGGCGTTTTTTGGCTTCCTTGGCATCCTGCTGCTGTTGCTGTTTATCCGCATGCTGTTCTCCAAACTCGCGGCGCACATGGGCTGGCAGCACAGTAGCCCGTCGATGGTCATCAGCGGCGCGATTCAAATGAGCGACTTTTTCCCAGGGCTGGAGAAAACCTGGGAATTGAAAGACCGTTCGAGCCAGAGCTTCCCCGGCGACCACGCTTCGGTGCTGTTGATCTGGGGGATGTTCATGACCGTATTTGCCAAGCGCATCGGCCAGGTGCTGGTGATCTGGGGCCTGGCGCTGCTGTTCATGATGCCGCGGCTGGTCGCGGGCGCGCATTGGGGACAGGACGACTACATCGGTGGCGTACTGCTGGCGCTGCTGGCGTTGGGCTGGGGATATTACACGCCGTTTGCGGTGAAGGTGTCGGGCGCCTTGTTGCGCATGACGGCGCCGCTTTTCGGGCTACTGAGCAAGTTGCCCGTTATTGGGCGGTTGAGTGTGATGCGCACAACTGCGTAACTCCTCAGGGCTAAAAGTGGGAGCGGGCTTGCTTGCTCCCACTTTTGATCGAGTTTGCATAGGCGATTCGTGCAATCAATCGTCATTGCCGCTGCCGCGAAACTTGAATAGATCGCGGCGCTGCTTCTTGCTCGGCTTGCCATCGGTGGTCAAGCCTGAAGCACCCGCCTTGCGCATGGCCGCAGCGTTCTCACGCTTGGCGATACTGGCTTCGGTTTCCGCATACAGCGCCTGCGCTTCAGGCGCGCCGCGGCGTACGATGGAAAGTGCCTGCACCACGATGGTTTTTTCATCAAAACCTGTACGAATCTGATACTCGTCACCGACGCGTGGTTCCTTGCCCGGTTTGCAGCGCTCGCCGCGATGGTGCACCTTGCCGCTCTCTATAGCCGCCTTGGCCAGGGCGCGGGTCTTGTAGAACCGGGCTGCCCACAACCACTTGTCCAACCGGACCTTCTCTTGCTCTTCCTGCTTTTGAGCCACTTGAATTCCTCGCTCTGAAAAATGTCGCAACTTTACCGTTGAAACCCTTCGACGCATAAACCCCAAGGCTCACCTAAGATACGCCAGGTAGCACCCTGTTTTCGCGAGGATACGCTGTGACCGACTTTCCTATTTCACTCACCTCGCCCAACCAGCGGTGCGTGGGTTGCCAGCAAAGCGAGCCGCTGGGGTTCGATTTTGCGTTCGCCTACCAGCCTATCGTAGACCTGCGCGATCATTCTATTTTCGCCCACGAAGCCTTGGTACGCGGCACCCAGGGAGAAGGCGCGCTGTCGGTGCTGGCTCAGGTCAACGAAACCAATCGCTACCGCTTCGACCAGCGCTGCCGGACCAAGGCCATCGCCGGTGCCGCCGCCCTGGGTATGCAGACTCACCTTTCCATCAACTTCATGCCCAATGCCGTATATCGCCCGGAGCTGTGTATCCGCAGCACTCTGGAGGCCGCCCGGGCGCACAATTTCCCACTGGACCGGCTGATTTTCGAGACCCTGGAAAGCGAGCATGTAGATAACTATCGCCATTTGACGAATATTCTGCGTGAATACCGCGAATTCGGCTTCAAGACCGCCATCGACGACTTCGGTGCGGGCTATTCGGGGCTGAACCTGCTGGCCGATTTCCAACCTGATTTGATCAAGCTCGACATGGCGCTGATTCGCGATGTCGACCAGGATCGTGTCCGTCAGGTGATCGTCCGGGGGATTGTCACAATCTGTGAGCAGTTGGGGGTTACTGTCATCGCCGAAGGCATCGAAAGTGCCGGCGAGCGCGACTTCCTATCCGACTGCGGAATATTTCTGATGCAGGGTTTCTGGTTCGCCAAGCCTGCATTCAAAGCGTTGGCTGAGGTATCTCCTCAAGCCTGGGCAAATTGACCGGTTAACCCTATTGAAGACATTTGACCATTTGACCGTTGTAGGTCTGCGTGAGTGGGTGGCACTTCCCGACTTGGGAGTGGCGGGCCTGCGCGCGAAGATCGACACCGGCGCCAGCACCTCAAGCCTGCACGCCACCGATATCGAGCCCTTTGAGCGCGACGGTGAAAAGTGGGTGCGATTTACCGCGCACCTGGGCAGCGTGGTGCAATTGCGTCACCGGCGCTGTGAAGCGCCCCTGGTGACGATGAAAACCATCAAGAGCTCCAACGGCCATGCACAGGTGCGCTACGTGATCAGCACCACCCTGGCCTTGGGTGATCGGGTATGGCGGGTAGAGTTCACCCTCGCCTGTCGCAAAGCCATGCGTTACCGCCTGCTGCTGGGCTCCAAGGCGCTGATTGACGGCCAGTTGGTGGTCAATCCGGGCCTCAAGTACGTTCAAGACAAGCCGGTGTTCCCGGTCTCCACTATTTCTGCCCCAGGTGCTGCATGAAGATTGCTGTGCTGTCGCGAAACCCGCGTCTGTATTCCACCCGCCGCCTGGTCGAGGCCGGCACTGAACGTGGCCATGAAATGGTGGTGATCGACACGTTGCGTGCCTACATGAACATTGCCAGCCACAAGCCGCAGATCCACTACCGGGGCAAACCCCTGGAAGGCTTTGATGCGGTGATCCCGCGTATCGGCGCTTCGGTGACGTTCTATGGCTGCGCGGTACTGCGCCAGTTTGAAATGATGGGCGTGTTTCCGCTGAATGAATCCGTGGCCATTGCGCGCTCGCGGGACAAGCTGCGCTCCCTGCAACTGCTGTCGCGCCGGGGCATCGGCCTGCCGGTCACCGGTTTTGCCCACTCCCCGGATGACATTCCCGACCTGATCGAGATGGTCAACGGCGCACCGCTGGTGATCAAGGTGCTGGAAGGTACCCAGGGCATCGGCGTGGTGCTGTGTGAAACAGCAACGGCAGCGGAGTCGGTGATCGAGGCGTTCATGGGCCTCAAGCAGAACATCATGGTGCAGGAATACATCAAGGAAGCTGGCGGCGCGGACATTCGCTGCTTCGTGGTGGGCGACAAGGTGATTGCGGCCATGAAGCGCCAGGCCAAGCCCGGTGAGTTCCGCTCCAACCTGCACCGTGGCGGCAGCGCCAGCCTGATCAAGATCACCCCGGAAGAACGCATGACCGCGCTACGGGCGGCCAAGGTGATGGGGCTGAGTGTGGCGGGTGTGGACATCCTGCGCTCCAACCATGGCCCGCTGGTGATGGAAGTGAACTCATCGCCAGGCCTGGAAGGGATCGAGACCACCACCGGTAAGGATGTGGCGGGGATCATCATTCAGCATCTGGAGAAGAACGGCGGGCCGAATATGACTCGGACCAAGGGCAAGGGCTGAATACCCCCACCTACCACCCATCACAAAACACCTGTGGGAGCTGGCTTGCCTGCGATAGCGGTAGCTCAGTCAACAACGATGTTGAATGTGCCGCCCTCATCGCAGCATAGGTATCTACACACTGACCCTGTGGCGAGGGAGCTTGCTCCCGCGACCTGACAGCCGACGCCTATCTACCTGACGCCCCGCGATCTAATTGTGGGAGCTGGCTTGTTGGGTCGCCGCATCGCTGCGAAGACGGCCTGACAGCCGACGGGGATGTTGGATTTGACCGCGTACATATCCGTTATTTAGGTAAAGGCCACTTAGGGTTCCGCCCTGACGGCGGCTCACTTTCGAAAAGCGCGAAAGTAAGCAAAGCGCTCTTGCCCCACCACTCGGCACCTCGCCTAGGCTCGGTGTGCCCGTAATCCGCCAGCGTGGTTTAACGGGGCGCCTAAGATCAAAAGCAGATCAAGATCAAGAGCGACTCGCTTCGCATCGTAGTTACCGTCGGCTGCTACAACGTACAAAATTGTGTAAATACCTATGCTGCGATAGCGGTAGCTCAGTCAACAACGATGTTGAATGTGCCGTCCTCATTGCAGGCAAGCCAGCTCCCACATTTGCATTCATATTGCTTGTTAGACAGCGTCTCTAGGCAACATCAACCCCAGCGGCAGCCGCACTCGTGCTTCCAACCCACCGCCTTCCCGGTTGCGCAACTCAACATTGCCGCCATGCATCGACGCAATCCGCCGCACAATAGCCAACCCCAACCCGGTGCCCTTGCCACCTCGGGCTCGGTCGCCACGGGTGAAGGGGTTGAAGATACCTTCCAGTTCCGCCGGATCGATTCCTGTGCCACGGTCCATCACGCTCAGCACCACGTAAGGGGCGGCACTGTCGCCAGAAACGTACGCCGCCACTTCTACATCGGAACCGGCATGGTGCAAGGCGTTGCCGATCAGGTTGTTCAGCAGGCGCTTCATCGACACCCGGCGTAAGGCGAACGGCTGGATCGGCTCCAGGCGCGTGCGCACCTGCTCACCGTTCTGGTTATAGGGCGCAACCACCTCACGCACGAGGTCGGTGAGGTCGACCTCCTCGACCACCTCATCCCGCCCGTCGCGGATGAACGCCAGGAACTGGTCCAGGATGGCGTCCATGTCTTCGATGTCGCGCACCATGTCATCGGTGAGGTCGGTATGGTCACCCATCAGTTCCAGGGACAAACGCAATCGCGTCAAGGGTGTGCGCAAGTCATGGGACACGCCCGCCAGCATCAACTCGCGCTCGCGTCCGGCCTGTTCGACATCTTCCGCCATCTGGTTGAAGGCGCCGTACACCTCCGTCATCTCACTAGGGGTGTCGCTGACCGGCAGGCGCACACTGCGCCCCTGGCCCAGTTGGCGAGCGGCAAACACCAGGCGTTTGAGGGGTTGGTTGAGCTGGCGGACGAAAATCCACGCAGACGCCGTTGAGAGCAAGCCAATGGCCAGGAACCAACCCAACACGTTCCAGATTTTTTGCCCGCGCAGCGGGTGCGGATAAAGCGGAACCTTGATCCACGCATCCCCCAGGCTGGGCGCTCGCACCCACAACGCAGGCGAAACATGCATACGCAGGCGCACTTCGGTGTCGGCGCCCAATTCGGCCTGCATCTGGCGCTGGTAAATTTCGCTGTAAGGCCAATGTTGTTCGCCTTCAGGCACACCGGCGCCGTCAACCCGAGTCAGGGTCGATGCCTTGGCTACCTTTTCGCGGTTCTCAGGGTCTACCGCCCAATAACCACGCAACGTCAGGGCGACGCCATGGCTGTACTGCCGGTCTACCAGCACGTCTTCGTTCATCAGCAGATAAACCAGCGTAAGTGCCTTGGAAAACAGAACGACAATAAGCACCAGCCAGAGGGTGCGGGAGAAGAAACTTTGTGGGAACCACAGCGGGGTTTTCATAGATGAAAGCTGCACACCTTGCAGGAACGAGCGGTGCTCGCAGAATTGCAGACGCCGGGCATCCCGTCGACCCTCATGGAGTCAAACGCCAGGATACCCGCCCCTGCAAATCATCGGTCACTTGGTTGCGGTGCCATCCGGCACGAACACATAACCCACACCCCATACCGTCTGGATATACCGCGGCTTGGAAGGGTCCGGCTCGATCATCCGGCGCAGTCGGGAAATCTGCACGTCGATGGAGCGCTCCAGTGCGTCCCATTCCCGGCCACGGGCCAGGTTCATCAGCTTGTCACGGGTCAGCGGCTGGCGAGCGTTCATCACCAAGGCCTTGAGCACTGCGAATTCACCGGTGGTGAGCATGTGCACTTCTTCACCGCGCTTGAGCTCACGGGTGGCCAGCGACAGTTCGTAGTCGCCAAAGGTGACGCTTTCGTCTTCGCTGCCCGGTGCGCCCGGTACCGCCGGTGCCTGGCGACGCAATACGGCCTTGACCCGCGCCATCAGCTCATCGGGGTTGAAAGGCTTGGCCAGATAGTCATCAGCACCCAGTTCCAGGCCCTTGATACGGCTCAGTTCATCGCCCTTGGCGGTGAGCATGATGATCGGGATCTGGTTGTTCGCACCGCGCAGGCGTTTACAGGCAGTAAGGCCGTCTTCGCCGGGCAGCATCAGGTCGAGTACGACCAGGTTGAAGACTTCACGCCCTAACAGGCGATCCATCTGCTCGGTGTTCGGCACCGCCCGGGCCCGATAGCCCTTGGAGTTGAAAAAACGCTCCAGCAGGCTGCTCAGCCCCGGATCGTCATCAACGATGAGAATTTTTTCGCCTTCAGCAGTTTGTGCGGTGCTGCTCATTGGATGCTCCTCTTATCTCGGCGCGCATTATGGCGTAGCTGCCGTTATACGCACCGTGTGCATTGTTAGCAGATTTTTCATCTACTGCCAGCGAACCCGCGCCCTGCAACCTGCGGCGCAGTACCCCCGAAGGGCAGAACGCTGGTTATAATGCGGCGCCTGCGTGCAGGGCAACGTCAGATCGTTACCGTTTACTGCCGGGCTTTTTTTACCCGCTTGTCGTGAATTTTTCGATTTCGAGGGTCAATAGCCAGCCTCTTGACCCAGGCAGCGGCGCCAGTCGGGCCGCTCAACCAGCCTCGCCGGCCTTTTTCTACGGGCCTGCGTGCTGATTTTAAGAATTTCAGGTGGTTTTATGGACAGCATCAACAGCCGCATCGCCGAGGAACTCGGCGTACGCCCACAACAGGTCGAAGCGGCCGTCGCTCTACTGGATGAAGGCTCCACGGTGCCTTTCATCGCCCGTTACCGAAAAGAAGTGACCGGCAGCCTCGACGACACCCAATTGCGGCACCTGGAAGAGCGCCTGCGCTACCTGCGAGAACTCGACGAACGGCGTATCAGCATCCTCGCCAGCATCGAGGAACAGGGCAAGTTGACCCCTCAACTGGAACGCGACATCAAGCTCGCCGACACCAAGACCCGCCTCGAAGACCTTTACCTGCCATACAAACAGAAACGTCGTACAAAGGGCCAGATCGCCCTGGAAGCCGGCCTGGGTGATTTGGCCGATGGCCTGTTCAACGACCCGTCGCTGACGCCAGAAACTGAAGCCACGCGCTTCATCGACGCTGAAAAAGGCGTCGCCGACGTCAAGGCCGCCCTCGAAGGGGCCAAGTACATCCTGATGGAGCGCTTCGCCGAAAACGCCAGCCTCCTGGAAAAACTGCGTACCTACCTCAAGCAAGAAGCCATCCTCAGCGCCCGCGTCATCGCCGGCAAAGAGGAAGAAGGCGCCAAGTTCCGCGACTACTTCGAACACGACGAGCCGCTCAAAAGCATGCCGTCCCACCGCGCCCTGGCGATTTTCCGCGGCCGCAACGAAGGCATTCTCAGCTCCGCGTTGAAAGTCGGTGACGAGCTGCCGGGCACCATGCACCCGTGCGAAGGCATGATTGGTCAACAATTCGGCATCCAGAACCAGAACCGCCCGGCAGACAAATGGCTCGGCGAAGTGGTGCGCTGGACCTGGAAGGTCAAGCTCTACACCCACCTGGAAACCGACCTGCTCGGCGAGCTGCGCGACGGCGCCGAAACCGAGGCAATCAACGTGTTCGCCCACAACCTGCACGACCTGCTGTTGGCAGCACCAGCCGGCCCGCGTGCCACCCTGGGCCTCGACCCGGGCCTGCGCACCGGTTGCAAGGTCGCGGTGGTCGACGCCACCGGCAAACTGCTGGACCACGCCACGGTGTACCCGCACGTTCCGCACAACAAGTGGGACCAGACCCTGGCGATCCTCGCCGCCCTGTGCGCCAAGCACGCGGTGGACCTGATCGCCATCGGCAACGGCACCGCCAGCCGCGAAACCGACAAGCTGGCCGCCGAGCTGATCAAAAAATACCCAGCCATGAAGATGACCAAGGTCATGGTCTCCGAAGCAGGCGCTTCGGTGTACTCGGCGTCGGAGCTGGCCTCCAAGGAATTCCCGGACCTCGATGTGTCGATCCGTGGCGCGGTGTCCATCGCCCGTCGCCTGCAAGACCCGCTGGCCGAACTGGTGAAGATCGACCCTAAATCCATCGGCGTCGGCCAGTACCAGCACGACGTGTCACAGCTCAAACTGGCACGCGGCCTGGATGCGGTGGTGGAAGACTGCGTAAACGCCGTGGGCGTGGATGTGAATACCGCATCCGTGGCCCTGCTGGCGCGGATCTCCGGCCTCAACGCCACCCTGGCGCAGAACATCGTCAGTCACCGCGACGAAAACGGCGCGTTCAAAACCCGTGCTGCGCTGAAAAAGGTCGCACGCCTGGGTGAAAAAACCTTTGAACAGGCTGCTGGTTTCCTACGCGTAATGAACGGCGACAACCCGCTGGACGCCTCTGCGGTTCACCCGGAAGCCTACCCGTTGGTGCAACGCATTGCCGCCGAGACCGACCGCGATATCCGTTCGTTGATCGGTGATGCCGCGTTCCTCAAGCGCCTGGACCCCAAGAAGTACACCGACGAGACCTTCGGTGTGCCGACTATCACCGATATCCTGCAAGAACTGGAGAAACCGGGTCGCGACCCGCGCCCGGAGTTCAAGACCGCCGAGTTCCAGGACGGCGTCGAAGACCTCAAGGACCTGCAACCGGGCATGATCCTCGAAGGCGTGGTGACTAACGTGACCAACTTCGGCGCATTCGTGGACATCGGCGTGCATCAGGACGGTTTGGTGCATATCTCCGCGCTTTCGGAGAAGTTCATCAAGGACCCACGTGAAGCGGTGAAAGCTGGTGACGTGGTTAAGGTCAAGGTCATGGAAGTGGACATCCCGCGTAAACGCGTGGGCCTGTCGATGCGCATGAGCGACACCCCCGGCGAGAAAATCGACGGTGCCCGTGGCGCACGCCCAGGTTCGGCGCCACGCCAGTCGCAGAACAACGCGCCGCGCAAGGAAACCGCGACTGCCGCGCCGAGCAACAACGCCATGGCGTCGCTGTTTGCCAACGCTAAACAGCTGAAGAAACGCTGATGGAGATTCCGGCCGGTTTGACCCAGAGCGCCTTCAGCGAACTGATCGGCTGCCGCCTGCAACGCCTGGAAGAGGGCGTTGCCGAGGTGGCCCTGACCCTGGAGCCGCACCTGCGCAACCGCGCGGGCAAGCTCCATGGCGGGGCGATTTTCAGCCTGGTGGACATCACCATGGGCCTGGCGTGTTCCAGCGCTCATGGTTTTGACCAGCAGAGCGCCACCATCGAATGCAAGATCAACTATATCCGCGCCGTGGAAGACGGTGAGGTGTTGTGCACCAGCCGAGTAATCCACACTGGTCGCCGCACCCTGGTGGTCGAGGCCGACGTGTACCAAGGCGAAAGACTTGTCGCAAAAGCACAGGGCACGTTCGCTGTCCTATAGCTCCCCACCCCCGATTTGAGTTAATTTCGGCGCTGCGATAACAGCGTCGGAATTTTCTCGCTGCGCTGTAGCCCAATTCATGGAGTGAAGTCGGCAAATTCAGAGCGGGTCAAATCGACTCAAAACCAGGCGATCACGCCAGTTTCCACTTCACCCTTGTAGACCGTCCTGCCCACCCCCATATTGGGGCGACTGACGCGTGAAGGAATCCAACTTGAGCGAACTTCTCAACCGCCGCCTGGCCCTGCTCGGCAAGCGCGAACACCTCTCCCTGCTAGAGCAGTGCTTGCACGGCATCGAGCGCGAATGCCTGCGCGTCACCAGTGAGGGTCGCCTGGCACAAACGCCACACCCCGAAGCATTGGGCGCCGCGTTGACCAATGAACAGATCACCACCGACTACTCGGAATCGCTGCTGGAGTTCATCACCCCAGCCCTGCCCAACCCGGCCGAGACCCTGAGCAGCCTGGACAAGATCCATCGCTTTGCCTACACCAAGCTGGGCAGCGAATACCTCTGGAGCCCCTCGATGCCGTGCCCGTTGCCGGCCGAGGAAGATATACCGATTGCCTACTACGGCACCTCCAATATCGGTCAGCTCAAGTACGTGTACCGCAAGGGCCTGGCCCTGCGTTACGGCAAGACCATGCAGTGCATCGCAGGCATCCACTACAACTTTTCCCTCCCGGAAGCGTTGTGGCCGTTGCTCAAGGAAACAGAAGGGTTTGTCGGCACCGACCGTGACTATCAGTCCACGGCCTACATCGCGCTGATCCGTAATTTCCGACGCTACAGTTGGCTGTTGATGTACCTGTTCGGTGCCTCGCCCGCCCTGGACGCCGGCTTCTTACGCGGGCGCTCGCACCAGCTTGAAGTCCTCGACGCCGACACTCTGTACCTGCCCTACGCCACCAGCCTGCGCATGAGCGACCTGGGTTACCAGAGCAACGCCCAGGCCGGCCTGACGCCGTGCTACAACGATTTGGCCAGCTACACCGATAGCCTGCGCGAAGCGGTAGCAACGCCCTACGCGCCGTACGTTGAAGTCGGCACGCACAAGGATGGCGAGTGGGTTCAGCTGAACACCAACATCCTGCAGATCGAAAACGAGTACTACTCCAACATCCGTCCCAAGCGCGTGACCTACACTGGCGAGCGGCCGATCCAGGCGTTGATGGCCCGCGGCATCCAGTACATCGAAGTGCGCTGCCTGGACATCAACCCGTTCTTGCCGATGGGTATCGACCTGCCGGAATCACGTTTCCTCGACGCGTTCCTGCTGTACTGCGCACTGAACGACAGCCCGCTGTTCGCCAACAACGAGTGCGGCAACGCCAGCTCCAACTTCCTCAGCGTGGTCAAGGAAGGCCGCCGTCCGGGCCTGCAATTGCAGCGTGACGGCCAGCCGGTGGACATGAAGGAGTGGGCGGCCGAGTTGCTGGAGAAGATTGCCCCGCTGGCCGCCCTGCTCGATCAGAGCCATGGCATCACCGAACACAGCGAGGCACTGGACGCCCAGTTGGCCAAGGTCAAGGACCCGTCCCTGACGCCCTCGGCCCAGGTGTTGGCAGCCATGGCTGAGCGCAAGGAAAGCTTTGCGCAGTTCTCCCTGCGTCAAAGCGAAGTGCATGCCGAGTACTTTCGCAAGGAGCCTTTGGCGGCTGACGAACAAGCGCGCTTTGAAGAACTGGCCCGCGTATCGCTGGCGCAACAGGCGGAGCTGGAGCAGAACGAAGTGGGCGATTTCGACGTGTTTGTCGGCTCGTACCAGGCAAGCATCCTCGCCATCAGCAACTAACCTCAGGCTCGCTCCCCTGTGGGAGCTGGCTTGCCTGCGATATCGGTGGGTCAGCAACCCACCTGTTGACTGATACACCGCTATCGCAGGCAAGCCAGCTCCCACATTATTCTGCCAGCCTGAAAACAGGCTTCGTCATTTACCCTCATAAGCTAATTCGAAAAAGTTATTTATTTTCGAGTTCTTAGATCATTTAGTCTCCTCACGCGCCGACCCTCGGCCGCCTGATTGAGGAGCTTCCCCTTGAAACTGCTGACCCCTCTGCGCCTGTTGGCCGCATTGTCCCTGGCCGGTGCCAGCCTGTTTGCCCAGGCGGCGGATGTGACCATTGCGTACCAGACCACCGTAGACCCGGCCAAAGTCGCCCAAGCCGACGGCGCCTATGAAAAGGCCACCAACGCCAAGATCGACTGGCGTAAATTCGACAATGGCGCCGACATCATCGCCGCCATCGCGTCCGGCGACGTGCAGATCGGCTATCTCGGTTCCAGCCCACTGACTGCCGCAATAACCCGCAAAGTCCCGGTGCAAACTTTCCTCGTCGCCACCCAGATCGGTGGCGCCGAAGCCCTGGTGGCCCGTAACGGTTCGGGGATCAACAGCCCTGAGGATCTGGTCGGCAAAAAAATCGCTGTGCCCTTCGTTTCCACCGGGCACTACAGCCTGCTCGCCGCCCTGAAACACTGGAGCATCGACCCGGCCAAAGTCACCATCCTCAACCTCGCCCCGCCGGCCATCATCGCCGCCTGGAAGCGTGGTGATATCGACGCCACCTACGTGTGGGACCCCGCTCTGGGGGTGGCCAAAGAAACCGGCAAGGTGCTGATTACCTCCGGCGAACTGGCCAAGTTCGGCGCGCCGACGTTCGATGCATGGATCGTGCGCAAGGATTTTGCCGAGAAGCACCCAGAGATCGTCACCGCCTTCGCCAAAGTCACTCTGGATGCCTACGCCGCCTACCGCAAAAACCCACAAGCCTGGCTTTCCGATACCGGCAACGTCGACAAACTGGTGAAACTCTCCGGCGCCAAGGCCAGCGACATCCCCTTGCTGCTGCAAGGCAACGTCTACCCGTTGGCCGCCGACCAGGTAACCCTGTTGGGCGCGCCGACCACCAAGGCTGTCACCGACACCGCTGCGTTCCTCAAGGAACAGGGCAAGGTCGATGCCGTGCTGCCCGACTACGCCCCTTACGTCAGCGCCAAGTTCATCACCAACTGACCCAGGAGTTCACTGCGATGGCCTTGCTACAACTGGAGCGCATCAGCGCACAGTACCCAGGCGCCCCGGAACCGGTACTGTCCGATATTTCACTGGAGCTTGGGCCCCAGCAATTGCTGGTTGCCCTTGGCCCCTCCGGCAGTGGCAAGACGTCGTTGTTGAACCTGATTGCCGGCTTCGTCGAACCGTCTGCCGGGCGTATCACCCTTGATGGCGTGCCGGTCAAAGGCCCCAGTGCCGAGCGCGGCGTGGTGTTTCAGGACGACGCCCTGCTGCCCTGGCAGGACGTGCTGGCCAATGTGGCTTTCGGCCTGGAACTGGCCGGCGTGCCCAAGGCGCAGCGCGATGTGCGCGCCCGTGAAATGCTCGCACTGGTGGACCTGGCCGGCTTTGACAGCCGGCGCATCTGGCAACTCTCCGGCGGCCAGAAACAGCGCGTCGGCCTTGCCCGCGCCTTGGCGGCCGACCCTCGCGTATTACTGATGGACGAACCCTTCGGCGCCCTGGATGCCTTCACCCGTGAACAGATGCAGGAGTTGCTGCTGCAAGTGTGGCGGCGCACGGCCAAGCCGGTGTTCCTGATTACCCACGACATTGAAGAGGCGGTATTTCTCGCCACCGACCTGATCTTGCTCGCGCCCAACCCCGGCCAGATCGTTGAGCGGTTGCAGCTGGACTTCGGCCAACGGTATGCCGCCGGAGAATCGGCCCGCGCCATCAAGTCCGACCCACGCTTTATCGAAACCCGCGAACACGTGCTGGGCAAAGTGTTCTCCCAAAGGCAGGTGTACGCATGAGCAGCTACGAACTTCCCGCCACGGCCAACAAGCCGGTGGCACCTGCCGTTATCCCGGTACGCCGCAGCCTGAGCACGCGCTGGATCAGCGTACTGACCCTGGTCGCTCTGCTTGCCTTGTGGTGGGCGGTGACCGCCACCGGTTTGATCGAACCTTTGTTCCTGCCGCCACCGTCCGCCGTGTTGCAAAAAGGCTGGCTGCTGGCGACCACCGGCTACATGGATTCCACCTTGTGGCAGCACCTGGGAGCTAGCCTGAGCCGCATCGGCCTGGGCCTGGGCTTTGCGGTGCTGACCGCCGTGCCGGTGGGGATTGCCATCGGTGCCAACCGCATTGCCCGAGGCATTTTCGATCCGTTGATCGAGTTCTACCGGCCAATTCCGCCGCTGGCCTACCTGCCGCTGATCGTGATCTGGTGCGGCATTGGCGAGCTGTCCAAGGTGCTGCTGATTTACCTGGCAATTTTCGCCCCGATCGCCATCGCGACCGCAACCGGGGTGCGCACCGTCGACCCCGCCAAGCTGCGGGCTGCGCAGTCGCTGGGCGCCACCCGCGCACAACTGATTCGCCATGTGATCCTGCCCAGCGCCCTGCCCGATATCCTCACCGGTGTGCGCATCGGCCTGGGCGTGGGCTGGTCGACTCTGGTGGCGGCCGAGTTGATTGCCGCCACCAGTGGCCTGGGCTTCATGGTGCAGTCGGCGGCGCAGTTTCTGGTCACTGATGTGGTGGTGCTGGGGATCCTGGTGATCGCCCTGATCGCCTTCGCCATGGAAATGGGCCTGCGCGCCCTGCAGCGTAAATTAGTGCCCTGGCATGGCCAGGCACACTGAGTGAAGAATCTACAATGAGCAGCCTGACCGTTACCCCATTAAGTACCGCCCTGGGCGCCCAGATCAGTGGCGTCGATATCACCCAGCCGCTGAACCCCGAACAGCGCGAGGCCATTGAACAGGCGTTGCTCGATTATTCGGTGCTGTTCTTCCGTGACCAGCCGATCACCCCTGCGCAACAGGCACGGTTCGCGGCAAACTTTGGCGACCTGCACATCCACCCGATCTACCCCAACGTGCCGGAACAGCCCGAAGTGCTGATCCTCGACACCGCCGTCACGGATGTGCGTGATAACGCGGTGTGGCATACCGACGTGACCTTCCTGCCCACGCCGGCCCTGGGCGCTGTGCTCAGCGCCAAGCTGCTGCCAGCCTTCGGCGGCGATACCTTGTGGGCGAGTGGGATTGCGGCGTATGAGGCGTTGTCCGAGCCGTTGAAGCGCTTGCTCGATGGCCTCACCGCCACACACGATTTCACCAAGTCGTTCCCGCTGGAGCGCTTTGGCAACACCGCCGAAGACCTTGTGCGCTGGGAAGCAACCCGCAAGAAAAACCCGCCGCTATCGCACCCGGTCGTGCGCACGCACCCGGTGAGTGGGCGTAAATCGCTGTTCGTCAGCGACGGCTTCACCACTCGAATCAATGAACTGGAACCGGCCGAAAGCGAGGCCATTCTCAAGCTGCTGTTCACCCACGCCACCCGCCCGGAATTCACCATTCGCTGGCGCTGGCAGGAGAATGACGTGGCGTTCTGGGATAACCGCGTTACCCAGCATTACGCCGTGGATGACTACCGGCCGCAGCGGCGGGTGATGCACCGGGCGACGATTCTTGGGGATGTGCCGTTCTGACGCTTGGCGACAGATCGTTCCCACGCTCTGCGTGGGAACGCCTCCTGTGACGCTCTGCGTCACGACTTTAAAGCGGACGCCGAGCGTCCGGGGCTGCATTCCCACGCAGAGCGTGGGAACGATCAACCAGTGGTGTAAGGTTATTCAGCAGTGGACGGTTTTTCCCACAGGTTGATCCCACCTTCCTGCGCAAACCGATCAATCTCCGCCAGTTCTTGCGCACTGAAGCTCAAGTTCTTCAACGCCCCGACGTTTTCGATAATCTGCTCCGGCCGGCTCGCGCCGATCAGCGCACTGGTTACCCGTGGATCACGTAATGTCCACGCCAACGCCAACTGGGCCAGGCTCTGGCCACGGCGCTTGGCGATTTCATTCAGGCCGCGTACATGGGCGATGTTGGCTTCGGACAGGTGCTGGGCCTGCAACGAGCCACCACCCGGACGGTTCACCCGCGCATCGGCCGGTACGCCGTTGAGGTATTTATCGGTCAACAAACCCTGGGCCAGCGGCGTGAAGGCGATCACCCCGGCGCCGAGTTCTTCAGTGGTGTCCAGCAGGTCTTTTTCCACCCAACGGTTGAGCAGGTTGTAGGCCGGCTGGTGGATCAACAACGGCACTTTCCACTCGTTGAGCAACGCTGCGATTTCGCGGGTTTTAACCCCGGAGTAAGACGAGATACCGATGTACAACGCCTTGCCTTGTTGCACGGCAGTGGCCAGGGCGCTGGCGGTCTCTTCCAGGGGCGTGTCGGGGTCGAAGCGGTGCGAGTAGAAAATATCTACATAATCGACGCCCAGGCGTTGCAGGCTCTGGTCCAGGCTCGCCAATAAGTATTTACGCGACCCGCCACCCTGGCCGTAAGGGCCGGGCCACATGTCCCACCCGGCTTTGCTGGAGATGATCAACTCGTCGCGATAGTGCTTGAAGTCTTCGCGCAGCAACCGACCGAAATTGATCTCGGCGCTGCCGTAGGGCGGGCCGTAGTTGTTGGCCAGGTCGAAGTGGTTGATACCCAGGTCGAACGCGGTGCGCAGCAAAGCGCGCTGGGTGTCGATCGGGGTGCTGTCGCCAAAGTTGTGCCACAACCCCAGGGACAGTGCCGGCAGCACCAGTCCACTGCGGCCTACGCGGCGATAAGGAATAGATTCATAGCGGTTTTCGGCAGCAATGTACGTCATCGAATCCTCTCTTGATCTAGGGCAAATAAGGCCCGGGAATAGGCATATTCCCGGGCCTTTTAAGCAGCTGAATCGCTTAAGTCTGCGTCTTCCTTTTACAGCAAAGACCTACTTGAGAGGAACGCTATCAGCGCACCATGTGCAAGAACTGCAGATGGCGCTCGTACTGGTCGAGGATGTCATTGATGATCTGCTCTTTGGTGTAGCCCACCAGGTCATAGTCCTGGCTGCCCTCACTCAAGTGCACTTCGGCCCGATAGTAGCGGCGGTTGTTGATCTCTTTCTTGCCAATGCCGCCCAAGGCGAACGACGGTGTGAAGTAGCCACGCATCTGCACCTGGTAGATGAACGGGCGTTCTTCGCCATGGCCAATTTCGAGGCTGACGCTGTCGTTGGACGGGTCGGGCTGGGTCACCACCGTAAGGCCCTTCTCGACAAACACTGCGGTCACTTCCTCAATCGCCGGGCGCACCGTGGTGTCGAGGAAACGGTATACCTCATCGCGGGATGGGAAATGCACCGCCTGGCTCAAACGCTGGCGCCAGCCACCTCGGCCTTTGCGCGAAGCGGAGATCGGCGCCAGGGAATGCAACTGCGCAATCTGCTTTTGCGACTCCAGGTAGAACGCCTTGTGCAACCCCCATATCATCAGCAGCAGGATCAGCGAGAACGGCAGCGAGGTCAGTACCACCGCCGACTTGAGCGAGTCGATACTGCCGGCGAACAGCAACGCACTGGTGACCAAGGCGGTCATCGCGCCCCAGAACACACGCAGCCACTTCGGCCCGTCTTCGTCAGCGTTGCCGCCTTTGGACGACAGGGTGGAGAGCACCACAGTGCCGGAGTCAGCCGAGGTCACGAAGAACACAAAGCTGATGAACACCGTGACCGCGATCACGGTCTTGCTCCACGGGTAGGTTTCCAGCAGCAGGTAGAGGCTCATCGATGGGTCATCGATCGCCGACTGGCCCAGTGCTGCCATGCCATGGTTGAGCACCTGATCGATGGCGCTGTTACCGAAGATCGACATCCACGCCAGGGTGAAGCCCAGCGGAATCAGCAGCACGCCAAACACGAATTCGCGGATGGTGCGGCCACGGGAAATGCGCGCGATAAACAGGCCCACGAACGGCGACCATGCGATCCACCAGGCCCAATAGAACACCGTCCAGCCGCCCAGCCAGTCGCTCGGCTCGTTGTAGGCGTACACATCAAAACTCTTGGTGGGCAACGCGCCCAAATAGTCACCGATGTTCTGGATCAAGGTGTTGAGCAGGTGCTGGGTAGGCCCGGCGAACAACACGAACAGCAGCAGCGCACAGGCCAGCAGCATGTTGATGTCGGACATCACCCGCACGCCCTTGTCGACGCCGGCCACGGCCACGATGATCGCCGCGCCCATCATCAACGTAATCAGGCCCACCTGGATCCACTGGGTATGGGCAATGCCAAACAGGTAGTCCAGGCCAGAGTTGAGGTGCAGCACGCCAAAGCCCATGTCGGCACCCAGGCCGAACACCGTGGCAATGATGCCAAAGCCATCCACCGCGTAACCGATAGGGCCATTGATGCGCTTGCCGATCAGCGGGTACAGCGCCGAGCGCAACGCCAGCGGCAGGTTATGCCGGTAAGCGAAATACGCCAGGGCCATGCCGACAAACGCGAACACGCCCCAGCCATGCAGGCCCCAATGCAGGAACAACACCTGCATGGCCTGGCGCGCCGCATCGGCGTTCATTGCTTCGCCCTGGGGCGGCTGCACCAAGTGCGTCAGCGGCTCCGAGACGCAAAAGAAAAACAGCGTGATGCTGATCCCGGCGGCGAACAACATGCCGGCCCAGGACAGGTAACTGAATTCGGGCTCGTCGTGGTCGGCACCGAGTTTTATCTTGCCGTAGCCCGATAGCGCGGTGACCACCACGAAGACCAGATACAGGGTCATCGCCAGCATGTAGTACCAGCCGACCGTGTTGGCCGCCCAGTTTTGCGCCGCCAGCAACCAGGCACCGGCCTGTTGCGGGATAGCGATGACAGTGATGCCAAACAGCAGGATGACGGTCGCGGCAAAGTAGAAAACGGGCGCATTCATGCGCACCATGCCGCTGGAAGGGGTGGACGATGCACTCATGAACGATGCACCTCAAGGTTGCGGGATATGGCTGTAAAAAACGGACTCAGCAAAGGTAAGCCTCCTGTTGTGAGCGGGCAGCGAACCACCGGTTTAACTTGAACGAACGTTCAAGTTAAACATGAATAGGCGGTCTGGGACTAATCTCGGGGCTGAGTGGTAGGTGTTTCCTACACTAGCTCAGGGATTGGTATGACGGATGAAGGAGGCAAATCGTTCAGCGACCCCACGTTGAAATACATTCTAAATGTGGGAGCTGGCTTGCCTGCGATAGCGGTGGGTCAGCCGCCCTTCCTTTGACTGATACACCGCTATCGCAGGCAAGCCAGCTCCCACACTGATGGGTGTCTACTCAGGTATTACTTCTGCGCCCCATCATCATGCTGCAAGTTCGCCTGAGTGATATTCGCCCCGGCCGGCACGCTGCGGGTCAGCCACACATTGCCGCCAATGGTCGAACCCTGGCCAATGGTGATCCGCCCCAGGATCGTCGCCCCGGCGTAGATCACCACATCATCTTCAACAATGGGGTGACGCGGGTGGCCTTTCTGCAATTGCCCATCTTCATCCGCCGGAAAGCGTTTGGCCCCCAGTGTCACGGCCTGGTAGATGCGCACGCGCTCGCCGATGATCGCCGTCTCGCCAATCACCACGCCCGTGCCGTGGTCGATAAAGAAACTCGGGCCGATCTGTGCGCCGGGGTGGATATCAATGCCGGTGGCCGAGTGGGCGATTTCTGCACTGATCCGCGCCAACAGCGGCAGGCCGGCACGGTACAGGTGATGGGCCAGGCGATGGTGGATCACCGCCAGGATGCCCGGGTAGCACAACAGCACCTCATCCACACTGCGTGCGGCCGGGTCGCCGTGGTAGGCGGCCAGTACGTCGGTGTCCAGCAGGCTGCGCAAGGATGGCAAGGCCAGGGCGAAATCCTGGATCAGGCGAATTGCGTGGGCGTTGACTTCGCTGTCGTCCTCACCGCTCTGGCGCGCGGCATAGCGTAACTCCAGGCGCGCCTGGGCGAGCAAGGCGTTGAGCGCGACGTCGAGGGTGTGGCCCACGTAGAAGTCTTCGCTTTCTTCGCGCAGGTCCGCCGGGCCCAGGCGCATCGGAAACAGGGCGCCGCACAAGGCCTCAAGAATCTGTGCCACCGCCTCGCGGGACGGCAACTCGCGGCCACCATGCTCGCCACTCAAGCGCCCATTGCGCGTTCGCCACTGGTCGCGGGCGCCGCGCAGCTGGCTGACGATGGTCTGCAATTGCCAATGACTGGAACGCTCACTCACGGTATTCACTCCTGACGAAATGGCCATCACTTTACGGTATGCACCCAGGCAGCTCTTAAGAACCAATGGTGTGAGCATAAGAACCTTTCGGCATAAGCGATTGACGGTTGCCCGATGAAAAGTGCCTGCCTATAGTCCCCCCATCACTCAGCCACCGTGCGTAACCATGATCAAACAACAGCTCGCCCGTTTTGACCGCCTGGAACTACTGGGCAATGCCACCGCCCTGGAAAAACTCGAGCGGCTGTCGGCCTGGCTGGGCAGGGACATCTACGTCAAACGCGATGACACCACGCCGCTGGCCATGGGCGGCAACAAGCTGCGCAAACTCGAATACCTGGCCGCCGACGCGCTTGCCCAGGGCGCCGACACCTTGGTCACCGCTGGCGCGATCCAGTCCAACCATGTGCGCCAGACCGCCGCGCTCGCCGCCAAGCTCGGCCTGGGCTGTGTTGCCCTGCTGGAAAACCCTACCGGCACCGACGACCCCAACTACCTTGGCAACGGCAATCGCCTGCTGCTGGAGCTGTTCGACGCCAAAGTGGAACTGGTGGAAAACCTCGACAACGTCGACGACCAACTCAACGCCCTCGCCGACCGCCTGCGCAGCAACGGCAAGAAGCCGTACCTGGTGCCTATCGGCGGCTCCAATGCCCTCGGCGCGTTGGGTTACGTGCGCGCCGGGCTGGAGTTGGCCGCGCAGATTGAAGACAGCGGCATCCAATTCGCCGCGGTTGTGCTTGCCTCTGGCAGCGCCGGCACCCACAGCGGCCTGGCCCTGGCCTTGAGCGAAGCATTGCCGCAGTTGCCGGTGATCGGCATCACGGTGTCGCGCACCGAGCAAGCGCAATTACCCAAGGTGCAGGGCCTGGCCGAACGCACCGCCGAGTTGCTCGGTGTGGCTATTCCCGAAGCCTTTAAGGTGACCCTGTGGGACGAGTATTTCGGGCCGCGTTATGGCGAGCCAAACGCTGGCACCCTATCGGCGATCAAACTTTTGGCCAGCCAGGAAGGTCTGTTGCTGGACCCGGTGTATACCGGCAAGGCCATGGCCGGTTTGCTCGACGGCATCGGGCGCCAGCGCTTTGAAGAGGGGCCGATTATTTTCCTGCACACCGGTGGGGCGCCGGCGTTGTTTGCTTATGACTCAGTTTTCAACTGATTAAATACGGTCGATGTGGGAGCTGGCTTGCCTGCGATTGCGGTGGGTCAGCCAGAAACTTGGCACTGACACACTGCAATCGCAGGCAAGCCAGCTCCTACACAAGCCGTACATATTTCCAAAAAGAATATGAAATTCTATTTTTATTATTTTCAAGACTTAAAAACCCGTCTTATCATCGCGCCGAAGGCGAAGACGCGCTTCGCACTTTAGGGCAGGATACGACTACCGCGTCACCTGCTTCGCTCACCATAAAAACACAGGGGCTCTCCATGACTATTTCTGCATTTCGTCGCACGCTGTTGGTTGGCACTTTGGGCCTGGCGCTTGGCGCTGGCTGGCTGGGCCAGGCGGTTGCCGGCGAGCAGTTGAACACTATCAAGAAGGCCGGCGAGATCAAGATCGGCCTGGAAGGCACCTACCCTCCGTTCAGCTTCGTCGATGAAAGCGGCAAGCTCAGCGGTTTTGAAGTGGAACTGTCCGAGGCGCTGGCCAAGGAGCTGGGCGTGAAGGTCAAGCTGCAAGCCACGCCATGGGACGGCATCCTCGCCGCGCTGGAATCCAAGCGCCTGGACGCTGTGGTCAACCAGGTAACCATCTCCGAAGAGCGCAAGAAAAAATACGATTTCTCCAAGCCTTACACCGTGTCCGGCATCCAGGCGCTGGTGCTGAAAAAGAACGTCGACTCGATCAAGAAAGCCGACGACCTGGCCGGCAAGAAAGTCGGTGTGGGCCTGGGCACCAACTACGAACAATGGCTCAAGGACAACCAGCCTAAAGCTATTATCAAGACCTACAACGACGACCCGACCAAGTTCCAAGACCTGCGTATCGGCCGCATCGACGCCATCCTGATCGACCGCCTGGCCGCCCTGGAATACGCCAAGAAAGCCCCCGACACCGCCGCTGCCGGCGACGCCTTCTCCCGTCAGGAATCCGGTATCGCCCTGCGCAAAGGCGAGCCTGAATTGCTCGACGCGGTGAACAAGGCTCTGGACAAACTGCGCGCCGACGGCACCTTGAAGACGCTGTCCGAGAAGTACTTCAACGCTGACGTCACGCAATAATGGAAGCAGGTTTCCAACTCGCGCTGGACTCCGCGCCCTTTCTGCTCAAGGGCGCGTATTACACGGTAATCCTCAGTCTGGGCGGGATGTTTTTCGGCCTGCTGCTGGGCTTCGGCCTGGCCTTGATGCGCCTGTCGCGCTTCAAGCTCTTGAGCTGGACGGCCCGGGTCTACGTGTCGTTCTTTCGCGGCACGCCGTTGCTGGTGCAGCTGTTCCTGATCTACTACGGCTTGCCGCAAGTGGGCATCGAGCTGGACCCGATCCCGGCCGCCATGATCGGCTTTTCGCTGAACATGGCCGCCTATGCCTGTGAAATCCTGCGGGCCGCCATCGCCTCCATCGAGCGTGGCCAGTGGGAAGCCGCTGCCAGTATCGGTATGACCCGAGCGCAAACGTTGCGCCGGGCCATCCTGCCCCAGGCGATGCGCACGGCGTTGCCACCTTTGGGCAACAGCTTTATTTCGCTGGTCAAGGACACGGCGCTGGCCGCCACCATCCAGGTGCCCGAGCTGTTCCGCCAGGCCCAACTGGTGTCGGCACGTACCTTCGAAATCTTCACCATGTATCTGTCCGCGGCCCTGATCTACTGGATCCTGGCGAGCATCCTGGCGCATCTGCAAAATCGTCTGGAAGACCGGGTCAACCGGCATGACCTGGAGTCTTGAAGCATGATCGTGGTTGAAAAACTGACCAAACAATTCAATGGTCAGGTGGTGCTCAACGGCATCGACCTTGAGGTCAAGGAAGGCGAAGTGGTCGCCATCATCGGCCCCAGCGGTTCGGGCAAGACCACCTTCCTGCGCTGCCTGAACTTCCTCGAAGAGCCCACCAGCGGCCGTATCAAGGTGGGTGACATCGAGATCGACAGCAGCAGGCCGCTCAACCAGCAACAGGGCCTGGTGCGGCGTCTGCGTCAGCATGTGGGCTTCGTGTTCCAGAACTTCAACCTGTTCCCCCACCGTACCGCGCTGGAAAACGTCATCGAAGGCCCCATCGTGGTCAAGAAGATGCCACGGGAAGCGGCGGCCGAACTGGGGCGCACGCTGTTGGCCAGGGTCGGCCTGGCGGGCAAGGAAGCGTCTTACCCGAGGCGGCTGTCCGGCGGCCAGCAACAGCGTGTGGCGATTGCCCGCGCATTGGCCATGGAGCCGGAGGTGATCCTGTTCGACGAACCCACCTCGGCCCTCGACCCGGAACTGGTGGGCGAAGTTTTGGCGACCATTCGTAGCCTGGCCGAAGAAAACCGCACCATGGTTATCGTCACTCACGAGATGAGCTTTGCCCGTGATGTGGCCAACCGGGTGATCTTTTTCGACAAGGGCGTGATCGTCGAACAGGGCGATGCCAAGGCTCTATTTGCCAACCCCAAGGAAGAACGCACCAAACAGTTCCTGAGCAAATTCCTCGCCCACTGACGCCTCCCAGTGTAGGAGCGAGCTTGCTCGCGAAGAACGTTAACGATAACGCGGTGAATCAGATTGACCGAGTTGCCTGGGCGTTCTTCGCGAGCAAGCTCGCTCCTACAAGGGGTTGCAGGTTGAGCGCGTAAAAGCCCCCGTCGTAAGCGCCTTAAAATCCCCCGCCCCGTCAGACCCTTCTGAATCTCTCCAAACCCGCCGTTAAGCCCTTTGCCTCCATTGACGCTCCCTGGCCAACCCTCTTATCTAGCGCCTTGAGGATTGGATCCCATCCCGGCTACTGACTGAATCGTGCCTTTCGAACCCCCTTGCGCCTGTGCGTCGAGGCTTCGGAACGATTGCTGCTGGCTGCATCAAGGAGATTACTTATGACACACACTCAAACCCCGGCCACGCTCCGTGCCCCAAGGCTGCCCCAGGCTATTGGAAACGGCATCAGCGCCCTGGCGTCCGCCCATTTGCAGGTCGATATCTCGCCCTATCCGAGCATGGAAGAAGGTGACCTGATTGAACTGTTCTGGAACAACTGCTTTGCTGCCTCGCGTAAGGTGACGGCTTGCAAGATCGGCACCTATACCCACCTGTGCGTACCGCAGAGCTTTGTGCAGGATGGCCCGGCACGCGTCCATTATCAGGTCTTGCAGATCGGCCATGGCCCGATGCGCTCGGCGGTGACCCTGGTGCGGGTCAAGACCAGCTACCCCGGCGGTCAGCCTTCGCCGCGCCTGAACCCGGAGGGCAGCGATGAAAACCAGAACCTGGCGCCCGTGAACCTGCCCGAGACGATCCGCCGCCATGGCGTCAACAGCAGCCAGGTAAGGCGCGGCATTCCGCTGACCATCGAGCCTTACCTGAACATGAGCACGGGCGATGCCATCACCTTGCGCTGGGGCGATGTACGCCTGGACCTGCCCCGCATACAGGCCCAGGGCGTCGGCCTGGCGGTGCAGGTGTGGGTGCCGCCCCACATCATTGTCGAAGCCGGCGACGACTGCCGATTGGAGGTCACCTACTGCATTCTCGACCGCGTGGGTAACAACTCCCGCTGGGCGCCCGCCCGTACGCTGCGCATCGCCGCCTGCACACCTACTCCCTGCCCAGCCTCGCCCGCCCCGGGCTATCAACCGCGTCGCTTCGGCTCACCCTGTGAACCGGGGTGAGCCCTTCTATGCATATTCCTAAAAGTTAGTTTATTTAAATAATTAACACGCTTAGGGTATATGCACCGGACCACCGGACATTCCTGATTTTTCTGTTTATTTCATTGAATGCGAGGTCGGTATGGTCAGAATTACCCCGGTGCACAACGCCAGGGCATTGCGTGCAGCCAAGGAGCGGCGCTGATGTCTAACTTGGCTCTAACATCCCCCCAGAGTGATCTGGACGTAGCCCCCCTGCTGTTGCCCGCCACGGTGCTGCGCAACGACGCCCAGGCGCTGAGCGCCGCCCACGAGCTGGCCCAGGCTGCGCGTGCGCAGGCCGCCCAGCGCGACCAGCAACGCAAACTGCCGTGGGCGCAGCTCGAACAATTCACCCGCAGCGGCTTGGGCAGTATTTCCATTCCCCGTGAATACGGCGGCCCCCAGGTGTCGTTTGTGACCCTGGCCGAAGTCTTCGCGATCATCAGCGCGGCCGACCCGGCACTCGGGCAGATCCCGCAGAACCATTTCGGCATCTTGCACGTATTGCAGGGCACCGCCACCGAGCGTCAGAAAAAGCAGCTGTTCCAGAGCGTGCTCGACGGCTGGCGCATCGGCAACGGCGGACCGGAACGCGGCACCAAAAATACCCTTGAGCTCAAGGCGCGCCTCACGGCCGAAGGCGACGGTTACGTGCTCAGCGGCCAGAAGTTCTACTCCACAGGCGCGCTGTTCGCTCACTGGGTGGCAATCAAGGCCCTGAACGATGACGGCAAGCAGGTCATGGCCTTTGTACGTCGCGGCAGCGAAGGGCTGCGCATCGTTGATGATTGGTCCGGCTTTGGCCAACGCACTACCGCCAGCGGCACCGTCTTGCTTGACCGCGTGGCAGTGGACCCGGAACTGGTCATCGACAACTGGCGCCTGGGCGAAAGCCCGAATATCCAGGGGGCCGTGTCGCAACTGATCCAGGCCGCCATAGACGCCGGCATCGCCCGGGGCGCCCTCGACGATGCCATCGCCTTCGTACGTGAGCGTTCGCGCCCGTGGATCGACGCCAAGGTCGAGCGAGCCAGCGACGACCTGTATGTGATCGCCGATATCGGCAAGCTGAAGATCGAACTGCACGCCGCCGAAGCCCTGCTGCGCAAGGCAGGCCAGGTGCTGGACCAGGTCAGCGCCGCGCCGATCACCGCGCAATCCGCCGCCCACGCCTCGATTGCCGTGGCCGAGGCCAAGGTGCTGACCACCGAAGTGGCGTTACAAGTCACCGAGAAGCTCTTCGAACTGGCCGGCAGCCGCGCCACCCTGGCCGAATTCAACCTTGACCGTCACTGGCGCAACGCCCGGGTGCACACCCTGCACGACCCGGTGCGCTGGAAGTACCACGCCATCGGCGCCTATCGACTCAACGGCACCTTGCCGGCTCGTCATTCCTGGATTTAACCAACCAGAACACTTTTTCCACGAGCTTCTGGAGAAACTCATGACCCTTTCTCACCCCGTCGCGGTCATCACCAGCGACGAACAAGCGCTTATTGTCGCCAGCGACCTTGCTGAAGACTTGCGCCGTGACAGCGCCCAACGCGACCGCGAACGCCGCCTGCCATTGCCCGAACTGGACGTGTTTTCCCGCTCTGGCCTGTGGGGCATCAGCGTGCCCAAGGCCTACGGCGGCGCGGGCGTGTCCAACGTCACCCTGGCCAAGGTCATCGCACTGATCGCCCAGGCCGACGGCTCGTTGGGCCAGATTCCGCAAAACCATTTCTATGCCCTCGAAGTACTGCGCGTGAACGGCAGCTCCGAACAGCAGCAACGCCTGTACGCCGAGGTATTGGCCGGCCAACGCTTTGGCAACGCCTTGGCGGAACTGGGCACCAAGACCGCCCATGACCGCATCACCAGCCTCACCCGCGACGGCGATGGTTTTCGCATCAGCGGGCGCAAGTTCTACGCCACCGGGGCGATCTATGCCCAGCGCATCCCCACCTCGGTGGTGGATGCAAACGGCGTGCAGCAACTGGCCTTCGTGCCGCGTGACAGCGCGGGCCTGACGGTGATCGACGACTGGAGCGGCTTCGGCCAGCGCACCACCGGCAGCGGTTCGGTGGTGTTCGATAACGTGTGGGTCGCAGCGCAAGACGTGGTGCCGTTCCAGAGCGCGTTCGAACGCCCGACCACCGTTGGCCCGCTGGCGCAGATCCTCCACGCTGCCATCGACACCGGCATCGCCCGCGCAGCCTTTGAGGACGCCTTGCATTTTGTGCGCACCAAGACCCGCCCGTGGATCGACGCCGGCAACGACAAAGCCACCGAAGACCCGCTGACACTCAAGAGCTTCGGCCACCTGAGCAGCCGCCTGCACGCCGCCGAAGCCTTGCTGGAGCGCGCAGGTGAATTCCTTGATCGCGCCCAGGCCGACAGCAATACCCAGACCGTCGCCGCAGCCTCCATCGCCGTCGCCGAAGTGCGCGCCTTGAGCACAGAGATTTCCCTGGCAGCCGGCAGCACCTTGTTCGAACTGGCCGGCAGCCAGGCGACCCTGGCCGAGCATGGCCTGGACCGCCACTGGCGCAATGCCCGGGTGCACACCCTGCACGACCCGGTGCGCTGGAAATACCATGCGGTCGGCAACTACTACCTCAACGATGAAAACCCGCCGCTGCGGGGGACCATCTGATGAGCAAAAAAAAGATCCTGCTCAATGCTTTCAACATGAACTGCATCGGGCACATCAATCACGGTTTGTGGGCTCATCCACGAGACAACTCGACCGAGTACAAGACCCTCGAATACTGGACTGAACTGGCGAAGATCCTGGAGCGCGGGTTGTTCGACGGTTTGTTCATCGCTGATATCGTCGGCGTGTATGACGTCTATCAGGACTCCATTGACGTGCCCCTCAAGGAGTCGATCCAGCTACCGGTCAACGACCCGCTGCTGCTGGTGTCGGCCATGGCCGCCGTCACCCAGCACCTTGGCTTCGGCCTTACCGCCAACCTCACCTACGAGCCGCCGTACCTGTTCGCCCGGCGCATGTCGACGCTGGATCATCTGAGCCGCGGCCGGGTGGGTTGGAACATTGTCACCGGCTACCTCGACAGCGCCGCCAAGGCCATGGGCCTCACCGAACAGGTCGAGCATGACCGGCGCTACGACCAGGCCGATGAATACCTGCAGTTGTTGTACAAGCTCTGGGAAGGCAGCTGGGAAGACGACGCGGTGCGCAACGATCGCCAGGCGCGGGTGTATGCGCAACCGGGCAAGGTGCACAAGGTAGAGCACCACGGCGAGTTCTATCAGGTGGAGGGTTACCACCTGTGCGAGCCCTCGCCGCAGCGCACGCCGGTGCTGTTCCAGGCCGGCAGTTCCGAGCGCGGCTTGCTGTTCGCCGGGCGGCATGCCGAGTGCGTGTTTATCAGCGGGCAGAACAAGGCCGCGACCAAGCGCCAGGTGGACAAGGTGCGCGCCAGCGCGGTGGAGGCTGGGCGCAACCCGGATGACATCAAGGTGTTCATGGGCCTCAACGTGATCGTGGGCGCCACCGAAGAGCTGGCGTGGACCAAGCACGCCGAGTACCTGAGCTACGCCAGCGCGGAAGCCGGCGTGGCGCACTTCTCGGCCTCGACCGGGATCGATTTTGCCCAGTACGCGTTGGACGAACCGATTCAGTACGTCAAAAGCAACGCGATCCAGTCGGCCACCCAGAACCTGCAGAACAACGACTGGACCCGGCGCAAATTGCTTGAACAGCACGCCTTGGGCGGGCGCTATATCACCTTGGTGGGCTCGCCTGAACAGGTGGCCGATGAGCTGGAATCCTGGATCAGCGAAACCGGGCTGGATGGTTTCAACCTGACGCGCATTGTGACGCCGGAGAGCTATGTGGATTTCATTGAGCTGGTGATACCGGAGTTACAACGACGGGGCTCGTACAAGACCGAATATGCGCCGGGAACGCTGCGGGAAAAAGTCTTCCACGACACGGCCCGCTTACCCAAGCAACACACCGGCTCTACCTACCGCCACGTTGTTTGATCGTTCCCACGCTCCGCGTGGGAATGCCTCCTGGACGCTCTGCGTTCGCTTTTGGGACGCGGAGCGTCCCTGGCTGCATTACCACGCGGAGCGTGGGAACGATCTCGCTATCTAAGACCTTATGACTGGAAAACCACTATGAAAAAGACATTCTTAAACCACCCAGTCAAAGTACTGGCCCTGGCCTTCGGCTTATTCAGCTCGGCGGTATTCGCCGCCGACGCCCCGCTGAAAATCGGCACCACCGCCGCCTTCGCCATTCCGCTGGAAGCCGCCGTAGAAGAAGCCGGCAAGCAGGGCCTGAAGGTCGAACTGGTGGAGTTCACCGACTGGATCGCGCCCAACGTCAGCCTCGCCGCCGGCGATATTGACGTGAACTACTTTCAGCACATCCCCTTCCTGGAAAACGCCAAGGCCGCCGCCGGGTTTGACCTGGTGCCGTACGCGCCAGGGATCATCAACAACGTCGGGCTGTACTCGAAAAAGTACAAGAGCTTCAACGAGCTGCCCGCAGGCGCCAGCGTGGCGATTGCCAACGACCCGATCAACAGCGGTCGCGGCCTGCAACTGCTGGCCAAGGCCGGGCTGATCACCCTCAAGCCGGGTGTGGGCTACAAGGCCACCGAGGAAGACATCGTCGCCAACCCGAAAAACATCAAGATCCTGCAAGTGGAAGCCGTGCAACTGGTGCGCGCCTATGACGACGCCGATCTGGTGCAGGGCTACCCGGCGTATATCCGCCTGTCCAAGACCTTCGATGCCGAGTCGGCGCTGTTGTTCGACGGCCTCGACCACCCGGAATACGTGATTCAGTTCGTCATCCAGCCCAAAAGCAAAACCGACCCACGGGTGATCAAGTTCGTCGATATCTACCAGCACTCGCCTGTAGTGCGCGCTGCCCTGGACAAGTCCCTGGGCAAGCTCTACCAGGTCGGCTGGGAAGCTAAACCATGAGTGCCGCCAACGCCCGCTTGCGTGACCTGGAGCACGCGCCCAGCCACGCCGAACAGACTGAACTGCACCCGGACTTGAACCGCGCCCATGTGCGCTTCATCAATCTGGGCAAGACCTATGACGGCACGGTGCATGCGCTGCAAGGCATTGACCTGGCGATCCAGCGTGGCGAAGTGTTCGGCATCATCGGCCGCAGCGGCGCCGGCAAGTCGTCGCTGATCCGCACCATCAACCGTCTGGAACAACCCAGCAGCGGGCGGGTGCTGATCGACCAGGTGGACATCGGCAGCTTCGATGAAGACCACCTGGTGGCGCTAAGGCGGCGCATCGGCATGATCTTCCAGCACTTCAATCTGATGTCGGCCAAGACCGTGTGGCAGAACGTCGAGTTGCCGCTCAAGGTCGCTGGCGTGCCCCAGGCACAACGCTCGCGAAAGGTGCATCAACTGCTGGAACTGGTAGGCCTGCAAGACAAACACAAAGCGTACCCGGCGCAGCTGTCCGGCGGGCAAAAGCAGCGCGTCGGCATCGCCCGCGCGCTGGTGCACGACCCCGAGATTCTGCTGTGCGACGAAGCCACCTCGGCCCTCGACCCGGAAACCACCCAGTCGATCCTCGGCCTGCTGCGCGAGATCAACCAACGCCTGGGCCTGACCATCGTGCTGATCACCCATGAGATGGCGGTGATCCGCGACATCTGCGACCGCGTGGTGGTGCTCGAACACGGGCGTATCGTCGAGCAAGGCCCGGTATGGCAGGTGTTTGGCGATCCGCAACATGAGGTCAGCAAGACCCTGCTCGCACCGCTGCAACACGGCTTGCCGCCAGAGTTGCAAAGCCGCCTGCAACCCACGCCAGCCTCGGCCGACGCCGCACTGGTGCTGCGCCTGCAGTTCACCGGCAGCGACACCCTGGAGCCAGACCTCGCGGCGCTGTTCAGTGCCCTCGGCGGCCGCGTGCGTTTACTGCATGGGGGCGTGGAACGCATCCAGGGGCATGCCTTGGGGCAACTGCTGCTGGCAGTGAATGCATCGCCGCACAACGGCGAAGAACTGCGCAAACGCGCGGCGAACTGGGCACAACAGGTGGAGGTGCTGGGCTATGTGGTTTGATCGTTTAGTGCAGGGCGCCATCGACACCTTGTTGATGGTGGGGGTGTCGTCGCTGATCGCGCTGCTGGTGGGCATCCCGCTGGCAGTGTTCCTAGTCACCAGTGACAAGGGCGGCATCTACCAGGCACCGGCCCTTAACCGCGTGCTGGGAGCGTTCGTGAATCTGTTCCGCTCCATACCGTTCCTGATCCTGATGGTGGCGCTCATCCCGTTCACGCGCCTGATCGTCGGCACCACCTATGGCGTCTGGGCGGCAGTGGTACCGCTGACCATCGCCGCCACACCGTTCTTTGCGCGCATCGCCGAAGTGAGCCTGCGCGAGGTCGACCATGGCCTGATCGAAGCCGCTCAGGCCATGGGTTGCCGCCGCTGGCACATCATCTGGCATGTGCTGTTGCCAGAGGCGCTGCCCGGCATCGTCGGCGGCTTCACCATCACCCTGGTGACCATGATCAACTCATCGGCCATGGCCGGGGCGATCGGTGCCGGTGGCCTGGGCGATATTGCCTACCGCTACGGCTACCAGCGCTTCGATACGCAGATCATGCTCACGGTGATTGTGCTGCTGGTGGTGCTGGTGGCGGTGATCCAACTAAGCGGGGACCGCTTGGCGCGGGTGTTGAACAAGCGCTGAGTACGCGTTCATACCTGTCAACTATGACAGTTGTTGATCATGTTCTTTGTATATCTAATCAGACCGTGAATGTTTCCCCAAGGACGGACTGATGATGAAAGCACACCTAATGAAAATCGCGGGCAGCCTGTTGGCGAGTGTACTTGCATTGACAGCCAATGCTGCCCACTACGTCAAATTGGGGCCTATGGCTGGGCAGTGCGAAACCACCAGCATCAACGACAACGCTATTGCTGTCGGCAACTGCTCGCCGCCCGATTCCAGCGCTAACAATGCGCCTTGGGTGGTAAACCTGAACACACCGAACGCACAGCTAGCACTGAAACCACTGGTGGAAACTCAGCCCTGCTACGCAAGTGCTGTCTCCAACGGTGGCTGGATTGCTGGCATCTGCAAGAACGCTAACAATGTCGATACCGCCGTGATCTGGAACGTGACTACCCCGACAAGCACTCCTACAGCGCTCGCTCCGCTTCCTGGCACACTACTGCGTGCTGCAGATGTACGGACCACCGTCAACGCGTTCAACCAGCGCGGCGATATGCTCGGATCAAGCATCAGCAGCGACGGCAAAGAGTACTCCACAGTTGTGTGGCTTGCCGGAACTGGCACGCCTATGCGCGTTTTTTCGTCGCTACTCGGGTTGGCAGGGTACAACGACGCATGCACTCCTCAGGACATAAACAACACGCTTACGAGCAACTATCCGGGGATTGCCCTGAACTGCCCGGGCAGCAACGGCACTACCGTTCCCAAGTTAGCTCAAGCGAATGCCACCGGTTATACCGTGACACCCTTGCCCCTCGCTACCGGGGCCAACCATTGCGTGGTCACTGGCCTCAATAACGCCCTACAATCCATAGGCTTTTGCGAGTATCCCAACACCAATGCCAACCCGGCCCGAACAGCAGTCTGGAATACACCCACGTCGGCTCCGCTGACTCTGAATCTGGCAATCGGCACCATGAACTATGGACGCGCAATCAATAACAACGGAATTGCCCTGGTAGAGCGCAAGGATAACGACGGCAGGACCAGCTATTTCACGTGGATTCCTCCTGCCGGAATATTTGGTATCCAGCTGATTGAGCCTCCACCGAACACATGGACCCAGGCATTCAGCATTGCTGACAACAACACGGTGGCTCTGAACAGGACTAATGATGCTCAGTACACAGTCGGATGTATCTGGCATCCTGCTTCCGGTGAAATTCCTGCCAAATACAGCTGCCTTGAAGCAATTGACGGTGGCCGAAACAGTGCGCTCAAGGCCGTTTCCCAAAGCGGGAATTATGCCGCTGGTCAGAACGTTGATAGCGAGCAGGACGTTCAAGCTGTGGCGGTAAAACTTTACTGAAAGGGATGCTTACGAGCTCAAACACCATTTAATACTCGACACATTCGACCTAGGAGATTCAGCACATGCCAAACCTCATGACTTCCAGCGGCTTCGTGTCGGCCGTCCTCGTGCTGTTCGCTACCGTAAACGAAAATGCAGCAGCCACTCCCATTTCTTCTGCACCGACATTCGTTGTGCCACAGAACTTCGCAATCACTGTCCGAGCCGCGGAAAACGGTTTTTCTTGGATCAGCTCTCGAACCGATAACCGTTCGATGCAGGAAGTGAGAGCAGTGGGCTCCGCCCGCCTGGAAACCCGCTAGCTCACGGGCACTCATCCAGTTGGGCAACGCTGGCGCGGGGCACGAAGGTGATGGTTTTTTCCTTGGCCTGCCAGGGCCTCACGATGTAGCTGCCATCCGAGTCGGCCATCACCCGCAGTTTTACACTGCGCTTGGGGTTGTCGGCGTCTACCAGCACGCCGGGAACCTTGGCCTCTGCCGCCCAGGTCATCAACGTACAAACCCGCCCTCCCGAGGCGGAGCCTTGCAGCGGCAGGCCGCCCAACTTGGCCCCACTCGCCGGGATCAGCCCGAGTAAAACGATGAGCGCAAAGGCCACCAACGAGGCGAACGCCACCGGGTTTTTCTGAACGCGCATACGCACCACCAGGCAGGCGGCGCTCCCCTGAATCAGAAACAGCACGGCCATTTCGGCGGCCATGAACGGCGCAAAGAACACGGCGCTGTCGGAGTACTCGCTGAAGGCGCGGGAGACCGGCACCGTCACCATCAGAATGACCACCATTTGAATGGCCCCGGCGCCAGCACTGGCCAGCCAGAACTCGCCGGACAACTCACGCAGGGCAACATGGGCGGGCCGGGCACGAATGATGATACCGACATAGGCCACTACCGCCGCCATGATCGCCACGATCCAACCGAGCGTCAGCAAAAGCCCACTTTCGGCGTTCACGGACAGGTATACGGCGGACATCCAGAACACAAACATCACCAACAGGCTGGCCCCCCAATGTCCCAGTAACCTCCTGTGCTGGGCCGTCTCTTGCGGCGACTGCGGGCTGAGATTGAGTTGATCACTCAGACGCACACCTGTGCCGTTCAGGCGCGTGAACAAGATGAACGTGGGCACCAGGATCGATGCGCCCATCATGCCGATCACAAATACCAACATGGCGAACATCGCTGGCAATGCGGTGAACGCCGACGCCGACAAGATACTCAGCGGCACCTTTTCCATCTGGATGTACTGGTACAGGTACAGGCCTGCCACCGAGAGAATCCCCACCGTCAGCGGCCAGGCACGCTCATTGAGCCAGAACAGCCCATTGCTTAATCTCGTGGCGTATTGGTCGACCTTGTTCGGTGCGGTGTCGTTGCCAACGGGTGAACGTTTTTCCTCTTCCATGGATGTATAGCCCTCTGCAAATGAGGGCCGAATCTTACCCACAATTCCCCGTGGCGGTCTGTCGGATGCGCGCACTGCGACCGCCGTGAAGCGCCCTACAGCGGATACACGGTTTTCAACTCAAGAGTGGGCCGGGGTATAGTCCCGTCACCTCAGCCGCTGCCGTGCGCCATGCCATGAAACTTGCTCCCGACGACCTCAATCAGATCACCGCCACCACCTTGGGCCATTACAACAAGGTGGCCGAAGACTTCCGTGAAGGCACCCGCGATCACGATGTGAGCCAGAACATCGACGCGCTGCTGCGGCATATCCAGGGCACGCCGCCGTTTACCGTGCTGGATTTCGGCTGTGGGCCAGGGCGGGATTTGCAGACGTTTACGCGCATGGGGCATATCGCCGTGGGCCTGGATGGCTCCGAGCGTTTTGCGCAGATGGCCCGCGAAGACAGCGGCTGTGAGGTGCTGCAGCAGGACTTTCTCAAGCTGGACCTGCCCGCTGCGCGCTTTGACGGGGTGTTTGCCAATGCGGTGCTGTTTCATATTCCCAAACAGGAACTGCCGCGCGTGCTCAAAGAACTGCATGGCGCGTTGAAACCTGGAGGCGTGCTGTTCAGCTCCAACCCTCGGGGCGAGAACCAAGAGGGCTGGAATGGGCCGCGGTATGGGTCCTATCACGATCTGGAGGCGTGGCGAGCCTTGCTGACCGAGGCCGGGTTTGAAGAGCTGGAGCACTACTACCGGCCGGCCGGGTTGCCGCGGGAGCAGCAGCCTTGGTTGGCGAGTGTATGGCGCAAGCCTGCCTGATCAGCGAGCCAGTGAGAGACCATCCACAAAGACTTCACGAATGTCTTTCACTCCACCTGCAAACACCAGCGCGGCATAAGGTTCCTGCCAGGGAGTGAAGCTACCTGGGTCCACCAGGAGCATGTCAGCACGTTTACCCAACTTGAGACTGCCCAGCTTGTCCTCCACCCCCAGCACCTCGGCGCTGCCCAGCGTGTGCATGCGCATCACTTCATAGGCTTGCATCGCGGCCGCCCGTTGATGGACGGCGCGCACCTGATACAAGCCCATGCGCATATTCTCGAAGGGATCCGCTCGGTCGGCACTGGCTTCGCCATCCACGCCCATGCCCACTTTCATGCCCGCGGCGCGATAAGCCAGCACATCCGCCATCCCGGCCCCCAGGCGACCGTTAGACATCGGATTCCAGACCATGGCGACACCCGCCTTGGCCGCCGCAGCAGTCAGCTCGGGTGTGGAGTGAATGAAGTGGCCAAAGATCAAGCGCGGCCCGATGATACCCGCCTGTTCAAGTACCGGATAACGGGCGCGCTCCCCCGCGGAATCTGCTACGGACTCAAGATAGTGCTGCTGGTTGCCCAAAGAAAACTCATGCATCAGGTCGCCTTCAACCTGGGCCTGCCCGACCGCAGCGTCGACGAACCCAGCGCCGCCGGCAAGCATCGTGCCCAGATAACGCCCTGATTCAGATTGCGCGTCGGCCCACATCAGGAATGCCGCAGTACGCTCACGGGCCATGGCGGGAGTCCAGCTTTCGCTGATGGTGCGTACATTGAACCCGTGTATCACACGCCCCCCCGCGTCGAGCGCGCCGCGCAGTTGTTGGCGGTCCACTTCGCCGCTGCGGTCCGCCCCGGTATAGGTAAAGTTGAACATCGTGGTAATACCGTTGCGCAGGGACTGACTCGCACCGCGCCGGGTCAGTTGATAGAGCTGCGCGGCGTCCAGTTTTGGCGCTTCAACGCCGTAAAGCCGGGCAAGCCAACCTTCAAGGTTTTCATTCGCGGCAATCCCGTAGAACCCGCTTTGCCACAGGTGGCTGTGCGCCGACACAAACCCCGGCATCACCCATTGCCCCCTGGCATCAATACGGCGTTGCGCCACTAGCCCGGGGGGCGCTTTGCCGGCGGCCAATCCGCTGATGGCGCCGGCCTGATCCACCAGCAGGTAGCCCATGAACGGACGGGGCTGGTCCGGCTCCATGGTAAAGATGTAGGCGTTCTCGATCAGAAGCCGTGGGCCAGCCTGAGGAGACTCGTGCTGGCACGCGATGACAATCAGCAAGCAAAATGCCAACAACGCAGATTTGATATACATGAGGATAACTCCCTTCCTGACCGGCAAGGGTGCCCTCGCTCAATGTAGAGGGTTGCCGGCGCGATACTGCATTACGTTGTCGCCTGCCTCGAACGCGGTAATGCTGTATTCATCAAGGGTGGCCCCAGCGATCTCACGGATTTGCCCAGAGAAGTTGGCAACCAGCCGAGTACCATCGGCAAACGTGGTTTGTTGCACCTGCCGGTCATCGCTCAACCAGCGAAAATCGATCATCGCCTGAGTAGCCAGACGCTGGTGTAGCGCACGGAAAAAGGCATCCTGGCGTTGTATCACCGGCAAGCGCTGTTTGAGTGTAGCTGTGCTCAGGTGATACAGCGGCGGCACGTTATAGAGCAGTTGGGTCAACTCGTTCTCGACCTGCACATTGCTCAGCTTGAGGCTGTCGAACAGCCAATGATGGGTGGTGATCACCGAGCCGTGGAACACCGCCTGATACAACGGCAGGCGCATCGTCGGCTCGAAATACACGGTGCGAAACGGCTCCTTCAACGGCACCGATTTGAAGAACACCGCCGGTTGCTCCGTGGGGTACCAGTTGCCGACGAAGTACGGCGACTGTTGGTCCTTGGTCATCTCAGGATCCCCCCAGCCGATCACCGGGGTCTGCATGCCGTGGGCAAACAGGATGCCCTGGGCGGTGATGGCGTTGCCGTCTTCGGAGCCGGTGACCAGCTTGGGCACGGTGTTTATCCAGCGGGAGGCTTCGATATTGCCTTCGGCGTTTTGCGCCTGGGTCATGCTGGCGTCGCTGCGGTAACTGTCGAACAGCATGCTGGTGGCGTAGGCATCGAGAAACCAGGCGTTGAAACCAGCTTTGGCTTGTACCGCTTTCACCCGCGCCTCCAGCAAAGGCCGTACACAACGCGGGTCGGTGTAGTGGCCGGACTTCTGGAAGCCGGTTTTCAGCTTGCCGTCTTTCAGCACGATCGCGCAGTCGCGATAGGCCTTGGCGCCCAGGTGGGCGGTGGTCCAATCGGGGTTTTCCGTGGCGGACAGGGCCGTTTCATAGGAGTCGTAAGGCGCCATCAGAAAACCGGCATCCACCCCCGCGCGAATCGCTTCGGGATGCCAGAGGCCACCCTCCCAACCTTCGCCCAAGGTCAGCAACAGACGCTGCAGCCCGGCGTCGCGCAGGGCTTGAATGGTGCTACTGCCCCAAGTTTGCGGGCTATCACTCAAGGCCCCCGCAAAGTCCACGGCCAGTTCACTGCGCAGCTCACCATAGCGAGCGGCAAGGCGGGTCATGTCGGGCTCTTCCACCTGCCAGGCCTGCCGGGCCTTGGTGTTGATCGCCGCGTTGAGGCCGCGCAGCAGCACGGTTTGCTCATAGCGATTCAAGGGAGTGGACTGCGCCAGCAGCTGTGCGCTCTCTTTGTCCATCAGCGTCTTGAGTTCATGGCTGCGCAGCCGTTTGATCAGTTTCGGCCAATCTCGCACATCACCCAAAGCCAGCAGGCCGTTGTCCCAGAGGTACACATGGCTTGCGCCCAGCAGCTTCTGGGCTTCAGGCGTCTGCCGCAGTTTGTCCGCCAACGGTTCATAGCGGCCCTGCTCCACCAGCCACTGGCGGTAGCGCTTGGCGCCAGCCAACGGATCGGCATCGCCCAAGGACAGGCGCAGTGTCATCGGCGCGTCGGGCGCCAGCGGGGTGAATTCATGGGAAGCTGAGAGGGCCAGGCCGTTGCCGTCGGCTTGCCATTGCAGGCGGTTGTTGTAGGGGTTGGTCAATAGCCAGTTCAAGGTGAAGCCAGCGTGATCCACGCCCCACAGCGGCAGGCTCAGGTCCTGGGTGGTATTGAACTCGCCCCGCTCCAGCAGAAACGCGTTCCAGATGGCATTGCCGGCAGGCACGTAATGCCCCTCGGCCAAGGGCCAGATCAACCCTCGTCCCATGGCCTCGGCGGGCTGGCGCAGCAGGGCCAGCTCACCGGGCTCACGGGCGTTGATGGTCAGGGCCAGGTCGCGCTGTTGCAGGCGGGCGCTCAGGCGATAGGCGCCGTTGTCCCATTGCCAAGTGGCCTGGTCAGGGGTGATCCGCAATTGGCTGACGGCATGCGCAGCCACACCGCTGGAGGCCTGCACCGAGGCTTGGCCCGCAGGTGTCACGCGCAGCGCCAGGGTGGCGGGGTCGAGCTCGACACGCCATAAAGCGTTTTCCAGTACGGTGGCGGCGAAGGTGGGCGGCGCAAGGAGCAACGCGCAGAGCAGCAAGGTGAAACGCAGGCACTGCATGAGGATCGACCTGGGTTTGGAATAAGGACCAGAGGGTACAACATGCAGTAGCGAGCCAGGACGACATGCGGATTTTTCAGAAGTTTCACACAGCCTTAACCAGAATGAAGATCCAAATGTGGGAGCTGGCTTGCCTGCGAAAGCGACAGTTCAGTCACAGATGCAGCGACTGACGCACCACCTTCGCGGGCAAGCCCGCTCCCACAGAGGATCTGCGCTTAACTGACAGCCCCTCTCTCAGTGTTAATCCTGTTTCGGCTCGCGGATCTTGTACCAGGCCACATACAGCGCCGGCAGAAACAGCAACGTGAGCAATGTCGCAATGATGATCCCACCAATCATCGCGTAAGCCATCGGCCCCCAAAACACCTCCCGTGCGATCGGGATCATGCCCAGGCTCGCCGCCGCAGCAGTCAGCAGAATCGGTCGACGCCGGTGTTCGGTCGCCTCCACCACCGCATCCCACGGCGTGTAGCCGGCCTCTTCGTATTCGTGGATCTGAGTGACCAGAATCACCGAGTTGCGGATGATGATGCCGATCAGCGCCAGAATCCCCAGGATCGCCACAAAGCCCATGGGCGTGCCCGTGGGGATCAACGCCAGTACCACGCCTATCAGCCCCAGTGGCGCGACACTCGCCACCAGGAACATCTTCTGCACGCTGTGCAACTGGATCATCAGGAAGGTGGCCATCAGGAACAGCATCAACGGCACCACCTTGGCGATAGGCCCCTGAGCCTTGCCACTTTCTTCCACGGTACCGCCGGTGGCGACTTTATAGCCCACCGGCAAGCCTTCGCTGAATTTCTCGATGGTCGGCGCCAACTGCTTGACCAGGTCGGTCGGCTGCATTTCATCGCGCACGGCGGCCTTGATGGTGATGGTCGGCTTGCGGTCGCGGCGCCACACCAGCGGCTGCTCCAGCTCGTAACGCACGGTGGCGAACGCCAGCAGTGGAATCGAGGTGCCGTTGGGCGTGACGATCTGCAGGTTCTGCAAGGTCTCCGGGGTGCCCCGCTCGGCATCTTCGGCGCGGCCGACCACGTTGATCAGGTAGATATCGTCGTGCACCTGGGTCACCGCCGCGCCGCTGACCACGCTGTTCATCAACTGCGCCACGTCTTCCGACGACAGCCCCAATTGCCGCGCCTTGTCTTGGGCGATGTCCACCCGCAGCACTTTGCCCGGCTCGTTCCAGTCGTAGATGATCTCGCCCAAATGGGTGTTCTGGTCGAGCAAGGTCGCCAGTTCAATGGCGTGCTTGCGCACCTGGTCGATGTCTTTGCCAGACACACGGTACTGGATCGGCCGCCCTACCGGCGGGCCCATTTCCAGCGGCTGCACGTAGCTGCCGATACCGACAAAATCATCGCGCAGGCGCTGTTGCAGGCGGGCGATCAGGGCGCCACGCTCTTCCAGGCCTTTGCTCACAATCACCAGTTGCGCGTAGTAGGGATTTTCCAGCTGCTGGTCCAGCGGCAGGTAGAAACGAATCGCGCCCTGGCCGATGTAGGTGCTCCAACGGGCGATGTCCGGGTCGTCCTTGATGATCGCCTCGAGGCGGTCGACGGCCTTGCGCGTCTCGTTGATCGAGGCGTTTTGCGGCAGGTTCAGGTCGACGAGGATTTCCGGGCGGTCCGACGACGGGAAGAATTGGTTCTGCACAAACTGCATGGAAAACACCGAGGCCACGAACAACGCCACGGTGATGCCGATGGCCCACCAGCGGTTGCGCATGGCCCACAGCATGCCGCCATTGAAGGCCCGGCCAATGCGCCCTGGCTCGGCGTTGTGCGGTTTCACATTGGCGCTGAGGATATGCACGCCGATCACCGGCGCAAACAGCACCGCCACCACCCACGACACCAGCATCGCCACGGCAATCACCGCGAACAAGGTAAAGGTGTACTCGCCCGCCGAACTGGCGTTAAGGCCAATCGGCACGAAGCCGGCCACGGTCACCAGGGTGCCGGTGAGCATCGGGAACGCCGTGGAGGTATAGGCGTAAGTCGCCGCCTGTTCCTTGGTTTCGCCTTTTTCCAGACGCGTGATCATCATCTCCACGGTGATCATCGCGTCATCCACCAACAGGCCGAGGGCGATGATCAACGCGCCCAGCGACACGCGCTGCATGGTGATGCCGCTGTATTCCATGAACACGAATACCAGTGCCAGCACCAACGGAATCGAGCACGCCACCACCAGCCCGGCGCGCATGCCGAGGCTGATAAAGCTCACCACCAGCACGATGATCACCGCCTCGAACAATGCGCTGGTGAAGCCGCCGACGGCCTCCTCCACCACTTCGGCCTGGTCGGACACCTTGTGCACGCCGACGCCCACCGGCAGGTCGGCGGTCAGCTCGTCCATGCGCCCGTGCAGGGCCTTGCCGAACGACTGGATATTGCCGCCCTTCTGCATGGCGATGGCCAAGCCAATCGCCGGTTTGCCGTTGAAGCGGAACATCGGCCGCGCCGGGTCCACATAACCACGGCTGATGTCGGCAATATCCGCCAGCCGGTAGAAACGGTCATTGAGGCGCAGGTTGACGTTGGCCAGGTCTTTCTCCGAGGCGAACTGCCCGGAGGTGCGCACGGAGATGCGTTCGGGCCCTGCCTCGATCACCCCGGCCGGGGTCACGGCGTTTTGCGATTGCAGGCTTTGCACGACCTGGCGCTGATCAATCCCCAGCGCCGCGAGTTTGCGCGTGGAGAAATTCAGGTAAATCACTTCGTCTTGCTGGCCGATCATCTCGACCTTGCCCAGCCCCGGTACCGAACGGATTTCGGCGCGCACCTGCTCCACGTAGTCACGCAACTGGCGCATCGACAGGCCATCGCCGGTAAAGGCATACACCGAGCCGAACACGTCACCGAATTCATCGTTGAACGACGGCCCCTGCAAGCCCTGGGGGAAGGTGCCGCGAATGTCATCGATCTTCTTGCGAACCTGGTACCAGATCTCCGGGATAGCCTTGGCGCTGGTGGTGTCCTTGAGGAACACGAACACCGTGGACTCGCCGGGCCGGGTGTAGCTTTTCACGTAGTCGAGGGAGTCGAGTTCCTCGAGTTTTTTCTCGATGCGGTCGGTGACCTGCTTGAGGGTTTCTTCCTGGGTCGCGCCCGGCCAGCGGGTCTGGATGACCATGGTCTTGATGGTGAACGACGGGTCTTCTTCACGGCCCAGGTTCATGTACGAGAACACGCCCATCAGCAGCGCGACGAACATCAGGTACCAGACGAAGGACTGATGCTTGAGGGCCCAGTCGGATAAGTTGAAGCTCCCTTTCATCGCGGGCTGTCCTCGTCGATTTTGACTTTTTGCCCGGGTTTCAGGCTGTTCACGCCGGCGGTGACAATGCGCTCGCCGGGTTTGACGCTGCCATTGAGCAAGGCGCTGTGAGCATCACGACTGATGACCGTGACCTCGCGGGGTTGTACGGTCTGGCTCTGGGTATCGAGCAGCCAGATACGGGTCTTGCCGTCAACTTCCTGCAAGGCGCTCAGGGGCAGTTCGATGCGCGGGGCGATGGCGGTGCTCAAAGTCACGCTGATTGCCGTGCCCAGGCGGAACGCGGGCGGGGTTTCGGCCAGGCTCAGGCGTGCGCGACGGGTGCGCGTGGCGCTTTGGGCCTGAGGCTCGATCTCACGCACCACGGCGGTGGTGTGCACGCTGGGGTCCAATTGCCCGGCGACCAGGAACACCACATCGGCAGGCAGACGTTCAGCCAGGCCGGCGGGCAAGTCGATCACGGCTTCCTTGATGTCCGGACGGGCCAGGGTCACCACTTGCTGGCCGGCGCTGACCACCTGGCCGGCCTCGGCATTCCAGGCGGTGACGATGCCGGCGTGGTCGGTGCGCAGTTCGGCGTAGTTGAGCTGGTCCTTGGCTTGATTGACCGAGGCGCGGGCCTGGTCGAGGGTCGCCTGGGTGGTTTTCAGGTCGGTCTGGGCCACATCCAATTGAGCCTGTGCGCCGACGCCACGGTTGAACAGTTCCTGTTGCCGCCGAGCGTTGGCCTGGGCGTTGATGAACTGCGCCTGTACCCGCGCCAGGTCGCCCTGGGCGGCACGTAATTGGTTCTGCTGGTCGGTGGGGTCAAGCACGGCGAGCAAGGCGCCTTTCTGCACTTCGGCGCCGACATCCACGGCGCGACGGGCGATGCGGCCAGGCACGCGGAAACCCAGGTTGCTTTCATAGCGGGCCTGGATGGTGCCGGCGAAACGACCGAGGTTTTCCTGATCTTCAGCCTTCACTTCCATGGACAGCACGGGCCGTATGGGTTCGGGCGGCGCCTCTTCCTTGGAGCAGGCCACCAGCAACAGGCTGGCGGCGACAATGAGCGTCAGTTGCTTCATGGCTGCGCTCCGGGTTGGGCGATCTCGACGACCATGCCGGGGTGCAGCAATTGCCCACCGGCTATCACGACTTTTTCACCGCCGTTGAGGCCCTCGCCGATGATCACTTTGCCGGTGAGGTAGCGCGCCACGGTGACCTTGTGCAACTGCGCCTTGCCCTCGCCGTCCACCAGCCATACGGCTGGCTCGTTGAGGTCTTTGGTCAGGGCCGACCAGGGCAGCTCGATGCTCGCCTTGGCCGGGCCATTGGCGGTGGCGCTGACCACCGAGCCCAGCTCCATGCCCTTGGGCAGGCTTTGCAGGGCGATCTTCACTTGCACGGTGCCGGTATTGGCGGCCACGGCGGGCGTGACTTCGCGGACTTTGCCCACGGCCTTGATGCTCGGGTTGTCCAGCAGGCTGACGGTAATCGGCGCGTCGGGCGGCGGCTCAACCAGCAAGGACTCATACACGTTGAACACGGCGTCACGCTCGCCATCGCGGGCCAGGCTGAAGATCGGCACGGTAGCTTGTACCACTTGGCCGACTTCGGCCTGGCGCGCCGTGATGATCCCCGGTGCATCGGCGATCAACGCGGTGTAGCCCAATTGTTCGCGGGCATTGGCCAACTGCGCCTGGGCAGCGGCCAGGGCACTTTGACTGCTGCGCAGCGCGGCCTGGGCGGCGTCGTATTCGCTGCGGCTGGTATAACCTTTGGGCAAGAGTTTTTCCTGGCGCACGAAGGCGGCGGCGGTCTGCTTGACCCGCGCCTGTTCAGCCACAACCTGAGCCTGGGCGGAATCGACATTGGTTTGCAGGTCCTTGGGGTCGAGCTTGGCCAGCACTTGCCTGGCCGTTACTCGGTCGCCCACGTCGACCATGCGCTGGATGATCTTGCCTCCCACGCGAAAGGACAGATCGGTTTGCACCCGCGCCTGGATATCACCGGTCAACGTGACCGCCGCGGCAAAATCCGCCGACTGCACCGTTTGCACGAACACCCGTGAATGCTGCTTGGGCTCGGCCTTGTCTTGGCCACAGCCACTGAGCAGCGCCAGGAGGCCAAGGCTGAAAATAAATGTCGAGGTGCGACCGCCCATGCAGGCTCCTTTTGCGTGATGCCGACGTTCAAGTGTGTATGCGACTGTGAGCTTAGATCAGGGTTCCTTATCTGCATGGAGGATCCCATACTCCAATGGTTCCCACGCTGACTAAATACACATGCTTAAAACCCTCGCGGTGGCCAATTACCGCTCGATCAACAAATTGGTGGTGCCCCTGGACCGGCTGAACCTGGTGACTGGGCCCAATGGCAGCGGCAAGTCCAACCTGTATCGCGCCCTGCGCCTGTTGGCCGAAACCGCCCAGGGCGGGGTGATCAATGCGCTGGCCCGTGAAGGCGGGCTGGATTCCACATTCTGGGCCGGGCCGGAAAACATCAGCCGGCGCATGCGCAATGGCGAAGTGCCGGTGGAGGCCGTGGTTGCCCAAGGCGTCAAACGCTTGCGCCTGGGCTTTGCCGGGGAGGACTTCAGCTACGCCATCTCCCTGGGCATGCCCATCCCGGTTCCCGGCAGCGAGTTCAAACTGGACCCGGAAATTAAAAAGGAATGTATCTGGGCCGGCCCCCTCTACCGCCCGGCCAGCCTGTTGGTGCAGCGTTCGGGCCCGATGGTACGCGCCCGTGATGGCCGCGCCTGGGACGTACTGGCCCAGCACACGCCCAACTATCACAGCCTGTTCGATCAGGTCGGCAGCCTGCGCGGTTCGCCGGAAGTGTTGCTGCTGCGCGAAAGCATCCGTGGCTGGCGTTTTTATGATCACTTTCGCAGCGATGTGGATGCGCCGGTACGTCAGCCGCAATTAGGCACGCGCACGCCGGTGCTGCATCACGACGGTCGGGATCTGGCGGCCGCGTTACAGACGATTCGCGAAGTGGGCGATGTCGAGGCGTTGCAGCACGCGGTCAGTGATGCCTTCCCCGGCGCACGGTTGCATATCGAACCCTTGCAGGGCGGACGCTTTGCCATTGAGTTCTATCAAGAAGGCTTACTGCGCCCGTTGTCGGCGGCGGAACTGTCGGACGGCACCCTGCGCTACCTGCTGCTGATCGCCGCGCTGCTGACGCCAAGGCCACCGACCATGATGGTGCTGAACGAGCCGGAGACCAGCCTGCACCCGGACTTGTTGCCAGCACTGGCGCGCTTGATTATCCAGGCCTCGAAACAGTGCCAGGTGTGGGTGGTGAGCCATGCCAGCCGGTTGATTGCGGCGTTGCAGCAGGATGAGGGGTGTAACTCGATTGTGTTGGAGAAGGTGATGGGGGAAACGCGGATTGTGGGACAAGGCATTTTGGATGCACCGGCTTGGCATTGGCCGGAGTAGGAGCGAGCTTGCTCGCGAAAAACGTCAACGATAACGCAGCGTTATCTGGTAGCCCGCGTTGCCTGTGCGTTCTTCGCGAGCAAGCTCGCTCCTACAAGGACGTGTTCAATCAGCCCTGCCACTTACCGCCTTCCACAATCACACTCTCAGGCTTGGTGTCATCGCTCAGCTCTTTACGCACATATTGGTCATAGAGCTTGAGTAGGAATTTCTCCTCGCCCAACTTTGCCAGCTCGGCATTCACCCAGTCACGCAGCTCGGTATTGCCCTTCTTCACCGCCGGGGCAATCGGCGCTTCATCACCCAGTTTCTCTTCCAGCACACGGTAACCTGGGTTCTGCTTGGCCCAACTGAACAACACCAGATTATCCTGCGCATACGCATCACCACGGCCAGCCGACAGCGCCTGCAGCGACTCGGAGTTCTTCTCGAACTTGAGCAGCTTCCAGTCCGGGTGGTTCTTGGTCAGCCAGATATCCGCCGTGGTGCCAGTGGTGACGATGGTCGTGCGGGTGGCCAGGTCATCCAGGCTTTTGACGGCGCTGTCATTCGGCACCAGGGCCTGGACCGCGACTTTCAGATTGGGGTTGGTAAAGTCCACCGCTTCCTTGCGTTCAGGCGTCACGGTCATATTGGCGAGGATCAGGTCGACCTTGTCGCTTTGCAGGAAGGGAATGCGGCTGGCCGGTTCCACGGCAACAAATTCCACTTTGTTTTCGTCGCCCAGCAGGTCCTTGGCGAATTGCCGGCCGATGTCGGTATCGAAGCCGACATAGCGACCGGCTTCGTCCACAAAGCCGAAGGGTGGCTTGTCGGTAAACACGCCGACAATCAGTTTATCCCGCGCTTTGATTTTGTCGATGTAGCTCACAGCCGCAGGTTTTACCGGCTCTTCGGCCTTTTTATCGCAGCCGGCCAGCAAGGCGACGGCAAACAGTGGCAGCAGTAACTTTTTCATATCAGCTCCAGTTCCTTGATCTTTTTGGGCAGTGTTGAAACAAAGGAGAACTTCTCCAGGAACTGCTGCGCGCGTGCGGTCTGCGGGTTCGTAAAGAATGCCTCGGGGGTGTTGTGTTCGAGGATTCGACCGGCCTCCATGAACACCACGCGGTCGGCGACGGCGCGGGCGAAGGCCATTTCGTGGGTAACGATCAGCAGGGTCATGCCATCGCGGGCCAGGCCCTGGATCACTTCCAGCACCTCCTTGACCATCTCCGGGTCGAGGGCCGCGGTGACTTCGTCAAACAGCATGACCTGGGGGTTCATGCACAACGAGCGCACGATAGCGATGCGTTGTTGCTGGCCGCCGGAAAGCTGGCGAGGGAAGGCATCGCGCTTGTCGGCCAGGCCCACGCGCTCCAGCAGTTTTTGCGCCTGCTCACGGGCCTCGCGGGGGTCGCGCTTTTGCACTTTCAGCGGGCCGAGCAGGATGTTGTCCAGCACGCTCATGTGCGGGAACAGGTGGTAGCTCTGGAACACCATGCCGATGTCCTGGCGTACCTGGCGCCAGTCGGTGGTTTTATCCAACAGCTCAAGGCCTGCAAACCGCAGACTGCCGCTGTGTGCCACTTCCAAACCGTTCAAACAACGCAGCAAGGTGCTTTTGCCACAACCGCTGGGGCCGAGGATCACCACCACCTCGCCGCTTTGCACGCTCAGGTCGATGCCCTTGAGCACCTGCGTCTCGCCGAAGAATTTGTTGAAACCCTGGAACTCGATCAATGCGCTCATGCTTGGGCCCAGCGCCGTTCCAGCACCTTGGAGGCGGCTGACAACGGGTAGCAGATAAAGAAGAAAAACAGGAACAGCGCACCGTAGATCAATACAGACTCATAGGTGCGCTCGATGATTTGCTGGCCGACCTTGATCACATCCACCACACCAATCAGCACCGCCAGGGAGCTGGTCTTGATGATGCGCGTGTACACGTTGATGGTCGGCGGCGTCATGCGCTTGAGGGCCTGGGGCAGCAGCACATAGCCGTACAACTGTGGGCCGGACAGGCCAATCGACAGGCCCGCTTCGCGCTGGCCACGGGGCAACGAATGCAGCGCGCCACGCACCACTTCGCCCACCTCGCTGGCGCCCCACAACGACAGCACCAGCACCGCGCACCAGAAACTCGGAATGCTCAGGCCGAAGAAGATCGGCAGGCCAAAAAACAGCAGGTACAACCACACCAGCACCGGAATGGCGCGAAACAGTTCCAGGTAGACCCGCAGCACGCCGTTGATCGCCTTGTTATTCAAGGTGCGCAGCACGCCGTAGAGCACGCCGCCCACCGTACTGAAGGCGATGCTCAAAAACGAAATCGACAGGGTTTGCGCAGCGCCCTTGCTCAGTTGCGGCAACGACACCCAGAGCAACTCAAGACCCGAACTGGCCATGCTGGAGCCTCCTTTCCAGGCGGCTGAGCAACAGCGACAACGGCAGGAACAACAGCACGCAAATCAGCGTCAGCACGGCGAGCATTTCGTAGGTCTTGTAGTAGAGGGCGATGTAGCTCTTGGTGGTGTAGAGAATCTCCGGCACCGCCACCGCGGACACCACGGTGGTTTCCTTGAGCAGGAAAATGAAATTGGCGAACAACGCCGGCAGGCTGAGGATACCGGCCTGGGGCAGAATCACATGGCGCAGCAGTTGCCAGTCGGACAGGCCAATGGACTTGCCCGACTCGATTTGCGCCAGCGGCACCGCTTCCACACCGGCGCGCAGCACTTCGGTGAGGTAGGCGCCGCCCAGAAAGGTCATGGTGATAATCGCCGCCCAGAACCCGGAAATATTGAAACCCAGGGCCGGCAGCGCGAAGTAGACGAAAAACAGCTGGATCAACAGCGGCGTGTTACGCGCCAGCTCTACATACAACGCCACCAGGCGCGACAGGTAAGGCGTGCGAAACACCAGCAGCGCAGCGTTGATCAGCGCCACCAGCAAGGAGGTGGCAATGGCGATCAGGCCGACTTGCAGCGTCACACCCACGGCCTTGAGAAACGCCGGCAGGGTGCTGAGGATAAAAGCGAAATCGAAGGTCATGTGCAGTCCATATCGCCGCATGGGTAATGCCGCGAGCGCAGTCCGTGCCGACGTGGATAACGTCAGCTAGCGCGAACTTTAAAGGTATAAAAATCAAAGTTTAAATACCTAGATAGCATATCCATATCACCAAAAAACTTACCTCTGTGGGAGCTGGCTTGCCTGCGATAGCGGTCCGTCAGGTACAGATGTGACACTGACCCACCGCTATCGCAGGCAAGCCAGCTCCCACAGTCTTTGAGTGTATTTCAGATAAAAAAACGCCGACGCTGTAGTAGCCGTCGGCGTTGAAACCTTGAAGGAGTTTTGGCTTACATCAGAACGCTGGCACCACCGCGCCGTTGTACTTCTTCTCGATGAAAGCTTTGACTTCCGGGCTGGTCAGGGCCTTGGCCAACTTCTGGATAGCATCGCTGTCCTTGTTGTCCGGGCGCGCCACCAGGAAGTTCACGTACGGCGACTTGGCGTCTTCGATGATCAACGCGTCCTTGGCCGGGTTCAGGCCAGCTTCCAGGGCGTAGTTGGTGTTGATCAGGTCGAGGTCAACCTGGTCCAGTACCCGTGGCAGCAGGGCCGATTCCAGCTCTTTGAATTTCAGGTTCTTGGGGTTGCTGGCGATGTCTTTCGGCGTGGCCAAGGCGTTGGTCGGGTCTTTGAGGGTGATCACACCGGCCTTTTGCAGCAGCAACAGGGCGCGGCCGCTGTTGGAGCCTTCGTTAGGGATAGCCACGGTGGCGCCGTCTTTCAGATCTTCAATTTTCTTGATCTTTTTCGAGTAGCCGCCGAAGGGTTCAACGTGCACACCCACCACGGTAATCAGGTTGGTGCCCTTACCTTTGTTGAAGTTTTCCAGGTACGGCAGGGTCTGGAAATAGTTGGCGTCCAGACGTTTCTCAGCGACTTGCACGTTCGGTTGTACATAATCGGTAAAGACTTTGATCTGCAGGTCCACACCTTCCTTGGCCAGGGTCGGCTTGATCAGCTCGAGGATTTCGGCGTGCGGGATCGGCGTAGCAGCCACCACCAGCTTTTCGTTGGCCTGGGCGAAGCCGGCAGTCAGGGCAGCCGCCAGAGCGGTAAACAACAGAACCTTTTTCATGCAATGTCCTTCTAACGACCGTTTTTATGTGAGGTGCCAGCGAAGTGCTATCGCGGCGTGGTGAGGACAATACCTAGATTTTTTATTCCCGAACAATATCTTTTATTCACGTTGATATTCCATTTTGCTCATACAGGAATTTACGCACCGATTCCTTCTCGGCTGGGCTGGCGCTGGCAAAAATTCGTCGTACTTGCTCCAGCGGCGAACCCGCCACCGGCAAGTTCAAATGCTCGGGCAAGATTTCATCGCCACTGCTCACCAGCAAGGCAAAGTGAATGACGTTTTCCAGTTCACGGGTATTGCCCGGCCAGGTGTGTTGCTCCAGCACCTGCTGGGCGGCGTCGCTGATCAGCGGCACCGGGAGGTCCAGGCGCTGGCTGTAGATGCCGAGGAAATATTCGGCCAGGGACAAGATATCCCCCACCCGCTCGCGCAACGCTGGCAGGTCCAGCCGGCCTTCGCTCAAGTAATGAAACAGACGCTCGTGGAACTTGCCCACGGCCACGGCTTGGGCCAAGTCGATGCTGGTGGCGGCCACCAGGCGCACATCCACCGGGCTCGGCTGATGGGCACCGACACGGGTGACTTCGTGGTTTTCCAGGGCCGCGAGCAACTTCACCTGGATCGGCAGCGGCAAGTCGCCAATCTCATCCAGGTACAAGGTGCCGCCGTTGGCCGAGCCGAACCATCCCGCCCGGCTGCTCGCCGCACCACTGTGGCTACCGGCGGCATAGCCGAACAACTCGGCATCGGCATAGGTGGGGCTGATGGCGCCACAGTTGACCGAGACAAACAGGCCAGTACGGTCGCTGCCACGGTGAATGTGCCGCGCCAGCAATTCTTTACCGCTGCCGGTCTCACCACGAATCAATACGGGCAAGGCACGCGGCGCAAGGCTTTCCAACTCTTCACGCAGTTGGCGTGACCGTGGGTCGACGAACACCAGCGCCTTGGCGCGGATGCTCAACGGGCTTTTTTCGGCATCGGGAAAGGTCAGCAACGGCTGGCCAAAGGTTTCATGCAGACTCATGGCAGGCTCCCGCCCCAATCCGCACAGGGACGGGGCGTTGAAAAATATTAGGCGCTGCGCCGAGCGTGGTGCTCGAGGCGATGTTGCAGGCGATAGAGGTAAGCAAACCCTTGCTCCCAGCGCCGGTGGCCGGACTTCACATTGATATGCCCGGCGCCCGACAAGATGCCGGCTTCGGCGCCCCATTGACGCGCCAGGTCCAGAGCCCTGGGGGCGCTCACGGCACTGTCGTTATCGGAGCTGACCACCTGGCTGGGAAATGGCAGCAGGTCAGTTGGAATAGGGGCGAAATTGCGCAGTGCAGGGGCACACGCAGGGCGCTCGACATCCGCCGGAGCCACCAGCAACGCACCGCGTACCTGTCGCAAGAACTGCACGGGTGCGGTGGCGGCCCAGTGGGCCACGGTGATGCAGCCCAGGCTATGGGCGATCAGGATAACCGGCGTACTGTCAGCAGCGATGGCCTCGGCCAGTGCCGCCACCCAATCCTCGCGACGCGGCGTCAGCCAATCGGCCTGCTCCACCCGTGCGCTGTTGGGCAAGCTGTTCTGCCAATGGGTTTGCCAATGATCTTCTGGCGATCCTTGCCAGCCCGGCACGATCAGATAACGAATCGACTCGCTGTGCATGGGTGTGCCCTCCTGCAACGTTTAGCGTTGCAGCTCAGTATAGGGACGACCTTCAAACAGAATAAGGAATAAAAAAGAATTTATTAATAACAAAATAGAATTTAGCCGTGTCTCCCCGCCCACACCTCAGGAAACGCCATCGCTCGCCCCGACACCCAGGTGTCAGAGCGAGACGATGCCCTTCTCTTTGGCGAAGCTGGATTACTTTCCAGATGAGCAATCAGTGGTCACGTTCAAGCGTCCAGCGCTCACTTATTGCTCATGCCGCCAAGCCTATACCCGCATTAACGAGAATGCTGCATGGAGTGCTCCGCCCCGATAGAAACCCCAAACTTATGATTCATCGGCATATAATAATCTCTCAACTCAGTGTATTTTTTTGCATAATTTTCGGGAAGGAGAACACGAGCATTCAAGAGCTCGTTTATTTCATCGACAATCGGAAAGAAACCGTAATTCTCTCGTTCGAGCACATCCCCAAACATTCTCGGACCGGTTATTTCAAAAATCTTTGTTTCATACTCTTTATAAGCCTGTTGCTCTGCGGTTGTCGCTTCCTCAGGCAGGAACGGACGATTTGCCTGCAACCAGGATTCATTAGCCTTGTATCGCTGATAAGATTCTTCCATAAGGGTATCGAGCAAAGGATTGTCGGGATGGCTAGCAAAATTACTTGTATTGAACCCATTGAAGTCCGTGGCAGCGTAAGTAACGGGCGAATTCATCAGAATATCATTTGGAGTGGCTTTCAGCATGACATCGCCTACCCCCTTAGTCAGAACATCGTCAGTATCGAGATAAATACCACCGTATTTTTTTATCAGCGCAACGCGCATGACGTCAGACGAGGCCGATAAATTCTGCCCTTGTCCTGAGCGAAAATACTGATACATCTCCCCATACTTGCCGGCATTGAGTTCTCGAAAAGCCTCCTCTTCTTTCAAATCGTGAACTTCAAGCCCACCCACTCGGTGATCCAGAGCGGATTTTATCTTCTGAAAGGCCCCAGCGTTATTGGCATCCACGTGAACGATAGACTTATACCCCGGGCTTTTCCTGGAGTTCTCAATAATATTTTCGAGCAAATGCTCTGGCATCTCATTGCCTGCCCAAAAATAGTGGATGACTTTTGGCACTTCTGTAGCGGCGGAAGGCAGCGACGGCAGTGGCGGTACTTTCAGTGTTTTATTAATAGTCGAAACCGGTGCACTTTTACTCCCGGCAGTCGCCTCGGCTTTAGTACCACTCAGCCACTTTCCTTGCCCCTTACGCCAATAAAAAATGTCATTCACTTGCCCGTTCTCGTTGAGCCCACGCCAGAGGCGTGCCTCTACGTCATACGTAACTTTTGTACCGTACTGATCTACAAAAACCATGTAGTCTTGCAAGAACATTTGATGGATATCGTCCATCGGAATCGTGAATTCCTCGAGGATCTTCGGAGGCGCAACAGGGCTCATCGGGTATCCTATCTGGCCATTGACACGTCGTGGCGGGTTGAAGTTTGGCCGCCCTTGTTCGGTGACTTGAGTGGGCGCCTGGGCTGCAATATCACCCCCTGCAACAATGCCCTCCCCGGAGACCCGCTCTGTCAGCACCTTCGCAAGCGGCGCCCCCGCATGAGTGGCTAATGGCGGCACGGCGTTCAATACGCCAAAAACGATACGGTCAGCCCCCGTCGCTTTGCCTTTGACGACATCATCAATACCGATGCCTGCCTGGGTGACCCCGGCAGCCAGGAAGAAAATATCCAGCCCTATGGCTACTTCCGGCATGACCAGCGCCAGTGGTGTCATGAACATTGCGACCTTTGTGGCCTCTTCCACACCCTGCAGTATCTTGTTCTTGGTGTAGTCGCCATCGCTGACAATGGCATTGTCGGCATCCGAGTAAGAACGCTCTTTTTGCCGAACCTTGACCGCTTCAAAAGGATCGCCACTTAATGGCTCAACGGTGATAAAACGATCCGGCACCCAGCCATTGAGCCCCGAAAGAAACGCGTTCCCTGCCGCCTGCGCTTCGGACCAATTGGCCATCCCTTCCAAGGTTTGACGCACACCATCTGAAAACGACCTTCTGGCCTGGTCCTTGAGGGAGAAATGCGTCAACAGTGATTCACGCTTTACAGGATCCCTGGCTTGCTCGGCCAGCCACGTTTTCATTTGTTCCGGATTGTCGAAGCGATGGATCGGCGAGGAATTGCCAGGGATGTAAAGCAATGTGAGCTGGGTTTTGCGGTCGGTCACACACATCAAGTCGGTGGACTGAAAGCCATTGATGCTCAGCAGACCGACATCCAGATCCGGGTCCTTGACCGCAGGCATTGTAAAATCCTGGGCGGTCAGCTCGGACCATTCCTTTTGCGCAACAGGCCCCAACGCACGCTGGGCGAGTGCTGCCTCGGCAGGCTTAAGCGAGCCTTCCAAGCGTTGTAGATTGATCGCTTTAACAAAAGAGATTTTACTCAATGATGTATATGAGCCGCTGTGCTTGTCCCAAAAGCTATCAAGGGTATTTTTATACAGTTTAGTCCGGTCTGTATCCCAGACTAATGCTTTAAAATCATCAACGGGTATGGATACCTGAGTATCCGAAGTATAAGGCGCAGCCCCCTGAGCACTCGGTTCCCGGTAAATACCTTGCCGACTGTTTGCCTCTTCGACCCAGCCGTCAATTTTATTGTAAACATACACTACCGGAGAAAAATATTTGGCAATTTTTCGAAACCAACCCTCATTATCCTCAATCGTTACATCTTGCCTGTTCTTCAGCGCCGCCTGTGTCAGTGTTATTTTTTCGACGACGTCTTTTTCGTCTTCCCCATTATCTTTAAATGTAACCAGAAACGTTTTATCGGGATCAAGATCCAATCCCCAGCGCTGCTTTATCGCTGCGGACAAGATTGTTGAAATTTCTTTTTCGGGGGTTATAAAATCGCCAGAATGCTTAATAATATAAGACTCTATATTAGCGTTTTTCTTCAATGTCGAACTTCCGTTGTTCGTCCCCCTGGAGACGCCGGCAGACTCCCCCCCTTTTGATGCACCGTATTTTCTCTGGTAGTCAACCAAACTTGGCGGCTTACAGGCTGAAGGATGTTTGAGACGTGGTGAACCGGAGGGTGGAGAGACCACCACCGGGGAATTTTCTACAGGCTTATCAGTTGACACCTGCGGATTTACAAACGTGTTTACCAGCTGAACAGGAAACCGTATAGGCATGTAATTTCTCCATTAATTAAATTGCTCCATGCACTGCCCAGCATAATCATGTCGTCCAGAATTGCACGCTTGGAAACACTCAAAAACATGTAAATTCTTTTCCTGTGCAACATCCATAAATACCTGACCCTTAAATAAAAAAAGGCCGCACCCTGCCAAGGAAAGCGGCCCAAAAACTGTCGAGATTTTTTGAAACTACCGTGCGGTGATCACCGACAACTTGGTAATCCCCGCACGCTCGATCGACGCCATGGCGCGCGCCACTTCGCCATAATTCACACCGTCATCGGCCTGCAGTTGCACCCGTACATCGGGGTCCTTGGCCTTGGCCGCCTGCAGGTTGAACTCCAGCAGGTCCGGCTGGATGGCGTCCTTGTTGATAAACACTTTGCCTGCGCCGTCGATGCTCACCACCAGCGGGTCTTTCTGCTCGACCGGCGCTACGGCCTGGGTCTTGGGCAGGTTGATCGGGATGGAGTTGGTCAACAGCGGCGCGGTGACGATAAACACCACCAGCAGCACCAGCATCACGTCCACCAGCGGCGTGACGTTGATCTCGCTCAGCACCTCATCACTGTCTTGCGTGGAGAAGGCCATGTCAGGACGCCTCCTTCACTTTTTGCGGGCTGGCGACGCTGGCTTTGGTCAGTGTCGGATGCAACAGCACGCGGAATGAGTTCTTCTGCGCCAGGCTGTAGAAGTCGTGGGCAAAGTCATCCAGGTCTGCCGCCGTCAGCTTCAGGCGGCGCAGGAAATAGTTGTAGACCAACACCGCAGGCACCGCGACGGCGATCCCCACGCCGGTCGCGACCAGCGCCGCCCCGATCGGGCCTGCCACGGTTTCCAGGCTGGCGGACCCGGCGGCGCTGATCCCCTTCAGCGCTTCCATGATGCCCCACACGGTGCCAAACAGGCCGATAAACGGCGAGGTGCTGCCGATACTGGCAACTACGGCCAGGCCGGTCTCCAGGGAGCGGCGCTCGCGCACGATTTGCTGGCGCAGGGCGCGTTCGAGGCGGTCCTGGTGATTGATCGCCTGGCTCAAATCCGCAGCGTGGGTGGTATCGCCCACCTGGATCGCGGCATAGCCAGCTTGGGCTACACGGGCGGCGGCGCCAGGCTGGGTGTCGGCGAGTTCGGCGGCCGAGTCGAGGCTCGATGCCGCCCAGAACTGTTTGTGAAACTTGCGATCCTGGGCCTTGAGGCGACCGAACTGCACGCCCTTGAGCAAGGCCAGGCCCCAGGTGGCGACCGAAAAGGCCACCAGCAGCCAGATCACCGCGCTTTCGATGGATTCAAGTGGAGATGCCAATGCCATGATGTTTTCCCTCTGCGCCGCTGAATAGTTAATGGATCTTGAAATCGATGGGTACGCTGACCCAGCCGTTCTGGGCCACATCGCCCTGCTTGGCGGGCACGAAACTCCAGCGCTTCACCGCTGCCAATGCCGCGTCATCCAACTGCTGGCGACCGCTGCTTTTTTGCACCTGGATCTCACCCGGTTTACCGCTGGCCAGCACCTGCACGCGCAGCAACACCGTGCCTTCCCAACCGCGGCGCTGAGCCAGTGACGGGTATTCCGGCGCCGGGTTTTTCAGGTACGCGGCGTTGGCCGAAGCAGGCGTCACCGGCTCTGGCGCCGCAGGTGCGGGCGGTGCAGGTGGCGCTGGCGTCGGTGGTGCAGGTGGCTGCTCGACGGCCTTGGGGGCCGGCTTGGGCTCAGGTTTAGGCACGGGCTTGGGCTTGGGTTTCACAATGGGTTTGGGCGGCGCCGGCTTGGCCGCCAACTCATCCACCACCGGCGGCGGTGGCTCGACCACAGGCGGAGGCGGTGGTGGCGGTACAGGCGGTGGCGGTTCAACCACCGGCGGCGCCGGCTGGGAAAATTCGATGGTCATCGGTGGAATTTCCGGCGGCACAATCGGCAGCACCGGCGTGGGTTTCTGGCTCACCCAATAGATCACTGCACCGTGCAGCGCCAACACCAGCAACCCGAGCAAAACCCCTTCGCGGCGGCTGGAAAAACGCTTCGGGGTCTTCTGCAGGCGCAATTGCCCCAACGGCGCGCGATGCGGCCGGCCAAGGTCGACCAACTCACCACTCGGTGCCTGGCGCCACTGCGCCTCGGGTGCACTGGCGGCGGTCTGGACATTGCCCATTGATTCACTCCCTGCGGTTTTGAAAAACCGACGGGGCCTACGTGAAGGCCCGTCGAGGGCTGAATCATCGGGGCCAGACACTTATCTCTTAAAGTAATCTTTAAAGTTATAAATAGAACAAAATTGCATATATAAAACAGCCGTTAACGCCAAAGCCACGGGGTACGTGGCCTGGCTTCAAGCCGTCGTTTTTCAATGCCCTAAAGGCATACAAAATATTCAGCAAAGGTATGGCTCAGTGCGGGTTTCCACTACACAACGCCAGCAACTCATCCAACAAACTCTGGCCCGCTGCGCCCAAGCCACTGCGACCATACAAGGCCAATCGCACGCCATGAACAGCTGGCAAGCCACTTTCTGGGCCGAGTATGCGATGGCCCGGTTGCAACACCCGTTCTGGCAATAAACTGATGCCCAAGCCTGCCGCCACCGCCGAGCACACACTGGCCAGGCTGGCGCTGGAATAGCCGATGCGCCAACGCCAACCGGCACGCTCAAGATGGTGCAGCATGTCGTTGCGGTACAGGCCGCCCACCGGGAAAGCCACCAGCGGCAGCGGGTCACGGCCCAGCGCCGGCGTGCTCAGGCTGTCGACCCAATACAAGGGCTCCGGCCACGACGCCACACAGTCGTCGCTGTCGCCCATCTGCTTGACCAGCAACACATCGAACTCACCGCCCCGGTACTGGCGCTGCAATTCAGGGCCCAGCCCGCTGGTGACCTCCAGTCGCACCCGTGGATAGGCCACCACAAACGCCGATAGCAGCGGCATCAGGCGCTCGGCGGCGAAATCCTCCGGCACGCCGAGGCGCAACACGCCGTCGCTTTGCTGGTTGATCAGCACGTCGGCGGCCTCTTCGTGCAACGCGAGAATACGGCGCGCATACGCGAGCAGACGCTCACCCTCGGCGGTGGCCACTACCCGGCGCTGATCGCGGTCCAATAACTGACAGGCCACTGCGTCTTCCAGACGGCGGATCTGTTGGCTGACGGTGGATTGAGTCAAATGCAGGCGCTCGGCGGCGCGGGTAAAATTGCCGCAGTCCACCACGGCGACAAAGCTGCGCAACAACACGGGGTCGAACAACGTCATCACCATTGCGTTTGCCACTGATTGGCATGTTTATATTTAATTTCAGCATACCCCGGTGGCTGACCATACTTCACCTTTCATCGCGCCCGGGGGCCTTGTATGACCGACGATCAACCACACCTGCAACGCGCTATCGCCTTGGCCCGCGCCAACGTCGCCCAAGGTGGCCGCCCCTTCGGTGCGGTGCTGACGCGCAACGGTGAAGTGCTGGTGGAAGCCGTGAATGAGATCCACCTGACCCAGGACCCCACCGCCCACGCCGAGCTGCTGGCAATTCGCGCAGCGAGCCGGCAGCTGGGTGCACGCCTGGAAGGGTGCGTGATCTATGCCAGCGGACAGCCTTGCCCGATGTGCTTGAGCGCCATGTACCTGTGCGGTGTAGAACGCGTAGTGTTTGCCGCCAGCAACGAAATGGCCGAGCCGTACGGCCTGTCGACCGCAGCCATTGGCCAACAGGTCGGCCTGCCTATCGGCGCGCAACGCCTGCCCATCCAGCACCTTCCCGACGCCGCAATGACTGCGCTGTATCATCAGTGGAAAACCCTGCATGAGCCTGAATAAATCCCTCGCCGGCTGGGGCCTGCTGGTGGTGCTCGGCCTGAACCTGCGCCCCATCCTCAGCTCCATCAGCCCGCTGCTCGGCGAGATTCGCCAGGCCACCGGCCTGAGCTTTCAGAGCAGCGCCCTGCTCACCAGCCTGCCGGTGATCTGCATGGGGTTGGTGGCACTGGTCGGCGTGCGCGTGGAGGCGCGCCTGGGCGAGCGTCGCGGCATCGCCCTGGGCTTGTTGATGATTCTGCTGGCGTGCCTGGCGCGCTGGCTGATGGGCCAGGCTTCGGCACTGCTGGTGACCGCGCTGCTCGGCGGCGCGGGCGTGGCGCTGATCCAGGCGTTGGTGCCGGCGATGATCAAGCGCGAATTCCATCACCGCGTGCCGGTGGCGATGGGGGTGTACTCAGCTTCGCTGATGGCCGGCGGTGGGCTGGCGGCGTTGTTCAGCCCGGTAGTGGCCACGTATTTCGAGCAATGGCAGGCGGGATTGGGTGTGTGGCTCCTGCCGGCGCTGGGGGCACTGCTGCTGTGGGCCTGGCTGCCGCTGGGCGCGGCGCGAAATCCACAGCAGGCGCCTGCGTTCAAAGGGTTACGCAACCGCCGCGCCTGGCTGCTGGCGCTGTATTTCGGCCTGGTCAATTGCGGCTACATGAGCATGGTCGCGTGGCTGCCCGCCTACTATCAGCAACTGGGTTGGGGCATGCTGCCCAGCGGTTCATTGCTGGCGTTCATGACGATTTTTCAGGTGACGGCCGCCCTGCTGATGCCAGTGCTGGCGCAACGCGGTATCGACCGTCGCCCATTGCTCAGCATCAGCCTGTTGGCGCAAACCATTGGCTACCTGGGCCTGATCATTGCGCCGCAGGAATATCCTCACCTGTGGGTGGCCTTGTGCGGCTTCGGCCTGGGCGCCTGTTTCGCCCTGAGCCTGCTGCTGACCCTCGACCACCATCGCGACCCTCGCCAAGCGGGGCAACTGGCGGCGTTCGTGCAAGGCGTGGGCTTTTTGATCAATGCGATTTCGCCGTGGCTGACCGGCTGGCTGCGCGAGCTTACCGGCAACTTTGTCAGTGCCTGGGTGGTGCTGACGGTGACGGTAGTGGCGATGCTGCTGGTGACGCGGGTGTTCAGCCCGGCCACCTATCGCACCGACCTAGAAGTCGTAGCGCCCAGTCACGCCTAAGGTGCGCGGCGTGCCCAGCAAGCCCTCGTAACCGCCGTTACCGCCGGTCCACAGAGTGGTGTAGTAGGTTTTGTCGAAGGCGTTTTTCAGCCACAGCGACACATCCCACTGCCCTTGGTCATAGTCGCCGCGCAAACCGGTAGACAGGTTGACCACCGCATACGCCGGGATCTGCCCGTAGTCGGAATCTTCCACCGTGCCCACCGCCTTGGAACGGAACGCGTAGCTGGCGGTGACATAGGGTTCGAAGCCGTTCGCCAGGTTCCACTTGTACTCGCCGTTGGCGTTGGCGATCCACTTGGAGGCGCCCACTACCTGATGGCCGCTCAAGTCGCAGGACGCCGGCGCACCGGGACGCAGGCTGGTTTCCGGCGGGCATGGCGCATCCTTGTAAGACAGGTACGTCACGTCATTGAAGGAGCCGTTGATGTTCAGGGTCAGGCCCTTGATCGGCACCAGGGTGCTTTCCACTTCCACGCCCCGCGAGCGCACCGAGCCGGCGTTGGTCAGGTACTGCACGCGGTTGTCCTGGTCGTAGGCGTTGGTCTGGTAGCCGTTGACCTGGGTCCAGAACAGGTTGGCATTGAGCTGCAGGCGGCGGTCCCACAACGTGCTCTTGAAACCCATCTCGGCGTTGTTGGCGCGCTCGGTGCCAATCAGCAACGAGTCGGCTCCGGCTGTCGGCGCAGACCCCACCGCCAGGTTCACACCGCCGGATTTCTCGCCATGGGACAGCGTCGCGTAGCCCAGCAGGTTTTCGTTGAAGTGATAACTGAGGTTGAGCAGCCCCGACGGCGTGGCGCTGTATTGCGACAGGTCGCCTGAATCATAGGCCCCGGTACGCCCACGCCGCGCCGTGGCGGCAGGCCCGCTGACCGCCGCGCCACCGACTGGCGCATTGCGCGTGACCCAGGCGCTTTTTTCTTCATAGGTGCCGCGCACACCGGCGGTGAAATCCAGGCGCTCGGTCAGGTGCCAGGTGCCTTGGGCGAACAGCGCGAAGCTGTCGGTGCGGATATGCCCGTTGCCCACACTGCTCACATTGCTCAACGCACCGGCAGGCGTGCCGTTCCAGATATCGGCCTTGGGCCCGTAGTAGGCAAAGGATTTGTTATCCAGGTCGGAGCCGAAGTAGTAAGCGCCGAGTACGTAATCGAAGAAACCACCGCTGGGCGACGCCAGGCGAAACTCCTGGGACCACTGCTTATCTTCCACCGAAACCCCGGCGTTATACGACGCCGGTACATTGAGGCCGTCATCGTTGCGCGGGGTGAAATTCCACCAGCGGTACGAACTCACCGAGGTCAGGGTGAAGTCGCTGGGCAGCGTCCAGTTGGCTTCCAGCGACGTACCGCCCTGGAACACCGTGACGTGCTGGTCGTTGTCCAGGTTGACCTTGCGATGGGTGCCGTCCACCAGGGTGGCGCCTGCCGCGTTGGCCCGGGATTGATACAGGTTGGTGCCATTGATGGTCGGCCCGGTGCTGTACAGCACGCGGGTGCCGGCGCTGGAGTCTTCTTCGTTGTAGTCGCCGATCCAGCGCAGGTTGAAGGCCTCGCTGGGTTTGTACAGCAGTTGCCCGCGAAAGCCCTGGCGGGAGCCGCCGTTCAGATCATGGCCGTCATGTTCATTCTTGATATCGCCGTCGCTGCGCGTGCGATAGGCCGAGAAACGCCCCGCCAGGTCATCGGTCAGGGGTCCGGAAATCGTGCCCTTGGTCTGGAAATAACCGTCCTCGCCCAGGGAGGTTTCGATGCTGCGCTCTGGGGTAAAACTCGGCGCGCGGGTGCTGATATTGATCACGCCAGCGGTGGTGTTCTTGCCGAACAACGTACCCTGGGGACCGCGCAAAACCTCAAGCTGCTCGATGTCCATCAGGTCGAACACCGCCATGCCCGGGCGCCCCAGGTAGACGTTGTCGATATACAGCCCCACGCTGCCTTCCAGGCCATCGCTGGCCGGGTTGTTGCCCAGGCCGCGGATCGACACGCTGGACTGGCGCGCATGCATATAGGCGACGTTGACGCTGGGCACCAATTGCTGCAAATCCTGGATGCGATACACCCGCTGGGTTTCCAGGGCCTGGCCGCCGACCACGCTCATGGGCGTCGGCACGGCCTGGGCACTTTCGGTACGCCGCCGGGCAGTGACCGTGACAGTTTCCAGTTGGCCACTGGCGCTTTCGCCCTTGCCGGCAGGCGCGGGGTTTTCAGCGGCCTGGGCCGGCGACCAACTGGTGCTGCCGGCCACCAACATAGCCAGGGGCAAGGACTTGAACAGACTCATAAGCGGCTCCAGAACCCCGGAATATTCGTCGCCTTATATTCCTAAAGGTTATTTATTTATGTTTTTACGAACATTTACTGCATAAGAGATAGCCTTTATAAGGAGTCGACGTAATGCATAGCCAATGCATTTCCCGGATATTTTTGATGTGAAAAATGCATATCGACCTGCGCCAGCTTCGCCACTTCATCGCCCTCGCCGAACAACGCAGTTTCGTCGCGGCAGCAGCAGCGGTGAACCTGTCGCAGTCGGCGTTCAGCCGCAGCATCCAGGCCCTGGAACACAGTGCCGGCTGCCAACTGGTGGACCGTGGCCGCAAAGACCTGGCGCCCACCAAGCAAGGCCAGGTAATGCTCGAACATGCACGGCGCCTGGTTAGCGGCGCACAACAACTGGCCAACGAAATCAGCCAGTTCAACGGACTGGAAGCCGGTGAACTGCGTTTCGGTTGCGGCCCCGCGCCGGCAGCTGGGTTAGTCCCATGTGCCATCGGCAGTTTTATCGGGCGCTACCCCAAGGCCCGCGTGCAGTTCCAGGTGGACGACTGGCAAAGCCTGGGCAAGCGCCTGCTCAGCGAAGAGTTCGAATTCTTCGTCGCCGACACCCGCCACTTCGAAGCCAACCCCGACTACCACACCCACCGCCTGCGCCCGCGCCGTTGGCACTTCTGCTGCCGCGCCGGGCACCCCTTGGCCGCACGCCACAGCGTCAGCGCCGCCGAGCTGATGAGCTACCCGCTGGCAGTGACCATCCGCCCGCCGAACCTGCGCAAAGTCATCGTCGACCTCAGCGGCCGGCCGGATTACCAGCCCAATGTGGAATGCGAAAACGGCTACAGCCTGATGGGCGTGGTGCTGCGCTCGGACGCCATCGGCATCGTCAGCGCCAACAGCGACGTGCTGCACATGGCACGGGGCGAGTTGGTGTGTTTGCAGATTGAGGGATTGGACGAAAACCTGGAGGAGCGCTACACCCGCTACGGAATCGTCAGCCGCGCAGGGTATCGGTTGTCGCCGCTGGCGCAGGCGATGATTGAGCAGATCAAGGAGATTGACGAGAGGGACGAGGATGTTTATGCGTTGGAAAATATTGCGGTCTGACTAAGCGGTGAACAGCGGCCCGCAACGTCAGTGAAGTCATCGTTAGATAACAAAGATCACATACAAGAGGGTCTACCTTTTGACTCGCACGAGGAAGCGCATTTGATGGACTGTATTTTTTGCAGCATTGCCCGCGGTACTGCACCCTCCCACCTCCTGTGGGAAGACCAGACCCACATGGCCTTTCTCTCCATATTTCCCAATACGCCGGGGTTCAGTGTGGTTATCCCCAAAACCCATCACGGCAGCTATGCGTTTGCCGAACCGGACACCGTGCTGTGTGACTTGGTCATCGCAGCCAAGAAGACGGCGAAGCTTTTGGACAAAGCGCTAAAAGGTGTGGCTAGAACGGGCATGATTCTGGAGGGTTATGGCGTCGATCATCTGCACGCCAAATTATTCCCGATGCACGGGACCGGGGAAGATAGCGCCTTCAAAAAAATCAGTTCGACCCAGGACAAATATTTTGAGCGTTATGAAGGCTATGTCTCCTCCCATGACGCGGCCAGGGCAGATGATAAAGCGCTGGCAGGACTGGCCGCTCACATCAGGTCCTTCGCCGGGTAAGCCTGCTCCCACCATTTGATCGCGGGGTGCCAGGTAGATATGTGTCTGCGATGACGCCAGCAGCCACACCCATGCACTCAATGCATAGAACCCAGTCCCCAAATGCACTTGCCAGAGCGCCCCTCGAACGGCGAAAAACCCCACCTGTCCTCCGTTCGGTAAATTCCCATGTCTGACCCCAAACCCGTGCGCAACGTGCTCTACATCATGTGCGACCAACTGCGCCGAGACTACCTGTCCTGCTACGGCCATGCCCATCTGCATACGCCGAATATCGACCGCCTGGCCGCCGCCGGCGTGCGTTTCAGTCGGGCCTATACACAAGGCACCATCTGCGGCCCGTCGCGCATGTCGGCCTACACCGGGCGTTATGTCAGCAGCCATCAAGTGGCCTGGAACGCAGTGCCGCTGCCCCTGGAAGAACTGACGATCGGCGACTACCTGCGCCCCCACGGCATCCGCACCGCACTGGTGGGCAAGACCCACGCCACGCCGAACCTGGAAGCCTTGCAGCGCCTGCAGATCGACCCCGACAGTGCCCAGGCCGAGCCGCTCAATGAAGTCGGTTTCGACACGTATTTGCGCCACGACGGCATCTACCCCGACAGCCCGCTGTTCGACGATAAGCGTGAGTCCGCACCCTACACCCAGTACTTGCGTGACCACGGCTACAGCGGCCGCAACCCTTGGCACGAATGGGCCAACGCCGCCGAAGGTGAAAACGGCGAAGTGCTCAGCGGCTGGCACATGCGCAACGCCGGCAAACCCGCACGTGTGGCCGAAGAACATTCGGAGACCGTCTACACCACCGACCGCGCCATCGACTTTATCGACGAACAAGGTGAACAGCCCTGGTGCCTGCACCTGTCGTATATCAAGCCGCACTGGCCCTACATCGCGCCGGCGCCTTATCACGCGCTGTACGGTACCGAGCATGTACAGGCACCGATTCAACCTGAGCACACCAGCGATCACCCGGTGTACCAGGCATTCCGCCAACACCAGGAGAGCCAGAATTTTTCCCGTGACGAGGTGCGCCTCACGGTGATTCCGACCTACATGGGCCTGATCAAACAGATCGACGATCAACTCGGGCGGCTGTTCTATTTTCTGCAAAGCACTGGCCGCTGGGACGACACGCTGATCGTGTTCACCAGCGACCACGGCGACTTCCTCGGCGATCATTTCCTCGGTGAAAAAGAATTCTTGCTGGAGCCTGCGGTGGGTGTACCGCTGATCGTGCGCGACCCGCGTGCCAGCGCCGATATCAGCCGCGGCACCGTAGACGAGCGCCTGGTGGAAACCATCGACGCCCTGCCCACCTTCCTCGACGCCTTGGGATTGCCCGCCGCCGACCATCGCCTGGAAGGCCGCTCATTGATTCCATTGCTGCAGGGCGCACAACCCACCTGGCGCCGCTATGCCATTGCCGAATATGACTACGCCTTCCAGGCCCCCGCTCGCGAGCGCCTGGAGCAACCCATCGACCGTTGCCGCATGACCATGGTGCGCAGCGAGCGCTGGAAGTACCTGGCGTACGACGGCTTTCGCCCGCAACTGTTCGACCTGGAAAACGACCCGCAAGAACTGCACGACCTGGGCAGCGATCCTGCCTATGCCGAGGTGCGCGAGACGCACCTGGGTTATCTGTTCGACTGGCTGCGCGGTTTGAAGCGGCGCACCACCATCAGCCACACGGAGGTTGAACTGCGTGGGCAATGGTTTCGTTATGGTGAACCAGAGGCAGAGAAAGTGGTGAAGATCGGGGTCTGGTAAACACCACAAACCAAATGTGGGAGCGGGCTTGCTCGCGAATGCAATCGGTCAGTTGATGAATACGTCGACTGACACTGCGCATTCGCGAGCAAGCCCGCACACATTTTTAATCTTCACCCGGCTTAGAGACCTTTAGTGGTTTTGCTTGATTGACCCTGCACCCCCACCGGCACATCCCCCTTGAGCGTAACCCGGCGCACGATGCGCTCCTGGGTGCCGTAGTCGTCCACCGCGTAATGCTGGGTGGCACGGTTATCCCAGATCGCCACGTCGCCGGTGTTCCAGCGCCAGCGCACGGTGTTTTCCAGGCGAGTGACGTGGCCTTGCAGCAGGTTGAACAACTGCGCCGACTCTGCCTGGGAGTAGCCTTTCAGGCGTTTGACGAAGTGCCCCAACAGCAGGGTTTTCTCACCACTGACCGGGTGCACGCGCACCACCGGGTGTTCGGTTTCGTACACCGTGGAAGTGAACACCTTGCGGTATTCCTCCAGCTTCTCCACCGCCACATCCGGCTTGCGGGCGGCATAGTCGTATTCGTTGCTGTGCACTGCCCACAGGTGGTCAGCCAATGCGCGCAGTTCCACGCTCAGGTCGTTGTAGGCAGCGGCGGTGTTGGCCCATACGGTGTCGCCACCGGAAGCAGGCGCCAGCACCGAACGCAGGATCGAGGCCTTTGGGTACGCATCGACGAAAGTCACGTCGGTGTGCCAGGAATTGGCGCGCTGGCCACGGGTGCCATCCAACTCCATCAAGAAGCGCGTGCCGTCCCGCACCGGCACCGTCGGGTGGGCAATCGGCTCACCGAGCAGGTGAGCAAAGGCTTCCTGGCTCTGGTCATCAAGATGGGTTTGTTCGCGGAAGAAGATCACCTTGTATTGCACCAGCGCCTGCTGAATGGCTTCGACGGTGGCGGCATCCAGCTCACCGGACAGTTTGATGCCACGGATCTCGGCACCGATTCGCCCGGCCACCGGGTGAATATCGAGTGCGTGGGCGATGGGTTGAACGGCTAATGCGGCGTTGCTCATTGTGATGACCCTCATGTGCCTGCGAAATGGTGGGGGACGCTTCCAGCAACGCTCTATTCATATGCAATTTAGGTCTAGCAAATGAATGAATGCTTCGTTGACGGAATAAGAGCTTGCATTTAAAACCTCAGCTTGCTCGGTCGCAAATGCCTTCGACCTATTTTTAAAATGCCGGGAAAGCATATGGATCTTCGCCAACTGCGCTACTTCATCGCCCTCAACGAACACCGCAGTTTCGTGCGTGCCGCGGACGCCATGGGCATCACCCAACCAGCGTTCAGCCGCAGCATCCAGGGGCTGGAGCAGGAGTTCGGTTGCGTGCTCGTAGACCGTGGCCACAAGGACTTGCGCCCCACGCCGGAAGGCCAGGTGGTGTTGCAGCACGCCCTGAGCCTGGTGCATGGCGCAGCGCTGCTGAGCAGTGAAGTGACGCGCATGACCAAGCTGGACGCCGGCGACCTGCGTTTCGGCTGCGGCCCGGCGCCCGCGGTGAAACTGGTGCCGGATGCCGTGGCGCGGTTTATCAACGCGCACCCGAAAATCCGCACCACGTTTCAGGTGGATAACTGGGAAACCCTCAGCCGCCGCCTGAGCCGTGAAGAGATCGAATTCTTTATCGCTGACATTCGTCAGTTCGAGGCCGACCCGAATTTCCAGACCCGCGCACTCACCCCCAAACGCGGGGTGTTTTTCTGCCGCCCTGGGCACCCGTTGTTGGCCAAGGACAGCCTGTCGACCAACGATATGTTCGACTACCCGCTGGCGGCGCCGCTGATTTCCCAAGGCATTCGCAAGCTGTTGGCCAACCTGAGTGGGCGTATGGATTTTTCACCGAGCATCCAGACCGAGCACTTCCCGGCGCTGGTGAGCATCGTGCTGCAAACCAATGCCATCGGTGTCGGCACTGAAGAAGCGTTTGCCGAGGACATTGCCAGGGGGGCGTTGGTACTGCTGCACTGGCGCAACTTGCCGCAGCACATGGACACCCTGAGTGCACGCTGCGGGATTGTCAGCCGCACGGGGTCGCGGTTGTCGCCGGCGGCGAAGGCGATGATTGAGACCTTGGTGGAGGTGGATAGTCAGCAGGTGAGTGTGGCGGTTTGACGGGCCTCATCGCAGGCAAGCCAGCTCCCACATTTGGAATGCATTGCAACCTGTGGGAGCTGGCTTGCCTGCGATAGCGATAGCCCAGGCACCGACAAGCTCAGAGCCCCGCCGCCGCCAACCCAGGCACCACCCAATCACTCACCTGAAACGACCTGCGAATCAACTTCTCTTTGGACGCCAAGTCCACCGCATCCTGCAATTTGCCAAGGAACACCGGGTCCAGTGTGGAGGGGAAAACTTCGCTGAGTTTCTGGTCTTTCAAATCATTGGTGAGGATCACCGGCGGGTAACTGGCCAGCCCTGACACCAGTGCGATGTACGCCTGTTTGTTGTTGTCATCGGTCAACCACTGCACCGCTTGCTGCTGAGCCTTGAGCAACGTGGCCACAGCGTCTGGGTGTTCATCGACGAATTTGGCGCTGCCCACCAGCACGGCCTGGATGCTGCCGGCATCGCCCAGGTCTTTGGTGGTCAGCGGTATCTCTGCCAAGCCTTTGGCCTGCAACGCCGTCAGGGTGGAACCGCCCCAGGTGGCGTCAATCTGCTTGGCGGCCAGGGCGGCAGCGGCCGCGTTGAAGTCCAGGTTGATCACCTTCAGGTCCTTCTCGCTCAAGCCCTGGCTGGCCAAAGCGCTGTCGAACGACAACTGGCTGGCCGTGCCACGGAACACCGCCACGCGCTTGCCCTTGAGGTCTTGCAAGGTCTTGATGCCGGAGCCCGGCACCACGCCGAGGTAGTGTTTCACTCCCCGTGCGGAGGCGCTGAGCAGCCGCGTGTCCAGGCCATTGGAGCGGCCGATGATCGCCGCCAGGTCGCCCAGATAGGCCAGGTCCACCTGGCCGTTGGCGAACGCTTCGTTGATCACCGGGCCGGCGCCCTTGAAGTAATTCCACTGGATCTGGATGCCTTGGTCGGCAAAGGCTTTTTCAAAGATCTGCTGCTCACGCAACACGTCGGTGATGCCACCGCCGCTGTGCTGGCTGCCGGCACTGAGGTCGGGCACCGCAATGCGGATTTCCTTGAGGTCGGCGGCATGCACCAACCCGGCCAGGGCAGTGCCGACGAACAGGCTGATCAGACGTTTAAAGGGCAGTTTCATAAGCGCAGCTCCTGGTGGGCGACGGTCGCCTGGGGAGCAAAAAGTAGGCACAGACTGAACAAAACTTTAAATACTATAAATTCACAATTTAATAGCTTTTAGAACTATGCAAGCTAACCCGCAGCCTCCAGCGGGGTATGCACAAACAGCATCGAAAATATTCTTCGAATGCATTGGATGCGTGGCGGTGTGAGGCTTTAAATGACTTTTCTTATCTCACAATCATCTTGATCACGCTTTTGTAAGATCGAAATCACATAACGCATTCGGAGGTCTTCCATGGCCCGGATTTCACTTCTGAGCCTGCCGCTGGCGGCCCCGCCCAAAGGCATCGCGTCGCGCTGGCCGCAGCTGGGCCAGCGTTTATTGCCGTGGCTGCTGCCACTCACGCTGTTTGCCTTATGGTGGCTGGCCAGCCGCAATCATTGGATGAGCGAGCAGATTCTGCCCACTCCCGCCCTGGTCTGGAGCAGCGCGGTGGAGTTGGCCGGCGGCGAGTTATGGAGCCATCTGGCCATCAGCTTGCAGCGTTTGTTCTGGGGCCTGCTGGCCGGTGTCAGTGCCGGCGCGATACTCGGCGCGTTCCTGGGTTTCAGTGCGCGCGCCGAGCGCTTGGTATTCCCGACCTTCAGCGCACTGGCGCAAGTGCCGACCCTGGCCTGGATCCCGCTGTTCATGGTGTTTTTCGGCATTGGCGAAACCCTCAAACTGGTGGTGCTGGTCAAGGCCATCGTGGTGCCCGTGACCCTGCATACCCTGGTGGGCGTGCGCGATGCCCAGCCCAACCTGCGCGAAGCCGCCCGGGCGCTGCGCCTGCCTGGCCACTTGCTGATCCGCCGTCTGATCCTGCCCGCCGCACTGCCGGCGTTCATGGCCGGCGTGCGTCTGGCCCTGGGGGCCGGCTGGACTTCCTTGCTGGCCGTGGAGTTGCTGGCCTCCAGCGAAGGCATCGGCTACCTGATGGTGTGGGCGCGCCAGTTGTTCATGCTCGATATCGTCTTCGTGTGCATCGTGGTCATTGGCGTGCTGGGTGTGGTGATGGACCGCGGCATCGGCTGGCTGGATCGCAAGTGGGTGCACTGGCCCCACCCTGCCACCGCGCAGATCCGCCGCGGGCCACGCTATGAAGGCTGGCAACGCCTGCAGCCCTGGTTGTTACCCTTGCTGTTGTTGGCGCTGTGGCAGGCAGCGACGCAACAGGGCTGGGTAGACCCGAACATTCTGGTCAGCCCCTGGACCGTGCTGCAAACCACCCTGGCCGGCGCACTGGATGGAAGCCTGACCACAGCCTTGGGCAAAAGCCTGGGCCGAGCCCTGGGCGGCTTGCTGCTCGGCGGCAGCCTGGGCTTTGCCGTGGGCCTGTGGCTGGGGTTGTCGCGGCGCAGTGAGCGACTGTTCGGCCCAACCTTGTCCGCGCTGCGTCAGATTGCGATTTTCGCCTGGGTGCCGCTGCTGACCGCCTGGTTCGGCCTGGGTGAGTTGGCCAAGTGGGTGTTTATCGCCCTCGCCGCCTTCTTCCCGTTGTTTATCGCCACCCAGCGCAGCGTGCTCAACCTGTCGCCCCAGCTGCGCGAAGCCGCGCAGGTGCTGCGCCTGAACCTCTGGCAACGCCTGCGTCGCCTGGTGCTGCCGGGCGCCGCGTCGGGGATTTTCGCCGGCCTGCGCCTGAGCCTGATCTACGCGTGGATGGGCACCCTTGGCGCCGAATATTTCATGCCCTCCAATGGCGGCATCGGCAGCCTGATGATCGGTGCCCAACAGCTGCTGCGCATGGACCTGATCATGAGCGGCATGCTGCTGGTCGGCCTCACCGGCGCCACCCTCAACCTGCTCGGCCAACGCCTCGAAACCCGCGCCACTCGCTGGAGACACGCATGAACGCACCGATTGTCAGCTTCAACCACGTGGGCAAGTCCTTCGACGTCGATGGCTTCGAACTGGAAGCCATCCGTGAATTCAACTTGGAGGTGGCCGAAGGGGAATTCGTCGCGATTGTCGGCGCCAGCGGTTGCGGCAAGTCGACCCTGCTGCGCCTGCTGGTGGGGCTCGATACGCAGTTTCGCGGCGAGATCCAGGTGGATGGCAACGCTGTCAGCGGTATCGGCGGCGAACGCGGCATTGTATTCCAGGAGCACCGTCTGTTTCCGTGGCTGACCGTGGCGCAAAACATCGGCTTGGGCCTGGTCAACGAGCCGCTGAGCGAGGCCGAGCGCACGCGGCGCATCAACGATTTTATCGAGCTGGTGGGCCTTACCGACTTCACCCGTGCCTACCCGCACCAACTCTCCGGCGGCATGGCGCAACGGGTGGCGATTGCCCGCGGCCTGGTGGCCAGCCCGCGCATCCTGTTGCTGGACGAGCCCTTCGGCGCCCTCGACGCGCTGACTCGTCAGCAGATGCAGGATGAACTGCTGGCGATTCGTGCCAGCGCCAGGATCACCACGGTGCTGGTGACCCACGATGTGGAAGAGGCGATTTTCCTGGCCGACCGTGTGGTGGTGATGGAGCCCAGGCCCGGGCGCATCAAGCAAATAGTCGACATCGCCCTGCCCCATCCACGCCAGCGCAGCAGCTTTGAATTCCACCAACTGCGCGAAGAACTGCTGCACGAGTTGATCAGCGATGACCACTACCAACCGCCCGTGCGCGAACAGATTCGCGATTTGCCCCTGGCGTTTATTGCCTGCTGAGGTGAGCTAAATCGCTGTGTGCCTGCTCACGTCGCTCGAAGCGGTTGGCGCGGGCAAAGGTGCCCAAATCATTGAAGCGCACCCCCATCTCGGCCATGACCTTATGCGCCACCTTGGTGGTCATCTGGCGGATGTAGAACGGCTCTTTCACCACAAAGTGATGGATGCCGTGGGTGCTGCCGAAGTTGAAGCAGAACGCCTGCAACGGCCACAGCCACCAGGGGTTCAGCACTTGGGTTTGCTGGATCACATTGCCCAGCTCCACATCGCCGTAGTAATGCATGTTGGAGCTGACAAAGTGCAGGCAGAAGGTGCGCAACACGTTCGGGCCGATGATCACCACCGCAGCGATATCGATCACCTGCATCACCTGCAAGGTACCGGCTGACCACTGAATGGGCGCGCCCATCAAACTGGCAATCCCATTGGCGGCATGAAAGCCCAGGAAGACGTACCACGCGCCCCAATGCAGCAAGGCCAGCGGTGCGTACACCAGCAGCACGCGCTTGAGGATGCTGAACCTGTGCGGCCAGGTCTTGGCGCGCAACAGGCGGATCAAGGCCGACATCATGTTGTCCCCCACCATCAGCAACCGCGCGATGCCCCAGGGTTCGCCATTGGTGATCGCGCGCTCTTCCATATCGGCCTCGGTGCCCGAAACCTTGTGATGGTTGAGGTGCAGATGCCTACGTATCCACGGGTTGATGGTGCTCGGGCGCGCCAGCCACACCAGGCCCATCATCAAATTGTGGGGCACGCGCTGTTTGCGAAAGTACATGCTGTGGATCAGGTCGTGTTCCAGCTCGTGAGTGAGCGAGGCGAAGAACGCATTGAGCAGCAGGCACACCCACCAGGCCATGTGACCGCTGATATAGAGCGCCGCCGAGCCGAGCATGCCTAACAAGGCAAAGGCCAGGATGCCCGCGCCCAGCGCGTCCTGATGCAACAACCAGGGGTGCCGCTGGCGCAGGCGCACGCCCTCGGCCATCACCACCTCGCGGATATGCGCCGAACGCTGTTGTGCGTTCAACGGCTGGGGGCTTGCAGAAGTACCGTCCATGCTTCCATTCTCTTGTGAAGTGATGCCTGAATCCTGCACCTAACCCTAGCGCAGGACGCTAGCCGCGCACGCCAATCTGTTGACCACAAGCGCCAATTGCCATGACCGAACCCACTTCCCTCGCCAGCTGGACCCGCGCCCTGCGCAAGCAGCTCGACGCCCTGGGCCTCGACAGCGCCGCGCTGTGCGCCGAAGCCGGGCTGGACCCGCAGCAGATGGACGACCCCAACGCCCGCTATCGGTTGTCGGCCACTACGCGCTTATGGGCGCTGGCGGTAGAGGCCAGTGGCGACCCGGCGATTGGGTTGCGGGTGTCGCGGTTTGTCAGCCCCACCACCTTTCATGCGCTGGGTTACGCATTGGTGGCCAGCGGCAGCTTGCGCGAGGTGTTCGAGCGCATCGTGCGCTATCACCAAGTGGTCAGTGATGCCCTGGACCTGGAGCTGAGCCGCCACGGCGACGTCTACCGTTTTCGCCTGCTCCAACCCCCAGGCAGCCCCGCGCCCGCGCCGGAAGCGATCGATGCCTTTGCGGCGATCTATGTGCGCACCTGCCGCAACCGCCTCGGGCGTGACTATGCGCCGCTGGCCGTTTACCTACGGCGCCCGGAACCTGCCGACCCCAAGCCATGGCATACGGTATTTCGCTCGCCAGTATTATTTGCCGCCGACGAAGACCGCCTGGAGTTCGCCGCCAGCGACTTCGACAGCCACCTGGACGATGCCAACCCGGAGCTGGCCGAACACAACGAAACCGTGCTCAAGCGCACCCTCGCCCAACTGCAACCGCTGACCTGGGAACGCAAGGTGCGCGCCGCCATCGAGGCGCAATTGCCAGACGGCGAGCCGAGTGCCGAACGCATTGCACAAGCGCTGCACTTGAGCCTGCGCAGCCTGCAAAGGCACTTGGCCGATGAAGGGTGTCGGTTTGACGCCTTGCTTAACGAGTGCCGGCAAAACCTGGCGTTATTGCACCTGCGCGACCCGCAGTGCTCATTGGCCGAGATCAGCCATTTGCTGGGGTTTGCCGATACCAGCAGTTTCAACCGTGCGTTCAAGCGCTGGACAGGGATGACGCCGGGGCAGTTTCGCGACGGGTTGCAGTAGCAAGGGCCTCATCGCAGGCAAGCCAGCTCCCACAGGGGAATGGGTTCACATCATGCGGGGGCTTGCCTGCGATGAGGCCAGTACAACCACCAAAACTCCCTGAGTTTGATTACAAACCTGTCATCCAATTGTGCGGCTTTTGTCCGCATCCGCTGGTTACCGTGACGGCCTGCTTTCTGGAGCCCTCACTATGTACCGCACTGCCTTGTTCTTGAGCCTCGCCGTGGCCACCGCCGCCCAGGCGGCGCCACAATTGCCACGCCACGCCGAGTTGGATCTGCACACCGCTCGCCAACTGGCCGACGCCAGCCTGGCCCACTGCACCGCTGCGCTGACCGTACTCGACCGCGGTGGCAACCTGTTGCTGGGCCTGCGCGCTGACGGTGTTGGCCCGCACAACAGCCTCGCCAGCCAACGCAAGGCGTACACGGCGCTGTCGACAAAAAACCCGACCCGGCTGTTTGCCGAACGGGCGCGTAATAACCCCGAGGCCGCCAACCTCAACAGCTTGCCCGAGCTGCTGTTGCTCGGCGGTGGCGTGCCGCTGTTTGCCGACGCCGAACTGGTCGGTGCCCTAGGCATCGCCGGTGCCGGTGGCGCCGCGCAGGATGAAGCCTGCGCCGTGCAGGCCGCCGAGCAACTGGGCCTGAAAATCACCCCTTGATTCCACTTCCCTCAAAAGGACTTCGCGATGAAAACCTTGAGCATGACCCTTGCCGCACTAAGCCTGAGCAGCCTGTGCAACCTGGCCCTGGCCGACGGCAACCCCCTGAGCGTGCACGTACTCAACCTGGAAAATGGCCTGCCAAGCGCCGGGGTCAATGTCACCCTGGAACAGCACGTGGGCGATAAATGGCAGTCGCTGTCTGAAGGTGTCACCAACCAGCAAGGCCGCATCGCCGAGCTGTTCCCGGCCAACCGCAGCCTGCAGCCGGGCGAGTACCGCGTGGTGTTCAAGACCGGCGATTACTACAAGAAGGCTAACCGCGAGACGTTCTTCCCCGAGGTGCCGGTGATTTTCCAGGTCAAGCAAGCCGACCAGCACTACCACATCCCGCTGCTGCTCAGCCCTTACGGCTTCTCCACCTATCGCGGTTCATAGGCCCGCGGCCAGCTGCAGCCCGTTGAGGTCGCGTATCTCGATGGCGCCGTAACTCAAGCCGATAATGCCCTGTTGCTCCAGCGCCTTGAGCAGACTGTTGATGGTCTGGCGCGACAGGCCCAGCATTGCCGCCAGATCCTCCTGGGGCAGGTGCAGCACGCGGCGCGCCTGCTCCACTTCGCCGTAGCCTTGGGCAATCATCAGCAACCGATGGGCCAGGCGCTTTGAGGCGGGCATCAGGCTTATCTGTTCGATATTGATCAACGACAGCCGCAGTTTATGGCTCATCAACAGGGCCATCTCCCGCCAGAACAGCGGATGCTGTTCGAGAATGCCGAGCATCGCCGCCTGCGGCACCTGCAACAGCCTGCATGCGCCCGTGGCCAGGGCATCGTGGGTGCGCGGCAGGTTGTCGAACAGGCAGATCTCGCCGAACCAGTAGGGCGTTTCCACCAGGCTCAACACCGCTTCCTTGCCTTGGGCACTGACCGCACTGATGCGCACCGTGCCTTCCAGCACCGCATACACGCCGCACGGCGGGTCACCTCGCTTGAACAGGTACTGCCCCGCCGTCAGCACACGCAACCGCGCTGCCTCCAGCAGGCTACGCTGCAAGTCAGGCGGCAAATGGCTGAACCAATGACCGCGAGCCAATTGCGCGTGCCATGTCCCTGTGTCCATGCGAACTCCGAAGATTGTCGCCCAGTTGACAGTTAGGTACAGGCTGACAGGGCATGATCAAACATCCTACAGGAGGAACAACAATGAAAAGCCTCGTCGACCACCTCAGTCAATACGCCGCATACCACCGCGACCCACGCAACATCGCCAGCCACTTCATCGGTATCCCGCTGATTGTGGTGGCGGTGGCCGTGCTGCTGTCGCGCCCCGAGTGGTCGGTGGGCGGGCTGTGGCTATCACCTGCGGTGCTGCTGGCGTTGTTTTCGGCGTGGTTTTACCTGCGCCTGGAACTGGCCTTGGGCGTGTTGATGACGGTGCTGATGGGCTTGTCGGTGTGGGCCGGGCATGTGCTGGCGGCGCAAAGCACGGCGGTGTGGCTGAGCAGCGGCGTGGGCATGTTTGTGGTGGGCTGGGTGATTCAGTTCGTCGGGCATTACTACGAAGGCAGAAAGCCTGCGTTTGTGGACGATGTGTCGGGGCTGATCGTGGGGCCGTTGTTTGTGGTGGTGGAGTTGGCGTTTTTGCTGGGGTTGCGGCAGGACCTCAAGCGGCAGATTGAAGAGCGGTCGGGGCCTGTGGCGGTACGCGGGAAAAACGCCACGGTCTAACAGGTACTGAAGACCCAATGTGGGAGCCGGGCTTGCCCGCGATGGCGGTGGATCAGCTGGCATAACCGTCGACTGACACATCGCCATCGCGGGCAAGCCCGGCTCCCACAGGGGTATTGTGTTGGGCTCAGGTTTTGGGTTTGAAGAACAGGGTCTCGCCCCGCGCCAGGCCGGTGAGGCTGTCGTGGTCTTTCACCACTTCGGCCTCGATCAATTCACTCTGGCCTTCAACCTTCAAGGTCACGCGAGTGGTCGCACCCAACGGCCGAATATCCCGCACTTGCGCCGCATGGTGATCTTCCAGTTCATGGCGTGACAACGACACTTCGTGGGGGCGGAACAGCAGGTGCTTGTCTTCGCCCAAATGCAGGCGGTTGGAGTCCCCCAGGAAGTGATAGACAAAGTCGCTGGCCGGGTTTTCGTAGACGTCGCCCGGTGAACCGATCTGCTCGATCACGCCCTTGTTCATCACCACGATACGGTCGGCGACTTCCATGGCCTCTTCCTGGTCGTGGGTCACGAAGACCGAGGTCAGGTTGATGTCCTCGTGCAGGCGCGCCAGCCAGCGGCGCAGTTCTTTACGCACCTTGGCATCAAGGGCGCCGAAGGGTTCGTCCAGCAGCAACACCTTGGGCTCCACCGCCAGGGCGCGGGCCAGGGCGATACGCTGGCGCTGGCCACCGGAGAGTTGTTCGGGGTAACGGTCCGACAACCAATCCAGCTGCACCATGTTCAGCAGCTCATGAACCTTGCTCGCGATCTGGCTTTCGCTGGGGCGTTGGTTTTTCGGCTTCATACGCAGGCCGAACGCGACGTTATCGAACACAGTCATGTGGCGAAACAGCGCGTAGTGCTGGAACACAAACCCAACGTTGCGATCACGCACATCGTGGCCGGAGACGTCTTCGCCATGGAACACGATGCTGCCGGCATCCGGGGTTTCCAAGCCGGCAATGATGCGCAGCAACGTGGTCTTGCCGCAGCCGGACGGGCCCAGCAACGCCACCAGCTCGCCACTCTGGATATCCAGGTTGATGCTGTCCAGGGCCTTGAAGGCGTTGAAGTTCTTGCTGACATTACGGACTTCGATCGACATGACTTATTCCTCACCCGCGCTGTTGCGCAGGCGGTTGATTCGGTTCTCGCTCCACTGCTTGAGCAGCAGGATGAAGAGCGCCAGGATCAGCAACAGGCTGGCCACCGCAAACGCGGCAACGTGGTTGTATTCGTTGTAAAGAATCTCGACATGCAGCGGCAGGGTGTTGGTGACGCCGCGAATGTGGCCGGACACCACCGACACCGCGCCGAACTCACCCATGGCCCGCGCCGTACACAGCACCACGCCGTAGATCAGGCCCCACTTGATGTTCGGCACGGTGACATGCCAGAACATCTGCCAGCCATTGGCGCCCAGCAGGCGCGCGGCTTCTTCTTCCTGGGTGCCCTGCTCCTGCATCAGCGGGATCAACTCACGGGCCACGAACGGCACGGTGACGAAGATGGTCGCCAGCACGATACCCGGCAGGGCGAACACGATCTGGATGTCATGCTCTTGCAGCCACGGCCCGAAGAAGCCCTGGGCGCCGAACATCAACACGTACACCAGGCCGGCGATCACCGGCGAGACCGAGAACGGCAGGTCGATCAGCGTGACCAGGATGCTCTTGCCACGGAACGAGTACTTGCTCACGCACCAGGCGGCGCTGACGCCGAACACCAGGTTGAGCGGCACCGAAATCAGCACGGCGATCACCGTGAGTTTCAGCGCCGACAGCGCGTCTGGCTCAAGGATTGCGGTGAAGAACGTGCCGAGGCCGTTCTTCAAGCCCTGGGACACCACCACCAGCAATGGCAGCAGCAGAAACAGGACGAATACCAGCCAGCCAAGGCCGATCAGGATACGTCGCGAGGTCGCACTGCCACGCCGGGCGGCGTTGGCCGAGGACGCGGCGGAAATAGACGATTGGGACATGTTCCGCGCCTCCTTATGGACGTTCGATGCGCCGCTGCAACAGGTTGATCAGCAGCAGCAAGACAAAGGACACCACCAGCATCAGCACACCAATGGAGGTGGCGCCGCGGTAGTCGTATTGGTCGAGCTTGACCATGATCAGCAATGGCAGGATTTCGGTTTTCATCGGCATGTTGCCGGCAATGAAGATCACCGACCCGTACTCACCCACGCCTCGGGCAAACGCCAGGGCGAAGCCGGTCAGCCAGGCGGGCAACAATGCCGGCACGAGGATGTAGCGGAACACCTGCAACGGCTTGGCGCCGAGGCAGGCGGCGGCCTCTTCGATTTCCCGGGGGATATCGGCCAGCACCGGCTGCACCGTGCGCACCACGAAGGGCAACGTGACGAAGGTCAGCGCCAGGGTGATACCCAGGGGGGTGTAGGCGATCTTGAAACCCAGGTCTGTGGCAAACTGGCCAACCAGGCCGTTGGGCGCGTACAACGCCGTGAGCGCGATACCGGCGACGGCAGTGGGCAAGGCGAACGGCAGGTCGATCATCGCATCAATGACCTTGCGCCCGGGGAAGGTGTAGCGCACCAGCACCCAGGCCAGCAGCGTGCCGATCACACCGTTGATCAGCGCGGCGTACAGCGCGGTGCTGAAGCTCAGCTTCAAGGCCGCCAGTACCCGAGGTGCGGAAATGATATTCCAGAACTGATCCCAGGTGAGTTGAGCGGCGTGTACAAACATCGCCGCCAGGGGGATGAGTACGATCAGGCTGAGGTACACCACGGTGTAGCCCAGCGTCAGCCCGAAGCCGGGTATGACGGGGGAGATACGACGCGACATAAGAGTCCTTGGTTAAAGGGTAGAAACCACTGTAGGAGCGCGCTTTTTGTGGGAGCTGGCTTTTCTGTGGGAGCCGGGCTTGCCCGCGATGCAGGCACCTCGATGTGTCAGTCACACCACGGTGATGCTATCGCAGGCAAGCCAGCTCCCACACAAGCCCAGTTCCTACAAAAAAGTCAGGCTCCTACAGTTACTTTGGCTTATTGCGCCGTGTAGATCTGGTCGAACACGCCACCGTCATTGAAGAATTTCGGTTGGGCAGTTTTCCAGCCGCCGAAGTCTTTGTCGATAGTCACCAGGTCCAGTTTCGGGAACTGCTGGGCGTATTTGGCGGCGACTTTTTCATCCCGTGGACGGTAGAAATTCTTCGCCGCAATCTCCTGGCCCGCCGGGCTGTACAGGTGGTTGAGGTACGCGGTGGCGATCTCGGTGTTGCCCTTTTTCTCGGCGTTCTTGTCGACCACAGCCACCGGCGGTTCCGCCAGGATCGACAGGGACGGCACGACGATGTCGAACTTGTCGGCGCCGCCGTCTTCCTTCAAGGCCAGGAACGCCTCGTTTTCCCACGCCAGCAGCACGTCACCCTGGCCGTTGTTGACGAAGGTAATGGTAGAACCGCGCGCGCCGGTGTCCAGTATCGGGACGTGCTTGAACAGCTCTTTGACGTATTCCTGGGCCTTGGCTTCACTGCCGCCGGCCTTGAGGCCGTAGGCCCAGGCGGCGAGGAAGTTCCAGCGTGCACCGCCGGAGGTTTTCGGGTTGGGCGTGATCACCGACACGTCTTTCTTGATCAGGTCGCCCCAGTCCTTGATGCCCTTGGGGTTGCCCTTGCGCACCAGGAACACAATGGTGGAGGTGTAGGGCGTGCTGGCGTCCGGCAGGCGGGTCTGCCAGTTCTCCGGCAGGGTCTTGCCCAGCTTGGCGATTTCGTCGATGTCACCGGCCAGGGCCAGGGTGACGACGTCGGCGCGCAGGCCATCGATCACCGCCCGGCCTTGTTTGCCCGAGCCACCGTGGGACTGCTGGATCTTGACGTTGTCGCCGGGGTGGGACTGTTTCCAGAAGCTGGTGAATTCAGCGTTGTAATCCTGGTACAGCTCACGGGTGGGGTCGTACGAGACGTTGAGCAACTCGTAGTCCTTGGCAACGGCGGAACCGGCAAACACGGCACTGGCCAATGCGGCCAAGGCATAACGGCGAATCGACGACATAGAAGCTCCTGAAATTCTTGAGTGTTGGCTTTTCTTGTAATTGCGGGTCTATCGCCGTTCTAGCTCAGCTCGGTTTGTTACCGGGGTTCTGCAGACGGAATTTTTCCTTGCGTTCGATCTGTACCACTTGGGCGTTGTGTACGGTGATTTCCACCGCGCCAAACCGCAGGTCGCGCAGGGCGCTCTGGATTTCACGCAAAATGGCTGCTTCGTCCTGGCCGTCAACGCTACGTAGAGATGCGCTCATGGTCTCGCTCCTGAAAATGAGTAGTGCCTGGCAGTGGCGGCACTGCTTGCGGCGTGAGGGCGATAGTAGATAAGCGCGGATATTCTTAAAAATACTATTTAAGAATGTTTATATAACCAGAAAGAATTTTCTGATGGGGCATGGGGTTGCAAGAGTTTTGGCAGCAAAAACGCTCACACACAGGCGCCGCAGAACCCCCTGTGGGAGCTGGCTTGCCTGCGAAAGCGGTGGTGCAGTAACACATGCAGTGACTGACACACCGCCTTCGCGGGCAAGCCCGGCTCCCACATTGACCGAGTCAGTCTTGGCGGATCAGAGGGGCCCGCGTCCAATCAATCTCCTGGGCCGGCATCGGCCGTCCAAACCAGTACCCCTGGCCCATGTCGCATTCCTGGTCCAGCAGGAACCGCGCCTGTTCCACCTGCTCGATCCCTTCTGCATGCACCTGCATGCCCATGCTTTTGGCCAGGGCGATCACCACGCGCACAATCGCCGCGTCGTCTTCGTCCCACGGCAAGCCCGCCACAAAGCCCTGGTCGATCTTGAGCTTCTGCACCGGCAGGCGTTTGAGGCGCAGCAACGAGGAATAGCCGGTGCCAAAGTCGTCGATGGCCAGGCGCAGGCCCAGTTCGCGCAAGCGGTGCAGTTGCTCCAGCGCGACTTCCGGGTCGTCCATCACGGCGCTCTCGGTGACTTCCAGCTCCAGAAAGGCCGGATCCAGGCCAGTGGTGTGCAGCACTTGGGCGACTTGCTCATACAGCTCGCGCCGGGCAAACAGGCGGCTGGAGACATTGATGGCGATAAAGCTCAGCGGCGCGCCGTCGGCCAGCCACTGGCACATCTGGCGGCAGGCCTGGTCCATCACCCACGCATCGATGTCGGCAATCAGCCCAGTGCGCTCGGCGATGGGGATGAACTCGCCCGGCGGAACCAGGCCGCGTTCCGGGTGCTGCCAGCGCACCAGTGCTTCGACGCCGACCAAACGGCTGTCGTGCAGGTCGTGCACCGGCTGGTAATACACGCGCAATTCATGTTGGTCGAGGGCGCGACGCAACTCGCCGGCGATTTCCACCCGATGCTGGGCGTGGGCGGTCAGCTCTTCGGTATACAACGCGTAGCCTTCGCGCCCGGCGCTCTTGGCCTTGAACAAGGCGGAATCGGCGTTGCGCAGCAATTGCTCGGCGCTGAGGGCGTCACTGGGGAACAGGCTGATACCGATACTGGCGCTGATAAACAGCTGGTTGCCGTCAAAAATGAACGGATCCTTCATGGCGTTTAGCATGCGCTGCGCCAAGGCCGCCGCTTGCACCACCTGCGGGCAGCTTTCTGCCAGCACGGCAAATTCGTCGCCCCCCAGGCGCGCCAAGGTCACCCCCGGCCCAAACAGGCCGCTCAGACGTTCGGCCACCAGCTTGAGCAATTGATCGCCGACGTTATGGCCCAGGCTGTCGTTGATGATCTTGAAGTGGTCCAGGTCCATCAACAGCAGGGCGCAGCCACGCTTATGCACCTGCGCAGAGGCCAGGGCCTGCTCGGCGCGATCGGTAAACAACAGGCGGTTGGGCAGGTCGGTGAGCGGGTCGTGATGGGCCAGGTGCGCCAATTCGTGCTCAGAGTTCTTCATGGCGCTGATGTCCGAAAACACCGCGACGTAGTGGCTGACCTTGCCCTGGTCGTCGTGAATCACGCGGATGGTTTGCCACTGGGGGTAAACCTCGCCGCTTTTACGCCGGTTCCAGATTTCGCCGCTCCATTCGCCGGTGCTTTCCAGGGCCTGGAACATTTGCTGGTAGAAATGCGCCGAGTGGCGCCCGGACTTGAACAGGCTTGGCCGTTGGCCCATGACGTCGTCGCGCTGATAGCCGGTGATCTCCATGAACGCGCGGTTGACGTGCACGATCAGCCCCTGAGTATCGGTGACCAGCACCCCTTCGCGGGTGCAATCGAACACCGCAGCGGCCTGGCGCAGGCGCTCGCGATTCTCTTTCAGGGGTTGTTGCAACGCGTGGGCGCGGGCAAAACGCCGGCCTATCCAGTAAATGAGCAACGCGCTGAGGCTGACCCCCACGTATCCACGCGCCTGCAGCCAGTGCCCCAGCTCCATGGGTTCATCGATAAAGTTGATTAATAGGTAATTGCTGAGCTGGAGCCAAACGATAGAAACCAGCAGGTATACCAACCCCGCACGTAGGGCACCTCGGTATGAAAACAGCATATGTTTAGTAATCCTTACTAAATAACCAGAATCGCCCTACAAAGGATCAGGATTATAGAGGAGGAAACACTTTGTAAGTCTTATCTGAAACAGTGACTGGTTTTATCTGCAAAGGAAGTGATAATGCGGGTGCTGTTTTTTTCTTTATCTGAGGGCCATACAGCCTATGTGGTACAACGGTTTTCTTGATCTGTCCGCCTGGCAACTGGTGGCAGTCACGCTGTTGATGACCCACGTGACCATTATTGGGGTCACTGTCTATCTGCACCGTTATTCGGCCCATCGCTCGCTCGAGCTCAATGCCGGCCTGAAACACTTCTTCCGCTTCTGGCTGTGGCTGACCACGGCGCAGAACACCCGCGAGTGGACCGCCATCCACCGCAAGCACCACGCCAAGTGCGAAACCGTCGATGACCCGCACAGCCCGGTGATCAAGGGCTTGTCCACCGTGCTGCGCAAAGGTGCCGAGCTGTACCGCGCCGAGGCGGAAAACCCCGAGACGCTGCGCATCTACGGCAAGAACTGCCCGGACGACTGGATCGAACGCAATCTCTACACGCGCTACCCGCTGCTGGGCGTGGCGCTTATGGGCGTGATCGACCTGCTGCTGTTCGGCACCATCGGTATCACCATCTGGGCGATCCAGATGATGTGGATCCCGTTCTGGGCCGCCGGCGTGATCAATGGCCTGGGGCATGCCGTGGGCTATCGCAACTTCGAATGCCGTGACGCCGCCACCAACCTGGTGCCGTGGGGCATCATCGTCGGCGGCGAAGAGCTGCACAACAACCACCACACCTACCCCAACTCGGCCAAGCTGTCGGTGAAGAAGTGGGAGTTCGACCTGGGTTGGGCCTGGATCAAAGTGTTCAGCTTCCTGCGCCTGGCCAAGGTGCAGCGTGTAGCGCCCATCGCCCACCGCGTGGAAGGCAAGGGCAGCCTGGACATGGACACTGCCATGGCGATCCTCAACAACCGCTTCCAGATCATGGCCCAATACCGCAAGTTGGTAATTGGCCCGCTGGTCAAGCAGGAGCTGGAGAAGGTCGATCATTCAGTGCGCCACCAGTTCCATCGCGCCAAGCGCCTGTTGTCGCGGGAAACCAGCTTGCTGGAAGACCGCCACCACCTGCGCATCCAGAGCATGCTGGAACACAGCCATGCCCTGACCGTGATCTACGAAAAGCGCCTGGCGCTGCAGCAGATCTGGCTCAAGACCAGTTCCAACGGCCACGATATGCTGGCCGCGATCAAGGAATGGGTGCATGAAGCCGAGGCCAGCGGCATCCAATCCCTGCGCGATTTTGCCCACCAGTTGAAGACTTACTCGTTGCGCCCTACAGCGGCGTAAGGGCGCCGTGGGAGGGCTCGCCCTCCCACGCACTGGCTTTTTGGCGCCATTTTCCGGGCACCGTCAATCCACGCTGTTCACGGAACTTCACCGCAATTCCCCTCTCTCAAAGAACACTTCGCCATCATGGTGACCCCTTGTAGTGACCGCCTTTGCACCTGCGGCGCGCCCAGAGAGAGTTGTACCGATGGTTCACGAAAAGCCCAGCCTGCCCGATGTGCCCACCGCAGAGCCGCCGCGCCCGGCCGCGGCGGCGACCCTGTTGGCGCTTATGCATGCTCAAGGTGAAGTCGAGCGGCTGAGTGAGCGTGAGCAACTGCTCAGCTCACTGCTGGTCAGCGTGAACGCCGTGCTTTGGGCCATTGATTGGGAAACACGCCGCGTGCTGTATGTGAGCCCGGCCTACGAGCGCCTGTTTGGCCGCTCTGCCGGCCTGCTGCTGGCCGACCACCGTGAATGGCGCAACAGCGTCCACCCCGAAGACCTCGACTACGCCGAACACAGCCTGGCCCGCGTGCTGGAACAAGGTGCCGTGGAGGACCGCGAGTACCGCATCATCACCGCTGACGGGCAGATCCGCTGGTTGAGCGACAAGTGCTACATCAACCAGCAGGTGGTGCCCGGTGAAGCGCTGATCGTGGTGGGCATCGCCGAAGACATCACCGAAAAGAAGCAACTTGAGCTGGAACTGCATCGCCTCGCCACCACCGATGTACTGACCCAAAGCAGCAACCGCCGACACTTCTTCGAACTCGCCAACCAAGCCTTCGACAATGCCTGCGCGCAGGGCACGCCGCTGGCGTTCCTGTTGCTGGACATCGATGATTTCAAAGACATCAACGACACCTACGGCCACCTGGAGGGCGACCAGGTGCTGCGGCGTATCGCGGAGAGCGGTCGCGGGGTATTGCGCCGTGGCGACCTGTTCGGGCGCGTTGGCGGCGAAGAATTTGCTGCTGTGCTGCCGGGTTGCCCACCGGAGATGGCCCTGCAGGTGGCCGAACGGTTGGGCAAGGAAATCCAGGCGTTGGTGTTCAGTTACGAGGGGCATGAATTCAATGTGACCGTCAGCCAGGGCCTGGCCGGCCTGCGTGAAGATGACTCCACCCTCGACGGCCTGTTTGCTCGGGCAGATGCGGCGATGTATGAGGCCAAGCGCCAAGGCAAGAACCGCGTTATAGCCGGTTAACACCGACCAACTGTGGGAGCTGGCTTGCCTGCGATGGCGGCTTAACTGACCCACCGCTATCGCAGGCAAGCCAGCTCCCACAATTGATCGGTGTGTGTTTCAGGTTTTGCGCACTCGGGTCAGTTCCGGCAAGCCTACCTTGAGCAGCCGCGCGGTCTTGCTGCCCGCCAGTTCTTCGAGCCCTTCGTGCTCGGTCAGCCGCGCCATTTGCACCGCCAGGTTCACCACCAGGGCTTCGCGCGAATACACCCCGCCTTCAAGTGAATAGATCCCCGCGATCAACTGCCGCAACTCCAGCGGCAAGCGCCAACGCGTGCGCAACGCCGAACCGTAGGCGGCGCCAAAGGCGTCGAGGGATTCCCCTATGGCTTCGTCATCCAGGGCACCGCCGCCCTGGCGCCAGTCTTCCAGGCAGCGCAACAAAGCCAGGTCGCCCAAGCGGTGCAGGATGCACGCGCTGTAGCAGCGCTCGTGATCAAGCTCCAGCATGCGCGCCAGGCGCCGGGCGTAGTCGGCGCTGTCTTGGGACAATTGCCAGTGCCGCTCGGCGTAGGCCACCAGCCCAGGGTCACCCAACACTACGTTGTGCTTGAGCGCCAGGCCAAGGATGAGGTTCATGCTCTGGCCGGGCACCAACTTGTGCAGGGCTTCTGGCAGGGTCTGCACCGGCGTGCCGTGGTAGCCGGCGCTGTTGGCGGCGGCGATCAGTACGGCGGTGATTTGCGGGTCGCTGTGCACCTGGTCCTCCAACTGCTTGAGGTCCAGGCCTTCGGGGCCGAGGCTGTGTTGCACGGCGGCTTTCACATCCACGCGCAACGGCGCCCCATCGCAGACCTCGCGGCGCCGCTCCAGAAAGGCTGGCAAGGTCATGCCCGGCGCCAGCGGTGGGATCTCGCAGTACACGCTTTCGCCTTCGTTGAGCAGCAGATCTTGCAGGCGCTGGGTCAGGCTTTCCATGTTCAGTGGGCGGGTGAGGTAGGCGGTGGGCGCCAGGGGCAAGGCTTCGCGTACGCTGGCGCTGTCGTTGCGACTGCTCAGCAAGATAAACGGCAGCGAGCGACGCTTCTGGCGCACGCTGCGCAGCAGGCTCAGGCCATCCACGCCCGGCAGCTCCCAATCCGCGAGGATCAGGTCATAGGTTTTTTCACCCAACAGCGTGGCGGCGTGCTGCCCGTCGGCGCACACATCCAGCCGTGCGTCACAGCGCACATTCAACAGCACTTGCTTGAGCAGGTCCCGCGACCAAGGGTCTGCTTCGGCGATTAACACTCGGGGTACAGCGGGTAAATCAACAGCAGTCATCCAGCACGCTCCATCGGCAATGCTTGCACCTTAGACAATGCAGGCGCGTGCGTACAATGAAGCAGGCACAAAAAAACCGCCGAAGCGGTTTTTTTGCTTTTTCTTTTTGTAGGAGCGAGCTTGCTCGCGAAGGTCGTCAACGAAAACGCGGGCAGCCTTTGAAGCGCGGTGCCTGGGGGTTTTTCGCGAGCAAGCTCGCTCCTACAGGGGCGTGTCAGAGTTCGGAGAAGCACTCTTCGATGATCGCCAGGCCCTTGTCCAACTGCTCGTCCGGCGAGGTCAGGGGCACCAGTACGCGCAATACGTTGCCGTAGGTACCGCAGGACAGCAGGATCAGGCCCTTGTCACGCGCCTTGGCCACCACAGAAGCAACGGCGGCAGCGTTTGGCTTGTGGGTGTCGCCGTCTTCGAACAGCTCGACCGCGATCATCGCGCCCAAGGCACGTACTTCGCCGATCACCGGGTACTTGGCCTGAATGGCCTTGAGGCCAGTCACCAGGCGCTCGCCCACGGCCTTGCAGCGGTCCAGCAGGTGCTCTTCTTCGAACACTTCCATCACGGCCAGGGCCGCGGCGCAGGCAATCGGGCTACCGGCATAGGTGCCGCCCAGGCCGCCTGGGGCGATGGCGTCCATGTACTCGGCCTTGCCGCACACACCGGCCAGCGGGAAGCCGCCGGCGATGGATTTGGCGAAGGTGGTCAGGTCGGCGGCAACGCCCATCTGTTCCATGGCGAAGAAGGTACCGGTACGCCCGGCACCGGTTTGCACTTCGTCGGCAATCAGCAGGATACCGTGCTTGTCGCACAGTTCGCGCAGGCGCTTCATGAAGGCTTTTGGCGCGACGTAGAAACCGCCTTCGCCCTGCACCGGCTCGATGATGATGGCGGCGATATCACGCGGCTCGGCATCGTTCTTGAAAATGCGCTCGATGCTGGCGATGGAGTCGTCGACGCTCACACCGTGCAGTTCGTTAGGGTACAGCGCACGGAACACGCCACCTGGCATCAGGCCCATGCCGGCCGAGTAAGGCACCACCTTACCGGTGAGGCCCAGGGTCATCATGGTACGGCCGTGGTAAGCACCGGTGAAGGCGATTACACCGGCACGGCCCGTGGCGGCGCGGGCGATTTTCACGGCGTTTTCTACCGCTTCGGAACCGGTGGTGACCAGCAGGGTTTTCTTGGCGAAATCACCTGGCACCTTGGCGGCGACTTTCTCGCACACTTCTACGTAGGGCTCGTAGGCCAATACCTGGAAGCAGGTGTGGGTCAGCTTGTTGAGTTGCTCGGTCACGGCCGCGATGATTTTGGGGTGCACGTGGCCGGTGTTCAGCACGGCGATACCACCGGCGAAGTCGATGAACTCGCGACCTTCAACGTCGGTCACGGTGGCGTTCTTCGCGGAGTCGGCGAAGATCGGGTGAATCTGGCCAACACCGCGCGGTACAGCGGCTTCGCGGCGTTTCATCAGGGATGCGTTGGTCTTGCTCATAAAGTCCTCATTCGCCGCTCATCGGGCGGCGTGGCTCAAGGATAGGTGGCGGGGAGGCAACTACGGCAGCATGCGATGATCGACTGCCACAGCTTTCCCGGCCACTGCGAATAACCATGTGAAACACGCAAAGGGGCAGCGCTCTCGTGCCCTCTGCGTTTACTGCAATCCCGTGCCTTAGATGCCCAGGCAGAGGTATTTGATTTCCAGGTAGTCCTCGATCCCGTACTTGGAGCCTTCACGGCCCAGGCCCGAGGCCTTGATGCCGCCGAACGGCGCCACTTCGTTGGAGATCAGCCCGGTGTTGACGCCGACCATACCGTATTCCAGGGCCTCGGCCACGCGGAACACACGGCCCAGGTCGCGGGCGTAGAAGTAGGAGGCCAGGCCGAACTCGGTGTCGTTGGACATGGCGATCACTTCGGCTTCGTCTTTGAAGCGGAACAGTGGCGCCAGCGGGCCGAAGGTTTCTTCCTTGGCGACGGCGGCGTTTTTCGGCACGTCGACCAGGATGGTCGGTTCGAAGAAGTTGCCTTCCATCACCTTGCCACCGGCCAACAGCTTGGCGCCTTTGCTCAGGGCATCAGCGATATGTTCCTGCACCTTGGCCACGGCTTTTTCGTCGATCAGCGGGCCGGTGGTGGTGCCGTCTTCCAGGCCGTTGCCGATCTTCAGTTTGGTCACCGCCACCTTGAGCTTTTCAGCGAAGGCGTCGTACACCGAATCCTGGATGTACAGGCGGTTGGCGCAGACGCAGGTCTGGCCGTTGTTGCGGTACTTGGAGATGATCGCGCCTTCGACGGCCTTATCCAGGTCGGCGTCGTCGAACACGATGAACGGTGCGTTACCGCCCAGCTCCAGGGAAACTTTCTTGATGTCCTTGGCGCATTCGGCCATCAGCTGGCGACCAATTTCGGTCGAGCCGGTGAAGGACAATTTACGCACGATGGGGTTGCTGGTCAGCTCGCCGCCGATGTCGCCAGCGCTGCCGGTGACTACGCTGAGCACGCCTTTAGGGATACCGGCGCGGTGCGCCAGCTCAACCAGGGCCAGGGCCGAGAACGGAGTTTGCGAGGCGGGCTTGATCACCATGGTGCAACCGGCGGCCAGGGCCGGGCCGGCTTTGCGGGTGATCATCGCCGCAGGGAAGTTCCACGGGGTGATGGCTGCGGTCACGCCGATAGGCTGCTTGATCACGATCAGGCGCTTGTCGGGCTGGTGGCCGGGGATCACGTCACCGTAGATGCGCTTGGCTTCTTCGGCGAACCACTCGATAAAGGACGCGGCGTAGACGATTTCGCCCTTGGCTTCGGCCAGCGGCTTGCCTTGTTCGAGGGTCATCAGGCGGCCGAGGTCGTCCTGGTTTTCGATCAGCAGCTCATACCAACGGCGCAGCTTGTTGGCGCGCTCCTTGGCGGTAAGTGCGCGCCAGGCTGGCAGGGCCTTGTCGGCGGCTTCGATGGCGCGGCGGGTTTCCGCGGCGCCCATCTTCGGCACGGTGCCAAGAATCTCGCCCGTGGCCGGGTTGTTGACCTTGATGGTTTGACCATTGTCCGCATCGACCCAAGCGCCATCAATGAAGGCTTGCTGGCGGAACAACTGGGTGTCTTTAAGCTGCATGTCGGCTTTCCTTAACAGCACCGCGCGCACGCGGAGCGAATTAGAGTTGTTGAAAGGCGCCTTGTGGGCTGCCGTCAGGGAAATCAGCCCCAGCGCGCAGAAGAAATGAAAGAGCGCACGAGAGACAGAGCGTTTGAAATCTCAAACGAATCCTAGGATCAATGGGGGTACAGGGCAATAGGATGTTCGAAAAAAAGAACGAATATGGCGCATCCGGCTCATCTTTCGGATCAAGTGCCCACACGACAACAGCCCCGGAGCCTTGTGGGCGCCGGGGCTGTTGGGGGCCTTGCAGCTTAAGGTTGGAACGACTTGAGCACGGCCAGCAGGCTGGTCAAGTTGTCGGCCACGCCGCCCTGGGCGACTTTTTCGGTGGCGGCGGCGCCAGCGGTGGTGTCGACACTGTAGATCTGCATCACGCCCTGGTTGGTAGCCGCCTGAGCCAGGGTGTTTTGTTGCTGTTGGGCCGAGACCGAGTTCTGGAACAGAATCGCCGTGGCCTGGCCCATGGATTGGTAAATAGTGCTCATGGCCATCGCGGGTGATTCGGCAACCACCTTGACGTTGGTCTGGGTGACGGCATCGGTGATTTGCGGGCTGACTGTACTCATGGTTGAAACTCCTGGGTTGAGAAAGAACAACATCCGTTATTGCTCAGTGCTTAAGGCTGAAACGACTTGAGCACGGTCAACAGGCTGGTGAGGTTATCCGACACGCCGCCCTGGGCGACTTTCTCGGTGGCCGCCGCACCTGCGGTGGTATCGACGCTGTAGATCTGCATCACGCCCTGGTTGGTGGCCGCCTGGGCCAGGGTGTTTTGCTGCTGCTGGGCCGACACCGCGTTCTGGAACAGAATCGCCGTGGCCTGCGCCATGGATTGATAGATAGTGCTCATCGCCATCGCAGGCGATTCGGCCACCACTTTGACGTTGGTCTGGGTGACCGCGTCGGTAATTTGCTCGTTGACTAATGGCATGATCAATTTCCTTATTTAGTACACGGTGCATTCCGTGTTCATCAATGAACGTTGCGAAACAGGCGCTGTGAAACGCGGGGTCAAGGTTTTGCAGTGGGGCCCAGCGCCGCTTCAATCTGGGCGATCAACCCTTGGATCAGTGCCTGTACTTCCTTGCGTTGCGCGTCCTGGTCGGGAGCTGCGCCGTCCAACACCTGGCGCAGGGCCGCTTCACGTTGCTGGGCAGCGGTCTTGAGCGCTTGTTCGTTGGCCTTCGATTGCTCAAGCACCTGGGTGGCGCGCTTGAGGGTTTCGTCGACGATGGCCTGGGGCGTTCCGGCGAATACCTGCGGGTTGCGCAGCATCGCTTCGAGCCGTTGGCGGTCGTCGGTGGACAGAACCGAGGGTTGCATATCGACCTCCTTGGGAGATGCCTTGGCCGCGACACGCCCGCTAAAGCCGCACCTCAACGTTGTCCTGCCAGAAACCTGCAAAGTAAAAGTGCGGCGACGAATCACAGAAGGTCGCCAACTCCGCAGGCGTTATGGCGCTGGGCTGGTTGGGGAAAATGGCAGGCGGAGGCGGTAGCAGGTTGGCCTCGTTATAGAGGTTGCCGACTTCATAGCAGTTGGCCGCGAATTGCGAACAAAACGACCCGCTGCCAATGTCGATAGACTCGTTGATCCGCGTCACCAGGCTGGTATCGGAAGTCCAGCGCCGAAAGGCTGAGATCATCGCGTTCCACACGCTGTAACGGCCCCGGATATCACCGCCGATCTTGTCGAAATAGAACTGCTTGGCAGCCACCGTCGCCGCCTCGCCCAGTTCGGTATCCACACAGGAAAACACCATCGCCGAACGCGGCGGCTTTTCCAGGCTCAGGTCGGTCAGGGCCAGGCCGCTGCCGACACTTTCGATCACCAGGGTGTCGCTCACCGCAATCGCTGGGTGAACCACATTCAGGTACGTCGTGTCCTGCGAGAACACCTTGGCCTTGACCAGTTGACCGGCTTTGATAAACGCCCGCGTTGCGCTGTCGTCATCTTGTTTGACAGAAAAAATAATATCTCCAGGCTGCATGATGTCGCTCCTCACTCAAGAAAAGTTGCTTTCAAGTTGCTGTTGCACCGCCCCAGCAGAACGCTGGAGCGCTGTGCTCGGTTCAAGCCGCTGGCGCGGCCCGGTTGGCCAGGGTGCTGGCGTACTTGGCGATGCTCTGGTCGATCTTGTCGATCGCCACGCTGGCGGCTTCGGCCTCCATCGCACCGGCAGCGGCAGCCACGGCGGCAGCGGCGCCCACCAGCAGGTCGGTGGCCAGGGCGCCCAAGGCGTCTTCGGCAGCGGCTGGCAGGTTGTCCTTGACGATGTTCTCGGTCATTTGCTGGAGCAGCACGGCCTGTGCCGCCAACGCGATCTTGCTGACCCCGTCGAAGTACCCCGCCGCCGCCTGCGCCACCAGCCCGGCCGCCTGGCTGATCATCATGTCGGCCGGCACCGCGATCTGCGCCGGCGCATAGGCAAAGTTCTGCGAATTGGTGAACTGCACCGCCTGCACAATCTGGCTATTGAGCGCCGCCGTGCTGTCGGATGACGGTGCGCTCACCTGGTTGAGCAGGTGCTCGTTCATGCGCGCCATGATCGAGCGCGAGGCCGGTGCAGCGGGCGCCGGCGCAGGTGGATCGGCGGCGGGCGTTGCTTGGGAGGCGGCGGGTTTCTTTCTGCTGAACCACGACATAATCGATCTCCCGAGGGCTCAGCCCTTCTCGCCAATCTGCATGATCAGCGCCACGGCCTTGGAGATCACCGCGTTGGAAATCTGATTCATCGCCTGCTGGCTGTTGACCGCATTCTGCAACGACAGGCCCGCCGCGCTGCTGGCCACCTGGTACAGCGACGCGATGGCCTGGGCCGGCGCCTCGGCCACCACCTTGACGTTGGTTTGAGTGACCGCGTCGGTGATCTGGCTGTTGACCTCTGTCATACATCTCTCCTTGATGGCATTCACCCAGGTTTGGGTGTGGATAGCGGCGGCGTGCTGCGCTCATATCACTAGAACGCCCCACGCCAACATGTGTGAATCACCTTCAGCGCAACGCATCGCGCAGCAGTTGCACACGCTTGCGCACCAGCGGCAGCTTCACGTGCAGCTCGGCGGCGATTTGCGGGTAAGGCAGGTCATCGACAAAACGCATCTCGAACAAGCGCTGCTGCAACAGCGGTAACCGTGCGACGTGCGCCTCGATATGCTCCAGGCGCTCATAACATTCCACCCGCTCCAGCACCGAGGCGCAGGGCACGGCGAGCGCGGCCAGGTGATCGTGTTCAAGGTCCACCGAATCATCGAACAACCGCCCCTCGCGCTTGCTGCGCCGCACGCTGTCGAGAAACACATGGTCGAGCACCAGAAACAGAAACCCCTCAGGGTCGCGAATGCGCTCCGGCGAACGCCGAAAAAACAGCAGGGCCTTGATCGCCGTGGCCGACAACCACTCCTGGCCCTGATCCAGATTGCCCTTGGCCCGCCGCAACGCCCGGCGCCTTAGCTCGCCGTGCACAGCGCGCCAACTCGCTTCGAACAAACGGTCATCGGCGGCCCATTGATCCTTGAACTGAACAGTCATCCCCATCGCCAGCACTCCTGTGCATCCTTGATGAAGGGCCAGTCTGCGAGGGCTCGACGGGGGTACGCTGTTACCTGGGGAACACCACCACAACTAATTCAGCGCAAAAGCCTTGCGCCGCAACTGCTCGACATCGTTGATCACCATGCGCTCCAGATCGCCGCTGATCACCCCACTACGCCGCCACACTTGCAGCTGCACATTCAGCTTGGGCCGGCTGGTGTTCAGCATCGACGCCAACACCCCCTGGCTTGCGGGCAACGACACACTGGGCAAAGCCAACGCCAGGTCGATCTCACCCAGGTTGGCCAACAAAAACCGCGCCAACCGAGACTCCAGCCGATGCAGGCACACCAACTCCAACAACTCGATGGCGTGCAGCAACCGCAGCATCATCAGCATCAACAGGCGCCGCAGAAACACCGGCTCCTCAAACAACACAGCAAAATGCCGGCTACCCAACTGCAACAACCGCGTGGGCCCGCTGGCAAAGGTAGAAGACTCGCGCCCATGATCCTTGATCAACGCCGTCTCCCCCACCACCTGCCCGACCCCGGTACTGCCGATAATCTGCTCGCGCCCATCCGGCCCATGCACCACCGAATAAATCCGACCCTCCACCACCAACGCAATGAATTCGAGGGTGTCGTCCTTGAAATACAACAGCTCACGATCATCCAGCGTGCGCTCCACCATATGGGTGGCGACGTAGCGCAAGAGATGCTCCGGCATACCTCGAAACAAATCGGAGCGAGCCAGCAGGGTTTGTCTGAGCGGGAGATCGAGCATCACGGTTCCTTTGGAATGCATGCGTTCACCTGAGGAATTGCGGCGTGGAAGCGGTTTAAAGCCACAAGAGCAAAGCAAACAAAGGGACGCGCGGCGCGGGGAGTTGTGAATGAGGGTGGCGATTAGCCATTTTTTGTCGGAAATGGACGACAGGGGGCGGGGAAAACGCTGGAATGGACGCATCAGGTCGACATGGGTATGATGTCGCCCGCACAAGCATCCGTAGCTCAGCTGGATAGAGTACTGCCCTCCGAAGGCAGGGGTCGTGGGTTCGAATCCCGCCGGGTGCACCAGATATGAAATGAAAAAGCCTCAGGTCGGGAGATCTGGGGCTTTTTTGTGCGTTTGGTGGGTGGTGAGAGAGTGTTGAGTCGCGTCGGGATAGGAGAGGTGAAAATAAATCCCCTTTTTCCCAAGCAGTTTTCCAGCTCTACGATCATTACGATTTCACCGTCTTGAGCGCCGGTCTCAAGCAAAGAAGAAACGCCTACACAGGAACCTCCGCCCTGATCAGCGTACCGCCTTCGGCCAGATTGCGGGCAGTAATGGTACCGCCATGGGCCTGGCAGATCGCACGGGCGATGGACAAGCCTAGCCCGCTCCCCCCCGAGTAACGTGCCCTGGAGCGCTCTGCACGCCAGAAGCGGTCGAACACGCTGTCCAGATGCTGGGCTTCGATACCTGGCCCTCGGTCACCGACTTCAATCACCACCGAACCGTGAACCCGGCGCGCCGTTACATTCAACTCGCCTCCCCCGGCCGCATAACGCAGCAAGTTATCGACCAGAATGTTGATCACCTGGCCCAGGCGATCACGATCGGCATGCATACGAAGCCCATCAGCAATACTGACCTGCGTCAGCACGCAAGCCTCATCCAACTGCGGCTGGAACCACGCCAACCGCTCCGCCACCAGAGCTGCCAGAGAAAACTCGCTGCGCTCCAGCACCAGCCGGCCAGCACGAGCCATCGACAACAGGTGCAAGTCATCCACCAGCTTTCTGAGTTGATCGAGCTGACGCTTGACCATGCCCAACTGCATGGCATCGCTGGGGAATACCTCATCGAGCATACCCTGCACGCGCCCCATGGCGGCGTTCAAGGGTGTGCGCAGTTCGTGGGCAATGACCGCGCTGGATTCACGCACATCGCGCTCATAGCGCTCCAGTTGCGTGGTCATGCTGTTGAAGTCGCTGACCAGCCGTTGCAGCTCGTCGGGCGCGTCGCGGTGCACCGGCAGGCGAGTCAGGAAATCACCGCCGGCGACTCGCCGGGCGCCCTGGGCAATTGCCGAGAACTGGCTGGACAAGGGCCGCGAAAACCACAGGCCGAAGCCAATGATGATAGGGATCGCGGCCAGCACCAGGCCGATCAGTATCAGCCAGTCGCGATTGGCGATAGCCGGCTGGAAATAGTCCAGCGGATAGTACTGGGCAACCACTTGACGCAAGCGTGCCTCATTGAGCTCTGGCTCGGCGCGCAACGCCAGCAGCTCCTCACGCGGCCCAGGCGGCAGATGCTGCACAAAATACCAGTCCGACAGTGTGACGTTGATCCACATGCACACCGAGATCACCACCACCGCGCCGATCGCCAGCAGGCTCATGCGCAGGCCGATCCAGCGCCACATGGGTTTGTCGTTGACCCGCGGTTGCTCAAGCATGTGCGTTACCTGAATCGATAGCCAATGGAGCGCACCGTGACCAGAACGCCGGTGATGCCGTGGTTTTCCAGCTTGCGGCGCAGGTTGTGCACGTGGGTGTCGACGACGCGGGCCAGGGCTTCGCTTTCCGGTAGGCAGATTTCCAGCAACTCATCACGAGTGAAGGCCTTGGACGGCGTCTTGAGCAACGTCACCAGCAGCTTAAATTCCGTTGGGGTCAGGTCCAGCCATTGCGGTGGTGCTTCGCCCTGCTCAATGGCCGCGGTAAACGCAACAAGATCCACCCGCAGGTTTTCATGGCGCAGCAGGTGTTCGACCGGTTGGTTGCCGGTGGTGCGCCGCAACACCGCGTGCACCCGCGCCACCACTTCGCGCGGGCTGTAAGGCTTGACCACATAGTCGTCCGCGCCATAACGCAAGGCACCGAGCTTTTCCGGTTCGTCGCCCATGGCCGTGACCATGATGACCGGCGTGTCACTGCTACGGCGCACGGCGGATAACACCTCGGTGCCGCTCAAGCGCGGAAGCATCACGTCGAGCAGGATCAGGTCGGGCTGCCAGCTTTTGTACAGGTCCAGACCGCGCTGGCCGTCTTCGGCCAGGGCCACCTCATAGCCATCGCGGAGCAAGTAGGCTTCGAGAATGTTGGCGCTGTCGGCGTCGTCTTCGACGATGAGGATACGTTTTCCTGACACAAAGAAGCCTCTTGATGAAACCTTGATAATTTACGAACGGTTTATTGAAAGTGCGCTGCCAGTATTGCCCTACGCCCGCTTTCGCGAGCCGATCTTATGCCGACCACTGCATCGCTGTCCAAGCCTATCAACGGGCCTGAACAGCTCGATCAGAGGGAGGCGTTGTGTCGCGCGTCGGCGGGCGCACTGTTGTCTTCTTTTGCACATAGGGCTTGACCATGAACTTCACCACCTCCCCTACCCACAACGTTCTGTGGGGCGCCGTCACGCTGCTGTGCTGCGCGCTCGCGCCCCAGGCTCAGGCGACCGACGCCAGCCCGACAGCCGAAGAAACCACCGTTACCCTGGGCCTTGGCATGGGTGTCACGCCTCGCTACATGGGTGCTGACCGCTACCGTCCGCTCGTACTGCCGATGCTCAGCATCCAGCACGGAGCGTTGTTCGCCGACACCACTCGCGGCGTGGGCCTGCAATTTCAATCCGACAGTGGCTTCGGCGCCAGCGCAGCGATCAATTACGACCTGGGCCGCAAAGAGAAGGACAGCATCACCAGCCCGGGCGGCGACGAGCTCAGAGGTATGGGCGATATCAACGGCGCAACCGTCGCCGACTTTACCCTCAGCCAACAACTGCTTGACTGGCTGTCGGTCAACGGCGAAGCCAAACTGCGCATGGCCGGCGAGCACCGAGGCAACCGTTACCGCTTTGGCCTGGAAGGCATTTTGTTGCACACAGACCGCGACACCCTGAGCCTGGCCATCGACGCCCATGCCGGCGATAGCCGCTACAACCAGACGTTCTTCGGCGTCACCCAGGCTCAGAGCCAACGCTCGATCTACAGCAAGTACGCCGCCGACGCCGGGATCTATGCCTACTCCGCTGCTTTGAACTGGCAGCACACCTTCGACGCGCACTGGTCAACGCTGGCCAGCCTGACGCTGACTCAATACGCTGACCAGGCCAGCGACAGCCCGCTGGTAAGGCGCGAAACCGCAGGCTTGGGCCTGTTTGCAATCAACTACACGTTCTGACAACAAGCCCCGGGTATGCAGGCTTCATCTGAACTATCCCTGGGGCAGATTCCAGTCCTGTGCGAATGGCTTTTCAGACCGCGCAAGGTTCTCCCCATCAGGGCGTACACACGATGATCCGTTTGAAGTACCTGTCCAAAAGAGCCGTGCTGCTCTATGCGCTATTGATGAGTATCGGCAGTCAAGCCTCCCCCACCCTGCATACCGAAGCGTTCGTGCATCCTGGCCTGCTCCAGACCCGGGAGGACTTCACGCGGATACGCGAGAAGCTGGCCAACTATAACCAGCCGTGGCTGGCAGGCTGGCAGAAGCTGATCGCCAACCCCCATGCCTCATTAGACTGGCAGCCCAACCCGGTGCCGGTGGTGTACCGCACTTCAGGCGGCCCGAATAACGACAGTGTTCTGTTCAACGACGCAGCCGCCGCGTATGCACTGGCCCTGCGCTGGCAGATCTCCAACAACCCGGCGTATGCCGACAAGGCCGTGAGTATTTTGAACCAGTGGGCCTTGACCCTCACCGCGATCAAAGACAAGCCCGGCAGAGCTTTGGTGGCAGGCTTGTACGGCTACCAACTGGCCAACGCGGCCGAACTGCTGCGCAGCTACCCAAAGTGGCGGGCGGAAGATTTCCAGCGTTTTCAAGGCATGATGCTCACTGTGTTCTACCCCATCAACCATGACTTCCTGGTGAGCCACGACGGCGCCCGGCCTGATCATCATGGGGCTAGCTGGGACCTAGCCAACATGAACTCGATGCTGGCCATCGGCGTACTGACCGACCGCCGCGATCTATACAACGAGGCCGTCGACTATTTCAAGCACGGCACCGGTAACGGCGCCATCGCACACGCGGTGTGGAAGCTCTACGGCGATGGCCTTGGCCAAGTCCAGGAAAGCGGACGTGATCAGTCACACGCCATGCTCGACATAGCCCTGCTCGGCAGTTTCTGCCAAATGGCCTGGAGCCAGGGCAACGACCTGTTCGGCTACCAGAACAACCGCGTGCTGCAGGGCGCCGAGTATGTGGCCAAGTACAACCTTGGCCAGGAGGTGCCGTTTACCCCCATCCCCAACAGCAGCTTCAAACAGACCGTCATCTCGGCCGATCATCGCGGCGAACCCCGTCCGATATGGGAACTGCTCTACAACCACTACGCCGTGCGAAAGGGCCTCAGCGCACCGAATGTGCAGGCCATGGCAAATAACGGCCAAGTGGAAGGTGGTGGCGGGGATTACGGTGCTGACAGGGCTGGCTACGTCCAGCTGGGGTATGGGACGTTGCTGTATTCGTTGGGGGAATACGGTTTGTCGGAGATGCAGTTAATGCCTTAGAGGTATATCACCGAAGCTGCGCTGCGCATTACAAATGCGTCCTTTCTACCTGTCAAATTCGAGGAATGGCAAGAACGCATTGGTGTGTTGGAAATGTCAAAGGACGCCAGCACCATCGCCGCAGAAGTGTGGAGCCAGATATGAATGAAACACCCGAGGCCTTAAGACCCAGGGCTTTTTTGTGAGCCACTTGCACGCGCAACTCAATGTTGCTACGAGTGGCTAAGCGCCTACATCCCGATGGGTTGAATATTACGAAGGCCTTGATGAATTCCCGGAATGCTGCTTTTCCAGGCTTGAAATTTCACCGCGCAACACCCCCTCCAACACCCCCAAAAACCCCCGAATATGCCCCTGCTTCAACGCCTGCGGCCGCGTTACCAAATAAACCTCCATCGCCGGCAGTTCTATCTCCTGAAAAACCTCACTCAACCCCGTCGCCAAAATACGCGGCAACACCGCCACCCCCATCCCCCGCCTCACCGATTCAAGCTGCACCGCAAACGAACTCACCCTAATCGGCGCATGGTCCAGCCCCGCAGCTTTCGCGGCGCGCATTTGCGGTAGCAGGTCCAGCGGTGGCAGCAAGGCAATACTGGCGGCAGTGGCGGGAGTTAGCGCAGGAAACCGTTGCAGGTATTCGGCGGTGGCGAACACGCCGTAGGCAAGTTTGCCAAGCCCTCGGTAGATCAGGGAAGGCTCACCCAGGTGTGCGGTGCGTATGGCGATGTCGGCCACACCTCGTACGATTTTGTGGAAGTCGGGGGTGACCTGTAGTTCTACGGAGCAGCCTGGGTGCTGCGCGGTGAAGCGGCTGGCGGCTTCGAGCACGCTGGCAGAAAAGCCTTCGCCGGCGCTCACCAGCACGGTGCCGCTGAGGGCTGCTGGCGTGCCGTCGACGGGGGCCTGGCGTCGCAGGCCGGATTCGGCTGCCAGGGCGACGTCTACCAGGGCTTGGCCTCGGGAGGTGAGCCGGCAGCCTTCCACGCCGCGTTCCACCAGTGGCTCGCCCAGGGCGGTTTCCAGTTGGGTGAGGCGGCGGGAGACGGTAGAGGCCGCGATACCGAGTAACTGGCCTGCCTGTAAAAAGCTGCCGCGCCGTGAGACTGCCAGCAGCAGTCGAAGATCGTCCCAATTTGCCTGCAATGCCATATCTCCGCGCTTCCCTGGTGTGCAGATGTGCAAAGCCATTATGCCGCAGGCGCTGTTTTTACGGCGCGGGCTGACCGGTATATCTACTGGCCTTCTCAACAAATGGAATGGCCTGTATGAACACGAACCCCAATCGCTTGCGCAGCACCTTTGTGACCGGGGCCACCGGCTTGCTGGGCAATAACCTGGTACGGGAGCTGGTCGCACGGGGTTATGCGGTGAAGGCGCTGGTGCGCTCGGCGGCCAAGGGCGCGCAGCAGTTCGGCGATGTGCCGGGCGTGGAGATGGTGGTGGGGGACATGGCTGATGTCGATGCCTTCGCGGCGGCGTTGCAAGGCTGCGATACGGTGTTTCACTGCGCGGCGTTTTTTCGCGATAACTACAAGGGCGGCAGCCATTGGGAGGAACTGGATAAGATCAATGTCGTCGGTACGCGAGCCCTGCTGCAACAGGCATATGACGCCGGTGTGCGACGGTTTGTGCATACCTCGTCGATTGCCGTGCTCGACGGTGCCCCCGGTACGCCGATCGACGAGACGTGCCTGCGGGACGAAGCCGATGCGGATGACTACTACCGCAGCAAGATCCTGGCTGAGCGTGAGGTGTTGAGGTTTCTTGAAAGCCACCCGCAGATGCACGCCTGCATGGTCTTGCCCGGTTGGATGTGGGGGCCGGGTGACCTTGGGCCGACGTCTTCGGGGCAGTTGGTGAGGGACGTGATCAACGGCAAGTTGCCGGGGCTGATTCCTGGCACCTTTTCGCTGGTCGATGCCCGCGATGTGGCCTGGGCGCACATTGCTGCCGCCCAGCGCGGGCGTCGGGGCGAGCGTTATCTCGCGGCCGGTCGCAACTTGACCATGCGCCAGCTGATTCCGGCGCTGGGGCGTATTGCCGGGGTCAAGGTACCCTCCCGCCAACTGCCGCTGCCCGCGCTGTACCTGTTGGCAGCTGTGCAAGAGACCTACGCGTACCTGACCGGCAAGCCCATTTTGCTGAGCATGGCGACGTTACGGCTGTTGATACGCGAGGAACACCGTACCCGCTTTGACCACCGCAAAAGTGAAGAGGAACTGGGGCTGAGCTTTCGTGTGCTGGAGCAGACCCTCACGGACACGGTGGCCTGGTGCCGGGCTCACGGCGGGTTATAAGAAAGCCCCAGGCCAACGACCTGGGGCTATTTATATGGGCCTTCAGCACGCCCATTTGAAATCTTGAAAAGCCACCTCCCTGGCTAACGCGACCGGCACGGAGTAAGCCCTGCGCCGAACAGCCTGCAGTGATGCTGCGTAATTGATACCCGGCCCAAAGCTGTCGATCACTTGGAAAATGCCCTCAAGGCAGCAGTCCAAAATCAACGTCACCCCCGGATAATCCCTCGTCAGTTCCCCCGTTGAATCGCTTAGCACCAACGCCTCCGGCTTCAGGTCAATCAACAACCAACTACGATGCTTGAAGCGCACCCCCACATCCTTGAGCAACGCGTTCCATTCCATGACCCAACCTCATCGACTGGCGATCAGCACAGGAATGGCGTTGTTCAGTGAGAACGCCACCAGAAATACGGCCAGCCCGACGTCGATCTGCCGGGTGTACTTGAGGAACAGCGCCTTGATCGGACCTTGGCCGAACAGCAGCGCCACCACTGAATACCAGATGACTTCCAGGGTCGAGCACAGCATCACCACCAGCACTTTGTCGATCTCCGAGCGCGGAACCGAGAGAAAGCCGGCATAGATACTGATCATGAAAGCGATGGTTTTCATGTTGCTGATATTGGTGATCACCCCCACGCGGTAGGCCTTGGCGAAGCTGGTCGCGCCCGGTGCGGTGCTTTCGGCCGTGCCGGTGTTCTTGGCCAGCACGCTTTTGATGATGCTGTACGCGATGTACAGCAGGTACGCCGAACCGCATAACGTGGCGACTTTGGAAAACGCCGGGTACTGGTGCAACAAAGCCGCCAGGCCCAGCAACGAAATCGTCGAGAAAAACACCCCGACCGTGCAGATGCCCAGGGTCGCGCCGATGCCGGTCGACACCGAGCCCAGCGAGGCGAAGCGGCTGACAATGATGAAGTTGGGGCCCGGGCTTATCACCGCCAGGATGTAGATCAATGCTGCTGTAAACATGGGAACTCCTTGTATGAGGCAGCGGACCGCGCAGGCCGCTGCCGAGAGCCGATCAGGCCAGTGCGTGCAACGGAGCCTCGGCCTGCGCGAGCTTTGCCTCCAGGGACGCGAGGATATGTTCGACCCGCAGTGAAATCAGGCTGAATGAGCCGGCGTCACCCAGGCCATGGGAGCTTTCGCATAAGCCGTTAAGGAACACGGCAGGCAATTCATCCAGCGCCGTCAGGCTGTAATCGCGGTTCACCACCAGCGCGCCATGAGTGTCCGCTCGGAACCGGGCGTGATAAGGCGCCAACAGCGGTGGATAGAGTTCACCATTTTCCTTGGCGGCAATGTCCTTGAAACCGGTAGCCAGCACCAGCGCATCCAACGCGAGGGTCGAGTGGGTCAGTTGGTTGACCTCTTTGAGCGCCAGCTCCACCTGCCCTGATGCGTTGATCTGCGCCTGCTCGATGGCGATGTTGTTGAGAATGTGGATACGCTGTTTGCCCTGCAGTTTTTCCTCATGGATGCGCACGTATAGCGCGTTGATCACGTCTTCATCGGCCGAGCTGTAGTTGGTGCCGCGCAGTTGCTTGTCCACCCGCGCCTTGGCCTCGGGCGGCAGGTTGAAGTAGTAGTCGATAAATTCCGGAAAATACACCTTGTCGCTGAATGGGCTGGTGTCTTTGAGGCGGAAGCTGAAGCTGCGGTGCAGCGAGTAAATCTCTTTGTCCGGGAACCTGGCGGTCAGGTCGAGCACAATCTCCACGGCGCTCTGGCTGGACCCCACCACCCCGATGCGCTGCACGCTCTGGGGTAGCTGGTTGAGACGCTCCAGGTAGTGATTGAGATGGAACACCCGAGGGCCGGTCAGGCCCTCGAACACCGCTGGTATATTCGCCGTGCGCCCGGTGCCCAGCACCAGACTGCGCCCGTAGATGACCCTTTGGTCGTTATAGGTCACCTTCCACACCTGCTCGCCTTTGAATAGCAACGGCTCGACCCGGTGGGCGAACGCTGAGGATTCAACACTGGCGAGAAAATGCCCGGCCACCCATTTGATGTACTCGGCATATTCACGCCGCAACGGGTATGTCAGCGGCAGATTGAGGTAATCGAACAGGCGCCCGGTTTCTTTCAGGTAATTGACGAACCCATAGTGGCTGCGCGGGTTGCGCGGCGTGACCAGGTCGCGCAAGGGGTTGTTCTGGATGTCCGAGCCGCTGAGCAGCATTTCATCCTGCCAGTCGGGGGTGGGCTTGGCGTCGAGGAACCGATAGGTCAGCGCTGAAGCCGACTCTTGCAGCCCGATAGCCAACGCCAGGTTGGAGGGACCAAAACCAATACCTACGATATCGAAAACAGTGTCTGACATGGAAAAGCTCCTATCCCTGGATTGGCTTCAGTGGAAGATGGTAATAGTGATACGCCGTGTTTTCGATAAACCCGAAGCGCGTGTATAAGTTTCGAGCCTTTGGGTTATCGTCCGCGCCCTCAATGAACAACTGTTTGGCGCCGGTTGTTTCCGCGAACATCTTGGCCGCATTCAATAAGGCCAGGCCAACCCCCGCCCTGCGTTTGGACGCCTCAACATATAAATCATTAAGTATCCACAGGCGCTCTAACGTGACACTGGAAAAACTCGGGAACAGTTGTGTAAACCCAATGATTTCATTGTTTACCAGCGCGACGATAATAATTGACTCGCCTAAATAGAAGCGTTGTTGAATAAAGGCCGTCGAGCGGGTCAGGTCGGATGCCTCACCATAAAACTCGCGGTATTTGTCCAACAACGGCGCGATGGCGGCGGCGTCATCGAGGGACGCATGCCGAGTAAAAACTGCATCGCTCATGGTGTGGTCACCTCGGCAAACGCCTGCTCCAGAATCTGCACGCCTTGGGCGATCTGCGCAGCCGTGATGGTCAGGGCCGGAAGAAACTTCAGCACTTGGTTATCGATGCCGGAGGTTTCAATGATCAGCCCGTGGGCATAGGCACGCGCAGCGACTTTCTGCGCAAGGCTTACATCCTCGAACTCGATACCCCTGAAAAATCCGCGCCCCTTCAGGCGGTTGGGCGCCTTGGCGGCGAAGCCTGCGGACAAGCCCTGCAAGGCCTCATGCAGCACGCCCGCCTTGGCCTTGAGCGCCCGGGTAAAGCCTGCGTCGCTCCAATAGTGGTCGATTACCGCCTTGCCGGTAACGAACGCCAGGTTGTTACCGCGAAATGTGCCGTTGTGCTCTCCCGGCTCCCACACGTCCAGGTGAGGCGCCAGCAATACCAGCGACATGGGCAAGCCATAACCACTGATGGACTTGGACAAGGTCACGATGTCCGGGGTGACGCCCAGGGCTTCGAAGCTGAAGAAGTCACCCGTGCGCCCGCAGCCCGCCTGGATGTCATCGATGATCAGCAGAATGTCATGGGCCTGGGCGATGCGCTGCACGGCTTGCATCCAGGCAGCCGAGGCGCTGTTGACGCCGCCCTCGCCTTGCACGGTTTCCAGCACGATGGCCGCTGGTTTGTCGATGCCACTGCCGCTGCGCAACATAGTGGCCAAGTACAGCGAGGTGTCCACCTCGTCGCCGAAGTAGCCATCGTAGGGCATGAAGGTGACGTTGCTGAGGGTAACGCCCGCCCCGGCCCGCTTACGCGGGTTGCTGGTCAGGGCCAGGCTGCCCAGGGACATTCCATGGAAGGCATTGGTGAAGGCTACGATGTTCTGGCGCCCTGTGTACTTGCGCGCCAGCTTGATCGCGGCCTCTACCGCATTGGTGCCGGTGGGCCCAGGAAACTGCACTTTGTAACGCAGGTTGCGCGGCGCGAGCACCTGCGCTTCGAATGCAGTGAGAAAGGCTTTCTTGGCGGTGGTCTTGAAGTCCAGGCCATGAGTGATGCCATTGTGCGCAATGTAGTCGAGCAGCGCGGACTTTAATACCGGGTTGTTATGCCCGTAGTTCAAGGCACCGGCACCGCTGAAAAAGTCGATGAAAAGCTGACCTTGCTCACTGGTCAGCGTTGATCCCTCGGCGGTTTTGAACGTATCGGTAAAGTCCCGGCAATAAGAGCGTACATTGGACTCTTTCAGCTCGAATATATCCAAGGGTTGTTGCAGTTCAGGTATTGCCTGTGCAAGTGAGTAATTCAGCGTCGCCGTCATATCAGGTACCGTTCATTAATCCAATTTAATGGACTTCCAACAGGTAGAGCTATTTCCCAGTGGCCATGTAGCGAATGCTGAGAAGACTTTAATCCTTGAAGTCCGCTTGCAACTTTTCATCCAATGAAAACATGACCCGCTCTGTTGGCCAGCAGGAACAATGACGTCTTTCGCTGATTAAACTAGCAGCAATTACTCCCCCTGCAACTGAATATAAATTCATATGCTTATGACCCGTTGCCGCCAAGCGGCGATGGTATCGCGCGATACCATCGCCACGGGGTCAGTGCGGCGGCAAGGTTTTAAGGCGTTCTTCCAGGTTTTGCCCAGGGAAGCGCTTTTGCAACTCGGCAAGTTTGGCCGTCGCCGCGGCCTCATCCCCTGCCGCGCGCAGGCGCGCTAATTCCTGCAAGCCAAGCTCAAGAGGTTGCGGCGCAGCGCGCTTGGCCAGCTTGCCTTGGGGCAAGGCATCGCTGCTCATTTCGGCACTGTAGGACTCGGCACGGGGCGGTGCGCTCATCGGCGCAGGCGCGGAGAACGCGGCCGGGGCAGCGAGACGTGTGTTGTGTACCGGGTCCAACTCGGGGGTGCGCGTGATCACGCCCACCAGCAACGCCACACCGGCCAGGCTGGCAAATGCCATTTGCCAGCGCGGTTGCTGGCATGCACGCAGCCAGCGCTGCCACAGGTTGGGCACGGGCTTGGGCGCTTCGCGGCGGGCGGCGTTGAGGATGAAGGCGTCGAGGGACGCGGGCGGTTCGCCCGTGCTGTGTTGACGAAAGTGCTGGAGCAGCGCGTCGTCCGGGGTGTGTCGGGAGTCGTTCATGCGAATATCTCCTCGGCCAGCAGGCGGCGCAGTTTCTGCTGGGCGTAACGCAGGCGGCTTTTTACGGTTTCCAGCGGGGCGCCGGTGAGGGTGGCGATTTGCGGTATTTCGAGCTCGCCGTGCAGGCGTAGCAGGAAGACTTCGCGCTGGTCTTCGGGCAGGTCTTGCAGGGCGGCGTCGAGGCGGGCCTGGTCGCGGCTCAGGCTCAGCTGTTGTTCGGGGCCAGCGCTGTGGTCGGGCTGTGCGTGCAGCTGTTCATCGTAGCTGTCATGCAGGGGGTTGTGGATGCCGTGCTTGCGCCAATGGTCGATCAGGCGGTTGCGGGCGATCTGGAACAACCAGGTGCGAAAACTCGCCCGGCCTTGTGGCTGGGTGGTGCTGCGGATGAGGCTGAGCCAGGTGTCCTGGTAGATTTCTTCCGCCAGCTCGGCTTTGTTGCACAGGGACACGAGGAAGCGGTACAGGCCCTGGCGGTGGCGCGTGTACAAGGCTTCGAAGGCGCCCGCGTCACCGGTTCGGTAGCGGGCCAGCAGCGATTCGTCGCTGGGTGAGTCGTCTGGAACGGCCATGTAATGGGCGAACTCCTTTTTGTCAGCCGAAGCAGGATTACTGTAGGAGCGAGCTTGCTCGCGAAGAACGTCAACGATAACGCGTGCTTCCTGGATAAACGCGGTGCCTGTGAGTTTTTCGCGAGCAAGCTCGCTCCTACAAAAAGCTTTAGCAGCAAGCCACCTCCCACATTTGATCTCGGTTGTGAGCGAGGTCAGGGTTTGAGGCTTTGGGCCAGCTCCACCAGTTGCACGAATTCGTTGCGCAGCCCGAAGGGGTCATCGCCCCGGGCCGAGCGTGCCAATCTGGCGGTGTCTTGCACACTCATGGTGCCAGTGTAGCGGCCATCGCCCTTGAGCTGTTGGGCGAAGGCGGCCACGGCAGCGGCGAAACGCAGGTCATCGCTGGCCGGGGTGGCCTGGTTGGCGATGGGGCGTTCGATCAACTGGCTGTTACCGCCCGCAGCGGGTTTGTAGCGCACCCGTAGCATCGCCAGCTCATCGGATTTGCCTTCGGTCGCAGGCGCGGCGGCGTAACGCAGAGGCTCCAACCAGCCCTTCTCGCCCTTGGGTACGATTTCATACAGCGCGGTCACCGTGTGCCCTGCGCCAATCTCGCCGGCATCGACTTTGTCGTTGTTGAAATCTTCACGCTTCAGGGCGCGGTTTTCATAGCCCAGCAGGCGGTATTCGCTGACCTGGGCCGGGTTGAACTCCACCTGCAGTTTCACATCTCGCGCCACCACGGCCAGGGTGGAACTGAGTTGCTCTACCAGCACCTTGCGCGCTTCGCGCAGGTTGTCGATGTAGGCGTAGTTGCCGTCGCCCGCGTCGGCCAGTTGTTCCATCAGGTGTTCGTTGTAGTTGTCCACACCAAAGCCGAGGGTGGTCAGTGATACGCCGCTTTTGCGTTGGGCCACGGCCATTTGCTTGAGGCTGTCGAAGTCGCTGATACCCACGTTGAAGTCGCCGTCGGTGGCCAGCAGGATGCGGTTGATGCCTTGATCAACAAAGCCTTCGCGGGCCATCTGGTAGGCCAGTTCGATGCCGGATGCGCCTGCGGTGGAGCCGCCGGCGGTGAGTTGCTCGATAGCGTTGCGGATCTTGGCTTTTTCACTGCCCGAGGTGGGCTTGAGCACCACGCGGGATTCACCGGCGTAGACCACCAGTGACACACGGTCCTGATCGCGCAGTTGATCGACCAGTAATTTCAGCGTGCTTTTGACCAGCGGCAAGCCTTCGCGGCGGTCCATGGAGCCGGACACATCCACCAGGAACACCAGGTTGGCGGGCGCCAGTTCGGCCACGGTTTTATCGGAGGCCTTGATGCCAATGCGCAGCAGTTTGGTGCGCGGGTTCCACGGCGTTGCGGCCACTTCGGTGGTGACGCCAAAGGGCGAGCCGTCGGTGGGCAGGGCGTAGTGATAGGGGAAGTAGTTGACCATTTCCTCCAACCGCACCGCGCCTTCGGGCGGCAGGCGGCCCTGGTTGAGGAAGCGCCGTACGTTGGCATAGCTGCCCGTGTCGACATCCACGCTGAAGGTGGAGACCGGGGTTTCGGCGACGCGGTGCACAGGGTTGTCGGGCAGGTTGGCGTATTGCTCGCGGGGTTCGGTGCGGTCATTCATCATCGCCATTTCACGCACCGCCATCGGTGCCGGCATGGCCATACGTTTGGCCATCGCGCCCTCAACTGGCGCGCTGTGCAGCTCGGCGACGGGCGGTGTCGGTTTGGCCACCTCGGGTGAGGAAGACAGCCCACACCCGGCCAGCGCTACCAGCAGGGTAACGGTAAAGCCTTCAGCAGCGGGACGCAGGTAAAGCAGAGGGCGGGACATGGGGCTGAGCCTCGTGAATGAATGAGCCGTTCACAAGGTCAGACGCGAGATAGGTTGGGTTCGGGTTAAACCCTCGAAATTCACCCCGATCAATGTGGGAGCTGGCTTGCCTGCGATAGCGGTGGGCCAGTGCTGGAAAGGCTGCCTGACACACCGCTATCGCAGGCAAGCCAGCTCCCACAGTTGAATGGCGGTGTTCTCTTAGTCCGTGCCGTATTTGGGGTTACGCGGGCCGTACAAGATGCCGGTGCGTTGCCCTGCCGACAGCAGCCGCGCACTGGTGATACCGGCAATCGGGTGTGCCGCATCGGTGGAGCTGTTGATCACCTGCTTGACCGCCGCCGTGATCAACATGCCCACCAGGCCGCCACCGTTGTTGTTGCCCTCCTCGCTCGACGCCCGCGCAGAACCGGTCCACAGGGTGGTGCCGGTGCGCAGGTCCACCAGTTTGGCCGAGGCCGTCACCGAGGTGTCGCTGGAGATCAGCATGTACTGGGTGCCGTACTCGCTGATGGTGATGTACAGCGCCGCGTCCGCACCAAAGATGTCATGCAGCTTGGCCGGTTGTACGGCCTGGATATCGTTGGCGGTGGTCAGGCCGTTCTGGCGGAAGGTTTCGTCCACCAGGGCAATCGGCAACACGTAGTAGCCGGCTTCGGCCAGCGGGTAGGTGACTTGCGACACCAGGCTGTAAGACGCCTGCACTTCCGGCGATTCATTGATCGGCGGCAGTACCAGGATCGACTTGGGCCGCGCCTGTTTGTACGCCGAATAATCAACCGTCTTGGGCGCGGCGCAACCGCCGAGCAACGCCAGGGCCAGCAAGGCGCCGGTGAGTTTTAACAGGCTCATTTGGTGGCGACTCCGGCTTTGGCGTTTTTCAACAGAAAGTCCATGTACGCAGCAGACTCAGGGAACAGCGCCTTCTCGGTGCGAAACTCCTGCACCATCTGGTCATCCTTGCCCATGTTCATGTACAGCATGCCCAGGTGCGCGTGGTAACCCGGCGGCGCCTTGCGGCCACTGGCGTTGATCTTCTGCAGGTCGCGCTCCAGTGCTTCCACCTGTGCTTCCTTGGGCTCGCCTTTGAAGTACTCGTAAACCTGCGGCTGGTAGCTCTCCCATTGATACAGGGGCTGGGGCGCCGTCTGGCACCCGGTTACCGTTGCGACTGCTGCCAGCGTCAGCGCTAACTTCACTGCCTTGCTCATCCGTGTACTGCTCCTTGTGGTGTGGCTGATCAGTTACGCGGGTTCCAGGCGCCGGCGTTGATGCCGTCGACCAGGCGGTTGATCGCTTCGCGCATGGCCAGGTCCAGCACCTTGCCATTGAGGGTGGAGTCATAGCTAGCGGTGCCGCCGAAGCCGATCACTTCACGGTTGGACAGCGCGTACTCACCGGCACCCTGGGTGGAATACACCACTTCGGAGGTATTGATGTTGACGATATTCAACGCGACTTTGGCGTAGGCCACTTGGGTCTTGCCACGGCCGAGAATGCCGAACAACTGGCGGTCGCCGGTTTCTTTGCGGCCGAATTCGGTCACATCGCCAGTTACCACATAGTCAGCGCCCTTGAGCTTCTGCACGGTGCCTTTGATTTTGGCTTCCTGGGAGATCTCGCCCATGTTGTCGCGGTCCAGCACGCTGAAGCGGTTGGTCTGCTGCAAGTGGGTGATCAGGATGGTCTTGGCCTGGCCGCCGAGACGGTCAACGCCATCGGAGAAGATGCCGCGCATGTAGCTGGAGCGGTTATCGAACTTACCCACGGCAATCGGCACACGCACGCCGGAATAGGCCACGTGGGCGCTGGCGACTTGCTCCACCGGCATCGCGCGGTTGCTCTCGGTGGCGCAACCGGCCACGGTCAACAGCGCCGCGGCGGTAAGGCCCGACAGCAGGATTTTGGACAGTGTCTTCACAGGGTGCTCCTTGGGTGAGGAAATCAGCGTTGCTGGGTTTTCCAAGGAGAAAGGCAGCCTGAAAACGCACTGACCTGAATTCTTCCCTGAAAGACGGTGATGCAACGGCTGCGGCATTTTACGGGGTTGAGAGCCGTTCTCAAGTTGTTTCGGCCATAGGTGGGGGGCTTACCCTCCTGCCGACCGCAATACTCAAAGCAACGAAGATCAAATGTGGGAGCTGGCTTGCCTGCGAAAGCGGTAATGCAGCAACAGATGCAGCGACTGACACACCGCCTTCGCGGGCAAGCCCGCTCCCACAGGGGAACTGCGCTTAACCCTGACTGGCATTAGCCCAAGCCCGCCCACCAACAACCCCCAGCCTTCGCACAGCCCTACTTGAGCTCCTTCACCAGGTACTGCGCAGAAATCTGCGTAATCCCGGTCAGCGCCCGGCGCAAAGCTTCAGGGTCCGTGCGGTAGGTTAACGGTGTATAGCCATAAACGTTCTGACCATTAAACGGCGTGACCGCTTCAAAGGTGCGCCAGATCATCTCATCGCCGCGATCCATCTGCGCTAACACGTTAAGGGTCGGATAAATCACACTGCTGAAACCCTGGGTCAGGCGAAAACCCCACTCAGACACGGTCAGCTGACTCTGCGCATCAGCCGGCTCATCATCGCCGACCACCTTGAGCGTCGAAGTCTTGCCCAACTCATCGACAAAGCCCTGCTTGAGCAACACGCCAACATCGAGTTTTTCCGCCTCCATCACCGTCAGAATAGCCACCGGCGTCGGCATCTCGGCCAACTGCCCGAGCTTCATGCCGCCGGCAAACCCGGCGCCACTCAACGCCGCAGTACCCAGCTTGGACGCCCCGCTGGCCATGCCAACACCCGCGCCAACCCCGGCCCCCAGGGCCGCGCCCCAGGCCTGTTCACGGCCGAAGTACACCATGTTCTTTTCCCACTTCACGGGCAGGACTTTGACGGTCTTGATCTGCGCGCGGTTTTCGGGAGTGAGGGGGTGGCTGACGCAGCCGCCGAGGATGAGGGTGGTGAGGAGAATGAGGAGGAGGTTTTTCACATTGGTCCTTTAATGTTTGGGGTGAGGCTTTCAGATTTGCATAGTCGTAGTGCGTTTGTTCGTGAGCAGTATGTCGGCAATGGGTGGCAAGACGTTAGTAGCTGCGTACACGCTCCGAAGCGGCGGCATTTTGATGCCTTGCGCGGGCTTGGTGGTGCGGCTTATAGTCCGGCCGTCACTCAAAAAGCGACCGGGTTTGGCGACCCGAAGAACGAGCCCTCAATAATCCAGAGAGCTTAATGATGAATCGATACATTCCCCTAACCGGCCACGACTGCACCGTCCCAGCCCTGATCATCGACACCCAGGCACCTCTCGACGTCCTTCACGACGCCGCCGTGCACCGCATTCGGGCCGTCACCCAACTGCTGGAAAACCTGGCCTTCCGCGAACAACTCAGCAGCGATGCCGTAGTACTTTCAGACTTCGCCCATTTGCTGGCCATTCCGCTGCGCGATGGGTGTGATTTGCTGGATGTCATCAGTCGCAGGCTTAATGCCGATCCGTCCTGAGTGAAAATCGGGCGGCCTTTGTGTCGCCCGCTTTGCGCTCAATTCCCTTGGCCACTCTCTTTACGATTTTTCAACCAGGACTGTATCCAAACGCCTACCCCAGTAGGTATTGCATAGGCAAAAACACCGGGTAACATATCTACGATTTCAGCCCAACTAAAGTCCCATACACCAATCTTTGAATAATTAACCAGCGCCCCCATGAGCTTTGCGATAACCCCCCACCAACAAAAACAATAAAAACAGATAAATCAACAATAACAAAAACGCCTGCCACCTTGATCTAGGCTTAATCACTTTCCCTTCCCATTTCCTTCCCTTTTCTCCCAGAGTCACCTCAACAAACTATAAACAAACAAAGAAAATGTTTCACATAACTTCTTAACACTCATATCTGCAGAGTCTATTTTCACTACAGCCCATTTATCATTTTTATCAAAACCGACGCATCGCCCCTGCATATCATCACCAAAAATCATAACACTTTCGAATTGCGCCGCAGTCTCATCATCAAAAATATCACTTGCCTCTAGGAGGCCGTTATAAAGCATAAATCCGGCTGTTTCAATTTCCCCACTTCCGAACTCCTGCAAAAACTCCAAGTAATCATCAGGAGCATTTTTCTGCCCTACCTTTATTGCATTAAGACTGACATCATCTACAGCAGCCAAGCCATCAAGCAAATGCTCTTCTTTCTTACTCTTCAAAAAAGTTTTAATATCCACCTTCACCCCCTACTTTTTATCTGAAAAAATCTCTCTGGGCACACCTCCAGCACGATGTATTCCACCCTGATGCTGATCCGGAAATCAGAAAAAGGGGACAGATTTTTTTAATAGATTTTTCAACCCTAATTCAAATAAATCTGCTCCCTTTTTTTCCGCTCCCTTTTTTCACTTCTCTAGCAAGATCAAACAAACCGCCTCCTTTTGTTCTCAATTATCTTTTGGAAAATTTATCGAAAAAGCCGAAAGTAAAGTCTCAATAATTTTTCGATCTGCATCATTCTTCGCAAAACGCTTAAGCACTGGGACAAGATGATAAAACAATAACTCGAGCCTGCTAGGATCTTTGGGCAATGCATCGTTAATGCATGCAACCATTAACTTAACTGGCATAATTGACGCGAAGGTTTCATATCCTCTAGCGCTAGAGAACGGAATTTTCTTAAAATAATAATCCGCTAAACGTTTCTGCTCTGGTTTTTTCCAAGATCTATGAGGAAGGAGTAATAAAGCTTCACCCCAATTATCTGAAGTAAGCGGGTACCGGCTCAATATCCAAGCTGCCGCCTGATCAGAAGTCATTTTCGCCAACTCTTTACAGAGTGATATCAATCTTGAATCCATACCAAACTATTTCCTTGGATTAAATGAGTTTTCCGGTAACCCAGAGTTAGCCTTTAGAGTAGCAGGTGGCTGATAATGACCGGAACTATTATCCCATCTTGTTATTTTTCCTCGCTCTGGACCGTCATTATTACCAAAGCGTATAGAGCCGGCATATTTAACTTCCCCCCCACGCTACCCCAGATGGGTTGAAAATTGCTCATTCACATTTGGGCGGCTTACCTTGATAGTCCCATCCGGCAATGTGACAAAATCGTAAGAACCTGAAGGGGTAATTCTCCCCCACCTTGCCCTTGCAACCAATACCGGCCTGATTCGTCCTGGATAAGAGTTCTCACGGGCCGTTGCGAACAAAAGAACAAAAGGAACAAAAGGGGACAGATTTATTTAATATGCTCTTCAACTCTAATTTAAATAAATCTGCCCCCTTTTCTGCTCTAAAAAAAATATATCCTATATTCGACTCTTCACCGAAACGGCTCCATGCAAATAGATCTGTCCCCTTCGATCGCAGCTCCATTCGAAACAGATTTATTTTTTACTTAGCCATTTAAATAAATCCGCCCCCTTTTCTCTTCCTTTTCTCTCGCCCCCTTTTCTCTCTTTTCTTTTCCCTTAAAACAACAGTTAAAAGACATAACATCCTTTTACGTTAGAAGTTTCGTATCTCCATGACTTTATTAGCCGATCCGCAGCGACAAAAACCGAATATCGGCAATCTCTAATCCAAGTTATGTAATACCGCCTGCCTCCGTTTTCATCAACAACCTTATCAAAGGTCTTATTTTTATTTACAGGCGACCAATATGAGTCGCCACATCCTCGAGTGCAGTCTTTGTAAAGGTGGGAATCGAAATGAGTACCTACCCATAGATTCATTCCATTTTCCCAATTGGAATGGGAAGGTGCGCAGCCAGCCAAGGCCGACAATAATACTACCAAAAGCCATTTATTAATTTTCACGCTTTTTCTGCGACTCAATTGCTGGGCGGTACTTATCGTACAGTGCTCCATAATTTACAAGCAGAGCAGGCGGCATGCTGCCCAAATTTTCAAAAAACGACATATCAGCTTGTTTGTGAGCTTTCAAGTTAATCATCCAACCATCGTGCAATGTAGCAAACCCATTAAACCCTGGAATTTGGTTTAATATATTGCTGACTGGAGTACCGTGACAAACAGCAGAACAAAGGGGACATATTTATTTAATATGCTTTTCAAGCCTCATTCAAATAAATCTGTACCCTTTTCTCCCTACGCCTTATAGCGCCTATTGTTTCAAATCAGCTATTAGTTTAGCTATCACTAACTCGAAAGCATTCTGCAAAGCGCTACGGAGAGCTTCAGGGTTTGTTGAGTACTCTTGAGGTGTATACGCCTGGACATTTCCATCACTGAACGCTGTGACAGTTTCGAAATTCCTCCAAACTACTGCGTCGCCGAGCTTCATGGTCGCTACAATGCCCACTGTTGGATAAAGCTCTGCACTGTAGTTTTTCAAGGCAAAGCCCCATTCGGACACGACGAATTCTATATGCGCATCGGCCCGGCCGCCCTCCGGTTCAACTTTGAATAAATGCTCAGCACTGATCCGTGCCTCCAACAGTTGTTTGAACAACTGCCCTGGATCTATTTCGTTACGCTGCAAGTTCAACAAAATTGCCTGCCGTGGACTTGAAGCTCCACCATCAGCCACTTTCGCGCCCGCTACCACACCCACGCCAGCCATAGCACTGGTAGCGACTTTGGACGAATCCGATGCCATTCCCACAGCCGCCCCGGCACCGGCACCTAAGCCGGCCCCCCAGGCTTGATCCATGCTGGTGTACTTGAACTGCTGCTCCGGGAATGAGGCAAGCAACACACTGACAGTTTTGATTTGCTGGCGGTTTTCAACGCTCAGATCTTTGGTTACACAGCCACTTAACACAAACAAACCAAAATAATAAATTATTAAATTTTTCATATTTATTAGCCAGACCTTTCAGTCCTCCCCCTCCACGGCTATAAAAACAAGAAATTCACTTTCAACAACATCCGAGGGGATAGACCTGTAAACAAAAATCTCATCTCCCAAATTCAAAATAAAAAGACGTTCTTCACAATCAAATGAAAAACCAACACCCACAACCCTATCCTCCACTGAGGATTTCACCAGAACAGCTGAGGACAGCGTTTTGTTTATAACATTACTAAAGCATGCATCGTCGGACATCGACGCAATTACTTGCGCGCCATACTCTTGCATATCGCATTCGGTTAATGGCTCCACGGATAGTCCTATCGAAGCCCCATCACTATCGCAAAATAAACGGCCAGGAATGTTTCCTTCAAAATGGAAACTAATCTCTTGTGGAAAGCCATGCGCCACCGAGCCTAAATTATGAATGAGTGCGTCCACCGACAAAAGCCTTTTGCCAATGGCAAGTATAAGCCACGCTTTCAACGAAGAATCTTTCATCATCTAACCTTCCCTTCCAGCGCACTTTTTACTGATGGATTTTGGTTGACGCCATCTTTCAAAATCGTCACAAACGTACCATTCGGCTTGGTCACCACGACATCATTGCCTTTAATTCTAAAATAGACATTGCCTCGCGCACCATTAGCTCCCTGCCCCGCGAAGGTCCCAGGGATAACCTTTGTGGCGTTATTCCCAATATCGTTAATCAAATCTGTAACAAATTTACGATCTGCGGCACAAGACAAAAGGGGACAGTTCTATTTAATAACTGGCATTTAGGGAGAAGATCAGCAATTGTGCTATTATGTTGCATGTTCTTGCGCTATTTCTGGCTATCCCGCTGAGGGACGGGTGTGATCTGCTGGATATTACTGGACGAAAATTAAACGCGAAGATCTAAAGCAGAATCTGGGCAGTTAACTCATAACTGCCCGACCGACTTACAAGAAACCATTTTGTTAAAGAACCACCAAAACAGAACCTTTACACCAACTCAACCAAGCCCAATCAAAACTGTAGTATATCAACCAATTTGACCAGACAAAAAAATCAAACCACTAAGCTCTTTAGTCGCTCACCCGCACTGAGTAGTTCGTCGGCAGAAAGCGGAGTATAACTAATTACAATCAAAACCCCCTCTTCAAACTCACACACTTCTTCTACATAACCATTCAACAAATCAACAAGTTCAAGCGGCCCTTTTCCGAAGGCGCGAAAACACAATTCCTTATCGAAATAATTCGCCGCATTTATACGGAAAACGCCATCCCTACCGTTAACGTCTTTTTTTGTAGCATCACAAGCTTCCAACACTAAAGGCCAATCGCTCCTCGTAACATTCCAATCATGTAAAGCTGAGCGATAGGAGCCAAACGCCTTTATATAAACAGGAAAAACAATCTTCAACAAATATGAATAGTCGACTTTGGAGGCTGTGAATTCAATAAATAGCGTATCATCAAACTGCGCATCATCCTGGAGATACTTCTGATCTCGCAGAGCATATGAAATTCGACCTTTAACGCCGACTGGAAGTAGCTTATCCAATGACACCGAGGTCACCAACTCGCTTCCAATAGGGGGGACTTCAAAGGCATCGTTCAAATTCCACGGAACGCCCAAATCGCCTATAGCTCTCAAAAAATCTTTATGCCTCTCTTCGATAGACTCTGAAACACTAGGCCTATGTCGAAATTCGAGTTTATATGTGGTAATCACCGTGCCACCCTTACAGAAATATTTCTGATATTTGGCTCATTAAGTATATCTATTAACAAAAGGAGGGCGATATATTTAGTACACCTTCAAATTTTAATTTAAATAAATCTGCCCCCTTTCCTTTTCAACTTATTCATCATCCCAAAACTGCCCCGGCGGCGCATAGTTGCCATCTTCCAAGATGCTGCACCATCCAAAAAGCCTATAAAACATTTCAAGATCCAATATTTGGTAGATATCAATATCAACTTTTTTTAACGTCACCCGACCGTGTGCATAGTGAGAGTATTGCCCACCTACCCCACCTATCGCTCTTTTTTCAAGTTCTGCACGATCCCACTCCAGAACGGTTCCTGCAGCTTCTGGCAAAGGGTCCAAAAATTCAATTTCAAACTCCGTTGCAATTTTGCAAATGCAAGGAATCCGCCTTTGCTCGAGCAGGCTGTGGGTTAACAAATTCTCGGGAAACTTAATGCTTAATTTCATTTCAGAGCATCCTTTGGAACAACAACATAACCTGAAAAATTCTTTTCAAAAGTAGTCGCGAGGCTAAAGTACTGCTTACCATGAGGATCACTGCAAAAGGGGACAGATTTATTTAATGCGCCTTTAAACTCTAATTTAAATAAATCTGTCCCCTTTTCTCGTGAGATTAAAAGGTGGTACCTACCCATCCATCTTTACTGGATACCCACGCAGACCGTGACGGCGCGCAACCCACAATCAGAAATACAACTACCATTATTACGCTAATTTTTTTCACGTTTTCTCTCCGTGAAAATGTGAAAAATGGGACATATTTATTTAATACGTTTTTCAACTCTAATTCTAAATAAGCCTTTCCCTTTTCTCACTTTTTTATTCATCTCCGCTCTGGCACCGACTCAACTTTTTCCATTTATATGATTTCGCCACGGCACGAGCAGTCCCTCCAACAAGACTCGATCAACAACACCATCATCAATGGCGCCGACAAAAGTTGTATCCAACTGAAACTCAAAGGAAATATTTTCCTTTTCCGATAACTTTTTTACGGCACAGACTATTTCTTCCACTTCATCTAGATTTTTTGAATCCATATCAACAGACAGTATATTCGGTTGCAGTGCTGAATAAATCTCCAACATTCCACCCACCACTTCCGCGCCCCCTTCGTCTATCGCGTCAATAAAGGTTGGCGGGGCAATGCTCCATATTCTTGACGCAGCGAGCTCATTCACGAGCTGCTGCACATTAGATCTAATAGACTGATCTAAGTCTTGAGCCACGTAGAAAATCAACTTTTGCTTCTCATGTTCTAGCGGTACGGAATGCATTATTCAGCTCCTTTTTTTGGAGGGTATGCCAGGAGAGCCGACCCTGGACCGCCTGGATTATATCTAAACCCTCCTGGCATATGCGCATCCAAATGCCGTGTATCAGGCAGTGGCACAGTAAGTGGCGAACCCTGAACATGGTGCATAGGAATTCTCTCGCCCTTTAGCCCTGCATCTTCAGGAAAAACCTTAACCCATGCATCGTCGACTTTTGGAGTCCGTCCTTTAGCAATCGCGGCCCGATTTTCAGTACTTAAGATTTGACCATACCCAAGGTCATCCCAATTATTACGCAGTGCTCTCCAATCTGCGGCATTTGTACGAACAACACCTGTCCTAGTCGCACCAGAAGTCACAATAGGCGCGGGAGGCACTACTTCGCCTGTCGCCTTTGGACCCGCCGCCTCTTCAAGGGAACCCGCGCCGACTTGGCTTCCTTTCCCCTTACCAGAGCTTGAACGTGAAGGCAGTGTGATCCCAACTCCGGCCTTAATTGCCTCCGCACCGAGCTTAACTAATGGCCCACCGCCCGCAGAGCTGATATCTGCTGCAATTTGGCTGGACGCGTCTAGGTTGTTCCCTATCACAAAACCAACCGCAGAAGCAGCACCGCCCTGCCCTTGGGATCTCAACCTACCTACCAGATCAACGAGTTTCTGATCATCGTTCGCCAAGGAAGTGGCAATACCTCGGCAGCGTTGCGGATCGCGTGCGCAAAGCGCATCCAACTCGTCATTTCTCTGCTGATCAAGTTCCGCATAGCGCTGCCTGACCTCACGCTTCTCTTGCTCCGTAGTCTTGCTATCTACCTCCCGAAGCATTTCCTCGACTTCTTCGTGGTAAAGATAGTTGAACGTCGTCGCCTTCTGAGCAATCTGAGAGCCTTTTTCCAAATCTCCATCGACCGCCGCAGCTGCTAACAAGCCTGTCAGCTGTGAAAGCATCAGCGTGATGTCGTCATTGCCTTGAGCAGCCCACACCAACTGATTGATGAGTGCCTCATTCAGCCCGGCAGCGGCAGCCCCGGTTTTGAAATCGCTACCTGTGGCTTCAGCCAGCAATCCCCCCATCAAAGCGTGCGCAATAATCTTTTGAGGGCTGCCATTGGGGAACGTGACGTAGTCACCCACCCAATTAAAACCGGTAGCCATTGCAACGTTGCCAGCCTCTCCCAACAGGGCCGCATTGAAGTTGTCGCCGAAGCTTCCCCCTTGAATGGCCGTCGATATTCCGCTAGAGATTACCGCCCGGCCACCGGTACGCAGCGCGATATCGCCTGCTGACGTCCAGGTGAAAATATCTTTGGAGGAGTTCGTAACCGCCAAGGTTGAACCCGTACTCGGGGTAACACCTTGGACTGTGCTTGTACTTGTGCCTGCACCTGCACCTGCACCGTCAGCACCAGCGAACCAATTGGTGTCGGCATACTCAAGAGCCCCCGCCGTGAACCCGGCAACTGCTGCGCTTTTCAGGCTATTGGCGCTGACCGTTTCCTTAAGCGCTGCACCCAAATTGCCTTTGTTGTTGATGGTGCTAGTGACTGCCGTCGTACTCAGGCTGGTGCTCACCGCAAGGGTGGCTCCCTGCAACCCGAATCCTACCGGCCCCATGATCGCCGCCATCATGATCGCAATCGCAATCTTGGCACCGGCGCCCAACCCTGAGTTGTCGTACTTGAAGCTCTCGTGAATCTCCTTTACCTGGCGCCAATCAATGTCGCCACGTGCCTCAGCTTGCTTGAGCCAGGCCAAATTAGGATCAGCCTTGACCATCGCATCAACGGTCTGGCTTACAGTCTGCTGATCGACCTGTTTGACGTCGATACGAATGCCTTCGGCGGCCTTGATGACAAGCTGTCCTTGGGCAACCAACTCGCTCTGACGCAAGGTTTCGTCTGTATTACCTTTGCCCTTAGCGCTGAACCACGAGAGGTCGCTTTTGCTCTTAGTGTGGCTCTCATCGTGCAGGTCCTTGACGCCTTCAAAGACAATTGCACCACCGCTATCAAGGATGATGTCCTTGCCGCTATTAAGCTTCGCAACTTGATACAGCTGGTCGCCGTCGCTTTTAAGGACTAGGTTGCCACCTGTCTTGATCTCGGTCCCTACCTGGGTGGTGCGGGTCACTTCATCCATCTGCGCCTTTTTAGCGCCCCAGCTTCCCTTCTCCTTCATGTCATACAACGTATGCGTACTGTTCTCAGCCGCCAACAAACTCAACTTATCCCCGCTATACAGATAAGCCTCATTCCCCGCACTGATCCTGCTCGCCACAATCGTGGTATCACGCCCTGCCTGGCTGACAAAATCCCCACCCGCCGTCAGCACGCTCGCCACTTGAGTGGTCTGGTCGTCCGAGGTCTTGATGCGTTTTTTGCCGTCCTTTTCCTTGCCCTCGACGTTGTGCATGTCGCTGACCGAGGCGACGTTGAGGTCGCGGCCGGCGGCGATGTTGAGGTCTTTGCCGGCCGTGGCATTGCTGCCGATGATGTTGACGTCTTGCCCGGCCTGCATGTTGAGGTTGCCGCCCGCCGTGACGCTGGCAGCGAGGTTTTTGACGTCGGTGGTGATGCTGGATTTCTCGCCGCCGTCGCGGGTCTCGTGTTTGACGCGGGTGTCGCTGGCGGCGATGAGGTTGAGGTCGCGGCCGGCGGTGAGGTTGGCGTCGTTGCCCGCTACCAGCGCGCCTCGGTTGGTGAGGTCGCGGCCAGCGTCGATGGCGAGGTTTTCGCGGGCGACGATGGTGCCGGCGCTGGTGTCGGTGAGGGTGCGCATACCGGCGCCGTCACGCACCTGGATGGCGGTGGTTTCGTTGGTGATATCGCCTTTGAGCGCCGTGAGGCTGACTTGCTTGCCGCGGATTTCGCCGGCCATGGCGTTGCGGATGCTGTCCTGGGCCAGCAGGCTGAGATTGTTGCCGGCTTCGACCAGGCCGCCGGTATAAATGCTGCCGCTACTGATGGCGGAGAGGTTGTTGCTGGCGCGCAGGGTGCCGACGTTGATCAGGTCGCCGCCGGTGACCAGGTTGAGGTCGCGGCCCTGGATGAGGCTGTTGCCGCGCACGTTGCGCGAGTCGGCCTGGGCCAGGTACAGCACCGGCACGAGGACGGTCTGGCCGTCAATGACGCGTTTTTCCATCCACACGATGTCGTGGGTCAGGGCGCCGACTTGCTGGTCGGTGAGGGCCACACCCAGGCTCAGGCGCAGGGCGTCTTTGCTGGCAAGGCCGTTGTCCATCAGGTAGCGGAACTGGTCGGCGTCGCTGTACAGGCCGCCGGCGAGGAAGCGCTGGCCGGTTTGCGCGAGGACGGCGTCGCGGATCAGGCGGGTTTCGTACTGGCCGTCACCGAGGCGGCGCCAGGCGTTGTCGGCGGTGAAACCGAGTTTGCCGAGCATGTAGTCGGAGCTGAAGAAGCCCGACACCGAGGTGAATTCGGGGTTGGTCTCGATCAGGTAGTGGCTGGTAGGGTCGGCGTTTTTGACGAACAGGCCGTACTCGCCCTTGGGCAGTTGGAAGGTGGGCGAGGTGGTGGGGTCGACCGGGGCAAACGCGGTGCCGGTGTAGTCCACGGGCACGAAGCCGCCACCAGGGGCCACGCCTACCACGGGCAATACGCTGCCAGGCGCCTGGGCGCTCGGGTCGTTGGCGTGTTTGCTCAGGTTGATGTTGATGCCGCCGACGGGGATGCCGGTCTGATCGTCGCCGAGGGTGCCGGTCAACTGGGCCAGGGTGTTGTTGTGCAGCGTGCCGTTTTGCAGGGTGCGGGCGACGTTGAGGTTGACCGTGCCGCCCGCTTGCAGGGTGGCGTCGTAGCCGGGGCCGCTGTTGTTGGTCCAGGTGGTGACGTCACTTGCGTAGGCGAACGGCAGGCTATTGGGTGAGCGGCTTTTGAGTTCTTCGAAGCGCGCCTTGTCGAAATTCCCGGCCGCCGTGGCCGCATTGAACGCGGGCACGTCGACATATTGCATGCGTTCAAACAAATCGTCGGAGACGTGACCTGGCGTGCCGATGACAAGCTTGCGCTGGCCCGTGCGCGTGGCGGCGCCCTGGTTGAGCAGGTCACCGGCAGTGATGCTCAGGTCGCCATTGGCGGCCATCAGGCTGTAGCGGTTCTGCACAGTGTCGCCTTGCAGCAGCATGTTTTTGCCCGCCACCAGGCGCGCCGCTACCGAGTCCTTGGTGGCCGCCTCAAGGTACGTCTCGTAGATGGTGATCTCGCCACGTTCCCAGTTGTCGCTTTCGCCGCAGTGCTGGCCACAGATCCAACTCAAGCTGCCGGTGGTCAGTGTTTGCCCGAGTTCGAATTCATCTTTGGCGTTTTCGATAAAGCCCGCATTGATGCCGATCGAGCCTTCGCTTTCCACGGTGCCGGAGCGGTTGCTGAACAGCACGGCACGCCCGCCATCGCGGGCGGCGAAGCTCAGGTTGCCTTTGCTGTAGACATCGCCATAGCTGTTGCTGAAGCCATTGCTGCGCAAGGTCATGTCGCCGCCGCTGAACAGCAGCGTGTTGGCGGCATTGGTGATGCCGTTGACTGCGGTGAGGTTCACTGCGCCCTGGGCACCGAGGGTGCCACGGTTGTTGATTTGCGCGGCGGCGATGTCCAGTTGCTGGCGGGCGGTGAGGAAGCCGAGGTTGTCCAGGGTGCCGCCCAGGGTCAGGCGCGCATTGGTGGCTGCCAGGCGGCCGCCGTTCTGGCTGAGGTTGTTGGCGACGACGGTGAGTGTTTGCAGGGCCGAGACGCGGCCGCTGTTGGTGATATCGCCGGTGGTGATGCTGATGTCACCGTCGCTGAGCAGTTCGCCGCCGTTGTCCAGGCTGGCCACGTTGAGGATCAAGCCCTTGGCGCTGGCCATGCGGTCGCCGGCCTTGAGGGCCAGCCCCTGGTCGCTCTTGTAGGTGAGCACGTCGTTGAGTTGCACACGGCCCAGGCCATCGACGTTGCCGAAGGCCCAGTCGGCGCTGCCCATGCCCTGGATATTGCCCTGGCTGCCTTCGAGGCTGGCGGTGTTGAGGTGGAACAGGCCGGTGCCGGCGTGTTGCAACATGCCGTTCTGGTTGTTGAAGCTGGCCGCGTCAAGGCTGAAGGCCTGGCTGCCGAATTCGAGGGTGCCGTTCTGGTTGTTCAACGCACCGCTGAGGTTGAGTTTGCTGCTGGCGCCGCCCAAGGCACGCAGTTGCCCGTTGGCGCTGTTATCGAGGTTGCCGCCAGTGAGGGTCAGGCCCTGGTTGGCTTCGATCAGGCCGCCCTGGTTGCTGAGGGTACCGCGTGAGGTCAGGTTGAGCTGGTTGCCGCTGATCTGGCCGCCCGCGCTGTTGTCGAGGCTGGCGCCGCTGACGGTCACTTGTTCTTTGCCGAACAGCTTGCCGCCACGGTTGGCCAGGGCTTCTACGGTCAGTTGCAGGTTGCCGACCAGGCTGGCCATCAGGCCGCCGCTGGCGTTGTCGACGCTGTTGGCGGTGACGCTCAGGCTGTCGCCCTGCACGGTGCCGCCTTGGTTATCCAGGCGGGTGGTGTTCAGTTCGGTGAGGGCGCCGCCGCTGAGAATCAGGCCCTTGCGGTTGCTCACATCCTGGCCGCTGGAGCTCAGGCCTTCGGCGCCGGCCAGCAGTTGGCCGTTGTCGTTGTTCAGGTGCTGGGCGGCGATGTCCAGGCGCTTGCCGCGCAGGGTGCCGCCGTCGTTGTTGAGGGTGGTGAGCTGCTTGACCAGCACGCTGCGTTCGTCCGCGTCGATCTGGCCGCCGACGTTGGTCAGCAGATCGCTGACCTTGAGCACCACGTCGCCGCCATCGCTGACCAGCACGCCTTTGTTGCTGTTGGTGAAGGTCTGCGCGGTGACGTCGACGGTCTGGCCCAGCAGGATGCCGGCGCTGTTGTCCAAGCGCTCGCCTTGCAGTTGCAGCAGGCCCTCGCTCTGGATGCGGCCCTGGGCGTTGAGCAACTGGCCCGGGCCTTTGAGCAGCAGGCTTACGCCCTGGGCGCCACCGGCCAGCAGGCCGGCGTTGCGGTTGTCGAGGCCGGAAGCGCGCACGTCGAGGTGGTCGCCCAACACGCGCCCGGCGCGGTTGTCGATATCGCCGCCAGCCACGTCGAGCAGCAGTTGCTTGCCGACGATTGTGCCGCTCTGGTTATCCAGGTGGGCGGCGTGCAGTTCGATATCGCCCTGCCCGGCCTGCAAGCGGCCCTGGGCGTTGTTGAGCTGTTGCGCGGCGGTGAGGGTGAGCTTGCCGGTGTCGGCGCTCAGTACGCCGCCTGCGTTGCTGCTGAGGGTGCCGGCCGTAACGTTCAGATCGGTGCTGGCCTGGGCGAAACCCTGATTGTTGTTGAAGGTGTTGGAAACGGCGAGGTTGAGCGCGCCGCCGTCGGCCTGGATCAGGCCCTTGAGGATGTTGTCGAGGTTGCTGGCAGTGACGGTCGCGGTTTTGGCCACCAATACACCGTTCTGGTTGTTCAGGGTGCCGGCGTTGACGGTCAGGTCGTTGGCGATGACTTGCCCGCCGCTGTTGTTCAGCTCGGCACTGGTGAGCACCAGGCTGCCACCGGCCATTTCGATACGGCCCTGGCGGTTGTCCAGCGATGCGCTGTTGAGCGTGGCGGCCTGGCCTTCGCCGAAGCGGATCAAGCCGCCGAGGTTGACGATGGCCGGCGAGTTGATCGCCAGGCTCTGCTCACCGAACAGGCGCGCAGTGGCGCCCTGGTTAGTGAGTTTGGCGCTGCTGACCTCGACGGTCTTGGCCTGGATGATCGCGCCCTGGTTGGTCAGCGCTTGTGCGGCGGTGATCGCCAGGGCGCGGCTGGCCAACAGGTTGCCGCTGGTGGTGACGGTTTGCGCGTTTACCACCAGGTCGCCCGTGGTGTTGCGGCTGTTATCGGCGGCGACGCCGGCTTCGATGATGCCGGGGTTGTTCACGCTGGCCGCGTTGATCTCGATGCGCTGGCCGGCGGCGATGCTCTTGCGGTTGACCAGGGCCTGGGCGCTGGTGACCTGCACGTTGCCGTTGGCGTAGACCTTGTCGGTGAGGTCGACGTTTTGCGCGGTGACTTTGACGTTACCGGTGGCCACCGTTTGCGCCATGCTCAGGCGCCCGTTGGCGTCGAGCTGAATATCGCCGCCACTGGCGGCCAGGGTGCCGTCGAGCTTCACGCCCACACCGGCCTCGGTGCCCACCAGTTTGATCGCGCCGGCATACATGCCGCCCAGGGCTGAGGAGTCGATTGCCAACTCGGGCTTGGCGCTGCCGTCATCGGCACGGGCGGTGGTTTTCAGGCTTTGCGCATCGACGTCGTTGCGCCCGGCGATCACGTTGAGTTCGCGGGCGTTGATTTGTGCGTTGATCTTGGCCGAGCGGGTGATGATGTCGAAGCGTTCGACGTTGCTGGCGTTCAAGCCCTGGCCGTCGATGGTCACGGCGCCGCCATCCACTTCATAGCGCTGCAATTGACCGCTGGCGTCGAGCACCGGTTTGCCGGTGGTGAGGGTGACGTTGGGGGTGTTGATAAAGCCGCAACCGCTGCACGTCACGCCGTACGGGTTGGCCACGATGACCTTGGCCGACTGCCCCGCCACTTCGGTATAGCCGCGCAACTGGCTGGGGCTGCCGCCGTTGACTTCGTTGAGGATGACGTTCGCCGCGCCGCCCTTGAGGTTGGGGTTGCCGACAATGATCCCGCCCAGTTGGGTGTTGACCATGGCGCCGTTGCCATTGTTGAGAATCACGCCGTTGGGGCCGACGTTGTAGTCCTTGAACTGGTTATGGGACAAGCCCGCGCCATTGGGGGTGGCGATGTTTACCACCGGCACGCCATTGCCCGCCGCGCCTACGGTGGTGCCCGGCGCACTGACCACAATGCCCTCGGCCTGGGCCAGCAGCGGCTGCCAGAACAGTGCGTTGGCAAGGATCAACGCCAGCCCGCGCTTGGGCAGGCCGAAGAACGCGTCCCGGCGCTTCAGGGCGGCAGAAGGTTGGCGGGCCAGGAAGGCGAATTGGCGAACATCCATTGTCAGGCTCTCATGCAGCGGGGCGTTGAATTACAGGAAGAAATCCATGCGAAAGTAGATCGGCGCTTCGCGCTCGGTGACTACACCGGGTCTTTCTAACGAATGAGCAAAGGTCACGCTGGTGCTGACGTGTTTGCCTCGGGCGAACAGCTCCAGGGAGTTGCTGGACACCCGGCCATGAACGTTGTCGTTGTAGCGGTCGTTGCGGATCACGCCTTGGTCGTAGCCGACACTGGCGCCGTACTCGGCGAAGGCCGGGCGCATCCAGTCGAGGGTCACCGGGCGCGCCCAGCGCACTTCGTTGCGCCAGTAGCCGCCGCTGTCGCCGGTCAGCAATTGGTCCTTGAAGCCACGCACCGAGGCCGAGCCGCCAAGGCTCATGCGCTGCGGCGAAAACAGTGGGTCTTCGCTGCGTTGCCCGGTGGCCAAACTGCTGAAGCTGAACGACTCGCCCCACAGGCTGAAAGGCTGCAGGTAGCTGACGGTGGCGGTGTATTTGCGGTAGCGCGCATTCGGCTGGCGACGGCCTGCTGGGTCACGCTCGTCTTGGGCCTGGGCGTCGAGCAGGCCGATGCCGCTTTGCATGCCCAGGTCCAGGTTGACGAAGGCACTGCCGATGCGCCGACCGTGGTTGACGCCCAATTGCAGTTCGCTGAGGCGGTTGCTGCTGGGCGCGGTGCGCACGTCGAGGATGTAGTTGTTGGTACGCAGGTGCGCCAGGCCGACGTTGACCGAGGTCTTGCTGACGTCATCGCGGTGGATCACCCGCTCGGCGCGCAGTTGGTGGTTCTGGTTGTCGCCGTCCTGCTTGTATTTGAAGCCGTCGGTCACGCCGTAGGTGCGGTAGTCACTTTCGCTGTAGGTATAGCTGAAGTTCCACCAGCCCCAGGGCACGTTGTAGTAGAGCATGGTGTTTTTCGAGGTTTTCTGGTGGTCGCTGATGGCGTCGTGGCCGCCGCGCAGCATCAGTTGGTCGCCCAGGCCCAGTGGGCTGTCCCACTCCAGGCCAGCGCCCCATTGCTGTTCGCCGGTGCTTTTCTGCCCGTCGTTGTTGCGCGACAGGCTGGCGCGCCAGGGCTGTTGCGCAGTGTTCTTGACCACCACATCGCTGCCGCCGATTTGCTTGCCGGGGGTGAGTTCCATCTGCGCTTGTTTGGACGGCAGGCGGTTGAGCTGGTCTACCAGTTGCTCGATTTCACGCAGGTTCAGCGCTTCGCCGACTTTGCCGGGAAAGGCCATGGCCAGTTCGCGGTCGGTCACTGTGCTGCCATCGGCGCTGCGCAGGGCTTCGAGCTTGCCCTCCACCACCAGCACTTGCAGATGGCCGGTGGAGAGGTCTTGCTGTGGCAGGTAGGCACGGCTGGTAACGCGGCCTTTGCCCAAGTAGTAGTCGGTGATGACCTTGAGCAGCTCGTTGAGCTGGGACACGCCCAGGCATTGGCCGATATAGGGCTTTAGCAGGCGCTCGCGGTCGGCCGCCGGCAGGCTGTCGGCGCCTTTGAGTTCGATGGTTTTGATGGGGAAGCAACGGGTGTCGGCCGGGGTTGCCGGGGCTTGGGGCTTGTCCGCTTTGCCGGGCAGGTCCTGGAGTTCCTGGAGGCGCCGCTGTTGCTCTTCAAGCAAGCGGTTCTGCCGGTCGCGGATCAAATCCTGATCGCCAGGCGTGGGGGCGGCGGATGCACTGTTCAGGCCCACGCAGGTGAGCAGGAAGGTGCAGAGCAATAACCGGGTCCATGGCAATAACGAAGACATGTTCGATCCATCGAAAATCAAGGGCCGCGAAACTAACATCGAACTTCCAGCTCGCCTAGAAACGGGCGAAGTGGGGCCGTTCGACTGATTAGTTTTCTAACCTGTTGATTATTAATAATAATTTTTCACCAAAAGAGTTTAAGTCGGGCACTTGCGGTGATTATTCCGACAAGCGGCAACTGTTTTGATGGCGATTCGACGAATGACTTTCTGACTGCCATTACTTAGCCATCAGGTGTTCGTCGAGTTAGGTTAGTACCGGAGAAGGGGGAAAAGTTCGCGGGGGTTTTGTGAATTGGATCCCATTTATCGGAATTCCAACAAGAGGAGTGAACCACTGCAGCGATGGGTGGAAATACTACCTGTGGGAGCGGGCTTGCCCGCGAAGGCGGTGTGTCAGTTAATAAAACTCTTACTGCACTACCGCTTTCGCAGGCAAGCCAGCTCCCACATTGGATCTTCATTGCTTTGAGCATTGCGTTCGCTTAACGCTAGCCAATGCCCTTGTCTTTGTCGGGCACCAGGGTCAGGCCGGGGCGTTCGACGTCGCGGGAGACGTGGGATTTCACTTCTTCGACGCCGCCTTCTTCGTCGTTGTGGATCACCAGCACGCCAGGGCGGCGCAGTTGTTCGAGGTCGCCATCGCCCAGGTTGAAACTTTCACTCAGGTGCTGGTCGCTCAGTGCATTCGCCTCGGCGCGGCGCTGGGCGAATTTGCGCCCGCGATGCTGCTGATAGCGTGCCCAGCTGATCAGGATCACCGCATTGAACAGCGCGATCCACAGGTAGACCTGCAAAGTGTTGAGCGCAGCAAAGATAGGCGCCTAGATGCGTGGGCCGCCGTGGGTTTCAAGCATGGCGCTGATGCCTCGCGCCAGCAGCCAGATCAACCCACCCCAGGCCAGCAGGGTCAGCAGCACATCGACGATCCACATCAGTGTGTTTTGGCGAGTTCTGACCAGTTTCATGATCACGCCTCCTCTTGTGCAGGTTTGATACCGCGGTCCGGGCTGACCCAGCGTGCGCGTTTCTGATGCTGGTTGAACAACACCTTGGGAAAGCTGACCAGGGTGGTGAGCAGGCTGACCAGCCAGAACACCATCGGGTACCACACGGTCCAGAACAGGGTTTTCCACAGGTCTTTTTCGTAGCGCCGGTCGATCAGGATGCTCACCGCAAACTGCAGCAGGCACACCATCGCCAGTACCAGGCCGGTAAACGCAGGTGGCACCAACGAGTCCACGGTAATCGCCGCCGGCAACGTGACGAATTTACCCACGGCCCAGAAGATCACCGACAGCAGGAAGGTAAAGGCCCAACCGGTGGACAGGCAGTATTCGAACAGCAGCGGCCACAGGTAGCGGTGGCGCCATTGCCAGATGCCGCGGATGTTCTTGAACAGCACTTCGGCGCCGCCCTGGGCCCAGCGCAAGCGCTGCTTCCACAGGCCGCCGACGGTTTCGGGCATGAGGATCCAGCACAGCGCGCGCGGCTCGTAGAAGATCGCCCAGTGATCGAGTTGCAGCTTCCAACTGACATCGATGTCCTCGGTGATCATGTCGGTGCTCCAGTAGTCGATGCGGTCCAGGGCTTTCTTGCGAAACGCCACCACCACACCGGAGACCGTGAAGATCCGACCGAATACCCGCTGGGTACGCTTGATCAAACCGATGATCGAGGAGAACTCGCCCACCTGCACCCGGCCGATCAGGGTGGAGCGGGTACGAATGCGTGGGTTGCCGGTGACGGCACCCAGGCGCGGGTTGTCGAGCATCGGCGCGACCATGTAGGCGGCCGCGTTTTTGTCGAGCAAGGCATCGCCGTCGATGCACACCAGGTATTCGCTGCGGGCAGCCACGGCGCCCATGCGCAGGGCCACAGCCTTGCCCTGGTTCTGTGCCAGATGCAGCACGCGCAAGCGCGGGTGTTGCAGCGCCAGGGCATCGAGTACTGCGGCGGTGTTGTCGCTGGAGCCGTCGTTGACGGCGATCACTTCGATGTTCGGGTACACCTGGCCGAGGGCCGCGCCAATGGTGTCAGCGACGTTATCGCCCTCGTTGTAGCAAGGGATGATGATCGAGATCAGCGGCTCGCCGGCCAGGGACGGCGCCGGCGTGTCTTCTTTCCACGGCCAGTGGCGTTCCCAATGCAGCCAGAAGTACAGGCCACCGGCGATCCATAGTGCCGACATGAACAACGGGTAGAAGAACACGAAGTCCATCAGGAACTGCCCGGTCACCAGGAAGATCAGGCCCAGGGGCAAGCCCAGTACCAGTGCCAGCACGAATATAGCCAGGATTCTGTCAACCATGATCAAGGGTTCCACTGGTTGGAAAGGGCCGGACGTATGGTCTTCAAGTCCGGGGAGTTTTCCAGGAAGTTGTCCGGGTAGTAGCCGAAACTGGTGACGCCCTGGCGTTTGAGTACACCCATCCACTCTGCCAATTGCTCAGCGCTGATATCCGGCGCGGCTTGGGTGCGCCAGTCTTTGGCTTGCAATTCGAAGATGGTTTTTTCCATCGCGCCGGGGCGCGTCTTGACCGTGGCGATGAGTTTTTCCAGCCAGGCGTTGGAGGTTTTCACTTCCTGGCCTTCCATCAACGGCATGGCCATCGGCGCTGTCCAGTCGTAGGCCTGGAGGAAGTCATCGAGGTTCTGCGCGAACCAGGTTTCGCTGCCAGGGTTGAGCATGGGCTCGGCGAAAATATTGCGCGCCGTCAGCACCTGCGGGCCACGGATGGCGCGGACCTTGGCGGTGAGCTCATGGGTAAAGTCGATCAGGTAGCGGCTTTTGAAGCGGGTCCAACGCTGCATCACGGCCGGGTCGGCACGCAGGGCGGCGATGGTGTTCGGCAAGCCTTGGGCGGCGTAGGCCTTGAGCGCTGCGGGGCTGGCGTCTTCGAAGTCGTTGAACACCGCGTCATCGTGGTAAAGGATGCCGTCGATCGGCCCTACACGCGCCAGGTCTTGGTAGATCTCACCGATGATCTGCCGCACCTTGGGATCAAACGGCGACAGGCGCTTGTATTGATCCGGGTCGGGGCCGACCTGTCCCGTTTTCGGGTCCCAGCGGGTGACACGCGGCAGCTTGGGGTCCAGGGCAAAACTCAGCACCGGCATCCAGGCGTACACACTGGCATGGGCACGGGTGTGCAACTGCCAGGCGACCCGGTTGAACAGATCGGCCCGCATCGGCAGGTGACGGTTAGGGAAGTACAGCGAATGCACCAGGCCGTCGCCCTTGGGGTCGGCAAAGGCTTGCAGGAAGACGGTGCCGGCGCCCATGTCCACCACGCGCTGAACCAACACGTCGAGGTTGCGCGCCTGTTGGGCCGGGTCGGGGTCGTACACGTTGTCCAAGTCTACGTGCAGCACGCGCATCGGCGCCTTGGCCTGCACAGCCACCATGCTGTTGGCAAAATGCTCGCCGTCCGGGTCGGAGGCCACCAGAAAGCGTGGGCTGTTCATCAGGTTGCCGAGGTCGTCGAGTCCATCCTCCAGGGTCAACGCCATTTCATAGCCGTGCTCGCCGACCACCGCCAACGAGGTGCCATCGGCGGCCCCGTACGGCCACACCCACACACGCGGCGCCTTGCCGGTGACGGTTCGAATTTTGTTCGAAATCGCGGCGACGTCAGCCCGCATGCGCGCCTGGAACTGCGCTTCGCTTTCGTAGCCGTTGGTCTTGGGGTCAAAGCTTCGCGTGGTGGCGGCCGGTTCCAGGTTGCCCTGGGGGTTGGCCAGGATGCCCTTGTGGTTGGCATCGGTGTGGGCGGCAATTTCCACCAGGCCCGACTGGGACACTTCGCGAATCTGCTGCCACGTCAGGAATTCTCCCCGTGGTCGTGGCGTACCGGCAAAATCCACCGGTTGATTCAACGGCGTGTCGATCCAGGACCCCACCGGCGCCAGCAATGCAGGCCAGTGGTAGGCGCGCAGAATCGGCATCACGCGGGTGTAGAAGCTGGAATAACCGTCATCGAAGCTGAGCATCACCGCCTTGGGCGGCAATGCCGGGCCGCCGCGCCGGGCTGCCAGGATCTGGTCGACGCTGACCGCCTGGTAGCCGTTTTCGCGCAGCCAGGCCAGCTGCTCGATCAATCGCTCTGTGCGCACCGCCACCACGGCTTGATCGGGGTCGCGATCTTCCACGTCGTGATAGGCAATGCCCAAAAAGTGGTTCTTCGGCCACGGCGCTTCGTTGGGCGCTATCGGCCGTTCGGCGGGTGGGGTGTAGGGCGCGGGTTGTTGGGCGCAGGCGGCGGCCAGCATTACACCCAGGACCAACAAGCAACGGCTGAGGACGTTCATGGTCAGGCTCTTTTAGAAACGGTAAGTGAGGTCGACGAGCAGGCGCAGATCGCGTTCGCGATCACCGTCATAAGGTCGGCTGATCAGGCTGAGGTTGGCGCCCATTTCCAGTACGTCGTTCCAGCGATAGCGTTGGCCGTAGCCAATCAAGCCGATACCGCCGGTGGAATAGTCACGCTGACTGTAGGTACCCGCGCCGATTTGGAACTGCTGACTCCACTGGGTTTCGTAGCGGTGATAGAGCACGTGATTGACGTTGATCATGGGCAACACTGTGAAGTCCGACTTCGGGTTGAAGTACACGGTGTCTTCCTTGCTGTTGCGGCTGGCGCCCACTTCCAGGCCCAGGTCCACTTGCACATGGGGCGAGCTGTAGAGGCCTTCGCGGCCGGTGAGCAAGGCTTCGAAGCGGTCGTTGCCATCGCTGAAATGGGACGGGCTGAGGGTCAGCTTCCATTCGCGGCTTTCGTTGGCGCGCCAGCGGATAAAACCGCTGCCGCCGTTGGCTGTGACGCCGTCATTCAGGGCCCGCAACGGTGTGGTGCTGAGCAAATAGCCAAGGCTGCCGCCGTATTGCCAGTGGTCGTTGATGTCGCGGGCAATCGACACGCTGGCGCCTTGCTTGGAACCGTCGCCATAGGAGTGGTTGGACACTTCGGCTTCGATGGTCATGTCACGGGTACGACGCTCCACGCCCACGCGCTGCCAGCGATGTTGGCCAGTGCCTTCCTCGAAGTCGGCGGTGGCATAGCCGGCACCGGCGAACAGGCGCCAGTCTTCGTCGATGGGCGGCGTGTAGATCACGCTTTCGATGCCCCAGTCTCGGCTGCCGGAGACGGCACCGGCGTCGTTGTTATTCCCGCCACCGTAGCTTTTGCCGGTGTAGGCCTCGACACGCAGCTCGGCCATGTCGTGCACATCGCGCAGGCGGCTCAGGCGCTGCACCTGACGGTTGTCCGGGTTGCGGGCGAGCACGTCGTCGGTGAGCGTGTCCATCTGCCGCCACTCTTGCAAGTCCATGGCGGTATAGGCTTGGGAGACTTCCAGGCCGATGTCGCGGGGGGCCTGGGTTTCGGTTTCCTTGAGCGTGCCTTCGGCGCGGCGCGGCCAGTCGCGGGCCCGGTACATGTCGGCCTGGGCCAGGCGCAGACCCACGTTGCCGGGCGCCTTGGCCACCAGCGCTTCCAGGCTGGCTTCGCTGCCGGGCAGGTCACCGCCATAGGTACCGGCCTGGGCGGATAATTGTTGGGCGTCCATCCAGTTGTCATTGGGGTTACCAATGGGCAAGCCCTTGAGTTCAACGCGGGGGTTTTGCTCCTTGGCCAGGTTGTTGGCGACCTGGCGGGCCTCTTCGACCTTGTCGCTTTCCAACAAGGCATAGAACAGCGCCGTGCTGTCATCGACCCGATAGCTGGCGTCGGTGTCGGGCGCGGTGAGTACCTGGCGGTACAACGGCTCGGCCTTTTCCGGCTGGCGCTGTTCCAGGTAAGAGCCGGCGACCCAACGCAAGGCGTAGGTGGGCAGTTGCACGCCTTCGCCAGTGAGGGTCTGGTAATCGCGGATCACCTCGGCATGCCGTGCTCGCGCTTTGAGCGCGCCCAGACGGTCGATGCGCCAGCGGATGACATCGTCCTTGGCTGTGGCGTCGGGGGCCCAGCGGCTGATCAGTTTGTCGTAGTCCTGCAGGGCACGGTCAGCGATGACGTAGCGTTCCTTTTCGCTGCGCGTGGCGAACTCGGCCATACGCACACGCTCGGCGGCAAGGTCGCCTTCGAGGCGGCGCTGGGTGACGGCGTCCACCAGCCCCGGGCGCTTGGCTGAGAGGCGCAGTGCCGGCTCCGGCAGCCGCGCCTTTTGCAGGGCGACGATGTATTCGCGGGCCACTTCGGGCTTGTCACCGGCGCGGATAAAGGCTTGGTCGAACTCGAACAGCGCGTCGTAGTTCAAACCGGCACGTGTCAGCGCATAGCCCAGGGCCATGCGGCGGTTGGGGTCATTGGGTTGGGCCGCCACCAGCGTACGCAGGCGTTGCACCGCTTCGTTGGCTTTACCGCCATCGGCCTGGGTGAGGGCCTGGCCCAGTTGCAGGTCGATGTTATTGGGTTCACGCAGCAACGCCTGGCGATAGACCGCTTCGGCCTGAGCCCACTGCTTTTGATTGCGATAAGTGCGCGCCACGGTGGCGAGTGCCTGGGTGGTGAGGTTGCGATGCTTGCCCTGCGCTTCGTACACCTTGAGCACTTCGGCGTCTTGCCCGGCCCAGCCGGCAATCACCAGGTGGTCACTGACCTGGCCTGGGGTCTGGCGTTCGGCGGAGAGTTGGCGCAGTTGGGTCAGCGCCGGCGTGAAGTGGCCGTTGCGGGCCTGGATGATCAGGGCGTCGTAGGCTGGGTCGGCAAACGCAAGGCCTGGAACCAGCAATTGGCTGCACAGGGCGGCCCCGATAAGCAGACGCAACCGGCCTGAGGCACTGTAGGGGTGGTTTCGCAGCATATCGTGAGCTTCCTTACACACGGAAAGCCCTAACGATAGATGGTCCTGAGCGAAACGCATCAGGGTGTCGGCGTCTCGGGACCCGACCTAGCTTTCCTGTAGGAACTATCTCTTAGCGAAGTAGGGGGAAGCACAATTTCGAACAATTGTTCAGAATTGTACGATTAATATTTTTTGCCCCTCACAAAAAACAAACGTGGGAGCCGGATTCGGGTGGGAGCCGGGCTTGCCCGCGATGCAGGCACCTCGGTTATTCAGCCAGACCGAGGCGATGCTATCGCAGGCAAGCCAGCTCCCACACAAGCCCGCTCCCACATTTTTTACTGCATTTCAGGTTTATTGGGCGCCGCTGACCGCACCGGCTTTGGACATCACAAAGCTGAGGAACTGCTCAACGGTCATCTTCTGGCCGTTGAAGGTCACTTCGTTATTGGCGTAGTGCAGCTTGGAGACCACATCGGTACCCACCAGGGTCGCCAGTTGAGTGCCGACCGCCATGCTGCTGACCATCTCGGCCGCCATCTGCGATTGCTGCTCGATGGCTTGCGGGTCGGTCACGCCGCCCACCTGGGCTTGCAGGGCCGCCACGTCGCTGATCATCGGCTTGGACAGGGTGAGGTTGGCATCCAGCAGCGAGACCATTTGCTTGCCCAGCTCAACCGGTGGCAGTTCCATGGACGTTGGCTTGGTCAGGTCCACCACCAGGTTGAACTTGCTTTCGCCACGGGTGGTTTTGAGCGACAGGTTTTCCACGGCCAGTTGCGGCTTGGCGGCCAGCACCTGGTTGACGTTGGCTTCGGCCAGGGCTTGCTCGGCTTCGGTCATTTGCAGCTCCGGCACCGGTTGACCGGCAGCGGCGGCGGCTTGCACCGGTTGCATTTTGTCCTGGTAGAGCTTGGTCAGCACCAGCATCGCCGGGATGTCGACGTTCTTCATGCTCACGGCCATGGCGGCCGAACCGACTGCTTTGCCCTGGTAGCCGATCTCGTCGATCTTGTAGTCGACGCGGCCAGCCAGGTTGTTGTCCTTGGTCTCGCTGGAGTCTTTCTGCTCGAAGCCTTTGAGGGTCAACACGGCTTTCTGCGGGCCGAAGGTGACCTTGGTGTCGGTCAGCTCCACGGTGTTCTGGCCGGTGTAGAAACCGAAGGTGGTTTTTTCCAGGTTGCTGGCCACGGTCAGGCCGGCCAGTTCCGCTTCGAACGGTGCGCCTTCGGCGTCCACTGCGGCAACTTTGAGGCTGTTCATGAAGCCTTCGGCCTTGACCTTCTGGCCTTCGGCGCTGCTGTCGAAGTTGAGGTTGGCGCCGGAGAAGCTCACCGACGAGGTGGCATCCTTGAATTCCAGAGGCAGCAATTCGATGTTGCCGCTGACCGAACGGCTATAGCCGATATTCGCCACGCCTTTGAGCGGCGACACGTCTTTGCTGGCGGCGAACCATTTTTCGGTGGTGGGGTTCTTTTCCAGTTCGTAGTGACTGGTGGCCATGACCGGCAACCACTTGAGGGTCACCAGGCGCGAGAACGGCAGCGGGCCGTGTTCGATATGGTCGACGAACAGCAATTCAGGGTTCGGGTTGTCTTCGCCGAACACGCTGCCTTGGCCCTTGAGGCGATAATGCGCGGTGCTGCTGAACACGCCACGGTCCAGGGACACCAGCTCCAGGGTCACGCTGCCATCGACGCCGGCCATGGAGGTCTGCAGTTCTTTATTGGCGCTCTGGATAGCGGTTTGCAGGACCGGCTCCAGTTGTTTACCGGTGTACCAGGCACCGCCCGCACTGACGGCGCCGACGGCGACAACAAAACCCAAGAAAACAACGGCTGGCTTATTCATGAAGTGACCTGATCAAATCCTGTGAGAAGTGGGCTGTCTTCCTTGAACCCCTGAGGGGATTGGCTCAAGCCCGCCGAAAACGGGGGAAGATTAGCACTGGCGGGCGTAAACGGCCCAGCCTTTCAGAGGGATCAGTTCAGCAGGAGTTCAGGAGTACTCTTGTTCGACTTCATCCAGTTGGTGATCAAAACTCTTCAAGCGCGCGGTCCAGGTGTACACCAGCACCTCGAACTCGCGGTGTATCACGGCATTGCCGGGGGTGTCGGCCTTGGGGTCGCAAAAGTCCAGCTGGTAGCGCTCGCGGGCCATTTGCGTGGCCACGTCGGACAATTCCCGCGCGTTATCCAGCCAGTGCCTACCGTCAGCAACCTGTCGGTCCAGCAGCACGCATTGTTTTTTCAGGACTTCGAGGCTTTTTTCCAGCGGCGTGCCGGTGAGGTCGCCCATGACTTCCTGGAACGTGCGCCCCGGCTGCCAGTAACTGCCCCAGAAATAGCGGTCGAACACGGTTTCGACGCGGCGCAGGGCGACCTTGGTGTCCCAGATCGCCACGCGGGTCTTGCCCTGTTCGAGGAGTTTTTTCTTCACCCGCTGGTTTTGATACGACGCCCAGGCCACCACGCCGATGGATAAGGTGCCGATCACCAGGCAGGCGCTGTCGAGGAACACCATGGCCTTGTCGAGTTGATGGGCGAGCATGACGCCGTAAAAATACGCGGCCGATAACAAAACCAGTGCGAAGAGCACGCACCAGAAAGCGGGAGCATAAGGGTTTTTCATTCTTGGAATCCCCATGAGCAAACGCGAGCTTTGTCGGGTGAAGCGTCACGACGCCTCACCTGACAAAGCATAGCAATCACCTCACGGTTTGCCGGGTTTTACCCCTTGCGTTCGTCCGCTTTCCCAACCGCCGCCCAGGGCCAGGAACAGATCGATCTGGCTCATGGCAACCTGGGTGTTGGCCGCCGCCAGTTGCGCACGCATATCGGTGTAGGTGCGCGTGGCTTGCAGGTCGGCCAGGAAGGATTCGCGGCCGGCCTGGAAGAAGCGATGGGTCTGGCCGGCGGCTTCTCGCGCCGACTGTTCGGCGTCGGCCAGGGCGTCGCGGCGTTGCAACACGGCGGTGTATTGGGCCAGGCCGGTCTGGGTTTCGCGGATGGCGTTGAGCACCACGCCGTCGAAGTGGGCCAAGGCGCCCTGGGTCGCGGCTTCAGCTTCATGCACGCGGGCGCGGGCACCGTTGGTCGGTACAGTCCAGCTGATCATTGGGCCAAAGCCCCAGCGGTTGGTAGCAGGCGTGCCGAGGTTTTCCAGCAAGCCGACGGTGCCGACCGTGGCGCCGATGCTGATATCCGGGTACAACGCGCCGGTCGCCACGCCGATGCGTGCCGTGGCGGCGGCCAATTGGCGTTCGGCCTGGCGCACATCAGGGCGGCGCTTGAGCAGCGTGGCGCCGTCGCCTACTGGCAGCAATTGAGCGATATGCGGCAGCTCAGCGCAGGTGCCCGTGCCGGCTGGCAGTTGGTCGACCGGTTTGGCCAGCAACATCGACAGCCGGAACAGCGCCGCCTGACGCGAGGCTTCATAGCGCGGTATGTCGGCGCGCAAGGATTTGTATTGGGTTTGCGAGCGAGTCACCTGAGTCTCATCGCCCCGCCCGGCATCGCGCAGGCGCTGGGTCAGTTTGGTGCTCTGGGCTTGCAGGTCGAGGGACTCGTTGGCAATCGCCAGTTCTTCGTTGGCCGCACACACCTGGGTATAGGAGCGCACCACATCGGCCACCAGGGTGATGCGGGCGATATCCGCCGCGGCCTGGGTCGCGTCGGCGCTGGCCTGGGCGCTTTCGATGCCACGCTGCAAGGTGCCGAACAGGTCGAATTGATAAGACGTGGTAATCCCGACGCTACCGATATTGCCGACCGGGACTTTGTCCGGCAGCAAGAAGGCCTCGCCAGACTCCTGCAAGCGCTGGGCCTCGGCCTTGACGCCGGCACTCCAGCCGCCAGCGGATTCAGCCTGCTGCACCTGGTAACGCGAGCGCTGCAGGTTGGCGGCGGCCACGCGCAGGTCGGTGTTGGAGGCCATGGCCTGGCGCACCAGTTCGTCCAGGCGCGGGTCTTTGTACAGCTTCCACCAATCGGCCGGCACCGGTGCCGAGACGACGTTGCTGCCCTCGCCCATGATCGGCCCTTGCAGGTCGCCACGGTTGACGGCGGCCTGTTCCGGCAGTTTGTAATCGGGCCCCACCACTTGGCAGGCCGACAGCAACAACCCCAGGGAAGCGGTTGCCAGAAGCCGCTTCATGGTTTGTCCCCGTCTTTGACCTTGTCGTCGATGATCGACACCGTCGCGGTGCGCCCGGCGATCATGCGAAAGTCCGCCGGCACGTCATCAAAGGCGATACGCACCGGGATCCGCTGGGCCAGGCGCACCCAACTGAACGCCGGGTTGACGTTGGGCAACAGGTTGGAGCCGCTGCTGCGGTCGCGGTCTTCGATACCGGCGACGATGCTTTGCACGTGGCCATGCAGGCGCGCATTGTCGCCGATCACACGGATGTCCACGCCCATGCCGACATGGATGCCGTCGAGCTTGGTCTCTTCGAAGTAACCGTCGATGTGGAAGGAATTGCTGTCCACCACCGACAGCACCGGGCGCCCGGCGGTGACGAATTCCTGGGTACGCGGTGCGCGGTCGTTGACGTAGCCGTCCACGGGGCTGCGGATCACCGAGCGGTCGAGGTTGAGTTGGGCGGAGTCCACTGTCACCTGGGCTTCGGCCAGGGCCGACTGGGCGCGGGCGACGCGGGACTGGCTCTCTTCCAGTTGCTCGCTGGGCACCAGGTTGCCCAGGCCACGGTTACGCTTGTATTCGCGCTGGGCCTGGGCCAGGGTTTCCTGGCGGTCGGCCACGGCGGCCTGGGCTTGGCGCAGGGCCAGCTTGAAGCGGTCCTGGTCAACGGCGAAGAGCACCTGGCCCTTGCTCACCAACTGGTTGTCGCGCACGTCCACGCGCTGGATCAGCCCGGACACGTCCGGAGCGATCTGCACGATGTCGGCACGGATGTGGCCGTCACGGGTCCAGGGCGCAAACATGTAATACATGACCATGCGCCACACCACGACGACCGCGAAACTCACGACCAACAACGTCAGGACGACACGGCCGATAGTCAAAAAAGGTTTTTTCATGTCATCAAATATCGACTGAGTGAGTCCACAGCGCCCAGCAACAGCGCGTAGAGCCCCACATTGAACAATGCCCGGTGCCAGACCAGGCGATAGAAGTGCATGCGCGTCAACAGCCCGTGCACCACCAGAAACAACACATAAGTAATGCCCATCAGCACTAGCAGCGTGGGCAGGAACACCCCGCTGATATCCAGGTCACCGATCATAAAGGCGCTCCATCGGGTAGCGGCGCTTCCATTTCCGTGCCGCCAATGAATTCCACACCGGGCAACAACGCCAGGCGCAGGCCGGCCAAGGCGTGCAGCAGGTGCAGGCGGGTGTCGTCTTCGTCTTGCAGGCCCTGGCCGTTGAGGGCACGGCGCGTGCGGTCCAGGGTCATCAGCAGACCGCTGGGCGCGGGCAAGCGTTCACCCGCCTTCAGGCACGCCTTGAAGTAACCGCCCACGCCTTCCACCACCTGGTTGAGCAACACCCGTGGCACACCGAGGATGCGTGGCGAGTAGGCCAACAAGTCGAGCAGGTTCAGCGCCACGCGCAGGTCGCGCAGGGCGATGCCGGTGTCCTGGCCGGTGAGGGCCAGGCGCGGCAGGTGCTGCATCAGGCGGTCGAGCATTTGTGCGGCCATGTGCCGGTGCTCGGCCAGGGTGGCAGGCTCGGTGAGGCTGACGATGTCGCGCCAGCTGAAACGGGTGAGGCGCTTGGCCGCCAGTTCAGCGCCGAAGGGTCGGGCGATCAAGGTCCACACGAACGCGAACAGCAGGCCCACCGGCCCCGCCAGGTTGACGTTGGCGAAGTTGAGAAAGTCGGCGTCATAGGCGCCCTGGATGCTGATGAAGGACGACGTATTGACCAGCGTCAGCAACATGCCCAGGTAGAAACGTGGCTGCACCGTAAGCGTGCCGATGCAGATAAACGGCACGGCGAAGGCCAGCACCAGCATGGGGAAGTCATGCAGGTTGGGCAGCACCAGAAACAGATACAGGCTGGCGAACAGCACCGACATGGCGGTCCAGAAAAAGAACCGATAGATCTGCGGTGCCGGGTCGTCCATCGAGGCGAAAAAGCTGCACGCCACGGCGGCGAGGATTACAGCGCTGCCGCCGTCGGTCCAGCCCAGCAGAATCCACAATACCGAAGCGACAATGATTGCGGTGACGGTGGAAAACGCCGAGTAGAACATCAGCCCACGGTCGAGGAATGGCGTGAGCCGGCCCAGGCGCCAGTGGCGGTAGACAGCGCGCCAGGTGTCCTGGCTTTCGCACTGAATGGCGGCTTGCAGGCTGCGGCAGTCTTGCCACAGGTCGACCCATTCGCCCAGGCGGTATAGGGCGTTGGAGAACAGCAAGGTGTGACGGTCATCCAGCGCTTCGCCTTGGGGTTGCGCGGCGTCGATCTTGTCACGCAGCACGCGCCAGCGATCCAGGGGCGCTTGTTCGGTGGTGCTTTGCAGCCAGGCATTGGCCTCTTCCAACAGCGGCGTGAGCTGATCGAGAAACTCCGGCGCACGGTGCTCAATGGCGTACACCGCATCATCCAACGCGTCGATCACCGGCAGCAGGTGAATCATGCGCCCGCGCAGTTCCTTGGTGTTGCGCACCGTCTGCGGGCGCGCGCCTTCGTGGGGCAGTTGGCCGATCATCAATTCGAGGGTGTTGAAGGTGGCGACCATGCCGCCGCGCAGGTTGCTGACTTCTTCGGGGTCGACCTTGCGGCTGAGAAAGCGCTGGCTGTAGACCTGCGCGTCGCTGAACCACTTGGCCACCGAGCCATCGAACACCGGCATCAGGCGCCGGGGCCAGAACATCGCGCCCACCACCGCCGCGACCGCGATGCCGAGGAAAATTTCTTCGGTACGCGCCTCCGCCACATCCCAGACCGCCAAGGGGTTATCCACCACCGGCAGAGCAATCAGCGGCAAGGTGTAGCCGGCCAGCATCAGGGCGTAGTTATTCGCGGTGCGCAGGTGCATGGACAGAAACAGCAAAGTGCCGGTCCACAACGCAATCACCACCACCAGAATGTAGGGTGACTGCACGAACATCGGCACAAACAGCACCGCCGCCGCCGCGCCCATCAAGGTGCCGATGGCGCGGTACAGGGCTTTGGAACTGGTAGGGCCGACAAACGGGCTGGAGACGATATACACCGTGGCCATCGCCCAGTACGGACGCGGCATTTGCATAAGCATGGCGATGTACAGCGCGATCATCGACGCGGCGAAGGTACGCACCCCGTAGAACCAGTCGCGGGCAGGCGGGAAGCCGGTAAAAAATCCGTTCAAGACGACACAGCCTCAGCCGCTTCGAAGGCGCGCAAGACACGCAGTGCGGCTTGCAGATCGTCGGGGGCGATATCTGCTAACACATCCTTGCGCAGGCGCACCAGTTGCGCTTCCACCGCTTGCACCAACTCACGGCCACGCTCGGTAAGGCTCAGGGCCTTGGCGCGGCGGTCGTGGATGTCTTCGGTGCGGCAGACGTAGCCGTCACCGCACAGCCGGTCGAGCAGGCGCACCAGTGATGGGCTTTCCATACCGGACGCCTGGGCTACTTTGACCTGATGCACACCGTCGCCCAAGCGACCGATCATCAACAACGGCACGGCGCAGGCTTCGGAGATGCCATAGCTCACCAGCGTGGTCTGGCAGATTTTGCGCCAATTACGGGCGCCCACCACCATGCTGCTGCTGAGGCTCATCTGGAGTTGTTCGAGGGATTGAGGCACTGGATAGTTCGCATACAGTTAGTTTGCTAACTATCAATATGGTGGAGGAAGGGTTCGCCGTCAAGTTTTGAAACAATTTCGCAGATGAGTGGTGGGATGTGGCTTGAGTAAAGCGGGTTTTAGGGTAGGCATCAGCAAATCGCTGATATTCGTCATACGACAAACAAAATGTGGGAGCTGGCTTGCCTGCGAAAGCGGTGGTTCAGTTGAATATTCAGTGACTGACACGCCGCCTTCGCGGGCAAGCCCGCTCCCACACTAGGTCAGCGTCAGCATTTTTTGCCCCATCGCCACACGCTCCAGACTTTTAAAATCTCCGATGCACCGATCAATCCAGCCATTGCCAGTACGTTGTACTGCGGCAAAACTCGAGCGCCAATCAACAGGAGCGAAACGGAGGGGATAACGAGCACAAGTCGTAAGGGGGTTTGAAAAAAGACAAGCCACACGACTGATTTTTTCTGAAGAAAAAACATGGCGCAGGATGCAAAAATTGAGGCCTGTAAAACCAACGCGCCCACAAACATAACTATTTGCACATCACCGTGCGCTCGCAAAATATTTGAAGCGCTTATCACATCACTTAGATACGGAATTCTATTGTTTAAAAAACTATTGGACGCATACCAAATGAGATAAATCGCATCCATCGCTCCCCAAAACAGCCAAATTCTGCGACGGCTCATTTTGCCCCCTCCTTTTTTTCATACGCCTCATCTGGTGTGACTGGCTGCCAGTGCCATGATTTCCCGCCAATCTGCCACTTGTCCTCGCCCTCCAGAAACCTGTGCGGAGTATGCCGAAGCTCGCCATATCGACGTACGGCAGAGTCGGCGATGCGGTGCTCTTCGAAATCATTCAGTGGTACCCATTGCTGGATAAGTGTTCTGGTCGTGTTTGCTAAATCTTTGCCGTCAGAACCAAATACTCGACCTTGGTCACCCATAGACCCTAAACGATTGGCAGCTATAATCGCGGTGTTCTTCACTGCGTCATAGTCAATGCTGAAAAAAGCCCATTTTCCCGGCCCTACCTCCTCCTCGCTTTCAAACCGGCCAGAAGAGAACCCACTTGGAATACATCGCTGTGCATGCAAGTGATTCAAAGCCCCCGTCCGTTCTGAAACAAGCAACCACTCTCCGCTTTTAATCTTGTCAAGTATCGTTTTTCGCACCTTCCAATTTACACACGAATTTAAACCTACATCACACTCTTTAATAAGCTCAGACAGCCCAAGCAAACCAGAAGTAAACGGAAGATGAAATTCAACAATTGACGTCGCAGAAAATGGACTTATGAGTTCAATAGTCGAAGGATCAAAACTCTGTAGTTTTCCGCGCGGAATTAGCTTTTGCATGTCGCACCCGCTCATCAATAGGAGATATCCCTTTGATAAGGAAAACCGTCTGCGGCGGCTATAGTCCATTTCCCCATGAAAAATAGGACGTTTCCCATATTTTTTCGTATCCGGGCTTTTTCAGAAAAAAATAATTTGCGCGGTCAAAACCAAATTTTTTTCAACCCTTACCAGATTTTTTCAAGTTAGAGCCTGGCAGCTATTTTTTTTGCACCCCTCGCCCACCCCGCAAGATCAGATTCAACTCATCCACCACCACCGCCCAATCCGCATCCTCCAGAATCTCTTCACGCAAAAATGCCTTCTGGGCGTCGCTCCAAAAAAACGCCTCCGCCAGTTTCAAATCCGGCTTGAGCGGCGAATGAGAGGCGACAAATTGCTCAATACTGACCGGGTCATCCGGCAAGCCAAGCTGTTTGAACAAAGCCGGCAAGCTGTGCAGTGGCGATTCCATGAAAGGCTCCTCATCAGTAGGTTGAAGTGAGTCTAGCGGCAGCCTTCAGGTTGCGGCGCCGGTGCGTTGCATAGCACGAACAACCGGGCCCTGGCGCCACCGCCGTCCTGGCGACTGAGTTCGCGCCAGCCGTTGGGCAGTGGCGCGAATTCATCCGGGGCTTCGTTGCTGCTGATCAACCATACCCGTCGCGTTTGAGCAGGCAGTGCTGAGAGGCGGTCCAGATAGATGCGGCCACCGTCCTGGTCCACCAGTGTGCCGAAACCATAGGCGTTCGGGCGAGTGGCAGTGCCGTCGGGCTTGGGCGGCGTGTAGAGCTGCAGTTGGGCGTCGGTCTGGTCGTAATACACGTAGCTGAGGTACCACATCATGTCACTCAGGACGATGCGGTCGCCTTCCTGATAGTTGCGATTGACGAACTCCACCGGCACGTTGAACTGGTCGTGCTCATCCACTTCGAAGTTGTTCTTTAGCCCCAACAGTTCTACGCCAACAAACAGTGCGAACAACGCCACGCCCAGCCAGGACAAACGGGGCGGCAAACGGTCGATGGCAAGCGCCAGGACTATCGGCAGGCCCAACGCATACACCGTGAGGTAGCGCTCGATAAACACCGGCGAGATAAAAGACACGCCATAGACCAGCAGCAGCGGCAGCAGGCAAAACAGGGCAGGCAGGCGCGCCGCGGGGTTGCGCCAGGCCGCCAGTACAACCACCACGGCCAGCAGCAGGGGGAACAGCCAGAACAGCGGCGGCCACAGGCCGAGACCGTCATCCTGCAACAGAAACTGCCAGACCATCGACGGCAGGGACAGCAGGTTGACCGGCTCTTCCCAACCAATGTCGCCGCCGACTTTGAGCTGTTCGACGTGCTGCACCAAATCCAGCAGGTTGGGCAGCCAGGGCAGATACAACAACACTATCGCCACGTTGGCGGCCCACCAGGCAGGCCGCGTGATCAAGCGCTGACCTGGCGCCTGCAACCCCAGGTACGCCCAATGCACCAGCACGCACAGCGCGGTGAAGTAGTGGGTATAGAACCCGGCGCTCATTAACAGCACATATACAGCCAAATAACGCGCGCGCTCGGGCTGCCTCACCCAGTACACCAGTGCCAGCGTGGCGCCCAGTAGCCACACGCCCAGCAGCGAATACATGCGCACTTCCTGGCTGTAGCGCACCGCCGTGGGCAGTAGAGCCAGCAGGATCCCCGCCAGCACAGCCGCGCGGCGGGTGGACAGTTGCCGTGTCAGCCAGATGCCCAGGCCCACTACGGCCACACCGGGGATCGCACTCAGGCTGCGAATCGAGCCGATGCTATCGCCGAACACCTCGATCCAACCGCGCAGCAGCAAGAAATACAGCGGCGGGTGCACATCATGGGCTGCGTGAAACCACAGGTCGGCCAGGGCGTATTCGCTGAGCAACAGGCTTGAGCCTTCGTCGCCCCAGATCGCCGCCGAGGTGAGGTGGTAAAACCGCAGGGCCATGGCGAGCGCCAGGATCGGTACCCACCACAGGCGGCTGAGCCAGCCGGCACCTTCCCAGGTCAAGCGATGGAAGGCAGGCAATGCCCCGACTTTTTCGTGTTGCTCTACCACAGACCGACGCATATCGACTCCGCTACTACTGCCCTCTTACAGGACAAACACTGCGCATGCGCAAACACCGCCACTCTAGGCCAAAAGCCCTGGCCTCGTCGCTGGAATCGGACAAATCAGCAATTTGTGTAGGCCTTCACCGAAGCACTCGTCGGATCAGGCTATTATTGCCCCTTCTCCAAGGACTCAGGATCAAGGAAACGTTATGCGTATCGGTTTGCTGTCACCTCTGGCCCTGGCCCTGCTGGCCGGTTTTTCCCTACCGGCCCAGGCCAGTTCTGACGACTCGTGCTACCCCGACTGGCGGGTATCGCGTGACGGCTACGAGCCGTGCAGCAACCAACCGTTTCTCAGCCCTGGTAACGACAGCCGGGTGAACCTGCGCCTGTTGCTGGCCGACAAAAAAGCCGCGCCCCTGGCCCCCAATGCCTTGGGCGAAGACGACTTGGCCCAAGGCTTCGGCCCGGTGCCGTTTCCGGTGTATCGCCTGGTGCCGGTTGCGGCCACGGCTGAGGAGCCAGATAACAAGGCTGACGATTCACGCACAGCCGAACTCGACACGCTGCTCCAGCCCCTGGGTATCAAGCGCGAGGAGTACAAGACCGCAGGCCAGGCCTTCCTGAATGGCGAAGGCAGCCGTTGCCGCAGCAATGACGATGACAGCGCCACGGCGTTTATCAGCCAGGTGATCAAGGCCCAGATGCCACCCGCCGAGCGCGATGTGTTGGTCAAAGCACGCCTGCAATTACTGACCACCTGTGACTGGAGCCGCCAGGTGGTGGACGCACAGCTGACCCCCTCGGCCAACGCCCAGTTGTTTCGTACCTATTTGCAGGCCGCCGGCGATTTCTACAGCGGGCGCTTCGATTACGCCGAGCGCGGGTTCGCCGCCGCCGCCACCAGCGATGTGCCATGGCTGAAGGAAACAGCGCTGTACATGACTGCGCGTACGTCGCTGAATCAGGCCCAGGCCGAAGCCTTCGACGAATACGGCATGCCGCAGCGCGAGCATGTGGATAAGTCGGCCTTGAGCGATGCCGAAGAAGGTTTTCTCAGTTACCTGAAACATTATCCACAGGGCGATTACGTTGCGTCCGCCCGTGGCCTGTTGCGCCGTGTGCACTGGCTGGCGAACGACGACGCCAAGCTTGCCGAAGACTTCACCTGGCAATTTACCGAGGCCACCGACGCCCAGCGCAATGTGAGCGTGGACGAACTGGTGGAAGAGGCCGACCTCAAGTTACTGATGGTCGGCAACAAAGCCGCGAACAGCCCCATGCTGCAAGTGGTCAGCGACCTGATGGCGATGCGCGCACACACTCCGCCGCTGTTGAGCCGTGAAGACCTGGATAAGCAAAAGAGCACCTTCGCCACTGAGCCGGCGCTGTTTGACTTCCTGCAAGCGAGCTATGCCCTGTACGTCGAACACCAACCCGACGCGGCCTTGAAGCACCTGCCGGCGGATGTGCCGTCGAGCCTGGATTACTTCGCCTTCAGCCAACAGACCCTGCGCGCCCTGGCCCTGGAAGCCAAGCAGGACTGGAGGGCCGCCGAAGCCCTGTGGCTGCAACTGCTGCCGCTGGCCAAGCAGCCGCTGCAACGCGACCAGCTGGAACTGGCCCTGGCCATGAATTACGAGCGCAGCGGCCAATTGGCCAAGGTGTTCGCCGCCGACTCGCCGATCAGCGCCAAGCAAGTGCGCTACATCCTGCTGCGCAACGTCGCCGGCCCCGATCTGCTGCGTCAGCAGATCGCCAACGCCAGCGACCCGATCGAGCGCCAGAGTGCGCAATTCGTGCTGCTCTACAAAGACCTGCTGCGCGGCCAGTACGCCACCTTCGCCGATGACCTCAAGCAGGCCTCGCTCTCTGACGACAAGCTCGGCACCAGCCTGGGCTACACCTATACCAGCGGCCAGACCTTGAAGCTGTTCCAATGGAACGGCGACAAGGCCGAATCCGGCTACGCCTGCCCAAGCATCGCGCAAACCGCGACGACCTTGCAGAACGAGGCCAAAAACCCGCACGCCTTGAACTGCTTCGGCGAGTTCATCCTGCGCAACGGCCTGGACGGCATGCCCCTGGAACAACCCCGCGCCGCCGGCAGCCTGGGCAGCACCGCCTCGGACTTCAAGGGTGAAACCTTCTCGCGCCTGGACGGCTACAAACAGGTGATCGCCAACGCCAAGGCGCCGAAAACCGACAAGGCCTACGCGTTGTTCCGCGCCATCAACTGCTACGCGCCGGCCGGCTACAACAGCTGCGGCGGCGAAGATGTCGCGCCAGCGGTGCGCAAAGCCTGGTTCCGCCAACTCAAAACCGGTTTTGCCGATACCCAGTGGGGCAAATCGCTGCAGTACTACTGGTGAAGCCGCTGTGGCTAGGCTTGCTGTTGCTGGCAAGCCCGGCTTTTGGCGCCGTTAACGCCGGGGACTATGACGCCTTCTGGCTGTGGAGCGGTGTCACGCCGCAGCCAGTGATCAAGCAGGCAAAAACCCTGTACATCCTGCAAGGCCAGATCAACTCCACCCGCCGCGCGCCCCAGCGCGGCGTACAACTCATCGCCCAGGGCATGAGCGTGCCGCGCATTACTCAAGGCCACGTCTGGGTGGTGTACCGCGCCCACACCCTGCGCTGGCCGGAACGGGTCTACACCCAGGTGCTGGGCCAGGTGCAACGCTGGCGAGACGCCGGCAACCCAGTGATCGGTATCCAGATCGATTTCGATGCCCGCACCCAATACCTGCACGAATACGCCGACTTCCTGCGCGACCTGCGCCAACGCCTGCCCGCCGACCTGCGCCTGAGCATCACCGGCCTGATGGACTGGAGCAGCAACGCCGACCCGGCCGCCATCGCCCAGCTCAAGGGCGTGGTGGATGAAGTGGTGGTACAGACGTATCAGGGGCGTCACAGCATCCCGGATTACGCGGCGTATTTGCCGCGGATGAATCGGCTGGGGGTGCCGTTCAAGATTGGCTTGATTCAGGGCGGGGAATGGCAAGAGCCGGGATATTTGCAGGGCAATGAGTGGTTTCGGGGGTATGTGGTGTTTTTGCAGAATCTTTGAAGTTTGGTAACACCTGTAGGAGCGAGCTTGCTCGCGAAAAACGTCAACGATAACGCGTGTTTCCTGATTGAACGCGGCGCCTGTGAGTTTTTCGCGAGCAAGCTCGCTCCTACAAAAAGCCATTAGGGCATCGAGCCGATTTTTTGCAGGTGGCCTTAGAGGCTTGGATGATATAAGTTACCTCTACTGCTTTAAAGGGTGATATATCATGCAAGAAACAGCCAAGCCCTACCCCCACAAAGGGTACATCTCAGAGAGAAGCGATGAACTGATGAGAGGTATCGGCAACGGTATCGAAATAGCCCGCATTCGTCGTCGGTTGAAAATTTCCACCATATGCAGCCGCGCGGGCATTACACGGCAGACGTATCAGCGGCTGAGACAGGGCGAGCCCGGCGTCTCCCTCGGCGTGCTGATGAATGTGCTGAGCGCGATGGACTTGGAAGAAGGTATGGCGAGCATTGCGTCACCAGAACTTGACCAGGTTGGCATTACCATGAGCCTCGCCCGTGAGCCTGAGCGAATTCGCACTGAAGGAGAACCCGATGTCCTGGAAGCCGATTGGTAATGCCTTTGTTTTTTCAGCTCACTTAGTCGGTGACCCGGTCCCTGTTGGCGAGGTGGCCATGCATGGGAATGGATTCGTTTTTCGCTACGCCAACAGTTGGCTCGCGCGGCCCGACGCATTTGCGATTGACCCGCTGAGTTTGCCACTGACCCCTAACCAGTATTCCTCAACGCGCATGTTTGGAGTGCTCGACGACGCAACGCCCGACAATTGGGGCCGGCGTGTTCTGCTGGCGACCCACAAACAGCATCCACAAAACGAAGTTGAATGGCTACTTGCCTCGCGGGGAGCAGGAGTGGGTTGCCTGCTGTTCAGTGCGTCACGAAGTCAGCTGCCACCCCTGCACCACCCCCCGCAATTTGAAGACCTTGAGAAAATCATGGTGGGCCTTGATCGAGTCGAGAAGGGTGACGTCGACCTGCCTGCGGAAATCGCACGGTTATTCGAGTTTGGGAGTTCCATGGGCGGCGCCAGGCCGAAGGTCACCGTGACCCATGAAGGCAAGGAATGGATTGCTAAACTCGGCCGTAGCGACGATGTGTTCGATCAGCCACGGGCGGAATTCGCCAGCCTTCAAATGGCGGATGCAGCAGGCCTACCCGCAGCCGGGCACAAGTTGGTAGAGGTCGCCGGCAAACCGGTGTTGATGGTCGAGCGTTTTGACCGACATGAAGGCGCTGGCCGCGAGCACTATGTCAGCTGCAACTCTTTGGTAAGCACAGAGAAGCCAAGAATGCGGGTTGATGCGGCTGACGGTGCCGTTTCCTATTCCAGGATCGCCGACGTGTTGAAGAAGGTCTGCGACGATGCCACCTTTGACATGCGCGAGCTTTACAAGCGTATGGCCTTCAACGTGCTCATCGGCAATAGCGACGACCACCTGAAACAAACCGGGCTGCTGCTGACCAGCGCCTCGGGTTATTCCCTTGCGCCAGTATTTGACGTGTTGCCCCACCCTACCCAACTAGGCTTGCAGGCGCTCATCATCGGCAATGAAGGCCGGGTATCGTCTGTCAGTAATTTGCTGAGTACGCCTGAACGCTTTGGGTTGGGGGCGGATGAAGCAAGGTCCATCGTCACGGATATATATGCCGTCGTGCGAGAAGCCTCCGGCTTTTTCGAAGCGGCAGGCTGTAGCGGTGCCGAGGTGCGCATGCTTTCCAATGTGTGTACACGATTTGCAGCGGACCTGGTGTAGGGCGGCAACAGAGCGCACCCTTGAAGGGTGCGCGCCGCAGCCAATATCACCTAAACGCTAAGTTACCAATCGTACGTCAGGCTCGACACCACCGTACGCCCTTCCCCGTAGTAGCAATCCAGATCACTGGTGCACTGCGAGACGTAGGTCTTGTTGCTGAGGTTCTGCACGTTCATCGCCAGTTTCACGCCCTTGAGCTTGAGCGGCGAGGCGCCCAGGTCGTAGCTCAGGCTTGCATCGTAGACGCTGTAGGACGGCACGTTGAAGGCGCCTTCGTAGTAGTCGCCCAGGCTTTGACGGGCGTAACGCACGCCAAGCCCTGCACCCAGCCCCGCCAAGGGCGTGTCGCCGAGCACGGTGTAGTTGACCCACATCGAGGCGGTGAGTGGGGAGATGCCGGCCGGGTGGCGACCTTGGCGGCCATCGTTGTCCTTGGTGTATTTGACGTCATTGCGCGCAGCCGAGGCGACCACGTCCCAGGCATCGCTCAAGACGGCCTTGGCTTCCAGTTCAACACCTCGCGAGCGCAGGGCGCCGCTTTGGGTGCTGAAGGTGGTATCCACCGGGTTGGTGGTCAGCACGTTTTCCTGGTCCAGTTGGTACACAGAAGCCTGGATGAAGCTCTTCTGGCCCGGTGGCTGGTACTTCACGCCGACTTCGTACTGTTTGCCGGTGGAGGGTTCGAAGGGTTTTCGGTTCGCATCGGTGCCGGCCAGCGGAAGGAAGGATTCCGAATAGCTGACGAAGGGCGACACGCCGTTATCGAACAGGTACACCAGGCCCGCACGACCGGTGAACGCCTGGTCTTTGCTGGCAAAGCGGGTGTCCTGTATCGGCTCCTTGTTCACCACATTCGCCCAGTCGTAGCGGCCACCGAGTACCAGCACCCATTTATCCAATTTGATCTGGTCCTGCAGATACAGGCCGGTCTGGGTGATGGTGCGATCCCAGCGGTACGGTTGGCCGAAGTTCAAGGGCTGGCCGTACACCGGTTTGAACAGGTCAATGATCGGCGGGTTGCGGTCATACAGGCCATGGAACTGCGAGTTGGAATGGTAGTAGTCCAGGCCAACGATGAAGGTATGGGACAGCGCGCCCGTGTCAAATTCAGCCTGGGCGATGCTGTCCACGCCGAACACTTTGTTGGTCTGCGACCAGTCCACGCCGAAGCGTTGCAGGTAACGCTGGTCTTGCACGCCGGTGCTTGGGTTGGCGACGAAGCGGTAGCCGTGCAATGGCGCGGTGTAGCGGTCGTCGACCTCGGCGTAACGGGCGTTTTGCTTGAGGGTCCAGATGTCGTTGAGGCGATGGGAAACTTCGTAGCCCAGCACGTATTGCTCGCGGTTGTACTGGTTGACGCCCGGCTCGCCGATAAACACATCGCGCTTGATCTTGCCGTTGGGGTTGTCCCACAGCGTGCCGGACGCCGGCAGGCCTTGGGCTTCGGGCACGCCTTTATCTTTCTGGTATTGGGCGAACAGGGTCAGGCTGGTGTCGTCGTTGGGGCGCCAGGTGAGGCTGGGGGCGATGAACTGGCGCTTGTTTTCGACGTAATTGATTTCGTCTTGCGCGTCATTCGCCAGGCCGGTCAGGCGGTAGAGAAACTGGCCCTCCTCGTCCAGCGGGCCGCTCAGGTCGATGGCCGCGCTTTTGTGTTCGTAGGTACCGGCTTCCAGTACCACTTGGTGTATCGGGGTTTCGCTGGGGCGCTTGCTGACCATATTGACGATGCCGCCCGGCTGGTTCTGGCCGTAAAGCACGGACGCCGGGCCTTTGAGCACTTCGATGCGTTCCAGGGAATACGGCTCGATCTGCAACGCACCGCCTGTGCTGCCGCCGCCGTAGGGCAAGTGCAAGCCGTCAAGATACAACGGCGTAGGCGAGAAGCCGCGTGACGTCGGCTCATCGAACAATTTGACCCGGTCGGCAAAACCGCCGGCGCTCATGCCTGGGGTGTAGAGCAACGCCTGGGTGACACTCTGGGCGCCGCGTGCCTTGATCTCGGCGGCGGTGATCACGTTGATGGTCTGGGGGATTTCCACCAGCGCCGAGTCAGTCTTGCTGCCCGAGGCGCTGCGCTTGGCGACAATACCGTCCACCGGACCCCAGGCGCTTTCCTGCTCCTGCCGGCCGCTGATCTGGGTCGCGCCCAACTGCAAGGCTCCGTCGCCGGAGAGGGCCTGCAACGACCAACCGCCCTGGGATTGCACCGCCGCCAAACCGCTGCCCGCCAGCAAGCGCTGCAACCCCGAACCTACGCCATAACGCCCTTTCAAGCCGGCGCTGCGCTTGCCTTCGGTGAGCGTAGCGTCAACCGACAGCAGGATGCCAGAAGCACTGGCGAAACGGTTCAACGCCTGGTCGAGGCTGCCCGCCGGAATGTCATAGCTGCGCAGCGCTTCGGTGCTTTCCTCGGCTTGAACCATGCTCGGCAGTACAGGAGCCGCCGCCAGCAGGCCGGCAAACAGGCCACGACGCAGCGCGCGGGCCAAAGGTTGGATTGGGTGGTGCGACATTGCAGGACTCCCCGTGAGAACGCTTCTTGATTGGCTTTCAAGAGGTATCCCGAACGGGCCACAAAAACCGACAAGCCCTGTACAAAGTATTTTCAGACCCGCGCCTTGATCGTTACCCAGTAACGGGTCACCGCCTGCACGTGCACGGGCAATGAACGCTCCAAGGCCGCCAGGATCGCGTCGGTGTCGCTCAGCGGGAACACGCCGGTCAACAGCAGGTTCGACACCGCCTGATCACAGCGCAACAGGCCAGGGCGATACCGGCTCAGTTGCGCCACGAACTCACCCAACGGCTGGCGCTCGGCAACCAGACGATGCTCGGTCCAACTGCTGGCATTGGCGCTCACTGCCGGCAACGCGGTGCTTTGACGGGCGTTGAACCACAGGCTGTCCCCCGCCTGCATATGCACCGGCGTGCCCTGCAACGGCGTGACCCGCAGGCGACCTTCGTACAAATCCACACGGCTGCCGTCGGGCAGTTCACGTACCGCAAAGCGCGTGCCCAACGCCTGCACATCGCCGGCTGGCGTTTCGACGATCAACGGGCGCAAGGCGTCGTGGCCGCTGGTCAGCAAGACCTCGCCACGGATCAGCCGAATACGCCGTTCGGTAGCGCTGAAACGCAGGTCTACGGCACTGTCACTGTTGAGGTCCAGTTGCGTGCCGTCGCTCAAGGTCATATGGCGAATTTCGCCCGTGGCGGTACGCAGCTCTGCGAAGGCCGCTTGCCAGGGCTCGCTGCGTTGCACCAGATAGCCGCTGCCACCGGCCACCAACAACAGGCCGAGCAGTTTGAGCGCGGCACGGCGTTGGGTATCCGGGGTGTCGCGCAATACTGCGCGAGCGCTGTCGGCAGGTACGCCGCCGAGGGTGTGTTGCAGCTGCTGCAAGCGCTGCCAGGCGCGACGATGCTCCGGGTCAGCGGCCTGCCACCGGGCAAACGCCTGGCGCTGCTCGCCCTTGAGCTCACCGCCCCATTGCAGCATCAACCACTCGCTGGCTTGCTCAACAATCGCGGGGGCAATGGGCGCGTCGTGCTTCATTCTTCGTACACCACCTGGTAGCAGGCGACGATGGCACGGGTCATGTACTTTTGCACCGAGCTGACGGTGACGCCCAGGCGCTCGGCGATTTGCGCATAGCTCAAGCCTTCGAACTGCGAAAGTAAAAACGCACGGCGTACATTATCGGGCATGCGGTCGAGCATGGCGTCGATCTGCATCAAGGTTTCGAGGATCAGGGCGCGGGTTTCCAGGGAAGGCGACTCGGGCTCGGGCAGGTGCGCGATGCTTTCCAGGTAGGCGCGCTCGATACGCAGGCGCCGCCATTGATCGATCACCAGGTTGCGGGCGATCTGCGCCAGGTAACTGCGGCTTTCCTTGTCACCCGGAAAACGCCCGGACACCAATAGGCGCAGGAAGGTGTCCTGCGCCACATCGGCGGCCTGTTCACGGTCGCCCAGGCGCTTGCGCAACCAGCCTTGCAGCCAGCCGTGATGGTCGCGGTACAGGATGTGAAGCTGTTGCTGGCCGTCAGTCGCGCTGCCCATGAAAAGCTCAGAAGTGTTATTGAGAGCAATTATCATTACATCTTATTTGGCGACTGACAAAAACTCTTTGTTGCTCAGCGCCCAGCGGTCTGCAACGGGTACACCGACTCCCACCCTCCTCCCAACGCTTTGTACAGCCCGACCATAGCCAATGACACGCCGGTGGAGCTTTCCACCCACTGCTCCTGCGTTGCCAGCAACGCGCTCTGCACGGTGAGTACATTGACGAAATCCGCCACGCCTTCGACGTACTGGTGTTGTGCGGTAGTGAGGGCGATCTGGTTCTGGCGCACGGCTTCAGCCAGGCTGTCGCGGCGCAGTTGGCTGGCGTTGTAGCGGGTCAGTTGGTCGTCGATTTCATGCCAGGCACGCAGCACGGTTTGCTGGTAGGCCAGGGCCGCTTCCTGTTGCTGGGCTTCACGTAAATCCACCATGCCTTGCAGGCGCCCGCCGTTGAACAGCGGCAGGCTCAATTGCGGGCCGAAGGCAAAGGCGCGGGAACCCCAGGAGCCGAAATCCGAGAGTTGCATGGCTTGGGAGCCGAGGCTGCCGGACAGGGTGATGCGTGGGTAAAAGTCGCCCTTGGCCACGCCGATGCTGGCAGTGGCAGCGTGCAGGCGCGCTTCGGCCTGGCGGATGTCGGGGCGGCGCTCGGCGAGTTCCGATGGCAGGCCGATCGCGACCTGGCGCTGGGTTTGCGGCACAGGGGCGTCTTTGGACAACTGCGCGTGCAGGGCCTGAGGCGGCTCGCCCATCAGCAGGCTCAGGGCGTTGATCAACTGGTCCTGGCGCTGCTGTAGATCCGGCAGGCGCGCTTCGATAGCCGCGACCTGGGCGGCGGCTTCGGCCACATCCAGGTCGGTGGCCACGCCGTCGGCCAACCGCAACTGCGAGAGCTTGAGGCTGTGGCGCGCAACGTCGAGGTTTTGCTCGGTGACAGCGCGGGTGTTTTGCACGCCGCGCAGTTGGATATAGTCCTGGGCGGTCTCGGCCAGCACCGACAACAACACGGCGCGACGATCGTTTTCGGCAACTTCCAGCGTGGCGTCGGCTGCTTCGGTTTCACGCTTGACCCGGCCCCAGAAATCCAGCTCCCAAGAGGCCGAGAAGCCCATGTCCCATTGGTTGAAGGCCGAGCGGCCATTCTCGCCGGAGGGGTCGCTCAAGCCTTTGCCGCTGTTGCGCTTGCGCTGGTAGGCGCCGCCGGCATCGACGTTGGGGTAGCGCTCGGCCGTAGTCACCTGGCGGATGGCGCGGCTTTGTTGCAGGCGGCTGCTGGCCAGCTTCAGGTCGAGGTTATCGCTGAGGGCGCGGCGCGTAAGGGCCGAGAGCTGCTCATCGTGGAACACGTCCCACCAGCGTTCCTGCAACGGGTCGCTGACGGCGCGGCTGGCGGCTTGGCGGCCCTGGGGTTCGCTCCACTGGCCGACGCGCGGGGCATCGGGCCGTTGGAAATCCGGGCCGACCGTGCAGGCACTCAGGCTGATCAGGCTCAAGGTGAGCCAGGCGAGGTGTCTCATTGCTGGGCCACCTCACGCTGCTGCTCGACGGGCCGGGTATCGACGCTGGCTTCCACCGACATGCCGACGCGCAGGCGCTCGGTCAGTGGCTGGTTCGGCTCAAGCACGATCTTCACCGGAATACGCTGTACCACCTTGGTGAAGTTGCCGGTGGCGTTGTCGGGTTTGACCGAGGCGAAGGTCACACCCGTGGCTGGCGCCAGGCTTTCCAGATGGCCTTTGAGCAGTTCGCCGTCAAGACTGTCGACGCTGACTTGCACCGCTTGCCCCGCGTGCATGTGCGACAGTTGGGTCTCCTGGAAATTTGCCACCACATAGGCTTCGGCCAGTGGCACCACCGCAAGGATCTTGCTGCCCGGTGTCACATAGGCGCCGACCCGCACCGCACGTTCACCGACCATGCCATCCACCGGTGCGACAATGCGCGTGTAAGACAGCTGATAACTGGCCATTTCCAGCGCGGCCTGGGCGCGCTTGAGTCCACCTTCGGCGGCGTCACGCTGGGCGGTGAGGATCTCCACCTGCTTGCGTTCGGCGGCCAGCACGGCGGTGGATTTGGCCAGGCGCGCGGTAGCCTGGTCGATGCGAGTCTTGGCTTGCTGGGCGTTCTGCACGGTGCCCGCACCGACGCCGGCGAGGTGGTTGTAGCGGTTCAGTTCATGTTCGGCAAAGGCCACTTCGGCGCGATCTGCTGCCACGGTGGCCTGGGCCTGGGCGATCACCGAGCTTTGGCGCTCCAGGGTCGCGCTGGCGTTTTTCAGCTGGGCCTGGGCGACGAGGGTGTCGGCATCGGCGGCCTGGGCGGCGGCGCGAAAATCGCGGTCGTCGATCAACGCCAGCAGTTGCCCGGCTTTGACACGCTGGTTGTCTTCCACCAGCACTTCCTTGATGAAACCGGCAACGCGGGGGGCGACCAGGGTGAAATCCGCCGCGACGAAGGCGTCGTTGGTGCTCTGGTGCTTGCTGCCCAGTACGCCCGGGGCGACCAGGTAAACCAGCACGCCGACGGCAAATACAGCAATAACGGAGACGGCAATTTTGTCTTTGCGTTTCATGGAAAGTCCTTGTGGTCAGGCCGGAGCGCGAGGCGGATAGATCCGCGTGGGCATCCAGAAAATCAGCAGGATCAACGCCACCGCGACACCGGCCATGACGACGTAAAGATCCGAAGAGGTCAGCACCACGGTCTGCTCGTGCAAGCGGTGGGCGAGGCCCGACGCGTCAGCGTCGGCAAGGGGCGAATTGCCCAGGCGGTCCACCAACATGGTTGAATGGAAATGCCCGCGCTGGGTGGTCAATGTATCCAGCACCGCAGTGGCGATCACAGCAGCCAGGCCCTTGACGGTGTTGAACCAGGCAGAGGCGAACGGCCCTTCGATGGGCTGGATGCTGCCGGTGGACAGCATCAGCAGCGGCAACACGGCCATCGGCTGGCCGAAAATCTGCAGCAGGTACCAGCCATAAAAGTCGTCGCGAATCCACGCCGAAGTCAGGTGTGAACTGCCGAGGCAGCACAGCACCAACATACTCAGGCCAATGCCCAGCACCCAGCGGCAGTCGACCCAGCGCAGGTTGCACAGCGCCGCCACCAGCGGCAGCGCGATCAACTGCGGCAACGCCATCAGCAGCATCACCGGTGCGGTCTGCAGCGGCCGGTAGCCCTGGACCTGGGCGAGGAAACTGGACGGGATGATGATCACCGAGGTCAGCACCATCAGCACGCCGGCCAGCACGATCAGGGCAAAGGCCAGGTTGCGCAGGCCGAGCATCTGCAGGTTGAAGAAGGGCAACGGTTGTGACCATTCGTTGAGCATGAACAGCACCAGCAACACTGTGCCGCCACACAGCAGGAAGGTAATCAGTCCCGATTCGAACCAGTCCAGGCGATTGCCCTGCAACAAGCCGATCACCAGCATGCAGATCGCCGGGAAGCCCAATAGCAGGCCACGCCAGTTGAATTGCTTGAAGCGCTCCAGGCGCAGCGGGTCTTGTGGCAAGCCGTAGGCCACGGCCGCCATGGCCAGCACGCACGGCGCGACGATCTGCCAGAACGCCCACTGCCAGCCGACGTATTCGGTCCATAACGCCGCCAGCGGCGTGCCCAGGCTGGGGCCGAAAGTGGCGGTCAGTGCGTAACCGGCCAACCCGTACAATTTGACGTTGGCCGGCAAGAAACGCAGCGCCACGGTCATCAGCATCGGCGGCAGTGCGCCACCGGCCAGGCCTTGCACGGTACGCAGCAGCAACAGGCTTTCGTAGTTCGGCGCGAACGGGCAGAGGATGCCCAGCACGGTGAACAAACCGATAGCGCACAGGGTGAAGCGACGCAGGGAAAACGTCACCGAACACCACGGCGCGAAGGCCATGGCCGCGACCGAAGTGGCGGTGTAGGCAGCGACCAGCCAGGTGCCTTCGTCAAAACCGATGTACAGCGCACCGCGGATATCGGCGAGGGCGACCTTGGTGACCATCTCGTTGAGACCGGAGACCAGCACCGCCAGCAATACGCCAAGCAGGCCGATGATGATGCGCGGTCCGAACACGGGTGGGCTCAGGGCCGTAGGTTTGGCTGCGGCCTGGATAGCGGGGGCAGCGAGGGACGTCATGAACAGGTAACTCGGAATGAGAAATACCTGAGCAGTTTAATCGGGCACTCTCATGACAAAAAGTTACTTGTTGGCAGGTTATAAGTGCGTCAGACGCAACTTTGAACATCAACACTGAACCCTGTGGGAGCTGGCTTGCCTGCGATAGCGGCCTGACAGATGAAAATATGTTGTCTGACGCGCCGCTATCGCAGGCAAGCCAGCTCCCACATTGATTGCGTTCGCTTTATACCGGCTGGGCTTCAAGCCAGGTGGCATGACAGCTTTCGCGCATGGTTTCACGCAGCCATTTATGGGCCGGGTCTTTGTCGAAGCGCGGGTGCCAGGATTGCGCCAGGACCAGGGTTTGCAGTGGAATCGGCAGGGCAAATGCGCGCAGTGGCAGGTTCAGACGCTTGGCGCTCAGGAGGGCTTCCTTGGGTACCGGCAACAGCAGGTCGGAATCGGGCAGCATGAACATCGCACCGTGAAAGCCTGGGGCGATCATGGCCACACGGCGCTCCAGGCCTTGAGCATTCAACGCAGTATCAATGGGCCCACGGGCGATGCCACGCCGGGAGATGCTGATGTGGGAATAGCTGGCAAAGCGTGCCGCCGTGATTTCTTCGTCGAACAACGGGTGGTCTTGCCGCGCCAGGCCGACAAAGGTGGTGGAGAACAGGTTCTGCACCTTCACTTCCGGGCTGGCAGGCATGGTGTTGCTCACCCGCAAGTCCAACCGCCCTTCGCGCAGGGCTTCATCGTCGGTGTCGCCTTCGGGTACGAAACGCAGCTCACACAGCGGCGCCACGCGCTCCATGGTGTCGAACAGCCGCCCGCCATACACGCCGATGAAAAAGTCATTGGCGCGCACGCTGAAACGACGGCGCAAGGTGCTCAAATCAACTTGGTCCGCCGAACGGAACAACAACGCAGCCTGCTCCACCACATTGCGCACCTGGCCTTGCAGCTCAAGCGCCTTGGGCGTCGGCACCAGGCCACGGCCGGCACGTACCAGGATCGGGTCACCGACCGCTTCACGAATACGCGTGAGGGTGCGGCTCATGGCGGCCGGGCTCAGATTCATCCGCCGTGCGGCGCCCACCACACTGCCCTCGTCGAGCAACGCGTCGAGGGCGACCAGCAGGTTCATGTCCGGTAATTGCATGCCAAGCACTCGTGGTCCGTTGAGAGTGAACTGGACGCAATCCTAGCAGGCTTCATCGGGTTAGAAAGGCGCATCCCCCTGAATCGTGGTGCGGTACAACTTGCGCCGCAGGTGGCTTGGGCAACCGGCGGCCAGGTGGATCAGCGAGCGGTTGTCCCAGAACACAAGGTCGTGGGGCTGCCACTGGTGGCGGTAGATGTTTTCCGGCAGCACGCTGTGGGCGTAGAGCTGGGCCAGCAGGTCTCGGCTTTCGTCATCGGGCAGGCCGACGATACGGGTGGTGAAGCCCTCGCTGACGAACAGCGCCTTACGGCCGTTTTCCGGGTGGGTGCGCACAACGGGGTGCACCACTTCGGCAACCTGGGCGAGCTGTTCGGGGGTAAGGGGTGGGCGCCAGTTGCCTTCGAATTTGGTCTCGCTGTAGCGCGCCGTGTAGGAATGCGCGGCGCTGCGGCCTTCGACGGCGTTGCGCAGGTGGCCTGGCAGGTGCTCCCAGGCTTTGTGCATATCGGCGAACAGGGTGTCGCCGCCTTCAGAGGGCAGTTCCTGAGCATGCAGCATTGAGCCCAGGCTAGGCAGTTCTTTGTATGACAGGTCCGAATGCCAGAACTTGCCCGCATCCCCCAGACCGATGGATTGGCCGTTCTCGATGATGTTGGAGACGATCAGGATTTCAGGGTGGTTGGCCAATAGGAATTGTTTGAGCACATGGATTTGCAGCACACCGAAACGGCGGCTGAAGGCGATCTGTTGTGCGGGGGTAATGCGTTGGTCGCGGAACACGATGACATGGTGGTCCAGGTGAGCGCGATGGATGCGGGTGAAGTCCTGGTCGTTGACTGGGCGGGACAAGTCCAGGCCGATGATCTCGGCGCCTACACTGCCGGGGAAGGGGCGGATGTCGAAGGTTTGGGGGGCGGTGGTGGCAGACATTGGATTCATTCCCGGCGGACAGGGGAGTGAATTTATAGGCATAAGGATGGAAGCTTAAATACCGTTAGCGCATATGGATATGGCGTTTGGTTTGAGCTGTAGCGTGATGCTGACGGCCTCATCGGGGGCAAGCCCCCTCCCACATTTTGATTTGTGAACCCATTCAAATGTGGGAGCTGGCTTGCCTGCGATGAGGTCGGTACAGGCGCTGAAGATCAACGCTCGTGCAACGCCTCGGCCCGCGCCTTGATGATCGGCTTGAGCAGGTAGCTGAGGATGCTTTTCTTGCCGGTGATGATATCCACCGAAGCGACCATGCCGGGGATGATCAGCAGCGGCTTCTCATCGGTGCCCAAGTGGCTGCGGTCGGTGCGCAGAGTGATCATGTAGTAGGTGGTCTTCTTGTCTTCATCAGTGATGGTGTCGGCACCGATGCGTTCGAGCTTGGCCTTCAGGCCACCGTAGATGGTGTAGTCGTAAGCGGTGAACTTGACCACCGCTTCCTGCCCTGGGTGCAGGAAGGCGATGTCTTGCGGGCGGATCTTGGCTTCTACCAGCAGGGTGTCATCCAGCGGCACGATTTCGACCATGTCGCTGCCCGGCTGGATCACACCGCCAACGGTGTTGACCAGCAACTGCTTGACGATCCCGCGCACTGGCGAGGTAACCAGGGTGCGGCTGACCCGGTCTTCCAGCGCGCGGCCGGTGGACTCTGCCTTGTTCAGTTCAGTACGGGCTTCGTTGAGTTGGGTCAGGGCTTCGCTGCGGAATTTGCCGCGGGTTTCATCGATCTTGCGTTGCACTTCCTTGATCGCCGATTCAGCACGCGGGATCGCCAGGGTGGTGGCGTCCAGCTGCCCACGGGTTTCCATTTCGGCGCGCTTGAGGCGCAGCACTTCTACCGGCGACACCGCACCCTGGGCCACCAACGGCTCGGACATGTTGATTTCCTGGCGTTGCAGGGACAACTGGCTGCGGTATTGGCCCTGCTTGGAGGTGAATTCGCGCAGTTCCTGTTGGCGCTGGACGAGTTGCTCCTGCAAGCCGCCGACTTCGTCTTTCAACTGCTGGCGGCGGCTTTCATACAAGGAGCGCTCGTTGGCGGCCTGGCTCGGCGCGGCCTTGAGCACGTCGTCGGGGATGTTCAGCGGGCGGTCATCCACCTGCGCGCTCAAACGCTCGACGCGCAGTTGCATGGCCAGGCGCAGGGCTTCGGTTTCGCCGGCGTTGGAGACAAACCGCGTGTCGTCGAGACGAATCAACGGCGCGCCGGCTTCTACGATCTGGCCTTCCTTGACGTACAGCTCAGCGACAATACCGCCTTCCAGGTTCTGGATTTTCTGCAATTTTGACGACGGAATCGCCTTGCCGTCGCCACGGGTCACTTCGTCGATCTGGGAGAAACCGGCCCACACCACCAGGAATATAAAGAACGCGATGATCGCCCAGATGGTCAGGCGGATCACCCGCGGCGCATCTTCGATCAGCGCCTTGTTGACCTCGGGCAGCGGCTGGCCCTGCAGCGAATCGGAGCCTTTGAAGTAGCGGCCGACCGCACTCTTGATGGAGTTAAGCAACACTGATCTGCCCCTTCTTCAACGCTTCCATGACCACGGCTTTCGGGCCGTCCGCGAGAATCTGCCCACGGTCGACCACCAGCAGGCGGTCGACCAGGGAGAGCAGTGAGGCTCGGTGCGTGACCAGCACCACGGTCTTGTTTTGCACCACGGCTTGCAGGCGTTGCTTCAAGCGTTCTTCACCGGTGTTGTCCATGGCGCTGGTGGGTTCGTCCAACAGCAGCATGGGCGGGTTGAGCAGCAGCGCACGGGCCAGGGCGACGTTCTGGCGCTGGCCGCCGGACAGGTTCTGCCCACGCTCGCCGACTTGCAGTTCGTAGCCTTGGGGATGCAGGCGGGCAAATTCGTGCACGCCGGCCAGTTCGGCAGCTTGCAGGACCATTTCATCCTCGACGTAGCGCGCACCGCTGACCAGGTTGTCGCGCAGGGTGCCGGCCAGCAATTGAATATCCTGGGCCACATAGCCGATGTTGTGACGCAGCTCGCTCACGTCGATCTGGCGCACGTCCACGCCATCCACCAGCAAGGAGCCGGAGTCGGGCTGGTAAAGGCCAACGATCAGCTTGGCCAGGGAGCTTTTGCCCGAGCCGCTGCGGCCGATGATGCCGATTTTTTCCCCTGGCTTGATCACCAGGTTGATGTTTTTAAGCGCCGGGTTCTGCTGGTTCGGGTAAGTGAAGTTCAGGCCCCGGCACTCGATGGCGCCTTGCAGGGTGCGACGGCTCATGGGGCGCTCTTCGAAGTTGCGCTCCTGGGGCAGCTCCATCATCTGGTCCACCGAGGTCATGGTGACCTTGGCTTGCTGGTAGCGCGTGAGCAGGCCCGACAACGAGGCCAGCGGGCTCAAGGCACGGCCACTGAGCATGTAGCAGGCAATCAGGCCGCCCATACTGAGGTTGCCGTCGATGATCTGGTACACGCCGAACACGATCATGATTACGCCAGCCAGTTGCTGGATCAGCAGGGTCATGTTCATTGACAGGCCCGACAGCAACTTCACCCGCAGCTCAAGCCGGCTCAGGGTGCCGATGGTCTGTTCCCAGCCGTACTGACGCTCGCTCTCGGCGTTGTTGACCTTGACCGCATCGAGCCCGGCGAGGGTTTCGATCAGGCTCGACTGGCGCTCGGCGGCCAGCGCCATGGTGCGCTCCATGGTCGCGACCAGGGGCTTTTGCAAGGCGTAGCCGATGCCTAGGGCCAGAGGGAATGCCAGCACCGGAATCCACACCAGGTGCCCGCCGAGGATGGCGATGACCAGGAAGATCAGCAGCGTAAACGGCAGGTCGATCAGGCTGGTGAGGGTCAAAGACGCGAGGAAGTCGCGCAGGCTTTGAAACTCGTGGATGTTCTGCGCAAAGCTGCCGACCCGCGCCGGGCGGTACTTCATGGACATGCCGACGATGCGCTCGAACAACGTGGCCGAGATGATCAGGTCGGTTTTTTTACCGGCCAGGTCCAGGCAAAGGCTGCGCAGGCTTTTGAGGATCAGGTCGAACAGGTAGGCACCGCAGATGCCCACGGCCAGCACCCACAGGGTAGCGGTGGCCTGGTTCGGCACGACGCGGTCGTACACGTTCATCACGAACAGCGGCGCGGCCATGGCGATGATGTTGATCAGAAAGCTGGCGGCGATGGCGTCGGTGTAGAGCCAGCGCGAACGCATGAGGGTGTCACGGAACCACGAGCGCGCCCGTGGAATCAGGCTGCCGTGGTTGACGTCGAATTTGTGTTGCGGCTGTGCAAAGAAGACTTTGCCGATGTAGTCGTCGGCCAATGCTTCGCGCTTGATCAGCACTTCACCGCCGTCGCTTTCACTGAGCAGGATCCGCGCTTGATCTTCGCCCTGCCAGCCGACCAGCACGGTACTGCGACCGTCCTTGAGCAACAGCAGCGCCGGCAATGCAATGGTCGGGATCTGATCCAGCTTGCGTTGCAGCAGCCGGCCTTGCAGCCCGGCCCGCGCAGCGGCACGCGACAGCAACTCGGCACTCAACCGTTGCGAAGGCAGCGGCAGGCCGGTGGTGAGCATGGCCGCACTGGCCGGTTTCTGATGCAGGGCGCAGAGCGCCAACAACCCGTCGAGTAACGGGTCATCGTGCAGTGCGCGTGGATCATGACTGAGATGAACTCGACTGACTTCAGGTTCCACGCGGCGCACTCTCGACTAACAGATGGGGCTATTGGGGTGGCTCAATTCATCCCAGGCAGTTGGACTTTAGGTTTCACGTCGTTCTGCACGACGGAGGCCATTGGTGCAACCACTCCCTGGCTCTTGAGCAATTCGCCCATGGTCGCCTTGATTCGGTACTGAGTAAATAACTGAATGTTCTTGATTTCTTCCAGGCGGCGGGAAGCAGTGAACAATTCATTCTCGCTGTCGAGCAAATCCAACAGAGTACGTTGACCAAGGCTGAACTGTTGCTGGTAGGACGTGCGTACGCGGGTGCTGTGATCCACGTACTGCTGGGCGACCGGCAATTGCGCGTTGGCGTTGTTCAGGGCGTTCCAAGCCAAGCCTAGCTCTTCATTGAGTTGGCGCAAGGCGTTGTTGCGGATGTCGAGCGCCTGGTTGGCCTGGTAGGACTTCGATTGCAGGTCGGCCTTGTTGCTGCCACCGGCGAACAGGTTGAAGCGCATGCGCACCATGGCTTCCCAGCCATTGCTGTGGTTGGGATCACCTGAGACGTTGTTGTCGGCGTTGGTGCCCAGTTCAGCGTCAAAGCGCGGATAGAATGTGGATTTGGCAGCGTCGTACTGCTTCTCGGCGGCAGAGATATCCGACTCGGCCGAACGCAGCACCGGGCTGTTGTCGAGCATCTGACGGCGCGCTTCGTTCAGGTCGGCTGGCAGCATGGCCATGAACGGGGCCGGAAGCTCGAGTTCGTCGGGCATCTGGCCGACGGCGCTGAGGTAGTTGACCTGCGCGTCGGCCAGGTTTGTCTGCTCGGTGATCAAGTTGTTGCGGGCCTGAGCCAGGCGCGCTTCGGCCTGGTCCTGGTCGGCACCGTTGCCGACGCCACGCTGGGTGCGCAACTTGATCTGATCGTAGATGCGCTCGTGGTTGCGCAGGTTGTCTTCGGCCAGGCGCACGAACTCACGGCGGGTCAATACTTCCAGGTAAACCTGGGCAACGGTCAGCGCAGTGCGCTCGGAAGTCCCCAGCAAGGAGTAAGCGCGGGAATTAACGTTGGCTTGTTGACGCCCGACTTCGCTGGAGGTAGCAAAACCGTCAAAAATCATTTGCTGCAGGCGCAGGCTGGATTCGCCGCGGTTGAGCGTCTCCCAGTGATTGCCGCCAGGGTTATTGGCACGGCTGGTGGCATTGTCGGTTCCTTGGCGGCCGTAACCGGCGTTCAAGTCGACACGCGGCAGGTAGCCACCTTGTGCGGCGCGCAATTGGTAATCGGCGGCGATGCGGCTGTTAACACCCGCCTGAATTTCCGGGTGTACGTCCAATGCCTGTTGCATGGCTTGGGGCAGTGTCTGGGCTTGTACGAAACTGGCGGCGAGAGCGAACGGTATTGCCTTGAACAGGTGCAGACGCATTTAAAATTTCCCCAAGACTTCTTGTCTTAAATCACAGCGATTGGCACCGCTGCGTCGGATAATGGCTACCGTAATGACCGTACGTCGGAAAGTTCGAAAAGCGGAACTGCTTCACACATGTAGGACGGTTCGCCGCATAAATATCAATGTGACATTACTAGGGCGATTGTTTAGGATGGCGACCATAAGGTCAATAGTTTGGCACAAACTAGATAGCTAAAAAATCCAGCCAAATATTTGACGTCAATGCATTTATAGACTACGCCCCCAGATTGGCAGCGCTAATAGCGCGCTGCGAAATGGATTTGTCGAAACGGATCGCCGGAGAAAATTTTAATGAGCAGTGTTGTTGCCACCGTCAAAAGCATTGTTGGTCAAGTTTTCGTAATTTCTCCGGAAGGTACTCGTCGCGTCCTCATTGAAGGTGATCGCTTGTTCGCGGGCGACCAGATCGACACCGGTATGTCGGGCGCCGTGAGCCTGGAGCTGGCCGACGGTCGCATCCTGGACCTGGGCCGTGACACCCAGTGGAGCGCCGATATGCCGGACTCCACCACCGACCTGGCGGCGGCCAGCGAGCAAGCCGCGCCATCGGTGGCCGAGTTGCAACAAGCCATCGCCGCCGGCGCTGACCCGACCACCGACCTGGAAGCCACCGCAGCTGGCGCAAACGCTGCCGGTAACGGTGCCGCCGGGGGTGGCCATAGCTTCGTGGTGCTGGATGCGACCGCCGGCCGTGTAGACCCGACCATCGGCTTCCCCACCGCCCCTATCGGCCAAGGCACTTCAGCACTCAACGCCCTGAGCGGAGCACCAGGCTCGGCGGACTCGGGCAACCAAGTGCTGCAGCCTTCGACCTTGACCCTGAGCGCGACGCCAACCATCACCGAAGCGGGCGGCGTGCTGACCTACACCGCCACCGTGACCCGGCCTTCCACCAGCGATCTGACCGTCACTTTGACCAATGGCGCGGTGATTACCATCCCGTCGGGCCAGTTGACCGGCACCGTGAATGTACCTCTGGCCCCTAATGACAGCCCGTACATCGACCCGGGCCAGATCAGCGTCGGCGTTACCGGTACCACCGGCGGCGGCAACCTGGTATTGACCATCGACCCTAACCCGGCCGTGACGCAGATCACCGATACCATCGACACCACCACGGTCACTCTGACCGCTGGCTCGACCGTAACCGAAGGTGGCCAGATCACCTACACCGCCACGCTGACCAACCCGGCACAAACCCCGGTGAACGTCACCTTGAGCAATGGCTCGGTGATCACCATCAAGGCTGGCGAGTCGACAGGTACCGTTGTGGTCGATACTCCGGCTAACGACGTCTATAACAACGGTTCGACCGTCAGCACCACCATTACCGGTGCAACCGGCGGCAACTTTGAAAACCTGGTACCGAGCACTACGCCGGCAGTCACCACCATTACCGATTCGGTCGACACCACCACCGTTACCCTGACAGCCGACGGCAGCGTGACCGAAGGCGGGCAGATCACTTACACCGCCACCCTGACCAACCCGGCGCAGACCCCGGTGAATGTCACCTTGAGCAATGGCTCGGTGATCACCATCAAGGCGGGTGAGTCGACCGGCACCGTTGTGGTCGATACTCCGGCCAACGACGTTTACAACAACGGTTCGACCGTCAGCACCACCATCACTGGTGCAACCGGCGGCAACTTTGAAAACCTGGTACCGAGCACCACGCCTGCGATCACCACCATTACCGATTCGGTCGACACCACCACCGTTACCCTCACAGCCAACGGCAACGTGACCGAAGGCGGCCAGATCACCTACACCGCCACCCTCACCAATCCGGCACAAACCCCGGTGAACGTCACCTTGAGCAATGGCTCGGTGATCACCATCAAGGCGGGCGAGTCGACCGGCACCGTTGTGGTCGATACTCCGGCCAACGACGTTTACAACAACGGTTCGACCGTCAGCACCACTATCACCGGCGCAACCGGCGGCAACTTTGAAAACCTGGTACCGAGCACCACGCCGGCAGTCACCACCATTACTGATTCGATCGATGCCACCACGGTCACCCTGACCGCAGGTTCGACCGTGACCGAAGGCGGTCAGATCACCTACACCGCCACGCTGACCAACCCGGCACAAACCCCGGTGAACGTCACCTTGAGCAATGGCTCGGTGATCACTATCAAGGCCGGCGAGTCCGTCGGCAGCGTGGTCGTAGACACGGCGCCCAACGATGTCTATGTCAACGGCAGCACGGTCAGCACCACCATTACCAGCGCGACTGGCGGCAATTTTGAAAGCCTGGTGCCGAGTACCACACCGGCAGTCACCACGATCACCGATTCGATCGACACCACCACCGTGACGTTGACTGCGCCGACCGAGGCGAATGAGGGCGGGCAAATTACGTACACCGCTACGCTTTCCAACAAGGCGGGGACCGACGTTACGTTGAAGCTGGATAACGGTTCTTCGATCACGATCAAGGCAGGCGACACTGTTGGCACCGTGACCGTGCCTGCGCCGACTGATGACGTGTTTATCGACAAGAGCACCCAGACAGTCAAGATCACCGAGACTACTGGCGGCAACTTCGAGAAGCTGGAAATTGCAGGCAACGGTGCGACCACCACCATCAACGACACTATCGATAAGGTCGATGTGGTTCTGACTGCCACCACCACCGTCGGCGAAGGCGGCACTATCGTTTACACCGCCAGCCTTGTGGATAAAAACGGTGCGCCGGTGACTAACATCACCAACCCGCTCACCGTTACGCTGGATAACGGTCAGACCATCACCATTGGTGTGAATCAGTCGAGTGGCACCGTTACCAACGTCGCCCCGGATGATGTCTACAAAGGCGACCAGACCGTCACTACTGCTATCAGCGGCGTGACCGGTGGCGAGCACTTTGAAAATCTGGTTCCAGGTACCGATAAAGCCACTACAACTGTAACGGACACTCCGGGCACCGATAACACCACCACTGTGACACTGACCGCCCCCTCTGAAGCAAATGAAGGTGGCCAGATCACCTATACCGCGACCTTGAGCAATAAGGCCGGTACTGACGTCACGTTGAAGTTGGATAACGGCTCAAGCATCACCATCAAGGCTGGCGATACTGTCGGCACCGTGACCGTGCCTGCACCGACTGATGACGTGTTCATCGACAAGAGCACGCAGACCGTTCAGATCACCGAAACCACAGGTGGCAACTTCGAAAAACTGGAAGTTGCGGGCAACGGTGCGACTACCACGTTCAACGACACCATCGATAAGGTCGATGTAGTTCTGACTGCCACCACCACCGTCGGCGAAGGCGGCACTATCGTTTACACCGCCAGCCTTGTGGATAAAAACGGTACACCGGTGACTAACATCACCAACCCGCTCACCGTTACGCTGGATAACGGTCAGACCATCACCATCGGTGTGAATCAGTCGAGTGGCACCGTTACCACGGTAGCGCCGGATGACGTCTACAAGGGCGACCAGACCGTCACCACCGCTATCAAGGGTGTGACCGGTGGCGAGCACTTTGAGAACCTGGTGCCTGGCACCGATAAAGTCACCACGACTGTGACGGACACTCCGGGCACCGATAACACTACTACCGTTACACTAACGGCTCCGTCCGAAGCAAACGAAGGTGGCCAGATCACCTACACCGCGACCTTGAGCAACAAGGCCGGTACTGACGTCACCCTGAAGTTGGATAACGGTTCTTCGATCACGATCAAAGCTGGCGACACCGTCGGCACCGTAACCGTCCCTGCGCCTACCGATGACGTGTTCATCGATAAGAGCACCCAGACCGTTCAGATCACCGAGACCACGGGCGGCAACTTCGAGAAGTTAGAAGTTGCAGGCAACGGTGCGACCACCACCATCAACGACACCATCGATAAGGTCGATGTGGTCCTGACCGCCACGACTACCGTGGGTGAAGGCGGCACTATCGTTTACACCGCCAGCCTTGTGGATAAAAACGGCGCGCCAGTAACCAACATTACTAACCCGCTGACCGTGACTCTGGATAACGGCCAAACCATCACCATTGGTGTGAATGAATCCAGCGCTAGCGTTTCGGTCCTTGCACCGGATGACGTCTACAAGGGCGACCAGACCGTCACCACCGCTATCAAGGGTGTGACTGGCGGCGAGCACTTCGAGAATTTGGTTCCAGGGACCGATAAAGTCACTACAACTGTGACTGACACACCGGGTACCGATAACACTACGACTGTCACGTTGACCGCGCCAAACGCAGTGAACGAAGGTGGCCAGATCACCTACACCGCGACCTTGAGTAATAAGGCCGGCACCGACGTCACGCTGAAACTCGACAACGGTTCGTCGATCACCATCAAGGCGGGCGACACTGTCGGCACCGTAACCGTCCCTGCGCCTACCGATGACGTGTTCATCGATAAGAGCACCCAGACCGTCAAGATCACTGACACTTCCGGCGGTAACTTCGAAAAACTCGAAGTTGCTGGTAACGGCGCAACCACCACGATCAACGACACCATCGACAAGGTCGATGTGGTCCTGACCGCCACGACTACCGTGGGTGAAGGCGGCAATATCGTTTACACCGCCAGCCTTGTGGATAAAAACGGCGCACCGGTGACTAACATCACCAACCCGCTCACCGTCACCCTGGATAACGGCCAAACCATCACCATTGGTGTGAACCAGTCCAGCGGCACTGTTTCCGTCTTGGCGCCGGATGATGTGTACAAGGGCGACCAAACTGTCACCACTGCCATCAAAGGCGTGACGGGCGGCGAACATTTCGAGAACCTGGTTCCTGGCACTACGCCAGTGAACACCACTGTCACCGATAACCCAGGCACCGACAACACCACCACCGTGACGCTGACGGCTCCGACCGAGGCGAATGAGGGTGGGCAGATCACGTACACCGCTACGCTTTCCAATAAAGCGGGCACTGATGTAACGCTGAAATTGGATAACGGCTCGTCGATCACCATCAAAGCCGGCGAAACCATTGGCACCGTGACAGTACCTGCCCCTACCGATGACGTGTTTATCGATAAGAGCACGCAAACCGTCCAGATCACCGAAACCACTGGCGGCAACTTCGAGAAGTTAGAAGTCGCGGGTAGCGGCGCAACCACCACAATCAACGACACCATCGACAAGGTTGATGTGGTCCTGACGGCGACTACTACCGTTGGCGAAGGCGGCAACATCGTCTACACCGCCAGCCTTGTGGATAAAAACGGCGCCCCGGTGACTAACATCACCAACCCGCTCACCGTCACTCTGGATAACGGCCAAACCATCACCATTGGTGTGAACCAGTCCAGCGGCACTGTTTCCGTCTTGGCGCCGGATGATGTGTACAAGGGCGACCAAACTGTCACCACTGCCATCAAAGGCGTGACGGGCGGCGAACATTTCGAGAACCTGGTTCCTGGCACTACGCCAGTGAACACCACTGTCACCGATAACCCAGGCACCGACAACACCACCACCGTGACGCTGACGGCTCCGACCGAGGCGAATGAGGGTGGGCAGATCACGTACACCGCTACGCTTTCCAACAAAGCGGGCACTGATGTAACGCTGAAATTGGATAACGGCTCGTCGATCACCATCAAAGCCGGCGAAACCATTGGCACCGTGACAGTACCTGCCCCTACCGATGACGTGTTTATCGATAAGAGCACGCAAACCGTCCAGATCACCGAAACCACTGGCGGCAACTTCGAGAAGTTAGAAGTCGCGGGTAACGGCGCAACCACCACGATCAACGACACCATCGACAAGGTCGATGTGGTCCTGACGGCGACTACTACCGTTGGCGAAGGCGGCAACATCGTCTACACCGCCAGCCTTGTGGATAAAAACGGCGCCCCGGTGACTAACATCACCAACCCGCTCACCGTCACTCTGGATAACGGCCAAACCATCACCATTGGTGTGAACCAGTCCAGCGGCACTGTTTCCGTCTTGGCGCCGGATGATGTGTACAAGGGCGACCAAACTGTCACCACTGCCATCAAAGGCGTGACGGGCGGCGAACATTTCGAGAACCTGGTTCCTGGCACGACGGCGGTGAACACCACCGTCACTGACACACCGGGTACCGATAACACTACGACTGTCACGCTCACTGCGCCAAACGCAGTGAGCGAAGGTGGCCAGATCACCTACACCGCAACTTTGAGCAACAAGGCCGGTACTGACGTCACCCTGAAGCTGGATAACGGTTCGTCGATCACCATCAAGGCTGGGGACACTGTTGGCACTGTAACCGTGCCTGCGCCTACCGATGACGTGTTCATCGACAAGAGCACCCAAACCGTCAAGATCACCGAGACCACGGGCGGCAACTTCGAGAAGTTAGAAGTTGCAGGCAATGGCGCAACCACCACCATCAACGACACCATCGACAAAGTCGATGTGGTCCTGACCGCCACGACTACCGTGGGTGAAGGCGGCAATATCGTTTACACCGCCAGCCTTGTGGATAAAAACGGCGCACCGGTGACTAACATCACCAACCCGCTCACCGTCACCCTGGATAACGGCCAAACCATCACCATTGGTGTGAATGAATCCAGCGCTAGCGTGTCGGTTCTTGCACCGGATGATGTGTACAAAGGCGACCAGACCGTCACTACCGCCATCCAAGGTGTGACTGGCGGCGAGCACTTCGAGAATTTGGTTCCAGGGACCGATAATGTCACTACAACTGTAACTGACACACCGGGTACCGATAACACTACGACTGTCACGTTGACTGCGCCAAACGCAGTGAGCGAAGGTGGCCAGATCACCTACACCGCGACCTTGAGCAACAAGGCCGGTACTGACGTCACCCTGAAGCTGGATAACGGTTCTTCGATCACTATCAAAGCTGGCGACACCGTCGGCACCGTGACCGTGCCTGCACCTACCGATGACGTGTTCATCGACAAGAGCACCCAAACCGTCAAGATCACCGAAACCACTGGCGGCAACTTCGAAAAACTCGAAGTAGCAGGCGACGGTGCAACCACCACGATCAACGACACCATCGATAAAGTCGATTTGGTCCTGACCGCCACCACTACCGTTGGTGAAGGCGGCAACATCGTCTACACCGCCAGCCTTGTGGATAAAAACGGCGCGCCGGTGACTAACATCACCAACCCGCTGACCGTCACTTTGGATAACGGTAAAACCATCACCATCGGCGTAAACCAATCGAGCGGTAGCGTTTCGGTTCTTGCTCCTGATGACGTGTACAAGGGCGATCAAACCGTCACCACCGCCATCAAGGGCGTCACTGGCGGCGAGCACTTTGAAAACCTGGTTCCTGGCACGACGGCAGTAAACACCACCGTTACGGACACACCGGGTACCGATAACACCACCACCGTTACGCTGACCGCGCCAAGTGCCGTTAACGAAGGTGGCCAGATCACCTACACCGCGACCTTGAGCAATAAGGCCGGTACCGACGTCACGCTGAAACTCGACAACGGGTCAAACATCACCATCAAAGCTGGCGAGACCGTCGGCACCGTGACCGTGCCTGCACCTACCGATGATGTGTTCATCGATAAGAGCACGCAGACCGTCCAGATCACCGAAACCACTGGCGGCAACTTCGAAAAACTGGAAGTTGCAGGCAACGGCGCAACGACCACGATCAACGACACCATCGACAAAGTCGATGTGGTCCTGACCGCCACGACTACCGTGGGTGAAGGCGGCAATATCGTTTACACCGCCAGCCTTGTGGATAAAAACGGCGCACCGGTGACCAACATCACCAACCCGTTGACCGTCACCCTGGATAACGGCCAAACCATCACCATTGGTGTGAACCAGTCCAGCGGCACTGTTTCGGTCTTGGCACCGGATGATGTGTACAAGGGCGACCAAACTGTCACCACCGCTATCAAAGGCGTGACCGGCGGCGAACACTTTGAAAATCTGGTACCGGGTACCACGGCGGTGAACACCACCGTTACCGATACCCCTGGTACTGACAACACCACGACGGTCACGCTAACCGCGCCTAGCGCAGTGAACGAGGGTGGCCAGATCACCTACACCGCGACCTTGAGCAACAAGGCCGGTACTGACGTCACCCTGAAGCTGGATAACGGTTCTTCGATCACTATCAAAGCTGGCGACACCGTCGGCACCGTGACCGTGCCTGCACCTACCGATGACGTGTTCATCGACAAGAGCACCCAAACCGTCAAGATCACCGAGACCACGGGCGGCAACTTCGAGAAGTTAGAAGTTGCAGGCAATGGCGCAACCACCACCATCAACGACACCATCGATAAAGTCGACGTGGTTCTGACCGCCACGACTACCGTGGGCGAAGGCGGCAATATCGTTTACACCGCCAGCCTTGTGGATAAAAACGGCGCGCCAGTAACCAACATTACTAACCCACTAACTGTCACTCTAGACAATGGCGAAACCATCACCATCGGTGTGAACCAGTCTAGCGGCTCCATCACCACTATCGCGCCAAACGACGTCTACAAAGGCGATCAAACTGTCACCACTGCGATCAAGGGTGTGACTGGCGGCGAGCATTTTGAAAACCTGGTACCGGGTACCTCGGCGGTGAACACCACCGTCACCGATACTCCCGGCACTGACAACACCACGACGGTGACGCTGACTGCACCAAGTGCAGTGAACGAAGGTGGTCAAATTACGTACACCGCAACGCTTTCCAACAAAGCGGGCACTGACGTCACTTTGAAGTTGGATAACGGCTCTTCGATCACTATCAAAGCTGGCGACACCGTCGGCACCGTGACCGTCCCTGCACCTACCGATGACGTGTTCATCGACAAGAGCACCCAGACCGTCAAGATCACCGAGACCACGGGCGGCAACTTCGAAAAACTGGAAGTTGCAGGCAACGGTGCGACCACCACCATCAACGACACTATCGACAAAGTTGATGTGGTCCTGACCGCCACTACCACCGTTGGCGAAGGCGGCAACATCGTCTACACCGCCAGCCTTGTGGATAAGAACGGCGCACCGGTGACCAACATCACCAACCCGTTGACCGTGACTTTGGATAACGGCCAGACCATCACCATTGGCGTAAACCAGACTAGCGGTAGCGTTTCGGTTCTTGCTCCTGATGATGTCTATAAAGGCGATCAAACCGTCACCACCGCTATCAAGGGTGTTACCGGCGGCGAGCACTTCGAAAATCTGGTTCCAGGTACTACCCCGGTTAACACCACCGTTACTGATACACCGGGCACCGATAACACCACTACCGTTACGCTGACAGCTCCGACCGAAGCGAATGAGGGTGGCCAGATCACCTACACCGCGACCTTGAGCAATAAGGCCGGTACCGACGTCACGCTGAAGTTGGATAACGGCTCTTCGATCACCATCAAGGCTGGCGACACGGTTGGCACTGTGACCGTGCCCGCGCCTACCGATGACGTGTTCATCGATAAGAGCACCCAGACCGTCAAGATCACCGACGCTTCCGGCGGCAACTTCGAAAAACTCGAAGTAGCAGGCGACGGTGCAACCACCACGATCAACGACACCATCGATAAAGTCGATTTGGTCCTGACCGCCACCACTACCGTTGGTGAAGGCGGCAACATCGTCTACACCGCCAGCCTTGTGGATAAGAACGGCGCACCGGTGACCAACATCACCAACCCGTTGACCGTGACTTTGGATAACGGCCAGACCATCACCATTGGCGTAAACCAATCGAGCGGTAGCGTTTCGGTTCTTGCTCCTGATGATGTCTATAAAGGCGATCAAACCGTCACCACCGCTATCAAAGGCGTAACCGGCGGCGAGCATTTCGAGAATCTGGTCCCTGGCACTACCGCGGTGAACACCACCGTTACGGACACACCGGGTACCGATAACACCACCACGGTTACGCTGACTGCGCCAAGTGCCGTTAACGAAGGCGGCCAGATCACCTACACCGCGACCTTGAGCAACAAGGCCGGTACTGACGTCACCCTGAAGCTGGATAACGGTTCTTCGATCACCATCAAAGCTGGCGACACCGTCGGCACCGTGACCGTGCCTGCACCTACCGATGACGTGTTCATCGACAAGAGCACCCAAACCGTCAAGATCACCGAGACCACGGGCGGCAACTTCGAGAAGTTAGAAGTTGCAGGCAATGGCGCAACCACCACCATCAACGACACCATCGATAAAGTCGACGTGGTTCTGACCGCCACGACTACCGTGGGTGAAGGCGGCAACATCGTCTACACCGCCAGCCTTGTGGATAAAAACGGCGCACCGGTGACCAACATCACCAACCCGCTCACCGTGACATTGGATAACGGCAAAACCATCACTATCGGTGTTAACGAATCGAGCGCTAGCGTTTCGGTTATTGCTCCTGATGATGTGTACAAAGGCGACCAAACTGTCACCACCGCTATCAAGGGTGTGACCGGCGGCGAGCACTTTGAAAATCTGGTTCCAGGTACTACCCCGGTTAACACCACCGTTACGGACACACCGGGTACCGATAACACCACCACCGTTACGCTGACAGCGCCAAGTGCCGTTAACGAAGGTGGGCAGATTACGTACACCGCAACGCTTTCCAATAAAGCGGGCACTGATGTCACGCTGAAGTTAGATAACGGCTCTTCGATCACTATCAAAGCTGGCGAAACCGTCGGCACCGTGACTGTGCCTGCGCCTACCGATGACGTGTTTATCGATAAGAGCACCCAGACCGTCAAGATCACCGAAACCACTGGCGGCAACTTCGAAAAACTCGAAGTGGCAGGAAACGGCGCAACCACCACGATCAACGACACCATCGACAAAGTCGATGTGGTCCTGACCGCCACTACCACCGTCGGCGAAGGCGGCAATATCGTCTACACCGCCAGCCTTGTGGATAAGAACGGCGCACCGGTGACTAACATCACCAGCCCGCTGACCGTCACGTTGGATAACGGTAAAACCATCACCATCGGCGTAAACCAATCGAGCGGTAACGTTTCGGTTCTTGCTCCTGATGATGTGTACAAGGGCGATCAAACCGTTACCACCGCTATCAAAGGCGTGACCGGCGGCGAGCATTTCGAAAACCTGGTCCCTGGCACTACAGCGGTGAACACCACCGTTACGGACACACCGGGTACCGATAACACCACCACGGTTACGCTGACTGCGCCAAGTGCCGTTAACGAAGGCGGCCAGATCACGTACACCGCGACCTTGAGCAATAAGGCCGGCACCGACGTCACGCTGAAACTCGACAATGGTTCAAGCATCACCATCAAGGCTGGCGACACTGTTGGCACCGTGACCGTGCCTGCCCCTACCGATGACGTGTTCATCGACAAGAGCAGCCAGACCGTCCAGATCACCGAGACCACCGGCGGCAACTTCGAAAAACTCGAAGTGGCAGGCAACGGCGCAACCACCACCATCAACGACACGATCGACAAAGTTGATGTGGTCCTGACCGCGACCACCACCGTTGGCGAAGGCGGCAATATCGTTTACACCGCCAGCCTTGTGGATAAAAACGGCGCACCGGTGACTAACATCACCAGCCCGCTGACCGTCACTTTGGATAACGGTAAAACCATCACCATCGGCGTAAACCAATCGAGCGGTAACGTTTCGGTTCTTGCTCCGGATGATGTCTATAAAGGCGATCAAACCGTCACCAACGCAATCAAAGGCGTAACCGGCGGCGAGCATTTCGAGAATCTGGTCCCTGGCACTACCGCGGTGAACACCACCGTTACGGACACACCGGGTACCGATAACACCACCACCGTTACGCTGACAGCGCCAAGTGCCGTTAACGAAGGTGGTCAGATCACCTACACCGCAACCTTGAGCAACAAGGCCGGTACTGACGTCACCTTGAAGCTGGATAACGGCTCTTCGATCACTATCAAAGCTGGCGAAACCGTCGGCACCGTGACTGTGCCTGCGCCTACCGATGACGTGTTTATCGATAAGAGCACCCAGACCGTCAAGATCACCGAAACCACTGGCGGCAACTTCGAAAAACTCGAAGTGGCAGGAAACGGCGCAACCACCACGATCAACGACACCATCGACAAAGTCGATGTGGTCCTGACCGCCACTACCACCGTCGGCGAAGGCGGCAATATCGTCTACACCGCCAGCCTTGTGGATAAGAACGGCGCACCGGTGACCAACATCACCAATCCGCTGACCGTGACATTGGATAACGGCCAGACCATCACTATTGGCGTAAACCAGTCGAGCGGTTCTATCACCACCATCGCGCCAGACGATGTCTACAAAGGCGACCAGACCGTCACTACCGCCATCAAAGGCGTGACCGGCGGCGAGCACTTTGAAAATCTGGTTCCAGGTACTACCCCGGTTAATACCACCGTTACGGATACACCAGGCACTGACAACACCACTACGGTGACGCTGACCGCTCCGGCCGAGGCAAACGAAGGTGGGCAGATCACGTACACCGCCACGCTTTCCAACAAAGCGGGCACTGACGTAACGCTGAAACTCGACAACGGTTCTTCGATCACCATCAAGGCTGGCGACACTGTTGGCACTGTGACTGTGCCCGCTCCAAGCGATGACGTGTTCATCGATAAAAGTACCCAGACCGTCAAGATTACTGACGCTTCCGGCGGCAACTTCGAAAAACTCGAAGTCGCAGGTAACGGCGCAACGACCACGATCAACGACACCATCGACAAGGTGGATGTAGTTCTAACTGCTACCACTACCGTCGGCGAAGGCGGCAACATCGTCTACACCGCCAGCCTTGTGGATAAGAACGGCGCGCCGGTGACCAACATCACCAACCCGCTGACCGTGACATTGGATAACGGTAAAACCATCACCATCGGCGTAAACCAATCGAGCGGTAGCGTTTCGGTTCTTGCTCCTGATGATGTGTACAAGGGCGACCAAACTGTCACCACCGCTATAAAGGGTGTGACCGGCGGCGAGCATTTCGAGAACCTGGTGCCTGGCACTACGGCAGTGAACACCACTGTCACCGATACCCCCGGTACCGACAACACCACCACTGTGACGCTGACAGCGCCAAGTGCCGTTAACGAAGGTGGTCAGATCACTTACACCGCGACCTTGAGCAACAAGGCCGGTACTGACGTCACCTTGAAGCTGGATAACGGCTCTTCGATCACCATCAAAGCTGGCGAGACCGTCGGTACTGTGACCGTGCCTGCGCCTACCGATGACGTGTTCATCGATAAGAGCACTCAGACCGTCAAGATCACCGACGCTTCGGGCGGTAACTTCGAAAAACTGGAAGTTGCAGGCAGCGGCGCGACCACTACGATCAACGACACTATCGACAAGGTCGATGTGGTCCTGACCGCCACCACCACCGTCGGCGAAGGCGGCAACATCGTTTACACCGCCAGCCTCGTGGATAAAAACGGCGCACCGGTGACCAACATCACCAATCCGCTGACCGTGACCCTGGATAACGGCAAGACCATCACCATCGGCGTAAACCAATCGAGCGGTAGCGTTTCGGTTCTTGCTCCGGATGATGTGTACAAGGGCGACCAAACTGTCACCACCGCTATCAAGGGTGTGACCGGCGGCGAGCACTTTGAAAATCTGGTTCCAGGTACTACCCCGGTTAACACCACCGTTACGGACACACCGGGTACCGATAACACCACCACCGTTACGCTGACAGCGCCAAGTGCCGTTAACGAAGGTGGGCAGATTACGTACACCGCAACGCTTTCCAATAAAGCGGGCACTGATGTCACGCTGAAGTTAGATAACGGTTCGTCGATCACCATCAAGGCCGGCGAAACCGTCGGCACCGTGACTGTCCCTGCGCCTACCGATGACGTGTTTATCGATAAGAGCACGCAGACCGTCAAGATCACCGAGACCACTGGCGGCAACTTCGAAAAACTCGAAGTGGCAGGCAATGGCGCAACCACCACGATCAACGACACCATCGACAAAGTCGATGTGGTCCTGACCGCCACTACCACCGTCGGCGAAGGCGGCAACATCGTCTACACCGCCAGCCTTGTGGATAAGAACGGCGCACCGGTGACCAACATCACCAATCCGCTGACCGTGACCCTGGATAACGGCAAGACCATCACCATCGGTGTGAATCAGTCGAGCGGTTCCATCACCACCGTAGCGCCAAACGACGTCTACAAAGGCGACCAAACCGTCACCACCGCCATCAAAGGCGTGACCGGCGGCGAGCACTTCGAGAACCTGGTGCCGGGCACGACGGCGGTGAACACCACCGTCACCGACACACCAGGCTCCACCGACCTGACCACCGTTACCCTGACTGCCCCGACCGCGGTCAACGAAGGCGGCCAGATCACCTACACCGCCACCTTGAGCAACAAGGCCGGTAGCGACATGCTGGTCCAGCTCGACAACGGTTCGAGCATCACTATCAAGCAAGGTGAGACCGTGGGCACGGTGACCGTCCCGGCGCCTACCGATGACGTGTTCATCGACAAGAGCACCCAGACCGTCAAGATCACCGGCACCACCGGCGGCAATTTCGAGGGCGTGACCATCACACCTGCGGGCGCCACGACCACCATCAACGACACCATCGATGACGTGACCGTGGTACTCAAGGCCACTGGCTCGGTCAGCGAAGGCGGGCAGATCGTGTACACCGCGTCCCTGGTCGACAAGAACGGTGTGGCGGTGAACAACGTTGGCTCAGACCTGGTCGTCAAGCTGGATAACGGCTCGACCATTACCATCGGCAATGGCAAGTCCACCAGCTTCACCACCGCCACCGCACCTAACGATGCGTATGTCGGCGCCAATGACGTCACCACTAAAATCACGGGTGTGGTCAGCGGTGGCGACAAGTACGAACACTTGATCGTCGACGGCAGCACCGTGGTTACCAAAGTGACCGATGTGGTCAGCAACACCACCATCAGCATTACCGGCGATGCGTCGGTGACTGAAGGCGGTACGGCGCACTACACGCTGACCCTGAGCAACCCGCCGCAAACCGACGTGACCGTGACGCTCAAGTACAGCGGCACCGCTACCGACGGTTCAGACTTCAATGGCGTGTACACCGTGAAGATTCCGGCAGGCTCCAGCAGCGTACCGTTTGATATCCGCACGCTCGACGACAAGATCACCGAGCCGACGGAAAATATCGTCATCACCATCGACAAGACCACTGGCGGCAACTTCGAAAACCTGGTGGTCGGCAATGGCAGTGTTACCACCAACATCATCGACAATGATGCGCCGCCGGTCATCGATCTGGATGCCAACAACTCCAGCGGCGCCAGCGGTGCGGACTTCAAGACCACCTTCACCGAAGGCGGCACCGGTGTGTCAATTGCTGACACTGACATTAAGATCACCGACCCGGACAGCACCCAACTGACCGGCGCCACCGTGGTATTGACCAACAGCCAGCCAGGCGACTCGCTGAACTTCAGCGGCGTGAGCGGCATCACCGTGACCCCGACTACCGACCCTGTGACCGGTAAAATCACCTTGACCCTGACCGGGACGGCGTCGCTGGCCGACTACATGCAGCAGATCAAGAACATCACGTTCACCAACAACAGCCACGACCCGAGCACCACGCCGCGCACCATCACCGTGACGGTGACCGATGGCGGCAACTACTCCAACGTGGCTACCACCACCGTCAACGTGGTAGCAGTCAACGATGCACCAGTGGCCACTGGCGGTGCCGTGACCGGTACGGAAGACACCGCGCTGGCCCTGACCTGGGCCAACTTCGGCGTGAGCGATGTGGACTCGCCACAAGCCAGCCTCGGGGTGAAAATCACCGAGCTGCCGGTAGCCGGCAAGCTGCAATACCTGGCGGCGGACGGCAGCACCTGGACCAACGTGACCAGCGGCCAGACCTTTACCAAGGCTCAGATCGATGGCGGCCAACTGCGCTTTACGCCGAACGCCAACGAGTCCGGCGCCGACGGTTATGGCGGCACTGGCGTGGGTAACAAGCAGGCGGATTACGCGCAGTTCAAGTTCCAACCAACCGATGGCAAGGACCTGGGTACCAGCGCCACGGTGAAAGTCGATATCACGCCGGTAGCCGACGCGCCGACCCTGAGCGTGGCAGACAACAACGTTGCCTCCACCGGCCTGGTCAAACAGGGCTGGAACAGCATTGCCGGCCTCGGCAACAACGGCAACGGCGCTGCACCGGACGTGCTGAAAAAAGCCATCGATAACGCGGGCACGCCGAACAACACCTCGGTGGTGACCAACGTCGAGTCTGTCGACAACGTCGCCGCCGGCTCTGGCTCAAAAATCTCCGGCCTGATCTACATGGAAGCCGGCAAGAGCTACACCTTCAGCGGCATCGCCGATGACAGCGTGGTGGTCAACGTTGGCGGTAAAGACGTTGCCAGCGGTTTGTGGGGCACCAACAGCGGCAAGTTCAGCGGCTCGTTCACGCCAACCACCACCGGTTACTACAGCCTTGAGATCTACCAGGCCAACCAGGCGGGCCCAGGCAGCTTCGACGTTAACCTGTCGATCAACGGCGGGGCGGTGCAGAACCTGAGCACCAGCACCGTGCCGTTGTACACCGGCCTTACCGACCTGACCAACGCCGGCGTCACCGTATCCGACCTGCATGGCAGCAACGGTGACGGTTACTACGTGGGCTACAAGCTCAACGAAGGCCAGGAGAACGGGACGGTCAAACTGTCCAAGGTCACCACCGCGCTGACCGACACCGACGGCTCCGAAACCCTGAGCGTGAAGATCAGCGGCATTCCGGCAGGCTCGGTGCTTACCGACGCATCGGGGCACACCTTTACTGCGGGTAAAACCGTGGGCGAAGTGAATGTCACCGGCTGGGACCTGAACACGCTGAGCATCAAGCCGCCGACCTACTACAGCGGCCAGTTCAACCTGACAGTCACCTCGACTTCCACCGAGAGCATCGGCGGTTCAGCGACCACCACCGCGCAATTGCCCGTCACGGTGCATCCGGCGACCTACAATTCGGTCACCGGCACCTCGGGCAGCGACACCATCAATGGCAGCGATGGCAACGACATCGTCGTGGCCGACATCGCCGGCCTGAACGTGGTGCAGGGCAAGAACTACAACATCGCGTTCATGATCGATACATCGGGCAGTATGGGTGCGGACTCGATAGCAGCGGCAAAAACCTCGCTGACTACCACGTTCAACTCGCTGAAAAACAGTATCGGCGCCAGCACCTCCGGCACTGTGAATATCTTCCTGGCGGATTTCAGCGACCAGGTCAATCGCACGGTGACAGTCAACCTGAAAGACCCAGGTGCATTGGACTCGCTGCAGAAAGTCCTGGACTCCATGGTGTCTACCGGCGGGACCAACTACGAAGACGTGTTCAAGGCCGCGTCCAACTTCTTCAAAAGTGCCCAGGCGACTGGCAACACTGGCGCTATTAATACAACGTACTTCATCACCGATGGTCAGCCGACGTTTTACCAAGCGTCCGAGCAGACCAACCCGTACTTGTACGGCAACGTCAGGCTCGATGATGTCGTCACCATGAACAACTACACCATAGGTACCGCCACCCGGATCAACATCGATTCGAATAACTACCTTGATATCAACTCTGCCGGCAAGGTGACCCTCTGGTCTTACGGCTGGGGATACAACAAGGGAATCATCCACGCCCAAGGGGATGGCACCTATGAAATATCGGTGCAAGGCGGCCTCGGATACGATACCGACTACTCCACCACCCTCAACTCCAACAGCGCGTTCGCACTGCTTAAAGGTCTGTCCACAGGTGGCGTAGAAGCCATCGGCCTCAATAGTGGGGTCAGCTTGAATCAGCTGGCACCGTACGACAGCGATGGCAAGCCACAGGCCAACATCGATCCGAAGGACCTCGCCAACGCTATCCTCGGCCACACCGAGGCGACGTTGCCGGGCGCGGACACCGTCAGCGGTGGCGACGGCAACGACATCCTGTTCGGCGACCTGGTGAGTTTCAGCGGGATCAATGGCGAGGGTTACAACGCACTGCAGGCCTTTGTCGCACAGAAGACCGGCGTGGCTGTCTCGGCAGTGACTGCCTCTAACGTTCACCAGTACGTCACCGAGCACTATGTGGACTTCGACGTCTCCGGCGCCAAGGATGCCAACGACACGCTGCTGGGCGGCGCTGGCGATGACATCCTGTTCGGCCAGGGCGGCAACGACACGCTCGACGGTGGCAAAGGCAATGACATCCTGCTGGGTGGCACGGGTAACGACACGTTGATTGGCGGCCAGGGCAACGACATCCTGATCGGTGGCTCGGGGGCCGACACCTTTGTGTGGAAGTCTGGCGACATCGGCAACGATGTGATCAAGGACTTCAAGGCCTCGGAAGGCGACCGCATCGATCTGCGCGATTTGTTGAAAGGTGAAACCGACAGCACCATCGACAACTACCTCAAGATCACCACGGTAGACGGCGTGTCGACCCTGCAAGTGAGCAGTGAAGGCAAGCTCAACGCCGCCGGTGGCTTGGCCAATGCCGATGTGACGATCAAGCTGGAAGGCAACGACTGGTCCCACACCAGCATCAACTCGCTGATCAGTGGTGCCGACCCGACCATCAAGATCGACCACACTTAAGACACGATTAATCGGCCGCCCTTTCAGGCGGCCGTTTTTTTTGGCCTGCGGGTGGCTGGCCCTGGCGGACGGGGCATCGCATACTCACGCCCATACACGCCGCGTTGACCTATGCTGTTGAACGCCTGTGGCGCATTTTCGAGGGGTTGTTATGTTTTACGTGCAACGTGATGCACAGGGCGCGCTGGTTCGCGTAGAGGCTGCTGCCTTTACCGAATCCACTGAAACCCTGCCGGCCGATCACCATGAGATACAGGCCTGGTACGCCAACGAAGTGGTGGAAACCAGCCTGGCCCAGCTCAAACAGAGCGACTTGGAGATGATCCGGGTGCTGGATGACTTGATCCAGGTGCTGACCCGCAAGGGGGTGATCAGCGTGACCGACCTGCCGCCGGCAGCCCAGGCCAAGTTGATGGACCGTAACCAGGCGCGGGAAGCGTTGGGTGGGTTGAGCCAGTTGATCGATGATGACGAGAAAGGATTGATTTAATCCAACCGCTCCTACGCACTGTAGGAGCGAGCTTGCTCGCGAAAAAACTCAAATCGCCACGGGGTGTCAGGCTTTGCGCGTTATCGTTGGCGATCTTCGCGAGCAAGCTCGCTCCTAAAGGTAATTATTTCCAGGGCGCGGGCTCGCCAAACAGTTGGCCCTGCACACCGAAAATCCCCATCTCACGAATCACCTTCAGTTCGCCCTCGGTCTCTACACGCTCGGCAATCAGCGGCAGGTCGATGCTATGGGCCGCTCGCTGGATGGCCTCGATAAACAGGCGCTTGTCACTTTCCTGGTCGATGGCGCGAATGTAGCTGCCGTCGATCTTCAGGTACGCCAGGCCCAGGCGCGCCAGGTTCCCGATCATGCTGAACCGCCCACCGAAACGTTGCAGGCTGAGGGAGAAACCCAGCTCGCGCAGGCGCTGGGTCATCTGTTCCAGCACGTGCTGCTCAGGCAATTGCTCTTCACCGATCTCCAGGGTGAGGCGCGGGCCCAGGTTGCTGTGCTGGCGTAGCAGGTCATAAATGCGGTTCAGGGCCTGGGGGTCCTGCAGGGTCGCGGCCGAGAGGTTCAGCGCCAGGTTCTCGGTGTGGCTGCTCATCTGCTTGAGCACCTGCTCCAGCATCAGGCGGTCCAGGCGGGCCGACCAACCGAAGCGCTCAAGCCAAGGCAGGAAGCGCCCGGCCGGTATGGTGTGGCCGTCTTCGTCTTGCAAGCGCGACAGCACTTTGTAGTGCAAGACCAACTGTGGGTCCTGGCTGGCCACCACCGGCTGGAAATACAGCTGGAAGCGCTGCTGGGTCAGGGCCTGGTCCAACAAGGTATGCCAGGCATGGTGATCGTCACCGACACTGGCGGCGGCGCTGCGGTCCAGGCACACCCAACTGGTGTCGCCCTGCGCTTGGGCCTGGGCCAGGGCCTGGTCGGCCAGGGTCAACAGGGCTTGGGGCGCGTCGCCATGGCTGAACGGTGCCAGGCCGATATAGGCGACCGGTGTAACGTCGCTGGCACCGGTCGCTTGCAGGCTGAGCAAGGTGCTTTCCAGGTTTTGCGCCAGTTGCACCGCTTCTTCACGCATCAACCCTGGCGCCAGCACGGCGAACTCACCGCCACGAATACGGGTAACGAGGTTATGGGTTTCCGGGTACGGCTCGCACTGACGCAGCAGTTGTTCGCCAACCGCTTGCAGCAACTGGTCGGTACGCTGGCCGCCCAGGCGCTGGTTGAGGCCAGCCAGGTCCTTGACCCGCAGCAACAGAAGGTAACCAGAGTTGGTCTCTTCCGGGTTACTGACGCGGGCGTTGAGCTGCATCTCGAAATAACGGCGGTTGGCGAGGCCGGTGAGGTTGTCCTGGTAGGATTCGGTGCGCAGTTTTTCGCTACGCTCAGCCTGCTCCTGGAAGAGCGCCTTGAGCTTTTCCACCATCTGGTTCATGGCCTGTACCACGCGCCGCAGCTCTGGCGTGCGGGGCAGGTCCGGCAGGCTGAGGAACTCACGGCGGGCAATGGCGTGGGATTGCTTGACCATATAGTCCAACGGCTTCAGTTGCCGGCGCAGCAGCAGCCCACCGAGCACCACACTGACCGCGCCGCACAGCAGCAACCAGCCCAGGCTGCCCAGGGCGCTTTGCCAGAGCTTGGCCAGGGCGAACATCGGATGGCTGACCACTTCTACCCTTGCGGCCTGTTCCCAGCCACGGCTGACCAACGCATCACCACCGGCCGGCTCCAGGCCGATCAGCTTGACGAACCAGTTGGGCACGCCGTTGTTGTCGGGAATACCGCTGCGCTCGACGATGGTTTTGTCGGTGGCCAGGTCCACGACGCGGATGCTGGCGTAGTAACCGCTGTCGAAGATCGAGCTGACCAGCAGCTCCACCATGGCCGGGTCGTCGATATTCGGAGTCAGCGACAACGCCAACGCCGTTGCGGCATCCTGGGCGTGGGAGCGCAGTTGGTTGACGTACTGGGTGCGCGAGCTTTCCAGGCTGACCATGAAGCTGCCGCTGAAGGCGACCACCAGGAACAGACAGATTGCGATCAATAGCTGTTTGAACAGAGACATCCGATCAGTTACTCCTAGTTGGCAGGCTCGGCTGGAAAGCCTTCCGCACGCATTTTTCTCAACACATCCTGCCAGCGCGACAGGCGTTTGGTATCACCGACTTTCTTGTTGCCCTTGGCACCGGGCAAGTACAGCCCCTCGGCGTTGAATGAGTACACCGGGACCAGATCGGTGCGACGGGTGGCCGGCAGGATCTCATCCATCAGGCTGTCGAGCACCAGTGGTACGGCGTCGGGGGTCGAGTAATAGGTCAGGACCATGTGCGCTCGATTCTGCCGCAGGGCCTTGACGTACGTGATGCGCAGTTTGTCGCTGGACACCCCCAGATGACGCAAACTGAAATACTTTGCGATGGCGTAGTCTTCGCAGTCACCGGCGCCTTTCCAGAGTGCTTCGACGGGTGTCTCCCAATAATCGACAACGTGCCAGAGATCGATGTCTTCCACGTAGGTCATTTGCTTGTTGAAGAATAAATTGACGACCTTGAGCTGCTCCTGCTCGCTGACCTGTTTTTGGCTCGCCAACAGCCGCTGCCAGGCGTCGATACGCTGCTGGCCTTGGCCCAACGGCCCGTAGACGGCGGTGGCCTTGCGGCTGATCTGCGAGAAATCCCAATCGGCACGTAGCCCGCCGAGCATCAGGCCAGCCAGTAAAATTGCTGATAAAAGCCAGCAAAGCAGTCGATAGGGAATAAAACTTACCGCCAAAGTGTTCAGTCCATGAAAGAGACGGAATTTCAACGAATGGTGAAGCCTGGCCCTACAAAAAACAATGGCACAGTGCAATCATTCGCGGGAGCCCCGTTTTTATAACCGCCCCTTGTGAGAGACACAAAGTATGCTGTGTAAGCCCTTACAAACGGAAACTTTGGCTGTTTGACAAGCGCCTGGCCCATCTTTAGTGTTCTTTGGATCCAATTAGCCAAACTATTATTCAAAAAGGGAGGATAGCGCAACCGTGACGCAGAAGCCGAACCCATTAAGCAGCATCAAAATCAGCGGGCCTATTCCCGCCCATCTTGCGCGCTCCGTTATTGAAGAAACCTTGCGTAATGCCATCCTCGATGGGCGATTGCCCTGTGGCACCGCCATGCGCCAGCAAGAACTGGCCAGCCTGTTCGGCGTCAGCCGCATGCCCGTGCGCGAAGCCTTGCGCCAGCTGGAGGCGCAATCCTTACTGCATGTGGTGACTCACAAGGGTGCCGTCGTCGCCCCCCTGATCGAGGACAATTCGGCTGAGACCTATGCCTTGCGCATGCTGCTGGAGTCCGAGGCCCTACGCCTGTCGATTCCGTTGCTCACCGACGCGGACCTTGCTCAAGCCGAGGCCTGTATCAATGCACTGGAAAGCGAAAAAGACTACACCGAGATTGGTCGGCTCAATCGCCTGTTTCACATGGTGTTGTACGGCAAGGCGCCCAACCAGCGGCTACTCACTCTGGTCGAGCACGGATTGAATGAGGAGGAGCGCTTTCTGCGCTTCAACCTTGAAGCGATGGGGCTGGGCGAGACTTCCCAGGAGGATCACCGCGAACTGCTGAGCCTGGTAGCGCAGAAGAAGGTCGAGGAGAGCATCCTGACGCTGCGTAACCACTTGATGCGAGGCATGGAGGTAATCGCGACCTACCTCAGGGGCCTTGAGAGCGCCGACAAAAAAGCCGGGTAGTCGGTTTTTTTCGCTTGAGCCCTTAATACTTACGTGACGGAGCAACTTCCCTATCCGGATTGTTGCTCCGTCAGACATATTAAAAAAATCAACTAAAGGACAATTAACGCCGACTTAGCGCACGGAAAAATCCCACCTACAACCTGGCAACTTACCGCACATACAAACATCCGCAAAGTCCTTTAATACATTTGTATACCGGTTCAAACATTCAATCAGCTTATTATCTTCGTCCAGCAAGCTCCGCTTTCACAAACCGCTGCGACCGCCTATTTAAAAGGCAGCGTCGTGCGCGTGGTCGCGGCCAAGTTACTCTTACATCCACAACTATAATATTCCAACACTGCTTTTACAGCACTCGCAACAACTATAGGCGTCAACATGCATCAATATTTACTTGAGCAAAAAAAACAAAAACTGTTCGGCCACCCGTTATTTATAGAAATAACCACTCTTGGCAAGTTACAACACTTTATGCAATACCATGTATTTGCTGTGTGGGACTTCATGAGCCTGACCAAACGCCTGCAACAGGACCTGACCGGCACGCAACTGCCCTGGCTCCCCTGCGCTGACCCGCACGCTGCCCGCCTGATCAATGAAATCGTATTGGCGGAAGAGTCGGACGAGCACCCGACACGGGGCTATTGCAGCCACTTCGAGCTGTACCTGGACGCCATGACGGAAGTGGGCGCCAGCACTGTCGCAATCACCCGCTTTATCGAGTTGCAAAGCCAGGGAGTGGAGGTAAGCGCAGCGTTGCAAATGATCGGTGCGCCTCAGGGCGTGGCCCGCTTCGTCGACAGCACCTTACAAATCGCCTTGAGCGCCCCGACCCACTGTGTGGCGGCGGCGTTCCTGCATGGCCGCGAGAGTGTAATTCCGTCTATGTTCCAGAGGCTTTTGCATAGCCATGCTTTCATAGGTCGGCAGGCCCCTACGTTATGTCACTACCTCAGCCGCCATATCGAAATGGACAGCGATGATCACGGGCCTGCGGCGCATCAGTTGCTACAGCGTCTGTTCGAAGCAGACCCCAGCCGTCAGAGACAGGCCGATAACGCCGCCCTGGGCGCCGTGGAGAGTCGTATAACCCTCTGGGACGACGTACTGGCTTCGATGCAAGAGGTACGCCCGTGAACGCCGCCCACTACCAATCCTTTGCCGATGACTGGGAGCGTCGCGCAACCATCCGCACACGCCCCCGGCGGATGTTGGAAGACGACGACAAACTCATCTTCCCCCTGTGCCGCCAGCCTCTGGTGCTGAGTGCAACCTTTCTCAAGCACTGCCCACAATGGCGCGACTTCGTACTGATGCAAAGCTTCTATAAATTCATCAATGACGTGGTGATTTTCGAAACCGAGATCGTCGACAAAACCGCGCGCAGCATCGCTAAAAATCGCTTCTCCCTGCCCTTCCCGCTCGCCTGCCGCTACGACGCGATGACAGTCGTTGTCGACGAGGATTACCACGCGCTGGTCGCGCTGGATTTTCTGCAGCAAGCCGTGGAGATGACCGGAATCCAACCGCTTGATCTACCCGGGCAAATTGAATTGGGCCGCGCGCTGCCGGCAGCCCAGGCGCAGGTACCGGTATGTTTGCACGATGCCGTTGAGTTGATCGGCGTCGCCATCGCTGAGAACACCGTCACCCATGACGTCGCAGCATTTTCCAAAGACGGCAGCGTCAAATCTTCTGTCCGCGGCCTGATGGCCGATCATCTGTTTGATGAAGGGCGGCATGCGCGGTTCTGGACACAGTTGGTGCGTCTCTACTGGCAGTCGGCAAGCCCGCAAGATCGCGACCACATTGCCCAAGCCCTGCCCGTGTTCCTGACGCACTACCTGACCAACGACCTACAAAAAGACTTCGATCTGCAACTGATCGAACACTTGGTTATCAGTGCCGACGCTCGCCTGGCATTGCGCGATGAAATCCAGGCGCTGGACTTTCCCATCACCCATCAACATCCGCTGGTGACCAATATCATGGGCTTTCTGCACCACAGCGGTGTCCTGCAAACCCCTAGCGTGGCACGAGCCCTGAGCGACTACCTGCCCGTAGCGAGGAAGTTGGCATGAGGCGCTTGCAGATCGAGTGGCGTGGCACCAGTAAAGCTCTGGAGGCGCTCAAGCAGGAGCTGGAGCAATATGGGCATGTGGCAGGAGCGGGGTCTATCGACCTGATGATTGACGACGGGAGTCAGCCGCTGCCGCCCTCGCCCACCAGTGCGCCTTGGTTAAGCTTGCGCGTGGGTATCGGCCCGCTCTGCGAACACGGGCTGCCCTTACTGCAGTTGCGCTGCTATGACCGCGAGCGGCGCCTGCTAGCTGTGCAAGACGTTGCCCAGGAGCCCAGCGGCAATGGGCAGCGGTTGCGCCAGCAGGCAACGGATGCATTGGTGGAATGCGCTGCTTTGTTGGTCTGCGGTTTCTCAAGAGATCCCGCTTATTTCTCGGCAACGGCCACTGCTAACGCCTGGCCTGAACAGAGTCTGCAAGAGCTGGATGCCTTGGCTTTCATGCACCGGTTCAACCACACGGCGGACTCTGCCTTACTGCACGCGGCCCGAACGCCTATGATCGAACGGCTGCAGGCCAGCCTCAATACCTTCGCACATCGAACAGTGCTGAACACCGCCGGTCATGCGCTGACTTATCGGCAGCTCCAGCAACAAGCCATGGCTATTCAACAACGCCTGCTTCCCTTGCTGGAGGATGCCGGGGCTCCACAAGTGGTCGGCGTATGCCTGGAGAAATCCGCCGAGTTGTACGCCAGCATTCTCGCGGTGCTTGGCTGTGGCGCCGTGTATTTGCCGCTGGTGCCTGACCACCCGGAGCAACGCCAGCACTGCATGCTGACCAGCCTCAAGGCCTGTGTGCTGCTGGAGAATGGCCAGCACCCATTGCGAGAGCGTTTCGTTTCACTTGATGTGAGCCAGGTTGCCGCGCACAGCGCCGACATGACGCAACCGCTGATGCGCCGTCATCCCCGTGCCGACGAGCCGTGCGTGGCACTGTTCACCTCGGGTACGACGGGCCAGCCCAAGGGGGTACTGCTGAGCCAATACAACCTGGCGCATTTCACGGCCTGGCTCGTCAGTTGCGTGGCGTTGGATCAACACAGCCGCGTCCTGCAGTTTTCGCCGCTGGGCTTCGATTCGTCACTGATCGATATTTTCCCGACCTTGGTCGCCGGCGCCGAGTTGATCGTCCCCACCCCAGACCAACGTCACGACCCTCAGCAACTGCTAGAGCTGATTCGCCAGCAACGCGTCACGCATGGGTTCGTGCCACCGGCGCTGCTCAGTATCCTGCCGCTGGATCAGCCATTGGGCATGACCCATCTGCTGACCGGAGGTGATTTCTGCGAGCCCTGCGTGATCGAACAACTGGCCGGTCAATGCCAGTTGCATAACCTCTATGGGCCGACCGAGGCCACTGTGCTGGCGACCCATCGAGTATTCCAACGGGGCGACAGCCATCGCAATGTCGGACTTCCCATCGCCAACAGCCAGGTGCTGATTCTCGACGAGAACCTGCAGCCCGTGGATGAACAGGTAATGGGCGACTTGTACATTGTCGGTCCCGGAGTAAGCCTGGGTTATTCGAATACACCGTCCCTGGCCGACAATCCGTTCGTGGCACTGACACTGCCCAATGGGCAAGTGCTGCAGGCTTATCGCAGCGGCGACTTGGCGAAATGGACGCAAGTAGGCATCGAGCTGGGCGGCCGTCGGGATGAGCAAGTCAAGATCCGCGGGTTTCGAGTTCAGCCTCGGGATATTGAACAGTGCTTGCGCGATAGTCGCTTGTTTCGCCAAGTGGCAGTGGTGATCGATGCGGCACACAGAGTCATCGGGTTTGTCACCCAGCCAGAACCTGGCGCTACGCTGGCAAGCCTGAAGGAATACGCTCGGCAATGGTTGCCCGTGCACATGCAGCCAAGCGCTTGGAGCGAGCTGGCAGGCATGCCCCGTTCGAATAACGGCAAGATTGATCGCAAGGCCTTACTGGCCATGCCAATAACTACACCCGTCGGGGTGAGCCGCTGCCGCGTACAAGACCCTTTGCAGGCACAACTGGCTGACCTGTGGGGTGAACTGTTGGGATTACCCGCTGGCGACCTCTCGATCGATGAGAGTTTTTTCAACCTCGGTGGCCACTCCATCCTGTTGTCGACCCTGTTGCTACGCCTGCGCGAGCAGTTTGGTCGTAGCTTCTGCCTGAGCCCCTTTTTTGAGACGCCGACCATCCGCACATTGGCCGCACTCATGGATGGCGGCACGCTGCCGGATACCCGGTCCAACCAGATGGAGCAAGACGCGACGCGAGCACTGGAGGTCGAGACGCTGCCCGCGGTCCTTGCGGGAGACACGCGCAAAGCCATCGTCACCGGGGCGAACAGCTTTGTCGGGGTGCATATCGTCCAGGCACTGCTGGCTGGCGGCGCGCAGAACGTGGCGTGCCTGGTGCGTGAGTTACCCGGCCATAAGGCGGCGGCAAGGTTCGCCCAGGCGTTGCGTGAATACCGCTTGGAAGATCTGGACCTGAGCCGAGTGCAGGTATACGCCGCTGATATTCGTAAACCCCGCCTGGGCTTGGCCGATGACGTGTACGAGCACCTGGCCCGCCATTACGGCGTGGTGGTGCATAACGCCGCGCAGGTCAATCATGTGATGGATTACGCCTCACTCGCCAAGGACAACGTCGAACCGGTGCTGGAGTGCCTGCGTCTTTGCGAGACCCATTGCAAGAAGGTCCTCAATTTCATCTCGACGCTCTCAGCCTGCAGCAGCGTGGACGCCGATGGGTACGTGCTTGAAACGCCTGCCCGGCGCACACTGCCGCTCTACGTGAAAAATGGCTACAACCTTTCCAAGTGGGTCGCCGAGCGGCTATTAGGACGAGCAGTCGAGCAAGGGGCCTGGGTTAATATTCATCGTCCGGGGAATATCAGCTTCAATAGCCAGAACGGTGTTTGTCAGCCACAGAAAAACCGCTTGCTGTTGATGCTCAAGGGGTCTCTGCAATTGGGGCTCGTCCCGCGACTGGAGGCCAATTTCGATCTGATGCCGGTGGACTTCCTGGCGCGTTTCATCGCTTTCCATAGCGCTCATTTTGACACCGAGCGAAACGTGTTCAACTTGCACAATCCGCAGCCCTTGAATTGGGATCAGTACCTCGATGCCTTCAGCGAGGCTGGGCACGTTTTTGACCGAGTCAGCGTTGAAGAGTGGCAACGAGCGTTGCGCAAAGTGAGCCGTGATAACGCCCTGTTCGGGGTGCTGGGCTTTTATCTGGACGGGCTGGGCGAAGACATCGGTGACACGTCGATGATCCGTTACGACAATGCCCGGTGGGGCTTGGAAAAAATGGGGATGTGCTATCCACCCAAGAGCCAGGCGCTGTTACGCAAAGGCTGCGACTATCTGAGCGCTATTAGCTTCCTCTGAATAGCACCGTGGACGCAGGGCCAAGCAGTCGGAGCGAGTGGCCTCGCTCCGATGCAGTCAGAATCAGATCTTGAAGCTATCGACCAATTGCTTCAATCGGCTGGCCTGCTGGGACAGCGCATCGCAGTCCTTGAGCGTTTCGTTGAGGTTGGCCACACCTTGCTGGTTCAAGAGGTTGATCTGGTTGATATCGACGTTGAGGGTTTCAACCACTGCGGTCTGCTCTTCAGTCGCGGCCGCAACGGATTGGTTCATGCCATCAATCTCAACGATACGTTGCGTCACGCTGACCAAGCGCTCACCTGCCTGATTGGCGACTTCAACACTTTCTTCGCTGGAAGCCTGGCTGGCGTTCATGGTGGTCACGGCTTCACGAGAGCCCACTTGCAGCGAGGTGATCATCTTGTGGATTTCTTCTGCCGACTCCTGGGTACGGTGCGCCAAATTACGCACTTCATCCGCCACCACGGCAAAACCACGCCCGGCTTCACCAGCACGGGCCGCTTCGATCGCCGCGTTGAGGGCTAGCAGGTTGGTTTGTTGGGAAATGCCTTTGATCACATCCAGGATGTGCCCGATGTTATCGGTACTGGCATTGAGGGTTTCGATCTGAGTGCAAGACAGGCTGATCTTTTGCGACAACTCAGACATCGCCTGGATGGTTTGCTCCACCACTTTACGACCATCGTCAGCTTGTTCGCTGGCACCACTGGCGTGCTGGGACGCATCAGCGGCGTTACGCGCGATTTCCTGGGTGGCAGCACCCAGTTCGTTGATGGCTGCAGCCACGCTGTTGGTACGTGCGCTCTGTTCGTCAGAGCCGATGATCGACGCATTCGATGAAGCCATCACACGCTGGGACAAATCGTGCACCTGGCGTGTTGCCGAAGACACTTCGGAAATCGATGCGTGGATTCGCTCGACGAACTGGTTGAATGCGCTGCCGACCTCACCGAACTCGTCTTTGCTGGTCACGTCCAGACGTCGGGTCAAATCACCTTCGCCTTGGGCAATGTCCTGCATGGCCACGCCCATGGTGGTCAGCGGGCGCAACAGTACTTGAATCAACAGGCTCAGGAGCACCGCAATGGCCACAACGGCGATCAACATCGCAATCAAGGCCGAAGTGCGGAATTTGCCTAGTGGGGCATAGGCTTTTTCTTTGTCGATCGACAGGCCTATGTACCAGTCAGCGCCAGGCAAGCCGCTGATAGGCGTGAAAGAGAGGATGCGATCCTGTCCTTTGAGTACGACGTCCTGATTGAGCTTCTCAATGCGCACGTTGGTGCCAGGGTAGATGTCCTTGAGGTTCTTCATCACCTGGTCCTGGTCCGGACTGACGATGACCTGGCCATCGCCGCTGACCAGAAACGCATGGCCGATACCACCGAAGTCTACCGAGTTGATGATCTTCACCAGTGTCTGCAGGCTCAGGTCACCACCGACAACACCCAACAACTCGCCGTTCTTTTTCACCGGCATGGCAATTGTCACGATCTGACCGCCCACAGCCGCCATATAAGGCGGAGTAAGCATGGTTTTGTCCGCGAGTACTGCTTGCTTGTACCAAGGGCGCTGACGAGGGTCGTAGTCGTCAGGCATCTTCGCGTCAGGGCGCTGGGTGAATACCCCGTTGGCTTGTCCCACATAGGTGAACTGGAAGTTGCTGGTAAGCGCTGGTTGATCGACCAAACCAGGAAGATCGGCGGCGCTGCCCTGGTGGGCAACGTTTTGCGCCAGGTTCTCGAGAACCAGGATGCGACCACTGAGCCAGTTCTGCACACTGCTGGCAGTGAGCTCGCCGGATTGCTGGATGGACGAAGTGAGGTTTTGCCTGATGGTGCTGCGCTGCAGATAGTCGTTGTAGAGCGTGAATAGCGCAAAGGCTAAAACCACGACGCCTGACGCGGCCAACAGAATTTTATGACTGAACTTGAGATTCATTTCATCGACTTCTTTTGCCAAAGGGGGGTGAGCGTGCCGAGTGGAACATTCCATGTAACGGGATAGGCGGACTCTGCGGTCGCTCTATTTCGGTGCACGCATGGCTCGTCAGGCTTTCGGCCAAACTTCGACAAATCTTAGGAATTTGTGAGAAGCATCTTCTTTTAGCGTAGGAAACCGACAGGCGGTAAGTGTCGCGTAGATGGGCTGTGACGGGCCGCCCTAAACGACAAAACCCCTGTCTGCGTTAGCAGACAGGGGTTTCGGAATTCAATCTTGACGATGACCTACTCTCACATGGGGAAACCCCACACTACCATCGGCGATGCATCGTTTCACTGCTGAGTTCGGGATGGGATCAGGTGGTTCCAATGCTCTATGGTCGTCAAGAAATTCTGTGTACCAGACCGTTGGGTTGGCAACGTGCCGGTGAAATTCATGAGCTTCTACATAAACAAAACCCCTGTCTGCGTTAGCAGACAGGGGTTTTGGAATTTAATCTTGACGATGACCTACTCTCACATGGGGAAACCCCACACTACCATCGGCGATGCATCGTTTCACTGCTGAGTTCGGGATGGGATCAGGTGGTTCCAATGCTCTATGGTCGTCAAGAA
>NZ_JYLO01000019.1 GCF_001439845.1 Pseudomonas lactis | reverse complement strand
AGCTGCAACACAAGCGTGGCACCCGCTGGGCATGCGCGCCGCCTGGTTCGCCGAGATTGAGCAGTTTCCGTCGGCGGTCCTGGCCTACCGCTACCCTGACGTGCCGAACCACGGCGACATGACCAAGTTGGCCGCCCTGGTGCTGGCCGGCAAGATACCGGCGCCGGACGTGCTGGTCGGCGGCACCCCATGCCAGGCTTTCTCGGTCGCCGGTATGCGGGAAGGCCTCACCGACCCGCGCGGCGCCCTCACCATCAAATACGTGGAGCTTGCAGATGCAGTTGACTATGTTCGAGCCATCAACGGCAAACCCGCCAGTGTCATCGTCTGGGAGAACGTCCCCGGCGTCCTCAGCGACAAAGGGAACGCCTTCGGATGCTTTCTTGGCGCGCTTGCTGGGGAAGACTGCGAGTTGCAGCCTCCAGGGAAGAAATGGCAGGACGCTGGTTGTGTGTATGGACCCAAAAGAACAATCGCGTGGCGGGTCTTGGACGCCCAATATTTCGGCCTGGCCCAACGACGCCGTCGTGTGTTCGTTGTCGCAAGTGCTCGAGACGGGTTCGATCCCACCGAGGTACTTTTTGAGCGCGAAGGCGTGCGCCGGGATACTGCGCCGCGCCGAGGCCAGGGGAAAGATGTTGCCGGCACCCTTACTAGCGGCGCTCGAAAGAACGGCGGATACAGCACCGATGACATCCCTCACGTAACTGCAGCTTTAACGACCAACCCATATGGTGACCATGAGTCGAGAGAATCCCTTCTGGTGTTCGGGGGGAACAACACCAGCGGCCCAATTGAGGTGGCTCCAGCACGCAATGCGTGCGCCAGCGCCAGCGGAAGGATGGACTTCGAAAGCGAAGCCTTTGTAGTACACGGTACGCAAGACCCCTGTGTAAGCATTGACCAAGCGCACGCTCTGGGCAGAAACAACGGCCAGGAAAATGCAGTGCTGGCTTTCTCCTGCAAGGATCACGGCGCCGATGCCGGGGTAATTGCACCCACTCTGCGGGCAATGAATCACTCAGGCAGCCATGCAAACGCCGGCGGCCAGGTAGCTGTGTGCATCACTGGAGAAATCACCCACACGCTGAAGGCTGAGGGTTTCGACGGCAGCGAGGATGGCACCGGGCGCGGTCAGCCGATTGTTGCATGTCGAGAAGTGGCCCAGACGCTGACCTGCAACTACGGCAAACAGGTCGACAACACGGACTCAGCTCTGGGCCCCAACATTGTGTCGCATACGAGCTCTGTGCGCCGCCTCACTCCAGTCGAGTGCGAACGCCTACAGGGTATGGCCGACTATTACACCCTCATCCCCTGGCGCGGCAAGCCAGCAAGCGAGTGCCCGGACGGCCCCCGCTACAAGGCGATCGGCAACAGCAAGGCCGTCACCGTGGTTCGCTGGATCGGCCTACGACTTCTGCGCCAAATCACACCAAGCCCGTACGGGTGAGCATAGCTATCACTTGCGCGACAGACGTGATTAGGCCGAACAGCGCCACAGCTAATCGAAGCACGAGAATCGAGCATTTCATTGGGGCAAATCTCCAGATTTTGGGAGAGACGTCGTCCCTCTACCATTACATCCGACTTCAAGCCCCCACTCCACCGCCAGGGCATGGCCCGGCAAGGACTCCCCATGCCTACAGAAAACCAAATCACCGCGCCGCTGCTGGTCGAGCGCTCGACAGTCACGAAGCTGGTTATCACCGGTGCGCCACAGCTTGACCCGGTCACCGTCTTCCTCGAGGACTTAGCCCCACGCAAGGGCAAGATCACTGTCAGCTGCTGGGGTAAGAGCTGGACGGCGTACTGGGGTGGAATGTGGGACGGCCTGAACATTGGCCAGTTTTTCTGCGAACTGAACGCCGGCTACGTCATCGGCTACTTCGACCAGGCGATGAGCCCACGGCAGTTCAGTGGTGAGGCGCTTGCAAACAAAGTACAGGCTGCCGTGTTGAAGGATCGCCGGCGTGATGAGCACGGCCAGTACGAAGCGCGCGAGCTGTTCACCGAGGCCGAACATCTTCGCGAATCGCCATCAATTGACCATCTTCACGGCGCGCACAGCGAACTAATGCACAAGATTTTTGGGGATGAGTGGTGGCATCTGGCCAACGATGCCACCGAGCCAAACCCCGATTACGCCTACCTCGAGCGGATCATTCACGCAGTGCAACAGGCGCTGCGCCAGGAACAGCAGCAGGAGGCAGCATGAAGCGCATCTACCTCAGCGGGCCCATGAGCGGGTTGCCCGGGCTGAACTTCCCCACCTTCCACAGCATGACCGCCAGCCTGCGCGCAATCGGCCACACAGTCACAAACCCCGCCGAGATCAACCCAGAAGGCGGCACTTGGACCGACTGCATGCGCCGCGACATTGCCGCCCTGATGGACTGCGACACTGTGGCTACCCTGCCCGGCTGGGAGAATTCAAAGGGCGCAAAACTGGAAGTCCTGATCGCCGAGAAGCTCGGCATGACCGTTTTGGATGCCCATGATCTGGTAACGAGGGAGGCTATATGAGCAGTCAATGGAAACTGGTGCCGGTTGAACCGACCGAAACCATGGTGATAAACGGCTTCGAGTCGGAGCCGGACGAGTGCTTTTCCGATGAAGAAGTCTGGGAGCAGTACCAAGAGATGAGCGGCTGCCAGCAAGCGGCGCTCCGCGCGAAACTGTGCTGGGCCGCCATGCTCGCCGCCGCTCCGGAAGCGCCTGTCACCAATGAGCGTTCCGACAAGGACTATGCCATTGAGCATGCCGAGTACATGGCCAAGTCAGCCGATGGGGTGTTGGCGAAGTTCCAGGCATATGGCCTGGCTATCCTGGCCGTCGATGAGGGCGGAGACGACGGTGAAGGTGAGCAGCTTGAGAATATCGACTCCACCCGGAGTGACCTGCAGGAAGCTCTCGTAGATCTGCGCAGCATGGTTTACGAGTTCCGCAAGCGTGCCGCCAAATCCCGATAGGAGTACATCCGTACTCCACCCGCAAAACCCGTAACCCCTCCCCCTTCAAAGTCAGCCGCTATAGCGGCAAGGATGCGCTCGCATGAAAAAACTGTATTGGATTCTCAGGGCGGCGCTGCATATGCGCGGCCTGATGGGATGGTGGAAGCCAAAAGACCTGGCCTTCTGCTGGGAGACTGGCGCCGTGATCTACGACAACTACGAATACGACGGGCGCCTCAATGAGATCGGCGAGCCTGCTGAAGAGATTGCAGAAGAACTCAGCTGCTGGGGAGAGTGACGTGAACGACCAGACACTGCTGGAGAGGGCGGCACACGCGGCGGGCATCGGCCCCGTTCTTTGCTACGAGACAGCACGCAACTGCCTACGCGTTGGCGATCGCGAGCATTACCGGCTCTGGAGACCACTGGATGACGACGGCGATGCACTGCGGCTGGCCGTGAAGCTTGGGGTTTGCATCGTATTCATGGAGGACCACGACTCAGTTGGCGCCGAGCATTCTCGACATGGCGTGATGATTATCGAGGCGATGGATGACTTCGGAACGCGCCGCGCAATCGTCCGTGCCGCCGCTGAGATCGGAGTGACGCCATGATCGCCACCCTCTGGTTCGCCTACGTCTTTATCTACAAGGGGCCAAGGCCATGATCATCAAGATCGCTTTTGACCCAGACAACCTGAAACCAGACGATGAAGCCTACCCCGCATTCCAGGCCGGCGGCATCACGCTCAAGGTTTGGGCTCTCTACAAAAAGCACTTCATAACCTGCCAATACTTCCGGGAAAACCTGATCGCGATGGCAGAACTGTTCGAGCGAATGCTTGATATCGAAGACCACGACATTCTCCCGTACACAAACATTGATGAGTTCGTTGCCTACCTGGGCGCCTGTGGAATTTACGGAACAACCGCTGGCCCACGGCACAAAGAGATGGTCGGGTGGGTTGTTCGGTACTGGGACTATTTCAACCTGGCCACCCAGTGGTCTTTGAGCCTTCAGTACAAAGTCGTGAAGGAGGTTGAAGAAACCTTGACCATTCGCGGCTTCCACACCGCAAAAGCCTAACCCCAATCCCCCTACATGCCTGCCGGTGAGCGGCGGGCGAGGTATTCCTATGTCAGCAGTTCAGCGATTCCACGAAGCAGCCAACGACGCCCTGGTCAAACTCAGCGAGTACTGCCTGCCAGGCGCCAAGCTGGCGTTGATCATTGTCACCCCGGGCGAGCCGGAGCGAGACATCATCCTGGAAGACCAGGGCCTGGATAGAAACGACGTGGTCAGCGCGCTCCGCCGGCGCGGCCTGAGCATCGACGGCGACAACGCCTACAAGCGCGACCTGTTGGACTGCGTTGTCGGAGCGCTGGCTCTGGGAGCCCAAAACACCAACCCGCCGCCGGTGGATCATTGGGCGCAGCAGTTCTGGCAGATCGGCCGGGATGAACGCACCAGCAGCGAGCAACTGTTGAAAGCACTGACGGCGCTCACCCAAGTGGCGGGCGAATGCGAGCAGATCGCCAGTAACTACAGCGGAACCATCGACGGAATCTTCGAACACGGCGGCGACGACCACGAAGACCCGAGCTGCGCGATCTTCCACCGCCTGTACTACGCCATGTTCGACGCACGGGCCGCAATCAAGAAAGCCACCACATAACCCACCTTCTGCCGCCCAGCGCGGCAAGGACACCCCATGTTCGCAATGAAACTTACCCTGATACTGCTGGGCGCTTTTCTGTACCTGGTAGGAACACTCGGCTGGTTCTTCTGGGCCGGGCCCGAACTTCTGGCCACCGGCACCACCGAGGCACTGCTCTACGCCTTCGCCGGCACATGCGCCTGGCTGCTGATCAGCTTCGGCCTTGCCATCCACATCATCAAGACAGCGCGGCCCACGGTGGGCGGGAGGTAGCTATGGAGCAGGAAATAATTCATATCCCGGAACTGGCAAAGCTGCTTGGTAGGTCCGAATCATCGATACGCAGCGCACGCCAAGAAGGCGCTTATTGGCTGCCGCCGTTTTTCAAGCAGGGAAGCCGGATATGCTGGCGAGTGAGCACGGTGCGCAGGTTCTTGCAGGAATGCGAGGAGGGGCTTCATGCGCCGAAGAGGCCTGGCCGGAAGCGCCAGACACCGCCGACGCTCTCCCGTGTCGGTTAACCGAGCTTGTCGGCCAGAGTGTCTGGGCACAGATGGGTGTATCTCTTGAGCATCCCCATGGTTTTGTGTCCAGTCACAGAAGCTGCTTCCATAATCGACAGCCCCTTCTCAAACAGCCTTGACGTGCCCTCATGTCGAAGGTCGTGGAAGTGCAGGTCCTGCACCTCTGCTGCACGGCAGGCGCGCAGGAAATACTGGCTGGCGGAGTGCGGTGCCAGGGAGAACACCTGGCCATCAATGCGAGCCGGGAGGGAGTCAAGTAGCGTCCTCGCACGGATAGAAAGCGGCACCAGCCGGCGGCTTCCGTTCTTGGTGTCCTCCAGTAGCGCATGCTTGCCCTTGATATCTGCACGCCGTAGCGTGAGCAGTTCACCGCGGCGCATTGCGGTCTCGACGGCAACCTCAATGATCACCGGCATCTCCGCATGGATTGCACCAGCGGCCTTGATCACGGCTTTCAACTCGGTAGCACTCGGCCGGCGATCTCTTTCACGGCTACCCTTGGGCATTCTCAGTTTTGCTACTGGATTGCTCAGCCCTTCAATGCCCCAGTCCTTGATTGCCACTGTATATAGATGGCTGATCAGTGCCAGAGATAACCGAATGGTGTTGGTCGATGCACCGGCGGCCAGGCGTGCATCGCGGTACTCGGCCAGGTCGGATGACCGTAGTTCGGCCAGCGACTTGCTGCCGTATTTGCCATCGGACCACGTCTTTATCCGGGTCAGCTCCTGGCGAGCTCCCTTCTTCTGCGCAGATACTTCTCGCGCATAGCGCTCAAAAGCCTTCGCAACCGTGGTGGCTTCGGCCTCTCGGGTATCGACGAAGCGCTTGCGCGACATATCCCCCTCGATTTCAGAAGCCCACCGTTGCGCCTCCGCCTTCGTGTCGAACGACGCCGAGAGTGATGGATATCCTTTTTTGCGGATCTTGGTCCGCCATGTCCCATTGGGACGCTGCTCAATAGTTGCCATGCTGCGGATTTTGCCGGTCAGCCCTGGGACATGCAAACAGTGTCGGTGTCCCAGGATTGTCCCCAATCGCCACGCCGAACAAAATCCGCAGGCACAAAAAAAGCCCCGCAACCTAATGGCTACGGGGCTTTCGAGAGTGGAGGCCGAGGTCGGAATCGAACCGGCGTAGGCGGATTTGCAATCCGCTGCATAACCATTTTGCTACTCGGCCTCAAACGATCAATGCCCTTATTGCTGACATTCACCGCATACAAACATGAGTGGGCTATGTGAAGCATGCCCCTACTCTAACTCATTGAATACATTGAAGTTTTTAATGCTTCGTTGCGTTCGATGGGCGCCATTATGTACTCATTTGCCTAGGCCTGCAACCCCTTGATTTCAAAAAATATTCTGCCTTGGCATCAATGGGTTGCGCGTCTGCCCTACTCCTTCACCGTGTGGATTTGGTAGTGCGGGTCGGCCTTGATCTGGGCCTCGGTGAAGGGCAATGGGCGCAGTTTTTTCTCGGAGAAGGCTTGGGTCTGGTCCTTTGAGTAGGCGGACGCCGGGTTGCTGGACTCGGAGAAAGCGAGTACGCCGACTGCGTTGGGGCCTTTGTCGTCGAAGGTGACGATTTGCAGGTAGCTGGTGCCGCTGACGACTTCGCGTTTGCCGTCGGCGCGGGGCACGGTTTGCATGGCGTTGTAGATGCCGAGCTCTTGCGGGCCGCCGTGGATGGGGGTTTGGCCGGAAACTTGGATGTCGCCCCAGCGGGTCTGGCCCAGTTTGCCGACCTCTGCGCTGGAGGCCAGCATGGCTTCGCGCAGGGCTTTGGCGACCGGGGCACGGTCGATGGCGAGGCCACTTGGGGTGGTCTGGGGGTGGGCCGGGTCGAAGGCCACGCGCCAGGCGTCGGGGATTTGCTGCAGGTGTTGCATCAGGTTGATGAAGTGCACAAGGCCCACGCCGCTGTCGAGGTTGGCGCGCTGGTCCCAGTTTTTCAGGCTGGTGCACAGTGGTTGCAGTGCAGCGGCGTCGGCCCCGAGGTGTTTGGCGCAGAACGTCAGCAGATCGGGCATGACTTGGCCCGCCAGGTACACCTCGTTGTCCATGACCATGTTTTGCAGGTCGGTGACGCTGATCGGCTGTTTCTCAAGGGTTTGCAGGCGCTGGAGCGCGAAGCGCGCACGCGGGCCGAGGCCGATGTTGTCCTGGCTGATCACCGGCGAGAAGCCGCTCAGGGGCGCCTTGGGGTTGGCCATCCATGCCGAGTCGTTGGAGTGCTGCACGTAGTCGGTGCGTTGCAGTTGGGGCAACTGGTCGGCCGGAAAGATACCGGGCTGGGCCGCGCGCGGGTCGATGTCCCAGGCGCAGGCGCTATGGGCGCCGTCGAGCACGATCATTTGCAACCCGGCCCGTGGGTCGCTGCAGGTTGCCAGCTTGGCGGCACTGACGTTGGGCACCACCGACAGGTTCATGTACAGGCTCTGGCCCTGGTCATCGGCGGCCAGGGTGTTGACCCAGGGGATGCCTTGCAGGGTGTGCACCGAGGTTTGCAATTCCTTGAGGCTGCCGGCGCGGTTCATGGCGTACCACTGTTGCAGCACCCGGTCGTTGCCCAGGTTGGCGTCGCGCAGGCTGAAGGCGTAGCGGCGGTCCCAGTCGAGCTTGCCGGGCCATTGCACCACGGGGCCGAACTGTGAACTGTAGACGGTGTGGGTCACGGCCTTGAGGCTGCCGTCGGCTTGCTTGACCTGTACCGTTACCGCCGTTTTATCCAGGGGGATGGACTTGCCGTCCAGCAGGTAACGGGTGGCGTCCTTGGGGTCGAGGGTCAGGCGGTACAGGGTGAAATGTTTGGACGTGTCCACGGTATGGGTCCACGCCACATGCTGGTTGAAGCCGATGTTCACCACGGGCAACCCTGGCAGTGCGGCGCCCATTACATCCAACTGGCCAGGGATGGTCAGGTGCATCTGGTAAAAACGCATGCCGCCCACCCAAGGGAAATGCGGGTTGGCCAGCAGCATGCCACGGCCATTGAAGGAGCGGTCACGGCCCACGGCAACGGCATTGCTGCCTCGGTCCAGGGTAAAGCGTTGCTGGTTGGCTGCGGCCAGTGCAAAGGCTTTGGCGCTGGATTGCATGCCGGCGGTGGCTTGGGGTGGTGCTGCCCCGGCCAAGGCTTCGGCGAATTGGCCGACGCCCCCTTCCACCAATAGCCTACGGGTCAACTTGACCAGGTCTTCCTTCACCAAGGGCCGTACCCACGCGGCCTGGCACTGCGCGGGGGCGCCCTGCTCCTTTAGATAACGATTGTAGCCAGCCACGTACCCTTCGATGCGCTGCTGCATCGCTGGCGTCTGGGCTTTCCAGAAGGCCGCCACGGCCTCGGGTGTATTCAGCCAGTTGAAGAACACATCGCTGGCGAGGTTGTTGCGCTCCTCCAGGGTCGCTTGGTCCGGCCCGAAAAACCTGGCGCGCTGACCATTGACCGTGATCACCTCATTGGCCAACAGGCACAGGTTGTCCTGGGCATAGGCGTAGCCCATACCCACCCCCAGGCCACGCTCATCAACGGCGCGAATATGCGGCACGCCATAACTGGTACGGCGGATATCCGCCGACGCCTGCGTCATTTGTTCCCGTGCCGATGCGGCCAGGCTCAGCCCCAGCAACAGCCCTGCCACGCCCACTCTGGACAACCCGTTGGAAATAATCACGCCGACTCCACAGTCAAATTGAACACCCTCACAAGGGATGGTTACCCCACCGTAAGAACGCACATCGACCGGAATAATTTAGCCGCACACGGCTGTATATCGTCAGCGCTTGAAAAGTGACAAACCCGATACCGACAAATTTTCTACATCCGCCGTTTCATGATTTGCGTCACTCGTTCGTCTTATTACTCAAGAGCACCATCTTTTTCCTGATCAGGCTCTGAAAAGGAGTTTTTGCATGTATAACCCTCAAGTGCCCACGGATGGACATTCAAAGGCCACAGATACTCACTTTGGCAAAGGCACACAGGCGTTCGGCAACGCGCCCGAACAGCAGGGCAACCAGCGCATCCGCCATTTGCTCAAGTGTTTCGGTTTGCGCACCAGTCTGATCCGGCTGAAGGTCATCGACGCCCTCCTCACCGCCGCCGACAACCAGCGCACCCTAGGGGTCCGCGGCGTGCACAGCCACTTGCTGGAACTGGGCATTCCGTTGTCGTTTCTCAGCGTGCGCGAGGTGCTCAAGCGTCTGTGCAGCGAGGGCGTGATCACCCTGAACGCTGACAAGAGCTACAGCCTCCATGAAGAGGCTGCCAAGGTCCTTGAAAGCCGTGCCTGACTGATGCCCGTCAGAAGTTAGGCTTGACCTTGCGGCGCATGATGCCGTTGATCACCACGACGACCACGGCAATCGCGATCGCCAGGTACTGGAAGGTTTTTTCGCTGATCACGCCTATGTTTTGCAGATAAGACAGGCCAAACATCGCGCCCAGTACCGCCAGGGCAATCAGAAGCGAATATTTCAAGCGTTGCTTTTGGGTCATGACAAGTTCCTGAACCTTAAGAATGTAACCACGGTGTATCGCCGTACAGGCCAGGCACATACCCGCGTACGGGGATGGCGCGAGGTCGGCAGCATCGTATGTTACAGGCGATGAAAATTTTTGGCTTGTCCTGCGACATCGGTCGTACATATTCATTTACAGCATCGCTCGGGCTGGATTCGGAACCTTCCGACACCTTCAAACCAATTATTCGAGGCCCAACTAAGGAAGAATCATCCCTCGAACTATCATCAGGACGCGTGGGCCAAAGCCATTGGACTAGCCCACTTGATTATAGGTATCACTCACCCTCGCCCGCGTCATGACGTCTCCACCGAAGAAACTGCTCATGCATCTGAGGTCCACGGCCCTTCCCTTCCTGAGGTGGAGGCCATTGCACCAGTCAGCGCGAATCGCTCTGACCTGATCAAGGTCCTGCAAATAACTGATCAACGCCTGTTGCTCAATCAATACCAGCAACTCAATCAGGACATCCAGGCACTGCTGCTACGCCAGCCGACGCTCAGCAGCGTTATCGAGCAGCAACTCGCCCGCAGTTTAGGCATTGCGCCGCCCGTGGACGTCTCGTCGCTGTATGTACACCGCTATCACACCGATGAGCAGGGCCAGCGCAAGTTGGTCTCGGTAGAAGGCATCACCGAGGCGCTATTCAATGCGTTGCGCCAACTCAAGACATCTCCGGACGCTGAGCCCTCGACCAGTATCGTCGGCATGGAAGTCGGCTTTTACCGCAGCGACTCGCCAAGCGAAAGCACCCAGCAATTGCAGACTCGCGACACCCTGCTTTCAATTGCACAAGCCATCGAAAAAGAACTGCCCCTGAGCCTCGCCCGATTCTGGACCGAGCCACGCACGGGCGAACCCAACCCTGAGTCACCCCAAAACGAGTTGTTGGGTATCCACCGCGAGATGCTTTCCACCCTGGCAGCCTTGGGAGTGGAGGACGGCGCTTTGACGCCTGCCGCCAAATCGTTGATCGACAAGGCGCTCGAGTATCCGACCCTGGAGGCTCGGGAAAGCGCGATGAGAGATGGAGAACGGCCTGGTGTGTACCCGCTCAAGCTCGAGGTACCAAGCCCCGCCGGCAGCCTGCTGGCGGGCGCCTTCCTGATCACCAGCAGCGACGGGGCGTCAGCGGCACGCCCATTCAATAGTGCGCAAACCGACCGCACCTTGTCACCTGGCCAACAGCACGGGCTGACAGTGCTCTACACCCCCCGCGATGGCTATGAAACATTCGAAAGCCCGGCCAAGGCACTTGCGGCGCTGCGTCAACGTATCAACGACGATCCCGCTGCCGCAGAGCAATTGTTACTGAGCCTGCCAATAGAGGTTCAACAAGGCCTGAAGGGTGACTGGAAAAATCAATTGAGCCAGAACCTCTCCCCGGTAGAGGCCGACGTTATCGCCGCAGGCGTGCCGCAGTTGCTGGCGCGTCAGCGCCAACAGGTGGTCAACGCACTGCAAGCGCTGTATGACCGGCAAAGCGTCGAACCGGAACTGGTCGACCCCTGGCGACACCTATTGACTGAGGCGGACGTGCATCACGCCGCTGACCTGGGGCCGCATTTCGACGGCAGCAGCGCTCTGGAGGCTCGTGAGCAATGGCTGGACAGCCCATCACGCAGCATTGACGCACGCCAGGCGCTGGATCAAAACCTGGGGAATCAAAAAAACTGGCGCTACCTGGCGCAAAAACTCAACGAGTCCGCCCAGGCCTTGTCAGAAACCCCCACAGAGCGCGACGTGTCGGCCATTCTGAAAAAAACACCGATGAATATCGCGCCAGACTCCGCCCATTACCAAGCCTATATAAGGGTACCTGGCCTGTCCGTAAGCCTTAAAGCCTTCATCACTGAACATGGCTTGCCATTGCCCAAGACCAGGGATGAACTGCTGGCATTGGCGCAAACCGCAAAAGCGCGAGCACAGCAACACCCCTTGGGCAATTTCAGTGGAGGCTTGTCCTGGCCGATCCCGCTGGACGCCGGCCAACAACAGACGCTGCGCATGGCCGCCGTCGAGCATGTGCACAGCGATCCTGAGTTACCACAGGAGATCCCCAAGCGCGGCGTACTGGAACATCTGGGCAGAAACCTGCATCTCTCCGAGCAGACACTGGAGGACCCGGTCAAGGTGCTCGAAACCCTGATCAGCTCCAAGGATGGCCAGGCGCTGGGCCAGGCCATGCAAACCAAAATGAATGGCATTGCCACGGACTCCAGCGCAAACGACTACGCACTGGCGGCAATTCAATTGCTGCTAGACCCCGAATCCTTGACAGCGCCCCAACGAAACCATGTGGCGGGTTTCGACCTGGCAGACAAAAAACATTGGGGCCAACGGCTGTCGACTATCGTCTACAGCCTGCGCCAACACCTGATTGATACAGGGCGCGAATCACCGGAATTGGCAGGGGCGGCTGCACACCTGTTACTCAGCCGCGCAGCCCCGCATTTGCTGGTCAAGAACATCCCTGACTCCGTGGTGTACGGCAGCACCGCGTGGGCAAACCTGTGCATGGCGGCGGCAGCCATTGAAGCCAAAACCCCAGGCCGGGTGGCCACTATGTCGTTTGCCGAAGTGATGATCACCGCCGACACAGCAGGCGCCGCCCCCGCCTCTGCGCAAGCCGCAACGATGTTGGACTGGGCAGTGGCCAATGACATTCTCCCGGCCAAGGACGATGCGCTGTACCAGCCAGCCGACCTGGATAAAGCCCAGACGTTGTTCAAAGCTCAACTCGATAAACTGATGGAAGCCTCGTCGCTAATCGGCGGGAGTTTCCCAAGCCGTAAACAGATGGCGCTGGACCTGCTGCTGAAGACATTCGGCCCCGGCATGGACTTCGAGCTCAAGATTTTTTCCAAATACAATGGCGATACACCCTCCAATCCGCGATCACTGCTGGAAATCGTCATGGAAGAACGGGTCATGGACGGTCGCTGGGAACTCACCAAAGAAAATACCGGTGTGGATCTCAATGCGATAATTGCCTTCACTAAAGGTGCGTCATTCAATATTCAGCGCGCGTTTGAGGATGCCTTTTCAACCGCCTTGGACAACCATAAGACCGTCAAGAAAACGTCCATCCTCAACGCACTCAGCAATCTGCCGCCCGAAGATAGAAAAAACCTCACCCAAGGCAAACTCAATTACTTTCAAGAAAAAAGCTACAGGGTCAGCTGGATGCCCTTCAAAGGGGAAACCTTGTTTCATACCAGCCCGACCATACTGGTGACCGCGCAACACAACGGGCAAACAACCACCTATGAGTTCGACACCGTAAACGGCGTTGTCCGAAGTCTGGGCAAGAGAAAAACACCGAAAGCCCCCGAAGCGTTTGCCAATGAGTTGATCAGGGAGGAGCCATTCTATCCAGACAGAGCCAATGCCAAACGCGTTGACGGCTGGCAAACACTGCTCGATTTTCTCCCGAACAAACCCGTGCCGGTTTCGCGAATCGACCTCAGTGATTTCAAGGAAAGTGAACTTGATCGCGAACAGCCCTCCACCGCTGAGCAGCCTTATATGCTCATCAACCCGCGCAGTCATCATATTGCCGACTCGGTGATCAAGGCATTGGAACTGGATAACCCAGCCATCAAGAAAGCCGCCGCGGGAACCACGACCTTTGAGAGCAACCAAGAAATACTGACCCACGTCACAGAGTTTTTCCTCAACCTTATTCCCTTCCGTTCTGCAATCGTCAACTTCATGGAGGGCAACTATGGGGAAGGCATCACGGACGTCGCCTTTGACGTTTTCGGTTTTGTCACTGCTGGCGTAGGCATGGCGGCCAAGATTGGCAAAGTGCTGGGTACTGCTGGATCTGCGGTCAGCAAGGCGCTCAAGGTCACGAAAATCATGGTGCCGTCTCTGCTCAAGGAGCTGAACCCGTTAAACGGCGTGGGCGATCTGCTAAAAGGCGCGGGCAAAACCATTTACGAAGGCACAGAAGCGATAGCCGGCCTGGTGGGCTCCCTCAAGGGTACCGCAAACCGCGAAGCGCTGATCAGCGCCGCAAGCCGCTATGAGGCGGCCGCAACGGGCACTTTTAAAGTCAGCGGGAACAGTGTCGAGGGCATGGCGGTCAAGCGGGATGGGCGTTGGTATGCATACGATGCGCATAAACAGAAAGCTTTCGGTGCACCTCAGGATTTCGATCCGGTGCATACACTGATGCCACCCTCACCCCGCGCGGACTTCTCCCCCCGTGGGCAAGTGAGCGCTCGTCAAAACAGCCGATTTCACCCCTACAAAAAACCCATCGAAAAAACGCCGAACATCGATGCAAGAACGCCAACAACACCAGTGATCGTAAACAAAACCGATCATCTGGACTCCATCAAAGAAGAATACGTCGTACACATTAAAGGCCGTCCCAACGAAGGCCATTTCACACCGAGCCGGAGGAAACCGACAGAACAACGATTCGAAGCAGAAATGAATGACTTCCATCAAAAACTGGACCCTTTAGACCCACCGAACCGCCCCACGATTCCGGAAACGAAACCCTACGAGAAAGTGCCCGACCTGATTGAAAAAGCCTTGGACAATTCGGATGTGGTGATATTTGGGGAGAGCCACCAGCATCTGGCCATGTTCCGCGAAATTGACGCGAGCATAGAGCTGTTCAAACGCAAAAATGTGAAGGTGGTCGGCATTGGGGGTGTCGTCTATGACAACCGTGGATTACTCAAGGACGATGGCATGGGCCATACAGGCCCCAACCTGAGACCGGCTCACCCTCAATACAATCTGCAAACGCTGATCAAAAAATTCCAGGACGCCGGAATAGAAGTCGTACCACTCGATCACTTTTATCTGACGCGTCACCGACATGACCGGAATGCTTACACGAAGCTAAGCACAACCCAACGAAACCTGAAAAGACTCAAGGAGTTTAACTACTACGCGGCACGCGTCATTGAACAACACAAACACAAAGGCAAAGTGGTCGCCCTGGTAGGACGCCAGCACATCAACACCACTCAAGGCGTCACCGGCCTGGCTGAGGCGACCGGAGGGATCGGTATCGGTGTTTACGAACGAACAGGCATGAAGGTGGGCTACGGCACGAACTCCAAGGATATTAAACCGGGGCCGATGGGCACCCTGAACGCTGACAACGATCTGGCGGGAGACCTGCAAATCTATTCGCCAGCAACCTGACAACACGTTAAATAGTTGCCTGCGCAGCACGCAGGCAACGATCAAAATCATCAGCCGCCATGCACCCACCGCTGGTGCACCCAACGCGCAAACGCATCCAGTGCAAACCCCAGCAACCCGATGACTACTACCATCGCCATCAACTCCGAGTACGCCAGACGATCGCGGGTATCAAGGATGTAATACCCCAGGCCCGCGCTGACCCCGAGCATTTCGCAGGGCACCAGCACGATCCACAGAATACCGATGGCCAGGCGCACGCCGGTCAGCACATGCCCCACCACGCCAGGAATGACCACCCGACGCAATGTTTCCCAACGCGTGGCGCTCAAGCTCTTGCTCAGTTGCAACCAGCGCGGGTCGAGCTGACGCACGCCGGCTGCGGTGTTGAGCATGATCGGCCAGACAGCCGCGAAGGCCAGCAGGAAGTAGATAGGCTGGTCGCCCACGCCCATCAGCATCACCACGATAGGCATCCACGACAGTGGCGAAATCATCCGCAGAAACTGGAACGCCGGCGTTGTCGCCGCCTCCAGGTTACGCGAACTGCCCACCAGCAACCCGAGGGGTACTCCCACTAACAACGCGAGAAACAACCCGACAAAAATACGCTTCAAGCTGACGGCGATGTGCAGGTACAACTCACTGCGTCCGAGCAATTCCCACAGGCTGCTCGCGGTGGCCGCCAGGGAAAAGCGCGCCGACAGGCCATCGGCCTCGCCAAAGACTTTCACGCCCAGCCACCACAGCACCAACAACCCCGCCAAGCCACTCAGCCCCAGCCACCAGCCGGGGATTCTGCTGTTGTTCAAACGCCGATCTCCTCGTGCCGCTCATAGCCGTCCGGCAAACCGAAGGTCTGCATGCCGCCCACGGCTTCGATCGCCTTGCGCACGAAACGGTCGTCCACCAGGTCCTTGGCGACGAAGGCTGGGTCCAGGTCTGCGAGAAACTTTTTATCGCCTTCGATCAAGGTGTCCTTCAAGCGCCGCACCAGTTCTTCGGTGTAGCTGGGGAACGGGTACGGTTGGAAGTCGATGCGATGCTCGTCCCAGTTGGCGTGCTGGATTGCGCCGTCGGCAACATAGCCGGCGCGGTCGCTGGCCGCAGGCGCCAGGACTTTGCTCAACACCGGCTCGGCATGGGGCGTGTAGCGGTTCGGGCCATCCTTGGACAGCAGCTTTACCGCCTCTTCGCGGTTGTCGCGGGTCCACACCTGGGCCTTGACGATGGCGTTCACGACCTTTTGCGACCACTGCGGACGGTTGGTCAGGTCGTGTTCGTGCATGAACACCACGCAGCAGGCATGGTTGCGCCACACGTCGCCGGTAAAGCGCTGCACGCGACCGACCTTGAGGTTTTCTGCCAAGGCGTTGAACGGTTCGGCGACGATGTAGCCGTCGATGCGTTTGCTGGCCAGGGCCGGAGGCATGTCCGAGGGCGGCAACACGATCAGGTTGACCTCATTGGCGGCAATCGAACTGCCGGTGGCACGGGTGACAGGCGTGAGGCCGTTGTCACGAAACAGTTGCTGCACCACCACGTTATGGATCGAGTACCAGAACGGAATCGCCACTGACTTGCCGCCCAGTTGCTTCACGTCGGTAATGCCTGGGGATACGGTCAAGCCCGAACCGCCCACATGGTTCCACGCCACGACTTTAGCCGGCACCTTACTGCCGTAGCGCGCCCATACGGTCATGGGTGACAGCAGGTGTATCACGTTGACCTGGCCGGAGATAAACGCCTCGATCACCTGGGCCCAGCTGCGCAACAACACCGGGCGCTCGGCCTTGATGCCTTCGGCTTCGAACAGGCCGTTGTTGTGGGCCACCAGCAGTGGCGTGGCGTCAGTGATAGGCAAATAGCCGATGCGTACCGGCGCATCGGGCTCGTTGGCGGCACGGGCTTGCAGGCTGCTCAACAACGGCAAGGCGCCGGCGGCACTGAGCACCGCCGACAGCTTGAGAAAATCACGGCGCGAGTGGGTCAAGTCATCCAGACACATAGTTAATCTCCTGTTGTTCAAGGGGGTTGGGTTGAGGGCGGCTCGCCTGCCGTAAGGTTTTCAGAATATCGATACGCAGTGCGCCGATGGCCTCGACCTGTTCTTCCCGAGGGTGTGGCAAGTCGATAACCCACTCACCCAACGTCCGCGCCGGGCGGTTACCCAGTAGCAGGATGCGATCCGACAGCAGCAGTGCTTCGTCGATGTCGTGGGTGATCAATACGGCCGCCGAGCCTTGCTCACGATTGACCTTGAGCAACAGGTGCTGCATATCGGCGCGAGTCACTTCATCCAGCGCGCCGAAGGGTTCGTCGAGCAGCAACACTTGCGGCTGACGCGCCAGGCAGCGAGCCAATGCCGTGCGCTGGGCCATACCACCGGACAATTGCGCCGGGAACTGCTGGCGCGCAGGTTCCAGCCCTACCGCCGCAATGGCGTGGTCGACACGCCGGCGGCGCTCTTCAACACTCAAGTGCGGTTGGCGGGCGAAATCCAGGCCGAAGGCAACGTTCTTTTCCAGGGTCAGCCAAGGCAGCAGGCTCGGGTCTTGAAAGGCCACCACCACGCGCGGATGCGGGCCGCTCAATGGTTCGCCCAACACCTGCACGCGGCCAGCCTGAGGTGCCTGCAAGCCGGCCAGCACCCGCAGCAGGCTGGATTTGCCCACGCCGCTGGGGCCCAGGATCGACACCACTTCACCCGGTTGCAAGTGCAAGTCGAAGCCTTGCAGCACCGGCCCGCTGCCATACCCCAGGCAAATACCCTGGGCCGTCAATACCGGCTGGCTCATAGATTGGCCTGGCGATGCAGCTCGGTACGCAGTTGCACCAGGCTGGGCGTTACGATCGGCACAAAGGCCGACTCGCGCCAGCGCCGGGCAAAGCCGCTGCCATGGGCGGTCAAATAGGCCTTGCCACCGCTGGCTTGCAGTTCAAGCTGCACGGCGCTGGCGGCGGTTTCAGCCAAGGCGATGCGCAGCTTGAACAGCGGTATGGGCTCGGCGGTAAAACGCCCGGCCAACAGCCCGTTTTTAAGCTCGCTGACCAGATGATCCAGGGTCACGCGCAGGGCTTCCAACTCTTCGCGCAGCACAGTGCGACTGGCACCCAAATGGTGAGCCACTTCGGCTAGCGAACGCCGGGCCAAGCCAATCGACATGCCGCACTGCAAGCCCAGGAACGCCGGGCGTACCGCCGGTAAAAACTTGCGCGCATCCTCGTGCAGCAACCACTCGCGACTCAGCTCCACGCCTTCCAGGCCAAGCGCTGCGGTGTTGCTCGATTGCAGCCCGAGCAGCTCCAGGTCACGTGAACGCTGTAACCCGGCCACCGAATCCGGAATCGCCAGGATAAACGGCGCGCCGCCGCCCGCATGCTCGATGGCCGCTGCAGCGACAAAGCCATTCTTGCGCAAGTTGGTCACCCAATGCAGGCGACCGTTGAGCGTCCAACCGTGGTCGTTGGGCTCGGCGCTGATCTGCAACGTCTCGATACCCGACAGAAACTTCATCGCATTCGACAGCCCGGTGGCGCCGGCCAACTTGCCGCTGAGCAGGTCTGGCATCAGTTGCTCGCGCAGGCGCTGATTGGGGCTCTGCAGCAAGTACTCGATAAACGAGCGCTGGCCCCAGCACACAAACGCCGCCGCCAGGGAATGGCTGGCCACATTGGCGATGGCCTCGACCGCCCCCGCCACATCACCGCCCAGGCCGCCCAATTGAGTGGGCACACCGATTTTCAGAATATTGGCTTCTGCCAGCCGCGGCAGCACTTCCTGTGGATCGCAACTGCCCACGTCCAGGGCCTGCGCTTGAACATCGAGCCAACGGCTCAAGATTGGGTCAAGCATTCATGTCTCTCCTTTTACAGCAGGTGGGCCAACGCCGAATCAGTTGACCGGTTTTTCCCAACGGTATTGCGCCAGTTCCGGGTTCAGCGGGGTGCGGGCAAACACGTTAGCGAAGTTGCACAGGGTTGCCAGGCTGACACCCAGGATGACTTCCAGCGCGTGGCCGTCGGTGTAGCCGGCAGCGCGGAATGCCTCAAAGCCCGCGTCACTCACATCCCCACGGGTGGCAATCACTTCACGGGTAAAGGCAGCGAGTGTCTCATAGCGCGCGTCGGGCAACTCACCGCGGCGGCGCAAGGCCTCGATCACCTCCTCTGGCAACTTGGCTTTATTGCGGGCAACCGCCGTGTGGCCGGCGACGCAGAAATCACACCCGTGGCTGGTGGCGGCAATCAATTGCACCACTTCACGGTCGGCCAGGCTCAGTTCTGCCTTGGCATTCAAGCCGGAGACGGTGATGTAGGTTTCCAGCGCGGCGGGTGCGTTGGCCAGTACCCCCAGCAGGTTAGGAATAAAACCCGAGCCTTTGAGCGCGTTTTCCAGGAAGGGTTTGGCCGCTTGCGGGGCGGTTTCAGGCGTGAGCAACGGTACACGGGACATGGAGTGGTCTCCTGTTGGGTTTGAATGCCCCAGTCTGTTGGTTCTAAAAAAAGCGCTCAATAGGCTAAAGTAGCGATTACTTGCTCTTGAGTCTTTCCATTAGATGAATTCGTCCGATGTTCTTGTCGATTGGTTATTAGATAGCCTCGAACTCAACACCAGTTTGTTTCACGTCGGCCGCTATTGCGGTGACTGGCACGCGAGCACCCATGGCCTGGCACAGGCGAGCTTCCACTTGATCGTGCAGGGCGAATGCTGGCTGCATATCGACGGCGATCCAACGCCCCAACACCTGAATAATGGTGACGCGGTGTTTCTGCTGCGTGATTTTGCCTTTCGGCTGTCCGGGCACGCCACGGCGGCAGGCGCCCAAGAGTGCCCACGCCGGCAGATGCTGTCCCTCGACAGCACGGCCACGGACGGTGTGGGATTAGTCTGCGGTTTCTTTCACTTCCAATCCGGCTTGTCGACGCTGATTGTCGACACCCTGCCCAGCTGGATCATCCTGCGCGCTGGCGACCCGTCGCTTGCGGCTGCACGCAATCTTTTCGAGTTGATCCTGCAAGAATGCGCATGTACGCCAGCGCCCTCTTCCGCGCTGCTTGAACGCCTTTGCCACCTGTTGTTCCTATACGTGTTGCGCCAGCAAGTGATCGACAATACCGAGCTTGGCGGCCTGGCCGCATTGGGTCGGGCACCGGCGTTCGCGCCTTTGCTGGAGCAATTGATCGCACACCCGGCCGAGCCCTGGAGCCTGGAAAGCATGGCGGCCCGTACCGGGCTGTCGCGCTCGGCATTTTTTAAACGGTTCAGTGAATTGTGCGGGCAGTCACCTGGGCAAGTGCTGCTGATGATCCGTATGCGTCACGCCTGTGAACTGCTCAAGGCGGACCAGACCGTGGCCGAGGTGTCCCTCGCAGCCGGGTATCAATCGGTGGCGGCGTTTACCCGAGCCTTCCACAAGGTCACCGGCCAACAGCCAGGGGCCTATCGCAGGGCGCAAGCCTAGCGTTGTAAACCCGTGCCGGGCCGCGCGCATAATTGCACCAGCCAATCGACGAACACCCGCACCCGCTGCGACAACTGCCGATGGGGTGGGTATAACGCGGTCAGCGCCATTTCCGGCACTGCCACATCGGCCAGTACCTGCACTAGCGTGCCCTCGGCCAGTTGACGCAGGGCGTGATATCGAGGCGCCTGGATCAGCCCATATCCGGCTTCGCACGCAGCGAAGTAACCGGCGGAACTGTTCACGGCAACCACCTTCGACAGGTTGACCGGGCGCAACTCGCTGCCCAGCACAAATTCCAGGCCAAACCGTTTGCCGCTGGCACTGGAAATGTACTCGACCATTTGGTGACCAGCCAGCTGTTCCAGGCTGCTGGGCGTGCCCATGCGTTCAAGGTACGCGGGGCTGGCCAGCGTCAGTTGTTCCATCATTGCCAAGGGTCGTGCCACCAGCGATTCATCCAAGGCCGGACCACCGCGCAACACACAATCGACGCCTTCGCGAATCAAATCCACTGGCCGATCATTGAGGCCGATCTCCAACTCGATCTGTGGGTACAACGCGGTGAACGTTGGCAAAGCCGGAATCACAATCAAGCTCCCAATGCCTGAGGGCATATCGATGCTCAATGTGCCACGGGGGTTCTGGCGCCGCGTGGAGAACACCGCCTCGGTTTCCTCAAGATCAGTCAGCAATTGCACGCAACGTTGGTAGTACGCCGCGCCATCCAGGGTCGGGCTGACGTGGCGCGTGGTGCGCTGCAGCAGTTGCACGCCGAGATGGGCCTCCAGTTGCTTGATCAGAATTGTCACGGAGGCGCGTGGCAATTGCAGGCTGTCGGCGGCCTTGGCAAACCCGCCCAATTCAACAATCCGAGTGAACACGCGCATGGCGTTAAAACGGTCCAAGAGAATGCTCCTATGGGAGATTATTAAGATATTACGAACAGTGATAGCACTTTTAGCGGGTTTATCTGCATTTTTTCAAGGGTAACAATGGGCCCCTCATCACAAGGAGCTTCCCTATGCATACTCGACAACTCGGTAAAAACGGCCCGCATGTGTCTGCCATTGGCCTTGGCTGCATGGGCATGACCGATTTCTACACGCCCGTCGCCGATACCACCGAAGCCACCGCAACCTTGCACCGCGCCCTGGAACTGGGCGTCAATTTTCTCGATACCGCTGACATGTACGGCCCGCACACCAATGAGCAACTGATCGGCAAGGCCATTGCCGGCAAGCGCGACCAGGTGTTCCTGGCCAGCAAATTCGGGATCGTGCGCGACCCTGCCAACCCCGTAGTGCGCGGGGTGAATGGCCGGCCCGACTATATCCGCAATGCCATCGACGGCACCTTGCAACGCCTGGGGGTGGATACGCTGGACCTGTACTACCAGCACCGCATCGACCCCGACGTGGCCATCGAAGAAACCGTCGGCGCCATGGCCGACCTGGTGAAACAGGGCAAGGTGCGCTATCTGGGCCTGAGCGAGGCATCCGCCGCTACCCTGGAGCGTGCGCATAAGGTCCATCCCATCAGCGCCCTGCAAAGTGAATATTCGCTGTGGAGCCGTGACCAGCAAGACAACGGCTGCCTCGCTGCCTGCCAGCGCCTGGGCATCGCGTTTGTGCCGTACAGCCCGTTGGGCCGAGGTTTTCTCACCGGTGCCTTGAAAAGCCCGGATGATTTCGGCGCAGACGACTACAGGCGCCACAGCCCGCGCTTTCAGGGTGAAAACTTTGCAAAAAACCTGCGGCTGGTAGAACAGGTGCAGTCCCTGGCGGCAGAAAAAGGTGTGACGGCCGGGCAACTGGCGCTGGCCTGGGTATTGGCCCAGGGTGACTACATCATTCCTATCCCCGGGACCAAGCGGCGTGCGTATCTGCAAGAGAATGTCGCGGCGGTATCGATCACTCTCAGCAAGGACGAACTAGCTGGGCTGGATGCGATCTTCCCGGCCGATGCAACCGCCGGTTTGCGCTACCCCAAGGAAGTGATGACCATGCTGGATATCTGATTGCCCCGAGGGGCGCATTAAAGGTTGGCACAAATACCTTGACGCAAATGCGCCCCCGCCCGCAGGAACCCTTTGGGCCGATCCTCCACGCAAGAGTAGTCATGACGCACTGTCAGACTTTTATGATCAACCCGAAGGACACCTGATGCTATTACCCCTCACTCATGCAGCAGTCCCCCATCACTCCACGGTTTCTACCGAACCGCAGCAGTCCAAGCCGACACCCTATGACCCACCCTCAGACTTGCAGCTGGGCGTGCCGAATATCAGGACGCATCTGCTGCTTGAAAAAAGTGATGTGACCTTCAGTCGGGAAATCACCTGGAGCACCTGGAACCCCGAAAAACCGAAGATCGCAACTAATCGGCTCATAGTAGAAACCGGTAATGGCGCCGACGAAATCCACGTGCGCGGTTGGCCGGGCGACAAGCTGCAGTTCATCATCAACGGCAGACCGTATGTGCTTGACGCCAAAGCACTACAAGGCCCGGATCAGAGCCTTTTGATCAAAACCAATGGCGGCGATGACAGAGTCATAGTCGATGATGACGTCAAGCACCTCCTGGAAGTAGAGGGTGGCGCCGGAAACGACTTCATCCAGGCCGGCGGTGGCATGTCCGGACTCTTTGGCGGCGGTGGCCACGATACCCTGCTCTTGGGTAGCAACTCTGGCTATGCCGAAGGCAACGACGGAGACGACCTGATCATCGGCGCAAGCGGCAACACCCTTATGTTTGGTAACGCGGGCAACGACCGACTCTATGCAGGGTTTGGCAACACACATAAACAGAACCTGCTCGACGGTGGCGACGGCGACGACAAACTGTATGCCGGAAGCGGGAACAACTATCTGAAAGGCGGCAAGGGCGATGACCTGCTGACAGGGCATGACCGTACGTCCTTCTACACCGGCGAAGATAACGACCGCATCGCCAATCATCAGCCCACAGACAGCATTCACACACGCGTCAATGATCATTGGACGCTCGCCCAAGGCACGGTCTTGAATGAGGCGAAACCGGGCAAAGCCGGCGAGCAGCCAAGTTAACCAACGGTCGCAATGCTCCCGTGCAAAGCGCGGGAGTCAGACTATTCTCACAGCTCCTAGTGTAAAAACCGCCACACAGGAGGTGTGTCATGCACGCGACTGAGCATTCGGTCCGCTTGGAGCAGATCAGTCAGGAGCGCTTCATCCAGGCGCCGATCGAGGCGGTTTACGACTATGTCACCCAACCCAACCGCTGGCACGAGTGGCACCCCACCTCCCTTAGCGCCGACACCGGCACCACCGGCTCATTGCCGGTCGGCACGCGCTTTACCGAAATCATCGACCTGCTGGGCATACGCGTCCCCATGAGTTACCGCGTACAAATCGCCCGCCGCCCCAGCGAGTTCAAAGCCGTGTTCACCTCCCTGGCGGTTGATGGTTCCATTCATTACTACTTGCGCGCTCATCAGGACGGCACCCTGTTCAAGCGGGTGCTGACTTACGAGACCGAACTGCAACTGGCGTCTTTGCACGAGCGCATGGTCGAACTGTCCGCGATCGCGCTGGACCGGCTCAAGCAGCGGCTGGAAAATCAGGGTTTCGTATAATTTAGAAACATTACCACGACGTCAGATTGCAAACATGCCTGCAAAAGCAGGGAGAATGCCCGGCTTATTGCCGCGCCTTCAGTGAGACCCACGATGAAAACCCCATTGCGATTGGCCCTGCTCAGTGCCCTGTTTACCACCACCCTGGCCCAGGCCGCCGAACTGATCCCCATCGATGTACACCGCGACGCCAACTGCGGCTGCTGCAAGAAGTGGATCAGCCACTTGGAGAGCAACGGTTTCAAGGTCAACGACCACATTGAAGCCGACATGAGCGCGGTGAAACAACGCCTGGGCGTGGCGCCACGCCTTGGCTCCTGCCACACCGCGGTGATCGACGGCAAGTTCGTCGAAGGCCACGTACCCGCCGAGCAGGTCCTGGCTCTGCGCAAGCGCAACGACCTGCTGGGACTTGCCGCACCGGGCATGCCATTGGGCTCGCCAGGCATGGAAGTAGACGGACGCAGCGAGGCGTATCAAATCATTGGCCTGACCCGCGACGGCGAAGACGTGGTGGTAGCGGACTACCCGGCTCACTGATCGGTGTTGATGGGGTACCTCGGGCTGTTCGTCGCGGCATTTGGCGCCGCTACGTTATTGCCCCTGCAATCGGAAGCCGTGTTGGTGGGCCTGCTGCTCAGCGGGCATTACAACCTTTGGCTGCTGCTGGGTATCGCCACCCTGGGTAACGTGCTGGGCTCGCTGGTCAATTGGCTGCTGGGGCGCTCGGTGGAGCGCTTCAAGGAACGGCGCTGGTTCCCTGTCAGCGCCAGGCAACTGGACAAGGCTCGCAGCCATTATGCGCGCTGGGGGCATTGGACATTGTTGCTCAGTTGGGTGCCGATTATTGGTGACCCGCTGACGTTGGTGGCTGGGGTGATGCGCGAGCCGTTGTGGCGGTTCTTATTGGTCGTGAGTATGGCCAAAGGAGCGCGTTATTTTGCGCTGGTCCTGTTGACTCTGATGTGAGACTCGAAGCATCAGGCCGCACCGTTTGTCGCCACTGTCAATTCTGACAGCTAGACACCCGCCCCTTCAAGCGTCTGATTTCCTTGAACCGCGGCTGTCGAGGCCCTATTCGAGGAGTTCATCCATGTCCAAGCTACCATCGCCCGATGACCACTTTCCCGTTGCTTGCAAACCATCAGCGTTTATCAACGATCTCGACCCGCCGATCTATTCCAACCCGATACTCGACGTAGTGGGAGCTGACAGAGGCCTGGGCCTGCGGCATGTCGACCCTTACCTGCTGGTCACGCTTTCTCGCTGGACCGGTTTGCAAGAAGGCGATACGTACGAGTACTACCACGGCAGTCGAACAGTGGCTCTGGCTTCAGACTTCGTCAGACCCGGTGAAACAGGCAACAGCTTTTTTCGGCTGGCTATCGAACAAGAGCGCGTCCCGCAAGACTCCTCCTTTCCGGTGTTCGTGCGGGTTGTGCGAAATGGCCCTGGCACATCCAGAACATCAGATGACTTGACGGTCTTCGTCAAGGAAACACGGCCTGGCCTGGACGAGCAGCCTGGGTTGGGCTATCACAACAGATTACTGCTGAGCTTGCCCGCTGACTTGGCAATGCCCGGAGCAGTGTTGACGCCGGAGCGCGCTGCCCTGGGTGTTTTAATTACGCTCGATTACCCCGGTAAGCGTGTGCGCGATAAGGTTTCTCTGTATTGGGACACGATCGCGCAGGTGGTAGTTTTTGAACTCGATGAGGACCATGCCTCCGGGGCAAAGCCAATTGAAGTGACTGTCCCGCCAAATACCATTGGCACGGGTAGCGGCCTGATTCCTATACGCTACCAAGTGTTCGATGAAGTTCAAAACCGCTCCGGGCATGTCGAGCACTTTTCCCAGGCCGTACATGTGCAAGCCGAGCTTGATCCCAACTTGCTTGAACGGGCGTACTTCCAAATCAATTTTGTCGATGCAACCTCGGTCAATTACGACGAGGACGCGGGGAGTAATTTCCGTATCGAGGTGGTTGCACCACGCCGGCTTCCAAACGGAAGCTCAACGCCGACAAACGCTCGTGTTTTGGTGACATTGAGCGGTACTGTCGATGGTGTACCGGTGCTGACCCAAGATCTGCCCGACGCTGCCGCCAATCCAGGACGCTCATCTTTTTTTAATGTCGATGACGACATCATCAAACAATTGATCAAAGGCACAATGGTAATCACCTGGCGGCTGGAGTTCCCACTGGGCACTGTACTGGCCTCTTCCCAATCACTGACAATCCTGATCTCCGGCACGATTGCGAGTATGCCGGCAGTCACGGTGAGGCAGGCCGATGCAGGTCTGGTCGACCCCAATGAACCTTTCATCACCATTGACTATCCGAACCCGGCCTATAGCCCCTACGATCCGAACAACCTTGTCACGTTGCGCATGGAAGCCTTACTGCCGGGGGGCGGCATCGTTGAGTATGAACAACCGCACTTAGCCGGCGCACCGCCGCCTACACGTTTTCGGACTGTGACCCAAGCTAACTTCGCACGGTTTGTCGGGCTGGGCGATGTGCGGATTTTCTACAAGGTCAACGATGGATTGATGAGGATACTGGGCGCTGGCACAGAAGCGATCCGCGAATCCGATTCGACCTTTGTGCAATTTGGTCCCCGTTTAGCCGAAATGCCACGGCCGGAAATCGACCGAGTCGATGAGGACGATAACCTTGACCCGAACGATTTGTTTGGCCAACTCGATATTACGCTGCCTTACGACAGGACAAACCCGGACGACATCTTTGAATGGCGCCTGATCGGCACCGCCGCAGATGGCAGCACCAGCGATCGAATCGTTCTGAATAGGGCCACTGCGGGTAGCCCGGTTTCATTCTCGCTGGACCGACACTACGCCGACACCAATCAGGGCGGCATCATTCGCCTGAGTTACTCGCTGATCCCCGCGAATGGCGGGCGCACCCTGCGCTCTGAAATACTCGAAGTGACCGTCGGCAAGGCGGTGGGTGATCTGCCTCGCCCGGAAGTGCTTGAAGCATCGAAAGCTCCCGACCAATTAGCCCCGGAAGCGGCGACAGCCGGTGCCACCATTCGAGTCACCTTCCCGCAAATGCTGCCCAGCGACCGTATTCGGGCGTGCTGGACAGGTATTCCCGACATCGGCAGCCACTGTGAAACCAAAGACGGCGACATCCGTAAGACGGTGGACTTCACCGTCCCGCCTGAAGTCGTGGGCGCCAATATTGCGCCATTTGGCCAGCAGGTTACGGTGCAATACTTCCTGATACGCAGCGGGCGAGAAAAAGCCTCCCCCATTCTGGACCTGTTGCTGCTCAACCTCACCACCTTGCCGATCCCAACCATCGAAGGTATCGGGGATGCGCCGCTACTCGATCTTTCCAGGCTCAATGGTACCGAGCGCACCGCCATTAACACCTGGCACTTCATCCATAAGGACGAGCGTATATGGATGGAATACCGAGGCACCTATGCAACCGATCCTGAAAGCGAGTTCTTCGAGGCCACTTACACTAACAACCTGGTAACCCCAGATGGCGTGAACAACGGAATCCTGCCGCCGACCCCCGTAGACGAGTTGCGTAAGCTCAAGGACGGATCGACGCTGACCATCAGTTTCTGGGTCAGCTTTGATCGTAGTTCCAACAAGGCCAATGCTGTGCTGTTTCGTCAACGGACGTACATAATTCAGGCATTGCCCGGCGTATTACCACACCCGTTTATCAACGGCACCACCGATACCGGGCCAAATGTGGCGGTCGATCCACTGCCGCTTGAACACAATACGACGGTGACCGTTCGCTATACCGGTATGAGTGGCCGAGATTTCATCACGCTTGTATGGACTTTTGCCGACGGCAGCAGTCATTCGGTCGGCCTGCCTGGGCTGGATGGCGGCACCGTGGTGTTCAATCTCACCGCCGATAAAGTCTTGCATCGCAGCGTGTACAGCACGGTATGCCTGAAATATTCCGTGGCGCGCACAGGCGTGCCTGACCCGATCCCGTCACAGGTGCAGACGGTGTGGGTCAATGCGATTCCGGTCGAGGACTTACCGCAGCCACTCATCAACAATGTCATCGACGGCGGCACGCTGGACCTGGGAAGTTTTACCGGCGAAGCCAAGGGGTCAGTAAGTAAATGGCCTTTGAGCGATAAAGATCAACTCACGTGGATGGTGTTGAGCGCTGAGGGAATTGAAGATTTACCGGTGTTCGAGGCCAAGGCGATTAGCGCCACGGAGGCCGCGAATGGGTTGAAAGATCAAGCGGTGCTGCGTAGTTGGTTGGCCAGGGTACTGAATAACAGCCAGATCACGGTTAGTTTTTGGGTGGCCTATAACCGTATTAACGATAAGAGCCGAGCGGTTGAGTTTCCAACGACAACGTACAGTATCGCTTATGAACCCTTGAGCATCGACACCTCAACCTTGGTACTAAATGGATGGCACTTTAACTCCACCGGTGCAAATCAGATTGCTGATTTTCCTGGGGCCGCATTTGCCCGACAGCCTAAGGGAGGCGTTGCGCCTTATTATTATTCAATTCAACCTCAAAGTTACCCGGCCGCAGTCATAGATAACAGTGGAAATGTCAGAAGTCGTAGAAACGGTTCGACGCGAGTCACCGTAAGCGACAGTGCAGGCGCCCAAGTCAGCTACCCAGTGACCGTCTCAAACTGCTGGGATCTGTATATCTTGGCCGGTGACGTGTATCCCTTCGGCCACCATAACTTTCTTGAGAGCGTTCAGCCGCCGTATGAGCAAATTCCGGAATCCCGCTGGTCGTCTATCTACACTGCGTACGGCAGAGTACCTATCCGATGGAGCGGGGTCACTCAGCTTGCTTGGATAACATCGGTGGTCGAGGGTGGCAGATCAAAAAGCTATAACGGCAATACAGGCGCGACCCAATCTGTAAGCGTCAACGAAAACATCAGGCACGCTCTGTGCGTGGTTCCTTCGCAGGCGTCCTGAGGATAGATCTGGCTGCAATATAAAAGATACGAAGGTACGTCGAGGCCGCCCCGTTGAAAAAACCGGGGCGGCCCTCGATTTCACTTATTCAAGGAATACCTTGACCTGAAGGCACTCTCGCCTCACGGAAACTATTAATTTTCACTTAATCCCCTCCCCACAGCATCCGAACATTCCACTCGGAGCCCGACCTATGCCCTTATTCCGCGTTTTCTGCGCCGCCATCCTGCTTAGCGCCCCCACCGCCCACGTGATCGCTGCCACCGAAGGCGCCACGTATGGCCCTGAACTCCAAGGCTTCCAATACCCCCACCCCCTCCAACATTTCAGCTTCCAATCCCAAGGCAAAACCCTGCAAATGGGCTACATGGACGTCCCCGCCACTGGTACTCCAAATGGTCGCAGCGTGGTGCTGATGCACGGCAAGAACTTCTGCGGCGCCACCTGGGAGGGTTCGATCAAGGCGCTGAGTGACGCCGGTTACCGCGTCATCGCCCCGGACCAGATTGGTTTTTGCACCTCCAGCAAGCCCGACCATTACCAGTACAGCTTCCAGCAACTGGCGACCAACACCCACCAACTGCTGGAAAAGCTCGGCATTCAAAAGGCCACGGTGATCGGCCATTCCACCGGCGGCATGCTCGCCACGCGCTATGCGCTGATGTACCCCCAGCAAACCGAACAGCTTGGCCTCGTGAACCCCATCGGCCTGGAAGACTGGAAAGCCCTCGGCGTGCCTTACCAGAGCGTCGACCAGTGGTACCAGCGCGAGCTGAAGCTGAGCGCCGACGGTGTACGCAACTATGAGCGAAACACCTATTACGTTGGGCGCTGGAAACCCGAGTACGAGCGCTGGGTAGACATGCTCGCCGGCCTGAACAAAGGCCCGGGGCATCTGCAGGTTGCCTGGAACTCGGCGTTGATTTACGACATGATCTTCACCCAGCCGGTGTACTACGAGTTCAAGGACTTGCAGGTACCTACCCTGCTGCTGATCGGCACCAGCGACACCACCGCTATCGGCAAAGATGTGGCGCCGCCGGCGGTCAAGGCCAAAATCGGTCATTACGAGGTACTGGGCAAGCAGGTGGCCAAGCTGATTCCCCGCGCTACGCTAGTGGAGTTTCCAGGCCTGGGGCATGCGCCCCAAATGGAAGAACCTGAACAGTTTCATAAAGCCCTGTTGCAGGGGTTGAAGGCCCTTTAATTCCAACTTTTCGAGGCCCGCGTGCATGTCGATACAGATCGCAGTGTTGGATGATTGGCAAGACGTGGCCAGCGAGGTGGTGGATTGGTCGACGCTGGACAGCGTAGGCAAGGTGCATTTTCTCCACGACTACCCCGCCGATACCGCCACCATGATCGAGCGTTTGAAAGAGTTCGAGGTGATTTGCCTCATGCGCGAACGCTCAACCTTTGACAAAGCCCTGCTGCAAGGGCTGCCCAAGCTCAAATTGCTGGTGACCGGCGGCATGCGCAATGCCGCCATCGACATTCCCGCCGCCAAGGCCCTGGGCATCCAGGTGTGCGGCACCGACAGCTATAAACACGCCGCACCGGAACTCACCTGGGCCTTGATCATGGCCTCTACGCGCAACCTGCTCGCCGAAGCCAACTCGCTGCGCGCAGGTGGATGGCAGGTTGGCCTGGGCGGCGATCTGCATGGCAAGACCTTGGGCATCCTGGGGCTGGGCAGCATTGGCCAGAAAGTCGCAAGGTTCGCCCAGGTGTTTGGCATGCGGGTGATTGCCTGGAGTGAAAACCTCACACCCGAGCGTGCGGCGGAGTCGGGGGTGACCTGGGTCAGCAAGCGCGAGCTGTTTGAGCAGGCGGATATCCTGACCATCCATCTGGTGCTCAGCGAGCGCAGCCGTGGCCTGGTGGATGCGCAAGCCTTGGGTTGGATGAAACCCAGCGCGCGGCTGGTGAACACCGCACGCGGGCCGATTGTGGATGAGCAGGCACTGGTGCAAGCCTTGAGCCGCGGTCGCCTGGCCGGGGCGGCGCTGGACGTGTATGCCGAGGAACCCCTGCCGGCTGACCATCCGTTTCGCAGCCTGCCCAATGTGCTGGCTACGCCACACGTGGGGTATGTGAGCGAGCAGAATTACCGGCAGTTCTATCAGCAGATGATCGAAGATATCCAAGCCTGGGCCGAGGGTGTGCCCATTCGCGGGCTCGCCTGACGCACCACTTTAGTGCGTTATTTCACCCTGTATTCAGGTAGGAGCGAGCTTGCTCGCGAAAAACGCCAACGATAACGCGGTCATTCTGGTTTTACTCGGCGGCCTTTGGTTTTTCGCGAGCAAGCTCGCTCCTACAGAGGCAGGGCGGTATATCGTTAAAAGTTTTTTGTCCTACAAAATCCGCATGAAAACCCAGCAGGCGCTGGGATCTGTCCTAGACTCATGACCGATGGGTCCGTTCCAAAACAAAAACCCCGCAAAAAATCTAAACTTTCGAAACCTGCCGCTGGTCAAGTTTTAGGTAAGGGCGAGCACGCGCGCTTCAGGCCGAATGCCCGCTCATCCAATCTTTTTAAGCCGACGTTACAACTGGCATACGCCTTGCCAGCTTGTATAGCGCTTGTGTGTCTGGCCGCAGGATGCGGTCACTCGGAGCCGATGGCAGCGGGCCATTAGCCAACCAACAGATGGGAGTGCATTATGATCAGTGCCGCAGTAGATACTCAGGGAGAGCGTTTTAGTCAGCCGGCAGGAGGGCCAAAGTCTTTGGCCGACCTGCCCAACACTGTGCGGCCGGTCGTGAGTCAGAATACGAATCGAAAGAAAGTCTTGTTTGTCACTTCCGAGTTCGCGGACCTGGTGAAAACCGGCGGCCTGGGCGACGTCTCCGCGGCCCTGCCCCGCGCCATGGCGCACCTACATGATGTGCGGGTGCTGATCCCGGGTTACCCGCAAGTGATGGAAAGCGACAACCCGATTCATATCGTCGGTGAACTGGGCGGCCACGCTGCGTTGCCACCGTGCAAGATCGGGCGCATGGACCTCAAGGATGGCCTGGTCATTTACGTACTGATCTGCCCCGAACTGTATGAGCGTGAAGGCACGCCCTACGGCGCCAACAATGGTCGCGACTGGCCAGACAACCATATCCGCTTCGCCCGCCTGGGCCTTGCTGCCGCCGACATGGCCGCCAACCTCGCGCAAATCCACTGGTGCCCAGACCTGGTGCACGCCCATGACTGGCCTGCGGGCCTGGCTCCGGCGTATATGCACTGGCGTGGGTCACGTACGCCCACCCTGTTCACCATTCATAACCTGGCCTACCAGGGCGTGGTCAGCCTGGCCTCGACGCCAGAGCTGGGCATTCCGCCCCACGCCCTGCAACAGGAAGGCATGGAGTTCTACGGCAAGATGTCGTTTCTCAAGGCGGGGATGGCGTATTCCAGCCATATCACCACCGTGAGCGCCACTTACGCCCAGGAGATCACCACCCCGGAATTCGGGTGTGGCCTGGACGGTTTCCTTGCCAGCAAGACTCAACAGGGGCTGCTCAGCGGCATTCCCAACGGTATCGACGAAAGCTGGGAAACCTCCACCGACACGCACCTGATCCACAACTTCAATATCGGCGACTGGGAAGGCAAGGCCATCAACGCCGCCCATGTGCGCGAGCTGTTTGAGCTGCAGCCATCCAGTGGCCCGCTGTTCGCGGTGGTCTCGCGCCTGGTCTACCAGAAAGGCCTGGACCTCACCGAAGCCGTCGCCAGTTTCATCGTCGAGAACGGCGGCCAGATTGCGATCATCGGCCGTGGCGAGCCTGAAGAAGAACAGGCCATGCGCGAATTGGCACTGCGCTTCCCTGGCCAGGTGGGCGTGCGCATCGGCTTCAACGAGACCGATGCACGCCGCATGTTCGCCGGCAGCGATTTTCTGCTGATGCCGTCACGCTATGAGCCCTGCGGCCTGAGCCAGATGTATGCGCAACGCTTCGGCTCGTTGCCGGTGGCGCGTAACACCGGCGGGCTGGCGGACACCATTGAGGATGGCGTCACCGGGTTCCTGTTCAATGAGTCAACGGTGCAAAGCTACGAAGAGGCGCTGCGCCGCGCCTTCAAGGTGTTCGCCTTCCCCGGTCTGCTCAATGCCATGCGCAGCCGTGCCATGACCCAGCCGTTCAACTGGTGCCAGGCGGTGGAACCCTACGCCGAACTCTACGAACAACTGGTGGCCAAGGCCCTGGGGAAATCGAACAAATAGCGATTGGAACAACAAGGGAGGTCTTCATAGATGCCGTTACGGACTCTGGAAACCTGGCCCCACGGCGCAATCATGCTGGACGCGCACCGCACGCGCTTTGCGTTATGGGCGCCAGACGCATTTTATGTCAGCGTTGAATTGGAACAGGGTAAAACCATCGTCATGCTGCCCCAGGCCGGTGGTTGGTTCGAAGTCGAAGTCGCGTGCCCTGCCGGCACGCTTTACCGCTTTAATATCGATGGCGAAAACACGGTGCCTGACCCCGCCTCCAGGGCCCAGGCGCTGGATGTGCATGGCTGGAGCCGAGTAGTCGACCCCCTCGCCTATGAATGGCGCCACAGCCAGTGGCAAGGCCGCCCCTGGCACACGGCGGTGATCTACGAGCTTCACGTTGGCGCCATGGGCGGCTACGCTGGCGTCGAGAAACACTTGCCGCGCCTGGCTGAGCTGGGCGTCACCGCCATTGAGTTAATGCCTCTGGCGCAATTCCCCGGCGAGCGCAATTGGGGCTATGACGGCGTACTGCCCTACGCGCCCCACGCCACCTACGGCACGCCCGAGCAACTCAAGCAACTGATCGACAGTGCCCACGGCCATGGCTTGGCCGTGATCCTCGATGTGGTCTACAACCACTTCGGCCCCGACGGCAATTACCTGGGCCAGTACGCTCAGGGTTTCTTCCAGGAAGACGTGCACACGCCCTGGGGCGCCGGCATTGATTTCGAGCGCCGTGAAGTGCGGGACTTCTTCCTCGATAACGCCTTGATGTGGCTGCTCGAATACCGCTTCGACGGCCTTCGCCTGGATGCCGTGCACGCCATCGACAACCCTGGGTTTCTGCAGGAGCTGGCACAACGGGTACGCCAGCAGGTGGACGGCGGGCGCCACGTGTGGCTGATGCTGGAAAACGAACTGAACCAGGCCAGCCTGTTGCAGCACGATTTCGACGCGCAATGGAATGACGACTTTCATAATGTGCTGCACGTGCTGCTCACCGGTGAAACCGACGCCTACTACAGCGACTTTGCCGAACAGCCCACCGCCAAGCTGGCGCGCTGCCTGGCCGAGGGGTTCATCTACCAGGGCGAGACCACACGCCATGGGCATGCCCGCGGCGAGCCCAGTGCGGATTTGCCCCCCAGCGCCTTCGTGGCGTTCCTGCAAAACCACGACCAGGTCGGCAACCGCGCCCTGGGCGAACGCCTGCACCAGCTGTGTTCGCCCGAGGCGCTGAAAGCGGCGACGGCCCTGCTGTTGCTGTGCCCCATGATCCCGATGCTGTTCATGGGCGACGAGGTAAATGCCGCCGAGCCCTTCCTGTTTTTCACCGACCATCATGGCGAGCTGGCCGAGGCCGTGCGTGAAGGCCGGCGCAATGAGTTTGCCGACTTCGCGGCGTTTCACGACCCCGAGCAACGCAAGCGCATCCCCGACCCCAACGCGCTGCAAACCTTTTTGCAATCGATGCCCTCCTTCGTCGAAAACGACCACACCCAGCTCTACCGCCACCTGCTGAGCCTGCGTCACGCGCATGTAGTGCCGCACTTGTCCGGTACCGTAGCTCTGGGCGCGCACGTGCTGGCCGACCGCGCCGTCAGCGCGCGCTGGCGCCTGGGCAACGGCCGTGTGCTGCAGATCGACCTGAACCTGAGTGAGCAGCCCCTGGACCATCCGGCACCCCACCCGATTATTTTCCAAACGCCTGCCGAGCAAGGTGCGCACTTACCGCCCTTGAGCGCACGCGTTTGCTTATCCCCTGTTGGAGAAATGCTTTGAGCGAAGCGAACCTGGAAATTCTCGCCAGCCGCGCAGGCCTGGCCGTCGATTGGATCGATGCCAACGGTCGCCCGCAACATGTGAAACCTGACGCCCTGCGCGCCGTTCTCAAAGGCCTTGGGCACCCGGCCGACAACGACGACGAGATCGACGCCAGCCTGCAGCAACTTGAGCAGGCACAGCAAGACACCCACCTGCCGCCCTTGATGACCACCGACAGCGGCGCGGGCCTGGACCTGGCGCGCTATTTCGCCCCGGACACCCCGTGTCGCGTCAGCCTGGAAGGCGGCGAAACCCTGGAGCTGCGCCTGGACGGCGAGGCCGTGCTGCCCGGCGTCATTGCCCTCGGCTACCACCAGGTGCATATCGACGGGCAAACCTTCACCCTGGCCGTCGCGCCCAGCCATTGCTATAGCGTGGCCGACGCGGTCGACAGCCAACCCGCTCGCGCCTGGGGCCTGAGCGCCCAGCTGTATGCCTTGCGCCGCCTCGGCGATGGCGGTTTTGGCGACACCCTGGCTCTGGAACACCTGGTGCGTTCAGCCGCCGAGCGCGGCGCCGACGCCGTGGCAATCAGCCCGATGCACGCGATGTTCAGTGCCGACACGGAGCGCTTCAGCCCTTATTCACCCTCCAGCCGCCTGTTTCTCAACAGCCTGTATGCTTCGCCGGCGTGCATCCTCGGTGAACGTGAGGTGCGTAACGCCATCGAGGCTGCCGGCTTGGCCGATGAGCTGCATGCCCTGGAACAGCTCACGCTGATCGACTGGCCTGCCGCCGCCAAGGCCAAGCAACGCCTGCTGCGCACGCTGTATGAAGACTTCCGCCACGGCGCGCATCCCCAGCATGCCGACTTTCAAAGCTTCCGCCAGGCCGGTGGCGAAGCCCTGGAAAACCACTGCCGCTTCGAAGCCATCCAGGCCCAGCGTGCTGCCGCCGGTGAGGACCTGGACTGGCGCCAATGGCCCGAAGCCTGGCGTACGCCACAAAGCCCGGCCCTGGCGCAGTTCGCCGAGGAAAATCGCGATGAAATCGGTTATTACGCCTTCACCCAATGGCTGATCGCCCGCAGCCTTGAGCGCGCCCAACAAGCCGCCCGTGGCAGCGGCATGGGCATCGGCCTGATCGCCGACCTGGCGGTGGGTGCCGACGGTGGCGGCAGCCAGGCCTGGAGCCGCCAGGATGAACTGCTGGCCGACCTCACTGTGGGCGCGCCGCCGGACATTCTCAACCGCGCAGGCCAAGGCTGGGGCATCTCTGCCTTTTCGCCTGAGGGCCTCAAGCGCAATGGCTATCGCGCCTTTATCGAAATGCTGCGGGCCAACTTCGCCCATGCCGGCGGCTTGCGCATCGACCACGTGATGGGCTTGCAACGCCTGTGGGTGATCCCCCTGGGCGCATCACCCCGCGAAGGGGCCTACTTGTATTACCCGGTGGACGACCTGCTGCGTTTGCTCGCCCTGGAATCGCACCGCCACCAGGCCATCGTCCTCGGTGAAGACCTGGGCACCGTGCCCGACGGCCTGCGCGAAAAGCTCAGTGCCCGCTCGATCCTGGGCATGCGTGTGCTGCTGTTCGAACAGCACCATGACGGCCAGTTCAAGCCCATACTCGATTGGCCCGACAACGCCTTGGCCACCACCAGTACCCACGACTTGCCCACCCTTAATGGCTGGTGGCACAGCCGCGATATCGAATGGAACATCCAGCTGGGCCTGATCGACGCGCCTACTGTGGACCAATGGAGCGAACACCGCCTGCGCGAACGCCAGGCACTGCGCCAAGCCTTGAGCCAGGACCCGCAGAACTTCATCGATGAAATCCGCAACGACACCGACCATATGATCGACGCCAGCGTGCGCTACCTGGGCCATACCCGCGCGCCCCTCGTGTTGTTGCCCCTGGAAGATGCTTTGGGCATCGAGGAGCAAGCCAACCTGCCGGGCACCCTCGACACCCACCCCAATTGGCGCCGCCGCTTGCCCGGCGAAGCCGCCAGCCTGCTCGACAATGACAGCGCCGCGCGTCGCCTCGAACTGCTGGCCGTAGCGCGCAACCAAGCCTATGAGCGTGACCGATGAACGCACTGCCCCTGCGCGCCACCCAGCGCCTGCAATTTCATAAAGGCTTTACCCTCGATGACGCGGTGCCGCTGGTGCCGTATTTCGCCCAACTGGGCATCAGCCATCTGTATGCCTCACCGCTGTTAAGCGCCCGCGCCGGCTCCATGCACGGCTACGATGTGGTCGACCCGACCCGCGTCAACCCGGAGCTGGGGGACGAAGCGGCGTTGCGTCGCCTGGTCGCCGCGCTGCGTGAGCACGACATGGGCTTGATCCTCGATATCGTCTCCAACCATATGGCCGTGGGCGGCGCGGACAACCCTTGGTGGCTGGACCTGCTGGAGTGGGGCCGCCTGAGCCCCTACAGCGAGTTCTTCGACATCCAGTGGCATTCCCCCGACCCGTTGCTCAAGGGCCAGTTGCTGATGCCCTTTCTCGGCAGCGATTACGGCGAAGCCTTGCAGAATGGCACCTTGCCGCTCAAGTTCGATGCCGAACAGGGGAGTTTCTACGTCGAGCATTACGAACACCGTTTTCCGATTTGCCCCAGGGACTACGGCCTGATCCTGGGCAACGATGAGTTACTCAAACCGCTGGCCGAACGTTTCGCCGCCCTCGCCTACCAGCACGACGCCTACGCCGAAGCCGCCACGCTCAAACAAGCCCTGGCCGAACGCGCCAGCGAGCTGCTGCCAGCCATCGAACAACGCCTGGCCGCATTCGACAGTCGCCAGCCCGAGGGCTTCGAGCGCCTGCATCACCTGCTTGAACAACAGACCTATCGCCTGGCCAGTTGGCGCACCGCCGCAGACGACATCAACTGGCGGCGCTTCTTCGACGTCAATGAGCTGGGCGGCCTGCGGGTCGAGCGTGCAGCGGTGTTCGAAGCCACCCATGGCAAGATTTTCGAGCTGATCAGCGCGGGGCTGGTCGACGGCCTGCGCATCGACCATATCGACGGCCTCGCCGACCCGCGTGGCTATTGCCGCAAATTGCGTCGGCGGGTGGATGCGCTGTCACCCCAGCGCCACTTGCCGATCTTTGTCGAAAAGATCCTTGGCGAAGGCGAAACCCTGCGCGAAGACTGGCAGGTGGACGGCACCACTGGCTACGAGTTCATGAACCAGTTGTCATTGCTGCAACACCACCCCGAGGGGTTTGCGCCGCTGGCCCAGATGTGGACGCGTTACAGCGAACGGCCTTCAGCCTTCGGCGAAGAAGCGCGGCTGGCGCGCCAGCAGATCCTCAATGGTTCGTTGGGCGGCGACTTCGAAAGCGTGGCCCAGGCGCTGCTGCAAGTGGCCCGCGATGATGTGATGACCCGCGACCTGACCCTGGGCGCCATTCGCCGTGCCTTGCAGGAACTGATCGTGCACTTCCCGGTGTACCGCACCTACATCAGCGCCATGGGCCGCAGCGCGGCCGACGACAAGGTGTTCCAGCAGGCCATGGAGGGTGCGCGCAGCACCCTCAACGAAGGCGACTGGCCGGTGCTCGACCACCTGGAGCAATGGCTCGGCGGCCAGCCCTGGCGCAATCGTCCGATGGGCCGCGCGCGCAAGATGCTCAAGCATGCCTGCGTGCGCTTCCAGCAACTGACCTCGCCCGCCGCCGCCAAGGCCGTGGAAGACACCGCGTTCTACCGTTCGGCGGTGTTGTTGTCGCGTAACGATGTGGGTTTCAGCACCGAGCAATTCAGTGCGCCGCTGGCAGATTTCCATGCGGCCAATCAACAGCGCCTGCAGACCTTCCCTGGCAACCTGCTGGCCACCGCCACCCATGACCACAAACGCGGCGAAGACACCCGTGCGCGCCTGGCGGTGCTCAGCGAGTGCGCACCCTGGTATGCCGAACAGGTCGAGCACTGGCGCCGCCTGGCCGAGCCTTTGCGCGAGAGCGCAGAGAGCCCCTCGGCGGGTGATGAGCTGATTCTTTATCAGGTGCTGCTGGGCAGTTGGCCGCTGGAACCCAACCCCGATCTGGAGGCGTACCAACAACGCCTCTGGCAGTGGCAGCAAAAAGCCCTGCGCGAGGCCAAGTTGCAGAGCAGTTGGAGCGCGCCCAACGACGCGTATGAACAGGCGGTGGACGGGTTCCTCAAGCGCCTGCTGCTCAGTGAGGCCGGTGCGCCGCTGCGCAGTGCCCTGGACAGCGCGGCCCAGGCCATCGCCCCCGCCGGCGCCCTGAATGGGCTGGCGCAAACCTTGCTTCATCTGACCGTGCCGGGTGTGCCGGATATTTACCAGGGCGATGAGTTCTGGGACTTCAGCCTGGTCGACCCGGACAACCGTCGCCCGGTGGACTTCGCTGCGCGGCAACGTGCATTGCAGGCACCACCGGACATCGGCGAACTGTTGTTCAACTGGCGCGACGGGCGTATCAAACAGGCAGTGATCGCCCAGGTGCTGGGCCTGCGTAAAGCCTGCCCCGAACTGCTGCGCCATGGCAGCTACACACCGCTGGAAGTGCTGGGCCAGCACGCGGAACGCGTCGTTGCGTTCTACCGTGAACATCAGGGCAGGCAGTTGCTGGTGGTGGTGCCGCGCTGGTCTTATCCTCTGCTTGAAAACGGGATGTTTCCCCAGATCAATGCGCAGGTTTGGGGCGATACGCGGGTGAAATTACCGTTCGCCGCCCCTGCACAAAACTGGAAGGGACTTTTTCAAACGGGCGTAGTCACACCCAACAAGGAGCTGTTGATCAGCGCTGCCCTGGGGGATCTCCCGGTCAATGTCTTTATCAATCCTGATAATCAAGAAAGCTGAAAATTTTCTGTGAGGAGTTTGTGATGAGTAAAGAAGACAAACGCATTCGCGAACTGGCGCATCAGATCTGGGAGTCTGAAGGCAAGCCCGATGGCGCCCATGATCGCCACTGGGAGATGGCGCGCAAGCTGGCCGAAGCCGAGGCGCTGACGCCGAGCAAGCCTAAACCGGCCGCCAAGCCAAAAACCGCGCCCAAGGCTGCGGCCAAGCCCAAGCCGGCTGCGCCTGCCGCCGCCAAGCCTGCGGCAAAGAAACCCGCCGCGCCGAAGAAGCCCAAACCGCCCGCCCCATGATTTCTCGGGCCTGCAGCACGCAATGCGCGCTGCAGGCTCTTTTCCGTCCATGCCATGCGCTGAAGCACCGTCAGTACGGCGGCGTTCGGCCCGAAAAAAGACCCTTTGCAGGAGCAACTCGATGAGCAAACCCGACAACACCACAGCGACGCCGGTTCATGAGCCGTCGCGGATCCGTGAAGGTTTGCCCTTCCCCCTTGGCGCCACCTGGGATGGCCTGGGTGTGAACTTTGCGCTGTTTTCCGCCAACGCCACCAAAGTAGAGCTGTGCCTGTTCGACGATACCGGCGAGGTTGAGCTGGAGCGTATCGAACTGCCCGAATACACCGACGAGATCTTCCACGGCTACCTGCCCGACGCACACCCCGGGCTGATTTACGGCTACCGCGTATACGGTGCCTATGACCCGGCCAATGGTCACCGTTTCAACCACAACAAGCTGCTGATCGACCCCTACGCCAAGCAACTGGTGGGCGAACTCAAATGGTCCGAAGCGCTGTTTGGCTACACCATCGGCCACCCGGACGACGACCTCAGTTTCGATGAACGCGACAGTGCGCCCTTCGTGCCCAAGTGCAAGGTCATCGACCCGGCGCACACCTGGGGCAACGACCAACCGGTACGGGTGCCATGGGACCGCACGATCATCTATGAAACCCACCTGCGTGGCATCAGCATGCGTCACCCTTCGGTGGGCGAGTCGGTGCGGGGCACCTGCGCCGGCTTGATGGAAGATGACGTGCTCAAGCATATCCGTCAGTTGGGTATCTCCTCGGTCGAGTTGCTACCGGTGCACGCCTTCGTCAACGACCAGCATCTGCTGGAAAAAGGCATGACCAACTACTGGGGCTATAACAGCATCGCGTTCTTCGCCCCCGACCCGCGCTACCTGGCCAGCGGCAAGATCGCCGAGTTCAAGGAGATGGTCGCGCACCTGCATGAGCAAAAGCTGGAAGTGATTCTGGACGTGGTCTACAACCACACCGCCGAAGGCAACGAGCGCGGCCCGACCCTGTCCATGCGTGGCATCGACAATGCCTCTTACTACCGGCTGATGCCCGACGACAAACGTTTCTACATCAACGATTCCGGCACCGGCAACACCCTGGATTTGAGCCACCCGTGCGTGCTGCAGATGGTCACCGACTCCCTGCGTTACTGGGCCACCGAGATGCATGTGGACGGCTTCCGCTTCGACCTGGCGACCATCCTCGGGCGCTACCGCGACGGCTTCGATGAGCGCCACAGTTTCCTCGTGGCGTGCCGCCAGGACCCGATCCTGCGCCAGTTGAAACTCATCGCCGAACCCTGGGACTGCGGCCCCGGTGGCTACCAGGTGGGCAACTTCCCGCCGGGCTGGGTGGAATGGAACGACCGCTTCCGCGACACCGTGCGTGCGTTCTGGAAAGGCGACGACGGCCAACTCGCAGACTTCGCCGGGCGCATGACCGCCTCGGGCGAGATGTTCAACCACCGTGGGCGCAGGCCGTACAGCTCGGTGAACTTCATCACCGCCCACGACGGTTTCACCTTGCACGACCTGGTGTCGTACAACGACAAACACAACGAGGCCAACGACGAGAACAACCAGGACGGCAGCAATAACAATCTGTCCTGGAACCACGGTGTCGAAGGCCCTACCGACGACCCGGAGATCAACGCGCTGCGCCTGCGCCAGATGCGCAACTTCTTCGCCACTTTGCTGCTGGCCCAGGGCACGCCAATGATCGTCGCCGGGGACGAGTTCGCTCGCACTCAGCACGGCAACAACAACGCCTATTGCCAGGACAGCGAGATCGGCTGGGTCAACTGGGACCTGGACGATGACGGCAAGGCCCTGCTCAAGTTCGTCAAGCGCCTGATCAAGCTGCGCCTGGCGTACCCGATCCTGCGGCGCGGGCGTTTCCTGGTGGGCGACTACAACGAAGACATCGGCGTGAAGGACGTCACTTGGCTGGCGCCGGATGGCAACGAGATGACCACCGAGCAATGGGAAGACAGCCAGGGCCGTTGCCTGGGCATGCTGATGGATGGCCGCGCCCAGGAAACCGGGATTCGCCGCGCCGGGGCCGATGCCACGCTGCTGCTGGTGGTCAACGCCCATCACGACATGGTCAATTTCCGCCTGCCGCCGGTGCCGGAGGGTGAGTTCTGGACCTGCCTGCTCGACACCAACGACCCGGCTGTGCGTGGCCAGGAACGCTTTGATTTCGAGCATGAGTACGCGGTCACCGGCCGCTCGCTGCTGCTGTTTGAACTGCAGCACGAAGGCGAGGTGTGAAATGGCGTTGCACGGTTTCCTTCAGGGCTACCGGGGCTATGCCGACACGCAAGCCCTGGGTAATGCGCTGAGGGCCCTTCAAGAGGAAGGCCTTGACCAACTGCCGTTGCCGGGCAGCGGAAATACCCTGGCCCGCTTGAGCCAATTGGCTCAGGTGGCCGGGCATGACCTGCGCCTGTGCAAGTTGTTCGAAGGCCATACCGATGCGCTGGCGATCATTGCCGAACTCGACAGCCCCTTGCCGCCGCTGGGCAGCACCTGGGGCATGTGGGCGGCCGAGCCGCCGGCCGCCAAGGTGCGCGTGCGCCACGACGGCCAGCGATTGCTGGTCGAGGGGCGCAAAGCCTGGTGTTCCGGTGCGGCGGTGGTCAGCCATGGCTTGCTGACGGCCTGGGACGAAGAGGACCGCCAGCAACTGGTGGCCGTGGCGATGGATCAACCGGGCATCACGGTGACGGATGAGGGCTGGAAGGCAGTGGGCATGGCGGCGACCGGTAGTGTCGACATCCTGTTCAGTGCCGCCAGGGGGATTGCCGTGGGTGGCCCGGGCGACTATCTGTCCCGCCCGGGCTTCTGGCACGGCGGCATCGGCATCGCCGCGTGCTGGTACGGCGCGGCGCAACGCCTGGGTGAAGTGCTGCGCGCCCAATGTGCCACGCGTGCGGAGCCCCATGCACTGGCCCACCTCGGCGCGGTCGACAGCGCCCTGAACAGCGCCGCCTGCGTGTTGCGCGCCAGCGCCGCGCAGATCGACCGCGAGCCACGCGCCGATGCGCGGCAACTGGCGCAACAGACGCGTGCGTGTATCGAGGACACCGTCGAGCAAGTGATCCAGCATGTGGGCCGTGGGGTCGGCGCCGGGCCGTATTGCAAGGACCCGCACTTTGCCCAGTTGATGGCGGATTTGCCGGTGTATGTGCGGCAAAGCCATGCCGAACGCGACTTGGCCGCTTTGGGCGAACACGTCGCTGGTGAGCCCTCAGGGAGATGGGTGCTATGAAGCCCAACCCGATTGTTGGCCAGGGCACGCCGTTGAGCCACTGGCAAAACTCTGAACGGCTGGCCGAGTTGCCACACATCAGCGTGGCGCAGTTGGTGCCGCCAGGGCATCGAGCGGTAATCGTCGCCCCGCACCCGGATGATGAAGTGCTGGGCAGCGGCGGCTTGCTGCAAGGGTTGGCGGCGCTGGATCGCCCCATCCAGTTGATCTCCGTCACCGATGGCAGCGCCAGCCACCCTGGCTCCAGGCGCTGGCCGGTGGAGCGCCTGAGCGTGGTGCGCCCGCAGGAATCAGCCCAGGCCCTGCACCGCCTTGGCTTGCCGCTGCACAGTTTGAAATGGCTGCGCGGCGGGTTCGCCGACAGCCATGTGGCCGAGCGCGAAACCCAGCTGTGCGAGTTTATCCAGCGCCACCTCAAGCCCAACGACGTGGTGTTTGCCACGTGGTGCGAGGATGGGCATTGCGACCATGAAGCCGTGGGCCGCGCCAGCGCCAACGCAGCCAAGGCCGTCGGCGCAGCGTTGTGTGAACTGCCGGTATGGACCTGGCACTGGGCCACTGCCGAAGACCACAAGGTGCCCTGGCATCGGGCGCGCAAGATCCCGCTGACCGCCGAGCAAGTGGCACGCAAACGCCATGCGATCCATGCCTTTGCCAGCCAGTTGGAGGGCGACCCGCAAATCGGCCTGCCTCCGGTGCTGGCGCCCTATGTGGTGGAACGCTTGCTGCAACCTTTTGAAATGGTATTCGTATGAGTGTGGCAACCCCCTACTTCGACCAATTGTTTGCCGGCAATGACGACCCTTGGGCTTTTCGCCAGCGCTGGTATGAACAACGCAAGCGCGCCCTGACCTTGGCCATGCTGACGCGGCCGCGCTATGCGTCGATATTCGAGCCGGGCTGTGCCAATGGCGAACTGAGTGCCGAGCTGGCGCCACGTTGCGACCGCCTGCTGTGCTGCGACACCGCCAGCGCTGCGGTGCGACTGGCACAGGCGCGGCTGGAGCGTTTTGCTCATGCCCGCGTGGAGCAGCGCCGCCTGCCGGAGCAATGGCCCAGCGGGCAGTTCGAACTGATCGTATTGAGTGAGCTTTGTTACTACCTGGATGCAGATGATTTGAAACGTCTGATCGATTGCGCCCTCGCCGCCTTGACCGCTGACGGTCAACTGCTGGCCTGCCATTGGCGACCACCCATTGACGGTTGCCCGCAAACCGCCGAACAGGCGCACGCCGTGCTCCAACAGCGTCTGGGTGTAGCACCGTTGGTGCAGTATCAGGACGCGGATTTCCTACTCGACCTGTGGAGCCTCGACGGCACCTCAGTCGCTCGTCACGAGGGCTTACGATGATCGGTATTCTGATCCCGGCACATAACGAAGAAGCCTGGTTGGATGATTGCCTGAGGGCTGCGCGGATCGCCGCCGACCACCCGGGCTTGCTGGGTGAAGCGGTACACATCCTGGTGGTGCTCGACAGCTGCAGCGATGCCAGCGCGGCGATAGCTCAGGCCCACCAAGTGCACTGCCTGCACGTGCAGGCCCGCAATGTGGGGCATGCCCGTGGCGTGGGTGCAACGTACTTGCTGGAGCAAGGCGCGCGGTGGATTTCCTGTACCGACGCCGACAGCCGCGTCGCCCCTGACTGGCTGGTGGCCCAACTGGCCCAAGACTGTGACGCGGTGTGCGGCACAGTCACCGTAGACGCCTGGAGCGAAGGCTTCGACCCGGCTGCGCAGATCCGCTATCACCAGGCCTACCAGGCCCGCGACGGGCATCGGCATATCCACGGTGCCAACCTGGGCGTGAGTGCCCGCGCCTATGTAGAGGCCGGAGGGTTTGAACCGCTGGAATGCCACGAAGATGTACAGCTGGTGCGTGATCTGGAGCGTTGCGGCGCCTCCATCGCCTGGAGCCATGCACCGCAAGTGGTGACCAGTGCGCGCCTGGATTGCCGGGCTGAGGGTGGGTTTGGGGACTATTTGAAGAGCTTGATGCAGGCTGGGTGAAAACGAAAAAGCGTTTAACAGCAGGGGGCTGGGGCGCCGTCATCGCAGGCAAGCCAGCTCCCACAGGGTTGTGTGCCAGGCGCTAATTTTTTGGGCAACCCATGACCTATGTGGGAGCTGGCTTGCCTGCGAAGATGTCGGCCCAGCCAACATTGATGGTGACTGACCGACCGCTTTCGCGAGCAAGCCCGCTCCCATAGTTGGATCGTGGGGCGGCAGGCTAATCGTCGACGGTTATGCGGCATCGCATCCAAAGTTGTGCGGACACCCATGCCTGTCTATGCTCCTAACGCCTCGCACAGCACTCACCCCAGCGGAGCCTGGGGTGAAGACAAGAGCGTCGTCCCGTCAACGGGGTACGACCCGGTATCAACCGACAAGGATGTGACACCCATGAAGCCTGCCTCCTTAAGCGAAGGCCGCCGCGGCCCCGCGCAAATCTGGAACAGTGCGCCGCAGTTGGCGCAAATCCCCATCATCTCCCTGAACACCCTGGTACCGCGCGGCGCTCGCGTGGTGGTGATCGCCCCGCACCCGGGCGATGAAGTGCTGGCGTGCGGCGGTTTGCTGCAACTGCTCAGCACCCAGGAGCATCCCCTGCAACTGATCTCCATCACCGACGGCAGCGCCAGCCATCCCGGCTCTCAGGTATGGCCGGCCAGCCGCTTGAGCGTGGTGCGCCCCCAGGAAAGCGCCGAAGCCCTGCGCCGATTGGGCATGCCCTTGCACAGCCTGAAATGGATTCGTGGCGGGTTTTGTGATGACGCCCTGGCCGCCCGTGAACAGCCGATGAGCCAGTTCATCGCGCGCTACCTGCAACCCGGCGACGTGGTGTTTACCACCTGGCGCAACGACGGCAATGACGACCACGATGCCGTCGGCCGCGCGAGTGCCAAGGCATGTAGTTTGGTGGGTGCGCAACTGTATGAACTGCCGGTCTGGGCCTGGCACTGGCCCGCACGGGAAAGCGCGGTAATGCCCTGGCAACGTGCGCGCAAGGTCCGCCTGGACACCTGGACCGTCGCGCGCAAACTGCACGCCGCCCATGCCTACGCCAGCCAATTGGTGGGCGACCCGCAGATCGGCTTACCACCGATGCTCGCGCAAATATTGCTGGAACGCATGCGCGAGCCCTACGAAATCCTGTTCACCTGAAAGCAACCCTGTAGGAGCGAGCTTGCTCGCGAAAAACCTCAACGATACGTGGGCTTCCTGAATAAACGCGGCGCCTGTGAGTCTTTCGCGAGCGAGCTCGCTCCTACAGCGTTGGGGCTTTTACCTACAGACTCAATCTGCCAAACTGATGCGAATAATTATCAACAGATTTACTATTCGCCACGGACGGCACTTGGGGAGCCCTACTTTCATGTCTGTGCAACAACGCGGCGGCAACGTTTTTACACCCAGTCTGATGGCAATCACTATCGCTCTAGCAACCTCCAATGCGGCCATTGCCGCCGACGCCGAAGCCCCGGCCACCATCGAGCTGGGTGCTACCCAGGTCTCGGGCCAACAGCTTGGCGCAACCACCGAAGGCAGCGAGTCGTACACCACCGGCTCGATGAAGACCGCAACCAAACTGCCGCTGACCCTGCGCGAAACCCCGCAGGCCGTCACCGTGATCACGCGCCAGCGCATGGATGACCAGGCCATGACCAGCATCAACGACGTGGTCAACGCCACGCCGGGGCTGTTCCTCAATTACTCCAACGGCCCTGGGCGACAAGGCTTTACCGCACGCGGTTTCGACATCGACAACCTCATGTATGACGGTATACCCAGCGGCTACAACGGTGCATCGGTAGGCGCGCAGCCGAACCTGGCGATGTTCGATCGCGTCGAAGTGGTACGTGGCGCTACCGGCCTGGTGACCGGCGCAGGCAACCCTTCGGCCGCCATCAACCTGATCCGCAAGCGGCCACTGGATGAGCAGAAAGTCACGCTCACCGGCGCCGTCGGCAGCTGGGACGACTACCGTGGCGAGCTCGACGCCTCCAGCCCACTCAATGACAGTGGCACCTGGCGTGGCCGTGTCGTCACCTCTTACCGCGATGCCAACAGTTTTATCGACAAGGCCGAGCAGGATCATGGCCTTTTCTATGCCGTCACCGAAGCCGACCTGAGCGAAGACACCACCCTGACCCTCGGTTACTCGAACCAGAAGGACAAGACCAACTACTTCTGGGGCGCTTCGATGGTCGGCCTGGATGGGCGCCACCTGGGCCTGTCGCGCGCCTATAACCCAGGCACCGATTGGGAGAACAAGGACCAGGAAATCAACACCGTGTTCGCTGAGCTGCGCCAGCGCCTGGCCAACGACTGGAGCCTGCAGGTCAACGCCAACTATGCCGAACAGAACGCCTTGTTCTCCGGCTCCTACCAATCGCGCTGGACCAACAACACCCTGGCCCGCACGGTGTACCAGGCCAGCTACGATGAAAACCAGGCCGGGCTCGACGCCTTTGCCAGCGGCCCGTTCGAGGCGTTCGGCCGTAGCCATGAACTGGTGGTGGGCGCCAGCAAGCGCATCTACGACATGACCACCCATAACTACAGCCCGTACGACCTCAACTGGCCGATCAATGCCGGCAAACCGAACTTCACCCACACCAACAATGTGCGCGAAGTCACCACCCAGGATGGTTTCTACCTCACCAGCCGCCTGAGCCTGGCCGACCCGCTGAAGCTGATCCTCGGCGCTCGCCTGGACTGGTACGACTACGACAACCGTGATGCCGCCGGCGACTACAAGGTCACCCGCAACCTCACCCGCTACGCCGGCCTGATCTACGATCTGGACGACCAGCATTCGGTTTATGTGAGTTACAGCGACATCTTCACGCCGCAAAAAGACAAGAGCACAGCCGGCACTCCGCTCAAACCCATCGTCGGTAAAAATTATGAGGTGGGCGTCAAAGGCGAATACTTCGGTGGCACGTTGAATGCCAGCGTAGCGCTGTTCCGTGTCGACCAGGAAAACCGCGCCGTGGCCGTGGTGGTGCCCAACTGCCCGCAGGCGTCCTGTGCCGAGGCCTCGGGCGAAATCCGTAGCCAGGGTATCGACTTCGAACTGCAAGGCGCCTTGACCGAAAACTGGCAGGTCGGCGGCGGCTATACCTATGCGCGCACCCACACCATCAAGGACGACGCCAACCCGCAGAAGGTCAACAAACAGTTCGATACCGACATCCCGGAACATCTGTTCAAAGTGACTACACGCTACAACTTCCAGGGCCCGCTGGAAAAACTCCGCGTCGGCGGCAATATCTCCTGGCAGAGCCGCATGTACAACGACATCAAGCTAGCGGATGGCAGCAACTACCGGCTCCAGCAAGGCGGCTACGCCGTCACTGACTTGATGGCAGGCTACCGGGTCAATCAGCACCTGGATTTGCAACTCAACGCCAACAACATCTTCGATCGCCACTACTACCAGTCCATCTCCGACTCAGTGACTTATGGCGGCGACTCCTATGGCAGCCCCCGCAACATGATGCTGACCGCCAAGTACAGCTTCTGAGCCTCATCGCTACCTCGGCTGCCCGCTCGGGCAGCCGTTCTTAAAGTCCCGTGCCCGCATGCCGATAACGCGTGGGTAACCGGCAATAATCGTGAACATCTGCTTCACTCCACAGCGGCGCGCCTGGGTGGCACACCGCGTGCTTGCTTGACCTCGACGCCCCCCCTCTCATGGAGTAAGAGTGAATGCCCGTCCGTTTTCTCGAGCACTATCGCAAGGCCGACCGCATCATGCTGGCATTGATCTGGCTGATGTTGCTGTTCTCCCTCGGCCTGGCGTTCTGGCACGACACCCTCATGCAGGCCGTGATCGTCGGTGGGGGCACCGGCGTGGTGCTCACGGCGCTGTACCGCGTCATCGGCGGCACCCGCGTGATGCGCTGTGCATTGGGCGCCGGTTTGATGGTGATGGCGGCGTTGCACATCAACCAGGCGCACGGGGTGATCGAATCCCACTTCGGCATTTTCGCGCTGTTGGCGGTGCTGACCTTTTACCGTGACTGGCTGCCGATTCTGGTGGCAGCGCTGACCATCGCGGTGCATCACGTGGTGTTCCATGCCTTGCAGCATCAGGGCTTCCCGGTGTTTGTGATGGAGCATCACGGCGGCTGGACGATGGTTTTCGTCCATGCCTTCTATGTGGTGATGGAGACCGTCGCCCTGCTCTACCTCGCCGTCCATAGCCAGGCCGAAGCGGTGGAGAGCCAGGAAATGCTGGAGAAGATGCTTGCCGTCACCTCGCAGTTCACCGTGGAAACCGCCCAAGGTGAAGGCAAGGCCCACGTGTCCCTCGCCAAGCGGTTCGATCACTTCCTGCAGCAACTCACCCACCTGATCGACGGCGTCGCCCGCGACTCCCATGGCCTGGGCCAGCTCGGCCAGGAACTGGCCAGCGCCAGCGGCACCCTGGAAAAAGGCGCACGGCATCAGTTGGCACAGATCGGCGAGATGACCGGCTCAATGCAGCGCATGGAAGACGCCATGGGCCACATTACGGTGCAGGTCGAACAGGCAGTGGAACACGCGGGCCAGGCCAGCCAGCAGATTGTGCGCGGCCAGGAAAGCGTCGGCCGCGCCCAGCATGAAATCAGCCAACTGGCTTCGCGCATCAACGGCACGGAGTCGACCGTAGAATCCCTGGCGGTGCAGGCCGAACAAATCGGCTCGGTGCTGGAAGTGATCAGCAGCATCGCCAACCAGACCAACCTGCTGGCCCTCAACGCCGCCATCGAAGCCGCCCGCGCCGGCGAGCAAGGCCGTGGCTTTGCCGTGGTGGCCGATGAAGTGCGTAGCCTGGCCCAGCGCACCGCCCTGTCCACCCAGGAAATCAAGAGCATCATCGAGGGCCTGCAACACGGCAGCCGCCAAGCCGTCGAAGCCATGCACGCCAGCCGCGAAGGCGTAGAGCGCTGCGTGGCCGACAGCCAAGAGGCGGTGGACATGCTACGGGCGGTGGGCGAGGACATCGCGCACATCGACCAACTCAACGGCCACATTGTCACCACCACCCGCGAACAGACCTCGGCCAACCTGGAGATCGTCGAGCGCTTGCAGTCGGTGCAAAGCATCGCCCAGAACACCGCCGACGACGTCGAGACACTCGCGCGCAGCAGCGAACGCCTGCCACCGATCGCGGTGCGGCTGGATGCGTTGGGGCGCAGGTTTCATCCTTGAGCGTATGGGAAATGGGCAGGCACGGATACGTTAAACTCGCAGCCTGAACCACGAGCCACGGAGGCCAACATGAGCACAGCCGGTAAAGACAGACAGATCGACAATATTGAGTTCAACGTAAGCGACATCGCCCGCAGTAAAGCCTTTTACGGCGCTGCATTCGGCTGGACGTTCGTCGACTACGGCCCCACCTACAGCGAATTCAGCGATGGCCGGCTCACGGGCGGTTTCACCACCGGCGAGCCTGTGCGACCGGGCGGCCCCTTGGTTATCTTGTACGCAGATGACTTGGACAGCGTGCAGCAGCGGCTTCAACAGCTGGGCGCGGTGATTACTCGCCAGACGTTTGCGTTTCCAGGTGGCCGCAGGTTCCACTTCACCGATCCAGATGGGTATGAACTGGCGGTGTGGAGCGTTGCGCTGTGATCCAGCGCTTTAGCTGTATCGTTGAAGCGCGACAGCTCCGACAGAGAATAAATTGTGTTGTGGGAGCCTTTTCTAGATTCAAAGCTGTTGCAGCTTGTGCTGCAAGCGGGTCGTTAGCTGATTGACGATCAGCTTGTGCGCCGGCCCCACCGGCAGCATGTAGAGGCGCCCAAAGGTGTTGTGGGTGATCACCGATGAAGTGATCGTAAGCACACGATCAGCAAGTGAAAGGCAAATCATCACATCCAGGTGCCGGTCACGCTCGGTCAGCACCAGCCTATCCGGCGCGCAGTCCTCCACCAGGAAAAAATCAAGCCGCTCACCCGCTTGCACCGTCACGCGCCGATTGCCGGAGAACCCGCCGATGCGCTTTACGCCAAATCTTGAAGAAATCCCATCTCTGATCCGAAAGGCCAATTTTAACAGCGGTCCCGTTTCGGCGGTCATGATGTTCCAGGCATCCAGCGCGCTGATCTCAGTCGACAATGGCACCGACCTGCAATCGTAATAATTGAGTTCAGACGGTGTACCCAACGTGTGACTGACAGAGTGAGTCGCCAACATTTTTTCGTCCATGATCAAAACCGGGATTGGCATCATAACTCTTCAAGCGAAATGCTGCGCTAAGCTAGATAGGGTCTGTGGAATTCAAGCGGAGTACCCATTATGGAATACGACGAAAAACGGATTGAGGAAACCGTACTTGCCCTGCCGACCACCTTCAGTTTTGATAAGGGCAACTCATGGAAAGGTTACGACTTTCAGATAATGAACCGACTCCATGAGCAAGGCTTTATCCGAAATCCGGTAAACAAAAGCAAATCCATTTGGCTGACGCCGGAAGGCTTGGAACGGGGCCGGCACATCGCGGATCAATTGTTTGGTGCAGCACCTGAAGCCGAGCGCTTATCCAACCCGGACACCTGAAGCGCTAGCGGAGCTTAAGCCCAGCCACGAATTGTTAAACCGCGCTTTATGCCTTTATCCTCCAGCCCCCCGACCTGCCAACCCGGAGCCACCATGGACCTCGCCACCCTCGCCCTCTTCCTCCCCGCTTGCTTCGCCCTGAACATGGCCCCCGGCCCCAATAACCTGCTATCCGTGAGCAACGCTACCCGCTACGGTTACCGCACCTCCTGCCTCGCCGGTCTCGGCCGCCTGCTGGCCTTCGCCGGCATGATCGCCCTTGCCTCCGCCGGGTTGGCGGTGGTGCTGCAAACCTCGGAGCTGTTGTTCTACGGGATCAAGATTCTTGGCGCTGCGTATCTGTTTTACCTGGCGTATCAGCTATGGCGCGCAGACCCGCAGCAGCAGGTAGAAACCGCGACGAGCAAGGTGGGCCTGTGGGCCTTGGCACGGCAGGAGTTTCTGGTGGCGGCGGGCAACCCCAAAGCCATCCTGATCTTCACCGCCTTCCTCCCGCAATTCGTAGTGCCCGGCCAACCCATCACTGCGCAATTTGCCCTCCTGGGTGTGATGTTCCTGGCTTTGGAATGGGTCGCCATCAGCGCCTATGCCTATATGGGCCTGCATATGCGCCGCTGGTTTGCCGAGCCCAAGGGCAAGCGCCTGTTCAATCGCTGCTGCGCGGGTTTGTTGTCAGCGGCGGCGGCAGTGTTGTTGACTGCGCGCAGGGCATGAGTGAGGTAGGAGTGCACCTGGCAGCCGACGCCGATCGAGCTGTGCCCCGCGATCCAAATGTGGGAGCTGGCTTGCCTGCGATGACGGCCTCCCAGCCGACGCCTATCCATCTGACGCCCCGGGATCCAAACTGTGGGAGCGGGCTTGCTCGCGAAGGCGGCCTTGCAGTCAACACAGTTGGATTGTGTACATATCCGTTGCTGCGGTAACGGCCGCTTAGGGTTCCGCTCTGACAGCGGCTCACTTTCGAAAAGCGCGAAAGTAAGCAAAGCGCTCTTGCCCCACCACTCGGCCCCTCGCCTAGGCTCGGTGTGCCCGAACACAGGCTTGAATCCGTGGGCCGCGAATTCAAGCCTGCGTTCGGCCAGCGTGGTTTAACGGGGCGCCTGAGGTCAAGATCAAAAGCAGATCAAGAGCGACTCGCTTCGCATCGTGGTTACCGTCGGCTGCTACGGTCTGCAAAGTTGCGTAGATACCGACGCTATCTCAACGGCAAACCATACCTCACCTCCACCAGCGTAACACCGCCCCTCTCAAGATCGCGCTCAGTCCCGGCCTCCTCCACACACCCCGCCCGGCGATAAAATCCAATCGCCCGTTCATTACCGGCCAAGACCCACAGCGTTAAACGCTCATAGCCTTGCGCCAATAGGTCCTGCAAGCCGGCTTTCCACAAGGCCAGCCCAACGCCGGTTTGCCAATGCTCGGCGAGCACGTAGATAGCCATGACCTCACCAGCCTTTGCCTGGACGGCGTCTTCGTCACGGCTGGCGCCAACGGATATCCAGCCGACAATCTGCTGGCCCACCTCGGCAACCCATACCGTCGACTCACCCAAGGCAAGCGAGCGAACCCAATGGGCTTCGCGCCTAGCCAGGGTTGCTTGCAACCCGCTCAAGAACTGGGCGGGCATCAAGTCACGGTAGGCGTCTTGCCAACTGCTGATATGCACCTGGGCAATGGCTTTTGCGTCGGCGGGTAAGGCCCTGCGAATCATGGAGATGCTCCTGAAATACGGTTATTTCAGTATGCATGCCCGTCGATGACAGAAAGCCCTGCGCTGAACACCGCCCAATATCAATACCAACCCCAATGTAGGAGCGAGCTTGCTCGCGAAGAACTTCAACGATAACGCGGGCTTGCTAAGTGAACGCGGCGCCTGTGGGTTTTTCGCGAGCAAGCTCGCTCCTACAGCTGCAAGGCGATTCCGGCTTCGATGAAGAACGCCGAGCTCCGCGTGAAAGCTCCAGCCAACATCAGCCCTTGGTCAAATCCACCAAAGGCGTCTGGCGCACCTCAGTCTCCCGCCCACCCTGAATCTCGCTGACCTGCTTCAAGGCCTTTTCAACAGCCGCCTTATCCGCCAACAAGCTGTAGCTGATACGGAACTGCTTATGTTCCTTCGCCCCAATGGTAGGCACCAGGTTCAGTGGCCGTTGATAACGACGGTTATAGGAAAAACTCGTCCCCGGCTCCAACCCCGTGACATAACCCTGCCCTTGGGTATCAGTGTTCTTCCACAGGGAAAACACCGGCAGTGTCTGCGTATTGAAACCCACCGAAACCCCCAGGCTGCCGGCCTTGTTATGCAACACCGTCAAGGTATCGCCCTTGGCATCGGCATACGGCACCACGTTGTAGACCGTTTCGTCATAGTCCTTGGTCGGCGCACGGTAGGTTTGCCAGTCGGCCAGTTCGCCCTTGGCCTTGTCGTTGAACGGCGACACCTGCTTCACCGGCGCAACGAAACGCGCGCCCTGCTCCAGGAACGGCGTGCTGAAATTACTGTGATACAGCGCCTGGTATTCCTTCGGATAATCGCCATTGTTGGTCAGCGTATCGTTAAGGGCGAACACCACACTGCCAGGCTCGGTGACCAGTTCGGTCGCAACAGAGAAATCGACCTTCTTGAACGCCTGCTCTTTCAACTCGCCGCGCAGGGTGATCGCGTACGGCGGTTTTTCATCGATATGCAGTGTGACCTTATTCGCAGGAATATTCGCGGCCCGCCCGTGCAGGGTCAGCAGCTCGCCGTTGTCGATGCCAGGATGCCCCACCCATTCATAGCCGCAGCGGGTAACCAGCTCATTGAAACCTTCCAACCAACCCAGACCACCACGGCCATTGAGCTCGATGAAGGACGGATTGACCACTTCCTTGACCGGCGAATCCCAGCCCATGCGCACATCGCCAACCGACGCCTGCAACACGTTCATGCCACGGGTCGGCACCACCGAGAGCTTCATCGTGCCGTTATCGATATCGACGATGCTCACACCCTCCTGCCGACCACCGTGCAGGGTGCGCAGAGTGACGCTGAAGGGTTTGTCGGTTTGGATGCCGAGCTGCTGGCTGGTGACCTGCCAGTTCTGGGCGGCTTTGTCGGTGTCGAGGAGCACGTAGTCCCAGGCCATGGCGTGGGAGGCAGCAGAGAGTGCGCTGAGGGCAACGAGGAGTTTTAGCGGGGTCATGGTGGGCGCCTTTATTGGAGTTGTTTGCGTTTTATAAACTCGATGAAACGTTTCAGCAAGCTGAAAAAACGAGGCGATGCATGGAAAGGCCATGAAGAAGGTGGAACAAATTAGCAGGCTGAAGCGATACGCTTGCGGGCACGTTGGAACGAAAACGCGGCTGGGCGGTTCATGAGTTTCAGTCCTCCCGAGCCTGTTAAACCTTGGCGTTGATCGTCGCTGCATTGACGCTCATAGCCCCCCCGGTCGCCCATGTGGCGATCAGGTCATGCTGCATTGGGAAAGTCAAATCAGACCTTTCCGATCTTATTAGCACTACGCATGAAATCAACAAACGCACGCAGCTTGCCTGGCATGTGTTTACGATGGGGGTAGTAAAAATGAAACGCATCGTCCATGCCGCTGTGCTGCTTCAATATCTGACGAAGCGTACCGTTTTCTAACGCTTGCTTCGCGAAGTCCTCGAAAACAAAACCAATGCCTTGGCCTTGTATTGCCGCATCAAGGACGGATCTCATTTCGTCAAAAATAAAACGCCCTTGAACATCGATTTGAACCATTTGCCCGCCCTCTTCGAACCTCCACTCAAAGAATCTTCCGCCAACTGAATACCGCTGGCGAATGCAGTTGTGCTTCAGCAGTTGCTCCAACGTCTGCGGCTCAACCCGCGTGCGGAAGTAATCCGGCGCAGCCACCACAATTCTTTTTTGTGCCGCTCCCAACTGTATCGCGACCATGTCGCTTTGCACTCGTTTTCCCATGCGTATGCCGACATCGAAACCGGCATTAACGATATCGCCAAGTTGATTATCCAGTGATACCTCGACATTAATCAGCGGGAACTCTTCCATGAAGGCGGTTAGATGCGGTTCGATCAAGATGCGGTATGCAACATACGAAGAGTTGAGGCGTACTGTGCCAGATGGTTGATCAGTCGCGAGCAAGACTTGTGACAAGGAGTCTCTAATCAAAGCCAGCGCAGGTGCTAATGCTGCGTTCAATGACGCGCCGGCCTCGGTCAGGCTGACACTGCGTGTTGTTCGATTGAATAGCCGCACGTTGAGTTGCGCTTCGACACTTTTGATCGTGCGTGATACCGCAGTTGGCGTGACACCGATTTCTGCAGCGGCGCGAGCGAAGTTCAAATGTCTGGCGGCCGCCTCGAAGGTTAAAAGACCGGGGAAATGCACTGGTGGCAAGGGAAGTGAACTCTCGATGCCCTCAGCGCGCGCAGGGCCCTGCATTATGACCTTTTTGCTCATACTGTATCCACGCCTATGACTATTTACGTCATTATCATTGCCCTCCATAGTTGATATAGCAAGGTGTTTCATCCGGCAGAACAGTTATCTTTAGGAATCACAATGACGCTCAACCGCCCATCAACGGATCTTTTCACTCCAATGACTTTAGGAGCCTTATCTCTGGCTAACCGCGTTGTCATGGCCCCGTTAACGCGCAGCCGCATGGGGCCAAAAGGCGTCCCCAACGAAATGCACGCTCTCTACTATGCACAACGTGCCAGCGCCGGTCTGATCATTAGTGAAGCGACCAATATTTCCGCGCAAGCGCGTGGGTATGCATTGACGCCAGGCATCTGGACTGAAGAGCACGTAGCAGGCTGGAAACAGGTGACAGATGCAGTGCATGCCGCTGGTGGACTTATTGTTTGCCAACTGTGGCATGTGGGGCGCTTCTCGCATGTGGACCTGCAGCCCGATGGCACGGCACCGGTAGCGCCCTCGGCGATTAAAGCCGAAGGCCAGACCTTCACTGAAATGGGAATGATGGACGTCTCCATGCCGCGAGCGCTGGAAACATCCGAAATCCCAGGCATTATCGAGCAGTACCGACACGCCGCCGCATGCGCAAAACACGCCGGTTTTGATGGTGTAGAAGTGCACTCTGCCAATAGCTATTTGCTCGATCAGTTCCTGCGCGACTCTACCAATCAGCGAACCGACCAATATGGTGGTTCGATTGAGAATCGCACACGACTCACGCTGGAAGTAACCGCAGCAGTCGTCGAGATCTGGGGGCATGACCGCGTTGGCATTCGCCTCTCTCCCGTGACGCCAGATGCCGGCAACACGCCCTTGGACAGCCAGGTAATGCAAACCTATGGCTATCTGATTGAGCAACTGAATCGCTTCCAACTCGCCTACATGCATTTTGTCGAGGGCGCCACCGCTACGTCACGCACTGTTCCCGAGAACGTAGATCTCGATGCGTTACGTAGAGGATTCAAAGGCCCATACATCGGCAATAACAATTACGACATCGAACTGGCCGTTACCCGCCGTGCTGAAGGCAAGGTCGATGCAGTCGCTTTTGGCCGCCCGTTTATTGCTAATCCGGATTTGGTTCGTCGATTAAAAGAAGGTGCAGAACTCACTGTTGCGCCACGCGAAACCTATTACGGTAACGGCGCAAAGGGTTACACCGATTGGCCTACGCTCGCGGGATAAGCCAACTGAGCAACATTCAAAAAGTGAGACCTTGGGCCCCAGCGGTGAATGCCGCTGCGGATGGTCTCAGGGATTGATCTGAATGCCAGCCAGCAGTGGCTGGTTTTTTTAACATGATTCGAATTAACAGCCAGGAGTACAAACATGAACAAACCTACTTATGTGCCGGAATATCAAGCCATCGTCGAGGTACTGAACAAATACAACGAAGGCTGCAAGCAGGCCAAAAGCAGCATCATGAAACCAGCTTTCAGTGAGCAAGCAACAATGTTTAGCGTCGATGGCGACGGTAAGCTGACCGGGGGCCCGATTCAGACATTGTTCGATGGCATTGACAGCGCGTTCCGCCCGTCTCCTGAAGCTCAAGGCGTAATCGTCAAAATCGACATCGTAGGCACCGCTGCCAGCGCGCGCATCGACACCAATGACGTATCGGGCTTTTGCTTTACAGATTTCTTTAACCTGCTGAAAGTCGATGGCAAGTGGACGGTCGTCAGCAAGATCTTCCACACCCACGTCGCGCCTTGAATATCTACCTTCCTTGAGCCCGCGACAGATGAGGTTTTCATCCCTATCTGTCGTGTTTTTTATTCGCAGCCGAGCGGCGCTGCACTGTGCGTCCAGCGCACCGCCTGAAATCCGCTGACTTCTACCGCCTAACCGCACGCGAACAAAGTAATAAAACAGGCCGCCATTTAATGACGCACACAATCAGGCCATAAAGCGACTTTTCAACACAATAGGCCGAAATCCGCCGGTCAGCCCGCCTCCCCAAAAATCCAAACCAACACATCCTCAAACGCCATGCCTCTCCACCAAAAAATCCACAAACGCCCTAACCCGCGCCGGCATCGCCCCTCCCCCCACAAACACCGCATGAATCGGCTCCACATCTCCAGGATTAAACTCCTCCAGCAACACCACCAACTCCCCCCGCCTCACCTCCTCCACCACACTAAACGCCCCAATCCTCGCCACCCCCGCCCCCAGCTTCGCCAACTGCGCCAATGCCTCGCCGCTATTTCCCTCAATCGTCCCCGCCACCTTCAACGAAAACTCCCGCCCCTCCACCCGAAACGGCCAATCCGGCGCCGCTCTGCGGAAGTTGAAGCGCAGGCAGTTGTGTTGCAGTAAATCCTGCGGCGTCACGGGGGTGCCATGCCGTGCCAGGTAGTCCGGTGAGGCGACGATAACCTGCCCGGTAGAGCCGATAAGGCGAGCGGTCAGGGGGCTGTCGGCGAGGGGGCCGAAGCGGATGGCGACGTCGGCCTGGCCGCCGAGGATGTCTACGACTTCGTCGCCGAGCATCAGGTCGACGACGATGGCGGGGTAGCGGGCGCTGAAGGCGGCGATCAGGGGGACGATGGTCATGCGGCCGTGGGCCAGTGCGGCGCTGACGCGCAGGCGTCCGCGTGGGGCGCCCTGGTCGGTGATGGCGTCTTCGACTTCAGCCATGTCGGCGAGGATGCGCCGGGCGCCGCGCAGGTAGGCTTCGCCTTCAGCGGTGAAGGTGATGGCGCGGGTGGTGCGCAGCAGCAGACGGGTGCCGATGCGCTGTTCGGTGCGGGTGATGATGCGGCTGATGGCCGATGGGGTCAGTCCCAACGCCCTGGCCGCGCCCGACAGGCTGCCGTGCTCGGCGACCATGGTGAAGACTTCCATCTCTCCCGAACGCCCGCCGATGTCCATTTGTGCCTCCTGCGCAAAGCTGTAGTTCCCAACCGAGGGCTACTGCTGCAAAAGGCAGGATTGTAGCATTTGGCTCACAGATGAGGAGTCACCCATGCGTATCAATCCCCCCCTTGTAGCATTGTCCGTCGGTGCCTTTGGCATCGGGGTCACAGAGTTTGCCCCTATGGGCATGTTGCCCGGTATCGCCGCTGATCTTGATGTCTCCATTCCCGCTGCGGGCCTGTTGGTGAGCGCCTACGCCATGGGCGTGTTGATTGGCGCGCCGATCATGACCCTGGCGACGGCCAGGGTGCCCCGCCGTTATCTGCTGATCGGGCTGATGGCGATTTTTACCCTGGGTAATTTGCTGTCAGCGTTGGCCAGCAACTACCAGACGCTGATGATCGCCAGGCTGGTGACGTCGCTTAATCATGGAGCGTTCTTTGGGATTGGCTCGATTGTGGCCGCAAGCCTGGTGGCGCCCGAGAAGCGCGCGGGCGCTGTGGCGGCGATGTTCATGGGGCTGACCCTCGCAACCATTGGCGGCGTGCCCCTGGCGACCTGGTTTGGCGAGAACTTCGGTTGGCGTACCGCGTTCTGGGGCATCAGTGGGCTCGGCGCGGTGGTCATGGCGGCGCTGTGGTGGGCATTGCCCAATACTCCCGCGCCCAAGGGTGGCGGGCTGATGGCGGAAATCCGTGTGCTGGGTCGCGGGCCGGTGCTGGCCGCGTTGGCGCTGACCGTGGTGGGCTCAAGTGCGATGTTTACGGTATTCACCTACATCGCGCCGATTCTGCGCGACGTCACCCACGCTTCGACCAACTTCGTCACCGGGATGCTGGTGCTGTTCGGAGTCGGGCTCACCCTGGGCAATGTGTGGGGTGGCAAGTCTGCGGACCGCTCGGTGGACCGCACCCTGATCATCTCGCTGGTGGTGTTGATTGCCGTGCTGTTGGCCTTCTCGGTCCTTATGCAGTGGCCGCTGCCTGCGGCGCTGTCGATCCTGCTGTGGGGCGCTGCCAGCTTTGCCCTGGTGCCGCCGTTGCAGATGCGGGTGATGGAGGCAGCAAAGGACGCGCCTAACCTGGCTTCGGCGATGAACATCGGTGCGTTCAATTTTGGGAATGCGATTGGTGCGGCGTTGGGGGGTGCGGTGATCAATGCCGGGTTGGGCTATCCGGCCATTTCACTGGCAGGCGCGATCATGGCTGGGCTGGGTTTGCTGATGGTGCTGGGTTTGGGCTGGCGTGCGCGGCGTGCAGGTTTGCGGACTTGCCCGGAAGCGGTGCAAGCGTAAGTACACGCTGGAAAGCCCCACCCAACTGCCTTATAACTACGCCCTCCAGTCAAGGAGACGCGTAATGAAAACCATGGTAGTTGGCGCCAGCAAAGGCCTGGGCAAAGCCCTGATCGAAGGGTTGGGCGAAGCCGGGGATACGCTGATCGGTGTATCCCGCAGCCGTCCTGACCAGCTCAACCACAAGGCTGATGTGCAGGTGCACTGGATCGAAGCCAACCTGGCCGAACCCGCCAAAGCTGCTCAGACCATTGAAGCTTCGGTGGTCGAGAGCGGGCTGGATACCCTGATCTACAACCTGGGTATCTGGGAAGAGTTTGCCTTCGATCCGGCGTACAACTTTTTGGCCGACAGTGATGAGCAACTCGAAGCCATTGTCACGTGCAATATCACCTCTACCCTGTTGCTGATCAAACGCCTGCTGCCGGTGCTGCTCGGCAGCGCCAACCCACGGATCATCCTGACCGGCTCCACCTCCGGCCTGCCGCAAAGTGGTCGCCCAGAGGTGGCCTTCGGTGCCTCCAAGTTTGCGCTGCGCGGGATTGCCGATGCCTTGCGTGAAGGTTATCGGCATCAGCGCCTGGGCGTGACCTGCCTGAACCTCGGTGACCTGAACACCGAAGACCCGTTGAGCACACCGATCACAGTGGCGGCGCAACGCGGTGAAGGTCAGTTGATCCCTGTACATGACGTGGTGCAGGTGGTGCGCATGACGCTGAGCTTGTCCTCGGCCAGCTTCGTCAAGGACATCACCTTGCCGGCGATTCTGGATGAGCGGTTTTAGACGGGGAAGAACGTCTGTGGCTATCGTCTAGACTTCATGCACCTTTCAACCCGAGGAGCCTTGCGATGAACAACAAGAATACGATTTGCCTCTGGTACAACGGCGATGCCCTGGAGGCAGCGACCTTCTACGCCAACACCTTCCCCAACAGCGAAGTAAAGGCCGTACACCGTGCGCCTGGCGACTACCCGGCCGGCAAGCAGGGCGATGAGTTGACCGTGGAATTCACCGTGCTGGGTATCCCCTGCGTGGGCCTCAATGGCGGCCCCATGTTCAAGCACAGTGAGGCGTTTTCCTTTCAGGTCTCCACGGATGACCAGGAGGAAACCGACCGCTTGTGGCATGCCATCATCGACAACGGTGGGCAGGCGAGTGCTTGCGGTTGGTGCAAGGACAGGTGGGGGCTGTCGTGGCAGATCTCGCCGAGGGTGTTGGTCAATGCAGTTACCAGTAAAGATCCTGCCGTCGCCAAGCGTGCATTTGAAGCGATGATGACCATGTCCAAAATCGACATCGCTACCATCGAAGCCGCCATTGCCGGGAACTGAACTGTGGGAGCGGGCTTGCTCGCGAAGGCGATGTATCCGCCACACATGTGAAAACTGACCCACCGCTTTCGCGAGCAAGCGCGCTCCCACATGAAGGCATAGGTATATGCTCAACCGTAACCACGATGCGAAGCGTGCCGCTCTTGATCTTGCTCTGCTTTTGATCTTAAGCGCCCCGTCAAACCACGCTGGCCGGAATTCGACAGGGATTTGGGGCGGCCCCCCAAATCACTGGCGGATTACGGGCACACCGAGCCTAAGCGAGGTGCCGAGTGGTGGGGCAAGAGCCTTTTGCTTACTTTTGGCTGGGCCGGCATTCCGGCTCTTTTCAAAAGTGAGCCGCTGTCAGAGCGGAACCCTAAGTGGCCGTTACCTAAATAACGGATATGTACTCGGCCTGAGCCAACATTCCGGCAGACTTTCAGGCCGTCTTCGCAGGCAAGCCAGCTCCCACATTTCACAGGGCATCAGGTAGATAAGCGTTGGCTGTCAGGCCGCCTTAGCGAGCAAGCCCGCTCCCACCGTTTGATTGCGCGCCTTCCCCCCATGCGGCAAAAAAAGTCATCCAACGGACGCCCAGTTGCGACACCGGCGATACCGGCCTATGTTCCAAGCCATGCTGTTTTTTTGCTGTCCCTCGCCCTACGCCCATCCCGTAACCAGGAGACGACATGCCCACGCCTTCCCGCCCTGCCGTACTCGAGCTGATCGGCAATACCCCGCTGGTCAAGGTCAGCCGCTTCGATACCGGCCCCTGCACGCTGTTTCTCAAGCTTGAATCGCAAAACCCCGGCGGTTCCATCAAGGACCGCATCGGCCTGGCGATGATCGACGCTGCCGAGCGCGATGGTCGTTTGCGCCCTGGCGGTACCATCATTGAAGCCACCGCCGGTAATACCGGCCTGGGCCTCGCGCTGGTGGGCCGGGCCAAGGGTTACCGGGTGGTGTTGGTGGTGCCCGACAAGATGTCCACGGAAAAGGTGCTGCACCTCAAGGCCATGGGCGCCGAGGTGCATATCACCCGCTCCGATGTGGGCAAGGGCCATCCCGAGTATTACCAGGATGTGGCGGCACGTTTGGCCAAAGATATTCCAGGCTCGTTCTTCGCCGACCAGTTCAATAACCCGGCCAACCCCTTGGCCCACGAGACCAGCACCGCGCCGGAGATCTGGGCGCAAACCCAGCACGATGTGGACGCGATTGTGGTGGGCGTCGGCTCGGCCGGCACCCTCACCGGCCTCACGCGTTTCTTCAAGCGCGTGCAACCCGAGTTGGCCATGGTACTGGCCGACCCGGTCGGCTCGGTAATGGCCGAATACAGCCGCAGCGGCAAGTTGGAAACCCCAGGTTCCTGGGCGGTGGAAGGCATCGGCGAGGACTTCATCCCCTCGATCGCCGACCTGTCCAGCGTGCGCCACGCCTACTCCATCAGCGATGCCGACAGCTTCGACCACGCCCGCCAATTGCTCAAGGCCGAAGGTATCCTCGGCGGCTCATCCACCGGCACCCTGCTCGCCGCTGCCTTGCGCTACTGCCGCGAGCAAACCGAACCCAAGCGCGTGGTGACCTTTGTCTGCGACACCGGCACGCGCTACCTGTCGAAGGTTTACAACGACCAGTGGATGAACGACGCCGGCCTGTTGCAGTACAAGCACTACGGCGACCTGCGTGACCTGATCGCGCGCCGCTTCGAAGACGGCCGCGTGATCAGCGTAAGCCCCGACGACACCCTGCTTACCGCCTTCCAGCGCATGCGCCTGGCGGACGTGTCGCAACTGCCGGTACTGGTCGATGGCCAGACACTGGTGGGCGTCATCGACGAGTCCGACATCCTGCTGGGCCTGCACCATGACGCCGCGGACTTCTCCATGACCGTCGCCAGCGCCATGACCAATACGCTGCACACCCTGGCCCCCAGCGCCAGCCTGGCCGAACTTCAGGCCGAGCTGGATCGCGGCCTGGTCGCCATCATTGCCGACGCCTCAGGCTTTTATGGCCTGATCACCCGCGTCGACCTGCTTAACCACCTACGGAGATCCCTTGCATGAGCCAGCCCGATAAAAGCGCGTTTGCCACCCGTGTGATCCACGCCGGGCAGTCACCCGACCCGACCACGGGCGCGCTGATGCCACCGATCTACGCCAACTCCACCTACCTGCAGGACAGCCCCGGCGTGCACAAGGGTTTTGACTATGGCCGCTCCCACAACCCCACGCGTTTTGCCCTGGAACGCTGCGTGGCCGACCTTGAAGGCGGCAGCCAGGCGTTTGCGTTTGCCTCGGGGCTGGCGGCGATCTCCACTGTGTTGGAGCTGCTGGATGCCGGCGGGCATATCGTCTCGGGCAACGACCTGTACGGCGGCACCTTCCGGCTGTTCGACAAGGTGCGCCAGCGCAGTGCCGGGCACCGCTTCAGCTATGTCGACCTCAGCGACTTGTCAGCCTTTGAAGCGTCATTGCAGGACGACACGCGCATGGTCTGGGTCGAAACCCCTAGCAACCCGCTGCTGAGCCTGACCGACCTGCGGGCCGTGGCCCGCATCTGCCGTGCCCGCGGGATTATCTGCGTGGCCGACAACACCTTTGCCAGCCCCTGGATCCAGCGCCCGCTGGAGCTGGGCTTCGACATCGTGGTGCACTCCACCACTAAATACCTCAATGGGCATTCCGATGTGATCGGTGGTATCGCTGTGGTTGGCGACAACGCTGAATTGGCCGAACGCCTGGGCTTCCTGCAAAACTCCATTGGCGCCATCGCCGGGCCGTTCGATGCCTTCCTGACCCTGCGCGGGGTAAAAACCCTGGCGCTTCGCATGGAGCGCCATTGCAGCAATGCCCTCGACCTGGCCACCTGGCTGGAACAACAGCCGCAAGTGTCGCGGGTTCATTACCCGGGGCTGGAATCCCACCCACAGCACGACCTGGCGAAACAGCAGATGCGCGGGTTTGGCGGGATGATTTCCGTGGACTTGAACAGCGACCTGGCCGGCGCGACACGCTTTCTGGAAAACGTGAAGATCTTCGCCCTGGCCGAGAGCCTGGGGGGCGTGGAAAGCCTGATCGAACACCCGGCGATCATGACCCATGCCAGCATTCCAGCGGCGACGCGGGCGCAATTGGGCATTGGCGATGGGCTGGTGCGGCTGTCGGTGGGGGTTGAAGATGTGGAGGATTTGCGCGCAGACCTGGCGCAGGCCTTGGCCCACATCTAACCGCCATGATCGTTCCCACGCTCTGCGTGGGAATGCCACCCGGGACGCTCTGCGTCCCCAAGCGTGACGCAGAGCGTCACCGGATGCGTTCCCACGCGGAGCGTGGGAACGATCAGTGTGGGTCAGCCTTGGGTGATATTGGCCCGCGCTGCATGCAGCTTCTTGTAGCTGTCAATCAGGCGCAAATGCCGGTCCAGGCCTTCCAGCTTCATGCTGGTCGGCGTCAGCCCATAAAAGCGCACGCTGCCGTTAACCGAACCGATCACCGCGTCCATGCGCTCATCACCGAACATGCGCCGGAAGTTGGCCTCGTAATCGGCCAGTTCCAAGTCGTCATCCAACTCCATCTCCAGCACCGCGTTCATCGCCTGGTAAAACAACCCACGCTCAACCGTGTTGTCGTTGTACTGCAGGAACATCTCCACGCACTCCTTGGCCTCTTCATACTGCTGCAAGGCCAGGAAGATCAGCAGCTTGAGCTCCAGGATGGTCAGTTGGCCCCACGCCGTGTTGTCATCGAACTCGATGCCAATCAACGTAGTGATATCGGTGTAGTCGTCCAGCTCGCTTTCTATCAGGCGCTCGACCAACGCCTGCAGCTCCTCCTCGTTGAGGCGGTGCAGGTTAAGGATGTCTTCGCGGAAAAACAGCGCCTTGTTGGTGTTGTCCCAGATCAGGTCGTCCACGGGGTAGATTTCCGAGTAGTCCGGCACCAGGATGCGGCAGGCGGTAGCGCCCAGGTGCTCATACACCGCCATGTACGACTCTTTGCCCATGCCTTCGAGGATGCCGAACAGCGTGGCGGCTTCCTGGGCGTTGGAGTCTTCGCCCTGGCCGGAGAAGTCCCACTCGACGAACTCATAATCGGACTGGGCACTGAAGAAGCGCCACGACACCACGCCGCTGGAATCGATAAAGTGCTCGACGAAGTTGTTCGGCTCGGTGACCGCCTGGCCTTCGAAGGTCGGCTGCGGCAGGTCGTTCAAGCCTTCGAAGCTGCGGCCTTGCAGCAGCTCGGTGAGGCTGCGTTCCAGCGCCACTTCCAGGCTGGGGTGCGCGCCGAACGAAGCAAACACGCCGCCGGTGCGCGGGTTCATCAAGGTCACGCACATCACTGGGAATTCACCGCCCAGGGACGCATCCTTGACCAGCACCGGAAAGCCCTGGGCTTCCAGGCCTTCGATGCCCGCCAGGATGCCTGGGTACTTGGCCAACACTTCGGCGGGTACATCTGGCAGCGCAAATTCGCCTTCGATGATTTCGCGTTTCACCGCCCGCTCGAAAATCTCCGACAGGCACTGCACCTGGGCTTCGGCCAGGGTGTTGCCGGCGCTCATGCCGTTGCTCAGGTAGAGGTTTTCGATCAGGTTGGACGGGAAATACACCACCTCGCCATCGGACTGGCGCACGAACGGCAGCGAGACAATCCCACGGGCCTCATTGCCGGAGTTGGTGTCGAACAGGTGCGAACCGCGCAGCTCGCCCTCGCGGTTGTAGACTTTCAGGCAGTAGGCATCGAGGATTTCACTCGGCAACTCATCGTTGGAGCCCGGCTGGAACCAACGCTCGTCCGGGTAATGCACGAACGGCGCGTTGGCCAGATCCTCGCCCCAGAACTGGTCGTTGTAGAAAAAGTTGCAGTTCAGGCGCTCGATGAACTCGCCCAGCGCCGACGCCAGCGCGCCTTCTTTCGTCGCGCCCTTGCCGTTGGTAAAGCACATCGGCGAATGGGCGTCGCGGATGTGCAGCGACCACACGTTGGGCACGATATTGCGCCACGAAGCGATCTCGATCTTCATGCCCAGGCCGGCGAGAATCGCCGACATGTTGGCGATGGTCTGTTCCAGTGGCAGGTCCTTGCCGGCAATGTAGGTGCCCGCCTCGGACGTGGAGTTGGGCATCAACAGCGCCTGGGCATCGGCGTCGAGGTTGTCGACTTCCTCAATCACGAATTCCGGCCCGGCCTGCACCACTTTCTTCACGGTGCAGCGGTCGATGGAACGCAGGATGCCTTGGCGGTCCTTGTCGGAGATGTCCGCGGGCAATTCGACCTGGATCTTGAAAATCTGATTGTAGCGGTTTTCCGGGTCGACGATGTTGTTCTGCGACAGGCGAATATTCTCGGTGGGAATATTGCGCGTCTGGCAGTACAACTTCACAAAGTACGCCGCACACAACGCCGACGAAGCCAGGAAGTAGTCGAATGGCCCAGGTGCCGAGCCATCGCCCTTGTAGCGGATGGGCTGGTCGGCAATGACCGTGAAGTCATCGAACTTGGCTTCAAGCCGAAGGTTGTCGAGAAAGTTGACCTTAATTTCCATGCGGGCACACCAGAATAACGAGCTAAACAAATTGGCCGCCATTATGAAGCGTTTCGCCGGGAAGTCTCAGGGATTTGCGTATGGGCTGCCGATCGGTGCTAACTTCCAACTAGTTAGATAATGTTCACCTCTGCCAGGACAGGCCATGGAACCGATAGCGACGAACGCCGCACTGTTGATCATCGATATGCAAAAAGGCATGGCCGATCCCACCCTTGGCCGCCGCAACAACCCAGACGCTGAGCTGCACATACAGCAATTGCTCAATGCCTGGCGCCAGGCGCAACGCCCGATCATTCATGTGCGGCATATATCCCGCGCTGACGCTTCGGTGTTCCGGCCAGGCCAACCCGGCTGTGAGTTCCAGGATGCGCTGCACCCCCTGGCCCACGAGCATGTGGTGGAAAAAAACGTACCGGATGCGTTCAGCGCCACGGGCCTGGAGCGCTGGCTGCACCTGCGCTCGATCCAGCAGTTGGTGATCGTCGGCGTCATCACCAACAATTCAGTGGAGTCCACCGCACGCTCGGGCGGCAACCTGGGGTTCGACGTGATCGTGGCGGCGGATGCGTGTTTTACCTTCGACCAAACCGACTTGTCGGGGCGCCTGTGGGCGGCAGAAGATGTGCATGCTTTGTCGCTCAGCAACTTGGCGATGGACTATGCAAGGGTGTTCCAGACGAGTGAAATCCTGGCCAATCATTAATAAGCAATGCAGACATGCATCAGGGCAAACGCACGATGGCGACCGCTTGCCGGCCTGGACGGTTAAAAGACCCCGGCATCCTCCAGCATTTGCGGCAACGCTTGCGGCCATACCGTATCGCTCGTTGCGCGCAGCGCCTCTGCCGACCACCAGCGATGGTCCGCCATCACCTGTGCCTCCTGCTGCGTCCACTCGGCCCTGGATAACGCCTCGCTGGGCGCATGCACAACGAAGTACCGCTCAACCGCCAGCACCGTTTCGCCGCAGGGTAGCATCAAGGTCACGTTGCGCTCTGCTACACATTCCCCGACGCTGCTGACCGTGATACCCGTCTCTTCGCGCAACTCACGAATCGCGGCGCTGTGAAAGGTCTCCCCGGCCTCAACGCCACCGCCCGGCGTGGCCCAGTAATCCTGGCCGGCCAAGGCGCCTTCTTTGTGCACGAAGCGAAACAGCAACACTTGCTGTGCAGGGTTTATGACCAGTAATCGTGCCGCTTTGCGTTCACGCATCAGATTGATTCCTTTCTATGACTGCTGAATTCATCCAGCTCAGAAACGCCCGTAGGCGTGTCGTAAATGCCTGGCCCTCGGCGCTCGGGTTGCGTGCCTCAAACAGGAAGTAGGCGATTTGCACGCGCATGGTCGGGTAATGCTGAACAAACAGGCCGACGTACTCTTCCAGGGTTTGCGGCCAGGTTTGCGCATCTTGCGCTCGCAGAGTGTGGGTGGCGCGGATCAAGGCCCGCGATGCTTCCCGCTGCAAGCGATGGCGTACCTGCTCAGTGCTGGCCTGTTCGATACCTACCAGATACGCCGTGAGCGCCTGTTCAAAATCGCCGTTGACCGCCAGGGCAATGGCGCAGGACGGGCGAAACGGTTCGAAGTGCAGTGACAGGTCTTCGCCCCAGATACAGCGGCAATGATGTTTGAGCCAGAAGCCCCAACTGTTTCGGTTTTCGGGCGCCAACACCTGGGCGCGGTGGCCGATGTCGAAGTCGATCTTGGTGACGCTCGGATGCCGTTGCTCCAAAGCGAGTCGGGCCGACTCCAATTGTTCAAGCACCGGCGCATTCGGTGGTTCGACCAGTATCAGCGAAAGGTCAAGATCAGAAACGCCGATCTCACCTTCACCCCGTGCGATGCTGCCATATAGGTAAATCCCGTGCAGCCCCAGTTCTGGCCGGGACAAGGTAGCGCAGATGTCCGTCAGCAGGGGCTGGAACTCGGGTTGTATAGGCCGATCGGCAACGGTGAGGATATAGCCGTCGACATCAATGCCTGCAGATTTTTGGGTGTTCACGGGCGGTGCACCTCAATCACCAGACCTTCCTCTTCACTCGGCACACTGAAATGGCGAGTGATCAGGTCGAACTCGGCATCGGTGGCGGCAAAATCGTGCTCACCCCGGGCGTTGCGCGCGTGCAGGCGCGCACGACAGGTGGCATCGTCCAGCTCCAGGTAATGCAGGCAGTGCGGCACCTTGGCTGCCTGGGCCAGGCCGAGCAACCATTGACGATTGACGAGGGTGTTGGCCGGAAAATCCAGCACCACATTGACGCCGCATGCCAACAGATCGATCACCAGCGGCTCAAGTACCCCACGAACCCGCTGGGCACAGCGCAGGTAGTCGGCAATGCTCAGGATCTCACCAGGGTAGAGACTGGCCAGCCACTGGTCTTCGCTGAGCACAATGGCCCCATGCTCGGCAGCCAGGGTTTTGGCGAGTGTGGACTTACCGGAGGCGATCTTGCCGCATAACAGGTGCAGGGTTGGCATAAAACGATTCCTTGTTGTGGCCAAACAGGATGAGTCATGACGCTGGCGTCGTAAACACATCCAGGTACATCTGCCAGGAAACATCGCCATCTCTCAATGAACTTTCTGACAAATGACAGGCTCCTTTCCTATGCGAAGTCAGCGCGCCCTGAGTCCAGGGTGCAGAACGATAAGGAGCCGCCACCGACATGACTACCCTCCCCACTTACCCCGTCGTCAGGCCCGGGCCGTTGCACGGGACTTTGCTTGCCGGCACCGTGCCGTTGTTTCTCGGAGCCTTGCTCAGTGATATCGCCTACGGCCAGACCTACCAGATCCAATGGGCCAATTTTGCCTCCTGGCTGATCGCTGGAGCCTTGGTGTTCTGTGGCTTTGCCCTGCTGTTTGCGCTGGTCAACCTGGTGCGTGCCGAACACAAGGGCGGACGCCCGGTGGCGTACTTCCTGCTGTTGCTGGGCACTTGGGTGCTAGGGCTGGTGAACGCCTTTCAGCATGCCAAGGATGCCTACGCCATGATGCCTGCTGGCTTGGTGCTGTCGGCGATTGTCACCGTGCTGGCGATTGTCGCCACCTGGATCGGCTTGACCAACCTGCGCTCAGGAGCTGCCCGATGAAACCACTCAACACACTGACCCTGCTCAGCGCCGCCCTGTTGCTGAGTGCCTGTGGCGGCGAAGGTGACAAGACCCAGGCACGCGGCCCTGACCCCAAACTGCCCGAGCAACAAAGCAGCCTGTTGCCGAGCATGAAGATTGCCGAGCCCACACCGTGGGGCGAACAAAAGCCCAAGGTGCCCGAAGGCTACAGCGTGACCGCCATCGCCAAGGACCTTGCGATCCCGCGCCAGACCCTGGTGCTGCCCAACGGCGATATCCTGGTGGCCGAAGGCCGTGGCGGCAGCGCGGCCAAGCTCAAGCCCAAGGACGTGATCGCCAGTGTGATCAAGGCCCAGGGCAACACCCAGGTCAAAGGCGGCAACCGCATTACGCTGCTGCGTGACGCCGACGGTGACGGCACCTATGAACTCAAGACCGTGTTCGCCGATAACCTCAACGCCCCTTACGGCCTGGCATTCGCCGACGGCAAGCTGTATGTGGCCAACCAGGATGCACTGGTGCGTTTTGACTACGCCGACGGCCAGACCAAGGCCAGCGCGCCACCGGTCAAAGTCACCGACCTGCCGGCGCAGATCAACCATCACTGGACCAAGTCGTTGGCCGTGAGTGAGGACGGGCGTCAGCTGTATGTGGGCATCGGTTCCAACAGCAACATCACCGAACGCGGCATGGAAGTGGAGATCGACCGTGCGATGGTCTGGCAGATCGACGCGGCCACCGGCGCGCACAAACCCTACGCCACGGGCCTGCGCAACCCGACGGCGTTGACCATCCAACCGGGTTCCGGGCAACTGTGGACGGTGGTCAACGAGCGCGATGAGCTGGGCCCCGACCTGGTGCCGGACTACCTGACGTCGGTGCGCGAAGGTGCCTTCTACGGCTGGCCCTACAGCTACTGGGGCCAGAACGTCGACCCCCGCGCACAACCGCAAAACCCGGCCAAGGTGGCTGCGGCGATCAAGCCCGATTACAGCCTGGGTTCCCACGTGGCCGCTTTAGGCGTGGATTTCTCCATCCCCGCCCTGGGTGAAAAATTCGCTGACGGCGTGTTTGTCGGCGAGCACGGCAGTTGGAACCGTGACAACCCAGTGGGCTATAAAGTGATCTTCGTACCGTTCAGCAACGGCAAGCCGGCGGGCGAGCCCATCGACTTTGCCACCGGCTTTCGCGGCGACGACGGCAAAACCCGTGGCCGCCCGGTTGGAGTGACCGTGGACCCCAAAGGCGCGCTGATCATTGCTGACGACTTGGCCAATACTGTTTGGCGAGTCACACGTAACCAATAATCGAGGAACTACGCAAAGAGGTAGTGAGACTGATGTGTAGGCGGTTTTGATCCAACATGCTGTTCGGCTGTCAGGCTGACATCGGGCGCACACAAGGTCTGTGCCAGGCGCTGATTTTGTGGGCAATACGTAACCAATGTGGGAGCTAGCTTGCCTGCGAAAGCGGTGGTTCAGTCGCAGATCCAGTGACTGACAAACCGCCTTCGCGAGCAAGCCCGCTCCCACAGGCCCACCGTCATTTGATCGCTGTGTGATACCTGGCCGTTACCGCAACACAGCAGCAGCCCCGCTACACGCCTGCCCCGCCCGCTCACAGATCTCCCAGCCGCCCCCCAGCGCCTTATAGATCCCCACCACCGCCAAGCGCTGCTCCGTGCGCGCCGCGGTCAATGCGCGGCGGCTGGTGAAGTCGGCACGTTCAGCCTCAAGCACATCCAGGTACACACCCTCGCCTTGCGCAAACCGCTCGCGCGCAAAGCTGGCGGCCTCACGATTGGCGGCCGCCTCCAGCAGCCGCAAGCCCAGGGTGTTGCCGGCCGTGCGGTTGGCCTGGAACGCATCATCGGTTTCCTGCAGGGCCCGCAACACGGTCTGGTCATAAGCGATCAAGGCCGCCTGGGTGCGCGCCTCGCTGGCGGCAATCCGCGCACGTACGCGCCCGGTGTCCAGCAGCGACCAGCGAATCACCGGCGCGATAAAGTTCGACTGCATGCCCGCATCGCCCAGGGCGCTGAGGCTTCCGGCCAGCAAACCGATGGAGCCCTGCACCTGAATGTCCGGATACAAACCAGCGGTTTCCACGCCGATCTGCGCGGTCGCGGCCGCCAGCGTGCGTTCGGCCGCGGCGATGTCGGCGCGGCGCGCCAGCAAGCCAGCTGGGTCTCCCACCTGCAGCGTGCGCAGGTTCAAGGTTTCACGCCCAGGCCGGGCCTGCGGTGGCTTGAACCCTTGAGGCGCTTGCCCCAGCAGCACCGCCAGCGCGTTGGTTGCCCTGGCGCGACGTCGCTCCAGGTCAGGCGCTACCGCCTCCACATTGCGCAACAAGGCCTCGGCGCGCAGCCGGTCGAATTCGGTGGCGGCGCCGACGCTGACCATCTGCCCCACCAGGCCCAGGCTGTCGCGCTGGCTCTGGCTGATATCCGCAACCACGGCCTGCTCGGCTTCGATGCCTTGCAGGTCAAACCAGGTGGCCGCGACAGTCGCCGCGACGCTCGCTTGCACGTTGCGCAATAACGCCTGACGCGACCCCGCCTGGGCCTGGGCCGCCTCCACCGAGCGACGCACGCGGCCAAACAAGTCGATTTCCCAGGCCGCATCCACCGCCGCGCGGGTGGTTTCAATGGAGCGCTGCTCGCCGAACGGGGTCTGGACCTCGCTGCGCTTGCGATGCTCGTAGCCCAGGGCGGCGCCGCCGCTGGGCAGGAAGCCTTGGCGGCTTTCACGCAGCAGCGCCTTGGCTTCGTCCAGGCGTGCGGCGGCGATGCCGATGTCGTGGTTGGCCGCCAGTGCCTGCTGGATCAATTGGCTCAGTGCCGGCTCATCAAACACCTGCCACCACTGCACCTCCACCTCGCCCGGACCAAGCCCGGCGATGGGCGCGCCAAAGCTCGTCGCCCGTTGCGCAGCGGGCAGCACCGGCGCGGAATAGTCCGGCCCCACCGAACCGCAACCAGCCAGCAGGGTCAACGACAACACAAACGCTGGATACGCCTGTTTCATGATGCGCTCTCCTTTAGCTGCACCTTAGGGCTCGCCCCCTGGCGCTCCACGCGCAGCGCCAGGCTGCGCATCACCACATAGAACACCGGCGTCAGGAACAGGCCGAACAGCGTCACGCCCAACATCCCGGCAAACACCGCCACCCCCATGGCATGGCGCATCTCGGCGCCTGCCCCACTGGCAAACACCAGCGGCACCACGCCGGCGATAAACGCCAGAGACGTCATCAAAATAGGCCGCAGGCGCAATTGACACGCGTGGATCACCGCCTCCAAGGGGCTGGCGCCTTCGGCTTCGAGGCTGCGGGCAAACTCGACGATCAGGATGGCGTTCTTCGCCGCCAGGCCCACCAGCACCACCAACCCGATCTGCACGAACACGTTGTTGTCGCCGTCCACCAGCCACACGCCGAGGATTGCGCTGAGCAGGCACATGGGCACGATCAGCAACACCGCCAACGGCAGCAGCCAACTGTTGTACTGCGCGGCGAGGATCAGATACGCCAGCAACACACACAGCGGGAAAATAAACAGGGCCGATGACCCGGCAAGTTTTTGCTGGTAGGTAAGGTCTGTCCATTCATAGGTCACGCCCTCGGGCAGTACCTCCTGGGCCAAGCGTTCCATAAGCGCAACCGCCTGCCCCGAGCTGACCCCTGGCATCGCGCCGCCAGAGATATCCGCCGACGGATAGCCGTTGTAGTGAATCACCCGGTCAGGCCCGGAGCTCGGCGTGACCGTGACAAATGCCGACAACGGCAGCATGTCGCCGGCGGCATTGCGCACCTGCAGACGGCCGATGGCTTCGGCCTGCATGCGGTGGTCTGCATCGGCCTGTGCCGTGACTTTGTAGGTGCGGCCAAACCGGTTGAAGTCGTTGACATACAGCGACCCCAGGTAGACCTGCAGCGACTCGAACACATCCGCCAGGCGCACGCCCTGGCTCTTGACCTGGGTGCGGTCGATGTCGACATTCAGTTGCGGCGCGTTGACGTCCAGGCTGGTCATCAACCCGGCCACCTGGCCTGACTCAGTGGCTTTGGTCATCAGCATTTGGGTCTGCTGCACCAACGCCTCAAGCCCGACGCCGCCACGGTCTTCGACCTGCAGCTTGAAGCCCCCGGTCACCCCGAGCCCCGGTACCGGCGGCGGTGGGAATACGCCGAGGAAGCCGTCGGGGATGCTCGCAAACTTGGCTTGCAGGCGCCCGGCGATGGCGACCGCTGCCATATCCGGCGAGGTGCGCTCCTTGAACGGATCAAGCATGACGAACATTACCGCCGCATTCGGGACGTTGACGAAACCGTTGACCGACAGCCCCGGGAACGCCACCACACTCTCGACCCCCGGTTCATCCAGGGCGATTTTCGACATTTGCCGCACCACCGCATCGGTACGCTCCAACGAGGCCGCGTTCGGCAGTTGGGCGATGCCGACCAGATAGTATTTGTCTTGCATCGGCACGAAGCCGGCCGGTACCGCGTTGAACCCAAACCAGGTCAACGCCAGCAAGCCGCCGTAGGCCAACAGCGCCACGCCGCGGCGGCCGACAACCTTGCGCACGGTGTTGCCATAGGCTTGCGGCGCACGCTGGAACGGCCGGCCCAGTACCTCCAGCAGTCGCGTGGCGCGACCGCGCAGGCTACGCGGGTCGGGCGCCACGGCGGCATGCCGCGGCCGCAACAACAGGCCGGCCAGCGCCGGGCTGAGGGTTAACGAGTTGACCGCCGAGAGGATGGTGGAAATCGCGATGGTCAGCGCAAACTGCCGATAGAACTCGCCTTGCAGGCCGCTGAGAAACGCGGTGGGAATGAACACGGCCGCCAGCACCGAGGTGATCGCAATGATAGGGCCGGTGACCTCGCCCATGGCCCGTCGTGCAGCTTGCATCGGCTCCTCGCCGTTCTCGATATGCCGCTCGACGTTCTCGACCACCACGATGGCATCGTCGACCACGATGCCAATCGACAGCACCAGGCCGAACAGCGACAAGGTGTTGAGGGAGAAGCCCATCAGGTGCATGACCGCGAAGGTGCCGATGATCGACACCGGCACGGCCATCAAGGGGATCAGCGACGCGCGCCAGTTGCGCAGGAACACCACCACCACAATCACCACCAACAGGATCGCTTCCATCAGCGTGATGGCCACCGACTCCAGCGAAGCGCGCACAAACACGGTGGGGTCGTAGGCAATCCGCGACACCAGCCCTTCCGGGAAGTTGGCCTGCAGGCGCTGCATGGTGTCGCGCACCGACTGCGCCACATCGAGGGCGTTGGCCCCAGGGCTCTGGATGATCTGCAAGGCCACCGCCGGCTCGCCGTCCAACAGGCTGCGCAGCGCGTAGGCATCGGCGCCCATCTCGATACGGGCCACATCGCGCAAACGCGTGACCTGACCGTTATCGCCGGTGCGAATGATGATGTCGCCAAACTGCTCTTCGTCCGTCAAGCGCCCCAGGGTATTGACCGTGACCTGAAAGGCCGCAGTGGAATCCGGCGACTGGCCGACCGAGCCCGCCGCCACTTGCACGTTCTGCTCGCGCACGGCGCCAATCACATCGCCGGCGGTCAAGCCACGGGCGGCGATCAGGTCCGGGTCGAGCCACAGGCGCATGCTGTATTCACCCGCGCCCCACACCAGCACATCGTTGATCCCCGGCAGCCGCGACAACTCATCGCGCACCTGCAGGTAGGCATAGTTGGAGATGTAGAGCGGGTCATAACGTTGGTCCGGGGACAGCAGGTGGACCACCATGAGGATGTCCGGCGAGGTTTTCTGCGTGACCACGCCCAGGCGCTGTACCTCTTCGGGCAAGCGCGGCAAAGCCCGCGACACACGGTTCTGCACCTGGATCTGGGCCATATCCGCGTTGGTGCCCTGGGCGAAGGTCGCGGTCAGGATCATGCGGCCGTCGGTGGCCGACTGCGAGGTCATGTAAAGCATGCCCTCGACCCCGGTGATCACCTGTTCCAGCGGCGCTGCCACTGTCTCGGCAATTACCTGCGGGTTGGCCCCCGGATACGACGCAGTCACTTGCACCGTGGGCGGCGTGACGGCGGGGTATTCGCTCAACGGCAAATGGAAGAAGGCCACGATGCCGCCGATCATCATCAACACCGAGAGGACGATGGCGAATATCGGTCGGTCGATGAAAAAGCGTGGGAAGCTCATTGCACGCCCCCCACCGCCAGCGGCGCCTCAAGCGGCTTGCCCTCGATGCTGGCGGCCAGTGGTGTTACCTGCATGCCCGGCCGCACCAGGCCTTTGACGACAATGCGCTCGCCCGGTTGCAGGCCCTGTTCGATGACCCGCAGGCCGTCGACCACCGGGCCCAGTTCGACCGGGCGGTATTCGGTCTTGTCACCCTCACCCACTACCAGCACATAACGGCGGCCCTGGTCGGTGCCGATGGAATGGTCGGCAATCAACACCCGGGGTTGCGCCGTGCCGGTATCCAGCTTGACCTTGGCGAACAGCCCCGGCGTCAAGCGTCCATCCGGGTTCGCCACCACCGCACGCACGCGCACGGTGCCGGTCTTGCGGTCGGCCGAGTTGGCCAGAAAGTCCACGCGCCCGGCGCGTGCATAGGTGGTGTCATTGAGCATTGCCACCATGACCTTGGCGGCTTGTTCACCCTTGGACCCGGCATGCTGCCGCGTCGCGGCCAGCGAATGCAGGTAGGTGCGTTCATCCACATCGAAATACACATGCAAGGGGTCGATGGAGACAATTGTGGTCAGGGGTGTTTCCCCACGGGTGACATAGTTGCCTTGCGTCACCAGTGCGCGGTCGATGCGCCCGCTGATAGGCGCGGTGACGCGGGTGTAGCTCAGGTCCAGTTGGGCCGTGTCTAGCGCCGCCCTGGCGGCTTCCACCTGGGCCCTGCCGGCATTCAGCGAAGCAACGGCGGTGTCGAGGCGATCACGCGCCACCACCTTCTTGGCAAACAACTGCTCGGCGCGGCCATGCTCGGCCTGGGCCAGTGATGCATTGGCCTCGGCCTCGCGCAAGCGCGCCTTGGCGGCGTTCACTGCCGCCTGGAACATGCGCGGATCGATCACAAACAACGGGCTGCCCTTGGCCACGAACTGGCCTTCGGGCACGCTGACACTTTGCAGATAGCCACTGACTCGCGGGCGCAATTGAACCTGGTCGATGGCGGTCAATGAACCGGTGTACTCCACAAACGGCGTCACCGCCCGCGCCACCACCTGGGCCACCGGCACACTAGGTGGTTGGGCGGCTGCGGCTGGCGGCGCCTTGTCCGAGCATCCGCCCAGCGTTAACGCTACGGCCAACGCGCCGGCAATCAGGCTTACTGGTTTGGTGTACATCGTTCACCCTCCTTGGAATTTTCAAGACAAATCGACACTTGGGGTTTTTATCCGGCTTGCCATACTGGGAAGGTCAAGCGCTATAAAACCGGGGGTGTGTTTTGTCTGAGAAATATCTGGAGGGTTAAACAGGTAGGAGCGAGCTTGCTCGCGAAAAACTCACAAGCGCCGCGCTTATTCAGGAAGAACGCGTCATCGTTGACGTTTTTCGCGAGCGAGCTCGCTCCTACAGTCAGGTCCAGGCGACTACCAACAAGCCTGCGCCCAACACCAGGCACAACGGGGAGTAAAAATACGTATCCAGGCGAGCAAACTTCGACCCGCCGACCTTCTTGAAAAGCCCCACCAGCTCCGAATCCCCGATCGCCCGGGCAAACATCAGCACGGCAATCGCGCTGATGCCCCACTGCAACGCCCCGTGGGACACCGGCGAGAAATACAACCCGGCGCGCAGGCACACAAGCAAGGCAATCGCCACCAGCCCCATCGCCACCAGAAAAGTGCCCAGCGCCGACGGTTTGAACGCCGGCCTCGGCCCGCTGGCGAACTCTCCGGGCAGTTGCGGGATAGCGGCCAGGCTGCCGAGCTTGCCACCCGCAGCCCAATACAAATGCACCATGCTGATGAAGGTAAATACCCCGACGATCCATCGCGCAATGACAAAGCTCATGGTCGGCGCTCCACAAAAATGTGCGAATGAGGATAGTCGCCCTGAGATTTTTTGCAGGCATTTCGTCGGTCGCTGATGATAAAGTGCCACCCCATGAAACTCGCCCGTGCCGACCGCTCACTCATTGCCTGGATGCTTTACTGCTGCGTCCTGTTCAATGTGTTCGCCTGCAGCATTGGTCATGGGCAGATGGTGGGGATGCAGCTCAACGGCATCAGCGGCCAGTTCTGTACGGTCGACCCACGTACCCAGGCGCCGCTGCCCAGCAACTCGACAGACGAAAACCTGCCCACGCTATCCAAGGCATTTGGTTGCCCGCTGTGCTCTACCGGCGGCATGGGCCCGGCGCTCAATTCCCACCTGAACGTGGCGGTGCTGCCACAACCCCATGCGCCGCCTGCTGCGGTGGTGCTTGCTGCTGACATTCCCGCCCGCTTCACCTGGCCTGCGGCTAATCCCCGCGCGCCACCTGCCGTCGCCTGATCCCTGCGCTTTCTGATCTGCATCGCCCCGTTGCCGTAAGGACTACGGGTAGCTGTGCGTTGTTTTCGAGCCAAGTTTTCAGGATTCAACCATGAAACATTTACCCCTGTTGGCGGGCCTGTTCGGCTGCCTGCCTGTTTGCGCCTCAGCCCTTGAACTGGCGCCGACCACCATTGATGGCGAGCAAAGTGCCGAGCCGGGCCTGGCCCTGGACCAACCCAGCGGCATGGCCTCGCGCCTGGGCCTGAGCGTGCGGAAAACCCCGGCGTCAGTGGCCATCGCCAACCGCAACGATATCGAGCGCCACGGCGCCAAGACCTTCCGCGATGCGGCCAATACCCTGCCCGGTGTCAACGCCAGCGCCCCGCCCGGTTTTGGCGGCTTTGTCTCGTACCGGGGGTTTACCAGCAGCCAGATCACCCAGATGTTCAACGGCATCAATGTCGCCACGGGCCTGGCGCGGCCGGTGGATGCGTGGATCTACGACCGCGTCGAACTGGTGGGCGGCCCCTCCTCCTTGATCAACGGCGCAGGCTCCGTGGGTGGCTCGTTGAACTACGTGACCAAGCTGGCAACCCGCGAGGAACAGGCCGTCGAAGGCCAACTGAGCTATGGCAGCTACGACACCGCCGGCATGGCGTTCGGCCTCAACCATGCGCTGACCGAACCCGGCGCCGACGTACAGCATTACGCCCGCCTGGACGTGAGCCGCAACACCAACCACAGCTACATCGACCGCGATCAGCGCGATGCCTGGAGCGTCGCATTCTCCCTGCTCAGCGACCTCACCCCGAACCTGTCCCACACCCTGGCGCTTGAGTATCAGGACGAACATGAAGACAGCCCGTACTGGGGCACGCCGGTGCTCAACCCCAAGGCCGGTGAACTGAAGATCGACAAGCACAACCGCTTCAATAACTACAACGTTGCCGACGGTCGTTATGAGCAACGCACGATCTGGGCACGGTCGATCATCGACTACCGGATCAACGACAGCACTACGCTAAAAAACACGCTTTACCACCTCGACAGCCAGCGCGACTACCGCAACCTGGAGACTTACCAGTACAACGCCAACAACAGCGCGGTGAACCGCTCGACGGCCTATCAGGTGCGGCACCAGGGCGAGCAGAACGGCAACCAGTTCGAACTGCGCCATGACTCCAGCGTGTTCGGCCTTGCCACCACCTGGTCGGGCGGTTTTGAGTACAAGGTCAACAGCACCACCAACAGCCCCTTGAACGTGACGGGCAAAAGTAGCGTGGACCCGAACCACTACGACCCAGGGCACTTCTATGATATTCCCGGTACCCAGCCAGGTTTCGTCAAGGACAAAACCAACCAGGTGACCACCAAGGCGCTGTTCGTGGAAAACCGTCTTGGATTGACAGACAAGCTCTCGCTGCTGACCGGCCTACGCTATGACGCCATCGACCTGGACGTGACCAACCACCGCACCCTCACCGCCACCAACCCACGGCACTTCAAGCGCAGTTGGGAACCGGTAACGGGCCGGGTGGGCCTGACCTATCAGTTCATCCCGTCCGCCAATGTCTATGTGCAATACAGCACCGCCGTCGAACAGCCCAATACCACTACCCAAGTGTTCGACGTGTCCACCGGCAAGCAATGGGAAATCGGCAGCAAGTTCGATTACCTGCAAGGTAGGGGCTCCGCCACGGTCGCGGCCTACAAGATCGAACGCAAGGACTTTGCCGTCACCGACCCGCTGGACCCGACCAGCAGCATCCCGGTGGGCGCGCAGTCGTCCAAGGGCATCGAACTGGCCAGCTCGTTGCATATCACACCGAAACTACTGGCCGAAGGCAACTTTGCCTGGGTGGACGCGCAGTACGATGAGTTCAACGAAAAAACCGCCAGCGGCGCCGTGGTGTCGCGCAAGGGCAACACGCCGACCAACGTGCCCAAGCGTGTGGGCAACCTCTGGCTGACCTACGACTTTGCCGAGGATTGGCAAGGTGGCGTGGATGCGCGCTACGTCGCCCAGGTGTATGCAGACAACGCCAACACCCAGACCGTGCCGGCGTATACGCTGTTTGGCACATTCCTGCGCTATAAGCTGGATGCGAACACCTCGGTCACCGGGCGGGTGCGTAACCTGACCAACGAGGTGTATGCCGAGTTTGCCCATGTGTCGCCGGCGTACTATCTGGGGTCACCGAGGACCTTTGAGCTGGCTGTACAGACCAAATTTTAAAGCTCAAACACAATCAAATGTGGGAGCTGGCTTGCCTGCGATAGCGGTGGGTCAGCATAAAAATAGGTTGTCTGACACTCGGTCATCGCAGGCAAGCCAGCTCCCACATTTTGATCTTCACTGGATACCAAGACTGGCGCTTACTTGAGGCTCGCCTCGACCTTCTGCGCCACATCGTCCGTCAACCACGCCTTCCACACCTGTGGATGTTCCTTGAGAAACGCCTGGGCCACCTCCCGAGGGGGCGTATGGCGCTCGCTCATCGTCGCCAAGGCTTTGTTAAGCGGCTCGATGGGAAACTCGACCTTCTCGAAGAACTCGGCAATGTGTGGATGTTCCTGCTGGAACGGCGTCGATACGCCAATGCTCAACTTGGACGCCAACGAGCGCGTCGGCTTCGGGTTCGGGTTGTCCGCGTCAGTGAGGGTCTTCCACGCATCTGCATCAAATGGCGGTTCTTCCAACTGGATCAATTTGTAGCGCCCCATCAACGGGGTCGGCGACCAGTAGTAGAACAGCACGGGCTTGCCCCGGCGAATCGACGAGGCAATCTCCGCATCCAGCGCTGCGCCTGACCCGCTGCGGAAGTTCACGTAGCTGTCGTCCAGGCCATAAGCCTTGAGCTTCTGTTTGTTGACCACTTCGGAGGTCCAGCCAATAGGGCTGTTGAGAAAGCGTCCCTTGCCTGGAGACTCAGGGTCTTTGAACACGTCCTTGTAACGCGCCAGGTCCTGTACGCTTTTGAGGTCCGGTGCCAGGGGTTTGAGCCCTTTTGCCGGGTCACCCTTGACCACGTATTCCGGCACCCACCAACCTTCGGTGGCGCCTTTGACGATATCGCCCAGGCCCGTCACCTTGCCTTCGGCTTGCGCCTTGACCCACACCGGACTGCGGCCAGCCCACTCCTCGCCGATCACCTGGATATCATTCTTGGCCAGGGCGGTTTCCAGGGTGATGGTGGTGCCTGGCAAGGTGTCGGTGGGCAGGTCATAACCCTTCTCGACGATAAAACGCAGGACTTCTGTGATCAGGCTGCCGCTTTCCCAGTTCAGGTCGGCAAAATGCACCGGTGCCTGGGCAGCCGATACCGGCAATGACAGAGTCAGGGTCGTCAGGCCCGCCGCCAGCAGTGACTTCAATCCTTTCATGCCTGTGCACCTCGCGTTTTCGCAGTCATGGCGAACGGCTTTGCTGCGAATGCGCGAAGCCTCTGAATAGTTAAGTCAACTCAACTGTAGTAGAGGTTCCAAAAGACAAAGATGCACAGCGTATTTATCGCCTACTCGCTGGCCTTGAAGGTCACCAGCTCACCCTTGCGCCATTTGGCGGCTTTGCCCGTCACGGCCTTCAGGGTTTTGGTCAACCCTTCTTGCAATTGCTCATGGGCGGCGAATACCAGCATCACGCTGTGGCCCTCCTTGAACACAATACCCTGGCCTTCGTTCGATGACACAAAGGCATAGTCGCCGAGGCCGTACACGGTCAACTTGATGTCGCGAAACCTCAATTCGAACTTGCCACCCTCGCGGCTGGGCAACACCGAAGCGCGAAAATGGTCGCCCACTTTGAGTTCCAGGCGCGGCTTGTCATCCACGACCAGCGCCGTTTCAGTATCGATCTCGGCGATATAAATACCTTCCGGCGTCTGTTCAGTGATGTAGACAAACCGAGATTGAAACTGCTTGACCAACTTAGCGCGCAAATCACCCAGCACGAATAACGCGTGCATATCCAGATTACTGACTGCCAAGGAAACGCCCCCACATCAAAAAAGCGCTGGCCGCCGAAGCGAGCAGCACAAAAAATAGCCGTTACGACACGATCATAGAGTCATTAAAAAACTGAAGAGAACGCGTAAGGCTAGTACAGACATCTGCGGCGGACCTCATGCAAGGTCATCCGGTGGTACAGCAAATCACAGGTTCAACGACCCGAGAATACAGGTCGACCAACTTCAGAGAATAACCCGATTAAAAGTGCAGTTTTCCGACACTCAACACAAAAAATACGCAAGACATGGAACCAGTCGCGAACTGCCGACGACAATACTAAAACAGCAACCGGGGTCAAAACCACCGCAAATGCTAACCACAGGCCAATAAGATCGATCGACAGGAGCTGAGCATGCAACGACGTCAACACGACGCTACGTCCTTCCACACTCGTTCATCATGTCCAGACGAACGCCAATACTACTGCTTGCTTAACCTTGACGGGTACTCCAATTCAGTGCTGTACCAAGTTGTACCGGCAGGAAAGAACTTTTTTCATATTCTTGAAGTGCCGAGCGGCAGAATCAAGGGTTTTCGCAGTGATCACAACAAGGCCTGTGAACTGGCCAAGACTCTGGAAGCAAAGCTGCACGCTCGTTGCGGTCGGGTCGTTTCGTCACCTGGCTGACTTTACTGCGCCACCGCCCCTCAACAACTGCCATACTGGCCCGTCCATTGAAGTTTGCCCCCTGCGGGTCAGGTTTCATCAACGCAGTTACCTTGAAGGGAAAGCTATACGTGACGGAATTTGATATTGGCGAATTTATTATCCACGGTGATGCGAGGGAAGTAGACGGCGAGTTTCAAGCGGTCATCATCATGCGGGCCAAACCGCCGCTGAACAAGGTCACCGCGCACCAGGTGGAAAAAGACCGCTGGTTCAAAACCGCCGACGCAGCTGCCGTGGCGGGCAAAGAAGCGGCCCAGGCGCTGAAAGCCGCCGTGGATTGCGGCGCGCTCAATTCCTGACAATCCGATAGAACTCTGGCGTCCCTCGACCCCTCACATGCATGACGATAAACCCGCATGGAGAACGTTATGGACACCACGACCCCAACCCTTGAAACCCTGTTCGAACAACTGGGCCTGGATTCCAGCCAGGAAGCTATCGAGCGTTTCACCGCCGAACATCGCCTGCCCGATGATGTAAAACTCATCGACGCGCCGTTCTGGAGCGAACAGCAGGCGAACTTCCTCAGGGAGCAATTGCACGTCGACGCAGAATGGGCGCCCGCAGTGGATGACCTCAATGCACTGCTGCATGAGCCTCCCCGCGTGTGATCAATGCAGGCTGTCTGACGCTTCACTGCGCAACAGCGCTTGCCAGGCAGCCTGGCATTCCTGCGCCTCATCCCGGCTGGCGAATGCCGTACCGCGCTGCTCACCGTTGAGTAACACTACCCAGCAGGCGCGCTGGCCCAGGGCACGCAGGGTTTCAGGCACGCCACTGCCGATCATCACGGCCACATCGACTTTGTTTTGCATGGAGCTTCTCCGCAGCATTAGTTAGCTGGCTAACAATGTTGGCCATGCTACGGTTTTATTCCAGTTGGAAAAAGCTATCTTCGGAATAGCTTCATTGCATAAACAGCAACAATGTAGAGACGGGGGCGGCCAGCTCGAGAGCCGCCCCATTCACCGCATCAGGCTTGACGCTGGTGCTTGTCGATCTGCTCGTGGCGCTCTTGCGCTTCGATGCAGTACTTGGTGGTAGGGCTGATCAGCAGGCGCTTGAGGCCGATAGGCTCGCCGCTGTCGTCACACCAGCCAAAGGAATCTTCCTTGATGCGTTCCAGGGCGCGCTCAAGTTGCGGCAGCATGCGCTGGTCGCGGTCAATGGCGTTCACCAACCAGGTGCGCTCTTCTTCCACGGAAGCCGCGTCAGCCGGGTCGGCCGGGGTGTCCAGGCTTTCAATGGCGATACGGTTCTGCTCAATGCGCTCGTGGTGTTCCACTTTCATGTCTTGCAGCAACTTCTCGAAAAAAGCGTGCTGTTCGGCATTCATGTAGTCATCCGCCGGCATGGCCAGCAACTTTTCCTTTGTCATTGATTTCTCTATAAAAAATACGTGCATTAAGGCGAATAAGGGAGCGTTCCGCAAGGCCTGTGCAGGTCTCGGAAGGGCGCCGTCCATTTCAAGCGCCACCCGGCACTCAATTTACGAGGGGCGGCAGTCTAAGGCCGACTTGAGGGCGCAGCAACTGAAAAGACAGGCATTTTTTCCCGATCAACCCCCAAAAGCACCAGGACGGGCTTGGCGAATGGTCATCGGAGTGCGTTTATAGCAAGAAATTCAGTGTTATGGAGCTATATAGAAGACAAACGGTTGAAAGGGCCTGGCCCCCTGTAGGAGCGAGCTTGCTCGCGAAGCATTCAAGGACACCGCGTTCAATCAGATAGCCCGCGTTATCTTTGCAGCTTTCGCGAGCAAGCTCGCTCCTACAAGGGGCAGGTACTCAGCGCTTGAGCTTGCGCTTGTTGCGGTATTGGTCGATCACCACCGCCACCACAATGATCAGGCCCTTGATGATGTCTTGGATATACGCGTCCACCCCGACAAAGGTAAACCCGCTGGCCATCACCCCGAGGATCAGCGCGCCGATCACCGTGCCGGTGATGCGCCCTACTCCACCGGCCAGGCTGGTACCGCCGATCACTGCGGCGGCAATCGCGTCCAGCTCGTAGGACATGCCCATGCCGGCCTGCCCCGTCGCTGCACGTGCCGAGGCCACCACGCCGGCCAGGCCCGCCAGGAGACCGGCGATGCTGTAGACAATGATCAGGTGGCGCTTGACGTTGATCCCCGAGGTACGCGCCGCCTGCATGTTGCCGCCAATGGCATAGGTGTACTTGCCATACTTGGTGTAACGCAGGGCAATGTGGAAGATCACCGCCACCACCAGGAAGATAATCACCGGCATGGCGCCATGGCCGATTGCTGTGTAGGAGTCCGAGAGCATACTCACCGGCTGGCCTTCGGTGTAGTAGCGCGCCAGGCCACGGGCCGAGACCATCATGCCCAGGGTCGCGATAAACGGCGGGATGCCGGTGACCGCGATAATGCTGCCGTTGATCGCCCCCGCTAAAAGCCCCACGCCCAAGCCCATCGCCACCGGGATCCACACCGGCAAGTCGGTGAGGGACGGAAACACCGCCCGGGAAAAGTCGGAGGTTTGCGCCAGGCTGGCAGCAATCATCGCTGACAACGCCAGCACCGAGCCGGACGACAAGTCGATGCCCGTGGTGATGATCACCTGGGTCACACCGATGGCCAGAAGGCCAATGATCGACACCTGCAGGATCATCAGCACCAGGCGCTGGGAGTTCATCAGAAAGCTCTGGTCGCGCACGATCCAGCCGAACAATTCAAACACCAGGCCGATACCGATCAGCACCAGGAAGATACTCAGCTCGGTGGGCATGCGTCGACGGTTCTTGACCGGTGCGGTTGCCGGCTTGTTGTCTGTTATTGCGTTCATAACCCATCACCTTCTTATTCTGTAGATCAGTGGACTGCGGTCATCCCGGAAGCCAACTGCATGACTTTTTCCTGGGTCGCCTCGGCGCGGTCCAGGGTGCCCATCAGCTCACCTTCGTGCATCACCATCACCCGGTCGCTCATGCCGAGCACTTCGGGCAGTTCGGAAGAAATCATGATCACCGCCATACCTTCGCTGGCGAGGAAGGCGATCAAGCGATAGATCTCGGCCTTGGCGCCCACGTCGATGCCGCGTGTCGGTTCATCCAGGATCAGCAAGCGGGGGTTGGTCATCAGCCAACGCGCCAGCAAGGCCTTTTGCTGGTTGCCACCGGACAAAGTGTCGATGCATTGCTCCAGGGACGGGGTTTTCACCCGCAGTTTCTTGCACATGTCTTCACACAGGGCGCGCAAAGCTTTCTGCTGGATAAAGCCGTTGCCCGAATAGTGCGGCAACACCGCCATCTCCATGTTCTCCAGCACCGACAGGCACGGGAACAGGCCGCTGAGCTTGCGGTCCTCGGTCAACAGCGCAAAGCCTTTCTCGATGGCCATATGCGGGTCGGTAATGCGCACCGCCTTGCCGTCCAGGGTGATTTGCCCGCTGGAGCTTGGGGTGATGCCAAAAATAGTTTCCGCCACATTGGTGCGCCCGGAGCCCATCAGCCCGGCGATCCCGAGGATCTCCCCGGCGTGCAGGTCGAACGATACGTCCTTGAACACGCCGTCCAGGCTCAGGTCGCGCACCGACAGCAGCAGGTCACCAATCGGCGTCTCGCGCACTGGGAACAACTGGCTCAGCTCACGCCCGACCATCATCGAGATGAGGCTGTCGCTGTTCATGCTGTCGGCCCGTTGCAAACCGATGTATTGGCCGTCACGGAACACCGCCACTTCATCGGCGATGGCGAACACTTCGTTCATCTTGTGGGTGATATAGACGATGCCTTTGCCCTGGGACTTGAGGTCGGCAATGATCGAAAACAGGTGGGCCACTTCCTTGTCGGTAATGGCCGAGGTGGGTTCATCCATGATCAGGATGTCGGAGTCATAGGACACCGCCTTGGCAATCTCGACCATCTGCCGCTCGGCAATGCTCAGGTTGCCGACCTGTTCTTCCGGGTCGAGGTTGATACGCAGGCGCGCCAGCAGCTCGGCGGTGCAGCGGTGCATTTCGCGGTGGTTGACCATGTGCAGGCTGTTGAGTTGTTCGCGGCCGATCCAGATGTTCTCGGCGATGCTCATATGGGGCATCAGGTTGAGTTCCTGGTGGATCATCGCGATCCCGGCCTTTTGCGCGGCCAGCGGCGTTTCAAAGGTGATCGGCTTGCCACGCAGGCGAATTTCGCCGGCGTCGGGCTGGTAGATGCCGGCGATGATCTTCATCAGCGTCGACTTGCCCGCGCCGTTCTCGCCCATCAACGCCAGCACCGTGCCGGGGCGCACCCGCAGTTGCACATCGTCCAGGGCCACGACACCGGGAAAGCCTTTGCTGATGTTGAGGATTTCCAGCAGGTAAGGTTCGTCCAGCGCCAGCGCCCGGTGGGCGGCGGGCTGAGACGTGGCGGCTTGAGCAAGCATAGGGAGGTACTCCATCTGCAGGGCGGCCGTAACCGCCCTGCCAGCTTTTGTTGTTATGTCGGGGCTACTTGAAGTCTTTGACGTTGTCCGGGGTGATCAACTGGAACGGGATCACCACGTTCTGCTCGACCGGCTCGTTCTTGGCCATCTTGCGCGCTGCTTCCACCGAACCTACCGCCTGGCCCTTGGCGTCCTGAAAGGCCGACACGGTCATGTCACCCTTGGTGATCGCGTTCAAGCCATCGGGCGTGCCGTCGACACCGGCAATCAACACGCTGCCTTTTTCCTTGCCAGCCGATCTCAGGGCCATGGACGCGCCGATCGCCATCTCATCGTTGTTGGCCAGCACCGCATTGAACTCCCGGCCCTGGGTCAGCCAGTCGTTGACCAGGGTCATGCCCCTGTCACGCAACCAGATTCCGGTTTGTTCCTGCTCGATCTTGATGTCCGGGTACTTGGCCAGCACTTCCTTCACGCCCTTCGTGCGGTTAGTGGTGGAGTTGTTCGCCAGGTCGCCCAGCAGGATCACGACCTTGCCCTTGCCGCCGAGTTTTTCGGCGATGTACTGCATTTGCAGGCGGCCGGCCTCGACGTCATCGGAGGTCACGGCCACCACGTCCTTGGGCAGGTCTTTCTGGTCGGGGCGACGGTTGACGAACACCAGCGGAATACCTGCCTTGGTGGCGGCACTGATGATGTTCTTGGTCGACGCGGTATCGACGGGGTTGACGATAATCGCGTCAACCTTCTGGCTGATGAAGTTCTCGACCTGGCTCAACTGCTTGACCACATCGGCGCGGGCATCTTCGAACTGCAGTTGCACGCCATCGCCTTTTGGATAGGACTTGGCTTGCTTGTCCATGTCTTCGCGCAGGTAGGTGAGGAAGGTGTCATCGAACGCGGACATCGTCACGCCCACCTTGAGATCGGCGGCGCCGGCAACGCCACTGGCCAGCAGCATGGACAAGGCCAGGGCGGTAAAACGGATCGGGGTCTTCATGAACGGTCTGTCTCCACTTTCTTGTTAGTTTTGTTCGACGTTGCGTTGATCAGGACTCGGCTGTCAGTCGCACCACCGGCGCGCCTGGAATGCAGCACACCAGCGCGCCCTGGTTTTCGACGCACAGCACATTCAGGAAGGAGAAGTAGAACGGCCGGGCGCGGGGCAGTCCGCGTGGCGCTTGGAGGGGGCGTAAAACTCGCAGTACAGCGTTGAAGATTTTCATCTGACGGTACCTGGTTGTTTTTGATCTTGTTTTTGTTGAGTCGCCCGTAGGTTCCGGGACGTACTTTATGCAACCTGGAAAAGACTGTATTAGAAAATAATTTCCATATCAACCTGTTTTAGAATTTTATTCTATTTTTTGTCGAAACCACCTGCTGGCGCTCGGCGCTCAGGCGTGCGGCGTCTAATATACGGGTGGTTTCCAGGGCGTCATAGGCGTTGACGGGCAGCGGCCCCTGCCCCATCACGGCGGCTTGCAACTGGCGGTAGAACTGGTTCCAGCAGCCCTTCTCCGACGGCACCCGCTCACGCTCCGGCCCTTGTTCAAACCAGCCCCAGCGTCGATGTTCCTCAGCGCCCCAGTGTTCGCCTTCGGTTTTCGGCGACTTGCCGGCCAGCAGCGCTTCTTCCTGGCCGTCCAGGCCGTCGACGGTGTAGCAACCCAGGCTTCCACTGACGCGAAAGCGCGGCGCCTGGCTGTTCTGCAACGCGTTGCCCCACAGGTGCGAAATCACGCCGTTGGCGTGGGTGAGGGAGACAAAGAAGCCGTGGTCTACCGTGGGATGTTCAGGGGTGTAGTGCAATTGGGCGAACACCCGCTCCACCGGGCCGAACAGTTGCAGCGCCTGGTCGACCAGGTGGCTGCCCAGGTCGCGCAGCCATCCGCCACCGCTGGCATTGCCCACGGCCTGCGGGCTGTAGCGCTCCACGCGGGATTCAAAGCGGGTAATGGTGCCCAGGGCGCCGGCGTCGATCAGTTTGCGCAGGGTCAGGTAGTCCGAATCCCAGCGCCGGTTCTGGTAGACGCTGAGCAACGAGCCCTGGCGCTCGGCAGCGGTAATCAGGGCCTGGGCTTGTTCGGCGTTGGCGGCAAAAGGTTTGTCGCTGACCACCGCCACCCCATGCTCGATTGCTTCCAGCACCAGGGCCGGCCGACCTTTCAAGGTGGTCGAAATCACCAGGGCATCGACGCCGGCTTCGACGATCTGGCCGATGGAGTCGAAGGCTTTGACACCGGGAAGATCAGTACTCAATTGCTGGCGACGTTCGGGTGAACGCGTCACCACGCCGACAAAGGTGGCGTCAGGCAGGGTGGCGATCAGCGGCGCATGAAAAAAGCGCCCACCGTGACCGTAGCCCACTAGTCCGATTCGCATGTTCAACTCCGGAATTGATTTGGAAACCCAATCAACTGTGGGAGCTGGCTTGCCTGCGATAGCAGTGTGTCAGGCAATGAATTTGTCACTGATAGACCGCTATCGCAGGCAAGCCAGCTCCCACAGTGTTAACCACATTTCTTCAGTGAGTTAGCCGTAGAAGCGCGGGCGATCCGGCAGGCTGACTTTCACAATCTGCCCACTGTCCTGGGCTTCAATACACGCATCCGCCGCCACCGCCGCCGCAAACCCATCCCAGGCCGACGGCCCGCCGACTTGCCCGGCCAGCACGCTGTCGATAAACGCCTGCAACTCCACGTCATAGGCACCGATAAACCGATCCTTCCAATCCATCAGGATCGCATTGGACAGCTTCGCCTCGCTGCGCAGTTGCACCTGGGACGGCTCCGGCAACTTGGCGATGCCGCTCTCCCCTACCACTTCACACTGGATGTCGTAGCCGTATTGGCAGTTCACAAACACTTCCACGTCGATACGCGTGCCTTTGGCGGTTTCCAGCAGCACGATCTGCGGGTCACGCAGGTGCGCCAGCGCCTTGCTGGTCTTGCGCGGGAACACCACCTGCACGGACACGTAGTCGTCATTAAGCAGCCAACGCAGCACGTCCAGCTCATGGATCAAGGTGTCGGTGATCGCCATGCCGGTGTTGTAGTTCTCGCCCACCGTGGGGTTGCGGTGCGCGCAGTGCAGCATCAACGGCTCGCCAATCTGGCCGCTGTCGATCACCGCCTTGAGGGCGCGGTAGCCTTGGTCGTACGGGCGCATGAAACCCACCTGGACCAGGCGTTTGCCGTGGGCCACTTCGGCCTCGACAATGTTGCGGCACCCCTCGGCCGTCACCGCCAGGGGTTTCTCACAGAACACCGGTTTGCCGGCGGCAATCGCGGCCAGCACAAATTCTTCATGGCTCGGCCCCCAGGACGTCACCAGTACCGCTTCGACCTCTGGCGAGTTGATCAGCGCATGGCCGTCCGGGTACACCTCGGCGTCCAGCTTCAAATCCGCCACCACCTGGGCGGCTTGTTCAAGGTTGATGTCGGTGACGGCCACCACCTGGCTGTTGAGCAAGGCCTGGCTGCAACGACGAATATGGTCCCGGCCGATGGCGCCCGTACCGATCACTCCAAGCTTCAAAGACATACAAACACTCCTCTTGTTGTTAGTACTGCCGGGCCTTGGCCAGGTGTTCATTGAGTTTTTTTGCCGCTGCATTCGTGCGCTCACTGGTGGACACTTGCGCCACCCCCACCCGCCACCACGACAGGTAGCCGTGGACCATGGTCTTGGGCAGCACCTTGATATCGATCAGCGTGGAGACGGTTTGCGTGCGGGCATCGGCCAACGCCGCTTCCAGCTGTTCCAGCGTGCTGACCTTGTAGGTCTTGCAGCCATAAGCCGCCGCACTCATGGCGAAATCCACCGGCACCAGGCCACCGTCGAGCTTGCCGCTCTCGGGGTTGCGGTAGCGGAACTCGGTGCCGAAGCTGTCCATGCCATTGCCGATTTGCAGGTTGTTGATGCAACCGAACGCCATGTTGTCCAACAGCACCACGTTGATCTTGCGCCGCTCCTGGATCGAGGTGGCCAGCTCCGAGTGCAGCATCATGTAGGAGCCATCGCCGACCAGGGCGTACACCTCCTTGCCTGGCTCGGCCAGCTTCACGCCCAGGGCGGCATTGATTTCATAGCCCATGCATGAATAGCCATACTCGACGTGGTAGGTGTTGACGCCCTTGCTGCGCCAGGCGCGCTGCAAATCGCCGGGCAGGCTGCCGGCGGCGGCCACAATGATCGCGTCATCGGCCAGGCGTGCATTGAGCACGCCGAGCACCGCGCTTTGGGTCAGGCACGAACCGGTCAGTTCGATGAATTCGCGCAGGACGGCACGGTCCAGGTGGTCGTCGACTTCGGGGACGAACTCATCACCCAGGTATTGCACCTGATGCACGCGGTCCACTTCGGCGTCGAGTTGCGCCTTGGCGTCGGCGATCTGCTCGCCCCAGCCCGAGCGGTAATCGCCCAGGGCAGTGGCCAGTGCTTCAAGGGCCACTTTTGCATCGGCCAGCACTTGCACACCGTCCAGCTTCAAGGCATCGGCTGGGCTGATATTGAGGTTGAGAAACTTCACCTCGGGGTGCTTGAACAGCGATTTTGACGAGGTGGTGAAGTCGGTATAACGGGTGCCGATGCCAATAATCAGGTCGGCCTCGGGCGCCAGCAGGTTGGCCGCCAGGCAGCCGGTTTCGCCGATGCCGCCGACGTTCAGCGCATGGCTGGACACCACGGCGCTCTTGCCCGCCTGGGTTTCCGCGAAGGGAATATCGAACCGCTCGGCAAAGGCTTGCAGTGCCTGGTTGGCGCCGGAGTACTTGACCCCGCCGCCGCAAATGATCAGCGGCTTGCGCTTGCCGCGAAAAGCCGCCAGCGCGTCATCGAGCATGGCGCGGGTGGCCGGGCGTCGGTCGATGCGGTGTACGCGTTTTTGCAGGAAGTAATCGGGGTAGTCCCAGGCTTCGGCTTGTACATCCTGGGGCAAGGCCAGTGTTACCGCGCCGGTTTCGGCCGGGTCGGTCAGCACGCGCATGGCGTGGATCGCCGCGGTCATCAGTTGCTCGGGGCGGTTGATGCGGTCCCAGTACTTGCTCACGGAACGGAAGGCGTCGTTGGTGCTGATGCTCAGGTCGTGGAACTGCTCGATCTGCTGCAACACCGGGTCGGGCTGGCGGCTGGCATACACATCGCCGGGCAGCAACAGCAACGGGATGCGGTTGGCGGTGGCGGTGGCTGCGGCGGTGAGCATATTGGCCGCGCCCGGCCCGACCGAGGCCGTGCACGCATAGATCTTGCGGCGCAGGTGCTGCTTGGCAAATCCGATGGCGGCATGGGCCATGCCTTGCTCATTGCGGCCCTGATGCACCACCAGATCGCCGCTGTCCTGCTCCAGGGCCTGGCCGAGGCCCAACACATTGCCATGCCCGAAAATAGTGAATACGCCGGCGACAAACTTGCTCTGTACGCCGTCGACTTCGATGTATTGGTTGTCCAGGAACTTCACCAGGGCCTGGGCCATGGTCAATCGTGTTGTGGTCATTACTTGCACCTTGTGTGACTGCAATTGAAGTGTTCAACACCGATCCAGTGTGGGAACTGGCTTGCCTGCGATAGCGGTATGTCAGGCAATACATGTGCAACTGATAGACCGCTATCGCAGGCAAGCCAGCTCCCACATTTTGATCGCGTTATGGCAGGGGCTTTTGCAAGTACGCCATGCTGCTGCCCAACGCCTGCCGGATATCCGCCAACCCATGCACGCTTTCGGCAAACGGCTCGAACGACAAATAGCCGCTGTAGCCGGTGCTCAGCAAGGTCTCGATCTGCGCCGCATTGCCGAGGATATCGTCCTCGCCCACCAACACGCGGTGGCCGTCGCGGATCGAGTCCAGCGGCGCCTCGCGGTCTTCCACTCCGGAGATATGCACCAGGCCGGTCAGTTCCGGGAAGAACTCATGCTCGCCGGCCAGGTGATGGTGAAAGGTGTCGTGCACCACCCGGAATACATCCAGGCCACCGATGGCCTTGATGGCATCCACTGCCACGCGCTTGCGGCGCAGAGCGGATACCGTGAAGCCCAGGGGCTCGATGAAACCGAGAATCCCGTACTCGCGCAGGATCAACGCCAGCTCGCTCAACGCCGTGCGCAAACCGGCGGCGCGCTGCGCGTCGTTGCGCGTATCGCCAGGCTGATTGAACGGGCACATCACCAAGCCTTCGGCCCCGCACTCACGGGCGTAGGTGGCCAGTTCGATTGCCTGGGCACGGCGCTCGTCGTTCCACACATCAAAGGGGTACAGCGCGTTGATCGACAGCACCTTGATACCCTGCGCTGCGCACAACTCGCGCACGCGGCTGGCGGGTGTGCCGTATTCGATTTCACGGTTTTTGAGGTCGTTGCGGATCTCAATGGCCTCGCAGTTGAGGGCAGCCGCCAACTGGATGAAATCCGGCAAGGACAGGTGGGGGGCGACCATGCGGTTAAGGGCAAAACGTAGCGGCGACTTCATTGTTTTTGTTCTCCGTCCAACACCGTTTAGAGGTCCAGCAGCCAGCTGTGCTGCGGGTCGTTATGGAAATGCCAGGCGCGCTTGGGGCCGGCCATCACGTTCAGGTAATAAGACTCGTAGCCGTACGGCACGCTGACCGGGTGATAGCCCTTGGGCACCACCACCAGGTCGCTGTTTTCCACGGCCATGGCCTGGTCGATGCTGCGATCGTCGGTGTACACGCGCTGGAATACAAAGCCCTGGGGCGGGTTGACCTGGTGGTAGTAGGTCTCTTCCAGAAAGCTCTGGTGCGGCAGGTCGTCGGTGTCGTGCTTGTGCGGCGGGTAGCTGGAGGAATGCCCGGACGGCGTGCGTACTTCCACCACCAGCAGCGAATGGGCCGGCTCGCTGTCGGGCAGGATGTCGCACACGTAGCGGGTATTGGCGCCTTTGCCGCGCACACTGCGCTTGCACTGCTCGGGGCGGATTAAGCGCGGGGCAAAACCCTTGGCACCCGGCGCTGCGCAGACGGCGATCTGCACATCGCTCAGGGCCGTGACCTGGGCGTCGGTGCCCGGCGGGAAATAGGCGGCGAACGGTGATTTGTCTTCGAACACCGACTGGCGATCACCCAGGTTCTGCCAATTGAAACCTTCACCTTCGATATTCACCCGACCGCTGAGCAACACCAGGCACAGCTCCTGATCACCGGCGCTGACCGGCAGGGTTTCGCCCAGGCTCAAACGGTAGGCCGCAAAGCCCACATACTCCAGGCGCCCCGCTTCCAGCGCCACCATGGTTTGCCCGCGTTTGCTGCTTTTGACCAACAAGCTCATCACTCAAGTCCTCTGGTTGAGAAGCGCACGCAGGGTGTCGTAACCCTTCTTCGCGTAGATATAGCTGGGCGCCACGGCCGGGTCCTGCTCGGCTTCCACCACCAGCCAGCCCTTGTAGCTGGCCGCGAGCAACACATCCAGCAACGGTGCGAAGTCGATATCTCCATCGCCGGGCACGGTAAAGGTGCCGTTGACGATGCAGTCCGGGAAGCTCCACATCTGGTTGCGCGCCAGTTGCACCACGGGTTTGCGTACGTCCTTGAAATGCACATGGCAGACGCGGTCGATATGCTTGCGCAGTACTTCGATGGGTTCGCCGCCGCCCATGTAGCAGTGGCCCGAATCGAACAGCAGGCCGACTTCCGGGCCCGTACGTTTCATCAACTGGTCGATGTCGTCGGGGGATTCGACGTAGGCGCCCATATGGTGGTGGTAGGCCAGACGCACGCCCTGGGACAAGGTGAAGCGCGCCAGCTCGGTGAGCTTGTCGGCGTAAGCCTGCCAGGCCTGTTCACTGTGAAAACGCGGGCGCTCGATCAGGCGGATCCGCGAGCCCTGGATCGAGTCGGCCACTTCGCCGTATACCAGCACCGAGGCGCCGTTGTGTTTGAGCAGTTCGACATGGCCGGCAATGGCTTCGATTTCTTCAGCCACCGAACGGCGGGCCAGGCGGCTGGAGTACCAACCGGACACCAGCGCCAAGTCATAGGGACGCAGCACGTCAGCGACGCCCTTGGCATCCTTGGGGAATTTGCCGTTGAGTTCAAAACCTTCGTAGCCGATGTCCTTGCCTTCGCTCAGGGCCGTGCTCAGCGGGGTTTCACCGCCGAGGGCCGGGAGGTCGTCGTTGCTCCAGGAGATCGGGTTGATGCCAATTCGGATTGCGGGCATGGCTGCACCTTTTGTTTTTATCTTCAGAATTCACTGGGATCTGCTTTGTGTGGGAGCTGGCTTGCCTGCGATAGCAGCGTGTCAGGCAGTACATTTGCAACTGATAGGTTGCTATCGCAGGCAAGCCAGCTCCCACATCTGATCGTATTTACTGTCGGGCACTGAGCCAGGCATTGATGAGCTGTTCGAAGGTCTGCTGCACCTGCTGGATCAGCGTTTCGTCATCAATCTCCCCCGCCATCCACGCCCGGCTCGGCTCGTGGAAGATCGTGCGGCCCACGGCAAACCCACGGCAGGTGCTGCTCTGGCTGGCCTGCTTAAAGCCATCGGCGAGAAACTCGGGCGAAGCATTCAGGCCCAGCAACACCACGCCGCGGCAGTAGGGGTCGCGTTCCTGGATCAGTTCGTCGAGCTTTTTCCAGTCTGCGGCCGACTGGGTTTCGATCTTCCACCAGGCCGGGTAGATGCCCAGGTTGTAGAGGCGCTTGAGGCTGCGGTAGAGCACGTCCGGGTAAGTGGACGGGTGATCCTTGGGCGGGATGACTTCCAGCAGCAGTTCGTGGCCACTGACCAGCGACGCCTCGTACACCGCCTTGAGTTGCGCTTCCTGTTCCAGGCGGAGCATCGGCTCGTCATCGGGGTGAAATTGCACCAGGCACTTGATGATGTGTTCCTGGGGCCAGGCAATCAGGTTGCTGCCAATCGAACGCCCGTGCTCGAACGCCAGGGGCCGCGAGTTCTGCACTTCCACCGGGCGCGCTATCCACCAGCCGCGACCACTGGCCGCGTTGAGTGCATCCTGGCCAAAGCGTTGGTCGGCGAGCAGGCCCACATCGGCCTCGACGCCCTGCTCGCTGAGTTTGCGCTCCACGCGTTCGATGGCCTGGATAAACAACTGCTTGATGTCGCTGATACGCTCAGGGGCCTGGCCGCCTTTTTGCGCCAGCTCCACCAATTGCCAGCGGTGGTCGAAGGCAAATACGAACAGTTGCTTCCAGGCTTTGCGCGGCACCGTGACACGGTGCAGGCGTTGCAGGGTCACGTCCTGGTCCGGCCGGGTGATGGGCACGCGGCTGCTGAACAGGTAATCGAGTTCGGCGGGGGTCGGCATCGCTGGCGCACAGGCGTGGCGCGACACCACCAGGCCGCCACAGGCATTGGCCAACTGGCTGCAACGCTCATCGCTGGCGTCATTGATCCAACCGCTGAGAAAGCCCGACATAAAGGCATCACCGGCGCCCAGCACGTTGAGCACTTCAACCCGTACACCGGGGTAGATCGCCCCGTCTTCCAGGCGCGCGGGAATCGCGCCGTGGATCACCGTGCAGCCCTGGGGGCCGAGCTTGACCACCAGGGTCGCCGGGGTCAGTTCACGCACGGTACGCAGGGCCGTGAGCAGGTCTTCACTGCCGCCGGCGATGAGGAATTCCTCTTCGGTGCCGACGATCAGGTCGAAACGCGGCAGGATCTTCTGCACATGCTGGCTGACATTCTGGTCGGCAACAAAACGAGTTTCGCCATCGGCCTTGCCGGCCAGGCCCCACAACACGGGGCGATAGTCGATGTCCAGCACGCGCTTGACGTTGTGCTTGGCCGCATAATCCAGGGCCTGCAGGCTGGCCTTGTACACGCCGTCGGTGGAGAAATGCGTACCGGTGATCAACAGCGCCTTGCTCGAGGCAATAAAGGCTTCGCTGATGTCTTCGGCGCGCAGGGCCATGTCGGCGCAGTTTTCGCGGTAGAACACCAGGGGGAAGGTTTCACGGTCTTTTAGGCCCAGCAGCACCAGGGCGGTGAGGCGCTCCGGGTCGACCTTGATGCCGCTGACATCGCAGCCTTCGCGGGCCAGGGACTCCACCAGGAAACGGCCCATGTGGTCATCCCCTACCCGGCTCAGCATCGCCGACTTGAGCCCAAGCCTGGCGGTGCCGAAAGCGATATTGGCGGAGGAACCGCCCAGATACTTGGCGAAGCTGGACACATCTTCAAGCCGCGCACCGACTTGCTGCGCATAGAGATCGACGCCCAGGCGCCCGAGGCAAATCAGATCCAATTGACGCCCACTGGCAAAACGAGTCTGGCCCATGCTGGCTCCTGTTATTTTTATCAGCCTGCGTTGTGCCGCCGTGGCGGCGGCAAACGCTCTTGGTGGGAGCAGACTAGAACGTCCGCAGGCAGCAATCAATATTTATTCCATATTTATTTTTAGTGGAATATTTTTTCCAATACCTCAGGATAGTGGCACGCCAGCACCCATGCATCGTTTCAGCAGGCCACGCGGGCCGCGATGCCGGGGTATTTTTTTGCGCCTACCCTGTAGACTTGCGCCACCTATCAGCGCATCAGACGAACACGCCAGAAGGATTGCCCATGTCCCGCACCGATCCCGAGACCACCCTGGAAGAAACTGTCGCCAGCCCTCCGATCAATGCCGAACGCCTGTTGCAGCTGATCACCGACGAATACGACAGCCTGCCGCGCCAGCTCAAGCGCATCGCCAGCTACATGAGCCAGCAGAGCGACCGGATCATGGTCGACCGCATCAGCGACATCGCCCGCGAGTGCGAAGTGCACCCCTCGGCCATCGTGCGGTTTTCCCAGCGTTTCGGCTTCAGTGGGTTCAGTGAGATGCAGGCGCTGTTTCGCGAGGCGTATACCCACAAGACCACGCCGGTGCAGAACTACCAGCAGCGCATCCGCAGCATGATCGCCAACAAGTCGCAGAAGGCCAGCGGCGGCGACCTGGCGCGCGAGTGCGTCAACGCGACCTTGTCGGGCATCGAACGCCTGGGGCTGGAGCTGGACGACGCGGCCTTCGAGAAAGCCGTAGACCTGGTGGTCAATGCCGACAACATCTACGTGGTTGGCGTGCGCCGCTCCTTTGCGGTGGCCGACTACCTGGTCTACAACCTGCAGCACACCAACAAGCGCATCCACTTGATCTCGGGCCTAGGTGGCAGTTATCGCGAGCAGATGCGCAGCGTGCGCGCCAATGACCTGGTGATCGCCATCAGCTTCACGCCCTACGGCAAAGAGACCCAGCACTGCCTGCGCATCGCGCAGCATCACCAGGCCAAGACCCTGATCATCACCGACAGCAACCTGTCGCCCCTGGCCAAGCGGGCGAACGCGGTGCTGTTGGTCAATGAAGGTTCTTCGTTTGCTTTCCGCTCGCTGAGCGCCACGCTGTGCCTGTGCCAGGCGTTGTTTATTGCGGTGGCGTATCGGTTGGAATTGAAGGTGGATGAGATTCACGAGCAAGTCGGGTTCGACGACTGACACGCCACCTGTAGGCGCGAGCTTGCTCGCGAAAAACGCAAGAACGCCGCGGCCATTTTGAATGAATGCGGCGCCCGACAGTTCTTCGCGAGCAAGCTCGCTCCTACAATTAGTGCATGAAGATCGCAATCAGGATGATCACTGGAATCGGCACGCCGAGGAACCACAGCAGTAATGAGCGCATCATGTTCTCCTTGAATTAACGAACGTAGTTTTCGGTTTCGACGTACACCACGGCATCCCGGCGGCGACCGCCGAAGGTGGCAGCGAAGCTGGCGAAGAACGCACCGATGAGCAGGGCCACGAAGGTCCACAGGGATGTGTAGGCCGCTACTTTCGCCGCGGTCTCGGCGGCTTGCTTGGCTTTGAGCTTGGCGTCTTCGACGGCTTTGCGCGCATCGCCATAGACCTTGTCGATGCGGGCTTCGGCATCGGCCTGGCTCAGGTTGGTACGTTGGCTGATCAGTTGGGCCAGGTAGGCACGATCTTCCGCTGCCAGTTGGCCGTCGTTGCTCAACGTGCGCGTCAGGATGCGACCGACTACGGCGTGGGCTGCATCATCGCTGACCGCCGCGGGGCGATCATCGCGGAACAGGCTGTCGACGTAATAACCGAAGTCACCACTGTCGGCACCCTTGGCCGCACTGCCCGCCGCTTGAGTGAGGCCGCTGGCGGCGCCCGATGCCACACTCGCACCAGCTTTCACGCCGCCGCTGACCACACTGCTGACCGAACCGACCACCAGCATCGCCGTGATCAATGTGGCCACTGCCCACGCCAGGAAGCCATGGGCGGTATCGCGAAAGTACACCTCGTCGCCGTGCATGTTGGCCCACGTCACCCGCAACCGACCGGCGATGTAACCGCCCAGGCCAGAAGCGACAATCTGGGTGAACGCCAGCCAGACAATCGTGGAAATGCCAAGGCCCTTGGCGCTGATACCGCTGTCCGCCCACGGCGACACCGCCGAGAAGCCCAGGCCGAAACCCAGCAACACCAGGATCAATGACAAGGCAGCCGCCGCAGCGGCCCCGGCAAAAATCGCCCCCCAGGAAACCCCGGAGAGCGTGCTTGACTCTTGCAGCGTGGATGAGGATGTGATCATTGTTGTTTTGCTCCAGGCACGAAAAATGATGTTACAAGTCTCAAAACGGACAGTGCAGGCAGCGTGCCAGCTGCGACTGAAATTAAATTCCTTTAATTTCAATGGTTTATTTAAATTGAACTTAGCCAGATCATGCAGGTTGCAATAAACGACGATATCAGGCGGGCGTAATGCACTCCCCTGTGGGCTGGCTTGCCTACGATAGCCATAGGTCTCTACACAACTTTGTAGCCTGTAGCAGCCCACGGTAACCACGATGCGAAGCGAGCCGCTCTTGATCTTGATCTGCTTTTGATCTTGATCTGCTTTTGATCTTGATCTGCTTTTGATCTTGATTTCAGGCGCCCCGTTAAACCACGCTGGCCGGAATTCGACAGGGATTTGGGGGGTAAACCGGCAGGGATGCCGGTTTAGCCGCCCCGCGCCATGGATGGCGCGTGGCGGCGGCCCCCCAAATCACTGGCGGATTACGGGCACACCGAGCCCAGGCGAGGTGCCGAGTGGTGGGGCAAGAGCGCTTTGCTTACTTTCGCGCTTTTCGAAAGTGAGCCGCCGTCAGGGCGGAACCCTAGGTGGCCGTTACCTAAATAACGGATATGTACCCGGTCCAACTGTGTTGACTGCCAGGCCGCCTTCGCGAGCAAGCCCGCTCCCACAATTTGATCGCGGGGCGTCAGCTAGATAGGTGTCGGCTGGTAGGCCGCCATCGCAGGCAAGCCAGCTCCCACAGTGTTCGATGTAGTGTCAGTTTCAGGAAGATGAAGTTTTATTTAGGAAACATTCAGCAACTTCTTGGCAAAATGTCGCCACTTCTAGTGTGAACGCTCACCAGGTAATCCTATGACCCGCATTTTGACCATCGAGGATGACGCCGTAACGGCCCGCGAGATTGTCGCCGAGCTGAGTAGCCATGGACTGGACGTAGATTGGGTGGACAACGGCCGCGAGGGCCTGGTCCGCGCTGTGAGTGGTGATTACGACCTGATCACCCTCGACCGCATGCTGCCCGAACTCGATGGCTTGGCCATCGTCACCACGTTGCGCACCATTGGGGTGTCCACGCCGATCCTGATGATCAGCGCCCTCTCCGATGTCGACGAGCGCGTGCGCGGCCTGCGTGCTGGCGGCGATGACTACCTGACCAAACCGTTCGCCTCGGATGAAATGGCCGCCCGTGTCGAGGTGCTGCTGCGGCGTAAAAGCACGGTCCAGGAATTCGAAACCGCCCTGCGCGTGGCCGACCTGGAACTGAACCTGATCAGCCGCGAAGCCAGCCGCGCCGACCAGCCGCTGACCCTGCTACCCACCGAATACAAACTGCTTGAGTTCCTGATGCGCAACACCGGGCAGATCCTGTCGCGGATGATGATTTTCGAGGAAGTCTGGGGCTATCACTTCGACCCCGGCACCAACCTGATCGACGTGCACATTGGCCGTCTGCGCAAGAAAATCGACCCACCGGGCCTCACGCCGCTGATCCGCACGGTACGAGGCTCGGGCTATGTCATTGCTGAACCCCTCTAAAGGCTGGCGCTCTTCCAGCAGCCGCTTGCTGGCGCTGTACAGTTCGTTGTTCGTGGCCTGGAGCTGCATCCTCATGGGGGTGCTGTACTACGAAGTGTCGGGCTACCTCAGCGACTTGTCGCGCCATTCCCTGCTGCAACGCCAGCACCTGTTCCAGCGTTTTGACGGCGAAGAGCTGGTGGAGGCGCTCACCACCAGCATGACCTTCGACATGAAGGGCGTGGACGCCTATGGCCTGTTCGATGAGCACTTTCGTCCCTTGAGCGGGCCGATCCGCGCCGTACCACCCGACTTGCCGCTGGATGGCAAGATCCACGCCCTGACCAATTGCGTGCAATCGGATGACCCCAAACTGCCCAAGGACAGCTGCGACGCGGTGGCCACCCACACCGAAGACGGCCGCTGGCTGGTGTTGGTGCGCGCCAACGGCTCGCTGTTCGGGGTCACACGGATTATCTGGCACGCCCTGCTGTGGGCGCTCTCTTTGACCATCATCCCCGGCGCTGCTGGCTGGCACCTGCTGCGCCGTCGCCCGTTGCGGCGCATTCGTGGGATCCAGGCCAGCGCCGAGGCCATCGTCGCCGGCGACCTCACGCACCGCCTGCCGCTGTCCGACCGGCGCGACGAGCTAGACATGCTCGCCGCCATCGTCAACGCGATGCTCGACCGCATCGAAAAACTGATGAACGAGGTCAAGGGCGTGTGCGACAACATCGCCCACGACCTGCGCACCCCCCTCACCCGCTTGCGCGCCCAGCTTTACCGCATCAAGCAACAAGCCGAGGAAGACTCGGCCCACGCGGTAAAGCTCGATGACGCCATCGCCGAAACCGACACCCTGATGGCGCGCTTTCGCGGGCTGCTGCGCATTTCCGAACTGGAAGACCACCAGCGCCGCTCCGGCTTCCTGGTACTGGACCCGCTGCCGTTGCTGCGCGAGCTGCATGACTTCTATCTGCCCCTGGCCGAAGAAGGCGAACTGGAGTTGGTGTTGCAGGCGCCTGACTCACTGCCGTGGATTACCGGTGACCGTGCGCTGCTATTCGAAGCCCTGGCCAACCTGCTGAGTAATTCGATCAAGTTCACCCCGCCCAAGGGCAAGGTGATCCTGCGGGCAGTCAACGACCTGGGCAGTACGCGCATCGAAGTGCTCGACTCCGGGCCAGGCATTCCGGCTGCCGAGCGCGCCTCGGTGTTCCAGCGCTTCTATCGGGTCGATGAGAGTGATCAGCAAGGCGGTTTTGGCCTGGGCCTGTCGATTGTGGCGGCGATCATCAACTTGCATGGTTTCAAACTGGAGGTTGGCACCAGTGAACTGGGCGGCGCCCGCTTGGTGCTCGAATGTCGCCAACAATTGATGCCGGAATAAGCGTGCCCTAGAGCACGCTACCCATGGCCTTGATCAACGCCGGGTCACGCGCATAAATATCCGGCGCGTACACCAGCTCGCCCTGGCGATCCACTTCCACGGTCCAATACCCCAACAGCACCGGTACCGGCGTGGCCAGCCTGAATTCATGCGTCTCGCCGGTCGCCAGCAGCTCATCGGTGCGGGTGCGTTCGGCCGGCGTTACCAGCAGGTCGCGCAATAACAACGGTTGCTCGACCCGCACGCATCCTGAACTGAACGCCCGCGGGCCCTTGGTGAACAAGGGTTGGCTGGGGGTGTCGTGCAGGTACACCGAATACGGGTTGGGAAAGCGCATCACAATCTTGCCCAGCGGGTTACGCGGGCCGGCCTGCTGGCGCAGCAGGATATTGCCGGGGCGCGCCCAGTCGACCTGGTCGGGGGCCAGCGGGTGGCCTTCGGCGTCGAGCACTTGCAGGTTTTGCTGGCGCAGGTATTCAGGGTTGAGGCGGATGGCGGGCAGTTTGTCCTCGCGCATGATGGTCGGCGGGATGGTCCAGGTGGGGTTGAGGGTCAGCCGGGTGATGCGCGACTTGAGCAACGGCGTCTGGCGTTCGGCCCGGCCCACTTGCAGGCGGGTTTGCCACACTGGGATGCCGCTCTGGTACACGCTCAGTTGCGCGGCGGCCACATTGACCACGACGCCTTCAGGCTCCAGGTCCTGGGCCAGCCAGCGGAAGCGCTCCAGGTTGATGCGCAGTTGTTCACGACGCATCGCCGGGCTGATATTGAGTTCGGCCACGGTGCCGGCGCCGATCACGCCGTCGGCCTGCAACGAGTGGCTGAGCTGGAAGGCTTTCACCGCCTTGACCAGTTCGCCCTGGTACTGCTTGCCGTTGCCGCTGGGTAACTGGGCCAGGTAGCCGCCGCTGTGCAGGCGCCGCGCCAGTTCCGGCACGCGAGGGTCATTCATCCCAGGACGCAACAACGTGCCCTCGGCGACCGGGTCCCAATGGGGCAGCGGTTGCTGGCGCACGCCGGCATAGGCATTGCGCAGGCTGCGGTACAAATCGGCGCTGGGCCGGGACTGATCGAAGGCTTGGGCCATGTCGTGCAGGCCGGTGGCGGCGAACGCCAGTACCTCGGTATTCGGGTCGCCACTGGGTGGCTGGGAGTGCCAGAGGGGCTCAAAACGCGATTGCTGCAGGCGCCCGTAGTGCAAATCCTGCAGAGCTTGCAGGTACTGCTGGCTGTTGGCGATATCGCTGCACAGCACGTTGGCCGTGGCATCCGCCGCAGGCAAGCTATAGTGGGTGGGGTCCAGGCCATCGTCGGCAAGCATCAGCAACTGGGCATGCAAGGCTTGCCGGCGTTCGTCAGCCGCCCATAGCGGGGCATCGCCCTGCTGCTGGTAAAAGGTTTGCAGGCGCGCCAACGCGGCGGCATCGATACGCGGCGCAAGATGCGGGCAGACACTGGTCAACTGCGCCAAGGCCTGTTGCAGCGGCGCGAGCGCGACCGGTGCAGGGGTGGTGACGGGCAGTGGTTCTAACGGCAGCGTTTCGGCTGTAGCGACCAATGGTGCAACGAGCAGGCAAATGCTCAAGTAACATGCGTGTTTTTTGAACAATTGACTTAGCTCCACTCCACAGCGGGGACTCGACTGTAGATGCTGACTTTTATACGCAGGCGCAGGCTAACCAGCCTGGGCTTGATCACCGGGTGCCTGGCTTTATTGAGCAATGTTGCGCTCGCCGCCAATGGCACCTCTCTTTCCCTGTATAGCAGCCTGGCGCGCTCTGCTCCAGAACTCAATCCCACCGTCCTCAAAAGCGCCCTGAGCGCCGTGCAGTGCGCGGTCAATAACGGCGAGGAACGTTCCGATCGCCTAGCGGTTATTGACTACTCCCAGCCCTCGACCGCCCGTCGCCTGTGGATCTTCGACTTGCGCAAAAAGACCTTGGTATTGCGCGACCTGGTGGCCCACGGTGCCAAGTCCGGGGAAAACTTCGCCACCCAGTTCTCCAATCTCGAAGGCAGCCACCAGTCGAGCCTGGGGTTGTTCCGCACCCAGGAAAGCTACCTGGGCGCCCATGGCTACTCGCTGCGCATGGATGGCTTGGAGCCGGGCTTCAATGACCAGGCCCGCGACCGCGCCATCGTGATTCATGCCGCCGATTACGTCAGCCCGTTGTGGAGCAAGCGCGAAGGCCGCATTGGCCGCAGCCAGGGTTGCCCGGCCGTGCGCCCGCAGGTCGCCCGCCAAGTGGTGGACAAGCTCAAGGACGGGCAGTTCATGTTTTCGTGGTACCCCGACCAGCGCTGGCTGAAGTCATCGACCTACCTCAATTGCAAACCCCAGCAGGTGGCGAGTAGTCGTACAATCCGTGGCGGATAGCCTGTCCCCATAGATAAAAGAGAGCGTCGCATGCTTCTACACACCTCCACCTGGATCGAAATCGGGCAGTTCCTGGAACGCAGCCGCACGGTGGTGATTCCCATCGGCTCCAACGAGCAACATGGACCCACTGGCCTGTTGGGCACTGACTGGATGTGCCCGGAGATCATCGCCCACCACGCCCAGAAGCACGCCGACATCCTCGTCGGCCCGACCTTCAATATCGGCATGGCCCAACACCACCTGGGCTTTCCCGGCACCATCTCCCTGCGCCCTTCCACCTTTATCGCTGCGATTGGCGACTGGGTGCGTTCGCTGGCCGGGCATGGTTTCGAAAAGATCCTGTTCCTCAACGGCCACGGCGGCAATATCGCCACGATTGAAGCGGCGTTCTCAGAGCTGTACGCCGAAGCCAGCTTCGCCCGCCGCCCGGCCGGGTTCGCGCTGAAGCTGGTGAACTGGTGGGACCTGGAAGGCGTCACCGACCTGGCCCAGCGCCAATTCCCGGTCGGGCATGGCAGCCACGCCACGCCGTCGGAAATTGCCGTGACGCAGTGGGCGTATCCGGATTCGATCAAGTCTGCCGAGTACTCACCGCAAATCGCCAACACCGGCCCGATTCGCGAAGCCCTGGACTTCCGTGCGCGCTTCCCTGACGGCCGCATGGGCTCGGACCCGGCCTTGGCCACCGTGGAGAAAGGCGGTGAGTTGGTGGCGTTGGCGGCGCAAGGACTGGTCAAGACCGTCGACAGCTTCAGCAACGAAGCCAAACCCTGAGCCAAATGGGGCCAATACCCTGTGGGAGCGGGCTTGCCCGCGAAGGCGGTGTGTCAGCCACTGAATCTTCAACTGAACCACCGCTTTCGCAGGCAAGCCAGCTCCCACATTGGTTACAGGGTGGGGTTGCGGTGCATGTGCGGGTTTATTTGCAATCCTGGGCGGCCTGCTCAAGCCGTGACGGCTTGATCGCCGAAGCCAGCGGCTTGCGCTCATACAGGAACACCTTGGTGCCGTCCTGGGACTTGTAGGCCTCCAGCACATCATCGGCGGCAATCTTGCTGGTCAACAGCACCTTGGCGTGGCGCGAGTTCTGGGTAACGGTCGAGGTGATGCCATGCTTTTCCAGCTTGGGCAATACGCATTGCACATAGCCGTCGGGGGTCTTGTTGGTTTGCAGGGTCAGCGATGGGGCATTGGGCGCCGTGATACAGCCGGTCAGCAACAACGAAGCACAAGCCAGGGCCGGGGCGAAGAAAGAGCGCATATTCATTCCTGAAAATAACCAAATAGGGTTCACAACCATTCGCGGGTCAACCTGCGCGAACCAGGGCCTTGAGCGACGCATCGAACTGCTTCAGGGCATCTTGCTGTACATCGCGTTGTTGCTCGATCAGTGCAGCAATCTCCGGGGCCGCCTTGTCGTGCACCCACACGGACGGCACGTGCTTGTCCACCGAGCCTTCGGCCTTGGCGATAAACTGCAGGTTCGCATCAAAGAAGCGTGCGACAAAGCGCGCCTCGACCCGGTCATTACGCTGGGTGAGCAATTGGTTATGGGTATCGAGCACCACCACCACATCCGGGTGCGCCTGCACCAGGGCATCCAGGCTGCTATAGACCGTCACCGAGGCAAAAGTGCCCTGCAACGAGTGCATCAACCAGTCGATCGCCAGTTCCGGGTCGGAGCTGTTGACGAACGCCTCGCGAATCCGCCCATCCAGCGGATCCTTGGCGCCGTTCAGTGCCATGGCGTGGTAGCGTTCGAGGTAGCTGAGGTTGTCGCGGGTGTTTTCACTGAACAACACCCCCACCGACTGGGCACGCTGCAGGGAGTCTACGCTACCCACCAGGGGCAGCAAATGGCCTGTACGCACTTGATCGGCCATCGCCGGGGTGGTCATGACCGCGGTGCCCAGCATCAGGGCCATCAAAGCCAACTGGATAATCGTCCTCATCGCGCATTTTCCTTGGGCTGCGTCTCGATGTGCCGATTCTGCGCGTTTGGCGAAAAAACAGAACTTGTGATCCTTGATGGTGACTATCATTTGAACCGATAGTGTCAGGCCGCCCATAAAATCTATAAGGACCCCGCCATGAAGCCCTACCAGAAAATCTTCGATCGTATCCGCGAGGCAGTACTGCCAGAGTTTCGCGAGCGGGTCGCCGACTACCTGGTCGAGTACGAAACCGTGCTGCTGGACTCAAACGCCGACGCCGCAAAAGGCAGCGCCAGCGCCGAGCAACTGCGCGGCTACTTGCGCGGTTTGAACACCATGCGCGTGCTGGGCATGGCTGATTGGGAAGACCTCGACCGGCGTGTCGCCCAGCAGGCAGAGCTAGAGCGCGGGCCGTCGCAGCTCGACCCACTCGCGCACTGACGGCCGCTGCCACTGGCGTTGCGCGTAGGCCACCAGTTGCGTGGGTACGGCGTCACCATTGAGGATCAGGCGATTGAGCATCACCGCCAGGTCCACATCGGCAATCGACCACTGGCCGCACAGGTACTCGCGGTTATCCGCCAGCAACGCTTGCGCCGCGCTGATCAACTTGGTCGCGGCGGCTTGAGCGTCTGCTGACAACGGCGGCCTCTTCTGCCCACAGAACACCACCAGCGTCGAGCGCTCCTGGCGAATCGGCAGCAGGTCGCTGCGTAGCCACGCCTGGACCTGTCGCGCCCTCGCCCGCTGCTGCACATCCGCCGGGTACACGCTGGTCTCGGGGTAGGCCTGGTCCAGGTACTCGGTGATGGCCGAAGACTCCGACAGCGCAAAATCACCATCTACCAGGGTCGGCACGCGCTGGGTCAGGGAGCGTTGGGCGAAATCTGCCGCTTGGTTCTGCCGGGCATCGAGGTCCAGGGTGAGGGTCTCGAACGCCAGGCCTTTTTCGCGCAAGGCGACAAACACCGACATGGCATAAGGGCTGGTAAACAGCGAATCAACGTAGAGGTGCAGCGGGCCTTGGCTCATGGGCAATCTCCTGGGATGAGCCATCACGCTACGAGATCCGGGCCGATAAAGACAATGCAGGGTTTTTATGGGGGCATTCCTGGCGGGAATAGCGCGGGTAGTGGCAATATTATGGCTACCGCTGATTTTCAAGGAAGGAACAGCACATGAAACAAGCAGTTGTGGTTATCCACGGCATCGGCGAGCAGCGCCCAATGGACACCTTGCGCGGCTTTGTCGAAGCGATGATCCCCACGGACACCCCCGATGGCAAACCTCTGTACTGGAGCAAGCCGGATCGGCTGTCGCGCAACTTCGACCTGCGCGTACTGAAGTCCTCGGGCCGCACCTCGACGGATTTCTATGAGTACTACTGGGCCCACAAGATGCAGGGCACCAAGCTCGGCCATCTGCTGGGCTGGCTGTGGGACATCTTCAAGCGCCCGCGGCGCGACATTCCCGACGCCATCGTGCCGATCTGGCGTAGCACGCGCTGGACGGTGTTGGCGTTACTGCTATTGATTGCCAGCGGCGCACTGGCCGCAGCCTGGGGTCAGTTGCCCGCCAACGACAACCCCTTCGCGCTGATCCCCCTGCTGCTCGCGGCCATGGGACTGGGGCTGCGCTATTCGGCGCTGGCGTACCTGGGAGATGCCGCACGCTACTTAAGCCCCAACCCGCAGAACGTGAGGGTGCGCGAGCAGATCCGTGCCGATGGTGTCGACCTCCTGCGTGCGCTGCACAACCAGGGTGACTACGAGCGCATCATCGTCGTGGGCCACAGTTTGGGCAGCGTGATTGCCTACGACATCGTCGGCTACCTCTGGCATGAATACCACGACCAACTGACCCAACTGAACCCCAGCAACCGTGAGCTGGCGGCCCGTTATGCCAACCGCGAACCGCTGCAACCGGTGGTCAAGGAGGCCCTGCCCGCCGCTGGCGCCTTACTGGACGGCAGCCTGGGCAGCCTGTTGAATTTTCGTCAGCAACAGGCCGAGGCATTCGTCGAACAGCGCGGCCTGGGCAACCCCTGGCGCATCACCGACCTGGTCACGGTCGGCAGCCCGATGGCCCACGCCAGCCTGTTGCTGGGCCGCAGCGTCAGTGACTTCCAGCAGCGCATGGAGCGCCGCGAAGCCCCGGCCTGCCCGCCTACCGAAGACACCCAAGGCTACGGCTACAACGCCCGCCAACCGCTGATGCTCGGCCAAAAGCCCTTCACCCCGCACTACCTGCACCACGCCGCAGCCTTTGCCGTCACGCGCTGGACCAACCTGTACTTCCCTGCCCCCTTCGGCGTATTCGGCGACATCGTCGGCGGCCCGGTCAAGCCGGTGATGGGCGGCGGCGTGCTGGACTTGCCGGTGACCGTGGGCAATGGCAAAGGCTGGCTGGCCAGATCCTGGCTCAGCCACACCCATTACTGGAGCGAACGCGGCGGTACACAGGGTTACCTCAGTGCACTGGGCAAGGATGAACAGGCGATCACCCAAGGCCCGCGCCCTTCGGCCACTGAAGCATTGCGGTGGGCAATTGACCTTAAGGGGGTGCGGCGGTTTCGACGTGTTGGCGCCCAGCAAAGCCTGGCGCCAGAACATGCCTAACCGGCGAAGCCACCGGCCTTGAGGAAGGCGAGCTCTTCATCGGTGCTCGCCCTGCCCAACACCCCATTGCGATGCGGAAACCGCCCGAACCGCTCAATGATATCGGCATGCTCCTTGGCCCAGTGATAGGTGCTGTTATCCAACTGCCGGTTCAGGGCCAGAGACCGTTGCTGGTCCTGTGGGTCTTCCGAATGCTCAAAAGGCAAATAGCAGAACGCGCGCAACTGAGGTTCGACCTGTTGATCCAACCCCGCGTCCACCATCTTTCGCGCATACAACCGGGCCAGCGGGTCGGTGGCGAACATGTGTGCCGTGCCGCGAAAGGCGTTGCGCGGGTACTGGTCCAGCAGGATCAGTAACGCCAGCGCGCCATCCGCCGTGGTCAACCAGTCTTCGAGTTCACGCCGCGCCGCCTGCATATGGGTGGCGTGGAAGCGGTCACGAAAGTCCGCATCGAACTCTTCGTCCTTGGCAAACCAACGCTTGGGCCCCGCCTGTTTCCAGAACGCGATTACCGCTTCGGCCGATTGAGGGGTCATGCTTACCTCGCTTAATGTTATAGAATAACGTCAATATTGTGCCTGCGTGTGATCCTTAACTTATGACTGACGCTATGACTTTACGCAAACGCCTGCTGTCCATCGACGCCCTGCGCGGCCTGGTGATCCTGTTCATGTTGCTGGACCACGTGCGGGAAACCTTCTTGCTGCACCGCCAGGTCAGCGACCCCATGAGCATTGACAGCACCGAGCCAGCGTTGTTTTTCAGCCGCACCCTCGCTCACCTGTGTGCGCCGGTGTTTGTGCTGCTTACCGGATTGTCGGCGTGGCTGTATGGCCAGAAATATCAGGGCCGTCGCGACGTGTCGGCATTTTTGTTCAAGCGCGGGCTGTTCCTGGTGGTGCTGGAATTCACCCTGGTCAACTTCGCGTGGACCTTCCAACTGCCGCCCAGCGTGATCTATATGCAAGTGATCTGGGCCATCGGCATCAGTATGATCGCCCTTGCCGCGCTGGTCTGGCTGCCGCGCGCCTGGCTGATCGGCGTGGCGCTGGTGATTATCGCCGGGCACAACCTGTTGGATGGGCTGCATTTTGCAGCCGGTTCGATGTGGCACGTGCCGTGGACGATCTTGCATGAACGCAACTGGATTGAAGTGTCTGACAACCTGCGCCTGCGCACCACCTACCCGGTACTGCCATGGATCGGTGTGATTGCCCTGGGCTACGGCCTCGGGCCATGGTTTGCCAATGCCACGCTGCCGGCTGTGCGTCAGCGTTATTTGCTGATCGCGGGGGTGGGCGCGTTGGTGGGTTTTGGGCTGTTGCGCGCGCTTAATGGCTACGGCGAGCAGCCTTGGCAGGTGTATGACAGCGGCGTGCTGACGCTGATGAGCTTTTTCAACATCACCAAGTACCCGCCTTCGCTGTTGTTCCTGGCGTTGACCCTGGGGATTGGCTTGCTGTTGCTGCTGGCGTTTGAACGCGCCGGGCATAAGCGCTGGATCGGGGTGCTGGCGGTGTTCGGCGCGGCGCCAATGTTCTTTTATCTGTTGCACCTCTATGTATTGAAAATCCTCTATGTCGCCTGCGTTGCGCTGTTTGGCCTCAACCATGGCAATTATTTTGGCTTCGACGGTATCGGTGCGGTGTGGTTGGCAGCGCTGCTGTTGCCGATTGCCCTGTACTTGCCCGTGCGTTGGTTCGCCGGCCTGAAAGCACGGCGGCGCGACCTGGCGTGGCTCAAATACCTCTGACCTGATGCAGGCAACTGTGGGAGCGGGCTTGCTCGCGAAGGCGGTGCGTCAGCCACTGCTGCTGTGACTGAAAGACCGCCTTCGCGAGCAAGCCCGCTCCCACAGTTTTAACCGCGCCGGGCTCAGGAATCAGGCCAGTTCGGCACGCAGTTGGCGAGCGGCGGTGACCATATGAATGAGCGCCGCCTCGGTCTCCGGCCAGCCTCGCGTCTTCAAGCCGCAATCGGGGTTCACCCATAAGCGCTCTGCCGGAATCCGCTTGGCGGCCTTGCGCAGCAAGTTGGCCATTTCCGAGGCATCCGGCACCCGTGGCGAGTGAATGTCGTAGACCCCCGGGCCGATCTCATTCGGGTAGGCGAAGGCTTCGAACGCGTCGAGCAACTCCATGTCCGAGCGTGAGGTTTCGATGGTGATCACGTCGGCATCCATGGCGGCGATGGACTCGATCACGTCGTTGAATTCGCTGTAGCACATGTGGGTGTGGATCTGGGTTTCATCGCCCACGCCACTCGCGCACAAACGAAACACTTCAGTCGCCCAGTCCAGGTAGTGCTGCCACTGCGCCTGGCGCAACGGCAAGCCCTCACGAAAAGCCGCTTCGTCGATCTGCACGATCTTGATACCGGCCGCTTCCAGGTCCACCACTTCGTCACGAATCGCCAGGGCCAGTTGCCGGGCCTGCACTTCGCGGCTCAGGTCTTCCCGTGGGAACGACCACATCAACATGGTCACCGGGCCTGTGAGCATGCCCTTCATCACCTTGTCGGTGAGGCCTTGGGCATAGCGAATCCACTCCACGGTCATGGCTTTCGGGCGCATCAAGTCGCCGACAATCACCGCGGGTTTCACACAGCGCGAACCATAGCTCTGCACCCAGCCAAAGCGGGTGAACGCGTAGCCATCAAGTTGCTCGGCAAAGTACTCGACCATGTCGTTCCGCTCGGCTTCACCATGCACCAGCACATCCAGCCCAAGATTTTCCTGCACCTCAACCGCATGCTTGATCTCACTGTGCATGGCTTCGATGTATTCGGCTTCGCTCAACTTGCCCGTCTTGTACGACTGGCGCGCCAGGCGGATCGACGCGGTCTGTGGGAACGAGCCGATGGTGGTGGTCGGGAACAACGGCAGGTTAAGCCCGGCCCGCTGTTTTTCGATGCGCTGGGCAAACGGCGACTGACGCTGGCTGTCCAGCGCCGTGATGGCGGCGACACGGGCCTGAACAGCGGGTTTATGGATACGTGACGATGCAGCACGAGCCACCTGCACGGCGCGGCTTTCGGCCAGGGCGGCGAGTACGTCAGGTGCTGACGGCTGGTCAACCGCCTTGGCCAGTAGCGCCACTTCCGCGCACTTTTGTACGGCAAAGGCCAGCCAGCTTTTCAGTTCGGCATCCAACTGCTCTTCCCGCTCAAGATCCACCGGGCTGTGCAGCAGCGAGCAGGACGGCGCGACCCACAGGCGATCGCCCAATTTCTCATGGGCATGCTGCAAGGTAGCCAGAGCTTTTTCCAGGTCGCAGCGCCACACGTTTCGGCCGTTGACCACACCCAGGGACAGCACCTTGTACGCTGGCAGGCGGTCGAGGATCGTCGGGTACTGGTCCGGTGCACGCACCAGGTCGATATGCAAGCCATCCACCGGCAGGTTGGCGGCCAGGCCGAGGTTTTCTTCCAGGCCGCCGAAGTAAGTGGCCACCAATTTTTTCAGCGGGTCGCGCTGGATCAGGTTATAGGCGCGCTCAAAAGCGTTCTTCCACTCCTGGGGCAGATCAAGCGCCAGGATCGGCTCGTCGATCTGCACCCACTCCACGCCCAAATCGGCCAGGCGCTGGAAGATCTGGCCATACAGCGGCAGCAGTCGTTCGAGCAGGTCGAGCTTGTCGAAGTCAGCGCCCTTGGCCTTGCCCAGCCACAAGTAGGTCAGCGGGCCGATCACCACCGGCTTGACGCTGTGTCCCAAATCGAGGGCTTCCTGGACCTCTTCGAACAACTGGTCCCACGCCAGGTAGAATTGCTGATCGACGCTGAACTCCGGCACCAGATAGTGATAGTTGGTATCGAACCACTTGGTCATCTCCTGGGCATGGGCTCCGCCGCAGCAGCTGTCGCTGACGCCACGGGCCATGGCGAACAAGGTATGCAGAGTGGCCTGGCCATCGGCCGGGCGGAATCGCTCAGGCACCACGCCGAACATCAGCGAGTGGGTCAGCACCTGGTCGTACCAGGCAAAATCACCCACCGGCAACAGTTCGATGCCGGCTTGCTGTTGCAGCGCCCAGTGGGTGCTGCGCACATCACGGCCAACGGCGCGCAGGCCGGCTTCGTCGAGCTCTCCCTTCCAGAACGCTTCCTGCGCTTTTTTCAGTTCACGATCGCGTCCAATGCGTGGAAACCCGAGGGAATGAGCGACTGCCATGACTTACAACTCCGATGGTGTGATTGATGGCGGTCATTGTCGGCAGAGGGGTTTCTTGAGACAAACTCATTTTGTTCTAGATCATCACAAGATTTACTCATGTTTAGGTGGGCCTGATTTTAGCGGCGCTACTGTAGGGTTTGCGGTGCCAGGGCTGGCGTCATCGCGGCCTCGCTTAGGTTCGAGCGCTCCCACAGGGGGACGGGGTGATTCTTATGAACGGTCATACTTACGCCCTATGCTTAACGTGGCGCGCAAAAACCGCCGGCTAACCTTTCGATCTGTTCCAAGTGCGGGCACAATGCGTGTCCTTTTTTGGCAGGCACCGCCGCAGGCTCTCAAAAATGATCAAAACGCCGTACTACCTCATCGATAAACAGAAGCTTCTGGTCAACATGCAGAAGATTGCCTACGTGCGCGAACAGTCTGGCGCCAAGGCTCTGCTGGCGCTCAAGTGCTTTGCCACCTGGTCGGTATTCGACTTGATGCAGCAATACATGGACGGCACCACCTCGTCGTCGCTGTATGAACTCAAGCTCGGTCGCCAGAAGTTCGAAGGCGAAGCGCACGCCTACAGCGTGGCCTGGGCCGACGATGAAATCGAAGAGATGCTGGAGAACTGCGACAAGATCATCTTCAACTCCATCAGCCAGCTGCAGCGTTTTGCCGAACGCAGCGAAGGCAAGACCCGCGGCCTGCGCGTAAACCCACAGGTGAGCAGCTCCGACTACCTGCTGGCCGACCCGGCGCGCCCGTTCAGCCGCCTGGGCGAGTGGGACCCGGTGAAGATCGATGGCGTGATCGACCAGATCTCCGGTTTCATGTTCCACAACAACTGCGAGAACGGCGACTTCAGCCTGTTCGACAAGATGCTCGGCACCATCGAGGAACGCTTCGGTACGCTGCTGCACAAGGTCAAGTGGGTCAGCCTCGGCGGCGGCATCCATTTCACCGGTGAAGGCTATGCACTGGACGCATTCTGCGCGCGGCTCAAGGCCTTCTCCGAGAAGTACGGCGTGCAGGTCTACCTGGAACCCGGCGAAGCGGCGATCACCAACAGCGCCTCCCTGGAAGTCACCGTGCTCGACACCCTCTACAACGGCAAAAATCTCGCCGTGGTAGACAGCTCCATCGAAGCCCACCTGCTGGACCTGCTGATCTATCGCCTCAACGCCAAGCTGGCGCCGAGCGAGGGTGAACACACCTACATGGTGTGCGGCAAATCCTGCCTGGCCGGGGACATCTTCGGCGAGTATCAATTTGATCGTCCGCTGGCCATCGGCGATCGGCTGTCGTTCATCGACACCGCAGGCTACACCATGGTCAAGAAAAACTGGTTCAACGGCCTGAAAATGCCGTCCATCGTAGTGAAACAACTCGACGGTACTGTCGAGGTGGTTCGTGAATTTGGTTACGACGACTACCTGTCCAGCCTGTCCTGAGCTGGCGGATAAAGGAGAGATAAAGCAATTGAAAAAGAACGTTCTTATCATTGGTGCAGGAGGTGTCGCCAAGGTGGTGGCCCACAAGTGCGCGCAGCACAACGACGAACTCGGTCGTATTGCTATCGCGTCGCGCAACATCTCCAAATGCCAGGCCATCATCGACAGCGTCAAGGCCAAAGGTAGCCTCAAGGTTCCCGCCGATATCCAAGCCTTCACGCTGAACGCCCTGGACGTGGAAGCGACCAAGGCCCTGATCCGCGAGACCGAATCGCAGATCGTCATCAACGTCGGCTCCGCCTTCCTCAACATGTCGGTACTGCGTGCCTGCATCGACACGGGCGTGGCTTACCTGGACACCGCCATCCACGAAGAGCCGGGCAAGGTCTGCGAGACCCCGCCGTGGTACGGCAACTACGAGTGGAACCACCTGCAAGAGTGCAAACAGAAGAACATCACCGCCATCCTTGGCGTGGGCTTCGACCCAGGTGTCGTCAACGCATATGCCGCGCTGGCGCAGCAACAGCATTTCGACCGCATTGATTCGATCGACATTCTCGACGTCAATGCCGGCTCCCATGGCAAATACTTCGCCACCAATTTCGATCCGGAAATCAACTTCCGCGAATTCACCGGGCAGGTGTGGAGCTGGCAGAACAGCCAGTGGACCAGCAACACCATGTTCGAAGTCAAACGCACCGACGACCTGCCGGTAGTCGGCTCGCAAAACCTCTACCTCACCGGCCACGATGAAGTGCACTCGCTGTCGAAAAACCTCGACGTGCCCAACGTGCGTTTCTGGATGAGCTTCGGCGAACACTACATCAACGTGTTCACCGTGCTGAAAAACCTCGGCCTGCTCTCCGAACAGCCGGTCAAGACCGCCGAAGGCCTGGAAGTGGTGCCGTTGAAAGTGGTCAAGGCCGTGCTGCCCGACCCGTCTTCGCTTGCGCCTGGCTACACCGGCAAGACCTGCATCGGTGACCTGGTCAAAGGCACCAAGAATGGCCAGCCGCGTGAGATGTTCATCTACAACGTGGCTGATCACGAAGAGGCCTATGCCGAGACCGACAGCCAGGGCATCTCCTACACCGCAGGCGTACCACCGGTAGCCGCTGCGCTGCTGGTGGCGCGTGGCGAGTGGGATGTCAAGCACATGGCCAACGTCGAGGAACTGCCGGCCGAGCCGTTCCTCAAGGCGCTGGATGTGATGGGCTTGCCGACTCGGATCAAAGACGAGAACGGTGATCGGGCCTGGGATGCGACGGCCTGATAGGCGATAGCTGACCGAGCAAAAAGAATGCGCCCCTAGGGGCGCATTTTTTGTGTGGGCTCACCTACAGCGCGAAGAACAATGAGGATCAAAATGTGGGAGCTGGCTTGCCCGCGATGGCGGCGTGTCAGTCAATTAATCTGTCACTGAACTGACGCTTTCGCAGGCAAGCCAGCTCCCACACTGAATCTGCAGCGCAAACGGAGCTTCGGTTCATTCCAGATTCCGCGCCGAATTACTCAACGCCCTTGAGCACTGCAACAGCGCCGGCGCCAGTTGCCGTTCGGCATCCGCCTGGCACCAGCGGCTGGTCGGCGCCACCACATGCACTGCGGCCACGGGCCGGCCATTGCCGCCCAGCACCGGCGCGCCGATGGTCATGTCGCCGAGGAACAGTTCCTGAGTGTTCACCGCATAGCCCTGCGCCCTCACCTGCTCCAAGGAGGCCATGATCGCCTCGACGTCGGTCAGCGTGCGGCTGGTATGCGCCACTCGCTGGCTGTTCTCGATCAACGCCAACGCCTCCTCCTGCGGCAACGCACTCAAATACGCCCTCCCCGACGCCGTGCAGTACATCGGCACCCGTGAGCCAATCGGCATATGGACCGGCACGAACCCTGCGCTAACAAAGCGCGCGATGTACGTCATGTCGTAGCCCGCCGGCTCGGTAAGGCACGACGTCTCGCCGGTCAATCGGGTCAACTCGGACAAGAACGGGTTGGCCACTTCGATCAACGAATGCGCATCCAGGTAACTGAAGCCCAGCTCCAATACCCGGGGGGTGAGTTGGTAATGGCGTGTGCGTGAGTGTTTCCGAAGGTAACCCAGGCTTTCGAGGGTGAACACCATGCGCTGGGCCGAGCTTTTGGTCATACCGGCGGCCTCTGCCACCTCTGCAAGGCTCATGCTACGGCGTTGTGCGCTAAAAGCCTTGAGCACCGACAGGCCTTTTTCCAGGGATTGGTTGTGCAAACTGTTGCGGTCTTCGGACATGGCGAACTCGCGGGCAGGTGGCTCAGGCGTGGTGATATTTCTACCTTAAAAGCTGATTAATGACCATTAAATATCGCATATCGATACGAAAGGTTCATTTTTAAAACTTTCTCCCATCATTTACGATTTTTCTGATTCGAAATGGCATAGAGCTTGCGATTTCATCGGCAGCCGCTTGCGGTACTGACTTTCCGTTTTCCGTCTGGAGTAACCCGATGAACAGTCTTTCGCCCTTGTTTCGCCGCCTTGCCTTCGGCCTGTGCGCCACGCTCTGCATCAGCGTCGCGCACGCAGGCAGTGCGTCCTCGTACAAAGTCGGTGCAACCGCCAGTGGTTCGCCGTTTACCTTCCTGGATATCAAGAGCAACAGCATCCAGGGCGTGATGGTCGACGTGGCGGAAGCCGTCGGCAAGGCCGGCGGGTTCAGCAGCCAGATCGAGCAGACCAACTTTGCCGCGCTGATCCCGTCCCTGACATCCGGCAAGCTGGACTTTATTTCCGCCGGCATGCTCAAGACCCCGGAGCGTACCCAAGTGGTCGACTTCAGCGCCCCGGTTTACGCCTATGGTGAAGGGCTGATCATCAGCGCCGACGACGATGCCGCCTACCCTGACCTTATGCCGCTCAAAGGCCAGGTCGTCGGCGTGCAAGCCGGCACAATCTTCTACGACCAACTGAACAAGCTGGGCATCTTCAAGGAGATCCGCACCTACGACTCCATCGGTGAGATGGTTCGCGACCTGTCCCTGGGCCGCATCAAGGCCGCCGTGGGTGACCAGCCGGTGGTGGCCTACCAGATCCGTCAAAAGCTGTTCAAAGGCGTGAAACTGGCGCCTGACTACAAGCCCACTAACGTCGGCGAAGTGTGCCTGGTGGTGCGCAAGGGCGATGCCGCAACCCTTGAGCGCCTGAACACCGCCATCGCCAGTATCAAGGCCGACGGCACGCTGGACAGCATCCTCAAGAAATGGGGGCTGGACGCCCAGGAGCGCCCATGAACCTGGCTGAGTTCCTGCAGAACGCCCAGGACTTCCTGCCGATCCTGCTGCAAGGCGCCTGGGTGACGATCCAGATCACCGTGCTGTCGTTCCTGCTCAGCAGCGCCCTCGGCCTGGTGCTGGCGCTGCTCAAGCTGTCGCCGATTCGCGCGCTGTCCTGGACCGCCAGCACCATCATCAACGTGATCCGGGGGCTGCCGATTATCGTGCAGCTGTTCTACATCTACTTCGTGCTGCCGGACATGGGCATCCATCTCACGGCGTTTTATGCCGGGGTGATCGGTATGGGCATCGCCTACTCGGCGTACCAGGCAGAGAACTTCCGCACCGGCATCATCGCCGTCGAACAAGGCCAACGTGAAGCCGCCGAAGCCTTAGGGATGCGCACGGGGCTGATGATGCGCCGGGTGATCCTGCCCCAGGCGTTTCGCATCGCCCTGCCGCCCTACGGCAACACCCTGGTGATGATGCTCAAGGACTCCTCGCTGGTGTCGACCATCACCGTCGCCGAGATGACGCGCCAGGGCCAACTGATCGCCTCATCGACCTTCCAGAACATGACCGTCTACACCCTGGTCGCCCTGCTCTATCTGTTGATGAGCCTGCCACTGGTGTATGGCCTGCGTCGCATGGAGCAGTACCTGGGCCGGAGGAAAAAAGCATGATCGAGATTCGCCAGCTGCAAAAACACTACGGTGACCACCACGTCCTGCACGGCGTCGACCTCGACGTGGCCAAGGGCGAAGTGGTGTGCCTGATCGGCCCCTCGGGCTCGGGAAAATCCACCCTGCTGCGCTGCATCAACGCCTTGGAAGCCTACGACGGCGGGCATATCAACGTGTTCGGCGAAACCGTACAACGTGGCAGCAAGACCGTACACGCTCTGCGCAGCCGCATGGGCATGGTGTTCCAGCGCTTCAACCTGTTCCCCCATCGCACGGTGCTGGAAAACGTAATGGAAGGCCCGGTGTACGTCAAAGGCGAATCGCCCCGCCAAGTCCGCGAAGAAGCCCTGGTGCTGTTGGAAAAAGTCGGCCTGAGCGCCAAGGCCGACGCCTACCCCGAACAGCTTTCCGGCGGCCAGCAGCAACGCGTTGCCATCGCCCGCGCCCTGGCGATGAAACCCGGCGCCATGCTGTTCGACGAACCCACCTCGGCCCTCGACCCGGAACTGGTCGGCGATGTGCTGGCGGTAATGCGCACCCTGGCCGATGAAGGCATGACCATGATCGTGGTCACCCACGAAATGGGCTTTGCCCGCGAAGTGGCCGACCGCGTGTGCTTCCTGCACGGCGGCTACATCGTCGAAAGCGGCCCCGCTGAACAGGTGCTGGGCAACCCGCAGCATGCGCGCACCCAGGACTTCCTGCGGCGCGTGCTGCACCCCACAGGCAACACGCGGAGCCTGTCATGAAATCGTTGTGGTCGGCGACTGCGCCGTCAGTGGTGCCAACACCGGCATTGAACGAGTCGGTGAAGGTCGACGTGGCGATTGTCGGAGCCGGATATACCGGTTTATCGACGGCGCTGCACTTGGCAGAGCGTGGCGTGCGCGTGTGTGTGCTGGAGGCCCATGAGCCAGGCTGGGGTGCCTCGGGGCGCAACGGTGGGCAAGTCAACCCCACGCTCAAATATGACCCGCAGCAGCTGGTACAGAAGTACGGGCCGGAACGCGCCGAGCCGTTGATCGCCACGGTGTCGAACTCGGCGGACCTGGTGTTCAAGCTGATCGAACGCCATGGCATCGATTGCGCGCCGGTGCGCAAGGGCTGGATGCAGGTGTCGTACAGTGAAAAGGCGGTGGCCGGGCTGCATGCTCGGGCCGAACAATGGGCCCGACGCGGCGTACCAGTTCAGCGCCTGGATGCCACGGCGGTGGCGTCACGCATGGGCAGCTCGGCGTTTGCCGGCGGCTGGCTGGATGGCCGTGCCGGGGCCATTCAACCCTTGGCGTATGCCCGCGGGTTGGTGGCCGCGGCGTTGGCGGCGGGCGCACGGGTGCACGGCCACAGTGCGGTGACAGGCTTGCAGCGCCAGGGTTCGGCTTGGCAGTTGCAGACGGCCGGCGGTGCGCAGGTCACGGCAGATCAAGTGGTGCTGGCCACCAATGGCTACAGCGATCACTTATGGCCCGGCATGGCCCAGAGCGTCCTTGCGGCCAACAGTTTTATCGTCGCCACCAAACCATTGAGTGGCCGCGCAGCCGAAAGCATTTTGCCAGGCCAGGAAACCGTGTCGACCGCGCAACGCTTGCTGCTGTATTTTCGCAAAGACGCGTATGGGCGCCTGCTGATGGGCGGCCGCGGCCTGTTCAACGACCCCACCGGGCCGGCCGATTTTGCCCACCTGGAGCGCTCCCTGGCGCTGCTGTTTCCGCAACTGGGGCCATTGGAATTCGACTACCGCTGGGCCGGGCGCATCGCAATCACGCGGGACTTCATGCCCCATGTCCACGAACCGGCGCCGGGGCTCACCCTGGCGTTGGGTTGCAATGGGCGCGGGATCGCGTTGTGTACCAGCCTGGGTCAGCAATTAGCCGGGCGGTTGTGCGACAGCACGGCAGACTTCGCCTACCCGATAACGCCGTTGCAGCGCTTGCCCTTGCATCGCTTGCAGCGGTTCTACATTGGCGCGGGCGTGGCCTGGTATAGCTTGTTGGATCGGTTGAACGTCGGTTAAATCGCCAATCGCTCTTGAAACTGTCAATTCCAACAGGTTACCGCCTACTTGAATGCCGTTAGTCTGAGCGAGCCAGTCCTCGATTGGCTCACCCATTCACCATGTGCGAAAGGAATCGTCCATGAAACGGCAGACCTCTTCAAACAACTTCACGGCACGCTTGGCTGGCCTGGTCTATAGCACCTGCTGCTATCTGGTTTTCTTATTCACCTTGCTTTACATGATGGGCTTCATGGGGGCTGTGGTCGTACCCAAACACATCGACTCCGGCGCGCGCATCGACTGGGCGCTGGCACTCATGATCAATACGTCACTGATTATTGTGTTTGGCGTCCAGCACAGCGCCATGGCGCGTAAACGCTTCAAGCGCTGGCTGGCAGTCTTCGCCCCGGCAGCGGTGGAGCGCTCCACCTATGTGCTGCTCTCCAGCCTGATGCTCGCGCTGCTGTTCTGGCAATGGCGGCCCATTAGGCACACCGTTTGGGAGGTTGACGCCGCCTGGGCCAAGGCACTGCTAACCGGCCTGTTCTGGCTGGGCTGGGGCATCGTGGTGCTGGCAACCTGCTTGATCAGTCACTTCGAGTTGTTCGGGCTGAAACAGGCCATTGATCGCTGGCGCAACGCCCCACAATCGGGCCCGGCATTCAGGACGCCGCTGCTCTACAAAGTCGTGCGTCATCCGCTGTACCTGGGCTTCCTGATCGCCTTTTGGGCAACGCCGCATATGACTGTGGGGCATCTGCTGTTTGCGCTGGGGATGTCGGTGTATCTCTTCATCGGCGCCCGTTTCGAAGAACGGGATTTGGTGGCGCTGTTTGGTGAGCGGTATCGGCGTTATCAGCGTGAGGTAGGCATGATCGTGCCGCGTCTCAACAGGCCCCGCCACTAACCCACTGTCCTGATCGTTCCCACGAACAATAAAGATCAAAATGTGGGAGCTGGCTTGCCTGCGATGGCGCTGTGTCAGCCAGCACATCCGGCACTGAAAAACCGCTATCGCAGGCAAGCCAGCTCCCACAGAGGATTTGCGGCGTCAGGATATTTCTCACAACTGTTTCAGGTTGTCGCTCGGAATTTCGCTGAATAACCTGTGGACCGCCCCCTCTGGCAGGATAGTTGTCACCCTCCAGTTTTCCCCAGATAGGCGGTAAAGGACACCGATGTGGCCCGTTATTCCCATGAGCGAAAAGAAGCCGTGCTGAGCAAGTTGTTGCCGCCTT
>NZ_JYLO01000018.1 GCF_001439845.1 Pseudomonas lactis | reverse complement strand
CTGGGGTGTGCGCCCAGTCAGAAACTGCGAGCCCGCTGGGCCAGTGACACTGAACCCTGAGAAAGAAACGACTATGAAACAAGCAGCTTAAAACGAAGAACAGTGACAACTACCTTGAAAAACACCGGCTCCGGGAATATTTACGATATCGTAAAGTTGAACCACATGTTTCGACCGAACCTTTGATAACGCCTTTTGCTCATCCAGCAACCTGCGAGATTCCACTCCAGCTTGAAGATGTTTCAGGACAACCTGCCGCTGCAAATGAAGGTCTTCACAAAAAATAACCTCCCCCATGCCTCCTCTGTCGGAGTTATTTAGAGATCTGTATCTATTTTCTATCAACACCGACTTCCCCTTCTTCGTCAGAGTTCCCAATTTCAATATCTAGCTGAATTTTTTCAGGGAAACTGTTTTCTTTTTTCTTTCTCGTTCTTCTTGCGGGAGACTTTGGTTTGTTTTGCACACTTTCAAAGTCAGGTGGATTGCTTGACGGCAATGGGTGCGGAGAATTACTCTCAGCTTCGCCTGCCCCGTTTGGGGTTCTGGCTTGTTTAGCATGAAATGCCTGATCTTCTTCTCGGAGCCACAGTGTAGTTAAGTCCCCACCAGCATCCCACAAACGGATCCCATTGCCGTCGTACCGCGCAAGCGATGAGAATGTTTTACCCATATCAAATATGGCGGATGTCGAGTTGTCATTTCCACCGCACCACATGGAAACATAATTCAGACGTTCGGAAGCTTCATTGATATTGGCTGAATTTTCCAGAATCCTGTTTAGGGTTCTTTCCTCGATTTCGTGAATTCCATCAGTGGTGATGGCGCAAAAACCTTCCATGAAAGGAAGCTCAGATATCTTGGGCTGCATCGACTCGCCCATCCCAACAAATTGGAGTAACTCTCGGCCACTGCCGCCAACAGCCTCGACGAGAGAGTCGTCTGTTGTGTGTCGCTCCACCTTCTTTCCAGGTCCAAAAGTGTAGATCCGCGTATCACCAAGATGAACGATTACTGTTTTTCCTTGGGAATCTAGCAAAACGGCAGTTAGCGTAGAGCCGCCATCGCCCCGATAAATATCAAAAACTTGGCTATTAGACGCTTTTATCGCTTCGCAAGCTCTTTCCTTGGTGCCTAAATTTCGATGTTGTATCAAGGAATAAAAGAAGCTTGATAGGGCTAATGTGGAACACCTTCCTCCATCGCGCATACCCCCCATCCCATCCGCTACTGCCATCACAAACAAGGGGTTTATTGACTTTCCTCCTGTGTAAAGAGCAGCCGCGCGATCCTGGTTCTCATTTCGGATCAATCCTATGTCGCTGGATAATATAAATGGAATATCAAGACACTGATTGCGTGTGTGATTTGCAAGCTTTCTAGAGAGCCATGTTTGTATGTTTTCTTGAAATGGATGCATTTATTAACCCGGCAATCAAATACACCAAATCATGCTGCGTAGGCGATACGTGGATGCCGGAAATAAGAACGGATTCTTTGAGGGCGTAATTGCAATCGTCTCATGACCGAGCGAACACGCCTTTCCAGTTCGTCCTGATTACGCGCCGGCAAGCCCGTGCGAACCTGATGTTTCAAATCACAATTCAAATACTCGTCAGGGTTCAACTCCGGGGCGTAGGCCGGCAAGAAGAACAGTTCGATTTGCTCTTTGCGGTCGCCAACCCAGGCGCTCATCTTTTTGCTGTGGTGTACGCGCAGGTTGTCGAGAATCAGGAACACCTTGCGGCCCTGAGCATCGCGAATCAGGCGACTCAGGAAGCGAATCAGCACTGGGGCTGTCAGCGTTTCCCGATACAGCATGAAGCGCAGTTTGCCCCGATTGGTCACGGTGGAAATCATGTTGGTGGAAAAACGACTGCCGCTGACCAGGCGCACCGGCGTTTCGCCAATAGGGGCGTAGCTGCGGCCAGCATGGCTGTCACTGCGCATACCGGTTTCGTCGCCCCACTGAATCTCACCATTCTCAGCCTTGGCCCGCTGTGCGATGCGTGGATATTCATTATCCAGCCAGTGCTGAACCACTTCAGGTTTCTGCTGATAAGCCCGATGCAGTGGGCGCTGCGGGGTGTAGCCCCAACGCTTGAGATATTCACCAACCGTTCGAACCGGCATGAGAAAACCACAGCGCTGGCGGATCAGTTCTCGCACCGCATCACGCGTCCAGAGCGCAAAGCCGAGCTTGAGTTGGTCGGGCATCTTATCGGTCATCAAGGTGCGAATCAGCACTTCCTGGCTGGAGCTCAAACTGCGGCGATCACCCTGGCGCACACCACGCTGGCCGCCGGCAATGGCAGCCTTTTCGCCTTTATGTTCTGCGACCTGCGCCCAGTGAGCAATAGTGCGGGGGTGAACACCAACCGCTTCGCCAATAGCCTTGTAGGTGTAACCCTGCTCACGCATGCGTAGGGCCGTGGAGCGCTTTTCACGTTGTTCTTGGGGGCTGAGTTTACGGGCATCTATTTTCATGGAGACAGATTATCTAATATGCCCTATTTATTTGCCAGGTCAATAGTTTTCGTAACTCCTATATTGAAGACATAGCTTATTTTCGCTTTTCCGGGATTTACACCACTCTTATTTAGGAGCACTGAGCGATAGTCGTATTTTAGCTGACACACATCCAAGCGTCACGTTGTCTGTCAGGTTTAACGGGGCACCTAGAAAATACGTTTATGGTTCTCATCTTTGCTATCCACGATGCCCCTGCCTTCGACATAGTTCGCATGGACGAGATCAGATATTGAAAGATTGGGCGTCTCCGGCCTCTTATGAGGCCGGTCGTGCTGTAGTGCTTCGCATCGAGCCTCGCTAAGCGAGGCTCGCCCCATTTGGGCTTCCATCCCTGACGCCTACGGCCCGGCTTCTCAGCTCCGGGCCTGCGCGCTTCGCTTGCGTGCAGTCGGCACACAACGCGGGCCGTTGCCTGTCCAGCCATCTCTCCTGACTTCATCACCTTGCTCGCGACTGTAGCCCGTGGCCGTGTGCCGTCAAGGCGCGCCAGGCCGTGTCCTCGGCTGCGCCTGCGGGCCGCACCAACCTGACGCTTGTTTCCTTGACGGCCCACGTCCGTGGGCTCCTGACCGTCGCGGGCGATGAACTCAGGAAAGACGGTGGCAACGAGGCCAACCGGGTTCTTCGTGCCAACCGCACCGAACAGCCGAAAGGCTGGGCTCCGAATCTAGGAATCCGGTGTGCGGTTTGAACAGCAAACCCTTTATTTGTCAGGAGAAACACCATGCTTGCATCCCGTTTTGCTTCCCGCGCTCCGGTACTGCGCAGCGATTACCCGCTGTCCGATGACCAGATCAGAGCCGTGGTGCCGTCGATCTATGCCGAGGCACCCCACCAGAGCCGTTCAGAACGCTACAGCTACATTCCCACGGCGGCGGTACTGACGGAACTACGAAAAGAAGGGTTTCAGCCCTTCATGGTGACGCAAACCCGCGTGCGCAACGAAGACCGGCGCGACCACACCAAACACATGATTCGTCTACGCCATGCCAATCAGGTCAATGACAGCATCGCCAACGAAATCATTCTGTTGAACTCGCACGATGGCACCAGCAGTTACCAGATGCTGGCAGGTGCGTTCAGATTTGTCTGTGCAAATGGCTTGGTATGCGGCGACACCCTGGCCGATGTGCGTATTCCGCATAAAGGCGATGTGACCGGCCAAGTCATCGAAGGCGCGTATGAAGTATTGAGCGGCTTTGAACGAGCGCAAGAATCCCGCGAAGCGATGCAGGCCATCACGCTGGACGATGACGAGGCCGAGATATTCGCCCGCGCCGCGCTGGCCTTGAAGTACGACGACCCGGACAAGCCCGCGCCCATCACCGAAAGCCAGATTCTGATGCCGCGTCGCTATGACGACCGCCGCCCCGATCTGTGGATGACGTTTAACCGCCTGCAAGAAAACCTCACTAAAGGCGGATTGCGTGGCCGCAGCGCCAACGGACGCCGCCAAAGCACCCGCCCGGTGCAGGGCATTGATTCCGACATTCGCCTGAACCGTTCCCTGTGGCTGCTGGCCGAGGGTATGCGCCAGTTGAAAGCCTGACCCCTTTCGCGGCAGGGGCAGGCAGCCACCCTTGCCGCGTCTTTCATGGCTGCATTGTCACAAACCGAAAGGAATTTTCATCATGAACGCGATCAATCAAACCGAAACCCAAGCCATCGACACCCCGAACGCCACAGCCGACACCCCGGCGCAGAATCTGATTTCTGTGCCGCTGTTGCAGCTTCGCGCTTCCAAGCGCAACGTACGCAAGACCAAGAGCGCAGGCCAGTCTATTGACGCGCTGTCGGCCAGCATTGCCCGCGTGGGGCTGCTGCAAAACCTGACCGTGACGCTGGCCCGAGACGGTGAGCATTACGAAGTCGTGGCCGGTGGCCGCAGGCTGGCGGCATTAAAGCTGTTGGCAAAGACACGCCGCATCCCGAAAGATTGGGCGGTGCTGTGCCTGTTGGTGGCCGATGCCAGCGCCCGTACCGTGAGCCTGACCGAGAACGTGCAGCGTGAAGCCATGCACCCGGCAGACCAGTTTGAAGCATTCGCCGCGCTGGTAGCCGAAGGCCGACCCATTGAAGACATTGCTGCGGATTTTTCCGTCACCCCGTTGGTGGTGCAGCGCCGCTTGAAGCTGGCGAACGTCTCGCCGCGTCTGCTGGCCGATTATCGCGCTGATGCCGTGAACCTTGAACAATTGATGGCGCTTGCCATCACTGATGACCATACGGCGCAGGATGCGGCCTATTACGATGCACCGCAGTGGCAGCGCAGCCCCCACGCCTTGCGCGAACGGCTGACCGAGCGGGAAATTGACGCAGGCCATGCGCTGGTGCGTTTCGTTGGACTGGACGCCTACGAAGCCGCAGGCGGCGGTATTCGCCGTGATCTGTTCGCGCAGGACGATACCGGCGTCTATGTGACCGATACCGCGCTACTGGAAACATTGGTGCGCGAGAAACTGGACAGCCACGCCGCGACGGTGAAGGCCGAAGGCTGGGCATGGGTGGATGCCACACCCGCCGCCACCTATGCCGACCTGCAAGCCTTCCAGCGCGCCCCGCGAGAACGGCGCACCCCCACCAAGCGGGAAAGCGACCGCATGGAAAAGCTGGAAACCAAGATGCAGGCCATCGGTGAAGCGCTGGATGCCGCACTGGACGAGGACGACGAAGAAAAGGCCGATGCCTTGCAGGAGGAAGGCGACCGCGTGGGCGAACAATTGCAGGCGCTGGAAGAGCGCTTGCTGGACTACAGCCCGAACGTGAAAGCCGCCGCTGGTGCCATTGTCACGCTTGACCGGCAAGGTCAGATTGTCGTGCATCGCGGCCTGTTGCGTGAAGCAGAAGCCAAGGCGCTACGCACTTTGGAACGGTTGCGGCAGGGTTTTGGCGAGGCAGGCGGCGAAGCTGAAAACGACAATGAAAACGACGACGACCAGCAACCCAAGACCGCCGCCATGACTGACCGGCTGGCGCAGCGCTTGAGCGCTCACCGCACCGCCGCGCTGCAAATCGAACTGGCGCGGCATCCGCAAGCGGCGCTGGCTGCTGTGGTGCATGGCATGGCACAGACCGTCTTGCAGCGTGGTCCTTACCATCGTGATAGCTTGCCGCTGGGCGTGAGCCTGACCACGCAAGACCGACTGGAAAGCCTGACTCCCGATTGGCCTGAATCACCCGCCGCCGTGGCGCTGCGCGAATTGCAGCAGGCATGCAGTGAGGCACTGCCCGAGGATGGCGCGGGATTGTTCGCCATGTTGCTGGCAAAGTCGCAGGATGAATTGGTGCGGCTGCTGGCGGTATGCACGGCGGCAACCGTGGATGTGGTCACGCCCCGCGCTACGTCGCAGCAACCCGGCGAGGAACTGGCGCAGGCCGTGGGGTTGGATATGTCGGCATGGTGGCAGCCGACCGCCGAAGGCTATTTCAAGCACGTTTCCAAAGCCGTGATTCTGGATGCCGTGGGCGAGTTCGCGCCTGACCATGTTGCCCAGCTGGCAAAGCTGAAAAAGGCCGACATTGCCAACGAAGCGGAACGGCTGGTAGGCGGTACGGGCTGGATGCCCGCCATCTTTCGGGCAGAAACGCCGCAGGAGGTGGTAACAGGCGAAGACGGCGCAATAACAGAAGACGCCATCATGACAAATGAACCGGCAGATTCATTGGCCGCGTAAACCTTGACCATGGGCAAACGTCCCGGCTTTGGCCGGGGCGCTTGCTGTTCATTCAGCACAGCCCGCCAAGGCACGATGCCTTGGCGGGCTTGACCAAAAATCCCCCGTCGCCGCCTTTAATCAGGCGGCGACGGGGACGCGCCCAAGCTCACTTGAGCGCGGGGGAGCATCAACCCCAATAATGCGGGCGGTGCTGCGCGCCGCCACCATTTCAACCACGCCCCACCGCAATGGGCGGGGTCTGCGAACCTTGCTGCAACAGGTTGCCGTCCTCGATGCTGGCGATTTATGGCCTGTGTGTCACGAAGGACGGATCACTGACATCCCGCCTGGCCTTTGCAGCACTTCCACACCGCACCTCAGATAGGTCGCCATGCAAGCGGGCGCTGGTTTTCTCTGTGGTTGGGATGTTGACCTTGCCCGCGTCAGTGCAGGAACCAGTGAAGCTGTCACGCGGGGATGCCGAGCCAGCCTTGTCTTCATTCGGGATAGGCGGCCTGTGCGTCCTTGGCTTGTCGTGAATCCTGGCGGGGGAACGGCGATGCCTTGGGCTATGCGCCGCAACCTTCCAGCGCAAACAATTTCCCCTGCGCTTTGCGCATTCCTCGCGGGACAAATTCTGTGCGCTTGCAGGTTCTCCACGTTGTTACGACCGCTACACGGTGCGACGCGCCCATCCCCGCCTATCGGATCACAACAAGGACGCACTGGCGCGACCTTGATTTACCGAAAGGAAAAAACATCATGGCTACCATCGGCACCTTCACCGCAGACAAAGATGGCTTCACCGGCACGCTGCGCACCCTGACGCTCAACGTCAAGGTCAAGCTGGTTCCCAACGAAAAGGGCGAGAACAACAAAGCCCCTGACCTCCGCTTGCAAGCCACCGGCAACGACTTCGGCGCGGCGTGGAAGAAGACCAGCGAGGCTGGGCGGGAGTACCTGTCAGTGACCCTGGATGACCCTTCGTTCCCGGCGACGGTTTATGCCCGCCTGATCGAAGGCGAGGACGGCACGCACGATCTGATCTGGTCGCGCAGCAAACCAGCGGCCTGGCGGCCGCTCATGCGCCCCTGCCCATCGGGCGGGGCGCAGTTTTTCAACACAATAGGCCAGAAACGCACATCGACTCAAGTAGTAGAATAGGGTCAGAATTAGACACAAGCTTCTAGTTGTGTGTCCGATTAGCTTTGCCTGTCAGCGCCAAAGTGTGGAAAGGAAACCAATAGCCAGTCCGATCACTGCACTCAATGCTATCCACCAGTTACTTATTAAGTCAGAATGCCAAACTTTAATTGCTAGCGCTCCAAAACTGACGATCCCTGTTACCCATTTAAAGCGCGTAGCAACGTCAGAGGCACGATTAACAGCCATATAAATGGCAATTAATACAGTTTGGATAAATGCTGGAGATTTGCGGAAAAATTTTCCAAATTGTGTTGCTACATAGTGACTTGAGTAGAAGTTGTTACCATCTAAACTCACTGGAAATTGGCTGGACTTGAATAGCTTCATTTTAAGAGCAAGGCTCATCGAATTTTCACGACGATATCTCCAGGCTGCTGCGATTTTTTGTTCTTGGAAGGAGCCTGTCATATGCATCGGTGAATCGCAATCAAACAAGACTTCGCAGCCCATTATGTGAAATGCTTCGCTGTTTAGTCGTGGGTGATGATTTTTTGTTAGCCCTTCGCTGGATTCTATTAAATCAATGCAGCGATTTATCAGATGTCGCCTCATCCAGATCGTAAATTTATTCTTTGTTTTTGACATGGTATAAGAGATGTGTTTTCCAGAAGCGTATCAGGACTATTATTTTAATAGCTCAGTTAAAAATATTAAGCAATAATCCAGCCGGCGAGATATTTTATTTGGATGGCTAATCAGGGTCGTTTGCTGCTATTTCTTTAGTTGGGCTTCTGTTTTCCCACCGCTATAGATGACGTGTCGGTGCGATGCGCCGCCGGGCTTTCGGGCTGCGCCCCGTGCCAGCTTTGCTGTCACGGCCATTCGGCATCAATCCCTCACGCCTTCGCGCCAGTGGCGCTGCGCGCTTTGCTTGCAGGAAATTCGCACGTCACACGCTACGGCGTGTCATGCTCTTTCAAGACGGCGATCAGCTCCTGTCGCACTTGCTTCAGAAGCTGATCGGTCTCGTGTGTGCTATCGCCGGCATACGCCAGCGTCAACAGTGTGAGCGGATGAATCTCCATGACCTCGCACAGCTCAGCCAGCTTGTTCAGCGTTGGGCTTTTCAGGTTGCGTTCCAGCGAACTCATATAGGTACGGCTGGACACGTCGGAGAATGCTTCCTGGCTCAAGCCACGCGCTTTCCTGACTGTCTTTAATGCCGTTGCCAATGAGTTTTTTGCTGTCATCCAATGATTTCCTTGAAACCATAGATGACAGTCGATTGCGCTCTTTAGGGCTACAATCTATAGTGTTCATTTGGTAATGAGCCATCAGCTTTCGTGCTTTTACGGAAATCCGCTTGTGGGGATTCCACCAGAACCAGAGAGTCGCTTCCATGCCTTTCCAGACTTCCACAAAACCGTTTTTACGCTTCCGTTCTTCTGCGGATTCACGGGTTTGTTCATCCGTACGTCTGCACGAAGGCACACAGCCGGTTCGGCGGTTCTACGTTTGGGCACATAAGTGCATCACCGAGTCGTCGGTTTCGCGAGGCACCCAACCATGATCCAATCGCCCATCACCGCCGTGGAACGCGCACGCCTGCTTGACCACGGCCAGGTTCGTGCCGATGGCCTGACCATCGACCCGCTGCCGGTCGTTCGTTTATTCACACCGGATGCGCATGCCACTTGGTTACTGGCGGCACTCGATCCTGTTGATGGTGATACGGCCTATGGCCTCATCGACTTGGGGCTGGGCATGCCCGAGTTGGGCTATGTGAAGTTGTCCGATCTGGCATCCATCGTCGGCCCGCTCAAGCAGCCGGCGGTGATGCGTGATGTGTATTTCCAGGCCACACGAACACTGTCAGACTATGTGCGGCTGGCGCAGGCCAACGGTTCCATCGTTGATTAACCGGCGTCGTTCGCAGCCCGGCGAGGTCGGGCGCATTGAGACTATTTTCGTCTCACTTTAGACCTTCCCGGTCTGAATCCGCACTCTGGCACCGAAGCGGTGCGGCTCTGTTGTAAACAGTTATGATCCCTGGCGCGGGCTGCGGCATGGTATCCAGTGCTGCCTGCCAATTTCCGGTTGAGCAGCCGTCGCATTCGGACGATCCCTGCAACGTTTCGGAGCCAATCGGTTTTGACGCCGCCAGTTTACCCAGCCATTCATGACGGTTTACTGATGACGCCGTAGCGTTTGCATTTCGATGCCCGTGGCGACGTTCCTGCTGATTGACAGGAGGTTGCGTCATGGCCAATCCGAGCGCCAAACAGTGGTATCCCACCGCCGCGTATCTCTACGTGCTGCATCTTGATGGTCTCGCCCTGGCTTGGGAGTATTTACGCCGCCATCCCGATTACCGGCGCGACTGGCTACGCGGTCGTCGCCAGCGGGATGCATCGTATCGCTGGGGTTTGCGCCTGCTGGAAGATCCTGCGCTGGATGCACGCGATGTACATCCAGTCTGGTTTTCTGATCACGATTCCGTGGTGCAGCTTTATCCGGATGCTGACCCACCACCTGATGCGCCTGCCTTTGCGTTCTGGCGTGTTCCTGGCCGCAAGCACCTGATTTACGACGGCAAGCGTCTGGTGTTGATGTTGCAGTGGCCCGGTCACTGTATGCGGCTTGCACTGGCACCGGGTCTGGAAGACGGCATGGCCTACCTGTACGCCGTCCGTGCCTGCGCCACGCCCTGCGCACGCTATCGCCTGTTCGCGGCCAGGCTGGACGCGCTGGCCGCCGCCATGGCTGCCGTGCCAGTGGCAGTGGCTCGTTCCCGACCCACACCGGGCGCACTGCTGGAATTGCACACCTTGCAGGCGCTCGACGCCACCCTGGCGGGCGCGTCCTTGCGTGAGGTGGCCCAAGGGCTGTTCGGCGTGGATGCCGTCGTGGCCGATTGGCACGCCGACAGCGCCTTGCGCGCCCGTGTGCGGCGGCTGGTGCGCCGAGGCGATGCGCTGATGCGTGGCGGCTATCGCCGCCTGGCACAACTTCCGCCGTTTTCGTTGGATTAGGGGGACGTTTCGCGCTCCCTGCACAACGTCCCTGAGCAAGCAGCTCATCTTTCTTGAGACTACCTCCATCCGGTCACGCTGTGTGGCCGGGCTTCCCTGACCGATGGAGGTCTATCCCATGCGACCCGCACCTATTCGACCTGCTACCGCTGCCGTCACCACGACCGCACAACCCCAACGCTACCTGACCAACGACGAGGCTGCCGACTACCTGCGGCTGTCGCCGCGCACGCTGGAGAAACAGCGCGTGATCGGCGGCGGGCCGACGTTTCGCAAGTTCGGTCGCCGCGTCATGTACGCGGTGGCCGACCTCGAGGCCTGGGCCGATGCGCACAGCTACGAGGCGACGTCTGATCCCGAATACGCCGAGCGTCACGCGGGTGATTATCGTGATGGCCGCTGAGCAGCGGCGCGACGGTAGCCATCGCCATGTCCCGCCCACCAGAGCATGCCTTGCCGTCACGGGAACAGCTCGACCTGTTCCGGGCGCTGCCGGGCGACATGGCACCGCGCGACACCCAGGACTTGATGGCGTATCCGTTCTTCTCGCTGGCGAAGTCGCGGCGCGTAGCACCGATCGACTTTCGCAGTGGCAACATCACCATCCGAGTGGAAGGCACAGCCGAGCACGGCATTGCCACGATCTGGGATGCCGACATCCTGATCTGGGCCGCCAGCCAGATCGTGGAGGCGATGGACGCCGGTTTATCCACCTCGCGACTGATGCGTGCCACGCCTTACGAGATCCTGCGCTTCATCGGTCGTGGCACCGGCTCCCGCGACTATCAGCGCCTCAAGGCCGCGCTGGATCGGCTGCAATCCACCACCGTGGCCACGTCCATCCGCGAAACCACCGGACGGCGGCTGCACCGCTTCTCGTGGATCAACGAATGGAAGGAACTGGCCGACGCCAGCGGCACACCACTGGGCATCGAACTGATTCTGCCGGATTGGTTTTATGCGGGTGTGCTGGACGCCGCCCTGGTGCTGACCATCGACCCGGCCTATTTCAGCCTGACCGGTGGCATCGAACGCTGGCTGTACCGCCTGGTGCGCAAGCATGGTGGCAAGCAGGAAGACGGCTGGCAATTCGACTTCCGGCACCTGCACCGCAAGTCGGGCAGCCGATCCCGTTTCTCGGATTTTGCCTACGACCTGCGTGCGCTGGTGGCCAAGCAATCCTTGCCGGGTTACGAGTTGGGCATCGTGCGGATGCCCGAGGACGACATCGAGTTGTTGACGTTCCGGCCCGTGCCGCTGACAGCACGGGGATAACCCTGGGGATAACTCCGGGACAACCTGTGAATAGTGTCGTGCTATCAGGAGTAAGGGGTATCGTGCTATCGGGAGTACGACTATCGTGCTATCAGGAGTACGAAACCGCCGGAGAGCCAGTAACGGCGCGGGTTTACACGCCCCTTAACTTTACTAACTTAAATACTCTAACTTTTAATAAAGAAACAGGGTTGCGGTGGGCAACGGCTGAAAGGCGAAAAGCGCCGCCATCCCGACGGCAAAAACAGCCTCAAAACCAACCCCGTTCAGCAGGACAAAAACCGACCGGCTTTCCAGATCGGAGGGCCGCGCCATGATTATTGCCTTGCTCAACCAGAAAGGCGGCGTAGGCAAGACTACGCTCGCCACGCATATCGCCGGGGAACTGGCCCTACGCGGGCAGCACGTCATTCTGCTGGATGCCGACCCGCAGGGTTCATCACTGGATTGGACACAGCGCAGAAGCCAGCAAGGACTACCAAGGCTGTTCAGCGCCGTGGGGCTGGCAAGGGAAACCTTGCATCAGGAAGCCCCAGAACTCGCCAGGCGAGCCGATCACGTTGTTATTGATGGGCCACCCCGGATTGCCGCCTTGGCGCGCTCCGCGCTGCTGGCGGCTGATTGCGTGTTGATTCCGGTGCAACCGAGCCCCTACGACCTCTGGGCCAGCGCCGAGATGGTGTCGCTGATTCGTGAGGCGCAGGTATTCCGGCCCCAGCTCGCCGCTGCCTTCGTCATCAATCGCCGTGTCAGCACCACGGTGATCGGACGCGAGGCACGTCAGGCGCTGGCCGACCAACCGTTGCCAGCGCTGCGCAGCGAAGTACGTCAGCGCATCGTCTTCGCCGACAGCGTGGCCGCTGGTCGGCTCGCTCGCGAACTGGTGCCGGACAGCGCCGCTGCGCGGGAAATCACGGCACTGGTCGATGAACTGCTGCGGTGGTCGTCATGAGTAGCGCAAACGACAAGCCATCCAGCAAACGCGCGGGCGAGCGCATCGGCATCGGTGCACGTCCGCCCGCGAACCCGCACGCCGAAGCGTGGGTTCGCCAGGGCGATACCGCCGACCTTCAGAAAGGCGACCTGTACACGGCCCGCCTGACCCTCGACGTGACACCCGCCTTGCGGGCGCGCATCAAGGTCTCGGCCTTCACGCAAGGCGTGACGGTGGCCGAGCTGCTGCGTGGTCTGTTGGAGCGCGAGTTCCCGGAGAACACACCATGACTGCCCATCCGGTGCAGCTGACACCAGAAACAGCCATACCAATGCAAGCGCCGCATACACTCGCCGGACAGACCGGCAACGTGCCCTTGACCCGCGTTTCGCTGGCTTACATCGACCAGCGTTTCAACCTCTATCTGCGCTTTGGCGAGCCGGCGCGCATGCTCCAGCTCGACCGCTGGCGGCGCTGCGCCGTGTTCCTGCCCGCGTCCGTGTTCTGCCGTGTGCGTTGGCAGGCCAACGACTACGGCACCACGCGTTGGCAGCTCATGGTGATGCAGGCTTGCACGCCGCTGGACGCGGTGCAGCGCATCCCCGGCGTGCAACCGGGTGCACGTCTGCTGCTGCATGTGGAAGGCGAAAAGAGGATACGCGCCACGCTGGCAACGATTGATGCCATTGAGTCGCTGGGTATTGCCGCCATCGACGCGTCGCCCGCGTACTGGCGCACGCTGGGCAACCGTCTGGCGGCCCGCCTGCCACTGCCGGAGTACACCGCCGAGCGACATGCCGCCTGGCTGGCCGGGAGGGAATTGCAATGACAGCCAAGTCTCGCTCACGCCCGCGTGTTCGCATCGTACTGGCCGTCCTGTCCGCCTGCGGCCTCGCTGCGCTGGCCTGGGTGTCCTTCGTGCAGCCTGCGGCGCACATCATCTACAACCCATCAGACAGTGTTCCGGTCGGCTGGTATCGCATCCGACCGACAGCCCCGACGCACATTGGCAGCATCGTGCTGGCCCAGCTTCCGGCAGACGTGGCCGCACTCGCTGCGCAGCGCGGCTACCTACCATCGCACATCCCGCTGCTCAAACGTGTGGGCGCGGTCGCGCCACAACATGTCTGCATCGTGGACGGCCAGGTACGCATCGACGGCGTGCCGGTGACGGCGGTACTGCCTGCCGACCGCATGGGCCGGTCGCTGCCATTCTGGCCGCAATGCCGCCCGCTGGCCGACGGTGAACTGTTCCTGTTGAGCACAACCAATCCGGCGTCGTTCGACAGCCGCTACTTCGGGCCGATCCAGGCATCCGCTGTGATCGGTACCGCGCAGCCCATCTTCCTGGAGAAGCAACCATGACCCTGAACGACTTCCGACCTCGCTGGCGCATTGGCCTTCGTCTTTCATGCAGCACATTCGACGCGCTGCCGCTTGTCGTTGACGTGCTATCAGGCGTACCGATGGCCATGCGCTCGCCGTGTCGCCATGCGCGCCGTGGGAGCGCAGCCGCGCTGCACTCCCGAGTGCTTCCCCCTGTGCAGATAGCTTGCCCCGAACGCGCCACGCCTGCGGCATGGTGGGCGTTCGCCGGTCGGCAGGCTGCGCCCTGCGCAGCGCCGCCGGGGCATCGCATTCCCGTGCTGTCAGGCCGGGAAAAGATGCAGGGCAAGATAAAAGGTCGCGGCACTACGTTGCGCGAAATGTCTGTCTGCACGTGGGGGTGGCGCGGCACGCACCTGATAGCGGCACCGTGCCGCGTGGTTAGCCAAAGCCTTGTCAGCCTTGAGCCAAGTGCGTGCTTTTCCCGTTTGGCTACGCTGGTCTTGGATGGAGCCGCAATATGAGCCGCCACGACGATGACCGCTTCCGCCTCCGTCCGGGCGCGCCCAAGCAGCGTGGCGATGCCTTCATCAATCAGGTGCTTCGCCAAACGAGCAAGGCGGGCGCAAAGGTCGCCAAGGCAGGCAATCGTCCTGGCGCTCGGCTGGGGCGTGGCCACGTTGCGGCGCGCTTTACCGGCGCATCACTGACGGCGGGTTCCCGGCGCGTCACCATCAAGACCCGGCTGGTCAATCTCGCCAAGGCGGGCGCGCGCTCGACCGCCACGCATCTGCGTTATATCGAGCGCGAAGGCGTGGGGCGCGATGGCGAACCGGGTAGAGCCTACGACCCCATGACCGATGATGCTGACCTGTCTGCCTTTGAGGAACGGGGCCGGGAGGATCGGCACCAGTTCCGCTTCATTGTCTCGCCCGAGGATGCCGAACAGCTCGATGACCTGCGCACTTACACCCGTCACCTGATGGATCGTATGGAAGCCGACCTGGGCACCCGGTTGGAATGGGTGGCCGTCGATCACTGGAACACCGACAACCCGCATACCCACATCGTCCTGCGTGGAAAGGATGACACCGGAAAAGACCTGATCATTTCCCGCGACTACATCAGCCAGGGTATGCGCGAACGGGCCTCGGAACTGGCGACTGACTGGCTGGGGCCGCGCACTGAACTGGAGATCCAGCGCAGCATGGCCCGCGAAGTCGATCAGGAACGATGGACGGGACTGGATCGTACCTTGCAGCGCGAGGCCGTGAATGGCCTGGTGCGATCCGAACGGCTGGAGGCAGTACCCCGGCTGAAACGCCAGCGCCTGTTGCTGGTGGGCCGCCTGCAACACTTGCAGCGTATGGGGCTGGCGAGCGAATTGCAGACCGGGGTCTGGACTGTCCATGCCGATGCTGAACCCACGTTGCGGGCGATGGGCGAGCGTGGCGACATTATCCGCACCATGCAGCGGGCCATGAGGGGTAAGCAGCGCGACCTGACGGTGTTTCAGCCCGGCGAGAATGGCCGTTCCATCATGGGCCGCGTAGCTGGCAAAGGATTGGCCGACGAACTCTACGACAAGGGCTATCTGGTCGTGGATGGCACCGATGGCAAAGCACACTATGTCGCGCTGCCGCCGCGCACGGAACTGGCGCAGTACCCGACTGGCGCCGTGGTGGAAATCAAGGGCTCAACCGCCCCACGCACCGCAGACAAGACCATCACCGCAATGGCCGTCAATGGCATCTACCGAACCGATCACCATCTGGCCGTTGCGATGGCTCAACCGCACCCCGAACGTGATCCAAGCGAGGTGGTTAAAGCTCATGTGCGACGACTGGAAGCCCTGCGCCGCGCTGGCCTGGTGGAACGGCAGGCCGAAGGCGTCTGGCATGTGCCGCAAGACCTGCCCGAGCGGGGCCGTCAGTACGACGCGCAGCGCCTGGGCGGCGTGGCGGTGGAACTGAAATCGCACTTGCCGATAGAGCGACAGGCCCGCGTAATCGGCGCGACCTGGCTGGATCAACAGTTGATCGGCGGCGGTAAGGGGCTGGGGGATACGGGTTTTGGCAGCGAGGTTAAGGACGCGCTGCAACAGCGCGGCGACTTCCTCGCGGAACAGGGACTGGCCGAGAAGCGCGGGCAGCGTGTGATTTTGGCGCGCAATCTACTGGCGACGCTGCGCAACCGAGAGCTGGCACGCACCGCACAGGACATTGCCGCTGAAACCGGACTGAAGCATCGACCGGTAGCTGACGGCCAACGCGTCGCAGGCACCTACCGTCGCAACATCATGCTCGCCAGCGGACGCTACGCCATACTGGATGACGGAATAGGGTTTAGCCTGGTGCCGTGGAAGCCAGTGATTGAACAGCGGTTGGGTCAACAGATCGCCGCGACGGTGCGCGGTGCTGGAGTGTCGTGGGAGATTGGGAGGCAGCGGGGTTTTGGAATAACCTAGTGTTAGCTTCGTCAACTGCATCAAGAACGTCATTCGAACAATCTGCATTCCAACTCACCAGGCCAAGGACGGCCGTGTGAAGGTGCCTGAAACCGTGCAGTGAAGATGGCGAGCGATGCTGATCAAACCCTTATCGCTGTTTTGTCGCAAATGCCCCGAGAAAAGTCGTCACGGCAACCTGCACCCAATGATACATCTGTGCGACCGAAGACTGCGAGCCAGGGTGGGTCATTGCTTCGAGCTGGCCTTCGCCGCGAACCATGCTGATGAACAAGCCGGCAGCGGCATCGACGCCAATAGCCTGGACATTGATTTCTCCAGCTTCGGCTGCATTTTTCAAGCGAGCAGCCACCAGCGAGGTGACCGCCTTTGGGCCGGCCAGATAGAACCGGCGTCCCAAATCAGGAAAACGGGGAGCCTCTGCCGTCACCACACGGTAAAGCGCCAGCCCAGCCGGTGAAAGCACTGTCTGGATGTAGGTCCTGCCTACATCGGTCAACATCTTGACGACATCCTCCGGCGACGCTTCTATGGCCTGAATTGAAGAAGACATAAAAGCGCACTGTCGCTCTATCACTGCCGCAAACAACGCCTCCTTATTGGGAAAACAAGCATACATGGTCGCCTTCGACACCCCGGCCTCACGTTGAATCATGTCTGTGGTAGTGGCACTGAATCCGTGCGTCAGAAACAGCAAGGTGGCCGCATTTAATACCACCAGCTCCTTTTCGCTTCTGTCAGCGGTGGGTGTTGCAAGCATTGGGTTACTCCGCAAAGTGAAGATTACAAACCCAGACTATGCCGATCGGTTCTTATAATAGCAAAAGTGATGAAACCCATCTCACATAAAGTCTTATAAGGCTGTATCTTCTTGACCTAAAGATGAAAAAGCACTAGAGTACCGATCGGTACTGGTAAAATTGATCAGCTCCTCGATTGCATTGCACCGCCCTGGAACACTACAAGGACCTCCATGAAACGCATACTTTGGGATCGTGACTGCCGTTACATCGCCCGTGTAGCTCCGCCACTCCTTGCCGTCCTGGCACTTGCCGGTTGCATGACCATGCCGGACGTTGAGAGGCCGCGCCTGGCAACACCTCATGCGGCATTGCAAGCGCGTGCGGCAACTATGGCAACAGAAGTCGCACTCACTGAGGAAGCGATTCCGTCTGAATGGTGGCAATTGTTCAACGATGCCACATTGACTGCATTGCAGACTGAAGCTGCTCAATCCAATCTGGATCTCCTGGCTGCTGCCGCACGTATCGAGGAAAGCCACGCAAGACTGGGGCTGGCACAGGCTGCGCGTCGGCCACAGGTCTCGGCAGACGCCAGTTACGCACGGTCATCCCTCAGCGAGAACGCGCCCATGGCGATGCTCGGCGCACCTACCGATTCCACCGACCTGTGGTCGTTAGGCGTGCAAGCAGGCTGGGAACTGGACGTGTGGGGCTACTTGCAACATCTCGGCGACTCCGCCGAGGCGACGCTGCAAGCCAGCCACTTCGAGATGGATGCCGTCAGGGTTTCGCTCGCCGGCGGTGTGGCACGTACCTATCTGCTGCTACGCGGCGTGCAGGCACAAGAAACCATCATGGAAGACAACCGGCAGATCGCGGCAAACCTAGTGCGCTTGGCGGAAAGCCGGGAACGCCATGGCGTCGCAACGCGTTTTGATGCGGCGTCTGCCCGTGCGGACGTAGCGAGTATTGAGGCACGCCTGACCCAGCTGCATCAGCAGCGCGATGTACTGATGAACGCATTGGCATTATTGTTGGGTAAATCGCCACGCGAACTGAATGACCGACTGGTTGCCGCCGAATTACCGGCTATGCCTCAACGCCTGCCGCTAGGCATCCCGTCTGAACTGGCACAAAAGCGGCCCGACATCTTGCAGGCTGACGCCCAGTTGCGCGCTGCTATATCCGATATCGGCGCTGCGCAAGCCGACTTTTACCCGCGCATCAGCCTGACCGGCGGCGTCGGTATCCAGTCGATTGATTTCTCTGATCTGGGAAGCTGGGGTTCCCGGTACTTCTCCATCGGCCCAACGTTGCACCTGCCGATCTTTCAGGGGGGACGGCTCAAGAGTAATCTGGCGCTGACCGAGGCACGTCACCGGTCAGCGGCCATTGCCTACCAGCAAACCGTACTGAGCGCCTGGCATGAAGTTGATGACGCGCTGAATGCCTACGCGACCGAACTGAAACGGCATGCACAGCTAGAACATGCACTGACCCAGAACCAGACGGCCTTGCAGGTGGCGCAACGCGCTTACGAGCAAGGCACGGTTGACTTCACTTCGGTGCTGGTCGCTCAACGCTCGCTGTTATCCAGCCAGTCTGCGCTGGCCGACTGCGCCACGGCTTCCGCGCTGTCCGTCGTCTCGCTCTACCGTTCTCTGGGCGGTGGCTGGTCGACGGAACTGCAGCCCGTGGCCGAATCGGCAGGCGAACAGACATGACCGGTCCAACCCCTGCCAGTCCTGCTGCACCCGCTGGCCCACCGCCACAACCGGTATTCAACCTGCGTATGGCTATCGGTCTGCTGGGTATTTTTCTGGCTGCGGTCGTTGCCGGTCTTAACGGCAGGATTCCCAGTCTGGTACTGCCCGATCTGCGGGGCGCCCTCGGGATCGGCATAGACGAGGCGTCTTGGCTGCTCACGGCGTATTCCGCTGGTGAACTGGCCGCCATGCCTTTTGCCACCTGGTTTGCCATCACCTTCTCAATGCGCCGTTTCCATCTGGCCATGCTGTTCAGCACATTGCTGCTGACATGGCTCATGCCCTATGTACAAGACCTGCCTCTATTGCTGACCTTGCGTGTTTTTCAGGGCTTGCTCGGGGGCGCGATGATCCCCTTGCTGATGGTCGCTTGTCTGCGTTTCTTACCGTTACCCATACGACTGCATGGCTTGGCCGTCTTTGCGCTGGTCGCCACCTTTTCGCCCAATATCGCCTTGTGGATCGCCTCTCAATGGGTTGACCAGCTGGAAGACTGGCGCTGGGTTTACTGGCATGTGATCCCCATCGGTCTACTGGCGGCCACGCTGGTCGGCTGGGGCATCCCGAAGATGCCACTGGCCCTGCCGCGTATGAAACAAGCCAATTGGTTCGGCATGCTCCTGGGCGTACCAGGTCTGATGCTACTGGTGGTCGGCGTGGATCAAGGTGTACGGCTGGACTGGTTCCATTCGCCACTGATCGTTGCTTCGTTCGTAGCCGGTGGCGCACTGTTTGTCTTGTTTCTGATCGGGGAGTGGTTCCATCCGGCGCCCTTTGTCAGCCTGAGGATGTTGGCGCGACGCAATATCTGGATCGGCATCACCCTCTTCGGGTTTCTGCTGATGACGATGGCTACCGCCGTCACGCTGCCAGCCAATCTGCTGGCGAATTTTCAGGGGTTCCGTCTGGCACAGAGCGCACCCCTGGGTCTGATCGTCGGCTTTCCACAACTGCTGCTCGGCTCATGCGTGGCGCTGTTGCTATACCAGCGCTGGGCCGATGCCCGCTATGTATTCGTAGCGGGTTTGCTGTGCATGGCGGCGGCCAATTGGCTGGCATCCGGTATTACCAGCGAATGGATGGTGCAGCAGTTTTTATGGGTGCAAGTGCTGCACATGCTCGGGCAGCCCCTAACCATGGTTTCGCTGTTGTTCCTGATCACCAGTGTGGTGCAGCCCATGGAGGGGCCGCTCGTGGCGGGCCAGGTCCATATCGTGCGCGTCTTCAGCGCCACGATAGGCGGCGCCATCATCGGGCAACTCACGGCCGTACGCAGTCGCTTCCACTCGGAAATGCTACTCGATAACGCCGGGCAACTGATGGCCCGCCTGCCGTCGGATGATCCGGGCTGGGTTGCACTAAGCAGTACAGTCGCGCAGCAAGCCAATGTCCTGGCGGCAGCGGACATCTATCGCGTCTTCGCCGTGGTAGCGCTGCTCATGATTCCCCTCGCCCTGATGATGCAGCGTATCCCAGCGCCCGCGATGACCAGCACACCGCCCGTCACGCCTTCTGCCACACCTGCCACAGCAGCGTCTGTGGCTGCTTAACCACTTTATCGAGGAACGGTTTTTATGTCCAAGACGCTTCGTTTTCGTATCATTTCCGGTCTGGTTGCCGCCCTCGCCCTCGTGGCGGCCTTCCTGATCCTCAACCGCTCTGAATCCAGCGCCGTTACCCAGAGTACTGACGACGCCTATGTGCAGGCTGACTTCACGGTCATCGTTCCACAGGTGGCCGGTGTCATCACCCGCGTGGACGTTGACGAGAACCAGCAAGTACAAGCCGGTGCGCAGCTGGTAGGTATTGATGAGCGTGACTTGCGCATTGCAGTGAGCATGGCCGAGGCGCACATCAATAGCGCACAAGCCACCATTGCCAGCCTGCAAGCCCAAATCGATCGCCAGCAAAGCACCATCGCGCAGGCGCGTGCAGCACTTGCCGCCTCCAGCGCCAGCCTCCAGCTCGCCGAGATCAACCGCAACCGCTACGCGAATCTGGCGCGCGACGGTTCCGGCACCGTGCAGGCCCGCCAGCAAGCCGACGCGCAATGGAACATTCAACAAGCTGCCCATGAACGCGATCTCGCCGGTCTGGAATCGGCCGAACAACAGACAGTGATCCTTCGTGCTGAACTGGAAAAGGCACGTGCTGCACTGCTTGGAGCAGAAGCAGAGAAAGCCACTGCAGACTTAAACCTGTCCTATGCCAACGTTGTTTCCCCCATTAGTGGCGTCGTCGCCCAGCGCAAGGCCAGAGTCGGCGGCTATGCCCGTGTGGGAGAACCACTGTTGACGCTTGTGCCGCTGGAAGCAGTCTATGTGCAAGCCAACTACCGCGAAACACAACTGGCCCGTGTACAGGTTGGTCACCCGGTAAGCATCACGGTCGATGCCTTGCCCGGTGTGCAGCTTAAAGGACGCGTCGAAAGCCTCGGGCCGGCCAGCGGCGTCAGCTTCTCCCCCGTACCGCCACACAATGCCACCGGCAACTTCACCAAAATTGTGCAGCGCCTTCCGGTGCGTATTTACCTGGAACCGGGGCAGGAAGATGCCCACCGTTTGCGTGTCGGCATGTCGGTGCGCCCCAGCATCAATGTAGAGGCCAAACCCCAACCAAAAACTTAACAGGAGTCAAACCATGTCAAAGAACATTCTAATTATAGGCGCCACCAGTGATATTTCATCAGGCGTCATTGAGCACTTAAAATTCCGGGCATCGCCTGAAAGCCTTGGTGCGAAACCCCGCTAAAGCGAAAAACCTGGAGCGTTTGGGCGTTGAGCTGCGCGTTGGCGATCTGGAGAAACCCTGGACGCTTGGAGCGGCATTTGAGGGGGCGGATACCGCCTGGCTATTGACCCCGCCCGGGCCACGTGCGCCAGAGCAATCTTCGAATGCACTATGGGCAGCGAGAAATGCGGGCGTCAGTCACGTTGTTCGACTGTCTGCCATCGGTGCATCCCATACGGCCCCCACCATTAACGGACGGCTGCATGGGTTATCCGATACGGAGTTAATAGGGTCGGGAATACCTTACACCATCGTGAAGCCACACTTCTTCATGCAAAACCTGCTGATGGCCGCTCAAAGCATCGCCGAACAAGGGGCAATATATCTCCCGCTGGGAGACAGCCGGATGGGCCTCATTGATTCCCGTGACATAGCCGAATTTGCTGCCAAAGTTCTGACCACGCCTGGCCATGAAGGCAAGACTTATACGATAACCGGGCCAGTCTCCATAACGATGCACGAGGTAGCAGAAGTGATCGGCAGGGCTATCAAAAAAGAAGTGAAATATGTACCCATTACTTTAGAAGACGCCTGGAAAGCAATAGTAAATGAGGGGATGGATGAGTGGACTGTGAACCTGCTCTGTGATTATTTCTCGGCCTACAGTACGAACTGGGGTGACCTAGTTACGGATGATTTTCAACGTGTATTAGGAAAACCACCGCGAACCCTTGCCGACTTCGCCAATGATTTCTCTAATGCCTTCGTCAAGTCTTGAGTTTGGGGGCAGGAGTCGTCCGAATAAGAACATAGCAATCTTAAAGTGATTCTTGGAATGATGCGCGCGCCCACCAAATTTAGTGACGGCATTGCCCTTCGTCGAATGGAAATAAGAGGCGCCACGCTGACGCGAGCCAGCCAAGTGATTGCTGAACTTACCGGCAACTGAGCGACGCAGAAAGATGGCCAGATCGCGATGGGGAATGCACCGTTCGACTGAAGGCGTCATAAAATTAAGGAGAGGAAATGGAGTTACGACATCTCCGCTGTTTCATGGCGGTGGCAGAGGAGCTTCATTTTGCTCGCGCCGCGGAGCGTTTGCACATAGAGCAATCGCCGCTATCCAGAGCCATTAAGGAACTGGAAGAAGAACTGGGCGTGGTGCTGTTTGCCAGAACCACGCGCAGCACGCGGCTGACCCGCGCGGGAAAGCTGTTCCTGGAGCATGTGACCCGTGTTTTTGCAGCACTTGAGCAGGCGCGTGACAGCGTAAGGGCAGCAGCCAATGGTTTTCATGGTCAGTTACGCATTGCCTTGTCTGATGGCATTACACCGTCGCGATTGCCCGCTTTGTTGGCACAATGCCGCTTGGATGAGCCGGAGGTTGATATTCGTTTGTTTGAGGTGCCGCTGGCGCAACAGATCAAGGGACTGATTGATGATATGTACGACGTGGGCTTTGCGCAGTCTGACGAAGTAGGCGATAGCATCCTCGCCGAGCCGGTCTGGTCTGACCCGCTGATGGTCGCAGTGCCTGCACGGCATCCCATCCTGAGTCACAAGCGCATTCCACTGGACGAGGTGCTGCGCTATCCGCTGGTGATGTGCGATCCGGTGGTGTGCGAAGGTCATGCGCGCCAGATCGCCCGTGTGTTACGCGCTGCGGATACAGAGCCGTTGGTGGCTGAGCAGGTCACTTCATTGGACTTGATGATGGCGCTGGTGTCGGCGGGTTTTGCGCTGGGGCTGGCCGGCGCTTCGCAAATCATCGCCAGCCGTGAGCCTGGTGTTGTGGCACGGCCTCTTGCTGGGCGTTCGCCGGTTCTCACAACCTACTTACTGTGCCGGAATGGTGAGCCTTCACAAACGCTGTCACGCTTCATCGAGCGGGTGGGTGTTATCGATTCACCCGCCGACAGCAAACACGCCATATCTGGCAAACCTGATACCCCAGAGGAAATCGAGCCATGAACAAGATCATGTCGTTGTTGTTTGTTGCTGTGCTGGCGGGCTGTGGCCCATCCGAACCTGCCGCCACCGAAACGGTAGAGTCACTGGCGGACGACCCCGTGCGGCTGAAGGAATTACGCCAGCAGTGCAAGTTGGATCGCGCCAAGATGGGCGACGCTCTGTGCAACCGAGTGGCCGAGGCCACACGCAAGCGGTTCTATGGCGATGGAGTGCCGTACACACCACCGGAGAATCCACCGAAGTTCTGATTGTTGGCAGTTTGCCTCCTATTTTCTGCTTTTCTGCTCAACACGCCGCAACGCGCCTTCGCTTGCGGCGTTTTTCCTGCTTTTCCCCCTGCACGAACTCATGCTTTTTTCTCGACCTTTGTCCCGATAACGGTCTTTGACCGGCACTGACCCGGCACCGATCCTCGTGATTGCGGCACGTTGTTGTGTCGCCTTTCAGCGCAAGGTTGCACAGGAGAATCGGAGGCCAGGCCATGCAGGGGACGAACGTGCTGTTCGGGCAGGTTGCCGTTGTGTTCGGCATCGTGATCGCCGGTGTGTGGAGTGCCACACAATGGACAGCCGCCGCCTTGGGCTATCAAGTACGCCTTGGCACGCCCTGGTTCGATTTCTTCGGTACGCCGATCTATCACCCCTGGAAGTTATTTGAGTGGTGGTTCTTCTTTGATGCCTATGCATCGCATGTGTTTGACATCGGTGGTGCCATTGCCGGTGGCAGCGGTCTATTGGCCGTGGTGGTTGCCATCGGTATGTCGATCTGGCGTTCTCGCCAATCCCGCCAGGTCACAACCTATGGTTCCGCCCGCTGGGCGGATGCGGCAGAGATCCGTAAAGCCGGACTGACCAATCCAGCGGGTGTCTTTCTCGGCTTGCATGATGACCAGTACCTGCGCCACGAAGGCCCCGAGCATGTCTTGACCTTCGCACCGACCCGATCCGGCAAAGGCGTCGGGTTGGTGGTGCCCACGCTGTTGTCATGGCCAGCCTCTGCCGTTATCCACGATATCAAGGGTGAGAACTGGCAGATCACCGCTGGCTGGCGCTCACGCTTCTCGCATTGCCTGCTGTTCAATCCCACTGATCCTCAGTCCGCTGCCTACAACCCACTGCTGGAAGTCCGTCGCGGCACGCATGAAGTGCGCGACGTGCAGAACATCGCCGACATTCTGGTTGATCCCGAAGGGGCGCTGGAGAAGCGCAACCACTGGGAGAAAACCAGCCATGCACTGCTGGTCGGCGCGATCCTGCATGTGCTCTATGCGGGTGAAGACAAGACGCTGCGCGGCGTTGCCAACTTCATGTCCGATCCGGCGTGCCCGTTTGAACTGACATTGCACCGGATGATGACCACACGGCACATGGGCGAGGTGCCACACCCCGTCGTGGCATCAGCCGCCCGTGAAGTGCTGAACAAGAGCGACAACGAACGGTCGGGCGTGCTGTCTACGGCGATGTCGTTCCTTGGCCTGTACCGCGATCCCACGGTGGCCGAAGTCACTTCCCGATGCGACTGGCGTATCGCCGACCTGATCTCTGCCGAGCATCCTGTGTCGCTGTACCTGGTGGTGCCACCGTCGGATATCAGCCGTACCAAACCGTTGATCCGGCTGATCCTCAATCAGATCGGCCGGCGCTTGACCGAATCGTTGGATGGCAGCGATGGCGTGGAGCGCCGCCACAAGCTGCTGCTGATGCTTGACGAGTTCCCGGCGCTGGGGCGGCTGGATTTTTTCGAGTCGGCGCTGGCCTTCATGGCGGGCTATGGCCTGCGTGCTTTCCTGATTTCGCAGTCGCTTAACCAGATCGACAAAGCCTATGGGCAAAACCATTCCATCCTGGATAACTGCCATGTGCGGGTGACGTTCGCCACCAACGACGAGCGCACCGCCAAGCGCATTTCCGAAACGCTGGGCACAGCAACCGAGCTACGCGCCCAGCGCAACTACGCAGGCCATCGGCTTGCACCGTGGCTGGGCCACCTGATGGTGTCGCGGCAGGAAACGGCGCGGCCACTACTGACGCCGGGTGAAGTGATGCAACTGCCCACCGACGAGTCGGTGGTGATGGTGGCAGGTCATGCGCCGATCAAGGCGAAGAAGCTGCGTTACTACGCCGACGCCAATTTCAAGCGCCGTGTGTTGCCGCCGCCGACACTGACGGACGGTGGTTATGCCGATGTCCCGTCGGCACGCGCCGACGATTGGAGTGCGTTAGCCGTCCCTGCCATGCCGGATGTTGCTGCAACGGCTGGGTCGGGTGACTCGGCCGATGACGGCGGCCCACGCCAGCAACCGGAGCTGTCCGACGTCACCACCTACAGCCCCGAACCGGAATATCCGACCAGCGACCTCTCGCTGCTCGATGACGACGATTTTCCGTTGCCTCTCTCGACCTCTCTTCCAAGCCAGCTTGATCCGACCTTGCAACGCACGGCGCGGCTGGCATCTCTTGATCCTGACGATGGAATCCAGCTATGAGCCAAGCCCGCCTGAATCTCTTCATCCACCCCGACCACGCCAAGCGCCTGAACGCACTGGCCGCCAAGAAAGGCGTCTCCAAGTCGTCCATCGTCGCCGCCGCGCTGGCGTCCTGGCTGTCGCCGGACGCAGGCGACCAGCGCGAGGCGGCCATCGCCAAGCGGCTGGATCGGCTGTCGCGCCAGTTCGAGCGTCTGGAGCGCGACCAGAATATCCAGATTGAGACACTGGCACTGTTTGTCCGCTACTACCTGACGGTAAGTACGCCGGTTCCCGAAGCCCATCAGGATGCCGTCCGCGCCCAGGGCAAGGCCAGGTTCGAGCAGTTTGTCGAACAGCTGGGCCGCCACCTGCTGCGTGGTCGCAGCCTGGTGCGTGACGTGGTGGAGGAACTGCACCCCGAACCGGTACGAATGGATGACGCGACAGCGCCGTTTGACGAGCGGGAGCGTGTCTCATGAACGCCGCGCCGCAGTCTTCGCCATCCTCTCTATCCACCTCACTGGATCGCCGTATCCAGATGCTGCGCACCGCGATGGGGCCGCTGATCGCCGCCGCACTGGAAGACCCGGATGTGGTGGAGATCATGCTCAATCCCGACCGCACGCTCTGGGTGGATCGTCTGTCATCGGGCCGCGCACCGCTAGGCGTGGAGCTGTCAGAAGCCGATGGCGAACGCATCATCCGGCTGGTAGCTGCCCACGTTGGCGCAGAAGTCCATCGTGGTCAGCCACTGCTGACCGCCGAATTACCGGAAACCGGCGAGCGCTTCGAGGGCATCCTGCCACCGGCGGCTCCCGGTCCCGCCTTTGCGCTGCGCAAGCGCGCCGTGGGCGTGATTCCGCTGGAGCGCTACGTCAGCGACGGCATGATGACCGCCGCGCACGTGGACTTTCTGGTGCGGGCCGTGCATGAGCGGCAGAACATTCTGATCGCCGGCGGCACCAGTACCGGCAAGACCACACTGGCGAATGCCTTGTTGGCCGAAATCGCCGCCACCGGCGACCGGGTGCTGGTGCTTGAAGACACCATCGAGCTGCAATGCACCGCTCGCGATCATGTGCCGCTGCGTACCCGTGCCGGGGTCGTGACCATGCAGGAGCTGGTGCGCGCCACGATGCGCCTGCGACCTGATCGGGTGATCGTTGGCGAGGTGCGCGGCGGCGAGGCACTGGATCTCATCAAGGTCTGGGGCACAGGGCACCCCGGCGGCATTGCCACCATCCATGCCAGTTCCGCGCTGGGCGCGTTGCTGCGCATGGAGCAACTGATTCTCGAAGTCGCGGTGAATCCGCCGCGTGCGCTGATCGCCGAGGCGGTCAATGTCGTCGTTTATATCGCCGGTCGTGGCCGCAAGCGCCGCATCGACACCATTGCCCGCGTCGTTGGCTTCGACGGCATGGGCTATCACCTGACGGATGCGTTGGAAGCGTCGCTTCCCGAGCTACCGCCTGTTTCAGATATTCCTTCCTCAATCCTCAAACACTCTGGAGAACGGCCATGACGCCTGTTGATGCTTTCCGTCTTTCTGACAATCCGCTTTTTAACTTGGCACGGCTGCGCCGTTTGGCCCGTCCTGCCGGACAGGGACTGCTGCTCGCCGCTTTGATGCTGCTGGTAGCCGGCACGGCGCAGGCTGCCGGGTCATCAATGCCCTGGGAAGGGCCGTTGGAATCTATCCTCGACTCCATTCAGGGGCCGGTGGCGCGCATTGTCGCGGTCATCATCATTATCGCCACGGGCTTGGCGCTGGCCTTCGGCGACACCAGCGGCGGCTTTCGCAAGTTGATCCAGATCGTCTTCGGCCTGTCCATCGCCTTCGCTGCGTCCTCGTTTTTCCTGTCGTTCTTCAGCTTCTCCGGCGGGGCCATCGTATGAGTACGCCCGAGGAGTTTGCGCTTGGCTTTGAAGTACCGCTGCATCGCTCGCTGACTGAACCGATCCTGCTGGGCGGTGCGCCACGCACTGTGGCGATTGCCAACGGTACGCTGGCCGCCGCTGTCGGGCTGGGCCTGCAATTGTGGATTCCCGGATTAGTGCTATGGATCGTCGGCCATTCGCTGGCGGTCTGGGGCGCGCGGCTTGATCCGCAGTTCATGGCCGTGTTCGCCCGGCACATCAAGCATAAAGCGTTGCTGGACGTGTGAGGGGAGTGCCATGTTGAATCTCGCCGAATACCGCCAACGTCCCGCGCTGCTGGCCGACTGGCTGCCCTGGGCCGGGCTGGTCGCGCCAGGCATTGTTCTGAACAAGGATGGTTCGTTCCAGAGAACGGCCCGTTTCCGTGGGCCAGACCTGGACAGCGCGACACACAGCGAACTGATTGCCACATCGGCGCGGCTCAACAATGCGCTGCGCCGTTTGGGGTCGGGTTGGGCGTTGTTCATTGAAGCCGAGCGCCGAACAGCGGCGGACTATCCGCACTCGGACTTTCCCGAACCGCTGTCCTGGCTGGTGGATGAGGAACGCCGCGCGGCGTTTGAAGAGTCGAGTAGCCACTTTGAAAGCGCCTATCACCTGACGATGGTGTTCCTGCCGCCGGAGGAATCCCGTGCCCGTGCGGCCAAGCTGTTGTATGAGAACACGCCGAGCGCGGGTGTGGATTGGCGCGAACGCCTGGCTGCTTTTATCGCGGAAACGGATCGGGTCTTTGACCTGCTCGATGGCGTGATGCCGGAGATTGCCTGGTTGGATGACAGCCAGACACTGACCTATCTGCACGCGACCATCTCAACACGGCGTTACCCCATTGGTGTACCAGAAGTGCCGTTCCATCTCGACGCACTGCTGGCCGATTCGGCGCTGGTCGGTGGTCTGGCACCCATGCTGGGCGACCAGCACCTGCGCGTGGTGTCGGTGCGAGGCTTTCCGACGTCGACCTGGCCAGGGCTGCTGGACGACCTGAACCGCCTTGGCTTTGCGTACCGCTGGTCAACCCGGTTCCTGTGCATGGACAAGGCCGAGGCGGAAAAGGAACTGGTCCGGCTGCGCCGCCAGTGGTTCGCAAAAAGAAAGAACGTGGTCGCGCTGTTGCGTGAAACCATCTTCCAACAGGAAAGCCCGCTGGTCGATACCGATGCCGACAACAAGGCCGCCGACGCGGATGCTGCCTTGCAGGAGCTGGGCAGCGACCAAGTGGCGTTTGGTTATGTCACGGCGACGGTGACCGTGCTTGATGACGATGCGGCCCGCGCCGATGAAAAGCTGCGCCTGATCGAGCGCGTTATTCAGGGTCGGGGGTTTGTCACGATTCCCGAGACGCTGAATGCCGTCGATGCCTGGCTGTCGTCGATTCCGGGCAATGCCTACGCCAACGTGCGCCAGCCCATCATCTCGACCTTGAACCTGGCGCATCTCATGCCGGTGTCGGCGGTGTGGGCAGGACCGCAGCGCAATGAGCATCTGGATGGGCCGCCCTTGATCGTGACCCGTACCGATGGCGCGACGCCGTTCCGGCTGGTCACGCACATCGGCGACGTGGGCCATACCTTGGTGGCCGGCCCGACCGGTATGGGCAAGTCGGTACTGCTGGCGACGCTGGCCTTGCAGTTCCGTCGCTATCCCGGTTCGCGCATTTTCGCCTTCGATATGGGCCGCTCCATGCGCGCCACCATCCTGGGCCTGGGCGGCGAGCATTACGACCTGGGCAATGACGGCGACATCGCCTTCCAGCCACTGGCGCGCATTGACCAGGAGGGCTATCGCACCTGGGCTGCCGAGTGGGTCGAAGGACGGCTGCTGCATGAAGGTATGGCGATTGGCCCGGACGAGAAGGCGGTTATCTGGTCGGCGCTGGGCAGCCTCGCTGGTGCGCCGGTGGAACAGCGCACACTCACCGGCCTGTCGGTGCTACTGCAATCCAACGCGTTACGTCAGGGGCTTTCGCCCTATGTGCTGGGCGGTGCACACGGCAAGCTGCTTGATGCGGATTCGGATCGCCTGGGTTCCGGTTCCGTGCAGTGCTTTGAGATGGAAGAACTGATGCACAGCAAGGCCGCCGTGCTGGCCGTGTTGGGCTATCTGTTCGCACGCTTTGATGAACGCTTCGACGGCGCGCCCACGCTGCTGATTCTCGATGAGGCCTGGCTGTTTCTCGATGACCCGGTGTTCGCCGCGCGCATCCGCCAGTGGCTCAAGACACTGCGCAAGAAAAACGTGTCGGTGATCTTCGCCACGCAGAGCCTGGCTGACATCCAGAACTCCAGCATCGCCCCGGCCATCGTGGAGAGCTGCGCCAGCCGCATCTTTCTGCCCAATCCGCAGGCGACCGAACCGCAGATCCGTTCAATCTACCAGGGCTTTGGCTTGAACAGCCGCCAGATCCGCATCGTTGCCGAAGCAGCGCCCAAGCGCGATTACTACTACCAGTCGCGGCTGGGAAATCGCCTGTTCGACCTCGACCTGGGGCCAGCCGCGTTGGCCTTTGCGGGCGCGTCCTCGCCGCAAGCGCAACGCGATATGGACCGCGTGCTGGCCGACGCCAGCCTACCTAATTTCGTGGGCGCTTGGCTGCGCCATCGCGGCCTAGATTGGGCGGCTGATCTGCTGCCCACATACCCCGGACTCACGCCGTCCACTTCCTCCTTCCTTTCCCAGGAGAATCTGCCATGAAGACCAAGCCCCGTTTGCTGTCCGTTTCACTTGCCGCCGTGCTGTCGGTGTCGCTGCTGTCCGCGCCGCCCGCAACGGCCTTCACCGTGATTGATCCGACCAACCTGATACAGAACACGTTGACCGCGATCCGCACGCTGGAGCAGATCAACAACCAGATCAATCAGCTTCAGAACGAAGCACAGATGTTGGTGAATCAGGCACGCAACCTGACCCATCTTGATTTCAATATCGTCAACCGCCTGCGCTTGACACTGGCCACCACCGAACGGCTGATTGCCGAGGCGCAAGGGCTGGCCTATGACGTGACGGCCATGGATCGGGAGTTTGCACGGCTCTATCCCGAGCAATACGCCGCCACCGTCAGCGGCGATCAGATGGCTGTTGATGCCCGCGAACGTTGGAAGAACACCCTCGACGGCCTGCACACCGCCATGCGTATGCAAGCGCAGGTGTCGCAGAACCTGGCGCAAGACGAAAGCGCTTTGACCGATCTGGTCAGCCAGAGTCAATCCGCTACGGGCGCACTGCAAGCGACCCAGGCTACCAACCAGCTCCTGGCCTTGCAGGCGAAACAGTCCATCCAGGCGCAGCAACTCCAGATCACGCAGGACCGCGCGGCGTCGCTGGAACTGGCGCGGCAGGCGGCGGCGACCGAGCGTTCCCGTGAGGTACGGCGGCGCTTCCACGGGGACGGCACGCCGTACACACCACATCCCGTGCGGTTCTACGGCAACTGATGGAGATCGGCCATGAATGACGTGACGGTCATTGACCGCTTCCTCGATACGTTTTCGCGCTACATCGACTCGGGTTTTGGGTTGCTGCAAGGTGAAGTCGCGTTTCTCACCGCCACGTTGATCGTCATCGACATGACCATCGCCGGGCTGTACTGGGCCATGAGCCACGCGACCGGCCAGGGTGATGACGTGATTGCCAAGCTGCTGCGCAAGGTGCTCTATGTCGGCGCCTTCGCCTACATCATCGGTAACTTCAACTGGCTGGCGGGCATTGTGTTCCGGTCATTTGCCGGTCTGGGCCTGATGGCTACCGGCTCAACCTTGAGCATGGAGAACTTTCTGCAACCGGGAAGACTGGCCAAGGTCGGCATTGACGCGGGCGCGCCGATTCTGGAGCAGATCGGTGATCTGGCGGGGTTTCCCGAGGTATTCACCAACCTTGATCCCATCGTGGTGCTGTTCCTTGCCTGGCTGGTGGTGATTCTGTGTTTCTTCGTGTTGGCGGTGCAGCTTTTTATCACGCTGATCGAGTTCAAGCTGACCACGCTCGCCGGTTTCGTGCTGGTGCCGTTTGCGCTGTGGAACAAGACCTCGTTCCTCGCCGAAAAGGTACTGGGCAATGTGGTGTCGTCGGGTGTCAAGGTGTTGGTGCTGGCGGTGATTGTCGGCATCGGCTCGGGCCTGTTCGCCGAATTTCAGACCGTACCGGATGAACCCTCCGTTGACCATGCATTGGTGGTGATGCTGGCCTCGCTTGCCTTGCTCGCGCTCGGCATCTTTGGGCCGGGCATTGCTACGGGGCTGATTTCTGGCGGGCCGCAGCTTGGAGCCGGAGCCATGGCCGGTGCGGCTGTCGGTGCAGCCGGTACAGCCGTGGCTATCGGCGCTGCGGCCACCGGTGCCGGGGCTGCGGTAGCCGCTGGAGCGCGGATGGCCCCCGGCGCGGCTCGCATGGCAGTCAGCGGTGCGCGCTCGATGGCGTCCACCGCCAGCAGCGCCACATCCGCATTTCAGGCGGGTTTAGCAGGTGCCGGAGGGGGTTTCAAAGGCGCTGCCTCTGGCGTGGGCAATGTGGCCAGGAGCGGTGCCCATGCGGCCAGCCAAAAGGTTGCCGCCGGGGCGCACTCGCTCAAAGAGCGGGCTGCCGCCGCCATTGCGCCTGCTCCACAGGCATCCGGCGTCAGTACCGGTGCTGGTGCTGGTGCTGGTGCGGCATCTGGCAGCGATTCTGCCGCACAGGATAGCGAAGCGGCACCCGTCAAGCAGGAACAACCCGCTTGGGCCAAGCGCCTGCATCGTCGCCAGCAGATGACTCAGGCCGCTACGACAGCCGCACACACGCTGCGCGGTGGCGACGGCGGCGGTTCGGGTTCCGGCCCGAGTCTGCGCGATTCAGATTCATAAGGAGAGAAGATCATGCGATTCAAACGACCGCAGGTGCGCTATGCCGATACACCGCAACCTGCCACCCCGTACCAATCCGCCGCCCAGGTCTGGGATGAGCGGATTGGCTCAGCCCGCGTGCAGGCGAAGAACTGGCGCTTGATGGCCTTCGGTTGTCTGGTGCTGGCCTTGTTGATGGCGGGCGGCCTGGTCTGGCGCTCGGCGCAGTCCATCGTCACGCCCTACGTTATCGAGGTGGATCAGGCAGGCCAGGTGCGCGCCGTGGGCGAAGCCGCCACACCCTACAAGCCCAACGATGCCCAGGCCGCGCACCATCTGGCGCGCTTTATCGGGCTGGTGCGTTCGCTGTCGATCGACCCCATCGTGGTGCGGCAGAACTGGCTGGATGCCTATGACTACACCACCGACAAGGGCGCGGCGGTGCTCAACGATTACGCCCGTACCAACGATCCATTCACCCGTATCGGCAAGGAGTCGGTGACGGTGCAGATCACCAGCGTAGTCCGCGCCAGCGACACGTCATTCAACGTGCGCTGGACGGAACGCCGCTACACCAATGGCGCTGCCGCCGGACTGGAGCGGTGGACGGCGGTGGTGTCCATCGTCCTGCAAACCCCGCGCAGCGAAGAGCGTCTGCGCCGTAACCCGCTGGGCATCTACGTCAATGGTCTGGCGTGGAGTCGTGAACTGGATTCTTCTGAAGGAGCAAGACCATGAATATGGGTTTCCGACAATACGACGTACCGCAGATCCTGTTGATTTTGTTTGCCCTGTCGGGCTGCGCCACACAGGGCAAACCGCCGCCCGCCATTTCGCTGGATGAGCCGGTTCAGGCACAGGCGCTACCAGAGCCGCCCGCACCCATTGAGGTGGCGGCGGTTCCCGAACCCTTGCCTTTGCCCGCGCAGCTGAAACCACTGCCGGGACTGGAGGATGTGAAACCCGTGCCAGAACCAGCAGATGAAAGGGTGCGGGTGTCGTGGGCCAATCAGGAAGCGCGCATCGCCCCTACGCGAGAAGGCTACGTCAATGCCATCCAGGTCTGGCCGTACACCGATGGCGCGTTGTATCAGGTCTATGCGTCCGTGGGCCGCGTGACCGTGATCGCGCTCCAGCCTGGCGAGGAACTGGTGACGGTGGCCGCTGGCGATACCGTGCGCTGGATCGTCGGCGACACGTCCAGCGGCAGCGGTGCTGATCTGCGCGTCAATGTGCTGGTCAAACCGATCCGATCCGGGCTGAAGACCAATTTGGTCATCACCACCAGCCGCCGCACCTATCTTCTGGAACTGACCTCGACCGAAAAGGCGTGGATGGCCTCGGTGTCCTGGGACTATCCGAAGGATCGGATGCTGGCCTTGCAGCGCCAGGCGCACGCGGCCAGCGCCGCCGCGCCGGTCGATACCGGCTTGTCGCTGGAAAATATTCGCTTCCGCTACGCGATCAGCGGCAGCAATCCGCCGTGGAAGCCGGTGCGGGCGTTTGATGATGGCGAGAAGGTCTATATCCAGTTCCCCAGTGGGATTGCCCAAGGCGAGCTGCCACCACTGTTCGTGATCGGCGCGCAGGGTGATGGCCAACTGGTGAACTACCGCTTTCGCTCGCCGTATTACATCGTGGATCGCTTGTTTGGCGCGGCTGAATTACGCCTCGGGGCCGACAAGGGCGACGTGGTGCGTATCGAGCGCACCGATGGCGTAGCGCGGAGGAATTGACCATGAACCAGGATAATCCCGCTGATGTTCCGGTGCCGGACATGCCGCCCAAGGCGGCCCCGGACACTGTCGCGCTACGCGCTCAGCCGCGTTCGGTTACACGCCTGAATCGGCGCATGCTCGCCGCGCTGTGCGGCGGCTTGGCAGTCGCCGTACTGGGTGCATTGATGTGGTCGCTGCAACCGCAGCGGCGTGGAGCGAACGAATCGACCGAGCTTTACAACGTGGATCGGGTATCGCGCTCCGAAGGGCTCAACCAGCTTCCGGCTGATTATTCCAAGCTGCCGCCAGCTGTGCCTCTCAATGTGCCTGAACTGGGGCCACCGCTGCCGGGCGACTTGGGGCCAGCCATCGTGAGGTCACAGCAGCCAGCCATGGCCGCTTATGCTGCTCCAGGCCATGACCCAGCCGAGGCGGAACGCCTGGCGCGCCTGAAGGAAGCCGAGGAAGCGGCAGCGTCGTCAGTGTTCTTCCGCACCGGTACGCAAACCGCCGCGCCGGTCGCACAGTCACAGGTCGCATCCGCACCGGGCTTTGCCACCAATGCAGCCTTCGACCCCTTGGCCGCAGGCCCGGCCTCGACGGCGGCCCAGCCAACTGACCCGACTGCCGTACAGAACCGGCAGGCGCAGAAAGAGGCTTTCCTGAATGGCGACTCCACGGATACCCGACATTCCGGCAATCTACAAATGCCAGTCTCGCCGTACCAGGTCATGGCCGGAACGGTAATCGCTGGGGCGTTGGTGACCGGCATCAAGTCCGATCTACCGGGCGATGTGATCGCCACGGTGACGGAGCCGGTCTATGACACCGCCACCGGTAAACTCCTGCTGATCCCACAAGGCTCGCGCATTCTGGGCAAGTACAACAGTCAGGTGAGCTACGGCCAGAGCCGAGTGCAGGTAATGTGGAACCGCATCATCCTGCCCGATACGTCCTCGCTGACGCTCGACAACCTGGTCGGCACCGATGCCGCTGGCTACGCCGGTCTGGAGGATGAGGTCGATTGGCACTGGGATCGTATCTTCGCCGGTGCCGTGCTGACGACCTTGCTGGGTGTCGGCGCTGAATTGGCTGCCCCGGAGAACCGACAGGATGGGGATCGCGTCATCATCGCCGGTCGCGACAGTGCGCAGGACAGTATCAATCAGGTCGGGCAGGAGATGACCCGGCGCAACCTCAACATCCAGCCCACACTGACCAGTCGGCCCGGGCTGCCGGTACGGATCATTGTTAACAAGGATTTAGTGTTGCGTCCGTACCAGCCCTTATTTTTCAATCGAGGCACATCACGATGAACACACCGACCAAGAAATTGCGGCTGGGGCCGCTACCCAAGACCGAGACCGTCAAGTTGACTTTCGCATGCCCAGCCAGCCTGAAGGCCGACCTGGAACATTACGCCGCGCTGCATGCGCAGACCTACGGCGAAGCGGTCGATATCGTGACGCTGATCCCGCACATGCTGGAGGCGTTCATGGCGGGCGACCGAGGCTTTAAGCGACGCAATTGCCGGTAAGGTTGAAAGTTCCATTGAGTAGCGGTGAACATCTTGTAACATGGGCTATATCCACGAGGATCGTCCATGCATGAATTTTGGGTGCCTCGTCAACAGAACGAGGAACCTATGCACATATCCAAACTCAGCTTGGTCAACTACAGAAACTTTGCCAATACCAAGCTGCTGTTCCAAAAGGGCATCAACACAATCATTGGCGAAAACGGATCAGGGAAAACCAACCTTTTTCGAGCGATCAGGCTACTACTTGATGACAATATGATCCGCTCCGCCTACCGACTGGATTCAACTGACTTTCATCGCGGTTTGGGACGATGGCAAGGGCATTGGATCATCATCAGCCTTGAGTTCGAGGAGATTTCGGAGGATGAAGCCATCCAAGCCTTGTTCTTGCATGGGGCGGTCGGCATCGATGATGAGGCAATCGGCAAGGCCACCTATACTCTCATCTTCCGCCCAAAGAAAGAGATCAGGCTGCGCCTCTCCCAGTTAGACGATGGCGACCACACTGGTCTCGACGCGATCCTAAGTGCTGTCACTTTGGACGACTACGAAACCATCTTCACGGGCCGAAGCGACGCTGACTTCAACGATGAGGCCTTTTACAATGAGGTGGTCGGTGACTTTGAAAATGCCCGATTCAACGAAGAAATCGAATTCCCTACCATCGGTGCCAAGATCCCAAGTGTACTATCAGTTTCCAAAGAAATTTCTTTCACTTTCGTTCAAGCACTGCGAGATGTTGTGTCGGAATTTCACAACAACAGGACCAATCCACTATTGTCCCTTTTGAAGGGTAAGAGCGGTGATATTGATCCTGTGGCATTTCAAGCGATTACCGATGGAGTGAAAGTACTGAATGACTCGATTGAGGCATTACCAGACGTACAAGTAGTCCGGACGGACATACGAGACACCATTAAAGACGCAGCGGGCGAGGCTTACTCGCCATCTTCTCTTTCAATTAAGTCTGATTTGCCAGACGAAGCGGACAAACTGTTCCAGTCGCTTAAGCTGTTTGTCGGCGAATCGGACGAGGGGCACGAAGGGCCTATCCACGAATTGAGTTTGGGTGGTGCGAACCTGATTTTCCTCACATTGAAACTGTTGGAATTCAAATATCAGAAATCTAAGCAATCGATCGCCAACTTCTTGCTGATTGAAGAGCCAGAGGCTCACATTCATACACACATCCAGAAGACGCTCTTCGATAAGCTTCAATACGACGACACTCAGATTGTTTACTCGACCCATTCGACCCAGATCTCAGAGGTAAGCAATGTTCAGAATGTGAACATTCTCGGCAGAGAGCAGGGTCAATGCGTGGCCTATCAGCCTGCTACCGGTTTAACCACGAAGGAAGTTGGTAACATCCAGCGCTACTTGGATGCCGTACGTAGCAACCTGCTATTCGCCAAAAGCGTCGTTCTTGTAGAGGGCGATGCTGAAGAAATCCTGATCCCGATTTTGATCAAGAAAGTGCTTGGTGTCAGTCTGGATGAACTCGGCATCAGCTTGGTCAACATCCGAAGCACTGGCTTTCAAAATCTCGCCGTTCTATTCCACGATGATCGAATCCGAAAGCGGTGCAGCATCGTAACCGACCTCGACAAATCCATCATTGACACAGCGCCCGTCGCTGGCGACTCTGAAAGCATGGCCCGGCGCAAGAGAAAGTATCAAGCCTCACAAGAAAAAGGCATCGCCAGAAAGGCTCTCTTGGATGAGTCCTTCAAAGATAACCCATGGGTTTCCCCGTTTTTTTCTCCCCACACTTTCGAGGTCGATTTTGTCTCTGCCGGTAACGCTCGCAAGGTAGTAGGAATTCTTCCTGATGTCTACATAGATGCTCCAACCATCGCGAAAGCGAAGGCAGACCTAGAGTCTGCTGACAGCGCGCGATATGGCCAAAGAGCCCTGACTATGGCGGACAGCTATGGGAAGGGATGGTTTGCCATTTTGCTGGGAAAAAAGATCGATCCAGAGACGGCGATCCCTGAGTACATTTTGGACGCTATCGCTTTCGCCCATCCGGTGGTCACAAAGGAAGTCTGGTTCAACATACTTAGCTATCGCGTGAACTACATTGACGAAAACGATATCTTCACTGCACCGGCGGTTTTCACCGAGTTCAGGGAAAAGCTTCTAGCCTTTAGAAGAGGTGAAATCGATTTCGTTGGCATCCGAAACGAAGTGCTGGCCACCTTCCCAGATGATCGTATCAACGACGTTCTTAAGGCCTTTTAACCATGTTTACTTGGAACACAGGCGACCTTAACCCGGAGCAGGAAGCTGCCATCTTGCAGCCTGGGAGTGCATTTCTCATTGCCTGTCCCGGTAGCGGGAAAACTCGAACGCTGACTTACAAAATCGCCTATGAGTTGTCAAGGTTGCAGTCGAATAAGCAATTTGTTGTTGCGATCACCTATACGCACCGTGCCGCCGACGAGATCCATGAGCGTATCGAGAGTCTTGGGGTGGACACATCACGACTATGGATAGGAACAATCCACTCGTTTTGCCTTGAATGGATATTGAAACCATACGGTATCTATCACGAAGCATTAGATCGAGGTTTCCGCGTGATCGATCAGCATGAACGTGAGAAAATTCTCGAAGCCCTGTGCAAACCTTATCAGAAGCCAAAGATCACGTTCTGGGATTGCGAGTTCTATTTTACTGAAGCCGATTATGTGATTTCCTGCCCACAGGCTTGGAAACACAACGGTCTGCACGAGATACTGGGTAGATACTTCGAAATTCTACGAGAAAATCGGCAAATCGACTTTGAACTCATCCTCTTCTATGCTTACCAACTGATTTCCCGTCATCCTGCGATCAGCACTCTCTTGGGACAGCTGTTTTCTTTCTTATTGGTCGATGAGTATCAGGACACCAAGCGAATTCAGTATTCAATCATCACTGCTATTTTGAAAGCTGGCCAAGGCGCGACCAAGGCTTTCATTGTCGGCGATCCCAATCAGGCGATTTATCAGTCACTCGGTGGATACCCGATAGCTTTCGGTGATTTCAAGTCAATGGCCGGCATCGACATTGAAGAACGCGAACTGTCGAGAAACTATCGCTCTTCTGAGCGCATCATCGACTACTTCGGAAACTTCAACGTTCATGCAACTCGCATCGAGGCAGCATCCAGCGATAAGACTTATCAGAGTCTTGTTTCTTTCGACGAAACAGTAAGCAAGGCGGGCTTGGAGACTGAGTTGATCCGACTTATCCGGTTCAACATCGAGACCACCGGAATCGCACCCCATGAGGTCTGTGTGCTCGCGCCACAGTGGACGCATCTTGCAAGCATGACACGCCGCTTAGTCGCGAACATGCCTGAGTATTCGTTCGATGGGCCCGGTATGGTTCCCTTCGCACGTGATACAGAGAATTTTTGGTACAAGCTCTCGAAGATTGCACTTACGCAGGCGTCGCCGACAATGTATGTGCGCAGACTTCGATGGGCCGGCGATGTCCTGAATGACCTAGAAGCGGCCGGAGCGAGCGTGTCCAGATTCACGCGAAAATCCCTGTTAAGGGAATGCAATGCGATCAAGATAGATGAAACTGACGGACTCAGCTATCTCCGCAAATTCTTTGAAATTCTATTTGCCAACTTGGCGATCGACTTTCGTCTTTTCTCGCTGCTTCAAGAGCATCACACAGCGTTCTTTGGTAGCTCGCAAGCTAGAGTTGACCGTCTGAAGAGCGAGGGCAGCGAATTCATTGGAGACATCGAGACGTTTAGAAAGGTATTTCAGACCCGGACAGGCATAACTATTTCAACGATCCACGGCGTGAAGGGGGCGGAATTTGATGCAGTGATCGCCTATGCCTTGTTGGAAGACATGGTGCCGCACTTTAATGACCCGAACGGCCAAGAAAGTGCGCTGAAACTGCTGTATGTCATCGGATCACGCGCAAGGAAGAACTTGCACCTGATTTCAGAACGGGGGCGAATTCGTCAGTACTCTGGCGAAGAATATCAAGCGACTCGGCAACTCGTATCCTGCAAGTTTTCATACGACCAAGTTTAGTTGCATAGGGCAGATCGGCGCGGCAGAGAGCGCATCCAGACGTTGCTGGAGTATGACAACGAATTGTGCGCTCTGTAACTGCCTGCTATGGCATGCTGGGGCTTGCTACCTCGACGCTCTCATATGGCTCCTAGCCTTCAAAGTGGCCAGCGTGAGAAGAGGCCTCAATCCAGCCTAACCCGTTGCTCTGCATAGCTTTCTGATCCGATATTCCTCTACACCCAGAACTTGACATCTGTCATTTTTTATGGGGGGGCGCGGTTATCACCTGCTGTAGGAGCGAGCTTGCTCGCGAAAAACGTCAACGGTAACGCGTGCTTGCTGGATAAACGCGGTGCCTGTGAGTTTTTCGCGAGCAAGCTCGCTCCTACAAAGAGCCTGTCAGGGCAGCCCGCACGGTTTTTACAGGGCGAACTGCGCGAAGCTCACACCCGCACCGGCGGGGCGAACATCTTTCAAGAACGAGTCCTTATCCGCGCTTAGCTCCAGGGTAATCTCCGGCTTGCGCTTGCCCGCATTGCGTACCACCAGCCCTTCGAGTTTTTCACGCAGGAACACGGTCGGCACCTTCAGGTGCAGCAACTGGTCGGTGTCGGCGTTGTGCATCAACAGGTGGATCCACTCGTACTGGCCCACGGCAATGCGCCCCACCGGCAGGTCGAACCACCAGATGTTGCGTTTGCGGTCCAGGTCGGTGAAGTGGCAGTTGTTGACGCCGAGTACGGCACCGCCCAGTTCCTGGTTTCTGCGGGCAATGGCCTGTGCTTTATTGAGTTTCATAACCTTCCTACGGGATCTGTTATTCAGCGTTGCAGCCTGAATGTGCCGGGCATTCTCGTGGGTTGGCTGCAAAACATAAAGCCAAACCTGCCGCTTTCGATGAAATGCTTGCGCAAAAATAATTGAAACTCTGCCGTTGCGCTTCAGGTCAACCGCTACGTAGTGACCAAAAACCATTTGATTGTTATCAGGAGTAATACCATGAGCAGCACTTCCGATAAGGTAAAGGGCTTGGCGAACGAAGCTGTGGGTAACATCAAGCAAGGCGTCGGTAAAGTCACAGACAACGACAAACTGCGTGCTGAAGGCGTGATCCAAGAGAAAAAAGGCGAAGCGCAGCAAGCAGTGGGCAAGACCAAGGACGCAGTGAAAAAAGCCACTGAGTAACACGTCCTGGCGGGCAGCCCCCAGCAGCCCGACGGCCATCCACGGATGGCCGTTTTTGTATCTGAAGGTGCAACTAAACTTTCGAAATTGTTTCAAAGTCGCCAAATGGGCTACTTTGATGTAGAAAACGGCCCCTGAGTCGCCCACGAACTCAACCTCTTTGCGGCGAAAGGAGACGCTATGCTTTTTCCGGTACTCGATGGTCTCAAGCTGCACAAGGTGCTGGTACGCACCGTCAAGGAATTCGTCGATGACGAGATGCCTACCTACGCCTCGGCACTGGCCTACCAGATGCTGTTCTCTTTGTTTCCGTTCCTGCTGTTTCTCATTGCCCTGATCGGTTTCCTGCACCTGCCTGACTTCTTCACCTGGCTGCGCCTGCAATCGGAGTTGGTGTTGCCTCCCCAGGCGCTGGAACAGGTCAACCCGGTGATCGATCAGTTGCAGCAGTCCAAGGGCGGCTTGCTCTCGGTGGGTATCGTCATCGCACTGTGGACGGCCTCTGCGGGCGTGCGCCTGATGATGAGCGCCATGAACGCCGCCTACGACGTGGTGGAAGGGCGGCCGATCTGGAAGCGTTTCCCGCTGTCGATTTTCTACACCGTGGGCATCGCTGGCATGCTGCTGGCCGCCGCCGCGCTGATGGTGCTGGGCCCACAGGTCATGGAGTGGCTGGCCGGGCAGATCGGCATGCAGGAATTCGTGGTCACGCTGTGGACCATCCTGCGCTGGCCGCTGATTGTGATCTTGCTGATGTTCGCCGTGGCCCTCATGTATTACGTGATGCCGGACGTTGAGCAGGAGTTTCGCTTTATCACCCCCGGCTCCGTCTTGGCCGTGGTGGTATGGATCGTCGCCTCCCTGGGCTTTGGCTACTACGTCAAGACCTTCGCGGACTACAACGCCATGTATGGCAGCATCGGCGCGATCATTGTCTTGCTCCTGTATTTCTACATCTCTGCCGCCGTATTGCTGCTGGGCGCGGAGATGAACGCGGTCATCGAGCATATGTCTGCCGAGGGCAAGGACCCCGGTGAGAAAGAAATAGGCGAGCCGGGCCACACCGATGAAAAACAACACGTCTCTGGCCTCGGCCGGGACCACTCCAAGCCCATGACCGAGCCTGAACAATGATCCGTGAAATCCTGAAAATGGGCGACGAGCGCCTGCTGCGTATCGCCCCGCCGGTACCGCCGGAAATGTTCGACAGCCCGGAGCTGTGGCAACTGATCGACGATATGTTCCAGACCATGGAGCACGTGGGCGGCGTTGGCCTGGCCGCGCCGCAGATTGGGGTGGACCTGCAACTGGTGATCTTCGGTTTCGAAGCCAGCGAACGCTACCCGGACGCGCCGCCGGTGCCGCAGACCATCCTGATCAACCCGCTGATCACACCGCTCAGCCCGGTACTGGAAGAGGGCTATGAAGGTTGCCTGTCGGTGCCAGGCCTGCGCGGCGCCGTGAACCGTTACCAGCAGATTCGCTACGAAGGGTTCGACCCCAAAGGCGAGCCGATCGTACGCTTTGCCGACGGTTTCCATGCGCGGGTGGTGCAGCATGAGTGCGACCATTTGATCGGCCGGCTGTACCCGTCGCGGATTACCGATTTCAGCAAATTCGGGTTTATTGAAGTGATGTTCCCGGAGCTGGACCCAACGGCTGACGAATAGCCCTTCTGACACACCCACAGTTCAACTGTGGGAGCTGGCTTGCCTGCGATAGCGGTGTATCTGTCACAGATAGATTGGCTGGCCCACCGCCATCGCAGGCAAGCCAGCTCCCACATGGGTTCAGTGTTTATCCTGGACATTGAGCCCCATCGCAATCATCGGCTTATTGCGCTTGTAACGCACCAGCCGTTCACTCAGCGATTGCGGCAAAACCGTGTCCTGGCTGAACCCCATCCTCTGATACAACCGTTCCAGGTCCGGATGGCACAGCAACCAAACCGTCCCCTCAATACCCGCCACGGCCTCGCCGATCAATCGAGCCGCCAGCCCCTGGCCACGATGAGTCGGCGCCACAAACACCCCCGTCAGCCACTGCCCGCCCACCACCGGGCTCAAGCACAAGCCGGCCACGATCTCGCCATCTCGCACTACCCACAAACGGCCGCCCTTGAGCGCCTTCATCGATGAATTGTGGCTGCGGTAAAACTTGTTCAGCAGTGGCCACAGAGGCTCGGCCAGCGGTTCGATGTGCAATGGGGGCATGGGGTTCAGACAAGCGTTATCCAGGGCAGGGGATTATAAGCGCCTTCTGCCGGGCAATAGGTGGTATACCCAGTGCTACATCCCCTGTTAGTGGAGCACGCATCATGGCCAAAGGTATGGATTCAAAGAAAGCCGCGAAGAAAAAACCGGCAAAGACCGCGGATGAAAAACGCGCGGACAAGAAGACCAAAAAATCCGAAGCAGGCCTGTTCGGTCACTGAGTTACACGCTTAGAACCAAACGATCTGCAAGATTTTCCCGCCTCATTGCACAGAGCAGGAAACACCTGCTCTGAGCTGCCGATGGCCAATTACCTTGATCCGACCCACCGCCGGGAAATCGAAGCCCTGGCGATGACCTTTGTGGCAAGAACCGAGTGGCCGACCTGGCTGCTGTTGATCGGCGTATATGCCGGCTGGTTCGCGGTGATCCTTGGCAGCTGGTGGCTGGGCCTGTGGCTGAGCATGTTGCTGCTGATTCCGCTGGTGACCCTGTGGCTATCGGTGCAGCACGAATTGCTCCACGGCCACCCGACTCGTTCGTTATGGCTGAATAAACTCCTCGGCTATGCCCCGTTCGCGGTGTGGTACCCTACACGCTGTACCGCGACAGCCACCTGTTGCACCATAACGACCACGACCTGACCCTACCGGGCATCGACCCGGAAAGCCGCTACCTCAATCAGCAGCAATGGAACAACAGCTCACTGTTCGAACGTGGCGTGCATTGGCTGACCAAGACCGTGCTTGGCCGCTTCCTGCTGGCTGCGCCGTTGGCGATTGGCCAGTTGGCACGTCACGAGTTTCAACGTCTGCCTCAGGTATGGCCGATGTGGCTGGCCCACGGCGCCGTCACTGTGCTGATGCTGATTTTCATCGCCTACTACAGCGCGCTTGCGGTGTGGCATTACCTGCTGCTGGTCAGCGTGCCAGCCTTGTCCCTGGCCTCGATCCGTTCCTACTATGAGCACCGCCCCCATCTCCGGCCGGAACAGCGCACAGTGCTTAACGAAGCGTCTTGGCCTTGGGCCTGGCTGTTTCTCAACAACAATCTGCATCTGGTACACCACGATCTGCCAAAGTTGCCGTGGTACCTGCTGCCCAGGGTGTACCGTGCCCGGCGCGAGCAGTGGCTGGCGCGCAGCGGCGGTTTCCTGGTGCAGGGTTACGGCCAGTTGATCAGCCGCCACGGCCTCAAGGCCATCGACAGCCCCCGGCACCCGTTTGCCTGAGAGGCGACCATGAGTGAGCATTACGCCGACCTGCGCATGTACGTTGCGCCCCAGCCCATCCAGCAGGCCAATCAACGCTGGCTGGCGCGCATCCTTGAGCGCTTGAAGCTGCATCGTCTTGACGCCGACCACCTCGACTTGCCCGGCCTGTGGCTTTCGCCGCAATTGCTCGTCAGCCAAACCTGCGGCTACCCGCTGATGACCCAATTGCGCGGCCAGGTACGCATCATTGGGCGCCCCCGTTACGAGTTGGTCCACAGCAGCCACGGCGAACATTGCAGCCTGCTGTTGACCCGCGCTGACAACCCGCGTAACCGCCTGGCGCAGTTCTACCAGAGCCGCGGCGTGATCAACGGTCACGACTCCAACAGCGGCATGAACCTGCTGCGTCACTGCGTGGCGCCGTTGCAGCACTACGGGCGGTTCTTCGCCAGCGTCGGCATCAGCGGCGCCCACCGCGAGAGCTTGCGCTGGCTGCGTGAAGACCGCGCCGACCTCGCTGCCATCGACAGCGTCACCTACGACTACCTCGCCCGATTCGCCCCCGAAGAGGTGGCGGGCCTGCGCGTCATCACCCGCAGCGCGCCGAGCCCGACTTTGCCCTACATAGGCGCGCTGGGCTTGAGCGACGTGCAGGTGGCGCAGATTCGTGAGGCGATGAACCTGGCGTTGCAGGACCTGCCGCAGGTGACGCAAACCTTGGGTGTGCAAACCGTGCTCCCTGCCAGCGAAGACGACTATCAGGTGGTGTTGGATTACCAACGGCAGGCCGCCAGCGCCGGCTACCCGAAACTTCAATAGAGTTATATAAAAATGCATTTTAAATATTATTAAAGCATAAGCAGCCTTGCTAGGATCGCTCCACCGGAACACCGGACATACCGCGCAACCTACTCAGAAGGAGCCACTATGTCCGGCGCCGATAGTGCTCACAGCGATTACGTGGGCTCACTGTTTCGCATTCATTACCCTTGGCTGTGCAGCCGCTTGCACCGCTACCTCAACTCCCGTGCCCACGCCGAAGACATCGCCGTCGACGCCTTTGTCCAGCTCCTGAGTGCACCTCAGATAGCGCCGATACGACAGCCCCGCGCATTGCTTACCACCATTGCCCAGCGCCTGGTGTACCAGGTGTGGCGTCGGCGTGATCTGGAGCGTACCTACTTCGCTGCGCTGGATGACGATGCAGCCTGCGCCGAGGACCGCGCCCAGGTACTCGAAGCCCTGCAAGCCATCGATCTATTGCTCGAGCGCTTGCCGGCCAAGGTCAAGACGACGTTCCTGTTGTCCCGCGTCAACGGCCTGACGTACCCCCAGATCGCCGCCGAACTGGGGATTTCCCAGCGCTCGGTCAGTGACTATATGGCCCGCGCTGTTACCGGCCTTGAATCCCACACCGATCAAATGTGGGAGCTGGCTTGCCTGCGATAGCGGTGAGCCAGCCAACACCTCTGACCCTGACAGGCCGCCATCGCAGGCACGCCAGCTTCCACGCTTACTGTGCTCACTTTGAATCTGATCGAACCACCAAGAGGCAACTTATGAAAGCAATCAAACACCTGCTGGGCAGTTCGCTGCTGGCATTGGCGGTATTGGCGCAGCCCACCTCAGCGGCCGAACCTTCCACGCTGCGCATCGGCTACCAGAAAAGCTCGGTCAGCATGGTGCTCGCCCGTGAGCACAAACTCTTCGAAGCGGCGCTGCCCGGTACACAGGTGCAGTGGACCGAATTTCTCGGCGGCCCGCCGCTGATCGAAGCGCTTAACGCCGGCAGCCTGGACATCGGCAATATTGGCGACATCCCGCCGATCTTCGCCCAGGCGGCCGGGATAGACTTGCAATACTTCGCCGTCGAGCCTAATGAGGGCAAGGCCGAAGCGGTGCTGGTGCCCAAGGCCAGTACGGTGCAGACCGTGGCTGAACTCAAGGGCAAGCGCGTGGCGTTGCTCAAGGGCTCCAGTGCGCACAACCTGTTTCTCAAGAGCCTGCTGCGCGCCGGGTTGCAGTGGAAGGATGTGAACGTGGTGTACCTGTCGCCTTCCGACGGCCGTGCCGCGTTTGAACAAGGCAAGGTGGACGCCTGGGTGGTGTGGGACCCGTACTACTCGGCCGCTGTGATCGACGGCTCGGCGCGCGTGCTGGGGGATGGGCAAGGGCTGAACCCTGCGGGCAGTTTCTTCGTGGTCAACCACCCGTTTGCCAAGCAGCACCCCGAGGCCATCGCCACGATTATCCAGACGCTTGGTAAAGCACAGCGCCTGTCGCTGGATCAGCCCGACGCGAGCATCGCGCTGATGGCCGGCACCCTAGGGCTGCCATCGGCGGTGGTCAAAAGCTACTTCGAACATCGCTCGCCTGAACCGATCCGCCCCTTGGCGGCCATCGACATCGCCAACCAGCAACGCACCGCCGACCTGTTTTTTGCCAACGGCCTGATCCCGAAAAAGGTCGATGTGCAGCAGGTGGTCTTCAAGCCCATTGAGTCAGACCGCTAAACCGAACAATGTGGGAGCTGGCTTGCCTGCGATGCAGACACCTCGGTGTATCAGTTGGGCTGAGGTGATGCTATCGCAGGCAAGCCAGCTCCCACCTGTTTAGATAGCGGCCAGGGTTTCCTTCAGTGTCTGGGTTGGCGAAGCCGTGGCCTTCGCCGCTACCTGCTGCTGTTGTTGCTCCTTCAAGCGCTCGGCCACTTGTTTGGCGATGGCGTCTTGTTTTTCCTGGGGCAGCGCCTGCACTTGCTCTTCGGTCAGCCCTTGTTCCTTGAGCAACTGTTCACGAATACGTTCGGCCGGGGATTTGCTCATGTATTCGGTGAACTCGGTACGTGCCCCGTTAGTCGTGGCCTGTAACTGCACGCGGGTCTTGGCGAAGGCTTCGTCGATGCGATCGCTGGCCTTGTCCAATTCCCTCTGCGCGGCCGGCACTGTGACGCTGTGTTGCGCAGCCTGCAAAGCGCCGCTGTACAGCGCACTGGCGGCGGCGTTGGCGGGGTCCATGTCGGGTCGCGTGATCTGTTGCACGTTCGACGCCGCTTGAGTGTTGTTAACCAGCATGATCGGTCACCTATGAAAACAGACGGTGCGACAGCTGGAGCAAATACTGTGCCGGGTGCCAGACCCCAGTGTTTACTGGGGCGGAAGTCGTCGGCGTGGCAAGCCTTCTCCTTGTGCGGCCAACCGTTGCCGTCAGTGAGCGATGTTCTCCAGCGCCAGGTTGCGCGTGCGTGGCCCGAACCAACTGATGGTAATCATCACGATCAACATGCTGCTGGCGATAAACGCCAACACACCCGGCGTACCCAGGTGTTCGAGGATAAAACCGATCAACAAACTGCTGAACACCGTGGATAAACGGCTGAACGAATAACAGAACCCCACCGCCCGTGCACGGATATTGGTGGGGAACAATTCGCTCTGGTAGGAGTGATAACTGAAGCTCAGCCAGGCGTTGCAGAAGGTGATCATCACCCCGCAGAAAATCAGCCCTAACGCGGTGGTTTGCAGGGCAAACAGGCTGCCGAAGATCACCGCCCCCATGGCCGAGCCGACAATCTGCCATTTGTTCTCAAAGCGGTTGGCCACTTTGACGAACAACAGCGGGCCCAGCGGGTAGGCGAGGGTGATGATGAAGGCGTAGAGCAGGCTGTGGGTCACGCTGACCCCCTGGCCCGAGAGCAAGGCCGGCAGCCAGTTGCCAAAGCCGAAGAAGCCGATGGCCTGGAATACATGAAACACGATCAGCATCAAGGCGCGGCGGCGGTAGGGCGGCTGCCAGATATCGGCGAAACGGCCACTGCCTTGCACGCTGATCGCTTCGGGCTCCGGCATGTCCAGCGGCTTGCCGTGATCCTTTTGGCAGCGTGCCTCCAGGTTGTTCAGGATCGTGTCGGCTTCTTCGAAGCGTCCCTTTTGTGCAAGCCAGCGCGGTGACTCCGGCAGGCGCTTGCGCAGTTGCCAGATAAACAATGCAAACACTGCACTGCTCAACACCACCCAGCGCCACCCGGCGATACCGAACGGCGCCTGTGGCACCAGCCACCACGACATCAACGCCACGGCCGGTACGGACAGAAACTGGATAAAAAACGCAAAGGCAAACGCCGAACTGCGCATGCGCTTGGGCACCAGTTCCGAAAGGTAGGCGTCGATGGTCACCAGTTCGATGCCAAGGCCAATGCCCACCAGAAAGCGCATGCAGATGATGCCCACGGCCGAGGTCTGGATGCCCATCAGCACCGTGGCCACCGTGTACCAGACCAGCGCAAAGGTAAAAATCGCGCGTCGCCCGAAGCGGTCGGCGATGGGGCTGAGCAGGCTGGCGCCGAGGAACAGGCCCAGGAACGTGGCCGAGGCGAAAGCGGCTTGGTCCGAGAAGCCGAAAACACCTTCGCTGCCGGTATGAAAAATCCCGTCGCTGATCAGGCCAGGGCTGATATAGGCGGTTTGGAACAGGTCATACAGCTCGAAAAAGCCGCCGATGGAAAGCAACGCCACCAGGCGCCAAATAGTGGCGACGGCGGGCAGGCGGTCGATGCGGGCGCTGATGTGGGCGGCGCGGGTGGGGTCTGAGACGCAGGCGGCGAGTGTGGGCATGAATAACCTTGAGTTAGGCGAGTTGGAAGCTTCGAGCTTTAAGCCAAAGCGCTATTGGGCTTGGAGCTTAAAGCGCGCAACTGCTTCTCTAATTGTGGCCGTCGAGCGCGAACGTCTTGAAGCCAGCGTGCTGGCTGAGGCGTTGGTAATACGCCGCGATGGCGGGGTAGGGTGGCCGCTCCATGGGTGTCATCTGCCACCGATGTACCGAAAGGCCGATCAAGATGTCAGCGAGGGTGAACTCTTGGCCGGCGACGTAGGCGCCGGTCTTGCTCAACTGTTGTTCCAGCAAGGCCATCTTGTCGTTCCAGGCCTGCACACCCGCCTGGATGCGTTGCGGGTCCTGATAGTCCGGGTTTTGACGCACCAGTGCGTGGAACGCATAGCCCCACGAAGGGTTGAGTTCGGTGGCTTGCCAGTCCATCCACTGTTCGACCCGTGCACGCAAGGCAGGCTCAACGGGTAGCAAGTCATGGCGCTGATAGAGGCCGACAAGGTAGCGACAGATGGTATTGGACTCCCATAGCACGCCATGGTCGTCGATCAGTACAGGCACCTGCGCGTTGGGGTTCAAGGCGAGGAAATCGGGGGATTGGGTAGGCTTGAAACCGATGCCCCAGTCTTCGCGCACATAGTCGATGCCCAGTTCCTGGCAGGTCCACAGTACTTTGCGCACGTTGATGGAGGAGGTACGGCCCAGGATTTTCAGTGAATGACCCATGGTGCTTCCCTGGCATTTGGAGAATGACCAATCTAACAGGAGCCGGGCACGGCCGCGAGGGTGTGAAGCGGGCACTGTCGAAAATGTGGGAGCTGGCTTGCCTGGGATAGCGTTGTGTCAGTCAATGAAGATGTTGCCTGATACACCGCTATCTACACAACTTTGGTGCGACGCTGGACCTGTGGCGAGGGCGCTTGCTCCCGTGACGACCGGATAGCCGACGCTGTTCTAACTGACGCACCGCGATCCAAATGTGGGAGCTGGCTTGCCTGCGAAGACGGCCTGACGGCCGACCAGGATGTTGGATTCGACCGCGTACATATCCATTATTTAGGTAACGGCCACTTAGGGTTCCGCCCAACGGCGGCTCACTTTTGAAAAAAAGCGCAAAAGTAAGCAAAACGCTCTTGCCCCACCACTCGGCACCTCGCTTAGGCTCGGTGTGCCCGTAATTCGCCAGTGATTTGGGGGGCCGCCGCCACGCGCCATCCATGGCGCGGGGCGGCTAAACCGGCATCCCTGTCGGGTTACCCCCCAAATCACTGTCGAATTCCGGCCAGCGTGGTTTAACGGGGCGCCTAAGATCAAAAGCAGATCAAGATCAAGAGCGACTCGCTTCGCATCGTGGTTACCGTCTGCTGTTACAACCCACAAAGTTGTGTAGATACCTATGGCTATCGCAGGCAAGCCAGCTCCCACAGGGATCGCGTTTTGCCTCAGCAGCGTGGTGTGTGCTGGTCCATGGCCTTGCCCACCAGCAATACGCTCAGTTCGCTCAATTGATGAATGGCCAGGGCTATATCGCGATGTTTGCCGGTGAGGTCATCGGACAGGTCGAGCAGGAGGGTACTGACGGAGCAGACGGTTTCGTAGCTGTTGGCCAGTAGGGTTTCGGTGGAGATATCGGGGATGAGGGTGAAGAGGGTGGTTGGCGGCGTATCGATTTGTTTGATCATTAGAGCATCCTGGAATGGGCTGCCGCCGTATCGCTACTAAACGAGGGTGGCAACTGTACGCAGGTTAGTAGACCGGTGGACACTCAAAGCCGGCGCACCCGAAAGTGCCCTACGCACAGCCGCCATTAACGCGGGCAGACTTATGCACTTAGAGTGACCGAACTCGGGCTACTAAACCCGATCACCGAGAAATTCAGCGACCGTCAAACCTTAGAGACCGCCACCGAGGCGCACAAGCCGGCGGATTCTGACGTAAGCGTAGGCAGCGGAGCAAGGCGCTTACTGCAATGTCAGGCACTTCCTACAGGCGTCCCACAGCGCTCTGACTGCTCTTACACGATTACGTAGGAAATCTGAGTTTCAGGTGGTTCAGTTAAAAATTTATTGATTGACCCACCGCCTTCGCGAGCAAGCCCGCTCCCACAGGGGATCTGTGCCAGGCGCTGATTCTGTGGGCACCACATTGATTGTGTTCGGCTCGACGCTCAGGTGCTCTCGCGCACCTGCAACTCAAACCCCATATCCACCACCGGCTTGGCCACCTTGTTGCCCGCCATGATCGTCAGCAGATGCTCCGCCGCTCGGCGCCCGATGGCTTCCCGTGGCGTGCTGATGCTGCTCAGGCGCGGCACCATGAAGGACGAGGCGGGCAGGTCGTTGAAACCCAGCACGGCTACACGTTCCGGCACCTTGATGCCGTGGCGCAGGGCTTCGAGCAGGGCGCCCTGGGCCAGGTCGTCGTTGCCGAAAAAGATCGCGTCCACCTCCGGGTGGGCGGCCAGCAGTTGCAAAAACAGTTCGCCACCCAGGCCCACGGAGGACGGGCGTGGCGTCAGCAATTCCAGCGCCGGGTCGTACAGGCCGGCCTGTTGCAAGGCGCGGCGAAAGCCTTCGCCACGCAGCAAGGTGCGTTGGTCCAGTTGGGCGCCGATATAGGCCAGGCGCTTGCGACCCCGGGACAGCAAGTGCGCGGCCGCGGTCTGGCCGGCGGCCAGTTGCGAGAAGCCCACGCAGTTCACCCCTGCATTGGGGTCCAGATCCATCATGTACACGCAGGGCACATTGCTGGCCTCGACCATTCGTCGCGCGCTTTCGGTGCGGTCAAAGCCGGTCAGCAACAAACCCCGCGGCTGGTAGGCCATGTAGTTGCGCAGCAGGTCTTCTTCTTCATCGCGCGAATAATGGGAGTTGCCGATCAGTACTTCAAAGCCCTTGGGCCGCAGTACCTGATGGATGGCTTCCAGGGTTTCGATAAACAGCAGGTTGGAGAGTGACGGCACCAGTACCACCACCGAATGGCTTTGCGCCGAGGCCAGGGCGCGGGCGGCGGGGTTGACCACGTAGCTCAGTTCGGCGGCGGCCTGTTGCACTTTTTCCACCAGTTCGGTGGCCACCGTGCTGATGCCGCGCAGGGCGCGGGAGGCGGTGATCGGGCTGACGCCAGCAAGGCGCGCCACTTCATTGAGGGTAGGGCGGCCCGTTGTGCGGGTATTTTTATCGTTCTTGGAGGTCATCAGGCGGCTTGCCAAACAAAAATCGAGGCACTAAGGTAGCGCTGTCTCCAAAGGGCTGCAAATTATTGAACCTAGGGTTGCCTGATCCGGTTCGAATGATTGGAGCGGATGCACGCGTCACTCCATAAAAATGACAAGTCGGCGCGGGAAAAGCCTGTTTTTGCACTAGCCTTACGCTATGCAAAGGTAGCGCTATCTGCGTCCTGAGGTGTTTCATGAGTCAACCTGTTACCGCCCTGGTCATCATGGGTGTTTCCGGCTGTGGCAAGTCCAGCGTCAGCCAAGCCCTGTGCGCCCTTAACGGCGCCACTGCCATTGAAGGCGACAGCTTTCACCCTGCCGCGAACATCGAAAAGATGAGCGCCGGCCACCCCCTCAACGACGACGACCGCGCCGGCTGGCTCGATATCCTGTGCGATGAACTGCGCCGCGCGTTGAAAGCGGGCGAGCATCCTGTACTGACCTGTTCGGCCCTGAAGAAAAAATACCGTGACCACCTGCGCGAAGCCGCGCCGGGCCTGGGTTTTGTCTTCCTGGAGCTGACCCGCGAAGTCGCCGCCGACCGCGTGTCTCACCGCCCCGGCCATTTCATGCCGGCCAGCCTGATCGACAGCCAGTTCGCCACCCTTGAATCGCCCAAGGGCGAGCCGCTGACCCTGGCGCTCAACGCCAGTGAAGACAGCGTCGAGGAACTGGCCGAGCAGACCAATACCTGGTGGCACAAGCACGGCTTTGAACCTACTCATTAATTTTTTGCCGGAAAAGATAGCGCTATCCCCGGCAGGAAGTTCAACACCCGCTTTAATAACAACAACAAACAGGAGAGACCCCCCATGTTTGGCATGTCCCACGAGTCTTACCTGCTGCTAGATGCAGTAGTCACTATCATCGGGTTGATCGTACTGATCACCAAGTTCAAGGTGCACCCGTTCATTGCACTGATCATCGCGGCCGGTTTCCTCGGCCTGACCTCGGGCATGCCCGTGGACAAGATCATCAAGGCGTTCCAGGACGGTTTCGGCGGGGTGCTCGGCTTTGTCGGCATCATCCTCGCGCTGGGCACGATGCTCGGCAAGATGATGGCCGAGTCTGGCGGTGCCGATCAGATCGCCCAGACCCTGATCCGCGCCTTCGGCAAGGAAAAGGTCCAGTGGGCCATGATGTTCGCCGCGTTCCTGGTGGGCATCCCGCTGTTCTTCGAGATCGGCTTTGTGTTGCTGATCCCGCTGGTGTTTATCGTCGCCCGGCGTACCGGTGTATCGCTGATCAAGATCGGCATCCCGCTGCTGGCCGGTCTGTCGGCAGTGCACGGCCTGGTGCCACCGCATCCAGGCCCGCTGCTAGCCATCGGCGTGTTCGGCGCCGATATCGGCAAGACCATCCTGTACGGCCTGATCGTTGCTCTGCCGACCGCCATCATCGCCGGCCCGATCTTCGGTACGTTCATCGCCAAGTACATCCCGGGCAACCCGTCCCAGGAACTGGTGGACCAACTGGCCCGCGAGCCGGAGAACAAAGACCTGCCGAGCTTCAGCATCACCCTGATCACCGTGCTGCTGCCGGTGTTCCTGATGCTGCTCAAAACCTTCGCCGACATCGCCTTTGCCGAAGGCAACGTGGTGCGCAACTGGATGGACATGATCGGTCACCCGATCACCGCCTTGCTGCTGGCGTTGCTGCTGTCGCTGTACACCTTTGGCCATCGCCAGGGCATCCACTCCAAGCAGATCCTCAAGTTGCTCGACGCCAGCCTTGCGCCGACCGCCGCGATCATCCTGATCATCGGTGCCGGTGGTGGCTTCAAGCAGATGCTGGTCACCAGCGGTGTGGGTGACGTGATCGGCCATATGGCGGTGAACGCGCAGATCAACCCGATCCTGCTGGCGTGGCTGGTGGCGGCGGTGATTCGGATTGCTACCGGTTCAGCGACGGTTGCGACCATTACCGGTGCGGGCATTGTGGTGCCGGTGGTGGGCATGATCCCTGGGGTTAACCGCGAGTTGCTGGTGCTGGCGACGGGCGCAGGTTCGTTGATCCTGTCTCACGTCAACGATGCGGGGTTCTGGCTGGTCAAGCAGTACTTCAACATGACCGTGGCCGAGACGTTCAAGACCTGGACGGCGATGGAGACCATTCTGTCGATCGTGGCGCTGATCTTCATCATGTTGCTGTCGTTGGTGGTGTAACAGGCACCGCAAAACAAATGTGGGAGCTGGCTTGCCTGCGATAGCATCACCTCGGTACATCTGAAACACCGAGGTGTCTGCATCGCAGGCAAGCCAGCTCCCACATTGATTGGGTTTCTTCAGGTGGATCAGGTCAGGCTTTGCTGACCAACCCATCCGCCCTGAACATGCCGCGTATCCCACGCACGGCCTGGCGAATCCGGTCCTGGTTTTCGATCAGCGCAAAGCGCACATGATCGTCGCCATACTCACCAAAGCCGATCCCCGGCGACACACACACCTTCGCTTCCAATAGCAGTTTTTTAGCAAACTCCAGCGAGCCCATGGCGGCATATTGCTCGGGAATCTTGGCCCAGACGTACATCGACGCCTTCGGGTTCTCCACCATCCAGCCCAGCTCATGCAGGCCCTTGACCAGCACATTGCGGCGCTGGCGGTACTGCTCGGCGATGTCTTTGACGCACTGTTGGTCGCCTTCCAGCGCCGCAATTGCCGCCACTTGCAGCGGGGTGAAGGTGCCGTAGTCGTGGTAGCTCTTGATGCGCGCCAGGGCGTTGACCAGTTCCGGGTTGCCCACCATGAAGCCGATGCGCCAGCCGGCCATGTTGTAGCTCTTGGACAGGGTGAAAAACTCCACCGCAATGTCCTTGGCGCCGGGCACTTGCATGATCGAGGGGGCTTTCCAGCCGTCGTAGACGATGTCGGCGTAGGCCAGGTCGTGCACCACCAGTACGTCGTACTGCTTGGCCAGGGCGATCACCCGTTCGAAGAAGTCCAGTTCCACGCACTGCGCGGTGGGGTTGGACGGAAAGCCCAGGATCATCATCTTCGGCTTGGGGATCGAGCCGCGAATCGCGCGCTCCAGCTCAGCGAAGAAATCCACGCCGGGTATCAGTGGCACCGAACGTACCTGGGCGCCGGCGATCACTGCGCCGTAGATATGAATCGGGTAGCTGGGGTTGGGCACCAGCACAGTATCGCCCTGGTCCAGGGTGGCTAGCATCAAGTGCGCCAGGCCTTCCTTGGAACCGATGGTCACGATGGCTTCGGACTCGGGGTCGATATCCACCGCGTAACGATCCTTGTACCAGCGCGAGATTGCCCGGCGCAGGCGCGGGATACCTTTGGAGGTGGAGTAGCCGTGGGTGTCGTCACGTTGGGCGACGGTGACCATTTTCTCCACGATGTGGGGAGGCGTGGCGCCGTCAGGATTACCCATGCTCAAGTCGATGATGTCTTCGCCGCGCCGACGCGCAGCCATCTTCAGCTCGGCAGTGATATTGAAAACATAGGGGGGGAGTCGATCTATGCGCGCAAAGCGGCGCGGCGAACCTTGGTCTGCCATTGTTGCCTCGAGGTACGTAAGCGCCCGGAACCGTCCGAGCGACGTCGGCCACTGCGGTGGCCTGCGGGGCAGACAATACGGGCGATGATGGCCAGTTGTCCAGATGCGTCGAAAATTTTTCTACATGGAGTACGAGGTGGATATGCCCCTATACTCGATGCGGGTTTGTTCCCTCATAAGAAGGAGACTGTTCGTATGGATCAGCAGACAAAAAAACCGTTGGAGCTACGCCTGGAAGCTGGCAAGGCCCTGGTGATCGCCGGGGTGCAAGGGCGATATTCGAAGGCCACCGTGGGCGATATCCCACGGCTGTGGGAGTTGTTCGATACCTGCATCAAGGACCTCAAGAAGCGCGTCGGCGGTGTGACCTACGGGGTGTGCCATAACCCGCATCACGGCGAATTCGATTACCTGGCAGGTGTTGAAGTCCCGGCCAAGAAGGACGTGCCGAGCAATTTCGAGGTGATCGAAATTCCGCCACTCAACTATGCCGTGTTCCCCCACTACGGGCCGGTGCAGGCGCTTGAGCAAACCTACGAACGCATCATGTTCGAATGGCTGCCGCACTCGGGCTACAAGGTCATGGGCGCGGATTTTGAGCGCTACAGCGCGGATTTCGATGCCAGGAAGGGTACGGGCACGGTGGAAATCTGGTTGCCGATCGGGGAGCGGGGCTGACACTGCACCTGATGTCACGTAAACAGGACATGCACGAATGGAAGTCATGTTTACGTGACATTGCCGCTATGGATTAAGCCTGAAGCTCAAACGGCGCTCATACCCCACCCGGCCCTTGTACGCCTCGCCGCGATCCACCCATCCCGCCCCCAGATACAACCCCATCGCCGCCCGATTGTGGGTGTCCACTGATAGCTCCAACCCCTTGATGTGCGGCCACGCCTCACGCGCCAGGGCGGGCAGTGCCTGCAAACATGCCTTGCCGTATCCACGCCCCTGCTGATGCCGGTCTACCTGTAGCGCGTGGAGTGTGGCGCTGTGTTCATCGGCCCAATGAGGCAGGCACGGCGGGCGCTTGAGCAGCAGGAACGCCACCGGAAGGTCATCGGCCAACAACGCAAAGCCCTTGACCCCAGGGCTTGGCTTGGCGAGCAGAGTGTTGAGCGCGCAATACATATCACCGCAAAACGGCAGTTGTTCAGGGTGAACTTCGATGGCGCCGACTTGCTGTTGTTGCACAGCATTCAGCGCCTCGTAGGCGACGAGGCGGGTTTGCATCGGGCTATCCGAACGGCTGCAAGGGAGGGGGCAGTTTATCGGGTTTGGGCCACGGGAAATTATTTTTCAGGGGGATGTCGATTTCCCTCGAGGCCATTCGACTAAGGGTGTCTTCCGTGATTGTCCACCCCAAGGAGTCATCGCCATGAGCACTGCAATCAAGAGCTTGATCGAGCAATGGAAACACGCCGTCGTCAGCCGTGATATCGACCAGATTGTCAGCTTTTACGCCGACGATATCGTCTCGTTCGACGCTGTAACCGCCCTGCAATTCAAAGGCAAGGCGGCCTACCGCGCGCACTGGGAAGCGTGCATGGAGCACTGCCCCGGGCCCGGCATCTTCGAGTTTCATGAACTGCATGTCGTCGAAGCGCCAGACAGCGCATTCGCCCATTGGCTGGCCCACTGCGGCGGCGCCGGGCCGGACGGTGAGGTGAAGGCCTGCTGGATGCGCGTAACCGCCGGCTACCAGCGTATCAATGGCCAATGGAAGGTGGTGCATGAGCACTGGTCGGCGCCGTTTGATATGCACAGCGGCACGGCGTTGTTCGACCTGAAACCTTGAGCACCGCGAACTATAGTCAGTAGTCCGAAAACGGAGAACGCCATGAAATACCTGTGCCTTATCTACAGCGACGAACAGGTGTTGCACACCTCACCCGACAGCCCCCATGACTCGGAATGTCTGGCCTACGCCGAGTCCATCCAGGCCAGCGGGCGCATGCTCGCTGCCGAGCCGCTGGAGTCGGTGACCACCGCCACCACCGTGCGCATGCGCAACGGCAAGCTGTCGATCACCGATGGGCCGTTTGCCGAAACCAAGGAGCAGCTCGCCGGGTTCTACCTGATCGACGCCAAGGACCTCAATGAAGCGCTCCAGGTGGCGGGCGGCATTCCGGCGGCCCGGGTCGGCAGTGTGGAAGTGCGCCCTGTGCGCCAATTGGATCTCTCAACACAATAATCAAAAGCCTTGAGGAGGTTTCCCCGTGAACACTCAACCCGCTCAATTTGAACTGTCCATCAGCCGCTTGATCGATGCGCCGCGCCGCCGGGTGTTTCGCGCCTGGACCGAGCCAACCCTGCTGCAACAATGGTGGGGCCCCCACGGCATGACCACCCCTGAATGCGAGATGAACCTGTGGGTCGGCGGCTTGTTCCGCACCTTGATGCGCGCGCCGGATGGCAGCGAATACCCGACCCAGGGCGTATTCCTGGAGATCGACGCGCCCAACCGCCTGGTGTTTACCGACGCGTTCATGCCGGGCTGGGTGCCTTCGGGCAAGCCGTTCATGAGCGCCGAAGTCACCTTTGAGGAGGTCGGGGGAAAGACCCTCTACACCGCCCGTGCCATGCACTGGAGTGCCGAGGACAAACAGGCCCACGAAGCCATGGGCTTTCATGACGGTTGGGGCCAGAGCCTGGACCGCCTGGTGAAGTTGGTGACCGAGGACATGGCCGATTGACCGCGCAGATCGACGCCATTTACCGCAGCGAATCACGCCGCGTGCTCGCGACGTTGATTCGCGTGCTGGGGGATTTCGACCTGGCCGAGGAGGCGCTGCATGAGGCGTTTTTTGTCGCCGTGCAGCGCTGGCCCTAGGATGGCGTGCCGGATAATCCTCGGGCGTGGCTGGTGTCCACCGGCCGCTTCAAGGCCATCGACCGCCTGCGGCGGCAGTCGCGGTTTACCCCGTTATTGGAGGAGCAGGCCAACGCGCTGGAGGCCGCGCCGTGGAGTGATGAAGACGTGGAAGACGACCGCCTGCGCCTGATGTTTACCTGCTGCCACCCAGCGTTGGCAGCCGATGCCCAGGTTGCGCTGACCCTGCGCGAGATCTGCGACCTGAGCACCGAGGCCATCGCTCACGCTTTTCTTGCCACGCCCACCACCATTGCCCAACGCATCGTGCGCGCCAAGGGCAAGATCCGTGAGGCGAAAATTCCCTATCAAGTGCCGTCCCGGGCCGAATTGCCCGAGCGGTTGGACAGTGTGCTGCGGGTGATTTACCTGGTGTTCAACGAGGGCTATTCGGCCTCGGCGGGTGCCGACCTCACCCGTGAAGACCTGACCCTGGAGGCCATTCGTCTGGGGCGCTTGCTGTTGGAGTTGCTGCCCGAGCCGGAAGTCATGGGCTTGCTGGCGTTGATGTTGCTGCACGAGTCGCGTCGGCCTGCCCGTACTTCTGCCAGCGGCGAACTGGTGCTGTTGGACGCGCAGGATCGTACGCTTTGGGACAGGGTCTTGATCGCTGAAGGCTGCGCACTGGTGGAGCAGGCGCTTACCTCGCGGCGCTTTGGACCGTATTGCCTGCAGGCGGCGATTGCCGCCGTACACGCCGAGGCGCCCAGCGCGGGGCACACCGATTGGCGGCAGATTGTCGGGCTCTACGATGTGTTGCTCAGGGCTGTGCCGTCGCCGGTGATCGAGTTGAACCGTGCGGTAGCGGTGGCGATGGAGCAGGGGCCGTTGGCGGGGTTGGCGCTGGTAGACAACCTTTTGCAGCGCGGTGAGTTGCAGGACTACCACTTGGCGCATTCGGCGCGTGGGGAGTTTTGCCGGCAGTTGGGGCGGTTTGACGAAGCCCGCAGGGCGTACGAAAAAGCTTTGTCCCTGACCCAACAAGCGCCAGAAAAACGCTTCATCACGCGACGCCTCGCCGAACTCAATTCCCCCAGACAGTGACGATCCAAATGTAGGAGGGCGTAAGCCTAATACCTGTAGGAGCGAGCTTGCTCGCGAAAAACTCACCGACGCCGCGTTTCTTCAGGAAGCACGCGTTATCGTTGACGTTCTTCGCGAGCAAGCTCGCTCCTACAGGCTCATTCCAGCATCTTGCCCAGCAACCAGCTCCCCGCAGGCCCCGGCGGCTGTTGCCGCGACCACAGCGCATCCACCGCCACCGAACGCGGCCAACTGCGCACCTTGAGTTCAACCAACTGGTTGCCGCCAAAGCGCTCCACCAGCCAGCGTGGAATCGGTGCCCAGCCAAACCCCAGCTGCGCCATTTCCATCAGCATCAGGTAACTCGGCGCCGACCAGACGCGTTGCTTACCGCGGTTTTCATTGGGGCTGATGATGCTCGCCAAGCGCAACTCCCGGTGTTGTTGCAGCGTGTGCGGGTGAACCTTGCCCAGGCTCGCCAACGGGTGTTTAGGCGAGACGAACAGCGCGATCTCCGTGCGCTCTTCCACCGCAGAGAAGGTCAGATCGGGCGGGTAAACTTCCTGTTTCTCAATAAATGCGATCTGCGCCCGGCCACTTTGCACCAGCGCGATCAGGTCTTCGCATTCCGCGATCAGGCATTCCAGCTCAAGGTCCGGGTAGCGTCGTTCGAAGGCGGTGAGGGCGATCTCGAATCGATCAGACTGATAAGTATCGGACATGGCGATACTCAACTTCGGCTCCAGGCCTTGAGATAACTGACTGGCCGCCAGCTCCAGGCGGCTACTGGCTTCCAGCACTTGCTCAGCCCGTTGCAGCAAAACCTGCCCTGCGGGCGTGAGGGTCGGTTTGCGGCTGCTGCGGTCAAACAGCACCACATCCAGGTCGATCTCAAGGCTGGCCACCGCCGCGCTCACGGTGGACTGGCTCTTGCCCAGCTTGCGCGCCGCCGCGGAAAACGAGCCTTGGGTGGCCGCCTGGACAAACGCCTGGAGCACTTCATGGGAGGCCATGACTATCGCCTTGATCGATGGTTATTGGTTATGAAGTATCGAGACAAAGCCTGATCATGGCAACCATCGTCACTCACGGAGCCGGGTCATGACCCCTACCAAATCCCTTACTGAACGCGTTTTTCAAGCCCTTGGTTTCGAAGGGCTGGCCCTATTGATCTGCACGCCACTGCTGGTGTGGGTCACTGGCCGGCCGGCGCTGGAGATGGGCGCAGTGACCTTGGGCATCAGCCTGTTGGCACTGAGCTGGAACGTGGTGTTCAACAGCCTGTTCGACCGCCTTAAAGCTCGCCTGCAACTGGCCAACGGTGGTTGGACCCGTGTGCTGCACGCGCTGCTGTTTGAAGGCGGCCTGATTCTGCTGGCGGTGCCATTGATTGCTGCCTTGATGAAGATCAGCCTGTTGGAAGCCTTCATCCTCGACATTGGCGTGTTGTTGTTCTTCCTGCCCTACACCTACGTGTACCACTGGGGTTACGACGTCATTCGGGAAAAAATCAGCGAAAAAAATGCTACCCACTGTAGGAGCGAGCTTGCTCGCGAAGATCGCTAACGATAACGCGGGGCCTCTGTAAATACGCGGCGCTCTTGAGTTTTTCGCGAGCAAGCTCGCTCCTACAGGGGGCCGCCGTTTAGAGGAACATCCCGCCCGACGCCTCGATCCGCTGGCCGGTGATCCAGTGGCTGCCATCGGCCAGCAAGATCGAAATCGCGCCGCCAATATCGTCCGGCAAGCCGGCTCGGCCAAGAGCAGTGTTATTGGCCACCATCGCATTCACATCATTGTTATCGCGTACCTCGCCACCGCCGAAGTCAGTGGCAATCGCGCCCGGTGCCAGGGTGTTCACGGTGATACCCCGTGGGCCCAGCTCTTTAGCCTGGTAGCGCGACAACACTTCCACCGCGCCTTTCATGGACGCGTAGGCCGCATAACCCGGCAGGCTGAAGCGCGCCAAGCCGCTGGAGATATTGATGATGCGCCCGCCATCGCGGATCAGCGGCAGCAGTTTTTGCGTGAGGAAAAACGGTGCCTTCACATGGATCGCCACCAGTTGGTCGAACTGGGCTTCGGTGGTTTCGGCAAAGCTTGCGTAGGTGCCAACCCCGGCGTTGTTGATCAGGAAGTTGAAATGATCCTGGGCGAACACATCCTTGAGCAGGGTGCCGATCTGGCCAACGAATGCATCGAAGGTTTCACTCTGGCTGACGTCCAGTTGCAGCATGGCGGCGCGACCGCCCAAGGCCTCTACTTGGGCTATCACGGCTTGGGCTTCGGTCGCTGCGCTGTGGTAAGTGCCGATGATGTCGATGCCTTGCGCAGCCAGGTGCAGGGCGGCGCTTTTTCCAAGGCCACGACTGGCGCCGGTGATGAGTGCGATTTTACGGGTCATGGTGCAGTCCTCAAATGGGGTTAGTGGGATTGAGTGTATTTGTCCGGCCATAACGTGATAAACAGGCTGATATCGGAATCACTGGCCGGATAGGGCGAACAATCACATGAACAAGCTTGAGCTGCTGCGCACCTTCGTACGCGTCACTGAGTTGTCGAGCTTTACCCAGGCCGGCCAAAGCCTGGGCTTGCCGCGCTCTACGGTATCCGAGCATGTGCAGGCGTTGGAGGAGTTGCTGGGCGCACGGCTGTTGCAACGCACCACGCGCAAGGTGCAGGCGACCCAGGATGGTCGGGTGTTGTATGAGCGCAGCAAGGATCTGCTGGCGCATATGGAGGAGCTGGAAGGGTTGTTCCGTCAGGACGAAACCCAATTGGCCGGGCGCATACGGGTGGACATGCCCAATGTCATGGCGCGGGGCTTGATCTTGCCGAACTTGCCCACGTTCATGGCGCGCCATCCTCTGATCGACATGGAGATCAGCGGTTCGGACCGCCAGGTGGACCTGATCGCCGAAGGTTTTGATTGCGTGGTGCGCGTCGGCGCCCAGCCCGATCAAACCGTGGTAGCGCGGCGGGTGTGCAGCATGCCGATGGTCAACTGCGCGAGCGCGGCGTACCTGCAACGGTATGGCGTGCCCGAAACCCTGGCAGACCTGGCGCATCACCAGTTGGTGCATTACGTGCGGCCACTGGGCGCACGCTCGGCCGGGTTCGAGTACTTGGTGGGCAACAAGGTGCAGCGGTTACCGATGGCAGGCCGGGTGACGGTCAACAGCACCGACGCCTATCAGTCGGCGTGCCTGGGCGGGTTTGGCATCACGCAGGTGCCTCAGCTCGGGATACGCGACTTGTTGGCCAGCGGCGAGTTGGTGGCGGTGCTGCCCGATTACCAGGCGCCGCCCTTGGATGTGTCGTTGCTGTACGCCGGTCAGCGGCATCTGCCGTTGCGGGTGCGGGTGTTCATGGACTGGTTGACCGCCACCCTGCAAGCTCATCTTTAACGGCGTGCCGACAGCTGCTGGGGCGCCAGGAACGCGTCGTGGAAGTAATCCCGGAACGCTTGCATCGCTGGGGTAAACGCACGCTCGCGGTGCCAGGCCAGGCCGACGCTCATGGGCGTGACCGGGTCGGTGACGGTCAGGGTTTCGATGCGCTTGCCTTCCAGGGACCAGGGCCGGTGCACCAGGTCTGACAGGATCGCCACGCCGCTGCCGTTGGCAACCATGCTGCGCACCGCCTCCACTGAGCTGGTGCGCAGCCGCACCTTGGGCGTTTGCCCGGCCTGTTCCCAGTAGCGCATGGCGCTGTGTTCGGCTTCATCGACGGTGAGCAAAATGTAGGGTTCTTGGGCCACGTCCGCCAGGCTCACGGCGCCGCGTTCGCACAACGGGTGATGGCTGGGCAGCCACAGGCGGCGTTCGGAGTTGAACAGAATTTCCGAGACGATATCCGCGTGGGTGAGGTTGGCGGTCAGCACCACGGCCATGTCGAACTGGCCGTCGAGCAGGCCCTGTTCGATGGTCTGGCGTTCCTGTTCGAACACCTCGATGGTCACGTCCGGATGCCAATGCTCCATGCGCTGCAAATGGTGCGGCAGGAAATAACCCAGCACCGTGTAACTGGCCGCCACCCGCAGCACGCCGCTGGCGCGGTAGTCCGGCAACGGGCTGTTGAGGGCGTCCTCCACGCTGCGCACAATCACGTAGGCACGGTTGAGAAAATGCCGCCCGGCATCGGTGAGGTTCATGCCCTGGGCCGAGCGCACGAACAACTGCACGCCGAGCATGGCTTCCAGCTCCTTGATCGCCGTGGTCACCGCCGATTGGGAAATATTCAAGTGAATCGCCGCCTGGGATATCTGGCCGATCTCGGCGGTGGCGACGAAATAGCGAACCTGGCGCAAGGTTAAAGACATATCGCACTCTGCTTATTGATCGTTCCCACGCTCTGCGTGGGAATGCCTCTTGTGACGCTCCGCGTCACGGTCTCAAGTGCGGACGCAGAGCGTCCATGGCTGCATTCCCACGCAGAGCGTGGGAACGATCGGGGGGCGAGGATAAAAAGCTATCTGATTTTCAGAAGATGGGCCATCTGATAATAGATCTTCCCAAGGGGTCAAGCCCCAGCCTACTTTGCGGGCATCACCTTTGGCGGAGCGACCTCGATGCAGGCAGTGGATTTCAATTCAGACATGGGCGAAAGCTTTGGCCCCTGGACCATCGGCGACGGCGTCGACGCAGAGCTGATGGCCTACATCAGCTCGGCCAATATCGCCACCGGCTTTCACGCCGGCGACCCCGGCACCATGCGCCGCACCGTCGAGCGCGCCAAGCAACTGGGTGTGGCGATTGGCGCGCACCCAGGCTTCCATGACCTGGTGGGTTTCGGTCGCCGGCATATCAACGCACCGGCTCAGGAACTGGTGGACGACATGCTCTACCAGCTCGGTGCCCTGCGTGAAATGGCCCGCGCCCAAGGCATGACCCTGCAACACATCAAGCCTCACGGCGCGCTGTACATGCACCTGGCCCGCGATGAAGAGGCCGCCCGGCTGTTGGTGCAAAACCTGCAAGTCATCGAGCCCACGCTGATGCTGTATTGCATGCCCAACTCGGTGATCTGGCGCATTGCCAAGGAACTGGGGCAACCGGTGGTGCGCGAGTTCTATGCCGACCGTGAATACGACCGGAGCGGCTCCATCGTGTTTACCCGCAATGTGCGGGCGCTGGACCCCGCCACAGTGGCCGCGCGGGTCTTGCGTGCGTGTCAGGCCGGCCTGGTGCGTACCGTCGAAGGCGAAGACCTGGCGATTGAATTCGATTCCATCTGCCTGCACAGCGACACCCCCGGCGCCCTGGAACTGGTGGAGGCCACCCGTGCAGCCCTGGACCAGGCGGGCATCGACGTCAGAACACCCCAATAAGATCCAACCCTTACTTTTTTGCCTGCCTTTCTACAATGATTCCAAGAGGAACAGACATGGCTGAAACGTCCCCCATCCGCTACAGCTTCGGCGGTGATGAACACCTGTTTGCCGAGGTCAGCGACAGCATGTCCCTGGAGGCTTTTTTCAAGGGCATGGCGGTGACCCGCGCCGTGGAGCGCCTGGCGCTGGAAGGCGTACTGGATGTCTGCCTGGCCAATGCATCGTTCCAGATTCGCTTCGACCCCGACCGCATCGCCCCTCACGCGCTGCTCGACGCCGTGCAAAGCGCCGAAGCCCAGGCCGTGGCCGAGCGCACCTTGCGCACGCGCATCATCGAAATCCCGGTGCTCTATAACGACCCCTGGACTCACGAAACCCTGATGCGCTTTCGTGACCGCCACCAAGACCCCAGCGGCACAGACCTGGAATACGCCGCACGCATCAATGGCTTGGCCGACGTAAACGCGTTCATCGCCGCCCACAGTGGCGCGCCGTGGTTTGTGTCGATGGTCGGCTTTGTCGCGGGCTTGCCGTTCATGTTCCAGATGGTCGAACGCGAGCGGCAATTGCAGGTACCCAAATACCTGCGGCCACGCACCGACACACCGAAACTGACCCTGGGCCATGGCGGCTGCTTTGGCTGTATCTACTCAGTGCGAGGGGCGGGCGGTTATCAGATGTTCGGCGTTACCCCGGCACCGATCTACGACCCGGCGCAGCAGTTGGCGTACCTCAAGGCGCACATGGTGTTCTTCCGCCCTGGCGATATCGTGCAGTTCAAGCCGATAGACCGCGAGGCTTATGACCGGGCCGTCGCCGAGGTGGACGCCGGGCATTTCGATTTACGCATTCGCCCGGTGGAATTTTCCCTGGATGCCTTTCTCGCCGACCCCATCGGCTATCCGAAAACCCTGCAGGAGGCGCTGGCATGATCAAGGTCCTCAAACCTGGCCTCGCCACCTCCGTGCAGGACCTGGGCCGCGAAGGTTATTACCACTTGGGCATCCCGCCGTCGGGGGCGCTGGACCAATACGCGTTGAGTGCGGCCAACCACTTGGTGGGCAACCCCGTGGGCGCGGCGGGCCTGGAATGCACGCTGATCGGGCCAGAGCTGGAGTTCCAGCAGGACGCGCTGGTGGCCCTGAGCGGCGCCTTGATGTCGCCGCGCCTGGACGGTGAAGTGGTGCACCAGGACACCGCCTTTGCCGTGCGCGCCGGGCAGGTGCTGCGGTTCGAATTTCCCAAGGCCGGCGCACGCACCTACCTCGCCGTTGCGGGTGGTATCGACGTGCCGTTGGTGCTCGGCAGTCGCTCCACCTACACCCTCGGCGCCCTCGGCGGGTTTAATGGCCGGCGCTTGCAGGAGGGCGATCAATTGCCGATCGGTACCGCCAGCGGTACCGGGCGTGCGGGCAACAGCTTGCCGATGGCGTTGCGGCGTTCGGTCGGTGGTGATGTGACATTGCGAGTGGTGCCGGGGCTGTATTACGAGCGTTTGACTGACGAGGCCAAAAGCAGCTTTTTTGCCGAGCCATGGACGGTGGGCTCCGAGGCCGATCGCATCGGCTATCGCTTCAAGGGCGGCAGCGCGTTGAGCTTCCAGCCACGGGAACAGCCGTTTGGCGCGGGCTCCGATCCTTCCAACATCGTCGACAGTTGCTACCCGATTGGCTCGATTCAGGTACCGGCAGGGCTCGAACCGATTGTGCTGCACCGCGATGCGGTGTCGGGCGGTGGCTACGCGATGATTGGCACGGTGATCAGCGCCGACCTGGACTTGATCGGGCAGATGCAGCCCAACCAGCGGGCGGGGTTTGTGGCGGTAAGTCTCGAGGAGGCTTTGGAGGCGCGGCGGGTGTACAAGAAGCGGCTCAAAGCGATGGCTGGACTCTTCAGTCACTGACCCGACGCATAACCCCTGTGGGAGCTGGCTTGCCTGCGATAGCGGTGAGTCAGCTTGCATTGTGTTGGTTGATCCACCGCAATCGCAGGCAAGCCAGCTCCCACAGTTGGGGCTTATTTCAATTTGAGAATTTGCGAAAGGCCCAACGCCCGGCGATCAGGGTAAAGGTTGCGACCAAGGCCACCAATATCCAGAAGCCTTCCGGGTCTTGAGACAGGGGCACCCCACCCACATTCATGCCAAAAAAGCCGGCAATGATGTTGATCGGCAGCGCCAGCACTGTCACCACCGTGAGGGTGAACAGCGTGCGGTTGCTCTGTTCATTAAGGTTGGCGGCGATCTCTTCCTGCAACAGCTTGATGCGCTCGCCCAGGGCGGTCAGGTCGTTGATGATCAGCGCAAACTCCTCGGTGGATTTGCGTAACTCCTTCACGTCTTCCTTTTGCAGCCATTGCGGCGGGCGATTGAGCAGGCGCAGCAGCGAGCCCGGTTCCAGCGCCAGCAGGCGTTGCAGGCGCACCAGCACGCGGCGGGCCGCACCCAGTTCAGCACGGTTGGTGGACAGGCGCGAAGACAACAGCTGATCTTCGATATGGTCGACGCTGATACTGGTCTTGCGCACGATCTGCGTCAGCACTTCGCCCTGGTCGCGCAGCAGGTGCACCAGCAGTTCCAACGGCGAGCGAAAGTGTTCACCGGCCTTCACCGACGAGCGCAATTTATCCACCGAGTGCAACGGCTGCAGGCGCGCACTCACCAGCAAGCGGCTGCGGGCGCACACCCACAGCGTGGAAATATCCGACGACACCATGCTGCTGAAGTTGAACACCACGTCGTTGACCACCGCCAGCAAGGCCGAGTCCACATGCTCGATGCGCGTGGAGCGCGACCCCTCGTGCAGGGCTTCAAAAAACTCTTCCGGCAGCGACAAGTGCGCCTGCATCCAGCGCTCGCAGGCGGCGTGGGCCAGGTTCAGGTGCAGCCACAGGAATTCTTCCGGGTCTGGGGGTTGCTGCAAGGCGGCGAGGGCTGTGGCGGAATCAATTTGTTGGCCTTTTTCGCCGGGGCGAAAGCGGAAACCGTAAAGCAGGCCAAACAGATCGGAATCCTGGTGGGCATGGTCGATGCTGTGGTTCATGGCGACTCGCAGAGAAAGGGCCTGTAGGACGTTTCACAGGTTCCTAGGCGAATCATTGCAAGGCGGTATGACGGTTATGTGACGGTTTGAGGCGCGCATAAAAAAACGCGCCACCCGAAGGTGGCGCGTTTTTTCAAGGTTCAACTCAGGTGTCTTGCTTGTTTTCCAGCACGGCACCGGTCTTGGCGTCGAGCTTCACTTCAAAGCGCTTGCCGGTGGTATCGGTCAGGTCCACTTCGTAGACGTACTGGTTGGCGACACCGTGTTTGGTGTCCAGCTCAGTGTCAGTGATCGAAGCACCAGGGTGAGTTGCCACGGCTGCTGCGTTGAGTTTGTCGAAAGGCATCACGGCGCCGGACTTGAGCAGGCCCTCGATATGATCCGGACGAACATCCGCCTGTGCCAGGCCGGCAGTCAGGGTCAGGGCGGTGGCAGCGAACAGGGCAGTCAAAGTTTTCATGGTGTGTGTCCTTCTTAGGTTGAGCTGTTTAAGTGGCGCCAGATTAACCGGCGCAACTTAACTCATCCTTAATGGCTCACTGACACCAATGCTTTTAGTACTTATGGTCGTTGAGCAGGTCTTGCACGCTGGACGACGGCCAGCGTTTGTAGAACTTCAGCAGTTCGGCGGCGCGGTTGGTGAAGATGCCGTCGACGCCGGCTTTCATGACTTTCTCGAAGTCCACCGGCTCATCCACGGTATACACATGCACCAGCAGGCCCTTGTCGTGGGTCAGCTTGTTCATTTCAGGCTTCACCAGGTCGGTATAGCTCTGGTCGCCGTGGTCGGTCAGCTCAGCCGACGGGCCGGTGCCGATGGCGCCGAGGCTTTTGGCTTCATCGACCCACTTTTCGAATTCGGCGGCGTCTTTGGGCTCTTGCTTGGCGTAGTAGGCGGCCTTGGTGGTTTCGCCAGACTCGGCGAAGGTCACTTTGGATTTGGGCTCGATACTGCCTTCACCCACCCACAACAGCAGGATTTTCGGGGTATTGGGCATTTCCTTCTGCAGCTCTTTGAGGCTGGCGGTTTCGAAGGTTTGCAGCACCACGCGGCCCTTGCCTTGGCCGACACCGGTGTTGCTCTTGCCCAGCTTGGAACCGGCGGAGCTCAGCCAGCCTTTGTCCAGCAGCTTGTTTTTCAGGTCGGCTTCGATACCGGGGAACTGCTTGGGCTCCTTGGTCTCGATGTACAGGCCGGGTTTGTGCGAGGGGTTGCCTTCGGCGATCTTGATGATGTCGTCCAGGCTCAGGATCTTCAGGCCAACGAAACCAGGGCGCGCGCGGTCCGGGTAGGCGGCGTTGAACCAACTGCCGGCGTCGAGGGTTTGCAGCTCTTTCCAGGTGAACTCGTTGGCGGGTGCGTCTTTGCGCTCGGGAAACTTGGTGGCGACGTCGGTGGTGCGCTGCAGGTTGTTGTCGTGCAGGGCGAACAACACGCCGTCCTTGCTACGTTGCAGGTCCAGTTCCAGGTAGTCGGCGCCCAGGTCGCGTGCAACCTTGTAGGCCGCGGCGGTGGATTCAGGCGCGTCATAGGAAGCGCCACGGTGAGCGATCACGGCAGGGTAGGGGATGCCTTCGTTTGTCGCCAATTCGGCCGGGCTGACCGGCTCGGCAGCCTGTGCCTGGCCAAGGCCGAGCATCAACGCCAGCAGCAAGGCGCTTTTGGAAAACGTGACAGGCATATGCGAAGTCCTTTCGTGGAGGTAACTTTGAGAAGGTGTCCTTTTTAACAATTGATTGCGAACGGCGCTATCACCAAACCGACATTAACGTGCGCACCGGCCAATTTTGTGGACTTTTTTGCAGGGCGTTGCAGTATTCTTACGGGTAGCTGCCCCGTCAGAGGGCGGTAATTTCTGCCACGCGTGTAAACCATCTTTCCAGTCCCTGTGGGACTTTTCAGTGAGGTTTACCATGCGCATCACTTCCGAGCTTATCTGCCAGGCCGCCGACCAACTCCAGGGTTTTGTCGGCCTCAACCGCAAGACCGACCAGTACATCGTGCGTTTCAGCGAAGACTCATTCGGCATGGACGTGGCCGATGACGGCATCATCCCCACAGCCGAGTTCGTCTGGCTGCCGGCCGCCGACCACACCATGACCCTGTGCCGAGCGCGCCTGCAGTTGTTGCTCGACCAGAATATCGACGAGCGCATCAACGTCACCGAGCCGCTACGCGTGTATATGCACCGGGTAGAGATCCCGCAGATCAGCGCGTTGCGTAGTTTGGTGAGTTAGTCGTCCGTCATTTTGCAAACGATGACGAGCAAAGGTGGGAGCTGGCTTGCCTGCGATGGCGGCCTGCCAGCCGACACTTATCTACCTGACACCCCGCGGTCAAAACTGTGGGAGCGGGCTTGCTCGCGAAGGCGGCCTGACAGTCAACACAGTTGGACTGTGTACATATCCATTGCTGCGGTAACGGCCACTTAGGGTTCCGCCCTGACGGCGGCTCACTTTCGAAAGCGCGAAAGTAAGCAAAGCGCTCTTGCCCCACCACTTGGCACCTCGCTTAGGCTCGGTGTGCCCGAACGCAGGCTTGAATCCGTGGGCCGCCGCCACGCGCCATCCATGGCGCGGGGCGGCTAACCCGGCGTCCTGCCGGGTTACCCACGAATTCAAGCCTGCGTTCGGCCAGCGTGGTTTAACGGGGCGCCTGAGATCAAGATCACAAGCAGATCAAGAGCAGGATCAAGAGCGGCTCGCTTCGCATCGTGGTTACCGTCTGCTGCTACAGCCCACAAAGTTGTGTAGATACCTATGGCCATCGCAGGCAAGCCAGCTCCTACAAGGGGCAATATTTCAAGTGGGGAAGGTGTAGGCCCGCTCTACCTTGCACACCCGCGTGTGAAACGCCGCATACCAAGTGGCCCGCCCTTGCTCGCGCACCTGCCGATGCTCGGCCTGCTGTTTCCAGGCCAGGATCGCCGCCTCGCTGGTCCAGTAGGACACAGTGATCCCCAGCCCATCCTCCCGCGCTGATTCCACCCCCAGAAACCCCGGTTGTTGCCTGGCCAGTTCCAGCATGCGTGTGGCGGCCTCGCCATAACCCAGGTCGGCGTCGGTACGCAGCGAGCTGAAAATCACCGCGTAATACGGTGGGGCGGGTGTCTTGGCGATCATGCCGATACCTCCTGGCAGGCTTTGAGCAGCGCAATCGCCAGCGGCGGCGTGATGCCCTTGAGCACGGCGCGTTCGGGCTGGAACAGGGTGGCGACGAAGAACGGGTGGTCGAGCAGTTCCACCGCGCGCAGATCGCCCGCCGAATCGTGGCCGGTGGGGATCAGGTTGGCTTGCAGCAGGGCGTCGGCGAAGGTGGGGTTGATGCCGTAGCGGCAGCGGTATCCTTCGTGGATATCCAGGCTGCCGTAGGCCTGGGCAATGCGCGTGTATGGGGCCAGGCGCACGGTGTCGCTCACTTCCACCAGGGAGCAGTCCAGCGGCGTGATGACGGCGCGCTCAGCATCCGGCATTAATTCGCCGTGCTGGGCATCGGCCCAACCGAGCACGTTGCGGGCATATTCCAGCACGGCATGTTGAAAACCGCCGCAGGTGCCGAGGAAAGGACGACCTTGTTCGCGGGCAAAACGTATCGTCCGCAGGGCGCCGTCGATATCGCGATAGGGGCTGCCGGGCACGCACCAGAAGCCGTCAAAATCGTGCAGGGCAGAGGTGCAGGTGAGGGTGTCGGTGGCCAGCCATTGCACTTGGACGCTCAGGCCCAGAGCGTCGGCGGCCTGTTGCAGGGCCACGGGAATGGCCTGGTGGGCGGTCACATCGGGGTTGTAGTCACCGATCAGGGCAAGGTGCAGCGCGGGGGTTGGCATCGTGTACGTCCCATGGCTTGTGGTGGGTTGATACCCACTATAGATTGGCGCTTACGCAATCAGTATTGGCGTTTGCCCATATGTTCAATGCAGCCACGCACTATCAAATCGACTACGCCGACCTGTCATTGATTCTGGCCCTGGTGCGCGGCGGTACCCTGGCGCGGGCGGCTGCGCTGCTGCGCGTGGATGTGTCCACGGTGTTCCGTGCGGTGCGGCGGCTGGAGGCGGCGCTGGGCCAGACCCTGTTTGAAAAAAGCCGTGCCGGTTATTTGCCCACCGGCCTGGCGAGCAACCTGGCACAACAAGCCGAGCGTGCCGAGCAGGCGCTGGAGGCGGCGCGTATTGGCGTGGAGCAGGGCGGTGAAGTGATCAGCGGTACCGTGCGCCTGACCTGCACCGACTCGGTGTTGCAAGGCTTGCTGTTGCCGGCCCTCGCGCAGTTCATGCCGGCCTACCCGGCGTTGACCCTGGAACTGAGCACCTCCAATGACTTCGCCAACCTCAGCCGCCGCGATGCGGATATCGCCCTGCGCCTGACGAAGGCGCCGCCAGCGCATCTTGTCGGACGCTGCCTGGGGGCGGTGACCTATCAGGTGTGTGCCAGTGCCGACTATGTGCGCCAGCACCCAGGCCATGACTGGGCCAACCTGGCCTGGATCGCGCCAGATGACTTTTTACCCGATCACCCCACCGTCATCTGGCGTCGTGAACATTTGCCGGGCGTGCGTCCCCGTTATCGGTGCAACAGCATGCAGTCGGTGACCGAATTGGTAAGGGCTGGATTGGGCGTGGCGGCACTGCCGGATTTTCTCATGGGCGATGGCCTGCAACCGCTGGGCCCTGCGCTGGCAGGGCACGATACGGCGCTGTGGTTGTTGACGCGGCCTGATTGCCGGGCGTTGCGCTCGGTGGTGACGCTGTTTGATGAGCTGGGGCGGCATGTGCGCTGGCTGCGAAGTTAACCTGCAGACAGCCAGCGCCAATGGGTCAGCGATTACCTCGCTCGTTTGCAAACGCGCTCACCGCCTGTACCGCCTCGCCGGTGCCTTCGCGAATTTGCAGGATCACCGTGCCGGCCTGGTTGGCCAGTTCCACACCCTGGGCGGCGCGGTCGCGGGTGGCGTCCATGCTGTCGATGGCTTGGCGGGTTTCGTCCTGGATCATGGCGATCATGCCGGAGATTTCGGCGGTGGAGCCGCTGGTGCGCGCCGCCAGTTGCCGCACTTCATCGGCCACCACGGCAAAGCCACGGCCCTGCTCGCCGGCGCGGGCGGCTTCGATGGCGGCGTTGAGGGCCAGCAGGTTGGTCTGGTCGGCGATGCCGCGAATGGTGTTGACGATGGCGGTGATCTGTTGCGAGCGCTCGCCCAGCTTGGCGATCAGTTGCGAAGAGGCGTCGATATCCACGGCAATGTCGCGCATGCCGGTGGCGGTTTTCTGAATCACCTCGGCGCCTTTTTCAGCCATCTCCTGGGTGTTCAACGACAGGTGATAAGCCTGGGCGGCGCTCTGTGCGTCAGCGGCATGCTGTAGCACGCGGGCGGTGACGTCCGAGGCGAACTTCACCACTTTGCACAGGCGCCCGCTGGCGTCGTACACCGGGTTGTAGTTGGCTTCCAGCCACACCACCTGGCCGTGTTTATCCACCCGCTCGAACTGGCCATTGAACAGCTCGCCCTGATTCAAGCGCTTCCAGAACTCGCTGTAGGCTGCACTATTGGCCAGCTCCGGTGTGCAGAACAGGCGGTGATGCTTGCCCTGAATCTGCGCCAGGCTGTAGCCCATGCGCTGCAGGAAATTGCTGTTGGCGGTGATGATGGTGCCGTCGAGGTTGAACTCGATCATCGCCATGGCGCGGTCGATGGCTTCGAGCTTGGCGTTGGCTTCACTTTCGGCCTGCAGGCGCGGGGTGACGTCCATGGCGTATTTCACCACTTTGATCACGTTCCCCGCTTCATCCCGTACCGGGTTATAGCTGGCTTCCAGCCACACCGAGGCACCGTTGGCGCCTACTCGTTCAAAGGTGCCCGACTGGAATTGGCCGTTGCGCAGGTGTGTCCACAGCTGGTTGTAATCCGCGCTGCGGGCGAACGCCGGGGTACAGAACATCCGATGGGGCTGGCCCAGGATCTGTTCGGCGCGGTAGCCCATGGTCTTGAAGAAGTTGTCATTGGCGCGCAGCACGGTGCCTTGCAGGTCGAATTCGATCACGGCCATGGAGCGCTCGATGGCGTCCAGCAGGCTGGTCTGTTGGGCAAGGCTGTGTTGCAGGGTACTGATGGTTTTCTTGTGAGCGTGAAATAGCATGGTGGAGGGCTCGGGCATGCAAGCGTATGCGGGGTCCATGTATTTGCGCCTGACCCCGTAGGGCCCCTGGCCTTACGGTTGACTTGCTCATTGCCAGCTTCCTGATGCTGACAGAGGGGGTGGAACAACGGTCTCAGAGTGATCAATCGGCCTGGAAGTTCGCCCATCAGGCAGGACTATTTTGGCCAGGCGACCAATGGCGGCATTATGCTATTGCAGCAGGTGGGCGGAGCAAGATTCGGACGAGGTGTCATCAGACAACTGAGGCTGAATGAACGGCCGTGCATTCGCTGATCTTGACGCGGTTGCGGCCGCTGTTTTTGGCGGTGTACAACGCGCGATCCGCCGCATCGAGCCACATGACCGCGTCCTTGAACGACGGGTGGAAATCCGCCAGGCCAATGCTCAGGCTCACGCGCAGGTCCGGGATCTGCGCATGACGATAGCCGCTGAAGGTTTCGCGTAGATGTTCCATCACCTGCGCAGCGGCGTGCAGCGGCATTTTCGGCAGAATCACACTGAATTCATCGCCGCCGTAGCGGCCGGCCAGGTCTTCTTCGCGCAAGTGTTCGCGCAGCGCCTGGCTCAACTGGAGCAGAACCGCGTCACCGACGGTGTGGCCATGTACGTCATTGATGTGCTTGAAGTGGTCGATATCGATCAAGGCAATGGTCGCTTGGCCTTGTTGCTGCTGGCACTTGTGAAACTTGATGTTCAGCAGGTCTTTCCACGAACCATGGTTGAGCAGGCCGGTAAGGCTGTCGACGCGGCTCAGGGCGCTGAGGGCGCGTTTGTGTTCCGACAGTTTGATCGCTAACTGGTAACAGACCATGCCGATGGCCATCGGGTAGAGCGTCAGCATCGGCAGGCAGGTGTAGACCTCGGTGAGGCTGACGCTGGGGTCGAACTTGACGTCGAACAGGCCCCAGGCCACCGCGATACCGGCCGCCTGTGCCAGCAACCCGCGCAGGAACAGGCGTTTGCCACCGGCTGCGACGTTGTTCATGGCCATCATCGACAGAATGGTCACCGCTGTCAGTGGCGAAAACTGAGTGGCTGCGGCCCAGAATCCGCCCAGCAATGAGTCATACAGCAGGTTGCGTTGTTCGGCCTGGTAGGGAAACGGCGAGCGGGTGGAAATCAGGTACGCCACGTGCGGCCAGGCAATGCCGTTGAACAACAGCAACGCCCAGACCCAACCGGGCATCGACAAGGGATACAACGCCCCGATCACGCTGATGCTGCCGATACCCAGGCCGATAATCCTTGGCGTGTAGATTCGCCTGGCAAATGAAAGCCCTTTGCCTCGTCTGTTTTCCATAGTGTCCTGGGTCAACTTTTTTTGCGGGTGCAACAGCACGCGTCAACGGGCAGAGCCGGTGGTCGGATAAGAAAGGTGAATTGTCGATTATTCGCGTGGGAATAATCAGTGTCCTTCCAGGCCATTTGCGCAAAACAGCGGGTAAAAGCGCCAGAAACGACCTTAAATGTCGCGCCTGCAACAGGGGTTACTGGGGCGGGCGCTGCGTGCTGACTTCGTAACCGGCGAGGAACAGGTCGATGGCCGATTCGATGACGTGGGCCTGTGCGGCAAGGTCGAGGGTGGGCTGGCCGAGGGTGATTTGCGGCCAGAACGCAAAGGCCTTGAGCAGGCTTTGGATCTGATGGGCGGCGAACGCCGGGTCGGTGCAGGTGAGGCGGCCGTCTTCCTGAGCGGCGCGTACCCATTGGGTAAAGCCTTCTTCCCGCGCACTGAGGCGGTTGACCATGTCTTGCGCGCGCTCCGGCGAATGGATGGTGGCAGCAATGGCCACGCGTGCCAGGTCGAGGAAGTTGGCGTCCGACATCATCTGCATTTTCGCTTCCAGCAACGTGCGCAGTTGGTCGCGCAGCGGGCGGTCGCTGGTGTAGATCACGTCCAGTTGGGCAACGCTGCTGGCCCACAACTGGTGGAGGATCTCGGCGAACAGTTCTTCTTTACTAGGAAAGTGGTTGTACACCGTGCGCTTGGAAACGCCCGCAGTGGCGGCGATTTTGTCCATGCTGGTGACCTCGAAGCCGTTCTCGCGAAATTCGGCAATCGCCGCCGCCACGATGGCTTCGCGTTTACGCTCGGTGAGGCGTTTGGGGGCAGTCATGGAAGGCATTCGACTCAACAATGAAATTACACCGGGCAGTTTACTTGCTCCGGATTTTGTTGCAATCTAGAAACTACACTGTGCAGTGTAATACTTGAGCGGACCGCAGGAGTCACTTCGTCATGGCCACTATTTCAACCCGTCTCGACCCTGCGCCCTCGGCGCCCAAGCCTGCCGAGCAGGACTTGGGGCACTTCAGCAACGACGCCCCGGTGCAACACGGTGGCTTGGGCAAGACCCTGCGTATTTTCTGGAACATGCTGTTCAACAAACCGCGCACCACCCGGCCGGTGGGGCAGATTCCGGTACAGCCACTGACTCGCGAGCAGTTATTGGCCGCACCTGATCACAGCGTGTATCGCCTGGGCCATTCAACCGTGCTGCTGAAAATGCGCGGTAAATTCTGGGTCACTGACCCGGTGTTTGCCGAACGCGCCTCGCCATTGCGTTGGGCCGGCCCCAAGCGTTTTCATCAGCCGCCGATCAGCCTTGAAGAGCTGCCAGCGCTGGAAGCGGTGATCCTTTCCCACAATCATTACGACCATCTCGACCGCAAAGCGGTGGTCCAATTGGCCGAAAAGACCCGCTACTTCCTGGCGCCCCTGGGCGTGGGCGACACGCTGGTCAAATGGGGCGTAGACGCCAGCAAAGTCCGCCAGTTGGAGTGGTGGAAGGGCACCGAGGTCGATGGTGTTCGTTTTGTCTGCACGCCGGCCCAGCACTTTTCCGGGCGCGGCCTGTTTGATGGCAACCAGACCCTATGGTGCTCCTGGGTGATGATCGACGACACGCGACGTATCTTCTTCAGCGGCGACACCGGCTATTTCGACGGTTTCAAACGCATCGGCGAGCAGTACGGGCCGTTTGACCTGACCCTGATGGAAACCGGCGCTTACAATGTCGAGTGGCCTCATGTGCACATGCAGCCGGAGCAAACACTGCAGGCGCATATCGATCTGAAAGGGCGCTGGCTGTTGCCGATTCACAATGGCACCTTCGACCTGGCCTTCCACGCCTGGCATGAGCCCTTCGACCGCATCATGGCCCTGGCCTGGGAGCGCAATGTTTCGATCACCACTCCGGCGATGGGCCAGGCTTTTCGCTTGAACCAGCCTGAGCGTGGGCATGCCTGGTGGCTGGAAGTGGAACCTCAATCGGTCAACGAACACGCAGCAGGCTGAGCCGAAAACCCGCTTGGAAAAGAGTTTTTCAGCGGATTTCAGCTCTGCGACAAACGCCAAATGAGAGTGCGATGATCCCGCGGGAATTTTATCTCCGGGAGGACGTTTCGATGGACAGCCACTGTAAGAAGCTTTGGAGAATGGGGTTGCCTTGTGCCCCAGCCCAGCCACTGCCCGCGCCAATAAACGCCGCCGACTTGCCCGCTTCACCACCCCATGCAGCACCCACTTCTATTGTCTTTGGCGCCGAACAGGCTGCGGGCGTCACGCTCGTCCCTGGTTATAGCGCCCTGGCGCCCCATATACGGCCAGTGCGTGACCCCGCGCTATCACTTGTCGCCATCAGCGGTGTGGACCCTACTGAACCGGTGATGGTCGAAGTACCGCTAGTATTGAATAACACCACGTTCACCGCCACGCAGGCGTTGACGGGCTATCGGATCGGCTATGCAGAGCGCTATGTGCAGGGCAATCAGGTTGAGCTGGTTGAGCGCAGCGCGGCTTTGCATCGGGTCTTCGACACCCTGCGTCACGTCGGTGTGCAATGGGTAGCGGTGGACATGCAGCGCAGTGGCGACAGTCAGCAGGCCTGTCGTGAAATCGATGAACTGGTGGCAGGTCTTCGCCTGGATGCCCTGGTGTCGGAGGATCCCCACGCCGCCTTTCATCATGCCATAAGAGGCGGATACCCCTCTGTGTGTGAAACCCTGGAGGATGGCTCCCGAGTCTGGTTTTACGGTGCGCGCTGGGCAGGTGATCGTTTGGCGGCACTGGCGCGCGCTTACCGCGTGCTGCGGCCATAGATGGTATAGATGCCTACACCGGGCTGGGAAGGGTAGGACGCGGTGACAAGATTCGCCTGAAATAACAGTGGGGTATCGGCTCTTAGACTGGTGCGGCGTTATCGGCAGATAGCGATCACACTCAGTCAAACAGAGGGGCACTTCATGATCGGACCAGTTTCGGCAGGTGGATGGGCGACAGGCCTGCTTCAGGAGCTTTCAAACCCTGTGCAAGGTTTCAAAAGTGCCTGCCAGATGTCAGTGGAGATGGCCCAAGGAGGTGGTGTCACCTCAGAGTCACTGTTGAAGGACTCGCTCAAGCAAATTGCCAATATTGATCGTGGACTACAGGGCGGCAATGCGTTTTTGGAAACCAACCCGGATGCCATGCGAGAGGCGAAAGCCCGCGATCAGGAACGTGCCGATGGCCGTGTTCGCGGGCATTTGCATGGCGTGCCGATAGCGCTGAAGGATGTCTTTGAAACCAACGACCGCATGCAGACCAGCGCAGGCTCAAAGGCCTTGGTGGGCGCGCCGGCCAGTAAAAACGCCAAGGTCGTCGACAATTTGCTGAAAGCCGGAGTGGTGATTGTAGGCAAAACCAATATGAGTGAGCTGTCCAACTTTCGCTCACTATCACCGGCCGATGGCTGGAGTTCCCGAGGTGGCCAGACGTTGAACCCTCATCGACTCGGAGGGCCGGTGGCGGGCTCGAGTTCAGGCTCGGCGGTGGCGGTGGCCCAGGGGCATGTGCCGGTGGCGTTAGGGCTGGAAACCAACGGATCGATCATCAGCCCCGCAGCCTACAACGGTGTGTTTGGCCTGAAAACCACGACGGGCCTGGTCAGCACCGAAGGCGTCATGACCAGCACCCGCATGGATGCGGTGGGGACCTTCACCCGCAATATCTGTGATGCGGCAGAAGCGCTTAACGCAATGACCGAGACCAACGTCTACACCGAGGGCCTGCACGCTGATGCCTTGAAGGGCAAGCGAATTGGCTACACCCCTTTGCCTGAGTTGTCCGCAGAGGAGGCCAAGGACCCGGCCAAGCTTGCAGACCGCAAGCACTATGAGGCGGCGCTCGAAGTGATGAAGGCCCAAGGGGCGATTCTGGTGCCCTTAGAGCGGTTGGACGCCGGTGTCCCCGACGAAGCCTATGAGGGCTATAACGAGGCGATGTTCTCGGAGGTCAAGCAACAACTGGAAGACTATTTGGCTGGGCGAGAAGGTTTGCCGGTCAAGTCACTTTCTGAGCTGGTTGCTTTTATCAAACGCACACAGAAATCTGGTGAGCCTGACCAGAAACTGCTGGAAATGATCAATGACCTGGAGACCACCCCGGAAAAACGCGAAGCGTTGTGGGAAGCGATTCTTCCTGTATTTCAGAAAACCATTGATGACCCCATAAAGGAGCACAAGCTCGACGCCATGGTGTCGAACTTTCTGTCCCACAATTATTTTTACAGTGCGGCGGCCGGGTACCCAGGTATATCCGTTCCGTCAGGCATGGACGAGGAAGGCATGCCCACGGCACTTTACTTATATGGCTGCGGCAACAGTGAAGCCACTTTGCTGGCAGTTGCCTATGGTTATGAACAAGCCTCGCAGGCCATTCAAAAACCGGCTTTTCTCCCGGGTATTCCTTCTACGCAAACACCAGCCAGTCCAGATAAAACGGTTGAGGCCACCAACGGCTGAATTTGAGTCAGCCTCTGCTGGTTGCCACTGTTGAACCCATCAATTGAGAAATGAGGCCTTGCACAGAAGGTTGCGCCGCCGGGGTATCAAACCGGCGCGCACTCATTCCCCACCCCGGTGCGAACCCCGGGAAAAACACCAGCCCTTCGGCCTCCAGGCGAAACGCCAGGATCAAACGGGTTTCATCGTCCACGTCACCGTGGCCTTCCAATTGCTCAATTGTTTGCACCGCCACGCCAGCCTGGCGAGCCAGCTCTTCGCGGCTCCAGCCCAGCATGACGCGCGCCTGCGCGCAGTGTTTGGCGGTGAATTGATGCAGGACGATCTGTTGTTCTACGAAAGAACTCATTGCCAGAGAGGACATGGGGTTTCTCCAGGTTCGACAGGGGAGGTGCAACTATACTGTTTTTTTGTACAGTTGTTTCTACCGCTCATCCATTGGCATTGCAGCCCCTTATGATTCCAGCCCTGGCGCCTCACGAATAATCAGGTGGTCCAGGTTCTCGATCCTGGCGCTGAATACCCCGAACGTTTGCTCGGGGTTTTTCTTACTGGGCACCTGCATAAGCTGCGGTGTGACGCCATAGAAAAAGCAATACAGCGGCCGTTCACTGCTGGCCGCCGCCTTGATCTGCTCCAGGAATGCCGTGCGTTTGCGGTAGTTTTCGATGAGCTTTTTGCTCAGGTAGACGTTCACCGAATAAGGCTTTTTGTCGAGCCACACCTTCTTCTCGAAGTCGATGCGAAAGCTGCTGGTGTAGTCCTTGATGGCCTTGATCTTGCCCCAGTAAATCAAACCCTGGTTGTCTTGCAGGTATTCGATCTTCTTGAAGAATGCCCAGTAGGTCGCCGTGTGCTCACCGATCTTCAGGGGCATTGCCTTGAGCTTGTCCTTGTCATCGATGTTGGACACGTAGCACTCCACCGGGTGTGCGAATACGCTGGTTTTGTCCGGGGTTGTGTCATTACTGCCAGAGGATGTCGTAGTGCGGTTTGCAGGCGCTTTCGTCGGTTCCTGCAGGGCGCTTGCATCGTTGCCGACTACCGGCGTTTTAGGCTCATACAGTCGCCGCGTCAGCACAAATTCCGATGGGAAATTTTCCTCACGCTCGTCATCACTTTCACCCGTCGCCGATTTATGGCTGCCGGCATAGCGGCAGCCATCGATATGCCGAGTGCCGGGTTTGTTCTTGAAGTGCGGCGTGCGCTGGTAGTTGACGTTCTTGGCGTTGAAAGTGCTCAACGCATTGGTGCTATCGAAGGCCGCGCGGCAGGCGTCGTTGGGGCACAGGAAGCTGTCCTTGTCGGAATCGAAGCCGGTGCTTTCGTCGAAATTCAGGTCTCGTACGTCGTAGATCGACACTTTGTCGTCGAGACTCACGCTGTAGGCCGTATCGAATTTCATGGGGCTCGGGTCCGTCAGAGGTTTGGCTATTAATAGCCGGATCTTGCATAAATATCAGCAAGAACCTGCCACGCGTCGCCCGCTCAAGAAACACAGCGTGCCGCCTATGGCAGTAAGTGCGGCCAGGGCAAAGAACATGCTGGTGGGTGCCGCGTTGATCAGCAGGTAGCCACAAATCACCGGACTCATGGCTCCGCCAAACGCGGCCAGGTTCTGGGCACCGTAGTAACTGCCCCGTAGTGCATCCGGCGCAATGGTGTCGATAAACAGAAATTCCGAGGGGTAAATGATCATCTCGCCCAAGGTGAACACGAACATCGCCAGGCACCAGCTCAGCAGACTGTTCGCCTGGCTGAAGCCGACCAACCCGGCAATAAACAATAAGGTGCCCAGCACGATCCAATGGCGCAGTTGCTCGCGCTTGAGGAATCGACCGATTTGGTACTGCATCAAAATCACGGTGATCGCGTTACAGGCCAGCACCGCCGACAGAATTTTCAGTGCCTGGTCGGGTGTGTAGGCCACTAGCAAAAACTGCGACAGATACAGGGTGTAGCGCCCATGGACTATGGTGCTCAACAGGCTGCCGCTGGTGAACAGGATCAACGTGCGGTCGTTGCGCAAGGTGCGCAGGGTGCTGAGAAAACTCTGGGGTTTATGACGGTCGTCCCGTTGAGTCGGCGCAATACCGATCATCAGGAACAGGCTGCCAAAGGCAATGGCACTGGCAATCAGGAACGGCGCCCACGGCAGTTGGCCAGCAATCAATACGCCCAACATCGGGCCGGTCGCATAGCCCACATTGGTCAGGGTATAGCGCAGGGAAAACACCTTGGCGCGCTCGCCCACCGGTAGGTTCTCGCTGATGATCGCCTTGGAGCCGATCAGGAACAACGCCGACGCGGCTTCAGTGATGACCAGGGTCAAGGTGGTGAGGTAGAGGTTGCTGGCAAAGGTCAGCAATAAAAAACCGATGGAGCTTGAAAGCATGGCCAGGATCAGCAGCTTGCGCTTTTCCAGGCGGTCGATGATGTAGCCGCCGTACAACCCCAGGAGCGTGGCGATGAACACCGCGATCCCCATCAGCAGGCCGATGTCCTGCTGGTTGAGGCCCAGGCGTGTGCTCAGCCACAGGGCCAGCAACGGGCTGGTCATGGCGCGGCTGACCACGATGGTCACCGAGCAGATCATCAGGCGACGGATTACCAGGGAGTAGGTGGCCACGGTGGGGGCGAGCGTCCTTGTTATATTTTCACGACAACACAACTTAAATGTGAACACCGAACCAGTGTGGGAGCTGGCTTGCCTGCGATAGCGGTAGGCCAGTTTGCATCGTCATTGGCTGATCTACCGCTATCGCAGGCAAGCCAGCTCCCACAGGTTTTGCGGTGTTTACTGGCCTGCGTTTATGCTGATCTTCTCGACCGCACCTTGCTCCAGATCCCACTTCTTCAGGATCTTGCCGTAGGTCCCGTCATCAATCATGCCCTGCAACGCTTCACTGATCGCCGTGACCAACTCGGTATTGCTCTTCTCAATCCCAAGCCCGGTGAACTGCTTGGAAATCGCCAGCCCCACCGGCTTGTACTTGCCCTTGTCCAGCGCCATCAAATAAGGAATCGTCTCGCTGCCCTGCATCGCCGCATCCAGGCGGTTCTGCTGCAACTGCGCCCGGGCATCCGCCGAACCTTCGGTGCCGATCACCACGATTGCCGGCTTACCGGCCGCTTCGCAGTTTGCCTTGCTCCAGGCGGTAATTTCCGACGGCCAGGTGGTGCGGCGGCTGGTGCCGACTTTTTTACCGCACAAGTCGGTCAATTCCTTGATCTCTTCGCGCTTGGCCAGGGTGTACAACTGTGGGCCGCTGGTGAAGTAGTCGACGAAGGTCACGGCCTTCTGGCGCTCGGCGGTGTCGCTCATGCCCGACAGCACGATATCGACGCGCTTGGTGGTCAGGCCGCTGAGCATTTGTTCGAAGCCGGTTTCCTGCCATTTGATCTTCACGCCCAGGCGCTCGGCCAGGGCGTTGCCCAGGTCGAAGTCAAAACCAGTGAGCTTGTTGGTGGCCGGGTCCTTGAAGTCCATCGGCGGGTAGTTCGGCACGATGGCCGCGCTGATCTCACCCTTGTCCTTGATGGCTTGCGGCAAGGCCGCCAATACACACGAGGAGGCCATCAGGCCGGCAAGCAAGGAAGGGATAAACATCTTTTTCATGGGGGCGTTCTCGTTAGTTTTTTAGTTAAGTGCGAACGGCAGAAATAAAGCTTTGGGTACGTGGATTTTGTGGGCTTATTAGAATGTCTTCCGGGCTGCCGGCTTCCACAATCTGGCCGGCGTCCATAAACACCATGCGGTTGGACACTTCGCGAGCGAAGCCCAACTCATGGGTGACCACGATCATGGTCATGCCGGTGGTGGCCAAATCGCGCATCACCGACAGCACTTCGCCTACCAGCTCCGGGTCGAGGGCTGACGTGGGTTCGTCAAACAGCATCAACTTGGGGCGCATGGCCAAGGCACGGGCGATTGCCACGCGCTGTTGCTGGCCACCGGACAATTCCACTGGGTAGGCATTGCGCTTGTCTGCCAGGCCAACGCGGGCCAGCAGTTCCAATGCATCTTCGATGGCTTCCTTGGGCGAGCGCTTGAGCACTTGGCACGGGCCTTCGATGATGTTTTGCAACACGGTCATGTGCGGGAACAAATTGAATCGCTGGAACACCATGCCGGTGGCCAGGCGCTGGCGGGCGATCTGCGCTTCGTTCATCTCGTGCAGCTTGTTGCCGACCACCCGATAACCGACCAATTCGCCATCGACCCACAGGCCGCCCTTGTCGATTTTTTCCAGCTGGTTGACGCAACGCAGCAACGTACTTTTACCCGAGCCGGACGGGCCAATGATGCACATCACCTCGCCTTGCTCGACCTCGATATTGATGTCACGCAGGGCGTGATACTGGTCGTAATACTTGTTCAGGTTGACGGCCTTGACGATGCTTCTCATGGGGCAAATCTCCTCAACCCAGGCTTACGAACGCTTGCCGGCGCCGCGGGCAAAACGACGCTCGAGGCGGCTTTGACCAAATGAAAGAACAGTCACCACCGCCAGGTACCAGATGCCCGCCACAATCAGCAGCTCCATCACCCGGGCGTTGGCGTAGTAGATGTTTTGCGCGTTGTGCAGCAGCTCGGAGTACTGGATCACACTGGCCAGGCTGGTCATTTTCACCATGCTGATGAACTCGTTGCCCACGGGCGGGATGATCACGCGCATGGCCTGCGGCAGAATGATCCTACGCAGCGCTTGCAGGCTCGGCATGCCGATGGACTTGGCCGCCTCATATTGACCGGTGTCCACCGACAGCAAGCCGGCGCGCACCACCTCAGCGGTATAGGCGCCCTGGTTGATGCTCAAGCCGAGCAAGGCGGCCACAAAGGGCGTCATCAGGTCGACGGTGTCGATGCTGAACAGGCCCGGAATCGCGATCACCGGGAAGATCAACGCCAGGTTGAACCACAGCAGCAGTTGCAAAATCAGCGGTGTACCGCGAAACAACCAGGTGTAGGTGATGGCCACGTAACGCAGGATCGGGTTGGCCGACATGCGCATGATCGCGGTGATCACCCCGATCACCACGCCCAGCGCCATCGCCAGGATCGACATGACGATGGTGTTCACCAGGCCCCAGAGGATGGCTTGCGACGTGAGGAACTGGCCAATGTAGCACCATTCGATCTGGCCATTGGCAAACGCGCGCAACAGCGCAGCCAACACAATCACGATCAACGTGGCAAAAAACATCCGCCCGTAATACCGCCGCGGCACATGCTCGTACTGCGTGATATCGAACTGGTTTTCAGACAACTTGCGCTCGGCTTCCAAGCGCTCGGCCGGGGTTTGATTCATGTTGCTACTCCAAAACTAATGACGCTCTAACCGATGTACACGGTGTTACGGTTGAAACCCGGTCAAATGTGGGAGCTGGCTTGCCTGCGAAAGCGCCGGTGAGCTCACCACACCTACCAAGGCTTAAATCCGAAACCCCTGATAACTCTCAGCCCACTTCTGCTGTTCAGCCAAAGCAGTCTTCAACCGCCCAATCTGCTCCTTCACCCGCTCCGGCGCAGTCCCACCCCAGCCACTGCGCGCCGCAATCGCCGCCTCCAGGGTCAGGCAATCACGCACGTCCGGGGTGAGCCGCCCATCCACCTCCGCCAACATCGCCGGTGAGGCTTCCCACAACTCAATTTCATGTTTCTCACAGGCCTGTACCAACGCGCCGGTAATCTCATGGGCCTCCTTGAATGGCACGCCACGCGTTGCCAACCAATCCGCCACCTCCGTCGCCAAGGTAAAACCCATCGGCGCCTGACGCCGCAGCTCGTCGACCTGCACCTTCATGGTCGCCACCATGCCGGCCATCGCCGGCAACACCAGCAGCAAGGTGTCCACGCTATCCAACACGCTGTGCTTGTCTTCACTCAAATCGCGGTTGTACGACAGCGGCAACGACTTGAGCGTCGACATCAACCCGGTCAGGTTGCCGATCAAACGCCCGGCCTTGCCCCGCGCCAGTTCGGCAATGTCCGGGTTCTTTTTCTGCGGCATGATCGAACTGCCGGTGGCGTAGGCATCGTCCAACAGCACCCAGCGAAACTGGCGCGACGACCACAGGCAAAACTCCTCCGACAGCCGCGAAATATTCACCCCGAGCATGCCCGCTACAAACAGGAACTCCGCCACATGGTCACGGCTGGCGACAGCGTCGATGGAGTTTTCACACGGCCCGGTGTAGCCCATTTCCTTAGCCGAGTGCTGCGGCTGACGTGCTATCGCCGAACCTGCCATCGCTGCCGCGCCCAATGGCGACAGCGCCGTACGCGCATCCCAATCCACCAGGCGCTGCACATCGCGCAGCATCGACTGCGCGTGAGCCAGCAAGTGATGGGCGAACACAATGGGTTGCGCCTGCTGCAAATGGGTAAAGCCTGGGCAGATGCTCTGCACATGTTGCTCGGCCTGTTCAACCAACGCCTGCTGCAAGCCCAACACCTCGGTGGCGATGGTGCGCGCATGGTCACGCAGGAACAGGCGCAGATCGTTGGCCGTCTGGTCATTGCGCGAGCGCCCGGCGCGCAACTTGCCGCCAAGGGCGCCCAGGCGCTCGGTCAATACGCGTTCGATAAAGGTGTGCACGTCCTCGTCATCCAGGGAGGGATGCAGGCGGCCGGCGGCGAAATCCTCACCGATACGGTCCAGGGCTTCGAGGGTGCGCAGGGTTTCTGACTCATCCAGCAAACCGGCGCGCTGCAACTCTCGGGCATGGGCACGGGAACCGGCCAGGTCGTAGGGCGTCAGGCGAAAATAACGCTCAGGGCAACGCGACAACGCGGCCAACGCCGCAGACGGACCGGTCTTGAAACGAGCGCCCCAAAGGCGGTCGGTGGGCTGGGACATGGGTATTCCTCACGCTTGTTTTTAGAAGAGTCGGAGGCAGTTTCAACAGAAGTTTATCGGTGTAGAACCGGCATCTGACGCGCCGTATTCAAGGTTGCCAAGGGCGGATGTTTATGTTCATTATCGCCGCCTGGCTATGTTCAAGGATTGGGTTCAAGCCTGTTGAATATGGCACTCGAGGTCAACGCGCATTATGGAAACCCCACTTTCCACTTCTGGAAACCTGCCGCCAAAACCCGGCACCCGAGCACCGCTGCAATTGAGCGGGTTGGACTTCAAATTGCTGCGGGTATTTATGGCCGTGGTCGAAGCCGGCGGCTTCAGTGCTGCGCAAAACGAGTTGAACGTGGGCCTGGCGGCCATCAGCAAACAGATCTCTGACCTCGAGATTCGCATCGGCATGCGCCTGTGTACACGGGGCCGCGAAGGGTTCGGGCTGACCGAAGAAGGCAAGTTGGTGTATCAAGCGTCCATCGAGTTATTCACCTCGGTGGACAGTTTTCGCGACAAGCTTAGTTCGGCGCAGAATGAACTCATCGGCGACCTGAGTGTGGGCGTTATTGATAACACCGTCTCCGACGTTAATTCCCCACTGATTACCGCCCTGGGCAACTTACATCGCCAATCGCCAAAAATAAGATTGCGCCTACAGGCCTCGCAATTGGACGAAGTTGAACGCGGCGTCGTGGAAGGGCGCCTAGTCGCCGGCATCGTCCCGGTGTACCAACGCCGTGAAGAGTTCGACTACTTCTCGCTCTACGAAGAAAAGGCCCACGCCTACTGCGCCGTAGGGCATCCACTGTTCACCGCCAGCGACATCACCCCCGATGCCCTTCGCCAATACGAAGTGGTGAACCATCGGTATGCGATCCATCGCGACAAGGCCAACTTCGTCAACCACGACAGCCAGTCCGCGTCGGCCTCACAAGTGGAAGCTGTCGCCATTCTGATTCTGACTGGCCGCTTCCTGGGCTTTCTGCCAGAACACTACGCCACGCCACTGGTAAGGGAAGGGCGCCTGCGCGCACTGTGCCCGGAGCAGGTACAGCTGAGCACCGCGTTCAACTTGATCCTGCGCCACAACGCCCCGAGAAGCCCGATGGTAAAAGCCTTCGCCACAGCGCTGGGTGTACACCTGAAGACGCCGGCCTAAGCCTCAACAAAGCTCAAATGTGGGAGCTGTCGAGCCCCAGCGAGGCTGCGATGGGGGAGCACCTCGGTCGCCCGTCGATCTACAAACCCGTATCGCTAGCTTTTTCGAAGCGAGAAGTGGATTTTTTAACGAATTTCAATACTCATTACTATTTTTCGCGACCGCAGAGGATGATAGGTCTGTTTCATGAAGGCCGTGAGCGCCTTCATGCTTGGCTTGCCGAAAATCAACGTTCAACCAGTAACGAAATGTATATCCCATTGACATATCCATTTCGTGGTGTAGCGTTGCGTAATCACACGACCACTGGAGGTAGGCCAATATGGATCAAGGTTCTGTATTTCAAAGCAACCGCAGCCAAGCTGTACGTTTGCCAAAGGCAGCTGCGCTGCCGGATGACGTAAAACGTGTAGATGTCGTCTCAATCGGTAGGGCCCGAATCATCACCCCAGCCGGTGAGTCATGGGACAGCTGGTTCGATGGCGAGGGTGTCACGCCGGATTTCATGAACGACCGAGATCAGCCTGCTGACCAAGAGCGGGAATCTTTTTAATGCTCAAGTTCATGCTCGATACCAACATCTGTATCTTCACAATCAAAAACAGACCTCAGCAGGTGCGCGAAACCTTCAAAAAGCACTATGGCCAACTAGCTATCAGTACAGTAACCCTGATGGAGCTGATTTACGGCGCGGAAAAATCACCTAACCCAGAGCGAAACTTGGCTGATGTCGAAGGCTTTGCAGCACGTCTGGAAGTTTTGAAATACGACCAGAATGCCGCTATGCACACAGGCCAACTTCGCGCTGAGCTAGCGAGAGCTGGTACTCCGATAGGTTCATACGACCAGATGATCGCTGGGCATGCCCGTTCGCAGGGCCTGATTATGGTCACTAACAACCGGCGCGAGTTCGACCGCGTGCCAGGTTTGCGGGTAGAAGATTGGGTGTAAGCGGCGAGGTAAAATGCCGTACCGAATACGGTTTACGCACCACGCCGATCCAAATGTGGGAGCTGTCGAGCCCCAGCGAGGCTGCGATGGGATCGCCTCGGTTCACCCGCCAACCCCGCCCGCCCACCCGCATCACCGCTGCACTCGAGCCCGCTTTTTCTTCTTCGCATGAAAATGCCGAAAATGCGCATCCTGCGCCGCCGCCAGCAACTCCCGGTCTCCACGCGTATCGCCCCAGGCCCTGAGCCGATACTCCCCCAGGTCCCCGTACACCGCCTCAAGCCGCAGCACCTTGTTCTCACAACGGCAATTATTCCCGGTGAGCTTGCCGGTCAGCACCCCATCCACCACCTCAAGCTCAGTGCCGATCAAACGAATGCCAAGCCGATCGGCAAACGGCTGCAACACCAACGCCGGCGACGCTGAACACAGCGTCACCACCGCCCCGGACTTCACCTCATCCGCCACCGACTGCAACCCGCTCGGGCGCATCAGCTTGCTCCAGCGCGCCTGACAATATGCCTGCGCTTGCTGCTCAACCCAAGTCTTCTTCACCCCGGTCATAAAGGTGCGAATCAACTGCGCCTTCAACTCATCCCGGCTGATCTGCCGCACCAAAAACCGCAGCCCCGGCACCGCCAGCTTGACCATCCGGCCATAAAACTCGCCGGTGCCGAAGGCAAACTTGAGGAAGGGCACGAAACTATCGTGGTGGGTGAGGGTGCCGTCGAAGTCAAAGACGGAAAGTACTTTGGCGTCTGCGGGGCCGGCTTCGAGCATGTCTGGGTTCACGGGTTGGCCTCGGTCCTATCTAATAGTTTTTAAGCGAGCATCAGCTGTGACAGCAGGAGTCTGCTCCCGTGCCAATCTTCCGATCTTGGCGTAAAGCGCTTCGGTAAGAGCTTCCCGAGCACTTGACCTGTGACAACGCTGATGGCAATTGGGGCACAAGGCTACAGCATTGGGGGGGCGATCCGAACCCTTCCGGGCCAGGTGCTTGAGGTGATGTACTTCAAGAAATGGCAAATTCCTTTTTTACCGACGAAAAAAAGCCCTGAACATGCCAGGGCTTCCTTTAGTGCTTAGTCCGGATCAATCCCAGCTCAGCGCGCCGCCGGTCTGGTACTCGATCACACGGGTTTCGAAGAAGTTTTTCTCTTTCTTCAAGTCCATGATCTCGCTCATCCACGGGAACGGGTTGGTGGTGCCTGGGTACTCTTCCTTCAAACCAATCTGCGTCAAACGACGGTTAGCGATAAACTTCAGATAGTCTTCCATCATCGCCGCATTCATACCCAACACCCCACGAGGCATGGTGTCGCGCGCATATTCGATCTCCAGCTGCGTACCCTGCAGGATCATCTGGGTCGCTTCTTCCTTCATCTCGGCGTCCCACAGGTGCGGGTTTTCGATTTTGATCTGGTTGATCACATCGATACCAAAGTTCAGGTGCATCGACTCATCGCGCAGGATGTACTGGAACTGCTCGGCCACGCCGGTCATTTTGTTGCGGCGGCCCATGGACAGGATCTGGGTGAAGCCGCAGTAGAAGAAGATGCCTTCCAGTACGCAGTAGTAAGCGACCAGGTTGCGCAGCAGTTCTTTGTCGGTGTCGACGGTGCCGGTTTCGAACTTTGGATCGGAGATCGAGCGGGTGTATTTCAGGCCCCAGGCGGCCTTTTTGGCCACCGATGGAATCTCGTGGTACATGTTGAAGATCTCGCCTTCATCCATGGCCAGCGATTCGATGCAGTACTGGTAGGCGTGGGTGTGGATCGCTTCTTCGAAGGCCTGGCGCAGGATGTACTGGCGGCACTCCGGGTTGGTGATCAGGCGGTACACGGCCAGTACCAGGTTGTTGGCCACCAGGGAGTCGGCGGTGGAGAAGAAGCCCAGGTTGCGCATGACGATGCGGCGTTCGTCGTCGGTCAGGCCTTCGGGGTTTTTCCACAGCGCGATGTCGGCGGTCATGTTGACCTCTTGCGGCATCCAGTGGTTGGCGCAGCCGTCGAGGTACTTCTGCCAGGCCCAGTCGTACTTGAAGGGCACAAGTTGGTTGAGGTCGGCGCGGCAGTTGATCATGCGCTTTTCGTCAACGGCGACGCGGGCGGAGGCGCCTTCCAGCTCGGCGAGGCCTTCGGCGACGTCGAGTTTGTCCAGGGCGGCCTTGGCGCGCACGATGGCGGCGGAGTCATTGGCGGTGACGGCGCGGGCTTCCACGGCGGCAGCGGCGCCGGCACCGTCGAGGCGGTCCATGTTGGCTTCGGTGGCGTGGCCGGCGTTGGCGCCTTTAGCGGCTACTTCGCCTTCTTCTTCTTTGTCGAATTCGTCCCAGCTCAGCATGACGTGTCGTCTCCTGCGTGAGGGCTCAAAGGTGCCCGTGTGAAACCGGATGGTTGGGTGTTCACACGGCCCTAGGGCCGCGGTGGATCTTAAGGAATCGTTTGTTGCAGCTAGCGCACGCATTAAACGGAATAGGGCTACGGGGGCTCTGCGTGAGGCTTGAGGGGCGCAGCGGTAGGTGCAAGCTCGCGCGGGATGCCTCAGGTCTGGCTCTTCATCCCAGTGTAAAGGGATATTGCAGGCCCGATTTACCCGCGCATTATAGGGAAAAAATCGGGTTTGTGTTGTGACGGATGGTCACTGATTAGAGACAAAAAGGACGCTTTTGAAGCCGGGGTGAGAGTTTACGGGGGGTTACTGCCGCAAGTTTTTTAGCAACTGGCACACGATCTCCGATCGTCGGCAAATTGCCATATGTCTTGCATAGGCTTCCACGTATCTCTACATTGCATATGTCAGGCATAGGTAGGAGCTGAATCATGCGCACAGTCTCAATTTTTAAAAACGGAAAGAACCAGGCTATTCGAATTCCAAACGAAATGGCTTATGAGGGAGTCGGCGAGCTCGAAATCACCCGCAACGGAGATACGATTACGTTGCGACCTATACGACCTAGCTGGGGGTCGTTGAGTGAGCTGCCCAAGGCGGACGAAGATTTTCTTCAGGAGCGTGAGGACGTTATTGGCGATGAAGGCAGGTTCAATCTGTGACGACATACATGCTGGATACCTGCATTTGCTCATTCATCATGCGTGAGCGGCCCGAGTGTGTGCTTGAGCGACTGGCATCGGAGGTGGCGAGGAGCAATCGAATCGTGATTTCGGCCATAACCTATGCCGAAATGCGATATGGGCAGATTGGGAAAAAGGCATCGCCCAAACACAATACGTTAGTCGATGAGTTTGTGAAGCGACTCGATGAAGTGTTGCCGTGGGGCCTGGCGGCGGTGGACGCGACGGTTGAGGTGAAGCGAAGCCTGACCGAGCAAGGGTCGATCATCGGCCAAAATGATACTGCTATTGCAGGGCATGCAATTGCTTCGGGGTGTACGTTGGTGACCAACAATATTCGGGAATTCAGTCGCGTAGCGGGGTTGTCTTACGAGGATTGGGTCCACTAACCGTAGCGGGTGTTATGGCTGAAATCGCCATCGCAGGCAAGCCAGCTCCCACAGTTGATGTGCGGTGTATTCAAGGGCGGGTTCTTGGCCGCAAGAACGATTTCTTGCGGCAATTAAGAATCCAACTTCAGAAGTTGTTAGCCGTTAGAGCAACCATTGCCCATCACTTGATAGTTAAGAATATGCCGCTGGCCTTGCGAATCTTCATATTCCATCTTCGCCGGTACAACTTCGCAGACTTCTGGAATGCTGCTCATGGACAAGACTTTGGCCACGTCCAAGTGTGTGCTGTAGGTGTAGTCCTCAACGATCGGGGCGTTCTGGCCGGCCAGTTCAGTCGGGGCTTCGTCAGCCAGGGCGGCGGTGGCGCACAGGCTGCTCAGGGCCATCACTAATAACGCTTTCATTGCTTCATTACCTTCTTCAGGGCGAAAGGGGGCACGGGGCCCTTGTGAGGCCGCGTGTGTCACTTAAAAGTTGGGAAGTTCGGATTAACGGTGCCTTCGTGGGGGCTGTTGCGTTGTTAATCTCGGTGCCTTGTTGGCGGAGTTGATTCTAGGCTTGCGCGTTATATTCATATACCCGTGCTTTTGATAAACACTTTTGGCGGTTTTTGTAACAATCCCTCGATCAAGATTTTTTCAGAAACCTGCCAGGCGCCGCAGCACGCGGGCCAGAGCGGTGAAACGGCATAGCAGGGCAATTTGTAGGGTCTTGTTACTACCATCGTCGAATGGTTCTATAGGCCCACCCCGGCTACAACAGGGGCCATACAACAACAACTATGTCACCGAGGTAAGAAAGATGAGTGCGGCTTCCCTGTACCCCGTTCGCCCCGAAGTAGCAGCCAACACGCTCACCGACGAGGCGACCTACAAGGCCATGTACCAGCAGTCGGTGGTCAACCCCGATGGCTTCTGGCGTGAGCAAGCCAAGCGCCTTGACTGGGTCAAGCCTTTCACCGCGGTCAAGCAAACCTCTTTCGACGACCACCATGTCGACATCAAATGGTTTGCCGATGGCACCCTGAACGTTTCCTACAATTGCCTGGACCGTCACCTCGCCGAGCGTGGCGACCAGATCGCGATCATCTGGGAGGGCGATGACCCTGCCGAGAGCCGCAACATCACCTACCGCGAGCTGCATGAAGAAGTCTGCAAGTTCGCCAACGCCCTGCGCGGCCAGGATGTGCATCGCGGCGATGTGGTGACTATCTATATGCCGATGATCCCCGAAGCCGTGGTCGCTATGCTGGCCTGTACCCGCATTGGCGCGATCCATTCGGTGGTGTTTGGCGGTTTCTCTCCGGAAGCCTTGGCCGGTCGCATCATCGACTGTAAGTCGAAAGTGGTGATTACCGCTGACGAAGGCATCCGTGCCGGTAAGAAGATTCCGCTGAAAGCTAACGTCGATGACGCACTGACCAACCCGGAAACCAGCAGCATCCAGAAGGTGATCGTGTGCAAGCGCACCAATGGTGCGATCAAGTGGAACCAGCATCGCGACATCTGGTACGAAGACCTGATGAAAGTGGCGGGCACCGTCTGCGCGCCAAAAGAGATGGGCGCCGAAGAAGCACTGTTCATCCTTTATACCTCCGGTTCCACCGGCAAGCCTAAGGGCGTGCAGCACACCACCGGTGGCTACTTGCTCTATGCAGCCCTGACCCACGAGCGCGTATTCGACTATCGCCCGGGCGAAATCTACTGGTGCACCGCCGACGTTGGCTGGGTCACCGGCCACACCTACATCGTCTACGGCCCGCTGGCCAATGGCGCGACCACGGTGCTGTTCGAGGGCGTGCCGAACTACCCGGACATCACCCGCGTGGCGAAGATTGTCGACAAGCACAAGGTCAACATTCTCTACACCGCACCGACCGCGATCCGCGCCATGATGGCTTCCGGCACCGCAGCCTGCGAAGGCGCCGACGGCAGTAGCCTGCGCCTGCTCGGTTCGGTGGGCGAGCCGATCAACCCGGAAGCCTGGGACTGGTACTACAAGAACGTCGGCCAATCCCGTTGCCCGATCGTCGACACTTGGTGGCAGACCGAAACCGGCGCCACGCTGATGAGCCCGCTGCCGGGCGCCCATGCGCTGAAGCCGGGTTCGGCGGCACGGCCGTTCTTCGGTGTGGTGCCGGCGCTGGTAGACAACCTGGGCAACATCATCGAAGGCGCCGCCGAGGGCAACCTGGTGATTCTGGATTCCTGGCCAGGCCAGGCGCGTACCCTGTACGGCGACCATGACCGTTTTGTCGACACCTACTTCAAGACCTTCCGTGGCATGTACTTCACCGGTGACGGTGCGCGTCGCGATGAGGACGGTTACTGGTGGATTACTGGCCGTGTGGATGACGTGCTGAACGTGTCCGGCCACCGCATGGGCACCGCCGAAATCGAAAGCGCCATGGTTGCTCACCCGAAAGTCGCCGAGGCGGCAGTGGTGGGCGTACCCCACGACATCAAGGGGCAGGGCATCTATGTGTACGTCACCCTGAAAAATGGCGAAGAACCCAATGAAGCGTTGCGCCTGGAGCTGAAGAACTGGGTGCGCAAGGAAATCGGGCCGATTGCCTCGCCGGATGTCATCCAGTGGGCACCGGGGCTGCCGAAAACGCGCTCGGGGAAAATCATGCGGCGCATTTTGCGCAAGATCGCCACGGCTGAATACGATGGGTTGGGGGATATCTCTACCCTGGCAGATCCGAGCGTGGTGGCGCATTTGATTGAAACGCACAAGACCATGAACGTCGCGTAAGCGGGGTAGGTGGGACAGAGCCCCATTCGGCGCAAGCCGGGTGGGGCTTTTTTGTAGGGCCTCAAGACCGCCCAGATTCAGTGTGGGAGCTGGCTTGCCTGCGATGAGGGTGTGTCAGGCAACGGTTGGCTGGCTGACACACCGCTATCGCAGGCAAGCCAGCTCCCACAGTTAAGATCGCATTTCATAGGAGGGTATGGATGGCGGTCTGACAGACCTGCATATCCACCAAGCCAATAAATATCGGTTTTTCCAGTAGGACGTTTCTGAATGTTACCGCCTCGCTCAAATGTGTAACCGCCCGCACAAACCTGGGGCAATGGACCACGCCTACGCCCCGAAAAACCGCATTCTAGACACCCCCAAAAATAAGATTAAACGCCAGACTTGCCGTGCTAGAAGGGTTTGCGAATAATAGGCCCGCAACTTGCAGCATCATCAGGTTTAATATCTTTTGTCTCTGCATAAAATTCAGGGGCTGTCAATGAGCTGGAACCGCTTTCTCAGTGCTTCTGTAAATTGTTGTCGCATTGAGGAAATATCGGCTTCCGGCCTGTCGTTAGAATGCCGATCACTCGCTCGTCGTCGCAGGTGTCGCCCGCGCAGGACGCAGCACGCTATTCGGTTACACCTTCGCCGCATCGTGGGCCATGGCTCATACTGCTGTTTTTGCCCTATACCGATGGAGTCCCAAGATGAAGAAACTCGTGCTGTTGGGCGCCCTGGCGCTGTCCGTGCTGTCCATGCAGGCTTTCGCCGAAGGCAAGCCGCTGAAAATTGGTATCGAAGCGGCTTACCCTCCGTTTGCCTCGAAGGCGCCGGATGGCAGCATCGTCGGTTTTGACTACGACATCGGCAATGCGCTGTGCAAGCAGATGGACGTCAAGTGCACTTGGGTCGAGCAGGAATTCGATGGTCTGATCCCGGCACTCAAAGTGCGTAAGATCGACGCGATCCTGTCGTCCATGTCCATCACTGACGACCGCAAGAAATCCGTGGACTTCACCACCCGTTACTACCTGAGCCCGGCGCGCCTGGTGATGAAGGAAGGCACCAACGTCAGCGACGGCCTGGATGAGCTCAAAGGCAAGACGATCGGTGTGCAGCGCGGTTCGATCCACGACCGTTTCGCCCGTGAAGTCCTGGCGCCAAAAGGTGCGAATATCAAGGGCTACAGTACCCAGAACGAAATCTACCTGGATGTGGCCGCCGGTCGTCTCGACGGTACCGTGGCTGACGCCACCCTGCTGCAAGACGGTTTCCTGAAAACCGACGCCGGCAAAGGCTACGCGTTTGTAGGCCCATCGTTCACCGAAGCCAAATACTTCGGCGACGGTATCGGCATCGCAGTGCGCAAAGGCGACAAAGAAAACCTTGAGCGCATCAATGCGGCCATCGCTGCAATCCGTGCCAACGGCGAATACAAGAAAATCCAGGACAAGTACTTCGACTTCGATATTTACGGCGCTGACGCCAAGTAACTCATCGCAGCTGTCTGTCCGAAATGGCGCAAGCAACAGTCATCCTGAAGTTTGCGCCATTTTTTCATCCCCCTTTTCGAGGACCTGAATCATGTTGAAAGGCTACGGGGCCGTTATCCTCGATGGCGCTTGGTTGACGCTTCAGCTCGCCTTGTCGTCCATGGCCTTGGCCATTGTTCTGGGTCTGATCGGGGTCGCGCTACGCCTATCGCCGGTACGCTGGCTGGCTTGGCTGGGCGACCTGTACTCCACGGTGATCCGCGGGATCCCCGACCTGGTGCTTATCCTGCTGATTTTCTACGGCGGCCAGGACTTGCTCAACCGCGTCGCGCCGTTGCTGGGCTTTGACGACTATATCGACTTGAACCCCCTGGCCGCCGGTATCGGCACCCTGGGTTTCATCTTTGGCGCTTACCTCTCGGAAACCTTCCGCGGCGCCTTCATGGCCATTCCCAAGGGGCAGGCTGAAGCCGGCCTGGCGTATGGCATGAGCAGTTTTCAGGTGTTTTTCCGGGTGATGGTGCCGCAGATGATTCGGCTGGCGATCCCTGGTTTTACCAACAACTGGCTGGTATTGACCAAGGCCACCGCGCTGATTTCGGTGGTGGGTCTACAAGACATGATGTTCAAGGCCAAGCAGGCGGCAGACGCCACCCGCGAGCCTTTTACCTTCTTCCTCGCAGTGGCGGCGATGTACCTGGTGATCACCAGCGTGTCGTTGCTGGCCTTGCGTTACCTTGAGAAGCGCTACTCGGTAGGCGTAAGGGCGGCTGATCTATGATCTTCGACTACAACGTCATCTGGGAGGCCATGCCGCTGTACCTTGGCGGCTTGCTGACCACCCTGAAACTGCTCGCTATCTCGCTGTTTTTCGGCCTGCTCGCGGCCTTGCCCCTGGGCTTGATGCGCGTGTCCAAGCAGCCGATCGTCAACGGCGTGGCCTGGCTCTACACCTACGTAATCCGTGGCACGCCGATGCTGGTGCAGTTGTTTTTGATCTACTACGGCCTGGCGCAGTTCGAAGTGGTGCGCGAGAGCTTCCTGTGGCCGCTGCTGTCCAGTGCCACGTTCTGTGCGTGCCTGGCGTTTGCCATCAACACCAGCGCCTACACCGCCGAGATCATCGCCGGCAGCCTCAAGGCCACGCCCAACGGTGAGATCGAAGCGGCCAAGGCCATGGGCATGTCGCGCTACAAGCTGTACCGCCGCATCCTGTTGCCGTCGGCCCTGCGCCGCGCGCTGCCGCAGTACAGCAACGAAGTGATCATGATGCTGCAGACCACCAGCCTGGCCTCCATCGTCACGCTGATCGACATCACCGGTGCCGCGCGCACGGTGAACGCCCAGTATTACCTGCCGTTCGAAGCCTATATCACCGCCGGCGTGTTCTACCTGTGCCTGACCTTCATCCTGGTACGCCTGTTCAAGTTGGCCGAGCGCCGCTGGCTGAGCTACCTGGCTCCACGGAAGCACTGATATGGAACGTATCGACCATCTGCTGCCCTGGGGGCACCTGGGCTGTGAGCGCCAGCTGAGCGTGTTTCGTTTCGGCAGTGGCGAGCGCAAGGCCTATATCCAGGCCAGCCTGCACGCCGATGAATTGCCTGGCATGCGTGCCGCCTGGGAACTGAAAAAACGCCTTGTGGAGCTGGAACAGCAGGGCGCCCTCAACGGTGTGATCGAGCTGGTGCCGGTCGCCAACCCGATGGGCCTTGGCCAGCTGTTGCAAGGCAGCCACCAGGGGCGTTTCGAGGTGGGCAGCGGCAAGAATTTCAATCGCGATTTTGTTGAGCTGAGCGAGCCGGTGGCCGAGTTGCTGCAAGGCAAGTTGGGGGACGACCCGCACGCCAATGTGCGCCTGATCCGCCAGGCCATGAGCGATGCGCTCAACGCCTTGCCCGAGCCGAGCAGCCAGTTGCAAGGCATGCAACGCATCCTGCTGAGCCACGCCTGCACCGCCGATGTGGTGCTGGACCTGCATTGCGACGCTGAAGCCGCGCTGCATATGTACGCGCTGCCCCAGCACTGGCCGCAGTGGCGTTCGTTGTCGGCGCATTTGAATGTGAGGGTCGGCCTGCTGGCGGAAGACTCCGGCGGCAGTTCGTTTGATGAAGCCTGTTCGCTGCCCTGGCTGCGTTTGTCACGCGCGTTCCCGGATGCGCAGATTCCGCTGGCGTGCCTGGCGACCACCCTGGAGCTGGGTGGCCAGGCCGATACCGGCCGTGATGAGGCGATCTTCCACGCCGAAGGCATCCTCGCATTCCTTGCCGAACAAGGCTTGATCAAGGGGCAATGGCCCGCGCCGCAACACGAGCCGTGCGAAGGCGTGCCATTCGAAGGCACCGAGCTGTTGTTCGCGCCCCACGCCGGGGTGATCAGCTACCTGCGTAAAGCGGGCGACTGGGTAGAAACCGGCGATGAGATTTTTGAAGTGATTGACCCCCTGACCGACCGCGTAAGCACCATTTGCGCGGGCACCTCGGGGGTGTTGTTTGCCGTTGAACGGCTACGTTATGCCCAAGCGGGTTTCTGGCTGGCCAAGGTGGCGGGGCGCGAAGCGCTGCGCTGCGGGCGCTTGCTCAACGACTGACCACCTGTTTTTGTGAGAACCGACCGCATGTACAAGCTTGAAGTCCAAGACCTGCATAAACGCTATGGCAGTCATGAAGTGCTCAAGGGTGTATCCCTGGCAGCTGCCGCCGGTGATGTGATCAGCATCATCGGCTCCAGTGGTTCGGGCAAAAGTACCTTTTTGCGCTGCATCAACCTGCTCGAGCAACCCCACGCCGGCAAGATTCTGCTCAATAACGAAGAGCTCAAACTGGTCGCCAACAAAGACGGCGCCATGAAGGCCGCCGACCCCAAGCAGTTGCAGCGCATGCGTTCGCGCCTGTCCATGGTGTTCCAGCATTTCAACCTGTGGTCGCACATGACCGCGCTTGAAAACGTGATGGAAGCTCCGGTGCATGTGCTGGGCGTGTCGAAGAAAGAAGCCCGTGAAAAGGCCGAGCACTACCTGGCTAAAGTCGGTGTGGGTCATCGTAAGGATGCGTTCCCCGGCCATATGTCCGGTGGTGAGCAGCAACGCGTGGCGATTGCCCGCGCCCTGGCGATGGAACCGGAGGTGATGCTGTTCGACGAACCGACCTCGGCGCTCGACCCAGAGCTGGTAGGCGAAGTCCTCAAGGTGATGCAGGACCTGGCCCAGGAAGGCCGCACCATGGTGGTGGTGACTCACGAAATGGGCTTTGCCCGCGAAGTGTCGAACCAGTTGGTGTTTTTGCACAAAGGCGTGGTTGAAGAACGCGGCAACCCGCGGGAAGTGCTGGTGAACCCGCAGTCGGAACGTTTGCAGCAGTTCCTCTCTGGCAGTTTGAAATAATCAAGACTGCTTTTGTGCACCGCGATAGTGCATGCTCCGCAGTCTTGAGGTGAGCCCCGATCTCCTGTGGGAGCTGGCTTGCCTGCGATAGCGATGCATCAGTCAATGATGTGTTAACTGACCTACCGCTATCGCAGGCAAGCCAGCTCCCACTTTTGATCTCAGTTTGTTTTGGGATTTGTAGTTGATTACGGGCTAGCATTGGCCCATGCCTTCATCACTGTTTTCGCTTTGGATAGCACTCCATGACCGCCCACAAAATTGGTTTCCTGATTTGGCCCAGCACAAAAGCCCTTACGCTTGCGCTGGCTGAGGAGGCCTTGCGCGTTGCCCAGCGGGTGCATCCGGATGTGATCTACGAGCTGTCGTTTTTGCTCGCAGAGCCCGCCATCGAAGGTGCCTGGCAACTGCCGGGTGAGCCGTGGGCCGGTAAGCTGGAGGGCTTTCAGAAGCTGTTCCTGTTGGCCGACGAACCGCCGACGGTCATCGCTTCGCCACTGAGTTCCGCGCTCAAGCAGCTTGTTCGGGCGGGGTGTGTAATCGGCGGCTTGTCGGCGGGTGTGTACCCGCTGGCCCAGTTGGGCCTGCTCGATGGCTACCGCGCCGCCGTGCACTGGCGCTGGCAGGACGATTTCGCCGAGCGTTTCCCCAAGGTCATTGCCACCAGCCATCTATTTGACTGGGACCGCGATCGGCTCACCGCCTGCGGCGGCATGTCGGTACTCGACCTGCTGTTGGCGGTATTGGCCCGTGATCACGGCGCCGAGCTGGCCGGTGCGGTGTCCGAAGAGCTGGTGGTGGAGCGCATCCGTGAAGGCGGCGAGCGCCAGCGCATCCCGTTGCAAAACCGCCTGGGTTCCAGCCACCCGAAGCTGACCCAGGCGGTTTTGCTGATGGAGGCCAATATCGAAGAGCCGCTGACCACTGACGAAATCGCCCAACATGTGTGCGTATCGCGACGACAGCTTGAACGGATTTTCAAGCAATACCTCAACCGCGTTCCCAGCCAGTACTACCTGGAGTTGCGCCTGAACAAGGCGCGCCAGATGCTGATGCAAACCAGCAAGTCGATCATCCAGATCGGCTTGTCGTGCGGCTTCTCCTCGGGGCCGCACTTCTCCAGCGCCTACCGCAATTTCTTCGGCGCCACCCCTCGCGAAGACCGTAACCAGCGGCGCAGCAGCAGCCCGTTCGAGTTGTCGTCGGTGCCCTCCGAGCGCGGTTGAGCTGCGCTCAGGGTTCGTTGTCTGTTTCGGATGAAGTCGGGGAGCTTGAGCCGGAGTCGTCTGGCGCGGGCTGTCGAGCTTGGGCTACATCGAAATCCACTGCCATGCGGTTGTAATAGCGACGCAGGAGAGCAAGCGCCGCAGGTGAGAATGCGTTGTCGCTCAGGTCAAAACCAGCCGCTGAGTCCGGGTCCACTTCAAGCAGATCCGTAGGCAGTTCGGTGATGCGGTTATCGCTCAGATTCAGTTGGGTGAGTGACGTCAGATTGAACACCCCGTGCGGCACTTCGGTAAGCCCTGCGTTCTCCATCATCAGGGTCTCCAGGCTGGACATTTTGCTGACGTCGGGCGTCAGCGCCAGCGGGTTATCGCTCAGGTCCAGGTATTCCAGGGTGTGCAGGTCGCTCAAGGCGGCGACACTGTCGGCGGTCAGGCGCAGATTGCATTGGGTCAGGCTGAGTGTGGTCAACTTGGGCAGCTTGAAGACGCCGGCGGGAATGTCTTGCAGGGCATAGCGGTGGATCAGCAGGCTTTCCAGATTGGGGAAGCGTTCAAGAAAACCGTCGGGTATCGAGGTGGTTTCCTGGGCCCTTAGGTCCAGCTTGGAAATATGCTTGAAATCCACATTCAGTTTGGGCAGGTCGCCCAACAGCGGCGACGCCAACGCCATTTGATGAGATTGTGTCAGCGGGTCATGGCTCAAATCCAGGCTGGTTTCACGTCGCCAGCCTTGCTCCAGCAGGCCGCTGACTTCCCCTCGGATAAGTTGCTGCTGTACGCGAGCCTGTTCGTCCATGGGCAGGTCCGTGAAGGGGTAGCGTTCAGGCACATCCACGACCCATTCCTGCAGGTCGGCTTGCAAGCGTTCGTAGTCGGCCTTGAGGCGCACGAGAATTGCCATCGAATCATCCAGCCCGCCCGGCAGCCTGAAGATAAATTGATTGGCCTCGGGAGCGTTGTAGGTCGGGTAAAGCGCCTGGACCAGGCGAACCTCCTCTGGATTGGCTTGGACGCCAAAATGTTCCCCGGTGCTCTGACAGTAGGTTTTTATCCGTTCCAGGGTTGCGCGCGTCAACGGGTTGCCGGAAAGATCGTAGGCCTTGGCAGCGCTGGCGGGCAACGAATACAGGGCTTCTGGCAGCCTGCGCAGGTTATTGTGGCTGAGATTGGCGTTGGCCAGCCGAGGCCGATTGAGCAGGCCTGTGGGAAAGACGGAAATACTGCAGTGGCTCAGGTTGAGTGTCCGCAGGTTGGCCATGTTTTCGAAATTGGGCGCCAGCACCAGCGGGTTGTTGGACAGGTCAAGGGTATGCAGTTCGGTCAGGTTGGCCAGGGCTGCACGGGTTGGGGTGGTCAGGTTGAGTGCGCAGCCGCGCAGTGCCAGCGCGTTAAGGTGGGTCAATGCACTGATTTCCCCGGGCAGTGTGCTGAGGGTAATGTCGCTGATGGCCAGTCGGCGCAATCCGGGGAAGTGTGCCAGGAAGCCCGGCGTGCCGCGGGTGGTCAAGTAGCCCTGGAATTCCAGGGTGGTGATGTGCCCAAGGCGGGTATCGAGTGCTGGCAGTTCGCCGTAAATGGGCTGATTGAGTTGCAGCAGGTGACCGTTGTCATAAGCGGGGTCCATGGGGGTGTTGTGGCGCCAGGCGCCGATCAGTTTTTGTGACCAGAGAAAGCGATTTTGCTGTTCTGCAGCAATCTGCGAGCGGTTCAGTGGCAGGTCTGTACCCACAAAGGTCTGCGGCACGTTCTGCTGCCATGTCCGCAGGTTGGTTTCCAGTTGTGAGAACTCATTCTTCAGAAATCGAAGGGTACCCAAAGGCGTGCCGGGATCGTTATGCATGGCGGCGAGTACGGCCGTCAACTCGCCGGTGCTCAGTTGCGGGTACAGCTCATGCAACCGAGTCTCCAGCGAGGCATCATCGCTGCTGCCAGCGGTGACCGGGTTGGCGTCGTAGCCTTCCATGCCGCCGGGCAGGCGCATGAATGTCGGGTCATAGGGCGGTTTGAGCAGCGGAACTTCGGCCAGCAGAACGCCAAGTTCGTCACGTGCCAATGTGTGTTGGCGCAAGGTTTCTCTCAGGTGTGGGCCTTGGCCTATCTGCATAGCCAGTGCGTCGCGCTGTGCATCGGGGAGTGCCTGGAGCACGGCGGTGTAGAAATCGGTTTCGCCAAGCAGGGAGCCCGTACTGTCTTCGGGAATGTAAGCGCCTTCGATGGTGCGTAGCAGCAGGCGTTGGATGGGCGCCTGGGCGGGGCCGATGGCGTCGCGCAGGTGGCCGTCGCGCTTGAAGTCGCGAACTTCCAGGCGCACCTGTGGCGACCAGCCCGGCAGTTTTTCCAGGGAGTGCAGGGCGAGTCGATGGGTGTCGCCGCTCTCCAGCGCGGCCATGTACAGGCCTTCATAGGCCCGGCTGATTCTGACCTGATGGGCCGCCCAGCGTGCGCGTTCGACCAGGTGCGAAGGCAGCGTGCCCTGGTCGATGTCGAGCAGGTCCTGGCCGTTGGCACTGAGCAGGACTTCTTCGGCCGCGCTGACGGGCAGGCCCGGTGTGCTGTCGATGACCTTTTGCACGCGTGCATCGGTGGTCAGTTCCAGGCCTCGATAGCGCGCGTCGAACATCGAAGCGCGTTTATCCTCGGCCCTGCGTGCCAGCTGTTTGCGCAGCTTGGCGGCACGCACATGCAGTTGGGTGATCGGGGTGCCGAAGTCTTCCTCCAGCAAAGTCTTGCGCTCTGACTCGTCGAGGGTTTCCAGCAGGGTCTTGAGCAGGTCGCCGTTGTTCATCTGTGCTTCATGAATTTGCGCCACCGCCGCATTTTCCCAGCCTGGGTGTTCCCATACGGTTTCGCCTTTGGCATTCAGAAAGCGCAGGGTCTTGGATTCTGGCCACAGGCCGGTCTGGCTGAGCAGCCAGAGTTGGGTCTGCGTGTCGGCCTTTGAATAAACCTGCGGGTCGTCGCTGTTCATCTGGTCGATGAAGTCTTGAAGTTGCTGGTCGATATGGATGCGCTTGAGGCTGTCGGCCAGCAAGGGCGGTGGCGGTTGGCGGTCCATGTAGAGTTTGCGCAAGGCGCCATCGTCTGTGCTGCTGATGCGTTGCGCCTGTTCCAGGCCGGTTTCGCTGAGTGCGTTGGCGGGCTCGCCGAGTCTGCGCAACAAGGTGCTGCGATGCCATGTCAGCGGGTGATCCAGTGGGGTTATCCAGGCGCCTTTGCCATTGCCGATAACGGGCGGTTGGTAGGCATTCACGTGGCTTGGGTGCGCCAGCACGGCGTTGCCCGCTTGTTGCTTGACGGCAAAGTGTTGCCCTTCAAGGGGTAGGATCTGTTTGTCCCCATAGGCATGCAATCCATCGGCTTTGGGGCGTGAGGCGGCGGGCAACTGAAGGTCGTGGGCGTAGGGGCTCAGGTCCGGGTTCCACAGGCGCGTTTTGCCGTCGTCCGAGGTGACCGGATGCAGGCGCTCGAAAAACGCCCAGACTTCCCGAGGCAGTGCCTGGCGTAGCAGCCCTTCGGCAATCGGTGCGCCGACCGCGAACATACCCAATTGCACCATTTGCTCCAGGATCGACATCAGGTGCCCGAACGCTTGGCGCTTGAGGCCCTCGGCCCAATCAATGATGCCTTCGAACACGTCGTCGAGCAGTTGATAGGCGGTGTAGCCGAGCATCAGCAGGCCGAGGGGGGGAATGAACGGCGTGGCGATGAAAGCGGCGATTTCGAGCAGGGTTTTGCCGATTTTTGCCACGATGTCCCAACGTTGCCAGCGTGCCTTACTGTCGGCGTCGGCGGTGGACACGGCAATGTTGTGCGCGTCATTGAGCAGCCTGTTGAGTTTGCTTTCATAGAGGTGTTCGTACAGCTCGCCCGTGATTTTCGTCGCGTGCAACTGCAGCTTGGGATTGGCCACAGGTTCGGCGCGCCAGGTCGGCCTGGGGTCGCCGGGGAGGGGGTGATGCCAGGTAATCTGGGACAAGCGGTTATGCAGGTTGGCAAAGAAATTGGCGCGGTGCTCGTGGCTTATAAAGCGGCTAAAGAATGCCTGGTAATCGGCATCGCGCAATTTGCCGGTCAGGTCTTGAATGAATGCGATGCCATCGCGGTAATACTTGAGCGGTGCCTGTGGGTCGCCGGGAATGTACGCCACCACGGGCACTGCGCTGTGGTGCAGTTCCAGGTCTGCGGCGAACAGCACAATGCCGGCCAGTGGTGCGCCCATCAGGCTCAGCTCGTGGCTGAGCAGCGTCTTGCCGTCGAGCGTCAGGCCGCTGATGCCTTTGAGTTGGGCCTGGAGCGTGCGTAACACCCGCTCGCTGCCGTCCTTTTTCAGGCGCGCCAGGTGTACGGCAGTTTGGGCCTCGGCTTTGAGACTCTCGATGACAGTGCTGCGCAGCGAAGCCTTGCGTTTGGCATCTTTGAAGCCGAAAAATGTCTTGAGGTAGTTCTGGTATTGCGCACCGATGTCCAGTTCACGGCACAGCCTGACGAAGGTCTGGATGCTGACTTTGCTGTTCACTGAGGGCAGGGTGTCGAATTGCCCGGTGGCGGTGGGTTGGGTAATGAAGCTGGAGTCTGCGGTGAAGGCAGCTTTCTCGCTCTCTGCTGCGTCGAAGTTATGCAGTGCGGCGTCCACCAACGACACGGTCCAGACTTTGACGCCGCCAGTTTCTATGGGAAACAGCGGGATCGTCAGGGGCGCATACAGGCGCAGATGGGTGGTGCTGACATCGATGTCCACGCCCCAGCGGGTCTTGAGCGCCTGTTGCAAAAGCGGTGCGGCGAAGGCTTGCGGTGTCTTGAGGTCGGCCAGTGCCGTGTCCACTTTGCTTTGCGCGGTCCAACTCTGCTCCACCGCCTGCTTGAGGGGCGCGTGTTGCTGGCGGCTGGCGTCGGCCTGCCAGTTGGCAATGTCCAGTGGTGCATTCTTCAAGGCTTGGCGCTTGTCATCCGAGGCGCTTGCCAGCCAGGCCGGCAGGCGTGTGTGAAACCCAGCAGGTACTTGGGTGGCGGCGACTGCGAGGCGTTGGCTGATTGTCGTGGGGTAGGGCGTGGGCACGGGGCTGATCCTTCAGTGGGGGCGAGTCACTGTCATCACAGCAAGCCTGATGGGTTCGCGGGCAGCAGATAGTTAAGGCATTAGGCGAAAATCAGCGGGCCGTGCCTCTGCCTCTCACTGAGCGCAGCGTTTACACTGCGCCATTGCGACGCAATATGTCGCATTGCCGTAAACCCGCCTAAAACCGGGGTTGGCGCTATAAGAAGTTGTCGCTTGGCGACAAGGTGGCGCTGAAAACTGTCCTTACAATCCCTGCATCGCTTGCCAGTTCCAGGCAGGCGTTCCTCTTCAGGAGACTCCGATGTCCGTTGAGCAAGCCCCGGTGCAACGCGCCGATTTCGACCAAGTGATGGTGCCCAACTACGCACCTGCTGCCTTTATCCCCGTGCGTGGCGCAGGTTCGCGCGTATGGGACCAGGCCGGTCGCGAGCTGATCGACTTTGCCGGCGGCATCGCGGTCAACGTATTGGGCCACGCGCACCCGGCGCTGGTCGGTGCACTGACCGAACAGGCCAACACGCTGTGGCACGTCTCCAACGTGTTCACCAATGAGCCGGCCCTGCGCCTGGCTCACAAGCTGATCGACGCCACCTTTGCCGAGCGCGTGTTCTTCTGCAACTCTGGCGCCGAAGCCAACGAGGCCGCCTTCAAGCTGGCCCGTCGCGTGGCGTTCGACCGTTTTGGCAGCGAGAAGTACGAGATCATCGCCGCGCTGAACAGCTTCCATGGCCGTACCCTGTTCACCGTCAACGTCGGTGGCCAGTCGAAGTACTCCGATGGTTTCGGGCCTAAAATTACCGGCATCACCCACGTTCCTTATAACGACCTGGCTGCGCTGAAGGCCGCTGTGTCGGATAAGACCTGCGCGGTGGTGCTGGAGCCTATCCAGGGCGAAGGCGGTGTACTGCCGGCTGAGCTGGCTTACCTGCAAGGCGCCCGTGAGCTGTGCGACGCCCACGACGCGCTGCTGGTATTCGACGAAGTGCAAACCGGCATGGGCCGCACCGGCCACCTGTTTGCCTACCAGCATTACGGTGTGACGCCAGACATCCTCACCAGCGCCAAAAGCCTGGGCGGCGGCTTCCCGATTGCGGCGATGCTCACCCGTGAAGACTTGGCCAAGCACTTGGTGGTCGGCACCCACGGCACCACCTACGGCGGCAACCCGCTGGCGTGTGCGGTAGCTGAAGCGGTGATCGACGTGATCAACACCCCAGAAGTGCTGGCGGGTGTGAATGCCAAGCACGACCTGTTCAAGGCGCGCCTGGAGCAGATCGGTAAGCAGTACGGCATCTTCACCCAAGTGCGTGGCATGGGCCTGCTGATCGGTTGCGTGTTGAGCGATGCGTTCAAAGGCAAGGCCAAGGACGTGTTCAACGCGGCCGAGAAAGAGAACTTGATGATCCTGCAAGCCGGCCCCGACGTGGTGCGTTTTGCACCGAGCCTGGTGGTGGAAGAGGCGGACATCAACGAAGGCCTGGATCGTTTTGAGCGTGCTGTGAAGACGTTGACGCAAGCCTGATAGCGACACATTTTATTGGCCGGACCTGAACAAATGTGGGAGCTGGCTTGCCTGCGATAGCATCACCTCGGTGCCGTTGATAGACCGAGTTGCCTGTATCGCAGGCAAGCCAGCTCCCACATGGATCTGCTGACACATTGAGACCGATGTGTATCCAGGGCCCGTGTCCGGCATTTTTTCCTCTGTGAGTTTTCGAGTTAAGGAGTGACACCATGCTGGTGATGCGCCCCGCGCAAATGGCTGATCTGGGCGAGGTACAGCGTCTGGCTGCGGACAGCCCGATTGGTGTCACCTCCTTGCCGGATGATGTGGAACGCCTGAGCGACAAGATCGCGGCCAGCGAAGCGTCCTTCGCCGCCGAGGTGAGTTTCAACGGTGAAGAGAGCTATTTCTTCGTGCTGGAAGACACCGAGACCGGCAAGCTCGCCGGCTGCTCGGCCATCGTGGCCTCGGCCGGTTACTCCGAGCCGTTCTATAGCTTTCGTAACGAAACCTTCGTGCACGCCTCCCGCGAGCTGAAGATCCACAACAAGATCCATGTGCTTTCCCAGTGCCACGACCTTACCGGCAACAGCCTGCTCACCAGCTTCTATGTGGTGCCGGAACTGGTCGGTTCGCCGTGGTCGGAACTCAATTCCCGTGGCCGCCTGCTTTTTGTTGCCAGCCATCCCGAGCGCTTTGCCGACTCGGTGGTGACCGAGATTGTCGGCTACAGCGACGAGAACGGTGACTCGCCGTTCTGGGATGCCATCGGCCGCAACTTCTTCGACCTCAACTACGCCGCCGCCGAGCGCCTGTGCGGGCTGAAAAGCCGTACCTTCCTCGCCGAGCTGATGCCGCACTATCCGATCTACGTGCCGCTGCTGCCGGACGAAGCGCAAGAGGCCATGGGCCAGGTGCACCCGCGTGCGCAAATCACCTTCGACATCCTCATGCGTGAAGGCTTCGAAACTGACCATTACATCGACATCTTCGACGGTGGCCCGACGCTGCACGCCCGGGTCTCGGGCATTCGCTCGATCGCCCAGAGCCGCGTAGTGCCGGTGAAGATCGGTGAGATGGTCAAGGGCGTTGGCCGCCAGTACCTGGTGAGCAACGCGCAGTTGCAGGATTACCGTGCGGTGATGCTGGAGCTGGACTACGCGCCCGGCAAACCGGTGACCCTGGACCTGGCGGCCGCCGAAGCGCTGGGTGTTGGCGAAGGCGCCAGCGTGCGCCTGGTTGCGGTTTAAAAAGAGAGTTTCGCGGGTGGCTGACAACAGCGGCCCGTTCGAGGAGATAGCATGATCGTTCGTCCCGTACGCAGCAGCGATTTACCGGCCCTGATTGATCTGGCGCGCAGCACTGGCACCGGCCTTACCACCTTGCCGGCCAACGAAGAGCGCCTGACCCACCGGGTGGGCTGGGCAGAAAAAACCTTTCGCGGCGAAGCCGGGCGCGGCGATGCCGACTACCTGTTCGTGCTGGAAAACGACGAAGGCCGCGTGGTGGGAATTTCTGCCATCGCTGGCGCCGTTGGCCTGCGCGAGCCGTGGTACAACTTCCGGGTGGGGCTGACCGTCAGCGCGTCCCAGGAACTGAATATCTACCGTGAGATTCCGACGCTGTTCCTGGCTAACGACCTCACCGGTAATTCCGAATTGTGCTCGTTGTTCCTCCACGCCGATTACCGCAACGGCCTTAACGGTCGCATGCTGGCCAAGGCGCGCATGTTGTTTATCGCCGAGTTCCCGCAACTGTTCGGCAACAAGATCATTGCCGAAATGCGCGGGGTGTCCAACGACGCCGGGCGTTCGCCGTTTTGGGAAAGCCTGGGCCGGCACTTCTTCAAGATGGAGTTCAGCCAGGCCGACTACCTCACCGGCGTGGGCAACAAGGCATTTATCGCTGAGCTGATGCCCAAGTTTCCGCTGTACAGCTGCTTTCTCTCCGAAGACGCGCGCAATGTGATCGGCAAGGTCCACCCGGACACCGAGCCGGCCCTGAGCATGCTCAAGAGCGAAGGCTTCAGCTACCAGGGCTATGTGGATATTTTCGACGCAGGCCCGGCGGTGGAATGTGAAACCAGCAAGATCCGTGCGGTGCGCGACAGCCAGTCACTGGTGTTGGCCATCGGCACGCCGGGGGACGATGCCACGCCGTTCCTGATCCATAACCGCAAGCGCGAGGAATGCCGTATCACCGCCGCTCCGGCCCGGCTGGCGGCAGGCACCCTGGTGGTCGATCCACAGACTGCCAAGCGCCTGCAACTGGTGGTGGGTGATCAAGTGCGTGCTGTTGCGTTGTCTGCTGCTCGGGAGTCGAAATAATGAATTCGCTGTATATCGCAGGTAGCTGGCTGGCTGGCCAGGGTGAACTGTTTGAATCGCGCAACCCGGTGACCCAGCAAGTGCTGTGGGCCGGCAATGGCGCCAGCGCCGAACAGGTCGAATCCGCCGTGCAGGCTGCGCGCCAGGCATTCCCGGGGTGGGCCAAGCGCCCGCTCGAAGAACGCATCAGCGTGCTGGAGACCTTCGCCGCCACGCTTAAAAGCCGTGCCGATGAAATCGCCCGCTGCATTGGCGAAGAAACCGGCAAGCCCCTGTGGGAGTCGGCCACTGAAGTTACCAGCATGGCCAACAAGATCGCGATCTCGGTACAAAGCTACCGCGAACGTACCGGCGAGAAGAGCGGCCCCCTGGGCGACGCCACCGCTGTGTTGCGCCACAAACCCCACGGTGTGGTGGCGGTGTTCGGCCCTTACAATTTCCCTGGGCACTTGCCCAATGGGCACATCGTCCCGGCGTTGCTGGCGGGTAACACCGTGCTGTTCAAGCCGAGCGAACTGACCCCCAAGGTCGCCGAGCTGACCGTACAGTGCTGGGTCGAAGCCGGGTTGCCGGCGGGCGTGCTGAACCTGCTGCAAGGCGCGCGGGAAACCGGCATCGCCCTGGCGGCCAACCCAGGCATCGATGGCCTGTTCTTCACTGGTTCCAGCCGCACCGGCAACCACTTGCACCAGCAATTCTCAGGGCGCCCGGACAAGATCCTGGCCCTGGAAATGGGCGGTAATAACCCGCTGGTCGTGGACGAAGTCGCCGACGTGGATGCGGCGGTGTACACCATCATCCAGTCGGCGTTTATCTCGGCAGGCCAGCGTTGCACCTGTGCCCGCCGCTTGCTGGTGCCTGAAGGCGCCTGGGGCGATGCCTTGCTGGCGCGCCTGGTGGCGGTGAGTGCGAGCATTGAAGTGGGTGCTTTCGACCAGCAACCGGCGCCGTTCATGGGCTCGGTGATCTCCCTTGCTGCGGCCAAATCCCTGATGCAAGCCCAGGAACTGATGTTGGCCAATGGCGCCGTGGCGCTGCTGGAGATGACCCAGCCTCAGGCTCAGGCGGCATTGCTGACCCCTGGCATCATCGACGTAACCGCTGTGACGGAACGTGAAGACGAAGAGCTGTTTGGCCCGTTGCTGCAGGTGATCCGCTACGCGGATTTTGCCGGCGCCATCGCTGAGGCCAACAACACCCAGTACGGCCTGGCCGCTGGCCTGTTGTCGGATTCCGAAGCGCGTTACCAGCAGTTCTGGCTGGAAAGCCGCGCCGGTATCGTCAACTGGAACAAACAGCTGACCGGCGCCGCCAGTACCGCGCCGTTCGGTGGTGTCGGGGCGTCGGGTAATCATCGCGCCAGTGCCTATTACGCGGCGGATTATTGCGCGTACCCGGTGGCGTCGCTGGAGACGCCGAGCTTGGTCGTGCCAGCCACGCTGACCCCCGGCATAACGCTGAAGTAAGGGTGACACCGATCTAATGTGGGAGCTGGCTTGTCGGATCGCCGCATCGCTGCGATGGCATCACCTCGGTTTGGCTGAAAGACCGAGTCGACTGCATCGCAGGCAAGCCAGCTCCCACACTGGGTCGGGTTAACAGATATAGACCTGCAGTTGATGCCTATAAAAACAGATGTTCGTGGAGCCTCGCCGATGAAATCCTGTGAAGTCAATTTTGACGGTCTAGTGGGGCCGACCCATAACTACGGCGGTTTGTCCTTCGGCAACGTCGCGTCCCAAAGCAACAGCCAGCAGTCTTCCAACCCGAAGGAAGCGGCGTTGCAGGGCCTGCAGAAAATGAAAGCCCTGATGGACATGGGTTTTGTGCAAGGTGTATTGGCGCCCCAGGAACGCCCGGATGTGGCCGCCTTGCGCAGCTTGGGTTTCAGCGGCACCGACGCCCAGGTGATCGAGCAGGCGGCCAAGCAGGCCATGCCGTTGCTGGTAGCGAGCTGCTCGGCTTCCAGCATGTGGGTAGCCAACGCCGCCACCGTCAGCCCAAGCGCCGACACCGCAGACGGCCGCGTGCATTTCACTGCCGCCAACCTCAATTGCAAATACCACCGCAGCATCGAACACCCCACCACCAGCCGCGTGCTGGGGGCGATGTTCGCCGATGGCAAGCACTTCGCTCACCACGCCGCCTTGCCGGCCGTCGCGCAATTTGGCGATGAAGGCGCGGCCAACCACACGCGTTTCTGCCGTGAGTACGGCGAGGCGGGCGTCGAGTTTTTCGTGTTCGGCCGTAGTGCTTTCGACCCTCGTTACCCGGCCCCGCAGAAGTACCCGGCGCGCCAGACCCTCGAAGCCTCCCAGGCCGTTGCGCGCCTGCATGGCTTGAAGGATGACGGTGTGGTCTACGCCCAGCAGAACCCGGCGGTGATCGATGCGGGTGTGTTCCACAACGATGTGATCGCGGTGGGCAACGGTGAAGTGCTGTTCTATCACGAGGATGCGTTCCTCAACACCGAACAGATGCTCGCCGAACTGCACGGCAAGCTGGGCAAGTTGGGCGGCAACTTCCAATCGGTGTGTGTGCCCCGCGCGTTGGTCAGTGTCGAGGACGCGGTGCGTTCCTACCTGTTCAACAGCCAGTTACTGACTCGTCCTGACGGTTCGATGCTGCTGATCGTGCCGGAAGAGTGCCGCGCCAATGAGCGTGTGTGGCAGTACCTGCAAGGTTTGACCGCTGCCGGCGGGTTGATCCGCGAAGTCAAGGTCTTCGACCTCAAGCAAAGCATGCAGAACGGCGGCGGGCCGGCGTGCCTGCGCCTGCGTGTGGCGTTGAACGAAACCGAGCTGGCGGCCGTGAACCCAGGGGTTATCATGACCGCGCCGTTGTACGAAACCCTGACCCAGTGGGTGGGCAAGCACTACCGCGACAGCCTGCGCGAAACCGACCTGGCTGACCCGCAGTTACTGCTTGAGTGCCGGACGGCACTGGATGAACTGACGCAAATCCTTAAACTGGGCTCGGTTTATCCTTTCCAGATCAATTAATGCCACACGGCTGAGATATTTTATTTATGACCGACACCCTGAAACTCATCCTTGAAGACACCGACGGCACCCAGCTGGAAACCTCCTGCACCCGCGTCGCCGTGGTCTGGCAGGGCAAGGAGATCTGGATCCAGCACGATGGCCGCGGCCAACTGCTGATTGGCGTGGACGTAGAAGAAGGCGACGCCGAGTACGCCAACCTGCTGATGCGCCCATTGGCCACCAACCTGATGAGCCTGCAACTGGAAATGGAACCGGCCGACGTTGAAGGTGACGACGACGATCACGTCCACGGCCCAGGCTGCAACCACTAAGGAAGCTGCTTATGCTCGCCCTCGGCAAACTGCTTGAACTGACCCTCGCCGGTCGTGAACCGGCGCAAAAAATTCAACTGACTGTCGACGGCGTGCAGATGCGCTGGCTCAGCGAAGGCGCGCTTGAAGTGCGTCCTCCTGAAGCTTTGGACAACGGCAGCGACTTGCTGCTGTCGTCCGGCATCCATGGCAACGAAACCGCGCCGATCGAACTGCTCGACCGTCTGTTGCATGGCATCGCCCGTGGGGAGATCAAGCCCCGCACCCGTATTCTGTTCCTGTTCGGTAATACCGAGGCCATGCGCCGCGGTGAGCGTTACCTCGAACTGGACGTCAACCGGCTGTTCAACGGCCGTCATGAACAAAACATCGGCCCCGAAGCGATGCGCGCCGCTGAGCTTGAGCAATTGGCCCGCAGCTTTTTCAGCCAGCCTGGCCGCTCGCGCCTGCATTACGACCTGCATACCGCGATTCGTGGTTCGAAAATCGAGCAGTTCGCGTTGTACCCGTGGAAGCAAGACCGACAGCATTCGCGCCGTGAGCTGGAGCGCTTGAACGCGGCCGGCATGCAGGCGGTGCTGCTGCAGAACAAAACCTCGATTACCTTCACCGCGTTTACCTATGAGCAACTCGGCGCCGAGGCGTTCACCCTGGAGTTGGGCAAGGCGCGCCCGTTCGGGCAGAACGACGGTGTAAACGTGTCGCGCCTGGAAGCGCGTCTGAAGCAGATCATCGAGGGTAACGAGCCTGAGACCGGCAACCTCGACGGCCTGCAACTCTTCGCCGTTGCGCGGGAAGTGATCAAGCACAGCGACGCCTTCCTGATGCACCTGCCCGCAGATGTGGAAAACTTTTCAGAATTGGAAAAGGGCTACCTGCTGGCCGAAGACGTGGCCAAGACCCGTTGGGTGATCGAGGAGGAGGGCGCCCGCATTATCTTCCCCAACCCTAAGGTGAGGAACGGCTTGCGCGCCGGGATACTGATCGTGCCCACCACGGATGCCGGCCTGGCCTGAGAGCCAAGTCTGGCTCGGTCCAATGTGGGAGCTGGCTTGCCTGCGATAGCATCACCTAGGTATCACTGATACACCCAGGTGTCTGCATCGCAGGCAAGCCAGCTCCCACACTGAATTTAGACCGCTACCGCACGCGGCTCGCTACGACGGATCGCGCGCACCTTGTGCAGCGTATCGGCGCAGGTGCGCGCCGCTTCCTGGCCCTTGTGCACGAAGTGCTCGTAGAAGAACGTGGTGTGCTCGCTACCGGCATGGAAGTGATGCGGCGTCAGGGACACCGAGAACACCGGCACTTCAGTCTCCAACTGCACTTGCATCAGGCCGCTGACCACCGATTGCGCGACGAATTCGTGGCGGTAGATACCACCGTCCACCACCAGCGCGGCAGCGACGATGCCGGCGTAGCGGCCGGTCTTGGCCAGCAGCTTGGCGTGCAGGGGCATTTCAAAGGCGCCGCCGACTTCGAAGAAGTCGATGTCCGATTCCTGATAGCCCTGAGCGATCATTTCGGCGAGGAAGCCTTTGCGCGATTGGTCGACAATATCCTTGTGCCAGCAGGCCTGGATAAACGCGACGCGCTCGCCGTGATGGTTTTTGCTTTTGCTGTCGATTGCGGTGGGTTGCATGTTCTGACTCCTGTTTAAGAAAAAAACAGGGCGTTATGAATCGAATGGGATTTAAGGGTACGCATGCGCAAACAGGCGCGCGGCCCTTAGGTGCCAATCCCGTTCTCTCTTCATCCGGACTATGACCGTCGGCCCCGGGATCACACCGGGTCTGCTGACCTTGTCGCCGTCCTGCCTGAGCAGTTCGAGGCGCCAAGCGCTCGCGGGCTATGCACATTGCGTGCAATTACCGCCGGTGGGGAATTGCACCCCGCCCTGAGAACGTTGCCGCCAGAACCCTGGCGGCGCAGAGTTTTTAACATGGTTTTTCAAAAACTGCACGGTTGCCGTCTCGATAACTTATATCGGTTTGTTTGGTTGGTATTCGAATGAATGTAATTGGGGCTTGATATTCCGTGGCTTTGCCCGCAGTAATCACACACAAAAGGACTTATCCATTCCGTTAGAGGCCCCCTTGATGACCGTGATCGACCTGCGCAGCGACACCGTGACCCAACCCACCCCCGGCATGCTCGACGCGATGGCCAGCGCCGTCAGTGGCGATGATGTTTACGGCGAAGATCCCAGCGTTAATCGCCTGGAGGCCGAACTGGCCCAGCGCCTGGGCTTTGCCGCGGCGCTGTTCGTACCCACCGGCACCATGAGCAACCTGCTGGCGTTGATGGCTCACTGTGAGCGCGGCGAGGAATACATCGTCGGCCAGCAGGCCCACACCTACAAATACGAAGGCGGCGGCGCGGCGGTGCTGGGGTCGATCCAGCCGCAGCCCCTGGAAGTCCAAGCCGATGGCTCCCTTGATCTGAACCAGGTGCTTGAAGCCATCAAGCCCGACGACTTCCACTTCGCCCGCACACGCCTGCTGGCGCTGGAAAACACCATGCAGGGCAAAGTGCTGCCGCTGGATTACCTGGCCAAGGCCCGTGCATTTACCCACGAGCATGGCCTGGCCCTGCACCTGGATGGTGCGCGCCTCTACAACGCGGCGGTCAAGCAGGGCGTGGATGCGCGAGAAATCGCCCAGCATTTCGATTCGGTGTCGGTGTGCCTGTCCAAGGGCCTCGGCGCGCCGGTCGGCTCGGTGCTGTGTGGCTCGACGGCGCTGATCGCCAAGGCTCGGCGCTTGCGCAAGATGGTCGGCGGCGGCATGCGCCAGGCCGGCTCCCTGGCGGCAGCGGGGCTGTATGCGCTGGATCATCAAGTGCAGCGCCTGGCTGACGACCATGCCAACGCCCAATGGCTGGGTGATGAGTTACGCAAGGCCGGCTACAGCGTCGAGCCGGTGCAGACCAATATGGTGTATGTGCAGGTAGGCGATCAGGCGCAGGCGCTGAAGGCCTTTGCGGCCGAGCGTGGGGTCAAGTTGAGCGCCGCGCCGCGCTTGCGCATGGTCACCCATCTGGATGTGAGCCGGGCGCAGATCGAGCAAGTGCTGCAGACATTCGTCGCGTTTTCGCAGAAATGACAGTGCAGGCCGTCTAATTGACTGTTTCTATCACATAAACACGCTGTACCACCGGCAAAGGGCCGATATAATGCGGCCCTTTGCCGTCGCTCCGTCTGATGATGTTGCGCACTGGCCTTTGGCCGCAGCCTCCGTGGAAGAACCTAATGAAAAGCGCAGAAATCCGTGAAGCCTTCCTTCGCTTCTTCGAAGAGCAAGGTCACACCCGTGTAGCCTCCAGCTCCTTGATCCCAGGCAATGACCCAACCCTGCTGTTCACTAACGCGGGGATGAACCAGTTCAAGGACTGCTTCCTGGGCCAGGAAAAGCGCGCCTACACCCGCGCCACCAGCAGCCAGAAGTGCGTACGCGCCGGCGGCAAGAACAGCGACCTGGAAAACGTCGGCTACACCGCCCGTCACCACACCTTTTTCGAGATGCTGGGTAACTTCAGCTTCGGCGACTATTTCAAGAAAGACGCGATCACGTTCGCCTGGACCTTCCTCACCGGCGTGCTGAAGCTGCCCAAGGAAAAACTCTGGGTCACCGTGTACGCGACGGACGATGAAGCGTATGACATCTGGACCCAGCAAATCGGTGTACCTGCCGAACGCATGATCCGTATCGGCGACAACAAAGGTGCGCCTTACGCCTCCGATAACTTCTGGACCATGGGCGATACCGGCCCTTGCGGCCCGTGCACCGAGATTTTCTACGATCACGGCGACGATATCTGGGGTGGCCCGCCAGGCTCGCCAGAAGAAGACGGCGACCGTTACATCGAGATCTGGAACAACGTGTTCATGCAGTTCAACCGCACCGCCGATGGTGTGTTGCATCCGCTGCCGGCACCGTCGGTGGACACCGGCATGGGCCTGGAGCGGATCAGTGCGGTGATGCAGCACGTTCACTCCAACTACGAAATCGACCTGTTCACCAACCTGCTGAGCGCTTCGGCGGCGGCCATTGGCTGTGCCAATGAAGGCCAGTCTTCGCTCAAGGTCGTGTCGGACCACATCCGTTCCTGCGGTTTCCTGATCGCCGACGGCGTGCTGCCGTCCAACGAAGGCCGTGGCTACGTGCTGCGTCGCATCATCCGTCGCGCGTGCCGCCACGGTAACAAGCTGGGCGCTACCGGCAGCTTCTTCTACAAGATCGTGGCCGCACTGGTTGCCGAGATGGGCGATGCCTTCCCGGAACTCAAGCAACAGCAAAGCAACATCGAGCGTGTGCTCAAGGCTGAAGAAGAGCAATTCTCCAAGACCCTGGAGCACGGCCTGAAGATTCTGGAACAGGACCTGGCTGAGCTCAAAGGCACCGTGGTGCCGGGTGATGTGGTGTTCAAGCTGTACGACACCTATGGTTTCCCGATGGACCTGACCGCCGACATCGCCCGCGAGCGTGAGTTGACCGTCGACGAAGCCGGTTTCGAGCGTGAAATGGAAGCCCAGCGCGTGCGTGCACGTTCGGCCAGCTCCTTTGGCCTGGACTACAACACCCTGGTCAAGGTCGACGTACCGACCGAGTTCACCGGCTACAAGGCCACTGCGGGCTCGGCCAAGATCATCGCCATCTATAAAGACGGCAAGTCGGTCGACGTGTTGAGCGAAGGTGAAGAGGCGGTTGTGGTGCTGGACCAGACGCCGTTCTATGCCGAGTCGGGTGGCCAGATTGGCGATTGCGGTTTCCTGAGCTCGACATCCGGTCGTTTTGATGTGCGCGACACCACCAAGACCGGCGGGGCTTTCCTGCATCACGGTGTGCTGGTGCTGGGCAACTTGACCGTGGGTGCGCCGGTAGACACCCAGGTCGACGCTGACGTAAGGCATGCCACCGCGTTGAACCACTCGGCGACTCACTTGCTGCATGCCGCGCTGCGCCAGGTACTGGGCGAGCACGTGCAGCAAAAAGGTTCGTTGGTGGACAGCCAGCGCCTGCGTTTTGACTTCAGCCACTTTGAAGCGATCAAGCCTGAGCAGATCAAGGCTCTGGAAGACATCGTCAACGCCGAGATTCGCAAGAACACCCCGGTTGAAACCGAAGAAACCGATATCGAGACCGCCAGGAACAAAGGCGCCATGGCGCTGTTTGGCGAGAAGTACGGCGACGAAGTCCGCGTGCTGAGCATGGGCGGCAGCTTCTCGGTAGAGCTGTGTGGTGGCATCCACGCCAACCGCACCGGCGATATCGGCCTGCTGAAGATCATCAGCGAAGGCGGTGTGGCCTCGGGCGTGCGTCGTATTGAGGCGGTGACCGGTGCTGCGGCCCTGGCTTACCTCAATGCAGCCGAAGAACAACTCAAGGAAGCAGCCGGCCTGGTCAAGGGCAGCCGCGACAACCTGATCGACAAGCTGTCCGCCGTGCTGGAGCGCAACCGTGCGCTGGAGAAACAGCTGGAGCAGTTGCAGGCCAAGGCGGCCAGCGCTGCGGGCGATGACCTGTCGGCCGCGGCGGTGGACGTCAAGGACGTAAAAGTCCTGGCAGCGCGCCTGGACGGCCAGGATGGCAAGGCGCTGTTGGCCTTGGTCGATCAGTTGAAGAACAAGCTCGGCCGCGCAGTGATCCTGCTCGGCAGTGTCCATGAGGATAAGGTCGTTCTGGTTGCTGGTGTAACCAAGGACCTGACTGGCCAACTCAAAGCCGGTGATTTGATGAAACAGGCCGCTGCGACAGTAGGCGGCAAGGGCGGTGGTCGTCCGGACATGGCGCAAGGCGGTGGTGTCGATGCCGCAGCCCTGGACGCGGCGCTGGCCTTGACCGTGCCATTTGTCGAGGCAGGTATTTAAGGCACTGTTAACCGGCCCGTGGTCTAGTCACGGGCTTGTTCAGTGCGGGTGGATTGATATTAGGCGCCCCTTTACGGGCTGAGGCGGCTTGGAAATGGCTTTGATCGTACAGAAATTTGGAGGCACCTCGGTCGGTTCTGTCGAAAGAATCGAGCAGGTCGCCGACAAGGTTAAGAAGTTCCGCGATGCCGGTGATGACCTGGTAGTGGTGCTGTCGGCCATGAGTGGCGAGACTAATCGCCTGATCGATCTGGCCAAGGCCATCAGTGGTGATCAACAGCCGCTGCCGCGTGAGCTGGATGTGATCGTCTCCACGGGCGAGCAGGTGACCATTGCGCTGTTGGCCATGGCGCTGAACAAGCGTGGCGTGCCAGCGGTGTCCTACACTGGTAGCCAGGTGCGCATCCTTACAGACAGCGCACATACCAAGGCGCGGATCCTGCAAATTGATGATCAGAAAATTCGTACTGATCTGAAAGCAGGGCGCGTGGTAGTTGTAGCGGGTTTCCAGGGCGTGGATGAACACGGCAACATCACCACGCTCGGTCGTGGCGGTTCGGACACCACCGGTGTGGCCCTGGCGGCAGCGCTCAAGGCTGACGAATGCCAGATCTATACCGATGTGGATGGCGTCTACACCACTGATCCACGCGTGGTGCCAGTGGCCCAGCGCCTGGACAAGATCACCTTTGAAGAAATGCTGGAAATGGCCAGCCTTGGTTCCAAGGTGTTGCAGATTCGCGCGGTGGAGTTCGCCGGCAAGTACAACGTTCCGCTGCGCGTATTGCACAGCTTCAAGGAGGGTCCGGGCACCCTCATTACTATTGATGAAGAGGAATCCATGGAACAGCCGATCATTTCCGGCATCGCTTTCAATCGCGATGAAGCCAAGCTGACGATCCGTGGCGTGCCAGACACCCCGGGCGTGGCTTTCAAGATTCTGGGCCCTGTCAGCGATGCGAATGTTGAAGTCGACATGATCGTGCAGAACGTTTCGCACGATAACACCACCGATTTCACCTTCACTGTGCACCGCAACGAATACGATGCGGCATTGAAAATCCTGCAGAACACGGCGAGCGAGATTGGCGCCCGTGAAGTGGTCGGCGATACCAAGATTGCCAAGGTGTCGATCGTAGGGGTGGGCATGCGTTCCCATGCTGGGGTTGCCAGCCGTATGTTCGGGGCCCTTGCCAAGGAGGGTATCAACATCCAGATGATTTCCACCTCGGAAATCAAAGTCTCGGTAGTGCTCGAAGAGAAGTACCTGGAACTGGCTGTACGCGCGCTGCACACAGCTTTTGAGCTGGATGCTCCGGCCCGACAGGGCGAGTAATGCGTTGCCAGGAAGGCGCGGTTTACCGCGCCTTTCATTTTTTTGTGGGGTACATGGTCTTTTGCATGGGCTCGACAATACTTAGCGAGTAGGGCTACGACCTTTTGGTTGTAGGTTGAATGCTTTTTTTTTGCAGACTGTTGTTCCTGAACTGAAATGCGTGAGGTGAAAGGTATGCTGATTCTGACTCGTCGTTGCGCAGAAAGCCTGATTATCGGTGATGGCGAAATCACCGTGACCGTGCTCGGCGTCAAAGGCAATCAAGTACGTATTGGGGTTAATGCTCCGAAAGAGGTGGCGGTCCACCGCGAGGAAATCTACCTGCGGATCAAGAAAGAGAAGGACGAAGAACCAAGCCTTTAATTTTTATCGTTTTTTATGTTTGCAAACGGGGAGGAACGTGGTTAATATACGCCCCGTGTTGCGGAGAGCTGGCCGAGTGGCCGAAGGCGCTCCCCTGCTAAGGGAGTACACCTCAAAAGGGTGTCGGGGGTTCGAATCCCCCGTTCTCCGCCATTATTTGCTTAGTACGTTGCAATCTGGTTTTTTCGGTAAGTTGTTGAAAATACTCGAAAAAATAGCTTTACATAGAGATTGAACGGCCTATAATGCGCGGCAACAAATGCACTCGTAGCTCAGCTGGATAGAGTACTCGGCTACGAACCGAGCGGTCACAGGTTCGAATCCTGTCGAGTGCACCATTTAAGAGTTAGTTGCAGCGATGCAGGTAGCTTGGCTCCAACCAGTTGTGATCTGGTCTAAAAACACAATCTGCACTCGTAGCTCAGCTGGATAGAGTACTCGGCTACGAACCGAGCGGTCACAGGTTCGAATCCTGTCGAGTGCACCATACAAACAAAAAGCCCGCCTAGTGCGGGCTTTTTGCCGTCTGGGGTTTGTGTAGCTTTTATCCGGCGTTCTCCTTTTTCTCCCTCCTCATGTGTTTTCCCCTGCGCCTGCGTCGTCGCAGTTCATAGATGCAGCCAATACTGAGCTTTGGCGTGCAAGCGCTTGTTCTTTCCAGTTTTTTAACGTTTAAAACGTCCGGGCGGTGTATCATGCGCCCGTCAGCCCCGCCGGGGCTTGTGGAATACCTCCATGGACTTACCCAGTAGTTACTCAGTACCCCGTTTTACCAATCATGAATTGACTGATTGATCCTTCCGGCGTGCCCCGCTGCTGGGAGTGGAGTTCGCCTATGACCGAAGTAGAAGTAAAGAAAACACAAGAAAGCCTGCAGGATCGTCTGGCTCAAGTTATCGAGCTGCTGCAGCGCCAGCGCGTGGTCGAAGACCTCACGCACCGCCAGGAAGGTCCGAACCACGACCGCGTCGAAAACCTGGTTCACCGGCAAAACCTCGTCGAGTTGCAACGCAAGCTCGATGACCTGCACTCCGCCGACGTCGCCTATATTCTTGAAGCCTTGCCGCTGGATGATCGACTGACCCTGTGGCAGTTGGTCAAGGCTGATCGCGACGGTGACATCCTGCTGGAAGTATCGGACTCGGTGCGTGAAACGCTCATCGCCGACATGGATGACCACGAGCTCCTGGCTGCCGCCAAGGAGATGGATGCGGACGAGCTTGCTGACCTGGCACCTGAGCTGCCCCGTGATGTTGTCCATGAGTTGATGGAGGCGCTCGATACGCAGCAGCGTGAGCGTGTGCGTTCCGCGCTGTCGTACGACGAGGATCAGGTCGGCGCCCTGATGGACTTCGAGATGGTCACCATTCGCGAAGACGTCAGCCTGGAAGTGGTGTTGCGTTACCTGCGCCGTCTAAAAGAATTGCCCGGCCACACCGACAAATTGTTTGTGGTCGACTATGAGGGGATCCTCAAGGGCGTTTTGCCGATCAAGCGCCTGCTGGTCAATGATCCGGAGAAGAAAGTTGCTGACCTGATGGCCAGCGATACCGTGAGCTTCCATCCGGACGAAGATGCCTACGACGCGGCCCAGGCGTTCGAGCGTTACGACTTGATCTCGGCTCCGGTGGTGGATAAGAACGGCAAGTTGATCGGTCGTCTGACCATCGATGAAATCGTCGACTTGATCCGTGAGGAAAGTGAAACCGAAGTCCTCAACATGGCGGGTTTGCGTGAAGAGGAAGATATTTTCGCGTCGGTCTGGCGTTCACTGCATAACCGCTGGGCCTGGCTGGCTATTAATCTGATTACCGCGTTTATCGCTTCTCGCGTGATCGGGTTGTTTGAAGGCTCCATCGAGAAGCTGGTGGCCTTGGCGGCGTTGATGCCGATTGTGGCGGGCATTGGCGGGAACTCCGGGAACCAGACCATCACCATGATCGTGCGCGCAATGGCGCTGGACCAGGTCAGTACGGCCAATTCCTCGCGGCTGTTGCGCAAGGAGCTGGCTGTTGGCCTCATCAACGGATTGGTGTGGGGCGGCGTGATTGGCGTGGTGGCCTACTTGCTCTACGGCAGTTGGTCCCTGGGCGTGGTAATGACTGCGGCCATGACCCTTAACCTGTTGCTGGCGGCCTTGATGGGGGTATTGATTCCCATGACCTTGGCGCGTCTAGGTCGCGATCCCGCCATGGGTGCCAGTGTGATGATCACGGCCATGACTGACAGTGGTGGTTTCTTTATCTTCCTGGGCCTGGCAACGATCTTTCTGCTCTGACCCTTCCAGCGGGGGCAAACCTGCCCTCGCTTTGCTTCTTATTCCCAAATTCCAGGCAAAAAAAAGCCAGCACATGGCTGGCTTCGGCTTTCAGGTGTCAATCAATTGGCTTCTGCGGCCGCCTCCACGTCATGCGCGATAAGCGAGACGAGAGCATTTTGCTGGCGGTGGGAGAGCTGACGAAAACGCTGCAGCAGTTCGCGTTCGTGCAGTGACAGCTCGGGGCTGTCCAGGCGCATGCTCAACTCTTCACCCAAGGCACCTTCCTGAATAAGGCTTTGTTCCAGGCGTGCGATGATTTCGGAGTTCATGCTGCGGTGATGATTGCGAGCCACCTCGGCAATGCGTTCCCGCATTCCGTCTGGCAGACGTACGACGAATTTGTCAGCCGTACGGCTGGAATAAATTGCCTGTTTCAATGGGCGCATATATTTAACCGGTTAGTTCAGGGGAGCGGTTTCTGGAATTGGCCGCAAGATGAGTGTTAAGACAAGGCTCACGACCAAAGTTCAACCCGAATTGCAAAGAGGCCGCATCATGCCTCAGATTTGACATTTCATTGGCGTCAATTCTGTGACAAATATTGAACCGCCTACAGGCTTTATGCCAGTACTGATTTGCGTTTTTGCGGACTGGTTAGAAAAAATCCTGTGACTGCAGCGAAGCTCGTCAATCTTCGCTCAAGCCTATACGGCATCTGGGTTGAAGGGCGCCTGTCCTACAGCGATATGGCCTTTTGCCCTCAAGCTGAAGGTTAGTAGCTGTTCGCCTATTTACGAGTGCCAGGCGACATAAGGTAGGGGAGGGAGATGGGGGGATTAGCGCAGGAGCGGATCGAATTTGATTCGGCGACCCTTGATGAGCGTCAGTACCAGTAGGCTGCCCAGCACGGCGCTGGCGACGAAGGCTAGGGTTTGAGTTTGTTGTGATGTAGCTCCCAGGCCTAGCGCAACAGATAGGAGCGTCAGGCACAGAAACAACCAGGCAGATTTCGACATGAATAGTGTTCTCAGAAAACCCAGTGCTCGGCCGCTGGCGCTGATTGTGTATCTTGGGTCAGGCGGATGGGAGACTGGGGGTTTGCAGTCATCAGTGCCAACTGAGGGCGCTGTTGCAGGTGGTGGGGAATGGCTTGGCTGATTTGCGCGCCGTCTTCAGTACTGGTCGGCTGAAAATGAAACGTCACCACCGTAGCCAGTGCCACAGCGTTCAGTGCTAGTAGAAGGGCGCTGTTCATCATCATAGTCTCCACGGTGCCTGGAACGATTGGTTTTGTGTTTATGACTTTGCAGATGTCGTGCCAATCTATTATTCCAATAAAAACAACGAGTTAAGTTTGTTTTTTGAGGGCGCAGGGTTGCAGTTTGCAATGATGGCATATTGGTGCAGTGCAATTTGCACGATGACGGTGAAAGTCGTGGCATGCTGAATGAGGCTATGAACGTACGCGCAAGGATTGGCCTACAGTCAAAATGCCAACGGACGACATGACAAAACCAGCCTCGGCCGTTAAGATGCACGCCGTCTGTCGCAAGCCCTTCAGGGTAAGCGTTTGGCATTTGTCCCAGTAGCTCAATTGGATAGAGCATCCCCCTCCTAAGGGGAAGGTTGGCCGTTCGAACCGGCCCTGGGACACCATCTCTGTAAAGCTATCCCCTCCTGGTATTTGTCGGTCTCAACAACAGTCATCCTTGTTCCTCGCTTGTGCGGGATCCCGCCGCGCTTCTTTCGGTTGTGATCCAGATGCATTGGCGTGGGTGGGGATAATTCGCGTCCCTAGGTTGTGCGCTCCTTCTATATAGAGAGGCGGTGGGTACCCTGGTTTTTATAGGCGAGTAAGTGTTTCGCTTTTTTTAAGATAAGGGGGTTGACGTTCATGGCGATCCCTGTAGAATTCGCCTCCCGCTTACGAGAGATCGCAAGCGCAAGTGGTTGAAGTTGTTGAAGAAATCTTCGAAAACTTCTGAAAATAACCACTTGACAGCAAATGAGGCTGCTGTAGAATGCGCGCCT
>NZ_JYLO01000017.1 GCF_001439845.1 Pseudomonas lactis | reverse complement strand
ACGGCAAGGCCAAGTCGTGGTGGGGGGAGGGTTACGCCGGCGTGTGCCTGAAGCCCTGGCAGTTCAGCTGCTGGAATCAGAACGACCCGAACTACGCATATCTGAGCGGTGCAAAGCAGATCCCGGCGGCGCAGTTCGCCCAGGCGCAGCGGGCGGCTGACCAAGTGATGTCTGGCGCGGTACCAGATCCAACCGGCGGCGCCACGCATTACTACGCGACAACCATGCCCAAAGCCCCGGCTTGGGCGGCGAAGGCCACGCAGACGCTGCGCCTTGGTCACCATGTCTTCTTCAAGGATGTGCTGTGATGACGCCCGTTCAGAAGCTGATCGGCCTGGGGCTGGCAATCCTGCTGGCGCTGGCCATCGGATTTGGTGGCGCGTGGCAGGTTCAGGACTGGCGCCTGGGCAAGAAGATGGCCGAGCGTATCGCGGAGCAGGGAGTCCACCACCAGAAGGAACTGGATGCAATCACTGGCGAGGCCTGGCTTCAGCAGTCGGCCGAGCTGGATAAGCGCCTGGCCACCGAGCAACAACTCGCCACCCTGGACCAACTACACACCAAGGAATTATCCGATGCCCAGCGCAACCAGGCTCGCCTGCGTGACCAGCTTGCTACTGCTGATGTCCGGCTGTCAGTCCTCCTTGCCGAGGATCCAGCCAGTGGCTGCGACGTGCCTTCCGCCCGCGGCACCGTCGGCGTGGTTCATGCAGCCCGTCGAGCCCAACTTGACCCAGCGCATTCTCAAAGAATTATCAGCATCACCGATGACGGCGACCAAGGACTGATCGCGTTGCGGGCTTGTCAGGCGTACGTCAGGGCTGTGGCTCAGTAACTTTTCGCAGTTCGCCCAGTAACCGCTGATTCTCCCTGGTCAAGTAGTCACGCTGCTCGGCCACGGTCAGAAGGCCGTTTATTTTCCTGTCCATTTCCGAGTTTTCGCGGTTGAGCCTGGCCACCTCCGAGCGCGCTTTATTGAGTGCGTCCTCTGCGGATGTCTTCCCTGTGACCAGGTCGTCGCTTAGCTGGACCAGGCCGGCGATATTGCGGCGCGCCTTATGCAGCATCACTTGGGTCTGGTTGAGTTCGTCTTCCAGTAAGGCGCAATGATGCTTGTACATTTCCAGGGGCGTCGGGCAGCCAAGCCACGCTGAGGTATCTTCGTCGATGTTCATGGTTGGAAAACTCAAATGCTGTATGTGCATACAGTAGTCGAGGTGGTGCGAATTTGGGAGTGGTATTCGTCGGCAGGACGCCGGGGATGGGAAGTACTGTAGGAATATCCAACGCTAAGTAATTGATTCTTATAGAGCTTATTGCCTGGTTTGGATGCTCAGAAAAAGGGCAGGTTTTCCTTATACATCAGATGCTTGCATCAGTTTCGTGGTCACCTTGACATGGTGGGGGTCGTTGGTTCGAGTCCAATCGCGCCTACCAAACAAAATCCGCTCTGCTGGGCGGTCTAGAAGGGCTCACCGAAAGGTGGGCCCTTTTTTGTTGTGTGAAATTTGGGCACAGCAAAGCCAAGGCGCCTGGCGGCGTCCTTTCAGGGCTTGAAAGTCCAATCAGGCGAACAGCGTCGCCACCGCCAGCAGGCAAATTACCTGGGCGAACAGTTGGCAGCGTATTTCGCCAAGCGTGGTCGCCATATTACTCATTTGTCCGGCATACATAGCGGGAACCCCTCATTGTCGGCGTGACGCCGTGAATGAACTGCAAGTACACACAGCTGCATCGTGGAGTATAGGTGCTGATCAGGAATTTTCACTTCCGACGCCATAGCGAGCTCACCCACACGATTTGTGCAAAAAAACTGGGCTCAATTCCTTCCAGGCACCGTACCGTACAGTGTCATCCCCCCACAAAAAATATTGGTGTGCAGCAACAATTTTTCTTGTTGGACACCCCCGGCCCCAGGCAGCAAAGTTGCCGCCACTGACGCTCGACCTTCCAGGTCAACAATAAAAAAACCGAGCCGACTGCACGCCACTTTCAAGCTGTGAGCCCTTTGCTCACATCCTGCTGTAATGGCGCCGCAGCGCGCACTAAAGGACCTCCCCGCCATGCAAACTGTTGTGAACTTATGGCCGTTGATCGGCGTACTTGTCATCGTGGTCGGCTTTGTATTGCGCTTCAATCCGCTGTTGGTGGTCACCGCAGCCGCCATCGCCACGGGGCTTGCCGCCCAGTTCCCCCTGGAAAAAATCCTCGCCACCATGGGCGATGGCTTCCTTCAGACCCGTGCCCTGCAACTGATCCTGTTATTGCCGCTGGCGGTGATCGGCCTGTTGGAGCGCCACGGCCTGCGCCTGCATGCGCAGAACTGGATCGCCCGCTTCGAACGCGCCACGGTCGGGCGCTTGCTGATCATTTATCTGTTTGTGCGTGAGTCCACGGCGGCCATGGGGTTGACGAGCCTGGGTGGGCATCCGCAGATGGTGCGGCCGCTGCTGGCGCCGATGGCCGAGGGCGCGGCGGAAAAGCGCTATGGCAAGCTGCCGGACAAGCTGCGTCACAAGGTACTGGCCATGTGCGCTGCCACCGATAATGTCGGGTTGTTTTTTGGTGAGGACATCTTCGTGGCCTTTGGTGCGATTGCGTTGATGCATACCTTCCTGCTCGGCTCGGGGATTGATGTGGAGCCGCTGCACATTGCGGTGTGGGGCATCCCGACGGCGATCTGTGCCTTCGTTATTCACGCTATCCGGTTGCATCGTTTCGACCGGCGCCTGACCCGCGAAATGAGCTCGGCCACTACCCCGGTGGAGGCTGCTCAATGATTATTTCCATTCAATACCTGTACTGGCTGGCGGGCGTGCTGCTGCTGATTACCGCCGGCATGATCCTGCTCGACCGTTCCCACCCCAAGCGTTGGTCGAGTGCGCTGTTCTGGTTGTTGTTTGCGGTGCCGTTCCTTATAGGTGAGCGCCTGCCTTCGGTGGTCATCGGAGTGGGTGTGGTGGTGATGGCATTGATTGCGGGCTTGGGCGGGGTTGGCCGTGGCCAGCACGCCCAATTGCACGACAAGGCGTCCCGCGCCAGTGCCGGGCGCCTGGGCCACAAATTGTTCATCCCGGCGTTGGCGATTCCGCTGACCACGGTGATGGGCTCGGTGTTGCTTAAACACACCGAAATCGGCGGTGTACCGCTCTTGGATCCGAAGAACACTACCTTTGTCTCTCTCGGCATCGGTTGCCTGATCGCCCTTGGCCTGGCCTGCTGGCTGACCCGTGATACGCCGGTGCAAGCGTTGCGCGAATCCCGTCGCCTGACCGAAGCCCTGGGTTGGGCCATGGTGCTCCCGCAAATGCTGGCGATGCTCGGGCTGTTGTTCAATGAGGCCGGGGTGGGTACGGCGGTCGCTCATGTCACCACCACTTACATCAACCTGGACTACAAATTGGTGGCGGTGATGGTTTATGTGTTGGGCATGGCCTTGTTTACCGTGATCATGGGCAATGGTTTTGCGGCCTTTCCGGTCATGACCGGTGGCGTCGGCGTGCCGGTGCTGGTGGGGATTTACGGCGGAAATCCTGCGGTGATGGCGGCGATTGGTATGTTCTCGGGCTATTGCGGTACGTTGATGACGCCCATGGCGGCCAACTTCAATATCGTACCGGCGGCGCTACTGGAACTGCCGGACAAAAATGCGGTGATCAAGGCCCAGATACCCACGGCGTTGATGATGCTGGTGGTCAATATCGTGCTGCTTTACCTGTTGATGTGAGGTCATTGTGCAAAGCGTATTGCTGACGGGCTTCGAGCCCTTTGATACGGCGACGGTAAACCCCTCTTGGGAGGCCGTGCGCCAGTTGGACGGTGTGCAGTTGTGCGAGGGGGTGCAGATGGTTGCGCGCTGCTTGCCCTGCACATTTGCCTCCGCTGCCGAAACCTTGCTGCAGTTGATCAACGAACTGCAGCCGGCAATGGTCATCGCCACGGGCTTGGGGCCTGGGCGCAGTGATATTTCCATCGAGCGCGTTGCGATCAACGTTAACGATGCGCGTATTCCCGACAATCTGGGCGCTCAGCCGATTGATACCGCAGTGGTGGAGGGCGGCCCGGCGGCGTACTTCTCGACGTTGCCGATCAAGGGCATGGTCAAGGCGGTGCGTGAGGCGGGTATTGCGGCCTCGGTGTCGCAGACGGCGGGGACGTTTGTGTGTAACCAGGTGTTTTACCGCTTGCAGCATGCGTTGGCGGGGACAGGGGTACGCAGTGGATTTATTCATGTGCCTGACTTGCCTGAGTCGGGCGAGCCGTCGATGGCGCTATCGACAACCGTGGAAGGGTTGCGTGTGGCGGCGTTGGCCGCCTGGCAAACCCAGGCGGATGTCGTCCTTGCCGGTGGCCAGATCAGCTGACGCTGTACGCTGTGTTGCGATTTCAACTACAGTTCAAGTACATCATTGCCTTGGAAAGTCGCCATGTTAAAGCGTACGAAGTTCGTGTCGGTTGCGTTGTCGCTTGCACTGTCCGTGACCAGTGGCCTTGCCCTTGCCGATCCAGGCAATGGCAAAGGTCAGGGTAACAATAAAGGTGATGTCTACGGAGGGCAGGGCAAAGGCCAAGGCAATAACAAGGGTGATGCCTATGGTGGGCAGGACAAGGGTAAAGGCCAGGGTAATAACAAAGGTAATGCCCAGGGTGGGCAAGGTAAGGGCAAGGACAATGGCGGGCCCTCCAGGAATGACTTCAGCGTTGATCGCGGTCTTGTACTGAACGTGCTGGGCGGGCACCGCGATTATTGGCGCCCTGGCCCGGCCTTGCCGCCTGGCATTCAGAAAAACCTGGCACGCGGCAAGCCCCTGCCACCCGGAATTGCCAAGAAACTCGACGGTCGCTTGCTGGGGCAGTTGCCTCGCTACGACGGTTACGAATGGCAGCAAGCGGGAACCGACTTGATATTGGTGGCCATTGCGACCGGCATCATCTACGAAGTCCTTAACGGCGCGTTTGATTGAGTTGCCGCGCCCTCAAGCTTCACGGCCAGGGAAAAACAACTCAAAGCAGGTCACGCCATCTTCACTGCTGACGCGGTACCGCCCGTGATGCAGCTGCATGATGGTCGCCACGATCGAGAGTCCCAGCCCGTTGGACTGGGATGACCGCTCGCGAGATTCATCCACCCGGTAAAACCGTTCGAACAGCCGCGGCAGGTGCTCGGCCGGGATCGTCTGGCCCTGGTTGCTGACCCTCAGGTTGATGCCCGCGCCATCCGGCACTGCCTGGATACTCAGCTCCGAGCCCGGCGCGCCATACTTGATGGCGTTGGCACACAGGTTGGCCAAGGCCCGGCGCAGCAACATCGGTTCAGCCCAGATCACCCCTTCGCCCAAGGCGGTGATGTGCATGTCCACATCACCCGCCAGCCCTTCGAAATAATCTGCGATACGTTCCACTTCATCCGCGGCGTCCAGCGCCTGGCGTTGGCGCATTGCGCTGGCGGGGTCGGTGCGAGCCAGGAACAGCATGTTGTCGAGCATCCGCGCCAGGCGCTCCAGCTCTTCGACATTGGAGGCCAGCAGTTGCTGATAGCTCTCGATGCTGCGGTGCTGTTGCAGGGCCACCTGGGTTTCGCCGAGCAGGTTGTTGATCGGGGTGCGCAGTTCGTGGGCCATATCGGTGGACACTTGGCCCAGTTGTACAAAGCCTTTGGCCAGGCGCTCAAGCATGGTGTTGAACGAGTCGATCATGGGCAGCAATTCTTTCGGCGCGCCTTGGCTGTCGAGGCGTTCGGCCAGGTTGCTGACGCCGATCCCTTGGGCATGCCGGGCCAGGCGGCGCAACGGCAGCAAGCCGCGATGAACCAGCAGGTAACCCACCAGCGCCAGGATGATCGCGGCGATACTCGCCAGGATGTAGACGCTGAGTCGATAACTGGCGAGCACCGCGGTGCGCTCGGTCATCAGGCGGCCGCTGGTGATTTGCAAGCTGCCCAGGTCGCCGGAGTCGATGGCCACGGCCACCAGCGAGAAGGGAATGCCGTTCAGGCCTGGTAAATGTTGCACGTCGCTCAATATGAGCCGGTGATCCTTGGGCAGCGGCTGGATCGACGGCAACTCAATATTCCCCGGGTTTACCAGCAGCAGTGCCTGTTTGCCGGGGGCGGTAATGCTCAGCACCGATTCGCGGTTGCCCAACATGTTCTGGAACAGCTCTGGCTTGGTCTTGATCAAGTCCAAGGTATTGCTGTCGTTAAGCAGGTTGCGCAACTGATCCACTCGCGATATCAGCGCGGCGTCATCGCGGCGGATCAGTTCGCGCTCCAGCTCCCGGTACAGCGCCACGCCCAGGGTTGCCAGCAGGGCGAAGGCGAGCAGGGCGAAGATCAATGCCAGGCGCAGGGTCAGGGAGTAAGGGGGCTGGCGGCTCATGGCTGGGTATCGAAGCGGTAGCCAATGCCCCGCACGCTGTGGATCAGCTTGAGCTGGAACGGGTCGTCGATTTTCAGGCGCAGGCGCCGCACGGCGACGTCCACCACGTTGGTGTCGCTGTCGAAATTCATGTCCCACACCCGCGAAGCAATCAGCGAGCGGGACAGCACCTGGTCCTGGTGCGTTGCGAACAGATGCAGCAGCGCGAACTCTTTGTTGGTCAGGGTAATGCGCGTGCCGGCGCGGGTGACCCGACGTTTGAGTACGTCAATGTGCAGGTCGGCGATGTGCAGTTGCTCTTCATCCCGGCTCGGGCCACGACGGTTGAGGGTACGCAGGCGCGCCACCAGTTCGGCGAACGAAAAGGGCTTGATCAGGTAGTCATCGGCACCCAGTTCAAGGCCTTTGATGCGGTCGGCGATGTCATCGCGGGCGGTGAGGAACAGCACCGGCGTATCGGCTTCTTTGCGCAGGCGACGCAGCACTTCCCAGCCATCCATTTTCGGCATCATCACGTCGAGTACGATCACGTCGAAGGGCGTTTCAAGGGCCTGGTGCAAACCGTCCACGCCATCGCGGGCCAGGCTCACACAATGCCCCAGTTCCTGCAGGCCATTGAGCAGATAATTGCCGGCCTTGGGTTCGTCTTCGACTACAAGGATGTTCATGAGAAGTGCTCTGCTTCAATAAGTTGCGCCAGTGTAGCCCGATCAATTGTCATTGGTGCAACCGGTACCCTGGACTTGATAATCCAGCACGTGTACGCGGTCTTGGTGGTCCAGGTAGCGCAGTTGCGCCGGCACAACCCCGCATTGGCCGTAGGTGTCGGTGCTCGACAGCACCTTGGCGACATCCAGGTGGACGAAGAAGCCGGTTTTGTCGTGGATCACGTTGGTGGCGGGGGCGGTATCGGCAGCGAATACCGAGCCAGTGGCGAGCAAAGCGGCGAAGCCCAGGGCAATCAGTTTCATGGTGGTGTCTCACGTTTCGGGTTGGCTACCGGGTTGGCAGTGAGTTCACGGTAACCAGGCGACCCCAACAGCCAACCAACAGGAGCATGACAAGTTCGTCATTTTTGCCTCGGAACTGACGGGCCAGGTCTCGGCGTTTACAAGCGCCTAAGTGATCCGTAGATTGCAGGGGCCCAGCCCATGAGGAAACCGCGCAGTGTCCAGTCCAAATCCAAGTGTATTTAGCCGGCGTTACCGTGCCTTCCTGTTCGACATGGACGGGACTCTGCTCAACTCCATTGCGGCTGCGGAGCGCGTGTGGGGCATCTGGGCTGCACGGCATGGCTTGGATGTGGAAGCGTTCCTGCACACCATTCATGGTGCCCGCGCAATTGATACGATCACCCGCCAGGCGTTGCCGGGTGTCGATCCACAGGTAGAAGCCCAATGGATCACCGAGGCTGAGCTGCATGATGTCGAAGGCATCGTGGCGATTCCCGGTGCGGTGGCGTTTTTGGCCAGCCTGCCCGTCGATCAATGGGCGTTGGTCACCTCTGCGCCAAAAGCGTTGGCCGTGCGCCGGCTGCAAGCGGCGGGCATCCCTGTGCCGGCGGTACTGGTGACAGCCGAAGACGTGAAGACGGGTAAGCCTGATCCGGCGTGTTATGTGCTGGGAGCCCAGCGCCTGGGTGTGCCGGTGCAAGACTGCCTGGTGTTCGAGGACGCCACAGTGGGTATTCAGGCAGGGGAAGCGGCGGGAGCGGATATCATGGTGGTGACCTCGACACATTTGGCGCCGATGGCGACTGCCCATGCTTGCATCGAGCAATATGGTGCGTTGAAAGCCCAGCGTGGGGCTGATGGCTTGCTGTCCCTGAGTCAGTTGGCGCCGTGATACGTGGAAGGCCGAGCCTGTTATCGGTCTCGGCCTTCCAGGCAATCGATGGGATCGGACAATGCCTGCAGCCGGCTGTTTTTCATACCCTGACGCGACAACACCATTTCCCTGAGGATCTCGGTGGCCAGCCGGTTAATGGCTTCTGTGCCGTGATAGTGCGCACGCACGATGCCGGTAATCGCGAAGTGATCGGTCTCTGGGCCAGTCAGCACGGCGGACAGGGTGCCGTCGGCATGCAGCGTGCACTCGACCCTGTAGCTGGGCAGGCGGTCAGCCAAGGCTTTTTCGATTTGGGATTTGTTGAGGGTGTCCATCCGTATTTGCACCTTTGATTGGCTACGCAGGGCAAGCCCAATGATAGGTGGTGCGGTGGCGCTGTAAATACCGGCGATCCGAAAGCAGGCAGCAGCGCTCAGCGTGCGGCTTTCTCGTGGGTGCGATGGGCGGCGCGCTGGCGCAACTTGCGCAAGATCATCTTCTGGATCGGCTTGAGGCAGAACACAAGCAGGTAGCCGCAGAGCAGAAGCGCCAGATCCACCCAGGAATGGGTGTCGGGATCGGCCCCTTCAACTTCCATTCTCAACCCACACCCGAGTGCCACGAAGACCAGCCCTATCAGCAGGGCAATCATCCAGGATCTTGAAACAAGGGGTTGCGACGCGGCTGGCCTCATCGACGTGTTCCTGAAATGCACTCGGATGGCAGGATAAAGTGTCAGAAATTGGGCTGCCAATAGCGCGACAAGTTCCGGATGCCCTGACAGTTTCATCTTGCAGCGAAGGGAATGTTCAAGGCGCGCTGGTCACGCGGGGATACGCGAACAGGCCAATTGGGTTTTCGCCAGCCGTTACAGTGAACGAAAAGGCTGGCTACTGGAGGCGTTTCAAGGCGTCTGGTTTTTGTCGGGTGCAGTCAGGCCGGCCTGGATACGTTGATAAATCTCTTCGCGATGCACGGCAACATCCTTTGGTGCGTTGATGCCGATTCGTACTTGCTGGCCGCTAACGCCCAGGATGGTGATCGTAATGTCATCACCGATGTTTATGCTTTCACCGACTTTGCGGGTGAGTATAAGCATGGACTTCTCCTTGAATTACTTTTAAGGACACATGTTTCAGACAGGGTAGGTGTCGGATGTGTGTAGCTTACTGCGAAGCGCTTCCCTGTGACTGCCTCTTTCTAGGACGCATAGAGGCGACATTAATTCCCATGGCGGTATCATACAGGTCGCGATACATGATTCGCATTGTTTAAGCCAACGTTTATGACGGCCAGAATAGACAGTGAATGGTAAAGTTGCCTCTTTGATCCTCAAAGGAGCAGGGCAGTGCGTAAAGTAGCGATGGCAATTATGGTGTTGGCGTTGGCCGGATGCGGTGAAGGTAAGTCGGTCGACGCCCCCAAGGCCAAGCCTGCCGTGACCGAAAGCCTGCCGCAAACCGGTGCGATTGCCGCTCAGGAATGGGATATACGGGTCGGCCCGCCGGACCATAAGCTGCAGGCGATCACCGACCTGACCGCCTGGTTGCTGGAACACGGATTCAATTTCTACATCGTGAAAGTCGACGGCAAGGATGAGGTGCTATTGGGCCCGTTCGCGACCAAAGCCGAGGCCGAGGCCAAGCAGGCGCTGCTGAACGAAAAAATGGCGCGGGCCAAGAAAACCGACACCGTGTCGGAGATTATCGAGCACAACGTCGCGCAGTAGCAGGCCAAGTGGGCGGGCACCCCGCCCACGTTCAGCCGCAGGCCTTCAGGTTGACCGGGCCGACGAACTCATTACCACGCCCCATCACGCACGCCACGGTCTGGTTGCGCTGGCGCTCCCAGGTTTGCACCGGGTAGGTCTTGTTCCAGGCTTCATACAATTGCCGGTCCTGCTTCGACAGGCGCAGGCCGTATTGCTTGCTCATATAAAAATACGTGCGCGCGATCATTCCGCGAATGGACGGGCGCGGCATGACCTTCTTCGCCTTGAAGTCCACCTGGGTCAGGCATGAGCCGTACTGCCCGCTTTGCACCGGCAGCCAGCCAAAGCTGAAGTTGTTACGGTCGCCATTCACTTCGCCGATGCTCGGCACCAGGTTGTGCAGGTCTGCCTCGGCGCGCTTGAACACCTCATCATGGCGCGTGCAGTTTTTTCGCCCGCCGTTTTGCCAGCATTGGCGCAGATGCCCGATTTGCCAGGCCGGCACGATGTGTTCCCACTCAATGCGTGCGGCGCGGTTGGCGTTTTTACGCGGTATGTAACCGCAGGCTTTCAGGTTCACCCGGTTACCGGTGTATTTGCAGCCGCAATAGAATTCAGTGGATTGCGGCGCGTAGAGCTTCCAGGCGATTTTCTTGGCTTCGCTGAAGGTTCGAGGGGCCTGGGCGTTGGCGGTGACGGTGAAAAACAGACAGCACACAGCAATAAAACGGGCACTCATTGAATCAATCTTCCTTCGGCACAACCCAGAAAATCTGCACGCCACCGTCATCTCGATAGGCGAGGGTGACGTTGTCGTTTTCCGCAATCTCTTCCAGTAAACGTTGCCAATCGTTCTCCGGCTCATCGGGTAAACGGAAGATCAACGCTGCCTTGGCTTTCTGCGCGTTGGTCGAATTGATGATTTTTTGCACGCGAATGGCCAGGCGCTGATAGGCGTCAGGCGATGCAGGTGCTGCGGAAGAGGGCTTTGCCACAGAACATTCCTTAATTGGCTGTACGCACATACAGTATTTAACTGTAGGCAATTTCGCAACTGCTTAAATTTCAAGAAGTTCGTCTGACAGCGAATCAGGAAGTTTGTTGAGAAGGGAAGGCAGGAACTGTAGGAGCGAGCTTGCTCGCGAAGAACGTTAACGATAACGCGTAAAGCCTGACTTAACGCAGCGCTATCAAGTTTTTCGCGAGCAAGCTCGCTCCTACGGGTGAATCAGCAGGGATCAGTACTCCCAGAAGATCCGTTGCAATTCTTTGCTGTCCTGGGTCTTGGTCAGGGCGACCATGGCCAGGATGCGGGCTTTCTGCGGGTTCAGGTCAAGGGCGGCGACCCAGTCGTATTTGTCGTCTGGCTGTTCGGCGTTACGCAGAACCATGCCACCGGCGTTGACGTGGGAAGAGCGAATGATCTGCACGCCTTGTTTACGCAGTTCCACCAGCGCTGGAACGACCTTGGACGATACCGAGCCATTGCCGGTACCGGCGTGAATGATCGCTTTGGCACCCGCTTGGGCCAGTGCTTTGTAGGCGGTGTCGCTCACGTTGCCGTAGCCGTAGGCAATTTCAACGTCAGGCAGGCTTTTGATGGTTTTGATGTCGAACTCAGAATCCATGGTGTGACGCTTGGCCGGCAGGCGGAACCAGTAGGATTTGCCTTCAACGACCATGCCCATTGGGCCCCATGGGCTCTTGAAGGCTTCGGTTTTGATGTTGATCATCTTGCTGACGTCGCGACCCGATTGGATCTCGTCGTTCATGGTCACCAGCACGCCTTTGCCGCGGGCTTCCTTGCTACCTGCGACCGCAACCGCGTTGTACAGGTTGAGCATGCCGTCTGCCGACATCGCGGTGCCTGGGCGCATGGAGCCGACCACCACGATAGGCTTGTCGGTTTTTTCTACCAGGTTCAGGAAGTAGGCGGTTTCTTCAAGGGTGTCGGTGCCGTGGGTGATCACGATGCCATCCACGTCCTTGTTGTCGGCCAGTTCGGCGACACGGCGACCCAGTTGCAGCAGGTTTTCGTTGTTGATGCTTTCCGACGCAATTTGCATCACTTGTTCGCCGCGAACATTGGCGATCTGGCTAAGCTCAGGAACGCCGGCGATCAGTTGTTCGATGCCGACTTTGGCTGCCTGGTAGGTGGCACTGTTGGCCGCACTGGCGCCGGCGCCAGCGATGGTACCGCCGGTGGCGAGGATGACCACGTTGGACAGTTTGGTCTTGCTTTCAACTTCCTTTGCCTGGGCGGCGACGGGGAATAGCAGCAGAAGGGCCAGGGCGCCCGGAATAACGTTCTTCAATGCAGATTTCATTATTTTTCTCTCTGGTTTTTGATGAGTGCTGTAGCAGGTTCATCTAGAACACCCGGGCGGTTCTGAACGCCGCGAGGTGCTGAGAAAGAGCAGGATTTGTACCAGGCTGAGCATGTTGGTATTTTTTAATTAACTTATTGATTTAAAACAATTTAAAGTGAGGTTTCGGTTTGATGGGGTTGGGCGCTGTCCGGCTTTCCGAACGAGAAGGGCTGTGGTGTTCGGTTGTCCGAAAGCGTTCACGATTTGTCCGGGCACCCTGTGTGATCATTCGCCACACAGCCTGTCGTTTCAGAGAACGGTCACAGAGGGCGATTTTGCTTAAACGTATCAGCTGTCAGTAGCTGAAGGATAAGCTTGGAGGGCGCCCATGAAAGGCTCGCTGCCATCGTTGACAAATCTCGACAAGGTTCTCATAGTTTGCTCAACGCAAACGTTTGCGAGATGTTTCACTGGGCCCTTAGGCACATCGTCACAGCTCGTATCAGCCGCCCAGGTGGGAGGGCTGCCGAAGGGGTCTTCGGTGCAAGCGTTGCTCACAATAATCATAAGATCGGAGTGAAACCATGAAGCTGCCATTTGCTGGACGTCTTCTTGCTGTTGCTGTGCTTGCTGCCGCATCCGCCGCTTTGCCTCTCTCTTCTGCATTTGCCGATGACGCTGCCAAAACGCCTACCGTGGGTTTGGTGATGAAGTCCCTTGCCAATGAGTTTTTCGTCACCATGACCGACGGTGCGAAGGACTACCAGAAAGCGCATCCTACAGAATTCAAGTTGATCTCCAACGGCATCAAGAACGAGACCGATACCAGCGCTCAGATCGCCATCGTCAACGAAATGATCAACGCCAAGGTCGATGCGCTTGTCATCGCTCCCGCCGACTCCAAGGCACTCGCCAGTGTGCTGAAGAAAGCTTCCGATGCCGGTATCAAGGTGGTCAACATCGACAACCGCCTGGACCCGGAAGTACTCAAAAGCAAAAACCTCGATATCCCGTTTGTAGGCCCGGATAACCGCAAAGGCTCCAAGCTGGTGGGTGACTACCTGGCCAAGCAGCTGGCTGCCGGTGACAAGGTCGGCATCATCGAGGGCGTACCCACTACCACCAATGCCCAGCAGCGTACCGCAGGTTTCAAGGATGCGATGGACGCGGCAGGCATGAAGATTGTTTCCACCCAATCCGGTAACTGGGAAATCGACCAAGGCAACAAGATCGCCGCAGCGATGCTGAGCGAAACGCCAGATATCAAGGCGCTGCTGGCCGGTAACGACAACATGGCCCTGGGCGCCGTCTCCGCCGTGCGTGCGGCAGGCAAGGCCGGCAAGGTGTTGGTGGTGGGTTACGACAACATTGACGCGATCAAACCAATGCTCAAGGACGGCCGCGTGTTGGCCACCGCTGACCAGGCCGCTGCCCAGCAAGCCGTGTTCGGTATCCAGAACGCGCTGAAGCTGGTCAAGGGTGAGAAAGTCGATGCCAAAGATGGCGTGATCGAAACCCCGGTCGAACTCGTCATCAAGCAGTAATCCTGGCAGTACCCAACAGCGCCCGCTCGTCCTGAGCGGGCGCCTGGAGATTTTCCTATGTCATCTTCCGCCCCGAACGCTGTCCTCTCGGTCAGCGGTATCGGTAAGACCTATGCCCAACCGGTTCTGTCCGACATCACCCTGACGCTTAATCGCGGGGAAGTGCTGGCGCTGACCGGTGAAAACGGCGCAGGCAAAAGTACCTTGTCGAAGATCATCGGCGGCCTGGTCACGCCCACCACAGGGCACATGCAATTCAATGGTCAGGATTACTGCCCTGCCAGCCGCACCCAGGCCGAAGCCTTGGGCGTGCGCATGGTTATGCAGGAACTCAACCTGCTGCCGACGCTGACCGTGGCTGAAAACCTGTTCCTGGATAACCTGCCAAGCCGCTGTGGCTGGATCAGCCGCAAACAGCTGCGCAAGGCCGCGATCGAAGCCATGGCCCAAGTCGGCCTGGACGCGATCGACCCGGACACGCTGGTGGGCAGCCTGGGCATTGGTCACCAGCAAATGGTCGAGATCGCCCGTAACCTGATCGGCGACTGCCATGTACTGATCCTCGACGAGCCCACGGCGATGCTTACTGCTCGTGAAGTCGAGATGCTGTTCGAACAAATCACGCGCCTGCAGGCTCGGGGCGTGGCGATCATTTATATTTCGCACCGGCTCGAAGAGTTGGCCCGTGTCGCCCAGCGCATTGCGGTATTGCGCGACGGCAAACTGGTCTGCGTCGAACCGATGGCCAACTACAACAGTGAGCAACTGGTGACCTTGATGGTCGGTCGCGAACTGGGCGAACACATTGACCTGGGCCCGCGCACCATCGGTGGCCCGGCCTTGACGGTGACGGGCCTGACCCGTTCGGACAAGGTTCGCGATGTGTCCTTTGAAGTGCGCGCCGGTGAAATCTATGGCATTTCCGGCCTGATTGGCGCCGGCCGCACCGAATTGCTGCGCCTGATCTTCGGCGCCGACCCGGCCGACAGCGGCACCGTGGCCTTGGGTTCGCCGGCCAAGGTGGTGAGCATTCGCTCGCCGGTGGACGCGGTCGGTCATGGTATTGCCCTGATCACCGAAGACCGCAAGGGCGAGGGCCTGCTGCTGACCCAGTCCATCAGCGCCAACATCGCCCTGGGCAACATGCCGGAAATTTCCGGCGGTGGCGTCGTCAACAGCCGCAACGAAACCGCTCTGGCCAAGCGCCAGATCGACGCCATGCGTATCCGCAGTTCCAGCCCGACGCAGCTGGTGTCCGAGCTGTCGGGTGGTAACCAGCAAAAGGTGGTAATTGGCCGCTGGTTGGAGCGCGATTGCGCGGTGATGCTGTTCGATGAGCCCACCCGCGGTATCGACGTCGGTGCCAAGTTCGACATCTATGCCTTGCTCGGTGAACTGACCCGCCAGGGCAAAGCGCTGGTGGTGGTGTCCAGTGACCTGCGTGAGCTGATGCTGATCTGTGACCGCATCGGCGTGTTGTCTGCCGGGCGCCTGATCGAGACCTTCGAGCGTGACAGCTGGACCCAGGACGAATTGCTCGCCGCCGCCTTTGCCGGCTATCAGAAACGTGATGCGCTGCTCAACGAAGCCGCGCCTAGGAATACCCCATGAAAACAAGCATTTCCCCCGGTAAAACTGGCGGCAACTTCTATGGCCTGGGTACCTACCTGGGGCTGGCGGGTGCGTTGCTGGCGATGATTGCGCTGTTCTCGCTGCTCAGCGATCACTTCCTGTCCTATGACACCTTCAGCACCCTGGCCAACCAGATTCCGGACCTGATGGTGCTGGCGGTGGGCATGACCTTCATCCTGATCATTGGCGGCATCGACCTGTCCGTGGGCTCGGTACTGGCATTGGCGGCCTCGGCGGTCAGTGTGGCGATCCTGGGTTGGGGCTGGAGCGTGTTGCCCGCTGCTCTGTTGGGCATGGGCTGCGCGGCGTTGGCCGGCACTATCACAGGTTCCATTACGGTGGCCTGGCGTATTCCTTCATTTATCGTATCCCTCGGCGTGCTGGAGATGGCCCGCGGCGTGGCCTACCAGATGACGGGCTCGCGCACCGCTTATATCGGTGACTCGTTTGCCTGGCTGTCCAACCCGATTGCCTTCGGTATTTCCCCCTCGTTTATCATCGCGCTGCTGGTGATCATCGCGGCCCAGTTGGTACTGACCCGTACGGTCTTCGGTCGTTACCTGATCGGCATCGGCACCAACGAAGAAGCGGTGCGCCTGGCGGGCATCAATCCCAAGCCTTACAAGATCCTGGTGTTCAGCCTGATGGGGCTGTTGGCCGGTGTGGCGGCGTTGTTTCAGATTTCGCGTCTGGAAGCGGCGGACCCGAATGCCGGTTCGGGCCTGGAGCTGCAAGTGATCGCCGCCGTGGTGATCGGTGGCACCAGCCTGATGGGCGGGCGTGGCTCGGTCATCAGTACGTTCTTCGGCGTGTTGATCATTTCGGTCTTGGCCGCCGGGCTGGCGCAGATCGGCGCGACGGAACCGACTAAACGCATCATTACCGGTGCTGTGATCGTGATCGCCGTGGTCCTCGACACTTACCGCAGCCAGCGCGCCAGTCGGCGGGGCTGAGCCATGGCAACGATCAAGGATGTGGCAGCGCTTGCAGGTATTTCCTACACCACCGTGTCCCATGTGGTGAACAAGACGCGCCCAGTCAGCGAGCCGGTACGCATCAAGGTCGAGGCGGCGATCAAGCAGTTGGACTACGTGCCCAGTGCCGTCGCACGCTCGCTCAAGGCCAAGACCACGGCCACCATTGGGCTGCTGGTGCCCAACAGCCTCAACCCGTATTTTGCCGAGCTGGCTCGGGGTATCGAGGATTACTGCGAGCGTAATGGCTATTGCGTGATCCTCTGCAACTCGGATGACGACGCAGAGAAACAGCGCAGTTATTTGCGCGTGTTGCTGGAAAAGCGCGTCGACGGCTTGATCGTGACCTCCGTAGGTGGCGATGACAGTGGCCTTGCCGCAGGCTTGAGTGCAGTGCGCACGCCCATGGTGATTGTCGACCGGGCGCTGGATGGGATTGATGTGGACCTAGTGCGCATCGATCACGAGGAGGGCGCTTACCTGGCGACCCGGCACTTGCTGGAATTGGGGCACCGGGACATCGCCTGTATCGGCGGCCCGGGGCATACCCGCGTGGCGCAGATGCGCCTGGCGGGTTACCAGCGTGCATTGCGCGAGGCGGGCATCGAGGTGTTGGCCAGTCGTACCCTGGAAAGCGATTTCACCAGCACGGGCGGTTATGCCGCAGCCGTACAGTTATTATCGCAACACCCGCCCAGCGCGATTTTCGCCAGCAACGATATGATCGGGTTTGGCGTGCTGCGCGCCGCTGCCGAGCGCAATGTGCGGGTGCCGGGCGAGCTGTCGGTCATCGGTTTCGATGACATTCAGATGGGGCGCTACGTCTACCCGGCGCTGACGACGGTCGGCCAGTCGATCCTGCAATTGGGTGAGACGGCAGCCGAATTATTACTGCAACGAATAGCAACACCCCAACTGCCGATCGATCAACGTATCGTGACGCCCAGTATTGTTTTGCGTGAGTCGACCGCGCCATTGGCTGATGTGTTCGCCCAATACCGCTGAACCGAATTGATGAGTACTGATGTATGCCAGCAAAAGTAGTGGTAATAGGCAGCTTGAACATGGATCTGGTCACCCGCGCCAGTCGCTTGCCGCGTGCCGGTGAAACCCTGATCGGCCAGACATTTTCCACTGTGCCCGGTGGCAAGGGCGCCAACCAGGCCGTCGCCTCGGCACGCCTGGGGGCGAGTGTCGCCATGGTGGGGTGCATCGGTACCGACGCCTATGGCAGCCAATTGCGCGATGCGCTGTTGGTGGAAGGGATCGATTGCCAGGCTGTCAGCACGGTGGACGGCTCCAGCGGTGTGGCGTTGATCGTGGTCGATGACAGCAGCCAGAACGCCATCGTCATTGTGGCCGGCAGCAACGGTGAGCTGACGCCTGCGTCGCTGCGAACGTGCGACGCTGTGCTGCAGGCGGCAGATGTGATCATCTGTCAGCTTGAGGTGCCAATGGAGACCGTTGGGTATGCGCTCCAGCGGGGGCGCGAACTGGGCAAGACGGTCATTCTCAACCCGGCCCCGGCAAGCGGGCCGTTGCCCGCTGATTGGTATGCCTCGATCGATTATCTGATCCCCAATGAAAGCGAGGCCAGCGCCCTGAGCGGCGTGACGGTCGACTCCCTCGACAGCGCCAAGGTCGCCGCGACCGCGCTGATCAAAGCGGGCGCCGGTAAGGTCATCATCACCCTGGGCGCCCAGGGCGCGCTGTTTGCCGACGGCAAGAGCTTTGAGCACTTGGTGGCGCCGAAGGTCAAGGCGGTGGATACCACCGCTGCTGGCGATACCTTTGTCGGTGGCTTTGCCGCCGCGCTGGCCGCGGGCCAGAGCGAAGCCCGGGCGATCCGTTTTGGCCAGGTGGCGGCGGCGTTGTCAGTGACCCGCGCCGGCGCTCAGCCTTCCATTCCTACGCTGCACGACGTACAAGGTTTTGTGCCCGCATGAAAAAGACCCCTTTGCTGAATATCGCCCTGTCGCGCGTGATCGCGTCCCTGGGCCATGGCGACATCCTGGTCATCGGCGATGCCGGCCTGCCGGTGCCTCCCGGCGTCGAACTGATCGACCTGGCCCTGACCCAAGGCATCCCGGACTTCATCAGCACCTTGCGCATCGTGCTTAGCGAAATGCAGGTGGAAAGCCATGTTCTGGCAGAAGAGATCCTGCTGAAACAACCGCCCGCGCTGACCGCGCTAAATGCGCTCACAGAGCAGGCTGAACTGGGCGAACGACGCCTGCTCAGCCATGACCAATTCAAGCAATTGAGCCGCAATGCCCGCGCCGTGGTGCGCACTGGCGAGTGCCAGCCGTACTGCAATATCGCGCTGGTGTCCGGCGTAACGTTCTAGCGTCCCCCCCCCAATGACAAGGAGTGCTTTATGCAACGTGGTCTACCTACCCTGAAAAACCTGTTCCGGAGTGTTCTGCTTTTGTCCGCGCTCACTGCTGCAAGCGCCCAAGCGGCGGAAAAAATCGACCTGATCATCGATACCGACCCGGGTGCCGACGATGTGGTGGCCTTGCTGTTCGCCATGGCTTCGCCGCAGGAACTGAGCATTCGTGCGCTGACCACCGTGGCCGGCAATGTGCGCCTGGACAAGACTTCCCGCAACGCGCGCCTGGCGCGCGAGTGGGCAGGGCGCGAGGACATCCCGGTGTACGCCGGTGCGCCAGCGCCGCTGCTGCGCAAACCGATCTACGCCGAGAACATCCATGGCAAGGAAGGCATTTCGGGCGTCACGGTGCATGAACCGAAAAAAGGCCTGGCCGAAGGCAATGCGGTCGACTACCTGATCAAAACCCTGAGCAGCGCCAAGCCGCACAGCATCACCATCGCCATGCTCGGCCCACAGACCAACCTGGCACTGGCACTGACCCAGGCGCCCGAAATCACCCAGGGCATCAAGGAAGTGGTCGTGATGGGCGGCGCGCACTTCAATGGTGGCAATATCACCCCTGTGGCTGAGTTCAACCTGTTCGCCGATCCGGTGGCGGCTGAGATCGTGCTCAAAAGCGGGGTGAAGTTGACCTACCTGCCGTTGGACGTGACCCATAAAGTCCTCACCAGCGACGCCCGCCTGAAAAAGATTGCGGACCTGAACAACAATGCGAGCAAGGTGGTCAGCAGTATTCTGAATGAGTACGTCAAAGGCGATATGGAGCACTACGGCATTCCGGGTGGCCCGGTCCATGACGCTACCGTGGTGGCGTACCTGCTCAAGCCTTCGCTGTTCAGCGGCCGTGAGGCCAACATGGTGGTCGACAGCCGCGAAGGCCCGACCTTCGGCCAGACCATCGTCGATTGGTACGACGGCCTAAAGCAGCCCAAGAATGTGTTCTGGGTTGAGAATGGCGACGCGCAGGGCTTCTTCGATTTGCTGACCGAGCGCCTGGCACGTCTGAAGTAAGGTGTTTTGCCGGGCGGCGCTCGTCGCCCGGTTCTATTCGCGCTCTTGGGCGCCCATGTAGTCGGCCGGGTATTTCTCGAATATCTGGCCAATGAACGCTTGCGCCGCCTGGGTGCCCAGTTCCTTGACCAACAGGTCGATACCAATGATCGCCAGTTCTTCCGGGCTTCCGGGGCTGTAGGAACTTTGCCCTTGGGGCCACTTGGCTTTGATGTCGGCTTGAAGCGTTACGGTGGTCATGGAAATCTCACGGGCTGAAAATGCGTGGTAATGCACTGGAACGCCGTTCCAGAGGGGCGCAGTTAAGCATTTTGTACGGCGTTTGGCACTGCTACTTAGGCATGACGCAGAGGCTGTGCGACACTGTCGGCCTGTTAAATGGCCGGGAAACACCGCGTGCAAATCGATTTGAGCAAGCTCGACAACCTGACGCTGGAGGCTGTGCGCCAACTGCTTGGCAGCGCCAGTGACGACGAACATACCCAGCTGCGGGTGACCAAAAAAGGCGTCGCCTACATTTCTTCCGGCGTAGTCGGGGGGGCTGATATCGATGGCCTGCTGTTTCGCCTGGAGACCTGGGCCAAGGGTTCCGGTTATGTCGGTCTCGTGGCGGCCAGTGACGAAGTTTGGGTCATGCAGATTTTTAACGCACTGAAGCAGAATTGGCCTACAGCGACGTCAGACTATATCGACATCTACTAAGGGCGTTCATATCTAGTCACGATTGACAGGGCGCTTGCCAGCAGTGAGTCAGGCAGACTTGCCCACAAGCGGTTAACGTCTTGAAACCAATCGCTTTGACTGCTGTCGCACGATCTCTGTCCACTTTTTATCATAGGAGGCTTCATGCCTTGGAAGCTCGCATCATTCGGTACTTTGTTGGCTGCGCTCGCGTTGGCGGGTTGCAGCACCCCGGGTGCCTCTGAGCCAGGCAAAGCTGCCACTGCGACCGATGCCGGTCATAGCCGCTGTGAGTCGAAGGCTGCAGAGTTCGCCATCGGCCAGAAAGCCTCGCCTCAATTGCTGGAACAGGCCCGCACGCGTGCCGGCGCGCAGAATGCACGCATTCTCAAGCCCAATGACATGATCACGCTGGAGTATCGCTCCGACCGCTTGAACCTGAACACCGACAACAACCTGGTGATCAACCGGGTTAACTGCGGCTGATGCGGCTTTTGCATCACCCATAAAAAACCCCGTCACATGGACGGGGTTTTTTTTAGCTCAGCGGAGAATTACTCGCCGCGAACCTGTGCAGCTTGCATACCCTTTTGGCCTTTCTCAGCCACGAAGGAAACGGTTTGGCCTTCTTTCAGGCTTTTGAAACCGTCGCTTTCGATAGCTTTGAAGTGTACGAACAAGTCGTCACCGCCACCTGTAGGAGTGATGAAGCCGAAGCCTTTTTCATCGTTGAACCATTTAACGGTGCCGGTTTGGCGATTAGACATGGTGTATCTCCAAGAAACATATATTTTCAGTAGTGCTGTGCTGCTCAGGCCAACTGGGCACACCGGGCTATCATAGTCGAAATGTTCGGCTTGGGAGCCCCCCCAAGGCACTGTTTGCTAATCAATCGCTTTGCGTTTGATCTATCATTGGGCTGAAAGCCCCGATTTACGGGGCTTTGCGACGACATATCAGCTATTAAAAAAAGCCGTAAAACCTGCATAATTTGTGCGAAATGGCAGTTTTCAGGCTGTTTTTCCAGCGAAATGGCCGTCGAATCGTCAGCCAATCTTACTTTTTCTTCACCACTTTGCAGGACGAAATAGCCGCGACCGCTTTGTTTTTAAGCTCCGGGCTGGCGTTCTGGTTGGTCATCAATTCCTTGATCTCGGCAGTGCTCAATTCGGCATTGATCTTGTCGGCGCCACATTCACAGTGGGCTTTGGCAGTTTTGACGTCCACGTTCTGGCTGGCGGCGGCACTGCAGTCGTTGACGAAGGCGTCACGGGCGCCGGCTGGCCAGTTGGAAGGGGCTGCAGCCTGCGCGCCGAGGGAAAGGAGGCTCAGGGTAGCGGCGACAGCGAGGGTAGAGGTAAAACGCATCATGGGGATGCTCCTTTGGGTCGAGGACGAACGGCGATTCTCAGTGGCTTTGAGGCCCTACGTACAGCTCAAGTTCACTTTCACAGCTATAAAGCCATGAATTGCTCTTTACCCAACGCTTGGCCGACGCGATGACCGTTCATCTGTGCTAGCATCCTTGCCTGGCTATTTCCCGGCGCGCCATTTGCCGCCTTGCCAGGTTCTTTTTGTTCACTCCAGTCACTCTGGTTCGATTATCGGTTGGCCGAAAGGCTCCTGCCGCTGTAAGGCAGGCGTTCATTATTGAACGGCCTGGTGTTGGATCTTGTACTGGCTCATCCCAACCCACGTGACCTTTGGTAGGGGTCACCACTAGGAGAGGAGGCGCCATGCCAACTATTACTCTTCCCGACGGCAGTCAACGTTCATTCGATCATCCGGTTTCCGTAGCCGAGGTCGCCGCATCCATTGGTGCAGGCCTGGCCAAGGCCACCGTGGCCGGCAAGGTCGACGGCAAGCTGGTTGACGCCAGCGACCTGATCACCAGCGACGCCAGCCTGCAAATCATCACGCCCAAGGATCAAGAGGGGCTGGAGATCATTCGCCACTCTTGCGCGCACTTGATTGGCCATGCGGTCAAGCAACTGTACCCAACCGCCAAGATGGTGATCGGCCCGGTCATTGAAGAAGGCTTCTATTACGACATCGCCTATGAGCGTCCTTTTACTCCGGACGACCTGGCGGCCATCGAGCAGCGCATGCACGCGCTGATCGAAAAAGATTACGACGTCATCAAGAAAGTCACCCCGCGTGCCGAAGTGATCGACGTGTTTACCGCGCGTGGCGAGGACTACAAACTGCGTCTGGTGGAAGACATGCCGGACGAGCAGGCCATGGGCCTGTACTACCACGAAGAATATGTCGACATGTGCCGTGGCCCGCACGTGCCGAACACGCGCTTTCTCAAGTCGTTCAAGCTGACCAAGCTGTCCGGTGCCTACTGGCGCGGTGATGCGAAGAACGAACAACTGCAACGGATCTACGGCACGGCCTGGGCTGACAAGAAGCAGCTGGCCGCCTACATCCAGCGCATCGAAGAAGCCGAAAAACGCGACCACCGCAAGATCGGCAAGCGCCTGAACCTGTTCCACCTTCAGGAAGAAGCGCCGGGCATGGTGTTCTGGCATCCGAATGGCTGGACCCTGTACCAGGTGCTTGAGCAGTACATGCGCAAGGTTCAGCGCGACAACGGTTACCTGGAGATCAAGACCCCGCAGGTCGTTGATCGCAGCCTGTGGGAGAAATCCGGGCACTGGGCCAACTACGCCGACAACATGTTCACCACCCAGTCGGAAAACCGCGACTACGCCATCAAGCCGATGAACTGCCCGTGCCACGTGCAGGTCTTCAACCAGGGCCTGAAGAGCTACCGCGAGTTGCCGATGCGCCTGGCCGAGTTTGGTGCCTGCCACCGTAACGAGCCATCGGGTGCGTTGCACGGCATCATGCGTGTGCGCGGCTTCACCCAGGATGACGCCCACATCTTCTGCACCGAAGAGCAGATGCAGGCCGAGTCCGCAGCGTTTATCAAGCTGACCATGGACGTTTATCGCGATTTCGGCTTTACCGACGTCGAGATGAAGCTGTCCACTCGTCCGGAAAAGCGCGTCGGTTCCGACGAGCTGTGGGATCGCGCCGAAGCGGCACTGGCCGCAGCGCTGGACAGTGCGGGCCTTGCGTACGATCTGCAGCCGGGTGAGGGCGCCTTCTACGGTCCGAAGATCGAGTTCTCGCTCAAAGATTGCCTTGGCCGTGTCTGGCAGTGTGGTACCCTGCAGCTCGATTTTAACCTGCCGATCCGTCTGGGAGCCGAATACGTCTCCGAAGACAACAGCCGTAAACACCCGGTTATGCTGCACCGGGCGATCCTCGGCTCGTTCGAACGGTTCGTCGGTATCCTGATCGAGCACTACGAGGGCGCGTTCCCTGCGTGGCTGGCTCCGACCCAGGCAGTGATCATGAATATCACTGATAAACAGGCAGATTTTGCCGCTGAAGTTGAAAAAACTCTCAACGAAAGCGGGTTTCGTGCCAAGTCCGACTTGAGAAATGAAAAGATCGGCTTTAAAATCCGCGAGCATACCTTGCTCAAGGTTCCCTATCTCTTGGTTATCGGAGATCGGGAAGTCGAGATGCAGACTGTCGCTGTGCGTACTCGTGAAGGTGCTGACCTGGGCTCGATGCCCGTCGCCCAGTTCGCTGAGTTCCTCGCGCAAGCGGTTTCCCGGCGTGGTCGCCCAGATTCGGAGTAATTATTATTAAGCGTGAAATGAGACAAGATAAACGAGCTGCACCGAAAGCCCCGATCAACGAGAATATCTCGGCACGCGAGGTTCGGTTAATTGGCGCTGATGGCGAGCAGATTGGCATCGTCTCGATTGATGAAGCGCTTCGTATTGCAGAAGAGTCCAAGCTGGACCTGGTGGAAATCTCCGCCGATGCAATCCCACCTGTTTGTCGGGTGATGGACTACGGCAAATCGATCTTCGAAAAGAAGAAGCAGGTTGCCGCAGCGAAGAAGAACCAGAAGCAGATTCAAGTAAAAGAAATCAAGTTTCGTCCAGGGACGGAGGAAGGGGATTACCAGGTAAAACTGCGCAACCTGGTACGTTTCCTGAGTGATGGGGACAGGGCCAAGGTATCCTTGCGATTCCGCGGCCGTGAGATGGCCCACCAGGAGCTGGGGATGGAACTCCTCAAGCGGGTTGAAGCTGACCTGCTCGAGTACGGTTCGGTCGAACAGCATCCTAAGATGGAAGGACGCCAGCTTATTATGGTCATCGCCCCGAAAAAGAAGAAGTAATCAACAGGGCACGGCAGGCCTTCTGATTATGTTTATCAACTGAATGCGGAGTACCGAACATGCCAAAGATGAAAACTAAAAGTGGTGCTGCTAAGCGGTTTCTGAAAACTGCTAACGGCATCAAGCACAAGCACGCTTTCAAGAGCCACATCCTGACCAAAATGTCGACCAAGCGTAAGCGTCAACTGCGCGGTAGCAGCTTGCTGCATCCGTCTGACGTGGCAAAAGTCGAGCGCATGCTGCGCCTTCGTTAATTTTGGTTCAAGAATAGAGGAAGTAACTCATGGCTCGTGTAAAGCGTGGCGTCATGGCCCGTAAGCGTCACAAAAAAATTCTGAAACTTGCTAAAGGCTACTACGGCGCACGTTCACGCGTATTCCGTGTTGCCAAGCAAGCGGTAATCAAGGCAGGCCAATACGCCTACCGCGACCGTCGTCAGAAAAAACGTCAGTTCCGCGCTCTGTGGATCGCTCGTATCAACGCTGGTGCACGTGTTAACGGTCTGTCCTACAGCCGTTTCATCGCTGGCCTGAAAAAAGCGTCCATCGAAATCGACCGTAAGGTTCTGGCTGAACTGGCCGTGAACGAAAAAGCGGTGTTTGCTGCGATTGTCGAGAAAGCTAAAGCCTCCTTGGCTTAAGTACCCCCGACAGTCACCCTGGGCTACTCCTGTGGCCCAAGGTGGTAAACGTCATAAATAGGGGAAGAGCCTTCAAGCTCTTCCCCTATTTTGTATCTGGAGTCTGTACATGGAAAACCTGGACGCGCTCGTCGCCCAAGCCCTTGAGGCTGTGCAAAGCGCTGAAGATGTAAATGCCCTGGAGCAAATCCGGGTTCACTACCTTGGCAAGAAAGGTGAATTGACTCAGGTGATGAAGACCCTGGGAAATATGCCTGCTGAAGAGCGTCCGCAAGTCGGTGCGCTGATCAACGTCGCCAAGGAGCGTGTCACAGAGGTTCTCAATGCGCGCAAGGCGTCGCTCGAGGAGGCCGATCTTGCGGCCAAGCTCGCCGCCGAGTCCATTGACGTGACCTTGCCTGGTCGTGGCCAGGCCTCGGGCGGTCTGCATCCGATCACCCGGACTCTGGAACGTATCGAACAGTTCTTCACCCACATCGGCTACGGCATTGCCGAAGGCCCTGAGGTCGAAGACGACTACCACAACTTCGAGGCGCTCAACATCCCAGGCCATCACCCGGCCCGGTCGATGCACGACACCTTTTATTTCAACGCCAACATGCTGCTGCGCACCCATACCTCGCCGGTACAGGTCCGCACCATGGAAGCGAACAAGCCGCCGATCCGCATTGTCTGCCCAGGCCGTGTGTACCGTAGCGACTCGGATATCACCCATTCGCCGATGTTCCACCAGGTCGAAGGCCTGCTGGTTGATCGCGATATCAATTTCGCCGACCTCAAAGGCACCATCGAAGAGTTCCTGCGGGTGTTCTTCGAAAAAGAGTTGGCGGTGCGTTTCCGTCCCTCGTTCTTCCCGTTCACCGAGCCATCGGCTGAAGTCGACATGGAATGCGTGATGTGCAGCGGTAAAGGCTGCCGTGTGTGCAAGCAGACCGGCTGGCTGGAAGTGATGGGCTGCGGCATGGTTCACCCCAACGTGCTGCGCATGTCCGGGATCGACCCGGAAGAGTTCTCGGGCTTTGCCTTCGGCATGGGCGTTGAGCGTCTGGCCATGCTGCGTTACGGCGTGAACGACTTGCGTCTGTTCTTCGACAACGACTTGCGGTTCCTCGCGCAATTTCGCTAGTCGTAACGAATCTTTAGGAGAGCAGGATGAAATTCAGTGAACAATGGCTGCGTGGCTGGGTAAGCCCGCAGGTAGATCGCGACGCGCTGGTTGCGCGTCTGTCGATGGCCGGCCTTGAGGTCGATAGCGTTACCCCGGCCGCCGGAGTTTTCAGCGGCGTGGTGGTGGGCGAGGTGTTGAGCACCGAGCAGCACCCGGATGCCGACAAATTGCGTGTGTGCCAGGTCAGCAACGGCTCGGAAACCTTTCAGGTCGTGTGCGGAGCGCCTAACGTGCGCCCGGGCCTGAAGATCCCGTTCGCCATGATCGGCGCCCAGTTGCCGGGCGACTTCAAGATCAAGAAGGCCAAGCTGCGTGGCGTTGAATCCAACGGCATGCTGTGCTCCCAGGCTGAGCTGCAAGTGGGTGAGGGCAATGATGGCTTGATGGAGCTGCCGGCCGACGCGCCAGTGGGTCAGGACATCCGTGTTTACCTGGAGCTGGAAGACGCCAGCATCGAGGTCGACCTGACCCCCAACCGCGGCGACTGTCTGTCCCTGGCTGGCCTGGCCCGTGAAGTGGGCGCGCTGTACAACGCACCTGTCACTCGTCCAGTGGTCGCTGCCGTACCGGCGGTACACGACGAAGTGCGCTCGATTGAAGTATTGGCGCCCAACGCTTGCCCGCGTTACCTGGGGCGTGTGATCCGTAACGTCGACCTGTCCAAGCCAACCCCGCTGTGGATGGTCGAGCGCCTGCGTCGTGCCGACGTGCGCAGCATCGACGCCGTCGTCGACATCACCAACTACGTGATGCTTGAACTGGGCCAGCCGTTGCACGCGTTCGATCTTGCCGAAATCAACGGCGGCATCCGCGTGCGTATGGCCGAAGAGGGTGAGAAGCTGGTGCTGCTCGATGGTCAGGAAGTCAGCCTGCGTGCCGATACCCTCGTGATCGCCGACCACGCACGCGCCCTGGCGATTGCCGGCGTGATGGGTGGCGAGCACAGCGGTGTATCCGCGACCACCCGTGATGTATTCCTTGAAAGTGCGTTCTTCGACCAGATCGCGATCGCTGGCAAGGCCCGTTCCTACGGCCTGCACACCGATGCGTCGCACCGCTACGAGCGTGGTGTGGACTGGAAACTCGCCCGTGAAGCCATGGAGCGCGCCACCGGCCTGCTGCTGGAAATCACCGGTGGCGAAGCCGGCCCGATCACCGAAACCGTCAGCGAACAGTACCTGCCGTCGATTGCGCCGATCACCTTGCGTGCCAAAAGCGTTGAGCAAATGCTCGGCCTGGTCATCGAGCCGGCTGAAATCGAGCAACTGCTGTCTGCGCTCGGCCTGGGTATTTCTGCGGGTGGGGAAGGGCAGTGGCAGGTTGCAGTACCTAGCCATCGCTTCGACATCAGCCTGGAAGTCGATCTGATCGAAGAGCTGGCGCGCCTGTACGGCTACAACCGCCTGCCGGTTCGCTATCCGCAAGCACGCCTGGCACCGCAACCCAAGGCCGAAGCGCGTGCGCACCTGCCTGAACTGCGTCGTTTGCTGGTTGCCCGTGGTTACCAGGAAGCAGTGACCTATAGCTTCATTGATCCAAAACAGTTCGAACTGTTCAACCCTGGCGTAGAGCCGTTGCTGCTGGCCAACCCGATCTCCAACGACATGGCCGCCATGCGTTCCTCGTTGTGGCCGGGCCTGGTGAAGGCACTTTCCCACAACCTGAACCGCCAGCAAGACCGCGTGCGCCTGTTCGAAAGCGGCTTGCGTTTCGTCGGCCAGCTCGATGGCTTGAAGCAAGAGCCAATGCTGGCGGGTGTTGTCTGCGGCAGCCGCCTGCCGGAAGGCTGGGCGCAAGGCCGTGAGGTCGTGGACTTCTTCGACGTCAAGGCTGACGTGGAAGCGGTGCTGGGCTTTGCCGGTGCGCTGGACGCCTTTACGTTTGTACCGGGCAGCCACCCAGCCTTGCACCCAGGCCAGACTGCACGTATCGAGCGTGAAGGTCGCCTGGTGGGCTTCGTCGGCGCCATTCACCCGGAACTGTCGAAAACCTTGGGTCTGGACCGTCCAGTCTTCGTGTTTGAGCTAGTCTTGGCTGAAGTTGCGTCGGGCAAGATGCCTAAATTCAGCGAGTTGTCGCGCTTCCCTGAAGTGCGCCGCGACCTGGCCCTGATTGCCGACCGTGAAGTCGCTGCCACTGCAGTCCTGGATGTAATCCGTGAAAATGCAGGGGAATGGCTGACAGACCTCAGGCTATTTGACGTCTATCAGGGTAAAGGCATTGATCCGCATAGAAAAAGCCTCGCAGTTGGCTTGACCTGGCAGCATCCATCGCGCACTCTTAATGACGATGAGGTGAATACCACGACGCAAAATATCCTCACCTCGCTCGAACAAAGGTTGAACGCCACGTTAAGGAAGTGACGTATGGGGGCTTTGACGAAAGCTGAGATGGCGGAACGTCTGTACGAAGAGTTGGGTCTGAACAAGCGCGAGGCCAAGGAATTGGTCGAGCTGTTTTTTGAAGAGATCAGACACGCTCTGGAAGACAACGAACAGGTCAAATTGTCCGGTTTCGGCAATTTTGACCTGAGAGACAAACGCCAGCGGCCTGGCCGCAATCCAAAAACGGGAGAAGAAATCCCGATCACGGCTCGCCGTGTGGTCACCTTTCGTCCAGGGCAGAAGTTGAAGGCCCGAGTTGAGGCTTATGCTGGAACCAAGTCATAACGACGAGCTACCCGTCATCCCAGGCAAACGCTACTTCACCATTGGTGAAGTCAGCGAGCTGTGTGCGGTAAAACCGCACGTGCTGCGCTATTGGGAGCAGGAGTTTCCTCAACTCAACCCCGTCAAACGCACCGGGAACCGTCGGTATTATCAGCGCCAGGACGTACTGATGATCCGACAGATCCGCGCGCTGCTGTACGACCAGGGGTTCACCATCAGCGGCGCACGCCAGCGTATGTCCGGTGATGAAGCCAAAGACGACACCACCCAATACAAGCAACTGATCCGCCAGATGATCTCCGAATTGGAAGATGTACTGGTGGTGCTGAAAAAATGATTCAAGCTTTAAAAATACTTCCACATTTCAAAAGCTTGCGGTATATTCCGGTTCGCTTCGTTAAGAAGCGAACCCAGTAACACGCCTAGTCGGGGCGTAGCGCAGTCCGGTAGCGCACTAGCATGGGGTGCTAGGGGTCGAGTGTTCGAATCACTCCGTCCCGACCATATTTTTCAATGACTTAGCCCGGTTCGGAGACGACCGGGCTTTGTTGTTTCTGCGGTTTGATCATTTTGGTCACCGTTGGGTCACCGTTAGCAAAAGGCTCGTAGAGTGCCATACAGGGCATCGTTGCGTTGAGCTCTGTCAAAGCTCCAGTCCTGACTGTATTGGCTGCGGTCTGTTCCTTGTCGCGAACTTTCTCTTGACGGGCACTGGCTGATATCTGATATCGGCACGAAGAGTTGTACTCAGCTCTTTTTTTGATCTCCACCTGAAGGATATGGAAGATCAGGGTGAGATCGATCACCAGCTGTGTAAGGCAGGTGTTTTTGTCCTGCGGGTGGCATAGATCCGTACCATCCGCAACAGTGAGGTGCTTTTGGCGTCAGTGAGAGGGCCTAGGGGCGGCGCAGGCGGGACCCTTTGCAGTTGGCATCAATTGAGTGGAGATCGTCGCATGGTGAGCGTTGTAGAGGGGCGGTTTTTCTGGAGTTCGGAGGAAGGCCCGAGATGGTGTAGTCAGACAAAGCTCGAAGCAACTGACAAGGTAAGGCTTTCTCGACGCTCGTTAAATTGAGTAGGTTCGATGTAGCTATGCGGTCATCCATTGTCATTGCACGCAATGGCTGAGGCTATGGGCGCTCAAAAGAAAACGCCCGGTGCAAATTTTTTTAACTACTCATTTTCATCCACGGCTACGGCGCTGAAACCGAGGTCTTTTATCATTATCACGCCTGGGGTTACACACTGAGCGGCGTTAATAGAAAGCTTGCCGGTGCTGAAATCTTGGGTGTACCCCACCTTCCATGTGAAGAGCTGCCTTGTTTCGGTGGTTTCACCCTGCGACGTAGTGAAGAACGAAGTTTCGAAGTCGACGTCGTCCTCATCATAAGCTTGTTGACTTGTCTGGACAGTATCACCTTGCTTCAAGGTGTCGGCGTCAACCCGAAATTCCTCATTTTGAAGGCTGATCACAGCCTCACCCATACCTTCGATGTAAAACGCCATCCGATTGCACTCCTTGGTTAGAGTGGAATTGTAAAGGTGAATCAATGAACCAAGCCAGCATTTCGAAAACTGATGCTTGCCGGATGCTTGCCATGCTTCTCTACCGGCCGTTATTCCTGAAGAAGAGAAACTGTGCACTCATCACCTCAAACCCAATCCTGTCGAGCCTCCCAATGAGGCTTGGAGGTGTCTGCGGAATCAGTGGCGTTTCAAACAGCCCGCCTCAAAGTCGCAAGCGGGCTAATAAATGGACTTGTTTCAATCTACGCCCATTGCCTTAAAAATAGCCTCAACTGGTTCACCATAAAAGCTGGTCTGGAACTTGGTGAATAGTTCGGCTGGTATGCTGGGGATGTCCTTGGCGCTACTCATTGGAAGCGCTACACGTTTACCTCCCGCGTCGAAAGCTACTTGCAGGCACTCGGCGATGCTTTCAACTGGCGTGATGCTGCCGCCTAGGCTCATATCGCCGAGGACGATCATTTGCCCTTGTGCAGGCCTGCCCATCAGTCCAGAGGCGAAGGCGACTAAGCTTGGTAGCGCCATATGAGTCAGAGGGCCGGTGTTTTGTAGTTCAACCACATGCAGGTGGAAGTCATGGTCGAGCACCTTTGCTGAAGCGCTGATGCGCGAGGCGTTGGCCTTGAAGTAGTCAAAGGCAATTTTCACCTGTTCTTTGGCAGAGCTGGAATTCCACAGACCTGAGGTAGCTAGCTTGCCAGTACCCTTGGTCACCTGCAGTTCGATCCGATATAGCCCAGGCATGCCTTTGCCGCTCAAGCCTATAGTGTGGATAAAACCGGGCTTTCCTGGGCCTTCAGGGATAAGACCACCACCGCCTTGCTCTTTAACAGTGACGAAGTGTTCTTCGAGGGTTTCGTTGTCGATGTAGCTAAAGTGAACATCGTAGAACTCCATTCCACCGATCTTCTTTAGTTGTTCTTTCACTCGTCGGCGGACCTGAAGTGCGTATTCGAGGCACTGGCGCACGTCTTCTTTGGTGAACACATCGTGCGGGTAGAGCAGCTTGAGCAGACCGGATACTGTTTTGCGTACTGCGATCACATCGCGCTGGTTTAGGTTGTTACCCAGTTTGAAGTGTTTGTCGATGGCGTCGGCGAAGCTGCGCTTGCGCATTTCGCGGAAAAACTCAGCCAGGTAATCGACGATCAATCCGTATCGATTGGTGAAAAATTCCGGGCGCATTTTTGGGATTTCCCACCCAGGAATGTAAGCGTGAAATCGGTCGAAAAAGGCTGCGTCGATCATCGGCTCAGGGAAGGGGGCCAGCAAGTGACTGGTTTTCACCAAAGACTCGACGCTCTGATTGATGTTTCCGACGAAGACCATGGAAGCGGAGGCTTCCATCTGCTCACGGCCACGACCGAAGGAGCCGGAGGCCATGAAGTCCTTCATGATTTGCACGCCGTCCTTGTCCTTGAAGTTGATGCCTGCTACTTCGTCGAAGGCCACTACGTCCCAAAGTCCGACCAGACCTATGCGGCGACTGCTCATGTTGTAGAACAGGTTAGCGACGGTGGTTTGGCCGCCAGACACAAGCATGCTGTTCGGTGAGCACTCCTTGTAGATGTGGCTCTTGCCAGTACCGCGAGGGCCGAGCTCGCAAACGTTGTAGTTGTTCTCCACGAAGGGAACCATGCGGGCCAGCAAATGCCACTGCACGGATTCATCCAGCGTCGATGGCTCCATGCCGATGGAGCGAATCAGTGTCTCGCGCCAGTTTACGCTACTCAGCGCTGCGCGCCCTTCGAACAGCTCCTGCATGTTCATGTTCGGCATTTGGATTGGTTTGAGCAGTGTGACGCCAAAAGGTGATCCCGATTGGCCTTCCTCGTGGTAATAACTGAGTGTGGCAATTACCCAAATACCGCCGACCAGCAGCTTTTCGTATTCCTTGACGATGCCGGCAGATATCTCAGCATCCTTGATGCCGAGGTTGCTGAATGAGGCCTCGTATCGGTCCTTGCGCTCATTGAGCCGCACTGTTACCCGGTCGATTACCTTGTAGGTGCCACGCTCGCGAACCAACGATTTGACCTTCTCAGCTTCATCCGGGCGAACATAGTTTTCGGCCAGTACGGTTTTGACGTTCTTCAGGCCCTGCTCGATGACCTCTGGATCATTGGAGGCGCAGTACATGCCTAGTAGGTACTCAAGCACGTAAACCGGTACGTTCGCGCCTTCCTTGATTAGCTTGGTCAGATCCTTACGCACCACGCGTCCGGCGAAATGCTCGTTGAGCAACTGATCGAGATCTTTATCTACTTGGTTTTCCATCTAGTCTCGTACTCTCAAAAAAAGTCGTCGGTGAAAGCCAGATCAATCGTCACACGGTAGCGCTCAAGCTCCGTATTCAGATCCTTGTCGCGGATCACCAGGAAGTAATCTTTCTGCCGGTCGAAGTCGCTGCCTGAAAGTGACAGGCGTACCTGCTTAAGGCGCTCGCTCATGGAGTCAGTCGCGCAATCAAACGTAACAACCTCCTCACTGGAGACAGACTGCTCCCCTTCGTAGATCGCAACAGCAACCGTTACTGGAAGCACCTGTTCGCTGACCGATTCGGTCTGGATCAGGTCAAATCGCTGGATATTGGTGACCATCTTCAGGGCTGATTTCGGTGAGATCACGCCGACTTTACGCTTGGTGCGTTTCTCTGCTTTCTCACCGCGCAACTGGTTGACCATCAGCACAGGCACCACGATTTCCTGAGGCATGGCCCCGCCATGGACGAAGCGTGCACCGCCCACAAAGTGGAAACGATTTGCGCCTTTTGGTATCCAGAACTGAGTGTCTGATGTTGTGCCCGCAGTCTGCTTGGTCGATCCCTGCCAGACATCCTTGGCAGCAGGCAGAGTATGGCCAATGACATAGCGTTTTTTACTCTTGATCGCACTATCCGGCTTCTCTGCGAGTGAGGTGCGATCCGCCGCATCAAGCTTGCTCTGCTGGAAGAGGAACCCATGATCGGCCGTGATCAACACCGTGCTGGTGTTGAAGTGCATGAGAATCTTGCGGGTCAGTTCGGTCAGCTCCTCAATGGCGAACTCCACGTGGTGGAAGGTATCCACCTCGGAGCCACCGCCTTTGTCACTACGGTCATCGATCACGTTGTGATAGACGTAAACCAGTTGCTGATCCTTAAGCGCTTCACGCCCAGCGTCACGGGACCACTCTTTGACTTGAAGTGCGGTCACGGCCATGCCGCCATGCTGGGCAAGAACCTTATCGCGAGCGATGGTGTTGCCAGTATTGAGTCCGTCTACAAAAACACCATCACTGCCCTCGCGATACTCCAGCGTCTGGTGTGGCAGCAGGGACGCCATGCCCAGCGTGGTGTAACTCGGCAATACGCCCAACTGGCTATTCAGGCTGGCCTTGCTGTAACGCTTTTCATTGATGCGCTGGCACAGCTCGACGGCGGCTTCATAGCGGAAGGCATCGCTGATGATTACTACAACGCGCTTGCTACGATGCCCCTCCAACAAGGGCGCTACCCAACGCTCATAAAAATTTTGCTGGTTAGGAATGCCAGGTATTTTCCAGTGCTCCAAGCGCTGTTCGGCCTCAACGCGGTCGCCCCAGGAGCGCCCGAGCTGATCGAGATACCAATACGCATAGCACTGCTCGACGGCCTCATCGAGCTTCTTCAGCAGCTCGACGTGGGCGCGCTGAGACGCGGCGAAATAATGGCGGTAAGCCGTGTCAAAGCGATACAACTCGCTCTCATAGGCTTTGTACAGTGCCTCTGAACTGGTGAAGTGGAAGCCTGCAGCGTGCTGGTGCCGCAGCGTAAACAGGTCGATTGCAGCCGACAGCGCCGTGTATAGCAGCCGGTACTTGCGGCGTGTCTCATCGTCCTTATGGCGAGTCGCCCAATAGTTATCCAGTCGCTCGGAAATGATCTTCGCAAACTGACCGAGGTCACGCGGATCTGCCTCCGGAATAGCCTTGGTCAGATCGACGATGATCTGCCGCTCGACGGCTTCGAAGGTTGCAACATTTGCCAAGCTCTCCAACGAAACTTCACAAATTTTCTGAGTGATATGTAGGGCCTCACCGACCCAGCCGGAAATCTCATCATAGGCTTGGTAAAACCGTGAGCTGTCACGCCAGCGGGATAGCAGTGCACGTGAAGTAGCGCGTGCGCTGGCTGAGGGGATAGCAATCGCTGAGGCCCAGTTGGGTATATCGCCGATACTTTCGCAGAACCCGGTTGCCAGCAGTCGAATTAGGAAATGCCCGAAGCTGAAGGGTTTATCGCCACTGATTTCCTCGATGGAGGCTGGATAGCCTACCTCGTCACGCAGGGCCTGCAGCAACGCAGGCATAAGGTCGAGCTTGTACAGTTCATCGATGACCGCTGGATTCTGCTCAAGACCCAAATCGTCACGTACGGCACCATCGGCCAAAGTGCAAAGCAGCGTCATGACTTCACTGCCACTTGCACCCAGCACAGCGGCAATCATCGCCAGATCCAGCTCATGCTCAGTGTCAGTTGGTTGGATCAAACGCTTCAGGCTAGCTAGACGAGCCTTGCTGCCAAGGAAGCGCTCACGTTTGGCTAGATGTTCACGGAGTACCTGCTGGTGTAAGCCCAGGTCATTGAATATCAGTGACACTTTGTCAGCGTAGAAACTGCGCGAGTACAGCTTGATGTCCAGCAGCCAGTCATCATTCGCGTCTGGTTCGGCGCAAGGGAAATAGAGCAGGTACTTACCTTCAGTGTCCTCAAGCTCCAGCTTGAGCTTGGTACCGAAGGTGGAATGCCCCTGCATGTTCAGCACCTGAACGCCGGGCAGATCAAGCTGGCGGAGTTCATCCGTGAAGCCTTGCTCAGGGTCGTACCAAAAAACGATGCGGTGGTTTTCTGTGAAGAATGCCTGATTCAGGCCTTGGGTCAGTTGTTGGGTGTTCATGCACTTATTCGCCTAGGCCTGAAACAGGAAACGAGAGGTCAGCGTGGGAAATGTCATCGTAAGACAACAATGCATCCCTGACGGCCCGGAACTCATCAATATGTACGTTTTTTCGGCGTAGATGTGGTTCTTGAAAACATCCGGAGATTTATTTCTCGAAAAGCCTGTGTTGTCACCATAGTTGTAATTCATGGCTGGCATTGCAATGGTCCGAGTTCGCCTGAGTTTGGTGAGCCAGCTTCTTTCAAGAGAGAAATAGCTTTCCATCCATATTTGTTTTTGGTTTTGTCAAAAGACATAACGGCTACGCCGGCAACCTCGGCGTCCCGCTGTACGCCTTCAACCAGAGTTGCGGGGGCAAAAATTTCGCCACTTACAAACCCAAATCCTTTTTCGCTTACTTTCAAGCGCCCTTTGAATGAACGGATATCCTGAGTTTCAATCACCTGTATGTTCTCAACCGAAATGACATCCTGATTCTCAGAGCCCATGTCACAAAAAATCTTCACAAAAGTTCCAGGCTTAGGGATTTTTCGATACTCGAATACAGACTTTTTCGCAGAAAACTTAAGATCTCTGTGGATATAAATCGTGGCGCCTTTACCTGACTCGTGCACTGAAAGAAGTACGCCTGACAAGTAGGTAGGTTTGATCATGGCGTACTGATCGGCACCTATTGCGAGCTCCTCTACATGAGCATCAAGATCACTGGTATCCAGCGATGCGTCAAACCATGCAGATGACGTAAGCTCAACGATGCTGCCTTTAAGCGGCCAGCTATTATTGCTGTAGATTTTTGTCAGTTTTACCAGTGCCTTTGAGGCGTAATCATGCACGCCTGTCTGGGCAAGTAACTCCGCCAGTCGCACCAGTCCGGGGATGCTGAATATGGGGTCATGAGCGCAGGTTAAGCCGAAAGAGATTAGGCAAATAGATTTTTTCGGTTCGTTTTCGTAGGTCTTGGCCAAGCCAAACCATGCCCAGGATTCACCGCGTTTGTTTCTCAGCACGGACATATAGGCGTCTCGTGCCCTTACGATGTCGCCGGCAGCTACAAAAATTCTGGCTTTATCGTATTCAAGCCAAATCTTGCTTTTCGATGAGTCCTGAGTCTTATCCAGTGCGTAGTTTATAAGTGCGACGACTCGACTAGCTGGAAGGGAGCTTTCTAAGCCTTTTTGCAGGTAATTGACGGCCACCATGCGTGCCAGTCGCAGTACAACGCTGGGTGACTCTCCTTTTTCTGTGCTAAATGGTTTGTGATCGTCAGGGCTAAACAAGGAGCTGCCGCGTTGCAGAATAAAAAGACAGATTGGATCACAGAACTTTCCGGTCTCACGGAAAAGATTCCACAGCCGGAAATCAATATTTTCACTTGGGAGCTCTAGCTGAAGGAGTTGAATGCGAGATGCCCAAAGATCAATCATCCGCTGCTCATTGGGATGCGGCGTTTTGTTATCGCGTGTTTTGATAGGCTCAAGCAGCTTTTTCAGCGCTGCATAAATGACCCAAAACAGCGAAGTCTTCAAGAACGCGTTACCAGAGTCTTGCTCCAATGCCATGGAACCTACCTGCCAGGCACCTTCCAGGTCCTCACGCGATTTGTGATCCCGAATATCATCAAAAATGCTCATGACGGTACCGCCAGAGCTTTCTCCAGTTGTTGCACGATACCTTCTGTGGACGCTTTCAAGACCCGTATGGAGCTGACCATTCCGTCTTTGTTAGCATCAACTTGGATTTCAATGCCTTCGTTATCAACTGCGAGCGTCAACTGCACCCGGTAACTGGCCTCCGTTCCCTCAATTATCACGAAGCTATTCGCAGTTAATAGCTCCAGAAGTGTCTCGACAGCTTCAGCCAAGTTTTCGCTCTGCGGCTTGAAAGGCTTCATCAGGAGCTTTCTAATGGCTTTCTGTTCAATATCATTGCCGTCTATAAAAACCACGTTGGTAACGGCAAATTTTTTGTCGTAATACAGTCTGACTCGAATGTTTGTAGCGGCTGTTCGGTTAGAGAATGTGATGACCACCTGATAGCTATGCTCACGCCAGTCGCTAAGGCTCCAGTCTGAATCGGCAAGCCTTTCGCTTAGCTCAAGAAAAAGCGGGCGCAATGCCATGTCGCTGAAACTCGACGGCATAGCCATCGAGGCTTCCTGTACTGTGGGGTTGCGAAATGCGTCATAAAACAGACTGTGCTTGAGCGGGAAAGTACCAATTTTGATGTTATGGGCGCGGCTCACAGCTGCATTACTCAGGGGACTGAGCAAGGGCATCTGTCGGACAGTGAAGGTCTCGTCAGCGCCGACGGAGGCGGTATACAACCAGCGGAAATAGTCGGCGTTGTTGGGTTTTACACTCGAAGCACTGCGTGATGCATTTACCCAGACACTAGGCCAGCGGCGCCCCTGAGCGCGATGCAGAGTCAATGCGTGAGCAGGACGGATAAGCGCTGCAGACAGATACCCTCGCGCCTGCAGAACTTGGTATTCAAACCTGTCATATTCGGCCCTTGCCTGCTTATAGCTGGGATCAGTCTTATTCGGTAGTCGCTGCTTGTGCACTTCAAGATCTGGCTTGGCAAGTTGCCGAGCAAGTACTTGGAGCGCCAGGGACTGGTCTGCGGTGATGTCAGGCCGATCAGCTTCAAAGTAATCTACCAAGTAGCGGAACTCCACTTCTCCCAAGCCTGGCAGCCGGCAACGGGCTCGCTGGAAGTGAAGGTGTATTGGCTCTTTGCGTCCACGCAGCTCAACAAAGTGAGTTTCAATACGCTCCTCAACAAAGTCGACAAGACCGATCTCTCCGGAGCTGACCCAGCGAATAGTACTTTGATTGAATGCATCAGGCTCGGACGACAAGATCGGCGTGCGGTTGTGGAAGTCAATCCGATCACCCGCCGCCAATTTGCTCGGACTGAGATGGCCCAGAATTTTTGTTTTCACCGCGCCATTGACCTTGGCGGCTTGTTCATGAGTGCCGCAAACCAGAATGGATTCAGCGCGTACATTGGAGATGTCCGGCACCCAGCCCCTTGAATTGACGTTTTCAAGAATCTCAAGACGCTTGCCCGACAGGCGCGGCAGCTTGTTGAAGCGGTCTTTGTCTAAGCTATCCACGAGATGCGCCTGCAGTTTGCTTAGCGCGTCATCTCCGTCGTCCAAAATCTGTTCGGTCAACAGGTAGCTGACAACGCCGAGCCCTAACTGCTCCAGCATGTTGCCGCTGATCAGGGAGCGCTGCAGTGATCCTCTAGGCATCTGATAGGGATCGCCGATCACCACAAAAGGCGTTTTATGCTTTGCAATAACCGAGAGAAAGTCATGAATCAGTCGACCAGAACCATATCGCCGGTCCCCCACTTCAAACTCTTCGTCACTCAGCAGGTGGGCATCAACCAATACAGGGATTTTGCCGTGTAAAGGGTGGTCCTCTCTTGTCTCGTGAATTCCTAATTTGCGGCCGTCTTTGGTCTCAAAACGGTTCGGCTGCTGACTGTAAAGCCATGTATAGATCGAGATCGGCTGTGCCATTGGGTGATGATAAGTCGAGGAAATACGGGCGCTAGGGGTCAACAAAAGCATTTCGACAGCGGTCTCTTCCAATGCATCCACAAGGTGGGGGAACAAAAAGCGCTTGCCGGTCGATACCATGCCGGCGAGACGAAATACGCCGCTGCCAGATTTCAGCCAGGTCGAGAACTCGCCCAGTGCCTGACTTTGCTGCTGAGTCAATCTGTGTCCATCACGCGCTGAAGTCTCCCGGCCGCACAATCGATTGAGTTTGGGAGCGCCTGCCGGAACAAAAGGATCAATCCCCAGTTGAGCGGTGAGGCGTTCCATGTTTTCGCGCGAGAGAAAGATCTCCCGGCTGACAATGGCGTCCAAATCGCGAACGATCCGTCCCATATCACTGATATGGAACCAGGGCTTTATCGGGCCGGGTAAGTGGCGATGATCGAATTCAATCGGCCCTTGAAAGGCTACCAGTGCTGCGACATGCCGCCAGTTGCAGGTCGCGTTAAGGTCGGTAAAGTTCCGGCCCAAAAAATCAAGCATGACCCCTTTGTTGTTACGCAACTGGCGCAGCGGATTGACGCTGGCACCACCCTTTACTTGGACGTTGCTCCCCGTTTCCTCATCCACAATCAACCAAGGGCCATCATCGGAAAATTGTAGTTTTCCACGGAACTCCTTGAAGTCGAGGATGATCACCGCATTCGGCTTGATCACCATGGCATCCAGTTCACGGCTGCCCACATAGAAATTGCCCAGCAGGTACCAGTCCTGTCCAGAAACCGAACAGTGTTCGTCGAGCAAATCAAACAGCTCGTTGAATGCTCGATTTTCGTGCGTATGCTCGAAGGGTGTGCCTCGGAATGCTTTCAGTGCCATGGGTAATGCTCCATGCGGATGGTCAGTCGCCCTTGTCGCCCGTTACAGCCTTAACCTCGGCCAACAAATCTCCAAACTTCCCGTAGTTCACCTTCACCCCGTCATCCAGATCCAGGCTGATACGTTGGTCGGCGTGGTGGCGGAGTTTTTCGTCGAAGGTGGCGAGTTCGGCTTGTTGGTTGTGTAGGGTGGCGAGTTGTTTCTCCAACGCCTTTTTCTCGGCGGTGCTGGTACTGGCTTCGATATCCTGTTCGAGTTTGTTGGCGTATGTGTTGAGCTTGGCGGTGAGCGGAATGACGTACTCGGTACGCATGCGTGCCAGTGTGCCTTCGTTGTAGCGGTGAAGGTAGACCAGGCACTCGAAGGCTTTATGCTTTCCTGAACTGAACAGCCAGTAAATAGGGCGCTTTTTGTACGTCTTGAGGTGGTCCTTGAAGAACTGTGTGCTGAGGTAGCGGCGGATAGTGTCCAGCGCCGACTCGCCGCGCTTGTGCTTGATGGCGTGCAGGCACAGGCTTTCGGCAACGAAGTCGAGGTTTTCCTGCAGATGCTCGTCGCCCCAGACTGTGCGGACAAATTCGCGGAAACAGTTGGTGGCGTCGTCGGCGAACCATTCCTGATCGGTCAGCGGCAGGATGCCGTCGCTGTCGGCGGGGAAGGTTTTGTAGGCACCTTCTGCGACTAGTTCGGCAAAGCCTTGGTTACCTGCATGGGCGTAGACCAACCCTTCACGGTCAAGGGAGTATCGGCCCATGATGCAACCGATACCGTAAAAAACAAGCTCCGATGTAATATCGGACATTTGTATTGGTGCTTTGTCGTGATCTTCTTCGGAAACTCCGTACCGATACTTTGGATTATTCAATAAAGTTACTTCATCTGTGCAGGCTGTACTGTCTTCAATGCATAGAGAATTATACGCTTTTGCAAGCTCCGAATTTATCGAGGCTTCAACATTTGCAGCGTCAAGAACTTTATCCCTCCAGTCACTAGCGTGCTCTGCTATAGATGTACGGATCTTTTTCTGTCCGTCGTGGCGAGCGACTTTGACAATTGGATTTAACTTGAAGTCCCAAGAAAATTCAAAAGAGTCCCAGTCCAGTTTGGATAGATCGATAAGGTGATTAACTTTTTCACGTAGTTCGCCCCACACTCTATCCTGATTAAGAACTGGAATTGAAACTACGCTGCCTGAGTTGAAGTCGAGCGTAGGGCACAGAATTTTAAGATACCTAGATGCCACCTTGCTATTGAGTAGTGCAACTGAAAACAAAAGATTCTCTTTGCTTTCTGAAAAAACAGGGGCGCCCTTCTGATCATACAAGAAGCCAGGTGGTGTGTATCTTATTGAGAAGCTGCTTGAGCTAATGCTGGAGTATGTGGCCCCCGGCTTGAATATAAAATCCAAGTTGAAGTTGGTTGCCGCGACTCGATCATCTGTATGGTGTCTCTTGTTTTGTAGAAGATAGCCATCGTTCTCCCAATTTACTACGAATTGGTTATTTCCATACCACTTCTTGAACTCTCCGCCCTTTGTATAAGGGAACCATTTCTTTCCAGACGCCTTGCTTGCCTCTCTAGTCGGCAATTCAAGTCCAACTCTTGAAAAAGAAACCTCACTCCAATTGCGTATGTATGATTCATTATCAGCAGTCACCATGCCCTTTCGCATTATCACCTTTTTGCCAAGAGACTCACCCAGCACAAATGTCTCAAGTACAGAGGGTGACTCCCAATACGCAATTGGACTACTTGGGATTTTCTTGAAGTCATCTGGTTTGGCCATATAAAACCAGCCGCAATCGCGATTCCGAATCGCTTCCAAAGTTTTTGGGCCCTGGTTTATCGCGCCCCGAAATTCTGACAGGCGGATGTAGCTTCCCTTGTAGTCTTGAATATACCCCTTGTTAAGCGTAAAGGTACAAATTGGGACAGTAGCGCCGTCAAACCCTGAATACTCCAACTGAACTAAAGTTGAAATTACTTCTTCGTCAATGAGGCGTGCCCGCAGCGTTTCATAGCTTGAAATGAACATCCAGACAAACGGGGTCATAAAACCAAGCTGACCATGCGGCTTGGCAAGGTCGATATTGCGAATAATGAATGCGGAGAACAGATCCTTCTCAAAGCCGCCGAAATTATCCTTCAGGAATTTTTTCACGGTTGGCGTCTGGTACTTGCTACCCATATACGGAGGATTCGCCACCACTGCGTCGAACCGCTGGGCCAATACCCAAGCCTGCTGCACATAGGGGATTATCTGATGCGCCGCCGGCTTCTGCATCACATCGCCGTCCTTGGCCAGATGCCGCAGTTGCTCCAGCAGCTCGCCCAACGGTTTGGCATCTTCGGTCGGTACTTCGATCAGCGAGCCGAAGGTCTTGGCCTGAGTAAAGCGCGCCAAGGTAGCTTTTAACAACAGGTAGCGATTGTCGGCTTGGGCGGCGCTGAGGTCGCTCTGCTGGCTGTCAAACAGGGTCCGCGACTGACCACGCTGCCAGTCGCTGTTCAGGTTGAGAGCCTTCCAAAGGTTGGGGAAGTCGAGCTGGCTGCTTTCCTGCAGGGACAGCACATTTAGTTTTACCTCGCGGTCGAAGATTCGGCGGTCGTCCTCACGGGCGAGCATCATCAGGGTAAATCCGGCGAGCTGGCCTGCACGATCGTCGATGTCCAGGCCAAACAGGTTGTGCTCTAGGATCAGCTGCGGAATGTCACGGCTGCGTTGGCCGCGCTCGGTGTAGATCTCCTTGAGCACCCTGTAGGCCTCGACCAGAATGTGGCCAGAGCCGCAAGCGGGATCAAGCACCTTGATACTCAGCGGGTCGATGCTTTCCGGGGTCATAGCTGTCAGCTGAGCCTGTACCTCTGGCGTCTGCTCGGCTGGCTCTATGTAGTAGGACATCTTGGCCTTGAGCGGTGAGTCTGGATAGGTCTGCAGCCACTGGCGACCCAAGGAGTTCTGCACCATGTACTGGACGATCCAGTTGGGGGTGAACAACTGAGTGGCGGCGGGGATGTCCTCACTCTTCACCACTTTGCCGATGACCTGATCCTTCTTCTCGGAGATGTAGAACTGGTAGAGCCAGCCGATGATCTCCACGTCATGCCAGTCTTCTTCGGGAATGGCGCTGACCAGCTCGCGAATCAGCGAGTCGGTCTTGGTAAGGTTGTCGGGCAGCAGTAGCTCTGTGGCGTCGTCGACCGCCTCGAAGAGGAACGGCATGGCCTGGTGCAGGGCGTGACACTGGGCAAGCAGCAGCTCGCGGTACAGTTCTTCATCCTTGGTGCCATCGAGTTTCAGTTCGGCAATGCGCTGTGGGTCGAGGCCTTCCAGCTCGATATCCAGGCAGTCGTCGAGGATCTGGAAACTGCCCGGCTGCTCCGGGTGGCTGAGCACGCGGCGGCCGTGGTCGAGGTAGCCCTTGAGCTCCATGAAGCGGATGGCGCACAGGCGGTTGAACCAGCTATAGGCGGCCTGCTCCATGGCTTGGGCAAAGCCCATTTGTTCGACCTTTTTCACCAACGCGGCGCGAGGGCGGATGATGCTGGCCGGGAAAGGCCGATCGCCGATCAGGGCCAGATCGCCTTTCTGCTCCAGCGGTTCGATGCCCATGCTGGGGATGCTGGATTCGCGGATGCCAAACAGCGCTGCGCGTTTGGTCATTGCGGCAATGAAGGCGGTGCGTGCCTTGGGGGCGTAGCGTTTGATGTTATTGGTGTTCATATGGGCTTTCCCTAATTTTCTTGAGCTGACATTGACGCTTTGCTGCGGCCTGGCGGTTGCCTCATCTCCTACAGGTTGCGCTGGGTCAGCGAATACGAATGCGTTTGTCTTGCTTAATCGCACTTTCCAGCTCGACCTTGAGGGCGTCAATAAAGCGGTCGATATCGCTCTGGCTTTCTAGATACAAGCCGTTCCCTAGTTTGTTGAACACACTGGTCGCTGCCACCTCGACCACCGGTTTGGGCGGCGTTACAGGTTTGGAGGTTGGCACCAGGGCAGGCGCTCGGTCCTCCTTGACGCCGTTAGCTGTGTTGGCTGCCTGTGCGGCCTTGGTCTGCTCTTCCTGAAGCTTCTGCAGGCGCTCAACCTCGGCCTGAATGGCGCGCTCCAGATCGAACACGCCGTCGTTCAGGCGCTCGTCAGCGGTCTGGGTTTGCAGCATGTAGATGTTGGCGATGCTGGTTTCGGTCTCTAGGTCCGCCTTGACCAGTTGCAGGGGGCGCAGTAAGCGGTTACTCAGCTCGGCGGTTTCGATACCGCTCTTGGCAATCTCGGATTGCAATTGGGCGATTTTCTCGTCGACACGGGCCAGGGCATGTTGACGCTTTTCAGCCAGGATGGCGGCGTTAATGGTTTCTACTGTTTCAACCAGTGTGGCGACCTGGTGCAGCTGACCGTAGGGCGTGGTGTTCTGCTCAATGGCTTTCAACTCGGCCAGCGCTTTGCGGGCTTTCTCGTCTTTATCCAGCGCTGGTCTGTTCTTGTCGAAACGACGCAAGGCCAGCTGCAGTTGCTGCCAGGTATGCAACTGGTTGGTGAAGAACTCGTGTAGATCCCGGTAGTCCTCTTCCAGATCCAGCAAGTCATCCTTGTTGTCGACCACGGCCTTGAAAAAGTCGACGCTATCAGTGTTGCTTAGCAGGCGCTGCAGGCTGAGTAAGGCCTGTTCTATGGACTCTTTACCAGGGAAGCGCCCGGCGCTAACCGTTGCTTTGTATTTTTCCAGGTTGGTTCGCCAGCTGCCGAAGTGCACGCAGTAGTAATCGAACAACTCCTTTTCCCCTGCTGGGCCAAGGGCGTTGAACAACTCCTGGGTCAGGTTGCGTACTTGCTTGAGCAGTCCTTCGTCGGTCTGGCGCTTCTTCTGCACCGAAATTTCACGACGCTTACGGCTGTTGGTGAGGTACTCGAAGGCCTCCGACAGCAGCATGCTGGGGCCCGCGGCGTGGAATGAAATACGGCTGGAAGCGGCCAGACGTCCGAGGATTAGCAGGATCTCTCCGTCCGGCCAGCCGTAGGGGCGCTTACTGAAACGCTCAATGATGTCTGCGACCAGTAAGCGTTCGTTACCGGAGGCGCGCAGTGAGATGAACTGTTCAACTTCCCTGATGGCTTGCGGATTGCCTTCGTCACCATCGAGGGTCAGGCCGAGTTGGCCGATGTCGTTGGTGTGCAGAATGGCGTGGAGTTCACGCTCGGGCTCCTGCTGTAATACTCGCAGGTAGCTCAGTTTGGTGAAGGTATTTTCAAGGAGGTACTGGCACGCCTCGTCGAACTTGCTGACGATATTGTTGCTGTTGAACTTCAGGTGCTGCCCCTGCGCATAGACTTCTGCGCGCTCGGCCAGCTCTTCCAGCAGCAAGCGCAGGCGCTTTTTACGCTCCTGGTTCTCGCGGCCGCGTTCGGCGAGGATCTTGCTCAGCTCAGGCTGGCTACCGTCGTCGTTGAGGCGGACGAACTTGTTAGTCTTCAGCCAGGTGCGCAGCTCGGTGAAGAAATCCTTGCTGTCGGGCAATTTGAACAGTGCCATTCCGGCAGGAGCTTCGTTGCTTTTATTGATGCAGCCGGCTTCACCATAAAGGGCGTAGTCGAGATCCAGTGGCGAGATGACTTCGACACGGAGGTCGTGCTCGTAACGGCCCTCGAGGCTGTGGCCGTCGAGGTAGCGACCGATGCTGTAGTCGGTCTTGTTCACGCTGTAGCGGAACTTGTTCTTGTCCTTGAAGAGGTCTTTGTAGATCAGGTCCGAGAGTGCCTTGTTCTCTTCTGAGCCGGCGATCTCTGTGGCCTTGATCTTGCGGGTGATGTCGCGCTCCTCGTTGGTTAGGAAGACAAACTCATCACCGTTGCGGGTGATTAGGCTTTCCTTTTCAAGGCGCTGGAGGGTTTCTTCGATGCGGCGACGTAGCGCTAGTTTGTCTTCGTCGACCTGTTCGATGGAGAGGGTAACGAGGTTGTCGAGGGTGCCCTTGATCAGGTCAACATAGCGGATCATGAACAGGGTGCGCAGAATTTGTACATCGAAGGCGTCGAGGATGCTGTTCTCGCCCGCCTGGTCGATGGTGCGCTTGACGGCTGTGTCGAGGAAGCCTTCGACGGCGCGGTAGAAGCTGTGCATGGGAATCAACGCGCCGAGCGGTTTATCCGCAATGGCCATGGCCGCCATCTGGAAGGCATCGAGCATGGAGCGCTCGCCGTAGGCCAGGTGTGCCCCGGTGGCACCGACCTTGCGGATTTCCTCGAAGACCTTTTGCACCAGTTGGAAGTGGTACGGGGCAAAGGGGTAGTTGCTGATGAAGCTTTCCGGACCATCGAAGTTCTTTAGGGTCGGGCCGGAACGGTCGAAGGTGATCTGGTTGCGTAGGATGTCGCCTTTCTGTTCCCAGAGGGCGCGCAGCTCGGTTTCAGCTTCCGGTGTTTTGCGCAGCAGGCGCTTTTGGATGACTTCGTCAGTATTGGAGCTGGACAGCGAAAGCCTTTTGAAGCGCGCGGCAATTTTCGAGAAGTCGTTGGCCTTGGAGGCGGAAAACTCGCCCAGTATGGCATCCATATCGGCTTGGGAGGTGACGATGATCCAGGCGCGGCCTTTGCAGATCGTGCCGAGATTTTCGGTGATGGTCTGCAGGGTCAGCATCAACTTGGTGTCGCTGCCGATGAACTGGCCGACTTCGTCCACCAGGAATAGCATGCGGTGTTTAGCTGGCTGGGTGTCGAGGTACTCACGCACCCAGTTGCAGAAGTTCTCGACTGAGACGCTGAACGTTTGTTCGGAGTCTTCGAACCATTTGTGCGCAGCCTCAGCAGACAGATCGAGGGCTGCGGCTACCGATTGCTCAATGTCATCCTGGTAGAACTGATAGCCATCACGCTCCTCAGTCCAGTCCATCCTGGTGGAGTCATTAAAGGCTTGCTTGAATCGCTCATAGACGCCGCGCTGGGCCAGATGACGCTCCATGTGGGCGATGTGGGGATGGTCGCCACTGAAACCTTGATGCTCGTTGAACACCCGTAGGAAGACATTGAGGATCGGGTTGCCAGCATCGTTGGAGCTGGCTTTGCTGTCGATGTTAAACAAGATGACATCGGCACTGTTGGCAACGGCCTTGTCGATGTCGGCACGGATGGTGGCATCACGCAGTTTGCTCGCATCAAAGAAGGAAACAGCCTTGCGGGCGTTGCCCTGGTCGTCGCGCGCTTCGATGTTGGCCAGCAGGTATGACAAGGTCTTGAGGAAGTGCGACTTACCCGAGCCGAAGAAACCGCTGATCCATACGCCCACGCGGTTGGCGATGGAGGGATCGTTCAAGTCAGTACTGTAGGACTCGAAGAAGCTGCGGAAGTGTTTTTCCAGCTCGTTGGTGACAACGTACTCATCCAGCTCTTGGTGCACGGTTGCGTCGTCGGACTGATCCGCCTTAACCACGCCGTTGATCGGGCGATCGAGTTCCTTGAAGAAAATATCTTTAATGCTCACGGCAATCGTCCTTATTTATCAGGGAACCAGCTTGAAGGCGCGGTAGTAGTTGTTGCTGGGAATGCGGTCGAACAAGGCGAGTGACTGCCCTGAGTAATGACCGGGGTAAAAAAGAATCAGAGGCTTGTGGCCAAGCAGCGCGTGTAGCTTGTTGAGAAGGTTGTGGGCGCGAAGAACCGGCCAAACTGAGCCAACGCCACTGATTAGCACCACGTCGTGTTGATCGGCGTCGCTGTGTTCCATTAGGAAGGGCGCGAATTTGTCCATATGCAGCGGTCCGGACAACGCCTTGAGCAACGCGAGGTCACCTTTGGTTTGCTGCATCTGAATGGCTTTTTCAGTGAAGCTGCGTTGATCCAGATATTCGCGCATAGCCTGCAGCAAATTGATATGAGCCACTTTGAGCTGGCTATGCTTCTTGGCGAGGAACCCCTGTAGAAAACTGAGGTATTCGCGCACCTGCAGCTCATCCTCGGGGGCGTAGTCGAAGATCCAGAAACCGAGCTCATTGCCCAATCCTTGGCTCCTCAAGAACTCTTCGGTGAGGATCTTGTCTGGGATCTGGTTTAGCCGATCCTGCAGTTGCTGATTCATGCGAACACTCCTTATTCCACGCCTACTATCCGGTGGCATTGGATACTTCCAAACAGGCTTTTATGCGATTGCGGTAGCTGTCATCCAGCAATACGCGGACCTCTGACCGAATCATCAGGTTTTGTAGTTTCATGTTGCGGGTGCTTTTCAACAGGCCGACCTCGGTCAGCATGCGATAGACGACCTGCGCCATCTTCTTGCGACTGGACTCCGTCCAGGTGGTGATGGCCGAATCTCGATGGCTGCGTTCATCCAGAAACTCATTCCAGTGGTAGGATTCGAGCACGCCGGCGCGGGTGACGAAAGCGTCTTTGAGGACGGTCTCGATGAATTCGACGAGGAGCAGGTTGCGCTCCAAGGCCGAGCAGAACACCACTTGGGTAGCGAGTTCATCATCTCCATCTCGAATTGCCCGCCAGAAAGGGGCATCCAATCGCTCCAGCCGCTTGCGGATGGCTTGAGCCACACGCTTGGCCGAAGCTGGTGCGCGTTTCTGCAGCCGGTTCTGTTGCTGTATGACTTCATGCCATTGCTCAAGGCTAGCGTCCTGCAGCAGCAGGTCTGCAACGATGCGTGATTCACGCACCTGCAACGAGCCGCCGATTAAGTCGGAGTCGTAATGGAAGCTATGCATGCCTATTTCCCATCACTGCTAAAGAGGAAGAGAGTTAGCTTGGCGCGATCAGTTGGAAGCAATTGCAATGGATGCTCGCGTACTCGCTCGGCTTCTTCTGAGGTGATGGCGGCCTGATATCGTTGAAGGGAGTAGTGGGCAAGTGCTGTACGAACTGTCAGTTGTAGGCGGCCTTCTGGCATACCGAAATCGCGCTCAACTAAAGACTTTTGGGCATCGCTGAGTAGTTCATTAGGGATTAGTGTCAGGTTGACTTGGTCGTGCCAGCTACTGTCTGTACTCGATAGAGGAGCCTGGGCGTCGCACGATTTTGGCGTGCGATAGATACGTGAGAGTAAAAAATCGCGGAAGGCCTGGCGCTTATGGCACCAAGCGCGAACGTGCCAGCGGAAACCCGTATAAACGAGAGTGTGAGGTGAAATCACACGTTCATGAATTTGCGGGTTGGACATGGAGGCGTAGAGTATTTTCAGGCTGCCGGCATTGCGGCAGGCTCTGATTAACTCGCGAACCACTTCAGGGCGGGCTGCACGGTCTGGAAGTTGGACAGTAGTAACGCTGGGGTGAGCTTCCAAAATCTCAGACACGGGCTGATCAGATTGATCGCAGATGAGTGCCATGTACTCATTGATGTGCCCAGCGCTCAGTACGGGCTGAAAGCCAGCCGTCGGGACATAGCCTTTAACTGCAGGGCTGTGAATTAGCGAGCCTGGATTGAATTCGCTGTTATAGCGATTGATGTCGGAAGAAGCCTGCTGGCGGCTGATGCCAAACCATGTCATCAACTGAGTGGTGACCAGGCGACCCTCCCAATAGCTGATTAGCTCTATCGCGCGTAGCCTGAGGAGGGCTTCGTGTTTGGGGAGCGGCATTGGCATTCCTGAATGTGAGCTGGTCCAGATGATGCCTGATATGAGGCATCAGTGTAAATTTATTTACTGTAAAGTTTTTTGCGTTTTGAGTGATTTCGCGTGGATTGCTGATAGCGTCGGCGCCCGGTGCGTGAAAAATTGTTGCCGCTGACCGAAAACTGACCCGAAAGACCTCCCCGTATCCCCATCCACAACCCTAACCACCTGGTTTCTACGGAGTGACTCTTGGCCTTCGCCCAACGTCGGGTCAGGATTTTCAATTCACTTTTTTCGCGCTGCTTGGCTTCCACCGATGACCGAAGCCGTCGCGGCAGGGAGCAGGAAAATCAGGGCTTGTCATGAGATCGGTCTGTCGCTCAGAACCTTGCAGCGCTGGACCGAGGCAGAGGTCGTTCAAGCCGATGCCCGCACTACAAGCGTGCGGCCAACGCCGCGTAATGCGCTGAGCGAGGTCGAGCGACAGGCGATTGTGACGCTGTGCAACAGCCCTGAGTATGCCCATCTGCCGCCGAGCCAGATCGTGCCGCGGTTGGCCGATCAAGAACGTTATCTGGCGTCGGAGGCGACGTTTTATCGCGTCTTGCGTGCGGCAATGGGGGATTTCAGGCAGGTTAGGGATACCGAACATCCTGGGTCAACGATGCGTACACCGACAATCCATCGACGACTCCCAGGGACGCTTCACTGGGGACTATGTCGCATCGGGGGAAGGCTTGCTTTACCGCTTCAATCACGTAGGGCGCTCGGGACATGCCGCCAGTCAAGAACAGCACCGGGGTATATTCCTGAATCTCCTTGCTGACTTGCGCAAGAAGTTGCTCAAAAGAGCGCATGAAACTCTCGGCTCCCGATGCCAAGTGGGTATCGGTCGCTTGCGCTACTAAGCTCGGCTCGATGTAACTCAGTGAACGTTCGCTACGCGCAGTTTTGCTCAGCTCGATCTTCAGCTTCTCCACGTCACGGTTCAGGCGCACGGGTATGCCTGGCTTCTGCAACTCCGCCAATCGGGAAGCGTAAGGCAGTGGAGTATGAATGAAGCGACGGTCCCGGAAGGACTTCTGACGATTAAGGTCACTTACTGACGCGGCATCCATAAACACCGGTGCCAACAACTCGGGGCATACCCCCTTGCCGAACAACGGCATCACAGAGCGAAGCGAGAGACCAAGGTCAACATCGGTGCCGCCCTTGGGTTCACCCCAAGTGCTCAGAATATGAGGCTGCGTATCCTCTGTGCCGACTTCAGCTAATGCGATGTCGGTGGTCCCACCGCCGATATCGACGATCAACGCGTGGTGAGCCGTGGCCGAACTAGTGTGGTAACCCACAGCGGCCGCGGAAGGCTCATGCAGAAAATCGACTTTTTCGAAGCCGGCAGCAAGGGCGGCTTCGGTCAGTATGGCAATGGCCTGCAACCCTCCATCTGGACCTATCGAGCTGCGAAATTTTACCGGCCTGCCCAGGGTCGCCTGCGTTACCTCTTGCCCAAGTTGCAAGCTGGCTTGTTCGCGGATGTGCTTGAGGATGCGTGTCACGATCCCTGTGATGTAGCCGCGCTGGACCCGCTCCAGGCGAAAGCCCAGCATCGATTTTGGCGACTGCACTAACCGACCAGATTCGTAGATGAACAGGGCATCAATGGCTTCCTCGCCAAAGATTGCGGTATCAAGATGAATGTCAGCCTCTTTGGCCTTCGCGATCTCATCGCTAAGCCAGTGACGCTTGATCGCATTGACGGCAGACTCACGAAGGTCCTGATCGCGGCTCAGGAACGGCTTCGCGATCATGGCGCGGCGTTCTGCTTTTTCCTCTTCGGACATTGGTGTTTTGTTGCGAGCTGCAGCTCGCGCGCGCATCTCTATCGCTGCGATATCCTTGTTGTATTCGGCAAGTCGCTTGGCATAAGACGCTTTGGCAGAGCGAATACCATCGCTGATTTCTTGCTCGTGGAGCGACGTGAGTTCGAACCCCGAAATATCGACTGCACGGTCGGGAAAGAATACCGACGTCCTGAATTGCGGCTGCCCATCGAACATGACGTGTTCGATGCGGCCGTTGCGAAAAGCTGCGGCGCTGGAGTAGCTGGTGCCGAAATCAATGCCGATCTTCATGTGCGGTTCCTACCTTGGAGGAGCAATACGTCAGGAATCTATAGAAAAATTAAGAGGTTGTCAGAGATCTAGTGGCAAAAAGGTTGCCCGTTAGCTGGGTGTTCAGTGGTAAGCGTCCACGAGCGACCAACAAACCTCCTTTCGTGTGGTTACTCATACCCAGCCGCAGCACTCCTCAGCTTCTCTGCGATCTGTTCACGCAGGTTCTGCGGTTTCTCAACAACCAGCGCATCGCCCAGCGACAAGATCCACCACTGCAGCTGCCAGCTATCGCTGATCGTTGCCGTGACGCGATAGCCATTGCCATTGCCAATATCGGTTAGAGCCATATCAACACTCAGCGGGGTTTCCCGCAGCAGGCGGGCCTGTTTTTCGCTTAGCCAGGCCTGAAAGGAGATTTTCTCAGTCCTACCGAATTGCAGCGCGTCGGTACTCAAGTAGGCCTGTAGATTGAAATCCTTTAGCCCCTGTGTTGCGGTGGGCATGATGGTCAGTTCGCGGAATCTGTGTACCGCGTACTGGCGGACGTCGGTGTAGGAATGAGCAGTGCCAATCAGGTAAGTGATCAGGCCGCGTTGCACCAGGGCCAGAGGGTTGAGTGTCAACTGGCTGAGTTTGTCGGTGTGCGCGGAGTAGTACTGGCAATGCAGCTGCTTTTCCTCCAGCAAAGCCTGTTGCAACGTCTCCAGGATATCTTCGGGAATATCCGGCGCCTGCAGGTTCAAGTCCGGGCGCACGCTGGCCACTTTATCCAGCCAGCGGGCGGCATGATTCTCCTCGCCCAGGGTCTTGAGTTTTTGTCGTGCGTGGCTGAAGCGCTGCTCCAGCACCTTTAGCATGCTTTTGGGTAGAAGGGGGCGGATCGCGTCTTCGACTAAAGCCAGACTCAAGGCCTCGGTCAGCGTAATGCCCTGTAGCTCGACGCTGACGCCGGATTTCCAGTGCCAACCGTAAGGCGCGCTTGCGTCGTTACATTGCAGGGGAAACATCAACGACAAATCAATCAAATCACGTTCAATCGTGCGCTTGCTGATTGTGTAACCTGCCGACTGTAGGCGCGTGGTGATTTCGGAGGTGGTAATGCCAGGTGATTTCGAGGGCAACTGACGAAGCAATTCCCACTGACGATTGACGGTGGAATGGGCTTTGGCGGAGGGCAAGACAGGAATCCTTGTGTAGTGCTTAAGCCCAGCATGGCGGCAAGGGCGTTATATGGCAATAAGCCAGTCAACGCCCGCGGCGAAGTCGGCGCTGTTAATGGACGAAGCCGATGGGTCGCTGTTGCCCGGCAGTCTTGAGGCGAGTTTCGGCAATCAATGCACTGGCCAGCTCATTTGCGGTCGCGAAGGACTTGAAGCGCGCGCGTCTGGCCACCGAATAGTTGTTGCACCTGCGGCTGGCCCAGGTAGCCAAAGTGAATCTTCATATCGAAACGGCGCAGCGACGCTTCATCCAGATCGCGGATCAGGTTGGTTGAGGCAATGAACAGGCCGCGATAGCTCTCCATTTGGGTAAGCATTTCATTGACAGCTGTCACCTCCCAGCTTTGTCTGGCCTTGCGCCGATCCTGCAGAAAGCTGTCAACTTCATCGAGGAGCAACACCGCGCCATCCTGGCTGGCCTTTTCAAAGGCTTTGGCCAGATTCTGTTCAGTCTGACCTACATATGGTGCAACCAGGTCCGATACACGTTGCACAATCAATGGCTTGCCCAGCTCCTGCGCCAGCCAGCAGCCGAAGGCTGTCTTGCCCGTGCCGGGCGGACCATAAAAACACAAGCGTGCTTCAGCGTGCTTACGCAGACCTTCGACTAGTCCATCGAGCGACACATCGGTGTTGATCAAATCGGGTGAATAGAAACTCGGCAGCCGCTGGCCATGTGCGGCTTCCAGTTTGTCAAAACCCTGGGCTTTGAGTGTGCTGTCGACCAGGCACTCGACTGTCGCATCGAGTGCTTTGCCCGCGCGGGGATTAAGGCTACGGGCGATACGCACCGCGCGGGTGACCACTGCCGGTGTCGCATGCTCGTGATCGACCAGTTTCTCTACGAGGTCGGTGCCCAGTTTGTTGGCGCTGCAATCCCTGACGATTTGCTCGCGCTGCGCCCTAGGCGGGTTGGGTAGCTCAATGACCAGATCGAAGCGACGGATATGTGCGGCGTCCAGTGATTCGACGCTGTTGCTCAACCAGAAGCAGGGCAGGGTGTTTTCCTCTAGCATCCGATTAATCCAGCCTTTTTGTGCCTTGCTTCGAGCACCGATACCCATGGGCATGGGGCTATCGAAGATGTCTTCGATTTCGTCCAGGACTAGCAGCGACTTGTGCGAGTGCAAGACACTCATGGCCGAGCGCAATGCGCACAGGCGCTGGCTAGCGCTGACCGGATCACCGTCGCTGTCGGAACAGGCGATTTCATACAGGTCGGTATTTAGCGTCTTGGCAAGCAGGCGGCTGAGTTGCGTCTTGCCCGTCCCTGGCGGGCCGTAGAGCAGAATGTTCACCCCAGTACGGCCTTCAGCCAGAGCCTTGCCCAGGTAGGCTTGGGCGATATCAACGTGCTGACGCAGGTGTTCGTAGTTGTCGAGCTGCAGAGTGCCCGGAGGGCTGAGCCTAAACGCATACTTGAAGAGCTCGATGGGCTCTTCCTGATTGAAACGCATCAATCCAGGCAAATCAGAATTACCCACGCACAATCGGCTGCTCAGGGTGGTGACTGCGGAGGACATGGTATTGACCTCAAGCAAACCCGCCCGGACCAGTCGACCGTCGTTGCTCAGGTAATGCGTCAATTGCAGTTGCGGAATTTCCAGCAGGGCACTGAGAGCAGCGAGCATGCGGTTGAAGCCGAGCATGCCCAGTAGGTCGGCAGCGTTATTGAGCGTCGGATCGGTTTGCATCAGGACACAAAAACCGAGAATCCGCAGCTCTGCCGCATCCAGGCCCAGCAACTCTCCCAGCGCCTCGAGATTATCCTCCAGCAGGTCGGGGTAATCGCAGTCGGTAACCATCTCATCGAACAGCTTGCGCTCGCCCTTCAAGCGCAGGAGTGCCTGGCGCGGATGGAAATCCTCTTCATCGATCAGCGCTTGCAGACCAAGCTCGATGGCCAGTTCGTCATCGTTGAAGCCATGGCGTTGGATAAGATTCCGATGCCCGCCCAGGTCGAGCATCATCATGAACGACCACTTGAGCGTCAGGGCGCAGGTGTCCGCGTTATGTGGGCCGGAACTACGTACTTTACTGCGGTTCAGCGAACGCGGGATGGGCACGGCGACTACTCCTGATACTGACGAGACACGATCATGAGCCAGGGGTGCGTCGTAATGTGTCGCGGTCTGGGTCCCAGCAGCGGCAGATTTGCGAGGAGTGCGGTGCTAAAGGACGTGCAGGCTGATCGTCCGCGACTCATTCCGTCGTGGTAGGCAGCCATTCTGTTGTTTGTTGAATGATTGCTGCTAATGGCTAATGGCTAATTGCCCTGCGCTAGAGCCTGCTACATGCTGGCGCACGATTTTTAATAAGGATGTCGTTAGTGGGACGCCATAGGGGAGGTCATCGGTATGCTGAATAAGAGTGAAATGGGGTGGGTGGATTTTTCATCCGAGGACAGGGATCGGGTGAGGGATGTGATCAAGCAGCTCTCAGAACCTGGAACCCTTGATGAACTTGGAATCGGTGCCCTGCGTGATGGTTTTGCCGACCTTATGTTTCCTGGTTTTTCGACCATTCAAACCCGCGCTAAATACCTGATAACCATTCCACGGATCATTCGCGATTATCTGGCGCTCAAGCCAGCGCAACAACGCAGACAGTCACTGCAGCAGTATCTTGAACAGCAGGAAAATCAGCTTGCCAGGGCTCTGACCCTGCAACACCAGAATGAGGGTGTGACCGGCATCATCGGCTCAACGATGAAGGAAGGCGAGTCGGTTGCGCGATTGCCATCGTCTGTTTATTGGGTGGCATTACGTACTTGGGGCATCATCAATACCCAGGCTTCGCTTAATCAATTCTTGAAGTCAGTCAAACCTCCCGAAAGCAGCTTGGGAAGCAGCCTGCCAGATGAGGCCGACGATGCCGATGGCGTCTCGACTGATAGCAGGGTTCACCTTGATCGATACAATCCGCAATGGATCGAGGATGTTCACATCACCTTGACCGAGTCCGAGGCGGTGTTTCTCAGCGACAAACTTCAACACGGTCCGATCAATAGCCTGCCATCGCAGTTTGAGCTCAATGGCCTGTTGAAAGAGGTTTTAGATGAGGATCTGGCGGGCTTCGCTCAACTTGCCGGGTGGGTAGCGGCAAAGCCCAACTTGGCTCAGAGCACCCGCGACACGGTAAAGATGGCTCATGCATTCAGTGAGCTGATCTACGGTGCCCATCTTCGCTTCAACATTCTGGTTGCTAGGAATAATCAGCGCGAGGATTTGCTCGATCAGTACGAGTCGCACTGGCTCGACTGGCGTAAGGTTCGTCAGGCTGGACCTGAACAGGTTATGCAATGGCTGGCAGCCACCAACATCACGCTGCAAGGCCGGGTGGGGGCATTCTTGATGGAATGGAGCGAGCACATTGCCAACAACGCATCGGTAGTAGTGCTTGATGCTCTGGTCGAAAAACAGGCTTTGGGAAACAAAAAAGAGCGATCAATTCTGAAAAAGCGTTTGCCTGATAACTACCGTTGGATCGGCATGAGCCGTCTTGATTTCCGGTGGTCTCAAGTGCGCACCATCCTGGGCGATATTCAGGAGGGTTTGCCATGTTAAATCCGAGCGTCGATCGTCTTGACTACGGCGAAAAGCTGCAGGCCCCAGAAGGGTTTCAGCTGAGCTACGCGGTGGCAACCAGTTATTCACTGGAGCTCGATACCCTGCTGTGCCTACCCCTGGCACTGTCCTTGAACGGCACGCTGGAGGGCAATCCGCATGGCGGCAAGCTGGCTGCGCTTGAGGGCATCCGCCAACTTAAAGGTCGACTGAAAGTCTTTTTTCAGCAAGGCAATATCAAGGTTCCCAGTGCGTTTACCCCACTGTTTACGCTCCTCGAACCATGTTTGGTGCCTATGGTTCCAAGCGGCGGCTTCAGCTCCTTCCACCCCAAGATATGGCTGCTGCGGTTCACCAATGACATCCGGCAGGTGCGCTACCGGCTACTGGTGCTGTCTCGTAATCTGACGTTTGACCGCAGTTGGGATCTGGCGGTCGCGCTTGAGGGGGAGGTGGCCAAGGAAAGCAGTCGGGAGAATGAAGGTCTGTTGGAGCTTTTGCAGGAGCTCACACCTTTCGCTAGGCATAAAGACAAAGCGTTGGATTTCGCCCCGGCCTTCTCTCTATTCAAGAAAGAACTGCCTCGTGTCGTTTGGCAAAAACCCAATGGTTTTCGAGAGCTAAAAACCTTAATGGGTAAGGCACAGCAAGTTCCGCTGGACTTGGGTAGCTCCACGAACACTGTGCTGGTGATATCGCCTTTTCTGCATGCGGAGGCACTCGACATGCTCAAAGAGCGTGGCGAGCGCCATTGGTTATTCAGTCGTGCTGAAGAGTTGGAACGACTTGGGGCTGAGAAACTCGCGGGTTGGGAGTGTTTTGCCCTTAACCAGCGGGTCGTCAATGGCGAAGATCACTTGGATAGCGGTAAAACGCAAAACCTGCATGCAAAGCTGGTTTTGGTCCAGAACGGCGCTACCAGTCACTGGCACGTGGGCTCCGCCAATGCGACTAAGGCAGCGCTTGGTGGTCTCAGGCAAGCACCGCCTCGTAACACTGAATTCATGTTGCGCCTTTCAAGCTCGAGTATCGCCCAGTCGGCCCAACAATTGAAATTGGAGCTGATCGGTAGCGAGGAAAATCCGACGGGAGTTTTCATTCCTCACTCGTTCCAGAATGAAGAGCAGCAAGAGCAGAGCTCGGACGACGAGGGTCTGCGCAAACTTTTGCACACCTTGATTAAGGACGATTGGAGTGTCAGGGCCAAGGTCAATGCCGACTTCACCTACAGGTGTGAAGTTCACTGTTCAGCGCCGCTCCTTGCAAGCTCCGAATCGGTCCAGGTGCGGTTTCTGGACGTGCCTGGCTACCAGGACTTGAAGGCGACGTTGGTGTGGGATCGACTGAGCCTCTTGCAGGTCAGTGCCTTTCTGGTCGTGAAAGTGCGGGTTGGCGACAAGGTTATCGAGCGGGTAATCAAAGCCTCACTCATCATTGACGGTGGCGACGGTCGAGAGCAGAAAATTGTCAGCGATTTGATCGACAGCCCGCACAAGCTGTTGGCGTACATACGAATGGTGTTGCAGCCTGATCATGAAAAAACTGAATGGTTCGCCCGCGACCCTGGCGCTTCAGCACTAGATGGCTCTGACGAATTGTTGAGCCATCTGATGGGTGGGCCCATCTACGAGTCGCTACTGCTGTGTGCAGCCCGGCAGCCCGAAAAGCTGCAGCGAATAGAGGCTGTACTCAGTCATCTGCGATCTGTGGAAGGCCGGATACCCAAAGAGTTCAACCAGCTGTGGCATAACTACAAAGCATTTCTAGGGATGGAAAAAGCGTGAATACAAGCATTACGACGCGTGAACGCGCATGCCTGGAGTTAAGGTCCACGCTCTCTGGACTCAAGGATTTCCAACAGGCTACGGTGCAACGGATAACTTCTTTATTCAATGACCCCAACCATAACCACCGGATTTTGGTGGCTGATGAAGTGGGACTGGGTAAAACGATAGTTGCCAAAGGCGTCATCGCATCTTTGTTACTGGACTGGCATGAGCCCCGGCCGTTTCGCGTCACGTACATTTGCTCCAACCTTGCGTTGGCGACTGAAAACCGCTCCAAGCTTGCGGTTTTCAAGGACCCAAGCATGGCTAGCCTGGTGCGCGAGCCCGCTTTTTCGAGGCTGGCAGAAGTCGCGCTGCTTCCTGAACCGGATCTGGCCGACGGTGCCTTGCTGGAAGTTTGTACGCTCACGCCCAGTACTTCTTTTTCGATGACTTACGGCGCAGGCAACAAACGCGAACGGTTGGTGATTTTTGCGGCTCTCCTTCAACATGAAGATATCGTCCCACTGCAGGGCAAATTGTCTGATCTGTTTCGCGATCGGGTGCAGGACGTCGAGGGTTGGGAGTACGGGCTTCAGGAAGTTCAAGTCCGCGGACTTAATACAAAGATCGTTGAGGACTTTCATCACAAGCTGATGGAAGTTGCTCCGGGTGAGGCCCGGTCAAACATGGAGGTGCTGACGAAGGTCGCCCAGACTGGCGTTAATCGAGACAGCCCCGAAGAACACAGCCTGTTGCGTCGGCTACGCGTGCTTTTTGCTGGATCTTGCGCGGCACACCTGCAGGCGGACTTGTTCATCCTCGACGAGTTTCAGCGGTTTGAAAGTTTGCTCGACCAGTCTGAGGGGAACGAGCACTCGATGATTGCCCAGCAGGTGTTCCGCAAGAACCGCCGCAGCAAGATCATCTTACTCTCGGCGACACCGTTCAAGGCACTGAGCACCATCCCCGATGACGAAAACGACGACGGACACCTTGCCAAGCTGGAGCAAATACTGAGTTTTCTGAACCTGACTCCGCTTACGGCCTATGAGCCTGTGCGCAAAATGCTGAAGTCGGAATTGCAGCGCCTGCGTCAGGCGGGCGTGAAAGTTGATGATCTAGATGAGCGCCCTCGCCAGCAGGTTGAAAGCCTACTGCGCCCGCTTATTGTCCGTACCGAACGAAGCCAGATAGCCGTCGATGTAAACCGTCTGATCGATGCGCCCCCTTTCGACTGCAGCGCTGAAGTGCGTGCCGAGGACATCAAGGCTTACATAGAGCTGGATCGACTGGGAAGATTGCTTGAGAAGGACCGCAACATGAGTTTCTCCCGGCAGATGATGGATTTCTACAAGTCAGCCGCATGGCCGCTGTCGTTTAGCACAGGCTACAAACTGCAAGATGTATTGCAGAGCAAGTTCGAGAGTGATCCCGAAGTGCGTAAGTGGGTAAAACGCAGCCAGAGCCTTTGGCTGCCTCGGGATCAGGTCAACGACTATAAATTGAATGTCGCACGGGATGCTCCAAATCCTAGGGTGCGGTCGTTGACTACTCATTTGTTTGGTGACGGTAAGAAAAGTGGGCCGGAAATGCTGCTGTGGGTTCCGCCCAGCATGCCCCACTATCCGCTGGCAGGTGTCTTTATCGGCCACGAAACATTCAGCAAGACGCTGTTATTTTCTGCCTGGGCCATGGTCCCGCGGATGCTCAGTGGTTTGTTAAGTTATGAGTCCGAGAGGCGGGTGTTAGGTCGACGCCAGCCTGAGGCTGATTATTTTCCGCGCAAGACAAGGAGTAAGGCGCGAGATGACTCCGCCAGCCATCATGATCTGAATCGTCTGATCCGGCTGGACGCTGGCGATCTTGCGTACTGGTCGCTGGTTTATCCGAGCAAAGTGTTGATCGATGTTCCTCTGAAGCGAAATGAAGCATCGCTCAAAGATTTGCTTGCCGAGAGAATCAAACACTTTGCCGGGCTGCTCAAACCACTGGCGGCGGGGCATAGCGGAAGTCGCAATCAGAATCACTGGTATGTGCTGGGACCAATGTTGCTCGACCGCATGCACAACGACAATTGGTATGAGGACTGGATCGCGAGTATCAGCAACGGATCTGATTTTAACGAAAACACTCTAGGGCGAGTGGACGATATCTCTCAGCGGCTGGACAGCATTAAAGAGCTCGGTGAAATGCCTGCCGATTTGCCAGAGTATCTCGCCTGGTTGTCTGTTGGTTCACCTGCTATATGTGCTTATCGCGCACTGTCTCTGACCTATAGCGAAGATGATCCAACGGTGAATGCCGGGCATGCCAGCTCCATCGCTTTGGCGTTCGTCAGCTTGTTCAATGGGGTCAGCGGTAGCGCCGTCATCAAGCGCATCAGCAAACGACAGCATTGGCGAGGCATTATCAAATACTGCGCTGAAGGGGGGCTGCAAGCGATGCTGGAGGAGTATTTCTACATGCTCTCCTCATCGAACGGTGTCGATGACGCGGTGAAAGCTATCGATAATTCGCTGCGCACCAAGCCGTCCAGCGTGAAAGTCTGGAAAGCCGGTCCGATCGATGACAGCACTCACTTGCGTTGTCACTACGCAGTGCAGCTCGGTACGCAGAAGGCCAGTGATGAAGCAGGTCAGGAACGGGTCGTCAGTATCCGTGAGAGCTTCAACTCGCCGTTTCGTCCGTTTGTTCTCGCCTCGACGTCGATTGGTCAAGAAGGACTGGATTTCCATTGGTATTGTAGTGATGTCGTGCATTGGAACCTGCCAAGCAATCCCATCGACCTGGAACAGCGTGAAGGACGAGTGAATCGCTACCAGTCATTGGTCGTGAGACGGCGGGTGGTCCAGGCGCTTTCCAAAGAGACCGACTCGTTCCAGCGGTGGGCAGCACTCTTTGAGACCGCTGCAAAAATGCCCTGGAAAACCGACCTCGTACCTTACTGGCACTATCCCGAGGGCGATGCTCAGATTCGTCGTCTGGTTCCAGTCATGGCGATGAGTCAGGAGCAACAACGCTATCCGCAGATGCTGAAAATCTTATCCCTGTATCGCCTGGCATTCGGCCAACCTGGCCAGAGTGAGCTGCTTGAGCATCTCAAGAGCCTCAACCTGTGCACCGGCGACCTGGAGAAGCTGAAGCGGCGGCTCATGATCCAGCTGGCCCCTATTCTTTATCAAGATGAAAGTCAGGACGTCCCGGCATAACATCTGGCGGGCTTGTGCTGGCCTTCATTTGATCACGACCAACAGTGGCCTACCGTCAACAAAACGCACACAACAATGGATCTCCGCTCGCCGTATGCTGCTTTTTCCCCTGTCGACGCGAGGAACCTGCTGCAAAACTTGACCTGTATATCCGCCCAATATTCCCCGGTAGTGTTTAACGACATATCGTCTGCGTGTACGGAATTTTGGCCCCGACCGCTGAAGCCTGAATCAAGGAGGATTTGATGTTTTCTATGTCATGTAGATCATCGCCAGGCGGGCGAAAGGGGGGAGTTCAGTCATCATGCCGTTCAGCGCTGTACCCAGCGGACAATTCGTGCGTTTCAGGATGAGTGGTTGCGCAAATTTGGCGTGCGAATCTGGAAGTACGGCGCCGGGATTTATCTGTTTGATCATGATGTGTTCGATGGCCTGCTACAAAGCGTGTGCAGCCAGGACCGACAACTCGCCGAAAAATCCCGCAACAGTTATGCGGTGGTGAGTGCCGATCGTTTCATTACGTTCGGTCATCAAAACACCTCTTTTTTTTGGCTCAAAAAACCGTCTGCGCTCAGCAACGGCGCTTGGCCTTGTTCCGATTTTGAAGGCGTTAAGGGCGAATCAGGCCCTAGTGTACTAACAGATTTTCCGATGCCGGCACCCAGGTGTTGGCGACAGTCTAAGAATGTGGGAGTGGTTTATGCAGGACGCTGACGAGTTGAAGCCTGGCTTCATGATTATCCACAGCAATCGTCTCGATGATTTGCGAGCCTTGGCTGTGAATTGGATGCAGCGTTATCCGCTGGCACCACTGGAAAACGAAGTGGTGCTGGTCCATAGCAATGGTATTTCGCAGTGGCTCAAGCTGGCCCTGGCCGATGACCCTCAAGCAGGCGGTTGCGGCATCGCAGCTGCGCTGGACGTGCAGTTGCCGGCACGTTTTCTGTGGCAAGCCTATCGATCAGTGTTGGGTAAGGACTCAACACCTGAAACCTCGCCACTGGACAAGACTCCCCTGAGCTGGCGGCTGATGCGCTTGCTGCCGCAGCTGATGAGCAAGCCTAATTTCCAGAGCCTGCAGCGGTTTCTGGAGCAGGACGACGATCTTCGCAAGCGTCATCAGTTAGCCGAGCGTCTGGCCGATTTGTTCGATCAGTACCAGGTGTACCGTGCGGACTGGCTGGAAGACTGGGCTGAACTCCGCGACCAGCTCAAGCAGATCAATGGCATGCCTAACCCGCTGGATGCCGATAATCTTTGGCAGGCTGACCTGTGGCGCGAGCTGTTGCTGGATGTCGGCGAAGGCGCGCTTGAGCGCAGCCGAGCAGGTGTCCATAAGCGCTTTGTTGCCCGCTTGCAGTCGGTGGAACAGGCTCCGCAAGGTCTACCTCGGCGCATTGTGGTGTTTGGTATTTCGTCGATGCCGGCTCAGGTGCTCGAAGCCCTGGCGATGCTCTCGCGTTTCAGTCAGGTGCTGCTCTGCGTGCATAACCCCTGTCGTCACCACTGGATCGATATCGTGGCCGACAAGGACCTGCTGCTTCACAGCTATAAACGTCAACAACATAAGGCGGCCAGCCCGACGCTGGCAGATCCGCTGCATCAAAACGGTCAACCACTGCTGGCTGCCTGGGGAAAACAGGGCCGCGACTATATCAATCTGCTAGACAGCTACGACGACCCCTCCAGCTACCGGCATCTGTTTGCAGACGTGAACGGCGGACGAATTGACCTGTTCAGTGAAGATGAGGCACCAACGCTGCTATCGCAATTGCAGGACGACATTCTGGAACTGCGCCCACTGGCTGAAACTCGCGAACACTGGGCGCCGGTACTGTCGGACAAGGATCGCTCGGTGCGTTTCCATGTGGCGCACAGCCCCCAGCGAGAAGTGGAAATCCTCCATGACCAGCTGTTGGCCCGTTTCAGTGCAGACCCACGGCTCAGCCCGCGTGACGTGATTGTCATGGTCCCGGACATCAACGCGTATGCGCCGCACATCGAGGCAGTCTTCGGGCAAGTGCCTTACCACGACCCGCGTTACATCCCGTTTACTCTCGCCGACCAAGGGCCGCGTGGTCGCGAGCCGCTGTTAATCGCGCTGGAGCACTTGCTCAAGCTGCCGCAGAGCCGTTTTGCGGTCAGCGATATTCTTGACCTGCTTGATGTGCCCGCGCTTCGTGCCCGCTTTGGCGTCACCGAGGCCGATCTGCCTACGCTGCATCGCTGGATTGAAGGGTCCGGTATTCGCTGGGGACTCGATGGCGCGCAGCGTGAAAGCCTGGACATGCCAGCCGGGCTTGAACAAAACACCTGGCGCTTCGGCTTGCGCCGCATGCTGCTGGGATATGCCGCGGGCAAAGGCCCGGCGCTGGACGGCATCGAGCCTTACGACGAAGTCTCCGGCCTCGAAGCCGCGCTGGCAGGCCCGTTGCTGACCCTGCTCGATCACATGGAAATCGCCCGTCTGGACTTGCAGCAACCCACAGTGCCGAAGGTTTGGGTTGAGCGTTTACAGTCGCTGCTCAAGGTGTTTTTCCGGCCCGTTGGCGAGGCCGATGAATTGCTCGTCAACCAACTGCTGAAGATTCTCGATGACTGGCTGAAAACCTGCAACGAGGCTGAGTTTGATGAGGCGGTGCCGCTGAGCGTTGTCCACGAAACCTGGCTTGGCGGCATGGATCAGGGCGGCCTGTCCCAACGCTTCCTGGCGGGCGCGGTGAATTTTTGTACCTTGATGCCGATGCGTGCGATCCCCTTCAAGGTGGTGTGCTTGCTTGGCATGAATGATGGCGACTACCCTCGCCAGCAGTCCCACGTCGACTTCGACCTGATGCGTCTTGACTACCGTCCCGGTGACCGTTCCCGCCGTGAGGATGACCGCTACCTGCTGCTTGAGGCGCTACTGTCGGCCAGGGATCAGCTGTATGTCAGTTGGGTGGGGCGCAATATCCGCGACAACAGTGAGCGGGTGCCATCGGTTTTGATCGGGCAACTGCGCGATCACCTTTCGACCGGTTGGCGACTGAGCGGTAGCGAGGAGAATCCGAAGGCGCTGATTGACGCTCTGACCCTGGAACACCCGCTGCAGCCCTTTAGCCCTTCGTATTTTGCGAATCTGTCGGGGCCGGACGGTCTGTTCACCTATTCCCATGAGTGGCGCAACGTCCATACGGTTGCCGAGGCAGTGCAGGCGCCGATCGAGCTGACACCGCTCCAGCAAGACACGCCTTTGAACCTGCGCCAACTGGCGGGTTTTCTGCGCGATCCGGTGGCTGCGTTCTTTCAACAGCGCCTCAAGGTACATTTCGACAGTGATGAAATGGTCAGCCGCGATGAGGAGCCTTTTGAGCTGGACGCGCTGGAGAATTGGCAGCATCAGGAAACCTTGAGCCAATCACTCAAACGCTGGGTCGAGGAGTCCTATCAGCCTGAGCATATGGACGCCCAGCTGGAACAGCATGTGCAGCGTTTGCAACGGGAGGGCAAATTGCCCTTGGCGGCATTCGGCTCACTGAGTGCGGCCAAGCTTGCTGGACCGCTTCCTGATCTGATGGCGCGTTACCACGCGGCCATTCAGGAATGGAGCGAGGTAGAGCCAGGCCAGATCGAGCTCAGGTGCGAGCCGACGTATTCGACGCCAGGCTTCGTCGACTGGCTGGGCGGGCTGCGCCGTAACGCCGGGAAGGACTTGGCCTACGTACAACTGGTGAGCAACAAACTGCTCACCGACGACGGTTTTCGTTGGCATAACCTAGTCCGTCTCTGGGTACGGCACCTTGCTTTGCAGCTGGGTACCGAGCCGTGCACGACGATTTTGGTTTGTCTCAACGGCAATGTGCTGTTCCCGCCATTGAGCAAGGCTACTGCGCAAGACCATCTGCAGCACTTGTTGCAATACTGGGTCGAGGGCATGTGCGAACCGCTGCCGGTTGGCTGCAAGACTGCTTTCGCCTGGTTGTCGGGCAGTGGGGGCGCGGCTCTGGACCAGGCCAGGGAAACATTCGAGGGCGGCTATATGGTGACCGGGGAGGTCGCCAGTTCGGCCGCCTTGCGCCGCGCTTATCCCGACTTCGATGCATTGTCTGGTGATGGACGATTTACGTTGTTGGCCGAACACCTGTATGGCCCTCTGTTTAACCATCTTTCATCTGCTGGCGCAGGGAGCGACCTATGAATCCCGTGAATCTGGAGTCTCTGAATTTTCCGTTACACGGCAGCCGTCTGATCGAGGCTAGCGCCGGGACCGGCAAGACATTCACTATTGCGTTGCTGTATGTGCGGCTGGTGCTTGGGCACGGTGGCGCGAATGCATTCAAAGAGCCGCTCAATCCGCCGCAGATTCTGGTCGTGACTTTTACGGACGCCGCCACTCAGGAATTGCGCGATCGTATCCGCCTGCGTTTGAGTGAAGCCGCGCAGTGTTTCGCCGAGCCCCTCGGTAGTCACGATTCGTTATTGGAGCAACTACGGGCTGATTATCCGGCTGAGCATTGGCCCGATTGCGCCCGTCGCCTACAACTGGCCGGCGAGTGGATGGATGAGGCGGCGGTCTCGACCATCCATGGCTGGTGTTATCGGATGTTGCGTGAGCATGCCTTCGACAGCGGCAGCCTGTTCACCCAGACGTTGGAAACCGATCAGAGCGAATTGCTGGCCGAGGTGGTGAGGGATTACTGGCGGCGGCATTTTTATGGGCTATCGCTGGATCAGGCTGAGGTGATCGCCGACTATTTCAGCGGGCCTCAAGAGTTGGGTCAGCTGCTCTCGTCCTTGCTGGCGCGGCGCACTGCGAGCTTCATGCATGGCGGCGCAGTATTGCCTGCCCCCGGAACCCTGGCGGCCTTGCTCAAGGCGCCTGCTGACTGGAAGGTCAGCCTCTCTGCATTGGAGCAACTCGCACGAACGGCATGGCGCGATGACCGGCAGCAGATTGAACAATTGCTGCACGGCATGCGCAGCAAGCTGCATGGCAATACCTATCGGGGCGTCAAGGATGATCAGGTATTTGCCGGGTGGCTTGAGGCCTTGGCGAACTGGAGCCAGGGCCAGACCGCACCTGGCAATCTGAGCAAGTTTGGTCAGGAACGTTTCAAACTCACCGGTGGCGCACAGGCCCCATCGCATGCAGCGTTCGCAGCCATCGACGCCTTGGCGGACCATCAAGCAAGCAAGCAGGACATTCGGGCCCAGTTACTACTTCATGCGCTGGCTGAAATCAGCGAGCGTTTCGATACCGAAAAACTGCGCCGCGCCGAAATCGGCTTCGATGATCTGCTCAATCGGCTCGATGCGGCGCTGCAGGGGCAGTCGGGTGAGCGACTGGCAAAAACTGTTCGTGAGCAGTATCCGGTTGCCTTGATCGATGAGTTTCAAGACACCGACCCTGTGCAGTACCGAATTTTCGAAAGCATCTACCGTATCGCCGACAATTCACCGGACAGCGGGCTGTTCATGATCGGTGACCCGAAGCAGGCGATCTACGCCTTCCGTGGCGCGGACATCTACACTTACTTGAGCGCCCGTGAAGCCACCAGTGGACGACATTACACCCTGGGTAAAAACTTCCGCTCCACCGAGGCCATGGTGACGGCCGCCAACCGCTGTTTCGAGTTTGCCGAAGGACATCCGCGAGCGGCCTTTCGGTTTGCCCGGGAAGGCTTTGCCAACCCAGTGCCGTTTTCCGCCGTGCTTGCCAAGGGGCGCGAGGCGCGTCTGGAAATAGGCGGTGAGGCCGCTGCCGCGATGACGTTGTGGAGCCTACCCGGCACTGACGGCATGATCAGCACCGGGGCGTACCGGCGAGGCATGGCAGAAGCAGCGGCTTCGGCTATTCAATCCTGGTTGGTGCCGGATGGTGCCCAGCAAGCAGGTCTGCGACAGCCCAATGGCAGCTTCGTTGCCCTGAGACCGGCCGACATCGCGATTCTGGTGCGCAATCGAACCGAAGCCGAGGCCATCCGCAAGTCGCTGTCCCAGCGCAAACTGGCCAGCGTATATCTGTCTGATCGCGACTCGGTGTTTGACAGTCCAGAAGCCCAGGACCTGCTTTATCTGCTGCGTGCCTGCGCTGAGCCTTCAGTGGATCGGCTGCTCAGGGCGGCGCTGGCGACGCGCAGCATTGGCTTAAGCTGGCTGACGCTGGAGCAGCTCAACCATGACGAGCTTTACTGGGAGCAACAGGTTTTACGCTTCCGGGATTATCGTCATCTCTGGCAGCAGCAAGGTGTGCTGCCGATGCTGCGCAAACTGATGGCAGACTTTCAGATACCCGCGCGTTTGTTGCTGCAGACCGACGGCGAACGCAGCCTGACCAACTTGCTGCATCTGGCCGAATGGCTGCAGCGTAGCGCCACTGAGCTGGACGGCGAAAATGCATTGATTCGTCACTTGGCCGAGCAGCTGCAAGCTGCCAGTGAAGAAGAAATACTGCGTCTAGAAAGCGATGCCGATCTGATTAAAGTCATCACCGTCCACAAATCCAAGGGGCTGGAGTATCCACTGGTTCTGCTGCCATTCATTTGCAACGCGACTGAACTCAATGGTCGCAGCAAGTCGCCGCCGATGTTCCATGGCGACGAAGACGGCGAGTTGTGCATCGAATTGGGCAAGTCCGAGGCAGCCAGGGTGGCGTATGAAAAAGCCAACGACGAGCGTCTGGGCGAGGAAATGCGTCTGCTCTATGTGGCATTGACCCGTGCCCGTTACGCCACCTGGCTGGGTATCGCAGCAGTGGGTCGCTCCAATGGCAAGGCGACCGATCTGGATAAAGGCGGCCTGGGTTATCTGCTGGCTGGCGGTGACAAGATTGTTGCCGGGCAACTTGAGTCGCTTTTGTCCGAGCTGCGCGGGGACTGCGAACACATCGTCTGTGAACCAGCACCCGAGGCCACGGATGATTGTTATACACCACCACTAAAAGCCGAGCTCAGCCAGGCATTGATCCCCCTGCATAAGCCCGCCTCAAACTGGTGGATCGCCAGCTACTCGGCACTGTCCATCGCCGACGGCAACCAATTGATGGGCGCCGAAGCCGGTCAGCGGCTTGAGCCTGCCACGGCCCTGGAGGCGAACCTCAGCGAGGAAGGCCTTGCTGTGGATGAAATAGTCGCGACGCTTCCTGCGGGTCCGGGCATTCACGGTTTTCCCCGTGGCGCAGGCCCCGGTACTTTCCTGCATGGGTTGTTCGAGTGGGCGGGTAACGAAGGCTTCGCGAAAGCTCAGGCCATGCCCGAGTCGATCGACAGCACAGTTGGCCGCCGTTGCAACCTGCGAAGCTGGGAAACCTGGATCGAACCACTGGCGGCTTGGCTCAAATCCTATCTGAGTACACCGCTGCGTTTTGACGGCAGCTCGGTCAGCCTGAGTGGCTTGAGCACCTATCAGGTGGAGATGGAGTTCTGGTTTTCCAGTCAGTCGGTAAATGTCCAGCAGCTCGACAAATTGGTGCGCCAATATACCTTGAATGGCGAACCGCGACCGGTACTCAATCCCGGCCAGCTGAACGGTATGTTCAAAGGCTTTATCGACCTGACGTTCGAACATCAGGGGCGCCACTACGTGGCCGACTACAAGTCCAACTGGCTGGGCCGCAATGACGACAGTTATGACGCTGCAGCGATGGCCGAAACCATGCTTAGCAAGCGCTACGACCTGCAGTTCTGCCTCTATCTGCTGGCCCTGCATCGGCAATTGAAGTTGCGCCTACGTGACTATGACTACGACCGGCACATGGGCGGTGCTGTGTATCTATTCGTGCGCGGGCACCATTCCGCCAGCCAGGGTGTGCATTTCGAAAGACCGCCTCGCCAACTCATCGAACAAATGGACAGACTTTTCATGGGCCAGCACACGGAGGTGGCAGTATGATCCTGACACTCAAACAACTCAGTGACAGCCAGCGCAGCAGCGACGCACCTGCGATTGCCCTGTCTCAGGCTTCTAGCCAGGATTTGCTGCAGCAGTTGGAGCTTTGGGTGACCCGCGGTTGGCTGCGCGCCCTGGATCGTTCAATGGCCGCGTTCGTCCTGGAGCAGGACCCCCAAGCGCCGCCAAGTGTCCTGTTGGCGATTGCGATGACCAGCCATCAATTGGGCCGAGGGCATTCCTGTCTCGATCTGACGGCAACCCTCAGCGCGCCGGACTTTGTCCTTTCGCTGCCGCCTGAAGGCGATGAGGGCGGACAGCTACCATCGCAGTGGTTGCACTGCGTGGATGCGGTCACCTGGCGTCAGGCATTGGCTGCCAGTGGTCTGGTCGAGGATCGCGACACCCTACGACGTTACCCGGAGCGCCCCTTGGTGCTCGCCGGGCAACGCTTGTACCTGCGACGCTTTTGGAACTACGAGCAGAAAATTGCCAAAGCGCTCAGCGCTCGACTGACTCAGCCGTCGATCACCCCCGATCATTTGTCCAAACGGCTCGATGAATTGTTTCCAGAATCGGCCAAGGACGGTGGTCAGCGGATCACCGATTGGCAAAAGCTGGCCTGTGCGTTGGCTGCTCGTGGGCATTTCAGCGTGATCACCGGCGGGCCTGGCACCGGCAAGACCACGTCGGTGGTGCGCCTGCTGGGGCTGCTGCAGACCCCGGCCGTCGAGGCTGGCAAACCCTTGCGCATTCGCTTGGCCGCGCCGACTGGCAAAGCGGCTGCACGCTTGTCGGAGTCCATCGGCAAGGCGGTCAGCGAACTGCAAGTGACGGACGACGTTCGCCAGGCCATCCCCACCGATGTTTCGACGCTGCATCGCTTGCTGGGCAGTCGTCCCGACTCGCGCAACTTTATCCACCATCAGGACAATCTTCTCGCGCTGGATGTGTTGGTGGTCGATGAAGCATCGATGATCGATCTGGAAATGATGGCCTGCCTGCTCGATGCCTTGCCGCTGCAGGCACGCTTGATCATGCTCGGCGACAAGGACCAGTTGGCCTCTGTCGATGCTGGCGCCGTGCTGGGTGACCTGTGTCGCGACGCCGAGGCTGGGCGTTACTCTGCGGCGACCAGCGCCTGGCTCACTGAACACACCCACGAAGCAATTGAAGCGACGGGCCTGCAACTTGGCGAGGGCCTGGGCGACCCGTTGGCGCAGCAGACAGTGATGCTGCGTTACTCGCGACGTTTCGATGCCAACAGAGGCATCGGACGCCTGGCAAAGCTGGTCAACGAAAAGAATGCTGGCGAGGCTCGACAACTGCTCGAACATCCGCCGGAACAACTGTTCAGCTTGAAACTGCGAGGCGAACAAGACAGCAAACTTACCCGTCTGATTATCGATGGTCATCCCGAGGCTGACGGCAAGCCCTCGGGCTATCGCTATTACCTCGAGCAATTGCAACAGCTGCGACCGGCAACTGGCATTGTCTGGAACAGCGATGGCTGGGTGCAATGGGCGAGCAATGTTCTCAAAGCCTTCGATGAGTTCCGGCTGCTTTGCGCCTTGCGCCGTGGCCCTTGGGGCGTAGAAGGATTGAACCTGCGCGTGGCCGGCGAGCTGAAACATCGCAAACTGATCGACACCGACCATGGCTGGTACGAAGGCCGACCAGTGCTAGTCACCCGCAATGACTACAGCCTGGGATTGATGAATGGCGACATCGGCATAGCGCTCTACCTTCCTGTGCCCGATGACAGTCAACCCGGACGCATGAGCCTGCGGGTGGCGTTCCCCCGCAATGACGGCACTGGCGATGTACGCTTTGTCTTGCCCAGCCGGCTGGTTGAAGTCGAAACGGTCTACGCCATGACCGTGCATAAATCCCAGGGCTCGGAATTCAACCACACCGCGTTGCTGCTCCCGGATGCGCTAAACCCGGTGCTGACCAAGGAACTGCTCTACACCGGCATTACCCGCGCGAAAAACTGGTTCAGCCTGATTGAGGCCGGCCCTGGGGTGTTTGAGGGCGCGGTGAGCCGCAATGTACAGCGTTTGAGTGGGCTGGCATTGCAGTTAAAGGCTGAGTTGTCCAAAGAGGCTCAACGATGATCGGTATCAAGGGATTACCCCGCAACCTTGCACAGGTGCGGGCCCTGTTGCACGCGCATCTCGAAGAACATCGGCACCTGCCGGAAAGTACTCGGCTGCGGGACCTGGGCTCGGAAAAAGCGGTGGTGCAGGATTATTCGGGACGGGTTGTCTTCGAGCTGCTGCAAAACGCCCTTGATCGCGCTACTGGCCATATTTTGCTTCGCTGGGATCGACAACGACAGATTCTCGAAGTCGCCAACGATGGACGCGCGATCACGACCCAGAGCGTGGACGGGCGTCGCTCCGATATTCAGGCGTTGCTGAGTATGCATTCGAGCAGCAAATCAGCTGGCGAAAGCATTGGCAATAAAGGTGTCGGCTTTCGTTCGGTATTTGGTGCCGGCAGTCAGGTCGAGGTCTGGAGTCGTGCTGAAGATGGCCATTGGTGGGGCATGCATCTGCAACATCCGGCGCGCTTCGCGGTGGCCGTTGACGGCTGGATCAGCCAGGACGCGGCCAGCTTTTACGCGCCGCTGATGCTCTCGGCCCAGCCAGAACTCGATTCAGAGCATGTCACACTGATTCGCTTGCAGGACATCAGAAAACCTGAGGTCGTTGCCAGCATTGAGGCATCCATGGCGGAGTTGAGCCGTGGACCGCTGGCCTTCCTGCAGGAGCGCTCCGCACTTGGCTTGCGCATTACCTTGAGTGTCGCAGGGGAGCAGGACGTCACCCATGTTATCGACGCCAAGAATTACCTGGCGATGGCGCAGCGGCACATGGCATTCCCCGTCGAAGTGCGTGCCAGTACCGGGTTGGATCTGGACGTCGCTGATGTGCGGGTGATTGCGTCCAATGACCCGCGCAACTCGCGCTACTGGTCCTATTTGCCCACCGAACAGCCTGCCGGGTTTGGCGTTCAGATTCACGGCGACTTCTACTTGAGCAATTCGCGCCGTCACCTGACGCTGCGAAAACTGGAAGGCACCGGGCAAGCGACTGACCCGGCTGGGTGGAATGCGACTTTGGTGCGTCTGGCCGCTGAGTGCATCGTTGAGCTCTGGCAAACGCCGGAAGTTTGCCTGGCTGAAACATTCTGGGAATACGCCACGCCGCGTGCCTGTACTTGCCCGCACCTGAAACGCGAAGTCGCCACGCTGTTCTGGCAGGCGCGCGGAGCGGTATTTGAAAGCATGGTGAAGAAGAGTTTTTCGAATGGCCGGACATGGCCTCTGGTGCGCTACCGACAGCTGTTCGAGGCGCTTGAAGCCTGGGCGGATTACGCTTATCGCAACCTGAAGCTCGGTTATCTTTCATCGCACCGTGAATATCTGCTAGCGCGGATTCAGGCCAGTGGCGCCAAGGTCCTGCCGATTGTCAGCGAGGGGTTGGAGGAGAATGCGCCTGTCCTGCGCGCGCAGCCGCTGGTTCAAATTGCCAGGGGGCAGCATCGTGGTGCCGAGGTCGACCGCATCTACTACCGCCGCTCAGGGCTTGAAAATCAAACCGAGCTGGCTCAAGTGATCATGCGTCAGAAGTCCTTTATCACGACCTTCACGCCTGCCTTGGATATGTCACTCGCGCAACAAGGACTGATCAACTTTGATCGACCAGAAATACTCGCGCAACTTCGTCCTGGGGACAACGAAGACGATCATGTCGAGCTGGTCTGCGCCGCGCTGGCCTTGGCCGGTCATGAGGGCACTGGAGGCGTTGGCTCGTTTTTGCGTCGGGCGAAGGAGCGTGGTGTCGGCGCGGCCTGGCGTTTTGTTAGCAAGGAAACTGCCGCCAGTGCTGGTGCAAGCCTGGCCAGCCTGATGGTGAAAGGGATGGATGGCCATTGGCATGCCGCACAGGCGTGTGCACGAGTCAAAGGACCGTGGCCGCAACTGGATGAGCTCTGGCTGGCTGAAGTTGTGGACGGTATTGTGCCGTCGCCCACCATCGATGATCTGTGTCTGCTATTGGGGATTGGCCCTATTCCATTGTCCGACCCTGAAACGATCGCATTGCCCGATGAGTTGCCGGTCGAAACGATGACCGAGCTTGTTGCGCGCTGGCCATTGCTTTCCGGCTTTCTCGCCCGAGAGGAAGGCCGGCATCTGTTGGCTGCCCTGGAGCGGTGCCGCTGGCTGCACAGCGGCGGCACGGTGATTATCCGTGACGGGCTGCAGGGCCAGGGTCCCTATGCGCCATTGGACATCTGGCGCCAGCGGAGCAGTGGGGGGTTCAGAACCTTGTTGTTGCCGCGTTTGGAAGTAGAACGAGGCAATGACGCGACCTGGTACGCCCAGCTTGGGATTGCCAATGCACTGGAGACCAATGGCGCCGAGCGGGTGCGCCGCGCTTTTGAGCGCCTGCGGCACATTGATCCGCGCACATTGGACTCGGCGGCGCTGCGTGATTTGCGCGAGCTGTATCGCAGTCTGATGGATTTGACCCTCAAGCACGAAAGCCTGGCACCGCCCGTGCTCTATCGAGTCGTCGGCGAAGCGGGGCGCCAACAAGGACTGGCGTGGGGCTGCGCAGGGGACCGCATCTGGCACGATAGTGGGGAAAATCCCACCGCATTGCTCTCGTTCAACGACATCAAATTGTGGGTGGTCAGAAAACTGAGCAAAGAGAACGCCTGCCGCTACGGTTTGGAGCATTTCGAACCGAAAACCGCAAAAATCAGCTGCCACGGTGACAGTAATGATCCGCTGGCGGTGAAGCTGCGTAGCCAGTTGCATTTGGCTATGCCGGATCTGATGGCCGCTGCCAGCGCGGCGCACAACGATTTCAATGCCAGCAAGGCGTTGGAGGTTTTCGCCAGATTGATCATCCGCCACTATGACGATGTCTGGATCGAATGGTCGTTTGACGGCAAGCTCGGCTGCCTGGGCAAAGACTCGGTAGGTGATGTCTTTGAACACGTCACGCAACAGGGGGCGCATGAGCTCTGGTTCGATGGGCCGGATGTACCCTTGGTCGAATGCGCGCATCCCTTGAGCCAACTGCTGACAGAAAAGCGGGCATTCGGTGCGTTGTTCAAGGATGGGCTGCATGCGTGGAGCAATGCTGCGGATTCTGTCGGTAAAGACGGGCGAGTGTCGGGAGCCGTTCAGCGCTTTCGTCGTGAGTATGGAATTTCCGATCAGGAGGTAGCGGAGTTCCGGTTGCGTATTGACGCCCTTGTGTTGACTGCTGAAGAGCGGTTGCTGTGGGTGGCGTCGGTTCGTGAAGTACTGCAAAGCTTCGCGTCGGGCCTGAGCTGCGAGCCATTTCCAGGTATGGTGATCAGACCGGAGATTTTTTTGAATGCCCGGAATGTCGCAGAAGATGAGGTGACAGAGGCATTGGCCGGGATCAGCAAGCTTCGTCCGCTTGTCGACTTCGCAGGCACGCATGCATCGGCGTTGGCGCTGGCCGACACCTTGCCTGCTCTGGCAGCTGCGATTGAAGCGACTCCTCGTGAACGCTGGATTGAAACGTTGCTGGAAGGGTTGCAGAAGGAAGTCAGGGTTGAGCATGCCGACGAGAGCGCACAGCTGAAAATGATGGATTTCGATCCCCAGGTAATCTTGCATCGTCGGTTGGATATTGAGCCGCAAGACCAGGCGCCCTCAACGGATGCTCTGGCATTTGCGAGCGGGAAGTTGGTCCTAAGTGCGCTGCCCGAAGCTCTTGATAAGTTGGGCTTGAAATCGTTCAGTGCAACGCGCGTCAGTATGATTGCCCGCGATGCTCCTCAGGATGAGGATCATTTCATTCGTGATGCCCGACGCAAGGCGACAGGTGGGTTACGGGCCGAGGAGGCCGTTCTGGACCTTTGCGTACCTGAAGCCATGCGTTGGCTCAAAGAGGACCCGGAAGGCTTTCACCAGGCATTGGCCGCGCCTCTGGCGTTTCTTGGGGATGAGGGGCAGCGGCGCTCGACACTGATAACCCGCGAAGAGCAAATGCGCAGCTTGCTTCACGTCGCCGAATACGTCGGTAACGCCGGATTCGATGTGCTGGTTCCACGTGACAGGCGCTTTCTGCAGGTCGAGGTCAAACGAGTCGCTCAATTGAAGAGCGGCAGGTTCTTCGTGTCTGACAACGAAAGACGGCGCGCGCTGGAATATCGCCAGCGAGACCTCGGTTGGCGACTTTGGCTGGTCTCAAGTGATGGAAAATCACGGGATGTCACCGAGGTGATGGATACCTTTGACAAGCACAGCGACGCGTTGCAAACACTCGCGAACGATGGATTACGTCCAGGTGAATGGATGTTTGTGCTCAAGGAATGACACTGAGCCAGCCCACGACCCCGTGTGTTGGTTTACTCAACGCACCTGGGTCGGTGCGTTGGGACATTTGTAGCCAGGGTACTGTGCTTCGGCCGTTATCTTGGCCATGGCCGAGGTGATGGCTTGCACAGTAATGGTGAAGTTGGCCGCTGGACCTGCGTTAGGCGTGACACGTTGCATGAAGGCTTTGTAGGTTTTCATCGTCAAGACTCCTTGGATTTGGTAGGAGAAGAGTCTTTACGCAACGTGCGACACGCTATGTCGTATTCTAATTATTTCAAATAAAGCGCCGCCATTTTTTGTGCGGTGGCTGCCATTTTCTCGCGCAGGATAGACGGCTCGACCACTTCAAGATTGTCACCTTGGCTGAGAAGCCAAAGCTCTAGTCCTTGGCTTAGGTGGGTGCTGCCTACCATCGTTCGGCAGCCATTTTCATCGAGCAGTTGTTGATCTGCTGTGAGTGGGTTTTCCGCTAGTCGCTCGTACATCTCTTGGCTTAAAAGCAGACGTAGCGGTACCGGCTCATCCGACGCAAGGCTGATCAGGCTTCGCTGTGCGCTAACCGAGTTGATATCGTAGTTTTCAGGGGCCGCTATTGTTTCTGGAATTGTTGTGACTGAAATGAACCGATGTAGTGGCAAGGCCACCGGCCGGGTGTCTATTTGATTCGCAAATACGCAGGAGAGGTAAATGTTGGAATCTTGATAGGACAATCCAAGCGGTAGAAGACGATAGGACTTAGCTTCGCGTGCGCCGCGCTTGAGGTATTGAGCTTCAATAGCGTAGTCATCAAGTAGCGCCTTTTGAAGGGTTTCGAGCACTTGAGGGTCTACTTTACCCGGCCTTAAAGTGATGAAGCGGGTATTGCTGATGACTTTCTTAGACCAGTCCTGAGACGGCCGGGCTTCACGCATCAAAGACCGGGCATATTCATGCAGTGCCGAAAGATTGGTGACTTGGGCCGCCATACCAAACCGACTGGCGTGGTCCATGATCATCACTAGGTTCATCGCATCGGTCGGTAGCAGGCTTAGGCGAGAAAGTGATCTGTCTGCCCACCAGATCCTAGCTTTGGCTTTAGGTGATTTAGGTTTACTTTTTACATGAGGGAAGCGTTTCTCCAACTCGCGTAGATGGCGTTGTAGGGTGCGTAGGTCGACAGATATTCCTTGATTTTCGAGGCGTTCATGGATGGTTTTTGTGTCGATGGCGCTTTCCATGCGGGGTAGCAAACCTAGCAGCACTTCCTGACGAAAGAGTTGTTCCACTGCGATATCCCTGCCTTTCAATTATGTGGATTGCTATGCGACACAGGTTGTCGCGCCTGTCTGGAGAATGGTCGGGCCAATAAGTTCGCCGATCAGGACATGAGCATGACTAAAGACTCCCAGGTGTTCAATCTATTGGAGGGCATATTGCCCATGGTCAATGGCATCCGGTTTTTCGAGCCGAACGACGTGCTGGCCCTTTATGCCGGCATCGGTATTCCTTCACTACGAATTTTGGAGATCAGCCAAGCCAACGATTTTTGCCTGGCGACTTACTATCAAATCAAGGCCGCCAATCCGCTTCGCGGCATGGTCGAACCTGGCAGGTTACGAGTCCACTATGAATCTCTGCGTGGTGATGCGATGGCTTCAGACCCTAATGCTTTGAATGACCTGGGCTGGCTATAGCTCAATGGCAGTCGAGTACTGTTTGAGCCTGCTCTGGCCCGACAGCTTTTCAAGTTAGCCTTCATTCTTGGTTCCGCAGAGGCGGCTTTCAATCTCGGCGAGCAAGCCTTCTATGGCAAGGGTGTACCGGTTGATCGGGATCTGGCTATCAGCTACTACGAACAGGCGTACGAGGGCGGTGTTCTGTGCGCCGCGCGCGTGCTGGGTAGTCTGTATTGCGAAAGTACCGACGACTGGACGGCTGATCATCACAAAGCTGTGCAGTGGTACATATGGGCAGCTGACGGCGATGATCTTGATGCCTGCTTCCTCTTGGGTTGCTTGGTGCTGGATAACCACTCACTCACTCATGAACGGGCACTCGGAATCTACTGGCTGCAATGGGCGGCAATGAAGGGACACATGATGGCGGCCGAGCATTTGGCCTATCTCTATAACTCGACCCTGCTGGCACCGCCAGACCCGGATGGACTCATGTTTGACTTCTGGCGTGATCATGCTATTCGGCTTGGCAGCCAGTGGGCACTGGACATGGGCGTCGATAGTCGTCGACCTCATTTTTTTGCTGTCTCGAAGAAACTTTGAAGATAGATGAACATAAGGAGCAACGCATGAGCGCAGACCTTTTTCGGGCAATACCTGAAAGCAAATTGGCGGCATCAGCAGAGGGAATCAAACGCCAGATGTCAGCTAGGATTCCCAGTAATGTCCCGTATGTGGTCGATAACCTGTGGGAATGGTTACGGCCTGAACATTACCCATCCCGACGCCATTCAACATATGCCAGCCCCACACCGGAATTGGCTTTGCTGAATGCCAGCGCAGCCTTGGTAGGGAGTGATCGATACGTTGCGTGTCAGTTAATAGTGGCACCTTCAGCGATAAAGCTGGCACAGCTTGAAGTGGTTGATGCCAGGCACCACGCCGATATTCGTCTGATTACCCAGTGGCTCAGCCGTCACAGCAAGGAGTTAACCGAAATTTCCGTTAACCAAAAACGCGATATCGCCTTATTGTTCCTCCCGGGTCTGAAGCGCGATGAGTTGGAAAACCTACGCCTTGAGAGTGGTGTAGTACATGAACTCTGCGAGCTGGCGCGGACCCATGCAACGTTCTGGGCGGCATCTTCTGTGCCCAGAAAAGGTGAGGGCGAGTTATTTTTTGAGTTAATCGACAAATCTGCTAGCTACCGCCTAGAGCCGATATAGTGAGTATCGCGCTTTACCGAGAACAATCATTGGCTGATCTGGAGCGCCGCTTAACATATATAGATGCTTAACACGGCGCGCCGGAATGTGCCCGTTCCTCGTAATATGAGGGCAGTTGGAATAAGTGTATTTTCGCAGAGGTTATCGGAATCGGGGTAGTCGCGATTAATCTCAGTTGCTGGTATGAGGCCAAGGGGTGGCTTTGGCTGATTCCAGCCATTTACGACCTGTAGCAATCGACCTAGGCTGTGCGAAAACCCCAGCGAAGGTCGACTCACTCAAAAATCGACCTCCTGTAATCGGGCATATGCGACGATCTACTAGTTGGAAGTGGAGGAGCAAAGTACCCCTTAAACCAACCCAACTTTGAGGTTTTCACACAGCCTGGACCCAAAGCGGCCGGTCAAAACGCGAGGCCGATCTCCCTTTAGACTGTCGGCTCAGATGCCCGCCGACAATTATCACCGAGAAGATGTTCGTTTGGCCCATGGACTAATGTCAGCTAATCGTATCCTCATCCATCGTACGCAGAATGACCGGCGCGATGTCGGGCTGCCCGTCGACGTTCGTAGCTAACAGGTCAGCGTTCAGCGCCCATAGTTTGGTGCTGTGATTTACAGTGAATACCCCAAGATTTTCGAGAATCGCCGCCAGCTTGCTGGTGTCGGGGATGTTGCCACGTCCGTTTGTAGCATGGTGGTATGCGGTTCCGATCCCTTCGGCGCTATCACCGTTGCGTACGTTATCGGCCTTGTTGGCTAACGGGAAAGGCTGGATGCCGAACGTTTTCTGGAGGTTGCCCAAGGTTTTGTTTACGACCCCGATAGGGAAGTACGGACCTCCTTCAACGCTGAAACCTTCATCGGTGAGCTTGTAGCGGAAGGGCTTGCAGCGAGTTGGTGTGCAGCAATCGATCCATGAGAGATCCTGCTCGAACTGTTGAGTTGATCCTTGGTCTTCCTCTGGGTAATTCCAAAGATCATACCCGATCATAAATAAAGCGGCCTCCAGGCGGCGGAGTGGATCAACGTTGGTTCCGTCATTGGCTAGGAATGCGCTCGCAGCAGCGTTTGGATGGGCAACTACACTGCTGAGAATCCAGCTTGCTTTCATGTTCCATTCCGCATGGTGGGAACCAGCTTTCAGGCGGGGGAAACGAAGCGTTCCTTCGGATGGGTTTCGGGATTTCACGAAATGCTTACCGGTTTCCTTCGCTGGTGCCCATGGGAAAGTCAAGGTTTCCGGCACAGTCTTCAGTTGTCGAGCTTTGCAGTACATCACTACGCCCCAGCCAAGCGCTGCTGCGACACGGCTGTCATAAATGATAAAGTCCTTGCAGACCAGCGAGTAGACCTTGGTCATGCCAGCGTTGAATCGGAGGTCTTTGGCCTGAAGGATGGGGACGTCGGTTACGCCAGCGTCGATGGCGTCACGGGTGGCTGATAGGGTAGCTGCCAGGCCGCGCAAGTTCATATTGAGCCAGGTAACGTTATTGCTCTGTACACCGCCCCATATCATCACGTCGATAGCAGCTTGGCAGCACGCTCCATCGTTGACCGCTGGGGCGAGTGCCAACGCCTTCTGTAGGTCGGCCTTTAGGGCGCTGAGAGCTACATCGTTGCTCACTGCGGTTTTACCTGCCGGAACCTGCAGGCGCTTGATTGCAGGATGTTGCCATTGGTATGCCGAGTAAGCGTCGGCAAGGCTGTCGCAATACCACAAGGTTTTACTCTGTCGATTCAGGTACTGATGACGAATCGTGGCGTTGTCCAGGTTGCCGCTGAGCCACTCGATGAAATCTTTTACGGTCGGATTAATAAGGTAGTCATTGCGCGTCATGAGAGGCCCCTGTGATCGGTTTTTTGCGGTGAGGTTCCATTATCGCTAAGCTTGCGACAATTCCTGTCGTGACAATTTTCCTATGAGTGAAAAGGCGCTGACCTTTCGATTGCTCCGGTTATTCGCTGAGCTGCCTGAGTTTGGCCCCAATCTATGCAAAGGAATGGACTGTCATTCGCTTCGGTGTCAATCCCAGTTCGCCGTTCGAGTCGAAGGCTCTCGACGGTAATCTAGTGGGGCTCGACATCGATATCGGCAGCGCCATCTGTGTCCAGCTCAAGGTCAAATGCGTATGGATGGAAAGTCCTAGGGGCAGCGTCATCCCGGGGCTGAAAGCGAGGAAGTTTGACGGCATTCTTTCGTAGATGAGTGTGACGGAAAGGCTTGATGTGATTCCCGAGCGTGGACCGGCTGCGACAGCCGGAACCTAAAGCGAGTTCAAGTAAGCATCCTCATTCATCCAATGCAGCAAACTCAAGAAACATGACTTCGTGTCGATACGTCTCTCATCGGTAACACCGTTGGCGCAACTGGCGCTGCCCTCTGTTGACCCTTAAAGGAACAACCTATGCCGTTAAACCGGACCCAGATAGAGGCCCTGCAGCACTCCATCCATACCTATAGCTTCCCTTTGGACTACTACGATCACGCATTGCCGAAACAGCAGAACCCTCAGGTCGCGAGCAGTATTCAGCAACTGGAGTCGATCATTCAGACTCAACTGCGGTCGACGGTGCCTACCGATATCGAGCAAGGCCTGGGCAACATCATTTATTGGGGAAACGCGACGGCCGGCTACAGAGATAGCCGATTCGCAAAATTTAACTCACTGATTGGCTCGTTTGCTCCTTACGCCTCGTTCAATGGCCTGGTTAGCACAGGTACCCCCTCGTTGGCTGCGCTCAAGCGACTCGGGTTTCCCAGCTACTCAAATATCTCTTTCGTGTCCAAGATTCTGATGTTCCTGAACCCCCAGGAGTATTGCGTGCTGGATTTGCAGATCTGTAAGTTGAAGAAACAAGCCCGGCCAATCAGCCGGGCTTTAGATCGACTGACCCTATATCCGACAAGCATTCCAATTACCCAAGCCAACGAGCAGGTGTACGATCTTTGGCGCTCTGAGTGTCGTTGCATCAGTTCGACTTACTACGATGGGAGATACCGGGTGGCGGATGTGGAGCGTGGGTTTTTCCAGCTAATCAAGAACGACCTCGCCCAGGCCCACTCGATTTACGACGACTTCTGACGCGCTCGGCCCCTGAGTGTTACGCTGCAATGCGTAAGTTCAGGGAACGCGCTGCCTGGAATGGAGATGTGTGCCTGACTCCCTCAGTCATACAACCAGGGTTTCAACTCCTTCAGGTTCCCCGCCACTATCTGTTGTGCCTCTGGTTTTGGGTCTAGATTCTTGGGATCGATCTGATACCGCTGCAACACATACTTGACTAACGCTTGGCGACTGGGAATCTCTAGCTGCCCATCCACCATACCGAAATCAGTCTGGATGATCGCCTTCTGCGCCAGCGTCAGGCGCTCGTCGGGCTTGATGATCACCGCCACCTCGGTGTTCCAGACATCATCTCCATCGATGCCATTTTCGGTTTCATCATCCCGCACGTCGGGCACACCACGTAGTCGACTCAGAACAAAATCGCGGTATTCACGATTTTTCTCACAGTAGGCGCGAACGTGCCAGCGCATGCCGGTGTACACCAGGGTATGCGGCGCGATCGTGCGGCCCTCGGGGTCTGGGCTATTCAGCGAAACGTAGTCAATATCCAGGCGCAGGTGGTCGCGGCAAGCCTTGAGCAACGGCCGAAGGATCTCCGCCTTGATCGAGCGATCCGGCACTTCCAGCACCTTGGTGTGGGCATATGCGAGGGCCAGGCCCTCAATGTGCGGCGCGCGCGCATTGTTTTGATACAGCAGGTGCAAATAGGCGCTGGCACTGTCGTCAATGAACAGCGGCTTGAATGCCTTGCTGGGCACATAGCCCTTTATTTTTTTGTCATATGTAAGGTTTTTAGACGCATGCTCGTTGATGTAGGTGTTGATGTCTTTGGATGCCTGCTGTCGGCTGATGCCGAAGCTCTGCATCAAGTGCCCCGTGGTCAGGCGGCCTTCCCACCAGGCAACGGTTTCTATCAAACGATAGCGAAGTGCCAGGTCCCAGCGGACTTGTTCGATGGACTGCTTGCGTTTCATAACCTCTCCATGTGCGCGAATACTTTACCTGTATAAGTCTACATTCTAGACCTGTCACTAATCACTACATATCTTGTGTTTGTCTTCGAGATGAATCGAACTCACGGAAGGAAGTGGGCATGAGTATGTCGGAAGCAGTTTCGACGGCTGCATTGGTGATGATGGGGGCAATCCTGCTGGTGCTTCTGCTGCAGTGCCTGAGGTTGCGTGAACTCTGGCAAATGGCTCTTGGCTTCCAAAAGGACGTGCGCTGGGCGCGGATTTGGGAAATGGAAAATCGGGAACTGCGTTCGGCGCTGCGAGCTGAGAAAGAGCACATAGAGCAGTTGCAAAGAAAGCTGGTGATTTTGCAGGAATTGATCCCGGCAGAGGGATAAGGGAAAGGACATGAACAGACTTGAACGGATCAAAGGCTGTCTGTTGGGCGGTGCCGTCGGCGATGCGTTGGGCGCCCCGGTGGAGTTCCTCGAATGGCCTGCAATCGAAGCTAAATTCGGTCCACAAGGTATCGTTGATTTTGCCCCTGCTTTCGGTATCACCGGCGCCATCACCGACGACACGCAGATGATGCTTTTCACCGCAGAAGGCTTGCTGCGGGCTTATGTTCGCGGCAGTTCGCGGGGGATTTGCCACGTTCCGAGCATTATCCATCATGCGTTGCTGCGCTGGCTGATGACCCAGGATTACCCTACGGCGATGCCTATCAGCCGGGATGGGTGGTTGGTCGAGCAACTGGCGCTCTGGTCTCGTCGCGCTCCTGGCACTACCTGCATCAGTGCACTCAAGGCCAGTCTACGGCTAGGTGCTGTTGCCGAGAACAACAGTAAAGACTGTGGCGCCGTGATGCGTGTCGCGCCCTGTGCGTTCTTTGCCAACGCCTTTGACTACGCTGCTCAGTCAGGACGCCTGACCCACGGGCACCCCACGGGCTACCTGGCGGCCGGACTGTTCGCCGATATTCTCCAGCGCATTGTCGATCGGCAAGACAGTCTGGAGCACGCAGTTACTCAAAGCTTGGCCAATTACGGACAAATGCCCGGTATGGAAGAAACACGTAGTCTAATCGAGCGCGTGCTGTTCTTCTTTTACGAGGGCTACCAACCCACCCCGCAACGCATAGGCGAATTCGGCGGCGGTTGGGTCGCCGAAGAGGCGTTGGCTATTGGGTTGTGGTGCGCCCTGGCCGCGCGCTCGTTCGAGGAGGGCGTGATCACTGCGGTGAATCACGGTGGCGACAGTGACGGCACCGGGTTGATCGCCGGGCACCTGTTGGGAGTTCAGTATGGTGCTGCGGCGATTCCTGCTCGATGGTACGGGCAATTGGAGCTGCGCGAAGTGATCGAGCAGATTGCCGAGGATATTGAACGTGTACCTAGTGATTATTGTGGACATGGCGGGGAGCTCGATGAACAGATCGAGCGGGCCTATCCCGGGGACTGAGTGAGTTAAGTCATTGAGTGCGTATCAGCATTTGGAGAACTACCATGCCCATGAGGCCTAGACTTCTTACCTATGTCTGCATTAGTTGCGGGTGGAGGAAAACAGTGGCACCGCAAAGTGACGTGCTGCGGCCAGGATATCGGTTTGATCGATGTCCCCAGTGCCAGAGCACCTCGCTGACTACCCGACCTCCAGGGTTGTTGGAGAGAACACTGGTCGAATTTTTGTCGAGCCGGTAAAGGCATTACAAGCGCTGGGCATGTAGACATCATGTCTACATGCCATTGGGCTGGGCTGTTTATTGCCCAGACTTGTCTGTCGCTGGACGCGTCTGTCGCCTTCTGCCGGGAACGGGTAAATGTAACGAGCTTTGGGAGGGGCCATTGTTCAAGTTGGCGTAGGGTTCTTGGAAGCTGTGTGCGTTGATATTGGTGGCATACGCGGATATAGAGACGGTCCGTATGTAATTGAAGATATCGGCGTTCTATTCCGGATCCCGGATGAAGGTGAAACAATTACGGTTTTTCTGGATGTTGATTGCCCGGCGGTTGCAGGAGCTGAGTGCAGTAGCGACTGCACTCAGTTAGTTCTTCAAACGAAGCTGACAGCCTCCGCGGTAGGTTTTTCCTGTTCGCCTAGGTAGTGCGGTCTTGAGTATCACTTGAACACCAATACCGCACACGTTGCTATTCAGCAAAGATATGACTGATCAAAAATTGATCAAGGTCAACGTCCAATACCCGGATCACACCGCCATTGGGAGTAGACCATAGCAGAACCTTTTGGGCCTTGTTGTCGTATAGATAGTACTGGCCGTCCCCGGTTTCGATCAGCGGTACAGCATTTTTCGGGTAGCTTGGATCGCGCGAAAGATCTGTAAAACTGTTCAGGACATGCAGGTAATAGTCATTCGGAACACCAAGACCATAGGTTTCATAGGCCTCAAAGACAATCACCCCGAATGTTGACAGGAACGACGTGTACTCGGCAGAAAGAGCAAAACCAAGCTGTTCCTGGAGCGCAGTGATGCTGGCCGAGTCCGCAGGGCGGGTATTAGCCTGATAACGGTCAACCAAATCTTTTAGTTTTTTCATAAGAGGGGCTCGTACTCACTGCTGGTTTTCGATCTGTTCAGCTCGCGCCTTCCAGTAGTCTTTTCGTTCTTTGTCGAAATCTTCTCGATTGATTTCCGACTCTTTCTGCTTGTTGTGCAGCACATTGTCATTGCCATTGCCACGATGTTCGCTGCTGGTCAGTTCGGCGAGCGGAGAATCCTGCTTCTGACCAATATGGTGGAGTTCGATCGGTTTGCCGTTCGCATCCAGCGGCGCCTTGCCCATCTGCATCCGTTCCAGGTTGGTGTTGCCGAACAGGTCTTTCTGGTCGTAATCGATATCCGTGCGAATCAGCGCATCCTTGCCATTGACCTGCGCCGGTTCCAGGTTGGCATCCTCGTAGATACGAGCTTCGGCCTCACTGCCGATTACATCGAGCACCTCTTCTGGAAAACCCAGGTGCTCTAGGCGTTCGCGTGTTTCGGCAGAGACCTCGGGCAACTCCAGGCGATTTTCCTGGGTGAGCGCCATTGGCTTGTCGAGTTCAGCGACGTTCAGACATTTGTCGGGCATTTCCCGGGCAATCAACGCCAGCTTCGATGGAACCTCGATTTTTTCGGCGGAGAAGTTTTCAAATTTCACAGGACACTCTCTGTTTTACGGCGGGTGCGCCACATGGAATAGATCTCGAGGTGGCTGTCATGCTGCAAACTGAAGTCTTTCATCAGGCATTGTTGGGCGGCTAGGGCCAATTCCTGACCAAGGCCGGCAACACAACCCTTCAGCAATTGGTCAAGCAGATCACTCAGGTGGCCATAATCGGTCGCCGACTGAATCGCCTGCTGCACCAGCTTGCGGCAGCCGAGAAAGTCGACCACCAATTGCGAGGTGTAAGCGAAGGCTTCCGGTTTCCACAGTGTCAGCTGTTGATCTTCCTTGTACTCGTCGAGCGCTTGGAGCAAGGCAATTTTGCACCGGGCAAGCAACGGCAGGTTGCACAAGCCGTTTTCCAGCAGTGCCACCTCTACTTCAACCGGCGTGTTAATACGCTGTGCCAGCAGTAAGCTGAGCAACTGTTGATTGAAGTGGCTACTGTTGATATTGGCATTTGCTGCGGGGCGGTAGATGTAGGTTGTTTCTCGACCGGCGAACTTCCTGACCTGGCACAGCACCGGCTCCAGCCAGTCGTTCTGGTAGACGATGGCAACGCCCTTGGGCAGCTTCGCGATCTCTTCGAGCTGATCATCACGCAGGGCCACGGATTTGCCGATCAGGCGTCGGTCCATCTCATCGGGCAGGCGCATGATGATTTTGGTGTTGGTATTGCGGATCGCTGCGATATCGACCGCATGCGGCGACTGGTCAGCGATGATGAAACCTTCACCATAGGTGCGCATTTCGGCAATCGCATTGGTCAGCATTTCAACCGACTTGCCGACCATGCTCGAGCCTTCGCCCCCCCCTTCGGAAGGGCTGCGTTTGAGAATGTTGTGTGCTTCTTCAAGTACGGTGACGTGACGCAGCGGTTGATTCATTCCGCCAAACGCCATGCGGTGTTCACTCAGGCGCATGATCAGGATGCCCATGATCAGGGCTTTGGTTTCGGACGAGCCTATGCGGCTAAGATCGATGATCACATTGCTGTCGAACAGAACGCTGCTGTCGATTTCATTCGCAGCGAAGATCTGGCCATTCAAGCCGTTGGTGAGGGATTTGATCCGCGTAGACAGCGAACCTATGTAGTTGCCCTTGAGTTCCTGGGAGTAGGCCGATGCTTCGATGACTGTTTCCAGTGTGCTGAGCAGATCGGTGAAGGTCGGGAACAAGCTATCGCTGTAGCGGTTGCTGGACAGCTCCAGGTCCCAGCCACAGGCTTGGTACGCCTGCAGGATCGCTTCTTTGAGCACCGCAGGCATGGCCGCATACATCGGCCAGCACACGTTGAATATCTCCACCAGCCGATCCACATGCTCCAGCACATGGATTGCACTCGGGAAGCGGAAGGGGTTGATCCTGAGCAGGTCGCTGTGGGCCGGGTGGGTGCCGAACACACTGACATCCGAGCGCTGTCCGAAGACGTGCTTGTACTCGCCCTTGGCCGGTTCGATGACCAGGAACGGTACGCCCGCGGCACTGACCTGGTTGAGCATTTCGTATAGCGTGTTGCTTTTGCCGGCACCGGTCGAACCGCTGACGAAGACGTGGCTGGACAGCTGATCCAGGCTCAGTTCAATCGTCTGTGGCAGGTTTTCCCAGAGGTGACGGATGTTGCCCAGGGTCAGCGTCCTGTCCTTGCAAGACAGTGTGGCGTTGCCATCCAGGCGCTGCACCTTGCGCCCGAAAGCCTGGGTCTCGACCACTGACACCGTCGAGGTTGAGCGCCGTGGCAGGCTCATTTGAATGGCCATTTCTTTGCTGGAGATCAGCGTGGCAGGGGTAACATAGCTGATCGGCACCCGCGTCGAGAAGCCAGGCTTGAGCTGCGGATGGCTGAAGGTTGAGAGCCAGCTCAGCACCGCTGACTTGTGGTTTGAGGTCCAGGTGGTCAGGGCGAAGTCTTCGTGGCTGGACTTGCTGCCGCGAACGAGGCCGAGAAAGATGCTTGCCAGTGACTCGGACGATGCCTTGCTGTCGCCGATGAAGTAAGCGGCCGAGTTCCAGCCGCCGTAGGTCTTGGCTTCGTCGATGCGTAGCAGGTGGTGATCGATTTTGCTCAACAGTTGCTCGATGGTCTTGTCGGTCATCTCGATCGAGATCTGGCGGTTGGCGCCGGTGGTCTTGTTGAGCGAGCGGCTGTCGGTTGTGCTGTTGGTCTGGGTTGTCGAGGTGGTCCTGGATGCAGACTCGCTCCAGGACGTGCCGTGGGTTTCGCTGCGGCCTTGGGCGGTGGATTGTGTGGTGCCTGTGGTCCGTTGCTCATTGAACAATGAACCGACCATCTTGCCGCCAAAGGATGCCAATTTGCCGAGCGTGGTCTGCGCACTGAACGACTCGCTGGTTCCAGTCGTTTCAGTGGTCGAGGTACCAATAGTTTCCGACGTACCCTTGGTTTCCGTCAGGCCTAGGCTGTGCCCCAGTGAATCGCTCAGGCCTTGGCTGATGCTGAGCCCGACACTGTCACTTTCCTGCTCACCGAACGACAGTTGCTGCTTGAGCAGTGGCGAGAGCTGAGTTGCGACCTGCTCGTAACCGGCACGGATCAGGTCTAGGTTCTGCGAAGACACCGGCTCGGCCAGAATCACCGCTTGATAGACGCGCTGCTCAGCCGCATCGATAAAGCGCTCAAGCCCCTGCATGAAATGCTCGCGGTTTTCGGTGGACAGCGCCGGCACGCCCGTCACTGCGGTGATACTGGCAGCGGGGTTGTCCTTTTCCGCCTGCAGTGTATCAAGTAGCGAATTGGCGTCCTGGACATTTAGGGCGTGCAAGGCACTGCCCGAGAAGTGCCCCTTGAAGGTCTCGCGTAGCAGTTCGCCGGAGTTTTGCCCGAGCATTTTTCCAGATTCGCCACGGGTACCGATATACAGGTCCGTTTCGCGGCCATCGGAGCGCAGGAAGAGGAATACCGAATACCCGGCGGCCCCCAGTGCGGTGTAGGCCGCGGTCGTGCTTTCGAGCACCGACTGCTTGTTGTCCTGGACGATACGTTCGACACGGAAGATCCGCATGTCGCTCGCCCGGTTGAATAGTACGCCCGCCTCGGTGGAGGAGTGAACCGGGTATCGATCCAGTTCCGACAGGTAGCTGCGATTGATCAGTGCCCGTCCGGCCTCCAGTGTCAAGGCAGCGCTTTGCTGGATTTCTCGGATGGCCAGTGGACTGAGGGTAGTCGTATTCATGGGGTCACTTCACCAGCGCAATCAGAAAGACCACCAGTGCGGCGATGGTGCCACCGATCATCAACGCTGTTTTGAACACAGGGTTGAGCTCCGAGCTGGAAGAGGAGAGGGGGGAGCGTTGCGACTGCGAGGAATGATGCTGTTGTTGTAATGTTGCTGGCGAGGCTTGGCTTGAGGCGGTCTTCGGTTTTGGCGCAATCGCAACGAAGCCTTCTACGCCCCGTTCACGCAGTAACGAGCGTACGTCGATCTGATGCAAGTAGCGTTCTTCGGCGAAGTTGGCCTTCAGGTAGACAACCTGACCGTCGTAGTACTCCGAAGTCCAATGGTTGCGATCCGGGTCCATTGCACGGGCGAAGGCTTTCTCAGAGTAGCTTTCGCAAAGGCCGGGTACTTTGGTTTTGACCCATGACAGCGCTGCACGGAGCTCTTCGCTTGAAAGACGATTGTCGTTCAACTCCATCCGCAGTGCGGTGCGGATCGTTAGCAAGTCACCTTCGTCGACGAACTTCTTGAGGTTTGCAGAGGGTGTGTAATGCATCGACGCAGTCCGGGAATTCTCAACTGTGGCACTCGTCCGCTCGGAAGACGGAACGAAGCCTTTGATGCTCTGTTTGCGGAAGTGATCGCGAACACGGATCAAGTGTTCCAGGCGCTCGCGGGAAAAGTTGTGCTCAGCAAGAATTTTGTGACGGCTGTAGTAAGAGCTGGTCCAACTGACTGGATCGTTGTCTATGGGGCTCTTTGCTTCACCTGCCTCGTAGCTGACAACCAGTTCAGGGGTCTGAGCTTGTGCCTGTGTAAGCACATCCAGCAAAAGTTCAGTGCTGAGTTGGGTGTCATCGAGTGACGCTAGAAAGCCTTTTCGGGCTTTGGAGAGCGTTGCGGTTGAGGTTGTCATATGAGCTCCAGGTTAAACGGCCAAAGTATTGTCGAGTTTGGACTTGAAGGCTTCGATCCAGCTATGCAGTTCCTTTGCCTCTGCAATTGCCCGTTCACGGGCGTTGCGGTCGCTCGTCTTTTCACTCAGTGAAATCAACAGCTCACTGAATTTTGTATCGAACTCCCTGTTCATGAATGCCAGGAATTGGTCGATCAGGCGATTTTTACCGACCTCAATTTCATTTCGGGCGCTGTCCACTAAGCGTTCAAACTCTGCTTCAACGCGGGTGACTCGCTCTTTCCACAAGGCCTCGAGATCTACGAAGGTTTCAGTCCCATACTCATGGACGGTCTTGGTCGAGCCCCAGGAGAAGGGTTTGTACCACTTGCTGGCACTGACCTCGCGGGAGCTGATGACGATCTCTCGCTCCTGGATTTCGTTGTTTTTCACGTTGAGGTTGAACGAAATATCCCCGACCGTTTTTTTGATGCCTTCCAGGATAGGCAACTGCAGGTGTTGGGTATCATTAAACAGGTCGGCGATGTAGCGCTGGTACTCCTGGTGCAGGTCCTGGCGAATGATTTCCTGGCTGGAGCTGAAAACAGCCTCATAAGCGTTGATCAGTTTCCTGTGTTGGAACTGAAGCTGCTCTTCGGCCTCTTGGATGCGTGTTTCGGCAATACTTACCGTCACGCTACTGCTAGTGAAGCGCTCCGCTAGCTTTCTCAAAACGGGTTGGATCACGCCCTCGAGTTCAGACAGCTCACGCTCAGTGGCCGCGGGCAGATCTTTACCTTCCCGCGCGATTTTATCCTTGTAAGCTGCCGTGTCGAAACCTTGCTCCTGCCGTTGCTGAAGTGCCTGAATCTCTTCATTGATATGACGGAGAAAGCGCTCATCCTGATCCAACTGCTCGATCAACTCGGCCTCGTTGAGCCCCACCTCGATTGCCTTGGTCATGGCGTCATAAGCGCGCTTCAAACGATGCGGGAAGTTGTACTTGTCGATGTACTCATCGATCATCGCCTCAACTGCCGGGAGGCCGCTACTCAGCAGCAACTCTGAGTGTTTTCTCTCTCGAAGGTTACGTTTGACCCTCGAGCTAATCGGCATGTACTGGAGCAGGTTCATGCTCGGCTCTTCGCTGAACATGTCGGCCATCGCTTTGTATTCACCACGCTCCTTGCGGGTGTGCTCGTCGCTTGGTTTGCGAATCAAGCGCGTGAGGTTAGCGGATACCGGATAGATCTGTGGGTTATGGATATCATTGCTGGTGAGGTACTGGTTGACGCGGGCCAAAACCGAGGGCAGGTCTTCGCCGTTCTCAGGATCGAACACATCCATCTTGTTGATCACGAAGATGAAGCGGTCCTTGCTCTGTTTGCCCCCCTTGCGCATGGTATCGGCGACCAGGCTCAAAAGGTTACGGTCGTCATTTGTGCCTAGTTGGCTGGCGTTGAGCACATAGAGGATCAGCGGGTTGCGCTTGGAGTCCGAGATGAAGCCCATGGTGGTACGCTGGTGTTCTTCATCCTGGCTGTTGTTGGGGCCGGGGGTATCGGTCAATACCAGGCGCACGCTTTCACGTTCCTGAATCGCTTCAATATTGCCTTCGATATCAATTACCTGAGTATCAGTCAGTAGGTTCCATTCCTTGAGCGTTTCCAGGGTGACATTATCATCCTGGCCTACCTTGTCACCGCTACGGTTGAATCGCTTAGCTGTAAAACGCCCCGTCATCGAATCGTTGTCAGTAATCCGGGCAATGGTCGCCGTCGTGGCCTCGTTCGCCGCTGGCAAGAGGTCGCGGCCGAGCATGGCGTTGATCAGCGTCGATTTTCCTGAAGACATCGTGGCCACGACATAGACGTCAAAATCGCGGTTGAACGCTTCGTTGAAGGACTTGCGCACCTCTTCGTTTTCGTTAATGAAGTGCTCAAATTTCGGATGTTCCTGAGCCTCTTGCATCAGCTCGCGAATCTGTTTCAGGCGAGTTTCAGTAGGTACCGTTTCAATCCAGGTCAGCTCGACCTGCATGCCTTTAGCGATGGCCACCTCCGCAGCCTCGACGATATCCAGATAGTCCGACTCTACGCCCTTGAAGGTGATGTGGTAGTTGTTGTCACCATTGAACAGGTTGTTCAACTCGTCGAACAGCTTCTCGACCCAGACCTGCAGTCGCGATTCCTTGTAGCTCGAAAGCTTGCAACCATCTGCGGGGGCTTGCCCGTTGATCAGAAAAGCAGTGTCGACGGTGAATGGGTTGTGCTTGATTTCGATAGCGTTCATGGGTTTTCAACCGATTGCCGTTGATGTTTTATAAGGATTTCAACTGTTTTAAGGCCGCTGATGGCAACCAGTTGTTGTAATTCATTTTTCTCGCAGGCCTGCTCGTCAGATGGCTTGGCCTGATGCTGCCGTTCGAGGCTGGCCAGCGTTTTGAAGACCCGCTTCTTGATAAAGTCGGGTACTACAGTGGCGTGAAGCAGGGCGCGTTTGTTATCGCCGAGATCATCTAGGGCTTGCCGAAGTTTCGAGCGCTGCGTGCGGGTCAATGTCTCTGCCTTCAATGCCTTGCGGGCATAGAGGGCGGTACTGGCCATGGTCGGTATGATCATCGGATGCTCGAAACCTATGGCCGTCAGATAGCTGTACACGCTGCTGACATAGGTGGTGATGTCTTCGCCCCTTTCTGGGTCGAGCAAATCGACTTTATTGAGAATGAAGTAAATCGGGTGGCCAGGCTTGCTGGCTAGTTCATCGCGAAGTTGCTCCAGGAAGGCCCTGTCATCCTGCGTTCCCAGCTGGCTGGCATTGAGCACATAGCACAATGCTTTGAAGGAGACCGTACGTACCGCCTCAAGCATCAATTGAGCATGCCCGTCGTCCTGACTGTTATTCGGTCCGGGCGTGTCATGCAGCACCAGCCCAGGTGCCGGACGTGGCACGATTTTAAAGCTGCCAGCCAGCGTGATGCGCTTAACCTCGGCATTGGCATTCCAGTTACGAACAAGCTCCGCCGAAGTTTTTGGCTGACGTGCTAACTCAATATCGGAGTACGAATAACATGCGCCGCTAAAATACTTCGTACCCTGACGATGTTCGACGCTGGTCATGCAGGCAGTGGTGGCTTCATTGGCCGTGTGTAGAAGCTCTTGCCCGATCAAGGCGTTGATGAAGGACGTTTTGCCGGCGCTCATAGTCGCCAGCACCAATACGTCGAAGGTGTCCGTGGTCAAAGGCCTTCGTGGCCTAGCTGTGGTTGCCTGCGCTTTTTTGGGCGCTGTTTGCTTCATAAACTTATTATCCCTATCGCCCGTCGCGTCGGAACGCGTCTGGCTAGTCGTAATCCATGAGTGCTATAGGGGCGGCGGCAGCGCTATCGCCCCTGGTTAAAATGTCACGCGTTGTTTGCTTGGATGGTGACGTTCTCACAGGTGCGCGACAGAACAGGTCGCAGGGGCAACTTCTGTAGAGCCCGCGCATTCTCTCCAGCTTCTTGTTGATCACATCGATCCACGCCTGAGATCCATGTCACATATGAATGGCGTTATGGGTCTTGGCTGAGGTCAAGCGAGTCATCCTTGTACAAATGCTTGGCTGTCTTGGGAGAGCGCCGGTTAAGCCATCTATCGGCCTGAATCCAATAATCTTTAACGCAATCAATGAATGGCCCCGATGGGGCGTTGCCGACCCGCGGATTTAAGCCAGCACTCCGCTAAAGGTGTTCTGGACCAAGTCTCGGTAACGGTAGAGACCTGTGTCCAGATCGGCATTGCCCTTGATCGAGTTGCGCTTTCTCAGGATCACCGAACGAGTGCTCTAGGTCAGTTGAGGCAAAGTGAGCGGCAAGGGTGCCGCTCACTGTTTACGTTAGGTATTGGCCGCGCTTTCCACCGGAAGTATTGCTAAGTCGCTTTCCATCTCTTCATCGTTTCCCACAGCTGATGCTGGTAGACGCTTGGAGACCGTGACGCCCAAAGCGACGAACTTGTCCACGGTCTTGGCCAGGCTTCCGTGATCCCCTTTCAGAGTATTGACGCTGTCGGAGTAGCTTTTCTGCACCGTAGCGATCTGATTACCGAGCTTGTCCATTTTATCCACGAAGATGCGCAACTTGTCGTAAACCTTGCTTGCCATCGTTGCGAGTTGCAGCGTGCTGCTGTTTTGACGCTGGATGCTCCACAGATTCGATACGACCCTCAGAACCGGCAGCAGTGTGGTGGCGGTGATTATCGCAATACGTTTTTCATATGCAGCCTGGAATACCCCCGGACTGTGCTCGGCCGCGACCAAATATGCGGGCTCAACCGGCATGAATAAAAACACAAAGTCAGGAGAGTTGATGCCGTTAAGGTCTGTATATTTCTTATCGGACAATCCGTTGATGTGGTTCTTCAAAGCCAGAACGTGTGCGGACAGGGCTTTGGTGCGATCTTCGTCGGTTTCGGCGGAAACGTACTCCGTGTAGGCCACTAGCGACATCTTGCTATCGATGATGATGTGTTTGCCTTCGGGCAAATTGACCACGAAGTCTGGTCGATTGTTTCCTGCATCGTCGTCCTTGAAGTTCGCCTCGCGGTGGTACTCGAACCCTTTGCGCAGCCCTGCCTGCTCAAGCAGCATCTCTACCTTTTGCTCGCCCCAGGTGCCTTGAAGTTTTTTGTCACCCTTGAGCGCTTTGGTAAGGTTTGACGCTTCGGTTGTGATCTGGACGTTTAATTCCATCAGCTTGACCAGCTCGCTTTTCATCGAGCTTTGGCCCTGCACGGTATCGGAGTGAACCTGATCCACCCGCTGACGGAATGACTCGAGCTGGTCCTTGAACGGTTTTAGTAGAGTGTCCAGCCCTTGGCGGCTTTGCTCAGAGAAGCTCTGCTGTTTACTGTCGAAAATATGATTGGCAAGGTTCTGAAACTCCTGCTTGAGTTGAACCTTGTTATCTTCCAATAACTGCAGTTTCTCTGCAGCTGAGTGCTGGTCGCGCTGGTGGCGCATATTTATTTCGGCAAGACTCTGCTTCGCAAGGCTGAGCTCCTCTCGCGTAGTGCCTAGTTCTTTGTCTCGTTGGGCCAATGTGTTGCGTAGCGTGTCCAGTTGGTCCTTTTGTTCTGCTGCCTGTCCCAACTGTTCGCGCTGCTTTTTAAATTCTTCCTGGGTATTGTCGAGGCGACTTTGGAGGTCCTTGTTGGCGGTTTTTACCTCCAGGAGCTGATGCGCTTGTTCCGCGCTTTGCCCTAGATGCTCACCTTGTTTTTGCAGTTGTAGTTGAGCTGCTTCAAAACGCGCTTGCAGCTGCGTCAGCGCCTGTTTCAGCTCATCCAACTGCCGTGTCTGCTCCTGGCCTTGCCCAAGCTCCTGTTTTAATTCGCCGAGCTGCAACCGGAGTTGGTTCGTTTCCGTACTGTGTTTTTCAGTGAGGGTGGCGGCCTCTGCGAGTTGCTGCACCTTATCGAGCGTACGTTGCTTCTCAGCTTCCAGCGAAGTCTTGAACTCGCTGAGCTGAATGCTGAGCTGCTTTTCGATTTCTCGATGGTTAGCCAATGCCTCAACGGCCAATTTCAGCTCATGTTGATGTTCCGATTGCTCATGGAGCATTTGCTGCTCGCGTTGCCGCGCAAGCGCGACATCGTTCAGCAATTGCTGGTGTTCAGCCTGATGACTGGCTTGCAGCTCGGAAAACTGTTGGGCCAGCTTGCCTGCTGCGATACGGCTATTGATCCAGAAGCCGATGCCCAGAAACAGTAAGCTGAGGAGCCCGATCAGGGCAGGGTTGAGGTACTGCTGTGCCATCGGTACATCCTTTTATCGCTGGATTGGATTGCAAAATGATGGCACGTTGCGCGTCTGCTGAGAACTGTCAACAAATCGAGCTTGATCTAATGCGAAACGCTACTGAAATTCCCCACGGGACTTCAGTTAGCCTAATGATCCGGGCGGTTTCTTTACCTGTTTAGGAATACAGTGTTTCTGCACCGGACATGCAGCCTGTAACTTAAGCTGGATGTCTTGGTGGAGCATCGCTCCTGTTTATCCCAGCTGCAGCCCATACAAGCAACATCACCCGCCTTTACCAACTCTACCGGGACAACTGCCATGCCTCCCTGGGGCGAGCATGAAGCTCACGAAAGGACGGCAACAACGCTTATCGCGTCGCTTTGGCCATGGGTATCTGTAGAGGCCGTCAGCGGTTTGGTCGAGATCCCCATCAACCTGTTCTATCACCTGCGTCGTGACGACCTGGCTGGACAGGCAGTCCTCTTCCACCGAACAAGTTATCTCTGCAAGTCGGCTACTAAGGTCTTTGTGGATGGCAGCCATGGCTTTGGCTGCAGCCGAAGTCAAACGCTGAATTACGACAAAAAATAAGTGATTGGGTACCGTGCCGATGACCGCCCTGGCATCAGCCAAGAGCAGTCTATCGGACGGTGTGACCATAAGGGCTACAGGTAACCTCGTTCAGCCAACGACACGCAGCCTTCATGGCCCACCACGACATGATCCAATATCCGGATACCGACCATGTTCAAAGCGTTCTTGAGGGTGGCGGTGAGCGTGCGATCAGCTTGACTTGGCTCCGGATCGTCGGAGGGATGATTGTGAACCATAATTACGGCCGCGGCGTTGTGCTCTAGAGCGATCTTGACCACTTCCCGTGGGTACACGCACGCCCCATCCAACGTGCCTCGGAATAGCTCCCTGAAGCCTATTACCCGGTGCTTGGTGTCGAGCAGTAGCAAAGCAAAGACTTCGTACTCGTGGTACTGCAGCAGTGTTTGCAGGTGGCTGAAGAGCTGCTTGGGCTCAGTCAGTGCCCGGCCTTTAGACAGACGACTCATTGCCAGTTGTTGAGCCATCTGTAGGATGTCGGCCTCGGTGACCGGTGATTCCATGACATAGGTGCCGGTCGTCTCACCTGCTTTGAGCTTGTGATATTTCATGGGGGTTCTCTTGAATTGGAAGACATTGGGTCAGGTTGGAAGTGTGATCAGTGGGCGCGAGCAGAGTGGTCACTGCCGCTTTGGAGGGATTTGGATTCCAGCTTTTGTACCAGTGAGGTTTTGGCAGTGGGCGCTGGTTTGGGAGCGGCTTCTGCCTTGCTGGTCTGATCTTCTGCTGTGGGGAAGAACTCCTCGACGATGGCCCCGGTGTCCTCATCGCTGTCTTCAAAGGCTCCGTTGCTAAAGCCCTGTCGTGCCGCGTGATCCAAGGCGGTCTGATCAAAGCCTGCGGCTTGCCGGGTTTCCTCCAGTTGCTTGGCTTCCAGCAAGGCGTCTTCTAGGCTCAGCCCACTGCGCACCGTGATGTCCACGTAGAAAATCGGCGTGCCGTGGCTTTGGCGGGTGGACTTGCCGCGAAGACGCAACTCCAGCGGCAGACAGGAGAGACGGTCTCCGGAAATGGCTTGTAGGTAATGTAGGCGTGCCGCCAGGGTACGGATGCTGTTGTAGCCCGTGGTACGGAAAACAAAGCTGCCCAGCGGATCGTCATCGCCAATCACCACGTTCAGCCGGCCGTAAGGCTTGCAGGCATTGCCTTGAGCCAGTGAACAGCTATCCGGTGAAGGGCAGGGCAACGACTGGATGCCGTCCTTGGTCAAGCGCTTGCAGGTCTCGCCATTACCGACGCACAGTAGTCGTCCTGTAGTGCGGTCGAACAGGCTGTAGTCAGCCCGAAAGTTGAGGTCGGGCTCGTTGAACAGCAGCCGGATCGGAATGCTGCGCAGCTTGCCGTCCTGGCCATTGCGCAGCTCCTCGTTGAGTGGATGCAGTAACCAGCCCTCGCGGCTCTGTACTTGGGAGGTGAGGGTGAATTGATCGTCCTTTTCCGGCAGACGCTTGCCGTTCTTTTCGACGACCTTGCCGATGGAAATGCGGCCCAAAATCGGGGGGGTGATGGCTAAACCTTTGAGCATGAGAGTTCTCCTGTATCTGAAATAAAAACGCCACCGAGACCGCGCAAACGGCCAGGGGGGCGTTGGAGAGAAAGGGCATGGGAATAAGGGAGGAGCGAACAAACGTTCAGGCCAGCAGAAAACGTCGACTGCCGGTTTTGGTGGTCGAGTAGCGCACTTGCAGATGGGGCTTTTCTTTCAGCAGACGGGGGATATCCAGGGCCACGCTGTCTTTGGCTTTCTTCCAAGTGATGTAGCCAGTTGCGAAGATCGCCCGACTGGCATCGCCCATAGCCTGTTGCAACGTTTGCTTGAGCTGAGCTTCCTGCTTCTCCTGCAGAGCAATCGATTCTCGCACGCGCTGTAGTTCGGTAAAGGTCGTACAGAGCCGCGTGTCATGGCTGAAGTCCAGGCTTTGCCCACTGTCCTGCGGATAAAGGCAGCGCAACGCCTGCTCCGCCGAGGCAGATCCGTCTGCCGGCGGCGGGGTATCACTGACGACGTAATCCCAGAACAACCGCTCCAGGTCGATCAGCCGAGCAATCAGTGGTTCATCGCGTTCAATGCGATGGATTTCCAGGTGCTGACCACCGAGCAGTACCGCCACATCAGCGGCCTGCTTGCCGGTGACGGCGAGCTGGTGCATGACTTGCAACTGCACATACTCGGGCACACCCTCCTTCCAGAGGCGTGCGCCGTTTATGCCGGCGGTTTTGCATTCGAGAATCTGCACTTCTGATGCGCCGATCACCTCACGGTCGATATTGGCCAGCATCCAGTTCAACTGCGGAGCCGGGTGTTGCAGCACGGCATTGATCCGTCGCACCCGGTGACCGCTACGCTTGGTGTAATGCGCAGCCACGATAGGCTCCAAAATGTTGCCCCAGTAAGCCGGGCTTTCCTCGTCTTGCGGATCGAGCTTGGGCAGTGATTCATCACGCCCGGTTTTCTCCATCCACAGCTCCAGCTGGGACTTGTACGGGTTAAGCCCGACGGCAGCGGCCGCATCCGAGCTGCCGATACCTAGCTTGCGCACGGCCAGCCAGTCCTCACGCGGCAGTTGTTGGGTACCCACCAGGCGCAACGCCGGACGGGGTTTAGTACTGAATTTTTGCAGCGATTGAGTGCTCATGATCATTTCCTGAGGCATAACGCCCGACCAGCACGAGGCTTACCAGGCGTTTTAAGGAGTGAGAAGAATGAGAAGGGGGTGAGGTTGATGAAGACAGCGAATACAGGGGCTAAGCTGCAAGTTGTAGCGCAGCCTCCAGCGCCCGTTGCTTGATCTGTGCACCTTGACCGAACCAGGCAGAGTCCATGCGGTATTCGTTACTACGAGCCCTGCGTTCGTGATCGACATACTCGGTCACAGCATTGAGCAAGCCCCACGCAGTTCCTTGGGCCGATTCCAGCGTGGCGCCGCGACCGCCGCCTTCGTACAGGCTTTGAACCTTGCGCAGCGCGCGCTCGTTCGGCAGGACTTCGGGCAGTTTGCTATGGGGGGTTGCGTCACACAGCACGTTCATGAAAAAGCCCATCGCTTCATGCCACTGCACCTTGCGTTCAGCCAGATTTTTCATTCGGTACATGAACTCGTCCCACTGTGAGACGGCGATACCCAGCTGCTTTTTCACTGCATTGGGATCAAAGCGGGTGTTGTGCGGCACCTTGATCGCCTTTGTCGTACCTGCCAGGGCAATGGTCAACGTGTTGTTGCAGACTACCCGCACGGTGGTCGGAGTGGCGGTGGTGGCCAAGGTGCCGTCACAGGAGGTGGCAAGCAGCAGGTAGCCATTCACCTCGTCGTTGCCCTTCAGCGCCGTGCCTTGCCCAGTACGGGCCAGAGCCCAGAACTTGCGACCGCCTTTGAGCACTCCAGCGGTTTCCAGCTCGTAGCCGGAAACTTCAGTGAGATCCCTGTAGAACTCCAGTACTTCACGGGGTTGCACAACCTGGTAGCGGTTGGAGACCACCGACAACGGGGCCTTGGTGTCGGAGCGATACAGCACCTTCTGTTCTGGGAAGGTGTGAATTGAACCCAGTGCACCGATGCTCTCGGATTTGAAATGAACGGGGCTGTCTTGGATCTTCCAGTCCATACCCGCTTCACGCTGCCAGACTTCGAGCGGTTGTTTCGGGGAAAGGCGACTGCCCAGACCATGCCAAGGAGTGGCGCCAACGTAAGCCATTTGTTCAACGAGATGAGCCATGGGAATGATTCCTTGCGAATGAATGCAGAAGAGCGTCGTTGTCAGTGACAAGCGACGCCTGTTCACAACGACTTAACGGTTGACGCTGAAGCTGTAACCGCACGCCAGGCATTGATAGTTGTGAAGGACTTTCTCATCGATCTGCTCGCCCAGCGTGGCCCCCGCGATCCCGCCAGCCACTCCGCCAAACAGACCGCCCAGCAGCGCCCCGGCGACGCTGCCGATAGCGATTCCCACCGGCCCGCCGACTACTCCCAGCACCGCGCCGGCTTCTGCGCCTGAAAGGGCGCCGGCGGCACCGCTGGCCACACCGCCTGCCGCACCAATTAATCCACCCGTTTGTTTACCGATATTTTTCGTGACGACGCGTCCAGAGTTACAGCTTGGGCACGGGTTATACATACGCAGATCCTCTCCAGTGATGAGCGTGCTGAGCCAAAAGTGAGCACGCCAAATCCCCGACAGCAGTCGATACCGTGGGGCGTTCACGTAGGTGATATAGATCTGAAATATTTTCGGATGTGATTTCGATCGGTAACAGCTGGTGCTTGCGGTAACTGAACTCGGGTTGACTTGCCGATCTCAAGACCTATAATTACCAAATGGTAATTAATGGTGGTTGTAGATGCTCCGACAATCTGCGGCAAAAAGTGGGGATGCGACGTGCAGATCTCGTCGCAGAATAAAAAGTAGATGGGCGTTAATAGTGGGTTGGCCGCTTGTTACAACCAGAGTGCGAATGTCAAGGCGCTTCGCTATGGCATCGTCCGTGCTGTTCGCTTCTGCGGTGGCAGTCTGGTACCCGATTCCGTACAGGGACAGTGTGACTACTGATGATGCCTACGTCCGGGCCGATCTGACCCCGCTAGTATCACACGTTGAAGGATATCTCGTGGATGTGCCGATCCGCGACAATCAGAGAGTGCGTTCTGGCGATTTGTTGGCATTAGTGCAGGATGCTGATTATCGAGAAAAGGTCGCCGAAGCTCAGGCTAAGTCTGATTTAGCCGCTGCCGCGCTGGTCGAATCTCTCAGCCAAAAGCAATATCAACAGATTCAAGTAGAAGCGGCTGCGGCATCCTTACGGGCTTTACACGCTGAGTTGGATCGCGCAGTTGCTGATCACAGTCGCTATCATGCTTTACTGCCAAGTGGATCTGTGTCTCGCCAGCAGGTTGATGGTATTGATGCAGACGTTAAGCGTTTGAGCGCTAATCTTGCCCAGAGGCGCGCCGAGTGGATGGCGGCGCAACAGCGGGAGAAAATGAGCAATGCGAGTATAAACAAGGCGAGAGCCAATCTTCAGGCTGCACAGTCGAGTCTGAATCTGCGCAATATAGATCTTGGCTGGACACGTATCACGTCTCCGGTTGATGGCGTCATTGGCGAGCGTCATGTGCGTCCTGGTATGTATGTGCGCACCGGAACGCTGATCGCCGATGTAGTTCCGCTGCCACATGTTTGGGTGGTCGCAAATTTTAGGGAAAGCGAGATAACGCATATACGCCCAGGACAGCGCGTTACTATTTTGGTTGACAGTCTGCCTGGCCGAGCATTCGAAGGTAAGGTTGACAGTCTTCAGCCTGCCAGCGGGGCGCAGTTTGCTTTGCTTCCAGCCGACAATGCGACAGGTAATTTCACTAAGGTAGTTCAGCGTTTTCCGGTGAAGATCACACTTGACCCGAGTCAGGATTCGCAGTCCTCTCTGCTCCCGGGTATGTCCGTTACTACGACCATTCACACATCAACCGGACTGAGTTCAGGAAATTTTATTGATTGGTTAACCGGCTGGCTGCGAGGGCGGGTGTGAGTGACTCTTTAGGCCTTGCCGTATCAGAAGTGAATAGTCGGCTGAAGTCGCGACTTTTTCCCGGATCTTTGATTCGATGGGATCGTCGGCGTTTTTCGGCCTGCGTGGCCGCTATTGCTGCAGCCTGGATGACCGTGCTCGGTGCCCGATACGTTGTGCTGGGATTTGCCGATGTACGGGGTGGTTTAGGCCTGGGGGTTGACGAAGGTACTTTGCTTTCTTCAGCTTATGCCGCTGGAGATGTAGTCGGCGTGGTGATTGGCTGCTGGTTGGCAACTGCGTTATCACTTCGACGGGTGTTGTTAGGGGCAACGTTGCTCTTTATGGCTACCTCGGTATTAATGGCGTTCAGCCCTCCTTATGCTGCTCAGATCATCGTTCGCTTTGCACAGGGTATGGCCGGCGGGGTCCTATTACCGATGGCGATAGTTGCGCTATTGCGAACTCTACCGGCTAGGCATCGTGCTCTTGCTTTGGCACTGTATATCTCCGCCTCGACTCTGGCCCCGCAGTTGGCCGCTGCAATCACAGGCTGGCTGCTCGACCACTGGGGATGGCGCGCACTGTTTCTCGCAAACCTTCTGCCTGGCATATTCGCATTGATCGCGGGTTTCTATGGTCTGCCGCGCGAAAGACTGCGTTTGCGGCCTTTGCTTCATATGGATCGGTTTGGAATGCTCCTGTTCGTTGGCGGGCTTGGCATGCTCGCCTGTGCTTTCGATCAGGGTAATCGGCTTGATTGGTTACAGGCAACCCCAATTAGAGTGTTGCTATTCGCCGGTACGGTTGCCATATGCGGATTTATATATCACGTGGTCAGAGTGAGGCATGATCGCCTGCTTAATGTAGAACTGCTGTCGAGACGCAATATAGTACTGGGCATTTTGGGAATTTTGCCTTTCAGTGTCGCTGTGACAGGTTGCAGCTATGTGATTCCCCAATTCCTTATACAGATACACAGCTATCATCCGCGCGAATTGGGAGCGGTGCTGTGGGATGCAGGCTGGCCGCAATTGATTAGTTTTGCGGGCGCGGTAGTGTGCTTGGATAGGAAATGGTTGGGAGGTCCCCGTCGTTTACTTGTATTGGGGGGCGTATTGGTCGCCACGGGTGCTCTGCATGACAGCTTGAACATCGACGGCTCATGGGAGGGCGATGAGTTGCGCATTGGGCAGATATTGCAGGGCTTAGGGCTGCCCCTGATCTTGTTGCCACTACTGTATTTGTATGTTGGTGATCTTTTGCCGCGCGAGGGATTGCATGCTGCTATGGCATTCAATGTTATGCGCAGTATCTGCGGTACGGCGGGTTTGGCTTGGGTTAGCACTTTGGATCGAGTACGTGAGCAAACCCGATCTAATGTACTTATGGATCATGTGAGCACATCCTCGGCCGCTGTTTCAGCGAGGCTGGATGCCCTTATCTCGGCAGTCAGTATGCGGTCCAGCGGCAGTGATCAGGCGACGGAACAGGCATTGCATCTACTAGCTAGTAATGTGCGGCTTCAATCTCAGATTTTGGCGCATGCCGATACCTTGGCAGCGATCGCTGTGGTTACATTAATAGGTGCAGTGTTGGCGGCATTTATGATGCCCTACGGATCGGGACATCCCAGTTCTAATGTCCGCCACGCTTGAGTACCGTGCTTATTAGCACTCTCGCCAGAGTGTATGATATTTAATGGTATCCATACTCAAAGGACTTCATTGATGTTGAGTCTGAATAATGCCCTTTAGTCTATTGCGGCGGCGCAATTTAAGACTGAGCGAATCAATCAGCCGATGAGGATTGCGGTGGAGGACGCTCGAGAGGATTTAATCGCGCATATCCGGATTGGTGAGTTCGGTATTAGCCCTTTAGATATGGCTCGATATATTCAGTCAGGCGGACCACTCTTCGCTATAAATAGTTCGAACGGGGAGGGGGGGGCAGTTGCGATATATTCTTGGCGAATACAGTTGCTTCGCGACGGTACTGTTATAGGAGCCGTCGGAGTGATTGGCGGTGCGCGTGAGCGGGACGATTTAATCGTGTGAGCTGGCGTCGCAACTTTTAGTTAGCTCCGTCGCGCGTCAATGCCTGCATGGCAGCAGGTGCTCCATGCAGGAAGCGAATGATAGATATTTCGATAAAACGATCCAGATCTTCCGGAACTGTCATGTCATATACCCAGCGACGTTGGGCAAGATAAAATAATTCACCGTGTAATCCCCATGCAACTTCAAGCTCAGCCGACGATAAGGTCTCACCGGGTGGCTTTTCGCAGGAAAGCTCACGTAATTCCATCGCCACTGGTTCGATCACTTTGGTCTGGATTAGGGAAAGATAACGTTGACTGATGCCGACGCCCTTGAGTCCTGCAAAAATAAAAATCCTAACCCAGTCATATCGAAAGATCGCAGGCAAATATGCCTTGTAAAAGTCGATTAATCGCGCTTCCAAGGTCTTTCCAGGCTGCTTTAGCATTGCCTCCCATTCAGGTTGCCAGCGGCTAAGGTAGACCTCTTGGTACACTCTATCTATCAACGCCTCTTTCGTTGCGAAATAACGAAACAGGTTCTGGTGTGTGATTCCAAGGCGTTCGGCTAACTCGCGTAGGGTACCTTCGAATCCGACCTCGGCGAAAAAGCGTACCGCCTCTTCAATAATCTCCCTCTCACGCTCTTGGGGGGGCATGCGTTTGCGTTTGTTTGGCGTTGGCCTCGAGGAGTCGTCGATCGTCTCGGCGGGGGCACATTTGCGTTTCGATTGTGGTGATCTGATCATGCTTTCAGCATAACGATAGACAATCGCTTGGTAAACAAGGTGGGACGCTTTGCAGTGAAATGTCGCACCACGCTCGCTAATTACTGATTGGTAAATAACTATTGATCGGTTGATTTTTTGCCCTATAATTACCATCCGGTAATTATTCACGTTGCGGACAAACTGAAGCGCATTTCAAATCAATTAGGAGGATTTCTGTAATGGCTAAAGCCCCCGAAACTGTATCAGTCAACGATCAGCGTTTCCTTGCTGGCCAGGCGGCGTTTGAGGAGATCACTGGGCTGCGTTCTAGTGAATTCTTGGACGGGCTAAAGGACCTTGCTCCTGCTATAGGCCGATTTGTTATGGAGTGGGAATTTGCCGATGTCTATGGGCAGAGTTCGTTAGATCTGCGTACCAGAGAACTCATTATGGTAGCTGGATGTGTTGCGCTAGGAGCAACTGCTGCTCCCATTCTGAAACTGCGAATTGGCTCAGCCTTGCGTGCCGGTGTTTCGCGTCAGGAAATTATTGACACAATTATCCAAATAGGTATAGCTGCCGGAGTTCCTGCTGCACTAGCGGCGATTCAGTCTGCTGGAGAAGTATTTGCAGTGCTCGATGCTTAAAGTGTTATCTGTTGCTTTTTTAGTAGGGAGCTCGAGAATAAAACAAGGCTCTGCGATGTTTGGAAGGCCCGGCTAGGGGTGGTCTGAGGTAGTCATATTTTTTTGTAAAATTCGGCTGCCTTCAATTTTGAAAGTGCCGATTTGATCCAAAACGCTCAGATCACTCACTCATTCCTATCTTTATTAGCCGCCGTGAGAACCTCGCGGTGGCTATTCCCTATATTACAGGCACACCTCTCCTGTATCGCTCGCTAAATGTCGGAATGCCATCCACAGATTCGACATTGCAAATCGCGTCGCCAGATGTGCCGTGTCCTTTGCCAGGCTAGGGAAGCGTGTTTTCACAAAACTGAACTGGCTATTGATCATTGGAAAGGGTGTTAGAACTTATTCAAAATTACTTTACCGCTCGCTTCTGTAGGCTCGTTATATACGTCGCTCTGAATCGCATGCCTACCTGCAGTGGGTGTCGATGCGACTTCAATCGGGATACTACTGCCAAGCTTATCCACTGCCACTGGGACACAAAAACATAAATCTTTCTTGGGTCATTTTTCAATAAGCTCCAACATGTAAGCCTGTGCTTGCTATTGTGTAGCTGCGAAGCGACGCCCGGTCTGGCTCTGACGTAACAGCCGTATTCATCGTTAGCTGAGTAAATTTTTAAGCCTGGTTACTGACAAGCTTTTAAGCAGGTTGATCATCACTCCAGTGTTCCGTCACTTGAAGGATGTCAGCTTTGGTGGTCTTAGCTTCATGATGGTGAGAGCCATGGCAGTTTGAGAGTCTGCCACAGCTATTTGTTAAAAAGCTAAACTCACTTCGCGTCTATATCCAGCGCTAGCTTGTAACTTTTCTGGTTTTCAAGGTTTTTAATGTAGGTTTCAATATGTGGAAATTCGCTCTTGGATTTGAGCAGGTTGAGCGCGCCTTTCACCACAAATCCCAGCATGAAGTCTGCTCCTGTGAGTCTCTCCTCGATTAAAAACTTTTTGTTATTCAAGTGGTTGTTTAGATAGGAAAAAACTTTATTGAATTCAGCTTCGGCGTAGTTGTTAAGGAATTTTAGTTCGGTTCCAGATTGTGTTTCAAACTCATTAAATATTTTCAGTAAGAACGGAAGCATTGCCGAGCTTTCTGAGAAATGGATCCATTGTAAGTAGTCAAGGTATTCTGCAGAGCTTTCTGTTGGTGCTAAATGAGGTGCGAATTTTTTTATCAGGATTTCTGCGATCGCGCCTGACTCCGCAATTATTTTTCCATCAAGCTCGATAACTGGAGATTTGCCTAGGGGGTGAATGCCCCTCAGTGTCTCGGGGGCTAGATGTGTTTTTTTATCACGCTGATACCGAATAATTTCATATGGTTGGCCTATTTCTTCCAGCAGCCACAGAATACGAAACGACCTTGAGTCATTGAGGTGGTGAAGTTTTATCATCATTTTTACGCCTTCTGAGTGATCTCGGTAAGGGAAATGTGCATTGTCTGAGGCTATCGATAGTTAATTTGCGGACTCGCAACGAGTAGGCAAGAAATTGTATCTGTCAATATGCGACCAGTCTACTATTCTGGTGGGCTGAATGCTCCGATAGCACTTACGGTCCGCTCCGAGTCCTTTGAGATCTGCATCTCGATGCTTGTCTTCTAGCGAGAGAGGAGTGCGCCCACAGAAATCCAAGGAGCTTTGGGAGGCTTAGGATTGGTTCTTTGCGTGTACTGCGGCGCTATGAGGATGCCGAGCGTGGGTTGGTGTTTAGACCTGCGGCGGCCATCAACAATTGCTACAATCTCTGGAGCAAAAATCTCACATAGACGACTGGTCTATTTTATGGTAGCTTGCACTGATGAAACCACGTTACGATGATACGCGCCAACATTTGCTCGATACGGGTCACCGAATGATGGTGGTTAAGGGGTTCACGGGTGTTGGGCTTAACGAGATTCTGCAAGCCGCAAGTGTGCCAAAAGGTTCGTTCTATCATTACTTCAAATCCAAGGAGCAGTACGGGCAGTGCTTGCTCGAGGATTACTTTCGCAATTATCTGGCGAACATGGATGAACGATTTGCCGCTACCGGCAATACAGCCCGTGAGCGGCTTATGGGATATTGGCAGAAATGGCTTGAAAGCTATTGTAAGCCCTGCGATGAGCAAAAGTGTCTTGTAGTTAAACTGAGCGCTGAGGTTGCAGATCTTTCGGAGGTTATGCGCCTCACTCTCCGTGACGGAACAGATCAGATAATTGAACGTATTTCTGGCTGTCTTGAGCAGGGTCAACTAGACGGTTCTTTGCCGCAAGGTGATGCTTACCGAACGGCCTTGGCGCTATACCAGCTTTGGCTTGGTGCAAGCCTGCTGAGCAAGCTGCACCGTAACAGTCGGTCGCTAGAAAATGCCATGGCTACTACTCTGATGATGCTGGTCCCTGAGGAGGCGTGATTACGAGATCGCCCACCCTCCCGCCTCGGTAGGGTGGCTTTTTTATGTGAAAAATAGCAGACTGGTCTAATTTTTCCGTTGATGCGGTTGTTTTTCCCCGCCATCCAAGGAGTGTGAAGATGTCTCAATCAAAGCAAATCAATCGAAGCGTTGTTCTGGCATCGCGTCCACATGGTGCGCCTGTCGAAGCGAATTTTCTTATTGAACAAGGTCCAATTCCTGAACCCGCAGAGGGGCAGGTACTTCTGCGTACTATCTATCTATCGCTAGACCCTTACATGCGTGGTCGCATGAGTGATGCGCCGTCCTATGCCCCTCCTGTCGAAGTGGGCGGAGTAATGGTGGGGGGCACTGTATGTCGTGTGGTTGCCTCAAAGCATCATGCCTATAAAGTGAATGACTGGGTGCTGTCTTTTAGTGGTTGGCAGGACTATGCGCTGTCTGATGGCAGCGACCTGACCCCTTTGGGCGATTCGCCAGCGCAGCCGTCTTATGCATTGGGCATATTTGGAATGCCAGGCTTCACCGCATACATGGGCTTACTGGATATTGGTCGGCCGCAGGCGGGTGAAACGCTGGTGGTGGCGGCTGCTACCGGGCCGGTCGGTGCGACTGTCGGGCAAATCGGCAAGATCAAGGGCTGTCACGTGGTCGGTGTGGCCGGAGGGGCGGAAAAGTGCCGGCATGCTGTCGAGGTGCTAGGTTTCGACGCCTGCCTCGATCATCGAGCGCCGGACTTCGCCGAGCAACTGGCCAAGGCCTGCCCGTCGGGTATCGACATTTACTTCGAGAATGTCGGTGGAAAAGTCTTCGATGCTGTGCTGCCGCTGCTCAATGCCAAGGCCCGAGTGCCGGTCTGCGGAATTATTGCGCACTACAACGATACCGCTTTACCCGACGGGCCAGATCGCTCGCCTGCCTTGATGGGGGCTATTCTGCGTAAGCGTATTAAAGTCCAAGGCTTCATTATTTTTGATGATTACGCGCACCGCTACGACGAATTCTTTAACGATATGTCAAGCTGGTTTGCGCAGGGCCGGATTAAGTATCGTGAAGAATTGGTGAGTGGTCTAGAGGAGGCGCCTAAGGCCTTTATCGGCCTGCTAGAGGGGCGTAATTTTGGCAAGCTAGTGGTTCGGGTAAGTGAAGACTGATTGCCTGTTGTTGGAATGACAGTGTTTTTTGCTCTGCCAGCTCAAGCTCCTTGCTGGTAGGGCTTTTTTATTTAAAAAGATCCAGGCCACTAAGTACAAGTAATGCCTGTGGGGGGATTATGCACGCACGCAGTAAGCGCTCGCATCAAATAAACGCCGCGTTCTGGCGTGTACTGGTTGGCTGCTTGGGGCTTTACCCAACGCTTTTGTTGGTGCTGAGTATATTAGCCCCGCTGACCCGTGATTTGAGTTTCCCAGTAATGGTATTGGTGGAGGTGCTGGTATTGGTACCAATCACCCAGCTTGTCTCCTTTCCGCTGGCCGGGTGGTTGGTTGCCCGTTTAAGGCGGATTAATTCGTGAACGTATGAGGCTGTTTTGGCCTGCTTCCCATACCGCACCCACATGATTAAAGCGATAACTAAGGTTGTCGGCATTAAAAATACTAGTCTGAGGAATGAAGATGCAAACGCTAATCATCAATGGACAGTCGCACCAAGTCGACGTGCCGCAGGATATGCCTCTGCTTTGGGTCTTACGCGATGTGCTTGGCCTCACCGGGACAAAATACGGCTGTGGTATTGCTCAGTGTGGCGTTTGCACCGTGCATCTTGATGGTCAGCCGATACGTTCGTGCGTGACCCCTGTTGCTGCTTTGACGGGCCGCTCAATCACCACCATTGAAGCCATCGGTGAGACTGCTGTCGGTCAAGCCGTTCAACAGGCTTGGCTGGCGCATGAGGTGGTGCAATGCGGTTACTGTCAGTCAGGGCAGATCATGGCGGCCACTGCTCTGCTGCAGAGCCAGCCCGCGCCAGACGATCAGGCGATTGATGCTGCAATGGCAGGCAATCTTTGTCGCTGCGCCACCTACACCCGTATTCGCACAGCCATCCACAGTGTTGGCCGTGTAGAGGAGGCGTGAGATGAAGAAGACAATCGAAATGAATGTTGATATGTCCCGTCGCCGTCTCTTGCAAGGCAGCGGTATCGCGGTCGGCGGCTTGGTGTTGAGTACCTGGCTACCGCCGTTGGTGTCCAAAAGCGCTGCCTCCGAGGCTGCTGCCTTAGGCCGGCTGGGTGATCGCTCCGCTGAGGGGTTCGGGGCCTTTGTGCGGGTGGGCCCAGATGGCGTGGTCACGGTGATCTCGCCGAAGATTGAAATGGGTCAGGGCGCGCAAACTGGTATTGCAATGATGGTGGCGGAGGAGCTTGAGGTCGATTTGGATAAGGTAGTAATCCAGGAGGCCCCACCGAACTCCGCACTGTATACCGATACCCTGCTTCAGTTTCAGGCCACTGGTGGCTCGACCTCTACCCGTTACACCTGGGAGCCGCTGCGTCGGGCGGGCGCTACAGCGCGCATTCTGTTGATTCAGGCGGCAGCGCTTCAATGGCGCGTCGCGCCGAGCCTGTGTCATGCGCAGAATGGCCAGGTGTTTGGCCCCAAAGGCCTGCAGGCTGACTACGGCGATTTGGTCGAGGCCGCTGCGACGCTGCCGTTGCCCGACGCGGTGCCGCTGAAAACCCCCGAGCAGTTCAAGCTGTTGGGCACTCCCGCGCAACGCCTGGACACGCCCGCGAAGGTCAACGGCAAGGCGCGCTTTACCATTGACCTGCAAATCCCTGGGATGCTGGTGGCCTCCAGCATCACCTGTCCGGTGTATGGCGGACGGCTGCGTTCGGTTGATGAAACTGAGGCGCGACGGGTGTTAGGGGTGCGCGACATCGTGCGTTTGGACAATGCCGTGGCCGTTACCGCAAGTAACTTTTGGGCCTGCCAGCAGGCCATCAAAGCGTTAAAGATCGAGTGGGAACTTGGGTCGAACGCTACTATCGGATCAAAGCAACTGGACCAGGAGCTGCTAGCCGCAAGTAGCCGTGATGGCGTGGTCGCTAAGCGCACAGGCGATATTGAGCAAGCCAAACAGGGATCTTCCAGCCAGTTCGAGGCCGTTTACGAGCAAGCGCTGTTGTCGCATTCGCCGCTTGAGCCCATGAGCTGCGTGGCCCATGTGCGTAAAGATGCGTGCGAGCTATGGGTGGGCACCCAAGTGCCGGTCTTCGCCCAACAGACGGCCGCCCAAGTCACCGGGCTGCCCTTGGAAAAAATCCAGGTGCACAATCAATTGATCGGTGGGGCATTTGGCCGGCGTCTGGAGTTCGACTTCATCACCCAAGCAGTGGCCATCGCGCGTCAGGTCGATTACCCGATCAAGCTGGTCTGGAGCCGTGAGGAGGACATGACCCACGACCTCTATCGGCCGCTCTATGCCGATCGTATGCAAGCCGCCCTCGATAAGCAGGGGCGTCCGCTGGGCTGGGAACACCGTATCGCTGGTGCCTCGATTCTCGCCCGCTATGCCGGCAGCTTGCCTCCCAGCGGCGTGGATGCCGATGCCGTTGAAGTCGCGGTGGAACCCATCTACCGCCTGCCGCATTTGCAGGTTCGCTATATCCGCCAGGAGCCGAGTGTCGTGCCCGTGTCCTGGTGGCGAGGCGTCGGCCCTCTGCGGGGGACCTATGCCCTTGAGTGTTTTATTGATGAGCTGGCGCACAATGCCAAGGCCGACCCGGTGGTCTACCGTTTGGAGCTGTTGGCGGACCAGCCACGTGCCCAGGCGGTGCTGCGCTTACTTGCTGAGAAGAGTGACTGGTACCAGTCTTTACCTGCTGGGCAGGGTCGGGGTGTGGCAGTAAGTTCGGTGTTTGGCAGCTATGTAGCAACTCTCGTTGAGCTTGAGATGCAGGGTGAATTTGGCTTGCGCATTAAACGCTTGATCAGTGTTGTGGACTGCGGCTTCGCGACTAACCCGACGTCGGTCTTGGCGCAGGTTGAAGGTGGGACATTATTCGGTCTGTCTGCTTCGTTGTTCAACGAAATTCTTATCGAGAACGGTCAGGTTCAGCAGACCAACTTCCACAACTATCGGCAGCTGCGCATAAGTGAGGCGCCAGCAGTTGAGGTGCACCTGCTGCCTAGCCTGGAAGCACCGGGCGGAGTCGGGGAAGCCGGTACTGCGCTGATCGGTCCAGCTTTGGTTAACGCTCTCTACGCTGCTTCCGGTACGCGCATTCGTCGGTTACCACTTAGCCGTGCTGGCTACTATCCGGTTTGAGGAGTTACTCATGAATTTGATAACAAGTTGGCTATTGCTCGCTAGCGGATTCCTGGTGGCGCAGTTTGCGTATGCGCAGGAGGACTTACTTGCCAGGGGCGAGTATCTTGCGCGCGCTGCAAATTGCGTGGCTTGCCATACCGTGCCCGGTGGTAAACCCTTCACCGGTGGTGTCGAATTTAAGCTGCCATTCGGCTCGCTTTTTTCGCCCAATATCACTCCAGATAAGCAAACTGGCATCGGAGCCTGGACTGATGATGAGTTCGTTAGCGCGCTGCGAACCGGCGTGGGGCGCGATGGCAAACACTACTATCCAGCATTCCCTTATACGTCCTACAGCAAGATGTCGCGTGACGACATCCTGGCCATCAAAAGCTATCTCGATAGCCTGGAGCCAATCGAGCAGGTGGCTCAAGAGAACCAGCTGAACTTCCCGTTCAATCAGCGTTGGGGGATGTTTTTCTGGAATATGCTGTTCCTGGACGACAAGCAATTTGAAACCGAGGCCCAGCACTCTACCGAGTGGAATCGAGGCAAATACCTAGTGGAAGGTCCTGGCCACTGTGGTGAGTGCCATTCGCCTCGGAACCTGTTCCAAGCTGTCAGCAAAGACCGTTCGCTTGCCGGTAACCTGATACAGGGTTGGAACGCTTACAACATCAGCTCTGACCCGATACATGGCGTCGGTGCCTGGCCCACGGACGTGCTGGCGCGTTACTTGAAGGACGGCGCGGCGCCAGGATTCGGGTTGTCCACCGGGCCGATGGCGGAGGTGGTGGAGCACAGTCTGAGCCATCTGACCGACGCCGATCGTCACGCGATCGCCGTTTATCTCAAGGACTCACCGGCGCGCAGCGAAGGTGTGGCTCGTCCGCAGCAGGCTAAGCTTGCACCGCAGGGGGGCGACAATGCCCTTGGCAATAAACTGTTCGCCGAAGCCTGTTCTAGTTGTCACCGCTGGGACGGGACCGGAAACCAGAGTCAGACTGCCATGCTACGGGGTCTAAAGACGGTCAACGATCCTGCCGCCAGTAATTTGCTGGGCATCCTGCTAAATGGGCATGGTTCGACCGACACCCGGGTAGATCGACGCATGCCGTCGTTCGGGACCATTTACTCCGACCAGGAATTGGCTGCGCTGAGCAGCTTCGTACTGAAGCGCTTTGGCGAGACTGGTGCGCAGGTATCGGAGCAAGCTGTGGCTAAGCGCCGTACCGAGTCCCTTCATTGAGCCGAGGTGCCTCATGTCTTGTCTGATTCCACTGCTGGATGTACTCCTGGCGGAGCGCAATGCTGGCCGAGAAGCGGTGCTTGCGACCGTGGTAAAAGTCGACGGCTCTGCGTATCGGCGACCAGGAGCGCGGATGCTAGTCTCGCGCTTCGGCAGGCCCGAGGGGACCATCAGTGGTGGCTGCCTGGAAGCGGAAGTCGCCAGAAAAGCCTGGTGGTTAACTGAAGCTGGGCCTGCACTGCGTAGCTACAGCACCTCCGAGGCGGATGAGGGCAGTGAGGAAGCGCTTAGTTTCGGGCTGGGCTGCAACGGTAAGGTTCACGTATTGTTCGAGCGGCTGCCTGCCAGTGGTCCTTGCGCGTTGATTACTGCGTTGCTTGGCGTTCGCGACACCCAGCAACCGGCGGCCATCGCCACGGTGATCGCCAGCTCGGCTGATGGTTCACACCGGTTAGGTGATCGCCTGTTATTAGTGTCAGGACAAAGCGCCGAGGGCGAGTTGCTGCAGTCGGCGCTGGCTGAGCAGATCAGGATTGATCTCCAACAGACCTTGGTGCGTGGAAAGTCATCCCGATATCTTTACCCGAATGGCACCGGCAAGATTGAAGTGCTTATGGAGTACCTGCCGCCCGTGCGGCGTTTGGTAGTGTTTGGTGCGGGCCATGATGCCCAGCCGCTGGTGCGCATGGCCAAGCTCTTGGGCTGGCATGTGACAATCATCGATGGGCGGTCACACTTTGCCCGAGCAGAGCGTTTTCCCGACGCTGACCAGGTGCTGGTTGGCGATGTTGAGCAACCTTTCGCCTACCGTGAACTTGTACGCGGCGCAGCGGTGGCGGTGATGACTCACAGCTTGGTGCAAGACGCGCACTGGCTGCAGGGAGTGTTGCACAGTGAGCCCTGTTATGTAGGGCAGTTGGGCCCGCGTGAGCGCACCGAGCGCCTGCTGGCCGGTATCCACGAGCAGCAGGGCGAGTTGCCAGGGCTGGCGTGTTTGCATTATCCGATTGGCCTGGACCTGGGCGGCGACACTCCGGAAAGCGTGGCTATGGCGATGCTGGCGGAAATTCAGGCGGTGCTCAATGGTCGCAATGGTGGCAGCCTGCGTTTCAGGTCCGCGAGTATCCATGATAGCGACCCAGTGCTGATCGCTAGCGAGACCGAAACCGAAATCGCTTTTGCTGCAGAGGCTTATCGGCGGTTCGCCGTGCAGCCTTGACGACTGATCAACCGAGGAACCTATCAGCGTGAATCAAACCATACGCGTTGTAGCGATACTGACCGCCAAAGGCGGCAAAGAGCAGCAGGTCGAGCAGATTCTGCGAGCTTGCGTGCAGCCCTCGCGGGCCGAAGACGGTTGCCTGTCTTACGTCCTGAGTCGGTGCATTGAACAGGTCGGACGGTTTGTCTTCGTCGAGCGCTGGGCAAGCCATGAGGCGATAGCGCTTCATCGGCAGATGCCCCATTACACGACCATGGCCAATGCCCTTGGCGAGCTGCTGAGCGATCGTCAGGTTTATGTGCTGGAGGCGTTGGCTGAGGATGGCGAGTCAGCCACTGGCTTCGACACGGACATGGCAGGGTGATCGTCGATCGACAGGGTCGGCGTTTCCGCAAACTTCGCCTGAGCCTCACGGCTGCCTGCAATTACGCCTGCACCTACTGTGTGGCCGATGGCCGCCGCTTGGTGGCCGCGCGTGATGAGCTGGCGGCCGCGTCGATGCTGCGCGCCGTCGAACTGCTCAGGGATGTCGCCGGTATCGACGCGCTGCGCATTACCGGCGGTGAGCCGCTGCTGAGTGATCGGCTGGAGCCTTTTCTGCAGGGCATCGGTGCGCTAGCGTTGCAGGACATCAGCCTGACCACTAATGGACAATTGCTGGCCGGCAAGTTGCCGTTATTGCGCAGCGCGGGCATCCAGCGGGTCAATGTGTCCCTCGACACACTTGACCCGCGCGCCTTCCGCAAGATCGCAAAGGGCGGCGATCTGCAGACTGTGCTTAACGGCATTGAGCTGGCGCGTCGATCTGGTATGAGCATCAAAATCAATATGGTGCCGATGCGTGGCAGCAACCTCGACCAGGTCATGCCCATGTTGGCGTTCTGCCTGGAGCAGGGCTACGAATTGCGCTTTATCGAGCTGATGCGCATGGGCCATCTGGCCCAGCATGCAGAGGCTTTTCGTACCCAGTTCGTCGGCCAGCGCGAGCTGCTGGAGCTTATCGGCGAGTGTTATGTCTTCACACAAACCGAGGCAGCGCTAGATGCCACTGCGCTGCGTTATAGCGTGGGCGAGCGCGGGGCGTTCGGTATTATTGCCAACGAAAGCGCGCCCTTTTGCCGGAGCTGCAGTCGTCTGCGGTTGTCGTCTACGGGCTGGTTATACGGATGCCTATCATCCAATCGCGGACATTTTATGGGCGCGCTGTTGGATCTGCCGACTGAGCAGGCGCAGCCGCAACTGAAAGGGTTGCTCAGTCGTGCGCTGCAGGACAAACAAGACGCCACTTTTACCGGCAGTGCCCTGATTATGAAATCGGTGGGTGGCTAAGGTCGGCCGGCTTGTCGACGTCCAGCAGGATGCCCCTGTCAGCAAGCGTCACTTCTATCACCTGTTGCGCATGGGTGGCGATTAAAGCCTTGGCCCCATTCTCCCCTTGCAGTTGCATCAACTCCGGCCAAAAGCGCCGGCCGAACAACACGGGGTGTCCGCACTGGCCATCGCAGTAAGCGACAACAATATGTTCAGCGTGCGCATGCGCGCGCAACTGCAACAGCGTTGCGAGAGTAATCCACGGCATATCCCCGAGCAGCACCGCCACCGCAGTGGCCTGCGTATTTGCCAGGCTCTGGATGCCGGCGGCCAGGCTTGAGCCCATGCCCTGTTTGGCGTGGGCCGCACGTACCAGATGAATGTCATGCGGAATAGCCAAGGCCTGTGCATCATCCTCAGCCTTTAATACGACTCGAACATCGCTGAAGGCTTCTTTCGCGCGCAACAACGTCGCGCGCAAAAGGCTGCTGCCGTCTGCCAGCTGGGCAAGGCGTTTGTCGCTGCCGAAGCGTTGCCCGGAGCCGGCGGCGAGAACTAGGCCGACATATTCAGGCTTGCGGTGCGGTTCTGTCATGTTGAAAAAATCCTATGCTGCCCCCTGAAGAAGAGGGCCGGCCGTAAAAAACCACTAGGAGGCTTCGCGCTTCTCTCTGGAATGTGCAGTATTTTGCGTATACCGCTCCGGTTTCAGAGTGATTAAGTGGCAGTTTGGCGAAACCAAAGTGCGTTTCCACTGGGTAGTGAAGAACGCCGCGCCACAGGTCAAGTTGTTCGATCTGTCGAACCTGCACATGTCCTGGCTGGCCGGTATTTGCTGATCACCCCAGGCGAGATGGGGGCGTAATGCAGAGTATGCCCGCTACCAAATGCTCGCTGCGGCTAAAAACTCATAAATGAACGGGTTAGTTGATCGTTACTTGGTCAGATTGCTGTTTTTGAAATCGGCAAGCACTGAAATCAGCCAGAAATACAAGGTTTCTTCAGCCTTAGATTTTTTCTTGCAGCGCTTTGAAAAAGGCATCGATATTTTCGTCGTGGCGTTTGTAGTAGGTCCAGGGGCCGATCCGCTGCGATGTCACCAATTGCGCGCGCTGCAGAGCTGCGAGATAAAGCGATGTGGTGGACTGCGAGAGGCCCGTGCGCTCTTGGATGATACTGACGCACACGCCTACCGTTTCTGGGTCGACCTCCTGCTCTGGAAAGATTGTCCTGGGATCCTTGAGCCAATTGAGGATGGCAAGGCGCATCGGGTTTGCCAATGCTTTCAGTGCTTCGTTGACGTCAATGGTCATGGAATTTTGATACCTGTTTTTTGCGATATTTAGATATCTTCCGGGTTTGCGCAGAAAAATGGAAGGTATTGACGTGACCTCTGCGCCCGCCGTCTGTTGCAAGGACTGGCCGCTCCTGGCTGAAGTATTGTTGCTCTGTCAGGCAGCACTATCAGAAGCCTGGACGCCGAATTGCGGGACGATATGCTTGCCAAGTTCCTCGATAACCTCTGCTGCGGGGCGTTTACCATACTTGAGGTTCAGGATGACGTGATCTACACCGATTTCCTGAAGTGTATCCAGCAAGGCCCGAAGGTGGTTACGTCCTAGTCGAAATCCTAGATGGATATGCGAGGGCGGCGTGGACGGGTGTTCGTCCAGGTCGATATAAAGCGATTGCAAGAACGGCTTGTAGATAGTGCCACACTGTTTAACTATTTCCTGTCGCCAATCCTCCACGATCAGTCGCTGTATTTTTGGCGGACGTGGATAGTTGATCCATCCATGGCTTTCACGTGCGATCCAATCGAGCGGCTGGCGGCTGTGTCCGGTTACGAATAGCGGTATTTCCCGAGTCGTAGGTTTGGGAACGAGGTCGGCCCCCACTAACTCGCCGCCACTCCAGCGAATGGGCTCGAAGTGTGTTCGATGGGCTTGGCGTATCACATTGAAGTTTTCTTGAAAGGTCTCGCCACGCTTTTCTGGATCAATGCTGAATGCGGGAAACTCCACGGGACGATCGCCAGAGGCTACTCCCAGGAGCAAGCGACCTCCGCTCAACTGATCAATGCTCGCTGCGGCCTTTGCCGTGTGCAAGGGATTACGCAAAGTAAGGGCGATGGAGGCGGTACCTAGTGCGATTTCTGTTGTATGGGCTGCCATGTAGCCCAGATACACCCAAGGGTCGAAAACCTGGCCGACATCGCCGAAGCTTGGGTCCCTGAGTGGGACGTCGCGAAACCAGAGCGCCGAAAAACCAAGTGCCTCTGCACGTTTGGCCAGCGCGACCTGATCTAGCATGCTCGGTGTATCACCTTCGAAAGCCTCTAGGGGAAAGAACAGCCCAAGGCTTAGATGACCCTGCCTGAAGGTTCGTTTGAATCCCCTATGCTCTTGGTAGGGGATCGTGCTCGGTTGGTACATGCTTAACTTCCTCGGTCAGCAAACGCTGAGCCACGCCCCTGAGTTATGGGGCGTGGCATTGAGCGTTTAGGATTTGTAAGTCGGGTAGTCGGTGTAGCCCTTATCGGTACCGCCGTACATGCTGCTTGGATCAACTGGGTTAAGCGGCCAGTTGTTGGCGATACGAGCGGGCAGGTCGGGGTTCGCAATGAAGGGGCGACCAAAAGCGATCAGGTCGCCCCAGCCAGCTTTTATCACGCGATTTCCTCGTTCAGCGGTGTACTTGCCGGCATAGAGAATCTTGCCGCTGAAGGTCTTACGAACATCTTCCCGGAACGTCTCAGGCAGCTCGGGTGCGTTTTCCCAATCGGCTTCGGCGAGCGACAGGTAGGCAATGCCCACTTCCTCGAGGATCTTCACTGCCTCGATGTAGGTTTGGTGAGGATCTTCTTCGACCAGGCCAAGGTATACGCGGTCTTCGTCTGTGGTCGCGAACAGCGGGGCGAAGCGAACGCCCATGCGCTCCTTGCCGACGACACCAGCAACGGCCAGGGTGATTTCGCGCAGGAAGCGAAGACGGTTCTGCAGCGAACCGCCATATTCATCATCACGCTGGTTGGTATGGGCCGAAATGAACTGGTTTACCAGGTACCCGTTCGCGCAATGAAGCTCCACCCCGTCAAAACCTGCGTCCAAAGCATTTCGGGCTGCTTGGGCGTAGAGCTCAACCAGTTCCTTTACCTCCTTGGTGGACAGGGCTCGTGGGGTCGATGGGTCGGCCAGTGCACCCGTGCCGGGTCCAGTTTCGATGAACACCTTGACGTTGTCCGCGCGGATGGCTGATGGCGCGACGGGCGCTTCACCACCGGGTTGCAGCGATGTGTGTGACACGCGGCCTACATGCCAAAGTTGAGCAAAGATCACCCCCCCTTCGGCGTGAACAGCGTCGGTGACCTTACGCCAGCCTTGTATCTGTTCTGGGCTATGAATGCCGGGTGTCCAGGCATAACCCTGTCCTCGGGGTTCGATCTGTGTGCCCTCGGTCACCATGAAGCCAGCACCGCTGCGCTGACGGTAATATGTGGCCATTAGGTCGTTCGCAATATTGCCGGGTTGGGAGCTGCGCGAACGCGTCAGTGGCGGCAGAACGATACGGTTCTTGAGGGTGTATGGGCCCAGCTGAGTGGTTTTAAAAAGTTCTGATTGTGTCATTTCGTTTACCTGCATATCTAAAATATTCGATGTTATAGGTCAAAAAAACATGGATCAGCGAGGTCAGAAGAGCCCGAGCGGTGCTTCGTTGAGGCTGACGTAGATGTTCTTCTTCTGGCTGTAGGCTTCCAGCATTGACTTGTGAGTTTCCCGTCCTAGGCCAGATTTCTTATAGCCACCAAAGGGGGCGTGGGCAGGGATCTCATGGTAGGTATTTACCCACATACGTCCGGTTTCCACCGCGCGTGCCACACGTAACGCCCGGTTGATGTCTTGGGTCCAGACTGCGCCCGCTAGGCCGTACTCGGAGTCGTTGGCCATGGCGATGACCTCCGCTTCATCCTTGAAAGGAATGACGCACAGAACAGGGCCGAAAATTTCCTCGTAGGCGACGCGCATATCGTTGCGAACACCGACCAGAATCGTTGGCTGGATGAAGAAGCCGGCATCGTAATCGGCACCTGTAAGGCGACCGCCGCCGATCAGTACCTCGGCACCTTCCTGTTTGGCGATATCAACGTAGCCGAGGATCCGTTCCATCTGGGTCTTGCTGACCTGTGCGCCCATCATGGTGTCTGGGTTCAATGGGTCACCCACACGCACAGCTTCGAACTTATGCTTGAGCTCAGCCAGGAATTGCTCGTAGATGGACTCGTGAACGAACAGCCGTGCGCCGGATTCGCAGACTTGGCCTTGGTTCCACAGGATGGCGAGGACTGCGCCTTCCACGGCCTTGTCCCAGTTCGCATCGGGGAAAACGATGTTGGCTGACTTGCCGCCCAGTTCAAGGGTGGCAGGAATGATTTTCTTCGCTGCCGCATTGGCGACGAGTTCGCCGACACGCGTCGAGCCAGTGAAGGCAAGCTTGCGCAGGTCTGGATGATCCAGTAGGGCCTGGCCAACTGAGGTGCCTAAGCCTGTGACGATGTTGACCACGCCGGCCGGAAGTACCTTGGCGAAGATCTTCGCCAGTTCAAGGATGGTTACCGGGGTTAGCTCAGAAGGTTTGATGACTACGGTGTTACCCGCCGCGATGGCTGGAGCGATCTTCCAGGCGGCCATAAGAAGCGGGAAGTTCCACGGAATCACTTGGCCCACGACGCCGAGGGGTTCACTGAGAGCGATGCTGAGTGTTTGCTCATCCAGCATGACCGCCTCATCCGATTGGCTGCGGATTGCGCCGGCGAAGTAGCGGAAATGATCAATCGCCAGTGGGATGTCGACGGAGCGACTTTCACGAATGGGTTTGCCTACATCAAGGGTTTCCAGAACGGCGAACCGATCGGCATCGGCTTCCAGCAGGTCGGCGATCTTCAACAACGCATTGGCGCGTTCCGCTGGCGAGGTGGTACGCCAGGTCACGAAGGCGCGTTTTGCGGCCTGCACCGCGCGGTCGACGTCGGCAGCTGTGGCGTTTGGGATGTTGGTGAGAATTTTTCCGTTGGCGGGGTTGATAATGTCGAGGGTTTCACCATTTTCGGCCGCCACCCACTGGTTGTCGATAAACAGGCCGTAGCTGTTGTCGGGAAGGTAGCTCGGATGGGTATCACTGGAATTTTGCATGGGTTACCTCCTGAGGTAAGTGCGATGGGTTTGGTTGAGATTATTTGAGATATTGATATATGTCAATATGTAGTTGTGTATTCGCGCAGGCATTCCTATCGCCGCACTTTTTCAGCCTGCTTCTGGATCGGCGGGGAGCGCGCTGTGCTGCGCGCCAGGCTTGGCAACGTAGTCCAGCCCCCCCCCGATCTCTTCATCAAAGAGGGGGGGGCTGCTGCATAAAAGCACTGAGGCCTGTTTGCATTGAGGTGAAGATGTAAGTCAGAACGGCGCGTCGATATCCATGACGTTAATCAGCTTGTGGTTGACGAATTCCTTGATTCCCAAACCAATCAGCTCGCGACCGTAACCAGATCTTTTGATTCCGCCGAAAGGTAGGTCGGCTTTCGATGACGTTGGGTGATTGACGAACACCATGCCTGTCTCGATGCGCTTAGCAACCTCAACACCATGCTGGGCGTCTGCGGTGAATACCGAACCACCGAGCCCGAACGGAGAGTCGTTGGCGATAACTATCGCGTCTTCTTCGTCTTTAGCTCGTAAGATCATCGAGACTGGACCGAAGAACTCCCAGTAGTAGGCAGGGTTATCAGGCGTCAGGTTGGTCAGAATGGTCGGTTGAACAAATGCACCCTTGCTTGGTACCTTGGGCCCAACCTCGGTGGCCGTAGCACCGTAGTTGACTGCTTCACGAATCTTCGCGCGGATTTCGTCGGCGGCAGTTTGAGATGACAGGGGGGCTAGATTTGTTTCCGGATCGAACGGGTCGCCGGCCTTCAGTTGTGCTACACCTTCGGCATAAAGGCGCAGGAACTCATCGTAGACTTCTTCCACTACAATCATGCGTTTGGATGATATGCACACCTGTCCAGCATTCCAGTGACGGCCTACAACAGCCCACTTCACGGTCTTTTTCAGTTCAGCGTCGCGCAGAACTATGAAGGCATCTGCCCCCCCCAGTTCCAATGTAGATTTCTTCAGTGCCTTGCCAGCCTGGGAGGCGATGATGGCACCTGCGCCTTCGGAACCGGTCAGTGCCACCCCGTGTACTCGAGAGTCGTTGAGGATTGTCCCGATTTGCTGGCGAGTTGCGTACATGTTGCTGAATGCGCCAGCAGGTAGACCAGCATCAAGCAGTAGTTGTTCGAAAGCTTCGGCACATTGCGGTACGTTTGAAGCATGTTTGAGCAGCACGGTATTACCCGCTGCCAACTGTGGTGCGAGAATGCGAGCAATTTGATAGTAAGGAAAGTTCCATGGTTCAATGGCCAGGATAGTGCCCAACGGCTCATGGACCAAGATTGCTTCACCCTCGGCTGGGTCGGCTACCGGCAGCTTCTGCGGAGTTAACAAAGCTTCTGCATGTTTAACGTAATACTCAAAGATACTTGCTGAGATTTCTACTTCACCTAATGCTTCGGCAGTGATCTTGCCCATTTCCAGTGTTAGCAACCGGGCATAGTCGTTTGCTCGCGCGCGCAGCAGGTCGGCAGCTCGCTGAAGGACGGCCCCACGCTCTGCGATTGAGCAATTCTTCCAGACAAGAAATGCGTTGTGAGACGCCTCAAGAGCCTGTTCAATCTGAATATCTGTTGCATCTGGAAAACTTTTTAGAACTTCACCTGTATAGGGATTAACGGATGCGTATGCCATGCTGTTTCTCCAGTAATTTTAAGTAAATTTGATTTGTTAATGAGGCTGGTAAGTAGACAGGACCTAAACTGCGGGAATATTTTGGTGCATTTACTAATGATTGATGCCATCAATCAGGAATACTCTGTAAACCGCACCTTTAAGACGATGTTGCAGTGCCTCTTGGTAGGCGGGGCTGGAGTACCACTCTCGAGCTGCTGCTATGTCCGGAAATTGAAGAATGACTGCGCCCTCAATCGGTCCGCCTTCGAGCACCTCCAGTTGGCCGTAGAAGGCCAATGGTGTGAGGTTCCGACCCTGGCGTGCCGCCGGTGCTTTACGGGCATAGAGTTTCAACTCAGCCTCGTCTGTGGTGTGTTCACGTGTGAAGACTACGTAGGCGGACATTGACGTAGTCTCAGGCCAACAGTTTGAGCAGCGAGTGAGCCGTAGCTTCAGAGGAAGCTGGGTTCTGGCCAGTTACGAGCAACCCATCGACTTCGACATGAACGCTCCAGTCAGCACCCTTGGTATAGCGCCCACCATTTGCCTTGAGCATATCCTCTACCAGGAAAGGCACGATTTGAGTTAGACCCACCGCAGCCTCCTCGCTATTGCTGAAACCGGTTACTGTCTTGCCTGCAACCAGAGGTTTGCCATCTACACACTTGACATGGCGCAAAACCGCTGGTGCGTGACAAACCGCTCCGACAGGTTTGCCGGATTGGATTGATTGCTCGATCAGAGAGATAGAAAAGGTGTTCTCCGCAAGATCCCACAGTGGGCCATGGCCGCCAGGGTAGAACACCGCATCAAACTCGGAACTGATCACGTCGCTCAGTTTCTCGGTGTTGGCCAGCGCGTGAGTGGCGACTGAATCGGTCTGAAAGCGACGGGTGGCGTCTGTCTGGAAGTCGGGCTCATTGCTCTTTGGGTCGATGGGTGGTTGACCGCCTTTCGGCGATGCTAGGGTCACTTGCACGCCAGCGTCGATGAAGGCGTAGTAAGGCGCGGCCAGCTCTTCGAGCCAGAAACCGGTCTTCTCGCCAGTGTCACCAAGCTGGTCGTGGGAAGTCAGAACGAGGAGAATCTTCATGTCGTATACCTTGCAGTTGTGCATGCTTGTGGATGTTTTGTAATGCGCTGCCTGTGTGGATAAGCAGTGCTGGAGGTTGGCTTATAGGCTCGCTTCAAGCACACGGCGGCTGACGTCTAAACTGACGTTGTTGTGTTCGCCGAGTGCGGTGAGGTGGTGTGTGTCGAGCTGGTTTATTAGCGCATCTATAGCGTCAGTGCCGAGCTTGTAGGCGGATAAGTGCGTCGGTAAGCCCAGGCTCTCGAAGAACATCCGGGTCTGTTGTATGGCCATGTCAATCCGTTGTTCTTTGTCCCCTTGGCTGATCTGCCAAACCCGCTCGGCGTACTGCAGCAGCTTCGCGCGCTTGGCTTCACGACGAATCTCTAGGTTCGCAGGAAGTACGATGGCCAGGGTCCGTGCGTGATCGATGCCGTACAGCGCGGTGAGCTCATGGCCGATCATGTGGGTGGACCAGTCCTGTGGTACGCCCGCTCCGATCAGGCCATTGAGCGCCAAAGTGGCCGTCCACATGAGGTTGGCACGCGTGCTGTAGTCCGCGGACTCTTTCAGTACAAGGGGGCCAATTTCGATCAGCGTTTGTAAAAGACCTTCGGCAAAACGATCTTGGACGCGCGCATCGATTGGGTAGGTCAGGTACTGCTCAATGACATGCACGAACGCATCGACAACGCCGTTTGCGAGTTGACGGGTGGGGAGGGTTTGGGTTTTGGTGGGATCGAGAATCGAGAATTGTGGAAACATGTAAGCGCTTCGAAACGGCAGCTTGTCTTGTGTCGCCCGGCGAGTAACCACGCCTCCATTGTTCATTTCCGAGCCAGTTGCCGGTAGGGTCAGAACGGTGCCAAATGGCAGCGCTCGTCGAATACTTGCACCCCGCGTTTCCAGAATGTCCCAAGCATCACCCTCGTAGCCAACAGCAGCGGCAACGAACTTGGTGCCATCGATGACCGAACCTCCACCGACAGCCAGGAGAAAATCCAAGCGATGGGTGCGAACCTGATCAACAGCCTTGATTAGCGTTTCATAGCTGGGGTTTGGCTCTATACCCCCGAATTCTTGCACTTCCCGAGAGCCTAATGCGTCACGGACTTCGCGGAGCGTACCGTTTGCACGAGCGCTCTGGCCACCATAGAGCAGCAGGATGCGGGCCGCAGCCGGAACCAGTTCATCCAGGCGGCTGATGGTTTCGTTGCCGAAGACGATTCGCGTAGGGTTGTAGAAGTCAAAATTAAACATTGCTTTAACTCCGATTAAATAGACCAGTCGTATATTTTTTGAGTAAATTTTTTACATTGAAAATTTCATCGGTCGGATACCTGACTGAGTAACAGAGAAGTAGTCTCGAAGGCCGCCTGCAAAGGCATCTGATCACGCGTGACCTTGGTCCTTAGACTGGCTCCGAGCCAAAGTTGGTACAGCATGGTCGCCAAGCCGCGGGTGTCAGTATCGCCCGGCAGAGAACCATCGTTTACAGCGTCACTCACCACATTGGCGAGACGAGTAATTACTCCTTCCATGCCATCCTGGAGCACCATACGCATTGGCTCCGATAGATCACTGACTTCCGCTGCAAGCTTCACTGCCAAGCATTTCCCCTCGGCGGGATAACAGGCTGATTGGGTTTCAATCCAGGTAGCCCAGTAGGCCAGCAAGCGTTGTGCTGCTGATACACTTGGACGGTTCAATAGCGTTTCCAATTGCACCATGTAGTCACTGAAATAGCTCTCCAAGAGCGCCTCGCCAAATGCTTCCTTGGAATTGAAGTAATGATAGAACGAACCTTTTGGCACATTCGCAGATTTAAGGATTTCGCTCAAACCAACAGCTGTGAATCCTCGCCCGGCAATGATGTTTTGAGCCGTGTCGAGGATGTGTTGCCGTACATCGGTGGTGGTCATCGTATTCATGGACGCACCATACCAACAATTAGACCAGTCGTCTACTTTGGGTTTTGAGCAAGCCCTCCGACGAAATCTTGATAATCGCAGTTCGTGAGCCAGCCATCACTTCATTTGATGCGCAGCATTATGTCGGTCCGATGATCGCCGCCGCGTTAGGAAGAAAGATCTACGATACTCGCCGGAGGGGAGCAAATTGCAGCTCTTCTCGAGTCGAGCTGATTTTGCTACAGCATTGCTTAGGCTGGGAACGAGTTTTGACATCCATCGTAAACCAAGCGGCCCGCCAGAGTTTTGGACAACGAGCTGTACGCGTCAAATTTGACGAAAAACATCGCGCTGCCCGTACTATGGCTTGAGCCGGAACGGCTGCTGGGCGGATTATCCGGATCTGTGGGCTAGAACGGTGGGTAATTGCACGGGCTTGCCCAGCCATTTGCATTCGACCTGACCAAGCATTTGCATCGGATTTCACCATCACGTTGCGTGACCATGACCGGCAGAGAGCGACCATGGCTCTGTGAGAATGCCTACGATTGTCTATTCTTCAACCCAATAACTGCATGACAAAATCGTTGTAGCCCTAATGATTCTGCTTTGACTAGAGGGGCTAAATCGAATCGTTTCATGGCACTTAGAATGACTGCTTCTTAGCTGATTGCCTCGGAGCACAGCATGGGTGAGTCGACCCACTGCTGCCGGTTGCGACAGACAGCAATGGGCAAATCCGTCTCGCGCTGCGTCGGCAGCCACCTCGGCACGACTTTGAGGTGGGCATACGGATCATGGCCATTCATGCGCGCTTAGATATCCAGGCAAATTTTGCCGAAATGCTGGTTGGTTTCCTGATACTTGAACGCTTCGACAATCTCGCTCATAGGGAAATGACGATCAATAATCGGGCGCATACCATTAACGTTGATGGCTCGGACCATATCTTGCTGCTGGCTGCGGCTGCCTACCAACACACCCTGCAGGCGCACTTGCTTGATCAATGCCGGTACAAAATTCATTGCACCGCTTACGCCACTCAGTATCCCGATGACGGAGATGTGACCAGCAACCCGAATTGCAATCATCGATTGCTCAAGCGTCGCAGGGCCGCCGACTTCTATGATGTGATCAACACCGCGGCCCCCCGTTAGAGCGCGTGCAGTTTCGCCCCAGTTAAGATCTTTGCGATAATTGATCACATGATCAGCGCCTAGTGCTTTCAGACGTTCAAGTTTTTCGTCGCTTGAAGAGGTAGCAATGACGGTAGCGCCGGCCATTTTAGCGAACTGCAGGGCAAAAATTGAAACGCCACCAGTGCCTTGAACGAGCACGGTATCGCCCGGCTTGAGTGAGTCATCGGCCATCAGAGCGCGCCATGCAGTAAGGCCGGCAGTGGTGAGCGTCGACGCTTCAGCGTGGCTGTATCCGGTCGGCGCGAGGGTGAACGATGTGGCTTGGGCAGTCACTTGCTCACGAGCGTAGCCGTCAATTCCATCACCTGGCACGCTAACAAAGCCTTCAACTAGTGGCGCGCCGCTGATCCACTCCGGGAAGAAGGTACTGACGACCGAGTCACCCACCTTGAATTCAGTGACATCTGGGCCGACAGCAATGACTTCACCTGCACCATCGGCCATGGGGATGCGTTTTTCGCTAGGGCCCCACATACCGCTGACCACCGCGAAGTCGTGGTAGTTAAGCGAGTTGGCGTGCAGGCGCACGGTGATTTCGCCGTGGGCTGCGGCTCGGGCTTCGCTGCTGCCAACCACAACCTTTTCATAGCCGCCACCGGGTTGGACGAAGATTGTTTTGTTGCTCATCGGGGTTTCCTTGTGTTTTCTAATTACGCGAAATAACGAAATGAAAGGTTAAAAATTACAAATCGATGGTCAGCCTAGCCGCAAAGTCATCAATCGCCACCTCGTTGCGTCGATAGTAAGTCCATTTTCCGATGCGGGTGGTTAGCACGAAGCCTGCACGTTGCAAGATAGCTAAGTGTGCAGACGCGGTAGAAGGTGAAAGCCCTGCCTTGTGCTGCAAATGGGTTACGCACACCCCTATGGCAGGATCGCCATGATCCTGAGGTGGGAAATTACTGAGTGGGTCTTTGAGCCACTCCATCATTTGCATGCGAGTGTCATTCCCCAGGGCTTTGAGCTGTTCGAGTATCATGGCGGGCAATGTTACGGATTTTTACAAAATGTTCAATAAGTAATCTATTGCCCGGCGCAAGGGTTTGAAGTCAAAAAAAACGCATCCAGTTCAGTTTGCAAAACGACTGAAACGCTATTGGCGAAGGATTGTGAGCCGAGTTAGGTGGCCGATGCATACAGGGCAACTGGAAGGGATAAACAATCGAATTAAAGTCATCAAGCGCATGGCGTATGGCTACCGGTACAGCGAGTTCTTTTTCATGAAGATCAAGAGCGTCTTTCCCGGTAATCCGTAAAGAACCAAAAAAAAAGCCCGGCCAACAGAAGCTGGCCAGGCGCTTTAATAGTTGAGTAAATGAGTGTTGCTAGGCCGCGAGTTCCAGCACAGCGCTGCAGGGCGCGTTGTTTGATGACAGCGCCATGGCCCAACCAGAGTGAGTACATTTGATACTCAGGCTCTTGGCGAGCCAGCGGGAATAGGCGTTACTTTTTCCAGAGTGCGTACCCTGGGTTCAAACCAATTACGTCCTGCTTTGAGTTATAGCAAAACTCCATGGAGCAGTTACTGGTATCAGAAGCCATCGGTACGTAAACCGGTAGTCGATCACGGTTGACCATGTCACTACCACCGTCTATGGTTAGATCGCAGCTATTGCCTTGCGGATCGCACCATATGTCATAGGTGCCGGTAGCTGTAGCCGTTGCTTTAACTGTGGAGGTCGCAGGTGCTCCTACGACGTTGCCTGCTGGAGCGCCTCCGAATAGAGGTCCCGTACCATTTTTGTATGCCCAATCTTTGCCGTCACCGCCCGGATAAATATAAAAATCTTTGAACGCCACATATTTGACATCGCGACCCGTTATCGATTTTCCTCGATAGTTTCGATCGTTATCAATGCACTTGTCTAAAATGCGTATACAAGTAATGATTTCAAAAGAGGGCTCTTGTTGCATGGTGACTTTGCCATAGGCATCTTTATATTGGACGACAATGTCGTCAGGTCGGGTAGTGTCGGTGCATACGTTGTTGTTCGGGCCAGTGCAACTTATAGAGTCGGGAGTTGAATATTGGCTATATAGATCAACAGCGTATGCAGAGGACGTCATCAAAGTAAGCGCAAATATTTTGTACACGATTTTCATGTGATTCCCTTTTCAGATTTAAAAGCGCATAGAAAAAACAAAAGCAAGATGCATGTATCCCTGCTTTTTCTGGAAAGCCGTAACCACCGTTGACGATCCGTAGGGTGTGTACTCGTTGAGCCACTTGGTGACGAGAGGGACGAGCTAGCTCTGCGAGATGGCAATCACGTGGTTAGTTGCTTGCATTCGATCCAATCAAAAAATTGTGTAAGGGTTTTTTCGAATTTTAGCTGTATATGCTCAATCGAGTATAGTGCTTTTGCGCTTCCGAAGGCTTCATCGTTGCTTTTGCGAGCAACAGAAATGAACTCAAAGCAAGCCTTCGGGATGGCAGTGAAAATCCTGAGGAGCAGACATGGTATTGCCCAAGAGCAGCTTGCTCCGAGCCAGAGCTACGTCAGCGATGTTGAACGAGGCTTGAAAAGCCCTTCCGTAGAAAAATTAATTGAACTTTCTGCCCATCTTGGAGTTCATCCCGCAACTGTGCTTATCAAAAGCCAGTTGCTCCAGGATCCGGAAATGTCCAAGGAAATGCTCCTGTCACAAATATCCCAGGAATTGGAAGGTTAGGATAAGCGTGCAGCCGGTTGCCCGCCGCTTTATGCCACCAATAGAAGTGCGGATTTGAGGGCTTTCTGCTTGAGCGCTGCTCCTTGGCCGAACCAAGCGGAGTCGACCCGATACTCACTGCTCTTGGACCGTCGCTCGTGATCCGTATACTTGGTTACAGCATTGAGTAATCCCCAGGCGGTACCTTGAGCTGATTCTAATGTCGATCCTCGTCCTGACCTTCATGTAGGCTCTGCACCTTGCGTAGCGCCCGTTCATTGGGAAGGACTGGCGGTAGCGGACTATCAGTGCTGGTGTCACGCAGTACGTTCGTGAAGAAGCCCATTGCTTCACGCCACTGAACCTTTCGCTCGGATAAATTTTTCATTTGGTACATGAACTCGTCCCATTGAGAGACAGCAATACCCAACTGCTTTTTCACTGCTTGCGGATCGAAGCGGGTGTTGTGGGGCACCTTGATCGCGCGGGTGGTGCCGTCCAGGGCGATGGTCAGCATGTTATTGCAGACCACCTGTACCATGGTCGGGGTCGCTGTGGTGGCCAGGGTGCCGTCACAGGAGGTGGCAAGCAGCAGGTAGCCGTTTACCTGGTCGTTACCACGGAGCGTCGTGCCTTGCCCAGTACGGGCCAGCGCCCAGAACTTGCGACCGCCTTTGAGCACTCCAGCGGTTTCCAGTTCGTAGCCCGAGACTTCAGTCAGATCCCGGTAGAACTCCAGCACTTCACGTGGCTGCACCACCTGGTAGCGCTGAGAAACCACCGACAGAGGGGCCTTGGTGTCGGAGCGATACAGCACCTTCTGCTCAGGGAAGGTATGAATTGAGCCCAGGTGCCCGATGGCGTCAGACTTAAAATGGACCGGGCTTTCCTGAATCTGCCAGTCCATACCCGCTTCACGCTGCCAGACTTCGAGCGGTTGTTTGGGGGAGAGGCGACTGCCCAGACCATGCCAGGGCGTGGCACCAACGTAAGCCATTTGTTCAACGAGATGAGCCATGGAAATGATTCCTTGCGAATGAAGGGAAAAGCGCGTCGTTTCATTAACCAACGACGCCTGTTCACAACGACTTAACGGTTGACGCTGAAGCTGTAGCCACACGCCAGGCACTGATAGTTGAGAAGGATTTTTTCATCGATCTGCTCGCCCAGCGTGGCCCCGGCAATGCCACCTGCGACCCCACCGAACAGACCACCCAAAATCGCCCCGGCGATGCTGCCGATAGCGATTCCCACCGGCCCGCCGACTACTCCCAGCACCGCGCCAGCCTCCGCTCCCGTTAGTGCTCCAGCGACCCCACTGGCCGCACCGCCCGCTGCACCAATCAAACCACCTGCTTGCTTACCAACATTTTTAGTAACCACTCGTCCTGAATTGCAGCTCGGGCACGGGGTGTACATAAATGATTCCTCTCTGTTTGCTGAGTCCACGTATCACGCAGAAATGCTGAATGACGCGCTCATCGCTGAGCGTTCATCTAGGTGATATAGGTCTGAGATTTTTTTGAATGAGGCTTGCCAAAACAACATCCCAGGGAGGGACGTTGTGGGCGGAATCTGAATGTGAGGTTTGGCGTTAAGGGCAGCTATTTTTGCTATTAATAGCTGGAATAGTACTGGCTAAGGGGAGATACATTCTATTTTGAGGTGCGAGACAGAATTGCTTTCAAAGTGGCATGTTCTAAGGCGTAACGTTAGCAAGCGTTACGCTCACGTTCTTTGAGATTTGAGTTGCTGCTTATAGGATTGCCTCGTCCAGTCCTAACGGGTGTAATGATGTTTAATGAAAAATCAGAAGCGTTGGTTATGCTTCGCTTGAGAGATGTTTTAATGCGAACGGGTCTTTCAAGGTCAACTATTTATAACAAGCTAAATGTGGCCTCGCGTCATTATGATGCGAAATTCCCAAAGCAGATACGTGTCGGGAAAACATCTGTGCGTTGGATTGAGAGTGAAATAAATTCGTGGGTGGAAGAGTGTGTGAGGCTGTCTAGGCAGAATCAATGGTCAATGGCGGGCGTTATGTCTGCTGCAGTTTCTTAATGTTGTTTGTTGTATTTTTGGGTGAGCTATGTATTTTAACTATTTCAGAAATAGCGCACATAAGTCTAATTTCGGAGATGATTCATATCCGAGTTTGTCGCAATTTCCCTTGCTGGATGCAGCAATAAATGAGGCTCAAGCTAATATTCAGGCTCCGCGGGGATTGATTCAAAATGCGGCCCTAACTGCAATCTCTGTTGTCTTGCAGGGCCTTGTAGATATTCGTAAACCCAATGGCCAGGTCGCTCCGACCTCGCTGATGCTTCTGGCTATTGCTGACTCGGGTGAAAGGAAGTCAACGGTTGAGAATGTTTTTTTGAAGCCGATTAGGGCCTTTCAGGCTAAACAGGGCGAGGAGGTGAAGGAGAGTCAGTCGGTGTGGAAAGTTAAGTACGATACCTGGATGGTTCGACGTAACGGAGTATTAAAAGCGATTATGAAAAAAGCATCAAAAGGGCTTTCTGCTGACGAAGAGGAGAAGGTTCTATTGGCTTTAGAGAAAGAAGCCCCAGCTAAGCCAAAAGAATTTAAGATCTTGTATGAGGACTCAACCTCTGAGGCTTTGTTTCATGGGATGTACGAAAATTTACCTGCGGCTGGTTTGATTTCAAGTGAAGGTGGAGGTGTTTTAGAAGGGCGCGCCTTTAATGACCTTTCAAAGCAAAATGCGATTTGGAGTGGTGACTCAATCACAATTGATCGTAAGACGGCGGAAAGCTTTAAACTTGTTGACGCACGGCTGCGGTGTTTTTCAAGGTAGTTGTCACTGTTCTTCGTTTTAAGCTGCTTGTTTCATAGTCGTTTCTTTCTCAGGGTTCAGTGTCACTGGCCCAGCGGGCTCGCAGTTTCTGACTGGGCGCACACC
>NZ_JYLO01000016.1 GCF_001439845.1 Pseudomonas lactis | reverse complement strand
CAGTGGTAGATCAGCCCAAGCCAGCGGGCACTAAGCAGCCAGTGGTAGATCAGCCCAAGCCAGCGGGCACTAAGCAGCCAGTGGTAGATCAGCCCAAGCCAGCGGGCACTAAGCAGCCAGTGGTAGATCAGCCCAAGCCAGCAGGCACTAAGCAGCCAGTGGTAGAGCAGCCCAAGCCAGAGGGCACCAAGCAGCCAGTGGTAGATCAGCCCAAGCCAGAAGGCACCAAGCAGCCAGTCGTTGACCGGCCCAGGCCAGGCGGCGACCCCCGGACCGATGACACCACCTACGGATTCAATTCAAATACTGGCAAGCGGGAAACCACCCTGACGTCCGCGTCCGATAAGCCAGAGTTCAACATCTGGGATGAGCGTGGGAACGATACGTTTGATTTCTCTGGCTTCAAGCAGGATCAAATCATCAACTTGCGTGGCGGTGCGTTTTCCAGTGTAGGCGGGATGAGGGAAAACGTTCGCATCGGTGAGAAGACGGTGATCGAAAATGCCGTGGGTGGCCACGGTAACGACCGCATCATAGGTAACAGTGCCGATAACGTGCTTACCGGTGGCGCGGGAGCCGATACGTTGGTGGGCGGCGGCGGCTGGAATACCTTCAAGTTCAATGCCTTTAGTGATTCAACCCGCGCCAATGCCGACTTGCTGTTGGACTTCAACACAGGGCAAGACAAGATCGACCTCTCGCAGATGGCGCTCGACGGCAAGGTATCGTTGAACTTCGTCGATAACTACACGGGGAAGGCGGGCGACACCATCATCAAGTTTAACCCGCTGTCTGGCCGTTATTTGCTGGCGATAGACTTGGACGGAGATGGCAAGACCGACTTCCTGATCAAGAGTACCCGAATGATCAGTCCGGAAGATGTCATAGGGCTCAACATTAAAGATGGCGGTTATCTTTGAGGGTTTGATCCACTGTACTAAGTAAGGCTGGGCGGGACTTATTCAACGGTTGATTAAGTCCCGCCCCTTTTTGCGTTGTGAAACCCCGTGATGTGCGGCTCAAGGGCCTGTCAGGGCGCGTGGAGGGCGGCCGACGAGGCTTTACGTGACACAGTCCAAAAGCGCAACAGAGCGACCAGTGCAAACGCACTGCCCACCAGCATTACACCCAACCAGCCGCCGTGTTCATACACGCTGCTGGCAATCGCCGAACCGAATGCTCCGCCAATGAAGATGCTGGTCATGTACAGCGCGTTCAGACGGCTGCGGCTGTGGGCGTCGAGGGCGTAGATGGCGCGTTGGCCGAGGACCATGTTCATCTGCACGCAGAAATCCAGGACCACCCCGGTGATTGCCAGGCCGATCACGCTGTAGAGCGGGTGCACCAACGCCGGCAGGAAGCTCAGCGCACCAAACAGCATCGCCAGCAGCGAGGCGCGGTGGGTATGGCCGGCATCGGCCAGGCGACCGGCCATGGGTGCAGCGATGGCACCGAGGGCACCGACCAGGGCAAACAGTGCGATTTCGCTTTGGCTCAGGCCGTGGTTACGTGCCAGTTCCAATGGCACGGCGGTCCAGAACAGGCTGAAGGCGGCGAACATGCAACCCTGGTAGAACGCCCGCTGGCGCAACAGTGGTTGCTCACGCAGCAGAGTGCCCAGGGAGCGCAGCAACTGGCCGTAGCTGGCACTGTGATCGGGTTGGCGCTTGGGGATGGTCAGCATCAGCACCACGCTGATAAACGCCATCAGCGCCGCGGCCGCCATGAACATCGCCCGCCAGCCGAAGTGGTCGGCCACCACGCTCGACACCGGCCGTGCCAGCAGGATGCCCAGCAGCAGGCCGCCCATGATACTGCCGACCACCCGGCCACGAGACTCGGCCGGCGCCAGGTGTGCGGCCAGCGGAATCAGGATCTGCACCGAGACGGAACTGAAACCGATCAGTAACGACACCAGCAGGAACAGGTTCGGCTGTTCGATAAACGCCGCACCCAACAGGCTGGCGATCGCCACGACGGTGGTGGCAATCATCAGCTTGCGGTTTTCCAGCAGGTCGCCCAGGGGCACCAGAAAGAACAGGCCCAGGGCATAGCCGATTTGCGTGAGGGACACGATCAGGCTGGCCATTGCCGGCGTCAGGCCAATGTCTGGGGCAATCAGCTCGATGATCGGTTGCGCGTAGTAGATGTTGGCGACGATGGCGCCGCAGCAAAACGCGAACAGCATGACCATGCCCCGGGTCATGGTGCCAGCAGCGGGAGAGGTTGCGTTCATGGTGTACTCATAAAGGCGAAGGACGATGAGGTGGGGAGAGTAAAGACAAGGCCTGCAAGTGAGTAGGTTGCTTGTGGTGATATCACTTATGTCGGCTGATGATACATTCAGACACATCTGCTTCGCGCAAAAAAAGTGGGAGCTGGCTTGCCTGCGATGACAGCCTGGCAGCCGCCCCCTATCTACCTGACACCCCACGATCCAACTGTGGGAGCGGGCTTGCTCGCGAAGGTGGGCTGGCAGGCGACACAGTTGGACCGGGTACATATCCGTTATTTAGGTAACGGCCACTTAGGGTTCCGCCCTGACGGCGGCTCACCCGGCGTCCTGCCGGGTTACCCACGAATTCAAGCCTGCGTTCGGCCAGCGTGGTTTAACGGGGCGCCTAAGATCAAAAGCCAGATCAAGAGCGGCTCGCTTCGCATCGTGGTTAGCGTTGGCTGCTGCAACCTACAAAGTTGTGTAGATACCTATGCTGCGATGGCGGGGGATCAGCCGCTCATGTGCAAGCTGACTCGCCGTCATCGCAGGCAAGCCAGCTCCCACAGGTTTGACCGAGTTGATTCAGTCAGATGGGTTATTGGCCAGAGTAGATCTGGTCGAACACGCCGCCATCATTGAAGTGGGTCTTTTGCACCGTGCGCCAGTCGCCGAAGGTCTTCTCCACCGACAGGAAGTCCACCTTCGGGAACCGGTCGGTGTACTTGGCCAGTACCTTCGGGTCCCGTGGGCGCAGGTAATTGTTGGCCGCAATTTCCTGGCCTTCGGGCGACCACAGATACTTGAGGTAGTCCTCGGCCGCAGCACGGGTGCCTTTTTTCTCGACCACTTTATCCACCACTGACACCGGCGGTTCGGCTTCGGCGGAGACGCTTGGGTAGACCACTTCGAACTGATCACGGCCAAATTCACGGGCGATCATTTCGGCTTCGTTTTCAAAGGTCACCAGCACGTCGCCAATCTGGTTGGTCATGAAGGTGGTGGTGGCGGCGCGGCCACCGGTGTCCAGTACTGGCGCTTGCTTGAACAACTTGCCAACGAAGGTCTTGGCCTTTTCTTCATCGCCACCGTTCTTCAACACGTAGCCCCAGGCCGAGAGGTATGTGTAGCGGCCGTTACCCGAGGTTTTCGGGTTGGGGACGATTACCTGCACGCCGTCCTTGAGCAGGTCGGGCCAGTCTTTCAACGCCTTGGGGTTGCCTTTGCGCACGATAAACACCGTGGCGGAGGTGAACGGCGCACTGTTGTTCGGCAAGCGCGTTACCCAGTTGTCCGGCACCAGTTTGCCGTTGTCGACCAAGGCATTGATGTCGGTGGCCATGTTCATGGTGATCACGTCGGCGGGCAGGCCGTCGATCACCGAGCGCGCTTGTTTGCTGGAGCCGCCGAAGGACATCTGCAATGTCAGCTTGTCGTCTGGGTGCTCGGCTGCCCAGTGCTTCTGGAAGGCGGCGTTGTAGTCCTTGTAGAAATCGCGCATCACGTCGTAGGAGACGTTGAGCAGGGTGGTCGCTGCCTGGGCGGAGCCCGCCAGGGCCAGGCCGGCGGCCAGTAGGGAGGCGCTGAGGATTTTTTTCACTGCTCATTCCTTGTTGTTCGAGAAGAGGGGAGGCAATTTGCCAGCGACTATAGCCGGGCCCGCATAGAGCTTTAAAGATTAAAAAGAACTTTGCTTATTCCAGTTTGCGAAACAGATTGCTGCCACAGCGCGCGCAAAATGCGGCGTTGGGTTCATGGCTGTCCTTCTTGCACGCTGGGCATTCAGTGTGCAGCTGTTCGCCGCGCATGGCACTGGCCAGCTCGGCGGTAAAAATACCTGTTGGCACGGCGATGATCGAGTAACCGGTGATCATCACCAGCGACGAAATCACCTGGCCCAAGGGCGTCTTGGGCACGATATCGCCGAAGCCCACGGTAGTCAGGGTGACGATGGCCCAGTAGATGCCCTTGGGAATACTGGTGAAGCCATGTTCCGGGCCTTCGATCACGTACATCAAGGTGCCGAACACCGTCACCAGGGTGCACACGCTGACCAGGAACACCACGATCTTCTGCTTGCTGCCGCGCAGCGCGGCCATCAGGTAGTTGGCCTGCTTGAGGTACGGGCTGAGCTTGAGCACGCGGAAGATACGCAGCATGCGGATGATGCGGATGATCAGCAGATACTGGGCGTCGCTGTAGTACAGCGCGAGGATGCCGGGGACGATGGCGAGCAGGTCCACCAAGCCATAAAAACTGAAGGCATAGCGCAGCGGCTTGGGCGAGCAATACAGGCGCAGGCCGTACTCGATGGCGAAGATCAGCGTGAAGCCCCACTCGATATAGGCCAGCACGTCGGCGTAGTTCTGATGGATTGTGTCGATGCTGTCGAGCATCACGATCACCAGGCTGGCGAGGATGATCAGCAGCAGGATGCCGTCAAAGCGCCGCCCGGCGACGGTGTCGCTTTGGAACACCATGATGTAGAGGCGCTGGCGCCAGTCGTTGTTGCTGTCCATAAACCCTGCCTGAAACGAATATCGAGCAAGCCTAGGGCGATTCGAACGGGCTGTCCATGTGAGGCTTGTGCAGCATTCGCTGACCGGCGCGCACCAGCCAGCACGCGAGGATAAACGGCGCGGTCAGCGCGGGCAGGTGTAGGCCGGCAAAGCCCGGGGTGAGCAGGATGGCCAGGCCAATGCCCAGCAGTGGCAACCAGGGCTGGCGACGTGACGAGCACAGGGCCAGGGCGGCCAGCGCGGGGTTATAACTGTGCAGGCCGAGCAGGGCGCCAGTGGGGTCATTCAGCCACCAGCCGGCCAGCATGCCGAGAGTGGCGCCGCCCAAGGCCCACGCGGCGGCGCGGCGGTCGGCCAGCAGCAAGCCCAGGGCGATCAGTACACCCGCCAGGGGCTGGTCCAGCAGCATGATTTGCCCAAGGCCGGCGAAGGGCGCGGCCACTACAGCGACAGTGTCGGGCTCGATCAGTGCAAGGGTGTTTTCAGGACTCTGGCCGAGCAGCAACCAACCCAGACCCACAAAGGGCGCGGTATAGGCCGGTAAATCCTGGGGCTGGGTCGCGTGTTTCAACCAGTGCCGGGTGAGGATGGCACTCAAGCCGCCGCACGCCAGGATCAGCGGTGGCACCAGCGCCGACCAGGCAAAGTGCTGGCTGATCAACAGGCCCAGCAGTACGCCGTTGTAACTATACAGCCCGGCCTGGCGCTCGGACTTGGGATACCCCCGGCGCTGGGCCGTGAGCAACCCTGCGACTCCCCCCAGCAAGGCCCCGCCAAGCACGGCCCCGCCAAGCAAGGCCGGGGCGCCGATCAGAATCGCCAGCAGACACAGCAGTCCGCACAGCGGATGGCGCTGCAGGAAGATTTGGCTGAAGCCGTTGAGCAGGGCTTCGGCCCAGTCGGGGCAGGTTGGGTTGTGCATTTGGGTTGAGTCAATAAGACCGAGTTGCCCTCATCGCAGGCAAGCCAGCTCCCACATTTGATTGATGTTCGACATGCAAACTCGATCAAATGTGGGAGCCGGGCTTGCCCGCGATGAGGCCCTGACAGGCGCTAAATCAGCGTCTCTATGCGCAGCGAGTTGGTCGACCCCGGCTGCCCGAACGGCACCCCCGCGGTAATCACCAAGGTATCGCCACGCTGCGCCATGCCCTGGGCCTGGGCAATTTCCAGCGCGGTGGAACACACCTCATCCACCTGGCGCAGCCGATCATTGACCACCGAGTGCACGCCCCACGCCACGCTCAGGCGTCGCGCCGTGGACAAGTTGGGCGTGAGGTTGAGGATCGGCGCAACCGGCCGTTCCCGCGCCGCGCGTAAGCTGGAACTGCCGGACTCGCTGTAGTTCACCAGCACCGCCACCGGCAGGATGCTGCTGATGCGGCGGATCGCACAGCTGATGGCGTCCGACACCGTGGCATCCGCCTTGGGCCGGCTGACATCCAGCTGCGCCTGGTAGTCCGGGCCGTTTTCCACTTGGCGGATGATCTTGCTCATCATCTGCACCGCTTCCAGCGGGTACTCGCCCGAGGCGGTTTCCGCTGACAGCATCACCGCATCTGCACCTTCGGCCACCGCGTTGGCGACATCGGTGACTTCGGCGCGGGTGGGTGCCGGCGAGAAGCGCATGGATTCGAGCATCTGCGTGGCCACCACCACCGGCTTACCCAGTTGGCGGCAGGTGCTGATGATGTCTTTCTGGATCTGCGGCACGCTCTCGGCCGGCACTTCCACACCCAAATCACCCCGGGCCACCATGATCGCGTCGCTCAGTTCGGCGATTTCTTGCAGCCGCTGCACCGCCGAAGGTTTCTCGATCTTGGCCATCAGAAACGCTTTATCGCCGATCAGTTCGCGGGCTTCGCGAATGTCTTCCGGGCGCTGCACAAACGACAGCGCCACCCAGTCCACACCCAGCTCCAGGCCGAAGCTCAGGTCGCGACGGTCCTTGGCGGTGAGTGGGCTCAGTTCCAACAGCGCTTGTGGGACGTTCACACCTTTGCGGTCAGACAGTTCGCCGCCATTGAGCACGGTGGTGTCGATGGCGTCGGCATGCTTGGTGATCACGCGCAGGCGCAGCTTGCCGTCGTCGAGCAGCAGGTCCATGCCCGGCTCCAGGGCCGCGATGATTTCCGGGTGGGGCAGGTTGACCCGGCGTTGGTCGCCCAGGGTTTCATCCAGGTCCAGGCGCAGGGCCTGGCCGCGCACCAGTTGCACCTTGCCCTCGGCAAAGCGTCCCACCCGCAGCTTCGGCCCTTGCAGGTCCATGAGGATACCGAGCGGATAGTTGAGCTGGCGCTCGACCTGGCGAATCCACTGGTAGCGCTGGGCATGGTCGGCGTGGTCGCCGTGGCTGAAGTTGAGGCGGAAGATATTCACCCCGGCCTCCACCAGCTCAAGGATGTCGTCGATACCGTCGGTGGCCGGGCCCAGGGTGGCGAGGATTTTGACCTTCTTGTCAGGCGTCATGGTTGGCAGTCTCAAGGATCAGGATGGCGCGCAAGTCGTTGACGTTGGTGCGCGTCGGCTCGGTGACGATCAAGTCGCCCAGGGCGGCGAAATAGCCGTAGCCGTTGTTGTTGTCCAGCTCATCACTGGCCGACAAGCCCAGGGCTTCGGCACGGCGGTAGCTGCAGGGGGTCATGATCGCGCCGGCGTTGTCTTCTGAACCGTCGATGCCATCGGTATCGCCGGCCAGGGCGTACACGCCGGGCAGGCCCTTGAGGCTGTCGGTGAGGCTCAAGAGGAATTCCGCATTGCGCCCGCCACGGCCGTCGCCGCGTACGGTGACGGTGGTTTCGCCCCCCGAAAGAATCACGCACGGCGCCGCCAATGGCTGGCCGTGCTGCACGATCTGCCGGGCGATGCCGGCGTGTACCTTGGCCACATCGCGGGCTTCGCCTTCAAGGTCACCGAGGATCAGCGGGCTGAAACCGGACTGGCGTACTTTGACCGCCACCGCTTCAAGCGATTGCTGCGGGCGGGCGATCAATTGGAAGTGGCTGCGGGCAAGCACCGGGTCGCCGGGCTTGACGGTTTCCGAGGCGGGGTTGTTAAGCCAACTGCGCACCGAAGCGGGGGCGTCGATGTGGTAGCGCTTGAGGATCGCCAGGGCCTGTTGCGAGGTGCTCGGGTCGCCGACCGTCGGGCCCGAGGCAATCACCGTGGCCTGGTCACCCGGCACGTCGGAGATCGCGTAGGTGTACACCGTGGCCGGCCACGCGGCCTTGGCCAAGCGCCCGCCCTTGATCGCCGAGAGGTGCTTGCGCACGCAATTCATCTCGCCAATGGTGGCGCCGGATTTAAGCAGGGCTTTGTTGATGGCTTGCTTGTCCGCCAGGGTGATGCCCTCGGCGGGCAGGGCGAGTAGTGCCGAGCCACCGCCGGAGAGCAGGAAGATCACGCGGTCGTTTTCGCCCAGATGGCTGATCAGTTCCAGCACGCGCTGGGCCACGGCAAGGCCGGCTGCATCCGGAACCGGGTGGGCGGCTTCGACTACTTCGATTTTTTTGCATGGCGCGCCGTGGCCATAGCGGGTGACCACCAGGCCCGAGACTTCGCCCTGCCAACAGTCTTCGACAACCAGCGCCATGGCGGCCGCGGCTTTGCCGGCGCCGATCACGATCACACGGCCACTGCGGTCGGCAGGCAGGTAGGGTTCGAGGACTTGCCGGGGGTGGGCGGCGTCGATGGCTGTGGCAAACAGCTCGCGAAGCAGGTGTTGCGGATCGACCGACATAAGCGGGCTCCCGGGGGATTCTTTATTAGAGGTGCAGCGATCGTTCCCACGCTCTGCGATCGTTCCCACGCTCTGCGTGGGAATGCAGTCCGGGACGCTCTGCGCCCAAAGCGTGACGCGAAGCGTCACAAGAGGCATTCCCACGCGGAGCGTGGGAACGATCAGCGGTGTGGGTTATTTTTCGCGAATCGAGAAGTTCGCCATATGCTCCAGGCCCTTGATCAGTGCCGAGTGGTCCCAGTTGCCGCCGCCAATTGCGGTGCAGGTGCTGAACACTTGCTGGGTGCCGGCGGTGTTCGGCAGGTTGATCCCCAGTTCCTTGGCGCCGGCCAATGCCAGGTTCAGGTCCTTCTGGTGCAGGTTGATGCGGAAACCCGGGTCGAAGGTGCCCTTGATCATGCGCTCGCCGTGCACTTCCAGGATCTTGGACGATGCAAAGCCACCCATCAGCGCTTCACGCACCTTGGCTGGGTCGGCGCCGTTTTTGGAGGCGAACAACAACGCTTCGGCCACCGCCTGGATGTTCAGGGCAACGATGATCTGGTTGGCCACCTTGGCGGTCTGGCCATCGCCATTGCCGCCCACCAGGGTGATGTTCTTGCCCATGCTCTGGAACAGCGGCAGTGCGCGTTCAAAAGTCTGCGGTTCGCCGCCGACCATGATGCTCAAGGTGCCGGCCTTGGCGCCGACTTCACCACCGGACACCGGGGCGTCCAGGTACTGCGCGCCGGCCTGGTTGACCTTGGCGGCGAACGCTTTGGTGGCGGTCGGGGAGATCGAGCTCATGTCGATCACCACCTTGTTCGGTGACAGGCCCGCAGCCACGCCGTCGGCGCGAAACAGCACGTCATCGACTTGTGGGGTGTCGGGCACCATGACGATGATGAACTCGGCTTCCTGGGCCACTTGTTGCGGGTTGGCCAGGGCCACGGCGCCGGCGCTGATCAGTTCAGCCGGTGCCTTGCCGTGATGTTCGGAGAGAAACAGTTGATGGCCTGCTTTCTGCAGGTTGGCGGCCATGGGTTGGCCCATGATGCCGGTGCCGATAAATCCGATTTTAGCCATGATCAAAATCCTCTTTTAATGTGGGAGCTGGCTTGCCAGCTCCCACATTGTTTGGTGTCGTGTCTGTTGTCAGATGGCGTTATGGGTCTTGAGCCAACCCAAACCCGCCTCGGTGGTGGTCAACGGCTTGTACTCACAGCCGACCCAACCCGCGTAACCAATGCGGTCCAGATGCTCGAACAGGAAGCGGTAGTTGATCTCACCGGTCCCTGGCTCGTTGCGCCCTGGGTTGTCCGCCAGTTGGATGTGGTTGATCTCGCCCAGGTGCGTCGCCATGGTCCGCGCCAGGTCGCCTTCCATGATTTGCATGTGGTAGATGTCGTATTGCAGGAACAGGTTGGCGCTGCCCACTTGCTCGCGAATCGACAGGGCCTGCGCCGTGTTGTTGAGGTAGAAGCCCGGAATGTCGCGGGTGTTGATCATCTCCATCACCAGCTTGATACCCGCTGCCTGCAGCTTTTCGGCGGCGTACTTGAGGTTGGCGACGAAGGTCTTTTCTACGGTCTCGTCATCAACGCCTTGTGGCCGGATACCCGCCAGGCAGTTGACCTGGGTGTTGCCCAATACCTGGGCATAGGCGATAGCCAGCTTGACCCCGGCACGGAACTCCTCGACCCGGTCCGGGTGGCAAGCCAGGCCGCGTTCGCCCTTGGCCCAGTCACCGGCTGGCAGGTTGAACAGCACCTGGGTCAGGCCGTTGGCGTCCAGCTGCGCCTTGATGTCGGCAGAGCTGAATTCATACGGGAACAGGTACTCCACGCCTTGGAAACCGGCATCGGCAGCCGCTTTGAAGCGAGCAAGGAAATCCTGTTCGGTAAACAGCATGGACAGGTTGGCAGCAAAGCGCGGCATAGGGTTCTCCTTAATCGAGCAGGGAAATGGCAGTCGGCGCATCGTTGCCGACCAGGGCCAGATCTTCGAATTCATTGACGGCGTTGATCTCGGTGCCCATGGAAATATTGGTCACCCGTTCCAGAATAATCTCAACGATCACCGGCACCTTGAATTCTTCGATCATCTCTTGGGCGCGGCGCAAGGCCGGTTGGATCTGGCCTGGCTCGAACACACGCAGCGCCTTGCAGCCCAGGCCCTCGGCAACCGCCACATGGTCGACGCCATAGCCGTTGAGTTCCGGGGCGTTGAGGTTGTCGAAGGACAGCTGCACGCAGTAGTCCATCTCGAACCCACGCTGGGCTTGGCGGATCAGGCCCAGGTAAGAGTTGTTCACCACCACGTGGATGTACGGCAGCTTGAACTGCGCGCCCACCGCCAGTTCTTCGATCATGAACTGGAAGTCATAGTCGCCCGACAAGGCCACCACTTTGCGGCTCGGGTCGGCCTTGACCACGCCCAGCGCTGCCGGAATGGTCCAGCCCAATGGGCCGGCTTGGCCGCAGTTGATCCAGTGACGTGGCTTGTACACATGCAGAAATTGCGCGCCGGCAATCTGCGACAGGCCGATGGTGCTGACGTAGCAGGTGTCTTTGCCGAACACCTGGTTCATCTCTTCGTACACGCGCTGCGGCTTGACCGGCACGTTGTCGAAGTGAGTCTTGCGGTGCAGGGTGGCCTTGCGCTGTTGGCAGTCATGCAACCAGGCACTGCGGTCCTTGAGCTTGCCGGCGGCTTTCCACTCGCGGGCCACTTCGATGAACATTGTCAGCGCGGAGCCGGCGTCGGAAACGATGCCCAGGTCCGGCGTGAACACGCGGCCAATCTGGGTCGGCTCGATGTCGACGTGAATGAATTTACGGCCCTCGGTGTACACCTCGACCGAACCGGTGTGACGGTTGGCCCAGCGGTTGCCGATGCCCAGCACCACGTCCGACTTGAGCATCGTGGCGTTGCCGTAGCGGTGCGAGGTTTGCAGGCCGACCATGCCCACCATCAGCGGGTGGTCGTCCGGGATCGTGCCCCAACCCATCAGGGTCGGGATCACCGGGATGCCGGTCAACTCAGCGAACTCCACCAGCAACTCGCTGGCGTCGGCGTTGATCACGCCGCCACCGCTCACCAGCAGTGGGCGTTCGGCTGCATCGAGCAGGGCCAGGGCTTTTTCCACCTGCACACGGGTCGCCAGCGGCTTGGCCAGAGGCAGCGGCTGGTAGGCGTCGATGTCGAATTCGATCTCGGCCATCTGTACGTCGAACGGCAGGTCGATCAGCACCGGGCCCGGGCGGCCGGAGCGCATTTCATAGAAGGCTTTCTGGAACGCGTAAGGCACTTGGCCGGGTTCCAGCACCGTGGTTGCCCACTTGGTCACCGGTTTGACGATGCTGGTGATGTCCACGGCCTGGAAGTCTTCCTTGTGCATCCGGGCGCGAGGGGCTTGGCCGGTGATGCACAGGATCGGGATCGAGTCGGCCGAGGCGCTGTACAGGCCGGTGACCATGTCGGTACCTGCCGGGCCGGATGTGCCGATGCACACGCCGATATTGCCGGCCTTGGTGCGGGTGTAGCCCTCGGCCATGTGCGAGGCGCCTTCAACGTGGCGAGCAAGGACGTGATCGATGCCACCCACCTTCTGCAAGGCCGAATACAGCGGGTTGATCGCGGCGCCTGGGATGCCGAAGGCGGTATCCACACCTTCACGGCGCATCACCAGGACGGCGGCTTCGATTGCTCTCATTTTGCTCATGGTTTTGGTGCCTCTTGCGTTTTGTAATTGTATACAAGTGGTGTCTGTCCAAAGTGTATTCACGGCGAGCGGCGTTGGTCAATGCCTTTCGTAAACTGACCTTTGCGTTCGTCGGAAGCGCTTTTTTCGACGTATGGAGCCTTTGTTGGGAAATATTGTATACAAAAACAAATATCATTGTGTTCTATTTGTGTGATCGAGCATCTGATCAAACAGACCTCACCGCTTTACCCATAACAAGATAAGGACGGCACCTATGAGCGCTTTAACCTTGAAACTCGCCACCCAACTGGCCACCCAGGCCCTCACCGCAGGCCGCACCATTTCGGCTGCGCCGCTGACCATCGCGGTGCTCGACAGCGGCGGCCACCTGGTCACCCTGCAACGCGAAGACGGCGCCAGCCTGCTACGCCCGCAAATCGCCATCGGCAAGGCCTGGGGCGCCATCGCCCTGGGCAAGGGTTCACGTTTGCTGGCGCTGGACGCCCAACAGCGCCCGGCGTTTATCGCGGCGTTGAACAGCCTGGGGCAGGGCAGCGTCGTGCCGGCACCGGGTGGGGTGTTGATTCGGGATCAGAGCGGCATGGTGCTGGGCGCGATCGGGATCAGCGGGGACACGTCCGATATTGACGAGCAGTGTGCGATCACCGCGATAGAGGGAGTGGGGTTGATGGCGGATGCGGGGGTGTCGGCTTGAATCGTTCTGACTGTGAGTAAGCTATCGCAGGCAAGCCAGCTCCCACATTGGCGGTGTTCACAAATCCAACTGTGTGAATCCAATCAGTGTGGGAGCTGGCTTGCCTGCGATGCAGTCGACTCGGTCTACAGTCAAACCCAAATAGCATCCCACAGCGGATAGTCGCCAAACTTCTTTACCAGCCCGGCCCTGAGTGGATTGGCTACGATGTAGCGTGCAATCCCCTCAAGGCTTTCCTCGCGACGCACGGCATGATCATGAAAACCCGGTTGCCAGAGGCGACCTTGGCGGCCAGCCACCGCATTCACAATTCGGGTGCTCTTGGACTTCACTTGTCGCATCAAGTCGGCAAGCGAACCTTTCTCCAGAGCAACAAGCCAATGGAAATGATCAGGCATTACTACCCAGGCCAATGAGGTTGCGAGCCCTTTACATTGAGCGATCCTGAATTGGTGTACGACCAGACGGCCGAGTCTGAAGTCGGTGAAGATGGGCTCACGTTCAAGGGTGTTTGTGGTGAGCAGGTAAATGCGGTTGGATTCGTTATAGCGGCCGATGCGCAGGCGTTTTGAAGCAGGTAGATCAGGCATTCCTTGGCCTCTCTTCAGATGGGGTTCTGAGAGGCTAGATCTCGGTGGCTGAGGCTGTTCTGTGAGCTTTTGGCAGGATGTTTCTGGGAGGGCGCTATCGCGGGCAGCCCGCTCCCACAGGGGCTTTGCGGTGTTCATACATAGTGTGTACGACGCTGGACGATGTGGGAGCTGGCTTGCCTGCGATAGCCTCTGCGCGGTCTATCAATCCGGCTCACACCCCTTGAGCACCAACCGAATAATCGTCTGCGCCGCCGCCTCATAATCGGCTTCATCCAGCTTGGCCTTGCCGGTCACTGCCGAGATCTGCCAGTCGAAATCGGCATAGGTCTGGGTGGCTGCCCAGATGCTGAACATCAGGTGGTTGGGGTCTATCGCTGCGATCAGGCCACGGTCAACCCAGCTCTGGATGCAGTCGATATTGTGCTTGGCCTGGGCATTGAGCTGTTCAACCTGGTCGGCGCTCAGGTGTGGGGCGCCGTGCATGATTTCGCTGGCGAACACCTTGGAGGCGAACGGCAGGTCGCGGGAGATGCGGATTTTGGAGCGGATGTAGTTGCTCAACACCTCCTTGGGCTCGCCGTCGGGATTGAACGGCGTAGAGGCGGCCAGGATCGGCTCGATAATGCTTTCGAGCACCTCGCGGTAGAGGTTGTCCTTGGACTTGAAGTAGTAATAGACGTTGGGCTTGGGCAGCCCGGCCTTGGCGGCGATGTCGCTGGTTTTGGTCGCGGCGAAGCCCTTATCGGCAAACTCCTCGCTCGCCGCCCGCAGGATTTTTTCTTTGTTGCGCTCGCGAATGCTGCTCATAAACCAGACGTTTCCTTGCCATGACAGGCGGTTGCGCATGGTAGCACCGGCCATCCGCAGGCCTCAACAATCTGCCCACAAGGCCTTGCGCCGCGTTATGCTCGCGCCATCTCTCTCTAATGGAAGTCCGGTTCATGGCAGGAAGCAGCTTGTTGGTGTTGATCGACGATATCGCCGCGGTACTCGATGACGTCGCGCTGATGACAAAAATGGCCGCCAAGAAGACATCGGGCGTGCTCGGCGATGACCTTGCGCTGAATGCCCAGCAGGTCTCCGGCGTGCGCGCCGAGCGGGAAATCCCCGTGGTGTGGGCGGTGGCCAAGGGCTCGTTTATCAACAAATTGATCCTGGTGCCGATGGCCCTGTTGATCAGCGCCTTTGCACCCTGGGCGGTGATACCGCTGTTGATGCTCGGCGGCGCCTATCTGTGTTTCGAGGGCTTCGAAAAACTCGCCCACAAATTCTTGCACAGCAAGGCAGAAGACCAGGCCGAACACGCACAATTGACTGAGGCGGTAGCCGACCCGGCAACCGATCTGGTGGCGTTCGAGAAGGACAAGATCAAGGGCGCGATCCGTACCGACTTTATTCTGTCGGCCGAAATCATTGCCATCACCCTCGGCATCGTCGCCGACGCGCAGCTCACGCAGCAGGTGATCGTGCTGTCGGGTATCGCCATTGTCATGACCATCGGCGTATATGGATTGGTGGCCGGTATCGTCAAGCTCGACGACCTGGGGCTGTGGTTGACGCAGAAGCCGGGTCAGGTGGCGCGAAGTATTGGCGGCGCGATCCTGAGCGCGGCCCCCTACATGATGAAGAGCCTGTCAGTGATCGGCACCGCGGCGATGTTCATGGTCGGTGGCGGCATCCTCACCCATGGCGTGCCTGTGGTGCATCATTGGATCGAAACCGTGAGCCAGAGCACCGGCGCGTTCGCGTGGCTGATGCCGACGCTGCTTAATGCGGTAGCGGGGATCATTGCCGGCGCTGTCGTCCTTGCAGTGGTCAGCGTGGCAGGTAAAGGTTGGAAAGCACTGCGAGGGTGAAACCGCAGGCATAAAAAAGGCCATTCAATCGAATGGCCTTTTTTTATCGCTGCTGTTTACTCGGCGATCTGCAACTTGCGCGATTCGGTGTAGATATACCGCACCTTCTCATACTCGAATGGCGAGTTCATCTGGCCGTAGCGGAAGCTGGTCTGGTAGCGCTTGTCCACGGCGCGCAGGGCCCAGACTTCCGGGTGGTTGGAGCTGACTTCAGACACGTTGAGGAAGTTGATCTGCGATTCGGCGCTGTAGTCCACCAGCAGGCCGCCGGTGTCACGCAGGTTCGACGGGCCGAAGATCGGCAGCATCAGGTAAGCACCCCCCGGTACACCGTAGAAGCCCAGGGTCTGGCCGAAGTCTTCGCTCTGGCGCGGCAGGCCCATGGCGGTGGCCGGGTCCCACAGGCCCGCGATGCCAATGGTGGTGTTGACCAGCAGGCGCCCGGTGGTTTCCAGGGAGCGGTGGCCCTTGAGCTGCAACAAGCTGTTCATCAGGTTAGGCACATCGCCCAGGTTGTTGAAGAAGTTGCTCACGCCGGTGCGCAGAAAGCTCGGCGTGACATAGCGGTAACCGTTCACCACCGGCAGGAACACCCACTGGTCGAAGCGATAGTTGAAGTGGTACACGCGGCGGTTCCACGACTCCAGTGGGTCGTAGACGTTGAGCGCGGTGAGCGTGGAACGCTCGAATTCGCGCTGGTCCAAGCCTGGGTTGAACTTGAGCTTGGTCAGCGGCTCCTTGAAGCCGTCGGCATCGACCTTGACGGGTTCTTGGGCCTTGCTGTTGTCGGCATTGGCCACGCCTGCGCACATCAGTGCGGCGAGCAGCAGAAGATATTTAGCCACGGAAGAACTCCAGCATGGCGTCGGCGTTGACGCGGTAATTAAGGTTGCCGCAGTGGCCGCCCAGCGGGTAGACGGTCAAGCGATCGCCGAAAGTTTTACGCAGGAAGCCCAGGTCGCCAGGGCCGAGGATCACGTCGTCGGCGTTATGCATCACGGCGATTTTCGGGCTGTCGCGCAGGTAGTCCTTGAGGGCGTAGAGGCTGACCTGGTCGATCAGTTGCAGCAGGCTGCCGCCATCGGAACGCGCGCGCCACATTGGGATCACTTGTTCGGTGAGGTAGCAGTCGAAGTCGCACTGCAGGGCACGCTTGAGGAACGGCGTGAGGCTGGTGCCTTCGGTAATCGGGTACTTGGGCGGAATAATCAGGCCACGTCGGTTGATCAAGTCCGAAGTGAAGGCAATGTCGGCGGCCGAGAAGCGGAACGAGGTGCCGATCAGCATGGCCATCTGTTCATTGCTCAGGTGCTGCTTGGACTGCTGGAAGTCATAAAGCAGGGCATCGTTAAGGTCGATGTAGCCTTTTTGCTGGAAGTAACGTGTCAGTTTGCTCAGCACCAACTCATAGAAAGTGGTGCTGTTGTTGATGCCCTTGACCTCGGTCTGTACCAGCTTGTCGAGGTTGGTGATCGAGGTGTAGAGGTTGACCGGCGGGTTGAGCAGCAGCACTTTCTTGAAGTTGAAGCTGCGGCGGGTCTCGTCCAGCTTGCTGACAAACGCCGCATCCAGGGCGCCCAGGCTGTAGCCGGTGAGGTAGAAATCGGTCACGGGCAACGAGGCGTTCTGTGCGCGCACGGCCTGCATCACGCGGTACATGTCTTCGGCGTCTTCCTGGGTGATGCCCGGGGTGGCGAAGCGCGAAGCGGCGCTGATGAAGTCGAAGCTGGTCGGCGAGGACAGCTGCACCACATGGTAGCCGGCCTGGTAATACAGTTTTTTCAGGTATTCGTTGATGCTGCTGTCAAAGCGTGCACCGGTGCCGGCGATGAGGAAGATCAAAGGCGCGGCGCGGTCCTGCTTGGCAATGCGGTAGGTGAGTTTCTTCACCGCCCAGAAATTGTCCGGCAGGCTGAACTCGCGCTCGGGGCGCATCGTCAGGGTGTAGTCGGACTGGTTGATCTCGTCATCGGTCGGCAGGGTTGGCCGCAGATCGGGAGGTGTGGTGGCGATGGTCGCTTCGAACGGGTTGGTCAAAGGGTAGCCATAGCTGGCTTGGTCGATATCGACGGCCAGTGCTGACGCACTCAAAAATAGGCTGCCCAGCAAGGCAGCACAGCGCAAGGAACGGAGCATGACTAAATCCCTAAGAGGAACGGGCTGAATGAAGTTCGCAGGCTATGACCACCGCCTTGTCACCGAAGTGCCAGCACTCGGCACGAAAAGTCGGAAAAAACGTCGGAATCGGGGTAATAGTAGCGAGACGATACACTTTGCCATGCTTTGTTGAACAGATATCTGTGCGAACACCTTGCTAACGGCCGCCGTGGGATTAAGCTGGGCGCCGTTTTTGCCTATCGGAGTGCCCCATGTCCCGTCGTTTGCCGTTGATTCTGCTGCTTATTGCCCTGCCGTTATGGCTGGTTGCCAGTTATGCCGCACGCTATGGCTTTATGGAGGATGGGCAATGGGTTGGCATCTGTGCGGATGAGGCCAGCCGCTGGGAGTGCCAGGTGCGTTCGAATTTGGGTTTGATGATTCATTTCAAGCTGCTGGGGTGGGCGGCGTTGATCACCTCAGTGCTGGGCTTTTTTGTACCGGGGCGTGCGGGGTGGGCGTTGGCGGTGGTGGGGTTGGTGTTCGGGTTGCCGGCGCTGGCGTTGTACAACACGACGTTTGCGGTGTTTGCAGTGGTGATTGCGGGGTTGCGGTTGGTCAGGAAGCCGCGCGGGGCCTGATGTGGCCTCATCGCAGGCAAGCCAGCTCCCACAGTTGACCGTGCTCACAGATAGAAATGTGTGAACCCAATCAACGGTGGGAGCTGGCTTGCCTGCGATAGCGGTGTCAAGCCTTGCGCACTCGCAAGCAACGCCACAAAGCCGCAACCATCAGCACGCTGACCACTGCCCAACCCCAGGCCTGCTGGTTCAACAGCCCTTCACGGTACAACTGCGGCGCAATGCCGGCACCGATGATAAAGGCCAGCAATGCAATCTCCCGACGCGGCCCGGTTACCGGGCGTACCAGGTACACCAGGGCCGGCAGCACCAGCGCTGCGCTTGGGAAGCTGCGATAGCGCGGGTCAAACACCAGCGCCAGCATCATCACCGCACCGGCAAACCCGGCGATTGCCACCAGCCAGCCGGCGCGCTGCTCCAGCCAGTGGAACCCGCGCTCACGCCAGCCTTCCCGGGCGCTGAGGGCCAGGGCGGCGTGCGCCAGCACCAGCAGGTTCAACACCACCAGCAAGCCTGCCCATACCCATTCATCGTTGAAGCGCGCGGTAACGCGGGTCAGTTCGGCCCAACTGCCGATGGAACATGCCGCCACGGCACCGAGCAATGGCAGTATTAACGCAGAGCGCGGGCTGCGAACGCGGCCGCCGAGCACCAGGGTGCCAAGCAGGATGAGCCCGCCGACGCCCAGCCACAGCGGCCAGTACGGCACATTGGTCACAGGGCCTGCGAGAACGCCTTTGTCCTGACGGTCTGCATCGAACAGCCCCCAGTAACCGCCCACAGCCCCTTCACTGGCGCGCTTCCATGGCTGGTCAAAGGCTTCGATCAGGTTGTAGCGCCAGCCATTGGCTTCGGCCATGGCCACGAAGCCACGCATGAACCTGGCTTCATTGACCCGGCTGGGCACGGCGGTTTCGCGCTGGCGACCCTCGCTGGGCCAGCCGGTTTCGCCGATCACGATGTCCTTGGGCGCGAATTTATGGCCGAAGGTCTGGCGCACATCGCCCACGTGCTTGAGCGCCTGGTCGATGCCGGATGGCTCATCTTCCCAATACGGCAGCAGGTGAATGGTCAGGAAGTCCACCGCCGGCTCGATTTCCGGGTGTTGCAACCAAAATTCCCAGACATCGGCATAGGTGACGGGCTGCTTGATCTGGCTTTTAACCTGATGGATCAGCGCCACCAGTTGCTTGGCAGTGACTTCCTTGCGCAGCAGGGCTTCGTTGCCGACGATCACCGAGGTCACCACGTCCGGGCTGGCGTTGGCCGCCGCGATCAACTCGTTGATCTCTTTTTGAGTCGCCACGGGGTCACTGCTGACCCAGGCCCCGGCCATCACCTTCAACCCATGCTTGCGCGCCATGTCCGGCAGGGCTTCCAGGCCGGTCATGGAATAGGTGCGAATGCATTCAAAACGCGTGGCGAGCAGCGCCAGGTCGGCGTCCATGCGCTCGGGGCGCAACCTGAACGGCTGATCGAACGGGGATTGGTCCTTGTCGAACGGTGTGTAGGACGCACATTGCAGCTTATGGCTGGCGCTGGCGACGTCCGGCAATACCACGGGCCGGCCGAGGCCGTACCAGTAGCCGGCAAGGGCAAGCACGCCGAGGATCAAGGCAAAGAAATAGGGCAGGGCAGGGAAGCGGGCAGTCGCGGGCATGGTCGGCTTATCTGGGGGAGCAAAGGCGCGCATCTTACCCGGATTTGCCGCAGCCCAGTGCGGCTGCATAATTTTGACATGCAAACTTCGGGCGGGATTCTGGCGATAACGCCTACAAAGCGTCCTACTGGCGATGTGATGTCGTTTCTTGCTCAACCAAGGTCGCTGACAGAGCAGGGCAAATGCCTACGCAGGTTGAAGATAAAACTGTCAGTACTCCACTGATGCCTCAGCAACCGGATCGATGCGCGTGAAGGGGGCGCGGTGCACCCTATAACAACAGTTTGACGTCGCTCGGCATCCGTCGGGCGCAGCACTTTCGGGGAAGTACTATGAAGATGCGACGACTCTTGGGCGCAGCTGCCACTCTGGTAGTTGCGATGGGCTCCTCACTGGCCAGTGCCGACAGCAAGACCCTGAGCATCGGCTACGTGGACGGCTGGTCCGACAGCGTGGCCACCACTCATGTGGCGGCAGAGGTGATCAAGCAAAAGCTCGGCTACGACGTAAAACTGCAAGCGGTTGCCACCGGGATCATGTGGCAGGGCGTCGCCACCGGCAAACTCGATGCCATGCTCTCCGCCTGGCTACCTGTAACCCACGGTGAATACTGGACCAAGAACAAGGACAAGGTGGTCGACTACGGCCCCAACTTCAAGGACGCCAAGATCGGCTTGATCGTGCCGGAGTACGTCAAGGCCAAGTCCATCGAAGACCTCAAGACCGATACCACCTTCAAGAACAAGATCGTCGGCATCGACGCCGGTTCAGGCGTAATGCTCAAGACCGACGAAGCCATCAAGCAATATGGCCTGGACTACAAACTGCAAGCCAGCTCGGGTGCGGCGATGATTGCCGAACTGACCCGTGCCGAAGACAAGCAGGAGTCGATTGCGGTCACCGGTTGGGTGCCGCACTGGATGTTCGCCAAGTGGAAACTGCGTTTCCTGGACGACCCAAAAGGGATTTATGGTGCTGCTGAAACGGTCAACAGCATCGGCAGCAAGGGCCTGGAGAAGAAAGCGCCGGAAGTCGCGGCCTTCCTGAAGAAATTCCAGTGGGCCTCCAAGGATGAAATCGGTGAAGTCATGCTGGCGATTCAAGAAGGCGCCAAGCCGGACGCCGCGGCCAAGGACTGGGTAGCCAAGCACCCCGAGCGCGTCGCCGAATGGACCGCTAAATAACCCCGCCCCAATTGTAGGAGCGAGCTTGCTCGCGAAGAACGCATAGGCACCGCGATCATCCAGAATGAACGCGTTATCGTTGACGTTTTTCGCGAGCAAGCTCGCTCCTACATTTTTTACAAATCCTCGCTAAGCTCGATCTACTACTAAGGTCGTCTGGAACCCATTGCGCAGCCGCATACAGTGGATACGTTCCAAAATAATAAAAAGCTGTGCTGCGAGGATAAAAACAATGAACGACAGCATTTACCTCTCGATTCAAAACAGCCCGCGTTTCAAGGAGCTGGTCAGGAAAAGGGAAAGGTTCGCCTGGATTCTCTCGGCGATCATGCTAGGGCTTTACTCCGCTTTCATCCTGTTGATTGCCTACGGGCCACAAGTACTGGGGGCCAAGATCAGCCCCGGTTCCTCGATTACCTGGGGCATTCCCCTGGGCGTCGGGCTGATTGTGTCGGCCTTCATTCTCACCGGCATCTACGTGCGTCGGGCCAACGGCGAATTTGACGACCTGAACAATGCGATTCTCAAGGAGGCTGCGCAATGATCCGGCGTCTATTGGCTCTATTCGGTGCTTCGCTGTTGGCTCCGGCCGTTTGGGCGGCGGACGCATTGACCGGTGAAGTGCACAAGCAACCGCTGAACATCTCGGCCATTGTGATGTTCGTCGCGTTTGTCGGCGCCACCCTGTGCATCACTTACTGGGCGTCCAAGCGCAACAAATCGGCGGCGGACTACTATGCGGCGGGCGGCAAGATCACCGGTTTCCAGAACGGTCTGGCGATTGCCGGTGACTACATGTCGGCGGCGTCCTTCCTGGGGATTTCCGCGCTGGTGTTCACCTCCGGCTACGACGGCTTGATCTACTCGATCGGCTTCCTGGTGGGCTGGCCGATCATTCTGTTCCTGATCGCCGAGCGCTTGCGTAACCTGGGCAAATACACCTTTGCCGACGTGGCGTCCTATCGCCTGGGGCAAACCCAGATCCGCAGCCTGTCGGCCTGTGGCTCGCTGGTGGTGGTGGCGTTCTACCTGATCGCGCAGATGGTCGGCGCGGGCAAGCTGATCCAACTGCTGTTTGGCCTTGATTACCATGTGGCGGTGATCCTGGTGGGTATCCTGATGTGCATGTACGTGCTGTTCGGCGGTATGTTGGCGACCACCTGGGTGCAGATCATCAAGGCGGTACTGTTGCTGTCCGGTGCCTCGTTCATGGCGCTGATGGTGATGAAGCACGTCAACTTCGACTTCAACATGCTGTTCTCCGAGGCGATCAAGGTTCACCCCAAAGGTGAGGCGATCATGAGCCCCGGCGGCCTGGTGAAAGACCCGATCTCGGCATTCTCCCTGGGGCTGGCACTGATGTTCGGTACCGCTGGCCTGCCGCACATCCTGATGCGCTTCTTCACGGTGAGCGACGCCAAGGAAGCGCGTAAGAGCGTGCTGTACGCAACCGGCTTCATCGGCTACTTCTATATCCTGACCTTCATCATCGGCTTCGGCGCGATCCTGCTGGTCAGCACCAACCCGGCGTTCAAGGACGCAGCGGGCGCCTTGCTCGGTGGCAACAACATGGCGGCGGTGCACCTGGCCAACGCGGTGGGCGGCAGTATCTTCCTGGGCTTCATCTCGGCTGTGGCGTTTGCCACCATCCTGGCGGTGGTTGCCGGCTTGACCCTGGCGGGTGCTTCGGCGGTGTCCCATGACCTGTATGCCAGCGTGATCAAGAAAGGCAAGGCCAACGAGAAGGACGAGATTCGCGTGTCGAAGATCACCACCGTAGCCTTGGGTGTATTGGCCATCGGCCTGGGTATCCTGTTCGAAAGCCAGAACATTGCGTTCATGGTCGGCCTGGCGTTCTCCATCGCCGCCAGCTGTAACTTCCCGGTGCTGCTGCTTTCCATGTACTGGAAAAACCTCACCACCCGTGGCGCCATGATTGGCGGCTGGCTGGGCTTGATCAGCGCCGTGGGCCTGATGATCCTCGGCCCGACCATCTGGGTCTCGATCCTGCACCATGAAAAGGCGATCTTCCCGTACGAGTACCCGGCGCTGTTCTCGATGATCATTGCGTTCGTCGGCATCTGGTTCTTCTCCATCACCGACAAGTCGGCGGCGGCAGAGAAAGAGCGCGCGCTGTACTTCCCACAGTTTGTGCGTTCGCAGACTGGCCTGGGGGCGAGTGGGGCGGTTAATCACTGAGTTGTCAGCTGTATAAGAGATGCCCCGGTCGTAAGGCTGGGGTATTTTTTGCCTGGGTCTTTTGTGTTGCCTGGGCTGGCCTCATCGCGGGCAAGCCCGGCTCCCACAGGTTGACTGTGTGAACCCGGTCAACTGTGGGAGCTGGCTTGCCTGCGATGGCGTTAGATCAGGCCACACAAACAAAAACGGCCTCCACTAAGGGAGGCCGTTCTCATTACAAACATACAATCAAGTGCTTACTTGCGATCTTCCAGCTTGGTGATGTCACGCGACTCGTAGCCGGTGTACAGCTGGCGCGGGCGGCCAATCTTGTACGGGCTGGAGAGCATTTCTTTCCAGTGGGAGATCCAGCCCACGGTCCGCGCCAGGGCGAAGATCACGGTGAACATGCTGGTTGGAATGCCGATCGCCTTGAGGATGATCCCCGAGTAGAAGTCGACGTTCGGGTACAGCGAGCGTTCGATGAAGTACGGGTCGGTCAGGGCGATCTCTTCCAGGCGCATGGCCAGTTCGAGTTGCGGATCGTTCTTGATGCCCAGTTCCTTCAGCACTTCGTCGCAGGTCTGCTTCATGACGGTGGCGCGCGGGTCGCGGTTCTTGTAGACCCGGTGACCGAAGCCCATCAACTTGAACGAGTCGTTCTTGTCCTTGGCCTTGGCGATGAATTTGTCGATGTTGGACACATCGCCGATTTCATCGAGCATGGTCAATACGGCTTCGTTCGCACCGCCGTGGGCAGGGCCCCACAGTGCGGCGATGCCGGCGGCAATACAGGCGAACGGGTTGGCACCCGAAGAGCCCGCCAGGCGCACGGTGGAGGTGGAAGCGTTCTGCTCGTGGTCGGCGTGGAGGATGAAGATCCGGTCCATGGCCTTGGCGAGCACCGGGCTGATCGGTTTGATCTCGCACGGGGTGTTGAACATCATGTGCAGGAAGTTTTCCGCGTACGTCAGGTCGTTGCGCGGGTACATCATGGGTTGGCCCATGGAGTACTTGTAAACCATTGCGGCCAGGGTCGGCATCTTGGCAACCAGGCGGATCGCGGAAATTTCGCGATGCTGCGGGTTATTGATGTCCAGGGAGTCGTGATAGAAGGCCGACAGGGCGCCTACTACACCGCACATGACGGCCATCGGGTGGGCGTCGCGACGGAAGCCGTTGAAGAAGGTCTTCAACTGCTCGTGAACCATGGTGTGGTTCTTCACGGTGCTGACGAACTGGGCTTTCTGCTCGGCTGTTGGCAATTCGCCATTTAGCAGCAGGTAGCAGGTTTCCAGGTAGTCCGACTTTTCAGCCAGTTGCTCGATCGGGTAGCCGCGATGAAGCAGAATGCCATTATCACCATCGATATAGGTGATCTTCGACTCGCAGGAAGCGGTCGACATGAAGCCTGGGTCGAAAGTAAAACGGCCCGTGGCCGTCAGGCCCCGTACGTCGATAACATCGGGACCAACGGTGCCGGTTAAAATGGGCAGCTCGACGGGGGCTGCGCCCTCGATGATCAACTGCGCTTTTTTGTCAGCCATGTGGCCTCCTATTTATGCTTCAAATCATCAGACAGACCCCCCACGCAGGGCCCGCACCACTATATTGATATAAATCCAGATGTCAATTTGCCTAAAGTCTTGCGCCAGAAGGCTTTAACCGTACTTTTTCGTCGAAATTGCCTGCCATTTACGCCTTTTATCCCGCCAGCGCAATCAGCTATTAGGGTGAGGTGTGCGCGTTGTCATTAGTAACCTAACTGTCTATACTCGGCCACCGACCGCCAAGGGCTTTTGGGCTTGCTTTCATTGGGGGTCGCACTCCCTGGGTGGTGCTTACCTGACCAGTCGCACTCCCCAACAACTTTGCCCTGATTGTTAGGGGCTCTTCAGTGTGAAAAAAAGCCGTGAATAGCCAACGACCTGTAAACCTAGACCTAAGGACCATCAAACTCCCCATCACCGGCGTTACGTCGTTCCTGCACCGTGTTTCCGGCATCATCCTGTTCCTGGGCTTGGGCATCATGCTTTATGCATTGAGCAAATCCCTGGGTTCCGAGGAAGGATACGCCGAGGTGAAGGCATGCTTGACCAGCCCGCTGGCCAAGTTCGTAGCATGGGGCCTCCTGTCCTCTCTTCTGTATCACCTGGTAGCCGGTGTGCGCCACTTGATCATGGACATGGGCATCGGTGAGACGCTGGAAGGCGGCCGCCTGGGCTCGAAAATCATCATCGCCATTTCCGTGGTGCTGATCGTTCTGGCAGGAGTTTGGATATGGTAACCAGCGTAACGAATCTGTCGCGTTCGGGCCTCTATGACTGGATGGCACAGCGTGTGTCTGCGGTCGTTCTCGCGGCTTATTTCATTTTCCTGATCGGATACCTCGTCGCAAACCCGGGCATCGGCTATGAGCAATGGCACGGCCTGTTTTCCCACAATGCGATGCGAATCTTCAGTCTGCTGGCCCTTGTAGCCCTGGGCGCTCACGCCTGGGTTGGCATGTGGACCATCGCGACTGACTACCTGACGCCGATGGCGCTGGGCAAGTCCGCGACTGCAGTACGTTTCCTCTTCCAGGCAGTATGCGGCGTCGCGATGTTCGCTTACTTCGTCTGGGGTGTGCAGATTCTTTGGGGTATCTGATTCATGGCTAACATTCCAACTATTTCATTCGACGCCATCATTATTGGTGGCGGCGGTGCTGGCATGCGCGCTGCGCTGCAGCTGGCCCAGGGCGGTCACAAGACTGCCGTGATCACCAAAGTGTTCCCGACGCGCTCCCACACCGTATCGGCCCAGGGTGGCATCACCTGCGCCATCGCCTCCGCCGACCCGAACGATGACTGGCGCTGGCACATGTACGATACCGTCAAGGGTTCCGACTATATCGGTGACCAGGACGCTATCGAATACATGTGTCAGGAAGGCCCGGCCGCGGTGTTCGAGCTGGACCACATGGGTCTGCCGTTCTCCCGTACCGAGCAAGGCCGTATCTACCAGCGTCCATTCGGTGGCCAGTCCAAGGATTACGGTAAAGGCGGGCAGGCTGCCCGTACTTGCGCTGCGTCCGACCGTACTGGTCATGCGCTGCTGCATACCCTTTACCAAGGCAACCTGAAAGCCGGTACCACGTTCCTGAACGAGTACTACGCGGTTGACCTGGTGAAGAACGGCAAGGGCGAGTTCGTCGGCGTGATCGCCATCTGCATCGAAACCGGTGAAACCACTTACATCCGCGCCAAGGCTACTGTGCTGGCGACCGGTGGTGCAGGTCGTATCTACGCTTCTACCACCAACGCCCTGATCAACACCGGTGACGGCGTCGGCATGGCCCTGCGTGCTGGCGTACCGGTACAAGACATCGAAATGTGGCAGTTCCACCCGACCGGCATCGCCGGCGCCGGTGTACTGGTGACCGAAGGTTGCCGTGGTGAAGGTGGTTACCTGATCAACAAGCACGGCGAGCGTTTCATGGAGCGTTATGCTCCGAACGCCAAAGACTTGGCTGGCCGTGACGTTGTGGCTCGTTCGATGGTTAAAGAGATCATCGCCGGTAACGGCTGTGGCCCGAATGGCGACCACGTACTGCTCAAGCTCGATCACCTGGGTGAAGAAGTGCTGCACAGCCGCCTGCCTGGTATCTGCGAGCTGTCCAAGACCTTCGCCCACGTTGACCCGGTAGTTGCTCCGGTTCCGGTGGTTCCAACTTGCCACTATATGATGGGCGGCGTGCCGACCAACATTCATGGCCAGGCAATCACCCAGAACGCCGACGGCCAGGACGAGATCATCCATGGTCTGTTCGCAGTAGGTGAAGTGGCTTGCGTATCGGTTCACGGTGCCAACCGCCTGGGCGGTAACTCGCTGCTTGACCTGGTGGTATTCGGTCGCGCGGCCGGCCTGCACCTGGAGAAGGCGCTGACCGACGGCATCGAATACGATGACGCCACCGACGCCAACATTGAAGCCGCCCTGGCGCGCCTGAACGCTCTGAACGAGCGCACAGATGGCGAAGACGTAGCGACCCTGCGTCGCGAGCTGCAAAACTGCATGCAGAACTACTTCGGTGTGTTCCGTACCGGCGAATACATGCAGAAGGGTATTGCCCAACTGGCTGACCTGCGCAAGCGCATCGCCAACGTCAAGATCAACGATAAGAGCCAGGCGTTCAACACCGCTCGTATCGAAGCCCTTGAGCTGCAAAACCTGCTGGAAGTGGCTGAAGCGACGGCGATCGCCGCCGAGGTTCGTAAAGAGTCCCGTGGTGCTCACGCTCGTGAAGACTTTGAAGATCGCGACGACGAAAACTGGTTGTGCCACACCCTGTACTTCCCGGGTGACAAGCGCGTAACCAAGCGTGCCGTGAACTTCTCGCCGAAGACGGTGCCGACGTTTGAACCGAAGATTCGGACTTACTAAGGGTGGCTGCCATGTTGAAAGTCAGTGTTTATCGCTACAACCCTGATCAGGACGCTGCGCCGTTCATGCAGGAGTTCCAGGTCGATACCGGTGGTAAAGACCTGATGGTGCTGGATGTACTGGCACTGATCAAAGAGCAGGACGAGGGTTTCTCCTATCGTCGCTCTTGCCGTGAAGGTGTGTGCGGTTCCGACGGCATGAACATCAACGGCAAAAACGGCCTGGCGTGCATCACGCCGCTGTCCGCCGTGGTCAAAGGCAACAAGCTGATCGTTCGTCCACTGCCAGGTTTGCCGGTTATCCGTGACCTGGTCGTCGATATGAGCATCTTCTACAAGCAATACGAGAAAGTTAAGCCGTTCCTGCAGAACGACACGCCGGCTCCGGCCATCGAGCGTCTGCAGTCCCCGGAAGAACGTGAAAAGCTCGATGGCCTGTACGAGTGCATCCTGTGCGCTTGCTGCTCGACATCCTGCCCGTCCTTCTGGTGGAACCCGGACAAGTTCCTGGGTCCAGCTGCCCTGCTGCAAGCCTACCGCTTCCTGGCAGACAGCCGTGATACCAAGACGTCCGAGCGTCTGGCTTCGCTGGATGACCCGTTCAGCGTATTCCGCTGCCGCGGGATCATGAACTGCGTCAACGTATGTCCTAAAGGCCTGAACCCGACTAAGGCCATTGGTCACATCCGTAACATGCTGCTGCACAGCGGCGTGTAACTGACGTTGTAGTAAAGCAGGACCGTTGTGCCCGTAAATGCTGCGGCGCAGGCTTCAACCGGCGCCGTAGTTTTAACTTGAGCAGCGACTTACAAAGCCGCGGCTCTTATTTTGAAGAAATGAGACAAGCAGGGGCATTCGGGTTGGTACCCGAACTATCAGCGTGATCCTAAGTGGCTTGTTTTGGTCGCTGCACTTGGCCTTTTGCAAGCAAACTCGGTGTTTTCGCCGGTGGTGTCCCCAAATCGAGGGTGACCAAGCATGCAAGAAAGCGTGATGCAGCGCATGTGGAACAGCGGCTATCTTTCAGGTGGTAACGCTGCCTATGTGGAAGAGCTTTATGAGCTCTACCTGCACGACCCTAACGCTGTGCCAGAAGAATGGCGCACCAAATTTCAGACGTTGTCTTCAGACGGCAACGCTGCCACCGATGTATCGCACGCAACAATTCGCGATCAGTTCGTGCTGCTGGCAAAGAACCAGCGCCGCGCCCAACCGGTTTCCGCCGGCAGCGTGAGCAGTGAGCATGAGAAGAAGCAAGTTGAAGTACTGCGACTGATCCAGGCCTACCGTATGCGTGGCCACCAGGCAGCCCAGCTTGACCCGCTGGGGCTGTGGCAGCGTCCTGCACCTGCAGACCTGTCGATCAATCATTACGGCTTGACCAATGCCGATCTTGATACGACCTTCCGTGCCGGCGACCTGTTCATCGGCAAAGAGGAAGCGAGCCTACGCGAAATTCACGAAGCGTTGCAGCAGACATATTGCCGCACCATCGGCGCTGAATTCACGCACATCACCGATTCCGAGCAGCGCCACTGGTTCCAGCACCGCCTGGAAGGCGTGCGTGGCCGTCCGGTATTGTCCGCCGATGTGCGCGGCCACCTGCTGGAGCGCGTGACCGCGGCCGAAGGCCTCGAGAAATACCTGGGCACCAAATACCCAGGCACCAAGCGTTTCGGCCTGGAAGGCGGCGAAAGCCTGATTCCGATGCTCGACGAGCTGATCCAGCGTTCCGGTTCCTATGGCACCAAGGAAATCGTGATCGGCATGGCTCACCGTGGTCGCCTGAACGTGTTGGTCAACACCTTCGGCAAGAACCCGCGTGAGCTGTTCGACGAGTTCGAAGGCAAGAAGAAGGTCGAGCTGGGTTCCGGTGACGTTAAATACCACCAGGGCTTCTCGTCCAACGTGATGACCACCGGCGGTGAAGTTCACCTGGCCATGGCCTTCAACCCCTCCCACCTGGAAATCGTTTCGCCAGTGGTCGAGGGTTCGGTACGTGCTCGCCAGGATCGTCGTAATGACGCCACCGGTGAGAAAGTGCTGCCGATTTCCATCCACGGTGACGCGGCATTCGCCGGTCAAGGCGTGGTCCTGGAAACGTTCCAGATGTCGCAGACCCGCGGCTTCAAGACCGGCGGTACCGTTCACATCGTCATCAACAACCAGGTGGGTTTCACCATCAGCAACCCGTTGGATGCGCGCTCCACCGAGTACGCCACCGACGTTGCCAAGATGATCCAGGCGCCGATCCTCCATGTGAATGGCGATGATCCGGAAGCCGTGCTGTTCGTGACCCAACTGGCTGTCGACTACCGCATGCAGTTCAAGCGCGACGTGGTCATCGACCTGGTTTGCTACCGCCGTCGCGGTCACAACGAAGCGGACGAGCCAAGCGGCACCCAGCCGTTGATGTACCAGCAGATCACCAAGCAGCGCACCACCCGTGAGCTGTACGCCGAAAGCCTGACCAAGGCCGGCGTGGTTGACGAAGCGCGTGTTCAGGCGAAAGTCGACGAATACCGCAACGCGCTGGACAACGGCCTGCATGTAGTGAAAAGCCTGGTCAAGGAACCGAACAAAGAGCTGTTCGTTGACTGGCGCCCCTACCTGGGTCACACCTGGACTGCACGTCACGATACCTCGTTCGATTTGAAGACGTTGCAGGAACTGTCCGCCAAGCTGCTGGAAATTCCCGAAGGCTTCGTCGTACAGCGCCAGGTTGCGAAGATCTACGAAGACCGTCAGAAGATGCAAGCCGGCGGCCTGCCGATCAACTGGGGTTACGCCGAAACCATGGCGTACGCGACCCTGGCGTTTGAAGGTCACCCGATCCGCATGACCGGCCAGGACATCGGCCGCGGTACGTTCTCGCACCGTCATGCTGTATTGCACAACCAGAAAGACGCGGGCACCTACATCCCGTTGCAGAACCTGTACGAAGGCCAGCCACGTTTCGACCTGTACGATTCGTTCCTGTCCGAAGAAGCCGTACTGGCGTTCGAATACGGTTACTCGACCACCACGCCTAATGCGCTGGTGATCTGGGAAGCCCAGTTCGGCGACTTCGCCAACGGTGCCCAAGTGGTGATCGACCAGTTCATCACCAGCGGCGAGCACAAGTGGGGCCGTCTGTGCGGTCTGACCATGCTGCTGCCACACGGTTATGAAGGCCAGGGCCCGGAGCACTCCTCGGCCCGTCTGGAGCGTTACCTGCAACTGTGCGCCGAGCACAACATTCAGGTGTGCGTGCCGACGACCCCGGCCCAGATCTACCACTTGCTGCGCCGCCAGGTGATCCGTCCGCTGCGCAAGCCGCTGGTGGTGCTCACGCCGAAGTCGCTGTTGCGTCACAAACTGGCCGTTTCGACCCTGGAAGATCTGGCCCAAGGTTCGTTCCAGACCGTGATTCCAGAGATCGACACGCTGGACGCCGCCAAGGTCACTCGCCTGATCCTGTGCAGCGGCAAGGTCTACTACGATCTGCTGGAAAAACGCCGTGCCGAAGGCCGCGAAGACATCGCCATCGTGCGTATCGAGCAGCTTTATCCGTTCCCGGAAGATGACCTCATGGAGATCATCGCGCCTTACACCAACCTCACGAACGTGGTGTGGTGTCAGGAAGAACCGATGAACCAGGGCGCCTGGTACAGCAGCCAGCATCATCTGCGTCGCAGCATCGGCAACCACAACAAGGCCCTGGTCCTTGAGTACGCCGGTCGTGATGCTTCTGCTGCACCTGCCTGTGGTTATGCGTCGATGCACGCCGAGCAGCAGGAAAAACTGCTGCAAGATGCTTTCACTGTTTAACGCCTTCGCGCTGACTGAAACCGAATTTTAAGGACCTACAGATAATGGCTATCGAAATCAAAGCCCCGTCATTCCCGGAATCGGTTGCCGATGGCACCGTTGCCACCTGGCACAAGAAACCAGGCGAGGCCGTCAAGCGTGACGACCTGATCGTCGACATCGAGACCGACAAAGTCGTTCTGGAAGTGTTGGCCGAAGCTGACGGCGTGCTGGGCGCGATCGTTGCTGAAGAGGGCGCTACCGTTCTGTCGAACCAGGTACTGGGTTCGATCGAAGAGGGCAGCGCTGCTGCCGCTCCTGCTCCTGCTGCCGCTGCACCGGCTGCTTCTGCCCCTGCTGCACCGGCTGCGGGTGGCGAAGACCCAATCGCTGCACCGGCTGCGCGTCAACTGGCTGAAGAAAACGGCATCAACCTGGCTTCCATCAAGGGCACCGGCAAAGATGGCCGTGTGACGAAGGAAGACGTGGTTGCCGCCGTTGAAGCCAAGAAGAACGCTCCGGCTGCCGCACCTGCCAAGGCTGCAGCGCCTGCTGCCGCTGCGCCTGTGTTTGCCGCTGGCGACCGCACCGAGAAGCGCGTACCGATGACTCGTGTACGTGCCACCGTGGCCAAGCGCCTGGTTGAAGCTCAGTCGAACATGGCGATGCTGACCACCTTCAACGAAGTCGACATGACCGAAGTCATGGCCCTGCGTTCGAAGTACAAGGACCTGTTCGAGAAGTCCCACAACGGCGTGCGCCTGGGCTTCATGTCGTTCTTCGTGAAAGCGGCCACCGAAGCGCTGAAGCGCTTCCCGGCAGTCAACGCTTCCATCGACGGCGGCGACATCGTTTACCACGGCTACTCGGATATCGGCGTTGCCGTCTCCAGCGACCGCGGCCTGGTGGTTCCAGTCCTGCGTAACGCCGAGCTGATGAGCCTGGCCGAAATCGAAGGCGGCATCGCTGGCTTCGGCAAGAAAGCCCGTGACGGCAAGCTGACCATCGACGAGATGACCGGCGGTACCTTCACCATCACCAACGGTGGTACCTTCGGTTCGATGATGTCGACGCCGATCGTCAACCCACCGCAAGCCGCGATCCTGGGCATGCACAACATCATCCAGCGTCCGATGGCCATCAACGGCCAAGTCGTGATCCGCCCAATGATGTACCTGGCACTGTCTTACGATCACCGCCTGATCGACGGTAAAGAAGCCGTGACGTTCCTGGTGACCATCAAGAACCTGCTGGAAGACCCGGCTCGCCTGCTCCTGGACATCTGATAGAAGCAGTTGCACGTTGCGAGCTGCAAGCTGTAGGAAAAAGCAGCTTGGCTTGCAACGTGTGACTAGAAGCTTGTCGCAAATAGAGGATCTATTTTCATGACACAGAAATTTGACGTTGTAGTGATTGGTGCAGGCCCTGGCGGCTATGTTGCCGCCATCAAGGCCGCGCAACTGGGCCTTTCCACTGCTTGCATCGAAAAATACACCGACAAGGAAGGCAAACTGGCGTTGGGCGGTACTTGCCTGAACGTAGGTTGCATTCCGTCCAAGGCGCTGCTGGACAGCTCCTGGAAATTCCACGAAGCCCAAGACGGCTTCGCGATCCACGGCATCAACCATGCTGGCGTGACCATGGACGTGCCAGCCATGGTCGGCCGTAAAGCCAACATCGTCAAAGGCCTGACTTCCGGCGTTGCCACCTTGTTCAAGGCCAACGGCGTGACTTCGATTCAAGGCCACGGCAAGCTGCTGGCCGGCAAGAAAGTTGAAGTCACCAAGCCAGACGGTTCGGTTGAAGTCATCGAAGCCGAAAACGTGATCCTGGCCCCAGGTTCGCGTCCAATCGACATTCCACCTGCACCTGTTGATAACAACGTGATCGTTGATTCGACCGGCGCCCTGGAATTCCAAGCCGTACCTAAGCGCCTGGGCGTGATCGGCGCTGGCGTGATCGGTCTGGAGCTGGGTTCGGTATGGTCGCGTCTGGGCGCTGAAGTCACCGTGCTGGAAGCCCTGGACACGTTCCTGCTGGCTGCCGACACCGCGGTGTCCAAGGAAGCGCTGAAAACCCTGACCAAACAAGGTCTGGACATCAAGCTCGGCGCCCGTGTGACCGGTTCGAAGGTCAACGGCGAAGAAGTCGTAGTGACCTACACCGATAAAGACGGCGAGCAGACCATCACTTTCGACAAGCTGATCGTTGCCGTGGGCCGCCGCCCAGTGACCAACGACCTGCTGGCTTCCGACAGCGGCGTGAACATCGACGAACGTGGTTTCATCCACGTTGACGATCATTGCGCTACCACCGTGCCTGGCGTCTATGCCATTGGCGACGTGGTTCGTGGCATGATGCTGGCCCACAAGGCTTCCGAAGAGGGCATCATGGTCGTTGAGCGCATCAAGGGTCACAAGACCCAGATGAACTACGACCTGATCCCATCGGTTATCTACACCCACCCGGAAATTGCATGGGTCGGCAAGAACGAACAGCAGTTGAAAGCTGAAGGCGTTGAAGTTAACGTCGGCACCTTCCCGTTTGCCGCTTCTGGCCGTGCCATGGCAGCTAACGACACCGGTGGTTTTGTCAAAGTCATCGCTGATGCCAAGACTGACCGCGTATTGGGCGTCCACGTGATTGGCCCAAGCGCTGCAGAACTGGTTCAGCAAGGCGCAATCGGCATGGAATTCGGCACCAGTGCCGAGGACCTGGGCATGATGGTCTTCTCCCATCCGACCCTGTCCGAAGCGTTGCACGAAGCCGCGTTGGCAGTGAATGGCGGCGCCATCCACATCGCCAACCGCAAGAAGCGCTAAGCGAGATAATAAGAAACCACGGCGGAGTTGCCCGTCGTGAGCCTTGCGCGCAAGACTCACCGCGGAATATCCGCTGGACGCAGCCTTGTGCAGCTTTACGGGCCATAAGCCCCGCAAGTTGCGCAAGCAGCAGTCACAGGTGGCGCGGCACTCATAATGAGCGCAGCGCCGAATGCGCAGTACCTAACGAAGACGGTAAAAAGCATGAATCTTCACGAGTATCAGGGTAAGCAGCTGTTCGCTGAATACGGCCTGCCAGTTTCCAAGGGCTACGCAGTAGACACCCCGGAAGCAGCAGCAGAAGCTTGCGACAAAATCGGCGGCAGCGAGTGGGTTGTCAAAGCCCAGGTCCACGCCGGTGGTCGCGGTAAAGCGGGCGGCGTTAAGCTGGTTCGCAGCAAAGAAGACGCCAAGGCCTTCGCACAGCAGTGGCTGGGCAAGCGTCTGGTGACTTACCAGACTGATGCCAATGGCCAACCAGTCACCAAGATCCTGGTTGAATCGTGCACTGATATCGCTAAAGAGCTGTACCTGGGCGCTGTCGTTGACCGTTCGAGCCGTCGCATCGTGTTCATGGCTTCCACCGAAGGTGGCGTGGACATCGAGAAAATCGCTCACGAAACCCCAGAAAAAATTCTGAAGGCCACTATCGATCCACTGGTTGGCGCACAGCCATTCCAGGGTCGCGAGCTGGCTTTCCAGCTGGGCCTGGAAGGCAAGCAAGTTGCCCAGTTCGCCAAAATCTTCGTTGGTCTGGCCAAACTGTTCCAGGATCACGATCTGGCCCTGCTGGAAGTGAACCCGCTGGTGATCAAGGCTGACGGCGATCTGCACTGCCTCGATGCCAAGATCAACATCGACGCCAACGCCATGTACCGTCAGCCTAAGCTGAAGACTTTCCACGATCCGTCGCAAGACGATCCGCGCGAAGCGCACGCTGCCAAGTTCGAACTGAACTACGTAGCCCTGGAAGGCAACATCGGCTGCATGGTCAACGGTGCTGGCCTGGCCATGGGTACCATGGACATCGTCAACCTGCATGGCGGCAAGCCAGCCAACTTCCTCGACGTAGGTGGTGGCGCTACCAAGGAACGCGTTACCGAAGCGTTCAAGATCATCCTGTCCGACTCCAACGTCGCTGCAGTACTGGTCAACATCTTCGGCGGCATCGTTCGTTGCGACATGATTGCCGAAGGCATCATCGGTGCAGTGAAAGAAGTCGGCGTTAAAATCCCGGTTGTTGTTCGCCTCGAAGGTAACAACGCTGAACTGGGCGCTAAAGTACTGGCAGAAAGCGGTTTGAACATCATCGCGGCTACCAGCCTGACCGACGCTGCTCAACAAGTTGTCAAAGCTGCGGAGGGCAAGTAATGAGCGTCCTGATCAATAAAGACACCAAAGTTATCTGCCAGGGTATTACCGGTTCGCAAGGTAGTTTCCACACCCAGCAAGCCATCGAGTACGGCACCCAGATGGTTGGCGGCGTAACTCCTGGCAAAGGCGGCACCGAGCACCTGGGCCTGCCCGTGTTCAACACCGTGAAAGAAGCCGTAGAAGCCACTGGCGCCACCGCCAGCGTGATCTACGTTCCAGCTCCTTTCTGCAAGGACTCGATCCTGGAAGCAGCATTCGGCGGCATCAAGCTGATCGTCTGCATCACCGAAGGCATTCCTACCCTGGACATGCTGGACGCTAAAGTTAAGTGCGACGAGCTGGGCGTAGTCCTGATCGGCCCTAACTGCCCAGGCGTGATCACTCCAGGCGAATGCAAGATCGGCATCATGCCAGGTCACATTCACTTGCCAGGTAAAGTCGGTATCGTTTCCCGTTCCGGCACCCTGACCTACGAAGCTGTGAAGCAGACCACTGACGCCGGTTTCGGTCAGTCGACTTGCGTCGGCATCGGCGGTGACCCGATCCCAGGCTCCAACTTCATCGACATCCTGAAGCTGTTCCAGGAAGACCCGAAGACCGAAGCGATCGTAATGATCGGTGAGATCGGCGGTTCGGCTGAAGAAGAAGCGGCTGCCTACATCAAGGCCCACGTGACCAAGCCGGTTGTTTCCTACATCGCTGGTGTGACTGCCCCTGCGGGCAAGCGCATGGGCCATGCTGGCGCAATCATCTCTGGCGGCAAAGGCACTGCAGACGAGAAATTCGCTGCACTGCAAGACGCAGGCGTTAAAACCGTGCGTTCGCTGGCAGACATCGGCAAGGCCCTGGCTGAGCTGACTGGTTGGGCTGTCAAGTAAGCCTCGCGCTTAGCTGACGCTTCACCCCACAAAGGCCACCTTCGGGTGGCCTTTGTGCATTCTGGGTATACGCAGATTTGGGGATGTACCGGTTCAATGTGGGAGCTGGCTTGCCTGCGATGCAGACACCTCGGTGCATCAGCCAAACCGAGTCGATGCTATCGCAGGCAAGCCAGCTCCCACAGGGTTGTGTATTGCCCAATTAAGTATGAAAACGCGACATTGAAATGTCGCTTATCGGACAGTCCGCCCCGCAACAGTGCGTTTGTCAGGCTAATTCTGTACTCTAGCCGCCTCTTTATGCGTCCGCGTCCCAAAAGGAAGCTGCGCGCTAGACCGGTCGGTCCCCACAAGGGCCGGCAGCATTTCCCTCATCCATAGGGAAGCCCTCTCTAAATTCCGATTCAGTAGTGTGGTATTTCCTCAAATGAAAGTGTTGAAAAGCCAGGATATCCTGGCGCTGGGCTTTATGACCTTTGCCCTGTTCGTGGGCGCCGGCAACATCATCTTCCCGCCTATCGTTGGTTTGCAGTCCGGGCCGCATGTGTGGATGGCGGCGCTGGGCTTTCTGATCACTGCGGTCGGCTTGCCAGTGGTCACCGTGATCGCCCTGGCCAAGGTCGGTGGTGGCATGGATGCGCTGAGCAGCCCGATTGGCAAGATCGCCGGTGGCCTGCTGGCGGCAGCGGCCTACCTAGCCGTGGGCCCGCTGTTTGCGACCCCGCGCACCGCAACCGTGTCGTTTGAAGTGGGCTTGGCGCCCTTGACCGGTGAAAGCCCGTTGGCGCTGTTCCTCTACAGTTCGGTGTATTTCTTGGTGGTGTTCTTTGTCTCCCTGTACCCAGGTCGATTGCTGGACACCGTGGGCCGTTTCCTGGCGCCGCTGAAAATCATCGCCCTGGCCATTCTCGGCATCGCTGCGTTTGCCTTGCCTGCGGGTGAGGTAGGGGTTGCCACGCCGGAATACGTTGCCGCGCCATTCTCCCAAGGCTTTATCAATGGTTACCTGACCATGGATACCCTGGGCGCGCTGGTGTTCGGCATTGTGATCGTCAACGCGATCCGCTCCCGTGGCGTCGAGTCGCCCAAGCTGATCACCCGCTACGCGATCATTGCAGGGCTGATTGCCGGTGTGGGCCTGGCGCTGGTGTACGTCAGCCTGTTCCGCCTGGGTTCGGGCAGCCATGCCGTGGCCGCGGGAGCCAGCAATGGCGCGGCGGTGCTGCACGCCTACGTGCAATACACGTTTGGCTCCCTGGGCAGTGGCTTCCTCGCCGTGCTGATCTCCCTGGCGTGCCTGGTGACTGCCGTAGGCCTGACCTGTGCCTGCGCCGAGTACTTCAGCAAGATCCTGCCGCTGTCCTACAAGACCCTGGTGGTGATCCTGGCGCTGTTCTCGCTGTTTGTGTCCAACCTGGGCCTGACTAAACTGATCGCCTTCTCGATCCCGGTGCTGACCGCGATCTACCCGCCGTGCATCGTGTTGGTGGCCCTGAGCTTCTGCAAAGGGTTCTGGCAGGAACAGGGCCGTATTGTCGGCCCGGTGATGCTGGTGTCGTTCATCTTTGGCTGCATCGACGCACTCAAGGGCGCGGGCCTGGCGGGTTGGATGCCTACGCAACTGGTAAACCTGCCGTTGAGCGAACAAGGCTTGGCGTGGCTGGTGCCGTCGGTGATGACGCTGGTCGTGGCCGTGGTGATTGACCGTATGCTGGGCAAGCGCAGCGAAGCTATCGCGTAACACGCGGTTCGTGCTGTGCTGAAATGCCCCGTATCAAACGATACGGGGCATTTTTTTTGAGTCGATGGCAGTGTCTTTTTTTTGGGGATGGCGTCAAAAATCTCAAGTTGAAAACACTGGTCGGTGTGGGAACTGGCTTGGCTGCGATGGCGGCACATCGGTTGTGCGCGGTGGTGACTGCAAAGACGCTATCGCAGGCAAGCCAGCTCCCACATTTGGACCGTGTCGGCCCTATCATCCTGTGTACAAGGACCCGCATGTCGTTCGTTGAAGCCAATTGGATCCACCTGCTTGCCGCGCTCTGGTTTGTCATCTGCTGGGGCGGCTACACCCGTTACGCAACGTGGAAAGCCCGGGACACGGCGTGCCTGGCCAGCGTGTTGCACCTGTACCGTGAAGACTGGATGCGCCGCATGCTGCTGCGCGACAACCGTATCGCCGACGCCAGTGTGATCGGTAACCTGGAGCGCAATGCCTCCTTCTTCGCCTCCAGCACTTTGATCATCCTCGCCGGTATTCTCACGGTGCTGGGGGCTTCGGAACGCGCAGTGTCATTGCTGGCGGACATTCCCATGGTGCAGCAGGCATCCCAGGGTATGTCGGAGATCAAATTGCTGTGCCTGGCATTGGTGTTCGTCTACGCCTTTTTTACCTTCAGCTGGTGCATGCGCCAGTACAACTTCGCGGCGGTACTGGTGGGCTCGGCGCCTATGATCGGTGAACGGCACGTGTCGGAGCAGGAGCGCAAGGCGTTTGCTTTGCGGGCGGCGCGAGTGATTTCGATGGCGGCCAACCAGTTCAACTTTGGCCTGCGCGCCTATTACTTCGGCATGACCATGCTGGCCTGGTTTGTCAGCCCCTGGTTGTTCATGTTGATGAGTAGCGGGGTGGTGCTGGTGCTGTACCGCCGCGAGTTCCATTCCGATGTATTGCAGGTGATGGTGTATACCCCGACCGATATGCCAGCAGTCGAGGCTGCAAAAGAGGGTGCATCGTAGCGCTGGCAGTAAATCGCAGACAAAGAAAAGCCCGCTTAGTCAGCGGGCTTTCTTTTTGCTGCAATACAGCTTTAAACCCAGCGATTACTGCTTGGCAGGTTCTGCTGGTGCGGCAGGTGCAGCTTCTTTTGCAGCAGCTTCGTTCGATTCGGCTTGAGCTTTGGCAGCTTCGGCGTTTTCTTTCGCAGCGTCGTTCACTTTATCCTGTGCTTTAGCCATATCTTGCTGAGCTTGCTCAGAATGTGCAGCAGCGTCTTGGGCTTTGTCTTCGGATTTCTTGTCGCAGGCAGCCAGACCGAGAGCAGCGGCCAGCATCATGGAAATAGCTAATGTCTTACGCATGGGGTGTTTCTCCTTATTGAAGATATCTACTGGCCTTTCGAACCCAAGGGGCCAGTATTAGTTCCTTATGTCCCACAGATATATAGCATGTTTCGTACAGGAACTTTACCCAGCCATTCCCATCCGCCGAATTCACACTAATAAGAGTCTAAAAACAATGACCGAAAACCCGTTGTTAGAGCGTGCCACGCGCTTTGTTTCGGCCCTGCGCCATTGCCAGGTGCTGGGGGTGAGTGTTCATCAAGCCAGCGAGGAGGGCATGACCCTCGTACTGCCGTATGGGCCGCATATCGTCGGTGACCCCCTGAGCGGGGTGATCCATGGCGGCGCGCTCACCTCGTTGATGGACACCGCCTGTGGCATGGCGACCTTGTGCGTACTGCCCGAGTTCGAAGTGTGCCCCACCCTGGACCTGCGCATCGACTACATGCATCCCGCCGAACCCCATAAGCCGGTGTATGGCTTCGCGCAATGCTACCGGGTGACCACCGATGTGATCTTCACCCGTGGCGTCGCCTATCAGGATGACCCGCAACAACCTATTGCCCATGTGGTGGGCACGTTCATGCGCATGGGCAAGCGCCTCAAAGGCACCCAAGGCTTGGGCACGGTCATCAAGGGAGAGCAGGCATGACGCATCGGTTCAAGACCCGTCTGGAGCAAGCCCACGATCGTGGCAACTATGACGCGCTGCTCGAGTTGGTGCCCTATGCCAGGCTGATCGGCATCGAATGCACCCGTCTGGGGGATGAGTTGCTGTTTCGCCTGCCGGCCAACAAGGACAATATTGGTAACCCCATATTGCCAGCGTTGCATGGCGGGGTGATCGCCGGCTTCATGGAGTTGGCAGCCGCCCTGCATCTGATGGTGTTTACGGGCGCTCCGGGCCTGCCGAAAATCATCGACTTCTCCCTGGATTACCTGCGCGCCGGCCAGTTTCGTGACACCTATGCCAAGTGCCAGGTATGGCGCCAGGGCCGGCGCGTGGCCAACGTTGCGATTACCGCCTGGCAGAGCACTGCGGCCGAACCGATTGCCACCGCCCGGGCACATTTCAAGATTGAGGAATTGGCCCGCCCTTGAAATCCTGGCCTGAGCCCCCAACTTTGATGACAACCCGCCGCCAACCCTTTCGGGCGCGGCCACTGCCATCCAATTGGAGTTTGATGACCATGAGTGTGGAAACTCAAAAGGAAACCCTGGGCTTCCAGACCGAGGTGAAGCAACTGCTGCACCTCATGATCCATTCGCTGTATTCCAACAAGGAAATTTTCCTTCGCGAATTGATCTCGAACGCCTCTGACGCTGTCGACAAATTACGTTTCGAAGCCCTGTCCAAGCCTGAGTTGCTGGAAGGCGGCGCGGAACTGAAGATCCGTGTGAGCTACGACAAAGACGCCAAGACCGTCACCCTCGAAGACAACGGTATCGGCATGAGCCGCGACGATGCGATCACCCACCTGGGAACCATCGCCAAGTCCGGCACCGCAGATTTCATGAAGAACCTGTCGGGCGACCAGAAAAAAGACTCTCACCTGATCGGCCAATTCGGCGTGGGCTTCTATTCGGCCTTCATCGTCGCCGACAAGGTTGAAGTCTTCAGCCGCCGCGCCGGCCTCGACGCCAGCGAAGGCGTGCACTGGGCCTCCAAGGGCGAAGGCGAATTCGAAATCGCCACGATCGACAAGGCTGACCGTGGCACGCGCATCGTGCTGCACCTGAAAGCCGGTGAAGACGAATTCGCCGATGGCTGGCGCCTGCGCAACATCATCAAGAAGTACTCCGACCACATCGCGTTGCCGATCGAGTTGCCCAAGGAACAGACCGTTGCCGAAGGCGAAGAAGCCCCAGCGGTGGAGTGGGAAACCGTCAACCGCGCCAGCGCCCTGTGGACCCGTCCGCGTACCGAGATCAAGGACGAGGAATACCAGGAGTTCTACAAGCACATCGGGCACGATTACGAGAACCCGCTGAGCTGGAGCCACAACAAGGTTGAAGGCAAGCTCGAATACAGCTCGCTGCTCTACGTCCCGGCCCGTGCTCCGTTCGACCTGTACCAGCGTGAAGCGCCAAAAGGCCTGAAGCTCTACGTACAGCGCGTGTTCGTGATGGACCAGGCGGAATCCTTCCTGCCGCTGTACCTGCGCTTTATCAAAGGTGTGGTCGACTCCAACGACCTGTCGCTGAACGTGTCGCGGGAAATTCTGCAGAAAGACCCGATTATCGACTCCATGAAGTCGGCGCTGACCAAGCGCGTGCTCGACATGCTGGAAAAGCTGGCGAAGAACGAGCCTGAGCAATACAAGAGCTTCTGGAAAAACTTCGGCCAGGTCATGAAAGAAGGCCCGGCAGAAGATTTTGCCAACAAGGAAAAGATTGCCGGTTTGCTGCGTTTTGCCTCGACTCAAGGCGAAGATGGCGAGCAGGTTGTGTCCCTGGCTGATTACCTGGCACGTGCCAAGGAAGGTCAGGACAAGATCTACTACCTGACCGGCGAAACCTACGCTCAGGTCAAGAACAGCCCGCACCTGGAAGTGTTCCGCAAGAAAGGCATCGAAGTGCTGCTGCTGACCGACCGTATCGATGAGTGGCTGATGAGCTACCTCACCGAGTTCGACGGCAAAACCTTCGTCGACGTGACCCGTGGTGACCTGGACCTGGGTAACCTGGACTCCGAAGAAGAGAAGAAAGAAGCCGAAGAAGTCGCCAAGTCTAAAGAGGGCCTGGTTGAGCGCATCAAGGCTTCCCTGGGCGAAGCGGTGAGTGAAGTGCGGGTTTCCCACCGCCTGACCGACTCTCCTGCGATCCTGGCCATCGGCGAGCAGGACCTGGGCATGCAGATGCGCCAGATCCTGGAAGCCAGCGGCCAGAAAGTGCCGGATTCCAAGCCGATCTTCGAATTCAACCCGTCTCACCCGCTGATCGAGAAACTCGATGGCGAGCAGAGCGAAGAGCGGTTTGGTGACCTGTCGCACATCCTCTTCGACCAGGCCGCCCTGGCAGCCGGCGACAGCTTGAAGGACCCGGCCGCGTATGTGCGCCGACTGAACAAGCTGTTGGTTGAATTGTCGGTTTAACACCGTTGTAGAAAAACCCGCTTCGGCGGGTTTTTTCGTTCTGGCTCTACTGTAGGAGCGAGCTTGCTCGCGAAAAACGTGAGATCACCGCGTTCATTCAGCATTTGCGCGTTATCGTTGACGTTCTTCGCGAGCAAGCTCGCTCCTACAGGGAGCATCGTCAATCCATCTGAATTGGGGAAAATCATGAGCCAAGTCACTGTACGTTCCGTGGTCTATCAGATTGATGGCCAGTCTTATGAAAGCCGTCTGGCGTTCGATGCCAGCCACAAGGGCCCGTTGCCGGGACTGCTGATGGCGCCGAACTGGATGGGCGTGAGTGCGGGGGCCGAAGAGATCGCCAAGGCCGTTGCCGGCAAAGGCTATGTGGTGTTGATTGCCGACCTCTACGGGCAAAACGTACGTCCTTCAAATGGCGATGAAGCGGGCGCGGCGATGATGCCGTTGAAGAATGATCGCCCACTGCTGAACAAGCGTATGCAAGCCGCCTTCGAGCAACTGCAAGGCCAGACTGAAGCAGCAGTGGACACCTCGAAACTGGCCACCTTTGGCTTCTGCTTTGGCGGTTGCTGTTCCCTGGAACTGGCCCGTACCGGCGCGCCGCTGAAGGCTGCCGTGTCGTTCCATGGCACCCTGGATACACCGAACCCGGCGGATGCGAAGAACATCAAGGGGTCAGTGCTGGTGCTGCATGGCGCCTCGGACCCGTTGGTGCCCAAAGAGCAACTGCCGGCGTTCGAAGATGAAATGAACGCGGCGGGTGTGGATTGGCAGTTGCTGAGCTACGGCGGTGCGGTGCATTCGTTCACCGACCCCCATGCCAATGTGCCAGGCAAGATGATGTACGACGCCAAGACCGCTGCGCGGGCTTTCCAGTCGATGCATAACTTGTTGGATGAAGTGTTCAAGGGCTGATTTCTCAGCGCCTGATCGGACGCCATCGCAGGCAAGCCAGCTCCTACATTCTAAAATGTGTATACCCATCAAATGTGGGAGCTGGCTTGCCTGCGATAGCTATTTCACAGGCAACTCGATTCTTTCTGACTCCCCCGGCACGGTGGGCCAATCCCCGGCCGCCCAACGCTGTCTCGCCTGCTCGATCACCGCCGGATCACTCGCCACAAAATTCCAGTTGATCCGCCGTGGCCCATCCAGCGGCGCCCCGCCAAATACCATCAGGTGGCAATCACTCTCGGCATACAGGGTCATCTCCTGCCCAGTCGGCAATACCACCAAGCTGTTGACCTCCAGGGCTTCACCGTCCAACTGCACCTCACCCTCCAGCACATACACCGCACGTTCCTCATGTTCATCAGGAATCAACAGGGTGGTGGCGGTTTGCATCTGTACCTCGGCATACAGCGTCGGCGACAGTACCGGCACCGGTGACCTGAGGCAAAAACCATCACCGGCGATCAAACGCACCTGCACGCCGAGGTTATCGCTTTTCGGCAAGCTCGCCGCTGGGTGATGGCTGTAGTGTCCCGGCCCGGTCTCGTGGTCCTTGGGCGAGGCCAGCCATACCTGCAGGCCATGCAGGCTGAAACCCCTGGCCTTGACCGCTTCCGGTGTGCGCTCGACGTGGGCAATCGCACTGCCGGCGGTCATCCAGCTGACATCGCCGGCTTGCACCACCTGGTCCGAGCCGAGGCTGTCCTTATGCTGCAAGGCGCCTTCAAACAGGTAGGTGAGGGTGGACAGGCCGATGTGCGGATGCTGGCGGATATTCATGCCGGTACCCGGCGCGTAGCGGGTCGCCAGCATATGGTCGAAAAACACAAAGGGCCCGACGCTGCGGCATTCACGCGAGGGCAGGGGGCGCAGGATGGGCTGGCCTTCTACATCTTCGGGGCGAGGGCGGATCACGGTGAGGGTGGTCATGGGCATCCCAGTCTGAGCGGGTTGGATGCAACCAAGCATAACCCGCTCGATGGGAAGTTGGGGCTATTGGCTGAAGGCGCCTTCCGACAGTTTCGTTTCGATGGTGACTTCGGCAGTGGTCATCAGCTTGTGTACCGGGCACTTATCGGCGACGCGGTGCAGTTCATCGCGCTGGGCATCGGTGAGTACGCCCTTGAGGGTCAGCTTGACGTTGAGCTTGTATTTACCCTTCTGCTCCTCGGTGCTGTCGTGGGTGACCTCCACGGTCACGCCGGTCAGCGGGATATCTTTTTTCTGCGCGTAGAGCCTTACGGTCAAGGCTTTGCACGACGCCAGCGCAGCATCGAAATAATCGTGAGGGGAGGGGGCCGAATCGTCACCGCCCAGGCTCTTGGGCAGGTCGGTAAACAGCTCGTGATTATTGATATTCACGCTGTGACGGAAGTTTTCAGCGTTCAGCGTATTGACGGTAACAGGCATGGCAAACCTCGTAAGGGCGCAGGATGAAGGTCATGCAGTTATAGAGCATGCTGGCACTCCAGTGTTCCGGTTTTTTCCATGCTGAACCCTGAAGGCTGGCGCAAGGTCTACCCGTATCCGCCCTTATTGAGGTTTTACCGTGTCTGGAGCCCGCCTGAGTCTTGCCTTGTTGCTCGCCGCCAGCAGCCTTGCCGTGCAGGCTCGTGACTATGCCTACAGCGACGCGCACCTGCATTACGTGGATTTTTTTCAGGAAACCGCCGGCATGGACAAGCTGCTCAAGGCCATGGCGGACAACCGCGTAGAGCACGTCATGATTTCCGGGATCCCCGTGGCCAAGAAATGGCACGAAGACGAACCCAAGCGCCCGCGCTACTACGCCGGTGACGACGCCGATGCCTATTGGTACAGCGCCACGGATGTGATCGTCGCGGCGGCGGTCAATAAACTTTCTCCTGCGCAACGCCAGCACTTTCATCCGTTCCTCGCCGGTTTCAATCCCAACGACAAGAACTCTGCGGCCCATATCCAGCGCATGCTCGACCTCAACCCAGGGCTGTGGCAGGGCATCGGTGAAGTGTTCACCCGGCACGATGACCTTACCGCCCTGACCTCCGGCGACACGCCGCGTGCCAATAACGAAGCCATGACGCGCATCTACCACCTGGCGGCCGAAAACGACCTGCCGGTGATGCTGCACTCCAACATCACCTCCAAGCGTGAGCGCAACCCGCTGTACCTGGCGGAAGTCGAGCAGCCGTTACGCAACCACCCGCACACGCGTTTTATCTGGGCCCATGCGGGTACCAGCAAGGAAATCCACCGTCATCAAGTACAGATGGACTTTTTGCTGCCCACCTTGGCGCGCCTGCTTGAGGCGTACCCCAACCTGTATATCGACTTGTCCTGGAGCATGCTCACGCCGTATCTGCTGGATGAGGCGGGTAAACCTCGGCCTGAGTGGGTAAAGCTGGTGGAGCGCTTCCCGGATCGTTTCATGCTCGGCTCCGACGTGGTGGGGCGCTTCAATAAGCTGGGCAAGGAAATGCGCCGTTTCGATCCTTTCCTCGATGCCTTGCCCGAAGACGTTGCCCACAAGGTCGCGCGCGACAATTTCCTGGCCATCCTGCCCCAGCCGCCTCGCGATGGCGACGCGCGTTGATATCGCGTTTTGGTCTTATGCCAATGCCCTGAGGTGCCGATAACGTCCAAGAGACCCGCTGCAGGTGGATGCAGTACTTTTGGAAGGAACCCTGGCATGAATATCCGCAGTTTGAATATCGCCCCTCGCGCCGGCCTGGGCTTTGGTGTGCTGGCGTTGATGGTGTTCGTCTTGGGCGGCTTTGCCCTGTTGCAGATGGCCAACATGCGCCAGCAGTCGGACCAGGTGGAGACCAACTGGCTGCCCAGCGTGATGGCGGTAGGGGAGATGAACCAGGATGTGTTGCGTATTCGGGCGCTGACGTTGCGCTTGCTGGTCAACCGCGACCCCCAGGCGGTGGCGCAGAACGAGCAGAAAATCGCCGAGATCAAAACCGGTTTGCACCACGCGGAAGGCGTGTACGAGGCGTTGATCGTCTTGCCTGAAGAGCGCGTGCTGTTTGATCGCTTCAAGGTCGAGGAGCAGCAGTACCTGCAACGCCAGGAGCAGGTGGTGGGCCTATCCAAGGCCAATCGGCTGGAGGAGGCCATTGCGGTGGTCAATGGCGAAATGAATCAGATGGCCGACCAAATGGCCGTCACCCTGCGTGAGCTGGTCAATCTGAACAAGTCCAGCGCCAACGAGGCCGCCCGGCTGGCACAGCAGGTGTTCAGCCAGTCGCGGGTCTGGGTGATGGTCATGATTGGCGTCACAGCGTTGATCACGATCGGCCTGGCCGTGTGGCTGACGCGTAGCATCGTGCTACCGCTGGCGCAATCGTTGAAAGTAGCCCAGGGCGTTGCCAGCGGCGATTTAACTGGCGAGATCAAGCTCAGTGGCAGCGACGAGCCGGCGCGCTTGCAGCAGGCGCTCAAGCGCATGCAGGAGAGCCTGCGCGACACTATCCGGCGAATATCGGAATCGTCGAACCAATTGGCGTCGGCTTCCGAAGAGCTCAGTTGCGTCACTGAGGATGCGACCCGCGGTTTGCACCAGCAGAACCAGGAAATCGAACAGGCGGCCACGGCGGTCAATCAGATGACGGTGGCGGTGGAGGAGGTGGCGAGCAATGCCGTGGCCACTTCCCAGGCGTCTCGCGAATCCGACCGCATTGCCCAGCAAGGGCGTGAACAGGTGCAGCAGACGGTGGTGTCGATTGAAGCCCTCGCGACCGATGTGACCGCCAATGTGACCCAGGTCGAAGCGCTGGCGCAAAAGGTCTATGGCATCAGCACAGTGCTGGATGTGATTCGCTCGATTGCCGAACAAACCAACCTGCTGGCATTGAACGCGGCGATTGAGGCGGCGCGAGCGGGTGACGCCGGGCGCGGGTTTGCGGTGGTGGCCGATGAGGTGCGGGCCTTGGCCCATCGCACGCAACAGTCGACCCAGGAAATCGAACAGATGATCAGCGGCATTCAGCAGGGCACCGACCAGGCTGTCAGCTCGATGCAGCAGAGCAACACGCGGGCGCGGTCCACGTTGGACATCGCCAAATCGGCGGGCATGGCCCTGGAAGAGATTGCCTCGGCATTCACCTTGATCAACGAACGCAACCTGGTGATTGCCAGTGCCTCGGAGGAGCAGGCGGCGGTGGCGCGGGAGGTGGATCGTAACCTGATGAATATCCGCGACCTGGCGCACCAGACATCGACCGGGGCCAACCAGACCAGTGCAGCGAGCCAGGAGTTGTCGCGGTTGGCGGTGGATTTGAATTCGATGGTGGCGCGGTTTTCGGTGTAGGGCGGGGAACCGGGTTGGCCCATTCGCAGGCAAGCCAGCTCCCACATTTGACTGTATTCACAATTCAAAGGTGGGAGCTGGCTTGCCTGCGATGAAGGCGACGCGGTTTCAAATCAAAGCACAAAAAAAGCCCCGAACCAGTCGGGGCTTTTTCATGTGATCAACCTGCGGGGCTTACTTGCCCTGCCAGCGCTTCAGTACCAGGGTGGCATTGGTGCCACCGAAGCCAAAGCTGTTGCTCATCACGGTGTCGATCTTGGCGTTTTCAACGGTCTTGGTCAGGATCGGCATATCGGCCACAACCGGATCAATTTCGTCGATGTTGGCCGAGCCGGCCATGAAGTTGCCTTCCATCATCAGCAGGCAGTAGATCGCTTCGTGAACGCCAGCGGCGCCCAGGGAGTGACCCGACAGGCTCTTGGTGGAGCTGATCTTCGGAGCCTTGTCGCCGAATACCGCGCGCACGCCTTCCATTTCCTTGGCATCGCCGACCGGGGTCGAGGTGCCGTGGGTGTTGAGGTAGTCGATTGGGGTGTCGACGGTGGACATTGCCATCTGCATGCAGCGGATGGCGCCTTCACCGCTTGGCGCAACCATGTCGTAGCCGTCGGACGTCGCGCCGTAGCCAACGATTTCCGCGTAGATCTTGGCGCCACGGGCCAGGGCGTGTTCCAGCTCCTCGACCACCACCATGCCGCCACCGCCGGCGATGACGAAACCGTCACGCTTGGCGTCGTAAGCGCGGGAAGCTTTTTCTGGGGTTTCGTTGTACTGGGTGGACAATGCACCCATGGCGTCGAACAGGAACGACTGGCTCCAATGCTCTTCTTCACCGCCGCCGGCGAATACGATGTCCTGCTTGCCCAGTTGGATCTGCTCAACGGCAGTCCCGATGCAGTGGGCGCTGGTGGCGCACGCGGAGGAGATCGAGTAGTTCACGCCCTTGATCTGGAAGGGCGTGGCCAGGCAGGCGGAAACGGTGCTGCCCATGGTCCGCGTGACACGGTACGGGCCGACGCGCTTCACGCCTTTTTCGCGCAGGATGTCCAGCGCTTCCATCTGGTTGAGGGTCGATGCGCCGCCGGAGCCGGCGATCAGGCCGGTGCGTACGTTCGAAACCTGGTCTTCGCTCAGGCCGGAGTCGGCGATCGCGTCTTTCATGGCCAGGTAGGCGTAGGCGGCAGCATGGCCGACGAAGCGATAGATCTTGCGATCGATCAGTTCTTCGAGGGGCAGGTCAATGGAGCCGGAAACCTGGCTACGCAGACCCATTTCGGCATATTCCGGGTTGAAGCGGATGCCAGGGCGACTTGCACGCAGGTTAGCGGTGACGGTCTCTTTGTCATTGCCCAGGCAAGAAACGATGCCCAGACCAGTGATAACGACGCGGCGCATGCGGATAACCCTTAAAAGTTGTCAGTGGAAGTGAATACGCCGACCCGAAGGCCTTCGGCAGTATAGATCTCGCGACCGTCGACAGTCACCGAACCGTCGGCGATGGCCAGGTTCAGCTTGCCCTTGAGGACGCGCTTGATTTGAATGTTATAGGTGACTTTCTTGGCGCTCGGCAGTACCTGGCCAAAGAACTTCACTTCGCCCGAACCCAGGGCGCGACCGCGGCCCGGCAGGCCTTGCCAACCCAGGTAGAAACCGACCAACTGCCACATGGCGTCAAGACCCAGGCAGCCTGGCATCACAGGGTCGCCTTCGAAGTGGCACGCGAAGAACCACAGGTCAGGGGTGATATCCAGCTCGGCGACCAATTCACCTTTGCCGTACTTGCCACCCTCTTCGCTGATATGGGTGATGCGATCCACCATCAGCATGTTCGGGGCGGGCAGTTGCGCGTTACCTGGGCCGAACAGCTCACCGCGACTGCAGCGCAGCAGGTCTTCCCGAGTAAAGGCGTTTTGTTTGGTCATGCGAGCTCCTCAATAATCCCATGCGGCAGGGTAGGGCAAATCTTCCCGAACCGAATGAAGCGTTCATGCCTCATAGCGGCAGCCTACACATAGACTATTGCGTTGTAGTGAAAGTCACAGCGGCAAGGCACTGAATGTACACTTGTTCACTGAAATTTTAAACCGGGCCTGTTTATCGGCCCGTTCGGGTGCCTAAGACTGCCGCACTTTCGTCTTTCACGCCAGTCGCAGTTGGCTGATGGCGCGGCGCTACTGCACCCAACGCTGTAGGATTTGCTGCAAATCCGTGCGTTTGAACGGCTTGGCCAGGTAATCGTTCATTCCGGCTGCCAGGCACGCTTCGCGGTCGCCCTGCAAGGCGTTGGCCGTCAGGGCGATGATCGGTAGATCGGCGCAGCCGGGCAACTGGCGAATCTGCCGCGTGGCTTCGTAGCCATCGATCAAGGGCAGGCGGCAATCCATCAGGATGGCGGTGAAAATCAGGCTCTCGGCGCTGCGGATCGCCTCGGCACCGTCCGTGGCCAGGCTGACTTCATAGCCCAGGCTGCGCAGCATCGCTTCGACCACGGTGCGGTTGACCGGGTTGTCTTCCACCAGCAGCACGTGGCGCCCGTCGCCGGCGCTGGCTTTGCCGAGTGCGTCAGGAGCGGCCACCGGCACATGCTGCTGGTCGATGGCCAGCGGAATTTCCAGGGTGAACACCGAGCCTCGATCCTCTTCGCTCTGGGCGCGCAAGGTACCTCCCATGCGCTCGGCCAGGGTGCGCGCAATCGGCAGGCCCAGGCCTGTTCCACCGTAACGCCTGGAAATCGAACTGTCGGCTTGCTGGAATGCATCGAACATCAATTCCAGGCGTTCAGCGGAAATGCCAATGCCGCTGTCGCGCACGGTGCAGGTGAACCACACCAACTCATGGTCCAGGGTTTGCCAGTGGGGCTCGACGGTCACGCTGCCTCGTTCGGTAAATTTCAGTGCGTTGCCGATCAGGTTCACCAGGATCTGGCGGATCCGTGTCGGGTCGCCGCGCACCCGCAGGGCTTCCAGGCCCATGGGGATGGGCAACTCCAGGCTCAGCCCGCGCTGCTGGGCACTGTGCTGGAACGCCTGGGCGCAGCTGTTGATAAGGTCGGCGAGGTTGAACGGAATATGTTCCAGTTCCAGTGCGGCGCGTTCAATGCGTGAGAAGTCGAGGATGTCATTGATCACCTTGAGCAAGTGCTCGGTAGACTCCGAAGCCAGCGCCGCATACTCGGTCTGCTCCTCGGTCATCTCGGTGGTTTCCAGCAGTTGCAGCATGCCCAGCACGCCATTCATGGGCGTGCGCAGTTCATGGCTCATCATCGCCAGGAAATCCGACTTGGCATTGTTCGCCCGTTCGGCTTCTTCACGGGTCTGGATCAACTGGGCCATGGCTTGTTGCTGTTCGCGACTGGCCTGTTGAAGACCCTCGGCCAGGTTGTTGATATGCCGCGAGAGGTCGCCCAGTTCCGAGTCATCGACGATGGGCAGTGGCGTCTTGTAATCGCCTTGCTGGATGGCCTTGACCGCATGCCCCATGGCGCTGATCGGCTTTGACAGGCTCGCCGACAAGCGCCGCGCCAGCAGGAAGGTAAACAGCAGGGCGAACAACGCCAGGATCCCGGCCTTGAACAGGATCTCCTGCTGGCGCTGGCTGAACGCATCATTGGACATGCCCACGATCACCCGCCCCAGGTAGTCCGCGCGGGGGGCCTTGGGTTCGTTGAGGTTGTCCTGGAAAAAGTCATTGTTGAGCTGGATGTGTTGCAGGCGGATCGGTGCCTGGAACACTTTCACTGACAGCGAGCGATCATGTCGCTCGGACGGCTGCTCCACGTACACCAGGATGTTCTCGGCGCTGTCCTGGATCTCGAGGAAGCGTACATGGGGCGTGGCCAGGGTTGCACGCAGCAGGGATTCAAGCACGTCGTTGTTGCCGGAAATCACGCCGTACTCAGTGGCGGGCGCCAGCTGGTTGGCGATCAATTGACCGGTGTGGTCCAGTTCCTGGCGCAAATCCTGGATGCGCACAAAGGTGAAGAAGGTGATGAGCAGCAGGGTCAACAGCAGCGCGGGGCCCAGGGTGATGAGCTGGGTGCGGGTGTTGATATCCCAACGACGACGCAAGGTCATGGACGTTGTTCTCCTTCGGCCAAGCGGGCGGCAACGGCGACTTCATCGACCTGTTCGATGCCCAGTGAGCGCGCCACTTGCGGGTTGCCTACGACTTTGAAGTGTTGCGGGTAGAGCGTGTGCGGCCAATTGGCCGGCGGCTGGTCCAGCAGGTGGCCCAGCACGGCGAGCCAGTCGGCCTGATCGCTGTAGGTGCTGGCCAGGCTGCCGGCCCGCACAAACCCGGCATTGGGCCCCACCAACGGCAGTTGTTGGGCGTAACTGCTCAGCAACAGGTTTTTTACAGTCTTGGGGTTGTACAGGTTCGGGTCGTCCAGGCCCAGTAACACGTCGCTGTTCTTGAACAGGTTTTGCAGCGGGCGGCTGTCACTGGTGTTGTCCCAGAGCTGGGGCACGATTTGCAGGCCGATGGGCTTGGCGGACTGAATCAGTTCGCGCAGCAGGAACTCACTGCCCGCATCGTAAAGCACGCCAACGCGCTGGGCCTGGGGCAGGATATGGGCGATCAGGCGCAACTGACGTTCCAGGGGCGGGTCGCTCCACAACAGGCTGATTTTCGCCGGGTGCGTATTGCCCAGGCGTTGCCGGGCCTGGAGGCGGCTGATGCGCAATACCAGGGTGGGCGGCCCCTGGGTGTCCTGCAAGCGCCAGTCGAGGCCGGGCAGGTCAAGGAGGATCAAGCGGGTGCTGGCGGGCACGTCCCTGGGCGCTGGCAACTCGTTGAGGGGGGTGAAGCTGACCTGGTCGTCGGGACGCTGCTGGGCAAGAGCCTGGGTAAAGGCGCGCACGCCGGCGCTGTCTTCGGCGGCCGTCAGCAGGATGTTGGCGCTCCACGCCGGCACCGCCAGCAACAGGCACGCGAGCAGCAGGCCGCGGCGCCACAACCGTGAAACCAAGAAGAGGGTCATCCGTGACTGATCGGCCATGTCAGAAGTCCAGCTCGGCGCTGAAGTAGAGAACGTGGCGATGGTCGTAGTTGTTGTCGGCCCAGGTGGTGGGCTGGTTATCCAGGCGTTGTTGCAACATGCCCGCCAGCTCCACATTGGTTTTGCCTACGGCAATGCGCTTGGCCACCCGCAGGTCGACCCGCTGGAAGCGATACTGGTTGAGTGCGTCGTCGCCATAGTAGAACAAGGCGCTGGACCAACCCTGGCCCCATTCACGCAGCCAACCGGCCGAGCCGCTGTTACGCGCGGTTTGCGCTTTGTCCCGCGGGTTGCTGGAGGTGGCGTCTACATAAGCATAGGTCAGGCGCAGGCGGTCGGCGTTACTCACACGCCAGTCGAACTGCGACTCGGCACCGCTAAAGCGCGCACTGTTGGCGTTGCTGGCGATGTATTGGTTGTTGCGCAGCGGCGAGCTGATCATGTCGGTGATTTCGTCATAGAACAGCTTCACGTCGACATTCAGCCCCAGCTCGGCAAAGAAGCCGTTGTAGCCCAGCTCGCGTGAGCGCATCAACTCTTTGTCGAGGTTGCCGGGGCCGCGCGTCACGACAAAATATTGCCCGGCGTTTTGCCCGTAGGTCGGGGAGCTGAGATTGGTGACACGGTAGCTCCAGTTGACGTTGTTCTCGAACATGTCCGGCGAGCGGATCGCCTCGGAGTAAACCGCGCGCAAGCCGTGGCGGGGGTTGATCAGGTAATTGACCGCCACACGTGGGGTCAGCGAGTTGCCGCTCAGGTGGGTGTCTTCGTACATGGCGCCACCTTGTAGCAGCCAGTGCTCGCTGGCGCGCCATTCCAAGTGCCCGAACAGGCGCCAGGTGGTGTCGTCCAGGGTGCCATTGAAGTAGGTCTCGGAATCGGCGCGGTCGTAGCGGTAATTCACGCCGCTGACCAGGCGCAGGCTGTCGGAGAGGCTGAGCGTGTCCTGGATCTCCAGGTCGTAGCGGCTTTCACGGGTGCTCTGGTCGATATCGCCGCATACGCTCTGGTTGGCGCCGTTGCGCCACTGGTCCAGCACCTGGTTGGCCAAGGCCTGTTCGGCGGCGTTACCTGGTGGGGCGGAGCCTTGGCTGTAAGTGTCCATGTGCCGCGCCAGCAATTCGGCATAGTTGGGGTTGAGCTGCCATAGCTGGGTCAATTCAGGGCTGAACGAGACCTTGGCGTCACAGGCTTTCCAGATTTGCTTGCGGTCCCATTGCTGTGCCGAGCCCTGGATATACAGGCTGTGATCGGGGTTGAAGTCAAAGTTCCAGCGCAGGGAGCCCGCGTAGTCTTTGGCGGTGACGTCGGAATTGCTGCCGCCTTCGGTAATCCCGGCAAACACTGGGGTGTAGGTGTATGGGCGTTGGTTGGTGCCTTCCTTGACGTTCAGTTGCCAGTCGAGGCTTTGTTGCGCGTTCAAGGTCTGGCTCACCGCCAGGCTGAAACGGTTGAGACGACGCCCGTCACGGCGGTCGGCGCCGGCCGCGTCGCTGTCAAAACCATCGTCCTGTTGCCCGGACAGGGACAAGCGCAAATCGCCGGTCTCCCAGCCCACACCCTGGCTGGCATAGAAGTCATTGATGCCACGCTCGCCACGGATGACCTTTACCCGCGAGCCGTGGCTGTTGGCCGGCGAGCGGGTGAGGATATTCACCACCGCCATCAGCGCATTGGCACCGTAGCTGACCGTGTTGGGGCCGCGAAACACCTCGATGCGCTCGATATCCTCCATGGCCACCGGGATATCGCTCCAATCCACCGTGGCCAGGCCGGCGCGGTAGACCGAGCGCCCATCGATCAGCACCTGCATGCGCCGTGCATCGCTGGCGCTGGTGCCGTGGTAATTCACTGAGGCCTGGTTACCGCTGGTGTAGCCGACCATCATCCCCGGGACCAGCCGCAGCAGTTCCGAAATGTCCCGGGCGCCGCTGGCCTTGATCAGCTCACTGTCGATCACCGTCATGCTGCCGGGCACGGCGGCGGCCGATTGCTTGAGGCGCGTGGCGGTCAAGACCTGCGGCAGCGGCTGGCTGTCGAGGAATAGATCGTCGGCTTGCGCGCAGGTAGCGCACGCCAGCATCAATAACAGTGATGAGCGAGGAGGGGGGCCTAGATACACGGCACGGCCTTGTTAATTGCGGATAGCCGCCCATGTTAACCGAGGCGCGGCTATTTGCCAGTCGTAGGACTTGCAATTACTTCGCACCTCCATGGCATTTTCCGACAACCCCGCGAATTGATACGGGGGCTGGCCGCAAGCCGGGCGCCCCGTATAATGCCGCCATCGCCACTGGTATGGATTAACGGATTGCATATGACTGAACAGCGCCCTATTGCGGTCCTGGGAGGCGGAAGTTTTGGTACCGCCGTGGCTAACCTGCTGGCCGAGAACGGCCACGCGGTGCGCCAGTGGATGCGCGACCCCGAGCAGGCCGAAGCCATTCGCGTGCATCGCGAAAACCCCCGTTACCTTAAAGGTATCAAGATTCATCCTGCCGTCGAGCCGGTGACCGACCTGCTGGAAACCCTCACGGCCTGCGACCTGTGCTTCGTCGCGCTGCCTTCCAGCGCCTTGCGCTCGGTATTGGCGCCCCACGCCGAACGCCTGGCCGGCAAACTGCTGGTCAGCCTGACCAAGGGCATCGAGGCCCACACCTTCAAGTTGATGAGTGAAATCCTCACCGAAATCGCCCCTCAGGCGCGCATTGGCGTGCTGTCCGGGCCGAACCTGGCGCGGGAAGTTGCCGAGCACGCATTGACCGCCACCGTGGTCGCCAGTGAAGACGAAGCCTTGTGCGAGCGCGTCCAGGCGGTGCTGCATGGCCGTACCTTCCGGGTCTACGCCAGCGGCGATCGCTTCGGCGTCGAATTGGGCGGGGCGTTGAAAAACGTCTACGCGATCATTGCCGGCATGGCCGTGGCCCTGGGCATGGGCGAAAACACCAAGAGCATGCTGATCACCCGGGCTCTGGCCGAAATGACGCGTTTTGCGGTGAACCAGGGGGCCAACCCCATGACCTTCCTCGGCCTGGCGGGCGTGGGTGACTTGATCGTCACCTGCTCATCGCCTAAAAGCCGCAACTATCAGGTCGGGTTTGCCTTGGGCCAAGGGCTGAGCCTGGACGAGGCGGTGACCCGTCTGGGCGAAGTGGCCGAAGGGGTCAACACCCTCAAGGTCTTGAAGGCCAAGGCCCAGGAAGTGGGCGTATATATGCCGCTGGTCGCCGGGCTGCACGCGATCCTGTTCGAAGGGCGCACCTTGAACCAGGTCATCGAGTTGCTGATGCGGGCCGAGCCCAAGACCGATGTCGACTTTATTTCCACCAGTGGTTTCAACTGAGGAACGCGTCATGAACGATCCCAAAGCTGCCCCTCCTTACGAGTCGATTGTCTTGCGCATCCTGTGGATGCTGGTGTTTGCGCTGGTGTGGCAGGTGGCGCAATTCCTGCTCGGCGCGCTGGTGGTGGTCCAATTGATTTACCGGCTGATTTACGGCGCACCCAACCTGGGCCTTATGAGTTTTGGCGACAGCCTCAGCCAGTTCCTGGCGCAGATCGGCCGCTTTGGCAGCTTTCACACCGAACAAAAGCCCTGGCCGTTTGCCGATTGGCCAACCCCGCGTGCGCCCGAAGGTGAAGCGGCCCACAGCGTACCGCCGGCACCGCACCCGGTGCGTGATGAAGAGCCGAAGCTATGAAGGTATGGATTCTGCGTCACGGTGAGGCCCAAGCGCATGCGCGCACGGACGCCGAGCGCAACCTTACCGAGCATGGGCGTGCCGAAGTCTTGCGCAGTGCTGCGCACCTGATTGGCCAGCCCTTGGGCGCCATCATTGCCAGCCCTTATGTAAGGGCGCAACAGACGGCGCAGTTGGTGCGCGATGTGCTGGGGTTTCAGCCCGAAATCCGTACTGTGCCGTGGCTGACGCCCGATGGGGATGTTCAGCGAGTGCTGGAGAAACTCGACAGCGATGACGACGTGCTGTTGGTCAGCCACCAACCGCTGGTGGGCAGCCTGATCAGTTTTTTGCAGCATGGGCATCAGCGTCAGCCACAGCCGATGTACACGGCCAGCCTGGCGGAGCTTGAGGGTGATTTTCCGTTGGCGGGGTTGATGAGTCTGGTGGGTGTGAAGAATCCCTAGGCATCGTGCGACGCTGTGGCGAGGGCGCTTGCTCCCGCGACGGCCTGCCGCCGACGCCTATCTCGCTGACACCCCGCGATCCAACTGTGGGAGCTGGCTTGCCTGCGATGACGACCTGACAGGCGACACTGTTATACCGAGTACATATCCATTCCTGCGGTAACGGCCACTTAGAGTTCCGCCCTGACTTTTGGAAAAGGACCCGGAATTCCGGCCAGCGTGGTTCGACAGGGCGCCTGAGATCAAGATCAAGAGCAGATCAAGAGCGGCTCGCTTCGCATCGTGGTTAGCGACAAGCCATTTCCTTTACCTGTGCTATACCGTCAACCAAGCAAGTGCTTGGTCGGCTGTATCTCGGATCACAAAGGAGCGCGTCCCATGCCTGTCGCTTTTCGTTTGCCGTTGCAGGTCTTCTTCGAGCGTGAAGCGCGGCACCCGCGCAAAGTCTTCCTCGTTCAGCCCATCGGCGGCGGTGAGGTGCAGGCCCTCACCTGGGGCGATGTCGGCCACCAGGCCCGTTGCGCCGCGCACTGGCTGCGCGCGCGGGAGTTGCCCCAGGGTTCGCACATTGCCTTGATTTCAAAAAACTGCGCCCACTGGATCATCGCCGACCTGGCGATCTGGATGGCCGGGCATGTGTCGGTGCCGCTTTATCCCAACCTCACCGCTGAGTCCGTCGCCCATGTGCTGACCCACTCGCAGGCGCGATTGGCGTTGATCGGTAAACTCGATGACTGGCCGGCGATGGCGCCTGGCGTTCCTGAGGGGGTGCCGACTATCAGCCTGCCGCTGTGTCCGGAGGAGACTTTCGATTTCTGTTGGGCGGACCTGCAAGCCTGTTCACCGATCCAGGACAACCCGCTACCGGATGCCGCCAGCCTGGCCACTATTATCTACACCTCCGGTACTACTGGCCTGCCTAAAGGGGTGATGCACAGTTTCGGCGCCTTGGGGTTTGCTGCCACGCGCGGTACTGAGTTGTTCGGCCTGGGGGAGGGTGACCGGTTGCTGTCGTACCTGCCGCTGTGCCATGTGGCGGAGCGGATGTTTGTCGAAATGGCGTCGATCTATACCGGGCAAACCGTTTTTTTCGCCGAGAGCCTGGAGACCTTCCTCACCGATCTGCGCAGGGCGCGGCCGACGGCCTTGTTTGGTGTGCCGCGTATCTGGACCAAATTTCAACTGGGCGTCTACGCCAAAATCCCGGAAAAACGCCTCGATACCTTGTTACGCCTGCCTTTTATCGGCAAGCGCGTCGGCCATAAAGTCCTCGCCGGCCTGGGGCTGGATGCGTTGCGCATCGCCCTGTCCGGCGCGGCGCCGGTGCCCGAGGCGTTGCTGCGTTGGTATCAGCGCCTGGGCCTGGATGTGCTGGAGGTGTATGGCATGACCGAAAACTGCGGCTATTCCCATGTGTGTCGCCCTGGTGGGCAAAGGCTCGGTTGGATCGGCCAGTCCTGCCCAGGTGTGCAAGTGCGCATCGACCCGTCAGGCGAAGTGCAGGTACACAGTGGCGCGACCATGCTGGGCTATTTCAAGGACCCGCAGAAAACCGCGGATACGCTCACCGCAGATGGCTTCCTGCGCACGGGTGACAAGGGCGAGCAGGACGCTGACGGTCGTCTGCGCCTGACCGGGCGCCTCAAGGAGATCTTCAAGACCAGCAAAGGCAAATACGTGGCCCCGGCGCCGATTGAAAACCGCCTGGCCGAACATGCGCGTATTGAACAGGTGTGTGTGGTCGGCGAGGGGCTCAGCGCACCGATCGGGCTGTGCGTGTTGTCGGCGCCGGGCGAGGACCGCCACGCCCTAGGCAGTGGCCTTCAGCGTTGGCTGGCACAGGTGAATGCCGGCCTGGATAAGCATGAGCGCATGGGGCAACTGGTGGTGGTGAAAGATCACTGGGCAGTGGAAAACGGTTTTCTCACGCCGACCTTGAAGATCAAACGCAACGTGATCGAGTCGACGTACGGGCCACAATTACAAGCGTGGAGCGCGCGCGCCGAAACCGTTCTGTGGCAGGATTAGGGTCGTAATAAAACCAACAAGGACAACCGTATGAGCCTGTGGCGTACCCAACCGAATATCGAACACCTCAACGCGATCCAGAAAAACACCATCGGTGAAATGCTGGATATTCGTTTCGAAAGCTTCGACGACGAATCCCTTACCGCCAGTATGGTGGTCGACCACCGCACCCATCAGCCCTACGGCCTGCTGCACGGCGGCGCCTCGGTGGTGCTGGCCGAAAGTGTCGGCTCCATGGCCGCCTATTTGTGCATTGATGCAAGCAAGTTCTATTGCGTGGGCCTGGAGGTCAACGCCAACCATCTGCGCGGTGTGCGCAGCGGTCGGGTGACGGCGGTGGCCAAGGCTATCCATATCGGGCGCACTACCCAGGTGTGGGATATCCGCTTGAGCAGCGACGAGGGCAAGGCCAGTTGTGTCTCACGCTTGACCATGGCCGTGGTGCCGCTGGGTGAACAACCGCCGGCGCGATAGGCGTGGCGTGAGTGTCATCATTCCTGGCAGTTACAGTCATTGCTGTAGGGGCCGGGCATGGTGACAATCCCCCTCTGTTTTTGTTGATGGAACCTGTATGCCGCAGCATGTGTTTTTTACCCACGCCAATGGTTTCCCTTCGGCCACCTACGGCAAGCTTTTTGCCGCCCTGGCCCCGGAATATACGGTGGCGCATCTGCCGCAGCACGGCCACGACCCCAGGTTCCCGGTGGATGATAACTGGCAGAACCTGGTGGACGAGCTGATCCACCATCTGGAGCAGCAGCCAGAGCCGGTATGGGGCGTGGGCCATTCCCTGGGCGGCGTGCTGCATTTGCACGCGGCCATGCGTTGCCCGCACCTGTACCGGGGCGTGGTGATGTTGGATTCGCCGGTGCTCACCCGCGCAGACCGCTGGGTGATCCGCGCTGCCAAGCGCTTTGGCTTTATCGACCGCCTCACCCCAGCCGGGCGCACGCTTGGCCGGCGCGAAGAATTCACCGACCTGGAGACCGCGCGCAGCTATTTCGCCGCCAAGACCCTGTTCCGTGGCTTTGACCCCGATTGCTTTGACGCGTACCTGCAACATGGTCTGCAGCAAGTGGGCGATCGCCTGCGTCTGCGGTTCGACCCAGCCACCGAAATCAGCATCTATCGCGGCGTGCCCCACACCAGCCCGGGCCAGGTGCGCCAGTTGAAGGTGCCGCTGGCCGTGGTGCGTGGCCGCCAGAGCCGGGTGGTGATGCGTCACCATGCCAGCGGTGTCGACCGCTTGCCCATGGGCGAAATGCTCACCATGCCCGGGGGCCATATGTTCCCTCTTGAACGCCCCCAGGACACCGCTGCCTTGATCAAAAACCTGTTCGCCCGCTGGCAGGCCCGCGAGCGCAGTTGCGCATGAGTACGCCTGTCGAAGAGGTTCGCCTGAGCTTGCCGCACATCGAATTGGCCGCGCATCTGTTCGGGCCCGAGGATGGGCTGCCGGTGATTGCTTTGCATGGCTGGCTGGACAACGCCAACAGCTTTGCGCGCCTGGCGCCCAAGTTGCACGGGTTGCGCATCGTCGCCCTGGACATGGCCGGGCATGGGCATTCGGCGCACCGCCCGGCTGGCGCCGGTTATGCCTTGTGGGATTACGTCTACGACGTGCTGCAGGTGGCCGAGCAACTGGGCTGGAAACGTTTTGCATTACTCGGCCACTCTCTTGGCGCCATCGTCTCCCTGGTGTTGGCCGGGGCCTTGCCGGAGCGGGTGACGCACCTGGGCCTGATCGACGGTGTGATCCCGCCGACCGCCAGCGGCGAGAACGCGGCCGAGCGCCTGGGCATGGCGTTGCAGGCGCAATTGAGCCTGCAGAACAAGCGCAAACCCGTCTACAACAGCCTTGATCGGGCCGTTGAGGCGCGGATGAAAGGCGTAGTGGCGGTCAGTCGTGAAGCGGCGCAGCTCCTGGCCCAGCGCGGTTTGATGCCGGTACCGGGCGGTTACACCTGGCGCAGCGATAGCCGCCTGACCCTGGCGTCGCCGATGCGCCTGACCGACGAACAAGCCATGGCCTTCGTGCGACGGGTAGGGTGCCCTACGCAGTTGGTGGTCGCGGCTGACGGCATGCTGGCGAAACATCCCGAATTGCTTTCTCAGCTACCCTTCACGGTTACCACGCTGCCAGGCGGCCATCATTTACACCTGAATGATGAGCCCGGCGCGGCTCTTGTTGCAGACTGTTTCAATCGGTTCTTCTCCACGCCTTGACTTGGCGGGGTCAACTGCCGAGGCTGGGCGGATTGAAAGGGAGTCAACCATGAACACACTCAATATCGCTGTGACCAACATTGGCCAGGGCTCACTGATCCGATGAGCCTGGGCAAAGGATGTATCCGTGCCCTTGGCATTTGCTGTTTCAGCCCCCTGGTATTTGCCGCCGACCTGCCCGGCAGCCAGGATTTACCGGCGGTAGCCCGCCAGGTTGATGCGCAAATCGTCGATTACCGCCCCGCTGAAGACAAGGAACGCATCTACCCCATGGGCGCGATTCGCAAGATCAGCGGCCAGTTGCGCTACGAAGGCCAGGCCATCGCACGCGGCCCAGCCACTGCAATCACCTATGAACTACCCGCCGAACACAGCTCCAGCGCTGCCTTTACTGCAACGCGCGAAGCCTTGCAGGCCAAGGGCGCGCAGTTGTTGTTCTGGTGCAAGGCCCGCGATTGTGGCGAAAGCAGCCTGTGGGCCAACGAGGTGTTCGGCAACGCCAAGCTGGTGGGCGCCGACGGCCAACAGGAATACCTGCTGCTACGCCTGGCCGCCCCGCAGGACAATTCCCTGGTCGCGCTGTACGGCATCACCCGTGGTAACCGCCGCGCCTACCTGCATGTGGAGCAACTCGACGCCAGCGCGCCCTTGGGCGACCTGCTGCCCACCTCGGCCACCCTGCTGCGTGAACTCAAAAGCACCGGCGAGCTGGATTTTCCCGCGCTGGGCGCCGAACCGGATGACACCTGGCTGACCCTGATATCCCGCGCCTTGAACCTCGATACCACCCTGCGCGTCAGCCTGAGCGGGCCAAAGGCCGAGTCCTGGCGCCAGGCGCTGGTTGAGAAGGGCGTGCGCACCGCCCGTCTGGAAACCGGCAGCGGTGAAACCCAAGGACTGCACCTGCATCTGATACGCTAAGCACCACAGGGCGAACGGACCCGCGCCGTTCGCCTAAGCTCTCTTCCTACAGCCTTCTTCTCGAGATACCCGATGCTCAATAACGATCGCCTGCTGGTGCAAATCCTGCTGCTGGTGCTGTTTGGTGCCAGCTTCTGGGTCATGGCGCCGTTCTGGTCGGCGCTGTTCTGGGGCGCGGTGCTGGCCTTTGCCAGCTGGCCGCTGATGCGTTTGCTCACCCGTTGGCTCGGTGGCCGGGAATCCCTGGCCGCTGGCATCCTGACGTTGGGCTGGATGTTGCTGGTGGCGGTGCCATTGGTATGGCTGGGGTTCAACCTGGCTGACCATGTGCGTGATGCGGTGGCGCTGATCAAGGACATCCAGGTCGACGGCTTGCCCGAGGCGCCGACATGGTTGGGGTCGATACCCTTTGTCGGCGAGCGCCTGGTGGCGACATGGGACAGCATTGATCAGCAAGGCGCGGCGCTGATGGTGAGCATCAAGCCGTACCTGGGCCAGGTCGGCAATTGGTTGTTGGCGCGCAGTGCGCAAATTGGCGGCGGTATTCTTGAGCTGACCCTGAGCCTGGTCTTCGTGTTCTTTTTCTACCGTGACGGGCCGCGCCTGGCGATGTTTGTGCATCGCCTGTTGGAGCGCCTGATCGGCGAACGCGCGGGCTATTACATCGAACTGGTGGCCGGCACGGTGCAGCGAGTGGTCAATGGTGTGATCGGCACCGCTGCGGCCCAGGCGCTGCTGGCGCTGATCGGCTTTCTGATCGCCGGCGTACCGGGCGCGCTGGTGCTGGGTATCGTGACTTTCCTGCTCAGCCTGATTCCCATGGGACCGCCGCTGGTGTGGATCCCGGCCACGGCGTGGCTGGCGTGGAAGGGCGATTACACCTATGCGGTATTCCTGGGCGTGTGGGGCACGTTCGTGATCAGCGGCGTGGATAACGTGCTCAAGCCGTACCTGATCAGCCGTGGCGGCAACTTGCCGTTGGTTATCGTATTGTTGGGCGTGTTTGGCGGGTTGATAGCGTTCGGCTTTATTGGCCTGTTTATCGGCCCGACGTTGTTGGCGGTGGCTTACAGCCTGCTGACAGACTGGAGCGCGAGCCAGGCCCAGGTGCGCCGCGAAGACAAACCGTGTAACTGATGGGTGTAGGTGCGACGCCGTACCTGTGGGAGCTGGCTTGCCTGCGATAGCGTTGGGCCAGCCAACACCTCATCGACTGACACTACGCAATCGCAGGCAAGCCAGCTCCCACATTTGGATCGCGGCGCGTCAGGCAGGTGGGAGTTCTCAAACCCTCGGCAACCACATCACCGCCGTCAAACCACCGCCCGGTGTCTCCTCTAGGCTCAGGTGGCCGCCGAGTCGCTCGACGGCTTCCCTGGCAATGGTCATGCCCAAACCAACCCCTCCAGAATTGCGGTTGCGCGACCCTTCCAGGCGAAAGAACGGCTCGAACACCGCTTCGCGCTTATCGGCGGCGATTCCCGGGCCGTGGTCGATCACCCGTATCACCAGGGCGCCGCGGCTGTCGGCCAGTTCTACTCGGGCGGTGCCGGCATAGCGCAGGGCGTTGTCGATCAGGTTGTTCAGGCAGGAACGCAGGGCCATCGGCTGTACCTGCAACGGCGCACAGGTTCCAGAAAATTGCACGTCGCGGCCTTGGTCCTGGGCGTTTTCACTCAAAGATTCCACTAATGCCTGCACATCGAGCCAATGCCGTGTCTCGCTGGTGCGCTGTTCGTGCAGGTAACTCAAGGTGGCATCGAGCATGCCGATCATGTCGTCCAGGTCCTGGCGCATCTGGCCTTGCAGCTTGGGGTCTTCAATCTGTTCCAGGCGCAGCTTGAGGCGCGAGAGCGGGGTGCGCAGGTCGTGGGAGACCGCGCCGAGCATGCGGGCGCGCTGGCTGACCTGTTCGCGGATGCGCTTTTGCATCAGGTTGAAGGTGGAGGCCGCCTGGCGTGCCTCGCGAGGGCCGGACTCCACCAGGGGCGGGCTGTCGAGGTCGACGCTCAGGCGCTCGGCCGCTGCGCTCAGGCGCTGGATCGGCCGGCTCAGCAGTTTGGCGCCGTACCAGGCGGCGATGATCAGCGAGATAAATTGAAACGTCAGGGGCACCACCGGGCCGCCGAACCAGGGGCGAGGCGCCTTGCGCAAGGGCGTGAGGCTGCCGTCCGGTTGTTCGACGAACGCCGCGCGGGGCGGTGGCGGCGGGCCGTAGTGGTGAAACCAGAAGAACGCCAGCACATGGGCCAGCACAATCGCCACCAGCAACAGGCCGAACAGTCGCCCGAACAGCGTGTTGAAGGGGGCGCGCATCAACCGATATCCCGGGCGTCGAACAGGTAGCCTTCGCCGCGTACGGTCTTGATCAGTTGCGGAGCCTTGGGGTCATCCCCCAGTTTCTGACGCAGGCGCGACACCAGCAAGTCGATGCTGCGGTCGAAAGCCTCGATGGAACGCCCACGGGCCGCGTCCAGCAGCTGTTCGCGGCTCAGCACACGCCGCGGGCGTTCGATAAACACCCACAACAAACGAAACTCGGCGTTGGACAGCGGCACCACCAGGCCGTCATCGGCCACCAGCTGGCGCAGTACGCTGTTCAGGCGCCAAGTGTCGAAACGGATATTGGCCCGCTGTTCGGTGCGGTCATCACGCACCCGGCGCAGGATGGTCTGGATACGCGCGACCAGTTCCCGGGGTTCGAACGGCTTGGACATATAGTCGTCTGCCCCCAGTTCCAGGCCGATGATGCGGTCGGTGGGTTCGCAGCGGGCGGTGAGCATCAGGATCGGAATGTCCGATTCGGCGCGCAGCCAGCGGCACAATGTCAGCCCGTCTTCGCCCGGCAGCATCAGGTCGAGCACCACCACATCGAAGGTCTCCGCTTGCATGGCCTGGCGCATGGCGATGCCGTCGGTGACGCCTGAGGCGAGAATATTGAAGCGTGCCAGGTAGTCGATCAGCAGTTCGCGGATCGGCACGTCGTCGTCGACAATCAGCGCGCGGGTGTTCCAGCGCTTGTCTTCGGCGATCACCGCGTCTTTTGGCGCTTCGTTTACAGGGTCGCAAGGGGTATGCATAGCGAGGTCATCTGCCTGGTTGTGGCTGTCAGCATAGGCGCCCAGTTCCAGGGCTGGAAGTGCTGGGCGGGCGGTCATGTGCGCGAGGCTAGCCGGGCGGCGTATTGGGGGCGTGTCGTGAATGTATCGGGCTTGAAACAATTGCCTTGAATCGCCGGTATTGGGCGCTTGATCGGTATTTACCGATCATCGGATCCCGCAACGGCGCTGCTTGCGCTACAATCCGCGCCGATTTCGACTTGCCTGAGAGCCCATTCCAATGTCCGTCTGCCAGACTCCTATCATCGTCGCCCTGGATTACCCCACCCGTGACGCCGCACTGAAGCTGGCTGACCAGTTGGACCCCAAGCTTTGCCGGGTCAAGGTCGGCAAGGAATTGTTCACCAGTTGCGCGGCGGAAATCGTCGGCACCCTGCGGGACAAAGGCTTCGAAGTGTTCCTCGACCTCAAATTCCATGACATCCCCAACACCACGGCGATGGCCGTCAAAGCCGCGGCCGAGATGGGCGTGTGGATGGTCAATGTGCACTGCTCCGGTGGCCTGCGCATGATGAGCGCCTGCCGCGAAGTGCTGGAACAGCGCAGCGGCCCCAAACCGTTGTTGATCGGCGTGACCGTGCTCACCAGCATGGAGCGCGAAGACCTGGCGGGCATTGGCCTGGATATCGAGCCGCAGGTGCAAGTGTTGCGCCTGGCAGCCCTGGCGCAGAAAGCCGGCCTCGACGGCCTGGTGTGCTCAGCCCTGGAAGCCCAGGCCCTGAAAAACGCACATCCGTCGCTGCAACTGGTGACACCGGGTATCCGTCCTACCGGCAGCGCCCAGGATGACCAGCGCCGTATCCTGACCCCGCGCCAGGCCCTGGATGCGGGCTCTGACTACCTAGTGATCGGCCGGCCGATCAGCCAGGCGGCGGATCCTGCAAAAGCGTTGGCAGCGGTCGTCGCCGAGATCGCCTGATTTTTAGAGTGAGCAAAAAATGTGGGAGCTGGCTTGCCTGCGATAGTATCAACTCGGTATCACTTAGAAACCGAGTTGCTTGCATCGCAGGCAAGCCAGCTCCCACATTTGTTTTTGTGGTGTGTCAGCTGACTTTGAGCACCAACTTCCCGAAGTTCTCGCCGTTGAACAGCTTCATCAGCGTTTCCGGGAATGTCTCCAGCCCTTCGACAATATCTTCCTTGCTCTTGAGCTTGCCCTGGGCCATCCAGCCGGCCATTTCCTGACCCGCCGCCGCGAAGTTCGCCGCGTGGTCCATCACCACAAAGCCTTCCATACGCGCACGGTTGACCAGCAATGACAGGTAGTTCGCCGGGCCTTTGACCGCTTCCTTGTTGTTGTACTGGCTGATTGCACCGCAAATCACCACGCGGGCTTTGAGCGCCAGGCGGCTGAGCACCGCGTCGAGAATATCGCCGCCGACGTTATCGAAATACACGTCCACGCCTTTGGGGCACTCGCGCTTGAGGGCGGCGGGCACGTCTTCGCTTTTGTAGTCGATGGCGGCGTCGAAGCCCAGCTCATCGACCAAGAACTTGCACTTCTCGGCGCCACCGGCGATCCCCACTACGCGACAGCCTTTGAGCTTAGCGATCTGCCCGGCGATGCTGCCCACGGCACCGGCGGCGCCGGAGATCACCACGGTGTCACCGGCTTTCGGTGCGCCGGTCTCCAGCAGAGCAAAGTAGGCCGTCATGCCGGTCATGCCCAGGGCGGACAGGTAGCGGGGCAGGGGCGCCAGCTTGGGGTCCACCTTATAGAAACCACGGGGCTCGCCAAGGAAGTAATCCTGCACGCCCAGTGCACCGTTCACGTAGTCCCCCACCGCGAAGTTCGGATGCTTCGAGGCAATCACCTTGCCTACGCCCAGGGCGCGCATCACTTCGCCGATGCCTACCGGTGGGATGTAGGACTTGCCTTCATTCATCCAGCCACGCATGGCCGGGTCGAGGGACAGGTATTCGTTGCGCACCAGCACCTGGCCGTCCTGGGGCTCGCCCACCGACACTTCCTGGTAGGTGAAGGTCTCTCGCGTGGCGGCACCGACCGGGCGTTTGGCGAGTAGAAATTGGCGGTTGGTCTGGGCGGTCATGGCAAGGACTCTTTAGAAATGGAACATGAGTGATAGACCCTCAGGGGCAGAAGGGCAAGGGTATGCGGCGCAGGCGAATGCCCGGCAATAGGCCTCGCTGATAATCAGCCGGGCGGCTTTATCACTACGATTCATGCAGCGCCAACCGGCCTTCTGATAGTGCTGATGCGCGGCTGCCAGCGTTGGCTAGACTCGCCTCACCGCAATTAACCCCATAGGACAGTTCCCATGAGCATGACGTTTTCTGGCCAAGTCGCCTTGGTGACCGGCGCCGCCGCTGGTATTGGCCGCGCCACCGCGCTGGCATTCGCCGCCGAAGGCTTGAAGGTGGTGGTCGCGGACCTTGATGTGGCAGGAGGCGAGGGCACTGTGGCACTGATCCACCAGGCCGGTGGCGAAGGGATATTTGTACGCTGCAACGTCACGCTCGACACGGACGTGCAGCAATTGATGGCACAGACCGTCGCCACCTATGGGCGCCTGGACTACGCCTTCAACAACGCCGGCATCGAGATCGAGAAGGGCAAGCTGGCAGACGGCAGTCTTGATGAGTTCGATGCCATCATGGGGGTTAACGTCAAAGGCGTGTGGCTGTGCATGAAGTATCAGTTGCCTTTGCTATTGGCCCAGGGTGGCGGGGCCATCGTCAATACCGCATCGGTGGCGGGGTTGGGGGCGGCGCCGAAGATGAGCATTTATGCGGCGTCCAAGCATGCGGTGATCGGCCTGACCAAATCAGCGGCCATCGAGTACGCGAAGAAGAAAATCCGCGTGAATGCCGTCTGCCCGGCCGTGATTGATACCGACATGTTTCGCCGCGCCTATGAGGCCGACCCACGCAAGGCTGAGTTTGCCGCAGCCATGCACCCGGTCGGACGCATTGGCAAGGTTGAGGAAATCGCCAGCGCCGTGTTGTACCTGTGCAGCGATGGCGCAGCATTTACCACCGGTCAGGCCCTCGCGGTGGACGGCGGCGCGACGGCGATTTAGGACGGCAGGTCGCGGGGCATTCGAAAACAGGGCCAGGTGCTGTGGGGCGTTTCCATGGCGGGCAGTGGGCTGTGCTCGAATATGTTTCACTAGGTAAATAACCCAATAAAATCAATACTTTAATAAAAGTTGGCGACCGGTTTTACCGGGCTTCTGTGCTTAACTGTTAGGGGTTAACAGACAGTTGAAGTGAGTGGCTCATGGATTTAGGGATCGATCGACAAGCCCTGGTACCGGTTGTTCAGCAGATCGTCAGCGCGGTGGCAGAATGGATTCGCAAGGAGGGGGTGAGCCCTGGCACACGCTTGCCGTCCATTCGCCAATTGGCCCTCGATAACCTGCTGAGCCAGGCCAGCGTGATCGAGGCATTCGAACGATTGGCGGCCCAGGGGTTGCTGGCCCCCCGACATGGCTCGGGGTTTGTGGTGGCGTCACCCACAACGGTCCACGAAAACCATTGGTATGAAGGGGCCGAACAGGGCTGGGGTGCATTCACCGATGGCCCACTGGGCCAGCTGAAGCTGGGCTGCGGCTGGCTACCCGACACCTGGCGCGAAAGCGATGACATCAACTACGCGATCCGCGAACTGAGCCGTACCGACACCGGCGGCCTGTTCAACTACAGCACACCCTTGGGGTTGCCGACGTTGCGCGAACAACTGCTCAAGCGCCTGACCCAGATACACGTGCCCGCTAGCCTGGAACGTATCCTCACCACCCACGGCGCCAGCCATGCCCAGGACCTGTTGATACGCACGCTGCTCAAGCCCGGTGATGAGGTGGTGGTCGAGACACCCGGGTATGGCAATCTCTATCGCCAACTGGCCTTTCAGGGGGTTACGCTGCTGCAAGTGCCGCGCACCCGTGGTGGCCCGGATATCCCGGCATTGGAAGCGCTGCTGCACACCCACCGGCCCAAGTGCCTGTTCATCAACAGCCTGTATCACAACCCCACAGGGACCAGTTTGAGCCGTCCGGTGGCGGAGCGCTTGTTGGAGTTGGCACGCGAGCGCGACTTCCTGATTATCGAAGAGGACGTTTACGGTGACCTGCAACATGCCAGTTGCACACGCTTGTCAGCGCTGGCCCATGATGACCGGGTGATCTATGTGTCGAGCTTTTCCAAGACACTGAGCGGTGCCCTGCGCGTGGGTTACCTGTGTGCCAATGCCGCGATCATCACGCAATTGGCCCAGCTCAAGACCCTGACAGGCATCGGCACCTCACGTTTTGCCGAAGCCATGGTGGCGACGTTGTTGAGTAACGGCACTTACCGTAAGTGGGTGCAGCGCCTGCGCAAGCGCCTGAACGCGCAGATGGCCGCGACGTTGCAGGTGCTGGAGGATGAAGAGTGGCAGGTATTTGCCGCACCCGCAGGTGGCATGTTCCTGTGGGCGCGACCGGGCTTGGCCGACCCTTTGCGATTGCAAGCCTGCGCCCAGCGCCTCGGTGTGTTGCTGTCGCCGGGGGCGTTGTTCAGCCCCACGGGTGAGCGCAGCGAATGGCTGCGCATCAATGTGGCCTACGCGGCTGACCAGCGCGCATTGACGCTGTTCCGCGCCATGGGCGCGGCAAGATCGACCTCGACCATTCTGAAAACGACGCACGTGTAGCTTTTTGCCATTATTGCGGCGCCAGCGGCTTGTGCTCAGTGCCTCGGGGTTGCGAATCTCGCTGCTTGTAAACCTGGCTTATGGCATTTGCCATTGCAAGAGGATCAAGTGCAATGATTTCGGGCGTGCAACGACATTTCGCCAACCTCGGTATGGCAAAAAAACTCGGCTTGGGTTTTACCCTGGTACTGCTGCTGACGGCCCTGGTGGCGGCCATCGGTGTGTGGTCCCTGCAGACCATCGGCCAGCGCTTCGAAGGCCTCACGTCGATGTCGACGCTTAACAGTGACCTGCTCAAGGTGCGCTTGATCGAACAAGACTATGCGCTGCACGCCGACCCCAAGGCCGTTGATGCCCTGCATGTCAGTGTCGATGCGCTGCTGGCCCAGGCCACGCGTCTCAAGGCTCGGTCCGCCAGCAACGAGCGAGTGATGGGCGACGTTGAACAAGCCTTGGTCGCCTATCGCCAGGCATTCGATGAGTTCGTCGAGTTGACCCAGACCAAAGACCTCGCCCTGGAAATGGCCAGTTGGTCGGTGTCCAGCGTGGCCAATAACCTGGATGTGCTGCAAGCCGGGCTGGCGGATGACGGTGCCTATGGCCTTAAGGAAAGCCAAGGCAAGGAGGGCGCGGAGTTTATCGAGCAGGCCGGGCAGGTCAGCCAGGTGTCGCGCCTGATGTTGCAGGCCATGAACGAGGCGCGGGTACGCCTGGACCAGAGCCGCAGGGCAGACGCAGAGGACGCCGGGCAGGGCAAGATCGAGCAAGCCGACCAGGCCCTGGCTGAAGTCGAGAAACTCAAAACCACGGTCAAGGACCCCGGCTACCAGACCGTGCTCAATGAAGTCGCCGGGCATATCGCTTCGTTCAGTGAAAAGCTCGGTGAATACACCGCGCTGCTGGCCCAGGAAAAAGTGGTCTACACGCAATTGCATGACCGCGCCGAGCAAGTGGTGAACCGGGTCAACCAGGCGTATGCCGCCGAAGACCAGTCCATGCAAACACAGTTGCAGCACAGCACGCTGTTGATCATCGGTTCATCTGCTCTGGCACTGCTGGTGGGTTTGATCGCTGCGTGGGTGATCACCCGCTTGATTGTTGCGCCGTTGCGTGCGGTGATCGCCGTGGCCCAGCAGATCGCCTCGGGTGACCTGAGTGGGCGCATGGAGGTCAGCCGGCGTGATGAAATCGGCCAGTTGATGCAGGCGATGCAGCAGATGGGCAACAGCTTGAGCCAGATGGTCAGTGGGTTGCAGGCGGGGATCGAACAACTCGCCAGTTCCGCGCATTCGCTGTCCAGCGTCACCGAGCAAACCACCGCCGAAGTCAGCAGTCAGAAAGACGAAACCGAGCAGGTCGCCACGGCGATGAACCAGATGACCACCACCGTGCACGATGTGGCACGCAATGCCGAGCAGGCGGCCCAAGCCGCGCAGACCGCGGATGCCAAAGTCGATAGCGGCCAGCAGGTGGTACGCATGAGCCTGCAGCGTATCGAATTGCTGGCCACGTCCAGCAACAGTGCCAGCGCCAGCATCGAAAGCCTCAGCGCGCAAATCCAGAATATCGGTACCGTGTTGAGTGTGATCCAGAGCGTGGCCGAACAGACCAATTTACTGGCCTTGAACGCTGCGATTGAGGCAGCGCGTGCCGGTGAGCAGGGGCGTGGCTTTGCGGTGGTGGCCGATGAGGTGCGGGCACTGGCCAAGCGCACCCAGCAATCGACCGAGGAAATTGAACGGCTGGTCAGCACCTTGCGCAGTGCGGCGCAGTCCTCGGTGCAGCAGATCCAGCAGAGCGGCGAGCTGGTGAAGCTGGCGGTCAGTGATGCGCTGGAAACCGAAGGGGCCCTGGGCAGCATTGCGGCGGCCGTTTCATTGATCCAGCAGATGAACCAACAGATCGCCGCCGCCGCCGAGGAGCAAAGCTCGGTGGCCGAAGAGATCAACCGCAGCGTTACCAGTATTCGGGCGAGTGCCGATCATTCGGCGTTGAGCATGCAAGGCAATGCCGCCTCGAGCATCCAGTTGGCGCAGTTGGGCGCGCAACTCAAGGGGATGGTGGGGCATTTCCGCCTTTGATCGCAGCCAAGGCGCTGCGATCTGAGGGCAGGGCAATCAGCCGTGGTTGGCGAGGAAGGTCAGCAGCGCCTCGTTGACGAAATCCGGGTTCTCGCGACTGGAGATATGCCCGGCTTCAGGGATCAGGATCAGGCTGCAGCCGATCAGCTCGGCCATTTCCTCGGATTCTGCCGGTGGCCGGGGTTTGTCCTGCTCGCCGCACATCACCAAGGTGGTGTCGGAGTCCAATCCAGGTAATTGCGCCAGGATGTCTTCGCGGCTGAAGATCAGGCGGCCCAGCGGCACGATACTGTCCAGCAAGCGTTCTTTGGGGAAGCTTTGCAGTGACTGGCGAAAATCCTGGTACAGCGCGGAATCGCGGTCGATGCCCGGGCGGAAGAAGATCGGTGCGATCACATCCAGCAACGGTTCGGGGATCGCCCCGGCGTCTTCAATCATCTTGAACAGCGAGAAATAGTACTGGCGCGTTGCTTCGGGTTCGGCCCCGAGGTAGGTGTCCATCAGCACCACGCTGTTGATGCGCTGGGGAGCCAGCAGCGCCAGGCGTGCGCCCCACATGCCGCCGACCGAGAGGCCCACCAGGTTGGCCTGTGCGATGTCCAGGTGATCCAGCAGTGCCAGGGCCTGGCGGGCAAGGTCATCCAGGGAATGGGTGAGTGCTGGCAACGGGCCGGACTCCCCGTGGCCCCACAATTCGGGGACGATTACGCGGTATTGCTGCGACAGCGCTTCAATCTGCGGCGCCCACATGTCGCTGGCCCATAGGTAACTCGAACCCAGTAGCACGACGGGGCCGGCGCCCTGGTCGATATAGTGCAGCGGTTGTCCATCAATCACGGCGACAGGCATAACAGGCCTCTAATTTCACGGAGTGAGGGGCACTTTTTTACGCTAGTCGGAGGCGGGGGGATAGGTGCACATTGATGGCATGTGATGATTTGGGCGCTGTGGCAAGCAAGCTTACTCCCGCGACGGCCCGCCAGCCGCCGCTTATCTTCCGAACATCCCCTCACTTCAAATGTGGGAGCTGGCTTGCCTGCGATGACGGCCTGCCAGCCGATGCTTGCCTACCTGGCACCCCACAATCGAACTGTGGGAGCTGGCTTGCTCGCGAAAGCGGTGGGTCAGCAACATCAATGTTGCTGGGCCGACGTCTTCGCAGGCAAGCCAGCTCCCACCTTTGATCTTCGTTGCTTTGAGCATTGCGCTCGCGTTGCCATCAATCGTAAATAGCTTTCTTCTTCCACTCGGCGTCAGCGTCAACAACTTTCAAGCCCTCGGTCAACTCGTTGACTTCGTCCTCGGCAGGCTGGCTGTTGGTCAGCACTGTGGAGTTGGCGCGCGCCAATTGGGACTCCAGCAGTTGCAACTGGGCGCTGTAGAGCACCGGCTCCGGCTGTTTGCGCAAGTACTGCACGCCGCGCTCGAACGCCAGGCGAGCCTGGCCGGGTTGGCCTTGCAGCAGGGCGTGCTGGCCGAGGTTGTTGAAAAACTCGATGTGCAGCAGCACCAGGATATGCCGGATTTCCTTGATCCAATGCTTGGCCTCGTTGGTCGGCAGAAAGCCGTCCTGGGCGGCGCGGGTGACTTGGCCGTGCAGGGCTTCGAGCAAAAAGCGCACGTCCTTGGCCTTGGCTTCGGTCTGGATCGGTGCCGGCGGGTTGGCCACTGGAATCGACTCGCCTTGGGCGATCAGCGCATTCAGTTCGGTGATACGCGCCTTGAGTGGTGCGCTGGACTTGTTCAGGTTCAACAGGCGCTGGTTGACGTTCAGCTCCAGGCGAGCCAGCAACAGCTTGAGTGCTGGGGTCATCAGTTGGCCGGGGAAGGTCTCGGTGATTTCACCGCAGCGACGCAGCCGATCGTTAAGCTCGATCTCGGTGCGCTTCTTTTCCAGCTTGTTGTTTTCCACCACGTGGTTCATGTAGCCAATGGCGATCAGTATTACGATCCCGGCTATTACCAGCAGGGTGATCATGAGTGGTGTCACCGGTGTGACCTCTTTAATAGGGTGTGCTGTGGAGTGTAGTGACTGGGTCATCCGGCGGATAGGACCGATCGACCAGTTGCCCAGGTGATTTCTTCTATATAGGCAGGCGTTGTCTGAATGGATGCACATTGCCATCATTTGCCTGGGTGAACTATAGCGCCTTGTCGAACGCCAGAATATAGGCGCCAAGGCTCGGACGGTACCAATGCCCGCGAAGGCCGTGAAACCATGGCGAAGTCATTGATTTAAATAAATTTATCCTTGGGGGTTGACGACCTTTCAATCCATCCATAGAATGCGCGCCACTTACAGCGTAAAGCACACAGCGAAACGCGGTAGGGAGTGAATGTTGTACGTGTGTCCCCTTCGTCTAGTGGCCTAGGACACCGCCCTTTCACGGCGGTAACAGGGGTTCGAGTCCCCTAGGGGACGCCATATGCGGGAATAGCTCAGTTGGTAGAGCACGACCTTGCCAAGGTCGGGGTCGCGAGTTCGAGTCTCGTTTCCCGCTCCAATTTACAAGCAGTGTGGCCCTCGGGCGGCATTGAGTGAAACCAGGACCAAGTCTTCGGACAAGGCCTCTGGGCACTGGAACACACACCATGTGTTTCAGTAGCGTGTCCCCTTCGTCTAGTGGCCTAGGACACCGCCCTTTCACGGCGGTAACAGGGGTTCGAGTCCCCTAGGGGACGCCATTTGCGGGAATAGCTCAGTTGGTAGAGCACGACCTTGCCAAGGTCGGGGTCGCGAGTTCGAGTCTCGTTTCCCGCTCCATATTTAACGAAAACGCCGATCAGTGATGATCGGCGTTTTTGTTTGTGCGCAATAAATACCGCCAGCGCACCGCCCCCCTTCAAAGCGTCGATGTAATCTCCTGCCGTGGCATAAAAAACCGCGCAAACAGCTCCGACTGAGATTTGATATTCAGCTTGCTGTAGATATTGCGGCGGTGAACCTTGATGGTTTCCGTCGACAGCGACAGCTTGCCGGCGATCTCTTTGTTGGAGAACCCACTGAGCAGTAACTTGAGCACGTCTTTTTCACGCGTCGTTACGTGTGTTTCCAACTGAGTGAGTGCCTCGGCCCATGGGGTCGGCTCGGTGAGGTTTTTTGCCGGGTCAGTTTCAAAGCCCATGCGTTGATGCATCATTGCTGTTACCCACGGCTTGATCATGTCCAATACCGTTATCTGCGCCTGGGTGAAGCGCAGGTTGCTGCCAAATGACATGCACAACGTTCTGTCGGCATCGAGCCGTACGTTGTATTGCGCCTCATCGACCGAGATGTACTGCGCAAAATATTGTTGGTAGTACTCGGTTTCCCGGAAGTGTTCCGGCGCAATATCGAGCAGATGGAAGAACCCGCTCTGCGGGTTTTCTCGATCAGCGATATAGAACGGGTCCAGCAGATACAGGCCTTTCACATAGCGATGAATAAAGGCGTCGATTTCTTCGCTGTCGGCCACCTCGGGCAGGCTGATCACACGCACTGCGTGGTCACCGAAAACCAGCACCACCCAATTGTCTATCTGCACATATTCATTCAGTACCCGAATCAGCGAACTCCAGAACTCCGGGCGATTGAGCTGCATGATCAGTTTTCCAACCGATCGGTGCCAAGCCAGGCTATGAAGGTCAAACGACATGTTCTACCCCTTTAGGGTTAGGGCTTTGCAGGCCAGAGCTAAGTACTTGTAGGTATTTACTATTCGTCGAGGCTCGGTATATTCACCCCGAGCTTACGATAGCCATGAAGGCGCGTCGTGTGGACAGGGATAGTCATATGAGTCGAGCACACTTGCGAGCTATTTTTTTAGCGTCGTTTATGGGCGCTGCAATCAGCACGCCCGCAGCCGCCGCTGAAAATTCGGTGTATCTGTATAACTGGTTCGGCTTTCTTGAGCCGCAGACGCCCAAGCAATTCCAGCAGGAGAGCGGCATCAAGCTGCATATGGATGCTTTCGACAGCGCCGAAACCATGCAGAGCAAGGTCATGGCTGGGCGCACCGGTTATGACCTGGTGGTGGCCACCTCCAATGTATTGCCCGGCTTGATCAAGGCCGGGGTGCTGCAGCCGTTGGATCGTGCGCAGTTGAGTAATCTGTCGCACATCGACCCTGACATCCTGTCCCTGCTGGCGGTCAATGACCCCGGTAACCGCTACGCCGTGCCCTATGTCTGGGGTACCACCGGCATTGGCTACGACGTGGATAAGGTCAAGGCGGCACTGGGTGATGACGCTCCGGTGGACAGCTGGGACCTGATCTTCAAAGAAGAAAACATCAGCAAGCTCAAGTCCTGTGGCGTGGCCATGCTCGACTCCCCCAGCGAGATCATTTCCATTGCCTTGCACTATCTGGGGCTGCCCAGTAACAGCACTGACCCAGAGGATTACCAGAAGGCCCAGGCGCTGTTGTTGAAAATCCGTCCCTATGTACTCTATTTCGACTCTTCCAGAATCGACACCGACCTGGCAGACGGCAATATCTGTGCGGTCGTCGGCTGGGCCAATGGTGCACTGGCGGCGCAGGCGATTAATGAAAAGTCCAACAGTGGCCGCAAGATTGCCTACAGCCTGCCGCGGGAAGGGGCGTTGGTCTGGTCTGAAAACTGGGTGTTGCTCAAGGACGCTCGCCACCCCAAAGCCGCTCTGGCGTTCATCAACTACATGCTGCGGCCACAGGTGATAGCCAAGACGTCCAACTACATGCTTTATCCCAACGCCAACAAAGATGCCACTGAGTTTGTCGAGCAAAAATTGCGGGATAACCCTTGGATCTATCCCGATAAAAAGACCATGGCGACATTGGTTCCGCTTGAGCCCTTGCCGCTGAAGGCCGAGCGTATTCGCACGCGGGTCTGGACCAAGGTTAAAAGCGGTACGTGATGGGGATGGGGCCGGGGAGGGAGACAGCATGCGCCAGGGCGGTGATCAGCGCTATTTTGAGTCAGACGACTACAAGGCCTACAAAGAGATTGAAGAGCAGATCGGCCTGTGTACGCCAGAGCAGGCCTGGGCCATGTACTACGTTTCGACGGGCATGGTGCGGGAAAACATTACCCTGGCGGTGATGGAGCATATTGGCCGGGGCAATCGAGCTTTGCTGCTTGAGTTTCCAGACCTGGTGCGAGTTGCCGGGCGTGACGCTGAGCCGGGTGCGCTCGCCTCCAACTGGCCTTTGCTGCGCAGGCGTCGTCGATAACTCTGCTGGGTGTACCTCTCGAGGGGCGATACGCAACATCGATACGAAACTGAACCCGTGACGGACTGACAGCCGGCGCTGATCTAACTGACACACCACGATCCAAATGTGGGAGCTGGCTTGCCTGCGAAGACGGCCTGACAGCCGACGCCTATCTCCCTGACACCCCGCGATCAAACTGTGGGAGCTGGCTTGCTCGCGAAGGCGGCCTATAGAGTTGTATAGATACCTATGCCTATGGGGAGGCGTAGCTCGGTTGTAGGTTATTATTGTGAGGCTTGTAGGGAAAGTCTGCATTTTTTGTAGGGTCGATGCCTTTTCGCCCTGTGTTCTCTACTCTGGCCACCCATTCTCCCTGCCCACTTCAGAGAACTGACCGGATGCTTCAACTCGATTTTTATTCAACCCTCGTTGCCGCTTCACTGGTGCTATTGCTGGGACGCGGGCTTGTGGCCCGAATCGGCTTTTTGCGTACTTACAATATTCCTGAACCGGTAGCCGGTGGCCTGTTGGTCGCCATGCTGCTCCTGGCGTTGCGCGGGTTTGCCGATATCGAAGTACGCTTCGATCCTTCATTGCAAACCCCGTTGATGCTGGCGTTCTTTGCCACGATCGGTTTGAACGCCGATTTTGCCAGCCTGAAGAAAGGCGGACGTATCCTGGCGGTGTTTTTGCTGGTGGTAACGGGCTTGCTGGTGGTGCAAAACGCCATGGGTATCGCGCTGGCGTCGGCACTCGGGCTTGACCCATTGATGGGCTTGCTGGCGGGTTCGGTGACCTTGTCCGGTGGGCATGGCACCGGCGCGGCCTGGGGGGCGGTGTTCAGTGAGCAGTATGGCGTGGCTTCGGCGTCTGAATTGGCGATTGCCTCGGCGACCTTTGGCCTGGTGCTCGGCGGCCTGATCGGCGGGCCTGTGGCGCGTTTTCTGATCAAGCGGGTCGAGGTGCCAGGTATTGGGCAACCGCAGTCGAGCCTGGCCAAGGGGTTTGAACAACCGAATGAAGAGCGCCTGATCACGGCGTTTTCGTTTATCGAGACCCTGGCATTGGTCGCGATCAGCCTACAGGGCGGCAACTTGCTGAATGCCGCCATCCAAGGCACCGCTTTCGAATTGCCGACGTTCGTGTGTGTACTGTTCGTGGGTGTCGTACTGCGCAATGGGCTGTCGATGCTCGGCTGGCATCAGGTGTTCGAGCGCGAAGTCTCGGTGCTGGGCAATGTCAGTTTGTCGCTGTTCCTGGCGATGGCGCTGATGTCGCTCAAGCTCTGGGACCTGGCGGCACTCGCCTTGCCGATCGTCATTCTGCTGGCCGCGCAGGCATTGCTGATGGCGCTGTTCGCGATTTTCGTGACGTTCCGGGTGATGGGCCGCAACTATGATGCGGCGGTGCTGGCGGCGGGCCATTGCGGTTTCGGGCTTGGTGCAACGCCCACGGCGATTGCCAATATGCAGGCGGTGACGCAGCGCTTTGGGCCTTCGCAGATCGCGTTTTTGGTGGTGCCGATGGTGGGCGCGTTCTTCATCGATATCGCAAACGCCGTGGTGATCAAGTTGTACCTGGCGCTGCCTTTCCTGGGCACTGCTGGGTAAGTTTTTCAGCGCCTGCCCACGGTGTTCATCGCCTGGGCCAGGCGCTGCGTGGCTTGCTGGATTTCGTCCCGGTCGAGAGAGGCAAAGCCCAGGCGCAGCGCGTTTACCGGCTGGTCGTTGGGTGAAAACTGACGACCGCTGCGCACCACGACGCCGTGGTCCAGTGCGGCGTTTGCCAACTTATCGACGTCTATTTCTTCCTCGAAACGTACCCATAACGCCAAGCCCCCCTCGGGCTCGCGCACCTGTATGCGAGCGCCAAACGCCTGGTCCAGGCAGTCTCGCAATACGGTGCGGCGCGCCCGATATTCTTTCGACACGCGGCGCAAGTGCTTTTTCAACTCCCCGTCATTGATCAGGTCTGCCAGCATGGCTTGAGCGACCGCATCGGCATCGCCCAGCATCAGCGCGGCATTGCGCTGCAGGGCTTCAATCACAGAGGTGGGCGCGACGATATAACTGCAGCGGAACGTCGAGCCTAGCACCTTGGACAACGAGCCGATGTACAGCACATGGCGTTGGGCGCGGTCACTGGCCAGTGGTAGGTAAGGGCGGCCACTGAAATGATATTCGTGGTCGTAGTCCTCTTCGATAATGCAGAAGTCATGCAGCGCGGCCAACGTCAGCAAGTGCTGCCGGCGTGCAGCGTGCAAGCTCACGGTGGTGGGAAACTGGTGATGGGGTGTGAGGTAAATCATGCGCACCTTGTGCTCACGGCATAAGCGCTCGACCTGATCTGTGCGGCAACCTTCATCGTCGATGTCGACCGTGACCAACTGCGCGCCGAGCTTGCGGAAAATTTCCCACGCTGGCGGGTAGCTCAGGCGCTCCACCAGTACCACGTCGCCAGGCTTGAGCAGTAGGCTGGCACTCAGGTACAGGGACATCTGGGTGCCCTGGGTCAGGCAGATATTTTCGGCAGTGACCGTCAGCCCACGGTTGTTGCGCAGCATCTCGGCCAGGGCGCAGCGCAAGTGATAGCCGGTGCCTTCGCTGCCGTAGCGCACGGTATTGGAGGCGAAGCTGTTGCGCAATGCATGGCGATAGTAACGGTGCAAAACGGCTTGGGGCAGCAGGCGGTGGTCGCTGGTGCCGTTGTCGAAAAACAGCGCGTCGTGGCGATGCTCAAGCGCGACCACTTGGGCGTTATGGGTGAAATAGGGTACCCGTGGTTGCTCCAGCAACGGCGGCGCGAAAGACGGTTGGGTAACGCCGGGCAGCTGCTTGGGTGTCAGCTGCGCATTGACGAAGGTGCCACGGCGCGGCTCGCTGACCAGCCAGCCCTTGGTCATGGCTTCTTCGTAAGCCAGGATCACCGTCTTGCGGTTGACGTCGAGCAACTGCGCCATTTCCCGCGTGCCTGGCAGCAATGTTCCAGGTGGCAGGCGGCCCTCGAGGATGGCATTGACCAAGCCTTCGGCAATCTTGCGGTAGGACGCCTGGCCGGTGCCTTCTTCAAGCCGCAGCAAGGGGCGCCATTTACGCATCTGGACCATCTGAAGTATCCAAATCTGGAGGTTTTAATGGGCCTAGTCTAGCGCAACAATCAGGTCTCACTCATCCCGAGGTCTTTATGAATACACGTCATGTCATCGAACTCTCTCCCTCGGGGAAAACCTTTGACGCGGGCGACGAACTCTTGCTCGACGCCATGCTCGCCAGTGGCCTGGCCGTGCCGTTCTCTTGTCGCCGTGGCGCCTGCGGTTCGTGCAAGGTAGTGGTCGCTGAAGGTGCGTACCGGGCCAAGCGCCTGGCGCCGGGCGCGCCGCAGCCTTCTTATCCTTTGGCAGCCAATGAGATGTTGCTCTGCCAAAGCCACGCCTGTGGCGACATGCGGCTGCTTATACCCGGCTGGTCGCTGGATACGCCCGCGCTGGTAGTGGCGGCGCAAGTTCACAGCAAGCGTGCGCTGGGGCCCGATGTGATCGAGTTGATATTGACGCCCGAAACCCCAGTGGCGGTGCGGGCTGGCCAATACCTCAAGTTCCGTCTGGCGGACGATGACACGCGCTGCTTTTCGGTTGCCAACCTGCCCGCCGATGATGAAGGGCGGTTGGTCTTCCAGATTCGCCGGGTGAGTGGCGGGTACTTTTCCGAGGGGATCCTGGGTGGTCTCGTCGTGGGTGAGCGTCTGCACGTGGAAGGGCCGTTTGGTGCCTGTACCTGGCAGGACGATGATGCGGCGCCGGTGGTGTTATTCGCCACGGGCACTGGTTATGCGGGCATCAAGCCTATCCTGCTGACCGCGCTCAAGCGCGATGTCGACGTGACGTTGTACTGGGGCGGCGCGCAATCGGTGGATTTCTATGACAGCGCATTTCTCGACCACCTGATGCTTGAGCATCCTCGTTTTCGCTGGCATTGCGTGCGGTCATCCGAGGGCAGAGTGCAAGAGGTTGCAATGAGTCATGGGCATCAGTGGGAACAGGCCCAGGTTTATGCGTGCGGCAACGGTGCAATGCTCGGCCAGGTGCGCACCCATTGCCTTGAAGCGGGGTTGCCGAGCCACCGGTTTATCGCGGAGGCGTTTGTCGCCAGTGGGCGGTCAAGTGCGCAAGCAGTCTCCCTGTCGTTCGACCCGGTCTGGGAGAAAGTCGGTCCGCGTTATTCCTTGGACGGCATGTTGGCGGCGCGGGAAAAATCCAAGCGTGCCTTGGCGGCCATTGCCAGCCAGTTGAAGGTCGGCATGACCACCGGTGAGGCCCTTGAGATGGCCGCGAGGCAACTGCAGGCCATGGGCGCTTCGCACACTTGGCATCCGACGTACATTCGTTTTGGCGCCGACACTGTGCGCCCACCGCGCGAGGGCATAGATCGTCAGCGCAGGCTGGGCGCTAATGATATTGCCGTGGTCGATCTTGGCCCGGTGTGGGATGGCTACGAAGGGGACTATGGCGATACGTTTGTGTTTGGCGATGCGCCGTTGCATCAGGCCTGTACAACGGCCTTGCACGAAGTGTTCGATGAAACACGCCAAGCTTGGCTGCGTGGCCTGACCGGGCGTGAACTCTACGACTTCGCCGAGCAGAGCGCTGCGTCAAAGGGCTGGAGGCTGGCGCGCAACCTGGCGGGGCACCGCCTTGCGGATTTTCCCCATGCATTGTTCGAGAGCAAAGAGTTGGCTGACCTGGAGATCTCGCCCAGTGAAATGGCCTGGGTATTGGAGATCCAGCTGTGCCATCCCACCGAGCCGGTCGGTGGGTTCTTTGAAGACATGCTGATGTTGCAAGGCTGAAGAGCCTGCCATTGTTGCCGAGAATTGCGCTTATCTCGATTGCCCTGCAAAGCGAGATCTCGCCCACACAACCGATCCCCTGTGGGAGCTGTCGAGCTTTAGCGAGGCTGCGAAAGCGGTGGGTCAGGCGCTGAAGATTCTGCCTGTGCCGCCGCCATCGCAGCCTCGCCGGGGCTCCAGCTGCGTCAGAGCTTCGGCAACTGCCCGACGCGGCCCATCATTTCGGTGACGATCTGCAGGTCCAGCAAGAACTGCTCAACCGTCTTGAACTCGCTGTCCGTGTGCCCGGTGTACTTCTCTTCCGGGCGCGCCAGGCCGAATTGCACGCCGTTGGGCAGGTCATGCACGGAGGTTGCGCCGGCTGAAGTGCCGAACTTGTGTGCCATCCCCAGGTTTTCCGTGGCCACCGCCAACAAGGCCTTGACCCACTCGCCTTCAGGGTTGCGGTACATCGGCGTGTCGAGCGAGTACGTGAAGTTCACCTTGACCTTGGCATCCTGGTTCCAGGCAGTGAGCTTCTGCTCAATCTGCGCCTTGAGTGAATCAGGGGTTTTACCTTTCGGCGCGCGCAGGTTCACTGCCAGTTTGAAGGCTTTGTCATCTTGGCCCACAAACGTCAGCGAGGTGGTCAGCGGGCCCATGAAATCATCCGCGTAGCCCACACCCAATTTTCCGCCCAGGTAATCCAGGCCCCAGTTGTCGGCGGCATACCGCGCGGCGTCGGTGATGTGGTTGTGCTTGAGGGCGACCTTGCCATCCAGGCTATGGATCAGCTCCAGCATGCGCGCCACCGGGTTGACTCCGGTTTCGGGCTCGGAGGAGTGCGCGGACACGCCGGTCACCGTGAGTTTGACGTCCTTGCCATCGACCTTGGCCGTCACCTGGAAATTGCCACCGTTGCGCTTGGCATAGTCGGCACCGGCCTGTTGCAGGCTGGCGGCCAATTCGGCGGGTGTATCGCTGACCAGCGTGGCCACCGAGGCCGATGGGATCTGGTTGTTCGCCTTGCCGCCGGTCATCGCGATGATCTCTGCGCCTTTGCCTTCGCCTTTGCGCACCGGGAAGGTGGCCATGACCGTCCCCGAGCCTTTCTCGGCAATCACCACCGGGTAACCGCCATCCAGCGCCAGGTTGTATTGCGGCACGGGATTGCGCTCGAAATAGTAAGGAATAGCCTCACCGGAAGTTTCTTCGGTGGTGTCCACCAGCAGCTTGAACGTGCGCGCCAGTGGCAGCTTTTCTTCCTTGATCACCTTCATGGCGTACATCGTTACCACGATGCCGTTCTTGTCATCCTCGGTACCGCGGCCATACATGCGGTCGCCGATCAGCGTGACCTTGAACGGGTCGAGTTTGGTGCCGTCTTGCAGCACCCAGTTTTCCGGGGTGACCGGCACCACGTCGGCGTGAGCATGCACCCCCACGACTTCATCACCGCTGCCTTCCAGGGAGATTTCGTAGACGCGGTTATCGACGTTACGGAAGTTCAGGTTGAAGGACTTGGCCAGGGCCTCGATCTTCGCGGCGATCTTGAGGAATTCCGGGTTATTGTATTGCGGCAGGCCGTCTACGTTAAACGTAGGGATCTCCACCAGTTCACGCAGGGTTTCGAGCGCGGCTTTGCCATATTTAACGCGGGTGTAAATGCCCAGCAGGCGATTGATCTCGTTCTGCTGCTCGGCGCTCAGGGTTTTGTTGCCCAGAAACGCGCTGATAGCAGTGCCGGTGTCAGCCGATTTGCCGAACTCGCCCTTAGCCAGGGTGCCGAGGAAACTGCGAAAATCGGTGACCGAGGTCTCGCTGAACTGCTTCAAGATGGCTGCGCTTTGGTCTGCGGTGATGTTAGCGGATGCGGGAGTGGCAACTGCCGACAGGCTCGCGGCGAACAAGGTGGCAGCCACCAGTTTTTTCAGTGGAAAGTGCATGGTTAAAGGCATTCCTTTGCAAAGTGAATGTAGGAAATATTCTGATCGTTATGTCAGAAACAATTTCACACACTAACACTGCAAAGGAACAGTAGGGGAGACCTTGAACAAGGAAAAATCCTACTTTAATAAACGCACCGTTCATTAGTCGCTGGCTTTTTCAGAGTTAGGGCCGAACCAAATACAAGGTCTGAGTGAAGGTACCATCGGGGTTGGGTTCGGAGCTCATTTCGCCGGTGGAACCGGCATAGGTGCCTGTGCTGCCGACGACGGCGACCACGGATTTTCCGGCTTCCAGTTCCTGGCCGGCGACTACCACGGTACCTGTAACAGCGCCACCTGAGCCGAAGAACAGTAACGTCCATTGGCATTGGCTGTGAACGCCTGGCCGTGTGCTGACACAGTAGCCACTGTTGCTGCCGATATCACGGCGGTCCTGATCCATCAGTGGTTGGTCGAACACGAACAGATCGCCCTGGGAAGGGCCAGGAGGGCCAATATCAACCGCGCTCTTCAAACCGCGGGTGCCGTCGGCGAGGGTGACCAGCGTGATGGGCTGACGGCTGTTGATGCAAGCTGCGAGGGAGATAAGCATAAGCAGCGTACAAGTGGTGCGAAGCAAAGCGGTTTTCATGGCTGTGGTCTCGTGGCAAGTGGACTCCGGACGCAGCACCGCTAAAGCTGCAGCCGGAAAATGCTAAGACTAGCGGCCAATCAGGAAAACACAACGCCGTGCCTGCGCGCCGTCACTTACCGCGTACCTGGGTGGGGAGGCGCATAGTCGGCCGACACATCCAGCGCTTTGGCATAGGGCCCATCCCACAGCTGTTCATGCAACTGGCCTACGCGCTTGGCCATCGCCTCACTGCGCATCACCACCTCCAGATTGCGCGAATTATCCAGGTAGCCGCCCAACCAATTGCTGGTGCCAACCCACGCCACCTGGCCGTCGACCTCCATGGTTTTACTGTGGATCACCCGCGCATAAGGGATAAAGCCTTGCTTGGCTTCGGGCAGGGTGACGATCTTGATCTCGACATTCGGCAGCACCGCCAGGCTCTTGAGATAAGGCAGCTCCAGTGGGTCGGTGTTCCAGTTGGACACCATCAGCTTGATCGACACGCCACGGGCAGCGGCGGCGCGCACGGCGTTGTCGATCACGGCGTAGTACGGCCGGGTGCGATCCGGTCCGTAGGACAGCGGCGCGTAGTCGAGCAATTGCACGCGCACTTCTTTTTTGGCTTCGCCCAGCAGGCGCGGCAGTTCCAGCTGTGAGTCGCCCACGCCGGGCGGGTTGTAGCGTTGCGGGCTGGCCACCAAGTAGTTGCCGGTACGTGCAGGTGCCTGGCCGCTGGCGGGTAGCGGCACCGGGTGTTTCCCCGCCAGCGCGGCCTGAGCTTGCCAGTCTTGCTCGAAGATCGCCTGCACCTGGCCCGCCACCGTTTCGTCAGTGATGCGCAGCCCGGTTTCGTGGATGTGTTCCAGGGCGCGCCAGTCGAAATTCTGACTGCCGACAAACGCTTGCTTGCCATCCACCAGCAGGTACTTGGCGTGGATGATTCCGCCGCTCAGTTGCCCGTAAGGCAGCACGCGCAAGGTCAGGTTGGGAATGGCGCGCAAGCGTTCCAGGGTGGCGGCGTCCGACAGCTTGATGCCTTTTTCTTCGAGCAGGAAACGAATCTTCACGCCGCGTTTGCCGGCGGCTTCCAGGTGATCAAGCACCTTGTTCATCACCGAACCTGGGTGGTCCGCGGCGTAGAACTGGCCGATATCAATGCGGCTTTTGGCGCCGTCGAACAGCTCGATCCATACCGGGCCGGGCTGGCGTAAATCGTCGGTGCTAAGGGCGGTGTCCACGGGCACGGTGTGCACCAGTTCAAAGCCTGGAATGGAAAAGTCCGCCTGGGCCAGCGGACTGAGGAGCAAGCCGGTCAGGCCGGCGATACGCAACTTTATCGAAAGGGACATAAGCGTCTCATCGCACCAAAGGAAAAGGCGAGCGCCCAAGGCGCCCGCCCTGCAGGTCAGGCTGTGCGGCTGTGCAGCGGGGTGGGCACGCGATGGGGCACTTCATCCTGTGCGCGGGCGCCGGTGGCGGCGCGGATCAACAGGATCTTCAACTGGTCGTTGATGCGCTCCAGGCTGTCCTGGAAAAAGTTGTGAAACACCACGCAAAACAGCGCGATGGCGATACCTAATCCCGTGGCGAACAACGCCGTCCCGATACCCCCGGAAATCTGCCCTGGGTCCGACACGCCCGCGGTGGCCAGCGCCTTGAAGGTGTCTATGATGCCGAGAATGGTACCCAGCAGGCCCAGCAGCGGGGCGGCGGTGGTGATGGTCTCGATGATCCACAGGCTGCGGGCCAGTGGGGCGCGGGTCTTCAGGTACTGGGTATCGATTTCGTCGTCCAGGTCTTTGCGCGAACCGTGGGTTGCCTTCTGGGCCAGCACCGGCAAGATCATGTTCAGCGGCAGGCTGTCGCGACGGGTCAGGTTTTCCGGCAGGTCGCGCTCGCTGTGTACGTTGGCGCCCAGGGCGTCGATCAATGCGCGAGCCTGGCGGCGTACGTAGGCGAAGTAGATACCGCGTTCGATGGCGATGAAGATCGCAATGGCCATCGCCGCGTACATCACATAGAAGGTGACGTCGTGGAGCAGGTTCATATCCATGATGGTGGTCCTCTTGAGGTGAGTCTTAGAAATTCGCTTCCAGCGAAACCGTGACGGTACGGTCCAGGCCGACGATGTACGCAGGGTCCCCATCGCGGAAACCGCTATAGCTGGCCGCGTTGGTCTTGGTGGTGTACACGCCGTCCAGGTATTTCTTGTCGAACAGGTTGTCGACGTTCAGGCGCAGGGTCGCGTCCTTGACCACCTTCTTGTCCACCGGCAGGTAAATACCGGCGCCGAGGTTGAACACGGTGCGGCCGGAAATCGCCTCGTCGTTGGTCAGGTCACCGTAGAGCTTGCTGGTGTACTTGCCGCCGAAGGTGCCGTAGAAGCGACCGTCGTCATACCCGATGTTGGCCGCCAGCATGTTCTTGGGCACGTTGGCGAACTGCTTGCCACTGGTGGGCAGCACGATGGGTTTGCCGGCGTTGTAGACGGTCAGGTCATCCTGCTGCTCGGCCTTGGTGTAGGTGTAGGAGGTGTAGTAATTGAAGTGGTGGGGCAACTGGCCGCTCCACTCCAGCTCCAGCCCTTTGTTGACCACGGAGCCGGCGTTGATGTCGGCAAAGTCACCGTTGATGTCCCGGGACGACACCTGGCGGTTCTTGAAGTCCATGTAGAACAGGGTGGCGGCCAGGTTCATGTCGTCGCCGCTGTAGCGCCAGCCCAGTTCATGGTTCCAGCTGGTTTCCGGTTCGGCGTCGATCGAGCCGGCGCCTTTGTCGTAGAGCACGTAGTTCTGCGGCACGCGCATGTTGCGCGACAGGCTGTAGAACAACTGGTCACGCTCGTCCAGCTGGTATTTCAGGCCGGCGTTGGGCAGCAGTTTGTTGTAGGTCTGGTTACGTTTTTCCGGGCGTTCGTTGAGGCTGCCGTGGTTGGTGCCTTCACGCTCGACGTTCATGTAGGCCAGGCCTGCGATGAAGGTCCAGTCCGGGTTGATGTACCAGGTGTCCTGGGCCCAGACCTTTTGCGCCGGCGTCACGGTGAAACGGTCGCGACCCTGCACGGTGTTGCCGTTGGCATCGACGATGGCGCTGTTGGAGTCCGGCCAGGTGTCCACCGGCTTGCCGTTGCTCTTGAGCGGAATGAACGGCTGGGTCTGGCTCTGGCGTGCGCGCTCGTACCAGTAACCGAATTGCAGGCTATGATCGCCCAAGTCCCAGGTCAGCTTGGTGGTGATACCCGGACGCCAGGTTTGCGTACGTGAAGGGCGGTAGTACACGCCGCTGTTGGGTGTGCCGTCGGCGTTGTATTGGGCGGCGGTGGGCAGGTTGCCGAGGTCGAATACACCGCCCTGGTTGGAGCCACGGTTGAGGGCATAGCTGGATGAACCGACGCCGCTGCCATTGCCCCAGTAGTAATACGGGATCACCGACAGCGCGAGGTTATCGGCCAGTTTGAACTGGGTGTTGAGCACGGCGGTGAACGTCTGGAACGGGTTCTGCGCCAGGGCGTAATAGCTGTTGTACTTGCCGTTGCTGCCCACGCTGGGTGTTGCCGGATAAGGGTCGTACTTGCGGCCATATTGCTGGAACTGCGCCTTGGTCAACTGGCTGTAACTGTTGTTGTCCTGCTCGTGGTACTTGAGGATCAGGTTGGCGGTGTTGCCATTGCCAGCGTCGAAAAAGCTATTCCACTCCACCTTGTCCGCGCGTACCGCGCCCGAACCGCGCCACATCTCTCCTTCGGTATGGGACACCGACAGCCAGTTGCTCAAGCCGTTGATTTCGCCGGTATTGAGGCGGGCAAAGGTCTTGCGTGTGGCATTGCTGCCGACGACCTGTTTGACGAAGGCGCCGGTTTCCTTGGTCGGGCGAATGGTCACGATGCCAATGTTGCCGCCGCTGGAACCAATGTGCGGGCCGTCGGACTCCGAAGCGCCTTGGGTAACGAAGATCTGGTCGATGTTTTCCGGGTCGCCCAGCAGGTTGGAATACAGCGCGTAGTTGCCCGAATCATTGATCGGCATGCCGTCCACCGACATGCCCACCTGGTCGGAGTTCATGCCGCGCATGGTGAAGCGAAAGCCCGACAAGCCGGTGTTGTCTTCGCTGGAGATGTTCAAGCCCGGGGTGTACTTGAGCTTGTCGATGGCATTGCCGGTGGCCGCCTGTTTATCCAGTGCTTCCTTGGTCACCGTGGAGCGGCCCTTGATGCTTTCCTCCGGCACCATGTAACCGCCCCCGGCGGTCGCCTTGCCTTGTACCCCAATGGTGCCGACGTCGCTGGTCTCTGCCATGACCATTCCCTGGGTCATGCTGGTCGCGGCCACAAGTGCCAGATGAATACGGGTGAACTTCATCACTGTCGTCCTGGTGTCGGGTGCTTATTGCACGCTGTAGTTGAAGGTGGCGGTGAAGCGCTGCTCATTGCGCCCCCCGAAGGCTTGCTCGGGGAACGGTTTGACTTGCTTGATGCGACGCAAGCTGTTGGTGGCTGCCCGGTTGAGCAACATGCTCGAGGCCTGAGTTTGTAACCCTGAGTCGAGTACCCGGCCTTGGCGGTCTACCAGCAACCACACCACCACTTCGCCGCTCGGGCGTTCGAGGGACGCCTGACGCCCGGTGGGGTACTGCTTGTAGGTGTCCAGTTCGTTGCGCAAGCCTTTGAGATAACCGCTTTCCAGGGCCTGGCCATCGACTTTCGGTGGCGCCGGTGGGGCGGGTGTAGGTGCCGCTTGGGCCACCGGAGCCGGGGCTGGTTTGGCGGCCACCGGTGGCGGTGTCGGCGATGGCTTGGCGACCACGGGCGCAGGCTTGGGCACAGGTTTTGGCTTGGGCTTGGGCTTGGGTTCGGGTTTTGGCAGCGGCTTGGGCGGTGGCGGCGGGGGAGCAGGCTCGGCCTCTTCCTCTTCGATCACCGGCGGTGGCGGTTCTTGCTCCACCACCGGTTCCGGTATGACCTCCGGTTCCGGCTCGACCAAGGCCAATTCGACCGCCGACTCGTCATACACCGGCTCGACTTTCAACGTCTGGGACTGGATACCCAGTGCATTCAGCACCAGGGCGATCAGGGCCGGGACACTGCCCAGCAGCTGACGCGCACGAAACAGAACGTACATGATCAGGACTTACGCGTGGCGATGGACACGGAGGTGAAGCCACCCAGGCGCAGGGTGTCCATCACTTCCACCAGGCGCGAAACCTCCACGCCTTTGTCGCTGTTGACGATGATCGTCGACTTGGTATCGGGCTTTTCGGCAGCCTTCAGCGCCGGCACCAGGGCATCCACCGTCACGTCCTTGCCGTCCAGTTGCAACTGGCCTTCCAGGCCCAAAGTGAGGATGAATTTGTTCTGCGGCTTGAGCTGTTGCGAGCTGCTGGCGCTGGGCAATTGGGTCTTCATGCCGAGCGCGGGAATCACGTTCAGGCTCACCAGTACGAAAAACACCAGGAGGAACATCATCACGTCGATCATCGGGATCAGCTCGATGTGCGCCTTGCGTTTCTTGGGTTCGTCCCAGGTTCTCATTCCGTTACCCCGTCATTGAATTAGGGGCAAAACGCTAACAGCCAAAAATGACCGATTGGTTAACTTTAATTGACCGTTTAGAGGCTCTAGGACGCGTCTTTCAGAAAACTTACCGGTCAGTTTTCGGGCGTAATGAAACTGACACTCGGGGCATCCATGCTTGAGAAATTTATCTTGAGAGCCGGCCTCCATGCCTACTGCATTGCCTCAATTGACGACCCCGCGACTGTTGTTGCGCGCCCTGCAAATGCACCAGGCGCAGGTGCTTTTCACGCTTGCCAACGGGCCGAAAATTGCCGACAACACGGCGAACATTCCATCGCCCTACACCCTTGAAACCGCCCAGGATTTTATTGCCGGGGCCACCGATAAGTACCGCACCGGTGAGCTGCTGAATCTGGGGATGCATGTGCGCGGCACCGATGAATTGGTCGGCATGGTCAGCCTGCGTATCAATGCTCGCCATCGCTATGGGCACTTGGGTGGCTGGGTGGCGGCGCACTGCCGTAACCAGGGGTATGCGGCTGAAGCGGCGAGCGCGGTGATGGACTTCGGCTTCGAGGCGCTGGGGTTGCAGCGCGTGGGCAGCCAGTGTTTCGCGCGCAACAAGGAATCGGCGCGGGTCATGGAGAAGATCGGCCTGCGCTATGAAGGCTGCATGCGCCAGGCGTTTTTAAAGAACGGCGTGTATGAGGACATGCTCGGGTTTGCCACCGTGCGTGACGACTGGGAGCGCTGCCTGTGAGCGGCGAAGTCGACCACGGCCGGCGCCGGGTCCTCGGCGGGCTGGCGGTCGCTACGGCGTTTTCTATTCTCAGCCCGTTTGCGCGCAGTGCCGGGGTGGATTATCCGTTCCCCCTTGGCGTGGCGTCCGGCGACCCGCTGCCAGATGGCTTTGTGATCTGGACGCGTCTGGCGCCGTTGTTCAATGCGGCGGATGGCCGTGGCGGCTTGAGCCGCACGGTGCCGGTGCGTTGGCGGGTGGCCAGCGATGCGGCGATGACGCGCATTGTGAAGCAGGGCGAAGTACTGGCGACGCCGCGTTTTGCTCACGCCGTGCATGTCGAAGTGGCGGGGCTGGCGGCGGATCGGCCGTATTGGTACCAGTTTGAAGGGCTCGGCGCACAGAGCCCGGTGGGGCAGTCGCGCACGATGCCGCCGCTGCAGGCGATGGCCACGGCCCGGCTGGGGTTCGTGTCCTGCTCGCACTGGGAGCGCGGTTACTTCAGCGCCTACCGACACCTTGCCGCCGAGCAGCCGGACCTGGTGTTTTTTCTCGGTGATTATATTTACGACAGTTCCTATGCGGCGGAGTCGGGCAAGGTGTTTCGCTCTCACGGCAGTGGCAACGCACAAAGCCTGAGCGATTACCGCAACCGCTACGCGCTGTACAAGACTGATCCAGACCTGCAGGCTCTTCACGCCGCGGCCCCCAGCGTCGTGACCTGGGACGACCACGAAGTACAGAATGACTACGCCAACCGCTGGTCCCAGGACCCGAAGGTGGCGGTGGCGCAGTTTCTCAAGCAACGGGCCGCGGCGTACCAGGCGTTTTACGAACACATGCCCCTGCGTGCCAGCAGCGTGCCAAAGGGCTCGGATATGCGCATCTACCGGCGCCTGGATTACGGCCGGCTTGCGCGTTTCCATGTGCTCGACGGTCGCCAGTACCGTTCCGAGCAACCGTGCATCGCGGCCAATGGCAGCCACCAAGGGCATATTGTCACCACCCCTTGCAGCGACCTGCGTGACCCTGGCCGCACGTTGCTCGGCTGGCAGCAAGAGTCTTGGCTGGACCAGGGGTTTGCCCAGTCCAGGGCGCAGTGGAATATCATCGCCCAGGATTTGCTGGTGGCGCCGCTGATGCAGCGTGACTTGACCAACCATAAGCTTGGCCGCTGGACCGATGGTTGGGATGGCTACATGGCGAACCGCTCACGGATGCTGGCGTCGATCATGCGTAACCGGGTGAAGAACCCGGTGTTCTGGGGTGGGGATATTCATTCGTTCTGGGCCACCGACCTGCATGCCGACGCCGACAGGCCAGACTCGGCGGTGGTCGCCACCGAGTTTGTCGGCTCGTCGGTCACCTCCGACGGCCCGCCCTATGACGCGTTCATGAAGATCATGCCGCTCAACCCCCATGTGAAGTTCTTCGACAGCCGTCAGCGTGGCTATGTGTCGGTGGAGTTGGCGGCCAGCACCATGCAGACGAATTTTCGTGCGATCAGCGACCCGCGTGACCCGGCGGCGACGGTGTCGACGTTGAAGTCGTTCGTGGTTGAGCCGAGCAGGGCGGGGGCTATTGCCGTGTAGCCTGTTTCTCTGGGGCGATCCAATGTGGGAGGGGGCTTGCCCCCGATAGCGGTGTGTCAGTCACTGCATCTGCTACTGCACTAACGCTTTCGCAGGCAAGCCAGCTCCCACAGGGAACTGAGCTTAACTGAATGGCATTAAGGCAAGCCTCCTCCCACATTGATTTCATAGCGCACCGAGAGCGCGCCTTTTTTCTCCGACAACGCCAAGATCGTTACCTGGCCCAGTTCGCTCAACGTTTGAACATGCGTGCCGCCACAGGCGTAAGCGGGTAATTCGCCGAAGCCGACTTCGCGGGTGCCGTCTTCCAGTGTCATGTGGCGGGGATAGTCGGCGGCGATCCATGTGTTGAGCCACTGCTGGAGCGTCTGCGCATCCATGTCTTGCGCGGCCTGGCCACGGATAAAGGTGATCTTGCCTTCGCCCGGCCAATGATGCGCCTTGATCGGCATCCAGCCGAGGCGTTCGCCAGCATTGCCAATCAAGTGCCCCGCCGAATGCAGCCGGGTGTGCAAGGCCCGCCGCTGTGCGTCGACTCGCGCAATGGCGGGTCCTGGTTCCAGGGGGCGGTCGACGTAGTGCACCACCTGTTCGGCTTGCTGCATGACTCGCAGCACCTGGGTGTCGCCGAGCCATCCGGTGTCGAACGGCTGGCCACCGCCTTGGGGATGGAAAATCGTCGATTGCACAATCACGGCGAATTGCTCTTCGTACGGGGTGCAACTGAGCACTTCCAACTCGGCCGTCAGGTGGTCGTGGGTAAAAAACAGGCGCTCGGTCATTATCTACATCCGCATCAGGGTTCTGTGGGCAGTATAAATAGTGCGCAGATGAGTGATAATCCGCTCAATTATCAATGGACCTGTGCGTCATGAGCATCAATCTTCCTTTGCCGTTGTTGGGTGAAATGGCGATTTTCGTCAAGGTCGTGGAAACCGGCAGCTTCTCCGAAGCGGCGCGGCAACTCAGCGTTTCACCTTCGGCGGTGAGCCGCAGCATCTCGCGCCTGGAAAAAGCCCTGGCCACACGCCTGCTGCAACGCACCACGCGCAAGCTGCGCCTGAGCGAGGGCGGCGAGGAGGTGTTCAAGCGTTGCCAGGAGATGGTCAATGCCGCGCGCTCCGTTATGGAAGTCAGTGGGCAATTTACCCATGAAGCCGAGGGCCTGGTGCGGGTCAGTGTGCCCAAGGCGGTGGGGCGATTCGTGGTGCACCCGCACATGCCGGAATTCTTGCGGCGCTACCCCAAGGTTGATGTGCAATTGATTTTGGAAGATCGGCATGTGGACTTGATCGACGACAACGTCGACTTGAGCATCCGCATCACCGATAGCCCGCCGCCAGGCTTGGTCGGGCGCCAGCTGTTGCCCATCGAACATTTGCTGTGCGCGACGCCGCAGTACCTGGCCGAGCACGGTACACCGAGCCATCCCCATGATCTGCTCGGGCACAGTTGCATCTATCTGGGAGAGACACCGGGAGATTCACGCTGGAAGTTTCGCCAGGCTGGCAAGGCGGTAACGGTCGGCGTACGCGGCCGGTATGCGGCGAACCACACCGGGGTGCGGCTGGAGGCGGCCTTGCAGCATGTCGGGATTGCCAGCTTGCCGTATTTCACCGCGCGGCATGCGTTGGAAGCGGGGGAGTTGGTGCAGGTGTTGCCGGGGTGGGATTTTATTGCCTCGTACCATGGCGAGGCGTGGTTGCTGCATTCGCCCACACGGTACCTGCCGCCGAAGTTGCGGGTGTTTATCGATTATCTGGTGGAGTGCATGGCCAGGGAGCCCACGCTGCGCCGACGGTAGGAACGCGGTTGCTCGTTCCCACGCTCTGCGTGGGAATGCCACCTTGGACGCTCCGCGTCCTGCCTTTATGCCTGTGCGCGGGTGACGCAGAGCGCCACAGGATAGGTTCCCACGCAGAGCGTGGGAACGAGCATAGTTGTCAGTGTTTGCTCTGGTCCTGAGGCATCGCCAGCAGTTGTTTTTCCTGGTTCCAGTCGAACGGTTCGTCGTTCTGTTCGGCTTCATAGCGACGTTCTTCCAGGGCCTGGTACAGGTCCAGTTCTTCGTCGGGCATGAAGTGCAGGCAGTCGCCGCCAAAGAACCACAGCAGGTCGCGGGGCACCAGGTGGGCGATTTGCGGGTAGCGCAGGATGACCTGGCTCATCAGGTCCTGGCCCAGGTACTGGCTTTCGATCGGGTCGATTGGCAACAGGGCGCGCAGTTCGTCGAAACGCTCCAGGAACAGCGAGTGGCTTTCCTCGGGTACCTGTTCGGCTTCGCCGACGGCAACCAGGATGCTGCGCAAGTGGTCGAGCAAGACGAGATGATCGGCAACGACGTTGGACACGAGATAAGGCCTCTAAAGCAAAAACGGGCGCGAGAGTATAAGCCTCTCGCGCCCGTTTTTATATGACCGCTCGACTCAGCGGACTTTACCCTCTGCCTGCATCAGCTCTTCCTTGCTGAAATCATCCACGTCGATCACCTTGCGTCGCGCCGCCTCGGCATCGCGCAGGGTTTGCGCCTCGGCCGGTTGCAGCACGCCGGCCTGCAAGGCCGCGTCGATGGCGTGCTCGCCGGCCACCGGCTTGACCTGGCCGCTTTTGAGCGCGCTGTGGAGTTTTTTCTGCAAGGGGTGGCTGGCACCGAGCAGGTCGTAGGCATGTTGCAGGGCGCCCACGGGATCTTCTGCCGATTGCGGGCGATAACAGCCGGCCAGCAACTCTTCCAGGGTCGGGTCGCCTTTGGCGCGGCCGATCACGGCTGCCACTTCGGCATCCAGAGCGTCGGATGGCCCGGTATGACGACGCCCGAATGGGAACACGATCACCCGCAACAGACAGCCCAGCACCTTGTTCGGGAAGTTGCTCAGCAGCTCATCCAGTGCGCGTTCCGATTCACCCAGGCTTTCTTCCATGGCCCAGGCAAACAGCGGCTCCAGGTGGTCCGGCGAGTCCAGGTCGTGGTAACGCTTGAGCGCCGCCGAGGCCAGGTACATGTGGCTCAGCACATCACCCAGGCGAGCGGACAGGCGTTCGCGGCGCTTGAGCTCGCCACCCAGCAACATCATGCTCAGGTCCGCCAGCAGGGCAAACGCAGCCGCCTGGCGGTTCAGGGCACGGAAGTAGCCCTGGCTCAACCGGTTGCCCGGGGCTTTTTCGAAGTGCCCCAAGCCCAGGTTCAGCACCAGGGTGCTGGCGGCATTGCTCACGGCAAAGCCGATGTGTTGCATCAGCAGGCCATCGAATTCCTTCAACGCCTGGTCATGGTCTTCGCGACCGGCCAGGGCCATTTCCTTGAGCACGAAGGGATGGCAACGAATCGCGCCCTGGCCGAAGATCATCAGGTTACGCGAAAGGATATTGGCGCCTTCCACGGTGATGAAGATCGGTGCGCCCTGCCAGTTGCGGCCCAGGTAGTTGTTGGGCCCCATGATGATGCCTTTGCCGCCGTGCACATCCATGGCGTGGCTGATGCACTCGCGGCCGCGCTCGGTCAGGTGGTACTTGAGGATCGCCGACAGCACCGACGGCTTCTCGCCCAGGTCCACGGCGTTGGCGGTGAGCATGCGCGCGCTGTCCATCAGCCAGGCGTTGCCACCGATGCGCGCCAGGGCTTCCTGAATGCCTTCGAAGGCCGACAGCGGTACGTTGAACTGTTCGCGCACCTGGGCATATTGCCCGGTCACCAGGCTGGTGAACTTGGCGGCGCCGGTGCCGACGGCGGGCAGCGAGATCGAACGGCCGACCGACAGGCAGTTCATCAGCATCATCCAGCCCTTGCCGAGCATTTCCTGGCCACCGATCAGGTACTCCAGCGGGATGAACACATCCTTGCCTGAGTTGGGGCCGTTCATGAAGGCGGCGCCGAGCGGCAGGTGCCGACGGCCGATTTCCACGCCAGGGGTGTCGGTAGGAATCAACGCGAGGCTGATGCCCAGGTCTTCTTCTTCGCCCAGCAGGTGGTCCGGGTCATGGGCCTTGAAGGCCAGGCCGAGCAAGGTCGCGACCGGGCCTAGGGTGATGTAGCGCTTTTCCCAGTTCAGGCGCAGGCCGAGGGTTTCCTTGCCTTCCCATTCGCCTTTGCAGATCACGCCGGTGTCGGGCATGGCGCCCGCATCGGAGCCGGCCAGCGGGCCGGTGAGGGCGAAGCACGGGATGTCGTCGCCACGGGCCAGGCGCGGCAGGTAGTGGTTGCGTTGTTCCTCGGTGCCGTAGTGCAGCAGCAGTTCGGCGGGGCCCAGGGAGTTGGGAACCATCACGGTGGAGGCCAGGTCACCGCTGCGGGTCGCGAGCTTCATGGCAACCTGGGAGTGGGCATAGGCGGAGAAGCCTTTGCCGCCGTACTCCTTGGGAATGATCAGGGCGAAGAAACCATGGGTCTTGATGTGTTCCCAGGCTTGCGGCGGCAGGTCCATGGCCTGGCCGATTTCCCAGTCGCTGACCATAGCGCAGAGTTCTTCGGTGGGGCCGTCGATGAATGCCTGCTCTTCCTCGGTCAATTGCGCCTTGGGGTAGGCCAACAATTTGTCCCAGTCGGGGCGGCCACTGAACAGTTCGCCGTCCCACCACACGGTACCGGCATCGATCGCATCGCGCTCGGTCTCGGACATCGGCGGCAGCACTTTCTGGAACCAGCTGAACAGCGGCTTGGTGAAGTATTGGCGGCGCAGGTCAGGCAGCAACAAGGGCGCGGCCACCACGGCCAGGAGCACCCAGAAGATCAGCAGCAGCCAACCCGGTGCGTGGCTCCAGGCGCCCATCGCCAGCAGGTAGACGGCGACCACGCCCAGGGCGGGCAGGGGGGCAGTACGGCGGTGTGCCAGGTAGGCAATGCCGACCACCAGCACCAGTATCCACAACAACAGCATATTCAATCCTCCGTGAACCAGGGGCGAAACCACCAGGGAGCTTAGTCGGCATCCGAACAAGCCGGGTGATCAGGGTGTAACAAGGTGTACTGGGCAACCCATCAGCCGGCGCCGGCATTTGGCCGAATCGTCGTTATCTCTCGGGCAGGCCTGGTGGTTAAACTCCAGGCTCCCCTCGGAGATCAAGCTCATGAATACGTACTTGAGTCCCAGCCGCTTCATCGATAGTGACCACCCTGTGGTGGTGGAGTTCGCCGAGAAACATCGCGGAACCCGCCCGGATTTAAGTGACCAGGCAGTCAGTCTTTACTACGCGGTGCGTGAGGCCATTCGCTACAACCCCTATACCTTCAGCCGTGACCCTAACACCTTGAACGCCAGCTTCGCCCTGGCGGCTGGCGAAAGCTACTGTGTGCCCAAAGCCACGTTGCTGGCAGCTTGCGCACGTCACTGTGGTATCCCTGCGCGCATTGGTTTGGCGGACGTACGCAACCACCTGTCCACACCGCGGCTGCTCGCCCTGCTCAAAAGTGACGTGTTCGCCATGCACGGTTATACCGAGCTTTACCTGAACGGCCGCTGGGTCAAGGCCACTCCGGCGTTCAATCAGCAACTGTGCGAAGTGTTCGACGTGCCGCCGCTGGAATTCGATGGGCTGCACGACAGCGTGTTCCACGCGTTCAATCGCCAGGGCCAGCGTTCGATGGAGTACGTGGTGGACCATGGGCAGTTTGCTGACGTGCCCGAAGCATTTTTCTTCGCGCATATCCGCCAGTGTTACCCGCACTTGTTTGGCGACGATGCGCCCACCTTGCTCGGTGATATGCAGGGCGATTTAAGCCGCGGCTGAACCGGCGTATGCTGCTGCCTTCATCAAGCCATGTTCATCAACGATAAGGCGCGGTCATGCTGAAGATCTGGGGTCGTAAAAATTCATCAAACGTCAGGAAAGCACTGTGGTGCGCCGAGGAACTCGGCCTGGACTATGAAGCAATTGATGCGGGCGGGGCTTTTGGTGTGGTCGATACCCCGCAATACCGGGCCATGAACCCCAATGGCCGGGTGCCGGTGATCGAAGATGGCGACTTTGTGCTGTGGGAATCCAACACCATCGTGCGTTACCTGTGCGCCAAGCAGGCATCGGACTTTTACCCCAGCGACTTGCAAGCCCGGGCCAACGCCGAAAAGTGGATGGACTGGACCACTTCCACGCTCGCCGATCCGTTCAAAGCGGTGTTCTGGGGCATCGTGCGCACCCCGGCTGACCAGCAAAACTGGGACAGCATCAATGCCGGGCGCCAAGCCTGTATCGACGCGCTCAAAACCGTCGAACAAGCCCTCGCCGAGCAACCCTACCTGTCCGGTCAGGCGTTCGGCATGGGCGATATTCCCTTGGGCTGCTTCATCTACGCCTGGTTCGAGATGCCCATCGAACGCCCGGTAATGCCGAATCTGGAGGCCTGGTACCAGCGTTTGCAACAGCGCCCGGCCTACCGCAAGGCGGTGATGACCGCGTTGACTTAATACACACTATTAATACGGGTGACTGTACTTGTGCGGCATGGGCACGCACCATGCTCGCACTGCATCGCAGGTTGAACTACCTGGGGTGTGCCTTCATCTATTCTTTCTATTCCCTTCTTTGGTGCGTACTTCCATATGAGTTCCGCTCTGTCCATCCGGCAGCTAACCAAAACCTACGGCAACGGTTTCCAGGCCCTGAGTGGTATCGATCTGGACGTTGCCGAAGGTGACTTCTTCGCCTTGCTCGGCCCCAACGGTGCCGGCAAATCCACCACCATCGGCATTCTCTCCACCCTGGTCAACAAGACCAGCGGCACGGTGAATATCTTCGGGCATGACCTGGACAAATCGCCGGCGGCGCTCAAGCGCTCCATTGGCGTGGTGCCCCAGGAATTCAATTTCAACCAGTTCGAAAAGACCTTCGATATTGTCGTGACCCAGGCTGGCTACTACGGCATTCCGGCGAAAGTCGCCAAGGAACGCGCCGAGCAGTACCTGACCCAACTGGGCCTTTGGGACAAGCGTGACGTGCCTTCGCGCTCGCTGTCCGGTGGCATGAAGCGCCGCCTGATGATCGCCCGCGCCCTAGTGCACGAGCCGCGCCTGTTGATCCTCGACGAACCCACCGCCGGCGTGGACATCGAACTGCGCCGCTCGATGTGGACCTTCCTCACCGAACTGAACGAGAAGGGCATCACCATCATCCTCACCACCCATTACCTGGAAGAGGCTGAGCAGTTGTGCCGCAACATCGGCATCATCGACCACGGCACCATTGTCGAGAACACCAGCATGCGCAACCTGCTGGGCCAGTTGCATGTGGAAACCTTCCTGCTCGACCTGAAGAACAATCTGTCGCTGGCCCCGCAGTTGCTCGGCTACCCGAGCCGGCTGGTGGACAGCCACACCCTGGAGGTGCAGGTGGATAAAGCCATGGGCATCACCGCGTTGTTCACCCAGTTGGCGACTCAGAACATCGAAGTGCTGAGCCTGCGTAATAAAACCAATCGCCTTGAGGAGTTGTTCGTGTCCCTGGTGGAGAAAAATCTGGCGAAGGTGGCGGTATGAGTTCCGAACTGCAACCCAACCTTGTCGCGCTGCAAACCATCGTCTATCGCGAAGTGAAGCGCTTTACCCGGATCTGGCCGCAGACCCTGCTGCCACCGGCGATCACCATGGTCCTGTACTTCGTGATCTTCGGTAACCTGATCGGCCGGCAGATCGGCGACATGGGTGGTTTCACCTACATGGAGTACATCGTGCCGGGCCTGATCATGATGTCGGTGATCACCAACTCCTACGGCAACGTAGTGTCGAGTTTCTTTGGCAGCAAGTTCCAGCGCTCCATCGAAGAACTGATGGTCTCGCCGGTGTCACCGCACACCATCCTGATCGGCTACACCTTGGGCGGCGTGTTGCGTGGGCTGATGGTGGGGGTGATCGTGACGCTGCTGTCGCTGTTCTTTACCCATCTGCAGGTGCATCACCTTGGGGTCACCATTCTGGTGGTCGTGCTGACGGCGACGATCTTCTCGCTGCTGGGCTTTATCAACGCCGTATTTGCACGCAACTTCGATGATATTTCCATTATCCCGACCTTCGTGCTGACGCCGCTGACCTACCTGGGCGGGGTGTTTTACTCCATCACCTTGTTGCCGCCGTTCTGGCAGACGGTATCCCTGGCCAATCCGGTGCTGCACATGGTCAACGCCTTCCGCTACGGTATTCTGGGCGTGTCGGATATCAAGATCAGTGTGGCGATCACTTTTATGATCGTTGCCACCATCGTCTTGTATATCGGCTGTGCGCGGTTGCTGGTGAGTGGGCGTGGGATGCGTACATGATGTGGGATTGGAAATAACAAAACGGCCTCATCAGAGGCCGTTTTTTATTGGATGCACACCGAACAAATGTGGGAGCTGGCTTGCCTGCGATGCACATAGGTATCTACACAACTTTTTAGTTGTAGCCGTCAACGGTAACCATGATGCGAAGCGAGTCGCTCTTGATCTTGCTCTGCTTTTGATCTCAGGCGCCCCGTTAAACCACGCTGGCGGATTACGGGCACACCGAGCCTGGGCGAGGTGCCGAGTGGTGGGGCAAGAGCGTTTTGCTTACTTTGGCCTGGGCCGGCATCCCGGCTTTTGCAAAGTGAGCCGCCGTCAGGGCGGAACCCTAAGTGGCCGTTACCGCAGGAATGGATAGGTACTCGGTATAACAGTCTCGGCTGTCATGCCGCCTTCGCGAACAAGCCCGTTCCCACAGTGGGATCGTGGGGTGTCAGGTAGATAAGCATCGGCTGGAAGGCAGTCATCGCAGGCAAGCCAGCTCCCACATTTTGGTCGGCGCACGCGCTTTAGTTTTTTAGTGTCAGTTCGATCAGGGCGTGCAGCTCTTCTACCGCCAACGGCTGGGCCGAAAACAGAATACGAAACACCGTCGGTGCGGCGAGCAGGTTGATCAGATGGTCAACGCTCGGCGGCTGTTCCTGCGGGTAGCGGTCCACGATCACCTGCAACTGCCCACTCAGGATGCTCACGCAATACCCAGGCGTGGGGCTGCTTTGCACGTCTCGCATCATGTTGCGCCCCACTTCCGAACTCATCTCGTCCAGGTATTGCTCGGCCCAGGCTTGCAGGTCGCCGCGCAGGCTGCCGGTGTTGGCCGGCTCGCAGTCTGGACGCATGCGCGCCAAGGCCACATCGGCCAGCAGCACGGAGAGGTCGCCCCACCGGCGGTAGACAGTAGAAGGCGTGACGCCTGCGCGCGCCGCAATCATCGGCACGGTGACGCTGGACCGCTCATGGGTTTCCAGCAGTTCGCGCACCGCTCCGTGGACGGATTCTTGTACCCGGGCACTACGGCCCCCCGGGCGGAGGCCTTCTTTGATCGCCATGGGCAGGACCTTAACACAAAGAATTTGCTTTAAGCGCCAGCGAGTAGCACACTGCACAAAAGCAAAATATTAGCTTTAGCGGAGCGTGCCCATGTCCAGCGTCATCTCTCAGCGGTCCAGCCTGGCGTTTCTGGTGATCACCGTGCTGACCTTTCTCGCTGCCTCCAGCGCGCCGACGCCGTTGTATCAGGTGTATCAAGACCACCTGCATTTTTCTGCGGCGATGCTCACGGCGATTTTCGGCGTGTATGCCGTGAGCCTGCTCGCGGCGCTGCTCACCGTGGGCTCGCTTTCGGATTACCTGGGGCGCAAGCCAGTGATCTTCGCCGCGCTGCTGCTCAATAGTGTGGCGATGCAGCTGTTTATCGTTGCTGACAGCACCGCCTGCCTGCTGGCCGCCCGCGCCTTGCAGGGTTTCGCGACCGGCACGGCGACCGCGGTATTGGGGGCGACACTGCTCGACACCGACCGCGTGCGCGGCCCGATGCTCAACAGCCTTGCACCGATGCTCGGCATGGCCAGTGGTGGCCTGGGCAGTGGGCTGCTGGTGGAGTTCGCGCCATGGCCGACCCAATTGATCTATTACGCCCTGCTGGGCTTGATGGTGTTGCAGGCTCTGTATGTGTGGCGCCTGCCTGAAACGGTCAGTCGCATACCGGGCGCCTTGAAGTCCCTGGCGCCAACCCTGCATGTGCCACCGCAAGCGCGCCGCGCGTTGTGGTTGGCGATGCCATTGAATGTGGCCGTGTGGGCGCTGGGTGGGTTCTTTTCCTCGTTGGCGCCGTCGTTGGTGCGCGTCGCCACGGGTTCGACCCCGCACTTGATCGGCGGCGGGCTGGTGGCGGTGGTGACCTTGAGCGGTGCGGTGATGATCTACAGCCTGCGCAACCATGCGGCTGACAGAGTGATGCGCTTGTCGGCTGCACTGCTGGCCGTGGGCGTGGGGTTGCTGCTGGTTGCCGTAAACACCGCCAGCCTGTGGCTGTTCTTTATCGCCAGTGTGATCGCAGGCCTGGGCTTCGGCGGCGGTTTCATGGGCAGTGTGCGCAGTATCGTGGGCCTGGCGTTGCCCCATGAGCGGGCGGGCCTGATGTCGGCGTTCTACGTATTGAGCTACCTGGCGTTCTGCGTGCCGGCACTGTTGGCGGGTAACCTGAGCCGCGTGTTTGGCCTGATCGCGACTACGGACGGCTACGGTGCGGTGCTTATCTTGCTATCTCTCGGCGCGCTTGTTGGGTTGTTGTGGCGGGACACGGTGCAGGCAAGGGCAAGCGCATGATTGCGATTAATATAGGTAAAATAGATAACAGTTAGAGATATTACCCGTTATATAGATATTCGATCAGGTTCTATCATGGTTTCAACCTCAAATGAGGAAGAGGATTTACCCATGACCTGCTCGACCACTCACCGCTACAAACCCTTCAGTCACCTGACCCGTCCCCGGGAAGTGATTCGCCAGTTCACCCCGAACTGGTTCGCCGCGACCATGGGCACCGGTGTGCTGGCGCTGGCCTTGGCTCAGTTGCCAGTCAACTTGCCAGGTTTGCACGCTGTCGCCGAGGGCCTGTGGCTGTTCACCATCGGCTTGTTTGTGCTGTTCAGCGTGCTGTATGCCGCCCGCTGGGTGATGTTTTTCCACGAGGCGCGGCGCATCTTCGGGCACTCAACGGTCTCGATGTTTTTCGGCACCATCCCCATGGGGCTGGCGACCATTCTCAACGGTTTGCTGCTGTTCGGCCTGCCGCGATGGGGCGGTGATGTGATCCCGTTGGCCGAGGCCTTGTGGTGGCTGGACGTGGCCATGTCCCTGGCCTGCGGCGTACTGATCCCGTTCATGATGTTCACCCGCCAGGAGCACAGCATCGACCAGATGACCGCTGTCTGGCTGTTGCCTGTAGTGGCTGCCGAAGTGGCGGCGGCCAGCGGCGGCTTACTCGCGCCGCACCTGTTAGACGCCCATTCGCAACTGGTGATGCTGGTGACCAGCTACGTGCTGTGGGCGTTTTCCCTGCCGGTGGCGTTCAGCATACTGACCATCCTGATGCTGCGCATGGCCTTGCATAAGTTGCCTCACGCCAATATGGCAGCGTCGAGCTGGTTGGCGCTGGGCCCCATCGGTACCGGTGCTCTGGGCATGTTGTTGCTCGGTACGGATGCCCCTGCGATCTTCGCCGCCAATGGCCTGGCCAGTGTCGGTGAAATGGCCCACGGCCTGGGCCTGATTGCGGGCATCACCCTGTGGGGGTTCGGCTTGTGGTGGATGTTGATTGCGGTGTTGATCACCCTGCGCTATCTGCGTGCCGGTATCCCGTTCAACCTGGGCTGGTGGGGGTTCACCTTCCCATTGGGGGTTTACGCCCTGGCCACGCTGAAATTGGCGAGCCTGCTGCAGCTGGAATTTTTCAGTGTGTTTGGCAGTGTGCTGGTGGTTGCGCTGGCGCTGATGTGGCTGATCGTGGCCAAGCGCACCGTGCAGGGCGCTTATAAAGGCGAGCTTTTTGTTTCGCCTTGTATTGCCGGGCTAGCGAATAAGTAAGCAGGATTAGGTAAAGTCGTGGCCTGATAAATAAAGGCCACGCAGGAACACGGACGACGATGAGCCATCCTTCCCAATTCACCTTGCTGCGCACGCGGCGCTTCTTGCCGTTTTTCATCACCCAATTGCTGGGTGCGTTCAACGACAACATCTTCAAGCAGTCGCTGATCCTGGCCATCCTTTACAAGCTCACCATCGAGGGCGACCGCTCCATTTGGGTCAACCTGTGCGCCTTGTTGTTTATCCTGCCGTTCTTCCTGTTCTCGGCGTTGGCGGGGCAGTTTGGCGAGAAATTCAACAAGGACGCGTTGATCCGCGCGATCAAGATCGGCGAGATCGTGATCATGGCGGTGGGCGCGGCGGGCTTTTTGACCAATCATCTTGAGCTGATGCTGCTGGCGCTGTTTGCCATGGGCACTCACTCGGCACTGTTCGGCCCGGTGAAGTACTCGATCATGCCTCAGGCGTTGCACGACGATGAGTTGGTCGGTGGCAACGGCCTGGTAGAGATGGGCACGTTCCTGGCGATTCTGGCCGGCACCATCGGCGCCGGGATCATGATGTCTTCCACTCATTACGCGCCGGTGGTGGCGGTGGCGATTGTGGCCGTGGCGGTGCTGGGCTATTTGGCCAGCCGCAGCATCCCGCGCGCGGCGGCGTCGACACCGCAACTGCGCCTGGACTGGAATATCTTCACTCAGTCGTGGGCGACGTTGCGCATGGGCCTGGGGCAGACGCCAGCAGTGTCGCGCTCGATTGTCGGCAACTCATGGTTCTGGTTTGTGGGTGCGATTTACCTCACGCAAATCCCGGCCTATGCCAAGGAATGGTTGTACGGCGACGAAACCGTGGTGACCTTGATCCTAACGGTGTTCTCGGTGGGCATCGCCCTGGGCTCGATGCTGTGCGAAAAGCTCTCCGGGCGTAAGGTGGAAATTGGCCTGGTGCCGTTTGGTTCGTTTGGCCTGACCGTGTTCGGCCTGCTGCTGTGGTGGCACTCCGGCGGCTTCCCGCAGAACGTGCAACCCAACGATTGGCTCGCGGTGCTCAGCTACGGCCAGGCGTGGTGGGTGCTGCTCGATATCCTCGGCCTGGGTGTGTTCGGCGGCTTTTACATCGTGCCGCTGTATGCGCTGATCCAGTCGCGCACCGCCGAGAACGAACGGGCTCGGGTGATCGCGGCCAACAACATTCTCAATGCACTGTTCATGGTGGTCTCGGCCATCGTCTCCATCCTGCTGTTGAGCGTGGCCAAGCTGTCGATCCCCGAGTTGTTCCTGGTGGTGTCGCTGCTCAACATCGCGGTTAACACTTACATCTTTAAAATCGTCCCCGAGTTCACCATGCGCTTCATGATCTGGCTGCTCAGCCATTCCATGTACCGCGTGGAGCATCGCAACCTGCAAGCCATTCCGGATGAAGGCGCGGCGTTGCTGGTGTGCAACCATGTGTCGTTTGTCGATGCGCTGTTGATTGGCGGCGCAGTACGTCGGCCGATTCGCTTTGTCATGTACTACAAGATCTATCGTTTGCCGGTGCTCAACTTTATCTTCCGCACCGCCGGGGCGATTCCGATTGCCGGGCGCCATGAAGACATTCAGATCTACGAACAGGCGTTCGCGCGGATTGCCCAGTACCTCAAGGATGGCGAGTTGGTGTGCATCTTCCCGGAAGGCAAGCTGACCGCCGATGGCGAGATGAATGAGTTCCGGGGTGGGGTGACGCGCATCCTGGAGGAGACGCCAGTGCCGGTGATCCCGATGGCATTGCAGGGGTTGTGGGGGAGTTTCTTCAGCCGCGATCCTAACAAGGGCTTTTTCCATCGGATCTGGTCGCGGGTGGTGTTGGTGGCGGGTGAGCCGGTGGCTGTGGAGGCGGCGACGCCTGAGCAGTTGCAGGCTGTGGTGGGTGGTTTGCGGGGGAGTGTCAGGTAGTTTGTGGTTGTTTGTCGGGACTTCATCGCAGGCAAGCCATAGGTATCTACATAACTTTGTGGGCTGTAGCAGCAGACGGTAACCACGATGCGAAGCGAGTCGCTCTTGATCTTGATCTGCTTTTGATCTCAGGCGCCCCGTCAAACCACGCTGGCCGGAATTCGACAGGGATTTGGGGGGTAAACCGGCAGGGATGCCGGTTTAGCCGCCCCGCGCCATGGATGGCGCGTGGCGGCGGCCCCCCAAATCACTGGCGGATTACGGGCACACCGAGCCTAAGCGAGGTGCCGAGTGGTGGGGCAAGAGCGTTTTGCTTACTTTTGCGCTTTTCAAAAGTGAGCCGCTGTCAGAGCGGAACCCTAAGTGGCCGTTACCGCAGGAATGGATATGTACACGGTCCAACTGTGTTGACTGTCAGGCCGTCTTCGCAGGCAAGCCAGCTCCCACATTTAGATCGCGGTGCCTCAGCCAGATCAGCGTCGGCTGTCAGGCCGTCACGGGAGCAAGCTCCCTCGCCACAGATTTAGCGTCGTGCCGTAGTTGTGTAGATACCTATGCTGCGATAGCGGTAGTGGCTTAAGTGGAAATCTTGAGGCCAATCAGCCCGCAAATAATCAACGCCACACTGGCCAACCGAAACAGCGCCATGGATTCTCCGAACAGGATAATCCCGGCAATCACCGTGCCTACGGCCCCCACGCCGGTCCAGATGGCATAGGCGGTACCCAGCGGCAGTTCCTTCATGGCCAGCCCCAATAGCCCAAGGCTGACGGCCATGGCGGCAATGGTCAGGGCGGTGGGCAGCGGCTTGCTGAACCCGTCGGTGTACTTCAGGCCGACGGCCCAGCCCACTTCAAACAACCCGGCAAAGAACAGAATGATCCAGGACATGATGACCTCGCTTCTATCAAAGTGGGGTCGTCCCCGGGTAAGCGCTTGATAGCGTCGCGAGGTCGTCCCCGCGAAGTTCGGTAGAGTGCCGAAATTGGACCGTGCGATCAAGTTACGGCGTGGTTTCCAGCGCGCGACGGTCTTCCTTCTCGCTCATGCGCCGGAAGTAGGTCGACAGCAACGCTCCGGAAATATTGTGCCAGACGCTGAACAACGCGCTGGGCACTGCCGCCAGCGGCGAAAAGTGTGCACTGGCCAAGGCGGCACCCAACCCGGAGTTCTGCATGCCCACTTCCAGGGCCAGCGACTTGCGTTGCGCCAGGGGCAGCTTGAACAGGCGCCCGGTGAAGTAGCCCAACAGGTAACCGAAGCTGTTGTGCAACATCACCACGGCCATGATCAGCAGGCCCGACTCGGCAATCTTGCCTTGGCTTGCGGCAACCACGGCCGCGACGATGATCACAATGCTGACCACCGACACCAGTGGCAGCACGTCCACCGCATGCCTTACCCGATCACCGAGCAAGCGCTGCGCGACCACGCCCAGTACGATGGGTAGCAGCACCACTTGCAGGATCGACCAGAACAGCTCCATGAACGACACCGGAAGCCAGGCCGAGGCCAGCAGCCAGATCAATGCCGGTGTGAGCAGCGGAGCGAGGAGGGTGGTGACCGCGGCAATCGCCACCGATAACGCCAGGTCACCCCGGGCCAGCCAGGTCATGACATTGGACGACGTGCCACTTGGGCAACAGCCGACCAGGATCACGCCAACGGCTATTTCCGCTGGCAAATGGAACGCCTGGCACAGCAACCATGCCACGCCCGGCATGATCACGAAATGCGCGACCACGCCCAAGGCCACGCGCCAGGGGTGGCGAGCGACTTCGGCGAAGTCTTCCAGTTTCAAGGTCAACCCCATGCCGAACATCACCAGGCCCAGCAGTGGGACGATGGCGCTTTTCAGGCCAATGAACCAGCTGGGTTGGAGAAAGGCGACAACGGCAAAGATCAACACCCAATAGGCAAAGGTGTTGCCGACGAAGCGGCTCAAGGCGGCGAGTGCGCGCATGGGGATGTCCTTTTTTATTCGATTTCTGAGTTGTCAATGCAATCAAATGTGGGAGCTGGCTTGCCTGCGATAGCGGTGTATCAGCCAGAATAGTGGCGACTGATACACCGCTATCGCAGGCAAGCCAGCTCCCACACTGACCGTGCCCACATTGGATCGGTGTTGCTTAGATGCCCTGTGGTGTCTCTTCGCCGCCCAGTGCCTCAACCAACGCCGGCAGGAACTCGCCGAAGGTCAGCATCATCAAGGTAAAGCTGGCATCCAGTTGGCCCAGGGCTTCATCACCGCCGTCCTGTTCCGCCTGGTCTTGCAGCAGGTCTTCGAACTTCAGCCGTTTGACGGTCATCTTGTCGTCGAGCATGAAGGACAACTTGTCCTGCCACGCCAGGGACAGTTGGGTCACGACCTTGCCGGTGGTCAGGTGCAACTGGATCTCTTCGCTGGTCAGGTCCTGGCGCTTGCAACGCACGATGCCGCCGTCTTCGTGGGTGTCGCGCAGTTCGCATTCGTCGAGGACGAAGAAGTCGTCGGCCGGTTTCTGGGTGGTGACCCAGTCGGTCATGATTGCAGTTGGGGCGGTTTTTACCGTCAGCGGGCGGACCGGCAGGGTGCCGATCACTTCGCGCAGGGTCGACAGCAGGTCTTCGGCGCGCTTGGGGCTGGCCGAGTTGACCAGGATCAGGCCCTGTTTCGGCGCGATCGCAGCGAAGGTCGACGAGCGACGGATAAAGGCACGGGGGAGGAAGGCCTGGATGATTTCATCCTTGATCTGGTCGCGCTCCTTCTTATAGACCTTGCGCATCTGCTCGGCTTCGATCTCTTCGACTTTCTCTTTAAGTGCATCACGCACCACGCTACCCGGCAGGATGCGTTCTTCCTTGCGGGCGGCAATCAGCAAGAAATCGCCGCTGACGTGAACCAGGGGAGCATCTTCACCTTTCCCAAACGGTGCGACGAAACCGTAAGTAGTCAACTCCTGGCTTGCACAAGGGCGCGCCAGCTTGGTGGCCATGGCCGCTTCCAACGCCTCGGCATCAACAGGCAGATCTTGGGTCAGGCGATAGATAAGCAGGTTCTTGAACCACATGGGGTGAGTCTCTCCTCTATACAAAGGGGGGCATTATTCTCTTGATCACGCCGCAGGCCAACCCTGCCTAAGCCATTGGAAGGGCTGAAAAAAAAGATTTAAGAAAGTGCTTGCCAGACTTAAGGTCGCTCCGTAGAATGCGCGCCACACCGAAACGAAGGGTGATTAGCTCAGCTGGGAGAGCGTCTGCCTTACAAGCAGAATGTCGGCGGTTCGATCCCGTCATCACCCACCATTCGCTTCATGTGTTACGCGCAGCGGTAGTTCAGTCGGTTAGAATACCGGCCTGTCACGCCGGGGGTCGCGGGTTCGAGTCCCGTCCGCTGCGCCATATTCGGCAACTTGGAACACTGAACGCCAGGTAGCCACAAGAAACCCGCTCATTGAGCGGGTTTTTTTTCGCCTGCGATTTAACGCGCCTTACGGTGCGTTGCGGCTGTGGCGGTAATCGCTGACGGCTTCGTACACCGCTTTGCGCAGCCGGTTGATGCCGCCGATGGGGCGGTGCGCTTCCAAACCGAACCAGGGGTTGAACGACTGGTTATCGCACGCCAGGTTCTGCGCCGGCGTGTCGAAGTCCTGAGCGGGAATCCTGACCTTGGCCACGGTTTCATACGGCGCGTCGCTTTCCTTCCATTCGATGCTGGTGTCTTCTATGGGCATGAACGCCTGCGGGTTTTGCCGCTGGATCTGTAGCACAAAACACGCATCTACACGATCGGTGGACAGTTGCTGGTTGAGCGCGCTGCGCAGGAAGTTGGGCAGGTCCTCGTTCTGTTTGGGCAGCACATAATCCGGGCAGCTTTGCGGGTCGGGCGCGACGCGAAACTTGGCGTTGGCCGCGCCAAACTTGTAGGGCGACACTGAAAAGTAAGTCGTCTGCGTCGGGCTGGCCGGTGCGGGCGCCAGGGTTGCCAGGGCGATAAACAAGTGACGCACTTGCCAGCTGCGCGGGTCGAGCTTGGGAAAGAACGCCAGGACCTTCTTGCCATCCGCTTGCGCACCGACGTTTTGCGCGTATTCCGCGACATCGCTGACAAAGAAGTTCGGATGGCTGAACATCACGAAATCCTGCTCGGTACGCGCTTGCTGGTCGGCCATCAGTTGCTTGCCCGGCACATCCAACAGCTTGATCGCCATGCCGCGGGCATCACGGATGCTGTCGAATTGCGGGTAGGCGTTGCCGTTGGACAGGCGCATTGTCGCCTGCCAGGTCTTGCCTGGTTCTGCGAACACGCCCTGGCGCAAGGCCGGGTCGAGATCTGCCAGAACGCTGACCTCGGCTTTCACGCACCCATGGGCCTTGGCATGGGCATCACGCAGGTAGCGAGTGCCTTCGCGATGCTGGTCAACGATGCGCACGGCGGTCTGGATGATGCCTTGGGTCATCGCCGCTTCACCCGGCGGGATCTGTTCCTTCACCGACACCGGGCCCCTGTGCTGCCAGGCGAACCAGGCCGTGGCCAACACCCACCCCAGCAGGCCCAGGCCCAGTAGCCACAGCAGGGTTTTACCCACAAAGGCGCCAAGGCGCAGCCAGAGACGAGCAAGCATGGAGCGGTCCTTGTTTTGCGATCGGATAATCATGGCAGTTGTTGCTCCAGAGGGCCGCCCAGCACTTTGAGGTATTCGAGCAGCGCCCAGCGTTCCTGCGGCAGCAGGCCACGGCCGATAACGCCATTGCCACGCTCGCCGGCACGGAATTCGTGGCCGCTGTTGTGGTTGCCGGTGATTCTGGTATCGAACAGGAAGGCATTCTTGAAGGCGATGGTCTCAAACCCCAGGTGACGCGGGTCGTAGTTGAAGGTGCCTTTATAGAAGGTGGTGCTGCGTTCGTCCTGGGGCGAGAGCAGTTGGTAGATCGTCGGCACCGAACCGTTGTGAAGGAACGGCGGGGTGGCCCATACGCCGGCCAGCGGCCGCGCCTTGTAGGCACGCAACTCGCGCACGCCGATGGGCAGGCCGAACCCGTCCAGGCCTGGGCGCTCGGCCGGGGTGACGCCGGCCGCACGGTAGGCATGCTCTTCGACGAAGGCCGTGACATAGGCCAGGCCCTGGGCCACCGACATTTTTTTCAGGTCCATCGGCGCGGTGGGGGTGGGGTGCAGTTCGACATTGAGCCGGGCCAGTTCGGCCGGGTCCCATTGCAGGGCACTGAGGTCGTAGCGTTGGTCGGCAATGTTGTTGGCCGTGCCGGGGTCGGTGCCGATGTAGTCCACCGGCAGCATTTTCAACTGCTGCACCGGGCGGCCGTTTTCTTGGGTAACGGTGGGCAGGTGGCAGCCGGCGCAGTTCTCGGCAAAGAGTGTGCGGCCCTGGGCGGCGAGGGATTTGTCGATGGCCCCGAACAAGTCTTGCGGCCAGGTCGGCGGCTTGAGCCGTTGCAGGGTTTCTTCGATCAGGTGCAGGTCGCGCACCCGTACGCTGGACGGGTAGCGGGCATCGCCTTTGAGCGGTTGCCCGGCTGCGTCGAAGAACGCCAGGGTCGCGCCTACGCCAAGGGCTTCGCCGATGTTGCGCGCCATCGGCTGCTGGGCCGAGCCATTCCACTGCACCCAATCGAAGGTCCAGATGTCCCACAGATGCGGGTAGTCCACCGGCGCATTGGCGACGCGATAATTGTCTGGGGAAATAGCGTCGCCAAAACTGGCGTTGGCGATGCGCCCAAAGGCATCCGTACGGCCCGGGCCTTCTTCGGTGGGGTAAAGGCCGCGATGGGTGTCATTCCAGGCGACTTTGAGGAACTGGTTCAACGATTGCTTGAAGTCCGTGCGCAGTTGATCGCGCTGAGCATCGTACTGATCCCCCAGCACCTTGTGGGCGAAGCGCTCGAACTTCCATGGGTTGTAATAGGTAGCGGCCAGGCTGGCGACCAGGGCCTGGCCGAAACTGCCGCCGCGCAACGTGGGAACGCTGGAGGGCAGCACGTGTTGCGCCGAGCCGCCGTCGATGCGCAGGGCCTGGCCCTTGAAGTGCAATTCGCCGGTGTGGCAGGCCGCACAGGTGATATCCAGGTACTGAGCCTTGCTGTCGGCGTTCTGGTGCCGGGCGAACCCTACCGGCAGGTTGCCAGGGTTTTGCGCGGTGGCCGTCTGCTTGGGGTCGACCAGGAAGCCGAAGCGCGCCAGGTATTCCGGCGCGGCAAAGCGTTGCTCGGAGAACGGCAGCTCCAGGGCGGTGAACCAGTCGTAGTGCAGGCCTTTTACTTGGGTGCCCTGGGGCGTGAAGTAGTAGGTCTGGCGGTCGGCGGCACTCCATTGCTCCTGGTAGTGCACCTGCTTTACTGGAACGTAGTCCGGCAGCTTTGGGTTGAGGGTGTAGTAGAGCACCACGGCCAGAATCAGGCCCAGTGCGATCAGTATCAGGAGTAAAACACGGGAAAAAATGCGCAAGATAACTATCCTTGTCGAATTGTCGCGTTGTTATGCCACTGCGCCACAGGTGCGGCAAGTAGCAATTGGCCCGCTATCAGGCGGTCCCGCGATCCGTCGCGGGGCCCCATGATAAATGGAAATGCTTTTAAACACGTGAACTTATCAGAAGTTTCCTGCTCACATGCCGGTAGCCATTGGTCGTGGCCGCCTGATAAGCTCGCGACTTTATTCGAATGCCCTTATGGCGCATGAACAAGGAAATAGCATGAAACAGCATCGGTTGGCGGCGGCGGTGGCCCTGGTTAGCCTGGTACTTGCGGGTTGTGATTCGCAGACCAGCGTAGAGCTGAAAACCCCGGCGCAAAAAGCTTCCTACGGCATCGGCCTGAACATGGGCAAGAGCCTTGCCCAAGAAGGCATGGACGACCTGGACTCCAAAGCTGTTGCCCAGGGCATCGAAGATGCCGTCGGCAAGAAAGAGCAGAAGCTCAAGGACGATGAGCTGGTTGAAGCGTTTGCCGCACTGCAAAAGCGTGCTGAAGAACGCATGACCAAAATGAGCGAAGAGTCGGCAGCCGCTGGCAAGAAATTCCTCGAAGACAACGCCAAGAAAGACGGTGTCGTCACCACCGCTTCCGGCCTGCAGTACAAGATCGTGAAGAAGGCCGACGGCGCCCAGCCTAAGCCGACCGACGTGGTGACTGTTCACTACACCGGCAAGCTCACCAACGGCACCACCTTTGACAGCTCCGTAGATCGCGGTAGCCCGATCGACCTGCCGGTCAGCGGCGTGATCCCGGGTTGGGTCGAAGGCCTGCAACTGATGCACGTTGGCGAGAAGGTTGAGCTGTACATCCCGTCCGACCTGGCCTACGGCGCCCAGAGCCCGAGCCCGGCGATCCCAGCGAACTCCGTGCTGGTATTCGACCTGGAACTGCTGGGCATCAAGGACCCAGCCAAGGCAGAAGCGGCTGACGCACCTGCTGCACCAGCCGCCAAGAAGTAATCGGCGCCTGAACATACAACGCCCCGTCTCGACGGGGCGTTGTTGTTTTCGGCCTTGGTCAAACGACGCAAAATTCCTGTGGGCTTGCTCGCGAAAGCGGCTTGGCAGTCAACACAGTTGGATGGTGTACATATCCATTGCTGCGGTAACGGCCACTTAGGGTTCCGCCCTGACGGCGGCTCACTTTGCAAAAGCCGGAATGCCGGCCCAGGCCAAAGTAAGCAAAACGCTCTTGCCCCACCACTCGGCACCTCGCTTGGGCTCGGTGTGCCCTCACTCCGGCTTGAATCCGTGGGCCGCCGTCATGGGCCATCCTTGGCCCAGGACGGCTAACCCGGCGTCCTGCCGGGTTACCCACGGATTCAAGCCTGCGTTCGGCCAGCGTGGTTTAACGGGGCGCTTGAGATCAAGATCACAAGCAGATCAAGAGCGGCTCGCTTCGCATCGTGGTTAGCGTTGGCTGCTACAGCCTGTAGTGTTGTGTAGAGACTTATGGCAATCGCAGGCAAGCCAGCCCCTACGTTGAAGCCTCTGCAAATCCAAACGAACGTCCGCAATCGGACACAGTCTGATATAAGACTCGAGCACGGGTAGCCGCACATACATGCCAAGTCAATGAATTCTTGGGTTTTTTTTATGTGCGCAAAAAACGCCCGATCTGACTGTAGGCCTTGTAGTCCGTGGCTTTCAGCCGATAAAACAGGCTCTGTTCACAAGGTTATCCACAATTTGTGTGGATAACCTTTTATGTCGCCTGGAACTGGAGTGCCCTATGAAACCACCGTTCAATTTCACCCGTTTCCTGCCTATGGCCGCGCGCTTGCTCGGTCGTGGGCGTTTGCCAACCTTGCTGTTTGCCGTCGCTGCCAAAGGCTCAAGCCAGGGCAATCGGCTCGGCCAGCTCAAGGATGATCTCAAGTTGCTGCAGGCCCTGTGCCTGGCTTACTGGCGTGGCGAATACCGTGCGATCAGCCCTAAGGCGTTGATCTCGGTGGTGGCGGGGCTGATGTATTTTCTTAGCCCGATTGATGCGATTCCGGATTTTCTTCCCATGTTCGGCATGCTCGACGACATCGCCGTGCTGGCGTGGGTCATGAAGACCCTGAGCGGCGAGCTGAGCGCCTTTCGTACCTGGCGCGATGCGCAACGTCCGGAAAAACTTGCGGTGGTTGAGCGCCTGCCTGCGACGCCTGAGCTGTTGGCCCGGGAAAACCCGCAAAAAAACTAATGATGCCTGGTATCCCCCGGCGACCTTCGTGGCTGTTAGGATTACACTCTTAAGGAAATAACTTACTTAGTAAGTGTTTTTATCCTACGGGGCAGTCATGGATATCCAGATCATTTCACGCGATGGCGAACCCGAGTATGCGGTGTTGCCATGGGACCAGTACCAGGCGCTGCTAAAAGCCGCCGGTCAGTTGCAACCGCCACGCGCTTCTCCTTCTGTTGCACCCACCGCCTCCGAGCAGGACCTGCGCCCGCTTGCAGCCCTGCGCGGCCTGCGTGAGGCCAAGGGCCTGGCAATCGAGGCCCTGGCGCGTACCGTGGGCATCAGCCCTTCGTATCTTGGATTGATAGAAAGTGGTGAACGCCAGCCGGATGCCGCCATTCGCCGCAGCCTGGCCTGGGAATTGGGCGTTGCAGGTTGGAGGGATGAGTCTTGAGCCTACGTATCAGCCGTCAACACTGGGATGGGTTAATCAATGAACTGGACCAGGCACGTCGCCAGCGCCATTTGCTGACGTATCGTGCGCTGCTGGAGCGCCTGCAATTCCCCACGCCGGCCATGCAGACCCTGGCTGCGGCCCTGGAGCACCTGGCGGCGCTGGATGCCAAGGCGGAGCAACCGCTGCGCAGTTCCCTGGTGATCAGCCAGGGCGCGAGCCGCCTGCCACGCACCGGTTTTTTTGAGTGTGTGGAGCGCCTGGGGCGGTTCAGCGGGCCTTCCGATGGTGTGGCCGCTGCGTCCTGGCATGCATCCGAAGTGGTGCGGGTGTTCGAGTACGAGTACCCGGAATCTGCCGAGGCCTAAAGCGCCTGGGAGCAGGTGCCCATGCTGTCGATCACGTGGATGCTGTAGCCCGCAACATCCTTGGCATGGTGCTTGGCTTGTGAAGCCAGCTCTGCCAATTGGCTGGCATCGAGTTGCGCACAGGCCTGTGGATACAAATGCACCACGCCGATGGACAGCGACAGCAATGCAAATTCCTGGCGCGCGCCCTGGCGGTTGAGGGCCACGAAGCACCCAGCCTCAAGGTGTTCAGCGCGGTAGAAGCGCCGGCATTGGGTGTGGAAATCGTCCAGCAATTGGTTGAGCCGCTTGCGCCAATCCTGCGGGCCCAACACCAGCAGAAAGTCATCGCCGCCAATGTGCCCGACAAAGTCGCGGCTGGGGTCTACCCGATCGTTCAAGCACTGCGCCAGGCACAGCAGCACTTCATCCCCGCGCCCGTAGCCGTAGATATCGTTGAACGGCTTGAAACTGTCGATATCCACATAGCAGATCACCGACTCGCGCTGTTGCTGCAACAGCCTAGTGAGGCACTGCTGGATCGGCACGTTGCCAGGCAGCAAGGTCAGCGGGTTGGCGTAGCGGGCCTGCTGGATTTTCAGTTCGGTGATCAATTTGAGCACGTCGATAACCCGGCCCAGCCCCAGATAATCACCGTTCAGGGTGATGATGAAATCCTCTTCGATGCGTTGTCGTGCGCGGCTGGTCAATAAGCGGCTGACCTGCTGCAAGGACTGGCTCAGTTCCACCGCCAAAAAATCATCGCTCATCAAGCGGCTGATGGGTTTGCGCGCGAACAAGTCGGTCGCGAATGGCTTGAGCAGCGCGTCCGATAGCGAATGCCGGTGCACAATGCCGACCGGGCGACCGCAGCCGTCCAACACCGCCAGCGAGTTGAGGTTGGCCTGGCGGCGGAACGATTCCAGCACTTGGGCGGTGGCGGTGTCTTGATCCACGGCGGGCTGCTCATTGAGCAGGGCGCTCAGGTCACTGCCTTCATCATTGAGGGCCAGCATGGCGTTATCCGGTTTGGGCAGCATCAGGCGCGCTTCCTGCGGGGGCTGTTCCTGAGGGCGGCAGAGCAGGTAGCCCTGGACCAGGTCGACGCCCATTTCGGTCAATACCGCCAGTTCTTCCGGCAACTCGATGCCCTCGGCAATCACTTGGGCGCGGGACGCCTTGGCGATCTGCAGGATGGAGCCGACAAACTCGCGCTTGAGGGCGTCCTGGTGAATGCCGTCGATAAAATGCCGGTCGATCTTCACGTAGTCCGGGCGCAGTTCCGACCACAAGCGCAAGCTGGAATAACCGGCGCCCAGGTCATCGAGTGCGATGGCAAAACCCATGTCGCGGTAGTGGTGCAAGGCGGTTTGCAACAGCGCGAAATCGTCGGTGGGCGCCTGCTCGGTGAGTTCGATCACCACCTGGCTGGGAGAAATACCGAAGTCGCGCAACAGTTGCAGGGTGCGCCCTGGCTGATGCGCGTGCTCCATCAACGATTCCGGCGAGATATTGAGGAACAGCTTGCCCGGCAGTTTCTGCTCGCTGAAGCGTCGGCATGCACGCTCTCGGCACGCCATGTCCAGCTCGCTCAGGCGCCCGGCATGGCTGGCCACCGAGAACAGCGCGACGGGGGAGTGCAGCGGGCTGTTGGACGGGCCGCGACTGAGGGCTTCGTAACCGAGGATGCGCCGCTCTGACAGGCAGATGATCGGTTGGAACAGGCTGTGCAAACTGCCTTGAGCCAGGATTGAGCCCAATGCATTCAGCTGTTCGGTCATGGTCATGGCGGTCTCGATCAAAAAAAAGGACCGCAGGCGTAAACCTGCGGTCCTTTTATTTCACGACAGAATGATGTCTATATGATGACACTCCGAGGAGCGATCACATTAAATCGCCATCATTTACTGCTTGGCCACCTGCTTGGTGATCTTCAGGTAATCCAGCAGGATCCGGCCAGTCTCGGCCAAGTAGGCGTCGTCTTCCGGCTTGGTTTTATCCGCCTCGGTCGGCAGCGCGTCTTCATCTTCTTTCTTCAGCTCTTTGAGCGGGTCTTCACCTTTGGCCTTGCGGCGGGTGTTTTCCAGCACCAGTTGCTGATTCTCGATGCTGGAGTGCTGTGCACGGCGATCCGCTTCGTTGAGGCTGACGGTCTTCTCTTCCATCAGCTTCTTGGCCAGGGCCAGCTTGTCGCGGATAAACACGAACTCGGCATCCTTGGCAGAGCGGGTGTCGTGGTCAGCCTTCAGCTGTGCCAGGAACGGCTTGAACGGATCCGACGCCGGCTTGATCGCAGGGCGGATGGTGTCCCACGGCATGGCTTCAGGCAGGGCGCTTTCGCCAATTTCCTTGGTGTCGATGATCGACGGGAAATCGATATCCGGCAGTACGCCCTGATGCTGGGTGCTCTGCCCGGAGACCCGGTAGAACTTGGCCAGTGTCAGCTTAAGCTCGCCATGGTTCAGCGGCTGGATGGTCTGCACGGTGCCTTTGCCGAAGGTCTGGCCGCCGATGATCAGTGCACGGTGGTAGTCCTGCATGGCACCGGCGAAAATCTCCGAGGCCGAGGCCGAGAGGCGGTTGACCAGCAGCGCCATCGGCCCTTTGTAGAAGGCCCCCGGGTTCTCGTCTTCGAGCACGTCGACACGGCCGTCAGCGTTGCGTACCAACACGGTCGGGCCCTTGTCGATAAACAGGCTGGTCAGCTCGGTGGCTTCCTGCAGGGAGCCGCCGCCGTTGTTGCGCAGGTCGATGACCACGCCGTCGACTTTCTCTTTCTGCAGTTCTGTGAGGATTTTCTTCACGTCGCGGGTGGTGGACTTGTAGTCCGGATCACCGGCACGGAACGCCTTGAAGTCCAGGTAGAAAGCCGGGATTTCAATCACCCCCAGCTTGTAGTCCTTGCCATCCTGCTTGAGGTTGAGGACTTTCTTCTGCACGGCCTGGTCTTCGAGCTTCACCGCTTCACGGGTGATGGACACGATCTTGCTGGTCTGGTCGTTCGGTGCATTGGTGTGCGGAATCACTTCCAGGCGCACCACGCTGCCTTTAGGCCCACGGATCAGCTTGACCACTTCGTCCAGGCGCCAGCCGACCACATCGACCATCTCTTTGTCGGCCTGGGCCACGCCGATGATCTTGTCGGCCGGTGCCACTTGCTTGGTTTTGTCAGCCGGGCCTGCCGGCACCAGACGTACAATCTTCACCTGGTCATTGTCGCTTTGCAGGACGGCACCGATGCCTTCCAGGGACAGACTCATATTGATATCGAAATTTTCCGCGTTATCTGGCGACAGATAATTGGTGTGCGGGTCGTAGGACATCGCAAAGGTGTTGATGTAGGCCTGGAAGATATCCTCGGCACGGGTCTGGTCCAGGCGCGCCAGCTGGTTTTTGTAGCGCTTGGTCAACAGCTCTTGAATGGCCTTGGGCTCTTTGCCGGCGATCTTCAAGCGCAGCACTTCGTCCTTGACGCGTTTGCGCCACAGGTCGTCCAGGGCTGCGGTGCTGGTCAGCCAAGGGGCGTCCTTGCGGTCCACCAGAAGGGTTTCTTTCTGGGTGAAATCGAGCTTGTCGACGCCTTTGTTCAGCTCACCCAGGGCGAAGTCCAGACGCGCTTTGACGCGGTCCAGGTAGCGCTTGTAGATGGTGAAGCCAGGCTGCAGGTCGCCGCTCTTGAGGAAGTCGTCGAATTGCGTCTTCCACTTGTCGAACTCAGCGATATCGCTGGCCAGGAAGTAGCTGCGCGACGGGTCCAGCAGCTTGAGGTAGCTGTCGTAGATGATCACTGAGCGAGCGTCGTCCAGCGGCGGCTTGCTGTAGTGATGGCGCTTAAGCAACTCGACGACGTTAAGGCTGGCAATCACCTCATCGCGATCAGGCTGAAGGTTGTCCCAGCTATTGGCTGCGAACGTATTGGTCGACATCGACGCGAAGCCGAGACCAATGAAAAAAGCGAGGGCGGTGCTGGGGAACAGATGCTTCATGCTGATTCGACGCGGGGGCAATTGATAACGCATATTAGGCCGTCTTTGAGGGAGCCGGTTCCATATGGTCCGGTCGCATAATGCAAAAAGCCCGGCGCTACAGCACCGGGCTCAGTCCAGACTCACTATGGAGGCACTGTGAAAGCATTGCAAGGCGTTGACGGTGATGTGGGGGGCTAGAACAACCCCGTCCTACGTTCGGTGTAGTCCATATTGCCAATAGCCTGGCCGAAACCTAGATTGAAATGCAGTCAGTGTGGGAGCTGGCTTGCCTGCGATGGCCATAGGTATCTACACAAATCTGTAGCGCTCAACGGTAACCACGATGCGAAGCGAGCCGCTCTTGATTTTGATCTGCTTTTGATCTCAGGCGCCCCGTTAAACCACGCTGGCCGAACGCAGGCTTGAATTCGTGGGTAACCCGGCAGGACGCCGGGTTAGCCGCCCCGCGCCATGGATGGCGCGTGGCGGCGGCCCACGGATTCAAGCCTGCGTTCGGGCACACCGAGCCTAGGCGAGGTGCCGAGTGGTGGGGCAAGAGCCCTTTTGGTTACTTTTGGGGCTCTTTTCCAAAAGTGACCCGCTGTCAGAGCGGAACCCCAAGTGGCCGTTACCGCAGCAATGGATATGTACACAATCCAGCTGTGTTGACTGTCAGGCCCTCTTCGCAGGCAAGCCAGCTCCCACATTTGAATCGTGGGGTGTCAGGTAGATAAGCGTCGGCTGTCAGGCCGTCGCGGGAGCAAGCTCCCTCGCCACAGGTCCAGCGTCGCACCAAAGTTGTGTAGATACCTATGCTGCGATAGCGGTGCACCAGATGAAGAATTCTTCACTGTTGCACCGCTATCGCAGGCAAGCCAGCTCCCACAGGTTGATCTCTATTGATTCAGGTCCAATGGTGGATCGGCCAGCCGGCCTGTTCGGCATAGGTGCGCAATACGGGGTCCGGGTTCACCACCTGCGGGTGATCCACCTTGAGCAGCAGCGGCAAATCATTGCGCGAGTCCGAATAGAAATAGGCGCCTTCAAGGGTTTCACCTTCCTGCTCCAGCCATTCCAGCAAGCGCGTGATCTTGCCTTCACGGTAAGTCAGTACGCCCTCTGTCTTGCCGTCGTATACCCCATGGCTGACGCTCAAGTTAATCCCCAGCACTTCCTCGATACCGATACGCGCCGCAATCGGCGTGACCAGGTGAGTGCCCGACGCGGAAATCACCAGGATCCGGTCGCCGTTCGCGCGGTGGCGGGCGATGGTCTTGGTGGCGTCGCTGTAGATCAGCGGCTCGATCACGTCCTCGACCCACGGCTCCACCAGGTGCTCGATTTCTTCCGGAGTGCGGCCGATCATCGGCTCCAGGCTGAAATCCATGAAATCTTCCATCCGCAGCTGGCCCTGGCTGTAGGCGTCCATCAGCTCGTTGTTCCGGCGCATGAACGACTCAGGGTCTACCCAGCCGAGGCGGCCCATCTGTTCGCTCCACAGCGTGGCGCAGTCGCCGTGAATCAGGGTGTCGTCCAGATCAAAAATTACCAATGCCATCCTTCATGCTCTCTCTCAATAGGTCGCTGCCTGTCAGGCTACTTCACACAGTGCGCTGGGGTCGATGGAAAGTGCCAGGCGCTGGCCATCCGGGTGCAGGTCGTCGGCCGAACGATTGAGTACGTCCACCACCAGCTCGACACCGCGGGCTTCGATGCGGTAGCGAATCACGTTACCCAGCAGGCTGTGGCTACGCACCAGCGCATCGAGTTCGCCGCTGCGGCTCAACTCGATGGCTTCGGGGCGAATCGCGATGCGCCCGCTGATCGGCCGTTGCAGCAGTTGGCTGGCCTTGTCGGCATCGAGCAGGTTGTAGTTGCCGATAAACCCGGCAGCGAACGCATCCACCGGCGCGGTATAGAGGGTTTCGGCATCGCCGCTCTGCACGATCTTGCCCTGGTTCATCAAGAAGATGCGGTCGGACATGGTCAGGGCTTCTTCCTGGTCGTGGGTCACGAAGATCGTGGTCAACCCCAGTTCGCGCTGGATCTGGCGGATCTGTTCGCGCAAATGCTTGCGAATCCGTGCATCCAATGCCGACAGCGGTTCATCGAGCAGCAGCAGGCGCGGGCGGGTCACCAGGGAGCGGGCGAGGGCGACGCGCTGGCACTGGCCACCGGACATCTGGTGCGGGTAGCGGCCGGCCAGGTCCTTGAGCTCCACCAGTTGCAGCACTTCTTGTACGCGCTTGTGGCTGTCGTCGGCGTTGACTTTCTGCATGCGCAGGCCGAAGGCAACGTTCTGCTCTACGGTCATGTTGGGGAACAGCGCGTAGCTCTGGAACACCATGCCGATCTGGCGTTTCTGCGGGCTCAGGGGCACGATGTCCTGGCCATCCAGGAGGATTTGGCCACTGTCCACCGGGGTAAGCCCGGCGATACAGCGCAGCAGGGTGGATTTGCCGCAACCGGACGGGCCGAGCAGGGTGACGAACTCGCCTTTGGCGATCTCGCAATTGATATCGCTGAACACCGGGGTGCCGGTGTAGCCTTTTTGCAGGTGTTGGACGCTGACGAAGCTCATTGGCTTTTGTCCTTGTTCAAGAGCGTGGCGGCCCAGGTGAGCACCAGCACAAAGAAGAAATAGGAGATCACCACGGCACTGGTGAAATGGCCGCTGCTGTTGCGCATGTTGTTGAGGTACACCTGCAGGGTTTCGTAGCGGGTGCCGACGAGGATGTTGGCGAACACGAACTCGCCGAACAGGAACGAGAACGACAGCAGCAGCGCCACCATCAGGCCCTTGCGCAGGTTGGGCAGCACCACCAGGATCGCGGCCTGCCAGGTGCTGGCGCCGAGCAGTTGCGAAGCGTCCATCAGGTCGCGCAGGTTGATGGCTTGCAGGTTGTTGGTGATCGCGCGGTACATGAACGGCAGCGCGACGGTGAAGTAGCAGCCGATCAAAATCCACGGCGTGCCCACCATCGCCAGCGGCCCGGACCCGTACAGTTGCAGCAGACCCACTGAGGACACCACCGGCGGCACCGCGAAGGGCAGCAGGATGAGGATGTTCATCAGCGCGTCGAGCTTGGGAAAGTGGTAATGCACCACGAACAGCAGCGGCAAAATCAACACCACCGAAAGGATCAGTGCGCCCACGCACACCAGCAACGATTGCCCGAAGGCCATCAGAAAACGCGGGTCGCTCCACAGCTGTACATACCACTTCACGCTGAAGCCGGCGGGAAGGATGGTTGCCGACCAACTGCTGGAAATCGAGTAGACAAAGGTGCCTACCAAAGGCAGCACCAGGATCAGGAACAACAGGTACACCACCACCCGATGGTAGAGGGAGGCCGGGCCGGCTTCAGCGCGAGACATGGTAGCTCCTCTTGAGCAGCAATTGATGCACCACCGTGACCACGGTCATCAGCGCCACCAGCACCACGGCCAGGGCACTGGCCATGTTCGGGTCCAGCGACACATCGCCGGACACCAGGCCCGCAATGCGAATCGGCAGCACGTTGAAGTTGCCGGTAGTAAGCGCATAGACCGTGGCGTAGGCGCCGAGGGCGTTGGCCAGCAGGATCACAAAGGTACCGAGCAGGGCCGGGGTGAGCACCGGCAGGCCGATATGCCGCCAGAACTGCCAGCCATTCGCGCCGAGCAGGGCGGCCGACTCGCGCCAGTCTTCGCGCAGTGCGTCGAAGGCCGGGTAGAGCAGCAGCACGCCGAGGGGAATCTGGAAGTAGGTATACAGGATGATCAAGCCGGTCTTCGAGTACAGGTTGAAGTCTTCTATGATCCCGGCCTGCTTGAGCATGAGGGTGATGCTGCCGTTGAACCCCAGCAGGATGATAAACGCGAAGGCCAGGGGTACGCCGGCGAAGTTGCTGGTCATGTTGGCGAACGCGGTGACAAAGTTGCGCAGCGGCGAATCCACTCGGCGCAGTGAATAGCTACCCAGGGTGGCGATGATGATGCCGAAGATGCTGGAGTAGAAACTGATCTCCAGGCTGAACTGGATCGCCTGCCGGTAGAACTTCGAGGTGAAGATGCGGGTGAAGTTTTCCAGGCTCCAGCCGGCCTCTTCGGTTTGCAGGCTGCTGATCAGCACCCACACCAGCGGCGCGATTTCGAACACGATAAAGAACAGTGCGAAGGGCAGCAGGCATAGCAGGGCCAGCCATTTGCCGCGGGTCAATGCATTCACTTGAGCAACTCCCGGCACACAGGTTTGTCGTGGGGCACGCCCAGCAGTTCGCAGACCGTGCCGCACAGGTCGGTCTGTTTCGGCGCAGCGTCAGTGTCCAGGCTGAAGGCGTCACCCAGGACAAACAGCGGCACTTCTCGTTCTTCGCGCAACAGGCCGTTGTGGGAGCGGTCGTTGTTCATGCCGTGGTCAGCGGTGACCAGTACCTGGTAGCCGGCATCGAGCCAGCCTTGCAGGTAGTCGGCCAGGATGATGTCCGCCGAGCGTGCGCTGTTGCGGTATTGCGCGGTGTCGAGGCCGTGCTTGTGGCCGGCATCGTCGATGTTCATCGGGTGCACCAGCAAAAAGTTTGGCGCGTGCTTGATCCGCAGGCTTTCCGCATCGGCGAACAGGTGGGAATCAGGGTAGTGGTCATTCCAGTAGAAATGCCCATGCTGGATCGCCAGCGCCTGGTCGTCGGTGTGACGATCGCGGGCGGCGAGAAAGGGCGTGCGGTTATACAGCTCGCTGACCCAATGGTAAGCCGCTGCCGCGGTGCTCAAGCCTGCGTCGGTGGCGTAGTGGAAAATGCTGCGCTGGTTGGACAGGCGCGAGACGTTGTTGTGCACGATACCGCTTTGAATCGGCGGCACGCCGGTGAGGATGCACTCGTACAGCGGGCGGGACAGGGCAGGCAGTTCACATTCCAGTGTGTAAAGGGCTGCGCGTCCTGCGCCGACATAGGCCTGCAAGTGCCCCATGGCGTGCCGGGCGACCTCGAAGTTGAGGCCGTCGAGCACCACAAGGATGACATTGTGCTTCATGGGGGACTGGGGCTCCGCAACAAGATGGTATGGCTCAGTATCAACTTGGAATGGAATCAAATGTGGGAGCTGGCTTGCCTGCGATGGCGGTGTATCAGTGGACACAAATATTGAGTGTCAGACCGCTATCGCAGGCAAGCCAGCTCCCACACTGACCGCACCTCGATCAGAGAGACCGATTACTTCATTTCTACGATGACCTGCTCGTTCCACATCTGTGGCAGCTTCTTGGACGTCGCTTCCCAGGCATCGGCATCCTTGATCGGCTGCGGGTTGGCCTTGGTGTACTGCTCGCCCGGGATCAGGTTCTTGGCAACGTCCGCCGGCAGTTTCAAGTCGGTTTCAGCGCGGATCGGACGCGCGTTGCCACGTGCCAGGTTGAGCTGGCCGGCATCGCTGAAGATGTATTCGCGGGTCAGCTTGGCGGCGTTCGGGTGCTTGGCGTATTTGTTGATGATGGTGGTGTAGCCGGATTTCACCGAGCCATCCGAGGGGATCAGCACCACGTAGTCATCCGGGTTGGCCATCTTGGCCTTGTAGCTCAGGCCGTTGAAGTCCCAGACGAGACCCACTTCGACTTCGCCTTTTTCCATGGTGGCGATGGTCGGGTTGGACAGTGAGAGGCGACCCTGCTGGGCGATCTTGGTGAAAAATTGCAGGCCCGGCGCGATGTTTTTCTCGTCGCCTTTGTTGGCGATGGCCGCGGCGAGTACTGCGTTCGAAGCCTGGGCGGCGGTGCTCACGTCACCCACCGATACCTTGTACTTGCCGGTTTGCAGGTCAGCCCAGGTGGTAGGCACTTCGGAGCCGTGCAGCAGTTTCTTGTTGACGATAAAGGCAATGGTGCCGGTGTAGGCCAGGGCCCAGTGACCGTCTTTGTCTTTCGCCCAATCCGGCACCTGGGCCCAGGTAGACGGTTTGTACGGCTGGGTGACTTCCTGCTTCACCGCGATCGGGCCGAAGGCCGCGCCCACGTCACCAATATCCGCGCTGGCGTTGTCTTTTTCGGCTTTGAACTTGGCGATTTCCTGGGCCGAGCTCATGTCGGTGTCGATGTGCTTGAGGCCGTAGGTTTTAGCCAGGTCTTCCCAGGTGCCTTTCCAGTTGGCCCAGTCATCGGGCATGCCGACGCTGTTGACGGCGCCTTCCGCTTTGGCGGCGGCTTCCAAGGTTTTTAGATCGGTATCAGCAGCCATGGCGGCGGTGCACATGGCAATGGTCGAGCCTAACAGTGATGCCAGGAAAAGCTGTTTCATCCGAAGCTCCTTTGGGCGTTTTCAACGCGGCGTTTTATCTGAACGTTAGCGGTGGTTTGGTCTAGGTCAGCAATACCTGAGCCAATCTAGGCCCCCGGGATGACAGTTTCATGTCGATGTCGTTTTTGAAGCGCTGATGTCGTTCAGCTCCGACTTAGCGTAGACCATGCCCAAGTGCCCGCAGGCCCTGGACTTGGCCGATGTATTGCAGGGTGTGGTAGAGGCAGTCGACAGCCTTTGTCATCTGTCGGTCATCTGGAGTGCCTAGGCTGGCATACAGCAGCAAAAGCCCAGATAGAGCGCGTTTTGTGCACCTGAACGGTGCTGGTCTAGTCCAGATAGGTAACGTTGATGCGTGATGAGGCAATCAAGGCGGTAACTTCCATCGGCCTGGCGCTGCAAGAGCAGATCGACCATGGCCTGTTGCCGCCTGCCAGCAAACTGCCCGCCGAACGCAAGCTCAGCGAGTTGTTTGGTACCACTCGGATTACCGTGCGGGAAGCCTTGTTACAACTGGAAGCCCAAGGGCAGATCTACCGCGAAGAGCGTCGGGGATGGTTCGTCTCGCCGCCACGGCTGGCCTATAACCTGATGCAGCGCAGCCACTTTCACGCGATGGTCAGCGATCAGGGGCGTGAGGCTTCCACGCAGGTCATTTCCGCACGCTTGCAACCGGCGTCTGCGGCGGTGTGCGCTTGGTTGCAATTGCCGGCGTTGTCGAGCGTGATCCAGATTTGCCGGGCGCGCAGGATTGACGGGCGCTTGGTGTTGTATGTGGAGCACTACCTGAACCCGCAGTATTTTCCGGGGATCCTGGCGTGTGATTTGAATCAGTCGATGACTGAGCTGTATGCGCGCAAATATGACTTGCACTACGGTCGGGTGCGTTTCGAGATTGTGCCCACCTCACTGCCGGTGGAAGCGGCCGCTGCGCTGCGCGTCTCGGTGGGCAGCCCGGGCTTGCGCATCGCCCGGGTCAACTACGACCAGCATCAACGCCTGATTGATTGTGACCTGGAGTTCTGGCGGCATGATGCGATTCATGTGGGGGTGGATGTGGTGTAGCGGCTGATGCACCGCGATCCAATGTAGGAGCTGGCTTGCCTGCGATGGCATCGACTCGGTATGCCTGATAAACCGAGGCGCCCGCATCGCAGGCAAGCCAGCTCCCACATTGAACCGAGTTTATCGCTGACGGATCGGTGGCTCGCCTAGGGCGTAAGTGCCTTGATCACTTGGTCCACATTGGTTTCCAATTCCGTCACCGGGTCGGCACCGTCCACATTCAATACCGATAGTCTGGAGCCGCCGGCATTTACGGCGGCTTTGACCGCATCACTCGGTTGACGGTGATGCAGCACCACCGCCACGTCGTTGTCCTTCAACTCGGCGCTGAGTTTCTGCAGCGCCTCAGGCGTCCACTCGGCATCGGGGCGTGCTTCGGTGCTGAGCACTTCTAGGTTCAAGCTGCTGACCAGGTACGCGAAGTGATCGCTCAAGCTGACCACACTCAGGTTGTCGGCCGTGGCCAATCGCGCCTCGCTGTCGGCGGTGAGCTTGAGTAAACGCTGTTTGAGCGCGGCCAGGTTGGCGTCGATCCTGGGTTTGGCTGCCGGGGCCAGGCGGCCCAGGTCGGCGGCCATTACGTCGGCCATGCGCCCCATATTGTTGCTCGATTGCCAGGGTTGGCTGTTCAAGCCATCGGTGACCCCCGGTTGTACTGCGATACCCGGCAAGCCACCGTCCACCGGGCGTGCGGCATCGACTTCGACGATGCGGATATTGCTGCGCCGTGCCACGGGGTACAGCGGGTCATCGGCCCACAGCGAGCGCAGGCCGATGGCCGCGTCGGCGTCCAGCGCCAACTTGTTCAATGCCGCAGCACCGCGGCCGGTGAAGTAGGACACCTGCCGCGAGCCGGGTAAATTGGCCGGCGCGGCGCGTTCAAGCGCTACGTTGGTGCCTTTGAGCAGCGCTTCGGCCAGACCATAGGTAATCGGCAGCGAGGCCAGCACCTTGACCGGCGGCTTGGTCTTGGTCAGGGCTGCGTGACCGAGGCCCTGGTTGACTTTGAAGTCCTTGGCGTCGAAACCGTCGACGGCCAGCGCCGACGTACTCATCAAGCAAGCGATGGCCAGGGCCAGTGGGCGAAAGACAGGGCGCATTATCCAAGATTCCCTTTGAGGCTGGGCACAACGCCACGGGCGATGGCGGCGAAGGCGAAGGCGATCCCGGCAACCAGAATGATGGCGGCGCCGGAGGGGATGGGCAGGTCAAAGATGATCGGCAGCAGGATGCCGCACAGGGTGCTGACGGTAGCGATCAGCACCGAGATCCAGAAAAAACCTTTGAGTGACTGGCTCAACAGGCGCGCCGCCGCGGCAGGAATCACCAGCAAGGCACCGACCAGGATTGCGCCGATGACCTTGACCGCAGCCACGGTGATCAGGGTCACCAGGATCACGAACAGGTAATCCAGGCTTTTCACCGCCACCCCACGCACTGCCGCCAATTGCGGGTTGAAACTGGCCAGCATGATGCGGTTGTACAGCGGCAATGCCAGGGCCATCACCAGCGAGCCGACAATGGCCAGCACCAGCAGGTCGTTGCCGTTGACCGTCAGCACCGAGCCAAACAGCACGTTCTCAAGAATGTGCACGTTGATCTTGCCGGCCAGGATCAGCAGCAGGCTTGCCCCCAGTGCCAGGGACACCGACAGGAACACGCCGATCAAGGTATCGGGGGCCAGGCCGGTGCGGTTACGCAGGTAATTGAGCAGGATGCCGAACAGTAGGCAGTAGCCAAACAGGCTGCCATAGGGCCCGGTATAGGGTTCGCCCAGCAGGATGCCCACGGCCACGCCGGTCAGCGCGGCATGGCCGACCGCTTCGGAGAAAAACGCAAAGCGCTTGACCACCACCAGCGTCCCCAGGCCGCCGAGTACCGGGCCGATCAACAAGCCGGCGAGCAGGGCGTTGACCACAAAACCGTAGGCCAGGGCTTCGGGCAGGTAACCGGAAGAGGCCCAGCCCTGGACCATCAAGCGAAAGGCTTCATAACTCATGGCGCCGGGCTCCGAGGGTGAGTGGAGAACAGAGTGAGCAGGCGGTCCGGGATCAGCGCCTCTTTCGGTGTGGCGTCGAACAGCACGCGGCGGTTAAGACCGGTGACGCGGTCGGCCAGGCGGCCCACGGCCTCCAGGTCGTGCTCGATCCACAGCACCGTAATCCCGGCCAGGCGCCAGTCGTTCAGCAGCCGTTCGAACACCTGGATACCCGCCTCGTCGAGGGCCGACATCGGCTCGTCCAGCACCAGCAACTGCGGCGCAGGAATCAGCCCCTGGGCCAGCAGTACGCGCTGGCGCTCACCGCCGGACAACGCGCCCATGCGGCGCTTGCGCTTGTCTTGCATGCCGACGCGCTCGAGGGCATCGCCAATCGCCGCCGCGTAATGCCTGGACAGGCCCAGAAACGCCGGGCGACGCTGGCACATGGCAGCCATGAAATCGTCCACGGTCATCGGCAGGCCCCGATCAAATTCCAGCGCCTGGGGCACGTAACCGACGGTGCCGGGTGTGGTTGGCCACTCCAGGCTCAAGCGCCCCTGGTGCGGCGTTTGCCCCAGCAGGGTCTTGATCAGCGAGCTTTTGCCGCCGCCATTGGGGCCGACCAGCGCATGGATGCTGCCCGGCTGTACCTGGAAGCTCACGCCATCGAGAATCACGGTGCGCCCCAGGGTCAGCGAGACCTGGTCGAAGTTCAGGGTCGGGCCGACGCTGGCGGCGTTCAGTTGCTGCGCGGCGGTCATGCTCCCGACTCCTGAATCGCGCGGACCACGGTGTTGAGGTTGCCGGTCATCTCCACTTCGTACTTCTCGGCGCTGTATTCGCCGTAGGAAATATGCGACAGCGGGTACAGCTTGACTCCAGATTCACGCTGGATGGTATCGACGTAGGTGGACGGGAAGTCCATCTCCGAGAAGATCACTTTCACATCCAGGGCGCGCAGTTCATCGATGGTCTTTTTCAGCTGGCTGGGGCTTGGCTCGATACCGTGGGCCGGCTCGACCACGGCGGTGACTTCCAGGCCAAACTCGCGCAACAGGTAGTCATAGGCCGCGTGCACAGTGGCGACGCGCAGGTCCGGGTTGGGCGCGCTGGTCAGCTTGGCCAGGGCGTCGGCGCGCATCTGGCGCAGGCGCTTGCCATAGGCGCGGGCGTTCTGGGTGTAGGTTTTGGCGTTGTCCGGGTCGAGCTTGCCCAACTCACGGGCAATGTTATTGACCTGGGCAATCGACGCGCTGATCGACAGGAAGGTGTGCGGGTTGACCACCTTGCCCGCACCGCGTGCCGCGTTACCGGTGGCGGCGAGCAACGGCACGTTGGCGTTTGCTTCGATCACCTTGATGTCCGGGCGCTCGCTGGTGGCGATCATGCGGTCGGCGAAGTCGTCATGGCCGACGCCGTTGAGCACGATGACATCCAGGGTGCCGATGCGCTTGATGTCTTCGGCGCGCGGCTCGTAGGCGTGGGGGTTGAAACCGGCGGGAATCAGCGGCACCACTTCGGCCTTGTCGCCCACGATATTGGTTACATAGCTGTAATAGGGGTGCAAGGTAATGCCGATACGCAGGCGCTTGGCCGCCTCGGCGTTGGCAAGGGGGGCGAGCATCAGGCTGAACAGGCCAACCATTAACAGGCGTAACAGGGGCGATGACATAGACATGGGCAATCGGTCTTCTCGTTCAGTGACGGTGCTGGCGGGTGACGCCGGCATCGAATTGCGCGACCACCTGCTGCCAGCCGGCCGCGATCAGCGCTTGGTCAGTGAGGTCGGACGGGGCGGCAAGGTTGGCGCTGCGGTTGAGCCAGATATCCGGCTCGCTGCCTTGCACGCGCATCAGCAGCGAACCGCTGGTGGCCGGCGCCTGGCTCAAACCCAGGTAGGCGGCGGGTGCCAGCAACTCCCAGCGATGGCCACCACGGCTGACCGAGCTGGCGTCCTGGGCAAACGGCGCGAAGCCTTCTTCGGCCAGTTGCTCAGGCGTCGGCAGGGCGCTGTGCTCCTGCTGCAACAGGTGGATTTCATCCAGGGTCACCCGCAGGTCGGCGTAGATGCCTTGCTCGGCCGCGCTCAGGTCGCGGCGGGCGTCCAGCTGGTGGCTTGGTACCGCCGCGACTTCCTGGGTTTCCCCGTGCAGCGCCACGACCGTGCCCGCCACCGCGAGGATGATCAGACACAACAGCAGCACATAAAGGGTTTCGTGGCCCGCCCCGGCGGGGCGTACAACCTGTGTGGTACTCATTGCGACGGGATATCCGCTTGGTCGATTTCCACCACGTGGCCGGGGCCGGCATCGAACAGCACGTAGAACTCGGCGGTGGGCTTCTTGAAGGTCAGGGTCGAATCCTCGCCGAGCTTGCCCGGCACCAGGATGGTTTCGTCGTAGCCGATCACATCCAAGGTTACGCCGGGGGCGCCACTGCCGTCGGAAAAACCGCCTTTGCACTGGATCTGCTCGCCGGGGATTTCCTTGCATTCGCACATCGGGTTATGGGCGAAGGCGGTGGTGCTCAGGCCGGCGCACAGCAACAGCGCGGCGCGGGTGAGGCGCTTGAACATCATGGTTTGACTCCTTGCTTGTTCAGCCAGGCAATGGTGGCAGGCGAGGCCTGGCTCAGCGGGATGGAACCCTGGTGCATGCTTCCGTCCCAGCCTTCCATGGTCACCCATATTTCGGCGTCCGCCGGGGTGCGTTCGGGGATTGGCAGGGCGGCGCCCATGCGATACGGCGTGCCGAAGAAGATCACTCCGGCGGCGCGCAGGCTGCGGGGTTTGCCGATACGCAGGTAAGTGGCCTTGACCTGCTCGGCGCAGGTGTCACACAGGGCAGCGTTGAAGAACTTCATCGGGCCAGCCGGATCCGGGCTCGGGCCTTCGTTGCGAAACTCAGCCAGCGTCAGGCTCCAGGGCCCGACTTGCACTTGCCCGGCCACGCGTTCGCCGATGCCGGTATCCCCGCGAAACAGCGCGGCGTCGGCAAAGTACTTGGGCATGAACCCCAACGGCACCAGCAACAGCAGGATGTTGATATGGAAACGCCATTTCAGCCAGAAGGCGCGCAGCGGGGACGGCGGTACGGTCGCGACCTTGCTCATCGCTGGGCCTCCGAGGTTTCGGCGTGCATGGCCGGGATGGGCGCGGTTTGACGTTGCGTCTTGGCCTCGCGCTTGAGGGCGTTGAGGGTGGCCAGGGCAGTGCGCTTGGTCCAGATCAGCAGGCCGCTCAATACCATCATGCTCAGCACCAGGCCGAAGAACGCCCAGATCAGCTTGATCCACAAACCGCCAAAGTCCCCGGTGTGCAGCGGGCGCATCGACTCGGTGACGAACTCCAGCGGGGTGCGGTCGGACAATAAGTTCGAGAGCGCGATTTCACCGTCATAGGGGTTCAGTTGTGCGGTCTGGAACATCAACGGGTACCAGCCACGCCCGCCGATCTGCAGGTGGCTGTAGGCGTTGCTTGGCATGAACACAAAGCTGGCGTCCAGGCCGGGGATTTTCTCGGCGGCGATGTCGATCGCCTTGTCGATGGGGATCATCGGTGCCGGTACGCCCGGTGCCGACAACGGCACCTTTTCCCGCGCAATCACTGGCACGATGGGTTCGCTGGAAATGGATATCTGGTTGTCGCCCAGAACAGCCTCGATCAGGAACCAGGTGCCGGTGATTGAAATGACCGCGATAAACCAGATCGACCAGATGCCGCTCAGACGGTGAAAGTCGCCCCAGAAGATTCTCGCGCCGTGGCGGATGCGCAGGGTAGGGCGCAGGAAGCCTTTCCAGAAGCGCTTGTACACAACCAGCCCGGTGACCAGCGAAGCGAGCAGCGGCAAGCCCAACGCAGACACCAGGTACCAGCCCCAGCTGTACCCATTGGTGAACGGCACCAGCCACCAACCATGCAGGGCGCGGGTGAATTGCTGGAAGTTGAACGAGGGGCTGATGCCCTGGATCGCGCCGGTATAGGGGTTGGCATACACCTCCACGGAGCGCCCATCCGGGTAGCTGAGGCCAACGCTTAGCGCGAAGTGCGATTCATCCGGGCGGATGATGGACTGGACAATAGCCTTGGGCTCATCGCGCTTGATGGCCGCGATCACTTGGTCAAAGCTCAGCGGCTGAGCATCATCCGACGGCTTGCTGGCGCGGATATCCGGGTTGGCCAGCCACACGATTTCCTGGCTCACCACGGCCAGGGTGCCGGTGACGCACACAATCAGTACAAAGAACCAGATGGGCAACGCCAGCCAGCTATGGACGAGAAACCAGAGTTTGGAGCGTGACTTCTTCGACATATGAATGAGGGTCTTGATCGGAGGGGGCGATGGAGGCCCGGAAAAGGCCAGTCGTAGCTTTTGCTGACGCGACAGGCTGTATCTAAGTTAAGACGGATGAGAATGAGAAATCCCTAAGGGGGATATGAAAGAAAATGTTTCAGGATCGCTTTCAGGGTGTGTGGCGTAACCTTTGAGACATAGCTGCCTGCCAGCCGACGCCTTTCTATCTGACGCGCTGAGGTCTAAATGTGGGAGCTGGCTTGCCTGCGATGGCGGTGGTTCAGTTGCAGATTAATTGACTGATCCGTCGCCATCGCGGGCAAGCCCGCTCCCACAGGGGATTGATGCCGGGCGCTGATTGCGCTGCAACTATCCGCCTTGCTTGAACATTTGCATGGCACGCTGGCGGATCTGTTCCTCGCTCAGGTCTTCCTTGTGAGTCGCCAGGAACCACAGGTGCCCGAACGGATCCTTCACACTCGCCGAGCGATCCCCATAGAACTGATCCTGCGGCTTGGATACCACGCTGGCGCCGGCATCAATCGCCTGTTTGAATTGTTCGTCCACGTCATTCACATACAGGTGCAGGCCGACACTGGGATATGCGTCGGGATTGCGCAGGGCCGTTTCGTCGCAGGGCGTGCCCAGCATGATCACCGCTTCGCCAATGCGCAGTTCCGCATGGCCGACCCTGCCGTCAGGCATGTCCAGGCGCATGAACACTGAGGCGCCAAAGGCCTTCTTGTAGAACTCGATTGCCTTTGCGGCCTCGTTGATGCCCAGATAGGGGGTAATGCCCTGATAACCCTCGGGAATAGCTTTAACGCTCATAACGTTCTCCTTGAGTCGAGGTACGAGCATTTCACTATAGGCCACGTAATGCGTGGTCTGCGGGCAACCGACGAGGTGCTTTTATCAAGGCTGTGTGGTGGGCTCCAGCAACTGGGCGCCTGGCCCATACTCAGCGAGCTTATCGTCCTGATTGCGCAACGGGCACGCCTCCATCGACAAGCACCCGCAACCGATGCAGCCATTGAGCTTGTCGCGTAGCAGCATCAGCTTGTTGATGCGCTCATCCAGGTCTTCACGCCACAACGCCGACAGGCGCTCCCAGTCTTGAGCATTGGGTGTGCGCCCATCGGGCAAGGCCTGCAATGCCTCGCCAATGTTGGCCAGCGGAATGCCCAAGCGCTGGGCGATCTTGATCAGCACCACGCGCCGCAGCACATCACGTGGATAACGCCGCTGGTTACCGGCATTGCGATTACTCTTGATCAGCCCTTTGGCCTCGTAGAAGTGCAGGGCGGTCACCGCCACGCCGCTGCGGGCTGCGAGCTGACCGACGCTGAGTTCCTTAGTGAGCATGAACCTCTCCCAAACAGTGCTTGACCTCGACTTAACTAGAGGTTTTACCCTGCGTGGCATCGAATCGCAAGATTCTGCCTACAGAGAGAGGGGAGTTTTCATGCCGGTATCAGAGAAGAGTCGCAGCTTCACTCAACTGATCGAATTTCACATCGAACCCCGTCAGCAATCCGCCCTGGTGGCCGCCTTGGCCACCCAGAGCGAGCGTCTGGCCGTGCGCCATGGCGGCTTCTTGAGTGCCAGCGTACAGGTCAGCGATGACGGGCGCAGGGTGCTCAATTATTTGCAATGGCAGTCGCGCGAGGAGGGTGAGGCCGCCTTTAAATGTTTTGAGCAAGGCGGCGAAGATTTCTGGACGCTGATCCGTGCTCACCGGGCCACGGCCGTGACCTTTGGCGCATTCCAGGTACTGCGCAGTTTTGAGCGCAATCAGGACGATGCCTTGCACTGCCGACTAAATGGATAGGTGCAGCATCCGTTCGCCTTGCACATTTTCCCCGGGCCTGCGCTTGTTTACCGCCAGTTCGCCGATCTTGATCAGGCGAGCGCGAGCGACGTTGCGGCTCAGTCCCAGCAAGTTGGCGGTGTGCACTTGGTTGTGGTGGCTGAAGTGATAAGCAGCGCGCAATAAAGCGTCCTCGACCTTTTCATGCAGGGCGCCGGCCTGTTCCTCGAAGAGCTTTTGAAACGCCCGCGCCAGCAGGGCTTCTGCACTGGGATCGGTGTCGTTGTCGTTCTGGCGTTCGATGCGCAGGCCCGACAGGCGCAGGTCGTCGGGTTCGATCACAGCGTTGCGGCAGATCAGCAGGGTGTGATGAATCACGTTCTCCAGCTCACGGATATTGCCCGGCCAGCTGTAGCGCTTGAGCTTATGCTCGGCCAGGTGGCTCACGCTGATCGGGCCGTAACCCAGGCGCTGGCTGTAGGTTTGGATGAAGTGCCGGGTCAGTGGCAGGATATCGCCGGTACGTTCGCGCAGCGGGCTCAATGCCAGGCTGACTACATTGAGGCGGTAGTAGAGGTCTTCACGGAAACGCCCAACATTGATGGCCTTTTCCAGTTGTACATTGGTGGCCGCCAGGACTCGCACATCGATAGCAATGCGCTTGCGCGAACCCAGGCGCACCACTTCGCGCTCCTGTAGCACCCGCAGCAGCTTGACCTGGATGGCCATCGGCAAATCGCCGATCTCATCTAGAAACAAGGTGCCGCCGTCAGCCTCTTCGAACCAGCCGGCCTTGGCGCCGAGGGCACCGGTAAAGGCGCCTTTCTCATGGCCGAACAACTCGGCTTCCACTAGGGATTGCGAAAAGGCCCCGCAGTTCACCGCCACGAAGGGCCGGTTTCGCCGCGCACTGAGGTGGTGGATATGCCGCGCAACAAGTTCTTTGCCGGTGCCGGTTTCGCCGTTGATCAGCACGCTGGCTTCGCTGGGGGCCACTTGCTGGATATGGTCGAGCAGGGCCTGGGACTTTGGGTCTTCGAAAACCTGGGCTGTGGCGCGGATCGAGGTGGCTAGGGCAGGCGAGGGCGGCAGGGTGAACAGCTGCATGGTGACCTCTCATGGGAGTTCGGGCTTTGTTGAAGGGCTGTTGCCTGATGGGCAGCGGGCTGCACGCAAAGTCTTTATAGAGGTAGCGTCTTAATTCGTAAATGAAGGTGTTTCTATATTTATAGAACTTAAATGAATATGGAGGTGTTTCCGCCTAGGCGCCGATACGCGTGATAGCGACTATCACGGACGATGATTTTTCAGCGAGAGGGGCCGGGAGTAGCCTGTGTTCATTGACTCGAAACCACCTTCGCAGGGCCAACGCCATGAACCGTTTCCTCGCTGTTTCCTTTTTACTTGTCACCTCTGTCCTTGCGGGTTGTGCGACCCAGCCTTCCCCGGAGTTGCGTCCCTATACGGCCGAGGAAACCAAGCAGTTGGCCCTGGAGGCCCTGGGCCGTCGCGGCTTGTCGTTTGACGACTATCAACGCCAGCGCGCCGCGTTGCTTGGCCAGCCACAAAAGCCTTTCGGTTTTGATCGCCAAGGTGAAATGAACGCCGAGCGCAGCGTGGTCCTGCATGGCCGCCCCAGTTGAGCGCGCTTCTTGCATCAAAAAGCCCGAGGCTTCCCACAAGGAACCTCGGGCTTTTTGTTTGCCATGGGGCTACTTCAGCCTGTTAAGCTCAATTCCAGGAGCGTTCCTACGCACATTTAAATAAAGTTACCTTCTTTAATGGCATTCGATCGGTTAAACCTGACGACCTCTGTTCTGGTCGATGCCCCCGAGACGCTGCTCTTGGGAATACGCTCTGCGAGTTTTAACCTCATGAATAAACGTCCGTTGTATTTCGACTACGCCGCCACCACGCCGGTGGATGAGCGAGTTATCCAGGTGATGGTCGAGTGTCTGGGTTTCAACGCCCATTTCGGCAACCCTGCGTCCAGTTCCCATGCATTCGGCCAAGCGGCTAGGCAGAAGGTTGAACAGGCGCGTCGCCAGGTGGCCGATTTGGTGGGCGCGCAGGCCGAGCAGATCGTCTGGACCTCCGGTGCCACAGAATCCAACAACCTTGCGCTCAAGGGCGTGGCCCAGGGCCGTGGTGTGGCGGGTGGGCATATCATCACCAGCCAGATCGAACACAAGGCCACGCTGGACACCGCGCGGCAATTGCAGGAAGCCGGTGTTGCAGTGACTTACCTGGTACCGGATGCAGACGGCTTGATCAGCGTCGAGGCGGTCAGCGAAGCCTTGCGCGAGGACACCTTTCTTGTCTCGCTGATGCTGGTCAACAACGAACTGGGAACCCTCAACGATATCCCGGCCATTGGCGCGCGGGTGCGTGAGCAGGGCGCGTTGTTCCATGTGGACGCGGCGCAAGGGGCGGGCAAGGTGGCTATCGACCTGGCCCAGTGGCCGGTGGACCTGATGTCGTTCTCTGCTCATAAGTTGTATGGGCCCAAGGGCATCGGCGCGTTATATGTCGGGCCGCGGGCGCAGCAGAAGGTATTGGCGCAGATTCACGGCGGTGGCCACGAAGGCGGTTTGCGCTCCGGCACCCTGGCGACCCATCAGATTGCCGGTATGGGCACGGCGTTTGCCCTTGCGGCGGCGTCTTTCGCGGATGAGAAGGCCACGATTGTCGCGCTGCGCCAGCGCTTGCTGGATCAGTTGGCGTCGGTTGCCGGCTTGCGTCTTAATGGCAGCCCAACCCAGCGTATTCCGCACACATTGAGCCTTACCTTCAGCGAAGGCGAATTCAATTCAGCCGCATTGAGTGCAGGCATTGCCTTTTCCGCGACTTCAGCGTGCAATTCGGCCAGCAATGCGCCGTCCCATGTGCTCCTGGCCTTGGGGCATGACGCCCGCAGTGCCGCTCGCACTATTCGCTTGAGCCTGGGCCGGTTCACCACCGAACAGGATATCGACCAGGCCGCGCAGTTGATCAAGGCCGCGTTGGCGAGTGCGCCGGCATTCTGGGCGGTCTGATTTATCATTCGCAACACATAACAATTATTAGTGGTTAGCAGGAGACACAATGAGTACGCAGCCTTTGACCCATGGAACGGTTCCCCAGCGCCTGGCGCACACCCGTGAACTGATGCGCCGCGAAGGCATTCATGCCCTGCTGGTGCCATCGGCGGACCCGCACCTGTCCGAATATTTGCCGGGTTACTGGCAAGGGCGTCAGTGGTTGTCCGGCTTTCATGGTTCGGTGGGCACCCTGATCGTCACGGCGGAGTTTGCCGGGGTCTGGGCGGACAGCCGTTACTGGGAACAGGCGACCAAGGAACTCAAGGGCAGCGGTATCGAGCTGGTGAAGCTGCAACCGGGTCAGCCTGGGCCGCTGGAGTGGCTGGCCGAGCAAACCCCTGAGGGTGGCGTGGTGGCGGTGGACGGTGCGGTCATGGCCATGGCCTCGGCACGTACCCTGGGTGGCAAGTTGGCCGAGCGTGGCGCGCGTCTGCGTACCGATATCGATGTACTCAATGAAGTCTGGCAAGACCGCCCGGCATTGCCGAACCAGCCGATCTATCAGCATCTGCCGCCCCAGGCCACGGTCAGTCGTGGCGAGAAACTGGCCGCTTTGCGCGCCAGTTTGAAAGACAAGGGCGCCGACTGGCATTTCATCGCGACGCTGGATGACATCGCCTGGCTATTCAACCTGCGCGGCGCTGATGTGTCGTTCAATCCGGTGTTTGTGTCCTTTGCCTTGATCAATCAGCAGCAGGCGACTTTGTTTGTGGCGTTGGGCAAGGTCGATGCGCCTCTGCGGGCGGTGCTTGAGCAGGATGGCGTGACCCTGCGTGATTACAGCGAGGTGGCGCACGCGCTGCGAGCGGTACCGGCGGGCGCAAGCTTGCAAGTAGACCCGGCCCGCGTCACCGCCGGCTTGCTGGAAAACCTCGACGCGGGCGTCAAGCTGGTTGAAAGCCTCAACCCCACCACACTGGCCAAATCCCGCAAGAGCCTGGCAGACGCGGAACATATCCGCCAAGCCATGGAGCAGGATGGTGCGGCGCTGTGCGAATTCTTTGCCTGGCTCGACAGTGCCCTGGGCCGCGAGCGCATTACCGAACTGACGATTGACGAACACCTGACCGCTGCGCGTACCCGCCGCCCAGGCTATGTATCGCTAAGCTTCAACACCATTGCCGCCTTCAATGCCAACGGCGCGATGCCGCATTACCACGCCACCGAAGAAGAGCATGCGCTGATCGAAGGTGATGGCTTGCTGTTGATCGACTCGGGCGGCCAGTACCTGGGCGGAACCACGGACATCACGCGGATGGTGCCCATCGGTACACCGAGTGAGGAACAGAAGCGCGATTGCACGCGGGTACTCAAGGGCGTGATTGCCCTGTCCCGTGCGCAGTTCCCCAAAGGCATTCTTTCACCGTTGCTGGATGCCATTGCCCGGGCACCGATCTGGGCAGAAGGCGTGGACTACGGTCACGGTACAGGCCACGGCGTAGGTTATTTCCTCAACGTGCATGAGGGCCCGCAGGTGATTGCCTATCAAGCCGCTGCGGCGCCACAAACGGCGATGCAGCCAGGGATGATTACGTCAATTGAGCCGGGTACTTATCGCCCTGGCCGTTGGGGCGTGCGCATTGAGAACCTGGTGTTGAACCGTGAAGCGGGCAAGACCGAGTTTGGCGAATTCCTCAAGTTCGAAACCCTGACCCTGTGCCCGATTGATACCCGGTGCTTGGAGCCGTCGTTGCTGACGGCGGATGAGCGTGAATGGTTCAACGCGTATCACGCCCAAGTGCGTGAGCGTTTGAGCCCGCTGCTCAATGGTGCAGCGCTTGAGTGGTTGCAGGTGCGCACTGCGGCGATTTGATCGGTTGCAGCCAAGGCATTGCCGGCTGCAATCGATATCTAGCTGAGCGCTTCACGCACAAAGTCCAGACGGTCCTGGCCGAAGAACAGCTGGTTTCCTACAAAGAAACTGGGAGCGCCGAACACGCCGCGCTTAATGGCTTGTTCGGTTTTGTCCTTGAGAGCGTCCTTGACGGCTGCATCGTTTGACAGGGCCAGTACCTGCTCGGGATCGAACCCCTGTTCGGTGAGCACATTGGCCACGACCTCTGGGTCGCCCAAGTGACGGCCTTCCACCCAGAGTGCTCGGAAAAGGCAGTCGATGAAGTCGAGGAAGCGCTCAGGCTGGTGGATTTGAATGCCGGTGACAGCGCGCATCAGCAGCAAGGTATTGATGGGAAAGTGCGGGTTGAACCTGAGCGGCACGTTGTAGCGTTTGGCGTAACGCGCCAGGTCATCGAGCATGTAGCGACCCTTGGCGGGCACCGTGATCGGCGAGGCATTGCCCGTGGCCTTGAATACACCGCCCAATAGCATGGGTTGATACACCACCTGTGCGCCGGTTTCGGCACACAGCGCCGGCAACTGGGTATAGGCCAGGTAAGTGGCGGGGCTGCCGAGATCAAAGAAAAACTCCAGGGTTTTACTCATGGTCTGTACTCGCTGCTTATTGTTATAGGGGGCGTCACCAGGTTTCGTTCCAGGGGCGCAGGTCCAGTTCGAACGTCCAGGCGTCCCGTGGCTGGCGATGCAGGAACCAATAGTTGTCGGCAATATGGTCAGGGTTGAGGAGGGCGTCCTGATCCTTGAGGGCGTACTTTTGCGGGAAATTCTCGCGAATGAAGTCGGTATCGATGGCGCCGTCGACCACCACATGGGCGACATGGATGTTCATCGGGCCCAACTCCCGCGCCATGCTTTGTGCCAGGGCGCGTATTCCGTGTTTGGCGCCGGCGAAGGCGGCAAACCCGGCGCTTCCACGTAAGCCGGCGGTGGCGCCGGTGAACAGGATAGTGCCGCGGTTACGCGTGACCATGCGCTTGGCGACTTCCCGTGCGTTCAAGAAGCCAGAAAAGCACGCCATCTCCCAGATCTTGAAGTACTTGCGCGCGGTTTCTTCCAGAATGCTGCAAGGTACATTGGCGCCGATGTTGAAGACGAACGCTTCAATAGGCCCCAGCTCGGTTTCGATTTGCTCGACCAGTGCGATCACGTCTTCTTCTTTACGTGCATCACAGGCAAAGCCATGGGCTTCACCGCCGGCTGACTGAATGCTGTCTACCAGGGGCTGCAGTTTGTCGGCGCTGCGACGGGTGACGCAGGCGATGTAGCCTTCGCGGGCAAAGCGTTTGGCTATGGCGCCGCCGGTTGCGTCTCCGGCACCCACTACTAATACGATTTTCTTGTTGTGCGGCATGGGAACTCCATTGGCTCGATGGTCGAGCAGGAGTTTAGCCTTCATGCCGCAAATGGCCGGGATTTAAGATGAGCAGTCAGGACAGACTGCTCGGGCAACTATTTGCAGATGACGATCATGCTACGGCTGGTATAGCCGGCAGGGTTGAGACCGAAGGGGTAGTCCCCAGGCTCCTCGGAGTTATCGCCGGATTTGGCGATCACCCGGTAGCCCTTGGCGCCGCATGAGTTGGCAGCACTGGTGTAGCACTGGTCCCAGGAGGAGGACAGGCCCGAACAGTTGATATGCAGCCCTTTCTTACCCCGTTTCACTTCTGTTTTTGTGGTTGCAGCACAGCCAGCGATGCCCACAACCAGCAACAGTATCAAAATTCGTTTCATTCCCATCCTTAATAGCCGCCCTGCAAAAGAACAGAGCCGCTTTACTCGCTCTCGAGCGAAGCGTTCATGCTGTCCGTGTCGAAATTCTCCATGAATGACATTCGGTTACGGCCTAAACATGGCCTAAATGAGCGGCAAATACCAGCGCTGGCTTCAAAGACGATCAGTCGGCGGGCACCAGCGGTTTGGATTCGTTACGCATCGTCAACGTGGCGCCTACCGAAGCCAGGATAATGCAGGTGATGGCCAGCCATTGGGCTAGAGATAAATGCTCATGCAGAAAGAACAGGCCGGAAAGGGCGCCGAACGCCGGTTCGATACTCATCAACGTGCCGAACGTGCGGGCGGGCAGCCGAGTCAGCGCGACCATCTCCAACGTATAGGGCAAGGCCGTGGAGAGAATCGCGACGCCGATGGCGATAGGGATCAGGGCAGGTGTCAGCAGCGCGGCGCCCGCATGCACGATGCCGATCGGTGCGACGAACAGGGCGGCAATCATCACGCCGAGTGCGGCGGTCTGAACACCATTGTCGTTCCCTGCTTTTTGGCCGAACAAAATATAGAGTGCCCAGCATCCGCCTGCGCCCAGCGCGTAAGCCGCGCCGATCCAGTCGATACCGCTACTGGCCTCACCCATCGGAATCAACAGCAGTAGGCCAATGATTGCCAGGGCAATCCACAGGAAATCGACAGCTCGGCGCGAGGCATAAATAGCGACGGCAAGCGGGCCTGTGAATTCGAGTGCTACTGCAATCCCCAGCGGTACGGTGCGAAGGGACATATAGAAGAGGAAGTTCATGCCACCCAGCGCCATCCCGTAAATGATCACCGTGCGCAAGGACTTGGCTGTCAGCGTGGCGCGCCATGGGCGTAATAGCACCAGCATGATCACACTGGCAAAAATCAAGCGCAGGGCAGTGGTGCCCTGTGCTCCGACGATAGGGAACATGCTTTTGGCCAATGACGCACCGGATTGGATGGACGCCATGGCGATTAATAGCAGGCCGATCGGAAACAATGCGGATGCCAGGCTGCGAGGAGGGGTGGTCATTGCGGGAGTTCTTCCGAAGTCATGATCGATAAATACGTGGCGCTATGATGCTTAACTGCCGGCGAATGAGCAATATATTGCGCAAAAACTGTCTCGTTGCTATCTATATAGTGGAAGTTTCGAGTTTTGGAGGTTTTTGATAGGAAAACTGAATAATTGGGTTGACGGCAGATTCTGGAAGCCTATAATTCGCCCCACTTCCGGCGCAGTCGAAACGGAAAACTCCTTGGTAAACAATGAGTTACGCAGTTCTCGACAGCAAGTTGCTTCAGTTCATCGAAGCCAAAAGGAAGTTGAAAAAGAGGTGTTGACAGCAGCGTGTAACGCTGTAGAATTCGCCTCCCGCTTACGAGAGATCGCAAGCGCAAGTGGTTG
>NZ_JYLO01000015.1 GCF_001439845.1 Pseudomonas lactis | reverse complement strand
CCGGGTTAGCCGCCCCGCGCCAGGGATGGCGCGTGGCGGCGGCCCACGGATTCAAGCCTGCGTTCGGGCACACCGAGCCTAAGCGAGGTGCCGAGTGGTGGGGCAAGAGCCCTTTGGTTACTTTGGGCTGGGCCGGCATTCCGGCTCTTTTCCAAAGTGACCCGCTGTCAGAGCGGAACCCTAAGTAGCCGTTACCGCAGCAATGGATATGTACACAATCCAACTGTGTTGACTGCCAAGCCGCCTTCGCGAGCAAGCCCGCTCCCACATTGAGATCGTGGGGTGTCAGGTAGATTGCCGTCGGCTGGCAGGGCTTCATCGCAGGCAAGCCAGCTCCCACATTTGGATCGAGGTGCGTCAGTGAGATCAGCGTCGGCTGTCAGGCCGTCACGGGAGCAAGCTCCCACAGTTTGAATCTCTGTCGGGTGGTGAGATCTAGGTGGGCTTGATGCGCTCTGAGGGACGGCGCACCCCCGCCACAATCTTATCCACCGCCTTGGTGGCCGCTACCATGCCGAACGTGGCCGTGACCATCATCACCGCGCCAAACCCTCCGGCGCAGTCCAGCTTCACGCCATCGCCGACAAAACTCTTCTGCAAACAGATGCTGCCATCAGGCTTGGGATAGCGCAGTTGCTCGCTGGAAAACACGCACGGCACGCTGTAATGGCGGGTCACAGTGCGCGAGAAGCCATAATCGCGGCGCAAGGTAGAGCGCACTTTCGAGGCCAGCGGGTCATTGAACGTGCGGTTCAGGTCGCACACCTGGATCAGCGTGGGGTCAATCTGCCCACCGGCGCCGCCGGTGGTGATGATCTGGATCTTGCGGCGCTTGCACCAGGCAATCAGCGCCGCCTTGGCGTTGACCGCGTCGATGCAGTCGATCACACAGTCGATCGTCGGAGTGATGTACTCGGCCATGGTATCGCGGGTGACGAAGTCTGCCACCGCGTGCACGGTGCAATCGGGATTGATACCGCGCAGGCGTTCGGCCATCACTTCGACCTTGGGCTTGCCCACGGTGCTGTCCAGGGCATGCAATTGGCGGTTGCTGTTGCTGACGCAGACATCGTCCAGGTCAAACAGCGAAATCTCGCCCACCCCGCAGCGGGCAATCGCTTCCGCCGCCCAGGAACCTACGCCGCCGACGCCGACAATCGCCACATGGGCCGCTTTCAAGCGTTCCAGGCCCTCAAGGCCGTACAAGCGGGCGACGCCTGCAAACCGCGGATCTTCTGTACTCATCATCATTACCCCAAAAACCGGCGCGCATTATAGGGCTACGCCGCGACAAGTTCGACGCTTGCAGCTACAAGTAAAGAACTTAAGCGGACTTTCGCAGACTAACGTCCGGCTTTTCTCTGTCTGCTGTACGCTCAGGGAAGGGCCGGTGTAGGATGCGCGCCGTTCGGCGTAGGCCGACACCTCTTTCGTTCCGCACCCTTTGGAACCCGACATAACCATGGCATCGCGTAAATTTGGACTCAACCTGGTGGTGGTGCTGGCAATTGCCGCGCTGTTCACCGGTTTCTGGGCGCTGATCAACCGCCCGGTCACCGCTCCCAACTGGCCCGATCAGATCTCCGGTTTTTCCTACTCGCCGTTCCAGCAGGGCCAGTATCCGCAGAAAGACCAGTACCCTACCGACGAACAGATGCGTCAGGACCTTGCGATCATGAGCAAGCTGACGGACAACATCCGTACCTACTCGGTGGACGGCCCCCTGGGGGATATTCCCAAGCTGGCCGAAGAGTTCGGCCTGCGCGTGACCCTGGGGATCTGGATCAGCCCGGACTTGGAACGTAACGAGCGGGAGATCCAGCGCGCTATCGAGATCGCCAACACCTCGCGCAGTGTCGTACGCGTAGTGGTGGGTAACGAAGCGTTGTTTCGGGAAGAAATCACCCCTGAAGCCCTGATCGTGCTGCTCGACCGTGTGCGCGCCGCCGTGAAAGTGCCGGTGACCACCTCCGAGCAATGGCACATCTGGGAAAAGAACCCGCAACTGGCCAAGCACGTCGACCTGATCGCCGCGCACATCCTGCCGTTCTGGGAATACATCCCGATGGACAAGGCCGGCCAGTACGTCCTCGACCGCGCCAAGGATTTGAAGAAAGCCTTCCCGAAAAAGCCACTGCTGCTGTCGGAAGTGGGCTGGCCGAGTAATGGCCGTATGCGCGGTGGCAATGAATCATCGCCGGCAGACCAGGCCATTTACCTGCGTACGCTGGTGAACAAGCTCAACCGCCAGGGTTACAACTACTTCGTGATCGAAGCCTTCGACCAGCCGTGGAAGGTCAGCGACGAAGGTTCGGCGGGCGCGTACTGGGGCGTGTTCAACGCCGCGCGCCAGCAGAAATTCAACTTTGACGGCCCGGTGGTGGCGATTCCGCAATGGCGGGTACTGGCCATCGGTTCGGTGGTGCTTGCGCTGCTGTCCCTGACCCTGTTGATGATCGATGGCTCAGCCCTGCGTCAGCGGGGCCGTACCTTCCTGACCTTTATTGCGTTCCTTTGCGGGTCGGTGCTGGTGTGGATCGGCTACGACTACAGCCAGCAATACAGCACCTGGTTCAGCGTGACCGTTGGCGTGTTGCTCGCGCTCGGCGCCCTGGGTGTGTTTATCGTGTTGCTGACCGAAGCCCACGAACTGGCAGAAGCAGTGTGGACCCACAAGCGCCGGCGTGAATTCCTGCCCGTGGAAGGCGACTCGGACTACCGCCCAAAAGTGTCGATCCATGTGCCGTGCTACAACGAGCCACCGGAAATGGTCAAACAGACCCTCGACGCCCTGGCCGCCCTCGATTATCCGGACTACGAAGTCCTGATCATCGACAACAACACCAAGGACCCGGCGGTGTGGGAGCCGGTGCGTGACTACTGCGAAACCCTGGGCCCGCGCTTCAAGTTCTTCCATGTCGCGCCCCTGGCCGGTTTCAAGGGTGGTGCGCTGAACTACCTGATCCCGCACACCGCCAAGGATGCCGAAGTGATTGCGGTGATCGACTCGGACTACTGCGTATCACCGAACTGGCTCAAGCACATGGTGCCGCACTTCGCCGACCCGAAAATCGCCGTGGTGCAGTCGCCCCAGGATTACCGCGACCAGAACGAAAGCACGTTCAAGAAGCTCTGCTACGCCGAATACAAAGGCTTCTTCCATATTGGCATGGTCACCCGTAACGACCGTGACGCGATCATCCAGCACGGCACCATGACCATGACCCGCCGCTCGGTGCTCGAAGAGCTGGGCTGGGCCGACTGGTGCATCTGTGAAGACGCCGAACTGGGCCTGCGCGTGTTCGAAAAAGGCTTGTCGGCGGCGTACTACCACGACAGCTACGGCAAGGGTTTGATGCCGGATACCTTTATCGACTTCAAGAAACAGCGTTTCCGTTGGGCCTATGGCGCGATCCAGATCATCAAGCGCCACACCGCCAGCCTGATACGTGGCAAAGACACCGAGCTGACCCGCGGCCAGCGCTATCACTTCCTCGCCGGCTGGTTGCCGTGGGTGGCCGATGGCATGAACATCTTCTTTACCGTCGGCGCCCTGTTGTGGTCCGCGGCAATGATCATCGTGCCGACCCGGGTCGACCCGCCGTTGCTGATTTTCGCGATCCCGCCGTTGGCGTTGTTTGTGTTCAAAGTCGGCAAGATCATCTTCCTCTACCGTCGTGCGGTAGGCGTGAACTTGAAAGATGCGTTCTGCGCGGCGCTGGCCGGGTTGGCGTTGTCCCACACCATCGCCAAGGCGGTGTTGTACGGCTTCTTCACCAGCAGTATTCCGTTCTTTCGTACACCGAAAAACGCGGATAACCACGGCTTCTGGGTGGCGATTTCCGAAGCCCGCGAAGAGATGTTCATCATGCTGCTGCTGTGGGGCGCGGCGCTGGGGATTTACCTGGTGCAAGGCCTGCCGAGCAATGACATTCGCTTCTGGGTGGTGATGTTGCTGGTGCAGTCGCTGCCGTATGTGGCGGCGCTGATCATGGCGTTCTTGTCGTCGCTGCCCAAACCTTCGGCGGCGCCCGAGGCCGCACCGGCGGCGTAAAAAGTCACGCAATGCACTAAACGGCGGCCCTTGGCCGCCGTTTTGCTATAAGATAACGGCCCTTTTGCGTGCCTTACACCCATCACTGTAGGAGCGAGCTTGCTCGCGAAAATCGTTAACGATGACGCGGGCATCCTGAATGCACGCGGTGCCTTTGAGTTTTTCGCGAGCAAGCTCGCTCCTACAGTTAGAACATCGCCGCCTCGATTTCCGGAGTTCCCCCATGACGGCCCATGCCGACCTTTCGCCGACCCTTCAACTTGCCATCGACCTAATCCGTCGCCCGTCGGTCACGCCGGTCGATGCCGATTGCCAGAAGCTGATGATGCAGCGCCTGGGCGACGCCGGTTTTGCGCTTGAACCGATGCGCATCTTCGACGTGGACAATTTCTGGGCCACCCATGGCAAGCATGAAGGTCCGGTGCTGTGCTTTGCCGGTCACACCGACGTGGTGCCGACCGGCCCGGTGCAGGCCTGGCAGAACGACCCGTTCGACGCGCTGATCGATGAAAACGGCATGCTCTGCGGCCGTGGCGCGGCCGACATGAAAGGCAGCCTGGCGGCGATGCTGGTGGCAGCGGAACGTTTCGTCACGGACTACCCGGACCACAAGGGTTCGGTCGCCTTCCTGATCACCAGCGACGAAGAAGGCCCGGCGCACCATGGCACCAAGGCCGTGATCGAACGCCTGGCCGCACGCAAGGAGCGCCTGGACTGGTGCATCGTCGGCGAGCCGTCGAGCACCAGCCTGGTGGGTGACGTGGTCAAGAACGGGCGCCGTGGCTCCCTCGGTGCCACCTTGACCGTGCGCGGTGTACAAGGCCACGTGGCTTACCCGCACCTGGCGAAGAACCCGATCCACCTGGCCGCACAGGCCCTGGCCGAACTCGCCGCCGAACATTGGGATGACGGCAACACCTTCTTTCCGCCGACCAGCTTCCAGATTTCCAACCTCAACTCCGGTACCGGCGCCACCAACGTGATCCCGGGTGACCTGACGGCGGTGTTCAACTTCCGTTTTTCCACCGAGTCCACCGTCGAGGGCCTGCAGCAACGGGTCGCGGCCATTCTCGACAAGCATGGCCTGGACTGGCATGTGGAGTGGGCGCTGTCGGGCCTGCCGTTCCTCACCGAGCCGGGCGCTCTGCTCGATGCGGTGTCGGCCAGCATTCTGGCGATCACCGGGCGTGAGACCCAGGCATCCACCAGCGGCGGCACCTCCGATGGGCGCTTCATTGCGACGCTGGGCACCCAGGTGGTCGAACTGGGGCCGGTCAACGCGACGATCCACCAGGTCAACGAACGCATCCTGGCCAGCGACCTCGATGTGCTGACCGAAATCTACTACCAGACCCTGATCAAGTTGCTCGCCTGATGCTTGCCTGCCCCATTTGCAGCGCACCGCTCAATACCGTGGACAATGGCGTGGCGTGCCCGGCCGGGCACCGCTTCGACCGCGCACGCCAGGGTTACCTGAACCTGTTGCCGGTGCAGCACAAGAACAGCCGCGACCCGGGCGACAACCTGGCCATGGTCGAGGCGCGCCGCGACTTCCTCAACGCCGGGCACTATGCGCCAGTGGCCAAGCGCCTGGCCGAACTGGCCGCCGAGCGCGCACCGCAGCGCTGGGTGGACATTGGCTGTGGCGAGGGTTACTACACCGCGCAAATCGCCCAGGCCCTGCCCAATGCCGATGGCTACGCGCTGGATATCTCCAAAGAGGCGGTCAAGCGCGCGTGCAAACGCAACCCGGCGCTGACCTGGTTGATCGCCAGCATGGCCCGCGTGCCATTGGCCGACGCCAGCTGCCAGTTCCTCGCCAGCGTGTTCAGCCCGTTGGACTGGCAAGAGGCCAAGCGCCTGCTCAGCCCCGGCGGCGGCTTGATGAAAGTCGGCCCCACCCGCGGCCACTTGATGGAACTGCGCGAGCGCCTGTACGACGAAGTGCGTGAATACACCGATGACAAACACCTGGCCCTGGTGCCGGATGGCATGCATCTGGCGCACAGTGAAACCCTGGAATTCACCCTGAGCCTGGCCGAACCCAAGGACCGCGCCAACCTGCTGGCGATGACGCCCCACGGCTGGCGGGCCAGTGCCGAGCGCCGCCACGAGGTGATCGAGGCGGCTGAGCCGCTGCAGGTCACGGTGTCGATGCGCTACGATTATTTCGTGCTTCAATGACCGATTTTTACCCATCCGCGAATGGATTTTCGGATCCCGCAACGAGGAACATCCATGCGCCAACCCGATATTGAGATTTACCTGAAGGACGCCGACGTCGATCACAAGGCCATCGCCGCCTGGCTGGGCGCCGCCCTGGGCCCGTGCACCGACTGGGTCCAGAAAGGCCAGACCTACAAGTGCAAGGCCGGCAGCGTGCCGGTGACCTGGCTGCCCAAGGCGGTGGGCAAATGGAACAGCCTGTACCTTGAAAGCGACCAGACCCCGTGGGACGACGACATCGCCTGCGCCCGCGCCGCGTTTGCCGCGCTGAATGTTGAAGTGCGCTGCGCGCCGGGCACCTGGGTTGAAGAAGAGGGTGAAGAAAGCGCTGATCGCTGGATTCGCATCAGCGCAGACGGTGAAGAAGAGATCACGTGGAAAACCGCCTGACAGCGGATTGCTAACCCAATCAATGTGGGAGCTGGCTTGCCTGCGATGCAGACACCTTGGTCTATCAGTCAGACCACAGTGATGCCTTCGCAGGCAAGCCAGCTCCCACAGTTGATTGGGTTAGCAAAACAAAGTGGTTACAGGCCCACCACATCCTCCGCCTGCAAGCCCTTCTCGCCGGTAACCACGGCGTACTCCACCTGCTGGCCCTCGGCCAACGAGCGGTGGCCTTCACCGCGAATGGCGCGGTAGTGCACAAACACATCCTTGCCATCTTCACGCTGGATAAAGCCGTAGCCCTTTGCATCGTTGAACCACTTCACATTGCCGGTTTCACGCGTTGTCATCTGTTCACTCCCACTGGTTTTTTTATTGTTGAGTCGCTCGCATTGAACTGCCGAGTATAAGACAGGCTCAAAAACCATCAACTCAACTTTACATCGCTGCTTTTTTGCCGATTTTCGGCGAATACGGCACACTACCCGCCCGAGCGCCTGCTCGGTTTTTTCCACTTGAAGCAGTTCGCCTATGACCCGCTCCCCGTTCCGCCGTCTGGTGTTTGGCACCTTGCGCCGACTGTTGTACCTCTGGGTTCGCTCAGAGACGATCAACCAGTCGTCCCTCACCCTTAACCTGGACCGCAGCCGGCCGGTTTTCTACGTCCTGCAATCACCTTCCCTCACCGAGTTGGCGGTGGTCGATGCCGAGTGCACCAAGGCTGGACTGCCGCGCCCGGTGCTGCCGGTATCGGTGGGGCCGTTGATGGAGCCCGCGGCGTTCTTCTACCTCACGCCAGACCCGGATTGGCTCGGCCGCCAAGACAAGCGCGGCGCACCGCCCACCCTGACGCGACTGGTCAATACCCTCACTGAACACGCCGAAGAGAATGCACAAATCATTCCGGTCAGCGTGTTCTGGGGCCAATCCCCCGAAAGCGAGTCCAGCCCGTGGAAGCTATTATTCGCCGACAGCTGGGCGGTCACCGGGCGCCTACGCCGGTTATTGAGCATCCTGATCCTGGGGCGCAAGACCCGCGTGCAATTCTCCGCGCCTATCAACCTGCGTGAATTGATCGAGCACAATAAAGGCCACGAACGTACCGTGCGCATGGCCCAGCGCATCCTGCGTGTGCACTTTCGTAACCTGAAGACGGCGGTGATCGGCCCCGACCTGTCCCACCGGCGTAATCTGGTCAAGGGCCTGGTCAACATGCCGCTGGTGCGCCAAGCCATTGCGGATGAAGCCGAACGCGAAAAGATCGCCCCGGAAAAAGCCAAGGCGCTGGCCCTGCGCTATGGCAACGAAATTGCCTCGGACTACACCTACACCGCGATCCGCTTCCTGGAAGTGGTATTGAGCTGGTTCTGGAACAAGATCTACGACGGCATCAAGGTCAATAACATCGAAGGCGTGCAACAGGTGGCCCAGGGCTACGAGGTGATCTACGTGCCTTGCCACCGCAGCCACATCGACTACCTGCTGCTGTCCTACCTGCTGTTCAAGAACGGCCTGACCCCGCCGCACATCGCCGCCGGCATCAACCTCAACATGCCGGTGATCGGCAGCCTGCTGCGCCGTGGCGGTGCGTTTTTCATGCGCCGCACTTTCAAGGGCAACCCGCTGTACACCTCGGTGTTCAACGAATACCTGCATACCCTGTTTACCAAGGGCTTCCCGGTGGAGTACTTCGTCGAAGGCGGCCGCTCGCGCACCGGGCGCATGCTGCAACCGAAAACCGGCATGCTGGCGATCACCCTACGCAGCTTCCTGCGCTCCTCGCGCATGCCCATCGTGTTCGTACCGGTGTATATCGGTTATGAGCGCGTGCTTGAAGGCCGCACTTACCTGGGCGAACTGCGTGGCGCGAGCAAAAAGAAAGAGTCGATCTTCGACATCTTCAAAGTGGTCGGCGCGCTCAAGCAACGCTTCGGCCAAGTGGCAGTCAACTTCGGCGAGCCGATCAAACTGGCAGAATTCCTCGACGCCGAACAACCGGACTGGCGCGCCCAGGAACTGGGGCCGAACTACAAACCGGCCTGGCTCAACGAGACCACCAATCGCCTCGGCGAACAGGTGGCGCGCCACTTGAACGAAGCCGCTGCGGTGAACCCGGTGAACCTGGTGGCGCTGGCGCTGCTATCTACCACCCGCCTGGCCCTGGATGAACAAGCCATGGCCCGCCAGTTGGACCTGTACCTGGCGCTGTTGCGCCGCGTGCCCTACTCGCCCCACACCACCCTGCCGGAAGGCGATGGCCTGGCGCTGATCAAGCACGTCAAGGACATGAACCTGTTGTCGGAGCAGAGCGATGCCCTGGGCAAAATCGTTTATCTGGATGAGCAGAATGCCGTCCTGATGACCTACTACCGCAACAACGTGCTGCACATCTTCGCCCTGCCGGCCTTGCTGGCGAGCTTCTTCCAGAGCAGTTCGCGCATGAGCCGCGAGCAGATCCTGCGCTACACCCACGCGCTTTACCCATACCTGCAATCGGAGCTGTTTATCCGTTGGTCGCTGGAAGACTTGGACAGCGTGGTCGACCAATGGCTGGACGCGTTCGTTGAACAAGGCCTGCTGCGCTTCGAAAACGCCGTGTACCTGCGCCCGGCGCCGAGTTCGCGGCACTTTGTGCTGCTGACGCTGCTGTCCAAGAGCATCGCCCAGACCCTGCAACGCTTCTACATGGCGATCTCGTTGCTGCTCAACAGCGGCCAGAACAGTATCAGCGCCGAAGAGCTGGAAGACCTGTGCACGATCATGGCCCAGCGCCTGTCGATCCTGCACGGCCTCAACGCTCCGGAATTCTTCGACAAGAGCCTTTTCCGACATTTCATCCAGACGTTGCTGGAGCAAGATGTGCTACGTCGCGATGAAGCTGGCAAGCTGGGCTATCACGACCTGCTCGGCGAACTGGCCGAAGGCGCGGCCAAACGCGTATTGCCCGCGGATATTCGCCTGTCGATCCGCCAGGTGGCCTTGCACCGCGTGGACGGCGCAACCGAGGCCGCGGCCGAACCGGTTGCCGTCAACCCTGAAGAAAACCGCTAGATTGAACGAGGCGCCGGGCGGATTCCGGCGCCGTTGAAAAGGAGCCGTACCGTGAAAAAACTCATCCTCCTGGGTCTGACCGCCCTGCTTGGAGCCTGCCAATCGATGGCTCCAACCCCTAAGGCAAGCCTGGACGGCGAAGTGTTCTACCTGCAACGCATCGCCCTGCCGCCAGCCGCCACTTTGAGCGTCAGCCTGCAGGACGTGTCCCTGATGGACGCCCCGGCCGTGACCCTCGCCGAACAGAAAGGCCCGGTCAAAGGCCAGGTGCCACTGCCGTTTCACCTGAGCTACGACCCTGCCCAGGTCAAACCGGGCCACACCTATTCGGTCAGCGCTCGCATCGAGCTGGACGGCAAGCTACTGTTTATCACCACCGAGCGGCACACCGTGCAGCTTAATGGCCAGGACCCACAACCGCTGCGCCTGCGGGTGGATGCGGCCGCACACTGATCATTCCCACGTCATAAGGAAGCGCTCATGCTCCGCAAATCTCTTCGCCTCACCGCCCTGTGTGCTGGCTTACTGTTCGGCGCCAACGCCGTGGCCCTGGATTTGGGCAGCCTGTCCCAGGGCGACGCCAGCGGCGGCCTCAAGGATGCCTTGACCCAAGGCGCACAGATTGCTGTGAAACAACTCGGAACACCCGGTGGTTTCAGCAACAACCCGGACGTGAAGATCGGCCTGCCAGGCAAGCTCGGTAAGGTCGCCGACAAGCTGAAAATGTTCGGCATGGGTGACCAGGTCACGCAGCTGGAAACCAGCATGAACAAAGCCGCAGAAACCGCCGTGACCCAGGCCCAGCCGATCCTGGTCAACGCCGTGAAGAACATGAGCGTGACCGACGCCAAGGGCATTCTCAGCGGCGGCCAGGACTCTGCCACCCAGTACCTGAACAAAAGCAGCCGTGAAGAAATTCGCGCCAAGTTCCTGCCCATCGTCAAGGCAGCCACCGATAAGGTCGGGGTAGCCCAGCAGTACAACGCCCTGGCCGGCAAGGCCGCGGCCTTTGGCGCGGTGGATGCCAAGAGCGCCAACGTTGAGAACTACGTGACCGAGCAAGCGCTGGATGGCTTGTTCAAGATGATTGCGCAGCAGGAAGAAACCATTCGCAAGAATCCGGCGGCGGCAGCCACCAGCTTGGCCAAGAAGGTGTTTGGGGCGCTTTAAGCCCCTCGACTGAACGTACGCTGCAAACACTCTGCGGATGCAGAGTGTTTGCAATGGCTGAATATCAAAAATCAGCTCATTCAACGTCCGATTTGCGTATTGGTATTGGCGTTGCTATTGGCGTTGGCGTTGGCGTTGTTAATCGTAATATTACCGGGCGGCTGGGGACGATCGTATTTGAGCGATTTGAGCGCGTCTGAAAGCTCACGACGACTGACGGAGTCATTGTGTGAATGTTTGGCGCAAGCGCCGCCCATCTGACCGCCGCCCAGCATCATGCCGATCCCAGAGTAAAAGTTACCCAATGCTTGTAGGAGCATATCTATTTCGCCTCTATTAACGTTCTGGAAACGTTATCCAGGTGATAAAAACCACCGGATAACGTACCTGCGAACAGGTAACTCTCTGTGGTGAGCCTGAAAAAAAGGTTCCCATTGGGCCCACCAAAAAACAGTCACAGATTTACTCCACGTCCTTCCTGATCCTGAACCAAGCCGCGTACAACGCCGGCAAGAACAACAACGTCAACGCCGTTGCCACAATCAACCCGCCCATGATCGCCACGGCCATGGGCCCAAAGAACACACTGCGTGACAACGGAATCATCGCCAGTACTGCCGCTAGCGCCGTCAGCACAATCGGGCGAAAGCGTCGGACCGTGGCTTCGATAATTGCCTGCCAGGGTGCCAGGCCGGCCTTGATGTCTTGCTCGATCTGGTCCACCAGGATCACCGAGTTACGCATGATCATTCCCGATAGCGCGATGGTGCCGAGCATGGCGACAAACCCGAAGGGTTGGCGAAATACCAGCAGGAACAAGGTCACGCCGATCAGCCCCAACGGCGCGGTGAGAAAGACCATCGCCATACGCGAGAAGCTGCGCAGTTGCAGCATCAGCAAGGTCAGCACCACCACGATAAACAGCGGCACGCCGGCCTTCACCGAGTTTTGCCCACGGGCAGAATCTTCCACCGTACCGCCCACTTCCAACAGGTAGCCGTCCGGCAGTTCGGCACGCACCTCGGCAAGCGTCGGCAAGATCTGCTGCACTAGAGTCGCCGGCTGTTCCTTGCCATAGATATCAGCCCGCACGGTCACCGTCGGCAAGCGGTTGCGATGCCAGATAATCCCCTCTTCGAATCCATATTCAAGGGTGGCAATCTGCGACAGCGCCACGCTTTTACCATTGTCGGTGGGCACGGCAAGGCTCGGCAGACGCGACAGTTCACTGCGCTCATGCACGGTGCCGCGCAGGAGGATCTCGATCAATTCGTTGTCCTCACGGTACTGGCTGACGCTGGAACCGGTCAGGGAACTTTGCAAGAATTTCGACAGGTTGGCGGTGCTCACACCCAGGGCACGTGCACGGTCCTGGTCGATATTCAGGTACACGATTTTGCTCGGTTCTTCCCAGTCCAGGTGCACATTGACCACATGGGTGTTTTCGCGAACCTTGGCCGCCACTTTGCGCGCCAGCGCGCGCACCTCTTCGATGTGCTCGCCGGTTACGCGAAACTGCACCGGGTAGCCTACGGGCGGACCGTTCTCCAGGCGCGTCACGCGCGAGCGCAGCTCGGGGAATTGCTCGTTGAGGGTTTCGATCAGCCAGGTGCGCAGGCTTTCACGCTCCTCGATGGTGTTAGCCAGCACCACGAACTGGGCGAAGCTGGCAGCGGGTAATTGCTGGTCCAGTGGCAGGTAGAACCGCGGCGAACCGGTGCCCGCATAGGCAACATAGTTGTTGATGCCGGCATGCTCCTTGAGCAACGCCTCCAGGCGCTTGACCTGCTCGGCGGTGTTGCTCAGGGAAGCGCCTTCGGCCAGTTTCAGGTCGACCATCAACTCCAGGCGACCGGAAGCCGGGAAGAACTGTTGCGGCACGAAGCGAAACAGCGCAACCGAGCCGACAAACAGCAGCAAGGTCAGCACAATCACTGTTTTACGCCGCCGCACGCACCACTCCACCAACCGTCTTACACGCTGGTAGAAGGGTGTGCCGTAAGGGTCCGGGCCGTCGGTGCCGTGTTTGGCGGCGTGAATCTTCGCCAGGTCGGGCAGGAGTTTTTCCCCCAGGTACGGCACAAACACCACGGCCGCCACCCAGGAGGCCAGCAGAGCGATGGTCACGACCTGGAAGATCGAGCGGGTGTATTCGCCGGTGCTCGATTGCGCGGTGGCAATCGGCAAGAAGCCCGCGGCCGTGATCAGGGTGCCGGTGAGCATGGGGAATGCGGTGCTGGTCCAGGCGAAACTCGCGGCTTTGAGGCGGTCGTAGCCCTGCTCCATTTTGATCGCCATCATTTCCACGGCGATGATCGCGTCATCCACCAGCAAGCCCAAAGCCAGGACCAAGGCGCCAAGGGAAATCTTGTGCAGGCCGATGCCCAGGTAATACATGGTGGCAAAGGTCATCGCCAGTACCAGCGGGATCGCCAGGGCGACGACCATGCCAGTACGCACGCCGAGGGAGAAAAAGCTCACCAGCAAAACAATCGCCAACGCTTCAGCCAGCACCTGGACGAATTCACCGACGCTGGTCTTTACCGCTGCCGGCTGATCCGACACTTTGCGCAGTTCCATACCGGCAGGAAGGTTCTTTTGCAGGCGTGCGAATTCAGCCTCAAGTGCCTTGCCCAGTACGAGGATGTCGCCACCGTCGCGCATGGCCACGGCCAAGCCGATGGCATCGGCGCCCATGTAACGCATGCGCGGTGCTGGTGGGTCGTTGAAGCCTCGGTGAATGTCAGCGACGTCACCGATGCGAAAGGTGCGATCACCCACGCGGATCGGAAAGTTGCGGATCTCCTCCACCGTCTTGAAGTTGCCTGAAACGCGCAGCTGCACGCGCTCGGTGGGGGTTTCAAAGAAGCCGGCGGTGGACACCGCATTTTGTTCCTGCAAGGCCTGCTGTACCGCGGCCAAAGGCAAGCCGAGGGTGGCGAGCTTGAGGTTCGACAGCTCGATCCAGATCTTCTCATCCTGCAAGCCGAGCAGCTCGACCTTGCCTACATCCGGCACCCGTTGCAGCTGGATCTGGATACGGTCGGCGTAGTCCTTGAGCACTGCATAGTCAAAGCCGTCGCCAGTCAGGGCGTAGATATTGCCGAAGGTGGTGCCGAACTCGTCGTTGAAAAACGGCCCCTGGATATCCGGCGGCAAGGTGTGGCGAATGTCGCTGATTTTCTTGCGCACCTGGTACCACAGCTCGGGAATCTGCGCCGAACGCATCGAATCCCGGGCAATAAAGGTGACCTGGGATTCACCGGGCCGCGAGAACGACACGATGCGCTCGTACTCACCGGTCTCCATGAGTTTTTTCTCGATGCGTTCGGTGACCTGGCGCGAAACCTCCTGGGCCGTGGCCCCGGGCCAGTTGGTCTTGATCACCATGGCCTTGAAGGTAAACGGCGGGTCTTCGCTTTGCCCCAGCTTGGTGTAGGACAAGGTGCCAACCACGGCCAGCAGGATCATCAGGAACAGTACGATCTGGCGATTACGCAACGCCCATTCGGAAAGATTGAAACCCATGGGGACTACTCCTTGGCCGCCAGATTCACTACACGGTTGGAGCGATCCACCGGACGCACTGACTGGCCCTCATGGAGCACATGCACGCCTGCGGCCACCACCCAATCGGTGGCGGCCAAGCCTTCGAGTACCGGCACGGTGTTTTCGCCAAACGCACCAATGCGTACAGGGGTGCGTTCAAGGGTGTTGTCCGGTTTTACACGCCAAACGTAGGACGCACCGTTCTCGGCACTCAGGGCAGACAGCGGTACCGATAGGGGAATGACACCGTCGGCCTGGATGAACACCCGCGCGCTTTGGCCCAGTTCGGCGGGCACTTTGCCGCCGGTGAAGGCTACGCGCGCGGCGAAGGTGCGAGACTTGGGGTCGGCGGCAGGAGAGAGTTCACGAATGCGCCCGGCGAAGCGTTGCTCTGGCTGGCTCCACAACTCCACCGACACCGGCTGGCCGATCTTGAAGCGGCCAAAGCCCTGCTCGGGCAGGCTGATCAACACTTCGCGCTCGCCATCGGTGGCCAGGGTGAACACCGTCTGGCCAGCGGAGACCACTTGCCCCACCTCTACGGCACGCTTGGCGACCACACCGTCCTGAGGCGCGCGCAACACGGCGTAGCCGGCCTGATTGCTCGACACATCGAACTCGGCCTTGATCTGCTTCAGGCGTGCTTCACCGGCTCGGTAGAGGTTTTCGGAATTGTCGTACTGCGACCGACTGACCATCTGACGGTCCATCAAGGTCTTGTAGCGATCCCGCTCCGCACGTACCAGGCTCAGATTGGCCTCGGCGGCGGCCACTTGCGCACGGGTGGCTTCCAATTGCAGACGCACGTCCTGGGGGTCGAGTTCGGCCAGCGGCTGGTTGGCCTTGACCCGCTCGCCCTCCTCCACCAGGCGCTTGCTGACTTTGCCGCCGATGCGAAAGGCCAGGTCCGGCTCATACCGGGCACGCACCTCACCTGGGTAGCTGTCCATCGCCTGCGCCGAAGGCTGCGGTTGCACCACCATGGCCGGGCGCACGGTGGTCTGAGCCGCGTCTTCATGGCCGCAAGCGGCCAACAGGAAGATCAGGCTGACAGGCAAAGCAAGGGGCAGGAAAGCGCTGCGCATGCTGAAGGACCTTTCGCAAATAGAGCTTGGAATAATTATACTGGCCGGTATGTTATTAATACCAAACTCACCAGTCCAGTATTAAAGGTGAAAATGTCCGACAATCCTCTGAACACCGCAAGCCCCGGGCGTCCCAAGGACATGGCAAAACGCCAGGCAATCCTCGAATCGGCAAAATCGCTGTTCCTGGACAAGGGCTATGCAAACACCAGCATGGACGCCGTTGCCCTGGCGGCCGGCGTATCGAAACTCACGGTCTACAGCCACTTCACCGACAAAGAGACGCTGTTCACCGCTGCGGTGGTGGCCAAATGCGAAGAGCAATTGCCGGTGATGTACTTCGAGCTGCCCGTAGGCATGCCCGTCGAGACGGTGCTGCTTAACATCGCCCGCGGCTTTCATCGACTGATCAACAGCGAAGAGTCGGTAAACCTGCATCGCCTGATGATGACCACCGGTAATCAGGACGTGAAACTCTCACAGATCTTCTTCGATGCCGGCCCCATGCGCATGCTGCAAGGCATGGAGCGCCTGCTCGGCAAGATTGACCAGAGCGGCGCCTTGAGCATCGACACACCGTTCAAGGGCGCGGAGCACTTCTTTTGCCTGCTCAAGGGCACGGCGAACTTTCGTTTGTTGTATGGCTGCGGCGGACAATTGAGTGCGCAAGAGGCCGAGGAGCATGTGCAGGACGTGGTGAAGTTGTTTATGCGGGCCTATCGCAGCCAGGGTCCAGAAACACCTAAGTAAGTTGCACCAACCGACAGTAACCACGATGCGAAGCGAGTCGCTCTTGATCTGCTTTTGATCTTAGGCGCCCCGTTAAACCACGCTGGCCGAACGCAGGCTTGAATTCGTGGGTAACCCGGCAGGACGCCGGGTTAGCCGCCCCGCGCCAGGGATGGCGCGTGGCGGCGGCCCACGGATTCAAGCCTGCGTTCGGGCACACCGAGCCCAAGCGAGGTGCCGAGTGGTGGGGCAAGAGCGTTTTGCTTACTTTGCCGCTTTTGCAAAGTGAGCCGCCGTTGGGCGGAACCCTAAGTGGCCGTTACCGCAGAAATGGATATGTACTCGGTATAACAGTGTCGCCTGTCAGGCCGCCTTCGCGAGCAAGCCAGCTCCCACATTTAGATCGCGGGGTGTCAGGTAGATAGGTGTCGGCTGTCAGGACGTCATCGCAGGCAAGCCAGCTCCCACATTTAGATCGTGGGGTGTCAGGTAGATAGGCGTCGGCTGTCAGGCCGCCATCACAGGCAAGCCAGCTCCCACAGTTGGATCGCGGGGTGTCAGGTAGATAGGTGTTGGCTTTCAGGCCGACATCGAAGGCAAACCCACATCTGCACTGCCCGCATTCAAATAGAACTTCTACCCCCAGCCCCGCCTCATAACTGACAAGCCCACCGCCCCGGCAACCCCATGGACCTCGTCATCGCCCGCCCCGAAGGCCTCTACTGCCCTGCCGGTGATTTTTACATCGACCCCTGGCGCCCAGTGGAACGCGCAGTCATCACCCACGCCCACGGCGACCACGCCCGCACCGGCAATCAACACTACCTGGCCGCCGCCCCCGGCGAAGGTATCCTGCGCTGGCGCCTGGGCCAGGACATCAACCTGCAAACCCTGGCCTACGGCGAACGGTTGGTGCATCACGGCGTGACCTTAAGTTTTCATCCGGCCGGGCATGTACTGGGTTCGGCCCAGGTACGCCTGGAATACCAGGGCGAAGTCTGGGTGGCGTCCGGCGACTACAAGGTCGAACCCGATGGCACCTGCGCGCCCTTCGAACCGGTGCCCTGCCACACCTTTATCACCGAATCCACCTTCGGCCTGCCGATTTACCGCTGGCAGCCCCAGGCGCAGATTTTTGCCGGGATCAATGACTGGTGGCAGGCCAATATCGCCAGCGGCAAAGCCAGCGTGTTGTTCTGCTACTCCTTCGGCAAGGCCCAACGCATCCTCCATGGGCTGGACGCCAGCATCGGCCCGATCCTCAGCCACGGCGCCGTCGAGCCGTTGAACCGGGTGTACCGCGAAGCGGGCATCTACATCCCCGAGACGCTGTATGCCGGCGACTTCAAAAAGACCGACCCACTGCTGCGCCAAGCCCTGATCATCGCCCCGCCCTCTGCCGGTGGCAGTACCTGGATGCGCCGCTTTGGCGACTACAGCGACGCCTTCGCCAGCGGCTGGATGCGCCTGCGCGGTACACGGCGGCGGCGCGGTGTGGACCGTGGTTTCGTGCTTTCGGACCACGCCGACTGGCCTGGCTTGTTGTGGGCCATCGAACAAACCGGCGCACACCGGGTGATGGTCACCCATGGTTCGGTGGGTGTGTTGGTACGTCACCTGCGGGAAAAGGGCTTGGATGCCCAAGGCTTCAGCACCGAATACGGCGATGACGAAGAAGAGGTCACGGCATGAAAGCCTTCGCCGAGCTGTACGCCAACCTCGACGCCACCACTTCCAGCAATGCCAAGCTCGCCGCCCTGCAAGCCTACTTCCTGCAGGCGCCGCCGGCCGATGCGGCCTGGGCTGTGTACTTTCTTAGCGGCGGGCGGCCCCGGCAATTGGTGCCGACACGTCTGCTACGGGACATGGCCACCGAAGCGGCCGGTATCGAACCCTGGCTGTTCGAAGAGAGCTACCAGTCGGTGGGAGATCTGGCCGAGACCATCTCCCTGCTCCTGCCAGAATCCACCTACACCTCCGAAGACGGCTTGGCCGTATGGCTGGAAGAAAAACTCCTGCCCCTGCGCGGTCTGCCGCCCATGGACCTGGCAGACCGGCTGCCAGCGCTGTGGGCGCAACTGGACCAACCGAGCCTGATGGTGTGCATCAAATTGATCACCGGCAGCTTCCGCGTCGGGGTGTCCAAACTGCTGGTGACCCGCGCCCTCGCTGCCATGGCCGACCTCGACAGCAAGCGCGTGGCGCAGCGGCTGGTGGGCTACACCGACCTGTCGAACCGTCCGACAGCCGAAGGCTACCTCAAGCTGATCGCCGCCGAATCATCCGACGAACACGCGCAACGTGGCGGGCAGCCCTATCCGTTTTTTCTGGCTCACGGGCTGGCGCAACCGGTGGAGCAATTCGACACCCTGCTCGGTTCGCCCGCCGACTGGCAGGTGGAATGGAAGTTTGATGGCATTCGCGCACAACTGGTCAAGCGCGAGGGGCGCCTGTGGGTCTGGTCTCGCGGTGAAGAGTTGCTGACTGAACGTTTCCCTGAACTCCACAGCCTGGTCAGTGGCCTGCCCGACGGTACGGTGATTGATGGCGAAATCGTGGTGTGGAAAGACTCGGTGCAACCCTTCGCGCTGCTGCAACAGCGCATTGGCCGCAAAACCTTGAGTAAAAAAGTGCTAGAGGATGCGCCAGTGGCGGTGCTCGCCTACGACCTGCTGGAATATCAGGGCGACGACTGGCGCAACCACACCCAGGCTGAACGTCGCACCCAATTGGAACAGGTGATCGCGGCGTGCAACCAACCGGTGTTATTGCCTTCGCCATTGCTGGAAGGCCAAACCTGGGCAGCCTTGGCCGAACAGCGTGAAGCCTCTCGCAGCCTGGGGGTGGAAGGCATGATGCTCAAGGATCGCAAGGGCCTCTACGGCGTGGGCCGCACCAAAGACATGGGCCTGTGGTGGAAGTGGAAGGTCGACCCCTTCAGCGTCGACGCCGTGTTGATCTACGCCCAGCGCGGCCATGGCCGGCGCGCCAGCCTCTACAGTGACTACACGTTCGCCGTATGGGACGGCCCACCGGGCAGCGAGCGCACCCTGGTGCCGTTCGCCAAGGCGTATTCCGGGCTGACCGACGAGGAAATGCGCAAGGTCGACGCCATTGTGCGCAAAACCACGGTGGAGAAGTTCGGCCCGGTCAGCAGCGTGACGCCGAGCATGGTGTTTGAGCTGGGTTTTGAAGGGATTGCCCTGTCCAAGCGGCACAAGAGCGGGATTGCGGTGCGATTTCCGCGGATGCTGCGCTGGCGCCAGGATAAGGCGGTGGATGAAGCGGACAACCTGGCCACGCTACAAGACTTGCTGGCCTGATCCAGCCCCTTGTAGGAGCTGGCTTGCCTGCGATGACGGTGAGTCAGCTACCCCATGTAACAACTGACCCACCGCTATCGCAGGCAAGCCAGCTCCCACCTTTTGATCAGCGACCGATCCAGAATGGTGCGCTGGAAATTCCATGCCCACTTTCGGGCACCGCCTACACTTGAAACGGCCTTATCCCACCTTTTAAAAAGCCCATCCGGAACTATGGTGCAGAAATTGCTACTTGTGATGGGTCTGACACCGTTCAGTAACAGTCCTAATCGCGCCACAAGCGCTTATCTTGGTTTCCAGGGATTACCTAATGAAAAAAGCATTGCTGACCCTTTCTGCACTGGCTCTGTGCATGGCTGCTGGTGTTGCTACGGCCAAGGAATACAAGGAATTGCGTTTTGGTGTCGACCCTTCCTACGCACCGTTCGAATCCAAGGCCGCCGACGGCAGCCTCGTGGGCTTCGATATCGACCTGGGCAATGCGATCTGCGCGGAGCTGAAGGTCAAGTGCAAGTGGGTCGAAAGTGACTTCGACGGCATGATCCCGGGCCTGAAAGCCAATAAATTCGATGGCGTGATTTCGTCGATGACCGTGACCCCAGTGCGCGAGAAGGCCATCGACTTCTCCACCGAGCTGTTCTCTGGCCCGACTTCGCTGGTGTTCAAGAAAGGCGCTGGCTATTCGACGCCAGACTCTCTCAAGGGCAAATCCGTGGGTTACGAGCAAGGCACCATCCAGGAAGCCTACGCCAAGGCCGTACTGGATAAAGCCGGGGTGACCACCAAGGCTTACGCCAACCAGGACCAGGTGTACGCCGACCTGACCTCCGGGCGCCTCGATGCTTCTGTGCAGGACATGCTGCAAGCCGAACTGGGCTTTCTCAAGTCGCCAGCCGGTGCCGGCTATGAAGTGAGCGCCGCGATCGACGACCCGCTGCTGCCGTCGAAAACCGCCGTCGGTATCAAAAAAGGTAACACTGAACTCAAGGCGCTTTTGGATAAAGGTATCAAAGCGTTACACGATGATGGCACCTACGCCACTATCCAGAAGAAACACTTTGGCGAACTGAACCTGTACAGCGGCAAATAATGCCTGGGGCGCCCTGCTTCAGGTGGGGCGCTTTTTTATCGCCATAGGTCCTGATTTATGTTCGAAGATCTGTTGCAAACCCTCGGGCTGAGCGCATTCAGCCTGAAGGGTTTCGGCCCGCTGTTGCTGCAAGGCACCTGGATGACCATCAAGTTGTCGGTGCTGTCCCTGGCCGTCAGCGTCTTGCTGGGCCTGCTCGGCGCCAGCGCCAAACTGTCCAGCCTGGCCATTGTGCGTATCCCCGCCCAGCTCTACACCACCCTGATTCGCGGTGTACCCGACCTGGTGCTGATGCTGCTGATTTTCTACAGCCTGCAAACCTGGCTCAGCGGCTTTACCGACTTTATGGAATGGGAATACATCGAGATCGACCCGTTCAGCGCCGGGGTGATCACCCTGGGCTTTATCTACGGGGCGTATTTCACCGAAACCTTTCGCGGCGCGATTCTCGCCGTGCCCCGCGGCCAACTCGAAGCCGCCACCGCTTACGGGCTCAAGCGCGGGCAGCGGTTTCGCTACGTGACCTTCCCGCAGATGATGCGCTTTGCGCTGCCGGGCATCGGCAATAACTGGATGGTGATGCTCAAGGCCACCGCACTGGTGTCGATCATCGGCCTGGCAGACCTGGTAAAAGCCGCCCAGGACGCTGGCAAGAGCACCTATCAACTGTTTTATTTCCTGGTGCTGGCGGCGCTGATCTACCTGTTGATCACCAGCGCCTCAAACTTTGTCTTGCGCCGACTTGAACGTCGCTACTCCGCAGGCGCCCGGGAGGCAGTGCGATGATCGAGCTATTGCAGGAATACTGGCGCCCCTTTCTTTATAGCGACGGCCAGCACATCACCGGCCTGGCCATGACCTTGTGGTTGCTCAGTGCCTCGCTGGTGATCGGCTTTCTGGTGTCGATCCCACTGTCCATCGCCCGCGTTTCGCGCAAGCGCCTGGTGCGTTGGCCCGTGCAGTTCTACACCTACCTGTTTCGCGGTACGCCGCTCTATATCCAATTGCTGATCTGCTACACCGGCATCTACAGCCTTGCCGCCGTGCGGGCACAACCGATGCTGGATGCGTTCTTTCGCGATGCGATGAACTGCACCCTGCTCGCCTTCGCCCTCAACACCTGCGCCTACACCACGGAGATCTTCGCCGGGGCGATCCGCAGCATGGCCCACGGCGAAGTCGAGGCGGCCAAGGCTTACGGCCTCAGCGGCTGGAAGCTGTACGCCTATGTGATCATGCCTTCGGCGTTGCGACGCTCGTTGCCCTACTACAGCAACGAAGTGATCCTGATGCTGCACTCAACCACGGTGGCCTTTACCGCAACGATCCCGGACATCCTCAAGGTTGCGCGGGACGCCAACTCCGCCACCTTCATGACCTTCCAGTCATTCGGCATTGCCGCACTGATCTATCTGACGGTGACCTTCGCCCTGGTCGGTCTGTTTCGCCTGGCGGAACGTCGTTGGCTGGCCTTTCTCGGGCCGAGCCACTAAGGAGTTTGCATGCGCCATCAGCTACATGACCTGATCGCGCCGGTGCCCGGCACGGCGCGGCAGATCCACAGTTTTCACTTCGGCCCGCAGCAGCCCGAAGGCAAGGTGTACATCCAGTCCTCCCTGCATGCCGATGAATTGCCGGGCATGCTGGTGGCCTGGCACCTGAAGGCACGCCTGGCAGAACTTGAAACGGCCGGGCGCTTGCGCAGCGAAATCGTGCTGGTGCCGGTCGCCAACCCGGTGGGCCTGGAACAGGTGTTGATGGACATCCCCTTGGGCCGCTACGAACTGGAAAGCGGGCAGAACTTCAATCGCCTGTTCGTCGATCTCAGCGAAGACGTCGGCAACCAGGTCGAAGACCTGCTGGGCGATGATCCCCAGCGCAATGCCCAATTGATCCGCAGCGCACTGTCCCACGCCTTGGCCGCGCACACCGCTCAGACCCAGTTGCACTCCCAACGCCTGGTGCTGCAACGCTTGGCCTGTGATGCCGACGTGGTGCTGGACCTGCATTGCGACTTCGAAGCCGTGGCGCACCTGTACACCACGCCCGACGCCTGGCCACAGGTAGAGCCGTTGGCGCGCTACCTGGGCTCGGAGGCCAACCTGTTGGCTACCGATTCCGGCGGGCAGTCTTTTGACGAATGTTTCACCCTGGTGTGGTGGCAATTGCAGCAACGCTTCGGCGAACGCTACCCGATCCCCATGGGCAGCTTGTCGGTGACCGTCGAGCTGCGTGGCCAGGGCGATGTCAACCACGGCCTCGCCGCGCTGGACTGCCAGGCCATCATTGATTATTTGATCCATCTCGGCGCCATTCACGGCAATGCAGCCCCCTTGCCTGCCCTGGCCTACCCGGCTACGCCGCTGGCGGCGGTGGAGCCGGTGACTACCCCGGTGGGTGGCTTGCTGGTATTCAACGCCCTGCCAGGCGAATACCTGGAGGCCGGGCAATGGGTCGCCGACATCATCGACCCCATTACAGACCGCGTAACGCCTGTGCACTGCCAGCACGCCGGGCTGCTTTACGCCCGCTCGCTACGCCGCATGGCCACGGCCGGCATGGTGATCTGCCATGTCGCCGGCACACAGGTCTACCGCAGCGGTTATCTACTTTCGCCTTGAGGATGCACGCCCCATGTACAAACTGACCGTTGAAGGCCTGCACAAAAGCTATGGCGACAATCAAGTGCTCAAAGGTGTGTCGCTCAAGGCCAAGACCGGTGATGTGATCAGCTTGATCGGCGCCAGTGGCTCAGGCAAGAGTACCTTCCTGCGCTGTATCAACTTTTTGGAAACCCCCAACGATGGCGCCATGACCCTGGACGGCCAAGCGATCCGCATGGTCAGCGACCGCCAGGGTATGCGCGTGGCCGACGATGCCGAGCTGCAACGCCTGCGCACGCGGCTGGCGATGGTGTTCCAGCACTTCAACTTGTGGAGCCACATGAGCGTGCTGGAAAACATCACCATGGCCCCTCGGCGTGTGCTGGGTTGCAGCAAAAAGGACGCTGAGGACCGCGCCCGCCGCTACCTGGACAAAGTCGGGCTGCCGGCGCGCGTGGCCGATCAATACCCGGCGTTCCTGTCAGGTGGCCAGCAACAACGCGTCGCCATCGCCCGCGCCCTGGCGATGGAGCCGGAGGTGATGCTGTTCGATGAACCCACATCAGCCCTGGACCCGGAGCTGGTGGGCGAAGTGTTGAAGGTGATCCAAGGCCTGGCCGAGGAAGGCCGCACCATGATCATGGTGACCCACGAGATGAGCTTTGCGCGCAAGGTCTCAAGCCAGGTGCTGTTCCTGCATCAGGGCCGGGTGGAGGAGCAAGGCCTGCCAGAGGATGTGCTGGGCAATCCGAAGAGCGAACGCCTGCAACAATTTTTGAGCGGCAACTTGAAGTAGGAGCGAGCTTGCTCGCGAAAATCGTCAACGATAACGCCGGCAACCTGGAGAAACACGGTGCCTGGGCCTTTTTCGCGGGCTAGCCCGCTCCTACAGTTGAACGTCGGCGGTGCCTGAAGGGTCTTTGAACTAACCCCTCCAGAGCGTCCGCTGCCGCATGGCAAAAAACCCCGACTTCGCCAAGCAATGGTTTGCCACCCAAGGGTGGAAGCCATTCGCCTTTCAGAAAGAGGTATGGGCCGCGGTCAAGGCCGGCCAGTCGGGGTTACTGCATGCCAGCACTGGGGCGGGTAAAACCTATGCCCTCTGGTTTGCCGCCCTCAATCGTTTCGCCATCACCCGCCCGCCCGTCACAGGCAAACGCAAACCGCCTGCCGAGCCGCTGACCGTGCTATGGATCACGCCGATGCGCGCCTTGGCCGCCGACTCCGCACGCGCCCTGCAAGCCCCACTGGAGGCGTTGCAGATTCCCTGGAGCGTGGGCCTGCGCACCGGTGATACCAGCAGCAGTGAACGCGCGCGCCAGACCCGTCGCCAACCCACCGCCCTGGTCACCACCCCGGAAAGCCTGACGTTGATGCTGGCCCGCGCCGACAGTGAGACCAGCCTGGCGCACCTGCGCATGGTCATCGTGGATGAATGGCATGAACTGATCGGCAATAAGCGTGGCGTGCAGTTGCAACTGGCGCTGGCACGCTTGCGGCGCTGGCATCCTGAGTTGATGGTGTGGGGTATTTCCGCGACGCTGGGTAATCAGGCCCACGCTTTGGAAGTACTGGTCCCACAGGGCGACGGCATTAATGTACAGGGGCAAACGGCCAAGGCACTGAAGGTCGACACCTTGCTGCCGCCCGTCACCGAGCGCTTTCCTTGGGCCGGGCATATCGGTTTGAAGATGTTGCCGCAGGTGGTCGCCGAGGTAGAGGCCAGCAGCAGTTGCCTGGTATTTACCAATACCCGGGCGCAATCGGAGATCTGGTACCAGGCGATTCTGGACGCGCGTCCGGACTGGGCCGGCTTGATTGCCCTGCACCACGGTTCGTTATCGCGCGAGACCCGCGACTGGGTGGAGCGGGCGTTGAAAGACGGGCAACTCAAGGCGGTGGTGTGCACCTCCAGCCTCGACCTGGGCGTGGACTTCCTGCCGGTGGAACGGGTGCTGCAAATTGGTTCCGCCAAGGGCGTAGCGCGGTTGATGCAACGCGCCGGGCGTTCCGGCCACGCGCCAGGGCGGCCCTCACGGGTAACGCTGGTGCCCACCCACAGCCTGGAGTTGGTGGAAGCCGCGGCCGCCCAGGATGCGATCGCCCAACGGCACATCGAAGCGCGGGAATCACCTTACAAGCCGCTGGATGTGCTGGTCCAACACTTGGTCAGCATGGCCTTGGGCGGCGGGTTTACTCCGGCAGCACTGTTGGACGAAGTGCGCGGCGCCTGGGCCTATCGCGACCTCACCGAAGCGGATTGGGCCTGGGCCCTGGGGTTTGTGCGCCATGGTGGCCTGTCACTCACCGCTTATCCGGATTACCGCCGCGTGGAGCCCGATGAGCACGGCATCTGGCGTGTCCCGGATGCACGCCTCGCACGCCGCCATCGCATGAGCGTCGGCACCATCGTCAGTGATGCCAGTATCCAGCTCAAGTTCTGGAGCAAGGGCGGCGGCAAGAACCTGGGCAGTGTCGAGGAAGGGTTTATTGCAAGGCTCAAGCCGGGGGATGGGTTTCTGTTCGCCGGACGCTTGCTGGAACTGGTGCGCGTGGAAAACATGACCGCCTATGTACGTCGCAGCACCGCGAAAAAAGCCGCCGTGCCACGCTGGAATGGCGGGCGCATGCCCCTTTCCAACGAACTGGCCCAGGCGGTAGTCGAGCGTTTTGATGCCGCCGCCCATGGGCAGTTCGACGGCCCGGAGATGCAGGCGGTGCAACCGTTGCTGCACACCCAATTGCGCTGGTCCGGCCTGCCGACCCGTGAGCATTTGCTGGCTGAAACCCTGCGTTCGCGGGAAGGCTGGCACCTGTTTCTGTACCCCTTCGCTGGCCGCCAGGTACACCTGGGCTTGGCCAGTTTGCTGGCCTGGCGGGTCAGCCAACAGCAGCCGCTGACCTTCTCGATTGCGGTGAATGATTATGGCCTGGAGCTGTTGAGCGCCACCGAGGTGCAGTGGCCCCAGCTGTTGAACGCTACGTTGCTGAGCCCCCAAGACCTGCTGGCTGACGTGATCGCCAGCCTCAATGCCGGCGAACTGGCCCTGCGCCGCTTTCGCGAGATTGCGCGAATCGCCGGGCTGGTATTTGCCGGGTATCCCGGCGCGCCGAAAAGCACGCGACAAGTGCAGGCTTCCAGCGGCTTGTTCTTTGAGGTGTTCAAGCAATATGACCCGCAGAACCTGCTGCTGGCCCAGGCCGGTGAAGAAGTTCTGCGTGATGAATTGGATATTCGCCGGCTGGAACACACGCTGAATCATCTGTCGACGCTGAGGCTGGACCTGCACACGATCCAGCGGCCCACACCCCTGGCCTTCCCGCTGCTGGTAGAACGGATGCGCGAAAGCATGAGTTCGGAAAAGCTTTCGGAGCGCATCGCGCGGATGGTCAAGGACCTGGAAAAAGTCGCCGACAAAGGGCAAGGCTGATGCATTACCCACTGATGCTGGAAGGCGAAGAGCTATGGCTATTGCCGGACAAGGCCGTGTATTGGCCCGCACGTCGATGCCTATTGATTGCCGACGCGCATTTTGGCAAGGCGTCGGCCTATCGCAGCCTGGGGCAGCCGGTGCCACAGGGCACGACTACGGCCAACCTGGAACGCCTGGACAAGCTGTTATCGGCCCTGCCGTGCGCGCAGTTGATCTTTCTCGGCGATTTCCTGCACGGCCCTGGCTCTCACGCCAGCGGCACCCTGAACGCAATCCGGGCCTGGCGTGAGCGCAATCGCAAACTGGCCTTGATCTTGATTCGCGGCAATCACGACAAACGTGCCGGTGACCCACCGCTGGATTTGGCCATTGAGGTGGTCCCCGAGCCCCTGCTAATGGGCCCTTTCGCCTTGCAGCATGAGCCAGAGGCACACGTCAGCCACCATGTACTGGCGGGGCATGTGCATCCGGTGTACCACCTGCGAGGCAAAGGGCGCCAACGGCTGCGCTTGCCGTGCTTCCAGATCGGCGCTCAGGTTAGCCTGCTGCCAGCCTTTGGCGCGTTTACAGGGGGTTATGCCGTGGAGCAGGCCCAAGACCAGCGAATCTTTGTGATCGGCGATCACCAAGTCTGGCCGATTCAATGAATCGATAAGGCCCGCTCAGGTATCAGGCAACAGGCGCGGGTGGTGGCTCGTCCGGTAAGGTCGGCTCACCCGGCTCGGTAGGCTGCGGGTAATCAGGTTCAGGTTGACCGGGGATGCCGCCCCCGTGCGCGGGGTTGGCCATCAGGGACCAGGCCAGAACACCAATCTGGTTGGGTTCAAGCCGGGCGAGTTCTGCGCTGATTCGCGGGTCGATCTTCATAGGGTACTCCTCAAGTATGGCCCGGCGCGTTTCACACGCGCCGAAGCAGTACACCTAGATAGAGTCACTTTCTGCAGACAAATTCCCTTTGCCCGTAGGAGCTTTAGATCAAGCGCGTGGGAGAGTGACGCCGCGTTGGCCCTGATACTTGCCCGCACGGTCTTTGTAGGACACTTCACAGGCCTCGTCGGACTGCAAGAACAGCATTTGTGCCACGCCTTCGTTGGCGTAGATTTTCGCCGGCAAAGTGGTGGTGTTGGAGAATTCCAGGGTCACGTGGCCTTCCCACTCAGGCTCAAGCGGCGTGACGTTGACGATAATGCCGCAGCGGGCGTAGGTGCTTTTACCCAGGCAGATGGTCAGCACGTCGCGAGGAATACGGAAGAACTCCACGGTGCGCGCCAGGGCGAAAGAGTTGGGCGGGATGATGCACACGTCGCTCTTGACGTCGACGAAGCTCTTTTCGTCGAAGTTTTTCGGATCGACGATCGCCGAATTGATGTTGGTGAACACCTTGAATTCATCGGCGCAACGCACGTCGTAGCCATAGCTGGAAACCCCGTACGAAATCACGCGCTCGTCGCCTTCGCCACGAATCTGGCGTTCGACGAACGGCTCGATCATGCCGTGTTCCTGCGCCATGCGGCGAATCCACTTGTCCGATTTGATGCTCATGGCGGTGTCCTGAATAGCGAGGCGAAAAAAATCTGTGGGCCATCTTACCGGGGCCGGCGTTGGGGTTCAAAGGCCGCACGGGTTTTCTTGATGAATGCCCCGCCAGCTATAAGCCGCAGCCAGCGTAGCCGGGGCCCGGATGGCCGGCATCAATGACTGTAAATACCACCGCCAGTCACGAAAATAGAGAAACCTTCGGAAATACCATTGGCACGTTCCGGAAAAAGGGTTAAGGTGGCGCCACTGTGCTGCTTGTGTCACTGAGAATCTCTACACGATATGTTGAATTTCGATCCAACCATCTCCAAGAATTTTTCCTGCTCTTTGCACTCAGTCTCGGCCAGGGCTTTTCCTGAGTCGCAGTTAACTTTGTCCAAGGAGATACACCATGTCTAATCGCCAAACTGGTACCGTTAAGTGGTTCAACGATGAAAAAGGCTTCGGCTTCATCACTCCACAATCCGGTGACGACCTGTTCGTTCACTTCAAAGCTATCCAATCCGACGGCTTCAAAAGCCTGAAAGAAGGCCAACAGGTTTCTTTCATCGCTACCCGCGGTCAGAAAGGCATGCAAGCTGAAGAAGTTCAAGTTATCTAACTTGTACTGACTTAGTCGAAAAAACCCCGCCCTTAAAAGCGGGGTTTTTTTATGCCTGGATTTCGGGATGCCTGATCGTTCCCGCGCTCTGCGTGGGAACGCCTCTTGTGACGCTCGGCGTCGCGCTTTGGGACGCCGAGCGTCCAGGGCTGCATTCCCACGCAGAGCATGGGAACGATCAGGGCACAGCAAAACGCCCGGTGCATTCACATGCATCGGGCGTTTTGTCATCGCTGCCCTACCAATCGTTATTGGAACAACGACTCACTCGACAAGCCATTCTTCTCCAGGATCTCGCGCAAGCGCTTGAGGCCCTCTACCTGGATCTGCCGCACCCGCTCACGGGTCAGGCCAATCTCCAGGCCCACATCCTCCAGGGTGCTGCTCTCATGGCCGCGCAGGCCGAAGCGGCGAATCACCACTTCACGCTGCTTGTCCGTGAGCTCTGACAGCCACTGGTCAATACTTTGGGAAAGATCATCGTCCTGCAACAGCTCGCAAGGATCCGTCGGACGGTCATCGGTCAGGGTGTCCAGCAGGGTTTTATCCGAATCCGGCCCCAACGAGACATCCACCGAAGACACACGCTCGTTAAGGCCTAGCATGCGCTTGACCTCCCCTACCGGTTTTTCCAGCAGGTTGGCGATTTCTTCAGGCGAAGGTTCATGATCGAGTTTTTGCGTCAGCTCACGCGCCGCCCGCAGGTAGACGTTGAGCTCCTTGACCACATGGATCGGCAACCGGATCGTGCGGGTCTGATTCATGATCGCCCGTTCGATGGTCTGGCGAATCCACCAGGTGGCATAGGTAGAGAAACGGAAGCCCCGCTCAGGGTCGAACTTCTCCACAGCCCGGATCAAGCCCAAGTTGCCCTCCTCGATCAGGTCCAGCAGGGACAGCCCACGATTGACATAGCGTCGGGCGATTTTCACCACCAGGCGCAGGTTGCTTTCAATCATGCGCTTACGCCCAGCCGGATCGCCCTTCTGCGACAGACGCGCAAAATGGACTTCTTCTTCGGGGGTCAATAGAGGGGAAAAGCCGATTTCATTGAGGTACAGCTGGGTCGCGTCGAGCGCCCGCGTGTAGTCAACGTACTTGTGCTGCTTCAATGCGGCAGCATTCTTGGATTTGGTGCGAACTGAAGGTGGTGATACCCCTTCATTATCTGACATCGTTTCCAAATCGATACCGGCCTCCATAAGGAGAACCTCATCGTCGATGTCAAACTCCGGCACTTCTTTACTGAGAGCCATTGTTATAGTCCTTTGGTGAGTTCGACCTCAAGCTCAAGCGACGCCTCTATCCTTGGCAACGCTGGAGCCTGTTCCTTCTACGTGAGGGAACAGGCTGTGCAACACATCAACGACGGGGCAGGAATTGCAGCGGATCTACAGGCTTCCCTTGGCGGCGAATCTCAAAGTGCAGTTTCACCCGGTCTGTGCCCGTTGACCCCATTTCGGCAATCGTCTGTCCGACCTTGACCTGCTGCCCCTCCCGAACCAACAACCTGCGGTTATGACCGTAGGCACTGACGTAGGTATCGCTGTGTTTGATGATGACCAGCTCGCCGTAGCCCCGCAAACCACTCCCGGCGTACACCACTGTCCCATCAGACGCAGCTAAAACAGGCTGTCCCAAATCCCCGGCGATATCAATGCCTTTATTCAAACTACCGTTTGAAGAGAATTTTCCAATCAACACTCCGTTTGAGGGCCATCCCCAACCGGTCGGCGCAGGCCCGGCAGGTGGCAACGGCGCGGGTGCCGGCTTGCTCGCAACCGTAGGCGTGGCGCTGCCTGCAGGCCGAGTGATGATGGTGGTCTTGCTCGAGGACGATGGCGAAGAACCCGACTTTGTCACAACTGCCGTAGGTGCGGAACCTGAGCGACCATCGAAACGAATGGTCTGCCCTGGATGGATCGTATACGGCACAGGAATGTTGTTACGGGCGGCCAGCGCCTTGTAGTCCCAGCCATAACGAAAGGCAATCGAGAACAGGGTGTCGCCTTTGCGCACCACGTATTGACCGGTGGTCACCGTGGGCCTTTGGGGGGTTGCGTTGGTACGGTCAACGACCCGCGCACCGCCGGATGGCGTGCTCGAGCAGGCTGCCAATAAGGAACTCAAGACAAGGCCAAGCACCAGTCGCTGAAAGCTTGTTTTACTCATTCGCTGCGCAGGACCTGTGAGACTCACCCGCCGCTCCCTTTGTGGTGGCTGAACGTTAACGCCTGGATCAGGCTTGAAATATGACGCAAGTATAACTGGGCATTGGCTTTTTACTGGCACATGACTGAAAGGAAAAATTCATCATGTTTAATCGTGGCTGCCAGGCATGTTGATTCAATAGACCCCGCCGTAAGACACATCCCCGCTTACAGAATTCACTGCGCGCGAATAAATGATCAGGCCAGCGGGCCGTTGAGCAAGGGTACGAAACGCACGGCACCGAGTACATGCCGGGAAAAGCCTTCGTCCTCACGGATAATAAGCATCAACTGTTGCACTTCGCCGGAGCCCACCGGGATGACCAGCCGCCCGCCAGGTGCCAATTGATCCAGCAAGGCTTGCGGCACATCGGTGGCCACGGCGGTGACGATGATACCGTTGTAGGGCGCCAGCGCCGGCCAGCCCTCCCAGCCATCGCCCCAGCGAAATACCACGTTGCGCAGGTTCAGCTCCACCAGACGCTCTTTGGCCCGGTCCTGCAGCACCTTGATGCGCTCGACCGAAAACACCCGCTCTACCAATTGCGACAGCACGGCCGTCTGGTAGCCGGAGCCGGTGCCAATCTCCAGCACCTTGTCCAAAGGCCCCGCCGCCAGCAGCAGCTCGCTCATGCGCGCGACCATGTAAGGCTGAGAGATGGTCTGGTTGTGACCGATGGGCAACGCCGTGTCTTCATAGGCACGATGCGCCAGGGCTTCATCGACAAACAGGTGCCGCGGCGTGCGCCGGATCACTTCCAGCACCTGCGCGTTGGACAAGCCTTCTTCATACAGGCGCTGGATCAACCGCTCCCGGGTGCGCTGGGAGGTCATCCCGATGCCACGGCGCAACAGGTCGTCTTGTTCACGAGCCATCAACGCAGTCCCTCCAGCCAGCCATCAAGGCCACTGAAGGCATCACTGAAGGTGCGATCAAACAGCAACGGGGTAACGGAGACATAGCCTTGCATCACCGCATGAAAGTCCGTGCCCTCGCCGCCATCTTCGGCGTCGCCGGCCGCGGCGATCCAATAGCCTTCCTTGCCGCGTGGGTCGACCACCTTCAAGGGCGCCGCCGCACGGGCGCGATGGCCCAGGCGCGTGAGTTGGATGCCGCGAATATGGTCGAGGGGCAGGTTGGGGATATTGACGTTGAGTACCGTACGCGGCGGCAGGTCCAGGGAAGCATGGGCCTCCACCAACTTGCGCGCGTAGTAGGCCGCCGTCGCCAGGTTATCCAGTTGCCGCGAAGCAAAGGAAAAGGCAAAGCCGGTTCGGCCCAGGAAGCGCCCTTCGAGGGCCGCCGCCACGGTGCCGGAATACAGCACGTCGTCACCCAGGTTGGCGCCCAGGTTGATCCCCGAGACCACCAGGTCTGGCTGGTGCTCCAGCAAACTGTTGATTGCCAGGTGCACGCAGTCGGTGGGGGTTCCGTTGACGCTGATAAAGCCATTGGCCAGGACCCGCGGGTGCAGCGGACGGTCGAGCGTCAGCGAACTGCTGGCGCCGCTCTTGTCCTGGTCGGGGGCAACCACCACGCACTCGGCGTAATCCTGCAGCGCAGCATGGAGCGCGGCAAGACCGGGTGCGGTGGCACCGTCATCGTTTGATATCAGAATACGCATGGGCTGTCCGTCTGCCCCACCGGCACCAGATCAACAAGCTCGCGCACCAAGACAGTGGCGAAGCATCCGGCCGGCAGGACGAATTCCAATTGCAGAATGTCAGGCCCGGGATAATGCCACGTCAACCCGCCAATGGGCAGTCGCAGAATGCGACGTTCCTGGCTCATTCCCGCCTTCACCAGCCAATCACGTAGGTCTGCTTCGCCAGCGACGACAGATTGTTCCAGCTCGTACGTAAGACCTTTCGCCGGCGAATCACCTTCGCCCCACTGCGGGCCGGTGGGATGCAGGTCCAGGATCGCCAGGCGCGGGTCACTGCACTCAGCTTCCCCGGCCGGAAAAAAACTGCGACTGTCGGTAAACGCCAGCAGATCGCCGACTTGGGCTCGCTGCCATGAACCGTCGGCGACGCGGGCCGCCAACACTTTGTTGAACAGGTAACTGCGAGCCGTGGACAGCAAGCGCGAGCGCACGTTGCGCTGCTCGGGCAGGGCCTTGCGGGCAGCCCACTCGCGAGCATCCACCACGTTGCCGCCGTTGTGGCCAAAACGCTGGGTGCCGAAGTAATTGGGGATGCCGTGCCGCGCAATCAACTGCAGACGTGCGTCGATGGCAGCGGTGTCGCCGGCCAGTTGGGTCAGGCGCAAGGTGAAGCCGTTGGCCGAATGGGCACCGCGCTGCAACTTGCGTTTGTGACGCGCAGTTTTCAGGATCTTGAGGGTGTCGTTTTCTGCGCCGCTCATGTCCGGGTCGGCCTTGCCGGGCAATTGCACGCTGAACCACTGACGGGTCAGGGCTTGACGGTCCTTGAGCCCGGCATAGCTGACGGTGCGCAACGGTACGCCAGCAGCCTTGGCGATACGCCGTGCGGCCTCCTCGGTGTTCAAGCCGCGCTTTTCCACCCACAGCCACAGGTGCTCGCCGTCGCCGGTCAGCGGGATGTCCAGCACCTCATCAACCTGGAAGTCTTCGGCCGTGGCCTTCAGTACCGCGCTGCCCAGGGCCTCGCCATAGGCCCGCGGGCCCAGCAGTTGCAGGTCGTTCATGCGCGCAGCAACAAGGCGACGGAGTGCACTGCGATGCCCTCTTCACGACCGGTAAACCCGAGCTTTTCGGTGGTGGTGGCTTTCACGTTGACTTGATCCAATTCAATTTGCAGGTCTGCGGCGATCGCTGTGCGCATCGCTTCGATATGGGGGGCCATTTTTGGCGCCTGGGCGACGATGGTGTTATCGACGTTGCCGACCTTCCAGCCCTTGGCGTGGATCAGGCCGACCACATGGCGCAGCAACACACGACTGTCCGCGCCCTTGAAGGTGGGATCGGTGTCCGGAAAGTGCTTGCCGATATCGCCCAATGCCGCCGCGCCGAGCAAAGCATCGCTCAAGGCGTGCAAGACCACGTCGCCGTCGGAATGAGCCAGCAACCCATGGTGGTGTGCAATGCGCACACCGCCCAGGGTGATGAAATCGCCTTCAGCGAAACGGTGCACATCGTAGCCGTGGCCAATACGCATAAAAAAACGCCCCGATTTAATTCAGGGCGTGATTCTACCTACTTTTTCCTCGGATTAACCGAGCAAAGCACGACCATGATGGCGCAAATGGTCTTCGATGAAGCTGGCGATGAAGAAGTAGCTGTGGTCGTAGCCAGGCTGCAGGCGCAGTTCCAGCGGATGGTTGGCTGCTTTGGCCGCTTGCTGCAAGGCTTCGGGCTTGAGCTGAACCGCGAGGAAATCGTCGCGATCGCCTTGGTCCACCAAGAGCGGCAACTTTTCCGAGGCTTCGCTGATGAGCACGCAGGCATCCCATTCGCGCCATTTCGAACGCTCTTCCCCCAAATAACGGGAAAAGGCTTTCTGGCCCCACGGGCAGTCCATCGGGTTGTTGATCGGCGAAAACGCCGACACCGACAGGTAACGTCCAGGGTTGCGCAATGCGCAGACCAGCGCACCGTGACCGCCCATGGAGTGGCCGCTGATACCGCGCTTATCGGAGGCAGGGAAATGCGCCTCTACCAATGCCGGCAATTCCTGCACCACGTAGTCATGCATCCGATAGTGCTTGGCCCAGGGTTCCTGGGTGGCATTGAGGTAGAAGCCCGCGCCGAGGCCGAAGTCCCAGGCATTGTCCGGGTCGCCCGGCACGCCGAGGCCGCGGGGGCTGGTGTCCGGCGCGACGATGATCAAGCCCAGTTCGGCGGCCATGCGCTGGGCGCCGGCCTTCTGCATGAAGTTTTCGTCAGTACAGGTCAACCCGGACAGCCAATACAGCACCGGCAGCTTGCCGCCCTGCTCTGCTTGCGGCGGCAGGTAGACGGCAAAGGTCATGTCGCAACCCAGCACATCGGAATGATGCTTGTAACGTTTATGCCAGCCGCCGAAGCTCTTCTGGCATGACAGGTTTTCCAGACTCATGGCCGACCTCAGAAGTGAATGACGGTACGAATGCTCTTGCCTTCATGCATCAGGTCAAACGCTTTGTTGATATCTTCCAGGCCCATGGTGTGGGTGATGAAGGTATCCAGCGGAATTTCGCCGGTCTGGGCCATTTCCACGTAGCTTGGCAATTCGGTACGACCGCGCACGCCACCAAACGCTGAACCACGCCAGACGCGCCCGGTGACAAGTTGGAACGGACGTGTAGCGATCTCCTGGCCAGCACCGGCCACACCGATGATCACCGATTCGCCCCAGCCTTTGTGACAGCACTCAAGAGCCGCACGCATCAGTTGCACATTGCCAATGCACTCGAAGGAAAAGTCCACGCCGCCATCAGTCAGGTCGACAATCACGTCCTGGATCGGGCGATCGTAGTCTTTCGGGTTGATGCAATCAGTGGCGCCCAGTTGCTTGGCGATTTCGAACTTGGCCGGGTTGATATCAATGGCGATGATGCGACCGGCCTTGGCCTTGACCGCGCCGATAATCGCCGACAGCCCAATGCCGCCCAGGCCGAAGACGGCCACGGTATCGCCCGGCTTGACCTTGGCGGTGTTGATCACCGCACCGATGCCGGTGGTGACACCGCAACCGAGCAGGCAGACTTTTTCCAGCGGCGCTTCTTTAGGAATCTTGGCCACGGAGATTTCCGGCAGCACGGTGTACTCGGAGAACGTCGAGGTGCCCATGTAGTGGAAAATCGGCTGGCCCTTGTAGGAGAAACGCGTGGTGCCATCCGGCATCAAGCCCTTGCCCTGAGTCGCGCGAATGGCCTGGCACAGGTTGGTCTTGCCACTCAGGCAGAACTTGCACTTGCCGCATTCCGGGGTGTACAGCGGGATCACGTGATCGCCCACAGCGACCGAGGTCACGCCCTCGCCGATGGCTTCCACCACTGCGCCGCCTTCATGGCCCAGGATCGACGGGAAAATGCCTTCCGGGTCTGCACCCGACAAGGTGTAGGCGTCGGTGTGGCACACGCCGGACGCGACCACCCGCAGCAGCACCTCGCCAGCCTTGGGCATGGCGACATCCACTTCAACAATCTCAAGGGGCTTCTTGGCTTCGAAAGCTACGGCGGCGCGGGACTTGATCATCCGGGTTTCTCCATCGGGTTAAAAACTGAGGCCGTGAGTGTAAAACATCGCCCATTGATGAATAATCCAGGCAAAAGCAAAACATTATTGCCATATAGGGACAATCAGCATGCTGGAGAACCGCTGGGAAGGCATTGACGAGTTTGTCGCGGTGGCCGAATGCAGCCAGTTCACGGCGGCGGCCGAGCGACTGGGGGTATCGTCCTCCCACGTCAGCCGGCAAGTGGCGCGTCTGGAAGAACGCCTGCAAACCCGATTGCTGTACCGCAGCACACGCAAGGTGACGCTGACCGAAGCCGGCCAGACCTTCCTGCAACACTGCCAACGTCTGCAGGACGGTCGCGAGGAAGCGCTGCGGGCGGTGGGCGACCTGACCAGCGAACCCAAGGGCATGTTGCGCATGACCTGCGCCGTGGCTTATGGCGAGCGTTTTATCGTGCCGCTGGTGACACGCTTTATGGCGCACTATCCGCAACTGCGCGTGGACATCGAGTTGACCAATCGCTCACTGGACCTGGTCCACGAAGGCCTCGACCTGGCCATCCGCCTGGGACGTTTGCAAGACTCACGCATGGTTGCCAGCCGCCTGGCACCTCGACGCATGTACCTGTGTGCGTCGCCCTCCTACCTCAAACGGTACGGTCGGCCACACAGCTTGTCGGAGTTGAGCCGGCATAACTGCCTGATTGGCAGTTCGGATATCTGGCAAATGGCCCAGGACGGGCGGGAATTTTCCCAGCGCGTGCAAGGCAATTGGCGCTGCAACAGTGGGCAAGCAGTGCTGGATGCGGCGTTGCAAGGCATGGGCTTGTGCCAGTTGCCGGATTACTACGTCCTGGAGCATCTGCACAGTGGGGCGTTGGTGTCGTTGCTGGAGGCTCATCAACCGCCGAATACTGCGGTGTGGGCGCTGTATCCGCAGCAGCGGCATTTGTCGCCGAAGGTGAGGAAGCTGGTGGATTTCTTGAAGGTGGGGCTGGCTGAGAGGCCGGAGTACAAGCATTGAATTGAGGTGGTCTGCACCGGCCTCATCGCGGCATAGGTATCTACACAACTTCGAGGCGACGCTGGACCTGTGGCGAGGGAGCTTGCTCCCGTGACGGCCTGACAGCCGAAGCTGATCTAGCTGACGCACCGCGATCCAAATGTGGGAGCTGGCTTGCCTGCGATGAAGCGGTTACCGCCGGTTAGCCCAGCGCAACTTCAACCACTCCAGATCTTCCGGCCGAGTCACCTTGATATTGTCCGAACGCCCTTCAACCAGACGCGGCGCCTGCCCGGACCACTCCATGGCCGAGGCTTCATCGGTGATCAGCGCATCGGCCACCAAGCTGTCCGCCAAGGCGCGATGCAAGGCGCCCAGTCGGAACATCTGTGGTGTGTAGGCCTGCCAGATCAGGCTGCGATCAATGGTGTCCACCACACGGCCATGCCTGTCAACACGCTTGAGGGTATCGCGCGCGGGCACTGCCAGCAGGCCGCCTACCGGATCATCGGCCAGTTCCGCCAGGAGCTTGTCGAGGTCATCACGGCTCAAATTAGGCCGCGCAGCGTCATGCACCAACACCCAGTCTTCATCACTGGCGCCCAGGGCATTGAGTTGCAGCAGCGCATTGAGAACCGAGCCGGAACGTTCCGAGCCGCCGTTGGCACGCTGGATACGCGGGTCATTGGCGCATGCCAAGCTGGGCCAATAAGGATCGTCAATTGCAAGACTGACCACCAGGCCCTTGAGGCATGGATGGTCGAGAAAACAGCCGAGGCTGTGTTCAAGAATAGTGCGCCCGCCCAGTTGCAGGTATTGCTTGGGACGGTCCGCAGCCATACGGGCACCGACGCCCGCGGCAGGAATCACGGCCCAGAAGGCCGGTAAATCGTGGCTCATTGGGCCAACTGGTAGAGGGTCTCGCCCTCCTTGACCATGCCCAGTTCATGGCGAGCCCGCTCTTCAACGGTCTCCGTGCCTTTTTTCAGCTCAAGCACTTCAGCGTCGAGGACACGGTTGCGCTCCAGCAGGCGTTCGTTTTCGGCACGCTGGTCGGCAATTTGCTGGGTCAACTCTTCCACCTGCGCAAAGCTGCCATTACCGACCCATAGGCGGTACTGCAGGCCAGCCAGCAACAAGAGCAAGACGAGGAACAACCAATTGGGACTGCGCATCGAAATCCGGGTATCCAGTGAAAAAAGACAGTCATGCAAACCTTTTGCAGCAACTGATAGCACAAAGCCTGGTAAAACCAGGCTTGCGCTTGTCAGTCAGCAGATTAGCGCCGAAATTCACACTTTCGTGAGATTTCTGACGTAATCCGCCGACTTTTTACCATTTACTGCTTAGCCGCGAAACTCGCCGCGACCGTTGTACTTGGCTTTACCTGCCAATTGCTCTTCGATGCGCAGCAATTGGTTGTACTTGGACACGCGATCGGAACGGCACAGGGAACCGGTCTTGATCTGGCCCGCCGAAGTACCCACGGCCAGGTCGGCAATGGTGGAATCTTCGGTTTCGCCGGAGCGATGGGAGATCACGGCGGTGTAGCCCGCAGCCTTGGCCATCTGGATGGCTTCCAGGGTTTCGGTCAGGGTGCCGATCTGGTTGAACTTGATCAGGATCGAGTTGGCGATCTTCTTGTCGATGCCTTCTTTCAGGATCTTGGTGTTGGTCACGAACAGGTCGTCGCCCACCAGCTGGATTTTCTCGCCGATCTTGTCGGTGAGAATTTTCCAGCCATCCCAGTCGGACTCGTCCAGGCCGTCTTCGATCGAGATGATCGGATAGCGCTGGGTCAGGCCCTTGAGGTATTCAGCAAAACCTTCGGAGTTGAACACCTGGCCTTCGCCGGACAGGTTGTACTTGCCGTCTTCATAGAATTCGCTGGCAGCGCAGTCCAGGGCCAGGGTCACGTCGGTGCCCAGCTTGTAGCCCGCGTTGGCGACGGCTTCGGAGATGACTTTGAGTGCATCTTCGTTGGAGGCCAGGTTCGGCGCGAAACCACCTTCGTCACCCACGGCAGTGCTCAGGCCACGGGCCTTCAGTACAGCCTTGAGGTGATGGAAAATCTCGGTGCCCATGCGCAGGCCTTCGGAGAAGGACTTGGCGCCAACCGGCTGCACCATGAACTCCTGGATGTCGACGTTGTTATCCGCGTGCTCGCCACCGTTGATGATGTTCATCATCGGTACCGGCATCGAGTAGACGCCCGGGGTGCCGTTCAGGTTGGCGATGTGCGCGTACAACGGCAGGTCCTGGTCCTGCGCAGCCGCCTTGGCAGCTGCCAGGGACACGGCGAGGATGGCGTTGGCGCCGAGGCTGCCTTTGTTTTCAGTGCCGTCGAGCTTGATCATCGCGTGGTCCAGGGCTTTCTGGTCCAGCGGGTCCTTGCCCAGCAACAGGTCACGAATCGGACCGTTGATGTTGGCTACAGCCTTGAGTACACCCTTGCCCAGGTAACGGCTCTTGTCGCCATCACGCAGTTCCAGCGCTTCGCGCGAACCGGTGGAAGCACCGGACGGCGCGCAGGCGCTGCCGATGATGCCGTTATCGAGAAGCACGTCGGCTTCGACGGTGGGGTTGCCACGGGAGTCGAGAACTTCACGACCTTTGATGTCGACGATTTTTGCCATTGTTGTAAACACTCCAAAGTTGACGAAAACGACGCAGCTGAAGGAAATCTTTTGACCGACCGCAAGGGTGGAACAACGGGGCAGGCTTGCAGACGACAAGGCTCAGGCCCGGGGGCCTGAGCGTAAAGCGTGGGAAATTCTACCGGAGAAATGCCAGTTACGCGGTCTCTACCGTCGGAAAACTCTTGACCAGCTCGTCCAACTGCTTGAGCTGGGCCAGGAATGGCTCCAGCTTGTCCAGGCGCAGGGCGCACGGGCCATCACATTTGGCGTTGTCCGGATCTGGGTGAGCTTCAAGGAACAGGCCCGCCAGCGACTGGCTCATGCCCGCCTTGGCCAGGTCCGTCACCTGGGCACGTCGCCCGCCAGCGGAGTCCGAACGACCACCGGGCATTTGCAGCGCGTGGGTGACGTCGAAGAAAACGGGGTATTCGAACTGTTTCATGATGCCGAAACCGAGCATGTCCACCACGAGGTTGTTGTAGCCGAAGCTTGAACCCCGCTCGCAGAGGATCAACTGGTCGTTACCCGCTTCCACGCACTTGCTCAGGATGTGTTTCATCTCCTGGGGCGCAAGGAACTGGGCTTTCTTGATATTGATCACAGCGCCGGTCTTGGCCATGGCGACCACGAGGTCGGTCTGGCGCGACAAAAAGGCCGGCAACTGGATGATGTCGCACACCTCGGCGACCACGGCAGCCTGCTCAGGCTCGTGGACGTCGGTGATGATCGGCACGCCGAAGGCTTGCTTGATGTCCTGGAAGATCCGCATGCCTTCTTCAAGGCCCGGGCCGCGATAGGAGGTGACGGACGAACGGTTGGCCTTGTCGAAGCTGGCCTTGAAGACGTAAGGGATACCCAGTTTCTGGGTGACCCGAACGTACTCCTCACACACCTGCATCGCCATGTCGCGGCTTTCCAGCACGTTCATGCCGCCGAACAGCACCATGGGCTTGTCGTTGGCAATCTCGATGTCGCCTACGCGAATGATCTTCTGGGCCATCTGGTTTACGCCTTCTTCTGGTGTTGCGTCAGTGCTGCTTTGACGAAACCACTGAACAACGGGTGACCGTCGCGCGGCGTCGAGGTGAACTCCGGGTGGAACTGGCAGGCCACGAACCACGGATGATCCGGTGCCTCGACCACCTCAACCAGCTTGCCATCACCGGAGCGACCGGAGATTTTCAGGCCAGCTTCTTTGATCTGCGGCAGCAGGTTGTTGTTCACTTCGTAGCGGTGACGGTGACGCTCGACGATCACGTCCTTGCCATAGCAGTCGTGTACCAGCGAGCCGGCCTCCAGCAGGCAATCCTGAGCACCCAGGCGCATGGTGCCGCCCAGGTCGGACGTTTCGGTACGGGTTTCAACGGCGCCGGTGGCGTCTTCCCACTCGGTGATCAGGCCCACGACCGGGTGGCCGCTGGAGTGATCGAACTCGGTGGAGTTGGCGTCTTTCCAGCCCAGCACGTTACGGGCGAACTCGATAACGGCCACTTGCATGCCCAGGCAGATACCCAGGTACGGCACCTTGTTTTCACGGGCGTACTGCACGGCAGTGATCTTGCCTTCCACGCCACGCAGGCCGAAACCGCCGGGAACGAGGATCGCGTCAACACCTTCGAGCAGCGCAGTGCCCTGGTTCTCGATGTCTTCGGAGTCGATGTAGCGCAGGTTGACCTTGGTACGGTTGCTGATACCGGCGTGGCTCATGGCTTCGATCAGCGACTTGTACGCGTCCAGCAGCTCCATGTACTTACCGACCATGGCGATGGTGACTTCATGCTCAGGGTTGAGCTTGGCGTCGACAACCGCTTCCCACTCGGACAGGTCGGCACCGCCGCACTGCAGGCCGAAACGCTCGACCACAAAATCATCCAGCCCCTGCGAATGCAGGATGCCCGGGATCTTGTAGATGGTATCGGCGTCTTCCAGGGCAATTACCGCACGTTCTTCAACGTTGGTGAACTGCGCGATCTTGCGGCGCGAGGAAATGTCGATCGGGTGATCGGAGCGGCATACCAGCACATCCGGCTGCAGGCCGATGGAACGCAGTTCCTTGACCGAGTGCTGGGTAGGCTTGGTTTTGGTTTCGCCGGCAGTGGCGATGTAGGGCACCAGTGTCAGGTGCATCAGCATCGCGCGCTTGGCGCCAACTTCGAAACGCAACTGGCGGATGGCTTCGAGGAACGGTTGGGACTCGATGTCACCCACGGTGCCACCGATCTCGACCATCGCCACGTCGGCATCGCCTGCACCCTTGATGATGCGGCGCTTGATTTCGTCGGTGATGTGCGGGATCACCTGGATGGTTGCACCCAGGTAATCACCACGGCGCTCTTTGCGCAGCACGTGCTCGTAGACACGGCCGGTGGTGAAGTTGTTGTTCTGGGTCATGGTCGTGCGGATGAACCGCTCGTAGTGGCCCAGGTCCAGGTCGGTCTCGGCGCCGTCGTGGGTGACGAACACTTCACCGTGCTGGAACGGGCTCATGGTGCCCGGGTCAACGTTGATGTACGGGTCCAGCTTGAGCATGGTGACCTTAAGTCCCCGCGCCTCCAGGATGGCCGCCAATGAAGCGGAGGCAATGCCTTTCCCCAATGAAGAAACAACACCGCCCGTGACGAATATGTAGCGCGTCATGAAAAACCCTAGAAGTCTGCGTTAAAGCGGTCCGAGCCGCCGGGGAAAGCGAAGGAAGGCCGAAGCCCCCGATCACCTGCATTAATCACAGTGCACCTTTCAAAAAAACCGCCGCGTTGTGACAGACCAGCAATGAAACACCGGTACGTTGATCGCTACACATTTTTTGGAATCGCCCAGCAAAGACTGCTTGGTAATCGGCAACGACTGCGATTCAGGCGAATCCACAGAAGTTGTATCAAGAAGGGAGCGTAGTCTACCGGAAAGGCGCTATCAGCTCAAACCTTGATCGCAGCTCTGTGGCAACCAATCCAATTGCACCTCACCCACCGACCGGGCCCATGCCCCCGCAACGCTTGGCACAGCCAGCAATTGCTCGCCCCGATAGACCAGCGGCAATCTGCCACGGACGAAGCCCGGCATGCCGCTTTCATTCAGCAGACGCTTGAGATCACGCCGGCCTCGGCCCGGTACGTCGATGATTTCGCCACCCTGGCGATATCGGATCACTAGCGGGCCTTCGGGAGCCTCGCCAATAAACTTCAGTTGGCCATTGCCCGTTAACTCTAGTGGATTTTGCGGATCGGGCCAGCTCACCGATGCGTCGGAAAACTCCGACCAAGTTGAAGGTAACCACCAGATGCGTTCACCGCTACGCTGCATTTGGCCGTCGGCCAGGCGCCACAGAGGCTGTGCGTCCCCCTTGGCATCGCGCAGGGCATGCCAACCAGCCCAGTGGTCGCTGTCCGGTAAACCGGTCAGTGGTATCAGCCAATGCCGCAGGGCGTTACGCTGGCGGGCATCGGATAGTTCACGCAATGGCTCAAGCGCCAGAGACGGCAGCGGCAACCAGGGAAACGTAGAAGGCTGATCGGCGCGCTGCAGGTCCATCAGCGCCAACTCGTCGAGCAGCCCTTGCGCCTCAGCCATGTGTTCAGCCGTGCGAGCCAGGTGGGTGATCGCCTGGGGCCAGCGTTCCGTCAGGGTTGGGAATACGCGGTGACGCAGGTAATTGCGGGAAAACCGTGGATCAGCGTTGGAGGGATCTTCGATCCACTGCAACTGATGCTGATGGGCGTAGGCTTCCAGCTCGCTACGAGAGAATGCCAGCAACGGCCGCACCAAGTGGCCCTGCGCTAAGGGGCGATGCTCAGGCATAGACGCCAACCCTCGCACGCCGGCGCCACGCAGCAGGCGAAACAGCAGGGTTTCGGCTTGATCGTCGCGATGCTGGCCAGTGAAAAGCACCTCCCCTGCCTCCATGACTTGCATGAACGCTTGGTAGCGCGCCTCGCGGGCCGCGCGTTCAAGGCTCGCACCGGGACTGACCTGCACGCGCATGACGCGCAAAGGTACGCCCAGGGCGTCGCAGACCGATTGGCAATGAGCAGGCCATGCATCGGCAGCAGCTTGCAGACCATGGTGGACATGAACGGCGCTGACAGGAGGCAGGTTTTCGATTTTGGCCAGTGAGGCCAGGAGGTGCAGCAGGACGGTGGAGTCGAGACCACCGGAGAACGCGATATGCCAGGCCGGCGCGTTGCGCCAGGGGGCCAGGGTGTGCAGGAGTGTGGCCGGCAGGGTTGGTTTCATCACACGTCACCGCCGCAAAGCTTGAATACGTTCGTCAGCATACACAAAGCAAATGTGGGAGCCGGGCTTGCCCGCGATGCAGGCACCTCGGTGTATCAGTGATACCAAGGTGATGCTATCGCAGGCAAGCCAGCTCCCACACAAGCCGGCTCCCACACAAGCCGGCTACTACATTGGGTACAGCGTCGGCTTAGAGGCCGTAGCTCATCAGGCGCTCATAACGACGAGCCAGCAGCGCTTCGTTATCCAGCTTCTTGAGCATCGCCAGTTGCGAACCCAACTCGGCACGGATGGTCGCAGCGGCGGCAGCCGGGTCACGGTGGGCGCCGCCCAGTGGCTCGGCGATAACCTTGTCGACGATACCCAGGCCTTTGAGGCGATCGGCGGTGATGCCCATGGCTTCGGCAGCGTCCGGCGCCTTTTCGGCGGTTTTCCACAGGATCGAGGCACAACCTTCCGGCGAGATCACTGCGTAGGTCGAGTACTGCAACATGTTCAGTTGGTCGCAGACACCAATGGCCAGCGCACCGCCAGAACCACCTTCACCGATCACGGTGGCGATGATCGGGGTTTTCAGGCGGGCCATGACGCGCAGGTTCCAGGCAATCGCTTCGCTCTGGTTGCGCTCTTCGGCGTCGATACCCGGGTAGGCACCTGGCGTGTCGATGAAGGTCAGGATCGGCATCTTGAAGCGCTCGGCCATTTCCATCAGGCGGCACGCCTTGCGGTAGCCTTCCGGGCGCGGCATGCCGAAGTTGCGGCGTACTTTTTCGCGCACTTCACGGCCTTTCTGGTGACCGATCACCATCACCGGCTGGTCGTCCAGGCGAGCGATGCCGCCCACAATGGCCGCGTCGTCGGAGAAGTGACGGTCGCCGTGCAACTCATCGAACTCGGTGAAGATGTGCTCGATGTAGTCTAGGGTGTAAGGACGGCGCGGGTGGCGAGCCAGGCGCGCGATCTGCCAGCTGGTCAGCTTGCCGAAGATGTCTTCGGTGAGCGTGCTGCTCTTGTCTTGCAGGCGAGCGATCTCATCGCCGATATTCAGCGAATTGTCATTGCCGACCAGGCGCAGCTCTTCGATCTTGGCTTGCAGGTCAGCGATCGGCTGTTCGAAATCAAGAAAATTCGGGTTCATAAGCGTCCGTCTTGGGTCGACGGCCAAGGGGTGCCTGGCCAGCCGGTTGTCTATTCGCGCCCTACCTTAAGGGAGAGGCGCGTTTAGGTCGAGATTAAATGTTTAGTCGAGATCAGACTCATCTGACCGTCAACGGTATTGGAGGAAGACGTTGTCTCGCCCGAACTGGTCACGCAAAGCTTGAATCAAGCCATCAGCGGGATCAATTCGCCACGTCTCGCCAAACTGCAACATGGCCTTGGCATCGCTGCCCGTGTATTCCATGGTCACCGGGCATGCGCCACGGTGGCGTTTGAGCAAGTCCCCCAACCAGCGTAGCTGATCGCCTTTAAGCGCTTCGGTCTTGACCTTCAGGCGCAGGCTCTCGGCCAGATTGGTACGGGCATCTTCCATGCTCATCACCCGCTTGATACGCAGGCGCAGGCCACCGGAGAAGTCGTCATTGCTGACCTCCCCTTCCACCACCACCATGGCGTCGGTCTGCAGCAGCGACTGCGCGGAGTGGAACGCGTCGGCAAACAATGACGCTTCGATGCGGCCCGAGCGATCATCAAGGGTGATGAAGCCCATCTTGTCGCCCTTCTTATTTTTCATCACCCGCAGGGCGATGATCATGCCGGCGACGGTCTGGGTATCCCGCGCCGGTTTCAGGTCGATGATGCGCTGACGGGCGAAACGGCGGATTTCGCCTTCGTACTCGTCAATCGGGTGACCGGTAAGGTACAGGCCCAAGGTGTCTTTCTCACCTTTCAGGCGTTCCTTGAGCGTCAGCTCCTTGGCCTTGCGATGGTTGGCGTAGACATCGGCATCTTCTTCGACGAACAGCCCGCCAAACAGGTCGGCGTGGCCGCTGTCATGGGTACGGGCAGTCTGTTCGGCAGCCTTGATCGCCTCTTCCATGGCGGTCAGCAGCACCGCACGGTTGCGGTCGATATTGGCCTGGTAAGCCTTCGGCTCATCATGGAAGTACGGGCCAAGACGGTCGAGTGCGCCGCTGCGGATCAGGCCATCGAGGGTACGCTTGTTGATGCGCTTGAGGTCCACCCGCGCACAGAAATCGAACAGGTCTTTGAACGGCCCGTCCTGACGCGCCTCGGTAATGGCCTCCACCGGGCCTTCGCCCACGCCCTTGATCGCGCCGAGACCATAGATGATGCGGCCTTCGTCGTTCACCGTGAACTTGAACTCCGAAGCGTTCACGTCCGGCGCATCGAGGCGCAGCTTCATGGTGCGCACTTCCTCGATCAAGGTCACGACCTTGTCGGTGTTGTGCATATCCGCCGAGAGTACCGCCGCCATGAACGGCGCCGGGTAATGGGCTTTCAGCCAGGCGGTCTGGTACGACACCAGGCCGTAGGCGGCGGAGTGGGATTTGTTGAAGCCATAACCGGCGAATTTTTCTACCAGGTCGAAGATGTTACCGGCCAGGTCGGCATCGATATTGTTAGTCGCGCAGCCTTCAATGAAACCGCCACGCTGCTTGGCCATTTCCTCGGGCTTTTTCTTACCCATGGCGCGGCGCAGCATGTCCGCACCGCCGAGGGTGTAGCCGGCCATCACCTGGGCGATCTGCATCACCTGTTCCTGGTACAGGATGATGCCGTAGGTCGGCGCCAGTACGGGCTTGAGGCCCTCGTACTGGTAGTCGGAGTGCGGGTAAGCCAGCTCGGCCCGGCCGTGTTTACGGTTGATGAAGTCATCCACCATGCCCGATTGCAGCGGGCCCGGACGGAACAGGGCCACCAGTGCGATCAAGTCTTCCAGGCAGTCGGGCTTGAGCTTTTTGATCAGCTCTTTCATGCCCCGGGATTCAAGCTGGAACACCGCGGTAGTTTCGGCTTTTTGCAGCAGGCTGTAGGTCGGTTTGTCGTCCAGCGGGATAAACGCGATATCCAGCGGTTCTTCGCCGACCTTGGCACGGTCGCGGTTGATGGTCTTGAGCGCCCAGTCGATGATCGTCAGGGTCCGCAGGCCGAGGAAGTCGAACTTCACCAGGCCGGCCGCCTCCACGTCGTCCTTGTCGAACTGGGTGACCAGGCCGTCGCCTTCTTCATCGCAATAGATCGGCGAAAAGTCGGTGAGCTTGGTCGGCGCGATAACCACACCGCCGGCGTGTTTACCGACGTTACGCACCACACCTTCGAGCTTACGCGCCATGTCCCAGATTTCAGCGGCTTCTTCATCGACCTTGATAAAGTCGCGCAGGATTTCTTCCTGCTCGTAGGCTTTTTCCAGGGTCATGCCGACTTCGAACGGGATCATCTTCGACAGGCGGTCGGCCAAACCGTAGGACTTGCCCTGCACCCGCGCTACGTCGCGGATTACCGCTTTAGCCGCCATGGAACCGAAGGTGATGATCTGACTTACCGCGTTGCGGCCATATTTTTCGGCCACGTACTCAATCACGCGGTCACGGCCATCCATGCAGAAGTCGACGTCGAAGTCGGGCATGGAAACCCGTTCCGGGTTCAGGAACCGTTCGAACAGCAGGTCATATTCCAGCGGGTCAAGGTCGGTGATCTTCTGTACATAGGCCACCAGCGAGCCAGCACCTGACCCCCGGCCCGGACCTACCGGTACGCCGTTGTTTTTGGCCCACTGGATAAAGTCCATCACGATCAGGAAGTAACCAGGAAATCCCATCTGGATGATGATATCCAGCTCGAAATTCAACCGGTCGACATACACCTGGCGCTTGGCTTCGTAGTCTTCGGTGGTGTCCTTGGGCAGCAGGACGCTGAGGCGTTCTTCCAGGCCATCGAACGACACTTTGCGAAAGTATTCGTCGATGGTCATGCCATCGGGAATCGGGAAGTTGGGCAGGAAGTGCTTGCCCAGCTTTACTTCAATGTTGCAGCGCTTGGCGATCTCGACGGAGTTCTCAAGGGCCTCGGGCAAATCGCTGAACAGCTCCGCCATTTCATCGGCGCTTTTGAGGTACTGCTCTTCGCTGTAGTTCTTCGAGCGACGCGGGTCATCCAGGGCCCGGCCCTCGCCGATGCACACGCGGGTTTCGTGGGCTTCGAAATCTTCTTTCTTGATAAAGCGCACATCGTTGGTCGCCACCAGCGGCGCACCCAGCTTATCGGCCAGGGCTACAGCGGCGTGCAAATGCTCTTCATCGTTGGGGCGATTGGTGCGCTGCACTTCCAGGTAGAAACGGCCCGGGAATACCTGCATCCACTCGCGCGCCAGCACCTCGGCTTCCTGGGGGTTGCCGCCCAGCAGCGCGATACCGATTTCACCCTCTTTGGCCGCCGAGAGCATGATCAGGCCTTCGCTGGCTTCGGCCACCCACTCGCGCTCGATGATGATCGAGCCGTTGCGCTGGCCATCGATAAAGCCACGGGAAATCAGTTCGGTGAGGTTGCGGTAACCCACGCCGTTCATCGCCAGCAGGCTGATGCGGCTCAGGGGGTTATCCGGGTCTTTGTTGGACAGCCACAGATCGGCGCCGCAGATCGGCTTGATGCCGGCGCCCATGGCGTTCTTGTAGAACTTGACCAGGGAACACATGTTGTTCTGGTCGGTAACCGCGACCGCAGGCATGTTCATGCCCACCAGGGTTTTGACCAGCGGTTTGATCCGTACCAGGCCGTCGACCAGGGAGTACTCAGTGTGCAGGCGCAGATGAACGAATGAAGCCGGCATAGTGATCCTGTCTTGATACATGAAAACAACAAGGCCCGGATTGTACCGGGCCTGGGTAAAAACATCAGCCTTGCTGCTAAACCTCGATCAGACTTTCACGGGCCTCATAAGCCTGCCGTACCGGGGCAAACGAGCGGCGATGGATCGGGGTGGGGCCGAGCCGAGCCAGGGCTTCCAGATGAACGGGCGTCGGGTAGCCTTTATGGCCACCAATGCCGTAGCCGGGGTAGATCAATTCGAACGCGGCCATCTCACGGTCACGGCTGACCTTGGCCAGGATCGAGGCAGCGGCAATGGCGGGAACCTTGCTATCGCCCTTGACCACCGCTTCGGACGGCATCGTCAGCTTGGGGCAGCGGTTGCCGTCGATCATCGCCATTTTCGGGGTGATGTGCAGCCCTTCCACAGCGCGCTGCATCGCCAGCATGGTGGCGTGCAGGATATTCAGCTCGTCGATCTCTTCGACTTCAGCCCGGGCGATATGCCAGCTCAGGGCTTTTTCACAGATCTCGTCATAGAGCTTTTCACGACGGGCTTCGGTGAGCTTCTTCGAATCGTTGAGCCCCAGGATCGGGCGGTTCGGATCAAGGATCACCGCCGCCGTGACCACTGCGCCACACAACGGGCCGCGCCCTACTTCGTCAACACCTGCCACCAACTCGTGGGCTTGGGCGACGAGGCTGAAATCCAGGCCCATTTGCGTGGTCATAAGGCTTCCTGTTTATGGCCGATCAAGGTCAGCACGGCATCGGCCGCCTGGTTCGAGGCATCACGGCGCAACGTGCGGTGGATGTCGTCGAAACCACGGGTCTGCTCTTCGCCGCCGTCAATCAAGGGTAGTAGGGTTTTTGCAAGCGCTTCGGGCGTTGCATCGTCCTGCAACAACTCCGGCACCAGCAGGCGCTGGGCCAGCAGGTTGGGCAAGGAAATGTAAGGGCTCTTGACCATGCGCTTGAGGATCCAGAAGGTCAGTGGCGCCAGGCGATAGGCGACGACCATCGGGCGCTTGTACAGCAAGGCCTCAAGCGTGGCGGTGCCCGAGGCGATCAACACCGCATCGCAGGCTGCCAGGGCCAGGTGGGACTGGCCATCGAGCAGGGTCAACGGCAGGTTGCGACCTTCCAGCAGCGTTTCGATCTGCGCACGGCGTTGTGGGCTGGCGCAAGGCAGCACAAAGCGGATTCCCGGCTTTTGCGCCTGGAGACGTTCGGCGGCATCAAAAAACAGCGCTCCCAAACGTCCTACCTCGCCGCCACGGCTCCCTGGCATCAACGCAACCAAGGGGCCATCGGGCAAGCCCAGCTCGGCACGTGCAGCCGTACGATCAGCTTGCAAGGGAATGGCGTCAGCCAGGGTGTGGCCGACAAAGCGCACCGGCACGCCCTTCTCTTCGTAGAACCGGGCTTCGAATGGCAGCAAGGTCAACATCAGGTCGCAGCCTTCGCGGATTTTCAACACGCGCTTCTGGCGCCACGCCCACACGGATGGGCTGACGTAGTGCACGGTCTTGATCCCGGCCTGGCGCAACTTGAGTTCGATATTGAGCGTGAAATCCGGCGCATCGATGCCGATAAAGACGTCAGGCTTTTCTTCGATCAGCGTCTTGATCAGCAGCTTGCGGCGAGCCAGCAGCTCACGCAGGCGCCCCAAGACTTCCACCAGCCCCATGACTGACAGGCGCTCCATGGGGAAGTAGGAGGTCAGGCCTTCGGCCTGCATCAACGGGCCACCGACGCCGATAAATTCCACCGCCGGATGCTGGGCCTTGAGCGCCCGCATCAAGCCAGCACCCAGGATATCGCCGGAAGCTTCACCGGCCACGAGCGCAATACGCAAAGTGGCCATGATCAGCGGGTGATGCCGCGAGTCGAGGTCTGGATAGAGTCACGGAACACCGCGACTTCCGGGAACTGCGTAGCCGGCTCGGCCAGTTCGGTCAGGGCCTGTTCGACGGTCAACCCTTGGCGGTAAACCGTCTTGTAGGCACGGCGCAAGGCGTGGATGGCCTCTTCACTGAAACCGCGACGACGCATGCCTTCAAAATTCATGCTACGGGCTTCGGCAGGGTTGCCGAATACCGTCACGAACGCCGGGACATCCTTGCCGATGGCGGTGCCCATGCCGGAAAAGCTGTGGGCGCCGATATGGCAATACTGATGCACCAGGGTAAAACCGGAGAGGATCGCCCAGTCATCAACGTGCACATGGCCTGCCAACGCAGTGTTGTTGACCAGGATGCAATGGTTGCCGATCACACTGTCATGGCCGATGTGCGCATAGGCCATGACCAGGTTGTGATCACCCAAGGTGGTTTCAGCGCGATCCTGCACGGTGCCGCGGTGAATGGTGACGCCTTCACGAATGATGTTGTGGTCACCGATGACCAGGCGTGTTTCTTCACCCTTGTACTTCATGTCCGGGGTGTCTTCGCCTACCGAGGAGAACTGGTAGATACGATTGTGTTTGCCAATACGGGTCGGACCTTTAAGGATCACGTGTGGCCCGATGACAGTCCCCTCGCCGATTTCCACACCTGCGCCGACGATCGACCAAGGGCCGACCTCAACGTCGGCGGCCAGTACGGCCGACGGATCGATGATTGCGCGAGGGTCAATCAAACTCATAGTTTGCGTTCCGCACAGATGATCTCGGCAGAGCACACCGGCTTGCCATCTACCGAGGCCTGGCATTCGAACTTCCAGATCTGGCGTTTGCAACTGATGAACTTGGCTTCCAGGATCAACTGGTCACCCGGGGTGACCGGGTTGCGAAAACGCAGCTTGTCCGAACCCACGAAATAGTAAAGCGTGCCGTCGGCAGGCTTGAGGTCGAGCATTTTGAAACCAAGGATACCGGCAGCCTGGGCCATGGCTTCGATGATCAACACACCTGGCATGATTGGATGCGCAGGAAAGTGACCGTTGAAGAATGGTTCGTTGATGCTGACATTCTTGTAGGCACGAATGCGCTTTTCCTCGACGTTGAGGTCCACTACGCGATCCACCAGCAGGAACGGGTAACGGTGAGGCAGGTATTCGCGAATCTCGTTGATGTCCATCATTTCGGGGGGAAGCCTGTAATAAAGATTGGGGGCGGGCGCACCAGGCGCACGCCCCGCTAGCAAATCAAGGAGGCCGTCTAGCGGCTGTGCACACTTGATATGGAAATGGTATCAGCCTTCTGATGAAGCATTACCGCCGGGGGTCACGTCCCCGACACGCTTTTCAAGCTGTTTGATACGTCGTGCCATGTCGTCGATCTTCCTCAAACGCGCGGCACTCTTGCGCCATTCGGCCGCAGGTTGCATCGCGGTACCGGACGAATAGGCCCCTGGCTCTGTTATCGAGTGGGTCACCATGGTCATGCCGGTGATGAAGACGTTGTCGCAAATATCGATATGCCCCACCAGCCCTACGCCACCGGCGAGCATGCAATGCTTGCCGATCTTGGTGCTGCCGGAAATACCCACGCAGGCGGCCATGGCGGTGTGATCGCCAATCTGCACGTTGTGGGCGATCTGGATCTGGTTATCGAGCTTTACACCGTTACCGATCACGGTATCGGCCAGGGCCCCGCGATCCACAGCAGTGTTCACGCCGATCTCCACATCGTCGCCGATCAATACGCCACCGACCTGGGCGATCTTGTGCCAGACACCTTTGGAGTTGGCAAAGCCAAAGCCTTCGCCGCCGATAACAGCACCGGACTGAATGACCACACGCTGGCCAATACGCACATCGTGGTAGAGGGTCACGCGGGGGGCCAGCCAACCATCGGCACCAATTTCACAGCGTGCACCGATAAAGCAGTGGGCACCCACGGTGACACCAGCACCAATACGCGCCCCACTCTCGATCACGGCAAACGCACCGATGCTGGCGGCAGGGTCAACCTGGGCATCATCGGCGATCACGGCAGACGGGTGAATACCGCCGGCCGCCTTCGGCTTGGGATCGAACAGGTGCGACGCCTTGGCGTACGACAGGTACGGGTCGGCCACCACCAGCGCATCCCCGATAAACCCTTCGGCGTCAGCGGCCTTCAGCAACACGGCTGCGGCCTGGCAGTCGACCAGGTATTTACGGTATTGAGGATTTGCGAGGAAGCTCAACTGAGCTGGGCCAGCCTCCTGCAAGGTGGCTAGCCCAGTGATTTCTTTCTCCTTGGAGCCACGCAAGGTGGCCCCCAGGAACTCGGCCAACTCGCCGAGTTTGATAGTCGCTGTCATGGTTTACTTCAGCTGGTTCATGCGCTCGATCACCTGGCGGGTGATGTCGTATTGAGGCTTGACGTCGATCACGGCGCCACGCTCGAACACTAGGTCAAAGGCACCCTTCTTGATGACTTCTTCCACAGCGCTGTCCAATTTAGGCTTGAGCTGCTTGAGCATTTCGCGGTCGGCCACAGCCTTGGCTTCGTTCAGCTCCTTGGATTGGAACTGGTAGTCACGGGCCTTTTGCTTGAATTCAAGCTCCAGACGCTCGCGCTCGCCTTGCTGCATCTTGTCGCCACCGGCTACCAGGCGGTCCTGGATGCCTTTGGCGCTGCTTTCCAGTGTCTTGAGCTTGGTCAGTTGCGGACCGAACTTCTTCTCGGCATCCACGGCGTATCGCTTGGCCGCATCGGATTCCAGCAGGGCCATCTGATAGTTCAGAACGGCGATTTTCATTTCGGCGAAGGCCGGGGTGGTGACCAGCACAGTGGCCAGCAAGACCAATTGAGTCAACTTACGCACGATGTACTCCTACAGAATCCGTTGTCGTTATCTTAGGTCAGACGCTTAGAACGTCTGGCCGAGGGAGAATTGGAAAATCTGGGTTTCAGCGTTATCCGGTTTCTTGATCGGCATGGCCAGAGCAAAGCTCAACGGGCCCAGCGCAGTCACCCAGGTCACACCCACGCCCACGGAGCTTGCCAGGTTGCTGAGGCTCACGTCGTTGCATTGAGTATTGGACTTCAAGCCACTTGGGTTCTTGATCTGTTCGCACTTGGAGTCGAACACGTTACCCACGTCCCAGAAGACCGAAGTACGCAGGGAACGCTGGTCCTTGACGAACGGCAGCGGGAACAGAATCTCCGCACCACCCTGGATCAGCACGTTACCACCGAATGGCAGCGGGTCGTTGTCCGAGTCAGCGACAGTGCCCTGGTTACCAGTGCGATCAACACCACGGCTCGGCGTACCACGCGGACCCAAGGTGCTGTCCTTGAAGCCACGCACCGAGTTGAAACCACCTGCATAATAGTTTTCATAGAACGGCAAGCCATCGGTCGAACCATAACCGTCGCCATAGCCCAGCTCTGTGTGCAGGCGCATGGTGTAGTTATCGCTCAACGGCTGGAACAACTGACCGCGGTAGTCGAGCTTGAAGAACGACAGGTCGCTGCCCGGCGTGGTGACTTCCGCAGTCAGGCTCTGGGAGTGGCCGCGGGTTGCCAGTACACCTTTGTTCAGGGTCGACTCGGACCAGCCGGCAGACGCCTTGAAGTTCAGGAACTTGTCGCCTTCACGACGGGTGAAGTCGAAGATTTCGTCCACGGTGTACACACCGGTCTTGATCTCATCCTGCTGGGCGGTGAGGCCGAAGGTCAGGCGCGAGGTCTCGCTGATCGGGTAACCCACGTTGACACCGGCACCCAGGCTGTCGATCGCATAGCTTGCAACGTCAACATCGAGGTCTTTGTAGTCAGTGGTGCGGTAGAAGGCGTTGTAGCCCAGGCTCACACCGTCTGCAGTCCAGTAGGGGTCGGTGTAGCCGAAGTTGTATCGGCTTTGGTATTCGCTGCGGGTCAGGCCGATGGACACACGGTTACCGGTACCCAGGAAGTTGTTCTGCGTGATGGAACCACCCAGGATCAAACCGGCGCTCTGGGCGAAACCGACGCTGGCGGTGATCGAGCCCGAGGCTTGTTCTTCAACGGCGTAGTTCACGTCAACCTGGTCATCCACACCCGGTACGGCCGGGGTTTCGACGTTGACTTCCTTGAAGAAGCCCAGGCGCTCAAGACGGGTCTTGGATTGGTCGATCAGGTAGGTCGAAGCCCAGCCACCTTCCATCTGACGCATTTCACGACGCAGCACTTCGTCCGCAGACTTGGTGTTGCCACGGAAGTTGATGCGGTTGACGTAGGCACGCTTGCCCGGATCGACGACGAAGGTGATGTCCACGGTGTGGTCTTCATCATTCGGGGTCGGCACGCCGTTGACGTTGGCGAAGGTATAGCCTTCGTTACCCAGGCGACGGGTGATCAGTTCGGAGGTGGTGGTCATCAGCTTGCGCGAGAACACCTGGTCCTTCTGCACCAGCAACAGGGACTTGACCTGGTCTTCAGGCACTTTCAGGTCGCCGCTGAGCTTGACGTCACGAACCTTGTACTTCTCGCCTTCGTTGACGTTGACGGTGATGTAGACGTGCTTCTTGTCCGGGGTGATGGACACCTGGGTCGAAGCGATGTCCATGTTGATGTAGCCACGGTCCAGGTAGTAGGAGCGCAGGCGTTCCAGGTCACCGGAGAGTTTTTCACGGGCGTACTTGTCATCGTTCTTGAAGAACGACAACCAGTTGGTGGTCTTGAGTTCGAACAGGTCGACCAGGTCTTCATCAGGGAACTTGGTGTTGCCCACGACGTTGATGTGCTGGATGGCGGCCACGGTGCCTTCGTTGATGTTGACCTTCAGGCCCACACGGTTACGAGGCTGGGGGATCACTTCGGTTTCCACGGTCGCGGAGTAGCGGCCCTGGGCAACGTACTGGCGTTGCAGCTCGTTACGCACACCCTCAAGGGTCGCGCGCTGGAAGATCTCGCCCTCGGCCAGGCCCGATTGCTTCAGGCCCTTCATCAAGTCTTCAGTGGAGATGGCCTTGTTACCTTCGATCGCGATACTGGCGACGGAAGGTCGCTCGACGACCGTGATGACCAGGACGTTGCCTTCGCGACCCAGTTGGATATCTTGAAAGAACCCGGTTTTGAACAGCGCACGAGTGGATTCCACCAGGCGACGATCATCCGCCTGTTCCCCGACGTTCAACGGCAAGGCACCAAAGACGCTACCCGCGGAAACCCGCTGGAGGCCGTTGACGCGAATATCGGAGATGGTGAAGGACTCGGCGTGAACTTCGGCGATCATCAATACGGTGAGAACCGCAGTTAGCAGCAGACGTTTCATGAAGTCCTTTCTTATTCCAACTGGCAATAAACAAACTGCCGCAAAATGCGGCAGATTCGCAATTCAGCGAAGCGTTACAGACGTCCCAGATCGTTGACCAGGGCTAACAACATCACCCCGACCACCAAACTGATACCGATCTGTATCCCCCAACCCTGCACCCGATCCGACAAGGGGCGACCACGCACCCACTCGACCAGATAAAACAGCAGATGCCCCCCATCCAATACTGGAATGGGCAGCAAATTCAGAACCCCAAGGCTAATACTCAGATAAGCCAGGAAATTCAGGAAATCCGCGACACCCGACTGGGCAGAAGCGCCCGCCACTTTAGCAATGGTTATCGGTCCACTCAAGTTTTTTACCGAGAGCTCACCGAACAACATTTTCTTGAGGGATTCGAGGGTCAGCACGCTCATGGTCCAGGTGCGTTTCGCACCCTCGCCAATCGCGGCCAAAGGCCCGTAGCTGACCTCTCGCACCATCGATGGCGGCCATTCGACACCCTTGACCCCTGCACCCAGGTAACCCCCGGCTGCCTTGGCTTCGCTTCGCACCGACAAGGTCACGGGGACGTCGATTTGAGCACCGTCGCGCTCAACTTTCAGCACAATTTTGGTATCAGGGCGCACACGCACCAGGTCGACCACCTGCTGCCAGTCACCCAGCGCCTGGCCATCGAGGGCCAGCAAGCGATCACCGGTTTTCAGGCCAGCAGCCTGGGCCGGGCCTTTCGGGTCGAGCTCGGCCAGCACCGGCGGCAAGGCCGGACGCCAAGGGCGGATCCCCAGGGATTTGATCGGATCGGGCTCATCAGCGCCCTTGAGCCAATGGTCCAGCGCCAATGCCCGCGGGGTTTCGGCGCTGGAATCCTGGTCGCGCACCACCACATTGACGGTGCCGCTCTCGCCCAGGCGACGCACCAACTGCAAGTTGACCGCGCCCCAGCCCGTAGTGGGTTCGCCATCAATGGATACAATTTCCTGCCCAGCCGTCAGGCCAGCCTTGGCCGCGATGCTGTCCGCTTCGACCGCGCCAATGACCGGGCGCACCTGCTGGCTGCCCAGCATGGCCAAGACCCAGAAGAACACCATCGCCAACAAAAAGTTGGCAATCGGCCCCGCCGCAACAATCGCAATACGCTGACGAACGGTCTTGCGATTGAAGGATTGGTCCAACTGGTCTGCAGGCACTTCGCCTTCGCGCTCATCGAGCATCTTGACGTAGCCGCCCAACGGGATAGCAGCAATGACAAACTCAGTGCCGCGGCGGTCATGCCAGCGCAACAACGGCATGCCGAAACCGACGGAAAAGCGCAATACCTTGACGCCGCAACGACGCGCGACCCAGAAGTGGCCGAATTCGTGGAAGGTCACCAACACACCCAGAGCAACCAGGGTGCCGACAATCATGTAGAGCGCACTCATCTAATTTCTCCGCATCTCAATCCAATGCCTGAAGACTCAAACCTTAACGCGCATTGCGTTCCAACCATTGCCCAGCCAGGGCTCGGGCCTTGGTGTCGGCTTCAAACACCGCCTCCAAGTCATTCACCGCCACCACTGGCTCAAGCGCCAGGACGTCCTCGATGATACTCGCGATCTGCGGAAAGCGGATGCGCCGTTCAAGAAACGCGGCTACGGCCACCTCATTGGCCGCGTTAAGCATGGCCGGGGCACTGTTACCCGCCTCGGCCGCTTGCCGCGCCAGGCGCAAACACGGGAAACGCTGCTCGTCCGGGGCTTCGAAGTCCAGGCGCGCGATTGCAAACAAGTCCAACGGCGCCACGCCCGAATCAATGCGCTCCGGCCAGGCCAAGGCATTGGCGATCGGTGTGCGCATGTCCGGATTACCCAACTGCGCCAACACCGAACCATCCACGTAATCGACCAGGGAATGGATCACACTTTGTGGGTGAATCACCACCTCAACCTGGTCAGGCCGCGCATCGAACAACCAGCATGCCTCGATCAATTCCAGGCCTTTGTTCATCATGCTCGCCGAATCCACGGAGATTTTGCGCCCCATGGACCAGTTCGGGTGAGCACACGCCTGATCGGGTGACACATGCTCAAGCTCGGCCGACGGAGTCTGGCGGAATGGCCCGCCAGATGCCGTCAGCAGAATCCGGCGCACGCCGACCTGACTCAAGCCGCGGGCAAAATCACCGGGCATGCACTGGAAGATGGCGTTGTGCTCGCTGTCCAGAGGCAGCAACACCGCGCCGCTCTTGCGCACCGCTTGCATAAAGAGAGCACCGGACATGACCAAGGCTTCTTTATTGGCCAGCAGGATTTTCTTGCCAGCATCGACCGCCGCCAAGGTCGGGCGCAAACCTGCTGCACCGACAATCGCCGCCACCACGGTATCCACGTCAGCATCGGCCGAGACCTGGCACAACCCTGCCTCGCCGACCAATACCTGAGTGGCCAGCCCGGCAGCGCGCAGATCATCCTGCAGACGGCGAGCGGCAGCCACCTCTGGCACCACGGCAAAGCGCGGCGAGTGTCGCACGCACAAGGCCAGCAGCTCGCGCAAACGCGTGAAGCCGGTCAGGGCGAAAACCCGATAGCGATCGGGGTGACGCGCAATGACGTCCAGGGTACTAAGCCCGACCGAGCCGGTCGCGCCCAGCACCGTAACCTGCTGCAGGCGGCTCACGAAGCGATCATCCACAACAGCACGGCAAAAATCGGTAGCGCAGCGGTGAGGCTGTCGATACGGTCAAGCACACCGCCATGACCTGGCAGCAGGTTACTGCTGTCCTTGATGCCAGCCTGGCGCTTGAACATGCTCTCGGTAAGGTCGCCCACCACCGAGATGAACACGACGATAGCCGTACCCAACAAGGCCAGGAGCACTTCCTTTACCGACCAGTCACGCACCACACCGACCACCAGGCTGATCAGCAGCGTCAAAGCCAGGCCGCCGTATACGCCTTCCCAGCTCTTGCCTGGGCTGACGGCCGGGGCCAGCTTGCGCTTGCCAAAGGCTCGACCCGAGAAGTAGGCACCAATGTCAGCGCCCCATACCAACACCATCACCGCCAGGATCAACTCGTTGCCAAGAGGGTAACGCTTGATCTCCACCAACCCTTGCCAGGCCGGCAACAGGATCGCCAGGCCAATCACCAGCTTGCAGGCCACGCTGGACCATTGGCCACTGGTGCGCGGATAGGTGAGCACCAGGAAAGTCGCCAGCGCCCACCACAACACGGCAGCCCCCAGCACCCAGGGCGCGATGTCCGGCAGGATGTACATGAAGAACAACAACAGCGCGACCACAGCGGCGTAGACCACACGCGGCAATTGGTTGACGAAGCCTGCCAGGCGCGCCCACTCCCAGGCCCCAAGGGTCACGACCAGGCCGATGAACAGCGCAAAGCCGGAACCGTCGAGCAGGAAAAAACCGCACAAGGCAATCGGCAGCAGGATCAGCGCCGTGATGATTCGTTGTTTAAGCATTTAAACCCGGGCTCCAGCTTCGATCTGCTCGCTCGTTTTACCGAAGCGACGCTGACGGGAAGCGAAATCGGCCAGTGCATTACGCATGGCATCGTGTTTGAAGTCCGGCCAGAACAGGTCGGAGAAGTACAGTTCGGTGTAGGCCAACTGCCACAGCAGGAAATTGCTGATGCGATGCTCGCCACCGGTACGAATACACAAGTCCGGCAACGGCAGGTCGCCGGTCACCAGGCAGGTTTGTAACAGTTCGGGCGTGATGTCGTCCGGGCGCAGATGACCGGCCTGCACTTCGCGGGCAAGCCGCTGCGCAGCCTGGGCGATATCCCACTGGCCGCCGTAGTTGGCTGCGATCTGCAACACAAAACGGTTACTGCCGGCAGTGATGGCCTCGGCTTCGCGCATGGCCGTTTGCAGTTCCGGATGAAACCGCGAGCGATCACCAATGATGCGCAGACTGATGTTGTTGTCATTGAGGCGCTTGGCCTCACGACGCAGGGCCTTGAAGAACAGGTCCATCAAGGCACTGACCTCATCGGCGGGCCGCTGCCAGTTCTCACTGGAGAAGGCGAACAAGGTCAGCACTTCGACCTTGGCCTCGGCGCACACCTCAATCACCGCCCTTACCGCGTCAACACCCGCTTTATGCCCGGCAACACCCGGCATAAAGCGTTTTTTCGCCCAGCGATTATTCCCATCCATGATGATCGCGACATGGCGCGGCACCACGGAGGGCACAGTCTGCTTGGTCTTTTCCATGAAGGCGTCCTGACCCCTTATACGGCCATCAGGTCCTTTTCTTTTTCTTCGGTCGCCTTGGTGATCTGGGCTTCGGCGTCCTTGGTCAGCTTGTCGATATCAGCGACGGCACGGCGCTCTTCGTCTTCGCTGATTTCCTTGTCCTTGACCAGCTTCTTCAGGTCGCCCAACGCATCGCGGCGGATATTACGCACGGCAACGCGCGCATCTTCAGCGGCACTGCGCGCCTGCTTGGTGAAGCCCTTGCGGGTTTCTTCGGTCAGCGCAGGCATGGAGATCAGCAGCAACTCGCCCAGGTTGGTCGGGTTGAGGTTCAGGCCAGCACTCTGGATAGCTTTGTCGACGGCAGCGAGCATGTTGCGCTCAAAAGCCACAACTTGCAGGGTACGCGAATCCTTCACGGTCACGTTGGCCACACCGCTCAGCGGGGTGTCAGAACCGTAGTAAGGCACCATCACGCTGCCCAGGATGCTTGGGTGCGCCTTGCCAGTACGGATCTGGCCAAAGGCGTGGCTCAAGGATTCCAGGGATTTCTGCATACGCGCCTGGGCGTCTTTCTTGATTTCGTTGATCATTGTTGGCCTTCCTCGATCAGAGTCCCTTCTGCGCCGCCGTGTACGATATTCAGCAGGGCGCCGGGCTTGTTCATGTTAAATACGCGCAGCGGCATCTTGTGGTCGCGGCACAGGCAGATAGCGGTCAGGTCCATGACACCCAGCTTGCGATCCAGAACTTCATCGTAGGTCAGATGATCGAACTTCTCGGCATGCGGGTCTTTGAATGGGTCTGCAGTGTATACGCCATCCACCTTGGTCGCCTTCAGCACCACGTCAGCATCGATTTCGATAGCACGCAGGCATGCGGCCGAGTCAGTGGTGAAGAACGGGTTACCGGTGCCGGCGGCAAAGATCACCACTTCCTTGGAGTTCAGGTGGCGCATGGCTTTGCGGCGATCATAGTGATCGGTCACGCCAACCATGGAAATAGCCGACATCACGATGGCCGAGATGTTGGCGCGCTCCAGGGCGTCGCGCATGGCCAGGGCGTTCATCACAGTGGCCAGCATGCCCATGTGGTCGCCGGTAACCCGGTCCATACCGGCAGCACTGAGTGCCGCACCGCGGAACAGGTTGCCACCACCAATCACCAGGCCGACCTGCACGCCGATACCGACCAATTGGCCGACTTCCAGCGCCATGCGGTCAAGCACCTTGGGGTCGATCCCGAACTCTTCCGAGCCCATCAGGGCCTCGCCGCTGAGCTTGAGTAGAATGCGTTTATAGCGAGCCTGATAACCACTGCCCTGCTGAGCCATTGCGAATCTCTCCTGCGGCGTATTTTTTAAAAATTCTTGGCGAGCCGTTTTACGGCTTGCGTTCACTCTAGCTGGACGCTGTCACAGCGCCATCGGAACACGGCTTTGTAAGCCAGTTCCGAGAGGAAACCAAATAAAATTGGCCTTCCCATTTGAAAAGAGGCTGCGCGCGTGAGCGGGCAGCCTCTTTCGGCGACAGTTTGGAACTGTCTTATTGCTTGGCGGCAGCCAGCTGGGCAGCAACTTCTTCAGCGAAGTTGTCGACCGGCTTCTCGATGCCTTCGCCTACTTTGAAGTAGGTGAAGGAAACGATTTCAGCACCGGCTTTCTTGGCCAGTTCGCCAACCTTGATTTCAGGGTTCTTGACGAACGCCTGCTCAACCAGGCTTGCTTCAGCCAGGAACTTGCTGATGCGGCCTTTGATCATGTTTTCAACGATGTTCTCTGGCTTGCCGGCGATCTTGTCGGCGTTGAGGCTCAGGAACACAGCTTTTTCACGTTCGATTGCGTCGGCAGACACTTCCGAAGGCAGCAGGAACTCAGGGTTGCTTGCAGCAACGTGCATTGCGATGTCTTTAGCCAGCTCAACGTCGCCGCCTTTGAGAACAACTGCAACACCGATCTTGTTGCCGTGCAGGTAACCACCAACCACATCACCTTCAACGCGAACCAGGCGACGGATGTTGACGTTTTCGCCAACCTTGCCGACCAGTACCAGGCGATCAGCTTCTTGAGCTTCGATCAGCGGAGCGGCGTCAGTCATTTTCTCGGCGAACGCTTTTTCAACGCTGGCAGCAACGAATGCCTTGAAGTCGTCCTGCAGAGCCAGGAAGTCGGTCTGGGAGTTCACTTCCAGCAGAACGGCGGATTTGCCGTCTTCTTTCAGAGCGATAGCGCCTTCAGCAGCCACGTTGCCTGCTTTCTTGGCAGCCTTGATGGCGCCGGAAGCACGCATGTCATCAATGGCTTTTTCGATGTCGCCGCCGGCCTTGGTCAAGGCCTTTTTGCAATCCATCATGCCTTCGCCGGTACGCTCACGCAGTTCTTTAACCAACGCTGCAGTAATCTCTGCCATTTCAAAATCCTCTTGGATAGGTTTTCAACCATTCCACCCGATCAAACGGGCGATCAATTCTTCCCGAATCTCCGTTGTAGGCCGCTGCACGTTACAAATGATGTAGCTGCGCTGCCGACAAATGGTTTTCGAGGTGGCAAAAAGGGGGCCAAGCCCCCTTTTTGCTTACTGAGTCAACGCCAGGGCGTCAATTACTCAGCGGCAGCTACCGGAGCTTCTTCAACGAACTGCTCGGTACCACCAGCAACGTGGTTGCGACCACGGATTACAGCGTCAGCCATCGAACCCATGTACAGCTGGATAGCGCGGATTGCGTCATCGTTGCCTGGGATGATGTAGTCAACGCCTTCCGGGCTGCTGTTGGTATCGACTACGCCGATAACCGGGATGCCCAGCTTGTTGGCTTCGGTGATCGCGATGCGCTCGTGATCAACGTCGATAACGAACAGTGCGTCAGGCAGACCGCCCATGTCCTTGATACCACCCAGGGAACGATCGAGCTTTTCCAGGTCACGGGAGCGCATCAGCGCTTCTTTCTTGGTCAGCTTGGCGAAAGTACCGTCTTCGGCTTGTACTTCAAGGTCACGCAGACGCTTGATGGAAGCACGGATGGTTTTGAAGTTGGTCAGCATGCCGCCCAACCAGCGGTGATCGACGTACGGCGAACCGCAACGTGCTGCTTCTTCAGCAACGATCTTGCCAGCGGAACGCTTGGTGCCGACGAACAGGATCTTGTTTTTGCCCTGGGCCAGACGCTCTACGAAAGTCAGTGCTTCGTTGAACATTGGCAGGGTTTTTTCAAGGTTGATAATGTGAATCTTGTTACGCGCGCCGAAAATGTACTTACCCATTTTCGGGTTCCAGTAACGGGTCTGGTGACCGAAGTGCACACCGGCCTTCAGCATATCGCGCATGTTGACTTGGGACATGATAGTTCCTTAATAAGTCGGGTTTGGCCTCCACGTATCCCAATGACCAACCAGCGGCATCAAGGCCTCCGGCACCCAGGTCATCGTGTCGACACGTGTGTGGATTTAAGCTTTGCGGGGTATCCCCGGAAAGCGGCGCATTTTATACCACAGCATCGGCAAAAACGAAACCCGCAATCACACTTGCCGGTCGTCGTCTTTGCGTAAGCCCTTGAATACAGCCAACATGGCTCTACCTCATAGAGAGAAGCGATCACCAGATGCGCATGATTTGCCAGCATCGTCTGTTAGAATCGCGTTTTTTGGGACTTGCGCGAATGCTGTAACCCTTTGTCGCGCCCCCGTGAACCGTATTGATTTCAGCGCGTCGCGCTAGAGAGAGCCTGTATGACCGTTACCTTGAAAACCGCCGAAGACATCGCAGGCATGCGCGTTGCCGGCAAACTGGCTGCCGACGTGCTGGAAATGATCGCCGAACACGTCAAGCCCGGCGTCACCACCGAAGCGCTGGACCGCATCTGCCACGACTATATAGTCGACGTGCAAAAAGCCATCCCTGCCCCGCTGAATTACAAAGGCTTCCCCAAGTCGATCTGCACCTCGATCAACCACGTGGTCTGCCACGGCATTCCCGGTGACAAGCCACTGAAGGACGGCGACACCCTGAACATCGACGTCACGGTGATCAAGGACGGCTACCACGGCGACACCAGCCGCATGTTCCACGTCGGCAATGTACCGGTGTGGGCCGAGCGCCTGTCCCAGGTCACCCAGGAATGCATGTACAAGGCCATCGAAATCGTCAAGCCCGGCTGCCGCCTGGGTGACATCGGTGAAGTGATCCAGAAGCACGCGGAAAAGAACGGTTTCTCGGTGGTGCGCGAATTCTGCGGCCACGGTATCGGCAAAGTGTTCCACGAAGAGCCGCAGATCCTGCACTACGGCCGCGCCGGAACCGGCATGGAACTCAAGGCAGGCATGACCTTCACCATCGAGCCGATGATCAACCAGGGCAAGGCCGACACCAAGGTGCTGGGCGACGGCTGGACCGCCATCACCAAGGACCGCAAGCTCTCGGCCCAGTGGGAACACACCCTGCTGGTCACCGACACCGGCTATGAGATTTTCACCCTGCGCGCCGACGACACCATCCCACGCGTTTCGGCCTGAAGGTTGCCCAGGTTTTCCCACAGCGTGTTGTGACTGACTGATAGATAGAAAGGAAAGCCGATCGATGCCCCAGGTGGATCCCGAACTCTTCGACCGTGGCCAGTTCCAGGCCGAGCTGGCATTGAAGGCAAGCCCTATCGCGGCCTTCAAGAAGGCCATCCGCCAAGCCCGCGAGGTTCTGGATGCGCGCTTTCGCAGCGGCCGGGATATTCGCCGCCTGATCGAAGACCGCGCCTGGTTCGTCGATAACATCCTGCAAAAGGCCTGGGAGCAGTTCAACTGGAGTTTCGACGCCGATATCGCCCTGGTGGCGGTCGGCGGCTACGGTCGCGGCGAACTGCACCCCTACTCCGACATCGACCTGCTGATCCTGCTGGACCAGGCCGATCATGAGACCTTTCGCGATTCCATCGAGCGCTTTCTGACGTTGCTGTGGGACATCGGCCTGGAAGTCGGCCAGAGCGTACGCTCGGTGGACGAATGCGCCGAAGAGGCCCGTGCCGACCTGACGGTGGTCACCAACCTGATGGAAAGCCGCACCATCTGCGGCCCCGAGCGCCTGCGCCAGCGCATGCTCGAAGTCACCAGCACCGCACATATGTGGCCGAGCAAGGAGTTCTTCCTGGCCAAGCGCGCCGAGCAAAAAGCCCGGCACCACAAGTACAACGACACCGAATACAACCTGGAACCCAACGTCAAAGGCTCACCGGGCGGGCTGCGGGATATCCAGACGATTTTGTGGGTGGCGCGCCGTCAATACGGCACGCTGAACCTGCGCGCCCTGGCCGGCGAAGGCTTCCTGGTGGAGAGCGAAAACACTCTGCTGGCCTCGTCCCAGGAATTTTTGTGGAAGGTGCGCTACGCCCTGCACATGCTGGCCGGGCGCTCCGAAGACCGCCTGCTGTTCGATCACCAGCGCTCTATCGCCACCCTGCTGGGCTTTGAGGGCGAAGACGCGAAGACCAGCATCGAAAGCTTCATGCAGCAGTACTACAGGGTGGTCATGAGCATTGCCCAGCTCAGCGACTTGATCATCCAGCATTTCGAAGAAGTGATCCTGGCCCCCGAAGACGAAGCACCGCCGCAGCCGATCAATGCGCGCTTCCAACTGCACGACGGTTATATCGAAGCACGCAACGACAACGTGTTCCGCCGCACGCCGTTCGCCATGCTGGAAATCTTCGTGTTGATGGCGCAGCAGCCGGAAATCAAAGGCGTGCGCGCCGATACCATCCGCCTGCTGCGGGAAAACCGTCACCTGATCGACGACGACTTTCGCAACGATATTCGCAATACCAGCCTGTTTATCGAGCTGTTCAAGTGCCGCATCGGCATCCACCGCAACCTGCGGCGCATGAACCGTTACGGCATTCTCGGGCGCTACCTGCCGGAGTTCGGTTTTATCGTCGGGCAGATGCAACACGACCTGTTCCACATCTACACCGTCGATGCCCACACCCTGAACCTGATCAAACATCTGCGTAAGTTGCAGTACACCCAGGTATCAGAGAAATTCCCGCTGGCCAGTAAGCTGATGGCCAAGCTGCCCAAGCCCGAGCTGATTTACCTCGCCGGCTTGTACCACGACATCGGCAAGGGCCGGCATGGCGACCACTCGGAGATCGGCGCGGTGGATGCCGAAGCCTTCTGCCAGCGCCACCAACTGCCGTTGTGGGACAGCCGCCTGATTGTCTGGCTGGTGCAGAACCACCTGGTGATGTCGACCACGGCCCAGCGCAAGGACTTGTCCGACCCACAGGTGATTCACGACTTTGCCGGCATCGTCGGCGATGAGACCCGTCTGGATTACCTGTATGTGCTGACTGTTTCCGACATCAACGCCACCAACCCGACGCTGTGGAACTCCTGGCGCGCCAGCCTGTTGCGCCAACTGTACACCGAGACCAAGCGCGCCCTGCGCCGTGGCCTGGAGAACCCGGTGGACCGCGAAGAGCAGATCCGCCGCACCCAAAGTGCGGCCCTGGATATCCTGGTGCGCGGCGGTAACGACCCGGACGACGTCGAGCAACTCTGGTCGCAACTGGGTGACGATTACTTCCTGCGCCACACCGCCGGCGACGTGGCCTGGCACAGTGACGCAATCCTGCAGCAACCCGCCGATGGTGGCCCGCTGGTCTTGATCAAGGAAACCACCCAGCGCGAATTCGAAGGCGGCACCCAGATCTTCATCTACGCGCCCGACCAGCACGACTTCTTCGCCGTGACCGTGGCGGCCATGGACCAGCTCAACCTGAACATCCATGACGCCCGGGTCATCACCTCCAGCAGCCAGTTCACCCTCGACACCTACATCGTGCTCGACACCGACGGCGACTCGATTGGCGACAACCCGGCGCGCGTGAAAAAGATCCGCGAGGGCCTCACCGAAGCCCTGCGCAACCCCGACGACTACCCCACCATCATCCAGCGCCGGGTGCCGCGCCAGCTCAAGCACTTTGCCTTTGCGCCCCAGGTGACTATTTCCAACGACGCCCAGCGACCAGTGACGGTGCTGGAGCTCAGCGCACCGGATCGCCCAGGGCTGCTGGCGCGTATCGGCGGGATTTTCCTGGAGTTCGATCTGTCGTTGCAGAACGCCAAGATTGCGACCCTGGGGGAGCGCGTGGAAGACGTGTTCTTTATCACCGACGCCGACAACCAGCCACTGTCCGACCCGGAGTTGTGCCTGCGCTTGCAAGCGGCGATCGTGGAGCAATTGAGCGTGAGCCAGGAACCCGGTGTCGAGCTGACCCGACTGACCATTTGAATTCTTAACTTTGTGAACAGGAGCCCTGTGGGAGCTGGCTTGCCTGCGATGCAGACACCTTGGTCCGTCAGGTAGACCGCAGTGATGCCATCGCAGGCAAGCCAGCTCCCACAGGGTCCGTGCTCACCGTGATAGAGGCTTATATGAACAACGCCCTTAACCAGTTGCAGCCCTACCCCTTCGAGAAACTGCGCGCCCTGCTCGGCAGCGTGACGCCGAACCCGGACAAACGCCCCATCGCCCTGTCCATCGGCGAGCCCAAGCACACCTCACCGGCCTTCGTTGCCGAGGCCTTGAGCCATAACCTCGATCAAATGGCGGTGTACCCCACCACCTTGGGTATTCCGGCGCTGCGCGAAGCCATCGGCGCCTGGTGCGAACGCCGCTTCAACGTGCCCAAGGGCTGGCTGGACCCGGCGCGCAACATCCTGCCGGTCAACGGTACGCGCGAGGCGCTGTTTGCCTTCACCCAGACCGTGGTCAACCGTGGCGACGACGCGCTGGTGGTAAGCCCCAACCCGTTCTACCAGATCTACGAAGGCGCCGCGTTCCTGGCCGGGGCCAAGCCGCACTACCTGCCATGCCTGGATAGCAACGGCTTCAACCCGGACTTCGATGCCGTCTCCCCCGACATCTGGAAACGCTGCCAGATCCTGTTCCTGTGCTCCCCCGGCAACCCGACTGGCGCACTGATCCCGGTCGACACCCTGAAAAAACTCATCGCCCTGGCCGACCAATACGATTTCGTCATCGCTGCCGACGAGTGCTACAGCGAGCTGTACTTCGACGAGCAAACCCCGCCACCAGGCCTGCTCAGCGCCTGCGTCGAGCTGGGCCGCGAGGACTTCAAGCGTTGCGTGGTATTCCACAGCCTGTCCAAGCGCTCCAACCTGCCAGGCCTGCGCTCAGGCTTTGTGGCCGGCGACGCCGAGATCCTCAAGGCCTTTTTGCTGTACCGCACCTACCACGGCTGCGCGATGCCAGTGCAAACCCAGCTTGCAAGCATTGCGGCCTGGCAGGACGAGGCCCACGTACTGGCCAACCGTGACCTGTACCGCGAGAAGTTCGATGCGGTGCTGGCGATCCTCAAGCCGGTGCTGGACGTGCAAAGCCCGGATGGGGGCTTTTACCTGTGGCCGAATGTGCAAGGCGACGACGCTGCCTTCTGCCGCGATTTGTTCGTGCAAGAGCATGTGACAGTGGTGCCGGGCTCTTACCTATCGCGGGAAGTGGACGGCTTCAACCCTGGCGCGGGGCGTGTGCGCCTGGCGTTGGTGGCGCCGTTGGCGGAATGTGTGGAAGCGGCTGAGCGGATTCGCAACTTTATCCAGCGCAAGCCATAAACATTTTAAATTCCGCACTGTGCAAGGCAGTGCGGTTTCCTTTGCCTATGGAACCAATCCCCCCTCGCTTTCCACTACTTGACACAATCCCATGAGTAGAGCGTATGAGCATAACTGCCCCCGGGGCGACCACTCACTCTTTCTATCCGCCTCACATTAATAACGATACTTCGGCTTCCGAACGTACAAGCAGAACCAAAAGGGGTATAGCGGACACAAGTAAGCGATGGCCTGACGGCATTGTTACCGTCGCACTGGATCTGAAAGACCAAAAAAGCAAAGCACTGGTAGTCGATGCGCTCAGGGAGTGGGCCCATCACACTCCCGGACTGCAATTCAGAGTCGTGGACGGTAAAGAAGGCGATATTCGAATCAGCGACGACGAAGGTTTCAATGGAAACTGGTCAGCGATTGGTACCGACGCTAAGAAAATACCGCTGCACGAACCAACGATGCACTTGAACAGGAGCGACGACTCAAAAGGATTTCGTCGAACAGCCTTGCATGAAATCGGGCATGCCTTGGGTCTTGAGCATGAACACCAGCATCCGGAACATGATATCAACTGGAAAGAAAGCTCTGTATATAAAGCCTTTGAGCAAGACGACAACTGGGATGAAGAGGATGTTTATAACAACCTGTTCAAACTGCCTACCGGAAACGACCTGCTGATCACGAGCTACGACAGACGATCCATCATGCACTACCCTATACATCCAAGCGCAACTAAGGATAGCAGAGGCGTTCCGGCCAATGATTCACTCTCAGAGGGGGACAAAGAAATCATTCGCAAGCTTTATACCCCCAAAAGATTCGGAGGCTAATGCTCCGGATTCAGCGTGATAAACGCAGAACCACCCATTATCCAGGTTTCATCGTGCCTAAATTCGCCTCGCTCATATCCAACTCCGCCAACACCTCCCTCAACACGTCATCACCAATCTGGTGATGACGGCTCAAGCTATACAACTCCAACCGCTGAGCACGCAGGGCCTTGAGCCGCAACTTGCGCTCCAGCTGGTCCATTTGCAGCGCCAGCGCCTGGGCTTCGGCCGAATCATTGAACACGTCCAACTGGTGACGATACTCCGCCATCAGCCGCGCCTTGAGCTCGGTGGCCAGTGCCGCTTGAGCGGCGTCCGGTGTTTCAGCTTCGGCGGGTTCTTGAGCCTCCAGTGCGTGAATCGCCGCCACCGCGGTCTTCTTCCAGGCCTCGCGCACTTCGTTGTGGCGCTTTTCATCCGGGCCTTTTTCGACGCCACGCAGCAGTAACGGCAGGGCGATGCAGGCAGCGACCAGCGACAGCAGGATCACCCCGGCAGCGATAAAGATCAGCAGGTCACGCTCAGGAAAATCCTGGCCCGGCGCCAGCAGCAAGGGCACCGACATCACACCGGCCAACGTCACCGCTCCGCGTACACCGCCGACGGTCAACAGCCAGCAGGAACGGGCCGTCGGCACCAGGGTCAGCGCGCTTTTGCCACGCAGCCGGCGCAGCAACCCCGACAGCCGCCAGATGCTCTGCACCCAGATAAAGCGCAGTACCACCAGCACCAGGAAGATCGCCACCACGTCCAGGCAGCGATACATCAAGGTGGGCCACAGTGTGGTTTCATGGCTGACCACGGCCTTGATGATGTCTGGCAGTTGCAGGCCCAGCAGCAGGAAGATCAAACCGTTGAAGGCAAACTCCAGCAACGACCACACGCTGCGGTTGAGCAGGCGCGTGCTGGTCTGGCGCGGCAGCAGGTCGAGCCAGCTTTGCATCATGCCCGCCGCCACCGCCGAGAGAATGCCGGACGCGCCCAGGCGTTCAGCCAGTACGTACGCAGCAAAGGGCAGCAGCAACATGAACACCACATGAGTGGCCGGGTCATCCCAGCCGCGCGCGATCATCCAGGCGCGCAGGCGGCCGACCAGCCAGCTCAACGCCACCCCGATCGCCAGCCCGCCCACCGCCACCAGCACAAACGTCAGGCTGGCATCTGCCAGGGAAAAGACCCCGGTCAACGCTGCGGCCAGGGCGAATTTGAAGGTCACCAGGCCAGATGCGTCATTCATCAAGGCTTCGCCTTGGAGCATGTGCATCAGCGGCTTGGGCAAACGGTTCTGGGAAATGGCCGACACCGCCACGGCGTCCGTCGGTGACAAAACCGCGGCCAGGGCGAAAGCCACCGGTAACGGGATGGTTGGCAATAACCAATTGATGAAATAGCCGGCGCCCACCACAGTGAACAGCACCAGCCCCACCGCCAATGTCAGGATCGGGCCACGCAGGCGCCACAACTCGCGCTTGGGCATGCGCCAACCATCGGAAAACAGCAGCGGCGGCAGGAATAGAAACAGGAACAGCTCCGGGTCCAGCGCCACGTGCAGCCCTAACGTGGGCCAGGCCAGCAAGGCGCCGGCGGCGATCTGCACCAGGGGCAACGGCAGTGGGATGACGCGCCCGACGAGGCGCGAAAGGCTGACCAGCATCAGCAGGATAAGGACGGTGTAGGCGGTTTGCATAACGCGGGTTTCCCGGACAATCGACTTGCAACGACACATCAGGCAACAACTGGCCGTTGAAGTGCCATATTACCTGGCTATGTTACTCGCCTAGGCTGCGCACCGGCTTTTGCACAAAAGTCGCACGCTGTTGACGAGCGGCGCCGAAACCCGCCGGTCGTGGCATAATCCGTGATCTTTCATTTTCATAGGTCCAAAGGGGGGCAATTCCTTGAGTGCTTCAAGCAAAACCTTGCACCTTTTCGGCATAAAAGCCTGCGACACCATGAAAAAGGCGCGCACCTGGCTCGATGAGCACGGGGTGAGTTATGAGTTCCATGACTACAAAACGGCCGGTATCGACCGCGAACACTTGACCCAATGGTGCAACGAGCACGGTTGGCAGGTGGTTTTGAACCGTGCGGGCACCACCTTTCGCAAACTCGAAGACGAACGCAAAGCCGATCTCGATCAGTCGAAAGCCATTGAACTGATGCTCGCACAACCCTCGATGATCAAGCGCCCGGTGCTCGATCTCGGTGACAGAACCCTGATTGGCTTCAAGCCAGATAGTTATTCGGCGGCCCTCAAGTAGGCCAGCCTTCCATTTTTGTAGAGGTAACAGCATGTCCAATTCCCTGTTCAGCCTGGGCTTCGGCGTCGGCACTCAGAACCGCCAAGGTGCTTGGCTGGAAGTGTTTTACGCACAACCCTTGCTCAACCCATCGGCTGAAATCGTTGCCGCCATCGCACCGATCCTCGGTTACACCGAAGGCAACCAGGCGATCACCTTCACCGTGAGCCAGGCCCTGCAACTGGCCGACGCACTCAAAGGCGTCGATGCCGCCCAGGCCGCCCTGCTCAGCCGCCTGGCTGAAAGCCACACGCCGCTGGTCGCGACCCTGCTGGCCGAAGACGCCGCACTGACGTCCACGCCTGAGGCCTACCTCAAGCTGCACCTGCTGTCCCATCGCCTGGTCAAGCCTCACGGCCTGAGCCTGGCCGGTGTGTTCCCGCAGTTGCCGAACGTGGCCTGGACCAGCCAGGGCGCCATCGACATCAATGAGCTGGCCGAGCGCCAACTGGAAGCGCGCCTGCGTGGCGACCTGCTGGAAGTGTTCTCGGTGGACAAGTTCCCGAAAATGACCGACTACGTCGTACCGACCGGCGTGCGTATCGCTGACGCGGCACGTATCCGCCTGGGCGCCTACGTAGGCGAAGGCACCACCGTGATGCACGAAGGTTTCGTCAACTTCAACGCCGGCACCGAAGGCCCGGGCATGATCGAAGGCCGCGTATCGGCGGGCGTATTCGTCGGCAAGGGCTCGGACCTGGGCGGCGGTTGCTCCACCATGGGCACCCTGTCGGGCGGCGGCAATATCGTGATCAAGGTCGGCGAAGGCTGCCTGATCGGCGCCAACGCCGGTACCGGTATCCCATTGGGCGACCGCAACACCGTGGAGTCGGGCCTGTACATCACCGCCGGCACCAAGGTTGCCCTGCTGGATGAGCAGAACCAACTGGTCAAGGTGGTCAAGGCACGCGAGTTGGCTGGCCAGCCAGACCTGCTGTTCCGTCGTAACTCCGTAACCGGTGCCGTGGAGTGCAAAACCCACAAATCGGCCATCGAACTGAACGAAGCGCTGCACGCTCACAACTAAGCAGCCACTCGATGCCACTAGCGGGCCGCATCTTCGGGGCGGCTCGCTTATACGAGTCTTGATCACCATGCTTGTGCCCTCCCCCTGGCGCGCCGACTTCCCGGCCATCGCCACCCTGCAACGGCAGGACCAGACCTATCTGGACAGCGCCGCCACCACGCAAAAACCTCAAGCCCTGCTGGATGCCATCAGTCATTACTACGCCAATGGCGCAGCCAATGTGCACCGTGCCCAGCATTTGCCCGGGGCCCATGCGACCCAGGCCTTTGAAGACAGCCGCAGCAAGGTCGCGCAGTGGTTGAACGCAGGTGACAGCGGGCAGGTCGTGTTTACCCACGGCGCCACCTCTGCGCTGAACCTCCTGGCCTATGGCCTGGAGCACTTATTCAATGCGGGCGATGAGATTGCCATCAGCGCCCTGGAACACCACGCCAACCTGTTGCCCTGGCAGCAATTGGCCAAACGCCGCGCACTCACGCTGGTGGTCTTGCCCCTGGGCGATGACGGCGTGATCGACCTGGACGCCGCCGCCAGCTTGATTGGCCCACGCACGCGCCTGCTGGCGGTGAGCCAGTTGTCCAACGTGCTCGGTGCCTGGCAGCCGCTGCAAGCCTTGCTGAAGCTGGCCCAGGCATACGGCGCCCTCACGGTGGTGGACGGCGCCCAAGGCATCGTCCATGGCCGCCATGATGTGCAGGCCCTGGGCTGCGACTTCTACGTGTTTTCCAGCCACAAACTCTACGGCCCGGACGGCGTCGGCGTGCTGTATGGCCGTAATGAAGCCCTGCATCACCTGCGCCACTGGCAGTTTGGCGGCGAGATGGTGCAACAGGCGGACTATCACAGCGCCAGCTTTCGCCCCGCGCCGCTGGGTTTCGAGGCCGGCACTCCACCGATTGCCAGCGTGATAGGCCTGGGCGCGAGCCTGGATTACCTGAGTTCGCTGGATGCTTCGGCGGTGCTCGCCCACGAAGCCGCCCTGCATGACTACCTGCTGCGTGGGCTTAAGGCACGCAATGGCGTGCGCGTGCTGGGCTCGCCGCAAGTGGCGCTGGTGAGTTTTGTGGTGGAGGGCGTGCACAACGCCGACCTCGCCCACTTGCTGACCGAGCAAGGCATTGCCGTGCGGGCCGGCCATCACTGCGCGATGCCTTTGTTGAAGGCGATGAATCTGTCAGGCGCAATCCGCGTCTCCCTGGCGCTCTACAACGATTCCGACGACCTGGAGCGCTTTTTTGAAGCGCTGGACCAGGCACTGGACATGCTGCGATGAGCTTGCCGCTGGAGGCACAAGCCGCGCTGGAAGCTTTCCAGGCCGTAGGCAGTTGGGAACAGCGCGCGCGGATGCTGATGCAATGGGGGGAACGCTTGCCCGCTCTGGCTGATGACGAAAAGATCGACGCTAATCGGGTGCAAGGTTGCGAAAGCCTGGTGTGGCTGGTGGGGCGTTTGCAGGACGGCCACTGGCAGTTTGCTGCGAGCAGCGAGGCGCGGATGATTCGTGGGTTGGTGGCGTTGCTGCTGGCGCGGGTCAATGGGCTGTCGGCTGATCAATTGCAAGCGGTTGACCTGCCTGACTGGTTCAATCAACTGGGCTTGTCGCGCCAGTTATCGCCGTCGCGCAGCAACGGTTTGAATGCCGTACTGCAACGCATGCGAGACCTGACGCGTACATAGAAATTAATGTGGAAGCTGGCTTACCTGCGATGGCCATAGGTAACCGACGGTAACCACGATGCGAAGCGAGCCGCTCTTGATCTTGATCTGCTTTTGATCTTGATCTCAGGCGCCCCGTTAAACCACGCTGGCCGAACGCAGGCTTGAATTCGTGGGTAACCCGGCAGGACGCCGGGTTAGCCGCCCCGCGCCAGGGATGGCGCGTGGCGGCGGCCCACGGATTCAAGCCTGCGTTCGGGCACACCGAGCCCAAGCGAGGTGCCGAGTGGTGGGGCAAGAGCGTTTTGCTCACTTTTGCGCTCTTTTCAAAAGTGAGCCGCCGTCAGGGCGGAACCCTAAGTGGCCGTTACCGCAGGAATGGATATGTACACGATCCAACGGTGTTGACTGCCAGGCCGCCTTCGCGAGCAAGCCCGCTCCCACAGTTTGGATAGGGGGGTGTCAGGTAGATAGGTGTCGGCTAGCTGGCCGTCATCGCAGGCAAGCCAGCTCCCACATTTGGATTGCGGGGTGTCAGGGAGAGAGTTGTCGGCTGTCAGGCAGCCATCGGGGGCAAGCCCCCTCCCACATTTGGAGCTCGCCGCATCAGCAAGATGAGCGCTGTTGCTTGCCGCTTAAGCCTTGAGCGCCTTCTTGGGATAAATGTCGTAGCGGCTGGACTTGCCATCCAACGCATGGCTCGGCTTCGGCCCCTCAATACAGGGCGCCTTGCGCGGCCGCTTGACCACCACACGATGGCTGGCCAGCGCCAGAGCCGCCGCGAGCAACGCCGGTGCATCCGGATCATCACCCACCAACGGCCGAAACAGGCGCATTTCCTTCTTCACCAACGCAGTTTTCTCACGATGCGGAAACATCGGGTCCAGGTAGATCACCTGGGGCGGCTCCCCCTGCCAATTGAGCATCACGTCGATGGAGTTGCCCTTGAGCAACTTCATGCGCGCCACAATCGGCGCCACCTCAAAATCCTCGGCAGCGCGGGCCAAGCCATCTTCGAGCAAGGCGCCGATCAACGGCTGGCGCTCGATCAGGCTCATCTCACACCCGAGGCTGGCCAGCACGAACGCGTCCTTGCCCAAGCCCGCCGTAGCGTCCAGCACCCGCGGGCGCACGCCCTGGGCGATGCCCACCGCCTTGGCGATCATCTGCCCGCTGCCGCCGCCATACAACCGCCGATGCGCCGCGCCGCCTTCGACAAAGTCGACCCGCACCGGCCCTGGCGCATCAGGCCCAAGCTGTTGCAACTGCAAGCCGTGCTCCCCCACTTGCAGGGAAAAATCCGCATCGGCCACCTGCAGAGGCAACCCCAGCAGCGAAGCCCAGTGTTCGGCGCGGGCCTGGAAACTGTCAGCCAAGGCTTGGACCTGGATGCGGCTGGCCGCTGGTTGTTCGTTCATCAATCGCCACGCTCAAAAATATTAAGGATCGGCAAACAACGGCCGATAAAAATCACAGTCAGGTATTTTGCCAGAGCTGAGCGTCGACCGAGAAAAATGTCAGACATTCTTCCCCTTTCCATCGGTGTACTGCCGACCCACAACCACTATGGCCTGCGCAATACCCAAGCGCTGGCTGGGGTGAGTCATGTGTGGCAGGACTTCTTCGCCCGAGCGTTGGCCGAGCAGCTGGGTGAAACGCCAGACGCGCTCGCCGCCAAGGCGCCTGCCCCGGCAGACCCGGCGGTAGAACCCCGCGAAGGCGCCGACCTGCTGGCGCAGATCCTCACCCAGCGTGAGTGCGATGTGAAAAACGCCGAGATCGTGCCACCTGAGCCACTGTTCCTGCCGATTGCCGAGTTCGAAACCGAACTGCTGCCACCGGCCGCGACGCCGTTCCCGGAAGAAGAAATAGTCGCCCAGCAACGCCAACAAGCGTTTGAGAGCGAGTGGGTGCGCCCCGTTGTGCTGAACGCCGGCCAACCGCTACCCGAGCCAGGCCCGGCGCCACAACCACGCCCCCTGCACCTGCCAATTGCCGAATTCGAGCTGGACCTGCTGCCACCGGCCGCCACGCCGTACCCTGAAGAAGAATTGCTGGCGCAGCAAAAGGCCTTGGATTTCGATTACTACTGGGCGCGCCCGCTAGTGACCCACAACCTGCGCCTGGCCGCCTGAACCTTAGCGACACACCCACCAACGCCCCATGTCCAGATGGAAATGGTTGCGATGGGCGGCGTTGTAGTCCGGGCTCAACACCACGTTGAAATCATCACAGGCGCCATCGCGTACCAAGCGCAGGAAACGCGCGCCGTCGCCCTGCCCTGGCCAATCCTTGAGCACGCTGATGCTGCGCCCATCCGCCAGGCGAAAACCGGCGATATCCAGGGCATTGGCCGAGGCGTGCTGGCTGAGCCTCCCGTCGGCGCGATTGTAGATATTACGGCAGGCAAAACTGCCCAAATGCTCGACGCGGCTCACCGCTTGGCCAAACACGGCCTGGGCCGCCGGTTGCAGGCTATGTCGCTCGAACAAGGCGAACGCCACCGCCAGCGGGCAACTGGCAAGAAAGCTGCTGCTCAAGGCCACGTCAGCGCCCTGCACGCGCAGGACACTGCGCAAGGGGCACGCTGCATCAGTCGGTGTATCGGCCTGGCGGCTCACGCGCAGACCAGAGGTGTTCAACACCTGGTCACACAGCGCTGGATCATCCTGCAAACGACTGAGCTTGTAGCGCGTCAACAGGTTGGGGCTCGCTCGCACATCCAAGGGCGCCCAGGGGTTCCATTCAGGCGGCATCGGCACCCAACCGCGCCAGACAGCCAACGCAAATGCCCCCACCAACAACAGCAACACACTCAATGTCTTGACCACACCCACGGCTCAACCCTCAAAGTAGTCCGAGCTGCTCCGCCACGGGTTCTCGATGCAAGGCAGGCAGCGGCGGTAGCCCTGGCAGGCGCACCATCAGCTTGGCGTGGAAGCGTAGCGCCAGCTGTGCCGCGAGACGGTTGTCCGACGTGTGCAGGAACATATAGGGCGTGCGGCCCTCTTCGATCCAACTGGCAATCTTTTCCACCCAGGGAATCAGGAACGGGTCATTGGCCTCAAGGTCCGGATGCCCGATGAAGCGCACCTGGGGAAACTGCGTCAGGGCCGCCGGGCGCGGTGGCACCCGGGGCTTTTTGGACTGGGCATGCAGCACTGCTTCCGAGGTGGAAGTGCAACTGAACAGGGCACGTGGATCGAGGCAGATGCGCTCGACACCGCGATCGCGCAACAGGCGGTTGAGCATGCGCTCAGCATCACCCTTGGCGAAGAACTGTTCATGACGCACCTCCACGGCCAGCGGTCGATCGATGCCATCGAGAAATCCAGCCAGCTCCGCCAGGCGTGGCGGCGTAAAGCCCTTTGAGAGTTGCAACCACAGCGGTGAAACGCGCTCACCCAACGGGCTCATCAAGCCGACAAAGCTTTCTGCCGCCGGCAATTGTTCACGCAAATCACCAGCATGGCTGATATCGCCGGGGAATTTGGCGGTGAAGCGAAAGTCGTCAGGCATGATTTCGGCCCAGCGCTGCACAGTGGCGGCCGAGGGGCGAGCGTAAAAAGTGGTATTGCCTTCAACGGCGTTGAAGACCTGGGAATAGAGCCCGAGGTAATCGTTGGAGCGTGCATCAACCGGATACAGGTACTCGCGCCAGGCGTTTTCACTCCAAGACGGGCAGCCGATGTAATAAGGCAAACGCATCAGATATGGATATCGAGACCCAGCACTTCCATATCCCATTCGACAAAGCCGGCGGTGGTCAGGTAGCTGGCCAGGGCGGTGGCAACGCTTTTGCTCATGGAACGGGGAAAGACCATGTCTTGCTGACGGGCAGGAACGCCGCTGATACGTGCACTCGCGGCGCCTTGCGCTTTGGAAGGCGTATCGGTGTGTACTTCGATGAAGTCCGGTGAATCCTCGACGGATTCGTCTACCGTCACGCTCGCCTTGCGCGGCTTACGCTTGAGGGGATAGGACTGTGAGGAAAAACCGTCTATACGCATACATGCAGACTCGGTATCAATGATGGCAATTTAGCGGCACTTTCCATGGCGCGCAAATGCTCTGGTGATAACTAGAACACATAATTTGTAAAAGGTTTAAAAACCCAGGCAAATTCTGACGATTGGAGAAATTTGCCGCGCAATGCCCACATTTCTGGCGTCAAATAATCCCGCGCTCGGCCTTGGTTTGTGCGACTTTATCGCGCAGATACACCGGTGCGGCCTGGTCCGCCGCAATCGCTTCGCCGCGCTCGAATGCGAAACGCGCCAACGCCAGCAGGTCTTCAGCGTGGGGCAACATCGCCGCGTCCTGCTGCGTACACGTCATCTTGATGCGTTCGCCATAACCCCAGCCCGTGCCGGCACCGAACCAATCGCCGCTGGCATCAGCGGGCAACTGCGCCGCTTCGGGGGCCAGCACCGCTTCGGCACCGACCAGGCGCATTTCGCCTGCGGTCTCACGGTAGCAACCCCAGTAGACTTCATCCATGCGCGCATCAATCGCCGCTGCCACCTGCGACGCCCCGTGCTCACGCAACGCGCGCTGGGCCAGTACCGCAAGGTTGGACACTGGCAACACCGGACGCTCCAGGGCAAAAGCCAGGCCCTGCACCACGCCAATAGCGATGCGCACGCCAGTGAATGCACCGGGGCCACGGCCAAACGCGATGGCATCCACCGCCGCCAGGGTGGTACCGGCGTCTTCAAGCAGTTGCTTGATCATCGGCAACAATTTCTGCGCGTGCAGGCGCGGGATCACCTCGTAGTGGCTCGTGACCTTGCCATCGTGCAGCAAGGCAACGGAGCAAGCTTCAGTCGCGGTGTCCAGGGCCAGCAGGGTGCTCATCGGTGTCGGTGTCCAAGTCGGAAAAAAGTGCGCCAGTATAAACAACAACGACCCGCAAGCGGGCCGTTGTCTGTGCCGCCGATCACAGGATCAGCTCAGTGCTTGCAGCACCTTGGCGGTGATGGCCTCTACCGAGCCCACACCTGGGATGTGGCTGTACTTCGGCTTGCCTTGGGCTGCGGACAGCTTCTGGTAGAAGTCCACCAGGGGTTTGGTCTGGGAATGGTAGACCGACAGGCGATGACGCACGGTTTCTTCGGTGTCGTCTTTACGCTGCACCAGGTCTTCGCCGGTGACATCGTCCTTGCCTTCGACTTTCGGCGGGTTGTAGACGATGTGGTACACGCGGCCCGAGCCTTCGTGAACGCGACGGCCAGCAATGCGCTGAACGATCTCTTCGTCTTCAACTGCGATCTCGACCACGGCGTCCAACTCCACGCCCGCCTTCACCAGGGCTTCAGCCTGGGGAATGGTGCGTGGGAAGCCGTCGAACAGGAAACCGTTCTTGCAGTCTTCCTGGCTGATGCGTTCCTTGACCAGGTTGATGATCAGGTCGTCGGAGACCAGGCCGCCGCTGTCCATCACGCTCTTGGCGATCAGGCCCAGCTCGGTGCCAGCCTTGACGGCCGCACGCAGCATGTCGCCGGTGGAGATTTGTGGAATGCCGAATTTTTCAGTGATGAACTTTGCCTGAGTACCTTTACCGGCCCCGGGAGCTCCCAGCAGAATGACGCGCATCGATGTGCTCCTCAATTTTTTATAGAGATGACGCTCGGATTCGCCGCGTGGGGCCAATCTCGTAAAAATGTGGTTCTAGGCCGATCAAACGGCCAAAGGCTGATCAAGATACACAGCGGGCCCTCACCATACAAGCCGCCAAAAGTAGGAGAAACCCGCGCCGCACATGCGTCAGCGCCAGGGTGTGCCTGAGCGCAACCCACCCCCTCAAACGACGACCGCCCGTTTCCGGGCGGTCGTCGCGGCTTATCCGCAAGCCATTGAGTACACGCAAAAAACCTCAACCGGTGTTGCGCAAACCGGCCGCAATACCGGCCACGGACACCAGCAGCGCCTGTTCCAGAGGGCTGTCTTGCGCAGCCTCCTGCTGACGCGAACGTGCCAGCAACTCGGCCTGCAACAGGTGCAGGGGGTCGAGGTAGGTGTTGCGCAGGCGGATGAACTCCAGGGTGTCGGGGCTATGGGCCAGCAGCTGCGACTGGCCGGTCAGGCCAAGCACCACGTCGCACGCCTGCGACAATAGGTCGCGTAAGTGCGCACCCAATGCCAGCAGGTCCGGCTGCACCAGGCGCTCATCATAAAGACGGGCGATATCGGCATCGGCCTTGGCCAGCACCATCTCCAGCATGTCGATGCGCGTGCGAAAGAACGGCCACTGCTCGCGCATCTGCCCCAGCAATTGACCTTCACCGCGCTCCAGCGCCTTGCTCAGTGCCGCTTCCCAACCGAGCCAGGCGGGCAGCATCAGGCGCGTCTGGGTCCAGCCAAAGATCCAGGGGATGGCGCGCAAGCTTTCAATCCCGCCTGCACGACGTTTGGCCGGGCGGCTGCCCAAAGGCAAACGGCCCAACTCCTGCTCCGGCGTGGACTGGCGGAAGTACTCGACGAACTGCGGATTTTCCCGGACCACGGCGCGGTAAGCCCTGACACCGTCTGCCGCCAATTCGTCCATCAGGTGACGCCAGGCAGGCTCGGGAGGCGGCGGCGGCAACAGGGTAGCTTCCAGTACCGCAGCCAGGTAGAGATTGAGGTTCTGCTCGGCGATATCCGGCAGGCCGAATTTGAAGCGAATCATCTCGCCCTGTTCAGTGGTACGGAAACGCCCCGCCACCGAGCCCGGCGGCTGCGACAGGATGGCCGCGTGCGCCGGGCCGCCGCCACGACCAACGGTGCCGCCGCGACCGTGAAACAACAACAGCTCCACCTGTTGCTCGCGGCAGATATCCACCAGGCGTTCCTGGGCGCGGTACTGCGCCCAGGCGGCGGCCGTGGTGCCGGCGTCCTTGGCCGAATCCGAGTAGCCAATCATCACTTCCTGCGGGCCCTGCAAGCGCGCGCGGTAACCCGGCAGTTGCAGCAGGCGCTCCATCACTGGCCCTGCGTTATCCAGGTCGGCCAGGGTCTCGAACAGCGGCACTACGCGCATCGGCCGTTGAACGCCCGACTCTTTCAACAGTAGTTGCACCGCCAGCACATCCGACGCAGCGCCGGCCATGGAGATGACATACGACCCTAGTGATGCGGCCGGTGCGGCGGCGATTTCCTTGCAGGTATTGAGCACCTCGGCAGTGTCCGCCGACGGCTTGAAGTAACCCGGCAGCAACGGCCGACGATTGGTCAGTTCCTGGGTCAGGAAGCTGATACGCGCCTCTTCATCCCAGTCCTCATAACGCCCCAGGCCCAGGTAATCGGTGATTTCGGTCATGGCCGCCGAGTGACGGCTGGAGTCCTGGCGCACATCCAGGCGCACCAGGAACAGGCCGAACGTCACGGCACGGCGCAGGCAGTCGAGCAGCGGGCCATCGGCGATCACGCCCATGCCGCATTCGTGCAGGGACTGGTAGCACAGCTGCAGCGGGTCGAGCAGGTCGCGGTTGTTCTGCAACACGTCGGCCGGTGCCGGGGTGGTGCTGGTCAACGAGGTGTGGGCCCACTGGCGCGTGGCGCGCAGGCGTTCACGCAGTTGCTTGAGCAAGGCCCGATAAGGTTCGACGCTGTCGCCGACTTTGGCGTGCAGCGCCGGGCTGGCCTGTTGCATCGACAGCTCGGAAGCCAGCTGATCAATGTCGCGCAGATACAAATCCGCCGCCATCCAGCGCGCCAGCAACAGCACTTCGCGAGTGACCGGCGCGGTGACGTTCGGGTTGCCGTCACGGTCGCCGCCCATCCACGAAGCAAAGCGAATCGGCGCTGCCTCCAGGGGCAGGCGCAGGCCGGTGGCGGCGTGCAGGGCCTGGTCGGCCCTGCGCAGGTAATTGGGGATGGCGTGCCACAGCGAATGCTCGATCACCGCAAAGCCCCATTTGGCTTCATCCACCGGCGTGGGGCGCACGCGCCGGATTTCTTCGGTGTGCCAGGCTTCGGCGATCAAGCGTTGCAAGCGCTCACGAATCTGCTCGCGCTCGGCGGTGGTGAGGTCACGGTGATCCTGCAAAGCCAGTTGCGCAGCAATGGCGTCGTATTTTTGGATCAGCGTGCGGCGGGCCACTTCGGTGGGGTGGGCGGTGAGCACCAGTTCGATGTCCAGCCGCGCCAATTGCCGGGCCAGGGATTCATTGCTGTGCCCCTCGCTTTGCAGACGGGCCAGCAACTCTGGCAAGACCCGGGATTCGAACGGCGCGGGTTGCGACTCATCGCGCCGATGAATCAACTGATATTGCTCGGCAATGTTGGCCAGGTTGAGGAATTGGTTAAAGGCCCGGGCCACGGGCAGCAACTCCTGCTCCTGCAACTGGTTGAGGCTGGCGCTCAACTCATCGCCAGCGGTTTTCTCTGAAACGGCTCCGCGACGGTCGGCCTTGGCGCCTTTGCGGATCTGCTCGATCTTTTCGAGGAAAGCCTCGCCGTACTGCTCTCGAATGGTGTTGCCCAACAGCTCACCCAGCAGGTGAACATCCTCACGCAAGCGTGCATCGATATCACTCATCAGCCAATCTCCAGCCAGAAATCCGGGACGCGCAGGGGGTTCAGAGTGCCGCCGACGTCGGTTTCTGACAAGGCCGAACGCAAACGACTTTAAACCTTGGCGCTTACAGCTAGTCTCAACGGTAGGTCGCCGCGTTATTCCGCAGGCGGCTGGTCACTCATCACCGCCTGCCCTCGCAGGCTTTATTGAGGTAGCCATGAAAATTCGAGAACTGGCCCAGCATTGGGAAGAAACCGCCAAGGGTCGTTTGACCAAGACTGAATACGCGATTCATCTGGATGTGGAAGCCGCCGCCCGGCTGGCGGCCATTGCCGAGATGTACCCCAAGCGCCACGTTGAAGAACTGCTGGGCGAGCTGATCGGCGCCGCCCTGGAAGAGCTGGAAGCCAGCTTTCCTTACATCCAGGGCCAGCAGGTGATTGCCACCGATGAAGAGGGTGACCCGCTGTATGAAGACGTCGGGCCCACACCACGTTTTCTCACGTTATCCCGTCGCCACCTGCACGATTTGTCGGCCGTTACTGACGAACAAAAGCACTGATAAACATTTATTGACGTCAATTAAACCCACGTATTCCGGGCCTTTTACGGGCCCGGAGGTACCGCCGCGCGCCGCGAAAGTTCCATTTTTCAAACACTGACCAGTCAGTCAGATATTTTTTTAGGCAAATCGCCATATCCGCTGAACTTTTGAAAAAAGCCTCCGGTCACAGCCAGTAGCCATCACGTGTGGAACGGTCGTTTGAACGGACGCCATGTGCTTTATCGACGGGCCCGAAATCGATACGCCCCGATGGATTTTGATGTTTTTCAGGAGTTATCCAATGGAGTTGAAGACGATGAACACCAGCACTGCCAAATCCTCGTTTAACCATCTGCGCGGGCTCAAATTGGCCGCGCTGGCAATCGGCACCAGCTTCGTTCTGGCTGGCTGCGCCGGCAACCCTCCAACCGAGCAGTACGCCGTAACCCAATCGGCCGTCAACAGCGCAGTCAGCGCCGGCGGCACCGAGTACGCGGCGGTGGAAATGAAGTCGGCCCAGGACAAGCTCAAAGAAGCTGAGATTGCCATGCACGACAAGAACTACGACAAGGCTCGCCAACTGGCTGAACAAGCCGAGTGGGATGCCCGCGTCGCTGAGCGTAAAGCCCAGGCTGCCAAGGCTCAACAGGCTGTGAAGGACTCCCAGAAGGCTGTTGACGAACTGCGTAAAGAAGGCATGCGCCCAGCTGCAATCATGCAGAAGTAAGCCGCAGCCTCTTGACTGCATCGCACCTGATATCGAATTGAAAGGACGACACGACTATGCGTAAACAATTGATGATCCCTGCCCTGCTGGCGATGAGCGTTGCCTTGGCGGCCTGCTCCACCCCGCCGAACGCGAACCTGGAAAATGCGCGGACCAATTTCTCGTCCCTGCAAACCAACCCGCAAGCCACCAAGCTGGCCGCGCTGGAAACCAAAGATGCCAGCGACTGGCTGGACAAGGCTGACAAGGCCTACCGCGACAAAGAAGACGAGAAGAAAGTCGACCAACTGGCCTACCTGACCAACCAGCGCGTTGAAGTGGCCAAGGACACCATCGTCCTGCGCGAATCCGAAGCCAAGCTGAAAAACGCCGGTGACGAACGTGCCCGCGCCCTGCTGGACGCCCGTGATGCGCAAATCAAGCAACTGCAAAACAGCTTGAACGCCAAGCAAACCGATCGCGGCACTCTGGTAACGTTCGGTGACGTGCTGTTCGCCACCAACAAGTCCGACCTGAAATCCAGCGGCCTGGTGAACATCACCAAGCTGGCTCAGTTCCTGCGCGATAACCCAGACCGTAAAGTGATTGTCGAAGGCTACACCGACAGCACCGGTTCCGACTCGTACAACCAGAGCCTGTCTGAGCGTCGCGCCGCTTCCGTTCAACGTGCACTGGCTCAGCAAGGCGTGGATATCTCGCGCATCGTGACCCAGGGTTACGGCAAGGAATACCCGGTTGCCGATAACGGCAGCGTTTCCGGCCGCGCCATGAACCGTCGCGTTGAAGTGACCATCTCCAACGACAACCAGCCGGTCAAGCCACGGTCTTCCGTCGCTAACTGATCAATAGCCTGGTAAAAAAGCCCCGCCTTTAGGCGGGGCTTTTTCGTTGCCGTTCATGAAAGCGCATTCAAGCTTTAGTCATTGAAGTATCTGAAGCTGCTGCGGTTGCCGTTCTGGCCAGAATTGATGTAACGGCTGGAATCGCCCGAGTTGCCGTTATTTCCGTAGTTACCATAGTTACCGTAACTGCCGTAATTACTATAGCCTTCAAAGTGACGGTAGTTCCCCGGCGCGCCCATCATGTCATTGCCGTTGCGCCCATGGTTTTCATAGTGACTGCACCGCCCGCTATTGCCGTTATTGCCATAGTTACCATAATTGCCATTGTTGCCGCCACTTCCCCACACCCGCTGACCCGGTGTGGAATGGCGGGGTTGCTCTTCAGCATAACGTGGAGGCCAAGCAACATACTGTGCAGGTCGCGAACCAAATAGATGAGTCATCTTATCTTCCCTGTCAAAATTTAATAATAGTGTATGCATTGACGACACATAAGCTGCATGCTGCGCAGTGCATCGTCCCTTTAAGTGAAGAATCGCTGCGAGCAGTTCCACTGCGAACACTCTAAAAACCACATCAAAATATGCACAGCAACGCAGTCACATTGTTTGTTTCAATCTTGAAGGCGCCGAGCATGGCCATTACCGACCGGGCTATGCCTGGAGGTCAATTGACGATTGCCGTTACTGCCGTGATTGGAATAACCACTGTGGCTTCCGCTATTACCGTTATTGCCGTAATTGCCGAAGTTACCGTCATTCATGCTGTTATTACCGTTATTGATATGCACACCCACTTGCGCCGATTTTACGCCACCGACCGTCACATAATTAGTATTGAATACATAGGTCACGTAGTTGATCGTAGGCGGCTGTGAAGCCGTCGCCTGAGTACGCGGTGGCGGCCCCATGTAGCGAACGGTTCCACGATTCAAAGGTTGAGTTCCGGCATACCGTGGACGCCGACTCGATTGATAGTGATTGTAGTTATAGGTTTTACCCACTTGAGGGTATCTCCACCCCATACGCTGCCCCGTGACAGCGTTCCATGTATTGGACATGACCCCCATGGTATTCGTGAGCGCTGTATTGAAAAATGAATCTAACCTCATTCCTTGACTCCAAATGATTTCCCACACGCCCAGGTTTAAACTCCTGGCAACTATAAGAGTGGTCGGCTACGTCTATCAGTTCCCAACGGTATAATCCTGATATAAGTAGGGGCTCACCTGTTGGTCGCCCAAGCCGGTCGTCTATCGCTGATGGATAAGATTGAAACGAAAAAAAACCACCAGTAACGGTGGTTTTTTTGACTAGGGAAACTTGATCTTGCGATCAGTATCTTCATCTGGCGGCGTTATCTTTTTGTTATGAGAGGAGGTATCAGACGAGCAACCTGCCAACTGATTACGCGCCTGTTCTTGCGCATCCGCCCGTTCCAACGCCTGATGCGCCCTGGCCATGGCCAGCATATTGCAAATCGCATCAATTCTTATCACTGCCTTCCCGCCCCCACTTTGCGTAATTACATTGCCTTTTGTGGCACCTGATGCAATTGGGTTCCAAACAATTTCGTTACGAGATCCGCGATGATGACCGTGAGGCCGCTGATATGAAAAACCCGCCGCTAAAAGGCGGGTTTTTGTAGGGTTGCCGATCAGTAGTTGATCGAGCCTTGACTCTCACCGCCGCCCATCTGGATTTGGCCTTGGCCCGATGCGCCACTTTCACCGCCTTGTGCCCCTTGGGCCGCTTTTTCTTCTGCCATCAGTTTCACCAGTTTTTTGAGCAACTCTTCAAGACTCTCATCCCCACCAGCGCCTTGGGAGCCATTGGAACCCTGAGCGCCTCCCGCCCCTTGAGAGCCACCGGAACCACCGGAACCGGAACCGGAATCTTGGGAACCCTCACCGCTTTTAGCTTGAATTTTCTCCCGGAGCTGCTGAATTTGCTGATCAAGACCTTGCGAAGGTCCCTGGATGCCTCCCGAATTGCCCGCGCCAACTGAAGGTGCTGCGCCAATACCATCCATAAACTCGTACTCCAGAGTGATAAATAAAGTGGACTGATCAGCCAAACCAATCAGTCCATCATCTGTGGCGCACGAGCGAAGATGGTTCCAGCCTATAAAAGTTCGGGCGGTCCCTGAACGACTAACCGGGAAACTCAACGGTATTTTTCATACCACGCAAAAACCCAGGCTCACTGTTGCAACTGCGGGGTTTCCTGGCCCATGCAACGCACGGCCTGCTTCTTATTGTTCACCAGCACGCCGCTCAAGCCTTTCTGTTCGGTATCAAACATCACCAACACGCCGTCAACGCACTGCGCCACTTGCGCCGCTGGGGTCAGGGAGACCTTGTAATCCTCACCCGGCACGGTCTTGAGCATGGTGAAGTCGCTGAGCAGCAACGCATCTTCCGGCTTGGCAAAGTGCAGGTAGCCGTAGTACCACAGGCAGCCAACGGTACCGATGATGGTGCCGATGCCGGTGAGAATCAGCGGGATCATGTTGCGTTCTTCGCTCATTGCGGGCTCTCTGATGAATCAACTTTAGGAATAGGGTAATTCGGAATTTCGCCCAGGCGGCGCAAGCCGTTGAAGTGCTGCGGGTCGTCCAGGTAACGCAGCATCACGGTCTGCCAGGTTTTATCGGCAAAGGTCTGCACATGGCCGCCACGGGTCAGTTGCAACACCCTGGGCGGCGGTGCGGCCTGATACAGGCGGATGCCATTGGCCACCGGCACGATGGGATCATCCAGGCTGTGGAACAGCAGCTTGGGCACGCCGGTCACGCGGGGCATGGCATTGATCGCACTGTCGGCGTCGGGCACCAGCCATGACAGCGGCACCTGCAACGGCCAGGTTAACCAGGAAGTGCTCAAGGCGAATTGTCCTACGTCACGATAACTGGCTGGCACGCCGTCCAGTACCAGAGCTTTGAGTTGGGCTTGACGCTCCGGGTGGGCTGCCAGGTAATGCACCGCCAGTGCACCGCCCAGGCTTTGCCCGAGAATAATCAGCGGTTTACCCTGGGTTTCAGGCGCCTTGTCGATCCAGCCGAATGCGGCGTCGATATCCTGGTAGACCGCCGGCAACGATGGCTTGCCTTCCGACAGCCCATAGCCGCGATAGTCCAGCAACAACACTTGATAACCCTGCTCCGGCAACCACCAACTGCCCCCCAGGTGCCAGGCGAGGTTACCGCCGTTGCCGTGCAAATGCAGGATGGTGCCTTTGAGTGGCACACCCGCTTTGGCTGGCAACCACCAAGCGAGCAGCTTCACCCCGTCTGCGGTGGTGAGCGTGACGTCGCGGTATTGCAGGTGGGCTTTTTCCGGGGTGAAGGGCAGGCCGGGCTCGGGGTAGAACAGTAAGGAGCTGCAGCCGTTCAATGTGAGTAGCAGGCATAAAATGCCGAGGATTCTCATCCGTTGAAGCCTCATGGTGATTGACGCCCACTGTAGGAGCGAGCTTGCTCGCGAAGATCGTCAACGATAACGCGCTAATACTGAAGAAACGCGGTGCCTGAGCGTTCTTCGCGAGCAAGCTCGCTCCTACAAATAGCATTGCTGTGCTCAGAGGATATTGGAGTAATCCGCCTCGATCCGGTCCAGGCTCAAGTGGTTGAGGAAGTTGGAGAAGCACATCCAGGCCGCCAGCGCGTTCATGTCGCGAAACTGCTCCGGCAAATACTTGGGCGGCACCACCAGGCCTTCGTCGACCAATTGGCGCAGGGTGCGCATGTCCTCAAGGGTGGTCTTGCCGCAGAACAGCAGCGGCACCTGTTCCAGCTTGCCTTTACGTACGGCGAGCTGAATGTAGTTGTAGACCATGATAAAGCCCTTGAGGTAGGACAAATCCTTGGTAAATGGCAGACCGGTGGGCACCGAACCACGGAATACCCGGCTGGCATTCCCATAGCTTTCGGCCATTTCAAAGCCTTGCTCGCGGAAGAACTCGAACACCTGCAGGAAGTCGGCCCCCTCCTCCACCATATGGATGGCGCGTGTCCGGTTGGTGAGTTTGCGCAGGCGGCTGGGGTAGGAAGCAAACGTGATGATTTCCATCAGGATCGCCAGGCCTTCCTGGGTGACGGTGGACGACGGCGGGCCCTTGGACAGGAACGTGCAGATCGGCTGGTTCTGGCCGTTGAGGGTGGTGCCCACATGCACCAACCCTTCATGCACTTCGAGGGCGCGAACGTCGCGGTCGTTGAACATCGCGTCGGCGCGGATCTTGATGTAGTCGGCGCCCGCCGCCGCGTCGGCGACGATGCCGTCGGACTCGAATACGCGGATGGTCTCTTCGGCTTCGCCAAACACCTTGTTGAGGCGGGTTTGCAGCAGGCTGACCGCATCTTTGGCGGTGAGGGTCTTGGCTTCGTCCTTGAGGTCACCCCGACCGTCGATGTTGTTGAGGTAGTCGGAGAGCATCAGGCCAAGGTCGGCCAGGGTCGGGTCGCCAGCGTGGAACGCATCGGAGGCGGCGCCGTACAGCTCTTGGGAAATCAGGCCGAAGTCCTCGGTGCCGCGCGCTTCAAGCATGCGCACCACCATCCGGTATTCGCGGCACATGCGCCGCATGATCTGCCCCACCGGACTGAATTGCCCAAGGCGTCGAGTGATGTCGCGCTCGATGTTCTGGAACTCTAGCTTCACCGCACTGGAATCGAACGACAGCGGCCGGCTCAGGTAGTAATCACGGTCTACGGCAGGCATCGCCTTGCCTTTGGCCTTGAGGAATCCCTGGCGAATGTTCTCGTCCCATTTCACCGCATCAAGGACGCGGATCGGTGTTTGCGCCAGCACAATGCGATCGGACAAGGTGCGTATCGTCTGCTGGTAATCGTCCACCCGGTGCTTCCTCTTTAAACGTTGAACGTTATCAGGCTTTCATCGAACGCTGTCAGACCGAGGCCAATACCAGGTGCATGTAGCGCTTGAGGATTTCAAGCATCTCTTCCCCGGTCAGAGGCTCTGCGCCGCCCAACAGGCCCTGATATTCCATCCGACTGATGATAGCCGTCAACACCTTGGCATCCTGCTGCGGCTCACGGGAACCCAATACCTGGAAAAACTGCCCGGTGCCCTGCAACAAGATCTGTTGATGGGAGCGTACCAGTTCGGCCAGGCGTGGGTTGAGCAGGGCTTCCTGGCGAAAGGCCTGTTCGGCCATCAGGTATTCGCGGCGATTGGTCAGTTGGCGTAGCACATAGTCGGCGGTCAGGCGCGCGATGTCATCGGCCAGTTGCGAGCGCGACTCCGGGCTGCCGTCGCCATAGGCGACCATTTCGCGTAACAGGCCTTCGTTACGTACCCACAGCTTGCCCATGAACGCGGCGCTGCGTTCCACGTACTGGGCGAAGGTGTCGGTGAGCAGGTCGTCGATGTCTTTGAAGTAATAGGTGGTGGCCGACAGCGGCACCCCCGCCTCTGCCGCCACTGCCCGGTGACGCACGGCCCGCACGCCATCGCGCACGACGATACGCATGGCCGCATCGAGAATGTCTTGCCGGCGTTGCTCGCTGCCCCGCCGACTGGCCTTGCGGCCCTGGTACTGAACGCTTTCAGCCACGGCAGCAGCAATGCCGGCGGCACCTTCTTGAGCTATTACGCGGTTCACCACACTTCTTCCTTTAGAGGTGACGCGGAGCGTCACAGGGTGCATTCCCACGCGGAGCGTGGGAACGATCACTGACGAGCACCACTTGAACAGGCCACATAAAAAAGCCGCCTTATAAAAGGCGGCTTCGGATTTCGCTACGGTTACGCTTGTGGCCGCATGTGCGGGAACAGGATCACATCGCGGATCGACGGCGAGTTGGTCAACAACATCACCAGACGGTCGATGCCGATGCCTTCACCGGCAGTGGGCGGCATGCCGTATTCCAGGGCCCGTACGAAGTCGGCATCGTAGTGCATGGCTTCGTCGTCACCGGCGTCCTTGTCGGCCACCTGGGCCATGAAACGCTCGGCCTGGTCTTCCGCGTCGTTAAGCTCGGAATAGGCGTTGGCGATTTCGCGGCCACCAATGAACAACTCGAAACGGTCGGTGACGTTCGGGTTGTCGTCGTTGCGACGGGCCAGCGGCGACACTTCGAACGGGTACTGGGTAATGAAGTGCGGCTGTTCCAGCTTGTGCTCCACCAGCTCTTCGAAAATCATCACCTGCAGCTTGCCCAGGCCTTCGAAGCCCAGCACCTTGGCGCCGGCTTTCTTGGCAATGGCACGGGCCTTGTCGATGTCGTTGAGGTCGTCAGCGGTCAGCTCGGGGTTGTACTTGAGGATCGAGTCGAACACCGACAGGCGCACGAACGGCTCGCCGAAGTGGAACACCTTGTCGCCGTACGGCACGTCAGTGCTGCCCAGCACCAGCTGTGCCAGCTCGCGGAACAGCTCTTCGGTCAGGTCCATGTTGTCTTCGTAGTCGGCGTAGGCCTGGTAGAACTCCAACATGGTGAATTCTGGGTTGTGACGGGTCGAGACGCCTTCGTTACGGAAGTTGCGGTTGATCTCGAACACTTTCTCGAAGCCGCCAACCACCAGGCGCTTGAGGTACAGCTCCGGCGCGATACGCAGGAACATTTCCATGTCCAGCGCGTTGTGGTGGGTTTCGAACGGCTTGGCTGCGGCACCACCCGGGATGGTCTGCAGCATCGGGGTTTCGACTTCCAGGAAGTCACGCTGCATCAGGAAGCTGCGGATGTGAGCAATGACTTGCGAGCGCACGCGGAAGGTCTGGCGCACGTCTTCGTTGACGATCAGGTCAACGTAGCGCTGGCGATAGCGCTGTTCGGTGTCGGTCAGGCCGTGGTGCTTGTCTGGCAGCGGGCGCAGGGACTTGGTCAGCAGGCGCACGTTGGTCATCTCGACGTACAGGTCGCCCTTGCCGGAACGGGCCAGGGTGCCTTCGGCTGCGATGATATCGCCCATGTCCCAGGTTTTCACCGAGGCCAGGGTTTCTTCGGACAGGGTCTTGCGGTTGACGTAGACCTGGATGCGACCGGTCATGTCCTGGATCACCATGAACGAGCCACGGTTGAGCATGATGCGACCTGCCACCTTGACCGGGATCGCAGCCTCTGCCAGTTCTTCCTTGGTCTTGTCCGCGTATTGCTTCTGCAAGGCATCGCAGTAGTTGTCGCGGCGGAAGTCGTTGGGGAAGGCGTTACCCTTGGCGCGCTCGGCAGCAAGCTTTTCCTTGCGCAGGGCGATCAGGGAGTTTTCTTCCTGTTGCAGGGCTTGCGGGTCGAGTTGTTGGTCGCTCATGTCTTTAAATATTCCATCAGGTTCGTTGCCCCCAGCCTTCGGCGGGGGATCGCGGGCAAGCCCGCTCCCACAGAGGGTATTAGAGGCCGGATTTCAGGCTGGCTTCCAGGTATTCGTCGATATCGCCGTCGAGTACCTTGTCGCAGTCGCTGCGTTCGATGTTAGTGCGCAGATCCTTGATCCGCGAGGCATCGAGCACGTACGAACGGATCTGGTGACCCCAGCCGATATCCGACTTGGTGTCTTCCAGCGCCTGGGAAGCGGCGTTGCGCTTCTGCATTTCCTGCTCGTACAACTTGGCCCGCAGCATTTTCATGGCGGTGTCCTTGTTGGCGTGCTGGGAACGTTCGTTCTGGCAGCTGACCACGGTATTGGTCGGTACGTGGGTAATACGTACGGCCGAGTCAGTGGTGTTTACGTGCTGGCCACCGGCACCGGAGGAACGGTAGGTGTCGATCCGCAGGTCGGCCGGGTTGATCTCGATTTCCACCTTGTCGTCGATCTCTGGCGAGACGAAAACGGCGGAGAACGACGTGTGGCGACGGTTGCCGGAGTCGAACGGGCTCTTGCGCACCAGGCGGTGCACGCCGATCTCGGTGCGCAGCCAGCCAAAGGCGTATTCGCCCTTGATGTGCACGGTCGCGCCCTTGATACCGGCCACTTCACCGGCAGACAGTTCCATGATGGTCGCGTCGAAACCGCGCTTGTCGGCCCAGCGCAGGTACATGCGCAGCAGGATGTTGGCCCAGTCCTGGGCCTCGGTGCCGCCGGAACCGGCCTGGATATCCAGGTAGGCATTGTTCGGGTCCATTTCATGGCTGAACATGCGGCGAAATTCAAGCTTGGCGAGGTTCTCCTCGAGACGGGCCAGCTCGGCGACGACATCGCCCACTGCGCCTTCGTCGTTTTCTTCGACGGCCATGTCCAGCAGGTCGCGGCAATCACCCAGGCCGGTGTTCAGTTCGTCGAGGGTATCGACGATCTGTGCCAGCGCAGCGCGCTCGCGCCCCAGTTCCTGGGCGTATTCAGGTTTGTTCCAGACACTCGGATCTTCAAGCTCGCGATTGACCTCGGTCAGACGCTCATGCTTTTGATCGTAGTCAAAGATACCCCCGAATAGTTTCGGAGCGCTCGGACAGGTCCTTGATGGTGTTAAGGATCGGGTTGATTTCCATGGCGGGCAGCACTCGTTGGCGAACTTTTGAAAGCCGGCGAGTATAACGGCAAACGGCTGGAAACGGCAGCCCGCTTGGCCGAAAAGGCGGGGGTTTGTACACGATCCGCAGCCAGATAGAGATCAAATGTGGGAGCTGGCTTGCCTGCGATGGCGGTGTACCAGTCGATACTTGTGTGACGGATACACCGCCATCGCAGGCAAGCCAGCTCCCACAGGGGTTGAGCGGCGCGTGGGATTACTCGATGCCCACCTGATTACGCCCATTGTTCTTGGCCGTGTACAACCCCTTGTCCGCCGCCATGATCAACTGCCGACAGTCCGTGCCCTGGACCGGTGTCAACGTCGACAGCCCAATACTGATGGTCAGGCTGGAGCCTTCAGCCGGGGCGATGTGCGGGATTTTCAACGCCGCCACCGCCATGCGCAGTTTTTCCGCGACCAGGCGTGCGCCGCCCGGCGAGGTGCTGGGCAGGACCAGCGCGAACTCTTCGCCGCCGTAGCGCGCCGGCAAATCCGAAGGTCGGCTGCTGGCTTCACGGATGGTGTTGGCGACTTTGCGCAGGGCTTCGTCGCCCTCGACGTGGCCGAAGCTGTCGTTGAAGGTCTTGAAGAAGTCCACGTCGATCATCAGCAGCGACAGTTGGGTCTGGTCGCGCATGGCGCGGCGCCATTCCAGCTCCAGGTATTCGTCGAAGTGGCGGCGGTTGGACAGCCCGGTCAGGCCATCGGAGTTCATCAGGCGTTGCAGCACCAGGTTGGTGTCCAGCAACTGTTGCTGGCTGACGCGCAACGCGCGGTAGGCCGCGTCGCGCTGCAACAGGGTCATGTAGGACCGCGAGTGATAGCGGATGCGCGCCACCAACTCGATGTTGTCCGGCAGCTTGACCAGGTAATCGTTGGCCCCGGCCGCAAAGGCCGCACTCTTGATCAGCGGGTCCTCCTTGGTGGACAGCACGATGATCGGAATATTCGCGGTGGCCGGGTGATTGCGGTATTCGCGCACCAGAGTGAGGCCGTCCAGGCCCGGCATCACCAGGTCTTGCAGGATCACCGTGGGCTTGATGCGGATCGCCTGGGCAATCGCCTGGTGCGGGTCGGCACAAAAGTGGAAGTCGATGTTTTCTTCATGGGCCAGGCCACGCCGCACGGCTTCACCGATCATGGCCTGGTCGTCGACCAGCAACACCATGGCGGCGTTTTCGTCGGTCTTGAAGTCGTCGAGCTGTAAATCATTCATGTGCAGTCACCTGAATTACTACCTGCAAGCCAGCACGGCGGGAGATTTTTGTTCATTTTGCAAAGACCTCCAGCAATCGGGGCGCAATTCTATCCAGTGGGCGAATTTCAACAGCGGCATCAATCGCCGCCGCCGCTTTGGGCATGCCATACACCGCCGAACTCTGTTGGTCCTGGGCGATGGTCAAATATCCTTGTTCCCGCATCAGCTTGAGGCCCTGGGCGCCGTCGCGCCCCATGCCCGTGAGCAAGACACCGACGGCGTCACCGTTCCAGTGGCTGGCGACGCTTTCGAAAAACACGTCGATCGACGGCCGGTAAATCTCGTTCACCGGCTCTGCGGTATAGGCTAGCGTGCCATTTTTCAACAAGCGAATATGGTGGTTGGTGCCGGCCAGCAATACCACGCCGGGTTGAGGCGGCTCGCCTTCACAGGCCAGGCGCACCGGCAGGCCGGAAGCGCTGCTCAGCCACTCGGCCATGCCAGCGGCAAACACCTGGTCCACATGCTGCACTAGCACGATGGCGGCAGGGAAATCCCGGGGCAACCCCTTGAGCAGAACTTCCAGGGCCGCCGGCCCACCGGCCGAAGAACCAATCGCCACCAGCCGTTGACGCTTGCCGGTGACCCGCTGCGGCGGGGTTTCGGCACGCACCCGCGTGCCGCGCTGGCCGATCAGCCAGCCAATATTGAGGATCTTGCGCAACAGGGGCGCCGCCGCATCCTTGGGGTTGCCCACGCCCAGTGCCGGGGTGTCCACCACATCCAGGGCGCCGTGGCCCATGGCTTCGAATACACGGCTGACGTTGGCCTGGCGGTCAACGGTGACGATCACGATCGGGCATGGCGTGTCGGCCATGATCTGGCGGGTAGCTTCCACGCCGTCCATCACCGGCATGATCAAGTCCATCAGGATCAGGTCCGGGGTCAGCTCGGCGCAACGCTGCACCGCTTCCAGGCCATTGCTGGCTACCCACACCACCTCGTGGGCGGGCTCGTAACTCAAGGCACGGCGCAAGGCCTCTACGGCCAGGGGCATGTCATTGACGATCGCAATCCTCATGCCCGGGCGCCTCCAATCAGTTCAACCACGGCGTCGAGCAAGGCGTCGTCATGGAAACTGGCTTTGGCTAGATAATAGTCGGCCCCGGCGTCGAGGCCACGGCGGCGGTCTTCTTCACGATCCTTGTAGGAAACCACCATCACCGGCAATGATTGCAGGCGACTGTCACGGCGCAAAAGTGTGACCAATTCAATACCGTCCATGCGAGGCATATCAATATCCGTGATAAGCAGGTCGAAGTCCTCGGAGCGCAATGCGTTCCAGCCATCCATGCCATCGACCGCCACGGCAACTTCATAACCCCGGTTGAGTAACAATTTGCGTTGCAGCTCGCGCACCGTCAGTGAGTCGTCCACCACCAGCACGCGCTTGCGCGGCGCTTCGGTGGCCTGCTGGTTGCGCCGGGCGATGCGCTCCAGGCGGCCGGTATTGAGCAGCTTGTCCACTGAACGCAGCATGTCTTCGACATCGACGATCAACACCACCGAGCCGTCATCGAGCAAGGCCCCGGCAGAAATGTCCTGGACCTTGCCCAGGCGATCATCCAGCGGCAACACCACCAACGTGCGCTCGCCGATAAAGCGCTCCACGGCAATCCCGTACACGGCATCGCGTTCGCGGATCACCACCACTTTCAAGGTATCTGAAGGGGTCTGCCCCGGCGGGCGCTGCAGCAACTGACTGGCGGCAACCAGGCCGACGTGTCGGCCTTCATGCCAGAAGTGCTGGCGGCCTTCCAACTGCACGATGTCGTCGGGGGCCAGGTCGCACATGCGTTCGATATGCGCCAGGGGAAACGCATAGGCTTCTTCGCCGACTTCCACCACCAGGCTGCGCACCACCGACAGGGTCAGCGGCACCTCAAGATGGAAGCGACTGCCCTGCCCCGCCGTCTGTTCCAGCACCACTGCGCCGCGCAACTGGCGAACCATATGCTGCACCGCGTCCAGGCCCACACCGCGCCCGGACACTTCGGTGACTTTGTCCCGCAGGCTGAACCCCGGCAGGAACAGGAAGGTCAGTAGCTCCTCTTCGCTCAGGCGCAGAGCCGTTTCCACCGGAGACAAATTCCGGTCGACAATAGTGCCGCGCAGGCGCTCGAGGTCGACACCGTTGCCGTCATCGCTCAATTCCAGCACCAGCAACCCGGCCTGATGGGACGCGCGCAGGCGAATCAAGCCCTCCGCCGGCTTGCCCGCCAGCACGCGCTGCTCAGGGGTTTCGATGCCGTGGTCGACGGCATTGCGCAATAAATGGGTGAGCGGCGCTTCGAGTTTTTCCAGCACGTCACGGTCGACCTGGGTCTTTTCGCCTTCAATCTCCAGGCGCACTTGCTTGCCCAGGCTGCGACCGAGGTCACGCACCATACGCACCTGCCCGGCCAGCACATCGGCAAACGGCCGCATGCGGCAGGCCAATGCGGTGTCGTAGAGCACCTGGGCGCGCTGGCCGGCCTGCCAGCCGAACTCATCCAGCTCGGCGTTTTTTTCCGCCAGCAGGGCCTGGGCTTCACTCAGCAGGCGACGGGTATCGGCCAGGGCTTCCTGGGCTTCCAGGTTCAGATCCAGGGATTTTAGCTGGCCATCCAGGGCATCCAGTGCACGCAAGCTGTTGCTCTGAATGCGCTTGAGGCGTTGCAGGCTGGCCAGGTACGGCTTGAGCCGCTGGGTTTCCACCAGGGATTTGCTGGACAAGTCCAACAGGCTGTTCAAGCGCTCGGCCGTGACCCGCAGCACACGCTCGCCGCCTTCTGTCATGCGTTTGCTCTGGCGCGGCGCTTCACTGCTGACCGGCGCGGGCTCCAGCTCGGGCTCCAGCAGCAATGCGTCAACCCGCGGCGCGGGGATGGGCTCGGGATTTGGCACGGGCGTGGCAATCGGCTGCGAGGGATCGAGCAAGCGCTCCATCAGCGCTACGTACGCCTCGATATCCGCCGGCCCCACGTCATTGCCCGGCGTGGCGATTCGCATCAGCAGGTCGGTGCCTTGCAGCAACGCGTCGATATGTTCAGGTTGCAGGTACAGGCGGCCTTCCTGGGCACTGACCAGGCAGTCTTCCATGACGTGGGCCACGCTGACCCCGGCATCCACGCCGACAATCCGCGCCGCCCCTTTAAGTGAATGCGCGGCGCGCATGCAGGCTTCGAGCTGGTCGGCCTGGGTGGGGTTGCGTTCCAGCGCCAGCAGGCCCGCGCTCAACACCTGGGTCTGCGCATCGGCTTCCAGGCTGAACAGTTCCAACAGCGAGGCATCGCGCATCTGGTCGGGGGTCATGCGAGGCTCCGGGTCACGGCGGACAACAATTGCGCTTCGTCCAGCCAGCGCAGGCTGCGGCCTTTCCACTGCAACACGCCTTGGGTGTAGCGTGCGCTGGCCTGGGTGCCGGACACCGACGCAGCCTTCAAGGTGCGCTCATCGATGGCGTGGATGCCGTCTACTTCATCTACCGGTACGACGACCGGGCCGTCCTGGGCAGCGATGATCAGCATGCGCGGCATGATCCGCCCGCCGCTGGCGCCGGCACTGGTGCTGTCCAGGCCCAACAGTTCCACCAGCGACAGGCATGCCACCAGCGCCCCGCGTACGTTGGCCACGCCCAGCAGCGCCCGGGAGCGCTGGTGCGGCAGCGAGTGGATCGGCTGTAACGGCGCCACTTCCACCAGGCAGCGGGTCGCGATGCCGAGCCATTCTTCGCCGAGGCGAAACATCAACAGCGAACGGGTGACCACCTCGTTATCCGCTTCGGCAGTTGCCTGCGCGTGATGGTCGTCCTGTTGCAGTGCGTAGCGGTCGAGCAGGCGCGTGGCGGCGGCGGAATACACCGAGCAATTGCGGCAGTGGATATGCTCGGCCAACAACGGGCAGGACTTGTCGCCATGAATACCGATGCGGTTCCAACAGTCGTCAATGGCTTGGGTATCGGTCAGCGTCAGGTCCAGGCCTGCGGTGTCGAGCGCGTCAGGGCTACTCATCGTTTGGTCTCACTGTCAGCTCGCTCGCTACGGGCGGCGCGTGCCTGAAGACGACGCGCGCCGACACTGTCACCCTGGGACTCGAGCAACGCGGCCAGGTGCATCAGGGCCTGGGGATGCTGCGGTTCCAGATACAGGGCTTTTCGGTAATACCCCTGGGCCTCCAGGGCGCTGCCAGCCACATCGCTGAGCAGCCCCAGCCAATAAAACACCTGGGCGGCCGGTGGGTGGCTGCTCAAATAGCGCTCGCAGGCCGCACGGGCCTCGGCACTTTTGCCCTCGTTGGCCAGGGTTGCGATCTGGCTGAGCAAATCCCCGGCATCGGTAGGCACCCCTTTGACCGGTGGCACGCGGGGGCTGACCGTGCTGAACGGCCGCGGCTTGAGCGGTATCGGCGCCGCCCTGCGCTGCGGCAGCGGCGCGGGCGTCGGTTTGACCAGAGGTGCTGGCGGCGGGGTCGGTTCTACATGCCGACTGAAAGCGAAGGACTGCGGTACGCCGATGGAGCGCATACCGTGGCGCCCCAGCAGGCTGCCCTCGGCCGGGCCGATAAACAGCACGCCGTCCACGTGTGTCAACGCCTTGAGCACATCAAAGACCTGTTTCTGGGTCGGCTGGTCGAAGTAGATCAGCAGGTTGCGGCAGAACACAAAATCGTAGGTTGGCTCGTTCGCCAGCAGTGCCGGGTCCAGCAAGTTGCCGACTTGCAGGCGCACTTGCTCACGCACTCGGTCGGCAATGCGGTAACTGCCTGCGTCTTCAGTGAAGTGGCGGTCGCGAAACTCAAGGTCAGCGCCGCGAAACGAGTTCTTGCCATACACGCCCCGCCGCGCGCGCTCCACCGACAGCGGGCTGACGTCCATGCCCTGTACTTTGAACTGGTGGGGCGCCAGCCCCGCATCGAGCAAGGCCATGGCAATCGAATAGGGCTCTTCGCCGGTCGAACACGGCAGGCTGAGAATACGCAGGGCGCGCATCTGGTTGATCTCGGCCAAGCGTGCCTGGGCCAGGCGAGCCAGGGTTGCAAAGGATTCGGGATAGCGGAAAAACCAGGTCTCGGGGACGATCACCGCTTCGATCAGCGCCTGCTGCTCGTCATGGGAGGTTTGCAGGTGTTGCCAGTAAGCCTCCGCCGACGGCGACTGGGACGATTGGCAGCGCTGGCGCACCGCGCGCTCGATGATCGCCTCGCCCACCGAAGCGACGTCCAGGCCGATGCGTTCTTTCAAGAACGCGAAAAACCGCGGGTCATTGCTCATAGGCTCAACTCGGCGCAGAACAACAAGGCGCGCACTGGCGCGGTCAACAGATCCGCGACGCCAATCCACTGCATCAAGCCTTGGGCATCCTCGCGCACCGGCCCCAGGTACGGCGCCTGCTGGTTGTCAAGGCCATAGGGCTGGAACTCGGCGGGGTCGCAACGCAGGGTGTCGGTGGCCTGTTCCAGGATCAGCCCCAGCCAACGCGCCTCACTCCAGGGCTGCGGTTGGTAATTGACCAGCACCAGGCGCGTACTGGTGCGCGCCTGGGCCGAAGTGCCGAACGTCAGCGCGCTCAAGTCGATGACCGGCACCAGCACCCCACGATGGGCGAAGATACCCGCCACCCATAACGGCGCTTGGGCGATAGGTTTAAGCGCCAGGCGCGGCAGCACCTCGGCCACTTCGGTGGCCTTGAGGGCAAAGCGTTCGTTGCCGATGCGAAACACCAGGAACAACGCCTTTTTCGCTGCCGGGACGGCACCGCGTTTAGCCGCGAGCTCGCTCATCAGACTTTGAAACGCGAGACGCCGCTGCGCAGACCGACCGCAACCTGGCTCAGTTCATCAATGGCAAAGCTGGCCTGGCGCAGGGATTCGACGGTCTGGCTGCTGGCATCGCCCAATTGCACCAGCGCATGGTTGATCTGCTCGGCGCCGGTGGCCTGGGCCTGCATGCCTTCGTTGACCATCAACACCCGCGGCGCCAGGGCCTGTACCTGATGGATGATCTGCGACAGTTGCTCGCCCACTTGTTGCACCTCGGACATGCCGCGACGCACCTCCTCGGAAAACTTGTCCATGCCCATCACCCCCGCCGACACCGCCGACTGGATCTCACGCACCATCTGTTCAATGTCGTAGGTCGCCACAGCGGTCTGGTCGGCCAGGCGGCGCACTTCGGTGGCAACCACGGCAAAGCCGCGCCCGTACTCACCGGCTTTCTCAGCCTCGATGGCCGCATTCAGGGACAACAGGTTGGTCTGGTCGGCCACCTTGACGATGGTCACCACCACTTGGTTGATATTGCCGGCCTTCTCATTGAGGATCGCCAGCTTGGCGTTGACCAGGTCGGCGGCGCCCATCACCGAGTGCATGGTTTCTTCCATGCGGGCCAGGCCCTGCTGGCCGGAACCGGCAGCCACCGAGGCCTGGTCGGCGGCGGTGGACACTTCGGTCATGGTGCGGACCAAGTCCTTGGACGTGGCGGCAATCTCGCGGGAAGTGGCGCCGATTTCGGTGGTGGTGGCTGCGGTTTCTGTCGCGGTCGCCTGTTGCTGCTTGGAGGTCGCGGCAATCTCGGTGACCGAGGTGGTGACTTGCACCGATGAACGCTGCGCCTGGGACACCAGGGCAGTCAGCTCGGTCATCATGTCGTTGAAGCCGGTTTCAACCGCGTTGAATTCGTCCTTGCGCTCCAGGTTCAGGCGCTTGCTCAGGTCACCGGTGCGCATGACTTCGAGGATTTGAACGATGCGCTGCATCGGCGCCATGATCGCGCGCATCAGCAACAGGCCACACAGCGCGGCGGCGAGAATCGCCAGCAACAGCGAGACGCCCATGCTGATCTTCGCGGCCGCTACCGCATCATCGATGGCGGCGGTGGCGTTGTCGGCGACTTGCTTGTTCTCATTGATAATGTCATTGAGCTTCATGCGGCCTGCGGTCCAGGCGGGGGTCAGTTGCTCGTTAAACAACCTCAGTGCTTCGGCGGCGTTATTGCTCTGATGGGCTGCCAAGACCTGGGCGAGAATCTGGTTGTAGTTCTGGTGCAGTTTTTCGAAGGCATCGAATTCGGTGCGATCCTGAGTGATATTGATCGTCCCGGCGTAGCTGGCCATATGTTGCTCAAGCCGAGCCTCAAAAGACTTGTAGTCCTGTTTGTCGGTTTCGGAAATGCCCTGGTTCTCGTGGATCCCAACCAACTCCTGGGTTTGCAGGTAGCTGTCGACCCAGGCGCTGCGAATCATCGAGCTGAAAAACACCCCGGGCACCGCATCGTCCCGCACTGAGTTTTCGCTGATTTCGATTTTCAGCAAGCGCGAATACGAGACCACGACCATCAGCAGCATGATCGCGATAATTACCGCAAAGCTCGCCAAAATCCTTTGGCGCAGGGTCCAGTTCTTCACAGTAATTCCTCGCAGGGCCATTCAAATGGAGGGGAGTATAGCTGAGCGGCTGCGCGCTTTTATCAAGGCTTTTGATGTGCAGTGCACAGAATGCAAAAGTGGGAACGGGCTTGCTCGCGGATGCGGTGAGTCAGCCAGAAATAGAGTGGCTGGTCTAGCGCATTCGCGAGCAAGCCCGCTCCCACATTTTTGATGAGCGTGTGGCCTTGTTTATGCGTTAAGCCGTACTTGTTTTTCCAACTCAAGCTTCAAGCCGGGCTCAAGTTTCAGTTGGCGGGCCAGTTCGTCCAGGTAGGCTTTTTCCATGAAGTTTTCTTCGTCCACCAGCATCACGCTGGCGATGTACATTTCGGCGGCCATTTCCGGGGTGCTGGCGGCGCGGGCGACGTCGGTGGGGTCCAGGGGTTTGTTGAGTTCGGCGTGTAGCCAGTGTTGCAACTCCTGATCATTGTCCAGCTTGGTAAATTCGCCTTCGATCAAGGCGCGCTCGCGCTCATCCACATGCCCGTCAGCCTTGGCCGCGGCTACCAGTGCCTTGAGAATGCCTTGGCTGTGTTGTTCGACCTGGGCCGCTGGCAGGCGGTCGATGGTTTGCGGCTCGCCTTGGGGCGCGCTGGCCTGCTGGGCTTGCCAGTTGCCGTAAGCCTTGTAGGCAATCACACCGAGTGCGGCCAGGCCGCCGTAGGTGAGTGCCTTGCCGCCGAATTTGCGGGCTTTTTTGTTGCCCAGCAGCAAGCCCATGGCCCCCGCCGCCAGGGCGCCGCCGCCGGCACCGCCGAGCATGCTGCCGAGCCCGCCACCGTTGAGCAAGCCGCCGAGGGCGCCCTTTTCATTGGCTTTGCGTTGGCCGCCGGCCTTGTTTTGCAACATGTCCTGGCCAGACTTGAGCAGTTGATCGAGCAATCCACGGGTATTCATTCGTAGCCTCCAGACACTTGGGTTCGTAGGACCAATAGGCCTCCAGCGTAAAACTAAGTGCCAAAAAGCCGTGATCTAGAGTGCTTCCAGATGTAACGCTCAGTTGCGATGCTGGAAATGTCTTGTTGCACATGCAACGCCATCATCCCGCCATCAATCAATTTGCCTTGCTCATCGAACCGCTTAAGCTATCCGGCGTCTGTTTATTGTCCGTTGCGTTTGGCCGAAGGCATGTCCGAACCGTTATTTCTGATCCGCTACGTGCCAGGAACGGCGCGGGATTTGCTCACGACAGGTTGTCTCTATGCACCGCAGGAATTTGCTCAAAGCATCCATGGCCATTGCGGCTTACACCGGTTTGTCGGCCAGTGGCCTGCTGGTCGCGCAGGCCTGGGCCGGTAATCGGGCTGCCGATGGCAAGGCCGTGGCGTTCGATTTCGAATCGCTCAAGGCCCAGGCCAAGCAATTGGCCACCCGTGACTACCAGGACACTAAGCAGGTGCTGCCGCCGACCCTGGCCACCATGACCCCGCAGAATTTCAACGCCATCGGCTATGACCGTAACCATTCGCTGTGGAAGGAGTTGAACGGCCAACTGGACGTGCAGTTCTTCCACGTCGGCATGGGCTTCAAGACGCCGGTGCGCATGCACAGCGTCGACCCCAAGACCCGTGAAGCCCGCGAAGTGCACTTTCGCCCTTCGCTGTTCAACTATGAAAAAACCACGGTGGACACCCAGCAACTGACCGGAGACCTGGGTTTCTCCGGCTTCAAGCTGTTCAAGGCGCCGGAACTGGACCGCCATGACGTGCTCTCGTTTCTGGGCGCCAGCTACTTTCGCGCAGTGGATTCCACCGGCCAGTACGGCCTCTCGGCGCGTGGCCTGGCGATTGATACCTACGCGAAAAAACGCGAGGAATTCCCTGATTTCACGCAGTTCTGGTTCGAAACCCCGGACAAGAACGCCACGCGCTTTGTGGTCTACGCCCTGCTCGACTCGCCAAGCGCCACTGGCGCCTATCGCTTCGACATCGACTGCCAGGCCAACCAAGTGGTGATGGCGATTGACGCGCACATCAATGCGCGCACCGCCATCGAACAACTGGGCATCGCGCCCATGACCAGTATGTTCAGCTGCGGCACCCATGAGCGCCGCATGTGCGACACCATTCACCCGCAAATCCACGACTCAGACCGCCTGGCCATGTGGCGCGGCAACGGCGAATGGGTCTGCCGGCCCCTGAACAACCCGGCCAAGCTGCAATTCAACGCGTTCGCCGACACCGACCCCAAAGGCTTCGGCCTGGTGCAGACCGACCATGAGTTCGCCAGCTACCAAGACACCGTCGACTGGTACAGCAAACGCCCAAGCCTGTGGGTTGAACCGACCACGGCCTGGGGCGAAGGCTCGATCGACCTGCTGGAAATCCCCACCACTGGTGAAACCCTGGACAACATCGTGGCCTTCTGGACTCCGAAAAAACCGGTGGCCGCCGGTGATTCGCTCAACTACGGCTACAAGCTGTACTGGAGCGCACTGCCGCCAGTGAGCACGCCGCTGGCACAGGTCGACGCGACCCGTTCGGGCATGGGCGGTTTTACCGAAGGCTGGGCACCCGGCGAGCATTATCCGAAAGTATGGGCCAGGCGTTTTGCCGTGGACTTCAAGGGCGGCGGCCTGGATCGCCTGCCGGCGGGCACTGGCATCGAGCCTGTGGTGACCTGTTCCCACGGTGAGGTGAAGGACTTCAGCGTGCTGGTGCTAGACAACATCAAAGGGTACCGCATCCTGTTCGACTGGTACCCCACCAGCGACAGCGTGGAGCCGGTCGAGCTACGCCTGTTTATTCGCACCCAGGACCGCACCCTGAGTGAAACCTGGCTGTATCAGTACTTCCCGCCTGCGCCAGAACAGCGCAAGTACACCTGATGCCACACTGCACGATCATTCCCACGCAATAACGTGGGAATGATCGGATTTGGCTCAGAACCGCGACACGCTTTTCATCGCGCCAATCAAATAGCGCATCGCCACCTGATCGCTCTCGGTCAGCGCCCGATATTGCGCCAGCAACTCCATTTCATCTGAACTCAACCTTCGACCCCGTAAAGACATCCGGCGGCTCAGAAAAGACGCCACCGCACCCGCTACGCCATAGGACTTGGCCATGGACCGCTACTCCTGATATCAGTCAAATACTCCTGGTGCCCATTTCCCAACTCCCGAGAAGCGCAACGGCTTCGCGGACCAACCGCCTGTCTCCCTGGGCCAGAAGTCGGGCTTACCCTTAGCGTAGAAACTATCTCATCATTCGTGGGATTTTTTTAGAGTATTAACTTAAAAAATAACGTCGGTAATAAAAGCCTACAGCGATTGCTCACAGGGTGGTCGATATCGGCTGCGCAACGCCTACAACGCGCGCAAGAAAAAACCCACCGTGTCAGGGTGGGTTTGGCACAGAGGTGAACAGGGTCAATCCCGCAGGTCTGACTCATGGATCGGCTGATCCCGGTGGGTCGCCCGTTGGTATTGCGCCGGCCAGATTGCCTTGCGCCCACCCAGGTCATCGTCGGCGTGCAGTGGCCAGTAGGGGTCACGCAGCAGTTCGCGGGCCAGGAAAATAATGTCGGCCTGGCAGGTACGCAGGATGTGCTCGGCTTGAGCGGGTTCGGTAATCATGCCGACGGTGCCGGTGGCCATGCCCGATTCCTTGCGCACGCGCTCGGCGAAGCGCGTTTGGTATCCGGGGCCGGTAGGAATCTCGGCATTCGCGGCGGTGCCACCGGACGACACGTCGATCAGATCCACCCCCAGATCTTTCAGGCGGCGCGCCAACTCCACGGTTTCATCCGGGTTCCAGCCGTCTTCTACCCAGTCAGTGGCCGACACGCGCACAAACAGCGGCAACTCATCAGGCCACACGGCGCGCACGGCCTTGGTCACTTCCAGCACCAGGCGGATGCGGTTTTCAAAAGAGCCGCCGTAGTGGTCCTGACGCTGGTTGCTGATCGGCGAGAGGAACTGGTGCAGCAGGTACCCGTGGGCGGCGTGGATTTCCACCACTTCAAAGCCTGCGGTCAAGGCGCGCTTGGCGGCGGCGACAAAGTCGGCGATCACTTGCTGGATCTGCCCTTCGTCCAGTGGCTTGGGCTGCGTGTGATTGGGGTCGAAGGCAATCGGCGAGGGCCCCACCGGCACCCAGCCGCCCTCCTCCGGCTTGACGCTACCATGTTTGCCGATCCATGGCCGATGGGTGCTGGCCTTGCGCCCGGCATGGGCCAGCTGGATCCCAGCCACCGCGCCCTGGGCCGCGATAAAACGGGTGATGCGCCGCAACGGTTCGATCTGGGCGTCGTTCCACAGGCCCAGGTCCTGGGCGGTGATACGGCCATCGGCGGTCACCGCCGTGGCCTCGGTAAAAATCAGCCCGGCGCCACCTACGGCCCGGCTGCCGAGATGCACCAGGTGCCAGTCATTGGCCAGGCCATCGTCGCTGGAGTATTGGCACATGGGTGAAACCGCGATGCGGTTGAGCAGGGTCAATTGGCGCAGGGTGTAAGGTTCGAGCAGCTGACTCATGGCGCACCTCTTCTGGGCTTCATAGGCATTTTTGTAGGAGCGAGCTCGCTCCTACCAGCCTAGTCGACAACCGTCGTTTGCACAGGGTTCAGAAGGAAAGCGGGAGCCGATTGCCGGCTCCCGGTAGGCAGCGCCTTACATCTCGACCTGGGTGCCCAGCTCGATCACACGGTTGACCGGCAGTTTGAAGAACCGCAGGTTGCCGTTGGCGTTTTTCAACATGAAGGCAAACAACACTTCGCGCCAACGGGCCATGCCTTTGATGCGCGAGGCGATAACCGTTTCACGGCTAAGGAAGTAGGTGGTGCGCATCGGGCTGAAGTCCAGCTCATCCAAGTGGCACAGCTTCAACGCTTCGGGCACGTCTGGTTCATCGGTAAACCCGAAGTGCAGGATCACTCGGAAGAAGCCTTCGCCGTAGGCATCCACCTCGAAGCGCCGCGCTGAAGGCACCCGTGGAATGTCTTCGTAAACCACGGTCAACAGCACCACTTGCTCATGCAGCACCTGGTTATGCAGCAGGTTGTGCAACAGCGCATGGGGCACGGCGTCGGGCCGCGCGGTGAGGAACACCGCCGTGCCCTGCACGCGATGAGGCGGTTGTACGCGGATGCTGCCGATAAAGATCGGCAATGGCAGCCCACCCTCGTCGAGACGGCCGACCAGCAATTGCTTGCCGCGCTTCCAGGTGGTCATCAGCACAAACAGCACGATCCCCGCCAATACCGGGAAGGCGCCGCCCTGGAGGATCTTCGGCGCGTTGGCGGCGAAGAACAGACCGTCCACCAACAGGCAGCAGAGCAACAGCGGCACGGCCAGCACCGGTGGCCATTTCCACAGCAGCAGCATGACCGCCGATACCAGGATGGTGGTCATCAGCATGGTGCCCGTCACGGCGACACCATAGGCCGAGGCCAGGGCACCGGAGGATTCGAAGCCCAACACCAGCAGGATCACGCCGACCATCAACGACCAGTTCACCGCACCGATGTAGATCTGGCCCTGCTCGGCACTGGAGGTGTGCTGGATATGCATGCGCGGTATGTAACCCAACTGGATCGCTTGGCGGGTCAACGAGAACGCGCCGGAAATCACCGCCTGGGAAGCAATCACCGTGGCCATGGTGGACAAGCCCACCAACGGCACCAGCGCCCAGCTTGGCGCCAGCAGGTAGAACGGGTTGCGCGCCGCCTCCGGATCGCCCAGCAGCATCGCGCCCTGGCCGAAATAGTTGAGCACCAGCGCCGGCAGCACCAGCAGAAACCACGCACGGGCAATGGGTTTGCGGCCGAAGTGGCCCATGTCGGCGTACAACGCTTCGGCGCCGGTCAATGCCAATACCACCGCGCCGAGGATCGCCACGCCAATACCGGGGTGCACCATAAAGAAGCGCACGCCCCATGCCGGGTTCAGAGCATTGAGCACTTCGGGTTGCTGCAGAATGCCATACACCCCCAGGCCGCCCAACACCAGGAACCAGGTGACCATCACCGGGCCGAACAGCTTGCCGATGCGGTCGGTGCCGTGTTTCTGGATCAGGAACAGCGCCACCAGCACCACCAAGGCAATGGGCACCACCCATTTTTCCAGGCCGTCGAACGCCAGTTCCAAGCCTTCGATGGCCGACAACACCGAAATCGCCGGGGTGATCATACTGTCGCCGTAGAACAGCGCCGCGCCACACAGGCCACATACCACCAGGAAACTGCGCAATTTCGTGTGCTTCCCGGCAGCTCGCCGGGCCAACGCGGTGAGGGCCATGATGCCGCCCTCGCCCTGGTTGTCGGCACGCAGCACGAACAGCACATACTTGATCGACACCACCCAGATCAGCGACCAGAAGATCAGCGCCAGGATCCCCAAGACGCCGTCATGGTTGACCTGCACCCCATAACCGCCGTTGAACACCTCTTTAAGGGTGTAGAGCGGGCTGGTCCCGATATCGCCATAAACCACCCCGACCGCCGCCACCAGCATGCCAATCGGCTTGGCTTTTGAATGCTCGGCACCTGCTGCCTGACTACTTGCCTGACCCATCAACCACTCCTGCCCTTTGACTTGAGGTCTTTTATAAACAGCGCTTCTAAGCTGACCCTAGCATGCGCTGTTTTACTTCTCGAAACAGACGTTTTATTGACCCAAGGGCATTACCCGTGCGCAACGGCGCGAAGCATAGCGCAGCACTCGTCGCATTTCCCTGCTCAAGTGATTTGGGTGTCGTTTTAGGCAGTCAGTAATAGATGACAAGGCGTTTTGGAGCCTTTTTGCCTGCATTGATCACATTTACCGTCAGCCGTATATTTTTGGCCCGACTCGGTAGAGCTGCCTTAGCGGCGTAAGCCGGGACTCCAGCTTGCTGATCAATAAAAAGCGTGCCGACTGTCTGGCGCTCGCGGTCGATATAAAAACTCAATCATCGACCTGTCTCTTTTAAGGTACATTCCGCATGTACGAAGTGAAACATGTACTGTCAGTCAATGGCGTGGATATCTATCAAGCTTGGCTAGATACCGTGCAAGACACGCGTTCAAAGGCACGAATCACCACCAGAGTGGACCGAGCATCCCTTGGTCACTTTGGAATTACCGAGCCGGTGGGTGATGGGGTCTTTGAGATGAAGCTCGACTTCGGACCTGGCTTTCGCGTGTATTACGCAATCCAAGATCGAAAAATTGTTTTCCTGTTGGGTGGTGGTTCAAAGGCCAGACAGCAAAACGACATCGATCAGGCCAAGGCTCTCTGGAAATCTTACAAGGTGCAGCAAAAATGACCATTCGTACTCGCTCTCATGAAGATAGCGTTCTTGAAATGCTCCGAGACGACGAAGCGTTTGCTCTCGAATATCTTTCTGTCGCACTTGAGGAAATTGATGAAGCGGGTGGTGAGGACGCCTTCCTTGTCGCTGTCCGCCGAGTCGCGGAAGCCCGTGGCGGAATGCTCAGCTTGTCGCAGAATACGGGCCTCAATAGAGCAAATCTCTACAGATCCATCGCCGTCGGCGGCGACCCGAAGCTCTCCACTCTCCTGAAAGTGCTTCAGGCGTTAGGTGTGGGCATGTCTAAAGTTGTATCGCACCGCGCAGAGCAAGACGTCCGGGCTTAAGAGAGTGGTAACGGCTGTAAGAATGCCCCGATACAGCACTCGTCGCATTTCCCTGCATAAAGCTGGTCAAGTGCGTTGCCCACCGATAGAATTGCGCACTTTTTGATCAGAGGCGCACCAAGCGCCCGTCCGTTGCCTTGTCGTGCACGACCGGCAGCGTCATTCAATACCGAGGTTAGACATGTCCACCACCATCGCAAAAGCCAACCCCAAGGTTGGCTTTGTTTCCCTGGGTTGCCCGAAGGCGCTTGTCGACTCCGAGCGCATCCTCACGCAATTGCGTATGGAAGGCTACGACGTCGTGTCCACTTACCAGGACGCCGATGTGGTGGTGGTCAACACCTGCGGCTTCATCGACTCGGCCAAAGCCGAATCCCTGGAAGTGATCGGCGAAGCCATCAAGGAAAACGGCAAGGTCATCGTGACCGGCTGCATGGGGGTGGAAGAAGGCAATATCCGCAACGTGCACCCGAGCGTGCTGGCCGTGACCGGCCCGCAGCAGTACGAGCAGGTGGTCAACGCTGTGCACGAGGTGGTGCCGCCACGCCAGGATCACAACCCGCTGATCGACTTGGTGCCGCCTCAAGGCATCAAGCTGACCCCGCGCCACTACGCGTACCTGAAGATTTCGGAAGGCTGCAACCACAGCTGCAGCTTCTGCATCATCCCGTCGATGCGCGGCAAACTGGTGAGCCGCCCGGTGGGTGACGTGCTCGACGAGGCCCAGCGCCTGGTCAAGTCTGGCGTCAAGGAGCTGCTGGTGATCTCCCAGGACACCAGCGCCTACGGCGTCGATGTGAAATACCGCACCGGTTTCTGGAATGGCGCGCCGGTGAAAACCCGCATGACCGAGTTGTGCGAAGCCCTTAGCAGCCTGGGCGTGTGGGTGCGCCTGCACTATGTTTACCCTTACCCGCACGTGGACGAGTTGATCCCGTTGATGGCCGCGGGCAAGATCCTGCCGTACCTGGACATCCCGTTCCAGCACGCCAGCCCGAAAGTGCTCAAGGCGATGAAACGCCCGGCGTTCGAAGACAAGACCCTGGCACGCATCAAGAACTGGCGCGAGATCTGCCCGGAGCTGATCATCCGCTCCACTTTCATCGTCGGCTTCCCCGGCGAGACCGAAGAAGACTTCCAGTACCTGCTGGACTGGCTGACCGAAGCGCAGCTGGACCGCGTCGGTTGCTTCCAGTACTCGCCGGTGGAAGGTGCTCCGGCCAACCTGCTGGACCTGGCCGTGGTGCCGGACGACGTCAAGCAAGACCGCTGGGAGCGCTTCATGGCGCATCAGCAGGCCATCAGCTCGGCACGCCTGCAACTGCGCATCGGCAAGGAAATCGAAGTGCTCATCGATGAAGTCGACGAGCAAGGCGCGGTGGGCCGCTGCTTCTTTGACGCCCCTGAAATCGACGGTAACGTGTTTATCGACGATGCCAGCGGCCTGAAGCCGGGTGACAAAGTGTGGTGCACCGTGACCGACGCCGACGAGTACGACTTGTGGGCCGAAAAGCGCGACTGATCGCCCGATGATAAAAAAGCCCCGCCTCTGAGAAGATGCGGGGCTTTTTTAGGTCTATCGTATTGCCCATCAACCCCGAATACAGCAAGGGACAGCGGGTATGCGTCAGCATTCGGTGATTCACACACCTAGAACCAGCGACTACGCGCGCCTGGTGCAGATCTGGGAGGACTCGGTACGCGCCACCCACGACTTCCTCCCGGACAGCTATATCGACATGTTGAAAAACCTGGTGCTGACCCGCTACCTCGATGCGGTGATGCTGATCTGCACCAAGGACTCGCGCCAACGCATCAACGGATTCGCCGGCGTGTCGGCGGGCAAGGTGGAAATGCTGTTTATCGACCCGCACTACCGTGGCCAGGGGCTGGGCCGGCAATTGCTGGGTTACGCGATCGAACACATGAATGCCGATGAACTGGACGTCAACGAACAGAACCCCCAGGCCTTGGGATTTTATCTCAAGCAAGGCTTCGAGGTGATCGGGCGAACAGAACATGATGGGCTTGGGCAGCCTTATCCGTTGTTGCACCTGCGTCTGCGCCAGCAGCAACAGGCCCGTAATGCCTGAAATCATCCCGTACAAACTGTGGGAGCTGGCTTGCCTGCGAAGGCGTCGGGTCAGTCTACCCATCCGGTGCTGGTATACCGCCATCGCAGGCAAGCCAGCTCCCACATTTGGCCCGTGTTGCGTCAGTTAAATAATTGTTAGGGCACATGCGCTGAAATGGAGCCGGGATTAACCGGCGCCAGGCAGGTACAATAGTGGCCCCCTTTTGTTACGGCCCTTGTCATGACTGACCCCATACGCCTCTCCAAACGCCTTATCGAACTGGTCGGTTGCTCCCGTCGGGAGGCTGAGCTGTTTATCGAAGGCGGCTGGGTCTCGGTGGACGGCGAAGTGATCGACGAGCCGCAGTTCAAGGTCACTGACGAGAAAGTCGAGCTGGACCCAGAGGCCAAAGCCACCGCGCCAGAGCCGGTGACCATCCTGCTGCACGCCCCCGCAGGCGTGGATGCTGAAACCGCCATGGCCTCGATCAGCGCCGATACCCTCTCTGAAGAACACCGCTTCGGCAAGCGCCCGCTCAAGGGGCACTTTCTGCGCCTGAGCGCCAGCGCCGACCTGCAAGCCAAGGCCAGTGGCCTGCTGGTGTTCACCCAGGACTGGAAGATTCTGCGCAAGTTGACCGCCGATGCCGCCAAGATCGAGCAGGAATACGTGGTGGAAGTCGAAGGCGACATGGTTGCCCACGGCCTCAACCGCCTGAACCACGGCCTGACCTACAAAGGCAAAGAGCTGCCTGCCGTCAAAGCCAGCTGGCAGAACGAAAACCGCCTACGCTTTGCGATGAAAAACCCGCAACCCGGCGTGATCGCGCTGTTCTGCGAAGCCGTTGGCCTGAAAGTCATCGCCATCCGCCGTATCCGTATCGGCGGCGTGTCCATCGGCAAGGTGCCGGTGGGCCAATGGCGTTACCTGTCCGGCAAAGAAAAGTTTTAAGCCGTTCCCTTTTCCCGACACCGCCTGATTCCGGCGGTGTCATCCGTTGAATACCAGGATTGCCCACCATGATTCACAACGACGTACTGCGCAGCGTGCGCTACATGCTCGACATCAGCGACAACAAGATGGTCGAGATCATCAAGCTCGGCGGCATGGACGTGACCAAGGAAGACCTGCTGACCTACCTCAAAAAAGATGAGGAAGAAGGCTTCGTGTTCTGCCCGGATGACGTCATGGCGCACTTCCTTGACGGCCTGGTGATCTTCAAGCGCGGCAAGGACGAAAGCCGCCCGCCGCAACCAATCGAAACCCCGGTGACCAACAACATCATCCTAAAAAAGCTGCGTGTGGCCTTCGAACTGAAGGAAGACGACATGCATGCAATCCTCAAGGCGGCGGAGTTCCCGGTGTCCAAGCCAGAGCTGAGCGCGTTGTTCCGCAAGTTCGGCCACACCAACTACCGCACCTGTGGCGACCAGTTGCTGCGCAACTTCCTCAAGGGCTTGACCCTGCGGGTTCGTGCTTAAGCCATGAGCTATCAGGTCTCCCCGGTCGGCTTCGTGCGCTCTTGCTTCAAGGAGAAGTTCGCCATCCCGCGCCAACCGCAGTTGGCGCCGGCTGCCCGCGGCGTGCTGGAGTTGGTGGCGCCGTTCGACCAGGGTGAGGCGGTGCAGGGGCTGGAGCAGGTCAGCCATGTGTGGCTGCTGTTCCTGTTCCACCAAACCCTGGAAGACAAGCCACGCCTGAAAGTGCGCCCGCCACGCCTGGGGGGCAATACCTCCATGGGTGTATTTGCTACCCGTGCGACCCATCGTCCCAATGGCATCGGCCAGTCGGTGGTGAAACTGGACAAGGTGGAGCCGGGGCGACTGTGGATTTCCGGCATAGATTTGCTCGATGGCACGCCGGTGCTGGATATCAAACCGTATGTGCCCTATGCCGATAGCGTTGATGCGGCCACCAACCACATCGCCAGCGATGCGCCCGAACTGATCGGCGTGCAATGGCTCAAGGCTGCACTGCAACAGGCGCAAGGCCATGCGCAGCGCCTTGGTGAACCGTTGGTAGAGTTGATTGATCAATGCCTGGCGCAAGATCCGCGACCGGCCTACCAAACGCCCGGCCCTGAGCGTGAATACGGTGTGCGCTTCTGGGACGTGGATGTGCGCTGGCACTACCCGGAGCCGGGGATGATTTGTGTGCTGGAAGTGGTTTCGGCTAACTAAATAGGGCGAAAACCAAATGTGGGAGCTGGCTTGCCTGCGATAGCATCACCTCGGTTCAACTGAACCACTGAGGTGTCTGCATCGCAGGCAAGCCAGCTCCCACACTTTTTGGATCGCTGGTGTTACTGACTCCGTATCACTTCTCGACGAACGCACGCTCGATCAGGTAGTCACCCGGCTCACGCATCCGTGGCGAAACCTTGAGACCGAAGCTGTTCAACACTTCGCTGGTCTCGTCCAACATGCTTGGGCTGCCGCACAGCATGGCGCGGTCGTCCTCGGGGTTGATCGGCGGCAGGCCGATGTCGCTGAACAGCTTGCCACTGCGCATCAGGTCGGTCAGGCGGCCTTCGTTTTCGAACGGCTCGCGGGTCACGGTCGGGTAGTAGATCAACTTGTCACGCAGGGCCTCGCCGAAGAACTCGTTCTGCGGCAGGTGCTCGGTGATGAATTCGCGGTAGGCGACTTCGTTGACGTAGCGCACGCCGTGGCACAGGATGACTTTTTCGAAACGCTCGTAGGTCTCTGGGTCCTGGATCACGCTCATGAATGGGGCGAGGCCAGTGCCGGTGCTGAGCAGATACAGATGCTTGCCCGGCTTCAAATCGTCAAGTACCAGGGTGCCTGTCGGTTTTTTGCTGATGATGATCTCGTCGCCTTCCTTCAGATGCTGCAACTGGGAAGTCAGCGGGCCATCGGGCACCTTGATGCTGAAGAACTCCAGATGCTCTTCCCAGTTCGGGCTGGCAATGGAGTAAGCGCGCATGAGCGGGCGGCCGTTGGGCTGTTGCAGGCCGATCATCACGAACTGACCGTTCTCGAAGCGCAGGCCCGGATCGCGGGTGCACTTGAAGCTGAACAGAGTGTCGTTCCAGTGATGAACACTGAGGACACGCTCGTGGTTCATGTTGCTCATGTACGGGGAACTCCTGGAAATGGGTCTGCGCCAAAGGTAAGGATGCGCAATTGCACAGCATTCTAATGGCGGCGACAATATCTGTTAACTGGATTATTAAGATAAGGGTTATCGGTTATATCGATATGCGATTTACTCTCCGTCAACTGCAAGTTTTCGTCGCCGTCGCCCAGCAGGAAAGCGTCTCGCGCGCTGCTGGCCTTCTGGCCTTATCTCAATCCGCCGCCAGCACCTCGATTACCGAGCTGGAGCGTCAATCCAGCTGCCAATTATTCGACCGCGCCGGTAAACGCCTGAGCCTCAATGCCCTCGGTCACCAACTGTTGCCCCAGGCCGTTGCGCTGCTGGACCAGGCCAAGGAGATCGAAGACCTGCTCAACGGCAAGTCCGGCTTCGGCTCCCTTGCGGTCGGCGCCACGCTGACCATCGGCAATTACCTGGCGACGCTGTTGATTGGCAGCTTCATGCAGCAACACCCCGAGAGCCAGGTAAAGCTGCATGTGCAGAACACTGCGCATATCGTGCATCAGGTTGCCCATTACGAAATTGACCTGGGTCTAATCGAAGGCGACTGCAGCCATCCGGATATCGAGGTGCAAACCTGGGTAGAAGATGAGCTGGTGGTGTTTTGCGCCCCTCAGCATCATTTGGCCAAGCGCGGCGTGGCAACCATGGACGAATTGACCCACGAAGCGTGGATCCTGCGGGAACAAGGCTCGGGCACGCGCCTGACCTTCGACCAGGCCATGCGTCATCACCGCAGCGCACTCAATATCCGCCTGGAACTGGAACACACGGAGGCAATCAAGCGGGCCGTGGAGTCAGGCTTGGGAATTGGCTGCATTTCGCGGCTGGCGCTGCGCGATGCCTTCCGCCGTGGCAGCCTGGTGCCGGTGGAAACCCCGGACCTGGACCTGGCCCGGCAGTTCTACTTCATCTGGCACAAGCAGAAGTACCAGACCTCGGCGATGCGCGAGTTTCTCGAACTGTGCCGCGCCTTCACCGCTGGGGTGCAGCGCAGCGACGAGATCGTGCTGCCGAGTATCGCGTGATCGTCAGATCAGGATCACGGCCCATACCAGGGTGATCATGGTCAGTGCCACGAACTGCGCGGCACTACCCATGTCCTTGGCGTTCTTCGACAGCGGGTGGCGGTCCAGGGAGATACGGTCAATGGCCGCTTCTACCGCTGAGTTGAGCAATTCAACGATCAGCGCCAACAAACACACTGCAATCAGCAGCGCCCGTTCAACCCGGCTGACCTGCAGGAAAAAGCTCAGGGGGATCAGGATGACGTTCAACAATACCAACTGGCGGAATGCCGCCTCGCCAGTGAAAGCTGCACGCAGGCCATCCAAGGAATAGCCCCCTGCGTTGAAGATACGTTTGATACCGGTTTGACCCTTGAAAGGCGACATAGATGTAGGCAACTGAACCAAAGAAGTGGGGAAGCTAGATCACGCAAAGTCAAAAAAGCGTGAAGCGGCTGTAACTTAATGTTGCGAGATAGACTCAAGTTGCTGCAGCAGCAACGCCGCCTGGGTGCGCGTACGCACGCCTAACTTACGGAAAATCGCCGTAACGTGGGCCTTGATGGTCGCTTCGGACACACTCAACTCGTAGGCAATCTGCTTGTTCAACAACCCTTCGCAAACCATGGTCAATACCCGGAACTGCTGGGGCGTCAAGCTGGCCAGGCCATCGCGGGCGGCCTTGGCTTCATCGGACACATTGATTTCTTCAAACGCCTGGGGTGGCCAGGACACATCGCCGTCCAACACCGTACGCACGGCTTTCTGGATATCTTCCATCGCGCTGGACTTGGGAATGAAACCGCTGGCGCCAAACTCTTTGGAACGCACCACCACATCGGCTTCTTCCTGGGCCGACACCATCACCACCGGTATTTGCGGATATTGCCCACGCAACAGCACCAACCCGGAGAAACCGTAGGCACCCGGCATGTTCAGGTCGAGCAATACCAGGTCCCAGTCGGATTTTTCGGTGAGGCGGGCTTCCAGTTCGGCAATGCTGGCCACTTCGACCAGACGTACATCGGGGCCAAGGCCCAGGGTTACGGCCTGATGCAGCGCGCTGCGAAACAGCGGGTGGTCATCGGCAATCAGGATTTCGTATGTGGCCATTGGTTAAATGATCCTGTTTTTTATGGGAGCCCTGATGGGTTCAGGGTTCACCAATACACGAGGCGACGGCCAGGCAGCGATCGCCACAGGGCCCGCTCAACGTCAAAAACACATGAAACGACGTCGATAATTCACGGTTGCACCCAATCGGCGCACAGCATGCCCAGCGTAGCCTGGAGGGTCAAGCACTACGCCCGTGGGGATTTTAGCGGGTTGCGGGCTTACAGTGCCATCATGCAAACGTCGTCTGGTTATCCCGCCGGGATGTAGGGTGCGAGGCGCGTATGCACGGCGTCCGCAGCATCCAGTGGCAGTTGGAACTTGGCAGCCAGGTAGTGGGTGCTGAACACATCGAGGTAGGCATCCAGCACTTCGCTGGCGCCCAGGTCATCAGCCAGCTCCAGGCACAGCGCCGCCACCTCGGCGGTGCAGAAATGGTCATCACGCTTAGAGCGCCGTAGCTTGTAACGCGACAGCTGCTCGGGCGCCAGGCTCAGCACGGGTAAATGTTCCAGGTAGGGGCTTTTGCGAAACATCTTGCGCGCTTCGCTCCAGGTACCGTCCAGCAGAATGAACAGCGGGCGCTTGCCCACATCCACGCACACTTCACTGACCACCCGTTGCGGCGCCACGAATTCGCCGGGAAATACGATATACGGTTGCCACTGCGAGTCGGCCAGCAACCTGAGCAGCTCGGGGTCGACTTCGGTACGCGACCAGGCGAACGCGGTGGTGTCGTGTATGACATCGGCGATCAGCCAGCCCGTGTTGCTGGGTTTCATCGGCTCTACGTCATGCATCAACAGGCACATGGCCGACTTGGCTTCTACCTGCGGCCGCCAGGCACATAGGCAGTATTCAGGAATGACCCGACAGCCGGGACAGCGTTCAGCACGCGAACCCCGATTGAGAAACGGCCTGACGGCACGCGCCAGACGCTGGGTACGCAAACGGGAGACGGCGTGGCTCATCGGGCACGCGACGAAGAAAAGGAAATCGACACGGAACAAACTCGTGAAAAACAGAAGTCCCGCAGTTTACCAGCGATACGCCTGGCTGTAGTGGCAAGGGCTCACCTATAATTGCGCGCCACTGAACGCACAGCCCAGTGGCTGGTCTATGCACCAGTAACCGAATCAGGAGAGTTTCATGCTGCGTTCCATGCTGCGCCTTGTTGCCCCATCCGTCGCCCTTGCGCTGGTCTTGCCTATGGGCGCCCATGCGGCCTCGCTGCTGGAGGCTCAAATGAACAAGAAGCTGCAAAGCGTCGCGGCCGAAAGCAACAAGGACCTGCCCCGGGAAATCGATGAAAAAACCCTGGAAGTCGCCTACACCGTTGAAGGCATGCAGTTGATCGATCACCTCAGCGTGCTGCCTGACCGTGCCGAACAGATGCGCGCCAACCCCAAGGCTGTGTATTTCCAGCTGGGGCGCAGTGTGTGCACCAACCCAGGCTATCGCGAGCTGATGGCCAAGGGCGCAGTGATGCGCTATGAAATCACCGAGAACAAGACCAATCGCCCGGTGGCTTCGGTCAAGTTTGCAGAGTCCGATTGCCCGGCTCCGGCGAAGAAGAAAAAGTAACCTCTGCTTGCCCCTCCGGCGCCGCTGTCCAGCGGCGCGCACGCCCGTGCTGCGTTTGCTGCCTGCGACTGAACTGCGTAATGAGCCACCAATAAGCGGTTGCCAGCCAAGGGTTTTTCGGCCCATCATCCGTTTAGCCCGGCTACCCGCCCACCACAGTTTTTAATGCTGCTCTGTCATATTTTCAGGACAAAAAAGGCCTGCCCTCCTGCGGCATGCCGCGACACAAGCAGTGTCGTGGCCCAAGCGACGTTCTCGTCGACTACCAGGCCCTGTAAAGAAAGGAGAAATTGAATGCCTTATGAATCGAATGATTTGCTGCTTCGTCATTTTGAAGAAAACGGGACCGACCTTACTCAGCAGGTCGACGCACAAATTCAGTTGATCGCTCCCAACAGTCCGAATATCCCTCTTTATCGAGACATGATCCTCACCGTCCTGCGCATGGCCCAGGACGACCGTGACCGCTGGAACGCCAAAATCACCCTGCGCGCCATCCGCGAATTGGACCATGCCTTTCGCGTTCTCGAACAGTTCAAGGGCCGGCGCAAAGTCACGGTATTCGGCTCGGCGCGTACACCAGTGGAAAGCCCCTTGTATGCGCTGGCCCGAGAAGTGGGTGCCGCGCTCGCACGTTCCGACCTGATGGTCATCACCGGCGGCGGTGGCGGCATCATGGCCGCAGCCCACGAAGGCGCGGGCCTGGAGCACAGCCTGGGGTTCAATATCACCCTGCCCTTTGAACAGCACGCCAATCCGACCATTGATGGCACCGAAAACCTGCTGTCATTCCACTTCTTCTTCACCCGCAAGCTGTTCTTCGTCAAAGAAGCCGACGCGCTGGTGTTGTGCCCTGGCGGTTTCGGCACCCTCGACGAGGCATTGGAAGTGCTGACCCTGATCCAAACCGGCAAAAGCCCGCTGGTGCCGGTCGTGCTACTGGATGCGCCGGGCGGTGGGTTCTGGCAAGGCGCCCTGGACTTCATCCGCGGCCAGTTGGAAGCCAATCGCTATATCCTGCCCACCGACCTCAAACTGGTCCGCCTGGTGTACAGCGCCGAAGAGGCCGTGGACGAAATCAACCAGTTCTACGCCAACTTCCACTCCACCCGTTGGCTTAAGCGTGAGTTCGTACTGCGCATGAATCATCCGCTGAGTGAGCGCGCCCTGGCCCATATGCAACAAGCGTTTGCCAGCCTGCGGCTCAGTGGCGAGTTCCAGCAACTCGCCTATACCGGCGAAGACCATGACGAACCGAGATTCAGCCATTTGACGCGCCTGGTGTTCAATTTCAACGGTCGCGATCAGGGGCGGCTGCGGGAGTTGGTGGATTACATCAACCTGCCGGAGAACTGGGCACAGGCTCAGGGCAAGGCGCAGCAACGGATGACGCCAGAGACAGCGTGATTTTTTACAGGCGAAAAAAAAGGCCCACTATTTTCATAGTGGGCCTTTGTTTTTTTGGCGTTCAGTCGTCCATATCCCGACCGCTCAATAAGCGGCTGATCATATCCATCGAAAACCCGCGATAACTCAAGAAACGACCTTGCTTCGCACGCTCCCTGGCATCAATTGGAAGGTGGCCCGCAAACTTGCGACGCCAGGTTTCCTCCAATTGCGACTGCCAACTGATACCGCACTCACGTAGCGCGAGGTCGATATCGGCACGTTGCAGGCCACGTTGGCTCAGTTCTTCACGAATCCGCGCAGGGCCGTAACCGGAACGTGCGCGGTAAGACACAAAACTTTCAAGGTAACGGGCTTCCGACAACAGCCCTTCTTCCGTCAACCGGTCGAGGGCTGTTTCGATCATCTCAGGCTCTGCGCCGCGCTGACGCAGCTTACGTGTCAGCTCGACTCGACCATGCTCGCGGCGAGCGAGCAGGTCCATCGCAGTGCGCCGAACGGCGACGAGTGTATCAAGTACAACAGTCATCGTTTGCTTCAGATGTCAGTGTCGGCTTCTTCCACTTCTTCAACCGGCTCACGGTTGGCAGCCGCTTTTACATCTGGCGCGGCAGTCAGCAGCTTGTCGCGGATCTGCTTCTCAAGCGTGGCAGCGATATCCGGGTTATCCGCCAGGAACTTGGCCGAGTTGGCCTTACCCTGACCGATCTTGCTGCCGTTGTAGGCATACCAGGCACCCGACTTCTCGACGAAACCGTGCAGTACGCCCAGGTCGATCATCTCGCCGTTCAGGTAAATACCCTTACCGTAGAGTATCTGGAACTCTGCCTGACGGAATGGCGGCGCTACCTTGTTCTTCACAACCTTGACGCGGGTTTCGCTACCAACAACCTCGTCGCCTTCCTTCACCGCGCCGGTACGGCGGATATCCAGACGGACAGAGGCGTAGAACTTCAGCGCGTTACCACCGGTGGTGGTTTCCGGGCTGCCGAACATCACGCCGATCTTCATACGGATCTGGTTGATGAAGATCACCAGGCAATTGGCGTTCTTGATGTTACCGGTGATTTTACGCAGCGCCTGGGACATCAGGCGGGCTTGCAGGCCCACGTGCATGTCGCCCATTTCGCCTTCGATTTCAGCCTTGGGCACCAGGGCCGCCACGGAGTCGACCACGATCACGTCGATGGCGTTGGAGCGCACCAGCATGTCGGTGATTTCCAGGGCTTGCTCGCCGGTGTCCGGCTGGGAAACCAGCAGGTCATCGACGTTGACGCCCAGCTTGCCGGCGTACTCAGGATCCAGGGCGTGCTCGGCATCAACGAACGCACAGGTGGCGCCCATTTTCTGCGCCTGGGCAATCACCGACAGGGTCAGGGTGGTTTTACCGGAAGATTCAGGACCGTAGATTTCAACGATACGGCCTTTTGGCAGGCCGCCAATGCCGAGTGCGATGTCCAGACCCAGAGAGCCAGTGGAAATAGCCGGGATCGCCTGACGGTCGTGATCGCCCATACGCATTACGGCACCCTTGCCGAATTGACGTTCGATCTGACCCAGGGCCGCAGCCAAGGCTTTCTTCTTGTTGTCGTCCATTAAAGTCCTCACGTAATCAATAAGGCCTGACGGCCAACACCTGTATAAGTAGACAGTATTGTTCCACAAAGATCGGTGATCGCCTACCCCTGATTGTCTATTTCTGCTGCAGCTCGTCGCAACAAGCCCTCCAGCGCGGCTTTTACCGTTTGTCGGCGGACCTCGTCGCGGTTGCCGGGGAAGTGCGCAAGCTCGGCCGTAATTTCGTCGCCCACGGCAAAGGCCAGCCAAACGGTACCCACCGGCTTGTCCGGCGAACCGCCATCGGGGCCCGCGACCCCACTGACCGCCACGGCAAACCGCGCCAGGCTTTTTTCCTGCGCGCCGCGGGCCATCGCTTCCACCACTTCCTGGCTGACGGCCCCGACTTTGGCAAACAGCTTTTCCGGCACATTCAGTTGCCGGGTCTTCTGCCGGTTGGAATAAGTGACATAGCCCGCCTCGAACCAGGCCGAACTGCCCGGGATCCGCGTGATGGCTTCGGCAATACCGCCGCCGGTACAGGACTCGGCAGTGGTGACGTGGGCACTGAGCACCTGCAAACGGCGCCCCAGTTCGGCAGCCAGTTGAGTGATTTCCTTCACGGTCGTCTCCAAGAATGGGCGGGGGTTTGCCTACCCTACAGGAGCCCATCGACCATGCAAGACACAGAGTGCATCAAGAGACTAATGCGCGACGGCCTGCACGTAGGCCTGGCAAGCACGCAAGGCGATCAGGGCGTTATCGCCGTCGTCGGTGATGCGGATAATTCGCTGAGCATGCGCCGGGTCAAGTCGGGCTCGCGGGGCTGCATGAACCACGCCGCCGGGGGTGGAGGCGGCTGGCACTGTACAGCCAGTGGCGGTGGTGTCGAGAAGGACTGACAGCCGCACATCAGCAGTGGCCAGGCGATCGCGCAGAGCCACTTGGTTGCGTTGGGCATCGCTTAATTCCTGGGTGTGTTGTTGATCGCTGGCGCTGAGGCGTTGCTCAAGGGCCAGGCGTTTGGTTTGTTCGGCCTGTTGACGCTCCAGGGCTGCCTGGCTTTGTCGACTCAGAGCCTGGGCATGGGCGACCGATTGCAACTCAATACGCGCACCGTATCGCCACGCCTGTACCTGCCAGACCAACGCCATGAGCAAGCACACACCGATCAAGCGAAACGCGCCTAGGAAGCGCATAACACCGCCTTCGCCCGGGCCCATAACTGCAAACGGTCGTCCAGACCGTTGAGGCCACCGTTGATGCGACGGGTGATGGTGGTGAACTGGCCTTTGTCGGCGAGTTCGTTAAGGCCGTTGCTTTGCCAGAACCAGGCGGCGGATTCGCAGGCCCATTGCGGTTGCTCCAGCAGTTGTGGCTGGAGCAGCAGGCGATCATCGCCGAACAATGCCTGGCTGCACGCAAGGTAATTACGGCGGCCGGTTATCTGGATGAGCCCTCTGCCACGATACTTTTGTCCATCTCCGTCCGCTTCGGGGGTGTTGCCCTGCCGCGCGGCCAAGCTGCCGGTGTCGTACTTGCTCAGGTATTGATCACTGCCCAGTTCGCGCACGTAGTGCAGTTCACCCGACTCGTGACCGATTTGAGCGAGGAAGGCTGCGGCGCGTTGGGGAGTGTTGATTTGCCGATTCAGCATTGCCAAGTTGAGTGAGGATATGAAAACGCCCGCTAAAGAGCGGGCGCGTGGAAAGATGTGCTGGAGTTGCGCGAGTGTCATGAGAGGACCTTGCCACGGGCCACCGCCCTGGCGGCCAGAATCGCTTCGGGCACGGGCGTGTTCTCTTCGAGGTACCGCAAGCTGTACCAGTCGGTAGACGCCAGATAAGCAAGGGCCTCACGGGAGTCCGCCTGTGCCTGGAGGTCTTGGGGGGTCTGGTTTTTTTCAAGCTTCGACAAATCAAACATCGCTCAAGTCCTCCAAGGGTTTGGCTGAGTGATTGGGCGGATCAATCGGCTCGACCGGAAAGGGAACCGGCCCGGCCGATACCTGGAGCCTGCCGTTCTGCCACATATAAGCTGGCGCACCCGCGTTGACGGCCAGCTTCAAGGTCAATTCGATCTCGCCATTACGACGGGTGACGGGCCCTGCGAACAATTCATGCCCGATGGCGGACATCGGCAGGGTCATCCCGTCAGGGATCTGCGAAAGGTCAATCCTTTGGTCATTCAGGATCAATGTTTCACCTTCGACAAAGGCTGTCGTGGGAGTCGCGATACCAAGAGGCCGAAAAGGTACATGGTGAATAATCATGCGTGCCATCTCCCGATTGCCGTCACTGTCACGACATTGTTCAGCGTCCGGTCAGACATAAAAAAGTAGGAGCCACTATTGCCGTAGCACCTGGCCGACATGTCCCAGTCAACCGACGGGTAAATGTTGGGGAACACCGCCACAGGCGTGTCCGCGAAAGCCGCCAGCCATGCAACGTTGCGCGTGACACCAGCGGTGTAGCCGGTGAAGCGCTGCTGACAGATTTGCAAACCGCCAGCAAAGCGGAAATACCAGTTGTCGAGCGCACCGCCACGTTCGATCAGCCCGGAATTAATTGGTAAGGCGCCCGAAGGGCCAGCGTTGAGCACCCCGGAAATCGCGTTACCGTTATGAAGAATGCTGCGCCAGTTGGGTGCCGCCGCGCCTGGGTTGACGCTGAACTGGCGGAAGTGAATACCATCCCCCGATACCGCCATCGACAACTGCGCACGCCACTGCGGATCATGGCCCCAAGCTTGAGAGAGCACACTGATTGCACCAAACCCCGGTACGCCATCCGGGTGACCGTAATAACTGTACAGCCCCGTATTGGCTTTATTTGGGGATGCGGTTTGTGCAGCCGACAGCCCCATTAGTTCTCCGGTCGAGGCACCTTGCCCGATCCCGATCGCAAACAACGATGAATTGATGTCAGCCCGCCACGGGGACCAAGCACCATCCCCACGTCGACCTCGCATATAAACCGACTCATCAAGCATAGCCTTCGCGGTTTGCCAGACGTAGCCGCCGGAGTTGGCTATCTGCAGAATCTGCACGAACGGGTTAGGCAGGTTGATACCGCCATTGCCGAATTGAAACAGACCACTGACTCGAGGCAACTCGTTAGCATCGTCGGTAGGCGATCTCGAAATCGGAGTACTACCCCAACCCGCATGCCCCATCATTGACACCCGCCCTGGGGTGAAGTCATCGCTGCCGGTCACTACGTTTTGAGTGGCTGCCGTGCCCAACTGAGCCTGGCGAGCGAACAACTCCTGGGTCATTGCGTTGATCTTGATACTGGCGCTGCGCGGAGTATCACCGCCGACGCCAGTGGGTGCCGCACCAATATTGATTTCCTGTCGTGCCATGGGGACTCTCCATAGTCGGGCAATAAAAGACCCGCTAAAAAGCGGGTACGGGATGTCTGCGCATTTTTCAGGGCAGGCGTTTTTCAGCAAGCCGGTAGATCGTGGCGCGTGCCGCATTGCGAGCGGCTTTGATATCCGCAGGCATCGGGGTGCCTTCCTCCAGCTGCGCAAACGCATACCAGTCACTGTCCCTGAGGTAGCCATGGGCCTGATCAAGGGCGAGATCCTCCTCCAGCTCCTGGGCGCTCTTTATTTTTTGCAATTGGCTGACATCAATCATGGATCACCTCTTCCAGGGAGGGTGCTGAACGTTCTTCAGTTATTGCAGAGATGGGTATTTCAACTGGCCCATTGGAGCTCACCTCAATGATCGTAGGCTCAACCGGGTTGCGCAGTGACGGCGGATCATCCCACTTGACCGGCAATTTAAGCGTGAGGCTCAGGTCGCCATGGATTCGTACGATCTCATCTACGAAGCAGTCACTGCCCATTGCGCTGGCGAGAAGGCGATAACCGTCCGGGATGACCGAAAGATCAAAATCCCGGCCGTTGACCGTGATCACTTCATCGCGCACAGAGACCTTCAGCGGCTCATCCGTCAAGAAGGGAAACAGTTTGATCCTGATCATTTCCAGGCTCCCCATACAGTCACGGCGTTTTGGAAACTTTGAGCGGTCGAGCCATTTCTGATGATGATGTCCACCGCACTGGTCCCGTTGACGTAGCAGTTCAACGCGCCGAAATGTTCATAAGTCATCTGAGGCTGCGGATTTACATAAACGCTGCCACTGCCCAATACGATTGCCACCGGCAAAGCAACCGTCACCACCGTAGGCTGATTAGGTGGCAATACCGCACTGACCGGACTATAGCCCTGAATGCAAATCTGGCCGTTGATGTACTTACTGATATTCCAGCCGCCTACCACTGTTTTACTCATCAACCCGACACCCGATACCGGATCGCCTTCGGCATTGGCACCTGTGTACAGGCGCGCCCATGGTGTCCATGTGCCGTTGGCGTTGACTCGCCTGAACGCGGTGTTCGTGGTATCGGGGTTGACCCACTCCTGAGTGGAGTACACAGCCGACAAATATTTGTGCGACAAAAAGCCATAGCTGTTGGGGCCATTGGGTCCGGGAATATTGTTGCCGTAGTACTCTCCGGTGGCCGCCACTGCGTCCGCACTGGTGGTGAGTATTTTGACCACACCGCCTACGCCAAAATCGCCTGCCTTGATAACTTGCGTCCAGGCTTTGCCCGCAGCGGCTCCTTGCAAAAACTGACGTTCCCAGGTCACGTTCTCTAAAAGGCTATAGGCAACTTGCCGCACATATCCACCCGATCCCGAGAGCACCTGAATGATGAATACGTAAGGGTATGGCAGAGAAACACCACCGTTGCCGAACATGAACAGCCCATTTATTACGGGTAGGCCATCGGCGCTGTCGGTGGGTTGCATAGCAAAGGGGACATTCCCTCCCCAACCACTGGCTTTTGCCAGTGCATCGCCTTTATACAACTCGTTGGTCATTGCATTGATTTTGATCATGGCACTGCGCGGTGTATCACCACCTACCCCACTGGGGCGCGTACCTATATCTATTTCTTGTCGTGCCATTTTCTCACCGCCAGTACATTAAAAATATATTGAGCACGCTATCACCGTAGAATATATATATTCAGGGACATGCACCCGCGAACAAAAGACCGAATAGAAACTAAGGCGCCCCAACAAGCAGTGGCCAATTAACTTTCGGCGCAGCCGTTTTCGCAGTCACAACAGATAATTCAATAGTTTCTCTAGACGCATTTTGAAACCCTATAGTCACTGATGAAGTACTCGAACCAGAGAGGAAATCTTGTCGAAACACATTCATCAAAAAATATGAATCCTTACCGTAAACCCAAGGAATTCGATACATCCACACTCGAAAGAAAAAGTTCATATCCAGATAATCATGGGGAACCCAGTCCTGCGCCCCGCCTACAAAACCAATTACTTTGTAGTTGCTATCAAACACCACCTGACCGCTTTTATCAAAAACCTGCATTCCATAACCACCTGTTGCGGGTGGATGAGCGACACAGGCGCAATACTTCCCCGTGTAGGCGAGACCTACCGTTGGGTAATTGCCAGCAAAGTAAACTGAAAACCCCGTCCATGCTCCAGCACTACCCGCGTGCACAACCGGAAAATAAACACCGGCACCGTCCGGCGAAATAAATACAAGCGGTGGTCTGGGCGAATTTATCGTCGCCGTGTAAGTCACATAGATCCAACACCCCTGAATATTGGGTGACGCAGCGGCATAGCTTCCTGATGACATAACATGAAATAGTGAGTTTTCATCGTCGATAATCGTTTGACCATCGTTACCAATACATAATATTCCATAGCTCATTTATAGTGCACCGCCATAATCGAATATTGCTGATTTGCATACTGCGCACCGAAAGCAGCTGCCCATTCCGCGTCCAGCACATCGAATTTCAAACTTGCATTTGGATATGCACCCACAATGGAGTAGCCCGGCATTATTGTTTGCTCTATGCCATAAGCCTCCACCATAACCACTCCCTTGAGAGGATCAAACTTTGGAAGTGCTACCATTGCACCATTCGTTGGCAATCCCTTCCCATAAACAAGGGAAACTGCTCTCATGGTTTTTGAATTGAGCCCTAAGGTTTCGCCTCCTCGACTATCATAAAACTGGATACCATGCGTCATGAGTTGAGATCTCCAATTTTTATCCTCAGATTCCCTTCAGCATCATAAATCTTGTCAACGTTTGGTCGAACTTCACGACGCCCCCCTGGCCCGGAACTATTGAGTTCAAACAACCCTGACTTATCCAAAATCCATACTGGTTTCCCATTGGCTCCCAGCGCATCAGATTGAATAGTGCTGCCAATTTTGGCGTTGGTGATCGTGCCATTTTGAATAAACGCACTATTGATAAATGTTTCAGCACCTCTAACCGCGAACGGTGTCGAAGGTTTACCAGGCGTATTTTCGTTATATATCGCAAACTGATCCGCCGAAATCAGAAACTGACTTTGCAACCCACCCGGACCATTCTCGATACCCAACCCAATACCGGCGAACTTGTACCCACCGCCTGCGGCAACCTGCATCCGCACGGACCAATTCGCCGCCAACTTCCCATTGGTATCCGCAATCGCCGAGGTATTGGTCTGGATACTCACTGACTGTTGGTTAACTTTGGTCTGTACCGTTTCAATGCTTTGGGCCAGCGTTTTATCCGCAGTGGCCAACGTCGTTAGTCGCGTATCAATCGATGCCGAGTTGTTATTGACCTTTGCATCCAGCCGCGTAACCCGCTGGGCAAGGGCTTCATCCCGGGAAGCAGAAGCGCTGTCTACGGTGGTAATACTGGCTCGGTTCTGATTGACCCTCACCTCCAACGCATCCGTCTTCATCGCCTGGGCAATATCACCCTCGGCAATCGCCGACATCACCGACCAAGTACCAGCCATGGAAACGTCATCACCCGCAAATGAGGTTTGCTCATCACCTGCCATCTTCGGATTGACCTGAGCATAAACCCCGTCGGTTTTCTGGGCGGTGCTGGTAACCTTGCCGTCCACCGTCTCAATCGCTGTTTTGTTCTGCTGGATCTGCAACGCCAGTGCATTGCTGGTTTGCACCAGGGAGCCAATGTCGAGCCAATAAGCCGCGTTAGGCGGCGGGCTGTTAGCCGGTACTGTCTGGATAGCCTGGTAAAGATGATTTTCCTGGCGTACAAACTCGCCACTGGCATATGCCCTGGCCGCGTCATACAGCAACGCATCCGTCACTTGATCAACCAGTGCTTGCAGTTCTTTACGGGTATTGTCCAATCGGTCGTTGACCGAACCCGCGCCAGATCCATCAATCAACTCGATACGGTCGAGCAAGTGCTTGCCCAGTTCCGTCTCGCTGATTTGCCCTGCGATCAGATCCAGAATCGGCGACGCATCCGAACTCGCTTGCCCGTTGACGCCCGACCCGCTTGGAAACCACGGCCCGATATTCCCCGTACGATCCACCAACCGCGCCCAGAAGAACAACGACGTCCCCGCCGCCAGCCCCATCATGGTCAAATCAGTCTGCGGATAGGCGTAATCCCCCAGCTTGGTTGCCATCGCCAAATCAGCGGTTTTCCCGTACCAGATTTCCGTGCGCTGCAAATCCGCCGTGCTCACACCCTGCGGAATCTGCCATTTGACCTTGATCGCAAACACCAACGACTCCGTCGTCAGCGCGGCCACGGTCGGCGGCAGTGTGGTCTTGCCGTTAAGGACGGTTTCCACGGACTCGCTATACAGGGAGCCGATATCCAGCGCGTTGATCGCCCGCACCTTGGCCACATAACGCCCGGCATAAATGCCGGACACCTCGATAGAACTGCCGCCCGTGCGGCCTGCGTAGACCCATTCACCGTCGTTCTTGCGCCAGTACGCCTCGTACGCAATGGCATTGGCCACTCGCTGCCACTCGATGGTCATGACATTGACCGCGCTGCCCTGCTCGACGAAATGGTCATTGCTGACGGTCACGTTGATCGGGGCCGCTTGTACGCTCGGCGGGATTACGGTGATCGGTGGGCTGTCGATTTTTGCGCCGTTGTCGATGGCGGCAAATTTGCTCGGTACGTGCTTGACCGCGCTGAGGCTGTATTTGATTTCGTCATCCGAAAAGTCTTCGGAAATCGACAGTACGCGGAACTGTTGCAAAGCCAGGGTCGCGGAGTCGACGGCCCAGATCGATTGAGCCGGCGGCATGTCGTCGAGCTTGGTTTGCAGCGTAACCAACTGCTCATCCGCACCTGCGGCGCTGACGGATTTGACCGCTCGGGATACAGCCTTGCCGTTGGGCATCACCAGGGTGATGGTGTCGCCGGCAGTGGCGGTGACTTCGGCATCCAGGGTCAGGGTGTCGAGGGTGGCGGCACGCAGACGCCCGCCAATGCGGCGGCCGGCGCGGTCGTTGTCGGCCACGCGGATGATCTGGCCGGGCCGCGCCAGGGTGCCGTCGAGGCCGACCGCGAAGGTCACGCTTTCGGTTTCCAGGCGGTTGGTCAGCAATGCCCATTTGCCGATGCGCTGGGCTTGCGCCTGGGAGGTGCAGCCGGTGGCGCTGATTTCGGTTTGCTGGATGCCATAGCGCGCGATACCTTCGGCGTCGTCGACGTATTGCACCTTCTGGCGATAGAAATCCGTCGGGTCGTTCCAACTGACCAGGGCAACGGTGTAGCGGGTCTTTTTCGCCGAACCGCCGTAGATGAACTGGCCGCCGATCACGTTGGCGTTGGAGTAGGTGTACACCGGGTCTTCCGGCATATCCGCCACCGCCATCACGGAACCCGCGCCCCAATAGGCCATGCCCCGGAAGGTAGTCGCCAAGTCTTGCAGCACCTTCAGTGCATCGGCACGCACCGACAGGTACAGGTTGCAGGTGAAGCGCGGTTCGGTGCCGCCCTTGCCGTCGGATACCGGCTGGTCGCAGTACTGGCCGATGCGGTAAAGCTCCCACTTATCCACTTGACCGGCGTTGAGCAGGTGGCCCAGGCCATAGCGTTGGTGCAATAGCAGGTCGTAGTAGATCCACGCCGGGTTGTCGGTCCAGGCCGATTTGAACGTACCGTCCCATACACCGCTGTAGGTGCGGGTTTGTGGGTCGTAGTTATTTGGCACCTTGATGATGCGCCCGCGCAGTTCGAAGGAGCGCGAGGGGATCGACTGAAATTGCGCGGCATCGAATTGCAGGCCGATCAGCGCCGAGCCCGGGTAGCGCAGCTTGGCGTCAATCACCTCGGTGGACGATTCCACGGTGGTGGTATCGGCAATCGTGCCACTGGTGGAGTTCGGCGTGATACGGCGCACGCGCAAGGTCCAGCCGACTTTCGCGGGTGGCAAGTCGACACGGTGGGAACGTTCGTACTTGGTGGTGGTTTTGCCACTGAACGCGGCGGCCAGCACCTCTGTAAATGCGCCGCCGTCGGTGGACAGGTCAATGGCGTACTGCACGGTATAACCGTTGGTGTCGCCGTTGCTGGTGTTGGTCTGCGACAGGCGCGTCACGGCCAGGCGAACCCGTACCGCCGACAGTTGCAGGTTGGAATAGGACTTGGTCCAGGGCTGATCGCTGCGCAGCTCGATCGACACCGGGCTTTCGTTTTCCACCGCCGGGAAGCCAGGTATGTGTGACTGGTCCTGGCTGCCATTGCGGGTGTCGAGGGTCACGCCACTGAAGTTGAGGCTGCCATCGGCGTTGGCCAGCGGGGTCTCGTCGAGAAACACCGAGCGCTTATCGTTTTTCAAACCGACAATCTCGCCTTCGCTGACGAGATCGAGGATACGGGCATAGGCCGTACTTTGCAGGCTGTCTGGCGCCTCCACGGAGGGACGGGGCTTGGACGCGCCGCCTTTGCTGCCAGCGAGAGTGAAGTCAGTCATGGCTTTCCTTCAGGCGAAATAAAACCCGCACTCGGCGGGTTGGTTGAAAAGGAGGACGGTTAGAGTTGGTCCTGGGCGTAGATGCCGGCACTGATCACAGCACTGCCGACGACCAACTCGCCGTAGAGCAGCCCTACCGGATTGCCCTGGGCGTTGGTATTGACCGGGCCATTGAAGCTGTAGCTCGGGCGATTGTTGGGGCTATCCTGGGCGCCAAGCCCTTTGGGGGGAGGTGACAACATCTGCATGACGCCCCCCATCGCCATGGACGCACCTGCCATCATCATCATGCTGGCCGCCGGGCCAGTGAGAAAGCCAAACGGGTTGTAATACGCCACCGCGATTAATACCGCGCCGATAATGGTCTGTAGCCCCCCGGCCCGCTTGGAGCCGGTCAACACTGGCGCGATACGAATCACGTCCTTGCCAAGAGGCTTTTGAATATCGTCTTCGCTAATGTTGCGTTTGCCGTTGAATACCGCAAAGCGCAAACCTTTATCAGCGCTCTGCAGCATGTAACGTTCAAAACCGGGAAACTGTTTGAAGTAGCCCATCACGTCCTTGAAACCACCCGAGGTGGTCACACGATGCTCTCGACCGAAAAGCCTGGCGAGCGAGCCTGATAGCAGGACGGTTCGCATCATATTTTGTTCTACTGCCAATTCCATGAGCACTCTCCTGGTCATCTTCGCGACGTTGGCTAGAGTTGGTCCTGCGCATAGATACCCGCGCTGACCACCGCACTGCCCACCGTCAGTTCGCCATACAACAGGCCTACCGGGCTACCCTGGATGCTGGTGTTCACCGGGCCATTGAAGCTGTAGCTGGGGCGATTATCCGGGCGGTCCATGGTGCCCAGGCCCTTGGGCATGGGCGACATCAGCTGCGCGACGCCACCCATGGCCATGGAAATCCCCATGCTCGCGGCAAAGGTCCAGCCGGTGGCGGATGAAGCACCGATCAGGGTAGAGGAACTTCCCGATGCCAGACCGCCAGAGAAGTACGACGCCGCCACAATCAGCGCAACGCCAATAATGGTTTGCATCGACCCTGCGCGCTTACTGCCCACCAGTACCGGTGCGATACGGATATCCGCAGCGCCTGGAGGTGCCTTGAGGCGATCCTGACCAATATTGTCCCGGCCCAGGAAGATCGAATACGTCACGCCCCGGTCCTTGGATTCCATCAAGAAACGCTCGAACCCTGGCACCAGAATGCACAGCGCATGGATAGCTTCCGAGGCATTGCTCACCGCCAGTCGATGCACGCGCCCGAAGCTCGCGCCCAGGCTGCCGTAGAGGCGCACCGTCCTGACTTTTTCATGATGCATGGCATCCTCCCGGCGAATGATCCGCCGATGTGGTTAATGTTTGGCCCGCAGGCCGTGTCGCCAATAGCTCACCGTCACCTCGCCCCAATAGCCGCCGTAGGTGTCGCGCTTGCTGTCGCGGCCATACAGGTGGTGCAGGATCGAACCTGGCGCGGGGTAATGTTCGGGTTCACTTTGCAGCACGCCATTGGCCAGGTAGATCGCGGCATGGTTGGGCACTGGCGAGCGGATCTGCATGAGCACGATATCGCCCTGTTGCAGTTGGCTGACCTGCACGAAGCCAGCGGCCGGCAGGTTGTCCAGGTAGAGGTTGCCGCCGTTGTCCCACCAACCGTCTTCACGCTGATAGTCACCCAGCTCGATACCCAGCTCGCGGCGGTAGTAGTCAAGGATAATGCTCAGGCAGTCATGCACGCCGTGGGCGAAGGCACGACCGATCAGGGGCGCCTGGTAACCGTTTGGCGTGCAACCGGCCCATTCTCCGGTGCGTACCTGCCCGTCGTCGCCTTTGTGTACTTCAACGATGTGCCAGGGCAACCCGGAGGCTTCGCACGCCACACGGTCTGCTTCACTGGGTGTCGCCGGACAATCCGGATGGCTGTGCACTACTGCGAGGATCTCGCCCCGCTCTTCGGCGGCGGCGTAATCCTCGGGCGCCAGACGAAAATGTTCGCTGGGCGTGCTCGCCGTATTTCGACACGGCACATACACACGCTTGCGCCCTTCACGAATCAGCAGGCCGCAGCACTCATGGGGATACGCGGCCACGGCGTGCCGGGTAATCGCCGCCAGGTTGGTCTTGTTCATGCTCAGCTCCGCAACAGTCCGGCTGCGGGGAATGAGCCGTAGGGCAGTGGGTTGTTCTCGCCGAAACGCAGCTTGCAGCTGGTCAGCCGCCCACCGCATTTATCCTTGGCCGCGTCGGTGACGATCACGTCATTGGCATCCGCCACCGGGCCGCCGTTGTAGCCGCAATAAGGGCCGCGGTAGCCGCCGCAACTGAGCCACCAACACACGTTGGCGACGATCTGTCGACGGGGCAGTTGCACGCCATTGAAGTCCAGCGCACTGGCCAGTTCAAACTTCACCGTCTCGCTGCTTTCGGCGACTTTGCGCTCGACGTACCAGATGTCCGGCGGCAGTTCCTCTTCCGGGTCGGCTTCGGGCTGGCCGTCGAGGTACTTGGCCAGAGTGCGATGGCGGATCAGGCGCGCGCCTACCAAATCCTCGAAATACAGCACCAGCGCCGTGATGAAACCACCCACGTTGCCTACGGCCAGTGTCGGCGTCGGTTGGGTGCCGTGCCCCGACATTTCAAAGCCTTCGGCCTGGATCGGCCAAGGTGAGTACTCGTGGCCCTGCCAGAAGATCGAGGACTCCTGTGGGTAACCATGAAACCGGTAAAGCTCGGCACCCAGGGAGGTGGCATCGAGTTCGAAAAGCTCCACCCAGGCCCCGGGCTCCAGGGTCTGGATATCTGCGGTGATGGACATATGATTCTCCGGGCAAAGAAAACCCCGCACTGTGGCGTAATGCCGTTCAGTTAAGGCTTTTTGTAGGAGCGAGCTTGCTCGCGAAAAACTCACAGGCGCCGCGTTCAATCAGGAAACACGCGTTATCGTTAACGTTTTTCGCGAGCAAGCTCGCTCCTACAGAGGCGATATACGCTTAACTGAACGGCATTACGCACTGTGGCGGGGTGGAGGCGGCGCTAGGGGTGGAAGGCTTGCTCGAACGTCGCCGTCAGGGAGTAGAGCCCGGCGCCCATGGGCGTTGGCTGGTAACCCTTGCAGCGATACAACGCAGCCCCTGCCAGTGGTGCGGTCCAGTTGAACGCCTTGGCGCCGGCATGGCGATCAAGGAAAGCAACAATCGCTTTGATGCGCGCCTCGTCACCCACGAACGTCAGTGGCCAGGACTGGGTTTTGTTGTTGATCCCGTCCGCTGCCGTCTGCTGGTAGCCATCGCCGAACTTGGCCGTCTTAAGACGAAACTCGACGCTGCCGACGGGCTCCACCTTGGGCACCCATGTGAAAGTTTCTGTGCTCATGTTTTCTCCAGGCGTAAGCCGTTGAGGGTCAGCGGCCGTTGATGGCCGACCAGATTTGCCCGCCCGGTTTGAGGTCACGGGCGATCTGCTCGGCGGCGCCCTGGCGGGCTGAGCCGGCGTAGGCGCGGGCGACGTTCTGGGCGTTGGTGTCGGTGCCTGAGCCTTGGCCGTCGGCAACGTTGATGGTTTGTTGGATCACCACCTGGTTGCTGCTGGTGTTGCCTGCTTGGCCGCCGCCCAATGCGCGCACGCCCAGGGAGCCGTCGGAACCACGGCTCAGAGGCATGATGGCTTCGGGGCCGGCTTCGCCGAAGAGGGCCATGGGGGCCAGTGTGGGGCTGGTCGCAATGGAGTTGGTGAATACCCCCCCATTGGCATACTTAATGCCGGAGACATTGAGTTCATTTTGATACCCGCTTGGCCCCAGCACTGAACCTGCTGGAACAGAAGGGCTCAACCAACTGGTGATGGCCGAGCCGGCCAAACTGAACAACGACTTCAGGGCACTAGAGGCCGCCGTTTTGGCAGCCATCGCCGCCATGTCTTTAAGTACCGAGGTGGCAAAGTCAGAGAAGTTGAACTTCCCCGTAGTCGCAAACGTCAGGACCGCGGCGTCCATCTTTTCAAAAGCACTGGCGAACACCGCCTTCGATTGCTCGGCTGCCGTACCTGCGTTAGTAGAATACTCTCTGAACGCAGCACTGGCGCCTTCGCGCCAATCATCGAGCAGTTGGGTCATATCGGCGAAATTACTTTTAACCTGCCCAGTTTTTTCTTCACTCAGAAGAGCCATCCCCTCCTGATCCGATGAAGCTGCATCCCCATACGGCCCACCCGTTGGAAACTTCAGCCCCGCCCGCTCGGTATAACTGGACTGCGCATCCAGCGCCCCAACAAAATCATTCTGCGCACCCTGGCTCTGTTTGAGCACTTGCATCAACTGCGCATTTTTCTGGATAAATTTTTCTGCCGCATCCGTGGCCGGGTCATAGGCCCTTTGAAAGCTCTTGAACTGGCCGGACGTGACCTGTAGCGCCGCTGCGGCAGAGGCGCTGACCTTTTTGCTGGCGTCCTCGATCTTCTGCTGCATCTCGCGCATGCTGTTTTCGGTAATCCGTGACGCCTTCGCCAGGGCCTGCTCCAGGCTGCCGAGGTTGAGCGTCAGATTACCTTGGGAAGCAGTTGCCATAGGTTTCTCCGGGTCATGGATAAAACCCGTCGAAACGGGTTTCATGGAAAGTCGCGTCGTCCTTAACGCCACTCGTTCATCGCACGTTCGAGCGACACACCCCGGCGCAGCTCGTGGGGCATGAAGTCAATCATCTCGGCCGTGCCGCCGCCCAGCCGGTGGGTCTGCAGCGCCACCAACGCGCTGCCCGCCTCCAGCCGCCTACCGGCGTGCAGGGAGCCATATCGGTCGATATAGCGCCCCCATGCCAGGGCTTCGTGGTAGGTCATGCGTTCCTTGGCTTCGGCGATCGTGCGGCCGCCGACTCCGTTCAGCACCAGTTCGTGCCAGAACTCATCGGCGACCGTCAGTTCTTTGCGCCGCCACCCTGGGTGCCATTGACCTCATTGACTGCATTGAGCATCACAAACCCCAATGACGGCTCAAGGCCGAAGGCATCGTCATAACTCAGGGCTTCATCACCCTCGGCACCCAACGACACTGAGGCGGCGAGGTAGCTGGCGTTACGGCTCTGTGCCGATTCGCCCTGACTGAACAGACGCTCGATCACGCCAAAGGACTGGCGGCGGATGTGCAACGTGAACGTGTCAGTCACTTCCTTGCCAGTTTTGCTGTCCAGGTGCGTCCAGCTGATTTCCTTCTTCACCAGTTGGCCATCGACGATGCCGCCCTTGGCTTTCAGTTGTTTGAGGTTCATGGCGTCTCTCAGGCTTTCTTGATCCAGGCGCTGGCGCCGGTACGTTGGATGGTGACGGTGGTGGTCACGACCGCGTTCAGTGCGAAGTTGAACGGGAAGTCCGACACGTAGCCGTCAAAGGTGAACCAGGTGCGCGTCGCCGGCAGTTCAAAGCCATCGCCTTTAGCGTTGACGGTCGGCAGTACATCCTTGCCGTCGGACCAGCCCACGGCCCACTTCACGCCGGTATCGCCCTTGGCTTCCGACAGCTGGTGCAGGCGGATGTGGCTGGCATTGGTGGGGTCGGCGTTCAGGCCCAGGCTCGCTGTGCCAGGGGTGCGCAAACCTTTCTTGTAGCTGCGCTCTTCGGCATTGAGGCTGGTGTCTTCAATCTGCTCGGCCGGCGCGCCGCCCGGTTCGAACGAAGTGGCGTGCTCGACTTCCAGCACGGTATAGGGCCCGGTGCCGGAGACCGGCGGAACGAGGGCGAAAATCTGGGTACCTTGGGTAAGAATCGACATCGAGTGTTCTCCATGAACAATAAAAAACCCGCGAAGGCGGGTTGTGGGGTGCAACGGCTGTGTTGCTGCGTACAAGGCAGGTCGAGACGGGATCAGCGCGCCGGTTTGCCGTCCAGGTAAGGCGGTGCATTCGGGTCCGGTTCTCGGCTCTTGATCACTTCGACCAACGCCTGGTTACTCTGGGCCAACAGCCGAATGGCGGCATTTAGCGCCACCTGGCCATCGGTCTGGGTTTGCAGGGCGGCGATCAAACGGTTGATCGCGGCCAATTCTTCGTCATTCATAGGCATCCTGGTTCCTGTAGCGAGTCAGTGGGGAGCGTGCAGCGGTGACGATCACGACGCCAACCCACCGGCCATGATCGAACTGCGATATCCCGTCGCTGGATCACCAACGTGGGTCACCTTGGTGATCGACCAGCGCCCCTGCATGTACACAGGCCAGGTGTCATCCAGCATCAGCAACCCTTCGGCCGCCAGCAACGGGTTACCTGGGCAATCGATCTGTAACTTCAAGCCTTCACGGCCCACGCGACGCAGTTCGCCTTCGGCCACGGCGCGGGCTTCGGCTTCGTTCTGGCAGGGCTGGCGCAAGGTCTTGAACGGGGCAATCCCGACCTGGACCACGCGCTGCTTGCCGGCGGCGGCGTCCCACCAGCTGACGCGGCTGCCCATGTATTTGGAGCGTGATTTTTCATCAAGTTTGGCGGTGATAAAGGCCTGGTTTCCCGGGCGGTTGTCGTGTGTCACGGACAGCTTCACTTCGGGCAATAGCTGGCCGGTGAGTGATTTGGCTTGCCCCGCTTCGGCCAGCACATAGAGTTCGTTGAACGGCTTGGTGACCGCGTTGTAACGCTTGGCCAGGCGGGTGATGAAGGCCATGTCGCTTTCGTTTGACTGATCGATATGCTCAATCGCAATACCGTCCAACGTCGGTGCCACACGCGGTGAAAAACCATGACGGCTGACCAGTTGGCGAAACAAGGCGCCCAAGGTGGTCGGCCCATGGCTGGCGGAACGGCGCTGGCGGTAGCCGCTTTTATCCACCACGCTGAAGGGCGCGGCGGTGGCGACGATCATCAGGCGCATCGGAAACAGCACCGGGGTTCGCTGAGTGATCACAAATTCGCCTTTTTCCACCAGCCCCGTTTCCTTATATCCGACGCGCAGGCCGATCTTGCCACTGAGGCTGGGCAAGCCTTCCAACCCTTCGATATTAAGGGTCAGTTCCAGTCGATCGGTCTCGATGCCTGCAGCGTCGGTGTGGCTCCAGTGCATCAGGCGTTGATTGAGCAGCGCCGCGTTGGCGCCGTAGAACTCCACGATCGGCGTAAATCCCTGTGCCATGCAGCCTCCTCAATCCCAGGCCAGAACGGGCCGCATGGCAGCCGGTCGTGCTTGTATCTCAGGCACGATCACCCAGACACCGGCTGGCAGTACCGGGCCGTATTCGGCGAGTTCGGGGTTCAAGCGCCAAAGGGTTTCTTCGGCGGTGTCATCGCAACGGCCCAATTCGCGGTAAAGCAACAGGTTGACCGAATCACCGGCAATACTTCGTACTCTACGCATTGACGAATTCCTCCAGCTCAAGGGTCCAGTTCATGACCATGGCGGTGCCGTCATCGATCACATTGCTTTGGGCTTCCACTACCGAGTTGATACGCCACAGGCCCCAGTTGCGGCCGATGCCATCCACCAGCGGCAACGGCGCTCGCGCATTTTGCAAAGCGCGCAATTCGTCCAGGCGCTGCATGCCAGTGGCGCGCATGGCTGTGCCGCTGAACGTGAGTTTTTCCAGCTTCTGGCCGTTCTGCCGCGACTGGGGTTTGCTGGCGATAATCGCCAGGTCGCTCCAACCGCCATCGCTGTTGCGGGTCAGTGTGGAATAGGCGAACCCTCGGGATAACCCGAAAATAAAGTCGCCCAGTACCATTTGTTGTCGCATCAATCACCTCCTGGATCGGCCAATGCCGCGTTGCGTCGAATGCCCAGGGAATCAGTGACCATCGGCACGCATTGGAACTGCAGGGCCTGGATCACTTGATTGACGACTTGCTGGGCATCCGCCGGGTTAACGCCGGTAATCTGGATGCTCGGTGAGAGCGTGACCTGGACATTGTCGGTACGGGCACTGTTGAGTTCCTTGCTCAGCGCGTTGGGCGCAGGTAGGCGATCATTTGCGCCAAACACCTTGTCACCCAGCCAACTGCCCGCCTCGCTGCCCAGCAGGCCACCGATGGCGCCGCCGATTGCGGTGCCGACACCGGGGAAAACCAGGGTACCGAGCGCGGCGCCAGCGGACGCTCCGGCCCAGGCGCCACCGGCGCTGCTCAGGCCAGTCCCGACTGCCTTGGCATCCCCGTTGCGTACGCCCTGAATCACATCCAAAGCAGTGTCGGCGTACCTCATCGGGCCAAGGCGGCGAGCACCGGCCACTCCCAATTTGTTCACTGTGCCTAGCGGGTTGGAAGGCATCTTCAGCGGGCCAGGCAAAGCCTCACGACTGAAATGGCTAGTATGGGGCGCAGCAGTAGTTACCCGGCCTTCGGAAGACATGGGGATAAGCTTGCGCTCTACTGCCTCGATCAGCACAGGGCCTCTGCTCGCTGTCGACTGGCCTGAAGACCTGCTCTTGCTTGGACGGTTCGCCACGACCGCACGCGGTTGCAACCTTTGAACCGCCCGCCCCGCATCGAAGCCTAAGAACGGCGCAGGTAACAATGCCTTTGCATCACGCTCGAGGCTAGTTAGCAGCCTGGAAAATACACCGCCTTTTTTGCTGGCAGGCGATCGTTTGGTCGAGGCTGTTCTGGGCACTAGCGGCTGTTTTCGCTGCCTGATCTGCGCGCGCTGAGTGTTTTGAGCGCTCTGCTTTTTTTGCGACTTCGACTGACGAGGGCTCTTTTTCCCGCGCGAGCCCTGCGAGCGCGAACGAGGACTTTCGATGGGGTGCTGAGTGGCCGTCGCACAACAGCACGATTTATCTTTCGCAGAACCGCCATCCTTGAACAGCTTGCCAACGCCGGGAAGCTTACCCAGCGTCGCATCAACCACGTTGCCAGCAACGCGGTTTTTTATCGTGTCTCCCACACTTGAAAAAAAGCCGGAAAACACCGGCGTAATAGCTCCAGCCGTTTTAATCGCGCCCGCCAGAGCCGGTGAATCTTTAGCCACGTCACTGGCGCTGTCCATCAGGCCCGTCTTAGCTTTCAGCCAAAGCGCTTCGCCCAATACCGGCGTGGCATCCAGGGTCGTAGAGAAACGTTTGCCGCTTTCGCTGGACTCCTCGCGCAGCACCTTGATCGACTTTTCCGACGTTGCGGTTTTATCAAACTTCAGTTGGCTGCCTGAATGCTGCAGCGCACTTGCCAGGTCGATTATCTGCGCGGTGCCCAGCGCCATGGCCTCGCGGGTATGGCGCAAATTCTCTGAGGTAGTCGAAGCGGATTCAGACACTGTCTTCGATTCTGCCTGCTCACCCAGCTTGGGTGAACGCACCTCAATTGCCCTCAGCGACGACAGCGCCGTGTCGAGAGAATCCACACCCTCACGCAATGAGCCGAGCGACAGTGCGAGCTCATCAAGTTTGAGCGTTGCGCTGGTGAGTGCGGCAACGGTTCCGGACAAGGCAGCCAAATCTGTTGACGGGGTTGAGCTGCCAACCGACAACGCGCCAGGGCTGAGGATATCGGCGTCATGTGCGCCGTCTGTACTGCCGAACGCATCCCGGCCATTCCTGGCGACGGCATAGGCGAGCGAATAATTGTCCTGCATCTCGCTTACTCCTGTTTGACGCCAAGGCGAGTGATAGCAATGTCGTAGCGGCGCAATGCTTTTCCGGCGTCCCAGTCGAGGATCTCCGCCTCATTGACCGAGTAGATCAGCGGCACCACATCGAGGATTACTTCGATGTCGCGCTGCGAAAGAAGGCCGCCGGTTGATTTAAAAAATCGTCGATACGCTCCTGCAGTTCGGTCCAGTCGGGCACGGTCAAACCGGCCAGGTCGGGGATCATCAGGCCGGTGCAATGGGCGGTGATGAACTCGGCGCGCTCTTTGTTGGTGGCGAGTTTTTTCATCACCTTGGTGGCGCGCAAGGCCGGCATTTCCAGGGGCAGTTCGGTGTGGGTTCGGCCAGCGGCTTCCAGGGGCAAGAGCAGAGGGACAGGCTGATCGTGGGGCGTCGCTTCGTGCTCATTCAAAAAGAACGAAGCCGGCCGCGTCGACATTTCGTGTACGTATTGAGCAATGCTTACGTAGTCCGGGCGCTTGAGTTGGTCGAGCTCTTTTTCCGACAGGCCGGTGGCGAGTTTCGCCAGTTCGAAGAACTGGTCGTCCTCGTCATCACCGGCCCGGGCCAGCGCGTCTTTTTGCGCGGCGTAGAACAACGGTTTGAGCTGAACCTGCTGGATCGTCGCACCGGTATCGGCGGTGATCGGGGACAGCAGAATGTGCAACGGTGGCATCCAGGCCATGGGGCAATTCCTTGTTGAGCAGTGTTGAAAAGCACCGCAAATCTAAATCTGCGCGCGGTCCGTGTGGAAGCTGGCTTGCCTGCGATAGCATCCACTCGATACACCAGATACACCGAGTCGCCTGCATCGCAGGCAAGCCAGCTCCCACATTGATCGTGCCCGCCTTAGATAGCAGTCATCTTTAAGGCATCAGCACGGCACGGCGCGCATCGCCAAGAATGTCGACGCCGTTGAGCACAAACTTCTGGGTGCGTACATCGATGTCGATCACCGAAATGCCATTTTCCAGACGGTTGTAGGTACGGCAGGACAGCTCCAGCGTGGTGGTGGCCTTGTCGCCCATTTTCAGCTTCGCCTCCTCCAGGGATTTGAGCTTGCCGCCGACGGTGTGGTAGGTGAAGTAGGTCTTGCCGTCCTGGTCCTGACCGGCTTCACGCACGTTCAGCAAAATGTCGTCGCCCATGCGCACGCCCAGGGCCAGCATGATTTCCGGGCCGGCACCTTGCAGCACCAGCTTGGCATTGAGCACCTTGCCGCTCTTGGCCATTTCCTCGGCAATAAAGCGCCCGCCGGACATGGCTTCCATGTCGAACTCGATCTTCGGCGGGGTGAACTCTTCTACGGTTGCGGACAACGGCAGGCCTTGAAGGGTGGCCGCAATGGCCTGTCTGACTCGGTTGGTAAACATTAGAGAACGTCCTCCAGGAACTGCTCGATGATTTCATCGCGGGCGTTGAGTTGATAAACCATGTGTTCGTTCGGCGCGTAGCGGCCGTAGTCGATGACGATGAACCAGGTACCGTTCTTGTACTTCTCGACGCTGTTCAGTTCCGGGTGCAGGTACACGCTGCCGCCGGGAATGGTTTCGTCGGCCACCAGGGTTTGCAGCCAATCGTTGATGCGCTTGACCTCCTGGTCCATGAAGGACTTGGTGAGGTTCTTGGCCATGGCTTTCTGGCCGGCCTTGACCAGCTTGCGGCTGATGGCATCTTCCAGGCCGACGTAGCTGATGAACTTGCCGGTGATGGAGCGGTTACCCAGCAGGGAGAAGCCGCCGAGGATGGTGCGGGCGTAGTAGCTCACGCCGTATCGGTTGAGCAGGTCGCCTTCGGTGGAGGTGTCGAGGATGTTGTACTCGACCACGCGGGAAACGTCCTCGGCGAAGGTCACCTGATTACCCGGGCTTTCCCACTGCTTGACCTTGGCCAGTGCGGCGATGGCCAGCGAGGATGGCGACAGGAACACATTCTTCTTCGCAGCCTTGGAGTACACCGACGGCATGTTGTGCACCAGCAGGCAACGGTCGAAGCCCAGGTCGGCACCGCCCAGCTCGCCGCTGTAGGTCACTTGGTCGGCCACCGACGCGTCCTTGCCATCGAGCACCACACGGGCCTTGATGCGTTTGCCGAACGAGGCGAACTCACCGGCTACGGCTTTGGTGCCCGTGAAGCCTGGAGCGCCGATGATGGTCAGGTCTTCAGGGACGCTGCTCAGGGCAGCCAGGCCCAGCTTGCGACCGGTGACCGGGTCGTTGCCGCCGATCACATTGTTGATCGTGTCGGCCGGGGTAGCGCCCTCTTCGACGATGACTACATAGACCGGCACCTTGACCACTTTGAGGATCTGGTACACCGCCTGGAACAAGGTGCCCGACTCGGTGCCGGCGGGGTCCAGCAGCGCCTGGGTGGTGAAGCTGTTGATACGAAACGGCGCGTTTTTGGGGATCGACGCGTGGGCATTCGGCGCAGTGCCGACCAGGCCAATGACGTTATCGCCAAGGCCACCCATGGCCTCGGGGGATTCAGTGGCATTCACAGTGATGCCGTTGTGCTCGAAGTTCAGGACTTCTGCCATGGTTATTCAGCCTTCTTGGGGGTGGAGTTGAGGACGCTGGTCAGTTCCAGACGGCCAGCGGTGCGCAGGGCGGATGCTTCGACGTCGAGCAGTTCCAGCTCCTCGCCAGCGGTGGACCAATGGCCGTTGCCGATGGGGAATGGGATGAGGACGGTGTAGGTTTGGCGGGTGGGCATGGGTGGAAATCTCCGGGTGGAAAATGCAAAAAGCCCCTGCGGGGAGGGGCTTTGGGGGAGGCGAAAAAAAACCGCTTTCGCGGTGGGTTATTTCAGGAAATAAGGCAACTCTGGCCATTCGACTTTGTAGGGATCGCCCGAGTCTTGTGGGACGTCGCGCACTGCCTGTCGATAAAGCGCAAGCTCACTACGTTGCAGGTCAGTCAGTGAGCTGTCTAAGGACTGCATTGCCTCTGTGGAAGCCAATAGCTGTTGACGACGAGTGCGAATAGAGGCCCATTCAGCAAGAGCAATAGACTCGGGGTTAGGTTTATATTGATAATCCAGCTTAATTTTTTCGTTCACTTAAAACTCCACCTTATCAGTAAGCGACAGCTTCGACTCAATGCTACCAACCGCAAACAAGCCACCAATACCGACTTGCATAGTGTCAATACGGATCGTAGTCACATAGATACTTGGAAACTTCAGCCGCACAATCACATTACCACTGGCATCCGTATAAATCCCCGGAGACATATTCCCAAATACAGACTTATTCAACACCGCACGCTGAGGCGAATAGCAATAGCCCACTACGGTCTCATCTACTATGCTCGCACTACCATAGCTATACCCACGAATATTGAACCAGAACATCTGATCGTGAGTATTGATATTAACCGGCAACTTGAAGTGCATGTAAACTTCAGCTGACGTTCCTAGATCGACGACGGAGAACCCACCTGACGCGCCTGTCTTTTGAGGGCCGCCCGTACCCCACACACCGCCTTGGAAGACGTTGAGCTGTACTGAGCCTGCCGCACCGACTACGCCAACCATATCCTTTTTGCTGCGAAAATCATCAAATTCCGCCCGTGCAACGTCCATACGGTTGTCTATTTGAGAAATTTTTCCGTTAACCGCAGTTGTGAGGTTGTCCGCGGCAGTGACCAAGTCACCAATTTTTTGCTCAATACCCATACTTGACCTCTGAATTATTAAATACCAAGGGAGCTTCGCGAATCATCCTTGAACCCTCATTGAGCTTTTATTTCCAGCGCCATTACTCGAAACAACACATCTAGATGCCGCCACATATTATTTACATTAGCAGCAGCAATTGTTGCCAGTTCCTCTGTCAACAACAAATTAAGGTTGTGCTCCCCCACCACAATCGTCACGCTATCCGCCGGCAACGGCGAAACATCCAGCGTAAACTTCTGCAGCACCCGCGCCGCCGCCGCTTTATACGTCAGCAACTTACCCGCCACGGAATACACCGCCAGCAAGGTGCCGCTGGCGAGGTAAAACCCGAACTCGCCAATCTCATACTCGCCGTCGCCGTCAAACAGCGCGGCCATCCTGAGTTGGCGGTCGCCCAGGTCTTCGTAATCGACGATGGCCACCCGTTGGCGCTCGTCACGCAAGGCCACTTCCGTGCCGTCGGGGTCGTAGCGGCCGGTGCCGGCGCCGATGTGGGTGATTTCGCCTTTGAGGCCCTGGTTCTTTGCCTGCAGCACTTCATCCAAACCTTTGGAGGTGAAGCGCACCAGGCGCGTGATTTCATCTGTCATGGCTGCGCCCTGAGGTCGTAATCGTTAATGGTGTAGTGCTGGGCAACCCCGGCACTGTTGAGCCGAGCTACCAGCGCCAATTCCGGCAACGCGCCGTTCAGGTAGAACTCACCGTCGCTTAAAGGCGCGTCGAGCACTTGCGTGAGGGCGAGCTGGCCTTCGGTCTCATGCACGATGGTGATCGTCGCCTGATCGCGCTCACTCTTGGCCGCATTGATACGCCGGATCAGCCGGTTGTGGTCGCCGCTGGACCAGCTGCGCCCGATGATCGCCTGCACATCGAAGGTGTAAGGCACGCCCAGCGGACGTTGCTGGTACCAGGCGCTGATATTGGGCGTGAAGCCCAGTGACTCCACCGCATGGCTCAGCGCCTTGGGCGTGCCGGCCTGGCGCTGGATCTGCCAGGACAAGGCCACGGTCAGGCGTTTTTCCGCCTCGCTGGCCTCGGCATCCCATTCGCTGACGCCGCGGTCGGCGGCCAGGTAAGGCAGGAATTCGCTGGGCGTGTACAGCGGGTTCATCAGCGCCGGAAACGGCGGAGTGACGCGCTCAAGCAATCTGCCGAAGCCCAGGTCCAGGGCCTTTTCCAGCGGTGAGCTGTTGGCCGGCAGCAAACTTGCGTTGGGTTCACTCATAGCGTGCGCACCTCCACCTCGACACCCGTGCAATACGGGGCCTGGAACGCGGTGCTGACAATCGGCGCCAGCGGTTCCAGAATGTGCAGTTGCGCAGCGCCAGCACTGTGGATGGCGTAGTCGATCCAGCTGGGGTCCACCCGCCCTTCCAGACGGTGGCAGGACTCGGCGTAGTCTTGCAGCAGTTTCTGCGCGGCCACTTGGGTCAGCCCCGAGTCCGGGCCGGCGTTGATCTTGGCCACCACGCGAATTTTGTAGGGTTGAATCTGCGCGCCCTGGACGCTGACCAGGTCGGTTTCGGGCCGTACATCCGGCCGTGCGAAATGTCGACGTACACCGTCAAGCAAGTCGGCAGATGGCGTGCCGTCGCCTTCCCTGGAAAGCACGGTGACCATGACTTCACCCGGTGCGGTGCGGCGAGCGTTGCCGTCCTTGACCTGGGCCGCGTAACCGTCGGGGTCGAAGGTGTAGGTGACCGTGACCACACCGGGCGTCGCACTTTGCACTTTCACTGCTGGGCGCTCGCCCAAGGTGAACACTTCACGGCGATACTGCATGCGCGAGCCCGCCGCTGGGGCGTGGGGCGCCAGGTAGTAACGCAGGCGGGCGTCGTCGTCGCTTTCCAAGGTGGGCGGCACCGGCGGGAACGCGGCCGGGTCGCCGGGGTCGAGTACTTGGCGTTCCAGGCCCATATCGGCCAGGCGCGCATCCAGGTTGCTGCCGGTGGCCCACCACGCCAGCATCTGCTTGATGCGGGCGTTGTATTTGCGCTCATGGGTTTGCAGGCGCACGCAAAAGGCTTCCAGAGCCAGGGTCAGCAGTTCGCTTTCGTTGTCGAGGCTGACCTGGAGTTTGGCCGCGCTTTGCGGTGCGCGGGTGGCGACATAGTCGATGACAAACGCTTTGAATTCGGCCAGCAACGGTTCGAACTCATCGACCTTGATGATGGTCGGTTCCGCCAGTTGGTTCTGGCCGGGGATCAGCATGCTCATGTCACGACCTCGAAGGATTGTTGGCGGTTTTTCCAGGTGCCGGCAAACCGCAGCAGCAGGCCGGCGCCTTGGCGGGTGGCGACGATGACCTGAGGGTCGAAGTCGCCGATACCGTTGTGGGTGTTGTAGAAGGCCTGCGCGGCGTGGCTCTGGGCGAGGATCAACAGGTCGTCGCCGAGGTTCTGGCCGAGCAACTGCGGGATCAGCGAGCCGTACAACGGGCGCTTTTGCCGCGTTGCGATGGGGGTGGTCAGCGCTCGGGTGGCGCGCTGCACAAATTGCAGCCAGTCGTCGACGGCCGCCCCGGTGTTCCTATCGATTCCGAGCATGGGGTGTCCTTATCGGGGGCTGATGACGCGTCCTTGATGGTCCACCACCGGGCCGCTGAAGTGCGCGCCGCCGGCATCCAGCAATAGGCTGGTGCCGCCGACTTGCAGGGTGATGCCTTGGGCGCTGAGGGTCAGGCTGGCGGCGCCGACCTTGACGTCAACCTGTTCGCGGGAACCGCTGAAGGTGGTCGGGCCGTTGATCCAGTTGAAGGTGTGGCTGGCGTCGTCGTAGTCGCTTTGGGTGCCGTCTTGATGCCGGCGCCGAGTCAGCGTTGCCACGTTGGAGACCGGCGGGAAGCGATCACTGTTAAGGCCGAACAGAGCCACGGATTGCACACCGCCCTCCCCCCCGCCGTAGTTGAGCAGCAGGCATTGCTCACCCACCGTGGGGATGCGGGTTTCGGTTTGTGCACCGGCACTGGGGTTGAAAAAACGGATCGCCGGGGTGAGCAGGTCACCGTGGCTGACCTTGCAGGTGTTGCTGGCCGCATCGACCTGCTGGCAGATGCCGATCCGGCAGAAGCTCTCGGCGCGCCGGTAGAGGTCCTCGAGCTGGGACTCCATCTCGGCCAGGCGCTCGACGATCGGTCCCAATTGCATGCGTAACAGCGCGTCGAACATGGGCTACTCCGCCAGAGGCTTGTATTGGGCCGGGTCGTCGATATCGGAGACGTCCCAGGTGCAGGCAAATAGCGGTTGGCCTGTGGGATCGTCGAGTAACGTCGGCCCTAGATAGAGGGTTTGAGTGAAGGAAACCGTCCAGGTGTCGTAGTCCGTTTCCACGGAAGTGCGCACAGCGGGAGCCGCGACGATATTCGCCGGCAAATCGCACTGCGCCTGGGGCAGGTACCAACGGTTATCCAGCACCAGGTCCATGAGCTGGCTGGCCAGGTCGCAGGCGTCGAACGGCAATGCACCGGGGGCGACCATGGCCCTAAGTGAAATGGCCAGGACGTGGGCCTTGCGCCCCTCGCGAGAGCGAATACCCGGGCCATTGCCTTCGACCGTGACCATTACGCCGGTTTGTTCAGCATCGCCTTGAAAGTCTTGGTGACTGCCGACCTTGATGTCCGGGAAGGCCGCATGCAGCACCGCGCCGATGGCTTGGGGCAGTTGGGATGGCTTATCGATAAACGTCATTTTAAGTCGCGTCCTTGCAACGATTAGTGCGGGTCCTGGCCGGAGCCTTGGTTGATCCCGATGCGCTTGGCCGCCCATCGTTCATAAAGGCCGATGGCCACGTCAGCACCGGCCATGGCAGTCAGGCAACCAATGGCGCCGGCGGTCCAGATCGACATGCCGGCGGCGTAGCACAGCATCAGGGCGGAAACCCCGCAAACCATGCACGCCCCGGAACGCAGGGCCAGACGGCGGATCAGCGACCAGCCACGTGCGCCTTCTTTATCGGCGCGCCACATTTCACCTGACACCCCGCCGATCACCGCCAATACGATCACCAGCCAGATAGGCATTTCCGCTAACGCTTGCTGTTCATTTGTCATGTCACGCCTCCTGGCTGAGCAATAAATAGTCCGTATTTCATTTACAAATGCTTGGGTAGGTAGGCATTCCAAAAAGCCCGGTCGCCCGGGCTTTTCAGTAATGATGTCCTCGGACTTTCGGCGCTACTGGCGCGGTACGGTCCTTTCCTCGATGTTTTTCCGACCACGATCCCTGTCTGCCGGATAACTGCTTCTGGTGCTTTACGCTGCACACCTGGGTCAGTTGCCAACCCTCTGAACCGTTAAGGCCGGTTCATCGCTGCCTGTTGTTGAAGCGTTGAAACTAAAGAGCGTCGGCATCCTTGCCGGTATTGCCTGGCATCCCTGCCATCGCTTCGATGGCGTCCTTGCCGATGTTGCGTGCCTTCCTTGTCTTCCTTGGCAGCATCCTTGCCGCCTCCACCAAGCCTTGTTGGCTGGCTTGAGGTGAAGAATATGCATGTATGCATATACAGTCAATGCACAGATGCATTTATTTTTGCCATGAAAATGCACGAATGCATTGGAAGCCTTGCGGGCTTGGGCTTGGCCGGTTTTCTAGGGCCGAAAAAAAACCCGCACATGGGCGGGTTTCTTCTTACGCGTGGAGGTTAGCGGGCGTACATGCCCCACCAGAAAACATGACCGAGGATACTGATCTGCTCATCCTGGATCTCCTGAAAGCTGTAATCCTCATCCGGATGTTCATCACGGTTGAAGCTGCGCAGGCGAATCCCGGAAGGCAGGCGGTAGAGCTGTTTAACCCGCAACTGGCCGTTGTGATTGATGGCATACAGGTCGCCATCGACGATGTCGCCAATGCCGCTCTTGCCGGCATTCACCCCTACCGTGGCCCCGTCGCGCAACACCGGCAACATACTGTTGCCGCGCACCGTCACGCACTTTGCCTGGTCGAACTGCACACCGTTATGCCGCAGGCTGCGCTTGCCGAACCGCAGGCTGGCCTTTTCGCTTTCCTCGATGACGAATCTTCCTGATCCAGCAGCCAATTCAACCTCGCGCAGAAAGGGGATCGACACCTCGTCATCATTAACGGGGGTGTCGTCGTCCCACAGGCTTATGTCCTTGAGTTCCGAATGCATCGGGTCGCGCCCGTCATCGCGCAAAGCGCCCACTGCTGCGCGCCCGCGCAGGTAATCAGTGCTCACGCGAAAATACTCGGCGATACGGGAGATGTGTTTATCCGACGGATCAACGATCTTGCCGCTGAGGATCCGGGACAGTGTGGATTGAGGCACGCCAGTGCGTCGGTGAAGCTCCGTGGGGGAGATCCGGTCGCGGTCCAGCAGCTCTCTTAAGACGATAGAAACGTTGCGTTTTTGCATAGCGCGGATAGTGACGGGAGTTTTTGGGGTTGGCAAATGCTAATTTGCATATTTATGCATTAAACACGCGTCTTTCACTTAACTTGAATCAAAATACTGTATATGCAACCAGTTATCGACGCTCTATTATTCCGACAGCTTGGTATTGCTGCCGGTCAACACCTTGCATGTCGACAACTCAAGGCCTATGTATAAAACTCTTTGACAACGTAGCCAGCAAAGACGGAGGTGCTCATGGCTTATTCAGCGCTAGCTGTCGCAAACGCCTTCATTGAACGCGCGAAGGAAGGCAAGCTTTCGGGCCTGACGCCCATGAAGCTGCAAAAACTGCTGTTTTATACGCAGTCCTGGCACCTGCGCGAACGGGATCAGCCCCTCATGGATGATCACTTTGCCCGCTGGCAATATGGCCCGGTTATTCCATCGCTGTACCATGAGTTGAAGTCCTACGGTAATCGCCCGGTGACGTCGCTGCTCAGCAACCTGAAGCCCGACGCCGAAGACATTGTGTTCGTTACACCGAGGGTGCCGGAGAGCGATACCTATACCCATCGTTTGATTGACCGGATCATTAACAAATACGGCAAATGGTCCGGGACCCAACTGTCCAACCTGTCCCACGAGGACGGCACAGCCTGGGCCCTCAAGGGCGCCGACGGTTCCGCCATCGACTGGGAAGACATGGCAACACTCATTCACCCAAAGAGCCGCATCCGTGAGTGAAGAACTCGACAACCTGGAACTCACCCTGCCCCCCGCGGCAGGGCCTGACCAGGACACCCAAGCCGGTGGCGAGCAAGCCATAGGCACCGACGATGAAAGAAACCAGAACCTCAAAGACCAGAAGGCCGAAAGGCAACTGCGCAAGAAATATGCGGGTCGGGCGTTTTGGTTTGCCGCTTGTGGTGTGATCTTCTGGGCGGTTTTACTGGTGTGGAATGGGTGGTCGACGTATTACTCGGGCAAAGCGCCGTTCTCGGACAATGTGTTGATTGCTATCACTACGGCGACTTCAATCAATCTGTTTGCGGCGTTTCTTGGGGTGATCCGAGGGTTGTTTCCGGCTAGTGGGCGTAGGTCAAAATAGCCTATTGGACCGCGCAGTCATTCCAACTTTGAAGGATTAATATGCTGCGAAAAAGCCAGATCATCACCTTCCCGGCATTGATCGCATCGGCTTTGAACCGAAGAGTAAAATGATTCTGGTCTGCCTGCCTTATCCCAACGTGACAGATTGTAAAAATGGCGCTGGAAAAAAAGAGTGATCAGAGCGATGAATCGCTGAGTTATGGCGGTGTTACTGCTTGGTGATTCGGCGCGAACTGCTTCCAGAGCGGCCGGTAGCTAATCATTCAGAAACGCAGAAATGGACTTAGCTGAAGTCAAGCGACTCGAAAACTCCTCCCGTAGCTTCACCCGAGGAGATGCAGACTTTGAACGGATACCAGCAATCGTCTACATACCATCCCTCCCCTGTAATGATCCCATCCGCGAGCGAGATTTGGATATTTCTAATCCCGTCCAGAGACAGGCGCTCAGAGCACCAGACCTCAGCCTCGCCTTTAACAAGCCTGAGCCACACCCCATTTGAAACAAGGATGCTGTCTAATTCTGGAATGCTGACCAAGTACTCGATATCGCCACCGAAATGCTTCAAGAGAACGCCGCTACGAATGTCCACGATATAACCCTGACCACCGGCAACTATCATCACATGAAAAGTTGAACCCAGCGTCAGAACGCAACTGAAGCGGCAAAAACCCGGTTGAAAATTCCCCACCCAAGAAGGCTTCGCCTCTGGCGAGAACCTGATGACGAATCCTTCACTATGGTGCCCTTGGCCGGTAGCGCTGAACTGCAAAGGAAGAGGCCCTTCGCCCGGTAGCCCAGCAAGAATCTGATACTTCAGGGTACTCGTCATAAATTTTCCAGGTTGCGAAGTTCAAACTAGTCGAATCATGATATTACCTGCCACATCGTTCTAGGAGGCGTGTTTCTCCAATGCTGCCTACTGGAGAAAAGCGGACGCATTTATTTCCAGGACACAGTTTCCCAGTTGCACCCTCCCTATCACCACGCTACCCTTCCATTCGTCGCTGCCAATTCAGCGACCGGGCCTGATAACCCGTCAAGATGCAGGCGCAACAAGCGCCATCAAACCCGATTTGCAGGCGTTTTTTTTCGCCCCTCATTTCGTGCAATGGCGGCTGTGCGTGGGAGACCTTCGGGTCTGCCGGGTTCCTGTATCTCCGGTTTATCAGCCTGCGCACAGCTGCCACCCCATTCGCCTGATAACGAACGTGGTAGCTCTCACTTGATATGGGAGTTTTACCGATGACCGCTACAAATCCGCCTGCGTTAACCACCCTCGGCGTCACCCCCTTCTCCTTTCACTCCGACCAACCTCTATTCCGCGTCAACAGCGGTGTTTCCCTGCAAGAAGCCCTGCACCACGCCTCCGATCTTCTCCATGTCGCCAAGCTGCTCGCAGAAGATGCGGCGATGACCAAGGAGACGGACCGTTATGCGTGGGCGTCGCATTACTTGCAGGAGATGGTCAAGGCGGTAGTTGATGATGTGGTGAAGGTGTTGGATTCGCCCGGCAACATTCAGTAAAGGGGCGATAAAAAGAAGGGGGCGGCGTATTTTGATAAATGCGCCGCCCCTTCTTCTATTTCTACCGGGTCGTTTGCGACCTGCGAAGGGTCGACTTCGCATGTTAACCTTGCGCCCATCGCAAAAAATGCTGGGCCAAGCGCCCAATGCCGATCAGTTAAGCGACCACGATTGGGCAAGGTGTGGAGCTTTTGAACTTCAGCGATGCGGGTGCTTCGGCCCGCCGGTACAGGGCGGTGATCCCATCGCAGCCTCGCTGAAGCTCGACAGCTCCCACATTCGACCTGCTTTGTTTTGACGTGCGCCTTTCTAAACTGATCGACACTGGACCACGCGCCCCCTTTGCCCCATCACTTTCAACGAATTTGCCTATTACCCAATGAGTAAAAACACCTCCGATCTGTCCTCCCACACCCCGATGATGCAGCAGTATGGGCTGGAGATGGTCTAAGGCCACGTATCACGCGGGTTTCAGTGGATGAGCGTCTAAAACTCAACTTTCATTTAGCGCCCTTTACACCCAATGAATGCGTGCTAGGTTGAGGTAGTTTTAGACAGGTCGAACGACTATGAATGACACTCATAAACTTGCGCAGATGAACCTCCCAACGCTGATTCAGAGCCGGGCGGCGTCCCACCTCGAACGTATCGCCAGGGCGGCTGACAATCCGTCTCGTATGCTGGCGGGAGAGCGTGCTGCCGGATTCGTTGAAGGGCTTGAAGCAGCACGCGCTTTGACGCCGGCCACGATAGAGGCATTATTCCTCATTTTCGACGATGCAACAGAATCAAATCCTGCGCGGTGAGTTTTGCCTCCCGCCCGGGTTTACCAGTTCATGATTGCCAATTCGCCAGTCACAGCGGCCGGCCCCTTCCTGGGGTTGGCAGTGCTGTAGCGAATGTCCATCGCCTCCAGACGGAACCCTCCAAACACCCGTCGGATGTCTGGATGATCGTTGATGCTGACCATCACCTTGCCTTGGCAAGTCCGCATGAAGTCGGCCATTCGCTCGTATTCGTCGAAGCCGAACTCAGCGCCGTAACCTGCCGTCTTCCAGTAGGGCGGGTCCATGTATTGGAAGGTGTGGGGCCGGTCGTATTTCTCGGCGCACTTCAACCATGGCAGATTCTCGACATAGGTGCCGGAAAGGCGCTGCCAGGCTTGCGATAGGTTTTCCTCGATCCGCAGCAAGTTGATAGGCCGGCCTGTGGTTGCGGTGCCGAATGTCTGCCCTGTGGCTTTGGCGCCGAAGGCGTGATGCTGGAGATAGAAGAACCGTGCGGCTCTCTGAATATCTGTCAGCGTCTCTGGGGCCGTCATCTTTTGCCATTCAAATATCTGCCGGGAGCTGAGCGCCCACTTGAACTGGCGCACGAACTCCTCGAGGTGGTGCTGGACGACACGATAGAGGTTCACCAAGTCCCCATTGAGGTCATTCAAAACCTCGACCTTTGCGGGCTCCTCTCGCTTGAAGTACAGAGCCGCGCCGCCGGCGAACACTTCGACATAGCACTCATGATCAGGAAACAGCGCCAGCAGACGCTTAGAAAGACGGCGTTTGCCGCCCATCCATGGGACGATTGGGTTTGTCATTTTTGCAATCCTTTGCAAAGTAGGTTTTAGGTCATGCTAATTTTTTTTGTCGCAGATGTAGGTCGGGCGTCATCACGGCACATCCTTGAAGAAGACGTGGTGACCAAGGCGCAGCGTCTGCTTGGCCTTCGCCGCCCAGGCCGGGGCCTTTGGCATCGTGGTCGCGTAGTAATGCGTGGCACCGCCAGTTGGATCTGGTACCGCGCCATTCATCACCTGGTCAGCCGCACGCTGGGCCTGGGCGAACTGTGCAGCCGGGATCTGCTTTGCACCGCTCAGATATGCGTAGTTCGGGTCGTTCTGATTCCAGCAGCTGAACTGCCAGGGCTTCAGGCACACGCCGGCGTAACCCTCCCCCCACCACGACTTGGCCTTGCCGT
>NZ_JYLO01000014.1 GCF_001439845.1 Pseudomonas lactis | reverse complement strand
ATGGTCACTTACTGGCAGGCGGTCAAGGCCTGGCTGTGCAAGACGCTCAACTGCGAGCACTGCATGGGTTGCCCAAAGGCGCCTGAGGGTATCGAGCGGCGTAAACAGTAATCCGCGCCACGTTTTCACAACCGCCGTTTCGTGGCGCGAGGTAATGACCAATGGCGAAGATGACTATCAGCCTTGCTGTCACCTTTGCTTGGTGGGTGGCCCCATACATCAGCGCGGTCGAATTGTTCGGCGATCTTACGGGCCTCACCCCTGATTACGAAAAGGTCGTCAGCACCGCAATGCGCGGAATTAGAATTAAAATGGTTGACAATCAATGACCACATCAAAACCGCGAATTCAGATTCAGGCCGGTAAGGTCGTGTCAACTGATAGTTTGTCTAACATGGTGGCCAACATCGGCACCAACCGAGATAAGCGCACCCACAACGTATTCGGCTTTGAGTTCGTCAATCAGATCGAGCTTGAGGCGGCGTATCAGTCGAACTGGATTGCCCGCCGTATCGTGGACAAGCCGAACGAGGACGCACTGCGTGAGTGGCGCACGTTCAATGGCAAGCAGGCCAAGGACATCGCGAACGAAGAGCGGCGTCTTGGTGTTCAGCAGGCCTACCTTGATACGTGCTGCTGGGCTGACCTATACGGGGGCGCCGCGCTGTTGATGGTGACCGGGGAAGACCTGAGCGAGCCCCTCGACCTGAAGAAGATAGGCAAGGGCGACCTGAAGAACCTGGTAGTCCTCGACCGTTGGGATATCCAGCCAACCGAATTCAACCTGACCGACCCGCTCAAGCCGAACTGGATGCTCCCCGAGTTCTACATGATGGTGAATGGCGAGCAGCGTATTCACTACAGCCACATCATTCGACGCACCGGGGCTCGCCTGCCGCGCCGCATGCGCATGTTCGAGCAAGGCTGGGGTGACAGTCGCCTACGTCGCTGTATGTCTGACCTGCGTGACGTGGTGGCTACAAAGGGCGGCATTGCCTCCCTGGTACTGGAAGCCAACGTCGACACGGTCAGCGTTAAGGGTCTGCAAACCGCTCTTGCCAGTGCTCAGTGCGACAAGATCACCGAGCGCTACCGCCTGTTCGGCATGATGAAGTCCCTGGTGAACCTGGGGCTGCTGGATGCTGACAACGAGACCTACGAGCGCAACAGCATCTCGTTCTCCGGCCTCAGCCAGATCATGGAGCAATTCATGGTGTGGACTGCCGGTGCAGCTGAGATGCCTGTGACCGAGCTATGGGGTCAATCGGCCTCAGGCTTAAGCGCCACAGGCGAAGGCGACCGCAAGACCTACGAAGGCACCATCAAGGGCAAGCAAGACGGCCAGATGCGTCTCGACCTTGAGGCGCTCGACCAGGTGCTGATCCGTTCTGCCCTGGGCGATTACCCAAAAGATCTTGAATTCGAATGGAAGCCTCTATCCCTGCCTACAGGGACTGAACAGGCCCAGGAGGATCTGGCGGACGCCCAGGCCGACGCGCTGAGCATTGAATCCCGCGTCATTCGCCCGAGCCATGCCATGCGCCGCGTTCAGTCGAAAGGCACGTACGCCATCACCGACGAACAGATCGCCGCCCAAGAACAGATCGAGAAGGATCAAGACAATGGAATCGGCGACGACGGCAAAGACCTCCCAGGCTTCGATCTTGGAGAAGCTGACGGCGACAAACCTGGCGATGATGGAGCAGCGGAAAAAGAAACCCCGCGCCCCTAAGCCTGTTCTGCCAAGCCAAGAGGCTGAGCGCTACTACAGCGGCCAGCTTCGAGGCATGGTTAGGCTGATGGCTGGTGAACTGATCAGGGCGCTCGAGCCTGAGCTGAAGCGCCTTAAGCGCGACTACATTGCCGACGCCAAGCCCACCTTGGACGGCTGGACTGACGACATCCTCGCAGCAATACGCGGGGTATCGCGCCGGTTCAGCTCATCCCTGTTCGAATCCCAGATCCAGCGGGTGGCGGCTAGCACTATCAGCCGAGCCGAAGCTGACAACGCCGAGGACTTCCGAAAGTCGGTCAATCAGGCAGTCGGTGTGGACTTCCAGCTAATCACCCTGCCCAAGGGTATGCAGGACTATCTGGAAGCCTCAACCGCTGAAAACGTAAACCTGATCAAGTCGATTCCCGACGAATACTTCAAAAACGTCGAGACGATCGTACTGGGCGGCATGAAGGACGGTCTCGCACCAACCGCCATCGCCAAGCAGATACAGGAACAGACCGGTGTCAGTGCAAGGCGGGCCAAGCTCATTGCTCGGGATCAGGTGTCGCAGCTCAACGCCGACTTGACCGAGAAGCGCCAGGCCGCCGCCGGTATCGAGTTCTACAAGTCTGAGGATGCTGGTGATCAGCGTGTATCCGGCGCTCCTGGTGGGAAGTATCCCAACGCCAAGATCAGTTGCTACGGCATCGCCCGGCAAGACATCGGCTACGGCCCTGGAATCTACAAGGTCGGCGTCGGCGCGTCATGGGGTGGCAAGACCGGATTGAAGCCGGGCAAGCATCACCCGCTCTGCCGCTGCATCGCCATCGCCATGATCCCCGGCGTGAACTACTTCCCCAAAGACGGGTAACCCAATGCAAAGAATGACCATCGATGAGGCCTTCAAGCCTACGTCGCGAACGCTCACGCCTGAAGGATTCCTTTGCGTGAAGGGCATCGCGGCCCGCACAGGGGTTTATCAGTACCTGTCGAGCGAGCTGGATCTGGACGGCCCCGAGCGAATCGTGAACGTCTACCGGTCGCCGGAAGAAGTGTTCAAGCCTGAGTCGATGGCTACCTACCTCGACAAGGACGTGACCAACGACCACCCGGACGACTTGGTCGACTCGACCACCTTCAAGGAAGTGTCGGTAGGTCATGTGCGCGGCGTTGAGCGTGACGGCGACAACCTGGTGGTGGACATGATCATCAAGGATCAGTCAGCCATCGACGACATCCAGTCCGGCAAGGCCGAACTATCCCCAGGCTACCTCGCTGAATACGTGGAAGCCCCCGGCGTAGACCCTGTATCAGGCACCGCCTACGAATACGAGCAGCGTGACATTCAAATCAATCACAACGCCGTTGTAGAAGCAGCACGGGCCGGAAAGGTCGCCCGTATTTTTGATCACAAACCGAAAGGTACTACCACTATGGCGACCCGGAAGCTTTTTCTGGACTCCAAAAAAACACGCTCCGTCGTGCTCGACGAAGACACAGCAGTCATTGTTGAGGACGCCTTCGCGGTACTGCAAAAGTTCGCTGACGAAGAGTCTGAGCGCGCAGACAAGGCCGAAGCCACCAAGGACTCGGCAGAGGAAGAGCTGGAAGAGGCCAAGAAGGAAACTTCCGACGCTGCTATCGGCCTGCGCGTGAAAGCAACCCTCGACACCATCGCACTGGCAGCCAAGGTCGTTAAGTCCTTCGACGCCAAAGGCCTGGTCTCCCCCCTGGAGATCAAGCGCGCCGCGATGGCCAAGCTCAAGCCGACTCGCGACTGGGCTTCCAAGTCCGAGGCCTACGTAACCGCCGCATTCGACGCTGCGGCTGACGAAGCTGAAGAGAAGAAAACCGAGGACGAAGACAACGATGACGACAAGTCGAAAGTCAACGACAGCCTCCGCCAGTTCGCCAAGGACGCAGCCGCGCGCGGCCTGAAGCCGACCCAAGACGGCACCGACGCCTACAACAAATTCCTGAGTGGTGGCAAATAATGGGCATTGCAATTGATACCTTCAGCCAGTACGCCGGCAAGGCCTACGAGGGCCAGATCAATGACCTGAGCATGGCGGATGTCACTACCGCAGTCGCCTCGGTCGCTATTCCATTCGCGCGCGCCGTGGTTTCCGCCACTGTCGACAAGCAAGGCGCACTGCCAGCCGCTGGTGCTGGTTTCTTCCTGGGCATCTCCGTACGCAAACCTGTCGGCGTGAGCGGCAGCTACATGACCGGCCAAGTCTCCGACAGCGGTAACGCAGTTGGCGGCTATCGCCTGAACGAAGAAGTCAGCCTGCTCAGCACTGGCCGTATCTGGGTCAAGACCCTGGCCGGTGCCACCAAGGGCGCCCAGGTCTACGCCGTGCCATTGACAGGCGAACTGACCAACGCCGCTACAGCAGGCAATCACCTTCTGCCTGGTTGCGTATTCAAGACCACCGCGGCGGCGGGTGAGTTGGCGCTGGTACAGGTCAAGTCCGACGTCACCACCACCATCGCCGCTTAAGGATCAGATCGAATGAAGACTTTCGACGCTTCCCCCCAGGCGCAACTGGGCTTCCTGTTGGGTCAACTGACCTACGTTGAACAGGAAGTCCTGCGCCAGCCGTACCCAGAAATCAAATACCCGTCGATCCTGACCGTGGACACCTCGGCGCCGGACTACACCGAGTCGATCGCCTTCAAGGTACTCGACTACAAGGGTGAGCCGGCACCAATCGGTGACGTTTCCCACGACTTCCCGCTGGCTGAAATCGCTGCCAAGGTAGGCGGTGTTGACGTGGTTCAGGCTGGCCTGGGCTACACCTACACCCAGATCGAAGTCGGCAAGGCCATGCAAATCGCCAACTCTGTCGGTTTCGGCGGTGCGATCAACCTGTTGGCCGAGAAGCCAATCGCAACCCGCACCCTGACCGAGCAGTGGTTGGACCGCGTGGCATTCGTTGGTGACGCTCGCTGGCCTTCGCTGACCACTGGCGGCCTGCTGAAGTATCCAGGTGTGCCAGTAGTTGCCACCGGCACTCTGCTGGGTGGCGCGAACAAGACCATCGCCCAGATCCTGGCCGGTGGTGGTGAGACGGCTGCAAACGAGATCCTGACCCTGCTGAACAACGCGATCCTGCGTGTTTACGCTACTCAGACCAACTCTATTTTCCGCCCGACACACATCCTGCTGCCGCTGGTTGAATACGGCCTGTTGACCACCTTCCGAATCCCGAACACCTCGGAAACGTTGGTCAGCTACCTCGAGCGTGTGCTGAACATCAAGATTGAGCCAATCCTGCTGGCGTCCACCGCCGGCGCTGGTGGCGGCAATCGCATGATGGTCTACACCAAGAACGCCCAGTTCGCCAAATTCCACCTCCCAATGCCTTACACGCTGAACGCGCCGATCCCGTCTCACGGCGGCCTGCGCTTCGAAGCCGCTGGCGTGGTGCGCACTGCTGGTACTGAGCTGCGTGTTCCGATGTCTCACCTGTACGTTGACGGCATCTAAGGAGGTCTCATGGCTCGCAAACAAGGCAAGGCAAACGAGACCTCTTCGTCGGAATCGACTGTCTGGACCAATATCAGCAAGAATCCCGTGGTCCTGGGCGATGGCAGCACTGTGGGGGCTGGTGAGCAAACCACCCCAGAGCAGGCTGAGTTCGCCGAGGGCTCCTTTTGGGAAGAGCATGGTGTGCTGGTCTCTGGCGCGCCGACTCTGACCGATGACGGTGCTGGTCAGATCGAAGTGTTGAGCGCCGAGATTGAAACCCTGCGCGCTCAACTGCTCAACGTCAGCGGCGAGAAGTCCGCGCTGCTGGCTGAAGTCGAAGAGCTGAAAAAGCAGATCCCTCATAAAGAGTGATCGGACCTATAGCCCCGCCCAGCGCGGGGCTGCTTCATTCTGGAGTCTGACCCGTGGCTGAACTGACCATTGAAGTGACGCCGGCGATCATTGCGGACTTCCGAGCGTTTTACCCTGAATTTTCGAATGTCACCGCCTGGCCTGATGCATCCATCACCCGGGCGCTGTACATCGCACGCGGCGAGTTTGGCGGCTGTGGCTGTGCTGGATGGGGGGATTACAAGCCCTACTCATTCCTCCAGCGCGGCTGGTTCGCTCTCGCAGCGCATTACCTGACCTGGAACAAGTTGGCAACCGATGCCACATCGGCAGACGGTAGCGCATCGACGCCCTACGCTCAGTCCAGCAAGAGCGTACGCGACGAGTCGGTGTCCTACGCCATTCCAGGCGCGAACGCCTCGCTTACGACCTGGGAAGCGGCCCTGGCGCTGACCCCGTACGGTGTCGAATACCTGCACCTGCGTTCCCGGGCTGGCATGGGAGCCATCTGCGTATGATCGAGCCAACCATAGGCCTGATCGGTACGCAGCAGGTCGAGGAAGCGCTTAAGCAGCTCGCCAAGCGACTCTCCGGCGAAACTCGTGTTCTTGCTGGCGTTCCCGAGGGGGCCGGCACCTATGAGGATGGTCTGACGCTGGCGACAATCGCAGCGGTGAACAACTTCGGTTCGGCTGATGGCCGCATCCCGGCCCGCCCAGTGCTTGAACCAGCAATTACCAAGGGTGCACCTCAGTACCAGCGCCTTGCCGAGGTGATGATCCCTAAAGTACTCAGCGGCGAAATGGCAATGACCACCCTGCTTGAGCAGATGGGCCAACTGGCCGAGGGTCACATCAAGCAGGAAATCACCGACATTGACAGCCCGCCCAACGCGCCGTCGACCATTGCCAAGAAGGGTTCTGACAGTCCGCTGATTGACACCGGCGCCTTCCGCCAGTCCATTCGTTACGTCATCGCCGAACAGGGCGACCAAATTGAAGAGGGCTTGTAATGGGCCTGAACATGCGCGGCCACGTCAGCGGGCCATTCATCACCCACAAGGGTGTGGTGCTCAACCGGTACTCAAGCGAGATAGTGGACTTTGAGCCTGTCTTGGCCATCACCTACACAGACGCGTTCGATGCAAACGTGCAGCCAGTCAGTGACAAGGAAATCGAATTCCTGAACATCGGTGCCGAGCGCATCAATGACGTTCGGGTGATCCACCGCAACGACGGTAAGGGTATCGAGGTTTCGACCCCTGGCAAGCTGGCCGATATCCTGGTGTTTGCAGAGACGCCCGACAAGCCTGCCACCTGGTGGAAATCCATCGCCACAGACTTCAGGCCCTGGCACAACTTCTGCCGCGCCGTGGTGGCCAAGCTTGACCCTGCCGAGATAGCCAGCCTGGAGGCGCATGCCGATGCTTGACTCCAAAGCGCTATCCAAGGCGGTATGCCGGATTGTCGTGGCTGTTACTGGCCTGCCGGCCGACAAGGTGATCCTTGCCGATAACAACACCGCTGCGCCATCTGGCAGTTATTGCGCGGTTCGGCTGCAGAACCCTGAGCAATTCGGCCAGGCGCTCAACTCGCAAACCAACGTGCCGGCCCAGGACGACCCTCAATACGAGGACATCATCGCCAAGGTGGCTACCCAGTTCACGCTGGGGTTCAGCATCAACTTCTACCGGGCGGGCGCCGTGATGTATGCCGCCGCCCTGTGTGAGGCGAACAAGCGAGAACCGGTGAAGGCCATCCTGCGCGCCGCGAAGCTTGGCTGGTCACGCGTGTCACCAATCAACAACCTGACCGGCCTATATCAGGCCGCCATGGAAGAGCGATCCCAGCTCACCCTCTACCTGTATGGCGAATCCATCGCAGAAGACCGCGTACAGCGGATCTACCGCGCCGGCTTCTCTGTGGAAACCGAACAATCTGGCGCCATCGCGCAAGGGGAAGTAAATGGCTTATCCGGCTGAAGACATCATCAACATCAACGTCCTGATCAACTCGGCCGGGCTTGGGACTTCCAACTTCGGCGCTGGCATGGTGTTTGCGGACTTCGATTCATCGAGTGATGCAACGTTCCTTGGTGGCACCTACCGGGACTACGGCACAGCGGCCCAGGTGGCGGCAGACTTCAACATCGCTTCCGACCCATACGCTGCCGCGCTTGCTTGGTTCTCTGCTATTCCCAAGCCGAAGACACTGAGAATCTACCTGCGCATTGAGGAAGACGCCCCGGTCGAGTCTTTTAATGACGCGATCAGCAAGGGCATCTGGTTCTACTGGTACGAGTTCGAAACCTCTATCCGTGCCGTGGATGCAGATGTTTTGGCCCTGGCGGCTGCTGGCGATGCCGCAAGCAAGTTCTTTGCCTTCACCACCAACCAGGCAGCCGTTCGAGACCCGTCTGTAACCACCGACATCGTCAGCAAGGCATTTGTGCAGGGCTCTCGCCGCATGCTCATTGTGAGCCATGCTACCGAGCCCTACGCCGGGTTTGAGCTGGCGGCTGTGTTCAGTCGCGTTAACTTCAATGCAGCCAACTCGACCATCACCGGCGAATTCAAAAAGCTGCCGGGGATCGACGCCGAAAGCCTGACGCCGACCGCCTACAGCACTATGAAGTCGAAGGGCGCAATCTTCTACACGGTGGTCGAAACCGGTGGCGAGAAGGACATGGGGCGAATCATCAACTCCAAAACCACCTCCACCTTCGGCGAGTACATCGACGATGTGTTCAACCTTGACGCCTTCGTCAACTTCGAGCGTGTGGCGCTGTACAACGCGCTAACCAGGGTTCCGACGAAGCTGCGTCAGACTCCGCCAGGACAGCAGGTGCTTCTCAATGCTGCATCCCAAGTTGGCGAGGTCTTCATCGATAACGGTTATCTGGGCGAGCGTTACTACACCGACGACCAAACCGGTGAGGAGAAACTGAGCCGAGGCTACGAGACGCTGACCAAGGCAGATGAAATCCTCCAGATTTCCGATGCTGAGCGCGCCAATCGTGACTCCGCCCCAATCCGCATGCGCATCTTCCGCGCTGGCGCTATCCATGCTGTCGACCTGACCGCCAACGTTGAATAAGGATCGCCCACATGTCTTTAGCTGATCTTTCTGTAGAAAACACCATTGTGGTCATCACTGGCGTCGGCGTGCTGGACGACTGGGGCCGTACCGACCCGCCGTTCACGATTGAGAACATCGATGACGTAGCGAACCTGAGTCGCGGCCTGGGTGGTAACGCTGTTCGGTTTCATCGCAAGAACCCCGGCCTGCGGCTCACGGTGAACTTCATGCCTGGCAGTCCTCAAGCACTCGCAATGCAGGCCCAGGTAACGGCCCGGGCTGAAATCTCAGGTTCTTATGCCTCAATCTCCGGCCTTGAGGGTAGCGTGTTCTCTGAAGGCGTTATTACTCGCGGAAAGTCCATGGCTCGCGGCGGTCCAGGCATGAATGACGCCACCTTCGTGATCGAGTTCAACAAGGGCAATATCGTATGAGCCAGGCTGAATCCTATATCCGCACCATTGAGCATGACGGTGTGACCTATCGCTTCGGTATGCCAAGCGCAGAGAAACAGCGGGCGGTTCTGTTCCGCCTGGGCAAGTACGGTGTAGAGCCAATGATCAAGGGCCTGGCCCTGGCCGAGCTTGGCAGCGCGTCCTCGTTCATCGTTGCCGGCGGCATCGTCGGCTCTATGCTCTCGCGCATGCCGGAGGATGACTTCAACTTCGTCTGCGACTCTATGCTGGGCAAGCTATTCAAGGAAGGCAGCCAAACGCCGCTGACCATGGAAGACTTTTCCGGCCGTCTGAAGACCTACTTCACGATCGTTGTGCTGGCTCTCGGGAATGCCTTCGAGGATTTTTCCGGACTCCTGACCCCCTTCCAGAAATCTACCGCTTCAGCCGAGGCGCCGGATTCGAGTCAGGAGAGCGCCTAAACCCGGCTGTCGATTGGGAGCTGTGGCGCCCTTGCGTTGGTATACCCGGGCTTTGTCCGCCGCTGTGCACGTATAGCCAGCTCACGGACGGCACTCATTCACTGGGATGGGTAAAACGGGCCAACCTGGTCATGGATGAAATGATCTACGCCCGCCACCTGGCTGAAGCCAATCGACCGAAATAGCCCTGCACTCGCGGGGCTTTTGTTTTTCAAGGGGCTGAAATTTGAAAGTTCTCGAAAGCTTCTTGATCGCCCTCGGCATGAAGGTCGATGAAAAGTCATTCCAGAAGGCTGATGCGGCGTTTGGTGGCCTGACCAAATCAGCCCTACAGCTTGGCGCTGTGTTTGCCGGGAAGCTGGCCATCGACAAGGTAGTGGGCGACTTCAAGCAGGCCGGTACCGAGCTGAACAACTTCAACAAGCTGACCGGGTTGAGCACCCAAAACGTGCAATCCCTCGGCCAGGCATTGAAGGCCCAGGGCGGCAGCGCCTCTGATGCCTTCTCTGCAATGAAGAAGATTCAGGACCTGATGGCATCACCGATCACCGGTGACACCGGATGGTTTGGTGACGTGGCTAAGCTCGGGCTTAACCCGGACGTGATCATCGGCGCGCAGAACACGGCTGACGCCCTGGCCGGTATTGCTGGCGAGTTCGAGCACATGAGCGCGCTCAACCAGCGCCTCGCGGGCCAGGCCCTGGGTTTGGATGACTCCACGGTTCGACTGCTCATGCGTGGCCGCGACGAGGTGGAGAAGCAGTTGGATTCCCGCGGCAAGCTTGCCGTGATGACCCAGAAGCAAATCGATGACTCTGCGCGCCTGACGAAAGCGACCAGCGAGCTTGACCAGGTGTTCACCGATATCGGCAACACCATTGCGGGCGAGCTAACTCCGGCCCTGGCAGATATGGCTGAGGATTTCGTCGCCTTCTACCGAAACAACAAAGAGCTCGTCGATTCTGGCTTGAAAGAGTTCTTCGGTGGCCTGGCTGACAACATTGAGCTTGTCGCCATTGCCATGGCACTCCTGGGTGGAGGTGCTGCGCTCAAGGGCTTGGCCGCTCTGCGCGCCATTGTTGGTCTTGGCGGTGTTGCTGCCGCCGGTTCTGCTGGTGGCGCAGCGGCTGCTGGCGGCGCTTCTATGCTCGCGGTTGCCGGAGGAAGTGCTGCGGCGCTTCTGTACTCCAGCAGCTTGAACAGCGGCGAAGACACAGAGCTGCTGAACAACCGCCTGAAAAAAGGCGGCGGCGAGGCTATTGGCGCTGTCGTGGACTACTTCACGTCCAAGGGGTGGACCAAGGAGCAGGCCGAAGGGATCGCCGCCAACCTGGAGGCTGAGAGCGGATTCAAGGCAAACGCCACCGGTGACGGCGGTCAGGCATACGGACTGGCCCAGTGGCACCCAGATCGCCAGGCCGAGTTCGCCAAGCAGTACGGCAAGGACATCCGCAAATCTACTGGCGCCGAGCAGCTTGAGTTCATCAACCACGAGTTGACCCGGGGCAACGAGAAGTCGGCCGGCACCAAGCTACGCGCCGCGACCAGCTCCTACGATGCCGCCTCGATTGTCTCCCGCGAGTATGAGCGCCCGGCAGACGCTGCTGGCGAGGCGTCCAGGCGCGGAGCAAGCGCTGCTGGATACACCGACAACCGCGTGTACCACATCAGCGGCGCCGACACCGAGAAGGTCAAGCAGGTGCTCAATGAGCAAATGGGCCAGATGACCGAGCAGACCATGCAGGACTTCAAGAGCCCAGAACTATGAGCCTGATGAGCATCTTCACCAAGACGCTGCCGAAGATCGGCCCTCTTGAGTTCGACGCAAAGCTGGAAGGGATCACCAGCAAGGCGATCACCCTGACCCAATATCCGGTCGAGTTCGGCGCCAACACCAACGACCACGCGATCCTCATGCCGAACCGATACCTGCTCACCGGAGCCGTATCGAATAGCCCTCTCGGCCTCGGCCTGGATGACATTGGCATGATGGGTGCCGGCGCCATTGCTACGGCAGTCGGCGGTGTTGGCGGGGCGGCAATCACGGCTGTGTCGGCATACCTGCTGTCTGGCGGTGATGACACCCGGGCGTCAACTGCCTGGGCATCTCTCACCGCAATCATGGAGGCGCGCGCCAAGTTCGATCTGGACACGGGCAAGGAGATCATGCGCGACATGATGATCATCCGGCTTGATGAGCGTACGCGGCCTGAGAATGAGGATGGCCTGGTGTTTATCGCTGAGCTCCAGCAGGTTCGGATTGTTCGCTCAACGGTTGGTCGAGGCGTCACGTCGGCTGATCAGCTCATGAAGAACGACACGGTGTCCACCCAGGGCGCCCCGATGATCTCCGCCGGCGATGCTGCCGTAGAGGTAATGCCATGAGCCGTTACAGCGTTGCCGTCCAAGCACTGCCGGCTCAGACCTTCACTGCGCGCCTTGGCAAAAACACTGTGACCGTAGAGCTGCAATGGATGGCACGGTTTGAGGTGTTCCGCGTGAACATCCTGACCGCCTTGGACTCCCCCCTCACGATGGGGCGATTCCTTCTGCCGAACATCGACCTTCTGGCCGGCCTTTACCCACCGCCATCCATTTCCTACGGGTCGCTCGTATTGGAGGGAGACCCGGCAACGCCCGATAACCTGGGCATCGACAACGTTCTGGTATGGTCAGATGAATGATGAAATCTTTCTTCGCAACTACCGGCTGAAGATCGGGCGCAGCACGGGCTCTCGTGTTTACGAGATGCGGCCCAGCGAAACCAGCCCAGATCAGGACGGGCTGCGCCTCACATTCCAGGTCACCCACTTCGCCGGCGGGGCGTTCAGCGTTGCCGAAATAACCATCTACAACGTGTCGCGCTACGCATCCAGGCAGATGCTCGGTGACGGCTCAACGGGGAAATATGAGTTCATTTCCTTGGAGGCTGGTTACGACGGGCTGTTTGGTTCGATATTCGTGGGCCAAATCACCAACGTTCAGATTCACCTTGAGGATGGCGGCTCTACCCGCGGGATTCGCTTCTTCTGCAAATCTTCCGCGAAAGAGCGCGATCAAAATCTGATCAATTTAACCCTGGCGCCTGAGACGGACCCCGTCCAGATCATTGAGGAATGCGCTTCAGTGTTCGGCGCCGAGATCCAGTTCTATGGGGATTTCTCAGGACTCAAGCGCCGCTCGCGTGGAACGGTCCTGCAGGGCAGCCCGACCTCCTGCATGAATGAGCTTGGCGAGACCTTCGCATTCGATTGGATGGTCGAGAACGGCGCGATCAAGATCATCAAGCGCGACTTTGCGCTGGACAATCAGGTCTACGTGATCAGCTCAGGCACCGGGATGATCGGCTCGCCAGTGGTTAGCGACACCGAAGTAGGCATCCGCTACACGCTAAACCCCAAGATAAAGCTCGGCGACACCATCAAGCTTGAATCTATGGCGCCTCGCTTCGAGTTCTCCGGGGCGTTCTTCTACGACGTGCCTCGCACCATTGGCGAGGGCTACTACAAGGTCAACTCGTTGGTGTTCGCGGGCGACTCCCACGGCGACCAGTGGGAAAGCCAGATCAGCTGTCTACGCCTCAGCGCGGCGGCCCAGGCCGGAATTTCAGAAAGGGCAACGCGATGAGTGATCCGCTCTCCTCAAGAACGCAGGCTGAATACTCCAAGATGCTGCGAGGCATATTCGGTGAGTACCTGAAAGACAACATGCGCACCAGCGTGCCAGGCCACGTCCTTAGCTTCGACCCGGCCACGCAGATGGCAGAGGTTCAGATCGGCCTGATGCTGGAAGACCGCCTTGGCTCGCAGCAGCCACGCCGCCCAATCATCCATGTTCCAGTTCAGTTCTGGGGAGCCGCAGGCGGCACGCTTGAATGCAGGGTTGCCAGCAACACCGAAGGCGTCCTGTTCTTCTCCCAGGAGTGCATTGACTCATGGGTGGATCAAGGCGGCGTGGCCGTTAAGTCGGAGCCTCGCCGGTTCTCGATCAACGATGCCTACTTTATCCCTGGCATCCGATCTATCCCTGGTGCGATCACGAGTTTCGCAAATGACGGAATCCGCTTACGAAGCAATGACGGCTCTCGGTATGTATGGCTGAAAGATGATGCCTCCATCGGGCTCAGCAATGGGGCTGGAAGCATCACCATTGGCGCTGACGGGGTCGTAAACATCAACGGCGTGACGATCACTCCTGCGGGCCTGGTCCATACGGCGAATGACGTGCAGGCGGGATTAATCAGCTTGAAGCTGCATAAAACGTCTCAGGTTCAACCTGGCAATGGAGTAAGCGGAGTGCCAACCCCATGACTGTACGAAGACTGGACGCCGACGGCGACTTGGCCCTGGGGCCTCAGGAGTTCCTGACAGGCTATACCGCCGAGGAAGTCGCGCAGAACGTGGTTACCCGGCTCAAGTTCTTCCTTGGTGAATGGTTTCTGGATACAACCGACGGAACGGACTGGTTCGGCAGCGTATTGGGAAAAGGGTCTGTCCTGGCGTCTCGTGAGTCGGTGATCCGTCGCCGCATCCTGCTGACCCCGGGGTGCGCGGGAATGACGTCGTTCAGCCTGACCACAGACATCGATACCCGGCAACTCACCGTCACCGCGTCAATCGTCAGCACCTCAGGCGATAACGCAGAAATCAATTTTGTTCAGGCGGTCGTCTAATGGCTCAGATCACGGACCAAGGAATCACGGGGCGCTCTCTGAACGAGTACCTCGGCGACATTAAAGAAAAGACGCTGGCGATTGACCCTGAATGGAACATTGACCCAGACAGCCCTGACGGGCAGCGGATCGGCATCGAAGCCGAGATGTTCGCCAACCTTGACGAGGCGGTAGTCGCGGCCTATCGCAGCAAGGACCCGGACAGCGCCACCGGCGAAGCTCTGCGCGACATCGGAAAAATCTCAGGTATACCGATCCGAGAGGCGACCTATTCAGTCGCACCCATTACCGTAACCGGTCAGACAGGAACCCCTATTCCTGCTCAGTCGCAGGTCAGAAGCAGGATTGATAACACCGTTTGGCTAACAACGGCCGTGATAGTCATAGGTGTCGGGCAGACCGCCACCGGCTTCGCAACGTGCACAACCTCTGGCCGTGTCCTCGCATCTCCTGGCGAGCTTACGGTAATCGGAACCCCGATTGGCGGCTGGGCGTCAGTCACTAACGGGGAGGCCGCTGCCGGTGTTGCGGCGGAAAGCGACGAAGACTTTCGTATCCGCAGGAATAACGGTGTGTCCCGCGCCGGTAGCAACATGCGCGACAACATGGAGGCCAACATCGCCAGCGTTCCAGGCGTTACCGACGTCAAGGTCCTGGAGAACAGCAGTGACTCGCCCTTCGACGTCGACGGCGTCCCTTACACGGGCATTGCAGTGATTGTGAATGGTGGATCTGATGCTGATATTGGCCTGGCCATGTATCAAAAGCACAATCCCGGCACGCCGATGCTCCCGCGGTACAGTTCGAAGACTGACACCTGGGTTGACCCGCCTGGTGCTAATGGAGTCAAGGTCGACGTGACATCACCCGTCACGGGCAATAAGGCCGTCATGACTTTCCAACGCGCTACCGGGCTTCCGATATTCGTTGCCATCACGATCCAGCGCGAGGGCGATCTGCCTTCAAACATTGAAGATCTCATAAAAAAAGCGGTTATCGCCGATTCGACCCGAAGCCTATTCAGTGGCGAGACCACCACTGGCTTTAACAGGGGCGGGTATGACATCGGCGAGAAGGTTCCGCCAGGGCGGATATACACACCAGTCAACAAGGTGCTTGGTCAGTATGGTGACAGTTACATCACTTCCTTGACGATTGGGATTAGCGCGGTAGCTCAAGGCTTAACACCGATACAGCCGACGATTGCCCAGATAGCAACTTTTGACCCTGACAACATTCAAGTCACGGTGATTCCATGAATATGGACCACGTCGAGCGCGCGAAAACTCGAATCATTAATGAGTATCGCGGCAAGAACAGAATGGTTAGATGGGTGACCATTGCACCAGAAATTTCGAACGATCACGTCGAGCGCCCACTTGATCAAATTCATGGGAGCTACGACGTAGACACAGTATCTGGAGAGATGCTTGACATCATTGGTCGAATCGTTGGGGTTGATCGACCAATACTGCGTGACGCTGAGTTCGATGTCTTTGGATATGCCGGGAACGATAGCTACACCAATTACAACATCGCCCCATATATCGGTGATGGCGAGGCCATTGACGCGCCACTTAATAATGATCTGTACCGTAAGCTGATCAAGGCGAAGATCGCAAGAAACATAAGCGATGGGACTGCCGACAGCATCATTCAGCTCGTCGAAATAATCATAGGCGTGAAAGTTACTGCGCTTGTCGATAATGGCGATAAGTCTTTTGATTTGGGGGTTGCTTCTCAGTTGGACAACACGACGCTTTATCTAATTTATAATTTCGACCTGATACCAAGGCCGCAGGGGCACAGGCTTGGCCAGGTATTTGTACTTCCTCCCGAAATTAACGAAATAGAATCGTCCTCATCGCATATTTATGAGTACGGAAACTTCACCCTCCCTGGAGATTTAGCCTGATGGCAAGACAGCCCTTCAATAATCGCTGGGCTCAAGGCGTTGAGTCCCAAGATAACCTGAACACCTTCAAGGCCCCTGGCGATGTGAGAATCAACTCAGGATGGGAGGGTGGACAGGACAAGGATGCGCCGCCTGCTGGTCATGAAAACTGGTGGCATAACCGAGTGGATACCGGCTTGCAGGGTGTTGAGCGAAACGGCGTCATGTCCTGGCACCCTCAGGCCATATACGGAATGGGCGCGCCAACTTATGGTCCAGATGGTAACTACTACGAAAGCATCGTCGCCGACAATACCGGTAACAACCCTTCCTCAACAGCCGGGTTCTGGCGTTACTGCGGACCTTCATTTTTTTCAGGTCACGTCCCTGGCGATCTGAAGATGGTAGCGCACAACAACATCCCTACTGCTGGGTGGTTAAAGTGCAATGGCGCATTACTTACCAGAGCATCGTATGCACTTCTTTTTGATTCCATAGGGACGATCTGGAATTCCGGAGGCGAGACATCTTTGCAATTCCGCCTACCTGATTTCAGGGGGGTATTTCTCAGGGGATTCTCTGATGGAAGCTCGATTGACTCTGGTCGCACATTTGGGTCTTTTCAGGCGGACGAGTTGAAGTCTCACCGGCATGAACTCCGGAGTGACTTGATAGGCGCCCAGCCTCTTCAGGGGGGGACGCCTGACGCAAGATTCAACCAGGCAAATGAACTTCTCGGCTACACAGAAAACACCGGCGGCAGCGAAACAAGGCCAGTCAATCGAACTGTCAGTTACTGGATTAAATACTGATGAATACAAAACTTCAGGCGGGTCAGCGACTGGTTTACCAGACTGATCAAGATGGTTTTCTTGTCGGCACAACTGTGGCAGACCCCGACCCCAAAAATCCTGGGGTCTGGCTGATTCCTGGCGGCTGCGTTGAGCTGGCTCCGCCGGCTATTGGGCCTGGAAAGAAAGCCATTTGGTCGGGCTACAAGTGGAAAGTCCTTGATATGTAGGTGAACTATGGAACGCAAGCGAAAGCGTCACTTCAGCGACAAGATGGAAAAGTTCTGCCTTGCCTACGTCGAGACAGCTAACGCAGCGGAGTCCTATCGAATCGCCTACAACACTGAAAACATGGCCACGGCCACTATCGGCCGTGAAGGCTATAACACCCTACAGAAGCCCCAGGTCCAGGCCAGGCTCGAAGAATTAAGGAAGAAAGTCATGGAGCGTCACGAAATCACCGTGGACACGCTCCTTGCCGAGCTGGAAGAGGCCAGGACAGCGGCGCTGGGCGCGGAAACGCCTCAGACATCCGCCGCTGTATCGGCCACGATGGGCAAGGCCAAGCTATTGGGCCTGGACAAGAAGATCGTGGAGCTCACCGGCAAGAACGGCGCACCGATTGAAACCAGCTCCACGGTCACGGTTGACCAGAAGGCCCTGAGTTCTGTGCTGGACTGCCTATGAGCAAGCTGCTCGACTGGGATGTAATGAGCAGCGCAGAACGACAAGCAGCAAAACTCATAAGCGAGCATTCACCGCTGTCGTTCATGCGCGTCTTTTTCCAGCTGAACCAGGGCATGAAGATGCTCTGCAACTGGCACCATCGCTACATGGATCACACAGCCTTGAGGGTGCTGTCTGGTGAGCTGAAAAACGTTGTATTCAACATGCCGCCTGGGGGCACGAAGACCGAGTTCTGGTCAATCCATGTGCCTTCATACGCCATGACCAAGTTCGACCGCACGCGCACGCTCAACGTTTCCTACTCAAAGGCACTGGTTGAAGAGAACTCAAACCGCATCAAATCCATCATCACCAGCGATGAATATCAGGATTTGTGGCCGTGCGACCTAGGGAAGGCCGATGTGGCCAACTGGGTCATCACCGACGATCGTGGGCGCAACAAGCATCAGATCTTCAGCCGCTCCACTGGCGGACAGATCACCGGCGTGCGCGGCGGCTACATCTCCGAAGGTTTCACCGGATTCATTAACCTGGATGACCCGGAAAAGGCCGACAGTGCTTTTAGCGCGACCATGCGCGCCAAGGCCCAGCGGATTGTCACCAACACTCTGCGCAGTCGTAGGGCTTCGCCAGATACCCCTGTCATCTGTACCCAGCAACGCCTGCACACGGACGACGTGTCGGGCTTCCTGCTCAAGGGCGGCATGGGTCTTGATTTCGCACACATCAAGGTTCCTGCCTTGGTCACTCGCGATTACATCGCAAGCTTGCCTGATGAGATCCGCGAACACGCCGAGCGCGATGTTTTCGGAAGTCCGTCAATCGTCCGCGGCGGCGTCGAGTACTGGTCTTACTGGCCAGCCAAGGAAACCGTCGACGACCTGATGGCCCTGTGGGACAGGGACCCGTACACCATGGTCAGCCAGTACCAGCAGGAGCCCGTGGCTCTTACTGGCGGCATGATAGATGCCGACTGGTTCAAGACATACGAACAGCTGCCGTTTCTGGTGTGGCGCGGCGTTTACGTCGACACCGCGCAGAAAACAGGTGAGCAGCACGACTTCTCTGTCTTCAATCATTGCGGACTTGGAGTCGATGGGAACCTCTACATCATTGAGGTGCACCGCGGCAAATGGGATGCAGGGGATCTTGAGACGGAAGCGCTGCGCGTCTGGCAGAAATGGAAAGACTGGGACCAGTTCCGACCTGCAGCACTCAGATACATGCGCGTCGAGGACAAATCGTCAGGCACTGGCCTGATTCAAACCATCAGCAAGAAGGGCTCTATTCCAATCGAAGCTCAGCCGCGCGGCCCAGCAGCCAACAAAGTTACCCGCTGCATGGATGCGGTGCCTTGGATCAAGTCCGGTCGGGTTTTCGTCCCGGCAATTTTCGATGACCAAGGACGAAAGATCGAGCACGTCAAGGACCATCGAGGCGAAACAATCGCCAGCACCGAATGGGTCGCCCCTTTCCTTACGGAAGCATCAGCCTTCACGGCCGACGACAGCCACGACCACGACGACCAGGTAGACACCATGTTCGACGCAGTCGCGGACATGCTCATCAGCAACAGCGGCGACTTCTTCTCCGGCAACTGGCTTTAAGCGAAAACCCTAAACCGCCCCAACTTTCGTTGGCCGAACTCGGCTGCGCTCATTAAACACGCCCCAAGGAAACGACATGACTGACCAGACTCAGCGGCTTGAGATCGCCACAGTTCGCGCGGAGATCGGCAGCAACATCACTTATAAATTCAATAACGACGCTTTAGACGCTGCTGAAATTCCGACCGACTCAGGCCCAATTCCGAATCTCAAACAGGTAATCCGGGATATCAAAGAAGAGGCTCTTGACGAAACACTGCGTGCTGAGCTTTTCGCAGCTGCAGGTTCGGGCATGGTCGGCTTCAGCGAAGCTCAAACGTATGCATCTGGCACTGTCGGGGACGCGATAAAAACACTATTACGGCGCGCTATATTTATCCCCCCGATTGGGGGCGGCTCTGATGACGCGGCCGCGATAAACGCTCGGATGGCGGCCGAGGGGGCCGGTGCGGACCTTTTCCTGGACGACGGGGGATACCTGCAGGCGGTCAGACTCACCGTACCGGAGTGCCAATTCTGGCATGGGGCAGGCGGTCAGCGCGGTACCACTTTCACCAAAATCGCCAACTGTGACGCTATTTACGTCGGAAACCTATCGCGTATTTCAGATCTTAACTTTGAAGGGGTCGGCGCAACCTTCACTGGCAGAGGAATTATTTGCGAAGGTTTCTCTGGTAGTGTGGAGCGCTGCCGCTCAAACCTGATGAAGGGCTTTGCCCTCTGCTTCCCCGGTAATGCAGGAGGCTGGAATATCACCTCGTTTGAGGGGAGCACTTTTGAGCCAGCAACGGTTGCTGCTATTGATTTCGGTGGCATATCAACCGTCAGGCCTATTTTCTTGAGGGGTATTTGGTGTTCTGGTGGATTTATTGACGTTACTGGGTCAGGTAACGGCTGCAGCATGAGCGAGTTTTACATGACCACGCTCAAGCACGGTGCCGGTGCTGGCTTGATGCACTTCGCAAATGGCCGCTTCGGGAATACCTCGCCCCTCATTGTCAGCGGCGGCGGCTCCACATTTACTGGCATCTCTTTTGCAGGCGCAGTGAATATCGTTTCTGGCGTAGGACACCGCTTTGCAGGATGTGAAGGCGAGATAACCGAGGATTCCGCAAGCAACTCGAACTCGTTCGACGCTCGCGGCACCATTACTAACACTGGCTGGACACAAGCGTCAGGTACGGCGCCTTCGATTGGAAACGGCTCGCTGACCTTGAATTACGTACGATCTGGGAGGATCGTAACGGTACAGCTTAGACTTGAGTTCGGCTCAACAACTACAGCTGGTGATGGCGCAGCACCCTGGACGTTCGCCCTGCCATTTGTGGCGACTCCGAACATCAATGCAGACGGGATGGCTGGTAACGCTTTTGACGCCAGCGCCTCAACCGACTTTGTGGTGTTTGGGCAGATCCCTGGCGGCGGAAGCCTGTTGAACTTCGGCCGTAATGGGGCAGGCGTCAGGGCCGGTACGCCATTCTCGTGGGCTGTGGGAGACAGGCTTTCAGCCTCGCTGACCTACCTAGTCAGGTAGGTATGAAGAAATACCGAAGCTAGCACCGTCAATTCGATATTTTTATCGTGCTTGCGAAAGGGCTTGGGTGCAATAATGCTTTCGCAAGCAATTTCACTTGGGGTCACATCGAAGGGACTTGACTAGGATGTATAGCTTTGCTGTTGGTATGATATTTCTTCTGATCGGGATCTTGGCGTCTTTGTTTTCTAAGGACAAATGGCACCCGTCTGCGGTATTCCCATTCACCTGGGCCTTCGGCCTTTGGGGAGTAAGCGCATCTGAGTTGCTAGGGTTCTACCCAATAGAATCAGAATCTCTACTTCTGTTCATCGCAGGGGGCATTGTATTTTCTGTCGTCAGCATTGCTACATCTGAAATTTTGCGCAGGTCTAACTCTACGAGTGTGGCATCTGGTTACTTCTACAGACCTATTAACGCAAGAAAAATGGTGTTTTTCTTTTGCGTTCTCCATGTGGCAATACTGCCAAGTATATATTTTGACCTTACAAGTCTGTCACCGGACCTTGTTCAAGCTGCTTACATTGCAAGGCAGAGAAGCGTTGAGGGTGACGACGTACTAGGTTGGGCGGCTTCAAATTATCTACAGGTCGGCACAATGCTGATCCCTCTTTTTGTTGTTTGCTATCTGAAAAAGTGGTGCTCAGCGTCTTCGCTCCTAATAATATCAGCCCCATGGTCGTTGCTTATTCTGCTTGCTTCTGGGCGTTCCGGACTTCTGCAGCTGCTGATAGGTGTGTTGTTCATATGGGTTATCGTGCGCGGCAAGTTATCTGCCAAGTTAGTAATATGGGTTGGTGGATGCTTTCTTCTTGTGTTGATTGGCGGCGCGATTGCTACGGCAAAGGTGGCTCTTGATTCGGACGAAAGTGCTGGAGACTTTGTTTATGCGTTTTTAGAGCACTTCGCAGGTTATGCGTTTCAGGGTCCTGTTCTGTTTGCTCGTTATTTTGATGGGGATATAAGCCTAGAGCCTCTATGGTCTCCATTCAGCTCTATATGCCACATGCTTTCATTCGTCGGTCTATGCATGCCAGACCCTCAGCATTTGGCCTTCAACAGGTACGCTCCAGATCTGGAGGGTAATGTGTACAGTATGTACTTTTCCTTATATCCAAAATTTGGTGTTCTCGGCGTAATCGCTTTCCTTTCGATGTACTCAGTTATATCGACTTATACGTACTTTAAAGCGAAGGCAGGCAATGTTTACTACATGATGCTTGCGTCGTTTTTCATGTCGTCCATCGTGCTTTCGCTTTTCAGCGATCAGATATCAAGTTCATGGTGGTCACTCATAAAGTTGACCGCTCTGATGGCTCTGGTATTTTTCCTGTTCACGGATCGGAAAAAGATCAGACGCGATCGAGCAATGATCAACCAATCAGCCGGCCAAACGCCTGCCACCTGACGACTGATTCGACAATCAGAAATAGTAGCCCGCCATTGAGCGGGCTTTTTTACGCCTGGAGAAAAGTATGCCCATCAGTGAGCAGCAGTTGCTGCGCATCCTCCCCAACGCCGGCCGCCAAGCCGGCGTTTTTGCATCTGCGCTGACCCTCGCCATGGATCGGTACCAGATCAATACCAAGCTCAGAATGGCCGCTTTCATTGCCCAGGTCGGCCACGAGTCTGGCCAGTTCCGGTACGTGCGCGAGCTGGGTGGTGACCAGTACCTGAGCAAGTACGACACTGGCGCCCTGGCCAAGCGTCTGGGCAATACTCCAGAGCCTGACGGGGACGGGCAGAAGTACCGCGGGCGAGGCCTGATCCAGATCACTGGGCGCGACAACTACCTGGCGTGCAGTAAGGCGCTGTTCGGTGATGACCGCCTACTGCGCACCCCTGAACTGCTTGAGCAGGCAGAGTGGGCGGCCAAGTCTGCCGGGTGGTTCTGGAACTCCCGCGACCTTAACAAGCTGGCCGACTCCGGATCGTTCGAGATGATCACTCGCCGTATCAATGGCGGTATCAACGGCCTGGCTGAGCGGATGGCTTTCTATAACGCTGCCTTGAAGGTGCTGGCATGACGCCGTTACAGAAGCTTGCAGGCCTGGCGGTGCTGATCCTGCTGCTGATGGCTGGTGCTGCGGGAGTCACCTGGCAGGTGCAGGACTGGCGCATGGGCAAGCAACTGTCTGAACAGCTATCCGCGCAGAGCGCCGCGCACCAGGGCCAGCTCGACGCCATCACCAACGAGGCCTGGCGTCAGCAAAAGGCCGAGCAGGACAGGCGCCTGTCCATCGAGCAACAGCTCGCGACCCAGGACCAACAACACTCCAAGGAATTATCCGATGCCCAGCGCAACCAGGCTCGCCTGCGTGACCAGCTTGCTACTGCTGATGTCCGGCTGTCAGTCCTCCTTGCCGAGGATTCAGCCAGTAGCTGCAACCTGCCTGCCACCCCCGGCGCCGGCGGCGTGGTTCATGCAGCCCGTCGAGCCCAACTTGACCCAGCGCATGCGCAACGAATTGTCGCCATCACCGACGACGGGGATAACGCCATAATCGCCTTGCGCGCGTGCCAGGCCTATGTCCGCGCAATTGCACGATGAGTGCGTTGAGCTAATATTGCCGGGTGCGCTCTGACTTCGATCATTTTGGTAACTGAAGGGCACCATGGATAAGCGGCTTGCGGGGCTGTCAATACTGCTCACCCTTGGATGGGTCGTCACAGTGGCGTCTGTCATGTGGTATTTCTACGACAATTAACCTAAAGGTCGTATCACTTCTGGTCCCTTATTCCGCACGTTACCCACGGCCATGCTGACCTTGAACCATTCGAACACTTCGGACGGCTCGCCCTGGTGCAGGACCATTTGCTCGGCGCGCTCCTTGGGCGTGGCCGGGTCCAACCATTCCCGCGCCAGGTCCGGGGTAAGCACCACCGGGCGGCGGTCGTGAATGTCCACCATGCCGCCGGCGCTGTCGGCGGTGATGATCACGAAGCCATCATGCTCGCCTGGGCCTTCATCAGCATCCGGTAGCTGGCCGATGGCGGCGCAGAATATCGGTGCACCATCCCGCCGGCGGATGAGGTAGGGCTGCTTCTTTGGACCGCCTTCATCTACCCACTCAAACCAGTTGTCGATAGGCGTGATTGCACGGTGCGGCCAGATCGCCCGGTAGAAGGGGCCGTGTGCAACTTTTTCTACTCGTGCGTTGATCGGCGCTGCCCGGTCTTTCGCCCAATGCGGCCGCCATCCCCAGCGCACCGGATCGGCGTGGAGCAGCTCGCCCTGCAGGTGCAGCAGCGCAACCGCAGTTGACGGCGCCACGTTGTACCGCTCAATCGGCTGATCGCCCACAGAGTTCGCCAGAGCATTGGGCATGCTCAGCGCCGCAACGAAGTCGTGGATTCCCCGGTACTGCGAAAGTCTCCCGCACATAAGCATCTCCGCTCGTCGGCACCGATGAACAGCCGGTCCCCGGCCAATCTCTACAATGTAGACACTGGCTCGAGGTATTCGTCATGATGATCAACGTTGATCAGGTGAACGCAATGGAGGCGTGGTTTGCGCTGCGTAACGATCCAGCCTTCATATCGGCCACACCGGAGGAGCGCTACGAAACGCGACTGGCCCTGGCTGACGACCTCAAGCAGCAGGGGCTGATCAACGAAGGTGAGTGGCGCGAGCTGACTGAGGAAGCAGTTGCGGCCTATGCCGACGAGTTAGGCTAATGGCTGCTTGTAAACGCTAAGCTCGAGCAGCAATCGCTGATTCTCCCTGAGCAGATGGTCGCGCTGTCCGGTGATGATCTTCACGCTTTGCACTGAGGCAAACGAGTACTGCTGTTCAAGCGTGCTGATCTTTTCCTCAGCCGCAGCGAGCTTTGCTTCTGTCTCGGCCTTTCCCGTCATCAGCAGATCATTCATCTGCACCAGGCCGGCGATATTCGCCCGCGCTCGACGCAGCATGCGCTCGGTCTCCACCAGCTCATCTACGAGAATTGAGCATTGGTGCTGGTACATCTCAAGTGGAGTGGGGCAACCGAGCCAATCATCGGTGTCCATGTCTACGTTCATAGCGTGAATCTCAAATACTGTATGTGCGTACAGTAATCGAGGTGTGGCAGGTTTGGGGAGTGGTGTTCGTCGGCAGAACGCCTGGGAAGGTGAGAGTCTGGATTGCGCGGGACAATCCTGGGACACCGGATGTCCCATATATCCATGTGTGGGCATACAGTATTGTTGCCAAAAGCCCTCTAAATACGGGGTCTCCGCCGTAGACGCCCAATGAAATAGAGACCTGTTAACGGATTGCAAATCCGCCTACGCCGGTTCGATTCCGACCTCGGCCTCCACTCTTAGAAACCCCGTAGGTTAACGTCTACGGGGTTTTTTATTGCCTGGGATTTAGCAATACCGCCACCGACCTCATTGGGTGAAACTGATCGAAGCAAATGATGTCCGATTGCTATCGGCCAAGGACGAGGTCCGCCAAGCGCGCATTGGGTCTACGCTCATTAAAGCCTCAAACGACCTCCTCACGCCGTTTTAGCCGCGCGCTTATCCTGCCAGCGCAGAATAACGCCCGCACTCATCAAAGCTGACAGAGTGAACCATGAAACAAAAAATTCTTCTTGTAGCCGTGTGTGCTGCACTCATCCAAGGCTGTGCCGCCCCTTCCAAAAGCCATGAAGAATCACCTTCGATGCCAACTACCTCAGCCGCTGTAGCCCAGCCAACCTTATCTGCTTACGACTGGAACCTGGTCTCGGCAACGGATGCGTCGGGCAAGCCTCTCGTGGCGATGAACAAAGGCATCGAGCGCAAGTTGCGTGTTGCCTTTGGTGACAACAACCTGAGCATCAGCGGCGGCTGCAATCGTCAGTTCGGCGGCTATCACTATCAGGACGGGGTTCTGAAGGTTCAGCCACTGGCCTCTACGCTGATGGCCTGTGACAAGAGCCTGATGGACCTTGACGCCCAGGTAGGGCGGCTGTTCAAGGGCGATCTGCGCGCTGTGATCACCGGCGATAACAGGGCGCCGATGCTGCAACTGACGACAGCAGACGGCTCGGTGCTCAAGTTGCAAGGCGAGGCCACCCCGCAGACCCGCTACGGTAGCGAGGGTGAGGTCAAGTTTCTGGAAGTGGCGGCCAAGACGGTCAAGTGCAGCCATCCTTTGATTCCAGATTATCAGTGCCTGCAAGTGCGTGAGCGTCGCTATGACGACGCGGGCCTGCAACTGGCGACCCAAGACACCTGGCATCCGCTGTACCAGCCTATCGAAGGCTTCGTGCATCATGACGGCGTGCGCACTGTGTTGCGGGTCAAGCAGTACGAATGGAAGAATCCGCCAGCGGATGCGCCTTCCACGGTCTACGTGTTGGATATGGTGGTCGAGCAGGACGCTTCTGGCAGCAAGTAAGCTCGCGCAAACCCCGTAGATTAGCGTCTACGGGGTTTTTTATTGCCTGTGATTTACCCGTTTTTCGACGAGTGACACGTCTAGATCAAGGGTCATAGCCCGATCGGGGTTGTCACCAGAGGATTTGCCGACTACCCTGAAAATGTTTGAATTATTACAAACAATTTCGGTGTGGCTGTTTTTTCGGTCATACGGCTTCAGGACGAGGAACGAAAAATGTTTTCACATGAAGGTACTGCGCTAGAGCTGTTGGTCTTGGTTTTTGGCGTCACTGGGTTGTTGTTGATCGCCTGGTTTATTCACCATCAATACGAGCTCAGGTCGCGCAAGCATGTAAAAAAACAACATGCCTCTGGCCAGCAGCGTGAAGCTCAAAGCCGCTAACCGTCCCTTCACCTGTGCCAGCCTTTACGGCTGGCCTCAGAATCCGGCTTTCAAAGGTCTGCAAGGTTTTCCCGAGCCCACTGCTCGGCAGTGGTGACCGGAATCGACTGTTGCTCGTTGAAGGTGGCCGCCTTAGGCCAGGCCACACCTTTGCCTTGTGCGAATACGGCACGGTACTTCTTGATGTGGTGTGTGGGGTCTTGCTCCAGTGCCTGCATGAGGTAGTCAACCGTCCACACGTTGCGCTTGAACGAACGATCCAGAACACGCTCCAGCATGCTCGCAACCTGCCCATACGTCACGGTGTCGCCGGCCAGGTAGACAATCTGATTGCGCAGGCGCGGTTCGAAGAACACGATTTGCGCTGTCAGCGTGCCGATGTCGTCTGGCGTGGTGAGCGTCACGCTATTCTCCAGACTGCCCAGGGCGTTGACTGTGTTGTTGTCGAAGTCGACGACCTCGAACACCGGCTCGAACAGGAAGCTGGTGAACATGCCTGTCGAGATGATGACCCATTCAGTGTTGTCCTGGGCGCGCAGCAACTCGCGCACATCGAGCTGAGCATCGAACAGATCCTGGGGGCTGCCCCGGCCAATCACTTCGAAATCCACGCCGAACTGCCACGGGAAGTAGCGCTTCACGCCGGACTTGAGCGCGGCGGTCGCCAGCTTCATCGGGGTTTCGCGGCCCGCGACCATGCCCGCGCAGCCGATCACGGTATCGAAGCGTGCGAAGACCTTGGCAAGTTGATCGATTGAGTCGTTCACCAGGTCTGCGGCGACCATCTGAATGCCCAGGCCGCGCAGCTCATCGATCTCTACCTTTTTTTCGGGCACTTGCGTGTTGATGGTCGACTCCCTTAGCAACACGCTGAGGGTGGAGCCGGGCGCGCGTTTGGCCTCACGCGCCAGATTGCGCAAAACCGGCAGGCCGAGCTCGCCGGCGCCTAGAACAAGGATCGATTGAGAGGGAAGTGGGGTCATTTCAGGCATGATTTCTCCGCAGACCTGTTGGCGATAAGATGAGTTCATGCTGGCACGATTCGGCAGCGCTCATAAGAAGGCACACGGGTGATACCAGGGGTAGAAATGACCGATCATGAAACGCTCAGCCAGGCAGAAGTTATCTGCCAGTCGCTCAGGGAAGAAGACGATGGCGTCAGGCGTGAAGTCCTGGCTCACGCCGGTAGCCGCTGGTCACTGGGCATTTTGCATGCCTTGGGTGTGTACGGTGCGATGCGTCATGCCGAGATAAAACGGCAGATGACAGGTGTGACTCAGCGCATGTTGACCAAAACTCTACGCGCCATGGAGCGCGATGGTTTGTTGGTTCGGCGCGAGTTCGGTGAGATTCCGCCCCGCGTCGAGTACGAGCTGACGCCCCTGGGCCGAGAGCTTTTGATTCGCATGTCGCCTATCTGGACCTGGGTGGTGGAAAACGTGGAGGACTTTCGCAAGGCTCGGCGTATTTTCGACAGTCAGGAGGGCAAAAAACCGGCGTGGCAGGTTCCCACACCGATTCCCGATGCGCCTCGGTAAGCGCAACTTCTCGATGAAGGCTGTGCAAGTGTATGCCTCGATCCACCCCTAGCTGTACGGGGCGCAGCGCGCCATAACCCACTACTGTCGCAGGCACATCACCACCGCTTGGATGCCGCGCCATGTTCATGTCTACCAGCCTGTTATCAGCCTTCGTGCTGTTCGCTTTTGTTTCTTCGATCACCCCAGGGCCCAACAACACCATGTTGCTGGCCTCAGGCGTGAATTTCGGCTTTCGCCGTTCGATGCCCCATGCGCTGGGGATCAGCATTGGCTTTATGCTGTTGGTGATTTGTGTGGGGCTGGGCTTGGGCGAGGTGTTCAAGGTGTTCCCGTGGGCCTACACGCTGTTGCGGTATGTCGGCGCCGCGTATTTGTTATACCTGGCGTGGAAGATTGCCAATGCGGGCGGCATGTCTGATAACCCGGATGAACATGGCAAGCCGATGACCTTCCTCGGTGCGGCGGCCTTCCAGTGGGTCAACCCCAAAGCGTGGATTATGGCGCTGGGGGCGATCACTACCTACACGCCGGCCGAGGGTTATGTGACTAATGTACTGGTGATCGCCCTGGTATTTGCAGTGGTCAACCTGCCGAGTGTGTGCGTGTGGGTGGGGTGTGGCAGCGGCTTGCGCAACTTGCTGCGTGAGCCGCGCTGGTTGCGGATGTTCAACTGGTCCATGGCCGGGCTGTTGGTGCTGTCGCTGTATCCGATGCTGTTTGTGGGCTGAGGTGGCATAGGTAACCACGATGCGAAGCGAGTCGCTCTTGATCTTGCTCTGCTTGTGATCTTGATCTCAGGCGCCCCGTTAAACCACGCTGGCCGGAATTCGACAGGGATTTGGGGGGTAAACCGGCAGGGATGCCGGTTTAGCCGCCCCGCGCCATGGATGGCGCGTGGCGGCGGCCCCCCAAATCACTGGCGGATTACGGGCACACCGAGCCCAAGCGAGGTGCCGAGGGGTGGGGCAAGAGCCCTTTGGTTACTTTGGGCTGGCCCGGCATTCCGGCTTTTCCAAAGTGACCCGCTGTCAGAGCGGAACCCCAAGTAGCCGTTACCGCTGGAATGGATATGTACTCGGTATAACAGTGTCGCCTGCCAGGCCGCCTTCGCGAGCAAGCCAGCTCCCACAGTTGGATCGTGGGGCGTCAGGTAGATAAGCGTCGGGTATGAGGCCGTCATGGGAGCAAGCTCCCTCGCCACAGGGGAAGTAGCGCGGGCTTAGACCGGTGAGATGGTCGCCAACATACCGATACCAATGGTCAACACCAAAAAGCCAAACAGGAAAATCGCCATCTTGGTCATAAGGCCTCCGAGGGGAAGGGGACGACAGGAATGTCGGGATGGGGCTATTGTCCGCCTCAAGCGGTTTTCAATACAGGCGCAGATCGAAAAGAAAAAACCGTATCAGATCACCGCGCAGCGCCTGGGCCGTGGCTTTTCAAGCGAACAGTTTTTATCAAGATCAGCGCCATGGCCGCTGTCCGCCTTGAGCGTCACCTGAGACAGACACGGCATTTGCCCCTAAGATAGCGCCCACTGCACAACAATAAGCGTGGGCCGACCCTCGATGGAAAGACGCCAGTTCAGCGGTGGCATGCAAGGCAAGAACCTGCGCTACCTCAGTGATAACCCTCAGCAATCAACCTCGGTCACCCGTGTCGGTTTCCTGCTGCTCGAACACTTCTCCTTGCCGGCGTTTACCCAGACCCTCGATACGCTGGTGACCGCCAACCTGTTGCGCCCCGATCTGTTCGCTACGCGCACCTTCGGCTGGGGTGAGGGCGAAGTCATCAGCGACCTGGGCCTGGTCATTCGCCCGGATGCGAACCTGATGCTGGCGACGTTGCAGGACTTGGACCTACTGGTAATCTGCGGTGGTTTTCGCACCGAACTCAAGGCCAGCGAGCCGTTTATCCAATGGCTGCGCAGCGCGGGTGAAGCGGGCGTGCGCCTCGCCGGTTTGTGGAACGGCTCGTGGTTCCTCGGGCGTGCGGGGCTGTTGCAGGGTTACCGCTGTGCCATCCATCCCGAGCATCGCCCGGCATTGGCCGAAGTGTCCAAGGCGGCGCAGGTCACCAGCGAGCCCTACGTGATCGACCGCGATCGCCTCACTGCGTCCAGCCCCTCGGGGGCTTTCCATATGGCCTTGGACTGGATCAAGAGCCTGCATGGCAAAGCCTTGGTTGAAGGCATCGAAGATATCCTGGCGTTCGAAGAGTCGCGCTACCGCCGCATCAAACCCACCGAAAACATGTGTGTCAGCGCGCCGTTGCGCGAGGTGGTGAAGTTGATGGACGCCAACCTCGAAGAGCCTCTGGAACTCGATCAACTCGCCGTCTACGCCGGCCGTTCCCGCCGCCAGTTGGAACGCCTGTTCAAAGAACAGCTGGGCACCACGCCGCAACGCTACTACATGGAACTGCGCGTCACTGAAGCGCGACGCCTGTTGCAGCACACCGAGTTATCCCAGGTGGATGTGCTGGTGGCGTGCGGGTTTGTCTCGCCGAGCCATTTCAGCAAATGCTACAGCGCGTATTTCGGCTATCGCCCCTCGAAGGAGAAGCGGTTGGTCAAGTAGCCCACATTTGGTTTTCGGTGTTTTCAGAAACGATCCAGCCGATAAGGCTGTAATTCTGGCACACGCTCACCCGCCGCAAGCTGCCCAACCCTCTCGGCCGTCACCGCTGCTTGTGTCAGCCCCAGATGCTGGTGACCGAACGCAAGCAGTACCTTGCCCTCGCACACCCGGTCAATGATTGGCAGTGAGTCGGGCAGGGAAGGGCGAAACCCCATCCAGGGTGTGGCTTCGCTGTGGCTCAAGTCGTGTCGGAACAGCCCTTTGCTCAACCGGTGCAGCTGCCAGGCGCGTTGCATATTGGCCGGGCGGTCGAGGCCGGCGAATTCGACCGTGCCGGCCAGGCGCAGGCCACCGGTCATGGGCGTCATGATGAATTTGCGCTCCAGCGAAGTGACCGCGAAGGGCAGTCGTTGTTGTTCTTGGGGCAGCATCAGGTGGTAACCGCGTTCGGTGTCCAGTGGCACTTGTTTGCCGGTGAGTGCAGCAGTGAGTTTGGCCGAGTGGGCGCCGCAGGCGATCAGCACGTGCGGTGCTGTCATTACGCCTTGGTCGGTCATCAGGGAAACGCCGCTGCCCTCCAGGCGCGCATCCAGAACCCGCTGCTGAAGAAATTGCACCCCCTCGGCCTTGGCTGCGTTCACCAGTTCGCCAATCACCGTGTACGGGTCCAGAAAGTGTCCGGTAGCCGGGAAGAACAAACCGCCTTGTATGGCGTCGCTCAGTTGCGGCGCAGCCTTGCGCACCGCATCGCCGCTCCAGGACTCCACGGCGACGCCTTGCTGCCTCATGCGTTGCTGCACTGCATCCAGTGCAGCGCGGGATTCGGCGCGCTCAAACACCAATAGCGAACCGTCTTCACGCAGCAATTGAGCTTGTCCAATCGATTGCAGCAAGCGTTGCCACGCGCCCAGGCTGCCTTCGTTCAGCGCGCGAAGGCCGGCCACGGTGCGCTGATAACGCGCTGGCCGCAGGTTCAACAGCAGGCGGATAAACCAGGGCAGGGCGCGGGGCAGGTAGGCCCAGTCCAGGCGCAGTGGGCCCATGGGGTCCAGGAGCATGGCGGGCAAGCGCTTGAGGATTGACAGGTCGGCGATGGGGAAGACTTGCTCCGTCGCCAGGTGGCCCGCGTTGCCGTAGGAGGCGCCCATGCCGGGTGCCTGCGCGTCGAGCACGACGACTCGCCGGCCTTGGCGTGCCAACTGCAAGGCGCAGGCGACGCCGATAATGCCGGCGCCGACTACTACGATGTCTGCTTGATTGGGATCGGCCATGGTTATGCTTCTCGTTGGCCGTCGAGCAGGCGCCGCAACCGCAGCGGGTTGTCGTGTTGTAGGGCGGCGGGCAGCAAGGCGTCCGGGAAATCCTGATAACACACCGGGCGCAGGAACCGCAGAATAGCCGCCGTGCCCACCGAGGTACTGCGCGCATCCGAAGTCGCCGGAAAGGGCCCGCCATGCACCATGGCGTCGCACACTTCTACGCCGGTTGGCCAGCCATTTACCAGCAGGCGCCCAGCCTTGCGTTCCAGCACCGGCAGCAGCGCCCGTGCCTGGGGCAGGTCTGAGTCATCCATCTGCAGGGTGGCGGTGAGTTGGCCTTCCAGGTGTTCGGACACCTGGCGCATGTGCTCGACATCGCGGCATGCCACCACCAGCGAGGCGGCGCCGAATACTTCGGCTTGCAGCTGTTCGTTGTTCAGGAACGCCTCGGCCTGGGTCACGAACAGATGGGCCTGGCCCAGGTTCGGCCCGGTCGCTGGCATGCCCTTGGCGGCGATGTTGGCGTGCTGGGCCAGGGCCTTCACGCCGGTTTCATAGGCGCTGAAAATACCCGGTGTGAGCATGGTCTGGGACGGGCAACGCGAGAGCCGCTCACTGGCGGACTGGATAAAATGGTCCAGAGCGGCGCCTTGCAGGGCGATCACCAGGCCAGGGTTGGTGCAGAACTGGCCGGCGCCTTGGGTCAGCGACGCCACGAACCCTTCGGCCAAGGCTTCGCACCTAGTTTCAAGTGCAGCAGGAAACAGGTATACCGGGTTGATCGAGCTCATTTCCGCGTACACCGGGATCGGCTCCGCGCGTGCCTGCGCCGCTTGGCAGAGGGCAATGCCGCCACTGCGCGAACCGGTAAAGCCCACAGCCTTGATGCGCGGGTCGCTCACCAGTGCGATACCCACCTCGTTACCCGCACCATAGAGCAGTGAAAACACACCCTCCGGCAAACCGCAGTGTTTCACCGCCTGGGCGATGGCGCGGCCCACCAGTTCGCTGGTGCCGGGGTGGGCGTTATGCGCCTTGACGATCACCGGGCAACCGGCGGCAAGGGCCGACGCGGTATCGCCGCCCGCCACGGAGAAGGCCAGAGGGAAGTTGCTGGCACCGAACACCGCCACCGGGCCCAGAGCGATATGGCGCTGGCGCAGGTCGGCGCGGGGCAGAGGTAGGCGCTGGGGCTGTGCGGTATCGACGCGCACGTCGAGCCATTCGCCCAGGCGCACGGTGCGCGCAAAAGCGCGCAGTTGCCCGCAGGTACGGCCGCGTTCACCTTCAATGCGTGCGCGAGGCAAGCCGGTTTCGGCGCAGGCGCGTTCGACCAGCTCATCACCCAAGGCTTCGATGTGGGTGGCGATCGTTTCAAGCAACGTGGCGCGATCTGCCAAGGGGGTTTCGCGGTAAGCGTCAAACGCGGCCCACGCGAGTGCGCAGGCCTGTTCTACGTGCTGCTCATCCCCGCCAGCGTAGGCGGGTTCCAGTGGGGCGTTGGTGGCGGGATTGATCGCGCGGATCGCATCGCGATGGCCGGATATGGATTGCTGACCGATCAGCAGCTTGCCTGTCAGAGTCATGGTGAAATCCTGGAAAACAAAAGAGGTGTTGTAGGAGCGAGCTTGCTCGCGAAAAACGTGCCTACAACGCGTTCGTTCAGGGTGAGCGCGTTATCGTTAACGTTCTTCGCGAGCAAGCTCGCTCCTACAAAGAATCAAGCGGCGTTCTGTTCTGCCGACCAGTTGGCATACCACTGGCGGAACAGCGCGTATTGCTGCTCGGCATAGCGGCGCTGGGCCGCGCTGAGCGCGTCGGTTTCGTTGAAGTGCAGGGCGTAACCCTGGTCGCCGTTGAGCACCATCAAATGCTTGTAATACAGCACCAGGTCGCAGCCCTCGTCGAACGATGACAACACCGCTAGCGCAGCTTCCAATTCGCGGGCCTGGCGACGCGCCTTGGCATCGCCCTTGGCGGCCTTTTTGCTCAGGGCTACCAGTTGCAGCACTTCGCGTGGTAGTGCATTGCCGATGCCGGTAATGGCGCCGGTGGCGTTGCAGTTGACGAAGCCGTGGACCACTTGGGTATCGACGCCGACCATCAGGGTCACATCATCATCCTGGGAGGTGATGTTTTCGGCGGCGTAGCGCAGGTCGGCGGCGCCGCCGAACTCCTTGAAGCCGATCAGGTTCGGGTGTTCGCGACGCAGTTCGAAGAACAGGTCGGCGCGGGTGGCGAAACCGTAGTAGGGGCTGTTGTAGATCACCGCCGGCAGGTTGGGGGCGGCGTTGAGGATCGCTGCAAAGTGGGCCTTTTGCGCAGTGACCGAAGCCCCTCGGGACAGCACGCGGGGAATCACCATCAAACCATGGGCGCCGACTTTGGCGGCATGGGCTGCGTGGGATACGGCTTCACGGCTGTTCACCGCACCGGTGCCGACGATGGTTGGCACACCCGCCGCCACCAGGCGCGCCACGCCTTCCTGGCGCTGGGCCTCGGTGAGTAGCGGCCAGTCGCCCATGGAACCGCAATACACCACGGCACTCATGCCGATGTCGATCAGCTCGCGGCCCTTGGCGACGAGGGCGTCGAAGTCTGGTTGGCGCTCGGCGGTGCAAGGGGTCATCAGGGCGGGCATGCAGCCGGTGAAGATGTTGTCGCTCATGGTGCTAACTCCGGTTTCAGTTGAATTGATCAAGGGCTCAGATGCCCCAGGCAAACGGGTCTTGTTCGTCGATCAGCAGGGTGCTGTCGGCGGTCATGTAGGCGCGGCCGGTGATGAAGGGGCGTACGCGTTCGCCGTCCCACTCATAGCGGCCGAGGAATTGGCTGCCGGTGATGCTGGCTTGTACCCAGGGTTCTCCTGCGGCGAGTTTTGCGTCGGCGGCCAGGCAGGCGAGCTTGGCGCTGGTGCCGGTGCCGCAGGGGGAGCGGTCATAGGCTTTGCCAGGGCACATCACAAAGTTGCGGCTGTCGGCGTGGGCGTCGTCGGCGAACAGTTCGATATGGTCGATCAGCGCACCGTCTGCGCCACGGATGCCTTGGGCTTCGAGGGCCTTGAGCATCGCCCAGGTGTAGTCGGTCAGGGCCTCCACGTTATCCATCTGCAACTCATGGCCGTGGTCCGACACCAGGAAGAACCAGTTGCCGCCCCAAGCGATGTCGCCCAGCACCACGCCGTGCCCAGGCACCTCAACCGGCACCTGTTTGCGATAGCGGTAAGCGGGCACATTGCGCAGGGTCACGCTGCCGTCTTCGTGCAAGGTGGCCGCGACCGGGCCGACCGGCGTGTCGAGGCTGTGCACGCCCGGTTGGATCAGTCCCAGGTGGTGCAGCGAGGCAACCAGGCCGATGGTGCCGTGGCCGCACATGCCCAGGTAGCCGGCGTTGTTGAAGAAGATCACCCCGCAGGTCGCCCCCGGCGTGACGGGCGCGCAGTACAGCGCGCCCACCAGTACATCGTTGCCCCGTGGCTCCAGCAGGCAGGCGCGGCGCCATTGATCGTGGTGGGTGCGCAGGTGTTCCAGTTGGCCGGCGATCGTGTCGCCAACCAGCGCGGGGAAACCGCTCATGACCAGGCGCGTAGGTTCACCGCCGGTGTGCGAGTCAATCACGTGCAGCCGTTTCATAAGGCGCTCCATCAGTGGGTGGTCGGGGACAGTGGGGCGCTGTAGTGCGCGTCGCTGACGGCTTCGCTTTCATCCTCTTCCTGCTCCAGGCGCACCAAATGGGCGGGCACGCCGGTGGCGGCGCCCCAGTAGTAGATGCCCAGGGCGCAGGCCGCCACCACCAGGGTGTCAAACGGGTGGCTGATCACACCGATGCCGCCAAAGCTGCCGAGTTTGGAGAGCAGGATGGTCACGGCGTAGAAGCCGATCAGCCAGGCCGAAGAGCGCACTTGTTGCTTGAGGTTCAGGTGCGCGGTCGGCACCCAGCGTGCACACAACAGGTACACCACAAACATCAGGATTTGCAGGCCCAGCAGCCAGGACACCGTGCTCCAGCCCGACCAGTACACGATCAGCGCAGCGATGATGAAGGACAGCGGGCCCAGCACCGCCATGCCCTTGACCCGAAACGGGCGCGCCATGTCGGGTGCATTGCGGCGCAGGGCGGCGACCGTCACCGGGGCCACGGCATAACTGAGGATTAGGGCTGCGGACACCACGTTGATCAGCGCTTCCCAGGACGGGAACGGCAAGGTCCAGAACACCGACAGCCCAAAGGTCAGCCACAGCGCCGGGCGCGGGATGCCGGACTTTTCATCGATGCGCGTGAAGACCTTGAAGAAGGTGCCGGTCTGCGCCCAGCCATACACCACGCGCGGGGTGGCGTTCATGTAGATATTGCCGCAGCCGCTGGGGGAGATCACCGCATCGGCCACCACCAGGTAGGCCAGCCAGCCCACGCCCAGCGCCAGGGCGATATCGCGATAGGGCAGGGCCAGTTCCTTGCTGATGCCGGCCCAGCCATTGGCGAGCATTTCGGTAGGCACGCCGCCGAGGAACGCGGTTTGCAGCAGCACATAAATGGCGGTCGACAGCAGGACCGAGAGGATCAGGGCGATGGGGATGGTGCGCTGTGGATTTTTCACTTCGCTGGCCACCGAAATGATCGGCGTGAGCCCCAGATAGGCAAAGATCACCCCGCCTGCGGACACGGCCATCTCGATGCCCGACAAGCCGAACGGTGCAAAGCCATGCACCTGGAAGTTCGCAGGCTTGAAGAAGGTGAACAGCACGCCGATCACCAGCAACGGCACGATGAACTTGAACACGCTCACCAGGTTATTGGCGATGGCAAAGGTCTTCACGCTGCGGTAATTGAGCACAAAGAACAGGCACAGCAAGGCAAATTGCACCAGCCAGCCCAGGGTGGTCGGGTCGCTGGAGCCGGCCTTGGTCAGCTGGGGAAACCAGGCTGCCGCATACTGGCGCGAGGCGACCACTTCAATCGCCACCAGGCTGGAAAACGCGATCAGCGTGATAAAGCCCATCAGGTAGCCCAGCAGCGGGCCATGGGAGTACACCGGGTAGCGCACCACGCCACCGGCGCGGGGCAGGGCGGCGCCGAGTTCACAGTAGACAATGCACAGCAGCAGCACGGCGAAACCACCGAGCAACCAGGAAAAAATCCCCGCCGGGCCTGCGATGGCAGACACGTGGCTGGCGGCGAACAACCAACCCGAACCGAAGATGGCCCCCAACCCGATAAAGGTGAGGTCCATCAGTGACAGCTGTTTCTTGAACTTGCCTTGGCCTGACATAGCGGCGCCTTCTTGTGAGTTATTGGATAGGCATGCAGTGGCGCTATCCTGAACCCACAGGCCTGGCTGAGGATTGATGTTTTATGCGGCGATGGATGACGAATTCAGCACAATTTGCCGCGCTCGACAGCGCTCGCCCCATGGCGCAATCTGCTGGCTGTCGACGAATAAAAGGGCAGATAAAGTCATGTTGCAGAGCGCGTTCGCGAGCCTTTTCCAGGGCAGCCGACCCCACAGCATCGAGCAGTTATTGAGCGGGGTAGAGCAGTTGCTGCCGATGCTTGATGTACTGCCCAATGCCGCGATTTTCATCAAGGACATCGACGCCCGCTACGTGCTCGCCAACCGTACCCTGGTGCAACGCTGCGGCCTCAAGCAGCTGCAACCGCTGCTGGGCAAGACCAGCGCCGAAGTGTTTCCCGCGCAATTGGGCCCCGGCTATACCGAACAGGACCGTCGTGTGCTGAGGCAGGGCCTGGTGTTGGAAGACCAACTCGAATTGCACCTCTACGGCACCCGCGAACCCGGCTGGTGCCTGACCCACAAGTGGCCGCTGTACAACCGGCTCGGTGCGATCATCGGCCTGGCCGGGATCTCGGTAGACCTGCAATCAGCCAGCGAAACCCACCCGGCCTATCAGCGCCTGGCGGCGGTGGACGAACACATCCGCAGCCACTTCAACCGCCGCGTCACCCTGGGTGAATTGACCCGCATCGCCGGGATTTCCGTGGCGCAACTGGAACGTTACTGCAAGCGCGTGTTCCACCTCACGCCCCGGCAAATGATCCAGAAAGTCCGGCTGGAACATGCCCGGCGGTTGTTGCATACCGAGTTGCCGATTACCGAGGTGGCGCTGCAATGCGGGTATACCGACCACAGTGCGTTTACCCGGCAGTTCAAGTCTTCTACCGGCTTCACCCCGAGGCAGTACCGGCAAGCCACGCAAGGCGGCAGCGCAGGTGAATGTCTTCTGTAGGAGCGAGCTTGCTCGCGAAAAACCTCAACGATAACGCGGGCGTCCTGAATCAACGCGGCGCCTGTGGGTTTTTCGCGAGCAAGCTCGCTCCTACAGGGTAAGCGTTCTATTGCGATGCAACGAATGGCGCCCACGCTCCTCATATGCTTACACCGACCCTTTTCACCACGACAGGTACCGAGCTTATGACCGCGGCGAATAACGATCATGTGAACTGGCTGGTGCAACATTCCATGCTCCACGCAGCGCGGCAGCGGGCCAAGCTTTATTCGGGGCAAGGGCGCTTGTGGCAGCAGCCCTATGCGCAGACCCGGCCGCGTGACGCTTCAGCCTTATCGTCCGTGTGGTTCACTGCCTACCCCGCGTCGATTGTCACCCGCGAAGGCGGCACCGTACTGGAAGCGCTGGGGGACGAAACCCTGTGGCATACCCTGTCGAAGATTGGCATCCAAGGCATTCACAACGGCCCGTTGAAGAAGTCCGGTGGCTTGTCTGGTACCGAGCACACGCCGACCATCGACGGCAATTTCGACCGCATCAGCTTCGACATCGACCCGCAACTGGGCACCGAGGCGCAGTTACAGGCATTGACGCGCATGGCCGCCGCGCACAATGCGGTGATCATCGACGACGTGATCCCGTCCCATACCGGCAAGGGCGCGGACTTTCGCCTGGCTGAGATGGCCTATGAGGACTATCCGGGGCTCTACCATATGGTGGAAATCCGTGAGGAAGACTGGTCGTTGCTGCCGGATGTCGCCGAAGGCCGCGATGCACAGAACCTCAGCCCGCAACAGGTGGATGCGCTGCGCGACAAGCATTACATCGTCGGCCAGTTGCAGCGGGTGATCTTCTTCGAGCCGGGGGTAAAGGAAACTGACTGGAGCGCCACGCCGCAAGTGGTCGGCGTAGACGGCAAACCACGGCGTTGGGTGTACCTGCATTACTTCAAGGAAGGCCAGCCGTCGCTCAATTGGCTGGATCCCTCGTTCGCGGCTCAGCAGATGATCATCGGCGACGCGCTGCACGCCATTGATGTGATGGGCGCGAAGATCCTGCGCCTGGACGCCAACGGGTTTCTCGGTGTAGAGCGCAAGTTGGACGGTACGGCCTGGTCGGAAAGCCACCCGCTGTCGATCACCGGCAACCAGTTGCTCGGCGGGGCGATTCGCAAGGCCGGTGGTTTCAGTTTCCAGGAACTCAACCTGACTGTGGACGACATCGCCTCCATGTCCCATGGCGGCGCCGACCTGTCCTATGATTTCATCACCCGGCCTGCCTACCAGCACGCGTTGTTGATGGGCGACACAGAATTTCTGCGCCTGATGCTGCGCCAGATGCACACGCTGGGTATCGACCCAGGATCGCTGATCCACGCGCTACAGAACCACGATGAACTGACCCTGGAACTGGTGCACTTCTGGACGCTGCACGCCCACGACAGCTTCATGTTCCAGGGGCAGACCTTCCCCGGCAACATCCTGCGCGAGCATATCCGCGAGCAGATGTACGAACGCCTGACCGGTGAACATGCGCCGTACAACCTCAAGTTCGTGACCAACGGCGTGTCCTGCACCACGGTCAGCATCATCACTGCGGCCTTGGGTATTCGTGACCTGGAGGCGATCACCCCGGCGGATATCCAGCAGATTCGCCAGATCCACTTGCTGCTGGTGATGTACAACGCCATGCAACCTGGGGTGTTTGCCTTGTCCGGCTGGGACCTGGTGGGCGCACTGCCGTTGGCGGCCGAAGACGTGGCGCACCTGATGGCCGATGGCGACACGCGCTGGATCCACCGTGGCGCCTATGATCTGGTGGACCTGAACCCCGACGCCGAGCTGTCGGCGGGGCAAATGCCGCGCTCCAAAAGCCTGTATGGCAGCCTGAACAGCCAACTGCAGGATCCAGAGTCCTTTGCCTCCCAACTGCAAAAAATCCTCGCCGTGCGCCGCGCCTACGACATCGCCGCCAGCCGGCAGATCCTGGTGCCGGATGTCGAGCATCCCGGCTTGTTGATCATGGTTCACGAACTGCCGGCGGGTAAGGGCACGCAAATCACTGCGTTGAACTTCGGTGCCACGCCGATCACCGAAACCTTGCACCTGCCCAACATCGCACCGGGGCCGGTGGTAGATATCATCAATGAGCGGGTGGAGGGAGATTTGACCGAGGAGGGCGCGTTCACGATCACGCTGGACGCTTATGAAGGGCTGGCGTTGCGGGTGGTGAGCAGCACGCCGATGTAAATCGCCTGTAGGAGCGAGCTTGCTCGCGAAAAACGTCAACGATAACGCGTGCTTCCTGAATAAACGCGGCGTTTGTGATTTTTTCGCGAGCAAGCTCGCTCCTACAGGGTAAACCAGACGATCAGTGGTGCTTGTTCTTGTGCTTATGCTTGTTGCCTTTGTGCTTGCCACCACTTGAGCGATGACCGCTCTCGTCATCGGCCAGGTTGTTACCCAACGCGCCGCCGGCTGCGCCGCCCACGCCCGCGCCAATGGTCGACCCGGTGCTACCGCCCAGGCGATTACCAATCAGCGAGCCGCCCGCCGAGCCCAAACCGCCGCCAATCGCCGCTTCGGTTTTATTACCTTTTTGCGCACCCACCGCACTCCCGGCTGCGCCACCTACGCCTGCACCGATGGCTGCACCGGTCGAGCCACCGAGCTGTTGGCCGACCACATTGCCCAACACGCCGCCTACACCGCCGCCCAGCGCGGCGGTACCATCTCCAGCGGCCAGGGCGCCTTGGGAGATCAGGATGCCCAATGCCAGGGCCGGGAATGTCATTTTCATTTTTTTGTACCTCAAGGGCTGTCTCAGGCGCTCACGGGGTAAAGCACGCCTGGCAATGTGATTAGAGCACAGGCCGCCGCACTAGGGTTTCGGTGTTCGCCCCTTGCGCAAGAAAATTTTTATCAACCCTCTTGAATTCCTTTTGCGCGTCCATAAATTTTTGATCACGCGATGCCGAATCCGGGTCGCGTACTAAATCACTTGGAGAAACTCAGGAGATTTTAAAATGGCTACTACCCTGTCGTTGGCCCCACTGTTCCGTCAATCGGTGGGCTTTGATCGCTTCAATGACCTGTTCGAGTCGGCGCTGCGCAGCGAGGCTCCGAATTCCTATCCACCTCACAATGTGGAAAAGCACGGTGACGACGCGTACCGCATTGTCATCGCCGTGGCTGGCCTGACCGAGGAGGATCTGGATATCCAGGTCGAGAGGGGTGTATTGACGGTTTCTGGCGGTAAACGCGAAACCGACGATAAGGTCGCTTACCTGCACCAGGGCATTGCCCAACGTGCGTTCCGGTTGTCGTTCCGCTTGGCGGACCATATCGAAGTACGTGGCGCATCCCTGACCAACGGTTTGCTCAACATCGACCTGCTGCGTGAAGTGCCTGAAGAGGCCAAGCCAAAACGCATCATGATTGGTGGCGAGGCCAAACCTGAACTGCGTCAGGTCAGCTTGCAGTAAAACAATCGGCGGTAAAAAAGGCGCTCTGCGGAGCGCCTTTTTTGTGTGCGCTGCAAACCCAGGCCCGCTAAGCCTGGGTATTGGGCGCAAACAACTGCCTGGCCTCGGCAAAGCATTTTTCTGCGATGGCCGAGCGCGGTTCGGTCTTGCGCATCACCATGCCCAGGGGGGCAAGGACGCTGGCATCCGGCAGGTGGATAAACGCCAGGTTCTCAATCGGGCTTTCCAGGCCACTGTCCAACGGCATGATCGCGCAGCAGAAGCCTTCGTGAATGGCCTGGAACAGTTGATAGGTGGAGTCGCTTTCCAGAATCGGCTGGGGATCGAGACCGCGGCTGCGGAAACTCAGGTCGATGGATTTTCGGTAGTGCATGCCATTGCTGATCATCCCCAGAGGCAGTCCGGCGGCTTCTTCCCAGCTCATCTGGGTGCCTTCGAAGTGGAAGTGGCGGGTGTCGTACAGCAGCCCGACACGGGTTTCGCCCAGTTCGAAAAACTCCAGGTAGTTGGGGCTGACGTGGTCCAGGTAGCACACGCCGAGGTCCAACTGGTTGGTGCCCAGGGCTTCGATGATTTTGTCCGAACTCATGGAGGTGAGGCTGAACTTGAGTTCCGGGAAGCTGTGGGACAAGCCCTGGATGAAGCTGATCGGGTTGAAGCCGCTCAGGGGCACCAGGCCCAGGCGCAGGTTACCGACTAACTGGCCGCGACACGCAGCGGCTTCGGCGAACAGGCCGTCGTGGGCGGCGAGTAAAGTCCTGGCCCAGGCCAGCACGCGTTCGCCGGCCTGGGTGAAGCCTTCGAAGCGTTGGCCACGGGTCACCAGTTCCAGGCCCAGTTCTTCCTCCAGGTTGCGCAGGCGCATCGACAGGGTGGGCTGGGTGATGTTGCAGCGGGCGGCGGCCTGGCCGAAATGGCGGGTCTGCTCCAGCGCGATCAGGAATTTAAGTTGTTTGATGTCCATGAAGGCACCTGCCTGGAAATAAGTGAACGGTCATGATTGGCGCAAGTGCCTGAAATCCACGGGATGGAGCCGATGATCGCATTGTAACGACCGGCACGTCCAAGTGCCCTTGCCACCGTGCGGCTGCATTGTTCCATTTTTGAGATGGAGCGGCCCGTTTCAGCCACTACCTAACCCTGAACGCGATGATTAAGGTGGTTCCACTGTTTTTTTGGGTGGGCCTGCTGACACACGTCCAGGTCGTTGCCCAAGCGTGTCTGTACAGGAAGTGCAGGCACGGCCGGGCGCAGTTCCGGCGCACACGCCAGGGAGGTATCGCCAAGCAAGAGGAAATGCAAATGACTGCATCAGGTAACGCTGCAAACTTCAATGGTCAAAAGCCGACGATTGACCCCGCTGACACCGCCATGTTGCTGATCGACCACCAGAGTGGTCTGTTCCAGATCGTCAAGGACATTGATGTTCCTCAATTGCGCGCCAACGCCATCGCGCTGGCCAAGGCCGCAACCCTGCTGAAAATACCGGTTATCACCACCGCTTCGGTGCCGCAAGGACCCAACGGCCCGTTGATCCCGGAAATCCACGAAGCCGCGCCGCACGCCCAGTACGTGGCCCGCCGTGGCGAAATCAACGCGTGGGACAACCCGGAGTTTCATGCCGCCGTCAAAGCCACCGGCAAGAAGACCCTGGTGATCGCCGGCACCCTGACCAGCGTGTGCCTGGCGTTCCCATCGATTGCGGCGGTGCATGAAGGCTACAAGGTGTTCGCGGTGGTCGATGCCTCGGGCAACCACTCCAGGCTGGCCACCGACCTGACCGTTGCACGCCTGGCCCAGGCCGGCGTGGTGCCGATCGACATCATGGGCACGCTGTCGGAGTTGCAAGGCTCCTGGAACCGCCCGGATGCCCAGGAGTGGGCCAACGTCTACACCCAGGCCATGCCGCACTACCAGCTTCTCATCGAGAGCTACGTCAAGGCTCAGGAAGTGGCAAACAACCACGAAGTACTAGACTCACAGCGCAAGTAAACACGCTGGGTTCTTTACGGGGCGCCCACTCGGGGCGTCACCTTCTTTATCAGGAGTACCACGATGTCTACACCTTACGTTCGCTTGGACAAAGACAACGCCGCTGTGCTGTTGGTCGACCATCAGGCCGGCTTGCTGTCACTAGTCCGTGACATCGACCCGGACAAATTCAAGAACAACGTGCTGGCCCTGGCTGACTTGGCCAAGTACTTCAAGCTGCCGACCATCCTCACCACCAGTTTCGAAACCGGCCCCAATGGCCCGCTGGTGCCCGAGCTCAAGGCACTGTTCCCGGATGCGCCGTACATTGCGCGCCCAGGCCAGATCAACGCCTGGGACAACGAAGACTTCGTCAAGGCCATCAAGGCCACCGGCAAGAAACAATTGATCATTGCCGGCGTCGTGACCGAAGTGTGCGTGGCGTTCCCGGCGCTGTCGGCCCTGGCCGAAGGCTTTGAAGTGTTCGTGGTCACCGACGCCTCCGGCACTTTCAACGAACTGACCCAGCAGTCCGCCTGGGCCCGCATGTCGGCCAACGGCGCGCAACTGATGACCTGGTTTGGCCTGGCCTGTGAGCTGCACCGCGACTGGCGCAACGACATCGAGGGCTTGGGGACGTTGTTCTCCAACCACATTCCGGACTACCGCAACCTGTTCACCAGCTACAACGCCTTGACTGAAGGCAAGTAAGCCCGAGCATGGGGGCTGTGCTGCGACAGGCAGTCCTCATTTCAACCTAGCACCAGGTGCGTTCAGATGAGCATGAACCGGTTTCCAGCTAACGACCTGTTATGAATTGGGCGCAGCTTTTGACCAAAGGTTGTGTCTCGGTCCGCAGGCCTTGGCAGCCCGCTTGAGCCGTTTATGCAGCCCCTGATCAACTATTTCAAAGTGGTGTTCAATCCAGGTATGGGCGCGCTGCTATTTGCGTTGCGCACCGTTGCAGCTGGATTGTTGACCTTGTACCTGGCCTTCATCTTCGACCTAGACCAGCCAAAATGGTCAGTGATGGCGGTGATTATCGTCAGCCAACCCTTGGGTGGCATGGCGTTGCAGCGTAGTTTTTCACAGATTATCGGCACCCTGGTCGGCGCGGCAGTGGCGGTGCTGATCATGGGCGTTTTCCCCCAGGCACCGGTCCCATTCATTGTTACCTTGTCGCTGTGGTTGGCGTTCTGCACGGCGGGTGGCACGTTGCTGCGCTACACCAGTTCCCACGCCTTTGTGCTCAGCGGGTTCACGGCGGTCGTCGTTGGGCTGCTTGCTGTACCGGAGCAGGATAATACCTTGATGCTGGCGATCACCCGACTCACTGAGACGCTGTTGGCGGTTGCCTGTGTCGGCGTGGTCAGCCTGTTGACGGCGCGCCCGGAAGCGGTCGCCCGGGGGTACTTTGCCAAAGTAGATCAAGTCCTGAAATTGATGGCGGCCCATGCGGCGGCGGTGATTCGTACCGAGGAGAGCGAGGCCGATTTCCGTAAGCGCCAGATGCAGTTACTCGGAGAAATCAACGCACTGGAAGGCCTGCGCCGGCATTTGTATTTCGATGCGCCACGGTTGCGCAGTGCCAACGGCCTGGTGCAACTGCTGGGTAATCAATTGGTATTGCTGACTTCACGTCTGACAGTGCTGCGTCGTCAACGCACGCTGATCGATGAGCGTTGGCAAGGTGAGCTTCCCGAAGACATTCAACAGCTGCGCGCTGACGAACTCGCGTTCCTGGATGAGTTGGCAGTGGCGGGGCGTTCATTATCGACGCAGGCGCGCCAGCGCTTTAGCGTGTTGCAGCAGCGCTTTGACCAGCAGGCCAATAAGGTTGAGCAACGTGATGAGCCCATAACAGGTACGTTACGCGCGCTGGCGTGGGCCTTGCGTTGGGAGCAGGCCAGGCTGTTGCAACAACTGGAAGAGATCCTGCAACTGAGTGATGCCATTCAGGAGGGCCGTCCGGCCAACTGCCTGCACCGCCAGAGCCGAAGTAATCCGCTGTACCTGGACTGGCGCCTGGCGGGAATGAACGCTGCCCGTGCGTTTATTGCCTTGCTTGTGTGTGGATTGATCTGGATCGAAACGGCTTGGGATGGCGCCCGGGCAGGGATGATCCTGGTGGGAATTCTGTGCTCATTGATGGCGACCTTTCCACGGCCCTTGGCGGCAAGCCAGAACTACGCACGTGGGTTTGGCCTGTCGCTGGTGATTTCAGCGGTCTATCAGTTCATGCTGGTGCCCGCCATTGGCGACGTCGAAATGCTGCTGTTGATTCTGGCGCCGTTGCTCTATGTGATTGCTGTGGGCCTGGCCAGCCCACTGACTGCGGGGATAGGCATGGGCCTGGGGCTTTCGACCTTCCTGATGGTGGGCCCGCAGAATATCGGGGCCTGGCAAAACACCGCGAGTCAGTGGTTCGAATTTGCCGGTGCCTATATCGGAGCTTGCACCTTGTCGTTACTGGTGTACTCCTGGGTGTTTCCATTCAATCCGGCCCGGCGCATTCACCGTCTGTTCGATGAGAGCCGGGAGCAGGTCTACGTATTGCTCAAGACCTCAGCGACGGATCAGCAGCAGTTCGCCTTTGAAAGCCGGATGATGGATCGCCTGACCATGATGCTGGGTTTGTTGCCCTCGACCAAAGACCCGCGAGCCCATGCGCTGTTCGAGGTCACTCTGGCCTGCATGGCCCTGGGCGTGGCGTTGAACCAGCTCAAGCAACAAGGGCAGAACAATACATTGCTGACGGCGCAAACCCAGGCCCGTTTGCAGTCGGTTCTGGACCAGTCAGGCCGTTATGTGGCGGGAAGGCCCACCGTCGACTGGCAGGCATTGACCGATGCATTGCGGCACCTGGGCGATGACCTGGACCAACTGCATGCTGCTGAGCTTTCGTCCGGGCATGAACAGCTCTGGTCGGTGTTTCGCATTCGCGTGGCACTGCTGATCGTTGCCTCGTTTATTGAGCGCTACCGCGAATTTCTTGAGCTCGATGAAAAAGGAGTGCCGTCTCTTGCACATTGATTTTGAGGTAGGTGGCGTCTACCTGCCGCCCATTGCGCAGGCTTTGTTGCTGGCGCTGCCGATTTTCATGGTGCTGGGCTGGTCCTTGCGTCGGCTGGGCGTGCTGCGGTTTGTGTGGCATGAGGCGCTGTTCGAAGGCGCGCTCTATGTCTGCGTGTGTGCTGTTGTGATTCTAGTAATGGGAGCCTCGTCACCTTGAAAAAATACATCGCCCAACTGATTACCCTGGCGGTTGTCTTGCTGGCGCTGGTCCTGGGCTGGTTCGCCTGGGAGCACTACACCCGTTCACCCTGGACTCGCGATGCCAGGGTGCGCGCTGATGTGGTGACCTTGTCGGCGGACGTCTCCGGGCTGATCGCCAGTTTGCGGGTTCAGGATAACCAGCATGTGAGCAAAGGGGACCTGCTACTGCAAATCGACCCGGCGCGCTATGCCCTGGCAGTCGAGCACGCACGACGCTCTGTTGAAGTGGCCCAGGCCGCAATGGGCCAGTCGGAGGCTGCAATTATTGCCAGCCAGGCGCAGCTCAAACAGCGCCAAAGTGAAGAGCGGCGCCGGCGTAGCCTCAAACAAGGGTTCGCCATCTCCGGTGAGGAGTGGGAGAAGTCCAATACCGACGTGGCTATCGCTCAGGCGCAGTTGCTCAGCAACCAGGCCAACCTGGGGCTGGCCCAAGCCAATGTGCAGCTGGCACAGGCTGCCTTGACCCAGGCCGAACTCGACCTGCAGCGCACCCGGGTGGTGGCACCCGTCAGTGGTTATGTGACCAACCTGCTGACCCGCCAAGGCGATTACGCCAGTGCCGGCGGTGCCTTGCTGGCGTTGGTGGACAGCGATTCGTTTTATGTCAGTGGCTACTTTGAGGAAACCAAGTTACCGCGTATCGCACAAGGTAACCCAGTGCGGATCCAGTTGATGAGCGGCGAGACCTTTAGCGGAACCGTGCAGAGCATCGCCTTCGCCATCACCGACCGGGAGAACGCGCCTGGCAGTCGCTTGCTGGCCAACATCAACCCCAGCTACACCTGGGTCAAGCTGGCCCAGCGGGTCCCCGTAAGAATCAGGATCGATCCTGCCTATGCCGCCAAGGACCGCTTGCGCGCAGGCACTACGGCGACGGTGACGGTGCTTGAACAACAGGAGCAACGCTGATGAGTGTGTCATTGCGCCGGCTTATAAGGGTCTCAATCTCGCTGACTGTCTCGTTGTCGGCGACAGGGGCCTATGCCGATAACTCCATGGACCAGAGAGATAACCTCAGCACCGGTATCAATGAGCGCCAAAAGGCTGAGCTGTCGGTCACGCCGGGATTTGTCAGCGGCTCGTCTCTTAACGGCTTGCTGCGCAATTACTACCTGGGCCGCGATAATCACAACACACCGTCCAGGCGTGACCAGCGCGAATGGGTGCAGGGCGTGTACTTGTCCTTTCGTTCGGGATACACCGACACACCCATTGGTGTCGGGCTCGACGTGCATGGTTTTTATGGGCTCAAGCTGGATGGAGGAGGGGGCAGCGGCGGGGCCGGCTTGCTGCCGCTGGACTCAAAAGGCGCGTCGGAGTCTGACTTCTCGGCTGCGGGCGCGGCGCTCAAGTTGCGCGGGTTTGACAGCCTGATGCAGGCAGGTGATCAGTACTTAGAAAACCCGCTGATCGCCAGTGGCGTCAGCCGAGTCTTTCCCCAGACATTTCGTGGTGTCACGCTCAAGAACTACAGCCTGGAACACCTGACACTGGACACTGGCTGGATCGACTCAACACGCCAGCGCAACCAGAGCGGCCAAAGCCACTTGACCACCAGTTACGGCACCGGCAACAAGGCTGGGGTGGCCGCTGATCGTGAAAGCGCGTCCATGAGTTGGCTGGGCGGCGTCTACGCGGTGCCCGGCGCAATAACAGTGACCCTGTATGGCGGCCAATTGAGTGATATCTGGAACCAGTACTACGCCGGGGTCAGCCAGCCATTCAAGCTGACGCCTGGGCTTACGCTGACACCGTACCTGCGTTACTTCAAAACCCGCGATCAGGGCCAGCGCCAGTTGGGCTATATCGACAACAACACTTATAGCGGTGGCCTGACGCTGTCAGGCGCAGGCCAGAGCCTGACCCTGGGGCTGCAGAAGGTGGACGGCGACACGCCGTTCGACTACATGGTCCAGGACGACCGGACCTTCCTTTACCTGGGCAACTCCCAGCAATACGCAGACTTCAATGCACCTGGCGAAAAGTCCTGGAAGATTCAATACCAGACCAGCCTGGCGTTTATCAACGCGCCGGATTTCCAGCTCAGCACTTCATACACTCGCGGTGAAGCGGACCTGACCCGGGTCGATCCCAATAGCACGGGCTACGGCTACATCTATAACGCCGCCGGCAAAGATGCACACCATTGGGAGCGGGACGTTGCCCTGCGCTATGCCGTGCCAGACGGCAAGGCCAAAGGCTTGAATATCACCCTGCGCTGGGCCGCACACCGTTCGGCACAGGGGTATACCGCACCGGGCAACACCCGTGGCAATTCAAACGCCGATGAGTACCGGGTGATTGTCGATTACCCATTCAGTGTTTTCTAGTCGTTATTCAATGAAGGTGTTGTATGAGTCAAACCCAATGGATTCGGGTGCTGGGCATCAGCTCGGCACTGGCCTGCGCCACGAGCGAGGCTGACAGCATCAGCCTGCCACCTCTGGCCCTGGGCAATGCCAGTTTCATGGATGGGGTCGCCGGCCCCGGTGCGTTGTTCGAGTTACCGGTGCAGTATTACCGCAGCAACTCGGCCTACGATGCCCATGGACATGCGTTGCCGGGGCGGCAGCAGGTGCACAGCACCACGGTACTGCCGCACCTGGCTTACTTCAGCGACAAGACTCTGCTGGGAGCGAACTATGGCGCCGAAGTGCTATTGCCACTGGTGAACCTGGAGATAGAGATCGATCAGGGCCCCAAGGGACGACGGACTCGCCAGGGTGACATGATCGTCAGTCCGTTTCTGTTGCAGTGGGCCCCGGTGTCGTTCTTCGGCCGCCCGTACTGGCAGCGCTTGAATTTCGTGTTCTCCTTGCCGACGGGTTCCTATAACAAGGATTCGAGCCTCAATACCGGGAGCAATGTCTGGGTGTTCAACCCCCATTACGTGTTCACCTGGGAGTTGACTGACCGCCTGGAGGTCAGTGGTCGTTTCAATTATGCGTGGTCAAGCCGCAATAACGATCCGGCGTCAGTCCTGCAAGCCGGCAGTATCCAGCCGGGAGAGGCGTTTCATAGCAACCTGTCGGTTTCTTATGCCGTTGCCGAGAAGTGGCGTATCGGCGTTGCAGGCTATCAACTCAATCAGATCAGCGATGACCGCATTGATGGGCATCGCCAGCGTGACTCCAGGGAACAGGTGACAGGGATCGGGCCAGGGGTGATGTACCAGCAGGGAAGCCAGACATTCTTCGCCAATCTGTATTTTGAAAGTGGCGCTGAAAACCGCGCGCAGGGCACCCAATTGACGCTACGTTACCTTCATGGGTTCTAGTGCCTGTCAGTTGACAACCCGTTGATGAAAATCGCTGTGGTCTCACTGATCAGGTGCTCGCGCGCGGCTTTTCCAGGGCATGAGCTAAGCCCGAGCAGGCAGCGCAACTGCATGTCGCCGGTCAGCGCATCAAGGAAGATCTTCGCGCGGGTCTGCGGGTTGCCCGGCATGACCAGCCCGGCTTCCTCGGCCCAGGTAAAGTAATCGGCCAGGCAGCTATAGGCCGTTGCGGGGGCAGCCTCGAAGAACGACTTTGCAGCCTCCGGCGCGCGCAGGGCCTCGGACACGATTAGGCGATGCAGGGCCAGGGTGCGAGGCGACAGCACCACATCGAGAAAGACCCGTGCAATGGTCGTCAGTGCCTCCTGTAGAGGCTTCTGAGCGAGGGTCATGTGAGTCAGCGGGCTGACGTTTTCTGCGCACAGTTGCTCGATAATCGCGGCGAACAACCCTTCCTTGCCGCCGAAGTAGGCATAGAGCGTGCGTTTGGAGCCGCCAATGTTGGCGATGATCCCGTCAACACTGACCCCTGAATAGCCTTCTGCGAGAAACATATCAGTCGCAGCCTGGAGAATACTTTGACGCTTTGCTGCTTGCCTCGGGGTAGGGGTTTGCATGTGGCTCGGCTATTCCTGAAAAGAACAATTCAAAAGTTCTCCTAGCCTACGCCGCTCTGCACAAGCCTTCCAGCCGCGCAGAGGGACGAATCAAGCGATTGCCCCGGAATGTTTTTTGTAAAAACACTTTGATGACCCTTGACGAGTTATTTATTTGGGCGCATTTTCGACGAAAGGGTACGGTAACGTACCGTACCGAACTATAACAACAACAGAGGTAGTGATCATGCGTTTCGTACACTTTTTGGAAGGCTCCACCAAAGGTCTGGCCATTGAAAAAGCAGGCGCGCTGCGAGGTTTGACCGAACAGGAAAGTGGTTATCCGGGTGCCCTGGAGAGCTTGCTCAAGGCCGGTCCGAACGCGCTGCAAGCGGCTCATCAGCGCTTGAGCGACGCCCGTTTGCTCGATCCATCGAAGCTGCGTTACCTGCCCCCGCTGGAGCGCCCGGGCAAGATTGTGTGTGTCGGCCTGAATTACGCCGATCACACCAAGGAAAGCCCTTATGAACAGCCGACCTATCCGACCTTTTTTCCGCGTTTCAGCACCAGCCTGGTCGGCCATGGCGAACCCATCCTGCGCCCGCGTGTCTCCGAACAACTGGACTACGAAGGAGAGCTGGCGGTAGTGATCGGCACTGGGGGCCGGCATATCGCGCGCGCGCAGGCCCTGGAGCATGTGGCGGGCTACGCGATCTTCAATGAAGCCTCGGTTCGCGATTACCAGTTCAAATCGCCGCAATGGACCATTGGCAAGAACTTCGACGCCACTGGCGCGTTTGGTCCGACCTTCGTCAGTGCAGACGAACTGCCAGCGGGGGCAGTCGGCCTCAACCTGGTGACCCGCCTCAATGGCACGGTGGTGCAGCAGGGCAATACCGCCGACATGATCTTTGGGGTCGCCGAACTGATCGCCGTGCTCAGTGAAGCGGTGACCCTGGAACCCGGTGACGTGATCGTCACCGGCACGCCGGCAGGGATTGGCTGGGCGCGACGCCCGCCACTGTTCATGAAGCCTGGCGACCTCTGCACCGTGGAGATCGAAGGCCTTGGCACCTTGAGCAACCTGATCGCCGACGAGCCTTCAGCGGCCTGAGTCCACGCCTCAGTTTTTTCGAGCGCGCAGCACAACCGACCCACCGTCACTACGGTGGGCAGCGATCCCGGCTGCCCTGGTTTTGACCACCGGTTGTCCTGCCCATTGAATGCCCAGGAGCAACTACCGTGCTGCAGATCAAAGACATCAACCATGTGCTCTACCGTCATCCCGACCTTGGAGTGGTCGAACGTTTCCTGACCGATTTCGGCCTGGTGGTTATGCACCGTACCGAGCAACGCCTGTATTTTCGCGGTACCTGCTCACTGCCCTATGTGTACATCGCCGAGAAGGCTGTTGAAGCCAGCTTTGGCGCCATCGCGTTCGCCGTCGAAAGCCTCGATGACTTGCACCAGGCTACCCGGTTGCCGGGGGCCTCGGCGATCCGGCCGCTGGAAGGCCCCGGAGGAGGGCAGTACGTCGCCTTGCATGATCCCTCGGGGCGGCGCATCGAGCTGGCCCACGGTATCGAAGCCGTGGGCACGCTGCCCCAGCGTGCTGCGTTGACCCTCAACTCGGCCCATCACAAGCAACGCTTTGGCGATGTGCAGCGGCCCGGCAAGGGCGCGGCACAAGTCCTGCGCCTGGGTCATGCGGCGATTGGCGTGCAGGACATGCCGCAGCACCTGGCCTGGTACCAGCAAGTGCTCGGCATGCTGCCTTCGGACCTTGTGGTTCAGGAGCCTGACCGGGACCGCCCGAGCGCGGCCTTCCTGCGGTTGAACCGTGGCAGCGCCTGGACTGACCATCACACCATCGCCCTGTTCCAGGCACCGAAGGACTTCGTCCATCACGTGTCCTTCGAGGTGCAGGATTTTGACGCGCAGTGCCTGGGCCACGAGTGGATGACCCTGCAAGGTTGGTCGCCGTTCTGGGGGGTAGGCCGGCACATGCTGGGCAGCCAGATCTTCGATTATTGGCGGGACCCGTCCGGCAACCTTATCGAGCACTTCACCGATGGCGACCTGTTCAACCAGGACTCGCCCTCGGGTTACACCCAGGCGTGCGACGCCAGCCTCTACCAGTGGGGCCCGCCGATGTCGGTGGAGTTCTTCCTAGGCGGCGAGTGTGCCGCTGAACAGACCTTGCCCCGGTCGACTTCAGACCGTCAACGACGCAGTTGAGGACAGATGCCATGAGTCAGGTAATCAGCGAGCAGGTGCTCGATAAGTTGTTTCGCCAGGCCCGTAGCCAGAACGGCTGGCTGGATAAACCGGTGGATGATCAAACCCTCAAGGCACTCTACGACCTGATGCGCTGGGGCCCGACCAGCGCCAACGGCTGCCCTGCGCGCATTGTGTTTTTACGCAGTGCCCAATCCCGGCAGCGTTTGCTGCCAGCCCTGAGCGCCGGCAATGTCGAGAAGACCCTGGGCGCCCCGGTGACGGCAATCATTGGCTACGACACGCAGTTCCATACGCAGTTGCCCAGGTTGTTTGCGCACAACCCCACAGTACGCGACTGGTTTGCCGACCAGCCGGATTTGCTTGAGTCCACCGCGTTTCGCAACAGTTCGCTGCAGGGCGGCTACTTCATTCTCGCGGCCCGGGCTCTGGGCCTTGACTGCGGGCCGATGTCCGGGTTTGACCACGCACAGGTCGACCAGACGTTCTTTGCTCCAGGGACCGAGGGCATGCAGGCCTTTGCCGGGATGAAGATCAAGACGAACTTCCTGTGCAACCTCGGCTATGGCGACCCCGCAAAACTCTTTGCCCGTAACCCGCGGCTGGGCTTCGACGAGGCCTGCGCCCTGCTGTAACTGACTGACCGCACCCGTAAATCCTCCAGGCCGATCAAGCGTGCTGCGATGCATCACGTCTGTCGATCGGCCTGGCAAAACAACAACAATAAGGAAAACCTGCAATGCGAGCTCTATCCAAATGGCATGTACTTATCGGCGGTTTCCTTGCGTATCTGTTTGACGCCATGGAGATCATCCTACTCACCATTGCGCTCCCGGTGATCCGCCAGGACCTGGGCCTGACGTTCAATGAAGCTGGCATGCTCGCCTCGGCAACCCTGCTGGGGATCGGTTTGAGCGGCATTACCACGGGGTGGTATTGCGACAACTACGGCCGACGCAAAGCCCTGCTGATCTCGTTGATCGTGTTCGGCGTGTTGACCACGCTGGTCGCTACCACGCACAACTGGGGCTTGCTCCTGCTCCTGCGGTTTCTGTCCGGGCTGGGCTTGGGCGGGGTGTGGGGGATTGTCTCAGCCTATGTAACGGAAACCTGGCCTGCCCATCAACGGGCACGAGCGATCGGGTTCGTGTTGAGTTCATTCCCGATTGGCGCCGCCATCGCGGCAATGGTGGCGGCCAGCTACCTGCCAGACTGGCAAACCCTGTTCATGGTGGCGGGGATCTCCACCTTGATCCCGCTGGCGTATCTGTTTTTCTTTGTGCCTGAGTCACCGGAATGGACCGCGCAGAAAATCCGCAACATGGCCGGCCCCAGCCAGCACAAGCATGTCTCGATACGCGAAATATTTTCCCCCGAACTGCTGCGCCTGACCCTGCTGGGTACCCTGGCGGCGAGTTTTGCGGTGATTGGCTTCTGGGGGGCGAGCACTTGGTTGCCCACCTACTTGATCAAGGAGCGCGGACTGGACATTGGGATGATGGCCAACTTCATGGCGATCCTCAACATCGGCGCCTTTATCGGTATCAATGCCTTCGGCTTCATCGCTGACCACATCGGTAAACGCAACGCCACGCTCCTGTCATTGCTCGGCAGCGCGCTGATGTTATCGATTTATGCACTCACCACCGATAACGCCATTCTGTTCTGGCTAGGGCCGATCTATGCCTTCTTCTATGCCTTTGCCAGTTTGTTTGCCTCCTACTTCAGTGCGTTGTACCCCACGCGGGTACGCACTCTCGGCGCGGGCTTCTGCTTCAACTTTGGCCGGGGCCTGGCGGCTTTTGCGCCGCTCCTGCTGAGTGGTATCGCCACCCACTACAGCCTGGCGTGGGGCCTGTTGGTGTGCGCCGGTTTTTTTGCCTTGGCCACTGTCACGCTGTTGTTTATGCCCCAGGTGGAGTCAGATGTGCCCGCTCGCGCGGGAGGGGCGCTGAAAACCACGGATTCCTGAAGTTTGAGATCAACACTGGAGTATCAAACGATGTCAGAGCAACGCGTAGAACAACAGATCCAAACCCTGGAATTGCGCCGCCGCCAGGCCATGGTCGAGGGCGATATGGACTTCCTGGAAAGTATCTATACCCGAGACTTGACCTACAGCCACTCCGACGGCAAGAGCGACAGCAAGAGCAGCTACCTGCAGGGCATGCGAGAGGGCGTTTGGCGCTATCGCGGCTTCACCAGCCATGACGAGCAGATGCGCAGGGTAGGGGAATGCGTGGTCGTTACCGGGCTGATCGATATGGACGTGGTGATCCGTGGCGAGCCCATGGTCCTCAACTCGCGCTACATCAGCGTGTGGAAGGCGGGCAATAACGGCTGGCAAATGATTGCCTGGCAATCCACTCGTCATACCCATGGCTAACGTCCGCTAAGCCATAGCACCCCTGGCAACTTGAACCCGGCCCTGGTGGTCGTCCGGGCAAGGCTTGCGCATGCCTGGAAACCGGGATGGCTGGAACTTTGACGTGATGGAATGCTGAACATGTACGTACAACAATTACAAAAAACGTATTGCAAGGCTCTTTTGATAACCGCGGGTGCAATGAGTCTGATCTCAAGCCCGGCACAGGCCAAGGACTGGAGCGATACCTTCATCGGTTTTCGCTACGGTACCGACTTCACCGAACCCAGCATCCGTGGCAAGGTCCAGAAGGAGATCTACCAACTGGGCCATGCCAGCGGCAATGAGACCGGTTCCAATTTCTTCAACCTGGACGTACTCAAGTCCGACAGTAACGATCCAAAGAAAGACAGCGATTCGGGTGCGACCGAGGCCTATCTGGTGTACCGCCATCAACTGTTCCTCAGCCAGGTGTTCGAGCGGTCGATGGCCTTTGGTCCGGTCAAGGAGGTGGCCCTGAGCGGCGGAGTTGAGCTCAACTACAAGAACACCGAGTTCGCTACCCGCAAGCGCATGTTGGTGGCCGGTCCGACGCTCAAGTTCGACGTGCCCGGTTACCTGGATATCAGCCTGCTGTATGCCATGGAATGGAACCACTGCGGGTTGAATGCGTGCCAGGCCGAAAACATCCAGTTCGACCCGTACTATGTGTTGCACATGGTCTGGGGCATCCCGTTCCAGGTGGCCGGCGTGCCCCTCAAATTCCAGGGTTTTGCCAGCTACAAGACCGAGAAGGGCAAGGATTACTTCAAGCAGGATACGGCCGAGGAAAGCCTGGTGCGCGCGTCATTGATGGTCGATGTCGGGCAACTGGCATGGGGTCGCAAAAATACCCTATTGGTCGGTCCGGGCTATGAGTACTGGAAACACAAGTATGGCGCGATCAATAAACCGGGTACCGATACGCATGCGCCGACGTTCCACCTTGAGTGGCACTTCTGAAGTTTAAACCCGATTGTGACAGGGCGAGGTGAGCTGTATGTCTTCAAGCTCACCTCACGCTGTCCAAAAAAGGCGCCAAAAAAGCGGCGCGTGCAGGTTCTTAGTCTTATTTTGTTACTAACCCATGTCCTAAAAATTCAGCCCTGCGGCGGCAAAGCAGGACAAAACACCCTCTCGCCATTCAATTTTCATAAAAATGTAACAACCCTGCTTCACAGTTCGGGAGCCCGTCACCACAACGAGTTCCTTTTAATGAAAAGCTTGATGAAGTCCGCAGCACTCGCCATTACGGTATCCCTGTGTGCCTCCTCCGTGACCTTCGCCGCCGAAAACGTGCGCCTCACCGGCTCTGGCGCCAGCTTCCCTGCACCTATCTACCTCACCTGGTTCAAGGATTTCAGCAAGAAGACCGCTGGCGTCACCGTGGATTATCAATCCAAGGGCAGCGGCGCAGGTGTGCAGGACTTCCTGAATAAAACCGTCGACTTCGCCGCCAGTGACTCGGCCATGAAAGACGAAGACATCGCCAAGGTCGCCGAAGGCGTGCAGTTGCTGCCAATGACCGCCGGTGAAATCGTGCTGGCGTATAACCTGCCGGGCAATCCCAAGGGCCTCAAGCTGCCACGTGATGTTTACTCCAATATCTTCCTGGGCAAGATCACCAAGTGGAACGACCCACAGATCGTCGCCGCCAACCCGGACCTGAAGCTCAGCGACACGCCGATCACGGTGGTTGTGCGTGCAGATTCCAGCGGCACCACAGCGGTCTTCACCAAACACCTGGCCACCATCAACCCTGAATTCAAAACGGCGCTGGGGGAGGGCAACACCGTCAACTGGCCGGCCAGCGACAAATTCATCAAGTCGCCCAAGAACGATGGTGTGACCGCCACCGTACGCCAGACCCCAGGCGCAATTGGCTACATCGAGTACGGCTTCGCCAAACTGGCCAAGGTTGACTTCGCCCAGTTGCAGAACAAGGCCGGCCAGTACGTGGTGCCAAACGCTGAAAGCGGCGCCGAGGCCCTGGCCGCCGTGAAGATGCCGGAAAGCCTGGTGGCCTGGTTGCCGGACCCGGACGGTGCCAAGTCTTACCCGATCACCTCGTACACCTGGATGATCTTCCGCAAGGACAACGGCAACCCTGCCAAGGCCAAGGCCATGCGCGAAATGGTTGAGTACAGCCTGACCGAGGGGCAGAAAATCGCCGACTCGATGGGTTACATCCCGCTGCCGCCATCGGTGGTAGAGCAGGTTCGCAAAGCTTCCGCCAACATTCAGTAACACCCGTGAGGCCGCTCTCGGTGTGGGCTGTTTGCCGCGCCGGGGGCGTTTCCCCCCTGTTCCGGAATTAGCCAATGAACAAACCTTTCGTCGTACCGGTTAACCGGGATTCTGCCTGCCAACCTCCCTCCGCCAAGGACTTCCTGGTTGATCGCACCTTCCGTGGGCTCGCGCGAATCGGGGTGGTACTGATTCTGGCGTTGGTCGCGGCCTTGGTATTCGAGGTGGGACGCAAGGCCTTGCCGGGCATGGAAAAGCACGGGTTCGATGTGCTTTTTGGCAGTGTCTGGGACGTTAACCAGGGCAAGTACGGGATCCTGCCGGCCATTTGGGGCACGCTCTACAGCGCTTTTATCGCGCTGCTGATTGCGGGCTTTTTCGGTGTCAGCATGGCGATTTTCCTGACTCAGGACTTTCTGCCGGCCAAGCTGGCGGCGGTGTTTCGCACCATCGTTGAACTGCTCGCGGCCATCCCCAGCGTGGTGTATGGCCTGTGGGGCATCTACGTGGTGATCCCGGCGATCCGGCCACTGACTACCTGGTTGAACAGTGAACTGGGTTGGATCCCGTTTTTCGGCACGTCCTTGAGCGGGCCGGGGTTGCTGCCAGCGGCGCTGGTATTGGCCATCATGATTCTGCCGACGATTGCCGCCGTGTCCCAGGACGCGCTCACCAGCGTGCCGATGAAAACCAAGCAGGCCGCCTACGGCATGGGCACCACCCATTGGGAGGCGATCCTCAAGGTGATGGTGCCGTCTGCCGCCACCGGTATTTTTGGCTCCCTGGTACTCGGCCTCGGCCGTGCGCTGGGCGAAACCATGGCGCTGGCGATGCTGGTGGGCAACGCCAACAACATTTCCCTGTCGCTGTTCGCGCCGGCCAACACGTTGGCAGCCTTGTTGGCGCTGAACTTCCCCGAAGCCGGGCCCAACGAGGTGGAGGTCTTGATGTACGCCGCCCTCGTCTTGATGTTCATCACGCTGCTGGTGAATGTCATCGGTTCCATGATCATGCTCTACGCCCAACGGGGTAACCGATGATGACTAATCTCACATCCCCTATAACCGCTGTACCGAGCCTGCAGCGCAAGTTCGAAGGCCGGGCGCTGCGCAGCCTGGTGTTGACCACATTGGTATGGCTGGGCGCGCTGCTGGCCAGTGTGCCGCTGATTTCGGTGCTCTACATGCTGATCACCCGTGGCGGCGCACGCCTGAGCCTGGAGGTGTTCACCGAGTTGCCGCCCACCGGCTTTGAAACGGGCGGTGGTTTCGGCAACGCCATGGCCGGCACCTTTGTGATGGTCGGTATCGCTGCGGCGATCGCAGTGCCGGTGGGCATCATGGCCGCGATCTTCCTGGCCGAACTGGGGCCGGACAGCAAACTGGCCAACGCTGCACGCTTTGCCGCCAAGATGCTCACCGGCTTGCCTTCGATCCTGGCCGGCGTGTTTGCCTATGCCTTGGTGGTGATGACCACCGGCACCTACTCGGCACCGGCAGGCGGCGTGGCCCTGGCGGTACTGATGCTGCCCATCGTAGTGCTGACGGCGGAAGAGTCGATGCGCATGGTGCCCAAGATCATGAAGGACGCGGCTTACGGCATGGGCTGCACCCGCTCGCAGGTGATCTGGAAGATCATCTTGCCGACCGGCCTACCGGCGATCCTCACCGGCGTGATGCTTGCTGTGGCACGTGCCGCAGGCGAAACCGCGCCGTTGTTGTTTACCGCGCTGTTCAGCAACTACTGGATCTACCACGACGGCGACCTGGCGGTGATGAACCCCACGGCCTCCCTCGCCGTGTTGATCTACAACTTTTCCGGCATGCCCTTCGACAACCAGCTGGAGCTCGCCTGGGCGGCCTCGTTGGTGTTGGTGATGATCGTGCTGGTCGTGAATATTGTGAGCCGTATCTTCGGCAAGCCTAAGTATTAAGAACGGGAGCATCTGAATCTTGAACGTCTCAACTGCGCAAATAGCCGCTCCGTTTGTCACCCAATCGCCTGTGGTCATGGACTGCAAGCTGGACCGGATTTTCTACGGCAACTTCATGGCGGTGCGTGACAGCCATGTGCCGATCGAGAAAAACAAGATCACCGGTTTTATCGGCCCGTCCGGCTGCGGCAAAAGTACGGTACTGCGCAGCCTCAACCGCATGAACGATTTGGTGAAGGGCTTTCGCTTCGAGGGCCACGTGCATTTTCTGGGGCAGGACGTGTACGGCAAGGGTGTAGACCCGGTGGTAGTGCGCCGTTACATCGGCATGGTATTCCAGCAGCCGAACCCGTTCTCCATGAGCATCTTCGACAACGTCGCCTTCGGCCTGCGCCTGAACCGCTACAAAGGCGACTTGGGCGATCGCGTCAAGCACGCCCTGCAAGGCGCTGCGCTGTGGGATGAAGTCAAGGACAAGCTCAAGGTCAGCGGCCTGTCGCTCTCCGGTGGCCAGCAGCAACGGTTGTGTATCGCCCGCGCTATCGCCACCGAGCCGGAAGTGCTGTTGCTCGATGAGCCTTGCTCGGCACTCGACCCGATTGCGACTCGCCGGGTAGAGGAGCTGATGGTGGAACTGAAGAAGGACTACACCATCGCCCTGGTCACCCACAACATGCAGCAGGCCATCCGCGTGGCGGACACCACAGCGTTTTTCTCGGTGGATATTTCCCAGGGCACGCGTACCGGCTACCTGGTGGAAATGGGCCCGACCGCGCAGATTTTTGGCAGCCCACGTGAGCAGATGACCGAGGATTACATCAGCGGCAAGTTCAGCTGAGTCACTCCATGTTCGATAGAAACCACACGTGCGCTACCGTCAGCCCAGGAACGCCAATGTCTGCAACGCATCGTCTTGATTTGTCAGCGATTGAACGCGCGCTCCGTAAAGTGCAGAGCCGCTTTGCCGAGCTCAGCACGCAATTTACCGAGCCGCGCGACCCCTTGACCGACGAAGTGCTGCACAACGTGCTTGAAGGCTATGCGCTGGTTGACGACTATGTCGCACGGGGCGTTGACCTGTTTGACCTTCATCATCTGGACTTGATGCTGGAGATCAACGCCACCGTGCTCTGCGGTAGCGACCCGGCGCGCCGCGTGGAATACGCGCAGCACCTGGCCGCCACCGAGGAGCACTTCTTCAACAACGTTGAAGGCGGTATCAAGGACTTGTTCAACTGGTACTGCGCGTATCGCAGTGAATCGGTGTGGAAGCGTGCGGCCGGTGTGTATGTGCGCATCCTCAGCAAGCCGCAATTGTTCATCGAAGGCAACAACCGCAGTGGCTCGCTGATCGTCAGCTATCTGCTGATGCGCGCCGGGTTGCCACCGTTTGTGCTGACGTTGGAAAATGCCGAGGGTTACTTCAATCCTTCCTCGGTGATCCGCAACTCGGCCAAACATGGGGTCAAGGCGTTGTATGAATTGCCCAAGATCAAGAAAAAATACGCCGCCTTCCTGGAGGAACAGGCCCCGGATCCCAAGGCGTTTTTCTTGAGCGATATACCACAGCCTATCTATCAGGGAGGCCATTAATGCGCTGGTATCCAACACTCGCCAGCCGAGCCGTGCAAGCCGTCCAGCAAGCGGTCCTCACGCGTGCCGCCAAGCGCCCGCGCGTACGCATCTCCTTTGATATCGACGACACACTGGCTTGCCAGCTTGACCACGCTGACGTCGAGAGCAGTTGGCTGCCGGCCTGTGCTCATCGTTGGTGGGGAGAGCCGCTGCGTATCGGCACTCGTTCGCTGACGCGCGAGCTGCGGCGCCAGGGTTGCAGTATCTGGGTCTATACCTCATCGGGTAGAGCGCCTTCCTACATCAGACGTTGGCTGATGCTGTACGGCATTCGTGTCGACGGCGTGGTCAACAGCGAGCGGCATAACCACGCCCTCACGGTGCATGGGCTGTCGAACACCCCGTCGAAATTTCCGCCGGCCTTCGATATTGATTTGCACGTGGATGATTCCGAGGGCGTGCGCCTTGAAGGTAACGACCACGGCTTTCGCGTGGTGGTGGTTGATCCGCAGGATGAGCACTGGGCGCAAAGAGTGCTTGAAGCGGTGGCGGGGGTGCAGGCGCAACTGGCCCGGCAGCAATTGCCCAGGTTCAAGCAGCCTGTATGCCAAGGCGCTGAGGTTTATTCTTCATGAACGCCAGAGAAACCTGAACTTCTTGAACTCTTATTGCAGTTCACAACTTGCTATAAGGGTTTAATTTTCTTTGACTCATTAGTCACGAACAACGCAAAACTTCCCTTCCTGTTCGACAAACAGCGCTTATGGCGCTTTTGTCGTCTATATCCCTAAGTACATACCCTTACCTTCCGATAGTCGGTCACTTTACGGCGGCGCTTCTAGGCTAGTGTTGACGAGCTTCCTTAATGGTCAACCTCGATATTAAGAAACGAAGCAGCCTGAACAGAATGCACAACAACAACTTCAATGCATATTGTTTAGCCCGACGCATCAGGTATTACCGTTGACTTTCGGTGTTGATCGCTGGGCTCAAGGAGTACTGACATGGCTATATTCGATTACAAGGGGCAAGACGCCCGCGTCCTGATTTCAGATGCCTGGACCCTCGCCACTTACACCAGCGGTGTTGCCACCGTAGGCGCGCTCTACAACATTCCGGGGCTTGTGCTGGGCGAGGGCAACACCTTCGCACTGCCCAAGGGCTGGCGTGAGATCGGCGCGAGCGAACTGCAGGTTGATAGCAGCCACACCGACATCACAGGAAGTTTTACCGGCGACGGCGTGTTCGGCTCCCAGGCCAGAGTGTTTGGTCAATACGATGACAGCGGCCAATTAGTCAAAATGGGCTTTTCCATTGCCGGCACTAACTCGCCAATTGATCTGCTGGGTTGGCCGGCGATGATCGATAACTCTTATATCAACGGCTATGACTACCTGCTCAATTCAATCAAGGATTACGCCACCGACCACAACCTGAGCGGCAAAGATGTTCTGGTAACCGGCTACAGCCAGGGTGGCTCCGTCACCAACAGCATGTATATCGGCAAGGACACTTTGGCCGACGGTTTTTTCAAGGATTCGGACTACTTTGGCATGGAGTCGCCCAAGTCCAGCAACAGCGAGGGAATCTTCAACTTCGGCTTTGAAAACGATGTGGTCCACCGTCTCACGGGGCAAGAGACCGACGTGGGCAGCGCCATCATCGATGCGCTTCAAGGCAGTGACGCCAGTTACACCTCGACCACCGATAACATCGTGCTGTTCGACACAATCTATGCGCTACCTACCTGGCCCAATGGTCCGTTCTCGATTGCCAACCTGTCAGGATGGGCCGCGCACCTGGAAGGCATTTTCATCAATCCTATCCAGCGCATCGCCCAATCGACTTTCTACGATTACATCGAACGCGACAGCACCATCATCATCAGCAACCTCGACGCCATCAGCCGCAGTTTTACCTGGGTCAGCGACAAGCAGACCGCCACTTCCAACCACTACGGCACACCGGCGTTCCTGCTGGGCACCGACAGTTCGGACAAGCTGCAGGACGGGCGCAGCGATGACTTCCTCGACGGGTTCAAGGGCGACGACAGTTTCCGCGTGAGTACCGGTACCGATATCGTCGCTGGCGGCGAAGGTAACGACAAAGTCTTCCTCAAAGGCACCTCGTCTTCCTACGAAGCCGTAAAACTCAGCGACGGCACGTTGTTTCTGAACGACAGCAGCGGCCAATACGGCCTGAAGGAATTGCACGGCGTAGAGCATGTGGAGTTCGAAACCGGCCTGGCCAACAGCCTCGGGCATGTGCCCGTGTTCGGCGGGCTCTTCGGTGGCATTGGCGAGGTCCTCACGCCGGCCTATACGGTGACCAGTGGCAAACTCGACTTCGAAGGCCTGTTCGGCGCCGATAAGGCGTATGCCAAATCCATCGAAGGCAGCCAATTGGCCGACACCCTCAAAGGCACCGCCGCGCGCGACCTGATATTCGGCCAGAACGGCAATGACCGGCTCGACGGTGGCGCTGGCAACGACCTGCTGCACGGCGGCGACGGCAACGACACACTGCTGGGCGGCACGGGCAACGACGCGCTGTATGGCGCCAGCGGCAATGACGTCTTGATCGGCGGGCTGGGCAATGACCAACTCAGCGGTGGCGTGGGCAGCGACCTGTTTGTTTTCGATCAACGCGGGTTTGGCCACGACGTGATCAGCGACTTCAACATTCACCAGAACGGGCAGGACCTGCTGGTATTCGCCAAGTCGCTGTTCGCCAGCGCCGATGCTGTGCTTGGTGCCACGACCCAGCATGGCAGTGACAGCGTGATTCTGGCGGGGGACAGCAGTGTCACCCTGGTGGGGTTCAATGCGGCGCAGTTGAGTGCAGAGATGATCAGCGTGGTCTGACACGGCACCTGCGAAACGGAAGGTAAAAACCTCACAGGGTCTCTGATGCTGTGGGGTTTTTTATTGCTTGCTGATTAACGCAACGGCTCGATACCACACGCAGCGTCATTGTTTAGCGGTAGGGCTCAACCCCCAAAAAACTCTACATTTCAAGCCCGCGCAGCTCTGCATAAAGGATTGAACGAATTTGCACGCTTAATTGACGCCATCAAAATGACATCTTATCATCGCCACATTGGATGGCATAAAGCCATATAGAGGGATCTATAAAGTGTGGCGTTTACCGCGTCGGACCAGGTTAAGCCTGTTGTCCGCTTTTTTTTGCCTGGGCACCTCCGGATGGGCGCAAGCGGCTACGCCGCAGAACGCTCCCGGCATCACCGACCTGATCCGTGACCGCCAGGACCGCCTGCTCGAAGAGCAGCAACGGCGCCTTGAAGAACTCAAAGACCTGCCCGGCAAGTCCGCCGCGCCGGCAACATCGGCAACGCCTGTCGACACGCGCTGCTTCCCGATCAAAACCATCGAGCTGGGCGGTGCGGATGCGCTGACTGAAGGCGAGCGAGCTCATCTGATCAAGCCCTACATCGGCCAATGCCTCGGCGTGCCGCAGCTCAACGCAGTGCTCAAGGTGATCACCGACCGTTATCTGGCCAAAGGCTTGGTCACCAGTCGCGCGTATTTGCTGCAGCAGGACCTTTCCAGCGGCAATCTCAAGATTCAAGTGGTCGAAGGTAAGCTGGAGAGCCTCAAGGCTGCCGAAGGCAGCGGAATCACTGACCGCCAATTGACCATGAGTTTCCCCGGCAAGCAGGGCGAACTGCTCAATCTGCGCGAAATCGAGCAGATGGTCGATCAGTTGAACCGCTTGCCGTCGAACCAGGCGCAAATGGAGCTGGCGCCGGGCAAGGCCGTGGGGGGCAGTGATGTACTGGTCAAAAACACCGCGCAAAAGCCCTGGCGTGTCGGCCTGTCGCGGCATAACGGCGGCCAGCGCAGCACCGGCGAGCAGCAGTGGGGCGCCAGTCTGGACTGGGACAATCCGTTGGGCCTGGCCGACCAACTTTCGCTGCGTGGCGGCCACGATGCCGTCAGTGATCACCAGAAAACCTCGCGCAATTCGATGCTCAGTTATAGCCTGCCTTTCGGTTGGTGGAACCTCTCGTACAGCTATATCGACAGTGAATACCGCTCGCGAGCCGAGGCTAACAATTTCAAGTTCAAGCAGACCGGCGACAGCCAGACTCATCAGTTGCGCCTGGAGCGGGTGATCCATCGTGACGCTTTGAGCAAAACGTCCTTGAACACTGGCATCGCCTATCTTCGCACCAACAACTTTATCGAAGACAGCAAGCTTGCCTTGAGCAGCAACCGCCTCAGTGAAGCGCAAGTGGGCATCAACCATGGTCGGCGTATTGGCGGTTCATTCCTCAACATTGACCTTGGCATGCAAAACGGCATCGGCGCATTCGACGCCCAGGCCAATCACGATCCAAAGCCTGGGCAGCCGGATGCGCGCTATCGCAAGTACACCGCTACGGTGAGCTATTTGTATCCATTCAAACTGTGGGGTGAGTCCTTCAGCTTCAGCAGCTTGATGACCGGCCAGCACAGCGAAGACGTGTTGTTCAGCCCCCAGCGCATGAGCCTGGGTGGGCAGTCGTCGGTTCGTGGCTACAAAGACCAAATGCTCGCCGGCGACAGCGGCGGCTATTGGCGCAACGACCTGCGCTGGAGCCGGCCGGTGACCTGGGCCTGGATGCAGCCGGTGTTCATTGAATACGGCACCAGCCTGGGCTACGACCAGGGCGTGATCAGCCATGGCCGCTACAACGCCGAGCAGCATGGGCGCATGAGCAGCAACTCGGTGGAGTTGTTCGCACGCGGCAAGAATGTCGCGGCCAGCGTGGCCTTTGCACACTCGTTGGAACGACCGGAAGCGATCACGGACCGTGAAGCGCCGATCTATTTCCGCCTGGACTTTTTCCTTTAAATTTTTGACCGCCTTCGGGCTTCGAGACATGACATGGACGTTCGCCAGTACGCATTCCTCGCGCGCCAGCCTTCTGCTGCCGTAAAAAGCCGCTCCCATTTCCTGGGGCTGCCTAAACGTGGATTGGCATTGATTCTGGCCAACGCCATGTTCTGGCACCCGTTGCTGGCCCAGGCAGACGGCATTGTGGTGAATGCCCCCGGTACGACGCTCGGGCAAGCAGGCAATGGCGTGCCCATCGTCAACATCGCCACGCCGAATGCCAACGGCCTCTCGCACAACCAATTTCATGACTACAACGTCGGCGCCAACGGGGTCATCCTCAATAACGCCACCGACCGTACCCAGTCCACACAACTGGGCGGCATCATTGTCGGCAACCCCAATCTCCATGGCACCGCGGCCAATATCATTCTCAACGAAGTCAACGGCGGCAGCCCCAGCCAACTGCGCGGCTACACCGAAGTGGCCGGGCAATCGGCCCATGTGATCGTTGCCAACCCCTATGGCATCAGCTGTAACGGTTGCGGCTTTATCAACACCCCGCAAGCGACGCTCACCACCGGTAAAGCCGTGATCGAAAACGGCCAGATCAATCGCTACCAGGTCGACCAGGGCAGTGTTGCTATCGAAGGCGCCGGCCTGAACGCCAGCAACGTCGATCAGTTCGAAATCATCACCCGCGCCACCACCATCAATGCGCAGATCCAGGCGAAAAAACTCACCGTCGTCGCCGGGCGTAATGATGTAGATGCACGCACCTTGAATGCTACTGCGCGGGCAGCGGATGGCAGCCAGGCGCCGGATCTGGCGATTGACTCGTCGGCGCTGGGCGGCATGTATGTGGGCGCAGTCAAACTGGTGGGGACCGAGGCGGGTGTCGGCGTGAAGTTGTCGGGGGACATGGTCGCCGGCGGTGATATTCAGATCGATGCCGGTGGCCACGTGGTCATGGGCCAGACAACAGCGGCCGGCACCATTAACGTGAAGGCCCGCAGCGTGGAAGCCCAGGGCGTGGTCGCGGCGGGCAGCGTGCTTGAGATGAAGACGCAAGGCGACTTGCTCAATCAAAAAAGCCTGGCTGCGCGTGATCGCGTGGCGCTGCAAAGCGGTGGGGTGTTGACCAACAACGGCGTCATCGAAGCGGGCGTCAATGCTGATCAGACGCGCAACGCTCAGGGCGATATCCACGTCACTGCCGCCCAGTTGAATAACAACGGCAAGACCGTCATCGCCAGTCGTGACCTGACCGTCAATGTGGATGGCACTGTCGACAACCGCAGCGGCACCCTTAGCGCGCATAACCAGCTGAAGGTGGCGACCGAAACACTGGATAACCAACAGCAAGGCCGCGTATTGAGCGCCGCAGGCATTGAGGTGAATGCCGCCCGGTTGCTTAATGCTGACGCAGGCCTGGTGGTGGGCGACCGCGGGCTCAGCGGCCGCATCGGGCGGTTGGTCAATCGCAAGGGCGAGCTCTCAAGCCTTGCTGACGTCACCTTGCAGGTCGACAGCCTGGACAACGTCGCTGGCCTGATATCTGCGGGCCAGGCGCTGCGCTTGACTGCCAGCGCGGCGGTGAACAATCAAAGTGGTCGTCTGGTGGCCGGGCAGATGGTGCAGGTCAACGCGGGGCAACTGGACAATAGCCAGTCAGGCATCCTGACCAGCCAGGGCGACCTTGGGCTGAATATTGCCGGCACGTTGGATAATCAACAGCAGGGCCGCATCGAATCGGGTGCCGCTGCACAGGTCAACGCCGGCAACTTCAACAACCAGCAACATGGCGTGCTCTCCAGCGGTGGCACCCTCGAGCTGACGGCCGGCCCGGTGATCAACAGCCAAGGAGGATCCATTTCCAGTGCCAAGGCCCTCACTGCCCGTGTCACCAGCCTCGACCAGCATGAACAGGGGCGCCTTTACAGCAATAGCGATGCAGTCCTGGACCTGGGCAACGGCCACCTCGACAACCGCGACGGGGGCTTGATCAACGCCGCTGGCCAACTGACGTTGAATAATCTCAATAGCGTCGACAACCGCAGCGGCGAAATTTCCAGCGCTCACGGGTTCACGCTCACCGCCAACAGCCTGGACAACCGCGCTGGCAAACTGCTCAGCGACCAGGCCTTGGGCCTGAAGATCGTGCAGACGCTCAACAACGGTGCAGGGCTGATTACAGCCAGCGGCCTGGATATTGACGTTGCCAGTTTGATCAACGACCAACGCGGTCGAGTTCACAGCCGTGATCGGCTTAACGCCCGGGTGGGTGGTTTGCTTGCCAATCAAAGCGGAAGTTTCAGTGCCGACGCAGGCGCACAGTTGACCGTGGGAGGCCTGGACAACAGCAATGGCGGCCAACTCTTCAGCCAAGGCGATTTGAGCCTGAACCTCAATCGGGGTCACCTTAACAACCAGGGTGGCTTGATCAACTCCCCAGGCCAGTTGTTGCTGACCCAACTTAACAGCGTCGATAACCAGGGCGGCGAAATCTCCAGCGCCCAAGCCTTCGATCTGAATGCGGATCAACTCAATAACAGCGCCGGCAAGTTGCTCAGCGAGCAAGCCTTGAGTGTGCGCATTGCCCGCGCCCTGGGCAACACCCAAGGTGCGTTGACCGCAAAGGCCTTGGATGTACGGGCTGGGACACTGATTAACCAGTCCGGTCGACTCGCTGCGGTGGATAGCGTCAACTTGCAAGTCGATGGCGAACTCGATAACCGCAGTGCAAAGGTTCTGGGCAAACACCTTGTGCTTGGCGTTGGGACGCTCAATAACGACCAGGGCCTGGTGCAGGGTGATTCGACGTTGCTGCTCCAAGCGGGCGGCGCGGTCAGCAACCAGGCCGGCACGTTGGCCGCTGGGCACAGCGTGACGCTCAACAGCGCCAGTCTGGATAACCGCACAGGTAACTTGACCAGCGACGGTGCACTGACGGCAGGTATTGCGGGCAGCCTGCTCAACCAAGCGGGGCTTATGAGTGCCGGCACTGATATGCAGGTCAATGCCACCGACCTGAACAACTCGCTCAAGGGTCGCATTGCCTCTCAGCAGGTACTGCTCACGGGGCAAGGGTTGGATAACAGTGCAGGCGGTAGTTTGTATGCCAAAGGTCAATTGGGTGTGGCCCTCGGCGGCCAGTTGAACAACGCCCAAGGCACACTGCGCAGCGATGATCGTTTGACCATCAATGCCTCCGGTTTAACCAATGATGACGCAACACTATCCAGTGCCAGCGACCTGAAGATCACGACCGGCAAGCTGAGCAACCAGGGCGGGCGCCTTAGCAGCGCGACCCGGTTGGGTATGACGGTTACCGCACTGGACAACAGCCGTAACGGGCATGTCGCAAGCCAAGCCGATGTAAGCCTGGATATGCAAGGTGGTCACCTCAACAATAACGGTGGTTTGATCAACGCGCCGGGGCAATTGCTGCTCAAGCAACTGGGCAGCGTTGATAACCAGGGCGGTGAAATTTCCAGCGCCCACGCGTTTGAGCTGGCGGCAACCGCCTTGAACACAGCGGACGGCAAGGTACTCAGCCAGCAAGCCCTGACCTTGCGTATTGCCCAAGCGCTGGACAACACACGCGGCTTGATTTCTGCCGCGGCCTTGCAGGTGAGCAGCGCAAGCCTGGGCAACCAGGGTGGCAAGTTGAGTGCCGTTTCCGACCTGAACCTCGGCGTAGAAGGTGTGCTGGACAACCGCAACGGTGAATTACTGGGTCAGCACTCGACAGTCGAAGTGGCTGCGCTGAACAACAGTCAGGGGCGCATCCAGGGCGATAACCGCTTGACCTTGACCAGCCACGGCGCGGTCAACAATGACAAAGGCACGCTAGCTGCCGGTCAGATGCTGATGGTCAATGCCGCCAGCCTGGACAACCAGTCCAAGGGCCGCCTGACCAGCAAGGGGGACGCGCAGCTGGTGGTGGGGAGTCTGGATAACCGCGGTGGCAGCATCACCTCGGTCGGGCAGTTGCGGGTCAAGGGTGAGGAGCTGGATAACCGTCAGGCCGGGCTGCTCAACTCGGGCCAGGCCATGAACCTGTCCATTGGCAAAGTGGACAACCGAGGGGGTGAAGTTTCCAGCGTTACCGAACTGACGATGACGGGCCGCGAACTGGACAACAGCAATGCCGGTCGCGTACTGGCCAATAGCACGCTGCAGTTGACGCTCGACAGGCTGAACAACCAGCTCAAAGGCCTGATTTCTGCGCAACAGGATGTCAACCTCAAGGCAGCCAGCCTGGACAACAGCGCCCAAGGCAGTGTCTATGCCAAGCGCAACCTCGATATAACCCTGGCCGAACAGGCTGACAACAGCCAAGGCGTCATGCGCAGCGACGCCGCCTTGCAACTGCGCGGCGCCAGCCTGGGTAACAACGGCGGGCGTATCAGCAGCGGCGGGGCGTTACTGTTGAGCGCCGCCAATGGCCTTGCCAATCAGAACGGCGAGGTGCTCAGCGCTGATACGGCGACGGTGAAGGCGGACAGTGTCGACAACAGCCAGGGGCGCATTGTTGCTGACGGTGCGCTGCAACTGACCACAGGCGTATTGCTTAACCAACATCAAGGCCGTGTCACCAGCGCTGATCGCCTCAACCTGACAGCGACCGACGTAGACAACCGCTTCGAGGGCCGCATTGCCAGTGACCAGGCGCTTAACGCCAGCCTCACCAGCCTTGACCAGCGTGGAGCCGGTGAGTTTTACAGCAACAGCGAACTGACCCTGGACATGAACCAGGGGCACTTGAATAACGCCGATGGCTTTATCAACGCGCCAGGGCAGTTGTTGCTCAAAAACCTCAAAAGCGTCGACAACCGTAACGGTGAAATCTCCAGCGCCAAGGCCTTTGCCTTGCGTGCGGACACCCTGGACAACAGCGGCGGCAACGTACTCAGCGACCAAGGCTTGACCCTCAAAATCGAACAGGCGCTGCTTAACGTCAAAGGGCTGATTTCAGCCGCCGGTGTCGAGCTCGATGCCGCGCGCCTGGACAACCGCGAAGGCAAGGTCAGCAGCACTCTGGATGCGCGCCTGGCGGTCAATGAGGACCTGCTTAACGCCCTGGGCGAAATCGTCAGCGCAGGCCACACGCAGCTGAATTCGGCCAGTTTGGATAACACTGCCGGGCAAGTGCTCGGTGATATCAGCCTGGACGTGAAGGTCAAGGGCGCACTGAATAATCAGGCCGGCACACTCGGGGCCGGCACCTCGTTGAACGTGCACGCCGCTAGTCTGGATAACCGCCAGGCCGGCAAATTGGGCAGCGACGGCCAACTCAAGGCCACGATTGATGGGTTACTCGACAATCAGGCCAAAGGGCAGGTGCTGGCCAAGGGCGCGATGGAACTGCGTGCCGGTCGTTTGGATAACCGCGAAGGGCAACTGACCGGGCAGGACCTGTTGACGCTGCACAGTGCGACTGTCGACAACCGCTCAGGCGTGATCCTTTCCCAGAAGGACCTTCAACTCAATGTGGGTGAGTTGGACAACCAACACGGTTCGCTCAGCAGCAAGGCGGCCTTGGGCTTCGCGGGGCAACAGTTGCGCAACCAGAAGGGCTTGGTCAGTGCCGTGGGGCCCCTGCGGCTGACGGCCGACACTGTAGAAAACGCGGCTGGCCGCATCGCCAGCCAGGCGGATCTGCAGGCAACTATCGGTGTACTGGCCCAACAAGGCGGTGAGTTGGTCGCCCAGGATGAGCTGAGCCTTAGCGGGACCTCCCTGGACAATCGCGAGGGCGGCCTGGTAGGCGCCACAAAAGCGCTGAAACTCACGGTCGACGCCGTTGATAACCGTGCGGGCGAGATTTCCAGCCGCAGCAGCATCGACTTCAAGGCGCAGCGCCTGGATAACAGCGCGGGCAAACTGATCGCCGGTACCGCATTGGAACTGGCCGTGGCCCATGTGATCAACCAGGCCCAAGGGTTGGTATTCGCCCGGGACAACCGCTTCAACGGCGCGCGCCTGGATAACGGCCAAGGCACTTTTGCGGGCCAGCAATCGCTGAGCATGTCGCTGGTGGCCGTTCCCGGCACTGAACTGGATGGCCGGCTGGATAACCAGCTGGGCACAATCAGCAGCGAGGGCACCCTGCAACTGGCCGGCACGACGCTCAACAACAACGCGGGTGCACTCTCTTCGGCGCACGCACTCATACTGGCTGCCAGCGGTGCTATCACCAACCAGGGCGGCATCATCGAGACCGATGCCAGCCTTGACCTGACCAGCGCAAGCCTGGACAACGGCCCCAAAGGCCTGCTCAACAGCCGTGGTGAGCTGACCCTGGCCACCGGGACGCTGAACAACAATGGCCGTATCACCAGCGCCGATCGCCTGGATCTGGCAGCCACCCAGGTGGACAACAGTGGACGTATCGCCAGCAGCAAAAACCTGACTGCCATCCTCACCGGCCTGAATCAGCAGGGCGGTGAGCTGTTCAGCAACACGCAGCTCGATCTGGACCTCAACCACGGCCAATTGAGCAACGTGGGCGGCCTGATCAATAGCCCGTTGCTGATGCTGAAAAACCTGGCCGAGGTGAACAACCAACGTGGCGAAATTTCCAGCCAGCAAGCTTTCACGCTGGCGGCTCGCAACCTGGATAACGGCGGCGGCAAGCTGATCAGTAACCAAGGCCTGACCCTGCAGATTCAAGACGCCTTGGGCAACGCCAAAGGTGCGATCAGCGCCGCCTCGCTCAACGCCAACAGTGCCCGCCTGGACAACACGGATGGGCTGCTCAACAGTCGTGGCGTCATGCAAGTCTCTGCCACCCAGGCGCTGGATAACCAGCGCGGCACGCTGATTGCCGACGGTGCCATGGGGCTGTCGTCCGCTCGGCTCGACAACCGTGGCGGTGATGTATCGGGCAAGGCCTTGGTGACTGCTGATGTCGATCAGGTCGATAACCGCGGCGGTCAACTCATCAGCACTACAGCAGTGGATATACGCGCTGCGTCCCTGGACAACCGCAAAGGCCTGGTGGGCGCCGATAAAACGCTGGAACTGCGGGTCGATCACATCGACAACCGTGGTGGCGAACTGTCGACCAACGCCGACCTGACCGTCACCGGGCAAACCCTGGATAACAGTGATGCGGGTCGTGTATTGGCCGGGCAATCATTGAACCTTGCGCTCACCCAACTGCTGAATCGCAACCAAGGCCAGCTCAACACACAGCGGCTGATGCTGAGCGCTCAGGACCTGGACAACAGCAACGGCAAACTGCTCGCCCAGCAGCTTCTGCAACTTGAGCTGAAAGGGGAGCTGAATAACACTCAAGGCGTGCTCAACAGTGAAGGGCGCCTGAGCGTCGATGCGGCGAGCGTAGTCAACCGTCAGGGGCGGATTTCCAGCGCCGACGCGTTGGTGCTGGGTTCGCAGGGGGCTCTGGACAACGAGGGCGGTGAGCTCGTGACTGACAGCACGCTGCAACTGCGCAGCGCTAGCCTGGGGAACCAGAAGGGCGTGCTCAGTGGCAAAGGGGCGGTCAGTGTAACCACTGGCGCGCTGGATAACACTGGGGGCCGTCTCACCAGTGGCGACACCTTGGAGCTGAAGGCTGGGCTACTGAACAACAGCGCCGGCAACATCGGCAGTGCCCAGGTCCTGACGGCCAGCGTCGACGGGCTTGATCAGCCAGGCGGCAAGCTGTTCAGCAACGCCGGGCTGACGCTGGACCTGAACAACGGCCAGCTTAACAACCAGCAAGGCCTGATCAACGCGAATGGGCCGCTGGTGCTCAACCACCTCAACGGCGTGAACAATCAGGCCGGTGAAGTCTCCAGCGCTCAGGCGTTCAATATCGTTGCGCGCAACCTGGATAACAGCAACGGTCGCCTGCTCAGCAACCAGGGCCTGACCCTGCGAATCGACCAGGTACTCACTAACGTCAAGGGTTTGGTTGCAGGTGCAAGCCTGAGTGCGCAAGCGGCCGCGGTCGATAACAGCGGCGGTACGCTCACCAGCCGCGGCGGCCTTGAGTTGACCAGCACCGGGCTGCTGAGCAACGGGCAACAAGGTTTGATCAACGCCGCGCAAGCATTGACAGTCAATGCGGGCAACTTCAATAACCAGGGCGGCAGCCTGCTGGGTACCAGCGCGCTGACGCTCAATGCGTTGGCCGTGGACAACAGCGCCAAAGGCCTGATCAACAGCCAGGGCGGCCTGGAGCTTAATGCGCAGCGTTTAGACGCCAGTGACGGCGGCGAGGTATCGGCCAAGGGGGACATGGACCTCACACTCACTTCCATGGCCTTGCGTGGCGGCAGGTTGATAGGTGAGCAGCGCCTGAGCGTGGACCTGGCAAACGGTGATCTGGATAACCGCAAAGGCCTGATCTTCGCCAAAGGCCCGCTGACCTTGCAACGCATGCGCGACCTGCAAAACCAGGGCGGCGAACTGTCCAGTCAAAACGCCCTGAGCTTGACGGGGCGCAACCTGGACAACAGCGCCGGTACGCTTATCAGCCAACAATTACTCACGCTCAACGCGGGCGACGTGGTCAACCGCGGCGGCCTGATCTCGGGTTGGCAGGGCCTCAACCTGATCGGCACTCACTTGGATAACCGCGACAAAGGCACGCTGTCCAGTCGCAACGGTGATCTTGATGTGCGCCTCAATGGCAGCTTGCTCAACAGTGGCGAAGGTGCGTTGGCCAGCCAAGGGCGATTGACGGTCAGCGCCGCCAGCCTGGATAACAGCGCCAGCGGTGCAATCTCCAGCGGCGCGCAGCAGACGCTGAGCGTGCTTGGCGCGCTGAACAACACCCAAGGTGGGCTGATCGACAGCGGCTCTACGCTGGATCTGAGCGCGGCCGACCTCGACAACAGTGCCGGTAATATCACGGCCCTGCGCAACCTGAACTTCCTGGGCGGCAACGTGCTCAACACCGGTGGCTCGCTGATGGGTAACGACCATCTGGTGCTCAACCTGCAAGGCAACCTTGGCAACGTCAACGGCAAGATCGCAGGCACTGGGTCGTTGCTACTCCAGCGCGCCATCGAGGTGGATAACCGCGGCGGTCAACTGGCCAGCCAGGGACGCCTGTCATTGGCCATGGGCGGCCTGAACAACAGCCAAGGCGGCACCGTCGCGGCCAAAGGTCCGCTGGGCATCGATGCCAGCGCCATCGTTCAAAACAACGCTGACGGCTTGATCTACAGCCAGGAAGGCGACCTGCACATCAACGCCTATGGCCTGACCAACGCCCAAGGCAAAGTGCAGGGGCAAAACGGCTTGCGGGTCGAGGTCAATGGTGATCTCGACAACCAAGGCGGCAATATCATCAGCCAGACCGGTGACGTGCACCTCAAGGCCGGGAACTTCGACAACCGTAGCGGTGTGCTCGCCAGTCTCAAGGGCGCCATCGATGCCGGCGTGGTGGGAGTGCTTCGCAATGGCCATGACCTCAATGGCAACCCCAAGGGCGGCTTGATTCAAGGCCAGCGTCTACTACTCAATGCCGGTCAGCTCGATAACCAGGGCGGTTACCTTGGCGCGCAAACCAGCAATGCATTGCTCACGGTTGCAACCCTCAATAACCAGCAGGGTGCTTTGTATGCCAAAGGCCTGATGCGCATCAATGGCAGCGCTCTGGATAACAGCGCCGGGCAGATCGCCGGCGACCAGATCGCATTCGGCCTCAATGGCCAACTGACCAACCACAACGGCCTGATCGAAAGCACCAACAACCTGACTGTGGCCGCCAATGCCCTCGATAACCAGGGCGGCAAATTGCGCGCCTTGGGACGCTTGGGCAAGACCGAGTTCCAGATCGGCGGTGTGTTCGATAACCGCAACGGCGCGGTGGAAACCGCCAACCAGGACCTGACCCTGGCAGCCGCCAGCTTCCAAAACAACGGCGGGCAGTTGCTGCATGTGGGTGAGGGCACATTCGACATCTCATTGCCTAACGTTACCGGCGCCGGCGGCACCGTTGTCACCCGTGGTGGCCTGACCCTGAACGCGGATACCTGGACCAATACCAGCGTTATTCAGGCAGGACGTTTGAACGTCAACGTCAACAACTTCACCCAAACCGAAACAGGGCAGTTGCTGGCTTCGACGCACCTGGAAGGTAACGGTGGCAGTTGGGTGAATAATGGGTTGATTGCCAGTGATGGCAGTTTAAATATCGACCTCGCGGGCGCTTATAGCGGTAATGGGCGAGTCACCAGTCAGCGGGGGCTCAACCTGCATGCGAGTCAGTTGGATCTGAGCAATAGCGCCAAAATTACTGGCGGTGGCGATACCCACGTCAACGTTGATAGTCAATTGAACAACTATGGACGGCTAACCTCTGCGACCAACCTCGAACTCTCGGCAGGTACGCTGAACAACTACGGGACATTGGGTGGCGCACAAAATGTGACAGTCACCGGTGCCGCCTTGTTGAACGATCATGGTTTGTTGTTCAGCGGCAACGACATGACCTTGCATAGCAACACAATCACGAACCAGTACGGTGATATCTACAGCCTAGGGCGCCTGGATGTAAGCGGTCTTGATGGTACGAGTAAGGCGGTCAGCCTGGAGAACATATCGGGGAGCATTGAGTCCAGCCGAGACATGTCCCTCAAGGTTACCAGCCTGACTAACCGTCGGGATGAATTTTCGACCAAAGAAACACCCGGTAGTGGCGGGTCGCTTACAAATATCTGCTGGGACTGTAGCGGGGGCAGTTTTGTCGTCGATTTTATTGGCACCGAGAACTATCAAAGTGAGCTGCTGAAAACATCGGCCGCTTCGACTATCCAGGCGGGCGGCCGTATGGATGTCGCCGCAAATAATGTGCTCAATGAATACAGTGTCATCGCTTCCGGCGCGGACATGAATATCACCGCTGATACGCTGACTAACAAAGGTGCTGCGTCTGGCTCCGGAACGCGTACCCGTACTTGGCGGATGGAATCATCCAATGGTACTTACTGGCGTTTCAAACGTAACATCATGGACCCCTACAACGCTCAACCCGGCCCCAAAAGCCTGCCGGTCAGTGCGTTGTCAGCCTTCAGGCTGATTGGCGATACTTTGGTATCGACCGCTGGCGCGTCATTGGCACCCGCGATCATCCAGGCAGCCGGTACCGTGAACATCACGGCCACCAAATCCTTGATCAACAGCATCGAGACATCCTTCACCGCCTTGGCCGGGCGCGCTGCGCGCAATGAGGACACGGGTGTTGCCAGCGCCCCGACAACGGTGGTCGTGCAACTCGCGCCACTGCTGCCACCAGACTTGGCCCAACAACAGGTCAACCCCTTAACGCTACGCGGCTTCACCTTACCCACCGGCACCCACGGTCTATTCCGCCTCAGTAGCCGGGCGGGTGAGAATACCCAGGCCACCCAAGCCAGCAGTGGCCCACAGAGCTGGACCATGGGCGGTGCGACCCTCGGTCTGGCCCAACGCCAGGATGCACAGCCGGCGCTTGAAACGCGCACCTTCGATTTCAAAAGTGTCACTCAACAGGGCGCAGCTACGCGTCAGGTGGACCCAACTGCACGTCAGGTCAGTGGTGTCACCGCCACCACCAGAACGCTTAACGTTGCCGGTGCCGGCGATGTGGCCAATGAGAGTGGCTGGACGCCCAGCCAGATCACCCCAGGTGAAATCGCCCGGGGCGACGGTATCAACGCCCAAGATCCGTCTAGCGGTTCAACGCCGCCAGTGGCGAAGGTCACAGGGCCTACGAATCACCCAGACCTGGCGCTGACCCAAAGGGAGACACACGTTCAGGTCGCCACTCCGGGCGAGCCCGCTCGGCCGACGTTGAACATCCCAGGCGTGACGCCGGTTATGCCAGTCGTGCAGCCGGTAGTGAACACTCCCGTCGCACAAGGTGCGGGCAGCAGCCCAACCCAGATCGCAGCCGTGATTGCCCAGCCGCTCAATGCGACGGCGCAAACCACTCCGGTCGCCAGCCAGACCATCAACCGCGTGCAAGGCTTCACGCCTACCGCGCCAAAGTCGCAACCGCATAAATACCTGATCGAAACCAACCCGGTGCTCACGGACCTCAAGCAGTTCATGAGCTCCGACTACTTGCTCGCAGGGCTGGGTTACAACCCGGACGAAAGTGCCAAGCGCCTGGGTGACGGGTTGTATGAACAGCGCTTGATCCAGCAGGCCGTGCAAGCACGCACAGGGCAGCGGTTTATCGATGGTCAGAACACCGACGAAAAACTGTTCAAGTACCTGATGGACAATGCGATCCAGAGCAAGCAGCAACTGAACCTGGCAGTGGGCGTTACCTTGACCTCGCAACAGGTCGCGGCGCTGACCCACGACATCGTCTGGCTCGAACAGCACGAAGTGAACGGTGAAAAAGTGCTGGTGCCCGTGCTTTACATGGCCCAGGCCGACAATCGTCTCGCGCCCAACGGTGCCTTGATCGCCGGTAACGACCTGAACCTGATTGCCGGTGAAAACCTGGAAAACGCCGGGACCCTGCGCGCCACCAACAACCTGTCGGCCAAAGCGGGCAACGACCTGATCAACAGCGGCTTGATCGAAGCCGGCAACCGCCTGGACCTGCTGGCGGGTAACAACATCGTCAACAAGTCCGGTGGCATCATCGCCGGACGCGATGTGACGCTCACCGCGATCAAGGGTGATGTGATCAACGACCGTGCAGTAACCCGTACCGGCAACGGCACTGCTGAACGCCGCGATTATCTCGACAGTGCGTCACGCATCGAGGCTGCCAATGACCTGACGATGAATGCAGGCCGTGACATCGCCAATACCGGTGGCGTGCTGCAAAGCGGGCGTGACACCACATTGGTCGCTGGCCGCGATGTGCACATCGATGCCGTTGAGCAACGCAATGGTTTGGACCTGGGCAACCGCCTGCGTACCGAAACCGTGACGCAAAACGGCGCCAGTGTGGAGACTGGTCGTGACCTCAAGGTATCGGCAGGGCGTGACTTCACCGCCATTGCCAGCCGCATCGATGCCAAGCGTGACTTGAGCATTACGACAACTGAGAACCTGAGCATTTCGTCGGCCGCCGACGAGCAGCATTCATCGAGCAAGTCCAAGAAAGTCACCCAGTCCAAGGACCACATCAGCCAGGTTTCCAGCGTACTGACGGCCGGCGGCGATGTGTCGCTCAATGCCGGTAAAGACCTCGAGCTCACCGCCAGCCGGATTACCGGGGGCGGCAACGTGGCCCTTGATGCACAACGCGATGTGAGCATTCTGTCGGCACTGGATGAAGACGCTTCGTTCTACTCGAAAAAGAGCAAAGGCTCGTTCGGTCGTAGCAAAAGCCAGCAGCGGGAAAGTTACGACAGCACCAACGTGGCCTCCGTCGTCGAAGCCGGCAAAGACCTGACCGTCAACGCCAGCAAGCAAGCCGATGGCGGCATGAGCATCGACGGCGGGCGTGACGTCACCGTGATCGGCAGCCAGTTGAAAGCAGGCGGCGACATGCTGCTGGGGGCCACCGGTGACATCGCGGTGCTGTCGGGTGTCGAGGAACATGGCTCCTACAGCAAGAAGACCAAGTCCGGGTTCCTGGGGCTGTCCAAAAGTGGCAAGAGCCAGTTGAAGACCACTGCGAGCCAAGTGGGCAGTGAGTTGGAAGCGGGCAATGATGTTGTGGTGGCTGCGGGTAATGATGTGCGGGTGCGGGCTAGTGAGATCAGTGCTGAAAACGACACTGAACTGCGCTCCGGGCTGGTCAATAGCACGGGTGACATCAACCTGATTGCTGCGAACGACACGGCCTATAGCCGCAGTGAAGAGCACAAGAAGAAGTTTGGTTACACGGAAAGGCCAACATCGGTTGCCATTTCGTCCGCTAAGAAGGCCGGTCGTGAAGCTCAGAGCAGCACCAGCGTGGGCAGCCATGTAAGTGCCGAGCGCGATGCAACTTTGCAGGCTGAGCGCGACATCAATCTGGTTGGCAGTGGCATCAGCGCAGGGCGCAATGTAAACCTGGATGCAGGGCGCGACGTCAATGTGGTCGCCGCTCAAGACACCAGTAGCGAACGTAGCTGGGAGAAGAAAAAACAGACGGGTTCCAGCATCTCCAGTAACGGTAATGGCATCAGCCTCTTCGCCGGCACCGAAGGCAGTTCGGAGAAAAACCGTGTCGAACACGAAACCGCTTCCGGCAGCCAGATAAATGCCGGGCAAGATGTGGCGATCAACGCCAAGCGTGATATCAACCAGCGCGGCTCTGATGTGGGCGCTGCCAATGATATCGAGCTGACGGCGGGCAGAAATATCAATATCGATGCTGCGCGTGAAAGTGTGCTCACCGAGCAGATACGCGAGAAAGAGAGCAACGGCCTGGGTGTTTCGATCAACCATAACTACGCCAATACCAAGGACGCTGTCAGCGGAGCAGGGAAAGGCGAGGACAATGTCAGCAAGGGCTCAAGCACGCTCAAAGCCGTTGATTCGGTCAGTCAGTTTGTCGGTGGGCCGACGCTGGACGGGAAGTTCGGCAACAGTAAGCAGACCAACAGCCAGCAGGTTATCGAGCAGACCAATCGCTCTTCGACGCTAAGCGCCGGTAACGATCTGCACCTTAACGCTGGCAACGATGTGTTGGTGAAGGGAAGCCACCTGGACGCCGGACGTGACATCAATATCAAAGGACGTGACGTCACGCTGGACGTGGCCAAGGGCGGGATTAGTGAAGAAACCACCCACACCCAAAGTTGGGGCGGCATTCATGGCGGCACCAGTGGCGGGATCAAGTTGGGCGCTGGCGGTAGCTTCGGCACGGCTACGGGCGAGAGTTCCCAAGGCTCGTCTACGGCTTCACAGCTGGAAGCCGGTCGCGATATCAACCTCAAGGCCAGCAATGACCTGAACTTGATTGGAGCGCAGGCTAAAGCCCAACGGGATATCGAGCTGAATGCCGGCAACGATTTGAACATTCGTTCGGCGCATAACGACAGCAACAGCGAAAACAACCGCCACAGTGGCGGCGGGGAAGCAGGCCTGACGTTTGGCTCTGAAGGTATTGGCGTCTACGTCAGCGTCAGTATGGGCAAGGGTAACCTGGAGCGAGAAGGCCAACGCCAACAAGAGGCTTACCTCTATGCCGGCGACCGCCTGGGTTTCGCCAGTGGCAAAGACACCACCATCGGCGGAGCAAATCTAAGAGGCGATGAAGTGGTAGGGCGTGTGGGCGGCGACCTCAAGGTTTCGTCGGTCGCTGATACGGGCAAGGTCAAGGGCAAAGAGTTTGATATCAGCGTTACGGCCACCATCGGCCCGGGTGCGGGTGTCAGCGGCTCGGTCGGCTTTGGCAAGACCACAGGCAAAACGGACTGGGTCGAAGAGCAAACCCGTATCACCGGCAAAAATGCCGTCGATATCAGAACAGAGAACCATACCCAGATCGACGGAGCCGTCATCGCCGCTGACAACGGCAACCTGAAACTGGACACCGGCACCCTCGGCTTCAGCGATATCGCCGGGCAAGACAAAGAGCATGGGTACTACCTGAACGTAGGTGGTACCTATAAAGCCGGGAGCAGTGAAAGCAAAGGCAACACCGTACAAGACAGCAGCCAGGCGGGAAAAGGCAAGGAAGGTCAAACCGGCTGGAGCGTTGAGGGTTGGAACTACGAGAAAGAACGTGAACAGATTGTCCGCGCCACGGTGGGGGCAGGTGAAATCGTTGTACGCAAGGATGCTGAGACGGGGGCTGACTCTACGGCCGGGTTGAACCGGGATGTGGGTAAGGCCTATGAGATCACCAAGGATGATGAAAAACGAACGGATTTGTATGCGAGTAGTTCGTCCATTGATGCTGTGATGGATCCTGAGAAAGCCGCCAAAGATCTGGTTGCAGACGTTGTCAATTTCAAAGACAACCAAAAGAAAAAGATCGAAGCAGTTGCCGGCGCGCTCGAACAGATCAAGGGCGAAATTCGTGCAATTCAGGCTCAGCGCGTCAGCATTGACGATGTTTCAGCGAATATTCGTAAAAAATTCGGCGATGAGCAGGCGCTGACAATTTCGAAGAATCTGGTGCGAAAGGGCATCGCCCCTGAGACTCTGGATGCGCTCCCGGCGGACGTTATAAGCGCATTGAATGATTTTTCGGAAAAGGCGGCAATTTACGATAAGAAAATCAAGGGCTGCATGGATGATGGCAGTTGCCGTGCCACACCTCCCACCCAGCCGAAGACTGGCTCAGGGTACGAGCTGCCGGCCGTGCTCATTGATGACTTACCGCGTAACGGGGGTGAAGCAGCGCTCGATGGCATCGTTGATATAGTCAAGCTTTCCCAGAAGCTGCCCGCAGAGCAGTTTCAGGCTGCGATGCTTAGCGTGCAGGCCATGATGGGGCCGATGAAGCTGGTAGTGAGTGTTGTCGCACATGCAGCAGCTGAAGCGGTAGCGGGGGATCAGTACAGAGAGTTCAAAGAATCTAAAGCTATCGAGCTCGCTGCAAAGCTGACAGACCGTACCGTTGAAACCATGAGGGAATTTCATGCGGAGGCTAAAGCTGACTCTGATAACCTTTTGCATGGAGATGAGTATGTTGTAGCGACTGAGTTTTTGATGGATGCTGTGCTTGGGGAGGTAAAGTCTTTAGCCGTGAAGGGCGGCAGCAAGATTTTTGCTAATGATTCGAAAGGGAAACAAGCGGTAGAGACTAATCATGCTCTCAATGCTGCGAAAGGCGTTGTTGCTTCGAGAGTCAATGTGCGGACGGGCACTGCGAGCTCTACAGGAAGTGGGCTTGAATACGCTTGGAAAAAGCACGGTGGCGCTTGGGGTGAAAATAAATCTGCGTTCACGATTTCAAAGGACGAATTGAAGATCGTTCTGCAAACGCCCCAGGTCGTCAAGACACCTGCGTACCAATCACCGACGTCTGGTAATTTTATTCGAACGGTTGATATGGGAAGACCTATTGGTGTTGATGCCAAAACAGGTGGACAGTCCACTAGTTTTATGACGGTAATTACTGATTCACAAGGCAACTTGGTGAACACATTTCCTGGGAAGACGTTCTGAATTATGTATTACTTAATGATGTGGGATACAGGTTTAGCAGCCGTCGGCCGAGATGGCTGTCTTGATCGTATCGAGATTCCTTTGGATGTCGCGAGTTTTTTCTTTCGGCTGGATGTCGAGCAATTTCCAATGCTTTCCAGCTTGAGTTTTGACGATTATGACCTATTTTTCGGGGCGCAGATTAGTGCGCTTGCTGATGAATTGGTTGCTGTGGCGAACATCAATCCTACGATTTCAGAATTGGTTAAAAAGATGCTAGGTTTATTATTTAAGGCGCAAAGCTTAAGTAAAGCTGTTTTGTTTGACCCGTTTAAGTGAGGGTGTATAAAAAAGTGTGATAAAAGGGGGAGCGGCGAAAAAAAGGCGATAAAGGGGGCGGATTTGAATGGCGCTTACTTAACCTTCTTCGGATGTCCATTTCTCCTGACCTCGGCCCTTGCCGCTGAACACGTTTGCATCAGCATCGGGTAAGGCTTGGGCCTTCGTTTTATGGCGCGAGGCTCAATCCGTCCCGGCAGGTTTCCGACGCGTTTCCTCGCGATCAACCTGAGTAAATTCGGTACCCCACCGCTTTGTTCATCGGCACCGTACTGCCGCATCGCAAGGCATAACTGAAGGCTATGCTTGGAGAAAAGGGGACAGATTTATTTTTGAAGTTTGGGTTTTGTGAAGGTCTTGAACAGTAGCGGATGAGTCTCTGTAAAATAAATCTGTCCCCTTTTTCGTTGAGACTCTGGATGCGCTCCCTGCGGACGTTATAAGCGCATTGAATGATTTTTCGGAAAAGGCGGCAATTTACGATAAGAAAATCAAGGGCTGCATGGATGATGGCAGTTGCCGTGCCACACCTCCCACCCAGCCGAAGACTGGCTGAGGGTACGAGCTGCCGGCCGTGCTCATTGATGACTTACCGCGTAACGGGGGTGAAGCAGCGCTCGATGGCATCGTTGATATAGTCAAACTTTCCCAGAAGCTGCCCGCAGAGCAGTTTCAGGCTGCGATGCTTAGCGTGCAGGCCATGATGGGGCCGATGAAGCTGGTAGTGAGTGTTGTCGCACATGCAGCAGCTGAAGCGGTAGCGGGGGATCAGTACAGAGAGTTCAAAGAATCTAAAGCTATCGAGCTCGCTGCAAAGCTGACAGATCGTACTGTTGAAACTATGAAGGGGGTTCATGAGGAGGCTAAAGTCGACCCTGATAACCTTTTGCATGGAAATGAGTATGTTGTAGCGACTGAGTTTTTGATGGATGCTGTGCTTGGGGAAGTTAAGTCCTTAGGCGTGAAGGCGGGGAGCACGGTTTTTGCTAATGGTGCAAAAGGCATTAATAAGATTTTTGAACCCGGTCGAACGCCAAAAGCTAGCGAGTTGAAGCAATATGCGGAAGCTCAAGGTTGGAAGCCTGTACAGACTGGTGGTGGCACTCTCAAATATCTTGACGCGAATGGCATTCCTCGTGTGACAATCAAACAAGGCAGTTCGCGGGCGCCAGGAAGTGCTGATCCACATGTTGAGTTTAAAAGCGCGACAGGTCAAAGAACAGACGCCTTTGGTAATCCGGTAACAAGAAAAAGTCCGGATAATCACACGTCAATTGACTTTGATTTGTGAGGATAAATATGAACTATTATGAAATTCCCTCGCTTTCAAATATCTATCTCGAAGATAGCTATGTTTTATCTGTTCGTGAGGCGGAGGACTCTCTAATCTTTGAGTTAGAAGCAGTTCTTACTGAAAGTCATCCAAAATATAAAAAGCCACAAGAAGGAGAGAAACATTGCTATAGAAAGATTTTTTTGCGCTTTCTAAATGTAGATTCTTTCGAATGGCTTGATAGGAGGTTTATGGCATATGCAGATGCTTCGGGCGAGTTCGATTATGGGAATATAGACAGTTTTGTTGGTTGTGATGATGGCTATGAACTGACCGGAGACTGGGGGCGAGTAGCTATCAAGGGGCAAGCTGTAGATATAATTGTCGAAGATTAGTTGGTGCAAAAGGGGCTGGAGACACTCTGGCTACGCTGAGTCAAGGCCAAAAAAGAGTTGTCGGAAAAATTGACAATATTCTCATGATTTCAAGGATAGTGATATTACGGGTACCTTAAAGGATATGGCTGGTAATCCTGTTCCGAAGCCTGGCGGTGGTTATTGGGATCACCTAAAAGAGATGAACGACACTCTTCGAGGTTTACGGAACCATGCGGACACCTTGAAGGGGTGAATGAACCGTCAGCGCAAGCTGCACGTCAGCGAGCGGTCGATACTATCAATCGTATTGAGTCAGCTTTAAATGGTGCCGGGATATGACGTTTCGTGAATTGGAAAGACTTACTCAAATCAGTTGGTTACCAGAAGACAGCCCGTCGTCGTTGAGCGAATGGTATCTTTTGGTATGCGATACTCCACTAGATCACTTAAGTGTAGGAGATGTATGTCGCGCAATTAGGCAAAATCTTTTTGTTAATGAGCTATTACCCTTTGCTGTGATATTACTACATGATGATGTGTTGGCAGGAGAGAGATACGACGGCGAGCTGCTTGCAGCTCTGGCGAGTGTGAGTGCAGAGTGTTGGCAGAGAAATACAAGTGCGGCGCAAAAGGCCGTTTGCGCTTTGGCCGAAGTGAAGAATTTAAGCCAAGATCCCAAACTATTAAAGGATGCTTCGACTTTGTTGAGGGCGCTTGGCGTTTAAGTAGTTTGTAAGTTGGTGCAAAAGGAGTGTCGGGGTCCGCTCTGACGAGGGACGAATTGATTTCGGGATTGCCTGTAGGCACTAAAATCACCCCAGGAAGTGTGGTTGATATCCGTAGGTTGCCAGATGGCCGAACAGTCTGGCTGGAAAAGGGTACTGATGCTGCCGGATTGCAACATATCTACAAACGACACGAAGCCGACTTTGTCAACAAAGGCATCTCACGTGATGGCATTCCAAATGTTGTAATGAGTGCTCTTGAGCGTGGGAAAGTTGTCGGGACCAATGGTTCGGCTAATGTTTATCGCATCACGCACAATGGTGTTGAGCAAAATACCGCAGTTGGGGTTAGCTCAAACGGCTTCGTGGTTCGAGCTAATCCGGTCAGTTCTTGGAAACCATTGCCATGATCAGGTTAAGACTAACGAGTGAGTATTTGGCTGGGCCGATATTCTGCCCAGATCCGGATAGAATGGGGCACGTTGATATTGAAGATTTACCCCTTTGTCCAGAGCTGATGGTCAAAATCAGTGAGTGGGACGGTGAGTATCAGTCGACGTTCAACAACGACTACCCGCCCGATTCTTGTTTTGCCACGCCTGAGGCAGAGCTTCGGCATAAAGCAGAGGGAGAGGAACTGGCCAAATCGATGCAGCAAGAACTAGGGAGCAGTTATATGGTTGAGTATTGCCCATAGTCGATAATTAGTCGGTACAAAAGATGGAAATGCGGGTGAGTTCAGTGGCGGTAAACCAGCTGTGGTGGATGATCCATATAGCCCAAGCGCTGTTACTGAAAGGTCTAAAGTAAGTCGAGATAGCTATGGAAGGGAAACTCGGCCGATGAATTTTCAGCTGGCCTTCTTAACTATGCAACTCATTCAACAGCAAAGAGCTATCAGTCTACTGTGCCGCGAGATTTGAATGAGCAAACGTTGTGGAATAGAGTGATTGATAATCCCTCGGCTGGTCGTGATACGAAATTAGCAGACGACAAAGATTTTCCGCGAAGTGAAGGATGGAAAAAAATGGAAGCCAGTCAGCGGCTGCTTAACGGAGAAAATATAACCGTTCACTATCAGTACAACTCCGTTACCGATAAAGCATATGATATGAAAATCACGACGCCCCAGCAGCTGCCGCCTGTGCTGCAGCCCGGAAGAACTATTGAGTGATGTGGACATGATTGTTCGAGAAATTGGCCGAGAAGAGCCTGTGCAGGTTTTTGGGATTTACTGGATAAGGAACGAGCGCTTTTACTGGGTCATTCCCTATGATGGTTACGGTGGGTTGATGGCACTCAGTGAAAGTGAGGTCAATGTTCTTGACTCCTCTTTGTCAAGTGATCTCATTCTCTGCAAAGATCGAGATGAAGGAGACATGATTTTGCACTGGGCAGCAGAAGATTTAATTGAAGAGCTAGTGGAGCGGGATCCACTAGCTATGGCTGAGTTCTTAGAGCGCATAAAAAATCATAGTGCAAACCATTGACAAGCGGATAGATTCGCAAAAAAGGGGGCAGATTTGAATGGCACTTACTCAACAGCTAACCGGCTGATCTGATTAGAAAAAAAGAAAAAAGGCCGCCCTTGGTCTACGGTGATAGTTGCGAACACACACCGCTAGAACAAGGAGAGCCCGCGTGAATCGGAGACATCAAATCGTCAGGCATCAACAGCAGCGCATTCAGCAGCACGCCAAAGATAGCAATGCCCATGCGTTCTTTCAAAAAACGGGACAGATTTATTTATAGGGTTGACGAGCCCTTTTAGATATAGCGAATGAGTCTCTGGAAAATATATCTGTCCCTTTTTTCTTTTTCTTTTACCTCAGGTAGGTGCCGTCCTACGTGAATGGTGGTGGCAATTTGGTCAGGGTTGGGGTATTAATGCCGAAATTTTTGAAGGATCAAAACTATGCGTATTTGGATTGGCTCACTGATGCTGCTCACCTCCGCTGTAGCGCTGGGTGATGAGGCACAGCTGAAGCAGTGGGAAAAGATGGATCGCTGCTCTAATGCAGCCTTTATCGCGGTAAAAATCTTGGAAGAAAGTGCAGACACGTCCAAACAAGCACTGGCCCTACACGGAGCCGTAGAAGGGCTAAAAACCAACACAAAATTGAAAGAAGCGACACCGACTGGAAACGAAGTCATTGGCGCCTATAACTTTGCGCTTCGGATCTCTTATGAGATGCCTCGACCCTTCGCAAAGCGTGAGCATGATTGGCTCATTGCTCAGGCAGCGACTGCATGCACTTTATGGGTTCCAAGTGTTGGCGCTCAGTAATCAAAGCCAGTGGATGGCCGGCGTTCATTTATCGATCGAGCAACTGACCTGATCATGCCGCTACTTCGTATTTACGGCCGTTCCAGTCCCGGCGGTGCCCTCCGCTAACGGATGCAGCATGGCGGGCAATAGAGGGTTGAGCTAGGATTTCTACTTTTTTCAAGGACGAGGCGCAATGAACAAGCTCAAGGCGATGAATGCGGCGGTAGAGCGCTTTTTCAGCCGATTTTCTCGTAAACAGTTCTTCGTGGCGTTCGCCGTCATCACTGCGGTCAACTACTGGCTGGCCTATAACGTCGCAGGCTACAAGTCGGTCTATCTGGCCATGGTCGGAGGTTTTTTCTTCGGCCTGATGTTTGCGAAATTCGAGCCAAATAAGTAATCGCCAATTACGCTTTTCAGCCTGACGGATTCACTCATTTTTACCGTAGTCTAGCGGCGTAATAACCACAATGAGGTTCAGTAAACAGCCCCGCTTGCGCGCGGGGCGTCACCACTCTTCACTTACCGAGTTTCTTGCGTACGTCGTCAGCCATCGGACCAACAGCTCTCACTGCATCCTTGAGCTGTTGCTCGGTTACACCGAACTCTTTGGTCCAGTACTTCACCTCCCAAGCTTCCGAGGTGTTTACTCGAGCGCGATCTTGCGGGCCACGGTTTTTCAAATCGTCAGACATATTTAGCTCCATGCGGGATGACTTGGAAGCGCCCAAGCCTATCTCGATAGAACGTTAGTACAAGACGGTAGTTCGGTCTGAATAAAGAGGTGGGGAATTCGTTCGGCAGGACGCCAGGCGAGGGAATTGCGGAACAGAAAAGATAAGGGCCTGCCCAGGTTTCCCCGGCAAGCCCTTGATATACATGGTGCCCGAACCCGGAATCGAACCGGGACGCCCTTACGAGCGGGGGATTTTAAGTCCCATGCGTCTACCAGTTTCGCCATTCGGGCGGTAGCGCGGTGTAACAGGGTTGGGAATATATAGATCTAGCCGCTTCAGCGCAACCTCCAGGCCGGTTTTCCCGCATAAAGATGCGCAGGAAAAAGCTTGGCAGATCAGTGATCTACAGGGCCTTTGTGCCAAGTGCTGATGAACGCAAGCAACCCAGGAACAAGCCCCATAAATGACAGTCATAGCGATATGCCATTTCGGCATTTCGCCAGGAGTCGTTTGATGCTCAGTGTCCGTAAGCAGGCTTGGATCATGGCCGTGGGTGTGGCGGGTTTGTTGGGCACTGCCGTGTTCAGCTCGGCGCAGGCGGGGAGTGCGGTGCAGTGGGGTGAGTTTAGTGCGTCGTCTTCAGATAAGTTAACGGCCGGCTCGATGGACGTGGGCGGTGCCTATGTGTTGAAGCCGTCGGGTGTTTCCGTGGGGGATGTCGAGGCGCTGCAGGCCGGGCAAAAACAGAGTCAAAGCGAACTGCAAAGCTTGAAAAGTAAGGTGGAAGGGCAGGAGCGTGCGTTTGATGAGTTCAAGCGCAAGGACGGTTCGAGTACCAGTAGCAGTGACAGCCAGCTGTCGAGTCTCAAGCGTACGGTGGATGAGCAGAAGAGCACGATAGAGCGGCAGAAAAGCGAGATCGACGGGCTCAAGCGTAGCCTGGATGATTTGAAGCGCAGTGTGGAGAATTTGAGCAGCAAGGTGAAGTGACGGCACTGATAGTGTGGGCAATATAGGGCAACTGTGGGAGCTGGCTTGCCTGCGATAGCGATGTGTCAGTCACAGGTTTGAATCTGTTACACCGCCATCGCAGGCAAGCCAGCTCCCACATTGACCGTGTCGGCCTTCAGTCAATCAGCGCCAGCAAGTCGGTGACCCCTACGTCCACACCCGCCTGGCTCAGCAGTGTCGTCACCTGGCCGCGGTGGTGAGTCTGGTGGTTGAAAAAGTGCACCAGCAAACCGAAGAAGGGTTTCTCGGCGGCCACGCCGCGCATGTTGTGATAGCGCAGGCGTTGGTCGAGGTGGGGCTCTTGCAGGCTGTGGGCCCAATCGATGATGAGTTGATCCAGCCAGGCGCGATGGGCCGCTAGTTCGGAAAGGCTGGGGAAGGCTACTTGTTCGAGGTCGCTGGGCGTGGCCACCCCGTTCAGCGGCGCCAAGGCCGCAAAGTTGGCCGGGTGTTCGGCAAAGCGCTTGAGCCAGACGGTGTCACCCAGCATCAGGTGGTTCAAGGTGCCGAGGATCGAGCCGAAAAACGCCTCGCGGTCCAGGGTCAATTGCGCGTGCGTCAGGGTGCTGGCAGCGTCGTAGACCTTGCGGTTCATCCATTGGTTGTAGGAGGCCATCAACGCAATATGCTCGATGCGGTTCACCGCTGTTCTCCCTTGTCGGCGTGATGGCGCCATCATAAAGCTTGCCCGCCCGACGGTCATGGTGTTCCATCGCGGGAGGACTATGTTTGATCAACGCCACTATTGCGCCCCGGAGGGCGACACCATGAATACCAGCGATCTACTGGAACAACTGTTGCGTGCAGGGCAGCAAGGCGGCGGGGCTTCGGGCGGCGGCCTGGGCGGGTTGCTTGGAGGGTTGTTGAAGGGCGCCGGCACCGGCAATGCGTCTTCGGCGGGCGGCGGCTTGGGTGGTTTATTAGGTGGTCTGGGTGGCTTGTTGGGCGGCGCGCCGGCAGGTGGTACTGCCCAGACGCGCAGCGGCGGTGGGATGAACTACGCGGCGCTGGCGTCCCTGGGGATGGCGGCCTTCCAGGCGTACCAAGCCTGGCAACGCCAACAGGCTTCGGCACCGCAGCAAGCTATCCAGACCGTTGACCAGCTTGACGGGCCTGAAGCCGAAGCCCATAGCCACGGCGTACTGCGTGCGTTGATCGCGGCGGCCAAGGCCGATGGCGAAATCGATGCACAAGAGCAGCAGATGATTTCCGCCGAGATCGGCCGTCATACCGACGACCCACAATTGCAGCAGTGGCTCGACGCCGAAGTTGCCAAGCCCCTGGATGCCGCCGATTTTGCCGAGTATGCCAATGACCCGGCAATCGCAGCGGAGATTTATCTGGCGAGCGTGATGCTGGTCGATGACCAACAGGACGCCGAGCGTAATTACCTCGACGACCTGGCCGGTCAGTTGCAAATCGATCCGCAATTGCAGGTGCATCTGGAGCAGCAGGCCAAAGCCTAGAACCTCAGCGTCGCCCCAGTGGTCAGCCACTGGGCGCGATCGCCAATCAGGCTGCGCCCGACCAGCACGTCCACGTCGACAAATTCGCCGATGTGCAAACGCGGCCCAGCCTGCCAGGCCTGTTCGCCGCCTTCCTGGCCATAGCGCTCGCCAATCAATGTGAGCGCGTCTGCCAACTGATATTCGAACCCCGTGCCCCACGTCAGGCGATGCTGTTGATCACCCTCGTTGTAGGCGTGGCTCCAGCCGGCGTTCAGGTTCAGCCGCAGGGGCGCCAGGGGTTGCCATGTGAGTGGGATGTTCAGGTCTGCGCCATCAAACCCGTGATGGCGATCCAGCGCGACATGCGCCCCGACAGCAACCGCCAGTTCCAAGCCCAAGTCTTGCCGTGACAGCACCTGCACCTTGGCTTGCGGGCTGATCTGCGTCTCGCCTTTGCCTGCATCCGTGGCCCGTGACAACGCGGCGCCCCATTGCACGGCAGGCATGGCGCTGAACGTGCAGGCGGGCGACACGTTGCTGTTGTGGGTACTCCCCGCGTGCCGCTGGGCGCTGTACCAGGCGTCGACGTTGCATTCCCCCGGCGCGTTGATCGCGCCGTCATCAACCACATAAGCGCCGCCTGCGGCTTGGGCTTTTGAAATCAACGCGACGACAAAGACCAGGCCCAGCGTCATGCCGATAAAGATCAAGTTGCGCTGCAATGCACGGCGCTTGGCCGGTGGCAGTAACAGCAAAGTTGGGCGAGCACCGCGAGAGTGGCGTGCGCGATATTTGGCAAACCCGTCGCGGCGTGCCGGCGTGTGTTTTTTGTGCATGATGCACCTCGCTTGAATTCAGCTTTCTACGGTCAGCACCGAAATGCCGCTGGCTTTGGCCTGGCAAACCAGCTCCGAGGTATCGTCACCGCCCGGCAGGGCGATGATCAGGTCGGGGCGGCTGTCGGCCAGCATGAAGTGGTTGCGCTGGCGTTCGGCCTGTTTGCCGTGGCGCTGCCAATTGGGTGGGTAGCGCACCACGTCGATACCGATTTCCCGTGCCCATTCCTCGATCTCACTGCCCAGGAACTGGTTGCCGCCGTGGATCAGTACCTGCACCGGGCGCAGGCGGTGGTAAGCGTCCAGCACATGGCGGGACTTTTTGGTGTCGGCGTAATGACGACCTGCACAGATCAACACGCGCATGAGCAAATCCTTGTATTGCACGCTGGGACCGGGCGGCCGCCAGCGTTTGAACGGCGGGGAGGGTCAGTACCACTGCTTGAAGCGGCGGATGTAGATCGTCTTCATCAGTTGGGCGACGCAGCAGTAAGCCAGCAACGTGCCTACCAGCCATGGGAAGTACGCCATCGGCAGCGGTTGCAGACCCACCAGGTTGCCCAGCGGCGAGAACGGCACGTAGATGCCCAAGGCAATCACGATGCAGGTCATCATCAACACCGGCCAGGCGGCTGTGCTCTGGAAGAACGGGATCTTGCGGGTGCGCAGCATATGCACCACCAGGGTTTGCGAAAGCAGCCCCTCGATAAACCAGCCGGACTGGAACAGCGTCTGCATTTCCACACTGTTGGCCGAGAACACGTACCACATCAGCGCAAAGGTGGTGATGTCGAAGATCGACGAGGTCGGCCCGATCCAGATCATGAAGCGGCCAATGTTTTTCGCATCCCACTTGCGCGGCTTGGCCAGGTATTCCTTGTCCATCTTGTCCCACGGCAGGGCCAGCTGGGAGATGTCGTACATCAGGTTCTGCAGCAGCAGGTGGATCGCCAGCATCGGCATGAACGGAATGAACGCACTGGCCACCAGCACCGAGAACACGTTGCCGAAGTTGGAGCTGGCGGTCATGTTCAGGTACTTCATGATATTGCCGAAGGTTTCGCGGCCCTTGAGCACGCCCTCTTCGAGCACCATCAGGCTCTTTTCCAACAGGATGATGTCCGCCGATTCCTTGGCGATGTCGGTACCGCTGTCCACCGAAATGCCCACATCGGCATCGCGCAGCGCCGGTGCATCGTTGATACCGTCGCCGAGGAAGCCGACGGTGTGCCCGTTAGCTTGCAGGGCCTTGAGCACGCGGGATTTTTGCAGCGGCGTGAGCTTGGCGAACACCGTGCGTTCTTCCACACGGCGCAGCAAAGTGGCGTCGTCCATGGCTTCGATTTCCACGCCCAGCAGCGGCTGGCCGGGTTCCAGTCCAACCTGGCGGCAGATCTTGCTGGTGACCACGGCGTTGTCACCGGTCAACACTTTGATCGCCACGCCAATCTGTTGCAGCGCCGCAATGGCCGGGCCTGCGGTTTCCTTTGGTGGGTCCAGGAAGGTCAGGAAGCCCTGGATCACCAGGTTGCGTTCGTCGCTGGTGGTGTACTGCTGGCGTGCCAGTGCTTTGGGGATATTGCGGGTCGCCACTACGAGTACGCGGAAACCGTCTTCGTTGTAGTCATTGGCGAGTGTCAGCAGGGCGTCACGACGGCGCTCATCCAGGGGCAAGGCTTCGCCGGCCTCCATGACGTGCGTGGCAATGCTCAGCATCTCTTCCACCGCGCCTTTGCACACCAGCAGATGGTCACCGGCGGCATCCTTGACCACAATCGACAGGCGGCGGCGTACAAAGTCGAACGGCAATTCGTCAACCTTGCTGTAGGCAAACGGCACCTGGAACTTGGGGTTCTGTTCCGAGAACTGCACCACCGCCTGGTCCATCAGGTTTTTCATGCCGCTCTGGTGAAAGCTGTTGAGCCAGGCCAGGGACAGCACGGCGTCATCGCGCTGGCCGAAGGCATTGACGTGATGCTCGAGGATGATCTTGTCCTGGGTGAGGGTGCCGGTCTTGTCGGTGCACAGCACGTCCATCGAACCGAAGTTCTGGATCGCATTGAGGCGCTTGACCACCACTTTGCGCTTGGCCATGGCCGTGGCGCCCTTGGCCAGGTTGGCGCTGACGATCATCGGCAGCATTTCCGGGGTGAGGCCGACGGCCACCGCCAGGGCAAACAGGAAGGCATCGCCCCAATCGCCCTTGGAGAAGCCATTGAGGAAAAATACGATGGGCACCATCACCAGCATGAAGCGGATCAACAGCCAGCTGACACTGTTCACGCCGCGGTCGAAGGCGGTTTGCACCCGCGAGCCGACAATCGCCTTGGCCAGGGAGCCGAAGTAAGTGCGCGGCCCCGTTGCCACCACCACCGCTTTGGCGCGACCGCTGACCACGTTGGTGCCCATGAAGCAGATGTTCGGCAAGTCCAGCAGGTTGCCTTGGTCGGCGGCGAGGGTAGAGGCGGATTTTTGCGTGACATCGCCCAGGGTGTCGTACTTCTCCACCGGCAAGGCTTCACCGGTCAGCACGGCCTGGCTGATAAACAGGTCACGGGATTCGATCAGGCGGATGTCGGCAGGGATCATGTCGCCGGCAGACAACTGCACGATATCGCCGGCCACCAGGTCGCGCATCGGCACTTCGCGCAAGGTGGGCTGGGCGCCAACCTGCTCGCGGCGCAGCACGGTCGCGGTGGTACGCACCATAGCCTTGAGGGCCTCGGCGGATTTGGCCGAACGGTGTTCCTGCCAGAAACGCAGCAGGCTGCTGAGCAACACCATGGTCATGATAATGACGACCTTGGTCGGGTCAGCCTCTTCGCCTTCCTGCATCGGTAGCCAGCAGTCAGTCACAAAGCTGATGCCGCCCAGGGTCAACAGCACGTAGATGAACGGGTTGTTCAGGGCCTGCAGGAACTGGATGATCGCGTGTGGCGGCTTGTCATGGGCGACTTCGTTATAGCCTTCCCGTTGCAGGCGCGCCGAGGCGTCCAGTTCGGTCAGGCCGTCCTGGGTGGCCCGTACATTGGCGAGGGTGGCTGCTAGGCCATTGTGGGCTTCACGGGCGGCACGCATCGACAGCTTGGTGTCGGTGGCGGTGCCATTTTTTTTGTGCAGAGGCGTGTTTTTTACGGCGCTCATTGTCTGTACTCCTGTCGCCAATTCTCGACAAAACATACCCGGTACTTACCTGTAGACAGGCGAGCGAAAGCATGCCGAGTCGCGGACTTCGCGATCGGTTTAGATAAAGTGTTCACGTAACTTCTGAAGGGCCCGCTAACAGTGCGTTAATTAACTAACGTGCAGCGGGCTACTACTGGACTTGTTCATAAAGAACTCCAGGGGTATCAATAAGAAAGTTGTAGTTTGCAGCCAGGTCAGGCGGCGCGAGCGCTCAGGTAAAGACCGAACAGCAAGCGGGCTTGCGCCAGGCTGGAAACCTGGGGTCTCTGTGGGTCTTGAGGGTCGGCGTGATCCCAGTGCTGCACCAGGTGGCCGCTTTCAGGGCAGATACGCCAGTGGGCCAGCGGCGGTGCCGGACGCACTTGAGGGGAGGGTATGGCAAAGGTCGAGCGGGTTGACGAAAAGCCCACGGGCTCGCGGCACAGCTTGGCGCGCAGGGCGGCGACCAGTGTGCGTGTATCGGGCAAAACAAGGAGTTGGAAGGTCATAACACACCTCGGGACCGGACGGGCGACCGGTGAGGCAGTTACGGTGGAGCATCAAGCTCTAGCGCAGCTTACCGGACCTGGAACGCGAGTCCTGTCATATTCTGGGTTTGGCGCCCGACGCCCGCAGAGGCGGTGCTCGGACAGCGACTAGATACTGTGTCCATTGGCTTCTTTTGTGAGGTTTAAAAAAGGCCCCAGTTGCGGGCACGGGCAATCTACTCAGGGCGTCAGTGAATGTCAACGTATGATTAATTAAATTATCCGGTGTTCAGAGTTCGTTCAGATAAGAGGCGCGCGTAAGTTGTAGGTTGAATAACTTCATATACCTTGCGCGGCGAGGAGTGCCAGATAGATCAATACTAAACCGCAGGCCGCATAACTCACGCGTTGCCAAGTCGGTGATGCGTTTTTGCGCAGCAGGTTTACCAAGGCGGCAGTGAGAAAACACGAGAGCACCGACGCCAGCATGAAGCCGGCAAAAAACATCAGCGTTTGCCCGTGGCTGGGGGTGGTGCCGACAATCCCCGACAGGGCGCTGCCCAGGGCGCCCCAGTAGACGATGTTCTTCGGGTTGGCCAGGGAAATCGCCGCGCCCACCGCCAACGCATTTTTGCCTGAGCTGGCAGGGGCGTTGCCGGTTGCGGGTAGCTGCCAGGCATCGATCAGGCTGCGGATGCCCAACCAAGCCAGGTACAGCGCGCAGATGATTGTGAGTGGTACCCGCACTGCATCATGCTGGATCAGCAGTGCGATACCGGTGAGGCCAATCACGGCCCAGACGGCGTCGCCCACCAGCGAGCCGAACTGCACCAGCAGGGCCGGTGTGAAGCCATGGAGCAAGCCGCGGCGCAGGGTCTCTGCCAGTACGGCGCCGGGGGAAAGGCAAAATACGAAGCCGAATACCAGCGCATAAACAAAGATCGACAGCATGCTCAGTTCCTTTCGAGAAAGTGCCAGAGCATACGTCAGTCCGGGAAGGGGATACCACGTCCTCTGTAGGAACGTTCGCGATGGCGGTGTGTCAGCCACTCAATCTTCAACTGAACCACCGCCTTCGCAGGCAAGCCAGCTCCCACACTAGCCATGCATTGCCCACAGAATCAGCGTCTGTCACAGGTCCCTGTAGGAGCGAGCTTGCTCGCGAGAAGCGTCAACGATAACGCGCGTTTCCTGAATGAACGCGGTGCTTATGAGTTTTTCGCGAGCAAGCTCGCTCCTACAAAGGCTGCGGTGTTGAGGCAATGCGGTCGATTTCAGCCTTCAATTCATCCGACGATAAACTCGCAAACGGAAGTGCAAAAAACGCCTTGCAGCGTGCAGCGATAATGTCGAGGGTGGCCGTGAATGCCGCCTCTAACTGCGCCTCGTTACCCTGCACCTCGGAAGGGTCTTCCAAGCCCCAATGCGTCTTCACCGCTGGGCCGAAATACACCGGGCACGCTTCACCGGCCGCTTTATCGCATACGGTGATGACTACATCCGGCGGGCTGTCTTCAAAGGCGTCATTGCCTTTGCTGTACAGGCCGTCAGTGCTGATGCCCGCCGCCTGCAACGTGGTCAGACTGCGTGGCAGCACCTGCCCCTTGGGGAAGCTGCCAGAGCTGATCGCCTCGAAGCCCGACGGTGCCAGGTGGTTGAACATCGCCTCGGACAAGATGCTGCGGCAGCTGTTGGCGGTACACATGAACAGGACTTTCATGGGGCGTTCCTTTAGAGGCTCAGGCGCAAGGCGAGGGCGGCGAGGGTGATCAGCAGCACGGGCAAGGTCAGCACGATCCCGACCTTGAAGTAGTAACCCCAGGTGATGGTGATGCCTTTGCGCGCCAGGATGTGCAGCCACAGCAAGGTGGCCAGGCTGCCGATAGGCGTGATTTTCGGGCCCAGGTCGCTGCCGATCACATTGGCGTAGATCATCGCGTCCTTGACCACGCCCACGGCATGGCTGGACTCGATGGACAACGCGCCAATCAGTACCGTCGGCAGGTTGTTCATGGCCGAGGAGAGCAGCGCCGTCAGTACCCCGGTGCCCATGGTCGCGCCCCACACGCCGTAGGTGGCGAAGGAGTCGAGCCAGGTGGCCAGGTAGTCGGTCAGGCCGGCGTTGCGCAGGCCATACACCACCAGGTACATGCCCAGGGAAAAAATCACGATCTGCCAAGGCGCTTCCTTGAGGACTTTGCGCGTTGAAATCTTATGGCCCTTGGCGGCAATCACCAGCAGCAGCACGGCGCAGACGGCGGAAATCGCACTGATGGGAATACCCAGAGGTTCCAGGGCGAAACAGCCGATGAGCAGAATACCCAGTACCCACCAACCAGCGCGGAACGTCGCAGGGTCATGGATGGCACTGCTGGGGTCTTCCAGGTCAGCCGGGTCGTAGGTTTGGGGAATGTCCCGGCGAAAAAACCACAGCAGCACTGCCAGGGTCGCAGCCACGCTGACCAGGTTCACCGGCACCATCACGGCAGCATATTCGTTGAAGCCGATCTTGAAATAGTCCGCCGAAACGATATTCACCAGGTTCGACACCACCAATGGCAGGCTCGCCGTATCGGCGATAAACCCGGCGCCCATGACGAAGGCCAGGGTCGCCGTCGGCGAAAATCGCAAGGCCAACAGCATCGACATCACGATAGGCGTCAGGATCAACGCCGCACCGTCATTGGCAAACAGCGCCGATACCAGCGCACCCAGCAGCACCATATAAGCAAACAACCGCCGCCCGCGACCACGGCCCCAACGCGCCACATGCAGGGCTGTCCAGGCGAAGAAGCCTGCCTCGTCCAGCAACAAGCTGATGATGATCAACGCGACAAAGGTACCGGTGGCGTTCCAGATGATGTGCCACACCACCGGAATGTCCGCCAGGCTGATCACTCCGCAGGCCAGCGCGAGGATGGCGCCCAACGTGGCACTCCAGCCGACGCCCAGGCCCTTGGGTTGCCAGATGACCAGCACGATGGTGACGAGGAAAATCGCAATTGCGACAAGCATGAATAAAAGCTCCGATGGCTCAGCAGCAGGTGCTGGCCCGTTGTGGTCGGTCGCCCATTGCATTCAGACGCAGTGCGTCGTCCTGCAACCATGGCTGGTTGGCTTGCAGAGTGATGTCCAGCACCTGAGTGACCCAAGCGGGCAGTGCCGGATTGATGCGGTAGTAGATCCATTGCCCTTGACGACGGTCCACCAGCAGGCCGCAACTGCGCAATTGCGCGAGATGGCGGGAGATTTTTGGCTGGCTGTCGTCCAAGGCATGGATCAACTCACACACACAAAGTTCGCCCTCGCGCAGGATCAGTAAGGTCACCCGTGCACGGGTGCCATCGGCCAGGCATTTGAACAGGGCGGTCGGGATGAGGAGGTCTGACATGATCAAGGACTTTTCAAGTAGGTACATTCGAATATACGTATTTCCATATATATCGGTCAAATCTTGTTTCAATTGATATGGATCAAATGCCTTTGAAACCGCCACAACTGTTTGAAATTAAAATGAAACACAAATGTCCTAACGTGCCTGCCCATTGCTGATGAAGGAAGACCCCGCGTGACCCGAGCCACCCGCAACCTGCGCAAGACCCTGGATTCCGTCGCGGAAAATAACGAAACCGCGGCGTTTGACCTGATGCGCGCCGTGGAAAAACTCGGCGATGAAGTGCTGCGCCAACGCCTGCTCAATACCATCCACCGACTGAACCAGGATGCCTACGAATTGCGCGAGGCCCGGGATTCGGTGGAGCAGGTGTCGGTCAAGCTCGCCTGAGCAAGATCGTTCAAGACACGCCCTCGTTCGTGCTGGCATGCTTGTCGACTGTCTGTCGATGAGCCGTTTCCATGTCCACTGCATTACCTCATTACGCCTTCACCCGCGGCGCCATCGCCGTCATTCCCTTGTCCCTGGCCTGCGCACCCTGGGGTTTGCTGGCCGGCTCGATGGCTATCGACGCGCAATTTACCCCGCTGCAAGCCCAAGGCTTGTCTGCCATTGTGTTTGCCGGCGCCGCACAACTGGTCGCCATTGGCATGGTCAAGAGCGGTGCCAGCCTGATTTCCATTGTGTTGACCACCTTGCTGCTGACCTCCCAGCATCTGCTTTATGGCATGCACATGCGTCCTACCCTTTCTTCGCTCAACACCCGCTGGCGCATGAGCCTGGGGTTTTTGTTGACCGATGAGTTCTTCGCCCTGGTCAACCACTATGACCGCCAGACCTTCAATCGCTGGTATGCCCTGGGCGTCGGCCTGACGTTTTATATCATCTGGAACCTCTTCACCCTTGCCGGCATTGTGCTGGGCAAGAGCATTCCCGGCCTTGATCAATTGGGGCTGGAGTTCTCGATTGCCGCCACCTTTATCGCCTTGATCACCCCCGTGGTGCGCGATGTACCCACGGTGGTATGCGTGGCGGTGGCACTGCTGTGCTCAGTCTGGCTGAGTTATTTGCACTGGGAATCGGCGGTGGTGGTCTCTGGTGTGTTGGGGATGAGCGCGGGGTTTGCCTGCAAGCGGCTGGGAGTGGGGCAACGATGATTTACCTGATGATTGTGGCCATGGGCTTGGTGGTGTTCTTCAACCGTTACCTGTTTATCGAGCCACGCTTGCCGGTACGGCTCAATCGCGGCGCGCGTGAATTCTTGGGCTTCGCCGTGCCGGGCATGCTCACGGCGATCTGCGGGCCGATTATTTTCCTGGCGGACCATCAGCTCAACCTGAGCCCGACCAACCCTTACCTGCTGGCCGGTATCTGCGCCGTGGCGTTGATGTACTGGACACGCAGCGTATTGACCACCGTGTTATTGAGCATGGCGCTGTTCTATCTGCTGCGTTGGTGGCTCTGATACCCGGGCAAAAAAAAGCCCGCGGGGTGGCGGGCAGAAGGGAGACTTCTAAAAAATGAGCCTGGCCACTATAGGCGGCGTGTTGGCTCTTCACAGTGAAACAAAGTTCATGGGCGCGTCAGTTGGCCTCGGCACAGTGGTAGAGTCACGGTTTTTCCAAGGAAGCAATGGCATGCACAAAGTGGTAATGGGCGTATTGATACTGGCGGCACTGGCCGGTTGCGCAGGTTCGAAGATGAAAGAGGCGCGCGCAGGCAGCCCCTACAAGACCCTGGCGTCAGACAAGGCCACCCTGGTCGTTGCCCAGTGCATCCAGTTCGGCTGGCAGGATGAAAGCGTGTTCGGCGTCGATGCCGGCGGCTTCAAGGAAGCGACCGAGGCGGGTGGTTTCACGGTGTACACCACCGGTGGCGATTACTTTGTCGATGTACTCAGCACCGGCGCGGGTTCTACGGTCAACTATTATGCTGCTCAGGACAATATGCCGGCCAAACGTCGCCTGGCAGCACTGGCCACTTGTCTGTAAGTCGGTTGCCTTAGTCATATTCCGAAACGCCTGGCGGGACAGCCGCCGGGCATTGGCTTATGATTCACTCGCTCGTTCGACGTGATGGCTCTTTACCAGTACACGGATGTCGAGGCTTAAACGTCGAACGAGCTCCTCCACCCCACCTCAACGGGGCATGAAACCCAAGTGCCAGCGTCGCGGAATCAACAGTGTCGCCACCCCCAAGGCCCCAGCCAACGCACCACTGACCCACAATGCGCGCAGGCCCATCTGCTGTTCCAGCAGCGCACCGATCACAGCGCCAATGAACATCCCACCCCACGGAATCAATTGCACGCGCCAGCCATTGCGGCGCTCGCCCAATAACCAACGGCCCAGCCCGCGACCAAAGCGTGACAGCGCCCCAGTGACGTAGGTCAGCCCCACCGGTAACCCGTTCACCTCCTCGACGGCCGCGTTGAGCATGCCCATGGCAATGATCGCCGCGAGCAATGCGGGCAAGGTGTCGGTGGCAGGCCACAACGCCGCAGCGCAGAGCAAGGCGCCGATGCACAGCAGTAAGGGCAACGCATGGCGCTTGCTGAAACGGCTGACCAGCACACCCAAGGCATTGCCGACCACGAAGGTGACGACCAACAACACCAGCCGTCCGGTGAGCCCCAGGTCGCCCACGCTGATAGCCACCGCCAGGCGCGTGGTGTTACCGCTCATGAACGAGACGAAATCGCCGCTGGCCATAAAACCGATGGCATCGGTCATGCCCGCCAGCACTGACAGGCAGGCCACCAGCATCAAGCCCACGCGCCCACGCCAGCGCTGTCGATGGGCGAGCGTGGCATTGGCGTAAGGCTTGCGGGACGAAGGCAGCATGGGGCCGGTTTCCTCGGTGAGATTATCCGGCCACTACCGTAGGATGCTTTGCCTGTCCGCGCAATGACCTCAGACACGCTCCAGTTGCCAGCCGGTGGCGTGCCACGTCAGATGGTGAGTCGGCTCGATCGCCTGCAAGAATGCCTCGTCATGGGACACGGCCAGCAGCGCGCCGGTAAACCCCTTCAATGCCTGCTCAAACGCCAGCACCGATTCCAGGTCCAGGTGATTGGTGGGTTCATCCAATAACAGCAATTGCGCCGGTGTCTCACGCCAGAGGGCAACGGTCATCGCGGCTTTCAAGCGCTCGCCGCCGCTGAGTTGCCCTGCGGGCTGCGTAACCCGCAGCGCGTCCAGCTGCAATAACGCCAGGCGTGTGCGCAGTTCGGCTTCGGCCAGGGGCGTGTCGAGCAGGTTAAGTTGCTCGACAAGGCTGCGCCGGTCATCCAGCAGCGCCAGGTGTTGATCGATATAGGCACTCGGCACCGCCACGGTGCATTCGCCACTGACCGCCCGCCAAAGGCCTGCAAGCAGTTTGAGCAAGGTCGATTTGCCGCAACCGTTTGGCCCACGTACGGCAACGCGAGCCGGGCCTGTCAGGTTGAGCGTCAGGTAGCTGGCGGGTGCCAGCGGATCGAGCCAAGGCAACTGCGCCTGTTCCAGCACCAGTACCTGGCGACCATTGGGGACGCTCGAGCCTGGTAATGCGAGCAGTGTGGGCGTCTCATCCACCACGCGCTCGTAAGCTTGGCGTACCTGGGCGTCGAATTGGTTTTTGCACGCATGATGGGCACTGCGCACGTTGCTGACGACTTCCTTTGCCGCGCTTTTCCAGCGTGCCCTGGTAAAACGGTCGACGTTGGCGGTCTCGGCCTGTTTACGTGCGCGTGCGGCGTGGCGCTGCAGGTCGTCGTGATCTTTTTGCAGGCGCCGACGCTCGCGGCTGCGGGCCAGACGCGCCTGCTCCCACGCGGCCATCGCGGCCTGCTGGTGAGTATCGCGTTGCTGGCGATAGGCATCGTAGTTGCCGCCATAGACCTGAATGCCCAGGGGCGACAGCTCAATGATGCGACCCATGACGTTGAGCAACTGTCGATCATGGCTGACCACTACCAGCCCGCCGCGCCAATCGCGCAACACATGCAACAGCCAATCGCGTCCGGCAGCGTCAAGGTGATTGCTGGGTTCATCCAGAATCAGCAACTGCGGCGCAGCTAACAACGCCCCGATCAGCGCGACCCTGGCGATTTGGCCGCCGCTGAGTTGATCGGCCGGGGTACTGGCGCTGAGGGTCGGCAAACCCGCTGCATCCAGCGCCTGGCGCAGGCCTTCGGCGAGGTCCCAGCGATCGTCGATCAGCTCCAGATCACCGAGGCGTGCATCGCCCTGGGCCATACGTGCAAGGGCTGCCAAGGCAGCGGCAGTTGCGGTGATATCGGCGATGGTTTGCCCTGCTTGAACCGCGATGGCCTGGGGCACATAGGCAACATTGGCGGGTTTTTTCAGGGTGCCGGAGGAGGGCAGTAGCACGCCGGCCATCAATTTCGCCAGGATACTTTTGCCCCGTCCATTGCGCCCCACGATACCGGTAGGCGTTTGATCAACGGACAGGTTTACGTCCGCCAGCAAGGTTTCGCCATTGGCGAACTGGAAAGACAGGTGTTGCAGGGAAACAAGCGCGGGCAGCCGTTTGACGTCAGTCATCAGCACCTCCAAAAAATGTCGAACAGGCCAACAAGCGCGCCAGGCGGCTCGTTGCAGATACATTCTGGAAGGCTTAGATGTTCACGTCGGCGGTCATCCCGTGAGTCAGAAGGGAGGCAGAGCCTAACCCACGTTAACTTTGTGCGGCAAGTCTTCGGCCAGTTTTTCCAAGAACATCGCCAGTGCGACCTCTTCGGCTTTCAGGCCTTTGCGCACCCGCGGCTTGGGCAACTTCGACAATTGGCCGAGGCTGAAATGCTCAAGCACCGCCGGGTGGATATAGCACTTGCGACACACCGCCGGCGTGTTGCCCAACTGCCGGGCGACATCCTTGACCATCGCCACCACATGCCGCTTGGCGTCGGACTCGGGCTGCCACGCCAACTCGCGCAACACCGCCAGCGCCATCGCCGTGCCGGCCCAGGTGCGGTAGTCCTTGGCGGTAAAATCTTCGCCGGTCAGGCTGTGCAGGTAGTCATTGACGTCCTGGGAGCTGACGGTATGCCGCTCACCGTCTTCGTCCAGGTACTGGAACAGGTTTTGCCCCGGCAATTCCATGCAGCGCTTGACCACCCGGGCCAGGCGCCGATCCTTTACGCTGACTTGATGCTCCACGCCACTTTTGCCACGAAACTGGAACTGGATCTCGCTGCCCTTGATGTCCACATGGCGGTTGCGCAGGGTGGTCAGGCCGTAGGACTTGTTCTCGCGGGCATAATGGGTATTGCCGACGCGGATCAGCGTGGCGTCCAGCAACATCACCACTGTGGCCAGCACTTTTTCGCGGGTAAACCCGGGTTCGGCGATTTGCGCTTCGAGCTGTTTGCGCAATTTGGGCAAGGCGGCGCCAAAGGCCTGCAAGCGCGCATACTTGTCGCTGTCACGCACCTCGCGCCAGCGTGGGTGGTAGCTGTATTGCTTGCGGCCACGGGCGTCGCGGCCGGTGGCTTGCAGGTGGCCGCGAGGGTCGGCGCAGATCCAAACGTCGGTGTAGGCGGGTGGCACCGCCAAGGCGTTCAGGCGTTTGATTTCGTCCGCGTCGGTAATGCGCTCGCCCTTGGCGTTCAGATACTGGAACGTGCCTCGCACTTTTTTACGGCGGATGCCGGGCTGGGTGTCATCCACATAATGCAGGTCGCGGGGCAGGTCGGCGGGTAACGAAGAGTCAGGCATGGGGCGGGTTCCTTGGCAACAAATCAGGCCGGTATGTCTGATTGACCGCAGCGCCCTGCGGTCGTGCCAAATGCTTAAGCCAGTACTGCCACCGCCTTGATTTGCGCCCACAGCGTCTGGCCCGGATGCAGTTGCAACTGGTCGTGGGAGAAGCGCGTGATGCGCGCCAGCAAGGGCGTGCCGCCGGCGTCCAGGCGCACCAGCACATGGGCGCTGTTGTCCGCGCCGACAGTTTGGATGACGGTCACCGGCAAGCGGTTGAGGATGCTGCTGTGTTCTTCGGCCTGCAGGCTCAGGCTCACATCCCGCGCCTGGACCTTGACCCGCAGTGGGTTGCCCACCGCCAGCGGGGCATGGGCCACGCGTATCTGCAACGGGCAATCGGGCAACTGCAGGGTGAGCAACTGATAGTGCGCGTCATAGGCGACGACGCTACCAGCGATCACCACGCCGGCATCGTCGCCCAGCGCCAGGGGCAGGTCGAGGCGCGCCAGGGTTTCGCCGATAGGGCCGCTGGCCAGGGCTTTGCCGTCGCTGAGCAAGACGATATGGTCAGCCAGCCGCGCCACTTCGTCCTGGGCGTGGCTGACGTAGAGCACCGGGATATCCAGCTCGTCGTGCAGGCGTTCCAGGTAAGGCAATATCTCGCTTTTGCGCGGGCTGTCCAGGGCCGCCAGCGGTTCATCCATCAATAACAGCCTGGGGCTGGTGAGTAAGGCACGGGCGATGCCGATGCGCTGACGCTCGCCGCCGGACAAGTGTTGCGGGTGACGCTCAAGCAAGTGCCCGATGCCCAATAGTTCGGTGGCCTGGGCCATGCCCACGCGCCGCTGCGGGCGTGGAATACGCTTGAGGCCGAACTCCAGATTGGCGCGCACCGACAGGTGAGGAAACAGGCTCGCCTCCTGGAACACATAGCCCAAAGCGCGTTTATGTGGCGGCACAAACAGCCCTTTGCGACTGTCTTGCCAGACCTCGTCGTTGATTTGCACAAAGCCGTGTTCGGCGCGTTCTAAACCTGCGATGCAGCGCAGGCAGGTGGTCTTGCCGGACCCAGAATGCCCGTACAGCGCGCTCACGCCACGGCCGGGCAATTGCAGGTCCACATCCAATGCAAAAGCGGAGTACTTCAGCTGCAGGCGTATATCCATCATGGCGATCAGCTCCAGCCCATCTTGGTTTTGCGGCTGGAATAGAGCGCCAGCAGCACGAGAAACGCGAACACCACCATGGCCCCGGCCAGCCAATGGGCCTGGGCATATTCCATGGATTCGACATGGTCGTAGATCTGCACTGAGACGACACGGGTCTTGTCCGGGATATTGCCGCCGATCATCAGTACCACGCCGAACTCACCGACGGTATGGGCAAAGCCCAGGATCGAGGCGGTGATAAACCCAGGGCGTGCCAGCGGCAGGATCACCGTGAAAAACGTGTCCCACGGGTTGGCGCGCAAGGTCGCGGCCACTTCCAGCGGGCGCGTGCCGATGGCCGAAAACGCGTTCTGCAACGGCTGCACCACGAAGGGCATGGAGTAGATCACCGAGCCGATCACCAGCCCGGCGAAGCTGAAGGTGAGGGTGCCCAGGCCCAGCCACTGGGTGAACTGGCCGACGTAGCCGTTGGGCCCCATGGCCAACAGCAAGTAAAAACCGATGACCGTTGGCGGCAACACCAACGGCAGTGCGACCACTGCTCCAATGGGGCCGCGCCACTTGGAACGGGTGCGCGACAGCCACAGGGCGATCGGTGTGCCGATGATCAACAGGATCAGAGTGGTCAGCGAGGCCAGTTTGAGGGTCAACCAGATCGCAGAAAAATCAGCACTCGACAGGGGCATTTACAGCTCGTAACCGTAGGATTTGATAACGGCAGCGGCTTTCGGGCCTTTGAGGTAGTCCACCAGGGCCTTGGCGGCGGCGCTGTCCTTGCCCTTGTTGAGGATCACGGCGTCCTGTTTGATCGGGTCATGCAGGGAGGCCGGAACAATCCACGCCGAACCGCTGGTGACTTTGCCGTCCTTGTAGATCTGCGAGAGGGCGACAAAGCCCAACTCGGCGTTGCCGGTGGAAACAAACTGATAAGCCTGGGTGATGTTCTGGCCTTCGACGAGCCTGTCCTTGACCTTGTCAGTCAAGCCTTCTCTGGCCAGCACCTGGGTGGCGGCTAAGCCGTAGGGTGCAGCCTTGGGATTGGCGATGGACAAATGCTTGAACTCATTTTTCTTTAGCACCTCGCCCTTGGCATCCACATAGCCTTCTTTGGCCGACCACAGCGCCAGGGTACCGACCGCGTAGGTAAAGCGTGAGCCCTTGACGGTAGCGCCTTCGCTTTCGAGTTTTTGCGCGGTGGTGTCATCGGCGCTGAGGAACACTTCAAAAGGCGCGCCATTTTTGATCTGGGTGTAGAACTGCCCCGTGGCACCGTAAGCCGCGACCAGTTTATGGCCGGTGTCTTTCTCGAAGTCGGCGGCAATCGCCTGAATCGGGGCGGTGAAGTTGGCGGCCACGGCCACCTGAACTTCATCGGCATGGGCCGTACCCAAGGCAAAGGCGGCAAGCAGGGGGGCCAGGCGCGAAACGCGGGTCATCATGAGGCAACTCCTTGAAGGTGTACGGCAGGGTGTAGGAAAGAGGGCTTACCGCTATGTATGGGAATATATAGCGGTTGGCCATTGCCGGTACAGTGCCAAGTTGCTGCTCAAATCAGCCGCGGGTGAGTTTGCTCAAGCTGTGCTCGGCTAATTGGCGGGTCAGGTCGTAGGTGGACAGGTCTTTGCCCAGCCCCAGGGCCTGGCCTGCCCACAGGTTGCTGAAACCGGCCTCATCCTTGGCCTTGAGCGGCATCAATGCGCCTCCGGCTTTGGGGAACGCCGGGGCCGCCGGGTTGATGGCGCCGAGTTCACGCATCACCCGGTTGACGATGCCCCGCGCCGGGCGGCCGGTAAACAGGTTGGTCAGCGCGGTTTCGCTGGCCTGGGCATGGCGCAGCGCATGGTGATGGGAGGCGCTTACAGTGGCTTCGGGCGTGAACAGGTAGGCCGTGCCGATCTGCACGGCCGAAGCGCCGAGGGCAAAGGCCGCAACGATGCCACGCGCATCGCCGATTCCGCCCGCAGCAATCACCGGCACGCTGACCGCGTCGACAATCTGCGGTAGCAGCGCCATCAAGCCGATCTGGCTGTTGAGGTCATCGCTGAGGAACAGGCCACGATGCCCTCCGGCTTCAATACCCATGGCAATAATCGCGTCGCAGCCGTGCTGTTCCAGCCACACGGCTTCCTCGACGGTGGTGGCCGATGACAGCACCTTGGCACCGGTGGCTTTTACCCGGTCGAGTAAGGACTTCTCTGGCAAGCCAAAGTGAAAACTCACTACTTCTGGCCGAAACTCTTCTACCACTTGGCAGGCTGCGTCGTTGAACGGCGCGCGGTTGGATACCGGCGTTGGCGCATCGAAGTCGGCGCCCAGTTCATGGTAGTAAGGTTGCAGCAAGGCCTTCCAAGCCTGGTCCCGCGCGTCATCGACATCGGGCGGTTGATGGCAGAAGAAGTTGACGTTTAGCGGCGCATGACTGGCCTGGCGAATGAGGGCCAAGGCCTCGCGCAGTTGCTCCTGGCTCAGCGCCGCCGCAGGCATGGAGCCCAGGGCACCGGCTTGCTGGGCGGCGATGACCATGGCGGTGGTCGTCGCGCCAGCCATCGGCGCCTGGATAATCGGCACCTCAATGCCCAACAGGTCAAGGATGCGGGTGTCTGGCCAGGTGCTCATGGGGTGCTTCTCCAGCGTTAGTAGGGCTTTTCGCTGTTTTAGCAGGGCAATCAGCACCCGGCCAGTCTGTTTTATTCACTGGACGGAAGCGGCGTTTTGTGGGGCTGGGTTTCACGCTCGAGTAACTGGCGCTTGCGCTCTACGCCCCAGCGGTAGCCCGACAGCTCGCCATTGCTGCGCACCACGCGATGACAGGGAATCGCCACCGCCAGGTGGTTGGCACCGCAAGCCTGGGCCACGGCGCGAAAGGAGGAGGGTGCACCGATACGCTCGGCAATCTGCGCATAGCTGGCGGTGCTGCCCGCAGGGATTTCGCGCAACGCCTGCCACACCCGCTCCTGAAAGGCCGTGCCGCGCAGATCCAAGGGCAAATCCAGGCCCACGGCAGGGGCTTCGACAAAGCCGACGACGTGGGCCACCAGTTGTTCGAAACCCTGATCCGCGCCGATCAACTCAGCCTTGGGAAACTGGTCTTGCAGGTCGCGCACCAGTTTGTCCGGATCATCGCCCAGTAAAATCGCACACACGCCACGTTGGCTTTGCGCCACCAGAATCGCCCCCAGCGAGCATTGGCCAACGGCAAAGCGGATGGTGTTATTGGCGCCGCCGCCTTTGTAGTCTCGGGGTTTCATGCCGAGCACTTGGTCGGCGGCTTCATAAAAGCGGCTATTGGAATTAAAGCCCGCGTTGTACAGGGTGTCCGTCACCGAATGCTGGCCCTTGAGGCCGTCGCGCACTCTGCGCGAACGCAGGGCGCTGGCGTAACCCTTTGGGGTCAACCCGGTGTTGGCTTTGAATACGCGGTGGAAGTGAAACGAACTCAACCCGGCGCATTGGGCGAGCATGTCCAGGCTAGGCGGGGTTTGGGCTTGTTCGATTTGCCGGCAGGCCTCGGCCACCAGTTGCCCATGGTGAGCGGCCAACTGGGTCTGGTCGCCGGCAGCGCGTTTACTCGGGCGATAACCGGCGGCCTCGGCCTGCGCCGGCGTGTCGAAGAACTCGATATTTTCCGGGCGCGGTAAGCGCGAGGCGCTGCTGGGGCGGCAATACACGCCGGTGGTTTTCACGCCGTAGACAAATAGCGCGTCAGCCTTGGCATCACGGGCAATAATCGCAGCCCAGCGCGGATCGTGTTCGTTGTTCATGGCCTGCACTCTTGACGGTTCCGGAGCAGATTAAGCCCGCCGCTCGCGCCCGACACTCCGAAGCTTGCGGTCAAATTACCCAGCGGTGCGAAAGGTCAGGTTGATGCGCTGCGGGCCCATGACCGGATGCACGCCGTCCTTGATTGGCATCACGCCATGAAAGCGCAGGCGATCAACGCCGCCCCACACCACCACATCACCATGAAACAGCGAAACCTTTTGGGTTTTGTCGCTGCGCGAATGGCCACCGAACAGGAAAACCGCCGGCAACCCCAGGGACACCGAGACCACGGGCGCGCTGTAGCTGCGCTCATTCTTGTCCTGGTGCAGGGACATTTTCGCCCCCGGTACGTAACGGTTGATCAGGCAGGCATCGGGTTGAAAACCGCTGAAACCGGCCTCGGTAGCCGCTGCCACCGCCAGCTGGCGCAATGTGGCGGGCATGACGGGCCAGGGTTGCTGGCTGCGCGGGTCGAGTGGGCTGTAGCGATAGCCACGGGCGTCGGTGGTCCAGCCCAGCTCGCCGCAACTGCTCAGCGCCGCCGACATGGTAAAGCCGCCGGGGGTGACCATCTGCCGAAACGGTGATTGAGCCAGGACACGCCGCAGTTCAGGCAATAACCGCTCGATCCAGGGCAGGGCATAGCCCTTCAGTACGTAGGATTCTTCGCCAATTTGCTCGCCCCCGGCAGGCTGTTGCAAGGCATCATCGGCAAACAAATCGGCGGTAGGGCCCGGCATGGCTTACAGCGCCTTGCTCACATTGATGTCGGTGATTTCGTCGCTGGCATCATGAATTTTCGCCAAGGCTTGCTTGGCTTCATCGACGCTGTTGCTATGCAACTGGGCGAATTCAAAGCGGCGTTCGCCGTTGAGCTTGTACTTGATGACGTATTTGGTTGTGGTGGTCACAGCTTTTTTCCTGTCAGGTGTTCGGGTCAGCTCAGCTTGCTGCTGGTACGACGAACGATACGGATCTTGTGGGACAACGCAGGCTTGCGGGTCACGCTGATGGCGCGACGGGTCACCACATCCAGGGTGATGTTCCAGAAGCCGGTGCTCGGTGCGGTGATCTTGGCCGGGAATTTATCAAATGCGCCGCCGTGGTAGGTATGGCGGCCGCCGTTTTTGAAACTGCGAAAGTTCGCATCACTCATCAGGCGAATATTGCAGGTCTGCGAGCATTCGATGACGACAATGTCTCCCTCGTTGAGGTGCTCACGCTGGTGGATGAATTTCATGGGGTGTCTCCAGAAGGGCTTTTTCTGAAAAATCAGAACGATACGTAGGTTAAGATGGAGTTTATCAGCCCCAGCGCGTTTATTATCGGGCCGTCGTCGACGACTTCGACAATTTAAAACAGTTATTTACCGAGTTATCACAGATAAATCCTACGTTGGTGGGAGAAAATTACCATCCCCGCTGTCGTAGGGTCTTTATCGGAGGTTTTTGTATGAAGTGGAGTGTGTTGGTGCTGGCCTTGGCAATAGGTGGGTGTGCTTCGGTTGCAGATATCAAGCAGACCCCGCCAACATTGGTGGTCATCTCAGGGAAGAAACCGCAGGAATATGCGGCGTGTGTGGTGCGCAAATTGGAGGCGACCCGTCGGCCGCCGCAGATCGAGCCCCATAAAGACGGTATTCAGGTGATCGTGCCGCAGAAATTCTCGGCAGACCCCTCGGCAATCTTTGAAATTGAAGACCGCTCCAGCGGTAGCAGCATCAAGCTTTATGAAAGCATGTCCAATGTGCCCATCCGCCCGGGCGACGTGAAGAAGGCAGGGGAAGAGTGCATTTCCGGTTGAGCCACAGGCTCATCCCTCAAACCCGATAAAAAAAGCCATCACCCTGCAGGGACGGCCTGCATCCGTTAAACTGTCGGGCATTCACTACAAAGATGCCGCTCAAACCCTGGGTTTGAGCGGCATTTGTTTTTCTGGAAAGCCCGTTATGAAACGAGAACACGTCAAAGCCCGCCATGCTGAAGGCCAGATTTCAGCCACCCATGTCATCCAGAACCCCGCCGACTTGGGCGAGTGGATCGTTTTTTTCAAGAAGAGCGGCGGGCGCAGCTACTTCCTGGTGGACGAGCAGGATGAGGTCGAATCATTTGCGCGCCTGGATGACCTGATCGAAACCCTGCGTGGCCTGGGGATCAAGTTTGCTGAAGTGCACCTGTAGCAGGCTTACTTGCAGACCACCACCACGCTGCGGCCTTTGAAGTTGCCCACGTCCTGGCCCAAGGTCTTGTCGCTCTCCTTGAGCGCCGGCGTTCCGTTAGTGCCGACGATGCGGTAACCGGTGCCCGCGCAGGATGCGTCCGCTTTCTCGTAGCAACTGGCCCATGAATTGGCCTCGCCCGAGCAGTCGATGGTCAAGCCTTGTTCGCCATTTTTCAGCAAGGTGTCGGAAGCGGTAGTGCAGCCGGCGAGTGCCAGTACTGCGGTCAGTGCCAGGATCTTTTTCATAGAGGTTCGTCATCGAGGTATTGGAAGGGCGCGCTGACACTGTCGTGGCGTTGTCGAAGGTTATAGCGAACGGCCATCTAGGTACAGACAAACAAAAAAGCCCCTTTCACGGGGCTTCTTGCGCAACACATGAGGCTTACTTGGTTTTCGGCCGCTTGCTCGATGCATGGCCCGCCTCATCCACAAACACTTCAGCGACGGCAATCGCCATGCTCTCGGTTTCGAATACACCGGCAACGCTGTCGCCGTGAAAATTGATCAAGTGCCAGCCATCTGCTCGCTTCGTGATCAGGTAGCCGTTTACACCTTTGGGTTCTGACATCTGTTGGCAATCTCGTGGTCTTGGTTCAAGGCGCTCATGATAGCGCCAAATGCCGGGGCAGGGCGCAAGTTGTTGCGGGTCAGTGCCAGAGGGGCAAAAGCGTGCTAAAACCATTGCAGCCCTTTTAAACAAGGGGCCAAGTCGGGTGCTGACTGACCGTTGGTGACACCCTTTGCAGGATCAGCGGAACTTACGCCGACATTTTTTCTCTATGATGACATCGCAACGCCAGCAGGACCCATTGTAAGGTGACTGCGGCCTGATTAGACTGCGCCGAATTCCGTACGCACAGCCCTTTGTAAGGACTCATATGATCAAGAAATGCTTGTTCCCAGCAGCCGGTTACGGCACTCGCTTCTTGCCAGCGACCAAAGCCATGCCCAAAGAAATGCTGCCAGTGGTGAACAAGCCACTGATTCAGTACGGTGTGGAAGAGGCTCTGGATGCCGGTTTGAACGAGATCTCCATCGTCACGGGTCGTGGTAAGCGCGCGCTGGAAGACCACTTCGACATCAGCTATGAGCTGGAAAACCAGATCAAGGGCACCGACAAGGAAAAATACCTGGTCGGTATCCGTAAATTGCTCGACGAGTGCTCGTTCTCCTACACCCGTCAGACTCAAATGAAAGGCCTTGGCCACGCCATCCTTACCGGCCGCCCGCTGATCGGTGACGAACCGTTCGCCGTGGTCCTGGCGGATGACTTGTGCGTCAACCTGGAAGGCGACGGTGTGCTGACCCAGATGGTCAAGCTCTACCAGAAATACCGTTGCACCATCGTTGCGGTGATGGAAGTCAACCCAACCGAAACCAATAAGTACGGTGTTATCGCCGGTGATGATATTGGCGATGGCCTGATCCGTGTACGCGACATGGTCGAGAAGCCAGCACCGGAAGATGCACCGTCGAACCTGGCGATCATCGGTCGTTATATCCTTACCCCGGACATCTTCAAGCTGATCGAAGAGACCGAGCCAGGCAAGGGCGGCGAGATCCAGATCACCGACGCTCTGCTCAAGCAAGCCAAAGACGGTTGCGTGATTGCCTACAAGTTCAAGGGCCAACGTTTCGACTGCGGCGGTGCTGAGGGTTACATCGAAGCGACCAACTTCTGCTACGAGCATTTCTACAAGACGGGCAAGGCTTACTGATTCACGCTTGCCGGTACGTTTTAAGCGAAAGCCACCCTCGGGTGGCTTTTTCGTTTTTCAGCCCCATGTAAGTCGGTATGCTGGTGTCCTGCCGAGGAGAGTGAAATGGCCTACGATTTTGACCTGTATGTAATTGGCGCCGGTTCTGGCGGTGTTCGCGCGGCGCGCTTTGCCGCTGGCTTTGGCGCCAAGGTGGCCGTGGCGGAGAGCCGCTACCTGGGTGGCACCTGCGTGAACGTCGGCTGTGTGCCAAAGAAGCTGTTGGTGTATGGCGCGCATTTTGCCGAGGATTTTGAGCAGGCCAGTGGCTTTGGCTGGTCCCTGGGCGAGGCGAACTTTGATTGGGCGACCTTGATCGCCAACAAGGATCGCGAGATCAACCGCCTCAATGGCATCTATCGCAACCTGTTGGTCAACAGCGGCGTGACCCTGCATGAAGGGCATGCACGCCTGGTTGATGCCCACCAGGTGGAGATTAACGGTGAGCGCTTCACTGCCAAGCACATCCTGATCGCCACCGGCGGCTGGCCGCAGATCCCTGAGATTCCAGGGCGCGAGCACGCCATTGGTTCCAATGAGGCATTCTTCCTCAAAGAGCTACCTAAGCGCGTGCTGGTAGTGGGCGGTGGCTATATCGCCGTCGAGTTCGCCGGCATCTTCCACGGCTTGGGTGCACAAACTTCATTGCTGTATCGCGGCGACTTGTTCTTGCGCGGCTTTGATGGCTCGGTGCGCAAGCATCTGCAAGAAGAGCTGACCAAGCGCGGCCTGGACTTGCAGTTCAATGCCGACATCGAGCGCATCGATAAGCAAGCCGACGGCAGCCTCAAGGCCACGTTGAAGGATGGTCGCGTGCTGGAAGCCGATTGTGTGTTCTACGCCACCGGCCGCCGCCCAATGCTGGATAACCTGGGCCTGGAAAACACCGGGGTCAAACTGGACGAGCGCGGTTTCGTCGCGGTGGATGATCTCTACCAGACCGCCGAGCCGTCGATCCTGGCGATTGGCGATGTGATTGGTCGTGTGCAGCTGACGCCGGTGGCTCTGGCTGAAGGCATGGCCGTGGCGCGGCGGTTGTTCAAGCCCGAGCAATACCGCCCGGTGGATTACGCCAATATCGCGACGGCGGTGTTCAGCCTGCCAAATATCGGCACAGTCGGTCTGACGGAAGAGGATGCACGCAAGCACGGCCACAACGTGCAGATCTTTGAAAGCCGTTTCCGGCCGATGAAGCTGACCCTCACCGATTGCCAGGAAAAGACCCTGATGAAGCTGGTGGTCGACGCCGACACCGACAAAGTGCTGGGTTGCCACATGGTCGGCCCGGATGCGGGTGAAATCGTGCAAGGGCTGGCGATCGCGCTCAAGGCGGGCGCGACTAAGCAGCATTTCGACGAAACCATCGGCGTGCATCCTACGGCGGCGGAAGAATTCGTCACCATGCGCACGCCCGTGGCGGACTGATCAGGTTGGCTCTGCTGCTTCTGGCGCCGTTGCAACGACGGCCGCCAGGCGCAGCGCTTCGATGCTTGCCTGGGCCTTGATCAGGTCCAGCTCAAGCGCTTTGTTGTGCTGCTGATGTTCCAGTAGCGCAGCTTGGCGTGATTGGCTGTCCTGCACGGCCACGCGCAGGCGTTCCTGGAGCAGGGCGCGTTCGCTGTCGATCTGGCTGAGTTGTTCCTTGAGTTTCAGCTGTAGCGCCTGGTCCTGACGAGTTTGCTCCTGCAGCGCATTCAATTCCTTGGCGGTCGCTCGCTGCTCACTCAGCAGACGCTCGTTATCGCGATGCAACTGGGTGATCTCATCCTGGCGCACCAGCGCGCTTTGCTGTGCCTGGCGCAATTCGGCCTGAACCTGCTGCAACTGGCCTTCATGGCGACGCTGTTCCTGCTCGCGCTGCTCCTTGATGGCAGTGCGGTAATGCTCAAGCGCATCACGGGCGTGCAGGTGTTTTTCTTCCAGTGAGCGAATCTGCTCGTCCTTGTCGTTGAGCCTTAGCTCGTAGTCGCTGCATGCCTGGCTCAGCCCGGCGTTACGGGTTTGCTCGGTCTGCAAGCTGGTGCTGGCGGTTTGCAGCGCCGCGCTTTCTTCGGCCAGGGCCGCGGCCTGGATATCAAATTGCTGTTTGAGCTGGGTGTGCGCCTCTTCCAGGGTTTTTACCTGGGCGAGCAGGGCGGCTTTGCGTTGCTCGAATTGCGCCAGGGCCAGGTCGATCGGCTCTTGGGCCTTCTCTTTCAGGCGTTGCGCCAGGCGTGCGACCAGTTCGCCAAGCTCATCGTCAATTGGCGCCTGAGTGATGGTTTGTCGTGATTCGCTTTCGTCCAGCTCTTTCAAATAGCGATGAATCGTGGTTTTCGAGCCGGTATTCCCCATTTCGATACGCACTGCATCGATGCTGGGGTTTTCGCCGCGGGCGAGGATCGCCAGGCGTGCCGTCTGCACTACTGCTTTGTTTATGCCGCCACGAGCCATGGGGTCTCCGTCGATTTAGTACTGTGGTACATGGTATGTAGATACATACCATATCATGATTAAAAACTCGTTTAAATTCATGATTTAACAGATGGGATATTGGCGTATTATCCCGTGTCATCTGTGTTTTCCTCCGCCATCCATCTGTCAGCAGTACGAAAAGACGCCTATGAGCGACCTGGACCGATATCTCAACGCCGCCACCCGTGACAACACGCGCCGCAGCTACCGCGCAGCCATCGAGCATTTCGAAGTCAGTTGGGGAGGGTTCCTGCCGGCCACCAGTGACAGCGTGGCGCGTTACTTGGTGGCGCATGCCGGAGTGTTGGCGGTCAATACCTTGAAGCTGCGGCTCTCGGCACTTGCGCAATGGCATACCAGCCAAGGGTTTGCCGACCCGACGAAGGCGCCAGTGGTACGCAAAGTGCTCAAGGGCATCCGCGCCGTGCACCCGGCGCGAGAGCGACAGGCCGAGCCTTTGCAGCTCCAGCATTTGGAACAGGTGATCGCCGCCCTGGACATTGAAGCCAAACAGGCCAGCGAGCATCACGACCAACCGCGCTTGCTGCGGGCCAAGCGCGATGCTGCGCTGATTCTGCTGGGCTTCTGGCGCGGCTTTCGCAGTGATGAACTGTGCCGGTTAAGCATCGAGCATGTGCAAGCCGTGCCCGGCGCAGGCATCAGTCTGTACTTGCCGCGCAGCAAAAGTGACCGCGATAACCTCGGCAAGACCTACCAGACCCCGGCGTTGTTGCGGCTGTGCCCGGTGCAGGCTTATAGCGAGTGGCTCAGCGCCTCGGCTTTGGTGCGCGGGCCGGTATTCCGTGGCATTGACCGCTGGGGCAACCTGGGCGAGGAGGGCTTGCACCCCAACAGTGTGATCCCGCTACTGCGCCAGGCCCTTGAGCGCGCAGGCATCCCCGCCGAGCAATACACCAGCCACTCGCTGCGGCGGGGCTTTGCCACTTGGGCGCATCGCAGTGGCTGGGATTTGAAGTCGCTGATGAGTTACGTCGGTTGGAACGACATGAAATCTGCGATGCGCTATGTTGAAGCGACGCCGTTTCTAGGCATGACCCTGGCAACCCAACCACTGATTTGAGATTTCTTCTATTAATACAGTTACCTGATAGAGAAAACCAATCGCCAGCATCAGGTTTGCCAATGAGCCATCGACCGAAAGAGCCGGTAGGATTCATCTCATCAACTTCTTAACCCCTGACGGAGAGTCAACGATGCCTATCATCAACAGCCAAGTAAAACCGTTTAAAGCTACCGCTTTCAAAAACGGCAGCTTCGTCGATGTGACCGACGCTGACCTGAAAGGCAAGTGGTCGGTTGTATTCTTCTACCCAGCCGACTTCACCTTCGTTTGCCCAACCGAACTGGAAGACCTGGCTGACAACTACGCCGAATTCCAGAAGCTGGGCGTCGAAATCTACAGCGTTTCCACCGACACCCACTTTGCCCACGCTGCCTGGCACAACACTTCGCCAGCCATTGGCAAAATCCAGTACACCATGATCGGCGACCCAACCCTGACCATCTCCCGCAACTTCGACGTGCTGATCGAAGAAGCTGGCCTGGCAGACCGCGGCACCTTCGTGATCAACCCAGAAGGTCAAATCAAGATCGTTGAGCTGAACGACGGTGGTGTAGGCCGTGACGCTTCCGAGCTGCTGCGCAAGATCAAGGCCGCTCAGTACGTTGCTGCCCACCCAGGTGAAGTCTGCCCAGCCAAATGGAAAGAAGGCGAGGCCACTCTGGCGCCGTCTCTGGACCTGGTCGGCAAGATCTAAGTCTGTGAACGCGTATCAAGGGCGGGTATCCGCACTTAAGTAAGCTGCATCCGCCCTCAAAACGCCCGGGCGAGATTCGCTCGGGCGTTTTTTTGTCTGCAATAAACCGAATGAACAGGAAATCGCCCGTATGTTGGACGCCAATCTTAAAGCTCAGTTGAAGTCATACCTGGAACGGGTCACCCAGCCGATCGAGATCGTCGCCTCCCTCGACGACGGTGCGAAATCCCAGGAAATGCTTGCTCTTTTGCAGGACGTAACCAGCCTCTCCACGCTGATTACCCTGAACACCGATGGCAATGATGCGCGCAAGCCATCGTTCTCCATCAACCGCCCGGGTGCCGATATCAACCTGCGTTTCGCCGGCATCCCCATGGGCCATGAATTCACTTCGCTGGTGCTGGCCCTGCTGCAAGTCGGTGGCCACCCGTCGAAGGCCAGTGTCGAGGTGATTGAACAGATCCGCGCCCTCAAAGGCGAGTTCAGCTTCGAGACTTACTTCTCGCTGTCCTGCCAGAACTGCCCGGACGTAGTCCAGGCGTTGAACCTGATGGCCGTGCTCAACCCGAACATCCGCCACGTCGCGATTGACGGTGCGTTGTTCCAGGCCGAAGTCGATGAGCGCCAGATCATGGCGGTGCCGAGCGTCTACTTGAACGGGGTCAACTTTGGCCAGGGCCGCATGGGCCTCGAAGAGATCCTCGCCAAGCTCGACACTAGCGGTATCGAGAAAGCCGCAGAGAAAATCAGCGCCAAGGACGCCTTCGACGTCCTGGTGGTAGGCGGTGGCCCGGCCGGGTCTTCCGCTGCCATCTACGCAGCACGTAAAGGTATTCGTACTGGTGTGGCGGCTGAACGCTTTGGTGGCCAGGTGCTGGATACCATGTCCATCGAGAACTTTATCTCGGTACAGGAAACCGAAGGGCCGAAACTGGCCAGCGCACTGGAAGCCCATGTGCGTCAGTACGACGTGGACATCATGAACCTGCAACGCGCCAGCAGCCTGGTACCGGCAAAAAATGCCGGTGAGCTGCACGAAATTCGCTTCGAAAGCGGTGCCACACTCAAGTCCAAGACCGTGATCCTGGCCACTGGCGCCCGCTGGAGAGAAATGGGAGTGCCCGGCGAGCAGGAATACAAAGCCCGTGGCGTGTGCTTCTGCCCGCACTGCGATGGCCCGTTGTTCAAGGGCAAGCGTGTGGCGGTGATCGGCGGCGGTAACTCCGGCGTGGAAGCGGCCATTGACCTGGCCGGTATCGTCAGCCATGTCACCTTGCTTGAGTTCGACAGCAAGCTGCGCGCCGATGCCGTGTTGCAACGCAAGCTCTACAGCCTGCCGAACGTGGATGTGATCACCAGCGCATTGACCAGTGAAGTCAAAGGCGATGGCCAGAAAGTCACCGGCCTTGCCTACAAGAACCGCGACACTGGTGAGTTCAAGACCATCGACCTGGAAGGCATCTTTGTGCAGATTGGCTTGCTGCCCAACACTGACTGGCTCAAAGGCACCGTAGAGCTGTCGCCGCGCGGCGAGATCATTGTCGATGCCCGTGGCGAGACTTCACTGCCTGGCGTGTTCGCCGCCGGTGACGTCACCACCGTGCCGTACAAGCAGATCGTGATTGCAGTAGGCGAGGGCGCCAAGGCTTCGTTGAGCGCGTTCGATCACCTGATCCGTACCTCTGCTCCGGCGTAAATCATCCTGAGCTGAAAATGAAAAACCCCATGAGCGATCATGGGGTTTTTCTCGTTCCCACGCTCCGCGTGGGAATGCATCCGGTGACGCTCCGCGTCACGCAGTGCTTATTACATTGGCGCCGGCTGAATGATCTCGACCCAATAAGCATCCGGGTCCTTGATGAACGCGAGGCTCTTCATGCGGCCATCCGTCAGGCGCTTCTGGAAATCACAGCCCAAGGCTTCGAAGCGTTCGCACGCCGCGACAATGTCCGGCACCGAGATACAGATATGGCCAAAGCCACGTGGGTCGGTGTTGCCGTTGTGGTAGGCAAAGTCGGCATCGTTTTCGGTGCCGTGGTTGTGGGTCAGTTCGAGGATGCCCGGAATCGACTTCATCCACTGGGTACGCTCGGCGGCGTCGGCCGGGATCTGGGCCTTGTCCACCAGGGCCAGGAAGTACAGGCTGAATTCGGCTTCCGGGAAGTCACGTTTCTCGACCAGGGAGAAACCCAGGATGCGCGTGTAGAAGTCCAGCGACTTGGTGATGTCCTTGACCCGCAACATGGTGTGGTTGAACACGAAGTTCGCCGTGGCGTTGTCGGGTTGGGCGGTGACGCCCGGGAAGGTGTTCAATTCGTGCAGGCTCATGGGCCCTCCAGAAAAAATGTGAGATGAGCGGTCCATTGGCTTGCGGTCTGCCTCCATGCAGACGGGCCATGATACGCAAGGCGCACCGGCTGCGCCAAATGAAAAAGCGCGCCAGGCCCTTGCGGTCAGCGCGCGCCGGGCCGCACACTTTGCCGCTGGAACCTTGGGTGTTTTTCGCAATGATCGAGTTTCGTAGGCCGCTGTTGAGTGCTATGTGCGTGTTGTTGGGCAGCCCGTTTGTGCTGGCCGCCGAGCCGCAGGTCCATTGGCCCAGCGGTTGGCAGGTCGAAGAAGTCGTGCCTGACGGCGAGCCGCCTGCCAAACCCCTAGCAGTGTCCCGGCAGCGAGCGATCAAGAATGATGAAAATGGCGCCACGTTGATGGTCATGGAGTTGACCGGAACGCCAATTGAGGCCGGCCATAAAGTTAATCTTGCTGGCGTGTTGCTGGAGATGCGCAAGTCCATCCAGAAAGACTTTGCCCGTGGCGGTTATCAAAGCGTGTGCAGCAAAATGCACCCCACGACATTGAGTCGGCTTGACGCGTTGGAAACTACCTGCGTGATTACCGAGAACGGTCGACACGTATTGTCGCAAACATTAGTCGGTGCGCTGGATGTCGACAAAGCCTATGTTTTTTCATACGCCGGCCAGGCGCAAGCGTACGAGGCGAGCAAGGAGGAAGTCAGTTTGGTGCGTAACAGTCTGAAACTTTGACCCGCTCAAGCTGAGCGAATTTGAACAATATGAACGCTGAGTTAAGTTCGATTCCGAACCGTTAGAGCAAAAAAAGCCCCGCGTATGCGGGGCTATTTTTTAGTACATGTTTCAGCCGCGAAGCCAGGAGTCTACAGTGGCAGCGCCGTACTCTTCTTTCCAGGCTTTGAGGCCGCGGTGGTTGCCACCTTTGGTCTCGATCAGTTCGCCGGTGTGCGGGTTGTGATAAACCTTGACCACCCGTGCGCGGCGCTGTTTAGGCGCGGCGGCGGCCGGTGCACCGCCTTTGCGTGGCGCGGGATCGAGGATAGCGATCACATCACGCAGGCTCTTGTCGTATTTGCCCATCAGCGTCTTGAGCTTTTCTTCGAATTCGATTTCTTTCTTCAGGCCAGCGTCGTTCTTCAAGGATTCCAGCTGTGCAAGCTGCTCTTGAAGGGCTTTTTCTGCTGCGCGAAATTCGGCGAGTCTGGACAAAATCTGTACTCCAATAATGTAGTTGCTGATATCAACTGCAGACAAAGCTATAAGCCAAGAACGTTAAGCCACGTCAACGAAAAAGACCCTTCTGCGAGTTCTGCACAGGCAGAAAAAATTGTAGTAGTTAATTCATCCTGAGTAAATCATGTCTTTTAAAGAAAGACCAATCTTTCATCATAGGCCGCGCAAGGCTATTCCACGATGCCCAACGATTTAATGAATTCATCGCAGGGTAATGGTCGGCCAAACAGGTAACCCTGTAGGAAATCCACGCCCTGGGCCACGAGGTACTCACACTGTTGGGCTGTTTCTACGCCTTCGGCAACAATGCCTAGATCCAGCTTGACTGATAACTCTATGATGCTGTCCAGAATATGCCGCGACAGCGCATCCGCACCGATCATGGCGACAAAGCTTTGATCGATCTTCAAGTAGTCGACGTTGAAATTGCGCAAATAGCCCAAGCTGGAGTGGCCGGTGCCAAAATCATCAATGGCAATCATGACCCCCATTTGATGCAGCGCCTCGAACAGGCGGCGGGTGGTCTCGGTGGGTTCGATCAACTCCCGCTCGGTCAACTCCAGCACCAGGGTGACCTGGCCGGGTGGGAACGCGGCGAGGAATTCCCGGCAGTCCTGCACCAGCGCCATGTCCTGGCAATGGCGCGCAGTGATATTCACGCCGATATGAAAGCCTGGGCTGAAGCGCGCGGCATGAGGCGCCAGTTGCGCGGCAGTCTGGCGCAGCAGGGCACGGGTCATCGGCACGATCAGGCCGGAGTCTTCGGCCAGGGGAATAAACAGGTCCGGGCGCACCAGCCCTTCTTTGGGATGCTTCCAACGCATCAGCACCTCACACCCGGCCCATTGGCGGGTGTCACCGCGTACCACCGGTTGGAAATAGGGGATGAATTCATTGGCCCCCAAGGCGCGTTGTAACTCGTGGGTTGGCGCTGACGAACGTTTTTGCAGCCAGTGAGCGAGCAGCCCCGCCAATATCCCGAAGAACACCACCAGGCTGAACAGGGCCGGATACCGCGCCTGCATATAGCGCCAGACTTCACCCTCGGGCATTCCGGCCTCTACACTGTATTGATAGCGCTCGGAAGCCAGGCGCTGTGGCGCCACGGCAAATGTCGGCAACGCGCCTTGATGCACTTTGCCGTCGGCACCCAGCCAGTTCGGGCCGACGTGCAATACCAAATACGCGTAACGGCTGATCAAGCGCAAGGCGTTGGTGAGGTGGTAACCGTCAACCGAGGCAAACGCGCCTTGATCGCCTTGGACCAGGCGGTACACCAGCAGGGCGGTATCGGGTGTGACGGGGTTGCCTTTCATCAACCACAGGCGCCCATCCACGTAGTCGTCGGGGTTGACGGGCGATTGGTAGCGACCGCCAAACAACGAGCTGCAATAGATGTTTTTCTGCCAGGACAGCGTGGTGGCCCGCACAAACGGCCGACGCGTGACTTGTTCACGTAGCGCCAACTTGGCGGCGCTGTCACAAGGTTTACCGGCCAGCGGCAGCAAAGCCTGGGCAGCGATGGCGGTGTTGTCGAGCATCAGGTCGAACTGGCGCACCGCTTCTTGAGCGGTTTGCGCCGTGCTTTGTTCAAGGGTGCGCTCGGCTTGCCAATACAGAATCACAACCCCCAGCAAGATGGGCAACACGCCGCTGGTTGCACTGATGAAATAGCGTGCGGCTCGGCTTCGTGGGCCTTTGACGGTCAGGGGCATAGGGGCGGTCAGTCGTGAGAAAAAGAGTGAGATAAGCCGATGATAGATGGCAATACGCAGGCCTGCTCAGTTGTTTTGAGCGGGTTGACCTAGCCGTTCGGTCAGTTGTGGCGGGGATTTCATCTAGGCAACATAAACATCGTTGCAAGAAGTAAGAGACTCAGGACCGTACCCCTCCAGCCTCTCTCAGTGCCGTGCTAGCCCAATTTTGGCGGGCCGGTCGGCGCGTGCCTTTCGAATGTCGGAAGCCGCCTTGCAGCCTTTTAACGACTCCACAGGAATTTGCAGCAATGAAAAAAATCGCACTGGCCGTTGCCTTGTTGATGGCTAACAGCGTTGTCGCTCTACCGGCGTTCGCGGCGGACGGCACTATCACCCTGACCGGTGAGATCACTGGCACCACCTGCAGCATCAGTGGCGGGGCAGGCGCTGCGCCTGGCGCCGGGCCGGACTTTGCCATTGCGCTGCACAAGGTCCAGGCCAGCGCACTCAAGGCTGCCGGGCAGACGGCGGGGGTAAAGCCGTTCTTTATCCAAGTCGGCAGTTGCCCGAAGGACACGGTGGTCGCGGTGTTATTCGAGAGCAGCAGCCCGGCCATCAACCCGGCGACCGGTAACCTGGTCAATCAGGCGCCAGCCACACCCGAACCGGCAAAGTTCGTGGAAGTACAGATTGTAGACGGCGTCACCAACCAGCCCCTGGATCTGCGGCTGGGCCTGACTTCGAGTACCTCGACAGTGCCTGACGGCGGCGCGGTGACGCTGCCATTTGCAGCTCAGTACTTCGCCACGGGGGCAGCGACTGCCGGCCCGATCAGCACGCAAGTGCTGTATTCCGTGACATTCCCCTGATCAAGGCCAGTGGGCCTGGCGACCTGCCAGGCCCTGCCTTGAAGGAAGGACGCATGCTTTTTCGCACATTACTGGCGAGCCTTACCTTTGCGCTCATCGCCGGCTTACCGTCCACGGCCCACGCGGGAGTGGTGATCGATGGCACACGGCACATCTACCCCCAGCAGCGCCGTGAAATCACCCTGCGCCTGAGCAACGACGATAAACGGGCACCGCGCCTGGTCCAGGTGTGGCTGGATCAAGGCGATGCCACTCCAGATCCCTCCCATAGCGACGTGCCGTTCAGCCTCTCGCCCCCAGTGTTTCGCCTGGATCCAGGGAGAAGCCAGGGTGTGCGGCTGGTCTACACCCAGGATCCGTTGCCGCCAGATCGAGAGTCCTTGTTCTGGCTTAATGCCTTGGAGGTCCCCCCGAAAATCAGTGCGGCCGAACTCGGTGAACAAGCCCCTGAAGGGAATCATCTGCAGTTTGCTTTTCGTATCCGCACCAAAGTGTTTTTTCGCCCCCGTCATTTGCCTGGCAGTGCAGACCAGGCCCCCGCGCAACTGCGCTGGAGTCTGAGGCGCACCGAGCGCGCAGCCGTACTGCGCGTACACAACCCTACGGCCTTTCACGTGACCTTCAACGAGGTGGCACTGGCGCTGGGCCCTCGGCCTGACGCCCACCTGATACCGGTACAAGAAGGCATGGTGCCGCCAGGTGCCAGCCTTGAACTGCCTGTACGCGGCACCCTGCCGACGATCCCCGCGGACGCCCAGGTGCATTTCAAATATATCAATGATTACGGCGCATTCTCCGCGCCGCAGCGAGCCCCCCTGAAGTTTTGATTATGTCTGTTTACCTGCCATTTACGGGGCATCCCGTGTTTGCCTGGCTGTTGTGCAACTCGCGGCTGATGGTGTCGCTGGGTGTGTTCACGACCTTATGCCTGCCGGCCGAAGCCGCGGCGCTATTGTTTGATATCGAGGCGTTTACCACCGGCTTGTCCACGGCGGTGGATATTTCGCGTTTCAATACGGGCAATGCATTGGCGCCTGGTGTCTATCGTGTGGATGTATTCCTCAATGGGCAATCCGCGGGGCGCCGTGAAATCAGCTTTGTCTCGCGTGATGACCAGGACAACGTCCAGCCTTGCGTGAGCGCCCTGGAACTTGCCCAACTCGGAGTCGTGCTGCCACCTGACGAACGCAGCGCCGACACGCAGTGCCGTGAATTTACCCAATGGATCCCCCTGGCCAGCAGCCAGCTCGACATTGAGACGCTGACGCTCGACGTCAATATCCCGCAGGCTTACCTCAGCCGAGCCGCGCGCGGTTACGTTGACCCGGCCCGTTGGGACAAGGGGCTCGACGTTGCGCTGCTCAATTACACCTTCAGCGCCGCAGCGGTGACTTCGGGGGCGGGGGAAGGTCGGGGTTACCTGGGCCTCAACGGCGGCGTCAACCTCGGCGACTGGCGCCTGCGCCACCAAGGCGGCCAGGCCTGGACTTCCCGTGGCGGTCTGTTGCCTTATCAACACACCGCCACGTACCTGCAACGGCCCTTGTCGGCCTGGCGTTCGCAACTGACCCTTGGCGACAGCTTCAGTAACCGCCAGGTCCTCGACGGCGTGCGGGTGCGGGGCATCACTCTGTCGACCGATGACCGCATGCTGGCGCCGTCGCAACAAGGCTATGCACCGCAGATACACGGCATCGCCGACAGCAACGCCACGGTAACGGTGCGCCAGAACGGCTACACGATCTACGAAACCCAGGTTGCCCCGGGGCCTTTTGTCATCGACGACCTCTATCCCACGGGCTACGGTGGTGACCTTAATGTCAGCGTCACCGAGGTGGACGGGCGCCGCACCACCTTTGTCGTGCCGTATTCCGTGGCCCCACAATTATTGCGCCAGGGCGCCACTCACTACAGCACCACGTTGGGCCAAGTGCAGCAACGCGGGGTCAGCAAGACCAGCCCCATGGTGTTTCAGGGCACCTTGCAGCATGGCCTTACCGATGGCTTGAGCCTGTACGGCGGCAGCGCGGTCTCCCGGGGATACTTGCAGGGCAAGGCCGGGCTGGCGATGAGTACGCCCATCGGCGCGTTTGCCCTGGACACCACGCACTCGCGCACCCGCGTTGAGGGCAACGGGGTGGTTGGCGGACACAGTTGGGGCCTGGCCTACAACAAAAACCTGCCATTTTCCGGAACCCATTTTGCGCTGGGCGCCTACCGCTTCTCCACGGCCGGCTATCTGAGCCTGCCGGATGCTTTGAATGTGCAGGAGCTGGCCCGCCAGCATGGGAACATCGAGGGCTATGCCCGCCAGAAAAGCCGTCTCGACCTGACGATCAGCCAGCAACTGGGGGAAGGCACCTTGAGCCTGTACGGCAGTTCTGTTGACTACTGGGCGAGCCGGCAAGGTCGCCAGACATCCTTCACCCTCAGCTATGGATCACGCTGGAAGCAGCTCAACTGGAACATTTCGGCGCAGCGCTCAAGGGTCAGCGACGCCGACCCACCCAGCGATCGTGACCACAGTGACGCGATCTTTTTCGGCCGCGCGTTGCAACCCGGTCGCGTCGATAATCGTCTGGCGCTGACCCTGTCGATGCCGCTGGGCCAGGGCACGTCGGCGCCGACCCTGAGCAGCGCTTTGTCGCGCGACACCGGCGAATCAAAGGGCAGTCAACAGCAAGTGGGCATCAATGGCTTGCTCGGCGAGGCGTCAGAGGGGCACTACGGCCTGGCCGGCAGCCAGGGCACGGGGAGCCAGGCAGGTTCCAGCCTAAATGCCTACGCCGGGTATCGCAGCAGCACGGCCAACCTGCGCGCAGGTTACGGCCAGAGTGGCAACAACGCACAAGTGTCCATGGGCGCCGACGGCGGGCTGATTGCCCATGGCGGTGGCGTGACCCTCTCGCAAAGCCTCGGTGAAGCGTCGGCACTGGTGTATGCACCGGATGCCCAGGGCGCGCAGATCGGTGGGGGTGTACGCATCGACTCACACGGCTATGGCGTGTTGCCGAGCTTGCGGGCCTACCATCCCAATGACGTGGATATCGACCCCGAAGGCATGCCCATGGATGTGGATCTCAAGGAATCGAATCACTCGGTGGTACCGACAGGGGGCGCAGTGTCGCTGGTCAAGTTCGAGACCGTCAGTGGCCGTGCGGTGGTGATCAAGGCGACCCATCGCAACGGTCAGCCGCTGCCTTTTGCCGCTCAGGTGTTCGACGAGCAGGGCAGGGAAGTCGGGGTGATTGGGCAAGCCGGCAAGGCGTTTGTGCGCGGCGTGGCCGACCAGGGCACGCTGACCGTGCGTTGGACCGAGGCGGCAAGTGACCGCTGCTATATCCCATACCGTCTGCCACCGCGGCCACCGGGGCACCGCCAGGAAAATGCCGACCAACTGGTCAGCCGGTGCCACGCCAACACCGCCAACGATGAGGTCAGCAGCCGATGATCAGCCCTGGTACGCAACGTTTGGCAGGGCTTGTAATGGTGACCTGCATCGCCCTCGCCAGCGCGCCCCATGCCCAGGCCAAGGCGACGTGTACGCCCGCGCCGCCGACGGTGCTGTCGGTGCCGCGCATTACGGTGCCCGCCAACCCTGTGGTCGGCCAGGCCCTGGGCAACCCGGGTGGCTACCCCGTCGAGGTAGCGCACGGGTTGAGGTGCACATATCCGCCCAACCTTATTGTTCGCTATTGGTCGTCCACGCGGATTGCACGGGAGATTCCCTGGACAGGACGTAACTTCTTCCACTCAGGGGTCGTCATGCCGGTTCATCTGACCGGCGTGCAAGGCGTCGGGTTTGCGTTCATGGCGCAGGACCGTGACGTGGGGCCGATGCAAACCGTAACCACCGGAGTCACGGTGCTGCGCGGACCGATCCATCCCGGTTTGCCTACGTGGGGCTTGCGCGGCCGCTTGTTCTTCGTGGTAACCGGCCCGATCCAGGGCGGCACTATTACGCCGCGTACCTTCGCGGGCTTGTACCTGTACACCAGCGACACGCACCACGCGTTCAACTTCGGCAGTGTCGAAGTCGGCCCGCCGAGTAAACCCACCTGCACGGTCTCGACGCCCTCCGTGGCGATCCCGCTGGGGGCGGTGGAGAGCAGGGCGTTCAAGGGCATTGGCAGCGTGGCCGGCAATGCCACCCGCACCATCACCTTGCAGTGCGCTGGTGGCGGGGGCGCTGAGAGCGATGTGCTGTTGACCTTGACCGACCAGACCCAACCGGCCAATCGCAGTGACCAACTGACATTGACCGCCAACTCCACCGCCAAGGGCGTGGCGCTGCAACTGCTGTTTGGCAACCGCCTGATCAGCTACGGCCCCGACGCCGCCGCTATCGGCACGCCGAATCAATGGTTGGCAGGCAGCACCGGCAACGGCACCTTCCAGATTCCCTTGACCGCGCGCTACATACAAACCGGCGCCACCGTCCGCCCGGGCACGGCCAACGGGCTGGCGACCTTCACTTTGGCCTATCGGTAGTCGGCGTGATGATCCGAGTCTTATTGACCTGCGTGTCCGGTCTGGCACTGGCGGCATCTATGGCGATGGTGCAAGCGGAAATCGTCATTGATCGCACCCGGCTTATTTACCCGGCCGCGGCACGGGTGGTAACCCTCACCCTGCGCAACGAGGCGGACAGCCCACGGCTGGTACAGGTATGGATCGATGAAGGCGACCCCCAGATGGCGCCGGAATTGAGTGACGTACCCTTTACTGTCACACCACCGATTCTGCGAATGGACCCCGGCAAGGCTCAAGCGTTGCGGGTGATTTATCACCCGGTACCCAGACAAGCCATGACCGATCCTCAGGAAGTGGTGTATTGGCTGAATGTGCTAGGGATACGGCCTACTGACGCGGCAAGCCATCAACTGCAACTGGCGTTTCGCACGCGTATCAAACTGTTCCTGCGCCCCAATGCGTTGCCTGGCAGGGCGGAAGATGCCGTGGCGGCGTTGCAATGGCAACTGGCAGACGACCGCCCGGTGCTGCGGGTGCGCAACCCGAGTGCCTTTCATGTGACCTTGTCCAGCGTGGCACTCAACCTTGAGGGCGTCGAATACCGCCATGAAAACCCACCGATGCTGGCACCGCGCTCAACGGCCGAGTTGATCATGCCGGGTTGGGTTGTACCGTGGCGAGGTACGCCGACGCTGCGCTTCACCACATTGGATGACTATGGCGCGACGCATGAGAGCACGCAGCGCATAGGCCGGTAACTAAGTAGGCGAGGGGTACAGCCCTTGTGCCAGCGCGATGAATGCCAGGGCAGCCGGGGAAGACTGACGCCGATCCAGCATCACAGAACCGATATGCATGCCGATGTTACCGGGCGGCGCAATCATCCTGCTGGGTATCTACCTGTGCAACAAACCCCTTGCGCCGGGCAGGGCAATGGGGATTTGATAAGAGTACGGACAAACCTGGTTACGCTGTGTAGAATCAGTTTACGCATACAAGAATATGGACTTGCGCTCACGCAAGCCTCGGCCGTCAGAGACTGATGACACCATGAAGCTACTTGGCTCCCCCCTCATCTTTGGTGACTTCCTCGCCCGCAGCGTGCGAGGCCTCTCTTGTGCGCCACCCTCCAGCCTCATCCTTGCTCGCAACTAATCAATTGCTACCTACAAGAATGATGAGGCACCGAACATGACCGACCAACTCGCAAACCCAATGGGCCTGATGGGCTTTGAATTCATCGAATTTGCCGCGCCCACCCCAGGCACCCTGGAGCCGATCTTCGAGATCATGGGCTTCACCAAAGTGGCGACCCATCGCTCCAAGAACGTGCACCTGTATCGCCAGGGCGAGATCAACCTGATCCTCAACAACGAACCCGACAGCCTCGCTTCCTATTTCGCGGCCGAGCACGGCCCGTCGGTGTGCGGCATGGCGTTCCGCGTCAAGGACTCGCAACAGGCCTACAAACGTGCCCTGGAGCTGGGGGCCCAGCCGATCCACATCGACACCGGCCCGATGGAATTGAACCTGCCGGCAATCAAAGGCATTGGCGGTTCGCCGTTGTACCTGATTGACCGTTTCGGCGAAGGCAACTCGATCTACGACATCGACTTCGTGTACCTCGAAGGCGTTGATCGCAACCCGGTAGGCGCGGGCCTCAAGGTCATCGACCACCTGACCCACAACGTCTATCGCGGGCGCATGATTTATTGGGCCAACTTCTACGAGAAGCTATTCAACTTCCGCGAAGCGCGGTACTTCGATATCAAGGGCGAATACACCGGCTTGACCTCCAAGGCCATGAGCGCGCCGGATGGCAAGATCCGTATTCCCTTGAACGAAGAGTCGTCCAAGGGCGCCGGGCAGATCGAAGAGTTCCTGATGCAATTCAACGGCGAGGGCATCCAGCACGTCGCGTTCCTCACCGACGACCTGATCCAGACCTGGGACGCGCTGAAGAAGATCGGCATGCGCTTCATGACCGCGCCGCCCGACACTTACTACGAAATGCTTGAAGGCCGCCTGCCGAACCACGGTGAGCCGGTGGACCAGTTGCAATCGCGCGGCATCCTGCTGGATGGCTCGTCGGTTGCCGGTGACAAGCGTCTACTGCTGCAGATCTTCTCGGAAACCCTGATGGGCCCAGTGTTCTTCGAATTCATCCAGCGCAAAGGCGACGATGGGTTTGGCGAGGGCAACTTCAAGGCGCTGTTCGAGTCGATCGAACGTGACCAGGTGCGTCGTGGTGTCTTGACCGCCGACTGATTGACTGGATAACGAAAAAGCCCGGTTTTTACCGGGCTTTTTCGTGTGCGTTGCGTTCTGTCGCAATTGAACGGCGGTGAAATAGGAACAGATGTTTCTTCACATATCACATAGAGGGCAGGACGCAGGAAAAGCCTGCGTCTGAACCATGCAGAGGCTCTCTTATGAATGTAAATTCTCCTACCCCTCAACGCCCGATCGGCCCATCTGTATCAACGGTGCAGGCAGGGCCTGTGCGCAATGTCCGTTCAACCGGCAATGCAGACCCGGTCGATCAGGCGCGTAAAAAGTTTCTCGATGACGGTGAAACCGAATACTTGGGCGGCACACTCACCGCCGGGGGGTATCAGATGACGAAGGCGGCAGTGAAACCTGACAAACCCGGCGCGCCATACGTAAGCGTTTCGACTTTTGCCGTCGATGGCGTCCAATCCAAAGACATGATGGTAATCAAACGTGTGCCCGCGACGGCCGAAGGCCCTAACGTCATCGTGTATATGCCGGAAGATGAAGTGACGTCGTTTCATGAGTTCAACACCGTTGAAGAGCTAACTGAATGGGTTAAGGCTGTAGCCAAAAACCCTGCCGAGCTGGACCGATTTGCGCGGCACTTTTCTCATTCTGAAGCACCCAAGCAGGAGGAACGGGTCAGGACACGACTAAGCGAGTTTGGCTCAGAAAAAGACTCCAGCGTGGTGGTGGGAAGTTTTGGTCGAGAGCGAGGCGATATTTTCGAGCGTTTGAACAAGGACGTGACCGTCCCGCCAGTTGAGGTCAATGGCCTATCCAACGTGAAGCTATACAAGCTGGAGTCCAATGGCCAAGCGACCTATATCGGTACCCGGGAAGATGGAAAAAACGTCCTATTTGATTACGACGCTTATGGGAATTTCAGGGGTGGCAGTCAGGACGGTTATTACTTCGTCAGAAACGGGCTGAACAATAAGGACCCGCTTGGCGAACCCATCACAATCGCTGAGTTCACCAAACAGAAAGTTGCAGCCCAAGCCTATAGCAAGACGGGGCCTAATGATCTGAGCGACTTTTGGGGTTATCTCATCAAGCAGCTCAGAAACCCGGGCGACGGTCTTGGGACTGCACTGCAACAGTTCGGAGTTCCTGACGACGTGGCGGCCTCCATCGAAGAGGTGCTGAAAAACCCCGTAAAGGGCACGCTGCTTCAGTTGAATCACGATAATCGGCTCGGTAAGATATTTGGCGTCAGCCAGGAAGTGATGGATGCCCAGCTGGAGAAATTTGGCAATGAAGCCCAGAGTAATATTCCCCAGTACGGCAAGTGGCGGGATAGGTTGAACACAGTGGCTGACGTCATCGAAAGGAAGGTGGGCACCCCAGAAGAGGCGACACCCGAAGTGAAGGTCTGAATCAATCTTCGCTGTCATACAGAGGGGTACGGATACCCCCGCAATACCCGTTCATTCCCAGCTTCCCATTCAAGCGCGACGCTGGCGCACCAAATGCTTGAACCCCTCATACACCAGCACCATCACCGCCAGCCAGATCGGGATATAAGTCAGCCATTGCCCACCCTGGATGCCTTCACCCAATAGCAACGCCACCGCCAGCAGCAGCACCGGCTCCACGTAGCTCAGCAGCCCGAACAGGCTGAAGGCGAGCAAGCGACTGGCGATAATGTAACTCACCAACGCCGAGGCACTGATAAGGCCCAGCATTGGAATCAATGCATAAAGCTTTGGATGGCCGTCGAGCACGGCAAAGCCTTGTTCGCCGCTTTGTACAAACCACCAGGCCACCGGCAGCATCAACGCCATGTCCAGCCACAGCCCCCCCAGATGATCGGTGCTCAGGTACTTACGCACCACGAAGTACACCGGGTAGCCGATGATCACCACCAGCGTTGCCCAGGAAAAACCACCGGCCTGGTACAACTCGTTCAACACGCCTAGCGCGGCAAACACCACGGCGATCTGTTGTAACCGTGACAGACGCTCGCCGTAGACCAGGCGCCCGGTGAGCACCATGGTCAACGGCAGCAGGAAATACCCCACCGACACGTCCAGGCTGCGCCCATTGAGCGGCGCCCACATGAACAGCCACAACTGCACGCCGAGCAGGGCAGAAGACACCAGCACGCCGCCAATCAGCCGTGGCTTAGCCGCCAGCCTGCGCAGCAGTTCCCACACCCTGCGCCACTCACCGCTGACAATCATGAACACCGTCATGCAGGGCACGGTGAGCAACATGCGCCAGCCGAAAATTTCCAGGCCACTCAGGGGGGTAAGCAGCGATGTGAAGTAATACATCACCGCAAACAACACCGAGGCCAAGACCGATAACACCACACCTTTAGACACGCTGTCCTCGCGAAAGCCGATTATTTCGTCGGCAGTCTACAGGCGTGCCAATCGACCGGATACAAAATGCCCGACATCGTTGAACCCCGGCGAGGACGAATGCCCCGGCGTGACCAACGAATCAATGAACGCCTCGTCTTCGGCGCTGATCTGCACCGCCAGCGCCCCGGTGTAGGCGTCCCACTGGGCCTCGGTCCGTGGCCCGACGATCGCCGAGCTCACCGCCGCATTGTTCAGCACCCAGGCGATTGCGAACTCGACGATCCCTACGCCACGCCCTTGGGTGTATTGCTGGATCTGCTGGGCAATGCGCAGTGATTCAACCCGCCACTCGGTTTCCAGGATGCGCTTGTCCTGGCGCGCGGCACGGCTGCCGGGTTCAGGCGTGACGTCCGGTGCGTACTTGCCGCTGAGCACCCCTCGGGCCAGCGGGCTGTAAGGCACCACGCCCAGCCCATAAGCCGCTGCAGCGGTGATCTGTTCCACCTCGGCCTGGCGATTGACGATGTTGTACAACGGTTGGCTGATGATGGGTTTATCAACCCCCAGGAGTTCAGCCACGCGAATCACTTCAGCGATGCGCCAACCCCGGTAATTGGACAGGCCCCAATAGCGAACCTTGCCTTCGCGGATCAAGTCACCGATGGCGGACACGGTGACCTCCAACGGCGTGTCGTGGTCTTCGCGGTGCAGGTAGTAGATGTCCAGGTAGTCGGTGTCCAGCCGTGCCAGGCTGGCGTCCAGCGCAGTGAACATACGCTTGCGGCTCAAACCGCTGCGGTTGGGCACGCCATCGGCAGGGCCGAAGCCGACTTTGGAGGCCACCACCCAATCGTGGCGGTTGCGTGCAATCGCCTCACCGACGATTTCCTCGGAGCGCCCGCCTGTGTACACGTCAGCGGTGTCGATGAAATTGATGCCCTGGTCCCAGGCCTTGTCGATGATGCGCAGCGAATCTTCGGTGCTGGTCTGTTCGCCAAACATCATGGTGCCGAGGGTCAGAGCGCTGACCTTCAACCCGGAGTGGCCCAATGTGCGGTAAATCATGCAAAGCTCCTCATGGCAGGCAAAATGTAAGTGATGCAATACCAGACCCGAGCGCTCTGGAACAAGCCCTGAGCGCATTTCTTCATGTGCGTAGCAAAGTCACGCAGCGCGCCTGTAAAAAACGATGCAGCACTTTCACGCGTTCCGACACTTGCAGGCGGTGCGGGCACATCAGGTTGAACGGCGTGGGTTCGCCTTGCCAGTCGGGTAGCAAGGGTACCAACCGGCCAGCCTGGATATCACGGGCCATATCCAGGTTGGCCTTATAGGCAATGCCATGCCCCGCCAACGCCCAGCGGCGGACAATCTCGCCGTCATCGCTGAGGTAGTCACCGCTCACCTCGACTTCTTGAAGCAACGCCCCCTGGCGGAAATACCAGGTGCTATTGGCCTGGCCCCGGCGCATATAGCGCAGCGTGCTGTGGTGGGCCAAGTCTTCGGGCTCAAGCGGTGTGCCGTGGCGCGCCAGGTACTCAGGGCTGGCGCAGGCAATGCGATGGTGATCGGGTACCACCGGCAGGGCCACGAGGCTGGAGTCCCTCGGCACGCCAAAGCGCAAGGCAATGTCGACTGTGTCGCGAAACAAGTCGGCATTGCTGTCGTTGAGCAACAGTTGCAAGCGGATATCAGGGTGCTCCAGCTTGAACTCATCCAGCCAGCCCAGCAGCACATTGCGGCCAAAGTCCGAGGGCGCGGCCAACTGCAATAAACCACTGAGGCTCTGGCCCTGTTGCTTGATGGCGTGCTCGCCTTCCGACAGCGCCTCCAGCGCCACCCGCACACTGTCCAGGTAACGCCGGCCTTCTTCGGTCAGGCGCATGCTGCGGGTGGAGCGGGCGAGCAGGCGGATGCCGAGGCGGGTCTCAAGGCGCTTGAGCGCAATACTCGCCGCTGCTGGCGTGAGGCCCAGGCCACGGGCGGCGGCCGTGAGGCTGCCGGTGTCGGCGCTGCGCACGAAGACTTCAAGGTCGAGAATCGAGCTCATTGATAAAAATCCTTTAAAGATCTTGTCGTTTTACCCGGATTTTTCATCGATTACCAAGCTGGGAAGATGAACGCTCACTTTCTGACCCAGGTAGTTTTCTCATGACCTCTTCTCTGAGCGGTAAAACCATCATCGTCATCGGCGGCAGCAGCGGTATCGGCGCGGCAGTGGCCCAGGCAGCCTTGGCACGCGGCGCGCACGTGGTCGTGGCCGGGCGCCGCTTGGCGTCAAGCTCCGCCAACGGCCTGCGCAGTGAGCCGGTGGACGTCACTGACAGCGCCTCCTTGCAGCGGCTGTTCGAGACCGTAGGGCGCTTTGACCATCTGGTCTACACCTCGGGCCCTTCGGTGCAGGCCAAACCCTTGAGTGAAACCAACCTGGATGAAGCTCAGGACAACTTCGATGTGAAGCTCTGGGGCTCACTACGTGCCATTCAGCAGGCACTGCCCTTTTTGCATGAACAGGGCAGCATCAGCCTGACCTCGGGCCAACTGGGGCGCAAGTTGGCGGCAGGGCAGTTCATCAAGACGGGCATTAACGCCGCGACCGAGGCATTGGGCAAACAGTTGGCCAAGGAACTGGCACCGCGTCGGGTCAATGTCATCAGCCCCGGGGTAATTGACACGCCGGCCTATGCAGGGCTTGGAGAAGAGCAGCGTATGGCGATGTTTGCCAAGGCGGGCGGCGCATTGCCGGTTGGGCGGGTGGGGCAGGCTCAGGAGGTGGCGGCGGGGTATGTGTTGGCAATGGAAAATGGCTTCTTGACTGGCAGCATCATCGACATTGATGGCGGGGGACTGCTGTAAACGCCCCGCCCGCAAGGTGATTGGCTCAGTGACGGACTCTGGTCAGTCGAAACGTCCCTTCGACAGTAAACTCAGGTCCGTCATTTTTTCGAAAGGAGCAGGAAAACTCCCCCGAGCCATGATCGTCGGTGACTTCTTCGTTCAGTTTCAGCGTACCCGCATGGGCTGTCACCCCACCGTACGTGTCGAGGCGCATAAACTGAACCCGGACATTGTTGTTGCCGGCCAAAACATGGGTCAGTCCTTTCGTGTCCTTATTGATCACGATGGATAGAATATTTCGAGTTCGCGATAGGTCGTCATCGTAATGGTCGCCGATAAACATTCGGTGATCAGGGCGGTGGCCGCCGAAATCTGAGCTATCAATTCTGAATTCGGTTGCGACAAACTTTGGATCCGGTAATGGGCCACCCTGGAAAACCGCTTTCAGTTCGCCCGTTGCCGGGTATTGTGCAGTCAGGCCAGTTGAAAGGCCTCTCAGTTCCGCCGTGCCGTCAACCAGCTCTATTTTTTGGCTGCCAAATTCGGCGCTCGCCCCAAAAGAGGCCTTTAGATTCGTACCGTCGAATGACACCTCTATTTTCCCTGCGGTGGCGGCATAGGTTGGATTTCCCTGGTTTTCATACGTAGAGAAATGAAGTCTGGTTGCGCCTTCTGCAAACGAGTAGGTGTGTTTACTTCCGTCCGTAGGTAAATCGGAAGGAAGCAAAATATCGATACCTAGAAAATCACTCGGTACGTCCGATAAGCGCTGGGTCGCAGCCAAATGCCATAACCCACTCGTCTCACGGTATAGCTCCATCTTGTCGGCGTCGCCGATGAAAACGACGTTATGTTGGCCTGTCACCGTAACGTTAAAAGTACCTTCAGTAGCTGCTGTTTTGCCTTTCATTTCGATAGCCCTCCAAGCGTGACTGAGCCCTCAGCCTAGGCGCACGGATAAGGTTTGGATACTGTTAGAAATTACAGGCTAGAAAACGTTTATTGATTACTAGAGTCGCTAGGAGCACCTTTCTATAGGACTCTGTTATAAGAGAATCATTTTTTATACCTGTCAAAGTTGACAGTGTCGCCCGAGCCAGCAGGGTACTAACATTCCCACAAACTCTTTTATCAACTTATTTATTGGCGAGGCTGGTTAACATGAAACAGTCACTGCATGTCCCTATTTTACCGTTGTCGAAAGGCACTTTCACCGCCACATTGAACGGCTACTTGGCGCTTGATTATGTTGGCGATCCCACCCAAGAACTACGTCTGGATCAAGATGTGTGGACACTCATCAGTTACGGGCGCCCCTCAACCGGCGGTAGTTTGATTGTGTTCACCGTCAACGTCCCTAGCAACTTGTGTGACGACGGAAAACCTCAAACCTTCTTGATAGGCAGCCATAACACCGTCATTTCGCTCTATACGCAGCAGCTTAATTTCGTTGCCCAGACGGGGGAGATCACGGTATCGCTTAAAGATAACCGGATGGCGGCAACGTTCAATTTCAAAGCACAAGCAATCGGTACCTCTCATGAAATCGAGGTCTCCAGTGGCACGTTTGAGGTCAGCAACGGGACTGGCTTTATCAACGCGGACTTTAGGGGTGAAGCGCGTCCGTATCCGACATTTGAAGCAACAACGGTCGAGATAAATCATCTGGACCTGTTTCCGCTGCCCAAGGATGCCGATTCTATAAAAGGGCGCATTCATAACTATGACCCCATTCCGACTCAAGACGATCTTTTGTCTATTGTGGTTAACAAGGGAACGCCGCCAGGCACCTATCAGTTGGGGGGTGACGATCCGGCGGTAATAGTGTTGTTCACGCAGTTCGTAAAACGTGCCTTGTTAGAGGCACGCAGTGGTCAGGTGGTTTTAGAGCATGTACCTGAAACGGGGTATGCCAAGGGGAACTTCGAGTGCGAATTCAACGATGAACTCAATAAGTTTTCCGCTGTTGGCTCCTTCGATGTCCATCATTCGTAGTCGGCTATGCCTGCGCGCTTGACCCTTTAGGCGCCCATCCTTGGTTATCAGGATGAGCGCCTTGCCGATTGCGGGCGAGGGCAAGCCTTATGACCGCAAAATAGTCCTCATGCTTTCAACGTACGCGTCATCCGCAACGCCAGCACACTCCCACCCACAATCACCGCCGCCAGCAGGTACAACGCCATATCCGTGGACCCGGTGGCATCCTTCACAAAACCCACGATATACGGGCTGAGAAAACCCGCCATCTGGCCCATGGAGTTGATCAACGCCAAGCCACCCGCCGCCGCGCCCGCGCTGAGCATCGCGGTGGGCACCGGCCAGAACATCGGCAGGCCGGTCAGGGCGCCCATGGTGGCGATGGTCAGGCCGAGAATGGCGATAGCGGGCGTAGTGGCGAAGTTAACGGCGATCACCAGGCCAATGGCGCCCATCAACATCGGTACCACCAAATGCCAGCGGCGCTCCTTGCGCAAATCGGCGGAGCGGCCCACCAGCAGCATGAACACCGCTGCCAACAGATACGGGATCGCGCTGAGCCAGCCAATCACCAGGTTGTCGCTGAAGCCCATGTTCTTGATGATCGACGGCAGCCAGAAGTTGATCGCATACACGCCACTCTGGATGCAGAAGTAGATCAGGCCGAATGCCCAGATCGCCGGGTTCTTGAACACTTCGGCCAGGGAGTCGCTGGTGGTTTTCGGCTTGTTCGCCAGGTCAGTGGCCTGGTCGGCTTCCAGCACCGCGCGCTCATGGGGCTTGAGCCATTTGGCATTGGCGAAGCTGTCACTGAGCAGGAAGTAGGCGAGGGCGCCGAGGATTACGGTGGGGATGCCTTGCAGCAAGAACATCCACTGCCAGCCTGCCAGGCCACCTTGGCCGGCAGCGAAGTGATTGAGAATCCAGCCGGAAAACGGGCTGCCGAGCAAACCTGAAACCGGGATCGCCGACATGAACAGCGCCATGATCCGCCCACGGCGGAAGGTCGGAAACCACTGCGAAAGGTACAACACCACACCGGGGAAGAAGCCGGCTTCAGCGGCACCGGTGAGCAGGCGCAGGGTGTAGAAATGCGTGGGCGTGGTTACAAACAGCAGGCATGTGGAGAGCGTACCCCACACGATCATCATCAACGCGATCCAGCGCCGCGGGCCAAACCGGGTCAGCGCCAGGTTGCTCGGTACGCCGCACAGCACATAGCCGATAAAGAAAATCCCGGCCCCGAGGCCGTACACGGTTTCACTGAATTTCAATGCATCGAGCATCTGCAACTTGGCAAAGCCAACATTTACCCGGTCAAGGTAATTGAACAGGTAGCAGATAAAGATGAAGGGGATCAGGCGCAGGGTAACGCGCTTGTAGATGGCGTTTTTATCGTCATCGCTGGCCAGTGCGGCAGTGGCGCTCTGTGACATGGGATTCTCTCTTTATTATGATTTTACGCGGTGCGAGGGTAACGTTGACCGCCCCAACAGTCTCGATGACGTGATGGGCAACTGTCTTTGTGCTGGCGCACAGTCAAGCCATCTTTGCGCTGTGCCGGTGAACAACCTTTTTCAGGAAATTAGCCCCATGTTCGAGCTGGATCATGCCCTGGCGCAGGAGATTGTCGATCGCACCATGGCGATCCTGCCGTATAACGTCAATGTCATGGACAGCCAGGGCTTGATCCTGGGCAGCGGTGAACCGGAGCGGATCAATACCCGTCACGAAGGGGCGCAACTGGTATTGGCCAATGGGCGGGTGGTGGAAATCGACGGGCAGACCGCCAAGCATCTCAAGGGTGTGCTACCAGGCATTAACCTGCCGCTGCTGCATGATCAACGCCTGATCGGCGTGCTGGGTATCACCGGCGAGCCGGATGGGCTGCGCACCTATGCCGAACTGGTGCGCATGACCGCTGAAATGCTGGTCAGCCAACGCCACCAGCAAGCCGAGCAACAATGGCGGCGCCAGCGTTGCGATGATCTGCTGGCCCTGCTGTTGGCCGACAGCGGCGACTCCCCACGCTTGGTGGACGAAGCCCAGCAACTGGGGCTCAAGCCACAACTGGCGCGCACGCCGTACCTGTTTGAACTGGGCCCCGGCCAAACGGCGGAGGCTTTGAGCGCCTGGCTCGCCAGCCGTTACCCGGACAGTTGGTGCGTCAGTTCTGCGCAGTTTTCCTTGCTGTGGTGCCGACCCGCCGCGGTGCAGGTCGATAATCCCCGCTTGTTGGAAAAGCTCGACGGCCTGGGCTGGAACGTCCTGCGCGTGGCCATCGGCGGGCAAGCGGAAGGTTTGGCGGGGCTGCGCCGCTGTTACCGCCGGGTCGGTGATCTGCTCGCTTATGGCCGCGATATCCTGCCGCAATCACGGCTGTTGACCCTCAACCGTTATCGCCTGCCGGTGATGCTGTGGCGTCATCGCAACGACGACGCCCTGGACGAACTGCTCAATCCGTTGCGCAAAGTGTTGGCCAAGGACAGCAACGGGCAACTGCTCGCCACGTTGCGCAGTTGGTGTGAACACGACGGGCAAAGCCAGGCGTGTGCCGACGCCTTGGGCATTCACCGCAACAGCCTGCGCTACCGCATGGAGCGAATCGCTGAACTCAGCGGCGTGGACCCGCTGACGCTCGATGGGATGCTTGCCTTGTACCTGGGCGTCCAATTGCTGCCCCAGAGCGAACGCTAAAATTCGCACGATGTTATTAGCTGTTCTCCCTGTCACGGCTTACGTTTTTCCAAGCTGGCAATGAACTCATCGAGGATGCGCTTGCTTTCGGCAGCTTCTTCGGCACTGGGCCCGCGAATGTTGGCCCAGGGGTACGGCTTGGGCGCGACCGAGCCGTAGCGGATGCGTACGGATTTGAGGATTGCGTCCCACACGGCCATGGCTTCGTAGTCGGTGAGGGAAGGGTTGACGGGTTCTGGTGACGCGGGTTGTTGCCAGAGAGGCAGTTCGTAGCCTTTGTTGGCGAATTGGGGAAGGGTCCAGCGCACTAGGTCTTCGGGTTCGTTGGGATCAACTGGCTCTCCTTTCATGCCACCCGCCGACAAACGGATGCTCATGCCAGGCCGAGCCAGCGAAGGATTGTCCCGGTAGTTTTCGCTCACAAAGAGTATTTGACGGTGAGTGTCATCGCTGAAGCCGATCAGGGACTCTTCGGCTTGCATGCCGGCCAACGTAATTTTCCTTGCCCGCAAATTTTCGTAATCCCCTGCGAGAAAAATTTGCCCGTCTTTGGGAGTGCGCACGTGCAAGCGTTCTTCATCATCAGGCGACAAAGCGTTGATATAGATACTCAGCGAGACATCTGAGGCTGGTGGGCTAAAGTCGAAACTAGCGATCTCCTGATCGTGATGACTGCGAATGACAATGGAGTCCAGTGCAAAGCCTGCGCCTGCGGTTTCAGGGGTGACTTTGAAGATCTCTTTTGAAAGTTTTAACAGACGATCTTCAACAGGGGCGGTATTACCATTGAAGGAGTCAGCGCGGACCATGACGTAAACGTCACCAATCAACAGATGGGACTCATGCACGAACCAGTCTGCAATTTCAACGCTCTCGTAGTACTGCAATAACCTATGTTGTGCCGTTACGACTTTCGCCGATACCAGCATCGACACATCGGAATGATTGTAGTTTTTTACGGAAGCAATCCGACTCGCTCGCTCGTACACAGCCGCATCAAACCGCTCTCGCGTCACTCCCTCTCCTAACACCCGCACTTCAACGGATGCATGATCGGCCCCCAGCCCGTAGTACAACTTCACATCCCCGCCCCCCGTCCAGCTGGCGGGCAAATCTATCAGCCCACGGCCCAGCGCCCAGGTGCGCATGTTGCTGGTCAATTCGTGCACGGTTTGTTTCTCCTGTTCACTGGGTTGTTTGAAGGTGGTGCACCCTGCAAGCGATCCAAGCAGCAGGCATGTAAAAAAAACGGTCAGCCTGCGCATAGAGGCCTCTTGGCTTTCGCCGCGATCTTGATCAGGGAGTAGAGGGTGAATTGTTGGGTGAGCGGGTTGGCGTAGGAGGCTTCATGATCGAACCCTGGGGACTGCACTTGCTGGCGGACAGAACCCTGGCGGACCTGCCTGATCGGCGCGCGGCCGGAGCTCACCGGTACGGTGCCGTCGCCAGCGCCGTCCTGCATACGGCAATGCAGTTCCCAATAGCTGGTCTGCACGGTCTTCACTGGTGCATTGGGGTCACCCCGCGGGGGCATTACGCTTTCGGCTTGCCCGCCTACGTACAACGGGCTTCGCCCGTCGTCACGCACCTCATGCATTTGCAGGCTGGACACCGTGAAAGCATCCGGGCTTGAGGCATAAGGGCCATTGAGGCGAGACCCGCGACGCATTTCCCAGGTGATGGATTCGAAACTGGGGTGCTTATCGTCGTTGCCGTAGTAAACATAGGTTTGCGGGTGGTAGGAGCCAGCGATTTTCTGATGGAACCGCTTCGCTTCCGACATGTTTTCCTCAAAATCTTCCCACGTAATCGGATCCCCATCCTTCGGTGCCAACCACTCTTCACGCAACAATCCCCACCAGCGGTCACGGCGTAGATAAATCTCTTCGTAAGGATCCTTTACCGGTTGACGCGGCATAGCCGGGGCTCCACGTTCGTCAATCAGCCGCAGCCAGCCCGGGGCGTAATCCTGGGTGGGCAGCAATTGCAAGGCACCGGGTGCCTGCGCGAATACAGCGGTGACCTCCTGACCGGTGGGGCCAATGACCGCGCCGGCAATGGGATCTTCGTCGCGCATGCCGACCTTGCATCGACGGTAAGCGACCGGCGCCCCGATGGCGGGCATCACGCCGTGCACGACGCCGGCAATTTTGTCGGCCATACCCGGTAGCTGCCCGCATCGACGTGCCACCAGCCCGCCCATGGAGTGGGTAACCAGAATCACCTGTTGGCAGTTGCGACCGTACTGCTGCATGAGTTCATCAATACGCACAGCCAGCCTTGAAGCGGCCTCCTCGTTGGAGTCCAGCCAGTTGTAACCACAGGCATGCACCGGCATACGGTAGCCACCACGCGCCGCCAACTCGTCCGAAATAATCGACGGCAACTGCGCCGCCAGGTTAGCGCCCAACCCGGGCATGGCGATGGGCATTTCAGGTTTCAACTCGGTGACTTGAACTGGGCCGGGCTCGACACTGCGGGTGTGCAGATGCTCAGGCCGAATGTCGAATTGCGGCCATTTGTGCGGCATGAATTCGCTGTTAAGGGTGTCTTCAAGCCACAGAAGAAACGCGTGGTAGCTGGTTTCGCTGACTTCGCCCCATCCGCGCTCTTCGTAGCGCTTGGTCAGAGCCAGGATGGTTTTTTTCCTGTCCGGTTCTGGCGGCACTATGACCGTGCCGACAGAGCGCTCCGGCACCGCGCCTTTGTTATCAACCTCTACCCTGGCGGGGTGCAACAGTTGCTGTCGTATACCCGCCTTTTTGTTTATCCAGTTCAGGGCCAACCACATATTCTTACCCATGAACCCCGCATCCAACCGCCAGACGGGAGCCGCCTTATTCTTTCCCTTTCCTTTCTCCGGTTTGCTCTTCAAATTCGACCCCATAATCCCCGGCACAAAAATCACCGGCAGCACCCCGTCCGGCGGCAATATGCAGTGCACCGGGTCGGTGATATGGCTGGGCGTGAGGGTCCAGGTATGCACAGGGTTGCCCCGGGCGTTATAAGAGAGCGGCGCTATGCGTGGCATTTGAGAGGTATCGGCCATGAAATTCTCCCTGAATCGAGGGCGCTGCTGCCGTTCGGCGTGGAGCCCCCCGGATTGATATTGTCTGGAATCTTCTGGGCCACACTCTATTAGCGTGAAATAGCGAGCCTCAAGGGAGCGTGCGCATTAAAGAGGCGTCCTACACTGCTGAAAGTCGTTGCTGACAGATAGATCAAACAAGCCGGCCCGTAGGTTTGGCGTTTATTCATCGCGGCGTGTCACTTTGTAGGAATGAACAACAAAACCCCATCCACACTTGTGCATCGGCCCCGCGTCATTCCCCCAGCCAACTGGCAGCATGGGCGTTATAAAAACCGGAGAAAGCCCATGAAAATCGTGATCGCCCCCGACTCGTTCAAAGACAGCCTGAGTGCCGCAGGCGTCGCCCAGGCGATTGCCGGTGGGTGGGCCCAGGTCTGGCCGGATGCGCACGTGCTTCAATGCCCGATGGCTGATGGCGGGGAAGGAACGGTGGATGCGGTGCTCGCGGCGTGTAAGGGTGAGCTGCGCAGGCAAACGGTCCGAGGCCCGCTGGGCGACAGCGTCGAGGCGCGTTGGGGCTGGCTGGCCGACAGCCATACCGCAATGATCGAGATGGCCGAGGCCAGCGGCTTGCAACTCGTTGCGCCGGGGCAGCGCGACGCATGCTCCAGTACCACCTATGGCACCGGCGAGTTGATCCGCGCCGCGCTGGATGCCGGGGCGCAGCGCATCATCCTGGCGATTGGCGGCAGTGCTACCAACGATGGCGGAGCGGGGGCGATGCAGGCCCTTGGCGTGCAGCTCTTGGATAGCGAACGCCAGCCACTGCCGGCGGGTGGGTTGGCGTTGGCACGTCTGGCCCATATCAGCCTTGAACAACTCGACCCGCGACTGGCGCAGGTGCGTTTTGAAATCGCCGCCGACGTCAACAGTCCCCTGTGCGGCCCTCACGGTGCCTCGTCGATTTTTGGCCCGCAAAAAGGCGCGAACCCCGAGCAAGTGGCACAACTGGACGCTGCCCTTGGCCACTTCGCCGACCATTGCGCCCAGGTGCTGCGCCGGGATGTGCGCGACGAGCCCGGTAGCGGCGCCGCCGGTGGTCTGGGCTTTGCCGCCAAGGCGTTCCTCGCTGCCCAGTTTCGTCCGGGGGTCGAGGTGGTCGCTGAATTGGTTAGCCTGGATGAAGCGGTGCGTGGCGCCGATCTGGTCATCACCGGCGAAGGCCGCTTCGACGCCCAGACCCTGCGTGGCAAAACCCCGTTTGGCGTGGCGCGCATTGCCCAGCGACATGGCGTGCCGGTGATCGTGATCGCGGGCACCTTGGGCGACGGCTACGAGCAGATGTACGCTCATGGCGTGGACGCAGCGTTCGCCTTGCCGTCGGGGCCGATGTCACTTGAGCAGGCCTGCCACGAGGCCCCGCGTCTGTTACGCGAGCGGGCCTCGGACATTGCGCGGGTATGGCGCCTGGCAGCTACTCGCTGACCCCGTGCGCCAATCGTTCCACCCACTGCTCTTGAAACCCCTGCAGCGCCGCACCCGGCTGCTGCAAGTGCACAAGCTCAAGCATCGGGTCCTGCACCGCCGTGCGCACGCCGCTCAATTCCTCCAGGGTCGCCAAGCCGCAGAACGGCACATAGGCTTCGCTATAGCCACCCTCGTGCACCAGCACCAGGCGGCCCTGGCACAAACGTTCGGCGGCCAGGCGCAGGGCGCGGGTCATTAACCGGAACGATTCGCTGTGCAGCAACATGCGCGCTAGCGGGTCGACGGCGTTAGCGTCATAACCGCAGGCAACGATGATCAACTCCGGTTCGAAGCGCTCAAGGGCGGGCAGCACGATGCGCTCCATGGCCTGTAGGTAGGTGGCGTGACCACTGCCTGGCGGCAACGGGATATTGATGTTGGCGCCCAGGCCGGCGCCCCGGCCGCGATCCTGCTCGCCGCTGTAACCGGGCGGGTAGCAGCCGTCCTGGTGCAGGGAAATCGTCAACACATCGGCCCGTTCTTCGAAGATCGACTGCGTGCCGTTGCCGTGGTGCACATCCCAGTCGATCACGGCGACTTTGCCCAGCCCGTGGCGCGCCTTGGCGGCCTCGATGGCAATGGCGATATTGGCGAGAAAGCAAAAGCCCATGGCGCTGTCTGCCAGGCAGTGATGCCCCGGTGGCCGCGACAGCGAATAGGCGTTGTGCGCCTGGCCCTTGAGCACCGCGTCCACGGCGGCCAGGGTCAAACCGGCGGACAGTTGCGCGATCTCATAGCTGCCAGGCCCTATTGGTGCCTGGGGGCCAAGCTCACCGCCGCCGGCATCGCTCAAGGCTTTGAAACGTTGCAGGTAAGCACGGCTGTGGACGCGCAGCAGGTCCTCTTCACTGGCGGGCGGCGCGCTATGCAGGTGCAGGTGGCGGCTGAGTCCGGAGACATCCAACAGGCTTTTCAAGCGCCGCTTGGTCTCCGGTGACTCGGCATGCCCGCTGCCGGCCGGCGGCTGCACCCAGCCGCCCACGGGCAGGGTCAGCGCATGGGCGCCGGCGCTGTGCCACAGGCTCATTTCGTCGAAAAAAAATGCGGTGGTTAGGTTCATACCAGTTCCAATTCAGTGGAGGAGTGGGGACGGCTGGCGACGATCATCACCAGGGACAGCAAGGTGATAGCGGCTGCACCGAGCAGCAACAGGCTGAACCCGCCGCTGGCTTCGATCAGGCGGCCGGCGAGCGCCGGGCCGATGGCCAGGCCGCCACCGATGACCAAGTTGGAGGCGTTCATCAGCTTGCCGCTGTGATCGAGGTCGGCCAGGCAGGCCAGGATCAGCGGCAGGATGAAGGTCCAGGTAAATTTGAACAGCAGCGCGGCCAGGGCGAATCGCAGCAAGGCGGGCTGGCCGAGCAACAGGAGCACCGCTGTTGCCATTAACGTGTAGCCCAGCAACAACAGCGCACCACGCGGCAGACGAGCGCCGATCAGTGAGGCGCTCGCAGCGCCAGCAATACCCATTACGGTGGCGATGGCGAGAATCTCGCCGCTGTGCTGCGCAGAAATCCCGGCACTGGCGCCCAAGGCACCGATAAAGGTCCATACGCCCCCCAGGCTGATGTAAAAGGCGAGGACCGCGCCAACCCCCAGGGCGGCTTTCCAGCGTGAACCGGGCAAGACCGGGGCGCGGCTGGCGGGCAACGCAGGGCTACCGGCAGGAAAGGCCCGCGCCAATGGCAGCAGCAGGGTCATCAACCCTGCCAGGATCAGGTAGCAGGCATTCAAGCCAAACCGTTCGAACAAACCAGGCAGCACCACCAGGCCGACGGCACCGACGATCAACTGCCCCATAACCCACAAACCATAGACTCGGCTGGGATTGGCGGTGGTGGCGGCACTGGCCAGGCAGAGGATCATCAACGAACCGCCGGCCAGGGCGCTGGCACCGCGCAACACCAGCAGCACGGCGTAGGTGTCGGCGAGCATTGACAGCAGGTTAGCGGCAATGAACAACAGCGCGGCGACCCGGGCGGCGGTGCGCCAGTCAACCCGCTTGAGCCACCACCAGGCGGGCAAGGTTGCCAGGCTCATCGCGCCAAGCTCCACGGAAAACAAGTCACCAATACGCGCCGGGCTCAGTTGCCACTGGCTGGCTAACTGCGCGGCCACGGCCGGAGCGGTCATCAGGATGGTCGGGGTGATGGCGGCAAACAGCACGATCGCCGCCAGCCGTGCCGTTGTCGCAGCGGTGGAAATGGGCATTTTCAAGCTCCAGGGAAAGGGGGGTCAGAACACATGCACCAGGCGTAACAACGCCTCGGTGCCGGCGTAGCCATTGGAAGCCGCAACGTTTTGCGAAAGGCTGACCATCAGTTGGTTCTGCCGGTCGAGCCAATGCCCGAATTCGAAGCCGACTTGGGTATAGCGCTTGTGGGTGTCGTCGAGGCTTCGGTTGTTCAGACGCAGGGCGCCACCGTCGGCGTGGATCAGGCGCAGTGCGCCGGAAGTGGCGGCGCTGAAGTCATAGGAGGCGAAGGCCTGCAGGCGATACAGCGGGGCTTGCTTGAGTTCGCTGCCAAAGTAATCGTTGTTGCGGCCATAGAGCTGGGCTTCCAGGTTGGCTTCCAGTACCCATTTTTCGCCGATGCCGTGGGTGTAGTTGTAGACAAAGGTGGCGCCCCAGCGATTGGCGCCGGGGGACACGTCCGGGTTTTGGCTGTGATATTCACCCACCGGCACGGTGATCAGGCTCAACAAGCCGCTGTAAGTGCGCGAGGCCGGGTCGTTGACGAAAAACAGCGTGCCGCCCACCTGTGGGTCGCCCAGGCCGCGCTCGCGGCTGCGCTGATTGGCGCCGGGCAGGCGTGCGTTGATGTCGGCAAAGGGCAGGATGAATTGTGGCGTGCACAACGTGCCGCAGGCGTCGGTGAAATACACCTGGCGGTAAGCCACGGCGTTGACCCGCAGGTCGGCCTTGCCGGTGCTGTCGGCGGGGCCATGGAAATCCCCGGCGCGTGTGGCGGGCAGGTACAACACACCCAGGCTGGTACCCGGTGGGGCGGCGAAAAAGTCGCGGGCGTTGAGGTCGGCCGCCTGGCTGTCGACGCTGAGCAGGGTGGCGAACAGCACTGTCAGGTTACGTAAGCATGTGGAAGTCATGAAGAAGCGTCTCGTGTGAGAAGGCCGAAAAAAGGGCAACAGCAGCCCGTGACCGTTGAAAAACGACCGTGGTAAACCGTGGGAGAAACGGGCAGGGTCAGTCGGGCGGGGCGTGCACCAGGTGCGCTATGCGTGCCTTGTCCTTGACGCCGAGCTTGGTATAGATGGCGCGAATATGGTGGCGCACGGTATTGGGCGAGAGGCCAAGGTCGCGGGCCACTTCCTTGTAGGTCTTGCCCTCGCCAAAGCCTTGGGCAACATCGTTTTCCCGTGGGCTGAGCTGGGGCAGGGCGCGGTTGATGCGTGCGGCCAACAGCAACTGGTCGCCCACTGGGGACGCCTGGATATGGATATGCTTGCCGTCATGGCCGCGTTCATCCAGAGGCACCGGCAGGGTGGGGCCGCGCCATTGCGGCCATTCGCTGAGCAGCAGGTCGACAAACCCTCGCTCGGCACATTGCAACACTCCCCGTGGGTCGCACACCGCCAGCGCGAGGTTGCGCGGGCTGGTCAGGGTTTCCCGCATCGCCACCAAGGTGCGGATCTGGTTTGCCGAGACCGCTGCCACCAGGTGCAGCATCAAGTTATTAATCATCTGGCAATCCTGCACGTTGAACTTGGGTGCAGCGGGTTGGCGGTAGAGTGTCAGGTGGTGGCTGAGGTGGGTTTGCGGGTCGATATGGATCACACACAGCAGTTCACCCAAGCCGTGGCGTTGCCCCAGCCAGTTCAAGGCGCTGCCGTTGGCGGAGTCGCGCATATCGATGATCACCGCCTCGCCGGGCGACGCATGCACCCGCGCAACGGTTACGTCCAGATGGCGGATCGACTGCCAGTCCGCCAGATAGTCGGGGGGCAACTGGTAGAGGTAGCTGTTGTGCTCGTGCGGTAAACCGTTGATAACCGCCGAGCGCCCCCACCAGGCGCTGTCGAAGGCCAGCAATTGGCTAAGGCGCGCCAGGGCATGGTGTTGAAAGTGTTCGATGTCCTGGTGTTGGGCCAGGCGTTGCAGGTCCAGGGTCAGAGTGCTGAAAGCCTGTAACAGGCTCGCGGGATCGAGACGGTTCATGGGTGTTCCTCTGTGGGACTTTTTTTGTTGTTCTCGTCACAGGGTGAAGGCCAAAGCGTCGGGTTGACGGGGCAGGGCCTGGGCTGAGTATCGGCGTTGCGCGCAAGGATCGCTATCGTTCAGATGCAGGATGGTGCTGGTTGGCCGGTGGGAAAACTCCGGCTCGTCAGGTGGGCGACTTAGCCTCTACACTGGCCGGCCACCTGTCTTTCATAGGATGAAATGCAATGCACGTGCCTGAACCGTCTATCGTGATTCAGGGGGTATGGGCGTGGCGCCCGCGTGGCAGGGAAAGGGCGTCGGTTCGCGGCTGTTGGCGGCCGCGCTGGAGGTGGCCGACAACTGGATGAACCTGCGCCGTGTGGAACTGACGGTCTACGCCGACAACGAAGCTGCGCACAACCTGTACCGCAAGTTCGGCTTCGAAGTGGAAGGGCGATTACGTGACTATGCCCTGCGTGATGGTGTGTTTGTCTACACCTTCAGCATGGCGCGCCTGCGCACATCGGCTTGATCCTGTAAGCATAGGGCTCTATACAACTTCGATGAAAGCGGTGTGTCAGTTACTGAGTCTTTGCCTGAACCACCGCCTTCGCAGGCAAGCCAGCTCCCACACTGGTCATGCATTGCCCACAAAATCAGCGTTTGGCACAGATTCCCTGTGGGAGCGGGCTTGCTCGCGAAGAAGACCTGACAGCCAACCAGGATATTGGGTTCAGGTAGCGGCTAAAAAGTTGTGGCGATACCTGTGCCCTGTAAGGCAAACCCGACCGCGGCCTGCGCATGCAGCGCGGTGGTGTCCAGCAGTGGCAGGGCGCTGTGTTCGGGCTGGATCAGCAGGCAAATTTCCGTGCAGCCGAGAATAATCGCCTGAGCGCCGCGTGCCGCGAGTGTCTGGATCACCCGCTGATACACCTGGCGCGAGGCGTCACTGATGACGCCCACGCACAACTCTTCATAGATGATTCGGTGCACCGCCTTGCGTTCATCCGCGTCTGGCACCAGCACGGTGAGCCCCTGGGCGGCGAGGCGCGATTTAAGGAAATCCTGCTCCATGGTGAACGCGGTACCCAGCAAGCCTACCGTCAAGGTCCCAGCCTCCAGAGCCGCCGTCGCCGTGGCATCAGCAATATGCAGGAAGGGAATCGACACCGCCGCCTCAATGCGAGGTGCCACTAAATGCATGGTGTTGGTACACAGCACCACACAATCAGCACCCCCGGCCTGCAAGCGTCGCGCGGCATCTTCCAAGATCAGCGCGGCATCGTCCCAACGCCCGGCATGCTGGGCCTGTTCCACCGGGCCGAAATCCACGCTGTACATCAACACTTGCGCCGACCGCAGCGGGCCGAGCTGATCGCGCACGCGCTGGTTGATGAGACGGTAATACTCGGCGCTGGACTCCCAGCTCATGCCGCCGATAAGGCCGATGGTGCGCATGTGATGCTCCGGACAAAAAGTGTGGCTTCACCTTACCCATTCAAGGCGGATGAGTCATACGCAGTTGCCAGCCAATTCACCGGAGCAGTTCAAATCTGAGTGATGCCCCATGTTAAATAAGGTGCAATGTCCTAACATTGGCTATACCTACCACTCGTTCTCACGATGATGGTCGCCAGGGAGTTCACTAATGAAGCTAAGGCTAATGATCGGCACACTATGCGTCGCCTCGCTCGGTATGGCTGGTTGCGCCAGCAAGGTGGTGCAGCCGGATGAGTATTCAGGGTTTCTTTCCAACTACAGCCAACTCAAGGAAGCCAAGTCACCGTCGGGGGCCGAGGTGATGCGCTGGGTCGATCCACAGCTGGACCTGAGCCGCTACACGGCGGTGTACATCGAGCCCACCCAGTTCTACCCCAAGCCCCAGGCCACCTCCCGGATTCCCGAGAGTACGCTGCGCGGCATCAACGACTATTACAACCAGGCGCTCAAGCGCGAGCTGGCCCAGTCACTGCCCGTGGCCAATGCCCCAGGCCCTGGAGTGATCGTGGTAAGAGCGGCGATTACCGCGGTGAGCAGCAAGACCGAAAGCCTCAAGCCTTATGAATTTATTCCCGTCGCCCTGGTGGCCGCGGCAGTGAGCACCGGCACCGGCATTCGCGATCAGGAAACCACCCTGGGCACCGAGGCGCAGTTTCTCGATGGCAGCACTCATAAAGTGCTGGCCCAAGTGGTGCGCAAAGGCACCGGCAAGCCGCTGGCCAATGATTCTCAGGTCATGAAGGCCGACGATGTGAAAAGCGTCATTGACGGTTGGGCGTCGGACCTGCACCAGTCTTACGTGAAACTGAAAAAACACTGAGTCAAAAAAAGCGCGGCGGGTAATCACCCGCCGCGCTTTTTTTATTCGCCGAAATTATTTAAGCGGCGTCAACGCTGGCAGCTTCCACTGGCCGCTAGCGACTTCAGGCTTGGGCAGGTAAATGCGCAATACCGCGTAGAACGGGCCGGGCGGGGCTGGCAACCAGTTGCTCTGCTCAGCCTTGGGCGGTTCGTGGTGTTGCAATGCCAGGGTCAGGCCACCGTCGGCGTCGAGCTTGAGGCTCGGCAACATCTGCGAGTTGATCAGGTAGCGCTTCTTGTGGTTTGGCACCAGCAGTCTGGTCTTGGCGTCGTACATCGTCAGCGACCAGAACGCATCAGCCGGCGGCAACTGGTCCTTGGCAAAATGCACGGTGTAGCTGTGGCGTGCACCATTGGCCGGCTTGCCCTCGCTGTCGATGACGTAGCTCAAGTGCGCGGCTTCATCACTGGAGTTGCCGAACATCCCCAGCTCGGCACCGGCGTAGCGGTACAGGTAGTTGTTTTGCAGGTGGTCGCGGCTGCCGTACAGGTCTGCGCTGGTCACTTGGTGGGTGTCGACCTTGGCCTTCTTGAACGCGGCGAATTCGGCGCGGCCATCGGTGATGCCGTCTTCCAGGGCCTTGCGCTGCTCGGCGGTCAACTGGTTCACCTTGAACGGCGCGCCTGGGGCGATACCGATCTTGGCAAAGCGCGCCAGCAGGTCTTTTTCGCTGTCCTGTGGCGCGGCGAAGGCCAGCATGAAGTTCAGGTAGCGAAACAGCTGCGGGCCTTCGGTCATGGTTGCCATCGGCTTGGGCCATTGGATCTTCGGCACGTTGGGGGGGGCCGGTTGTTTCACATAGCTACTCAGCGCCTGCACCTTGTAGCCGTTCTGGATCTGCTTGACCTTGCCCAGGTCTTTGTCATCAAACAGCTGCGTGCGGTACAGAGCGTAGGCGATGTTGCTTTCGCTGTAGATCACACGGTCGATGTCCACCGGCTGCTGACCTTTCCAGTCTGGCCCGGCAATCATGTAGTGGCCGCCGTTATTGCCAGTACTGCGGGTGCCCAGGTAGGCGAAATTCTGCGTATAGAGGTCGATCAACTGCACCGAGTAGTAGCGGTTGTCTTCGACCTTGGGCAGCGTCAGCACCAGCGGTTCTTTACGCAGGTCCATCCACACGAACGAGTAGGGCGTGTCGACGTTAGGGGTAGTAACTGCATTGTCCTTGGGAGTGAGCACCTGGGCGCTGTTGTCGATACGGTTGAACGGCGCCTTGAAGTGGGCGCCGCCTTTATCAACGGCCTGGGTGTAGAGCGTCTTGTACATCTGCACCACGGGGAAGCCGTACAGGTAGGCTTCCTTGGCGATGGCCCGGGCTTCGCTGGGGCTTGCGGTGAAGTCAGCCCAGGCGCCGGAGCTCATGAAAATCGAGAGGCTCGCCAACAGCAGGCGCGTCGGTTTTCCAATCATGTTGTTGCGTCCTTCCTGAGTGCTATCTGAGAGCGTGGCGTGAAGGCGCTGAGTTTCCTGTTTTATTGGCCGGTCGTCACGTTAATCTCTGCAAAGGACGATAGGGAAGGGGCGTTAGAGCATGGATTTGACTTTGTCACGCAATTGATCAATCGAGAACGGCTTGGCAATCACCTGCATGCCGGCAGGCACGTCAATGTTTTCGGCATAGCCGCTAGCAAACAGAATCGGCAGGGTAGCGCGCAGTTCGCGCACTTTGGTTGCCAGTTGTTTGCCGTCCATATCGGGCAGGCCGACGTCGGTCATCATCAGGTCGATGACCTGGGCGGTATCTTGCACCACCGTCAATGCTTCCCCAGCATCAGCGGCTTCGAGCACCTGGAACTCCAACTCTTCGAGGACATCGACGATCAGCATGCGCACGATAGCGTCGTCTTCGACTACAAGGATGGTGGAGGCGGCGGGCATAAGGGATATTCCTGAAAAATGGAGAGCGTACGGGGCTATGGGATTGACTGACTGCTTACTAGTGAGTGTTGCGCTTCCTGGCTAGTTCCCACAAAAGGTGCCTATTGTGATCATTGTGCGGGATAAAGTCTCACGCGCGGGCGAAACCCTATGAGCGTTTGCTGAAACACAAGCGCGCCAACATTCATTGGCGCGCTATGATGCCTTTACAGTGCGGCGTCCAACAACTCTTTGTAAACGTCGTTCACCGTGTCCATATCGCTGGCGGCAAATTCACTGGTTTCAAAGAATTTATCGCCCTTATCCGTGACGTACGGGTTCATATTCTTTCCATGTCGGCCACTGTTGAGCACTTTTTCCATGCCCTCCTGCATTGCCTGCAAGGTTGTGAATTTGACCAGCGCGCCATCGGGGTCGTAGAAAAACCAGCTTGTGCTGCTACCTTCGACCTTTATCCCAGCTACCATTGCATGGTCCGCAGTTACGATTCTTATGGTTTTCGAGGTGGGGGAGTTGGTCAGTTCGTCGATGATCTCCAAGTGATTTTGCTGCTTGAAAGATTTACCCATGTGAACAGCCGACCGGTCCCCAACGATCATCTGGAAGTTATGCAGCTCTTGGATAAATTCAGCCGCTTGTATGTCCCCCGGATTCATCGCTGCGCGTTTGATATTTTTTATCAGCTCGTCTTCTTTACCGAGCATGATCGCCAAGGCCATGAGGTTGGAAAAACCTGCGCAATGGCCCGTGGATGTTATGTCAGTACGCGCCAGATAATCGATCTGCGACACATCGGTGAAAATCACACCAGGAGCACTCACATCATGTTTTAGGTTCGATACGACCAGTTTGGCCTCCTCGATTCTCAGCGCTTTGATTTCCCTCACCAGCGTGCCCATTTGTTCAGGGGCCAAGTGATTATTTAACGCAATATTGACTAAATCTTCGGAAGACATATGGACATGAAAGCCTGGCAGGTCAAAAGGAGAGCCTTGAGTTAGACCTCGTTGATAAGCGGCAGCATTCGTTGGCGATTGGGAGAGGTTCAGAAGATGCCGAAAAGCAGCGTTATTAGAGCCTGTGGCGCGGACTATCATTGACGACGCGCCCACGCGCGAAAAATTTTTGATCGGCGCCCCAAATACGTTTTTCTTGATCGGGTCATAGTGATACCACCGATTATTTTTGAATACGGCGACCGTCTGCAAGCTGACGTTTCCAGAGGGATAAGTACCAATCACTGCGGTCCCGTGTCCCTTGCCCGCTGCCTTGAGCACATCGTAACTGCCGGTAGCACCGCGAATTGCATTCGCCGCCTTGGTGGCTTTGTTTCGAAGAAACTGAAGGCCCTTACCAGCCAGCCGCGCCCCCCCGATAGCCGCATCACCCAACCCACCCAACGGGTTAAGTGCGCTGAAAGTCGCCATGCCGATGACCTTGGCCGCGCGCGCCCCTTTGCTGACGGCGGAGGCCGTGGTGCCGGCAATCTTGATCATTTTCCCGGCAGTGGACATCCCTGCGGTCACGAACCCGAACAGGTCCATGTCCAAGTGACTCAGACCCTCGAAGACTTTGCCCTTGCGAAAACAATTGATAGCCGAATAAAACGGCACCAGTTCTAAAATGAAGTTGCTGATCGCATTGGCCCGTTTCTCATTCTTATCGTGGTAAGTGAGGCCCCGTGCCTGCTCCAGGATGGCCTCATCATCAAAATTGGTATGTTCCACAAACGCATCTGCGATGAGTTGACTACGAGCGCCATTGAAGCTGTCAGGTACGGCTTTGTCCGTCGGGGGCTGTTCCTTGCGAAGCGAGCTGCCACCTTTTGAAGGACTGAAGGCTATGGTTTCGCATTTTACGTTGCCATTTTTTGTCGTCTTGGGCTCCGCTCTATTGGGGAGAAAGCTTCGAATCGACCCCTCTTTGAAGCTGATTTCATAATCAGTCGCCTTGCCACCGCGTTCTACGCGTACTAACAACGGTTCTTCTTTGGGGTGAAGCGTGTTACCCCAGATCGGAATGAGTTCTGTGCTCAGGGTCGTGGATTGATTATAAAAAAATGAAAGTTTGCCTAATTCGAAATTCTTTCTATCTTCCAGCGGCAGTTGGGAGATCAAGTGCCTTATGGCAGTGTTCATCGCGACTTTTTTTTCATTGATGGCGGCCTTGAATTCCTGGTTGAACGACTCAAGCACGCCAAACGTGGAGATGGCATTCAACTTATCCAAAGGAATACGCGAATCACTGCTGCTGTAGCGAACCGGCCCTTTCAAGTCCATCATCACGATGTCCCTGAGCGAGTGCGGCCCGACCGGGCCGGGTTCATAGAAGACATCTCCCCAGGGCCTGCGCTTCTGATACGACACGTGAATCAATCTTTTATCGTAGAGCGCTTCCAGGCCGGGAAAGCGCTCTTTGAGTACGGTGTCGGCTTTCAGCGCACGGGAGGGCAGTTCTTTTTCAAAAACTTGAGTCGCCGAGGTCATCGACGCCGTGCGCGCCTCGAATTCACTCAGCAGGGCAGCCAGTTCTTCAGCGCTGTAGAGGTGATCGGCTTTTTTGACTAGTACGCCCTGCACAACGCCCCAGTCGATCAGGGCTTCACGTTGCGCATCGTGAGTGACTGAGCGGTCGGCCAGGCCGGCGCTCTCGGCCTCGAGCATGACTTCTGCGAAGGTCATGCTCGCGACCCGGCCGGGAGTCTGGGCTTCAATTGTCGTTGCGGCAACGGCCAGGTTGACCCACGCCGGGCTTCCATAGGTCACGGTTGAGGGGATGTCCTTGATCAGGAATACCGGTGCGCGGGATGCCAGCAATAAATAAGCGGCGACGCCGGCCAGATCGGGGCTGGTCTTGCCGTTGGCTACCAAATGTTTGCCCAACGCTTGCACCACCTTGTCAGCGGTTTGGTTCCAGTGATCTTCGTGGGCCAGATCGAAGCCGGCTGTCAGGTTGCGATTGGCCTCAGTGATGGACTCGGGGTCCAGTTGCAGGGTCATGGCAGCCAGGAGGTGGTCCATGGCGCTGCTATCCGTGGCGACGTGCTGCATACCTTCCTGCAGGCTCTTGCCCAGTTGCTGCGCCGCGGGGGAACTGACCAGTGCGTTCAGGGTTTTGACCGGATCGCCCAAGACGTCGGGCGCCAGGGTGGTTTGCTCGCGTAAATACGCCAGCAACGAACCAGGGGTTTGCTTGACGGTTGGCTGATCCGGCGCGGTGGCGTAATTGAGAGCCAGGTTGTGCAAGCGCTGCTGGTCATCGGCACTCATCGGCACGGGCCAGCCCAATGCGCCCTCCAGGTTGCCCAGCGGATGGATTTGCGCACGGTCGAGCACCGCCACCGAGAGGCCAGATATGCCGAAGTGACTGTTGGGTAGCGGCAGCCCCAGGCTTTTTATAAAAGATTCAAGCGTGGTGCGAGCCCCCATCACGGCGCGAGCCGCTGAGTCCGGATGAACCTCCATCGAGGTGGCTTTGAGCGCTGCCAATACGTCATGGGCGGGCGCGTCCTTGCCCAAGCGCTCGGCGATCCCGACCAAGGCATCGCCGAGCGTGTTCAAATTCTGACGGTTGCCCAGTTGCTCGTTGAGATCAAGGTTGCTGACGTCGGGAGTGCCCGGGACTTCGGGAGATTGCGGGGGCGTGAGCGGCGTGTGTGGGAGTTTGATGATGGGGGGGGGCTTGGGTAAATGTGCAAGGATATCAGGCTGGAAACTGTGCAATATCTTCGTCATACAAAGTACCTGGTTCGCAAAGAGAATTTATGTGTGCCTGCGACCGCTCCGTGGTCCAAACACGTATCGATGTGTGGGAAGAGGTTCTGGCGAGGTTCCGAACCCAACTCGTAACACTGTATGAGACTCACCTTCGACGCCCGGGCCCGACAGGCAGGCGAACCGACCCAGGGCCGCCTGGACGCGCGTGTTTAGAAGGGGGAGCGTCTGACTACGCACAACGTGACGACGCCCCCGATTTGCGATGGTGAGATCTGTTTCAAGATAGTGAGGGGCTGCCAAACTCCGTCCAGAGTCAGCGCGACAGGCCCAAGCGGTCGGAAGGTTTTGCTTGCCAATCAACGCACAAACATAGCTTTTAGCCCGGTTATTCGGGCAAACTTGCGGTTTTTCCGCATTTGGCCAAGGCATGCCCATGACACCCGCGTCGTCCGTCGATGAAAAAAGCTTCCGTACTCTGCTGAGCCGAAACGTCGCCTTGCCCTTGGGCGTGGGCGTGCTCAGCGCGGTGTTTTTCGTCTGCCTGATTACCTATTTGCTTTCGGTTATCCAGTGGGTGGAGCACACCGACCGCGTCATTAACAACCTCAATGAGACGTCCAAACTGACGGTTGACCTGGAAACAGGTATGCGCGGCTTCCTGATCACCGGTGACGAGCATTTCCTTGACCCGTACGAAGTGGCCAAGCCGCGGATCATTGCAGACCTGCGCAATCTGCAAGACCTGGTAGCCGACAACCCGCAGCAGGTCGACCGACTCAAGCGCTTGGAAACCTTGCAAACCGAATGGAACACCTACGCGCAGTCGATGATTGAGCTGCAGCGCAACAGCGGTGATTACCGTGGCGCGGTCAAGGCGGGCCGGGGCAAGCGGCTCACTGATGAAATTCGCAAGGAATACGAAGACGCGGTGGCGATGGAGCAGCAGTTCCGTATCACCCGTAACGCAGAGGTCACCCGCACGACGGTGATCAGTGTCACGCTGTACTTGGTGTTTGTACTGGGGTTGAGTGGTTTTCTTGCCTACATCGGCAGAAAGAATTTAATTTCACTTTCAAAGAGTTACAGTGCAAACCTCGCGTCACAGCAGAAGATTGCACGGCGCCTTGAGCAAACCGCTTGGCTGCGCAATGGCCAGACCGAACTGGCCGAGCAAGTGCTGGGCCAACTGACCCTGAACATGCTGGGGCGTAATATCCTGCAGTTCTTTGCCCAGTACATGGGCTCGGCCGTCGCGGCGCTGTACGTGCGCGAAGAACACGGCGGCCTCAAGCGCGTGGCCACCTATGGCTTCTCCCGCGAGCAGGAACAACAGGAACAGTCGATCTACAGCGACGAAGGCATTGTCGGGCAGGCCGCCCAGCGCGATCGCCTGATTCGCCTGGACGATGTGCCGGTGGATTACTTCAAGGTCAGCTCGGGACTGGGCGAGGGCGCCACCCGCAGCGTATTGGTGGTACCCACCAGCGATGACGACCGCGTCAACGGCGTGGTCGAGCTGGGTTTCCTGCGCCCGCTGGATGAGCGTGATGTTGAACTGCTGGAACTGATCGCCGACAATATCGGCACCTCCATCGAAGCCGCGCGCTATCGCCAGCGCTTGCAGGAAGTGCTGGCCGAGACCCAGCAGCTCAACGAAGAACTGCAAGTGCAGCAGGAAGAACTCAAGACCGCCAACGAAGAGTTGGAAGAGCAGTCGCGCATCCTCAAGGAATCCCAGGCCCACCTGGAAACCCAGCAGGCTGAGCTGGAGCAGACCAACGAGCAACTGGCCGAACAGACCCAGACCCTGGCCGAACAGCGCGACGCCATGGACCGCAAGAACATCGAGCTGAACCAGGCCCAACTGGAGTTGGAAGACCGTGCCGATGAGCTGCAGCGTTCCAGCAAGTACAAGTCCGAATTCCTCGCCAACATGTCCCACGAGCTGCGCACACCGCTGAACAGCTCGCTGATCCTGGCCAAACTGCTGGCAGATAACCCCCAGGAAAACCTCAGCGCCGAGCAAGTCAAGTTTGCCGAGTCGATCTATTCAGCCGGCAATGACTTGCTCAACCTGATCAACGACATCCTGGATATTTCCAAGGTCGAAGCCGGCAAGTTGGAAGTGCGCCCGGAAAATGCCAGTGTCGAGCGCCTGGTGGATGGCCTGCGCGGCATGTTCGAGCCGCTGGCAATGGACCGCAAACTGGGCTTCCAGGTGGACGTGCAGCAAGGCTCGCCAACCCTGCTGTTTACCGATCGCCAGCGTCTGGAGCAGATTCTCAAGAACCTGTTGTCCAACGCCATCAAGTTCACTGAACAGGGCGAGGTCAGCCTGTCGGTGTCGCGCGCGCCGGGGGAGGGCATTGCCTTTACGGTGCGCGATTCCGGCATTGGTATCGCCCCGGATCAACAAGAAAGCATCTTCGAAGCCTTCCGCCAGGCCGATGGCACCACCAATCGCCGTTACGGCGGTACGGGCCTGGGCTTGTCGATCTCCCGTGACCTGGCCACCTTGCTGGGCGGCTATATCAGCGTGACCAGCGAGCCGGGCAAAGGCAGTATTTTCACGCTGGTGTTGCCGGAACAATATGTTGAACGCGACGAGGACGCGGCGCCCATCGAGGCCCCGCGCCAAGTGGTGGTCGCGCCAGCGCCCGCGCCCGTCAAGGTGTCGCCGCTGCCGGTGGCCGACGCCAAGCTGATCCCACGCTTTGCCGACGACCGCGAAAAGGCGCCGTTCAGCACCCGTTGCATCCTGGTGGTGGAAGACGAGCCGAATTTTGCGCGCATTCTGTTCGACCTCGCCCACGAGCTGGGTTACCACTGCCTGGTCGCCCACGGTGCCGACGAGGGCTACAGCCTTGCCGAGCAGTACATCCCCGACGCCATCCTGCTGGACATGCGCTTGCCCGACCATTCAGGGCTGACCGTGCTGCAGCGCCTCAAGGAACACGCCAACACGCGCCACATCCCGGTGCACGTGATTTCCGTGGAAGACCGCGTCGAAGCCGCCATGCACATGGGCGCCATCGGTTATGCAGTCAAGCCCACCACCCGCGAAGAGCTCAAGGACGTGTTCGCTCGCCTGGAAGCCAAGTTGACCCAGAAGGTCAAGCGCATCCTGCTGGTGGAAGACGATGACCTGCAGCGCGACAGTATTGCCCGCCTGATCGGCGACGATGACATCGAGATCACCGCCGTAGGCTTTGCCCAGGAGGCCCTCGACCTGCTGCGCACCACTATCTACGACTGCATGATCATCGACCTCAAGCTGCCGGACATGCTCGGCAACGAGCTGCTCAAGCGCATGGCCACCGAGGATATCTGCTCGTTCCCGCCGGTGATCGTCTATACCGGGCGCAACCTGACCCGGGACGAAGAGGCCGAACTGCGCAAGTATTCACGCTCGATCATCATCAAGGGCGCGCGCTCGCCCGAGCGCCTGCTGGATGAAGTCACGCTATTTCTGCACAAAGTCGAATCGCAGTTGTCCCATGACCGTCAGAAGATGCTCAAGACCGCCCGCAGCCGCGACAAGGTCTTTGAAGGGCGCAAAATCCTATTGGTGGACGACGATGTACGCAATATCTTCGCCCTGACCAGCGCCCTGGAGCACAAAGGCGCCGTGGTGGTGATCGGGCGTAACGGCCAGGAAGCCATCGACAGACTCAATGAAGTGGACGATATCGACCTGGTGCTGATGGACGTAATGATGCCGGAGATGGACGGTTACGAAGCCACCGCTTTGATCCGCCAGGACCCACGCTGGAAAAAACTGCCAATCATTGCCGTGACGGCCAAGGCCATGAAGGACGATCAGGAACGTTGCCTGGCAGCAGGCTCAAACGATTACCTGGCCAAGCCGATTGACCTGGACCGCCTGTTCTCACTGATTCGCGTATGGCTACCGAAGATGGAACGCATTTAAGTGGAGCAGTGTTTCTTGGATACCAGCAGCGATATTGAGCTGCGCCTGTTGATCGAGGCGATTTACCTTAAGTACAGCTATGACTTTCGCGACTACTCGGGCGCGTCGGTCAAACGCCGTGTGGCCCATGCCTTGCGTCAGTTCGACTGCGCGACCATTTCCGCACTGCAAGAGCGCGTGTTGCACGACCCGGCCGCGTTCATGCAGTTGCTGCAATTCTTGACCATTCCGGTGAGCGAGATGTTTCGAGACCCGTCGCACTTCCTCGCGATTCGCCAGGAAGTCGTGCCGCTCCTCAAGACCTACCCGTCGATCAAGATCTGGATTGCCGGCTGCAGCACGGGCGAGGAGGTGTACTCCATGGCCATCCTGCTGCGTGAAGAAGGCTTGCTGGAACGCACCATCATCTACGCCACGGACATCAACCCCGCGTCGCTGGATAAAGCCAAGCAGGGCATCTTTTCCCTGGAGAACGTGCGCGCCTACACCGCCAATTATCAGCAGGCCGGCGGGCAACGTTCATTTGCCGACTACTACACAGCGGCTTACGATTACGCGATCTTCGACAAAACATTGCGCGAGAACGTGACCTTTGCCGACCACAGCCTGGCAACCGACAGCGTATTCTCAGAAACTCAATTAATTTCATGTCGTAACGTATTGATTTATTTCAATAAAAAATTGCAAGATCGAGCGTTTGGCTTGTTTCATGAGTCGCTGTGTCATCGCGGCTTTTTGGTGCTGGGCAGCAAGGAAACCCTGGATTTTTCCGCCTACAGCAAGCAATTCGAGCCCTTGGTCAAGCAGGAACGGATTTACCGGAAATCATGAGCGACGCGCCAGACACCCCGATTTCGGGGATCGAAGCCATCGTCGTCGGCGCGTCCGCCGGCGGCGTAGAGGCGTTGCTGAGTATTTTCGGCCAGTTGCCGAGCACCTTCGCGCTGCCGATCATTGCCGTGCTGCACCTGCCGGACGAGCGCCGCAGCCAACTGGCAGAAGTCTTTGCCCGGCGCCTGAACATCCCGGTCAAGGAGGCGAGGGACAAAGAAGCGCTGGAGGCGGGCACCTTGTACTTTGCCGGGCCCGGTTATCACCTGTCGGTAGAGCAGGACCGCAGCCTGTCCCTGAGCCAGGAAGACCGGGTGCACCATTCCAGACCCGCCATCGACTACCTGTTTTCCTCGGCGGCCGATGTGTATGGGCCGGGCCTGCTCGCCATTTTGTTGACTGGCGCCAACCAGGACGGCGCAAGCGGGCTGGCCCACGTCAAGCAATCGGGTGGCATTACCATCGTGCAGGACCCACAAGAGGCACGTATTGCCGTCATGCCCCTGGCGGCCCTGGCCTTGCACACACCTGACCATATTCTTTCCTTGAGCCGAATCGGCTCATTGCTGGCTTCCCTGGAACCCTTCCCATGTTAAGTACTGTCCAGGCCAAACTGCTGATCGTCGACGATCTGCCGGAAAACCTGCTGGCCCTCGAGGCGCTGATCAAGCGTGAGGATCGCCAGGTCTTCAAGGCATTGAGTGCCGACGAGGCGTTGTCCCTGTTGCTGGAACATGAATTCGCCATGGCGATCCTTGACGTGCAGATGCCCGGCATGAACGGTTTCGAGCTGGCCGAACTGATGCGCGGCACCGAAAAGACCAAGAACATCCCTATCGTGTTCGTCAGCGCCGCTGGCCGCGAACTCAATTACGCCTTCAAGGGCTATGAAAGCGGTGCGGTGGACTTCCTGCACAAGCCCCTGGATATCCACGCGGTCAAGAGCAAGGTCAATGTGTTCGTTGACCTGTACCGCCAAAGCAAGGCGATGAAACTGCAAGTCGAGGAACTGGAGCGCAGCCGCCGCGAGCAGGAACTGTTGCTCACGCGCCTGCAGGCCACTCAGGCTGAGCTGGAGCAGGCGGTGCGCATGCGTGACGACTTCATGTCGATCGTCGCCCACGAAGTGCGCACGCCCCTCAACGGGCTGATCCTGGAGACTCAACTGCGCAAGATGCACCTGGCCCGGGACAACGCGGCCGCGTTTACCCTGGACAAGATGCACGCCATGGTTGACCGCGATGAGCGCCAGATCCAGAGCCTGATCCGCCTGATCGAGGACATGCTCGATGTGTCGCGCATTCGTACCGGCAAGCTGTCGATTCGTCCGGCACCCGTTGACTTGGCGCAACTGGTACGCAACCTGGTGGATAACTTCGCGCCGCAAGTGGCAGCCGCCGAATCCTCCATGCAATTGCAGGCCGAAAGCCCGGTGGAGGGTAATTGGGACGAGTTTCGCATCGAGCAGGTGATCACCAACCTGCTGACCAACGCACTGCGTTATGGCGCCAAGAGCCCGGTGCAGGTGCGGGTGTATACCGAACATGGCGAAGCGCGAGTAGAGGTGCGCGACCATGGCATTGGTATCAGCGAGGAGAACCAGAAGCGTATTTTCCAGCAGTTCGAGCGGGTATCTGCCAACCATTCCGCAGCCGGCCTGGGCCTGGGCTTGTTTATTTCCGAGCAGATCGTGGCAGCCCATGGCGGCACCATTGAGGTCGAGAGCCAGATAGGCGAGGGCGCCTTGTTTCGCGTGTGCCTACCCCTTGAGGCGGCCGAGTGAATTCAATCGTCACTTCGACGCAACCTCTGCGTGACCCCATGGTCGTAACTGCAGCAATTGACCGGACAAAGGCTTCCCATGAGTGAAGATGCACAAGATGTCGTACTGATCGTCGAGGACGACGAATCCATTATGTTTGTGCTGGGTGAGTACCTGGCGGGCCTGGGCTACCGGGTCTTGAAGGCGGTCGACGGAGAGCAGGCCTTCGAAATCCTTGCGACCAAGCCGCATCTGGACTTGATGGTCACCGATTATCGCCTGCCGGGTGGGATCTCCGGCGTGCAGATTGCTGAGCCTGCAATCAAGTTGCGTCCGGAACTGAAAGTGATCTTTATCAGCGGTTACCCGCAGGAGATTCTTGACTGCAACAGCCCGATCACGCGCAATGCGCCGATTTTGGCCAAGCCGTTTGATCTGGATACGCTGCAGGAGCATATCCAGAGGTTATTGGCGTAATAAACAGGGTTCTTCTCGAACGCCGAGAAGAACCTTTTAATGCAGGGCGTTTCTTTTCAGCTTGTTGCCGCCTTTATGCCGAAGGCACGAAATCCTTTAAAGGCAGGCCATAGGGCTGTTTGCTGACAGGATCAAGTGCATACCATTTGCCATTTTTCTGGGTGGCCGCAATTTTAGTCATGCTGCCCTGCATCGTGGCGCTGCCCACGGTGGCGTTCTCAACGTTCCTGAATATCTTTACGGGGTCATAGTTGATTTTTATCCGGGGTTGGTTATTTCCCTCTGGGCCGCGATTGGTCAAGTAGCTGATACCTTCCTGCACCCCGGCCAGTAGCAGGCCCTGGGCATCTATGGGGTTGAGCGCGCCTATTGCGCCACGCAACAGCTTTTTCGCGGTGCTCCCCAGCGTAGATGTGGCCGTCCTGACGCCAGCGCCCGCGGCCCGTGCGGCCCCACCGGCGCCGGCCAGGATAAAACCGAACGCGTCGAACGCCAAATCGATGAGGCCTTCTCGCCAGTTGCCCTTGATAAAGTTAGTGATGGCGTTGTAACCGGGAATCAGACCCAACACGAAATCTTCTAATTTTTGATAAAAAGGTACTTCACCATCGAACGTGGTAGTACCCCGCAACTCGTCTGCGTAACCGCGGATGTTAATTTTTTTCACCATGGCATCAGCAATGTACTGTGTCTTTTCGCTGGAGAAACTGTTGGGCGCGTCGTGGGTGCTGTTATCAGGCCAGGGCGAGAGGACATTTTCTTTGTAGTCGCCATCAGGGACGAGGGGGACGAGATGCTTTGCATTCCTTTTATCGTCGGGAATGGGGCCTGGACGTGTGTCATCCAGATCGGGGCGTTTTCGAATAGTGTTCTTGGCGCTGTCTATCTCATACGTGTGGGTGCGTTTATTGCCGCGTGCATCCACAACTTCGCTTTGCACAAATACACTGGTGGTGGAAGAGTCTTTTTGTTCTTGGATTTGAGAGTAAGGAGTGTACGTTACATCAACTTCCTTAGAAACCGAGATTTTCCCATGTTCAATGATTTTCCGATCTTCAAGTGGCAGCTTTGAAATCAAATGCTTGACTTGCGATTGCGTGCCTTGTTCAAAGCCATCGAGATATACTCTCAGCCCGCCTTCAAAATGAGAGTTCACAAAATTTTTTTCGAATTTCGGAGCGGTAATGGTGCTGAGGTCGATATTTTTATCGCTGGAAGTATAGGTATGCAAATCCACTTCCTTGTGGAGTTGCGCGGTGTGGATGAATACATCCAGCAGTGAGTAGGGGCCTGGAAATGAGAAAAAGGTGGATTCCTTTGGCGTCAGCACTTTTTGTTTGATTTGCTCCTCCGACAAATGCGGGTTCAGCTCTTTTATGTAGGCCATGGTCATGTCATGAAGATTAGGGGGCATCTTCGCAAACGCATTGGAAGCCTCATTCAAGCGATCCACCTGGTCTTTGAATGCAGCACGCACCTTCGCCATATCTTCTTCTGAGTAGCTATCTGTGCTGTTCCAATCCAGCACGCCGTTCTGAACACCCCAGTCTTTCAATGCGTCGCTTTGAGCCTGCTGCTCAACCAGTTTGTCTGCCAACGTTATCGGCGCCAGCTCATTTCGCATCATGACCTGCGCATACGTCATTTTGTTGGTTGAGCCAGGGGCCTCGGCTTCGAGACGGGCGACGGCGGTCGTAAAACTGACCCAGGAGTGGGTGCCCTTTACCAATGTGTCAGGTATCTCCTTGACTAGAAGTTCCGGTGCCTTGCGCGATAACAGGATTTCCATGGCAAGCTCCAGGTTTTCCACTGAAGCGATTTTGTTGACGAGTAAGTGATGAGCCAGCTCTTTGTGTATTTCGGCGATGTTCTTGCCTGAGAGGTTAACGTGGGCCAGGTCGAACCCTGCAACTTTGGTCCGGCTCGAGTCTGGCGCAGTCGTGTTGACGCCAAGGGCATCCATCGACGTGTAGAGGGCTGTCAACACCCATTCGGCGATGACGTCGGGCGATGCAATTTCGCCAAATTCGCGTTCGGCCGCCCGGGCGAAGATTTCAGCATTGGGTGACTTGAGGATACGGTCGATGGCACTGCTACGATCGTTCGAGACGTCATCTCCCAGATCAAGACCGCGTGTCAGATAGTCGAGCAAGTTGCGTTCTGGTTGGCCTTCCAAAAACTTATTCGTCATGGAGATGAGTGCGCGCTGATCAGCATTACTCATTGGCGTTGGCCATGAAAGCGCACCCCCTAGATTGCCATGCATCGGTGTTTCAATTGGTGGACTTGCCAACGACTGCGCAATGCTCTTTAACTCAGTCTCATTAGCTGGAAGTGAAATGCCGCTTCCTACGAGGTAGTCGCGCAGCGTCACGGCCACGCCCGGTTTCAGATTGCGGTTCTTGAAGTAGGATGACGCGGGATCTATCTGGATGGGCGTATCCAGAATAGCGTTAATCCTTTGCTTAATAATTAGATTGTATTCTGCGTGGTCTTTTTCATTGGCGAGCGAACTTTTGGAGTCGTGGTCTTCCAGCCCCTCAACGACACTGTCTGCAACCTTTGTTATTGCCGCAATCACAGAACTCCGGTTATTCAGATCGCCCAGTTGCGAGGCTTGACTCTCCAGATGTTTCTGGGAGGGCGTTTCGACATTTTCAGGGAACAGGTCATCTTTATGCTCCCATTTGTTGATGTACTGCGTGATGGCTGCCTGTTGCTCTGCAGGCGAAAGAGTGCTGTCAAAAGGCAGGGTATGACCATGAAACTGGGCGATCTCAGCGACCTTCGCACTGGTTGCGGTGGTCGCGGGGTCAAACTTTATGACGTTGCCGGAGCCTGCCAACGTGTTGGCAGCGCTCTTGAGCAGCGGCCAACCCATAAAGCTGTGAATATCGGCGGATCCGGCGGAGGGCTTGGGCGGCGAAAAGTCGAAGGGATTTCGGGGCTTGGTACCCATAGTGGTGAAGCCGATGGTACCGCTGGCGAGATTAATAGTGATCTCTTTTGAGAGATCGACGTCATTCTCTTTGGCCCAGTTTTGGAACGCCGGGCTTTTAAGGATGCTATCCAACAGCGCACGCGACTGCCCGAAGGATGAATGGGGCGGGATACGTTCAACAGTGGCCTGTCGATAGTCTTGATTGCCGGCCGACAATTCCTTCAAGTCCTGGGTGTAGAACTCAAGTAACTTTCGATCCCCCCTTTGCTGGAGGCTTCCTCCCCGTCCCGCAAGCTCTGTGGCGATCTCGAGGTGGGCAGGTGACGGTGTTGGATCGGCTTTTGCCAGTTGAGGGCTATGCAAATCCGACACGCGTGAGTTGGAAATAGCAGTCATCAGAAATATTCCTAATCGATGTGGGCAACATGTTGTTCGCCCACATATGTGGAAAAACAACCACAACGATTCCATCTATTTCCTGCTCAACCGTAACGCCGAATTACGTAGCGCGGCCGCCCTATGCCTTGATCATCTCCCGGACCGTGGCGGTCAATAAATCGAAAGTAAACGGCTTAGTGATCAGTTGCATGCCAGGGTCGAGAAAACCACCGCGCACCGCTGCGTGCTCGGCATAGCCTGTAATGAACAACACCTTGAGTTCAGGACGAATCTGCCTGCCTATTTCTGCCAGCTGCCGACCATTCATACCCGGTAAGCCCACATCGCTGATCATCAAGTCAATACGCTGTTCGGACTCAATGATTGGCACCGCCGTGTTCGCGTCCCCAGCCTCGATAAACCCATACCCCAGCTCTTTGAGCACGGCGCTGACCAGCACCCTTACCGCAGGGTCATCCTCGACGATCAACACCGTTTCTCCTGCATTGGCAAACGGCAGCAATGTGGGGTTGAGCGGCGCCTGGGTTTGGGGCTCGCCGATAAAACGTGGCAGGAACAGGCTGACCGTGGTGCCTTTGTTGACTTCACTGTGAATCGTCACATGCCCACGAGACTGGCGAGCGAAGCCGTAGATCATTGACAGCCCCAGCCCTGTGCCCTGCCCGATGGGTTTGGTGGTGAAAAACGGATCGAATACGCGGCCCATCAGGTGTTGGGGAATGCCGCAACCGTTGTCACTGACACTCAGCTCTACGTAATCGCCCGGTATCAGGGTGCCGTAGGCGGCGGTGAAGACGCTGTCGAGGTGGCGGTTGGTGGTTTCCACTCTGAGCGTGCCACCGGTGGGCATGGCATCGCGCGCGTTGATCACCAGGTTGAGCAGGGCGCTTTCGAGCTGGTTGGGGTCGGCTTCGGCCGTCCATAAAGCGTCGCTCAAGCGCATGTCCAAGCTGATGCTTTCGTTGATGCTGCGTTGCAACAATTCGCCCATGGCCGTGACCAACTGGTTGATCTGCACGGGTTTGGAGTCCAGCGATTGTCGACGGGAGAACGCCAACAGTCGGTGGGTGAGGCTGGCCGCGCGGTTGGCGGAGGTCACGCCCAGGTCGATCAGGCCGTCCAGGTCATCCAGTTTGCCTCGCGCCACACGTCGGCGCAGCAGTTCCAGGCTGCCGATAATGCCGGTAAGCATATTGTTGAAGTCTTGGGCGATACCGCCGGTCAACTGGCCGACGGCTTCCATTTTTTGCGACTGGCGCAGGGCTTCTTCGTTGTGACGCAATTGGGCGGTGCGTTCTTCCACTTGCTGCTCGAGGGTTTCCAGGGTGCGCTGCAGCCGCAGCTCACTCTCGCTCAAGTCAATCAACCGGTCCCGCGCCTCGTATTGGCGCCGCCGACCGCGCAGGGCGGCGCTGACCAGGCTGATCAGGGTGATGGGATGGAATGGCCGCTCCAGAAACGTGACGTTACCCAGCAAGCCGCTCAGGCGGGTCGAGCCGTTCTGCTCTTTGCCGCCATGCTGGGTCATCAGCACGATCGGCAGGTCGGACCAGGCCGGCTGCTGATGCAACAGCTCAAGTAACGGCTCAAGGTCGACGCCACGCAGGGCCTCAGCCGCAATGATGAGCAGGCCGGCGCCTTGCGTCAGCTCTTCGCACAGCGCGGTCAGGCTATTGGCGACGATCCCGCTATAGCCGGCTTCATTAAGCATCATCAACGCCAATGAGCCATCGCGGCCCATGGGCGCCAGCACGATGGCGCGCTCGGAGACGGGAGAAAGGGCCGGCACTAGCCCTCATCCTTGAGCAGGGGGGAACCGGCGCCCATATAGGTCGGAATGCCGCGCAGCACACCCTGGAAGTTATCCAGAGGCACACCCACCGTCATGCCGCGGCTGCCGATGCGGTATTCGCGAATGGTGGACTCATGGGAGCCGGTTCTTTTCTTGATGATCGAAATGGCCCGGCGAACTTTGCCCAGAGCCTCGAAATAACGCAGCAGGATCACGGTGTCAGCCAGGTAGGTGATGTCGACTGGCGTCTGCATGTCGCCGACCAGGCCGTGCTGGGCCACCGTCATAAAGGTCGCGGCACCACGGCGGTTAAGGTATAGCAGCAGTTCATGCATATGCAGGATCAGCGCGTTTTCTTCGGGCATGGCCGCCTGGTAGCCGTTGATACTGTCGATGACCACGGTCTTGATACCGCGCTCATCCACGCAGCGGCGAACCCGGTGGGAAAATTCGCCGGGGGAGAGTTCGGCCGCGTCGACCTGTTCGATCAGCAGGTTTCCGGTGTCCCGTAAGGCGGCGAGGTCGATGCCCATGTTCTTCATGCGCTCGAACAGCAGGCCCAGCTCTTCATCGAAGATGAACAGCGCAGCCTTTTCGCCACGGGCCACGGCGGCGGCAGCGAAGATCATCGAGATCAAAGACTTGCCGGTACCGGCCGGGCCGAGAATCAGGCTGCTGGAGCCGGTCTCGATCCCCCCGCCGAGCAGAGAATCCAACTCCTCGATACCGCTGCTCAAGGTTTGACGGTTGTAACCGCCGCGATGCTCGGCCGCCACCAGGCGCGGGAATACGTGAATGCCGTCGCCCATGATGGTGAAGTCGTGGAAGCCGCCACGGTATTTCTGGCCCCGGTACTTGACCACCCGGATACGCCGACGCTCGGCGCCATAGTTGGGCGTCAGCTCCTCCAGGCGAATCACCCCGTGCGCAACGCTGTGCACGGTCTTATCCAGGGATTCGGTGGTCAAGTCATCCAGCAGTAACACGGTGGCGTCATAACGCACGAAGTAGTGCTTGATCGCCAGGATCTGCCGGCGATAGCGCAACGAGCTTTGCGCCAGAAGGCGGATCTCAGACAGGCTGTCGACCACCACGCGGGTCGGCTTGACCCGCTCTACCACTTCAAAGATCTGGCGGGTGGCTTCACCCAGCTCCAGGTCGGAGGAGTACAGCAGGCTTTGCTGGTGATCGGCGTTGAGCAGGCTTTCCGGTGGGGTCAGCTCGAAGATATGAATATGCTCATCCAAGTCCCAGCCGTGGGATTTGGCACCCTGGCGCAGTTCGTGCTCGGTTTCGGACAGGGTGATATATAAGCAACGTTCGCCGTTCTGCGCACCGGCCCGCAGAAAATGCAGGGCCACGGTGGTTTTACCGGTGCCGGGTTCGCCTTCGAGCAAAAACACGTGGCTTCGCGATAGCCCCCCGGCAAGAATGTCATCAAGACCTTCGACGCCGGTGGCTGCCTTTTCACTCAACAGCTGTTTGGATGTACTCAAGAAGTGCCCTCAGGTCACGTACAAGTAGAGGGGCACGCCGACTGGGACGCGCCATATTCACTTGACCGTAGTGGCACGTAGCGGTTCAACGTTTTGTGAGAATTACAGCCGTGTAGGAGCGAGCTTGCTCGCGAAGATCCAGAGGGCGCCGCTGTGAGCCAGGCAGCTCGCGTTATCGTTAACGATCTTCGCGAGCAAGCTCGCTCCTACAGGCCCTGCTGTAGCGCCGGATCATCCGGGTTCTGTTGCTCCAGTTGGGCGAGCAGCACCTGAACGTTCTGCAACTGCCCGGTCTCTTTCCAGTAATTGACCAGCAACACGCGGGCTTTGCGATTGGCGGGATGCCGCTGGACGATTTCTTCCAGCTGGCGCTGGGCCGCCTCTACTTCGTCCTGGGCGTGCAGGGTGGTGGCCAGGTCATAGCGATAATCCGGGTTGTCTGGCGCAAGCTCCACCGCCTTGGACAGGCCGAGCAGGGCGTAGGGGCGCTCGCCATGGTGCAACAGCCACATGCCCAAGGCATGTTGCAGGTAGGCCGACTCCGGATGCGCCGCCAGTTGCCGGGCCAGCAGTTGGCGCGACTCGTCGGTCTTGCCTTGCTTGTCCAGCAGTTCGATTTGCGATACCACCGCTTGCAGGTTGTCCGGCTGCAAGCGCATTGCCTGCTCCAGGGCGTTTTGCGCCTCCGGCAGCAGGGCGCTGTGGATGTACAGGCGCGCCAATTGAATCCAGCCTTCAGCGGTTTCGGGCTGGGCCTTGAGCGTTGTCACGAATTCATCGAGCACCTGCTGCAGTGGGCCAAAGTACAAACCCAGTGTATCGGGCGACAGGCCCAGCAAGGCGTTGGCGGCGGCAAAGCGCACCGATTGTTCCGGATCGTCCAGCACCGGGCCGAGCAGTAAGGTGCGCTGGCCAGTGGGCACCAGGCCGACGATGCTGTGAATAGCGGCTTCGCGCACCAGCGCCGACTCATTGGCGAGGTCTTTATCGGCCAGCTTCAGCGCCTGGGGGCTGGGGTAATTGGGCAGCTCAGCATGCAAGGCGGCGCGGCGCTCCGGCGACAGGTCCGGCCGGCCCAGCTGTTGGTACAACACACGTGCGGCGCCGGGCTCGCCGTTATGCGCCTGCTTCAAAGCCTTGGAATAGCCATGGGCGATGGCTGGGGGGACGGCCACTGCCGGGGTGCGAGAGAAAAACCAGGTGATCAGTACGATCAGCAACAGGGCGCACAGGCCGATGATGGAGTAACGGCGTGACTTTGACATGCAGGCGTCCGAAAGCTTGGGCAGCAAAGTTCCAAGCTTCGGTCAGTGCGAGGCGAGTGTCAAACCCGCGTCAGGTCAGCACGTAGTCCGCAGGCTCCAACGCAGGCGGCAGGTTGACTTCGCCAAGGGCGGCGAGGATCTCGCGCTCTAATGTCCGCAGGATGGCATCACACGGCAAGTCGTTTTCGTCGAAGCCGAAAGGGTCCTCCAATTCGTCGCCAATCGCATCCAGGCCAAAGAAGGTGTAGCTGACAATCGCGGTGAACACTGGCGTCAACCAGCCAAGTGGCTCGGCCATGGCGAATGGCAGCAAGATGCAGAACAGGTAAATGGTGCGGTGCAACAGCAGGGTGTAGGGAAAGGGCAGTGGCGTGGTCTTGATGCGCTCGCATGCCGCTTGCACCTGGCTCAGGCTGACCAGCCGGGCTTCCAGTTGGTTGTAGCGCCATTCGCTGATCACGCCCTGTTGTGCCAAGACCGAAAAGCGCGCACCGACCGTTTGCAGCACGCTGTCCGGCAGGTTGGGGTGGCCCCCTGGCACGCTGATCCAGGGGTGTATCGCCCGGGCTTGATCTTCATGGCGCAAATGCGCGACCAAGCCATGGGCAAAACCGCACAGGCCGCGCAGCAGGCCAGCACGCTCGGCGGTGTCCCCCAGCACCTGGGTCTCGCGAATCAGCGAGCGCACGTCAATGACCATTTGCCCCAGTTGCTTGCGGCCCTCCCACCAACGGTCGTAGCAGGCGTTGTTGCGAAAACTCATGAAGATCGACAGTGACAGGCCCAACAAGGTGAAGGGCGTAGCGTTGACCTTGGAAAAATAGGCGGGGTGCAGGGTTTCCACCAGCACGATGACCGAGGCCAGCAGCGTGACCAGCAGGCTGCGCCAGGCAATGCGCTTGGCAATGGAGCCTTTGAGGGAGAACAGGATACCCAGGACGTTGGGTTTGGGGCGAACGATCATGGCGGGCTTCTGTGGCGGTGCAGATCATCAGGGTAGAAGCTGGCACCCGGAGCGTCCAATCACTTGGATCGACCGCCTGATCAGTCGACTCAATGACTCTTTGTAGGAGCGATCTTGCTCGCGAAAAACGTCAACAATAACGCGCGCATCCTGATTAAACGCGGCGCCTGTGAGTTTTTCGCGAGCAAGCTCGCTCCTACAGATAGCCATGGCCAAACCAGTCAGCCAAGTTGAAGGCTTTGACCATTGCTGCTACGCCGCTCTGGAGCGACTATTTCAGCGCTTTTTTCGAGTTGTAAACGTCCTGAAAATAAAAACACAGAAGGATAGGAAGCGATGCGTGAGTATTTGGCTGCCACCACCGAGTTTGATTACCAGCACACCGTCGACGCCGCACTGGCCGGCAATCTGCAAGCGCTCAATGCCTGTGTGGAGTGTTGTGACCGTCACGCGCTGCCGGGGCGAATCGCGTTGTTCTGGGAAGGCAAGGACGGGCTTAGCGCCACCTCGACCTTTACCGAATTGCAGGAGCAGGCCGCACGTTTCGCCAACTTCCTGCTGGCCCAGGGCGTCAAGCGCGGTGACAAGGTGGCGGGCCTGCTGCCGCGTACCGCCGAATTGCTGGTGGTGGTGTTAGCAACCTGGCGCATCGGCGCGGTCTATCAGCCACTGTTTACCGCGTTCGGTCCCAAGGCGATTGAACACCGCTTGAACAGCTCCGGCGCAGCGCTGGTGGTCACCGATGCGGTGAACCGCCCCAAGCTGGCGGAAGTCGCCGACTGCCCGACTATCGTCACGGTCGCCGGGGCCAAGGGTGAAGGCATCGTGCGTGGCGATTACAGCTTCTGGGCCGAACTGCCCAATTACGCTTCTCACTGCGAGCCGGTGCTGCTGGGCGCAGAGGAGCCGTTTCTGCTGATGTTCACCTCGGGCACCACCGGCCCGTCCAAGGCGCTATCGGTGCCGCTCAAGGCCATCGTCGCGTTCCAGGGCTACATGCGCGACGCCGTGGACTTGCGCCCCGAGGACGCGTTCTGGAACGTTGCCGACCCGGGCTGGGCCTATGGCATCTATTTCGGCGTGACCGGGCCGTTGTCCATGGGGCACCCGATCACCTTCTACGATGGCCCGTTCACCCTGGAAAGCACCTGCCGGGTGATCAATAAATACTCAATCACCAACCTGACCGGTTCGCCCACGGCGTATCGCCTGCTGATTGCCGGTGGCGAACAGTTCGCGCGTTCGATCAAGGGCAAGCTGCGCATCGTCAGCAGCGCCGGCGAGCCGTTGAACCCGGAGGTGATCCGCTGGTTCGCCGACAACCTGGGCGTGACCATCCACGACCATTACGGCCAGACCGAGCTGGGCATGGTGCTGTGCAACCACCACGGCCTGGTGCATCCGGTGCATGTCGGCTCGGCGGGTTTTGCCTCGCCGGGGCATCGCATCGTGGTGCTGGATGACAACCATCAGGAGCTGCCGGCCGGCCAGCCCGGCATCCTGGCCATCGACCGCGAGCAATCGCCTATGTGCTGGTTTGCCGGGTACGACGGCGTGAAAACCAAGGCCTTTGTCGGCAAGTACTACCTCAGCGGCGACACCGTAGAGCTGAACCCGGACGGCAGCATCAGCTTTGTCGGGCGCAGCGACGACGTGATCACTACATCCGGCTATCGGGTGGGCCCTTTTGATGTGGAAAGCGCGCTGGTCGAACACCCTGCGGTGGTCGAGGCTGCCGTGGTCGGCAAGCCTTGCCCGGAGCGCACCGAATTGGTCAAAGCCTTTGTGGTGATCAGCGAGCAATACCGTGCCACCCCGGAGCTGGCTGAAGAACTGCGCCTGCACGTGCGCCAGCGCCTGGCCGCCCATGCATACCCACGGGAAATCGAATTTGTCAGCGACTTGCCCAAGACCCCGAGCGGCAAGCTGCAACGCTTTATTTTGCGCAATCAGGAAATAGCCAAGGCCCAGGCGGTCGTGGCTTGATCCCTTTAAAAGGAAACAACGATGCAGATTGAAAACAAGGTATTTCTGGTCAGCGGCGGCGCGTCGGGCCTCGGCGCGGCCACCGCTGAAATGCTGGTCGCCGCAGGTGCCAAGGTGATGCTGGTGGACTTGAACGCCGACGCCGTGGCCGCCAAGGCCGAGCAACTGGGCGACAACGCCCGCAGTGCCGTAGCAGACATCAGCCAGGAAGCTGCTGCAGAAGCGGCGGTGAAGGCAGCGGTCGAGGCCTTTGGGGGCTTGCATGGCCTGGTCAACTGTGCGGGTGTGGTGCGCGGCGAGAAGATCCTCGGCAAGAATGGCCCGCATGGCCTGGCAAACTTCGCGCAGGTGATCAATGTCAACCTGATCGGCAGCTTCAACCTGCTGCGCCTGGCCGCAGCGGCTATCGCGGAAACCGAGGCGAATGCCGATGGCGAGCGCGGCGTGATCATCAATACCGCCTCAGTGGCGGCGTTCGATGGGCAGATCGGTCAGGCTGCGTATGCCGCCTCCAAGGGCGCGATCGCCAGCCTCACCTTGCCTGCCGCACGGGAACTGGCGCGCTTTGGTATCCGCGTGATGACCATCGCACCGGGCATTTTCGAAACGCCGATGATGGCCGGCATGACCGACGAAGTCCGCGACTCCCTGGCTGCCGGCGTGCCGTTCCCGCCACGCCTGGGCAAACCCGCCGAATATGCCGCGCTGGTACGCCACATCATTGAAAACAGCATGCTCAATGGCGAAGTGATCCGTCTCGACGGTGCCTTGCGCATGGCTGCCAAATAAGGAGCAATGGCTATGAACGACCCTATTGTGATTGTCAGCGCCGTGCGCACGCCCATGGGCGGGTTTCAGGGCGACCTCAAAAGCCTGACCGCGCCGCAATTGGGCGCTGCCGCCATTCGTGCGGCGGTCGAGCGTGCTGGTATCGCCACCGATGCCGTCGACGAAGTGCTGTTTGGCTGTGTGCTGCCCGCCGGGCTTGGGCAGGCACCTGCCCGCCAGGCTGCCCTGGGCGCCGGGTTGGGCAAGGGCACGCGCTGCACCACCCTCAACAAAATGTGCGGCTCCGGCATGGAAGCGACGATCCTGGCCCACGACTCGCTGCGCGCTGGCAGCGTCGATGTGGTGATCGCCGGCGGCATGGAAAGCATGTCCAACGCCCCGTACCTGCTGGACCGGGCGCTCAGCGGCTACCGCATGGGCCACGGCAAGGTGCTGGACCATATGTTCCTCGACGGCCTCGAAGATGCCTACGACAAGGGGCGCCTGATGGGCACCTTTGCCGAGGACTGCGCCGAGCACAATGGTTTTACCCGTGAGGCCCAGGACGCGTTTGCCATCGCTTCCCTGACCCGCGCACAAGAGGCCATCACCCACGGCAGCTTTGCCAGTGAAATCGTCCCGGTGCAGGTCACCGTGGGCAAGGAACAAAAAACCATCCTCCATGATGAGCAACCGCCAAAAGCCAAGCTGGACAAGATTGCCAGCCTGAAACCGGCGTTCCGTGACGGCGGTACGGTGACAGCGGCCAACTCCAGCTCGATCTCCGATGGCGCCGCGGCGTTGTTGCTGATGCGTGAGTCCGAGGCGCTCAAGCGTGGCCTCAAGCCCTTGGCAGTCATTCACGGGCACGCCGCGTTTGCCGATGAGCCGGGGCTGTTTCCGGTGGCGCCGGTAGGAGCGATCCGCAAGCTGATGAGCAAGACCGGCTGGAGCCTGGACGAGGTGGACCTGTTCGAAATCAACGAGGCCTTCGCCGTGGTCAGCCTGGTGACGATGAGCAAGCTAGAGATTCCCCACGACAAGGTCAACGTGCACGGCGGCGCCTGTGCATTGGGCCACCCCATTGGTGCCTCTGGCGTACGTATCCTGGTGACGTTGCTCGCGGCCCTGCGCCAGAAGGGGCTCAAGCGTGGCGTCGCAGCCATTTGCATTGGCGGCGGTGAAGCCACGGCCATGGCCGTTGAATGCCTGTATTGAGGATGACCTATGTTGCCCAATGACGAACAACTGCAGATCAGCGACGCCGCCCGGCAATTTGCCCAGGAACGTTTGAAACCCTTCGCCGCCGAGTGGGACCGCGAGCATCGCTTTCCCAAGGAAGCCATCGCGGAAATGGCCGAACTGGGCTTTTTCGGCATGCTGGTGCCAGAACAGTGGGGCGGTTGCGACACCGGCTACCTGGCCTACGCCATGGCCCTGGAAGAGATCGCCGCGGGCGACGGTGCCTGCTCCACGATCATGAGCGTGCACAACTCGGTGGGTTGCGTGCCGATCCTCAAGTTTGGCAATGATCAGCACAAAGAGCAGTTCCTCACGCCCCTGGCCAGCGGCGCCATGCTGGGTGCTTTTGCGCTGACCGAACCCCAGGCCGGCTCCGATGCCAGCAGCCTGAAAACCCGTGCGCGCCTTGAAGGCGACCACTATGTGCTCAATGGCTGTAAACAGTTCATCACCTCCGGGCAAAACGCCGGGATTGTGATTGTGTTTGCGGTCACCGACCCCGCTGCGGGTAAACGTGGGATCAGCGCGTTTATCGTGCCCACCGATTCGCCGGGTTATACCGTGGCGCGGGTGGAAGACAAGCTGGGGCAGCATGCCTCGGACACCTGCCAGATTCTGTTTGAAGACGTGAAAGTGCCGGTGGCCAACCGCCTGGGCGAGGAGGGCGAAGGCTACAAAATCGCCCTGGCCAACCTGGAAGGCGGCCGCGTGGGCATTGCCTCCCAGTCGGTGGGGATGGCCCGCGCCGCCTTCGAAGCGGCCCGCGACTATGCCCGTGAGCGTGAAAGCTTTGGCAAGCCGTTGATCGAACACCAGGCCGTCGCCTTTCGCCTGGCCGACATGGCCACCCAGATCGCCGTCGCCCGGCAGATGGTGCATTACGCCGCCGCCCTGCGTGACAGCGGCAAGCCAGCGCTGGTGGAAGCGTCCATGGCCAAGCTGTTTGCCTCGGAAATGGCCGAGAAAGTCTGCTCAGCCGCCTTGCAAACCCTGGGCGGTTACGGTTACCTGAACGACTTCCCCCTGGAGCGGATCTACCGCGATGTGCGGGTCTGCCAGATTTACGAAGGCACCAGCGATATTCAACGCATGGTCATCTCACGCAATCTTTAAGGAGCCGATACATGAGTTACGAAACCATCCTGCTTGACGTCCAGGGCCGTGTCGGGCTGATCACGCTTAACCGCCCCAACGCGCTGAACGCCCTGAATGCACAACTGGTCAGCGAGCTGAACCAGGCGCTGGACAGCCTGGAAGCCAATCCTGAAATTGGCTGCATCGTGCTGACCGGCTCGAAAAAGGCCTTCGCGGCCGGTGCCGATATCAAGGAAATGGCCGAGCTGACCTACCCGCAGATCTATATGGACGATCTGTTCAGCGACAGCGACCGCGTGGCCAACCGTCGCAAGCCGATCATTGCCGCCGTGAATGGTTTCGCCCTGGGCGGCGGCTGTGAACTGGCCTTGATGTGTGACTTTATCCTTGCCGGCGACACCGCCAAGTTTGGCCAGCCGGAAATCAACTTGGGCGTGCTGCCGGGCATGGGCGGCACCCAGCGCCTGACCCGTGCGGTGGGCAAAGCCAAGGCCATGGAGATGTGCCTGACCGGGCGTTTTATCGACGCGGTGGAGGCCGAGCGCTGCGGGGTTGTGGCGCGCATCGTGCCCGCCGATGAACTGCTGGAGGAAGCGCTGAAGGTGGCTACCCTGATCGCCGGTAAATCTGTGCCGATCAGCATGATGGTCAAGGAAAGTGTGAACCGTGCGTTTGAAGTCAGCCTGTCCGAAGGCGTACGTTTTGAGCGTCGGGTGTTTCATGCGGCGTTTGCGACCCAGGACCAGAAGGAAGGCATGGCCGCGTTTGTGGCCAAGCGGGCGCCGGAATTCAAGGATAAGTAAGCCTGATGGGTGTGTGGCCTGCCAGCCGACACCTACCTGACACCCCAACGATCCAACTGTGGGAGCTGGCTTGCCTGCGATGGCGGCCTCCCAGCCGGCGCCTATCTACCTGATCCCCTGCGGTCAAACTTGTGGGAGCGGGCTTGCTCGCGAAGGCGGCCTAGCAGTTAACGCAGTTGGATTGTGTACATATCCATTGCTGCGGTAACGGCCGCTTAGGGTTCCGCCCTGACGGCGGCTCACTTTGCAAAAGCGGCAAAGTAAGCAAAACGCTCTTGCCCCACCACTCGGCACCTCGCTTAGGCTCGGTGTGCCCGTAATTCGTCAGTGATTTGGGGGGCCGCCGCCACGCGCCATCCATGGCGCGGGGCGGCTAAACCGGCATCCCTGCCGGTTTACCCCCCAAATCCCTGTCGAATTCCGGCCAGCGTGGTTTAACGGGGCGCCTAAGATCAAGATCAAAAGCAGATCAAGAGCAAGATCAAGAGCGGCTCGCTTCGCATCGTGGTTACCGTTGATCGGTAGTCTGATGTACTGAGGTGTCTGCATCGCAGGCAAGCCAGCTCCCACAGGGTTTTGTGTGGTGTCCGTTAGAGCTGGTAGTTTTTCAACTCCCTGGCAATCACCATCCGCTGAATCTCGCTGGTGCCTTCGTAAATCTGCGTGATCCGTGCATCCCGGTAGTAACGCTCCACCGGGTAATCCTCCAGATACCCATACCCACCATGGATCTGCATCGCCTTGGAGCAGACTCGCTCGGCCATTTCCGAGGCGAACAGCTTGGCCTGGGAGGCTTCGGACAGGCACGGTTTGCCGGCAGTGCGCAGGCGCGCAGCATGGAGGATCAGCAGGCGCGCAGCGTTGAGTTGGGTTTGCATGTCGGCCAGCAGGTTGGCCACGCTCTGGTGTTCGATGATCGCCTTGTCGAACTGCACCCGATCACGGGCGTAGGCCAGCGCGGCTTCAAACGCGGCGCGGGCAATGCCCAGGGCCTGGGCGGCGATGCCGATGCGTCCGCCTTCGAGGTTGGAGAGGGCGATGGCCAGGCCCTTGCCGCGCTCACCCAGCAGGTTGGCTTCGGGAACCTTGCATTGGTTGAGCGTGACGGCGCAGGTGTCTGACGCACGAATACCCATCTTGTGCTCGGTGCGGTCGACCACGAAACCTGGGGTATCGGTGGGCACCAGAAACGCTGAAATGCCTTTCTTGCCCAGTTCCGGGTCGGTCACGGCGAACACGATGGCCAGCTTGGCGCGCTTGCCGTTGCTGACGAACTGCTTGGCGCCATTGATGACCCATTGCCCGTCACGCAACTCGGCACGGGTGCGCAGGTTATGGGCTTCGGAACCGGCCTGGGGTTCTGTCAGGCAGAAGCAACCGATGGCCTGGCCACTGGCGAGTTCGGCCAGCCAGGTGTTTTTCTGTTCGGTTGTGCCGTAGTTGAGGATCGGCCCGCAACCCACTGAATTATGGATACTCATCAGCGCGCCCGTAGCAGCGTCACCGGCGGAGATTTCCTCCACGGCCAGGGCATAGGCGACGTAATCGACATAGGTGCCGCCCCATTCTTCCGGTACCACCATCCCCAGCAGGCCCAGCTCGCCCATCTTCGCCACCAGGGCGTCGTCGATCCAGCCGGCTTTCTCCCAGGCTTGGGCATGGGGGGCGATTTCGCCACGGGCAAAATCCCGCGCCATGTCTCGGATCATCACTTGTTCTTCAGTGTATTCAAGATCTTGCATGGCTTATTTTCCAATCTGCACGAAGTCGCGGAAGAAGCTCTCGACATGGCTGGCATTCAGCGCATGGAGGGTGGGTGGGTTCCACTTCGCAGACTTATCCTTGTCGATGATCAGGGCGCGAACCCCTTCGATCAGGTCGCCGCGTTCAAACCACTGGCGGTCCAGGTGCAGTTCGAGGGCAAAGCACTGTTCCAGTGGCAAGTGGCGACCACGGCGCAGCATCTCCAGCGTCACGGCCATGGCCAGGGGCGAGCGGGTGTGCATGAGGTTGGCGGTGGTCAGCGCCCAGTCATGGCTATCGGCCACGGTCACTTGTTGCAGTTGCTCGACGATGCTGGGCACGTCCGGCAACCCGAAAAAGTGGTCAATGGCCGGGCGCAAGGCCGCCAACGGGGCGTCGGGCAATTGCTGCACGGCGAGCTTGGCGAGTGCGCCTTGCAAGTCCTTGAGCGGCGAGTCGTGCCATTGCAGGCCGTCGAGTTTCTGGTCCAGCTCAACCAGCTTGGCGCTGTCGATGTACCAGTCTGCCAGCCCGCAATACAAGGCATCCGCCGCGCGAATCTGCACCCCGGTCACCCCAAGGTAGGTGCCCAGCTCGCCAGGAATACGCGAGAGAAAATAGCTGCCACCTACATCCGGGAAGTACCCGATGGCCACTTCCGGCATCGCCAGGCGGCTGCGTTCGGTGACCACCCGCAGGTCCGCGCCTTGCACCAGGCCCATGCCACCGCCGAGGACGAAGCCGTCCATCAATGCCAGTACGGGTTTACGGTAGTGGTGAATGGCCAGGTCGAGGGCATATTCCTCGACGAAGAAATCCTGGTGCAGGGTGTCGCCTTGCTTGAAGCTGTCGTACAGCGAACGGATGTCGCCGCCGGCGCAAAAGGCTTTTTCACCGGCGCCGCGCAGTACCACGGCGTAGATCTCGGGGTCATCGGCCCAGGCCTGCAAGTGCGCGGCCAACTGGCGGACCATGTCCAGGGTGATGGCGTTCAGGCCGGCGGGCCGATTGAGGGTGAGGTGGCCGATGTGGTTACGCACCTGTGCCAGAACAGCGTCCTGCTGGACCTCGGCGTGGCTTGCTTGGGATGAAACCTGAGCAGTCATCTCTAACTCCCTGCTTTTATTGTCTTTATCAAGATGTTCGCGGGTGAACTCTCTTGTGATCGTACCAGTGCAAATTTGCCCCGTACAACCCGGAATCGTGCAGGTCGTTGTTGCATTTATGCAGTGCCGGTCAAACCACCCGGCTGGCCAGAACCTCGCCGATACTGCGACGCCGTGCATGGCCCTCGGCGGCGTGGATCAGTTGCTCCAGCTCTGTCGGTTCGACGTCGTAGAACTGTTCCATCTCGGCCAGCGCCAGCTTGAGGTCGGCTGCCGTGATGCTCGGCTCGCTGACGGCGGTGGCAGTGCCCAGGATAACCGGTGCAGGCTCGGCAAGCCCCTTGGGGTAACGCGTGCGTGTGGCATTGTTATAGGCCAACGCACAGGCGAGCAGGGCGCCAGCGCCGAGCATCACCGGCGCCAGCTCGTACCATCCGAGGGCGACGGATGCCGGGTCGGCCAGCACCAGGGTCATGGCCAAGCCGCCGGCCGGCGGGTGCAGGCAGCGTAGCCAGCAGATGAGGACCACTGTCATGCCCGCCGCCAGGCACGCGCTGCCCAAGGTGCGCCCCAGGACGCGGGCGACCAGCAGCGCCACGACGCCTGCACACAGGTAACTGCCGATGATCGACCAGGGTTGGGCCAGCGCGCCCGATGACACGGCAAACAACAGCACCGCCGAGGCGCCAAGAGGGCCGAGCAGATGCAGGGCCACCTCCATGCCGAATACTTGGGCACACGCCCAGACACTCAATAGCGTGCCCAGGGCCATGCCGATGGCTGCACGGCTCCATTCGGCGGGACGGGTGTTGATTGCAGCGGGTAACCAGCGAGCGAGCATTGAAAGACGGTCCATAAACGGCGGGCGAAAAAAAAGGCCTGCCTGGTTTCCCGGAACAGCCCTTTGAAGGTTCCAACATTGGGGGAAGGAACCTGTGCAGTGTGCCGCGCTTGATTCAGTGGCGCTACTGCATATTAATGAATGTTAAATGCAAAAAAAATGCAGTTAAACGGCGTCGCCGTAGGTGATCGGCCCGGTGGCTGTGGCCGTCGTTGGGTTGATCTTGCCCAGCACGCGACTGTGGGTTTCTTCATTGAACAGGTGCTCTTGCAGGTCTTCGCGCAGCCTGGGATCGTCGGCCAGCGGCCCCTTCAACGCCACCAGTGCGTCACGCAACGCCATCAAACGATCCAGCCTGGGTAAAGGTACGGTTAACAGGTCATCTCGCACGGCATTGTCCTCTCAATGAAGTAAGCCATCGCGCGCGGGCAGCCTACAACGTCCTTGTTGTTGTGAAGTGCCCTGACCCAAGCGTTACAGGTTGGTCCTGACGGTCGGGTGGTAGATAGTGAGTGCACGTGGCAGCGAGTCTACAGTTGGGCTCCGAGCACCGGAAGGGAAAGTGCACCAGCCATTACGCAAACAAATGTAGGCACTTTCTTGGTACCTATGATGAAAGCCGCCCACTCGTGGAAGAGTGGGCGCTCTTTCTTACAATGCAGCCGGAAAAGCACTCAGGGCGTCGAGGTTTTTGCCAAATGCAGCAACACATAGGGGTTTTTGTCGAACGCTGCCGTGAGCGTCGGCGTGATTGAGCGCAGGCGCGGATCGTCCAGCGCCTGGAAGTCGGTCTGGCTCATCACTATCCATGCCGGCGCCTGGACCGGTTTCAATTCGGCGGGCAATTGAGTAAACAACGGCACCTTGTCGCAATCGAAGTTGACCATGAACTTGATGGCTTTCGCGTCTTTGCCCAGTGCATGCAATACCAGCGGCGCCGGTTGCAGCTGAACGTGCGCCTTGACGGCGAGGCTGAAGGTGCGGGTGTCGTACACCTGACGTTCCAGGGGTTCGACCACCATGATGTAGGTGCTCCACAGGGCGAGCACGGCGGCCAGGGCGGGGCCGTAGGTGCGCATCCGCGAGCGGACCAATACCAGCAGGGCCAGCACCTGCAGCACGCCAAGCACGACGAAGATGAGCGCAAGGTCGGCCAGCGGCTCCGGGTAGTGCCGTCGCGCCACCACCAGGCCAATGACCAGCAACGCTGGCAACAGCGTCCAGATGCCCAGCATCAAGGCGCGCAGCCAGGCAAACAGTCGCCCTTGCGTGACCTGGAAGGGGTACGCGGCAATGATCGCGGCCATCGGCAACATCGGCAGGATATAACGCGCTTTCTTGGCTTGGGGTACCGACAGGCCCAACATCACCAGCACACCCGCTGCCGCGCAATAGAGCACCAGCTTCAACGCTGGGTCCGGCGCACGTCGACCGCCCACCAGCATCGCCAGCAGCACTAACAATGCCAGTGGATAGGCCAGGGCGTAATTGCCCAAAGAGCTGGTGAAGTAATACAGCACGCCGCCGGAGCCTTCGCTGCCATCCATGCGCCCCAGGAACTGCATGCGAATCACGTCATGCATGAAGTCTTCACCACCGCTGAGCTTGGCCAGCAGCAGCAACAGGCCGACGCACGCCGCCAGCAGCGCCAGTGCCAGCAGGCCGAAGCTGAACAGCTGGCGCCACTGGCGGTTGATCAGGTAGTAGCTGCACAACACGCCCGTGGGGATCACCAGGCCAATCGGGCCACGAATGGCAAACCCCAGCAGCAACAGCAAAAATACCCAATGCAGGCGTTTGGCGGCGGCGAAATGGTCATGGGCATAGCCCAGGTAGAACACCGCCAACGCCACGGCGGCGAGCATCTGATCCAGGGAGACTGCGCGGGTTTCGCTGACAAACGTACTGCTGAGCAGCAGCATCGCAATGCTCAGCAGGCCCCAACGTGGCGAGTAGGGCGCGGTGAGGCGATAGACCAGCACCACGATCAGCGCCGACGCCACCGCCGTGGGCAGCCACGCCGTCAGGCTGGTGACCTGGCCCAAGGGCAACGACAGCAGCCACGTCAGCAGGGTCGACGTCGCCAGGTAATCGGCATACGGCTGGCCATAGGTGGTGGGGAAGAAGCTGGGCCCATGGCGCAACATTTCCTGGGCAAACACCACGAAGCGCGAATCAAAACCGATGATCGCCTGGTGCCAGTTGCCGGCGATAAACAGCACCAGCGCCAAGAGTCCAAGCCCCAGCGACTGGTGACGGATCGTTGCACGCTGCGCGGACGGTAAGGCGATGTTCACCTAGCAAGCGTCCTTGACCTGTTCCACCCAGTTTTGCTGGGGGATCGGTAACTCGCAGGAGTCGCCGCGGCCGATGGGGAAGTACTTGAAGCCTTTGCGCGCCAGGCGCTCGCCGTCGTACAGGTTACGGCCGTCGAAGATCACCGGGGTTTTCAGGCGCTGGTGAATCAGGTCAAAGTCCGGCGCCTTGAATTGCTGCCATTCGGTGCACACGATCAACGCATCGGCGCCGCCCAAGGTGGACTCCGGGGTGCCCATCAGCATCAGGCGCGGGTCATCGCCGTAGAGGCGTTGGGTTTCCTGCATGGCTTCCGGGTCGAAGGCGCGCACATTGGCGCCGGCGGCCCACAGCGCTTCCATCAGCACACGGCTGGGGGCGTCACGCATGTCATCGGTGTTGGGCTTGAAGGCCAGGCCCCACAGGGCGAACGTCTTGCCCTTAAGGTTGCCCTGGAAGAACGCGTTGATGCGCTCGAACAGCTTGCTCTTCTGGCGCTGGTTGATGGCTTCCACGGCTTCGAGCAGGTCGCTGGAGCAGTTGGCCTGCTTGGCGCTGTGGATCAGGGCGCGCATGTCTTTGGGGAAGCACGAGCCGCCATAACCGCAGCCGGGGTAGATAAAGTGGTAGCCGATGCGCGAGTCGGCACCGATGCCCAGGCGCACCGACTCAATGTCGGCGCCCAGGTGTTCGGCCAGTTCGGCGATCTGGTTGATGAAGCTGATCTTGGTGGCCAGCATGCAGTTGGCGGCGTACTTGGTCAGTTCAGCGCTGCGCAGGTCCATGAAGATGATGCGGTCGTGGTTGCGGTTGAACGGCGCGTACAGGTCGCGCATCACGTCACGTACTTCTTCACGTTCACAGCCGATGATGATCCGGTCCGGGCGGCGGCAGTCGGCAACCGCGGAGCCTTCCTTGAGGAACTCCGGGTTGGAGACGATATCGAACTGCAGCTCACGGCCGGCAGCGCGCAGGTTGTTGAGGATGTGGTCGCGCAAGGTGTCGCCGGTGCCGACCGGTACCGTGGATTTCTCCACCAGGATTACCGGCGCCACGCGATGGCGGGCAACCGCATCACCCACCGACAGCACGTATTTCAGGTCGGCCGAACCGTCTTCATCCGACGGCGTGCCCACGGCAATAAACAGCACTTCGCCGTGTTCGACGGCGAGTTTTTCGTCGTGGGTAAAGCGCAGGCGTCCACTTTCCAGGTTGTCCTTGACCATGGCTGCCAGGCCCGGCTCGAAGATGGTCACATGACCCTTCTGCAGCGATTCGACCTTGTGCTTGTCAACGTCCATGCAAATGACATCGTGACCGACTTCGGCTAATACAGTGGCCTGGACCAGACCAACGTAACCACTACCAAATACACTGATTTTCATGGGGTATTCCTGGGACTTGAGGTGCTAGCACGACGAGAGTTGATAACCAGTACACCGAGGATGACCAAGGCCACCCCCAGGGTTTTTGAAAGCGAAAAATTTTCGTTGAACACCGGCAGGCTGGCCGCCAGCAAATACACCAGCGCGTAACTGATGCTGAGCAGCGAATAAGCGCGGCCCAGGGGTAAGTGCTTCAATGCGCCGAGCCAGCACAGCATCGACAGCGCATAGGCGATGATCGCGAGGATCACCACGCCCAGGGCGCCCAGGTCGATGCTGTTATCCGTGAAGGCGGCCAGCCACTCAGAGGGAAGCGGCAGGCGCGTCATGCTCCAGCGCATGCCCAGTTGGGCACCACTCACCAGGCCGACACTGCCCAGGGCCAGGGCGAAACCCCGCACGCGGCTCATACCTGACGCCCTAGCAAGACCACCCCGGCAATCACCAGCCCCACACCCAACCAGTGACGGCCATCAATGGGCTCGTGGAAGACAAAGCGCGCCATCAGCGTGACCAGCACAAAATTCAGGCTGAGCATGGGGTAGGCAATGCCCACTTCCAGGCGCTGCAACACCAGCAGCCACACCAGCAAACCCAGGCCCAGGCACACCAGCGCCGACCACAACCACGGCGAGCGCAGTTTCAAGGCCCAGCCATCCGGCACGCCGCGCCAGCTTTCCACAGCAAACTTTTGCGAGACCTGGCCCATGCAAGTGAGCAGGCAGGCCGTAAGCAGTAGCAGCAGGGTGATCATGGCGCGACCTGCGGGAAAATCAGGATCACGATCTTGCCTTGCGCATACCGTTTGCCGTCGGTGGGCAGCAGTGCGAGTTCTTCTTTTTCACCGGTACTATTGACGCGCATCACCACGCCCACCGCGCCGGTACGACGGGTTTCGGCCATCCATGACTGGATGCGGTTACGGTCGACCAGACGCGGCGCGGTGTCCTCGTAAGCCAGGCCGTACTTGACCTCACCCGAGGTGTTGTACAGCGTGATATCGGGGCGTTTGAGGCGCCAGGACAACGCCGAGGCGGCGCCCAGGTCGTTGCTCAGCAGGGCAACGCTGGGCTGCAACTCGTCGATGTGATCGATGATGAATTGGTCCGGGGTCTTGTTGTAAACCACCGAGTGGGGCAATGCGGCAGGCACCAGCAGCACCAGTAAGCCACTGCCGATCAGCGGCGCGGCCCACAATTTCAGCGGGCGTGCCGCTTGCAGCAGATTGACCACGATCCAACCGAACAAGAAGATGAACACCAGCACCAGGCTGAGGGTTTCCTCACCCGGTTCGTATACTGGCTTCTTCAACTGGAACCAGCTGAGGGCCAGCAATACCAGCACACCGATCGCCAGGTTCAACCAACCATTGATGCGCAGCACGCGGCCGCGGCCTAGAGCCAGTTTGTCGCTCAGGGCCGAGCCCATCAGCAAGGCCAGGGGGAGCATGCACGGCATGATGTAGGAGGGCAGCTTGCCTTTGGCCAGGCTGAAAAAGGCCAGGGGCATTAACAGCCACAGTAGCAGGAACGCGGTTTTCGGCACGCGCCGCTGCAGCCAGGCCTGCTTGAGCGCGGACGGCAACAGCGCGACCCACGGCAGCGCGAACCCTACCAGCAGCGGCAGGTAATACCAGAAGGGTTCGGCGTGCTGGGCGTCTTCACCGGCAAAGCGTTGGATGTGCTCGTGCCAGAAAAAGAAATGCCAGTAGTCCGGCTCTTGCAGGTGCACAGCCAACGCCCACGGCACGCTGACAGCAATCGCCACCACCACGGCAACAGGGCCAAATTTGCACAACTCGACAAAACGTTTTTGCCAGACGGCGTAGGGCAGGGCGACCAGCACCGGCAGCAACCAGGCCAGGAAGCCCTTGGTCATGAAGCCCATGCCGCACGCCAGGCCCAGCAAGGCCCAGGACCACAAGCGCGCACGCCGCGTGGTGCTGTCGAAACAGAACCACAAGGCCACGCCCGTCAGATTGATCCAGAAGGTGAACTGCGGGTCCAGGTTGGCATAGCCACCCAGCGCGGCCACGCTGACGAAGCTCATGTAGAGCAGCGTGCTGACCAAACTCTTTTGCGGGTCGCTCCACAACCGGCGAGAGACCAGATACACCAGCAGAATGCTCAAGCCGGTACTCAAGGCCGAGGCAAACCGTACGCCAAACAGGTTCTGCCCGAAGATCGCCTGGCCCAGCGCGATCATCCAATAGCCTGCGGCTGGCTTCTCGAAGTAGCGAATGCCCATGAAGTGCGGCGCGGCCCACTTGCCGGTCAGCAGCATTTCCTGGCTGATTTGCGCATAGCGGGTTTCATCGGGAATCCACAGGCCATGGGTGGCCAACGGCAGCAGGTAGAACACGGCGAACGCCAGCAGGAGCAGGGGCAAAGCCCAGCGGCGGATCATGCCTGCTGCACTCCCAGCCAACCCTCGCGGCCGCTCAAGGCGCCGCGCACCAGCTGTTGCTGGGGCAGGGTGGTCACATCCGTGGGCAACAGCTCGCCCAAGGTTTTGAACTCGATGTCGCGCTGCCCGGCCTGGGCGAGGAACTGGCGAAAATCATTGGCCATCAGAATCCCTTCTACTTCCGCGTGGATCGTGTAGACGTTCAGCTTTGACGCGTTGAACCGATCAAGAATGAAGCGGTTGAAATCGTTGGCAGCTACCACCGGCCCGACGACTTCGTCGAAGGTCGGCAGGTCTACCGGAATTTGTGGGGTGCCCGCGCTGCCATCGGCCAAGGTTGGTCGAAACAGGCTGGTGCCCCGGCAATCGCTGTTGTAGCGAAAGTTGAAGCCTTGCTTGGCTTGCACCACGCGCTCATCGGCGCGCCAACCGGCGGCCGCTGAACAGTCGATGCGCTCGCCGAGGATGTCGCTCAAGGTGTCTACGCCGCGTCGAATCTGCTCGACCAGCTGTGCCTCGCTCCAACGCCCGGTGTTGGCCTGCCAGCCGTGGTGGTCCCAGGCGTGCAGGCCGACTTCATGCCCGGCGGCCTTGGCCTGGCGCATCAAATGCCCCAGGTCGCGGCCAATCGGCTTGCCTGGCCAGGCGGTGCCGGCCAGCAAGATGTCCCAGCCATACAGGCCGGCAGCGTTGGAGCGCAGCATCTTCCACAGGAACTGCGGGCGGATCAGGCGCCACAAGTGGCGCCCCATGTTGTCCGGCCCGACACTGAAGAAGAACGTCGCCTTGACCCCGGCTTCGGCCAGGGAGTCGAGCAACCGTGGCACACCTTCACGGGTGCCACGGTAGGTGTCGACGTCGATGCGAAGACCTGCCTGCATTACTTTTTATCCGCAATTTCAAGCATGGCTTCACGCAAGAAGAAATCGAGCGTGTTGCCGATGGTTTCGCTCATCTCTACGCTCGGCTCCCAGTTCAGCAGGCGTTTGGCGTTTTCGATGCTCGGCTTGCGGTGTGCCACGTCCTGGTAGCCCGTGCCGTAGAACGCCTTGCTCTCGACGTCGCGGAAACCGGCGAATGGCGGGAAGTTGTGGCGCAGCGGGTGAGCCTCGAACTGACGCAGCAGTTCTTCGCCCAGCTGGCGAATGCTGGCTTCGTTTTCGGGGTTGCCGATGTTGATGATCTGGCCGTCGCACACGCCATTGTCGTTATCAATGATGCGCGCCAGGGCTTCGATGCCGTCGGCAATGTCGGTGAAGCAACGCTTTTGCTCACCACCGTCGAACAGACGGATCGGCGTGCCTTCCACCAGGTTCAGGATCAGCTGGGTAATGGCGCGGGAGCTGCCGATACGCGCCGAGTCCAGGCGGTCCAGGCGCGGGCCCATCCAGTTGAACGGACGGAACAGGGTGAACTTCAGGCCCTTGTCGCCGTAAGCCCAGATCACGCGATCCAGCAGTTGCTTGGAGACGGAGTAGATCCAGCGTTGCTTGTTGACTGGGCCCACCACTAGGTTGGAGGTGTCTTCGTCGAAGTACTGGTCTTGGCACATGCCGTAGACTTCCGAGGTCGACGGGAAAATCACGCGTTTGTTGTATTTGACGCAGTAGCGCACCAGCTTGAGGTTTTCTTCGAAGTCCAGTTCGAACACGCGCAACGGGTTACGGGTGTATTCGATCGGCGTGGCGATGGCCACCAGCGGCAGCACCACGTCGCATTTCTTGATGTGGTATTCGATCCACTCGGTGTGGATGCTGATGTCGCCTTCCACATAATGGAAATTGGGGTGGCTGCGCAGGCGCTCGATGGCGTCGGAGCCGATGTCCAGGCCATAGACTTCGTAGCGGTCGTCACGCAGCAGGCGCTCGGACAGGTGGTTACCGATAAAGCCGTTGACGCCCAGGATCAGCACACGGGTACGGCGCGGCTTGCGACCCGACTCGGCGCCGCGCAGTACAGAGCCATCCACCAGGCCTAGTTCATCGGCCAGGGACGGGCCTGCCAGGTACAGGCCGTTTTCGTTGCGCTGGCCGAACTTGACCACCAGGGAATCTTCACCGCAGGCAATGCGCAGCGGGTTGACGCTGATCACACGGCCAGGCGCCAGACCTTCGTTGCCCTTGACCACGTCGGCTTGCCATACGATCAGCTTGTGCTCGCCCACGGCGCAGAAGGCGCCCGGGTACGGCTGGGTCACCGCACGCACCAGGTTGAACAGTTGCTCGGCGGGCTGTTTCCAGTCCAGCTTGCCATCGGCGGCGGTGCGCCGACCAAAGTAGGTGGCTTTGCTTTCGTCCTGAACGGTTTCGCTCAGCTTGCCCTGGGCCAGCTGTGGCAGGGCATCACGCAGCAGAGCCGTGGCCGCATCACGCAGCTTGGCGTGCAGGCTCAGGCCGGTATCGCTGCGTTCGATGGCGACAGTCTGCTGGGCCAGGATGGCGCCGGCATCGGCACGCTTGACCATACGATGCAGGGTCACGCCGGTTTCGGTTTCGCCGTTGACCAGCACCCAGTTGGCCGGGGCGCGGCCACGGTACTTAGGCAGCAACGAGCCGTGCAGGTTGAACGCGCCTTTGCGGGCGGTGGCCAACAGCGGTTCGCTCAGCAGGTTGCGGTAGTAGAACGAGAAGATGTACTCCGGGTTCAGCTTGGCAATACGTTCGATCCACAGCGGGTGGTTGGCGTCTTCCGGAGCATGTACCGGGATGCCATTGCGGGCGCAGAGTTGGGCGACGGAACCGTAGAAGTTGTTTTCCTTGGGGTCATCGGCATGGGTGAACACGGCGGCAATGTCGTAACCGGCGCTGAGCAGCGCTTCAATGCCTGCGCAGCCAATATCGTGGTAGGCGAATACAACAGCTTTTGAACTCATGACTGGACCTGATCCGAAGAAGAAGTAGACGTATGGGAAGACACCAGGCCGTCGACCACGACGACTGGAGCCGGTGCTGCCGGTTGGTTGCGCAGCACTTTTTCAATAAAGAAGCGTGGGCGGGCACGTACATCGCTGTACATACGGCCCAGGTATTCGCCCAGCAGGCCCATGCCGATGAACTGGCCACCGGTGAACACAAACAACACCGCAAACAGCACGAACAGGCCATCACCGGCCCAGTCGGCGCCGAAGGCCAGGCGCATGACGATCAGGGCAAAGGCAAACAGCACGCCCAGTGCCGCCAGGCTGAAACCGACGATGGACAGCAGGCGCAAGGGCGTGGTGGTCATGCAGGTCAGCAGGTCGAACATCAGGCTGATCAGGCGCATGGCGCTGTATTTGGATTCGCCGTGCTCACGTTCGGCGTGGTGCACCAGGATTTCCGTGGTGTGGCGGGCGAAGCCGTTGGCCAGGATCGGGATGAACGTGCTGCGCTCACGGCAGGCGAGCATGGCATCGACGATGGTGCGGCGGTAGGCGCGCAACATGCAGCCGTAGTCGGTCATGGCCACGCCGGTAGAGCGCTGCACGGCAAGGTTGATCAAGCGCGACGGCCAGCGGCGGAAGGCCGAGTCCTGGCGGTTATTACGCACGGTGGCGACCACGTCGTAGCCCAGGGCAGCTTGCTCGACCAGGCGCGGGATCTCTTCCGGCGGGTTCTGCAGGTCGGCGTCGAGGGTGATCACCACTTCGCCACGGCACTGTTCAAAGCCGGCCATGATCGCCGCGTGCTGGCCGTAGTTGCGGTTAAGGATCACCGCTACCACATTGCTGCCGTCTTCTGCGGCGGCGTCTTCGAGCAATTGGGCCGAATTGTCGCGGCTACCGTCATCCACCAGGATGATTTCGTATTCGTAAGCCAGTTGCTTGCAGGCGGCCGTGGTGCGACGCAGCAACTCAGGCAGGCTTTCTTGTTCGTTGTAGACCGGGATAACGATCGACACGCAATGAATAGGGTAGGGTTTCAAAGATTCATGACCTCGGGCTGGAGCAACGTAGAGCGCGAAAACGGCAGTGATTATTGGGCAAAACTACAGCCCGCAGACTACAACACGGAGCTAAAGATGATGCGTTTTCAATAGGTTAGTCGATAATCCACGGATTGCACTTAAGTGTTGCCTACAAGGTTAAGCGCAAAAATGTGCAACGAATATGAAAGGCGGATGAAAAACTCGTTTATTTGACAGGCAGACAGCTAGGGTTCAGCTAAGTAATCAAGGCGTTACATGTAGGCCTCACAGGGCGATATCGGAGCTTCGTGCAAGACGCTTGGTTCAATCTGAGCGAGGCGATTAGCCCAATGTTTGCCCTTCAACAATCTTCTCTGCATTGGCGCTCAAGTGCCGGTAAAGTAAGCCCTCTCTTGCCAGGGTACTCGGATGAATAGCGTGCAGCTTTTTTTACGCGGCCAGTTGCGGCCAGCGCTGATGGGATTGTTGATGACGGTGGCCTGTGTCACCAGCGTGCGGGCTGATCAGGGCGTCGCGCTGACCCCACTGGACCAGGTGCCGGACGGGGTGGAAGTGCGCGGCAAGCAGGTCGCCGCTTATACCTGGGATGACCGCCAGGGCAAAAACCTGTTGGTACTCGCCGAGCAAGTGGGTGAGCGCGATGACGATGGTACCCAGTCGGCCTTTGTCTACGCGGCGCAATACGTGCTGGGAGGCGAGCGCCCCAAGCGCGTGTGGATGCTGTACGACGATGTGCAGCACTGCGAATTCGACGCCGGGCTGCGCTTTGACCGGGCTGCCACCAAGGTCACCGACCTGCTGGGCGACGGCAACACCCAGGCCACGGTCGGTTATTCGCGGGCCTGCACCAGTGACGTCAGCCCCAACGAATTCAAGCTGATCATGCATGTTGGCAAGTCCGAGAAGTATCGTCTGCGCGGCCTCGACCGCGTGGGCGCCAGTTGGTGGGATGAGGACGCCGGCGCCTTGCGCGGTATGCCACTGCCGACTGACTGCAGCGTCGCGGCGCAGCAAGCCTTGGTCAGCCAATACAAGGAGCAGGGCACCGAACTGCCACTGCCAGGCTGCTATGGCGACGAGAAGGACTTTGCCAAGGCGCCGGACAGTTACCTCGCCTTTATGCGCCAGCAGTGGTTCGCGCTGATGCAACAACAGGACGCCGACTGGAGCCAGTCCCAGGCCCAACCCCAGGCAGCCAGCGAGGACGAAGATACAGCCCCGTGATTTTGTGCCAGGGCCGCTCCTGGGTTAGACTCGGCCTTCGCCAATCCACTAAATACATCGATTAATCAAATAGTTGCTCGGTGTATTTAATCCAAAGGCTGATCTACCTTGACCGAGTCCATTTGCAACCCGCTGACCCTTTACCTCACCCGCCTGGCGCCTTCCAGCCAACTGACCATGCGCTACGTGCTACAGGATGCCGCCGACCGCCTGGGTTTCGAAGACCACAACCTCGAAGAGATTGACTGGCACCTGCTGCAGCCCGAACACGTTATTGCGCTGGTCGCTGCCTTGCGTGAGGACGGCTTTGCGCCGAACACCTCGTCGCTGTATGTGAATGCGGTGCGCGGGGTGATGAACGAGGCGTGGCGCATGAGCTTGATCAGCCAGGACCACCTGTTGAAGATGCGCTCGGTCAAGGCCACACCCGGCACGCGCCTGGGCCAGGGCCGCAACCTGCGCCGCACCTTGATCCGCGAGATGCTCGACGTCTGCGCCGCCGACCCTCGGCCCCAGGGCCTGCGGGATGCCGCAGTGATCGGCCTGTTATATGGCTCGGGCATGCGCAAGTCGGAGTCGGTCAACCTGGACCTGGCGCAGATCAACTTTGACGAGCGCAGCTTGCGCGTGATCGGCAAGGGCAACAAAGAGTTGGTCAAGTACGCGCCGGACTGGGCGTTTGCCAAACTTCAGGCCTGGCTGGCGTTTCGTCGCGAGCAGCTCAAGGAAGGTGAGCAGGACGACAGCTTCCTGTTTAACCGCATCCGTCGAGGCAGCCATATCACCCGGGAACGCATCACCAAGCACGCGATTTACTACATCGCGCGCCAGCGTGGTGATCAGGTGGGGGTCAAGATCATGCCCCATGATTTCCGTCGTTCGTTTATCACGCGGGTGATCGAGGAGCATGATTTGTCGATTGCGCAGAAGCTGGCGCATCACACCAACATCCAGACCACTGCCAGCTATGACGTGCGCGACGACAATGAGCGGCGGCGGGCGGTGGATCGGTTTGATTTGTAGGCTTGTGGATACACCACGATTCAAATGTGGGAGCTGGCTTGCCTGCGAAGAGGGCCTCACAGGCAACCAGAATGTTGAATCTGCCTGCTCCTCTGCTCAGGAGGAAGGCGGGACGCTTGAGACCAGGTGAGCCGGCAAGCGCCGCAACGTCCACAAGGTGGTCAGCATCGCGGCCAGCGCACACAGCGCAATGCCGATCAACATCGGCGCCGGGGTATGGTCGGCAAACACGCCCACCAGGGTCATCGCCACAGCAGCCGTGACCATCTGGATCGCGCCCAGCAGTGCAGACGCAGAACCGGCCACTGCACCGTGATCTTCCAACGATAACACCCCGGCCGCCGGCAATAGCAGGCCCAGAAAACCAAAACCGATAAACAACAGCCCCATCATCAAGGCCAAGCTGTCACCCCACAGCGTAGTAGCGGCCAGCAAGCTCATGACCGCCGCCACGCCCACCACCGACCAGCGAATCAACGGCGCCAGGCCAAAGCGGGCGCTGAGGCGTGCGGTCAGTTGGCTCATGGCAAAAAAAGAAGCTGCGTTGAGAGCAAAGCACAGGCTGAACTGGGTTGGTGTCAGGCCAAAAAACTCGATGTACACGAAAGGCGCGCTGCCGATGAACACGAAGAAAGTGGCCAGGCCAAACCCGCACACCACCGACAACCCCGTGAAAACAGGGTCGCGGAGGAGGGCGCCATAGCTGCCGAACGCCTGGCCCAGGGTTTTGCCCAGGCGGCGCTCGGCCGGGTGGGTTTCTGGCAGTTGTACGGCGGTCATCAGCAGGCACAGCACGGCCACCACCGCCAACACGGCAAACACTTCGCGCCAGCTCCAGATCGAAATCACCAGGCTACCGGCCAAAGGCGCGAGGATCGGTGAAACACTCATCACCAGCATCAACAACGCCATCAGGCGCGCCGCTTCATGGCCGGTATACAGGTCACGGACAATCGCCCGTGGGATCACCATGCCCGCACAAGCACCGAACGCCTGCACCGCACGAAAACCAATCAACACTTCGATGGTCGGTGCCAGCGCGCAGCCGACGCTGCCAATGGCAAAGATCACCAAACCCGCATAAATCGGTGGTTTACGCCCGAACACGTCGCTGAGGGGGCCGTAGAACAACTGGCACACGCCGATAATCATGAAGAACACCGTCAAACTCATCTGCACGGCCGCCGGCGAGGCCTGGAGGCTGGCGCCCAGGGTCGGCAGCGCCGGCAGGTAGATGTCGATGGCAAACGGGCCGACGGCGGTGATCAAGCCCAGCAACAGGGCGAGGCGGGCGATACGTTGAGGCATTTGGCAGATCCAGGTAGAGCAACGGACGGTCAGCTTAAGGGAACCGCGCAGATCCGCAAACTTAGGCTTCACTAACAAGCAACAGCTGCCGATACAGCTAGCAGCGACATTGAAACGGTTGGGCTCCCAACCGGCGGTCCTGGCACGGGGTACCACTATGACGATCAAATTACGCTTGATGCTGTTGATTGCGACCGGGTTGCTCACCGCTTTGATCATGAGCCTGGCTGGCTACCTGGGCAATACGCGGATGGCCGATGCGGTACAGGACAACGACGTCAGCATGACGGTACTGCGTAACCACATGGAAGCCGACATGATGCACGACGCCCTGCGTGCGGATGTACTGTCAGCCATGTTGGTCGGGCTGGGCAAAAGCACCAGTACGGCGGCCGAGGTCAACAGCTCGATCAAGGAGCATGCCGAGCACTTTCGCGAGGTGCTGGCGGAAAACCTCAAGCTGCCGTTGGACGCCTCGATCAAGGCCAGCCTGGAAAAAATCAAACCCAGCCTGGACACCTACATCAGTGCCGGCGAGCGCATCGTCGCGCTGGCCCTGGACAATCCCGAGGCCGCACGAGGCGAACTGCAGACCTTCAATGCCGCGTTCAGCCAGTTGGAAGAACAAATGGCGGGGTTGAGCGAACTGATCGAAAACAATACCCAACTCACCAGCACCGGTACCCGGCAAACCATCAGTAACGCTAACTGGACCTTGATTATTGTATTGGGGGCGAGCCTGCTGTTGCTGCTGGCACAAGGACGTTGGGTGACCCTGAGCATCATGGGGCCGTTGCGCACCGCCAGCCGTATTGCCCAGAGCATTGCCCATGGCAACCTGAGCGAGCCGATTGCCGAACCCAAGAACCAGGACGAAGCCAGTGCACTGATTCGCAGCCTGGCGACGATGCAGCGGGATTTGCGCGGCATGATCGAAGTGGTTCGCAGCAACGCCCACGGCGTCAATGGCATGAGCGAGCGCCTCAGCCAGGGTTGCCATGAAGTGGCAGGCAGCAGCCAGCAACAAAGCGTCGCCGCCAGCACCATGGCCGCCGCCGCGAGCGAAATGACAGCCAGCATCGAAGAAATCACCCGTCACGCCCAACGTGCCCTGGACATGGCCAGCCAGGCTGAAACCCTGGCCAAGGACGGCGGCAGGGTCATCCACCAAGTGGTCAGCGACATGGACGGCATCGCCCGTTCTGCCCAACAGTCAGCCCAAGTGATCCGCACACTGGACAAGGAGTCCGAAGCGATCTACAGCATTATCCAGGTGATCAAGGGGATTGCCGACCAGACCAACTTGCTGGCCCTGAACGCCGCCATCGAAGCCGCCCGCGCCGGTGAACAAGGGCGCGGCTTCGCGGTCGTGGCCGACGAAGTGCGCAGCCTGGCCGGACGCACCAGCGCCTCCACCCAGGAAATCGCCAGCATGGTTGGGAGCATCCAGCAGAACACCCGAGCAGCGGTGATCAGCATGGAGGAGGGCGTTGCTCAAGTGGACAAGGGCATGGCAGTGACTGCCGAAGTGGAACGCGCCATTCGCGAGATTCTCCAGGCTACGCTGAGTACCACTGAGTTGGTCAACGATATTTCCCGCACTATTAGTGAACAGAGCCTGGCCAGTAATGAGATTGCTCATCAGGTGGAGAGGATTGCGGGGATGTCGGAAAGTAACAGTCGGGTGATTGGCGAGACGGCGTCGACGACGGATGAATTGTCGAGTTTGGCGGGGAAGCTTTCGCAGTCGGTGGATCGGTTTAGGTTGTGAACTTACAAATCATATTTAATTTCCGTCAAGCACGCTAAGGAGCGGCATAGAATGAATCTGTATGATGAAGGATTTGACTTTATCGAGCGTAAAACAATAGAGGCTCCGGACCATTACCAAAGCGTGGAAGCCGCTATCGAAGCAGTTATCAAGTTCGCTCAAGATCGCATGACGTTCAACCAGACTCCAATTAACTGGCAGGCGTTTGAGAACTCGTTAACGCAGGGGCTGGAGAATCTATGTCTGAGCGGTGCAAAATACGCCAGTCTTTACGACGCTTTAAAATCCATTGGCTATTCCGCCAACACTTCTCGAACACAAGTCGTCGATTATGGCCTCGCACGCTGGGAAACATTAAAAGACGCTATAAGAACATTAGCGACAGGTCATATATCACGGCACAATTCGGGGGTGCACTGCACTCAATTTCGTAACGTTATCGAAGATTTTCCACCCCTCGCTGATGACAAAAAAATCTTCGAACAGCTTATTGATTTGATTGAGAGCAGACATACCAATTTGGAAACACTAATTCACCAAATGAGGGCGTTGAACGGAGATGAAACCCGCGCTGTCCGTGTTCTTCGGGCAATTGGTGCAGCAGGGTATCGCTGCGCAGATCATCAATTCGCTTTGCTTTGTGCACAATGGGCAGGCACAAGTGCTTACGGAAAGCTGCAATTCGCTCTGTGGTACGCGCCAGCGCAACCGGATCGCGAACAAGTGGTCTGCGATGTGACTATTTCCAAGAAGATCGAGAAGCTCGCGAGTCTGCTATTTGAGTTTGGTGTAGGCTCAAAGACAGGCCAAAATCATTACAATCTTCATGGACTGAACAGCGCGATGAAGACGTCATGGCGGGAGGAAGTTTCAGCTGTTGTTGAGGGGGATAAAGCTCTAGCAACTGCGACGCTGGAAACGTTGTTCGTCATGGGGCCGGCTGGCGAAGAAGACGAGTTATTATCTGTTGCTATCAAACTTGCCGATAAAAAGACCCAAGACGAATTGTCCACTTTTGTAGGTACTGAGACGACATTGGCCAATCGGAGGGCCCGAGCATGTATAAGCCTACTGCGAGAGAACCCTGATGTATTGGATCTGATGCTTGTCTCCTACCAACCCATTGCACCAAGAACGGTCGCTGGCGCCGATCAAGTTCCCAGAACATGGTTGGATAACCCTCGCATCGAACAACTCTTCGAGGCCGCCGTCAATGATATGGCGAGGAGGGCAGGCGGCGAAATTTTCGATAATCTTCATGCAGGTGAAGAAACACACGTAGGTGAGTTTTTCAAGGATTTGAAGTATTGCCTTGAAACACTGTCAAGACAGCTTGCGTTTGCGGCAAAGGAGCTTGATGCGCACGAGCGATTCGACTTCAGCCTTTCCCAAAGGATTATCGGGAAGCCAGAGGAGGGCGGAGAAGGTGTGGACTATGATAGGTTTTCTACTGACATCTGTCTTATTTTCAAGGCCATGGACGAGGGCGTGTGTCTGACTGAACGAGTAACGTTAATTCAAGCCAAAAGGCTGCAAATCATTTCAGATCGACGTCACGTTTATTCACTCAAGCGTGATCAGCTCAATGATATCGCCATGCAGACACTCGCTAGCTTTCTACTACTGCTAGGCCCAGCGCAGGGTGGGCGCTGCTTACCCGTGATATCCGCCAGCCTAATGGTTGACCTTATGAAGCAGAATAAAACGATGTCGTTGTCTCCTTCACGTGCTGCTGGATTAGGCAAAAGCTTCGGCACTTGGCTATTGGAAGACGTCATTGGACTTTGGACGGGGGACAAAAGTGAAAAACTTGTGAAGAAAGCCAATGGTCAAGAGAATGGTCGGCCGCGGCTCATTTACGAATTTTTGGTGCAACGCAGCTTGACAAGCTTCGAGGATTAACGAGCATTTGTGCTGTTTAACTACTGCGACTTCTAAAATCCTTACAACTGCTGGTAGCCCCGCGATATAACTATACTAAATAGTCATTTAGTATAGTTATAGCTGAACGGAATAAAAAAGACTAGAGTAGACTTTATTTTTTAACCGAAAAGGACTTTAGAAATGAAGGAAAAATTATCGCCTTGGATGGTTGAGAGTGCTTATCGCTATTTGCAGGCTGCTAAGCATCTTAGACGTGGTCATGACATGCTGGACGTTGCACAGATCAATGCTGCGATCGGTATGTAAATCTTGCTTAAAAGCTTCGTATCGAAGCCCAATGGCAACCTTGGCCAAGTCAATGAAACCTACGAACTGGACAACGGCGCTATCAAGGCAGCGCATCAGTATTTGAAAGCGGCAGACAAAATTCCGGCTTATCGGATAGACAAAGGGCCTAATAAGCACGATTTGCTCACTTTGTTTCATGCCATACGTGAGCCGATCAGGCAACGTATTCGGCTTGATCGTCATGAGCATCGGATCGAAAGGGATCGTGAAGTTTTTACCAATGCGCGTTATCGATATGAAGCCGGTGCTCCAGGAGACTACAACGATATTCTGATCGGAGTTTTGGACGAACTGATTGAGGACGTTGTGCACTGGTATCGTGAACTGGGCTGCAAAGATGTGTTCATCGTGTTTTACGGAATGCCGCCGCTTGAATTGCCGTCCCATCTTGATCAAGAGGCGGAGCCCCTGTGAGCCAAGCTTCAAATCTGCCCAGAGCCCCCAGCTCCCCCCCTCTGGCAGGATAGTTGTCACCCTCCAGTTTTCCCCAGATAGGCGGTAAAGGACACCGATGTGGCCCGTTATTCCCATGAGCGAAAAGAAGCCGTGCTGAGCAAGTTGTTGCCGCCTTACAA
>NZ_JYLO01000013.1 GCF_001439845.1 Pseudomonas lactis | reverse complement strand
GGCACTGCGGCGACAACAGCGACTTGCAGGCCACTGGCTGGCAGGACTGGTACGAAGGCGTGCGCAAGACCTTCGTACAGGTCAAGCAACGCCATGGGCAGGTGTTTGTCGGCGGTTTGTCCATGGGCGCGGTGATGTCGATGTATGTGGCGTCCGAACACCCGAGGCAAGTCGCCGGGCTGTTGTTATATTCCCTGACCTTGCGTAACGATGGCTGGAACGCCTCACCCGTCACACGGTTAATGCCTTGGGTAACTCGAATTCCCTTTGTGCTGGACTTTTGCGTCTTCAATGAGCGGCCGCCGTTCGGTATTAAAAACAGGCGGTTGCGAGCCATTGTCGAACGGCAGATGAAAATGGGTGAAAGCAGTGCTGCAGGCTTGCTGAGCATGTCTGGCAAGAGTCTGCGGCAAATGCATAAACTGACGACACGAGTGAAACGGCGCATGCCGTTGATCAACGCACCCGCGCTGATCATCCACTCCATCGAGGATGATGTCAGTGGCAGGTGGAACGCCGATTACACCGAACAGAAACTCGCAGGTCCTGTCACCAAAGTGCTGTTGGATAACTGCTATCACATGATTACGGTAGACCTGCAATACAAGGAGGTGGTTGCCCTGAGTGCCCACTTCATTGAAAGCCATATATCTATTTGAGGGGACCAGCAGGCAGCCGACGCCTCATTGCCTGATATTTATCAGCCCCTTCAAATGGGCGCCACACTTCGGCGGCCTTGTAAGCCGCCGGTATGGACGAAGATCAGGCGAGTGGCGGGGGCGAAGCGTCCGGCCTCGATCTGCTGTTTCAACGCCAGCAGCGCCTTGCCGGTGTAGAGCGGCTCCAGCGGTAGACCGCACGCTTGTTCGGTGCGCTGGATGAAGTCGAGCAACAGCGGATCGACCTTGGCAAAGCCACCGCGACAGGCGTCCAGCAATGTATAACCGTCCTGCACGATGGCACTCACGTTCTGCGCCACACCGTGGTCATCCGGCACCGCCATGGCGCCATACACCCGATGCGCACCCGCCTCCGCCAGCGCCAGCCCCGCCACTGTCGTGCCGGTACCCGCCGCCAACCACCAGGCATCGTAATCGCTCCAACCGAGCTTGCCCAACTGCGCCCGCGCCTGCTCGACCAATACGCCACAGCCCTGCGCACCGGCCAGCCCACCGCCGCCTTCGGGTATCGGATGAAAGCCAGGATACTGCTCGCACCAAGGCAACCAGAAACCCGCTTCATGCCGCGCCCGATAACCGCCATAACCCAGCCAATGCAGCTGCATGCCGAAGGCTTTAAGGTCGAGAACCGTGGGGGTGTCTTGAGGATGACCTCGCAGCAGGCCGACCGTGGGAAAACCAAAGCGCTTGCCCGCTGCCGCCAGTGCATGCAGATGGTTGGAGTAATCGCCGCCGAGACTCATCACCCCCGCGGCCCCGGCGTGTCGGGCCTGCGCCAAGTGCTTGGTGAGTTTGAACCACTTGTTGCCGCTGATCAGCGGGTCGATACAGTCCAGGCGCAGCACGGCCAACTCGACTCCGTTCAGCCAGTCCAGTTGCAAAGGTTCAAGGAGCGCGTGAGGAAGCCAGTCGAAAGGGCCCATCGGCAGGTATCTGAATGAAAAAAGGGGCGGTAGTCTACCACCGCCCCTCTTGACGCCTTACAGCTCGGCCGCCAGGCGCGAGCCCTGGTTGATGGCGCGCTTGGCGTCCAGTTCGGCCGCCACATCGGCGCCGCCGATCAGGTGCACGTTCTGGCCGGCAGCGACCAGGCCGTCGTGCAATTCGCGCAGCGGGTCCTGGCCGGCGCAGATGACGATATTGTCCACCGCCAGGACTTGCGGCTCGCCCTCGGCGCCGATGCGGATATGCAAGCCTTCATCGTCGATCTTCAGGTACTCGACACTGTTGAGCATCTGCACCTGCTTGTTCTTCAAACCCGTGCGGTGGATCCAGCCCGTGGTCTTGCCCAGGCCGTCGCCCACCTTGGAAGCCTTGCGTTGCAGCAGGAACACTTCACGGGCCGGCGCATGGCGCTCGGGTTTGATCCCGGCCACGCCGCCACGGGCTTGCAGTTGGGTGTCGATGCCCCATTCTTTCCAGAACGCCTCGCGATCCAGGCTGGTGGATACGCCTTGGTGGACGAGAAATTCAGACACGTCAAAACCGATGCCACCGGCGCCGATCACCGCCACGCGCTTGCCCACCGGCTTGCGTTCGAGGATCACGTCCAGGTAACTCAGGACCTTGGCATTGTCGACACCGGGAATCGCCGGGGTACGCGGTGCGATGCCGGTGGCCAGGATCACCTCGTCATAACCGCCCGCCACCAGTTGCGCAACATCCACACGGGTGTTGAGGCACAACTCGACGTGGGTGGTCTGCAATTTGCGCTTGAAATAACGCAAGGTCTCGAAGAACTCTTCCTTGCCCGGCACGCGCTTGGCGATATTGAACTGGCCGCCGATCTCGCTGGCGGAGTCGAACAAGGTCACCTGATGCCCGCGCTCGGCGGCCACGGTGGCAGCGGCCAGGCCCGCAGGGCCGGCGCCGACCACCGCAACTTTTTTGATCTGCTTGACCGGCAAGTAATTGAGCTCGGTTTCGTAGCACGCCCGCGGGTTGACCAGGCACGTGGTGAGCTTGCCGCCAAAGGTGTGGTCCAGGCAGGCCTGGTTGCAGCCGATGCAGGTATTGATCTCATCGGCGCGCCCGGCGGCGGCCTTGTTGACGAACTCGGGGTCGGCGAGAAACGGCCGCGCCATCGAGACCATATCGGCGTCGCCTTCGGCCAGGATCTGCTCGGCGATTTCCGGGGTGTTGATGCGGTTGGTGGTGATCAGCGGAATCTGTACCGAACCGCGCAATTTGGCCGTGACTTTACTGAATGCACCACGGGGCACCTTGGTGGCGATGGTCGGGATACGCGCTTCGTGCCAGCCGATACCGGTGTTGATGATCGTCGCGCCGGCCTGTTCGATGGCCTTGGCCAACTGCACGATTTCTTCCCAGACGCTGCCGCCTTCCACCAGGTCGAGCATCGACAGGCGGAAGATGATAATGAAGTTCGGGCCTACGGCTTCGCGTACGCGGCGCACGATTTCCACGGCCAGGCGCATGCGATTTTCAAAGCTGCCACCCCAACGGTCGGTGCGATGGTTGGTGTGGGCGGCGAGGAACTGGTTAATGAAGTAGCCTTCGGAACCCATGATTTCAACGCCGTCATACTCGGCGACCTGGGCCAGCAGCGAGCAGGTGACAAAGTCCTGGATCTGTTTTTCGATGCCCTCTTCATCCAGTTCCTTGGGCTTGAACGGGTTGATCGGCGCCTGGATAGCGCTCGGTGCCACCTGCTTGGGGCTGTAGGCGTAACGCCCAGCGTGGAGGATCTGCATGCAGATTTTGCCACCCGCGTCGTGCACGGCCTGGGTGACGATCTTGTGCTTGCGCGCCTCGTCTTCGGTGGTCAGCTTGGCCGCACCGGCATACACGCCACCTTCATCATTGGGGCCGATACCGCCGGTGACCATCAGGCCCACGCCGCCACGGGCACGCTCGGCAAAATAGGCCGCCATGCGCTCGAAACCGCCGGGCTTTTCCTCCAGGCCGGTGTGCATCGACCCCATCAGGGTACGGTTGCGCAAGGTGGTAAAACCCAGGTCCAACGGGGCCAGCAGGTGCGGGTAGGCAGCAGCGGTCATGGTACAGCTCCACAACGGATCATCACGGGACGTGGCGCACTCGAACGGCGTGCCATCGGTTTATGTCCCACAGACTAAGAGGCGGTGGACCACGGCTCAATGACTGAAACTGACAAGTTATTGATCCAAATGCACAGCGCCCCTTGGCAAGCCACGCCATGGGCCCTACCCTAGTCGCGAACCCTGCACCTGGTCTGTTGTCTGTTGCCCCATGCGTAAACTTCTAGCGTTCACCGTCATCATGGCCCTGGTTGCCTCCCTCGCCGCGTACTTGGTCTGGACCCAGGAGCGCCCCGTGGCGCATTACCTGTCCGACCTGCGCATCACCCTCGCCGTCAATGAGGGTGAACCGGCCGACCGGGGCAACCTGCTGGGCATCCAGCCGGAGCTGTTCCCTGCCGATTACCAGAGCCTGGAACGCCTGCACCTGAAGCTGTCGGCCTACCTGCAAAACGCTCGGGACCTGGGGCTGATCAATGCCAAGACCGTGGTGGTGCTGCCGGAACATATCGGCACCTGGCTGATGCTCGGCGGCGAAAAAAACGAGCTGTACCAGGCCGCTCATCTCAAGGACGCCATGAACTGGCTGTCGATCAGCAACCCACTGCAATTTGCCAAAGCCTGGATCAGCGCCACCGGCGACAACCGCATGGATGATGCGTACCTGCGTATGAAAGCCCCGGCCATGGCCCGCGACTATCAAGTGTTGTTTGGCGGCCTCGCCAAAGAATTTGGCGTGACCCTGGTGGCCGGCTCCATCGCCCTGCCCAACCCAAGCGTGATCCAGGGCCAACTGGAAATCGGCCATGGCGCGCTGTACAACGCCAGCGTGGTGTTTGCCGCCGACGGCTTGCCGCTGGGCCAACCGCAGCGCCAGCTTTACCCGATCTACGATGAGCGTGGCTTTATCGAGCCGGGTGATGAGCATGCCGTCAACGTTGTCGATACTCCCGCGGGGCGCCTGGGCATCCTGGTGGGCAGCGACAGCTGGTACCCGGACAACTACCGCAAGCTCAACGAGCAAGGCGCGCAATTGATCGCGGTGCCCGCTTTTGTGACCGGCCGCGACACCTGGGAGCGTCCGTGGCGTGGCTTCAAGAGCGTATCCACGCCCTCTGAAGTGAGCCTCAAGCCTGAAGAAACCAGCGAGGGCGCAGCCTGGCGTCGCCTCACCCTGATCAGCCAGCCACCCGTCAGCCAAGCCACCGCGGGCATGAGCGTCTTTCTGCGCGGGCAGTTCTGGGACCTGGGCAGCGCCGGCCAGAGTTTTCTCAGCCGCAATGGGCAAGTCTTCGCCGATGGCGACGCTCGTGGTGCGCGCCTGCTGAATATCTGGCTGTAGCGCCGTGAAGCCGGTGCGCCTGGGGGATCTGTCGGTGGGCTTCGTGCATACCCTGGCCGACGCCATCCACAGCCACGGCCTGGACCCGCAGCCCCTGCTGCTGCAATACGGCCTTGATCCGGCGCGCCTGGCTGAAGCCGGTGCACGCTTGTCGATCCCGCGCTACATGCGCCTGGGCCACGCGGCCATCCAGCTGACCGGCAACCCCGGCCTGGGCTTGCGCATGGGCCAGCTCAGCCGCTTGAGCCAGGCCGGCCTTGCCGGCGTCACCGCCGCACAAGCGCCCACTGTGCGCGAAGCCGCACGTACGCTCACACGCTTTGAAGCGCTTTACGGTTCCAACTATCGCGGGCAATCAAGCTTTCATGAAGACGCCGAAGGCGCGTGGCTGCGGTTTTATTCCATCAGCCCCTACAACGCCTACAACCGCTTTGTGGTGGATTCGATCATCGCCGGCTGGTTGCAGCAGCTGTCCGGCCTGGCGCAACAGCCGGTGCAGGCCCAGCGGATTGAAATCGAGTTCGACGCGCCGGACTACCACGACCACTACAAGGTGCTGGGAGAGGGTGTGGTGCACTTCGGCGCAGAGGTCAATCAACTGCGCCTCAGCCAACCGACCCTGGCGCTGCGCAACCCACAGCATTGCCCAAGCACCTGGCACCTGTTGCTACAACTGTGTGAAAGGGAATTGGAGCAACTGACTCGCACCCGCAGCCTGCGCGAGCGCATTACCCGTTTGCTCGGGCCGATGCTCAATGGTGGCCGGGAACCCGACCTGGAGGAAGTGGCGGCACGCTTGAAGCTGCCCACCTGGACATTGCGGCGCAAACTGGCCGAGGAAGGCACGCAGTTTCGCGCGATTCTCAATGACACCCGTCGCGACCTGGCCATGACCTACATTCGCGACACGGAACTGGCGTTCGGCGAGATCGCCTACTTGCTCGGTTTTGCTTCAGCCCAAGCCTTCCAAAGGGCCTTCAGGCGCTGGAACAACCAGACCCCAGGGGAATTTCGCCGCAGTCAGCGCCACTCCGCCTGAAGTCGGTGTTACAGCTCGGTGGCATCGTCGGCTGGGTCCAGTGGGTCTAGCTCGAATGCCTGGTACTCCAGCAGTTCTTCCTGGTAATCGTCCATGGTGGACTCCTTCTTCATGTTGAAAGCGGTTGCAGATTAATGACCTGCGAACCCAGCCTAAAGTGCCGTCATGACGAAAAAATGTCGACGTCGTGACATTCCTGCTCTTCAGGATTAAACGTAGCAGCGATCACAGGATTTAGCTTAACCGCAACCTCGCACAACATGTGGGACCTAGCTTGCCTGCGAAGACGGCCTGACAGCCGACGCCTATCCACCTGACACCCCACGGTCCAACTGTGGGAGCTGGCTTGCCTGCGATGACGCACTGCCAGCCGACACCTATCTACCTGACACCCCACGATCAACCTGTGGGAGCGGGCTTGCTCGCGAAGGCGGCCTTGTGGTCGGCCATTTAGTTGGGCTGGAATGAGTACATATCCATCCCTGCGGTAACGGCCACTTAGGGTTCCGCCCTGACGGCGTCTTACTTTTGAAAAGCCGGATTGCCGGCCCAGTCAAAAGTAAGCAAAACGCTCTTGCCCCACCACTCGGCACCTCGCTTGGGCTCGGTGTGCCCGTAATCCGCCAGCGTGGTTTGACGGGGCGCTTAAGATCAAGATCAAAAGCAGATCAAGAGCAAGAGCGGCTCGCTTCGCATCGTGGTTACTGTTGAGCGCTACAGAGTTGTGTCGATACCTATGCTGCGATAGCGACCTGTCAGCCGACGCTTCTCTACCTGACACCCCGCTCCCACATTCGAGCATTGCGTTATTGCGCAGGCATCGGAAGCGGTGGAATCGCTTCTGTCGGCGCCGGCAACGTAGGATCAGTCGGCGCCGGCGCCACCGGAGCAGGCTCTGTCACCGGCGCGATCGGTGCTGCCTCAGGTGGTGGCGCAAGCGGCTCTGCAGCGGCGGGCGCTACAGGCACCTCCTTCGGCGCCTCGACCTTCTCGGCTGCCGGAGCGGCCTTGGGCTCGGGCACGCCCAGGTCGGCCTTGGGCTGCTCGGGGATATGCTCGGCCTGCTTCACTTCCTGCGGCAGGAACACGTCCACCAGCGCGAAGTAGCGCTCGTAGAACTTGGGTGCCGAGACGGTCTCGCTGGCCACTTTCACCATCGAATCATCGGTGGAGCCAATCGGCATCGACACCGAGCCCAGCACGCCCACGCCGAGGCTCGCGGAGTTGTTGACCTTCTTCAGCGCATAGCGGTCCTGCAAGGCGTTGGCAAACATCGTCGAGTGATTGCTGCCCTTGCCATCAGCGGCGCACACCACATTGAAACTGATCTGCAGGTGGGTCTCGCCGGTCTGCTGGAAGCTCTTGTTGCCGGCCACCAACTTCGGATCGCTACTGGTAATGATGTAGCCCTGACTCAGCAGGGCACGGCGCGCAGCCTCACAGGCCGCCACATCGCTCACCGGGTAATCGCGGGAAAACGTACCGGAGTCGTCGAAATTCTCATGTTCGTAGATAGCGGTCTTGGGTGACGAGCAGCCCGCAGCGCCCGCCAGCACCAGCGCCAACCCGAGAGTGCGCAAGTGAAATGATGTCGACATTGAAAATCCTGAAGAAAACGGTCCGGACGGTATTGTGCAACAGAACACGACATTGAAGCGCGATTCCTGTCGGTAAAACATCTCAGGCTTAGACAGCAGCATCAGTAGGAAAAAGCCTGGCACACATAGGATCGATAAAGATCCGTAATGTGCGCGGTTCTATGACAAGTTTGTTTACAACTTATTCCTCACCTTTCTATCATCGTCCCTGGGTGCGTTGCTGCATAAAGTACGGCGCAGGTTAAAAGCCAAGCATTGGTCGGGCCGCCAATGGAGATTTGTCGTGCCTGATAAACGCCCCGCCATCCCCCGCCCCCAGCGTTTGACTGAGGGCGCGCTGTCCGCCCTTGAGCGCTTTTCACATATTGAAGCCGTCAGCGGTATCGTGCTGTTGCTGGCCGCCATCGTTGCGCTGGTGTGGGCCAACAGCCCCGCCGCCGCGACCTACGAGCATTTCTGGAACACGCCCATCACCCTCGGGCTGGGCGACTACAGCGTGTCGCGCTCCCTGCATTTTCTGGTCAATGACGGGCTGATGACCATCTTCTTCCTGGTGGTGGGTGCCGAGATCCGCCAGGAAATCAAAGACGGCGCCCTCGCCAACCTGAAGCTGGCCACGCTGCCGCTGGGCGCGGCGTTGGGCGGTGTGCTGATGCCGGCACTCATCTACACCCTGCTCAACCACGGTACCGCCGCCGCGAGTGGCTGGGCGGTGCCCACCGCGACCGACATCGCCTTTGCCGTGGGCGTGCTCGCGCTGCTGGGCAAGTCGATCCCCAGTGGCGTGCGTATCCTGCTGCTGGCACTGGCGATCATCGATGACATCGTGGCGATCTTGATCATCGCGATCTTCTTCACCGCCAGCCTCGACTACATGGGCTTGGTGATTGCCGCAGGCGGGCTGGCCCTGGTGCTGGTGTTCCAACGCATGGGGATCAGCAAGGCGGCGATCTACCTGCTGCCGGGCGCTATTGTGTGGTTTGGCCTGCTCAAGACCGGCGTGCACCCAACGCTGGCCGGGGTGATCCTTGGCTTGATGACCCCGGTCAATTCCAAGCCCACCCGGGAACGCCCGCTGGAAACCATCGAACGTACCTTCAACGAGCTGATGGACCGGTTCTCGCAGCCAGCCGAAGGGGCCCAGCAAGTCGCCGCCCCCCTCAAGCAATTGCGCGAAGCCCAGCGGGAAATACTGCCGCCGGTGCAGCGGGTTCAATCAGCGCTGCACCCCTGGGTAGCCTTCGGCGTGATGCCGCTGTTTGCCTTGGCCAACGCCGGTGTAAGCCTGGACGGTTTCAATCTGGATGACCCGCTGGCCCACGGTGTGTTCATGGGCGTCATCTTCGCCCTGGTGCTCGGCAAGCCTCTGGGCGTGATGCTGGCGAGCCTGGCGCTGGTCAAGCTCAACATCTGCAAGCTGCCGGACGGTGTGACCTGGACGGGCGTTGGCCTGGTCGGCCTGTTGGCGGGGATCGGTTTTACCATGTCGATCTTTATCTCGTCCCTGGCATTCTCCGACCCGGCCCTGCTGTCGGCTGCCAAGCTGAGCGTGTTGGCGGCTTCAACCCTGGCGGCGGTGATCGGGTTGACGTGGGGCAAGCTCAAGTTTGCAGCCAAGAACGCCTAAAGCGCATTCAGCACTCACTTTATCAAAGGCAAAAAAAGACCCCGGCCTTTTCAGGTCGGGGTCTTTTTATTCAGGCCGGCATCAGTACTTCTTGATGTCTGCCTGGGTTTCCAGCTGCTTGCGGTAGGCCGCGAAGTCCTGCTGGCCAATACGGGAAGCGAGGAAGCGGCGGTATTGCGCCTTTTCTTCGTCCGTAGGGGCCGCCGCTTCGTTCACGCCGTTCAAGCGCACGATCATCAGGCTGCCATCGCGCAGGGTCACGGTGGTGAAGGTCGGTTTGTCCTTGGCCGCAGGCTTGGGCATGCGGAACAAGGCTTGCAGCACGGCCGGGTCGATAGACTCCTGGCCACGGGTAGCCGCCTCAGTCACCTTCCAGGCCTGACCGTCAACCGGCTGGTCCAGCGCGGTCTTGCCATCACGCAGGCTGGCGATCAACTCGTCGGCACGGGCTTTGGCGGCAGCGCTCGCGCGCTCCTTGGTCATCTGGGTGCGAATGGCCGCAGCAACGTTCTCCAGCGGCAATTGGGCCGGCTTGAGATGCTCTTTGGCACGCAGCACGATGATGGTTTCCGGGTCCAGCTCGATAGCGCTGCTGTTGGCACCTTCATCCAGCACTTCCGGGCTGAAGGCTGCAGTGACCACGGCACGGTTGGCCGCAACACCTTCGCCACCTTCACGGCCAAACGGCGCCGAGGTGTGGACGGTCAGCTTCAAGTCAGACGCCGGCTGGGCCAGGTCAGAGGCTTCGAATGCCGCATCTTCCAATTGCTTGGTCGCTTCGACAAAACGCTGTTCAACCTGCTGGGCCTTGAGCTCGCGGGTCAGCTTGTCTTTCAGGCTGGCGAACGATGGCACCTCAGGCGCTTCAACGCCCAGCAACTTGATCAGGTGCCAACCGAAGGTGGTGCGCACCGGCGTCGACACCTGGTCTTGCTTCAAGCCGTACAGCGCGGTTTCGAAGTCCGGGTCGTAAACACCAGGGCCGGCAAAACCGAGGTCGCCGCCATTGTTGGCCGAACCTGGATCCTGGGAGAACTCCTTGGCCAGGGCTTCGAACTTCTCACCCTTGGCCAGGCGCGCCTGGATGTCTTCGATCTTGGCCTTGGCTTGCGCCTCGGTGACCTTGTCGTTGACTTCAATCAGGATGTGCGCGGCACGACGCTGTTCAGCGAGGTTGGCGGTTTCCTTCTCGTAGGCAGCCTGCAGCTCATCGTCCTTGACAGTAACCTGGTCGAAGAAGGACGACTTCTTCAATTCCAGATAGTCGATGACCACCTGGTCCGGGGTCATGAACTCTTTGGCGTGCTGGTCGTAGTAGGCCTTGACCTCGTCGTCGGTGAGTTTCACCGCCGCTGGGTCAGCCTTGATGTTGACGGTGGCGAAGTCGCGGGTCTGTTTTTCCAGGCGGGCGAATGCCAGCACCTCGGCGTCGGTCACGAAACCACTGCCGGCGATGCCTGCACGAACCTGGCCGATCAGCATTTCCTGGGTCAGCATCTGACGGAATTGCATGCGGCTATAGCCCAGCTGACGAACCACCTGGTCAAAGCGTTCGGCGTTGAACTTGCCGTCCACCTGGAATTCCGGCGTCTGCAGGATCACCTGGTCCAGCGCAGCTTCCGAGAAGCCGAACTTGGAATCAGCAGCGCCTTGCAGCAGCAGCTTGCGGTCGATCAGGCCCTTGAGGGCAGCATCGCGCAGCAGCTTTTCGTCCAGCAGGGAAGCGTCGAAATCCTTGCCCAACTGTTGCATCAGCTGGCGCCGTTGCATGTCGACAGCCTGGCTCAGTTCGGTCTGGGTGATTTCTTCACCGTTGACCTCGGCCACGTCCTGCTTGTTATTACCCGAAGCCTGGAAAATGGCTTCGATACCGGTGAACGCCATCAATGCGACGATGATCCCGATGATAGTCTTGGCAATCCAGCCTTGTGAATTGTCCCTGATATTTTGCAGCATGCGTCCCCCAGAAACGGTTGAACTTCAAAAATTAGGCAACCGTGGAGCGTGGGTAGAGTCCGGATAGAAGAAAGGCGCATCCGAGGATGCGCCTTCTCGTAACTGGCGGAGCGGACGGGGGTTCGAATCTGCACCCCCGGCGTGGCGACCCGATACGTGGGTCAGCTACCGCTCCGCTGCCAGGCCAGACCTGCGTCCGACCCGGGTAAGCAAAGGCTTGAACGAAGCTTAGTTAACGGCTTCTTTCAGGGCTTTACCGGCTTTGAAACCTGGTTTCTTGGCAGCAGCGATTTGCAGTGCTTTGCCGGTCTGTGGGTTACGGCCAGTGCGAGCTGGGCGGTCAGTCACAGAGAAAGTACCGAAGCCTACCAGTACCACGGAGTCGCCGGCCTTCAGAGCGCCAGTGACGGATTCGATTACTGCGTCCAGCGCACGGCCAGCAGCAGCTTTCGGGATATCAGCGGATGCAGCGATAGCATCAATCAGTTCCGACTTGTTCACTCTAAGTCCCCTTATATATCTATTGAGTATGATTCTAAGTTTTTTGGTAAAAAGCAAAACCAGTGCTGAATGGCCTACAGACACTTAAGAGCCGCTTTATAACAAGGGCTCTAAAAAGCTGTCAAGGAAGCCCCCAGGCTCCAACACATTAATGCGTGCTAATTCTTTCCTTGGAATCGGACTCGCGTTTTTCGTCCTTCGCGACAATCTCCGGGGCCACATCCGGCAAGGGCTCCGGCGCGTATTGCAGCGCAATTTGCAGGACCTCGTCAATCCATTTAACCGGTTTAATCTGAAGATCCTGCTTGATGTTGTCAGGAATTTCCTTCAAGTCGCGAACATTCTCTTCAGGAATGATCACAGTCTTGATTCCACCCCGGTGCGCGGCGAGCAATTTCTCTTTGAGACCACCGATCGCCAATACCTGGCCACGCAGGGTGATTTCCCCGGTCATCGCCACATCGGCGCGCACGGGAATGCCGGTCAAGGCCGACACGAGGGCCGTGCACATGCCTACGCCCGCGCTAGGGCCGTCTTTGGGGGTCGCCCCTTCCGGCATGTGGATATGGGTGTCGTGCTTCTCGTGGAAGTCCAGCGGGATGCCCAGGCTGCGGGCGCGGCTGCGTACCACGGTCTGCGCGGCGGTAATGGATTCGACCATCACGTCACCCAGGGAGCCGGTCTTGATCAACTGGCCTTTGCCCGGAATCACCGCAGCTTCGATGGTGAGCAATTCGCCACCCACCTGGGTCCACGCCAGGCCAGTCACCTGGCCGACCTGGTCCTGTTGCTCGGCCAGGCCGTAGCGGAATTTCTTCACGCCCAGGAAGTGCTCCAGGGAGTCGGCAACCACTTTCACCGAGAAGCGTTTTTCCAACGCGTGTTCCTTCACCGCTTTGCGGCAGATCTTCGCGATCTGGCGCTCAAGGCCCCGCACACCGGCCTCGCGAGTGTAGTAGCGCACGATGTCGCGGATCGCCTCGACCTCGAATTCGATCTCGCCCTTCTTCAGGCCGTTGGCCGAAATCTGCTTGGGCGCCAAGTACTTGACCGCGATGTTGATCTTCTCGTCTTCGGTGTAGCCCGGCAGACGAATCACCTCCATCCGGTCCAGCAAGGCTGGCGGAATGTTCATGGAGTTGGAGGTGCACAGGAACATTACGTCAGACAAGTCGTAGTCGACTTCCAGGTAATGGTCGTTGAAATTATGGTTCTGCTCAGGGTCCAGCACTTCGAGCAAAGCCGACGCCGGGTCGCCACGCATGTCGCTGCCCATTTTGTCGATTTCATCGAGCAGGAACAGCGGGTTGCGTACACCCACTTTTGTCATCTTTTGAATCAATCTTCCCGGCATCGAACCGATGTAGGTACGGCGATGACCGCGAATTTCCGCTTCGTCACGCACGCCACCCAAGGCCATGCGCACGAATTTGCGGTTGGTCGCGCTGGCAATCGATTCCGCCAGGGAGGTTTTACCCACGCCCGGAGGCCCAACCAGGCACAACACCGGGCCGCGGATTTTCTTCACGCGTTTTTGTACAGCGAGGTACTCAAGGATGCGCTCCTTGACCTCTTCCAGGCCGTAATGGTCAGCGTCGAGAATCTCTTCAGCACGAGCCAGGTCCAGACGCACCTTGGTCTGGGCCTTCCACGGCACTTGCACCAGCCAGTCGATATACGAGCGCACCACGGTGGCTTCAGCCGACATCGGCGACATCTGCTTGAGCTTGTTCAGCTCGGCGGTGGCCTTGGTCAGGGCGTCTTTGGGCAGGCCAGCGGCATCGATGCGCTTTTTCAGCTCTTCGATTTCGTTGTGGCCTTCCTCGCCGTCGCCGAGTTCCTTCTGAATGGCCTTCATCTGCTCATTCAGGTAGTACTCGCGCTGGCTACGCTCCATCTGCTTTTTCACGCGACCACGGATGCGTTTTTCAACCTGCAACAGGTCGATTTCGCCATCCAGCATCGCCAGTACGTGTTCGACACGGGCCGACAGGTCGATGATTTCGAGGATGTCTTGCTTCTGCTCGATTTTCAGCGCCATGTGCGCGGCCATGGTGTCGACCAGGCGGCTTGGCTCATCAATGCTGTTGAGGGACGACAGGACTTCAGCCGGGACTTTCTTGCCCAACTGCACATACTGCTCGAACTGCGACAGCAGGCTGCGCACGAACACCTCGGATTCACGCTCCGGGGCTTCGACTTCTTCGATCAGTGCCACTTCCGCGCGCAGGTGGCCGTCCACCTCCATAAAGCGCTCTACGGCACCGCGCTGCTCGCCTTCGACCAGCACCTTGACGGTGCCATCGGGCAGCTTGAGCAATTGCAGGACAGTGGCAATGGTGCCGACGCGATACAGGGCATCTTCGCCCGGATCATCATCAGCAGGATTCTTCTGGGCCAACAGCAGGATTTGCTTGTCGCCCGTCATCGCGGCCTCGAGGGCTTCGATAGACTTCTCGCGCCCCACGAACAGCGGGATAACCATGTGCGGATAGACGACGACATCACGCAACGGCAGGAGAGGCAATTCGATGGTTGTCTTCATGATTTCGCCTCTATGACAGTTCAAAAATAAGCTTGAAACCAAGATGGGGGTTACCTGCAAAAAAAACAAGCTCAATGCCAGCAGTTAAACGCATGAATAAACGCGAATTTAACCACCGTCTCGAAAAAACGCCCCAAAAAACAAGGGGCCCCTAAAGGCCCCTTGCTTGTACCACAACTGCTGAACGCTTACGCGTCGGGTGCAGCCTTGGCAGCCGGCTCACTGTTTTCATAAATATACAGCGGCTTGGACTTGCCTTCGATAACGCTTTCGTCGATCACCACTTTACTCACCTCGGACTGCGAGGGGATTTCGTACATGGTGTCGAGCAACACGCCTTCGAGGATAGAACGCAGACCACGTGCACCGGTCTTGCGCTCCAGTGCCCGCTTGGCCACCGATTTCAGCGCGTCGGTACGGAACTCCAGGTCTACACCTTCCATCTCGAACAATTTGCCGTATTGCTTGGTCAGGGCGTTTTTCGGTTCGGTGAGGATCTGGATCAAAGCCGCCTCATCCAACTCGTCCAACGTGGCCAGGACCGGCAGACGGCCAACGAATTCCGGGATCAGACCGAACTTGACCAAATCGTCAGGCTCGACTTCACGCAGGGACTCGCCCACCTTCTTGCCTTCTTCCTTGCTACGCACTTCCGCACTGAAACCAATGCCGCCACGGGTGGAACGCTGCTGAATCACCTTCTCGAGACCCGAGAACGCACCGCCACAAATGAACAGGATGTTGCGCGTATCAACCTGAAGGAATTCCTGCTGCGGGTGCTTGCGACCACCTTGCGGCGGTACGGACGCAACCGTGCCTTCGATCAGCTTCAACAGGGCCTGCTGCACGCCTTCACCGGAAACGTCCCGAGTGATCGACGGGTTGTCCGACTTGCGCGAGATCTTGTCGATCTCATCGATGTAGACAATACCCATCTGGGCTTTCTCTACGTCGTAGTCGCACTTCTGCAGCAGTTTCTGAATGATGTTCTCGACATCTTCACCCACGTAGCCAGCCTCGGTGAGGGTGGTGGCGTCGGCGATGGTGAACGGAACGTTCAGCAGGCGAGCGAGGGTTTCTGCAAGCAGGGTTTTACCCGAGCCTGTAGGACCGATCAGCAAGATGTTGCTCTTGCCGAGTTCAACCTCGTCACCTTTCTTGTCACGCTGGTTCAAGCGCTTGTAGTGGTTGTACACCGCTACGGCCAGAACCTTTTTTGCACGCTCTTGACCAATGACGTATTGGTCAAGGATGCCACTGATTTCTTTAGGCGAAGGTAATTTATGCGCACTGCTCTCGGCCTGGGCTTCCTGCACCTCCTCACGGATGATGTCATTGCACAGGTCGACGCATTCGTCGCAGATAAACACCGAGGGGCCGGCAATCAATTTGCGTACTTCATGCTGGCTTTTGCCACAGAAGGAGCAATAGAGCAGCTTGCCGTTGTCCTCGCCGTTGCGGGTGTCAGTCATTCGTTCGATCCAAATCCGATAGGCTTGCAACACAAGATGAAGGCTTATGCGGGCTTTTTCAAGCCCGCCAGTGGTCGGACATGCCGACCAGCCCTATTTTGAGCGGCTTATATTATGCGGGGCGCTTGTCGATCACTGCGTCGATCAACCCGTATTCCTTGGCGGCTTCAGCGCTCATGAAATTGTCACGGTTGGTATCGCGCTCGATTTCTTCCAGGGTGCGCCCGCTGTGCTTGGCCATCAGCGTGTTGAGACGCTCACGAATGAAGAGGATTTCCTTGGCGTGGATTTCGATGTCCGACGCCTGGCCCTGGAAACCGCCCAGTGGCTGGTGAATCATCACGCGCGAGTTCGGCAGGCAGAAACGCTTGCCTTCGGCACCCGCGGTCAGCAGGAAGGCGCCCATGCTGCACGCCTGGCCAATACAGGTGGTCGACACGTTTGGCTTGATGAACTGCATGGTGTCGTAGATCGACATGCCCGCAGTCACCGAACCACCCGGCGAGTTAATGTAGAGATGGATGTCCTTGTCCGGGTTTTCCGCTTCAAGGAACAGCAGCTGCGCACAGATCAGGTTGGCCATGTAGTCCTCTACCGGGCCAACCAGAAAGATCACTCGCTCCTTGAGCAGGCGCGAGTAGATGTCGTAGGCGCGTTCGCCACGAGCGGACTGCTCGACAACCATCGGGACCAGGCCGCCTGCGGCCTGGATATCAGAGTTCTGCTGAATATAGGAATTACGGAACATGCTCTGCAGTTACTCCCAAATAGTCATGTCTTGAAAACGCATAAGCCAGCGCGAGGCTGGCTTATGGTTGAATTTCCAACGAGTTGGACAATCAGTCGGCTTGTGCTGCTTCCGCCGGTTTGACTGCTTCTTCGTAAGAGACCGCTTTATCGGTCACCTTAGCCTTCTGCAGAACAGTATCCACAACTTGTTCTTCCAGCACAACCGAACGTACTTCGTTCATCTGCTGCTCATTCTTGTAGTACCAAGCCACGACCTGCTCAGGCTCCTGGTAGGCCGAAGCCATTTCCTGGATCATTTCGCGAACGCGGTCTTCGTCTGGCTTGAGGTCGAACTGCTTGACCACTTCAGCCACGATCAGGCCCAGCACAACGCGGCGCTTGGCTTGCTCTTCGAACAGCTCGGCCGGCAGCTGGTCAGGCTTGATGTTGCCACCAAACTGCTGAACCGCTTGAACGCGCAGGCGATCCACTTCGTTGGACAGCAGGGCCTTAGGCACTTCGATCGGGTTGGCGGCCAGCAGACCGTCCATGACCTGGTTCTTGACCTTGGACTTGATGGCCTGGCGCAGCTCACGCTCCATGTTCTTGCGAACTTCGGTGCGGAAGCCTTCGATGCCGGTTTCCTTGATGCCGAACTGGGCGAAGAACTCTTCGTTCAGCTCTGGCAGCTTAGGCTCGGAAACGCTGTTGACGGTCACGGTGAACTCGGCGGCTTTGCCAGCCAGGTCCAGGTTCTGGTAGTCAGCAGGGAACGTCAGGTTCAGAACGCGCTCTTCGCCAGCTTTAGCGCCAACCAGGCCGTCTTCGAAACCAGGGATCATGCGGTTGGAACCCAGCACCAGCTGAGTGCCCTTGGCGGAGCCGCCAGCGAAGACTTCGCCGTCAACCTTGCCAACGAAATCGATGTTCAGTTGGTCTTCGTTCTGGGCGGCACGGTCGGCCACTTCGAAACGAGTGTTCTGCTTGCGCAGGATTTCCAGCATGTTGTCCAGGTCCGAATCAGCCACTTCGGCGCTCAGACGCTCGATTTCGATACCGTCGAAACCGGCCACTTCAAATTCCGGGAACACTTCGAATACGGCAACGTATTCCAGGTCCTTGCCTGCTTCCAGGGACTTGGGCTCGATCGAAGGCGAGCCAGCCGGGTTCAGCTTTTGCTCGACAACGGCTTCGTAGAAAGAAGCCTGGATCACGTCACCTACAGCTTCCTGGCGCGCATCGGCACCAAAACGACGCTTGATTTCGCTCATCGGCACTTTGCCTGGACGGAAACCAGCGATCTTGGCCTTTTGGGCAGTCTGCTGCAGACGCTTGTTGACCGCAGTCTCGATACGCTCTGCCGGCACGGTGATGCTCAGGCGGCGCTCGAGAGCAGTAGTATTTTCAACAGAAACTTGCATGGATATTCCTCGTTGCACAGACATTAGCCGGCCATTTCCGACCCCAATGTCGGGTAGAGATGGGCCATTACTGACCCACCTCCCCCTAAGAACCGTACGTGCGAGTTTCCCCGCATACGGCTCGGGCCTAATCAAAACCCCCGGTAAGGGGAGCCGGTTTGTTCACTGTCAATCCGCGAGCGTGTAGCCGCTGGTGACAAAGGGGGTGCAATAGTACCCGGTTATTTAGGGAGTCTCCACCGCCTTTTGTGCGGTACAGAATGTGGTGATCATGCCACCCCGTCTCCTTCGTAATCGGCAACTTACACATCGGACACAATCCTTTCTGACTCTGGAAAAGGTTCAAGATTTGCTTACGGTACGCCAGCCTTTTGAGCATCTGTTCCATACGCCTTTTCTCACCCATTTTCTCCATAGAAGGATCGAAGGGGTTGTACTCCCCACTTACCTTCTTGTGTCGCTCAATCGGAGTGCTCGCTAGCGAGTACAACTCGATCGTTTGCATCTCTCCCTTGTCATTCATCGTCGCGGTAGCAAACACCCCTTTCCGCCCCTTCATGGGTTTGAAGTACTTCGCTCCTATCCACTGGAGTGTTTTCTTAGGGTGTCGCCGTTTTGCCCAACGCCATAGAGCCAGAAAGATCATGTAATCCATGCGGCTATACGCTTTCTTGGCTACCACAGGCTGGTGATAGAACGCCCAGCCTCGCAGTATCGGATTCAGCTGTCGGATCAGATCCTCCTGCCTTACCGTTTTGTTGGTACTGATGACCTCCCTTACCTTGCTATAGAACGCTTTCACGTTTTTCTTGCTTGGCTTGATCAAAAGCTTCCCATCGTACTTGCGGAAATTCCAACCTAGAAAGTCAAAGCCTTCCTTTATATGGACGACACGCGTCTTCTCGAGTGACAGCTGCAGCCCCCGTACCGCGAGGAACTGCTCTACCCAAGGTCTGACTTCAGTTTCCAGAACCTCTCTCGAGGTTCCAGTTATCACAAAGTCATCCGCATAACGCACCACATTGATTTTCAGCTTCTTGGCCTTTGTCACACCCAGGTGTTGCTTAAGTTGTGACTCCAGCCCATCCAGTACCAGATTCGCCAAGCTGGGCGAGATAATCCCGCCCTGTGGCGTGCCGGCATCCGTTGCCTGTAGCTGGCCTTTATGAATCACGCCAGCTTTCAACCATTTTCGGAGAACCACCTTATCCGTTGGGACGTTGGTGATAAGCCAATTATGATTGATATGGTCAAAGCAGCCTTTGATGTCCGCCTCCAAAACCCATTGGGCCGAAACCCTCTTGGATAGGCACACGAACAATTGCCCCATTGCATCCGCCGTAGATCGCTCGACCCTAAAGCCGTAGCTGTTTGGATCACCGGTGGTTTCTGCGATGGGCGCCAGAGCAAGCAAATACAACGCCTGCATTGCCCTGTCCGTCATGGTCGGAATGCCCAAAGGGCGCTCCTTTCCATTTGACTTCGGGATAAACACACGCCGTAAAGGCCGTGGCTTATAACCGTGGCGCTTCAACCCATTTGCCGCATTCCATTTGGCATTGGGTGTATCCCAGAGCACGCGGTCGACTCCCGCCGTGCGCTTACCCTGATTTTCAGTGACTCGCCGTACGGCCAAGTATCTGGCCGAGCGTGAGCGGGTCAGCATCCGTTGCAAGGCTTTCACCCTGCGCCAGTTGCCTTCCCGACAAGCCTTCGCAATCCGTATCTGCATCGCCCGAACATTCCGCTGAACACGCCACCAATCGATGTCATGCCATTGTTGCGGAGTGCCGGAAGGCGCAGACACGGCCAACTGGCTACGCTCTAACATGCTGCCTTCCTCTCAAGTTGCCCTAAGCGAAAGACGCGCACATCCCCTGACGGGAATGGACGCTCCCGCCAGGGTTGGATTAATAGAAGATCCGTTACAGCTGGATCTCTAGGTTTATTGAGACAGGTTCACTCAGAGTTCATGCGACGAAAGACCACGCAGAAGTCTGCCCGGTTTCCCGTGGAGCAATGTTCCAGCCCCTATCCGAGCCATTACAGCCCGACGTTCGCTTTCTCTGCGATCCCATACCCGCACAGCCAACGGATCACCTTGCGGCTCACCTGCCCGAAGGCAGCTATACGGGCTTACCACGTTCCCTGCCCGTCACACGACTGGGTTAGGGTCTGCCTATTCGCCGGCGACCTTATGTGACGACGTGTTCCGACCCTTGACCAGAACAACCGGTCGCATCACCTTTTTTGGTTAATGCCTATCAGCAGATTAGGCACCGTAATGCTGACGACGTTTATTAGCAGTTCACTTGTGTTACCCATACCAGCCAGCCTAGCGCCTCAACCCGGTACTGCTCCGAGCATCTGCGCTCCGCCTCACGGCGAAGACACACCCATACGGGGGCTACATTGTTGGAAGAGCTTCACACCCCACCGTTACCAGTGACGCATGTCTTCCTAGGCTATCGTTGGTCGCACAACGAGTCCGCTGCCACTCCAGACAGGCAATGGTTGGACAATGACAGACAGAGCTTTCGCTCATGTCTCCGGTTTGATGTGAACAGGGACTGCCGAAGCAGCATGCTCAAAGAATTGTTACCTCCTGTTTCAAAAGCAGGAGGGAACCCCAGCGGGGATTCTCTCCCGCATGGGTTTAGCCCTAAATAGGGCTGATGTGTAGTAGGCGCTCCAATACCGTAAGATCCGGTATTGTGGTCGAGCCTCCGAGCGCTAATCGACCTTGGGTTTGCCACCGCCGCTGCGGCAAGTCCTTGAAGGCATTGGACTTCTGGGAGGGTTTTGCTTCTTGGGATTGGGCACCCAAGCTCTCGGCTCTCTTTCGAAAACCCTTCAAGATGACTCTACACCTCGAAGTTTAGGAGACACGCCACGCGTGTCGCACCAAGGGCATGCATTCTAGTGGGTCAAACTCAAGAAGTCACCCTACTGAAAACACAGCGAAAAACAACCGGCAATTTATCGGTACGAAAGCACTGAAGTACCTCGCCCCGGTGACAAATACAGCCAAATTGCGCCAGGGCTCTGCGCCGTCCCTCTCTATATATAGAAGGAACAAGCATTCATCTCCCTGACGGCCCGCCCCGCGAACAGAGCAGGCATGCAAAGCGGCATCATCGAGATACACAAATACGACGACACGCCCTGCCGGGGCAGCCCAGCACCTGCGGCCACCCAATCTCAAACCGCCAAAACCAAAAAAGGCGCCAGACTGTTAAATCTGGCGCCTTTCGAATATGGGGTGGACGAAGGGGATCGAACCCTCGACAACGGGAGTCACAATCCCGTGCTCTACCAACTGAGCTACGCCCACCATATTGCGTTAACAAAGAAACCAAACCACTTCTTTGTTGAGCCCTGCCCGCCTGACGACCGGCAAAAGCTTTAATTGGTGCGGATGAAGAGACTCGAACTCTTACGCCTCGCGGCGCTGGAACCTAAATCCAGTGTGTCTACCAATTCCACCACATCCGCGCTTGAAACTCTTAAAGCAAAGGCGCCAGACTGTTAAATCTGGCGCCTTTCAGAATATGGGGTGGACGAAGGGGATCGAACCCTCGACAACGGGAGTCACAATCCCGTGCTCTACCAACTGAGCTACGCCCACCATATAGCGCTACTTGTGCCAAAGCTGCCTAATGGCGCACCCGGCAGGACTCGAACCTGCGACCATCCGCTTAGAAGGCGGATGCTCTATCCAGCTGAGCTACGGGCGCCTTATTAATCTGTACTCTTGGAGGATTACAAACTAAGTGCTTCCAGCCTTGCAGTACAACTATTCTGCTCGACCTTCTTAACCAGTGCTAGGCTGTGCCCGACAAGTGCGACGAATAGTATAGATGCCCCGGAAACCCGTCAAATCTTTTTTGAAAAAAACTGATTTTATTTAAGGGGTTAGGGCAATTTGCAGACCAAGCGCCTTTGCCCTCGCGCCTTGGCATGCGAGAATGCGCGCACTTTTCTTCCCCCTCTCGATGGTTAATCACGCGTAATGACTGCACAACTTATCGACGGCAAATCAATCGCCGCCAGCCTGCGCCAGCAGATCGCCAAACGAGTCACCGAGCGCAGCCAGCAAGGCCTGCGCACGCCTGGCCTCGCGGTGATCCTGGTCGGCAGCGATCCTGCCTCTCAGGTTTATGTCTCGCACAAGCGTAAAGACTGTGAAGAGGTCGGCTTTATTTCCAAGGCCTACGACTTGCCTTCGGACACCACTCAACAGGCCCTGACCGACCTGATTGACAGCCTCAACGATGACCCGGACATGGATGGCATCCTGCTGCAACTGCCACTGCCTGAGCACCTGGATGCCTCCAAACTGCTGGAGCGCATCCGCCCGGACAAAGACGTCGACGGTTTCCACCCTTATAACGTCGGCCGCCTGGCCCAACGCATTCCCCTGCTGCGCCCATGCACCCCCAAAGGCATCATGACGCTGTTGGAAAGCACTGGTGTCGACCTGTACGGCCTCGACGCCGTCGTGGTGGGCGCATCGAACATCGTCGGTCGCCCGATGGCCATGGAACTGCTGCTGGCCGGCTGCACCGTGACCGTCACCCACCGCTTCACCAAGGACCTGGCCGGCCACGTCGGCCGCGCTGACTTGGTGGTAGTCGCCGCCGGCAAGCCGGGCCTGGTCAAGGGTGAGTGGATCAAGGAAGGCGCCATCGTCATCGACGTGGGCATCAACCGCCAGGAAGACGGCAAGTTGGTGGGCGACGTGGTGTATGAAACCGCCCTGCCCCGCGCTGGCTGGATCACGCCGGTTCCAGGCGGTGTCGGGCCGATGACCCGGGCGTGCCTGTTGGAAAATACGCTGTATGCCGCAGAAACTCTGCACGGCTGATAACCAGGCATGTTGAAAAAGCCCTGCTTTATCGCAGGGCTTTTTTTATTGCCCGTGAAAAACCCTTGTTGCAGGCTGTTAACGCATTAAACAAACTAGCCAAAGGCCGTCACCCTTCCGGAATTCGAAATGCCTGGCATCTTCCCAAAGCCAGCCTTGCCTGGCATCGCGCTCAGGCGGTGGCGCTTGTTGCACCGAGTCAAACAAGCCCACGCTGCGCAGTTGTTCAACGTTACCCAATCCACTATTTCGCGCTGGGAAAGCGGCGTACAGGCAATCGACCCCTGCGCGCACCAACAGCTTGAGCAATTGCTCGCCGCCCGCCTTGATGCGGCCGCCGATCAAGCCTTGGCTCGCCTGGTCAGGGAAAGCTCACGGCCCGTTCATCTCATGTGCGACCTGACCCACCGTCTGCTGGCTTGCTCCCCTGCCCGCGCAGCCCAGTTCGCAAGCCCCGTGAGCGAATTGCTGGGGCGTTCGCTATGGCGCTTTGCGACACCGGAGATCATCAGCAAGGAGCTCTCCCTGGATGAAACCGGGTGGAGGGAAGTCAGTGCGCCACCGGCGATCGAGTTCGTTACCGGCCACAATGACTCGCTTGTTGTGCCTATCAGCCAGAGCGCCTGTCGGTGGACGCGTATTCCTCTTTCAGACGGTACATCGGCGCGTTTGGTGGAGACGCTTTGACTGCCCTGCGCTGTGCATATTGTATGCGTGGACGTTCAGACTACCCGGGCTTAATCTGACTCCACTAGCATAGCCTTCGCCACTGGAGACAGAGAACGTCATGAACATCGACAAAATCAAAGGGCGCCTAGAATTCCTCCGCGAAACGGAAAAACTCAAGGATGTACTCAGAAGTGCACACACCTCTTCCGGGCGCACCGAAAGCACGGCGGAACACAGTTGGCGTCTTTGCCTGATGGCCATTGTTTTCGAAGATCAACTGGCCGAGCCCGACATGCTGAAGATCCTCAAGATGTGCGTCATTCACGATCTGGGGGAGGCCATCAACGGAGACATCCCAGCAGTCAGTCAGGCGGCGTTTCCCAACAAGGGCGAGCAAGAGAGAGACGATCTTGTGCTTCTGACCTCTGCGCTGGATGAGCCGCTGAAAGCTGAGATATTGGCGCTCTGGGATGACTATGAGCACGCACAGTCTGCGGAGGCAAGAGCCGTCAAGGCGCTGGACAAGCTGGAAACGCTGCTCCAGCACAATCAGGGCAAGAACCCACCGGGCTTCAATTACGAGTTCAATCTAGCTTACGGCAAGAAGTACACCGATGCCGATCCCCTGTTTGAGCAACTTCGACAGCTTATCGATGAGGACACGCGAGAAAAAATAACAAAGCCATAGGTTTAAAATCGGCACAGCCTAACCAATCATCGGCTTACAGCCTTTATTTAAAGGCTCTCTATCGCTTTCTGATCCATACTCCTAAAATGTAACGCCATTTGTCACAAAATCCGTTTCACAACGGCATTTCCTTACTTTTTAGCGAGTTCATCCGCGTGAAAATTCGTCTTTCTATTGTCAGCCTGTTTTTTGCTTTGGCAGGCACCTTCGCCCACGCCGCCGAATCCACCCTGGCCCCGCGTGACGCCTCCAAGCTGCAGATCGCCTCCGGTAGCGCCATGCTGGTCGATTTGCAGACCAATAAAGTCATTTATTCCAGCAACCCCGACGTGGTGGTACCTATCGCCTCGGTGAGCAAGCTGATGACCGGCCTGATCGTCCTCGAAGCCAAGCAGAATATGGACGAGTACATCGACATCAACATCACCGACACGCCCGAGATGAAAGGCGTGTTCTCCCGGGTGAAGATCGGCAGCCAGATGCCGCGCAAGGAAATGCTGCTGATCGCGCTGATGTCTTCGGAAAACCGCGCCGCTGCGAGCCTGGCCCACCATTATCCTGGCGGTTACGCAGCCTTTATCGCGGCGATGAACGCCAAGGCCAAGTCCTTGGGCATGACCAGCACCCACTACGTGGAGCCCACCGGCCTGTCGATCCATAACGTGTCCACCGCCCGCGACCTGAGCAAGCTGCTGGCCTATGCGCGTAAATTCCCGATGCTGAGCCAGCTGAGCACCACCAAGGAAAAGACCGTGTCGTTCCGCAAGCCCAACTACACCTTGGGCTTCTCCAACACCGACCACCTGATCAACCGCGCCAACTGGGATATCAAGCTGACCAAGACCGGCTTCACCAACCAGGCCGGCCACTGCCTGGTGCTGGTGACGAGCATGGGCAATCGCCCGGTGTCGCTGGTGATCCTGGATGCCTTTGGCAAGTTCACCCATTTTGCCGATGCCAGCCGTATTCGTAGCTGGGTCGAGACCGGCAAAGGCGGCGCAGTGCCGGATGTGGCGCTGCGTTACAAGGCCGATAAAAACCTCAAGAATCGAGCGACCGCTACGGAAGTACGTCGATAAACAGCGATTTTAGTGTGGGAGCGGGCTTGCTCGCGAATGCGGTGGGTCAGCCTAAGCATTCAGCGACTGACACTGCGCCTTCGCGAGCAAGCCCGCTCCCACATTTGAGTTTCACTTCTTCTCTGCCAACACCTTGAGCGCTTGGGCCGCCGCTTGCTCCTGCCCCGCCTGGGCCGTGGCATTGGCCGCATCGCGCCAGCGCTGCGCGTCCACATTGGCCGGCAACTGGCTCGGGCGCTGGGTCAGGATGGCCCAATGGCCCGCGCCCTTCCACGCCGACTCAAAGTCGCTGAAGCTCATGCTCAAGCGGCGCTCATTGCCTGAGCGCAACAGCACCGTACTCTTCTGCTGGTTGAACCCCACCACCACGACATAACGCGCCCCGGACCAATAGCTGGCGTTGATCCGCGCCATCACCGGGTAACCCGCCGCCACCTGCGCCAGCACGGCGGTCAGCTTGGCCTCCAATGGGTACACCATCAGCCCGTACTCACGCGCCAGCACCTGCATGTTGCGCTCAAGGCCCGCCTCGGCGCCGGGCAGGCGCAGCGGCTTATCAAGCAAACCCGGTGTCATGACAACGCCTTGTTGCGACAGCATGCTGGCAAGTGCCGTAGGACCGCTCTGATAAGCCTCACTGCGAAAGGTCGGCACGCCATTGAGTTCGACGCGCTCGGGCAAGCCAGGCAGTTTCGATGGAGTGTTGCTGGAACAGGCCGCCAACCCGAGGGCAACGGCCAGTAGCAAGGAAGTTTTAAGGTTCGACCGTAAGCGCAATTTTTTCACTCTCTTGATCAACTGCCGGTAAAGGCCCCGATCATAGCCCAATCGCGCTTTCTCTATCCCGTAGGAGCGAGCTTGCTCGCGAAAAACTTACAGGCGCCGCGTTTATTCAGGAAGCCTGCGTCATCGTTGACGTTTTTCGCGAGCAAGCTCGCTCCTACAGGGGGCGGCGCAAGATATCTATAGCCGACGCGTGCAATAAAGCGGTGACGATAGAGCAAACAAGTTGGACGGACTCGACCATTGGTCAATAGCAGGCAACCGTCAGCTGACTAGACTGTCCATTGAGAAGACTGTGTGTGCCCCAAGTGGGCGAAAGGAGGCCCGAATGAGCCTTGCGACAACGATTTTCCTGTTGATCTGTGGTTGGCTGGCCGTCGCCGCCGCCATGCTGTGGGGGGTCATGCGCGTGACGCGCCGGCATCATCACCCCCACGTCAAACCTGCTGAACCCGCCGAGCCACGCAAGACGACGGCGCATCACGCCTAGCCAGGCATGCAATTGAAGTCCTGGGTCGCGGCAATTTCCTTGCCGTGGCCGTCCTCAAGGGACGCGCGCACCGTGGTGCCCAGGCTCGACTCCACCAGGGTGTAGTGCTCACCCGCCTTGAAATGCTTGTACTCGATGCGGCCCTGGCAGTCCTGCTGGTTGTCGTCACCCGGCTCGTCTTCAAATAAGGTCACATCCAGGCGATGGTCCCCCGGGGTCACTTCAAAATAGCGCCCATCGTCCACACGTTTGCCATCGACACGCTCGGCCATCAGGTCATTCGGCGCTTCTTCCTGCAAGCCGATCCAGGCTTGGCTGGGGTCCGCCTTGGGGATCGGGCCGGCGCATGCCGATAGAAAGCAGACAAAGCCAAGGACGGGAACTAACAACAATGGTTTAAGTGACATGACAGCGCTCCAAAGGGCATGAATGAAAAGGTCGTATCCGATGACTGACAAGCTTGATCAGCCGCCTCTCCTGGAACAAATGAATCCCTATGAAAGGATCTTCAGCCGTTAACTAAAACTTCCTTCACCTGGCTGAAAGGTGCGTGTTAGGTGGGTCGGGCAAGACTGCCGGGGTTTGCAATCCTGCTCTTCTCGGAGACTCACGCATGCTCGGGCTGGTAAAGACCGCACTGCACAAGCCGTACACCTTCATCGTGCTGGCTATATTCATCTGCATCATCGGGCCGATGGCGGCCCTGCGCACGCCCACGGATGTTTTTCCCGATATCGGCATTCCCGTGGTCGCCGTGGTCTGGCAGTACAACGGCCTGTCCCCGGACGCCATGGCCGGCCGGGTGATCTACACCTACGAACGCTCCCTGAGCACCACCGTCAACGACATCGAACACATCGAGTCGCAATCGTTGCCCGGCATGGGCATCGTCAAGATCTTCTTCCAGCCTGGCGTGGACATCCGTACCGCCAATGCCCAGGTCACGGCGGTGTCACAAACCGTGCTCAAGCAAATGCCACCGGGCATCACCCCGCCGCTGATCCTCAACTACAGCGCCTCCACGGTGCCGATCCTGCAAATGGCGTTCTCCAGCCCCAGCCTTTCGGAAGCCAGAATTCGTGACCTGGTGCAGAACAATATCCGCCTGCCCTTAAGCGCCCTGCCCGGCCTGGCCATGCCCACGCCGATGGGCGGCAAGCAGCGGCAGATTACGCTCGACCTCGACCCCCAAGCCCTCGCCGCCAAAGGCTTGTCGGCCCAGGATGTGGGCAATGCCCTGGCGCTGCAGAACCAGATCATTCCGGTGGGCACCGCCAAGCTGGGGCCCAACGAATACACGATCCTGCTCAACAACAGCCCCAAGGCCATTGATGAGCTCAACGACTTGCCGATCAAGACCGTCGACGGGGCGCTGATCACCATCGGCCAAGTGGCCCACGTGCGCGACGGTTCACCGCCGCAAACCAACATCGTGCGGGTCGACGGCCATCGCGCCGTGCTCATGCCGGCGCTGAAAAACGGCAGCATTTCCACGCTGTCGATCATCGACGGTATCCGCCAGATGCTGCCGCGCATCAACGAAACCCTGCCGCCGTCATTGAAAACCTCGCTGCTGGGCGATGCCTCAGTGTTCGTCAAACAGTCGGTGGGCAGCGTGGCCCAGGAAGGCATCATTGCCGCCCTGCTTACCAGTGCAATGATCCTGTTGTTTCTTGGCAGTTGGCGCTCGACCTTGATCATCGCCGCCTCGATTCCCCTGGCGGTGCTTTCGGCCATCGCGCTGTTGGCCGTCAGCGGGCAAACCCTCAACGTCATGACGCTGGGCGGGCTGGCGTTGGCCGTGGGCATCCTTGTGGATGACGCCACGGTGACCATCGAAAACATCAACTGGCACCTGGAGCAAGGTAAGACGGTGAAGACCGCGATTCTCGACGGCGCCGCGCAAATCGTCGGCCCGGCGTTCGTCTCACTGCTGTGCATCTGCATCGTGTTCGTGCCGATGTTTTTGCTGCAAGGCATTGCCGGTTATCTGTTCCGGCCGATGGCATTGGCGGTGATCTTCGCCATGGCCAGTTCGTTCATTCTCTCGCGCACCCTGGTGCCGACGCTGGCGATGTTTTTGCTCAAACCACATCGGCCGGAGTCAGGCGCTGGGCATCATCCGGAAGATGCATTCATCAACCACCACGAGGGCGAACAGCACCTGAAACCACGTAATGCATTGCTGCAATCGGTGCTGAATTTTCAACAGGGATTCGAGCGGCACTTTTCCAATGTCCGCGACACCTACCATGGCCTGCTGACGCTGGCACTGGGCGCACGCAAGCGCTTCATTGTCGGGTTCCTGGCCTGCGTACTCGCGTCGTTCCTGTTGTTGCCGAGCCTGGGCCAGGACTTTTTTCCGGCCACCGATGCGGGTGCCTTGGCCCTGCATGTGCGCTTGCCCCTGGGCACGCGCATCGAGGAAAGCGCCGCGGCGTTCGACCGCATCGAAGCGCGGATCCGCGAGGTCATCCCGGCCGAAGAACTGGACACCATCGTCGACAATATTGGCATTCCGCTCAGCGGCATCGACATGGCCTACAGCAGCAGCGGCACCATCGGCCCGCAGGATGGCGATATTCAAGTCAGCTTGAAAACGCACCACGCACCCACCGCCGACTATGTGAAAAAACTGCGCGAAGCCCTGCCGCAAAGTTTCCCCGGCAGCCACTTTGCGTTCCTGCCCGCCGACATCAGCAGCCAGATCCTCAACTTCGGCGCCCCCGCCCCGCTGGACGTCAAAATCTCCGGGCGCAATGACGCAGAAAACCGCGCTTATGCCGTCGAACTTGAACGGCGCTTGCAGCATGTACCGGGGATTGCCGACCTGCGTATCCAGCAGTCCACCGGCTACCCCTCGCTGCAAGTAAACGTGGACCGTATGCGCGCCAACGGCCTGGGCATTACCGAGCGTGATGTCACCAACAGCATGGTCGCCTCCCTCGCCGGCAGCTCGCAAACCGCGCCGACCTTCTGGCTCAACCCGGCCAACGGCGTGTCTTATTCCATAGTCGCTGCCACCCCGCAATACCGCCTCGACAGCTTGCCGTCCCTGGAAGCGCTGCCGGTGACGGGGGCAAACGGGCAGGCGCAAATCCTCGGCGGCGTGGCAACCATCTCCCGGGTACAAAGCCCGGCCGTGGTGACCCACTACAACATCGAACCGACCCTGGACCTGTACGCTAACGTGCAAGGCCGCGACCTCGGCGGTGTGGCCCGCGATGTGCAAAAAGTGCTGGATGACACGGCGTCCATGCGTCCCAAAGGCGCGAACATCAGCCTGCACGGGCAGATCGATGCGCTGCATGAGGCGTTCAGTGGTTTGAGCTTCGGGCTGCTCGGCGCGGTGGTGCTGATCTACTTGCTGATCGTGGTCAACTTCCAGTCATGGGCCGACCCCTTTGTGATCATCACGGCGTTGCCGGCAGCATTGGCGGGCATCGTGTGGATGCTGTTCCTCAGTGGCACCTCGTTGTCGGTGCCAGCACTCACCGGCGCCATCTTGTGCATGGGCGTGGCCACCGCCAACTCGATCCTGGTGGTGAGCTTCTGCCGTGAGCGTCTGGCCGAACATGGCGATGCGTTGAAAGCCGCGCTGGAAGCGGGCTACACACGCTTTCGCCCGGTGTGCATGACCGCCCTGGCGATGATCATCGGCATGCTGCCCCTGGCGATTTCCGAGGAGCAGAACGCCCCGCTCGGCCGGGCAGTCATCGGCGGCTTGATCTTCGCCACCATCGCCACTTTGTTGTTTGTTCCCGTGGTCTTCAGCCTGGTCCACGGCCGTCATCCTACTCGCGCAACTGCTGGAGAAACGCCCCATGTCGCCTGATCAAAAACCCTCGCGCAAGCGCCTGATGCTCCTGGGTGTCGGTGGCCTGACGTTGGCTGCCCTGTTGGTCGCCAGCGGCCTGCACGCACGAACGCTGCACGAGCAATCGGTCACTGCCTGGACCGAAGCCGCCGCCGTCCCCCAGGTGATGGTGTTCCAACCCAAGCCAAACGCCGGCGGTGACACCCTACGCCTACCCGCTCACCTGGAGGCGTGGAGCAAGGCGGCGATCCATGCGCGGGTCAGCGGCTACTTGAAGGACTGGAAAGTCGACATCGGCGCCCAGGTCAAGGCCGGGCAACTCCTCGCCGAAATCGACAGCCCCGACCTTGACCAACAACTGGCCCAGGCCCATGCGCGCCTGATCCAGCAACAAGCCAATGCACACCTGGCAGCCACCACGGCGACCCGCTGGCAAAACCTGCTGGCCAGCCATTCGGTATCGCGCCAGGACGCCGATGAAAAAACCTCCAACGCCGCAGCCGCCAAGGCCAACACCGAAGCCGCTGCAGCAGACTATGCGCGACTGTGCGCCCTGGAAAGCTACAAGACCCTTCGCGCGCCGTTCGCCGGCACCATCACCGCCCGTAACACCGACATCGGCCAGTTGATCAAGGCCGATAACGCCAGCGATCCGGAACTGTTCAACATTGCCGACACCCACCAATTGCGCTTGTATGTGCCGGTGCCGCAGAACTATGCAGCGGTCATCCATACAGGCCTTGAGGCCGAACTGACCGTCCCCGAGCACCCCGGCGAGCACTTCAAGGCACGTCTGATCGGTGACTCCACCGCCATCGACCGCCGCTCCGGCACCCTGCTCGCTCAGTTCGTCGCCGACAACCCCAACGGCGAACTGCTGCCGGGCGATTACGCCGAAGTCACCCTGCCGATTCCGGCTGACACCCATGGCGTGAGCATCCCGGCCAGCGCCTTGATCTTCCGCGCCCAGGGCACCCAGGTTGCGATACTGGACGGTCGCAACCATGTGCACCTGCAAGACATTCATATTGGCCTGGACCTCGGCGAGCGCCTGGTGATCGACCAGGGCCTGAAGCCTGCTGACCGTATCATCGACAACCCGCCCGACGCCCTGCGCGAAGGCGACCCGGTGCAACTGGCCGACGCCTCGGGAGGTGCCCATGCGCCCAAAGCTTAAGCCGCTGGCGGCGTTGGTGCTGCTGGCGTTGCAGGGTTGCTCGATGGCACCCAGCTATAAAGTGCCGTCGATTGACCTGCCCGCGAACTACCGTGAACAAACCAGCGATGGCCCTTGGCACAGTGCGCAACCGTCGGACCAATTGGCGCCCCAGTGGTGGCAGCTTTACCACGATTCGCGCCTGAACGCGCTGCAACAGCAACTGCTCAAGGCCAACCCGGACCTGGCCGCGGCGCTCGCGCACTTCGATGCGTCCCAGGCCTACGCCAGCCAATTGCACGCGGGCCTTTTCCCGCAAATCACCGCCAGCGCGCAACCGCTGCGCCAGCGTCAATCGGATTCACGACCGTTACGCGGCACTACACAGCCGTCGGTGTACAACAGCAATACCGCTGGGTTCTCCCTGGGATACGACCTCGACCTGTGGGGCAGAATCCGCAATCAGGTCGCCGCGGGCGATGCCCAGGCACAAGCGTCCTTTGATGATTTGGCGGTGGTGCGCTTGAGCCTCCAACAGCAGTTGGCGAGCCTGTATGTGCAGCTCAATGGGCTGGATGCACAAAGCAGGATACTCAACAGTTCACTGGAGGAATTCAGCCAGGCGCTGCAACTGACCCGCAGCCGTTATGAAGGCCAGATTGCGTCGGAACTGGACCTGACCCGCGCGCAAAACCAACTGGCCGAAGCCAAGGCACAGTTGGACGAAGTGCGTGGCCAGCGCAACCTCGTCGAGCATGCCATCGGTGCATTGGTGGGCGTAACGGCCAGTGATTTTTCACTGCCGTCCAGTTCGCAATTAATGGCGTTGCCAGGCATTCCGGCGCAGTTGCCCAGCCACCTGCTGCAGCGTCGCCCGGACATTGCCGCCGCTGAGCGTCGCGTGTTTGCAGCCAACGCGACTATCGGCGTGGCCAAGGCAGCCTGGTTTCCGGATTTCAGTTTGACCGGTGTGCTGGGCGGGCAGACCCAAGGCGTCGGCAACCTGCTGTCCGCCGGCAACCGGTACTGGGCGCTGGGGCCGCTGATGAACCTGCCGATCTTCGACGGCGGGCGCTTGAGCGCCAACGAGCGCCAGACCAAGGCCGAGTTCGAGGAGGCCTCGGCACAGTACCGTAGCCACGTCTTGAAAGCCGTGCGTGAGGTGGAGGATAACCTCGCACAACTGCGAGATCTGCAGCAGCAAGCCGAGGACGAGCAAGCGGCGGCAGAGGCGGCGCAACATACCCAGGCTTTGGCGATGAATAGCTATCAGGCCGGGGCGGTGAGTTACCTGGACGTGGTCACCGCCCAAACCGCCGCGTTGCAGGCACAGCGAACGTTGCAGGCGGTGCAGACCCGGCAATTGCAGGCAAGCGTGGGACTCTTGACCGCACTCGGCGGCGGCTGGCAGCCGGGCTAATAACCTGCTGACTACTGATCGTTCCCACGCTCTGCGTGGGAACGTCGTTCAGGACGCTCTGCGTCTGCCCTTAAAATCGTGACGCGGAGCGTCACAGGGTTCATTCCCACGCGGAGCGTGGGAACGATCAGGCCGCGAGTTTGCCGCTGGCGATGGCCGCTGAAGCGGCTAGCATGGCGCGCAACAACACCGCACACCCTGCCGCCAAGTCATCCGGCGCGGCATTTTCGATTTCGTTGTGGCTGATGCCGCCTTCACACGGCACAAAGATCATCCCCGCCGGGCCCAGCTCAGCGACGAAGATCGCGTCGTGCCCTGCCCCGCTGACGATGTCCAGGTTCGATAAGCCCAAGCCATTGGCGGCATCGCGCACCGCCTCCACACAGCCTTTGTCAAAGTACAGCGGCGGGAAGTCCGCCGTGGGCTGCAGGTCGAAACTCAAGCCATGTTTGGCGCAGGTGTCTTCGATCACCTGGCGCACCTGGGCAATCATCGAGTCCAGCCGTGCCGGTTCCAAGTGACGAAAATCCAGGGTCATGCGTACTTCACCGGGAATCACGTTGCGCGATCCCGGATACGCTTGCAGGCAGCCCACCGTGCCGCACGCATGGGGCTGGTGCGCCAACGCCGCCGCGTTCACGGCGGCCACCACCGCGGCCGCGCCGACCAGGGCGTCCTTGCGCAAGTGCATGGGTGTAGGGCCGGCATGGGCCTCAACACCGCGCAGCTTCAGGTCAAACCACTTTTGCCCGAGGGCGCCGAGCACCACGCCGATGGTTTTGTGTTCATCCTCCAGAATCGGCCCTTGTTCGATATGCGCCTCGAAATACGCGCCGACCTTATGCCCGCTGACCGGCCGTGTTCCCGCATAACCAATCGCATTCAGCGCCTCACCCACGCTGACCCCATCGGCATCCACTTTGGCCAGGGTATCGGCCAGGGTGAACTTCTCGGCAAACACCCCTGAGCCCATCATGCACGGCGGGAAGCGCGAGCCTTCTTCGTTGGTCCATACCACCACTTCCAGCGGCGCCTCGGTTTCCACCTTGAGGTCGTTAAGGGTGCGCAGCACTTCCACACCGGCCAGCACGCCGAAGCAACCGTCGAACTTGCCGCCCGTGGGCTGGGTGTCGATATGGCTGCCGGTCATCACTGGCGGCAGGTCGGGATTGCGGCCGGGGCGACGCGCAAAGATATTGCCGATGCCGTCGATGGTCACCGTGCAACCGGCCGCTTCGCACCACTGCACGAAGAGATCGCGAGCCTTGCGGTCGAGGTCGGTGAGGGCCAGGCGGCACACACCGCCCTTGGGGGTGGCACCGAGTTTGGCCAGGTCCATCAGCGACTGCCACAGACGGTCGCGGTTGATGTGCTGATGGGTCGATTGCAGAACGTCGAGGGCAGCGTTCATGGGGGTCTCCTCAGGCTACAGGTTCTTATGAATTAACGCGGTCAACTGTGGGAGCTGGCTTGCCTGCGATAGCGGTGTGTCAGGCGACACGGCTTTAACTGATAGTCCGCTATCGCAGGCAAGCCAGCTCCCACCTGAACCGTGTTTACAACGGGGATTTGGCGGTGAGTGGACTGCTAGCGCGCTTGGCATTGAGCCCGTAATACAACACCCCGCCCAACGCCGAGCCGGTGAACCAGCCGTAGCTGTAGAACCAGCTGAACGCATCGCTGCCCAGCGACAGCAGCGTCAGCACCACCGGTACGCCAAAGGCGATAAAGCCGCTCCAGTTCCAGGCCGGGTACACGTCATCGCGGTACAGGCCGGCCAGGTCCAACTGCTGTCTGCGGGTGATGAAATAGTCCACCACCATGATCCCGGCAATCGGCCCCAGCAGGCTCGAATAACCCAGCAGCCAATTGGAATACACGGTTTCAAGACTCACGTCCGAGACGATCAGCCCGAGTTTTTTCAGCAGTTCATGGGCCATCAGCGCCAGCCCTACCAGGCCGGTGAGGATCACCGCCGTGGTACGGTTGATCAACTTGGGCGCGATGTTCTGGAAGTCGTTGGTGGGCGAGACGATGTTCGCCGCGGTGTTGGTGGACAAGGTCGCGACGATGATCAGCGCCATGGCGATGGCCACCCACACCGGGCTCTGGATATGACCGATCAGGCTCACCGGGTCGGAGACGCTGACCCCCACCAGTTTCACCGAGGCGGCGGTCATGACCACGCCGAGGGCGGCGAACAGGAACATGGTCAGCGGCAAGCCGAAGATCTGCCCCAGAATCTGGTCTTTCTGGCTGTTGGCGTAGCGGCTGAAGTCGGGAATGTTCAGCGACAACGTGGCCCAGAAACCCACCATCGCCGTAAGCCCCGCCATAAAGTAACCGGTGAGGCTTGCGCCTTCGGGGCGCTTGGGTGGGATCGCCATCAGCTCGCTGAGGGACACATTCGGCATCGCCCATACCAGCAGACCAACTCCTACGGCGACCAATAGCGGCGCCGACAAGGTTTCCAGGCGCTTAATCGACTCGGCGCCACGCAGCACCACCCACAGGTTCAGGCACCAGAACAGCATGAAACCGATCACCTCACCGGTACCGCCGAGGGCTTTCCAGCCGTCGAAAATCGAGCCTAAAAACAGGTGGATCGCCAGCCCGCCGAACATCGTCTGGATACCAAACCAGCCGCAAGCCACCAGCGCACGAATCAGGCACGGCACGTTGGAGCCGAGGATGCCAAAGGACGAACGCAACAGCACCGGAAACGGAATGCCGTACTTGGTGCCGGGAAACGCGTTGAGGGTCAGCGGGATCAACACCACGATATTGGCCAGCAGGATCGCTACCAGCGCCTCTCCCACCGACAGCCCGAAATACGCCGTGAGCACCCCGCCCAGGGTGTAGGTGGGCACGCAGATCGACATACCGACCCATAGCGCCGTGATGTGCCATTTGTTCCAGGTGCGCTCGTGCACTTTGGTAGGTGCCATGTCGTGGTTGTAGCGAGGGCTGTCGAGGACGTCGGGGCCGGCGTCGAGTTCGTACAGGCCGTTGCGCTCGATGACTTGCGATCTGTTCTGTTGCATGGCCGCTCCACGGTTTTTTTAAAATTATTGTTGCTCACCTGCACGCTAGGTTCAGGTGGCCGGAGTACCGCATCGACAACATGACATCCAGGGTTCCGGCCAACTGCCCGTGCACTCAATAACCGTGCCGACAACCGCCTCTGAGCCCGTACCGCTTATATAACGTACTGATGTTTATCAGCTTTCCAATTGAGCCTGCGGTACTTGCCGTATGCGTCAGGCTAAACAACTCACAAGTTGCTCGAACCTTCAGGTCTCAATCTGGTGCATCACAATTATTTTTATTTCTCGACGCCGTCAAGCGGCATATCTCAAGCGCCTGATTTGCAATAAGAAATATTGATCAGATCAAGAACCTGTCAAGTGCGTCAAAACAGGGTGGGCGTGCTTCATTTTGGTGAAACCAGGATTTTCCTATGTATATCAATAAGATAAAAACCATAAAGACTTGCGAAAAATCTTCTTGCTCATTCGAAAAACTCGGGCTAGTTTCTATTCCTGTCACCAATGACAGGAATTAACCCGTCATCGGTACGCAGTATTACAACACTTAGAACTGGCACAAGCCGGTCAAGCCTGTGAGGAACTCGACATGTCGCTGTTGATCCGTGGCGCCACCGTTATTACCCATGATGAAAGTTACCGCGCCGATGTGTTATGCGCAGAGGGTCTAATTCACGCCATTGGCACGAATCTGGATATTCCCGCAGGCTGCGAAGTACTCGATGGCAGCGGCCAATACTTGATGCCGGGCGGCATCGACCCCCATACCCATATGCAATTGCCCTTCATGGGCACCGTGGCCAGTGAAGACTTTTTCAGTGGTACGGCGGCAGGCTTGGCCGGTGGTACCACCTCGATCATCGACTTCGTGATTCCCAACCCGCAGCAATCGCTGATGGAAGCTTTCCACCAGTGGCGCGGCTGGGCCGAAAAGTCTGCCGCCGACTACGGGTTTCATGTAGCAATCACCTGGTGGAGCGAGCAGGTTCGCGAGGAAATGGCCGAGTTGGTCAGCCATCACGGCATCAACAGCTTCAAGCATTTCATGGCCTACAAGAACGCGATCATGGCGGCCGACGACACCTTGGTTGCCAGTTTCGAACGCTGCCTGGAACTCGGCGCGGTGCCCACCGTGCATGCCGAAAACGGCGAACTGGTGTATCACCTGCAACGCAAACTGATGGCCCAGGGCATCACCGGGCCGGAAGCCCATCCGCTGTCGCGCCCCTCTCAAGTGGAAGGCGAAGCGGCCAGCCGTGCCATCCGGATTGCCGAAACCATCGGCACGCCGCTGTACCTGGTGCATGTGTCGACGAAGGAAGCCTTGGATGAAATCACCTATGCCCGAGGCAAGGGCCAGGCGGTGTACGGTGAAGTGCTCGCCGGCCACCTGTTGCTCGATGACAGTGTGTACCAGCACCCCGACTGGCAGACCGCCGCCGGCTATGTGATGAGCCCGCCGTTCCGCCCGCGCGGGCACCAAGAGGCACTGTGGCATGGCCTGCAAGCGGGCAACCTGCACACCACCGCCACCGACCATTGCTGCTTCTGCGCCGAGCAAAAAGCCGCCGGGCGTGATGACTTCAGCAAGATCCCCAACGGCACCGCCGGCATTGAAGACCGCATGGCGCTGCTGTGGCACGAAGGCGTCAATACCGGGCGTTTGTCGATGCAGGAATTTGTCGCGCTGACCTCCACCAACACCGCGAAGATCTTCAATCTCTACCCCCGCAAAGGCGCGATACGTGTGGGCGCCGATGCCGACCTGGTGCTATGGGACCCCGAGGGCACGCGGACCATTTCGGCCAAGACCCACCATCAGCAGGTGGACTTCAACATCTTCGAAGGCAAGACCGTACGCGGCGTGCCCAGCCATACCATCAGCCAGGGCAAGCTGGTGTGGGCCGATGGCGACCTGCGCGCCGAGCGAGGGGCCGGACGGTATGTGGAGCGGCCGGCGTATCCGTCGGTGTTCGAGCAGTTGAGCAAGCGGGCAGCGCTTTCCAAGCCGGTGGCCGTAAACCGCTGAATCCAAAAAAAGCGGACGCGGAGCGTCCAGTGAGGCATTCCCACGCAGAGCGTGGGAACGATCGCCCACCTCAATAACCGTGAGGCCAACACCGTGATCCAGACCCTGACCCACCTCCCCCACCCCCGCGAAGACGGGGCCACCCTCGCCAGCCAGTTCACCGACCTGGCACCGCCCCTCAACGCCCGCCAGGCCCAGCTGGAAGCCTCGCGCTGCCTGTACTGCTACGACGCGCCTTGTGTGAATGCGTGCCCCAGCGAGATCGACATTCCGTCGTTCATCCGCAACATCCACACCGACAACGTGCAAGGCGCCGCGCAGAAGATCCTCTCGGCCAACATCCTCGGTGGCAGTTGCGCGCGGGTGTGCCCGACGGAAATCCTTTGCCAGCAAGCGTGCGTGCGCAATAACGCCGAAGAATGCGCCCCTGTGCTGATCGGCCTGTTGCAACGCTACGCCATCGACAACGCGCACTTCAGCGAACACCCGTTCCAACGCGCCGCGCCCACCGGCAAGCGCATCGCCGTGGTCGGTGCCGGGCCAGCCGGTTTGGCCTGCGCCCACCGCGCCGCCTTGCACGGTCATGACGTGGTGATTTTCGAAGCGCGGGAAAAAGCCGGCGGACTGAATGAATACGGAATCGCCAAATACAAACTGGTGGACGACTTCGCCCAGAAGGAGCTGGATTTCCTCCTGCAGATTGGCGGCATCGAGGTTCGCCACGGCCAGCGCCTGGGCGACAACCTGACCTTGAGCGAACTGCACCAGCAGTTCGATTCGGTGTTCCTCGGCCTGGGTCTCGCTGCCAGCAAACAGCTGGGTCTGCCTTTTGAGGACGCCCCCGGCCTGCTCGCCGCCACCGACTATATCCGCGAACTGCGCCAGGCCGACGACCTCACCCAACTGCCCCTGGCCGACCGTTGCATTGTGCTCGGCGCCGGCAACACCGCCATCGACATGGCCGTGCAGATGGCCCGCCTCGGTGCCCGCGATGTCAACCTAGTGTACCGCCGTGGCCTGGCCGACATGGGCGCGACCCACCACGAACAGGACATCGCCAAGGCCAATCAGGTACGGCTGTTGACCTGGGCCCAACCCGACGAAGTTCTGCTCGACGACCAAGGCCGCGTACGCGGCATGCGCTTTGCCCGCACCCGCCTGGAAAACGGTCGCCTGTTGCCGACCGGGGAAACCTTCGAACTGGCCGCCGATGCGATCTTCAAGGCGATCGGGCAAGGCTTCGACAACGACGCCCTGCACGACCCGCTGGCCCAGCAGTTGCACCGCGTCGGCGAGCGCATCTTCGTCGATGAGCAACTGCGCACCAGCATCCCTGGGGTGTATGCCGGCGGCGATTGCGTCAGCCTCGGCCAGGACCTCACCGTCCAGGCAGTACAACATGGCAAGCGGGCCGCCGAAGCCATGCATGCCCAACTCATGCTGACTGTGGAGGCTGCGTAATGGCCGATCTCTCGATTGTATTCGCCGGAATCAAAGCGCCCAATCCATTCTGGCTGGCCTCCGCGCCGCCCACCGACAAAGCCTACAATGTGGTGCGTGCGTTCGAGGCCGGCTGGGGTGGCGTGGTGTGGAAAACCCTGGGGGAAGATCCGGCGGCGGTGAACGTGTCGTCGCGCTACTCCGCGCACTATGGCGCCAACCGTGAAGTGCTGGGCATCAACAATATCGAACTGATCACCGACCGTTCCCTGGAGATCAACCTGCGGGAAATCACCCAGGTGAAAAAGGACTGGCCGGACCGCGCGCTGATCGTCTCGCTGATGGTGCCTTGTGTCGAAGCGTCCTGGAAGAACATCCTGCCCTTGGTGGAGGCGACCGGCTGCGACGGCATCGAGCTGAACTTCGGCTGCCCCCACGGCATGCCCGAACGGGGCATGGGCGCCGCCGTCGGCCAGGTGCCGGAGTACGTGGAGCAAGTGACGCGCTGGTGCAAGACGTATTGTTCGCTGCCGGTGATCGTCAAGCTCACGCCGAACATCACCGACATCCGCGTGGCGGCGCGGGCGGCCTATCGCGGTGGCGCGGATGCGGTGTCGCTGATCAACACCATCAACTCCATCACCAGCGTGGACCTGGAACGTATGGTCGCGCTGCCGGTGGTCGGCACCCAGAGCACCCACGGCGGTTACTGCGGCTCGGCGGTCAAGCCGATTGCGTTGAACATGGTCGCCGAAATCGCCCGCGACCCACAGACCCACGGCCTGCCGATCTGCGGCATCGGCGGTATCGGCACCTGGCGGGATGCGGCGGAGTTTGTCGCCCTGGGCTGCGGCGCGGTACAGGTGTGCACGGCGGCGATGCTGCATGGGTTTCGCATCGTTGAAGAGATGAAGGACGGCTTGTCGCGCTGGATGGACAGCCAGGGCCATGCCAACCTGCAGGCGTTTTCCGGGCGGGCGGTGGGCAATACCACAGACTGGAAGTACCTGGACATCAACTACCAGGTCATCGCCAAGATAGACCAAGAGGCGTGCATTGGCTGTGGGCGTTGCCATATTGCCTGCGAGGACACCTCGCACCAGGCCATTGCCAGCTTGAAGCAGGCCGATGGCACGCATCTGTATGAGGTGATCGATGATGAATGCGTGGGCTGCAACCTGTGCCAGATCACTTGCCCGGTGGCCGACTGCATCGAGATGGTGCCGATCGATACCGGCAAGCCGTTTTTGAACTGGACGCAGGACCCGCGCAATCCTTACCGGGAAGCGGTGTAATCCTTGTCCCTCGTTCCCACGCTCCGCGTGGGAACGCATCCTGTGACGCTCCGCGTCACCCTGGCAAGAGCGGACGCAGAGCGTCCAGGGCGGCATTCCCACGCGGAGCGTGGGAACGATCAGCTCAAGGTTCCAAGCCAATCCCGCGCAAAATCACACTGGTCACTGTCTGAATGGCCTTCTCGAACTGCCTGTCCGACAACGGCTGGTGATCATTCAAAATCTTCACCTGGTGGTCGAAGTCGGCATAGTGCTGGGTCGAGGCCCAGATCATGTACAACAGGCTCGAGGGCTCCACCGGCAGGATGCGTTTGTCTTGCACCCATTGGCGAATCTTCGCTTCCTTCATCTTGGCCCAGTCGTACAGGCTTTCATCCAGGGCCTCGCCGAGTGTGGGCGCGCCGTGGATGATTTCATTGGCCCAGACCTTGGAGCCATACGGGCGCGTGCGCGAGCGCTGCATCTTGGCGCGGATGTAGCTGCTGAGCACCACACGAGGGTCGTCAAAGGTTTCAAAGCTCAGGGCGTCCTGCTTCCACAACTCCAGCAGGTCGAACAGCACCGCGCTGTACAGCTCGCTTTTGGTGGTGAAGTAGTAATGCAGGTTGGAGCGCGGCAGTTGCGCTTCTTCGGCGATGTCGGCCATGGCGGTGCTGCCATAGCCCTTGTTGGCGAAGACCTTCTCCGCCGCCAGCAGGATTTTCTCGACGTTGACCCGACGAATTCCGATCTTGTGATTGCCCATAAGGGCTCCCTGACAACAACACGGCCTAAAGACTACCACCGGCTCTAGATCGGGGCGACAGGCCAAGCCGAAACTTCGTACACTGCCGACTCCTATCCTCTGATCGGTGTTGAACAATGTTGCTCAAGAAGTCCCTGACCGCTGCTGTCCTGTTCACTGCCCTGCTGGGCGCCTCCACGGCGTTTGCCCACGCCCACCTCAAGAGCGCGGAGCCTGCGGCTGACAGCAATGTCGCCGCACCCAAAGACCTGCGCCTGACCTTCAGCGAAGGCGTCGAAGCCACCTTCACCAAGGTGTCCCTGAGCAAGGACGGCACCGAAATTGCGATCAAGGGCCTGGAAACTCCGGGCGCCGACAAGAAGACCCTGGTGGTCACGCCTGCCGCTGCGCTGGCAAACGGCACCTATAAAGTCGAATGGCATGCAGTGTCCGTCGACACTCACAAAAGCGAAGGCACTTACAGTTTCAAGGTCGGCCAATAACCCATGGCAACCCTGCTGGTGCTGTGCCGCTTCCTGCATTTCATCGTCGTGCTGTTGATGTTCGGGGCCTGGGGGTTGAGGCCCTGGCTGCTCGGCGCTGATGTGCAACCGACACTGGACCGGCAACTGCTGCGCATCACCCGTGGCCTGGCTGGGTTGGGGCTCGTCACCGGTGTTGCGTGGTTGCTGTTGATCACCGCCAGCATGGCCGGCAGTTGGGACGCGGCGCTGCAACCGGCCACCCTCCAGTTGGTGCTGGGCAAGACCTTTTTTGGTCAGGTATGGGCCTGGCATCTGCTGCTGAACCTGCTGCTGGTGATCGTGCTGATCAAGCCCTGGCCGGCCTTGCGCTTGCCGCTGCTCGCCCTGCTGCTGGCAACCCTGGCACCCGTAGGTCACGGCGCCATGCTCGACGGGCTGAGTGGACAGTTGCTGATTCTCAACCAGGTGGTGCACCTGCTGTGCGTTGGGGCCTGGCTCGGGGGGTTGCTGGTGTTGGTGCTGATCCTCCAGCAGGCGCAAGGCCAGCGCCTGGAGCCGATTTTGCGTCGCTTCAGTGGTGTGGGATATGGCCTGGTCGGCGGCTTGCTGGTAACCGGGCTGATCAACGTGCGCGTGCTCACCGGGCAACTATGGCCCACCCCGCTCTTCCAAGGGTTTGCCTTGATTTTGCTGATCAAGGTGGGGCTGGTGCTGGGTATGCTGGGGTTGGCGTTGTTGAACCGGTTGCGTATCGAGCGCTGCGAGCAACGCCTGGGCAGTTTGAAAGCCAGTGTGATGATGGAGTGGCTGCTGGGCCTTGCAGCGGTGGCGGCGGTTTCCCTGCTTGGAACGTTACCGCCGATGGTGATGGCTGACTGAAACCTGCGTCGCAATGCAATCCATGTAGGAGCGAGCTTGCTCGCGAAAAACTCACAGGCGCCGCGTTCATTCAGGAAGCACGCGTTATCGTTGACGTTTTTCGCGAGCAAGCTCGCTCCTACAGAGGGCAACCGTGCCGCTGCGTTGAATCGTTTCACCCAAGTCATCATATAACTTCTGCTTGACACGCCCCGAAAACCTCGCAAATATCGCGCTCAATGTTGTACGACGACGTATAACAAATAATAAAAACAACAAAACAAAGGGAGCCTCACTGTGAGTCAATCCGCCCGCCATTCCTGCACGCGCCTGGGCCTTCTCGGTCTCGGCAGCCTGGCCGTCACCCTGCCGCTGGGTGCCCATGCCGAAGGCTTTATCGACGACGCCAAGGCCACGCTCAATCTGCGTAACGCCTACTTCAACCGCAACTTCACCAACCCGACCAACCCCCAGGGCAAGGCCGAAGAGTGGACGCAGAATTTTATCCTCGATGCCAAGTCCGGCTTTACTCAGGGCACGGTCGGCTTCGGGATAGACGTGTTGGGCCTGTATTCGCAAAAGCTCGATGGCGGCAAAGGCACCGCCGGCACGCAACTGCTACCGGTACATGACGATGGCCGCCCCGCCGACAATTTCGGGCGCCTGGGTGTCGCACTGAAAACCAGGCTGTCGAAAACCGAGTTGAAGGTTGGCGAATGGATGCCGGTGCTGCCAATCCTGCGTTCCGACGATGGCCGTTCTCTGCCCCAGACCTTTCGTGGCGGACAAATCACCTCCAATGAGATTGCCGGGCTAACCCTCTATGGCGGTCAGTTTCGCGGCAACAGCCCGCGCAACGACGCGAGCATGGAAGACATGTTCATGAACGGCAAAGCCGCGTTCACCTCGGACCGTTTCAACTTCGGCGGCGGCGAATACACCTTCAATGACAAACGTACCCAGGTCGGCCTGTGGTACGCCGAACTGACTGATATCTACCAGCAGCAGTACCTCAACCTCACCCACAGCCAGCCGGTGGGCGACTGGACCTTGGGGGCCAACCTCGGCTTCTTCAACGGCAAGGAAGACGGCAGCGCCCTGGCCGGCGACCTCGATAACAAAACCCTGTTCGCCCTGCTCTCAGCCAAATACAACGGCCACACCTTCTACGTCGGCCTGCAAAAACTCAGTGGCGACAGCGCCTGGATGCGCATCAACGGCACCAGCGGCGGCACCCTGGCCAACGACAGCTACAACGCCAGCTACGACAACGCCAAGGAAAAGTCCTGGCAGGTGCGCCATGACTTTAACTTTGTGGTGCTCGGGGTTCCGGGGCTGACCCTGATGAACCGTTATATCAGCGGCAGCAACGTACACACTGGGGCGATCACCGACGGCAAAGAGTGGGGGCGTGAGTCGGAGCTGGCCTACACGGTGCAGAGCGGTGCGCTGAAGAACCTGAATGTAAAGTGGCGCAACTCAACCATGCGCCGGGACTTCAGCAATAACGAGTTCGATGAGAATCGGATTTTTATCAGTTATCCGATTTCATTGTTGTAGGTTCCAGTGTCGAACTCGATCTCAAAGGTGCCGCACATCCATGTGGGAGCTGGCTTGCCTGCGATGGCGGTGGGTCAGTTACCACACCCTTTTCTGACCCACCGCTATCGCAGGCGAGCCAGCTCCCACATTTGATCTCATGCGCCGGGAAGGAAGTTGACAACACCAGGAATCCCTAACACTATTTCCCCATAGTCATACGACAACCTACAACAAAAATCTGGAAGGCCCATGACCACCACCACTCCCACTCCCTTCAACCGCCTGCTGCTTACCGGTGCCGCCGGTGGCCTGGGCAAAGTCCTGCGTGAACGCATGCGTCCTTATGCCCAAGTGCTGCGCCTTTCGGATATCGCTGAAATGGCCCCCGCCACCGATGCTCGCGAAGAAGTGCAAACCTGCGACCTGGCCGACAAACACGCCGTGCATCAGCTGGTAGAGGGCGTCGACGCCATCCTGCACTTTGGCGGTGTGTCGGTGGAGCGCTCGTTCGAAGAGGTGCTGGGCGCGAACATCAGTGGCATTTTCCATATCTACGAAGCCGCCCGCCGCCACGGGGTCAAGCGGGTGATCTTCGCCAGTTCCAACCACGTGATCGGTTTCTACAAACAGGGCGAGCAACTCGACGCCCACTCCCCGCGTCGCCCGGACAGTTACTACGGCCTGTCCAAATCCTACGGCGAAGACATGGCCAGTTTCTACTTCGACCGGTATGGCATACAGACCGTGAGCATCCGTATCGGCTCCTCGTTCCCGCAACCGCAGAACCGCCGGATGATGCACACCTGGCTGAGTTTCGACGACTTGACCCAACTGCTCGAACGCGCGCTGTACACGCCCAACGTCGGCCATACCGTGGTGTACGGCATGTCGGCCAACCTCGATACCTGGTGGGACAACCGCTACGCCGCGCACCTGGGCTTTGCGCCCAAGGACAGCTCCGAAGTGTTCCGCGCCGAGGTTGAAGCCCAACCGCCCGTGGCCGCCGATGACCCGGCCAAGGTCTACCAGGGCGGTGCGTTCTGCGCGGCGGGGCCGTTCGGTGACTGAGTGCCCAGCAACCCAAGGGAATGACCATGTGTGCTGAATTGATTGTCGACGCCCGTAACGCCGTGGGCGAATGCCCGGTGTGGGTGCCTGAAGAAAACGCGCTGTATTGGGTGGATATCCCCAACGGCGGCCTGCAACGCTGGAACGCCGCCACCGGCCATCTGGCGGCGTGGAAAGCCCCAGAGATGCTCGCCTGTATTGCGCGCACCCAAGCGGGCAATTGGGTCGCGGGGATGCAAACCGGCTTCTTTCAACTCACGGCCCACAACGACGGCAGCCTCGACACCGTGCCGCTGGCCAGCATCGAGCATTCACGCCCGGACATGCGTTTGAACGATGGCCGCTGCGATCGCCAGGGCCGTTTCTGGGCCGGCAGCATGGTGCTGGACATGGGCTTGAACGCCGCCGAGGGCGTCCTTTATCGCTATGCGTCCGGGACTGCGCCCCACGCGCAACTGGGCGGGTTCATCACCCTCAACGGCCTGGCCTTCAGCCCCGATGGCCGCACGATGTACGCCTCCGATTCACACCCGCGGGTGCAACAGGTCTGGGCGTTCGACTACGACATCGAGACCGGTACACCGTCCAATCGCCGCCTGTTCATTGATATGAACGACTTTCCTGGGCGCCCCGACGGTGCGGCCGTGGACGCCGAGGGCGGCTACTGGATCTGCGCCAACGACGCCGGGCTGATCCACCGTTTCACCCCCGACGGTCGCCTGGACCGCTCCCTGAGCGTGCCGGTGAAAAAACCCACCATGTGCGCCTTCGGTGGCAGCCGCCTGGACACTCTGTACGTCACTTCCATCCGTGACGACCCGAGTGAACAGTCGCTGTCCGGTGGCGTGTTCGCCCTCAACCCCGGCGTCCAAGGGCTGCCCGAACCCCGCTTCATCGTTTAATCGCTGTGCCTTGAATACAACAATAACAAGACAGGAGTGACTTCCATGGACTTCAAACGCACCTTGCTCGCCGCTGCAATCTTCACCCTCAGCAGCGCCGCCCACGCGCTGGAAATCAAGTTCGCCGATATCCACCCCGCTGGCTACCCCACCGTGGTCGCAGAAGAAAACATGGGCAAGGCCCTGACCAAGGCGAGCAACGGCGAGCTGACCTTCAAGTATTTCCCCGGCGGTGTGCTGGGCTCCGAGAAGGAAGTGGTCGAACAGGCCCAGGTCGGCGCCGTGCAGATGACCCGCGTGAGCCTCGGTATCGTCGGCCCGGTGGTGCCCGACGTGAACGTGTTCAACCTGCCGTTCGTGTTCCGCGACCAGGCGCATATGCGCAAGGTCATCGATGGCGAGATCGGCGACGAGATCCTCGCCAAGATCACCAACTCCGAGTTCGGCCTGGTGGCCCTGGCCTGGATGGATGGCGGCACGCGCAACCTCTATACCAAGAAACCGGTGCGCAAGATCGAAGACCTCAAGGGCATGAAGATCCGCGTGCAAGGCAACCCGATTTTCATCGAAGCCTTCAACGCCATGGGCGCCAATGGCATCGCCATGGACACCGGCGAGATCTTCAGCGCCCTGCAGACCGGGGTTATCGACGGCGCGGAAAACAACCCGCCGACCTTGCTGGAACACAACCATTTCCAGAACGCCAAGTACTACACCCTCACCGAACACCTGATCCTGCCCGAACCCATCGTGATGTCGAAAATCACCTGGAACAAGCTCGACCCCGCCCAGCAGGACATGGTCAAGGCCGCCGCCAAGGCCGCCCAGGCCGATGAGCGCGTGCTCTGGGACGCCAAGTCCGCCAGCAGTGAAGAGAAACTCAAGAAGGCCGGCGTGGAGTTCATCACCGTCGATAAAAAGCCCTTCTATGAGGCCACCGCCGCGGTGCGTGCCAAGTACGGTGCGCCGTATGCGGACATGATCAAGCGCATCGACGCGGTTCAATAACCTCCCCTGCCCTGCATAAGGCCCGGCGCGGTCGGTATCGACGCGCCCGGTCACGGTGAACGCCATGAAGACTTTACTGCTGCGCTTCAATGACCGCCTCTACATGACCTGCATCTGGGTCGCCGGCCTGTCGGTATTGGGGGTCGCCTTGATCATTCCCTGGGGTATCTTCACCCGCTACGCCCTCGGCACCGGTTCCAGCTGGCCGGAGCCCACCGCTATCCTGCTGATGCTGGTGTTCACCTTTATCGGCGCTGCTGCCAGTTACCGTGCCGGTGCGCACATGTCGGTGGCGATGGTTACTGACCGCTTGCCGCCAACCCAACGCCGCCTCGTCGGCATCCTCTCGCAACTGCTGATGGGCACCATCTGCGTGTTCATGACGATTTGGGGCACCAAGCTGTGCCTGTCCACCTGGAACCAGTTCATGAGCGCCATCCCTACCCTGCGCGTGGGCATTACCTATATGCCGATCCCGATTGGCGGGGTGCTGACCCTGGTGTTCGTGGTCGAAAAGCTGCTGCTCGGTGACCAGAGCAACCGCAAGGTGGTGCGTTTCGACCTGGTTGAAGAAAACGAAGGGGCCGCCTGATATGGACGCGTTGATTCTGTTGGGTAGCTTTGTTGCGTTGATCCTGATCGGCATGCCGGTGGCCTATGCGTTGGGGCTGTCGGCGTTGATTGGTGCGTGGTGGATCGACATCCCGTTCCAGGCCCTGATGATTCAGATTGCCGGTGGGGTGAACAAGTTTTCGCTGATGGCGATTCCGTTCTTCGTACTGGCCGGGGCGATCATGGCCGAGGGCGGCATGTCACGGCGCCTGGTGGCCTTTGCCGGGGTGCTGGTGGGCTTTGTACGCGGTGGCTTATCCTTGGTCAACATCATGGCCTCGACGTTTTTCGGCGCGATTTCCGGTTCATCCGTGGCCGATACCGCGTCGGTCGGCTCGGTGCTGATTCCAGAGATGGAACGGCGTGGTTATCCGCGCGAATTCGCCACCGCAGTAACCGTCAGCGGTTCGGTGCAGGCGCTGTTGACGCCACCCAGCCATAACTCGGTGCTGTACTCCCTGGCCGCTGGCGGCACGGTTTCCATCGCCTCGCTGTTCATGGCCGGTGTGGTGCCAGGCCTGTTGATGAGCGCGTGCCTGATGGTGCTGTGCCTGATCTTCGCGAAAAAACGCGACTACCCCAAAGGCGAAGTCATCCCCTTGAAGCAGGCGCTGAAGATCGCCGCCGATGCGCTCTGGGGCCTGATGGCCATGGTGATCATCCTGGGCGGCATCCTGTCGGGCATCTTCACCGCCACCGAGTCGGCGGCGATTGCGGTGTTGTGGGCGTTCTTCGTGACCATGTTCATCTACCGCGACTACAAATGGCGCGAACTCCCCAAGCTGATGCATCGCACGGTGCGCACCATTTCCATCGTGATGATCCTGATCGCCTTCGCCGCCAGCTTCGGCTACATCATGACCCTGATGCAGATCCCGGCGAAGATCACCACGCTGTTCCTGACCCTGTCGGATAACCGCTACGTGATCCTGATGTGCATCAACGTCATGCTGTTGTTGCTGGGCACGGTGATGGACATGGCGCCGCTGATTCTGATCCTCACGCCTATTCTGATGCCGGTGATCCTGGGCATCGGCGTCGACCCGGTACACTTCGGGATGATCATGCTGGTGAACCTGGGCATCGGCCTGATTACCCCGCCGGTGGGCGCGGTGCTGTTCGTCGGGGCGGCGGTGGGCAAGACCAGTATCGAGAAAACCGTGAAGGCACTGTTGCCGTTTTATGCGGTGTTGTTCTTGGTGCTGATTGCAGTGACCTACATCCCGGCGTTGTCGCTGTGGTTGCCCCATTTGGTGCTGTAAACCTTCTTTCAGAAACAAGGTGAGCAACTGTGGGAGCTGGCTTGCCTGCGATAGCGGTGTATCAGTCACGGATGCATTGACTGACAGGTCGCTATCGCAGGCAAGCCAGCTCCCACACTTGCATCCTCAGTGTTTGTTTTGACTTCATCAGGCAGGTCAATCGTGATTGAGCTTTCGGATAAATTCACCCATCTGGTGCTCGCCCCGGCCATCGGCGGCAGCCTCGTCAACTGGACGGTGCGCGCCACCGGGCAGCCGCTGTTACGGCACAGCGATGCACAGGCGATCAATACCGGACTGCCGGGCAAGCTGGGCTGCTATCCCTTGGCACCCTGGTCCAACCGAATCGCTCAAGGTGGGTTCGACAACCCCGATGGCTGGCTGGCACTGGCACCCAATAGCCTCACTGACCCTCTACCGATTCACGGTTCAGCCTGGCAGCAGCCGTGGCAGGTGACAAGCCAGTCAGAACATGAAGTGGTGTTGGAGCTGCGCTGCGAAACGCCCTTCGCCTATCACGCCCGCCAGCGGGTGCACTTGGACAACGGTGAGTTGAATATCGATTTGTGCGTGACTCACTTGGCCGAGCAACCGGCGTGGCATGGGTTGGGCTTGCATCCGTACTTGCCGCGCCGGCCGGGTACGCGGCTGCAGGCCAAGGCTAGGCAAGTGTGGATGAGTGATGCAGCCAAGCTGCCCACAGGGTTGGCACCGGTTCCAGAAGATTGGAATTTCCGGCAACTGAAGGAACTGCCAGACGGGCTGGTGGACAACGGCTTTTGCGGCTGGGATGGGCACTGCCTGATCGAGCAACCGGAGCTTGGCTACCGCCTTGAATGCCAGGCCAGCGGCGCCGGTTACTTCCTGCTCTACTGCCCGCCGGGGTTGGAATTTTTCTGCATCGAGCCGGTGAGTCATCCGGTGAATGCCCATCACCTTCCAGGCAGGCCTGGCCTGAAACTGCTGGAGCAAGGCCAGTCAACCCACCTGGCATTCAACCTGAAATACACGCCAAATGCCTGAACTGTAGGAGCGAGCTTGCTCGCGAAAAACTCACAGGCGCCGCGTTCATTCAGAAAACACGCGTTATCGTTGACGTTTTTCGCGAGCAAGCTCGCTCCTACAGTTGGAGGATGCGTCAGTGTCAGGGTGGGCTGTTTTTCAGGCGCCCGGCCGTGTCGATACTCACCACCACCGACAACCCCGGCCGCAAGCGTTCACTTTCGGCCTGGTCCGGGTCTACGGTGATGCGCACAGGCACCCGCTGGGCGATCTTCACGAAGTTGCCGGTGGCGTTGTCCGCCTGCAACAGGCTGAACTCGGAACCGGTCGCCGGGGAAATATGCTGCACCGTGCCATGGAATTTGCGGTGGTTCAGCGCATCCACGGTGAACGTCACCGGTTGGCCGACCTGCACATTGTCCATCTGGGTTTCTTTCATATTAGCAATCACCCACAACTGCTTGGGCACCAGCGCCATCAGTTGCGCGCCGGAATTGACGTACGCGCCCAGGCGCACGCCGATCTGCCCGAGCTGACCATCCCGTGGTGCCGTGATGCGGGTATTGGACAGGTCGATGCGCGCCAGTTCCACCGCCGCCTCGGCACTCGCGACAGCGGCCTCCAGGGAGCCGCGGTTGACGATCACCGTCTGCAAATCCTGGCGGGCAATTTCCAGGCTGGCCTGGGCCTGGGCCACGGCAGCGATGGTCTGCGCGTTGGCAGCACGGGTCACGTCCAGTTCGCGTTTGGAGACCGAACCATCGCTGATCAGTTCTTCATTGCGGCGCAAATCCGCAGTGCTCTTGCGCGCCTGGGCCTGGCTGTCGACCAGAGCGGCCTGGCGCAGCTTGATGGTCGCTTCGGCGCTGTTGCGTTGCTGCACCACGTTGGCCAACGAGGCTTTCTGCACCGCCAGTTGCGCCAGGGCCTGGTCGAGGCGCTGCTTGTAGATGCGGTCGTCCAGGCGCACCAGCAGGTCGCCGGTCTTGACGTACTGGAAGTCCTGCACCGGCACTTCGAATACATAACCGCTGAGCTGTGGGCCGATAATCGTCACCTGCCCACGCACCAGGGCGTTTTCGGTGGTTTCCACCGCGCTGCTGAACGGCGGCAGTTGCCAGGCGTATAACACGATCAGCACACCGATGATGGCGATGGCGGCAAAGCCCAGGGACGAGATGATCCGCACGCGCAAGGGCCGCAATTGGGTCGGCACCGCGCCCGGTGGCGTGCTGCCTTCCGGCGTGGCGGCAATGGCGGTCGTGGTGGTGGTTGAAGGTTCAGTCATGAAGTCGCGCCGCTGGGTTGAACAGGAGGAGTTGCCTTGGTGGTACTCATCAGCCATAGGCTGCGGGTGAAGATCCACAGCATGGTCAGGATCGCGATAATCGCGATCAGCATGAAGACATCGTTGTAAGCCATGACGTTCGCCTCACGGGTCGCCGCCGTGGCCAGGCTGCGGATGCCCATGAGGTTGCGCAGTTCCGGGTCGGCGACGATCTTGCCATAGGCCGCCCCACCACTCTGCACCCTTGCCGCCACAAGCGGGTCGATCAGGGTCAGGTGCTCGACGATCATGCTCGAATGGTACTTCTCGCGCACGATCTGGAAGGTGCCCAGCAACGCCGCGCCGATCAGGCCACCGAGGTTCTGGCAGATTCCGAACATCACCGAGAAGCTCACCAGGTTGCGTGGGTTGGTCAGCACATTCTTGGTGCCCAGCACCATGGTCGGCCCCAGGAAGAACGTACCGCCGAAGCCTAGCAGGAACTGGCTGATATAGAGGTTCTGCGGGCGGGTCAGGTTGCTGGAAAAACTGTCCATCACCGAACCTGTCGCCATCAGCGCCAGGGAGATGATCAGCGGCATCAGCAGGTGCGCCGGGTTGATCGTCAGCGCGCTGACCACCAGCCCGGCAATCGCGCCGGCCAACATCACCACGTACAGGGTATGCATCTGCTGGTAGCTCATGTTCAGCATCTGCATGAACCCCACCGCACCGGTGGACTGCTCGGACAGCACCATGCGAATCAGAACCACCGCCAGCGCCAGGCGGATCATCACGCCGCTGCCCAGCCAGCGCGTCATCAGCATCGGGTTGCTGCGGTTATGCTCGATGGCCAGCCCGGCCATGATCAGCACCAGGGAACAGGCCGAGGCCACGCCGATCCACGGCGCTTCCAGCCACCAGTCGATGCGCCCCAAAGATAGCACTGCGCAGAGCAAGGCCACGCCGCTGGCGAGGATGGCGAAGGTCAGGAAGTCGAGTTTTTCAAAGGTTTTGAAGCGATCGCCCGGCGGCAGCTTGAGCAGGAACACGCAGCCCAGGCAGATCAGCGCCAGGCCCAGTTCGAACAAATACAGCCCCCGCCATTCAGCGATTTGCAACAAGTCTTCGGAAAACAGCCGCGCCAGCGGTAACGCCAACTGCGCGGTGCCCAGCCCCAGCACCAGGGCTTTCAACCGCCACTTGGCCGGGAATGCCTGGATCATGTAGTACAAGCCCAACGAACTCAGCGCCGCACCCACCATGCCGTGGGCGGCCCGTACCGCAATCGCCGAACTGAGGTCATTGACGAACAAATGCCCGAAGGTCACCAGCGCGTAGAGCACCAGGAACACCTCGGTAAACGCACGCAGGCCGAACTGTTGGCGAAACTTCACCAGCAGCAGGTTCATGCACACGTTGGTCATCACATAGGCGGCGGGCAACCAGGCCATTTCCGCGGTGGTCGCGCCCAGGGCGCCTTGCAGGTATTGCAGGTTGGCGATAACCAGGGCGTTACCCAGGCCGCCGGTAATTGCCACCAGCACGCCGACCATCGCGAAGAGCCAGCGCTTATGCGTAGGGTGCAGCGGCGTCGACGGCGAGCCAGGCAGGCTCGGCCGCTCGTGGGGTTGCCAGGTGTGGGGGGTGTATTTATCCATTCGGTGACCTTGGTAAGCCGGGGTGCAAGGCCGGTGAATCCGTTACACAGAGGAACAGTAACCTGAGAGGCGTTCATGTTGCCATCTTGAGGACGCATTTGATCCCCAGGCAGACACAGCTAAATGTGGGAGCGGGCTTGCTCGCGAATGCGGTAGATCAGTTGCTGATGCATTGACTGACACGACGCCTTCGCGAGCAAGCCCGCTCCCACACTGCAATCCATGCCGTCCTTAGAGAGAGGCTTTAAGCAACATACCGACTGCCACCACCACACACAGGCTAGCAAACCCCACTTGCAAGGCCCGCGCGGGGATCACCGAACACAACCGCCGTCCCGCCAACATGCCGACGATACTCGCGCCGATAAACACCCAACCCACTGGCTCGATACTCACGCCCGCATGAAAGGCACCGGCCACGCCGATCAGCGACAGCAGGCTGACCACCATCAAGGAAGTGGCGACGATGCCGCGCATCTGCACGTCGGTCAGTTGCTTGAACGCCGGTACAATCAGGAAGCCGCCACCCACGCCCAGCAACCCCGACACGGCGCCGGTCACCGCGCCCAACGCTGCGAGGGTGGCGCTGCATTTGGCGGTCCAGGCCAGGCGCCCGGTCTGCTGGTTGAGCATGCAGTTCTTCTGGCCCCACGACGCCGAGCCATGGTCACTCGGCCCGGCCTCGCGCTTTTCCCGTTGCAGCATGCGCCAGGCCACCAGCACCATCAGCGCGCTGAACAAGCCCATCAGCACCGGTTCCGAGAGTTGGTGGGCGACGAACACGCCCAACGGCGAAAACAGCGCGCCGAGCAAGGCGATCAGTAGTGCCGCGCGGTAACGCACCAGGCCATGGCGTAAACCATCGATGGCCCCGACCGCTGCCGCCGCGCCCACCGCGAGCAATGACACGGGCGCGGCCTGGGTCATGGTCAAGCCCAGCCCCAGCACCAGCGCCGGCACCCCGAGGATGCCGCCGCCCGCGCCGGTCAGGCCCATGACCAGGCCCATCAATACCCCTAACAGACTGGCGAGCAGCATTCAGTCCACCTTGCTCAGGCGGGTCAGCCACTCGCGGCCCTTGAGCATGCCGTTCCAGTAGAACCACGGCAGCAGCGTGGCCTTGAGGAACCACATCGAACGACGTGCCTGCGTTGGATCGAGGGGAAAGGTCGGCAGCAACTTGCCGCCATAGCCAAACTCGGCCAGCACCACCTTGCCCTTCTCCACCGTCAATGGGCAGGAACCATAACCGTCGTACTTGAGCGGCAATGGCGCCTGTTTGCGCAGGGCCAGCAGGTTTTCGGCCACCACCACGATTTGCTTGCGCACCGCTGCCGCCGTCTTGGCGTTGGTGGTGCCGCACACATCGCCCAGGCCGAAGATATGCGGGTAGCGCAGGTGTTGCAGGCTGTGGGGGTTCACTTCGCACCAGCCGGCGGCGTCGGCGAGCAGGCTTTCGCGGATAAAATCCGGAGCGACCTGCGGCGGTACGACGTGGAGCATGTCGAAGGTTTTCTCTTCGACCGTCGCGTTACCTTGGGCGTCTTTGACTTCAAACCAGGCTTTGCGCGCCGGGCCATCGACTTTCACCAGGTTGGAATTGAACGCCAGGCGCGCGTTGTATTTTTCGACGTACTTCATCAAGGGCGGCACAAAGGTCGGCACACCAAACAACGCGGCACCGGCCAGGTTGAATTCGACGTCGATGTGTTTGAGGTTGCCCTGCTTGAGCCAGTGGTCGCAGGACAGGTACATGGCTTTTTGCGGCGCGCCGGCGCATTTGATCGGCATGGCCGGCTGGGTGAACAACGCCTTGCCGCCCTTGAGCTGCTGCACCAACTGCCAGGTGTACGCGGCGTGCTCATAGCTGTAGTTGGAGGTGACGCCGTGTTGGCCCAAGGTGTCTTGCAGGCCTTCGATTCTTTCCCAGGCCAGGCGCAGGCCAGGGCAGACGATGAGGTTTTTCCAGGTGACGCGTTGGCCGTTGTCGAGCACCAGGGTGCTTTCATCGGGCAGCACTTCGCTGACAGCGGCCTGCACCCAGCTCACGCCATTGGGCAGCACATCGGCCAGGGGCCGGCGGGTCTTGTGCAGGTCGTAGGCGCCGCCGCCGACCAGGGTCCAGGCCGGCTGGTAGCAGTGGTAGTCGTTAGGTTCGATGAGGGTGATGTTCAGGTGCGGGTCGCGCTTGAGCAGGCTGGCCAGCAGGCCGATGCCTGCCGAGCCGCCGCCGATGACTACGATATCGCCACTGATGGTGGGTCCCCAGTGTTGTTCGGTCATTGTCTACTGCCTTTTTGAGTCAATGCACACAAGGGTCGCTGCCGGATGGCGTCACGCCCAACTTTTTATGACCGCGCCGCAATACAGGCCGGACAGGGTCTTCATCACTTGAATCACTTCGTGGCTGGCCAGCCCGTAGAAAATGTATTTGCCTTCCCGACGGGTGGCGACCAACCCTTCATCGCGCAGGATGCCCAACTGTTGTGACAGGGTGGGCTGGCGTACGCCGGTCAAGGCTTCCAGCTCACCGACGTTGCGCTCGCCCTGGGTCAACTGGCACAGGATCAACAAGCGGTCTTCATTGGCCAGGGCCTTGAGCAAGGCACAGGCCTTGGACGCCGAAGCACGCAACTGGGCGACCTCGCCCTCACTCAACGTAGATTCCATTTGCCTCGGGTCCTTTATGTCACTTAAGCTCAAAACATTATGTGTAAACGTAAACTGATTGTAACCACTTTTTTCCCAAGCAGAGACAGCCGCCATGCCAGCGTTGATTCAAGCCTTTCTGGATGACGCATCGTCGACCTACACCTATATCGTCTATGAGGCCGATGGCGGCCCCTGCGCCATTGTCGACTCGGTACTCAATTACGACCCGGCGTCCGGCCGCACCGACACCGCCCAGGCCGACAAGGTGATTGCCTTTGTGCGAGAGCATGGCCTGCACGTGCAGTGGCTGCTGGAAACCCACGCCCATGCTGACCACCTGTCCGCCGCGCCCTACCTGCGTCGCACCTTGGGCGGCAAGATCGCGATCGGCGAATCCATCAGCAAGGTGCAGGGTGTGTTCAAGAACCTGTTCAACCTGGAGCCGGAATTTCGAGTGGACGGCTCGCAGTTCGATCACCTGTTTGCGCCGGATGAGATCTTTCATATCGGCAACTTGAAGGCCCAGGCGTTGCATGTGCCCGGACACACCCCCGCCGACATGGCCTATCTGATCGACGGCCGCTTGATCCTGGTGGGCGACACCCTGTTCATGCCCGACGTCGGCACCGCCCGTTGCGACTTCCCCGGCGGTGATGCGCGGCAGTTGTACGCGTCGATGCGCAAGCTGCTGGCGTTCCCTTCAGACACCAAGCTGTACGTGTGTCATGACTATCCACCCGAGGGTCGAGAAGCCAAATGCCAGACCACCGTGGCGGAACAGCGGGCGGGCAATATCCATGTGCATGACGGCGTGGATGAAGCGGCGTTTGTACAGATGCGCACCCAGCGCGATGCTGGATTGGGCATGCCAACGTTGTTGCTGCCGGCGATCCAGGTGAATGTGCGAGCGGGGAATATGCCGACGGCGGAAGAAAACGGCGTGACGTACCTTAAGATCCCCCTCAACCAACTCTAGAAGCACAGCGTTGTAGCGATCAACGGTAACCACGATGCGAAGCGAGTCGCTCTTGCTCTTGCTCTTGCTCTGCTTTTGATCTTGATCTTAGGCGCCCCGTCAAACCACGCTGGCCGGAATTCGACAGGGATTTGGGGGGTAAACCGGCAGGGATGCCGGTTTAGCCGCCCCGCGCCATGGATGGCGCGTGGCGGCGGCCCCCCAAATCACTGGCGGATTACGGGCACACCGAGCCTAAGCGAGGTGCCGAGTGGTGGGGCAAGAGCCCTTTTGGTTACTTTTGGGGCTCTTTTCCAAAAGTGACCCGCTGTCAGAGCGGAACCCTAAGTGGCCGTTACCGCAGCAATGGCTATGTACACAATCCAACTGTGTTGACTGTCAGACCGCCTTCGCGAGCAAGCCCCACACACAGTTGGATTGCGGGGTGTCAGGTAGAGAAGTGTCGGCTGGCAGGCCGCCATCGCAGGCAAGCCAGCTCCCACAGTTGGATCGTGGAGTGTCAGGTAGATTGACGTCAGCTGGCACGCAGGCAATCCCCACATTTTGCCCCGTATTGAATCAGGAACCCAGGCTGATGCCGTTGGCTGGCAAGGGCAATGCGGTTTTGTAGCGCACCTGCTTCAAGGCAAAGCTGGAGCGAATGTTCGCCACCCCCGGCACCTTAGTCAAAAAATCCATCATGAAACGCTCCAGCGACTGAATCGTGGGCACCAACACGCGGATCAAATAGTCCGGGTCACCCGCCATCAGGTAACACTCCATCACCTCCGGTCGGTCCGAGATCGCCCCTTCAAATTGCTGCAGCGCCAGCTCGTTCTGTTTCTCCAGGCTCACATGGATGAACACATTCACGTGCAGCCCCAGCAAATCAGCGTCCAGCAGCGTGACCTGCTCCCGAATCAACCCCAGCTCTTCCATCGCCTTGACCCGGTTGAAACACGGCGTCGGCGACAAGTTGACCGAGCGGGCCAGGTCGGCATTGGTGATCCGGGCATTCTCCTGCAGGGCGTTGAGAATGCCGATATCGGTACGGTCCAGTTTGCGCATGAGACAAAATCACCTGTTTATTATGTTTATGCAGTTTTTTTATCCGCAAATAGCCGGCGACGCAATGAAACAGAGATAAATATTCTTCTACGCCACGCCTATGATTGTTGTAGGACAAGATTTCTTCTACCCGAAGACTGACTGTCAGCTAGCGCGCCCACTACAAGAAATTCACAAGATAGAGCGTAGAAAGCCATGACCCAGCCGTATGCACCGCTGCGCCTGCACGTTCCCGAACCCTCGGGCCGCCCAGGTTGCAAGACCGACTTCACCTACCTGCGTTTGACCGACGCCGGCCTGGTACGCAAACCCGCCATCGACGTAGAACCGGCCGACACCGCCGACCTGGCCAAGGGCCTGATCCGCGTGCTCGACGACCAGGGCCAGGCCCTTGGCCCGTGGGCCGAGGGTGTCTCCACCGAGATCATGCGCCGCGGCATGCGTGCGATGCTCAAGACGCGTATCTTCGACAACCGCATGGTGGTCGCCCAGCGTCAGAAAAAAATGTCGTTCTACATGCAAAGCCTTGGCGAAGAAGCCATCGGCAGCGCCCAGGCCCTGGCCTTGAATATCGACGACATGTGCTTCCCCACCTACCGCCAGCAAAGCATCCTGATGGCCCGCGACGTGCCGCTGGTAGACCTGATCTGCCAACTGCTGTCCAACGAGCGCGACCCGCTCAAGGGCCGCCAGTTGCCGATCATGTATTCGGTCAAGGAGGCGGGCTTCTTCACTATTTCCGGCAACCTCGCCACCCAATTCGTCCAGGGCGTGGGCTGGGGCATGGCCTCGGCGATCAAGGGCGATACCAAGATCGCCTCGGCCTGGATCGGCGACGGCGCCACCGCGGAATCGGACTTTCACACCGCCCTCACCTTCGCCCACGTGTACCGCGCGCCGGTGATCCTCAACGTGGTCAACAACCAGTGGGCCATCTCCACCTTCCAGGCCATCGCTGGCGGTGAAGCCACCACCTTCGCCGGACGCGGCGTCGGTTGCGGCATCGCCTCCCTGCGCGTGGACGGCAACGACTTTATCGCCGTGTACGCTGCCTCGGCCTGGGCTGCCGAGCGTGCGCGCCGCAACCTGGGGCCCACCCTGATCGAGTGGGTCACCTACCGCGCCGGCCCGCACTCCACCTCCGATGACCCATCCAAGTACCGTCCCGCCGACGACTGGAGCCACTTCCCCCTGGGCGACCCGATTGCCCGCCTCAAGCAGCACCTGATCAAGATTGGCCAGTGGTCCGAAGAGGAACACGCGGCGGTCAGTGCCGAGCTTGAAGCCGAAGTGGTCAAGGCGCAGAAGGAAGCCGAACAGTACGGCACCCTGGCCGGTGGCCAGATTCCAAGCGCCGCGACCATGTTCGAGGATGTCTATAAAGAGATGCCGGAGCACTTGAAGCGCCAGCGTCAAGAGCTGGGGGTGTGACATGAACGACCACAACAACAGTATTGAACTGGAAACCGCCATGACCACCACCACCATGACCATGATCCAGGCCCTGCGCTCGGCCATGGATGTGATGCTTGAACGTGACGATAACGTGGTGGTGTTCGGCCAGGACGTCGGCTACTTCGGCGGCGTGTTCCGTTGCACCGAAGGCTTGCAGACCAAGTACGGCAGCTCGCGGGTGTTTGACGCGCCCATCTCGGAAAGCGGCATCGTCGGTGTGGCCGTGGGCATGGGCGCCTATGGCTTGCGCCCGGTCGCCGAAATCCAGTTCGCCGACTACGTCTACCCCGCCACCGACCAGATCATTTCCGAGGCGGCGCGCCTGCGTTATCGCTCGGCCGGCCAGTTCACTGCGCCCTTGACCATGCGCATGCCCTGCGGTGGCGGCATCTACGGCGGCCAGACCCACAGCCAGAGTATCGAAGCGGTGTTCACCCAGGTCTGCGGCCTGCGCACAGTGATGCCGTCCAACCCCTATGACGCCAAGGGCCTGCTGATCGCCTCCATCGAAAACGATGACCCGGTGATCTTCCTCGAACCCAAGCGCCTGTATAACGGCCCGTTCGACGGCCACCACGACCGCCCGGTAACGCCGTGGTCCAAACACCCCCAAGCCCAGGTGCCGGACGGCTACTACACCGTGCCCCTGGACGTGGCCGCCATCGTACGCCCAGGCTCGGCCGTAACCGTACTGACCTACGGCACCACCGTGTATGTGTCGCAAGTTGCCGCCGAAGAAACCGGCATCGACGCCGAAGTTATCGACCTGCGCAGCCTGTGGCCCCTGGACCTGGAGACCATCGTCAAGTCGGTGAAAAAGACCGGCCGTTGCGTGGTGGTGCATGAGGCCACGCGCACCTGCGGCTTTGGTGCCGAGCTGGTTTCGCTGGTGCAAGAGCATTGCTTCCACCACCTGGAAGCGCCGATCGAACGCGTCACCGGTTGGGACACCCCCTACCCGCACGCGCAGGAGTGGGCGTATTTCCCAGGGCCGTCCCGAGTGGGCGCGGCGTTGAAACGGGTCATGGAGGTCTGAATGGGCACGCACGTTATCAAGATGCCGGACATTGGCGAAGGCATTGCGGAAGTTGAACTGTCGGTATGGCATGTAAAGGTCGGTGATCTGGTAGTTGAAGACCAGGTGCTGGCGGATGTGATGACCGACAAGGCGATGGTGGATATTCCCTCGCCGGTCCATGGCAAGGTGATTTCTCTGGGCGGTGAGCCGGGTGAGGTCATGGCAGTGGGCAGTATTTTGATCAGCATTGAAGTGGAAGGCGCAGGCAATACCAAGGATGTGCCGGCGGTTGCCGAACCGGCGAAGGCCGCGCCTCCCGTGGCCGAAGCCAAACCGGTACAGGCGCCGGTAGAAAGCAAACCCGCTGCGGTCGTGAAAGCGCCGCAAGCTCCCGTGGCCCGTGAAGCCAGCGAACGTCCATTGGCCTCGCCCGCGGTACGCAAACATGCACTGGATGCCGGGATTCAACTGCGCCTGGTGCAGGGCACCGGCCCGGCGGGCCGGATTCTGCATGAAGACCTGGAGGCTTACTTGCGCCAGGGCCCGGCGACGGGCGCCAGCACCGCCAACCCGTATGCCGAGCGCACTGACGAACACCAGATCCCGGTGATCGGCATGCGCCGCAAGATCGCCCAGCGCATGCAGGACGCCACCCGCCGCGCCGCGCATTTCAGCTACGTGGAAGAGATCGACGTCACCGCCCTGGACGAGTTGCGCGTGCACCTCAACGAAAAGCACGGTGCGACACGCGGCAAGCTGACCCTGCTGCCGTTTATCGTACGGGCCATGGTTGTCGCCTTGCGCGACTTCCCGCAGATCAACGCCCGTTACGACGACGAAGCCCAGGTCATCACGCGCCTTGGCGCCGTGCACGTGGGCGTCGCCACCCAGAGCGACGTGGGCCTGATGGTGCCGGTGGTGCGCCACGCCGAAGCTCGCAGCCTGTGGGGCACTGCCGAAGAAATCGCGCGTTTGGCCAACGCCGCACGTACAGGCAAGGCCAGCCGTGAAGAGCTGTCCGGTTCGACCATTACCCTGACCAGCCTCGGCGCCCTGGGCGGCATTGTCAGCACGCCAGTGCTGAACCTCCCGGAAGTGGCCATCGTCGGCGTCAACCGTATCGTTGAGCGGCCGATGGTGATCAAGGGTCAGATCGTGGTGCGCAAAATGATGAACCTCTCCAGCTCCTTCGATCACCGTGTGGTCGATGGCATGGACGCGGCGCAATTCATCCAGGCCATTCGCGGCCTGCTCGAACAACCCGCCAGCCTGTTCTTGGAGTAAGGGCATGACTCAGACATTGCATACCACGCTGCTGATTATCGGCGGCGGCCCTGGCGGTTATGTGGCGGCGATTCGCGCCGGCCAACTGGGCATCCCGACCATCCTGGTGGAAGGCCAGGCACTGGGCGGCACCTGCCTGAACATCGGCTGCATTCCCTCCAAGGCCCTGATTCATGTGGCCGAACAGTTCCAGCAAACCGTGCACCATAGCCAGGGCTCGCAACTGGGCATTGAAGTGGATGTACCGACCCTGGACATCCGCAAGAGCGTGGAATGGAAAGACGGCATCGTCGACCGCCTGACCACGGGCGTCGCCGCCCTGCTGAAAAAACATAAGGTGCAGGTAATCCACGGCTGGGCCAAGGTCATCGACGGCAAGACTGTCGAGGTGGGCGAGCAGCGCATCCAGTGCGAACACCTGCTGCTGGCCACCGGTTCGAAGAGCGTCAACCTGCCGATGCTGCCGATTGGCGGGCCGATCATCTCCTCCACCGAAGCCCTGGCACCGACACACGTGCCCAAGCGCCTGATCGTGGTGGGCGGTGGTTATATCGGCCTGGAACTGGGAATTGCCTACCGCAAGCTCGGTGCCGACGTCAGTGTGGTCGAGGCCCAGGCCCACATCCTGCCGGCCTACGACGCCGAGCTGACCCTGCCGGTGGCTGAATCCCTGAAGAAACTCGGCGTGAAGCTGTACCTGGAACACAGCGTCACCGGTTTTACCGACGGCAAACTGCAAGTGCGTGCGCCCAGCGGCGACACCTTGGCACTGGACACCGACCAGGTGCTGGTAGCCGTAGGGCGCAAACCCAACACCCAAGGCTGGAACCTCGAAGCGCTGAACCTGGACATGAACGGCGCGGCGATCAAGATCGACAGCCGCTGCCAGACCAGCATGCGCAACGTGTATGCCATTGGCGACCTCAGTGGCGAGCCGATGCTGGCGCACCGAGCCATGGCCCAGGGCGAAATGGTTGCCGAACTGATCAGCGGCAAAGCCCGCGAATTCAACCCGGCGGCGATACCCGCGGTGTGTTTTACCGACCCGGAACTGGTGGTGGTCGGCCAGACCCCGGACGAGGCCAAGGCGGCCGGCCTGGACTGCATCGTGTCGAGCTTCCCGTTCGCCGCCAATGGCCGGGCCATGACGCTGGAGTCCAAAGCCGGCTTCGTGCGGGTGGTGGCACGGCGCGACAATCACTTGATTGTTGGCTGGCAAGCGGTGGGGGCTGGGGTGTCCGAGCTGTCGACCGCGTTCGGCCTGAGCCTGGAAATGGGCGCGCGCCTGGAAGACGTAGCGGGCACCATCCATGCCCACCCGACCCTGGGTGAAGCGGTGCAGGAAGCGGCGTTGCGGGCGTTGGGGCACGCGTTGCACCTGTAAAACCGCGGCGTGGCCATCGCAGGCAAGCCAGCTCCCACACTTGAAATGCATTCCAATGTGGGAGCCGGGCTTGCCCGCGATAGCGGTGGATCAGCCAATGCAGAGGTTGAATGGTCCGCCGCCCAGCTCCCACACCGGCCAAGAATGCAGTATTGTTGCGCCCATCCAGAAAAAAATCCGACTTGACCAGAGATAGAGGGTGTCATGGGTAACGAGAGCATCAATTGGGACAAGCTGGGTTTTGACTACATCAAGACCGACAAGCGGTTTCTCCAGGTCTGGAAAAACGGCGAATGGCAAGCAGGCACCCTGACCGACGACAATGTGCTGCACATCAGCGAGGGCTCCACTGCCCTGCATTATGGCCAGCAATGCTTCGAGGGCCTGAAGGCCTACCGTTGCAAGGACGGTTCGATCAACCTGTTCCGCCCGGACCAGAACGCTGCCCGCATGCAGCGCAGCTGTGGCCGCCTGCTGATGCCACAAGTGCCGACCGACGCGTTCATCGACGCGTGCAAGCAAGTGGTCAAGGCCAACGAGCGCTTCATCCCGCCGTACGGCAGCGGCGGCGCGCTGTACCTGCGCCCGTTCGTGATCGGCACCGGTGACAACATCGGCGTGCGTACCGCGCCGGAGTTCATCTTCTCGGTGTTCTGCATCCCGGTCGGTGCCTACTTCAAGGGCGGCCTGGTGCCGCACAACTTCCAGATTTCCGGCTACGACCGCGCCGCGCCGCAAGGCACCGGTGCCGCCAAGGTCGGTGGCAACTACGCCGCCAGCCTGATGCCGGGTTCGGAAGCGAAGAAATCCGGCTTCGCCGACGCGATCTACCTGGACCCGATGACCCATTCGAAAATCGAAGAAGTCGGCTCGGCCAACTTCTTCGGGATCACCCACGACAACCAGTTCATCACGCCGAAGTCGCCTTCGGTATTGCCAGGCATCACCCGCCTGTCGCTGATCGAACTGGCCCAGACCCGCCTGGGCCTGGAAGTGGTCGAGGGCGAAGTGTTCATCGACAAGCTGGACCAATTCAAGGAAGCCGGCGCCTGCGGTACCGCTGCCGTGATCTCGCCTATCGGCGGCATCCAGTACAACGGCAAGCTGCACGTGTTCCACAGCGAAACCGAAGTGGGCCCGATCACCCAGAAGCTCTACAAAGAACTGACCGGTGTGCAGACCGGTGATGTGGAAGCGCCAGCGGGTTGGATCGTCAAGGTCTAACAGCCACAAACTCCAGCGACACCACAAAAACTTGTGGGAGCTGGCTTGCCTGCGATAGCAAACTGTCAGCCAGCATATTGGCTACAGACCCACCGCTATCGCAGGCAAGCCAGCTCCCACACTGGTTTCTGCGCCTTCAAGAACGTGGCGCAATATTCTCTGCAATCTTCTTGCCCATACTGATCTTCAGCCCCACCCCATTCCCCCAGCGCCTCACAAAACCCTAAGTTGTCCAGCGGGACGCGGAGCGTCCCAGGCGGAACCCCCACACAGAGCGCGGGAACGATCAACTGTAAATGCATCCACCCTGTCAAGTTTGACAGTAGAGATGCGCAGGGATCGGGATTATAAATGCAGAGGCTGGATTCTCACCAAACCTCAAGGAGACACCTCATGGGCAGCTTTATTATTCACCTCACGACAGATGACTTCGAAGGTGACGCAAGCAAAGAAATATTGATGGAAGTACTGAATGCCCCCAACGATCCCGACCCTCTTCTGGTGTATGCCAGTTCCAGCGAGAAAAATGGTTTTTATGACCGTTCCTCAAGCCCGGGGGATGCCGACGGTGACGGCGATGTCGAAGGGGATATTGACGACAAGATCCTGTTTCTGAACTTGGCGAATGCTTTTGCGGCAATGAAAGGCTATACCGCGAAGCAGAAAAAAAAATAAGCGTAAGCCTCAAAGGTTAGACGGGTGATCAGAGTGCTGTCGGTCATCTACTTTGTCCTGGAATACACTCAACGATCCTCTTACCCATACTGATCCTCGGCTCCACCCCATACCCCAGCGCCTCATAAAACCCCACCACCGCGTCATTGCCGCCGGTGATCTGCAGGTTGATCTTCATGCAACCCAGCGCCGTCAACGCCTGTTCGGCATAGCGCACCAGCGACGATCCCAGGCCATGGCGCCGATAGTCGGTATGCACCGCCACCGAATACAACCAGCCACGATGGCCGTCATAGCCGGCGAGGATGGTACCGATCACAGCGTTGTTGTCGGTGGCAACAAAGAACAACCCGTCATTGACCGTCAGTTTCTTATCAATCGCCAGGCTCGGCAGGTTATGGGCCGTGTCATAGCCAAACGCCTGCTGCCATAACTCAATCACCTGGGCACGGTGCTGACGGTCGCGATACGGCCCGATGGGGTGGCGGGACAACAGCGCCTTTTCCATCACCAACGTGCGCTCGTTGCCGTGGTACACGTCACGCACGTTGTGAAAACCCAGCTTGGCGTAGAAGGCTTGCGCCGTCAGCGAGGACGGCACGCTCAAGACCGTCACGCCGGCTTCACGGGCGCGCAGTTCGATTTCGATCATCAATAGCCGGCCGATGCCCTGCCCTTGCAGTGCCGGGTTGACGAACACCGAGCGCACCACATTGCCATCCAGTGCCGCCGTAGCGACGATCAGTTGATCCTCCGTTGCCACTAGCACCACCCGCCGCTGGAGCAACGCCAGCACCGCGTCGGGGGTGAAGTTGCTGGCAACCCGCGCAATCACATCCGCGGGGTAATCACGCGCGTTGCTGCTGTGCAGCGCAGCCAGGATGACTTCACTGATGCCCTCGGCATCTGAGGGTTGGGCAAGGCGAACAGCGGTAGACATGGTTCCTCCTGGCTGACACAGCGATAACAAACACCACAATACCAATGTGGGAGCTGGCTTGCCTGCGATAGCGGTGTATCAGTCAGATTAATGGGGCTGACACACCGCTATCGCAGGCAAGCCAGCTCCCACAGTTTGATTGCATTTCAACTTGGCAGCCGATTCGGCTGCGCCACTCCCGTTTTCAGCTTTCTTGGCTGAGCCACCCCGCTGTTTCAGCCGGGATCCTTTCCCCACAACGCACAAAATAGCGGCACAAGATCCCCAACGGACCCGTGCCCCCATGCAAACCACCAACACCGTCCTGATGATCCGCCCGGCGCGCTTTGCCTTCAACCCGGATACCGCGATCAACAACCGTTTCCAACGCCCGCCGCTGGACCCGCTCAGTGCACAGCACAAAGCGCTGGAGGAGTTCGACGGTTATGTCGACACCCTGCGCCAGCACGGCGTGGAAGTGCTGGTGGTGCAGGACACGCCGGCGCCCCACACGCCCGACTCGATCTTCCCCAACAACTGGTGGAGCAGCCATGCCGACGGCAGCCTGGTGCTCTACCCCATGGAAGGCCAGAACCGCCGACTGGAGCGCAACAAGGGCGTGCTGCGAGTCCTGGAGCAACGCTTTTCGATCAACGCCACCATCGACCTCAGCCACCTGGAACAACAGAACATCTTCCTGGAAGGCACCGGCAGCATGGTGCTCGACCGCCAGCACCGCATCAGCTACGCCTGCCATTCGGGGCGCACCCACCATGCGGCGCTGCGCCAGTTTGCCGAGCGCCTCGACTACCAACTCTGCGTGTTCCACGCCCTGGACCGTCACCAGGCACCGATCTACCACAGCAACGTGATGATGAGCGTTGGCCGTGACCTCGCGGTGGTGTGCCTGCAAGCCCTGCCCGACGACAGCGAGCGCCTGGCCCTGGAACGCTCTCTGCGTGACACCGGCAAGGACATCCTCAGCCTGGACTTCGACCAGCTGGAAGCCTTCGCCGGCAACATGCTGGAAGTCCACGACCGCGACGGCCAGCCATTGCTGGTGATGTCCGCCAGTGCCTGGGGCGCCTTGTACCCGGCGCAGCGCCAGCACGTAGAGCGTCATACGCGGCCGGTGGTGGTGAATATCGACAACATCGAACGCATCGGCGGCGGCAGTGCCCGCTGCATGCTGGCCGAAGTGCATCTGCCGGCCCGTCCCTCATTTCAATAAGGAGTCTTGCCATGACCCGTTATATCGACGTCAACGACCTCAGCTACCTGGTATCGCAAAAAGGCCTGCAAACCTGCATCACCGAGATGGCCGACTACATTCGCGCCGACTACCTGCGCTGGCAGGATTTCGAAAAATGCGCGCGCCTGGCCAACCATTCACCGGATGGCGTGATCGAGCTGATGCCGGTGTCCGACGCCTCGCTGTACGCCTTCAAGTACGTCAACGGCCATCCGAAAAACACCCTGGCCGGCATGCTCACCGTGATGGCGTTCGGTGCCTTGGGCGACGTCGACACCGGCAAGCCGGTGCTGCTGGCGGAAATGACCCTCACCACCGCCATCCGCACCGCCGCCACCTCGGCCCTGGTCGCCCGCTACCTGGCCCGCGCCAACAGCCGCAGCATGGCGCTGATTGGCAACGGCTGCCAAAGCGAATTCCAGGCCCTGGCCTTCCACGCCATGCTCGGCATTACTGAAATCCGCCTGTTCGACATCGACCCCCAGGCCACCGCCAAGCTCGCCGCCAACCTCAAAGCGTTCCCGGCGATCAAGGTGATCCTGGCCGCCAGCGTCGCCGAGGCGGTCAAAGGCGCGGACATTGTCACCACCGTCACTGCGGACAAGGCCTACGCCACCATCCTGACTGACGAGATGATCGAGCCAGGCATGCACCTCAATGCCGTGGGCGGTGACTGCCCGGGCAAGACCGAGCTGGACCGCCGCATCGTCGAGCGCGCCCGGGTGATCGTCGAGTACGAACCGCAAAGCCGCATCGAAGGCGAAATCCAGCATATGCCGGAAGATTCGCCGGTCACCGAGCTGTGGCAAGTGATCAACGGCCAACAGCCGGGCCGCGAGAATGACCGCCAAATCACCCTGTTCGACTCAGTGGGTTTTGCCATCGAAGACTACTCGGCCCTGCGCTACGTACTGGACGTGGCCAAAGCCCTGGAAGTGGGCAGTGAGCTGGAGCTGGTGCCGGACCTGGCCGACCCGAAAAACCTGTTCGCACGCCTGGCCCAGCAACCTTTGGTACAGCATAAAAAGCGCGCTTGAAACCGCTCTGGCCTGCCGCTTTGCGCCCAGGGCAGGCCAGATTCTGCTGGGTTAAAAGCCGATTTTGCCGGTGTCACAGCCGATTCCGCTGCATTGCATGTTTTAACAGCGCAATTTGCGCTTTGCGCAGGGGGTAAACGACACAAAAAACGCACCATCATGAAGCATTCTCTGCTCCCAGTTATTCACTGCCCCTGACATCAATTACAAAATATAGGGACCGACACATGACTCCTCTGCGATCACTCTTCGCTGCGTTGCTGTTGCCACTGTGCGCCACCGCCGCCCACGCCCAGGACTGGAAAGAAATCCGGTTTGGCGTGTTCCCCGAATACCCGCCCTTCGAATCCGTCGCCGCCGATGGCAGCCTGCAAGGCTTCGATATCGAATTGGGCAACGCCATCTGCGCCAAGCTCGAAGTGAAATGCACCTGGGTGCACAACGAATTCGACGGCATGATCCCGGCCCTGCGTGCGCGCAAGTTCGACGCGATCATGTCTTCCATGGCCGTGACCCCGGCCCGCGAGAAAGTCATCGACTTCACTGACCGGCTGTTCCTCAGCCCCACCTCGGTGATCACCCGCAAAAACGCCACCTTCGGTGACACCCCCGAGTCGCTGAACGGCAAACAGGTCGGCGTGCTGCAAGGCTCTTTGCAGGAAGCCTATGCCCGCGCGCACCTGGCCAAGCTCGGTGCACAGATCAAGGCGTACCAGTCCCAGGAACAGAACTATGCCGACCTGCAAAATGGCCGCCTCGACGCCACCCTGACGGACAAGCTCGAAGCCCAGCTCAACTTCCTGTCCAAACCCGAAGGCGCCGACTTCAAGACCGGCCCGGCCTTCAAGGACCCAACCCTGCCCCTGGACATCGCCATGGGCCTGCGCAAGAACGACCAGGCTCTGCGTGAGCTGATCAACAAGGGCATAGCCGCCGTCCAGGCCGATGGCACCTACGCCAAGATCCAGAAGAAATACTTTGGCGATCAGGACATCTACAACGAGTAACCGGCAACCCGTGCCCATGTGGGAGCGGGCTTGCCCGCGATAGCCGTGGTTCAGGCACCCATGCCGTGACCGCACCACCGCTATCGCAGGCAAGCCAGCTCCCACAATAAATACGTGCGCTCCTTCGAGATTTCCCCATGAACGACCTCCTCAACCTGCAAGGCTACGGCCCGATGCTGGCCCAGGGTGCCTGGATGACGCTCAAGCTGGCGTTCCTCGCCCTGGCTCTGAGCCTTACCCTGGGCCTGGTCGCCGCTGGCGCCAAACTCTCCAGCGCCAAATGGCTGCGTGTGCCGGCCACGCTCTACACCACGTTGATCCGCAGCGTGCCGGACCTGGTGCTGATCCTGCTGATCTTTTACAGCCTGCAACTGTGGCTCAACGACCTGACCGAAGCGTTCGGCTGGAACTACGTTGAAATCGACCCGTTTACCGCCGGGGTGGTCACCCTGGGGTTTATCTACGGGGCGTATTTCACCGAGAACTTCCGGGGCGCGATCCTCAGTGTGCCGGCCGGCCAACTGGAAGCCGCCACCGCCTACGGCCTGAGCCGCTGGCAGCGCTTTCACCTGGTGCTGTTCCCGCAACTGATGCGCTTTGCCCTGCCGGGCCTGGGCAATAACTGGCTGGTGCTGCTCAAGTCCACGGCGCTGGTGTCGATCATCGGCCTGTCAGACCTGGTCAAGGCCGCGCAGAACGCTGGCAAGTCCACGAGTGAGCCGCTGTACTTCCTGATCCTCGCGGGCCTGGTGTACCTGGTGATTACCACTCTCTCCAACCGCATCTTCAAGCGCCTGGAACGGCGCTATAACCTGGGCATCAAGGGGATGGCGCGATGATCGAACTGTTCCAGCAATACGGCCTGGCCTACCTGTTCAGCGATGGCAGCGGTGTGTCCGGTGTTGCCATGACCTTGTGGCTGTTCATTATCTCGGTGGTGCTCGGCTTCGGCCTGTCGATCCCCCTGGCGCTGGCACGCGTGTCAGAGCATTTCTGGCTGCGCTGGCCGGTGGAGGTCTACACCTACCTGTTCCGCGGCACGCCGCTGTATATCCAACTGCTGATTTGCTACACCGGGCTGTACAGCCTGGAGGTGGTGCAGGACAACGCCTTGCTCAACCAGTTTTTCCGCAATGCGCTGAACTGCACGCTGTTGGCGTTTGTGCTCAACACCTGCGCCTACACCGTGGAAATTTTCGCCGGGGCGATCCGCAACATTCCCCATGGCGAGATCGAAGCGGCACGCGCCTATGGCCTGCACGGCTGGCGGCTGAACCTGTTTGTGATCGTGCCCGCCGCCTTGCGTCGTGCCCTGCCGGCCTACAGCAATGAAATGATCCTGATGCTGCACGCCACGTCGCTGGCGTTCACCGCCACCGTCGCCGACATCCTCAAGGTCGCCCGCGATGCGAATGCCGAGACGTTCCTGACCTTCCAGGCTTTCGGCATCGCCGCCCTGCTCTACATGCTGCTGTCCTTTGCACTGGTGGGCCTGTTCAGGCTGGCCGAACGTCGCTGGATGCGCTTTCTTGTTCCTACCCGAGGCTAACCCATGAACCAGTCCGCGCAGGCCCTGGCCGCTTATCCAATGGATGTACCCGTCGGCAACACCGCCACGGCGGCCATCAAGCTGCAAGTCGAAGGTATCCATAAACGCTACGGCGAACACGAAGTGCTCAAGGGCGTGTCCCTCAACGCACGCCAGGGCGATGTGATCAGCTTGATCGGCGCCAGCGGTTCGGGCAAAAGCACGATGCTGCGGTGCATCAACTTTCTGGAACAGCCTGACGCCGGGGTGATCACCCTGGACGGTATCAGCATCGAAATGCAACCAGGCCGCGCCGGCACCCGTGCGCCGCACCAGGCGCAACTGCAAAACCTGCGTACGCGCCTGGCCATGGTGTTCCAGCACTTCAACCTGTGGAGCCACATGACCGTGCTGGAAAACATCACCATGGCCCCGCGCCGGGTGCTGAACGTGAGCGCCGCCGAAGCCGAGAAGCGTGCGCGGCTGTACCTGGACAAGGTCGGCCTGCCGAGCCGCGTGGCGGACCAATATCCGGCGTTCCTGTCCGGTGGCCAGCAGCAGCGCGTGGCCATTGCGCGCGCGCTGGCAATGGAACCGGAGATTATCCTGTTCGATGAACCCACCTCGGCCCTGGACCCGGAACTTGTAGGAGAAGTGCTCAAAGTCATACAGACGTTGGCCGAGGAAGGTCGTACCATGCTGATGGTCACCCACGAAATGGGCTTTGCCCGCCAGGTGTCCAGCCAAGTGCTGTTCCTGCACCAGGGCCGAGTCGAGGAACACGGCGGCGCCGAGATCCTCGACCATCCCACCAGCGAACGCTTGCAGCAATTTCTTTCCAACCGTTTGAAGTGAACTCATGGATACCAAGGCCAACGGACCCCATTCTTCCCCTACGCTGGATCGCATCGACGAAGCGATCATCGACGTACTCAGACATCAGGGGCGTATCACCTACGAAAAGCTCTCGTCGCTGGTGCACCTCACCCCCAGGCCCTGCCTGGAACGGGTGCGCAAACTGGAGCGACGCGGGGTGATCCGTGGGTATGGGGCGATCATCGATGTGCAGATGGTCTCACCGGGGCTGTCGCTGCTGGTGCTGGTGGCCTTGTCCAACCAAAGCGGGCGCTCGGCGCAAAAGGCCTTCGAAGCCTGCGTCAAAGCCTGCCCGCAGGTGTTCGAATGCCAGTTGATCAGCGGGCCGTTCGACTACAGCCTGCGCATGCGCTGCCGCGACATGGAGCATTACCGGGTGCTGACCGAGACCTGGTTGAACAATGATGAGTTGCACATTGATAAGTTGGTGGCGCATCCGGAGTTGGCGGTGGTCAAGAACACCGCGACCGAACTGGCCTGAACGAGCTAGCTCGTTCCCACGCTCTGAGTGGGAATGCATCCAATGACGCTCCGCGTCACAACTTCAAGAGCAGACGCGGAGCGTCCAGGGTGGCATTCCCACGCAGAGCGTGGGAACGATCAACCGAACTGGCCTGATCCAGCTAGCTCGTTCCCACGCTCTGCGTGGGAATGCATCCAATGACGCTCCGCGTCACAAAACTTCAAGAGCAGACGCGGAGCGTCCAGGGTGGCATTCTCACGCAGAGCGTGGGAACGATCATTCACCCCTGCCCACTTAATATTCTTTTGCCTGGCTTGGCACCCACCAGCTTCGCCTGCCCATCTTTCTGCTTGCCCGTGCGGGCTTCACTGATCAGCCCCGGAATCAACTTGCCCTCCGGCAAATTCTTCCAGAAGCGGCTGGGCAAATGCCCTTCCATCACTTTGGGATTGAGCCGCGCCGGGTTGAAGATGTGGCTGTAGTAGGTCAGCCACATGGCGCTGTGGGGATCTTCAACATTCTGTGCCAGTTGCTGCCAGGCCTCGGGGCACTGGCGCTGATGAATCAGTTGTTCGCCGTCGTAGTACACCCCGTCCAGGGGCGTGGCGATCATCCAGCGGTGGCGGCCCATGCGCCCGACAAAGTGCTCGCTGGCGCTCTTGAGAATGTCATGGGCCGGCTCATGCCAGGCCACGTACTCCGGCAGTTCCGGCCCGGCCCCGGCCGGCAGCGCGATGAAGCGCACAAACGCGTGCAAGTGGTGGGCCTCCCGGCTGACTTGCTTGATGCGCCGTTGCAACTCGCTGCCAAGCTTGTCCCCTGCCAGCATGGCCGTGCGATCACCATGGCTGACTCGCCACAGCACTTCATACAGCAGGCTCCAGCGCTGATCACCGTGATAACAGGCAGCGGACTCCAGTAATTGCAACAACGCCTTGGGTATGCGCGCCTGAAACGGCCCCATCCCTGGTGGGATCGGTTGATCGGTAGCAAACAGGTCTGCCGCCTGCATCTGGCCCCAGCTGACCTGGCTAGGGTCGACCTGATGGCTGAGCAACCAGCGTGCCTGTTCGCGCCAAGTGCTGAACAGGTTGTCGCATTCCAGGCTGATCATCCCCACAGCCCCATCTGTTGCGGCTGCGGGCGATCACGCAGTTGTTCACGCAACAACACACTGGTGCTGTCGGCCTGTTGCGGGTGGTAGTCGCTGGTGATGAAAAACGGCTTGGCCTTGGCCAACACGCAGCGCATGCGCGCCAGGTCTTCGAAGCGGATCTTGCGTTCACGGCGCAGGTCGACCAGGCGCTGGGTGGTGCGCAGGCCGATGCCGGGGATACGTGCGATCAGGGTGGGCTCGGCGCGGTTCAGGTCCAGGGGGAACACCTCGCGGTGCTCCAGGGCCCAGGCCAGCTTGGGGTCGATATCCAGTGCCAGGTCACCGGGGCCGGCGAACAGCTCATTGGCGCGGAAACCGTAACTGCGCAACAGGAAATCAGCCTGGTACAAGCGGTGCTCGCGCATCAGCGGCGGCGCGGCTAAAGGCACGCTTTTCGGGCTGTTGGGAATGGGGCTGAATGCCGAGTAATACACACGGCGCAGCTTGAAATTGCCGTACAACGCCTCGGCACCGTGCAGGATGGTGCTGTCGTCGGTGTCATCGGCGCCGACGATCATCTGCGTGCTCTGCCCGGCCGGGGCGAAACGTGGCGCGCGGGGTTCGTTGAGCACCGTCTGTTCGCCGGTGTAGATGGTCTGCATGGCCTGCTTGATCGAGCCGATCTGCTTCTCGGGCGCCAGGGTTTGCAGGCTGGCGTCGGTGGGCAGTTCGATGTTCACGCTGAGGCGATCGGCATAACGGCCGGCCTCGGCGATCAGGGCCGGGTCGGCATCGGGGATGGTCTTGAGGTGGATATAACCGCGAAAGTCATGCTCTTCGCGCAGCAGCTTGGCGACCCGCACCAGTTGCTCCATGGTGTAGTCCGACGAACGGATGATGCCGGAGCTGAGGAACAGCCCGCTGACGCAATTGCGCTTGTAGAAATCCAGGGTCAGGGTGACCACCTCCTCCGGGCTGAAGCGCGCACGGGGCACGTCGCTGGAGCGGCGGTTGACGCAGTATTGGCAGTCGTAGAGGCAGAAGTTGGTGAGCAACACCTTGAGCAACGACACGCAACGGCCATCGGGCGTGTAGCTGTGGCAGATGCCCATGCCATTGGTGGAACCCAGCCCCGCCTTGCCCTCGGAACTGCGCTTGGGCGCACCACTGCTGGCGCAGGACGCGTCGTACTTGGCGGCGTCGGCGAGGATGCTGAGTTTTTCGATCAACTGCATGGAGGGCTACCGATACTGGTTTTTTGTACAGTACCAATAGCCACACCTTGTCACAAGTGCCGTCTGTAGGAGCGAGCTTGCTCGCGAAGAAGGCAAGAGCGCCGCGTTCATTCAGATGAGGCGCGTTATCGTTGACGTTCTTCGCGAGCAAGCTCGCTCCTACAGGGGATCGGTCAGCTGGCAGTAGCCAGGAGCAAGTCCTGCACCGAACGTCCCTTGTCGCGGTTTCGATCGTGCTCATACAACGATGCCGCAATCTCATCCGCCCGAATCGGCAGCACCGACAGCAAGGTATCGCTCAAGCCATGGCTGGCCTGGCTGAAGCCCTGGATGTAGATGCCGGCCTTGCAGCGTTCGTCGGTGACGATGCGGTAGTCGCGGGCCACTTCGAAGTCGCCCATGTAGGCCTCCAGCGGCGCCAGCAGTTCACGGTGCATCTGGCGCTCGTAGCCGGTGGCCAGGATTACCGCGTCGTAATGGTTGAGGCTGGTTTCGCCGGTGGCGCTATTGCGCAGGGCCAGTTCGATACCCAGCGGGCCTGGGGTGGCTTTCTCTACCACGGTGAGGGTGCGGAACGCCTGGCGGGCGATGCCGGAGACTTTCTGGCGGTAGAAAATCCCGTAGATGCGCTCGATCAGGTCCAGGTCCACCACCGAGTAGTTGGTGTTCTGGTACTCGGCGACCAAACGCTCACGCTCGGCACCGACTTGCTGGAACACCAGGTCAGTGAAAGCTGGTGAGAACACTTCGTTGACGAACGGGCTGTCGTCGGCTGGCTTGAGCGCCGAGCCGCGCAGGATCATGTCGACCTGCACCGACGGGAAGCTGTCATTGAGGTCGATAAAGGCTTCGGCCGCGCTCTGGCCACCGCCGATCACGGCGATGCGCATCGGCTTGCCGTCTACGCACGGCTGGCTGGCCATGCGCTCCAGGTACTGGGAATGGTGAAACACCCGGCTATCGCCCTTGAGCGCCTTGAATGCCTCGGGGATGCGCGGTGTGCCGCCGGCGCTGACCACCACCGAACGGGTGGTGCGCACATGCTGCTCGCCCTGGGCATCACGGGAGATCACGCGCAACGCCTCGACCTGCTGCTGATGCAGGATCGGCTCGATGGCCAGCACTTCCTCGCCGTAGTTGGCCTGGGCCTGGAACTGCCCCGCCACCCAGCGCAGGTAATCGTTGTACTCCATGCGGCAGGGATAGAAGGTGCCCAGGTTGATGAAGTCCACCAAGCGTTCGTGGGCCTTGAGGTAGTTGACGAAGGAATACGGGCTGGTGGGGTTGCGCAGGGTCACCAGGTCCTTGAGGAAGGAAATCTGCAGTTCGCTCTGGGTCACCAGGGTATTGCCGTGCCAGCGGTAGTCGGCTTGTTTGTCGAGAAACAGCACGTCCAGCTTGCCCTGGGCCTTTTCACGCTCCTGCAGGGCGATGGCCAGCGCCAGGTTCGAAGGGCCGAAACCGATCCCGATCAGGTCATGAACCGCGGGCGAAGCAATTGCCTGTGTCATTCCAGTGTCCTCTGGATAAGCCCCTTGGCGATGGGGCGGGAATACCTTCATGGCCTGAACAACAGGCCGTGTGTTGATAGGAAACGAGGACAGTGAAATAAAATTTAACTAACAGCCGATCAGTGCGCTTCCCACTCGCGCATGCGCACCCGGCAGTGCTTCATCGCATTGACGATGTGTTTTTCCACCAGGCTGCGGGAAATGCCCAGGCGTTCGGCGATTTGCACGTGGGACAGGCCTTCGAGTTTGCGCAACAGGAAACTGTCGCGACAGGCCGCCGGCAACTCGGCCAAGGCGCGCTCGAGCATCTCCAGGCGCTGGCCCTGATCGTGGCTGGCGTGGGGGGAACAGGCGGCGAAGCGCTCTTCGCTGTCCAGCACCTCCAGGGGCTCGGCTTGGCGCACGGCATTGCGCCGATGGCCGTCGATCACCAGGTTCAAGGCGGTGCGGTACAGGAAGGCGCGCGGTTGTTCGATCGGGGTGTCGCTGGAGCGTTCGAGCACCCGCACATAAGCGTCATGCACCACATCTTCGGCCACCTGACGGTTGCCCAGCTTGGCGTTGAGGAAACACACCAGCTCGCGATAGTAGTTTTCCACCATGACTCCTGACCCCACGGCCTTAATACCAACGACGCCCCCCCCTGTAGGAGCGAGCTTGCTCGCGAAAAACCCAAGAGCACATCCGCTTACCTGAATGCACCCGCAACCAATGGCGGTTTTGCCATCACCGATGATGGCAGTTTGAGCGTGTGCAATTTATAGTAATTCTCATCTACTTTTAAAGAACTCTCTCGTCAGCGGTCGAATTTTTTCTCCAACCGAGCTGTAACTACTTATGTAACAGCCTAAATTCCCGGGCATTTTCCTCGTTTACCTGTCAGCTCTGCGCGACTGCGCCCCGAACTTTCCTGGCTGGAAGCTACCGATGAAACGCCCTCGACCTGCCCGACGCGCCCTGCTTGTGGTGGCGTGCCTGATTCCCATCGTTGCGTTTGCCACCTGGCAGGGCCTGACGCCGGGCCGCGACGCCCTGGCCACCGTCACCGTGACCCGCGCCGACATCGAAAACAGCGTCACCGCCCTGGGCACCCTGCAACCGCGACGTTACGTAGACGTCGGCGCCCAGGCCTCCGGGCAGATCCGCAAGATCCACGTCGAGGCCGGCGACCAGGTCCAAGAGGGCCAGTTGCTGGTGGAGATCGACCCCGCCACGCAAAAAGCCAAGCTCGACGCCAGCCGCTATGCCATCGAAAACCTGCAGGCCCAGTTGCAGGAGCAGAAAGCCCAGCATCAACTGGCCCGCCAGAAGTACCAGCGCCAGCAGCGCCTGAGTGCCGGCAACGCCACCCGCGAAGAAGACGTGCAGACCGCCAAGGCTGAACTCAACGCGACCCAGGCACGGGTCGAGATGTTCCAGGCACAGATCCGCCAGGCCCAGGCCAGCCTGCGCAGCGACGAAGCCGAGTTGGGCTACACGCGCATCTACGCGCCGATGACCGGCACCGTGGTGGCCGTGGACGCGCGCGTCGGCCAGACCCTCAACGCGCAACAGCAAACCCCGCTGATCCTGCGCATCGCCAAGCTGTCGCCCATGACGGTGTGGGCGGAAGTTTCCGAAGCCGACATCGGCCATGTCAAACCCGGCATGAGCGCGTATTTCACCACCCTGAGCGGTGGCAGCCGGCGCTGGACCAGCACCGTGCGCCAGATCCTGCCGATCCCGCCCAAGCCCTTGAACGAAACCCAGAGCAACGGCAGCCCGAGCAGTACCAGCAAGAGCGGCACTGGACGAGTGGTGCTGTACACGGTGCTGCTCGACGTAGACAACGCCGACAACGCGCTGATGGCCGAGATGACCACCCAGGTCTTTTTCGTCGCAAGCCAGGTTAAAGATGCCCTCACCGTACCGGTCGCAGCCTTGCAAGGCGTGCCTGGCTCCGCAGCGCAAATCGCCCGGGTGGTGGCCAAAAACGGTGCCATCGAAGACCGCGAAGTGCGCCTGGGCATCAGCGACCGCCTGCGCGTCGAAGTACTCGGCGGGCTGAACGAGGGCGACCACCTGTTGATCGGCCCGGCTGACAGCCATGGGGGCTGAATTGACCACGCCGCTGATTGAACTCAAAGGCATTCGCAAATCCTACGGCGGCGGCGACAGCCCGCAGGTCGATGTGTTGCGTGGCATTGACCTGTCGATCCATGCCGGCGAGTTCGTCGCCATTGTCGGCGCGTCGGGCTCGGGTAAATCGACGCTGATGAACATCCTCGGCTGCCTCGACCGCCCCACCGAGGGCGACTACCTGTTCGCCGGGGAAAACGTCGCCCACCTGGGCAGCGACGAACTGGCCTGGCTGCGCCGCGAAGCCTTCGGTTTTGTGTTCCAGGGCTACCATTTGATTCCCTCAGGCTCTGCCCAGGAAAACGTCGAGATGCCGGCGATCTATGCCGGTATCAGCGCCACCGAGCGTCATGCCCGCGCACGCGCCCTGCTCACCCGCCTGGGCCTGGCCGAACGCACCGGCAATCGGCCGCACCAGTTGTCCGGTGGGCAACAGCAACGGGTGTCCATCGCCCGCGCCCTGATGAACGGCGGCCATATCATCCTCGCCGACGAACCCACCGGCGCCCTCGACAGCCACAGCGGCGCGGAGGTCATGGCCTTGCTCGACGAACTGGCGAGCCAGGGCCATGTGGTCATCCTGATTACCCACGACCGTGAAGTGGCGGCGCGGGCCAACCGTATCATCGAGATTCGCGACGGCCAGATCATCAGCGACTCGGCTGACACCCGCGCAGCCACACCCAGCGTGGCGGCCGGCGCCTTGCACGCCGTGGACCTGCGCCAACGCCTGGCCGACGGCGCCGAGCACAATGGTGCCTGGAAAGCTGAATTACTGGATGCGGTGCAAGCCGCCTGGCGGGTGATGTGGATCAACCGTTTTCGCACGGCGCTGACGCTGCTGGGCATTATCATCGGCGTCGCGTCGGTGGTGGTGATGCTGGCGGTGGGCGAAGGCAGCAAGCGCCAGGTCATGGCGCAAATGGGCGCGTTCGGCTCCAATATCATCTACCTCAGCGGTTCTTCACCCAACCCGCGTACGCCGCTGGGTATTGTGTCCCTCAACGACGTCGCCGCCCTGGCGACGCTGCCGCAGGTCAAGCGCATCATGCCGGTCAACGGCACCGACGCGGGCGTGCGCTTCGGCAATGTCGACTACATGGCCTATGTGGGGGGCAACGACACCAACTTCCCGGAGATTTTCAACTGGCCGGTGGTCGAGGGTAGCTATTTCACCGAGGCCGACGAACGCGCCGCCGCCACGGTCGCCGTGATCGGCGCGCGCATCCGCCAAAAGTTGTTCAAGGACGTGGCCAACCCCATCGGCCAGTACATCCTGATCGAGAACGTGCCCTTCCAGGTGGTCGGCGTGCTCGCGGAAAAAGGCTCCAGCTCCGGCAACAAGGACAGTGACGACCGTGTCGCCATTCCTTACAGCGCCGCCAGTGTCCGCCTGTTCGGCAGCTACAACCCCGAATACGTGGCGATTGCCACCACCGATGCGCGCAAGGTGCATGAAGCCGAACGCGCCATCGACCAACTGATGCTGAAGTTGCACAACGGCAAGCGCGACTACGAGTTGACCAACAATGCCGCGATGATCCAGGCCGAAGCGCGTACCCAGAACACCCTGTCGCTGATGCTCGGCTCGATTGCGGCGATTTCGCTGTTGGTGGGCGGCATCGGCGTGATGAATATCATGTTGATGACCGTGCGCGAACGCACCCGTGAAATCGGCATCCGCATGGCCACCGGGGCACGCCAGCGCGACATCCTGCGCCAGTTCCTCACCGAAGCGGTGATGCTCTCGGTGGTCGGTGGCCTGTTCGGTATTGCCCTGGCCTTGCTGGTGGGCGGCGTGCTGGTACTGGCTGAAGTGGCGGTGCAGTTTTCCCTGGTGGCAGCGCTCGGTGCGTTTGGCTGTGCATTGGTTACCGGTGTCGTATTCGGCTTTATGCCGGCCCGTAAAGCTGCCCGGCTCGATCCGGTTAAGGCGTTGACCAGTGAATAAACGATCTCTCACTCCACAACTGTCAGCGCTCAGTGTGTGCCTGTTGCTCACGGCCTGTGGCGCTAACCCGCCCGCCATCGACAGCGGCATCGCTGCGCCCGCCGCTTGGCACTATGCCGAGCACGAGGTAAACCAAGCCACCAACCAACACTGGTGGACGCAGTTTGGCAGCCCGGCGTTGAACCGCCTGATCGACCAGGCCCGCCGTGACAGCTTCGACGTAGCGGCGGCCATGGCGCGTGTCCGCCAGGCCCAGGCCACGGCGGTGATCGCCGGTGCACCGTTGTTGCCGGAGCTGAAGTTCAACCTCGGCGCCAGCCGTCAACGGCTGTTGCGCGGCAGCGGCAACTCGGAGCTGGACGCCACCGAGAGCAACAGGACCGTCACCAACTATGACGCCAACCTCACGGCCAGCTACGAAATCGACTTCTGGGGTGGCCGCGCCGCTGCGCGCGACAGCGCCGTGCACAGCCTGCAGGCCAGTGAGTTCGATCAGGCCAACGTGGAGCTGACCCTGCTCAGCAACGTCGCCGACCGCTACGCGCAAACCCTGGCCGCACGCCAGCGTTTGCAGATTGCCGAGCTCAACCTGGCGAATGCGCGCAATGTGCTGAACCTGGTGCAGACCCGCTTTGATGCCGGTTCCGCCACGGCCCTGGAACTGGCACAACAGAAAAGCCTGGTGGCCGGTCAGCAACGGCAACTGCCGCTGATCGAGCAATCGGCCGAAGAATCGCAGATCACCCTCGCCGCCTTGCTCGGCCAGCCCGTGCAGGCCCTGGACCTGGGCACAGAACCCTTCCATGCACTGAGCTGGCCGAGTATCGGGCCCGGCGTGCCCAGCCAGTTATTGAGCCGGCGCCCCGATCTCGCCCAGGCCGAGGCCCAGTTGGCGGCGGCCAGTGCCGACGTCACGGTGGCCCGTGCGGCCATGCTGCCGACGGTGACGTTGGGCGCAACGCTCGGCTCAGGCGCGTCCAAGGCCGAAGAGATCCTGCGCAGCCCTTTCTACACACTGACCTCGGGCCTGATGGCGCCGATCTTCAACAATGGCCGGCTGAGCGCCGAGCGCGACAAGGCTCGGGCACGCCAGGATGAACTGCTGCAAACCTACCGCGGGGCGATCATCAACGGCTTTGCCGATGTGGAAAAAGCCCTCAGCAGCATCACCCGCCTGGACCAGCAACGCCAGTGGCAAACCGAGGAACTGCACCAGGCGCAGACCGCCTTCCAGATTGCCCAAAGCCGCTATGAGGCCGGCGCCGAAGACCTGCTCACGGTACTGGAAACCCAGCGCACCCTGTACGACGCCCAGGACCAGAACGTACTGCTGCGTTTGTCGCGCCTGCAGGCCAGCATCGCCCTGTACAAAGCGCTAGGCGGTGGCTGGAACACCGATATCTGATAAACGAAACTCATATTTCATACACCAGCTGTTTCTTCACCTTACATTTTCCACCCCAAGGTCCTTGGTAAAAAAGCCGTTATCACACGGATGCCCGGGACCTCATGATGAAACCCAGCGCTTTTGTAAACGGCCTGGCCTGCATCGGCTTCTGGCTGATACCAAACCTGGCGTTGGCCGAGCCCTTGATCGCCCCCACCGCGATCGACTGGTTGCTGGACTGCCCACTCACTGCAACAGCGCGCCTGGACCCCGAAGTGGTTGGCCGCACCCAATGCGGCCTGGTCAGCGTGCCCCGCGACCATGCCGCCCCCCAGCGCGGCCGCATACGCCTGAGCGTGACACGGGTAGGCGCACGGCAGCCGCTCAACCGTGAGGGTGTGGTGTTCATTCAGGCAGGCGACCCCCAACAGGCCAAAGGCGCACCTTTCGTCCTTCACCTGGCCAGTCGCTGGGAGTCGCTTGCCACCCAGGCCTATCGCACCCTGGTCGACCGTTATGACGTGATCGAGCTGAGCACCCGCGACCTGCGCCAAGGCAATGGCGTGGAACAGGCCGCGCAGGATATGGAGTTCGTGCGCGGGCAACTGGGCGAGGCACGCCTCAACTACCTGGGCAACGCCGCGGCCACTCGCCTGGGCAGCCGCTATGGCACGCTGTTTCCCGAGCGCGTCGGGCGCATGGTGCTGATCAATACCGAACCTGGCGAACCACTCGCCACCGGTGTCGAGCAACTCTTGCTCAAGGAGTCGGCACACGCAGGCGCCGACGGCTGCGTGAGCCGTTGGCTGGGGGATTTCCTCGCTTACGGTAAACAGCCGCCGGCGTCCGCACGCTGCCTGGATTTGGGCGCCTGGGAATAACCTGCGCATTTACGACCCCTATTCACCGAAAACGACCCCTTGCGTTGACGCCCCTGCCCAATCGTTATTAAGTACTATTTATCCGCATTAATACGATAAATCACCGCCATGCTGAGTCGACCGCTACGCCGCAAACGCCAGAAGCTGTCCGATGTGATTGTCGAGTCGGTCAAGCGCTCGATCGTCACCGACGCCTTGAAGCCCGGCGACCGCCTGCCCACCGAACGCGAGCTGATGGAAAGTTTCCAGTGCTCCAAGGGCTCGGCGCGCGAAGCGCTCAAGGCGCTGGAGGTCGAAGGCCTGGTGAGCACACGCACCGGCCCCAGCGGCGGGGCCTACTTGAATCAGGCCGGCACTGAACCGGCCAGCCGCGCCTTGCGCAATTACCTGCACTTCCAGCACCTGGACGGCGAGCAGGTCTACCAACTGCGCAAGGTAATCGAAGTGGAACTGGCAGTGTCGGTGCTGGGGCGTTTGAGCGAAGACGATTACATCGCCCTGCAAGCCAACGTGGAGTTTTGCAGCGCCCCCGAAGACAGCGAAGCCGGCCAGCGCGAACAGCGCCTGGCGGAACTGGAGTTCCACAACCTGCTGGCCCGGGCGTGCCCCAACCCGCTGCTGAGTTTCATGGCGCAGTTTCTCAATGACTTGCTGCGCGATCTGGTGGTGCTGAAAAAGGCCTACAAGCCCAAGCGCAAGCAGTTCGACGCGGCCAACCTCGACTATCACAAGCAACTGCTGATCGCCTTTCGCGCTGGGGATGAAAGCGCGGTACGCAGCTTGATGCATGAACACATGTGCGATGCCGAACACCATATGACCGCTCTGGAAGGCCAGGTAAGCCCGCACTTTCTACTGGAGTTCGACCACTCTTAAACACACCGAACATCCAATGTGGGAACCCGATCAATGTGGGAGCTGGCTTGCCTGCGATGGCATCGACTCGGCCTTCCCTGTAATACCGAGGCGCCTGCATCGCAGGCAAGCCAGCTCCCACATCTAATAACAAGCCTGCCCACAGGCCCTTGCTCCACCGTATCGCCCTTGCCGCTCCTGCCAATAACTAAACCAGGGAGTCACCCCATGCAGCGTCGTACGTTATTGAAAGCCAGCCTCACCGCAGCCGCCGCCCTCAGCCTTCCGCTGAGCGTGCGTTCGGCATTCGCCGCCGAGCCTTTTACCTTTTACGGCCTCAAGTCCATGTCTGGCGCCTTTGCCAGCTATGGCAAATTTGCCGACATGGGTTCGCGCCTGGCGGTGCAACAACACCCCCAATTGCTCGGCCGCCCGCTGAACTACAAGGTCATCGACACCGAAGGCAACGCCGGCAAGGCGGTGCGCAAGGTGCAGGAAGCCATACAGCAGGACGGCGCGCGGTTCTTCCAGGGCTGCACGCTATCGTCTTCCGCCCTGGCAGTGGCCAAGGAAGTGGACAAGGTCGGCGGCGTGTTCATGACCCCGGTGGGCGCCGATGAAGTTACAGGCAAGGACTGCAACAAGGCGACCTTCCGCTGGTCGGTCCCCACCTACGGCGCGATCCGCGAAACCATGGTGCCGCTGATCAAGCTGCTGCCGGACGCCAAGCGCTGGTACACCATCACCCCGCAATACGTGTTCGGCGAAGCCTTGCTCGAAGGCGCCAAGAACGTGCTCAAGGAACATGGCCTGGAACACGTGGGCAACAGCTATCACTCGCTGCAAGAACAGGAATTCTCCGGCTATCTGACCAACGCCATTTCCACCAAGCCCGATGTGCTGGTGCTGCTCAACTTCGGCAGCCAATCGTCCAACACCCTGCGCCAGGCGGTGAACTTCGGCATCAAGGAACGCATGAAGGTCTTGCTGGTGTGGTCTGCCGGCCTGGATCAATTCCAGGAACTGGGCAGCGATGTGCTCGAAGGCGTGTACCTGGGCGCGCAGTACTGGCATCAGGTCGACACCCCGCTCAACCGTGAACTGGTCAAGCTCACCCAGGCCACCTACGGCATCAACCCTACCTACCCGCTGGCCGCCGACTACATCAGCACCAAAGTCATGCTCGACACCATCATTGCCACCGGCAGCTTCGACGGCCCGACCGTGGCCAAGGCCATGCAGGGCTTGAGCTACGAAGGCCCGACCGGCAAGGAGTCGATCCGCGCCGGCGACCACCAGGTGATCAAGGATTATTACCTGTTGATCGGCAAGGCCAGCGGCGACATGGCCGACAAGGACGACCTGGCCAAAGTGCTCAGCGCTGGCCAGTCGTTCCCCGCAGTCGAGGCGACGGGCTGCACACTCGGCTGACCGCTTAACTTTTGTCGCGCAGGGCCGTGCAAGCGGCCGTCTGCGGAGGGTGCCTGCATGCTTAATCTGTACCTGTTCCAGATTCTCAACGGCCTCGGGTTGGGGATGATCTACTTCCTGATCGCGGTGGGGCTGACGATCATTTTCGGCTTGCTCAACTTCGTCAACTTCGCCCACGGCGCGTTCTTCCTGCTCGGCGCCTACATCTGCTACACCGCCGTGAGCCTTACCGGCAACTTCTGGCTGGCGCTGCTGATCGCGCCGCTGGTGGTGGCCGCGCTGGCCTGGGTGATCGAGCGCTTGCTGATCCAACGCATCTACCACTTGCCGCACATGTTCCAGATTCTGGTGACCTTAGGGATCGCCCTGATCATCCAGGAAGCCAGCGTGATGATCTGGGGCCCAGTGGGCAAAAGCGTCGCCGTACCAGAGCTGCTGCGCGGCGTGCTGGTGGTGGGTGACTTTGTCTATCCCTACTACCGCCTGTTCCTCATTGTGTTTTCCGGGCTGGTGGGCCTGGGCCTGTGGCTGCTGCTGGAACGCACGCGCTTCGGTGCCCTGGTGCGCGCCGGCAGTGAAAGCACTGAAACCGTGTCGCTGCTGGGCACCAATATTTTCCGCCTGTTCTCCATGACCTTCGCCCTCGGCGTCGCCCTGGCCGGTGTCGCCGGGGTGTTGTTCGCACCCTTGCGCGGCGCCCAGCCCTTCGTCGGCCCGGAGATTTTGGGCATCGCCTTCGTGGTGGTGGTGATCGGCGGCATGGGCTCGTTCAGCGGCGCGCTGGTCGGCGGTTTGCTGGTGGGCGTGGTGCAAAGCCTGATGACCACACTCTGGCCCCAGGGTGCGAGCCTGATGATCTACGGCGCCATGGCCGTGGTGATTCTGGTGCGCCCTTACGGTCTGTTCGGGAGAGCCTGACATGAGCGAGAAAAACCCCCTGCCGTTCGCCAAGACCCAATCCAGAGCCATGTTGCTGTGGGTGCTGGCCGTGCTGATCGGCCTGCCGTTGGTATTGCCCTCGGCGACCCTGGCCACCGAGATCCTGATCTTTGCCATGGCCGCCCTGGCCTGCAACCTGCTGCTGGGCTACACCGGGCTGCTGTCCTTCGGCCAAGGCATCTTCTTTGGCGCCGGCGCTTATTGCGCGGCGCTGTTGATGATCCACCTGCAACTGGGCCTATTCACCGCGTTGCTGGGCGCGGCGCTGGCCGGCGGCGTGCTGGCTTTGCTGGTGGGTGCCCTGGCGATTCGACGCACCGGCATTTATTTCGTGATGCTCACGTTGGCGTTCAGCCAGATGGCTTACTTTGTTGCCTACACCCTGAGCGACTGGACCGGTGGCGACAACGGCCTCCTCAGCGTGCCGCGCCCGGAAATCCGGGTGGGTGACACCGTGCTGCTGTCCCTGGCCGATGCCCGCGCGTTCTACGGTTTTGTCGCGGTGCTGTTCTTGCTGATCTTCGTCGGCGCACGTCGGGTGATCGCCTCACCGTTTGGCAGCACGCTGATGGCGATTCGCGAAAATGAAACCCGCGCCTCGGCCATCGGCTACGACACGCGCCACTTCAAGATCCTGGTGTTCGTGCTGTCCGGCGCGGTCACCGGGATTGCCGGGGCGCTGTACGCCATGCTGCTGCACTTTGTGCCGCTGTCGAATATCGACCTGGCGATGTCCGAGAACATCCTGATCATGACCATCGTCGGCGGCACCGGCTCGCTGTTCGGCTCACTGCTGGGCGCCGGCTCCATCGTGCTGCTGGGGGATTTCCTCTCCGACCTGTGGCCGCGCTGGCTGATGCTGCTGGGGGTGATCCTGATCCTGGTGGTGATCTTCATGCGCGGCGGGTTGTGGGGCGGCCTCGCGTCGCTGTTCGAGAAGGTGCGCGGCACGCGCAAACCCGTGGTCGTCGCCAAGGAGGACGGGCTATGAGTATCTTGCTGGAAACCCAAAACCTGGAGCTGGCCTACGGCGCGTTCCATGCGGTCAATGGCGTCAACCTCAAGGTTGAAGCCGGCACCATCCACACCATCATAGGCCCCAACGGCGCCGGCAAGACCAGCCTGTTCCATTGCCTCACGGGTGAGCGCCAGGCCACCGCCGGGGCGATCCATTTCGACGGCAAGAACCTGATGCGCAAGCCCGCCCACGGCCGCGTCGGCCTGGGCATGGCGCGCTCGTTCCAACTCACCAGCCTGTTCCAGAACCTCAGCGTGCGCGAGAACCTGCGACTGGCCGCCCAAGGCCGCGACGGCGTGCGAGCCTTGAATTTCTGGCGTCGGGTCGACAGCCAGCGCGAACACCTGGAGATGGCCGACCAGGTGCTGGAACGCCTGCAACTCACGGCACGCGCCGACACCCTGGCCGGTGAGTTGTCCCACGGCCAACAACGGGTGCTGGAGGTGGGCATGTCGATCGGCTCCAAACCCAAACTGTTGATGCTCGACGAGCCCACCTCGGGCATGGGCATCGACGATATCCCGATCATGACCCAACTGATCAGCGACCTTGGCCGCGACCATACGGTGCTGCTGATCGAACACAACATGAGCATCGTCATGTCCATCAGCCAGCGCATCACGGTGATGAGCCATGGGCAGATTCTGGTGGAAGGCACGCCGGAATTCGTGCGCGCCGATGAACGTGTGCGCACTGCCTATCTTGGGGAGGCTGCCTGATGCTGATCGTCGAGAATATCCATTCCTACTACGACAAAAGCCATGTGCTGGAGGGTGTGTCGCTGAGCGTCAACCCCGGCGAACTGGTGACCCTGCTCGGCCGTAACGGTGCCGGCAAGACCACCACCCTGCGCAGCATCCTCGGCATCATCTGCCCGCGCCAGGGCCAGATCCACTTCAACGGCCAGGCGCTGGTCGGGCAAAAGATCTTTGAAATTGCGCGCCAAGGCCTGGCGCTGGTACCGGAAAACCGCGGAATTTTCCGCCTGCTGACGGTGGAAGAAAACCTGCGCATCGCCGCCCGCAAGCACAGCCGCTGGCAACTGGAAGACGTATACGCCATGTTCCCGCGCCTCAAGGAGCGGCGCAAAAACGCCGGCCACGCGTTGTCCGGCGGCGAACAGCAGATGCTCGCCATCGCCCGCGCCCTGCTGAACGATCCCAAGCTGCTGATCCTCGACGAACCCACTGAAGGCCTGGCCCCTGTGATCGTTGACGAGCTGGTGAAGATCCTGCGCAAGGTCAAGGACGAGGGCCTGCCGGTGTTGCTGGTGGAACAGAACCTGATGGTCTGCGACAAGCTCGCCGACCGCCATTACGTGCTCGAACAGGGCCGCGTGGTGTACGAAGGCAGCGCCGCTGACTTCCGCGCCGACCCGACGATCAAAAACCGATACCTGGCCTTGAGTGCCTGAGTGGAGATTCCTGATGAACAGTCTTGCGCAACCGCTCCAGAGCAATGCCCCGCTGATCAACCGCGACCGCTTGTGGCAGTCGCTGATGGACCTGGCCCGGCTCGGCGCCACGGCCAAGGGCGGCGTGTGTCGCCTAGCCCTCACCGACCTGGACCGCCAGGCCCGCGACCTGTTTGTGCAGTGGTGCGAAGCCGCCGGGTGCAGCGTCAGTGTGGATGCCATCGGCAATATTTTCGCCCGGCGCCCTGGCCGCAACCCCGCCCTGCCCCCGGTGATGACCGGCAGCCATATCGACACCCAGCCCACCGGCGGCAAGTTCGACGGTTGCTACGGGGTAATGGCCGGGCTGGAAGTGATCCGCACGCTCAATGACTTGCAGATCGAAACCCAGGCGCCCATCGAAGTGGTGGTATGGACCAACGAAGAAGGCTCACGCTTCCCGCCGTGCATGATGGGCTCCGGGGTATTTGCAGGGAAGTTCGACTTGCAGGAGACCCTCGACAAGCGCGACGACCAGGGCCTGTCGGTGGGCGCCGAATTGCAGCGCATCGGCTATGCAGGTTCGCGTGCGGCGCTGGGCCACCCGGTGGGGGCGTATTTCGAAGCGCATATCGAGCAAGGCCCGGTGCTGGAGGACCAGGCCATTACCCTGGGCGTGGTGATGGGCTGCCTGGGCCAGAAATGGTTCGACCTGACCCTCACTGGCGTGGAGGCGCATGCGGGCCCTACACCCATGCACCTGCGCAAGGACGCCCTGGTGGGCGCTGCCGAGGTGGTCAGCGCGGTCAACCGTATCGCCCATCAGCATCAGCCTCACGCCTGCGGTACCGTCGGCTGCCTGAACCTGCACCCTGGCTCACGCAACGTGATCCCCGGCCAAGTAAACATGACCATCGACCTGCGCCACCTGCACGCCGACAAGCTGCAAGCCATGGTCGATGAAGTGCGCGCAGTGATCAAAGAATCGGCCGCCCGCCACGGCTTGTCGTTTGAACTGACGCCCACCGCCGACTTTCCGCCGCTGGACTTCCACCCGGCCTGCGTCAACGCCGTGCGCGAAGGTGCCAAGGCATTGGGCTTGAGCCATATGGACATCGTCAGCGGCGCCGGGCATGACGCGATCTTCGTCGCAGAACTGGGCCCGGCCGGGATGATCTTTGTGCCGTGCGAAGGCGGCATCAGCCATAACGAAATCGAAAACGCCGCGCCGGATGACCTGGCGGCGGGTTGCGCGGTGTTGCTGCGCGCCATGGTGAACGCGGCCCAGGGGGATCTGGCATGAGTGAGATTGGCCAACTGACAGCGGTGCAGCTGTTGCAGCATTTTCGCGACAAAAGCTTGTCCCCCGTGGAGGTCACTGAAGATGCGCTGCTGCGCATCGAGCGCTACAACCCGGTGGTGAATGCCTACTGCCATGTCGACCCGCAAGGCGCACTGGACGCGGCGCGAGCGTCGGAACAGCGCTGGCTCAAAGGCGAACCTTGCGGCGCACTGGATGGCGTACCGGCGTCGATCAAAGACCTCACCTTGACGGTCGGCATGCCCACGCGCAAAGGCTCGCGCACCTCCAGTGCCGAGGGCCCATGGGACGTCGACGCGCCCTTCTCGGCCTTCATGCGCAAGGCCGGCGCGGTGCTGCTGGGCAAGACCACCACCCCGGAATTCGGCTGGAAAGGCGTGACCGACAACCCGCTGTACGGCATCACCCGTAACCCGTGGGACACGCGCACCACCGCCGGCGGTTCATCCGGGGGCGCCGCTGCGGCGGCGGCATTGAACCTGGGCGTGCTGCACCAGGGCAGCGACGCCGGTGGCTCGATCCGCATTCCCTGTGCGTTTACCGGCACCTTCGGGATCAAGCCGACTTTCGGCTATGTACCGCAATGGCCGGCCAGTTCCATGACGATTCTGTCGCACCTGGGGCCGATGACGCGCACCGTGGAAGACAGCGTGCTGATGCTGCAAGCCGTGGCGCGACCGGATGCACGGGACGGCTTGATCGGTGCGCCGCGAACCACGCCCTGGCTCATTCCAGGAACGGACTTGAAAGGGTTGCGTGTCGCCCATAGCCCCACGTTCGGCTATGTGAAAGTCGACCCGCAAGTTGCCCAGGTAGTGGATCGGGCTGTGCAGGGCCTGGTGCAACTGGGCGCCCATGTCGAGCAGATCGACCCCGGTTTCAGCGACCCGCTGGAGGTGTTCAGCACCCTATGGGCTGCCGGCGCAGCACGCCTGACCGGCACGATGAGCGAGGCGCAAAGGCAACTTCTGGACCCAGGGCTGCTACGCATTGCACAACGGGGCGAGCGCTTGAGCCTGGATGATTTCAATGCAGCCCTGGAAGCCCGGGCGGCGCTGGTCGCACAGATGGCGGCTTTCCATGAGCATTACGATGTGCTGGTGTCACCGATGATGCCGATCACCGCGTTCGAAGCCGGGCACAACGTACCGCCGGGTTCGGGAATGACTGAGTGGATGGAATGGACGCCGTTCACCTACCCGTTCAACCTCACCCAGCAACCGGCGGCGTCAGTGCCCTGCGGGTTGGCGGCAAATGGCTTGCCAGTGGGCTTGCATGTGGTGGGCGCGCGGTTTGCCGATGAACAGGTACTTAGGGTGTGTCACGCGTATGCACAGGCATTCCCCACAGCGCACTTGCACACACCGAAAATCCCGACCTGAAATACCTACAACTGTGGGAGCTGGCTTGCCTGCGATAGCGCTGGTTCAATCAGCACATTGACCTCTGACACACCGCCGTCGCAGCTTCTACACAATTTTGTAGGTTGTAGCAGCCAACGGTAACCACGATGCGAAGCGAGCCGCTCTTGATCTGCTTTTGATCTTGATCTCAGGCGCCCCGTTAAACCACGCTGGCCGGAATTCGACAGGGATTTGGGGGGTAAACCGGCAGGGATGCCGGTTTAGCCGCCCCGCGCCATGGATGGCGCGTGGCGGCGGCCCCCCAAATCACTGGCGGATTACGGGCACACCGAGCCTAAGCGAGGTGCCGAGTGGTGGGGCAAGAGCGTTTTGCTTACTTTGCCGCTTTTGCAAAGTGAGCCGCCGTCAGGGCGGAACCCTAAGTGGCCGTTACCTAAATAACGGATATGTACGCGCTCTGATCCAACATCCCAGTTGACTGTCAGGCCGTCTTCGCAGGCAAGCCAGCTCCCACATAGGACTGCGGCGCGTCAGGTGGATAAGCGTCGCTGTCAGGCCGCCACGGGAGCAAGCTCCCTCGCCACAGATACAGCGTCGTACCAAAGTTATGTAGATACCTATGCTGCGATAGCGGTGTGTCAGAGGCCAATGGGCTAACTGAACCAGCGATTTCGCAGGCAAGCCAGCTCCCACATGGATCGCATTCCAATCCTGCATCGCTCTACAATGCCCCTATTCATCCCCGGGGGCTTCATGGACATCGAACTGGCACGCACCTTCCTCGAAATCACCCGCTGCGGCAGCCTGGCCGCAGCGGCCGAGAAACTGCACGTCACCCAGACCGCCATCACCGCCCGGGTGAAAAACCTGGAGAACCAGCTGGGCTGCACCCTGTTCGTGCGCAACCGTGCCGGTGCGCGGCTGACCGCCGACGGCGAGGCCTTCGTGGTGTATGCCAACCAGTTGCTGCAAACCTGGGAAGCGGCGCGCCGCGACCTGCCATTGCCAGACGGCTATCGCAACGTGCTGCATATCGGCGGTGAAGTCAGCCTGTGCAACCCGTTGATGCTCGGCTGGGCCAAGGCGCTGCGCGAACACATTCCGGGCCATGCTCTGCGCACCGAAGTGCGTGAGGGCGAGTACCTGCTGCGCCAACTAGAGCTGGGTGTGCTCGACGCCGCCCTGGTGTTCCAGCCGCAATACTGGCCGGGCTTGCAGGTGGAGCAGGTGCTGGAAGAAAAGCTGATTCTGGTGCAACTGGCGAGCAAACCCGAGCCTTACGTGTATATCGACTGGGGCCAGGGTTTTCGCCAGCAGCACGACGCCGCCCTGCCCGACCGTGCGCGTGCCGCGGTGAGTTTCAACCTGGGGCCGCTGGCGTTGCAGTACATTCTGGAAAACGGCGGTGCCGGCTACTTCCGCACACGGGTGGTGCAAAGCTACCTGGACAGCGGCGTGATGCAGCGCGTGCCCAAGGCGCCGGAATTCAGCTTCCCGACCTACCTGGTGTATTCGCGGGCGCGGGATTCGGCGGTGTTGCAACAGGCTTTGGAGCTGCTACGTACAGTGGTGAAGGCCGAAGGCGACTGGTCGCAACGCTGGGACCCGCTGATTTGAATCACTCTACATCTGCGCACATGCTAGCCTGCTGGTGTTTCCCCTCGCAGCCTTACCGATGAACAAGAAAAAGTCCGTCACCATCAGCGACATTGCCAAACGGGTCGGCATGACCACCATTACGGTGTCCCGGGCCTTGAGCAAACCCGACCTGGTCAAACCCGCCACCCTGGCGCGCATTCTGGAAGTGGCACGCGAGCTGGACTACGTGCCCAACGCCTTCGCCCGTGGGCTAAAGCGCAGTGAAAGCCTGATCATCGGGGTCATCACCGCTTCGGTGGACAACCCGTTCTACAGCGAGATGATCAAGGCGATTTCCCGCGAGGCGAAAAAGCACGGCTACACCATCATGCTGGTGGACACCGATGAGCTGGAGGAATTGGAAAGCAAGGCGGTGGATACCCTGCTGGGGTATCGCGTGGCGGGGATCATCCTCTCGCCGGTCTCCGATGAACCGAGCTACCAACCCGACTATCTGGAGCGCCTGAGCAACGGCAAGACCCCGGTGGTGCTGCTCGATCGCACCATCCACGACAGCCCGTTCAGCCGTGTGGTGCTCGACAACTACCACAGCGGCTTGCAAGCCGCGCACTACCTGTTACGCCAAACGCCCAACCTCAAGCGCCTGCTGGTGCTGACCGGCCCCGAGCACTCGCGCATCAGCGTGGAGCGCCTCAAAGGCCTGCGGGAAGTGCTGGCCGAACACCCCGACATTCAGGTCGAGGTGCAGGCGGGTGACTACACGCTGATGCCGGCTTACCTGCATACCCTCGACTACCTGGCCGCACACTCGGCGCCGGACGCGATCATGGGTTTCAACCAGTTGATCACCCTGGGCGCCCTGCGCGCGTTACGCATGCACAACATTGCCCATGACAGCCTGACCATCTGCGGCATCGACCGCCTGCCCTTCGCCGATATCTTTGGCGTGCCCATCGCCTGCGTGGCCCATGACGCGTCCCTGGCCGGCAGCAGTGCGGTGCGCCTGCTGCTCGACCGCCTGCAAGACCCGTACAAGCCACGGGATAAAGTGGTCATCGCCGGGCAGCTGGAAAACGGCTAGCGGCTGGTGTAGCCGCCGTCCACCGGCAGGCTGACGCCACTGATCATGCTCGCCGCGTCGCTGAGCAGGAACAGCACCGGCAGCGCCACTTCCGCCGGTTGCGCAAAACGCCCCAACGGAATCGCAGCCAGCGCCGGGTCGCGCTTGGCCGGGTCGGACCAGGCCATGGTTGCCATCGGCGTCAAGGTCACGGTGGGGTTGACGCTGTTGACGCGTATGCCAAAACGGCCCCACTCGGCGCATTGCACACGGGTGATTGCATCCAGCGCGGCCTTGGAAGCGCAGTAGCTCAGGTGATCGTCCAGCGCCACCAACGACGCCTGGCTGGAGACGTTGACGATGCTGCCCGCCATGTTCGCCTCAATCATCTTCGCCGCGACCCGGCTGGCCACTTGCGCAGCGGCGCGGGCGTTGACGTTCATCACCTGATCGAAGGCGCTGGCGCTGATAGCGGCGGCGGGTTCCAGGCGTGAAATCCCGGCGCAATTGACCAGGCCGTGCAGGGGCGGCAAAGCTTGCAGGGCTTCGTCGAGGGTGATGTTGTCAGCGATGTCCACGCACAAGGTGTGGCAACCCAATGCCGCCAAGGCTTGGGCGTCGCGACCGAGGGCGAAGACTTCGGCGCCGCTGGCGATCAGTTGCTGGGCAATTTCGCGACCGATGCCGCTGCTGGCACCGGTGACGAGGATGCGCCGGTGAGAGAAGTCGAAGGTAGTGGTCATAAATAAAGATCTCAAAACCAATGAAGATCCACTGTGGGAGCTGGCTTGCCTGCGATAGCGGAGTATCAGTCTCCTTATCGGGTGCTGATACACCGCTATCGCAGGCAAGCCAGCTCCCACATTTCTGGACCGTGTTGAATCAGGTGGTTTGCAGGTTGTGCATGATCGGTTTCAGAGCCGGGTACAGCTTCAGGTACTCGGCAAACGCCCGGTCATAGGTCATGACATTCTCCCGCTTGGGCTGCGCCCGCAGTTGCAACTGCACCCAGCCGGTGTCCATCTGCCCATCACTCACCAGCCCCACGGTATGCGCCGCCAGCAACGCCGCGCCCAAGGCCGCTTCTACCTCCTGGACGATGGTGTACACCGGGTAGCGTGTGACATCGGCGATGATCTGCATCCAAAGGTCCGAATGGCTCGCCCCGCCCACCACAATCAGGCGTGGGTCCAGGGAGTGCGCGCCTTGAGTACCCGCTTCGATATTGTGGCGCAGGGCAAAACTCACGCCCTCCAGCACCGCGCGGTACAGGTGAAAGCGGCTGTGGTAGAGGTTGAGCCCGACAAAACTGCCGCTAGCGCGGTCATCCCATACCGGGCTGCGCTCGCCCATCAGGTAAGGCAAAAACACCACGCCTTCGCTGCCGGCCGGAATATTCATCGCGCTCTGCTCCAACAGTGCCAGGCTGTCTTGCCCCGTGGCCTGGGCCTGCTGTTCTTCGGCCTGGCAGAACTGCTCGCGAAACCAGCTGACCGAGGCCCCGGCGGTGATCGCACCGCCGAAGATGTACAGGTCGTGGTGGCCGTTGTAGACATGGGGCATGCTCACCAAACCATGGCGCGCATCCACCTGCTGGTTCAGGTAGCCCCAGCACATGCTGGTGCCGATCATCGCCACATGATTACCTGGCTGAGTGACACCCGCCGCCAGGGTCGCCATGGCCGCGTCCACGCCCCCAGCGAGGATCTGCGTGCCCGCCTGCAAACCCAGGCGGGCGGCCCAGTCTGCAAGCAAACCACCCACCACCTCGCCGGAATACAGCAACCGCTCGGGCATCATCGACTGCGCGATACCCAACGCCTCCAGCATCTCGCCTGACCAGTTGCGCGCCGCCACGTCGTAGACACCACCGATATTCCCGGCGCTGCTGTGGTCCACCGCCAACTCGCCGGTCAGGCACCAGTTGATGTAGCTGTTGGGCGGTAACAGGTAGCGGGTATCCGCCCACACCTGCGGTTGGTGCTGCTTGAGCCAGAGCATTTTGGTGAAGCCGTAGTAGCTGTCTACCGAGTTGCCGGTGATGGCGAACAAGCGCTCCAGGTCCACGCGCTCGCGCACCCAGGCCACCTGCTCGCCGGCGCGGCGGTCCATCCAGATCAGGCACGGGTGCAGCGGCGTCATCTGCGCATCCACGGCAATGCCCGAACCACCGTACAAACTGCTGATGCACAGCGCCTTGACCTGCGGCGCCGGCACCCCGGCCTTGGCCATGCACTGGGCCACGCAGGTTTGGACGGCATCCAGCCACACCTGCGGCCACTGCTCGGCCCAGCGCACTTTCGGGGTGTCCACCCGGTAGCCGTGGCTGTGCTGGGCGATGATCGTGCCCTGGGCATCCACGAGCAGCGCCTTGGTGCTTTGGGTGCCAATGTCTACACCGATGACGTAGTCCATCTCAGAGCACCGGCTTCAACAGCACCTTGATCGACTTGGTCGAATTGGCCAGTTCAAACGCCTCGGCCCAGTCGTCCAGCGGGAAATCATGGGTGACGATGCCTTGGGAAGTGACCAGGCCACGCTCGAACAGGTCGATGGCGATCGGGTAGCAATACGGGCCTAGGTGCGCGCCGCGCACGTCCAGCTCCTTACGGTCGCCGATGATCGACCAGTCCACGCTGGTCTCGGCGCCAAACACGCTGAACTCGACAAAGCGCCCGAGCTTGCGGATCAGGTCCAGGCCCTGGGTGACGCCGGCCGGGACGCCGGTGGTTTCGATGTAGACGTCGCAGCCGTAATTCTCCGTAAGGCCGTTGATGATCTCGCGGGCGTTGTCACGGGCGGGGTTGATCACCACATCGGCGCCGAACTTTTTCGCCAGTTCCAGGCGCTCGTCGACCATGTCGATCACCACCAGTTTTTTCGGGGTCTTCAGGGCGGCTACCTGGACCATGCACAGGCCCAGCGTGCCCGCACCGGCAATCACCACCACGTCGTCGAGCTGGATATCGCCACGGTTGACGGTATGGATCGAGCAGGCCATCGGCTCCACCAGCGCCGAGTCTTCAAGGGACACCGATTCGGGGATCTTGTGCACGATGGCGGTCTTGGGAATACGCATGTACTGGGCCATGCCGCCTTCGGCCACTTCGCGCTGGAAGCCGAAGATGTTGTGCACTTCGCACATCCAGTATTTGCCTGATTTGCAGAAGCGGCACTTGCCACACGGCACGATCTGTTCGGCGATGACCTTGTCACCGACCTTGACCTCAAAGTGCTCCTCGGCGCCCTCGCCGGCTTCGACCACGTAGCCGAAAAATTCGTGGCCCGGTACTACCGGCGCCTTGACCCAGGGGTTGTCGCCGCCCCAGAACATCGCCGCGCCCGAGTGGCACTTGCAGTCACTGGCGCAGATGCCGCAGGCGGCGATACGGATCACCAGCTCATTGGCACGCGCCTGGGGTTTGCCGATGCGCTCCAGGCGGTAGTCTTTCGGGCCGTGGCAGACGACGGCTTGCATGTGAGTGTGCTTGTCCATGTGTTCGGTCCTGTGTAGTGAGGTATTAACGATGGCGCTGACGGCTGATAAAAATCGCCAGCAAAATGATCCCGCCCTTGATTACGCTCTGCACGTAGGGCGACACGCCAAGCATGTTCAAACCGTTGTTCAACACGCCCAGCAGCATGGCGCCGAGCAAAGTGCCGATGATCACTCCGCGGCCGCCGGCAATCGACGCGCCACCCAGCACCACGGCGGCAATCGCATCGAGTTCGAACGACACACCGGCATTCGGCTGGCCGCTCATCAAGCGCGAGGTAAGCACCAGCCCGGCAATCGCAGCGGTGAAGCCGCTGATGCCATACACCAGCAGCTTGAAACGCGCCGCACGCACCCCGGACAAGCGCACCGCTTCTTCATTGCCACCGATGGCGTAGATGTAGCGGCCGATACGGGTGTGCTGCAGCAGCACGTAGGCCGCGAGGTAAGTGAGCAGCATGATCAGGATCGGCACCTGCAGGCCAAACACACTGGCGCGACCGAAGAACGCGAACCACTCTGGCAAGCCGGAAATCGGGTAGCCGTCGGTGTACATCAGCCCGAACCCACGGGCGATGCCCATGGTCGCCAGGGTGACGATGATCGGCGGCATATGCAGGTACGCCACGAACAGTCCGTTGCCGATGCCGAAGGCCACGCCCACTAGTAGCCCGACGCCAATCGCCAGGCCCGGCGGCAACCCGGCGACCATCAGCCCGGCGGTCAAGGTGCCGGACAACGCCATCACCGGCCCCACCGACAAGTCGATACCGCCGGTGAGAATCACGCAGGTCATGCCCACCGCGATGATGGCGTTGATCGACACCTGGCGGGCGATGTTGGAGAGGTTGCTGGCGGTGAGGAAGGTGTCGCTGGCGAGGATCATCACCAGGGTCACCACCACCAGCCCGACAAAGGGATAAAACGCGGGCGAGCGCAGCAGCCGCGCCAGGTTCAGGCGCAACCGGCCGGTGCCGGCGGTGTTAATGGACGTATTCACTTGAGCCCCCTGTTGCATGGCGCATGACCTCTTGAGGATTGACGGCGGACGCTTCCAGTACTTTGACGATGGCGCCCTTGTGGAACACGGCGACGCGGTCGCACATGCCGATGACTTCGGGCAGCTCGGAGGAAATCATGATGATCGCGTAGCCCTGTTCGGTGAGGCTGCGCATCAACGCGTAGATCTGCGCCTTGGCCCCCACGTCGATGCCGCGTGTGGGTTCGTCGAACACCAGTACGTCGCAGTGGTGGTTGATCCAGCGGGCGATCACGACTTTTTGCTGGTTGCCGCCGCTGAGGTTCACCACAAGGCTTTCGCCACTGGGTGCCTTGATCGACAGCTGGCGCATCAGCGCTTCGACGCTGGCGCATTCCTTGGCCTTGTCGATCAGGCCCGAGGCGTTCTGATACTTGGGCAAATTGTTCAGCGAGATATTTTCGCGAATGCTGAAGGCGGTGATCAGCCCTTCGCTCTTGCGACTTTCGGGGAGCAGGCCGATGCCGTGGGCCAGGGCTTGGGCCGGGTCATCGAGGCTGACTTTTTGCCCGCGCAGCCACACGTCTTTGCTCACCGTGGGCAACGCGCCCATCATGCCCAGGGCCAGCTCGGTGCGGCCCGAACCCACCAGGCCGGCGAAGCCCAGGATCTCGCCTTTGTGCACATTGAAACGGTTGTGGGGGCCGTTGCGCACCAGTTGGATGTCCTTGACTTCCAGCAGCAACGGGCCGCGTTCGCCGCTGGGTTTGGGCGGAAAACTGCATTCCAGGCGGCGGCCGACCATCATCTCGACCAGGCGGTCGATGTCGCTGTCGGCCACCTCGGTGACGCCTGCATTGCCGCCGTCGCGCAGCACGCTGATACGGTCGCAGACCTGGAAAATCTCTTCCAGGTGGTGCGAGATAAAAATCACCGCCACGCCCTGGCGCTTGAGTTCGCGCATGATGTCAAACAGCAACTCGGCCTCACTGGGGGTCAGCGTCGCGGTCGGCTCATCGAGCACCAGCAGGCGTGCGTCCAGGGCCAGGGCCTTGGCGATTTCGACAAACTGCTGCTCGGCCACGCTCAGGTGCTTGACCGCGCAGTGCAGGTCAATGCTGACCCCCAGGCGCTTGAACAACGCCTGAGAGGCCTCGGCCATTTCGCGTTTGCGCAACAGGCCGAAGCGGTTGCTCAGCTCATGGCCGAGGAAGATATTTTCTACCGCCGTGAGGTAGGGAATCAGGCTGAATTCCTGGAACACAATGCCAATCCCGGCGGCAATCGCATCCCGATAGGTCGCAAATGTTCGAGCCTGCCCGTCGATAAGGATCTGCCCTTCGTCCTGATGCTCGACACCGCCCAGAATCTTCATCAGGGTGGATTTGCCCGCGCCATTTTCCCCGAGCAAGGCGTGGATTTCGCCACGCTCCACTTGCAGGTTGATGGCCTTGAGGGCCTGCACCCCAGGGTAACGCTTACAGATGTTTTCCAGCTTCAGAAGACTGCTCATACCGCCGACCTCGCACTCAGAAGGAAGACCTGGGCCCCACGCATTGCGTGGGGCCTGGGGGGTTTACCAGCTGAAGTCCTTGGCCTTGGCCTGGTCGATCAGGGTGATGTCCACCGGCACGCTGGCCGGTACTTGGGCGCCCCACTTCTTGGCCAGGGCGATGCCCAGGGCGAGGCGGATCTGGTCGCGCGGGTACTGGGCCGAGGTGGCGATGAAATGGCTGCCGGGTTTCTGGATCGCCTTGATCGCTTCCGGCGCGCCGTCGACGCTGACCAGCTTCACGTCCATGCCGCTGGCTTCGATAGCCGAGAGTGCGCCGAGGGAGCCATTGTCATTCACGCTGAAAATGCCCTTGAGGGTGGGCTGGGCCTGCAACATGTTTTCGGTGACAGTCAGGGCCTGGTCACGCTCCTGCTTGCCGTTCTGGATGCTGACAATCTTGATATCCGGGTGCTTGGCCACCGCCTCTTTGCAGCCACGTACACGTTCGAGGATCGGCACCACGGCGATGCCGTCAAGGATGGCGATATTGCCTTTGTCACCGATGGTTTTAGCCAGGTATTCACAGGCCTGGAAACCGGCGTCGAAGTTCTTCGAGCCGACGAACGAATCCAGCGGGCCATCTGCCTGGGCATCCACCGCCACCACTACGACGCCGGCAGCATGGGCCGACTTGACGGCCGATTGCACGCCGACGGAGTCAGTGGGGTTGATCAACAGGATGTCGATGCCCTTTTGCAGCATGTCTTCGACATCACTGACCTGCTTGGACACGTCGTGGCGGGCGTCGGTGATGATCAGCTTGGCACCGATGGTGGCGCCGGCTTCTTCCAGGGCGTTTTTCATGGTGACGAAATAGGGGTTGTTGATTTCCTGGAACGAGGCGCCGATGCGGATGGGCTTGGCAGCGTCGGCAAACGCGGGGGTCGCGCTGCCCAGGGTGATGCTGGCAGCCAGTAAACACAGGGTTTTGGGGAGCATTTTCATGGCATGGGTCTCTGTTTTGTTTTTATTTTTAGAGCAAATGTTATCGTTAACATTTTGTCAGAAACTAACAAGTAAATCTGACCTGTGCAAGCCTCCACTGGTCGGCAGTGATCAAAATGTGGGAGCTGGCTTGCCCTCCTGTTGTAGGAGCGAGCTTGCTCGCGAAAAACTCACAGGCGCCGCGTTTATTCAGAAGCCCGCGTTATCGTTGACATTTTTCGCGAGCAAGCTCGCTCCTACAGGGGGCAAGGGTTGCCAGTAAAAACTCGCACATCCGCCTAAGCCAACTAAGCTCAGCCTCAAATAAAAACACAGCGAGCAGCCGGCCATGCCCCACCCGACCGAGACTTTCCGCGACCGTTACCGCGCAAGCGTCAGCCCGCGTTACAACCCCTGGCTGCATGCCGCATTCGTGCTTGGCTACGGCATCGCCTGCATCACGCTGGCCTGGTCGTCCACTGCCGATATCACCGCCCTGCAGTGGCTGGCCGTGCCTCTGACCCTGCTGTTCTTCAACCTGTGCATCTACCTTGTGCACCGCCATCTGGGCCACCACAAACATGCGTTCGCACGGCTGTTCTACGCACGCCACACCGGCGATCACCACAGCTTCTTTACCCCCGATCACATGACCTACGACAGCCCCCGCGACTGGCGCGTCATCCTGTTTCCGGCTTGGCTGATCGTGCTGCACAGCCTGGCCATCACCCTTCCCGCCTGGTGGCTGCTCAGCCAACTGAGCCCCAACGTTGCCGGGTTGTTTGCCGGCTGCATGATCCTCGGTTACCTGCTCTACGAAGTGTTTCATGCCTGCGAACACCTGCCTGCCGAACACCCGGTGGCGCGCCTGCCGTGGATTCGCCAGATGCACCGCCTGCATGCCTTGCATCACCGTCGTGAGCTGATGCAGGGGCGTAACTTCAACATCGTGCTGCCGTTGATGGACTATTTGTTTGGCACTTTGCATTGGGAACCCACGGTAAAAAAAAGGGGCAGTCCAACTGGACTGCCCCCCGCTTCACACACATAGATCAATCAGCGCACGATGGTCTGGCTGCAGATGTGGCCGAGGCTGACGTATTGGACGTTATTGCCACCCACGCCCACACCTGGGAACTCCCTGAGCTCAATGCGCCAGCCGCCCTCATTGAACCAGGTTTCCCAGTTGTAGGTCTGGCCCGAGCCGCTGTCCGGGTACCGCACTTTGTAGTCCCCAGAGCAGGTGCCCAGGGCGACATTCCCCGAGGCTGCACCGGTGATGCCGGTCTTGGCCTCATAGTCGACCCAGTTGTAAGTGCCGCCAAAATGCTTGTCGACCCGCAGTACAGGGGTGACGCCGCGCAGGGGTTCGCCCGTGCTGTCTGACCACTGGGTGCTCCAGCTCAGATTGCGGGCCGCCTGGGTGGCCAGTTGGAAGATCGAGCTGGGGATGCGCACCACGTTATCGCCGTTCACATTGTGCTGGTTCAGGCGTGGCGCCGAGCCGAGGGTCAGCTTGTATTGAGCCTGGGGGTTCAATGCTACCGCCGGGTTGGCCCGCACACGCACCTTGACCGTGTAGCCTGGCGTCAGGTTGGGATAGGTGGAGGTAGAGCCCTGCGGGACTTCCACCCACTGGGTGCCATCGAACCGTTCGAAGATCCACTGGTTACGCGTACCCGCACCGTCATCGCCCAGGAACATGCCCACACCTTGGCCACGCAACGAGACGAAGGAGAAGTAATCCACGTCATTGACGCTGTCGAGGTTACCGGTCACCTGGTTCAAGGCATCCGGCAGCGCGAACGCGGTTTGCTCAGTGTCGTTAGGCTCGTAGGCATCCACATTGCTGTCCACCGCCACACCAAAACTGAACTGCGAGTTGCTCGCGACATTGGCCACCATGAACCAGTAGTAGTCACCGGCTGGCAACACGCCGTTGAGGTATTCATCGGCACTGCCGGGGTTATCCGAGGTGCCCAGCGGCGTCAGGTTGCCTTGGCCGTCGTCATGGAACAGCGTCAACGACATATCCGTGCCGGCACTCTGGTTCAGCAGCTGTACCTGGATTCGTGCGTTTTTCGGCAGGTTGAAGTGGTAAGCGATTTGCGCGCCGGTCTCCACACCGGTGAGGGTGTAAAGAGTATTGATATCCAGGGTGGGAAACAACGGCGTGAAGGCTGCAACCGCGGCCTGTTTCATGTGCGCCGAGTCAGGTTTTTCCAGCTGGCCAACCGGGGAGTCAATCGCCACATTACCGACGGCCGCCTTGCTTTTTTTGACGACGTTGGACTGCCCGGCCTTGGCGGCATTGAGCTTTTGCTTGAGCTCGCCCGAGACGCTGGCCTTTTCCAGCGTACCGCCAGGTTTCAACGCTTTGTCCACGGCCTGCTTGACCGCCTGCGCGCTGAGTTTTGCCGGGGTTTGCTCGGCCAGGGCAAAGGCCGAAACGAAGCAAGAGGCCGCCATGGCCGCGCCCAGAATGAAGGCTTTTTTCGATTTCATTTTTTATCCATCCATAGTTAAAAAATTGAAGCTCAGGTAACCGGTGACATCCGGTCACCTGGGATGGACTGTAGGACAAGACTGTATGTATGTACAGTATTTTTTAAAAATGTGAGCCTGAAATTCAGGCTCAAGAAGCGAAAGTACCTCTAAAGCCAGGTGCACCAATAGCCCCAACTGATCGCCCAAATTATCGCGAGCCGATAGGGCCATACAGCCCAACGCTTGAGCGCTGGCGGAATGACGGCTAGCTCTGCCTCGGTCATGTAACCTTCTTTCACGGAGCGTTCTGGCGCGCGGAGGATATCAATCATGAGACACATGCGATGGAACCTGACGAACCGCTGGTTTCGTCCCCAGCGTTGCTGATAGTTACGCACCTGCACGTTTTCAATGAAGTAACCTTCCAACGCCTCGAGTTTTGTTCGTTCGACAAAGAGCACTAATCCCAAAATGACGAACGCTCCAACCACCATCACCAGGGTGTAAGCGAGAAAAAACGACATTAACATGCCCTTTTGGTGAAAAAATCGAATCACTCTTGATCTATAACGCCCCGTAATGACCGCCTCCAGGTTCGCGCACCGCTACCAATTGCCAATTCAAGAGGTGTTTTTCGCGAGTGAGGCCTAGTTTCATGGAATTGGGATATCGCACCATCTGCGCCAAACCTCCCACACAATGATTTCGATGATACAAACATCCGCGAGGCGATACGGCCACAAGGCCCAGCGCTTAAGCGTCAAGGGGACAGACGCCAGCTCGGCTTCGGTCACAAGGCCTGCCTTCAGAAAAGCTTTCGGACCTGACAGGATGTCGATCATCAGGCTCATGCGATGATATCTATCGATCGGATCATATCCTTCCCTGAAACGCTTATGCCTAAGAACCTTCTCGTTCTCACTGAAGTAACTTTCCAGTTCATCCAGCTTTGCGTATTCAGCAAACACTATCAGTACGAACACGACAAACACCCAAGCGAACATCACAATGCTATATACAAAAAAAAGGGACATCGTTATGTTCCCTCGGGTTGGAATATCAGATCGCCGTCGACTTCCAATATTCTTCCCCCCAAAAACCCACCAAACTCACCAAAAAAAGCGCCTCCCGTCGCCCCGCCCATAGCCCCTCCGATAATTCCGCAAGCCAGTTCACCGTTGCCTTTCAGTGAAACACCCAATGCAATCCGGCATGCACTGCGAGCAATAGTTGCGCCACGCTTGCCCAAAACAGCAGCCCCAAATACTCCACCCAGCAACCTCCCCGTCTCCACATACTTCGCCCGCCGACACTGCACCTCCCTTCCCACCACACACGCCTCCTTGATTTCCAAACCCGCCACGCCTACATCCAACGCCAACCCAAGATATGTTCCTTGCTTTAACCATTTCGACATTTGCGTAATCGTTCGAACCCGCTGCGTGTACCCCGCAATCTCGCCTTGATGCAGATAGCTTTTGGTCGAGATCCCGAGCGCTCCCTTCAGCGGTTGATTGCCACGCAACCCCGAGCCAAATCGTGCAGCCCCTTGCAGTTGCATATCCAAAACGCCAAACATCCTTTGACGCTGTCGTATAAACGACTCTTTGTCCAAACCACCGTCCTTCAATTGGCGATGCAGTTGCTCGATTTCCATCAAAATCTGTGCAACCGCCTGCAGGTGCCGGCTCCAAGCCGACGTCGCACTGCCGATGCCTATCGAGCCATACCCCAGAATGCTCTGCGCCAGGTCATAGTTTTTGTTTCCAGCTCTATCGAGGGGCGCAACCTGGTCCAGTTGATGAGTAATCTCTTCAGCGTGGCGCATCAACCAGGCTTCTTCGATAGAACAATTGACGCTGGACGCCTCTGGAACAATCACCAACTCACCCGGCCTCACCAATCCATGGCTCAGGTGCCGATTCAGCACATCGAAATGATCTCGGCCTTGCAACAAGCCTCCGCGCCATAGACGTGATTTCAAAAACGGGTAAGGTGCAGCCTGTTGATTGATGTAGCCGTACGCCATGTCCTGGATTCCGATACCGAGAGAGATGGCATCGAAATATAAGCAAGCACCCACAGCCCGAACACAAGCAGGCGGGGCTCAAAAAGTACGTTTGGGAAGTTGCCTACACAGCAAAAGATGAACACCTACAGAAAGCGCCCCTAATACCCCGTCATCTCCAAATACCCCACCCCACCCTCAAACCGCACCGGCCCTTCCCAATATGGAATGCCCAGGTCCATCCACGCTTTGGGGTTGACGGCTTCGGTGGTGATATCCAGCTGTTTGCCGGGAATTTTCAGCGACCAACGTGTGGGAATGTTGCGCCCGTCGATGGCCGTGGTGGTCAGCGGTGTGAGTTGGATATCGCTGTTGTGCAAGGTCTCGGTGTGGCCTTGGGCGTCGATCCAAGTGCCGGTGAGGTAACCGTCGCTGTCTTTCTGCCGCACGCGAAACAGCATCAGTTGCGCGCCGCGGTCCAGGTGCAGGGAGAACCAGTCCCAGCCGGTCTGGCTGGCGGCCAGGGGTTGGCTGCTCCACTCGCGGTCGAGCCAGGCTGGGCCGCTGACCTGGTAGGTCTGGCCGTCGAGGCTGACGCTGCCGCTGGCGGTGAAAAACGGCTGGCTGTAGTAGTACGACGCCTGGCCCTGGTCGGATTTGCGGCTGTAGCCATGGTCGCCTTGCAGCACCAGCGGGCGGCTGGAGGTCAGGTGCAGGTCGTAGGCAAATTGTGCGCCACTGGCCTTGAGTTGCATGTCGGCCAGGGGGCTGGAAGCACCAGGGCGGGTGGCGAAGGTCCAGTCGTCGATCCAGGCGTTGAACGGCTCTGCCTGAGCCCCAGCCTGGCCGACGCCACCCCGGGCCAAGCGTTCGGCGGCGTAGTGGCGGGTGGCTGAGGTGACGGCGGCGTGGCCGAGCCACACGGTTGAATCGCGCCAGCCCGGTTCAACAGGGCCGGCCTTCAACGCATTGCGAAACAGCGTCCATTGCACGCCGAAGACATTGCCCTGGGCATCCTTGAGGTTGGCAGTGACGTACCACCATTCGATGCGAAAGCCGTCATGGGGCCCGTGGTCCTCGGGAAAGCTGAAGACTTTGCCGGGCACCACCTGGGCAAAGTCCGCCGCATCGCTGCCCAGCCCGGCGAAACTGTCCTCGGGTGCGGGCGCCTGGTCGCACCCGCTCAGCAGTAACCAGGCGATGCACGCCAATGCCTTAGTCTTCATGGGCGAACGTCCTCAACAAATCCGCCGGGCGGCTGCGGTACAGCTGCCAGAGGGGCCAGGCCGACGCAAGCAAGGTGGCGAGCATCGCCAGCCCCAGCAATTGCGCAAGCTGGCCGGGGAAGACTTGCAGCGGCAGGCGCCAGCCGAAGGCCTGCACGTTGATCACCGCATCCAGGCACCACGCCAGCAACAGCCCCAGCGGCAACGCCAGGATCAACGTGAGCACCGCCAGCAGCCAGGTCTGGCCGAGGTTGAGCAGCATCAATTGTCGGCGCGTCACGCCCAGCGCCCACAACGGCGCGAGTTGGCCCAGACGGCTTTGGCTCTGGGTCAGCAGACTGATGAACAACGCCACACCAGCGACGCCAAGGGTCAGGCTGTTCAACGCCGCGGTGGCGGCGAAGGTGCGTTCGAAGACCTGGCTGGACCAGCCCTTGAGTTGCTGTTGATCGACGATGCGGCTGTCTTCCAGGGCGAACTCCCGCTGCACTTCACGAATCAGCGGCGGCACATCGGCAGGCGCCACGCGCAGGTTGAAGCGTGCCGGTGAGAGCGTCGGCCAATGCGCCAACAGGTGCTGGGCATTGACCAGCAGATGGCCCTTGGGGTTGCCGTAGTCGGCGTAGATGCCGACGATCTTCGGCGCCCAGGTACCCTGCGGTGTGGGGATGGAAACCGTGTCGCCCAGTTGCACCTTCAGGCGTCGCGCCAGTTGTTCGCTGAGCATCAGGCTGTCGTCTTGCAGCAGGCGGTCCCAGGGCGCATCCGCCGCTTCCAGCAACGGCCAGTGTTGACGATAAGTGGGGTTGTCGACCACGCCGAACACCTCCGCGGGCCAGCCTTGCAGTTGCACCGACACCTGCCAGGCGGGCAATACGGCCTGCACCAGGGGCTGGCGGCTCAACCATGCATTGAGTTGCTCGGCCTGCTGCGGATTTTGCGGGTTGAGGTACAGCTCGGCGGTGAGGCGCTGCTCCAGCCAATGGGTGAAGGTCTGGCGAAAGCCCGAGGTCATGGAACCGGCGCCGATATTCGCCGCCAGGGCCAACAGCAACGCCATCAACGCCAGGCTCAAGGCCGGCAGTTGCTGGCGGCAATCGGCCAGGAACCACTGGCCCAGCACCGAGCGACCGCGCCCCAGCACCGCTTTCAATAAACCGTTTAGCAGCACCGGTAACGCCAACGCCGCGCCCAACAGCAAGGCCGCCATCAGCACAAAACCGGCGGCCAGGCTATCGCCCAGCCACAGTGCCAGCAATGCGATCAGCAAGGCGGCGGATGCCACCCAGCCCTGGCGCCGTAACCAGCGCCCATGGGCTTGATGCCAGGCCTGGGCGTTGGCCAGCGCCAGTAACGGCAAACGCGCCGCGCGCCACAGGCTGCTGGCCCCGGCGAGCAGTGCGCCCAGCAGGCTCACGCCCAAACCAGCGAGCCACCACCAGGGGCTCAAGTTCAATTGGCCGGCGACTTCGGCGCCGTACAGGCCGCGCAAACTGGCGGCGACATCCGGCAGCAGCAGGCTGGCCAGCAGGTAGCCGCTGGCGATACCGAGTACACCGCTCAACACAGCCAAAGCGCCCAATTCGAGGCCCAGGCTCAGGATCAACAGGCGTGCGCTGACTCCACAGGCGCGCAAGGTTCGCAGCAGGCCACGGCGCTGTTCCAGGGCCAGGCCGATGGCCGCATGCACGATAAACAGCCCCACCACAAAGGATAAAAAACCCACTGCATCCAAGTTCAGGTGAAAGCTTTCAGTGAGACGTGACAGGTTGTTGTCCTCGCCCTGCTTGAGTTGCAACGCGGCGGGTGGCGTGGGGTGGCGCGCGGCGAAGGTGTTGTCCACCAGTAAGCGCGACAGGCGCCCAGGCATGTTGAGCAGGGGTTGGGCAAAACTGATATCGGTCAGCAGCAGGCCGGGCGCCATATCGGCCTGTACTTGCAACGGTGGCAGGCGCTGCCCGGTGGACGTCAGCGGCTGCTCGCCCGCCTGCAACCCCAGCGCCTCTAACGTTTGCGCAGCGACCCAGGTACGCCCTGGCGGCTCGAAAAACGCCAGCATCTGCGCCTGGCTCAAGCGTTGCCCTGCCACGCTGCCGCTGCCGGGCAACGACACCGGGTCGATGCCCATCAGTTGCAGACGCTGCTGCTCGTGGCCTTGAAGCTCAACCCGGCCCTGCACCACCGGGGAGACCGGCCAGCCGGCGCGGCGCAGCTCGGCAAACAGTGCTTGGGGGAAACTGGCGGCGTCCGGCGCTACCAGGCTGGCTTGAGGTTCGCCACCGATCAGTTGGCTGGCGCGTGCGTAGCTGTCCCGCGCCTGGCTGTTGAGGGCCTGCACGCCGGTCAGTAGCGCGGTGGCCAGCCACAGGCCGGTGAGCACGCTGAAAAATTGCACCGGATGGCGCCGCCAGTGGCTCAGCAATGCGCGCAGCGTCCAGTAAAACAGCGCCATCTCAGCGAGCGTCCATCGGCACGACACGGCCACGGTGCAGCATCACTTGCCGGTCAAGCCGTGCGGCCAGGCGCGGGCTGTGGGTGACCATCAACAGGCTGGTGGGGCTGTCACGCAGCAGGTCCAACAACAGTTGCAGCACTTCATCGCTGGTGGCTTCGTCGAGGTTGCCGGTGGGTTCGTCAGCCAGCAACAAACCCGGTCGCGAGGCCAACGCCCGCCCGACGGCAACCCGTTGCTGCTGGCCACCGGAGAGTTGCTCCGGGTAACGCCGTAGCAAGTCGCCCAGCCCCAGGCGCTCCACCAATTGCGCTTGCCAGTGGGGGTCGAAACGTCCGGCCAGCCGCGCCTGGAACGCCAGGTTGTCTTCCACGCGCAAGCTGCCGATCAGGTTGAACTGCTGGAAGACCAGGCCGATTTGCGTGCGGCGCCAATGGGCCAGTTGCCCTTCGTTGAGTTGGTCGAGGCGCTGCTCGCCGATGCGGATGCTGCCGCCGTCCACTCGGTCCAACCCGGCCACCAGGTGCAGCAAGGTGCTTTTGCCGCTGCCCGATTCACCCATCAGCGCCAGGCTGCTGCGCTCGCCCAGGTGCAGGTCGACGCCGGCCAGGACGGCCAGCGGGCCTTGCGGGGTCGCGTAGTTTTTTACAACACCTTGCACCTGCAACATAAGAACGCTCATCTGAAGGACCCGCAATGAGAATAACGGCTGATGCTCCTGCCCACGCAAATTTTTCACATGGATTTCACCGCCCGACCATCCACCGCACTTTAAAGTGCCCGCCAACTCGTGGTAACCCACAACTTTCTTAGTTAACCAAAGTGACACTCTTAACATGCAAGTGTTCAGCAAAAAGACAGCAGTGCTGTGACAGTCTCCTGCCTCACTAAGGGCAACTGCCCAGCCGTGCAGCCTTTTTATAAACACAATAAACAGTGCCGAGGATGAACCGCGTGGCAGACATGATCCTGGCCAACCCCCAACCCAAAAGGTCAAGGTTAAAACGCCTGAGAAAATACCGCCTGCACTTGCTTGGCATCAGCGTTACCGCCTTGCTGTTGGCGGGCTTTTTAATGTGGCCCAGCTCGCCCCTGGACCTGGGCGTAGGCAATCGCCTGCTGACCTCCGGGGTGCTCGCCAGCTGGCGAGAGGGTGAACTGGTGGTGCTGGTGCGCCATGAAGAGCGTTGCGACCGCTCGGCCAACCCCTGCTTCGGCCCCGCTGATGGCCTGACCATCAACGGCACTGAACGCGCCGTCGAACTGGGCAAAGCCTTTGATTCACTGGGCATGGCCCTGACCGACGTGCTCAGCAGCCCCACCACGCGAACCGCCCAGACGTCACTGTTCATGTTCGGCAAGACCGAGCTGTCCCCCGGCCCGCTGGCCATCTGCGGCGACGCCATGGGCGATGAGATCCTCGGCCACAAACAGCCGGGACGCAACCTGATGCTGATCACCCACAGCGCCTGCATGAGCGACTTCCAGACCAGCCTGGGCTTCCCCCACGCAGCCGCCGCCGAGTACGGCAGCGCACTGTTCGTCAAGGTGCTGCCCAACGGCACCTTCAAGGCCATGGGCACCATGAACAGCGAAGAGTGGACCGCCGCACTCAAACAACTTTAATTACACTTGTTTACATATTAAGCCACGACGTGTTCAGCAAAACGACAGCCCTGTTCTGGCATGTTTAGTCGCGCCTGTTAGTTATGTTTTCCTACAACTACTTAGTGACCCTTACGATGCTTCACCCTATTAAGTTAATACCGCCATTGCCCGTACTTGAACGTTATGGAGCGATGTGCGCATGCCCCGCGTAAACCCTCTGGCCTGGCTATTGCTGGGCGTTGCCGTGTTCATCTTGCTGCCCCTGGGCTTTCACGGTTTATGGACGCCGGACGAAACCCGCTACGCCCAGGTCAGCCAGGAAATGCTGATGAGCGGCAACTGGGTGGCGCCTCACTTCATGGGCGTGCGTTATTTCGAGAAGCCCGCGGCCGGCTATTGGTTCATCGCCCTTGGCCAGGCGGTGTTCGGTGAAAACCTGTTCGGTGTGCGCATCGCCTCGGTCCTGAGCACAGGCCTGAGCGTGGTACTGGCCTACCTGCTCGCCCGGCGCGTGTGGAACGACCCGCGCAAGAGCTTTGCCTGCGCCCTGCTCTACATGAGCTTTGGCCTGGTGGCCGGGCAAGCCGGGTATGCCAACCTCGACCCGCAATTCACCCTGTGGGTGAACCTGAGCCTGGTGGCGTTGTGGTTTGCCCTGGACTGCCGCACGCAACGCGAACGCCTGGGTGCCTGGGCAGTGTTGGGCGTGGCCTGCGCCATGGGGTTCATGACCAAGGGTTTCCTGGCCTGGCTGTTGCCGGTCTTGATCGCCGTACCCTACCTCGTCTGGCAGCGGCGCGTCGGCGAGTTGATGCGCTACGGGCCGTTGGCGGTGCTGGTCGCCGTGCTCGTATGCCTGCCCTGGGCCCTGGCCATCCACTTGCGCGAACCGGATTACTGGCATTTCTTTTTCTGGCATGAGCACATCCGCCGCTTTGCCGCCGACAACGCACAGCATGCGCGGCCAGTTTGGTTCTTCCTGCCGATCATGGTGGTGGCGTGCCTGCCGTGGGCCGCCTTGCTACCCGGCACCCTGCTCAAGACCTGGCAGGAAAAGCGCCAGCCGGCGATTACCTTTCTCGCCCTGTGGCTGCTGTTGCCCCTGGGCTTTTTCAGCCTGAGCAAAGGCAAGTTGCCGACCTACATCATGCCGTGCCTGTTGCCCCTGGCCTTGTTAATGGGCCACGACTTGATCGACCTGATCAAGCAAGGCAAGGCGCGCCCACTGGTCATCAACGGCGCGCTCAATTTCGTCCTTGGCCTGACGGCCATGGTGGCGCTGATTTACCTGCAAATCACCCGCCCGCTGTACGGCAATAGCCACGCAGAGATGTTCAACCCGTCGCTGACGTTTATCGTGCTGTTGGGCTGGATCCTCGCCAACCTGCTGCAAGCGGTGCGCCCGTTGACGTTGTGGGCGATGCCCGCCCTGGGCATTGGCTTGCTGGTGGCCCTGCTACCGGCGGGCATGCCGGCCCTGATCGAAGATAACGAAATGCCCGACCAATTCGTGCAGGAGCATCTGGCCGAACTGCAACCTGTCCGTGCTTTGCTGAGCAATGACCTGGGCCTGGCATCGGCCTTGACTTGGCGCCTGCGCCGGCCCGATGTGGCGTTTTATAACACCCAGGGCGAGCTGCGCTATGGCTTGAACTACCAAGACGCGGCACAGCGCAAAGTCACGCCGGACAGCGTCCAGGCCTGGTTGGCCGAGGCCCGCCAGCAGGGTTCGGTCGGCGTGCTGATGCAGGTCAAGAGCACCAGCGAACACCGCGAAGAAGGGCAATTGCCTCCCGGTGGAAAACGTTATCGCAAGGGCGACCTGGTGCTGACGATTTACCCCCAACACCCTTGAATGCAGCGCCTGCCACAGGGAACATCCCATGAGTTTTTGGAAAACCGAACGCGGCGCCCTGGTGTTACTGCTGGGCACCTCGGCCTTGCTGCTCTTGCTGGGCCTGGGCAGCCGCGACCTGTGGGGGCCGGAAACGCGCTGGGCGAATATCGCCTTGCAGATGCTGCAAAGCGGTGATTACTTCGACCCGTATCTCAAAGGCACGCCGTATTACGACAAACCCCTGCCCTCCTATTGGCTGATCACCGGGTTTGCCCACCTGCTGGGCGGCCTCGGCCCCTGGTCGCTGCGCCTGTCATCGGTGCTTGCCGCGTGGTTGAGCATCTGGCTGGTGTACCTGATCGGTGAACGCCTGTTTCGCAAAGGCACCGGGCTGATCGCCGGGTGGATGCTCGCCACCACCTTCTATTTCCTGTTCTGGGCCCGCGTGGCCACCGCCGATGTACTGACTGTGTGCGGCGTGCTGGCAGCGGTGTGGTGGTATTGGCGCGGGCCGGATGACACACGGCTGGGGCGCTACACGGTGTTTTTTCTGTTGCTGGCCGCCACCTCACTGTTCAAGGGCTTGATCGGTGTGGTGCTGCCGGGCCTGGTGCTGTTGCCACACCTGCTCAGCGAACACCGCTACAAACGCCACCTCAACCTGCGCCTGGTGCTGGCCCTGCTCATCGCAGGCATCGTGTACGCAATTCCCTTTGTGCTGTCCCACCGCTACGGCGCCCCCACTTACGGCGAGAGCGGCCTGGAACTGGTGTTCCGGGAAAACGTGGTGCGCTTCTTCGACCCCTTCGACCATATGGGACCGATCTACACTTACCTGATCTACCTGCCGGCCTACACCCTGCCCTGGGCACCCTGCTGGTTACTCGGCCTGTGGCTGGCCGTGCGCAACTGGCGCAAGGCGCCGCCCAACGTACGCTGGCTGGTGTGGGGCCTGGGCCTTTTATTTGTCTTCTTCACCGCCAGCGGCAGCCGCCGCAGCTACTACGTGTTGCCGCTGGTGCCCTTTGCCCAACTGCTCGGCGCCTGGTGGCTGAGCGAGCGCCTGCACAAAAAACCTTCGAGCTGCCCGCGCTGGCAAACAGGCTTTGGCTTGAGCGCAGGCCTGCTCTTGCTGGTGCTGGGCGTGATCTACCCCTGGACCAACGGCAACGGCGGCGTCACCCGCTTCGCCACCGATCTGCAAGCCCAGGCTGAGAAAAGTGCGCCCTGGAATCAATGGCAACTGGTGCTGGTAGAGGTCGACAACAAGCTGCCCATGTACCTGCAAAACCACGGCAAGCCTTTCTACTACGTCAGCGAAAGCCAGGACTTCCCGCGCCAGGGCAACAGCGCCGCGTTCATGGCCTGGCTGGAAAAAACCAGCGGTCAGGGGTTTGATCCGCAACGTACGATAATCGTCGCGCAGTATTCCAAGGACGAGCCGACGCCGTTAGCGTTTCTGGCGGTGGATCATCAAGTGGTGACGACGCAACCGGATAATGGGGAGCGGTTGTTCAAGGCGCGTGAGGGTGGGAGTGTGGCGTTTGTTCCAGGGACGCGCTGAGGCACTCTGCTTGCTGGCCTTTTGTCATGGTTTGTAAAGGGCCAGCAAGCCGTGTCCCTTTAAATTGCAGGACGTTTCCGAGACAATCCCCGCCGCCTTGTGCCGGTTGGAATCGGTGGCTAGTCTGCGGTCCATCACTGCTCATCAGTGATCGGGTTTAGTCGCTCGTATCTTCCAACACGGCATGGTCTCCATGAGTTTTATGGTGGCTGTGCGTAGGGCACCTTCGGGTGCGCCGGATGTTTCGTGTTGGGCCGGTCGACTAACCTGCGTACAGCCGCCACCCTCGTTTAGTCGCGACGGGTGTCGTCTCCTAATCCAACGCGGAGCTACACCATGAATAAAGTCCTACCCGATTCACCCCTCGATCCTGCAAAAGACCGTGCCGCGTTCAACCGCGCCATCGACCATTACCTGCCCAGCCAGGGTTTCCACAACGTCAACGACGACCTGAGTTTTGAAGATGCTTTGCTCTACACCGCCAGCCTGCTCGACAGCGCTTCGGCAACGGCGCTCGATTGCGGCGAGCTGCTGGATAACCCAGGGCGGGCGAAGATTCTGGCGGTGTGGCATTTGTTGGAGATTGCCAAGACCACGGTAGATCGCTCTATTGAGTGCGTGAAGCCTTTGAAGCCAACAACTTAAAATGTAAAAGCGGGCTTGGCCCCATTTTGTAGGAGCGAGCTTGCTCGCGAAAAACTCACAGGCGCGGCGTTTATTCAGGAGGCACGCGTTACCGTTGGGGTTTTTCGCGAGCAAGCTCGCTCCTACAGTGGTATTGATGCAAATACCTTGGTAGTTCAGGCGAACCGAGTCGATGCCATCGCAGCATAGGTATCTACACAACTTTGTGGACTGTAACAGCGGACGGTAACCACGATGCGAAGCGAGCCGCTCTTGATCTTGATCTTGATCTTGATCTTGATCTGCTTTTGATCTTAGGCGCCCCGTCAAACCACGCTGGCCGGAATTCGACAGGGATTTGGGGGGTAAACCGGCAGGGATGCCGGTTTAGCCGCCCCGCGCCATGGATGGCGCGTGGCGGCGGCCCCCCAAATCACTGGCGGATTACGGGCACACCGAGCCCAAGCGAGGTGCCGAGTGGTGGGGCAAGAGCCCTTTGGTTACTTTGGGCTGGGCCGGCATTCCGGCTTTTCCAAAGTGACCCGCCGTCAGGGCGGAACCCTAGGTGGCCGTTACCTAAATAACGGATATGTACCCGGTCCAACTGTGTTGACTGTTAGGCCGTCTTCGCAGGCAAGCCAGCTCCCACATTGGATCGCAGTGCCTGAGCTAAATCCGTCGACGGCGATTGAGTTGGGGAATGGCGGTTTGTGGTGCTTCTACACGCGGGGCCTGCGCCGCTGTTTTCGCGGCCAGTTGCGCCAGTGTGGGCTGGCTGAACAGGGTGCGGGCGTCCACGTCCAGCCCGGCCTTGCGCAGGCGGGCGACAAGGTTCACTGCCAGTAGGGAGTGCCCGCCCAGTTCAAAAAAGTGGTCATGGCGCCCTACCCGTTCGAGTTTCAACACCTCGGCCCAGATCCCGGCCATCAGGCTTTCCACCTCGCCCACTGGCGCTTCGTAGGCTCGGCTAAGCACAGCCTCCAGCCCTGGCGCTGGCAGGGCCTTGCGGTCGAGTTTGCCGGCGGGGTTGAGGGGCAGTGCGTCGAGTTGCACGAAGGCGGCCGGCACCATGTATTCCGGCAGGTGTTCCAGCGCATGGTCACGCAAGGCTTGCAGGCTCGGCGCCTGGCCGCGCAGGGTGAAGTAGGCCACCAGGCGCTCATCGCAAATCAATACGGCCACCTCGTGCAACGCCGGGTGGGTGGCCAGGCATGCTTCGATCTCGCCCAGTTCCAGGCGCACGCCGCGCAGTTTGACTTGGAAGTCGTTGCGCCCGAGGAACTCAAGCGTGCCGTCGGGCAGGTAGCGCACCAGGTCGCCGGTGCGATACAGGCGGTCGCCAGCCACGAAGGGGCTGTCGATAAAACGTTCGGCAGTCAGCTGCTCCAGGCCCAGGTAGCCACGGGCAACGCCGACGCCGCCGATGTGCAATTGGCCGCTGATGCCCATGGGCACCGGCGCATCATGGGCGTCTAGCACGTACAGGCGGGTGTTGTTGATGGGGCGGCCAATCGGCAGTTGCAGGATGGGCACCGGCGCGCCGGGTTCGAGGGTCCAGGCGCTGCTGTCCACCGTGGCTTCGGTGGGGCCGTACACGTTGTGCAAACGCACCCTGGGCAAGCGCGCCTGTACGCCCCGGGCCAGGGCGGCGGTGAGTTCACCGCCGCCGCACAGCACATCGGTGAGGCTGGTGCACAGGGCCGATTCATCCAGGTCGAGAAACTGCTGCAACATGGCGGGCACGAACTTGATCACGCTGATCTGCTGCGTGCGAATCACTTGCGCCAGGTACGCCGGCTCGCGGTGCCCATCGGGCCGCGCCAACACCAGGCGCATGCCGTTGCTCAACGGCCAGAACAGCTCCCACACTGAACCGTCGAAGCTGAACGGTGCGCGCTGCAACAAGGCGCCGCCTTCGGCGTTCGGGCACAGGTGCGAGCCCCACTGCAGCAGATTGCCCAGGCCGCGATGCTCGATCATCACGCCCTTGGGTGTGCCGGTGGAACCCGAGGTGTACATCACGTAGGCGAGGTTGGCGACGCTCAAGCCGGGCACTTGTGGGTTGTCGATCGGTGCATGGTTCCAGGCGCAGTGGTCGAAGTCGATCAGCGGGATCGAGACATCGCCCACCACGTCGCGGGTGGCGGCCTGTACCAGCAGCGCCACCGGCTGGCTGTCGGCAAGCATGTAGGCCAGGCGCTCGCGTGGGTAACCGGGGTCGAGGGGCACATAGGCGCCGCCGGCCTTGAGAATGCCCAGCAAGCCCACCACCAGATCCAACCCTCGCTCTACGCACAATGCCACCCGCGCGTCGGGCTGTACGCCGTGCTCGCGCAAGTGGAAGGCCAGTTGGTTGGCGCGTTCGTTGAGCTCGCGGTAGGTCAATGCCTGCTCATCCGTCTGCACCGCGATGGCATCGGGGATTCGCCGCGCATGGGCTTCAAACAGCGCTTGCACGGTCAACGTGTGCGGGTGGTCGGTGGCGGTCGTGTTGAAGTCCACCAGCAATCTGCGCAGTTCGCTGGCGGGCAACACTGGCACCTCGCGCAACGGCATTTTCGGCGTGTTTTCCAGTGCGTCCGCCAGGCCGTTCAGGGTGACGTCCAAGTAATCCAAGACCCGTTCAGCGCCGACTGCGCGTGGCGTCTTGGCCTTGAGCCGCACGCCACTGCCCAGGTCGTCCACCGTGAGCATCAACGGGTAACTGAGGATGTCTTCACTGCTGAGCAAGGCAATGCCCGGCACCAGGTTCAGCTCGGGGTCGGCCGAGGTGTGACGGTAGTTGAGCAGGCTGTTGAATAGCCCGGTCACCCCACTGCAGCGCTGGGCCAATGCCAGCGACGCCTGTTCATGGGCGAGCAAGGCACTCAGTTGCGCGTGGGTGTCGTGCAGCGCCTGCGCCACGTTTTGCCCTGCCAGGCGCAGGCGCAGCGGCAAGGTGTTGATGAACATGCCCAAGGCCCGCTCGGCCCCCTCGCCGGCTTGCAAACGGCCGAGCAGCACGGTGCCGAACACCACGTCTTCGCGGCCCGCGACACGGCTGAGCACCTGAGCCCAGGCCAGGTGGAACAGGCTCGCAGCACTCACCCCAAGGGCTCGGGCCTGGCTGCGCAGGCGTAGATTGAGCGTGTCGCTGAGCGCACGCTGCGCCTCTTCGGTTTCGGCGCGATTGGCCTGGCGCTCCTGCAGGCCGAACGCCAAGGTCGGCTCATCTACATCCGCCAGACGCTCTCGAAAGAACGCTTCATGCGCCGCCTGGCGCACGGTCGAACGGGCGTGCGCCACCATATTGCGATAAGGCACGGGCGCCGGCAGTTGCGCCTGTTGGCCCAGCAAATGGGCGCGAATCTCGTCCACCAGCAGCGTGGTCGACGTGGCATCGTTGACCAGATGATGAAAGCGCAGCCTGGCGACCCAGCGCTGGTGCTGGGGCTCCTCGGCGTAATCCAGGGCCATCAGCGGCGCCTGGCGCAAGTCCAGCGGTTGCGCCGGTTCGCGCAGCGGTTCAACCCGCAACTGCGCCTGGCGCCACACCATCTGCATTGGTTGTTCAAGGGCATCCCACACCAGGCTGGTACGCAAAATATCGTGGCGATTGATCACCTGTTGCAAGGCACTGGCAAAGGCCTCCAGTTGCTCGCGGTGCGCAAAACTGAACAGCGCCTGTTGCTGGTACGGGTCGTGCGCGTCGGTGAGGTGGTGGTAGAGCAACCCTTCCTGCAACGGCGCCAGCGGGTAGAGGTCCTGCACATTGGCGGCGCCACCGGGGATGCCGGCGACGATGCGGTCGAGGCTGGGTTGATCGAGTTCGGCCAGGGCGAGCAAGTCCGTGGTGATATGGGTGCAACCGGCCGGGATTCGATTGGCCGGCACCGCCTGTTCGTGACCGCCACACGCCGCCGCCAGCGCCGCCACGGTGGGCTGGCCGAACAGCACCTGCACGTCGGCGCGCAGGCCGGCCTCGCGCATACGCTGCACCAGCTGCACCGCCAACAGCGAATGCCCGCCCAGCTCGAAGAAATGATCGTGGCGACCCACTGGTTGCACGTGCAGCAACTCGGACCAGATCTGCGCCAGTGTGGTTTCCACGCCCTCCTGTGGCGCTTCGAAGCGACGGGTGATAAAGGCTTCCTGGGTGGGTGACGGCAAGGCTCGGCGGTCGAGCTTGCCGTTGGCGGTGAGGGGCAACGCGTCGAGGCGCACGTAAGCCGCGGGCAACATGTAGTCCGCCAGCGTGGCTTGAAGGTGGGTGCGCAGTGCTTCGATTTCCACAGGCTGACATGGCACAAACCACGCCCACAATTGCCCGTCGCGAAACTGCACCACTGCATCCTGAAGCGCCGGATGGCTGGCCAGGGCCGATTCGATTTCTCCCAGTTCGATGCGCACGCCACGGATTTTCACCTGGTCGTCGTTGCGCCCCAGGTAGTCGAGAGTGCCGTCTGGCAGCCAGCGCGCCAGGTCGCCGGTGCGGTACATCCGACCACCGCTGAAAGGGTCGTCGAGAAAACGTTCGGCACTGAGTTCCGGACGGTTCAGGTACCCCCGCGCCACACCCTTGCCGCCGACATACAACTCCCCCGCCACGCCAATCGGCACCGGACGTTGTTGCGCGTCCAGCAGGTAGACCCGGGCATTGGCGACCGGCGCGCCGATATGCAACGGCTGGCCCACCTCGACACGCCCCGAGGTCGCCACCACCGTGGCTTCGGTGGGACCATAGTTGTTCACCACCGCAAACGTCTGCGCCTGGGTGAAGGTGCGCAGGCGGTCGCCGCCGATCAGCAAGGTGCGCAAGGTGGGATGCCCCTGCCCCTGGCTGAACGCATATTCGGCCACAGGCGTGGGCAGGAAACACACCTGCAACGGTTGCGAGCGCCACCAGTGAAGCAACGCGTCGATATCTTCCGCGCCCTCCTGGGCCGGTGGCAGGTGCAAGGTCGCGCCCACGCACAACGCCGGCCAGACCTCCCAGGCCATGGCATCAAAACCGAAGCCTGCGACGCTGGCGGTGTGGCTGCCCGCGTGCAGGTCGAACGCCTGGCAATGCCAGTCCACCAGGTTCGACACGCTGTGGTGTTCAACCATCACGCCCTTGGGCAAGCCGGTGGAACCCGAGGTGTAAATCACATAGGCCAGGTTCGACGGCGTGACCGCAACCTGAGGGTTGCTGTCGATGGACGCATTGCCAGGCTCCAGCGCGATCACCGGTACCGTCGAGACGGGCAGACGCTGGCGTAAATCGTGCTGGGTCAGGATGGCCACGGGCGCGCTGTCGTGCAGCAGGTACTCCAGGCGTTCGGCGGGATGGGCCGGGTCCAGCGGCACGTAGCAGGCGCCGGATTTGAGGATCGCCAACAGCCCCGCCAGGGTGTCAAGGCCACGTCGGGCCAGGATCGCAACGCGGTCATCGGGCTGTACGCCGAGCGCCACTAATTGGTGGGCCAGCGTATTGGCCTGGCGGTTGAGTTGGGTGTAGCTCAGTGCGCGGTCCTGATACACCGCCGCAATAGCGTGGGGCGTACGTGCGGCCTGGGCTTCAATGCGCTGATGCAGGGTTTGCGGCGTGGCGTTGGGCTGCGCGGTGGCGTTCCAGTGCTGCAATCGGGCCTGCTCCTGGGGCAACAGCATGGAAAACTCAGCGATGGGCAGCGCAGTATCTTCCAGCCCCTGTTCCAGCAGCCCGATGAAGCGCTGGGCCAATGCCTGCACGTCGCCCGCCTGGAAATACGCCTCGTTGTAGACGCAATGCAGCCAGGCATTGTCCTGGTAACGATGGCTGCGCAGGTGAATGGCGAGCGGTAGCGCTTCATGCTGATTGGAAACCTTGATCGCGCGGGCCTGGACCTGACCGAAGCGCAGATCGTGGTCGTCCTGCTCGAACGATACCGACACGTCAAAGAGTTGCCCGCGATCCGTTCGGCGCAGGCCCAGCTCGCGGTTCATCTCACTCAACGGGAAGCGCTGATGACGAAAGTCCTGCTTGAGCTGATCACGGATGCCACGCACCAGGGCACCGAAAGACACGCCCTCGCTGAACGCAAAACGTACCGCGCTGACCTGGGTGAACAGGCCCACAGTGGCGCGAAAACGCGCGTTGGAGCGGTTGAGAATCGGCAGCCCCACCGCCCATTCCTGGCGTTGGCTGGTGCGGGTGAAATACACATACATCGCCGCCAGCAACACATGAAAGGCCGACGCCTGGTAGTGGTTGGCAACCTGCTCCATGCGGCTCTGCAACGGCACCGGGAAGCCTTGCACCCAGGTGTTGCTCGACGTCTTGGCGTTGTGCCTGGGGGTGAGCAGTGGTTCGGGCAGCACTTGGTATTTGCCCAGCCAATAGTCGCGGTCGCGGGCGTAGCGGGCCGATTGCAGGTAGCGCTGGTCGGTGTCGATAAAGTCGATGTAGGACGGCGCCAGCAGCTCAGTGTCGCGCCCCTGCTCCAGGGCGCTGTAGAGCTGCGCGAGGGATTGCAGCATCTGGCCGAAGCCCCAGCCGTCGAGGATCAGGTGATGAGCCTGGGTGCCGAGGCGGTAGTGATCATGGTCAAGTTTGACCAGGAAAAACCGGCACAGTGGTTCGCCGCTCAGGGCGTAGGGCCGGGCCATTTGCGCCTGCATCAAGGCTTGGGTTGCCGCCGATGGGTCGGGCAGCGCGGAGAAATCATGCAGCGCCATCTCCACCCTCAACTCAGGGGCGAATGTTTGCCCAGGCAGGCCATTGGCGTCGGTATGCAGTTGAGTGCGTAGCGCATCGTGACGGGCCACCAGCAGTGCGACGGCACGGCGCATGCGTTCGGGCTCGACGGTGCCGGCAAAATCCAGGTAGCCGCCAATGTTGTACAGCGGCGAGTCGCCCACGCGCAGTTGGTCGAGCCAAATGTCTTGTTGGGGGCCAGTGAGGGGGAAGCGGGCCGGCAGGCTGGAGGAATGCTGCATAAGATCCTTCTCATGGGGGTCAGGCACTGGCCGCGCAGAGGTGGCCCATTACACCGATGTGGCCGGATTTGAGCATGGGCGCCGGGGGGTGTCTGACACCCGAAACCCGGACATTCAAATGGATGGATAGGCCTTGGTGGAAGGTTCATGGCTGAAACGATTAAAGCGTTGTAGGAGATTGGCTACATCGGATCCATCCCGAGTCTCTTAGCAACCTCTTTATTTTATAAATTCATTATTTACATCAATAAGTTAACCAAGGCTAAAAATAACTTACGCCTGTACGTAGCCGGCTTAATTCAAGAGAAACGTCGGTTTAATGGCGCAATTTTTATGGCAGCTTGTGTCCCTCGTTTCCGCTACATACGTAGGACAAATCCCTATGGCTAAATAACATCTCGAACGCCGAGTTACGTTCAAGCAGTACGGAGCGCCCTGCGCAGGCCCTGGGCAACCGTTGACGGTTTTCGACATCAAGGATGAGATGGCTATGAGTCTGACCTCAAGTATTGGCGACACATGCGGCCCGCTTTTTTATGCCGAAATGGGCGAGTTGATTTCAAACAGCGGCGACGAACATTTCGCCGCCACCATGCTGCAGCTGGTGGGCAAGTGGGTACCGATTCATCTGGTGGACCTCAGCGAGTGGACCCTGGATGAACTGCGCGACCGCGTGCTGGACATCAAGCTACTGGGCAGCGCCGGGGTGAAGAAGGATTTGTCTGTGCCCCAGACCCTGCATGCGCTGAACGACCACCCGTTGTTGCGGCAGATGCTGCACATGCAAGATCCGCTGCTGATCCAGATGAACGCCAAGGCCAACAGCGCGCACCCGCGCGGCACCTCGCACCAGTGCAACCTGGTATCACGCCAAGGCAATCGACGCTGTGTGATTTCGTTCTACCGCCCGCCGACCCAGCAGGGGTTTTCCCTGGCTGAGCTGTCGTTTCTCAAGTGCCTGTCGGACACGCTGTTGCCGTTGATGGAGCGGCACGCCCAGTGCCTGCGCCAGGCGCCACACGCCGAGACTGAGCCGGCCCATACCCTGCTGGAACAATCGCAGTTGCAGCGTGAGTTCTACAAGCGCTTGTCTTTGAGCGACATCACCCTTTCGGCGCGGGAACAGGAAGTGTGCCTGGGCCTGCTGACCGGCGGCACCGTGCCGCAAATCGCACAGAAACTCAGCGTCAAAAACAGCTCGATCGAGACCTACCTCAAGCGCGCCGCCGCCAAGCTGGGCGTGAGCGGCCGACATGGCCTGGCCAAATGGATGGTGGGCGCCTGATGAATAAACAGACGCTGTGCACCCTCGGCATGGCCTGGATGCTCGGCGGTTGCTCGCTGATCCCCGAGTACCAGCAGCCAGCGGCGCCGACGCCTGCGCAGTACCCCCAAGGCGGTGTCTACCGCCTGGCGCAGGCCGGCAACATGGCGCAGAACCCGGACTGGCAGCAACTGTTCCACGACCCGGCGCTGCAACAGTTGATTAATGATGCGCTGGTCAACAACCGCGACCTGCGGGTGGCAGCCCTGAATGTGCAGGCGTTCCAGGCGCAGTACCGTATCCAGCGCGCGGATTTGTTCCCAGCGATCTCCGCCACCGGCGCCGGCAAGCGCCAGAAGTTGCCAGGGAGCGTGACCGGCACCGGCAAGTCAGCGATTACCTCCAATTATTCCGCCACCTTGGGGCTGAGCGCCTATGAGCTGGATTTGTTCGGCCGCGTGCGCAGCCTCAGCGAACAGGCGCTGCTCACTTACCTGGGCAGCGAACAAGCGCGGCGCAGCGCGCAATTGAGCCTGGTGGCCAACGTCGCCAATGCCTACCTGACCTGGCGGGCCGACCAAGAACTGCTGGCCCTGGCCGAGCAAACCCTGGCGGCCAACGACCACAGCTGGCAATTGACCCGCCGCAGTAAAAGCGCAGGCAAAGCCTCGGCGCTGGACGTGGTGCAAGCGCGCACAGCGGTGGAAAGTACTCGCGCCAGCGTGGCCCGCTATGAGCGCCAAGTGGCCCAGGACCTCAACAACCTCATGTTGCTGGTGGGTGGCCCAGTGGATGAACACTTGCCCGCGCGCCCGCTGGCCGATGACCTGGTCGCCCGCGTGCCCGCCGGTTTGCCCTCGGACCTGCTGCAACGCCGCCCGGATATCCTCCAGGCCGAATACCAGCTGCAGGCGGCCAACGCCAATATCGGTGCGGCCCGTGCTGCGTTCTTTCCTTCAGTGACCCTCACGGCAAACGCGGGCAGCACCAGCACAGAGCTGTCGGGGCTGTTCAAGGGTGGCTCGGGCAGTTGGACATTCCAACCGCAGATCAACCTGCCGATCTTCAACGCCGGCAGCCTGCGTGCCAGCCTGGATTACGCCAAGCTGCAAAAAGACATCACCGTGGCCCAGTACGAAAAATCCATCCAGGCTGCCTTCCAGGAAGTAGCCGACGGCCTCGCCGCACGCCAGACCTTCAACGACCAACTGGCGGCGCAACGGGATTTCGTCGAGGCCAACCAGACCTATTACAACCTGGCCCAGCACCGTTACCGCAGCGGCGTGGACAGCAACCTGACGTTCCTCGATGCGCAGCGTTCACTGTTCAGCGCACAACAGGCGCTGATTGTGGACCGGCTGGCGCAGTTGGTCGCCGAGGTGAACCTGTATACGGCGCTGGGTGGCGCGTGGACGCAATGGCCGAACCTGGCGGCCGCGCGTTAGAGCAACTTGAGTCCAGACTCGGCATGACGATTTGGGGCGCGCCTATCCAGTGGCTGTTTGTGCCCATAACTGTCCACGAAGCCGCCCACAGCGGCCATCGAATGGAACCCGCTGTTGACCGTGCCGATGGCGCCGTTGAGGAAGTCCTGGAGGGTTGCGGGCGCAACGAAGTCTTTCAAGCCCAGGCGACGCAACGCTTGCCCCGGATACTCACCATCATTGAGGCTGCGCATGGCGGCGGCAAAGCTCTTATTGGCCTCCCCATCATTATTTTCAAGGTAGGCTCGCTTGGCACTGACAGCGTATAAAAACTGCGCATTGACCAGAACATCGTTGGGCCTGTCGGTGCCGAAGTGGGCGCCGGCCTTGGCCTGCTTCAGTTCGTCATCGGTGATGTGCAGTTTGAACCCATCGCGCATGACAATGCGATAGCCGCTATCGGTGGCCTCAATGGTTTTGTAAATACCGTAAGGGTTATGGCCGAACCTCATCATCGCGGCTTTAATCGCGGATATCGTCACGCAATTACCTTCGGCCAATTGGTAAAAGTCTTTGAAAATATCACCGGGCTTGATGCCCGTGTTCGCAGGCGTACCTTTCAAGAATTCGTCACGTTTGCCGTTGCGTTTATCGGGGACCGGCGCAGGCAAAGGTGTTGAATCGACTTCAGGTTTTAACCGCGCAGATAACAGCGTCAACAAGCGCTCCAATTCGCCGACCAGGCGACTGAGTTGTTCAGAAGTTCCAGTTGGGGCAGAGGCGTTGGCGAAGGGCAAAACACGTGGCGAAGTGACGGCGTCGCTTGCCCTGGCATGACCAAAAGCAGCAGTGTTAACAGAAGACACTAACATGTTGAATAACCCCTATTATTCACTAAATACTTTAAATCACCCGCGAAGCGTGACCACCTTCAATGACGGTGAAACCGGCGTGTTATATAACTGCCCCTCCATCACGCCCTCAATAATTACACCGTTCTTGTTTCGTGCGCCCTTGTCCAACGGCACGCCGACCTGCGTGCCCAATGCACTGGCATCGATGACCTGCAGATGTTCTTTAAGCCCCAGATAGGACAGCGCCGTATCACCGTCGATGCCGCCTCCGGCCCCCGACAGCACACCGGGATAAGTGCGATGGGCGTGGTACGCACTGTCTTTGCCGTACAGGCTCATGAAGGGGTCCGTTGCGCTGTCGCGCTCAAGCTCCAGGTATTGACGCTTGCTCATCACAGCAAACAGAAATTGCGCATCCTTGACCATGCCTTCATCGCCGCCACTGAACTTTGCCGCCTTGGCCGCCAGTTCAAGTTCTTCAACGGTTATTGTCAGCTTGAAGCCGTCTCGCATCGTCACGTCATAGTGGTCACCATGTTTGGCGACGTGCTTGAAAATCCCGGCTGGGCTTTGCCCGAACGTGGCCATGGCAACCTTGATCGCGGCCACGTGCTCCTCTCGGCCCAGAGCACCCAGATAAGGAAAGTTCTCATACGTGGCACGCAACCCATTGTGCAGATCGTCAGGCTTTTGACCTTTGGGTTTTTCAGACATAAACGCAGTGATTGGCTCATAGTTTTTATCTGAGAACATCTCAATAAGTTCGGTATCAAACGCGTTACGGGTACTGGCCAGGTTCGACCGGTTCATGAACGGTGCCAATTGTTCTTTCCACTCACCCCTGATGGTGGGAACGCTGTCCGGTGCAGGCACGGTATTAACCAGCGGCCTGTGCGGTGAACTCACAAGTGGGGTTGGGTAAGCCGTAACGGGTGGCTGTGGTTTCGGCGCCTCATGCTCCCTGCTCATCCAGGTTTTAAGTGACACCACTAATGTACCCAACAGCTTCAACAGCTCCCCCAGCTCTGCGTCCCGGTTTGAGTTGACACTTGGGCCAATCGGAGAATGTGCCGGTAATTTACCAAAGTGATTGGGTTGATCTGTCACTGCCTGATCAAGGGTTTTACCAGGCGATGTAAACCTTGAGTGCGCGGGCGAATAAGCAGGCTGAGTGTGCGTGAGCATGGTAGGGCGTCTCATTTGATCGAAGGGGGATAATCGCGAACGGTCTGGCACTACTTGCCCACTGCCACTGCCGAACCCGGCACTGAACAAGTACTCTTGCGTGGCCAGGCGGGGGGAAAGGTTCCGGCTCGACAGGTAACAACATCCTTCTCGCTTAACGGACCACTATCAGCCAATTCCTCAACGTTGCGTTTTTTGTCCGACCCCTTATCAGCGCATCCCCGCCTGCCGTATCCGATACTCCCCCGGCGTCATCTGCGCATACCGCAAGAAAAACCGGCTGAAATACGCCGGGTCCTTGAACCCCAGCTGGTAGCAGATTTCATTTGCCGAACTGCCGGTAAACAACAGCAGGCGCTTGGCCTCCTGCATCAGCCGCTCCAGGATCAGGCGCTTGGAGGGCAGGTCGGCAATGCGCCGGCACACTTCATTGAGCCGCGCCTGGGTCACGCCAATACTTTCGGCATAACGCGCCAACGGCCAATGTTCCAGGTAGTGGGCTTCGATCAGCTCGTTGAAACGATGGAAGATGCGCAGGTCTTCATGGGCGGTCGGGCGTGCCGGCTGGGCGTGGGCGCACAGGCGCAGCAGGCGGATCATGATCAGCCTTGTGAGGCTGTCGAGGGCGGCGGCGCGCCCTGCCCGTTCGGTGTTGATTTCACTGCACAGCGCCTCGAAGAGTTGCTCCAGCCCCTCGGCGTCGCCATTCAAGGCGACACAGGCTGCACCGGAGGCAAGGCTGGGATCGGCGTCGATCAAACTCCACACCAGCTGCTGGCGCACCGTCAATACATGCCCATCGGCATCCGCTTCGGTGACAAAAGCGTGGGCCACCGTGGGCGGCGTGAGAAAAAACATCGGCCCCGATTCAACGTACTGGCGGTCATCCAGATACACCCGCACCGCGCCACTCTTGACGTAATGCACCTGGAAAAACCGGTCATGGCGATGCACCGCCATATTGCGCCCGAAAAAACCCGCCAGGTTGCCGAGCTTGTCGTAATGCACCTCGGCGTCGCTGTAGCGCTGGTCGTAGACCTGCCCGATGTTGATGTTGGGGATCGGCTTCACGGGGCTCTCTTCTTGTTGTTGTGAGGCCAGTGCAGTGTGCCACGCTTGACGGTAGTTAACATATTAATTATAACGTTAACAACTTAACGAACTGCCTATGCAGCCGTCGTCACCGCCAGGAGAAACGCATGAGCCGTACCCTGCATGATGTTGCCAGCGGCACCCTGTTCGGCGTTGCGCTGAACTACCAGGGCCTGCTGGACCAGCATCTCGCCGCCTTCCAACAGGCGCCCTACCAGAAGCCGCCAACCAAGCCGGTGCTGTTTATCAAGACGCCCAACACCCGCAATGCCCATCGCGGCGTAGTGCTGCAGCCTGCGGGCGAGCGCCTGCAACCGGGCCCGGCGCTGGGCGTGGTGATCGGCCAGCGCGCCAGCCGTGTCAGCCTGGAGAACGCCATGGCCCATGTGGCCGGGTATGTGGTGGTGAATGAATTCAGCCTGCCGGAAGACAGCTACTACCGCCCCGCCGTCAAAGCCAAATGCCGCGATGGTTTTTGCGCCCTGGGCCCGCAGCTGGTTGCGCGGGATCAAGTCGCCAACCCCAACCAACTGAGCCTCAAGCTGTTCGTCAATGGTGAGCTGCGCCAAGAAAGCTCCACCGCCGATTGGGTACGGGACATCCCGCAATTGATCGCCGAGATCAGCGAGTTCATGACCCTGCATCCCGGCGACGTGCTGATCACCGGCACCCCGCAAGGCCGCGTGGATGTACAGCCAGGCGATCAGGTCGAGGTCGACATCACCGGCATTGGCCGCCTGAGCAACACCATTGCAGCAGAGGCATCGGCATGAAACGCGCACGTATCCAATTTGAAGGTACCGTCCACAATGTGCTGGTGGAGGCCGATTGCAGCGCGCGCCTGGACGATGGCCGCCTGCTCACCGAAGACCAGGTGCAATGGCTGCCACCCGCCACCGGCAACATGTTCGCCCTGGGTTTGAACTACGCCGACCACGCCGCCGAACTGGCCTTTACGCCGCCGACCGAGCCGCTGGCCTTTATCAAATCGGTGGGCACCTACACCGGCCACCGCCAAGTTACCTGGCGCCCGGACAACGTCGCCTACATGCACTACGAGTGCGAGCTGGTGGCGGTGATCGGCAAGACCGCGCGCAACGTCAAACGCGCCGACGCCCTGGACTACCTGGCCGGTTACACGGTGTGCAACGACTATGCGATCCGCGACTACCTCGAGAATTACTACCGTCCCAACCTGCGCGTGAAAAACCGTGACGCCACCACCCCGGTCGGCCCATGGATCGTCGACGTGGCCGATGTGCCCGACCCAGGCAACCTGAAGCTGCGCACCTGGATCAACGGCGAACTGCGCCAGGAAGGCAGCACGAAAGACATGATTTTCGATATCCCCTACCTCATCGAATACCTGTCCAGCTTCATGACCCTGCAACCGGGCGACATGATCGCCACCGGCACGCCCGAGGGCCTGGCCGATGTGGTGCCGGGCGATGAAGTGGTGGTGGAAGTCGAAGGCGTGGGCCGCCTGGTTAACCGTATTGTCAGTGAAACGGAGTTTTTCTCCGCGCGCAAAGAGGCTTGAGCACCATGATCAAACACTGGATCAACGGCCGTGAGGTCGAAAGCAAAGACACCTTTATCAACTACAACCCGGCCACCGGCGAGGCCATCGGCGAAGTGGCCAGCGGCGGTGCCGAAGAAGTTGCGCAGGCCGTGGCGGCGGCCAAGGCCGCGTTTCCCAAGTGGGCCAATACACCAGCCAAGGAGCGCGCACGCTTGATGCGCAAACTGGGCGAGTTGATCGAACAGAACGTGCCCCACCTGGCCGAGCTGGAAACCCTGGACACCGGCCTGCCGATCCACCAGACCAAGAACGTGTTGATTCCGCGTGCCTCGCACAATTTTGATTTCTTCGCGGAAGTCTGCACGCGCATGGACGGCCACACCTACCCGGTGGACGACCAGATGCTCAACTACACCCTGTACCAGCCAGTGGGCGTGTGCGGGCTGGTGTCGCCCTGGAACGTGCCGTTCATGACCGCCACCTGGAAGACCGCGCCGTGCCTGGCGCTGGGCAATACGGCGGTGCTGAAGATGTCGGAACTGTCGCCGCTGACCGCCAATGAACTGGGGCGCCTGGCGGTGGAAGCCGGGATCCCCAACGGCGTGCTCAATGTGATCCAGGGCTACGGCGCCACCGCGGGCGATGCCCTGGTGCGCCACCCGGACGTGCGGGCGATTTCCTTTACCGGGGGCACCGCCACCGGCAAGAAAATCATGCAGACCGCCGGCCTGAAAAAGTACTCCATGGAACTGGGCGGCAAGTCGCCGGTGCTGATTTTTGAAGACGCCGATCTGGAACGCGCCCTCGACGCAGCACTCTTCACGATCTTCTCCCTCAACGGCGAGCGTTGCACCGCTGGCAGCCGGATCTTTATCCAGGAAAGCGTCTACCCACAATTTGTCGCCGAGTTCGCGGCGCGGGCCAAGCGCCTGATCGTCGGCGACCCCCAGGACCCCAAGACTCAGGTCGGCTCGATGATCACCCAGGCCCATTACGACAAGGTCACCGGCTATATCAAGATCGGTCTGGAGGAAGGCGCCACGCTGCTGGCTGGCGGCCTGGAACGTCCGGCGAACTTGCCGGCGCACCTGAGCCGCGGCCAGTTTATCCAGCCGACGGTGTTTGCCGACGTGAACAACCGGATGCGCATCGCCCAGGAAGAAATCTTCGGCCCGGTGGTGTGCCTGATTCCGTTCAAGGATGAAGCTGAGGCGCTGCAACTGGCCAACGACACCGAGTACGGGCTGGCCTCCTACATCTGGACCCAGGACATCGGCAAGGCCCACCGCCTGGCGCGCGGTATCGAAGCGGGCATGGTATTTATCAATAGCCAGAATGTACGGGATTTGCGCCAGCCGTTCGGCGGGGTCAAAGGCTCGGGCACCGGGCGTGAAGGTGGGCAGTACAGCTTTGAAGTGTTTGCCGAGATCAAGAACGTGTGTATTTCCATGGGTAGTCATCACATTCCGCGCTGGGGCGTGTAGCCCAGGCTCAAACAAGCCTCCTGTGGGAGCCGGGCTTGCCCGCGATGCAGACACCGCGGTCCTTTAGCCGTACCGAGTCGATGCCATCGCAGGCAAGCCAGCTCCCACAGGGACCTCACAGGCCATACAAGAATAATTATTCAGGAGAGTCATCATGGGCGAAGTGGTTCTGGCAGCGAAGATCTGCCACGTACCGTCGATGTACCTGTCGGAACTGCCCGGCAAGCATCACGGCTGTCGCGAAGCGGCGATTGCCGGGCACAAGGAAATCGGCCGGCGAGCCCGAGAACTGGGCGCCGACACGGCAGTGGTGTTCGACGTGCACTGGTTGGTCAACAGTGGTTATCACGTCAATTGCGGTGAACAGTTCCAGGGCACTTACACCAGCAACGAGCTGCCGCACTTCATCAAGAACATGGACTACGCCTACCCCGGCTGCCCCGAACTGGGGGAGCTGATCGCCGCCGAAGCCAACCTGGCCGGCGTGCGCAGCATGGCCCATAACATCCCGAGCCTGGAGCTGGAATACGGCACCCTGGTGCCCATGCGCTACATGCACATGGGGGTGCCCGACGCAGAGAAATTCAAGGTGATTTCCATCGCTGCCTGGTGCGCCTGGCATCGCCTGGAAGACAGTTTTGCCTTCGGCGCCGCCGTGCGCCGGGCGATTGAAAAGAGCGACCGCAAGGTGCTGGTGCTCGCTTCCGGCTCGCTGTCCCATCGGTTCTCGGACGACCGCGAGGCTGAGGCGAATATCCACAACTGGACCCGCGAATTCGACAAGCAGGTGGACCTGCATGTCGTGGAAATGTGGAAGCAAGGTCGCTTCAAAGAGTTCTGCGCCATGCTGCCCGACTACGCCGAACACTGTTTTGGCGAAGGCAAGATGCACGACACCGCCATGCTCCTGGGCCTGCTGGGTGGGCCGGACTATGCCAAGCCGGCTGAGATCATCACGCCGCCGTTCGGCAGTTCGGGCACCGGCCAGATCAACGCGTTTTTCCCGCTTTAACCCTGGGAGAGCCCCATGCCGCACTTTATCGCTGAGTACACCGACAACCTCGAACAGCAGGCCGACTTGCCCGGTCTGTTTGAAAAAATCCACCGCGTGCTGGGCGACAGCGGTGTGTTTCCGCTGGGCGGCATTCGCAGTCGCGGCGTACGCCTGGACACCTGGCGCATGGCCGACGGCAAGCACGACTATGCCTTTGTGCACATGACCCTCAAGGTCGGCCACGGCCGCGACCTGGCAACCCGCGAGGCCGTCGCCCAAGCAGTGTTCGCGGTGATTACCGAGCACTTCGCCGAGCTGCAGGCGCAGCGCTTGCTCGCGCTGTCGTTCGAGATGATCGAGCTGCACCCGCAGCTCAACTTCAAGCAGAACAATGTGCACGCGTTCCTGAACAACCCGGCAAGCTGAAACGGCCCCGCCCCCCCCTGTAGGAGCGAGCTTGCTCGCGAAAAGCCCACAGGCACCGCGGACCCAACAGCGCTGCGTTTTCGTTGACGTTTTTCGCGAGCAAGCTCGCTCCTACAACAACAAAAAGAACACCACCATGAGCACAGCCCATTCCACTGCAAGCCTGCAGCTTGCCGAGCACGACCGCACCCATCGTTTGGTGACTTGGCGCCTGATGCCCTTGTTGCTGGTGTGTTACCTGTTCGCCCATCTGGACCGCATCAACATCGGCTTTGCCAAGATGCAGATGAGCAGCGACCTGCACTTCAGCGACACCGTGTACGGCTTCGGCGCCGGGCTGTTCTTCATCGCCTACGCGTTGTTCGGCGTGCCCAGCAACATTGCCCTGGACCGCGTCGGGCCACGGCGCTGGATCGCCTGCCTGATGGTGGTGTGGGGCCTGCTCTCCACCGGCATGCTGTGGGTGGAGAGCGCGCGCGGGTTCTACGTGCTGCGCTTTCTACTGGGGGTGGCCGAGGCCGGGTTTTTCCCCGGGATTCTGGTGTTTCTCAACCGCTGGTACCCGGCACGCCGTCGCGCCCAGGTCACCGCCTTGTTTGCCATTGCGGTGCCCATGGCCGGGGTGTTGGGCGGGCCGATTTCCGGGGCGATCCTGGAGAACTTCCATGATGTCGGCAGCCTGCGCGGCTGGCAGTGGATGTTCCTGATCGAAGGCGCGCCCGTGGTGCTGCTGGGACTGGTGGTGCTCAAGTGGTTGCCGGACAGTTTCGAGTCGGTGCACTGGCTGACTGCCGAGCAAAAACAGCAACTGCGCACCCAATTGAGCAACGAGGAACAGCGCAAGACCATCACCTCGTTCGGCGGCATCCTGCGAGACCCGCAGGTGTGGCTGCTGGTGGCTGTGTACTTTGCGGTGATGCTGGCGGTCAACACCCTGGCGTTCTGGATGCCCACCCTGATCCACGGCGCCGGCATCGGCCGTGACAGCCAGGTCGGCTTGCTCAGCGCCGTGCCGTACCTGGCCGGCTGCTTCTTCATGCTCGGCTGCGGGCGCTCGTCCGACCGCCACCGCGAGCGCCGCTGGCACCTGTGTGTGCCCCTGCTGATGGCCGCGCTCGGTATCGCCGTGGCGGGCCTGGCGCCCGGCAATGCGTTGCTGGTGATGAGCGGGCTGGTGGTTGCCGGGATGGGCGCAAGCGCCGCGCTGCCGATGTTCTGGCAACTGCCACCGGCGTTTCTTTCCCACACCACCCAGGCGGCGGGCATCGCCATGATCAGCTCGTTCGGCAGTATCGCGGCGTTCCTCGCGCCGTACCTGATCGGCTGGATGCGCGACGCCACCCAGAGCGCCAGCCTGGCCCTGTACGTACTCGCCCTGTTTATCGCCCTCGGTGGCTTGCTGGTGCTGCGCACCCAGGCCGCCATCGTCAACCCACACTAGAGACCGTTGCCATGCTCGACTCCCAGCAAATCCTCGCGGCCGCCGCAAACCTTGACCGCGCCGAACGCAGCCGCGAACAGGTGCGCCAGTTTTCCCTCGACTACCCCGGCATGACGATCGAGGACGCCTACGCCATTCAGCGTGAATGGGTCGCGCAAAAGATCAAGGCCGGGCGCACGCTCAAGGGCCACAAGATCGGCCTGACCTCACGGGCCATGCAGGTGTCGTCGAATATCACCGAACCCGATTACGGCGCCCTGCTCGACGACATGTTTTTCGACGAAGGCAGCGACATCCCCTTCGAGCGTTTCATCGTGCCACGGGTGGAAGTGGAACTGGCCTTCATCCTCGGCAAACCGCTCAAAGGGCCCAACTGCACGGTGTTCGATGTGCTCGACGCCACCGAATGGGTGATCCCGGCGCTGGAAATCATCGACGCCCGCATCCAGCAAGTCGACCCCCACACCAACGCCACCCGCAAGGTGTTCGACACCATCTCCGACAACGCCGCCAACGCCGGTGTGGTACTCGGCGGCCGCGCCGTGCGCCCCACCGAGATCGACCTGCGCAAGGTGCCGGCGGTGTTGTATCGCAATGGCGTGATCGAAGAGTCCGGGGTGTCGGCGGCGGTGCTCAACCACCCGGCCAAGGGCGTGGCGTGGCTGGCTAACAAGCTGGCGCCCTATGACGTCACCCTGCTGCCCGGCCAGGTGATTCTCGGCGGCTCGTTTACCCGCCCCGTGGCAGCCCGCCCTGGCGATACCTTCCACGTCGACTACGACCTGCTCGGCTCGATTGCCTGCCGCTTCGTCTGAACCCAGGAGGACTGTCATGGACATGCCTGTCAACCGCTTCAAGCAACGCCTGCACAACCGCGAGGTACAGATTGGCCTGTGGCTCGGCCTTGCCAACGCCTACTGCGCGGAGCTGGCCGCCAACGCCGGTTTCGACTGGCTGTTGATCGACGGCGAACATGCGCCCAACCAACTGGGGGACATGCTCGCGCAGTTACAGGCCATTGCGCCCTACCCCAGCCAGGCGTTGATTCGCCCGGTGATCGGCGACACGGCCCTGATCAAGCAACTGCTGGATATCGGCGCGCAGACGCTGCTGGTGCCCATGGTCGAAAACGCCGCCCAGGCCCGGGAACTGGTGCGGGCCCTGCGCTACCCGCCCCAGGGTATTCGCGGGGTCGGCAGCGCCCTGGCCCGCGCCTCGCGCTGGAACAGCATCGCCGATTACCTCGACCAGGCTGATGCGCAGATGTGCCTGCTGGTGCAGATTGAGAATGCCGAGGGCCTGGCCAATCTGGACGCCATTGCTGCCGTCGAAGGCGTGGACGGTGTGTTTATCGGCCCGGCAGACTTGAGCGCGTCCATGGGCCACCGTGGCAATCCGGGGCATCCCGAGGTACAAGCGGCGATTGAGGACGCCATCGTGCGTATCGTCAAGGCGGGTAAGGCGGGAGGGATTCTCAGTGCGGATGAAAATCTCGCACGACGCTATATCGAGTTGGGGGCGACGTTCGTGGCGGTAGGAGTGGATACCACGGTGTTGATGCGGGGGCTGCAAAGCCTGGCCGGGAAGTTCAAAGACATACCTGTGGCTGCCAATACCGGTGGCGTCTACTGAGACTCAATGTGGGAGCTGGCTTGCCTGCGATAGCGGTGCATCAACGACAAATAAGCCAGCTGACCCGGCGCTATCGCAGGCAAGCCAGCTCCCAAAGTTGATCGGTGGTGGTTCAGCAATTGAGTCAGCGCTTGATGTTCTTCAAGTCATCCAGCAACCCCAACAAGGTCTGGAATTTCTCTGCGCCCAACTGATCCTGCAAACGCTGATAGTTGGCCTCCATGCACTGGCTCATGGACTCGAAACTCGCCTTGCCCTTGTCCGCCAGGGTAATCAGCACCCGGCGCTGGTCCTGTTCGGCCTTGCGCCGGTGCACCATGCCGGCCGCTTCCATGCGCACCAGCACGCCGGTCATGCTCGGCTTGAGGATGCAGGCCAGTTCAGCCAGTTGATAGATCTCCAACTCACCGTGCTGTTCAAGGATGCGGATGATGCGCCATTGCTGTTCGGTCAGGCCGTGTTCATTCAGGGAAGGACGGAAAAAACTCATCGCGGCCTCGCGCGCTTGCAGCAAGGCCAGGGTCAGGGATTGTCGAGGTGTGGACATAGGGCTCAGGGTCACGAAGTATTTAGTTAATAGTTTAACGAAACTCTAACATTCCCGGCCGGCGAGCGCGCTATAACTTATAGGTGCCCTCGCCCGTGGCGCGCTGAATCAAAAACCCGGGCACGCAGGATCAAGACTTCCAGCCCGCCAAGGGCCCTAATGGAGGCATCCGCTTTAGCGCCTTCCTTCACTTTTTCAGGCTGCGCCATGATCAACATCGAAACCCCCACGTACTACACCGCCACCAAGAAATACAACCTCAGCTTCCCCACCCTGGAACAGGATATCGACGCGGACGTCGTGGTCATCGGCGGCGGCTTTTCCGGAATTAACACGGCCCTTGAGCTGGCGGAAAAAGGCATCACCAACATTGTCGTGCTCGAAGCGCGCTACCTGGGCTTTGGCGGCACGGGCCGCAACGGTGGGCAGATCATGGCAGGCATCGGCCATGACCTGGAGAAGATCAAGAAGGACGTGGGCGAAGACGGCCTGCGCCAAGTGTTCGAGATCAGCGACCTGGGCGCCGACATCATCAAGAACCGCATCGCCAAGTACAACATCGACGCAGACTTTTGCCACGGCTACGGCTACATGGGCTTCAACGCCCGCCAGGAAAAAACCCTGCGCGCCTGGGAGAAAGACTTCAAGTCGATCAACAGCCAGCACGAAATCCGCTTTCTTGGCGGCTCTGACGTGCAGCAGATCATCGGCTCCACCGCCTACACCAGCGCCCTGCTGCACATGGGTGGCGGGCATGTGCATTCACTGAACCTGCTGCTGGGCGAAGCCACCGCGCTGGTCAGCCATGGTGTGAAGATCTTCGAGAACAGCCCGGCCCTGGAAGTCAGCTACGGCGAGCGCATCACCGTGCGCACCGGTCGCGGTTCGGTACGCGCCAGCAAGTTGCTGTGGGCCTGTGACAGCTTCCTCAACAAGCTGGAGCCGGAACTGCACCGCTCGACCATCAACACCTACGCGTTCCAGATGATGACCGAGCCGTTGTCCGAGGAGTTGATCCAGCGCATCAGCCCGATCCGTGGGGCCTACAGCGATATCCGCCCGGTGATCGACTACTACCGCGTGACCAACGAAAACCGCCTGCTGTTCGGCGCCGCCACGCCTTTGGTGGAGCACATTCCCGGCGATCTGAAAGCCTGGAACCGCCACCTGATGCTGAAGATTTTTCCCTACCTCAAGGACGTGAAAATCGACCTGGCCTGGGGCGGCCCGATGGCGTGCAGCCCGAACCTGTTCCCGCAGGTGGGCACTTTGCCGGGGCGCAGCAATGCGTTTTTCGTGCAGGGCTATTCCGGCTTTGGCGTCACCCCCAGCCACATCATCTGCAAGGTGCTGGCCGAAGGCATGAGCGAGGGCTCGGCGCGCTATGACCTGGTCAGCTCGATCTCCCGCCCCACCATCCTCGGCAAGGACGCGATTCGCCCCCTGCTGCTGACGGCGGGCAAATCCTGGCACCAATTATCCGGCTACTGGAACGGTCGCCGCTAACCCCTGTAGGAGCGGGCTTGCCCGCGAAGAACGTCAACGATAACGCGGGCCTTCAGGTAAATCGCGGTGCCCAGACGTTCTTCGCGAGCAAGCTCGCTCCTACAAAAATCTCGTACTTATCGGAGCATCTGCCATGACACTTACCACCCTCAAACACAACGTCCAGCTGTCGGAACTCGACGCCTGGGGCACCGTGGCCGACCTCGGCTCGCAAATCCTCGAAGGCGAAGTACGCGCCTTCGGCAAGATGACTTTCGGCGCGCCCACCGATGCGGTCAGCAGTGCGTACTTCGGCACCACCCAGGGCAAGTTCCGCATGGTCTACCCGTTCGCCGAACAGGCCACGATAGTCACCGGCGAAGTGGTGCTGACCGACGAGTCCACCGGCCAATCCACCCGCTACAAGGCCGGTGACAGCTGGTTCGTGACCAAGGGCACGCCCGTGCTGTGGGAAGTGATCAGCGAGAGTTTCGTCAAACACTACTTCGCCGTCGTGTAAGGGAGGGGTTGCCATGTCGAATTCATCTGACTGGATCACCGTAGGCGCCCTGGCTGAGGGGTTTGCACCCGAGGCGTTCATTCTGCCGAATCTGGCCGACCTGGCCGGCCAGACCTTCACTCTGCACTTTGCCAATGGCTGGCAGATCGAACACCGCTTCGAACAGGAGCGCCTGGCCTGGCACGCCGCCGATGGCCACTCCAGCGGCAGCGCTGCCTACCGCGCCAGCTCGATTCGTCCGGGCCTGTACCTGGTGGACTTTATCAAGCATGAGGCCGGGCAAAGCTGGTCGATCAGCCTGGTGCTGGACACGCCAAATGCCTCCTTTACCGCCGTGATTGGCCGTATGCCAGAACCGGCAGAGACCCACGAAGGCCTGTACCACCGCGCCCTGGCCGGCAAACCGCTGACCTCGGTACAGGTTGACTTCCTCCACGGCAGCCTCGACCGGCCGTGGCAGGATGGCCACTGCCTGCACGCCCCCACCGACGAGTTGGTCGGCCTGCGCAACCACTATCGCTACAGCCCCAGCGAGGTCTACGAACACATCTACCTCAACCCGCGGTTCTACGCCTGGCAATGCCTTGAGGGCGTGGAGAAAGGCCTGTGCGACACTGACCGCTGCCATTACTACAAGATCGCCGAACAGCTGTACCTGTTCGTCTGGCAGGAGAAGATCGTGCCGACCCTCGGCCTGGTATTGATCGACCTGCAACAGCACCGCAGCGACGGCAAGATCTTCGGCTATGCCGGGGCGTCCTTCGACGCGCTGTCGAACTTCCCGATCAGTTCCTATTGCCAGGTGCTCAACCACACGGAGTACCCCCGTGACTGAGCCGCGCACGGTGGTGATCACCGGAGCCGGCACCGGCATCGGCGCCGCCTGCGCACGCTTGTACGCACAGGAAGGCGCGCATCTGGTGCTGATCGGTCGGCGTCGTGAGCCGCTGGAACAGGTGGCGCAGGACACCGGCGGGCTGATCCTGGTGGGCGATGCCGCCTGCCCGGACACCTGGGACGGTTTCATCCAACAAATCCGCACCCACTGCGGGCGCCTCGATGTGCTGCTGGCCTGTGCCGGTGGCCACGGCCTGGGCAGCGCGACCCAGACCAGCCCGGCCACCTGGGAAGGCGCGCTGCGCAGCAACCTCGACAGTGCGTTCTACAGCGCTCGCGCCTGCCTGCCGCTGCTGCAGGAAAGCGCCGGGAACATGGTGCTGATTGGCTCCATCGCCTCATTGGCAGCAGGCCCCGAGGTGTGTGGCTACACCACCGCCAAGCATGCGCTGCTCGGGCTCAACCGCTCGCTGGCCCGTGACTATGGGCCCCATGGCGTGCGGGTGAACGCGGTGTGCCCAGGCTGGGTGCACACGCCGATGGCCGACGCGGAGATGCAGCCGTTGATGGAGGCGTACGGCGAGACCTTGCAGCAGGCCTATGCGCGCGTGTGTGCCGATGTACCGCTGCGGCGCGCCGCCCGTGCCGACGAGATCGCCAAGGTGTGCCGCTTCCTGGCCAGCGACGACGCCTCGATCATTACCGGCGCCACGTTGGTGGCGGACGGTGGGTCCAGCATCGTCGACGTGCCGACGCTGGCGTTCACGCGCCTGGAGCCTGCCCATGCCCCATGACCTGGATTTCAGCGGCCAAGTCGTGCTGGTCACCGGCGGTGCCCAAGGCATTGGCCTGGGCATCGTCCAGGCCTTTGCCCAACGCGGTGCGCGGGTGGTGATTGCTGACCGTCTGCTTGAACAGGCTGAAGCCCTGGCTGCCGGGTTACGCACGCAAGGGCATCAGGTTGACGCCGTTGGCGTTGACCTGGCGGATACCGAAGCGGTGTTTGCTTGCGTCCAAGGCTTGGCGCAACTGGATGTGCTGGTGCACAACGCCGGGTACTTTCCGCTGACCGCCTTTGCCGACATCACCCCAGCGATTCTGGAGCGCACCCTGGCGGTGAACCTGTCGGCGCTGTTCTGGCTGACCCAGGCGGCGTTGCCGAGGTTTCGCGAGCAAGGCCGGGGCTGCGTGCTGGTGACGTCTTCGGTCACCGGCAACCGGGTCGGTTATCCGGGCCTGAGCCACTATGCGGCGTCCAAGGCCGGGGTGAATGGGTTTATCCGCAATGCGGCGCTGGAGCTGGCGCAGTTGAATGTGCGGGTCAACGGCGTGGAGCCCGGCATGATTGCTACCCCGGCGATGGATAACCTGGGCGATGCGGCCGTGAATGACAGCATCGCCAGCCGTGTGCCGCTGGGGCGCCTGGGCGCGGCGGCGGATATTGCCGGGGCGATGGTGTTTCTGGCCTCTGACCTGGCGGGCTATATCACCGGGCAGACGCTGGTGGTGGACGGTGGCGCGACGCTGCCCGAAATCTGAAACCCGATCGTTCCCACGCTCTGCGTGGGAATGCATCCTGTGACGCTCCGCGTCACGACTTCTGGGGCGGGACGCGGAGCGTCCTGGGCGGCGTTCCCACGCGGAGCGTGGGAACGATCACGCTTACACCGCCTGCAACCGGCTGGAACGAAAATCCTTGGGCGATACCTCAAACTGCTTCTTGAACGAGCGGCTGAAGTGCGCCGAGTCGGTAAAACCCCACTTGTAGGCAATCGAGGTGATCGACTCACTGCGCAGGAACGGGTTGGTCAAGTCATCCGCACTGCGCTTGAGCCGTGCGCGCTGGATATAGCGGCAGACGCTGTCGTCCTGTTCTTCAAACAAACGGTACAGGTGCCGCACCGAGATATTCAGGCGGTTGGCCAGGCCGATCGGGCTCAGGCCTGGCTGGCTCAGCGACTCATCAATGACCTTTTGCACATAGCTGCGTAGGTTATTGCCCTGTAACGAGGCCACGCCTTCGCGGCACTCATCGCCCTGCTCCAACGCCGAACCCAACAGCGAGACGAACGCCGCTTGCAGCGCTTCCACTTGCGTGGCGTCTTCGTCGGTATCGTCCTTGCACAATTGGTCCATCAGCACATGCAGCATGCGCCCACAGGCTTTGGTCGAGGAGATCTTGCCGAAGGCCCGTGCCTGGCCACCCAGGTGCTTGCACACCGCAGTGCGCGGCAAGGACAGCGAGGCGTGTTCGATCAGGCCGAAGGGGGTAATTTCGATGGCACCCACCGAGTCCATCAACAGCATTTCGCCGGGGGCCAGTTGTACGGTCTGGTCGTTCTGGGTGATTTGCGAATAGCCGCTGCGCTGGCTGACCAGGAAACATTCCTGGTCGTTGTCATGGTCGGCGTGGTGCATCGGGCGCTTGATCAGCCCGGCATTGGTGCGCAGGATGGCCAGGCCACGCGACAGGTTGTGGATCTCGCCGATAAACAGCGAACGGTTGAAAGCCAGCTCGGTATCGAAGTGGCCGCACGCGGCGCGCAGTTCGCGGTTCCAGCTGTCGAGCCCGTCGGGTGCATGCTGTGGGATGCTCATGGGGTGTCTCCGCAGTGGCGTTATTCTTGTTGTTCTGGTGCAATAGTTAACATGTTATCTATATGCACGCAACAACAAACCTGTTTGCCCGTTGCAGAAGCACTAATGGTGCCAATCAGAGACCCGACAGTACCCGCCGCAACCCGGCCAGGGTTGCCAAGAGATGCACGCGTTGCTCGGCGCTCAACGCAATGTAGCGCCGGAACGCCGGCATGCGGTTGACCACCTCGCTGCCACCCATATGCTCCAGGCGCACGCACCATTGCTGGTCGTGCAGCTCGATGCGCAGGCGCTTGAAATCCAGCGGCATCAACGCCTGGAACAACACGCTGTCCGCCTGTAAACGCGCCTGCAATTCACGGCCCAGTGCCTGGTTGCCGGCGCGGCGCCGCACATGAATGCCGCTGCGCCGGATCGCGCCGCCATGGTGCACCTCGAAGCTGCCAGCGCCACCCGCTGCAGCAGGAACGCGCAGGACACATTCGGTCAGCACCAGGTGCATCAACAACTGCGACTCGGTGCGCTCGACAATCTCAAAGGCCACACCGTCCACTTCAAGGGTGGCCAGGCCCAGATCACGCCGCAGATGAGCCAGGGTCACCCCCGGTCGATACCCGCTGGGTGCGCGGTCGGCACGAAACAGCTCAAACAGTTTTTGCCGCAAAGTCGTTATAACCGTCATGGGCAACCCCCGGTTCATGGCTGAATTCCTTGGCCAACACCTCCTCTACGCAGGCGGGCTTGAAGGGGTTGACCTTCTGCACCACCAGGGTCCAGAACAGCGCGTAGGTGGCCGTCACGCCGAGCATCACGCCAAACGGCACGTAGATGTCCGCCGGGTTCATGCCGGGCGGGGTGATAAACCACATGCCCAACAGGATGCCGATGCTGGAGACGATCTGCGGCAGCGGAAACCACGGCGAGCGATAGGCCCGAGGCAAGTCCGGACGCCGAATGCGCAGGATCACCACTGACAAGGTCACCAACAGGTAAGCGAAACTCCACGCGCACACCGCCGCCAGCACCAGGTGCATGATGTTGTCGGTGTTGCCGCCCAGGTACAGCGCGTGCAGGCATGGAATCAACATGGCCACCAAGATGCACAATAGCGGCGTCTTGAAACGCGGGTGCAGGTAGGTGAACACCTTGGGCAAGGCGCCATCCACCGCCATACCGTAGAGGATGCGCGGCACGCCGGCCATCAGGGTATTGATGGTCGCAGCGCCAGCGAACAGAAAGCCGATGCCCAGCCACAACGGACCGATCTGCCCCATCACCTGTTCGGCGAACCGGGGGATGGCCATGGGTGTGTCCAACAGGTGAACGCCGGACGCCACATCGAGCACCACGTTCTCCACCTGGCGTTTCATCGCCGCGCCATAGATGAACATGCAGGTGGCCACGCCCATCAGCCCGAGCATCATCGCCCGTGGCATCACCTTGGCCGATTGGCGCAGGTCCGGCGCCAGCGGGGTGACGAACTCGCAGCCCACGAACATGAACATCGCCATGCCCACCAGCGACAGCACGGTGACCAGGTCGGTGCCCACCAGCGACTCACCGAACCAGCCATCCAACTGCACCGCCGGCGCGGCGATCAGCCCCAGTACGCCGAACACCATCAGGGTGGTCCACATGCCGAAGGTCAGGATGATCTCCGCGCGGCCAAATGCGCTGACGCCAAAGGCATTCAGCACACCGAACACCAGCACGAAACCGACGCCCAGCAACCACGAGCCGCCGGCCGACTCTGCCAGGGTATTGAGGTGTTCGAAGTTCACCAGGGCCATGACCCCTGCGAGGATGGTTTCGGCGGTGCCGGCGAACACATGCACGATCAGGTAGGCCGACAAGGTCCCGGTGATCGCAAAGAACCTACCCATGCCGCAGTTGATGTAGTCGTACACCGAACCGGTGGTGGGCAGTATCGAGGCGGCCTCGGCGAAGGTGGTGGCCTGGGCCAGCATCATCACCACGGCAATCAGCATCGCCAGGGCAAACGCACTGCCACCGATGCCAAAGCCCATGGTGGCGGTGAGGATCACCGGGCTGGCCATGATCAGGCCGATAGTGCTGGCCAACGCAGTGGGAAAACCTACCGTGCCCCGGTTGAGGTGTGCGGTGAGTCGGTCGTTGATCGACATGGAGGGGTCCTCGAAGCGGTTTTTTAATGTGTCGGCACTCTGCGCCCCACTCCCGTTGATCGTCTTGCCCCTGTCTGCCGCCGGTTTTGTTGCTGCCTGCCAGGGCGTGTGGCCTGGCGGCCAGAGTCAATTGCCTGGCACGCAGGGAAAAGACTTGGCCTCATACCGCTCGCCCTAATGCGCCCTCACTCTTAACCAAGATGGGGGCAATAACAATGGAGCACACACTGAAAAACCGCCGCCTGCGCCAGGCGGTCGGCCTGGGCGTGGCACTGCTGGTGGGCCAGGCGCAGGCCATCGAGTTGTATGCCGACGCCGACACCCAGGTCACCGGCAACTTCCTCGCCGTGTACGGTATGTTCAACAGCCCGAAGAACTACGATGGCCGCAGCGGCGGCTCCACCTGGCGCGAGGCGTTCATCAAGTACGGCCTGAGCGTCGAACAGAGCCTGGGCAACCTGGGCGGCGTGTATGGCACGGCCAACCTGGTGAGTTCGGGTACCTGGGGCGATGGCGATGCGGCAGGGCTCACCAACGGCACCGAGCGCACCACCAAGTTTGACGAGGCCTTCGCCGGCTGGCGGTCTGGCGAGTTGTTGCCAGCGCTGGGCAAGGATGGCCTGGACCTGTCGTTCGGTCGCCAGATCATCATGCTCGGCGACGGTTTTATCCTTAACGACGATGGCCCCAACCTGGGCAATGGCGTGGGCGACGGCGAGTTCAATCGCGGCGGCGCCTACTACATCGCCGCGCGCCATGCCTTCGATAAGACGGCGGTGATTCGCCTGGGCGGCAAGGACGGTGTGCACGGCAGCCTGATGTGGATCAAGTCCGACAACCGCGCCCAGGCCCTTACCGAAATGGCCGCCGGCACCCTGGAATACAGTGCCGCGCCGGGCACCCTGGGGCTGACCTACATTCACGGCATCGACGTGGATGAGCGCTTCGCCACCGACCTGCAGCGCCAGCGCAAAGGCATGAACCTCTACAGCCTGCGCGGCGCCGGCAATGCCGGTATCGACAACGCGCACTTCGCCTTCGAACTGGCGCGCCAAAGCCGTCGCGACGGCCAGGAAAATGCCGGTTACGTCGAAGCCGGCTACACCTTCGCCAACCTGCCGTGGTCGCCGGATCTGACCTACCGCTACGCCCGTTATTCGAAGAACTGGGACGCCATGTTCTCAGGCTTCAACCGTGGCTACGGCACCTGGGTGCAGGGCGAAGTAGCGGGCAACTATTCCGGCCCCTTCAACAGCAACACCGCCGTGCAGCACGTGGCGCTCAAGGTCAAGCCACTGGAGAACGTCACGCTTGGGGCGCTGTTCTTCGACTACAACACCGTCAGTACCCGCGGCCAATTGAACCTCGATGGCCGCGAACTGGACCTGTATGCCGAATGGGCCGTCAACGAGCACCTGATCATCACGCCGCTGCTCGGCCTGTACAAACCGAATAAATCAGCCGAAAACGGCGGCAATCAGGTCGGCGGCAACGGCACCAATGTCTACAGCCAACTGGTGGTCGCCGTGCCGTTCTAAACCGCCTCGGGCGCGCACGGAGGCAGCGCCCGGACCTCAGCATAGGCGCCCTGATGATAGAGCAGCGGCGCACGGCCAAAATCATCAAAGGCCACCACCTTGCCGATCATGATCCAATGGTCGCCGCCGTCCACCTGCTGGTATTTCTCACAGTGAAAACGCGCCGAGCAATCGGCGAACACCGGCGAGCCACCCTCCCCCGGCTCGTATTCGATCAGGGCGAAGCGGTCTTCACGGGGGCGCGCGAAATTGTTGGATAGATGCACCTGGTCCGCCGCCAACACATTCACCGCAAAGTGGCTGGCCTCCTCGAACACCGCATGGCTGTTGGAGCGTTTGTCGATGCTCCACAGCACCAGCGGCGGGTCGAGGGACACCGAGTTGAAACTGTTGGCGGTCACGCCGACCTTGCGCCCGGAGGCGGTGGCGGCGGTGACCACGGTCACGCCAGTGGCAAAATTGCCCAAGGCGCGACGAAAGGCTCGTGGGTCGAATACGTCAGACATGCAAGACTCCCGGGTGGCCTCGATGGGCCGCCCTGATTGTTGTAGGGAAAACGCGGCTACACCATGCTCGGGTCGGGTTCCAGGCCCATCAGCTCACGGCCAAGGATCTGCGCGCACACGTCATAGTCGGTGTAGGCATGGGCGCCGGTCATATGGGCATCGCGGAATAGGCGCTGCATTTCGTTGTGTTCAAACCAGGCATTGCCACCTGCGGCGGCGAACAGCCGGTCTACCGCTTCGATGCACATCTTCGTGGCATAGGCCTGGTTGGTGCGCCAGAACGCCAGGGTTTCTCGCGCTGGGTAGCGGTGGGCGGCGCTGTGTTCGGCGTGGTCTTGCCAGGTCTTCTCCAAAAACGCCCGAGCGGCGGCCACCTGGTGGGTGGACTCGGCCAGGCGCATCAGCGCCGGGGTCGCTGCGCCGACGGCAGCGCCGGTGTAGGCACGTACGCGGTTTTTGGTTTTTTCGCGGAATACCTCCAGCATGCGCTCGGCCACGCCGAGGCTGACGGTGGAGAAGCCACTGGCGAAATACGGCCGATACGGCGCGTAGAAAATCTGGCTGTCAGGGTACAAACCAAAGCCTGCGGACTTGCCTTCCATCATGTCCTTGGCCTTCTGGATCCGGTGCTCGGGCACCCAGGCGTTGTCGATGATCAGGGTCTTGGTGCCGCTGCCTTTCATGCCGGCTGCAAACCAGTCATCGCGGATCTGATAGTCACTGCGCGGTAGCACGGCAAAGCAGTAGTCCTGGGTGCCTTCGGCATTCTGGCGACGGCAGCCGACAATCGCCCATTCGCCATGGTCACAGCCGCTGCTCCAGCCCATCTCGCCACTGAAGTACACGCCGCCCTCGCCCTCGGTCACCCGGCCGAACGGCGCAATACTGCTGCTGGCCGTGGCATCCGGGTTGGCGCCCCAGATTTCCTCCTGCAACTGCGCCGAGAACAGCGCCAGTTGATGGCTGTGGGTGCACAACAAACTCATGGCCCAGGCGGTGCTGGCACAACTGCCGGCGAGCAAGGCGATACAATCGGCGAATTCGGGCAGCGACAGTTCCAGGCCACCGAACACCTTGGGCTGGAAGGCGCGGTGCAGCCCGATGCTCTTGAGCAGCGCGATATTCTCATCCGGCACTTGTCGCAGTTGTTCGGCACGGCTGGCGTTCGCGGCAATGGCAGGCAGAAGAGGCTTGAGGTCTTCGAGGAGCGGGTTTGGCTTTTTCATGGACGGCCCTGCTTATTATTGGAAGTCCGGCAGACGCTCCGAATCCTGGAACGGCGCGGGATGCAGGGCCAGTATCGACCGGCTTGCGCCGGCACAACATGCACGTTCGGCAGGCAAGGTTGTACTTTTCACAGGCACGGCAGGCACAGGCATAAAACCTGGCAGGCACAGTCAAACCGCGTACCTCCCCGTTGGTTAACCTCGAGTTTTCTTTTGTGAACTGCCAGGAACCTGCCATGAGCGATATCCCGCTGCTGCCTCACGTCGAAGCCTTTTTGCGCCGCCGTCATGGGCTATTCATCGACGGCGCCAGTGTGCGCAGCCACGCCGATGCACGCCTGAGCGTGACCAACCCCGCCACCGGCCAGGTGATCGCCGACGTGGCCGACGCAGACCTGGCGGATATCGACGCCGCGGTGGCTTGCGCCAACCGGGGTTTCCAGTTGTGGTCACAGACCGCACCGGCCATTCGTGGCAACGTACTGCTGAAACTGGCCGACCTGCTGGAACACCACCGCGAAGAACTGGCGCAGATCGAAACCTGCCAGTCGGGCAAGATCATCCAGATTTCCCGCGCCTTTGAGGTCGACCAGGCCGCGCACTTCCTGCGTTACTACGCAGGTTGGGCCACCAAGCTCAGCGGCAAGACCCTCACGCCGTCGCTGCCTTCGTTCAATGGCGAGCGCTACACCGCCTTCACCTTGCGCGAACCGGTGGGCGTGGTGGTAGGCATTGTGCCGTGGAATTTCTCGACCATGATCGCCATCTGGAAGCTGGCTTCTGCGCTGGTGACCGGCTGCAGCATCATCATCAAGCCCAGCGAATTCACGCCGCTGACCCTGCTGCGCATCGCCGAACTGGCCATCGACGCCGGGTTGCCGGCGGGCGTGCTCAACGTGTTGACCGGCGGCGGCCATGTCGGCAAGGGGCTGGTGGAACACCCCGGCACGCACAAGGTGTCGTTCACCGGCTCAGTGCCCACCGGTATTGCGGTGGGCCGCAGTGCCATGGGCGCAGGCCTCACCCGCGCGACCCTGGAACTGGGTGGCAAGAACGCCGCCGGCTTCCTGCGCGACATGGATGTAGACAAAGCGGTGGATGGCATCATCGAAGCGGGCTTCTTGCACTCAGGGCAAATCTGCGCAGCGGCCGAGCGTTTCTTCGTGCACCGCTCGCAGATCGATGCCGTGCTGGAAAAGCTCAAGGCACGCCTCAGCCGCCTGACCATCGGCTCGCCCCTGGACGAACACACCGACTTCGGCCCGGTGACCCACCAGCAACACCAACACAAACTGCTCGGCTACTTCAACCAGGCCCGCGCCGAAAACAACACGATCATCCACGGCGGCCACCTCATCGACCGCCCCGGCTGCTACGTCGAACCCACCGTCATCCTTGCCAACCACCTGCACGACACCCTGCTCAACGAAGAAACCTTCGGCCCCATCGCCACCTTCCTGCCCTACGACAGCGAAGACGAATTGCTGGCCATGATGAACCACGGGCCCTACGGGTTGAGCGCCAGCCTGTGGACCAATGACCTGGGCAAGGCCCTGCGCATGATCCCGGCCGTCAAGGCCGGCACCGTGTGGGTAAACATGCACACCTTGCTCGACCCGGCAGTGCCGTTTGGTGGCAGCCGGTCTTCGGGATTAGGGCGGGAGTTTGGCAGTGCGTTCATTGAGGATTACACCGAGCTTAAGTCGGTGATGGTTCGGTATTAAGGGCTGAGTGCCGACGAACGGAATCAGGGCGCAGGTTTGGCGGGTGGGCCACGAAACAGGTTCCTGGAAATGATGTCGGCCTTCAGCATCTTGAGTTGCAGATGACGATTCACTGCGCCAACCCCTTCCATATAACGGGTGACATGGCGCTTCCACGTATCGACCAACACGAAGGGCGCCAAGCCAATTGCAACAAACGGAAAAATAACCAAACCGAAAAGGATTTTCATAAGTTCCAAGCACCCTTGCAACAAATTCACAGGGCCCAAGGATTTTTCATAATGCAATTTCTTGGTCAACACGTCGGAAATCAGGTTCGTGCCGATGGCGGCGGTTACAAACGGGAAAACAAAGAGGAACAGGTTGGAGCGGTGTTTCACCTGATCAAACAGAGCACCGCTGATTTTGCCTTTTTCGTGCAGTGACTGCGCCAGCCCATTGAATGCGTCGATAGAGACCACGGCACACGCGGCAATCGAAATCAGCGCAACGCCGGTCGCCACGACAACTTGCGGCGTGGTGTCTTTGTCGAGAATGAAGCCAATCACCGCCATCACCAACACAAAGGCCATCACCAAAAAGCCCAGTTGCACATCCAAGCCAAACAACAATTCGTAATTCATCCGTGAACCTCTCTATCAACACTAATTAAAATAACCAGCTGTCACTGATAAGGAATCAAGTGATCGTGCTCCAGATCCCGCATCAACTCGCTCAACATCTCGCTTTCGCTGCGGGGCTCGGTCATGGGGATGTACCAGGTCGTAGCTGTCCAACCACCACGCTTGTAAGCATAGGTTTTGAGCAGTTGCCCGTCCTTGAACAGCGAGCCGTGCAACTGGCGCTCGTAGGTGTAGGGCACTGGCACGGTCAACAGCGTCAACGCGCCAAGTATCGCCGGGAGCGCACCGGCCCCTTTACCGCCGCGTTGATCGACCAACAAGCTGTAGCCCGTCTTGCTGAAACCGCCATCCATAAAACTGAAGGCACCTGTGTCACGCAACAACTGGATAACTTCGCGTTGCGTCTGCTGTTCAAACCTCGACACGGGCGACGGCATCGTGACACTCATCGGCACGTAGGCACGCTCTGCCTTGTAATCCAACGGTTTGAGGGCGGTACCGCAACCACCGAGCAACAGCACGGCGGCCAGTAACGTAGTCCTGATCATTGTGCGTGCTCCTCGGGCAGCAGCCCGTCGCGCTGTACATCTTCGGCAAAAGCCCGTGCAACACGGTGACCGCTCTGTAGCTCCATCCCGCCAGGGCCATCCAGCAGCCAGGAATATTTGTGGGTGACGTTGCGGTAGCTGTACTGCTTGAGCTGCTTCCCATTGTGCTGCAGGGAGAACTCGGTGGTGGTGTCAATGCTCACGGACAGGGGCAGCAGAAACAGAGTTGCCGCGCTCAGCAGTACCACCGGGAAAGGCGGCATATCACGCTGAACGTTGTAGCGCACCCACACCGAGTAATCGTCCGCGTTGCCCCGGCCGCTTTCGACACTGCGAAACACCCCAGTCTCACGCAATTGGTTACGAATTTGTGCTGCATTAAGCGGGTCATCGATCATGACGTGGATCGGCTTGAGGTATTCCTTGCCATCGGGCAATGCACGCTCAGGAAGCGTATGGGTGGTTGCACACCCGGTCAGCAGCGCCAGGGCGCTGAACGTAATAAAACGGTTCATGGGCGTGTCTCGTGAAGGATGTTCTGACCCGCCCCGGATGGCAGCGGCGCGATGATATAAGGGGCGGCGCTGCGATAATCCAGCGGCAACAACTCCAGAGCCGGCAGGCCCGCAACAGAGTGCCGCGCTAGCGGCTCATCGCGTCCTTGCTGGTCGCGCCAGCGGAAGGCACACAGCGAAGCGCCAAGGCATAACGAGCGAAATTCACCGAGGTAATAGGCGTTGCCGGCCTTCAGGCGCAGTGGCAGGTTGAATTTCTCTCGCGCCTGCACCGAGGTGTAGGTCGTCCCCAGAGTGGGTGAATAACTGCTGGAGAAAAACTGAAAATCATAGAACTCATAATCCCCAGGCTTGAGCGCCAACACGAATACACTGGCGGCACCGGCCGCATCCTTCACATCCTGAGGTGTTTGCCGACCGACGCCCACCCAGATCGCTGCGGCGCCAAACTCGGAACCGCGCTTGCGAAACAGTAAACGCTGATTAGGCGCAGGAGATGCGCTAAGGCTCTGCGGGCCGATTGATCCGACTACATAAGCGACCGGGTCCTGGGGGCCAGGTTGCAACGGCTGGCTAACCAGCGACGCAGACTGAGTACCGCAACCTGCCAGGGCTGCCGTAATCAAGAACAAGGCCAAAGGCCGAGAGAAGCGAGACATATCGAATCCTGAACGCAGGCAAAAAAATAAACGGCAGGCGTCAGGAAAAATATGGGATGAGCCTTCCTGGCGCTGCGCCTCGCGTCACTGCGAGGGGGGGCGAATGGTACGGGGGGAATCGCGGTTTGACTACAGATGATCAGCAGCATGTGTCAGCGCTCGGTGAAAGCCACTCATATCACCGCCTCCGCCTCAATCTCAATCAACCACTGCGGCAACGACAACCCGCTGACGATAATCCACGAAGACGGTGGCGGGTTGTGCGGGAAGCGCTCAAGTAGCGCATGGGCGATCGACGCTTGCTGCTCACGGGCAGACTCGACGATATACAGCCGCAGCATGATCACATGAGACAGGTCGCCACCGACCTCGGCCAGCACCTTTTCGATATTGTCCAACGCTGCGGCGGTCTGTTCGGCGATGCCGGGGCCGACCGTGTGCTCTTGAGCATCCACGCCCACCTGCCCCGACAGCATGATTCGCCGGCCCTCTGGCACTTCCATGGCCTGGCTGAAACCGTATTGCAGGGAGTTGAATACCGTCGTGGGATTAATGACCTTTCGTTGCATGACCAATCCTCGTTGTCAGTAGGAAAACAAGGCTAACCCAAAGGAATCGCTAAGGATGATGGTTCAACATCCAGCAACATGTTCGTGGGTGAAGCGCTGAACCTTGAGTGCCCGGCGGCCTGATGAAAACGCGCAAACCCACCAGGCAATCACATCCCCCCTGTAGGAGCGAGCTTGCTCGCGAAAACCCCACAGGCGCCGCGCTTACTCAGGAAGCGCGCGTTATCGTTGACGTTTTTCGCGAGCAAGCTCGCTCCTACAGGGCATTATCGTGCCTGGCTACCAGGTGCCCATCGCCAGGCTGTGTGGCGAAAATTCCGCGAATTGCCAGCGCAAGGCCAACGCTGCCGGGCGGCGGACCACATGTTCCACCGTCACCGTCCACAAGCGCTGCGCGCCTTCGAACTCAGCCACTTGCGGCCCACCCAGGATCAACGAAGTACGCCCGGCCACTTGCAGCACGTCGCCGGTCTCAAAATCCACAAACAACAACCCCGCCACCGGGTTGGCGTGCAGGTTGCCGAGGGTGTTGAAGAACAGGTTGCCGGCAAAATCCGGGATGGTCAGTACGTTGCCTTGCACCCGCACAAATCCCGTATTGCCGCCTCGGTGGGAGACGTCCACCGAGCGTTCGCCGTGCAGGTCGACGTAGCTGGCGACGAAGAAGGTGTCGGCGTGGCGGATCAGTGCTTGAGCCGCGTCGTCCAGGCGGTTGCTGCGCTCTGCCAGGTTGCCAGGTTTTCGCGCAATGCCGGCGACGGGGCGCAGTTGGATGTACTTGGGGCAGTTGCCGAAGGTGTGTACCACCTCGACCGCGAAGCCCTCATGCTCAAGCGTTCCAATGCGGCCATTCATGCGGTTGCGGCGGCGGGTGTTGAGGTCGATGCCCAGCAGGCCGATCGCCGCGCCATTCGTTATCCCAGCCCAGGCGGGATCACTTTTGGTGGGCAGGCTGTCGACCTGCAGCGTGTGTGGGTCCGGTGAATGCGCAAACCCGGGTGCGCCTTCCAGCATCGTCGCCCAGGGGATGCCCTGTTCGTCCACCACACCCGCGATCACATACGGCAGTAGCGGGTAAAAATCGCGGTGCTGCTCAGGCAAATGATCACGAATGACTTTGGGCCCGATCATGGCCATGCGTTCAGAAACGCCGGCACTGTCCTGCATGTGTCGTTCGCCGACATGCCAAGGGGTTGGTTCAATCGAGTGCATGGCGCTCACCTCCGGTTAGAGACTGAAGATGCTGCGCCCATGCCGTAATAGAGAGAATGCCCACCCAGGGCAATCCACTATTACGCCAGCTGAAACGCCGGATGCTCACGCAACGCCGTGACGCAGTAGTCGACAAAGCTGCGCACGCGCATCGACGCATGGCGGCCTTCGCGGTAGACCACATGCACCGGCTGCGGCGGCAACTCGAAGGTAGGCAACAGGCGCTGCAACTGGCCGCTCACCAGGTGTTCGTGCAGCGGGTAACTCAAGGCTCGAATCACGCCCGCCCCCTGCACCGCCGCATTGATCGCCCCTTGGACAGTGGCGCAACTCAGCCGGGCGCGAGCCTTGAGGGTGTAATGCGGGAAATCCCAGTGCACCGGGTCGGTGCTGGCAATCAGATGGTGCTGCTTGAGTTCAGCCGGATGCCGGGGTTCGCCCCAGGTCGCCAGGTAAGCGGGGCTGGCGCAAAGGACAGTGCCCACCTGCCCGACTTGCCTTGCAATGAGTGACGAGCTGGGCAATTCGCCGACCAGCACCGCCACGTCCAGCCCCTCTACATGCAGGTTAGGGTAATAGTCGTGGTAATGCGCGATGACACGCACCGCCGGGTAGCGATCCGCATAGCCGGCCAACAGCGGCGCCATGACATAGCGGCTGAACAGCAGCGGCAGGAATATCCGCAGGTCGCCCTGGGCCTGCACATGCAAACCGTTGGCCGAAGCCTCGGCCGCGTCCACCGCGGCCAGCAGGCGCACGCAGTCGGCAAGGTAAGCCTGGCCTGCGTCGCTCAGGCTGACGCCGCGGGTGCTGCGATGCAGCAACACCACACGTAGGCGTGCCTCCAGGCGCGCAACCGCACGTACCAGGGTCGGGCCGGAGACCTGCGCATGGCGTGCCGCCGACGCCAGGCTGGGTTGCCCGGCCAGCGCGGCAAACAGCTGCATATCGCGAAAACGCTCCATCAGGCGCGCTGCTTCGTCGCCGCGTTCAGGGCCGGGTCCTGCCCGAGGCGATGGCTGAGGAAATCCACAAACGTATTGACCTTGGCCGGTACGCGGCCGTTCTGCTGGAACACCACGTGGATCGGCAGCGGCGCCGGTTCGAAATCCTCCAGCACCAGCTCCAGCTCACCCGCCGCGACCGCTGCCGCGACTTGATAAGACAGCACCCGCGTCATGCCCCAGCCCAGACGGGCCAGGTTAATCGCGGCATTGTTGGCGGTGACCACCAGGCGCGGCTCAATCGGTACCTTCAGCGGCTGGCCGGCGTCAATGAATGTCCACTCACTGACCCGTTGGCTGGACGATGAGGTGACGAGCTTGGCCTCACGCAACTGCTCGGGCCGCTGGGGCCGCCCGTGTTGGTCAAGATAAGCCGGCGATGCGCACACCACCCGGCGTACTTCGCCGACCTTGATCGCTTGCTGCAAGGATGGCTGCAGGTGGCCGATACGCACCGCTACATCCACACCTTCGTCGGTCATATTGACCACTCTGTCGACCAGTAAGGCGTTGATACTCACCAAGGGAAAACGGTCCAGGTATTCCCCCATTACCGGCGCCACATACAGCTCGCCAAACAGTACCGGTGCGGTCACCGTCAACTGGCCGCCCGGGATGGAGTAACTGCCCGCCGCCGCTTCCTCGGCTTCGTCCAGCTCGGCAAGGATGCGTCGGCAATCGTCCAGGTAACGTTGGCCGGCTTCGGTCAAGTGCAGGCTGCGCGTGGTGCGCGCCAGCAACTGGGTGCCGATCCGTTGTTCCATGGCGGCAATCGCCCGGGTCACGCTGGGCGGCGACGTGTTCAGACGGCGCGCGGCAGCCGCGAAGCCCTCCTCCTCGGCCACGGCCAGGAACACCTGCATTTCATGAAATCGGTCCATCGGCGCCCCTCGGTTGTTATTGCGATTGCAGCCCCACCGCCGTACGCGGCATGCCAACGAAACCCGGCAGTGCTTCGATGCTGGCCAGCCAGGCGCGTACCTTAGGGTAGTCGGCCAGGGACACATTGCCTTCCGGCGCGTGGGCCACGTAGGTGTAGAAGGCGATATCGGCAATGCTGGGCTGCTCCCTGGCGAGGAAACGGCTCTGGCTCAGTTGCTGCTCCATCACGCGCAGCAAGGCATGGGCACGGTTGATTGCGCTGACAGTGTCCACCTCGGCCCCAAACACCGTGGCCAAGCGCGCCGTGGCAGGCCCGGCATGGAGTGGGCCGGCGGCGGCCGAAAGCCAACGCTGCACCCGCGCTTGCCCGACAAGGTCACTGGGCAGCCATTGGCCGTTGCCATAAGTGCTGGCGAGGTAAAGCAGGATGGCATTGGAGTCGGCCAAGACCGTGCCGCCGTCATCAATCACTGGCACCTGGCCGAAGCTGTTCAGGGTGGTGAGAAACTCAGGCGTTTTATGCGCACCTTGCTTGAGGTCCACCAGGACAAATTCACTCGCCAGCCCCAGCAGGGACAACATCAGCTCAACCCGATGGGAGTGGCCGGACAGGGGGAAACCATAGAGTTTGATCGCAGGCTGGGTCATGACAGGCTCCAAATGAGTGGGTATCGACGCCAGGGATGCTCTACCGCTGCCCTGTCTGGCGGAATGACCAGGATTCACAATCCAGCATTTCATCCAGCGAAACAATACATCGTTGGCGTGGCAGCCAAGCCGGGCGCGAGCGTTTCATAAAAAAATTCAAACTATCGCCCTCCCCATCGTTCACACCTTCACGTGCAACGTTAAGTAGGAGGCAACATGCAGTACCGACAACTGGGTCATTCCGGCCTGCTGGTATCGGAAATCATCCTGGGCACCGTGCCCTTTGGCGGTCGCGCAGAATTTGAAAAATGCGGTGCGGTGGACGTGCCCCTGGCCAAGCGCATGTTCGATATGGCGTTCGACGCCGGGGTGAACATGGTCGACACCGCCGATCTCTATTCCCACGGCCTGGCCGAAGAAGTGGTGGGCAAGGCGCTGGGCGGCAAGCGCAACGACATTCTGCTGGCCACCAAGGGCCGCAGCCCGGTGGACGACAACCCCAACAACTCCGGCTCATCGCGCTACCACTTGATCCGCGCGTGCGAAGCCAGCCTCAAGCGCCTGGGCACCGACCACATCGACTTGTACCAACTGCACAACTGGGACGGTATGACGCCGATCGAAGAGACCCTGGAAGCCCTGCGCCTGTTGGTGGGTTCGGGCAAGATCCGCTACTTCGGCACCAGCAACTTCACCGCCTGGCAAATGATGAAAACCCTGGGCAAGGCTGAACTGCACGGCATGCTCAAGCCAATTACCCAACAGATCTACTACACCCCGGAATCCCGAGAGGCCGAGTACGAGTTGCTGCCGTTGGCCCTGGACCAGCAGATCGGCACGCTGGTGTGGGGGCCGATGGGCGAAGGCCTGCTGACCGGCACAACCCGACGCGGGCACAAGCCGCCGGCCAATACCCGCCAGGGCAGCGGTTGGCCGGAACCCTATGTCCACGATCAGGAACGTGCGCTGGACATTATCGAGACCCTCGCCGCCGTCGGTGATGAACACGGCGTCTCGGTCGCCCGCACCTGCCTGGCCTGGCTCAAGGATCGCCCGGGGATCACCTCGCTGATTGTCGGCGCCCGTACCGAAGCACACCTGCGCGACAACCTGGCGGCCACTGAACTGAAACTCACCGAAGCGCAGTCGGCGCGCATCGAAGCTGTCACTCGCCGTCAGCCGTTGTACCCCTACTGGCACCGCTTCACCGCCGGGATTGATCGTTTTGACCCCGCAGAGCAACCGTTCCTGGCCGAGCATCAAAAAACCCTAGATGCCCGCCAGGACAAATAACCCCCCCCCCCTTGGAGCAGGCTTTTCTGTAGGAGCGAGCTTGCTCGCGAAAAAACCACAGGCACCGCGTTTATTCAGGAAGCACGCGTTATCGTTGACGTTTTTCGCGAGCAAGCTCGCTCCTACATTTTTGGGGTTGCCACCCGATGGCAATGCTGCCTATATTTCCGCCTGGCGCTCTCTACGCCACCTTCCGCGGAAAGGGCTGCGCCCAAGACATCCCAGCTCCACCCATTTCTACGACTCCCAACCTTGAAGCGGAAAAGGTTTGTGCAAGGAGCTCGTATGTCGCAACGCCCTTTAGCCTCCACTACCAATGGCCGCCTCAACCTTGAGCAGCAGCGCAAGCGCGCCAAGGAACTGTTGTCGCAGCTGAAAAGCCTAGACCCCAGCGCAACCTTGTCCCAGGCTCAATGGCAGGTAGCCAAACAGCTGGGCTTCGCCAGTTGGCCCAAGCTCAAGGCCCACGTCGACGCCCTCGACTTTGCCGCCCGCCACCCTGGTTTCGATGCCAGCGATGAATCCCGCACCACCCACTGGCGCTGTGGCAACGATATTGCCCACAGCCTGCAACTGGCCGGGTTCAAGGGACAGTTCCGGATGCTCACTGACCCGCTGTGCATGGGGCCAGTGCGTGAACTGCCCAGCGAAGCGTTCCGAGCGATGCGCAGTACCTTTATCAGTCAGGCCTTTGCCATTGACTCCACTGAAGTTGCGCATCGCATCAACGATGAATACAACCAACTACAAGCCTTGAACAACGCCGATCCCAGTGTGCTGTGGTGCGAGGCGGACGCCTACGATCAATTGTTCCTGGTCCGCGCCCTGGCTGGCCTTGAGCAGGCGCCGCGCAAGCTGGAGCTGATTGAGGCAGACCGAATTCCCGGAGTCGAGCGATTTATCGGCATAGGCCAATTGGCCCCCGATGTGCTGGCCTGGCTCTGGCCGCAGCGGCGCTTGATCGACGACGACGCAGTGCAGTTGGCCAAACGGGTCTGGTCGGCTTACTGCGACAGCTCACCGCTCAACCTCGCGGAACTGGCCCATGGCAATCACCCTGCCCTGCCTTTTCTGGCACCGGCGTTACGGCGCCAGCTACAGGAGTTGCCGGGTATCGAGGACGGTTTGTCACTGACTGAACGTTTGTCCCTGAGGTATATCGCTGAGGCCGGGCCTGTGCCTTTCGGTCGGGTGTTTGCCGAGTTGATGGCCAAGCGCGAGCCACTGCCTTTCCTGGGCGATAGGATGTTTCACGCGCTGCTGCGCCCATTGATTGATGGGACGGCGCCGCTGCTGATCGAGGCCGAAACGGACGTGGAGTGGCCGCGCCGCGTATTGGCGTTGACGCCACTGGCGCATCAGGTACTGGACGGCAATGCCTGCTGGCTGGAGCACGCCAGCCATGAGCGCTGGGTCGGTGGTGTGTGCCTGCGGCCACGGCAACCTCATTGGGCACTGGGCCTTGATGATCTGCCCGTCTGGCGTGACTGATGCTGCGCGATACGATCAGCGCTTGGGAAACAACCCCACGGCACATGCCACCACAGTCGGGTCGCCCTGGTAGACCGCCCGCGGGCTCATCGAAGGCTGGGGCGCTCGGCCGTCCACGGCGCGCAGCATGGGCCACTCAGCGGTCGGAGAACTGTGTGCCGGATCGACAATTTCCATGCAGCGACGCAGAGAGGTGAAGTCTGGCGACTGTGACAACGACAGGTGCAGGGTCTGGCTGACCGAGACCGACACTACCGAGCGCTGCGCACATTGCCCGTCATAGATCAGCGTGTGGCGGATCAACGGGTTGTCATGGCAGTACTTGAGCAGGTTGACCTGCCGCGAGTGCACCAGCGCAGTGTTGATGATCAGCAGGTCAAACGCCACAACGCCTGAGCGTGTCAGTGCCTGCAACTCGTCGAACGAACTCAACGGGGCGATGCGGTGATAGCCCAGCTGGTTGAGCATTTTCTCGATCTTGATCCGTTGCAAAAGCTCTGCATCGGCAATCAGAAGGCGTAACGCTTTATTGGACATAGGGTAAACCTGACAGTTGGGCATCCGCGTCGATCATTCAACGCTGAGCAAAGTAACCGTCAGGGGTGAACCCTGACTTTAAGGCGATTCTGAAACGGCAATCCGGGGCACACCGTACTTTTAAGAATCGCCTCAAAGCCTTCGCGCCACTCGCTACCTACCATGGGCTGCGTTCCCTTACCCGACCATGGAATTACCGTGTTCATGTTTCTACTCAGAATGGTGCTGCTGGCCTGCGGGTTGCTGGTGCTTGCGCCCCCGCCTGCCGATGCGGCGCTGAAGATCGAAGGCACCCGCCTGATCTATTTCGGCCAGGACAAGGCCGCCGGTATCAGCGTGGTCAACCAGGCCTCGCGGGAAGTGGTGGTGGTGCAAACCTGGATCACCGGCGAGGACGAATCAGCCGACCGCACCGTGCCCTTTGCCGCCACCGAGCCATTGGTACAACTGGGCGCCGGGGAGCATCACAAGCTGCGCATCCTGTATGCCGGTGAGGGCTTGCCCAGCGATCGGGAATCGCTGTTCTGGCTCAATATCATGGAGATCCCGCTCAAGCCTGAAGACCCCAACAGCGTGCAGTTCGCGATCCGCCAGCGGCTCAAGCTGTTCTATCGGCCCCCCGCACTCCAGGGCGGCTCGGCCGAGGCGGTGCAGCAATTGGTATGGAGCAGCGACGGGCGCACGGTGACGGTCAACAACCCCAGCGCCTTCCACCTGTCGCTGGTCAACCTGCGAATCGACAGCCAGACGCTCAGCGATTACCTGCTGCTCAAGCCCCATGAACGCAAAACCCTGACCGCGCTCGACGCTGTGCCCAAGGGCGCCACTCTCCATTTCACCGAAATCACCGATATCGGTTTGCAAGCCCGTCATAACACGGCTCTCAACTGATAAATCACGGGGTATTTATACCAATGTCACTGACCAAACGCTGTTTACCCCTACTGATATGGGCCTGCGCGGTCCTGCCCGCCACCAGCCACGCACTGGCCTGCCGCGAGGACGGCACCAACTCGATCATCACCCAGGAAGCGCTGGGCACGGCGCTGGCAGTCGCCGCCGACGCACCCAACGGCACCATCATTTGGGAATCCGGCCCGCGCTCGACCAATGTCATCTGCAAGGACGACTACCTCCACGGCCGTGAGGAAGTGTATTTCTATGTCAACCCGGCCAGCGTGAGTATCGGCACCGGGATCCGCGTGGGCATTCGCTATAACAACCAACCGATTACCCAAAGCACCGGTAAGGTCGGTACCGGTTTCTTCTCCGACCGAGGCTGCAATTTGTCCAACTGCGTGGGCTGGGACAAGGCGCGCTTCACCCTCAATTTCAGCGTGTTCATCGAGAAGTACGACCCCACGCCACCGAGCGGCCAGGCCAGCACCCTGACCTCTTACCGCGTGTTCCAACTGGACGGCGTGCGCGGGCTCAACTCACGACCCAACAGCAACTTCAATTATGTGGTCACTGGCATGAACGATATCCGCTTCGTGCCTTGCACTCCCGAACTGACCATCAGCCCCAGCGTGGTCAACTTCCCCACACCTTCGCGCAAGGCCTCGATCGGTGAAGTCGCCAGCAGCGCGAACTTCAGCCTGAACCTGCGCAAGGGCTGCGACACGCCCTATACCGTCAGCGCACGCTTCGCCACCACGCCGGGCGGCGGCAGTGTGAACAATGGCCTGCTGGTGCCGGACAACAACAGCTCAGTCGGCATCTCGCTGTCTCGCGCCGAGAGCCAGCAGCAACTGCCCTTCAATAACTGGTTCACGCTGCAGGAGCTGATGGGCCTGGGCCAGAGCCACGATGAATTCCGCGCCGACCTCAAGTGGCGCACCCTACCGATTCCCGGAGCGTTCGACGCTGCCGTAGTGGTGGATATGTACTACAAGTAGGTGATTTTTAAGGATCGTCTTATGCCACCGGCAGAGGCCGAGACGTAAAGTCTGCCGATGCGATTGAAAAGTTATCTGCTCCAGATCAACCCCGTCCTCTCCCGACCCGAAGCAGCCAGAAGGCTGCTTCGTATTTTTGCGAGCGTGCTGCTGGTAGGCATCCTCAGCGGGGTCTATACCTTTTTGCTGTCGACCTTCAACAACGACATCTCCCAGCGCCGCGGCTACATGAGCAGCGCCATTGCCGAAGCCCATACCTTTTTCACCAACCGCCAAGCCCTGCTCGAAAGCCTGAGCCTGTCGGCAGTGCGCAAGCAGTCCAGGGTCTATCCGTCCTCGGCCGAAGAACAACACCTGGAATTGGGCGACACATCGGGCAACCAGTGGAGCATCTGGCTGACCGCACGCATGCGCGACTACCTCAAGGCCACACAGCTGAACCTACTCTATGTCAACGCCGGCCCCAACCCGCAAGTGATGCGCCTTTACGACGCCACCGCGCAGGTATTGCCGATTTCCAAATGTATGCTCAACCGCCTCAAGGCTCTGCAGCACACCGACCCGGCCACGCTTAACGAACTTTGGCTGAGCGACAGGACTGAACAGCACTCGCACCTGTATATCTTCATCCGCCTGGACGAGCGTGATCGCGACTCCGGCTGGCTCGGCCTGGAGATGGATAGCCGTGAAGTCTCATCGACACTCAGCGACCAGAGCGCCGGTGAGTTCATGATGCTCAATTCCCAGGGCATGCTGGTGTTCACCAACAGCACCGATACACAGTTGAGCCAGCAACACCTGAGGCCCGGCGAAGACAGTTTTTTCGGTTTTGTCGGCAGCGGCTGGCTGCCCGACCACCTGGTGATTCGCAAACACCTGAAGTCCTCTGAATGGCAGTTGATGTACTCCATCGACCTGCGTGCGGTGGTCACCGGCCTGTGGAAACAGCTGCTCGGTTCGCTGCTGTTCTGCCTGTTCAGCCTGACACTGATCTGGCTGGTGATGCGCCGCGTCGATCAGCGTTTCATCATTCCGTCGATCCATCGCATCCAGGCGTTGATCGAAAGCGAAGCCTTCGGCCGCGATGTGATCCAGACCGCGCCAGTGGCCCTTTGCGTGCTGCGCCGCACCGACGGCCGGGTGGTACTGGAAAACACCCTGGCCCAGCAATGGCTGGGTAACGGGCCGGAGCGCGAGGCGCTGCGCGCCGGCTGGATCGAGCAAGCCTTTGCCAACGGACCTTCCGAGCGCAGTGACTACTTTGAAACCATCGACGGCCGTCACCTGTACCTGAGCAGTGCACCGACCCGCTACAAAGGCGAAGACGTGCTGTTTTGCGCCTTCAGTGACATCAGTGCGCGCAAGCAGGTCGAGGCGGCGCTGGAAGAGGCGCGGCAATCGGCGGACGCAGCCAACGCGGCAAAAACCCTGTTCCTGGCGACCATGAGCCATGAAATCCGTACACCGCTGTATGGCGTGCTCGGCACCCTGGAACTGCTGGCGCGCACGCAACTGGATGCACAACAAAAGGACTACCTGCAGGCGATCGAAGGCTCATCGTCGACCTTGCTGCAACTGATCTGCGATGTGCTGGACGTATCGAAGATCGAGGCCGGGCAGTTGGCACTGGAGATGGGCGAGTTCTCGCCGCTGGACCTTGTGCATGAAATCATCCAGGGCTACGCCGCAGCCGCCCACGCCAAGGGCCTGCAGCTGTATGCCTGCTTCGATCCCAAGCTGCCGGAACGCCTGATCGGCGACGTAACGCGCATCCGCCAGATTCTCAATAACCTGCTCAATAACGCGGTGAAATTTACCGACTATGGGCGCGTGGTAATGCGGGTCAAAGTGCTGGGCCGCGACGGGGAACGCTCCAGTCTGTTGTGGCAAGTCTCGGACACCGGCAAAGGTATCGCCCAGGAAGACCAGGCGATGATCTTCGAGCCGTTTTACCAGAGTGAAGGCAATACCAATGTGGTCGCCGGCACCGGCCTGGGCCTGCCTATCTGCCAGCGCCTGACGGAGTTGATGAACGGCAATATCCGCATGGTCAGCGAACTCGGCCTGGGCAGCAGTTTCAGCCTGATCCTACCGTTGGAAGAAGCATCTGTTCCACCGATGACACCGTTGCTGGCTGAGACCATTTACGTGGCCTCGCCGATCCCGGAGCTGGCAAACGCGATCGCCGGCTGGTTGCGCCGCTGGGGCGCAAGGGCCCAGGCCGGCTTGCCGACGCTGGCGGACACGCATCTGCTGTTGCAAGTGCACCCCGGCAGCGTCGACCCGTTGCTGGTGCCCGAGTGGCCCGGGCCGGTGATTCACGTGAGCAGCAACGCCTGCCCCGGCGTAGAAGCCGACGCCGGCGCCTGGCACGTCAACCTCAACCACCTGGGGGCTATTCATCAGGCCGTGAGCCAGGCGCAAGGGCTATGGGTGGCCCGTGCCGATGAGCAAACGCACCGGCGGGATCTGAACAAACTCAACCTGCACCTGCTGGTGGCCGAGGACAACATCATCAACCAGCTGATTTTGCGTGATCAACTGGAAGAACTCGGCTGCACCGTGGAGCTGGCGGCCGACGGTCAGCAAGCGTTGCAGCTCCACACCGCCGGCAACTTCGACGTGGTGTTGACGGATGTGAACATGCCCCATATCAACGGCTATGAACTGGCGCGTGAACTGCGGCGCCAGGGCTGCACGTTGCCGATTATTGGGGCCACCGCCAACGCCATGCGCGGCGAGGCCGACCTGTGCCTGGCCGCCGGCATGAACCATTGCCTGGTCAAACCCTTTGCGTTGCGGGCTCTATTCAACTCCCTGGCGCCTTATGCACGGATCACCCATGAAGCCCCTTAGTATTTTGATTGTCGAGGACCATCCCCTGCAGCATATCTACCTGCAGAACTTGCTCAGCGAGTTGGGAGACTTCCTGCTCGAAACCGCCGAGGATGGCAAAGAAGCGCTGGAGCGCCTGCGCCAGCGGGACTTCGACCTGGTACTGACCGACCTGCTGATGCCCGGCATGGACGGCGTGCAGTTTATCCAGTGCCTGGCCAGCCTGCGCTGCAAGCCGGCGCTGGCAATCATGAGTGCGGCGTCGAGGCGCATGCTGATGGCGGCCAGCCTGGTGGCGAAAAACCTCGATGTGGAAGTGCTTGGCCTGATTTCCAAGCCCGTGAACGCCGAAGCCTTACGCACCCTGGTCAACCAACTCAGGAACAGGGTGCGCACGCCTACCCCCGAACTGCCCGAGCACATGGACATCGACCGTCACACGCTGGTGCAGGCCATGAGCAGCGGCCAGTTCCAGGCCTGGTTCCAGCCGAAAAAATCCCTGGCCAACGGCCGTATCGTCGCCGCCGAAGCCCTGGTGCGCTGGATGCACCCCGAACAAGGCGTGATGCTGCCTGCCGCGTTCCTGCCGGCAATCAAGGCGTTCGAACTGGAGGAGCGGCTGTTGTGGCTGGTGCTCAAGCAAGCGATCCACGCCCAGGAACACTGGCGCCAGCGCGGCTATGAAATTCCGGTGTCGATCAACCTGCCGACCCACTTGCTCAACAGCCATGACCTGGCCGACCGTTTGCTGGAGTTCGTGCTGCACCACGATGGTATCCCGGGAATGATCTGCTTCGAGTTGATGGAATGTTCGGTGCCGCAGGACATCAGCAATTTCTACGCCGGCGCCTGCCGATTGCGGATCAAGGGGTTCGGTTTGTCCCAGGATGATTTCGGCAAGGGCTACAGCTCCTACCTCAATCTGGTGTCCACGCCCTTTACCGAACTGAAGATCGACCAGGCACTGGTGCAGGGCAGCCACGACAACGAAGGCATCGCCCAGGCATTGGCGAGCATTATCGCGCTGGGCCGCAAGTTGGGTCTGACGGTGGTTGCCGAGGGCGTGGAGACCCCGCAGCAATTGGCGCTGCTGCGCAAAATCGACTGCAATCAGGTGCAGGGTTTCCTGATCTCTCACGCAGTGTCTTCGGACCAATTTCAGCAACTACTGAACAATGATGGCCCCGCGACATCTCACTAGCTGGCGGCCACGATCATAAGGAGTAAGCTCCATCCAGTGCCGATTTATCCTGCGCCTGCGGAAACCCCTGATGAAGCACAATAACGCGATTCTCGAAGCCTTTACCCGCAGCTCATTGCGTCTGAACAAAGGCTTGATGGTGTTGATGGGAATCGCGTTGCTGCTGATGCTGACCAATTACTGGTCTCTGCACCGAGGCGTCGAAGTGCGCTACAGCGCAATGCGCTTTCACTTTGCGCGGCTGATGGAAAACCTCGCAGAACAGCAAACCTACCTCAAGAGCCTGACACACCCCGGCATCCAGGCCGAACTGCTGCGCGCCACCCACGTGCAGGTCAGCCTTAAAAGCCGCATGGTCGACAACCGCCGCACACTGTACGAAGGCCAGAAGTATTCGTTTTCGGTGCCATTCAGCGTCAAGTTCGATGAACAGCAGATCAGCACCGCCGCCAGGCCGCCGATTTTTGCCCTGGGTGCGCACTTGACCAGCTACTACAGCGCCTTCTGGTCCTCGTCGCCGTACGAGGCGCCGCAAACCTTTGTGCTCAATCGCCAGGCCGACTACGCCATCACCATTCCGTCCGTGGGCTATCAGCACCGGGAAAACCCCGAGGATACCGACAACCCGGTGGCCCGGGTCAACGCCGTGCAGCAAATCCTTGCACAGGCGCCGCAGCCACTGGAGCAGAATCGGGTGTATTGGCAGGCCGGCCCCGAACCCGAGCATTTACTGGCCTACATCGGCCTGCCACTCGACGCCCAGGGCCAGGCTGTGATCGGCACCCTGCTCGACGTGTCGCAGGTCGACGATGTACAGCGCGCGCTGAATCACTCGGCGTTTGATCGCTTTACCCTGATTGGCCCTGACGGCAACCGGTTGATTGGGCCAACCACCCAGGCGCAGCTCAGCGATGGTGTGCATTTCACGGCCGACGGCTTTGAATTCAAGGTCACCGAGGCCGGCGACCAGCCCTGGAGCGCGGTCTATGGCCTGAACTACTCGCACTTCTTTCACTCCGCATTGTGGCCGTTGAGCACCATGGCGTTGCTGCTGTTCAGCCTGATTACACTGGGTTGGGCTGGCAGCCGATGGTATCGACGCCAGGTGATCACCCCAGCACAACTGGCCCACGAACGCATCGCCGAAAGCGTGGCGTTCAGCCGCGTGATCATCGACACCGCACCTACTGGGTTATGCGTGGTGCGACGCAGCGATGGCAAGGTATTGATCGAAAACCAGCGCGCCCAGCAATGGCCGGGCACCTCACGCCTGGTGCAGGCCATGGCCGGTAAGCACGATGGCGCCGAGAGCGGTGAGACGCACTTGGAGATCGAGGGCCGGCACCTGCAGATCGGCTTTGTGTCGACCCGTTATCAGGCTCAAGACGTACGCCTGTATGCATTCAACGATATCACCCGGCACATCGAAGACGCCCAGGCCCTGGAAGAGGCACGTCATGCCGCCGATGCGGCCAGCGAGGCCAAGACGCTGTTCCTGGCAACCATGAGCCATGAGATCCGCACGCCGCTGTATGGCGTGCTCGGCACCCTCGAATTGCTCGGCCTGACCGACCTCGACCCGCACCAGAAAACCTACCTGCACACCATCCAGCGTTCGTCCGCCACACTGTTCCAACTGATCAGTGATGTGTTGGATGTCTCGAAGATCGAGTCCGGGCAAATGGCGATAGAAGCCGTGGATTTCTGTCCGCTGGACATGCTCGAAGATACCTTGCACACCTACGCCGCCTTCGCCCGGCGCAAGGGGTTGCAGCTTTACAGTTGCATCGACCCGCAGTTGCCGAACTGCCTGATGGGCGACCCGATGCGCATCCGCCAGGTCCTCAATAACCTGGTGAGCAACGCCATCAAGTTCACCGACTTTGGGTGCGTGGTGATTCGTGCCAGGGTGGTGGGCAGCGACGCCAATAATGTCGACCTGGAATGGCAAGTCACCGATTCCGGCGTGGGCATTGCCGAGGCGCAGCAGGCCAAGCTCTTCGATCTGTTCTACCAGGCACCGGACACCGCCAGCGAAGGCGGCACCGGGCTGGGCCTGCCGATCTGCCGTTGGCTGGCGCAGATGATGGACGGCGAAATCCGCGTGGTCAGCGAGCCCGGACTGGGCAGCAGCTTTACCCTGAAAATGCGCTTGCCACTGTGTTGTGGCGCACTGACCAACCTGCCGCTGATCGAACCCAGCCCAACGCCGGTGTACGTGCAGGCACCGGTACGCGAACTGGCGCAGGCAATGAGTGACTGGCTCAACCGCTTGGGCATCACCGCCGCCCGGGCCGCGCCCCCCCAGGACAAAGACAGTCACCACGCGGTACTGGTAGATCTGTTACCTGGCGAGCCCCCCAAGCCATGGGCCGGCCAACGTGTGCTCTGCCTGCCCGGTGCGCACAGCCCGCCGTTGCACACGGCGCAAGGCTGGGTGGTGGATATGCACGACATACGCACCATCGCCGCCACCGTATCACTGGCGCAGCACGGCAGGCACGAGCAACCCACGGCGACCCGGCCACAAAGCGCCGGGCGGCTGGAGCTGCGCATCCTGGTGGCCGAGGACAACCCGGTCAACCAGGCGATCATCAAGGAGCAACTGGAGGCGCTCGGTTGCTCGGTGAGCCTGGCTGCCAACGGTGAACAGGCGTTGCAGTTATGGCAACCGGAGGCCTTCGACCTGGTGCTGACCGACGTGAATATGCCGTTGATGAATGGCTATGAACTGGCCAGGACCTTGCGTGAGCATGATCCACAGTTGCCGATTGTCGGCGTGACCGCCAATGCAATGCGCGAGGAAGGCGTACGTTGCCTGGCAGTGGGCATGAACGCCTGGATCGTCAAGCCCTTGAGCCTGCAGACCCTGCGCGACCAGTTGATCAAACTGTGCAAGATCAACTCGCCGGTTGAGCCTGACGCCCAGGTATTCGACGACCGCGTGCAACTGTCGGACAAGATGCGCCCGCTGTTCATCAGCAGCGTGAAGCAGGATGTGCAGCGCATCGGCGTGGCACTGGTCCAGCGTGATGCCCGCGGCCTCGGCCAATTGCTGCACTCGATCGCTGGGGCCCTGGGCGCAGTGCAGGGGCTCAGCCTGGCCCAGGCCTGCATCGAACTGGAAAGCGCACTTAACCGCGGCAGCCTCGACACAACGCTTGAGCTCAAGGTGAAGACTGTGATGCAGCGTCTGTCGGCCGTTCTGGAGACTCTCCAGCCCGGGCACTCTTCACTCACTTGAACTGGCACTACGGACGGCCCTTTATGAAAAAATTCAACGTGGTAATCGCGGACGATCACCCGATCGTGTTGCTTGGCGTTCGCGAACTGGTAGAGCGTGACATGCGTTTTCAAGTCGTCGGCGAGGCCGTGTGTTCGGCCGGCCTGATCGAGCTGTTGCAGCATCAAGGCGCTGACATCGTGATTACTGACTACAACATGCCAGGCGACTCGCCTTATGGCGATGGCCTGAAGCTGGTGGAGTACCTGAAACGACACTTCCCGCAGGTACAGATCCTGATCCTGACCATGATCTCCAACCACCTGATCCTCACCCGCCTGCAAGAGCTGGGCGTGGTCGGCATCATCCAGAAAAGCCAGTTGCATACCGAGATTCAACTGGCACTCAAGGCGATCGCCCAGGACAGCGACTATCGCAGCCTGGAGCCGCCAAAGACCTCGGTAATAGAGACCCTCACGGCAATTGACGAGCGCTTTACCAGTTTGTCGCCCAAAGAGTTCGAGATCCTGCGCCTGTTTATTTCCGGCATGAGCGTGAGTGACATTGCGCGCCGCCAGAACCGAAGTTCAAAGACCATCAGCGCACAAAAGATATCGGCCATGCGCAAACTTGAAGTCAGCAGCGACCAGGACCTACTTGCTTATTGCCTGGAACGTAACATCTTCAACTAACGCATAACTTGCAAGCCATTCCTGGACAATGGCTTTGCCCTTTATTTTCAAGCCTTTCACCGCTGCAACAGCACAAATAACCTGCCCACCCCAGCGCTTATAAGAATCGTCTTATTCGCTCCCGCCGCCTCGTCGCCTACTCTTTGCTCGCAGTTCAACAACAGCAAACTTTTCAACTAACACTTACGGACATCATCATGAAGAATTTTTCCCTGGCTGTGATCGCCTCGGCCATTATCGCCGCTTCCGGCAGTGCATTTGCCGTGGATCCTGCTCCTACGCCAACCCTGGGCGGCAGCGGCAAAATCACCTTCACCGGCGTGATCAACAACGACGCGTGCTCGGTGGACGGCGCCAACTCCGACCGCACCATTTCGGTGGACATGGGCAACGTTTCGATCAAGGACATGGGCACCGCGGAAAACCCAACCGCAGGTCGTGTGACCGCCAAAGACTTCAACCTGAACGTCAACTGCAACCAGGGCACCAAGGTCGCCATGATCTTTGACGCCAACAACGGCGGTTCGGGCCTGGTCACCGGCAAAAAAGTACTGGCCCTGAACCCGGGTTCGGCCACTGCACAAAACGTCGGTATTGCCCTGCTCGACAGCAAGGGCGGTCTGATTGACCTCAGCTCGCCAAGCACCGCACGTATTGAAAGCACCATGCACGGTGCTGGCACTGAAGGCGGCGACGCCACCCTGAGCTTCGCGGCCGCCTACGTCACTACCGCAGCGGCGGGTTCGTCGACCGCCGGTCGCGGTGACGCCACCCTGCCGTTCATCCTGCAATACGAATAATTCGGCGCCCCGGGCACCGAACGCGCGAGGCCTTGCGGCCTCGCCATTGTCTTCTGATTACACCGGATAACCGTCATGCCGCCTCGTTCTATCGCCGCATGTCTGGGGCTGCTGGGCTTGCTCATGGCTACCCAGGCCGCCGCCAGCATTTCATTGAATGCCACCCGTATCGTGTTTGACGGTGACCACAAGGAAGCCAACATTACCGTGCGTAATGGTAACCAGGATGTATTGATTCAATCCTGGGTCGACATGAACGACGCAAGCGCCAGCCGCGCGCCGTTTGCCGTCACCCCGCCACTGGCACGGGTATTCGCCAAGGAACAACAACTGCTGCGCATTCTGTATGAAGGCACCGGCATGCCCACGGACCGCGAGTCGGTGGTGTGGCTCAATGTGCAGGAAATCCCCAAGGCCAGCGAGGCCGAGAACACCTTGCAGTTGGCCATCCGCCAACGCATCAAGATTTTCTACCGCCCTGCCGGTCTTACCGGCAGCGCGCTGCAAGCCCCTGCGCAGCTTGAATGGACGCTGGCCAAACACGGCAGCCAAACCCTGTTGCAGGTGAAAAACCCGACGTTGTACCACGTGTCCATGGCCGACATCAAAGTGCAGGCGGTCTTGGCCAGCGACTCCACCATGATTGCGCCCGGCGAGCAAAAACAGTTTGCGCTCAGTGCTCCAGTTGCCAGTGGGCCGGTGCAGTTGTCGTTTTCCAGCATCAATGACTACGGCGCGCAGAATCACTACAGCGCGCCGCTGACCAGCGGCACTGCGCTACCGGCGCATGCGACTGAATCGCGCCTCAACCCCTAAGCACTTTCGCTAACCCACAGGCTCACTTCGCGTGCGTGTTTGCGTGCCCGGCTGTCCGTCAATCAGGGATGTCATAGGTCTTCGCATGTCTTTTCTTTCCAGCAACAGGCCCGCACGTGGCGTACTGAAGTTGAAGACGCTGTCGCTGGCGATTACTGCCAGCTTGCCCAGCCTGGCCATGGCCGATGACGCTGCGCAAACCTTCAACACCACCTTCCTGCAAGGCTCGCAGTCGCCGGTGGACCTGCAGCAATTGCTCTCGGCCAACAGCGTGCTGCCGGGCAATTACCGCGTCGATTTGTACAGCAACGAAGTGCTGGTGGGCCGGCGTGATATCGACTTCAAGCGCAACCCTAAAAACGGCCGCGTCGAAGCCTGCCTGACCCTCGACCTGCTCAAGCAACTGGGTATCGACCTGCACCGATTGCAGGCCGAGGGCAAACTTGACCCGCAGCAGCCGCAGGACTGCTACGCCCTTGCCGACATGATCGAAGACGCCAGCGTGCGCTACGACAGCAGCCGTCTGCGCCTGCTCGCGAGTATTCCGCAGGTAGCGATGCAGCGCGGCCTGCGCGGGTATGTCGACCCACAGTTGTGGGACGACGGTGTGTCCGCCGCCTTCATCAACTACCAGCTCAACAGCAGCCGCACCGCCGGCGACTACAAGACCCGCATCGCCAATAACCTGGGCCTGCGCAACGGCATCAACCTGGGGGCCTGGCGCCTGCGCAACGAGTCGAACCTGAGCGGCGGCACCGATCGCTCGAACACCTTTACCAGCAACCGCACTTACTTGCAGCATGACGTCACCGCGATCAAGGGCCAGTTCAGCGCCGGTGAGATTTTCTCCGACACCGACCTGTTCGACAGCGTGCGCTATCGCGGGGTCAAGCTCGCCTCGGATGATGGCATGCGCGCCGACAGCGAGCGCGGCTATGCACCCGTAATCCGTGGAGTGGCGCAGACCAACGCGACGGTGGAAATCCGCCAGAACGACTACATCCTCTATACCGCCAACGTCGCGCCGGGGCCATTCGAGATCAACGATATCTACCCCAGCGGCTCCAACGGTGACCTGCAAATCACCGTGATCGAAGCCGACGGTACGCGGCGGGTGACGATGCAGGCGTTCTCCAGCCTGCCGATCATGGTGCGCGAAGGCCAGGTGAAATACAGCGTCTCGGCGGGCACGTTCAAAAGCAATGCCGATGGCCTGGCCTCCCCGCGCTTTCTCAGCGGTACGCTGGCCTATGGCTTGACCAGCAACCTCAGTGGGATTGTCGGTGTGCAAGCCAGTGAGGACTACAGCGCGCTGTCGATCGGCGCCGGCAGGAACACTGCCTTCGGTGCGTTCTCCCTGGATACCACCCACTCGTCCAGCAAGGCTCAGGGGCGTACGTCCCAGGGCAGCAGCGTGCGCGCCTTGTACGCCAAGACCTTTGCCGGCACCGATACCAACTTCACCCTGGCCGCCTACCGTTACTCTACCGAGGGCTATCGCACCCTCACCGACCATGTGGAAGACAGCAGCGAAGACCTGCGCGTACGCACCGGTCACTCGAAAACCCGCACCGACCTGACCATCAACCAGAGCCTCGGGCGCAACAGCGAATTTGGCAGCCTGTATGTGAACGCCAGCGACCAACGCTACTGGAATCGCGGCGGTTCCCAGAGCTTTTCCGCGGGCTACACCGGCAATTGGGGCGATCTGAGCTACAACCTTGGCGTGACGCGCACCAAGCAGATCGTTACCTGGGGCGAGCCGAGCAGCGACACGCAGGTGAACCTGTCGGTGTCTTTCCCGCTGGGCAGTCAGGCCCGCGCGCCACGGGCGTTTGTCACCACCAGCCACCAACGCGGTGACACCACCACCCAAGCGGGCATCAATGGCTACGTGGCCGACACCAGCGACACTTTCTATTCGGTGCAGGCCGGCCACAGTGACACCAGCGGCGACTCAGGCTCGGTGAACATCAACAGTCGCACCGCCGTGGCAGACGTCAGCCTCGGTTACAGCCAGGGCCAGGGCTACAACTCACAAAACTTCAACCTCGCAGGCTCCGTGGTGGCTCATGCGGGTGGCGTCAACCTGGGGCAGACGGTCAGCGAGACCTTCGCCCTGGCCGAAATACCAGGCGTCTCTGGGGCCAAGATCAGCAGCTACAGCGGGGTGGAAACCGGTTACAACGGCTATGCGGTGGTGCCCACTGCGCAACCCTACCGGGTCAACTGGATCAGCCTGGACACTCGCGATCTGGGTGGCGACGTGGAAATCACCAACGCCACCCAGCAACTGGTGCCGCGCCGCGGCGCCATCGTGGTGGCGCATTACAGTGGCACTACCGGACGGCGGGTGTTGTTTGAGTTGTTTGATGCACAGCATCAACCGCTGTCGTTTGGTGCCTCACTGGAAGACGCCAATGGCAAGCAGTTGGCGATTGCAGATCCCAATGGTAATGCCCTGGCGCTGGTGGAAGAGGATCAGGGCACGCTGATCATCAAGTGGGGTGAGCAGCATTGTCGTGCCGCCTATACATTGCCACCGCAGAACAAGGCGCTGAACTACGAGCGCCAGGCACTGGTGTGTACGCCTTGATTGTGCGGGTGATTGCGCTACTGTGCTGGCCACGCGCCTACCCTCTGCGAGATTTGCCCATGCGTAACCTATTCCTTGCCAGTGCCTGCCTGTTGACCACCGCCCTGGCAGGCTGCCAGCAAACACCCCCGGCCAACGACCAACTCGATGCAGTGCTCTGGACCCAGACGTCCATCGAACACGAGCTGATCTACCGCCAGCTCTTCGCCAACGCTACCCGCCAACTCGATATAGCGCTGGCCGACCCCAACTGGGACGCACTGCCTTTGCCTGCGCGCAAGCTGACCGGTCTGCCGCCGGCGGTGATCGTGGATATCGACGAGACCCTGTTGGACAACGTGCCGCTCAACGCTCGCGACATCATCAACAATCAGGTCTATTCCTACGATCGCTGGAATACCTGGGTCGAGCAGGCCAAGGCTCAGGCGCTGCCGGGTTCCGTGGCGTTCCTGCAAGCGGCCAGGCAAAAAGGGATCAAGGTGTATTACCTCACCAACCGTGAACACAGCCAGGTCGCGGCCACCGCTGAAAACCTGCGTTTGCGCGGCTTTCCGATAGAGAGCGACGCACAGATCCTGGCGGCCAGCACGCCTACCGGCCACTGCGAAAGCGCAGGCTATGGCAAGAATTGCCGTCGCCAGTGGGTCGCCAGCCAAGCCCGCGTGTTGTTGATGGCCGGTGACTCGCTGGGAGATTTCGTGCAAGCCGAACACAACACCCTGGATGCACAACGCAAGGCCGTCGAACCCTATGTGAATTGGCTAGGCCAGCGTTGGTTCCTGCTGCCCAACCCGAGCTACGGCAACTGGTATAGCGCGCCGTATGGGGATGATGAGAGCTTGCCGTTTGCGCAGAAACGCAGGCTCAAGCAGCGGGCATTGCTGTTGCAGCAATAGGGTGAAGCTCTGCCATGATGATCGTTCCCACGCGGAGCGTACTTACACCGCCCTGGCCGCAATTGCCTCCACCTCCACCAACGCCCCCGGCAACGGCAACGCCACTACTTGCAATGCGGTGCGCGCCGGTTTGTTCGGCTGTTCGGGTGTGCCAAAGAACTGGGTATAGCCGCGCTGCAACCCGGCAAAATCCAGCTTGCCACCGGTCTCTTCGGCGCCGACCAGAAACACCCGTAACTGCACGATGTCGCCCAAGTCCAGGTCGTGTTGGCGCAGGATCTGGCGCAGTTTGTTGAACACTGAAACGCTCTGCACCTCGGTGTCGCCATACACCCCAGGCACCCTCGGGTCGGCGGGGTCCGGCAGCGTGCCGCTGACAAATACCAGGCTGGCTGAGGCCGGCACGGTGACGGTTTGCGAGATGGGGAATTCGCCGACGCTGGTGCGTTGGATGCTGTCGCTCATGGTGTGGCTCCTCAGGATGCGGCCAACGCCGCGAGTTGGTGTTGTTGGGTGATGCGCTCGGCCAGTTGCGCGACCACATGGCGCGCCGAGTTGGCTGCCGATTCCTGCCAGATGCCCACGCCGCTTTGCACCAGGCCGTCGCCGGCGAAATACACGCGGCCATGGAGCTGTTCAAGCAAGGCGTGGGCCTGGGCTGGGAAATGTTCGCGTTGCAACCACGGGCCTTCGCTGTAGGGGATCTGCTCCCAGGACACCGCCAGTGGACTGCGCAAATGCCTGGCATAACCTGGATGCAACAGCTCCACGGCGTGTCGGGAGGCGGCGTACTGCTGATCGAGCGGTTGGGCGCCAAACACGTCGGCGCCCTCGCCCGTCACGTAACCGGCCACCAGCACGCCTTCGCGGGTGTTGAGGTCGTTGCTGGGGTACCACAGCAGGCGCGCCGGGTGTTCGATCCACGACAGGCCGCCATAGGTGCGGTAGTCGGTCTCCCAAAAGCGCGGCGATTGCCAGGCCACCTTGGTCGCCTGGTCGCTGCGAGTGCTGAGCAGGGCCGCCTTGACCGGTGCGCTGAAGTCCGTATCGAGCTTGGCCAGCAGGGGCAGCGGCAAGGTGGAGATTAAAAAGTCGGCACGCACCACCTGTTCACGGCCACTGTGCTGGTCGTGGTAGGTCACCGCCACGCCGTCCTCCAACTGGCGGATCTGCCGCACCTGGGCGCCCAGTTGCACCTGCTCCTGCACGCGTCGGTAGAAGGCCTCGGTGATGCGGTCCATGCCGCCCACCGGCTGGAACATGGTGGCCGAGAATTCCGGGAATTCGGTGTGTAACAGAGCGCCCCAGAGTTCCGGGTGCAGCAAGCGGTCCAACCCCAGCGGTATATGGCGGGCGGGCAAGGCGCCAGGGTGGGCGGCAGATTCAAGGTGCCCGGAGCGTAGGGTGCCTTCAAAAGCCAGCTCTTGGGACAGGTCACCGTACACCTGCAAAAAACCGAGCAGACGTGTGCGCTCTTCGCCACTTAATACATCATCGAGAGCGTCGCGTTGCACCGCCTTGGCCAGCAACCCCGACAGATGCCCGCGGGTATCGTTGAGCGCCTGGCCGACGCTAAACGCTGCCTGGCTCAGGTCCGGTCGCACCTGGGCGCCATGGCTGCTGTTGACCAGCACTTCCAACGGCACGCCCAGTTCACTGCAATAGTCGAGGATCGTGCGGTGCTGGCTGGGAATGCGCGCCGGCCCGGCGTTGAAATACTGGCCAGGGTCAAACCCCACCGTCTGCGAGCGACCGTCCTTATAGTCCACGCGGTCGCCGTTACGCAGAGTCCAGGTGCGGCCACCCACGCGCTCGCGGGCCTCCAGCACCTGCACGCTGAAGCCCGCGCGCGTCAACTCCAGCGCAGTGACCAACCCAGCAATCCCGGCGCCCAGCACCAGTACACGGGTGCCCTGCCCCAGGCCGTCCTTGAGTTTCAGTGGTTGCGGTCGACGGTGTGACGATGGGCCCAGGCCCAACACTGCCAGTGCATCCTTGACCGCTTTCTCACCGCCCACCGCTGCGATACTCGACAGCGCTTCACGTCGTGTCAGTCCCATGTCTGTGCCTCCTTAATCCGCCAGCCCAGGCGGGTTGATCAGCGACTGGTCGACCCGTTCCACATCCAGGCCCCAACGTTGCAGCACCTGCGCATATTGCCCCCCGGCAATCGCACCTTGCAGGGCAGTGTGAATCGGTTTGACCAGGCCGTTGTCCTTGCGCGTGGTCACCGCGATATCCGCCTGCAACGGCCAGCCACCGTTGACGGTGCCGACGCGCTTGATGCCGCCGGTGATCGCCGCCGAATAGGCGTACACCGAGTTCGGCCCGAACAGTGCGTCACTGCGCCCCGACTGCACCGCCAGTTGTGCGGCGGCCTGGTCGTCGAAGTACTGCAACAACGCAGGTTTGAGGCCGGCTTTCTCATTGGCCTCGTTCCAGGCCAGCAGGACTTTTTCCTGGTTGGTGCCGGAGCCGACAATGATCTTCAGCCCGGCAATGTCCGCCGCCTGCTTGATCTCGTTGATCTTGCTGGTGCTCTTGACGTAAAACCCGAGCACATCCTGGCGGTAAGTGGCGAAGTCGAAGCGCTTTTTGCGCGCCTCGGTCACGGTGACGTTGCTGATCACCGCGTCGTATTTGCCCGAGCTGACGCCCAGGGGCCAGTCTTCCCAACTGGTTTGCACCACGTTGAGTTGCAGGCCAAGGCTGTCGGCCACCAATTGGGCGGTGTCGGCCTCGCTGCCGATGGTGGTCTTGTCGTCACTGGCCAGCAGTGCCAGCGGTGGCCCGGCTACGCCGGAGACGGCCACGGTGAACTTGCCCGGCTGGGCGAACTTGAAGCCTGGCGGGATCTGCGCGATGGCCGCGTCATTGCGTGGCGCATGGATGCGCGGGCGGTCGGGGCTGAGGTCCACCGGTTGCACGGCGAATGCGCTGTGGGCCGTGGCCCCGGCAATTGCCAACAGGGCGACACGGGCAGTAGTGATAAACATGGGCAGTCACTCCTTGAACTAAAGCACTTTGCCGAGAAAGGCCTGGGTGCGGGGATGTCGGGGTTGGCGAAAAATCTGTTCAGGCGGGCCTTCTTCGATCAGTTGACCGTCGCAGAGGAACACCACGTGGTCGGCCACTTCGCGGGCAAAGCCGATCTCATGGGTGACGATCACCAGGGTCACGCCCAGTTGAGTCAAGCCCTTGATCACGTCCAGCACCTCGCCCACCAGTTCCGGGTCGAGGGCTGAGGTGGGCTCGTCGAACAGCAGCACTTTGGGGTCGAGCGCCAAGGCCCGGGCGATGGCGACGCGTTGCTGTTGGCCGCCGGAGAGCTGGCGCGGGTAGGCGTCGGCCTTATCCGCCAGGCCGACCTTGGCGAGTAATTCATCGGCCTTGTCACGGGCCTGCACCCGGCTCCAGCGCTTGTGCGCCAGGGGCGCTTCGGCGATGTTTTCCCAGGCGGTGAGGTGGGGAAACAGGTTGAAGTTCTGGAACACGAAGCCCACGTCGATGCGGCGCTTGAGGATCTCGCGTTCGGTGAGTTCAAACAGCAGGTCGCCTTTGCGCCGATAACCGACGTATTCACCGTCGATGGTGATATGCCCGCTGTCGATCTTCTCCAAGTGGTTGATGGTGCGCAGCAAGGTGGACTTGCCCGAGCCGGACGGCCCGAGGATCACCGTGACCTTGCCAGGGTCAATGCTCAGGTCGATGTGATCGAGTACCTGCTGGTTGCCAAAGCGCTTGCCCACGCCCTGGATTTGAATGCGCCCGGCGCGTGCTTCAGGCATGGGCCTTCTCCTTGAACCAGCGGCGCACGCGCTGCAGCGGCGTGGGTGGCAGCACCCGCGCGGTGCCCCGGGCGAAGTGGCGCTCGACGTAGTACTGGGCGCTGGTGAGCGCGGTGGTGATGATCAGGTACCAGACCGTGGCGACGATGAGCAACGGGATCACCGCCTGGGTGCGGTTGTAGATGACCTGCACGGTGTAGAACAGCTCGGGCAAGGCCAGCACGTAGACAATCGAGGTGCCCTTGACCAGGCCGATGATTTCGTTGAACCCCGACGGCAAGATCGAGCGCAGCGCCTGGGGCAAAATGATCCGGAAGATGCGTCGAGAGGCCGGCAACCCCAAGGCCGCCGCCGCTTCATGCTGGCCGGCATCTACACCGATCAGCCCACCGCGAATGATCTCCGCCGCGTAGGCCGCCTGCATCAGGCTCAAGCCCAGGACGGCCACGGTAAATTGGCTGAGCACATCCACGGTCGACCACTCGGCGAACACCAGGTCGGTGAACGGCACGCCTAGCACGATGTGGTCGTACAGGTAGGCAAAGTTGTAGAGGATGATCAGCACCAGCAGGGCCGGCATCGAGCGGAAGAACCAGATATAGCCCCAGGCCAACGCCGCCAGCAACGGCGAACCCGACAGCCGCGCCAGGGCCAGCGCGGTGCCCAGCAGGATGCTGAACACTGTGCTCAGCAGCGTCAGCAGCAACGTCTGGCCCAAGCCGCGCAGCACCGAGGGCGAGAAGAACCACTGGCCGAACACCCCCCATTCCCAACGCGGGTTGCTGGCCAGGGAGTGCACGATGGCGAGCAACACCAGCGCGGCGAAAATCGACCCGGCCCAGCGCCAGGGGTGTCGGGCCGGCACCACGCGCAACGCCTTGATGGGCGTGGCCGCACGGCGCTGGCGCAGCGGTTGGGCGCTGACTTCATCCAGCAGGTCGTAGGGTTTGGCAACAATGGGCATGTTCTTTTCCTCGCAGGCCTCAGAAGGCGTAAGTCAGCCGGGTGTAGTAATACCCGCCGGTAAAACCGTAGGGCGAATAGGTGCCGTAGCTGGCAACCATGGTGCTGCTCGGCACCCCTTGTTTCTTGGGATAGAGGTCGAACAGGTTCTTGGCGCCGATGGCGATGTTCAGGTCTTTGGTGAGGCTGTAGCCAAGGTCGAGGTCGGTGATCCAGCGGGCGTTGTAGACCCGGTCCAGATCACGATTGGCCGATGAGTTCACTTCCTTGTACGAGCCGTAGCGGGTCAGGGCCAGGTTGAGATTGAAGCGCTCGATGCGCCAGTCACCGCCCAGGATCAGCTTGGTGTTGGGTTGCACGCCGGTGATCAGGTTGCGCGCCTGGCGGTCCATCAGGTCGTAGGAGGTACCGAGGATGTCGGTAGATTCCTTGTAGTTGAGGATTTTGGTCTGGTTCCAGTTGAACGCGGCGGTCCACTTCAGCGCGCCGAACGCGCCCAGGTCCTGGTTATAGCTGCTGACCAGGTCCAGGCCTTTGGTGCGAGTGTCGGCTCCGTTGATAAAGTACTGGCCGCCAGAGGTGGAGTTGATACCGTTGTTCTGCAATACCTGGGTGACCTCAGGGCCCAGTAAGGTGCCGGTTAGGGTGATGCGGTCACGCAGGTTGATCACGTAGGCATCGGCGGTGAAGCTCAGGCGGTCGGTGGGTGTGAGCGTGAAACCGAGGCTGAAGTTGGTAGAACGCTCGGGCTTGAGCTCCTGCGCGCCTAGTGCCTGGGCCGCCGCCGAACCCACGGGGAGCACGCCATAGTTGATCGACTGATACACCCCATCGACGACGCCATAGGTGGTGGAGCGCGCACTGAACAGGCTGTTGGCCAGGGACGGCGCACGAAAGCCATTGCTCACCGTGGCGCGCACCGCGAACTGCGGGGTGAAGTCGTAGCGGGTGGTCAGCTTGCCGCTGCGGGTAGCGCCCACGCCCTCGTTGTAATGCTCATAACGCACCGCCGTGCCGACGTACCAGTTAGGCAAGGGGTTGAAACCCACGTCCACATAACCGGCCAGGCTGTTGCGCGAGGCGCTGCTTTCTTCGTCCGGTGAAATACCATTGGTGACCTGCGCCCCGGACGATGCGCAGTTACCCGGCGCCACGCAGTAACCGCCATTGGCATAGGACGCGTAATCGCCGGCTTGCACCTCGTAGGTGTCGCGCCGATGCTCGAAGCCGTAGGACAGGTCCAAGGGCTTTTGCAGACCGATGTCGAAGCCACGCTTGAAGTCCAAGTTGGTGGTCAGCTCGGTGGAAATCCAGGTGCCGGAGGTGAAGCTGTTCGGCGTGGCTTGGCCCAGGGAAGGGTTCTGGTTGTGGGTGGTGCCCTGCTCCGCTTCGTTGCGCCCGTAGGTGGTAGACAAGTCCCAGTCCCACTCGCCCACAGTGCCCTTGCCACCGAACGCCGCCTGGAAGTCGTCCTCGTCGATGTACCAGGTCGGAGTGTACCCGGCCGGGTAACCATTGGGCCCGGTGGTGATGGTGTTGGTGATGGTCGGCAAGCGGAAGTTCTGCCCCTGCTCGGCCTTGCGTCGCGAGTAGGTGGTAAAGGAGTAGAGGCTGAGGCTGTCGTCGATCGGCAACTCGGCGTTATAGCCCAGGGTCAGCAGGTTGGTCTTGGGCGTGCCGTAGCCGCCATAGGTGGACTTGCCCGCCAGGCCATAGGCTTGCTCATAGGTGTAGCCGTTGGCGCTGGCCTTGTTGTCATCGTTCTGGCTGCGCGCATCCAGGGCCAGTTGCACGATGCCGCCATTGCCGATTTCGAAGCCCTTGTTGAGGCTTTGCTGCACGGTCTGTTTCTTGCCGTCGTAGCCAAGGCCGGCGTTGGTCACCGAGGTACCGCGGGTGTCGGCCTTGAGGATCACGTTGATCACCCCTGCGATGGCGTCAGACCCGTATTGGGCAGCCGCCCCATCGCGCAGCACTTCGACATGGTCGATGGCGCTGATGGGGATCAGGTCCAGATCAGCCGGCGCCGCGCCGGTGTTGATGCCGTTGATATTCAGGGTAGCGCTGGTGTGGCGGCGCTTGCCGTTGACCAGCACCAACACTTCGGCGGCGCTCAAGCCCCGCAGGTTCGGTGCCCGGGCAATGCCGCTGGCGTCCCAACCGGTTTTTTCCGGCAGGGTCAGCGACGGAATCACCGCGCTCAACGCCTCCATCAACCCGGGCTTGCCGGTGTTTTGCAATTGCTGGGCGCTGACCACGTCAATCGGCACCGGGCTGCTAGTAACCGTGCGCTGCTCGGCGCCACGGTTGCCGGTCACAACGACCGTAGACAAAGTGCTGTCATCCTGGGCCTGCGAAGCTGCGGCGAACAGCGACAGGGTCAGGGCAGCAGTAGGTTGCAGAATGTGCTTCATATCCATTCCCAGCTTTTTCCAAATCGCAAAGTCGGGCAGACACGCGCCTGGCGCGGTGTGGCCGGTAATCAAAGGGGCGATGCGGCTTGGGCTAGGTGTGGGACAAGCGAGGGGGTTGAAGTGGCAACATACGTTGAGCTCCCGTCCAACGACTCTGCGGCGGCGGGAGGATTACCCGGTCAGGCGCGCAGAATCTGAATCACGCTGGGTACCATCCGAGGTCAGGGGTAGGCTGTTGGGATCAAACATAACGGAATGGATTTTAAAAATATAATGCTATTTGGGCATAAGCTAATATTCTCTACTTTCATTATTTGTAAAAATAATTATTCATAAAAATGATTTTTAATCTAAGCGTGCAGAACGCTCAAAATGTGGGAGGGGCGTGCTCCCGATGATAGTGAGCCAGCCAAAATGCATTTACCGACACGCCCCCATCGCAACGGTAACTACGATGCGAAGCGAGCCGCTCTTGATCTTGATCTGCTTGTGATCTTGATCTCAGGCGCCCCGTTAAACCACGCTGGCCGAACGCAGGCTTGAATTCGTGGGTAACCCGGCAGGACGCCGGGTTTGCCGCCCCGCGCCATGGATGGCGCGTGGCGGCGGCACACGGATTCAAGACTGTGTTCGGGCACACCGAGCCTAGGCGAGGTGCCGAGTGGTGGGGCAAGAGCGTTTTGCTTACTTTGCCGCTTTTGCAAAGTGAGCCGCCGTCAGGGCGGAACCCTAAGTAGCCGTTACCGCAGGAATGGATATGTACCCGGTATAACTGCGTCGCCTGTTAGGCCGCCTTCGCGAGCAAGCCCACAGTTTGATTGCGGAGTGTCAGGTAGATAGGCGTCGGCTGGCAGGCCGTCATCGCAGGCAAGCCAGCTCCCACATTTTTGATTCCGGGGTGTCAGGTTGATAGGTGCCGGCTGGCAGGCCGTCATCGCAGGCAAGCCAGCTCCCACAGTTTGATTGCGGAGTGTCAGGTAGATAGGCGTCGGCTGGCAGGCCGTCATCGCAGGCAAGCCAGCTCCCACAGTTTGATTGCGGAGTGTCAGGTAGATAGGCGTCGGCTGGCAGGCCGTCATCGCAGGCAAGCCAGCTCCCACATTTTTGATCGCGGGGTGTCAGGCCACCATCGAGAGCGAGCCCCCCTCCCACATCGGTACTCGGTGCAGCCAGGCTCATTGAGCCGGTCGCAACAGCTGCATCTGCTGGCGATAATCATCCGTCACCTGCCGCGCCTGACTGCTGCTGGTAATCACCCTCGGCGTAATCAGCACAATCAGCTCCGTGCGGTCCTTGGACCTGCCGGTATTGCCAAACAACCAGCGCAACCCCGGAATCTTCCCCAGGTAAGGCACGGCGCTGACACTCTCAGCGTTGTCCTGCTTGATCAACCCGCCCAGCAACACCGTCTGGCCACTCTGCACCGCTACCTGGGTGGACACCGAGCGTGTGGAGATGCGCGGGTTCACCGGCGTCTCACTGTTACCTGTCGGGTTCTGGGCATCACTGACCTGTTGCTGGATATCCATGTACACCAGCCCACCCGGATTGATGCGCGGTACCACATCCAGAATCACCCCCGTCTGCACATATTCGACACTGCTCAAGGTGGTGTCGGCGTCTCCGGTATTAACGGTGGTCTGGCTGATGGGAATGTTGTCCCCCACCTGGATCTGCGCCGGCTGGTTGTTCATCACCACCAGCGATGGCGCCGACAGCACCTGGGTGCGGCCTTTGGTTTCCAGGGCGTGCAAGGCCACTTGCAGGTTAGAGCTGACGAAGGAGTAGAACAACGAGTCCGCCGCCCCCAGTCCTGCCCCGCCACCGCCCAAGGCGCCTTGGCTGCCGGAGGCGTTGGCCACCGTGGTGCTGGTGGAATTGCCGGCCAGGCGGCCCAGGTACCACTGAACGCCCAGGTCCAGTTCGCCGGTGAGCTTGACCTCCAGGATGCGGGTCTCGATCTGCACTTGCAGCGGTGGGTTGTCGAGGCGTTTGATCGCCGCTTCGATCTCTTTCCACTGCGCCGGGCGGGTGCGTACCAGCAGTTGGTTGCTGCTCTTTTGCGCGGTGATGCGCGTGCCCGCTTCGAGGTCGCTGGTGGGCGGCGCCTGGGTGCTTTCGGCAGGCTCGGATTCAGGTTCTTCGGCTGCTGGCACCGGGGCGTTGGCCTGCAAACCGGCGCTGGTGGACGAGGACAAGGTGGTGGTACGCAACCCCGGCGCTACCTTCGCCGGGGCGTCATCCTTGATCGCGCCATTGCCGTAGATTTGCCGCAGGTACTTTGCGAGGTCGGCGGCCTTCATATTGCGCACGTCGTACACATACATCTGCGGCTCGTTGCCGCCGCCCTCGTCGATGGTGCGGATCCAGTCGCCCACTTCGCTGAGGTACTGGGGCTGGGAAGAAATCGCCACCACCGAGTTGGTGCGCTCCACCGGCAAGAACCGCAGCATGCCGGCCAGGGGTGTGCCACTGTCCGTGCCGAACATGGCTTGCAGCTCGGGCATCAGCTCGGCTACCGAGGCGCGTTGCAGGCCAAACACCGCCACCGACATACCCTTGAGCCAGTCCACATCGAAGGTGTCGATCGTGTCCTGGTAGTTGGCCAGTTCTTCAGGCGTGCCGGCCAGGCTCAGCACATTGCGCGCCGGGTCCACCAACAAAAAAGCGTTTTCACGGGCGAAGGGCTTGAGCAGTTTCTGCATCTCGGTGGCCGAGATATAGCGCAGTGAAAACAGACGTGCCGAGAGGCCGCTGGCCGGTTGCGCCACGCGCATCTGCGGCACCAGCTTGCCCGCCACTGCTTGGTTGGCCGGCAGGATCACATAGCGGTTGCCCTGTTTGATCATGGCGTTGTCGGTCCAGGACAGCAGGGTTTCGAGAATCGACAGCGCTTGCTGTTTGTCCACGGGTTTGGAGGTGGAGAAGCTGACAGTGCCCTTCACGCCCTCGGCGATGCTGTAGTTCTCGTGCAGCAAGTCGCCCATCACGCTGTTGATCACGGCCTCGATGGGCTGGCCGGCGAAGTTGAACACGATGTCGCCGCCCTGCTCCGGCACGTTTACAGGCGCCTTGGGCTGGCGCACAAACGCTTGATTGCCGCGAATCAACTGGCGCTGTGGCGGGGCCTGGGTGGCAGGTGGAGGGCTTTGAGCCACAGGCGTCTGAAGCGGCGGGCGTTGTGCGCCGGTGCCCTGCAGGGCCTCGTGCAGCAGGTCGTCGTCCGGGTCGGGGGTGTCGGGCAAAGAGCCACAGCCGCCCAGGGAGACGGCGGTAGCCAGGCAAAACAGCGAAGTGCGCATATCGATCAAGGGAGAGACTCGCGGGGATGTGAGATCAGGGGTAGCCGCTTACCGTAGAGGCTCAGGGTTTGGGTGCGCCCGCCCAGGGCAAAACGGGCGTATTGCGGGGTCAGGTGTTCCAGGCGCCAACCGTTGGGCAACGCTTGGCCCAAGCGCACCGTGAGCGTTGGGCCACCGGCTTGCTTGAGCATGGCCATTTGCAGGTTGCCGGTGATCATGATGCCGCTGAGGGTCAGGTTGGCCAGGCTCGCCACCTGGGTTTTACCCACCTCCCGGTCCGGGCGGCGATCCGGGCTGAACAGTGGCGCTTGCCAGGTGCTGGCAAGGTCTTGCAACGCCGGCGTGGGAGCGGCCTGCACCTGGAACGAGGGCGGCGCATGCACCGGTGCATCGGGTAACCACCGGGGGGCATCGCCGATGCTGCTGAGGATCATCGCCATCAACAGCCCCAAAAGCGCGGCCACGCCGAGCCAGCCCCATTCCAGAGGACGCAATGGGCCGATCATGGTGCCACCCGCGCCGGTTGCAGGTAGCCGCGCACCAGCAGTTGCACCGCCAGCTTGCCTGCCCCGCCATTGGCCGGCGCCTGTTTGTCGCGACGAATATGCAGCTCATCGACGAACAGAAAAGGCGGCTGATATTCCAGCCCATGCAGGATCGCGGTCAGCGGTTCGATGGCGCAATTGAGCGTGAGGCTGACCTTGACCTGACGATAGGGCTCGCTGTCGTCCTGTTCAGGCGTGATCGGCTTGCGCTGGGTCAGGTTGCAGCCGCCGCCGAGGTTGGCGTGGCTGTTGATCAGGTCGGCCAGACGCTGCATCAGGTCGGCGGCGACCACGTCCGGGTCGTCGCCCGGCAACAGGCTGGCGCTGCTGGCCGGGTCTTGCTGTGCCTGCGCCAGCTGTTCGCGCAAGGCATCGCCCTGGCGTATGACGCTGGCATAGCGCTGCTGCTGTTCACGCAACTGTTCGGCCTGCTCACCCATGGCCCGCAGCGGCCCGGCGAACCAGCTGTCGATCAACAGCCAATAGGCCGCGCCGAGCACCAACGCCAGGGTCAACAAGGCGGCGCCGCGGCGTTCACGGGGTGTGAGGGGTCGGCGCATCGGCGGCCTCCTGGCGTAAGTGGGCACGCAAGGCAAACTGGTCTTTGCCGGTGCGTGCGTCGGGTTGGATCACCCCTTCGAATTGTGCGTTGTCCAAGCGCTGGCAGCCTTTGATGCGGCTGATCAGGCCACTGGCCTTGGCGCTCTGGCCGGAAAAACTCACTTCGCCGTCCTTGACGTCCAATTGGTCGAGCCAGGTATCGGCGGGCAGGCAACTGGTCAAGTCATTTAGCAGCGCAGCCAGGGGTGGTTGCGCCCGTTTGCGCTGGGACAGGTACTGTGCCGCACCACGGGTATTGAGCAGTTGCTGGCGCAGGGCGTGCACCTGGGCGACCTCAGCTTTTTGCTGTTGGACAGTGGCGCGCATGGTGTCGAGTACCCGCTGGCGGTCGTTGAGCCACAACAGCATCGCCGCGATCAGCAACGCGCCGCACAACCACGGCAGGCTGCGCTGCAATTGCTTGCCGGCAGGACGCGAACGCGGGCGCAACGGCGCCGGCAGCAGATCAATGCCTAAGCCCGCCACATCCACGCGGTGCGGGTACAGGCCGAGGGCGGCGCAGTCGGTGAGAATCTGGTCCAGGCGCTCGCGCAGGATCGCCACCACCCTCACCTCCAGGTGGCTGGGTGTGCGCCGCTCCTGACGGGCGACGAAGTAGAGCTGCTCGGCGTCAAACGGGGTGTAGCGGTCCAGTTCATAGCCAACCACTTCCATGAGGTTGCGTGCAGCGGCCAGAGGCAGTTGCACGCTTTGCTGCAACACGGCGTCGGGGGCAAGCATCAGCACCTGGCGCGCATTGCCTGGCACCACCGGCGCCGTCAGCGGCCAGTGGTGAACCTGCTCAGGCGGCTCCTGGAACGCCAGCCACTTCGGCACACAGCCGCGTAACTCCGTGAGCCACAAGCGCCAGCCTTGTTGCAGCAGGCTGGCGCGCCAATAGCGGGCAATCGGTTCGAGTTGAATCATTCTTGCCACCGCACCACCCGGTAGGGCTGTGCGCTGTCCTCCGCAGGGCTCAATAAAAGGGTGAGTCGCAGGCGTGCCTGATAGCCGCCGGGGCGCTCGGCGCGGCTGTCGATTTCCACGACCTGGCCGGGGTCGACGCCCTCGGCGTCCTGGCGTGGCAGGTTCAACGCCTTGCGCATCAGGGGGCTGGCGAATGCAGGAGCGGGCCGGTCGAGGTCGCTCCACAAAGTGATTTGCGGCAGCAATTGGCTGTAGAGCGCCTGGGTCATACCGGGGAGTTGACGCACCTCCTCCAGCACCCGAAACGGCGCCAGGCCCTGACGGCGGCGAGTCTCAAGGGCTTTGGCCAACTGCTGGGCCTGGGCCGCTGTAGCGCCGCAGGCCAGGGCCAGGTGCGTGACGTCTTGGAGAGCGGCGTTGACCAGGTACAGCTTGCCGCGCTCACTGCGCACACTGACCTGCAAGCGGGCGTCGTCGAAGGTCAGCGCAATAGAACGCCCGTCCGCCACCCACTGCCCTTGCGCCATGACCTGAACGATACCGGCCTGGGCGGCCAACAGTGTCTGGGTGTGCTGGCGCAGCCATAGCGCCTGGCGACTTTGCAGTTGCACCCACCCGGCCAGGCCCCCCAGCAATACGCTGAGCAGGGCCAGCACCCACAGCACCAGCAGCAGGGCCGCACCGCGTTGGCGCTTCATTCTTCGCTGCTCGCGCTGGACAGGTTCAGGCGCAGCGCAACCACCTGGGTGACCCACGGCACCGGCCCGTTGACGGCGGCGTCGATGCGCACCGCTGTGGGCAGGCGTCGGGGCCAGGGCCACGGGCTCAACCAGTCGGTGGGCTGGCCCAGTGGCGATATACCGCGATAACTGAACTGCAGGGCCTGGACGTTATGCAAAAGCACCTGCGGCTCATCGCGTTGCGTGTTGGCCTGCGATGCCCTCTGTGAAAAAGCCACCTGTAGGTCCTGCCCGACCCGTTGCAGGGTAAAGCGCTGGATACCCCCGCCCAATACAGCGGGCAAGGTCGCCACAAACTGCAGCCGCTCCGGCGTGCCGATCAAGAAACCCTCGGCCTGGCTGTCGTCGTCAGTGAGTTTTAACGGCAGCGCCTCGCTGATCGAGGTGCGCAAAAACTGTTGGGCGGCGCGCATTTCATCCAGGCTGGCGGTGTAGGCCTGAGCCTTGGCCACCGCCCGATTGGCCCCCAGCAACGCTGCGCTCACCAGCAGTAACAACACCGACAGCAAGCTGAGCACCACGAGCACTTCCAGCAATGTGAAGCCCTGCTCACGGCGCTTCACAGGCGCGCCTTCAAGGTGCTGAAGTGCGCCTGATGGGCGCCTTCACGCACGTTCAGATCAAGACGAAACAGGTGCGGCTGTTGGCGGGTGCTGGTCAGTTGCCAATGGATGCCATCGAGTTGGCCTTGGCGGGTTCCTTCAATCAGCGGGCCGGCGGCTTCCTGGTCCAGCAGCGTGAGCGCGGCATGGGTGAGGCGGTCGCTGTGGGCCACTTGGGACAACGAACGCGCGCTCTGGCCGAAGGCAACCAGCAGCACGCTGCTGCACACCGCCATCAACGTCAGGGCGGCGAGCATTTCCAGCAAGGTGAAACCGGCCTGGTGCTTCATGGCAGCGCCTTGGACTGCACACTGCCGGTGAGCCAGCCGATGTCGATGCGCCAACGCCGGCTGCCGTTGGCCAGCAGCAGGTTACCGCCGGTGGAACTGCCGTCGGGATAGAACACCACGGCGGCCCCGGCCTGCTCGGCACTGTGCAAGGTCACCTGCACCTGCGCCGGCCACTGCTGTGACGCACGCCCTGGCGCCTGGAACGTGCGGCCCTGGAGGTCGAATTGAGTGTGCGCCGTCTGGCCGCTGACGATCGCGCTCGCCCGCGTGGCGCGCAGGGCCTCGACCATCTGCGCGACCACCCGCCGCTCCTTGGCCACCTGCAACCCTTGCCGTACACCTAGCCCCAACAACCCCGCCGCAATGCCGATCAATAGAATGACCACCAGCATCTCCAGCAGGGTAAAGCCTCGCTGGGCCACGGGCGGGTTATTCCCAATTGCCCAGGTCGGCACTGTAGCCCTCGCCGCCGGGTTGGCCGTCCTGGCCGTAGAAGATCAGGTCGAAGGCGCCGTGCTCACCGGGGAAGCGATAGCCAAACCCATGGCCGAACGGGTCTTTCAACTCCGACGGTTTGGCGTAGGGGCCGGCCCAGTTGGACGCACTGGCGGGCTTGTCGAGCAGCTGTTGCAGGTTGTTGGGCGGCGCACCCACGTCCAGGGCGTAGCTGTCGATCTTCATGCTCAAACTGGCCAGTTGCGCCTTGCCCGCGCCGTACTTGCCCTTGTCCACATTGCCACCGACCTGGCGCACCACAATGGTCGCGACAATGCCCAGCAGCACAATCACCGCCAGCATTTCCAAAAGGGTGAAGCCGCCTTGGCGGTGTCGGGTTTTCATCGGTTCTGCTCCTTGAAAGTTCATATATGGCTGGTGAGGCTCATCAGCGGCAGCATGATCGCGAGCATGATCACCGCCACCAGCACCGCCATGACCACGGTCAGGGTCGGCACCATTGCCGCGAGCAAGCGTTCGATGGCGCGCTTGGCCTCGACGTCGAAAATGTCGGCAACCTTGAGCAGCATGCTGTCCAGTTCGCCGGCCTGTTCGCCGACTTCGATCATGTGCAGCGCCAGTTCCGGTAACAGCGGCTGGCGACCGAACGCATCGGCCAGGGTGCCGCCGCCCTTGACCCGTTGCGCCGCCAGCGCCACTTGCGCCTGGAGCGCACGGTTGCTGCAAACCTGCCGGGCGATCACCAGCGCGGGCAGCAGCGCCACGCCATTGCTGAGCAACGTGCCGAGGGTGCGGGCCAGGCGGGCGGCTTGCACCCGTTGCAACAGCGGGCCGATCACGCGGATGCCCAGCAGGTGACGGTCGTAACGCTCACGGCGCAGGGGGTCGCGCAGGCGCGCTGCCAGGACCCATCCACTGATCGACAACCCGGCCAGCACCACTAGGCCATAGGCGCCGAGGAACTCGCCAAGCGCCAGGATCACCTGGGTGATCAGTGGAATCGGTACACCCAGGTCCTGGAAAATCGGCACGAATTGCGGCACCACATAGGCCAGCAACAGCGCCAGGGAACCCAGTACGCCCACCACCAGGAAGGCCGGGTAGATCAGCGCATTGATCACCTCGCCGCGCAGCAACTGGCTGCGCTCCAGGTAGTCGCTGAGCTGGCGCAGGGTGCCTTCCAGCGCCCCGCCGGCTTCACCGGCGCGCACCATGCTCAGGTACAGCGGGGAAAACGTACCGCCCTCCTCCTCCAGCGCCGCCGACAGCGGTTTGCCGGCCTTGACCTGATCGCGAATGCGCTCGATCAAGGCCCGCACCTGGGGATGGCGGGCTTGCTTGAGCAACAGGTTTAAAGCGCGTTCGAGGGGCTGGCCGGCACCCAGTAGCGTGGCCAATTGCTGGGTAAAACTCACCAGCGCTGCGCCCTTCAACTGCCCGCGTGCCTGGCGCAACAAGGGGCCGCTGGCCGTTTCGATGTGCAGCAGCAACCAGCCTCGCTGATGCAAGACGGCGACGGCAGCGGCCTGGTCAATAGCTTGCAGCGTGCCGCTTTGGGCCACGCCCTGGCTGTCCAACGCACGGAACTTGAACAGGCTCACGCGTCGTCACCACGGGTGACGCGCAGCACTTCTTCCAGGGACGTGACACCGGCCAGGGCCTGGCGCAAACCGTCTTCATACAAGGTGCGCAAACCGGCGCGGCGGGCGGCGTGCTCGAGGCTGGCGGCGTCGGCGTGGCCCATCAGCAAGCCACGCAACTCATCGTTCATCACCAACAATTCAGTGAGGGCGCTGCGGCCGTGATAGTCACCGCGGTAAAGCAGGATCGGACGCTGCTCGGTCAGGCGATCCAGGCCATGCTCCTTGATCAATTCCGCTGGGGCCTGGAAGGCTACTCGCGTGGCCGGGTCCAGGCGCCGCACCAGGCGCTGGGCGAGGATACCGCTGACCGTGGAGGCAATCAGGTAGCTTTCCACGCCCATGTCCAGCAAGCGCGTGATGCTCGCCGCGGCGCTGTTGGTGTGCAGGGTTGAGAGCACCAAGTGACCCGTGAGGGAGGACTGCACGGCGATACGGCAGGTTTCCAGGTCGCGGATTTCACCGATCATGATCACGTCCGGGTCCTGGCGCACGATGGCGCGCAGCGCTCCGGCAAAGTCCAGGCCGATGGCCGGCTTGACCTGGATCTGGTTGATGCCTTCAAGCTGGTATTCCACCGGGTCTTCCACGGTGATGATCTTGCGTTCAGCCGTGTTGAGCTGCGACAACGCGGTATAGAGCGTGGTGGTTTTGCCCGAGCCCGTAGGCCCGGTGACCAACAGGATGCCGTGGGGCCGCGCCAACAGGTCCAAAAAGGCCGCCAGGCGTGGGCCATCAAAGCCCAGGCTGGGGAAGTCGAACTGCACGGTTTGCCGGTCCAACAGGCGCATCACCACCGACTCGCCAAAGCTGGTGGGCACCGTGGACACCCGCAGGTCCAACGCCTTGCCCTGAATGCGCAGCATGATGCGCCCGTCCTGAGGCAGGCGCCGTTCGGCAATGTCCAGGCGCGCCATGATCTTCACCCGCGAGATCACCGCCGCCGACGAACTGGCCGGCGGCGCTTCGGCGTCGTGTAACACACCGTCGATGCGGTAGCGCACCTTGAGTTGGTTTTCGAAGGGTTCGATATGGATATCCGAGGCGCGCTGTTCCACCGCGCGCTGCAGGATCAGGTTGACCAGGCGAATCACTGGCGCTTCGGAGGCCATGTCCTTGAGGTGTTCGATGTCTTCAAGGGCGCCGCCCTGCTCATCGAGGTTTTCGATCAGGCTGCCCATGGCGGAACGGCCCTGGCCGTAATAGCGCTCGATCAGCGTGTCGACTTCAGTACGCGAACCGATGGCCAGCCAGACCGGCACCTCACAGGCATACGCCAGGGCCTGGAACGGATATAACTGCGCGGGGTTGGCCGCCATTACGCACAACCCGCCCTGATGCCAACTCATCGGCACTACTTGGTAATGACGCATGAAGCGCTCGGTGAGCACGGGAAGCGGGTCGAGCAACGGCGGCGCGGCGTCGGCCAACAGCAGTGGCGCATCCAGCAAATCAGCCCAGGCGCGAGCCAGTTCGATTTCAGACACCAAGCCCAAGCGCGTGAGTAAACCGAGCAGGTCGCCAGGCTCGGCGGATAAACGCTGTGCGCGTTCCAGATCAGCGGTTTTGAGCCCGGCGTGCTGCATCAGCCACGCGCACACCTGGTCGGTATGCGGGATCTGCATTTTGCAAGCATCGATGGGCGCTGACGACATCATTGAGGAATATCTAACGTTGCGAAAAGTATGGCTATTTAGAACTACCGAACAATGCCATTAGTTCGCCATAGCCCAGGCAGGCGTTAGCCGGGTGTATCGACTGGAAGTTATAGCCCTAGTTCCGGACGAGGGGGTAATTAAATACAAAACATTGCCAAATGCAGTGATTTAGAGCGTTGACACGCCAATAGCCACTAGTTGCACTTAGCCATAATTAAGTTGTTCAGGTGCTCTCTCGTTCAATTAACTGACAGTGCAAAAGATTCAAGCGCTCAACTTCCTCATCGGTTGCTAATACACCCAGACTTTGCAGGACGCGTGTGGCGGCGAGCACACCGATCTCCAACGCGGGTGGCTGGAGGGTGCTGAGGCTGGGCAACAACATGTGGGCAAACGGGTAATCGCCAAAACCCAATACGGCGCAGTCCTGGGGGATGCTCAGCCCGGCGCGTTGACCGGCCAGCAAACCGCCCGCGGCGAGGTTGTCATTGGCGAAGAAAATCGCATCGGGCGTGATCGCCTGCCCCATCAGCGCTTCCATGGCTTGCTTGCCGGCTTCGAAGGGCGCACGGTCGGCGTCCGGCACAAAGACCCACGGGTGCACACCCAACTCGGAGAGGGTCGCGGTAAATCCATCGCGCCGCTCCAATGCGCTGAGGTCGCCCACTGCACTGTTTTGTACGAAGGCGATGCGTCGATAGCCTTTGCCATGCAAGTAGCGCGCGGCGGTGACGCCCACTTCATAATGAGAAAACCCCACTTGCAACGGCGCGCGTTCCGGCACGTAGTCCCAGGTTTCGACGATCGGTATATCTGCCTCGGCGATCATCTTCTCGGTGCCAGGGCTGTGAAAGCGGCTGGTCAGCACCAGCGCTGCCGGCGACCAACCGAGAAAAGCGCGCACCGCACTTTCCTCCTGCTCGATGCTGAAATAGCTGGAGGCCAGCAACAGCTGGTAGCCGTGACGACTGAGGGTGTCGCTGAAGCCCTGCAGCGTATTGGCAAAAATCGGCCCCGAGATATTCGGAGTCACCATCGCAACGATTTTGCCGCGCGCGGAGGCCAACCCGCCGGCCACCAGGTTCGGCACATACCCCAACTGCGCAACTACCTGGGCGATACGTTCACGGCGCTCGGGTGACACCTGTTCAGGTTGGTTGAAGTAACGCGACACCGTAATGGCCGACACCCCGGCCTGGCGCGCCACGGTGTTGAGGGTGACGCGGCCGGCGCCCCGGCGCTTGCGCGGTTTTTGTTCGTTCACGGCAAAAACCTCAAAAAGGAATATAAAACTAATTTTTTAGTATTTGACGCTCTAAACCGACGCCTTCAATAATGCCGATGTTAGCGCTAACAAAGCGCACTGTCTGCTACTCGCTCGAGCGAATGCCCAAGACATTTTCAGGCGCTGAAGGTCGCAGAACCGCAGCGGACCAGGGTATTTTTTCGAGCGGGCACAGCATGCATAACTTTCCACGGCACACCCATTTGTTGTTTCTGGCTGGCCTCAGCGCCTTGCCCGTCTGCGGCGCTGTAGCGGCTGACGAACAGGAACCCACGCTCCAATCCGTGACAGTCACCGCTACCCGCCGCGAAGAATCGCTGCAAAAAGTGCCGGTGGCCGTCTCGGTGCTCGATGGCGAGCAACTGGAGCGTGACAATCGCAACGGGGTGGCGAGCATCGCGCAGCAAGTACCGTCGCTGAACTTTCGCACCGGCGCTTCGAACAAGGACACCTCATTGTTCGTGCGCGGCGTGGGCACCATTTCAACCTCGCCGGGCGTTGAGCCAACGGTGGCTACGGTGATCGATGGCGTGGTCTATGCACGCCCCGGCCAGGCCACACTCGACCTGTTGGATTTGGAGCGCATCGAAGTGCTGCGTGGCCCGCAAGGCACGCTGTTCGGCAAGAACGCGTCGGCCGGTGTGCTGAATATCACCAGTAAGGCGCCGACTGCCCAGACCCACGGTTTTATCGACCAGTCGTTCTACAGCGGCCATGAAAGCCGCACGCGCTTTGGCATCGGTGGCAGCCTGGTGCCGGAGGTGCTCAAGGGCTCGATCAGTACTTTGTTCGGCAGCTACGACGGTAACGTCGACAACCGCCACAACGGCCAGGAGGTCAACGGTTACAACCACAAGGGCATTCGCGGCAAGCTGGAATTCACGCCCAACGATGACGTGACACTGACCCTGATCGCCGACTACATGCAATCCCACGACGACGCGCCCAATGGCGTGGTCAGCAAGTCCCTCAGCCCGGCGTTCAGCAATGCCTTGAGACCGGTGCGCGCCTCAAGTGACAACCGCGATATCAACACCGATACCCGCAGCCATGTGGAAGACACCAACAAGGGCTTGTCGGCGCAGTTGGACTGGAATCTGGGTGACTACACCCTCACCTCAATCACCGCCTGGCGCGGCTGGGACAACACTCAATATCAGGATGGCGACCGTCTGGGCACGGTCACCGCCGCGTTCCCCGGCACCGCTGACAAGGGCGACCTGGCGTTCGACCAATACTCCCAGGAGCTGCGCCTGGCCTCGCCCAAAGGCGAGTTCCTGGAGTACGTCGGCGGCCTGTTCTACATGCATGGCAAGGATGAGGAGACCTATCAGCGCACCCTCACCACCACGACGCGGGTCGATAGAGGCATTGCCGGCTACAGCACCACCAGCGACAGCTACGCGGTGTTCGGCGAGACCACGCTCAACTTCACCTCGCGCTTTCGCGGCATCGCCGGGTTGCGTTACACCCATGACGACTTGCAGTACGACCATCGCCGCGTGTCCACCTCTGCCACTACCGTCAGCGGCATTCAACCGGCGACGTCGAGTTCCGGTTCGGTAGACGAGGATGGTTGGTCCGGTCGGCTGGGCGTGCAGTACGACATCAGCGACACCGTGACCAGCTACCTCACTTACTCGCGTGGCTACAAAGGCCCGGCCTACAACGTGTTTTTCAACATGCAGCCGCGCGACACCGACGCGCTCAAGCCAGAAACCTCCAATACCTGGGAAGCCGGAATCAAGGCCACGGCCTGGAACAACCGCCTGACCACCAACCTGGCGGTGTTCCACAGTGACTACGACAACTACCAGGCCAACTTTTTCGACACCGTCGCCGGCCAAGTCGTGACGCGCCTGATCAACGCCGGCAGCGTCAGCACCGAAGGCGTCGAGCTCGATTACGCCCTGCAAGCCACTCAGCAACTCAAGCTCTCCGGCGCCCTGGCCTATACCCGAGCGCGCATCGATCAGTTCGCGTGCCCGCCAGGCGCAGCGGCAACCTGCAACGTCAATGGCAAACCACTGCCGTTCAGCCCGGACTGGAAAAGCTACGTGCGCGCCGACTACAGCATCCCCCTGGAGAACGGCCTGGATATCGAACTGGGCACTGACTACAGCTGGCAGAGCGAAGTGCAGTACGACATCAGCCAGAACCTCGACACCAAACAAGGCGCCTACGGCCTCTGGAACGCCAGCGTGGCCCTGGCCGACTATACCAATGGCTGGCGCGTGGCGCTGTTGGCGAAGAACCTCGCTGACAAATCCTACTCACCGCTGCTGGCCAGCGGCGGCAACTACATCTACCGCGCCGTGCCTCGTGACGATGAGCGTTACTTCGGCGTGCAACTGCGCAAGGATTTCTAGCATGGGCCGTCAACTCAAACTCGGCGCCTTCCTGATGGCTACCGGGCACCACGTGGCCGCCTGGCGCCACCCCGACGTACCGGCGAACGCTGGCCTGGATTTCGCCCACTACAAGCATTTGGCACGGGTGGCGGAAGCGGCGAAATTCGACGCACTGTTCGTGGCCGACAGCATCGCCGCCGCCACCGGTGAGGTCGCCAGCCAAATGGCGCGTTCGGATCATTTCGAACCGCTCACCCTGCTCTCGGCCCTCAGTGCGGTGACCGAGCATATCGGCCTGATCGCCACCGCCACCACCAGCTACAACGAGCCTTACCACGTGGCGCGCAAATTCGCCTCGCTGGATCACCTCTCCGGTGGTCGCGCAGGCTGGAACCTGGTGACCTCGGATAACGCCGCCGAGGCGCTGAATTTCGGCCGCGACGAACACCTGGGTCACGCCGAACGCTACAGCCGCGCACGGGAATTTCATCAGGTGGTGACGGGGCTGTGGGACAGCTGGGACGACGATGCTTTCGTGCGCGACAAGGCCAGCGGGCGCTATTACGAGCCAAGTAAACGCCATGTGCTGGACCATGTGGGCGAACACTTCCAAGTCAAAGGCCCCCTGAACGTGGCGCGCTCGCCCCAGGGCCAACCGGTGATCGTGCAGGCCGGCTCCTCGGAAACCGGCCGTGAACTGGCCGCCCAGACCGCCGAAGTGGTGTTTACCGCGCAGACCTCATTGGCCGACGCGCAGGCTTTCTATAGCGACCTCAAAGGTCGCCTGGGCCAGTACGGGCGCGAGGCCGACTCGTTGAAAATCATGCCGGGCGTGTTTGTGGTGGTGGGGCAAACCGAAGCCTTGGCCCAGGCCAAATTCGAAGCGTTCCAGGCGCTGGTCGAACCCGAGGTGGGGGTGGCGCTGCTGGGGCGCATGCTGGGTAATTTCGACCTGTCCGGCTACCCCCTCGATGGGCCGCTGCCCGAGTTACCCTTGACCGACAGCGGTCAACGCAGCCGCCAGCAACTGCTGAGTGAACTGGCCCAGCGCGAACAGCTGACATTGGCGCAACTGGGCCGACGCATTGCCGGTGGCCGCGGTCATTACAGCGTGATCGGCACGCCGATTCAGATCGCCGATGAACTGCAGCGCTGGTTCGAAGAAGATGCGGCGGATGGCTTCAATATTCTGGTACCGCACCTGCCGGGCGGGCTGGAGGATTTTGCCCGCCTGGTCGTTCCCGAGTTACAGCGGCGTGGCTTGTTTCGGCGCGAGTACACCGGCACCACACTGCGCGAAAACCTTGGTTTGGCGAGCCCGGTCAGCCGTTTCAAGAAGACGCGATCATGAAGCCCCAGGTAAAGCGGCAGCCAGAAAGGCACTGCCGCAAACACCCCGTACAAGCCAGAATGTGCCGAACTTACAAATCTCCACGATGAACAACATGTACCTTATTGCCATCTGGATCACGCAAGTATGCGCCGTAGTAACCTTCACCATACTGCGGACGTAAGCCGGGCATTCCCTCATCCGATCCGCCCGCATGAAGCCCGGCGGTATAGGCAACGTCTACCGCATCTGGAGAGGGAGCCGAGAAAGCGACCATGCTGCCATTGCCTGCACTGGCTTCGTTGCGATCATAAGGGCTGTACACATAAAAGCGAGGAAGAGCGCTATCTGGCTTGACCCAGCATGCCGACTTCGGTCCACCATCAGGAGTTACGGTGCGGCGACACAGTCCCAGAGGGATCAGTACGGCGTCGTAAAAAGCGGCAGCCTGATCAAGATCGTTTGTACCAACAGTGATGTGACTGAACATCCGCGACCCTCCTTTGTTTTTGATGTGGGGGATTCTATCGTGCCTTTCCAAGTGGGCACCGCTCATTGGGTGAGAAGGCGGCGCTCAACCTTAAGAAGAAAATAGGGCTCACGCTTGGCGTGCTGGTCAACCCGTACGGGCACGGGCCGGCATTGATCGAGGGTGAGTACACCCGTCAGGAAGACTTAGGGAGTCAGACTTGGTGCTTCTTGAGGGCATAGCTACCCAGCTTGAAAAGGCCAACGCTGAAAAGCCTTGAGCCAGATGCAGAAAGCCCGGCACATGGCCGGGCTCAAGGTTTTCAGGGACCCGCTGACCACTTAATCAGCAGCGCAGCCTGGCAATTTGGGTTGGACTTCGACTACTACAAGCTCTTCAGCGTACCCAGCGTCATCCTGACCCGCCTGACAAGCACTTTTGCTCATTTCGTACTGACGAAGAGTAATATTTCCCTTGCGGTGCTCACTCATATCCTCCACACCTTGCACCAGCTCGGCAAACAGGCTGCGTTTCAATTCCCACCTCATTTTTCAACTTTGCGCCAACGGATGCGCAAAACGAAAAAGCCCAGCAGACAAGCCGGGCTTTTACTGGTTACTCAATACTAGGCGTCAGACGTTTTATTTCTGACAGAATCACCAGCGGAGAGTGAGCATTTGATTTTTGCCGCATGCGCAACCACCTCACGCTGGGAAGCACTTGCCTTGTGAAGTACCTCCCGGAAAACCTCACGTTTGGTCTCGTAGGAGGCCTTACTGAAGAAATCGGCCAATAGGCTGGAGTCTTCGGTGTTAGTTTTACGCATGACGATCTGCCTCAGTCAGTAGCTCGATGAGCTGCTGGTAATCATAGGTCTCTGGAATTAGGGCGTCAATCTGCTCCACCGTTACCCCATCCTCATAGAACTCTTCGGAGCAATCTGTGTTCTTTACGAGCAAATCTATGTGCAGACCCCGCCCATAGGACTTCCTTAACTCAACAATATTCCGACGCACTGCCAAGTATTGCTGAGCAAATTTCTCCATGGGAATATTTCTTCCCTCAGTTATTTCCCGTGCTTTCACGAATTCCCAGGCGAGCTCTGCCCGCTGATAGACGTACATTATCTGGGCAGCCCTACTACCTTTCAGAACCCTATCGATATTACGCTTTGCGACATCGAGATTCGACATCGTTCCGTCAAGGATGAACGAAACGCGCATCTCAAAGGCTCGATCCAAGACCTTTTCGAGGATCTTGGTCACAGCCCGCTGGAAAAGGTAAGAGTTCCCACCAGAATAACCAGGGATAAGCTCTCGAAACTCATCCGGATCAATTCGGAGAACTCGACGCCCCTCGCCTTCCGGATGCCCTTTCTCCAAAGCCTCCACCATTGCTTTGGAAATCTCTGTTTTTCCAGCACCAGGGGAGCCCGCCATAAAGACGGTAAGCGGAGCGCGCTCTGGAATAAAAATCTTGGTGTCGACAATCTGCTTTGCCAGAGACCGGCGGTGCGCGATGGCAAACTGAAAAGCAGCCTCTTCCAGCTCTATTTCTTCAGGGGTCATTGGTGGCTCGAAACTCGTTTTCCAAAAACTAACACTTTGCTCGGCCTTAAACCACGCCACCTTGAGACAAAACAAATAGCCCGGAGCTGGGCCGTGATGCCGGTCAGTTAAGGCTTTTTGTAGGAGCAAGCAAGCTCGCTCCTACAGAGGGCTATACGCTTAACTGAACGGCATTACGGCGCGGGGCCGGGCTACCAGCCAGCAGGGCTCGCTCCCGCCATAGAGCTTCCAGCTTCGTCAGTCTCTTCCCAGTGATCACGTGGAGCACGTTGATATCGTGCCTTCGATTGGATGCTCGAAGATGCCCAGCTTCACATCCAACAGGCCGGCCTCGATCTACTCCTGATACGGCTCGTTCGAACGGGTTACCCAGCCTTTCAGCCTCGTGAACTGCAACAGACTGGTACGGCCAGTGCCGATGATCTTCGCAGCCTGGGCGGCGTTGTACTTCTTATGCGACACCACAAATATGTCGTGAAAGACTACCTTGGGCGCGTCCTGCTCTACCTTCACTTCCAGCTTGTGGTTTTCGATAGAGAGGGCAGCATTCTGCTCTTCCAAATCGGCAGCTAGGCGCAACGCTTCTACACCTCCGTCCCCCACGTATAGATCTGCACGTTGCCGCCACTGGCAGCCTCCTTACCAGGAATCTTGACGATATCCAGCACCTGCTCATATGTCATGCCGGGCTTAATTGCAGCGTATTGTTGATCACTAATATTGGGACGCTGGGCCCTTATCGTTTCAAGATCGGGAAAACCGGATTGGTAGCTGACGTTATTGCCATTGCCAGAAATGACCGGACCGTTGTTACCGCTGGAGCTGTGCGAAACCGCCGGGGTCGGTAGGACGAGCGCCGCCACTGATGCCAACGCTCCCATATGCCAGCGTACAAGCCAATTTGTTTCATGTTTGCCATGCCATTCTCTGGGTTCTCAGATGATTCAGTTATACGGTCACGGCGAAGCGCCGAGCGTCAAGGGCGGCAACAGCCGAGAATCCAGCGCCCTTCTTGAAGCTCATGTTATGGACAAAATTCTTCATCGCATCAGACGGGTCGATGGTTTCGAGGTTAAGTCCGTCAACAGTTAGCCTAGAGAATGCAACACTCAGAATTGGCTGTTCCTCCATATGACCTGTTGAGCTGTTGAGCACATTGTCAAGAGCGGTGACGATGACTAGGTCATCCGGCAGGATTGCCAACAACTCTCGACCTACTCGCAGCGCGCAGCTGCACACGTAGTCCTGATGGAGTTCGTTGAACCGACCAATTGGCATAGCTTTGGTCGACAACTTGCCGCTTTTGAGTAGAGATTTGATTTCGGTAGGAATCACGTCGGAGCCATGGATAGCGACTTTGGCTTCTAGGACACCACCTTCATGAACAATCATCTGAATAGCTGAGCCGAGGTGTGATATTTCTGCAAACGACTCGAAAGCTTCGATGGCATCTAGCTTGGCCTGACGGTCACCATCAAGGATACGGATCGCAATGTCCCTCTCCTCTGCCCACTCGGTATGGGCAGTTTTCCATTCATCAAGCTGAGCCTGATATCGCCTTTCGTCTTCCGCCTGCGCGGCGCCAATCTTGCTTTTCAGGGCTGCACGCTGACGAGCCTCTAGCTTGAAGAGCCGAGCCCAGAAATTGGGGTGATATGTAGCGGCCGCGTGCGTAGCTTCTTGTTCAAGAGTACCGCTCTTGAGTGGCTGTCTAGGTTCAGGATTGGAGAGAAGTCGCTTCCATTTCACAGCCTCGGCACACTCCTTGTGCATCGAAAGGATGATATCTACGTGATTTTCGTACACCTCAACTTCATACGCTGCTTGTTCCAGCGCTTCCATCTTTGCATACTCTTTCTGTCGCTTTTCAAGTTCACGCTGACGGCGATGAGCGTTACGCTCTGATCGCCGCGCAGACGCCTGCAGCGAACGTACAGTCCCTTTCCAACCCATCACGACTCTCCATAACGCCCATATGATGGCACATTAACATAACTCTTGGCGTTGCCTGAATCACCTGCGCATTTCGTAACCGAAACATCAGTTAGCCCATAAAGAATGCATTTGTACTCCACGCTTCTCAGAGCAAGGGCACGTTCAGTTTCCCAGAAGTAAGAGGACCTTCACGGCCCCCTTGTTTCTTGTTTACTCCACCATTTGACGTACGGCCCTCTCAATCCGCTGGCGTCCCGCATGAGCAAGCTTGCTTACACCAGCTTCCTTCGCGACCGCATATATTAGGGCCTCCCCTTCGTGCCCCCGCTGCACCATCTCGTCAACCAAAGCACATAGTTCTGGCAGGCAGATTTCAGATAGCCCTCTCGTGGTGTCTTCATCGCCGGGCTTACGAAAGACTACACTGGCATCCGACTCGATATGAGTCGGCCAGAAAAAGACTCCTGTCTGCTCCTCTTCATGTGAGCGGAATCGCGCCCGGGCAATTTGGTCAACCCGATCACGTATCCGTGAGCCGGTTCGTACCCAGCCATGAGCACGGGCAATGCGCTTTGCAAGCGCCGTGTCCAGAACCGGCCCCTCTTTCGCCACGACATGAGCAATCATCTGCTCCAACGTTTCCGTGTAACTCGCCTCAAAGAACTGATCTGGATCGACCAACCCTACCGCCTGACGAGGGTCGGATTCTTTATAAATCAAATATTCAAGGGGACGAGCAAAAGCCAGGACATCCTCATCTGGCTTGATAGATGCAGCCTTGGCGTACTTGAAATCAGGGAATGCACCTGAGGGATCATCGGATTCGCCCGCACTATCCAGTGTGGCGACCACAGCAACCTGACTTACTACCTCAATGACCTCCGCCATAGCTGCGTCGATTTTCAGCCGCTCTGCCTCTTGAGCGGCATCGATGACAGCCTGCTTGGCTCGGGACTCAGCAAGGAGTTCGTTCAGACGTAGATGTACCTTTTCGGCAGTTCCAATTGCATCAACCCACCAGTCCGTCGACCATATCCTAACGATCTCCCAGCCAAGTCCACGCAGTACAAACTCACGGAGCTTGTCACGATCACGAGCTGTCGCACTGCGGTGATAGGTAGCACCGTCGCATTCAATCCCGGCAAGGTACCGTCCAGGTGTGTCAGGGTGAACAACCCCAAGGTCTATTCGAAAAGAGGAAACGCCAATCTGGGTAAATATCTGCCATCCCTTTTTAGCCAAGGCCGCTGCAACTGCCTCTTCGAATGGGCTGTCAAAACTACCCACACTACCAAAGTCAGCCTCTGCGAGAGCCCGTGGGCCACGCTCTGCAAACTCCAAGAAGTGCTTAAGATCTCGAACCCCGATCGCTTGCGTACGAGCTAGATCAATATGCTCTGGGCGCAAGGTCGAAAACACCACAAGCTCCTGGCGAGCACGGGTTATTGCCACGTTCAGTCGACGCTCACCGCCAGGGCGGTTCATCGGACCGAAGTTCATGGACAGCACACCGGCGGCGTCTTTTCCGTAGGTGGTCGAGAAATAGATGATGTCTCGCTCATCGCCTTGAACGCTCTCAAGGTTCTTGACGAACACAGGCTCCAGCTCGGACTCAGCGAAATACGAATCGAGTGATGGGTCTTTCCGGCAAGCCTCATCCAGCATGTCCATGATGAGCTTCTGTTGCTCGCCGTTAAAGGTTACGACCCCCACGGTCCGCCCGCTTTCGCGGAAGGCCGGAGACTGTAGGCGGGCAACCAAATCAGCAACTAAATATCTGGCTTCAATTAAGTTTGTTCGCGCCCCCCCCTTGTCATATACACCCGGGACTGGGCATAACCGTACTGCTTTGTCGGCCGTAAACGGTGATGGGAAAGTCACCAGCTTCGACTGGTAGTATCGCTGGTTCGAGAAAGCGATCAGACTTTCGTGGCGGCTACGGTAGTGCCAGTTCAGATTACGCATTGGCAGATTGGCACTGATGCACTCGTCCAGAATACTCTCGAGATCAGCCTCTACATCCTCGTCTTCAGCGGTCGACTCAGCTCGGTTAAAGAACGAAGTCGGAGGGAGTTGTTTGGGGTCGCCCACCATCACCACTTGCTTCCCTCGGGCCATTGCGCCGATGGCATCCCAGACAGGTATTTGAGATGCCTCATCGAAGATAACGAGATCGAATGGCGTCGAGGCAGGAGGCAGATACTGAGCAATGGATAGAGGGCTCATGAGCAAACATGGAGTCAGCTTGGTTAGCGCTTCTGGCGCACGACTCATCAGCTCCCGCAATGGAATATGCTTGGTCTTCTTGCCCATCTCATGTCGCAGGACTCCCCACTCTGAAGAGCGACTCACACTGTCTTGGCTTGGTAGGTCGGAACATAGCCGAGCCCGGAGCCAGTCCTTGGTCAACTCGGTGAACTTGTCATCCAAAGCCCGGAAATCACGAATGCGCTGTTCATGCTCCGCGCTGACGAAAGTCCGGATCACCTCTTCGTTGTCGACCGTCGTGTTCAGCCACCAGCGGGCATAATTTACTTCCAATACACGACGGACTTTTCCAGAGCTGATGGCTCCTGTTTCCATAGATTGAACAATCGGAGCCAGGCCGACAGCGTAGGCCTCATCGCGAACCTTCCGCCAAGCGCACCATGCCTTCAGGCGCGATTCAGACGAAACGACAGTTTCGCAGTTTTTCTTGATATCACTTAGTGCCAGGTTGGCAGTTTCGATGACGCCCATTTCGGTGAAATGACCGACGGCAGTCAGGTGCGTTGCTCGCTCCTGGAGCAGCTCGAGCTTTTCACGAAGGGTAGCGCCGGCAAAGGCTATAGCAGCCTCCGGCTCAAGTAATGCGTTACCATCACCCAGCAAAGTTTGAAGCGGTGCTTTGTAGGCCGCGACCTGCTCAGGATTGAGTGCTAGCTTCGCTACCGCGGTAGCCATCTCCTCTTGGAAGGCTACCGCCGTAAGTGCGACGTCAACCTTCGTTTTTAAGTCATTCCAGACAGGAACGATTTCTCGAAGATCAGCCAGATCCACCAACTCTCGTTCAATTGCTGCTCTTTTCTTGAGCAGCTCAAAATCAGCTTTAAACGACGAGCCACAACGCCCTTCCTCTACATGAGGATGATCGTCGACAAGCCGACCACGCTCTTCAATGTCACGTCGTTCAGCCTGGAAACGTAGCGCTGCAGTCAGCACGTCAATATCAGTGGTTAAACCGCTCCAGAGAAAGCTAGTTGCCAAGCTGAGATCAACCAGCTCATCTAACCCAGCATCGAGACGAGTCAGCGTACGCAGCCGGCGGAGTTCCTCCTTCAGCTCATCACCTAGCTGGCCCTGCTCAACCAACTGCAAGCCGTCATCGATCCAAGCAGAATTACTTTTCTGAAGCCGCATAGCCTCCTGCAGCTTGATCGCTGTCGCGAGATGCGTTGCTTCGGATTTGGCACCTTGCCAAACAGCAACACACTCATGACCTGGCTCCAGCTCATCGATTGCTCGACGCACCGACCGAATCTCTTCCCAAGTAGCGAGATCCTTGCCATTGTCGATTTCACCTGTTGATGTCTGCGTCGGCGCCAATAGCCCAGCGATGCGGCGTTTTCCGAACCAAGACTTAGGCCAGAAAGACTCCTCCGCTTCTTTCCATTCGCGCAGTAGGAGTTCGGTATCAAGTACTTCAATCGCATCCCCGTAGGACGCCGTTAGCTGGTGCTTGAGGTCGTCTATCTGACGCAGCAATGTGACAGCTTGCCCGAGAACGTCAGTGACATTTACTGGCCAGGCCGAGCCTAGATCAACGAATGTAGCGCGGCGTTGCTGCAGCAGATCAATGCCTTGTTTAGCTTCAGCAGTAATACGAGAGGACCAGAAGGATGAGAGTCTGGAGTTAATGTTCCGGTGTTCGTCGACCCAAGTGCAGCCGTCACTCAGGCGTTTAGAAACCGAGCGAGCATCGGGGCGCAGTGCGAACCGCCAATCATGCCCAGCGGCAGCGGGAAGTACTCGAGAAAGAATCGACAACCCCTCAAGCGCTGTTGGGGTGTACTCCGTAACAGGAAGACCTGACAGCTCAACGAAGCGATCGGCAGCTCGCTGGACTTCAAGCACAGCAGGAAGCACGTCACGAGCCGCCTGCACGAATTGTTGCTGCCAATGAGGCGACCACTCTGCTTGGCCGACCCCGGACAAAGCGTTGCCTGCCAGCTGACTGTAACCCACAGCCTGGGCGTTCACTTCAAGGCGGTCGCCCAGCTCTCGAAGCGCAAGCATGGCCTTCTGATCATGAGTGTCCGGGGATGACCAAGAAAGCGCAGCAACTGCCTCATCAACACCCGATGTCACAGCCCCGATAGCATCGTAAATCGTATAGCCATTTCGGTGCCGACGATGCAGACGCTCGACATAAATATTAAGGCTGTCACGCAGGGAAGCCAGCCGCTGCGCTTCCACCTCCCAAGCGGAAGCATCTACCTCCCCTTTCGCTTCCCAAGCCGACTGCAACTGAGCAAGGACATCCGTTTTTCGAGCCTTACTGGAGTGAAGTTCAAGGCAAAACTCACCCAGACCGATTTCACGCAAGCGGCGGTACACGACATCCAGGGCAGCAATTTTCTCAGATACGAACAGTACCCGGCGCCCTTGAGCGATGGACTGGGCGATCATGTTGGAAATCGTTTGGCTTTTACCCGTACCCGGTGGACCTATGAGAACGAAATCTTTTCCCTTTGCTGCTGCCATCACAGCAGCAAGCTGAGATGAATCAGATGGCAATGGGCAGAACACATCAGTCGGACCATAATCACGGTCCAGTGACTCCGCCTCCGGAAACGGGGTATCGGAGATGAACGAATCACGTGGCGTATCCAGAAGGTGCTGGACTACAGGGCTCTGTCTAAGGTGCTCTGCATTCTCGGCAAGATCCTTCCACATAAGATACTTGGCAAACGAGAACATCGAGAGCACAACGTCCTCGTTCAGCTCCCAGCCAGGGATATCCTTGATAGCATGGCCAACTTTGTTCCAAATGGCCGCGATATCCAGACCGGAGTCGTCCCGAGGCAGCTCCTGCTCCAGTGAACCCAAGCCCAGTTCAAAGTCTTGACGCAGCATCTCGATCAGAGTCGGGTTAAAACGAGGCTCATCATCGTGCAGCACCATGGTGAATCCAGAACGCGCACTCTTACGCTCCAAAGTGACAGGAACCAAGACCAGTGGCGCTTTGTACTTCTGCCCGGCCCTATCCTCACGCGTCCAGCTTAGAAAACCGATGGCCAGGAAAAGCGTGTTGGAGCCACCTTCCTGCAAAGCAGTACGAGCGCTTCGAAATAACTCGGTTAACCGGACATCCATTTCGGCGGACGTCAGCGCAACGAATACGTCCCTACGTTTGAGAGCATCTTCAGCATGACGGCGGCGAACATCTTCTCGCTCACGCTGCTCATAGAGTGCGCGCTCACGCGGATCTGCGCCATCCATTAGGTCAGGCCTGGTAAGCAGCTTTAGAGACTGTCCACTTGCAAGTATGTCCTCGAGAGCACCAGGATCAGGAGATTCAAGCTTCAGCGCTCGCTTACCCATTTTGAAATTGAGCAAGTTATTTCGAAGCGACAGATCCAGAAGCTTTCGCTGCCATCGGCCGAGGCGATCTGCTGGGTCGAGCTTAGACAGATCCTCAACCTGTGCCTTAATATTGTCATCGGAGATGCCGATCCCGTCCTCCACAAGAATCGATGGGGCTTCATCAGACTCAGCAACGGCGACGCGTGTAATCTGAGCCTCTGAGCTGGCGAGCGGTTTTATACGTTGCAAACGGGCGCGACGGATATCTAGCAGCATCTCGAAAACACTTTCAGCGTCTTCGGCTACCTGTTTCGTGCCCATCTCTACCGCATAAGAGAATGGCGGTATCGAGGCGTGGGTAATAAGAGTGGTCTCAAACAGCACGAGCTCCTGAAGCTTCACCCGCTTACGTACTGCAGTGACATCATCCACCACGGCAGTCGTAAACTCTTCTGGCTTAAGCCACAAACCAGCAAAAGCATGACCATGGGTGAATACGATCACTGGGTTAAGACCAATCTGCTCCAATGCTGCGCAGAAAAGCAGAGTCAGGTCGAGACAAGTAGCCAACCCGGAGTCAGCAAGCTGACTGGGGCTACGAATCTTCTGTCCTGATTGTTCAAAGCTGGCCGGCGGCAACGCATAGTCGAGCTTCATGCGCGCCACCGCGCCCCACACTGCCGACGCCAACTGCCAAGCTCTTTTGGGGCCACCCTCATATCCGTCAAGTGCGGACGGCTTATCGCTAAGACGAAGCAACTCGGCTGCCTGTTTGAGCAACCGCTCAACCGCTGCATCATTCGGCTGAACAAAAGCCGCAGTCATATCTGGTAAATGCCGCAATCCGCCCCACTGGTTTCTGGGCAAAAGGTCTACGACCTGTTCAAGCCGAGCAACTTCCTTGCGACCGCTCTCCGACTCCTTGTCATCGGCTTCGAGGACAAACGTAAAGGTCGACATTTCTGACTCTGTCAGGCGACTCAACAACGGGCCGTCCAAGACAAGATCAAGCCCAGGTATGACCCGGAAGCTATCTGCAGCGATCTCGTCGATCCGCCAGATCTTAGACTTAAATACCTCGGGGGCCGAGCTAAGCGTAAGAGTGGCATTGACGAAACGATTACTCGTTTCGTTCGAGATACGAAGCTCGCGAATCACAGGGATAGCGTTCTGGAAATCTGCAAGATTTAGCTTTGCTACCAAGGTGGCAAGGACCTTTACTTCCTTAGGCGGGGCTTCTTCTTGGGGTGTGAGGGGCTGAACGATATCGTCCATGCGCAACAATCCTTGTCGTTATGCTCAAGGGAGTGCCGAAACTGAACGGCCAGGGAGCCCCTATTGAGCTGATGGCGGGATGATATCTCTTATAGCGACAGCCGTAATGTGCCTTTGGTCGTCACTGGTTTCTCTGCCCATCATCGAACGTCACATATTACGACCGACGCAGCTCAATATCGAAAAAGGATCGAAGTCCACTGGGCAAACTCCGATAGTGGTATCACATCGAAATGTCCATCAAGAGCCGGGCGTTTTGTGGGGGTAAAAACACCTGAAAATAAAAAAGGGTCGCGAGATAAAATCTCGCAACCCTTTGAATTATATGGTCGGGACGGAGTGATTCGAACACTCTACCCCTAGCACCCCATAAAGGTGAATCACAATCCAATCCAGTCTAAACAATTCCAGGAACAAGGCCTAAAGCACTGTATTTACAAGGCTAATACAGTTTACACAGTCCAACCGCTTCCGATAGTATTCTACCAAAGCCAGCGAGAAACGGTGACCCAACGGTGACCATCTGGAGCCTGGCCTTTCTGGGGAAGCGAAAGTGGCGACGATCACCGACAAACAGATGAACGCAAAACCAGCCAAACCTACCTGGCTGATCGAGGATGCTCCTCGCGGCTGCGGCCGATTCATGGCACGTCTTCGCCCAGATGGCGAACGCCTGTTTTACTTCAGGTATACCGACACCAGCGGTGGAAGAGTGTTTCTGCCCATAGGTGCATATGACGCCACTGGCACTGATGGACTTACCCTCAAGGAAGCAAGAACTAAAGCTGGAGAGTGGTCACGCCTCTACCAAAGTGGAACTCGCAACTTACGTGAACATCTGGATGCCGAGGAAGCTGCCCGTATCGCAGCCCGAGATGGTGAATTGGCACGACTCACCGCCGAGAAAGCAGAAGCCGAAGCCGAGCAAGCTCGCCAGGCGGCACGCAAGACTGTTACCGACCTATTCGAGCACTGGGCTAAGGTTGATCTCATCAACCGCAAGGACAAGGGTGCAGAGGCTCGTCGGATGTTTGAAAAGGACGTTCTGCCCTTCTTGGGCGACTTGGCTGTCGCTGATGTGAAAAAGGGTCATATCACCGAGGTGACAGATGCCCTCCTCGCTCGCGGTGTAAACCGTATGGCCAAGATGGTTTTTTCGCTTATGCGTCAAATGTTCCGCTTTGCCGTAGACCGCGACCTTATTGAGCACGATCCCAGTGCCAGTATCCGCAAAGCTAAGATAGGCGGCAAAGATACTGAACGCGACCGAGTACTGAGTGATGACGAAATCAAGCTGCTTGCTAAGAAAGCCCCTGATGCAGGACTGCTAGTCACCACCGAAGCTGCAATCTGGATTGCCCTATCGACCTGCTGTCGAATTGGTGAGCTCCTGAGCGCCCGATGGGAGCATATCGATCTAGAGCAAAGCACTTGGCTGATTCCGTCCGAGAATAGTAAAAACGGCAAACCGCACAGCATCATCCTTTCAGACTTTGCCATTAGCCACTTCAAGCGCGTAAAGCAGATTAATAGCCTGTCACCTTGGTGCTACCCGAACACCTACATAACTGACCATGTATGCCCTAAAACGGTAACCAAGCAGCTGGGAGATCGCCAGCGCCTTCCGGAACAAGGCTCCATGAGCCGACGTAGCGCCAAAGCCCAAGCACTGTTGCTACCAGGCGGAAAGTGGACGCCTCACGACCTGCGGCGTACAGGCGCGACGATTATGACTGCTATTGGCGTGCTTCCTGAAGTGGCTGAACGTTGCCTCAACCACACTGAGGAAAATAAGGTAAAACGCATTTATCAGCGTCATAGCTATGCTAAAGAAATGGCGGAGGCTTGGGAAGTTCTCGGCAAACATTTATCCGGCCTGATATAGACAACCACTCCAACCGCCCAGAGAAAAGACTAGCAAAGTTACACAAGGACACTATTACAAATGAAAAACAAAGAGTTTGTTATATCAGTAACTGAATTTCTTGAGGAGCACAGCATCTCCGAAAGTGAATTCAAAGACAGAATCGAAAAGCTGCAGATTTCCCTTTTATGCCGCCGCCCTAGAAATGTTGCAGTTCACGTATCAGGCTCGGCTATCGTCGCAGGTTCAGATGAGCTACAAACAGCACAAAGCCTATTTAAGCGGCATAGGGGCACACCTTTCAGCGAAGAGCACGATTACCACGCAATTGTAGAATCCAACATTAAATTCTTCTCCATACCCCCCTCTGAGTGGGCTGAAATTATAGATTACGGAGAAATCCTAAAGGATAATTTTAGCTGTGCCTTTATCAGCAGTATCAAAGAAGGACTTTCAGTAATTTCGGCGATTGAACAACTAAAAGCACAATTAAAACCCTATCCATCCCTTGTGGTTGACGCAGGATTTTTTGTGACTAACCGAAAAAGCAACCAGCCACAAGAAGAAAAAATTACCGCCGCGGAAATACTAATTAAAAAAGAAGACACTCAAAAAATCCTTAATGAAGGAATGGAGGAGAGCCGCTACAGTCAAAAAATGGAATGGATGTCAGAGGATCTTGCAATCCTGAACGAAGCATCAGATAGATTCATCAAAAAAGAAAAAATCACCTCAATCGATCAAAAAAAAGAACTTATCGAAAAAATAAAAGACTGGCTAAAATCTAGATTCAGCCTCAGAGGCGGTGATCTTCTAGATCAGGCGGCTTATGCAATACTTCCAGACAGGCTCTATGAGTATACACCAATTGAAAAGCCAGGCAATGAAACCATCAAAGACTATCCTTCCCATGCCTCAATCTCGTTGATTATGATAAACGAGGCGGCAAAGCTTTTCTGGAAACAAAGCCAAGAAAGCACCAAAAAATATCACCCCAAAAAGGAAACAATTAAAAACCATTTGTGCGATGAGTGTGGGCTAACAGTAAAGCTTGCCGTAGCAGCTGCCAGTATTATCAGCTTAAAGCCTAGAAAGTAATCAAAAAGGCTTTCTACACAGAACCATTAGGCGCCGCCTGAGCAGGACATGAACGTCTAGGGCGCCCTCTCTTCATAGTTTTCAGCTTTGGCATATTTCCCCTGAAAAATGACCTGCCACTATCAGCAGAGAGCCGTACCCAATAGTCCACTTTCGTAAGATATGACGCCACCCTATTCTTCAAAGCGCTTACCCTGTCCAGCTGATTAAAACTAATCATACCTATCCCAAGATATTTATATTTATCCTTTACTGCATTACAATTGAAATAGCGCCCTGATCCTGCCGTAATTGAGTCCCGCCAATACTCACCAACCATTCTAGCCAAAACCCCGTCCTGGCGATGATTTGATCCATTATAAAAAAGCAACAAATGAAAATGAAACCCCTTTAGCTGTCCATATTCCAGCTTACAAGCAAACCCTAACAACCCATCAACTGGAATGCCCTTGTGTAGATCTTTCTGCATTTTTGCCCAATGTACCTTTACCTTAATAACATCGCCATAAAAATCCTCACGACCACTTACAAAGCCTGACTGATAAGACAAATCAACACGCACAACAAGCATCCTAGAGTGCTTGGCGAAAAGAGCGTCTATATAACCTTCCAAGCTGTTAACTCGCTTAACGGACGCTTTACGGAATCGTTTCAAAACGGCTTTAAAAGCATCACTGGCCAGCTCCAGCCGCACAAACTCTACGAGATCATTCATTCTAACTAAAAAAGCCTCAGCGGCTCCATTGCGTAAATCCCGCCAGACTCTGAGCGAATGAAGCTCATCGACTCGATCAACACATCTGAAAAAAACCTCCACATAAGGATTAACTACATGACAGGGGAAGTACTGTTCAAGCATTCCCTTTCCCCTCTTCAGTTTGTCAACAAAATAGCGACCAAGCCTCTCAGCCTTAACCTTTACCCCGTAAAGTTGATGAGTATAAGAAGAGAACAAAAAGCCCTTACTATCAGCAAGCTCACACATTAATTTCTCAATAGAACGCAACTCCAACACCAAGCTTTCCTCTACCCTTAAAACAGGAAGCCCTCCGACCTCCTCAACCATTAGATCTAACGACCCTCCATTATCGATCCAATCAACTTCATCTATCACTCACTGATTCCTCAAGAAGCCAGCAACATGGCTTTGGGGGGCCATGCTGCTGACAAATGATCAGTTGACATCACAACCGTCAACTATTGCACCATCAACTTACCTAACTAATTAGCTAGACATCAAACAACTGATTTAATTAAACCAAACTACAAACCCAACAATCTAATTAAATAGTAATACATAATCAAGCAACAACCACCTTGAACATGCTTCCTATAAAACCTAGACAAACAAACCAACACAACTCGTAAACAACTAACGCCAAATATCAAAAACAACCCAAAGAGTTAGTACCCCGAAAAGAGACTAGCATCATCTACAAACCACCCTGCCAAGGACAGAGATCAACATAAATAGTTTTGTCCCCAGGATAATTCAAAATCCGGATAGCACTGTTATTTACCAGTCGCAAAAGAACATGCTCAAGAGCAGCTTTCTTTCTAAACTTCCCAGGCCCGCATTGCAAAATATAATTTTTTTTAACAAAACGCTTACCCACCTTACGAAAACTATCAAGCCAGCAATTTAATTCCTGCTCTTCATCGTTCTCTTTAGAGTTCTCCCCAAACAACTTTATAAAATCATTGGAGTACCATTTAGCAAGATCCGTTGCCGCCTGCAAGGTTGACATCGAAATATCACCCTCAAACCCTTCAAAACAATGAAGCAATGCAGCCAACCTAGAAATAACCTCAACTAACTTTGAACCATGATCACCTAGCCCATACAGTATTCCACCTGCACACATCCTTGACTCAATATCATTCGCAATCTCTACCCAAAGCCGAGCCGCTTCGGAGTCGAATCCGATCACTTCTTTTTCTTTTTTATTTCCTCTGAAACAAATAAGATCCATCTCAAGAAAGTGCTCCAACCGCGAGGCAAATTGTGTTTGATGATACCAGGACGGTACGTGAGTGCTTACATATCTAGTCCCCTGTGTTGAAGCCGGGCGACAGATTAGAAAGCGCGCCCACAAACCAGATCCCCTAGACACCCCGCCTTTATGAGCCATGTACTTCGAAAATACGCTCTCCTGGACCATAAGAGAGACTGTCAGCCCCCCTCTGGCAGGATAGTTGTCACCCTCCAGTTTTCCCCAGATAGGCGGTAAAGGACACCGATGTGGCCCGTTATTCCCATGAGCGAAAAGAAGCCGTGCTGAGCAAGTTGTTGCCGCCTTACAAC
>NZ_JYLO01000012.1 GCF_001439845.1 Pseudomonas lactis | reverse complement strand
AGGCGCGCATTCTACAGCAGCCTCATTTGCTGTCAAGTGGTTATTTTCAGAAGTTTTCGAAGATTTCTTCAACAACTTCAACCACTTGCGCTTGCGATCTCTCGTAAGCGGGAGGCGAATTCTACAGCGTTACACGCTGCTGTCAACACCTCTTTTTCAACTTCCTTTTGGCTTCGATGAACTGAAGCAACTTGCTGTCGAGAACCGCGTAACTCATTGTTTACCAAGGAGTTTTCCGTTTCGACTGCGCCGGAAGTGGGGCGAATTATAGGCTTCCAGAATCTGCCGTCAAGGCTTAATTACGCTTTTGTTGCAGAAGGCGGTTTTTTAGCAATAAGGCGAGGGATTCGTCGCGTCACCGGCGGCACCCGCAGCAACAGAAGCAGCGCACCTATAGAAGCGTAGATAGCCCACTCCTTCAGATCCGCCCGCACTATCCATAACATGTGCAGCAAACCGAGCCCAAGAATCACATAGACCAGGCGATGCAGCTTCTTCCAGCGACTCCCCAACCGGCGCTGGCTGTAGCGGTTCGACGTGACGGCCAGCATCAGGAGAGCAACAAACCCCAGCGCACCCACAATGATGTAGGGCCGCTTGCTCAACTCTACGCCGAGCTGCGACCAATCCAGCCCCAGGACAAATACGCAATAGGCCGCCAGGTGCAGCACGACATAAGCAAAGCACCACAGCCCCAACTGTCGCCGCACCGCTATCCACCCCGCCCAACCGCTCAACTTCTGCAGCGGCGTCATGGCAAGTGTGATCAGCAACAGAATCAACGTTCCCAACCCCAAGCGATCGACGAGCACCTTGCCAGGGTCAGGCCCCAGCGCGGAACTCCACGCCTCATACAACCAGAGCAATGGCCACACTGCGGCGGCTACAAACACGCCGATGCGCCAGATGGGATAGCGCATCAGTAGTTCTTCCGCAGATCGAGGCCTGTATATAAAGAAGCGACCTCATCCGAATAGCCATTGAACATCTGCGTCTCGCGCACATTCGGACTAAACAGGCCGCTCGGCAGACGACGCTCACGCGCCTGGGTCCAACGTGGATGATCGACCGTAGGGTTCACATTCGCATAAAACCCATACTCATCAGCCGCAATACTCTGCCAGGTCGTTTTCGGCTGCTCACTGACCAGACTGATCCGCACGATGGACTTCACACTCTTGAAGCCATACTTCCACGGCACCACCAGGCGCAACGGCGCGCCGTTCTGGTTAGGCAACTCCCGCCCATACATACCCACAGCGAGGATCGCCAGCGGATTCATCGCCTCATCCAGGCGCAGCCCTTCTACATAAGGCCAGTCGATCAAGCCGAAACTTGAGCGTTGCCCAGGCATGCTCTTGGGATCCTGAAGGGTTTCAAAACGGATGTACTTGGCTTTGGAGGTTGGCTCGACCTGCTTGAGCAACGCAGAGATGGGAAAGCCTAACCACGGAATCACCATGGACCATGCCTCGACACAACGCAGGCGGTAGATGCGCTCTTCCAATTCATAGGGTTTCATGAAGTCCTCCAGGGCATAGCGCCCAGGTTTTGCGACTTCACCATCTATCACAACGCTCCAGGGCTGCGTCTTGAGCGAGCCGGCATTCGTGGCCGGGTCGCCCTTGCCTGTCCCGAACTCATAGAAGTTGTTGTAGTGGGTTGCGTCCTTGAACGGCGTGATGGCTTCATCTTTGACCGTCACCGCCTGCCATTTCGTACCCGGTAGTTTTTCCGTAAACCAGCTGGGCGCGCTGCCGGGCTCGACGTCAGCATACCGCGAGGCATCGCCCGCACTGGCCCAACGCGGCAAGCTGCTGGCAGCAATACCGGCAAGCGCACCGCCGAGCAGGCTGCGGCGAGAGAGGTAGAAAGATTCAGGCGTGACATCCGATTCGTGACAATCGGACGCTTTGGGTAATTTGATTAACATGGTAACTCCGCAGCGTTGGAGAACTGATGCACCAATAGACTGCGGAGTATGGGGGAAATTACATTAAGGCAATGTTTTGTCCCGACGCAGACGCAACAAGTACTGAATAGGGCCCGAAGCGGCGTAGGCCAGGAACGCCAGCAGCAGGATACGCGGTGGATCACTGAACACGACCGCGAACACCAGCACCACGACAAGGATGGCCACGAAAGGCACGCGCCCCTTGAGGTCGAACTCCTTGAAGCTGTTGTACTTGATATTGCTGACCATCAGCATGCCGGCCGCCGCCACCATCAGGGCAACCAGGAACGACATCTTCGACCCTTGAATCCCGTAGTCACTGAACGCCCAGACAATCCCCGCGACAACACCCGCCGCTGCCGGGCTGGCAAGGCCGATGAAGTAGCGTTTGTCGGCAGTCCCCACCTGGGTGTTGAAGCGCGCCAGGCGCAAAGCGGCGCCCGCGACATAGATGAAGGCAACCATCCAGCCGACCTTGCCCATGTCACCCAATGCCCAGGCAAACGCCAGCAACGCGGGGGCAACACCAAACGCAACCATGTCCGACAGCGAGTCGTACTCGGCGCCGAAGGCACTTTGGGTATTGGTCATACGCGCCACACGCCCGTCCAGGCCGTCGAGCACCATGGCCACGAAGATTGCGATCGCGGCAAAACCGAAGTATTTGCTGGCACTCGCCGCATCACCCGCCGCCAGCGCACTCTGGGCACTCATAGAGTTGATGATGGAGTAGAAGCCGGCAAACAGGTTCGCCGTGGTGAACAGGTTGGGCAGCAGATAGATGCCACGATGCCGGACCTTGCGGCCTTCGGCGTCATGCCCTTCTTCGACATGTTCATCGATCGGCAGCATGCTTTCGGCGTCGGAAGCCTGATGTGGCTCTTCGGGACGTTCGCTCATGGACTTTACCTTGCAACGGTGTGAAAAAAATTCGACAGATACTTGCAGCGACTGTTCGCCTGCAAACGATGCAGCTTTATACCAGAACCGGCCCTCCAAACGAAAAAACGCGGCCTAAGCCGCGTTTTCCCTTGATGCGTACGACTTAGTTCTTGGCTTTGTCGACGATCTTGTTGGCACCGATCCACGGCATCATGGAGCGCAGTTGCTCGCCGATGACTTCGATACCGTGAGCGGCGTTGTTACGACGCTTGGCGGTCATCGAAGGGTAGCCGGTAGCGCCTTCGCTGATGAACATTTTGGCGTATTCGCCGTCCTGAATACGTTTCAGGGCGTTGCGCATGGCCTGGCGAGACTCGGCGTTGATTACTTCAGGGCCAGTCACGTACTCGCCGTATTCGGCGTTGTTGGAGATCGAGTAGTTCATGTTGGCGATGCCGCCTTCGTACATGAGGTCAACGATCAGCTTCAGTTCGTGCAGGCATTCGAAGTAGGCCATTTCCGGCGCGTAGCCAGCTTCAACCAGGGTTTCGAAACCGGCTTTTACCAGCTCAACGGTACCACCGCACAGAACGGCTTGTTCGCCGAACAGGTCGGTTTCGGTCTCGTCCTTGAAAGTGGTTTCGATGATGCCGGTACGACCGCCACCCACGCCAGCAGCGTAAGACAGCGCAACGTTCTTGGCGTTGCCCGACGCATCCTGGTAGATCGCGATCAGGTCAGGGATACCGCCGCCTTTGACGAACTCGGAGCGCACGGTGTGGCCCGGTGCTTTCGGCGCGATCATGATCACGTCGAGGTCAGCGCGTGGCACAACCTGGTTGTAGTGAATCGCGAAGCCGTGGGAGAAGGCCAGGGTGGCGCCCTTCTTGATGTTCGGCTCGATTTCGTTCTTGTACAGCGAGGACTGGAACTCGTCCGGGGTCAGGATCATGACCAGGTCGGCAGCCGCAACAGCAGAAGCAACGTCAGTCACTTTCAGGCCATGAGCTTCAGCCTTGGCAACAGTGGCCGAGCCTTTACGCAGGCCAACAGTCACGTCAACGCCGGAATCTTTCAGGTTGCACGCTTGGGCGTGGCCCTGGGAACCGTAGCCGATGATGGCGACTTTCTTGCCCTGGATGATCGACAGGTCACAATCTTTATCGTAATAAACTTTCATGAGGTTCCTCTATATATCCAGGCCGTAAGGCCATTCGCTAATTGGGTTAGATGCTGAGTACTTTGTCGCCACGGGCAATCCCGGTGACACCACTGCGTACGGTTTCCAGAATCGAGGCCGTCCCGATCGACTGGATGAAGCTGTCCAGTTTGTCGCTGGTACCGGTCAGTTGAACGGTATAAACGCTGGCGCTCACATCGACGATCTGCCCGCGATAAATATCGGTAGTGCGTTTGATCTCGGCACGTTGGGCACCCGTGGCCTTGACCTTGACCAGCATCAGTTCGCGCTCGATGTGAGCGCTTTCCGACAAGTCGACCAGCTTGACCACTTCGATCAGCTTGTTGAGGTTCTTGGTGATCTGCTCGATCACCTCATCGTGACCCACGGTGGTCAACGTCAGGCGCGACAGGGTCGGGTCTTCGGTTGGGGCCACGGTCAGGCTTTCGATGTTGTAGTTGCGTTGCGAAAACAGGCCGACAACACGAGACAGAGCGCCGGGTTCGTTCTCCAGAAGCAGGGAGATAATATGCCGCATGATTAAGTACGCTCCGTCTTGTTCAGCCACATGTCGCGCATAGAGCCGTCTTTGATCTGCATCGGGTAGACGTGCTCGCTGGTATCCACCTGAATATCGATGAACACCAGGCGGTCCTTCATGGCGAACGCCTCTTCCATCTTCGGCTTCAGATCTTTCAAATCAGTGATGCGAATGCCGACGTGGCCATAGGCTTCAACCAACTTGATGAAATCCGGCAACGATTCCATGTAGGAATGGGAGTGACGGCTACCGTAGCTCATGTCCTGCCACTGACGAACCATGCCGAGCACGCCGTTGTTCAAGCAGACGATCTTCACGGGAAGACCGTATTGCAGGCACGTCGACAGTTCCTGGATGTTCATCTGGATGCTGCCTTCGCCGGTGACGCAGGCAACGTCGGCATCCGGGAAGCTCAGTTTCACCCCCATGGCCGCAGGGAAACCAAAGCCCATCGTGCCCAGGCCACCGGAGTTGATCCAGCGGTTAGGCTTGTCGAACTTGTAGTACTGCGCCGCGAACATCTGGTGCTGGCCCACGTCGGAGGTCACAAAGGCGTCGCCCTTGGTCACTTCGCACAGGGTTTCGATCACGGTTTGTGGCTTGATGATGCTGCCGTCGCCCTTGTCATAAGGGAACAGGCCGCGATCACCGCGCCATTCGTCAATCTGCTTCCACCAACTGGCAACGGATTCCTTGTTCGGCGTTTCGCCGATGTCCTTGAGTGCAGCGACCATTTCGGTCAATACGCTCTCTACAGGACCCACGATTGGCACATCGGCCTTGATGGTCTTGGAGATGGACGCCGGGTCGATGTCGATGTGGATGATCTTGGCATTCGGGCAGAATTTGCTCGCGCCGTTGATCACTCGGTCATCGAACCGCGCGCCCACGGCCAGGATCACATCGGCGTGGTGCATGGTGAGGTTGGCGGTGTAGCTGCCGTGCATGCCGAGCATGCCGACAAACTGACGGTCCGAACCCGGGAATGCGCCGAGGCCCATCAGGGTGTTGGTCACCGGCAGGTTGAGCAGCTTGGCCAGCTCGGTGAGTGGCGCGGAACCGCCGCCCAGAATCACGCCACCGCCGGAGTACAACACGGGGCGCTTGGCCGCCAGGAGCATTTCTGCCGCCTTGCGGATCTGCCCCGAGTGCCCACGGACGGCCGGACTGTAGGAACGCAGCTTGGCTTTCTTGGGAAAAACGTATTCGAATTTTTCGGCCGGGTTGGTCATGTCTTTCGGGATATCGACCACCACAGGGCCCGGGCGACCGGACTGTGCGAGGTAGAACGCCTTTTTCATGACTTCCGGGATTTCCGACGCGTGCTTGATCATGAAGCTGTGTTTCACGATCGGTCGGGAAATACCGATCATGTCGGTTTCCTGGAATGCATCGGTACCGACCATGGTGCTAGGCACCTGGCCAGAGATGATTACCATCGGAATGGAGTCCATATAGGCAGTCGCGATGCCGGTAATGGCATTGGTTGCGCCTGGGCCAGACGTTACCAGTACCACGCCGGCTTTACCGGTGGCACGGGCGTAACCGTCAGCCATATGGGTCGCGGCCTGTTCGTGGCGAACCAGGATGTGGGTAACAGCCGGTTCCTTGAACAGTGCGTCGTAGACATGCAGCAGAGCACCACCTGGGTACCCGTAGATATAGTCGACGCCTTCGTCACGCAAAAAGCGGACGAGCATCTCACCGCCAGATAAAAGCTCCACGTTGTTCACCTCTAAAACGCCAGAATACCGTCCGTTAAAAACCGACGGGTCTTAATAGGTTTACTTCTCAACAGAGCATGAGCGACGGTGGTCGCCGACTACGTCAGCACTGACTGAGCAAGTATTGGGATCGTCCCAAGTGTTGCGGGCTTTTCCCACCCAGCGCGAGGTAACGCGTTGCGGGTGTTACAGGTCGGCGCGGATGTGCGCCTCATGATCTGCTGAGCGGGCCTGCTTCTGGCAGTCCCGATACAGCGGACTTTGGATTCTTCTGTTTCACGCCCTTCAAGTCAAGCAATAATTGCGCTTTTTTCCAACTAAGCGCATCAGAACGTAGAAGAAAGGGCTTTGAGGAGGGATAAAACTCGCCTGAATGTCGTCAAGCGGTAGAAATGTGCGCAAGACTGCCGGAAAAACCGGCAGTCAGGCAATTAACGAGCGTCGACGATCAATTGATCGAACTTTTTCAGCGCGTTACGCAAGCCGAGGCTTTCCCGCGGTCGGTCGGCGTAGACCATCTCGGCCATTTCCAGGATCCCCGACGCATTCGGCAAGGGCAGGTCCTGCTCCAGGATCTGCTTCATACGTGCGAGGAAGATCCATTGCAGCCACTGGTGGAAGTCCAGGGTGTCGACGGAAAAGGGCTCGACACTGCTGAGGGCTTCAGCGCTAGGGGAGACTTCGTCCCACCAGCCCTGCACGCGCAGTTCGCGCTCGATCAGCAATAACTGCTCGGCAATCGCGGGGAAACGTGCATCCATCAGAGGCTGACCTTGGCTTTTTGCCGCGCCTGGGCTGCACCGGCGGCATCCCCTTGGGCGGCACGTGCATCACCGATCAAGGCCCACAGGCTGGCTTGCAGGTCTGGACGGCCATTGGCCAGGCTCAGGCCGCGACGAGCGAACTGCTCCGCCTGGGGCGCATCGCCCTGGGCCATGCGCACCTGGGCCAGGCGATAGAGCACTTGTGGCTCACGCGGCGCCACGCGCTGGGCACGTTCAAGGCTCGACGAGGCGCCATTCAAATCGCCACCGGCCTGCTGCTGCTGAGCGGTGGTGAGCAACGCCAGTACCGGGCCATCGAGCTGTTCGTCAGCCGACAACCCGCCCGCATTGGACGATGACGGAATACCGCTCGGCGTCGAAGGCATGTTGTAGGTGCCCTGGTTGACCGGCGCGGTTTGAATCGGCGTGGAGTTCACCGGCCCGGAAGTGCTCGGGCCTGGGGTCCATGGCTCGGCACTGATAGGCGCCGAGGTTGCAGCCCCACTGCCTGGCACCATCACCACGACGCCGGAATCCTGGGGAATTGCCTGGGTTGCAGCCTGGGCTGGCCGTTTGACAACGGTCTGACGGAAGCCGCCATTGGCCGAAATGCGGTCGTTATTGGAGACGGACGTGCTTGAGTCCACCACAGGGATAGAGCCGCGCTGCACGCTGGAGCAACCGCCGAGCAAAGCCAGAGCCGTAATTGCTGGAATCCACAACTTGTTCACTTGAAACCCTCTTTGCTTAATTCATCCAGCCCTTGACCCAATCCATCACCGATTCCGCGTCAGCAGGTGTACTGCCACTGCACGCGGCGCCGGGTGGTGGTTCGCTGCCGCGAATATACGGCATCTGCACCGCGCCCGGACAGTTGGCATCGGAGCCTTGGCCGGTGTGCGGATCAATCCAGGCCTGCACGATATTGTCCGGCTGCGGCATGTTGAGCGGCAACGGATCAGCCTTGCGCATGAAACTGGTCCATACCTGCAACGCGCCGGTCGCACCGGTGAACGGCGTCTTGCCGTTATCGTCGCGCCCCAGCCACACCACGGCCAGTACATCCTGGCCGAACCCTGCGAACCAGCTGTCGCGGGAGTCGTTACTGGTACCGGTCTTGCCCGCCAGGGTCAGGTTCGACGGCAGCACGCTGTAGACCGAACGCCCTGTACCCTCACGCATCACGCGCTGCATGGCGTTCTGGATCAGGTAAATGGAACCCGCGTCGAAGCGCTGCTGAATCTGGAACGGGTAGCGCTTGAGCGGTTCGCCATCGGCGGTCAGCACACTGCGGATACCGCGCATCGGTGTATTGAAACCACCGTTGGCGAGGGTCTGGTACATGGTGGTCACTTCCATCGGCGTCATGGCCGCAGCGCCCAAAAGCATGGATGGGAATGCAGGGAACTCACGCTCCACCCCCAGTCGCGCTATGGTTTTCAGGACATTTGGCACACCGACCTCAAGCCCCAGGCGCGAGGTCGAGATGTTGTAGGAATGCGCCAACCCTTGATACAGGAACACCGTGCCATGGGAGCGGCGGTCGAAGTTCTTGGGGGTCCACACCTGTCCATCCGCACCTTTGACCGACAGCGGGTCATCGGACAGCCAACTGGTCAGCGTGTACTTGCTGGGTTTTTCCAGTGCTGTGAGGTAGACCGCGGGCTTGACCAGCGAGCCAATCGGCCGCACGGCATCCAGTGCGCGGTTGAAACCGGCGAAACTGGCCTGCCGGCTGCCGATCATGGCCTGGACTTCGCCGGTTTCCGGGTTGGTCACGACCATGGCGGCTTCGACTTCATCCGAGCCTTTACGGCCGGTCAGGCGCTTGAAGGTGTCGTTGACCGACGCTTCGGCCTTCATCTGCAGGATGGGGTCGAAGCTGGTGAAGATCCGCAGGCCCTCTTCGGTCAAGTCTTCGTCGCGGTAGTCTTCGCGCAGTTGGCGCTTGACCAGGTCGATAAAGCCAGGGAATGAGCTATCCGCCAGCTTGCCGCGGGTGGTCACGCCCAGTGGCATTTTTTTCGCAGCGGCGACTTGTTCAGCGGTAGCGACACCCTGCTGCTCCAGCACATCGAGCACCAGGTTGCGACGTTCAAGCGCACGCTCCGGGTTGCGGCGCGGGTTGTAATAGGACGGCCCCTTCACCATCCCCACCAGCAACGCGACCTGATGCAACTTCAACTCGGACAACGGCTGCCCGAAGAAGAACTGGCTGGCCAGGCCGAAACCGTGCACGGCGCGCTGGCCATCCTGCCCGACGAATACCTCGTTGAGGTAGGCCTCGAGGATTTCCTGCTTGCTGTAATGCAGCTCCAGCAACATCGCCATCATGGCTTCGGTGAGTTTACGGGTGAGGCTGCGTTCGTTGGTCAGGTAGAAGTTCTTGACCAACTGTTGCGTCAACGTACTGCCGCCTTGGGTCATCTTGCCGCCGGAGGTGTTGACCCAGATAGCGCGGGCGATCGACTTCGGCGAGACACCCCAGTGGCTATAGAAATCGCGATCTTCGACAGCGACAAGGGTTTCCAGCAGGTACGGCGGCACCTGATCGAGCTTGATCAGGATGCGATCTTCAAGGTTTTTCGGGTAAATACCGCCGATCAGCAACGGTTCAAGACGCACTACTGGCAGCTTGGAGCCATTGAGCGACGACAGCTCTGCCACATAATCGCCAGAGAAACGCACGCGCACCGGCTGGGCTTTTTCCAGGCCTTCGTAGAACTGGAAGCCACGGGTGTTCAGGTCGACGGTGTTACCGCTGACCGCCGCAGCGCCTGGGCCATTGCTCACAGGTTCACGGCGGTAGCCCAGCGCGTCGAGCTCGGTGAGGAAATCTTCCTTGCTGAGCTTCTGGCCAGAGAACAGTTCCAGCGGGCGTGCATACACCTTGGCCGGAATCGTCCAGCGCTTGCCGGAGAATTTTTCCTGCACCACGGCATCGAGGTACACCGCAAGGCCGGCGACTGCCACAAGGCCCACCAGGCCAAGCTTGATCACCCAGCCCAGCCAAGGGCGCGGGCCGCGGGAAGGAGGTTTTTTACGGGAACGGGGAGATCGGGTTCGAGTCATGGCGGCGGATTATACGCACTTTATTGATGATCAACATGAGCCGGACAGCGGTTTGCACGACTGGCATCAGCAGCCATAATGCCCCCCATGATTTTCCCCAGACTTTGAAGGATCGCCCGTGAGCCAGACCCTGATCGCTGCCCTGCAAAACCCGGCCTTGTACCCTCATCCGGTTGACGCGTTTCAAGTCATCGAGACCCATATTTCCTGGGTGATACTGACGGGCCCCTATGCATATAAGCTGAAGAAACCGATGAACTTCGGCTTCCTGGACTTCACCAATCTGGACGACCGCGGGCATTTCTGCCGCGAGGAACTGCGCCTGAACCAACGCCTGACCGAAGATTTGTATCTTGAAGTGTTGCCGATTACCGGCACTGCCGAGGCGCCCCAACTGGGTGGAGACGGCCCGGCCATCGAATACGCGCTGAAAATGCGTCAGTTCCCGCAAAGCCAGATGCTCAGCACCCTGCAAGCCAACGGCGAACTGACCAGCGCGCACATCGATGAGATGGCCAAGCAGATTGCGCAGTTCCACCTCAGTGCCCCCAAAGTCCCGCAAGATCACCCGGCCGGCACGCCGGAGGAAGTGATGGCTCCGGTACGCCAGAACTTCGACCAGATCCGCCCATTCCTCAGCGACAAGGCCGACCTTACTCAGTTGGAGGCTCTGCAAGCCTGGGCTGAAAGCAGCTTCGAACGCCTCAAGCCTCTGCTTTCCCAGCGCAAGCTAGAGGGCTATACCCGTGAGTGCCACGGCGATATCCACCTGGGCAACGCCACCCTGATCGATGGCCGCGTGGTGATCTTCGACTGCATCGAGTTCAACGAGCCTTTCCGCTTTACCGACGTGTACGCCGACACCGCCTTTTTGGCCATGGATCTGGAAGATCGCGGCCTCAAATGCCTGGCACGGCGCTTTATCAGTCAGTACCTGGAACTGACCGGTGACTACCAGGGCCTGGAACTGCTGAACTTCTATAAAGCCTACCGTGCATTGGTGCGCGCCAAGGTTGCGCTATTTAGCATGCCGAGCGAAGCCAACCCGGTACAACGCGCTACCACCCTGCGCCAATACCGCAACTACGCCAACCTGGCGGAAAGCTACAGCACCATTCCCTCGCGCTTCCTGGCAATTACCCACGGTGTGTCAGCCGTGGGCAAGAGCCACGTGGCCATGCGCCTGGTCGAAGCCCTGGGCGCCATCCGCCTACGCTCGGATGTTGAGCGCAAGCGCCTGTTTGGCGAGCAGCAGGTAGAGAACACGCCACAGGCCGGCATCTACAATCAGGACGCCAGCGCTGCCACCTACGCACGCCTGAACGAGATTGCCGACACCGTGCTGCGCGCCGGTTACCCGGTGGTGCTGGATGCCACATTCCTGAAACGCGCACAGCGTGACGCCGCCGCTCAGGTTGCCGAAGCCACTGGGGCGCCGTTCCTGATCCTGGACTGCAACGCCCCGCAAGCCGTTATCACCAGTTGGCTGGCCCAACGCCAGGCGGATAAAAACGATCCGTCCGACGCCACACTGGCCGTTATCGAAGAACAACAAGCCAGTCGTGATCCGCTGACTGCCGAGGAGCTGCTGCTCAGCAAGCGTGTGGAGACCAATGAAAGCGGGACGCTCGACGCCTTGGTCGGGCATATCCGCCAGCGCCTGCCGGGCCTGTAAGGAATATTTCTTGGTCGCGTCGCCGTCTTCGGCGCGCGACCTTGCGATAGTGGCACTATACTGGCTCCATAACACCAGCCAGAGTCGCGATCATGAGTCAGCCCAAGCTTCTTGATACCCCGCTCTACGCCCTCCTGCATAAGGATGATATCCGCGGCTTCAACCAGGAGCGCCCTGAAATCGGCACCATCGACATGCGCGGTGGCGACTTTCGAGGGCTGGACCTGCGCGACCTGAACGCCACCGGTATTGACTTCACCGACGCCTATTTTCGCTCTGCCGACCTGCGGGGCCTAGACTTGCGTGGCTGTTCATTGGAAGGCGCCAGCCTGGCCCATGCACAGATTTCAGGTGCTTATTTCCCGCCCGAACTCACGGCAGACGAAATACTCATGTCGGTCAATTTCGGTACTCGCCTGCGCTACCGTACCAAGTAACCCCACACACTGAGTGACGGCCACATCCCCTGCCTGCCGGGCGCTTTGCGCCTATCTGCGAGCAAACGCAGTCGCGCCATTCTTATAAGCTTTTCAGCTCTTCCTGACCAAAGAACCACGCTTTTCCTACTGAGCGCTACACTCATTTTCAGGCTGCCTGGTCACGACACCCACCGCACCATTCAGCCAACGCAAGGAGGCTTGATGAACGATGAGCTGCAACACCTGAAAAACCTTGGCAAGACGTCAGCGCAGTGGCTGCATGCGGTGGGCATCCACAGCGCGTCCGACTTGCGTCGGCTGGGGGCGGTCGATGCCTACCGAGCCGTGCGCACGCGCGGGTTTCGAGCCTCGAAGGTTCTGCTGTATGCGATTGAAGGGGCATTGATGGATGTGCACTGGAACGACATACCCGCGGAGCGCAAGGAGGCCTTGAACCGTCAGCTGGAAGCGATTTCAGTGCATCAGAAGAACTAAAGCGGCACTCAAACCCAATGTTTACGGGCATTACAAACGAGCGTTTGAGAAAAACTGGATGAGGCAGAAAAACAAATGTTGACTCTCAAATGAGAATCGTTATGATTATCACAACTGGTCGCGAGATCAGCCGATAACTGAAAGACCATTGGTTCGGACTCTCAGATTATCTCCTCATCAGGCTAATCACGGTTATTTGACCCGGCTCTTGCCGGGTCTTTTTTTGCCCGCGAATTAACCGGCCTTAGCGCGCAATGATCAGCGGATGCCCACGCTCCGGATGCGGCTGTACCAACACATCCAGACCGAATACAGCTTTGAGCGGCTCAGGTTGCAAGACTTTCGAGGGCGTATCCAACGCGTGGGGGCGGCCGTTTTCCAGCAATAGAATTCGGTCGCAGTAACGCGCTGCCAGGTTCAAGTCATGCAGGATAACCAGCACCGCAGCGCCTCTGTCGGCGAAATGTCGGATAGCTTGCAAGGTGGTGTGTTGGTGCAGAGGGTCGAGCATCGACGTGGGCTCGTCCAGCAACAACGTCTGCCCCGCCTCACCCGGCCATAACTGCGCCAATACCCGCGCCAGGTGCACACGTTGCCGCTCGCCGCCGGACAACGCCAGGTAACTGCGGCCACTCAGGTGGCCGACATCCGCCGCGTGCAGGGCCGCGCTGATGATTTCGTCGTCGCGCACTCGCCCGGTCTGATGAGGCAAGCGGCCCATGCCCACCACCTCTTCGACACGAAAAGCAAAATCCAGGGTGGAAGATTGTGGCAGCACCGCCAGGCGCTGGGCACGCTGCGCGCCGGTCATGTGCTTGAGCGCCTGCTGATCCAGCCAGACCTTGCCCTGATCCGGCTGCAACTCCCCGCACAGCGCCCCAAGCAAGGTACTTTTGCCGGCGCCATTGGGGCCCAGAACGCCCAGCACTTCGCCCGGCAAAAGGTCCAAGGTGATATCGGCCAGCACGGTTTTCCCACCACGCCGGATCTGCAACGCTTCTACCCGCAACATCAGGCGCGCCCTCGTAACAATAAATAGAGGAAAAACGGCGCACCGATAAACGCGGTGACAATACCGATCGGCAGTTCCGCCGGCGCCAACGCCAGGCGCGCCACCAGGTCCGCAAACAACAGCAGGCTCGCCCCCGCCAATACCGAGGCCGGTAACAACACCCGATGATCCGGCCCCGCCAGCAACCGCACCAGATGGGGTACCACCAACCCGACAAAACCAATCATGCCCGCCGCCGCCACTGCAGCGCCAACGCCTAAAGCCGTACAGAACACCAGCTCACGCTTGAGCCTTTCAACATCAATACCCAGATGATTGGCCTCAGACTCACCCAACAGCAGCGCGTTCAGCGCCTTGGCCCGGCGCGGCAACCACAGCGCCACGCCCGCACTCACCAACAGCAAGGGCCACAACCGCGAGTAACTTGCGCCATTGAGGCTGCCCAGGTTCCAGAACGTCAGGGTGCGCAAGGTGGCGTCGTCGGCCAGATAGGTAAAGAGCCCCACCGCAGAACCGGCCAGGGCCGTCAGCGCGATGCCAGCAAGCAACATGGTCGCGACATTGGTCTGGCCGTTGCGACGCCCCAGCCGATAGACCAGCGCCGTGACGCCCAAGCCACCGAGAAATGCGCACAGCGACAACAGGTATGGCCCGAAGGCATCCGGCAGCCCGCCAAAGAACGAGCCACCGACAATCGCCACCGCCGCCCCCAGCGCGGCACCGCTGGATACCCCTACCAAGCCAGGATCGGCCAGCGGGTTGCGGAACAACCCCTGCATCGCCACACCCGACAATGCCAGCACACCGCCGACCGCCAGCCCCAATAGGGTCCGCGGCAGGCGAATCTGCCCCAGGATCAACTCGGCCTGCTCCAAACCCTGGGCCTCAATCGGTACGCCCATCAGTTTTAGCGCAGCCCTGAGCGTGTCCACTAACGGCAGGCTGACCGGCCCCAGTGCCAATGAAAGCCAGATCGCTAATACACACAGCAGCGACAGCCCGATAAACAGCGTTTTTGGCTTAACCAGAGTGGTCATGGAGCAGGCTTAGGCTGGGACGGATAAAAACCGGCAGACAGTTTCTCCAGGCTTTGCGGCAATCTAGGCCCCAGGCCACCTACCAGCAAGGTCGCGTCCAGCTCAAAGACGCGGCCGCTCTTGGCTGCCGGCGTAGAGGCAAGAATCGGATTTTCCTTGAACAAGGCTGCGCGCGCCGCGTCACCGGTCAGCGCGCGATCGGCAAACACCAGCACCTCAGGGCTCAAACCCGCCAGCGATTCGACGGAAAACGGTTTATAGCCCACATGCGTGGCGAGATTACGCCCCCCAGCCTGCTGCAACATCCAATCAGCGGCCGTGTCCTTGCCCGCGATCAGCGGCTTGCCACCGGCATGACCGAGCAGCAACAACACGCCTGGAGCCTTCTGTGTAGCCTGGGCCTTGGCCACCCACTTTTTTTGCTGCGCCAGCGCCTGCTCATACCCGGCAAACAACGCACTGGCCTGGGCCTCACTGCCGAGCAGTTTCCCCAAGTGTTCAAGGTTGCCTTTGAGCGTGGGCAAGTCAGGCTGGGCCGAGAACATCTCCACCTGCACCCCGGCACTGCGAATCTGCGCCAGCACCGGCGGTGGCCCCATTTCCTCCGTGCCCACGAGGATTTGCGGGCGCAGGCTGAGAATGCCTTCGGCCGACAACTGCCGCTGGTAACCAATGCTCGGCAAGGCTTTGAGCGACGCAGGATGTTGACTGGTGGTGTCCACCCCCACCAACTTCGACTCACCGCCCAAGGCCGTCACCCATTCCGACAGCGCACCGCCGGCACTGACCCAGCGTTGCGGCAGTTCGGAGGCATGCACCCCGGGGTTGACCAGCAGTGAGGCAACAAGCGCAATAGCGCTGGTACTCAGGCGCATAACAGGGTTTCCTTCCTAGGCAGGGCCACTCAAGCACTCATTGATGTGACAGATAACCGCTGCCAGACATCGTATTGAGCACCCAATCAGCTGACGGGCGAAGCAGGCATTTGATAATTGTTTGCATTTGCACGTCAAGGCACTTAAGGATTGAAATGAAGTTTCTCTGCGCCTCAGGCGACCTTGCTCCCAACAGCAGCCGCGGTTTTGTTATCGATGGCCACAGGCTGTTGGCGGTGCGCCGGGACGGCATTGCGTACTTCTATCTCAACCGCTGCCCTCATCGCGGCATCCCGCTGGAATGGCAGCCAGATCGCTTCCTCGATGAAAGCGCCAGCCTGATCCAATGCGCCACCCATGGCGCGTTGTTCCTGATTGAAAGCGGCGAGTGCATCGCCGGGCCTTGCGCAGGCCAAAGCCTCACCGCCCTGCCCGGCCGCGAAGACGAACAGGGATTGTGGGTCGATCTCTAGTCGCCCAGCAGCACCTTCAGCCGACGTTCGACGTAAATCTCCTGCGGAGTGACCCGTACGCCATAGGCCAACACCTCTACACCTGCAGCCTTGGCCTCACGTAGCGCTGCCGCATAACCAGCGTCGATTTCCACAGCCGGGCGCACCGCGTCGATCCCCGACAGGTTCACGCAATACAACTGCACGGCCCGTATACCGTCGCGCGCCAGGTGGGCCAGCTCACGCAAATGCTTGGCACCGCGCTGGGTCACCGCATCGGGGAAAGCCGCCACCGAGCTGCCATCAAAGCCCAAGGTGACGCTTTTGACCTCGACAAACGCAGCGCCTTGGGGGTAATCCAGGCGAAAGTCGATGCGGCTTCTCTCCTGGCCATAAGGCACCTCACGCTTCAACGCAGTAAAGCCGTTGAGCTCAGTGATCACACCGGCCAGCAAGGCTTCTTCCACCAACTGATTGGCACGCGCGGTGTTGACACACGCCAGCCGGCCCTGAGGCGTTTCGGCAATCTCCCAGGTGCCCGGCAACTTGCGCTTGGGGTCCGTGGAACGGCTGAACCAGACCTGGCCACCTTCGACCATGCAGTTGAGCATCGAACCGGTGTTAGGGCAGTGAATGGTGAGCAACTCGCCGGTAACGGTTTCGATATCGGTGAGAAAGCGCTTGTAGCGGCGGATCAGCCGCCCTTCTTCAAGAGGAGGATTAAAACGCATCAGCCTTGCCAGCTCCGCAAACCACGGCCGATCCGCTCCACCGCTTCTTGCAGCCGATCGAGGTTTTGCGTGTAGGCAAACCGCACGTGATGGCCCGCCTGGTAGCGACCGAAATCCAACCCGGGCGTAAAGGCCACATGCTCGGTTTCGAGGAAATGCCGGCAAAACGCGAAGGCATCGCCGCCGAACGCGCTGATATCGGCATACAGATAGAAGGCACCTTCGGGTTCCACCGCGATACCGAACCCAAGCTCACGCAGGGCGGGCAGCAGGAAGTCACGACGGCGGCCAAACTCGGCACGGCGCTGCTCCAGGATCTCCAGGGTTTGCGGGGTGAAACAGGCCAACGCGGCATGCTGAGCCATGCTTGGCGCACTGATGTAGAGGTTCTGCGCCAATTTCTCCAGTTCACCCACCGCTTCAGGCGGCGCCACCAGCCAACCGAGGCGCCAGCCGGTCATGCCGAAATACTTAGAAAAACTATTCAAGACAAAGGCGTCGTCATCGACTTCCAGCACGCTGGCGGCGTCCGTGCCGTAGGTGAGGCCGTGATAAATCTCGTCGACCACCAGGTGCCCGTTGCGCGCCTTGATGGCGCCCGACAGCCCAGCCAACTCGTCCCGGGTGAGGATCGTGCCGGTGGGGTTGGCCGGCGATGCCACCAGTGCGCCAACACTGTCCTGGTCCCAATGCCTGGCCACCAGGTCAGCGGTCAACTGGTAGCGTACGTCCGGGCCGACCGGCACCAACTGCGCCGCGCCTTCCACAAGGCGCAGGAAGTGTCGGTTGCAGGGGTAGCCTGGGTCCGCCAGCAGCCAATGCTTACCCGGATCCACCAGCAAACTGCTGGCCAGCAATAACGCGCCGGAGCCACCGGGGGTGATCAGAATACGCTGCGGGTCGATGCTCAAACCGTAGCGTTGCTGGTAGAAACCGCTGATGGCTTCGCGCAACTCGGGCAGGCCGCGGGCGGCGGTGTAGCGGGTTTTACCGTTTGCTAACGCGGCTTGACCGGCCTGGATGATCGGCTCGGCGGTGGTGAAATCCGGCTCGCCGATTTCCAGATGGATCACGTCGTGACCGGCGGCCTGCAGCTCATTGGCACGCGCCAGTAACGCCATGACATGAAAAGGTTCGATGGCGCGACTGCGCGCACTGTAGGGCTGAGCCATTAGCCTTCCTTAGACGGTGAGGACAAAATCTGGATTCTACCGAACCCTCACGGTAAAACATGCTCTATTGCCTGATTGGGGCTGCAAGTGCACCCTGCGCGCGCTCGTAAAACAGCTAAAATCAACATTCGAGGCGATACATACCCAGTCATGGCGGGCTGCTGCGGTTTGCATCCCCTTTGCCCTGGACCTCGACAACCGGGAGTAGCGCACCCTGAATCTATCTGGTAAGTTCGCCCGCTTGCAGCCGCAGGGCCGGCAGGTGTCGGTGACGTTGCAATCCTGCGCAATGGATTAGAAGAGTGAGAGGCGGTCTATTCATGTCCACCCAAGCAAAGCAACAGCATACTCAAGGCCTCGGCGGCTTCGAACCCTATGTCGAAAAAAAGGGCGAGGAGTACATGGGCGAGCCCATGCGCGACCACTTCACCAAGATCCTCAACAAGTGGAAACAGGACTTGATGCAGGAAGTCGACCGTACGGTTGACCATATGAAGGATGAAGCGGCCAACTTCCCTGACCCGGCCGATCGTGCCAGCCAGGAAGAAGAGTTCGCCCTCGAACTGCGCGCCCGCGACCGCGAGCGCAAGTTGATCAAGAAGATCGACAAGACCCTGCAACTGATCAAAGACGAAGAATACGGCTGGTGCGAATCCTGCGGCGTCGAAATCGGTATTCGCCGACTGGAAGCCCGCCCAACCGCGGACCTGTGCGTAGACTGCAAGACCTTGGCTGAAATCAAGGAAAAACAGGTCGGCAAGTAACCCTGCCGATCTGAACGAATGGAGCGTGCGAACGCTCCATTTTTGTTTCTGGCGTTTACCGGTTATGCAGTAGTATCCGGGCCATGACAGCCTCTACTTATATCGGGCGCTTCGCCCCCACGCCCAGCGGCCATTTGCACTTTGGCTCCCTGGTTGCCGCCCTCGCCTCCTACCTCGATGCACGCGCCCACCAGGGCCGTTGGTTGATGCGCATGGAAGACCTCGACCCTCCCCGTGAAGAGCCCGGCGCCCAGGCGGCGATTCTGCATGCGCTGGAAAGCTACGGCTTTGAATGGGATGGCGAACTGGTTCGCCAGAGCGAGCGGCATGATGCCTACGCCAAAGTGCTGAACGATATGTTCAACCACGGCCTGGCCTACGCCTGCACCTGCTCGCGCAAGCAGTTGGAGCCCTACAACGGGATTTACCCAGGCTTGTGCCGCAATGCCGGCCACGACCAGCAAGACGCCGCCATCCGCCTGCGCGTGCCCGAGTTGGAATATCACTTTACCGACCGCGTCCAAGGCGAGTTCCGGCAGCATCTGGGCCGCGATGCGGGCGATTTCATCATCCGTCGCCGCGACGGCCTCTACGCCTACCAACTGGCGGTGGTGCTCGACGACGCCTGGCAAGGGGTCACCGATATCGTGCGCGGCGCCGACCTGCTCGATTCCACGCCGCGCCAGCTTTATTTGCAAGAGCTGCTCGGCCTGCGCCAACCCCGTTACCTGCATGTTCCGCTGATCGTGCAGCCGGACGGCAACAAACTGGGCAAGTCCTACCGCTCTCCACCGTTGACAGCCGACCAGGCCACGCCTTTGCTGCTCAGAGCACTGCGCGCCCTTGGCCAACAGCCCGACGCGCAACTGCGGTACGCCAGCCCCCGAGAACTGCTGGATTGGGGCATTGCGCACTGGGACGCCACCCGCATCCCGCGCACACTGACCCTGGCCGAAGCGCAATTGAGTTGAAGGCGCTTGCAGGTTGCCAGCCATCCGTTAACATCGCGGCAGATTTTTAATCAGAGGCCAACATGTACATCTATCGTTTGGTCCTGCTGCTGGTCGTCGGGATCTACCTGTTCTCCCCCGCCATCATGGATTGGTGGATCGACGCCACGGGCGCCTGGTATCGCCCTTATCTGCTATGGCTGATCCTGATCGTCGTGACCTTCATCCTGCAGAGCCAAAAAGATGCCGATGAGCTTTAGTCTCACCCAGATGCTGCTGATCAGCGCCGCCTACCTGGCTGCGTTATTCGGCGTGGCCTGGATCAGTGAGCGCGGAATGATTCCACGGGCGATCATTCGCCATCCGTTGACCTACACCTTGTCCCTGGGCGTGTACGCCAGTGCCTGGGCGTTCTACGGCACGGTGGGGTTGGCCTATCAGTACGGCTACGGCTTTCTCTCCAGTTATCTTGGGGTGTCGGGCGCGTTCCTGCTGGCACCGGTGCTGCTGTACCCGATCCTGAAAATCACCCGGACGTACCAGCTGTCTTCCCTGGCCGACCTGTTTGCCTTTCGCTTTCGCAGCACCTGGGCCGGCGCGCTGACCACCATTTTCATGTTGATCGGCGTGCTGCCGTTGCTGGCCCTGCAGATCCAGGCGGTGGCCGACTCCATCAGTATCCTGACCCGCGAGCCCGTGCAACATCGGGTTGCCCTGGCGTTCTGCGCACTGATCACCTTGTTCACCATCTTCTTTGGGTCTCGCCATATCGCCACCCGCGAGAAACACCAGGGCCTGGTGTTTGCGATTGCCTTTGAGTCGGTCATCAAGCTGATCGCCATCGGCGGCGTCGGCCTTTATGCGCTCTACGGCGTGTTCGACGGGCCGCAACAGCTGGAGCTGTGGCTGCTGCAAAACCAGACCGCCCTCGCCGCCTTGCATACCCCCTTGCAGGAAGGCCCATGGCGTACGCTGCTGCTGGTGTTCTTCGCCTCGGCGATCGTGATGCCGCACATGTACCACATGACCTTCACCGAGAACCTCAACCCGCGCTCGCTGGTCAGCGCCAGCTGGGGCTTGCCGCTGTTCCTGTTGCTGATGAGCCTGGCGGTGCCGCTGATCCTGTGGGCCGGCCTGAAACTGGGGGCCACCACCAACCCCGAGTATTTCACCCTGGGCATCGGTATTGCCGCCAACAGCCCAGCCCTGGCGCTGCTGGCGTATGTCGGGGGGTTGTCGGCAGCCAGCGGGTTGATCATCGTCACCACCCTGGCACTCTCGGGCATGGCGCTCAACCACTTGGTACTGCCGCTGTACCAGCCGCCGGCGGAGGGCAATATCTACCGTTGGTTGAAATGGACCCGGCGTGCGCTGATCGTCGCGATCATCATGGCCGGCTACGCGTTTTATCTGCTGCTGGGCGCCGGGCAAGACCTGGCCAACCTGGGCATTGTCGCGTTTGTCGCCACCTTGCAGTTCCTGCCGGGCGTGTTGTCGGTGCTGTACTGGCCGACCGCCAATCGACGTGGCTTTATTGCTGGGCTGCTGGCCGGGATCCTGGTGTGGACCGTGACCATGCTGCTACCGCTGGTCGGCAACCTGCAGGGCTTCTATATCCCGTTGCTGAACATGATCTACGTGCTGGACGACACCAGTTGGCACATGGCCGCCATCGCCTCGCTGGCCGCCAACGTACTGATGTTTACCCTGATCTCGCTGTTCACCAACGCCAGCGCCGAAGAAACCAGCGCCGCCGAAGCCTGCGCGGTGGACAACGTGCGCCGCCCGCAACGCCGCGAACTGCATGCAGCCTCGCCCCAGGAGTTCGCCACGCAACTGGCCAAGCCCCTGGGCGCCAAGGCCGCACAAAAGGAAGTCGAACAGGCGCTGCGCGACCTCTATCTGCCGTTTGACGAGCGCCGGCCCTATGCCCTGCGCCGCCTGCGTGACCGTATCGAGGCCAACCTGTCCGGGTTGATGGGGCCGAGCGTGTCCCAGGACATGGTGGAAACCTTCCTGCCCTATAAGGCCGGTGGCGAAAACTACGTTACCGAAGACATCCATTTCATCGAAAGCCGGCTGGAGGATTACCACTCACGCCTCACAGGCCTGGCCGCCGAACTCGACGCCCTGCGCCGTTATCACCGCCAGACTCTGCAGGAGCTGCCGATGGGCGTGTGCTCCCTGGCCAAGGACCAGGAAATCCTGATGTGGAACAAGGCCATGGAAGAACTCACCGGTATCGCCGCCCAGCGGGTGGTGGGTTCACGCCTCAACACCCTGGGCGATCCATGGAAGGAGCTGCTGCAAGGCTTCATCAACCTGCCGGACGAACACTTGCACAAGCAACACTTGGCCCTCGACGGCCAGACCCGCTGGCTCAACTTGCACAAAGCCGCCATCGATGAACCCTTGGCGCCGGGTAACAGCGGCCTGGTGCTGCTGGTAGAAGATTTGACCGATACACAAATGCTCGAAGACAAGCTGGTGCACTCCGAACGCCTGGCCAGTATCGGGCGCCTGGCGGCCGGCGTGGCCCATGAAATCGGCAACCCGATCACCGGTATCGCCTGCCTGGCGCAAAACCTGCGCGAAGAGCGCGAAGAAGATGGGGAAATCACCGAAATCAGCGGGCAGATCCTCGAACAGACCAAGCGGGTTTCACGCATCGTCCAGTCATTGATGAGCTTTGCCCACTCCGGCGCCCATCAAAATCAGGACGAAGCGGTGTGCCTGGCCGAAGTGGCGCAGGATGCCATTGGGCTGTTGGCCTTGAACCGGCGCAATTTCGAAGTACAGTTCTTTAACCTGTGCGATCCGGACCATTGGGTCGATGGCGACTCACAACGCCTGGCCCAGGTGCTGATCAACCTGCTGTCCAACGCCCGCGACGCGTCGCCGGCTGGCAGTGCTGTACGCGTCAAGAGCGAGGCTTTCGAGCACACGGTCGACCTGATCGTGGAAGACGAAGGCAGCGGCATTCCACAGAACATCATGGACCGATTGTTCGAACCCTTCTTCACCACCAAGGACCCCGGTGAAGGTACCGGTCTGGGCCTTGCACTGGTCTATTCCATCGTTGAAGAGCATTATGGACAAATCACCATCGACAGCCCGGCTGACACACAAAGCCAACGCGGCACCCGTATCCGGGTGACCTTGCCGCGTCATGTCGAAGCGACGTCCGCTGTGAACTGAGACCGTCGAGAGAATTGAATCAATGCCGCACATTTTGATCGTCGAAGACGAAACCATTATCCGCTCTGCCTTGCGACGCCTGCTTGAACGTAATCAGTACCAGGTCAGCGAAGCCGGCTCGGTGCAGGAAGCCCAAGAGCGATTCAGCATTCCCACGTTCGACCTGATTGTCAGCGACCTGCGCCTGCCCGGCGCCCCGGGCACCGAGCTGATCAAGCTGGGCCAGGGCACCCCGGTGTTGATCATGACCAGCTACGCCAGCCTGCGTTCGGCGGTGGACTCGATGAAGATGGGCGCGGTGGACTACATCGCCAAGCCTTTCGATCACGACGAAATGCTCCAGGCCGTGGCCCGCATCCTGCGTGACCGCGTGTCGGCCAGCAGCGCGCCTGCCGAGCAACGCCCCACCGGCAAGGCCAGCGCCGGCGAAAAACCGGGTGTCGACAACAGCAACGGCGAGATCGGCATCATCGGCTCCTGCCCACCGATGCAGGACTTGTACAGCAAGATCCGCAAAGTGGCGCCGACCGACTCCAATGTATTGATCCAGGGCGAATCGGGCACCGGTAAAGAACTGGTGGCCCGCGCCCTGCACAACCTGTCCAAGCGTGCCAAAGCACCGATGATCTCGGTGAACTGCGCGGCGATCCCCGAATCCCTGATCGAGTCCGAGCTGTTCGGCCACGAGAAAGGTGCGTTCACCGGCGCCAGCGCCGGGCGTGCGGGCCTGGTGGAAGCCGCGGACGGCGGCACTTTATTCCTCGATGAAATTGGCGAGCTGCCCCTGGAAGCCCAGGCGCGGTTGCTGCGCGTGCTGCAGGAAGGCGAAATTCGCCGCGTCGGTTCGGTGCAATCGCAGAAGGTCGATGTTCGATTGATCGCGGCGACACACCGAGACCTCAAGAGCCTGGCCAAGATCGGTCAGTTCCGTGAGGACTTGTATTACCGCCTGCATGTCATCGCGCTCAAACTGCCGGCCCTGCGCGAGCGTGGTTCCGACGTAAACGAAATCGCCAACGCGTTCCTGTTGCGTCAAGGCGCGCGCATTGAGCGCACCGACCTGAAGTTTGCCGCGGACGCCGAGCAGGCCATCCGCCACTACTCGTGGCCAGGGAACGTGCGTGAGCTGGAGAACGCCGTCGAGCGCGCCGTGATCCTGTCCGAGAGCCCGGAGATTTCCGCCGAGTTGCTGGGCATCGACATCGAACTCAGTGACCTGGATGACGACGACTTCATCGGCCTGGCCCCGCAGCAGGGCGGAGCCAGCAATACCAGCCATGAACCGACGGAAGATTTGTCACTGGAAGACTACTTCCAGCACTTCGTGCTCGAGCATCAGGACCACATGACCGAGACCGAGCTGGCACGCAAGCTGGGCGTGAGTCGCAAATGCCTGTGGGAACGGCGCCAGCGCCTGGGCATTCCACGGCGCAAGACCGGGGTGGCCAGCGAAAGCTGAGGGCGCAGCCCCACAGGTAACACCTGTTGATGTGAAAAAACTGTTACCGCTGACTTTTCACGTAACAAAAGCCGGGGCTTACGGTAACGAAGCCCCGGCTTTTTTTTGGCCCTCAAACCGACGAAACCAGCCCAACCCCCCGGTTTTACTGGTCGGCGCAAAAGTTGGCACGCACCCTGCTATATGCTTAGTACAAAAACAATAACAAGCTTTGTACAAGACAATAAAAATAAGACGAATCGACTCACGCATAACAAAAACAACACGGCGGAGGCGCAGCTAACTGATTCTTTTGGAGAGGCGTTGCATTTGGGGCTTGCCCCGCAACCAGGCCGAGAACAACAAAAACTGCCCTAAGGCAGAGCCTGAACTGGTTGGATCGTAGATCAGCAACACAGCGACCAAAGCAATCCGTTTGCTCTTGACTCCCGATTGGGAGTGTCATGAAGGTGAAGCTTCATGGCGAGGGCGATCAACAAAAACAAGAAGCCCGACATCAATAATAAAAATAGAGCACGCAACTACTTCTGGGGGAGCTTCGGCTCCCCTTGTAGTTTCCGGGATTTGACCTTCAAACGCTTATGGCGCAATGCCTTTAGCTTGTTCCTACACCATCCCCCGACTAAATGCTAGAATCCCCGCCCATCATGCGGTCATTCTTCGTTATGGCCGAACATTCCTTCAAACAGTGCATCCCATGCTGAAGAAGTTGTTCCAGTCATTCCGTTCTCCCTTGCGTCGAACGCAACACAAACGCAGCACGCCTGAAGTGCTCAATAGCAGCCAGCATTCGCTGCAGCGCGCTCAATTCAGCCGTTATGCAGTGAACATCGTCGAACGTTTGCAGAACGCCGGCTACCAGGCCTACCTGGTGGGTGGCTGCGTACGCGACATGTTGCTCAACATCACGCCCAAGGATTTCGACGTCGCCACCAGCGCCACGCCTGAACAAGTGCGCGCCGAGTTTCGTAATGCACGAATCATCGGCCGGCGCTTCAAGCTGGTGCATATCCACTTTGGTCGCGAAATCATCGAGGTCGCGACCTTCCGCGCCGGTCACCCGCAAAACGATGAAGAGGAAGACACCAACCAGTCTTCCCGCAACGAGAGCGGGCGCATCCTGCGCGATAACGTCTATGGCACTTTGGAAGAGGACGCGCAACGCCGCGACTTCACCATCAACGCCTTGTATTACGACCCGGTCAGCGAGCGCATCCTCGATTACGCCAACGGCGTACACGACATTCGCAACAACCTGATCCGCCTGATCGGCGACCCAACGCAGCGCTACCAGGAAGACCCGGTGCGCATGCTGCGCGCCGTGCGATTCGCCGCCAAGCTCAACTTTGGCATCGAAAAGCACACCGCCGCGCCGATTCGCGAACTGGCGCCGATGCTGCGGGAAATCCCCTCGGCACGCCTGTTTGAAGAAGTGCTCAAGCTGTTCCTTTCGGGCTACGCCGCCGACACCTTTGAAATGCTGGTGGACCTGCAGTTGTTCGACCCATTGTTCCCGGCCAGCGCCGAGGCCTTGGAGTACAACCCAACGTACACCCACACTTTGATCAGCGAAGCCTTGATCAACACCGACCTGCGCATCAAGCAGAACAAACCGGTGACCCCGGCGTTCTTGTTTGCCGCCTTGTTGTGGCCGGCCCTGCCAAAACGCGTACTGCGCTTGCAGGACCGTGGCATGCCGCCGATCCCGGCCATGCAGGAAGCGGCTCACGAGTTGATCGCCGAACAGTGCCAACGCATCGCTATCCCCAAACGTTTCACCATGCCGATCCGCGAAATCTGGGACATGCAGGAGCGCCTGCCACGCCGCAGCGGCAAGCGCGCCGATCTGTTGCTGGACAACCCGCGCTTCCGTGCCGGCTACGACTTCCTGCTGCTGCGTGAAAGCGCGGGCGAGCAGACCGATGGCCTGGGTGAATGGTGGACCGACTATCAGGACGCCAATGACAGCCAGCGCCGCGAAATGATTCGTGAACTGGGCAGCAAAGGCGATAGCGCCGGCGAAGGCCCGAAAAAGCGTCGCCGCAGCGGCACCAAGCGTAAACGCAGCAGTGCCGATGCCTCGGGCGCTGCGGGCGAATAAACGTGGAACGTATCTACATCGGCATGGGCAGCAACCTGGCTGCCCCGCACCAACAATTGCGCAGCGCGATCGAGGCGCTGGCGCAACTGCCTGGCACCCAGCTCGCCGGTGTGTCCGCCTTCTATCAAAGCGATTCATTGCTGCCAGGCCAACCGAGTTACACCAACGCCGTTGCGGCGTTGGACAGTCACTTGGCGCCAATGGACCTGCTCAATGCGCTGCAAGCCATCGAGAACGATCAGGGCCGCGAACGCCTGGAACGCTGGGGCCCACGCACCTTGGACCTGGATATCCTGCTGTTCGGTGATCGCCTGATCGACGAGCCGCGCCTGAAGGTGCCGCACTACCAGATGCATCTGCGCGCGTTTGTGCTGTATCCGTTGGCTGAGCTAGCGCCAGCCGACCTGCAGCTGCCTGACGGCCAGCGCTTAAGCGACCTGCTCACCGCTTGCCCGTTCGTCGGCCTGGAACGCCTCCCGCAAGAATGACTCGGTCAATGTGGGAGCTGGCTTGCCTGCGATGCAAGCGACTCGGTGTATCAGCCACACCGAGTGGATGCCATCGCAGGCAAGCCAGCTCCCACCTTTGATCTTCTCTGCCGTAATACCGCGCGCACGTTGCGCAATCGCTTCAGTAACAGCGGTAACACCGCCATCGTAACAATGCGGTAACACATCCAATTGACTTCCCGTGTCCTCCTCACGACTATAGGCGTCCCGCTGCCGCCAACCCGGCGCGACAGGGCGCAATCCAGGCCTTATAAGCACTGCTTTCAAGACAGTGCGCCTGTATAAACGAAGACTCACGCGCGTTACTCGCTGTTTCCAAGCGCCTGAACGAGGACCCTTTTCATGCCAGACATTACCCTGACCACCTTGCAGAGCCTCAAGCTCAAAGGTGAAAAAATCACCATGCTGACCTGCTATGACGCCACTTTCGCCCACGCCAGCTGCCAGGCCGGCGTCGAAGTGCTGCTGGTGGGCGACTCCCTGGGCATGGTTCTTCAAGGGAATGACAGCACGCTGCCCGTAACCACCGATGAACTGGCCTACCACACCGCCAGCGTCAAGCGTGGCAACGATGGCGCCTTTATCATCGCCGACCTGCCGTTCATGGGTTACGCCACCCTTGAGCAAACCTTCCTGAACGCCGGCAAGCTGATGCAGGCCGGCGCACACATGATCAAAGTCGAAGGTGCCGTGTGGCTGGCCGAGTCGATCCGGCTGCTGGCCGAACGCGGCGTGCCAGTGTGCGCACACATGGGCCTGACGCCGCAGTCGGTCAATATCCTCGGTGGCTACAAGGTCCAGGGCCGCAATGAAGCCCAGGCCCGCCAAATGCGTGCCGATGCCATCGCCCTGGAACAAGCCGGTGCGGCGATGATTCTGCTGGAGTGCGTGCCGAGCGAACTGGCTGCCGAAATCACCCAGGCAGTCAAAGTGCCCGTGATCGGGATTGGCGCAGGTGCAGCCACCGACGGCCAGGTGCTGGTCCTGCACGATATGCTCGGCCTGTCGATCACCGGCCACGTGCCTAAGTTCGTGAAGAACTTCATGGCCGGCCAGGACAGCATCCACGCCGCCCTGAGCGCCTACGTCAGCGAAGTCAAAAACGTGACGTTCCCAGGTATTGAACACGGGTTCTCGGCATGAACACCGTTAAAACCGTCCGCGAACTGCGGGCCGCCGTAACCCACGCCCGCAACGCCGGCAAACGCATCGGCTTTGTGCCCACCATGGGCAACCTGCACAGCGGCCACGCCACCCTGGTGACCAAGGCCGCGCAGCAAGCCGATTTCGTGGTGGCGAGCATTTTCGTCAACCCGCTGCAATTCGGCGCTGGCGAAGACCTGGACAAATACCCGCGCACATTGGCCGCCGACCAGGAAAAACTCCTGCAGGCCGGTTGCAACCTGCTGTTTGCGCCCACGGTGGAGGAAATGTACCCCGATGGCATGAACGGCCAGACCCGTGTCAGCGTGCCACAACTGTCTGAAGGCTTGTGCGGTGCCAGCCGCCCAGGGCACTTCGAAGGCGTGGCCACGGTGGTCAGCAAGCTGTTCAACATGGTCCAACCGGACATGGCCGTATTTGGCCAGAAGGACTACCAGCAGTTGGCGGTGATCCGCGCCATGGTCCGCGACCTGAACATGCCGATCCAGATCATCGGCGAGCCCACCGTGCGCGCCGAGGACGGCCTCGCGCTGTCATCACGCAACGGTTACCTCAGCGAGGAGCAACGGGCGGTCGCGCCAGTGCTGTACCGCGCGCTCAGCCAGATCGCCACGGCCATCAAAGGCGGCGATCATGATTTCGCCAGGCTTCGCGCCGAGCACATCCAGCAGATTGAAGCCGCAGGGCTGCGCATGGACTACCTGGAAGTGCGCCAAGGCGTGCATCTGCGCCCGGCCACGGCTGAAGATCGTGATGTGGTGATCCTGGTCGCCGCTTACCTGGGGGCTACACGTCTGATCGATAACCTGCACCTGAACCTCGCCTGACCCCGCTTTACCCTCAACCTGTTGCCCCGACGGCTGTGCCGGTATAAAAAAGTACCGGCCACAGCGCAGACAAAGCCAAGACATATCCACACGCTAGGTTTAATGTAACTGCCCTGCGCTATGGTTAGCGCTGTCTGGAACCCAGTCCTTGCGATAAGACTGGATGTTCCGGGCTTTGAAGTGTCCTAAAGGCAGTCCCCGTAATAAAAAGGAAACCCGCAGCGATGGCGTACTACCGCACCCCTCATGACGTTACCGCGCTGCCCGCCTGGCAAGCGCTTGTTCAACATCGCCAAGCCATGCAGGATTTCAGCATGCGCGAGGCGTTCAATGCCGATCCTCAGCGTTTTTCCCAGTTCACCTTGAGCAGCTGCGGACTTTTCCTCGATTACTCGAAAAACCTGATCACCAGCGAAACCCGCGACCTACTGGTGGGCCTGGCCAAGGAAGTCAATCTCAAGGCGGCGATCGACGCGCAGTACGCTGGCGAACCGGTCAACTCCTCGGAGGGCCGCCCTGCCCTGCACACCGCCCTGCGCCGCCCGGTGGGCGACAAGCTGTCGGTCAACGGCGTGAACATCATGCCGGACGTGCACAAAGTGCTGAACCAGATCACTGACTTGGTCGGCCGTATCCACGACGGCCTGTGGCGTGGCTACACCGAGAAGCCGATCACCGACGTGGTGAACATTGGCATCGGTGGCTCGTTCCTCGGCCCGGAGCTGGTCTCCGAGGCCTTGCTGTCCTATGCCCACAAAGGCGTGCGTTGCCACTACCTGGCGAACATCGACGGCAGCGAGTTCCACGAACTGACCATGAAGCTGCGCGCCGAGACCACGCTGTTTATCGTCTCGTCCAAATCCTTCAACACCCTGGAAACCCTGAAAAACGCCCAGGCTGCCCGCGCCTGGTACCTGGCCCAGGGGGGCTCGGAAGCCGAGCTGTATCGCCACTTCATCGCCGTCTCGAGCAACAATGCCGCGGCCGTGGCGTTCGGTATCCGCGAAGAGAACATTTTCCCAATGTGGGACTGGGTCGGTGGGCGCTACTCGCTGTGGTCGGCCATCGGCTTGCCAATTGCTTTGGCCATCGGCATGTCCAACTTCAAGGAACTGCTGTCGGGTGCCTACACCATGGACCAGCACTTCCTGAACGCACCGTTCGAAGCCAACATGCCCGTGCTGCTGGGCTTGCTGGGCGTGTGGTACGGCAACTTCTGGGGTGCGCAGAGCCATGCGATCCTGCCGTACGACCATTACCTGCGTAACATCACCAAGCATTTGCAACAGCTGGACATGGAATCCAACGGCAAGAGTGTGCGCCAGGACGGCACGCCCGTGTCCACCGATACCGGCCCGGTGATCTGGGGCGGCGTGGGCTGCAACGGCCAGCACGCTTACCATCAGTTGCTGCACCAAGGGACTCAGCTGATCCCGGCCGACTTCATCGTACCGATCGTCAGCTTCAACCCGGTGTCCGACCACCATCAGTGGCTGTACGCCAACTGCCTGTCCCAGAGCCAGGCGCTGATGCTCGGCAAGACCCGCAGCGAGGCCGAAGCCGAGCTGCGTGAGAAGGGCCTGCCGGAAGCCGAAGTACAGAAGCTGGCACCGCACAAGGTGATCCCGGGCAACCGTCCGAGCAACACCCTGGTGGTCGAGCGCATCAGCCCGCGTCGCCTGGGCGCATTGGTGGCGATGTATGAACACAAGGTGTTCGTGCAGAGCGTGGTGTGGGGCATCAATGCCTTCGACCAATGGGGCGTGGAACTGGGCAAGGAGCTGGGCAAAGGCGTGTACAACCGCCTGACCGGCGCCGAAGAAACCTTGGCCGAGGATGCTTCGACCCAAGGCCTGATCAACTACTTCCGCGGTCGTCACCGCGGCTGAAGCCGTGCATTCAAGGCCAACGTCCGTTTGGACGTTGGCCTTGAACCCTCCCGCCTCAGGGTGCATCTTTATGACTTGTCGCAAAAACAAGAATAAGGAGTGCTCATGTTCGATATCAGCACCTTTCCCACCGCCGATGCCGTCCGCCGGGCTGCGCAGCTCAGTCAAGAGGACTACCAGCGCCTCTATCGCCAATCCATCGATCAGCCAGACACCTTCTGGGCCGAACAGGCCAAGGGCTTTCTCGACTGGATAAAACCCTGGCACAGCGTCCAGCAGTCAGACATCCACACCGGTGCCGCCCAATGGTTTGCCGGTGGTCAGTTGAATGTCAGCTACAACTGCATCGACCGCCACCTGGCGCAGCGCGCCGATCAGCCGGCCTTCATCTGGGAAGGCGATGATCCGTCAAAATCCTGCACGATTACTTACCGTCAACTGCACCAAAACGTCAGCCGCCTGGCCAACGTCTTGAAAAGCCGTGGCGTGAGCAAAGGCGATCGCGTGTGCATCTACATGCCGATGATCCCCGAAGCGGCCTACGCCATGCTGGCCTGCACGCGAATTGGCGCGGTGCACTCGGTGGTATTTGGTGGTTTCTCCCCGGACGCCCTGCGTGACCGCATTCTCGACGCCGATTGCCGCACCGTGATCACCGCCGACGAAGGCGTACGCGGTGGCAAACCCGTGGCGCTGAAACAGAACGTCGACAAAGCCCTGGCCAGTTGCCCGAATGTCAGCACGGTACTGGTGGTGGAGCGCACCGGAGCGAGCGTGACTTGGCACGAAGGCCGCGACCTCAAGTACCAAGCCGCCCTGGACGCCGCCAGCGACAACTGCCCACCCGAGCCGATGGACGCCGAAGACCCACTGTTCATCCTCTATACCTCCGGCAGCACCGGCAAACCCAAAGGCGTGCTGCACACCACCGCTGGCTACCTGCTGCAAGCGGCGATGACCTTCAAGTACGTGCTCGACTACCAAGAGGGTGAAGTGTTCTGGTGCACCGCCGACGTGGGCTGGGTCACCGGCCACAGCTATATCGTGTATGGCCCGCTGGCCAATGGCGCCACCTCGCTGATGTTCGAAGGCGTGCCGAGTTATCCGGACAGTTCGCGTTTCTGGCAGGTCATCGATAAACACCAGGTGAATATCTTCTACACCGCGCCCACCGCCCTGCGTGCCCTGATGCGTGAAGGCCACGGCCCGTTGCAGAGCACATCCCGCGCCAGCCTGCGCCTGCTGGGCAGCGTCGGTGAGCCGATCAACCCGGAAGCCTGGGACTGGTATTTCAACGCCGTCGGCGAACAGCGCTGCCCGATTGTCGATACCTGGTGGCAGACCGAAACCGGCGGCATCATGCTCAGCCCGCTGGTCAGCGCCCAGCGCATCAAACCGGGCTGCGCGACACAGCCCATGTTCGGCGTACAACCGGTGTTGCTCGATGAACAGGGCAAGGAAATCAGTGGCGCCGGCAGTGGCGTCCTGGCGATCAAGGCCAGCTGGCCGGGGCAGATTCGCAGCGTCTACGGCGACCCGCAGCGCATGATCGACACCTACTTCAAGCCCTACCCCGGCTACTACTTCACCGGGGATGGCGCACGGCGCGATGAAGACGGCGACTACTGGATCACCGGGCGCATCGACGATGTGATCAACGTCTCGGGCCATCGCATCGGCACCGCCGAGGTGGAAAGTGCCCTGGTGCTGCATGACCAGGTCGCCGAAGCCGCTGTGGTGGGCTATCCCCACGACGTCAAAGGCCAGGGCATTTACGCGTTTGTCACCCCCATGAATGGCGTCGAACCCAGCGACGCGTTGAAAAAGCACCTGCTGGAGTTGGTCAGCAAGGAGATTGGCAGCTTCGCCAAACCGGAACTGATCCAATGGGCGCCAGCCCTGCCGAAAACCCGCTCTGGCAAGATCATGCGGCGTATCTTGCGCAAGATCGCCTGCAACGAACTGGACAGCCTGGGCGACACCTCGACCCTGGCCGACCCCAGCGTGGTGGACGGTTTGATCGACAAACGCCTCAACCGGTAGCGCCAGGATAATCCCCGGCCTGTGCAGGCCGGGGTTAGCTGTTAAACTTCGCGCCCCCTTTTTCTTATTCATCTGCAAGCAAGGCGCGCTCCATGACTCCCTTGAATCAGGCGCTGCGCGCCGCCCTCGATCACCGCCAAGACCTGATCAACACGCTGCACAGCCAGGGTACGGACTGCTATCGGCTGTTCCACGGCAGCCAGGAAGGCGCCGGCGGCTTGACCATCGACCGCTATGGTCCGCAATTGCTGGTACAAAGCTTCCACCAGTCCCTGGAAACGGCAGACCTGCTGGACCTGCACCAACTGATCAACCAGTACATGGGCCTGGAATTGTTGCTGGTGTACAACGACCGTGCCCGCGGCAACTCACGCATCGACCGCGAAGACACGGTGTACCGCGCAGAGCCTGGCGCATTGGAAGATCTGGTCGGCCACGAGTGGGGCCTCAATTACCGTGTGCGTGGGCGCCACGCCGGGCAAGACCCACTGCTGTTCCTCGACCTGCGCAACACCCGTGGCTGGGTCAAGGACCACAGCGCCGGCAAAAGCGTGCTGAACCTGTTCGCCTATACCTGCGGCGTCGGTTTGAGCGCGGCTGCGGGCGGTGCACGCGAGGTGTGCAACCTGGATTTTGCCGAGGGCAACCTGGCGGTGGGGCGTGAAAACGGCCAACTCAACCCGCAGTTGCCGAGCATGGAATTCATACAGTCCGACTACTTCCCGGCGATTCGCCAACTGGCAGGCCTGCCCATCACCCAGCGTCGCGGGCAGAAGCTGCCGAGCTATCCGCGCCTGGAACAGCGCCAGTACGACCTGGTACTGCTCGATCCTCCCGCCTGGGCCAAGAGCGCTTTCGGCACCGTCGATTTGTTGCGCGACTATCAAAGCCTGCTCAAACCCGCACTGCTGGCCACCGCCAACAATGGCGTGCTGATTTGCTGCAACAACTTGGCAAAGGTCAGCATGGAGGACTGGCGTGAGCAGGTGCTGCGCTGCGCGGAAAAAGCCGGGCGCCCGGTGCGCGAGTGGCAAGTGATGACACCTGGGGCCGACTTTCCTTCCAGGGACCAACAGCCTCCGCTGAAGACCCTGATCCTGCATTTGTAGGAAGTTTCCCAGCGCCCACGGTTCTTCGGAACCGAATTCCCGTGCCATACTCCAAGGCACTCTTGTTCGACATAGATGGCGTTCACCCATGCCCAAAGGATTGATCCGCGCCGTAGGCGCCTTGTTGACCGCCCTTGCTTTGTACAGCTTGCTGGGCTTTCTGATATTACCCGGCATCGCCCTTCGCATTGCCAACCAACAGTTGGCCAACTACGCCACAGTGCCGGCGCGAATCGAGCGTATCGAGCTCAACCCCTTCAGCCTGGAACTGACGCTGTGGGGCCTGAAGATTGGTGAGCCGGGCAAAGAGCAAGTGGGTTTCGAACGCCTCTACGCCAACCTGCAGATCGACAGCCTCTGGACCCGCGCCCTGCACCTGGCCGATGTGCAACTGGACAAGCCCAAGACCGAACTGCTGTTCGACAAGTCCGGCCAACTGAACCTGGCGCAGCTGTTCAAACTGCCACCGAGCGAGCCAACCCCGGCCGATCCTGATGCCAAGCCGTTCCCACTGCGTATCGACAGCATCAAGCTGGCCGGTGGTAACGTGCATTTCCAGGACCTGCGCCCCAGCGAACCCATCGAATTCCTCTACGACGAACTCGACTTCGAGCTGAAAAACCTCAGCACCTTGCCCGACGACAATGCCGACATGACCCTGGTCGCCGCTGGCCCCGAAGGGGGTCAGATCGACTGGAAAGGCAACTTCAGCCTGGTACCGATCACCTCCGAAGGCACCTTGAAGGTTACCGACGGCAAGATGAAAGCGTGGTGGCCGTATGTGCGTGACGCCCTGCCACTGGTGCTGGAAGACGGGGTGCTCAACTTCAGCACTGACTACAAATTCAGCCTGGCCAAAGAGACCGAGCTGAACCTGACCAACACCGCCGCCAGTATCGCCCCCTTCGCTATCAAGGCCCCCGATGGCCGGCCACTGGCGCGCCTGGAACGCCTGGACGTCAGCGAAACCACGGTAGACCTGGCCAAGCAGCAGGTCATTGTCGGCAAGATCCGCAGCAACAAGCTGGAAACCTGGGCCGCCCGTGAGGCCGATGGTCAACTGGATTGGCAGAAACTGTTCGCCAGCCAACCGAGCAAACCGGCCAAGGCACCGGAGCCAGCCGCTGCCGACGCGCCTTCGGCGCAACCGGCGGCACCGAGCAAGCCGTGGCAAGTGCTGCTCAAGGATGTGCAACTGCGTAACTATCAGGTGCACCTGGCAGACCGCCAGGTAAAACCTGCGGTCGCGCTGGAACTGGGCCCGTTGAATGTCGACGTACAGAACTTCGACAGCCTCAACCAGAGCCCCTTTGCCTTGAAGATCGACACCGGCCTGGGCAAACAAGGCAAGATCCAGGCAGCCGGCGAGGTTAACCTCAACCCCGTCAGCGCCAAGCTGAAAGTGAACACCCAGGACATCGACCTGCGGGTCGCCCAGGCTTATATCAGCCCGTTTATTCGCCTGGAATTGCGCAGCGGCATGCTGGGCAGCAACCTGGACGTGAACCTCAAAAGCACCGAGCCACTGGCCCTTCAGGTCACCGGCCGCGCTCAGGTTGACCAGTTGCATACCCTGGACACCCTCAAGACCCGCGACTTCCTAAAATGGCAACGCCTGGTGCTCGAAGGCGTGAATTACCAGCACGGCCAAAGCCTGTCGATCGACAAGGTCAACTTGTTGCAGCCGTATGCGCGCTTCATGATCAACGAAGATCGCACCACCAACATCGACGACCTGCTGATCCCGCAGCCCGCCGACAGCGGCAGCAAGTCGGCCGCCAAACCTGCCGCCAGTAACGACAAGCCCTTGGGCATTCATATCGGCCAGATCGCGATCAACGACGGTTCGGCCAACTTTGCCGACTTTAGCCTCACGCCCAACTTTGCCACCGCGATTCAACAGCTCAACGGCCAGATTGGCACCATCGATAGCCGCCAGGCCAAACCGGCCAGCGTCGACATCAAGGGCAAGGTGGACCGTTACGCGCCAGTGACGATCAAAGGCAGCGTGAACCCGTTTGACCCGATGGCCGCGTTGGACATCGCCACCAGCTTCAAGCGTGTCGAGTTGACCAACCTGACACCTTACTCGGGCAAGTTCGCAGGCTTCCGCATCCGCAAAGGCCGCCTGAATCTCGATCTGCACTACGTGATCACCAAAGGCCAGTTGAAGGCTGAAAACAAAGTGGTGGTCGAGCAACTGCAATTGGGTGAAAAAGTCGACAGCTCCGATGCCGTGGACTTACCGATTCGCCTGGCTGTCGCCCTGCTCAAGGACTCCGACGGCAAGATCTCCATCGAACTGCCGGTAAGCGGCGACCTGAACAACCCACAATTCAGCGTGATGCCGATTGTGTGGCAAACCCTGCGCAACCTCGTGGTGCGCGCGGCAACAGCGCCCTTCAAGTTCATTGGCGGGCTGGTCACCGGTGGCGGCTCTGAAGACTTGGGCAATGTGTCGTTCGCCGCAGGCTCCAGTGAGCTGAACAAAGACGCCGAAGGCGCTCTGAACACCCTGGCCAAGGCGCTGAAAGAACGCCCTGCCCTGCGCCTGGAAATTGAAGGCACGGCCGCTGCCAGCAGCGACGGGCCGTTCCTGGCCGCACAGCGACTGGAACGCGAATACCAATACAACTATTACAAGATCCTCCAGCGCCGTGGCGACAAAGTCCCGGCCCAGGCCTCGTTGCTTGAAGTGCCGGAGAAGGAAAAAGCACCCTTGCTGGAAGGCATCTACCGCACCCGTCTCAAACAGCAACCACCGGCCGAATGGAAAGACCTGGGCAGCGACGAGCGCTCGGCGAAGCTCAAGGACGGGGTGATCAAGTTCTGGAGTGGCAGTGACGTGCTACTGCGCCAGTTGGGGCAGGACCGAGCCAGCACCATCAAGGATTACCTGGTAGACAAGGGCCAGTTGGAAGATGACCGCGTGTACTTCATCGATGCGCAGTTAGGGCAGGCCGAGAAAGACGGCCGAGTGATCACTCCTATGCACCTGGATGCTGAGTAACTTCTAAGCCCCCCCCAACCTAACGTGGAAGCTGGCTTGCCTGCGATAGCATCACCTCGGTGCAACTGAATGACCGAGGTGCCCGCATCGCAGAATAAGTATCTACACAATTTTGTAGGTTGTAGCAGCCGACGGTAACCACGATGCGAAGCGAGTCGCTCTTGATCTTGCTCTGCTTTTGATCTCAAGCGCCCCGTTAAACCACGCTGGCCGGAATTCGACAGGGATTTGGGGGGTAAACCGGCAAGGATGCCGGGTTAGCCGCCCCGCGCCATGGATGGCGCGTGGCGGCGGCCCCCCAAATCACTGGCGGATTACGGGCACACCGAGCCTAAGCGAGGTGCCGAGTGGTGGGGCAAGAGCGTTTTGCTTACTTTTGCGCTTTTCAAAAGTGAGCCGCTGTCAGAGCGGAACCCTAAGCAGCCGTTACCGCAGCAATGGATATGTACACAATCCAACTGTGTTGACTGCCAGGCCGCCTTCGCGAGCAAGCCCGCTCCCACAGTAGGATCGTTTGAGTGTCAGGTAGCTGGGCGTCGGCTGTCAGGCCGTCTTCGCAGGCAAGCCAGCTCCCACATTTGGATCGTGGTGTGTCAGGCACATCTGCGTCGGTTGGTAGGTCGTCACGGGAGCAAGCTCCCTCGCCACAGGTTCAGCGTCGCTGCGAAGTTGTGTAGACACCTATGCGTATCGCAGGCAGCTCCCACATTTTTTGGGCCTGATCATTCTGTTTCAGCCTGAAATAGAACAGGCCCCAACACAAGTGCCGGGGCCTGTAATGACCACATCCGTGTGGTCGGTCGCATGAACTCCAGAGGTGCGTCAGGTGGATATCTAGCTCACCCTAAGCCGCCGCTATTCAGTTCAAACGAAACGTTCAGCGTTACTCTGCTTTCAGGCCATCGGCCGATACAGCTTTAACGCCTTTGATCTTCTTGGCGATGTTCACAGCTGTAGTTTTCTGAGCCTCGGTGACCGCTGCGGTCGACGACAGGGAAACTACGCCTTTGTTGGTTTCGACTTTGATGTCGGTGCCAGGAATGCCTTTCTCGGTTACCAGATCAGCTTTTACCTTGGTGGTAATCCAAGTATCCGAAGTCCCTTCCTTGGCTTTGTCGATGTTGTCAGCTTTCACAGCACCGCCAGCCAGCAGGCCGTCAGCGGAAACTGCAGTCACACCTTTGATTTTCTTGGTGATGGCTACAGCAGTAGCTTTCTGCGAATCCGAGATAGCGACGTCGGAGGACAGGGAAACCACACCTTTGTTGGTCTCAACCTTGATGTCCGAACCTGGAATGCCTTTTTCGGTCAGCAGGTCAGCTTTGACTTTAGTGGTGATCCAAGTATCCGAAACGCTTTCCTTAGCCTTGGTCGCTTCACCGGCCGCCAAAGTCATAGGGGCTTGGGAAGTCTGAGCAAAGGCTACGTTAGCACCCATGGCCAGGGTCAGAGCGGTAGCAGTAGCGAGAGCGAACTTCTTCATACGAGTAACTCCTGTTTTATTAAAAGTCTGCAGGCGTAAACCTTCATGCTGCAGCGCTACCAGGGATATTGCAGGCAGTGTGCCAACTCGCCGAACAGATTAAATCCCTTATTAAACAATGACTTATGAAAAGCATGAATTTTCGAAATCGTGCAACTTGCATGAAGCTCATCGTGCCTGCATGCAAGTTGCGGCTTTTGGGCGGCGCTAAACAGCTGATTCTGCTTCATTTTCTTGCGCCCATAAAAAAAGGACTCCGAAGAGTCCTTTTTTCAGCGTAAAGCCTGCGGGTGATTAAACGCCCGAAGCCTTGGCTGCTGCAACGTCCTTGATGGACAGCTTGATACGGCCGCGGTTGTCCACGTCCAGTACCAGCACTTCCACTTCCTGGCCTTCTTTCAGAATGTCGGTCACTTTCTCAACGCGAGCATCGCTCAGCATGGAGATGTGAACCAGACCGTCTTTGCCTGGGAGGATGTTGACGAACGCGCCGAAGTCGACGATGCGCTCAACCTTGCCGACGTAGATCTTGCCGATCTCGGCCTCAGCGGTGATACCCAGGACGCGCTGGCGTGCTGCCTCAGCCGCTTCCTTGGTTTCGCCGAAGATCTTGATCGAGCCGTCGTCTTCGATGTCGATCGAAGCCTTGGTTTCTTCACAGATCGCACGGATGGTCGCGCCGCCTTTACCGATGACATCACGGATTTTGTCGGTGTCGATTTTCATCGCGATCATGGTCGGAGCATTTTCCGACAGTTCGGTGCGGGACTGACCAATGATCTGGTTCATCTGGCCGAGGATGTTCAGGCGCGCTTCCAGGGCTTGGCCCAGAGCGATTTCCATGATTTCTTCGGTGATGCCCTTGATCTTGATGTCCATCTGCAGCGCGGTCACACCTTTAGCGGTACCGGCTACTTTGAAGTCCATGTCGCCCAGGTGGTCTTCGTCACCCAGGATGTCGGTCAGGATGGCGAACTTCTCGCCTTCTTTAACCAGGCCCATGGCGATACCGGCAACCGGTGCCTTCATTGGCACACCGGCGTCCATCAGTGCCAGGGAAGCACCGCAGACCGAAGCCATGGAGCTGGAACCGTTGGACTCGGTGATTTCCGATACAACACGGATGGTGTACGGGAACACGTCAGCGGCAGGCAGCATGGCCTGAACCGAACGGCGAGCCAGACGGCCGTGACCGATTTCGCGACGACCTGCACCGCCCATACGACCACACTCGCCCACCGAGAACGGAGGGAAGTTGTAGTGCAGCATGAAGGGGTCTTTTTTCTCGCCTTCCAGGGTGTCCAGCAGTTGTGCGTCACGGGCAGTACCCAGGGTCGCAACCACCAGGGCCTGGGTTTCGCCACGGGTGAACAGCGCCGAACCGTGGGTCTTGGGCAGTACGCCGACTTCGATGTTCAGCGGGCGTACGGTGCGGGTGTCGCGACCGTCGATACGTGGCTTGCCGTTAACGATGTTTTCGCGAACGGTGCGGTATTCGATCTCACCGAAAGCCGCTTTGACTTCGCTGGAAGAAGGCTGGCCTTCTTCACCGGACAGCTTGGCAACAACCTGGTCTTTCAACTCGCCCAGGCGAGCGTAACGGTCAGCCTTGACGGTGATGGTGTAGGCGTCGGAGATGGCAGCGCCGAACTCGGAGCGGATAGCGCCCAGCAGTTCGGTGGCTTCCGGGGCAGCAGCCCAGGTCCAGGTCGGCTTGGCAGCTTCGGCAGCCAATTCTTTAACCGCGTTGATCACAACCTGGAACTCGTCGTGAGCAAACAGTACGGCACCCAGCATCTGGTCTTCGGTCAGCTCTTTGGCTTCCGATTCAACCATCAATACGGCTTCGGACGTACCGGCAACGACCATGTCCAGGCTCGAGGCTTTCTGTTGCTCGTAAGTCGGGTTCAGCAGGTAGCCGGTGCTTTCGTGGAACGCAACGCGGGCAGCGCCGATCGGGCCATCGAAAGGAATACCGGAGATGGCCAGGGCGGCCGAGGTACCGATCATCGCAGCGATGTCCGGATCGGTCTTCTTGCTGGTGGAAACGACGGTGCAGACAACCTGCACTTCGTTCATGAAGCCTTCTGGGAACAGCGGACGGATCGGACGGTCGATCAGTCGGGAAGTCAGGGTTTCTTTCTCGGAAGGACGGCCTTCGCGCTTGAAGAAACCGCCAGGGATCTTACCGGCAGCGTAAGTTTTTTCCTGGTAGTGAACGGACAGAGGGAAGAAGCCCTTGCTCGGGTCAGCGGTCTTGGCGCCAACAACGGTCACCAATACGGTCACGTCGTCGTCAACGGTAACCAGCACTGCGCCGGAGGCTTGACGGGCGATACGGCCTGTCTCGAGGGTAACGGTCGACTGACCGAACTGGAATTTTTTGATAACCGGGTTCACGGTGTCCTACCTTCTTTGTGGCTCTTGGGGGAACTTGTCTTCTTGCGAAATTCTTGGGCAATGCCGGGAATCGGCCCGACGCTCGTCCAGGGTAAAACGTATATCCAGATAAAACTTGAGGCTGGGAGCCTACCACGGGCCACCGGGAATCCCGATGACACGCGGCAGACAACCAACCTCTAGCGCAATCGCTTATTAGCGACGCAGACCCAGGCGACCGATCAGAGTCTGATAACGACCCAGATCCTTGCCTTTCAGGTAGTCCAGCAGCTTACGGCGCTGGTTTACCATGCGGATCAGACCACGACGGGAGTGGTGGTCTTTACCGTTGGCCTTGAAGTGACCTTGCAGTTTGTTGATGTTGTGGGTCAGCAGTGCAACTTGCACTTCTGGCGAACCAGTGTCACCAACAGCTTGCTGATAGTCAGCTACGATTTGTGCTTTTTCTTGAACGTCGAGAGCCATGAGGCAATCCTTTTTTTAAGGAAACCACCCAAAGGGCAGTTTCAACAGGCCAGGGACAAATCCCTGTATCTAAAAATGAGTAGTGACCATGCCTGTTAACAGCCACACTCGTCCGGTCATTCTGACCGAATCAGCCGACGCGGCGCGATGCGCCCGTCTTCGCTCACTTCACCGATACCGATAAAGCGACCGTTATGATCCTGTACTCGCACCATGCCGAACTTCGGGGCATCCGGGGCGCGTACCGGCTGGCCGTTGAGCCAGTAGAACGCGCTGTGCTCCGAGAAGTGCAGCAGCGGCCAATCGAGCAAACCGCTGTCCGATGGCATCAGGAAGCGATCAACCGCTTCATTGCCGCCTTCGGCATGTACCGCTTCCAACTCTTCCAGCGTGACCGTCTGGGCCAGGCTGAAAGGCCCGGCCTGGGTGCGTCGCAGTTCTGCAACGTACGCGCCGCAACCGAGCTTTTCACCAATATCTTCCACCAGGGTACGGATATAGGTGCCTTTGCTGCAGTCCACGCCCAAACGGGCAGTGTCGCCTTCGCAAGCGAGCAATTCCAAGCGCGCAATAGTAACAGAACGCGGTTCGCGCTCCACTACTTCGCCCGCACGTGCCAGCTTGTAAAGTGGCTGGCCATCGCGCTTGAGTGCCGAGTACATCGGCGGTATCTGACTGATTTGCCCACGAAAAGCGGGTAAGGCAGCTTCGATATCCGCACGACCAACGGTCACGTCGCGAACCTGCAAAACATCACCTTCGGCATCTGCCGTGGTGGTGGTCTTGCCCAGTTGCATCAGGGTTTCGTAACCCTTGTCGGAATCAAGCAGGTATTGCGAAAACTTGGTGGCCTCGCCAAAGCACAACGGCAATACACCGGTGGCCAATGGATCAAGGCTGCCGGTGTGCCCGGCCTTCTCGGCGTTGAGCAGCCAGCGAACCTTCTGCAACGCGGCATTGGAGGTAAAGCCAATGGGTTTGTCGAGCAGAATGATGCCACTGACGTTGCGACGAATACGTTTGACCTGAGCCACCGCTTACTCCTTGGCGTCGTCAGGTGTGGACGGATGCTGGCTGTCTTCAGCCACGGCGCGTTCGATCAGGGCCGACAGGTGCGCGCCACGCACGACGCTTTCGTCGTAGTGGAAGTGCAACTGCGGAACGCTGCGCAGCTTCATTTCACGGGCCAACTGCATACGCAGGAAACCTGCGGCGGAGTTGAGCACCTTGATGCTTTGCGCGATTTCTTCGCTGCTGTCCTGCCCCATCACGGTGATGAAGATCTTGGCGTGACCCACGTCACGGCTCACTTCAACAGCGGTAATGGTGACCAGGCCAACGCGTGGGTCTTTGACTTCGCGACGGATCAGTTGGGCCAGCTCACGCTGCATCTGATCGCCGATACGCTGGGTACGGCTGTATTCTTTTGCCATGTCTTGTTACCTGTTACTGCCACACGGTGAAACCCGTGGGGTCTGAAAGCGGCAAACGCCCGGCCTGACAAAAGCCAGACCGGGCGTTGCGTTTAGAGTCCTGACGCTGCGCGGGGCATCTGCATGCCCACACGCTGCGCGGCTCCTGAAGTGCGCGAGTTAGAGGCTGCGAGCAACCTGAACCTTCTCGAAGACTTCGATCTTGTCGCCAACCTTGACGTCGTTGTAGCTCTTGACGCCGATACCGCATTCCATGCCGGCACGTACTTCGGCAGCGTCATCCTTGAAGCGGCGCAGGGATTCCAGCTCGCCTTCGAAGATAACGATGTCTTCACGCAGTACACGGATTGGACGGTTACGGTACACAGTGCCTTCAACCACCATACAGCCGGCGATCGCACCGAATTTCGGCGAGCGGAACACGTCACGCACCTCGGCGATACCCAGGATGTTCTCCCGGACGTCGCTGCCAAGCATGCCGGTAAGGGCTTTCTTGACGTCTTCGATGATGTCGTAGATGACGTTGTAGTAACGCATGTCCAGGCCTTCCTGCTCGACGATCTTGCGAGCGCCAGCATCGGCACGCACGTTGAAGCCGAACAGTACAGCGTTGGAAGCCAGTGCCAGGTTGGCGTCGGATTCGGTGATACCACCGACACCGCCACCGACAACGCGCACTTGCACTTCGTCGTTACCCAGGCCGTTCAAGGCGCCGTTCAACGCTTCGAGGGAACCACGAACGTCAGACTTGAGGACGATGTTAAGCGTCTTCTTCTCTTCCTGGCCCATGTTCTCGAAGATGTTTTCCAGCTTGCCGGCGTGAGCACGGGCCAGCTTGACCTCGCGGAACTTGCCTTGACGGAACAGAGCCACTTCACGGGCTTTCTTCTCGTCGGCCACTACGCTCATCTCGTCGCCAGCGTCCGGCGTACCGTCCAGGCCGAGAATCTCGACTGGGATGGCAGGACCGGCTTCCTTGATTGGCTTGCCGTTCTCGTCGAGCATGGCACGTACACGGCCGTAGTTCGAACCGACCAGCACCATGTCGCCTTGGCGTAGGGTACCGTCTTGAACCAGCACGGTAGCAACCGGGCCACGGCCCTTGTCAAGACGGGACTCAACCACGACGCCACGGCCAGGAGCCGATGGAGTAGCGGTCAGTTCCAGGACTTCGGCTTGCAACAGGACCGCTTCGAGCAGTTCGTCAACGCCGGTACCCATTTTTGCCGAGACCGATACGAATGGCGTCTCGCCACCCCATTCCTCGGACGTCACGCCGTGAACCGACAGTTCGCTACGGATGCGATCGAGATCAGCGCCCGGCTTGTCGATTTTGTTCACGGCAACGACCAGAGGAACACCGGCAGCCTTGGCGTGCTGGACAGCTTCAATGGTCTGCGGCATTACGCCGTCGTCCGCTGCAACCACCAGGATCACGATGTCGGTCGCCTTGGCACCACGGGCACGCATTGCGGTAAACGCGGCGTGACCTGGGGTGTCGAGGAAGGTGACCATGCCGCGCTCGGTTTCAACGTGGTATGCACCGATGTGCTGGGTAATACCACCGGCTTCGCCTGCGGCAACCTTGGCACGACGGATGTAGTCGAGCAGGGAAGTCTTACCGTGGTCAACGTGGCCCATTACGGTCACAACCGGCGCACGGGAAACCGCTTCACCTTCAAACTTCAGGGACTCGGCCAGGGAATCTTCCAGGGCGGTGTCGCTGACCAGGGTCACTTTGTGGCCCAGCTCTTCAGCAACCAACTGGGCAGTTTCCTGGTCCAGTACCTGGTTGATGGTGGCTGGAGTGCCCAGCTTGAACATGAACTTGATGATTTCAGCAGCCTTGACCGACATCTGCTGGGCCAGATCGCCCACAGTGATGGTCTCGCCGATCTTCACTTCACGCACGACAGGGCCGGTTGGGCTCTGGAAACCGTGGGCGTTGCGCTTCTTCAGCTTGGCCTTGCCGCGACCACCACGACGGAAGCCATCGCTTTCTTCGTCGGTGGTACGTGGGGCAACGCGTGGCGCAGGCGCTTTCTCTTTGACCGAGGCGCGGTGCGGAGCGTTTTTACGCTCGCCATCGCCACCACCACCGCGACGATTGTTGTCGTCAGCACGTGGTTTGTCCGGACGACGAGGCTCGTCGCGCTTGCGGGCATCTGCTGCAGGAGCAGGTGCAGCAGCAGCCGGGGCAGCCTCACGCACAGCTTCAACAGGGGCGGCGACCGCGTCAGTGGCAGCAGGTTGCGCAGCAGCAGGCTGGCGACGCGCTTCTTCTTCGGCGCGACGCTTGGCTTCTTCTTCAGCCTTCTGACGTGCAGCATTTTCTACTGCGCGACGTTCTTCCAGCTCGCGTTTGCGCTCGGCTTCGATTTCTTCCGGGCTGCGCTGTACGAAGACTTTCTTCTTGCGTACTTCAACGCTGATGCTCTTGCTACCTGCAACCCGCAGGGTGCTGGTGGTTTTGCGCTGCAATGTAATCTTGCGCGGTTCTTCCACTTTCGCCTTGTGGCTGCTCTTCAAGTGAGTCAGCAAAGACTGCTTCTCACTATCGCTCACACCTTCATCGGCGGCGGTGTGCGGCAGACCTGCCTCACGCATCTGCTGCAACAGGCGCTCTACCGGTGTTTTGACCTCATCGGCCAGTTGTTTCACCGTGACTTGCGTCATGCACTTCTCTCCTCAGGCCGCGCCTAATTACTCGAACCAATGGGCTCGGGCGGCCATGATCAACTTGCCGGCACGATCTTCGTCAATGCCGTCGATGTCGAGCAGATCGTCAATAGACTGCTCGGCCAGGTCTTCGCGGGTAATTACGCCGCGCACCGCCAGTTCCATCGCCAAATCCTTGTCCATACCCTCAAGCGAGAGCAGGTCTTCGGCCGGATGGGCGTCTGCCAGCTTTTCCTCAGTAGCGATGGCTTTAGTCAACAAACGATCCTTGGCCCGAGCGCGGAGCTCGTTGACGATATCCTCGTCAAAGCCGTCGATGTTGAGCATTTCTTCCAACGGTACGTAGGCAATCTCTTCCAGGCTGGTGAAGCCTTCATCTACCAGCACCTGTGCCAGTTCTTCATCGACTTCCAACTCTTCGATGAAGTTGCGCAGGATGTCACCGGTTTCAGCTTGCTGCTTAGCCTGGATGTCCGATTCGGTCATCACGTTCAGGGTCCAACCGGTCAGTTGGCTGGCCAGACGCACGTTCTGACCACCACGACCAATGGCCTGAGCCAGATTGTCTGCGCCAACGGCGATGTCCATTGCATGGGCATCTTCGTCAACGATAATTGCCGCCACTTCAGCTGGCGACATGGCGTTGATCACGAACTGCGCCGGGTTATCGTCCCACAGGACGATGTCCACACGCTCACCGCCCAATTCGCCCGACACTGCCTGGACGCGCGAACCGCGCATACCGATGCAAGCGCCTTGCGGGTCGATGCGTTTGTCCTTGGAGCGGACCGCGATCTTGGCACGCGAACCCGGGTCACGGGACGCAGCCATCACTTCGATCAGGCCTTCGGCGATTTCCGGCACTTCGATACGGAACAGCTCGATCAGCATTTCCGGCGCGGTACGCGACAGGATCAACTGTGGGCCGCGGTTCTCGGTGCGGATTTCCTTGAGCAGCGCACGCAAGCGCACGCCGACACGGAAGGTTTCGCGAGAGATGATGTCTTCGCGGGCCAGCAACGCTTCGGCGTTGTTGCCCAGGTCGACGATCACGTTGTCGCGGGTAACTTTTTTCACGGTGCCGGAGATGATTTCACCCAGGCGTTCGCGATAGGCGTCAACGACTTGAGCGCGCTCGGCTTCGCGAACCTTCTGCACGATGACCTGCTTGGCGGTCTGTGCAGCAATACGGCCGAATTCGATCGACTCGATCTTTTCTTCGACAACATCGCCAACCTGAGCGCCCGGATGCGTTTGCGCAACCTTGCTTGGCCAGGTTTCGATTGCCGGATCATCAAGATCGTCCTCTTCGACCACCGTCCAACGACGGAAAGTCTCATAGGCACCGGTGTGGCGGTTGATTTCCACACGCAGATCTACTTCGTCTTCAAAACGTTTCTTGGTAGCAGTGGCCAGGGCCAGCTCCAACGCTTCAAAAATCACGCTTGCCGGTACACCCTTTTCATTGGATACCGACTCAACAACCAGCAGTACTTCTTTGCTCATCGTACGCCTCGCCTTTCGCAAGCCATTGGATCCGCGGGATCCGCGTCTCAGTCAAAACTGGGAATAATGTTGGCCTTGTCGATCATATCGATCGGCAACAGGAACTCATGGTCTTCTACCTGCACCACGACATCCTGCTCTTCTACACCGCGCAGAAGGCCCTGAAAGTTGCGTCGCCCTTCAAAGGGGGAGCGCAGCTTGATCTTCACTTGTTCACCGGCATATTTAGCAAACTGCTCGATAGTGAACAGTGGGCGTTCCATGCCTGGCGAGGAAACTTCAAGGGTGTATTCAACGGAGATTGGATCTTCAACATCCAGCACACCGCTGATCTGACGGCTGACAATGGCACAATCGTCCACCAGCACGCCGCCCTCTTTATCGATATAAACGCGCAACATTGAGTGGCGACCTTGAGCCGAAAACTCAATACCCCAGCATTCATAGCCTAGGGCCACGACCACCGGGGCCAACAAGGCCTGCAACTCTTCTAGCTTGCTCGACACCTGAACCCCCTCGTGCATGTATGTGCATGCTGTGCAAAATAAAAAAATGGGCGAAACGCCCATCCTTGAAACGCCGTCGAACAGCGGCGTTGAAAGTGTCCAGCTAACAAAAAGCCCCTTAAAAGGGGCTCCGCTAAAACTGGTTGCGGGGGCCGGATTTGAACCGACGACCTTCGGGTTATGAGCCCGACGAGCTACCAGACTGCTCCACCCCGCGACAAAGCTGGGGCGGAAGTATACGACCGATCCCTTGCAGGGTCAATGTAACCTTCCACCTACAAGAAAGCCCGCAACAGCGGGCTCTCCTGATAATTGGTACCGAGAAGGGGACTCGAACCCCTACACCCTATGGGCACAACCACCTCAAGGTTGCGTGTCTACCAATTCCACCACCTCGGCAATACAGCGTTTACAACCCTTCTTACTTCTGCTCTTGAGCTGGAGGTACGTCAGTCGCTGGAGTAGCCGACTTTTGCTCTTGAAGCACCGGGACATCATCAGAAGCCGGTTTTGCTTTTGGAACTTCCAACACTGCTGGGTTTGGCAAACCTACTTGAGTCAGCACATGAGCTTTCTCTTTAGCAAAGTAACCTAACCCTAAGCTGGTTATGAAGAAACCTGCGGCAAGTATAGCAGTAAACTTACTAAGAAAGGTAGAGGAACCTTGGCTTCCGAACACAGTATTTGAAGCACCTGCACCGAAAGACGCACCAGCATCCGCACCTTTACCCTGTTGCAACAAAACCAGAGCAACTACGCTCAGGGCAGCCAACAGATGAAAAACGACTACGACTGTTTCCAGCATTTTTTCAGTTTCCCGCGGCGCGACAGATCGCACCGAACTCATCTGCATTCAGGGAAGCTCCACCAATGAGCCCCCCATCGATATCCGGCATGCCGAACAGTTCGACCGCATTGGCCGCCTTCACGCTGCCGCCGTATAGAAGCCGCACACCTTGTGCGACTTCAGAATTCTCTGCCGCCAACTGCGCGCGGATGGCTGCGTGCACATCCTGCGCCTGTTGCGGTGTAGCAGTCAGCCCGGTGCCAATGGCCCAGACCGGCTCGTAAGCAATAACTGCTTTTGCAAATGCACCTACACCCAGCTCCTCGATGATGCTGCCCAGCTGACGCGAGACAACTTCAAGAGTCTTGCCCGATTCGCGCTGCTCAAGGGTCTCCCCAATGCACAACACCGGAATCAAGCCACAAGCCTGTGCTGCGGCGAACTTGCGGTTGAGCGTCCCATCCCGCTCGCCCATCATCTGGCGACGCTCGGAGTGCCCGACAAGCACATAGGAACAACCCGCATCAACCAGCTGACTCGGCGAAATCTCGCCGGTCAACGCACCTTGCATCGGCTCTACCGCAGAGTTCTGCGCGCCGACCTGAATCGACTTGCCTTTCAAGCCATCAACCACTTGGTTGATATGCAAGCAAGGCGGGAACACCGCAACGTCAACACCGCTAGGCAAGGCCAAGTGACGAAGGCCGTTGATCAGCTCAGCGACACTGGCGCGGGTACCGTGCATCTTCCAGTTACCAGCTACCATAGTGCGACGCATGCTGTACCCCGTCGGTCAAAGTGGGCGCAGATGTTACCCAACCACATCATCACTGGCAAGCCGAATTCAGGCGCAAACTTCAGTTACCAGTTTTGCCAGGTCTTCGGCATGGCCGCGAACCTGTGTTTCGTCCTCGCCTTCGACCATCACGCGCACCAACGGCTCTGTGCCGGACTTGCGCAGCAACACACGCCCGCGCCCCGCCATTGCCTGGGTCACGCGTTCGCAAGCCTCTTTGACAGCAGGGTGCTCGATGGGGTTTTCGCCACCGGCAAAACGCACATTGAGCAGCACTTGCGGGCACTTGCGCAGGGCTTGGCGCGCCTGGGCCAGGCTCTCCTCGCGGCGACGCAGGGCCAACAGCACCTGTAGCGCGGCGATGATCGCGTCGCCCGTGGTGGTGTGCTGGAAGCAAACCACGTGCCCGGAGTTCTCGCCGCCGACCAACCAGTTACGCTCCAGCAGCTCGGCGATCACGTAGCGATCACCGACATTGGCGCGAATAAAGGGAATCCCCAGTTCTGCCAACGCCAATTCCAGCCCGAGATTACTCATCAGGGTGCCGACCACGCCACCTTGCAGCTTGTTACGCTCATGCAGGTCACGGGCAATGATGAACAACAGATCATCACCATCCACGATCGTGCCGGTGTGATCCACCATCAGCACACGGTCGCCATCGCCGTCAAAAGCGATGCCCAGGTCCGCATGCTCAGCCAGCACAGCAGCCTGCAGCTGCTCCATGTGGGTAGAGCCGCAATTGTCGTTGATGTTCAAGCCGTTAGGCTGAGCCGACAGCACGGTGACCTGTGCACCCAGCTCCTTGAAGACGCTCGGCGCCACCTTGTAGGTCGCACCATGGGCGCAATCGACAACAATCTTCAAGCCTGCAAAATTGGTGCTGCTCGGAACACTGCTTTTACAGAATTCGATATAGCGGCCTGACGCGTCGTTAATGCGCGACACCTTGCCCAGCTTGCTGGACTCAACCACCGTCATCGGCGCATCCAGCAGCTCTTCGATCATCAACTCGATCTCGTCAGGCAGCTTGGTGCCCTGCCCCGAGAAAAACTTGATGCCATTGTCATCATGAGGATTGTGGGAGGCGCTGATCACAATACCGGCTTCAGCGTGAAAGGTACGCGTCAGGTAAGCGATTGCCGGCGTAGGCATAGGGCCCAGCAGCATCACGTCGGCCCCGGCGGCGGACAATCCGGCCTCCAGCGCGGATTCAAACATGTAGCCCGAAATACGGGTGTCCTTGCCCACCAGGATGCGACACGCGCCCATGCTGCGGAACGCCATGCCTGCCGCCCAACCCAGTTTGAGCATGAAATCAGGGGTGATCGGGAATTCGCCGACCCGACCACGAATGCCGTCGGTGCCAAAATATTTCTTAGTCATAAGTGCTCCATCATTCTTATTCGGCTGATTCTACAGCAGCGAGCATGCGCACCACATCGACCGTTTCGGCGACATCATGCACACGCAAAATACGTGCGCCCTTGGTTACAGCAAGCGCCGCAAGCGCCAGGCCGCCATACAGGCGTTCGCCGACCGGGCGATTCAAGGCGAGCCCTATCATGCTCTTGCGCGAAACGCCGACCAACAGCGGGCGACCAAGGGCGTGCAAGGCGTCCATGTGTTTGAACAGGCTTAGATTGTGCTGCAGGGTCTTGGCAAAGCCAAACCCCGGATCGAGGATGATCTGTTCGGGCGCAATACCCACAGCCACACACTGGGCAATCCTCTCAGCAAGAAACCCACTTACCTCGCCAACCAGGTCGTCGTAATGCGGATTGTCCTGCATGTTGCCGGGCTCACCCAGCATATGCATGAGGCAGACGGGCAAGCCAGTTGCAGCGGCCGCATCAAGGGCGCCGTCGCGCTGAAGCGAACGCACATCATTGATCAACCCCGCTCCGAGACGCGCTGTTTCTCGCATCACTGCCGGGGTGGAGGTGTCTACCGAGATGATGACATCCAGCTCACGGGCAATGCGCTCAACCACCGGCGCCACACGCTCCAGCTCCTCCAATGGAGAAACAACGCGGGCGCCAGGGCGGGTCGATTCCCCTCCCACATCAATCAACGTCGCACCGGCAGCCACCATCGCCTCGGCGTGGTGCAACGCGGCGTCCTGCTGGCTGAAGCGGCCACCATCGGAAAAGGAGTCAGGGGTTACATTGAGGATGCCCATGACATGCGTCCGGGCCAAATCAAGAACCCGGTTGCCGCAAGGCAACCGGGTAGAGGACAAAGCAGAAGTCATTTCAAACCTTAGTGATCAGCTGCCGGGCCGCCGATAGGCGTTTCAGGGCGCTCATTCTGCACCACAGGCGGAGTGCCCGAAGTACCCGAACCACCTTCCCAGTCGCGCGGCTCACGCGGCGCACGACCCGCCATGATGTCGTCGATCTGGTCGGCATCGATGGTTTCGTACTTCATCAATGCATCAGCCATGGCGTCCAGCTTGTCACGGTTGTCAGTCAGGATCTGCTTGGCCGTGCCGTAGCACTGGTCAATGATGCTGCGAACCTCGGAGTCGATCAGCTTGGCTGTCTCACCCGAGAAGCTGGCGCTTTGCCCACCGCCGCCACGACCCAGGAACACTTCGCCTTCTTCTTCGGCGTACATCAATGGGCCGAGTTTTTCCGACAAGCCCCACTTGGTCACCATGTTTCGTGCGATCTGGCTGGCACGCATGATGTCGTTGGAGGCGCCAGTGGTCACACCGTCGAAACCAAGGGTCATTTCTTCAGCAATACGGCCACCATACAGCGAGCAGATCTGGCTGATCAGCGCACGCTTGGAGAGGCTGTAGCGATCTTCTTCCGGCAGGAACATGGTCACGCCCAGTGCCCGGCCACGGGGAATGATCGACACTTTGTAGACCGGGTCATGCTCAGGCACAACACGACCTACAATGGCGTGACCGGCCTCGTGATAGGCGGTGTTCTGCTTCTCTTTCTCGGACATGACCATGGATTTGCGCTCGGCGCCCATCATGATCTTGTCTTTCGCCAATTCGAACTCTTTCATCTCAACGATGCGCTTGCCAGTACGGGCAGCGAACAGCGACGCCTCGTTGACCAGGTTTGCCAGGTCAGCACCGGAGAAGCCGGGAGTACCACGGGCGATCACAGCCGGAGCCACGTCGTCACCCATCGGCACCTTGCGCATGTGTACTTTCAGGATCTGCTCACGGCCACGAATGTCCGGCAGGCCGACCACAACCTGGCGGTCAAAACGGCCCGGACGCAGCAACGCAGGGTCCAGCACGTCGGGACGGTTGGTTGCGGCGATGACGATAATGCCGTCATTCATCTCGAAACCATCCATCTCTACCAGCAACTGGTTGAGGGTCTGCTCACGCTCATCGTGACCGCCACCCATGCCAGCGCCACGATGGCGACCAACGGCATCGATTTCGTCGATGAAGATGATGCATGGCGCGTGCTTCTTGGCCTGCTCGAACATATCGCGAACACGGCTGGCGCCGACGCCGACAAACATTTCGACGAAGTCAGAACCGGAAATGGTAAAGAAAGGCACCTTGGCTTCGCCGGCAATCGCCTTGGCCAGCAAGGTTTTACCGGTACCCGGTGGGCCCACCATCAGCACACCGCGAGGGATACGGCCACCCAGACGCTGGAATTTGCCCGGATCACGCAGGAACTCGACCAACTCGCCGACTTCTTCCTTGGCTTCGTCGCAACCTGCAACGTCAGCCAAAGTGGTTTTTACCTGGTCTTCGGAGAGCAGGCGCGCCTTGCTCTTGCCAAAGCTCATCGGCCCACCCTTGCCTCCCGCACCGCCTTGCATCTGGCGCATGAAGAACATGAACACGGCGATAATCACCAGGATCGGGAAGCTGGCCACCAGGAGTTGAGTCCAGATGCTTTGCTGTTCAGGCTGCTTGCCTTCCACAACGACCTTGTTATCCACCAGGTCACCGATGAGACCGTTGTCCTGAATGGCAGGACGAATGGTCTTGAAGCTGTCGCCATCGTTGCGCTTACCGGTAATCACGTAGCCATCAACCGCTACGCGTTCGACCTTGCCATCCTTAACTTGCTGGATGAAGTCGGAATAGTTGAGGGTCTGCGGCTCGTTAGGGCTGGAGAAGTTGTTCATCACCGTCACCAGGACAGCCGCAATGATCAACCACAGGATCAGATTCTTTGCCATATCGTTCAATTAACTACCCTCTGAAGCAAGCTCCGCTACTGGCGCGCGCTTCGCATGATATTCACCGGCCTAACTTACTACATTACCTACAACTCTGGCAGGCGCCGTCTGTAACCCTTTGTGAAACTTTGACTACGCAATATTCGTAAAGCTTCGTGACGAAAGCGATATAAAAAAACCTATCGCCCTCCTCGAATTTCTCAAAAACGCTCTTCGCTCGCAGCGCCTTCGACGCCGCGGTAGCCACGGCACAGCAGATACTGCTCCCTGGACCTGTCACGGGAAGAGTCCGGTTTGCGGGTCTGCACCTTGTCGAACAACTTGCGAATGTTCTTGTGGTACTCGTCGAAACCTTCGCCCTGGAACACCTTCACCAGGAAATCACCACCCGGACGTAACACCCGACCTGCCAAATCCAGCGCCAGCTCACACAGGAACATGGCACGCGGCATATCAACAGCCGGTAATCCACTCATATTGGGGGCCATGTCGGAAATCACAAGGTCTACCTGCGAATTTCCCACAGCCTCCAGGATCTCGGCCAATACCTTGTCCTCGGTAAAATCGCCGTGAACAAAGGTCACGTCCGGGATGCTGTCCATCTCGAGGATGTCCGAAGCGATCAATCGACCTTGCCCACCAATCAGACGACTGGTCACCTGGGACCAGCCACCGGGGGCCGCGCCGAGATCGATAACGCTCATGCCTGGACGGATCAGTTTGTCCTTGTCCTGGATCTCCAGCAGCTTGTAGCTGGCACGGGAACGATAGCCGTCCTTTTGCGCCTTTTTGACGTAAGGATCATTGAAATGTTCTTGTAGCCACTTAAGGCTGGTTTTGGAACGGGCCACGGGCCACCTCGAAAAAATAAAACGGGTCGTGATTAACTGGGCGGTCCCGGACTCGCTCGGGTAAACTGGCCGCCGCTTTTTACAAGATCAGACGCAGGGGTCAGATTATGCCGCTCACTCAAGAGCAGAAGAAACAGTACAAATCCATTGGCCACCATCTGAAACCAGTTCTGATTGTGGCAGACAACGGTTTGACTGAGGGTGTGCTAGCCGAATTCGAGCGCGCACTGAACGATCACGAACTGATCAAGATCAAGGTCAACATCCTTGATCGCGAAGCGCGCCTGGCCGCCGTTGCAGAATTGTGCAAGGTCGGCAAAGCGGACCTGGTTCAGGTCATCGGCAAGATGGCGCTGCTGTATCGCAAGAACTTCAGCGTCAACAAGCAACTGTCGAACGTTCATCGCTTCAAATGATGAAAAGGGTCAAGGGCGTGCTTCGCGCGCCCCGCCACTCCATCCCGGCGCAGGTTGCATAACCAGCACCAGGCCAGAGAACCCTAGCACAAGATAGCTGAATAACTGCCAGCGCAACGCTTGCGGCAGCCACACATGCACCACGCAAAACATTGCGCATGCATACAGCGCCATCAGCAGCAGTTGCCCGCGAATATCCCGCCACAAACTCTTCAGGCCTTCAGCCTTGACCAGCACCAACACCTGAAGCAGCACGCACGCCGCCGCAAAACTCACCAGCAGCGCACTCAGCAATCCGTCGATCTCATCGATCAGCAGCGGCGCCAGGCCAATCAGGCCCAACGCCGGCAATACACCAATATGCAACAACCATAGGCCGCCCACCCAAAGCATCTGAGAGAGCTGCCAAAGCATGGCGCCCGCACGCAGCGGGCGCCGTCTTTCAGATGTGACGAACTTCGACAATCTCGTACTCGATCACGCCACCCGGCGTCTTGACGGCCACCACATCACCCTCTTCCTTGGCAATCAAGGCGCGGGCCAGCGGCGAACCAACAGAGATCTTGCCGAGTTTGAAGTCAGCTTCATCTTCACCCACGATGTGATAGACAACGCGCTCATCAGTCTCGACGTTGGCGATCTCAACAGTGGTGCCGAAAATCACTTTACCGGTATGAGGGATGGAGGTGACATCAATGATGACCTGATTCTGAATCCGGCCCTCGATGTCACGAATCCGCGCCTCGACCATACCCTGCTGCTCACGAGCAGCATGGTATTCAGCGTTTTCCTTCAAGTCACCCAGCTCGCGGGCCGTACCGATGTCCTGGCTCAGCTTTGGACGTACGACCTTGGTCAGATGGGCGTGTTCCTCTTCCAGGGCCTTGGCGCCCTGGACGGTCATTGGGTATTTGATCATGCCTTCAATCCTGCGTGTAGATCCTGCAAGCGACGCACGGTCTTTTCCGGACCGAACTTGAGCGCCTCACAGATAGCTTCGCCAGCAGCAATGGTAGTGGTGCAGTAAATCTTGTGCTGCAAGGCATTACGACGAATGGAATAGGAGTCCGCGATCGACTGACGACCTTCGGTGGTGTTGATGATCAGGGTGACTTCGTCATTCTTGATCATGTCGACCACGTGCGGACGGCCTTCCGTCACCTTGTTCACGCGGCGTACTTTCAGGCCGGCAGCTTCGATCAGCTTGGCGGTCCCGGCGGTAGCCACGACTTCAAAGCCCAAGTTGATCAGATCGCGGGCGACCCCTGCAACCAGTGGCTTGTCGTCATCACGCACGCTGATAAACGCGGTACCACCGGTTGGCAGCACTTCGCTGGCGCCCATCTGGGCCTTGGCGAATGCTTCACCGAAGGTATCGCCCACGCCCATCACTTCACCGGTGGACTTCATCTCTGGGCCCAGGATCGGGTCCACGCCAGGGAACTTGGCGAATGGGAACACCGCCTCTTTCACACTGTAGAAGTTCGGAATGATTTCCTTGGTAAAGCCGATTTCCTTCAGGGTCTTACCGGCCATCACACGCGCAGCGATCATGGCCAGGGACACACCGATGCACTTGGAAACAAACGGCACGGTACGCGAAGCACGCGGGTTGACTTCAATGACGTAGATGTCTTCGCCTTGCAGCGCCAACTGTACGTTCATCAGGCCGACAACGCCCAGCTCCAGGGCCATCTTCTTGACCTGTTCGCGCATCTCATCCTGAATGTGCGCCGGCAGCGAGTACGGCGGCAGCGAGCAGGCCGAGTCACCGGAGTGAACGCCGGCTTGTTCGATGTGCTGCATGATGGCGCCGATGACTACATCCGTGCCGTCGCAGACCGCATCCACGTCCATTTCGATGGCGCAGTTGAGGAAGTGGTCCAGCAGCACCGGGCTGTCGTTGGAGACTTTCACCGCATCACGCAGGTAGCGCTTGAGTTCTTCTTCTTCGTAGACGATTTCCATCGCCCGGCCGCCCAGTACGTAGGACGGACGCACCACCAACGGGTAGCCGATCTTGCTGGCCGCGCGGATGGCTTCGTCTTCGCTGCGCACGGTGGCGTTCGGCGGCTGACGCAGGTTCAGGCGCTCAACCATTTGCTGGAAACGCTCACGGTCTTCGGCACGGTCAATCGCATCCGGGCTGGTACCGATGATCGGCACGCCGGCGGCTTCGAGGGCGCGCGCCAGTTTCAGCGGGGTCTGGCCGCCGTACTGGACGATCACGCCTTTAGGCTTCTCGACGCGGCAGATTTCCAAGACGTCTTCCAGCGTTACCGGCTCGAAGTACAGGCGGTCGGAAGTGTCGTAGTCAGTGGAAACCGTTTCCGGGTTGCAGTTGACCATGATGGTCTCGTACCCGTCTTCGCGCAGGGCGAGGGCGGCGTGTACGCAGCAGTAGTCGAACTCGATGCCCTGGCCGATACGGTTCGGACCGCCACCCAGGATGATGATCTTGTCGCGGCCCGTCGGCGCGGCTTCGCACTCTTCCTCATAGGTGGAGTACATGTAGGCCGTGTCGGTGGCGAATTCCGCGGCGCAGGTGTCAACGCGCTTGTAGACCGGGAAGATATCCAGCTTGTGGCGATGAGTGCGCAGGTTCTTCTCGGTCACACCCAGCAGCTTGGCCAGACGCTGATCGGAGAAGCCTTTGCGCTTGAGGCGGAACATCAGGTCGCGGTCGATAGACGACAGGCCGAGGGTCTTGACCTTCTCTTCTTCCTTGATCAGATCTTCGATCTGCACCAGGAACCACGGGTCGATCATGTTCATGCCGAAGATATCTTCGACGCTCAGGCCGGCACGGAAGGCGTCCGCCACGTACCAGATACGCTCGGCGCCCGGCACGGTCAGCTCGCGCTTGAGGATGCTCATGCTTTCCGGGTTGCTCAGGTCGAGCTTCTCGTCCAGGCCGCAAACGCCGACTTCCAGGCCGCGCAGGGCTTTCTGCAAGGACTCCTGGAAGGTGCGGCCGATCGCCATGACCTCACCAACAGACTTCATCTGGGTGGTCAGGCGTGCATCCGCCTTGGCGAATTTCTCGAAGGCAAAGCGCGGCAGCTTGGTCACAACGTAGTCGATAGACGGCTCGAAAGACGCCGGCATCGCGCCGCCGGTGATTTCGTTTTGCAGTTCGTCCAGGGTGTAGCCGATAGCCAGCTTGGCAGCGATACGCGCAATCGGGAAGCCAGTCGCTTTCGAGGCCAGTGCCGAAGAACGCGATACACGTGGGTTCATCTCGATCACGACCATGCGGCCGGTGTCCGGGCAGATGCCGAACTGAACGTTGGAACCGCCGGTTTCAACGCCGATCTCGCGCAATACCGCCAGGGAGGCGTTACGCAGAATCTGGTATTCCTTGTCGGTCAGGGTCTGTGCTGGCGCCACGGTGATCGAGTCACCGGTGTGCACGCCCATCGGGTCGAAGTTTTCGATGGAGCAGACGATGATGCAGTTGTCCTTCTTATCGCGGACAACCTCCATCTCATATTCTTTCCAGCCGATCAGGGATTCGTCGATCAGCAGCTCTTTGGTCGGCGACAGGTCCAGGCCGCGAGCGCAGATTTCTTCAAACTCTTCACGGTTGTAAGCGATACCGCCGCCGGTGCCGCCCATGGTGAAGGACGGACGGATAATGCACGGGAAGCCCAGGGTCTCGAGGACCGCGTTGGCCTCTTCCATGCTGTGGGCGATACCGGAACGCGGGCAAGCCAGGCCGATCGACTTCATGGCCTTGTCGAAACGCGAACGGTCTTCAGCCTTGTCGATGGTGTCGGCATTGGCACCGATCATCTCTACGCCGAACTTTTCCAGGACGCCTTCGCGCTCCAGGTCCAGGGCGCAGTTCAGAGCGGTCTGGCCGCCCATGGTTGGCAGCAGCGCGTCCGGGCGCTCTTTCTCGATGATCTTGGCAACGGTCTGCCACTTGATCGGCTCGATGTAGGTGGCGTCGGCCATGGCCGGGTCGGTCATGATGGTGGCCGGGTTGGAGTTCACCAGGATGACGCGGTAGCCCTCCTCGCGCAGGGCTTTACAGGCCTGGGCGCCGGAGTAGTCGAATTCGCAGGCCTGGCCGATCACGATCGGGCCAGCGCCGAGAATCAGGATGCTTTTTATGTCTGTACGTTTTGGCATGGGTTTGTCACTCAAATCCGCAGGTCAGTCGGCAAGCCGTCTTGAACAATCTTTGAAGAGCCTGCGGGGGCCACCGCGATACGGGGCCGCCCGCAGGCCACTCAGTCAGCGTCGCTTGGCCATCTCATTGATGAAACGGTCGAACAGCGGCGCTACGTCGTTCGGGCCCGGGCTGGCTTCAGGGTGGCCCTGGAAGCTGAACGCGCTCTTGTCGGTGCGCTCAATGCCTTGCAGGGAACCGTCGAACAGCGACTTGTGAATGGCGCGCACGTTGCTCGGCAGGGAGGCTTCATCCACCGCAAAACCGTGGTTCTGGCTGGTGATCATCACAACACCGGTGTCCAGATCTTGTACCGGGTGGTTGGCACCGTGGTGGCCGTGGCCCATTTTCAGGGTCTTGGCGCCGGAGGCCAAAGCCAGCAGTTGGTGGCCAAGGCAGATACCGAACACCGGAATCTCGGTCTCCAGCACGTCCTTGATGGCCTGGATAGCGTAGTCGCATGGCTCAGGGTCACCCGGGCCGTTGGACAGGAATACACCGTCCGGCTGCATCGCGAGCACATCGCTGGCAGGGGTTTGCGCAGGCACCACGGTCACGCGGCAACCGCGCTCGACGAGCATGCGCAGGATGTTGTACTTGACGCCGTAGTCATAGGCGACCACGTGGTAAGGCAGATCGGCAGCCTCGATAGTCGCGTGGCTGTCGGTCTTCAGATCCCACACAGTGGAACGCCACTCGTACTTCTCTTTGACGCTGACGACTTTCGCCAGGTCCATGCCCTTCAGGCCAGGGAAGCCTTGCGCTGCGGCAATCGCCGCCTCTTCGGAAATATTGTCACCGACCATGATGCAGCCGTTCTGCGAGCCTTTTTCACGCAGGATGCGCGTGAGGCGGCGCGTATCGATACCGGCGATCGCCACAACGTTGTTGGCTTTCAGGTAATCGGACAGCGACATCGTGTTACGCCAGTTGCTCGCAACCAGTGGCAGGTCACGAATCACCAGGCCCGCCGACCAAACACGATCAGACTCGACATCTTCCGGCGTGGTGCCGGTGTTGCCGATGTGCGGATAGGTCAGGGTAACGATCTGTTGGGCGTAGGAAGGATCGGTAAGGATTTCCTGATAGCCGGTCATGGCGGTGTTGAACACCACCTCTCCAACGGTTTGACCGTCGGCTCCAATGGCTTCGCCGCGAAAAATGCTGCCATCAGCAAGGGCGAGTATGGCTGGCTTAGTCAAGAAGACCTCCCGTAAATAAAGCCTGAAAGGGCGATCGCAGGTTGTAAAAAAGCGGAGTGACGTATGGACACGTCACCCCGCTTCTTCACTGAATTATTCTGCGCGCTTTTAGTGGACACACTAAAGCTGTAGCTTACAGAAAAAGGCTTTTTTGGTCCACCGCTAATGAGCCTTAAAGGCAGGGGAATGCGACAGGACGTCGCTTAGCGGGTAAAAACGGGGCCACAGGATAATCCTGAGCCCCCGTTTTAGCTACTGCTTAGTGCAGATCCAGCACGTCACGCATGTCGTACAGGCCTGGCTCACGCCCTTCCAACCAGAGCGCAGCACGCACCGCGCCCTTGGCGAAGGTCATGCGACTGGAGGCCTTGTGGGTGATTTCCAGACGCTCACCTTCGGTGGCAAACAGCACCGTGTGATCACCGACCACATCACCACCGCGCACAGTGGCAAAACCAATGGTGTCACGCGCACGAGCACCGGTATGGCCCTCACGCCCGTACACAGCCACTTTCGACAGATCGCGACCCAGCGCATCCGCAATGGCTTCACCCATGCGCAATGCCGTGCCCGAAGGCGCGTCGATCTTGTGGCGATGGTGGGTCTCGATGATCTCGATATCTGCTTCATCACCCAGCACGCGCGCCGCCAGGTCCAGCAATTTCAGCGACAGGTTTACGCCCACGCTGAAGTTGGCCGCGAAGACGATCGGAATATCCTTGCCCGCCTCCACCAGCAACTGCTTCTGCTCGGCACTCAAACCGGTCGTGCCGATCACCATGGCCTTGCTTGCCTTGCGGCAGAAGGCCAGATTTTTCAGCATCACTTCCGGCAGGGTGAAGTCGATCAGCACGTCGAATTCGTCAGCCACCTGCTCAAGGTTGCCAGACAGCGAAACACCGATGCGACCCAATGAGGCCAACTCACCTGCGTCCGCGCCGATCAACGTACTGCCTGGGCGAACAATCGCCGCCGTCAGCCCGGAGGCCGGCGAGCGTTGCTGCACCGCCTCGACCAGCGTCTTGCCCATGCGCCCGGCAGCGCCCATTACGGCTATACGTCGCATATTCAGATCCTTACAGGTCGCCGAAGAAGCGTTTTACACCGTCGAAGAAGCCTGTGGTCTTCGGTGAGTGCGAGTCATCGCCTTCCAGCGAGCTGCGGAACTCTTCCAGCAGTTCACGCTGACGACGATTCAGGTTCACGGGGGTTTCAACCGCCACACGGCACATCAGGTCGCCAGCACCGCCACCGCGCACAGGCGCAACGCCTTTGCCACGAATGCGGAACTGCTTGCCGGTTTGAGTCCCCTCGGGAATCTTGAGCTTAACCCTACCATCCAGCGTCGGAATCTCCAGCTCGCCACCCAGTGCTGCATCAACAAAACTGATCGGCACTTCGCAGAACAAATGCTTGCCGTCACGCTGGAAGATCGAGTGCTCACGCACATTGATCACCACGTACAGGTCGCCCGTAGGGCCGCCCTGGGCACCCGCCTCGCCTTCGCCCGACAGGCGAATACGATCACCGGTATCCACACCCGCCGGCACTTTCACCGACAGCGTCTTGTACTCTTCGACGCGGCCTTCGCCGTGGCAGGAGTCGCACGGATCAGAAATGATCTTGCCCTGGCCATGGCAACGCGGGCAGGTTTGCTGCACCGAGAAAAAGCCCTGCTGCATGCGCACCTGCCCGATACCGCCACAGGTCGGGCACGTGATCGGCGAGGAGCCTTTCTTCGCACCGGAGCCATCGCACGGCTTGCAGTTAACCAGCGTCGGCACACGGATATTGACACTGGTGCCGCGCACGGCCTCTTCCAGGTTCAGCTCCAGGGTGTAACGCAGGTCGCTACCGCGCTGAGGGCCGCCACGCTGACCACCACGGCCACCGCCGAAGAAGTCGCTGAATACGTCGCCGAAAATATCGGAGAAGTTCTGGCCACCAAAACCGGCACCGCCGCCGCCCATGCTCGGGTCGACACCGGCATGGCCATACTGGTCGTAGGCTGCACGCTTATTGGGATCACACAGGCATTCGTAGGCCTCGTTGGCCTCTTTGAACATCTCTTCGGATTCTTTGTTATCCGGATTACGGTCCGGGTGGTGCTTCATCGCCAGGCGACGGTAGGCCTTTTTCAGCTCCGCCTCGCTGGCGCCACGCTCCACACCCAACACTTCGTAATAGTCACGCTTTGCCATAAGTCTTTGCACTCTTAAGGACGTTCGACCTGGCCCTCCTGAACCCTGCCAAACTCGTTGAGCCCCAATACAGGCCCGGACCCAACTCACGTCAATTCAACGATCCTGGTCATTACTGCTTTCAGCCAGGGACCCGGCCAAAAACGCGGTGACTGTCATTCGGAAAGCAGGAGCATTCCCGTTCACACCGCCAGCATCCGAGCGTTGTCGCATGCTGTAAAAATTCGCATACCCCAGACACGCCAACGCGGGAGCAAGCTCCCGCGCGGCGACATCCTACCAGTCACCGCTTGTGAGCGGTCAACCGGGCGACCAAGTTACTTCTTCTGGTCGTCTTTAACTTCTTCGAACTCGGCATCGACAACATCGTCGTGCTTGGCTTCAGGCTCTGCTTGTTGCGCAGCGCCGTCAGCCGGCTGGCCTTGTTCGGCGTACATTTTCTGAGCAACTGGCGCGGAGACTTTCGACAGCTCCTCAACCTTGGCTTCGATGGCAGCCTTGTCGTCGCCTTTGATGGCGGCTTCCAGGGCAACCACTGCCGCTTCGATTGCGGTTTTCTCTTCGTCGGTCACTTTGTCGCCAGCATCAGCGATCATTTTGCGCGTCGAGTGAACCAGCGCGTCACCCTGGTTACGGGCGCCTGCCAACTCTTCGAACTTCTTGTCCGCTTCAGCATTGGTTTCAGCATCACGGATCATCTGTTGAATTTCTTCATCAGACAGGCCGGAGTTGGCCTTGATGGTGATCTTCTGCTCTTTGCCGGTGGCCTTGTCTTTCGCGCCGACGTGCAGGATGCCGTTGGCGTCGATGTCGAAGGTCACTTCGATTTGTGGCACGCCACGTGGTGCTGGTGGAATCTCAGCCAGGTCGAACTTGCCCAGGGACTTGTTCTGCGCAGCTTGCTTACGCTCGCCCTGCAGCACGTGGATAGTCACGGCGCCCTGGTTGTCATCGGCAGTCGAGAACACCTGGGATTTCTTGGTAGGAATCGTGGTGTTTTTCTCGATCAGCGCAGTCATCACGCCACCCATGGTTTCGATACCCAGGGTCAGCGGGCTTACGTCCAGCAGCAACACGTCTTTCACGTCACCGGCCAGTACGGCACCCTGGATGGCAGCACCCATGGCAACGGCTTCGTCCGGGTTCACGTCTTTACGAGCTTCTTTGCCGAAGAACTCGGTGACCAGCTTCTGAACCAGTGGCATACGGGTCTGACCGCCTACCAGGATCACGTCGTTGATAGAGCCAACGTCGATACCGGAGTCTTTCAGCGCGATGCGGCAAGGTTCGATGGTGCGCTGAACCAGGTCTTCAACCAGCGCTTCGAGCTTGGAACGCGAGATTTTCACGTTCAAGTGCTTAGGACCGGTAGCGTCTGCAGTGATGTACGGCAGGTTCACGTCGGTCGACTGAGCGGAAGACAGCTCGATCTTGGCTTTTTCAGCGGCTTCTTTCAGGCGCTGCATGGCCAGCGGGTCACCTTTGAGGTTCATGCCGCTTTCTTTCTTGAATTCGTCAACGAGGTAGTCGATCAGACGAATGTCAAAGTCTTCACCACCCAGGAAGGTGTCACCGTTGGTGGCCAACACTTCAAACTGGTGCTCGCCGTCAACTTCTGCGATCTCGATCACGGAAACGTCGAACGTACCGCCACCCAGGTCGTAAACGATCACGGTGTGATCGCCCTTGGCCTTGTCCATACCGTAAGCCAGAGCAGCTGCGGTGGGTTCGTTGATGATACGTTTTACATCCAGGCCCGCGATGCGGCCGGCGTCTTTGGTGGCCTGACGCTGGCTGTCGTTGAAGTAGGCCGGAACGGTGATCACCGCTTCAGTCACTGCTTCACCGAGGTAGTCTTCGGCGGTCTTCTTCATCTTTTTCAAGATTTCAGCCGAGATTTGTGGCGGCGACATTTTCTGGCCGTTCACTTCAACCCAGGCGTCACCGTTGTCGGCCTTGGCGATTTTGTAAGGCACCATCTTGATGTCTTTCTGTACGACTTCTTCGTCGAACTTACGACCAATCAGACGCTTTACCGCGTACAGGGTGTTGTGCGGGTTGGTCACTGCCTGACGCTTGGCCGATTGGCCGACGAGGATTTCACCGTCGTTGGCGTAAGCGATGATCGACGGAGTGGTACGTGCGCCTTCGGCGTTTTCAATAACTTTTGCAACGCCGTTTTCCAGCACGGAGACGCAGGAGTTGGTGGTCCCCAGGTCGATACCGATAATTTTGCCCATGATTTACTCTCCCGAAACTTGAATTTGGTTGCCGCAGCAGTTGTGGCTAACTGCGGTAGCACTTAAACGCTTGACTTATAAATGGGGGCCTTGCGGCGGATTTCAAGCCTGCTCATCAATAGAAGGTGCAACGGGTGCAGGAGCCTTGCTCACCACCACCATTGCCGGGCGCATCAGGCGACCGTTGAGCTGGTAACCCTTCTGGAACACCTTGATCACGCTATTAGGTTCCAGGTCATGGCTTTCCTGCATGGCCATGGCTTGGTGATGCTCAGCATTGAACGGCTCGCCGGCCTGCGGATCGATCGCTTCCAACTGATAGCGCTTCAGGGTGTCCTGGAACATTTTCAGGGTCAGCTCGATGCCTTCGCGCATTGGGCGGATGTTTTCGTCGTCCGGGTTGGACAACTCAAGACCACGCTCCAGGCTGTCGATGATCGGCAGCAGGTCACCGGCGAATTTTTCCAGCGCGAACTTGTGAGCCTTCTCTACATCCTGCTCGGCACGGCGGCGGACGTTCTGCAGATCGGCGGCAACACGCAACGATTGATCCTGCGCAGCGGCCAATTGCTCTTCGAGCACTTGCACACGAGTCGCCAGTTCATCACCGGCAGCCGAATTGGCGTCTGGAGTTTGCGTATCCTGCGTCTGTTCGTCAGCCATAGATTTCTCCTTTCAAAATCATGCGCGAACTCAACTCGCGCTTCTGCTCCGGTATATGGGGCCACAATTTTCAGGTTCAAGGGCGCAGGCGTTACCAAAAGTCTTTCGATTGACCTGGATCATTTCCTTCACGCTCATTCCACATCGCGCTAAAAAAAATCGCGATTCAAGCAAATCGAGCTAAGCGCCAGGATTGTCAGCCCCGAACAAAACACTGTATAAATAACCAGACCTAAAGCCTGGGAGCGGCCGTCATGCTCGTGCACCTGTCTGTACATAACTACGCCATCGTTGAACACCTGGATCTTGAACTGGATCGCGGGATGAGCGTAATCACAGGCGAAACCGGCGCCGGCAAGTCGATCATGCTCGACGCCCTCGGCCTGACGCTTGGCGATCGCGCCGACAGTGGCGTGGTACGCCCTGGCTCCGACAAGGCCGATATCCTGGCCACCTTCGACCTGGCGGACATCCCCGAAGCCGAAGCATGGTTGGCCGAGCGCGACCTTAATAATGAAGGCCCCTGCATTCTGCGCCGGGTGATCACCGCCGAGGGGCGCTCCCGCGGTTATATCAACGGCACACCTTGCCCACTGGGCGACTTGAAAGCCTTGGGCGAATTGCTGATCGATATCCACAGTCAGCACGAACATCAATCCCTGTTGAAAACCGATACCCACCGCCGCCTGCTCGATGAGTACGCCGGCGCCACCGATCTTTCCCGGCAAGTTCAACTGGCCGCCCAACGCTGGCGCCAGACACGCCAGGAGCTGGAACGCCTCTCCAACTCCGGCGACGAACAACGCGCCCGCCACCAGTTGCTCAGCTATCAATTGGAAGAGCTCGAAAGCCTGGGCCTGGGTGAAACCGAGCTGGAACAGCTTGAGCAGGAACACAAGAACCTGACCAACGCCGAAACCCTGCTGGGCATCTGCCGCCAGGTGGTCGAACAATGTAGCGAGAGCGACTCCGGCAATGTGCTCAACGCACTGACCGCCAGCCTCAATCGCCTGTCCAGCGTGAACAATGCTTCTGGCTCACTGAGCGAAGCGACCACCCTGCTGACCAGCGCGCAAATCCAGGTTGAAGAGGCCGTGGGCGAACTCAATCGTTTCCTGGACCACTTCGACGCCGACCCAGCACGCCTGCAGGAAATAGAAGAACGCCTGGACACTATTTATACCCTGGCTCGCAAGCATCGAATCCAGCCGACGGAAGTCGCAACCATGCAGCAGAAACTGCTGGATGAAATCGAAACACTCAACGCGAACGACGAATCCATTGAGCGATTGGGCGAGGAGCTCGCTTCGTTTGCCCGTCATTATCAGGAAAAAGCCCGGGAACTGAGCGCTCTGCGCCAGCAGGCAGCTACTAGCCTGGCAAGCGCCGTTGAGCTGGAAATCCAACGCCTGGGTATGCCAGGCGGGCGCTTCACCATCGAGTTGCATCCCAACGCCAGTCAAGAATTGCAGCCCCATGGGCTGGAGCACGTCGAACTGCTGGTGAGTGCCAACCCCGGCCAACCGCTCAAGGCCCTGGCCAAAGTGGCCTCCGGCGGCGAACTCTCGCGGATCAGCCTAGCGATCCAGGTGATTACCGCACAGACCTCACGGGTACCCACCCTGGTATTCGATGAAGTGGATGTGGGCATTGGCGGGCCGACCGCAGAAATTGTTGGCCAATTGCTGCGCCGCCTGGGGGATCGCGGCCAGGTGCTTACGGTGACCCACTTGCCGCAAGTGGCAGCTCAAGGGCATCAGCACCTGTTTGTGCATAAGGTGCGCGGTAGCGACGCGACACACACAGCCGTCTCCAAGCTGAACAAATCGGAACGGGTGGAAGAAGTGGCGCGGATGCTTGGTGGTATCGACTTGACTAAAGAGTCCTTGGCTCACGCGAAAAAAATGGTGGTGGCCGCGAAGGCTTGAAGCGACATTTTCCCCTCGATAGAAAGCACGAAGGCGACCCGAGGGTCGCCTTCAATCGTTTCGCAAAGCAAAACTGCGTCGATTTTTACTTTTTCTTACGGATGTACAACACGAGATTGTGGTCGACCAAATCGAACCCATGCTCCTCAGCAATCTTGTGCTGCAGCGCTTCGATTTCAGGGCTGGTGAACTCGATAACCTCATTGGTATCCAGGTCAACCATGTGGTCATGGTGACCACCGTCAGCCAATTCAAACACCGCATGACCGCCGTCGAAATTATGACGAACCACCAGCCCTGCGGCTTCAAACTGGGTCAGTACACGGTAGACCGTGGCCAGGCCGACGTCCTCGTTAGACTCCATCAGCGCCTTGTAAACGTCTTCGGCACTCATGTGGCGCTGCTCAGCAGAATCGAGCATTTGTAGAATCTTGACTCGTGGCAGAGTCACTTTGAGACCGGCTTTGCGTAGTTCGCTATTTTCAACCATGGTTAGCTTTCTCGCGGATGCTGCTTCGCAGCTTCTCTTAATACGGGTATGATCGGCGTTTACGTTGTCCCAGCCAAGATAGTGGAAGTCGCCCACCGATGCAAAACACCAAGCTCTTGCTAACCAGTTTCACCTTTGTGGGACTGCTCGCACTCGCCGGTTGTTCATTCCCCGGGGTTTACAAAATCGACATCCAGCAGGGCAATGTCGTCACGCAGGACATGATAGACCAGTTACGCCCGGGAATGACCCGACGGCAAGTACGGTTTATCATGGGTAATCCCCTGCTGACCGACACTTTCCATGCCGATCGCTGGGATTATCTCTACAGCCTGCAGCCGGGTGGCGGTGAACGCCAGCAGGAGCGCGTCAGTGTCATCTTCAATGGCAATGACCAGCTCGTGAGCCTGTCAGGTGACTTCATGCCCGGCGTAAGCCGCGATGAAGCCTTGCTGGGCAAGGACAGCGGCACCAACGTGACCGCCCCTGCGCAGCAAGCTGAAAAACCAAAATCCGAGGTACCGGCCAAGCCAGGTTCCCTGCTGGACAGCATCCAGAAAGACATCGACAACGTGGAAACCGTGCCCGTGCCGACGCCTGAGCCTCTGGACACCAGCCCGCAATAACTTTGCGCTCGATAAAAAGCCCGGCATGCCGGGCTTTTTGTTGCCTGCCATTTGCATAGCGATATTGCCCACAGCATCAGCGCCTGGCTCAAATCCCCGTGGGAGCGGGCTTGCTCGCGAAGGCGGTGTGTCAGTCAATAATTCTTCAACTGAACCACCGCTTTCGCAGGCAAGCCAGCTCCCACATTAGCCATGTATTGCCCACAAAATCAGCGCCTGGCTCAAATCCCCTGTGGGAGCGGGCTTGCTCGCGAAGACGGTGTGTCAGTCAATAATTCTTCAACTGAACCACCGCTTTCGCAGGCAAGCCAGCTCCCACACTGGTTTTGTATTGCCCACAGAATCAGCGCCTGGCACAGATCCCCTGTGGGAGCGGGCTTGCTCGCGAAGGCGGTGCATCAGTTAATAATTCTTCAACTGAACCACCGCTTTCGCAGGCAAGCCAGCTCCCACATTAGCCATGTATTGCCCACAAAATCAGCGCCTGGCTCAGATCCCTGTGGGAGCGGGCTTGCCCGCGAAGGCGGTGTGTCAGTCAATAATTCTTCAACTGAACCACCGCTATCGCAGACAAGCCAGCTCCCACATTAGCCATGTATTGCCCACAAAATCAGCGCCTGGCTCAGCCCCTGTGGGAGCGGGCTTGCTCGCGAAAGCGCTGTGTCAGTCAATGACTCTTCAACTGAACCACCGCTTTCGCAGGCAAGCCAGCTCCCACATTGGCCATGTATTGCCCACAAAATCAGCGCCTGGCTCAGCCCCTGTGGGAGCGGGCTTGCTCGCGAAAGCGCTGTGTCAGTCAATAACTCTTCAACTGAACCACCGCTTTCGCAGGCAAGCCACACACATTAGCCATTTATTGCCCACAAAATCAGCGCCTGCCTCAGATCCCCTGTGGGAGCGGGCTTGCTCGCGAAAGCGCTGTGTCAGTCAATAATTCTTCAGCTGAACCACCGCTATCGCCGGGTTCCAAGGAGATATGTGTCGGTTGACAGGCCGTCAAGGGTTCAGCTTCGTATCGCAGGTCTGCAGATAGCTACGCTGCCATTTGGCAAGCTCAAGAATTCGCTTGCCTGGCCAATGCCGCCTTGGCCGCGCGCAGCCTGCGCACCTCTTTAGGGTCAGCCAGCAAAGGCCGATAGATCTCAATACGGTCACCGGCTTGTACGCAGCGCACCTGTGCATCCACGACGACCTTGCCAAATATACCCACCGGGCAATCAGCCAGATCAACATCAGGAAAATGCGCTGCCATTCCCGACGCCTGCACCGCCTCGCGCAAACTAGTGCCTTCAGCCACCTTTACCGCCAGCAACACCTGGCGGTCCTCAGCGGCAAACACCACCTCAATCTCAACCATGCAGTTGCTTGGCGCGCTGACAGAACGCATCCACCAGGGTATTGGCTGCCTGATTGAACAAAGGCCCCAAGGTCGCACGAACAATCGGCCCGGCATAATCAAACGAAAGATCCAGGCTGATCTTGCAGGCCTTGTCCGTCAGCGCCTTGAACACCCACACACCGTGCAGTTGGGTGAACGGCCCTTCCTGCAGGTTCATTTCAATGGATTGACCCAGCACCAGCACATTGCGCGTCACAAAGTGCTGGCTGAGGCCGCCCTTGGCCACCCCCACACTGGCAACCATGTGCTCGTCACTGCTCTCCAGAACCTCGGCCGTCGAGCACCAAGGCAGAAACTCCGGGTAACGCGCCACGTCGTTGACCAGGTCATAGAGCGCCTGCGCCGGGTAGGGCAACAGGGCCGAACGTTGAATATGCGTCGTCATGTGAGCGTTACTTCCACTGCTTAAGGCAAACATCGCGAAAGAACAGCCCAATCCGCGAGAGAAAAAAACCAAAGAACTGCCCGCATTGTCCGGGATTCGTCCAACTCGCTCAAGCACACAGGTTGACCGTAGCCGACACGCTCGCAACTCCCTATAATGCCGCCCCTATGGCTAAACAAAAGAAACACCCCACAGGGACCATCGCGCAAAATAAAAAAGCGCGACACGATTACTTCATCGAACATCGGTTCGAGGCTGGTCTGGTCCTGGCCGGCTGGGAAGTAAAAAGTCTGCGTGCCAGCAAACTGCAGCTGGTCGACAGTTATGTGCTGCTCAAGGATGGCGAGGCGTGGCTGCTTGGCAGTCATATCACCCCGCTGACCACCGCGAGCACCCACGTGATTGCCGACCCGGTGCGTACGCGCAAGTTGTTGCTCAATGCCCGCGAACTCGAAAAGCTCGCCGCAGCCGTGCAGCAAAAAGGCTACGCGTGCATCTGCTTGTCCTGGTACTGGAGCAAGCACCTGGTCAAATGCGAGATCGCATTGGGCAAGGGCAAGAAGGAATACGACAAGCGCGACACCGAACGCGAGCGCGATTCCAATCGCGAGCTGCATCGCGCCGTGCGCAACAAAGGCAAGGAAGAGTAATCCTTGTGACGGTGTAGCCCACGCGGGCTACATCCCTTTGCGCCGCTCCGCCCGAGCCACGCGCTGAACCTCCTGACGCACCTCCTCCAACACCTCCTGCACATACAGCAGATGCCGTGTCGAGACGTCGCGCGCCTGCTCGGCCCGCCCCTCGATGATGGCCAGGTACAAGTCCCGGTGCTGATTGATCAACATGTCGCGGGTCTCGGTACGCTGCTGGTACATGCCACCAATATTCGTCACCACGTTACGCTTGAGCAGGTCGAACAGCCCACGAATGGTGTGCAGCAACACGGCGTTATGACTGGCTTCGGCAATCGCCAAGTGAAACCTTGCATCCGCAGCGCCCTCCTCCACTCGGCTCACCTCGTCGGCGCGCGCATAGCAATCCTGCAACGCCTCGAACGCTGCGGTCAGCCTTTCACGGTCAACCTCCGTGGCGCGTAACGCCGCGTAATAAGCACACGAAGCCTCAAGGGTCTGGCGAAACTCCAGCAGATCGCGCTGCGCTTCGGGATTGCTTTCCAACAAGTGCAGCAGCGGATCGCTGAAGGTCGAACCCAGGGAGTCCACCACATAGTTGCCACCGCCCTGGCGACTGACCAGCAACCCCTTGGCCGCCAGTTTCTGAATCGCCTCACGCAACGACGGGCGCGACACACCAAAGCGTTCAGCCAACGCGCGCTCGGCCGGCAAGCGCTCGCCCGACTTCAGCGTGCCCTCGAGAATCATGCCCTCAAGCTGCTCGACAATATCGTCAGACAAACGGCGCTGACGCACCTGATCAAACCCCATAACTCACTCTCCACCATCCCGACCACTCGCCGGGCCCCCTATTCTGGCCTATCGACGTGCCGGCAGCACCTATCAGAACGCCTTCAATTTCGCCGATCAGAACACCCAGCCTTCCGACCTACGACCAAAGTTTCGCAGGCGGCAAATTGACACACCCCTACCCAGCCTCTTAATCTAGCCCACAGCGATTGTAAATTGGTATTACCAATTACCCAAGCTCACCAAACAACAACAATCAGGGGCCACCCCATATGCAAACCTGGCAACAGCTTTACAGCCCACTCGGCAGCCTCGGCCTGTCCGCACTGGCGGCCGTCATTCCCATCGTATTTTTCTTCCTGGCGCTGGCCGTGTTCCGCCTCAAAGGCCATGTGGCCGGCAGCATCACCCTGGCCCTGTCGATCCTGGTCGCCATTTTCGCCTTCCAGATGCCGGTAGACATGGCGCTGGCTGCGGCCGGTTATGGTTTTGCCTACGGCCTGTGGCCCATCGCCTGGATCATCGTCGCGGCGGTATTCCTGTACAAATTGACGGTCAAGAGCGGCCAGTTCGAAATCATCCGCAGCTCCGTGCTGTCGATCACCGACGACCAGCGCTTGCAGGTGTTGTTGATCGGTTTTTGCTTTGGTGCCTTCCTGGAAGGTGCCGCCGGTTTCGGCGCGCCCGTGGCGATCACCGCCGCGCTGCTGGTAGGCCTGGGCTTCAACCCTCTGTACGCCGCCGGCCTGTGCCTGATTGCCAATACCGCGCCTGTGGCCTTCGGTGCATTGGGCATTCCGATCATCGTCGCCGGCCAGGTCACCGGCATTGATGCGTTCAAGATTGGCGCCATGACCGGCCGCCAACTGCCGCTGCTGTCGCTGTTTGTACCGTTCTGGCTGGTGTTCATGATGGACGGCCTGCGCGGCGTTCGCGAAACCTGGCCGGCAGCCTTGGTGGCCGGCTTGAGCTTTGCCGTCACCCAATATTTCACCTCCAACTTCATTGGCCCAGAGCTGCCGGACATCACCTCGGCACTCGCCAGCCTGATCGCCCTGACATTGTTTCTGAAAATCTGGCAACCCAAGCGCACCGCAGGCGCACAGATTGCCGGTGCTACCTCCAGCGTAGCGGTCACCTCCAGCGCCGGCGGCTTTGGCTTGCCGCGCAGCACAGTGGTTTCACCCTACAGCCTGGGGCAGATTTTCAAGGCCTGGTCGCCGTTCCTGATCCTGACCGTGCTGGTCACCATCTGGACCCTCAAACCTTTCAAGGCCATGTTCGCCGCGGGCGGTTCGATGTACAGCTGGGTATTCAACTTTGCGATCCCTCATCTGGACCAAATGGTAATCAAAGTCGCTCCAATCGTGACTAACCCCACCGCCATCCCCGCCGTCTTCAAGCTGGACCCGATTTCGGCCACCGGCACTGCGATTTTCTTCTCCGCGCTGGTCTCGATGCTGGTACTGAAAATTGACGTCAAAACTGGTCTTACCACTTTAAAAGAGACGTTCTTTGAGCTGCGCTGGCCGATTCTTTCCATCGGCATGGTGCTGGCGTTCGCCTTCGTCACCAACTACTCCGGCATGTCCTCAACCATGGCCCTGGTACTGGCTGGCACCGGCGCCGCGTTCCCGTTCTTCTCGCCCTTCCTCGGCTGGCTGGGGGTATTCCTGACCGGCTCGGATACTTCATCCAACGCCCTATTCAGCTCGCTGCAAGCCACCACCGCCCACCAGATTGGCGTCAACGACACCTTGCTGGTAGCCGCCAATACCAGCGGCGGCGTGACCGGCAAAATGATCTCGCCGCAATCGATCGCCGTGGCTTGCGCAGCCACTGGCCTGGTGGGCAAAGAGTCCGATCTGTTCCGCTTTACCCTCAAGCACAGCCTGTTCTTCGCCACCATCGTCGGGCTGATCACCCTGGCGCAGGCGTACTGGTTCACCGGTATGCTGGTGCACTGAGACCTGCACGTAATAGGGTAAGAATCGACGCCGGACAACGATGCCGGCGTCTGCTATTTCTGGAGGACCGATGAGCCTGCCTGCTGCTTTCCTGAGCGACGTCGCACAACTGATCCCGCAAGATCGCCGCTTCGACGATCCACTTTCCACCCTCGCCTTCGGCACCGACGCCAGCTTCTACAGACTGATCCCACAACTGGTGATCCGCGTGGAGTCAGAAGACGAAGTGGTAACACTGCTGCAACTGGCCCAGCGCGACCGCGTGCCGGTGTCCTTCCGTGCCGCAGGCACCAGCCTCTCGGGCCAGGCCATCAGCGACTCGGTGCTGATCGTGCTGGGTGATAACTGGAACCACCGCGAAATTCGCGGGCAAGGCACACAGATACGCCTGCAACCCGGCGTCATAGGGGCCCAGGCCAACGCCTGGCTCGCGCCATTCGGGCGCAAGATCGGCCCAGACCCAGCGTCAATTAACGCCTGTAAGATCGGCGGTATCGTCGCCAATAATGCCAGTGGCATGTGCTGCGGCACCGCGCAAAACACCTACCACACCCTGGCGGGCATCCGCCTGGTACTGGCCGATGGCAGCCGCCTGGACACCGAAGATGCCGCCAGCGTGCAAGCCTTCCGCCAGTTACATAGCGCACTGCTTGAACGCCTCGCCCTGCTGGGCCGCGAGACACGGGCAAATACTGAGCTGGCGGCAAAGATCCGCCATAAATACCGACTGAAAAACACCACCGGCCTCTCACTCAATGCCTTGGTGGATTTCGATGACCCGCTGGATATCCTCAGCCACCTGCTGGTCGGCTCCGAGGGCACCCTGGGGTTTATCAGTGCGGTCACCTACGACACCGTGATCGATCACCCAAACAAAGCCTCGGCGCTGATCGTCTTCCCGGATGTCGAAACTTGCTGCAACGCCGTCACCGTGCTGAAAACCCAACCCGTCTCCGCCGTTGAACTGCTGGACCGACGCAGCATGCGCTCGGTCCAGGACAAACCGGGCATGCCTGCTTTCGTACAGCACCTATCGGAAAACGCCTGCGCACTATTGATCGAATCCCGCGCCGCTTCGCCATCGCTGCTGCACGAACAACTGACGCGCATCATGGCGTCCCTGGCGGCGTTTCCCGTGGAGCAACAAGTCGACTTCACCGAAGACCCACGGGAAAACGCCCGCCTGTGGGCCATCCGCAAAGACACCTTTCCGGCCGTAGGCGCGGTGCGCAAAACCGGCACCACCGTGATCATCGAAGACGTGACCTTCCCGGTCGAACAACTGGCGATCGGCGTGAACCGCCTGATCTCACTGTTCGACAAACATCACTACGACGAAGCCATCCTTTTCGGACATGCCCTGGAAGGCAATCTGCACTTTGTGTTCACCCAAGGCTTCAACAGCAGCGAAGAAGTCGCACGCTATCAAGCGTTCATGGATGACGTCGCGCAACTGGTGGCCGTGGAGTTCGGTGGCTCGCTGAAGGCCGAACACGGCACCGGACGCAATATGGCGCCGTTCGTTGAACTGGAATGGGGCAGCGACGCTTATCAACTGATGTGGCAGCTCAAGCGCCTGCTCGACCCCAACGGCATCCTCAACCCGGATGTGGTGCTCAGCGAAGACCCGCAGATTCACCTCAAACACCTCAAGCCCCTGCCCGCCGCCGATGAGCTTGTGGATAAGTGCATCGAGTGCGGGTTCTGCGAACCGGTGTGCCCGTCAAAGGGCCTGACCCTGAGCCCGCGCCAGCGCATCGTGATCTGGCGCGACATCCAGGCCAAAAAACGCGCAGGCGTGGACACCACCGAACTGGAAGCGGCCTACCACTACCAGGGCATCGACACCTGCGCCGCCACCGGCTTATGCGCGCAACGCTGCCCTGTAGGCATCAATACCGGCGACCTGGTAAAAAAACTGCGCAGCCGCGAGGCCGACCGTACGAAAACCGCCGACTGGCTCGCCAGCCATTTCGCAACCGCGCTGCAAGGTGCGCGCTTTACCCTGCACGTCGCCAATGGCGCACGCATGCTGCTGGGCGCCCCACGGCTGGCCAGGCTCTCGAGCACGCTGACCAAGCTGTCCAAAGGGCAAATTCCGCAGTGGACCAACGCCATGCCACAGCCCGAAAAAGCCATCCGCTTCAGCCCCGCGGTGACAGACGCCCGCCCGCGCGTGGTGTACCTGGCCGCCTGCGTCTCCCGCGCCATGGGCCCGGCAGCCGGCGATAAAGAGCAAATGTCGCTGTACGACAAAACCCGCCAGCTGCTGGAAAAGGCCGGCTACCAGGTAGTCTTCCCCGACAACCAGGACAGCCTCTGCTGCGGCCAACCCTTCGCCTCCAAAGGCTACGCCGAGCAGGCCGAACACAAGCGCCAGGAACTGATCGGCGCCCTGCTCCACGCCAGCCGCGGCGGCCTCGACCCCATCTACTGCGACACCAGCCCCTGCACCCTGCGCCTGGTGCAAGAGCTGGAAGAAACGCGCCTGGACCTCTACGACCCGGTGCGCTTTATCCGCACCCACCTGATGGACCGCCTCGACTTCACGGCCCAAGAAGCGCCCATCGCCGTACACGTCACCTGCAGCACCCAACACCTGGGCGAGAGCCAGGCACTGATCGAACTGGCGCGACGCTGCGCAAAAACCGTGGTGATCCCCGAAGGCATTCATTGCTGCGGCTTTGCCGGCGACAAAGGCTTCACCACCCCGGAGCTCAACGCCCACTCCCTGCGCTCACTCAAGGACGCCGTGCAATATTGCAGCGAAGGCATCTCCACCAGCCGCACCTGCGAGATCGGCCTGAGCCAGCATGGCGGCATCGACTACCACAACCTGGTCTACCTGGTAGACCGCGTCACCCGCGCCCGCGCCCACTGACCCGGCAAAAAAACCGAACCCTGGCGCACCGACGCAGTCATCTGCATAGGCCTCGACAAACGAGGCCCATCCGTGATGTCGCTGGCAGCGGTTGCACGCCAGCAGCGTCGAGCCCTTTTGCGCAAGGAGACACCCTATGAAGCGTTCCGCTCTTGCTGGCTTGTTCATGACCGCTGCGATGCTCGCCTCCCCCGCTTTCGCAGCCAGTGACAAAGACCTGTGCCAGATCAACCTGGACAAAATCAACAACGGCAAAGCCCTGCTCGCCACCGACACCAGCGGTAAAAGTGGCGAAATAGACACCGCCGTCTCCCAGGCCAAGGCCGCCCACGCCGCCGGTGATGAGAAGAAGTGCATCGAAATCACCTCCAAGGCCCTGCAAGACCTGCAGAACAGCGACAAAGGCGGTCAGTAAGCGATAGGGCCAACCTTCGGGTTGGCCTTCGCTGACGTTTTGGCGTACACTGCACAGGCTTGTCACTCACTAAGAAACAACGAGTTACAAGCACGGGGCCGTTTAGGATTCGACGCCGGTCGCGAAACTTTAGGTGCATGCCGAGTTGGTAACAGAACTCGTAAATCCACTGTTGCAACTTCTTATAGTTGCCAATGACGAAAACTACGGCCAGGAATTCGCTCTCGCTGCGTAAGCAGCCTTAGCCCTGAGCTTCTGGTACCTTCGGGTCCAGCAATCACCAGGGGATGTCTGTAAACCCAAAGTGATTGTCATATAGAACAGAATCGCCGTGCAGTACGTTGTGGACGAAGCGGCTAAAACTTACACAACTCGCCCAAAGCACCCTGCCCTTCGGGTCGCTGAGGGTTAACTTAATAGAAACGGCTAAGCATGTAGTACCGACAGCGGAGTACTGGCGGACGGGGGTTCAAATCCCCCCGGCTCCACCACTTCATCATCTAAAGACGTCCACGGACGTCTTTTTTTGTGCCTGAAATCCAGTTAAATCAAGGACTTCAGGGCCATTGGCTTCCGTAGAAGAATTTAGAGTTCCAGGCGTTTTGGTATCCCATTTGGTATCCCGGACCCACCGGTGTTATTTTTGGGATACCAAAACGGTGTCGGAGGTAGCTCTCATGCCTACTAATGCAACCCGCCTCTCAGACCGCCAACTCAAGGCAGTCAAGGCAACAGGAAAAGACTTCGTTCTCACTGACGGCGACGGCCTTCAACTCAGAGTCAGAGCCAGTGGCTCGATGATATGGAATTTCAACTACCGCGAGCCGGTAACCAAAAACCGCCTCAATATGGCGCTGGGCCCTTACCCGGCTCTCTCGTTGGCGAACGCCAGAAAGAAAGCTCAAGAAGCACGTGAACTACTGGCGCTAGGCATTGACCCCAAGGCTCACCGCGATGAGCTCAGGCAAGCCAAGTTGGCGAAGACCGAACACACACTCGAGAAGGTGGCAACCGCCTGGTTCGAACTGAAAAAGCACTCCGTCACAACGGCATACGCCGAAGACATCTGGCGCTCACTCACGCTGCATGTTTTCCCCAGCCTCAAAGCCACACCCCTCGCAGACATCACCGCCCCCATGATCATCAAGCTCCTACGGCCGATCGAGGCCAAAGGCAGCCTGGAGACGGTCAAGCGACTTTCCCAACGCCTCAACGAAATCATGGCCTACGGCGTCAACTGCGGGCTGATATTTGCGAACCCGCTCAGTGGAATTCGGGCAGCCTTCAAGAAACCGCAAAAACAAAACATGGCGGCACTTCCTCCCGAAGAACTACCCGACCTTATGCTGGCGATTGCCAACGCCAGTATCAAACGCATCACCCGCTGCCTGATCGAATGGCAACTGCACACTATGACCCGCCCTGCCGAGGCTGCCGGGACGACCTGGGCAGAAATAGATTTCGAGAAACGCATCTGGACCATCCCAAAGGAGCGCATGAAAAAACGCCGTGCGCACCCCATCCCCCTAAGCGATCAGGCGCTCGCGCTGCTAGAGACACTCAAGCCCTACAGCGGCCACCGGGAACACGTATTTCCGGCCGACCGAAATCCGCGTACCCACGCAAACAGCCAGACCGCGAACATGGCATTAAAGCGTATGGGCTTCCAGGATCGGTTGGTCAGCCACGGCCTGCGATCAATGGCCAGCACCATCCTCAACGAACATGGATGGGACCCGGAGTTGATTGAAGTCGCACTCGCCCATGTCGACAAAGACGAAGTCCGAAGCGCGTACAACCGAGCTGACTACATTGAGCGAAGACGCCCGATGATGACTTGGTGGAGCGACTACATTCAAAAAGCTGCCACCGGCAATTTGTCGGTGACGGCCATTCATGAAAACAGAAACGGGAACGTCATCCCGTTTCGTTAATCAGTTCCTGCTGGCGACAGCGGCGACAATGGCGACATCCCACGTATTTAGCGATCCTTCGTATGGCGACAACGTGGCGACAGTCGCCACCAGCCGCATCGCCCATAACCTTTTCAGGCCCAGCCCCTGAGGGCGGGAAGGCTTGCCGTCCTGCCCTCAGGGGCTCACTTTAAAAACCGACGAACGACCTATCATCCATCTGATGGCCACCTTCTTCCATACACGTCCACTGCCTATAAACGCCATCCCACCCGCCGAGCACGCGCTACACCTGAGCCGAAAAGCGCTGTCATCGACAGCATTGCCAAAGTAGCAAGGGGTCTTTAAGCCCAGCCCATGCGCGCTCGCTTCCGATAAGGCACAGGCACGCTCAACGTAGCGAAGCCCACTTACCCACAGTGCAGTAGCGGCAGCCGGCCCTCCCGTCTCTTTTTCCTGGAAAGAGACGGGAGGGCCGGCTGCCGCTACTGCAGTCCGACTCGTACATGGACTTTGGGTTACTTCAGCCCTGGCCTTCTAGAGTCAGATAAATAGTTCCTGTACATTTTTCATCGCACTATCGGCAAAGCTTTGCAGGAAAGCCTCGAACGCTGGCACGTCTTCCTTGCCGCCAGTGTAGGGCTGGCCAATGATAGTCCAGGTCGCCAGGCTCTGGCGCTCGCCTTGAGGAGCAACCTGCATTACTGCCCATAGGTTGCCGATATTCAACGACGTGTAGATCAGTGACCAGGTCATGGCCATCGCTTGGTCGTCATGCGTATTGAGTTGCTCAATCACCACATTACCGTCCTTGAACAGCTTCTTGCGTACCGAACGTACGCCCTCGCCGGTCATTTCAATGTGGGAAAGCGCAGGGATAAACTTGGCGAAACCGGAGAAATCTCCGACGACTTTCCACACGCTGCGAGCATCGCCGTTCACGATCACGCTGGCGACGACAGGGTTGCCCACTGGGTTGCAGACCAGGGTATCGGGTTCAAAATGTTGCATGAGAAAGCTCCTTTTTTGTTTAGATGAAATCGATTTGCTTGAGGTAGTCACAGCCTTTTTGCAGCAGCGCACTGCTCTTGGCCGGGTAGTCTTCCCCCATGCTCTGGATGCCTGAGAGCGCATTGCGGTACTCGATCATCGAGATATCACCAATGTCTTCTTCAAACCCATTAAGGTAAAAACCGACCACACCGAACAGTGCGTTATTACTGTCGATGGCCGACAGGCGCTGTTGCCATTGCGTCACCGGGACCATCTGGAAGTCGTGACCGGCAGCGCGAAACGCCTCCACATAGTGAGTCCATGATAGGGGCTGCGGGTTGTGCAGGTTGAACACCGCTTTGGAACGGTTATGGCGGCTGGCATGAAAGGCAATGAACCGGGCGAGGAAATCCACCGGCATCAGGTCGAAATTAAGCGCCAGTTCGGGCACTTCCTTAAGCTGCAGTGAGCCTTTGAGCATCAACATCAAGCGATTCTGGTGCGGCTGACACACCCCCGTTCGCGTATTGAATGCAATGTTTCCCGGCCGGTAGAGGTTGACCCAGACGCCCGACTCGCTGGCATTCCACAAAATGCGCTCAGCCACCCACTTGGAAAGGTTGTAACCATTGCGAATGTAGATCGGCGGCGTGAACGCCGGTGGCTCTTCCAACACCCGCCCCTGTTCATCCATTGTGCTTGAAGCTGACAGGGTGGAGATGAAGTTGAAAATCTTCTTGCTGCGCCCTTCACACAGTTGCAGGCATTCGAGCACAGGCGTGACGTTGTCCTTGACCAGCGACTCGTAGTCGAGCACGTGGTTGACGTTGGCCGCGTTATAGATCAACACGCCATATTCACGGTCTAGCCATTCATAGTCCTGCTCGGATAACCCCAGGCGTGGCTTGCTGATATCCGCCGCCAGTACCTTTACGCGGCTCAGGTCCAGATGCTCGAGACGGTTCTGGATCAGCGCCTGCTCGAAGCGCTGCTGGGCGCTCATCCCCGCCGACTCGCGAACCAGGCAAGCCACTTCGGTACTGCCCAGTTCCAGTAGTGCCTCGACAATATGCACGCCGAGAAAACCATTGGAGCCGGTCACGATGACCTTGTGTATGTTGCCCAGCCGACTGATCGGCAACACGTCCAGTTCAGGCCGAATCATCGCGTCCTGCAGCGCTTGAGGACTGACCGTAGCGGTGGCATCGACGTGCTGGTCGATCAGGTTGGCAAGGTTGATCAGGGTGGGCTGTTCGATAAAACGGTTGATCGAGACCCCCTTGCCAAAGGTTTCGCGAATGCCCATGAGCATCTGCGACAAAAGGATCGAATGCCCCCCCAGATTGAAGAAACTGTCATCCACGGAGATGTCCTCCGCGGGTAGGTCCAACAGCCTGGACCACAGCTCCAGCAACTGCTGCTGGGTGACGTTCTGGGGTGCCAGGTGCGGCCCTTGGGTCTTGTAGTTAACTGGTAATTCTCTCAAGGCTTTGCGGTCGATCTTGCCATTGGCCGTGGCCGGCAAACACTCCAGCAGGCAGTAGGCGCTGGGGCGCATGTAGTCGGGTAAATGCTTGAGCGCATAAGCCTGCAACTTTTCGCTGGCCACTTGGCCTTCGGCATTTTGGGGCTGAGAGAAAAAGGCCAGGATGCGCCGCTGGTTATCGATGACTACCGCCAGTTGACGGAACAGTTGGCTCGATTGCAGCAGGTGCTCGATTTCTTCTGGCTCGACCCGGAACCCGCGAATCTTCACCTGGTTATCCAGGCGCCCGATGATCTGGATGCCTTCGCGGGTCCAACGCGCCAGATCGCCGGTACGGTACAGGCGCACCCGTTGACCGTCGGGCAACTCATGCAGGCGGTAACGTTCGGCAGTCATTTCCAAGGCACCGAGGTAGCCAGCACCTACGCCGGGCCCGGCGATGTGAATCTCACCGCTGTCCGCTTCGCCTACCGGTTGACCGTGTTCATCCAGCAGGTAAACCGAGGTATTGGCAATCGGCACGCCCAGGTTGCGATTGTTGTCTGCGGGCTGGAAGGTGCGGCAGGTGGCGAGCACCGTGGTCTCGGTGGGACCGTAAATATTGTGCAGCGCACAATGGCCCACCAGTTGCTCGATCACCTGGGGCTCGCACACATCACCGCCCGTCACCAGGTGCTGGATGCCGTACAGCGATTCGAGCTGAATAATGCTGAGCAAGGCCGGCGGCAAGAACGCATGGGTAACCTGTTCTTGCTGGATCAACTCGGCAAGCGCCACCGGGTCGCGGCGCTGGTCTTCGGTGGGCACGATCAACTCGCCGCCCTGGATAAGCGTGGGAAAGATATCCAGCAACGACGCATCGAAGTTGATGGTGGAAAACTGTAAGGCTCGACTGTGATGGCTCAGTTCCACATAGAGGGCATACCACGCACAGAAGTGGCTCAGGTTATCGACCGTCAGCAACACGCCCTTGGGTTGCCCGGTGGTACCCGAGGTGTAAATCGCCACGCAAGGCGCCGAGCCACTAAGCGCTACTCGCAGCAGGCGCTGATCCGGGGCCAGGGCGACCCGGCTGTAACCCTGGGCGCCGTGGTGGAAGAAATCCAGGTGGCTGATGTCCAGGGTGGCCAGGCCCGGCAGTGGGTCGTCTGCCTGGGTGTCCTGAATCAGCAAGCAGGCGCCGGAATGCTTGAGGATCGCCGCGCGGCGCTCGACAGGATGGTTCGGGTCCAGGGGCAAGTACACCGCGCCACACCCGAGCACCGCCAGGATCGCCGCGTAGAGCGCCGTGCCTTTAGGCAACGAGATAGCGACCACCGTCACCCCGCCGGTGGAGATTTCAAGCAAAGGCTGCAAGCGCTCTTGAATCGCCACGCTATAGGCATGCAATTGCGCGTAGGACATGCCACGCCCCTGCACTTTCAGGGCGTTGCGCTCGGCATTGATCAGCAGGCTATCGGCCAGGCGTTGTATAAAGGGGCGCTTGGCGTCCTCCAGGATCCCGGTGTTGACAGTTGCATTGTGGTGATGGCACCACACCAGGCTGTCGATCAGCGTCAGGCTCGACAACCGGTCGAGCGCCCGTACCGGCTCACGGGGCACCTCAAGATAGTCGGCGCTACGTGAGAAACGCCCAATGTGCATACTGGCCATCTCCACCACCTGCGCAACCGCTTCGTGCGCCAGGTCGGCGCCGTTGCCAGCGGCATCGGCGCACACCTCGCGGCGCCCCAGCAACATCCAGTCGCCGTCACCAGGACGCCATAGGCAGTCCACCCGCACTGGCGCAAAGACATCGCTGGCATTATCGGAGTGCGCCCGCAAAGACAGGCGCTGACACGACGGATAATGGGGCAGTTGCGCCGTGCTGGCGTCATCTATCAGCAAGTCCGGCACCGGTAACCGGCAAAGATCAATGGCGTTATCACTGGTCAACAAGTGGGCGGTATGGCCCATCTGCTCCAGCTCTTGCGTAAGGCAGGCAAGCGCATGGCTGCGCCCGCACAGAACGATATCAAGATGTCTCATTGAAGTTGTCCTCTAGCGCAGATAATCGGCGAGCGCTTCCTGCATGCAGGGAGCGTCGAGCAGGGCGCTGTGTTTGAAGAATCGGACGATGTTGCCTACCAGCGGGTGAGACGGCGTGATCGGAAAACTCATGCCTTCGACCTCCTGACGCAAGGCTGCCTTGACCCCGGGGCTTACCTGGAGTTGCTCGATCAGCGCGAAATCAAAGCCCTGCTGGATCTCGTTGGTCAGGTACTCACCCAGGAACACCGGCATGATCGAGGCCAGCACACGTTTGTCCTCCTCGCTCGCAGTGCTCCAGTAGATACGTGTCAACTTGACCCAGAAGCCCGAATGTCGCCCCTCATCAGCCAGGTGGTCTGCCATCAGCCCTTTGACTGACGTCTTGACCGAGTCGTCGCGGGCAAAGGCCGCGACATCGTTGGTCAGGGTGTTTTCCGCGATGGCGACACAGATCAACTCGACAGCCGCCTTGAGGTGCTCGGGCGCCATGGCCAATGCCTTGGGAATCGAACGGCTGAGTTCGATTTCCGTTGGCAAGGCAATCGGTTCGATGCCGGTCAGCTCGATGGTCTGTTGCATGTAGTCCATCGCCACGAGCGCGTGATAGTCCTCATCGACCACAACGGTCATCGCGTCATATCGACAGGCGAATGGAAAACGTATAGCGAAGTTATCTTTCGCAATGCTCCTGGCAGTCTTGTCGACAATTTCGGTTTCAAAAATTACTACATCATTAATGAATTTGTACAAACTTTGAGCAAGCACAAAGTGCTGCAAGTGAGCGCATTCCCGTATAAATGTCGCGCCCATGACCAAGGGTTGGCGGCTGATCGGAAATATCAACTTTCCATCATCTTCCAGGCGTCGTCTCGGCCGCGTACGAATGGTCGCCCGCTCCTCCCACGACTCGGAAAATGACTGGTACTCTTCAGCTCTCATGAATCGTTCCCTTTGTTCATGACGATCAGTAGTAATGCACTTCAAACAACAGGCATCCGTCCTTTGAATTAAACGGTCCGTGCTCGGTGTGCGCCGCCCTGAAGAAGTAACTACCGTCGCGATAGGTCTTCTCGGGACGATCCTTACTTGCCAACTCGGTCTGGTCGCCCTCAATCAAATACACTTCTTCGTGATAATCATGGGTGTAGATTTCACGCGTGCCGCCCCCAGGATGGAAACGTACCAACCGCGTACGAACACCGGTTTTCGTCACAGGGTCCAGTGTGTCCTTGAATACCGTCAGGGTAATGTCGCGCTCCGACGTCACCTCAAACCACTGGGCCTGTTCAGCCTCGATGACTTCGAAGTTCATGCTACGCACTCACTGACAGTTTCGCGCATGGACAAACGCAAGTTGTCCCACAAGGCCAAACGGCTTCGCACTGCAGCAATCGCGGACACGTAGACTTCGTCCTGACGCTGGGCATCGCCATTGACCAGTCGCGCCAACAGGCTTTCCGCCGCTGGGCCGTGGTCTTCCGAGTCGACTTCGATGTGACGTTGCAGGTAATAGCGAAAGGTGGGGGCGTCGTCGGCGGTGATGTCCCAATCATCAAGGATTCGCTGGAACATCTCGGGGATGACGCTTTCACGGCCATGCAGGAAGGCGGCGGCAACACTGTGGGTGGGGGCGTTGATAGCGGTTTCGATGGTGTCGGTGACGAAGGCAGAGGCTGCCAGGCCAGCGCCGCAACGCGTAAGAGCCGTTTGCAGGTCGACGCCGTCGCGCATCAGTTTGACAAAATGTTCGATCTTGTCAGTGCTGGCGCCCACTTCCCGCATAGCGTGCAGTTAAAGTTCGAAGTGGCTGTAATGCCCGCCTTGCAGATTCTGGTCAGACTCCTCGCCCAGGATGATCTCATTGATAAGGTGCGCTGCCGCCGGGTCCAACGGCGGCAGCCAAGGCAGGCGAGTACAGGTCAGGTCCTGTTGCAGGCGCTTGGCCAGAGACATGAAATCCCACACCGCGAATACATGGGTTTCCATAAAGGCACGCAGCACCGGCAAGGAATTGATTTCAGCAAAGATCTGATGGTTGCCCAGTTCTAATTTCTTTGCGCTCAATAGCGACTTTTTATCTTCCATGTTGCGCTCCTTATCAGGCGTTAGTCAGGTCTGGCCACGCGAGACTTACCTGGCTATCTTTTTCCAGGCATAGCAGGCCTATCTCGCCATTGCCGGCCAGCACTTCAGTCTTATTCAAGTTAGTTATAATCTCATGCTTCGTTAGCGCGAACTCCAAACCGCCAAAGCAAGACAAAACTTAGAGGAAGTTCATGACACTCGGCAAGTGCTTTGTTGAAAATTAATACAATTTATTTCGGAGCTATAAATACGCAAACAACAGAAGCCCGACCGAAGTTAATAACATCAACTTCGTCAGGCAATGGTTGGCCGACACCCCTTTCCGGAGTGCAAACCACCTATATGTCATTGCTAAGTTAGCAATCAATCAATCTATGAAGAGGCCATGCGCCTTTTTACCATTCAAGTTCCCTCTTGCTCATTGACAAAGACCCGCTCATTGCTGGCGGACAGAATTTGGTCAACTCTTTACGTGTTGCCGTAATGCGAGCGCCGCCACACCGCACAAGATCAAGGCAATACAGGACACATAGAACGCATCGCTGTAGGCCATCAGATACGCCTCGCGACGCACGGTGTGGATCAGACCCTCGATGAGCTGCTGCTGGGCAGGCAGCAATTGGTTGAATATGAAATCTTCGCTGTCTGCCATGCTGTCGCGCAGCCGCTCCTGCAGCGACGGGGAAAACAGCGTGATCGACTCTCCCACCCGCTCTGAGTGAAAGCGCTCGCGCATCGCGACGATTTGCGTCAGCCCTGCGGTACCCACGGCCCCGCCAAGGTTGCGCAGCATGGAAAACAACGCGGATGCGGAACCGGCTTCATCTTTGGCCAGCCCGGAAACCGCCAGAACAGAAAGCGCCACCATGATCAACGGCTGTCCGATCCCCCGTACCACGGTGGAAGGAATGATTACGTTGGCGGCGCTATCGACGTCCAGGTGCGCGCCGAGGTAGCAACCCAGGGCCATGATGAAAAAGCCGCTGGCGACCATCAGTTTCGGGTTGAGCCACTTCATTAGGCGCGGCATGAACGGTGCCAGTACCAATTGCACCATACCGTAGGCAATCAGACTGATGCCGATTTCCCGGGCGTTGTACCCCTGCAGTTGGGAAAGGTAATTGGGCACCAGGAACACCAGGCCGAAGGTAGCCCCGCCGAAAATGAACATCGCCGCACTGGCCACTCCGAAGTTGTAGCTCTTGAGCAGGCGCAGGTTGATGAAGGAGCGGCTGCCGTACAACTGCGACAGCACGAAGTACACCAGGGCGAGCCCGGCGATCAGCGACATCCACACAATGAAATCGGAGCCGAACCAGTCCTTGCGCCCACCTTCCTCCAGCACGATCTGCAAGCCTCCCAGGCCGACGATCATGGCGAGGATGCCGCCCCAGTCACCGCGTTTGAGCAGGCTCAACTGCATGGGCTTGGCATCGATGGACCATGCCACCGCCAGCAACAAGAGAATGCCCGGCGCCAGTTGCAGGTAAAAAATCCAGCGCCACGAATAAGCATCGGTCAACCAGCCACCAATGGATGGCCCGGCGGCCTGGGCAACGCTGTTGGACAAGGCGAACAAAGCCATGCCCATCGCGATCTTGCTGGGTGGGAGCTCGGTGATGATCAACTGGAATGACAAGGGGATCAGCACCGCGCCGGCGGCCCCCTGGATCACTCGAATGATGATCATCACTTCCAGGTTGGGCGCCCAGGAGCAGGCAATGGACGCCACCAGGAACACAAACGACCCCACCAGCATCACTCGCCGCAGCGAGAACACCTGGACCAACCAGGCCGTCAGCGGAATCATCACGATTTCCGCAACCAGGTAAGCCGTGGAAATCCACGAGCCCTCCTCGAAGGTCGCCCCCAGGGAACCCTCGATTTCAGGCAGCGCGGCGCTGGTCACATGCACGTTCATACCGGCCATGAAACAACCGAACAGCCCGCCGATCACCGCCACCCAGGCGCGAAAGGAGACGGTTTTTTCAACGGCCTCAGTCATGCGTCACGCCCTGGGTGCCGGACCGGGTGTCAACGGTGGTGATCACCGACATGCCAGGCAAAATAGGCCCGCCCTCGTCATGCTCATCGATGACGATCTTCACTGGGAAGCGCTGCACGATCTTGGTGAAGTTGCCGGTGGCGTTATCCGACGGCAACAGCGCGAACACGGCCCCGGAACCTGGCGAAAAGCTCACCACATGGCCCTTGAGCTTGCGTCCCGAATAGCTGTCCACGCTGATATCCACCGGTTGACCGGCGCGCATGTCGCGCAACTGGGTTTCCTTGTAGTTGGCCACCACATAGGCCTGCTGCAGGGGCACCACCGCCAGCAACGGCAAGCCCGGCGCGACGTATTGGCGAGTACGCACTTTGCGCTGCCCCACGACCCCGTCGATGGGTGAGCGGATCAAGGTGTCTTCCAGCGCATGAGACGCAAGGCTCAACTGCGCCTCGGCTTGGCTGCGCCGGGCAACCTGTTGTTGGAGCGAGGCTTCGGCCAGTTGGCGCCGGGTAATGGCGACGGTCAACCGGGTTTCCTGTTGACGCTGCATCGCCTTGGCGATTTCCACCGCGGCGTTGGCCTGGGTGTAGCTGGCAGCCGCCGTTTCCAGACGCTGAGCACTGGCGGCGTGTTCGCGCACCAGGCCCTGGTAGCGGCGTTGGTCAAGGCTCGCGCGGCGCAACTCGGCCGCGACGCTGCGGGTGTGGGCCTCAGCCTGGTTTACCCCGGCCTTTTGCTGAGCGATCAGGCTGTCGGTCACTTGCAGGTTGGCCTGTTGGGCCGCGACCGAGGCCTGGGTTTCCGCCAATTGCGCACGCGCCTGCGCCAGCCGCGCCTGGTAATCGCGGTCCTCGATGCGCACCAGCACATCCCCGGCCTTGACGGGCTGGTCATCCTCCACCAGCACCTGGGCCACATACCCGGAGACCTTCGGGCTGATGGGAATCCAGTCGGCACGCACATAGGCATCATCGGTCTGTTCCAGGTAACGTCCAACCGTCATCCAATACACCCCGAACGCCACCGCCGCGATCGACAGCACAACGCCTCCCAGCAGGATAAGGTTGCGTTTGCGGCGTTGCTTGCGCGCATGCATGAGCTGCTCGACCACCTTCTCTTGCTCGTCCTGGACAGCGATTTTTTCATCGACAGCGATATTCATGGCTGGGTACCGGAAAAATTGACGGAAGTGCGGCTGAGGGCAGCGGTCGCGGGGGCAGAAGACTGCCAACCGCCGCCAAGCGTGCGAAACAGGCTGATCTGGCGCTGCAATAGCTGGCCATCAGCATCGGCGAGCGTGGCCTGCAGGCGGATCAGCTCACGCTCGCTGTCCAGCACGTCGAGAAAGTCGATAGACCCGGCGTCGTAATTGAACTGGGCCAACTTGTAGGCTTGACGACTGCTGTCCAGGGCCTGGCTCAACGCGGCGTGGCGCCGGCGTTCGCCGTCGTATAGCGCGAGAGCCTGGCGTACCTCCTTGAGGGCCTTGAGTACACTGGCCTCGAATTGCGCCACTTCCACCCGCTCCAACGCCCTGGCCTGGTTGACCCGCGCGCGATTGGCACGCCAGTTGGGGAATTGCCAGGTAATCAGCGGGCCGACGCCAAACATCACCGCGCTACTGTCTCCCAGCTCATGGGGTTTGTTGGCGGATGAGGACACTGAAGCGCCAAAGGTCACCTTCGGATACAGGTCGGCCTGGACGATATCCACTTGCAGCGTGGCCGCTTGTAGTGCTCGCTCGGCCTGACGGATATCGGGGCGGCGCGCCAGTAATTGCCAGCCATCGCCCACCGGCAGCTCGGCATTAAGTTGCGGCACGACCTCACAGGTCGCCGCGCTAGTGCCTTGTTTCAGGTCGGCCACGCCGGTCAGCATCGCCAGCTCGTACAGGGCAGCTTGCCGGCGTGCTTCCAACATCGGCAGCAATGCCAGGGTTTCACCCTGCAACGCCTGCATACGGGTGTATTCGAGATCCGTCACCACGCCGGCCTGGCGCTGCCGATCGGTCAATGCCAGGCTGTGCCCGACCACTTCCAGCGAATGGCGTTGCACCTTGGCACGTGCCCCTAGGGCGCAGGCATTGACATAGGCGCGGGTGGTTTGCGCCACCACCGTGATGCGCAACAAGTCTTCGGCGTCCTGCGCCGCGGCCGCCTGGACCTGAGCCCGCTCGATACTGCGCTGGACCTGGCCCCAGACATCCACTTGATAAGCCAGCTCGAAGCCTGGGTTGAACGCCCACTGGGACGGCGCATGGCTATCGGTGGCTTTGGCCAGGGTCTGATCATCGGCTGTCTTGCCGTACTCGGCGCCCAGTGACGGCTGGGTCGACGGCCAGCGCTCGGCATCGGCCTGCATGATCCCGGCCAACATCGCCTGCACATGGGACTGGGCTGCGGCCAGGTCGCGGTTATGCATCAATGCCTGCTGCACCAGCGCGTCAAGTTTCGGATCGTTATACAACTGCCACCAATGGTCGGGTAACGCTTGGGCCGAAACCCCTTGCGGAAGGTGACTTAGGGCATTAATGCGCTCCGGGTGTGGCTGCGCGGGTGTGTGGGCAACCCAGGAGGAACAACCCGCCAGCAAGACGACCGCCACACTCAGGAGCGAAAGACGACCATGCCGTGCATATAAAAAAGGCGAACCCATCGTAAAAACCCAGAATGCCAAGTAGAAGCGCAGGTTAAGAGAGCACCGGGCCGCACATCTCCCGAGTTCCAGACAACCATCGTTTCGATTTGGACAATGTGCCTGTAGACCGCCTTATCGCAGGCGTCCACGGGCCGGGCACGCGCAAATACATGGCCCTGCCTGGAGGCGGGGCCATGTACGCTTGGGGGTCGCGCGCTCGCCGGGGCGTATCAGACCAGGCGGCAGTTGCTCGGGGTGTAGCCCATTGTGCGTTTGAACATTGCAGTAAACGCACTTGGGCTCTGGTAGCCGTGCTCCAATGCCACTTCCAGGATCGATACGCCGCAGGCCAGCCGTTGCATGCTGAGTAGCAGCCGAGTGCGCTTGCGCCACTCCCCGTAACTCATGCCCAACTCTTTCTGGAACAGCCGCGCCAGGGTGCGCGAACTCATATTGAGTTGCACCGCCCAACTCTCCAGTTTCGACTCCTGTGACGGGTTGTCGATAAAGTCGGCACACAGCGACTTAAGCCTTGGCTCATCAGGGATCGGCACATGCGCCGGCACCCTCTGCGCAATGTCGAGTTCAGAGAAAATCAGATCGACAATCTGCACATGGCGCAACAGGGCGGGTTCAGTGTCATGTTCATCGGCCGCGGCGATGATCAATTCCCGCAGCAACGGCGAAACCTTGAGAACGTGGCATTCCTCCGTCAACGCCCGGTGTGCGCCCGGCGAGATCAACAGGGTGCGCATGCGCACCTCGCCGGTCATGCGGATTTGGTGCTCCGCCCCCGAAGGGACCCAGAGCGCATGCCCGGAAGGCACCACCCAAGTGGTCCCAACGACCGATACCAGCATCACACCGTTAATGGCATAAACCAGTTGACCTTCTTCATGCCGATGCGAAGCCACTATGTCGCCATGGCCATAGTTACCGGCGAGCGCCGCCAATGCGGTGTGCGTCATCATCTCAGGAAGGCACCGCGATGCTCGCCACGCTGAGCAGGCCCAGGCGCGATGCGCGGTTGACGGCACTGGTCACCGCATTGAGGGAAGCCAGCAAGCTGCTACCGTCGCGGGCGGCACCGAACAGCAACTGGTTGCCCACGCGAATTTCCACATAGGCCAGTGCTTCAGCCTGGGCCCCGTCGCGGGTGGCATGCTCGTGGTAATCAGCGATATCGAAGTGAATGCCGCGCTGGGCAAAGGCATCGACAAGCGCCGCCAGTGGGCCGTTGCCCTCGCCATTCAGGTCGATGTGCTGCGCACCGTGTTCAAGCGCGGCTTCCAGATAGGTCACATCCCCCTCGCTGACCAGTTTTGGCATCCGCAACGCGTAAGGCTTGCCCTGTTCCAGGTAATGCCGGGTAAAGCAGGCAAGGATCATTTCCCCACTGATTTCTTGGCCGGAGCCATCCGCTTCCTGTTGGACCAGGCTGCTGAATTCCATCTGCAAGCGACGCGGCATCACGATGCCATGCTGCTCCAGCAAATACGCCACGCCACCTTTGCCCGACTGACTGTTGACGCGGATCACCGCTTCATAGCTGCGGCCCATATCGGCGGGATCGATTGGCAGGTACGGTACTTCCCATATTCCGTTCGGGTTGGCTTGGCGTGCCGCAAAGCCTTTCTTGATCGCGTCCTGGTGCGAACCGGAGAAAGCCGTGAACACCAACTCACCGGCGTATGGGTGGCGAGGATGGGTCGGCAACTGATTGCAGAACTCCACCTCACGCTGGACATGAATGATGTCCGAGAAATCCAGCCGAGGATCAATGCCACTGGTGTAGAGGTTCATAGCCAGCGTCAGGATATCCACATTACCGGTTCGCTCACCGTTGCCGAACAACGTGCCCTCGACACGCTCAGCGCCTGCCAGGCATGCCTGCTCCGCCGTAGCAACGCCGGTGCCACGATCGTTATGGGGATGGACGCTGATGACCACGCTGTCACGGCGGCTGAAATGCCGACAGAACCATTCAATCTGGTCGGCAAACACATTTGCGGTGGAGACTTCCACCGTTGTCGGCAGGTTCAGGATCATTTTGTTGGACGGGGTCGGCCCGAACGCGTCCGTCACCGCCTCACAGACCTCCAGCGCAAACTCCAGCTCGGTGAAGCAAAAGGTTTCCGGGGAATACTGGAATGTCCATTGCGTACCGGGATTGTTGTCCATGTGGCGCTTGATCTCGCGCGTCGCTTGGGTGGCAATCTCGATACAGCCGGCACGATCCACACCAAAGACAACATCGCGAAACACCGGAGCGGTGGCGTTGTATACATGCACAATCGCCCGTGGAGCCCCCTTCAGCGCCTCGAAGGTGCGCTCGATCAGATGATTGCGCGCCTGCGTCATCACTTGAATCGTGACATCGTCAGGAATCGAGCCGCTGTCGATCAGCTCACGCACATAGTCAAAATCGGTCTGGGAAGCGGCGGGAAAACCCACCTCAATTTCCTTAAAGCCCACCTTGACCAGCAAATCAAAAAAACGGCGTTTGCGCTCGGCATTCATCGGTTCAATCAAGGCTTGGTTACCGTCGCGCATATCAACGCTGCACCAAGTGGGAGCTAGCGCCTGCACGTTGCCGGGCCATTGGCGATCGGGCAGGTCCACGGTATTAAAATGGCGATATTTGCTGGACGGATCCTTGAGCATCATGACGGTTTCTCCTTTTTTCGACAGTTACGACAGTGGGCAGCCGAAGCGGCCGTTCACCCTCGCTCGCTAGAACAAACACTAAATGAAACAGACGAAAACCAATTGCTAATAATCCCAAAAAAACCATAAAAACAAGCATAAAATCTCAGTAATTATAATTTTGTTGGCGATTTACATCGCCAAGTAAAAATTAACTGCAACCCAAGCACACCAAAAAAATACCCGACAAAAAGGGTCGACCAACCCTCTCTCACCTCTGTAAGAATGCTCGCTCGGGCGACGAAGGCGTTCCAACGCCGTGCTAAGGAGCCGCTTCAGCGCTACTTGACAGAGCTGAATTGTAAAATTATATATTGGATCCAGGATCCACAAACAAGCCTGTCAGCGAGACAAAATTGAAAGCCACCGTAGACCTTAAAGCAGCTTTTCCTGAGATAGATGCTCAATCTCCGTTATCACGAAACTTGGTGGAAAAGACATTGAGGGATGGGATTTTGAACGGAACCCTTGCAGGCGGAACGGCCTTGCGACAGGAAGAGCTAGCGAGCTTGTTCGGTGTCAGCAGAATGCCAGTCCGAGAAGCGTTGTTGAAACTTGAAGCCCAGGGATTAGTACGCAACACCCCCAACAAGGGAGCCGTCGTGTTGCAGATGAACGTAAGCGATGCGGTGGAGACATACTGCCTGCGCCTGCTACTCGAGCCAGAGGCGCTGCGTCAGTCAATTCCAAACCTGCGTGACGAAGATTTCGCGAAAGCCCGCGAATACGTCGCCGCTATGGAAAACGAAACCGATCTGGCCAACCTTGGGCGCCTCAACGGGTTGTTTCATATGTCGCTCTATGGACGTTCGACGAACCGGAAGCTGCTCAACCTGATCAACGTTGAGTTGCAAGAAGAAGAGCGCTTTTTGCGCTTCCATCTGGCGGCCATGGGACTGGAAGAAATGGCCCAGGATGACCACAAAAAATTGATATCGCTTGCCGAGGCCAGAGCCCCCGAAGAGGCGGCTGCTGTTTTACGCCAGCACCTGCAAAAGGCTTGCGACACATTCAAAAATTATCTGGAAAAACAGATGACCCGTTAGAACACGATCCACAAACCCGCGAGGTGTCAAATGGAAGAACAGGTACGTTCCACTGAACTGGATTTTAGTCTCAGCCAAAGTGAATTGGAGAAGTTCCACCGCGACGGTTACATAGGGCCTTTCGACCTTTATCAAAAGGACGAAATGGAGCGTAGCTTACAAGCCCTGCGCCCCAAATTGCTCAACACCAAGAAAGCGATCTACAGCCAGGACAAGGCGGTATCCGGGATAACCAATCTGTCCAACTATGACCGTCACCTGGATGTCGACTTCCTCGCAGCGCACATTACTCGTCCGGAAATCGTCGATCGGGTGTCGAGCATCCTTGGCCGTGACACGCTTTGCTGGCGCTCCGAGTTCTTCCCCAAATACCCCGGCGACGAAGGCACCGACTGGCACCAAGCCGACAATTTCTCTAACGTTGCCGGCTCCAAGCATCCTCAAATAGTCTGGCCAGAAGACGCGCAGTTCGGCGGCACCATCACGGTCTGGGCCGCATTCACCGAGGCCACCATTGAAAATGGTTGTCTGCAGTTCATTCCCGGTACTCACCGGACCATGAACTACGACGAATCGAAGACCATGGATTACCAATCCGACGCCATCAATAAAATGGAAAAAGACGGCGTCCGTCGGGGCTTCTTCGGTTATGACTATCGACAACTGCAGAAAGACCCGAACTGGAAGCCCGACGAGTCCCAGGCCAAATCCATGGTCATGCGCCAAGGCCAGTTCATCATTTTCTGGTCGACCCTTATGCATGCCTCGCATCCGCACAACGGCCTGACCGACCAGATGCGCCTGGGCTTCGCCGCCCGTTATCTGCCGACCTCAGTGCAAGTCTATCCGTACTCGAACACTCTCGAGGAATTCGGCGGCCAGGCCAGCCTGGACAAGTTCGGTTGCGTATTGGTGTCCGGGGATAATCGTTTCCCTCACAACCGTTTTGTCGATCGCACCTGCAACGGCTTCCAATTCCCTCGGCGCTGAGCCAGATAAAGAAGGAGAACAGAGCATGAGCAACGTAGGAGAAATCGGCAAAATCGAGTTCTGGCTGATTAATACCTGCCGCGAATTGGGGCTAGGTGTGGAAAATGCCAGCAGCGACTTCTTCGCCGCAGGAGGCACGTCACTCAGCGCCATCCGCCTGATTGCGAAGGCTGAGGAGCATTTTGGCGAGGACAGTTTGCCCCCCGAGGATCTCTTCGCACAGAGCCTTGTAAGTGACATTGCTACCTGCATTCAACGTAACGCAAAACACTTTAACGCCCTGACGGAGATCTGAGGATATGTCCGGGCAAGCATACGATGAGCGCTGGCTTCTGGTGCCCCGCCCCCGGATTCGTCCGCGCTTGCGTCTGATCTGCTTCCCTTATGCGGGAGGTAACCCCGATCTATTTCGCAGTTGGGTAAATGGTTTGGACGCAGACGTGGAACTGCTCGCCGTACGCCTGCCCGGCCGAGGTTCCAGAATCAAGGAAACGCCGTATGAGGAATGGTCGCCACTGATCGAGGACTGCCTCGAGGTGCTGGCACCCTATCTTAATGCACCCCATGCGCTCTATGGGCACAGCTTCGGCGGACGCCTGGCCTACGAACTGGCTCAGAAAATCCGCTATCGCCATCCCGGCCAGACCCACCGTTTGTTCGTCAGCGGCTGCCGCAGCCCGGCCAGCCGACAAGCGCAGCCTTATCTGCATCAACTCTGCGCCGAGGATTTCCATCAAGCCCTACACACCATGGGCGGGACGCCGCTGGCGGTACTACAGAGCGAGATTCTGATGCGCCTTATGCTCCCAGCACTGCGCAGCGACATGCGGCTCTCGGAAATTTGGGAGGACTGGCATGAGCAACCGTTGGAGATTCCCATACACGCCTATTTCGGCCGCCACGACCCGATCGACCGACAAGCCAGCATGGCAGGTTGGTCCATGCATACCTCGAAAGAATTTGAGCTGATCGAGATCGATGGCGATCACTTTTTCCTCGACAGCCATCGCCATCAACTGCTGCACAGCTTGACCACTCGAATGAGGAATCAGCATGCAAACGCTTGAGCTAACCCCTTCAGCCTTGGCGCTGCACAAACAAGTCAACCAAACCCACGTACCTTATCCGGACCACCTTTCGGTCGGCGAGTTGTTCTCCCGCACCGTAGCGCGCCACCCGAACGCCATTGCCATATGGCATCAGGATCATGAGTGTAGCTATCAACAGTTGAACACCCACGCCAACCACTTGGCGTGGTACCTGCTTGCCAAGGGCGTGCAACCTGGCGATGTAATAGCCGTCAGCCTACCACGCAGCACCGAACTGATCGTGGCGCTCCTGGCGATCCTGAAGGCTGGAGCGAGCTACCTGCCCATTGATGCGGGTTGGCCGGAGCAACGTATTCATGAAGTGCTAGGCCAAGCATGCTGCGACTACCTGATGGGAAGCGAAAACACCAGGCACGACACCCGCTTTTCCCGCTACCACGTGTTGGCACCCAGTGCCGTTGCAGAAGCGACTGAGAATCGAGGCGACCCGCCGCTCATAATCGAAGCCGACGCCATCGCCTACATCAACTTTACCTCCGGCTCCACAGGCAAGCCCAAAGGCGTGCCTGTCCCACACCGGGGCATTACCCGCCTGGTATACAACGCCCGCTACGCCTGCCTGGACGAGAACAGCAGGTTGCTGCAAATGGCGCCTGCGACCTTCGACGCGGCTACCTTCGAAATCTGGGGTGCCCTGCTGCTAGGCGGCACCTGTGTGCTTTACCCGGACGTGTACATTCGCGCTTCGCGGCTACAGCACATCCTGCAGACGCAAAAGATCAGCGTGCTGTTTCTGACCACAGCCCTATTCAATACCCTGATCGACGAAATGCCACAGGCGTTGGACAGTGTCGGTACCGTCCTCACCGGCGGAGAAGCACACTCTCTGCGGCATATGGCCAAAGCCCTGGAGCGATACGGGCCGGGACGGATCGTCAGCGTCTATGGCCCGACAGAGAGCACAACATTCGCGACGTACTATCCGCTCTGCGAGCTGCGCAACGAGGATACCGCCCTCCCCATCGGCTTCCCGATCCAGAACACCCGCGTCTACCTGATTGACCAGGATCGCCTCTGCGAACAGGGTCAAAGCGGCGAGGTTTGTCTCGCCGGACCCGGCCTTTCGCCAGGCTACCTCGGACTGCCAGACGTCAACCGCGAGCGCTTCTTTGAATGCCTGATCGGCGAACGCCAGGAACGGCTCTATCGCACCGGGGACCGAGGCTACTTCCGCGGAGACGGTGCCATAGTGTTTCAAGGACGTACTGATGACCAGGTGAAGATCAACGGCTTTCGAATCGAACTGGGGGAAATTGCCTACCATCTCAACCGCCATCCGCAGGTGCGGCAAAGCGTCATTACCGTTACTGAATCACCGCAGGGCGAGAAGTCGCTGGTCGCCTTCGTGATCGCCGTCGACCCCTCATGTTGCCCGGAGCAACTGCGTCTTAGCCTGGCTACGCAGCTGCCGGCCTACATGGTTCCACGCCACATCCAACTCTGCGAAATCCTACCGCTGTCCGCCACCGGCAAGATCGATCATCGGCGACTGCTATCTACGCTTCATCCATTGGGAGAACCCGCTTATGACAATCAGTAAACGCGCTCAGCAATTCCAGGACACCCTTCACGAGCGCGGCCTCGACCTGACCGTTCAGGAGTTGCCGGACTCGACCCGCACTGCCGACGATGCCGCCCAAGCGCTGGGATGCGAAAAGGCCCAAATCGTCAAGTCGCTGATTTTTCGCACCCGCGACAATATCCCGGTGCTGGTACTGGCAAGCGGGCCGAACCGAGTGAACGAAAAGACCATTTCGCGGCTGGTCGGCGACAAGATTTTCAAGGCAGATGCTGACTTCGTCAAAGAGGTGACCGGCTTCACCATCGGTGGCGTTCCGCCTCTCGGACATAAGCAAGAGCTGAAGCTGTTCGTCGATGAAGACCTGCTGACGTTCGACGAAATTTGGGCCGCAGCCGGTACCCCTAACGCCGTATTCAGAATTCCTGGCTGTCTGACAGACATCATCTCGGCACACCAAGTGATCTCGGTGAAATAAAAGCGAACCGACTATGCCCAACCCCTACCTGAGCGACAGCCATCGCGAATTCGCCCTACAGGTGCGCCAGATCCTGCAGAGTCAGCTTTTACCGATAGCAGACGCTGCCGAAGGACGTGGACATCTCTGCGAACACGCCTGGCAGACCCTGGCCGAGCACGGCCTGCTCGGCTTGCCACAGCGTGGCGAAGGCTTCCTGGAAAGCGCTGTGTTCCTTGAAGAGCTAGGCGCTCTGGGGTACGCCGGTATCCGTGCGTCGGTTGGGGTGCATGCCTACATGGCCAGCGCCTACCTGGAGTTGTTCGGTAGCGAAGAACAAATCCAGCGCTACCTTCCTGGCATTCGCCAAGGACGGATCATCACCGCCTTGGCTATCAGCGAAGAACACGCCGGAAGCGATCTCAGCCAGATGCAATGCAGGGCGCTACCCTCGGCTAACGGTTTTATCGTTGAGGGCAGCAAACGCTATATCGCTAATGGTTCCCGCGCCTCCTTGATCGTGACCCTGGTGCGCAGCGGCGAAGGCCAGCACGCACTGGGCAGCAGCAGTCTGTTGCTGATCGATGGCGACAGCCCGGGGCTGGTGCGCACGCCGCGCCCCATGCTTGGCTGGTGCAGCGCCGACGTCTGCGATCTCGACTTCACCCATCTGGTGGTGCCGGCCTGCAATGTGCTCGGCAAATCCGGCAAGGGCCTGCTCTACCTGATGCAGGGCCTGGATTTCGAACGCCTGGTCGCAGGTCTTCTAGCCCTCGGTGGGGCCCACCACAGCATCCGTGTACTCGACGGGTGCGTGCGTCGACATCAACTCCAGGGCAGCCCACTCAGCGACAAACAAAGTGTCCGGCACCGTCTGGCAGACCTCGTCGGAGAACAACAAATCCTACGGCACTACGCCTATCAGGTGGCATGGCAGCACAGCAAAGGCCAACTCGACACGCGCTCCGCCTGCATCCTCAAACTGCGCGCCACCGAACTCGCTCTTAGCGCCGCGCAGGCTTGCGCGCAACTGCATGGTGCGCAGGGCTATCAACTTAACTCCGAGGTGGCACGCGTGTATCGAGATGCCATGGCCGGCACTATAGCCGCCGGTGCGAGTGAACTGATGCGCGACATGATCTTCGACAGTACGCCAGCAAGTTGAATATCCAGAGAGGCAATCACCATGGACATGGTCAATTTTCTCGGACTTTCACTGCTGCCAATTTTATCGCCCGGCCCCTCGACGATCCTCGTGGTACGTAACAGTCTGCGTTATAACTGGATGTTTGCCGTACGACGCCTGCTTGCCGACCTCGGCGGTACATTGATCACCGCCACTCTTCTGCTTTATGGCCTGGGCGCAGTGATTGCGGCTTCAAACCTGCTCGTCGTAGGCATCAAGTTAGCAGGTGCCTGCTACGTTCTCATCATCGGTATAAGGATTTTGAGGCATGCATATTGGCCAAGCCCTTATAGCCTTGACACGGCACACTGTTTCCAAGGTTCTTGGCTAGAGGCTTTTTTTGCGGGATTGCTCAATCCCAAGACCTTGGTATTTTTCTCCCTTCTGTTTCCCTTGCTACTCGGGGAGAACAGGTCTCATTTGACGATCGCATTACTATATTCACTAAGCTATAGCCTGCTCAAAGGACTGGTTTTAGCGGTTGCCTCTGGAGTTTTCCTGCTCGCTAAAAACTGGTTGCGCCCACACTTACGCCCAGCCAATGGGACTCTTGGTGCCATATTGATCGCTGCAAGCTCAATCTTACTGGTGAAAATATCGATCAGCCTGTGGTGAATAACTGCCCGTAGAAATCACCTACCCTGTTCTGAGGATAAGGACGATGTTCCCTATTTAAAAATATGCCCCTCTTGGTCAGTCGCGCATCCGCTCCATGGCTAACACCATCCTGAACGAGCGTGGGTAGCGTCCGGAGCCAATCGAAGTCGCGCTGGCGCATGTTGATAGAGATGAAGTTCGAAGTGCCATACCGGGCTAATTACAGCGAACCCCGACACCCAGTGAATACTGCGCACTCCATCCTCACGGGCTCACGCTTAAGGTCTATCAGACAACCGCGATTTTTGCCTTTCTACGGCGGATCAACCCTGCTGTTAACTCGTAGTAGTAGATGGTAGCTGGAGCTGAGCATCGCAAATAGTGCTCCAGAAACCATCTCACGTGCTTTTCTCTCCAGGACCAGGGAGTCGCGCAACCCCAGCGTTCACGAATCATCTCGTGCATCCTTTCTGCTTGCCTGATGTGCCGCTGCTGCGTGGCATGTGCACCTTTGAGCACTGGACTCAGAAACAACGCTATGTCGAACTCAAACGTCATCGCCGACCTCCGATGTAGGCACTCACCACATCGATGCGGTTATGCCCCAACTCGTGGCTGATCTGCTGTCGCGCCCGCAGATCAAGCTCTCGATCTTCACGATGAACACGAACGCCATTTAGAGGTGCAGGAAAGCCGGTCATCTGCTCATAGCGCTCACAGGCGTAAGCCGCCCGCAGCTCATGAAAGCCTTTCAATCCATGCTCATGCAAGATGTCCCGTGCCGGTCGCACAACTGCCCGCATAAAGTCTTTGTAGCTTTCGTCGGGCGCCAACAAATTCCGGCTGCCATTGGGTGAGGTCGCGCGGGCCCAATCCAGGGCATCGCGAACTTGATCCGTTACCGTAATCCAGCGCGGTGCAGATGCCCCTGACCGACCACCTTTGGTGCCATCCTGAATGTTGATCTTGCCCAATCGTTCTGCCTCTCGTTGCAGCCGAGGTAGGTCCGCCAAGATCGCTTCACGCAGGCGCATACCAGTATCCCGGGCGAGGACCACAATGGCACTCACCCTATCCTGCTGACGATCTAACAGCGCCCGCGCGATCAACTCGACCTGCGCACGGTCTTGGCCTTGCGGAGCCTCACTACGCACGCTTGAGCGCTGCAAGCCAAGCGCCTTACTCGGGCTCGGGATTTTGACGTACTGATCACCGCGCAGCGCGGCCATCGTTCGGTTCACACTGGACAGGCGGTTCTGCGCGGTGGCAATGCCGATGTTGCCCTGATCAACCTGCTCCCTCACATAAGTGGCGTACCGCATGAGGATGTCACGGTCGATCTGTCGCGCGTCATTCAGCCTCGGCCCTTCCTCGGATCGACACCAATTCACGAATGCCTGCCAGCGATCACTATGGGCTTTGACGGTAGCAAAATGACCGTCGCCAAACAGGTCTTTTAGTGCTTGCGGTCCAGCATAGCTAAGCTGGCGACCGAAGCCGAAATTGCGCCCCGCTCGCTTACCGACCCGAGCCATTTTCCTGCTCCTGATCGACTGCCGCGAGATCATGCAAAAGGGCTCGCCAGTTCGCACTCACGATGGCGAACTGAGCCCAATCAGTCGGGCGAAAACACAGCGTGTTGTCGGTGACGTAGAGATGCGCGCCCTCCTCTTTCAACAACTGAATGATGGCTGTCGTCGAGGTGACAGTTTTGCGGGTGGTGGCGACAGCGACGACAGTGGCGACACCCCTTGCCCTGCCTGGCTTTGAGCGTGGCGACAAAGTGGCGACAGTAGCGGCGACAAATCGCGCTTTCGGCTCCTTTTGGCGCTGAGCCAGATGGTTGCGCAGCGCTTCATCAAGATTGAACATGGCGCACCTCGAAGGTGTGGCCGTCGGTAATGAGCCACTGATGATCAATCAACTCGACCAACAGTTTGGCGGTATGACGACTGCTCTTACGGGCAAAACGGGGACCGTTGCGGTTCAGCTCCCGAATACTGAAACGCTTCCAATCTTTGACCTGTAGCCATCGCAGCAGCCGGTCTGCCTCCTCTTTTACTCGACACACTGGCTCCTGCTCAGTCAGGCGCTGGATCTCGGTGAGGTAGTAGCCGACTAGAGCGGAGGCCCGTTGGATATGGTCGACCTCCACGACGCTGCTCTCCTCCACAACTGCAAGAATGCCGGCGACGCGCAGCAGGTTATCGGCGGCCTTTGATCCGCTGGGCCGTACGCTGGCCAGCTCGCCAAACTCCCCCAGCTGAGCTTCGATAGCATCATGCAAATCAATCCAGCGACGACGCGCCAGCGGACTGAGGCTCAGCTTTGACAGCTGCAAGGCTCCGTCAGCGGAAAGTGACCAAGGCTGATAAAACAGAGCCGAAAGGCGATGATGATAGCGCTTGAGGGCAGCGTCTTTGGACAAGTCGACAGCCTGGTAGCTACGTTGCCCGGCTAGACTGGTGGGCCAGGTCATCAAGCAGCGCCCTAGAATGCCTTGCCCCTGCAGCAACGGATCACAGAGTAACTGCATGGCCAAATACGGTTGCAGCATCAGGTGCAGGCTCAAGCGTCGGTCATAGGCTCGCAAGCTTTCACCAACCATGGAACGCGCGCGATCTATCGGGCTGCCATCCCAGAGTGACGACAAGGTCGTGACCGCTTTCAAACGGTTATCCCGACTCATGGTGCTGCTGCCGAGGAATTGTCCACCCTCATCACAGAACAGCCCCATGCTAGGCAGGTCATGACAGAGCCCCTTGATCAGGGCCTCGATAGTCGGGTCGGTGGTGATCAGTCTAGGGGCTGAGGGCTCCGCTTCGAGCGACATTCCGTTTGCGGGCTCAGGATCGCCAGGCTTGATACGCTCCGCCTGTCGCTGTGCGGCACGGTACCGGGCAAGTTGTTCGCTATAGCGCTGCCACTGTTCACGCTCCCATTGCCGTGCCGGCAGCAATGCACATCGGTCTGCGGCGGTCTTGCGATCACCTGACGCGGCCACCGTGATCAGGTACAGCGACAGGGGATAATTTCTCCCGTCGAGCTGTAAGCCCGCATGACCTTGAGTGGCCAGCGCCGAGGCAGCCAACACTGATTGCGCGGCCAGTGCCTGGGGCACGCCGATGACGTCGGCCATGCGCTGCACCGCAGGTCCAAGAATCCCACCCAATGCCTGGACTGGATAAGGCTCGGCCACGGGATTCGACTCGATCAGCGGTCGAGGTGGCCGTGGGAGTTCAAGCTTTGGATCTAACTGCTGCATGGGCACTCTCCTCGTTCATTACTGGTTGTCCTCACGTAGTCCCGCCACGGCTGTTGAGTGTTATCAGGGATCAAGGCCCCTGCGGCCTGTGAGGTGTTCACTGACGCGGAACGACGGCTCCTTACGACCGGGAGCAAGGGCATAACCCCATGAATCTGGCCTCCTTAGACGCATCCGAAGATACGGGCGGGTGGAGGCTGTGCCGACTGACGAGTTCGGCACCTGGAGATCCTGGGTGGGAGAAGGCAACAACATCGACGCCTGGGGCATGCCTGACTGTCAGTCAGGTGCAGCTTTTCCATAGGCTGCGGCACCGGTGCCTGTGTCGTTGCGGATGGCGACGAATCGGATTTGTCAGGCCGATTGTCACGAGGAGAGTTGCGGCAATGCCTTGTACGACGTGGCTTGCAGCAGTGGTACGAGCGCCCGTCTCTTTCCAGAAGAAAGAGACGGGCGCAGTCTGGCGCAGCGAGGTGCGTCGAGAGGTGAGGTTGCTGCAGTGCAGCGAGGAAGGTCCATCGTCTGCCGCAGTGGGCAGATCAGTCGAGTAGGCATCCATCACTCTTGTGGAGTGACCGTGCGAGCCGCCGGACGCTAATCGCACTTCGGGAGAACCACCACACAAGTGGCGTAGCCTTAAAGGTTCTGGCTACCTGGGCAGGTGCTGTCAACGACAGCGATCCGTGCGCCAATTTTTATACTCACTCGAAAAAGCGGTCAAGCGTCACTGCCGAAGTGCTCAGAAAGTGGCGACTGTCGCCAGTATTGTCGCCATGCTCCAGGCCACGTTCTACGTGGGTTGTCGCCAGCGTCGCCGCTGTCGCCACTCCTACATCCATGCCCAACGAAAAGATCCGCACATACACTGAAATGGCGCTGCGCTTGATAAAGGTTGCAGGGAATTACTGACGTGGGAAAGCAAGTGTGGCGTTCGTCAAATTGAAAATGGGAGGGTGGAACGCCGCAGCTTCGAGAAAAGCGAGTGAACCCTCCGATCGGCGCGATCAAAGATCGCTTGATCGGAGGGTTTGGCGGGAAAAGCAAATCTCAAACGTCAATTACAGACTCAGGCATCAAAGCGGGTTGATTGAGAAGTGACGGCCTCACGTCGCATGATCAGTGTCTGCTGCAACCGCAGCAGAAAACCTGCTTCAAATGCTTCTTGGGGATCACCTGGACGATGATGCTTTCGATTTTGCGCCAGTGCCCACCACAGCGGCAATGATGAACCATCGAGCCAGGTCTCAGCGCACCGAACGCCGTCCTCAATCATCGGGCGGAATTCATTGCCCCATGGTGTTCGAAGACCAGGACAGCCTTCAGCTGAAGGGACAGAGACGTACTCACCAACCTGTTGATGAACGCGCTGAGCTGGGATACCGGACAAACATCGAAACGCCTTGTCGAACAACACAGCCGCGTCGTCCAACAGCTCTACCGCCAGCTCAACATCCTGTGGAAAATGAAGCAGGACGCTCTGTGCTCCATTAAGCCGAAGTATTGCAGCCTGCCGTAGTTTAATCGCTGCATCTTCAGGGGTAAGCGATGAAGTATCGATGCTGTTAGGTTTGGGGAGGCCAATGAGAAGCGAAAGATCAAACATCGCGGAATCCTCCGAGATGGTTTGCAGCTTGAATCATTTGACCGGGGTGGCGCACGAGCTTAAAAGGGGGACAGGTCATTTTCCTTATCTCCTCGGACAGTTAAGGAGCCGTCCACCCAGCCGTTCTGACACGAAATGGGTGGCGGACCGTACGGGGGTCAGAAACCGGCGTCCGAGGGAACCGGCCAGGCCGAAGCCTGCCCCGCACGGACCGCCATAGAAAAGCAGCAGCTAAGCCTATGTAAGCACCTAATAGCTGGCTATGGCGCTATGCGCCTCGAACAATTCAGGTTCTGACACCCGTCCACGGGATTGACCGTGGCGGGACAAAGCGTAAATGTGAAGCAGTGATAAAACAAGCATGCAGTATCAATAAGCTATACATCGAATGAAGCTGCCAGCCAGATGATGACGCTCCACGTTGACTGGTGGCCCTGCACCGCTTCAGGTCTGACCTAGCGACGAATAATGCAGAGTCCGACCACGCTGATAGAATCTGCATGGTTGTACATAACGCCCTTCTGAGAAATGTTATGAATACAGAATTGACGGAAGAAGAGATGCGCCGGGCGCTATTCGGTGACTCTCAGCCCCCTGCGCCAGCATTTAACACACACGGAAGTGCTCACAAAACGCGTGCATCATCATTTTCGAGTTATGGGCCTCGGTGAGCTCTACGCTGCACAAGCTGCCAGTGAAATGGCAGATATCTCTTATTCGCTTGAGGAGGTCGGAGCTAGCTCAGGCCCCGATGGGGTTCGCCAGCATCTTGATGGTCAATTTCGTTCGCGATACGCCCGTGACACCAACTCTTGGAAAACTTCCCTGTACGAAGGGCTCAGAGACTCAGACTGGTTTTGCATTGAAGGCTACCGACTCATCCGTACCCCCCGCGCATAAATGGCATGTCCTATGCGCTGACGAAAATCAGCTTCTACTCTATTGAGAAACCGAAATCATCGGGCACATCCTTGTTTCCAATTGCGCCTTTGACATTGTCAGATTTTTAGTACTAATATCTGACAATGTCAAAACCGGTATTCACTGGGGGCTGGACGAAATGAGCGATGGGCCACATAGAAGCTTGAAGCTGCGAAAGCCATGGAAAGAACTGGCAAAGCGTGCGGACAAAGACACCTACGATGCCTCCCAGATAGCTGAGGCTACGAAGCATGCAGTTGCCAGTGACTTCAAAATGGAGGTCTCGTGGCTCCTGATGGAAGCCCTGAAAGCAGTGTTTACCGGTTGTGATAACTCTCTGGAAATTCGAGAAATCGCGCTTACGCAACTTGAAGATGCGAAAGCATTTGCAGCAGCCTCCGTTTTTGGAACGAATCTTGTGGAATGGAGCATCACCCTCATCCATGAAGGCAAATTTGGAATTGAAGCATTCCATGAAGCGGTAGGCCTTGCCGCTAAAGACCGCTGCCACGCAAACATCCGGTCGATCGAAGAACACTACCTTCGCGACTCGAATGAGCACAGAGCAGAGCACGTGAGTAAGAGACTCCAGAATGCCATTTCTACTCTATCGAGCACCCAGCTCGGTCTGGATCTTGTGGGCCCAGAGCCCGTACGAATCGCTCCACCGAGGAAGATGGAAGGTCTTGATGACGGGGTATCGTTGTGATGAACACCTTCCCGCCTAAGGAAATAGCTGTAGATATACTTGAACCTGGCGCCCGCAAAAGAAACGGCGTAATCCCGTGTTACATCGAGAAGAACATCGAGTTCGACCTCGAGGCTCTCGCATCCTTCTCATCCCATGACAAATGGGAGCCCGTAACGTATGACGCACTACTCATATCAGCTGCAGTTGAGTTCTGTGATCGCTACCTTGTCCGCAGTTCCATGAATTGGGGCCGTCGATTCATCGTTCACGCTCCAGTACACGACGTTGAGCGGTGGTCGAGTAACCAGGTAAACCGAGCGCTCGTCAACGCACTGAACCTTTTGACCGGAGACGACTGGCATTTCAATTTTGGACCTCGAAAACAAGCTGCACAGAGACCGCCGCAAGGCCAAATAGCTTTTCCTTCCGATGCAGAGGCTGTCATTGCCTTCAGTGATGGAATGGACTCACGTGCGGTCTCTGAGCTTGAGAGCAAGCGCCTAGGTAAACGCCTGATTCGTCTTCGAATAGGGAGCAAACAACACGACATTTCAAAAAAGGAACGCCAAAGGATTCCATTCACGGCCATCCCATATTCAGTCAAGCTTGATGATGCAAGAAGCGCTGAGAGAAGTGCACGCAGCCGCGGATTCAAATTCAGTATCATATCGGCAGTTGCGGCGTATCTAATTGATGCTCCAATGGCCATCATCCCCGAAAGCGGACAAGGTGCACTTGCACCTGTGCTCCTTCCTGTTGCACATGGGTATGAGGACTATCGAAATCACCCCGTCTTCACCAAGCTGATGGAGCGCTTTATCGAAGCACTTCTTGGTTACCGATTCCAGTACACCTTTCCCAGGCTTTGGATGACGAAAGGCGAGACCCTGCGCGAGTTTGTGGAAACCTGCGGCCCTCACGCGAATTGGATAACGACCAGGTCGTGCTGGCAGCAATCCCGACAGGTAGCCGTTTCAGGCGCAAGAAGGCAGTGCGGTATATGCGCCGCGTGTATGCTTCGCCGCCTTAGCGTCCACGCTGCAGGATTAGAGGAGCCACCAACGAATTATGTATGGGAATCCCTAGACAGCCCGACCTGGGAAACAGGCGCAGCAAAAGAATTCACCAGTTGTACTAAAGCCTTGCGACAATACGCTATTGCAGGGGTGCTTCATTTCGAACACCTTTCTTCGATTCGGGAATCTTCGCAGTACGAACTGATCAAACGCCGCAGAACGAGCGAACTGGCTCGAGCTCTGGCCGAGTCGCCACATGCCGTGGCGCAGAACCTTGACAGACTCTTGCAGCAACATGCCAAGGAATGGTCAGCGTTCACGAGCGATATGAGATCAGAATCGTTCGTGAGGAAGTGGATAGATGGCGCATCATGAACAAACCAAACTTTGAACTGAACCCATCTGAACTGGGTGAACGACTGAAGGTCGCGCGCGAAACCGCGGCCATGACCCAAGACGCAGCGGCCAAAGCAGTTGGCTTTGCTCGAACCACTCTTGTGGCCATTGAAAAAGGACAGCGCTCTGCAAAGCTTGACGAGATCCAGATGCTTAGCCGCTGTTATGGAGTATCTGCTAACTCGTTGCTACGCCGAGAAGCGGTCCATGTGGACCTTGTACCTCGCTTCCGCTCACTCCCAGACACTGGTGATGCAGGCATCGACCAAGCTGCTCGGATGCTGAATGATCTCGTCAGGGCGGAAGTAGAACTTGAGAACATTTTAGGTGTTCGGAAAACCTCGAATTATCCGACCGAAAAAAGCATCTTACCAGGCGATGTACGCAAACAAGCAGAGCACGATGCACATAGCCTCCGAAGCTGGCTAGGGCTCGGCGAAAGCCCCATCCAAGATCTGTTTTCGCTCATAGAGATGCAACTTGGAATTCGTGTCTATAGCCGGAGACTTGAATCGAAAGTGTCTGGGCTATTTGCCTATGACGACGCCGTTGGCGCCTGTATGCTAATAAATTCAGTACACCGGAAGGACCGTCAAACCCAGACTGGCGCCCACGAGCTCGGGCACTTTATAGCGACGCGGCGTCAGCCCGAGATCTATCAAGCCGAAAAGTATGAGAACTCGCGTGAAGAACGTTACGCGAATGCTTTCGGTAATGCTTTTCTTACGCCTGCCCGCACTGTCATGGAAAAGTTCAAGGAAGTGACCATTGGATCAACCCACCTCACTCGTCGGCACATCATCCTGCTCGCTAGTTTCTTTGGCATTTCACGCCAGGCAATGGTGATGAGGCTTGAAGAATTGGACCTGACGAAAAAGGGAACGTGGGATTGGTTCATGGATAATGGCGGTATAACCGACGACCAAGCCCAGCAGGTACTAGGTACGATAGCTCACGATTCCGCGCCGATGGAAGGCGCGCAATCAACTAGGCTTTTTTTGTTAGCTATCGATGCCTGGAAAAAGGATCTAATCAGCGAAGGGCAAATGTCGGATTTGCTTAAGCTCGATCGGGCGAAAGTACGCGAGTTGCTTGATGAGGCAGAAGAGGATGAGGTTGATGACCTTTTCAAGCTGTCTCACTGATCGAGATAGCATTCTCGTTCTCGACGCCAGTGTCATCATAAACTTGCTGGCGACCGGCTATGCAAGCGCAATCCTGCAAGCAGTTCCGACTCCTATTGTTGTCACTGACAATGTAATACGGGAGATTGAGCTAGGAACGGTAAACGGCCGGCCTGAGCCGAAACAGCTTTTGGAGCTAATCCATAATCAAATTTTAAAGACAGAAGAGCTTTCTGGCATTGCATTAGAGCACTTCTTCGACTTGGTATCCGGATCCACAGCGGCCTCGCTCGGAGACGGAGAAGCCGCGACACTCGCGCTTGCACATAGCAACGGGTTTACCGCAGTCATTGATGAAAAAAAAGCGACTCAAATTTCCTCCCAACGTTTTGAAACACTGCGACTCATTACAACAGTCGATATTCTTGCTTACGAGCCCGTGCGTATTTCAATCGGAGATAAAGCCTTAGCCGTTGCAACGCTTCAAGCGCTGAAACACGCCAGAATGCAAGTCCGAGACAGCCAATTCGACTGGATTGAAAAGGTGATCGGACGCGAAAACGTAGGTTTATGCCCAAGCCTTAGGAGGCTTGCAAAGCTTAAGCTGGCCGGGCGTCGCAGTGTTAGCCAGTAATGCTGGGCCGACCTATACAGCTAATTTTTAGCTGTATAGGTCTGAGACTTCAGCCAACAGAGGGCCGCACTAGGAGAAACAAATTTCTCTTTGCTCGAGTAGCAGCAACGTGCAGCAGACATCTTTCAGAAGTTTCAGTGTCTTCGGTTACCCCGGCATCTTCATCACGGCTAAATTGCCCTGCATAAGTAGTGGCTCCCTTGTAGGCGGCAACAATCACTACGCTAAATTCAAGCCCCTTGATGCGGTGCATAGTGGCTAGACGGACGCCCAATAGTGCCGAATCGTCCGAGGTTGCGTTATCTAGTTTCAAGTGAATAATATTGGCTTGCTGCAGAGCTCTAGCAATGTTTTCCAGATCCTCGTTAGTACGTGCGGTGATGCAAATCTGTCGAGGCTCCATGCCATCGTCCTGCAGTTGTTTAAGGATCGTTTGTATATGCGGCATATCCTCATTAACGGAAGACGACTCAATGATATCCGGCACATCACCATGGGTAAGCGAACGGTAACCGCGCAGAGAATCCGCATTCCCGTCCAGGTCGTCGACAGCACATCCTTCAAGCTGAGCACAGGCCCATTGACGGATTTCGTCTGTGGTGCGGTAGTTCACCTTAAGGTTACGGCTGCGGCCACGAACCTCAATGCCCACCCGGCTCAGTACGACTTTGTGCCGGTAGATACGCTGGTGAGCATCGCCAACGATAAACAGGTCGTTTTCAGCTTCCTCTACGGCTGTGCGAATAAGCTCAAAACCTGCGTTGCTGATGTCCTGGGCTTCATCTACCACCATGGACCGAATTCCGAGTGCGGGCTGCTCTGTCCTTAACAACTGACAGGCTTCACGGAAGGCCTCTTCAGGCTCGCGCAAATTGGCGGCTTGCAGCTGGGCACGGTATTCGGCAAACACCGGCCAAATAGACTTACGCATCGCACGGCCGAGCTGACCGCCACGGCCGACTCGACTGGCACGCATATAGTCCTCAGCAGTTTCACAAGCTTGAGGCAGCACCACTCGCTCATACTCCGCACGCATGAACGTTAGGCTGAGATCAACCGATGTCGGCATCGCAGACAGAGCTGCTTGCCAGAAACGGCGACGATCGCCTTCGTTGTACAGCAGGTTATGTGGGTAGCCAAAACGACGCAGAAGGCTGGAAGCCCACTGATCCAGGTTCACTACTTGAATTTTCTCCAATTCCTGTGGGGTGCACAGCAGCGCCAAATGCTGGCGGATGTCCTCGGCAAGTGTTTTGGTGAACGTGGTAAACAAGACCGGACGACCAGGCAAGTTCGAATATTGTCGAGCAAGTCTTGCAGCGCGATGCATGGCGACAACAGTTTTACCAGTACCTGCACCACCGGTCACCTTCACTGGACCATTCCAGTCACGCTCCACCAACTTGCGCTGAGTTGGGTGCAGGAAGACCCTCCAGCGTTCTAGAGGTGCAGCCAGTAAGGCCTCCAGATCGCTGTCATCAGTCAGTACCACGAAATGACGACGCGAGCTATCGCGCTCCAGCGCAGCCCCGAAGTCTGCAGGGTCGACAGACTCTGGCGCGGCCTGATCACTGATGATCTTGTCGAAAAGCTCGCCGGCAGCAAATAGATACAACGCCTCGAATGCCTCATCGGGCAATTGCGCTTCCAGCGCCTCAAGTTCGCCTTCATTAGTTACGGCACGCACCGCTTCCAGCCGATCATCGGGTACGCCCAGCCGGCGAATCTCACGATCCTTGAGGGCATCGAACAGTCCCACTGCACGCACCTCGGCCGAGGCGTCAGATGCTTTCGTGTTAGCCACCTCCTGCACTGCATAAACCTGGATGCTGCCAACATCCGGATGGATCGCGACTCGATGGCGACGTGCCCACTGATAGGCATCGTCATGTTGGTCAACCCACAACAGGCAGTAAACGTTGCCCACATCAGGTTTAAGCACGATTCCACGCATATTGTCGTTGATCCGAACCGAGCGCATGTTCGGATCGGCGGCATCATGAATGCGCTCATAATTGATGCCGGTCGCCATTGGGTTCTGACGAAACTTTGCAACGAAGGTCAGTACCGCCTGCTGATGAGAACGTGGAACTACCGAAAACGACTTCAGAAAGTCATCGGACATTGCAATCTTGAGTGCCAGCGTCATGCCAGTGTCTCCATCAAAAGGGTTCTCAGCTCATCAGGCAACTCACTGCCATCAGCGGTAAAAGAATGCCAACCTTGGCCAGCAAAAAGCGCAGCCACTGCTCCAGAATCTGGCAGTAGTACGGCGGTACGAACATCTGGCCAAGCCAATTCGGCTTCTGCTATTACGCGGCCTTTCTCATCCATCAACTCATAGCCCACTTCTGGGGCGGTTACGTCCAGACCAGCCAGAGCCAAGCCCCAAGACTGTACTTCATGTGCAGCTAGACTCAGCGCTTCCTGCCAGGCTTCAGACAGTCCGCCGGATTTTGCTTTGAGCGCAGAACAATCCTGCAGCGCAGGTAACCCTGGCATTTCAGCGTTGCCAACCCAAATCTGACTCAGCGGCAACAATAAGTTAAGTGCCTGCCAAAGTTGCTGCCAGCGTAACTGCAGCTCGCTTTCGGGCAGGCCATCTTCTTTCCACTCGCCAACCAGAACAGGCTCAGAGTCTGCAGAGCCATTGCCCGTCATCACTTGCTTCAGATGCTCCGGGTGCATGGCAATGGCCAGCATCCAGGCTGTACCGAGCTGACGCAGGCTCAACCTATGCAGTTGCAGGTCAGGTAGCAGACCCAGCTCATCCAAACGCTGCCAGAAAGCCCCTTCGCGCAGGACTTGAAGCGCAGTAGTGTCACCCGGTGGCATCAACATTCCCGCAGCCAGGCAGACGGCCAATTTGCCGAGCGCTTGATGTTGCCCATGGGCTAAACGCTGATGCATCTGGCTAAAGGACGGCAGCGATTTGAAATTGGAGAGTGTTGCGATGCCCTGTGCCGCGCACAGCTTCTGCACTACCTGCTGTGGATCATCATTAAGCAAAGTTGCCCAAGGCGATGGCGTAGGTAATACCTGGTTTTGCAAAGCGCATTCGACATCATCCCAGGTTAGCGTCCAGACTGAGAACTTCCCGCTCCTGGCCACCGCCATACGTTTGGCTATATCGGTAGTAATGATGTCTTTGTGGTACTGCCAACCATCAACAAAGACCGCCACGGGCAGGTCGTCGGCGGCATCGTCTGGCCAGAATACGAAGTCAGGCTTGCACGGAATCAACACACCTTCGCTGGCTCCCAGATTGACCTGCAACTCCATCCGCCAGCGACGCGAGCCAGCCTGTATCTGATAGCCCGCCTTGCCCTTGAACAATAGCTCACTCAGCTTGAACTTCTCACCTTCATGCTCACGGCGCAGCGCTTCGACAAACCGCCTCTCCAGCATGCTATCCAGTAACTGGTTAGCTGGCTGGACGTCGGCCAGATGGGTAACTGGCTTCAGTGCTCCCTTGTACTGCATCACCTCACCCAACAATTTCTGTGCTGTACGTCGCGAGATAGACTTACGATCATGGCTGTTGTGATAGCGGTACACACAGCGATAACAGCCATCGGTGTCCGCATTCTGGTTGCAAGTACAGGTATTGAGGGCTTGCAGTGCAATGTCGAATACTTCCAACAGCGGTTCGGGCGCGCGCATCAATTCCTTGAGATAGCCGGTGCCACCTGGCACGCTGTCGTAGATCACCAGATAACAACGCGGCGTATCTGAGCCCGCAGCCATACGCATATCTAGAGCAATACGCAGATGGTCCACTGCTCCCCTAAACCGCCGCGCCAACCCCAACTCCAGAGCCGACACAAAGCTCAGCAGGGCCTCGTTGGTATCGGCAAAACCCACCTCGGGCAAAAACAGACGAATGCCCTCACTAGTGAACTCGCGGTAGAGGAACACGCACTGCTGCGTGCTCGCCTCGGGGTTCTTGCGCTTCGCGCACCAGGACGAATGGTTTCGATATAGCTCCTCGGCCTTGCGCTTGCGCTGTAAGGTGCCGCACTCGGGGCAGATGCTAAAACCAGGGCGGCTGAGTTCCTTCCCGCCGATCTCCATCGGCATGCCTTCCGCTGACTGCTCGCCAAAGTTCACCTCGCGAAAAGTCACCCGATCGAGAAACTCGAAGCCGAAAGGAAATGTTTGCTCGTCAATCACAAAGGCCTGACGCACCGCATCAGGCGGGCTATCCACCAAAGCTTGGCGCACATAAAAACCGCGCTGACGCTCGTCTGAGTCGTCAGCAATACGGCTATCGCGATCCAGCGTTCGGGCAAACACCGTGGTCAAACGCAACATCTCGTGCACCCGGCCACTGTCGCGCCACAGCGTATCGCCACAGCGTGGGCAGTTAGAGTGTTGATCACCTGAGGATAGCGGCTCGGTATAGGAGCACTGCCTACAGAAACGCCAGTGCTCCGGCTTGATCTTCGATACGTCGATCTGGTTGATCACCACCCGCCTGCCTTCGGCATAAAAGGTGTTGTTCGGTGCCAACTCAGTGATGGCCGTTGATCCAGGACGCTCATATTCGAAGGTCAGAGGATCAGGAGCGGATGTCCCGGCCTTTGAATCGCGCACAATGATCGAGCGCAACAGCACACCTTGCTCCGGGAACGCATAGTTGGGTAGCAAGCCCTCATCAGTCAGCACATTGAGCGTAGCCTTACCCTCAATGCTGCCAATCAAACGCGAAAGCGCAGTTCGATCCTGAAGCAGTCGTGCCAACTCCAGCTCCTGATCCTCACCACGCACCGTCAATGCCTGCAGCTTATCGATCTCCTTCACTGCGGCCTCACGCTTGCGCTTGATGCTTTCAACATCACTAGCAATGCTCTGCAAACGGTTGACGATCTTATACGCCAACGGGCTGCTATCACCGTTGCTGCCCTGAATGAAATTAGCCAGCCATTGGCACGTACCGTCGCTCAAAGGGCACATATCTCCCTGATTGAACAAGCGCAAGAGCCGTTCAAGAAGCGACGCTTGGTGCTGCTCCACATAACTCAACCAAGGGTAAGGAAACTTGCTGTTGGTCTGATTATTGATCGCAGTGAACACCCCACGAATTTCCTGAGGGATCTGCGCCGCCCGCCCGTTCTCATGCACCCAGCAATCTAGAGTGAACGCTGTAAGTTGACGCTCAAGTACCGCCGAGGCGTTAAGGAAAACCCCAGGTGCCTGCACGGAACCTGCAATCATGGTTTTCGGGTCATCCCAGAAATACAGGTCATGCGGCTTGCTGGTCGCCATGCTCATCAGCAACGCATTACCAGTGCTACGCCCTGCCCGACCGGCTCGCTGAATGTAGTTTGCCTGCTGTGGAGGAACCGAACATTGCAGCACGCTGGACAAGTCGCCAATATCGATACCCATCTCAAGAGTGGGTGTCGCGGAAAGCACATTAATGCCCCCGGGGCGATCACTGTTGGATTTAAAGTTGCGCTCTACTGCCTCGCGCGTTTCGCGCGGCAGTAAACCAGTATGCTCGTGCGCCACTACCCGCCGAATGTCCGCATTCAGGTAGAGTTTGCGATAAAAATCACCGGGTACATCTAGTGCGTGCAACTCGCCCCGGCAATCGACGCGGCGACACGCTTGCTCAGAAAAATCATCCTCTGGGCCAGAGAGTGTTGTGCTGTGGCAGCTGGCACACCGCCACACCTTGCCACCCAAGATAACGTGGAAAGCAGAGGGCTCCAGCCCCCATACACGGATATCCGGCTTCTCGGTAGCCTCCTCAAAACCTGCTAAGCCAACGCTTTCCAATGCCTCAAGAGCAAGCCGATAAAGCGGCGCAATCAAGGCATCCGTACCCAGCGCCAGATCATGCAAAGCAGGCAATGCCTTGAACGCCCAGTCGCTAAACAAACGGGCATGGCTCTTAGTTATACTGACACAGCGACCAAACTCTGCCAGTGTCAAAAACCTCGGAGGCCGCGGGCTGGTTAGAAGCTTGAACTGGCTTGGATTCTTCTTATACCCCCAAGGGCTGCTACCCATTCGCGCATAAAACCCTAGCTCCTGATCACGCCAAGCCCCGATGCGCTGCATGTTTTCCAGTAGCCCGCGCAGTAAAACAACAACTTCTTCCAGCTGCGCGGCGGCTAACGGTTCAAGCGTGTCACGTAGACGTGGCAACAGCCATTGAGCGGCTTCGTCTAACTTGCCCGCAAGTGGCACTACGCATGCAGTTCCCGTCGCTACCAGAGTGCGACCAATATGAGCATCCTGGCCAAACTCTGCATTGAGGACCCAAGGCAACACCCTCGCCAACTCGCTAGGTAGGTTGCTGCTTTCAGGCAGCGCCCCCTCTTCCATCAGGGTCTCGTAATCACGTAGCCACTGCATTTGCGGCGGCAGGAAGTTAGCAATGTAATGACCATCACCTAGCGCCGTGCGCCAACGTTGCGCGAATGCTGTTGGCAAATTTTCTAGTGTCACAGGTCGCCCAGCTGCATAGGCATCAGCAATTACCTGCGCCAACGCCGGGCGTAAGTTCATTCGCCAGGTTCTCGCGGCAAGGAACCCTGCACGATGCGCCGCATCCTGTACCGAGTCCGAGAAAGCAATCAGCTTCTTGTCCGGATTGAAGCGCGTTGCAAACAACTGTCCCACCATCACCGCCGCCAGACTGGCCGCTTGCGAACCAACAATTGTCAGCGTTTTATAACCGGCACAAAAAGGACAATCATGGTGCGACTTGGTGTACTTCGCGCCATTGCGCGTACCTTCACGCAGGTTGCTGGCAATATCTATAGCCAGCAAAGGCTGATCCTCACAGTGTGAGCATTCGGTTTGTGATGCCTGATGCAAGGAGCCGCAGGCAGGGCATACCTGCTTGCGCTCGAACACTGCTGGGTTCGCCCCCGCACTGGAGGGAAAGATAAAACGGGTACTCACATCCTCGGCGAAGAACGCGCTGTAAAACGCCTGCAAATCATGAGTGAGTTGATTGGGGCTGATCTTTTGCTGCGTAGAACCCCAGCCGGTGGCGTGGCACTCGCGGCAATGGATCACCGGCAGATGCAGCCGCTCCATATCGGCTTTACGTAAGTCATCGTGATGCCGAAGCTGCGGTTCAGCATCCAGAACAGCCACCATGCGGCGCAGCTCACGTAGCCAGATTTCCACCTTTACCTGCAAGAAAAAGTTCTGATGTGCATCCTGGCGTGCATGCGCCACCAACGACAGCAGGCTAGACAACCAAAGCAGCGCAAAGCGCTCATCATCGCAGCTCGGCAAACGGCGCTTGAGCAGTACCAACAGGTCATCCAGCAACACGGACTTTGGTCCAAGACGCTCCAAATCACGCAAAAGATTCTGGAAGGCAAAGTGGCTCTTCAGGTCCTTACCCAAGCCACAGCGCCAAGCAAAATCCTCTGCCTGCGTGACCGAGCAAGGCTCACCGAACCACAAAGGCGCTTGGGCCGCCAGATAGGCATGCAGGTCGTCAAAGTTATCGGGTGCCAAGGTATCCAGATCACTGGGCTGCGGGCTTTGGGTGAACTCAACTAGGGCTTCAGCGAGATAATCCCCAACCGACTCGCGGTCCTCGGCGATAACCGCACTGTCATTCAACACTTCACCAAACACATCACCGGCAAAGGCCAGCAAATCGCTAACGCCATCATCGCCCAGCGTTGCCGAAGTACCGACGCACACCAACTGGCCCGGCGGCGCCTTCAGACGTCCCTTGAGACGGCGAATCAAACAGGCCAGATCAGTACCCTGCGCACCGTCAAAGGTATGCAGCTCATCCACCACCAAATAACGCAGCGTGTCCGGCTGCTGATGCGCCCACAAAGGGGCATCTGCTGCACGCAGCAGAAGAAAGTCCAACATCTTGTAGTTGGTCAGCAGAATATCCGGCGGATTTTCACGCAGGGCATTGCGGTCGGTAATCACCGAATAACTGCCGCCACTCAATTCGGCGACCGTTTGCGACTCTACAGCCGGTGCATCGCCCACATACAAGCCTGCACGAATCCCACTAAGGCCAGCGGCCTTAACGATTTCCTTGGCCACGCGCCCAGATTGGTCGCTGGCCAAGGCATTCATGGGATAGAGGATGATCGCCTTGATGCCACGCCGCCCCTCGGCACGCGCCACTCGACAATGCTCAAGGATCGGATATAGAAAGCACTCGGTCTTACCCGACCCCGTACCCGTTGCCACCAACGTGGATTGAGCCTCTGATCCCGCCAGCCGCGCAAAAGCCTTGGCCTGATGTGCATGGGGCACAAAGCTGGCGGGTAACCAAGGAAAAGCTGGTAACCCGCCATTAAGCTGCTTGCGAAATGGCAGTGGCAATGTCAGATATGGCCCTTTGAAGATATTGCTGCGCTCAGCCAAAAAGCGCTCCAGCAAGCCCTCAAAACCAGTAGTAGTGGACGGGAATGCGGTGCGCAGAAAGTCTGCGACGCCCTGAGTGACCTGCTGAGAAACGATAAGTGGCTGCATATTTTTTACTCGGCAAGATCAGCTTCAGTGAGGGGCCATTTTTTCACTGAGAACTTGGCAATCTCGATGCTACGGGCAAGGATCGCATCCTTGGAAAAGGCTGGATTGGCACTAGCGTTCTTGGCCGCCACCCCCTGGATTAACCTGAACTGCGAAGACCGGTACAATTTCTGATCGCGCATCTTGTTCTCCGCTGAGCAGTTATTGCAGGCACTGTTGATGCGCTTCTCAAGCGGTGCGAGATTACCGAGCAGATGGATATGCTCGAGATAGGCGTCTTCAGTGCGGAAACCATACAGACGGACGCCAAAGGAAGGCTCCTGCGGAAGAATATGCTCGATGGTCAGACCTGCAGTACTGATCTCGACCAGGTCTCCTATATCGAGCTGTGGCAAACCCACGGCGACTCTGGCTGCGCTCTCAGATTCCAACAAAACTCGCGCAAGCCCAGGGTTTCGGAACATCTCCTCCCCAGCCAAACGCGACTCGAACTTAGCGCTTGGCATAAACCGCTGACAAAAATTGATCAACCGCTCAGCAATCTCCTCAGTGGTTAAATGACTAAACGCTCGCATGAGAGCAGCCATGTCGGCTTGCGGATTCGTACCCTGCAGTTTAAACACACGAAGGTCTGCGAGCTCAATCAACTCAAGCATCGAATAATTCAGATAGCTAGGTACTTGCACCTCCAGCATCTTCGAAGTGAACAGGCGGATGATCAGCGGGTAAAGCGTGGCCGAGAGATCCTGAACAACCAGCAGCAGATAAAGGCCTCGGTTGGTTCGCCCCCCCTCAGCCAAACCGAGCAGACCTTTAAAGAACACCTCCAAATCACTGACATAATCACTGATAAACCTGGCTAAGCGCTCCTTGTCGCCGCGCATGGCTTTGAGTGCCGGCTTGAGGAAAGACTCCAGAACTGTTTCAGAGGTTGCGTTGTAATCCGCCCCGGACTCCACATCGTGTTGCTCGCCGTTAAACGCGAAATAGTGATACCGCAGCACGTCGTCTTCCCGGAACGGATCACGATTGATCAGACGAATCTGATAACCCGGCTCCGCCGCGAGCTTCTTGAGTTTGCTAAAGCTGCGGAAGGCCTCACCGAACTTATCAGCGATCATCGAATCCAATTCGCCATCCAGAAAGCGATTGGAGTAATAGATCAACAAACTCTTGACGATATCCATCTTCGCCAAAGGTACCCCCCGGTCGTTGACCGACTGGAACATGCGAATGGCTTTACCCTCATTGGCCTCGGTGAACTCAAGCACCTCAAGATGGCTGATGCTCAGCAACCAGCTCTTGATGGCTTCCTGTCCTTGGTGCACCTTGATGGCTCTGATGCGTTGGCGAATCCACTGGTAGGCAACCAGTAAGCGCTGCTGGCCATCAGAATCAGGCTCTGGCATCTCATCATTCAGTAGTGCAGAAAAGAATGACTTGTTACTGCCAAGAACGGTGAACTTGGGGCCGTATACAGGATGCGTGATGTAGGTACTGCGGTAATGCTCCTTGATGGGCAACTCATCGACTGCATCAACCAAAGCATCGAGCAGCATGGTCAGCGTGGTAAGCCGCTGCTGACCATCCACCACTCGCACCGGTGCCATCTTTCCAGTCTGCGACAAGATAAAGGTGCCCAGATAGTGGCCACCGCCCAGCTCCATCGCTTCCTCGATATCCTCAAACAAGTCGTCGATATTGCTGGTCGTCCAGGCGTAGTCACGCTGGTACGCGGGAATTTCCAGGGTCTTGCCGGTGAAGAACTGCTCGATGGTTTGGGTAGCCAAAATCCGTTTCCTTATGGTGGTAGCTCAGCGGTGTGCTGGTATCCAGGCTTTAGCGGCTAGCGCACGAAATAACGATGGCTCGCGCCATCACGCTTCAACATCTGTTGCTCATACAATCCGTCAGCAGAACTTTGAGCTGTCCGATATCCGCCTTGCTGAGTCCTCCAGTAGGGTTAGCAATGGTTCGCCTCCTTGGCAAAATGCGCCCAGGCTACGTGATAGTCAGCTTCGCGGTCAGCCAGCGTGAAAGGGGCGGTGTATTGGATGGTGCGGTGTATTGGGCCGCCGGGTTGGGTGTCGTCAAGGATAGGGCACTCGATGACGGTGCCGTCGGGGACTTGGGGTTGGCCGTTTTTGGGTTTTACATCTTCCCAACCGAGACGACCGGTTTTGGTGCTGCCATCGGGCAGGCGCACGGTGCAGTTGGCGTCGCGCTTGCCGGCCTTGCGCTGCAGGCCCACGCCCGCAAGCCCAATGTTCACGGTGAAGATGATGCGCCCCTGAGCGTCGTACCATGTGTCACGCTCGTTCTGATGCATCACCGGGAACTGCACGCGGTAGATGGTGAGCAGTTCGTCAAGCGTGAGTCCGAGTGCCTGGGCAGCGAGCACGTCGATTTCCACCAGCGCCTGACGGCGAGCATAGTCGCTGCGCAGGGCACAGTTGCGCTGCCAGTCGGGGGTGAGCTGAGTGAAGAAGTCCTGCGTCAGGCGCGGGTCGTTACTGGCCCAACAATCCTGCTGAAAAGCGGGCTGCCAGCAGTCGCGCCAGAGGTCAGCGTAGTGAGTGGTGAGGCAGTTAAGTGTCAAGGTTCTCAACGCAGCAGCAGCCTGCATTTCCACCATAGGAAACTGCTCCCAGATAAAGTGCAGATTGCTTCGTCCGGTGGTTTTGATAAAGAAATCTGCGGTCAAAGACGACGAAAAGATCGCTTGATACAGCAGGTGCTCAACGCTTTTGAATACGGTGCTTTGCACGCCGTTAATATGCGCCTGTCCCGGTGCTGCAATTGAGCCAATCAAAGTACGCTCACCTGACTGGGACAGCATGCCGCGAAAAGCCATGCGATAATACCTTGTCGCCGCTCTCGCTTCGCGCTCGCCCTCTTCCACCCAGCTCACCCTTGGCACACGACGGGCGTACTCCTGTGCGTCGCAGGCTGGTAGGTAGTTAGTACGCGCCAGGTAGTCGTCAGGTAGTAATTCAAGGTCGAGCGGATCATAAGCACGTGGAGTTGTGCAAACCATACGAGGTGTCTTGTAGAACGGATTACCGACAAAGAAATGCGGGCCGGACAGCACAAACTCGGCGGGATCAGAGACAAAACCGTGTTCGCTGGTGTTACGGCGGCAGATGGTGCCGTCCTTTTGCGCGCCAGTTTCGTGCCACATTTCAAGGGTGCCATAATTACCCTGCAGATCTCCGAGTCTTCTTGGTACGCAGGCAAATTTTTCCAGCACTGCAACCAGCTCACGGCTATGTACCGCGGGCAAGCGGGCCTGCAATGCAGGAGTCCCAGGAATGTCATAGAGCTGAGCAAAGGTAGCCAGCAAGGCTTCATCCACTTCTATCACTCGACTGGCATGACCGGCCGTATTCCATCCACCTTCATTCCTTTTAATACCCGGAACGGAGCCACCGCCAGTATGTTCCAGGCTGGCCGCTACCGTCGCTGTCGCGAACAGGTTGGCCATTGTCCGGAAGCGAATCTCGTTCTGAACACGCCCATAAACGTTGATGGAATATCGGACCCAGATCATCACTTCCTGAAACAACAGATTCACATTGGTGAACTGGTAATGCGCCTTCAAGCGAGGATATAGGGATGCGCGCAGCTCTCCCGCCTTGGGGTCGTCATACACTCCCTCGGGGTGCAGTAGCGCCTGTACGCCACTACCGATCTGCCACACCAGCGGCAGAAAGCATTTGTACAGATTGTTCTGCTGACCCTTGAGTAGCGGATAGTTCTGTACGGCGTTGAGAAACTGCCCCATACCTTCTGTAGCCACGCACTCAGCCAGAAAATCAGCCTTTGCGTGCGGCAAGGCGGCAAACACCGCTTCACGCTGATCCGCCGTCTGCTTGGCGCTAAGCTTACGAATGGCAAAACGCGGATCAAAGTCCGAGAGCAGCGCCTGCTCGTTCCACTCCACCTTGATCCAAGGCGGGTTACCCAGCACTACATCAAAGCCGCCACGATCCTTGAAGACATCAGCAAACTCCAGCGCCCAATGCATAAAGTGCTGCTGGCCGGCCACTTGCTGCGCCACCTGCAGTTGAGGCAAGGCGTTGATCAGCGCGGCGATATCGACATAGCCGTAACGGTCACGCTCGGGAGCAAAGTCCAGCCCCTGCTGCGGGTGGGTTTCTGGGAATAGATCATCCGCCGACACACTGTTCAGGCTGGCATTGCCGAGCAGTACAGTTTCCAGCACAAACCACCAGTGTTCGCGGCTAGGCAACTCGCTGGCTTTATCCAGTGGCCAGAACCACAGGGCGCACCAGGCATCCATCACCAGTTTGAGGCGACGGTATGGGCTGGCATTTTTCTGCGCTTCGCTAAGCATTTCCCGCTGGTAGGCGGCATCTTTCTGCGCGGTGCTAGTCGGAGCGCGGTTCGCGGCCGGGTCGGGCCATACATGAAGCTCATCGCAAGTAGCGGCGCGCACACGGGCCAACTCCTGGGCGTGTTGCTGCCAGAGCTGCTCGGTGGCAACACTTAGCGCCTGTACCCGTTTGATTTCATCGCTACTCAGCGGCGCAGTAAAGGCGTTGCGCCATTGTTTGAATTGGTTGAAGGCCGCGGGCTTCAGTGCCTTTATCACCTTATCGCTGACCATACCCATGCCTTCAGCAGGTAGCAAAAAGTGGTATACATCGGTAGCGGCGGGCACTTGTGTGAGTGGCAAAGCACGCGGCGCGGCAGCGCGCCAGTCGCGTTCGGGCAGACCGTTTTCACCCCTGCCCGGGCTGAGCTGGGCGGTGCTAAACAGTTCGCGTCGCGCGCCCACCAGGGAGTTACCGTTGTACAGCTGCAAGCCAAACCACGGCACATGGCTGCCTTTGAAAATGGCGTTGAGCCACAAGGAGACTTCGGCTAGCTCCACCGCAATGGGGTTGAGGTCCACACCGAAGACATTGCTGTCGGCAATGAACATCTTCACCCGCTGTTTTTCTTCGGTGTACTGCTCGTGCGGGATAGTGCGGCCCAGCTCCTTCTGCTTGGCCTGCAGATAAGCTTCGGCTAATTGGCTGACGGCCTCGTTCAAGAACGCAGCGCTACCCATGGCCGGCTCGCACACGGTGAGCTTCAGAATTTCATCTGCCGACTTGCCGGGGACAATCTCCTTCAGCGCATGCTCGACCAGGCATTTGGTCAGCACTTCCGGGGTGTAATAGCTCGCCGATTTCTCGCGGGCACGACCGGCCAGGCGATAGATAAAACTGCCCTTAGGATGAATCTTCGTATTGCCACCAAACAAGCGTTCAGCGTCTGTATAGTGGCTGATGCTACTAGCAGGTACAAAATACGCCGCATCCAGCGGGTTGACCTCGGCATCTTTTTTCTTGTCGGCGGCGCTGGGGGTATCGAGGCCTTCCTCTCTGTCCGTATCACTCTCGCTCGAATCGTCTTCTTCGCTCTCGTCGCCCGTACTTGCCTTCTTACCCTTGGGGTCAGGGCGTACCTCGTAGAGATCTTCTTCGGCGAAAAAGCCACGGAAGGACAGCAGCGATTCGTACACCGCACCCAGTTGGTTGATACCGAGGGTGCCATAGCTGATACGCCCACGACGGCTCTTGCCACCGCCCCGGGACAATGACATTAGCTCGATCACTTTCTGCAGCACCGAGTTACGCAGCTTCACGCTACCCAGTAGCGGTGTGCGCGTAGGGTCAAACAGGTGTCCTTGTAGCGGCGCGATGGTGAAGCCGTTGTCGAGCAAGCTATCATGACTGCCACCCAAGTCGAGCTGACTCGCCCTGGCATCCCGGTGCGGATAGCCTTGCCAGATCAAGCCAAAGAGCTGCCTGAGGCTGTCGTGAAAATAGAAACCTTCCTGAGCTTCGCTGGTGATCAGCGGGGTTTGTTCCAATTCGCGCAGGTGCTCGATGCTGTAGCCTTTGAGGTAGGCCTCGGCATCGATGGGCGCATACCCCAGCTCGGGCCGCGCCTCGATATAAAACATAAACAGCAGACGGTACATGTAGCGCAGGCTTTCACGACTGAGCTGGTCGGCTAGGTCGGTATCGTTACGCTCAAACACCTTCTCTTTGGCCACCGTGCGTTTGTACCATATAGCCTCATTGGCAATCAGCTCAATGCATTCACGTAGGGCGTATTTGAGATCAGTGGATACCTCAAAGGCATGCTTGTGCGAGCTGTCGTCCAGGCTGTCGAGCAGCGCCACGCCGCCTTCCACCGGAAGCACCGACTGGCTGCCCAGCAGCGCGGCCATAGCGCGGAATTGCTTGTCATCACGCGGACCGAACAGTTCCGGCAGGTTGAAGCGCAGCAGTGCCTTGCGCCCCCATTTGCTGCGCTCGATCAGCAGCCACTCTTCATGGTGCAGCAGCAATACCCAGCGTGGCGGGTGGTCGTCGGCAAACAGGCGTTTGCTGAGGGTTTCCTCCCAATCGCTGTGGGCATATTTACCTTTGCCTTGTTCACTGGCCGCCGGCGCAAGCAATTGCAGTGGGCTGTTCTCGTCGTCTTCCGCATTGGCAATAGCTGCCGCAACAACCAACAGCGGCTGGTGCTTGGCATCGCGGTACACCGCGAGCACCGGCAATTCGCCTTCGGCCAACGTAAGGTTCTGAGGCACTAGCTCGTAACCTAGGGCAGCGAGCAGAGGCTGCACTAAGTCAATAAACAGGCTGGCGCGCTCGCTAGTTTTGCGCTCATTCAGAAAGCGCTCGCGGGCACGGAAGTAACCATTAGCGCCCGCAGCAGTGCGCAGACGAGCGACGGGGCTTTGCGCGCCCTGCTCTTTCCATTGGTCAAACAGCGGCTTGAGGTCTTTTTCGAGGATCTCGTCCAGGTAGTGCTGGCTGTAGAACTCGTTGGCATTGGTGAGGCCGGTGATGGCAAAACTCATGCTGTATTCCTTCCTTAAGCCATCAGTGCGGCAACAACGGTGAACTGAGCGCGGTCATCCAGTTGCAGGGTGTCGCGAATCCATTGTTGGTAGTTGCTGAACAGGTCTGCGGTGGCGCTTTCTTTCTGCTTACGTTTGGCTGCGATGACCTGTTCTATACCCTTGGCGAAATCGATTTCCAGCTGTTCGTTGTGTTTGAGCTGCAGGGTTTGCAGTTTGGCCAACTCGCGCTCCAGACGTTGGCGGCAGTTGGCATCGAAGGCCTGCTTGATCGGTTTGATGTGTTTTTCAGCTGCCTGAATAACCGCCGGTAGTGCACTTTGCAGGGCACGGCTGTCGGGCGCCTGACCATCGTTGGCCTGGGCTTTCGCGGTGCTGGTGAGTCCTGTGCGCTGTAGTGTTTCCGCCAGGCTGAGTACGCCTACCACCTGCCCAGCAGCATCGAGCTGTACACCGAGCCACTCGGCTAGCACGGCTTGACCCCGGCGATTGGGCACCTGGGCGAGCACCAGCACGATGGCTTCGCCTGCGGTCAGCCCCTTCGCAACGCGCAGCAGCGGCGCACGCTGGCGACGAAACAGTGCCATAAGTTTGTAGTCGAGCCACTGGGCAATTGGGTTGAGCGCCCAGAGGTAGTGCAGCTGCGGCCAGGCATTGGTGTCGCGCGCCTGTTTGATGGCCTCTTCAACCACAGCCTTATCGGCGCTCAAGGCAAAGGTATTATCGTTCGGCCACATTTCGCTGGCCAGATCACGCTTGAGCACCTGGGCAAGGTCGCGACTGGGCTGGAAGCTCAGCGTGCGGCTGGCATCATCCGTTTTGATTGCAGCATGTTCGCGCGGCGACTGTTGCGCCAGCCAGCGCAAGGCATCGCGAAGGTAAATGTAGCTGTCGTTAAACAGACTGGTGAGTTCAGCAGTGGGCACCATGAGCACTGCTGTGCTGGCGGGCGCAACGCTATCAGTGCCGGGTACGTTCGCGCCCCACAGGGCTTCGAAAGGGTCGATATCATCCCCAGCCAGTAGCGCGGCGAATTCCTCGACAGTGCGGTTGCCTTCAATGGCCTTGGCCACTTCGAAGGCTTCCAGCTCCTCGTCATACAACCCCATAAAGGCTGATGGATCGCCGATATTCTTCGCCGCCTGCACGTCCTTAGCAATCAGGATTTCCAGGTAGCGCAAGTCACCGCGAATTCTCTCGTGGCGAGGTTCTGTCAGCAGGTAGCCGATTTTCGGGGCATGCAGTTGACCATATCGATCCACACGACCATTGCGCTGCTGGAACACCATCAGTGACCAGGAAATATCGAAGTGGATCAGCCGATGAGCTTGGTAGTGCAGGTTAAGACCTTCGGAGGCCACATCCGAGGCAATCAGCAGGCGCAGGGGCGAATGGGTTTTGCCGAAATCTTCGACCGCCTGCTGGATGTCCTGGTCAGGCAATTGGCCGTGCAGGATGGCTACGGCGTTGTCTTTTAACCCCAAGGCCTTGGGCAGCTCTAGCTGGAGGAATTTCAGTGTTTCCACTCGCTCGGTGAAGATCACCAGGCGGTCACTTGGATCTTTGCCATCCCAACGCCAGTGCTGACCTTGTTTGAGCTGGCTGATGAGGTGCTGGAATTTGCTGAATTTGTCGGCACTGATGGCCTGCACCAGAACTTGAAGATCACGCAGCCCCTCAAGATCAGGATGGCGTGCGTCTTTTACCTCGAGCTTTCGGATGCGCTCTTTCAGCGTTTGTAGGCAGGCTGCCGGGGAAGAGAACAGCGCCTTTTCCAGCACGGTGCGGAACAACATGGCACCGTCGCGCGCACCGGTCCCGTCGCTATTAAGTTTGAGCTCGGCTAGGGCATCGAAGGCGAGGTTTTCCGCCGGGCTTGCGGCGCAGGCCAAACGAAACACTTCTCGCTCTGGGAACTCCTGCGTCATCTGCTCGCGCACGTCTTTCTTGAAACGGCGAACAAAGAGGTGATCGACATCCTCACGGGTGTAGTCGGCCCCTGCTGGTAGCACCGTGGGGTCGAGCATGCGCACGAGGCTGGCGAAGCTGTCTTTTTTGCCGTTGTGCGGCGTGGCGGTGAGCAAGATCAATGCATCGGAGCGTTGCGAGAGTAACTCAGCCAAGCGATTACTTTGGGTACGATTGCCCTTGTAGGAAACGTTGTGGGCTTCGTCGATGATGATCAGATCCCACCAGGCGCTTTCCAGGTAGTGCCGGTACTCGCTGTCGCGCTTCAAGGTATCGACCGAGATTATGGTGCGGTCGAAGTAGTTGAAGGGATTGTGATTGGCAGGGATATCGCGACGAATGCGCTGAATACCGGCTGAGTCCAGGCGGGTGAGCGGGATGGTAAAGCGGTTCCAGAACTCCTGCTGAAACTGGCGCATCATACTTTTGGTAGTGACCACCAAAATGCGGCGCGCTTTACCTCTGCGCATCAACTCAGCAGTAAGGATGCCGGCCTCAAGGGTTTTACCTAGGCCTACTGTATCCGCAATGAGCAAGCGCGGGCGCAGCTGCTGCAAGACCTGATGAGCGGGCTGCAACTGAAACGGCAGCGCATCCATGACCCCATGCTGACCAATCACTACCGACTCGCTTTGCAGCGCCGACTGACGCAGACGCGCCTCGATAAACAGCCGCGAAGCAATAAATGTGGGCGATTCGTCGTACACCAGCTCAGTCTTTGCTGGGTCAATCAGCGTGACGCCTTCGAGTTCAGTGAGGAAAAGCGCATGACGATTGCGCACGGTTTCCGACACGCCTATGCAGGAGAGCTGCCAGCCACCAAGATTGCATTGGTCGGCATTCTGGATAATCCACTCTTCATCGCGGATCACTGCACGTGCACCGGGGGCTGGGGCTTGGGTCAGTTGCATTGGTGCAATCCTTGTCAGGGCACTAGGTACACAGAAAACTGCATTAAGATAAATCGATCGCCTAATAAACCCAGACAGATCGGCACTCCGCTGATCAATTCATTACCGCTCAGTCGCGGCATGAGCCGATGCATTTTCAGCAGTGATAACGTCCGTCGAGGACGCCACCACGTCTATCTGGCGGGTGGCACTTTACCAGCTTTGCGCTTATTGGAACGGGCGGGGTTTCAACAGATAGGGTCATCAAGGATGCCAAAACGAAAGGACCTTGAAAGGGATGGTCGTAAAGACGGCCTCCGTCACCTCGAATCATCCACATGGTTGGCATATTGGTTCGCGCACCATCCTAGATTGGGGTAAAAATGCAGCAAGGGTGATAGCCTTTTGGAATGCAATTGATCATAACTGATACTCGACAGACGCAAGGCGATTAGCCATCATCAACTGCTATCGTTTTCCCTTTTGCGAGTCGCGGTACCGCTTCTACCGCTCGCCTTTGCATCGGACGCTCCCCCTTGAACGTAATGAATGTAATGCCCCAGCTTTCCCTTTCGCGATCTGGACCGGTGAACGAAGCCGGCGAGGCGGTGCACTTCCGCCAGGGGGATCTCGACGGGGCCTGTGGCCCCTATAGCTTGATGATGGCACTGGTAGCCAATGGCATTGTTACCCGCTTTGAAGCGAGTTACATGGGGTTGCACGATGGTCGAACCCGATTGGGAAAATTTTATAACCGGTTGATTGAGTTCGGTGGGCTAATCAATAACGGCACCGACGAGTACGACCTGGATTGGTTACTGGATTGCTTTCGTAACCAGCTCAGCCTGAAGAAATTCAACGGCACTACCCGTTCACTTGTCACTGATTTGGTCGCAGCGGTAACCGCTGGGTACTCAACGATTGTCGGCGTGGACTGGCCAGGCGGCGAGGGTCATTGGCTATTGGTGGTCGGCTATCAGAGTCAGGTGATTGACGGTCCGGAAGGTCGGGCCAAAACCATAGTGACTCACTTTTTGTGTCTAGACCCCTTCTTGGAAGCGCCCAGAGTGTCGCTTTGGAATGCCGTGCTAGAAGTCCAAACGACGGAAGGTACGGTAGTGAACGCCGGCCGTTATCCGTCCAACCATTGGGGTGGTCTCGAGCCTACGAAATGCCGGATTACCAATGGCCTGGGTATCGGCAAGCGATAAACGCGGCGATGCTTGTTATCCAGTGTAAACGACAGCGCTTGCGCTAAAAGAGTACCCCCGAGCTCATACCAGAAAGCCCCTACCAACTGGCGACCGTCGAGGATGAGGATGCTCGTAGCGGCATTGCGAGCTATTTTTGATCAACGTCGCACCTTACAGTCTCGGATACCCCGTCACGTGAGCCATACATTCAAATTCCTGAGCCTCCCTCACCGTTCAGGAGAGGTCGCAAACGTCTTCATCCATGGCTACTCCGCCGGCCACGACATGGAAGACCGGTGCGCGCTGCGAAAGTGCATCCCTTCGTCCCTGCACAACTGCGTCAACATCTTTGCTTTCTGGCCGTCGGGTCACTGGAGTCAGTTCGATGCGTTGTCCAGCGGCGGAGTGTCGGCGATCACCCGGGTCAATGTCTTAGCGGGCGCTGCGGCTGCAGTGGTCGACCGCGCCGTGCACTTCAACAGCAGTCGCAAACGCGCAACCGCCATGGGCAAGACACTGCTGTCACAACTCGAGCGCTACCTCCTCGAATTTCATCCTTACGTGTCGAAGATCAACCTGGTCGGGCATTCACTTGGCGGACGGGTCGTCGTCAGTGCGCTGCTCGACATGCTGCACAAGCCCGCCAATCACGACCTCGAAATCGGCGACGTGCTGTTGATGGCCGCAGCTACCGAACTGTCGGGCAATGAGGCGCGTGCCATCCGCAAGCGCACCAACTGCAAGCTGTACAACGCTTACTCAAAAGATGATGACATTCTGCGGTTGAATATCGGGGAAAACAGCGCCGGCCGCCAACCAGTTGCCAACTGCAAAAATGTGCGCATGGAATCTTTCGGCCACACGGACTATTGGCCGCGACTGGAGCAGGTACTGAGAGAATCAGGTTTCCACAGTTACCAAAGTGGCCTACCCGTTTCTCTTCAGCCCCACCCCATCATCAAGAACCCCGATCCTGTGGTAACCGACCACTTTCTGTACGACCTGCTCGAACTGACCAGCGACCGCATCCGCGGCCAATTCGCCAAGCACTTGCGTAGCAGCAGCTGGACGACGCTGGAAACCGATCATTCGCTCTACCTGCTGAGCAAGGAATTCCAACTTCTGGGCGGGCACTGCCTGGTCAACGTGGCACGCGGCCGGGGCCTGAAGTATGTGCAGATTCTGTTGATGCTGGCGGAGCATTACGATCTGCTGAGCGAGTTACACAACTGTGCGCAGGTGGTGGAGATGGAAGCGCTACTGATCAGCACGTGTTTCCGCTCTTCGTTCGGTGAGGCTCATGTGCTTGCTTCGCGACAGGAGATTACTGAGCATATGGCGGCCATGACAGAGAAAGGCTACTTCGAACAGGTCGATAGCCTGGCCGCCAGCCTGACCATTACCTCCTATTTCTCGACTCCGGAGCCACCGGCGCCTGTGTATCGAAACAGCAGCTCGGCATTGTCGAGCGAGACCAATGGATTGGCACTGGCCTCAATATCAATGCTTCCGTCGCTGACCGGGCTGATCTCGACCGAACGCATCAAGGCCGCAGTCACCAACCTGAAAAGCGCGGTCAAACCCGGCTACTCTGCGTTGATTCCAGCGGTCGCAATTCTGTTCTATGCGCGCTTGCAACTGAACAACGAAGGGCTGCGTTAGCACTCTGCAAAATGCCTGACCAGCCATGCCGCTGGCCAGGCACGGGAGATCGAACCTGATCTCGCCCTTGCCGCGAGCGCAGCCTATCTCCCGCTCCTAGTCTCGCTGAGCTTGCGCTCGAGTAACGCGAGCAAGTCGTCAGCATCCATTTTCTGAAAGCCACTTTCCTCTTGCTCTAGAATCATCGCAGCAAACGCCTCGCTGTACTCGAGCTCTTCCTCACCTGCAACTGGCGCACTAGCAGGGCTACCGCCCCAGACACGAGTGAAAATGCAGTGGACGCCTCTTCCAACCCCCCCTTTACCGCCATACAGGTAGATGTAGTAAGCCAGGAAGGCCAAATAGAGGCCGAAACCAATCTTGAAAGGACGGGACATTATCGCAAAGCCGATCAATGCGATGACGAGACCAATAACAACCACAATTAATTGCTGCTCCTGTCAGCTCGCGGGATAACCAAGCGAGGCCCACCACCCAAAACGCGACCGTCATAATATCAATAAGACATCACCAAAAAAATAATTGCAGCGCCACACGCTCACTGTCGAGCAAAAAACTTGGCCTGCTTTCGTTCTCCCCCACCCCGCTAGCTGTAAAACGAATAACGCCTAAATACTGGTTAAGTACACAGGTAAAACTTTCAGGCATGCACCTCCGCACAAGGGCTTGAGAATGAGTCTTTCCGCTGAAGAAATCGCCGGAATATGGGCGTTTTGTTGACAGTTTACGATACCGAATCAAAGTGCCATCATGCAGGCAAATCACATCGCGCCGATCTATAGGATTTACCCAACGCCATCTCATCCGGGAAGCGATATGACGTCAGTTACAGGACATGCGCGATCAATACCCTATAAACAAGGACGTGTTCATGCCTTTGCCCCACGCCTTCAATTGCACTCAATGCTTTTGGACCGGCGCTAAGCAGTGACGCGCTGACCTGGTGAACGGCGGGCCGGAGCCCTTCTCGCACGACGAATTAAAAACCAACAGTACCCTGAATATCCCAACGCTTAAGCCTCAGTGCCCTCTATGCCGAGGCTTCGCGCAGCCCCTCAACACTTAAAGGATTATCACCATGCTCGACAGCCAGAAAGCGCTCGCCACCTACTTGAAGAAAATGCAGGCGCTGCTCAACGGCCAAGCGTTTTCATTCGATCAGTCACTGCTCCCCAAAGTAATGGAGACCGAGCTTGTAGTTCCCGTAATCGGGGCCTTCAGCGCCGGTAAGAGCTCACTTTTGAACGCGCTGATGGGCAAGGACATATTGCCGGTTGGGATTGCGCCGGAAACTGAACTGGCGACCGAACTGCGTTATTCCTCCGAGCCCTATCTGCTGGCGATCAAGCCCGATGGTGTGCAGGAACGCTTGCCTGTCGAAGCGTTGAGCTCAATCAATCGTCGCTCCAGCGAGTTTTCACATTTGCGCCTGTACCTCGACAGCGAGGCGTTGAAAGCCATTGCGCCTCTGGTACTGGTCGACATGCCCGGGTTTGGCTCATCGCTGGAAAACCACAACAAGGCGATTGCTTACTACCTGCCGCGCGGTGTGCATTTTGTGGTGCTGACCAGCATCGAGGACGGCAACATTACGCAATCGATGCTGCGCAAACTCGACGAGCTGAAAACCTATAACACGGACTTCACGTTCCTACTAAGTAAATGTAATCTGCGCGCCGCCGACCAAGTGGAAGACGTGCAGGCTTACATTGACGACCAGCTCGGGGTGTATTTCGGCGAGCATTGCCGCAGCATTACGCTCGGCAACCGGGGCGGCGAAGAACTAACGCGTGCGTTGACCGCCTTGCAGCCCGACGCGCTGTTCTCGCGTCTGTTCATCGACATCCTCAAGGATCAGAACTTTGAATTGCTGGCGCAGATCAACCTAGCGCTGAGCATGCTGAAAAAGGACAAGACCGAGAGCGAGCAAACCGCGCGCGCACTCGAACAGGCCTTGGTCAAGCTGCTGGAGCAACGCAAGGATGTGGAGTCGGACCTGAAGGATCGCTACTCGGGGAAAATGCTCGACCGTAGCCTGCGCGGTCTGGACAACGCGCTGAATGATTCCCTGGACGAACTGGTCACGCTGGGCAGCAGCAAGAACTCGAGCGCCCTGTCGAATGCCCTCTCCGACATCATCCGCAGCAGCCTGGCCAGCACGATCAAATCTGAAGTGCAGGACATCTCCACCAGCATGGTCGACCGGATTGCCAGTAACCTGAGTGCCACCAGCAGCCAGATGTCTGTGCTGGACATCAGTGGTAACTGGAGCGAAGAGCTTTCCAACAAGGTCAAGTTCTCGCTGGAACGCACCACGGAAATGCTCAGCGACTGGTCTACACGCCTGAGCAACCGGGCCGAGGACGACAAAAAAAGCGGCGTCATGCTCTATCGCAGCCTTTCAACCGTGCTCGCCGTCACCACCACCGTGGTCAATCCACTGGTAGAGCTGGTGATCATTTTCCTGCCCGAAATCCTCAAGATGTTTAAAGGCGGCGGTAACGAGCGCGAGACGTTTCGCCAGAAACTGACCGGCGAAGTATTCCCCAACATCAAGGCGGAACTGCGCGGAAAGATTCCGGCAATTATCGACGAACAGCTCAACGCCATGCTGAAGAAGATCAGCGACGGCTTCGAAGAGCAGATCAACAAGCAAAAACACGTAATCGACTCAATCGCACAAGAAAGCCTGCAGCTTGAAGCTCAGATCAGCGAAAAGACCGCTGTTCTGGAAAACCTTGCTAACGCAGTAAAAGCCGCTGCAAACGAACACCTCTACAAGTAAGGCGGACGACCTAATGGATTACCAATCACTCGTCGCTTTTAGCGAAAACTTGCACACACTGGCCGCAAGTAACCAGGACCTGTTTGAGCGCGAAATCGAGCAATTCAAGCGGCTAAACGGCATCGACCAACCGCAACAGCTCGCGCAAGCATGCCAGACTCTGCAAGACCAGAACCGGCTGATGAACATCGGTATTGTCGGTCGCGTGAAAGCTGGAAAGTCGTCACTGCTCAATGCGTTGATCTTTGATGGCGAGCCGATCCTACCCAAAGCCGCAACGCCCATGACTGCTGCGTTGACCACCATCACCTGGGGCGAAGTGTTCCAGGCCAAAGTCGAGTTCTACAGCGAAACGGATATCGCCGCGATCCGCTTCAAGTCGGACCAGTTCGAGCAACGGCTGGCCGCGCGCAAGCGCGAATGCCTGGAAGAGCTGGTGAAGCGCCGTAACGCCCAGGCCAATGACGCGCCCCTCGATATGGCGCAGCTGACGCTCATGGCCGATAAAAAAGCCATGAGTGAACTGCAACGCGAAGAAGGCTTGTTCGCGGCATACGACCAGTACCAGCGTATGAAGAGGTCTGGTCTCGATGCGGCCACTCTGCACTTGCACAGCGAGATTCAGGCAGGTAACCCGAAAGAGCTGGCGGCTCGTTTGCACAACTATGTAGGTGCCGACGGCACGTACATGCCGTTCACCAAGACGGTTCATGTCGCCATGCCGCTCGAGGCGCTGCGCGATATCTGCATAATCGATACCCCCGGCATGAACGATCCGGTCCAGTCGCGCGAAGAGCGCACGGTCGAACTGCTGAAAACCTGCGACGTGGTGTTCATCGTCAGCCCGGCCGGCCAGTTCCTCAATGAGCAAGACCTTGAGGTGATGGGGCGTATTACCCAAAAGGAAGGCATTCAGGAACTGGTACTGGTTGCCAGCCAGATCGACACACAGCTGTACGGCAGCGAAAAGCGCGCGCGCTTGAGCGATGCAGTGGAAGCCATCCGCACCCAACTGTCGGCGCGGGCGCAGAGCACCCTGACAGACCTCAAGCTGAGCAGCCCGGAGGTAGGCTCGGTGTTCGACAACCTGATCGGCTCGGTGCACCGTAACCTGCTGCATAGCTCAGGCTTGTGCCACAGCCTCAACCGCCGCTTCAACTCGCAAGAAACCTGGGACTCGAACGAGCAGGTGACGTGGGACAACCTGTCCACCGATTACCCGGATTACTTCACCCGCGATAATCAGGAACTGTCGTTGAGCAGCCTGGACAGCCTGGCGAATATTGACGCGATCAACGCCATGCTTGCACAGGTGCGTGAGAAGAAAGCTGAGATCACACGCGAAAAAATCGCCAACCTAATGGTTCGCAAACAAAAGAACCTTGAGGCATTCAAGGCGCTGCTCATCAACTTGGCGCGTAACCAAGTCATCCAGATCAAGAACGCCAATGTGGATCAGCTGGACGAGCAGCTGGCTTCGTTGGAGTCGAAGCGACTGGATCTCTCGCTGGAACTGGATGTCAGCTTCAAATACACCATGGCTGACTACCGCCAGAAGTTGCGTGACGACATGCGCAAGATAGCTGCGCAATTGCTCCGTGAGACACAGTCCACTGTTAAAGACGCGGAAGGCTCTTTCAGTGAAACCATTACAGTCGACAACGACGGGGTTGGAAGTTGGATTGCCCGCAAACTATGGGGTGGCGGTACTACAGAAAAAACGGTCGTCCGCGCCAAGATCATCAGTAGCCAAGTCATCTCCACCATCAACGAGTTCATGAACGACATCCAAGATGAGCTGGGTGCCAAGGTGGAGAGCTCTCACCGTGGATTGAACGAAGAACTGGCCCGGAACCTCACCCCGAAGATCCGTGAGGTACTTGAACAAGATGCCAATGGGCAAATGATCAAGCTCGCGATTAACTCAATCATTGATTCTATTCCAGATGATGACTTTGACCTGAGCATTCCTTTGCCCGAGAGCCTGAAAAGCAACGGCACGCTCAAGGGCTACGAAGCTGAACGCTTCAAGGACGCAGCCGATGACTTCATCGGTTCGTTGGGCAGCAAGGTCAAAAGCAAGATCAGTTCGTTTATCAACGATGTTGAGCGCAAAGCGCCTTCCACCATCTCCGATTCGTTCGTCGACGAGATTCAACGCAGGATCAATGTGCTCAAGGATCAGGTCGACAACGCGGCTCAAACCATTGATCGGCTTGAACGTCTGGCGCGCAAGGCCGAAGAGGTCACCCTGTGAGCAACCCGCCAAGTATCAATGAACAGGCACAATCGACGCTGGAGTCGCTCTCCCGGTTCTGGCAGTTCAAGCGTAAGAAGTTGGCAACTGAACTTAAGGGGCATCTGGACGATGCCCAGTGGCAACTCGACACGTTGTTTAGCACTAATCAGCAATTGACCACTCAGTGCGCTGGCCAGAACGACGAAATCGGCTTTCTGAAGTCGCGCAACGACTCGCTTACCGAGGCTTTGCAGGTTGAAACAGCCAACATGGCGTCGACCGCCGAAGCCCTTGCGCAGGAGAAGAGCAAGCTCCAGAAGGCCATGCTCGCGCTGACCCAGGCCAAGGTTTACACGAAGGACCTGGAAGAGCGACAGGCTCAGGCCTTGGCCCAGATCGCAGGGCTCGAAGAGCACCTTGCCGATCACAAGCAGCAGCTTGTCGACAAGGAACAGTGCATCACAGAGCTTCAGCGCACGCTGACCAATACTAGACAGCAGCTCGAAGAACTGAATAACGTCAAACAGATGTTGACCGATCAGTGCGCCGAGCAGGCAGAGCAGATCCGCACGCTGGAATCGCGTAATGAGGTGCTCACCACCCAGTTGCAGGCAGAACGGGTCAATGCGGCAGAGCAGGAAGAGCGTAAGGTTCAGGCGCTTGCCGAGATCGCCTCCCTTAAAGAGCACCTGGCAGATCGCAAGCAAGAACTGATCGAAAAAGAACAGCGTATCGCTGAACTTCTACACACGCTGTCCGACGCGCGCCAGCAGATCGAAGCATTGAACGACGCCCAACACCGGTTGACCGAACAGTGCGCCGGGCAGGCTGCGCAAATCGGCTCGCTGGAGTCGAACAATGAAGCGCTCACTGCCCAGCTGGAGGCAGAACGGGCCAATGCTGCGGAGCTGGAAGAACGCAAGGCTCAGGCACTGGCACAAATAGCCGAACTGGAGACGTATCTGGAGGAACATAAAAACCAGTTACTGTCCACGGAGCAGAACGTCGACTTGCTGGAAAGCCTGACCGAGCAACTCAAGGCCTCTCAGCAGCACCTGGAGAACAACTACGCAGACATCAACAAGCAACACCTGTCGCTCACTGAAAAATTTTCCCTGGTGAGCAAAGTCCTGGCCCAGCAACCACCCACCAATGAACAGCTGGATAGATTCGCCGACCTGATCAACCACGACTACATGGAGTTCGCCAGTCGCGAATCGTCGTTGGCCGGCGAAGCCCAGGCAATGCTCGATATGCAGGCGATTCTCGCCGAGATGCAGATGCTGAACAACTTCCCGAGCATTGCCGGCAAAACCATCCTGAGCATTGCTGGCGGCTTCAGTAGCGGCAAGTCGGCGTTCGTCAACAGCTTCATCCATAACCCAAGCGTGCAACTGGCGACTGGCATTAACCCGGTGACCGTGGTACCCAGCTACGTTGTATGTTCCGAAGAAACCCGGATCAAGGGCTATTCGTATAACGGAGGGGCCATCGACCTGGAGCCCAGCCTGTACGCATCCATGTGCCACGAATATGTCCAGGCCTTCGGCTTCGACCTACGGCGCATCCTGCCCTTCATCAGCGTCAAGGTTCCCATGGATCCGGACTTGTTCGGCAACCTGTGCATCATCGATACGCCCGGCTACAACCCTGGTAATACGGGTGGGGCTGCGGCTTCCGACCGCAGCACTGCAGCTTCCCTGGTCAATCAGGCATCGGCACTGGTCTGGGTCATCGGACTCGACCCGGCCGGAACCATCGACCAGTCCGATATCGAGTTCATCGAATCCACGCCGTTTCGCGGAGAGTCGCTGTACATCGTGCTGAACAAGGCAGATGTGAAGTCTCAAGACGACATTAGCCAGATCATGGATCAGGTAGCCGACGACCTGAGCTTTGCTGGTATCGAATACGCGGGCATGTGCGCCTATTCATCCACACGCAAGAAAGACTACCCCTCGAGCCGCCGGACGTTTGACCAGTTCCTGCGCTCTATCAACCGTAAAGTGGATGTGGTCGGGAAAGTTACCAGCAAGCTCGACGCAGTGTTCGATGCCTACAAGCAGGCCCTCAAAACCGATATAGCGCAGCTGGAGAGCCGCAAAGGCGAGTTCAACGGGTTCAAGCTCGATGCGCTGGAAATAGAGGGAACGGTGTTGTTCGACAGAATAGATCGAGCATTTCCCATATCTGAGCAAATGTTCGATTCTTCCGGGCTGGAAAAACTGGTGGATGAATGCGAGGGCCTTCGTCGAAAGCTCAAGCTGGCCGCTCGAAAAGCCTTGGAGGCTTGCGAACTCGTTCGCACGAGAACCTCTGCCGAGCCTGATGACTTTCTGCGCACTCGAATACGCCGCTAAATGCCTGAACGCGCACTTTTGGGAACCCGGGTCTGCCCTATAGCAGGCCCTTACAGGCCAGGATGCACATCCCCGGCCTGTACGTTAGTCGATCAGGCAGGTGCTACGGTCATCCGCCACCCGCTCAAAATCGCCGCCGCGCCAACAGCTCCGCCACCGCCCCCGCAAACCACCCCGCAGGGCGCATCTTCAGCGCCTTGCTCCCACACTTCGGGCACTGATCGATCCACTCACCGGGCGCCAACGCATCACTCTGCGGAGCCACTGTTTTCGTCCAACCACAACCTTCACATTCAAAAGTGAAGGGTCTGGGTTTGATCGGCATTTTAAGCTCCTTTTCCGCTGCGCAAGTTCACTGCCTTCACCGTGCTCAACTCCCCGGATACGCCAGTTCAATCTGCTCATCAAACTCGCCGTCAAGCCCACAGTACGCATGCGCAACGTGTTCAAGATCTTCAGCTACCTGCGTAATCACCTGACGCAGTTCCAGGCGCTCGAGCCAGCGAGCAGGAACGGTGGCGGTGCCATACTGCGCGCCCAACAAGTGCCCGACGACAAGCCCTGTACTGCTGCTGTCACCACTGTGATTGACCGCCGTGACCAGCCCTTCTTCAAGTGATCGTGCGGTCAGCGCGCACCACAGGCCGATGGCCAGCGCCTGTTCTGCGACCCAGCCACCGCCAAAATCGTCGATGCGTTGCGGGGTGGGCAAGTAACCCTCGTAAAAGTACAACAGCACGCGCTCGATGAGGTTGCGAGTTTCTTCCATGCCAGGCACTTGCCCATACCTGGCCAGACTTTGAGTCACTGCGTGTTCCAGGCTGTCGCGTCGATCGACAACACGCTGAAGAATGTCGGCAAACAGCCCAGCCGCCAGATAGCATGTCGGATGCCCGTGCGTCAGCCGTCCGGACTGGGCCGCGTGGTGGAATGCATTGGCAAAGAATGCACAGGGTGCAGCACGGACCAAGGCACCGTTGCCTTTGCTGTGGTTTTCGGCAACCGCCCCAAGCCACCCACTGGCCTTGAGTGCACTCAGGCAAGTTGAGTCGGGGGCACGCCTCGACCAGAGCTCCACATCCTTGATCAGCCAGCCATCTGTGGCGACCGGTATCAGCGAGGGGTAATCCTGGGTCGTCAGCCAACGTAGCAATGCGTGATGAATAATGCTGGGGACATGGCAAGGCTGCCGTGAACTCCCAAGCACATATGCCCGCAGCAAGCCTTCTGCGGTGAACAGCATCATCTGCGTGCTGTCGCCGATGGAGCCGGTGATGCCATACGCCGGGGCAAAATCAATCATGCCCTGCGGACCGAACCTGGCCTCGATGAGCGGCCACTCGAGAAACTCCACGGGGGCGCCAAGCGCATCACCGACAGCGCCACCCAGCAGGCAACCTTTGATCAGCTCAAGTCTGTTCATGTCCATTCCCTTATCCCTCAGCCGGGATCAATTCCTGCAAAATCACCAGCTTTCTTTGCAACTGCTCGATGTGTGCTTTTTCAGCGCGCAGTGCCGAACGCAACTCGCGGTTCTCTGCCTCCCAAATCCGTGCCCAGCGCGCACTCTTTTGGCAATCCATAGCCATCTGCCAGAGGTCACGCAACCTCAACCACTGATGCAGTAACACCAGCAGTATTGCCACCATCATCACCAACGCCCCTGTCGAAACCAATTCCGACATACTCATGCCCACTTCCTTCCGTGACTTCAATTCATTTCGAATGCCAGACACAAGATATGTAGTGTTAAGTGACAGGTCTAGAATGTAGACTTATACAGGTAAAGTATTCACGCACATGGAGAGGGTATGAAACGCAAACAATCCATCGAACAGGTCCGCTGGGACCTGGCACTTCGCTATCGCTTGATCGAGACAGTTGCCTGGTGGGAGGGCCGGTTGACCACGGGACACTTGATACAGAGCTTCGGCATCAGCCGTCAGCAGGCGTCCAAGGACATCAACACCTACATCACGGAACATGCGCCCAAAAATCTTACATATGACAAAAAAATAAAGGGTTACGTACCCAGCAAGACGTTCACCCCGCTGTTCATCGACGACAGCGCCAGCGCCTATTTGCACCTGCTTTATCAGAACAACGAACGCGCCCCGCACATCGATGGACTCGCCCTAGCCTACGCCCACACCAAGGTGCTGGAGGTCCCGGATCGCCCGATTCGCCCAGAGGTACTACGCCCGCTGCTCAAAGCGTGTCGCGATGGCCTGCGCCTGGAAACCGAGTACGTGTCGCTCAATACCCCTAACGTGGAAATTCGTCTCATCGCCCCTCACACGTTGGTCTACACCGGTATGCGCTGGCATGTGCGGGCTTACTGCGAGAAGAACGCCCAGTACCGCGACTTTGTGCTCAGCCGTCTACGGGGCCAGCCGGATTTGCTCGACGAATCGCCAAACACTCGTGAGCTGGATGAAGACTGGAACACCGAAATACCGGTGATATTTGCCGCCGATGGGCGATTGAACGCGGCGCAGAAGTCAATCATCGAAACCGACTTCGGCATGGTTGATGGCCAGCTAGTTGTGCCCAGTCGCAGGGCGCTGGTGAAGTATGTATTGCAACGCTATCAGATCGACCCCAGAAACCTGACCACTAATCCTGAAGCGCAACAAATCGTGGTGACCAATCTCAAGGAACTGAAGCCTTGGCTTATGAATGATTGACGCTCAAGTGGTGGATGGCGTGGACTTCCACGCCGGGAATCCGGCCCCCTTCTCACTGTTGACTGAGGTTCGCACTTGCAGTCTGACACTCAAGATCCCGAGGTGAGGAGAGTCCATCCCGTTGCTTCTGATTCATCACCAGCAAGGACTGCGCATCAGAATGCCAGCCTCTTTCGACACGGCATCTATCGCCATTCCACCCCTGACCCGAGCGCGACACATTACGACGCACCTTGGCCTCATGATCATGTCTTGCCAGTATCAGGAGTAGTCGTCGTGCCCATCCCGCGTTCGCTGAATCGCAGTAATGTACGTAGTTCCGGCCCCCATAACGCGGACACCTGCGCCCTGACCCTGAAGTGGTCGTTCATGATGATGCTCGATCTTGGCGGGCATCGGAATCTTATCCAGCGGCATGGCTTTAACGATGACGAACTGGCCATCGAACTGGGCCTGCAAGCGCTGATCGATGAAGAGGATTTCCACCCACGCCAGGCGCTCTTGCGCTTGAAGGGCGAACGCAAGCTGTTTGATGAGACGTTCACCAGCTACGATACCCCGACATGCTGGAAGAAAATCTTGAGGCGCTGGGAGAGTTGCTCGAACTTGATGCGGCGGAACTCCGCATTCTCGGTTTTTGTGTCCTGATGCATACCGATCCGACGCTCACCAACGCTGCCGACGAGCTGGGAATGCTCGGTTTCAACCGCATGCTCGCTGTACTCAGCACCCTGTTGGATATTCCACAGCTGCAACTGACACGGTATCTGAGCAACGACGGTCAACTGGTCCGGTCGGGTCTGCTTGAAGTCAATACCCTGTCCTGCTCGGTCACCACCCTGAGCAGCCGCTTGAGCGTGGGTAATTCTGATTTGCCGGGATTGATGCGTTTCAATCAGGACGAGCCCATCGAGTTGTTCAAGTATGCGTTCAGGCTTAGCCCGCCGGGTGAGCTCGGGCTCGATAAATACGAACACCTGCGTCAGCACGTAGATATCGCCCAAGCCTACCTGGCCAAGGCATTGGTCGAAGGCCGAAGCGGGGTAAACACTCTGCTTTATGGCCCGCCAGGTACGGGTAAGACACAGTTGAGCCGCCTGCTCGCCAAAACACTGAATACCGATCTGTATGAGATCGCCTGCACCGACAGTGACGGCGATCCGGTCAGTGCCAGCCAGCGCTTGTGCGCATTGCGCTCGGCCATGAGCGTCTTGCATTCGCACAAATCGCTGCTGGTCCTGGATGAAATCGAAGACATTTTCGATAGCCCCACACCCATGGGTATGGGTGCCCGCAGCAAGGCACAGAAAGGCTGGATCAATCGGATGCTCGAAGAAAACGCCCTGCCCTGCTTTTGGCTGAGCAACAGTGTCGAGTCGCTGGATGCGGCGCACATTCGCCGCTTTGATCTGGTCATCAACCTGCCAAACCCGCCTCGGGCACAGCGCGAGCAAATCATTAGGGAGTGCAGCGCCGACAAGCTGGGCAATGAGCTTGTGGAGAAACTTATCGATCATGAACATGCAACACCGGCAGTGATCACTCGCGCGGTTCGCATCGCCCGCAGCCTGAATCCCCGCGCCGGCAAAAAGCTTGATGCAACGGGCGAGTGCCTGGTCGACAGCACACTCAAAGCCCAAGGTTTTGACAAGTTGGAGGGCGCACAGGGCCAGCGATTGCCGAGCTTTTACTCGCCTGAACTGATCAACACCGATGTACCGCTCGATGGTCTGGTCGAAGGTTTACGCAAGCACGCTGAAGCACGCTTATGTTTCTACGGGCCTCCTGGCACTGGCAAAACCGCCTTCGGCTGTTGGTTAGCACAGGAACTGGACAGACCACTGATGGTGCAACGGGTATCTGATCTTGTTTCCCCGTATGTGGGCCAGACCGAACAGAATCTTGCCGAAGCTTTTGCACAAGCCACTCAGGACGGCGCGGTACTGCTCCTCGATGAAGTCGACAGCTTTTTGCAGGATCGACGCAAGGCAAAGCAAAGCTGGGAAGTGACAGCGGTAAACGAAATGCTCACCCAGATGGAAAGCTATCGTGGCCTGTTCATTGCCTCAACGAACTTGATCCGTGATCTGGACGAAGCATCGCTGCGCCGCTTCGACATGAAAATCTACTTTGGTTACCTGGACCAACCCCAGGTACAGCAGCTGTTCAGCACCCACTTGCAGGCACTTAAACTCAAGGACCCCACCAAGACGGCAAGCCTGCGGCTGAGAAGCGAACAGCAATTGACCCCAGGCGACTTTGCCTCGGTGGCCAGGCAAGCGCGCTTCAAACCCTTCGCCAATGCGAACGAGTTGGCCAGCGCGCTCATCGCTGAAACCCGCCTCAAAACTGCCGGGAAGCAGAGACCTATAGGGTTTGTACACTGACAGCGGACGTTCGGACGGGTGTTGACTGGCTTAGTGCCATCTATCACCCTTGTCGCCATACCGAGCTTAAGCACTACACAAGGAAGCCTGTCTTGCCCTGCCAAAGCCCAATCCACCGTCAGCCGTCAGTGGGAATTGCTTCGCCAGTTGCCATCCAGATCACCCGGAATCACCACCGCCGAACTCGCCACGCGCCTACACTTATCGGGTTATAAAATCAGCCGGCGTACGATTGAACGCGACCTGATCGATCTGTCGCTGATGTTCCCCCTGCAATGCAATGACGCAAGCGCGCCTTACGGTTGGTACTGGCAACCCGGTGTCAGCGTCGAATTGCAGGGAGTTACCCTGACCGAGGCGTTGAGCCTGGCTCTAGTCGAAGACGCAATCCGCCCACTGCTGCCTAACAGCATGCTCAGAGTGCTGGAGCCTCGTTTCAACCACGCGCGACAAAAACTCAAGTGATTGGGCGTGCGGATTCCACGGGCATCCGGCCACCCATTCCATGAACATCCGGCCACTGATTCCACGATGATCCGGCCACCCGTTCCACGGCCATCCGGCCACCCACAAGGCAGGCAGCAACGCAGGATTAATTCACTACCATCGACCTCTTTTATCGAAGCAGAGAGGTCGTCGTGGAGCGGTTATCCATGCGTAAAATTAAGGAAGTGCTACGTCTCAAGTTTGAGGTCGGCCTATCTGCTCGCCAGATCGCTGTCAGCTTGCAGGTGGGTCGCGCAACTATCGGTGAGTACCTCAATCGCTTTGCTGCCAGCGGGCTGACTTGGCCGTGTGCGGCGAGCGAGGCGCAGTTGCAGCAGCGTCTTTTTCCGCCACCACCCGACGTCCCCAGCGATCAACGTCCGATGCCGGACTGGACTCATGTCCACGCAGAGTTGCGCCGCCCCGGCGTAACCCTGGCCCTGCTTTGGCAAGAATATCGACTCGCCCATCCGCAGGGCTTCCAATACAGCTGGTTCTGCGAGCACTACCGGCTCTGGGCCGCCAAGGTCGACGTGGTCATGCGCCAGGAACATCGTGCAGGTGAAAAGCTGTTCGTCGACTATGCCGGCCAAACGGTGCCAGTCATCGACCGGCAGACCGGCGAAATTCGCCAAACACAGATCTTCGTCGCCGTGCTGGGCGCCTCCAGCTACACCTTCGCCGAAGCCACCTGGTCGCAGAAACTGCCCGACTGGCTGGGCTCGCACGCCCGCTGTTTTGCTTTTTTCGGCGGCACCGCACAGATCCTGGTGCCCGACAATCTGCGCAGTGGCGTGACCAAGGCGCATCGCTACGAGCCGGATATCAACCCCAGTTACCGCGATCTCGCCGAGCATTACGGCGTAGCCGTGCTGCCCGCGCGCTCGCGTAAACCCAAGGACAAAGCCAAGGTTGAAGTCGGCGTACAGGTCGTCGAGCGGTGGATACTGGCGGTGCTGCGCAACCGCCAGTTCTTCTCCTTGGGCGAACTCAACACAGCCATCGCGTTGCTGCTGGATCGCCTCAATCAGAAGCCCTTCAAGAAACTGCCCGGCTCACGCCGCTCGGCCTTCGAGAACATCGACCAACCCGCGCTGCAACCGCTACCAGAACATCCGTATGTCTACGCCGAATGGAAAAAGGTGCGAGTCCACATCGACTACCACGTCGAAGTCGACGGCCATTTTTACTCCGTGCCGTACCAACTGGTGAAACACCAACTCGAAGTACGCCTGACCGCGCAGACCGTCGAGTGCTTCCACGCCAACCAGCGCGTGGCCAGCCATCTGCGCTCGCCGCACAAAGGCCGCCACACTACCCACACCGAGCACATGCCCAAAAGTCACCGCGAACACGCCGAGTGGACGCCCCAGCGGCTGATCCGCTGGGCTGAGCAGACGGGCCCGAATACGGCCGGTGTCATCGCCTACATCCTCGAACGCCAAATCCATCCGCAGCATGGCTTCCGCGCCTGCCTGGGCATCCTGCGCTTGAGCAAACAGCACGGCGAAGAGCGGCTGGAAGCCGCTTGCCAACGTGCGCTGGCCCTAGGTGCATGCAGTTACAAGAGCCTCGAATCGATCCTGCGCCAAGGCCTGGAACGGCTACCTCTTGCCCAGCAAAACCTGCCGTTACTGCCCGATGAACATATCAATCTGCGCGGCCCTGGCTACTACCACTGACTGAAAAAGGAGCACGAACATGCTGCCTAACCCGACCCTCGACAAGCTGCAAATCCTACGCCTGCACGGCATGATCAAGGCGCTTGGCGAACAACACGCAACGCCCGACATCAACGATCTCAGCTTCGACGAACGCCTCGGCCTGATGGTCGACCGCGAGCTGACCGAGCGCGAAGACGCCCGCCTGACGACTCGCCTCAAAGCCGCACGACTGCGCCATAACGCCTGCCTGGAAGACATCGATTACCGCAGCCCTCGTGGCCTGGACAAGGCGCTGATCCTGCAACTGGGTAGCGGCCAGTGGCTGCGCGATGGCCTGAACCTGATCATCGGCGGGCCGACGGGCGTAGGCAAAACCTGGCTCGCTTGCGCGCTGGCTCATAAAGCTTGCCGCGACGGTTACAGCGTGCGCTATCTGCGCCTGCCGCGCTTGATGGAAGAACTGGGCCTGGCACACGGCGACGGCCGCTTCGCCAAGCTAATGGCCGGCTACGCCAAGACCGACCTGCTGATCCTGGATGACTGGGGCTTGGCGCCGTTTACCGCTGCTCAGCGGCGCGACATGCTTGAACTGCTGGACGACCGCTACGGCAACCGCTCGACGCTGGTGACTAGCCAGATGCCGGTGGACAAATGGCACGCACTGATCGGCGATCCGACCTTGGGCGATGCGATCCTCGACCGGCTGGTGCACAACGCTTATCGGATCGAACTGAAGGGCGAATCGATGCGCAGACGCGCAACGAAATTGACGGCGACAGAGACTTCAGACTAACAATGCAAACCTGCGTCGCTGCGCTCCGACTGCCCGGCCGGATGAGCGTGGAATAGGTGGCCGGATGTTGGTGGGCTGGGTGGCCGGATGGCGTGGAATGCGCAATTGGGCGAGGAGAATCAAGCCGCACGCTGGCTGGATAAAGTAGCCAGCGTGCGCCCCGACTTGAACCTGCAAGCGCCGGAGATTCCAGAGGAAATTCTGGAGACATTGCAACAGGCCTTGCTGGAGGAGAAACAGTTGCAATGTCAGTACTACTCCGCACACTCTGACAAAGTCAGCCAACTGAAACTCAATCCGCTGGCCCTGGTGCAACGTGGATTGATCACTTACCTGATCGGCACCGCCGACTCTTACACCGATGTGCGCCAGTACGCAGTCCATCGATTCCGCGAATTGTCCCTCTTGGAGTCCCCAACGCAGGGACTGAAGGATTTCAATCTACAGGCCTACTTGAATAGCGATGCGCTGCAGTTCGGCAATACAGAAAGAATCGCCTTCCAGGCTTGGCTAAGTGAAAAGCAAGCTCGCCTGCTGCGAGAAACGCCGCTGAGCGCAGATATGGCGCTAACCGACCTTGGCAATGGCGATGGCTATCGCGTCACAGCAACGATCAGCGATAGCTGGCAACTGCAGTGGTGGATCTTGTCGCTGGGCGATGCGCTAGTGGTTGAAATGCCGCTGAACCTACGCGAGCAAATTGCGCAAAAGCTGAGGAATGCTGCGGCTGGGTATGAGTGAGAGTGGAACCATGCAGGCTGAAAATAGACGGTAATCGGAATCTCATCATCACGATTTTATCAGCATCGCACAATAAATAAGGACTTTAAATGACAGACGCCCTTGAATTCACTCCGAATCTCCGTCGGCCGAAAAAATTGCACTGCTATTTGTCGTTGATACGTGGGGTATTGAGGGCCCATATGCTGACGGTAATTGGCATAAGTTGATCCATCAGGCAGCCCGTAGCTGGATAACGGAAAACCCCGATCAAGAGCCTGCCACATTATGGTCGGTCGTGCGGCCGTGCGACTTTTTCGAAAATGGAACCTCGTGTTATATGACCTGTAGCACCAAGCTACCGGACATTTTTTTTGACCAACTCAATTCGTACATGGCTCAGTACTGTGGCCCCCATGTCACAGTGGCTGAGGTCGATTTCGATCTACCATTCAACAGCATCGAAGGGTGGCGCGCCTACCTTCACTTTGAGCAAGGTCAAATCTGGGAACAGTCAGACGCAATCAGTTGGCGTGCATTGGACTAGGGAGCTCACACAAAGCATGCACCGGGATGTCCGCTTCGGGCAGTTCACTGCCAATCATGGTGACGAGGCGTGCTCCGATGCAATCGGTGGTCAGATCGAATGCAAGCGGGTGGTCAAGTGGAGTGCAATTTCGCACGGCATTCCAATTGGTATTCCAACTAAAAATTGGAACCAATATTGACTCTATAAATCAATAACTTACCGAGCAGATTCAACTTACCCCGGCCAATCTAGACACCAGAGAAGCCCGCCCAATGCGGATTTCTCTGCATCTGGACGCATGACAGGTGATTATCGATTGATGCGAACTCTCGCAAGGTTCAGCCCCTTTTTCAGCAACCCCCTCTACGGCGTCCTGCCAAACGAAAGCAATGCACGCTCCCCCAGCCCATCGTAAGCCAGACAGCCAACGTTGCCCTGAAACGAATGGGCTTTCAGGTCCGGCTATTGAGCGTGACAACCCATCAAACCGCGAGTAATTATTGTGGACCTAAGCCCCGATAAACGAGGAAACACTCAATGGACGCTTCCACACTGCAATCACTCAAGCTTGGGATTATTTCAGCCACTGGCCTTTCGAGGGATGCCCTGCATATCTATGTAGGCCTGACATTGCTGATCGCTGCCAGCTGCATCACTCGAAAATCCCTGGGCTCCCTCAGCAGTTGGTTGGTGGTGTTGGCGGGGGCGAGCCTCATCGAGTTGTTCGATCTTATGGATGATAAGGCGAGCTTGGGATACTGGCGGTGGGGCGCGAGTCTCCATGACATCGCCAATACACTGTTCTGGCCAACGGTGCTGGTCGTGGCCTGTCGTTTCAGGCTGATTAAATTCTAATCAACGTTGTTGTTCACCTATCGCCATACCCCCGCCCCCACCCGCCAGTTCAACCAGTCAAACCCGCACCTTCACCCCCTCGCGATCCCCCTGAGCCATCACCCTCACCGCAATCGAAGCACCGGCCAACAGCCCAACAATCCCCAGAACCTCAAGACCGGTAGGCAAGCGCTGCTCGGCGATCAGCCCAAAGGCGACTGCAAATATGGTTTCCACTGAAATGAGCTGCCCTGACAAGGCCATCGGTAGCCTCTGGCTGGCAAAATTCCAGGCCCATGCGCCGCCAACGGAGGCAACACAGGCCAGCGCCGCTGCAGCAGCCAGCACCGGCAGGGTTTTGCCCAAGTGCAGGTCCAAATGCGGGTAGGTGTACAGGTCCAATACAAGCCCGAACGGCACGAAAATAACCACGCTCAGACCGGCGCCAACCATCATCAGGCCGGTCCATAGGCCTGCGTGTACCTTGGGGATTTTCGCCAGCATCTTCTGGTTGAGTATGCTGAACATCAGCCAAGTCAGCACCGCACCCACGGCGTAGCTGACCGCGACCAGGTAGGAGGTCAGGTCATTGTCTAACACCCCGACCAAGGTGCCATAGTTTGCCGCGACCAACCCGCAAACCGCCAGGATGATGGGGACAGCGAGGCTGCTCCAGGTGGTGGTGCGCTCGATCATATTGCCCGCGACCGCAATGATGACCGGTGTAGCGCTCAGGAATGCCGGTGCGATGATAGCGCCGCCATTGAGCACGCTGCCCATGATGCAGCCGATGTACACCGCATAGCCAAGCACGCCAAGTAGCCCGGCGTTGAGGATTGAGCGCCTGCTTAAAGCAGGGTCGCCAGGCCAATAGATGCGCAGCATCACCAGGCCGATGCAGCCGGACACGATGAACCGCAGGGTGATGAAGTCAATCGGACCGAACGCGCCCATCATGTAGGGCGATAGAAAATTAAGCGCCCAGCTGAAGGTGGCAAATACCGCAGCTGCCACCCCCAGCGCGTAGGATCTGGTCATTAGCGCTCCTCAGTAGGCAACCTTCAGGGACATCAGATGACAGGCCCACAATACGTGGAAGTGCGTATTTCCTCGCCGTCATTGATGTCGATAAATTGCGAGCCATAGGCGGTCTGGGTCGGCCTGCCCCAGTTGACCCCCATCCCTACGCCGCCACCGCTTTCAGACTCGCCTTCGAACATTGTTTTGTCCAATCGTGAACGCCAATCGAGAAAACGCATGGTCACCGCCAGTCGAGTCGCGAGCGGCCCTGGCAAGAGCGGTTCAGAGCGGTGCCACATCGACTTGGTAAACAGCAGTACGTCGCCCAATGCAAAATCGTCCTGGGTTTTATACGCTTCAAACAGGTCTGTGAGCAGGCTGGGCGTTTGGAACACAGCTCTCAAATGCGCGGAAAAATCCTCCACGGCAACGCCGGCAGCCATTCGTTTGGAAAGCAGGCTGGCCATCTGGAAATTCGCCTTCGCGCTATAGATGTCTTCGGCTAGATAAGCCATGCCCCCGCCTTGGCCTGAATTGTCGATAGGATCCAACGGGATCCACACGCTGAAGGCTGCGTCCTGAGGGCGGATGTACCTGAAACTCAGGGAATCGTAGTGCCAGGCAAAACCCTCTTTATGCGGGGTAAGCTCGAAACTCTGGGACTCGGTCATGATCAGCGGATGCCCGATTAACGTCACCAGGGCCGTCCTGAAAGCGATCGAGGAATAGATGTTTTTCACCGCATCGGTTGTCCCCAGATCGTAGGTCAACCGGCTGAAGGAGTCCCCGTAGGCGGACTTCGACTCCCGTGCAGAGATCACTTTTGAACGGGCCGCCTGCTTCAAGGATTGAACGGCGTGCTCAGATAAGAAGCCTTTGAGTTTGATAAACCCCTGGCGACGAAATGCTTCGATTTCGTCGCTGCTGAGCGAGAGGTGGTTAACAAAAGACAGGTCCTTTTCCTGGGATTGCATCAGCGTGGCCTCCTTTACGCCAGTGTTCGGCCTCAAGCATGCGATAGGTGGGCACTGGCGACCTGAACCCAGACGACTATTTTGCGTACTGAGGCGACATTGGAGGTTGCGTTGCCAGCCGTCGGCGATATTGATAGTGTCAGCTCATGAGTACCTATTGCCTCACCTCGACAACCATCACCACGACCGCCGAAAGCGGAGCGTGCGAGGTGTCGTGAGCCAATAACCAACGAACTTCAAAGGCCCGCCAGCGATGGACAGGGCCTTTTTTTATGCCCTTGTGTCGCTGGCTCACACGCAAGGAGATGCACCCATGTACGCCCTGTTGATACTGGATATCCAAGTCGGACTCATCCACGGCCCGGAAAAACCCTGGCGCTGCAACGAGCTGTTGGAAACTCTCAATACCCTGATGGACAAGGCACGCAGCGCAGGCGCTCCGATTTTTCTCGCTCGCCACATCGGCCCCGCTGGCTCGCCAATCGAATCGGGCAGCCCGCTTACGCTGGTTGCCGAGGAACTGAAGTTGCTGGGTGGGGAAGTGGTGTTCGAAAAGCGTCGGCCTAACGCTTTTGCAATGACTGACCTGGCGGACAATCTGCGCTCCAGCGGCGCCACCGGCGTGGTGGTAACAGGGATGAAAACGCAATACTGCGTCGACAGCACCTGCCGTGCTGCGCGTGACCTTGGCTTCGATGCGGTACTTATCGCCGACGGCCATACCTGTTCTGACACGCCCTTGATGAAAGCCGAGGCCATCGTGGCTCATCACAATGCCACGCTCAATGGGCCGTTCTGCCAGTTGGTTCGGGCTGAGGACTGGAGCTTTTAGCAGAGCCCGAAGACGGGGGGCGCCAACAGGGCCGAGCTTCGGAATTTTCCTGCAAGTTGCTGCGCTGTTGGTGAACTGGTCAAACCCGCCCGTCGCAGATAACCTTCGCCCATCGCCGCAATGGTAGCGCCCGGCTCTACGATGGCTTCCATCTTATCCTTGACGCTCAGGCAGCGACTGAACAAAACTATCTACCAGCTCAGTACAGCGCGCAGGCAATTGTTAGAACCTGCCCAGCAGTCCTGAGCTTTTTTTTGCCCGGAGAAAAGTGAGTGAAGCGAACAGCCGTTCTCATCGATGGTGGTTTTTTCTTTCAGCGCGTGCTGTTCTTCGGGCGAAAGTACTTCCGAGACAGCCTGCTGCCGAACGCGGAACATTTGGCGCAGATCATCAGGAAGCTGGTCAGGCTTCACATTGAGGACGAGCGCTCCGCCCGCCGGGAACTCTACCGAGTCTATTACTACGACTGTCCGCCGCCCTCCAATCAGGTACGTCTCCCACTCATACCACCAGGCCACAAAACGCCAGGACATTTTAATTTCAATACCCATCCGCCCTACCAGTTACGACGTGCCCTTCATGACAATCTCAGGTGCAGCAGGAAAACAGCGCTCAGGCTCGGCGAGCTAGCCAAAAGTGGAGAATGGCGGCTCAACTCCCACTCACTCAAAGCTTTGCTCAATGGCCAAAAGGCTTGGAGCGAGCTCACCAATGCAGACTTTCACTACAACGTGGAGCAAAAAAGCGTAGATACCAAACTGGGCATGGATATCACGACCCTGGCCATGGACCGACTGGTTGACGTCATTGTTTTGGTGGCCGGCGACGCTGATTTCGTACCTGCGGCAAAGCTGGCAAGGATGAAAGGGATCGACTTCGTTCTGGATCCCATGTGGGCCAATACGACCAGCAGTCTTAGCGAGCACGTAGATGGTCTTCGATCCTTCGACATTGTGAAAATGCTCAGGGACATCACCGGTGCCGATGTCACTACGAGTCCGGAATGGTGGGCTATACGACCAGATATGCAGCATCAACGCGATGAGGCCACTGAAATCGCAATTGCGGGTAACTTGGAGGCTGATCCAGGGGTGCATGTTAAAAAGCCATGTCTGGAAACCAAGGACTGAGCTCAAACTCAGTGGTTTCCACTGTGTGGCGAGTCTAGAAGCGGTACGGGGCCGAGCTTCGGAATTTTCCCGCAAGTTGCCGCGCTGTTGGTGAACTAGCGCAAGCCACCTCACAACGCTAACTTCTTTACGTCGCTGATGATCAGCGTCCGGCTTTGACAGGCCGAAAAGTGTAACCTTTCACACCCCGTGATAAGGCGGCATGCTTGCGCATTCCGCTCCGTTCATGGCGGCTGTGCGTGGGGCATCTTCGGGTGCGCCGGGTTCCTACACTTCCGGTCTGTCAACCCGCGTACAGCTGCCACCTATTCCTGTTTGACAGCAGGGGGGAGGCAGCTCCTTAAACAGTGTGGGAGCTTCATCATGAAAAAGATCACCCCCAATCCCCCAACCACCCTCTTCATCCTCGCCGACGACATCCACCCCGAAACCCTACTAATCCAAGCCAGCGAAACCCTCGCCTCTCTCAACGCGATGACCACCGACCTGGCTTTCGAACTTGAAGGCGCGCACCGCCACAAGCTGCTGGCCGCTCAGCAATTGATCGTTCTAGGCGAGTTACTCGTAGAACGGGTCTTGAACACCCAACCATTCACTACCCAAACGCCACAGCCTTAAAACACGAAAACGGGCGAGCTGCCTCAGCGCATCTCGCCCGCTGGCATCCCCTCACACTTCCCATTACCCTGACGGCCTTTATCAGACAACCGGAAGTCAGATACCCGTGCTCAAGCCCTTTGCCGTCATCGCCCTCTCCGTCATGCCCTTACTCGCAACAGCCGCCGATCTGGCCGGGGTTTGGCAAGGTACTTTGGGCAAGTCCGCTATCACCGTGTGTTTCAACGGCGCCGACGGCGAGCATGGCAGTTATTACTACCAGCGCATCCGTACGCCGATTCAACTGACCCAGGCCAACGACAACGCCCCGTGGGTGGAGGAAGGCAACACCGGTTTCTGGGCCCTGCAAAAACCTCAGGGCGATAACCTTTCTGGTGCCTGGAGCAAAACCGATCGCGGCACGCCGCTGCCACTGGCCCTGCGCCGCATTGGCACGGACGGCTGCGGCAGCGATGCCTATAACGCGCCCATGGAAGCCGCGCCGTTGCCGATCAAGACTGAGAAGAAGACTTTCCACAACCACACCTACCAGCTCAAGACCCAAGGCCCCCGCGTCACGCTCAAGCTGGAGGGCGATAGCCCGGCGGTGCAGAAGATCAACCAGCAGCTCGCCGCCCTGGCCGTCAATGACGAAGATCTAACCGACTATTTTTATGAACGGCGTGAATACCTGGTTCGAAACGGCTCGGTCTATACCAGTGAGATCGAGGTTGAGCCTGCCTATTGGTCATCGCAATTTCTCACCGTGCGGTTCTACCGCTGGGCCGCAGGCCAAGGCGCCATGGGCATCAGTTGGGGCCTGCACTCCTGGAACCTGCAAACCGGTGACAGTGTGGACCCATGGGCTTGGCTCGGCGGCCATCAGCAATGGCATGACGCCTATTCCGGCCATTTGAAGCTGCCGGCCGCCTTCAGCACTTGGCTGGCCAAGCAAACCACCACTGACGAGGGCTGCCCGGCGATCACCGATTACTCCAACTTTCACCTGAGCTTCAACACTCAGGGCCTGCAACTCTCGACACCGGCCAATGGTGACGGTTGCGACAACGACTTGGCCTTCACCTGGGAGCAGTTGGAGCCGGTGCTGACCGCACAAGGCAAAGCGGCAGTGCCCAGTTTGAAGCTGCCTTGATCCGCCGGAGAAAAACCCCACGGCCGTTCACCAAAGGTTAAGAATCGCGCTCGTATACTCCCTGACTACCCATGACCGGTCGCCCGATCGGTCTCATGCCCCGGTAGCCAGACTCCATGACGCGCCCCGCTCCCCTGCTGCTCTTGCTTGCTGCTCTGTTGTTCTTCTTCGCCCTCGGCAACCATGAGCTGCAAGGCTCTACCGAAGCCCGGGTGTCCGGGATCGCCATGGCGATGCACCTGGACAATGACTGGGTGGTGCCGCGCCTGTTTCGTGAACCCTTCCTGGAAAAACCGCCCCTGAGCCTGTGGCTGGATGCCGGGGCGATTCGCCTGTTTGGCGCCAGCACCGGGGCGGTGCGCTTGGCGTCGGCGTTTGCCGGGTTGTTCAGTGTGATGCTGTTGTACGGGATGCTGCGTCGGTTCGGGCGGCCGCAGACGCTGGCGTTCAGTGCCGCGTTGATCCTGGCAACCATGGCCAGTTACTGGGGCAATGTGCGGGGTGTGGGTGAGGATTCGTTGCTCAGCCTCGGTGTCACCGCCGCCCTGCTAGGGTTTTACCAGGCGGTACGGCCCGAGCGTGAAGGTTCGAGTACCTGGGCCTGGGCGTTATTTACCGCCGGGATGGTCATCGCCACGTTGAGCAAGGGCGTGTTGGGGCTGGCGATGCCGGGCATTGTGATTTTTGTGTACCTGCTCAGCACTAGCCTGATGGATAAGCGCCTGCGGCTAGGCGATTGGCTCAAGCCGGCGCTGTTCACGTTGTTGGCGTTGGTGCCGCTGCTGATCTGGCTGGGGTTTCTGTTTCAGCGCGGTGGGATGCAGGCGGTGGGTGAAGTGTTATGGACCAATAGCGTCGGGCGCTTCAGTGGTTCGTTCGTAGAAGCCGGGCACTACGAGCCGTTTTACTATTACCTCGCGAAACTGCCCGAGGCCTTCCTGCCCTGGAACATCCTGGTGTACCTGGGCCTGTGGCACTTCCGCAAAAGCCTGGTGCGCAACCGCTACCGGTTGTTTTTCAGTGTGTGGCTGGTGGCGCAGTTCACCCTGCTGACCCTGGCGTCCAGCAAACGCACGGTGTATTTGATGGCGCTGACGCCAGCCGCGGCGGTACTGGCCGCCGAATATGCGCGGGTGTTGCTGGAGTGGGCCAAGGACCATAAGCCGGGGCTGTACCGTTATCATCGGCGCATTATTGGCGGGGTTTTCAGCCTGGCCATCGCCTGCTACCTGAGCGCGGCCTTCTGGTTTGCGCCCAAAGCCGACGTACGCCACTCATTCGTACCGGTGATGAGTCAGATCCAGACCCTGCAAGACGAAGGCAGGACGGTGGCGATGTATCAACCCAACGAGCGCATCGACGGCGCCAGCGTGTTCTACCTGCAAGCCTACTTGCCGATCCTGAACACCGAAGCCGAACTGCGCGCCTTCCTGAGCGCCAAGCCCGGCAACGTGGCGTTGACGGACCACACCGACCGGCTGAAAGCGCCGGTTACGGTGATCAAGCAGATGGCAGTCAACCGCCAGCCTTACTACTTCGTGGAGCAGTAAGGCCAGCGCGTGGCCTTAATGCTTGGTGAGCTTGTCCAGGTAGCCCATGGCAAACGCCGAGACCACGAACGTCATGTGGATGATCACGTACCACATCAGGTGCTCTGGATCGACGTTCTTGGCGTCCATGAAGATGCGCAGCAGGTGGATGGAGGAAATCGCCACGATGGACGCCGCCACTTTCATCTTCAGCGACGAAGAGTCCATGGTGCCTAGCCAGTTGAGCTTTTCCTTGTTCTCGTCGATATCCAGCTGCGAGACGAAGTTCTCGTAGCCGGAAATCATCACCATCACCAGCAAGCCGCCGACCAGGGCCATGTCGATCAACGACAGCAGCAGCAGGATCACTTCGGCTTCCAACATGGTGAAGATGTTGGGAATTACGTGAATGATTTCCTGGAAGAATTTCAGCGCCAGGACCAGCAAGCCCAGGGACAGGCCCAGGTAGATCGGCGCCAGCAGCCAACGCGAGGCGTACATCGTATTTTCGATAAAGCGTTCCATTGAATCTCACACAGCTTGGCTAAAAATGGCGCCGAGTATACCAGCCGCCACCTAGCCCCTGTCACCGCGAGAAAACTGACCCAAGTGGCATCTGTAGGAGAATTTTTCTGCTAGTGTCGAGACCATTCACTCGGCTCGATGATGTCGGACAGGAAGACTCAGATGATGGATGTGCGATCCCCTTTGGCCGCTCTCGGCCTGTGCGCGGCGTTGCTGATGGCCAGCGGCTGCTCCCCCAAAGAAGAGCAGAAGCAGGCGACCCTCGAAGAGAAAACCACCAAGTTCGAACAGTCCCTGGACAGCATCCAGGACCCTAAACTGCGCGATGCCATTGCGGACCTGGGCGGCTCGCTGCTGTTGCTGGAGCGCGCGCGCGTCAAGCTCGCCAGCAAGCCCATCGAAGCCGAATACGGCGAAGACAGCCTGGCCCTGCTCAAGCATTACCCTACGCCCCAAGCGCTGGTGGACACCTACATCAATGGCCTGTTCGTACTGCGCAAAACCTCGCACTCCGACTATCTGACGGATTTGCAGCCGGTCTTCCCGTTCAACTTCAACGCCCCGGACCAGTTCCCCTTCCCCCATGGCCTGGAATGGCAGTCGGTCACCCTGAGCAACAATAAAGTCATTCCCTTCCAACCGGAATGGTCCGAAACCGACCCCGGCATTCAACTGAGCCCCAGCAGCTCCAACCTGACCAACCCCGACGACCTGACGGTAACCTACCCGTTTATCGAAGGCATCGAGACGGAAAACAAGAGCCAACCCCAACCCATCAGCCTCAAGGGCGCGGTGGAGGTGATCACCCCGGGCAAGGTGCTGACGTTCGACCTGACCAAACAAGACGTGGGCCATAAACGCACCGACGGCAACATCACCCTCAACCTGCTGACGCTGGAAAAGAACTACGCCGAGATCGAACTGACCAACAGCCAGCCCCTGGCCGCCGAAGTGGGCGATGCGTCACCCAACCCGCTGCTGGTGCAGGCACGGGACAGCACCGGGCAGTTTCTGACCCGCTCAGGCTCGATCAACGAGAGTGCCGCGCAGGTGGCGTTCTATGAGAAACAACTGGCCGAGATGCAAAAACAAACCGCGTGGTCCGATGCCTTCGATAAACAGCTGACCGACGCGCAAAAAGCCTTCGAGCGCCAGCAGACCAGCCATTACGCCAAGGTGTATTTCAACGGGCTGATCGATAACCTGCAGGTCAATGTGCTGGATTTCTCCAAGGCCACGCTCACCCGTAAAGACCTGGACCTGCCGGTGATGCGCTTTGACAGGAACAGCCTGCAAAAGACCGTGCAGGCCCTACCAATGCCGGTCACGGTGTATGACGACGGCGCCGCCAGTTGGCTCAAAGATGCGTCGATGACGGAGGAGCAACTGAAAAACAGCGTCACCCTCAGCCAATCGACCGAAGACGCCAGTGCCGCAAAAATCGTGTTCGACCACCCGTTCACCTTCAACGACGACCTGGTAGGTGCCGAGCGCAACAACAGTGACGCGCCTATCACCTTTTTCACCGCCGATGACAAGGGCGAACGAGGCGAGCCCATCGAGTTGCCGACCGAAGCCTTTGAGCTGAATGCCGCCAGCGGCACGCTGACGTACGACCTCAACCTGTTCCCGGAAACCCCGGCGTATGTGGTGGGCTCGGTACCGTTGTTTTTGGCCACCATCGAGAAAGCCACAATCGACGCCGCCAAGCTGCCCAAGGGCCTGTCGCTCAAGGACAACGCGCTGATCGTCGACCAGAAGGACTTCCCCGCCGACAGCTGGCGTTTCTACGCCAAGGATGCCAGCGGCAATTACCTCAAGGAGATCCTCGGCGTCAGCCACCGCGCCGAGGAATACGGCACGGCGATGTTTGACGTGCATTACTTCTACGGCCAGCCGACCACGCTGGAAAGTTACCAGCGCACCGACCTCAGCACCGTGCAATACGGCTTTGAGGTCAAGCTGGACAAGCCTGAGAGCAAATAACCGGCGCTACAGGGCCAGCCGCTCCTGACCGCCGTTGAGTTGGCGCAAATGGGCTTGCAGGTGCAGGCACCAGATCTGCGGCTCGTCCATTTGCTCGTAGCCGTGCAAGGTCAGGCTATCGACGATGGTGCCCAGCATGCGTTCTGCCACGAAAGGCCCATGGAACGGGCCCTGGGATTTGACGGTGGATGGCTGTTCGCCCGACATGCCGGCGGCAAATAGCAGCGTCCACATCCCGTTATCCCCGGCCAGAGGGCGAATGGAGCATTCGATACGGGTGACCAGGCCCAGGCACTGGCGGGTAAGGCAAAGGTTGCGCGACATGGCGGCGACCCTCGGTAGATCGGTGTTCAGCCCCAGCGCACGGCGAGGCTGTTTCTATCCTGCGACTCCTGTGGATATCCCTGACTCTGAGAATAGAATAAAAACGCGACAAACCAAGGTTGTAGAGACCAACGGGCGTTGGTCCCAGGCGAGAGTCAATTTTGTGGCAGGTTTAATAGGTCAATGTGGGAGCGGGCTTGCTCGCGAATGCGCTGGTTCAGTCACAGATGCAGTGATTGACACTCCGCATTCGCGAGCAAGCCCGCTCCCACAGTTTTGATCCCGTTTCGCCTTGGCTATCAGGTCGGCTTGGCTTCTGCCAACGCCTGCTGCGCCAGCTCTTTTTCCGCCTCCTTCAAATCCTCCTCACTGATCATCTCGGCAATTGCCCGCAAGCGCTCCACCACCCGCGCATTCACGGTGCCTTCCGGGAACTGCCCCTCGGCGTCCGGCTCGCCGGCATCCTCGCCCACCAGCAGGCTCAAGGCCTCATCGGCCTGGCGCACCGCATAGATATGGAATTGCCCGGCACGCACGGCCTGCAACACCTTCTCGTCGAGCATCAGCGTGGCGACGTTGGCCTGAGGGATGATCGCCCCCTGCTCACCGGTCAACCCGCGGGCTTCGCAGAGGCGGAAGAAGCCTTCGATCTTCTCGTTGACCCCGCCCACCGCCTGCACTTCACCAAACTGGTTGATCGAGCCGGTGATGGCAAAGCATTGCTTGAGCGGCGTCTTCGACAAGGCCGAAATCAAGGTGCACGCCTCGCCCAGGGACGCACTGTCGCCGTCCACATAGCCGTAGGACTGCTCCAGGGCGATACTCGCGGAAATCGCCAACGGAAATTCCTGGGCATAGCGGCTGCCCAGGTAACCGGTGAGGATCATCACGCCCTTGGAGTGGATCGGCTGGCCGAGGTTAACTTCGCGCTCGATGTCGACAATGCCGCTGCCGCCCGGGTACACCGTGGCGGAAATCCGCGCCGGCACGCCGAATGCCGAGTCGCCCACTTCCAGCACCGTCAACCCGTTGCACTTGCCCACAGCGGCGCCGGCGGTGTCGATCAGGATGACGCCAGCAAGCATGTCGTCGAGAATCCGCGCCGACACGCGGCCGGTGCGTGTGGCCTTGGCCTTGAGGGCGCGCTCGATATGCCCGGCATCGGTCATCTCGTCGCCCGCCAGGTGGCGAATGAAGTCCGCCTCGCTCACCAGCTGGAACAAATCACCAATACGCGCCGACAAGCGCCCCTGATGCTCGGCCAGGCGTGCGCTGTAGGTCGCCAGGCGCGCCACCGCGTCGGAGGTGAGCGGCGCCATGCCCTCTTCCGAAGTACGGGTTTTGAGCAACTGGGCGAACTGCTCCAGGCTCTCGTCGACCATGGGGATGTCTTCATCGAAGTCCACCAGTACGCGGAACATCTCCTGGAAGTCCGGGTCGGCGTCTTGCAGGGCGTAATACAACTGGCGCGAGCCGATGATGATCACCTTGACCTGCAAGGGAATCATCTGCGGGTTGAGGGTGACGGTGGCCAGGCGGCCGAGTTCGCCCAGAGGCGATTCCATCTTCAGCTTGCGCGATTGCAGGGAGCGCTTGAGCGCATCCCACACAAAGGGCTCGCTGAGCATTTTTTCGGCTTCCAGGATCAGGAAGCCGCCATTGGCGCGGTGCAAGGCGCCGGGACGCAGCTGGCGATAGGTGGTGTAGAGCGCGCCCTGGTCGGTGCTGTATTCGATACGGCCGAACAGGTTGTCGTAGGTCGGGTGCGGTTCAAACACCACCGGCGCGCCACCGTTGACCGAGTGGCCCACCACCAGGCTCGGGCAGTACTGTTCTTCAAGCAGCTTGCGCGCCTGGGCGTCGGTCTTGGCGTCGTCCACCAATTGCTCCACCACGGTTTTGAGCAGGTACACCTGCATGGCTTGCAGGTAGCCACAGACCCCGGCGTTTTCTGCGTATTTTTCTGACAACGGCGCCAGCAAAGGCTGCAGGGCCAGAGTGATGGTTTCTTCGTTGAACTGGCGCAGTTGGTTGTTGGACTCGCGCTTCCACTGCGGCAGGCTGGCCAGCTCCTCGTTGAGGCGTTCTTCCAGCTCGGAGATATCGGTGTGGAAGCGCTCGCGATCGGCTTCCGGCAGTTGCGAAAACTCGGCTTCGTCCAGCGCCTTGCCGTCGAGCATCGGCGTGAAGGCGATGTTGGAGCTGTCGCGGTACAGCGCCACGTCTTTTTCCAGGGCCAGGCGCTCGATCACGTCCAGCGCCTTGTCGTAGCGCTGGTTGAACGCCCGGTCGATGGCGCTTTTACGCTGTTGATAAGTGGGGTGTTCGAACACCGCCGGGAAGGTGGCGACCAGGTTATCGACCAGGGCGTTGATATCAGCGATAAACGCCGCAGCGGCGCCACCTGGCAATTCCAGGGCGCGGGGCTCGCGGGGCTCATCGAAATTATTCACATAAACCCAGTCCGCCGGGGTTTGCAGGCGCTTGCCTTCGGCTTTCAGGTAGCGTTTGACGAACGAAAAGCGGCCGGTGCCCGGCTCGCCCATGACAAACACGTTGTAACCGGGGCGTGGCATGGCCACGCCGAACTGCAAGGCTTCAACCGCACGTTCCTGGCCAAGCACACCGCGAAAGGGCTCCAAATCATTGGTGGTCGAGAAGCTGAACTGTTCAGCGGAGAAAGGGCGAGTCAGCGCTTCGGGCGCTAGACGCAAGCTGGCAGCAACAGGATCAGGCATCGGGCTTCCTTACATCAGGCGGGGCAGATGGGGCATTCTGGCTCCCGGTTGAGCGCTCTGGCAAGGCGCGCTTTCGGGAAAGCATAGACACGGCACGCGTCCTACAAAAAAATCGCCCGCCACTGAATGTTTATAAAAAAACACGGAACCCTGGGAACGTGCCTAAACTCCAAACTGCGCGGGTTGGACTAATAACTGGCCCCTAGGGTGCGTTGAGCACCTGAACCCTTGTCCATTGGTTTGCACACAAAGAGAACAAAGCTATGAAACGGATCCTTCTTGGTACTCTCTTCACCGTCGTCTCCCTCAATGCAATGGCAGAAGCACCAGGTGGCCCGAACTGCGGTTGGGGCAACATGTTGTTTGAAGGCCAGCGCGGTACTCCGGCCCACTTCCTCGCCTCCACCACCAACGGTACTTCGGGTAACGCCACCTTCGGCATGACCTCGGGCACCAACGGTTGCAGCACCAACAGCGCCCTGACCTACGGCGGCAAGTCCTGGATTGCCATGAATGGCATGATGAACGAGCTGTCCGAAGACATGGCCAAAGGCAACGGCGAAGCGCTGACCACCTACGCGGTGGTACTGGGTGTTGCGCCGGAAGATCGCGATCACTTCGCGGCCGTGACCCACGAGCACTTCCAGCAGATCTTCAGCAAGGCTGACGTGACCGCTGACGACGTGCACAACAACACCATTGCTGTACTGAAAAGCGATGCCCGTCTGGCGAAATACGCAACCCAGGCTTAAGCTCGACCTGCCCGCGCCTTTCGAGGCGCGGGTACTATTTTTGGACCCGCCTCCCCTTTGGGTCTCACTTTTTTGACTTAAGTTGCCCCTATGCTCAAACGCTTTGCCTGGTTGGCACTCTTCGCCTGCGCCCCGCTGTACGCGGCCCCGCACCTTGATGATCAACGTTTGCAGCAACTGGCCAATGATCCGTTCTGGCTGTCGCTGGGGCACTACGAAGCCGGCAAAGTCAGTGGCTGGCGCAGCTATGTCAGCGACAAGAAATTCTTCCTCGCTCCCGATGGCGCACACCATCCGGACGCCGAACTCAAGGCCACCGTGGAGGCGCTGTATGCACCAGCCAGCCTGGGTGAAAAGCACGCCCAATGTGTTTACCCCGCACGTACCCGCTGGCTCAAGGCGCAGTTGCAACTGAACGACCTGCCCGCCCTGGAGTGCAAAGAGTTCACCCAGTGGTTCAAGGACGTCGCACCCCATAGCGCAGTGATGATCTTCCCGGCGGCCTACCTCAACAGCCCGTCGTCGATGTTCGGCCACACCCTGCTGCGCATCGACCAGGCTGACGTGCAAAGCAACAACACCGCCCTGCTCAGCTATGCGATCAACTTCGGCGCCTATATCGAAGGCTCCGACAACAGCATCCTCTATGCCTGGAAGGGCCTGATGGGCGGTTATCCGGGCCTGTTCGCCCTGGTGCCCTATCAGGAGAAACTCTCCGAATACCGCAGCCTCGAAAACCGCGATTTGTGGGAATACCGCCTGAACCTCACCGAGGTCGAGACCAAGCGTATGGTCGAGCACGTGTGGGAGCTCAAGCAGATCCAGTTCGATTACTTCTTCTTCGACGAGAACTGCTCCTACCGCCTGCTGGAACTGCTGCAAGTGGCCCGCCCCGGCCTGCGCCTGACCGAACAGTTCCCGCTCACCGCGATCCCTACCGATACCGTCAAGGCGGTAAAGGACGCAGGTCTGGTCGAAAAGATCGACTATCGCCCCTCCCGTGAACGTGAACTGCTGGAACGCGCCAAGCCACTCGATAGCGATGAGCAACAGTGGGTGCTGAAAATCAGCGACGACCAAAAGCAACTGCAGGAACCGGCATTCAAAGCCCTGCCCCGCGAGCGCCAGGCACTGATTGTGGATGCTGCTTACCGCCTGGGCCGCTACCGCGCCAATGGCCTGGAGCGCGATGCGACACGCTCCCAGCGCAGTTTCGAACTGCTGCGCGCGATCAACCAGAACCCGGCGCCCGACCTGAAGATCACCCCGCCTGGCCTGCCGGAAAACGGCCACGAGTCGCGCACCTGGCAAGCCGGCATCGGCACCCGTGGCGACAAAGCCTTCGGCGAATACGGCCTGCGCATGGCCTACCACGACCTCAACGACAACGCCGAAGGCTTCCCCCTGGGCGCGCAGATCGAAATTTTGCAAATGAAATTGCGCCAGTACGAGGGCAATCACTGGCAACTCCAGCAACTGGACCTGGCCACCATCCGCTCGCTGACGCCACGCAATGCGCTGCTGCAGCCTTGGTCGTGGCAAGTCACCGGCGGCCTGGAACGCGTGCCGGGCAAACACGACGACGAAACCCTCGTGGCCCACGTCAACGGCGGCGCCGGTGGCACCTGGCAACTCTCCGACGACATGCTCGGCTTCGCCCTCGGCACCGTGCGCGTGGAACACAACAACGACTTCAGCGAAGCCATCTCCCCGGCTGCCGGCTTCAACACCGGCGTGCTGTGGAAAAACCCGTTGGGCAACCTGAGCCTGGAAGCCAAGGGCGATTTCTTCACCAACGGCGAAGTGCGGCGCAGCATCAGCCTCAACCAGCAATGGGAACTGTCGCGCAACCTGGGCCTGCGCCTGAGTGCCCAGCGTGAATACAGCCACCTGTCCACGCCAGTCAATGAAGTGATGCTTGAGCTGAAGTGGTACCACTACTGACGCAAGCCTTACAACGATCAAAATGTGGGAGCGGGCTTGCTCGCGAATGCGCAGTGTCAGTCACTGATTGTTTGTCTGACGCACCGCATTCGCGAGCAAGCCCGCTCCCACATTTGGCCCGTGTATAGTCAGCCGTACCGCATCGCACCTCGCCAAAATCAGGAGTTCCATCGACATGACTGTTGCCTGCACCACCCTTGAAGAAGTGCGCGAAAACATCGACCGCCTCGACCAACATATCGTCACATTGCTGGCCGAACGCGGCCACTTCGTTTCCCAAGCCGCACGCTTCAAAAAAGACACCGATGACGTGAAGGCCCCACAACGGGTTGAACAAGTAATCGCCAAGGTGCGGGCATTATCCGAGGTAGTGGGCGCCAACCCTGAGGTCACTGAGCAGGTCTATCGCGCGATGATTGCTGCATTTATTCAACAGGAATTGGCTGAGCATGCCGCGCTCGGAACAGCAGGCTGAAATTAATCAAATTTCTTTGCCTGCATGGAAGTTCTAAGCCCCTCATTAACTCTTTGAAAAACAAGTAGAAAATTTTAGCCATGTTTTGAGCCTTTTACCTGTGAAAACTTATTCCTGATGACCTAGCTTTATGAAGGTTTGCGTCTAGTCTTGGTTGGATATCAAACTGCCATCAACCTAAACACGGATCTGAAAAGGTAAGAGGCTCACTATGGATTTTTTTGAAAAGCTCACCAGTCTGGCAGCAAAGGTTCGATTGCAAGGCCCGGCCATTCAAACAGAAGAGGCTACAAAAAATGCCTTCGTAATGCCTTTTATCAACACGGTGCTGGGCTACGACGTGTTCGATCCACTGGAAGTGATGCCTGAATTTGTTTGTGATGTTGGAACGAAGAAAGGCGAGAAGATCGATTATGCGATCATGAAGGACGGTGAGGTGCAAATACTCATCGAATGCAAAAAGATCGGCGAGTCCCTGAGTATTAATCACGCCTCGCAGCTCTTTCGATACTTTCACGTCACAAGCGCAAGAATTTCCATCCTCACCAACGGTCAGGTCTACAGGTTCTTTACCGACTTGGACGCCCCCAATAAAATGGACGAAAAACCGTTTTTGGAACTGGACTTACTGGATATTGATGAATATTCGGTACCTGAACTGATCAAGCTCACCAAATCAGCGTTCGATGTCGACTCAATCATCAATGCTGCTGGGGAATTAAAATACGTCAGCCAATTGAAAAAGCTCATCGGTACCCAAGTCAGCAAACCAGAAGATGATTTTGTGAAGTTTTTCGCCTCCCGTGTCTACGAGGGCGTAATCACACAAAAGGTTCGCGAGCAATTTTACGAACTGACCCGTAAAGCATTAGCCCAGTTTCTGAATGATCAAATCAACGATCGTCTGAAGTCCGCAATGAGCGGCGTTATTCAACCCTCGCTAGCATCAATACCCGTTACAAACAGCGCGAAGGCAGACGCACAAGACCGAGATGAAACAGAAGATAAAATCCTGACGACGCTGGAAGAGCTGGAGGGTTATCACATTGTCCGGGCCGTTGTACGCTCAGTGGTCGATGCAAAACGAATCGTACAAAGGGATACGCAGAGCTATTTTGGAGTGCTGCTAGATGATAACAACCGTAAGCCGATTTGCCGTCTTCACTTCAATCGCAGCCAGAAATACCTCGGGATATTCGACGAGGAAAAAAATGAAACGCGGCATGCGATTTCGTCCATCGATGAGATTTACGAATACGCCGATCAACTGAAAAAGACAGTGGGTTATTACGACTGACACCTGACAGCAGGCTGGTATTAGCGCAACCCCACACCCTGTACCTATGGCGAGACAGATTGCTCCATCTCCATAGGTACAGCGTCGACTTCGAACGGCGAGTGAACCAAACGCCCTTCTCACCTTTTCTTCACACCGCCCCAACAAATCCCCTTCTAGACTCTCCTTATCAGCCGTAAAACGGCCAGGGAGTACGCCATGTGGCGGTATGCGGTCATGCTGTGCGCGGTGGTGGGGTTGTCGGGTTGCCAGTCAACCCATCAGGAATTACTGGCCAAAGGTTATCCACCGGCCTTCGCCGACGGTTTTGACGACGGTTGCAGCAGCGGGCGCCAGGCCGCTGGGGTGATTACCGGGGAGTTTCGCAAGAATGTGCCGCGCTATCTGAAAGACCGGCCATACGCCGAAGGTTGGGAAGATGGGTTTCGTCAGTGCAAGGCCATGCGCGAGAGCCAGGAACTGCGCGATTACGAGGAAAACCGCAGGGACGACCGCGAACACGATTGGCAGCAGGAAAAAGATCGCGACGCCGCCAAAGCCTATCGCTCACGCTGATCGTGGGAACGATCAGCCCGCGAATGTGGCCCAACTTCCATAGGAAGGAGAACGCCATGAGCCGAGCTTTTGTAAATGAAGACAACGCGGCGGCCCAGGCCGATCAGCCGGTGGAGCGCCAGGTCAGCGAGCAGCCCAACCGCATGACTGCGCAAGGGCTGGCGCAGTTGCAGGCCAAGGTGGCGCATTTACACGCGGAGCACAGCGACGAAGCCGCCAAAGGTGAGCAGGCTGATAAACAGCGCCAGGCTGACCTTGAGCGGGATTTACGCTACTTCAACCAGCGGGTGCAGAGCGCCCAGGTAGTCGTGCCGGCCACGTCCACCGACAAGGTACAGATCGGCAGTTGGGTCACGTTCGCCAACGAGCAGGACGAACAGCAGCGCATCCAGTTGGTCGGTGAAGACCAGGCCGATGCCAACGCGGGCTTGATCAACTGGGGCTCGCCTCTGGGCCGTGCCTTGTTGGGCGCCCAGGTGGGCGACGAGGTGCTGTGGCAGCGCCCCGTCGGCGATCAATTGATCGAAGTGTTACGCGTCGAACCCGAGATTTAAACGATGCCTTGGGCCAGCATCGCGTCAGCCACTTTCACGAAGCCTGCGATGTTGGCGCCCTTGACGTAGTTGATGCGGCCGTTTTCTTCACCGTAATGCACGCAGGCATGGTGGATCGACTGCATGATGTTGTGCAGCTTGCTGTCCACTTCGCCTGCGGTCCACAGCAGGCGCATGGCGTTCTGCGACATTTCCAGGCCGCTCACCGCCACGCCACCGGCATTGGACGCCTTGCCCGGCGCAAACAGGATGCCCGCGTCGATGAAGATATCCACAGCCTCCAAGGTGGTCGGCATGTTCGCGCCTTCGGCCACGCAGAGGCAGCCGTTGCGCAGCAAGGTGCGCGCAGCGTCGGCGTCGAGCTCGTTCTGGGTGGCGCAGGGCAGCGCGATATCGCAGGCCAGTTCCCAAGGCGTCTGGCCTTTGCGGAACTCCAGGCCGAAACGTGTGGCCAGTTCACTGATACGCCCGCGCTGTACATTCTTCAACTCCAGCAGCGCCGACCATTGTTCTTCGGTCAAACCGCTTTCGGCGTACAGGGTGCCTTCGGAGTCCGACAGGGAAATGACCTTGCCGCCCAGGTCCATGACCTTGCGCGCCGCGTACTGCGCCACGTTGCCAGAGCCGGACACCGCCACCCGCTTGCCTTCGACGCGCTGGCCTTGGCGCTTGAGCATTTCCTCGGCGAAATACACACAGCCAAAACCGGTGGCTTCCGGGCGGATCAGGCTGCCGCCGTAGGTCATGCCCTTGCCGGTCAGCACCGAGGTGAATTGATTGCTCAAGCGTTTGTACTGGCCGAACAGAAAGCCGATTTCCCGCGCGCCCACACCGATGTCGCCGGCCGGTACGTCCACGTCCGCACCGATGTGGCGGTACAGCTCGCTCATGAACGCCTGGCAGAAGCGCATCACTTCGGCGTCGCTCTTGCCCTTGGGGTCGAAGTCCGAGCCGCCTTTGCCGCCGCCCATGGGCAGCGAGGTCAGGGAGTTCTTGAAGGTCTGTTCGAAGGCGAGGAATTTCAGCACGCCCAAGTTGACTGAGGGGTGAAAGCGCAAGCCGCCTTTGTAGGGCCCAATGGCGCTGTTCATCTGGATACGGAAACCGCGATTGACCTGGACCTTGCCGTGATCATCCACCCACGACACCCGGAACGTGATCGCGCGCTCCGGCTCGCAGATGCGCTCCAGGATGCCCGAGGTCAGATAGTGCGGGTTGGCTTCAAGAAAGGGCCACAGGCTGCGCAGGACTTCTTCTACAGCCTGGTGGAATTCCGGCTGGTCCGGGTCGCGTTTCTTGAGGCGGGCAAGGAAGGAGTCGACGGATTCGGTCATGAAAAGTCTCGGCAAATTGATTGTTGTTAAACAGAGATTGAGCCGGACTTTATCAATTCGCTTCGCACCGCGACAGGGCAAAATGTCGCCTTTGTGAAATTAAATGGTGCAATAAGTATAAATAACTGCCTTTTTTTGCCCTTAAATGGGGATTTCGCTCTGAGTGTTGCACCAACAGGTAGGCCGTTATCGCAGGCAAGCCAGCTCCCACATGACCGGTGTACTCGATCAAATGTGGGAGCAGGGTACTAGCGCGTACCCGGCACCAGGTCGAGTATCTCGTCGATGCCCAGGCAACGTGGCTCCAGCTCCAGCGTCCTGCCATTGGCGAGTATGCCGACGGCGGTATCGCGCATGGCCAGGTAGGCACTGCGCAACATGTGATTGGCATAAATCACCGCGTTGAAACCTGCTCGCTCCAGCACCTCGAACTTCAGGTGAACATAGCTGGTCGGCACGCAAATCAGCGGCACCTTGGGCCGCTGCCGGCGAAACTGCCGGGCGAACTCCAGGATTTCCAGGCCATCCTGCTTGCGGCTGTGGATCATGATGCCGTCCGCCCCCGCCTCGACATACGCCAGGCACCGCGCCATCGCCTCTTCCATGCCGCGGTCCAGGATCAAGCTTTCACACCGGGCAATCATCATCAGCCCTGAGCCGGTGCGACTCGCACAGCCGGCCTGGAGCTTGGCGCAAAAGGCCTCGATGGACTCCTGCGCCTGGTCGACCTCGATGCCCAAGAGTGAGTTCTTCTTCAGGCCGCACTTGTCTTCGATCACCACCGCCGAGACGCCCGCGCGCTCCAGCATCTTGATATGAATCGCGAAATGTTCGGCCTTGCCGCCGGTATCGGCATCGAAGATCAGCGGCAGCGAACACACATCGAAAATTTCGCGAATCCCCGGCAATCGGTTACTGGGCGAAAGAATTTCGATGTCGGGTAACCCGCGCTGGGTCGAGTCGGTCAGCGAACTCGACCAGATGGCGTCGTACCCCACCGTATGCCCGGGGCTGATTTCCAGCCTGGCGCGCTGCGCGAGCAACGCCGATATCGGGCTATGGGCTTCGAGTACGCGCAGGCAACGGTTGCTATCCAATAGCGCCGACAGAGGGCGTCGGCGCGCTTCGGTATCCATCATAGGGTTCAGGCTCCTTATCAGCGGCACAACGGGGTTATCGGACAGCCTCAATCCCAGGCGGGCTGTTCGCACTTGAGCACCGACGCCATCTTTTGCAGATGCTCACAGGCCCTGGCCACGTACTCCCTAGAGAGCCGTGCGATACGCGCGTAATCCACCGCCTGCCCGGTGGCGCTGGCATACAGCCGCAACGCCTCTGCGGCATGCTTGAAGTGGCGTGCTTCCACGCTGCCGCAATGCACGCTGAGAAAACTCGCGACGCGGCTGGCCTCGCCGGCGCTATAGCCCCGCACATCGCGCAACCACTGTTTCCACAGCGGGGTCATCAGGTTGTATTCGCCGGTATTGAACAACTCCGTCATGGCCATCATTTCCAGCGCTTCGATGAGTTGCGGCGCCAACGGGCGTTTTTCCCCCACCCAACCGGAGAATTCTTTGGTGATCGGGTTGAGGAATTTGTCTTGCAGGCGCCAATCATCGGAGCCGCAGATGGCCGAAGCCATGCGGTAATACAGCTTGGAATGGTGCGGATGCCCATGCATTTCACCCAGCCCGATGTCCTCGACAATGATCTCCCCACAATGGGCCGCCGCTTCGAGCATTTTCAACCGGGCGTCGTCCGCCAAGGATGCCGACTCCTGGAGGATGCGCACGATGATGCTCGACACGGCATGGGCGGCGCCGTCCGGGCTACGCCAGCCACAGAAGAACGTACACAGTGACGACTCGCTCCAATTACTGGAGGTCATGTCGACATAGGTCTCGCAGTACGTGTCCAGCGCGGCGGTCTGACTGTTGAAACCGCTGAGCAGGGCCTGGGCCAGATGTCCGTCCTCGACATCCACCAGCGCCTGGTTCACGTACCCGATAAATTGGCGGCTCAGATTTTCCACGGCTCATATCCTTTTAAGGTGGGGTTAATGCGCAACGATTTCTGACATGAAACGAGCGAAGCGTGTGAGGCCCTCAATCAGCGCTTCACGCTCAACGGCGTAGGAGATGCGGATGCTGTTTTCGTCGCCACAGCCAGAGCCGGGCACCACCGCGATATGGGCCTCGGTCAATAACAGATCGGCCAAGTGGTCGACGTCACGAATAACGGTGCCCAGGTAGCGGCCACCCAACTTGCGGGACACGTCGATAAACAGATAAAACGCCCCTTCCGGCGGGGCGCACCGAATGCCGTCGACATGCCCAAGGCAAGTGCAGGCCGCGAGCAATTGCTGGTCGAGGAAGGCATTGACCTGGCGGGTAAAGTGCGGCGCGTCCGCCATCAGGCTGCCGAGCGCGGCATATTGGGACAGGCTGCTGGGGTTGGACGTCGTATGCCCTTGCAGGTTGTGCATGGCGGCGATAACTGGGGCCGGCGCGCACGCATACCCTACCCGCCAGCCGGTAACCGCGTGGCTCTTGGAAAACGAATCGACCAGTACCGTCTGATGTTTGAGCGGCGCAAACAGCGACACGATGTTGTGATGCTCGTGGGGCGCGCGCACCAGTTTGCGGTAACACTCGTCGAACACCACCCAAAGCCTGTGTGCGAAGGCGAGCCGGGCAATCCCCAGCAGTTCTTCGCGCTGATAAACCGTGCCCGTCGGATTGTTCGGGGTGTTGATCACAATCATCCGGGTGCGCGGGGTCAAGGCCTTCTGGACCGCTGCGCAGGTGAGGCGATAGTCATCCGCAGCCGTGTCGACATAGACGGGGACGCCGCCGGCCAGCTGGATCTGGGTGGGGAAGGTTTCCCAGTACGGCACCGCGACGATGACTTCATCCCCCGGATTGAGCAGCACCATCGCGGTGTTATACAGCGCCTGCTTGGCACCGGCGGTCACCGCTATTTCATCGGCGACGTACTTCACCCCGCAGCGCTGAGTGACCTGCTGCGCCAGCGCGTGGCGAAGCTGGGGCAGGCCGATGGGCGGCGTATAGCGGTTGCGGGCAGTGGCGAGCGCCTCGGCCGCGGCGGCTTGCATGACCGGGCAGGCATCGAAGGACAATTCGCCCGCGGCAAAGTTGACCACATTGACGCCGGCTTCTTTCAAGGCATTGGCTTTGCTGCGCATGCTGGACGTGCCGGGTGCGCTGAGACGTTGCGCACGCTGGGACAACGGCAATGACACGGCAGAGGGCTCACTGTTATTCATTGTTATACCTGCCAGAACACGTTGGAACGTTCGTTCGCCCTACCGGGCTTGGGCCTCCAACCCTTGCTGAACCCGCCAGGACAGCGGCAAGGTCAGCAACAGGGTGGCGGCCAGCAACAGGACGGCCATGGGCACACCGGTGGCATCCCCAAGGCTGCCGAACAGCACCGGCGCCAAGGCGCCGCCACCGATGGTGCCGGTGTAGAACACGGCGAACGCCTGGTCGCGCTTGCCCGGCCCTGCCAGGTCCGGGACTGCGCCGTACAGCACCGACGACGTGCCGTTCAGCGCCAGCCCCAGCAGCGGCAACATCACCATCAAGCCGGCGTAGGGCAAGTACACCGCCATGACGATCAGCACGGCCGTGGTGAACTCCGTGGCCCACACCGTTTTCATCATGCCGATGCGCGCACCGAGGTAACCGCACAACAATTTGCCGAAGGCGCCCCCCACGAACAGCATCGTCAGCGCCAGGCCGATGCCCGCGGGCCCGGCGCCCTTGGCCTTGAGCAAAAACGGCAGGAACGTGAGAAACCCCATGCGCACGGCGCTGTCCAGCGTGCCGGTCACGATCAGCGCACGCAGGCCGCTCGCAGAACCGGCGCCGCCGCCCGTACGGGTAGCTTTCACCGGTGCTGCCGACGCCTCGGCCCGTGCCGGGATCAGCCACCACAACAGGCCTGCCGCCAGCAGCCCGAGGACACCCAGCAGGGTGACACTGGCGCGCCAACTGATGACCGCCAGCAACAGGCCGATCAACCCCGGGATCAGGGTCTTGCCGATATCGCCGCTGAAGTTGTACTGCGACAATGCTTGTTTGACACCCCCGCCTGCCTCATGCGTATCGGTGATCAATGACGAGGCCAGCGGGTGCTGCGTACTCGCGCCGAGCCCGCCCAGCAGCAGCGCCAATAACAACACGCCCAACCCACCGGCCTGGCCGGCCAGCAGGTAGGCCAGGCCTGCCAACGCCGTGCCACCTACCAGCAAGCGTTCACGCCCCCAGCGCGCGGCAGCGCGGCTGGCCAGTAACTGAAAACCGGCCATCATGCCCGCGTAGGCACCGCGCAACAGGCCGATCTGGGCGTAGCTGAGGCCGAACTGCGCTTGCCAGATCGGCAACAGCACATAAATCACATCGGTCAGCCCGTCGTGCACGGCATGCGCGCCGCAGCCGGCCACCAGAGCGCGGCGACGCACGGTGACCGGGTCAGGCGGAGACAACGATGACGCTGCGGTCTGCTTCAGGGTGTTCATCTGGGTCAGAGGCTCTCAGGCAAAACGCCGGGTTAACCCAGCAACTGCGCACAGTCGCTCATCACACTGGCTTTACGCTGCAGGTATTGGGCAAAAATGTCGCGCGCCGTGGCGGGGTCCACTTCAATCTGCATGGCAGTGGTGAACTCATTCACCGCCGCCACCGCATGGGCGAAATGGTTGCTCTCGGTACCGCCGGTGTGCACCGTGACCCAGGCCACTGTCGCACGGGATTTCTCCGGCGGCACGCCCATGTCCCGCACGAACCACTGCGAGTACAACGGGTGGATGAATTCCACTTCGCCGTGGGTGTACACCTCGTGGATCAACGTGGTCAGCAACCCCTGCAGCAGGTCGCGATCACGCAGGCGGCGGGTGTCGGTCCAGTCTTTGAACGCCTGCGCCGAGGGCAGGCAATTGTCCTTCAAGATCCACTGGTCATCGCCGCACAGCGCGGTGGCCATGGTGTAGAACAGGTCTGCGTGCAAGGTGTTGCCCAACGCGCCCAGATCTTCATCGGTGATGCGTTGCAGGCTGCCGCAGGCGCGGTACAACTGCGCGGCGGCGGCGGAGCCTTCATCGGAGCGCGCCAGCAAGGTAATGCGGTTGGCCAGGCCGGACACACTGGCCGCCGAATTATTGGTCTTGGACCAACTGGCGAAGAACTTGCGCAGTACCGCCGGCGAATGCCGACGCGAGGTGAGCCGTGCAAAAGCGTCTTCGATACTCACCAACGCCTCCTCCTGCGCCCAGAAGGCTTCGAACAGCGCGTGGCGCAAGGCACTGGCCGGCATGTCGTTCAATACCGGTTCGATGAGCTTTAACAACTGGCTGTGCTTGATCACGGTGTTAGTCATGTTCACCTCTCATAGTCCTTTATTGGATGAAAAATCAGGCTGGTTTGCCGCGCTGTCCGGCGATCAGAGCCTGGGGCGTTACCGGTTTCCAGCCCAGCAGGGCAATCGCCAGCGACAACAGCTGAAAACCTGCGACCAACGCCACGCAGCCCGGCCAGCCCCATTGATTCCAGAGCATGGCCGGGACCACGGCGCCGGCGCTGCCGCCCAGGTAATAGCCGGTCAGGTACAGCCCCACGGCGCCAGACTTGTCCGGGCCCGCCGTGGTGGCGATATACGCATTGGCGGATGCCTGCGCCAGGAATACGCCGGTCGAGCTCAGGGCCAGCCCCAGCACGATCAGCCACAGGGACGGCAACAATGTCAGCGCCGAGCCACAGATGCCGAGCGCCACAGCGCCGGTCAGTAACTGCGATTGTGGTCGCGATTTGCTCAAGCGCCCCGCAATAGGAATGACCACCAGCGCCAGCAGGAATACGGCATACAAAGTGCCCAAGGCTGCGGCGCCCAGGTTGAACGGGGCCTGGCTGAGATACAGGCCGGCATAGGTAAAGGTTGCGACTTGTGAGAACAGCACGCAGAAACCGACGCCATAGGCCGCCAGCAAGGGTTTGCGCAGAAGCCGGCGCACCCCGTGCATGCCCACGGCCGCGACGCCGGGCCGCGCCACCGGGTTGGCCGGCAACAGCCACACAATCAGCAGGCCGACCAGCAGGCTGATCACCGCCAACAGTTCGAAAGCTTCCCGCCAGCCCACATATTGGGTCATGACACCCGAGACAAAGCGCCCGGCAAACCCACCGAGCACCGTACCCGCGACGTACAAACTGGTGATCTCGGTAACGCTGGCCGCACGCCAGCGATCGCCGATATAGGCCACGCTGGTGGCGAACACCACGGGGATCAACATCCCTTCGACAAAACGCCACACCAGCAGCTCGGCAAAACTGTCCACATAGGCCGTCAGCAGCGTCGGCAGCGCCAGCAGCAACGCGGCCACGGCAATCACGGTGCGTTGCTCGAAACGTCCGGTCAGACGCCCGACAAACGGCGCGGTCAGCGCCACCGCCAGCGTGGTCACCGTGATGCTCCACCCTGCCTGCCGGGCGCTCACCTGGAAGCTTTCGGCAAACGCAGGCAGGATGCTCTGTGTCGCATAAAGATTCAGAAACGCCGCACAGCCACACAGGAACACGGCGAAGCGGGCGTGATGCATGCGCGGGTTCATGTGGCCTCTCGTCTTATAGTCGAGGATGTTTATAGAATACCCAGCGCAGGGAACACCAATACCGAATTCGGACCGATCAATACCCAGGAAACAGAATGCTTGATCTACGCAAGTTACGTTACTTCCTGACGGTCGCCGAAGAGCTGCACTTCGGCCGTGCGGCCCAGCGCCTGCACCTTGCCCAGCCGCCCCTGACGCGGCAGATCTCGGCCCTGGAAACCGAGCTTGGCTTTCGCCTGTTCGACCGCACCAGCCGCACGGTCACACTGACCGCCCAAGGCCAGCACTTTTTGCCCTATGCCCGCGCGGCGCTGGAGCACGCCAGGCTTGCACAAGACATCGCCGCCAAACTGGCCGCCGGCTCGACCGGCCAACTGGTCGTAGGCTATGCCAGTTCGATCGCGTTGTCGGAACTCTTCAGCCAAACCCTGCAAGCCTTCGCCCAGCGTTTCCCCGATGTGCAACTGACCCTGGTGGAGAGCGCTTCCGGCAGCCTGCACACGCACGTACTGGACGGGCGCATCGACGTCGGCATGAGCCGCCTGCTGCCGGAGGCCGGGCAAACCGGCGTCGAGGCTTTGTCGTTGGGGCAAGAACCGCTGGTGGCAGCGCTTTGCAGCGACAACCCGCTGGCGGATCAGGACGAAGTCACCCTCGCCCAGCTCAGTGAGTACCCGTTGATTCTGTTTCCCAGCGATTACGGTTCGGGCCTCAACGGCTCCATCGAGCACCTGTATCAACGCCGCGGCCTGGCGCTACGCCCGGGCCCAGCGGGGCGCCAGATTACCTCGATCATCGCCCTGGTGGCGGCAGGCCAAGGTGTCTCGCTGGTGCCCCAGTGCACCCGCACCCTGGCCAGGAAAGGCGTGGTCTACCGCCCCTTGGCAGACCCCGAAGCCTGGGTACACCTGCTGATACTCACGCGCTCACCATCACGCTCATTGTTGGTCGAGGCCTTTATGGGAGTGGTCGAAGAATTGCTGCGCAGCCGCCCGGCGCTGGCGCCCACGACTCTCCCGGCGTAACGCGGGCAAAAAAATACCCCTGCGTGAGGGGTATTTTTTCAACAGGCTGCTGCGGCTATTGCAGCATCAGGCCAGCTTTTTGTGACGCACACGGTGCGGCTGGGCAGCGGCCTCACCCAAGCGCTTCTTACGGTCGGCTTCGTACTCGGTGTAGTTGCCTTCGAAGAACACCGCCTGGGAGTCATCTTCGTACGCCAGGATGTGGGTCGCGACGCGGTCAAGGAACCACCGGTCGTGAGAGATCACAATGGCGGCGCCCGGGAAGTCCAGCAGGGCTTCTTCCAGGGAACGCAGGGTTTCAACGTCTAGGTCGTTGGACGGTTCGTCGAGCAGCAGGACGTTGCCGCCCTCTTTCAGGGTCAGGGCCAGGTGCAAGCGACCACGCTCACCACCGGACAGGTCCTTGACGAACTTCTGCTGGTCGCCGCCCTTGAAGTTGAAACGGCCGACGTAGGTGCGCGACGGGATTTCATAGTTGCCGATACGGATCTGGTCAGAACCGTCGGAGATCTGCTGGAACACAGTCTTGCTGCCGTCCAGGTCGTCGCGGCTCTGGTCCACACAGGCCAGTTGCACGGTGTCGCCGATCTCGATGCTGCCGGAGTCCGGGGTTTCCTTGCCCATCAGCATGCGGAACAGTGTGGATTTACCCGCACCGTTACCACCAATAACGCCGACGATCGCGCCTTTTGGCATGGCGAACGACAGGTTGTCGATCAGCACGCGGTCGCCATAGCCTTTGGTGACGTTCTTGAACTCGATGACCTTGTCACCCAGGCGCGGGCCGGCCGGGATGTAGATCTCGTTGGTCTCGCTGCGCTTCTGGAATTCCTGCGACTGCATTTCTTCAAAGCGTTGCAGACGGGCCTTGGATTTGGACTGGCGGGCCTTGGCGCCTTTGCGCACCCACTCCAGTTCTTCCTTCATGGCTTTTTCGTGGGCCGATTGCTGCTTGGATTCGGCGGCCAGACGGTCGGACTTGGCTTCCAGCCAACCGGAGTAGTTGCCCTCGTAAGGGATACCGGCGCCGCGGTCGAGCTCCAGGATCCAGCCGGCGACGTTGTCCAGGAAGTAACGGTCGTGCGTGATCGCAACCACGGTGCCCGGGAAATCGTGGAGGAAATGCTCCAGCCAGGCGACGGAATCGGCGTCCAGGTGGTTGGTCGGTTCGTCGAGCAGCAGCATGTCAGGGGCCGACAGCAGCAGGCGGCACAGGGCCACACGGCGCTTCTCACCACCGGACAGGTGCTCGACCTTGGCGTCCCAGGCTGGCAGGCGCAGCGCATCGGCGGCGACTTCCAGTTGGCGCTCCAGGTTGTGACCATCGCCCGCTTGCAGGATCGCTTCGAGCTTGGCCTGTTCGGCGGCCAGCTTGTCGAAGTCGGCATCCGGTTCGGCGTAGGCGGCGTACACCTCATCGAGGCGGGCCTGGGCGTCCTTGATCACGCTGACGGCTTCTTCGACCACTTCACGCACGGTCTTGGTCGGGTCCAGGATCGGCTCTTGCGGCAGGTAACCGATGTTCAGGTCCGGCATCGGGCGGGCTTCGCCTTCGAACTCGGTGTCGACGCCCGCCATGATTTTCAGCAGGGTGGACTTACCCGAACCGTTGAGGCCGAGCACGCCGATCTTGGCGCCAGGGAAGAAGGACAGCGAAATGTTTTTCAGGATTTCCCGCTTCGGCGGAACAACTTTTCCCAGCCGATGCATGGTGAAGACGTATTGAGCCATGGTGAACCTAGCGTCAGTGACTGATGAATTAAGCGGACGAAGCCCGTGCCAGGCCATGCGCCGCGCGGGCCTTTGACTATCATCAATGCCAGCGAGCAAAAAAAGCCTGAATGTCTGGGGCTGGAACGCCCCCGCGTAACCGGCAAAGCTACCTGAATGCGCTGGGGCAGTCCAGCCAGGCAGGACTGGCACTTTGCCACAACTCAAGGCATGCTAGCCGCCCTTCGGGCGTCCGGCTTATAGTGCACGTCGCGCGCCAGTCCAGCCAAACCGCAGGATCACAGTTTGTCCAACGTCACGCCGCCCACGCCCTTGCGCGCCGCTCATATTGCGCCGGGAGCGCCCCTGCACGGCACCTTGAAAGGCGCGTTGGCGACGCTTGTCCTGCTGTTGCTCGCCTTGTTGTTCTGGCAACTGCTTGACCAATTGCAGCAAAACCAGAAAAACCAACAGCAATACACCATCGACTACAGCGCCGACCTGGCTGAGCAGATCAGCCAGAACATGGCCCTGAGCGCGCAGATCGCCCTGAACCTGCTGCCCATCCTTGAACCACCGCGCACCGCCGAACAGCAACAGGCCTTGATGCGCTCTCTGCAGCGCTCCCTGCCGGATTTGCGCAGCTTCGCCCTGCTCGCCCCCAGCGGCGCCCTGATCAGCGACACTGCCCAAGGTAGCCGAGACAGTGCCCTGCTCGAAGACCTGGTCAAGCGCAGTCACGCCCAGTCCTACTACCTGAGCAACGACAATGACGGCACGGTCATCTATCTGTTGCTGCACCAACCCAGCGGTGGCTCCAAGGTGTACTGGGCCTTGCGCCTGGCGCCCAATTATCTGGCCAACCTCACGCGCCAGGATGTTCAGGGCCAGCGCCCGATGTGGGCGATCGAGAACAGCCTGAACCATCGTGTGGTCAGCCGTGACAGCGGGATGCCGGCGCAGTGGTCCGGCGCCCTGACCCCGGAAGAATTGAACCGCAGCGTGCTGGTCACGCCGTTGAGCAAAAGCGATTGGCAACTGCGCGGCATGTTTGACCGCGGTGCGGTGCTGGAACAGCTGCTGCCGGCCTTTATCGGCAAGTGCCTGCTCGGCCTGGCGTTTTCGCTGATCCCGGTGATCGTGCTGCTCAACATGCGCCGCCGCCAACGCCAGGTGAATGAAGGCCGGCGGCGCTATCAGGACATCTTCGAAGGCACCGGCGTGGCCTTGTGCGTGCTGGACCTGTCGGGGCTCAAGGCGTTTTGCGACAAAACCCAGGTGCAAAGCCGCGAGCAGTTGCACGCTTGGTTGCAGGCCAACCCCACGCAGCGCAAGCAACTGCTCAAGGAGTTGCGCGTCACCGAGGTCAACCAGATGGCCGTGCGCCTGCTGAACGTCGCGTCCTGCGAGCAAGCCTGGGAGCGCCTGATCGATGATTGCCCGAGCAATGCTACGTCCATCGGCTATCAGGTGCTGGAAGCCGTACTGACCCGGCAAAAACAGCTGGAGCTGGAAATCCAGCTCAACGACGTGGCCGGCAACGAACAGTACCTGTGGCTGGTGATGCGTTTGCCGGAGCAGCAAGATGACGTCAAGGCGGTGATCCTCAGCATCAGCGACATCACCAGCCGCAAGCTGATCGAACTGTCGCTGGTGGAGCGTGAAAGCTTCTGGTCGGATGTGGTGCGCACGGTGCCCGATCACCTGTATGTGCAGGATGTGATCAGCCAGCGCATGATTTTCAGCAACCATCATCTGGGCCACACCTTGGGCTACAACAAGGCCGAACTGCAGCAAATGGGCGAGTACTTCTGGGAAATCCTGCTGCACCCCGAAGACGCCGAGCATTACCACGACTTGCGTCAGCAGCAACGCCAAGCCGCTTACACCACCCAACTGCACTGCCAACTGCGCTTTCGCCACCGCAATAACCAGTGGCGCCGCTTCGACATCCGCGAGCAGGCCCTGGCCCGGGATACGTCTACGGTGGTCACTCGGATCATCGGCGTGGCCAAGGACATCACCGACCAGATCGAGGCCAGTGAATCGCTGCGCGACAGTGAACAGCGCTACCGGATGCTGGCCGAAAGCATCAGCGACGTGATCTGCTCCACCGACAGCCAACTGGCGCTCAACTACATCAGCCCCTCGGTCAACACCGTGCTGGGCTATGACGTGGACTGGGTGTTCAAGAACGGCTGGCAGTCAATCGTTGCCAACCCGCAGCAGTTGACCGGCATTTACAGCCTGATGGAGCAGGTCAGCCGCGCCCTCGGCAACCCCGACGCCTTGAACACCTTGCGCGATGAAGTGCAGACCCAACTGTTTCTGTTCGACTGCCTGCGCGCCGACGGACGCAAGGTGCCGATAGAGCTGCGCCTGGTGCTGGTGTGGGATGAACATGGCGCGTTTGAAGGCATCCTCGGCGTGGGCCGCGATATCAGCCAGCAACGCCGCGCCGAAAAAGACCTGCGCATGGCGGCCACGGTATTCGAACATTCCACCTCGGCGATCCTGATCACCGACCCGGCCGGTTACATCGTGCAGGCCAACGAGGCGTTCAGCCGGGTCAGCGGCTATGCGGTGAGCGATGTGCTCGACCAGTTGCCCAATATGCTCACCGTCGATGAGCAGCAGGAAGCCCACCTGCGTTATGTGCTCAAACAATTGCACCAGCACAGCACCTGGGAAGGCGAGGTGTGGCTCAAGCGTCTCAATGGCGAGCATTACCCGGCCTGGGTCGGCATTACCGCGGTGTTCGACGACGAAGGCGACCTGGCCAGCTACGTGTGTTTCTTCAGCGATATCAGCGAGCGCAAGGCCAGTGAGCAGCGCATCCACCGCCTGGCCTACTACGACGCCCTGACCCACCTGCCCAACCGCACCCTGTTCCAGGACCGTCTGCACACCGCGTTGCAGTCCGCCGAACGGCAGAAGTCGTGGGTGGTGCTGATGTTCCTCGACCTCGACCGCTTCAAGCCGATCAACGACTCCCTCGGCCACGCGGCCGGCGACCGTATGCTCAAGGAAATGGCCACGCGCCTGCTCGGCTGTGTGGCCGAAGACGACACCGTGGCGCGCATGGGCGGCGACGAATTCACCCTGCTTTTGCAACCACGGGTCAGCCGCGAAATGGCGCTGAACCGTGCGATCCATGTGGCCGAGCAGATTCTGGCCAGCCTGGTGAAGCCATTCGTGCTCGAAGGCCGCGAGTTCTTCGTGACCGCCAGTATCGGCATCGCCCTGAGCCCGCAAGACGGCAACGAGCTGAGCCAACTGATGAAAAACGCCGACACGGCGATGTATCACGCTAAAGAACGCGGCAAGAACAACTTCCAGTTCTACCAGGCCGACATGAACGCCAGCGCCCTGGAGCGCCTGGAGCTGGAAAGCGACCTGCGCCACGCCTTGGACCAGAACGAATTCGTGCTCTATTACCAGCCGCAATTCAGCGGCGACGGCAAACGCCTGACCGGCGCCGAAGCCCTGCTGCGCTGGCGCCACCCGCGTCGCGGGCTGGTGCCGCCTGGGGATTTCATCCCGGTATTGGAAGAACTCGGGCTGGTGGTGGATGTCGGCGACTGGGTGATCAGCGAAGCCTGCCGCCAGCTCAAGGCCTGGCACCAGAACAAAGTGCGCGTGCCTAAAGTTTCCGTGAACATTTCGGCACGGCAGTTCTCCGACGGCCAGTTGGGCACGCGCATCGCTACCATCCTCAAGGACACTGGCCTGCCGCCGGCGTGCCTGGAGCTGGAGCTGACCGAAAGCATCCTGATGCGCGAAGTCAACGAAGCCCTGCAGATCCTCGCCAGCCTGAAGAACCTGGGCCTGAGCATCGCGGTGGACGACTTTGGCACCGGCTATTCGTCGCTCAACTACCTCAAGCAATTCCCCATCGATGTGCTGAAGATCGACCGCACCTTCGTCGACGGCCTGCCCTCGGGTGAGCAGGACGCGCAGATTGCCCGGGCGATCATTGCCATGGCCCACAGCCTGAACCTGGCAGTGATTGCCGAAGGCGTGGAAACCCATGAGCAGTTGGACTTCCTGCGTGAGCATGGCTGTGATGAGGTGCAGGGTTACCTGTTCGGGCGGCCAATGCCGGCGAATCGGTTTGAGGTGCAGTTCAGTAATGATGCGCTGTTCATGTTTGACTGAGATTTTGCGGTGCAGTTGATGACCCCTTCGCGAGCAAGCCCGCTCCCACACTTGACCGCGTTCCAACGTTGAAATGCGCTCGAATGTGGGAGCGGGCTTGCTCGCGAAGGGGCTAGTCAACACACCGCCTATCCCCAGATGAACCCCACTTGTCCGCGACATGATGTCCTTTCATATGCCATCTAAAACCCATTGGGTTAGAATGCCCTCCTTTTCTGCCCCCGATCCTTGAGGACCGCCATGTTCAGCCGTGATTTGACTATTGCCAAGTACGACGCCGATCTCTTCGCCGCCATGGAGCAAGAAGCCGTGCGCCAGGAAGAGCACATTGAGCTGATCGCTTCGGAAAACTACACCAGCCCTGCGGTGATGGAGGCTCAAGGTTCGGTTCTGACCAACAAGTACGCCGAAGGCTACCCAGGCAAGCGCTACTACGGTGGTTGCGAGTACGTCGACGTGGTTGAGCAGTTGGCCATCGACCGTGCAAAAGAGCTGTTCGGCGCCGATTACGCCAACGTCCAGCCACACGCCGGCTCCCAAGCCAACAGCGCCGTGTACCTGGCCCTGCTGCAAGGCGGCGACACCATCCTGGGCATGAGCCTGGCCCACGGTGGTCACCTGACCCACGGCGCCACGGTTTCGTCCTCCGGCAAGCTGTACAACGCCGTTCAGTACGGTATCGATGCCAACGGCCTGATCGACTACGACGAAGTCGAGCGTCTGGCGGTCGAGCACAAGCCAAAAATGATCGTGGCCGGTTTCTCTGCCTACTCGCAGATCCTGGATTTCCCACGCTTCCGTGAAATCGCCGACAAGGTGGGTGCCTACCTGTTCGTCGACATGGCCCACGTGGCCGGTCTAGTAGCTGCGGGCGTTTACCCCAACCCAGTGCCTTACGCTGACGTGGTCACCACCACGACCCACAAGACCCTGCGCGGTCCACGTGGCGGCCTGATCCTGGCGCGTGCCAACGCAGAGATCGAGAAGAAGCTCAACTCCGCCGTTTTCCCGGGCGCCCAAGGCGGCCCGCTGGAGCACGTGATCGCGGCCAAGGCGATCTGCTTCAAGGAAGCACTGCAGCCTGAGTTCAAGACCTACCAGCAGCAAGTGGTCAAGAACGCCAAGACCATGGCCAGCGTGTTCATCGAGCGCGGTTTTGACGTGGTGTCCGGCGGTACCGAAAACCACCTGTTCCTGCTGTCGCTGATCAAGCAGGACATCTCCGGTAAAGATGCTGACGCTGCCCTGGGCAAAGCCTTCATCACCGTGAACAAGAACTCCGTGCCGAACGACCCACGTTCGCCGTTCGTCACCTCCGGCCTGCGCTTCGGCACTCCGGCTGTGACCACCCGTGGTTTCAAGGAAGCTGAGTGCAAGGAACTGGCCGGCTGGATCTGCGACATCCTGGCCGACCTGAACAACGAAGCCGTGATCGACGCGGTACGTGAGAAGGTCAAGGCCATCTGCAAGAAGCTGCCGGTATACGGCGCGTAACTGCAGTTGCTTGAATAAAAAGCCCGGCTTTTGTGCCGGGCTTTTTTATGCCGATTTCAATTTGAAACAGGGTCAAGTGTGGGAGCTGGCTTGCCTGCGATGGTGGTTTTGCAGTCAGCCCATCAGTGATTGACCTGCCGCTATCGCAGGCAAGCCAGCTCCCACATTGGAGTGCATTTCAAGCCGGATTTATTGGTAGACCCGCGCAAAGCCTTGGCGGATCTTGTCTTCGGGCAGCTCATCGGCAATAAACACAATCACACTCTCCCGCGCCTCGCCCTCGGCCCATTCGGTATCCCAGTCGAAGCCATACAGCTTCAACACGCCCTGGAACACCATGCGTCGATCCTCCCCGGCAATATTCAGCACGCCTTTGTAACGCAGCAGTTGCTTGCCATGGTCTTCCAGCAGTTCGTTCATGAACTCGCTGAGGCGGTCGATATCCAGCGGCTGGTCGGTGCGCAGCACCAGGCTGGAAATACGGTCGACCGACGGCGCTGCACTGACCGGGCGCAGGCTCATGCCGGCGTTGAGGTTGAAACCGCGCACATCCAGCAATTCGGCCAGGTCAATCTTGCCGTGGTCCACCACCCGAATCGGCGCACGGCGGTTGATGCGGGTGAGGCGCTGGCTGAGGGCGTCGAAGCTGGCGTCGTCTACCAGGTCGCGCTTGCTCACCAACAGGCGGTCGGCAAAGCCGATCTGGGCCTGGGCGATGGTCTGGGTCAGGTGATGCTCGGCGTGGGCCGCATCCACCAGGGTGATGATGCCGTCGAGGATATAGCGCTCGCGCAGTTCTTCGTCGATGAAGAAGGTCTGGGCCACCGGCGCCGGGTCGGCCAGGCCGGTGCATTCGATCACCAACCGGTCGAAGGCGATCTCGCCGCTGTCCAGGCGTTCCAGCAGCAGGTACAGGGCTTTGGTCAGGTCGGTGTGGATGGTGCAGCACACGCAGCCGTTGGACAGGGTCATCACTTGCACCGGCTCGTCGCCCAGCAGTTGGGTGTCGATACCGGCATCACTGAATTCGTTTTCGATCACGGCGATTTTCAAGCCGTGCTCGGCTTTGAGCAGGTGGCGCAGCAAGGTGGTCTTGCCGGCGCCGAGGAAGCCGCTGAGGATGGTGACGGGGATGGGAGAGGACAAAGAGATTCTCCTTGAAGAAACACAGAAACAAATGTGGGAGCAAAGGCCCCTGTGGGAGCTGGCTTGCCTGCGATGCAGACAACTCGGTGCTTGCGTCAGACCGAGGTGATGCTATCGCAGGCAAGCCAGCTCCCACAGAAAGCCCTGCTCCCACAGGGATATTGCATTGGCCCGCGTTACCGGGTCAGCAGCACTTGGGCCCACCCTTGCCGCCGTAACGGGCTTCCTGGCGTTCCCGGAAGAACGCCTTGTAGTCCATCACCGGCTTGTCCGGGTGTTTGGTTTGCATATGCTCGACGTAGGTGTCGTAGTCGGGCATGCCGACCATCAGGCGGGCGGCCTGACCGAGGTATTTACCGAGGCGACTGATGTCATTGAACATGTTTGCAATCCTCGTTTACGCGTCCGGTACAGCCTGGAACGGGGCTTCTTTATCCGTACGCTCTTTGTTGCCCCAGGCGGCGACACCCACCTTGAGCGCATAGAACAGGATGCTGAACACCACGAACAGGAACAGCGCCGTCAGCGTTGCGTTGGTGTAGGCGTTCCAGATCACGTGCTGCATCTGGTCGATGCTCTTGGCCGGGGCCAGGATCTGGCCGTTAGCCAGGGCATCGCTGTATTTCTTGGCCAGCGACAGGAAGCCGATCGCCGGGTTGGCGTCGAACAGCTTGATGAAGCCCGCAGTGGTGGTGCAGATCAACAGCCACACCGCTGGCAACATGGTCACCCAGATGTAGCGCTGGCGCTTCATTTTGATCAGCACAACGGTCGCCAGCATCAGCGCGATACCCGCCAGCATCTGGTTGGAGATACCGAACAGCGGCCACAAGGTGTTGATACCGCCCAGCGGGTCGATCACACCTTGGTACAGCAAGTAGCCCCACATGGCCACGCAACCGGCCGTGGCGATCAGGTTGGCGGTCCAGGACTCGGTACGTTTGAGCGCCGGCACGAACGAACCCAGCAGGTCTTGCAGCATGAAACGACCGGCACGGGTACCGGCGTCGACCGCCGTGAGGATGAACAGCGCTTCGAACAGGATCGCGAAGTGGTACCAGAACGCCATGGTGTTTTCACCCGGCAGCACACTGTGCAGGATCTGCGCGATACCCACTGCCAACGTCGGTGCACCACCGGCACGCGCCAGGATGGTGGTTTCGCCGATATCGTGGGCCACGGCAGAGAGCGCCTCAGGCGTAATGGCAAAGCCCCAACTGCTGACCGTCTGCGCCACGGTAACCACGTCGGTGCCGACAATGGCGGCCGGGCTGTTCATGGCGAAGTACACACCAGGCTCGATCACCGAGGCGGCAACCATCGCCATGATGGCCACGAACGACTCCATCAGCATGCCGCCGTAACCGATGTAACGGGCATGGCTTTCGCTGGCCAACAGCTTGGGCGTGGTGCCCGAGGAGATCAGCGCATGGAAGCCGGAGACCGCGCCACAGGCAATGGTGATGAACAGGAACGGGAACAGGCCGCCCTTCCACACCGGGCCGGTGCCGTCGATGAACTGGGTGAGTGCCGGCATTTTCAGGTCAGGCATGGTGACCAGGATGCCAATCGCCAGGGCGATGATGGTGCCGATTTTCAGGAACGTCGACAGGTAGTCGCGGGGCGCCAGGATCAGCCACACCGGCAGCACAGCGGCCACGAAACCGTAGCCGATCAGCATCCAGGTGATCTGGATGCCGGTGAAGGTGAACGCCTTGGCCCACACCGGGTCAGCGGCAATCTGCCCGCCCAGCCAGATCGAACCCAGCAGCAACAGCACACCGATGATCGAGATTTCACCGATGCGGCCCGGGCGGATGTAGCGCATGTAGATGCCCATGAACATCGCAATCGGGATGGTCGCCATCACCGTGAAGATGCCCCATGGGCTCTCGGCCAGGGCCTTGACCACGATCAGCGCCAGCACCGCGAGGATGATGATCATGATCAGGAAGCAGCCGAACAGCGCGATGGTCCCGGGAATGCGGCCCATCTCTTCGCGAACCATATCCCCCAGGGAACGGCCGTTACGACGGGTGGACAGGAACAGGACCATGAAGTCTTGCACCGCACCGGCCAGCACCACCCCGGCAATCAGCCAGAGGGTGCCGGGCAGATAGCCCATTTGCGCCGCCAGCACCGGGCCGACCAACGGGCCTGCACCGGCAATCGCCGCAAAGTGGTGACCGAAAAGAATGTGTTTGTTGGTCGGCACATAGTCCAGACCATCGTTGTTGACCACCGCAGGGGTTGCCCGCCGAGGGTCGAGTTGCATCACGTTGTTGGCGATGAACAGACTGTAGTAACGGTACGCAACCAGGTAGATGGCCACTGCAGCGACCACAATCCACAAGGCGTTTATCGCCTCGCCGCGGCGCAAGGCCACTACGCCCAGGGCGCACGCTCCTACGATTGCCAGCACCAGCCAGGGTAAGTGGCGTAGCAGGCTATTATTATTTTTCATTTTTATATTCCAGCCAGGGTGGACAGAAAGGACAGCCAGCCCGAGTTTAGCGCTACTAGCCTTAAAGACCAGCCCCCTACGTTGGTCTAGAGCCTTCAACCGGAAAAAAAAGCCGAAATAATCACCCCTTGATGGCCCGGGGCTACACTCCTCCCATTCACAGAGGGCTTTACCATGACCGAGCATGCGTCTGAACGTCGCCGTTTCCGCCGGATTGCCTTTGATGCCACGGCCGAACTTCGGCAAAACGGCAGCGAATGGCCGGTGAAACTGCTGGATCTATCACTCAAAGGTTTACTGGTGGAACGGCCTGACGACTGGAAGGGGAATAAAGCGCTGCCCTTTGACATCGACATACGCCTGGACCAGAAGACGCATATAAAGCTGCAAGCGCGGCTGACCCATGAAGATCAGGGTCAATTGGGCTTTGTGTGCAAACACATTGATCTGGATTCGATCAGCCATTTGCGCAGGTTCGTTGAGCTGAACCTGGGTGATGAGCAAGAGCTGGAGCGCGAACTGGGCGCCCTGCTGGAGATCTAGCTGCCAACATGAATCAAGGGTGGGAGCTGGCTTGCCTGCGATGGCGGTGTATCAGACAAGGATGGGTAAGCTGACCCGCCGCTATCGCAGGCAAGCCAGCTCCCACAGGGGTTCAGCAGTGTTGCGGATTATTCGAACAGCGCATCCAACGCCTGCTCCAGCCGCGTCACAGCAATAATCTGTAACCCCGGCGGCGCCTCCTTCGGGGCATTGCCCTTGGGCACAATCGCCCGTTTGAAGCCATGTTTGGCCGCTTCCTTCAACCGCTCCTGCCCACTCGGCACCGGGCGTACTTCGCCCGACAAACCCACCTCGCCAAACACCAGCAAGTCATGGGGCAACGGCCGGTTACGCAGGCTGGACATCACCGCCGCCATCAACGCCAGGTCGGACGCGGTCTCCAGCACCTTGACCCCGCCCACCACGTTGAGGAACACATCCTGATCGTGAGTCGGAATGCCGCCATGCCGGTGCAGCACCGCCAGCAACATCGCCAAGCGGTTCTGGTCCAGGCCCAGGGTGACGCGCCGTGGGTTGGCCAAATGGCTGTCATCCACCAGCGCCTGGACTTCCACCAGCATCGGCCGGGTGCCTTCCCACGTCGCCATCACCACACTGCCTGGGACTTCTTCCTGGGCGCGGGTGAGAAAAATCGCCGAGGGGTTCGAGACTTCTTTCAGCCCACGGTCAGTCATGGCGAACACACCCAGTTCGTTGACGGCGCCAAAGCGGTTCTTCACCGCCCGTAGCAGGCGCAGGCGACCGTCGGACTCCCCTTCGAAATACAACACGGTGTCGACCATGTGTTCCAACACCCGTGGCCCGGCCAGTGCGCCTTCCTTGGTGACGTGGCCGACCAGGAAGATCGCCGTGCCGCTCTGCTTGGCGTAACGCACCAGCAGCGCCGCGCTTTCGCGCACCTGGGACACGCCGCCGGGTGCCGATTGCAGTTGTTCGGTGAAAATCGTCTGGATCGAGTCGATAACCATGACTTTGGGCTTTTCGATGCGCGCCGTGGCGATGATGCTTTCGATGCAGGTTTCGGTCATCACCCGCAACTGATCCTGAGGCAAGCCCAGGCGCCGGGCGCGCATGGCCACTTGCTGCTGGGATTCTTCGCCGGTGACATACAGCGCTGGCATGCGGCTGGCGATGCTGCACAGGGTTTGCAGCAGGATCGTGGACTTGCCGATGCCTGGGTCACCGCCGATCAGCACCACCGAGCCGTCCACCAGGCCGCCGCCCAGTACCCGGTCCAGCTCGCCGGAGGCAGTGGAAAAACGCGGGATCTCTTCGACGCTGACTTCGGCCAGGGTCTTGATCTGCGCCTGTTGCCCGGTCCAACCGGCACGGCCGGTGGGGGCTGCGGCACCGCCGCTCTCGATCATGGTTTCAGTCAGGGTGTTCCACGCGCCGCATTCGGAGCACTGGCCCGCCCATTTGGGAAAGGTCGCGCCGCACTCCGTGCAGCCGTACATGCGCTTGGCCTTTGCCATATGAGAACCTCCAACCGAAAAACCGCGATGATAGCTCAGCGCGACGCTGGGGTCCGGATTTCGCCATTAGCCAAACGTGAAGCGCTGTTACCGACGGGGTCTTCGGCGTTCAGGTCGGCGCCTTTGGCTTGCAGCGCCCCCAGCAACTCGACACGTTTGAACAGCCCGGCGTACATGGCGGCGGTCTGCCCTGCGCCGTTGCGTTGGTCAGGGTTACAGTCGGTGGCCAACAGGCGCTGGGCGATTTTCAGCTCGCCTTTGAAGATGGCGCCCATCAACGCTGTGTTGCCGCGTTGATCCTGCACACAGGCGTCGGCGCCGGCATCGAGCAGACGCTCCACATACGGGCCCTGGCCGTGATAGGCAGCCAGGATCAACGCGGTGTAGCCCTTGTCGTCCTGGGTATTGAGACCGTAGCCGGACTCAATGAAGGTGTTGAGCATGTCGAGGTCGCCACGACGGGCGGCGTCGAAATAGTAGTCCTGCAACTGCGCCTTGAGCGCCACCGGGTCGGGGGACTCGGCATGGGCAGCGAAGGCCAGCATGGCCATCAGTAAACCGATAGAGATGCGCATAGGGTGTTCTCCTGCCAAAGGTCGACGCCCGTGAAGGCGCCGACCGCAACCAACGAATCAGTCAGTCAGTTTTTCCGCCAGCGCTTTCACGCGAGCCAGATCGCCCTTGGCGACCTTGGCCACGCCGGTGCCGTATTCCGGATCCGCCTTGTAGAGGAACGACAGGATGATGTGCTTGCTCTCGTCATCGGTGGTGGCCAATGAGCCGCCGAAGTTGTTGATCAAGTCCTCGCGCTCTTTCTTGGTGTAGGAACGGTACAGGTCACCGGCCTGTTTGAAGTTCTGCTCGCGCTGGATCTTCGCCTGCTGGGTGCTGCCCGACAGCGGCGACTGGCTGTAGCGCGCGGTTTGCGGCTCTTCGCGTGGCAACAGCCGGCTTGGCTGGTAGTTCACGCCGGTGGTGGTCTTGCCGAAGTTCATCGCGCCGTCCTGGTTGCCGTTGTTGACGGTGACCCGTGGAGCGTTGATCGGCAGTTGCAGGGCGTTCGCGCCCAGGCGGTACATCTGCGTATCGGCGTAGGAGAACACCCGGCCTTGCAGCAAGCGGTCTTCCGACGGCTCGATACCCGGTACCAGGTTGGCCGGGGCCATCGCCACTTGTTCGGTTTCCTGGAACACATTGGCCGGGTTGCGGTTCAGCACCATTTGCCCGACTTTGCGCTCGGGCACATTCGGCCAGATTTTGGTGGCATCCAGTGGGTCGAAATCAAACTTGGCCAGGTCTTCAGGCTTGAGCACCTGCACATACAAGTCCCACTTAGGGAAGTCGCCTTTGTTGATGTGCGTGACCAGGTCGTTGGTCATATGACTGTAGTCGCGCCCCTGCACCTCAGTAACTTGCTTGGGATCAAGGTTCTTGATGCCCTGCTGGCTCTTCCAGTGGAACTTGACGTAGTGCACTTCGCCTTTGGCATTAATCAACTTGTAGGCATGTACGCCATTGCCGTCCATTTCACGGTAACTGGCTGGGGTGCCGGAGTCCGAGTACAACTCGGTCAGTGTACGAGTGGACTCTGGAACATGGGAGAAGAAGTCGAAACGACGCGAGTCATCGTCCAGGTTAGTGCGCGGGTCCGGTTTAAAGGCATGGACCATGTCCGGGAACTTGATGGCATCGCGAATAAAGAACGTGGGGAAGTTATTACCGACCAGGTCCCAGTTACCTTCGGCGGTATAGAACTTGGTGGCGAAGCCTCGTGGGTCGCGCAGGGTTTCCGGGGAGTGGTTGCCATGCACCACAGCCGAGAAGCGCACGAACACCGGCGTGGTTTCACCGGCGGCGAATACCTTGGCCTTGGTCAGGTCGCTGAGGTTGTCGGTCACGGTGAAGGTGCCATGGGCGCCCGTGCCGCGTGCGTGAACCACGCGCTCCGGGATGCGTTCGCGGTCGAAGCGCTGCAGCTTCTGGATCAGTTGCACGTCCTGCAGCAGCACCGGGCCGTTGGCGCCGGCGGTCTGGGAGTTCTGGTTATCACCGACGTTGGCCCCGTTATCGCGGGTCAGGTTGGCGGCTTGCACAGAGAGGGAAAGCAGGCTGGCGGTCACCAGGGCCAGCGCGTGGCGCGCCGACACGGGCCTGCAGCTGATTGGAGTGTTCATCGAGGTTTCCTCTGGTTTTTTTAATGCACATTCAGTTGTGCTTGCCAGAGGCTAGTGACCTGCGAGTCAGAAGATAAATAGAAAAACACCACAGGCCCGATTAAGAAAAAAATCTGGTAACTCGCTGAAATAGCCGGTAATTCGCGCGCGATTGATGGCACTTTGCAAACTATTTGCGATTTAATGTGTCGATAAAAACCGACAGTGTTAACAGTTGTGTCGAGCAAGCGCTGTTCGACTGAATTACACTGACCTCCACCCTCCTCAACTGTAACAAGGAATAACCTATGGGCGTGATCAGTGAGTTCAAGGCCTTCGCGGTCAAAGGTAATGTGGTCGACATGGCCGTCGGTATCATCATCGGTGCTGCCTTCGGCAAGATTGTTTCCTCATTTGTAGGCGACGTGATAATGCCTCCCATCGGCCTGCTGATCGGTGGTGTGGACTTTGCCGATCTGGCCATCACGCTCAAGGCAGCACAGGGCGATGTCCCCGCGGTTGTGCTGGCGTACGGCAAGTTCATCCAGAGCATCATCGACTTTGTGATCGTCGCGTTTGCAATCTTCATGGGCGTGAAGGCGATCAACCGTCTGAAGCGCGAAGAGGCCGTGGCCCCAAGCCTGCCGCCGACGCCGAGCAAGGAAGAAGTGCTGCTGGGCGAGATCCGCGATCTGCTCAAGGCACAGAACAACAAGCCGCTTTAACCTGCGGATGCAAAAAAGGCGCCTCGCAAGGCGCCTTTTTTCTACCAGTAGTTTTCTACCGCCACCTGGCCAGGCCGTCGGCTCAGGCTCAGTTGCATGTCCCGCTGCTTGAGCAACTGGCGCGTGTCATCGACCATCTGCGGGTTGCCGCAAATCAGTACGCGCGAATCCTGCGCCGTCAGCTCCACGCAGGCGGCCCGCTCCAATTCGCCATTTTCGATCAGGGCCGTAATACGCCCGTTCAACGCGCCCGGATGCAGCTCGCGGGTGACGATGGGAATGTAGGTGAGCTTGTGGGCGTAATCGGCCAGGTACTCACGCTCACCCAGTGTGTTGATCAGCGACTGGTAGGCCAGTTCCTTGGCTTCCCGGGCGCTGTACACCAGGATGATGCGCTCGAATTTTTCCCAGGCTTCGAAGTCCTGCAGGATCGACAGGAACGGCGCAATGCCCGTACCGGTTCCCAGCAACCACAGGTCGCGCCCGTCGACAAAGCGGTTAAGGGTCAGAAAACCCGTGGCCTGGCGCTCTACCAGCAAGGTATCGCCCACCTTCAGGCGGCTCAGTTCACTGGTGAACTCACCGCCGGGGACCACGATGGAAAAGAAATCCAGATGCTCGTCAAACGGCGAAGACACGATGGAATAGGCACGCCAGACGGTGCTGCCATCCGCCTTGGTAACGCCCAGGCGCACAAACTGGCCGGCGGTAAAACGAAAACCGGCATCGCGGGTGGTGCGCAAGGTGAACAGGCTGGGGGTCAGCGATTGCACATCGAGCAGGGTCTGGCGGGTAAATTTCTCAGCACTGGCCGTCATGGGGGGCTCCGTTTTGCACAGGCCGTTAGTGTCCCTCAAAACAGACCGCGCAAACACCGATGATTGGTACTGGCTTTGCAATCGCTGAAGGCTCGCGCAGCTGGCGCGCACGTTTTTTGAGCCAGCCAGGGGCTAAACCATGAGCGCCTCACTGGAACTAATTATTTGGCTATTAATGCACCCCGAACACCTCACTAGATGAAACGGCACTTACAACGACATCATTTTGATACTGTTTTTAAGACATTAAAAATATTGAAAAAAAAGCCGCTGCCAAGCGCTCTTATACAAAGCCCAAAGTCTTGTACAAAGCCGGCGAGCGAAACAAACCCTGTAAGTAAAATATTTTTCAGACTCAGTTGTAGGACTTCCCCTACACTTGTTTTCGAGTTGCATTGGGAGATCAGGACGTACCCAAGTCACACAGAAACCTATGGAGAGTCACCGATGGTCAATTGGCATAACACCCGGCTGCCCAAGCTGGAAGGCGAGAGTGAAATCACCAGTGTGTTTGAGATGGTGATTAACCACACCTATGAGCTGGGTTTCGAATATTGCTCTTTTACGATGAGCTCCCAGTCACAAGACACTCAAACAAAACCCATTCTATTAAATAACTATCCAAACGAATGGAGCCACATTTATAAACAAGCACACTACTTCGATGTAGACCCCGTTGTAACCCACTGCAAAAGTTCGGTATTGCCCATTCTCTGGGAACCAAAAACCTTTGCCAACACGCCCCAGCTGTGGGAGTTGGCCCAGTCATGCGGGGTGCATTTAGGCTGGACCCAAGCCGTGCATGATTTCCAAGGTGTGTTCAGCATGCTGACCCTGGTTCGCAGCAAGGGCGAGGTCAGCCCTGAAGAGCTTTACGAAAAAGCCGGCCAGGTGTTGTGGCTTTGCCATGCGATGCATGCGGTCGTCGCGCAGAAGTACGCCGACGCGCCCGACATCAAAGCGCCCAGCAAATTGACCGCCCGGGAAACGGAAATTCTCAAGTGGTCCGCGATGGGCAAGACGGCCTCCGAGATTGCCGCGATTCTTTGCCTGTCCGAACGCACGGTAGGTTTTCATATCAGCAGTACCTTCAAGAAGCTGGGCGTGCACAACAAGATCCAGGCGGTGCTGCGCGCCGCTAAAGCCGGGCTGTTTTAGCCTACGCAAAACACCGCATGTCATCGCGTTGAAAAAAACGTAACATTTACGGCCAATTCTGAGTGTTGAGGGTGCGCTTCCCATGGTTGCCCCGCCGTTCACTCAGACGGTCCGTCGATTACCCAGAGCCTTGCCCCGCCATGCCCCTGCTTGACAGCCCTTTCGCCCAGCTCGACCTGATTCGTCAGCCAGAGCAACACAATGATCCGCTGCAAGCCTTCGATGCCGCCGACGAATACCTGCTCAGCCACCTCGCCGCGCAGCAGCCTACTGCCGCCACCCGCGTGCTGGTCCTCAATGACAGCTTCGGCGCCCTGGCGGCCAGCCTTCAAGGCCAGGTGCAGGTGACCTCCAGCGGTGACTCGTTCCTCGCGGCTCAGGGCCTGGAAAAAAACCTGATGCGCAACGGCAAACCCTTTGATGCCGTGCCCTTCATACCGGCCAGCCAGCTTGCGACCGGGCCATTCGATCGCGTATTGATCCGCGTGCCGAAAACCCTGGCGTTGCTGGAAGAACAACTGATCCGCCTGCAAGGGCAACTGGCGCCCGGCGCCGAGGTGATCGCAGGCGCAATGGTCAAGCATTTGCCACGGGCTGCTGGCGAATTGCTGGAGCGTTACATCGGCCCCATGCACGCCTCATTGGCGGTCAAAAAGGCGCGGCTGTTGATCGCGAGCGTCGAGGCACGTCCTGCTGCGGTCTCGCCCTACCCGACCCGCTATACCCTGGATGCTCCGGTCATCGAGTTGCGTAACCACGCCAACGTGTTTTGCCGCGAAGGCCTGGACATCGGCACCCGCGCCTTCCTGCCGCACCTGCCAAAAAACCTGGGCAGCGCCCGCGTGGCGGACCTGGGCTGCGGCAACGGCGTACTGGCAATTGCCAGCGCCCTGCACAACCCCGACGCGCATTACACCTTGGTGGATGAGTCGTACATGGCGGTGCAATCGGCCGCCGAAAACTGGCAAGCCGCCTTGGGTGAGCGGGACGTCACCGTGCAGGCCGGCGACGGCCTGGCCGGCCAGGAGCCGCAGTCGCTGGACGTGGTGCTGTGCAACCCACCGTTCCACCAACAACAAGTGGTCGGTGACTTCCTCGCCTGGCGCATGTTCCAGCAGGCACGCGAAGCGCTGGTGGTCGGTGGCGCCTTGTACATCGTCGGCAATCGTCACCTGGGCTACCACAGCAAGCTGGCGCGGCTGTTCCGTGGCGTCGAGCAAGTAGCCGCCACACCCAAGTTCGTCATCCTCAAAGCGCGAAAATAAAAAACCCCTGCTTACTTGTAGGAGCGAGCTTGCTCGCGAAAAACCTGAGAATACCGCGGGGCGCCAGGCACCCCGCGTTATCGTTGACGTTTTTCGCGAGCAAGCTCGCTCCTACATTATTGGTATGGGTGTCAGTGGGTGCTCAGGCCTGCCGCATTCATGAACATGCGCATCAGGCTGGCCACCACGAACAGGGCCAGCACGCTGCCGGTCCAGATCATCGCCAGCCACCCCAGACGCCGCCACAACGGCTGCTTCTCGGCCTGTTCAATCTCGTGCAACGAAGGTTTAGACATGTTTCAACCCTCCTAGTGATAGCCGTCTTCGTGGGTGACCTTGCCGCGGAACACGTAGTAGCTCCAGAAGGTGTAGCCCAGGATGAACGGGATGATGAACAGCGTGCCCACCAGCATGAAGCCCTGGCTTTGCGGCGGCGCGGCGGCATCCCAGATCGACACGGACGGCGGGATGATATTCGGCCACAGGCTGATCCCCAGGCCGCTGTAGCCGAGGAAAATCAGCACCAGCGTCAGCAAGAACGGCGTGTAGTGCGCGTTACGTGCCACGGCGCGGATCAAACCGTACATGGTGACCAGCACCAGGATCGGCACCGGCAGGAACCAGAACAGATTCGGCAGGGTAAACCAGCGCGAGGCGATTTCCGGGTGGGTCAGCGGCGTCCAGATGCTGACGATGCCGATCACCGCCAACACTACAAACGCCAAAGGCCGCGCCAGGTTGTGCATCTGCTCCTGCAACTTGCCTTCGGTCTTCATGATCAGCCAGGTGCAGCCGAGCAAGGCATACGCCACGATCAGCGCCACGCCGCAGAACATCGTGAACGGCGTGAGCCAGTCCAGTGAGCCGCCGGCGAACTGGCGGTCCACCACGGGGATGCCGTCGATAAAGGCACCCAGCGCCACGCCCTGGAAGAAGGTCGCCGCCAGCGAGCCGCCAATAAACGCCTTATCCCACAGGTGACGCTTGTGGTCCTTGGCCTTGAAGCGGAACTCAAAGGCCACGCCGCGGAAGATCAGCCCGATCAGCATCAGGATCAGCGGCAGGTACAGCGCCGACAACACCACCGAATAGGCCAGCGGGAACGCGCCGAACAACGCCGCGCCGCCAAGTACCAGCCAGGTTTCGTTGCCGTCCCATACGGGCGCCACGGTGTTCATCATCACGTCACGGTCGACTTTGCCCGGGATAAACGGGAAAAGAATGCCGATCCCCAGGTCGAAGCCGTCCATGACCACGTACATCATGATGCCGAAGATGATGATCACGGCCCAGATCAGCGGAAGATCAATACCCATCTCAATTCCCCTTGTGCTGGATGTGGTCGTGGTCGTTATCACTGCCATCGTCGGCAGCAGACAACGGACGCGCGGGGGTGCGTTTCTGGCCAGGGCCGCCGTGGGCTGGCTCAGTACTGTCGTGGGTTACAGGGCCTTTGCGCACTAGGCGCATCATGTAGCCCAGGCCCGCGCCGAACAGCGCGAAGTACACCACCACGAACAACACCAGGGTGATGGTCATCTGCGTCAGGCTATGCCCGGAGGAGGCATCCGCCGTGCGCATCAACCCGTAGACCACCCAGGGCTGACGACCGATTTCGGTGGTGAACCAACCGGCCAGAATCGCAATCAGGCCAGATGGGCCCATCCACAACGCCAGGTACAGGAACGGCTTGGACGTGTACATCTTGTCGCCCCGGCGCAGCCACAGGCTGAACAGACCGGTGAAGATCATCAGGAACCCCAGGCCGACCATGACCCGGAACGACCAGAACACAATGGTCGAGTTGGGGCGGTCTTCAGGCGGGAACTCCTTGAGCGCCGGCACCTGCTTGTCCAGGGAGTGAGTCAGGATCAGGCTGCCCAGGTACGGAATCTCGACGGCGTATTTGGTTTTCTCGGCTTTCATGTCCGGCCAGCCGAACAGGATCAACGGCGTGGGCTCGTTGCCGATATTTTCCCAGTGGCCTTCAATCGCCGCGATTTTGGCCGGCTGATGTTTGAGGGTATTAAGGCCATGGAAGTCGCCGATCACTGCCTGGATGGGCGCAACGATCAGCGCCATCCACATCGCCATCGAGAGCATTTTGCGGATCGCCGGGTTGTCCTTGCCGCGCAGCAGATGCCAGGCCGCCGACGAGCCGACGAAGAACGCCGTGGCAACAAAAGCAGCCGTGGCCATGTGCATCAGGCGATAGGGGAACGACGGGTTGAAGATCACCGCCAGCCAGTCGGTCGGGATCACGCGGCCATCGATGATTTCAAAGCCCTGGGGCGTCTGCATCCAGCTGTTGGAGGCAAGAATCCAGAACGTGGAGATCAACGTACCCACGGCCACCATCACCGTGGCGAAGAAGTGCAGCTTGCGCCCCACCTTGTTCCAGCCGAACAACATCACGCCCAGGAAACCGGCCTCTAGGAAGAAGGCCGTGAGCACTTCGTACGTCAGCAACGGCCCGGTGACAGAGCCGGCGAAGTCCGAGAACCGGCTCCAGTTGGTGCCGAACTGGTAGGCCATGACCAGGCCCGATACCACGCCCATGCCGAAGTTGACGGCAAAGATCTTCGACCAGAAATGGTAGAGGTCACGGTAGGTGTCGTTATGGGTCTTGAGCCACAAGCCCTCCAGCACCGCAAGGTAACTGGCCAGGCCGATGGTGATCGCCGGGAACAGGATGTGGAATGAGATGGTGAACGCGAATTGAATTCGGGCGAGATCTAGCGCCTCCAAACCGAACATAAGTCTTCCTCTGTCAGGTAATACCGGCTGCTGGCTGGGAGCCTGCACCCACTGCCCCCACGGATATGGAGTGTGGCGAATTTCAATTCGTTTCTTTTATTACCCATCGCGTGGGGAATCTGGCCTTGCGGCCGCCAGAACAATCCCGGGGCAGGTTTTGATCTGGATCAAGCATCGTTGAAAGAGTAGTCCCATTTTTGCTGTAGGACTGTGTGGTCTTTTGCCGCGTGACAGCTTGCCTCAGCTCAGTTCTTGCAACTATTTGTTACAGCTTGATGCTAATCTCGCCCTTCTCCCGCTGCCGACCTGATTGCCGATGCCCAGTGAACCTGCGTTGCTGTTACGTCACCACCGCCCTTTCATCGCGTTCTGGCTGGCGCGGATCTTTACCGCCAGCGGTTTCCAGATGCTCACCGTGGCGATCGGCTGGAACCTCTACCAACTGACCGGCAATGTGCTGGACCTGGGCCTGGTCGGCCTGGTGGAATTCATACCGCGCGTACTGTTCATGCTGCACACCGGGCACGTGGCGGATCGCTACGAACGCCGCCGGGTCGCAGCCATCTGCCAGACCTTACAAGCGCTGATTGCCTTGTCCCTGGCCATCGGTGGCCTGACCGGCAACGTGACCCGTGAGATGATCTTTATCCTCGCCTTCCTGCTGGGCGCCGCCCGTTCATTTGAAATGCCCACCACCCAGGCGCTGTTGCCGAGCATCGTGCCCAGCGCGCTGTTCCCCCGCGCCGTGGCCGCTTCGCAATCGGCCCAGCAACTGGCGACCATCGTCGCACCGGCCCTGGGCGGCCTGCTTTACGCGTTTGGCAGCGTGTGGGTGTACGGCCCCACCGTGGCGCTGTACCTGATCGCCTGCGTGCTGACCCTGAACCTGCCCGCACGCCAGACCCCGCTGAACAAAGCCAAGGCCACCATGGACTCGCTGCTGGCCGGCATTCGCTTTATCCGCAGCCGCCCGGACATTCTCGGCGCCATCTCCCTGGACCTGTTTGCCGTGCTGCTGGGCGGCGCCACCGCGCTGTTGCCGGTGTTCGCCAAGGACATCTTGCTGACCGGCGCCTGGGGCCTGGGCCTGCTGCGGTCGGCGCCGGCCGTGGGCGCGTTGCTGATGTCACTGTGGCTGGCGCGCTTTTCGGTCGACCGCCAGGTGGGCCGCGTGATGTTCACCGCCGTCGGCGTGTTTGGCGTAGCAACCATTGCCTTCGGCCTGTCGACCTCATTCTGGTTTTCCCTGGCGGTGCTGGTGGTACTGGGCGCGGCGGACATGATCAGCATGGTGATCCGTGCGTCGTTCGTGCAGTTGGAAACGCCGGATGAAATGCGCGGGCGGGTGAGTGCGGTCAATGGCCTGTTTATCGGCGCCTCGAATCAATTGGGCGAGTTCGAATCCGGGATAACCGCCCACTGGTTTGGCACCGTGCCTGCGGTGGTGATGGGCGGGGTTGGCACGCTGGTGGTGACTGGGGTGTGGATCAAGCTGTTCCCGACCCTGGCTAACCGGGATCGCATGCATGTGCCGGTGGAAGAAACCAAGTTATAGGCGTCACCGCCCGACCTGAGGTTGGAATACAGTCAATGTGGGAGCGGGCTTGCTCGCGAATGCAGTGTGTCATTCAGTACATCACTGACTGAACCACCGCATTCGCGAGCAAGCCCGCTCCCACATTTTAAAGCACCTTATCCAAGGTAATCGGAAACTCCCGCACCCGCTTGCCGGTGGCATGGTGAATCGCATTCGCCACCGCCGCCGCCACGCCGACAATACCGATCTCCCCTACGCCCTTGGAACCCAGCGCATTGACCACCTCGTCGTGTTCTTCGACAAACAGCACGTCAATCTCGCCGATATCGGCGTTAACCGGGATGTGGTATTCGGCCAGGCTGTGGTTCATGTAGCGCCCCAGTTCATGGTCCACCTGGGTCTCTTCATGCAGCGCCATACCAATGCCCCACACCACGCCGCCGAGGATCTGGCTGCGAGCCATCTTGGGGTTAACCACGCGCCCGGCGGCAATGGCGCTGACCACACGGCTGACCTTGATGGTGCCCAGGTCTTCGTCGACCCGCACTTCGACGAACACCGCCGAGTGAGTAGCGCTGGCATAACCCTCGCGCTTCTTGTCGGGCTGGCTGTCGACCTGTACCTCCAGGGCCTCTTCACCGCTGTCCTTGACCAATTGCGCCAACGACACGCTCACGTCACCGCTGTGTAGCTGGCCGTCTTCAAACCGAACCGAATCGGCCTCCTTGAATACCGGGTAAGTCTGCCGGGCGATCTCCAGCAACTTGGCATTCAGCGCTTCGCACGCTTGCTGCACGGCAGTGCCGACAGACGAGACGGTAAACGAGCCACCCTGCAACGGCGCAGTGGGCAACGACGAATCGCCCAGCACAAAGCGCACGTCGGCCATCGCCACGCCACTGGCCTGGGCGGCGATCTGGGTCATCACGGTATAGGTGCCGGTGCCAATGTCGGTGGTGGCGCTGCTGACGGTGAGCGTGCCCTCGGCATCGAGGCGCGCCTTGGCGCTGGCCTTCATCTGCATGGCTTCCCACACGCCGCCGGCCATGCCCCAGCCGATCAACTGGCGGCCGTCGCGCATGCTGCGCGGTTCCGGGTTGCGCTGGCTCCAGCCGAAGCGTTCGGCGCCTTCGCTGTAGCACTCGCGCAGGGCCTTGCTCGACCAGGGTTTGTCTTCGTTCTGGTTACGTTCGGCGTAGTTGATCAGGCGCAATTGCACCGGATCGATGGCCAGGGCGCAGGCCAGTTCGTCCATGGCACATTCTAGGCCGATCACACCCAGTGCCGCACCGGGGGCGCGCATGTCCAGTGGGGTAAACACGTCCAACGGCGCCAGCTTGTAGGTCAGTTGCACGTTGTCGCAGTGATAGAGCATGCCGCTCCACTCCACCACGTGCTCGCTGAAATCCTCGAAGCGCGACGTCTGGCCAATCGCGGTATGCCCCAGCGCCAGCAAGCGCCCATTGGCGGCGGCGCCCATCTGCAAACGCTGCAAGGTGCGCGGGCGATAGCCGAAGGTGAACATCTGCTGGCGCGTCAGGGTGACGCGCACCGAGCGCTTGAGCGCCATGGCCGCCATCACCGCGAGCGGCAATTGGTATTGCGGGCGCAGGCCCGAACCGAAGGCGCCACCGACGAAAGCGGCAAAGATGCGCACCTGGCTCTTATCCAAGCCGAAGACTTTTTGCACATAGGCCTGGCAGTTCTGCGGGCCTTGGGTCTTGTCGTGAATATGCAGGCTGCCGTCGGGCTGATACAGCACGGTGCTGGCGTGGGGCTCCATCGGATTGTGATGCTCGATGGGCGTGCTGTAGTGCAAGTCCAGACTGATTGCAGCACCGGCCCATTCAGCCTCGAAGTTGCCTCGCGGTTTGGGTGGGCTCTGGGGCGACGGGTGCGCCGCCGCTTGCTGGGTGAGCAGGTCGGTTTCGAAGGCTTCAGGCGCGTAGTCGATCAGCACCAGTGAGCCGGCATGCCGCGCCAGTTCAAGGTTATCGGCGATCACCAGGGCCAGGGGCTGGCCGCTGTAGAGCACGCGATCGTTATACAGCGGGCGAAAGGGCGAGCCATCGGCCGCATCGGCATCGGCGAACGCCTCGTCATAGCTGGCGATGTTCGGCCGGTTAAGGTGATGGATCACGTCCACCACACCCGGCAACGCCAACGCCTTGGACGCATCGATGCGCACCACCCGGCCTTTGGCGATCGAACTCGACACCACGCTGCCATGCAGCAGGCCGTTCTCGGGAAATTCACCGGCGTAGCGCGCTTGGCCGGTGACCTTGAGCAGACCGTCGACGCGGTCCAGGGGTTTGCCGATAGCGCTCATGGCTGTTCTCCTGCGACGGCGGCGTCGCTCAGGGCACGAATGATTGCTCGCCGGGCCAGCTTGACCTTGAAGCCATTGTGTTCCAAAGGTTCGGCGTCTTGCAGCAGGGCGTCGGCGGCGGCGCTGAAGGTTTCGCGGCTGACCGTGCGGCCGATCAGCAAGGCTTCCACTGCGCGGTCACGCCAGGGTTTATGCGCCACACCGCCCAAGGCCAGGCGGGCGTCGATGATTTCATCACCGTCCAGCTCCAAGGCGGCAGCCACCGACACCAAGGCGAAGGCATAGGAGGCACGGTCGCGGATCTTCAGGTAATGGCTGTGGCGGGCCAGGTGATCGGCGGGCAGTTCAATCGCGGTGATCAGCTCATCGTCGGCCAATTGGTTGTCGCGTTGCGGCGCATCGCCTGGCAAGCGGTGGAAGTCGGCGAACTCGATCACCCGGGGGCCGCCACGGCCTTCTACATGCACCTGCGCCTGGAGTGCCGCCAGGGCCACGCACATGTCCGAAGGATGGGTGGCCACGCACTGTTCACTGGCGCCGAGGATCGCATGGATACGGTTCAAACCGTTGCGCGCCGGGCAGCCGCTGCCGGGCTGGCGTTTGTTGCACGGCACCGCGGCGTCGTAGAAGTAATAGCAACGGGTGCGCTGCAACAGGTTGCCGCCGGTACTGGCCATGTTGCGTAACTGCGGCGATGCCCCGGCGAGGATGGCCTGGGACAGCAACGGATAACGCTGCTCGATCAACGGGTGCCAGGCTAGGTCGGCGTTGCTTACCAGCGCACCGATACGCAAGCCACCTTCGGCAGTTTCTTGAATGTCATGCAGCGGCAAGCCGGTGATGTCGATCAGGTGCTCTGGATGGCTGATGTTTTCTTTCATCAGGTCCAGCAGGTTGGTGCCACCGGCGATAAAGCGCGAGGCGGCGCTGCTCATCTGCACGGCCTGCTGCACCTCGGTCGGCCTGCTGTAGTGGAAGGGGTTCATGACTCACCTCCCTGGCGGCGGCATGCCGGCAGCGCGTCTTCGATGGCATCGCGGATGTTGTTATAGGCGCCGCAGCGGCACAGGTTGCCGCTCATCAATTCCTGGATCTGCGCACGGTCGTGGGCGCGGCCTTCATTGGCCAGGCCCACGGCGGAACAAATCTGGCCGGGGGTGCAATAGCCGCACTGGAACGCGTCGTGCTGGATAAAGGCCTGTTGCATGGGGTGCAGTTGTTCGCCGTCGGCCAGGCCTTCGATGGTGGTCAATTCGGCGCCGTCGCACATCACCGCCAGGGTCAGGCAGGCATTCACGCGCTTGCCGTCACGCAACACGGTGCAGGCGCCGCACTGGCCGTGGTCGCAGCCTTTTTTGCTGCCCACCAGGTCCAACTGCTCACGCAGCAAGTCCAGCAAGGTGGTCCAGGGCAACACGTTCAGTTGGCGAGCCTGGCCGTTGAGTGTCAGGCGTATCGGGTGGGCGACGAACGGCTGGGCCGCCGCGCCATTGGGGGTCGCGCTCATAAACACCTCACGGGTTGGTGTACGTCCGCGGCGTTCAGGAAAATCGCCGTCTCAGGGGTACGACTTCCGGGTGTTTTGAGCGTTCAAGATGATTGATCAGCGGATATTGAGCTGGGCTTTCAGGGTGTTTTTCGGTGGGTTGATCGAGGTATTGGTGAATTCGAACCAGCCCTGGGCCTGGACGTTCAGGTCGAACACATAGATGTAGCCCATCAAGGTGCCCACGCCGTTGCACGCCTCACTGATGTTGCCGACCTGGCAGACCGCCGTGCGCTGGCCGTTGAGTACCGCGCCATTGAATTGACCGACGGGATTGTTGCCCAAGCCGACCTCCATCACTGAAACCTTGGTGGGCCCGCGGTGCTCGCACATCTGGGTGGTGTTGACCCGCTCCGGGATCGCTTCGCTGCACTTGGCCGATTCCACCTTGAACACCCGCACCTCGCTCAAGGCCGGTGCAGTCGCGCCCCACGCCGGTGCCGCACCCAGCCACAGGCCGATACTGGCGATCAGAGCTAGACTCCACGGGTTGGCTTTTTTCATGCTGTCGATGACCGGCTGTTGAACGTCGGCGCAGTATGCCTCAAGCCCATGCGCCACACAGCCTCGGCTGCTGGTATGATGCGCCGCTTTTTCCGATCCTCTCTGAATCCACAAGCGCTTGGCGCAGTTTGTGCTTTGACTTAGAGGTCAACAAATCACGACGCACACTAGCGTCACAGGGAGCCGGCATGCTGGAAAAGCTGTTTCAACTCAAAGCCCACAACACCAATGTGCGCACCGAGATTCTCGCGGGGATCACCACCTTCCTGGCCATGGCCTACATCCTGTTCGTAAACCCGAGCATCCTCGGCGAGACCGGCATGGACAAGGGCGCGGTGTTTGTCGCCACCTGCCTGGCGGCGGCCATTGGTTCGACCGTGATGGGCCTGATCGCCAACTACCCGATTGCCCTGGCACCGGGCATGGGCCTCAACGCGTTCTTCACCTACACCGTGGTCTTGCACATGGGCCACACCTGGCAGGTGGCGCTGGGCGCGGTATTCATTTCGGCGGTGTTGTTCTTCCTGCTGTCGATCTTCCGCATTCGTGAGTGGATCATCAACGCCATCCCCCTGCCCCTGCGCTCGGCGATTGCCGCCGGCATCGGCCTGTTCCTGGCGCTGATCGCCCTGCATAACGCCGGTATCGTGGTGAGCAACCCGGCCACCATGGTGGGCCTGGGCGACCTGAAACAACCGGCGCCGATCCTGGCCACCCTGGGTTTCGTGCTGATCGTCGCGCTGGAAGCCCTGGCCGTACGCGGCGCGGTGCTGATCGGCATCCTGGCGGTGACCGTCGCCTCCATCGTCCTGGGCTTCACGCCGTTCATCGGCGTGACTTCGGTACCGCCGTCTCTGGCCCCGACCTTCCTGCAGCTGGACATCAAGGGCGCGCTGGACATCGGCCTGGTCAGCGTGATCTTCGCCTTCCTGTTCGTTGACCTGTTCGACAACTCCGGCACCCTGATCGGCGTCGCCAAGCGCGCCGGCCTGATGGGCAAGGACGGCCATATGCCGAAAATGGGCCGTGCGCTGATTGCCGACAGTACCGCTGCCATGGCCGGTTCCCTGCTGGGTACCTCGACCACCACCAGCTACATCGAATCGGCCGCAGGCGTGAGCGCCGGTGGCCGCACCGGCTTGACCGCCGTCGTGGTCGCGATCCTGTTTTTGCTGGCGTTGTTCTTCTCGCCACTGGCCGCCAGCGTGCCGGCCTATGCCACCGCGCCAGCCTTGCTGTTTGTGGCGGTGCTGATGAGCCAAGGCCTGGCCGAAATCGACTGGGACGACATTACGGTGGCAGCGCCGGTGGTGATCACCGCCCTGGCGATGCCCTTCACTTACTCCATCGCCAACGGCATCGCCTTCGGTTTCATCGCCTGGACCGCCATCAAGCTGCTTTCGGGCCGCTACCGTGAGCTGAACCCGGCACTGGTGATCCTGTCGATCCTGTTTGTGATCAAGCTGGGCTGGTTCAACGCATGACTTTTGACGCCGCAAGCTACACCGCTCAACTGCAAGACAAGGTCACGCGCTTGCGTGACCTGCTGGCACCGTTCGACGCGCCCGAGCCGCAGGTCTTCGACTCGCCGCTGCAGCACTTTCGCCTGCGTGCGGAGTTCCGCCTGTGGCGCGAAGGCGGCGAGCGCCACTACGCGATGTTCTCCCAGGAGGACAAGCGCACGCCGATCCTCATCGAAGAATTCCCCATCGCCAGCCAGCGCATCAACCAGTTGATGCCGCAACTCAAGGCCGCCTGGCAAGCCAGCGCTGCCCTGAGCCACAAGCTGTTCCAGGTGGAGTTCCTCACCACCCTGGCCGGCGACGCGATGATCACCCTGTGTTATCACCGCCCGCTGGATGAGCATTGGCACACCGCCGCGAACAAATTGGCCGCTGAGCTGAATGTAAGCATCATCGGTCGCTCCAAGGGCAAGCGCGATGTGATCGGCCATGACTATGTGGTGGAAAAACTCGACGTCGGTGGCCGCACCTTCAGCTACCGCCAACCCGAAGGCGCGTTCACCCAGCCCAACGGCACGGTGAACCAGAAGATGCTCAACTGGGCCTATGAAGCCCTGGGCGACCGCCCGGACGATTTGCTGGAGCTGTATTGCGGCAACGGCAACTTCACCTTGCCGCTGGCGACCCGCGTGCGCAAGGTGCTGGCCACCGAGATCAGCAAGACCTCGGTGAATGCGGCCCTGAGCAACCTGGATGAGAATGGCGTGGATAACGTCACCCTGGTGCGCCTCTCCGCCGAAGAACTCACCCAAGCCCTGAATGAAGTGCGCCCGTTCCGCCGCCTGCACGGCATCGACCTGAAAAGCTACGAGTTCGGTAGCGTCTTCGTCGACCCGCCCCGCGCTGGCATGGACCCGGACACCTGCGAGCTGACCCGGCGCTTCGACAATATCCTGTACATCTCCTGCAACCCGGAGACGCTGGCGGCGAACATCGCGCAACTGCACGACACGCATCGGATCACCCAATGTGCAATGTTTGACCAGTTCCCGTGGACGCACCATATGGAATCGGGTGTGTTGCTGACCCGCCGATAACCTGCGGGGTAGGCACGAGCTTGCTCGCGAAAAACGTCAACGATAACGCGTGCTTCCTGTAGGAACGCGGTGCCTGTGGGGTTTTCGCGAGCAAGCTCGCTCCTACAGTTTATTCAAGTGTCTGTGGTCTCTGGGGGCTGCGGGACTTCCTTGCGTGGCCGCCCACCCTTCTTGCCATTGGCGCGAGCCGCTGCGGTTTTAGCCGCGCTGCTTTTGCGGCCATTGCGCGATGCCACCAGGCTGGTTGCCAGGTCCATCAGCGGCTGGCTTGTAGCGATCAGGCCTGTGATCGAAACATCCAGGTCCTGAGCCTCACAGCTAATCGCCTTGCCACCGAACGTCACTTCCAACTGCTGGAAATCCTTCGCTGAAAACCCTTCGAACTCCGGTAGGCCAGCCACCGGCAACACGACGCGGCTGCCATCGCTGAAGCCAATGGAGAGGCAGTCGTTTTCATAACGTACGTTGCTGGCGTTGGCGTACAGGCGTTTCAACTTGCGCCCACGGGCGATTGCCTTGTCAACGTCGGCTTCAGTGAGAGGTACATAAGGTGTGACTTTGGCTTTTATGATTTTCATAAATTAATCCCCACGCAATCTGGCGCTCTTACCAGATTCAAAATTGTCCGTTGCGCTACGACGTCGTGCCTGGCGCTCGCGATGACGTAGGCACCTTGTCGAATGACCAACCCCGGACCAACTCGCCAGCATCCCAATTCCAGGAATGATTCTCCAGGCAAACCGTCTGCAGTTTTTCCCACCAGATCCTGCGTGCCCGCGCCAAGTCGTGCCGCTGCATGATCGCCCCGCGTATCTCTTTCAGAAGTGCTATGGGTGGCCGCCTCCGTTCAGGCTCTACGTCCCACAACTCAACTTCCCCATCCAGGAAACTGAAACGAAACCGCGCATCCCATCCCTTGCCCCTGACATGCACATGGGGCGGGCAATGCTCATCCCTGATAAACACCGAAATGACATAGCCTTTGTAAGCACCTACTCTCATCGTAACCCATCCGTTAGGTTATTTTCCGCCAGGTAACAATTTCCCTCTGCCACCCGACAACCGGCTCCTATTCCCGAAGCTGTTTCACAGATTAGTCACCATAAAAAACCCGGCGAATGCTGGGTTGTAACCACTCATGCCGAGGGTTGGAAATACCCGGCCAACGCCCGCAAGTCCTGCTCGCTCAGCAACCCCGCGTAATACTTCAACTGAATGCGCGCCAGCAGGTACGCATGGCGCGCATTGGCCAGGTCGCGGCGGGCGGTGAACAGTTGCTGCTCGGCGTCGAGCACGTCGAGGTTGACCCGCTCGCCGCCACTGACGCTTTTCTTCGTGGCGCTCACCAGCGCCGTGGCGGAACTCACTGCCATTTCATAGGCGCGCACCTTGGCCGCGCCGCTGGTGTTGAGGTTGAATTGCTTGCGCAACTCCACCAAGGTCGCAGCGGTTTGCGCGTCCAGCTCGTATTGGGCCTGAGACAGTTGGTTAGCCGCCTGACGGGTGGAGGCCGAGACCGAGCCACCGGCAAACAGCGGCAGGCTGACCTGGATGCCGACGCTGTTGGTGTCGTACTTCTGGTTGTAGCTGCTTTCTGAATCGGAACTGGTTTTGCGACTGGTCGCGTACAGACTGACCTTGGGCAGGTGCCCGGCGCGCTTGCGCTCCACCTCATACGAGGCCACGTCAAGCGCGTGGTGCTGGGACTTGAGTTCGGGGTTATTGGCCATGGCCAGTTCACGCCAGGTTTCAAAACGATGGGGCTCAAGCGGCGCGATCTCGAATTGACGCGCCAGGGGCGCCAGCTCTTCGATGTGCAGCGGCTGGCCGACAATGGCTTCCAGCTCACGCAAGGCACTGTCCTGGGCATCCATGGCTTCGATTTCTTCGGCCTGGGCCAGGCTCAGGCGCGCCTGGGTTTCGAGCACATCGGTCCGCGTGCCCTCACCGCCTTTGAGCAGGCGATCATTGAGTTGCAGGCGCTCGGCAAACGCACGTTTCTGGGCACGGCTCAACGCGATGCGCTCTTGTGCCAGCAATGCCTGGCTGTAGGCGCTCAGCACCCGCACGGCCAGTTCCTGGCTCTTGCCGCGAAAGCGCTCGTCGGCCATCAACGCCTGGGCGGTGCCTTGGCGAAAACGCGCATAGGCTTCGTAATCAAGCAACGGTTGCTGCAAGGTCAGGGCCGAGGCGTAGCTGCGGTAATTGCGGTCGCTGCTGACATTTCCGATTGCCGTGCTCTGGGTCACTTCAGACTCATTGCGCGAATTGTTGTAGCTCCATGACAGGTTAGGCAGCAATGCGGCCCGACCGATCACGCGGTTTTCTTCACCGGCCTCGCGCTCCTGAATCGCCGCCTGAAAGGTCGGGTCGTTGCGCAGCGCCAAATCATAAACGTCCAACAAACCCAGGGCATACGCCGTCGGTGTGCAGCTTAAACAGAGGGTGAACAACAACGCCTTCATTCTTCCACCAGGGCCATATGGGTGCGGTCCAGCAAAGGTTTGAACAGGTAGTTGAGCATCGAGCGCTCGCCGGTCTTGACGAAGGTTTCCACCGGCATCCCCGGGCGGATCTGCACGCCGTCCAGTTGTTGCATACCCGCCGCGCTGACCTGGGCCCGCAGCGTGTAATACGGCTCATCGGTGCGCTCATCGACCTGGCGGTCGGCCGAGACCAAGGTGACTTCGCCCGCCACCCGTGGCGTGGTGGACTGGTTGAACGCCGAGAACATCAATTCAACCGGCAAGCCTGGGTGCACCTTGTCGATCATCTGCACCGGCACCCGTGCTTCCACCAGCAGTGGCTCGCCTTCGGGCACGATGTCCATCAGCGTCTGGCCGGGCTGGATCACCCCGCCTTCGGTGTACACCTGCAACCCCACCACCACGCCAGACGCCGGTGCGCGGACCAGGCTGTTGGCCAGTTCGAATTCGGCAGAGGCCAGGCGATTGCGCAAGTCGTCGCTGCGGGTGCGGGTCTCGGCCAACTGGCTGCGCAGGTCTTTCTGAAAGTCCTCGCCGAGCTGGCGGATGCGCAGGCGCAGTTCCAGTACCTGGCGCTGCAACTGGCCGATACGGCCAAAATCCTCAGCGATGGCACCGTCGATTTGCGCGTACAGCCGCTCGCTGTCGAGCAGGCGATTGCGCGGGATATAACCCTCACGCGCCAACTCGCGCAGCCCCTGAAGCTGCTCATTCAACGCCGCGCGCTGCAAAACCTTGCTTGCCTGGGAGGCCCGCGTGCCGCGCAACTGCGCTTCAAAGCCAGCGATAGTTTCACGCAGGCCCGCCTGTTCGGTAGCCAGTGCCTGGGCACGGCTGTTGAATAGCTGGCGTTGCAGGCTCAGGGTGTTCGCGGCGTCGGGATCGGCCAGCAGCTCGGGGCTGAACACAATGGTCTGCAAGCCTTCACTCTCGGCACTCAAGCGCGCTTCGCTGGCCAACGACGCCAGGTATTGGCTGCGCAATGACTGCATCTGCCCGCGCAACGGGGTTTGCTTCAACCGCAACAACACCTGGCCCGCGCTGACCCGGTCACCGTCACGCACCTGGATACGCTCGACGATCCCGCCCGATGGGTGCTGCACCGTCTTGCGATGCCCCGACACCATGACCTTGCCCGGCACCGCCACGCCCTTGTCCAACGGCGCCAGCGCCGCCCAGCCGAGGAACCCGGCAAAGCCGCCGAGCACCAGCCACCAACCCAGGCGTGAGTATTTTTTGTCATCCAGCGCCAGCACGTTAGACGGGTCACTGAGCAAAATGGGCTTGCTCTGGCTCATGCGGGTTTTCCTGCACCGAGGCGGTAGCTCATGCTCATGGTCGAGACCGGTTTGTTTGCCGCAGTTTTTTGCCGCGCCTCCAGCACTCGCGCCGTGGGGCCGAACGCTTGCATCTGGCCGTCCTTGAGGATCAGCAACTGGTCGGTGAGGCTCAGCACGTTGGGTTTGTGGGTAATCAGGATCAAGGTGCGGCGCTGCTGCTTGAGCTGGGTGATGGCCTGCAGCAACGCCTGTTCGCCCACTTCGTCGAGGTTGGCGTTCGGCTCGTCCAGCACGATCAGTGCCGGTAACCCATACAGCGCACGCGCCAAGGCCACCCGCTGCTTTTGCCCGCCGGACAAGCCCGCGCCGCCCTCCCCCAGTTGCGTGTCGTAGCCCTGGGGCAGTTGCAGAATCAATTCATGCACGCCGGCCATTTGCGCGGCCGCGAGGACGGTGTCGGCCTCCACCGCTTCAAAACGCGCGATGTTCTGGGCGATGCTGCCGGCGAATAATTGGATGTCCTGGGGCAGGTAACCGATATGCGGGCCGAGTTGTTGCTTGTCCCACAGGGCCAGGTCGGCGCCATCAAGGCGCACCTTGCCGGCCAAGGGTGCCCAGGCCCCCACCAGCACCCGCGCCAGGGTGGACTTGCCGCACCCCGATGGGCCGATAACACCGAGTACATCCCCCGCCGGCAGGCTGAAACCCAGGTTTGCCAACGCCGGACGTCGGCTGCCGGGCGCGCAGGCGCTGATCTGCTCCACGCTCACCTGGCCCTTGGGCACGGGCAGGCTCATGCGCACCGGCCGCGCCGGGTTGTCCTGCAGCATCAACGACAAGCGCTCATAGGCCAGGCGCGCCGAACCCCATTGTTTCCACACGCCGATTAACTGGTCGATGGGGCTGAGCACACGTCCCATCAGGATCGAGCCGGCAATCATCATCCCCGGCGTTATGTCGCCGTTGACCGCCAACCAGGCGCCCAGGCCCAGCACGAGCGATTGCAGGGCCAGGCGTACGCCCTTGGACCAGGCCGTGACCACCGCAGTCTTTTCACTGGCCAGGTTCTGCTGCACCAGAAACGCCTGATGCTGGCTGAACCAACGCCCGCGCAAGGTGGCGAGCATGCCCATGGCTTCAATGGTGTCGGCGTTGCGCAGGTTGGCCGTGGCCTGCTGGCTGGCGCTGATCGACAGTTGGCTGGCCAGGGCCATCGGTGCCTGGCTGACATAATGATTAGCCCAGGCCAATGCGATCAGAAGCAACGCCCCACCCAATGCCAGCAGGCCCAGCCAGGGGTGGAACAGGAAGATCACCAGCAGGTACACCGGAAACCACGGCGCATCGAAAAAGGCGAACAACGCCTGGCCGGTGGCGAACTGGCGCAAGGTGGTCAGGTCGTGCAGGGCCTGGCCCGCCGCTTGGGTGCCACCCTTGAGTTGGGCTTCATAGGCGGCGTCGAATACACGCTGGTTCAAGCGCATGTCCATCTGCGTACCGAGGCGAATCACCACCTGGCTGCGCACCCACTCCAGCGCGCCCATCAAGCCGAAGAGGCCGAGGATCATCAGCGTCAGCATCAGCAGGGTCATCTGGTTGCCCGAGGCCAATACGCGGTCGTACACCTGCAACATATACAGCGCCGGGGCCAGCATCAGCAGGTTGATCACCGCCGAGAACAGGCCAATGTTGAAGAAGGCGCTTTTATAGGCGGTGAGTGCAGCCAGCATCTCATTCGCGCGCTTGGCACCGGGCCGAGTCATGAAGGGCATCCCATTGAAGAGTCAAGCAAGGGCCCGCCCGGTGCGTTGACAGCACCTGTGGCGCGCCCACAGAATTTGCAGCCGCCGCCGCCCTGGCCTGCAAGCACTCGGGCGGCGACGGTGTTCGAGCAAAGCCGATGAAAGAGCGATCTTTCATCGGCTTTTTTGCATCAGGCGGCCAGGGCGAAGTCGTGCGGCGCGTCCTGAATACCCACCAGGCCCACATCGGCAGCCGCAAATGCAGCCGGCTCCTGATGGGCCACACCGGCAGCGGCCAGTTGATCGAAGGTGGAGTTGACCGACAGGCTTGGGTCGATGCCCTTGAGCAGGGTGTCGATGGCCGAGGCCAGCGCCGAACTGTCGCCACTCATCAGGCCGTACACGATTTTGTGCACCTGGCCATCGCGGCCTTCGGATTGCAGGCTCGACAGGCCCAGGTTGGTGAAGCTGACTTCCTGGTTGGCGATGGTGTAGCCACCGCTGCTCGCGCCGCCGGCGAGGGTATCGCCCAGGGTCAGGCCGTCGAGCGAACCCCACAGCGTGTGGGTCGGCGGATTGAACAGGGTGTAATGCAGGCTGCCTTCAGCCACCACCGCCGCATCGCTGATGCTGCTTGTCACGCCATATTGGGTGCCATCGAACGGCCCCGGGTTGAAACCACCGGTGTTCACACCCTCTTTTACCGAACCTTCACGGTGGTTGAGATCACCAAAGTAAGCCGACCAGTCGTTCAGGTATTGGGCGACGGTGCTGGCGGCGTAGGTCGTGCTGTATGAAATAGAAATGCTCATGCAAAACTCCAAGTCATTGGGTGGTCACTCCCCAGCAAGCCGGTGCCTGCTGTGGTTTTGCCCGTCACTGGGCAAAAGCGGTCAGAACTGATATTCAACGGTGCCCTGCACGGTGCGCCCACGGCCCAGGGTGAAGGCCAGCACATCCCCGAGCGGCACCAGGTAGGCGCGGTCGGTGACGTTTTCCATGGCCAGGCGCAGGGTCAATTGGTCGGTGGCGCGGTAGCTGCCATACAGGTCGTAGACGGTGTAGGGCTTCCAGTCAGCGGGGTAGACGCCGGTTTGCGAGGTGGTTACCCCGGCGGCGCCCTTGACGTAGTAGCCGGCGCTGTAGCGGGCACGCACACCCACGTCCAGCTTGCGTTCAAAGAACCGCGCGCCCAGCGTGGCGGTGCCGCGGTCCATGGGCATGTGTTCGGAGGAGCCGAGGATCGCGCTGCAACCCACGCCGGCATTGGCTGCGTCGTCCGGCACCATCGCGTCCACCGGGGCACGGTTACCCGGGCGTTTCTGGGTCTTGGTCACGCCGCCCAGCCACGCGGTTTTGCTGCAGAACTGATTGCTGCCAAGCATGCGCGTGTAGTTGAACTGGCCGTAGGCAAAACCGGCGTCGTAATCGAGTTGGTATTCAAGCCCCCGAAAACGCGTGGTCTCCAGGTTGTTCACATAGGCCGCACTGCCGATATTGATGTTGCCATAACCCGGCGGCTGCACGCCCAGGGCCATATAGGAAAAGTCATCGACCCGGGTGTTGAAGTAGGACACCTTCATGCCCATGCGATCATCGGAAAACAGCAGGTCTTCCTTGAGCACATTGAAGCCGACTTCCCACGCCGTGGACCGCTCCGGCTTCAGGTAAGGGTTGGGGAAAATCGACTCCGAACCGCCGCCGTGGGGCCGGCCACTGACCATGGTTTCGGTCACAGCCGGCGGGCGCCAACCCTTGCCATAGGTGGCGAAGAGTTGCAGCCACTCCACACCCGGCTTGACCGACAAGCCAAACGTCGGCGAAAAACGGCCCTCCTCGCGATCCACGTCATAAGTGGTGGGCACACTGATCTGGCGAGTGGTGCCAATGATGAAGGTACGGGTGTTCAAGCCGGTATCGCCGCGCAGCCGATAACGGTCATAACGCAAGCCGGCGTTGAGGTTCAGCCAACCGTCGTAGTCGAAGTCCAGGCGCCCGAACAGGCTGCCCATGGCGCGATCACCTTTGGGCGTGATGCTCTCTGCCGCCGAAGCCGTCAGCGCCGAGCCCGCCTCTACCCCCTGGTTGGAGTCCGGTCGGACCTTGTCGTAGAAAAATTCCAACCCATAGTTGGCCTTGAGGGTGGCCAGCTCCGTAAGGGCAAAGGTCGAGATGTTCTGCGCCTGCGCGCCGTAGGTATTGGTTTGATAGGTGACGTCGTAAGCCTTGTTGATACCCCGGGCCAGGGTGGATTGGTCGTTGCGGGTATCCACATGGTAGAGCTTGGCCTTGAAGTCGATCAGCGGGTTGTCTGGCGCATAGCTGTAATCGAGCGCGAAGTTCTGCGCCTTGACGTTGCTGCTGCCGAGCTTTTCCCATAACTGGGGCTTTTCGGCGGTCATCATATTGACGTCGTCGTAGTCGACCTCGGTGACCAGGTAGCTCAGTTGCAGGCGCTGCTCAACCGGAAGATTGAGCCCCAGCTTGAGCAAGCGTGAACGCATCACCGAGCCCGAATAGGCAACGGTGGTGTTTTTGATCCGCTCCTCACTCGCCGGCATGTACGAAGCGCCAGTACGCAACTCGCCAATGCTGCCCCGGGTACCGGGGTTGTAATCACCGAGGTGACGCTCGCTGGCGGCCACCAGCATGTCCCAGACATCGGTGCCCACCGCAAACGCCGAACTGCCGATAAAGTGCGTGCCGTTGCTGCGCCCACCCAGCCCCGAGGTGAGCCGAATGCGCCCGCCGACTTGCTTGCCATCCTTGAGCAGGTCAGCGGCTTCAAGCGTGCGGAAGTTCGCCACCCCGCCAATCACCCCCGCACCGCCCTGGGTGGAGGTCGCGCCCTTTTCGATCACCACCTCGGACAGCAACTCCGGGTCGACATACAGCGTGCCATTGCGTTGCTGGTGACCACTTTGCTGGTAATTCTGGCGCATGCCATCGACCGACATATTGACCAGGCCATAGTCCTGGATACCGCGGATATTCACCGACAACCCTGGGTCTTGCTGGCTGACGGCGGAGTAGACGCCCGGCGCCTCTTCCAGCATCTCGGCGGCATGACGCGGCGGGTTGCGATCCAGCTGTTCGCGCCCCACCACGCTCACCGCGCGCGGAGTTGAATACACCCAATCCTGCGGGTGCAGGCCGGTGACCGTGGTGGTGGCCAAGGCCAGGGCACCGGCCTGTTGCTCGACCCGGGTGAGGGTGACCTGGCGATCGCCGGTAAAGCGATACTCCACCGGGGCGGCACCCAGCAGGCGGCCCAGGCCTTCCTGCACGTCAAATCGCCCCTTGAGCGCGGTGCTGCTCAGCCCGTGCAGACGCTGGCTGTCGAACAGCACTTGCAGGCCGGCCTGGTCAGCGAACGCCAGCACCGCACTGCCGAGGGATTGCGCAGGGATATCGAACGTCAACACGGCGGACTGAGCCGTGGCAGCTGGAGGCTGCGCATAGGCCGGTACGGCCACGGTGAACAACCCCAGGTGAATGGCCAGGGCTAAGCGGCTGCCGGTGGTACGCCCCTTGGTGAGTGCTGACATTGGTGGTGATCCCTGCGCTGAGCATTTTTTGTTTATGCGAATACTTCTCACCTAGCAAGACGTGCGAGGCGCGGGAAGTCAGTAATATTTTTTGCAGGAGCGAGCTTGCTCGCGAAGAACTTCAACGAAAACGCGGTGCCCTGGGTATTTTCGCGAGCGAGCTCGCGCCTACAGGGGCATCGGTTTTTAACGGGGGAAGGTCAGTAGATCAGGCTGAGGCCAGCCAGCTCCACGCGTTGCACTTGAAGCTCTTGGGTCAGGGTGGCCAGGGCGCTGTCGAGCATGTCCAGGCGGAAGACGCCGCTGACTTCGCGCTCGCCCAGGTCCGCGTTAGCCAACACCACACGCCCGGGGCGGTAACGGTTGAGTTGCTCGATGACCTTGGCCAGCGGCTGCCGGTCGAAGATCAACACACCACGGTGCCAACTGGTGGCGCGATCCACATCAAACTGATCCAGGCTGACCACCCCGTCCTGGGGGCTGTAGCGCGCAGCCTGGCCCTGTTGCAGGACCTGCTCGGCAGGGCCGTTTCTGGGTGAAGCCGGCACTGACACTTCGACGCTGTGTTGCAGCACACCCACCCAGGCCTGGCTCTCGCGCTCACGTTCGACCACAAACCGTGTGCCCAGCGCCCGGGTCTGGCCGCCGGCACTGTGCACCACGAACGGTCGGGTTTCTTCGCCGGCCATCGGCGCCACCTGAAAAATCGCCGAGCCCTGGAGCAGGTTGACGCCGCGCTGTACGCCGTCGTACTCAAGGCGAATGGCGCTATCGGAATCCAGCTCCACCACGCTGCCATCGGCAAGGTGCACCGTGCGCACTTCGCCTTTGTGGGTGACGTAGTCGGCCTGCAAGCGCAGCAAGGCATCCGGCCCGCGTACCCAGCCGATGCCCGCCGCCACCAGCACCAGCGCCACGGCGGCCGCACGTTGCCACGGCCTTCGACGTTTGGCGCGGCGCAAGGGTATAGCGGGCGCGGGCGGGCGCTGTCTGTGTACACCCTCGTCCTTGTGCACCTCGCCCAGCGCCGCCCAGGTCTGCTCGGCAAACCGCAGGGCCGCTTCGTGGCGGCTGTCGCGGGCGATCCACTGGCGCAGTTCGGCTTGTTCCTGTTCGCTCAAGGCACCGGCGTGCAGGCGCACCGCCCACTCGGCGGCCGCCTCGGTAATGCTGTGCTGTTGCGGTCCCTGGCTATTCACGTGTGAATCTCGAATTCTCGTTATATAGACGCTGTGACGTCTGGCCTGGCGTTTTTCGGTAATTCATTCGTCGGATGGCGTCACCTCGCCTTCCTGCAAGCGCTGCATCACATAGGCCAGGGCCTTGGCCAGATGCTTTTGCACGCTGCTGTCGCTGATGTCCAGATGCCGGGCGACCTGAGCATGGGTCATGCCTTCGATACGGTTCAAGCGGAAAATCTGCTGGGTGCGCGCCGGCAATTCCGAAAGCGCCTGCTTCAATGCCTGCCGCTGTTGCTGCGCCATTGCCTGAGCCTCCAACCCGGCCACGTCATCTTCAATCTCGGCCAGCGCCTCGTGGGGCACGGTGTCGGTCTTGCGCCGTGCTTCCTGGCGAATATGGTCGATCAGCAGATTGCTCGCCGTTCGATAGAGATAGCCCTGGGAGTTGTCGATACGCTCACCGGCCGGTTTTTCTGCCAGGCGCAGGAAGCTCTCCTGCACCAGGTCTGCGGCCAATTGCGGGTCCCGTACTCTGCGGGCCAGATACCCGCGCAGCGTATCAGCGTGCTTGAGAAACAGGCCCTTGAGATCCACGTCCGACAAACCGACTCCCTGGAATGTTAAGGAAACAGGCGGGCATCTTAAGCGTTGTCGAGAATGGTTTTCAATTGATATCTAATCCGATTGAGCCGAGCGTTTGCCTTGATTAAACGTTCGATCACCGAACAGATCCGCTGCCATCCATTGACCAAATTAACCAACCAGTACATTTTGACTCCACAACCAATAAGAACTGTGGAGAAGCCTCTATGCCGCCCATCGTGCTGGTGCTCAACGGCCCCAACCTCAACCTGCTCGGCACCCGCGAGCCTGCCACTTATGGCCATGAAACCCTGGCCGACATTGCCGCCCTGTGTGGCCGCAGCGCCGACAAACTCGGGCTGACCATCGAGTTTCGCCAGACCAACCACGAGGGCGAATTGCTCGACTGGATCCACGCCGCCCGCAACCGCTGCGCCGGTATCGTGATCAACCCGGCGGCCTGGACCCACACCTCAGTCGCGATCCGTGATGCCCTGGTAGCCAGTGAAGTGCCGGTGATCGAAGTGCATTTATCCAACGTGCATGCCCGTGAAGCCTTTCGTCATCACTCGTTTGTGTCACCGATCGCCAAGGCCGTGCTGGCCGGGTTTGGCAGCCATGGCTACCACCTGGCCCTGGAACATTTCAGCCATACGCTGAAGGGACGCACCTGATGAAACCACGCATTCTCGCCGGCCTGATCGGCGCCGGTATCCAGGCCTCACGTACCCCGGCACTGCACGAACAGGAAGGCGACGCCCAGGGCTTGCGCTACCTGTATCGCCTGATCGACCTGGAGCCGTTGCACCTGGACCTCAACGCCCTGCCGGAACTATTGCGGGCCGCCGAGCTGATGCACTTCACCGGGCTGAACATTACCTACCCGTGCAAGCAGGCGATCCTGCCGCTGCTCGATGAACTCTCCGATGAGGCCCGGGGCATTGGCGCGGTCAATACGGTGGTGCTCAAGGATGGCAAGCGCATTGGCCATAACACCGACTGCCTGGGGTTCGCCGAAGGCTTTCGGCGCAACTTGCACAACGTGCCGCGCCAACGCGTGGTGCAGATGGGCGCCGGTGGCGCGGGCGCGGCGGTGGCCCATGCACTGTTGGCAGAAGGTGTGGAGCAGTTGAGCATCTTCGACGTCGACCGCACCCGCGCCCAGGACCTTGTGGATAACCTTGCCCGGCAGTTCGGTGCCGGTAGCGCTCAAGTCGGCAGCCACCTGGAAAACGCCATGGCCGAGGCCGATGGCCTGGTGAACACCACGCCGATGGGCATGGCCAAGCTGCCCGGCACGCCGGTGCCAGCGGCGTTGTTGCGGGCCGAATTGTGGGTAGCGGAGATCGTGTACTTCCCGCTGGAAACCCAACTGCTGCGTGACGCTCGCGCCTTGGGTTGCCGTACGTTGGATGGCGGCAATATGGCGGTGTTTCAGGCGGTGAAGGCGTTTGAGTTGTTCAGCGGTGAAGTGGCGGATGCAGACAGGATGCTGGCGCATTTCCAGAGCATGAATGCTTAGACATGTGGGAGGTATGTGGGAGCGGGCTTGCTCGCGAATGCGGTGCGTCAGTTAAAGCTGGGGTAACTGATCCACCGCATTCGCGAGCAAGCCCGCTCCCACATGGATTGCATTTCTTCCTTGGGAGTTGGGTGTTCTCAGGCTTGCAGGTAGCGCAGCACCGACTCGCAAATCATCTCCCGATGGCGCTGCTTGATCGCCTCATCCGACAGCTCGATCTGGAAAATCTCGCTGAAGGTGTGCCGGTTGGACACCCGATAAAAGCTGAACGAGTTGATCAGCAAGTGCACATCCAGCGGCTCCAGCCCTTCGCGAAACAGCCCCAACTCAGCCCCGCGGCGCAAGGTCTCCCCCAGCCCTTCCAGGATTTTGCTGTTCATCGCCTTGATGGTCTCGGTGCGCTTGACGTACTCGGCGTTGTGGATATTTTCGATGCTGACGATGCGCACGAAATCCACGTTCTGGTCGTGGTGATCGAAGGTGAACTCCACCAACCGGCGAATCGCCTCACGCGGCTCCAGAGCCGTGAGGTTCATGCGCGTTTCGGTGTTGCGGATATCGCCGTAGAGCTTCTCCAGCACTTCGACGTATAGCTGCTCCTTGCTGCCGAAGTAGTAATAGATCATGCGCTTGGAGGTATGGATGCGCTCGGCGATGGCGTCCACACGAGCGCCGGCCAGGCCCTGCTGAACAAACTCGACAATGGCTTCTTGCAGAATATTTTCGCGGGTCTTTTCCGGATTGTTCTTGCGACTCTTGCGCGGTGCGTCAGCTACCGCGGGGAGATCGGGACTCGAGGTCATGGTGCGCTCACGGCCATTGTTGTGCAGGCGCTGATTATGGGCCGCGGCGCTCCCCGAAGGAAGCACCCACCCTGCCCTTATAAACGGGCCTGGCGCACCGCACCGCTGCGTGACTTGGCCATCGCCGCCAGACGCACCGCCACGTTGGCCGCGCCGTAGCCGGCATAGCCGTGCTTGCGCTGGATGATCTCGAAGAAAAACCGCCCTTCGAACGGCTCGGTGTACACATGAAACAGCTCACCGCCCTGGGCGTCGCGGTCGTACAGCACGTTGTAGTACGCCAGCTCGCTGAGGAACTCATCGTCAAAATCGAAGCGCGCCGCCAGGTCGTCGTAGTAATTGAGTGGGATATCCAGCAGCGGCACACCGGCTTCCTTGGCCCGGCGTACTTGCGCAAAAATGTCCGCGCAATCAAACGCAATATGGTGCACGCCCGAACCGCGATAGCTGGAGAGCGCGTGGGAAATCGCGGTGTTGCGGTTTTCGGAGATGTTCAGCGGCAGGCGGATCGAGCTGCAACGGCTGCGCAACGCACGGCTTTTCACCAGGCCGTAAGGGTCGGGCAGCACCACTTCATCGTCGGCTTCGAAATCCAGCAGGCTCTTGTAGAACAGCACCCAACTGTCGAGGCTGTCGGCCGGCAAGGCCATGGCCATGTGGTCGATGCGCAACAAGCCGCCGCTGGCGGGTGTGGCCGCCTGCAGGTTGAAATCGGTGTCGTACAGCCCGCCTTCGCTGGGGTCGACCAGGTAAATCAGGCTGCCATCCGGTGCACGCACGGCGGCCAATTCCAGCTCGTTGGGGCCGACCAAGCCGCGATAAGGCTGGCCCTTGTAGGCCACCGCCCGCTCCAGGGCCTTGGCACTGTCCTTGACCCGCACCGCCGTGGCACACAACGACGGGCCATGGGCCTCGAAAAAGTTGTGGGCGAAGGAATAGGGTTCGCAGTTGAGGATCAGGTTGATATCGCCCTGGCGCAACAGGCTCACATTCTTCGAGCGATGCTGGCCGGCCTTGGCGAAGCCCAGGCGCTCCAGCCAATTGCTCAGCTTGGCGCCGAGGCTTTCATCCACGGCAAATTCCAGGAATTCGATCCCGTCGTACTCGCTGGCCGCCGGGGTTTCAAACAGGATGTCCACCGGCGCTGCGGGTGCTTCTTGCGCCAGGCGCTGGCGGGTTTTCTCTTCCAGGTACAGCAACGAGCGCAAGCCGTCCGCCGCATTCGCGCGGGTGGGCGCGGCGCGGAAACCATCGTTGAAAATTTCCAGGGACAAGGGCCCGCTGTAGCCACTTTTGATGATCGGCGCGAGAAAGCCCGCCAGGTCAAATTCGCCCTGGCCTGGGAAGCAACGGAAATGCCGGCTCCACTCCAGCACATCCATGGCCAGGATCGGCGCGTCGGCCATTTGCACGAAGAAAATCTTGTCGCCCGGGATCTGCGCGATGGCACTCGGGTCGCCCTTGAGCGACAAGGTGTGGAAGCTGTCGAGCAACACACCGAGGCTTGGGTGGTCGACTTGGCGCACCAGGTTCCACACCTGCTGCCAGGTGTTCACATGCTTGCCCCAGGCCAGGGCTTCATAGCCGATGCGCAGGCCGCGCTTGCCCGCGTGTTCGGCCAGCAGGCTCAGGTCATCGAGCAGAATACGTTCGTCGCCCACGCTGTCGGCCGAGGCGTTACTGCACACCAGCACCAGGTCGGTGCCTAACTCTTGCATCAAATCGAATTTGCGTTCGGCGCGCTCCAGGTTGCGCGCCAGGCGATCGCGGCGGCAGCCTTCGAAATCGCGAAACGGCTGGAACAGAGTGATGGCGATGCCCAGGTCGGCGCACATCTGCCTAACCTCGCGCGGGCTGCCGTCGTAATACAACAAGTCGTTCTCAAAGATCTCCACCCCATCAAACCCGGCGGCGGCAATGGCTTCGAGTTTTTCCGGCAGGGTGCCGCTCAAGGACACAGTGGCAATAGAACGTTGCATGGAAGACTCCCGGCAATTGTTGTTTGTGGCAAATTATTCGCCCCTAGCCTACAGGCAGCAATTAAAATGTACGAACCGGTTAGTTTTTGGTGCGATTATCGAACACTAAGCCCCTTTGGCGAATTGACGACTTTTTAACCACTGCGCACCATCGACCGGGCAATTCGTTCACGTAACAAAGACCCAGAACACACCATAAGAATTTCAAAAAACGGGTACAAACCTCATGCCTCTGCAAAATCCAGCCCTGGCCGCGCGCCCGGGCAACCCGCACGCCGGTATCGGCGACAAGATCCGCGGTGCCCTGGCCGTGGGTAAAACGCGCTGGGGCATGCTGGCCCTGGTGTTCTTCGCCACCACCTTGAACTACATCGACCGCGCCGCCCTGGGCGTGATGCAACCGATCCTCGCCAAGGAAATGAGCTGGACGGCGATGGACTACGCCAACATCAACTTCTGGTTCCAAGTCGGCTACGCCATCGGCTTTGTGCTGCAAGGCCGCTTGATTGACCGGGTTGGCGTCAAACGCGTGTTCTTCTGCGCCGTGCTGCTGTGGAGCCTGGCCACCGGCGCCCATGGCCTGGCCACCTCGGCGGTCGGCTTTATGGTCTGCCGGTTTATCCTCGGGCTGACCGAAGCGGCCAACTACCCGGCCTGCGTCAAGACCACACGCTTGTGGTTCCCAGCGGGTGAACGTGCAGTGGCTACCGGCATCTTCAACGCTGGCACCAACGTCGGCGCAATGATGACGCCCATGCTGCTGCCGTTGATCCTGCACGTGTGGGGCTGGCAGGCGGCGTTCCTGTGCATGTCGGCACTTGGCGGTATCTGGCTGGTGCTCTGGGGCTTGAAGTACTACAACCCGGAAGACCACCCCACCGTTAAACAATCCGAATTGGACTACGTGCAACAGGAAGTCGAACCGGAACAACCCCGTGTGCCGTTCAGCCGCATCCTGCGCATGCGCGGCACCTGGGCCTTCGCCCTCGCCTACTCGCTGACCGCGCCGGTGTTCTGGTTCTACCTGTATTGGCTGCCACCGTTCTTGAACCAGCAATACAACCTGGGCATCAACGTGACGCAAATGGGCATTCCGCTGATCATCATCTACCTCACCGCTGACTTTGGCAGCGTGGGCGGCGGGATCCTGTCGTCATTCCTGATTGGCCGTGGGATGAACTCGATCAAGGCGCGGCTGTTGTCGATGCTGCTGTTCGCCTGCTGCATCGTCGGCGTGATCATGGCGGCCGGTTCCAGCCAGCTGTGGGTCGCGGTGTTTGCCATCTCCCTGGCCATCGGCGCGCACCAGGCCTGGACCGCCAACATCTGGAGCCTGGTGATGGACTACACGCCCAAGCACATGATGAGCACGGTGTTCGGCTTCGGCGGCATGTGCGCGGCCATCGGCGGCATGTTCATGACCCAGATCGTCGGCCACATCCTCACGGTGACCAACAACAACTACACGATCTTGTTCACCCTGATCCCGGCGATGTATTTCATCGCACTGGTGTGGATGTACTTCATGGCGCCGCGCAAGATCCCCACGGTAGACGTTTAACTAACGCCGCCGCTGCTGCCAGGCAGCGGCCAACCCGCTCATGCAGATCACCCCGATACCCACCACCGTGGTCATATCGGGGGTATGGCTGAACACCAGCCAGCCCAACAACCCCGCGAACACGATCTGGCAATAGCCAAACGGCGCCAGCAAGGCCGGCGCCGCGAAGCGGAACGCCTGGGTGAGCATCAGGTGCGCGGTCATCCCGCAGGTGCCCAGCGCCAGCATCATCACCGCGTGCCACAGCGTCGGCACTTGCCAGAAGAACGGCACCATCGCACTCATCACCAAGGTGTTGCACAGGCCGGCGAAGAAGTTGCTGGTGGTGGGGCTGTCGTATTGGCTGAGGATGCGCGTGAGCAACTGGTAGAAGCAGAAGAACAGCGCCGAGCACAGCGGCAGCAATACCGCTGGGGTAAACAACTCGCCGCCGGGGTGGATGATGATCACCACGCCGATAAACCCGCAGATCACCGCCAGCCACTGGCCACGGGTCACGTGCTCACCGAGCAACGGTACCGACAGCGCCGTCACCAGGATCGGCGCCAGGAAATTCACCGCCGTGGCTTCGGCCAACGGGATGTAATGCAGCGCCGTGGTGAAGAACAGGCTGGTGCCCAACAGGCATAACGCCCGCACCACCTGCATGCCCGGCCGCTTGCTGCGCAACACACGCAGGCCCGATTGCGGCAGGAAGATCCCAGCCATCAGCAAGGTGTGCACCATGTACCGCGCCCACACCACCATCACGATCGGGTAAAACCCGGCCAGGTATTTGGACAAGGCGTCGTGGCTGGAGAACAGAAACGTCGCCAGCACAATCAGCAGGATGCCTTTGAACGGATGGTTGACGCCGGAGAGCGGGGTACTGACAGTCATTGAATTCTCTTGTGTGGCGAGCGGGACGCTGAGCACTGAACCAAGTAGCGCTCAACCCGGTAATCTAGCAGCCGGGCCGGAGTCTGCCCCAAGAGCATAACCAAACACCGGGCGAACAGCGCACTAAATCGATGGATCCGAGTCCAACGCTGCACGCTCGCCCCGGCGTTGCACACTTTTTAACCAAGGCCTTGCCGCTATGAAAAAAATCCTCTTTGCCCTGTCTGCCCTCGCCCTGCTCGCTGCCTGCGACAAAGCCCCGAAAGAAGCCCCCAAGCCCGCGCCCGCTTCCGTGCAAGCGACTCTGGTGCCAGAGACCCCGCCCACCGATAAATGGGTTGGCAAGTGGATCGGTGTCGAAGGCTTGCACCTGACCATCGCCAAAGACGACAGCATTGGCCGTGGCCACTACCTTCTTACCATGCAATACGGCCTCGATGCCGATGACGCTGGCACCTTCAAAGGTGAGGCCACTGACGACGGCATCGCCTTCACCCGCCCCGACGGCCCGCAGCTGTTGCGCGCTGGCGATGGCGCCGCCACCGGTTTGAAGTGGCTGGCAGATAAAAAAGACTGCCTGATCGTTGCTACTGGCGAAGGCTATTGCCGTTAATACCGACCATAATCAATCACGGTTAGCACACAGAGGATTGCTCCCATGCTATGGAAAAAAGGCCGACGCAGCGACAACGTGGTGGATGCCCGTAATGACAGTGGCGGCGGCGGTGGCGGTATGCGCTTCGGCGGCGGCAAGGGCCTGAGCCTCACGGCCATCGTGCTGATCGTCGGCATTGGCTGGCTGACCGGCCAGGACCCGATGCAGATCCTCGGCCAATTGACCGGCCAGATGGAACAGGCGCCGTCGGTCAGCACCCAGCCGCGTCAGGCACCGCCGGCCAACGATGAGCAAGCCGACTTTGTGCGCGCTGTGCTGGGCGATACCGAAGACACCTGGGGCCAAGTGTTCCAGCAAAACGGGCTGGCGTATAAGAACCCGAAACTGATCCTGTTCCGTGGCCGGGTGAATTCAGCCTGTGGTGGCGCCACCTCAGCCAGCGGCCCGTTCTACTGCCCGGCTGACCAGCAGGTGTACCTGGACCTGGATTTTTTCCGGGAAATGTCGCAACGCTTCCAGGCCGCCGGTGACTTCGCCCAGGCTTACGTGATCGCCCACGAAATCGGGCACCACGTACAAACGTTGCTGGGCATCTCGTCCAAGATCCAGGCGGCGCGCCAACAGGGTCGGCAGATGGAAGGCGACGGTGGCCTGCTGGTTCGCCAGGAACTGCAAGCCGACTGCTTTGCCGGCGTGTGGGCCAACCATGCGCAAAAACGCCTGAACTGGCTGGAACCCGGCGATATCGAAGAAGCCCTGAACGCAGCCAATGCCATCGGCGACGACCGTTTGCAGCAGCAGGGCCAGGGGCGCGTGGTACCGGACTCCTTTACCCACGGCACCTCGGCCCAACGCGTGCGCTGGTTCAAGACCGGCTTCGCCCAGGGCCAGATCACTCAATGCGATACCTTCGCGGCCAAGAGTCTCTAAATGATCAAACGATTGGGGTTACTGCTGGGTATGCTCGTGTCCTGTTGCACCTTCGCGGCCGAACACGGCGTCAAGGTGGTCAGCCCCGATCGCTTTCATCTGGAGGCCGGCGACCTCAGCCTGGGCCTGAGCCAGGATTGGCGCCAACCGCTGCCCAAGGTCACGCGCGCATTGATCATCGTGCATGGCCGCCTGCGCAATGCGCAAACCTACCTGCAAAGCGGCATCGACGCCGCCGAGCATGCCGGGGCGGGCGGCAGTACGCTGGTGATCGCACCGCAGTTTCTCAATCAAGCCGACGTGAAGCGCAACCACCTGAGCAACGACGTATTACGTTGGAAGGGCAACGACTGGATGGCCGGCGACGCGTCCACCGGCCCAGGGCAGATCAGCTCTTATGGCGCTCTGGACCAGATCATCAAGCACTTGGGCAACCGCAAACTGTTCCCGACGCTGAAAGAAATCGTGGTTGCCGGGCATTCTGGCGGTGGCCAAGTGGTGCAGCGCTTCGCCCTCACCGGCCACGACCACCCGCTGCTGAACACCGAAAGCATCCGCCTGCGGTATGTGGTGGCTAACCCGTCGTCCTATGCGTACTTCAGCCCGCAACGCCCGGTGAAGTTCGATGCGACCAGTTGCCCAGGCTTCAACGACTGGAAGTACGGCATGCAAAACCTGCCGGATTACGTGGGTGACCGAGGCGCCCAGCAACTGGAACAGGCCTACGTGTCACGGGATATCACTTACCTGCTGGGCCAGCAGGACACCGACCCCAACCACCCGGCGCTGGATAAAAGCTGCGAAGCCGAGGCCCAGGGAGCGTATCGGCTGATGCGTGGGCACAACTACTTTGACTATCTCAAGCAGCGGCATCCGCAGTTGGCTCACAGGCTGGTAGAAGTGCCGGGGGTGGGGCATGACGGGGACAAGATGTTTACCTCGCCAGAGGGAGAAAAGGTGCTGTTCGCCCAGTAATCACTGACGAAACCCAATAAAAATGTGGGAGCGGGCTTGCTCGCGAATGCGGTGCACCAGTCAACCTATCTGGCGACTGACACTCTGCATTCGCGAGCAAGCCCGCTCCCACAATTGGATTTGCGCTAGCCGATTCAAATCATTCGGCGCAGCGCCGCACAATCCTCGGCATGCCAATCCGCCAATTCCGGCCACGGGTTCTCCGGCAAGTTCACCAACACCGTCTTGGCCCCCGCTGCCCGACCACAATCCAGGTCAAAGCGATAATCCCCCACCATCACCATTTCGTTGGGTGATATGTCCCAAGCCGCCGCCAGCTTCAGTAACCCACCCGGATCCGGCTTGTGCGGCGCATCATCGCGCCCCAGCACATCCTCAATGGCAAAGCAGTCCGCCAGGCCTATCGCCTCCAGGGTGATATGCGCCAGCTCCCGCGCATTGCGCGTCAGGATGCCCAGGCGATAACCGCGAGCGGCCAATTCCTGTACCAACTCCACCGCGCCCTGCGCCGCCACCGAACCCAGGGCCAGCTCGCGCTCGTGCTCCAGCAACCAGGCATGCTTGGCCGCGGCCTCCTGCGCCGGCAAGGCCGCCAAGTGCGTGAGGATGTCGTCTTCGGGTGGAATGTCCAGCGCCTCGCGGATAGCCGCAAAGTCATGCACCGCCACCGTGAGCGTGCCGTCCATGTCGAACACCCAGTGCTTAACGTCGCAGAGGCTCATGCCCAATCCTTGCGATGGCGGATCAAACCTTCCTGGGTCACCGACGCCACCAATTGCCCGGCGCGGTTGTACACGCTGCCCCGGGAGAAACCCCGGGAGTTGCCGGCCCACGGGCTGTCCATGGCGTACAGCAACCAGTCATCGGCACGCAGGTCGGCGTGGAACCACAGCGCGTGATCGAGGCTGGCGACCTGCATGTCTTTCTGCCACACAGTCTTGCCATGGGGCAGCAACGAGGTGGTCAACAGGCCGAAGTCCGAGGCATAGGCCAACAGGTATTTATGCAGCGCCGGCGTGTCCGCCAAGGCCCCGTCGGCACGAAACCACACGTACTTGACCGGGTCGGACGGCTGCGGGTTGAACGGGTCTTTTTCGGTGACCGGGCGCACTTCGATGGGCTTGGGGCACAGCAGCTTGTCGCGCATGTGCTCGGGGATCAGGTGCGCACGTTGCTGGGTCAGCTCCAGCTCCGACGGCAGGTTTTCCGGGCCCACTACCACCGGCATGGTGGTCTGGTGCTCAAAGCCTTCTTCGTCGTACTGGAAGGAGGTCGTGCAGGTGAAGATCGGGTTGCCCTTTTGAATCGCGGTGACACGACGCGTGCTGAAACTGCCGCCATCGCGCACGCGGTCTACCGAATACACCACCGGCAAGGCCGCATCGCCAGGGCGCAGGAAATAACCGTGCAGGGAATGCACATGCCGCGCTTCGTCTACGGTCTGGCTGGCCGCTGACAGCGACTGGCCGAGCACTTGGCCGCCGAACAACTGGCGAAAGCCCAGGTCCTGGCTGCGGCCGCGAAAGAGGTTTTCCTCGATCGGCTCCAGGGTCAGCAAGTCCACCAGATCTTCCAATACTTGGCTCATTGAAACTCTCCTCAAAGCAAAACGGTATCTACCTGTAGGAGCGAGCTTGCTCGCGAAGGTCGTTAACGATGACGCAGCGCTTCTGGTTTACCGCAGCGCTCTTGCGTTCTTCGCGAGCAAGCTCGCTCCTACAGGTTTCTGTTGAGCATGACCGCCTGCTTATCCGTGCAGCGTGTCCAACCATTGGGCGCGGGTGATGCGGTACAACACGTGAGGGCGCAGCGGGTCACCGGCTGCGACTTTCGGGTGTTCAAAATCTGCCTGCGGATCGTAATGCATACCGATGGCCTGCATGACTTTTTGTGAGGGCAGATTGCTCTCGGTGGTGAAAGCCAGGATTTCGTCCAGTTGCAGGCGGTCAAAACCACAGCGCAACGCCGTCCAGGCGGCCTCACTGGCATAACCCAGGCCCCAATGCTCACGGGCCAGGCGCCAGCCGATTTCCACCGCCGGGGTAAAGCCGGCTTCGAAGCTGACATTCGCAAGGCCCGTCAGGCCGATAAACTCACCGGTGTCCTTGCGCTGCAAAGCCCAGAAACCAAAGCCATATTCAGCAAAATGCCCGCGTATCCGGCCGATCAGCGCCGCGCTTTCCAAGTGGCTCAATTGCGCCGGGAAGTAGCGCATCACCTGCGGGTCGGCGCACATGCGCGCAAAGTCCGGCAAGTCGCTGTCGCGCCATTGGCGCAGCACCAAGCGTGCACTTTCCAATTCCAGTATCGGCTCCATGGGTCCCCCTGCCTTGCCATGTGCGTGAGTGTACAGCGCTGTTAAGATCCTTCGCAGGTTCCCGTCAGAAAATCCCATGCCCTTGCCATTGATCTACCACGAAGACTACAGCCCTGAGTTCCCGGCGGACCACCGGTTCCCCATGGACAAGTTTCGCCTGTTGCGTGACCACCTGGTGGACAGCGGCCTCACCGAAGACAGCCAATTGCTGCGCCCGTCGCTGTGCCCGGCAGACATTTTGGCCCTGGCCCATGAACCTGGGTATATCGAACGCTACATGGGCGGCGAACTGTCCCGCGAAGACCAACGCCGCCTCGGCCTGCCCTGGAGCGAAGCCCTGGCCCGGCGCACGGTGCGGGCGGTGGGCGGCTCGATCCTGGCGGCTGAACAGGCCCTGGAACATGGCCTGGCCTGCCATTTGGCGGGCGGCACCCACCATGCCCATTACGATTATCCGGCCGGTTTCTGCATTTTTAATGACCTGGCGGTGATCAGCCATTACCTGTTGGCCAGCGGCCGGGTCAATCGTGTGCTGATCTTCGATTGCGACGTGCACCAGGGCGACGGCACTGCACGCATCCTGCACGACACGCCGGACGCCATCACCGTGTCGCTGCACTGCGAAAAGAACTTCCCGACCCGCAAGGCCCAGAGCGACTGGGACATCCCGCTGCCCATGGGCATGGGCGATGCGGACTACCTCAAGGTGGTGGATGACGCGCTCAACTACCTGCTGCCGCTCTACCAGCCAGACCTGGTGCTGTACGACGCCGGCGTGGATGTGCACAAGGACGACGCCCTTGGTTACCTCAAGCTGACAGACGCCGGCGTCGCCGCCCGTGATGAAAGCGTGATGCGCCACTGCCTGGGCCGCGACATTCCAGTGATGGGCGTGATCGGTGGCGGCTACAGCAAGGACCGCCCCGCCCTCGCCCGCCGCCACGGCATCTTGCACCACAGCGCACAACGGGTATGGACGTCATCAGGCTGTCATTGAAGTGTGAGCGTTACCCACAATGCCTGTGGAACGGCCTGTGGATAACTTGAGCGTAAGCGGCTGCAAGCGTTTGGCCGTATGGCCTGTAGGAAAGTGTACGTTTTTTGATCAGGCAGCGCCGTCGTGGTCGGGTAGAATGCTCGGCCTATTCATATCACCGTAGCCCTGCCCATGCCTCAGACTTCTGCCCACCACGTCTCCATTATCGGCGGTGGCCCCGCCGGGCTGATGGCCGCCGAAGTCTTGAGCCAGGCGGGCGTGCGCGTGGACCTGTACGACGGCATGCCATCGGTGGGGCGCAAGTTCCTGCTGGCAGGCGTGGGCGGCATGAATATCACCCACTCCGAGGCGTACCCGGCGTTTCTGTCGCGCTATGCCGAACGCGCCCCGCACATGGCACCGCTACTGCGCAGCTTTGGCGCCGAGACGTTGTGCGAATGGATTCATGGCCTGGGCATTCAAACTTTTGTCGGCACCTCTGGCCGCGTATTTCCTACCGATATGAAAGCCGCGCCCCTGTTGCGCGCCTGGCTCAAGCGCCTGCGGGAGCAAGGTGTGGTTATCCACACCCGGCATCGTTGGACGGGTTGGAATGCCGAGGGCGATTTACTTATCCACAGCCCGGAGGGCGAAAAAGTTGTCCACAGCGACGCCGTGCTACTGGCCCTGGGCGGCGGCAGTTGGTCGCGCCTGGGCTCCGACGGTGCGTGGCTTAACCTGTTTGAAGGCAAAGGCCTGCCCTATGTGCGGCTGCAACCGAGCAACTGCGGGTTTGAAGTGTCGGCATGGAGCGAGTTGATGGTCAGCAAATTCGCGGGCGCACCGTTGAAAAACGTCGCCATTGGCTTGGCAGACGACAAACCTCGGCTGGGCGAGTGTGTGATCACTGCCACCGGTATTGAAGGCAGCTTGATCTACGCCTTGTCAGCGCCGATTCGCGAAGCGATCAACCGCGACGGTGCGGCCACGGTGCATATCGATTTGCTGCCCAGCAAGCCGTTGGACAAGGTGCAGGCCGCATTGGCCAAGCCCCGTGGCTCGCGGTCGATGAGCAAGCATTTGCACAGTCAGTTGGGATTGGATGGCGTGAAGGCGGCGTTATTGCGCGAGCTGACGCCCGCTGAACACTTCACCGATCCGGCGCAATTGGCGGTGGATATCAAAGCGTTGCCGCTGACGCTGGTGAGGACGCGGCCGATGGATGAGGCGATCAGCACGGCCGGTGGTGTGCCGTTTGAAGCGCTGGATGAGCGGTTGATGCTCAAGCCATTGCCTGGGGTGTTCTGTGCGGGGGAAATGCTCGATTGGGAAGCGCCGACCGGTGGGTATTTGCTGACCGGCTGTTTTGCCAGTGGCCGGGCGGCTGGGCTGGGGATGTTGGAATGGCTTAACCGCTGAGCGCTGCGGTGGACTTAAGGCCGCCATCGCAGGCAAGCCAGCTCCCACCTTTGACTGTGTTCACAATTCAAAAGGTGGGAGCTGGCTTGCCTGCGATGAGGCCATCAGCCACAGCGCAAAATCACTTCTTCTTACGCGGCCCGGTGTTAAACACCGGCACCTTGCGCACCGGCTTGATCGAAGGCTCAGCTGGGGCCACTTCCCCACTGTCCACCCACTTGCCCAGGTTGCGCTTGCCGCCACCGCCAGAGGCCTTAGGCTTCTTCGGCTTTTTCGGTTTCTTCACCACCTGCCCGCTGGCATCGGTATCCGGCACGCGGTGCTCGGGCTCGAAGTCCGGTTCCATTTTGCGCGTGAGGGTCTGGCGGGTCAGCATCTCGATGGCCGAGAGCATGTTCACCTCATCGGCACACACCAGGGAAATCGCCTCACCGGTGTTGCCCGCACGCCCGGTACGGCCAATGCGGTGGATGTAGTCTTCGGCCACGATCGGCAGGTCAAAGTTGACCACCAGCGGCAGGTCTTCGATATCCAGGCCACGGGCCGCTACATCAGTAGCCACCAGGATCTGCACGTCGCTGGCCTTGAAGCGGTCCAGTGCGCGTTGGCGGGTGGCTTGGGGTTTGTCGCCATGGATGCCGTCGGCGTTGATCCCCAGGCCCTGCAACTTGTCCACCAAGGCGTCTACGCCGTTGCGGGTCTTGGCGAACACCAGCACTTGCTTCCAACGGCCCTTGCGCATCAGGTGCACAAACAGTTCCGGCTTGCGCTTCTTGTCCACCGGCACCACCCACTGCTTGACGGTGTTGGCGGCGACGTTGCGCGGGCTGACTTCGATGCTCAGCGGGTCGTTGAGCATCTGCCCGGCCAGCAGGCGGATGTCATCGGAGAAAGTCGCGGAGAACAGCAGGGTCTGGCGCTTTTTCGGCAACATGCGGTAGATGTTCGCCAGTTCTTCGGAGAAGCCCAGGTCGAGCATACGGTCGGCTTCATCCAGCACCAGGGTTTGCAGCTGGTTGAGCTTCAGCGCGTTCTGGCGGAACAGGTCGATCAGGCGGCCAGGGGTGGCGACCAGAATGTCCACACCCTTGCGCAGCTTCATCATCTGCGGGTTGATGCTCACGCCGCCGTACACCGCGTAAGTGGTCAGCGGCAGATGTTGGGCGTACTCGGCAACGCTGGCGTGTACTTGCTCGGCCAGTTCGCGAGTCGGGCACAGGATCAGCGCACGCGCCGAGTTGGCGGCGACTTTCGGCCCTTCCATGGTCAACAGTTGCAGCAGCGGCAAAGCGAAACCTGCGGTCTTGCCGGTGCCGGTCTGGGCCGCGGCCATCAGGTCGCGACCGGCCAGCACGGCCGGAATGGCTTGGGCCTGCACCGGCGTCGGGGTCTGGTAGCCAAGCGTCTCAAGGGCGCGCAGCAAGGGTTCGATCAGGCCAAGGGTGGCGAAAGTCATGTAGTTACCGTAGGAAAAATTCAGCGCAAGGGCGTAATGCGCGGCAGTTTACCTTATTTCGGGTTTGGGCTTGCGCCATTGGGGCAGGCTGATCAGCAACACCGCGCTGATGATCACCAGCATTGCCAGGGCTTCTTCCAGGCCGATGCTCTCACCCACGAACACAATCCCCAGTAACACGGCCACGGCCGGGTTCACATAGGCATAGCTGGTCGCCGCCGCCGGGCGGACGTGCTTGAGCAAGTACATATAAGCGTTGAAGGCAATGATCGAGCCGAACACCGTGAGGTACGCCAGGGCCAGCCAGCCTTCCAGCGGCGGCATGGCCTGCAGGTGCTCGCCAGACAATGCGCTGACGATCAGCAGCGCCACGCCAGCCACGAGCATTTCCGCGGCGCTGGCCATGGCGCCTTGGGGCAGCGGCAAGTGGCGGCTCCACACCGAGCCGAAGGCCCAGGACGCCGCCGCCATCAACAGCAACACCGCGCCCAAGGGACTCGACTGCAAGGTACTGCCCATGTTGAGCATGGCAATGCCGATGATCCCCAGCAGCACCCCGGCCCATTCCAGCCGTGTATTACGTGCGCCCCAGAAAAACCCACACAGCAAGGTAAACAGCGGCACCGTCGCCACCGCCAGCGCGGCCACGCCGGATGACACGCCCATATGTTCGGCCACACTCACGCCACCATTGCCCACGGTGAGCAGCAAAATGCCGATCATCCCGGCCGCCTTCCACTGCGGCCAGGTCGGCGCCGGCACCCCGCGCCACCTGAGAAAGCCGTACATCAACGCGCCCGCCGTGCAAAACCGAATGCCCGCCAGCAACAACGGCGGCCAGTACTCCACGCCAATGCGGATCACCAGGTAGGTGGAACCCCAGATCACATACAACGCAAAAAAGGCGGCGATCAACGGTAAGGGAAAGCGACGTGGGCCAGGCATTGGGCGGCTCTATGGCAGGAAATGGGAGACTTATTCTAGAAACGAAGGTGGATAAACTTAAGTTACAAAACCTGTTTAAAACGCCAATACACTTCTCAAACCATGGTTATCAAGGCTATAAACCGTGCTTTCGAAAGCGATGCGCAACCGGAGCCTTATCATGGACAAATACGACCGCATGCTCCTCAGCGCCCTGCTTGCAGATGGCCGCGCTTCCTACGCGCAACTGGCACGCACCGTAAACCTCTCCGCCCCCGCCGTGGCCGAACGCGTGGCCAAGCTTGAGGCCAGCGGCGTGATCACCGGGTACCAGGCCAAGGTGGATTTATCCAAAGTGGGTTTGCCGATTCAATGCGTGATCGAGTTGCGGCTGACCAACCATGGCAGCCAAAAGGTGTACGACGCCCTGGCGCAAATTCCCGAACTGACCGAATGCCACCGCGTCACCGGCGACCCGTGCGTGATCATGCAAGCGGCGGTGGGCTCGATGCCCGAGCTGGAAAACCTGATTAATCGGGTAGCGAAGTTCGGCTTCAGCAAGACCTCGATTATTTTGTCCAGCGCCATAGAGCGGCGGGTGCCGTTGGGGCAGTTGGACACCAATGGCAAAAATGGTGGCTGAGCGATCGCGCACTGCCCGAGCGACGCGGTCAACTGTGGGAGCTGGCTTGCCTGCGATGGCGTCAGTGGCCTCACCGCTTGCCCGCCGCCCCCTGTAGGAGCGAGCTTGCTCGCGAAAGACCTGAGGGCGCCGCGTGCATTCAGGATGCCAGCGTCACCGTTGGCGTTCTTCGCGAGCAAGCTCGCTCCTACAAAGGGCTTGATCTGCGCTCGATCAGATCGACTATCTGCTTGATGGTCGTGATGTGATCCCAATCCTCCTGCGTCGCTTGCAGCTTGAACTGCCATTTGATCTGCATGACAAAGCACGTCAGGTCGTCATCAATGATGTCGAAGTCATGGATGAAGTCGGTTTGCTCCGTCACTTCGCTTCGGTCGATAAAACCGATGATATCGACGAATAGCTGGATCACTTTTTCGCTGATCTCGGCTCTGGTCGAATGATCCTTCATTTCTAGCCGCCTTTTATCCTGAATAACAACCTGAGCCTCGAAGATACCCTGGCCCATGCGTCGGATGATGTGATGAACGGGGTGATGGACCAGGCGCTGGAGTGCGCACAGCCTCGATAGTCGACGCATAACCCCTGTGGGAGCGGGCTTGCTCGCGAAGGCGGTGCGTCAGTCAACTTATTTAGCGACTGACACCCTGCATTCGCGAGCAAGCCCGCTCCCACATGGGGATCTTCAGCGTACTTAGAACCCGCGATGTTTCTTCAGGTGTTCATTGATCTTCGCCGCCGGCACTTTCTGCAAGGTGCACAACAGGTCATGGGACAGTTCACGCAGACCGTGAGTCTGGCGCAGTTCCTGGGCCAGGTGGGCCGTGAGGTTGGCGGCCATTTCCGCGTCCGCCAGCGCCCGGTGAGCCTGGCCGGTGTGGGGCAGTTTGGCGTAGGCGTTGAGGGTGCCGAGCTTGTGGTTGGGCGCCGCTGGTATGAGGCGGCGGGCCAGGAGCAGGGAGCAGGCGAATTTCTGCAGGCGAGTGCGGCGGATCAGGCCGAGCTCAAAGTCCCAGAACTTCTGGTCGAACGCGGCGTTGTGCGCCATCAAGGGCGTGGTGCCGACGAACTCATTGACCTCGTTCATCACCCGCTCAGCCGGTGGCGCGCTGCGCAGCATGGCGTTGCTGATGCCGGTGAGCTGTTCGATAAACGCCGGTATGCGCACGCCAGCGTTCATCAGGCTCTGGTAGCGGTCCACGATTTGCCCGCGCTCAAGGATGACCACGCCAATCTCCGTGGCCCGGCAGTGGCTGCTGGGGGTGATGCCGGTGGTTTCAAAGTCGATGACCGCTATGCGTTCCAAACCTGTTCCTACTCCGTTCAACGATCTATTTGAGCAACAACGCGCCTTCGATCGGCACATAGTGACTGGCGGCGCGTATCAATGAGTTGGCCGTCAGCCCCGGCACGCCGTAGGCCACGGCCCGCACGCCATGCTTGTGGATGATGCGCTCGAGCAGCATGTCGAAATCACCGTCACCGGAGGCCAGCACGACTTCGTCGACATGGTCGGCGGCGTCCATGATGTCCAGCGTGATGCCCACGTCCCAGTCGCCCTTGGCCGAGCCATCGCTGCGCTGGATATACGGCTTGAGTTTTACCGTAAAGCCCAGGTTGCGCAGGATCTGCTGGAATTGCTGCTGCTTGCTGTCGCCGCGGTCGATGGCATAGGCGTACGCCTCGACAATCTGCCCGCGCGCGCTGATGTCAGCCCACAGGGCGGCGTAGTTGAAGTGGCAACCATAGGCCTGGCGCACGGTGTAGTAGAGGTTTTGCACATCGGCGAACACCGCAATTTTTTTCACCGCACTTCCTCATGGACAGCCAGGCGCCAGCGCCCGGAAAGGGCGCCAGTATGCCAGCCAAGGGAGTGTTTCCGGGAAAAAATCAGACCGGAGCGCCGCAGCGTTCCGGTCTGCGTGGGTCAGACGAAAGAATCGTCGTCGCCAAAGGATGAGGAATCGTCCGAATAATCGCTGTCGGTGTTATCACTGCCCCAGCGGTCATTACCGGCGAACTGCTGGTCGTCGTTGCCCCAGTTGCCTTGATCGCTGGCCGGTGCTGGTTGTTCGATGATCTCTTCCACCACCTGGGGCTGCGAGTTGTGATGGAACAGGCTGCTGATCCCTTCGGCCAGCAACACACCACCGGCCACGCCGGCGGCGGTCTTCATGGCGCCACCTAGGAAACCACTGCCGGCTGGTGCGGCGACCGGTGCTTGAGGTGGCTGGTAGTTCTGTTGCCGCGCTGGCTGGCCAAAAGCGGGCCGCGCCGGCTCACGCCAGCCGCCACCTGAGTTGCTCGGCGCAGGCTGTGGGTCACGGGAGCTGCCGCCAAAGATGCTCGACAGGAACCCACCACCGCTGGCCGGCGCAGGTTGCGTGGCCTTGGCCCGTTGCAGCTCGTCCTGCAATTGCTGGATCTGCTGGGCCTGTTGCTTGTTCTGCGCGTCGAGGCTCTGCAGCGCATGTTCCTGCACCAGAATCGACTGGGTCATGTAGTAGCCGACGGCGGGTTGGCGAGCCATATGCTCCTTGATCCGCGCTTCGGCCTGGGCGTCGCGGGGGGCTGAGTCCGTTTCGGCTTGTTGCAACCGTGAAAACAGTCCATCGATCAGGGTTTGCTCTTCGCTGTTCATGGCGACCTCGTAGATTGCCGATAAAAAATTCTCGTCCCGCCTGTGATCAGGCCAGGGGCGTTTCAGTTATGGGGATGTTACGAGTTGTTTCAATGGTCTTTACTCAAGGTTTACGTTTGCGCCCCTTTGAGCCTGATCGGTTAAAGTGTCGCCCTCTGCTTCCAGGCCTGTGATGACCCTGATGAATCCGTTAGACGTTTTGCGCGACTCTTTCCGCTTTACCCTGCGCAACCTGGGCGCCATCGTCCAGCTATGCCTGCCCTTGGTGATCCTCGAAGCCTTGCTGCAACAGGTGCTGGACCACACGCTGGGCCCGGATGCGTTTCCCGGCTACAGCGTGGTCGTGGGTTTGTTGGTGTACCCGCTGTACACCGGCGCCTTGATCCTGTTTCTCGACGCCCGCACCCGCGGTGAGTCGCCGCGCACCAAGGACGTATGGGCCATGGCGTTGAGCCTGTGGCCGCGTTTTGCCCTGCTGACGGCCATGAGCACCTTGCTGATTCTGCTGGGGCTGTCGCTATATTTCCTGCCGGGCTTGTGGCTGATGGTGGTGTTGGCGTTTGCCGAATACCTGCTGGTATTGCGCGGCATGCCGGCGTTGGCGGCGATGAAAGAAAGCCTGCGCCTGACCCGTGGGCATTTCTGGCGCATCCTGGTGTGCCTGCTGTGCGTGATGACGCCGTTGTGGCTGCTCAAGGGCGCCAGCGTAGCGGCGTACCCTGAGCCGGCGCCGTTGCTGGGGCTGCTGATGGACAGCGCCCACAGCTTCCTGCAACTGTTTACCAGCGTGGTGTTGTTCCGTTTATTCATGCTGATCGGTGGCGACGCCGACGTGCGGTGATATGCTCCGTGGCTCTTCTGACACGCATATAAGCCGAGCCGATGACCCGTTTATTGCGCATCACCCTGTTGAGCCTGTTGATCATCGCCGGCCTGCTGGCCGCGCTGATCTACAGCCTGACCTGGCGCCCTGCCGACAAAGAGACCCTGCCCGTCAGCTGCGTGGCACCCCGCGCGCCGACGCTGTTGCCGGGGCAGGCGCTCAAGGTCATGACCTGGAACGTGCAATACCTGGCGGGCAAGAACTACGTGTTCTGGTACGACACCCCGGATGGCAGCGGCCCGGACGATCGCCCCACCGTCGAAGACATGGCGTTCAGCCTCGACGAAGTGGCGCGGGTGATTCGCGACGAACAGCCTGACGTCCTGCTGTTGCAGGAAGTCGACGAAGGCGCCAAGCCATCCCACTATCAGGACCAGCTTGCGCTGTTGCAGGAGCGCCTGGTGGATCTGTACCCGTGCAGCACTCAGGCGTTCGACTGGAAGGCCGACTTTGTGCCCAGCCTGCCTATCTTCGGCAGCGTCGGGCGCAAGCTCGCCACGCTCAGCCGCTACCAGATCGAACACGCCGAACGCCTGCAACTGCCGGCCGCCGAAGCCAACTTCATCAGCCGCCAGTTCCAGCCTAAACCTGCGTTGCTGCTGACTTACCTGCCCTTGAGCGATGGCGGCCAACTGGCGGTACTCAATACACGCCTGGACGGCGGCGCACCTGGCCGCTCGGCCGCGCAACAACAGGTGCAAGCCACGACCAAACTGCTGGATAAATTCGAAGGCCGGGGCACGCCCTGGTTGATCGGCGGGGATTTCAACCTGCTGCCACTGGGCCAATACCTGCGCCTGGACGCCGCTAAGCGCGGGCAGTATTCGCCGGACAGCGAATTGCACCTGCTGTGGGACAAGTACCCGATGATCCCGCGCAATAGCGAATCCAGCGGGGTTGATCGCGAAAAATGGCTGACGCACTTCCCCAACGACCCAAGCCTGGACGGGCCGGATCGCACCTTGGATTACCTGTTCTACAGCCCGCGCATCAAGCGGGTGGAGGCGAAGGTGAGGCAGGAGGACACGTTGCGCATCTCCAACCATTTGCCGGTCATTGCCCGTTTCCTGCTGCCTGCCGCGCAATGAGCGTTGACACGCCCCCCCTGTGGGAGCGGGCTTGCTCGCGAAGGCGTCGTGTCAGCTAATACATGCACTGGCTGACACACCGCCTTCGCGAGCAAGCCCGCTCCCACCTATTGGATCTTTGTCGTTAGGGTTTGCGAGGCTTGATCCGAGCCGTCGCTTCGGCCACCAACGGGTCATCCGGCCAGTAATGCTTGGGGTAGCGCCCTTTCAAATCCTTCTTCACCTCGGCGTAGGTACTGCGCCAGAAGTTCGCCAAATCCTGCGTGACCTGCACCGGCCGCCGCGCCGGGGACAGCAGGTGCAGCTTCACGGCCAGGCGCCCGCCGGCAATGCGCGGGGTGTCTGCCAGCCCGAACAATTCCTGCAAGCGCACTGCCAAAATCGGCGGCTGCTCGCTGTAGTCCAGGCGCACTGAGGAGCCCGACGGCACTTTCACATGCTGCGGCGCCAGCTCTTCCAGGCGTTGGGGCAAGGGCCAGGGCAGCAGGTTGTGCAGGTAGCTGGAAATATCCAGGTTGGCGAAATGGCTGAGGCGCGAGACCTTGCCCAGGTAAGGCATCAGCCAATGCTCCAGGCTGGCGAGCAGAGCCTTGTCGCTGAGGTCGGGCCACTCGCTGGTGTTGCTGGCATCCAGTTGGCGCAGCAGCATCACACGGGCTTGCCATTGGCGCAGTTCCGGGGTCCAGGGCAGCAGTTCCAGGCCTTTGCGGCGCACCAGGTTGACCAGCGCCTGGCTGCGGGCGGACTCGTCGAGACCGGTCAAGGGTTCACGGCTGAGTACCAACTCGCCGACTTTACGCTGGCGCTCGGCGCGCAAGACGCCTTCGCGCTCGTCCCAGTCGAGTTGGTCGACGTTGCGCACTTGCTCGGCCAGCACCGTGTCGAACAGCGCCGGATCAAAATCCGCCGCCAGGTAGATGCGTTCTTCGCGCTGGCCCTGGCGGCTGCCCAGGTCGGCGATCACCAGCCAGGGTTGTTTCATCAGGCTGTCGGCTTCGGCAAACAGCGCCGCTCGGCCATTGGCCAGACGGTATTCAGCGCCACCGGGGCGGCGTTGCTGGGCGACGCGGTCTGGGTAGGCCAGTGCCAGCAAGGCGCCGAGCCAGCGCGGGTGGTCCGGGTTGTCCACCGGCTGGGTCGCCTTGCCGCGCAGGTAGCCACGGTATTGCCGGGCCAGTTGCTTGGCGCGCTGCACGCCACCTTGAGTGCCGCGCGCACGCTCTTCTCCGGACATCAGCGCCAGGCGGCTGTGCAAATCGGCACCGCCGCCGCGCAAGATGTCGCGCTCGCCTAACAGGGCTGCCACGTCACAGGCGGTGGCGGCGAGACCCAGGTCCTGGCCACGCAATAACAGATGGGCGATACGCGGGTGAGCCGGCAACTCCGCCATCTTCTGGCCATGGGCGGTGAGGTTTTCTTCGTTCAATGCACCGAGGCGCTGCAACAGGTCCTGAGCTTGGGCATATGCGGCCGTCGGTGGTACGTCCAGCCACACCAATTGGTTGGGCGTCACGCCCCAACGGGCCAGTTGCAAGGCCAGCCCTGCCAGGTCGGCGGCGAGGATTTCCGCACTGCCATAAGCGGCCAAACCGTCGTGCTGGTCTTCAGACCACAACCGGTAACACACCCCCGGCTCCAACCGCCCTGCCCGGCCGGCGCGCTGGGTGGCGCTGGCGCGGGAGATGCGCTGGGTGTCGAGGCGGGTCATGCCGCTGCCGGGGTCGAAACGCGGCACCCGCGCCAACCCAGCGTCGATCACCACACGCACGCCGTTGATGGTCAGGCTGGTCTCGGCGATGTTGGTGGCCAGCACCACTTTGCGCTTGCCGGCCGGCGCCGGGTCGATGGCGGCGCGCTGGGCATTGAGGTCCAGCTCACCGTGCAACGGGCATAGCAGCACATCAGGGCGATCACCCAAGGCCTCGGCCAGTTGCTGGTTGACCCGGCGAATCTCCGCCTGCCCCGGCAGAAATACCAGCACACTGCCGGTCTCGTCATGCAGGGCTTCGAGGACAGTCTGCACCACGCGCGGCTCGATAAACTCCCCAGCCTGGTACGGCCGGCCCCAGCGCATCTGCACCGGGAACATGCGCCCCTCACTGCGCAGGATCGGCGCGTCATCCAGCAAGCCCGCCAAGCGCTCGCCCTCAAGGGTGGCGGACATCAGCAGGATCTTCAGCGGCTGCTCGTCGCGAAACAGCTCGCGACCGTTAAGGCTCAGGGCCAGCGCCAGGTCGGCGTCGAGGCTGCGCTCGTGAAATTCGTCGAAGATCAACAAGCCCACGCCATCCAGCGCCGGGTCGTCCTGCAGGCGGCGGGTGAGGATACCTTCGGTGACCACCTCGATGCGCGTATTAGGGCCGACTTTGCTGTCCAGACGAATGCGGTAGCCCACGGTCTCACCGACCTTTTCGCCCAGCTCACTGGCCAGCCGCTCGGCAGCAGCACGGGCAGCCAGGCGCCGGGGTTCGAGCATCAGGATGGTTTGCCCGGCAAGCCACGGCTCATGCAACAAGGCCAAGGGCACGCGGGTGGTTTTACCGGCGCCGGGGGGCGCTTCCAGCACGGCTTCATGGCGATGCGCCAAGGCGTCACGCAGGGCGGGTAAAACATCATCGATCGGCAACGAATTCATACTGGCTCCAAAGCAGAGCGGCGAGTATAACGGCGAACTGCCGAGTGCCGATGCGGGTCTCAAAAACAGCCACTCTTGGGACTGGGAATGCAGTCAAAGGTGGGAGCTGGCTTGCCTGCGATAGCGGTATGACAGTTGCCACTGTATTCCCCGAGCCGACGCTATCGCAGGCAAGCCAGCTCCCACATGAGTTCATCGGCGCCTGGCCGATCTGGCTTATAGTCACCCTTAAATCTGTTCAGGAGACTTTTTCATGCGTATCGCTTCCCGTGTCATCGGCGGTGTCCTCGCCGTTACCCTGCTGAGCCAACTTACCGCCTGCGGGTCGATTTTCTACCCCGACCGTCGTGGCCAGATCGACGGCAAGATCGACCCGACCATCGCGGTACTCGATGCCCTCGGCCTGTTGTTTTATGTGATCCCCGGCCTGATCGCCTTCGGTGTCGACTTCGCCACGGGCGCCATTTACTTCGAACCGGGCAAGACCGCCCAGGTCGCCCCCGAGAAACTGCACGAAGCCATCGGCACCGACGGCAAGGTCGATAACGCCAAGCTGCAAAGCATCATTCAGAAGGAAACCGGCCGCACTTTGCCGCTGGATGACCCGCGCCTGATCCAGTTCAAGGGCAGCGTGCAGCAACTGGCGGCCCTGGGCCTGCAGCCTGCCGCGTAAGGGCTGCCCATGACCAGCAGCCCCGAACACGCCAGGCTCTTGCGCCTGGCCACCCGCGCCTCGGTGGGTGTGGCCTGTGTGCTGATTGTGACCAAGGCCATCGCCTGGTGGCTCAGCGGCTCGGTGAGCATGCTCGCCGGGTTGACCGACTCACTGCTCGACGGCGTGACGTCGCTGCTGAACTTGCTGGCGGTACATTACGCCCTGCGCCCGGCCGATGACGATCACCGCTATGGGCATGGCAAGGCGGAGTCGCTGGCGGGAATGGCGCAGGCCTTGTTTATCGCCGGCAGTGCAGTGCTGATTGCGCTGCAGGCGTATGAACGGCTCAAGCATCCGGAGCCGGTCGGCGCACCGTGGTTGAGTATCGGCGTAATTATTTTGTCCCTGGCGCTGACCGTAGCCCTACTGATGCTGCAACACCGCGTGGTGCGCGAGACCGGCTCCAACGCGGTGCGCGCCGACTCGCTGCATTACCGCTCAGACTTGCTGCTCAATGGCAGCATCCTGATTGCGCTGGTGTTGGCTGGGGTGGGCTTTCATCAGGTCGACGCCTGGTTCGGCCTGGGAATCGCCGCCTACATTCTGTGGAGCGCGATCCAGATCGCCCGGGAAAGCTTTGCGGTGCTGATGGATGAAGAGTTACCGCCAGACGTCAGCCAGCACATGCTGGAACTGGCCCGGGGCGTGCCCGGCGTACTGGGTGCCCACGACTTGCGCACGCGGGTTTCCGGTAATCACTGGTTTGTGCAATTGCATCTGGAATTGCCGGGGGAATTGACCCTGTCGGTGGCCCACGGCATCAGCGACCAGGCCGCCGATGCCATTCACCGGGAATACCCGAAAGCCGAAGTGCTGGTGCACGCCGACCCACGGGAAGTGGTCACCGGCAACAAGGCCTAGTACTGCACCTGATACCCGCGACTGCCCAGGCAGTTGCCCTGGGCCTGGCGGTAGGTTTGCACCACTGCCGGATCGGGGGCGTAAGTCACGGTGCGCGGGTCGAAGCCACTTTGCTGCACCGCCCAGCGATAACAGTCGTAGCCGTCCTGCTGGACCTGGGCCGGGGATTGGCCATTGGCCGGGTAAGCCACTACGTCATAGCCGTTGCCCTGAGGCGCCGGCGGGGGTGATGGCACCTGCGTCGGCGGCTGCACCACTACGTATTGCTGGGTGCTTTGCTCATAGGCGTAATACGCGCCTGCGGCGAGGAACAACAGCGAGCCCCCTACCCACACTTCACGCGCGTAGTCCGGCAGGTAATGCACGCGGATGCCGTAGGGCGGCGTCACCACCACGTAGCGCGGGCCTTGGGGGCGATACCAGTAGCCACCGGAGAAAAAGTAGTCCTGGCCACGGTAAGGCACGCGGTAATTGCGGTCGGGAAAACGGTCGATGACATAACCAGGGCGATGTTGCGGGCCAGGGCCCCAGCCGTTGCCATGCCCGTCGGGGCGGCCTGGCCAGCGGTTATCACCGGGGCGATCGTTACCCGGACGCGAACCAGGGCCGCCGGCCTCCCAATGCCGATTGTCATCGGGGCGTCTGGGAATATCACGGTAATAACCCTGGCGCGGCTCCTGAGTCTGGCGCACGGTATCGGGCCGGCCCTGGATCGGCAGGTTATGCTCCGGCCGCGGCCCACCTTCGGGGCCCCGTTCATGCTGCCCCTGCGGCCCACGCCCCGGGCCCGGTGAGTTATCGCGTTCGTCGGCCATCGCCTGGGAGCCGACGCTGACCACCAGCAAACCAACACCTGCCATACGCCAGATGCGCTTCATGCTTTTCCTCACTGCGGATTGGGGCTTGATCATGAGACTGGAAAAGCCTCGCCCGGTTCTGAGACAGGTTATCAGTCACGAGAACTATTTTCTGAAGGCAAAACGCACACAAAGAAAAAGGGGTAACCCGTCGGCCACCCCTTGAGAATTTCGTCCTGGCTCAACGCTTTTGACGTTGGCTCACCTCACGCCGTCTTGTGGACAGTGTGCAGCCTGGAGGCCGGCTCAACCCTGCTGGGGCGGCGGCCGCAACGGACCTGATTGGGCGCGTTGCTGTGGACTGTTGTCCAGGCGGTGATTCTGTTGGTAATCATAGGCGTGCCGGGCGGGCAGAGGATTGCGAAGATTGCGTCAATAAACAGTGCTTGCGCAATTTTTAACCCTTCATGGATAATTCACCGCAATAGTTACGACAAAGGCCAACCCAATGAGCAAGCTTGACCGATACGACCTGAGTATTCTGGCGGAATTGCAGCGCGACGCGAGGATCTCCAACCAGGAGCTGGCCGAGCGCATCGGCCTGTCGCCTTCGCCCTGCTCACGCCGGGTCAAGCAGTTGGAAGACGACGGCTACATCGCCCGCCAGGTCGCCCTGCTCGACCGCAAGATGCTCGGCCTGAGCCTCACGGCTTATGTATTGATCGGCATGGACCGTCACACGCCGGAACGCTTCGAAAACTTCGAAGCCGCCATCCGCACCCTGCCGCAAGTGCTGGAGTGCAGTTTGGTGACCGGCATGGATGCGGACTATCAGTTGAAGGTGGTAGTGCCGGACATGGACCATTATCAGAAGCTGCTGTTGGGCCACCTGACGCGGATTGAAGGCGTGACCAGCGTGCGCTCCAGCTTTGTGCTGAACCAGGTGCTCAACAGCACCGAACTGCCCCTGACCCACCTGCGCACCTGAAAACAACGGTGGGAGCTGGCTTGCCTGCGATGGCGGCGGGCCAATTTGCATCACGGTACCTGACAGACCGCTATCGCAGGCAAGCCAGCTCCCACAGTTCGATGGTGTAGGACTCAGGTCAATGTTGCGTCTGTGACGCTGCCGTATACTGCTCGCTTGTCTTGTCGGAAGAGCCCCATGAACAACATCGATCCCGCCCTGTTTGAAGAATGGATGATGACTGGCCTGGTCAGCATCCTGATCATTTTCATGGGCTTTATCGTCTGGGACCTGGCGAAGAAATCCAAGGCCGGGCGCTTTGGTTCGTTCATCCTGTTTTTCGTGCTGGGGCTGGGCGTGGCGGCGTTCATCATCAAGAGCGTGGTGATCGGCCTGATTGAATCCGGCGCCTTATAAGCGCGCCGGCACCGCCTTCCACTGGCCTTGATCCAGGCCGTCGATCGACCACTCACCAATACGCACGCGCACCAGGCGCAGGGTCGGCAAGCCTACTGCCGCGGTCATGCGCCGTACCTGGCGGTTACGCCCCTCGCGAATCACCAGTTCCAGCCAGTGGGTGGGCACGCTTTTACGAAAACGTACCGGCGGGTTGCGCGGCCATAATGCCGGTTCATCCAGTTGCCGTGCCTCGGCTGGCAAGGTCATGCCGTCGTTGAGCTCCACGCCGTCACGCAGGCGTTGCAGTTGCTCTTCGGTGGGCTCGCCTTCTACCTGCACCCAGTAGGTTTTCGCCAGTTTGTGCTTGGGGTCGGCAATCCGCGCTTGTAGCTGACCATCGTTGGTCAACAGCAGCAGGCCCTCGCTGTCCCGGTCCAAGCGCCCTGCCGGGTAAATACCGGGGATATCAATAAAATCCTTTAGCGTCGCACGCCCTCCTTCGTCGCTGAACTGGGTCAGCACGTCGAAAGGTTTATTGAACAGGATCAACTTCGGCTCGGCCGGTGGCGCCTTGGCAACGCGGCGAGCGGCAGAGTGCGGAGGTTTCACGCCAGGGCGGCGTGAATCGGGACGGCTGGGACGGGACATGGCAAAGGAACATCTAACGGTCAGGACCGACAATGCTAGTGGCCTGACCGCTAAATGACCATCCCAACCGCTTAGCGGAACGGCGGCTCGTCGAAGCTGCGCAGTTTGCGCGAGTGCAAGGAGTTGAGTTCGGTGCGCAACAGGTCGACCGCTTCGATGCCGATCTTCAAGTGCTGGCTGACCGCACGCTCATAGAACGCGTTGGCCGAGCCCGGCAGCTTGATCTCGCTGTGCAAGGGTTTGTCCGATACGCACAACAAGGTGCCGTAAGGCACGCGCAAACGGTAACCCTGGGCAGCGATGGTGCCGCTTTCCATGTCCACGGCCACGGCGCGGGACAGGTTGATCAGCGGGCGCTCCTGGGCCCAGCGCAGTTCCCAGTTACGGTCGTCGTAGGTCAGCACGGTGCCGGTGCGCAGACGTTTTTTCAGCTCTTCGCCTTTTTCGCCAGTGACCTTGGCCGCCGCCTGCTGAAGCGCCAACTGCACTTCGGCCAGGGCCGGGATCGGGATGTTCGGTGGTACTACACGGTCCAGAATCCCGTCGCGGCGCATATAGGCGTGGGCCAGTACGTAGTCGCCGATGGTCTGGGATTGGCGCAGGCCGCCACAGTGGCCGATCATCAGCCAGCAATGCGGGCGCAATACAGCCAGGTGGTCGGTGATGTTCTTGGCGTTGGACGGGCCCACGCCGATGTTCACCAGGGTCACGCCGTGGCCATCAGTGGCTTGCAGGTGATACGCCGGCATCTGGTAGCGGTGCCAGACCACGCCGGCGGCAATGGCCGAGGCTTCGCCGTGGTCCATGCTCTTGTCGATCACCACGTTGCCGGGCAGCACCATGCGGATGAACCGCGGGTCGCTGCGCAGTTGTTCCAGGCCATGCAGGATGAACTGGTCCACGTAGCGGTGGTAGTTGGTCAGCAGGATCCACGGCTGCACATGGCGCCAGTCGCTGCCGGTGTAATGCACCAGGCGACGCAGGGAAAAGTCCACGCGGGCGGCATCGAACAGGGCCAGGGGCAGCGGGTCGGTGTTTTCCCAGTCGTACAGGCCATCGGCAATGCCATCGGTGGCGGCAGACAGGTCGGTACTGGGGAACACGCGAGCCAGGGTCGCGGCAGTGACGCCGGAGCCGGCCAGTTCATCGCCCTGCTCCACCACATAAGGGTACGGGATGTTCTGCTGGCTGACGCCCACTTCCACCGTGACGGTGAAGTCGTGCATCAGCGGCACCAGTTGCTCCAGCAGGTACTTACGGAACGCGGCCGGGTGGGTCACGGTGACGCTGTAGGTACCCGGCAGTTGCACCTTGGCATACGCCCGAGTGGTCTGTGGCACTTCACCGTGGCAGTGGTAGGTCAGGCGCAGTTCCGGGTAGCGAAACAATGCGCGCTGCGCGGCGTCGGGCTCGACGCGGTCCTTGAGGTATTGCTTGAGCGCCTGGTTGAGCGCGCCAGTGGCACGCTCATGCAGCGCCGCCAGCCGGTCCACGGCTTCTTCGGCGGTTTTAACGACAACAAAAGCTTCGGTCACGGTAAGCATCCTGTGTTCTGACTTGCAGGCCTTTATCTTGCCTGTATCCAAGCGTCACCGAAACCACAGGATTGGAATGCGGTAAATAATGTGGGAGCGGGCTTGCTCGCGAATGCGGGGGGTCAGTAACTGAATAGGTAACTGATACACCGCATTCGCGAGCAAGCCCGCTCCCACATTTGGATTGTGTTTATTCAGAGCGATTGCGGGGTTGAGCGGGCGACAATTGCTTCCACGTCGACGCCACGCGGCAAGGTGCCATATACGCGCCCCGACGATTCACCCAGCCGGCTGGCAATAAACCCATCGCTGACCGCCGCATTACCCGCCTCCAGCAACAACTTGGCCTGCAACGCCAGGGCGATGTCCTCGGTCAGTTGCCGCGCCCGATACTGGATGTCCTGGGTGTCCATGAACGCCGCCTTCAACTGCTCGATATGCCGCGCCAACTGTTTGTGGCCGTGGCCATCGCCCAGTTCGACAAACAGCACCTCAAGCACACCGGGCTCTTTGGACAGTGCACGCAATACGTCCAGGCACTGCACATTGCCGGAACCTTCCCACGTCGAATTCACCGGTGCCTCGCGGTAAAGGCGCGGCAGGATACTGTCCTCCACATACCCGGCACCGCCCATGCATTCGGCGGCTTCGTTGATCATCGCGGGTGCGCGCTTGCAGATCCAATATTTGCCCACCGCCGTGACCAGCCGCGCGAACTTGGCTTCATGCGCCTCATCCAGATGATCCAGGGCGCGCCCCATGCGCAGGCTCAAGGCCAGGGCCGCTTCGCTTTCCAGGGCGAGGTCGGCCAGCACGTTCTGCATCAGCGGCTGCTCGCTGAGCACGCGGCCACCCACCTGGCGATGGGCGCAGTGATGGCTGGCCTGGGTCAGCGCCTGGCGCATCAAGGCGCTGGAGCCGACCATGCAATCGAAACGGGTCATGGCGACCATTTCGATGATGGTTGGAACGCCGCGGCCTTCTTCACCGACCATCCACGCCAGGGCGCCGCGGAATTCCACTTCGCTGGAGGCGTTGGAGCAGTTGCCGAGTTTGTTCTTCAAGCGCTGGATGTAGAACTCGTTGCGCGTGTCATCCGGGCGGTGCCGAGGCAGCAGGAAACAGGTCAGGCCCTTGTCGGTCTGGGCCAAGGTCAGAAAGCCATCGCACATCGGCGCCGAACAGAACCATTTATGCCCCACCAGTTCGTAGGCCTGGCCGGGGCCGCCCGCGCCCACGGGGTAAGCGCGGGTGGTGTTGGCGCGCACGTCGGTGCCGCCCTGCTTCTCGGTCATGGCCATGCCGATAGTGGCGCCGGCCTTGTGGGCGATGCCGACATTGCGTGGGTCGTACTGGGTATTGAAGATCTTCGGCAGCCAGAGGTCCGCCAACTCCGGTTGCAGGCGCAGGGCCGGGACGCAGGCGAAGGTCATGGTCAGCGGGCAACCGCTGCCGGCTTCGGCCTGGCTGTGCAGGTACGTCATCGCCGCACGCGCCACATGGGCGCCAGCCTGCGGATGGGCCCACGGCAACGACGGCAGGCCATGTTCGACGGCGGTGCGCATCAGTTCGTGATAAGCCGGGTGAAACTCCACCAGGTCGATGCGATGGCCATAACGGTCGTGGCTGCTGAACACCGGCTTGTTCTGGTTGGCCAGGAACCCGGCCGCCATCAACGGCCCACCCGCGAGCGCGCCGTAGGCATCCATGCGCGACTCGGCCCAGCTAGCGCCAAAGCGGCGCGACCATTCCTGCAAAGGCACGTCGATGCGATACAGGTTGGTGCCGTCCAGGGACGGTGGCTGGTTGGTGACGTCGTGGGTTTCGGCAAACTGATGCAGGTTCATGACGGGCCTCCTGGAAAAAAGGCCGCATCGATTTCAGGCTGCCTGTAGGAGCGAGCTTGCTCGCGAAAAACCTGAGCGCAACGCGCTAACCCAGGAGGGGCGCGTTATCGTTGAGGTTCTTCGCGAGCAAGCTCGCTCCTACAAAAACACAGATCGATTGAGGCCGGTTTTTTCAGTTAAGCACTGCCACTGCGCTTAAAAAAGTGGCATACGCGCCGAATGTTCGGCGCTTTCACCCTCATCCGCGCGCAGCACACTGCGCTCAAGCGCCGCCTGCAAGGCATCGAAACGCACCGGCTTGGCCAGCCGATCCGTCATGCCAATGCCATGGCAACGCTCACGTTCCGGCCCATTGGGCGAAGCGCTCAGGGCGATCACCGGCAATTCACCGCAGCCAGGTAACGCGCGAATCTGACAGCACAACGAGAAACCACCCTCTGGCACATCCAGCAGCACGGCGTCGAAGCTGTGCCCTTGCAATGCAGCGAGGGCTGCCGGGCCGCTGTCCACGGTTTTAACCCGGTAACCGAGCTTGAGCAACATGCCACGCACCGCCAGTTGGCCCACGCTGTTGTCGTCCACCAGCAGCACCGTGCATTCCTGAGGCGCACGCTGTGCAGGCAGCGTTTGCGTGGCGGGCGTGATCTGCTGCGGCACCGAGACGTCCACTTCCAACTGGAAGCGGCTGCCTTTACGGGGTTCCGAATGGTGGGTCAGACGCCCGCCCAGCAGTTCGATCAATTGCCGGCAGATCGCCAGGCCAATGCCCAGGCCGCCGTATTCACGCGTCATCGAACCATCGAGCTGGAAGAAACGCTGATACAGCGTGGCCTCATCGAGAAAGGCGAAGCCGATACCGGTGTCGGTGACGATAAAGCTCAGGTGCAAGGGGCCATCCCCTTGTGGCACGCCCACCACCCGCAAGCGAACCGCGCCGACGTGGGTGAATTTGAAGGCGTTATCGAGCAGGCAATCCAGGCACTGGAGCAGTTTGTCGGCATCGCCGATCAGCCGATCCGGCACCTCATCGGCTATATCAATGGAGAACGCCAGGCCCTTGCTCTGGGCGCTGCCGGTGAACTGCTGGCGCAAGGTGTCGAGCGTGCCGCGCAGGCTGAACACTTGCGGCTGGGCCACCAGGCGACCGGCCTGCAACTCGGTGAGGGTGAGAATACCGTTGACCATGCGCATCATGTCCCGCGCCGAGCCGGCGGCGGTTTGCTGGTACTGCGTCATGTCATCGTCCAATGACACGGTTTGCATCAGCTCCAACGAGCCGATCACACCGTTCATCGGCGTGCGCAGTTCGTGGGTCAGGGTGGCGAGAAATTCGTCTTTGAGGCGGTTGCTGCGGGCCAGTTGCTGGTTGAGCGCTTCGAGTTTCTGGCTGGCATCGAGCAGAATCTGTGCCTGCTGTTCGCGCATGCCGTTGATGCGGTCGGCCAGGGCCAGGGACAACAGCGCCACTTCAATGGCCGAGCCGAGCTGGCTGGCGTACATGGTCAGGAACACGTTAGGCAGGTAACCCAGCACCATCAGGGTATTGACCACCCCGCCGAGCAGGAAGGCCGACCAGGCGATGATGAAATAACGCGCCATGCGCTGCCCGCAGTACCAGGCCTTGATGGCCGCCACGAAGATGGTCACGGTAAACACCAGCGCCAGCGCAGTGGCCAGGCGCAGGGCCACGGCGTAACTGGTCAACAACGCCAGTGCCATCACCAACCCACCACAGGCCGCCAGCGCCAGCAGGATGCGGTTGAGCCAGCGGCTGTGCTGCGCGGTGTGCAGGAAGCTGCGCGCAAACAGGCTGCCGAACAAGGCCGCCGAGCCGATCAGGAAGGGCACCGCGGCATTCGCCCACCACGGGTTGTTCGGCCAGAAGTACTCCACCGCCACACCATTGACCGACAGCTGATACAAGCCGAACGAGGCGATATAGAGGATGTAATACAGGTAGCTGGTGTCGCGCACGCTCAGGTAGATGAACAGGTTGTAGATCAGCATGCCCAGCAACACACCGTAGATGGCCCCCAGCACATACAAACGCAGCGGTTGCTCTTCCATATAGGCGGTGCCGGCCCACAATGTCAGCGGCGCCTGGATCGAGCCTTGGCTTTGCAAGCGCAGGTAGACGGTTTGTTGCTGGTCGGGCAAGAAGCTGAGCTTGAACAGGTAGTTGCTCTGGCTCACCTCTCGGCTGGAAAACGGCAACGCGCTGCCGGTGCGGGCGGTGAGGCGGTAATTCCCGGTGCCGTCGTTCTGGTAAAGGTCCAGGCGATTGAGCGGCGGGTAGGCCAGTTCCAGAAACCAGGTGCGTGGTGCGCGGGGATCTGTGGCGGTGTAGTGCAGGTTGACCTTCAGCCAGAACACCGAGCGCGAATAGCCGGCATTGAGGGTGTCTTTGTCATGGGTCTTGAACTGGGCGGCATAGGCGGGAGAGCTGACATCGGCGATGGTCAGGGCATCGGTTGGGTCTTCGAGCACTTGCATGACCCGGCCCAACGGGAGGCTTCGCGTGTTCTGGTTGAACTCGACGGCGCTGGCGAGCATCGGCAGCCCGCACAATAAAAAAATCAGCAAATAGCGCATAGAGCCCCAGCGTAGCCTGGTCCGGTTGTGTCAAAAGCCCCCCATTCCTTTTGAGAAGACGTACACCGGCGATACAGTAAGTTGTTTGGATGCACTTTAGCATAGCCAGTAAAAGCCATTAGCCACTGTCGGAACTTTTTTTAGAACGGCTCTAGGGCAATGCTTTCAGGCCACTTCATTGCGGCTTTCAGCCACGCAAAGCGACACCGCAGCGGCAAACTTCTGCCATCGCCATACAGCCACGCAAAAAGCGTTTGGTGGTAAGCTCGCGCACCATGAATATCTACAGTTCTCGCCCCGTTGTCCTCTGTCTCTCCGGCCACGACCCCAGTGGGGGCGCCGGCCTGCAAGCAGATATCGAAGCCCTGCTCGCCCAGGGCTGCCACGCGGCCCCGGCCGTCACCGCGTTGACCGTGCAAAACACCGTCAATGTCAGTGACTTCCGCGTGCTTGACCGTGAGTGGGTACTGGCCCAGGCCAATGCCGTGCTCGGCGACTCTGAAGTTGCGGCAGTCAAGCTGGGCATGCTCGGTTCCACCGCGATGGTCGACACCGTGGTCGAACTGCTGCAGGCGCACCCGCATTTGCCGGTGGTCTGCGACCCGGTGCTGCGCGCCGGCGGCGGCGGTAGCCTGGGCAAGGACGAGGTCGGTTATGCGATGCGCGAGCGGCTGCTGCCCTTGTCATTGATCGCCACCCCCAACCTGCCAGAAGCGCGCATCCTCGCGGAACTGCCCGACGGCAGCGCCGACGACTGCGCCGAGAAGCTGCTGCCGTACATCAAGCACCTGCTGATCACCGGCGGCCATGGCGATGAGCACGAAGTGCACAACCGCCTGTACAGCCGCGACGGCACGCGCCAGACCTTTACTTGCCAGCGCTTGCCGGGCAGTTATCACGGCTCGGGTTGCACCTTGGCCAGTGCACTGGCCGGGCGCATTGCCCAGGGCGAAGGCCTGGCCAGCGCCGTGCAAACGGCCCTCAACTACACGTGGCGTACCCTGCGCGATGCCGAACAACTCGGCCAGGGCCAGTTCGTGCCGCGCCGATTGCCGCTGGATTTCTGCTCGTAACTTATCGCTCGTCAGCAAGGGGTTTGCCCGATGAAACTACGCGGCCTTTACGCCATTACCGACAGCCAGCTGTTGGCCGGCAAATTCCTCGCCTACGTCGAGGCGGCGCTGGATGGCGGCATCACCCTGTTGCAGTACCGCGACAAAAGCAGCGACGAAGCACGGCGCCTGCGTGAAGCCGAAAAGCTGCATGAGCTGTGCTCGCGCTACAAGACTCAATTGATCATCAACGACGATGCCGAACTGGCCGCGCGCCTGGGCGTCGGCGTGCACCTGGGCCAGACCGACGGCCCGCTGACCTCGGCCCGGGCACTGCTCGGCGCCAAGGCGATCATCGGCGCTACCTGTCACAGCCAGATCGAACTGGCCGAACAGGCCGCCAAAGAAGGCGCCAGCTACGTCGCCTTCGGCCGCTTCTTCAATTCCACGACCAAACCCGGCGCACCTGCCGCCACCGTTGACATGCTGGCCCAGGCCCGCAAGCGCCTGCACCTGCCGATCTGCGTGATCGGCGGCGTCACCCTGGAAAACGCCGAGCCGCTGGTGGCCCACGGGGCCGACCTGCTCGCCGTGGTCCATGGCCTGTTCGGTGCCGACAGCACCCAGGAAGTCACCCGCCGCGCCCGTGCGTTCAACGACCTTCTTAAATCTTCAGTTTAGAGAGCCCGACCATGTCCCGTTCCGAAACCCTGTTTGCCAACGCCCAGAAACACATCCCCGGCGGTGTGAACTCCCCCGTGCGTGCGTTCAAGAGCGTGGGCGGCACGCCGCTGTTCTTCAAGCATGCCGAAGGCGCCTACGTCACCGATGAAGACGACAAGCGCTATGTCGACTACGTCGGCTCCTGGGGCCCGATGATCCTCGGCCACAGCCATCCGGACGTGCTCGACGCGGTGCGCCAGCAACTGCAACACGGCTTGTCTTACGGCGCCCCGACCGCGATGGAAACCGAGATGGCCGACCTGGTCTGCTCGATCGTGCCGTCGATGGAGATGGTACGCATGGTCAGCTCCGGCACCGAAGCGACCATGAGCGCGATCCGCCTGGCCCGTGGTTTTACCGGCCGTGACAACATCATCAAGTTCGAAGGCTGCTACCACGGCCACTCCGACAGCCTGCTGGTAAAAGCCGGTTCCGGCGCGCTGACCCAAGGCGTACCCAATTCCGCTGGCGTACCTGCGGCGTTCGCCAAGCACACCCTGACCCTGCCGTTCAACGACATCGCGGCCGTCGAGCAGATGCTCAGCGAAGTCGGCCAGGACGTGGCGTGCATCATCGTCGAGCCAGTCGCCGGCAACATGAACTGCGTCCCCCCGGCCCCGGGTTTCCTTGAGGGCCTGCGCGAGCAGTGCGACAAGCATGGCGTGGTGCTGATTTTTGACGAAGTGATGACCGGTTTCCGGGTCGCCCTTGGTGGCGCCCAGGCTTACTACGGCGTCACGCCGGACCTGAGCACCTTCGGCAAGATCATCGGCGGCGGGATGCCGGTAGGCTGCTTCGGCGGCAAGCGCGAGATCATGCAACACATCGCCCCGCTCGGCCCGGTCTACCAGGCAGGCACCTTGTCGGGTAACCCGCTGGCAATGGCCGCCGGCCTGACCACCCTGCGCCTGATCAGCCGCCCGGGCTTCCACGCCGAGCTGACCGACTACACCACGCGCCTGCTCGACGGCCTGCAACAGCGCGCCGATGCCGCTGGCATCCCGTTCGTGACCACCCAGGCCGGTGGCATGTTCGGCCTGTACTTCAGCGGCGCCGACGATATTGTCACCTTCGATGACGTGATGGGCAGCGATGCCGAGCTGTTCAAGCGCTTCTTCCACCTGATGCTCGAAGGCGGCGTGTACCTGGCACCGAGCGCCTTTGAAGCTGGCTTCACCTCGATCGCCCATGGCGAAGCCGAGCTGAAATTGACCCTGGATGCTGCCGAGCGCGCCTTCGCGGCCCTGAAATAAGTGACGGTAACCTTCTGACGTTGCCCCTGGCAGCGTCAGATTTGCTACTTTGCTTACAGACAATTCCTGGTTTTTTCGAGAATTGCCCTGCAATCCGGCAGATAACTTGCCCAAGCAGCAGAAAAACGAGTAAAGACTTTGTAAGCAGAGGCCTGCTTATTTCATAATGCGCGCTTATTGGACTCCCTCGAGGGTCCGCGCGCCCCGTCAGAGGTAAGTCGATTCCCATGAAACGCACCGGCCGCACCCTGGTTCTGGGCTGCCTGTTGCTCCTTCAACCGCTACTGGCACATGCCCAGGCCGGCGGCAACTCGTTGTTAATCCCAGCGATGGGTCGTTGCACCCTCAATACCCAGCCAGACAGCCAGGCCGAAGCCCTGAGCGCGTGCCAGAAACAGGCCGAGGACGGGGATGCGCAGGCGCAATACGAGTTGGGCGAGTACTACCACGACAGCAAGAACCCGGCCGTTGATCTCAACAAAGCGTTGAGCTACTTCGAGAAAGCCTCGTTGCAGGGCCACGCCCAGGCGCAATATCAGTTGGGCAACATGTTCTTCAAAGGCGAAGGCGTGCCGGCCAACAACGTCCAGGCGTACATCGTGCTGAAAATGGCCGCGGTCAACGGCGCTGAAGACGCACTGGACACCGCCGACGAAGTCGCCGAGCACATGCAGCGCGATGAACTGGAAGTGGCAACCCAGGTGCTGGGGCAGATTTTCCGCAACTACCTGCAGGAATTGCAGAGCGCCGATGGGCGTTCGCCGTTCTCACCCCTGCCCTGAATTCTCAGCGTTTTTGATGACCTCTTCGCGAGCAAGCCCGCTCCCACAGTTGACCGCATTCCAAATCTGGAACTCGGCCGAATGTGGGAGCGGGCTTGCTCGCGAAGGGCGCGACTCGGTCTAAAGCCCTACTTCTCAGGCATCGGCATCGGAAACGGCATCACATTGCTCATGCCCCGAGCCTCACTGATCTTCGGCGTACCCAGGCGCTCGACCTCATCGATGCGCACAATCGAATGCATCGGCACAAAGCTGCGCACCACGCCTTCGAACTGGGCCTTGAGCTTTTCTTCGCCCGGATCGACCACCAATTGGGTGCGCTCGCCAAAGACGAACTCTTCCACCTCCAGGAAGCCCCACAGATCACTTTGATAGATCTGCTTGGCGTACATTTCGAACACCTGGCCCTGGTTGAGGAAAATCACCTTATAGATTGGAGCTTCACGTTTGGTCATGGTGGGCGAACAACACATGGGGATATAAAAGAGGGCGCGAACTATAGCATGGCACCCGATGCACAGCGCTAGGAACCAATGGGCATGCCCCCTATAATGCGCGGTTCTTTACCACCAGTTGACGATTCCCATGGCCAAGAAGCTTTACATCGAAACCCACGGTTGCCAGATGAACGAGTACGACAGCTCGCGCATGGTCGACTTGCTGGGCGAACACCAGGCCCTGGAAGTCACTGCCCGCGCCGAAGATGCCGACGTGATCCTGCTCAATACCTGCTCGATCCGCGAGCGGGCCCAGGACCGTGTGTACTCGCAGCTGGGCCGCTGGCGTGAATTGAAACTGGCCAACCCGGACATGGTGATCGCCGTCGGCGGTTGCGTGGCCAGCCAGGAAGGCGCTGCGATCCGCGATCGCGCGCCCTATGTCGATGTGGTGTTCGGCCCGCAAACGCTGCACCGCCTGCCGGAAATGATCGACGCCGCACGCGTCACCAAGCTGCCGCAAGTGGACGTGTCGTTCCCCGAAATCGAAAAATTCGACCATCTGCCCGAACCGCGCATCGACGGGCCGAGCGCCTATGTGTCGGTGATGGAAGGCTGCAGCAAGTACTGCACCTTCTGCGTGGTGCCTTACACCCGTGGCGAAGAAGTCAGCCGGCCGTTTGACGATGTGCTGGCAGAAATCATCCACCTGGCTGAAAACGGCGTGCGCGAAGTGACCCTGCTGGGCCAGAACGTCAACGGCTACCGTGGCCAGACCGATGACGGCCGCCTGGCCGACCTGGCGGAATTGATCCGCGTGGTCGCCGCCGTCGACGGCATCGAGCGCATCCGCTACACCACCTCGCACCCGCTGGAGTTCTCCGACAGCCTGATCCAGGCCCACGCCGAAGTACCAGAGCTGGTCAAGCACCTGCACTTGCCGGTGCAATCGGGTTCGGACCGCATTCTGTCGGCGATGAAGCGCAACCACACCGCGCTGGAATACAAATCCAAATTGCGCAAACTGCGCGCCGCCGTGCCAGGCATCTGCATCAGCTCGGACTTTATCGTCGGCTTCCCGGGTGAAACCGAGAAAGATTTCCAGCAGACCATGAAGCTGATCGAAGACGTCGGTTTCGACTTCTCTTACTCGTTCGTCTACAGCCAGCGCCCGGGCACCCCGGCTGCCGACCTGCTGGATGAAACCCCGGAGGCGTTGAAAAAAGAGCGTTTGAACGCGCTGCAACATCGCCTCAATCAACAGGGCTTTGAAATCAGCCGACAAATGGTCGGTTCGATCCAGCGCATTCTGGTCACCGATTATTCGAAAAAAGACCCGGGTGAATTGCAGGGGCGTACCGAGAACAACCGAATCGTCAACTTCCGCTGCGACAATCCCACGCTGATCGGCCAGTTTGCCGATGTGCACATTGATGCGGCGCAGCCACACTCGTTGCGTGGCTCGCTGATCCAGTAACCCATCGATATTTTTGTCTGATGGAGATCAAAATGTGGGAGCGGGCTTGCTCGCGAATGCAGTGTGTCAGCCAATATAAATATCGACTGAACTGGCGCATTCGCGAGCAAGCCCGCTCCCACATGGGATCTGCGCCACACTCGGGCTATTTAAGTGCTTTCGCACACCGGCGCCTGGCGTTATTCTCTCTCTCACCTCATCAGCCAAAGGGCGGCTAAAAGCAACCTTGAACGCACCCATAGCAGAACCCCATCGTTTTATCCTCGAGCCTTTTGAGGCTCGCCGTTTCGCCAACCTGTGCGGACAGTTCGACGAGCACCTGCGCCTGATCGAACAACGCCTGAGCATCGAGATCCGCAACCGCGGCAATCAGTTCGAGCTCATTGGTGAACCCCAACACACCACGTCTGCAGAAAACCTGCTGCGCCGCCTCTACCGCGAAACCAAGGGTAGCGAGCTGTCGCCGGAGACCGTGCACCTGTACTTACAGGAATCGGCTGTGGAAGACCTGGCCAACAACCCGGTGGCCGAAGCCAGCGTGGCCTTGCGTACCAAAAAAGGCATGATTCGCCCACGCGGCTTGAATCAGCAGAAGTACGTCAAGGAAATCCTCGGCAACGACATCAACTTCGGCATCGGCCCGGCCGGTACCGGCAAGACCTACCTGGCGGTGGCCTGCGCCGTCGATGCCCTGGAGCGCGAGCAAGTGCGGCGCATCCTGCTGGTGCGCCCAGCGGTCGAGGCCGGCGAAAAGCTCGGGTTCCTGCCCGGCGACCTGGCCCAGAAGATCGACCCGTACCTGCGACCGCTCTACGACGCGCTGTACGAAATGCTCGGCTTTGAATACGTGGCCAAGCTGATCGAGCGCCAGGTGATCGAGATCGCCCCGCTGGCCTACATGCGTGGCCGTACGCTCAACAACAGCTTCATCATTCTCGACGAAAGCCAGAACACCACGGTCGAGCAGATGAAGATGTTCCTCACCCGTATCGGTTTCGGCTCAACCGCCGTGATCACGGGCGACATCACCCAGGTCGACCTGCCCAAGGGCACCAAGTCGGGCCTGGGCCAGGTGATCGAGGTGCTCAAGGACGTGCCGGGTATCAGCTTCACGCATTTTATGCCCAAGGACGTGGTACGCCACCCGCTGGTGCAGCGCATTGTCGAAGCCTATGAGCGTTTCGAACACCGCGACGACGCGCCCGCCAAGGACGCTCGCCACGATGCTTGAGCTAGACCTGCAGCTGGCCACCGACGCGCCCGCCCCCAGCGAAGCCCAGTTCCGCCAATGGTGTGAACTGGCCTTGCGCCAGCGCACCGCCGACTCGGAGCTGACCATTCGTCTGGTGGACGAGGCCGAAGGCCGTGAGCTGAACCACACCTGGCGCCAGAAAGACTACGCCACCAACGTGCTGTCCTTCCCAGCCGACGTACCCGACGAATTGCTGGATATCCCGTTGCTGGGCGACCTGGTGATCTGCGTCGCGGTGGTCGAACGCGAAGCGGCGGAACAAGGCAAGGAACTTGAGGCCCATTGGGCCCATCTAGTCATCCACGGCTGCTTGCATCTCTTGGGTTACGACCATATAGACGATGACGAAGCCTGGGAAATGGAAGCGCTGGAACGAACGTTGCTTGCAGAACTGGGTCACCGCGACCCGTATGCAGACGACGAAAGCTGATCAACACTCAACTGTCATATCAAAGGATTTAGAGTAATCGCTATGAGCGAAGACCGATCGAGCAACGGGCAGAAGTCATGGCTGGGTAAACTGACCCAGGCTTTTGCCCACGAGCCGAAAAACCGCCAGGAGCTCTTGGAGCTGCTGCGCGATGCACACCAGAACAAATTGCTGGACAGCGAAGCGCTGGCCATCGTCGAAGGCGCCATTCAGGTGGCTGACCTGCAAGTGCGTGACATCATGGTCCCGCGCTCGCAGATGATCAGCATCAAGGCGACCCAGACCCCACGGGAATTCCTCCCGGCCGTGATCGACTCGGCGCACTCGCGCTACCCGGTGATCGGTGAAAGCCATGACGACGTCATGGGTGTCCTGCTGGCCAAGGACCTGCTGCCGTTGATCCTCAAGGAGAACGGCGACAGCTTCAACATCAAGGACCTGCTGCGCCCGGCCACCTTCGTGCCCGAGTCCAAGCGCCTGAATGTGCTGCTGCGCGAGTTCCGCGCCAACCACAATCACATGGCCATTGTGATTGACGAATACGGCGGCGTGGCCGGCCTGGTCACCATCGAGGACGTGCTGGAGCAGATCGTCGGCGACATCGAAGACGAGCACGACGTCGAAGAAGACAGCTACATCAAGCCGCTGCCCAGCGGTGATTTCCTGATCAAGGCGCTGACGCCGATCGAGAACTTCAACGAGTTCTTCGACAGCGAGTTCTCGGACGATGAGTTCGACACCGTCGGCGGCCTGGTGATGAGTGCGTTCGGGCACCTGCCCAAGCGTAATGAAACCACCGAGATCGGCGCCTATCGCTTCCGCATCCTCAATGCTGATAGCCGTCGTATCCATCTGATCCGTTTGACACCCATCGCCCGCTAAGGACTGACATGCGCCGTCTCACCTCACCCGGCTGGCCCGGTAACTTGCTGGCCGTGGTGGCCGGCGCCATCACTACCCTGGCGCTGGCACCGTTCGATATCTGGCCGTTGGCGCTGGTAGCGGTCGGCCTGTTCTATATCGGCCTGCGGGAACTCTCGCCCCGCCAGGCCCTGGGCCGTGGCTGGTGTTTCGGCTTCGGCCTGTTTGGCGCCGGCACCAGTTGGATCTACTACAGCATCCACCACTTCGGCGGCGCTTCGGTGCTGTTGGCGGGGTTCCTGATGCTGCTGTTCACTGCCGCCATCGCCTGGTTCTTTGCCCTACCCGCCTGGCTGTGGGCGCGCTGGTTGCGCCGTAACGAAGCACCGCTGGCGGACGCATTGACGTTCGCCGCGTTGTGGGTCGGCCAGGAAGCCTTTCGTGGCTGGTTCCTTACCGGTTTCCCGTGGTTGTACTCCGGTTACAGTCAACTCGATGGGCCGTTGACCGGCCTCGCGCCATTGGGCGGGATGTGGCTGATTTCCTTCGCGCTGGCACTCACCGCCGCATTGCTGTGCAACCTGCCGCGCCTGCTGGCGAGCAAGCGCAATGCCTTCATCGGCGCAGGCCTGTTATTGCTGGTTGCGCCTTGGGCCATTGGCCTGGCGCTCAAGCATCACGCCTGGACATCGCCGTCTGGCGCGCCGCTGAGCGTGGCCGCGATCCAGGGCAACGTCGAGCAAAGCATGAAGTGGGACCCGGACCAGCTCAATGCACAGTTGGCGCTGTACCGCGACATGAGCCTGAGCTCCAAGCGTGTCGACCTGCTGGTATGGCCGGAAACCGCCGTGCCGGTGCTCAAGGAGTCCGTGGAGGGCTACCTGGGCATGATGGGCAAGTTTGCCGCTGACCGGGACACCGCGCTGATCACCGGGGTACCGATTCGACAAGAAGTGCACCACCAGAAGCGCTACTTCAACGGCATCACCGTGGTGGGTGAAGGCGACGGCACCTACCTCAAGCAAAAACTGGTGCCATTTGGCGAGTACGTGCCGCTGCAGGACATGCTGCGTGGGCTGATTGCCTTCTTCGACCTGCCCATGTCGGACTTCGCCCGCGGCCCTTCTGACCAGGCCATGCTGCAGGCCAAGGGTTACCAGATTGCGCCGTTCATTTGCTATGAAGTGGTGTACCCCGAATTCGCCGCCGGCCTGTCGGCCCAGAGCGACCTGCTGCTGACCATCAGCAACGACACCTGGTTCGGCCGCTCCATCGGCCCGCTGCAGCACCTGCAAATGGCGCAGATGCGTGCATTGGAGGCTGGCCGCTGGATGATCCGCGCCACCAACAACGGCGTGACCGGGCTGATCAACCCGTTCGGGCAGATCACCGCGCAGATCCCGCAGTTCGAGCGCGGCATTCTCTATGGGGAGGTGGTGCCGATGCATAACCTCACGCCGTACCTGCAATGGCGTTCGTGGCCGTTGATCATTGTGTGCCTGGCATTGTTTGGCTGGGCTCTGCTGGCCGCACGAATGTCCAAAACGCTCTGACCTGTGGCGGCTGGCTTGCCTGCGATGGCCATAGGTATCTACACAACACTGTAACGCTCAACGGTAACCACGATGCGAAGCGAGTCGCTCTTGATCTTGATCTGCTTTTGATCTCAGGCGCCCCGTTAAACCACGCTGGCCGTAATTCGACAGGGATTTGGGGGGTAAACCGGCAGGGATGCCGGTTTAGCCGCCCCGCGCCATGGATGGCGCGTGGCGGCGGCCCCCCAAATCACTGGCGGATTACGGGCACACCGAGCCTAGGCGAGGTGCCGAGTGGTGGGGCAAGAGCGTTTTGCTTACTTTTGCGCTTTTCAAAAGTGAGCCGCTGTCAGAGCGGAACCCTAGACGGCCGTTACCGCAGGAATGGATATGTACACGGTCCAACTGTGTTGACTGTCAGGCCGTCTTCGCAGGCAAGCCAGCTCCCACATTTGGACAGCGGCGCGTCAGGTAGGTAAGCGTCGGCTGCCAGGCCGTCACGGGAGCAAGCTCCCTCGCCACAGGGTCAGTGTCGTATTGAAGTTGTGTAAATACCTATGCTGCGATAGCGGTGTATCAGTGCCCTGAGTGCTCACTGACCCACCGCCATCGCAGGCAAGCCAGCTCCCACCATTGATCGCCTGTGTTGCGCCTACCGGTAGAACAACCGATACCCCACCTGCCCCACCGCTTCATTGATCAACTGCCCGCTTTGCCACACCGCCTTGACGTCCGGCATCCAACCGCCCAGCGGTCGACCATGGTCCACACCCAGAAAGCCCACCGGCCCCGGCACCACGGTGAAGCCGGCTTTCTCAAAGCTCCACACCGAACGCGGCATGTGCCAGGCCTGGGTCACCACCACCACCCGCTTGATGCCTTGCGGCAACAAAATCTCGGCGCTCATTTGGGCGTTTTCCCAGGTGGTGCGGCTGCGTTCTTCTTTCCAGCGCACGCTAACGCCAAAGTCATCCTGCATCGACACCGCCATCAGCTCGGCCTCACTGGGCGGCGTGCCGTAGTGCAAGCCGCCGCTGGTCAGCACTGGCAAACCGGATGCCTTGGCCAGCCGCGCGGCAAAACGCTCACGTTCCAGGCCAATACCGGTGGGCTGATCGCTGCCCCACGCAATGTCCCCACGCTCGCGCCCCGAGCCCAGCACCACAATCGCGTCGGCACGCTGGGCCAATGTAGCCCAGTCTTCCCGGGCCAGAGGCGGCTCTGTCTCCAGGACGCGCGCGCCCCACTGCACCATCACGGGCAGGCTGATCAACCACATCCCGCCAAGCCCCAGGGCAAAACACAAGCCCGCCAGGCGCGGACGGCTGCGGCGAAACCACCAGGCACACGCCAACAACAGCAGAAAAATACCGGGCGGCAACAACAGTTGTTTAATGAAATAACGAAAAGGCATCGGGCATCTCCAAAGATGCCCGAAGCCTAGATGCAAAGGGGTTTTGCAACAATCCTTACCGACAACATTTTGATAACGCTAACGGATAACGCGGGGCTCACTTGCACCGCACAGACCGCAAGTTCTCTGGCCTGCGGCCGGTCGCCAGGTCTTTGATCCAGATGACCTTGGCCGAATGAGCGGGCGGGGAAGCCTGCCCATGGGAGGCGCGGTCGTGATTCAACGCCAGGTAGTTATTGATCAATTCAAGCTCCGCCTGGCTCAAGCCTCGCAACTCCAGCTCCAGAGGCCGCTCATCACGCAATCGGCCTGCGGTTCTTGCGGCATCCAATGCCCGACCCAAACGGTCGATCAATCCTTCGTACAACTGCGGTTTCGTTAAAGTTCGCTGCGATTCAACCATCCCCTCACCTCATTGAAGAAATACTTGCTCCCCACTAAACAGCGTAGCCCCCGTTGCTGCGCCTGCCCGGTGCCGCGACAGACGGCCCTTGGCGCGCAATCAGGGTTTCCCTCGATAGAGTGGGGTCATGTATGCTACGGCGCTTCCTGTAACTCCACTTCCCGCAGGGTTTGGGCATGGACGCGCCGCTTCTTGGTGTCGAACAACCCGGACAGTGCACCGAAGAGGATTAGGCCACCCCTATCCAGTTCAAAAGTAGCCATGCACGAACAATATCAGCCCCGTGAAATAGAAAATGCCGCCCAAACCTTCTGGGACGAGCAAAAGTCCTTTGAAGTCAGTGAACAGCCAGGCAAGGAGACTTACTACTGCCTATCGATGTTCCCTTACCCCAGCGGCAAGCTACACATGGGGCACGTGCGCAACTACACCATCGGCGACGTGATTTCGCGCTACCAGCGCATGCTCGGCAAGAACGTGTTGCAACCCATGGGTTGGGACGCCTTCGGCATGCCGGCAGAAAACGCCGCGATGAAAAACAACGTGGCGCCCGCCAAGTGGACCTACGAAAACATCGCCTACATGAAGACCCAGCTGCGCAGCCTGGGCCTGGCGGTGGACTGGTCCCGCGAGGTCACCACCTGCAAGCCCGATTACTACCGCTGGGAACAATGGCTGTTCACTCGCCTGTTCGAAAAAGGCGTGATCTACAAAAAAAGCGGCACCGTGAACTGGGACCCGATCGACCAGACCGTACTGGCCAACGAACAGGTCATCGACGGTCGCGGCTGGCGTTCCGGCGCGCTGATCGAAAAGCGCGAAATCCCGATGTACTACTTCAAGATCACCGCCTACGCGGATGAACTGTTGTCGAGCCTCGACGATCTGCCGGGCTGGCCTGAACAGGTCAAGACCATGCAGCGCAACTGGATCGGCAAATCCAAGGGCATGGAAGTGCAGTTCCCGTACAACGTCGACTCCATCGGCGAAGCGGGCGCACTCAAGGTGTTCACCACCCGCCCCGACACCCTGATGGGCGCGACCTACGTCGCCGTGGCCGCCGAACACCCGCTGGCCACCCAGGCCGCACAGAACAACCCTGAGCTGCAGGCGTTCATCGCTGAATGCAAAGGTGGCAGCGTGGCCGAAGCCGACGTCGCCACCCAGGAGAAAAAGGGCCTGCCAACCGGCCTGTTCGTCGAGCACCCGCTGACCGGCGAGAAGCTGCCGGTATGGGTCGCCAACTACGTATTGATGCACTACGGCGATGGCGCCGTCATGGCCGTGCCGGCCCACGACGAGCGCGATTTCGAATTCGCCACCAAGTACAACCTGCCGATCAAGTCGGTTGTGCGCACCAGCTCGGGTGACACCAACCCCGCGCCGTGGCAAGACGCCTACGGCGAGCACGGCACGCTGATCAACTCCGGCGAATTCGACGGCCTGGATTTCCAGGGCGCGTTCGACGCCATGGAAGTGGCCCTGATCAAGAAAAACCTCGGCGCCTCGCGCACCCAGTTCCGCCTGCGCGACTGGGGCATCAGCCGCCAGCGCTACTGGGGCTGCCCGATCCCGATCATCCACTGCCAAACCTGTGGTGACGTGCCGGTGCCAGAAGACCAACTGCCGGTCGTGTTGCCAGAAGACGTGGTGCCGGATGGCGCTGGCTCGCCGTTGGCACGCATGCCTGAGTTCTACGAGTGCAGCTGCCCTAAATGCGGCGCGCCGGCCAAGCGTGAAACCGACACCATGGACACCTTCGTCGAGTCCTCGTGGTACTACGCTCGTTATGCCTCGCCGCACTATGAAGGTGGCCTGGTGGAGAAATCCGCAGCCGACCATTGGTTGCCGGTGGATCAGTACATCGGTGGCATCGAACACGCCATCCTCCACCTGCTGTACGCGCGCTTCTTCCACAAGCTGATGCGTGACGAAGGCCTGGTGAGCTCCGATGAGCCGTTCAAGAACCTGCTGACCCAGGGCATGGTGATCGCCGATACTTACTATCGTCGCGAAGCCAATGGCGCCTACACCTGGTTCAACCCGGCGGATGTCGAGCTTGAGCGTGACAGCAAAGCCAAGGTCATCAGCGCCAAGTTGAAAGCCGACGGCCTGCCAGTGGAAATCGGCGGCACCGAGAAGATGGCCAAGTCCAAGAACAACGGCGTCGACCCACAGTCGATGATCGATCAGTTCGGCGCCGACACCTGCCGCCTGTTCATGATGTTTGCTTCACCGCCCGATATGAGCGCCGAATGGTCCGACTCGGGGGTCGAAGGCTCGCACCGTTTCCTCAAGCGCGTCTGGCGCCTGGCCCACGCCCATGTCAGCCAGGGCCTGCCGGGCAAGCTGGACCTCGGCGCCTTGAACGACGAGCAGAAAGCCGTGCGCCGCAGCATCCACCTGGCTATCCGCCAGGCCAGCCAGGACGTCGGGCAGAACCACAAATTCAACACCGCCATCGCCCAGGTGATGACGCTGATGAACGTGCTGGAAAAAGCCCCGCAGGCGACCGAACAAGACCGTGCGCTGATCCAGGAAGGCCTGGAAACAGTTACCCTGTTGCTCGCGCCTATCACGCCGCACATCAGCCATGAACTGTGGAGCCGCCTGGGCCACAGCGGTGCCGTCATCGATGCCGCCTGGCCGGTGCAGGATGACAGCGCCCTGGTACAGGACACGCTGCAACTGGTCATCCAGGTTAACGGTAAACTGCGTGGCCAGATCGACATGCCGGCCAGCGCCAGCCGTGAAGAGGTTGAAGCAGCTGCACGTATCAATGAGAACGTGCTGCGCTTTACCGAAGGCCTGACCATCCGCAAGGTGATCGTGGTGCCCGGCAAACTGGTCAATATCGTCGCCAGCTAAATCGGATCGGGCGCGGGGCTTGGGCCCCACGCCGAACTAAACCTTTAGGGCCCGAGAAGGCCCACCTGGTTTCAAGGGGAGCAACAAAATGATCAAACGCAATCTGCTGGTTATGGGCCTTGCCGTGCTGTTGAGCGCTTGCGGCTTCCAGCTGCGCGGCACCGGCACCAATGAGCTGTCGCTCAAGGAACTCGACGTCAGCGCCCGCAACGCCTACGGCGAAACCGTCACCCAGCTGCGCCAGACCCTGGAAAACAGCGGTGTGCACGTGTACAACGGCGCCACCTACAAGCTGATCCTGACGGATGAACGCGAAACCCAGCGCAATATCAGCTACGCCAGTGCCGGCCGTGCGTCCGACGTTGAATTGAACACGGCGCTGATGTTCGAAATACAAGGCCGTGATCAGCTGCCGCTGATGGGTGACAAGATCCAGGTGCAGAAAGTGGTGAGCCACGACGGCAACAACCTGGTGGGTTCGGACTCCGAGACCATCCAGGTGCGCAAGGAAATGCGTCGTGAGCTGATCCAGCGCATGATGACTCGCCTGCAAATGCTCACCCCGGAAAAACTGGCTGAGCTGCAGCAAGTGGCCGACAACAAGGCCAAGGCTGACGCCGACGCCCTGAAAGCCGCGCAGGAATATGAAGACAACACGCCGAAACAGTCGCCTGTTGAAGTCCCTGTCGAGTAAGCCAGACGGGGCGCCCCTGGCGCCCCGTTCGCCCCGCCTATGAAACTTGCCCCCGCCCAACTCGCCAAACACCTGCAAGGTGGCCTTGCGCCTGTGTATATCGTCAGCGGCGATGACCCGCTGCTGTGCCAGGAAGCGGCCGACGCGATCCGCACCGCCGCACGCCAGCAAGGCTTCGATGAACGCCAAGTGTTCAGCGCTGACGCCAGTTTCGACTGGGGCACGCTGCTGCAAGCTGGCGCGAGCATGTCGCTGTTTGCCGAGAAACGCCTGCTGGAACTGCGCCTGCCCTCGGGCAAGCCGGGCGATAAAGGCGCGGCAGCCCTGATGGAATACTGCTCGCGCCCCGCCGAAGACACCGTGTTGCTGATCAGCCTGCCCAAGCTCGACGGCAGCGCTCAGAAAACCAAGTGGGGCAAGGCCCTGGTCGAAGGTCCACAGACTCAGTTCATCCAGATCTGGCCGGTGGACAGCAACCAGTTGCCGCAGTGGATTCGTCAGCGCCTGTCGCAATCAGGCCTGGCGGCAACACAGGACGCCGTGGAGCTGATCGCCGCTCGGGTCGAAGGCAACCTGCTTGCCGCCGCCCAGGAGATCGAAAAGCTCAAGTTGATGGCTGAAGACGGGCAGATCACCGTCGAAACCGTGCAAGGCGCAGTGGCCGATAGCGCGCGCTTTGATGTGTTCGGCCTGGTGGACGCCATCCTCAACGGCGAGCCGGCCCACGCGTTGCGCATGCTCGAAGGCCTGCGCGGCGAAGGGGTGGAACCACCGGTGATCCTCTGGGCCCTGGCCCGTGAGCTGCGCGTGTTGGCGAACATTGCCCTGCAATACAGCCAGGGCACCCCGCTGGACAAATGCTTCAGCCAGGCCCGGCCACCGGTGTGGGACAAACGCAAACCCCTGATGAGCAAAGCCCTGCAACGGCACTCGGCGCAGCGCTGGGCGCAACTGCTGCTGGAAGCGCAGCGCATCGATGCACAGATCAAAGGCCAGGCAGCCGGCTCGCCATGGATGAGCCTGAGCCGTCTGTCGCTATTGATGGCCGGCCAGCGCCTGGCGTTGCCTGCCGAATAACCCCCTCAGCACCACACCACAAAACCCTGTGGGAGCTGGCTTGCCTGCGATGGCGGCGGGCCAGTTGGCCCATTTGCTCCTGATACAGCTCTGTAGCGCTCAACGCTAACCACGATGCGAAGCGAGCCGCTCTTGATCTTGCTCTTGATCTGCTTTTGATCTCAGGCGCCCCGTCAAACCACGCTGGCCGGAATTCGACAGGGATTTGGGGGGTAAACCGGCAGGGATGCCGGTTTAGCCGCCCCGCGCCATGGATGGCGCGTGGCGGCGGCCCTCCAAATCACTGGCGGATTACGGGCACACCGAGCCTAAGCGAGGTGCCGAGTGGTGGGGCAAGAGCGTTTTGCTTACTTTTGCGCTTTTCAAAAGTGAGCCGCCGTCAGGGCGGAACCCTAAGTAGCCGTTACCGCAGCAATGGATATGTACACCATCCAACTGTGTTGACTGCCAGGCCGCCTTCGCAGGCAAGCCAGCTCCCACAGTTCGATCGCGGGGCGGCAGGTAGATAAGTGTCGACTGTCAGGCCGTCGCGGGAGCGAGCCCCCACATGGACTCTGCCCACCCCTTATTTGCGACATTTCCCACCTATCGCCGGGCTTTACAGCCAGCCCACTTCGGCAGATGATTTGCACCGCCACATTCCACCCCAAGCGAGAGAACCCACCATGAGCAAAAAGCCATCCAAGCATGGCCCCAACAAGGCCAAATCCATCATCGCCCAGCCCTTGTTCCGCAGCCGCCAGGAACGCGCCGGCAAAGGCAAAGGCAGCTACCGCCGCGAAGCCTTCCAGTCTAATAGCTGGGAGGCTTCTTACTTTCTGGCTGCCTGAAGGCAAGCGCCCCTCTGGCATGATAAGGTCTGTACCTGATTGGTAATCCCTGGACCTGTGCATGCCCTCTAGTCTTTCCCGTCGTTGGCACCTACGCCAATTGATCGCTGCCTCCAGCCTCATTCTGCTCGTCGCCTGCGCCGAAAAGCCCACGGCTGCGGACGCTCAACCCCTGCCCAAGCTCCAGACCGCCCCGGCTATTGCGCCTGCCGTGGTTGCCCCATTGGCAGTGGACAATCTCGATATCCAACCCACCCAGACCTTTGCCGAGTGGCAGGCTGGCTTCCGTGCACAAGCCCTGCAAGCCGGGATTACGCCCGCGGTGTTCGATAACGCCTTTGCCGGCGTCACCCCCGATATGGCGGTGATTCGTGCCGACCGCAGCCAGCCAGAGTTTTCCCGCCCGGTGTGGGAATACATCGAGGGCGCCCTGTCGCCGCTGCGCGTGCGCAATGGCCAGGCGTTGCTGGTCAAGTACGCCGATATCCTGCAGCGCATCGAAGAGCGCTATGGCGTTGACCGCCAGGCACTGGTCTCGGTGTGGGGCATGGAAAGCAACTTTGGCCAGTTCCAGGGCAATAACTCGGTAATCCGTTCCCTGGCCACCCTGGCTTACGAAGGCCGTCGCCCGGCCTTTGCACAAGCGCAACTGCTGGCGGCGCTGCAGATCATCCAGCATGGCGATATCCAGGCTGACCAGATGAAAGGTTCCTGGGCTGGGGCGATGGGCCAGACCCAGTTCATCCCGACCACCTACAACACCCACGCCGTGGACTTCGACGGTGACGGTCGCCGCGATATCTGGAACAGCCCGGGCGATGCCCTCGCCTCCACCGCGCACTACCTGCAAAGCTCCGGCTGGCAAAAAGGCCAGCCGTGGGGTGTTGAAGTGCAGCCGCTGCCGTCGGGCTTCGACTACAGCCTGGCCGATGGTGGCGTGCGCAAGACCGTGGCGCAATGGCTGCAACTGGGCATCCAACTGCCGCCTGGCGTGAGCCTGCCGGCGAATGTCGACCAGCTGTCCGCCGCCCTGCTGCTGCCGGCCGGCTACCGTGGCCCGGCATTCCTGGTGCTGGATAACTTCCGCGCGATCCTCAAGTACAACAATTCGTCGTCCTACGCACTGGCGGTTGGCCTGCTGTCGGAGCGGTTTGGCGGTGGCGGTGTGATTCGGGGCAGTTGGCCAAAGGATGAGCTGCCGCTGAGCCGTTCGCAACGCATAGACCTGCAGACGGCGCTCAGCGCCAAAGGCTATGACGCGGGTAATGCCGACGGGATCATTGGCGCCAACACGCGCAAGGCGATTCGGGCTGCACAGCAGGCGCTGGGCTGGCCGGCGGATGGGTATCCGACAGTGAAGTTGCTGGAGTCGTTGCAGGGTCAGTAAACCGCGACCACCGCCATCGCAGGCAAGCCAGCTCCCACACTTGGAATGCATTTCAAAATGTGGGAGCGGGCTTGCTCGCGAAAGGGGCCCAACAGGCGCCCATTATTTAAAGACTACATCCTGCTCCAGCACCACCCGCTGCTCCCCCGCATCCAGGCGCACCAAGGCACCCATCGGCAATGTCAGGTTCGGGTCGCAATGCCCACTGCGCCAGCCCGCCAGCACTGGAATGCACAGCGGCGCAAAGGTCTGCTTCAACAGACGCGCCAGCGCCAGGTTATCCACACCGGCCACATCCCCTACAAGCACACCGGCAACCTGAGCCAGCTTGCCCGCCAACCGCAGGTGAGTCAGCAATCGGTCGATGCGATAAAGCGGTTCGTTGACGTCTTCGATAAACAGGATGATGCCATCGGCGTCTAGTTCGTACGGCGTGCCCATGACGGCGGCGATCATCGACAAGTTACCGCCCAGCAAGCGCCCACAGGCCACACCCGGCTCGATGGTGGTCAGCGGGTAGGCCATCGGGTGCGGCAGCACACTGCCGGCGCCCCGTTGGCCACGCAGCAGGCTGAACAACGAGGACTCGGTGGGCGGCTGTTTGCCGCCGAGCAGGTCGGCATTGAGCATCGGGCCGTGGAATGTCACAAATCCCGCGTAGCGGTTGATCGCCAGGTGCAAGGCGGTGATATCGCTGTAGCCCACAAACGGCTTGGGGTTGGCACGCAGCAGGTCGAAGTCCACGGCATCCAGCAAACGGGGCGTGCCATAGCCGCCACGCAGGCAAAGGATGGCATCGATGTCGGGGTTGGCGAAGGCCGCATGCAAATCGCGCAGGCGCACTTCATCGCTACCGGCCAGGTAGCCGTCGCGTTCGTGCACACCCGGGAAAATATGCAGGTCGTAGCCACGGGCACGCATCCATTGCCTGGCTTTTTCAACATCCAACTCGGCAGGGCCGGCGGGGGCGATCAGGCCGAGGGTGCCTTCGGGGGGCAGTGCAGGTACGGCGGCACTCGGTAGAGCGGTCATCCATGTTCTCCCTATCTGTAATGCAGAACCCAATGTGGGAGCGGGCTTGCTCGCGAAGGCGCCGTGTCAGTCAATGGATCAGGTGACTGACACGGCGCCTTCGCGAGCAAGCCCGCTCCCACACAAGCCCGCATTTCACATTGATGCTGGGGGCGGCTTACGAAACCAGGCTCGCCTTGACCAGCTTGGCCTGCTCATCGGCGTGGTACGAAGACCGCACCAACGGGCCAGACGCTACGTTCTTGAAGCCCATCTTGTAGCCTTCCTCGGCGAACCAGGCGAAGGTGTCCGGGTGCACGAAGCGCTGCACCGGCAAGTGGCTGCGGGAGGGTTGCAGGTACTGGCCCAGGGTCAGCATGTCGATGTCGTGTTCGCGCATGCGCTTCATGACTTCGATGACTTCTTCGTCGGTCTCACCCAGGCCCAGCATCAAGCCGGACTTGGTCGGAATGTGCGGCATCATCTGCTTGAATTTTTGCAGCAGGGTCAGCGACCACTGGTAGTCCGAACCCGGGCGCGCAGCCTTGTACAGGCGCGGCACGGTTTCCAGGTTGTGGTTGAACACATCCGGTGGCTCGGCGGCGGTGATTTCCAGGGCGACGTCCATACGGCCACGGTAGTCCGGCACCAGGGTTTCGAGCATCACGTTGGGCGACAGCTTGCGGATCTCGCGGATGCAGTCGGCAAAGTGCTGGGCACCGCCGTCACGCAGGTCGTCGCGGTCCACCGAGGTGATCACCACGTACTTGAGTTTGAGGTCGGCGATGGCGATGGCCAGGCTTTCTGGCTCGTTGACGTCCAACGGCTTCGGACGGCCGTGGCCGACGTCGCAGAACGGGCAGCGACGGGTGCAGATGTCACCCATGATCATGAAGGTGGCAGTGCCGCCAGAGAAGCACTCGCCCAGGTTCGGGCAGGACGCTTCTTCGCATACGCTGTGCAACTTGTGTTTGCGCAGCAGCGACTTGATACGGTCAACTTCCGGCGAAACCGGGATGCGCACGCGAATCCAGTCGGGTTTTTTCGGCAGCTCGGTGGTCGGGATGATCTTGACCGGGATGCGTGCAACCTTCTCGGCGCCGCGCAGCTTGACGCCGGCTTCCACCTTGGCACGCGGGGCCGGGGCTGGACGCTCAGTGATGTCCAGCGTCGGGATCATGGTTTGCACAACATCAGTAGTCATATCAATCGATTCCGCCCGTCAGGGTCGTCTGCTCTGCATAGTCGAGGTGTTTGACGAGCTGCGCGCGCAGCCGGGCACTTACCTCGGCAAATTCAATGGATGTTGCATGGTCACTCAACTGGGTCATTGCAAGCCCGGCATAACCGCACGGGTTGATGCGCCGGAACGGTGCCAGGTCCATGTCCACATTCAAGGCCAGGCCATGAAAGGAACAACCGTGGCGAATGCGCAGCCCCAGGGAGGCGATTTTCGCGCCATCCACGTACACACCCGGTGCATCGGGCTTGGCCACGGCGGTCACGCCGTAACTGGCCAACAGCTCGATCAGGCACGTCTCCATGCGGCTGACCAGGTCGCGCACGCCAAACCCCAGCTTGCGCACGTCCAGCAGCAGGTAAGCCACCAGTTGACCGGGACCATGGTAAGTCACTTGGCCACCTCGGTCGACCTGCACCACCGGAATATCACCCGGCAGCAGCAAGTGCTCGGCCTTGCCGGCCTGGCCCTGGGTGAAGACCGGCGGGTGTTCCACCAGCCAGATTTCATCCGGGGCCGAGGTGCCGCGCTCATTGGTAAAGCGCTGCATGGCATGCCAGACCGGCTCATAGGCCATCCGGCCGAGCTCGCGAAAGCCCAGGGTTTGCGACATCACAGCACCATGTGCACGAAGCCGGTGGCCCGCAGTTCGCTGTTGATGTCGTAGAGCTGGTCTTGACCGGTCGCAACGATGTGCAACTGGATAGTCGTGTACTTACCGGTGGTGCTGGAGCGCTCATCCACCCGGTTATCGTTGATCGTCGCATGTTTACGCACGATCTCAAGAATCGTGTCTTTGCGGCCCACACCGGTGTCGCTGATTACCTTGATAGGATAATCCGTCACAGGGAATTCGATTTTTGGCGCTTTTACTTCTTTATCGGTCATGGCAGAACAGCCTCGTAAGCGCTAAGCCGTGGCGACGGGCAAAGCCCCGCGTTGGATCAACGCGGGGCTTTGCAGGTGCACACAATCAGTTGAACAAGCCGTAGAAGAATAGACGGATGCTATCCCATACGCGGCGGAAGATACCACCTTCCTCGACAGCGTCCAGTGCGATCAGGTCGGCGCTGTGCACCACCTTGTCGTCCAGCTTGACTTCAACCTTACCGATCACATCACCCTTGGCGATTGGCGCAACCAATTGCGGGTTCAGGGTCATGCTGGCGGCGAGCTTTTTGAGCTGGCCTTTAGGCATGGTCAGGGTCAGGTCGTCGGCCAGGCCGGCCTTGACTTGCGAAGTCGCGCCCTTCCACACCGGCGCGGTCGCCAGCTCAGCACCCTTCTGGTAGAAGGTCTGGGTTTCGAAGAAGCGGAAGCCGTAAGTCAGCAGTTTTTGCGTCTCGGCCGCACGGGCCTGCTCGCTGTTGGTGCCGAATACCACGGCGATCAGGCGCTGGCCATCACGTACGGCGGACGACACCATGCAGTAGCCGGCTTCGTCGGTGTGGCCGGTTTTCAGGCCATCGACGGTCTTGTCGCGCCACAGCAACAGGTTGCGGTTAGGCTGCTTGATGTTGTTCCAGAAGAACTCCTTCTGGGAGTAGATCGCGTAGTGCACCGGGTCAACGCGGATGATCGCGCGTGCCAGGATCGCCATGTCGTGAGCCGACGAATAGTGCTCTGGGTTTGGCAGGCCAGTCGGGTTCATGAAGTGGCTGTTGGTCATGCCCAGCTCGCCGGCGGTTTTGTTCATCATGTCGGCGAAGGCGTCTTCGCTGCCGGCGATGTGCTCGGCCAGGGCGACGCTGGCGTCGTTACCGGACTGGATGATGATGCCGTGCAGCAGGTCGCTCACGGTGACTTGCGAACCCACCTTGATGAACATCCGCGAACCACCGGTACGCCAGGCGTTTTCGCTGACGGTTACCGGGTCGTTTTCGCCGATCTGGCCGCGACGGATTTCCAGGGTCGCGATGTAGGCGGTCATCAGCTTGGTCAGGCTGGCAGGCGGCAGGCGCACGTCACCGCCGTTTTCGACCAGCACGTTGCCACTGGCGGCATCCATGAGTACCCAGGACTTGGCGGCCAGTTGCGGGGAGGCCGGCACCATCTCAACCGCCCAGGCGGCTGGGGTGATGATCAGCGAGATAAGCAGGCACATACGTTTGGCTAAGGTGGTGATGTTCATCCGTCTCTCGAAATTGCTTATGGAAACTTGCCCTCGCGGGCAAAACTATTCAGACAGCCCGCTTCCAGACTGTCACGTGTTCGGTTGCCCGCTCACCCCTTGCCCCTGGGTTTTTATTGTTCAACGAGCCAACAACCAGGGTTCAAGCGCGCAGGCGCGCCTGAGCCATCAAACCGTTACTGCTTATTCTGCGGTGACCACGCTGGGTTGCCCCAGGTTGGCCAGGCGCACGCTGTTCTGCACTTGCGCCACTTCGCTTGGCGAGCCGATCGGGCCCATGCGTACACGGTGCAAGGTTTGCTGGTTACGCACGATGGAGCTGATGAAGACCGGCGCGCTGACCATGCCGCTGAGCTTGGACCTTAACAGTTCTGCCGCATCCGGGTTGGCGAAAGCGCCGACCTGCAGGTATTGCCCGCCCGCCATCGAGGCGCCCGGTGCCGCGTGCGGCACGACGACAGTATCCGGAGCATGTTGCGCCGGCGGCGGCGTCCACTGCTCGATCTTGCCGGTCGAGGCCGTCACTTGCGGTTGCGGGGTAGCCGGTTCGTTGAGCATCAACGGCGCGGGTTTGCCACGCTGGGCCCAGTACTGCGCCGGGTCGATGCCTTCGACCTTGACCCGTGCGGTGCCGGTTTCGGCATAACCGAGTTTCTTGGCGGCCGCGTAGGACAAGTCAATGATGCGGTCCGAATAGAACGGCCCGCGGTCATTGACCCGCAGGATCACGGTACGGTTGTTGTCCAGGTTGGTCACGCGCACATAGCTGGGCAGCGGCAGGGTCTTGTGGGCCGCGCTCATGCCATACAGGTCATACACTTCGCCGTTGGCGGTGTTCTGGCCATGGAACTTGGTGCCGTACCAGGACGCGGTGCCCGATTGCACGTAGGTCTTGGATTCCTGCAGCGGGAAGTAATTCTTGCCCAGCACGGTATAAGGGTTGGCCTTGTACGGGCCGGTGTGCAGGGTGGGCGTGGCGTCCGGGATTTTCGATACATCCACATCCCACCACGGCGCGCCGTCCTTGTGCGCGCGGTTGATGTCCAGGCCCGGCTGGGCGCGGACCACCGCACCGCCCGCTTTCTTGGCCGGCGCACGGTTAGGGGTGGTGGAACAACTGGCTACCAACAAGGACAACGCGGCGAACGCCACCAGCTTGAGCGGTTTTTTGAACGGCGATACCCGCATTACTTGTTGCCCCGTGCTTGAACCAGCTCATCTGACAGCTGATGCACGGCCATGGCGTACATCACACTGCGGTTATAACGCGTGATTGCGTAAAAATTCTTCAGGCCCATCCAGTATTCAGGGCCATTTGCGCCTTCCAGGCGGAATGCCGTCACCGGCATGTCGTCGCGTGGCGCATTCTGACTCGACCAGCCCAGCGCTCGCAACTCCCCAACGGTCTTGACCGGTTCGATACCTTGGGTCAGGCCCTCGTCGGCGCGCTCGCCCGTGACATCGGCGCGGACAACCACCGGCTCGCCGCCAACCCAACCGTGGCGCTTGAAGTAGCTGGCCACGCTGCCGATGGCATCGTCGGGGTTGCTCCAGATATTGATGTGCCCGTCACCGTCGAAATCCACCGCATAGGCGCGAAAGCTGCTGGGCATGAACTGCGGCAAGCCCATCGCCCCGGCGTAGGAGCCCTTGAGGCTCAGCGGGTCGACCTGCTCTTCGCGGGCCAGCAACAGGAATTCGCGCAGTTCCTTGCGGAAGAACTCGGCGCGGGGCGGGTAATCGAAGCCCAGGGTCGACAAGGCGTCGATCACCCGATAGCTGCCGGTGTTGCGCCCGTAAAAGGTTTCGATGCCGATGATCGAGACGATCACCTGGGCCGGCACGCCGTACTCTTGCTCGGCGCGGGCCAGGACTGCCTCGTGCTGGCGCCAGAAGTCCACGCCGCGGGCGATGCGCGCATCAGTGAGGAACATCGGGCGATAGTCCTTCCACTGCTTTACGCGTTCGGCGGGGCGAGAGATGGCGTCGAGGATCGCCTGCTTTTTCTGGGCTTCGCGGAACACGCCCATCAGTTGCTCACCGGCAAAACCGTAGTCGCGGGTCAGCTCACCGACAAATTCGGCAACCTGGGGAGAGCCATCGTAGTCACCGGCCTGCGCCTCTTGCGTTGCCCCCAGCAGCCCAATCAGGCCCATCCAGGTCGCATGCCGAGTCGCCCAGCCGCGCATTACTTGCATTGACATCTTCACCTTATTCAAACCTGTGCGATCCACTTGCGATGCGTATGAATCGACATCAAAACCCCAAACGCTGACAGCAATGTCACCAGCGAAGTTCCGCCGTAGCTAATGAATGGCAACGGCACCCCAACCACCGGCAGCAGGCCACTGACCATACCGATGTTGACGAAAACGTAAACAAAAAACGTCATGGTCAGGCTGCCGGCGAGCAATTTGCCGAACAGCGTCTGCGCCTGGGCCGTGATCACCAGGCCGCGACCAATCAACAGCAGATAGATCAGCAACAACGCGCAAATGCCCACCAGGCCGAACTCTTCGCCCATCACCGCGATGATGAAGTCAGTATGGCTCTCGGGCAAGAAGTCCAGGTGGGACTGGGTGCCCAGCAACCAGCCCTTGCCAAATACCCCGCCGGAACCAATGGCCGCCTTGGACTGGATGATGTTCCAGCCGGTGCCCAACGGGTCGCTCTCCGGGTCGAGGAACGTGAGGATCCGTTGCTTCTGGTAGTCGTGCATAAAGAAGAACCACATGGCCACGGCCACGGGCACGGCGGCGGCCAGCACGCTGAGGATCCAGCGCCAGCGCAATCCGCCCATGAACAATACGAACGCGCCACCGGCGAGGATCAGCAACGAGGTGCCCAGATCCGGCTGGCGCACGATCAGCACGAAGGGCACGCCGATCAGGATCAGGCTGATGGCCACGTGCTTGAGCTGCGGCGGCAAGGTGCGCTTGGACAGGTACCAGGCAATGGTGGCCGGCATCAGGATCTTCATGAATTCCGACGGCTGGAAGCGAATCACCCCGGGGATGTTGATCCAGCGTGTGGCGCCCATGGCGTTGTGGCCCATGACGTCCACCACCACCAGCAGCAACACGCCGGCGACATAGCCCAAGGGCACCCAGCGCGCCATGAAGCGCGGCTCCAGTTGGGCGATCACCACCATCGACAGCAGGCCCAGGCCAAACGAGGACGCCTGCTTGATCAGCAAGTCCCAGTTCTTGCCGCTGGCCGAATACAGCACGAACAGGCTGCCGGCCGCCAGGGTCAGCAGCAGGATCAGCAAGGGGCCATCAATGTGCATGCGTTGCAGCAACGTCGCACGGCGACGCATCACATCTTCGCTGGAGAGGATGCGGTCAAAATTACTCTTCACGGGCCGTAACCTCGGGGCTTGAAGGGGGGCCGCCATACTCGGGCTTGAGCCGGCCATCGTCGGCCAGCAGCCAGGCATCCATCACCTGGCGTACCACAGGGGCCGCGACGCCGGAGCCGGACTCGCCGTTCTCGACCATCACGGCCACCACGATTTTCGGGTCTTCCGCCGGGGCAAAGCCGACAAACAAGGCGTGGTCGCGGTGGCGTTCCTGCACCTTGGAACGGTCATACTTTTCGCCCTGTTTGATCGCGACCACCTGGGCCGTACCACTCTTGCCGGCAATGCGGTACTGCGCGCCGATTGCCGCCTTGCGTGCGGTGCCGCGAGCACCGTGCATCACCTGCTGCATGCCGTGGTTGACCTTGGCCCAGTCGGACGGGTCACGCAGCACGATGTCCGGAATCGGATTGTCGTCCACCGGCTTTTCGCCTTCGATGGTCCTGGCCAGGTGCGGTCGGTTCCACACGCCTTTGTTCGCCACCAGCGCCGTGGCCTGGGCCAGTTGCAGCGGTGTGGCCTGCATATAGCCCTGGCCGATACCGAGGATCAGGGTTTCACCGGGGAACCACGCCTGGCGGCGGGTCGCACGCTTCCACTCCCGCGACGGCATCAGGCCGGGGGATTCTTCGAACATGTCCAGGGAGACTTTCTGACCGAGGCCGAACTTACCCATGTAGGCAGACAGCCGATCAATCCCCAGCTTGTGGGCCAGGTCGTAAAAATAGGTGTCGTTGGAGCGCATGATCGCGGTATCCAGGTCGACATAGCCGTCACCGGAGCGGTTCCAGTTACGGTATTTGTGGTCATAGTTGGGCAGCATGTAATAGCCAGGGTCGTACACCCGGCTTGAAGCCGTGACCACACCAGCATCCAGGCCGGCAATCGCCACCGCCGGCTTGATGGTCGAGCCCGGTGGGTACAGGCCGCGCAAGACGCGGTTGAACAGTGGCCGGTCGATGGAATCACGCAGCTCGGCGTAGGCCTTGAAGCTGATGCCGGTCACAAACGGGTTGGGGTCGAAGCTGGGCTGGCTGACCATCGCCAGCACTTCGCCGGTTTTCGGGTCCAGCGCCACTACGGCACCCCGCCGACCGCCCAGGGCCATCTCGGCAGCTTCCTGCAACTTGATGTCCAGGCTCAGGACGATGTCCTTGCCCGGCACCGGGTCGGTGCGCTTGAGTACCCGCAATACGCGGCCACGCGCATTGGTCTCGACTTCCTCGTTACCTACCTGGCCATGCAACTCGGCCTCATAGAAGCGCTCGATGCCGGTTTTGCCAATATGGTGGGTGCCGCTGTAGTTGATCGGGTCGAGGGTTTTCAGCTCTTTCTCGTTGATCCGCCCCATGTAGCCAACGGAGTGGGCAAAGTGCGGCCCTTGCGGGTAATGCCGCACCAACTGCGCCACCACTTCCACACCTGGCAGGCGGAACTGGTTCACCGCAATGCGGGCGATCTGCTCTTCGGTCAGCTCGAACAGAATCGGCACCGGCTCGAACGGCCGGCGCCCCTGCCGCATGCGTTTCTCGAAAACCACCCGGTCTTCCGGCGTCAGTTGCAGCACCTCGACGATGACATCGAGCACCTGCTTCCAGTCGCCGGAACGTTCGCGGGTCATGCTCAGGCTGAAGCTGGGTCGGTTATCGGCAACCACTACGCCATTGCGGTCGAAGATCAGCCCACGGGTCGGCGGAATCGGCTGCACATGCACCCGGTTATTTTCCGACAGCGTGGAGTGATAGTCGTACTGGATCACCTGGAGGAAATACAGCCGCGCAATCAGCACGCACATCAGCACCACCACCAAAACAGCACCGAACACCACCCGCGCGCGTACCAGACGTGCGTCTTTCTCGTGGTCCTTGATGCGGATCGGCTGGGTCATCGGGGGCGGCGCAGACTATTTGTGGTAAGGGTGCCCGGACAGAACTGTCCAGGCGCGATACAGCTGTTCACCGATCAGAATCCTTACCAACGGGTGCGGCAACGTCAGCGCCGACAGCGACCAGCGCTGATCGGCTCGCGCACAGACTTCCGGCGCCAGCCCTTCGGGGCCGCCGACCATGAAATTGACCGTGCGCGAATCCAGGCGCCAGCGATCCAGTTCCACCGCCAGTTGCTCGGTGCTCCAGGGCTTGCCGTGCACTTCAAGGGTGACGATGCGCTCATTGGGGCCGACCTTGGCCAGCATGGCTTCGCCTTCCTGACGGATAAAGCGCGCCACGTCGGCGTTCTTGCCCCGGGTATTGAGCGGTATTTCCACCAGCTCAAGCGACAGCTCAGCGGGCAGACGCTTGGCATATTCGTGCCAGCCTTCTTCCACCCACTTGGGCATGCGTGAACCGACAGCGATCAGACGCAGGCGCACAGCCGTTCCTTATTCCTGGTCTTTGTTGAGCTTGTCGAAGTGCGCGTGGCCCACTTCCGGGCTGTGGTGCTTGCCATCGGCAGCACGGCTCTGCTCGGCGCCTTTCCACAGACGCTCCAGGTCGTAGAACTGGCGAGCGTTGGAGGTCATCATGTGAACGATCACATCGTCCATGTCCAGCAACACCCAGTCGCTGTCGCCCTTGCCTTCTTCACCCAATGGCTTGACGCCCTGGGCTTTGACGGCTTCACGAACCTTGTCCAGCATCGCGCCGATCTGGCGGTTGGAGGTACCGGTGGCGATGATCATGAAGTCGGTGATGCTCTGCTTGTCGCGCACGTCCAGCACCTGGATGTCCTGGGCTTTAACGTCTTCCAGGGCAGCCACGGCGACTTTCACCAGCTCTTCGCCAGCCAGTTCCGGGCCAACATGGGCTTCAACCGGCAGCGGTGCGCTTTTGAAGGTGCCTTTGCGCTTAACTTTGCTTACGTCTTTGTTCGTCATATAAAACTCGTTTTGCTCGTATGTTCGGGCGCTTGCTGCACGGTTCGTGCGTTCAAGCGCGCCTTTTTAGTTCGACGCACGGTAAAGCCCGTGCGCATCGATGTAGGCCAGGACCGCGTCAGGCACCAGGAAACGTACCGACTTCCCGCTGGCCAGCAGTTGACGGATCTGGGTGGCGGACACCGCAAGCGGGGTCTGCCAGACGAATGCAATATTCCCGTTCGGCCCGGTCAGGGCCAAGGGGTCACTTACCGACCGCGCGGCCAGCAGGTTGCGCAAGGCATCCGGCGGTTCGCTGTCGGCATCCGGGCGTTGCAAAACCAGGATGTGGCAATGCTGGAGGAGTTCCTCCCAGCGGTGCCAAGAGGGCAGGCCGCAAAATGCGTCCCAGCCCAAAAGCAGAAACAGTGGGTCATCTGCGGCCAATTCGGCGCGCATCAGCTCCAGGGTGTCGATAGTGTAGGACGGTTTATCGCGCTTGAGTTCGCGATCGTCCACCACCAGCGGCGATATACCTTCTACGGCAACACGCACCATTTCCAGGCGTTGCTCGGCGGCCACCTGCGGCGTGTCGCGATGGGGCGGCCGGAAATTGGGCAGCAGGCGCAGCTCATCCAGCGCAAGGGCATCCGCAACTTCCAGGGCACTGCGCAAATGGCCGATGTGCACGGGGTCGAAAGTACCGCCGAGCAGCCCGATGCGTTTAGTCATCAAGTGCGCACATGACCGTCGCCAAACACCACGTACTTCTCACTGGTCAGCCCTTCGAGGCCCACCGGGCCGCGTGCGTGGAGCTTGTCGGTGGAAATACCGATCTCCGCCCCCAAGCCGTACTCGAAGCCGTCGGCAAAACGCGTCGAGGCGTTGACCATCACCGAAGCGGAATCCACTTCGTTGAGGAAACGCCGGGCATCGCTGAAATGCTCGGAAACGATGGCGTCGGTGTGCTTGGAGCCATAGGTATTGATGTGTTCGATGGCCTGGTCCAGGTCGTCGACGATGCGGATCGACAGGATCGGGGCCGTGTACTCGGTGTACCAGTCCTGCTCGGTCGCCTCGATGACGTCCGCGCCCAGCAACGCCCGGGTGCGCTCGCAACCGCGCAGCTCTACCGACTTGTCACGGTAGATGGCAGCCAGCGGCGGCAGCACGCGCTCGGCAATGCCGGCGTGCACCAGCAGGGTTTCCATGGTGTTGCACGGCGCGTAGCGGTGGGTCTTGGCGTTGTCGGCAATGCGGATCGCCTTGTCGAGGTCGGCGGCAATGTCGATGAACACATGGCAGACGCCGTCCAGGTGCTTGATAACTGGCACCTTGGCATCGCGGCTGACGCGCTCGATCAGGCTCTTGCCACCTCGCGGTACGATCACGTCGACGAATTCCGGCATGGTGATCAAGGCACCCACGGCGGCGCGGTCGGTGGTTTCCACCACTTGCACCACTTCAGCCGGCAACTCGGCCACGGCCAGGCCCTGCTGGATGCAGGCGGCGATGGCGCGGTTGGAGTTGATCGCCTCGGAACCGCCACGCAGGATGGTGGCGTTGCCGGACTTGAGGCACAGGCTCGCGGCGTCGATGGTCACGTTCGGGCGCGACTCATAGATGATGCCAATCACGCCCAGGGGCACGCGCATCTTGCCCACCTGGATACCGGACGGCAGGTAACGCATGTCGCGAATTTCACCGATGGGATCAGGCAGCTTAGCCACCTGACGCAGGCCTTCGATCATGTCGTCGATACGCGCCGGGGTCAGCGCCAGGCGGTCCAGCAAGGCTGGCTCCAGGCCATTGGCGCGCCCATTGGTCAGGTCCAGCTCGTTGGCGGCAGTCAGCTCGGAGCGCGAAGCATCCAGAGCATCGGCAGCCGCCAGCAGCGCACGGTTCTTCTGCGCGGTGCTCGCACGGGCGATCAACCGCGAGGCCTGCCGGGCAGCGCGACCCAGGCGGGTCATGTAGTCAAGAACGGACTCAGTCATGGTCAGGGAGTCTTGGCAAAGAGGAAAGCGGCAGATTATAGCTGTGACGCCGCCCGACTGACAGCGGTGAGGGGCGGATGGTCGAAATGAACTGTAAAAACCCCAGGTTCAGGCGTAATTAAGCTGAGAGTTGTTATGATTCGGTCACATTTAGCCGTATCAACCCTTGACCGCCATGCCCGATTTTTTGCCCCAGCTCCCCGCCAGCCCCCTGCCCGATAGCTTCTTCGACCGCGACGCGCAACTGCTTGCCCGCGAACTACTCGGAAAAGTCATTCGCCATCGCGTGGGCGATCTCTGGCTTTCGGCGCGAATTATTGAAACCGAAGCCTATTACGTGGCCGAAAAAGGCAGCCACGCCTCACTCGGCTACACAGAAAAGCGTAAGGCTTTGTTTCTGGATGGTGGCCATATCTACATGTACTACGCCCGTGGCGGTGATTCGCTGAACTTCAGCGCCCATGGCCCGGGCAATGCCGTGTTGATCAAATCGGCCTATCCCTGGGTCGATGACATTTCCGGCGCGGCGAGCCTGGCGCAGATGCTGTTGAACAACCCCAACCCCGATGGCAGCCCACGCCCCTCGCAAAAGCTGTGTGCGGGCCAGACGCTGCTGTGCAAGGCACTGGGACTGAAAGTGCCGATGTGGGACGCCAAGCGCTTCGACCAGGAACTGCTGTATGTCGAAGACGTGGGCCAAGTGCCCACGCAGATTATCCAGACCACGCGCCTGGGCATCCCCAGTGGGCGCGATGAGCACTTGATGTACCGTTTCGTCGATGCTGGCTATGCGCCTTATTGCACGCGGAACCCGCTGCGTCGGGGGCAGGTCGAAGGCCGGGATTATTTTTTGATTTGATGATATCCGCAACACAGCGGATCCAATGTGGGAGCGGGCTTGCTCGCGAATGCGGCGTGTCAGTGTAGGAATCTGTGTCTGACACACCGCATTCGCGAGCAAGCCCGCTCCCACAATTGAATCTTCAGTGTTTTTGAATATGTATGCATGGAGTGGATTGTATGGGCCAATGGCTCGATAGCATTACCGGCTGGTTGACCCTCAACCCACAATGGCTGGCAGCGGCGGTGTTTATTGTCGCGTGCGTGGAGTGTCTGGCGATTGCCGGGTTGATCGTGCCAGGCACGGTATTGCTGTTTGCAATCGCCGCGTTGGCTGGCAGCGGTGCGCTGTCGCTGAGTGAAACCCTGCTGCTGGGCTTCCTCGGCGGTTTGTTGGGCGACGGCGTTTCCTATTATCTGGGCCGCCACTTCCATCAGAACATCCGGCGCCTGCCCGGCCTGCGCCAGCATCCTGAATGGATGAACGGCGCAGAAACCTACTTCCACAAGTACGGGATTGCCAGCCTGTTGGTCGGGCGTTTCATCGGACCATTGCGCCCTATGCTGCCGATGGTGGCGGGTATGTGCGACATGCCCTTCCCGCGCTTCGCCGCCGTGAGCATCATTGCCGCAGCGGGCTGGACCGTGGCCTATCTGCTGCCGGGCTGGGCCGCCGGCGCCGCGTTCCGCCTGCCGTTGCCGGAAGGTTTCTGGCCGGAAGCGGCGATTATCGCGGCGTGCCTGGCGGTGCTGCTGGGGCTGAGTTTGAACAGCAGTTGGCGTGGGCATCGGCGCGCCACCTTGTGGATCGGTTGCGCCAGCCTGGTGTTGTTGATCGCACTGTTTATCGGCTACCCCCATCTCAATGACTTCGACCAGGGCCTGAGCGCCCTGGTGCAGGAACATCGCAGCCCGTGGCTGGACGAAGTGATGGTGCGGGTCACCCAACTGGGCGAGTTCAAGAAGATGTTTTTCGCCAGCGCGGTGTTCACTGGCCTGTTGCTGCTAGCGCGGCAATGGCGCCACGCCGTGTTTGTCGGCGCCACCCTCGCCGGCGCGGCAGTGATCAACACCGGCACCAAGCTGTTCTTTGCCCGTGGCCGCCCGGAAATCCTCACCGACCCGCTGACCAGCTTCAGCATGCCCAGCGGCCATGCCTCCGGTGCCTTTGCCTTCTTCCTGGCGCTCGCGGTATTGGCCGGTCGCGGCCAACCCACGCGGCTGCGCCTGACCTGGATGCTGTTGGGCTGCATTCCGGCGGCATTCATTGCCTTGTCGCGGGTCTACCTGGGCGCCCATTGGCCTACAGACATCCTGGCCGGCACGTTGCTGGCCATGACCGTGTGTGCGTTCAGCCTGACGGCAATCGAGTACCGCAGCCCATTGCCAGCCATGTCGCAAAAAGCCTGGTGGCTGGTGCTGCCCGCCGTGGTAGCCGTGCTCGGTTTTATCGCCTTTACCGGCACGCCCCACGCCCTGCTCAGGTACGCCTACTGACCCTTGGCCGGGCCGATCCAGTCCACGGAGGCGCTGCGCCGTTCAACGCAACGTTCGCGGCGCTCCAGCAGCATCTCATCGGCCACTTCGGCGGCGCGCTCGGCGATGTACTCCGCGCCCCGCGTGGCTTGCTGCTGGAGTAATTGCGTGGTCACGCTGACGAAATAAGCGTCCCACGCGACTTGTTCCGAGGGTGTCAGCCGAATCATGGTTATCTCCGATCATTGTTGTGTGATCGGAAAATAGTGCAGGCGACGCAGTGGAGACGACCGAGCAAAGTCTGAAAGCTCTGTCAGGCAAATCCGAACCTCAGGTGAACAGTTCGCCCTGCAGTTCATCGAGCAACATCTGGATCGCATCCAAGCGTTGCTGTGGGTCGTCCAGTTGCAGCAAGTCGATCTTGTCGGCCTCGGTAAACGGCAGCAGATAGGCCAACCGGTTGCCCAGGGCTTGCTGGCCTTCGACGTCACCGCCCATGTCCAGCGAAGCCACCATCGGGTGCTCGGCCAGGGCCTCAAGCAACGCCAGTAAGTCGGCGTCTTCTTCGCCCAGTGGCGGGTCCGGCAACTCTTGCAACCATTGCACGTCGGCCACCAGCAATTGGTCTTTCTGCACGTCGGTCTCATGCACGCGGAAACGACGCCCCCCTTCGACGCGAATGCCCAGCAGGCCGTTGTCCTGCTGTTTGAAGTCACGAATCAGCGCTTCACAACCGACAAGCGCATAACCGTCAGGGGCCATGCCCACCTCTGAGCCGTCCAGGATGCACACCACACCAAAGCCTTCGCCCTTTTTCATGCAACGGCCGATCATGTCCAGGTAGCGCGCCTCGAATATCTGCAAGTCGAGGGTGCAGCCTGGGAACAGCACAGTGTTGAGGGGGAATAGCGCCAGACTCATAACGGTTTCCTTAAAACCTGGTTTAAACAATGACCGACACCGCCAACGGCAGGAACACCGCCGTGGCCACGCCCATCAAACTCATGGCCAGCGCCGCGAAGGCGCCGCATTCTTCGCTTTCCTGCAGGGCCACCGAAGTACCGACGGCGTGGGCGGTCATGCCCAAGGCCATGCCGCGCGCTTCGGGGCTGCGTACACCCAGGCGCGTCAAGAGCGCTGGGCCGATCATCGCGCCGACCACGCCAGTGATCAACACGAACACCGCTGCCAAGGCCGCCACGCCGCCGATCTGCTCGGCCACCAGCATGGCAATCGGCGAGGTCACCGACTTGGGCGCCATGGTCATCAGCACTCTGTGTTCGGCACCAAACCACCACCCCAACGCCACACAAAGGCCGGTGGCCAATACCCCGCCTACCACCAGCGTAGTAAAAATCGGCCAGAACAATTGGCGAATCCGTCGCAGGTTCAGATAAAGCGGCACCGCCAGGGCCACGGTCGCAGGCCCCAGCAGGATGCCCATGATCTCGGTGCTCTTGCGGTATTCGGCGTAGCTCAGGCCGCAGGTGAGCAGCACGCCGATCACCAGCAACATCGACACCAGCACCGGCTGCAGGAAGATCCAGCGGGTTTTCTCGAACCCCGCCAGCACCAGTTGATAGGCGCCCAGGGTGATACCGATACCGAACAGCGGGTGATGAATGACCGCCGTCCAGGCGCCTTGCCAGTCGAGGATCATTGGTCCTTCTCCTTGCGCTTGACCATCTGCTGCATCAGCACACCGACAAAGCCCATGGCGATCACCAGCGACAACACCAACGCCCCGACGATGGCCCAGAAATCCGCCACGATGTCCTTGGCGTACACCATCACCCCCACGGCCGGCGGCACCAGCAGCAGTGGCAGGTAACGCAACAGGCTGCCGGCCGCCAGGCTCAGGGGCTCGCCGACTTCACCGCGCCAGACCAGAAAGCCCAGCATCAGCAGCAAGCCGATGATCGGCCCCGGCAGCACCGGCACCAACAAATGATTGATCGCGGTGCCGATCAATTGAAACAGCACCAGCCAGGTCAGGCCACGTAACAGCATCCCGCTCTCTCCCCCTCAACGCTCGCGCGCATTATAAGCATGCCCGCCCTATGCTCCGGCATTCGCCAAAAGCATCTTGGGTTGACCGGGCTGATTGCCCATGATGATCTACATTGGTTCTCTGTAACCGATAAAAACGCCCGTTACCGATGGGCAAAAATGATGAACCAAGGAGAGACGCAATGCCCTATGTACCCGTAGCGCAGCTCAAAGATTACGTCGGCAAGGAACTGGGACGTTCCGAATGGCTCACCATCGACCAGGCGCGTATCAACCTGTTCGCAGAAGCCACCGGCGATCATCAGTTCATCCACGTCGACCCGGTCAAGGCCGCGCAAACCCCGTTCGGCAGCACCATCGCCCACGGGTTCCTGTCGCTGTCGCTGATGCCCAAGCTGATGGAAGACATCCTGATCATGCCCGAAGGCTTGAAGATGGCCGTCAACTACGGCCTGGACAGCGTGCGCTTTATCCAGCCGGTGAAAGTGAATTCCAAGGTGCGCCTGAACGTCACCCTCACAGACGTCACCGAGAAGAAGCCGGGCCAATGGCTGTTCAAGGCCACGGCCACCCTGGAAATCGAAGGCCAGGAGAAGCCGGCTTACATCGCCGAGTCGCTGTCACTGTGCTTCGTATAACCACCACACCCCCACTGTAGGAGCGAGCTTGCTCGCGAAGGTCGTCATCGATAACGCGTGCTGGCTGAATAAATGCGGCGCCTGTGAGTTTTTCGCGGGCAAGCCCGCTCCTACAGGTGATGGATCCTGCGCATAGACCACTAGGTTCGGCACCCCGGCTACGGCATACTCGGCGCTCAATTATCCGGATCCCGCTATGCGCCCACTCGCTCCCCTTGCCCTTGCCCTGTTGCTCACCGCTTGCGGAGACGGCGAATCGCTGTTGCCGCCCGATGCGCGCCTGCCCGATGGCGGCCGCTACCGTGGCGATGTGGTCAACGGTTTGCTGCAAGGCCAAGGCCGTGTGGACTACCCCAATGGCAGCTGGTACGCCGGCCAATTCGACAAAGGCCAGTGGCACGGCCAGGGCGAATGGCACGGCAGCAATGGCGAAGTCTATAAAGGCGAATTCAAGCAGGGCCTGTTTGACGGCCAGGGCAGCCTGACCACCTCGGGCAGCAGCTACGTGGGCGGCTTCAAGAACGGTCGACGCAACGGCGAAGGCACCCTCAAAGAGGGGCAGATGACTTATCGCGGCGAATTCCAGGACGACCAGTACTCAGGCCTCGGCCGCCTGGAACTGGCCGACGGCAGCCAGTACCAGGGCCAGTTCGCCCACGGCAAGCCCAATGGCGAAGGCCAACGCAATGACGACAGCGGCAACCAGTTCAGCGGCCGCTTTGTCGATGGCCAACTGGAAGGCAATGGCACCTTTAATAGCGCCGAGGGCGATATCTATGTCGGCCAATTCAAGCAGAACCAGCTCAACGGCAAAGGCCGCTATGAGAACGCCGACGGCGATGTGTGGATCGGCCAGTTCAAGGAAGGCGCGCTGACCGGCAAAGGCGAATTGATCGGGGTCGATGGCAGCCACTACGTCGGCCAGTTCAGTGACTGGCGCTTTACCGGTGAAGGGCGTCTGAACCTCACCGATGGCAGTTTCTATATCGGTGGCTTCGACAGCGACAACTATCAAGGCCGTGGCACCCTGGTACTCACGGACGGCACCGTGCAGTCCGGCACCTGGGTCAATGGCCTGCGCGTACGCGACGCCGAGGGCAAGCTGCTGCCCGACCCACTGGAGACCGGCATACTGGCCCAAGGCCGCTTGCTCGATGACGCCCTGGCAGCCGTGCCCGCGTCCACCCCAGCCGTGGAGCTGTACACCCTGGTGCTGGCCGGTGACGGCAAACAAAGCGTGTTCCTGCGCGAAGCCGATTACGTCAGCAACCTGCTCGCCACCCGCTTTGGTGCTCGCGGGCAGCTGCGCCTGGTCAACCACCGCGACCACATCGCCGACCGCCCCCTGGCCACCCGCGAAAGCCTGCGTCGTTCCGTGCAAACCCTGGCCGAACGCACCGGGCCGGAAGACCTGGTGTTCATTTATATGACCAGCCATGGCACCCATGAGCATGAACTGGTGCTCGACCAACCGCGCATGGAACTGGCCGACCTGCCCGCCGATGAACTAGCGGCCGTGCTCGCACCACTGAAAAACCGTGACAAAGTCATCGTGATCTCCGCCTGTTACTCCGGCGGCTTCATACCGGCGCTCAAAGATGAGCGCACCCTGATCATGACCGCCTCCCGCGCGGACCGCGTTTCGTTCGGCTGCTCGGAAGAAGCAGACTTCACCTACTTCGGTGATGCCCTTTTCGCACAAGCTTTCAACCAAACAGATGAATTGCAACACGCCTTCAAACTGGCACAACTGCACGTGGCCGAACGCGAACAGGCGGACAATTTCGAAGCCTCCGAACCGCAGATCTGGGCGCCCAAAGGCGTGATCGCCCATTGGCAATTATTACGTAAACAGCAGGCACGAAAGGCGCTCGAAAGCGTCTCAATGAATAGCAAGGAAGCCAAAGGCAACTAAGCTGTAACGTGTAACAAGGGGGAAACACCATGTACCTGACACCGCAGCATATCTTGCTGGCCGGGGCTTCCGGCCTCACGGGCGAACACCTGCTCGACCGCCTGCTCAACGAACCCACCGTGACCCGCGTGCTGGCACCCAGCCGCAAACCATTGGCTGAACATCCACGCCTGGAAAACCCGGTGGGCGAGCCGGCGGTGTTCCTGCCGCAACTGAGCGGCCGCGTGGATATCGCCTTCTGCTGCCTGGGCACCACGATCAAAAAGGCCGGCTCGGAAGCGGCGTTCCGTGCGGTCGACCTGGACATGGTGGTGGCTTTCGCCAAGCGCGCACGGGAACTGGGCGCGCGGCATCTGATCGTGATCAGCGCAATTGGCGCCGCCCCGAAATCCTCGGTGTTCTACAACCGGGTCAAGGGGGAAATGGAACTGGCGCTCCGAGCGCAAGACTGGCCGCAGTTGACCATCGTACGTCCGTCGCTGCTGCTGGGCGAACGACTGGAACCGCGCCTGGCCGAGCAGTTAGCCGGGCCTTTGTCACGGCTTATTCCGGGCAAGTACCACGGTATTGAAGTCTGCGAACTGGCCCGCGCCATGTGGCGCCTGGCGCTGGAAGAACAGGATGGCGTGCGGGTGGTGGAGTCGGACGAGTTGCGCAAGCTCGGCAAGTAATGATGCGGGGCTGGTACTGGCCTCATCGCAGCATCGGTATCTACACAACTTTGTCGGCTGTAGCAGCAGACGCTAACCACGATGCGAAGCGAGCCGCTCTTGATCTTGCTCTTGATCTGCTTTTGATCTCAGGCGCCCCGTTAAACCACGCTGGCCGGAATTCGACAGGGATTTGGGGGGTAAACCGGCAGGGATGCCGGTTTAGCCGCCCCGCGCCATGGATGGCGCGTGGCGGCGGCCCCCCAAATCACTGGCGGATTACGGGCACACCGAGCCTAGGCGAGGTGCCGAGTGGTGGGGCAAGAGCCCTTTGGTTACTTTGGGGCTTTTCCAAAGTGACCCGCCGTCAGGGCGGAACCCTAAGCGGCCGTTACCGCAGCAATGGATATGCACACAATCCAACTGTGTTGACTGCCAGGCCGCCTTCGCGAGCAAGCCCGCTCACATTTGGATCGCCGGGCGTCAAGTAGATATGCGCTGGCCGCCGGGGCCGGCCCAGGCAGCCACTGCCTTACAGCCCGCCCGTGGCGTTGAAGCCAACCCCCAGCACCGTCAACACCGACAGTGGCAACAACAAGGTATCGAGCAACGCACTGGCCGGCAGGTCGAGCTGGGGATAGCTCGGGGCCTCGGCGCCAAAGCGGTCCTTGGCGCAGCAGCCACCATTGATCGCGTACAGATCCAGCCGCGTGCCGGCATACACCACCGGTGCGCCCGGTTGCGCCGCATCCAGCGTGCGCGCCGTGGCGCAGCCGGTAAGTTGCAGCGCCATCAACAGCAGCAGCGCTTTATTCATCGCCGCCCAGATGGTGCTCACCCCAACGCGGCAGCATGTCCTGGGGAATGTTCAACAGGTTGAGAATGCGCGCCACCACAAAGTCCACCAGGTCATCGATGGTCTGCGGCTGGTGATAGAAGCCAGGCGACGCGGGCAGAATGGTCACGCCCATGTTCGACAACTTGAGCATGTGCTCCAGGTGAATGCTCGAATACGGCGCTTCGCGCGGCACCAGGATCAATTGGCGGCGCTCCTTCAAGGTCACGTCCGCCGCCCGTTCGATCAGGTTGTTGCAGGCGCCCGTGGCAATCGCCGACAAGGTACCGGTGGAGCATGGCACCACCACCATGGCCGCCGGCGCACCGGAGCCCGAAGCTACCGGCGACATCCAGTCTTCTTTGCCGTAGACCTTGATCTGCCCCGCCGCCGCACCGGTGTACTCGGTGAGGAACGCCTGCATCATCTGCACTTTGGAAGGCAGCGCGACATCGGTCTCGGTCGCCAACACCAACTGCGCCGCCTTGGAGATCAGAAAATGCACCTCACGGTCTTCACGCACCAGGCAATCGAGCAGGCGCAGGCCGTAAGGCGCACCAGACGCGCCGGTCATCGCCAGGGTAATGCGCTCCGGCCCGCTCATTTCAACGCCTCGGCCAACTTGCCGTGCAGGCCGCCGAAGCCGCCGTTGCTCATGACCACCACGTGGGTGCCGGGCTGGGCCAAGGACTTCACCTGCTCAATGATGCCTTCCAGCGAATCGCAAACCTTCGAAGGTATGGTGCACAGCGCAGCAATGCCCGGCAAATCCCAGCCGAGGTTGGCTGGCGCATACCACACCACCTGGTCGGCATCGTTGACGCTTTCAGGCAGGCCATCACGGTGTGCGCCGAGCTTCATGGAGTTGGAACGCGGTTCGACGATGGCGATGATCTGCGCATCGCCCACGCGCTTGCGCAGGCCATCCAGGGTGGTGGCAATGGCGGTTGGGTGGTGGGCAAAGTCGTCGTAAATGGTAATCCCATTCACGTCGGCGACTTTCTCCATGCGCCGCTTCACACTCTTGAACGCGCTCAAGGCGGCGATGCCCATGGCCGGCACCACGCCGACATGCCGAGCGGCAGCCAGGCTCACCAAGGCGTTGGCCACGTTGTGCTGGCCAGTCATGCCCCAGTCGACGATGCCTTGGGCCTGGCCTTCGAACAGCACTTCAAACCGCGAACCGTCGTCGCTGAGCAACCTGGCCTGCCACTGCCCACCCGCGCCGGTGGTTTGCACCGGGGTCCAGCAGCCCATGTCGATCACACGCTGCAACGCAGGCTCGGTGGTGGGATGAATGACCAGGCCTTCGCTGGGAATGGTGCGCACCAAATGGTGGAACTGCCGCTCAATCGCCGGCAGATCGGGGAAGATATCCGCGTGATCAAACTCAAGGTTGTTGAGGATCGCCGTGCGCGGGCGGTAGTGGACGAACTTGGAGCGCTTGTCGAAAAAGGCGCTGTCGTATTCATCGGCCTCGATCACAAAAAACGGTGTCTGGCCCAGGCGCGCCGACACCGAGAAGTTCTGAGGCACACCGCCAATCAGGAAGCCCGGGCTCATGCCCGCATGTTCCAGCACCCAGGCCAGCATGCTGCTGGTGGTGGTCTTGCCGTGGGTACCCGCCACTGCCAGGACCCAACGGCCTTGCAGCACATGGTCGGCCAGCCACTGGGGGCCGGAGACGTAAGGCAAGCCTTTGTTCAGTACGTATTCCACCGCCGGGTTGCCGCGCGACATGGCGTTGCCGATGACGACCAGGTCCGGCACCGGGTCGAATTGCGCAGGGTCGTAACCTTGGGTCAGCTCAATCCCTTGCGCCTCTAGCTGCGTGCTCATGGGTGGATAAACATTGGCATCGGAGCCTGTTACGTGATGGCCCAGCTCTTTGGCCAGAACCGCCATCGAACCCATGAACGTACCGCAGATACCCAGAATATGAATGTGCATAGTCGACCTCGTAAACATCGAGGCAGGTTAGCGTAGGGTGGGAAAGTTCGCACGCATTAGCTGAGGGCGAAACGCCCGCCGGTAGGATCCGGCGGGCAAAAGGAATGACTTAAACCGTGGTGCGCGTGTTGTTAAGCTCAGCGCCTTTCAAGGTCATGATTCGGTCAGCGGTTTTTTTCAAGGCATGGTACCGACGCTCGATCACGCCTAAGCGGCCACCGGTACCAGGGGACGTTTGTGACTCGATGTGAGGTTTGAAAATCAGCTCGTGGTCCTCGGCCAGTTGTTTCATATGGGTTTCTGAAACGTCCAGTAACTGCTCAAGGTTACTCATGCGTGCCCCGCGCTCCTTGGGCCAGGCGTCGCCCATGACAAGCCGGTCTCCGGTGTTTCCCGCCAGCGTGATGATGAGATTGGCAAACTCCAGCATCACCTTTTCTACGCGATCCAAATGGCGTGTGGCCCCAGGCGCAGGCTCATCGGGTGTGGATGGCGTAACGACTGGCGGCGCTGGCTTCTGACCGGCCTGCACACCGCCAGGCAAATGCGGTGGCGGTGGCGTTACCGGCGACGGTACGTATTGGCCCTTGATCGCTTCCCCCGCAGCCACGGACCCGGCATAGGCGCCCACATTGATCGGCGCGCTGACCATGCCATTGATGCCTGCGTTGATGAACGCGTCCTTGACCATCTTGCCGGTAGAGGGCGATGTAGAAATAACGCCCGCCTTGACCAGCCTGTCGGCATCCAACAGCCGCTGAGTGACATCGGCCACACTGACCTTGGGCGATTCCGCCGGTTTCACAGCGGTGGTGCCACCGAGAGGGGGCGTCTGAGGCCCCTTGGTCAGCGCGTCCTTGAGCTTACTGGCCGTCGACTGGCCTGAACTGCCCGCGGTCACGCTGGTGCCAGAGGTGTCGTGGGTTGTCGTCGGTTTTTTCCCTCCCGTCGTGGTTTGGGGCCGGGTAGGCGTGGGACTGACCGGGGCAGGCGGTACCCTGGGCGACGGCGGGGGAGACACCGGCGGCGTGGGCCTGGACCCTCCCCCGAACCGCCGCCCGAAGATTCCACGCCTGATGCGCACCTTCGGCGTTTGATCAGCCTGCGGCTCAGACAACTGCGTGCCAGGCTCATGCTCAAGGGGGTGCATCGGTTCGCCCCAGCCCGCCATCAAGGGCTGCGGTGCAGGCGTGGGCGTAACATCAAGTTGAACAGGGAGTTGTGGCACAGGAGTCGTTATTGGACTTGTAATATTCATGTGTTGTCACCCTAGAAGTTTCAAACAACGGTGTTTAAGGGCAAGTGATGCTCTGCCCTTATTCCATCAGTGCTTAAAACAGCGCACCACGTTCCGGGACGACGTGAGTGCGTAGAGCGATAAAAAACCTTAAATCACGTGGGACAAAAAACGAGCAGTCCGCAATAACTGAGTTATTCCGACAACTGTCGCGCCCCTAATGCATAACCTCCCGTGAAATCCCATGTTTGCGTAACTTGCGGTACAGCGTATTGCGACTGACGCCCAACTGTTCAGCCACATGGCTCATATGCCAGCGCTGCTGCGCCAACGCATCGAGTAATGCCTGACGCTCGGCGCTCTCCAGCGGCGAGGCGCACGGCGCATCCAGCCTCTGCCCTTGGGGCCGCGCCTGTCGAATCAGCGCCGGCAAGTCCTCAAGCCCGACTCGCCCGCCCTCACAAAGCGCCACTACTGTGCGCAACACCGTACGCAACTGCCGCAGGTTGCCGGGCCAATGGAATGCCAACAAGGCTTGGCGCGCAGGCTCGTCGAGCATCACCTGCTCGGTGCCCGCCTCTTGGGCCAGGAGGAAGTCCAACAGTTGCGACTTGTCAGTGCGTTCGCGCAACGGCGGCAGGGCAACTTCCAAGCCGTTCAGGCGGTAATACAGGTCTTCGCGAAAGCTGCCATCGGCCACACGCTCCAGCAAATTGCGGTGCGTGGCGCTGATGATGCGCACGTTCACGGCTTGGGGCTCACCACCGATAGGCACCACCAGGCGGTCTTCCAGCACCCTTAACAGGCGGGTTTGCAGCGCCAGGGGCATGTCGCCGATTTCATCGAGAAACAGCGTGCCGCCATCGGCCTGTTGCAGCTTGCCGCGCATACCCTCTTTAAGGGCGCCAGTAAAACTGCCGGCGCGATAGCCAAACAATTCGCTCTCGATCAGGTTTTCTGGAATCGCCGCACAGTTCAGCGCGACAAAGGCCTTGTCGCCCCGCTGGCTAGTCTGGTGCACGGCCTTGGCGAAGGCTTCTTTACCGCAGCCGGTTTCGCCGTTGATCAGTAAGGGCACGTCGCGCTCGAACACTCGCGAGGCCTTGCGCAGCTCATTTTGCAACGCCGGGTCGCCCAGGCAGATACCCAAAGGCCGTGGCGCCTGCGGCTTGATGATAGGGGCCGGCACACTGCGCGGCTGGCCTCGCAACGCTGCAAACAGAGGCCGACCCTCGCGGGTGCGCAATGGCCAACTGGCCGTGGCATTTGCGCTGGCGCGCCCCAGCAACTGATCCAGGGAACAGTCGAAAAACGCTTCCACCGGCTGGCCCACCAAACCGCCGCGCAACTGCCCCAACAGGTTCAGGGCGCTCTGGTTGACCGCACAAATGCGCCCTTCGCCATCGAACGCCAGCAAGCCCTCGCTGAACAACCCGACCGACTCGGCCTGCAGGTGAAAACGCAACAGCCAGTGATGTTCGAAGTGACGCAGGAAGTAGCAACTTTCGATCATCTTGGCCGACAGGTTCACCAGCGCCATGGTGTGGAACTGGCTCTGGCGTGACACGGCTTCGCGGGCCGAGGACACATCCAGCACCGCCAGCAATTCACCATGAGGGTCGAACACTGGGCTGGCCGAACAGGTCAGCCCGGTATGGCGGCCGCGAAAGTGTTCGTCACGGTGGATCGTCAACGACTGCCGTTCCACCAGGCAGGTGCCGATACCGTTGGTGCCTTCGCAGGCTTCGCTCCAGTCAGCGCCCAGCCATAAGCCGGCGCGCTCGAAGATCTTGCGCTCCGACGGCGCGGTGACACAGTTGAGGATCACCCCGCGTGCATCGGTGAGCAGCACCGCGTGACCGGCGCCGGAGAGTTGCTGGTGCAGGCTGTTCATTTCGCTGCCGGCAATGTGCAGCACTTGGCGCAGGCGTTCGCGACTTTCCAGCAGGCGCCCGTGTTCGAGCACAGTGGGCGCGATGGTCAGCGCCGGGTCGAGGTGGTAGTCCTCCACACAGCGCAGCCAGGAGCGGGCGATGGACGGGTCGCTGCCAGGCCCCTGGGAAAGCTCTTGGCCCCGGGTGACGGTCAAGACTTGCTGGGCATGGCGACTGAAATGATCGTTATGCATGTTCTTATTATTCTCCCTGCGTGAGAACGCCCAGCATCCCCCAGCCATCCGGCCATTGCAATCCCGGCCCGACCCACCGGTCACAGGCTGTACCGTTTGTGGCACAAACTGTCACCTGGCCTGTATCACCCCTGTCACGGCAACGCCTTGCAACAACGCCCAACCCCTTGATTTTGCGGGCCCGCACAGCAGTGGCCCAACCTTTGCTCTACGCTTTATAACGCGCTTGCCGCGCTGTACTCCAATAAACATAAAAGCAGGAGATGCCCACCATGCGTTATGCACACCCCGGTACTGAAGGCGCCATCGTTTCGTTCAAGGCCAAGTACGGCAACTACATCGGCGGCGAATTCGTGGCGCCGGTCGATGGCAACTACTTCTCCAACACCTCGCCGGTCAACGGCAAGCCGATTGCCGACTTCCCGCGCTCCACCGCCAAAGACATCGACAAGGCGCTGGACGCCGCTCACGCAGCCGCCGATGCCTGGGGCAAAACCTCGGCCCAGGACCGCTCGCTGGTGCTGCTGAAAATCGCCGACCGCATCGAGCAAAACCTCGAACTGCTGGCCATCACCGAAACCTGGGACAACGGCAAGGCCGTGCGCGAAACCCTAAACGCCGACATCCCCCTGGCCGCCGACCACTTCCGCTACTTCGCCGGCTGCATCCGCGCGCAGGAAGGCAGCAGCGCGGAAATCAACGAACTCACCGCCGCCTATCACTTCCACGAGCCGCTGGGCGTGGTCGGCCAGATCATCCCGTGGAACTTCCCGCTGCTGATGGCCGCGTGGAAACTCGCGCCAGCCCTGGCCGCCGGCAACTGCGTGGTGCTCAAACCCGCCGAGCAAACGCCGCTGGGCATCAGCGTGCTGATGGAACTGATTGGCGACCTGCTGCCGCCAGGCGTGCTGAACGTGGTGCACGGTTTTGGCAAAGAAGCCGGCGAAGCCCTCGCCACCAGCAAGCGCATTGCCAAGATCGCCTTTACCGGCTCAACGCCTGTGGGCTCGCACATCATGCATGCGGCGGCCGAGAACATCATTCCGTCCACGGTTGAGCTGGGCGGCAAGTCGCCGAACATCTTCTTCGCCGACATCATGAAAGCCGAACCTCAATTCATCGAAAAAGCCGCCGAAGGCCTGGTGCTGGCGTTCTTCAACCAGGGTGAAGTGTGCACCTGCCCTTCCCGTGCACTGGTGGAAGAGTCGATCTACGACGACTTCATGAAAGTGGTGATGAAAAAGGTCGAGTCGATCAAGCGTGGCGACCCGCTGGACACCGACACCATGGTCGGCGCCCAGGCGTCCGAGCAGCAGTTCGACAAGATCCTGTCCTACCTGGAAATCGCCAAGGGCGAAGGCGCGCAACTGCTCACCGGCGGCAAGGTCGAGAAGCTCACGGGCGACCTGGCCACCGGTTATTACATCCAGCCGACCCTGCTCAAGGGCACCAACGACATGCGTGTATTCCAGGAAGAAATCTTCGGCCCGGTGGTGAGCATCACCACCTTCAAGGACGAAGCCGAAGCCCTGGCGATTGCCAACGACACCGAGTTCGGCCTGGGCGCTGGCCTGTGGACCCGCGACATCAACCGCGCCTACCGCATGGGCCGGGCGATCAAGGCCGGCCGTGTATGGACCAACTGCTACCACCTGTACCCGGCGCATGCCGCGTTTGGCGGTTACAAGAAGTCTGGCGTAGGCCGTGAAACCCACAAGATGATGTTGGATCACTACCAGCAGACCAAGAACTTGCTGGTGAGCTACGACATTAATCCGCTGGGTTTTTTCTAACCCCACAGAAGCAACAACCGTCACTGTAGGAGCGAGCTTGCTCGCGAAGAACGTTAACGATAACGCGAGTAGCCTGACTCCCCCGAGGCGCTCGCAAGTTTTTCGCGAGCAAGCTCGCTCCTACATTACCCGGCGGCAACCTGTCGGGATCAAAACAATAAGAATGGAAGGTACTTCCCATGCCTAGCGAACCCACTGGTTCTTCTGTCGACTTTGAAAAAGTCGGCACCGATTACTTTCAACAACGCGAACTGAAAAAAGGCGCCGCCGGCTGGGTACTACTGGTTGGCCTGGGCGTCGCCTATGTTATTTCCGGAGACTACGCCGGCTGGAACTTCGGCTTGGCCCAGGGCGGCTGGGGCGGCATGTTCCTCGCTACTTTGCTGATGGCCACCATGTACCTGTGCATGTGCTTTTCCCTGGCCGAGTTGTCTTCCATGATCCCCACTGCTGGCGGTGGCTACGGTTTTGCCCGCAGCGCCTTCGGCCCCTGGGGCGGGTTCCTCACCGGCACTGCCATCCTTATCGAATACGCCATCGCGCCCGCCGCCATCGCGGTGTTTATCGGCGCCTATTGCGAGTCGTTGTTCGGCATTGGCGGCTGGATGATCTACTTGGCGTTCTACATCATCTTTATCGGCATCCACATTTTTGGTGTGGGTGAAGCCTTGAAGTTGATGTTCGTGATCACCGCCGTCGCCGCGATAGCCCTGGGCGTGTTCCTGGTGTCGATGGTGCCGCACTTCAACGTCGCCAATCTGCTCGATATACCCGTGACCGAGGCCAAGGGCGCCAGCAGCTTCCTGCCGTTCGGCTACGTCGGCGTGTGGGCCGCGATCCCTTATGCCATCTGGTTTTTCCTGGCGGTGGAAGGTGTGCCGCTGGCCGCTGAAGAAACCAAGAACCCCAAGCGCGACCTGCCGCGCGGGCTGATTGGCGCCATTGTGGTGCTGACCAGTTTTGCCCTGTTGATCCTGGTGATCGCGCCGGGCGGTGCGGGGACTTACGCGCTGATCAAATCCGGCAACCCGCTGGTGGAAGCTTTGGCGTTGTCCTACGGCGGTTCCACCTGGATGGGCAGCTTCGTCAACCTGGTCGGCCTGGCCGGTTTGATCGCGAGCTTTTTCTCGATCATCTACGCCTATTCGCGGCAGATCTTTGCCTTGTCCCGTGCCGGTTACCTGCCGCGCAAATTGTCCGAGACCAACAAGAGCAAGGCGCCGGTATTGGCGCTGGTGATCCCCGGGATTATCGGCTTTGGCCTGTCGCTGACCGGCCAGGGTGACTTGCTGATCCTGGTGGCGGTGTTTGGCGCCACGATTTCCTACGTATTGATGATGGCCGCCCACATCACCCTGCGCATCCGTCGCCCTAAAATGGAGCGGCCATACCGCACGCCCGGTGGCATCTTCACCTCGGGCGTGGCGCTGGTGCTGGCCTGCGTGGCCGTGGTGGCGGGCTTTCTGGTGGACCCACGCGTGGTGATTGGCGCGGCGATCATCTATGGAGTATTAATTGCTTACTTTGCTTTCTACAGCCGGCATCACTTGGTAGCAGGCACGCCGGAAGAGGAATTCGCGGCGATCCAGGCCGCAGAGGCCGCCCTGCACTAACTGCCGAAAACCTCGACGCGGCGCCTTGCCCGCAGCAGGCCCGCGTCATCAAGGAGACACTGTATGGCAAGCTTTTCCCACGCGGTAGGTGCTCAAACCTACCGCTTCGACAGCCTCAAGGACGTGATGGCCAAGGCCAGCCCCGCACGCTCCGGGGACTTCCTCGCCGGTGTCGCCGCGCAGAATGACGGTGAGCGTGTGGCGGCGCAGATGGCGCTGGCAAATATCCCGCTCAAGCACTTCCTGCAGGAAGCATTGATTCCTTATGAAAGCGATGAAGTCACCCGGCTGATCATCGACACCCACGATAAACAGGCGTTTGCAGCGGTCAGCCACCTCACCGTCGGCGGCCTGCGCGACTGGCTGCTCAGCGACGCGGCCGATGAACAGGCCCTACGCGCATTGGCGCCGGGGCTGACACCAGAAATGGCCGCGGCGGTGTCCAAGATCATGCGCGTGCAAGACCTGGTGCTGGTGGCGCAGAAGATCCGCGTAGTCACCCAGTTTCGCGGCACCCTGGGCCTGCGCGGGCGCTTGTCCACGCGCTTGCAGCCCAACCACCCTACCGACGAACCCGCCGGCATCGCCGCGAGCATTCTCGACGGCCTGCTGTACGGCAACGGCGACGCCATGATCGGCATCAACCCGGCCACCGACAGCATCGCCTCGATCTGCGCCATGCTGGAGATGCTCGACGCGATCATCCAGCGCTACGAAATCCCCACCCAGGCCTGCGTGCTGACCCACGTCACCACCTCCATCGAAGCGATCAACCGCGGCGTACCGCTGGACCTGGTGTTTCAGTCAATTGCCGGTACCGAAGCGGCCAATGCCAGTTTCGGGATCAACCTGAACGTGCTGCAGGAAGGTTATGACGCGGGCTTGAGCCTCAAGCGCGGCACCCTGGGCCAGAACCTGATGTATTTCGAAACCGGCCAGGGCAGCGCCTTGTCGGCCAATGCGCACTTTGGCGTCGACCAGCAAACCTGTGAAACCCGAGCCTACGCCGTGGCCCGGCACTTCAAGCCGTTTCTGGTGAACACCGTGGTCGGCTTTATCGGCCCGGAGTACCTGTACAACGGCAAGCAGATTATCCGCGCGGGCCTTGAAGACCACTTCTGCGGCAAGCTGCTCGGCGTGCCCATGGGGTGCGACATCTGCTACACCAACCACGCCGAAGCCGACCAGGACGACATGGACACCCTGCTGACCCTGCTCGGCGTGGCGGGCATCAACTTCATCATGGGCATCCCCGGTTCCGATGACATCATGCTCAACTACCAGACCACCTCGTTCCACGACGCCCTGTACGCCCGGCAAACATTGGGTTTAAAACCGGCGCCGGAGTTCGAGCAGTGGCTGGCGAAAATGGGCATCTTCACGCAGGCTGATGGCAAGGTGCACTTCGGCAACAGCCTGCCACCGGCCTTCCGCCACGCCTTGGCGCAATTGGGATGAAGGAGCCGACTGTGCAACCAGAATTGCCTGACAACCCGTGGCTGGAACTGCGCCGCCTCACCCCGGCGCGTATTGCCCTGGGCCGCACCGGTACCAGCCTTCCCACCAGCGCCCAACTGGACTTCCAGTTTGCCCACGCCCAGGCGCGGGACGCGGTGCACCTGCCGTTCGATCACGCCGGGCTCAGCCACCAACTGACCGAACGTGGCCGAGACAGCCTGTTATTGCACAGCGCCGCTACAGACCGGCACATGTACCTGCAACGCCCGGACCTGGGGCGACGCCTGAGCGATGAGTCGGCGCAAACGCTGCGCGACTACGCTTCGGCCCAGCCTGGTGGGGTGGACTTGGCCATCGTGGTAGCCGATGGCCTGTCGGCACTGGCGGTGCATAAACACACCGCGCCGTTTCTGGCGCGCCTGGAAGAACAGACCCACGCCGAAGGCTGGTCCTTGTCACCGGTGATTTTGGTGGAGCAAGGCCGCGTGGCGGTGGCCGATGAAATCGGGCAGATATTGGGCGCCAAGATGGTGGTGATCCTGATCGGCGAACGCCCAGGGCTCAGCTCGCCGGACAGCCTGGGCCTGTATTTCACCTACAACCCCAAGGTCGGCCTCACCGATGCCTATCGCAACTGCATCTCCAACGTGCGGCTGGAAGGCTTGAGTTATGGCATGGCGGCCCATCGCCTGCTGTACTTGATGCGAGAGGCGTGTCGCCGGCAGTTGTCGGGGGTCAATCTCAAGGATGAGGCGCAGGTTCAGACCCTCGAATCCGACGACCCGGACCTGATGAAGGGCAATTTCCTGCTCAGCCCGGCGGATGACCGATAGCGGCACGATTGCGCTTTTTGGCGTCATTAGGCAGCATCGAGTCACGGCCGCTCGTGTGGTCATACCCCATTTGGAAGTTGAGGCCTGGCATGCGGATTACTCAAGCGACCCTGGAACACCTGGACCTGTTGACCCCGTTGTTCGTCAAATACCGCGAGTTCTACGGGGCCTTGCCGTTCCCGGACTCGTCACGGGCCTTTTTGGAAAAGCGCCTGCGGCGCAAGGAGTCGGTGATCTACCTGGCCCTGGCCGACGATGACGACAAGCGGCTGCTGGGGTTTTGCCAGCTGTACCCGAGTTTTTCCTCGCTGTCGCTCAAGCGGGTGTGGATCCTCAACGACATCTATGTGGCCGAGGATGCGCGCCGGCAACTGGTGGCTGACAACTTGATGCGCACGGCCAAAAAAATGGCCAAAGACACCCACGCGGTGCGGTTGCGGGTATCGACCAGCAGCGATAACGACGTGGCGCAGAAGACCTATGAGTCGATTGGGTTTCGCGAAGACACCGAATTTAAAAACTACGTGTTGCCGATCAACGAAGACTGAAAACCGGTAAGCCAAACACCGCCATTTCCTTGTGGGAGCTGGCTTGCCTGCGATGGCGGAGGGTCAGCCAATACTGTATCGGCTGACCCTGTGGCGAGGGAGCTTGCTCCCGTGACGGCCCGACAGCCGACACTTATCTACCTGACGCGACGCAGTCCAAATGTGGGAGCTGGCTTGCCTGCGAAGACGGCCTGACAGCCAACACAGTTGGATTGTGTACATATCCATTGCTGCGGTAACGGCCACCTAGGGTTCCGCCCTGACGGCGGCTCACTTTCGAAAAGCGCGAAAGTAAGCAAAGCGCTCTTGCCCCACCACTCGGCACCTCGCCCAGGCTCGGTGTGCCCGTAATCCGTCAGTGATTTGGGGGGCCGCCGCCACGCGCCATCCATGGCGCGGGGCGGCTAAACCGGCATCCCTGCCGGTTTACCCCCCAAATCCCTGTCGAATTCCGGCCAGCGTGGTTTAACGGGGCGCCTAAGATCAAAAGCAGATCAAGATCAAGAGCGGCTCGCTTCGCATCGTGGTTACCTTTGGCGCTACAGAGTGGCGTTAATACCTATGGCCATCGCAGGCAAGCCAGCTCCCATACTTGATCCGGCGACTCAGGCGAAGCCCAACCCCTTCACAATTTCGCGACACTCCCCGCTACAAAAGCCACACGCTTTTCACCTCTCAATCCGTATAATGCCGACCTTTCAGGGTTGTAAGAACCGCGACAATTACTTGTAGCCTTATTGCCTGAGCTTCCGCACAAGCCCGCTGAGCCGGGCTATTCACACAGGTGCCATCCATGGATTTCAACCCGCTCGACCTTATCCTGCATCTCGACGTCTACCTCGACATGCTGGTAACCAATTACGGTCCGTGGATCTACGCCATTCTGTTCCTGGTGATTTTTTGCGAAACCGGCCTGGTGGTCATGCCCTTCCTGCCGGGCGACTCCTTGCTGTTTATCGCCGGTGCCGTAGCGGCCGGCGGCGGTATGGACCCCGTCTTGCTGGCCGGCCTGCTGATGCTGGCGGCCATCCTCGGCGACAGCACCAACTATGTGATCGGACGAACGGCGGGCGAGCGCTTATTCAGCAACCCGAACTCGAAAATCTTCCGCCGCGACTACCTGCAAAAAACCCACGACTTCTACGACAAGCACGGCGGCAAGACCGTGACCCTGGCGCGCTTCCTGCCGATCCTGCGTACCTTCGCGCCGTTCGTCGCGGGCGTGGCCAAGATGCCGTACCCGCGCTTCTTCGGCTTCAGCGTACTGGGCACCATCCTGTGGGTGGGCGGCCTGGTGACCTTGGGTTACTTCTTCGGCAACGTGCCTTTTATCAAGAAGAACCTGTCGCTGCTGGTGGTGTTCATCATCCTGCTGTCCCTGGTGCCAATGATTATTGGCGTGGTGCGCAGCCGCTTTGGCCGCACGTCCTCCGAAGCCAACCCGCACTGACCGCCCGTGTGGTCCTTCAGCGCCTGGCGTCGCCGGCGCCTGCTGGCCAAGCACCCGATTGCCGATGACACTTGGCAACGGGTGCGCCACCATCTGACCTTCCTCGACGGCATCACGCCAGAGCAAGACCAGTGGCTGCGCGAAGCCTGCGTGGTGTTCCTCAGTGAAAAACACCTCACCGCCCTGCCCGGCGTCGAACTGCACCAGGAACAACGCCTGCTGCTCGCCGCCCAGGCGCAACTGCCGCTGATGAACCTGGGCGACCTCGACTGGTACCAGGGCTTCCATGAAATCGTGCTGTACCCCGACGACTTCCTCAGCCCACAACGCCATCGCGATGCCAGCGGCGTCGAACACGAGTGGGACGGCGAACACAGCGGCGAAGCCTGGCAACAAGGCCCGGTGATCCTCGCCTGGCCCGGCGTGCTCGCCAGCGGCCAATGGGAAGGCTACAACCTGGTCATCCACGAACTGGCGCACAAACTGGACATGCTCAACGGCGACGCCAACGGCCTGCCGCCCCTGCACCACGACATGCGCGTGCAAGACTGGGCCAGCGTCATGCAAGGCGCCTTCGATGATCTCAACCGCCAGTTGGACGCCAACCCGGACGCCGAGACCGAGATAGACCCTTACGCTGCGGAAAACCCGGCGGAGTTCTTCGCCGTCACCAGTGAATATTTCTTCAGCGCCCCGGATTTACTGCTCAATAGTTATCCACAGGTGTACGCCCAACTCAGCCGCTTTTATCGCCAGGATCCCCTGGCCCGCCTAGCCCAACTGCAAGCCAGCGACCCGCGCTACTCGCCACAGGGCGAATGACCGTACGACGCTTGGCGCATGGCATCGGCGTCAGAATATGCCTATAATCGCCGCCACTTTTAGGCCAATCCGGCCATGTCATATGGCCAACTAACGGGGGCAACGCCCAATGAGCTACAGCAAGATTCCGGCTGGCAAAGACCTGCCGAACGACATCTACGTCGCCATCGAAATTCCGGCCAACCACGCGCCGATCAAATACGAAATCGACAAAGACAGCGACTGCCTGTTCGTTGACCGTTTCATGGCCACCCCGATGTTCTACCCGGCCAACTACGGTTTCATCCCCAACACCCTGGCTGACGACGGTGACCCCCTCGACGTGCTGGTAGTGACCCCTTACCCGGTCACCCCAGGCTCGGTTATCCGCGCACGCCCAGTCGGCATCCTGAACATGACCGACGACGGCGGCGGCGATGCCAAAGTCATCGCAGTACCACACGACAAGCTGTCCCAGCTGTACGTGGACGTGAAGGAATACACCGACCTGCCGCCACTGCTGCTGGAACAGATCAAGCACTTCTTCGAGAACTACAAAGACCTCGAAAAAGGCAAGTGGGTGAAGATCGACGGTTGGGGCAACGCAGACGCTGCCCGCGCCGAGATCATGAAGTCGGTTGCCGCCTACAAAGGCTGATACCCGCGCCTTATTGCCACAGCAATTAAAAAGCCCCGTTAATTCGGGGCTTTTTTATGGGCCGAATTAAACATCAAGTTCAATGTTTATTTGCAGCGTTTAACTAAGTTGCACACCTGAAAGATCCAGCCACAACTAAGCCAAATCCTACAACCGCAAATCAACGCATGGTTTATTTGATTAGACTTTCCGGCCAGTAAACTCTGCGTTTATGAATACATCAGGTGATCGTTTAAAAGCGCTACTACGGGAAGTTCATCTTTCCGCCTCCGACTTCGCCAAGAACCGCGGCGTCACGCCTCAGCACGTGAACAATTGGTTCAAACGCGGCGTCCCCATGGGCCGACTCAACGAGATCGCAGAGTTGCTGTGCGTCTCAAGCCGCTGGTTAAGCGACGGCAAAGGCCCCAAACACCCGCCCGCCAACTACCTGTTGGAAGGCCCCACCGCAAGGATTGCAACCGCCCGCGAAGACACAGGCAAATACCTCACAGGCCCCGCCTGCCGCCCGGAAAAAACCGACGTGGAGATCCCTCTCCACCCCACCTTCATCTCAACCGAACGCATCCGCGTCAACCTGCACAGCCTGGAAACACTCAACGTCAACCCCGACCGCGCGATAGGCGCCTACATGGTCGACAACAGCATGATCGACATCATCCAACAAGGCGCTACCCTCGCCATCGACCGAGGCCGCACCCAAATCATCGACGGTGAAATCTACGCCGTCGAACACGACGGTATGCTGCGCATCAAATACCTCTACAACCGCCCTGGCGGCGGCCTGCGCATGCGCAGCCACAACGCCAGCGAACACCCGGACGAATACCTCAACCACGAAGAACGCTTCGAGCAGAGCTTCAAGATCGTCGGCTGGGTATTCTGGTGGTCCACCCTCAACAACCGCCGCCCACCGGTCCCCCTGGATGAACACCTACTGGGCTGGGAAGGCTCTAAATCGGAACCGGAGGTGGGCAACTGAAGTGAATGTGGGTATCATGCGCCGCACATTTGGCAGGGGTCGCTTTTAGCTGATTCCCTGCCGGCGAAGCGGAGGAGTTCCCGCGGATGCCCCTACTATTCAGCCTGACGCAATGTGGGCTGAGCGATTTGAAGGCTGGTGAGGTTTGTCAAAAACAAGCTGAGGCAGTCCCCGAGAAGCCGGCCACAAGCCGGCTTTTTAATTGTCCGAAATAATCCTATCCCATCCAAGAATCTTCCTGATAGCTTAGCTATTCCGGGCCTTTCAGGCATTCCTCTGTCCGATGGTGTTCAACGCCATTCGACCTCATCCGACGATGAAGTGGGGGGACAGGTGGGGGGACAAAGCGGACGACAGGGGAAATCCAATGGGTAAGCTGAATCCGAAACAAGTCGAAAACCTGACCGAACCCGGCACCTATGAAGATGGTGATGGGCTTCGCTTGGTCGTCAAACCTACCGGGCGTAAATCCTGGCTGCTTCGCTTCCAACTGGCGGGCCGTCGCAGAGAGATGGGGCTGGGGTCATTCCCTGAGGTGAGTCTCAAGAAGGCCAGACAAGATGCCAGTGCTAAACGCACCCAATTGAGTGATGGCATAGACCCATTAGCCGCTCGCGACATAGAGCGCGCAGCTCAACGGGAAGCGCAGCGAGCAAGTGAAGCCAAGCAACTGAAGTTCGAGACCCTTGCAACGGAATACCGTGATGCTCACGGCGCGGCGTGGTCGGAGAAGTGGCGTAAAGGGTGGCTGCGGAAGCTAGAGCTATATGCGTTTGATCACATAGGCAAGCTGTCAGCCGGAGACATAGGTACTCCAGAAGTGCTTAAGGTTCTACGACCCATCTGGGCTACCAAGACTAGAACCGCCGACGAGGTACGTGGGCAGATTGAACAGGTATTGGACGCCGCCAAGGCACGCAACCTGCGACAGGGTGAGAACCCTGCTCGCTGGCGTGGGCATTTAGATAATCTGTTGAGCCGTGCCGAAAAGAAGAAGGCTCGGAAGCGCGAGCACTTTGATGCGCTGCGCTGGCAGGATGTTCCGGAGCTGATGCAAAAGCTCAGAGCAAACTCCACACCTCCGTCTTGGGCCGCTCAACTGCTGATCATGACAAGCGCACGCGCGCACATGGTCAGGTTCGCTCGCTGGGATGAGTTTGATCTAGAAGCTGGAACTTGGTCGCTGCCAGATGAACGAATGAAGATGCGGATAGCTTTCGTAATTCCGCTTGCCGAACAGGTTGTAACGCTGGTGAAGAGCATTCCGCGAGATGAAGGAAGTCCCTTTCTATTTCCAGGCCAGGGCAAGACAAGGGTCATGCACGCAAATGCCATACGTACACTTCTGCATGGCATGGAATACGAGCACATCACTCGACATGGCTTTCGTTCTTCCTTTCGGGACTGGGCAGGTGAATGTACCCACTACCCTCGTGAGATCTGTGAAATGGCCTTAGCGCATGATGAGCGAGGCCAAACAGAAGCAGCTTATTCTCGCTCTGACTTTCTCGACAAACGCCGCGCTCTGATGAGTGACTGGAGCAACTTTATAAATGCTCATATGACAACATCCCAAAATTGAGCTACCGGTGTCTCCATCCTAGTAGGATGGAGCTTTCTTGCTCTCTTTTACCGGACGCACTGCAAGAAAATTTCGAGATAAGATCGAAGCTAGACCCAACCAAGAATTTTGAGGAGTGAACAACCTCATACCTGCTAGCCATCATTTCCGCTAAGCTCAAGGTGCAAGGCAAACAGATGCCTTCGACCTACAACCAATAGCGATCTCAGCGACCAATCTAAGGATACTGAAGTTTGCGAACTCGAAAAATCGAAATAAAAATTTCTTTACGACTAGCCGTTGACGTCCCTACGCCTAAAGAATTCATCATGGAGGTCACGCTTTATGACGATTGGATTGACAACCCCAAATCCGAACTAGAGCTTATACTTGAACAGTTCCCATTCAAGGAAGGGTCCCCTCAGCCAAAACTAGAGGACCTTCCCCAGTACAAACACTTAGCTAAATTCAGCGTAGAAGAAGCCGCAAGCGAGGTATTAGGGTTAGTAATCAAGCGATATATGCTACTTCGCAGAACCCTATCAGACGAACACAAACTCAGACTTGATAAAATACTTGCAAACCAATGCAGCCAGCCTTCTAGCAAGCCAGAACTAAATAAGAACTTACAACCTTTTTTATCAAAGGAAAAAATCGCAGCCTTTCATCACATAAACGATGCTTATTCAAGCATCCCGCTTGCTTTAGCATCCGCCACGGGGGTTAAGATATTGCTCGCTGGCTTATACGCCCTTTACTCGGGTGAACATCGATACTTCAAAAACAAAACAAAATCGCGTTCAGAAATTGCAGCAGAAGGCGGGATCGCTCGCACGAGGCAGTACTTAGCAACCAAACAGAAGGCTTGCGATTTACTTAACGCACTAACACCTCAAGAAGGATGGAATCAAGAGCTCGATGCTTTTAAAGCTATAATAGAACAAGTCGAGAAATATCTTATCGACAATAAGATCAAATACCCCGCACTATCTAATATACAAAGAACACTGAGGACATGGATAAAAGATGACCCATTAGTTTCCGCCTGCGTGATGGTCCGCAATCAACCGCCAACCGACAAAGAAACTAAATGACATTAATTCCGCCTTGGCCTTCCAACTGAGCGGCAATTGCCTTTTGGCGCGCCTCCCTTACCGAAGGTTCTTTTGTTCTCTGGCATACAGGCACTGATGTATCGATCCACTTTAGCAAGATAGACTGCAGCTTTTTTAAGATTGTTCACCTTATCTGACTCGTTATGGCTAATCATGCCAACACCACAAAACTTATACTTACTCTTATCACCATTACAGTTGTAATACACTCCCTTTCCAAGGGTTATCACATTGCTCCAGTATTCCCCTATCCACTTTGCAATGACAATGTCTTGCCGCACCTTTGAGCCATCTAAAAAAAACATCATGTGGTAATGATGCCCCTTCTCTCTCCCATATTCAAGTTTCCAGACATAACCCACGACGCCCAGCTCAGGGCACTTATTTTTTAGGTAGCTAATCAACTCAGCTCGATGACTAATAATTTGTTTTGATACAAGATTCAGTACGTCTAACCTATCTCGAGAATCGCTTAATTCTTCAATTTCAAACTTACCCTTCCCGTATGCGAAGTCAATCCTTAACACAAGCAATCGAGAATAGCGGCCGAAAAGTGCATCAATGTAACCCAATAGCCCGGAGTAGTTCTTATTAGCTGCACGCGTATGTGCGGCTATTTCACGCGAAAAAGCTTTTGTAGAAGTACGATCTCTCACCGCTGCTACGAACCGATTAAGCCCACGAATGCACTCAACCAAATCCAACGCCCCAACCTTATACGGATTTAATGGTCTTACAATCATGTAACACTCTAAAAAAGAGTTCACATAAGGATTAACTTTAAATAAAACTCTACCTCTCTCAATATCAAAATAATTAATTAAAACGGCTGAAAGCACGCATTGTTGATTTCGAGTCAAATACGGCTCACCCGCACCTTCAAACGACCTCAAAGTAAAAATGTCGCCAGGCACTTTTTCTATTACAGTCATTGCCTTCATGATAGTACCAACAGATTCAAATAGCATTCCATCTTCGCCAATAACGGAATACCTTTCATCTTTTACCGGATCATAAAAATCCTCAACAACCTTTTCTTTATAAGCTTCCATTGCATCAACATCTTCAAACATCATACCTCCACTCAAACTCATCATGACTATTCGAGCTACTGCCCCTCAAAGTAATACGTACAACTTCGACATAAACAGCCCCCTTTAGCATACCGATACAGATAGCACACTCACTTCAATCACCAACTGTTTGATACTCCTTAACCACTATTACTCACTTAACACCTAATAACATATAAACCAATATGCACGATTTCTTCCCACACCAGGAACTCCATCACAAAGGTGCTGACAGGCTACTTGATTTGAGAATAATTCAGCTCGTTTTTTTAAAAAGTTAGTACGCATAACCTTTATATGTTAAGTGTCGATTGTTAGTTTTTATTCGCTGCCACTCTGACGACTTTCAAGCCGCGTTTCAATCCACTTGCTGATACTTGACTCTAACCACCCAATTGCTGAAATACCAATTTTCATGGGCTTAGGAAAAGAGCTGTCGTAGCGCGGTGAAGCCGAATTCATTCGATCATAGATCGTTGATCGCGATAGACCTACACGATCCTGCACCTGCCTAAGCCGTAAGACCCTGGGATGAGTAGAGCTATTTTCAGCCATTTTCTAGTCTCCATGCTGCGCTGATGCGTAATGGGACCTACTTTAGAGTGGCTATCTCGGATAGGAAATTACTCGTGCTTCGGTAGAACTTTTACGGAAAAATTCGCGCTCCGTCCTTCCGCAGTAAATCTGAGTGAAATAAAGCAGCCTATGACCCTCTGCATGCCCTCCACCGCAGCACCGCGAGTTGGTCAAATGGGTCATCCAGGGGCTTGTTGAGTCTTTACCGAGCTCCTTTCGACTGAAGCCTGAGGGAATTCGACACACCTCTCTCCAGAGTTAGTTGTTTTTTTTCGAAAAAAAATTAGTTCCAGCCTCAAAAAGTTAGTTCTTCGTGAGTGTTATTCACATTTTTTCCAATCAACACCCTTAACTTTGGCTAGTTAAATAAATCTCAGTCACACATCACGAATTGAGCTGTATGGACTTAACCATGACAGCCTAGCTTCTACGGAATAAAGCATCAGGCAGAGCGTGTGTGCGCTCTGCCTGATGCTTTTACCCCCTTGCGATCATCTCTAAATGAGACATTTTTTATGACTATTCAATGCCCAAGCTGCAAATCAGCCTCGGTAACAGCCAAAGATTTTGCGAGGAAAGTGGGTGCCCTAATCGGCACAGTGGGAGGTGCCGCCCAAGGAGTAACAGGGGCAATGGCAGGCGCCGAAGTCGGCGCAGTTATAGGCGTTGTAGCTGGACCACCTGGCGTAGTCGTTGGTGGTCTAGCCGGCGCTATTCTCGGCGGATTAGCGGGTGCGGCGACCGGGTGTATCGCAGGTGCAAAACTCGGCGAGATCGTCGATGACCGTGTTTTGGACAACTACCTCTGCCTCGATTGCGGACTGTCTTTTAACTGCCGTCACTCCGTTTGATCTAATCATATCCTTTTAAAGCCACCTTCATCGCCACTCCTCAACTCTCCCTATCAACACTTTGCACGTCGATTTTTTCGCTGAATGCTCAGCAGCCTCGCCGTGCCCAATGAAAGGAACTCCCATGGCCCACCTCATCGAACAAATGGCTTATGTCGGTAATATTCCGTGGCATGGCCTAGGCAATCGTTTATCTCCCAACCAACCGCTGGAGGTCTGGCAACAAGAGGCCGGTATGAATTGGCAAATTCAAGAATCGCCAGTACGCTTCATGGCTGATGCCGTCGGTCACCTCGGCACCATCCACTCCTTTCCCGAACAGAAGGTACTTTACCGCTCCGACACTAGAGCCCCCTTGTCCGTGGTCTCCAATCGCTATCAAGTCGTCCAGCCGCGTGAGGTTTTGGAATTTTATCGTGATCTTACCGAGCGCTCTGGCTATGAACTGGAAACGGCCGGCGTCTTGAAGGGAGGGCGAAAGCTCTGGGCATTGGCGAGAACCGGACTGTCGACTGCAATTAAAGGCAACGACGTGGTGAACGGCTATCTGCTGCTGGCTACATCCTGTGACGGCACACTTGCCACCACTGCAACTCCCACCTCCGTTCGAGTGGTCTGCAATAACACACTGGCCATATCCCTGAACGGGGCCACCCGCGCTATCAAGGTTCCACACAACACGCGCTTTGACCCACAGGCAGTAAAAAAGCAACTTGGTATCGCAGTCTCGCAATGGGACGAATTCATGTACCGGATGCGCATGCTCGCAGAGCGTAAAGTGCAGTGGAATGAGGCGATAGGCTTCTTTATGGAGGTGCTGTGCAACACCCGCCCCCACGACCCGATTCCCGACGTGCTACCGAACAAGCGAGCAATAGAGAAGGTACAGAGCCTATACGAAGGCAAAGGTCGTGGCTCCGATCTGGAATCCGCTCGTGGAACAGCCTGGGGCTTGTTAAATGCCGTAACTGAGTATGTTGACCACGAGCGTCGCGCTCGCAGCCTCGACTACCGCCTCGATGCAGCCTGGTTCGGCCAAGGGGTAACGATAAAACAACAAGCGCTCGCCTCAGCATTGCGACTTGTTGCTTAAAGAAAGCCGTTCTGCACTTACACACCTAGCCGGTCGGAGCCGGCTAGGTGTGTAAGTGACTAGGGTTAGGGTGATCCGAATCCGATATTAAAGCCCAGCATCGATGAGTAAATCGGATGGCATGCATCCGATGGCATTCGCTATGCGCAAAATGTTCAAGAACGTCACATTTCTCTCCCCACGCTCAATTTTACCCATGTGAGACCGATCAATTTTAGCGGCATCCGCCAGAGCTTCTTGGGAAAGCGCGAGCTTGACCCTGCGAGCCCGCACTGCGGCCCCGAGCTTAACGAGATGAAGGTCTTTGTCGAAACTTGCTGAGATTCTTGCCATAGCGAAAATGGTCGCGCTATGATGCATTTAAGGCCACGGCATTTACGACCCATTGAGATTCGACGCTTTTCTGCCAGCTACGACGGAAACGACCGAAATGGCAGGCCATAAATTAACTACGCACAATAGGGAATTACATAATGGATATTGGTGTTTATTCGGCCTCCAGCATTACAAATGAAGAAATATCAAAACTAATTTTGCAGAAAAAGACATTTACTATAAAAGACATTCCTGCTTCCACATTTGGGAATACAGTAGAGACAATTGAAAAACTCATTGAGGCTCAGAATTTAAGCTGCCGAGTATATGTCGCAGGCCGAATCGCTGCATTTGGGGCAGCTACCGCGTGGACTATGTTCGGGGGGTTAGCCGCTGGACTTGCAATCGCGGCTCACATTATCGCCACTTACAATCCCGACTACGAAATAGCAAAATACTTTGTGACGAAAAAGATCATAGTTACATACATGAAAAATTAATATTCACAATACAAATTATTTTACTGATGCGCCACAAAGTACGCCGACAAGCTTGCACTTTTTATTGGCACCTCTAGACATCTTTATCTAGCGCAACACCAGCCTCTTACCTCAAGGAAAATGCTTTTGAATAAATTCTTACTGCTCTCACTAATCAGTTTTATTTCGAGTTTTTATTCCTTTGGGGCGGCAGCCTGGCAAGCAAACGAGATACAAGAGTGCCCAGCCAATAAACGCAACTCCGATTGACTGGATGGTGTGCCAGAAGATGTACCGGCAAAATTGCCTTACAAGATGCAGGATGGAATCGTGAGAGCACTTGATACTCGCGGGCCCGTATTTTGCACGCAAGGTATATGTGAGTATCAGTATCAGCGGACAAGCAGTCTCTGGGATTCAACAGGTGAGTATGCTGGACAAATTCAGCAATCTCAAAAAACCTCAATAGTCCTATTACGTGGATACTATTTAGGAAACGCAGGAGACGGGCGGATCGTTGCGTACCTAAAAGGTACAGGACCGAAGGCAAACGGCAAAATCGCTCCAGCCTTAAGAGTTGTCTCAAGGAGTTCACTCGACCAAGCCGTTATAGATAGGTGTGTTAAGCAATGGGTGACCCGTTCCATAGACAAAATGGTGATGATGCAATGACTATGGCTGACATGCTTGACGAGTGGGAGGCTTTGTGCGAGGCGGAAAAACAACAGTGATTTAAAGAAACCTGGATTAGCCTAGTCGAGAAATTCTATCGGCTGCACGATTTAAATCTCTTTTGATTAAGGCTAAACTTAACCGTCACGCTGCCCGCCTTTCGAACGAACGCATAGGTCACTGGAGCCGAAAGGACTGGTAATTGTCACAACACACTTTAATCACTTTTTGCGTAGGCGAAGATTAGAGTACCTGGTATCGGGTACAATCCATCTCTCCTGGCACGCCCTAAGGTTCGCATGAAACTACTTAACACTTACGATGATCGAGACGACGCCGAAGATGCCGCAGAGAAGCTCAAAGGAGAGAAAAGAATAGCCAGTGAGCGTGATGATACATCCACCATCTACAATTTATTTGGCATACCTAACTGGGGAAATTTTTATCGAATTGGGATGTACGGCCTGCAAGAATTTGAAATACTTCTTAAATCAAAAACGATCTGGACTAGCGACGACAAAAAGCGACACTTGGAGCTTCTAGCAACTATTCTTATCGTATCCAAAAACTTTAGCCTCGAAATACCGAAGCACTGGCTTTAATAATTAACCGCCCATTATATTCCGCTTAGACAGCAAGACTCTATCTAGCGATAACAAACTCATATTCAGCAGTGAGGAATACAGTTTAAATTTCAACAGCAAGCCAATTCCGCAAGCTTAAATAGTTTCACCTGACTTACGCCGTGGAATCCCAAGCCGCTGCCTACGCTCCCACAAGCATTTTCGACTGACGCCTAATTTTCGGGCTAGTTCAGTTTCGGTCATGTGGTCCTGATGCTCAAGGACGAAATGCTGGAAGTAGTCTTCCAGTGACAAATCTTCCGTCGGCTCATGGCTGGTATTGCTACCGCCGCCCTGTGTCGGGGCCAGGCCGATGAAGTCGTCATCCTCCAAGTCACTGAGTTCAATATCGATACCCAGCAGCTCGGCGGAAATTTCCGGGCTTTCCGACAGGATCACCGCACGCTCGACCGCATTCTCCAGCTCCCGCACGTTACCCGGCCACGAGTAATGCCGAATCGCTTGCTCGGCGTCCGGCGCGAACTTCAGGTCGGTACGGTTGATGCGTGCACTCTGGCGCAGCAGGAATGCGTTGGCGATCTCATTGACGTCGGCGCCGCGCTCACGCAGGGCCGGCAATTTGAGCGCGATCACGTGCAGACGGTAATACAAGTCTTCACGGAACTGACCGATCTTGGCCAAGCCCTTCAGATCACGGTGTGTTGCCGCGATCACGCGCACATCGACCTTCTGCGACTGCACCGAACCGACACGGCGGATTTCGCCTTCCTGAAGCACTCGAAGCAAACGCGCTTGAGCTTCCAGGGGCAACTCGCCGATTTCATCAAGGAACAGCGTACCGCCGTCCACCGCTTCCACCAGGCCCGCCCGCCCAGCACTGGCACCGGTAAACGCGCCTTTCTCGTGTCCGAACAACTCGGACTCGATTAGGGATTCGGGGATCGCTGCACAGTTGACCGAAATCATCGGCGCCTTGGCTCGCTTCGACAGGTTGTGCAGGGCACGGGCCACCAGTTCTTTACCGGTGCCTGACTCGCCCTGGATCAATACATTCGAGTCGGTCGGCGCGACTTTACGGATCTTGTTGTACAGATCCTGCATTGGCGGGCAAGAGCCAATGATGCCGATCTCGCCGTTGCTGTTGTCGACCACGGGTTTGTCGGCGCCGTTGGTCGCTTTGCCGGCGGGCCGCTGTTCAGCAGGCGCGCTGCTGGCTGACTGGCGGTCGCGCAGGATGCGGGCCACGGCCTGGAGCATTTCATCGTGGTCAAACGGCTTGGCGATGTAGTCCACCGCGCCCATCTTCATGGAGTCCACCGCCGAGCGCAGGCTAGCGTAGCTGGTCATGATCAGCACCGGAGCGCCCTGGCCAAGCTTGATCAACTCGGTGCCAGGCGCGCCTGGCAGGCGCAGGTCACTGACAATTAGGTCAAACGTGGGGATGCTGAAACGCTCTTGGGCTTCCTGCACCGAGCCGGCTTCGCTGACCTGGTACTGATTACGTTCAAGCAGGCGACGCAAGGCAGAACGGATGATAGTTTCATCTTCAACAATCAAAATGTGCTGCATTTATACACTCTCACTGCGGCCGCCGTCGTAAGCCTCTCAGAAGAATCAATTTTCTGTGATCTGCGCCGGCTGTACCTCCATGATGACCTCACGCCAGCCATTATGCCAGCCCAGTGAGCGAGCCCCCTACCAACGGAGGCCAACGGGAAATTGAGCGATTCAAAATATCTTACTTTGAAGAAATTTCCCTTTCTGCGCGGAAGTTTTTTGACTACACTTGGTATCTACACTCTTCTTAGGCGTTCCTGATGTCCAGCTTCAAAACTATTTATTTCCCCGACTATCAGGTTGGAGAGTCCGGAAAATCAGGACTAACAATTTCTTTTTCAGATAGCGAAAAAAATCTTTACCTCTCGGTCAACAAACTGAGCAGTTTCTCTATTCGAACGGCTATCGGCCATAATTTTTATAGCGATATTGTCAAAGCAGCAAATCAATCACAACTCTCAGTGTCCGCATATGTTAGAAAAGCCCTAAGTCGCTCTATCTCGCCTGACACCAATAAAATTGAAAGTTATGATGCTGCCATACAATCAACTTTTTCTGGAGGAAAAGGTAGCCCACTGCATGACTGGTTCCCCTATCTCGAGGGTTACTCCCCAGACTTTGTAAAAACTGTGATCACACAATATGCCCCACAAGCAAAAAGAGTATTTGATCCATTCTGCGGTTCAGGAACCACAGCACTGACATCGGCCGCAATGGGCTTACAATCAATCTACTGCGAAGTAAACCCAGTCTGCCGTGACGTAATAGATGCCAAATCAATGGCTATTCAACTTAAGCCAGAAGATAGAGATCGCATCTCTACAAAGCTAGAAAATCTTTCAGAGCTATTAAATACTGAAATAGAATTTCATCGAGAAGATAAAGCTCTATTTAAAACGTTCGAGGAATCATTCAGCTCAAAACCTTTTTTTGATGCCAGCACATTTAGCAGTGTATTAAAGCTAAGATCAATGGCAGACGACCTTCTATCTTCCGACAATGCAGTAGGTAAGTTATTCGAGATTTCTGTGCTTGGCGCTCTGATACCTAGCTCTCTTTTGGTTCGCAGGGGAGACCTTCGATTTAGAACCGAAAAAGAACTTCTTACACATCTCCCAGACATTATCAGCCTAGTTTCTAAGCGCCTAAGGTTGATTGCAAGCGACTTAAACGATCTTAATAGCAGCAATCAAACCATCACATTCGTAGGCTCCGACGCAAGATCCCTAGCTACCGATAATATCGAGCCGGTTGACATTGTGGTTACAAGCCCCCCCTACTTGAACGGCACAAATTACTTCAGAAATACAAAAATCGAACTCTGGTTCCAACGTCACTTATCCAAAAAAATTGACCTAAGGCGCTTTCGTGACAGCGCTGTGACATCAGGAATAAATGACGTTACCAATTCAAAAACAGGATTGGGTATCACACCAATAATAGACCTTTTAAATAGCACACTATTGGAATTAAGAAAGGAGTCCTACGATAAACGTATCCCGATGATGGCAGCTTCTTACTTTGCAGAAATGACCGAAGTCATTCGCAGAATTAAGAGTTTGTGCCACGAGAATACGAAGGTAGCAATAGACCTCGGAGATTCCTGCTACGGGAGCGTATGGGTGCAGACAGACATAATTCTAAGGGAAATCATGAAGCTCGAAGGTTTTACGCTGATTGATGAAGTTATTCTTCGTGAAAGACAGTCAAGAGATGGGCGCCGTCTTCGGCAAACATTGCAAGTCTTTGGAGTCAACAAATGAATATTCGCGAAGGATTTTTAGAACAACTTCAAGTAAACACCACCGAGCTCCCAGAGAAATGGATAAAGTTTCGACAAGACCTGCCACATCAAAAAGGTGAGCTAAGTAAGCGAAACTGGGGACATCCGTGGCACTCAATTTGCTCGTACCAAGGAAAGTTGAAGCCATCCATAGCACACACCCTAGTTGACGCTCTTCTACCTGAACGTGGCGGGATCATGCTTGATCCATTTTCAGGCGTAGGCACAATTCCCTTTGAGGCGAGACTTAAGGGACACCAAGCATTTGCATTTGATATTAGCCCTACTGCGATTGCAATCTCACGCTCTAAGTTAGAGCCGTTCAAAGTGGACGCTGTGCTAAACGAGCTTCACCTTCTGGACGTATGGATTAAAGAAAATAAATTTACTGCATTGAGCTATGACTTCAGTGGAATACGATTTAATGGTCCTATTGAAGATTACTTTCATCCCGAGACATTCGCCGAGATAATTTCTGCACGAGAGTATTTTTTAAAACACGGCTACGCGGACCCAGCGAAAGCCATGATCCTCAGCTGCCTGCTCCATATTCTCCACGGTAACAGGCCATACGCCCTATCCCGTAGGTCTCACCCAATTACACCCTTTGCTCCTACCGGCGAAGCCGTGCAGCACTCGCTGATAGAGAAACTGGAAACAAAACTAAAAAGGGTTCTAAAAAGCACAGTGGGCGAAAGCTATAAGAGCAAAGCGTACCATCAAGACGCAGCTGGTTTATGGCCAGAAGAAATAAACAATCTAGATGCAGTTATCACTTCTCCACCATTTTTCGACAGCACTCGTTTTTACTCTGCTAACTGGATGCGGCTCTGGTTCTCTGGTTGGGATGCCAAGGACTTTTCGACTAAACCAGCAAATTTTGTCGAGGTTAAGCAAAAAGTAAACTTTTCAGTGTATGAACCTATATTCGCTCAATCTGCAAATAGATTGAAAGCAGGAGGCTACTTCGCTCTTCACCTCGGAAAAAGTTCAAAATGCGATATGGCGAAGATGATTATAGACATTGGGAAAAAATATTTATCAGTAGTAGACTTTTTTGATGAAAGCGTACTCCATTGCGAAAGCCATGGAATCCGCGATAAAGGGTCAGTCACTGACCACCAATACGTGCTATTTAAAAAATAACATATTGCTTGTCCGAACCGGTAAAACCCGGTTCGGACATGCACCTATATAAGTTTTAATTACTAAGCAAGCGCTCTCCAAGCCCGCTCACTAACAACGTGAAACTCAGTTATTTTCTTACTAAACTCCAAACATTCAATTGGGTTCTGTATGAGAGTTACCTTGGGTTCTACAGACCCAATATTTTCAACAAGAGCCAAGTAAAAATTATCTTTATAATGCTGAGCAGCTTTATACTCATTCGGCGTAAGGTTTATTTGACCTAAAGATCCCACGCTACTTTTGACTTCCAAAACCATCGCGAGGTCGTCCTTACGTGCCCATAAGTCAAAACCATATCCTCGCTTATTAGTAAAAAATGAGACTGCCCACCCTTGTGATTTCAATATTTTAGCTACAAAGCTTTCAGCCTCTGCGCCGACATTTCCTTCTGGCGGAATTGGCGGTTCAAGCAGCTCCTCTGATTGTGGGGGCGTTGGTATTTTCAATCCTTTATTTATTACAGCGTCAGCCTTGGCTAAGACTCCTACAGGTGGATCTACGACTTGCTCCGCAACCCAGTTAGATGTAAGCAGCAACCGATGATCTTTTCTGATCATACTGGTGCCAAGTGAGAAAAGGGAAAATGTATGCAGTGCCTGATCTCTCCAATTGCTATACGGTTTCTTACCGTCAATCCTATCTGACACATGAACATGTAAAGTTTTTTGTTCGTCAGCGCTAAGCTTTCTAAACTCCAAAATCCATTTAATTGCGATTTCAATCTCTGAGGTTTTTCGAATACGAGAGACAAAAAAATCATATTCATCTCTATGGATATATCCACCACACCCCAACAGAACCTGTTTGGTAGCCTGATAGACAGACACATTAAAAGTAGAATACTGTGCAACCCTGTCGTGAGGGGACCATGGTTCAACTGCAAATCTAATTTTGCTAAGACATCTCTCTAAAACATCTCCAGGATCTAAGGCTCCAGCTAGCGCAACGCCTTCGTCTGTCAGCTGGATCTCATTCCAAGAAGACTTTTCGGTCCTGCGTATCAACTGTAACGGCTTATCCATTACCAGCAGGTGATGTCGACGAAGCTGAATACCAGGATTAATCAAGCTGATTCCTACCAACTTTCCTAGCGACGAGTAATCTTTCGCTGTTAGACTAATCGGCCTATCCCCAGCTTTAGAAAATATATATTCAACAATATCTTTCAGCCAATGCAAGTCGACGTGTACACGAGTTATGATAAACCATCCACGGTCGCCTCTATCTCCCTCATCAAGCCGATCTACAATTGCCTTCTCAACGGTTTGCAGTGACATCGCCATTGTCTCCCTTATGGCCATGAGCTTTTTAGCCCAACAATTCAAGGCGCTGAAGAGATAGCATATTGCCCCACAGGTCAATAAACCCGACAAAGGGATAGATACCTGAAGTCGATCTTAGGCAACGAAAGCGATTAAACTGAAGCTGATCACCTACCAACCGCTTCGAGGCAAGACCAAATTCCTAGCAAATTCAATTGCGGTAAATTATCAGGCAGCGTTACGAAATTTCCGCACGAGTAACCCGAAATAGCCTGACGGCATGATAAGGTGGGGGGACAAATGGGGGAACAAGAATACACTTCTTACCGATACTCAATAAAAACAATAAGTTAAGAAAAAATAACGCCGCCCACAAGCCGGCTTTTTAATGCCTGTAAGAATGCAGTTCAATTGCCCAACAGCTGCGGTGTTTTTCAAGGTAGTTGTCACTGTTCTTCGTTTTAAGCTGCTTGTTTCATAGTCGTTTCTTTCTCAGGGTTCAGTGTCACTGGCCCAGCGGGCTCGCAGTTTCTGACTGGGCGCACACCCCAG
>NZ_JYLO01000011.1 GCF_001439845.1 Pseudomonas lactis | reverse complement strand
GGCGCAGGCGGTTGGCGAGGATCGGCAGCAGGGTCACGTAGTTGCGCGAAAGGATGCGGGCAATGCCCTGCTCGATGCCGTCGCTGACCACTTCGATGGAGGCACCCAGGCCCATGACGTGATCGACAAAGTCCGGGAAGTCCGGGTCGATCTCGACGCTGTCGAAGTACGCCAGCAGTTCAGCCGGGGTGGCCTTGATCAGCGCCAGTTGGCGGCTCAGGCATTCGCGTGAACCGATATGCCCATCCAGCCATTCCTGCTCAATGGTTTCCCACTCGGGGCCGGCGAAGCGTTGGAGGACGTTGTCGATGACATCCGTGGGAGTAATGGTCCCGTCGAAGTCACACACGATATGCCAGTTGATCATCTGCCTTTCCTTTAGGTAAAGGGCCTTGGAGGAGCGCGCTGTATGCGCTTGCCAAGGGATAGAGCAGGGACTGTGCCAACTGGCGAAAACCCCGCAGGGCTGGGGGTTGGCGCGAAATGCGCAGTGATATATGTCGCAGGAGCTACAATTTTTGTAGCTTGCTACAAACAACATGAGTGCTTGCGCAGGCGCGCCGGTTTGCGCGTTCATGCGCGCCTGCCCACCTTCAGGAAACGTCCCCATGTCCAAGTTCGCTGCTGCTGTATTCACCGGTTTACTTGGAGGGTGGGGCCTTTGCAGTGCCGCATGGGCAGAGGGCATCACGGGCGATGTGGGCGCGGGCCTCAGCTATCAGCCCCACGACCCCAGCGGCAGCCGCTACGAAACCCGGCCTGTGCCGTACCTGGACCTGGATTGGGGTGACGTCAGCCTGAGCACCGATGACGGCCTGACCTGGAGCGCCCTGGATACCCACGGCCTTACCGCTGGCCCCTATATCAACTACCTTTCGGGGCGCACCTCCAACGGCGAGTTGCAAGGCCTGCGCAACGTGTCGGACATGGCGGAAGTGGGCGGTTTCGTCCAATACGCCCCGGCCAATTTCTGGCGGGTCTACGCGCAATTGGGCCAGGCCGTGGGCGGCGGGCATTCCCAGAGCGGCGCCCTGGGTAAAATCGGCGGCGAACTGGGTTACCCCTTGGGTGGCGGGATTATCGGCAGCAGCGGCCTGGTTGCGCATTTTGCCGATGCGCGCCAGACCAATACCTTTTTCGGCGTAGACAACAACGAAGCTGTCGCCTCGGGCTTACGGCCGTATAACGCGAGCGGCGGCTTTCAGAACGTGACGCTGAGTCAAAGTTTTTCCTTCCCCCTGGCGCCCCATTGGTCACTGCTGACCAGTGCCAGCTGGGTACACCTGGTGGGGTCGGCGGCCAAGAGCAGCATCGTCAAAGAGGCTGGCCAGGTGAATCAGGGCCAGGTGCAGACGGCGATCAGCTACACCTTCGACTGAATTACCCGGGAGCAAAATGTGGGAGCGGGCTTGCTCGCGAAAGCAGTGTGTCAGTCAGCTAATATTTAACTGATCCACCGCATTCGCGAGCAAGCCCGCTCCCACATTGGGCCTGCGTTCATAGCACTATTTTCAGTGTTCTTCGCCCTCAGCCAAAAGGGCGATACCACCGATAATCACCACCACGCCTACCCAATGCAACGCGCTGATGTGCTCGCCCAGCCCCAGCCAAGAACCCAGCAATACGGCCACAAACACCAGCGAACTCAGCGGAAACGCCAGGGACAAACTGCTACGCCGTAGAATCAGCATCCACACAAAAAACGCCCCGAGATAGCTGGCAATCGCCGCCAGAATTCCCGGGTTGCGCGCCACGTCGGCCAGCCATTGCCAACTGAAGTCCATCGGCCCCAATTGATCGCCGGCCACCTTGGTGAACAATTGCCCTGCGCTTTCGGTGGCGATCAGCAATGCCCATAGCACCAGGGTGCCAAGCCGCCCATGCAGCCAGCCAGTATTGATTGTCTGCGTTGTCATGCCTGGTTCCCCGCGATTGCTACCAACATCACACCCAACGTGATCACCAACGTGCCCAGCCAGCGACGTCGGCTGACGGTTTCCTTGAGCACCACCCTGCCCGCCAACACCACCAGGCAATAGGCCAACGCCGCCAGCGGAAACAGCAGACTCAAGGGCGCACGGGACAGCGCTTCGAGCCAGACAAAAAACTCAATCACATAGGCGCCGACGCCGGCCCACAACAGCGGCGCATTGAACACCTGGCCCCAGAACGCACGCAGGCGAAAACCGCCATCGAGTTGCGGCAAACGGTCCACGCCCAATTTGAAACACAGCTGGCCAATCACATCGAGGACGATGGAAAACGCCAGTAACAACACCACGGTCAGGGTCACGGGAACAGCTCCTCAAACAGGTCGATCAAGGCTTCATTGGTTGCAGCATTACGCTGCAAGTCTTGCGGGCTCCAGCGCTCCGGTGGCGGCTGATCAGACTTGGCTTCCCAGCGCTTGAACGCGTTGCTGAACGCCGGTGTGGCGAACTCACCGCAGACGTCGATGCCAATGATGCGTTTACCCGCCGCCAACGCTCGCAGGGCCTGGAGCAAATGGGTCAGGCGCATGCCGCCCTGGTCCCAGTTGGTCGCGGCGTCTTCACTGGCCAGCACATCTTTGTCGATGGTGATCCAGATCGCTTCGGTGGGCAGGCTGGCAATCATCTGGTCGAGGAAAGCCGCCCAATCCAGGTCCGCCAAGTTGCGCCAATGCAGGTGGTTTTCCTGTTGCTGGTGGCCGGCGCCGTCCCCCACCCGGCCCCAGACCTTGGACGGCGGATGCTGCCAGGGAAACAACTGCAAACGCCCGCGCTTGAGGGCGCCAAGGTTGCCGCCGCGCAGTTGCGGGTTATGCAGGTCATCGCTGCACGGGCCGAGGGTGACGATGCGTTGGATCGCCGGCATCTTCAGCGCCCGGTTGACCCATGAACCGCAGTGCCGCTTGGGCGCAAAGCGCACCCAGTCGGGGTGGTTGTCAAAGTGGATCAGGCTGATGGGCTCTTTGAGGTCGGCCAAAAAGGCCGGCGTAAGGTGGTGATAATCGCCGGAGCCGACAAACAGGATTTCCGGGCGCGCGCCACGGGGCCGAGGCCGCTGGGCCAGGCGCTCGACGAAACGCTTCCAGGTTTTTTCGGTGGACCACAAACGCAATTTCGGGCCTAGGTCCAGCAGGTCCAGGCGCGTGGCCCGACCGCTGGCCAACCGCCGGGCAATCGGTGCCTGGCCGGTGAGGCTGTGGTCAAGGTCAAGAATATTCAAGGTAAGTTACACCCCTAATGGCAGCGCCCAACCGCAGGCCGGTTGGGCTTTAGGGGGGTAATGCAAGGGATGGGCCAGCGCTTCTCTTAATGCCGACACAGATCAAATGTGGGAGCTGGCTTGCCTGCGATGGCCATAAGCACCTATATAACTTCTATAGGTTGTTGCAGCCCACGGTAACCACGATGCGAAGCGAGCCGCTCTTGATCTGGCTCTTGATCTGCTTTTGATCTTAGGCGCCCCGTTAAACCACGCTGGCCGAACGCAGGCTTGAATTCGTGGGTAACCCGGCAGGACGCCGGGTTAGCCGCCCCGCGCCATGGATGGCGCGTGGCGGCGGCCCACGGATTCAAGCCTGCGTTCGGGCACACCGAGCCTAAGCGAGGTGCCGAGTGGTGGGGCAAGAGCCCTTTGGTTACTTTGGGGCTTTTCCAAAGTGACCCGCCGTCAGGGCGGAACCCTAAGCGGCCGTTACCTAAATAACGGATATGTACCCTGTCCAAATGTGTTGCCTGTTAGGCCGTCTTCGCAGGCAAGCCAGCTCCCACATTTGGATCGCGGGGTGCCAGGTAGATAGGCGCCGGCTGTCAGGCCGTCACGGGAGCAAGCTCCCTCGCCACAGGTCCAGCGTCACACCAAAGTTGTGTAGATACCTATGCTGCGATGGCGGTGTGTCAGCCACCTCATTTGCAACTGACAGCCCCACATTTTGCTCCGTGCTCGGCCTCAGGATTTCGATTCGTTAATGATCTGGCGAATCGCACCCACGAAGGCCTCAGCCGGTTGCCCACCGCTCACCGCATATTGGTCATTGAAGACAATGGTCGGCACCGAGCTCACCCCACGGGAAACCCACAGCTGCTCCTGCTCGCGGACCTCGGCGGCGTATTCATCGCTGGCAAGAATCTCGGCGGCGCGCGCAAGGTCCAGCCCGACGCTTTCGGCGATGATCGCCAAGGTCGCGTGGTCGGAAGGGTCCTGGCCATCGCTGAAGTACGCCTTGAACAGCGCTTCCTTGAGGTTGTACTGCAAGCCTTCCAACCCGGCCCAGTGCAACAGACGGTGCGCGTCGAAGGTGTTGTAGATACGGCTCTGGCCATCGGTGCGAAAAGCAAAGCCCAACGCGGCGCCCATGTCACGGATACGCGCACGATTAGCCTGGGACTCTTCAGCCGTGGAGCCGTACTTTTCGGTAATGTGCTCGACGATGTTCTGACCTTCGGCGGGCATGTTCGGGTTCAGTTCGAACGGTTGAAAATGAATCTCGGCCCGCACCTCGCTGCCGAGCTGGTCGAGGGCTTCGGTCAAGCCGCGCAGGCCGATGATGCACCAGGGGCAGGATACGTCGCTGACGAAATCGATTTTCAGGGGAGTACTCATGGTGGGCAACCTCGCAGGCAGTCATGCGCATAAAGGTTGCACGATACACCACCTTCACAGCACCTTCGAAGGCTCGCTCAAATCGATCTGCGCCCAATGCGCGCCATCCTGGCGATGGGCTTGCAGGTAGGGCAACACCGCCGCTAACAAGGGCGCCTTGAACGCTTCCTGAAAACGGTGGGCCAGGCCGGGAATCAATTTCAACTGGCTGCCCTGGATATGCGCGGCCAGGTGCACGCCGTGCATCACCGGCAGCAAGGGGTCGGCGGTGCCGTGGACGACCAACGCAGGCACGCGCAGTTGGTTGAGCAAGGGCACACGGCTCGGCTCGGCCAGGATCGCCATGATCTGGCGCTTCACGCCTTCGGGGTTGAAGGCGCGGTCATAGGACAGCGCCGCCTGGTGCAGCAACGCCTGGCGATCGTCCTTGATATCCGGGCTGCCCAACGCCGCGAGCAAATCCGCCTGTTGCTCCAGCGCCACCTCACGGTTGGGCGCGCTGCGCCGCGACAGCAATTGCACCAGCGCCGCGTTCGGCGCGGGCAGGCCCTCGGCGCCGGAGCTGGTCATGATCAGGGTCAGGCTTTCCACACGCTGTGGCGCCATGGCCGCCAGGTGTTGAGCGATCATGCCGCCCATGCTCGCGCCGAGTACGTGAAATTGCTGCACCTGCAGCGCATCCATCAACCCCAGCGCGTCGTCGGCCATATCAGTCAAGGTATAAGGCGCGGCCACCGGCAGGCCGAGTTTGTAGCGCAGCACTTCGAAAGTCAGGTTGGCGCTCGCCGGCGCCTGCCGCCAAGTGGACAAGCCCACATCGCGGTTGTCGTAGCGAATCACCCGGAAACCTTGTTCGCACAGGGCCACCACCACTTCATCCGGCCAGTGAATCAACTGCCCGCCCAGGCCCATCACCAACAGCAACGCAGGGTCGGACGCACGGCCGATACTTTGATAGGCGATGCTCACCTGAGCCAGGTCGACCGTTTGGGTCGGGACATTGACATCACATCGAGAAGCCGCAAAGGACGGCAGGCCGAACAGTAGAGCGGCCACAAAAAACAACGCACGCATGAAAAACACCAAAACGCAGAACCCCAGTAGAGCGCGAGTCTGATGAAGTTTGTTCAAGCGCGCTGCCACAGTTCGATGACAGTTTGATGAAGAGTGCCCAGTGGTCATGGTCGACACGCCCCACAACATGAGACAAAATCACGCAATCCGTTTTTGTCGCAAATTTTCTTCATGGAGCGCCTGTGCTCGAAATCCGTCACTTGAAAACCCTGCACGCCTTGCGCGAAGCCGACAGCCTGGTGGAGGCCGCCGAACGCCTGCACTTGACCCAGTCCGCCCTCTCCCACCAGTTCAAAGAGCTGGAAGAGCGCCTGGGTATGCCGCTGTTCGTGCGCAAGACCAAACCGGTGCGTTTCACCAGCGCCGGCCTGCGCCTGCTGCAATTGGCCGACGCCACCCTGCCGTTGTTGCGCGGTGCCGAGCGCGATATTGCGCGGCTGGCCGGGGGCACCGCCGGGCGCTTGCACATGGCGATCGAATGCCACAGTTGTTTCCAGTGGCTGATGCCGACCATCGACCAATTCCGCGATGCCTGGCCGGAAGTCGAGCTGGACCTGGCCTCCGGCTTTGCCTTCGCGCCGCTGCCGGCCCTGGCCCGTGGCGACCTGGACCTTGTGGTGACCTCCGACCCGCTGGAACTGCCGGGCATCACCTACGTGCCGCTGTTCACCTACGAAGCCATGCTGGCGGTGGCCAACCAGCACGCGCTGGCGAACAAGTCTTACATCGTGCCGGAAGACCTGCTGACAGAAACCCTGATCACCTACCCGGTGGAACGTGACCGCCTGGACATCTTCACCCGCTTCCTGGAACCGGCCGACGTTGAACCGGCCCAGGTTCGGACCTCGGAGCTGACCGTGATGATGATGCAACTGGTGGCCAGTGGTCGTGGTGTGTGCGGCATGCCCCACTGGGCGCTGCATGAATACAGCTCGCGCGGGTATGTGAAGGCCAAGCGGTTGGGCGAGAAAGGGTTGTTCGCCACGTTGTATGCGGGCATTCGTGCCGACATGCTCGATGCGCCTTACATGCGCGACTTCTTGCTGACGGCCAAGGACACCTCGTTTTCCACGCTGGATGGCGTCAGCGCGGTGCGTTGAGCGGGCTCTGAGTGTGCGGGCTAGCGTGGGAGCTGGGCTTGCCCGCGATGCTTGCACCGCGGTGTTTCAGTTACACCGTGGTGATGCTATCGCAGGCAAGCCAGCTCCCACAGTCCACCTGCAGTTCGCGCCACATGTGGATCTTGTCGAAGTACTCCACGCCTACCCGCACAGCCAATGGCTCCAGGCCGTACTGAATGAAACCGCAGCGCTGGTAGAGCGCAAAGGCGGCGTCATTGCCGGCGGTGACGGTCAGTTGGATCAGTTTGAGGCGCGGGTGGCGACGGGCTTCTTCCAGTGCGGCTTGCACCAGTTGCCGCCCAAGCCCCTGCTGTTGATAAGCCTCGGTCACGTACATGCCGAACAAGGTCACCTTGTGCCGGGCCTTCTCCCGTGGCTCAAATGCAAGGCCGACAATACCCGCCAACTGATCGCCGTCGAAGGCGCCAAACAGCCGGTCCAGCGGGCTGCCGAGGCGCTTTTCCCACCAGCTCAAGGGCATCAAGGCACGTTCGGCCACGCTGGAGGTGAACGCCTGGGGATAAGCGCCATACGCCTGTAGCATCAACGCCCGGTATACGGGTGCGTCGGGAGCCTCCAGCGGGCGAATGATCATGCGTCGATCAGCGACGCGCGGTAGAGCGGCAGGATCGTATCGCGGGTCAGCGGCGCCAATTGCAGGCCGCCATCGCCCGTGGGGTCGATCCAGCGGATTTCTTCAATTTCCGCCGCTGGCGTGACCGCAACGTCGATCTGCACCTGGAACAGCTCGGCCTGCACGGTGAAGCCCGGTTCGTTGGCGGCAGGCGCCGAGAATTGGCCGAGGTACGTGGCGTCCTCGACCTTGATGTGCAGGTTCAGCTCTTCATACAGCTCACGGGCCAGCGCCTGGACGGGTTGTTCGCCTGCGTCGATCTTGCCGCCAGGTTGCATGAACGCCTGGGTGCCGCGCTTGCGCACCAGCAGGGTCTGGCCGGCTTGGTCAATGAGGATGGCGGCGGCGATGCGGATGGTTGAATCATTCATGAAAGAATCGAGGTCTCTTCGGGCTGTTTGATAAATACGCTGTACTTGGCGCCTTCCATCGCTTCGAACGCGATCAATTTGTCCACCAGCGGCAAGTTAAGCACCTTGCCAGCATTGAGCAGCAGCATGCCGTTATCGGCATTGAGGTTACGGGCCAACACCATGCCGGCCTCAAGCTCACGGGTCGTGAGGACTTTGACCGTGGGGTCGCCCAGGGTAACGTCGCTGAGGAAGGTGGCGCAGGCCTGCACAAAATCTTCCACCAACGCCGGGTCATACAGGCGCCCGGCGTACTTGCGGATATACAACAGCGCTTCGTCGCTGTTGAGGTGTCGCTCCAGGATCAAGCCTTTCTGCAATTCGATAAAGTCCACCGCCAGCTTCAGCAGCCGTGAACCGGGCGGGATGGTATCGCCCTTGAGGTGGTCGGGAAACCCCGTGCCGTCCCAACGTTCCTGGTGATGACGAATGATCCGCGCCGCATCCTTCATCGGCTCCAGGGTCATCAGCAACGACTCGCTCTGCCCCGGATACTCACGGTACAAGCCGCGGTCGGTGCTATGCAGTTTGTCTGACGGTGCAACCATCATGCTGTCGGTCCAGCTCAACTTGCCGATGTTGTACAACGCGGCGGCCATGGTCAGGTCACGGGTGCTGGATTCGTCCATGGACTGGGCGGCGCAATACACGCGGATCAACTCGATCAACGCACGGTTGGTCTGTTTGTCCTTGGGCAAGCGCAGGTTGGCCAGCAGCGAGAATACTTCGGTGCCGGTCACGTAGCTGCGCTTGAGCTCGTCGTAGGCCAGGTCGAGCATGTCGGCGGTTTGTTGCAACTCGGCGGTACGCGCCGCCACGCGTTTTTCCAGGGTGGCGTTGAGCAGCTTGAGCTGTTCGGTCTGGTCTCGGGCCAGGCGTTCAAGCCGTTGGTGCTCGAGGGTTTGCTGCAACACCAGTTGCAACTCCTCGTCGTTCCAGGGTTTGCTGATGTAGCGGTGGATCTGCCCGTCGTTGATCGCCTTGATGATGGTGGTCAGGTCGGCGTAGCCGGTGAGCAGGATGCGGCTGGTGGCGGGATACAGGCGGTGGACCTCGGCCAGCAGCGTGGCGCCGTCCATGCCGGGCATGCGCGCATCGCTCATCACCAGATCGATAGGCCGGGTCGCCATGATCTCCAGCGCCTGGGCGCCGCTGGTGGCCAATACCACGTCATAGGGCTGGCCGCGCAGCAGGCGGCGCAGGCTGTTAAGGATCGACTCTTCATCGTCGACCAGCAAAACAACGGACTTCGTAGCGAGTTGTTCATCCATGGCGACTCTGCCTTCAAATTAAACGAAGTTAGGCTAAATTGAATCCGCGCAATACAAAGCGCGATTGATTTGACGCCAACTGGCCGTCGATATCAAGGGAACTCAACTATGCTGCACTGCATGCTCGCGCCCCGTTCAGTTGTAGAACCAGGGAAGGAATTGTCATGCCATCAAGCCTTTTGCACGTGCTGAGTACGCCATGAGGACGGAATCGGGCCGGGCCAACCGGCGCATCCTGATCGTGGATGACACGGCTTCGATCCACCAGGATTTTCGCAAGATCCTTTGTGCCGACGAGTACGGCGAGCCCTCCCTCGACACTCTGGAGTCCGCCCTGTTCGGCACCACGGTGCCGGTGCGCCAGGCGTTTGACCTGGACTCGGCCTATCAGGGCCAGGAAGCCTTGGCGCTGGTCAAGAAAGCCCTGGACGCCCACTCGCCCTACGCCATGGTGTTTATCGACATGCGCATGCCCCCTGGCTGGGACGGCCTGCACACCATCGAACAGTTGTGGGAGGTGGACCCCAACCTGCAAATCGCGCTCTGCACGGCCTATTCCGACTATTCCTTCGAGGCCATCGAAGCGCGCCTGAAATACAACGACCAACTGCTGATCCTGAAAAAGCCCTTCGACCACCTGGAAATCCGCCAGATGGCCAGCGCCCTGACCTGGAAATGGCAACTGGCCCAGGACGCGGCCCTGAAGGTGATCAGCCTGGAGCGCACCATCGAGGAACGCGTGCAGGAGCTGCTCAAGGTCTCGCACTTATTGCAATACGACGCCCTGACGGAGTTGCCCAACAGCACGTTGCTGGGCGACCGCCTGACCCAGGCGATCGCCTTGGGCCGCAGGCACGACACGCAACTGGCGGTGATGTTTCTGGGGCTCGACCGCTTCAAGCGCATCAACAACGCCCTGGGCTATCCGGCAGGCGACGATGTGCTTGCGCAGGTGAGCCTGAGCCTGGTGGCGGCGGTACGGGCGTCGGATTCGGTGTTTCGTTACGGCTCCGACGAGTTCGTGGTGCTGCTCAACGATATCCAGCATCCCCAGCAAACCCAGCACATTGCGCAAAAGGTACTCAATGCCGTCAGCGCGACTCGCCATGTCGCGGGGCATGACCTCAGTGTGAGCGCCAGCCTGGGCATCAGCATTTACCCCGATGACAGCGACAATGCCGTGGGCTTGCTCAAGCATGCTGAAACCGCGATGCGTACCAGCAAAGAGCGCGGCTCGGGGGATTTCAGCTTTTACACCGAAGACATGAACCTGCGCGCCCAGCACCAGCAAAACCTGGAAAGCGCGATCCGCCAGGCGCTGGACCGCGATGAGTTTGTGCTGCATTACCAGCCCAAGCTGGCGTTGGAGTCCGGGCGCATCGTCGGCGCGGAAGCGCTGACACGCTGGTTTCGACCGCAGTCAGGTTGGGTCAGCCCGGCGGAGTTCATTCCGGTCGCCGAAGACAGCGGCCTGATCGTACGCCTGACTCAGTGGGTACTGCGCCAAGCCTGCACACAAGCCCAAGCCTGGCGCGAGATGGGCCTGGCCCCCCTGCGCATGTCGGTGAACATCTCGGCGATCGACTTTCGCCAACGAGACTTCGTCGACAACCTGGCCGCCATCCTGAAAGAAACAGGCCTGCCGCCCACCCAACTGGAACTGGAAATCACCGAAAGCGTGCTGATGCAGAACGTCGATGAAACCGTGGAGACCCTGCAAAAGATCAAGGCCATGGGCATCCGCCTGGCTCTGGACGATTTCGGCACCGGCTACTCCAGCCTCAGCTACCTGCGGCGCTTTCCCATCGATGTGCTGAAGATCGACCAATCCTTTGTGCGCGGCCTGCGCATCAATAGCCAGGACGAACAGCTGATCAGCGCTATCATCGGCATGGGCAAGAGCCTGGAGCTGAACATCATTGCCGAAGGCGTGGAAACCATCGACCAACTGAATTTCCTCAAAGCCCAGCAGTGTGAAGAGGGCCAGGGCTTTCTATTCAGCAAGGCGCTGCCTTCGAAAGATTTTGTGCAGTTGCTGCAAACGGATAGCGCGACACTGATGCCCGATCAATAAAATAAATAGCCCTAGGCCTGCAAGGAGTGCTCGCTTGAGCAACGTCGTAAACCACCGTTCTGGCCTGATGTTCGCGTTATGCCTGGGCACTACATCGCTCGCAGCCGCGCCACTGAACGAAGCGCTCAAGCCCTTGCCGGCGGTTCCCGTATTGGACCCGGCCAAGGTTGAGCTGGGTCGCCAGCTGTTCAATGAGCCGCGCTTGTCGGTCAACAACACCTTGTCCTGCGCCAGCTGTCACCCACTGACCAGCGGCGGCGCCGACAACAAGCCGTTCTCCATTGGCTTTGACGGCAAGCCGGTGCAGATCAATACCCCTTCTGTGTTCAACGCCAGCCTTAATTTCAAACAGTTCTGGAACGGTCGGGTGGACACGTTGGAGGCCCAGGTCGAGCAGGTGGTGATCAGCCCGGTGGAAATGGGCAGCGACTGGAATACCGTGGTGCGCAACCTCTCCGCCCTGCCCGCCTACCAGAACGCGTTCAAACAGGCCTACCCCGATGGCGTCACCGCTTCCAATGTGCAAAACGCCCTGGCCACCTACGAACGCACGCTGCTGACACCCAACTCGCGGTTTGACCAATACTTGCTGGGCGACACCGATATCCTGACCCGCCAGGAAAAATACGGCTACCAACGCTTCAAGGATTACGGCTGCATCGCCTGTCACCAGGGCGTGAACATTGGCGGCAATATGTTCCAGAAGTTCGGTGTGATGGGCGACTACTTCAAGGCCCGCGGTAACCCGCTGGAATCGGACCTGGGGCGCTACCTGCTGACCCAGGATGAAGAGGACCGCCATGTATTCAAGGTGCCCAGCCTGCGCAATGTGGCCGTCACGGCGCCGTACTTCCACGACGCCTCGGCCAGGACGCTTGAGGAGGCGGTTGACGTGATGTTCAAGTACCAGTTGGGGCGCAACCCGTCCCAGGAAGACAAGGACCTGATTATCCAGTTTCTCAAGACCCTGACCGGCGAATGGGCGGGCAAACCGCTATGAGACGCTTGTCACGCCGACGTATCAGCCAGATCCTGCTAGGCCTCATCACCCTGTTACTGGCCTCCACCCTGGTATTTTTGTACCTCAAGTCTTCACGCGACCAGACGGCCACTTATACCCAGTCGCGCGACTTGATCCGCCAACTCCAGCAGCTCAATGCCCAGTGGGACAGCGAAGTACTCAAGGCCAGGATCGCGATCACCCACAACTACGACCCACTGGTCACACCGCTGACCGAAATGACCCGCATCGGGGCTGAACTGGAAAGTCGCGACACCTACCACAGCGCAGCCGACCTGCCCGGTTGGCAAGCCAGCCATGCGGCGTATCTGAGGGCCATCGAGGAAAAAGCCCGGTTGGTCGACCAGTTCAAATCCCACAACGCAGTGCTGCGTAACTCATTGGCTTTTTTGCCGACGGCCGAAGACGACATCCAGGCCCAATTCAACAGCATGACCGACGAAGGCCGGCTGCAGCTGCAAAGCGTGGCCACCGACACTTACGACCTGCTGCTCAGCAGCCTGGAGTTTGCCCAGGTCACCAGCGACGAACGTGCCGCCGATATCCTGGTGGGCCTGGGCAAACTGGCCATCAACCAACAAAGCCTGCCCAGTGAGTTCCAGGCACCGGTGGAGATCCTCAGCAATCATATTTCGCTGATCCTGCGCGAACAGCCACTGGTCAACAGCCTGCTGGAGCGGATTGCCGCCGTGCCGGTGGCCGAACACCTCGATGACTTGACCACCCACCTCAATCAGGACCAGCAAGCCACAGACCTCATCGACCATCAATACCATCGCTACCTGCTGATCTTCTCGACCTTGCTTGTGGTGCTGCTGCTCTACCTGGCGGTGCGCCTGTTGCGCAGCTTCGCCGAGATAAACCGCGTCAACCGCGCGTTGCAGGCCGCCAACGAAACCCTGGAGCAACGCGTGGAGCGGCGCACGCAACAGCTCAAGGATGCCCAGAGCGAGCTGATGGACAGCGCCCGCCAGGCCGGCATGGCAGAGATCGCCACCAACGTGTTGCACAACGTCGGTAACGTGCTCAACAGTGTGAATATCTCCGCCGATCTGGTCAGACGCAAGTTGCGCGCCAGCAAGGCGCTCGGCCTGGGCAAGGCCATGCAGTTGATCAACGCCCATCAGGGCGACCTGGGCACCTTCCTTACCGAGGATGAAAAGGGCAAGTTGCTGCCGGGCTATCTGAACCAGTTGGTCGAAGCGATTGCTGTCGAACAGCAAGGCATGAGCGATGAGCTGGCGCAGTTGAGCAAAAGTGTGGACCACATCAAGGACATCGTCTCGACCCAGCAATCCTATGCGGGTGCGTCTACCTTGCTGGAGCCGGTCAATATCAGCGCCTTGATGGACGACGCCCTGCGCATGAACGCCGGCGCGCTGAGCCGTCACCATGTCACTGTTGTGAAGGCGTACGCCCCGGTGCCGGAGATTTTGGCGGACAAGCACCGGCTGCTGCTGATCATGGTCAACCTCATCAGCAATGCCAAATACGCCATGGACAAACTGTCTGAGCGGCCACGGCAAATCACCCTGGCGGTGGAATCGGTAGGCGACGAGACCCTGAAGATCAGTGTGAAGGACGATGGCGAAGGCATACCGCCCGAGAACATGGCACGCATCTTCACCCACGGTTTTACCACCCGCAAGGAAGGCCACGGCTTCGGCCTGCACAGCTGCGCCCTGGCCGCCGTGGAAATGAACGGCCAGCTCAGCGCCCACAGCGACGGGCCGGGCCTTGGCGCCGTCTTCACCTTGACCATCCCCTTGACCCTTGCCGGAAGCAGCTCATGAACCAACCTCCCAACCGGCGCATCCTGCTGATCGATGACACACCGTCCATTCATGAGGATTTTCGCAAGATCCTGATGCCCGACGAAGCCTCAACCGAAGCGCTGGATGAGATGGAGTCGGCACTGTTTGGCGACGCCGCCAAACCTCAAGCCCAGGCATTCGAGCTGCACGGCGCTTACGGCGGCGAGGAAGGCCTGGGCTTGCTGACCAGCGCCATGGCGCAACAGCGCCCCTATGCGTTGGCCTTCGTTGACATGCGCATGCCCCAGGGTTGGGACGGCGCCAAGACCATTGAAGAACTGTGGAAAGTCGCCCCCGACCTGCAAGTGGTGGTGTGTACCGCCTACTCGGACTATTCCTGGGATGACCTGTTGTTTCGCCTGCACGCCCACGACCGCCTGCTGATCCTGAAAAAGCCCTTCGACAATATCGAAGTCCAGCAAATGGCCAACACCCTGGCCAACAAATGGGACATGGCCCGCCGCGCTTCCCTGCAAACCTCGCAGCTGGAGCGGTTGGTGGAAGAACGCACCCAAGCGCTGCAACTGGAAATTGAAGAGCGCAAGCACCTGGAAAGCCAACTGGTGCAGTCGGAAAAACTCGCCTCGCTGGGGCAACTTGCGGCCGGCGTCGCCCATGAGATCAACAACCCGGTGGGCTTTATTTCCTCCAACCTCAGCACCCTCGACAGCTACTTCAAGCAGCTGCAACAGATGCTCAATGCCTACCAGCACAGCGAAGCGCACATCGGGGCGCCAGAACATCGCGAACCGCTCACGGCATTGCGCAACGAGCTGGACCTGGATTTTCTCAAGGACGACATTCCGATCCTGATCCGCGAATCCAAGGACGGCATCGGCCGTGTGGTGCAGATCGTCAAAGACCTGAAGAACTTCTCACGGGTGGATAACGACCAGACCTGGCAATTTGCCAACCTGCAGCAAGGCATCGATTCGACGCTGAACATCGTCGCCAGCGAACTCAAGTACAAGGCCGATGTGGTCAAGCACTACGCGTCGCTGCCGGAAATCGAATGCCTGGCCTCCCAGCTCAATCAGGTGGTGATGAACCTGGTGATCAACGCCGCACAAGCCATGGGCCCTGAGCGCGGCACCATTACCATCAGCAACGGAGTGGAAGGCGAAAACGTCTGGCTGGAAGTCGCAGACAACGGCTGTGGGATTGCCCCCGAGACCGTGCAGAAAATCTTCGACCCGTTCTTTACCACCAAGCCGGTGGGCGAAGGTACGGGGTTGGGGTTGTCGTTGTCCTACGGGATCGTCAAAAAACACCGCGGCGATATCAGCGTCAGCAGCGAGCTGGGCAAGGGTACGAAGTTTCGGGTGGTACTGCCGATTCGGCAGACGGCGGCGTAGGACACGCCGCCGGATCATGCTCATGCGTCAGCTTTTTTCGGGCTCGACCCAAACGATGCAAAACGCTTGTTGAACCCGGCAATCCGACCTTCGGCCTGGGTCTTGCGCTGCTGGCCGGTGTAGACCGGGTGCGAGGCGCTGGAGACGTCCAGCGGTATGTAGGGATAGGTGTTGCCGTCGCTGTGTTTATGGGTGCGATCACTGTCGGCGGTGGAACCGATGAGGAAGAACACGTCGGCGGCAGTGTCGTGGAACAGCACGGTGCGGTAGTCGGGGTGGATACCAGCTTTCATGAGGCCTCCGGGGCGTTTGGGCGCAGTTGATTTGTTATACAGTAACACAAAATCAAACAACCAAACGAGAACCTATTGCAATAAGAATAGATTGCGCCGATCTATGCCCCTAGGTATTGCGTCACGCTCCGCGATCAAACTGTGGGAGCGGGCTTGCTCGCGAAGGCGGGGCAGCCTACTCATGCCTACCTGACGGGCCGAGATCTTCTATAGATATTTATGGCCTTATGGGGCTTGCTGGAAATCCCTTTCCAAGAACCAAACCTGTCTCCCCTCCGATCTTAGCTGCCCGCCTTATTCAACACTGTCTTGACCAGCTCTGGCGTGGCCTCATTTTTTTTCACAGCACTGGCATACCCTTTTAAGACGCCCCAGATATCCCCCTGCGCAGCACTCTCGAGCGCCTGATCAAAACCATCGGCCCGGGTTTTGTCAAAACCATCCTTGGCCCCCTTGAGGGCCCCGACCAACCCCTGGTCTGCATCGCCGATGCCCAGAAGAATATTGCTGAGCCCAGGAATAAACCAGGTTCTCTTTCCAGCTTCGCCGGAAGCCCACTGCAGATTATCTTTGTTGGTGCCATCCGCCTTTACATGGGTGTCGCTGGTACTATCCAGACGGTGATGCTCACGCAAGGCTGAATAACCCTGCTCCGTAAAGTCTTTCCACATACCAGCCGGCGTACCGTGCCGGGCATCGCCGCTACGGGTAATGCCTTCAAGATCGCCATTGCCATGGGCCTTGCCTCGGTGTTTGCCGTCAGCCGATAAGGACGTATCGATATAGTTAAGTACCCGCGCCGCGTTGAAGGCGGCGTCCGCTCGTGCCTGCGGGTCTTTGTTATTGCTCGTCCAATCCCCCAGAAGCTTATAAGCCAATGGGCGATTGATATCTTTCTGATGACCGAGGTTTTTGAGGATCGGGTTGTCGTTGATAATTTGCTCGGCGGTACGGTTATCACCTGGTGGACGGCCAGTAGCCAACTCCGGCTTTCGACTCACATCCTGCTCAGGTTTCTCAATACCCTCCATTCTTTTATGTTCTCGGGCGATCTGCTCGCGCTGCGAGCCGGTTAACTGGCTTTTACCCCCGTCGTCACTGGAAGGCGCAGAACTCCAGACATTGGAAAAAATATTCGCTGTCGTTATCGATGCCGTCATAGGTAAGTTACTCACTCTTGCCGTTATAAATTCCGTCTTGATAAAAGTGTCCTTACTTTCCATTGCCCGGTCATAACCAGACGCCCAATGAATGGTGACGGGGGCGTAATAAGTTCCTCTATCAAGCTGATAGATATTTTTGTCTGTACAAAGACGCCGAAGTACAAAAAAGCGAAAGGGCGATCAATCCTTGTCCGTGCTTTATCGACAGGTGCAGAATGGGTGATCGACCTGAAGAGTCCGAACCCAAGGAAACTGTATGAGCCTGTCCTTGTTAAGCCGCTACGCTTTCTTCGCTGTGTGTGTCATTTTCACCCTCGCCAGCCTCCCCTTTATCGAACATGAATGGCTGTGGCCTATCACGATAGTCACCGGTGTACTCAGCCTGATCGGCATTGTCGACCTGCTGCAAAGCCCTCATGCGGTGCGCCGCAACTATCCGATCCTGGGCAATATCCGTTACCTGGTAGAAACCATCCGCCCGGAAATCCGCCAGTACCTGCTGGAGTCCGACAGCGACGCCCTGCCCTTCTCCCGCGCCCAGCGCTCGCTGGTGTATTCGCGCGCCAAGAACGAAACGGCGGACAAACCCTTCGGCACCCTGATTGACGTGTACCAGTCAGGCTTCGAATTTATCGGCCACTCCATGCGCCCTGCGCCACTGAGCGACCCCAGCAGCTTTCGCGTGATGGTCGGCGGCCCGCAGTGCACGCAGCCGTACTCGGCGTCGGTGTTCAATATCTCGGCGATGAGCTTTGGCTCATTGAGCGCCAACGCGATCCGCGCACTCAACCACGGCGCCAAGCTCGGCAACTTTGCCCACGACACCGGTGAAGGCAGCATCAGCCCCTACCATCGGGAACACGGCGGCGACCTCACCTGGGAACTGGGCAGCGGCTACTTCGGCTGCCGCACCAGCGACGGCCGCTTCGACCCCGAACGCTTCGCCGTGCAGGCCCAGAACCCGCAAGTGCGCATGATCGAAATCAAGATGAGCCAAGGCGCCAAACCTGGCCATGGCGGGATTCTGCCCAAGCACAAGGTCACCCAGGAAATCGCCGAAACTCGCGGCATCATGATGGGTGAAGACTGCATCTCGCCGTCGCGTCACAGCGCGTTTTCCACGCCGATCGAGCTGATGCAGTTCATCGCCCAGTTGCGTGAACTGTCCGGCGGCAAACCGGTGGGCTTCAAGTTCTGCTTAGGCCACCCGTGGGAATTCATGGGCATTGCCAAGGCCATGCTCGAAACCGGCATCCTGCCGGACTTTATCGTGGTCGACGGCAAGGAAGGCGGCACCGGCGCCGCGCCGGTGGAATTCACCGACCATATCGGCGTACCGCTGCGCGAAGGCCTGCTATTCGTGCACAACACCCTGGTGGGCCTGAACCTGCGCGACAAGATCAAGCTCGGCGCCAGCGGCAAGATCGTCAGCGCCTTCGACATCGCCAGCGTCCTGGCCATCGGCGCCGACTGGGCCAACTCGGCACGTGGTTTCATGTTCGCCATCGGCTGCATTCAGTCTCAGTCATGCCACACCAACAAATGCCCGACCGGCGTGGCGACTCAAGACCCGCTGCGTCAACGCGCCCTGGTGGTGCCGGACAAGGCCCAGCGCGTGTTCAACTTCCACCGCAACACGCTGCACGCCCTGGCAGAAATGCTCGCCGCCGCAGGGCTGGAGCATCCATCGCAATTGTCGGCCAAGCACTTGGTACGGCGCATGTCGGCGACTGAGATCAAGTTGTTTTCACAGCTGCATGTGTTCTTGAAGCCCGGCGAGTTGCTCACTGGGGAAGTGAACGGCGAGTTTTATTCGCGGATGTGGCAGATGGCGCGGGCGGATAGTTTTGAGCCCCATGAAATCGCAGCGGCCTGAAGGACACCTAGCATGTTGAAAGTCATCGCTGAAGATTTTATCAAGCCCGAACATCTTGAAACCGTGCGCCCGTGGTACGCCGAACTGGTGGAAAAAACCCGCCAGGAACCGCTGTGCATCGCCTACGATTTGTTTGTCGATCAAAAAGACCCTGGGCACTTCGTCTTTATCGAACAGTGGCCCGATCAGGCAGCGCTGGATGCGCATTGCCAGACCGAGCACTTCACCCGTTTGGTACCGCAGATCAATGCGTATCAGGCCAAACCGTGCAGGGTCTTGCTGATGGAGGCTTTCTGAGAATACCCCGCCTGTCTGAAACGGGCGCGCACTGTCAATTCTGACAGTAGATGATTTTGCTCTGATGCAAAACACTTGAAGGCATCAACCCTACCCATGGACGGGTGAACCATGCCTCTACATTTTGCTTCATTGCTGCTCGCCTGCCTCCCGCTACTGGCGCTAGCCCAGGACGATCCGGTTGAACGCTTGCTGGCGCAAATGACCCTTGAAGAAAAAATTGGTCAGCTCAGCCAACTTGGCATCCAGACTACGCCCACCGGCCCCGTCATTGATCAAGGCACGCAAACACAGATGCCCGTCACCCTGGTGGGGTCGGTACTGGGGGCGAGTACCGCGCAACAGACCCGCCAGTTGCAAGAACAGGTAGTCAACGGCTCTCGCCTGCATATTCCCTTGTTATTCGCCTATGACGTGTTGCATGGTTTTCGGACGGTGTTTCCAGTGCCCTTGGCGCAAGCCTCAGCGTGGGACCCGGACCTGGCACAACGAACCGCACGCGCGGCAGCCGTAGAAGCCACCGCCAGTGGCGTGCATTGGACCTTTGCGCCCATGGTCGACGTTACCCGTGACCCGCGTTGGGGACGCGTGGTGGAAGGCGCAGGTGAAGATCCGTTTCTGGGTTCTGCACTGGCCGCTGCCCTCGTGCATGGCTTTCAGGGCGCAGGTGCCCCTGACGTCTCGTCGATGCTCGCGACGGCAAAACATTTCGTGGCCTACGGCGCTGCCGAAGGCGGTCGAGACTATAACGTTGCCGACCTGTCGGAACGTACCTTGAGAGAAGTGTACTTACCTCCCTTCCAGGCCGCCGTCGCAGCCGGCGTCGATGCAATCATGCCGTCCTTCAACGAGGTGGCCGGCATTCCCATGCACCGCCATACCGCCCTGCTGACCGGTCTGTTGCGCAAACAATGGGGGTTTACCGGCTTGCTGGTCAGTGATTTCAATGCTGTCTGGGAACTGGGCCCACAAGGCATTGCCGCCACGGCGGCCGACACCGCACGGCTGGCATTCACTGCCGGGGTGGATATCGAGATGGCCAGTCAATCCTATCGCCAACACCTGCCGACGCTGGTGCGCAACGGTCAGGTATCGCGCAAAACTGTGGACGACGCCGTGCGTCGCGTACTCACGGCTAAGCAACGCCTGGGGCTGTTCGATGACCCCTATCGGTACAGCGACGAAGCCCGCGAGCGGGCCAGCCAGCTCACGCCCCAACACCGCGCCCTGGCTCGAGAAGCGGCGCAGAAATCCATCGTCTTACTGAAAAACAGCGGCACATTGCTGCCGCTTTCCAAACAGCCGGGCAAGGTCTTGGTTGTCGGCAGCCTCGCCTCGGACGCCAGCGCCACGATCGGCCCATGGGCCGGGGCCGGACGCGCCGAAGAGTCCGTCACTGTGCTGCAAGGTCTGCGCAATGCAGTCGCACCTGGCACCGAGATTGTTTACCTGCCCGGCGCCTCGCCCAGCAGCCCGCATATCCAAGATATCAAGCAGGTCGAACGTACTGCGCGTGAAAGCGACCTGCTCATCGCCGTGCTCGGAGAAACCGCAGAACAGAGCGGCGAAGCCCATAGTCGCGCCGAACTTGGCCTGCCGGGTGGGCAGAATGCGCTGCTAAGCACACTACTGAACACAGGAAAGCCGCTGGTCATCGTCCTGATGAACGGCCGCCCGCTGGTGCTCGATGAGTCAGTCCAACAAGCGCCCGCCTTACTCGAAACCTGGTTCCTGGGCAGCGAGACCGGGAATGCCGTGGCCGATGTGCTCTTTGGTGACGTAAACCCCAGCGGCAAGCTGCCAATGACGTTCCCACGTCATGTGGGCCAGATACCGATTTACTACGCGCATAAAAATACCGGCCGCCCACCCAGCGGTGATGGCAGTTACGCATCCGCCTACATTGATGTGCCCTGGCCCCCCCTGTATCCATTTGGCTTCGGCCTGAGCTACACCTCGTTCGTCTACTCCTCTCCTCGCCTGAGTAGCCCTCGACTGACCTCCACCCAGACGCTGGAGGTTGAAGTCACCGTCACCAATACGGGCAAACGCGCCGGTGATAAAATCGTCCAGTTGTACCTGCGCGATGATGTTGCCAGCGTCACTCGACCAGTGCGCCGATTACGGGGTTTTCGCAAAATTCATTTAGCACCGGGCGAAAGCCGCAGCGTGAGCTTTTCCCTGGGCCAACAGGACTTTGCCTTACTCGACGAGCATTGCTCGCCGAAGGTCGAGGCCGGCGGTTTTACCGTCTTCGTGGGGCCGGATTCGAAGACTACCAACCAGGCGCATTTCGAGGTGAGCGATACGCGCCGGTTGCCTATTGCGGGGCAGTCTGTCCCACCGGCGTTGCCCAACTGGGCTGCCGAGCGGTTGTCGATTGTTTGTTTACAGGCGAGAAATAGCGAAGCGACTTGAAGACTACCGCCTCAAAACATATGAGCCTGGCCAGTCAGCGGCGAGTTTATGCGGGCGTGGCCCATTGCGTGCGCAGTAAAACGCGCACCGTTTGTTCCTCGTTGAACAGTGGCACCACCAGCGAGATTTTCATTGTCCACGCTCGCGAAACACCACACAGTGCGACAGCAAAAAACCGCACACCAGGCTGACCAGCGAAAACACCAGCACGGTGACAATCCCTGGCATACGCAGATGGTCGCCCAACCATCCCACAGCCAGGCTCAAGCCGCCCATGCAGGTCATGAACAGCAAGTAGCGGCCCAAGGAAACGGGGCTATCAAACGTAAAGAGGGCATTGATGTAAAACGAGAACGACGCTGCCACACAGAACACCAACAAATTACTCAGCGCCTGATTCAACTCAAACCCTGTCCGGAACATGAAAAACAGCTGCCAATGGATCACCGTATTGGCGATACCAATCAGCGTGTAGCTGGAGAATCCTTTCCAGAGTCGAGTCATGCTTCAGTCCTGTGCGGCTACGCCAAGCAAGCCACGGCTGCCAAACGCCGTCTACTGTCAACCTTGACAGGTACCCCAAGCCCAATTGAGACATTCAGCAATACCCAGCCTTTGCAATTGCTTACAAATACCGCCAACCTGCGCCCGCCCGACGTGCGGCGACGCCCGCGCGCACCTATCGTCATTCAACTATTTGTTCAAGAGCCCGCTGCCATGCTGAACGGACGCGACCCGCGCATCGATTTTTTTCGGGGCCTGGCGTTGATCTTCATTTTCTGGGATCACGTGCCCCACAACCCCTTGGCCAATGTCACCGTGCAGAACTTCGGGTTCAGTGACGCCGCAGAAATCTTCGTGTTTCTGGCCGGCTACGCAGCCGTGCTGGCTTACGGCAAGATTCTGCAGCGCGATGGCTATCTCTTCGCCTGCCTGAAAATCCTGCGTCGGGTGTGGACGCTCTACGTGGCGCATATTTTCCTGTTGGCGCTGTTGATGGGCATCGTGATTTTCGCCAACAGCCATATCGAGACCCGCGACCTGGTGCAGGAGATGGGCCTGGAATATTTCCTCACCAATACCCAGCAGGCCTTGCAGGATGAACTGCTGCTGCGCTTCAAGCCCAACCTCACCGACCCGTTGCCCTTGTACATCGTGCTGATCCTGAGCCTGCCGCTCACCCTGCCGCTGCTGGTGTATGTGCCCAACGTGATGGTGGCGATCTCGGTGGCGGTGTACCTGCTGGCGCCCTGGCAGGGCTGGAATTTGCCCGCGAGCAACGGCGGGGTGTGGTACTTCAACCCCATCACCTGGCAATGCTTGTTCATCCTCGGCGGCGCAGCCGCGTTGCGCTCACCCAGCCCGGCCGAAGCGCGGCCGTTGCTGCGCCAACCCTTGTTTGTGGCCGCTGCGCTCTACGTGTTGGTGACCTGTGTGATCACCCTGTCGTGGCGCTGGCCCGAGGTGCATGACGCCTGGATGCCACGCGTCATTGGCGGATGGCTGTACCCCATCAGTAAAACCGACCTGTCGCCGGTGCGCCTGCTGCACTTCCTGGCCCTGGCCTACGTGACCGCCAAATTGCTCCCCGACGTCGGCTGGACAAAGCAGTGGCTGGCCCTGCAACTGGCGCGGATGGGGCGTTACTCCCTGGAAGTGTTTTGCCTGGGCGTGGTGCTGGCGCCACTGGCCGATATGCTCAATGCCATGGCGGGCGACAGCGTGGCGATCAAGTTATCCACCGCCTTGGCCGGTGCTGTGTTGATGGGCGTATTGGCCGCCTGGCTGGACCTGAACAAGCGCCTGGACCAACGCTACGCCAACCGCGCCGTCGTCGCGACTACATAGTTAGCGACGCCGCCGGACACCGGGATGGTTCCATTTGCCTTTGCACCCTACAGTCAAAGGAAATGGCGCCATGCCCACTCAGTTACGCCTCAACGGCTTATCCGGCAACCTGCAAGACAGCGAGTCCTGGAACCGGCAACAAGCCCTGGAGATGATCCGCCAGACCGTCACTCAAAGCCTGGCCAGCCTCACCCCGGAACAACAACGAACGTACCTAAGGCTGCAACGCGAGGCGCACGCCGCATTGACGGCGGTTGACAACGCAAACACCGCGTTGATCAATACCTTCAAGACTCAGGGCCTGGCACGCCTGGGCGAAAAGCTCGGCGGCCAGGACCCGGAAAAGGTCTTGCTGCACACCCGCTACTTGGAGCCGGTCACCCCGCCCCTGCCGTGGGAACCACGCAGCAGTAACGTCAACGATCAGCGCCAGGGGCGCTTTCGCCGCGCCTATGACGAATGGAAATACCGTCCTCATCTATCGACAATGTCCCTGTGGGAGGCCGCCTGCCTGAACTTCGGCTACGCCACCCAGACGCCTCAGACCTCCGGGCATACCTTCGTCGATGCCACCTACCTTTCCGGCAATGACGACCCAAGCCTGACTGTCGAAACCTTCGTCCAGATCACCCGCGAGCTGGACCTGGGAGGCGAACTGCAAGGCGTGCTCACCGCGCAACTGGGCAGCGGTGGCAGCCTGTACACCTTGCTGCGCACCAGCGCACGCGCCTGCCTGCGTTTCGAGGCCCTTGAGGCGTATCGAAACCGCAGCAGCAGCGGCCTGACCCTGGCCCTTTACCAGACGCTGACCCAGGCCATCGACAGCGACGAGCCCTATCCCTCAATCGAACGAATGGCGATGAGCAAACCCTCAGGCATATTTCCAGAGGTGACCCTTGCACCACCCGCCACCGCTGTGCCGCTGCCGCTGTTGCTGATTCCCGTGGGCAGCCTGGGGGTGGTTTCCTATTTCCCCTTCCGCCCCGAGGGAGCCCTGCGTTATCACCCCGATGCGAGCAGCGCCAATGCGCAGTTTGTGGCGCAACTCAAAGACAGTCATCGCAAGCACGACCTGGGATGGTTTGCTCGCCAGTTACCGCTGGTTGAACTCAACGAATTCAAGCGCCTGCTCCACGAGGAACAGCGCCCGCCAGGCTTGTCTGCCGCCGCTTCTTTCCTGTACGACAGCCTCCATTACCTGTTCCCGGAAAGCACCCTGAGCGACCTGCGCTTCAGTGCATTGCCCAAGCGCTCACGCCACGCTTCGCTGGTAAACACCTTGACCGGTTCGCTGGTTCAGCAGTTCCAGGCCAACCTGGCGACACTGGCTCAAAGCCGCGCAGACCGGGACGTGCAAGCTGTGATTGATGGCGCCGCAGCCATTGCCGCCGAAGTCCTGGAGCTATTGCTTACCCCCGTGCCGGGAGGCGTGACCGGCATGACCAGGATCATGCAGGTGGCAGTGTTCGGTAGCCTGGGCCACAGCATCATCCAAGGCGTGAACGAAGCGCTCAAGGGTGAGGCCGCCAACTTTGCCGCGGCCATGGGGGATGTCGCCGACCTGGCAGTCAACGGCCTGCTGACTTCCACCGCCGGCAGCATTCATCGCCGGCGCATGAACGCACTGCTCGACCATCTGGGCAACCCGCGCAAAGTGATACGCAGCGATGGCACTCACACGCTGTGGAAACCGGATATCAGCTCCTATGCAATCCTCGATCAGCACCTACTCGACGGCCAGGTAGCCAACACCCAAGGCATCTATTCGCTGCGGGAAAAACACTACGCATGGCTGCGGCACACCGAGCAAAAACATGTGGTGGAGGTTGGCTACGACAGCAGCCTCATGCGCTTCGTACTCAAGAATGATCATCGCGGCGGCTTCGCACCGCCCATCGTGTACGACCCACACTTGGGCGCGTGGACGCTGGACTTGAACAACGCACACACCCTGAGCAACGTACAGTTGGCCGAACGCATGTTGCCCAACGGCTCGACCGCCGTGCCCGCTCAAGCCATGGAGACTTTGCTGCGCAGCACAGCCACCACGCGCAGCACCCTGGATGCCATCTGGCAGGGCCAAGCCACGCCGGTCAACCTCGTCGAAGGGGTGCGCCGGTTGCAAGCCGACCGGGTGATCGAGCAGCTCATCACGCAGTTCCATCGCCGCGGACACATGCCGCCCCACGCCGACGGCGCGGTGTTGTGCCTGCTGACCCAATTGCCGGAATGGCCGACCGGCGCCTTGATCAACGTGCACACTGCCGACGGCTCGTTGAGCGAAACCTACGGCGCCATTGAACAGCACGCCCCGGCGACCACACTCATCAGCCTCAAGCGCCGTGACGATGGCACTTACACCGGCCTCGATGGGCGCCCTGATACCGATGAGCAACTGCTTGGACTGATCCTGCGCCAGCAACCACCGGGCTCCGTACTGGGCAAAGCTGGCAGCCCGCATTTGACTACCGCCCAGCGCACTGCGCGCCTGCGCGTGCAGATCAGCGCCCTGGTCCAGACACGACGCCTGGACCTGTTCCAGGCCCTGACTCGTTATGCCGGCTATGCCAGGCATGAAGTGCCAGTGGGCCAAGCGGCGCGCGACTTGCTACCTATCAAGGTGGCGCAGCCGTTGGTAATCGTCACGCCGCTGCTGCGCAAACTCCATGAGCTGTACCCACCGCTCACCCCGGCCAACGTTGCGCAACTGCTGGAACACCAACCGCTCACCCCATCGCAACAAACACGTTTCCTGCACGACGCCAGCCTGCCCACCGAGACCCGGCAACTGCTGGAACAACACCGCACTGCCTTGCGCATCGACGCCGCCATCGACGGCCTGTACCACCCACGCCCGTTCAACCCGGACAACGATCAATGGGCCAGGGAGTTCGCCTCAAGCCTGCTGCGCAAGTGGTTCAACCGCCACTTCGTAGTGACCGAAATGGTCAATGGCACGCCGCCCAATCGCTATGTCTCCAGCAGCCCGGACGACACCACCGTGGAGCTGCTGCATTACGGCGAGGGCCGCTACAAGGCGTACGACATGCGCAATGCCGGCTCCATTGCGGTGTCGCCGGCCATCGACAGTTTCTACCTGGCAATCGGTTCGGTGTTGCAACCCCATGAACGCACCCGCCTGGGCATGAATGCCGACACCGACGCCAAGGGCTTGCGTAAAACCCTGGGGGACCTGATGAGCGCGCAACGCAGCCCCGAAGGCTATGTCAGCCTGCTCAACGGCTCCCTGGGTCAATACGAACAATCTCTGGTGTTGCCGGCTGAACTCCAGGCCAATGCCGAGGGCATCTATGCGTGGCAGGATCAACAACTGATCAGCCTCTACGGCTCGTTGTATCCGATCACGTTTGACGAACAACGGCTCAAATGGCGACTCAAGCACCCCCAGAAAGTGGGGGTCGATACCCCGCTGCTCGAACATAACCGGCACGGCGCCTGGCGCTTGGCGAGCGAAGACCCGATGAGCTGGGATGATCACCGTTTGCTCTATCGTCTCGGGCCTGAAAACGCCCATGTCGACCAGCCCACCTCGGCGCGCATCCTCGCCATTACCGACACGCCGGCCCGAGCCCTGCGCGAGGTGCACAGTGCCGGCCTGCCGCCTCCGCCGCTGCTGGAGGACACCACCAAGCGCGTAGGCATCGAGCGGCAGATTTTGCATTTCATCCAGGCGATGACCACCGCATCGGCCCGCCATAACGCCCGGCCTACCCTGCAGTTGATGCTGTTGAGTTTACTGCCTGGCTGGCCCGACAGCCATGCGTTGCAAGTGGTGGATAAACGCAATCAGGTGCTGGTCCAGTACCCCGCCAAGGTCAAGGCCCCCGTGCAAATCATTCGTGTATCCCAAGGCAATGCGCGTGGCACCACGCCGATTTACGATGCGGCGCTCAACGACACCTTGGTTCAAGCACTGTTGGGGGAGCTGCCCGCCACCGTCGAAGAGCGCCAGTTCAAGCTGGCCAAACGCATCGCCGAATACGCCTATCGCGAAAGAGCCCAACTGTTCGAGCAGTTCTACGCGCAAAGCGAGCAGCCTGGCACGCTGCTGGAAACGCGCCTGAAACAGCATCATCCGCAACTGCCTGTGAGCGCCGTCCGAGCCATCCTCGGCCAGGCCACGATCAAGGAGCAACGCCAACTGCAGGACAAAAACCAGGTCGGCCTGCGCCTGGCTGAACAGGCGCGCCTGACCGCGCACGACCTGCGCTTGAACCGCGCCTACGAGGGCCTGTACCTGACCACTCTGATGAACCCCGACAGCGACACCATCACCTTGCATATGCTCAAGTCACTCAACGGCTGGCCTGCACAGTTGCGCCTGGACATCCACAAGGACACCGACACCGGGCGCCTGCTGGAAAGTGGCGGGCACCTCACCGGCACCGACCGCCGCGCCCTCATCCGGGTGGGTGGCCGTTATCGTGCCCTCGACCCGCAAGGCCGCACGCTCAACGATCCGGCCAACAGCACTGGCGACCTGCTGAGCGCCATTGTCCTGCTGCTGTCACCCAGCGAATGTACAGCGTTGGGCATGGCCGATCGGTTCGACCTGGCCACACTGCAATCACGCGTTGCAGACCTGGCGCTGAACCAACGCGTGGCGATCAAGCGGTTGCTCGACCTGCCCGCGATACCGCCATGGTTGCAACCGCCGATGAAGGTGGACAGCTCATTCGTGGCCTATCCACTTTCACTGCAAAACCTCTGGCCGTTCCGTGGCCCGAGGACTGCGGACCTGGTGCGTAAGGTACAAAAACTCTATCCCAGCTTCAGCGTGGAACAGGCCGAGCTATTGATCGAATCACTGGACTTGTCGGCCCCCGCCACCCTGCTGGAACTGGAGCGCCGCGAAGCCGAATACGCCACCCTGGACCACGGCCTGACGCGCTGGGCCGAAACCCTGCAGCCCATCGACGACCCGGCCACCGATCCTATGGGGTTGAACCTGGGGCGGCGGCGCTACCTGGCCCAGCATATCCGCCAAGCCTGGCGCCATGAAACCCCTAGATCGCGCAGCTATGATTTCTTCGAACGCCATTTCTTACATCTGCAATTGGAAGACAACAATCTGCCCGATGCTGATTTCATCCTCGGCACTCGAGGCTTTGAACACATCGAAGACCTGCACATCTCGGGCAATACATTCCCGGCGACCGGCAATGCCTTCCTCAGCCGCTTTGCCAACCTGCGTCAACTGAACATCGACTGCCTGCTCAGCGAGTTACCAACGCAAATAACCGAGATGCGCCATCTGGAAGTACTCAACCTGGGCGGCAACCACATCACCCTGGACGCAGACGCACGCCAACGCCTGGCGCAAATGACCTCGCTGCGCGAATTGAACCTGAACGACAACCCTCTGGGCCTGGCACCGGATGTCAGCGCCATGGACCAGTTGCGCATCCTTAACCTGCGCAATACCCAGATCGACCAGTGGCCCTTGGGAGCCGACGACAGGCCCGTCCTGAACCGCCTGTTACTCCAGGAAAACCGCCTGACGACCTTGCCGAACACGCTGTTCCAGCCCGGACGCAGAGTTCAGGTGAACCTGGATATCCAGTTGCATGACAACCCACTGGATGCCGAGACCCTCGCCCGCATCGGAGCGCACGCCAACCGTACCGCCGCCCTGGGTGGCCCTCTGCCAGGCATCACCCACCAACCGCCCCGCGAAGCAGACTTTGCCAATTGGCTGAGTGGCGTACCGGTTGAGCAACATGTGCAGCGCCGCACCCTGTGGGACCAATTGCTGTCTATCGAAGAGCCCAGCCCGGATGATGCGTTCCGGGTACTGCGGGATTTGACCCAGGCGTATGCCTACAGCAATACATCGGCACGCCCCGCCTTGACTGAAAGGGTCTGGAAGCTGCTGGAGGCGATGGGCAACTCCACGCAGTTGCGTAACGAAGTCTTCCTTAACACCTATTTGGCCGGCACCTGCGGCGACGGTGCGTTGCTGACGTTCATCGACATGGAAATCACCCACCTGCGCCACATCGCCAAGGTGCAGCCCGCCACGCTGCAAGCCAGTCGTGATTTGATGGATTTGGCCAACCGCGTGTTTTTCTTGCGTGAGCTGGATCAATTCGCCGACGCGCACATATTGGCGCTGCGTGCCGCCGGAAAAGAACCGGACGATGTGGAAGTCAAACTACACCTGCGCATCGCCCTGGCCGAGGAATTCAACTTGCCGATCGGGCCTGAGGAGATGCTGTACTCAGCAGAGCGATGGGTGAAGCCACAGGACATACGCCGCGCACGCCAGAAGCTGCAACGGCTAAAGGCCAGCGATGCGGCAATCAACGCGCTGATGACCGAGCCGTTCTGGATCGAGTTCATGGCCCGCCATTTACCCGAGCCCTTTGCAACGATCAGCGCCACGACGCGCCATAAGATCGAGAGGTTGAATCGGGAAGAGTCGGACCGACGCTCGGACCTTTATCTGGAGCGTCGCCAGGCCATCATCGATGAAGAAAAAGACGAGTTGGCGCGGCTGGTACGCCAACTGACCCTGGCCGTGCAGGCCGCAAAAACAACCTCCTGAAGGCCGAAACCGCCTGTCTTCCTGTAGGAGCGGGCTTGCCCGCGAAGGCGGTGTGTCAGCCACTGAATCTATGACTGAACTGCCGCTATCACAGGCAAGCCCGCACACATTTAGACGGAGCGGCTCGCGCCGCTGTTGGCGACGGCGGGCTGCAACTTGAACGCGTAGTACAACACGGTCAACAACACCAGAAACGCAGGCCCTACATACAGCGCCACACGGGTCTCGGGGAAGTACGCCATCAGGCCCACCACCAGCACCAGGAACGCCAGCGCCAGGTAGGAGCTGACTGGGTACAGCCACATGCGGTACTTGAGGCCCGCTTGCTCGGCCGGGCTCAGGCCTTTGCGGAATTTGAGCTGAGCCAGCAGGATCATCAGCCAGGTCCAGATCGCGCCGAAGGTGGCGATGGAGGTCACCCACACGAACACCTGGTCCGGCACCAGGTAGTTGAGCAGTACGCCCAGCAACAAGGCAAAGATCGACAACAGCAACGCTTTGCGTGGCACGCCGTTACTGGAGGTGGTGCCGAACGTCGCCGGCGCCTGGCCGTTCTGCGCCAGGCTGTAGAGCATGCGCCCGGTGCTGAAGATGCCGCCGTTGCAGGACGACAACGCGGCGGTGATCACCACGAAGTTGATAATGCCCGCAGCGGTCTTGATGCCCAGGCGCTCGAAGGTCATCACGAACGGGCTACCCTGGGTGCCGATTTCATTCCATGGGTAGATCGACAGGATCACGAACAACGCGCCCACATAGAACAGCAGGATGCGCCAGAACACCGAGCCGATGGCACTGGGAATGGTCTTCTGCGGGTTGCGCGCTTCACCGGCGGTGAGGCCGATCATCTCCACGCCCAGGTAGGCGAACATCACCATCTGCAACGACATCAACACGCCCTGCACGCCGTTGGGCATGAAGCCGCCGTGGGTCCAGAGGTTGGAAATGCCCAGTGCCACGCCGTCATTGCCGAAGCCGAAGGCGATGATGCCTGCGCCGCCGATCACCATCGCAATGATGGTGACGATCTTGATCAACGCGAACCAGAACTCGAACTCACCGAACGCCTTGACTGCGATGAGGTTGATGGTGCCCATGCTGATCAGCGCCGCCAGGGCCCAGATCCAGCGCGGCGTGTCGGGGAACCACACGCCCATGTACACCGCCACGGCGGTGATTTCCGCGACGCAGGTCACCAGCCACAGGAACCAGTAGTTCCAGCCGGTGAGAAAGCCAGCCAAGGGGCCCAGGTAGTCCTGGGCATAACGACTGAACGAACCGGCTACGGGGTTGTGCACCGCCATTTCACCGAGGGCGCGCATGATCACCAGGATCGCCAGGCCGCCAATGATGTACGAGAGCATGATGGCCGGGCCGGCCATTTCGATGGCCTTGGCCGAGCCCAGAAACAGGCCTACACCGATACAGGCGCCCAGGGCCATCAAGCGAATGTGGCGCTCGCCCAGTTCACGTTTGAGCGGGCCGCCTTGAGCGGTCTCGCCAGGGGGCAGTGGTTTGCCAACAGGCATAGGGATACAACCTCATTTTGTTATTGGATTTAGCCACCGAGTCTCAGGCGTATCAGCCGGTGGGCTCATACACCGGCCGGACCGGGCCTGCCTCGTGGGCAAACCCGCCTGGCGCGAATGCTCGGCCAGGACAGCGGGGCGTGCAGTATAAAAAGCTACCGATAGGGCTTTTCACTCAATAAACGGCAAAATTTGGCGATAAGCCCCGGAAAAGTCGGCTTCGACGGATCGGCTTCCCGCTGTCTAGACCGGCCCTGCCAGGGCAAAACGGCGCAGAGTATTACATAACTTTCAAAACCCAGGCTTATCCAGCGCGCCTCAGTCCACGCTGAAAAACAGGCGCCGGGCCAGGCGTCGGGAAATGCTTGCACGCTCGATTTCCAGGGTTTGTCGCACGCGCCCGGTCTGGCCGGTGCGGATGCGCGCGAACGCCTGCGCCTCCACCTCGGCCTGGGCCTGGCGCCCCATTCGTTCCTGCTCGGGGCTCTTGAGGTGGGCGGCATTGTCTTTGTAGTGGTCGTCCGGCCCTACGCGGCTGTCGTAGTGAAAATGCGCGTAACACAGCGCCTGCCCGGTGTGCGTGTCCACGACGGCGTACACCTGCAAGAAGTCCCGTGACTTGCCTTTGATCGGCACGCGTGCGCCCTGCCTCACAATGCGCACCTCGTTGAGTGTGTGCAAAAAATCCACATCTTCCGCGCTGCCCAACTTGAGCTTGCTGGCGTGCACGCGCGCCTGTACGCCGGCTGCATCCAGGCGCATCGCCGCCGCCCGAAGGTCGCTGGCCCGGACACGGGCGTTGGCCTGTTGCGTCGCCGCCAACCTCGACACGTCCAGCTGGCGCAGTTTGCTGTCGATATCGGCAGCGAGCATCCGCCGGCTGTTGGCCTGCGCCACGAGCAAGGCCTGCAGCGACTGCGGCTCACACTTGCCGGTCATGGCCTGCACGTTGTCGATGGCCTTGTCGACATCTGCCAGCAAGCGTTGCCCCTTGTTCATCAACGCCCCCAATTGCGGGTTGGCCACACGCGGCCTGGCCGGCGGTTCCAGCGGTTCCCATACACCGTCCTGCGCCTCGGTGAAGGTGGCAATCACAGTGCCTTTGTTATCCACCAGTTCCGCCGTGCCGGTGTCGCCGACCTGGGTCGGCGCCTTGATACGGGCGACGTACACATCACGGTTGCGGGTACGAATGATCTTTTTCTGTCGTGCACCCGTCGCCTGGGCTGGCTTAGCCGGCCTGGTGCCTGGTGGCGGCGCGAGCAGATCGGCCAGCGCTTGCTCCACATGCTGATGCAGGCTGGCCAGCAAGCCTTGAAGTTTTTCCAGATTGGCCAAGTCGAAGGTGTCCGGGGCCATGGCGCGCCAGAAATGAATATGGTCATCGGTCGTGGCATAGACATGGCTGAAGCTCTTGAGCAGTTCGACCCGCTCTTCACGGGTGGCGGGCATGTTTTCCAGCTCGGCCAGGGAGCGACTGGCCCAGCGGGCACGATTGATCACTTGGTTAAAGCTGTCGAAAAACTCTTCCTCCAAGGGCGGGCCCTCGAGATTGATGGTGATGCCCCACAAGGTGATCAGTTGCAAGGCTTGCAGGTCGAGGATCGATGGGCGCGCCGGTACATCCGCCGCCAGCGCACGCGCCTTGTTACGCCCCAGGCGTGGCACCGCTTGCAGTTGGTCCAGGTAGGTGCGCTCCAGGGTACGCCAATGGATGGCAGACTCTTCGGCGTCGACCTGTTCACGCATGCGCAGGTCAAGGTCGGCGTGGGCCTGACGGTTGAGGTCGGAGCCGGCTTCGTCTTCGCTCTCGTTCTCCAGCACCTCCAGCAGCGGCTTGATGCGATCATTGATCTGCGCCATCTGTTCACGCATGTGCACATCCAGCAAACGCAGGCTCAAAATCAGCGACTCAAGGACTTCACACAGCTCCTGCTCATAATGGGGGCGTGGCTTGATTTCACGCATGCGCATCAGCAATTGCAGTTCCTCTTGGGAACATTGCACCTTGTTTTGCAGTTCCTTGCGGTAACGCTCGCGCAACGTGGCCCGTTGCTCCTCGCTGATCTTGCTGGTTGTCTCCCGCGCCAGATGGCGTGCCACTTCCATCGTCGCGTTGGCCCTTGCCCGCCTGCGACCTGCCTCGCGGTATTGCTGCTCCAGGCTCGACAGCGACGCCTCGCCGGCCTTCAACTTGGCGTCGACGGCGGCGTCGGCATTGCCGCCCGCCAGACGCAACTGCCCATCGAAATCCCATTGCCCCTCGCCCAAGGGTTTCAACCAGGGCCCCAGGGTGCTGCCATCGGCGCTGACTACCCGCACCGCACCGGCTTTGATCGTAACGCGGTACAGCTGCCCGCGTATCAGCGCCTGCCACTGCGCCGGGGTGTGCGACGTGTCGCGCAGCAGGCCACGCTGCGGGCCGCTGTGCTCGGCCCCGGCCCATGAGCCGGAGAAAGCCCGGAGACTGAGGCCGCGCGCCCGTGCGATCTGTGCGGCATTCAGATTGCCACGAGCGTTGGCCCAGCCGGTCGGCGCGGTGAAGCGCATGGGCACTGGCACCTGCGTCGGCACCGGCGGGCTGGGTTCAGGCCGCGCCAGCGAGGCAAACACCGGCGCCTCCAACTGCAGAGGCCAAAGAGAGTCGTGGGGCGTCGCCTGATGCGCGAGGATCACCATGAGGTTGGTCAACACATCCATCACCGCCGCGCTCTTGGCCTGCGGATCGTCGCTGGCCAGGCGCTGGATATCGTTCTGCAAGCTCTCCACCAGTTGCAGCAGCCACCCGCCAAGCATCAATGGCTCGCCGGCAAACGGCAGCACGGCACCGAACAGCAACCAGCCGGCCTGCTTCAACTGGGCCCAGCGTTGCTCGACATTCGACACCGATTGCCGGTCGGCCAGTGCCACCAGTGCCCTGGCGGTGCCGTGGAAAATCAGGCTCGCGGGATCCTCGGTGCTCAGTTGCTTGCTGAGTTGCACCGGTGCAGGTTTTTCATAGGCGGTGAATTCATCGCCAGGCAGGAAATGGCGGATATGCGGTTCGTTAAAACCACCGTGGGCATACACCGCTTGCCGAGCAGGGGCCAGCCACGCCAGTACCTGCTCCTGCAAGGCACCAGGGGCCTTGATCGCGTCAAGCAGTGCCTCGATGGAGGTAAACGCCTGCAACGTCGGCGTCAGCAAAGGTCGGTACAACAGGTGTACGCCAACGCTCTTATCCCGAGGCCCGATGATGAACTGGTTGGTCACCTCGTCCGTCACCGCACCGGGCGCGGCCTTGAACGCCAGCGGCCACACGGCCATGGCCTGGCCTTGCACCTTGCGTTCAGCAGCCGAGGCTTGCAACGCGGCGTGCACACATTGAAAGCCGGCTTCGGTCAGGCCCTGTTCGGCCTTGATCTTCAACGCCAGCGCCAGCATCGGCAGTTGAACCCGCAACTGGGCCTGGAACAACTGCAAACGGCGCGCCGACTCTTGCGGGTCATCCAGCAGCTTTTCCTTCAGCATGTCCGGGTAGGCCTGGCCCACGTCGGCCTTGGTCACACAGCGTTGGAGCAGGCTGTAGGTCAGCCACTTGGGAGCTTTGGCGCCCTTGAGGGTGATGTCGCTGGCGGTGTGGGGAAAGCCGGCCAGGTTTTCCAGGGCCAACTCGGTCAAGGTCAGGGTGACCGGGTCTACTTCCCCGGCGATAAAGCCTCCCGGCACCGGGACGGCGGCGGCAACGACCCGATTGAATGTCAGTTGGATATCTTGCGCGCGCAGCTTCTGGGCAGCGGGCTCAGTGCGCAGACAGGTTTGCAAGGCGTTGTCGGCAAACTGCCGGATCGAGCCAATGCCGTCCAGAAAGTGCTGGCCGTTGCTGCGCTGGCGGGCCAGCACCAGGTTCTGGAGCAGGCGCGCATAGGCGATGCTGTCGGTATCGTCGGCCTGGACAAGCCAGTTTGGCATTGCGCTGCGCAGGGTCTGTTGCAAGGGAGCCAGGCTGGCAACGAACCAGCGACGTGGGTCGGTGATATGGTCCAACAGCCTCTGGTGCTGCCCCGGCAACAGGGGTTGGTGGCGGTCGATGCTGTCGATGTCGCGTAACTGCTGCGCCAGGTAACTGGCCGCCAGGGCGTCGAAGGGATCGCCCTCAACGTCCTGGGCAAACCATTGGCCTACCGCACCATAGGCCGGTAATAGCGCGGCGACGTCGTCCAGGCGGGCTAGCGGGTGGATACCACTGGCGGGGCTGAACATCAGGGTTTGTTGCCCATGGCTGAGCACCAGCACGGGCAGCATCTGCGGCCCATCCCGGCCTGGCTGGTACAAGGCACGAACGCGCAGGGCGTCACCATGAGCATTCCATTGTCGATCCGGCCGCACAGGGTGCAGCAGGTGCCTGGGGAACAGCGTGGCAAATTGCGCCTCGCTCAGGCCAGGGGGTTTGGGTGAGTCGTAGAGCAAGGCCAGCAGGTCGTCCGAGAGGTAACCCCAGCGCGTCATGTCCACCGGCAATGCTTCACGCCACCAGGCTTGCAGGCGTTGCGCATAGGCGCCGAGCAAGAGCGCGCCGCAGCGGTTGATCAGCGGCTCGAGTTGCGCAAGGGTCGGCCCGCCCGGCTCGAAGATCTCTCGACGCCGCTGCACGACCTTATGAAAGTCCGGCACCAGCAGCGTGGGTTTCGCGCTGGCGAGCCGCTGCACCACACGTTCGGCCAGGGACTGGTAAGCCAGCGTGCCGTCGCTGTCATTGGCGGTGCCGATGTAGATCAGGCCGGCTTGCCATATGCCGGTACCCAGGTGCTGGTCCAAGTAAGCCTGGGCGCTGTCTTGCGCGACTAACGGCAATGAGGGCGGTTCGCCAAACAGGGTTTCGATTTGCTCGAGGGTGGTTTGGCGGGGTGAGTCTGCTGAGGTATCGGGAGGTGTCATGAGGGGCTCGGTATGCGGTTAAACCGCAGACGCTACTGGCTGGTGCAGAACTGGCGGCTGTAAACAGTTAGCGCTGCTTGGGGCAACCCCAAATGCCTGCCCTTCGTAGGAGCGAGCTTGCTCGCGAAAAACTCACAGGCGCCGCGCTCATTCAGGAAGCACTCGTTATCGTTGACGGTTTTCGCGAGCAAGCTCGCTCCTACATTTGGATTTGTCCCCTCCTGACCGACAAACTGCGTCTACGCTTCAGACAAGTCCGATCAATCTGTAGGAATGGATCAATCGACTATGGGCGCTCTGCAGCACACTGATCCCCCCCAGGCTGACCTCGACCCCGACAGCCCGTCACCAGCGCCTTTGCCGAAAAAAACCAGACCCTGGCGTCGCGTGGGCTGGTTGATTGCGTTGATGGCCTTGATCGCTCTGGGTTTCGCCGCGCACCGGGAGGCGCAGACCTCACGCTGGCAGGCTCGTATATTCAGCGAGTGGGCGGCGAAGCTGACCTACCGGGTGGCCCCCGGCGCCAGCGATGCACTGGTGTACCCCGGCGCGGGCCCCTTCGATCAGCGCCTGGGCTACAGCGCACTGGGCGAGTTCCTGCCGCGTTTGCTCAAGCGCAACTACATGATCGAGTCCCAGGCGCGCTTTTCCAAGGCGTTGATGGACTACAGCCGTCACGGCTTGTTTATCCCCTACGCTGAGAAGATCCAGGCCGGCTTGACCATAACCGATTGCCGCGCGGCGCCGCTGTATCAATTCAACTACCCGACCCAGCTGTACGCCCGCTTGGATGACATTCCGCCGCTGATGATCCACAGCCTGCTGTTTATCGAAAACCGTGCACTGCTCGATCCCGAACCGGCGCAAGCCAACCCCGCCGTGGACTGGCCGCGCTTCGCCAAAGCTGCTTGGTCGCAAGTGGCGCGCCAGTTGCACCTGCCGGGGCAAGCGGCAGGCGGCAGCACCCTGGCCACCCAGCTGGAAAAGTACCGCCACTCGCCCGACGGCCTGACCCTGTCGGGCAGCGAGAAAATCCGCCAGATGCTCTCCGCCAGCGTGCGCGCTTACCAGCATGGCCCCGATACGCTTGCGGCGCGGCGCAACATAGTGCGTGATTACCTCAACAGCGTGCCCCTGTCGGCCGTGCCGGGCCACGGCGAAGTGCATGGCATGGCCGAAGGGTTGCGGGTGTGGTACGGCGCCGATTTCGCCCAGGTCAACCGCGCGCTTCAGGATACCGCCACCACACCGGCCAGCCTGGCGGCACGGGGCTTGGCATTACGTGAGGTGTTGTCGTTGATGATCGCCCAGCGCCGCCCTTCCCATTACCTGGCCAACGGTCGCGACGAACTCAAGCAACTCACCGACAGCCACCTGCGGCTGCTGGCGCAGAACGCGGTAATCGACCCGACGTTGCTCAAGGCTGCACTGGCCGCGCGCGTCACTTATCGCGACTGGCTGCAGCAGCCCACACTGCAACCGATCGACAGCAACAAAGGCGTCAGCGTAGCCCGCAGCCGCCTGGCGGCCCTGCTCAACCGGCCGCTGTACGATCTCGACCGCCTTGACCTCGCGGCCACCAGCACCTTGCAGGCCGAACTGCAAAACCAGGTGACCGGTTACCTCAAGCAACTGGCCGACCCGGCATTCGCGGGCAACATCGGCCTGCTCGGCGAACGCCTGCTGACGCCCGCCAGCACGCCGCAAGTGCGCTACAGTTTTACCCTGTTCGAACGCACCGCCGACGGCTCACGGGTGCGGGTGCAAACCGACAACACCGACCAGCCCTTCGATATCAACGAAGGCAGCAAGCTGGAACTGGGTTCCACCGCCAAGTTGCGGGTGCTCACCACTTACTTGCAAATCATCAGCGAACTGCATGATCGCTACGCCACACAAACCCCAGCAGCGTTGAAAAAGGCCGACATCGCCGAGCAAGACCGGCTCAGTCGCTGGGCCGTCGATTACTTGCTGCAGGCTTCGGACAAATCCCTGGCGACCATGCTTGAGGCCGCCCTGGACCGCACCTATTCGGCCAGCCCCAACGAAGGGTTTTTCACCGGCGGCGGGATGCATTATTTCCATAATTTTCGCAACGAAGACAACGGCCGCAGCCCCACATTGCGTGACGCGCTGCGCGAGTCGATCAACCTGCCGTTCATTCGCCTCATGCGCGACCTGACGCGCTACGTCACCTATGCCGGCGCCAACAACAGTGCGCAATTGCTCAAGGATGACGGCGACCCGCGCCGCCAGGAATACCTGGCCCGGTTTGCCGACCGCGAAGGCACCACCTTCCTGCTCAAGTTCTGGAAGAAGTACCAGAAAAAAGACACCCAGGCGCGCCTGGAAACCTTCCTCGACAGCCTGCACCCCACCGCGATTCGCTTGGCGGCCGTACATCGCTACCTGTTTCCTGAAGCAAACCAGGACACCTTCAACCGCTTCGTGCGCTCCCACCTGACCGGCGTAAAAACCACCGCAGCCCTCAGCGACGAGCGCCTGCAACGCCTGTACAAGGACTACGGCCCCGGCACCTACGACCTGCCCGACCAAGGCTATATCGCCAAGGTCCACCCCCTGGACCTGTGGTTGCTCGGTTACCTGCTCAACCACCCGCAGGCCACCTTCAGCGAAGTGGTCAAGGCCAGCCAGTTCGAACGCCAGGAGGTGTACAGCTGGCTGTTCAAGAGCCGTCATCAAGGCGCGCGCGACAGCCGTATCCGCACCATGCTCGAAGTCGAAGCCTTCCTGGATATTCATCAGCGCTGGCAAGCGGTGGGGTATCCGTTCGATCACCTGGTACCGTCGCTGGCTACCGCCATCGGCAGTTCGGGAGACCGCCCCGCCGCGCTCGCGGAACTGATGGGCATCATCCTCAACGACGGCGTGCGCGGCAAAGTGCTGCGCATCGACAGCCTGCACTTTGCCGCCGGCACCCCTTACGACACCCGTGTGGTCAACACGCCCGACCCCGGCAAACGGGTGATGCCGTCCGAAGTTGCCAGCGCCTTGCGCGGGGCGTTGTCGCGAGTGGTGGACGCTGGCACGGCCAAACGCGTGTCGGGCAGTTTCACCCAGGCCGACGGCACGCCAATGGCCATGGGCGGCAAGACCGGCACGGGCGATAACCGCATCCAGGCAATGGGTGCCGGTGGGCGCTTGATCAGTTCCAAGGCGATCAACCGCACCGCCACTTTTGTGTTTTTTATCGGCGACCACCACTTCGGCACACTCACCGCCTTTGTGCCCGGCAGTTCGGCGCAAGGCTTCAAATTCACCTCGGCGTTGCCGGTGCAAGTGCTCAAAGGCATGGCGCCGTTGTTGATGCCTTATCTGCAAGGGTCGGGTGAGGTGATGTGTGGTGGTTCCTGATTGGGTGGCGTGCCAGCCACTGAAGTCGTTGGCCGCCCAACCGCTTTCAAACCTAGACCTCCGAATCCCAGATCACCGTGACCACGCCCGTGTAGGTGCTACCGGGCTGCTTGAGCATTTCCTTCACGTCGTCCCGCTCCACGGTAAAGTGCAGGCTCGCGGGGCGGTTGTTGACGTAATAGCCGGGTTGGAACAGCTCGGTGCCGCTGCCGTCCAGGCGCAAGGGCAGCTTGTTCACGGCCTGGCCGTACTGGTCTTGCAAGCCATAAGGCAAGGTCACCCCGACCTGCAGCGGCACCTCGTCGCCCGCGCCGTTGCGCAGACCGCAGGTGTTGCCGATGGCCAGGCTGCATTCGAGCTGCATCTTGAAACGTCCGCTGGCGGAGATGACGAAGGTCTGGTCACGGAACAGTTTCGACGGTTGTCGCCCGCGATTGAGCCAGGCTTGCCAGCCGCCCTCGGGCAGCAGTTCAACGCGGTTGCCTCCCGGTGGCAGGTCGACCTTGAGGTTGTGCTCCACCGACAGGGTGAAGTTGAAAGTCAGCGTATTGTCGTTGGGCATCATCACATCGCCGAGATCAAAATCCCCTCCTGGGCCGATGCTGTAACTGACCGAACCGCGGTATTCACCGCTGGCCATGCCCAATGGATTTGGGGTCTTGAGTTCATAGCCATACTCGACGGGGTTATAGACCATCTGCGGAATCGGCGAGGTGGGGACCACGTTGCAAGCCCCTGCATTTTCAGGAATGGTCCAGAAGTAGAGTAAAAAAGTGCTGGACGCCGCGATATACCTGACCCCCTGACACGGTGCTGCACCATAACGCCAGTAATAATCCCAGGAGCCATTTCTGGCCCAAACGCCCACTCTGGCGCCACCGCCCAGGCTCCATCGGCCACCGAAGCCGGCGATGCGCATCTGTACCGTTTCAACCTGACCCGTGGCGATATGGGTCACCTGCACATCGCGCCAGGAGGACGGTACCTTGAAATACGCGCCCTTGCGCGGGTCTTCATGGTCCGCCTCGATTTGCGCGTTCGAGTTGAACACCAATTCGTTGGTACGAATACTGAAGGTGTTGAGTGACTCGCACAGCGCCGGCACATGCCAGGCACAGATGCCACTGTGGGGGGTGGTGTTCTGGAATTTATTGACCATCGGGTTGGTCGGGTCAGGGCGAAACACCGCCGAGATGTTTTGCTCCAGCGCCTGCACCGGCAGGCTCGCCCAGCTGAGGCCCAGCGCCAGCGCACAAGGCCCCAGCCATTTTTTTGTAACGGTGAACAGTCGCATAATCGCTCCGTATCGCGGGCCCACAAGGTTTCACTCGCCAGGCTTATGGCGCGGGAAAATCGAACATCAAGTGCACCGTGCCGTAATACTCGCCACCGCGGTAACCGTCAGGTGGTTCGATAGCGGCAATCTCCAGTTCGGCGCGGCGCCCCGGGCGCGCCTCCTCGGCACTGAGTACCTGCGTGGCATCCAGGGTCAACGGCACCCGATTGAACAACACCTGCAACTCGATACGGTTGCGCCCGCTCAGCAAGTACGGGGTGTCGCCCAGGCGGGCGGTCACGCCACCGTTGATGTTCTTGACGTCGAAGTTCTTGCGCAGGCGGCCAAGCCGCGCCGTCGCCAGGTCCCACGCCAGCACTTGGTCATGCCCCATCCAATCCGGCTCGGAAGGCAGCACATAGGCTTCTTCGATCGGTATGGTCACCGACACATCGAAGCTGTGGCGTTCCTGGAACGCCTGCGCCGGCTCGCCCAGGAACACAGGGGTCATCAGTACCGCCAGTGCCGTCAGTTGCTTGAACATTGTCATCACCCGTTGCTGTTGACCGTCATCGGTTTTTTGTCGCGGCCTTCGATCAGCTGGAAACTGAACTGGCGCTCGGGCTTTTTCTCGAACACCAGCTGACGGCCGGGCAGGATGTGGTGCTTGGTGGTGGCTTCACAGTCGGTTTTCTTCGCCACCGAACAGTCCCGGAACTCATCGAGCACCACCACGCTGTTGCCGGCATTGCGCAAGGTGTACTGGCTGGTGGTCTGGCTGATCTGCGTGTCGAAACGGGTGTTCTGTGGGCGCACGAAAAACACCGTGCCATAACCGGCCATGACGTTGACCCCGGCGGCCAGCGCGTCCTTGTACTCGGCCCGCTCTTCATCGGTGACAGCAAAGTCGTCTTCTTTTTCCGGCACCACCGGGATGAAGCGCACACGGAAGTAACGTTCCGTGTCGCGCTGGCCCATGTACAGCAAGCGGGTGCCCTGACGCCCGCCCGCCGGCACGATCAGCCGCGCCGGGCTGGCCATCAGGCCGTCACGGTTGGTGGCGCCGCCCTTGGCGTCAGTCATCGAAGTAATCGGCACTTCCTTGGAGGTGCCGTCGGCGTTGTAGACGATTTCCAGCACATTGACCTTGATGAATGCGGTACTGGTGCCGCCGTTATAGACACGCTTGAGGTAGGAACTGCGATCGCCCTCCAGGTAGTCGTACACCACCCCCACGTTGATCGCCGGCCCCGCCTGAGCGGACAACGACAACAGCACCAGCCCGACCGATAACACTGCTTGTTTCATGTTTGATTACGCCTCATTGATTGAACCCAGCCCAGCGGCTGATGTGCGGTAGATGCCTGCCTAGACTTCCGAATCCCAGATCACCGTGACCACGCCGGTGTAGGTGCTGCCCGGTTGTTTGAGCATTTCCTTCACGTCGTCTCGCTCCACGGCAAAGTGCAGGCTGGCGGGGCGGCTGTTCACGTAGTGGCCGGGCTGAAACAGCTCAGTGCCGGAACCGTCCAGGCGCAAGGGCAGCTTGCTCACGGCCTGGCCGTACTGGTCGCGCAAGCCAAATGGCAGGGTCACGCCGACCTGCAGCGGCACCTCGTCGCCGTCCCCGTTGCGCAGCCCGCAGGTGTTGCCGATGGCCAGGCTGCACTCGAGCTGCATCTTGAAACGGGTACTGGCCGAGATGACGAAGGTCTGGTCGCGGAACAGCTTCGAAGGTTGCCGCCCGCGATTGAGCCAGGCTTGCCAGCCGCCTTCGGGCAACAGCTCGATACGGTTGCCTCCGGGGGGCAGGTCAACCTTGAGGTTGTGCTCCACTCGAAGGTCGAAGTTGAAGGTCAGCACATCATCGTTTGGCCGGTAAATGTCACCAAAATCGAAATCCTGGTGCGGCCCGACCCCGTAAGTAATCGACCCTCTGTATTGCCCAGCATCCATGTCCAGGGGGTTAGGTGTCCTCAGTTCATATGTGTACTCAAGCATGCTGAAACTGGAGGAGGGAACATTGAACGGCGTCACTAGATTGCACGCACCGCCACCTTCCGGTATCAGCCAGAACCACAGCCGCAACGTGGGGGCCGCCGCCCACATGCCGGTGTATTGGCAGGGGGAAGGTGGATGCGTCCAGTTGGCGGGTAATGAACTCCACGCATGCACGCCCGGAGGGTTGGTTGTATTGAAACGGCTGCCAATACCCGAGATACGCATCTCGACGGTTTTGCGGTCGCCCTTGGGTGATATCACCTCGAAACTGCGCCACTCGGAGGGGACCTTGAACATCAAGCCTTGACGCGGATCCGCATGGTTGGCCTCTATCGGGCCGGTGGCGACAAAGTTGATATCCCAGGTGCGGATACTGAAAATTCCCAATGCTTCACACCGTGCCGGCATATGCCCAGGGCATACCCCGCTCTGCGGGGTGGTATTGGTGAACCTGTTCACCATGGGATTGCTGGGGTCCGGTCGGAACTCAGCGGTAATGTCTTGCGTGGCCGCAAGGCCCCAAGGGGTGAACGAACCCAACGAAGCGGCCAATACGACAGCGCGCCACATTGTGTTGCCAGGCTTGTTCATGCTGATCAACTCGTTGCTGCGAACGCATGCTGTTCTGGGTAAAAAATTCATCCGGCCGCCTCTGACGCATGGGCGACTTCGGCCAACGTATCCGGCGTGCAGCGCAAGTCGCCGATCATCAGCACGTCGCTTTCGCTTGGCGCGTTGCTGGGGTCCAGACGGAACTGGCACAACAGCTGGTTCTGGTAGCGCACTTGCAGGGTGGGTGAGCTGGAACTCATTTCCATGGAGAAGAACCCATCTACTTCGCTGACCCCACGGCTGGCGTGATTGATCACGTGGTGGCCGCGCAGAGGTGTGCCGTGTTCATCCAGCAAGCGGCCCAGCACGGTGACGGTTTTCATCACCGTGACTTTGCGGTAGTCCACACCGCCCTTGTTCAGGTGGTAGCTGGAGCGCGCCGGCTGGATATTGGCCGCCGGTGGGTGGTTGCCTTCAAAGTCGAAGGCCACGCTGCTGCTCTTGTAGGCCGACACCGGCACATAATTGCGCCCGGGCCGCAACAGGGTGCTGCCGCCGCCCAGGTCATCGGCGCGCAAGGCGATCTCGTCGAGGTCGGTTTCCACGTCGATGATCATGCCGGCACCGTTGCCCTGGTACTGGCTGCTCAGCAATACCTTGCCGGCACCGGCCACCAGGGTGCTGTTGAGGTTCAGGCCACCGCTGAAGTCGCCGTTGAAGGAACTGCGCTGCACGAAGCCGTCACCGCTGACCGCGTCGGTATTGAAACTGGCCATGCCCGACAGGCCGACGCCATAGGTGTCGGTGATCGCCGTGGCCGAGACGCTTTGCAGGAAGTGGTCGGTCAGGTCTTGGCGCAAGGTCACCGAGGCGTTGTTGTCACGCCCGCCGTCACGGGCGGTGCGGGTGCCGATGCTGCCGGAGATCTGCCGGCCATCGCGGCCCAGGTTCATGCTGACACTTACGTCTACACCACGATTGCGCGCGTCGTTGGTACCCGAGGTACCGGGCCGGTCGAACACCGAGAAGCGCCAGTTGGCATCGCTGCCGAACAGCTTGTCATGACGGCTCCAACCCAGGTCGATACCGGCGCCCTCGACATTGCCTTCGCTGTGGGACAGGCGCATGTTCAGGGTGTTTTTCGCATCGAGCCGGTGGTTGACCGACAGCGCCGTGTTGCTGGCCTCGCCCACGAAGGTATTGCGGCGCAGGCGGGTGCCGTCCGGCAGGGTTTCGTAGGTGTCGCGGGTGTCGAGCCAGCTGCGCGTGTGGCTGAACACCAGGTTGGTGGCGCCCAAGGTGTAGAGCGCTTGCAGGTCCATGCCGGTGCCGTGGTCCTGGGTCTGGTACAGGTTGGTGTAGAGACTGGTGTTGTTGGCGACCGTCCAGTCCACCGAACCGCCGTACTGCAGTTGTTCACGCACCTGGCGTGCCGACAGGCCGAGGATCACCCGTGGGTGCAACAGGTAGTTGATGGACGCGCCCGCAGTCATCGCGCCAGAGGCTTGTTCGTCCCAATTGCTGAACAGCTTGGTCTCGCGCCCGGCAAACAGGTTGTAGCGCCACGGGTCTTCGGCGTTGCGCCAGTTGCTGGGTTTGTACACCAACTCCTGGGTGGTGCTGGTGGTCAGGCCGTCTTCCACCAGGCGCACTTCCACTTCATAGATACCGCCGGGCAATGGCCGGGTGTCCAGGGTTTGCAGGCCGGCTGCCACGGCTTGGGTGTTGATCAACAGACCGTTGCGGTAAATCTCCACCGCCGCCTGGCGGTTGGCGGTGACATAGATCGGGTACACGCTGGGCTTGGCATTGTTGATGGCCAAGCTGTCGGAACTCCCGTACATCAGGCCCAGCGCTGTGTCAGGGCTGGCACCGAAGCTGCGCAGTTGGCGGGTCAGGCCGTCGGAATTGGGGGTGAAATGACCCAGGCGAAAAAATTGCCCTTCCATTTCCCGCTGGGTGTACAGCTCATGGATCGCGTGGCGCATCTGTTCGTTATCGCCACTCTGTCGCGCCAGTTGCAGGTTGAACACCTGGCTCCAGTTGCCAATGCTGGAACTGGCCTGCAGCCCGTAGCGACCGCCCAGTTTGGTGTCCTGTCCACCGTTGAGGTTGAGCTGGTTGTTGATGATCAACCCCAGGCTGCCGTCTTCCGGTTGCTGGTAAAAGCGCGGTGCATCGTCATTGAGCTCGACATTCTGAGTGATGATCGCCAACTGGGAGTTTTCCAGGTTGTAGAACGCCGAGAGCATTTTTTCCGGACAGGATTGGGTACAGGCACCCAGCGCCACGCCTTTTTCCAGCAGGGCTTGCCAGGTGTCGCGGGTGGCGGCCGGGACCTTGCTGTCACCGGTGTCGGTGAACTCGAGCAGGGTGACGCGATCATCCCGGGTCAACACAATCAGCGCCTCGCCCAGCAACTGCTGGTCAAGGTCTACACGTACCGCCAGCGGCACGTCGAAAAAGTGATCGGCAAAACCGGCGGGCAAGCCTTGGGCCTGACTCAGCAGATTGCCGGTAGTCAAAGCGCCCGAGGCAGCAGGTGCGGCCAGGGCACTCGTACACATCAACAGCGCAAGCGCCGTCGCGATAGGCGTCATCGGAAACATGAACGGAACACTCTGAATGCCAAAAGACTGGAAAAAACCAGGCCGGCGGACCGAGGAGGAAAGTCAGCCGACCTGCAAGTAAATGCCCGTGTTCAACGGGCATTCATTGGCACATCAAAGCGTTGGCAATACCGCGTCGAATACCACCGGCATCACCGCGGTGTAGGAACCGCGCTGAGTAGCCGAAGGCTTGGCCGCGACGATGCGCATTTCAGCGCCAATACCTGGGGTGGAGTCGGCTTCATTGACCACTTCCTGCGGAGAGCCGGTCAGGGTCACGCCATTGAGGGTGGTGGTCAGCGCGATGTTCTGCGCGGCATCACCGTTGAACAGCACAGCCGGGCCGCCTTCGATGTAGGCGTGAACCGAACCGTTGGTGTTCTTGATGTCGTAGATGGCGCTCAGGGGAGCCAACTCACCGCTGACCAGGTTGTAGGTCATGGTTTCGTCACGACCCCAGTTCGGATCACGCGGCTGGGCGTGGAACACGGTGGTCGGGATGTTTGCCTTGAGGTTGACGGTGTGGCTGGCTTCACCGGCAGCGATAGCCGTTACCGAGGAAGATAGCGCCAGAACGGCCAGGGGAACAGCGACAGCAAACTTCTTAAACATGGTCAATACCTGTAGTTGACAACATTGAATGGTTCATTGCCAAGGAGGTCCCTAACAACGAATTAGCAGGCGTAGTTAGTTGAACTACGCACTGCAAGACAATGATCAAGCCAAACTAAAAGCAGGTATGCAGGCACATTCCAAAACGCACGTAGCCCTTGTAAACAGGGCTTGAGCGAAAAAGATGGCATTTCGCCAAAACTTTAAAAGTATCCGTAGGAAATAAGCTACACGCTAAAAATGTGCTAAAGAAGTTGCTGTAAGAAGCGTACCACAAGACTAAGCAGCGCCTGACAAATAACAAGTTCAGATATAAATTCGAGCTACAACTCTAATTAAAGTTATAGCTCTAAAATCCAATCAGGTCCAATAGTTGTTAGTTGCTTCGCGGACCAAGCCTGTGCAACCGCCAACGACCGTTGGTCGCCAGGTACTATCCTTAGCATTAAGATATATCTTACGTTATATCTAAACCTGCACAGAGGACCTGCCCATGAAACACGAACATCGCGGCGAGTTTGAAAAACGCGGCGGTCGCGGCCCACGGGTGTTCGCCCCTGGCGACCTGAAGCTGCTGCTGTTGTCACTGATCGCCGAGCAACCTTGCCATGGCTACGACCTGATCCGCCGCATCGAGGGCCTGTTCGACGGCGCCTACAGCCCCAGCCCCGGCGTGATCTACCCCACCCTGACCTTTCTTGAAGAGAGCGAGCTGATCAGCGGCGACGCCGATGGCGGAAAAAAACGCTACACAATCACCGACCCCGGCCGTCTCTTCTTAAGCGAGCAAGCCGTTGCCCTGGACGGTGTGCGCATGCGCCTGGATGTCAGCAAGCGCTCGCTGCGTGGCCACGACCGCCCACCGCAAATCCATGAAGCGGTGCACAACCTGCGCCACGCCTTGCATTCGCACAACGGGCACTGGAGCCCGGAAGAAATCATTCGTGTCGCGGCGCTGCTCAATCGCACCGCCCAAGCCATTGCCGACGGGACAGACCAATGAACACACAAATCATTCATCGCGTAACCCACGAAATCAAACGCCGCCGCCTGCAAGTATTGCGGGTGGTCGATATCACCCCGCGCATGCGCCGCGTCACCCTGGGCGGCCCGGAATTGGCGGGCTTTATCAGCCTGGGCAGCGACGACCACATCAAGCTGTTGTTCCCGCAGAACGCCCAAGAGCAGGCGGCGCTGGAAAGCCCGACCTTCAACATCAAGGGTGACGGCCCGCAACCAGCGATGCGTGACTACACACCACGGCGTTACGACCTGAGCATTGGCGAGCTGGACATCGACTTCGTGCTGCACGGCGATGGCCCTGCGTCTACCTGGGCCGAGCAAGTTGAAGTCGGCCAGCACCTGTATATCGGCGGGCCACGTGGCTCGATGATCGTGCCGGATATCTTCGACAGCTACCTGCTGATTGGCGATGAAACGGCGATCCCGGCCATCGCTCGGCGCCTGGAAGAACTGCCCGCTGGGCGCAAGGTGCTGGCGGTGATTGAAATCGCCGATGCGGCGGAACAACAGGCGCTGAACAGCGCAGCCGAGGTCGAGGTGATCTGGGTGCTGCGTGGCCAGGATGACCTGCTCAATGTGGTGAGTAACCTGACGCTGCCCAGCGGCACGTTGTACAGCTTCGTCGCCACCGAAACCAAGCTGTCGCGCCAGGTGCGGCGGGTGCTGCTGGATGCGCACAAGGTCAACGAGCAATACCTCAAGGCCGTGGGTTACTGGCGTGCCGAGGGCAGCGAGGAAGAATAAATAAGGTGGGAGCTGGCTTGCCTGCGATGCAAACACCTCGGTTTATCAGTTACACCGAGGTGATGCTATCGCAGGCAAGCCAGCTCCCACATTAATGGTGCTCACTTTAGATCGAGGGAGATTTGAGGTGCTTGTCCAGGCCGATGATCGCAAGCGCGATGACGATGAACCCTGCCAAAATCCCTGCGGCATTCAAAAACACTTGTGGATAACCAAGGCTGTCCACATCCATGAACGGGTACTGATACTGCCCGAGCATATGCCCGCGCAGCAGCACATAACCGAAGTACACCAATGGGTAAATCACCCAGCCGGCAATGTGCTTGAACCGCAAGGTGCCCTTGGGCACACACCGCCACCAATACACCACAAACAGCAACGGCATGACGTCGTGCAGCAATTCATCGGCGATAAATTGAAAGCCTTGCGGGCTCCACAGATGCCGCAGCAGCAGGTTGTAGGCCAGGCTCACCAGCACGATGCTCGCCGCTATCGCGCTACTGATGTGAGGCGCGAGGAAAAACCGCTTGGCGCCAGAGTCGCGCTTGACCAGCGCGTAGCTGAGCACCACGACCACCAGGGTATTGGTCAGCACGGTGAAGAAGCTGAAGAAACTGATCAGGCCGCCCAGCAAGCTCGCGCCACTGGTCCAGCGCGAATAGAAAATCAGGTATTGCTGGATCGCCAACCCCACCCAACCGGCCAAGGCTGCCATCGCGACAAAGCGCTTCATGCTTTCAATCCAGGGGGCGCTTGGTACGCATCAGCTTGACGTACAAACCTTCGACCTTTTCCCGCGCCCACGGGGTTTTGCGCAGGAAGGTCAGGCTCGACTTGATGCTCGGGTCACTCTTGAAGCAGCGGATATCAATGCGCTCGGCCAAGCCGCTCCACTCGTAATGCTCCACCAGGGTGGTGAGCACGTGTTGCAGGGTCACACCGTGGAGCGGGTCGTTGCTTGTCGCGGTCATGCCAGGCCTTTTGCAAAAAGAGGAAACACAGCCGCGCACCTTAGCCGACGGGGCGTGCAGGTGGAAGCATCGGATTGAATATAGCCCGCGAGGAAAAGTTCCCCTTTTTCGCAAAAAAGAGATGTTATATTGTAACTTTACTTAACAACCTTTTTGCCTAGGAATATCCGATGTCGCTGCCTTCTCTCTGGCGCTTGTCGCCCCTCGCCGCCGCCCTGTTGATCGGCTCCCAGGCCCATGCCCTGGAACTGCCACCCCAAGTGGTCACCGGCAACCCGCTGGGCAGCGAACAGCTGGCCTCGCCCACCACCGTGCTGGAAGGCGACGACCTGACCCTGCAACAAAAAGGCAGCCTCGGTGAAACCCTGAACAAGCAGCCGGGCGTATCGTCTTCGTACTTTGGCCCAGGGGCCAGCCGCCCGATCATTCGTGGCCAGGACGGCGACCGTATTCGCATCCTGCGCAACGGTGTGGGGGCGCTGGACGCCTCGTCGCTGTCCTACGACCACGCGGTGCCGCTGGACCCGATCAACGTTGACCGCATTGAAATCGTGCGGGGCCCGGCCGCACTGCTGTACGGCGGCAGCGCCATCGGTGGTGTGGTCAATACCTTCGACAATCGCATCCCCACCGAGGCCATTGAAGGCATCCATGGCGCGGGTGAACTGCGCTACGGCGGTGCCGACACCACCCGCAGCAGCGCAGGCAAGCTGGAAGCCGGCAACGGTACGTTCGCCTTGCACCTGGATGCCAATGCGCGCGAGTTCAACGACCTTAAAATCCCAGGCTATGCCCGCAGCCGGCATGCACCGGAGAGCGAAAACGGCCCCGGCAAAAACGGGCGCCTGGGTAACAGCAATGGGCGCCAGGACGGTGGTGCGGTAGGCGGTTCCTACACCTGGGATGATGGTTATGCGGGGCTGTCCTACAGCAATTACGACAGTAACTACGGCTCACCCGCCGAGCAGGATGTGCGCATCCGCATGAAACAGGACCACTACGCCTTTGCGTCCGAGATCCGCAACCTGCAAGGGCCGTTTACCTCGGTGAAACTCGACGCCGGTTACACCGACTACGAACACCGAGAAATCGAAGGCGGCGAAACCGGCACCACCTTCAAGAACAAAGGCTATGAAGCGCGGGTGGAAGCTCGTCACCAGCCGATAGGCCCATTCGATGGCGTGGTCGGCGCCCAAGTGACGCGCAACGAGTTCTCGGCCCTGGGCGAAGAAGCCTTCGTACCGCAGACCGACACCAACGCCGGCGCACTGTTTATCCTCGAAGAAATGCAAGCCACCGAGCGCCTCAAACTCAGCCTAGGCGCACGTCTGGAACACACCAGCGTCGACCCGAACGCCAAAGGCAACGAGCGCTTTGCCAATGCCGACAAGAGCAGTAACTTCACCGCCGGTAGCCTGTCGTCTGGTGCGGTGTACGCCCTCACGCCGATCTGGTCCCTGGCCGCCACCCTCGGCTACACCGAACGCGCGCCGACCTTTTACGAGCTGTACGCCAACGGCGCCCACGTTGCCACCGGTACCTACGAGTTGGGCGATGCCAACCTGAAGAAAGAAAAGGCCGTGTCCAGCGACCTGGCCCTGCGCTTTGACAACGGCACCCACAAGGGCAGCTTCGGCGTGTTCTACAGCCACTTCTCCAATTACATCGGCTTGTTGGGCACGGGTCGTACCCTGAACGATGAAGGCGAAGAGGACGCGGGCGGTATTCCCGAGTACGAATATTCTGGCGTGCGCGCGCGTTTTGCCGGCTTCGAAGCCCAGGATCACTGGAAGCTCGGTGAAGGCGCCTACGGTAAGTTTGCGCTGGAACTCTCGGGCGATTACACCCGCGCCACCAACCTGGACACCGGCGAAGCCTTGCCACGCATCGCGCCCCTGCGCATGAGCAGCGGCCTGCTGTGGGAACTGGACCGCTGGCAAGCACGTATCGATGTGGAACATGCCGCAGGCCAAGGGCGTGTGCCGGATAACGAAAGCGGCACCGACGGCTACACCACCCTCGGCGCCAGCGCGGGGTATCGCTTCAATGTGGGCGGTAGCCAGTGGCTGGCCTTCGTCAACGGTGAAAACCTGACCAATCAGACCGTGCGCTATGCCAGCTCGATTCTGCGCGATATCGCGCCGGCGCCAGGTAGAAGCGTGCAGTTCGGCGTTCGCACTACCTTCTAATCATCACCGCTAATCCCCTGTGGGAGCGGGCTTGCCCGCGAAAGCGTTGGGTCAGTCAACATCACTGTTTGCTGGGCCGACGTCTTCGCAGGCAAGCCAGCTCCCACATTTGATCTTCGTTGCTTTGAGCATTGCGTTCGCTTGATCGATCGGCATTGGGGACATGCCTGCGACGTGATTGTGCAGCGACTATCTGTCACTGTTACCAAAACTGAAATGATGCATCTTGCGATTCACCCTTTCTCAAAACGCCCCGCCGCATTATCCTTCGCAACAATCTGAAACGCTTCACCTCCGGGTCGATCCCATTTGCCGAATTTCCCTTCACGCAAAGACAGCGCTGTCTTAAACCGACCTGCGCCAGGGACTCTGTTGCCCGCCTGTGGATATCCCGGTTATCCACAGAAAAACCCGAAAATAACGATGAACCAAGCCCGTGCTGAATCGTCATCTACAGTGAAGCACGGGGTTACATAATTATTCCAACGTCACGGAGAAACACACTATGAGCACTGATGGTGCTTCAAGCCCAAGCCGCCTGTTGCCCAGGCTGCTAGGCGTCTTGCTGCTGATCATGGGGCTGGCCTTGCTGGCTGGCGGCGTCAAGCTGAGCATGCTCGGCGGGTCGCTGTACTACCTGCTCGCCGGTATCGGCATCACCCTGACCGGCGTGTTGCTGCTGGCTACCCGCCGCGCTGCGCTGGGCTTGTACGCACTGGTGTTGTTCGCCAGCACCGTGTGGGCACTGTGGGAAGTCGGCCTGGACTGGTGGCAACTGGTACCGCGCCTGGCCCTGCTGTTCGCCTTGGGCATCGTCATGCTGCTGCCGTGGTTTCGACGTCCGTTGCTGCGTGGCCAAGCGGCCCCGCTGGGCACTGGCGCGCTGAGCGTGGCCGTGGTGCTGGCGGGCGCTACCGCACTGGCCAGCCAATTCACCAACCCAGGTGAAATGGTCAAGACCGGCCAACTGGACCGCGACGCGGTACCGGGCATGGCCAGCGCTGCGCCCACCCAGGCCGATGGCGACTGGAATTCCTATGGCCGTTCGGCCTTCGGTGACCGTTACTCGCCACTGGCACAGATCACCCCGGAAAACGCCCACAAGCTGGTGCCGGCGTGGACCTATCGCACTGGCGACATCCCTGGCCCAGGCGACCCCGGTGAAACCACCGCGGAAAACACCCCGCTGAAAGTCAATGGCATGCTCTACGTGTGCACACCGCACAGCCAAGTGATTGCCCTGGACCCGGATACCGGCAAGGAAATCTGGCGTTTCGACCCGAAGATCACCACCCAGGGTGCTGAGAGCTTCAAAGGTTGGGCGCACATGACCTGCCGTGGCGTGTCGTACCACGATGACGCTGCCTACGCTTCCGAGCAAAGCCCGACTGGCACTGCCAGCCCGGCCGCCGCACCGAACGCCTGCCCCAAACGCATCTTCGTGCCGACCGCCGACACCCGTCTGATCGCCCTGAACGCCGACACCGGCAAGATGTGCGAAGACTTCGGTGACAAAGGCCAGGTCGACCTGCGTGCCAACATCGGCAGCTTCGCCCCAGGCGGTTACTACTCCACGTCGCCACCGGCCGTGACCAAGAACCTGGTCGTGATCGGCGGTCACGTGACCGATAACGTTTCCATCGACGAGCCAAGCGGCGTGATCCGTGCGTTCGACGTGCACACCGGCAAGCTGGTGTGGAACTGGGACAGCGGCAACCCGGACGACACCACACCGTTGGCCGAAGGCAAGACCTACACCCGCAACTCGCCGAACATGTGGTCCATGTTCGCCGTGGATGAAAAACTCGGCATGCTCTACCTGCCGATGGGCAACCAGATGCCCGACCAGTACGGCGGCGACCGTACCGATGAGTCCGAGAAGTACGCCGCTGGCCTGACCGCTCTGGACATCGACACCGGCCACGTGAAGTGGACCTTCCAGTTCACCCACCATGACCTGTGGGACATGGACGTGGGCGGCCAGCCTTCGCTGATCGACATCAAGACCGCTGCGGGCGTGAAGCAGGCCGTGATGGCGTCGACCAAGCAAGGCAGCATCTACGTGCTGGACCGTGCCACTGGCCAGCCCGTGGTGCCGGTCAATGAAATCCCGGTGCCACAGGGCGCAGTCGCGGGCGACCGCACCTCCCCTACCCAACCCAAGTCCGACCTGAACTTCATGCCGCCGCCGTTGAAAGAACGCGACATGTGGGGCGTGACACCGTTCGACCAGATGCTGTGCCGGATCGACTTCAAATCCATGCGCTACGACGGCCCGTTCACGCCGCCGTCGCTGCAAGGTTCGATCGTGTACCCAGGCAACTTCGGCGTGTTCGACTGGGGCGGCATCTCGGTTGACCCGGTGCGCCAGATCGCCTTCGTGAACCCAAGCTACATGGCGTTCAAATCCAAGCTGATCCCGGCCGCCGACATCGCCAAGCAAGGCCCACGCGTCAGCGAAACCGAGGGCGTGCAGCCAAACAAAGGCGCGCCGTATGGTGTGATCCTTGAAGCGCTGCTGTCGCCGATGGGCCTGCCATGCCAGGCACCGGCCTGGGGCTACGTGGCGGCGGTCGACCTGACCAACCACCAGACCATCTGGATGCACAAGAACGGCACCGTGCGTGACAGCTCGCCGGTTCCAATCCCGCTGACCATGGGCGTGCCTAGCCTGGGCGGTACGTTCACCACCGCTGGTGGCGTCGCGTTCCTCAGCGGCACCCTGGATCAGTACCTGCGTGCCTATGACGTGAAAAACGGCAAGCAACTGTGGGAAGGCCGCCTGCCTGCAGGCGCGCAAACCACCCCGATGACCTACACCGGCAAGGACGGCAAACAGTACGTGCTGGTCATGGCGGGCGGTCACGGTTCCCTGGGGACCAAGCAGGGTGATTATGTAATGGCGTTCAAACTGCCAGATTAAGTAGCACTGGCGGTAGAAAAGGCGGCTGCCCCGAATGGGCAGCCGCTTTTTTTTGCCTGCCGAAAATGCCCCCGCGGTTTCCCCTCTGCCCTTTAAAGCTAATTTAGTGCGCACGCCCTGCGTAATACAAAAGGCGTACGGATAAAGCTTTAAAGGGAGCTTCACTGCATGACGGACCATGTCGCGACAAAACCGACTCTTTCCACACCCACAAAAATCCTGGAACTTGAACACCTCAACACTGCCAGTTTGAAAAAACTCATCAGTGGTGAAGTGCTCGCCATTCGAGTACCTGAATTTGCCAGCGCGAACACCAGCGCACGGTTGATTCAGGCTATCGACGGCACCGCCACCCTGGAACACTACGGCCATGAAACCTACGAAGAGGGGCGCGTGGTTCAGCACTTCTATGGTGTGCATCGCTGGGGCACCCCGTTCAACTCCACGTACGGCAAGGCCGCCGGCAGTGATGCCCAAGAAAAATATTATGCAGACGCCGCCCGTATGCGCGGCCTTATCGACAGCCTCTGTGCGCCGCAAAAGCCGCCCATTCAACAGCTGATGGAACAGTTCCAGGCGCTCTGGCCGCAAGGTGCAACAGCCGCTGCGTTCCAGGGCCAACCAATGTTTTGCGGGATCATACGCGTCATGTTCCCGGAGACGGCGCACCTCTCGGAAACGGTGCCCCATGTGGATTGCCTGCCCCGCTCAATCGCTGAGTTGCAGCATCAATTCAGCGCCAATATCTATCTTCAAACGCCGCCTGCGGGAGGCGAGTTAATCATTTGGGATACCCAAGCCTTTAGCTATGACCAAGTCCAGCGCTTCGAGGGTGCCCAACTGCCCGAACAGTGCTTACAAAAACCGCTGCGCATCCGCCCACGCCAGAACGAACTGGTGCTGATCAATACCCGCCGCCCCCACGCCATCTGCGGGTTCGATTCGGGAAAACGCGTCAGCATGCAGTCGTTTATCGGCTATACACCCGGTGAACCGTTTTACTTCTGGTGCTAATACTTTTACTGCTCGTGCACATGGACGTTTATCTATGACCCCCGAAGAATTCCGCCAACATGGCTATGCCATGATCGACCTGATTGCAGATTACCGACAGAACATCGAACAACGCGGCGTGCAGCCCACCACCCAACCTGGCGAGATCAAAGCCGCCCTGCCGGCCAGCCCGCCTGACACCGCCGAACCCTTCGAACAAATCATGGGCGACGTCGAAAAACTGATCATGCCCGGCTTGCTGCATTGGCAGCATCCCAGTTTCTTCGGGTTCTTCCCTTCCAATGTGGAACTGTCCTCAGTGCTCGGCGATTGCCTGAGCACCGGCCTGGGTGTGATTGGGTTGTCCTGGCAATCCAGCCCGGCCCTCACCGAAATCGAGGAAGTCACCACCGATTGGCTGCGCGACATGCTCGGCCTGGGCAGCTCATGGAGCGGTGTGATCCAGGACTCGGCGTCCACCTCCACGCTGGTGGCGCTTATCAGCGCCCGGGAACGCAGCTCCGATTACGCGCTGATGCACAACGGCCTGCAAAACAGCGGCGCGCCCCTGATCGTCTACACCTCAGCCCACGCCCATAGCTCGGTCAACAAGGCGGCGATCCTGGCCGGGTTCGGCCAGAACCATATCCGCACCATCGCCACCGATGCACACAATGCAATGTCGCCCCAGGCACTGGCGCAGGCCATCGAACAGGACCTAGCCGCTGGCAACACACCCTGCGTGGTGATTGCCACCACCGGCACCACGGCTGCCATGGCGATCGACCCTCTGGATGCGATTGGCGACCTCACCCAACGCCACGGCCTGTGGCTGCACGTGGACTCGGCCATGGCTGGCGCGGCAATGATCCTGCCGGAATGCCGGGCCCTGTGGGATGGCATCGAAAAGGCTGACTCGCTGGTGCTCAACCCGCACAAATGGCTGGGCGCGGCCTTCGATTGCTCGGTGTACTTTGTACGTGACCCCGAGCATTTGATTCGCATCATGACCACCAACCCGAGCTACCTGCAGTCCAGCGCAGACGGCCAAGTGCGAAACTACCGTGACTGGCGGATTTCCCTGGGCAGCCGTTTTCGCGCCTTGAAGTTGTGGTTCCTGATACGCGAGCAAGGTGTCAGCGGCCTGCAAGCGCGGCTGCGGCGAGACCTGGCCAATGCGCGCTGGCTGGCAGAGCAGATTGAAGCCACTGAGCACTGGACACTGGTGGCCACGCCCGCCTTGCAAACCCTTTGCATTCGCCATGAACCGCCGGGGTTGGCAGGCCAGGCCCTGGATACTCACACCCGAGCCTGGGCAGAAAAACTCAACCAGTCAGGCGATGCCTACGTCACCCCCGCCCTCCTCGATGAGCGCTGGATGGTGCGGGTATCCATCGGCGCGCTGGGCACCGAACGCCAGCATGTCCAAAGGTTGTGGGCGCGACTGCAGACACTGGTCTAAGTAGGCACCCGTTCACGCCGCATCCACCGCTCGAACGCCATGGCATTGAGCGGCCGGCTGATCAGGTAGCCCTGGGCGGTGTCGCAGTTCCAGCGTTTGAGCAGGGTGAGGCTGTGTTCGAACTCCACGCCCTCGGCCACCACCTTGAGCCCCAGGCTATGGCTCATTTCTATGGTGGAACGCACGATCACGCCGTCGCCGCTGGTGCTGTCGAGGTTGCGTATAAAGGACTGGTCGATCTTCAGCTCTTGCACCGGCAGGCGCTGCAACTGTGCGAGGGAGGAGTAACCGGTGCCGAAATCATCCACCGACAGGCTGATCCCGCAATTGCGCAGTTGCTCCAGCACGCTGAGGGCCTGCTGCGGGTTGTGCATGATGGCGCTCTCGGTAATCTCGAAAATCAAATGCTCGGCGCCCACGTGGTATTGGGCCAATAGCGCAGTGACGCGAATCGCCAAGTCATCATCCGCCAAGTCGTTCACGGAGATATTCACCGACAGCTGGATAACCAGCCCACGCTGCGCCCATTCGGCAATCTGGCGGATGGCTTCCTCGATCACCCATAGCGTTAGCGCGCCCATGCTGCCGGTGCGTTCGGCCAGGGGAATGAACTCTGCGGGGGACACTTGCCCCAGCGTCGGGTGTTGCCAGCGCAACAAGGCTTCAGCCTGGCTCACGTGCCCGCGGCGCAGGTCAAGCTTGGGCTGGTAGCACAGGAACAACTCGCCTTCGATCACGGCGCGGCGCAAATCGCGGATCAGGGTGATCTGGCGTTGGTGGGCGAGGTCGCGGTCCGGTTGGTAGATCTGCAAATGCCCCGGCAGGTTGGCCGCGTCGTGCCGGGCGATGGCCGCGCGGTTGATCAATTCTTCCACCTGCTGCCCGTCAGCAGGGTACGCGGCGATGCCGATGCTCACCTCATGGCGCACTTCGTCATTGCCGATGCGCAGGGGTTCGGTCAACGCCCCATGCAACTGGTCGGCGCGGGCCACGGCAGAGTCGATCTCGGTGTTTTCCAACAACAACAGAAACTCACTGCCGGCGATGCGCGCCGCAGTGTCGCTGGCCAACAGGCTGCTGGACAAGCAGCGGCTGGCCTCGCACAACATATGCTCGACCCCTTCGGGGCCAAACCCTTCGTTGATGACCCGGTAGTTTTCAATGCCTACGTACAGCAATACCACCGACCGCCGTGCGCTGATCGCACTGCCCAGGCGCTCCATGGCCAGGGCGCGGTTGGGCAGGCCGGTGAGCGGGTCATGCAAGGCATTGTGAGCCAACTGTCGCTCACGCAGGGCGATGCCGCTTTGCATGGCATTGAACGCACGCGCCAGCAGGCCGAACTCGTCGTGGCTGCGCACCCGCACCGGGGTGCGGTAGTCACCGGCCCCGATGCGTTCAGCGGCTTGCACCAGCGCATTGAGCGGGCGTGACACTCGCCGCGCCAGGAATAACGCCACCGCCAGCGAGACCAGCAGCACCGCCAGGGCAATCCCCATGAACTGCCGGTCCAGCGGCGCGAAGGATTCCAGCGCATGGTCCAGCGGGCTTTGCAGCAACACGCGCACTTCATCGCCCTCGCCGCTATTGGCCAAGGGCAACACCTGGCTGAGCACACGCTGGCCATGGAACAGCTGGATCTTCGCCTCAGGATCGACCTGCGTGCCATGCAAGAGGCTGATGATGCTTGGGCGCCAATTGCCAGGGTGGGTGGTGAACAGCTGACCGAGATGGCCGTCCTGCACACTGAGGAACGACACCTCCAGGTTGCTCATGGAACGCAGCTCGTGGGCAAATTGCGTGTCCATGGGGAAACCCATGACCACGCGGGCGATGGGCACAGGCCCGAGCACATCCTTTTGCACCAGCAGATAGGGGCGCCCGGCCATGGCGACGATCAACATTTGCTGGCCACTGCGCCGCGCCTTGCGCAAGGCATCGGCATACGGGAACAACTGGCCGCGCGTCTGCACCAGCAGAGTACTGACCATGACCCGGTCATCCAGGCCCAGCACCACCACTTCGCTGGAACTGACCCCGGTACCATGGGTGCCCAGCGCGTCCAGGATCGGCACCGTGCGGCCACCGGCCACCGCCTGCTTGAACGGCCCATCGGCGGTGAGCCAGTCCAACCCGTACTGCAAGCGCCGCCCGCGCAGGTCCAGCAGGCGCTCGAACACCTGCCGCCCCGTGTTCAGCTGCACGTCGGCCTGGTTCTCCACCGCGCGAGTGGTGGCGGCCTTCACGGCAAAATAGGTGGCGGCCACGACCACCAGCAGCAACAGCGCCAACACCCCGGCAATACGGGTCTGAAACGTGTGGCGCCAGTGCATGGCCGCGCCCTCGGGCCGTGCTCGTCGCTCTTGGCCGTGCTTTCCTGGTGTCATACGCGTCCCTGCCGACTGCTAACCGGCGTCAAAAAAACATCCTTTTTTATGGGGAATTTTATTAAAGCAGGTTAGCTGGGACTGGAGATAAGTAAACCCAATAAAAGCTGGGCTTCGCTGTCACATTATTGACGATCAGTTCGAAAAGCAGAGGCATAAAGCACATTGACCGCGCCTCTCCCGTTATTTCATGCAAATTGTTGCTAACGACGCCGCCCCATTGAAACCACCGCAACCCCGCCCCATCTAACCTGCATACTTACTGATGCAGGTGCCCCATGAGCGACCAGCAAGAATTTCCAGATTACGACCTCAACGATTACGCCGACCCCGAAAACGCTGAAGCCCCCTCGTCCAATACTGGCCTGGCCTTGCCTGGGCAAAACCTGCCGGACAAGGTTTACATCATCCCGATCCACAACCGGCCGTTTTTCCCGGCCCAAGTGTTGCCGGTGATCGTCAATGAAGAACCCTGGGCCGAAACCCTGGAGCTGGTGAGCAAATCCGACCACCATTCCCTTGCGCTGTTTTTCATGGACACGCCGCCCGATGACCCACGGCACTTCGACACCTCCGCCCTGCCGCTGTACGGCACCCTGGTGAAGGTGCACCACGCCAGCCGCGAGAACGGCAAGCTGCAGTTCGTGGCTCAGGGCCTGACCCGCGTGCGCATCAAGACCTGGCTCAAGCACCACCGCCCACCGTACCTGGTGGAGGTTGAATACCCGCACCAGCCCAGCGAGCCGACCGATGAGGTCAAGGCCTACGGCATGGCGCTGATCAATGCGATCAAGGAACTGCTGCCCCTCAACCCGCTGTACAGCGAAGAGTTGAAGAACTACCTCAACCGCTTCAGCCCCAACGACCCGTCGCCGCTTACCGACTTCGCCGCCGCCCTCACCTCGGCGACCGGTAATGAGCTGCAGGAAGTGCTGGACTGCGTGCCCATGCTCAAGCGCATGGAAAAAGTGCTGCCGATGCTGCGCAAAGAGGTAGAAGTCGCGCGCCTGCAAAAAGAACTCTCCGCCGAAGTGAACCGCAAGATCGGCGAGCACCAGCGTGAGTTCTTCCTCAAGGAACAACTCAAGGTCATCCAGCAGGAGCTGGGCCTGACCAAGGACGATCGCAGCGCCGACGTCGAGCAGTTCGAACAACGCCTGCAAGGCAAGGTGTTGCCGGCCCAGGCACAGAAGCGCATCGATGAAGAGCTGAACAAACTGTCGATCCTGGAAACCGGTTCGCCGGAATACGCCGTCACGCGCAACTACCTGGACTGGGCCACCTCGGTGCCGTGGGGCGTGTACGGCGCAGACAAACTCGACCTCAAGCACGCGCGCAAAGTGCTCGACAAGCACCATGCGGGCCTGGATGACATCAAGAGCCGCATCCTCGAATTCCTCGCCGTGGGCGCCTACAAGGGCGAAGTCGCCGGTTCCATCGTGTTGCTGGTGGGCCCGCCGGGCGTGGGCAAGACCAGTGTGGGCAAGTCCATCGCCGAATCCCTGGGGCGGCCGTTCTATCGCTTCAGTGTCGGCGGCATGCGCGACGAGGCCGAGATCAAGGGCCACCGGCGCACCTACATCGGCGCCCTGCCCGGCAAGCTGGTGCAGGCGTTGAAAGACGTGGAAGTGATGAACCCGGTGATCATGCTCGACGAGATCGATAAGATGGGCCAGAGCTTCCAGGGCGACCCGGCGTCGGCGCTGCTGGAAACCCTGGACCCGGAACAGAACGTCGAATTCCTCGACCACTACCTGGACCTGCGCCTGGACCTGTCCAAAGTGCTGTTCGTGTGCACCGCCAACACCCTGGACTCGATCCCGGGCCCGTTGCTGGACCGCATGGAAGTGATTCGCCTGTCGGGCTATATCACCGAAGAAAAAGTCGCCATCGCCAAGCGCCACCTGTGGCCCAAGCAGTTGGAAAAAGCCGGCGTGGCCAAAAACAGCCTGACCATCAGTGATGGTGCCTTGCGCGCGTTGATCGACGGTTATGCGCGAGAGGCCGGCGTGCGTCAGTTGGAGAAGCAACTGGGCAAGCTGGTGCGCAAGGCGGTGGTCAAGCTGCTGGATGAACCGGACTCGGTGATCAAGATCGGCAACAAGGACCTGGAAAGCTCCCTGGGCATGCCCGTGTTCCGTAATGAACAAGTGCTGTCCGGCACCGGCGTGATTACCGGCCTGGCCTGGACCAGCATGGGCGGCGCCACCTTGCCGATTGAAGCGACGCGCATCCACACGCTCAACCGCGGCTTCAAGCTCACCGGGCAGTTGGGTGAAGTGATGAAAGAGTCCGCCGAAATCGCCTACAGCTACATCAGTTCAAACCTTAAGTCGTTTGGCGGCGATGCGAAGTTCTTCGATGAAGCCTTCGTCCACTTGCACGTACCGGAAGGCGCCACCCCCAAAGACGGCCCGAGTGCTGGCGTGACCATGGCCAGTGCGTTGCTGTCCCTGGCCCGCAACCAACCGCCGAAAAAAGGCGTGGCGATGACCGGCGAACTGACCTTGACCGGGCATGTACTGCCGATTGGCGGGGTGCGCGAGAAGGTGATTGCGGCGCGGCGCCAGAAGATTCACGAGTTGATCTTGCCGGAGCCCAACCGTGGCAGCTTTGAGGAGTTGCCGGATTATTTGAAGGAAGGCATGACGGTGCACTTTGCCAAACGGTTTGCGGATGTGGCGAAGGTGCTCTTCTGATAGATCTCTAGCGCCTGGACTGGCCCTATCGCGGGCAAGCCCGGCTCCCACAGGGATCGGTGTTGTTAATGACAACGCGGTCAAGTGTGGGAGCGGGCTTGCCCGCGATGGCGCCAGCCGCCACACCGCATGCCCTCTTGTCACACCTTGTCTCATCTTCGGTTATGCTCCCCCTTCGTCGTGTATTAACGGAGCCTTCATGACCGCTGCCCGCCTGTTTCTCCCCTTGAGCCTTGCCCTGCTGGCCGGATGCGCCAGTGCCCCCAAGCAAAACGTCAGCGTGGACAACCAGAGCGCCTGCCCGCTCCAGCTTGAAAACGGGCAAAACCTGATCCTCACCCTGCCCAGCAATCCCACCACCGGCTATCGCTGGGCCATCCAGGATTCCGCTGGCGGCGTGTTGCGCGCCTTGAGCCCTGAGGTCTACAGCAGCACCGAATCCGGCGTGATTGGCGGTGGCGGCCAGTCGACCTGGCGCTTCCAGGCGTTTGCCCCAGGGCAAGGGCGTTTGCGCCTGACATCCCAGCAACCTTGGGAGCCGGAGGCCGAACCTGTCGAAACCTTTGACTGCGCCATTACGGTGAACTGATATGCCATGGCTGATCCTTGCCTTGATGGGCGCCGGCACCTTTGTCTACGGCCTGGCGACCCATGCAACGCTGCTGTGCCTGCTGGTCAAGCCGCTGCCGGTGCTGGCGCTGCTGGGTTGGCTGCATGACGCGCCGCCCACCGAGTATCGACGCTGGATCAGCCTGGGCTTGATTTTTTCCGTGGTGGGCGACGTGTTGCTCGCCTGGCCAGGCGACCTGTTTATCTTTGGCCTGGGCGCGTTTCTGTTCGCACATCTGGCCTATCTCAAAGCCTATTTCAGTGACTGTCGGCGCTTGGCGCTGCTGCCGCTGGTGCTGGCCCTCGGCGTTGGCGCAATCTTGCTGAGCATCTTGATAGCCCACGGCCTCGGTGAGCTGTTGATACCGGTGGTGGTTTACGCACTGGTGATCAGCGCCATGCTCTGGCGGGCGTTGGCGCGACTGGGCAGCGAGGTGCCCAAACGTTCGGCGTGGCTGGCAGCAGGGGGTGCGCTGTCGTTTGTGGTTTCCGACGCGCTGATCGGCATCAACCGGTTTGTGCTGGCGTTCGAGGCGGCGCCGTATTTACTGATCGCCACCTACTGGCTCGGGCAGTGGGGCATCACCGCCTCGGCTTTCCATCAGACAACCCGCGCATCCGAGGACCAACTTGGCTAAAATGCCGGCCTTTCCCCCATCGTCGCCGGAACAGCCGTGAGCAAAGAACCCGATCGCCTATTCGCCCAGCCCCTGCCCCAGGTGCCGGACTTCGCCTTTAACGAGGATGTGGTGCGGGTGTTCCCGGACATGATCAAGCGCTCGGTGCCGGGTTACCCCACTATCGTCGAAAACCTCGGCGTGCTGGCCGCGCAATTTGCCCAACCGGGTAGCGTGCTGTATGACCTGGGCTCTTCCCTGGGCGCCGTGACCCAAGCCCTGCGTCGCCATGTACGCACCGAGGGTTGCCGGGTGATCGCCGTGGATAACTCCGCCGCGATGGTCGAGCGCTGCCGCGAATACCTCAATGGCCAGGACTCGATGTTCCAGGAGTTGCTGCCCGTGGAGGTGATCGAGGGCGATATCCTCGCCCTGCAATTCAAGCCCGCCTCGGTGGTGGCCCTGAACTTCACCCTGCAATTTATCGCCCCAAAGGAGCGCCTGGCGTTGCTGGGGCGCATTCGCCAGGCGCTGCTGCCGGGCGGGGCGTTGATCCTCTCGGAAAAGCTGCGCTTTAACGATGTTGAAGAGCACGCGCTGCTGACCGACCTGCATATCGCCTTCAAACGCGCCAACGGCTACAGCGAACTGGAAATCGCCCAGAAGCGCAGCGCCATCGAAAACGTCATGAAGCCCGACAGCCTCGAAGAACACCGCGAACGCCTGCTGGCGGCCGGGTTCTCGAAAGTCGTGCCGTGGTTCCAGTGTCTTAACTTTGCCTCGTTGATTGCCTTGCCATGATTGATTTGTCCCCCCTCGCCCGCCACTTGGTCGGCACCCCCCTGGCCGTCTGGGCCCAGGGCCTGCAAGCGCAGCTCGATAGCAAGATGGAAAAAGGCCACGGCGACCTGGAGCGCTGGCAGAGTGCGTTGGATGCACTGCCGAAGATCCAGCCCAGTGAAGTCGACCTGCTCAACGGCCTGGTGCTGGACACCGATTGCGACGACGCCACCCGTGAGCAAATGCACACCGCCTTGATGGGCCTGAGCCCCTGGCGCAAAGGCCCGTTCCATCTGTTCGGCGTGCATGTGGACACCGAGTGGCGTTCGGACTGGAAGTGGTCGCGGGTCGCGCCGCACCTGAACCTCCAAGGCAAGCGCATCCTCGACGTGGGTTGCGGCAACGGCTACTACATGTGGCGCATGCTCGGCGCCGGGGCCGACAGCGTGATTGGCGTGGACCCCAACTGGCTGTTCTTCTGCCAGTTCCAGGCAGTGCAGCGCTACTTGTCCGAGCCCAAGGCCTGGCACCTGCCGTTCCCGTTCGAAGACTTGCCGGCGAACCTGGAAGGCTTTGACACCGTATTTTCCATGGGCGTGTTCTACCACCGCCGCTCGCCCATCGAGCATTTGCTGGCGTTGAAAGACACCCTGGTCAAGGGCGGCGAGCTGGTGTTGGAAACATTGGTGGTGGAGGGCGATCAACAGCAAGTGCTGGTGCCGGAAGACCGTTACGCCCAGATGCGCAACGTGTGGTTCCTGCCGTCGGTGCCGGCGTTGATGCTATGGCTGCGCCGCGCCGGTTTCAGTGATGTGCGGTGCGTGGATGTGAGCGTGACCACGGTTGAGGAACAGCGTGGGACGCAGTGGATGAAGTATCAGTCGCTGAGTGATTTTCTGGATCCTGAGGATCACAGCAAGACCATTGAAGGGCTGCCGGCGCCGATGCGGGCGGTGATCATCGCTCGCAAATGAAACCACTATGATCGTTCCCACGCTCTGCGTGGGAATGCCTCTTGTGACGCTCAGCGTCACGCTTTGGGACGCAGAGCGTCCTGTGCTGCGTTCCCACGCAGAGCGTGGGAACGATCATCACGGTTTAGCTCGTCGGGCTTTGAAGAACTCGCTCAAGACAGCCCCACACTCCTCGGCCAATACCCCGCCTTCAAACAACACCCGATGGTTAAGAAAACCCTGGGTAAAAAACTGCCCCTGGCTTTGCACGATGCCCGCCTTCGGCTCCAGCGCGCCATACACCACCCGCGCAATCCGCGAATGCACGATCAAACCCGCGCACATGCTGCACGGTTCCAGCGTCACGTACAGCGTGCTGCCCACCAGCCGATAGTTGCTGATCGCTTGCGCAGCGGCGCGGATCGCGACCATTTCGGCATGGGCGCTGGGGTCGTTGCCGCTGATGGGGCAGTTGAACCCGCGGCCGATGATTTCACCGTCCTGCACCAGCACGGCACCCACCGGCACTTCGCCCAATGCAGCGCCTTGAGCGGCGAGCGCCAGGGCTTCGCGCATAAAGTCCTGGTCGCGGCTGCGGTCGATAATCGCGGCGGGGCGAATCTGGCGCATCACGCCACCTCGATGGCGGCCATCAGGCCGGTTTCCATGTGGTCGATCACATGGCAATGGAACATCCACACCCCGGGGTTATCCGCCACCAAGGCCACGCGGGCGCGTTCGTTCTTGCCCAGCAGGTAGGTGTCGGTGAAATACGGGATCACCTTGTGGCGGTTGGACGCGAGCACCTTGAAGCTCATGCCGTGCAGGTGGATCGGGTGCTGGTACTGGGTCATGTTCTTCAATTCGAAAATGTAGCTCTTGCCCTTTTCCAGCTTGGCAATCGGGCGGTCGGCGCAGGTCTTGTCGGTGATGTCCCAGGCCTGGCCGTTGATCTGCCACAGGCTCGGCGGCTTGCCGTTTTCGACATTGACCGACACCGAGCCGACCCATTCGAAATTAAAGTTGAGCTTCTCGGCATTGGCCAAGTCTGGCTCGGCAACCGGGTTGGCCGGCAATGCCGGCGGCCATGCGGTAGGCGCGTCGGTATTGGCGACCGAGCGGAAGGTGCCAAGGCGCACCGGGCCGTTGCGCAGCGACAGCTCTTCGCCCGCCGGCGGCGCCTTGATCGCCAGGCAAATGCGCATGCCCGGGCCCAGCCAATATTCCTTGCCCAGCGGGCGCGGCTCGATGGGGTTGCCGTCCAGGGCGTAGATCTGCGCTTCGACGCCAGGAATATTGAGACGATAAGTCAGGGTGTTATCGAGGTTGAGCAGGCGCACGCGGGTGATTTGCCCAGCCGGCAGCTCGATCACCGCCTGGGGCACGCCGTTGATGGTGGAGAGGCGCCCGGCCGTGCCGCCACGCGCTGCTTCACGGGGGATGCTGAATTCGACAAACTCGCCCTCTTCGTCGATGTGCCAGTTCTTCAGGCTCAAGGTGCGTTCGTACTTGAAGCCGGTGGGTTCGCGCTCTTCCACGATCAACGGGCCGACCAGGCCACGGCCGAGTTCTTCGCTGCTGCTGACATGGGGGTGATACCAGTAACTGCCGGCATCGGGCACGCGGAATTTGTAGTCGAAGTATTCGCCAGGCAGCACCGGTAATTGCGAGACGTAGGGCACGCCGTCCATTTCCAGCGGCAGGCGGATGCCGTGCCAGTGGATCGTAGTGGCGACTGGCAGATGATTGATAAAGCGCACCCGCAGCCATTCGCCCTGGCGCACCCGCAACTCGGTGCCTGGCGCCGAAGGGCCGAACGCCCAGGCCTGAGTCTTGTGCCCCGGCACCAACTCTACGTCCAGGGGCGCGGCGATCAACTCGTAATCGTGCCCGGCCTCGGACTCAGCGACTTTCCCCAGCCAGTAGCGGTAGCCACCGCCGGCACCGACGCCTACTACGGCCAGGCCAGCAAGACCACCCAGGATTTGTCGACGGGAAAAGGATCGGGACACAACAACCTCGCGTATCTGCCGCAGGCCAAGGGCCCGCAAAGGGCTGATACGATACACCTGCGTCGGCTAAACAGTAAGGCTTCGCATTGCCGCATGCCAAAAACACGACGGCTCATCCTGTGGGAGCTGGCTTGCCTGCGATCGCGGTGGGCCTGCTACGAATGCGTCAACTGACACTCCGCTATCGCAGGCAAGCCAGCTCCCACATTGATCTTCATTGTTTATTAATGTTTGGCAGCGGCCAGGATCAGGGCTTTCATCTCGGCCACCGCGCCTTTGAAACCGACGAACAACGCGTGGGCCACCAGGGCATGGCCGATGTTCAGCTCGTTGATACCTTTGATTGCGGCCACGGCCTCGACGTTGTGGTAATGCAAGCCATGGCCGGCATTGACGATCAAGCCTTCGTTGAGCCCGCAGTTCACGCCGTCGATGATGCGTTGCAGTTCGTCGGCCACTTCGGTCGGCGTGGTGGCATCGGCGTAGCGACCGGTGTGCAGTTCGATGGCCGGCGCACCCACACGGCGGGAGGCTTCGATCTGGCGTTCGTCGGCGTCGATAAACAGCGAGACTTCACTGCCGATCCGCGACAGGCGCTCCACCGCGGCCTTGATCCGCGCTTCCTGGCCCGCGACGTCGAGGCCGCCTTCGGTGGTCAACTCCTGGCGGGTTTCCGGTACCAGGCAGATATGCGCCGGGCGGATGCGCTCGGCGAACGCCATCATTTCTTCAGTGACGCCCATTTCGAAGTTCATGCGGGTTTGCAGCACGTCCTTGAGCAGCAGCACGTCGCGCTCCTGGATGTGGCGGCGGTCTTCGCGCAGGTGCACGGTGATGCCGTCGGCACCCGCTTCTTCGGCGTCCAGCGCGGCCTTGACCGGGTCAGGGTAACGGGTGCCCCGGGCCTGGCGCAGGGTGGCGACGTGGTCGATGTTGACGCCAAGAAGAATGCGATTGCTGGTGGTCACGGAAGCGCTCCTGAAAAGGGAAAGAATCGGTGCACAGCATACACGGGGATGTCAGGGCTTTCGAAACAACTCGCGACTGACCAGTGGCCGCCCGCCCAGATGCACGGCCAGGGCCTGGCGCATCAGGCGCTTGGCAGCAGACAGCGCACCGGGAGCGTGCCAGTCGGCTTCGCTCATGGCCAGCAGTTCGGTGCCCTGAAACAGGCCGGGCTGCAGCAGGTACACACGTTCAAGCCCGGCATCGACCTGCAGGCGATACATGCCATCGGCGGCGATGGGCTCGCCGTGCAGGTCGTTGGCCAGTTCGAAGCCGTAGCCAAGGTCGTCGAGCAAGCGCCATTCGAAGGCGCGTAGCAGCGGTTCCAGGGGGCGGCCCTCAGCGAGGGCAAGCAAGGTGGCAGCGTAGTGATCGAAGACCGCGGGGTGCGGGTCTTCGGCGGGCAACAGGCGAATCAGCAGTTCATTGAGGTAAAGGCCGCTGAACAGCGCATCGCCATTCAGCCAGGCCGAGGTGCCGACGCTTTCCAGGCGGCCGACGTTTTTCAGCTCGCCCTTGCCGCGAAACTCCACGTCCAGCGCCACGAACGGCCGCGCCAACGTGCCCGCCTTACCGCGCGCGCTGCGCAAGACGGCGCGCAGGCGGCCTTGGGGCGTGAGGAAGTCCACCAGCGCGCTGGTTTCGCGGTAGGCGCGGCTGTGCAGGACGTAGGCGGGTTGGCTGGGGGGGGAGGCGGACATGAGGCTCTCTCGCAGAACGTGAAACAGCGTCGATCCAATGTGGGAGCGGGCTTGCCCGCGATGGCGGCGTCACAGTCAACATCTCTGCTGAATGTTACATCCTCATCGCGGGCAAGCCCGCTCCCACAAGGTTTTGCAGTGTGTTCGAGACCCGTTACAGGTCGCCATAGCCCAGGGAGCGCAACGCACGCTCATCATCGGACCAGCCACCCTTAACCTTCACCCACAGGTTGAGCATGATCTTGGAGTCGAACAGCAGCTCCATGTCCTTGCGCGCTTCGGTACCGATACGCTTGATACGCTCGCCCTTGTCGCCAATGATGATTTTCTTCTGGCCGTCACGTTCGACGAGGATCAGCGCATGGATATGCAAGGTCTTGCCCTGCTGCTTGAACTCTTCGATTTCGACGGTGATCTGGTACGGCAGCTCGGCGCCCATCTGGCGCATGATTTTCTCGCGGACCAGTTCGGCGGCAAGGAAGCGGCTGCTGCGGTCGGTGATCTGGTCTTCCGGGAAGAAGTGCTCGTTCTCCGGCAGGTGCTCGGCGATCACGCGCTCCAGGGCTTCCAGGTTATGACCGTGCTGGGCCGAGATCGGGATGATCTGGGCGTTCGGCAGTTGCTCCTGCAGCCAGCTCAGGTGTGGCATCAGCTCGGCTTTGTCTTCGATACGGTCGGTCTTGTTCAGCGCGACGATCAACGGGCCGGTCACGTATTGCACACGCTCGAGGACCATCTGGTCTTCGTCGGTCCACTTGGTGCGGTCGACTACAAAGATCACCACGTCGACGTCTTTCAACGCGGCCGAGGCGGTCTTGTTCATGTAGCGGTTCAGGGCTTTCTCGCCACCTTTGTGCATACCTGGGGTATCGACATACACCGCTTGCACGTGGCCTTCGGTCTTGATGCCCAGCATGTTGTGGCGGGTGGTCTGGGGCTTGCGCGAGGTGATCGCGAGCTTCTGGCCGAGAATGTGGTTGAGCAGCGTGGACTTGCCCACGTTCGGGCGGCCGACGATGGCAACATAGCCACAGCGTGTTGCGGTTGAATCAGTCATGGCCATTCTCCACGCCCAGGGCAATCAGTGCTGCAGCGGCCGCTACCTGTTCGGCAATACGACGGCTCACACCCTGACCTCGGCTTTTTTCGTTCAATAAGGTGATTTCACATTCCACGAAGAACACCCGGCAATGGGGCTCGCCCTGGATATCCACCACTTCGTAGCGTGGCAGTTCGCAACCGCGGGACTGCAAGTACTCTTGCAGGCGGGTCTTGGGATCCTTGTTGGTATCGACCAGCGTCAGGCTTTCGATTTCCGAGGCCAGCCAGGCGACCACGCGCTCCTTGGCCGTCTCCATGCCTGCATCAAGGTAGATCGCACCGATCAAGGCTTCCAGGGCATCAGCCAGGATTGACTCGCGACGGAAACCGCCGCTTTTCAACTCGCCGGAACCCAGCCGCAGGTACTCGCCCAGGCCGAAGCCTCGGGCCAGCACGGCCAGGGTCTCGCCTTTTACAAGGCGTGCGCGCAGGCGTGAAAGCTGGCCTTCTCGCGCTTGGGGGAAACGCTCGAACAGCGCCTCGCCGGCGGCGAAATTGAGGATAGCGTCACCGAGGAATTCCAGGCGCTCGTTATTGCGCCCTGCAAAGCTGCGGTGTGTGAGGGCAAGGACCATCAATTCCTGGTCCTTGAAGGTGTAGCCGAGCTGACGCTCGAGACGACTTAGAGAAACGGTCACGGTTTATCCATATCTAGTTGATGGCACCGGCGGCCATCGACGATTGACGCAGTGTTCAAATTCAAATCCTGATGGGTACCGGGCATCGGAAAATGTCCAAGCCCCAGAAAAGCATTCGGCGCTGTGTTCACAGCGCCGCTTGTATTACTTGATCAGCCCGACCCGCGAGAAGTTCGGCAGGTGGCTGAGCTTGGGTTCCGGCCAACTCATCCAGACCGCGAAGGCTTTGCCGACAATGTTCTCGTCGGGCACCATGCCCAGCAGGTCTTTGGGAATGTTGGGGTCATCCCAGTAGCGGCTGTCGTTGGAGTTGTCGCGGTTGTCGCCCATCATGAAGTAGTGCCCGGCAGGCACTTTCCACTGGCCATCCGGCATCGCACGGTAGCGGCTCATTTCCTTGCGGATTTGGTGCTCCACCGCGCCGAGTTTTTCCTGGTACAGCTCGGCGCTGCCCAGGGTGTTCGGCTCGGCGCCCAGCAGCTTCTCGGCCACCGACTCACCGTTGATGAACAGGCGCTTGTCACTGGTGTAGCGCACCACGTCGCCCGGCAGGCCGACCACACGCTTGATGTAGTTGACGTTCGGGTCGCTTGGGTAGCGGAACACCATCACATCGCCGCGCTGCGGGTCACCCACGGGGATGACTTTCTTGTCGATCACCGGCAGACGAATGCCGTAGGAAAACTTGTTCACCAGGATGAAGTCGCCCACGTCCAGGGTCGGTTTCATCGACCCCGAAGGGATCTGGAACGGCTCTACCAGAAACGAGCGCAGCACCAGCACGATGAACAACACCGGAAAGAACGACTTGCCGTACTCAACCAGCAAGGGCTCTTTGTTCAGCTTTTCGACCACCACCGCATCGGGCTGGCTGACGCTACCCTGATAGGAAGCGATGGCCGCCCGACGTCGCGGGGCGAAGAACACCAGATCGAGCAACGCCAGGAGACCACAGACGGCAACGGCAATGACCAGCAACAGCGGGAAATTTAGTGACATAGGACCTAACTATCCAACCTGAGCACCGCAAGGAAGGCTTCTTGTGGAACTTCCACGTTGCCTACTTGCTTCATGCGTTTTTTACCGGCCTTTTGCTTCTCAAGCAGCTTGCGCTTACGGCTTACGTCACCGCCGTAGCATTTGGCCAGTACGTTCTTTCTGAGAGCCTTGACGGAGGTCCGTGCAATGATCTGCCCGCCAATGGCGGCCTGGATCGCGACGTCGAACATCTGGCGCGGAATCAGTTCTTTCATCTTCTCGGTCAGTTGGCGACCTTTGTAGTGCGCGTTGTCCTTGTGCACGATCAGTGCCAAGGCATCTACCTTGTCGCCGTTGATCAGCACATCCAGTTTCACCAGATTAGCCGATTGGTAACGATCGAAATGGTAGTCCAGCGAAGCATAGCCGCGACTGGTGGACTTGAGACGGTCGAAGAAGTCCAGGACCACTTCGTTCATCGGCATATCGTAGGTCACTTGTACCTGGGTACCGAGAAACAGCATGTCGCGCTGCACGCCACGCTTTTCGATGCACAGGGTAATGACGTTGCCCAAGTGTTCCTGCGGTACCAGGATATTGGCCCGCACGATCGGCTCGCGCATGTCTTCAATGGCCGACAGGTCCGGGAGCTTGGAGGGGTTGTCGACGTAAATCGTTTCACCGGTTTTGAGCAGCAACTCGAAAATAACGGTGGGTGCGGTGGTGATCAGGTCCAGGTCGTATTCGCGCTCAAGGCGCTCCTGGATGATCTCCATGTGCAGCATGCCCAGGAACCCGCAACGGAAACCGAAGCCCAGAGCGTCGGAGCTTTCCGGGGTGTACTGCAACGACGAGTCGTTGAGGGTCAGTTTTTGCAGGGCTTCGCGGAAATCTTCGAAGTCATCGGAGCTGACCGGGAACAGGCCGGCGTAGACCTGTGGCTGGATGCGCTTGAAGCCGGGCAGCACGTCGACGTCTGGCGTGGAGCTCAGGGTCAGGGTATCACCCACTGGCGCACCGTGAATGTCCTTGATACCGGCGATGATGAAGCCTACTTCACCGGCTTTCAGATCAACGGTGGCAGTGTGCTTGGGGTTGAATACACCGACGCTGTCCACCAGGTGGATCTTGCCGGTGGACTTGACCAGGATCTTGTCGCCCTTCTTCACACGGCCATGGCGCACGCGTACCAGGGAAACAACGCCCAGGTAGTTGTCGAACCAGGAGTCGATGATCAACGCTTGCAGCGGATCTTCGTAGTTGCCGGTCGGCGCGGGAATGGTGTGCACCAGGCGTTCGAGCACTTCGTCGACACCCAGGCCGGTCTTGGCGCTGCAGGTGACGGCGTCGGTAGCGTCGATGCCGATGATCTTCTCGATCTCTTCCTTGACGCGCTCAGGCTCGGCCTGGGGCAGGTCGATCTTGTTGAGCACGGGCATGACTTCCAGGCCCTGCTCGATCGCGGTGTAGCAGTTGGCAACCGACTGCGCCTCGACGCCCTGGCCGGCATCGACCACCAGCAACGCACCTTCACAGGCCGCCAGCGAACGGCTGACTTCGTAGGTGAAGTCAACGTGGCCTGGGGTGTCAATGAAGTTCAGTTGGTAAGTGATGCCGTCTTTGGCCTTGTAGTACAGCGTGACGCTGTGGGCCTTGATGGTGATCCCGCGCTCGCGTTCGAGGTCCATGGAATCCAGTACCTGGGCTTCCATTTCACGCTCGGCAAGGCCGCCGCACATCTGGATAAATCGATCGGCCAGCGTCGACTTGCCATGGTCAATGTGGGCGATGATGGAGAAATTGCGGATATGACTCAAATCACTCACGGATCAACACTCAAAAAGGCTGCAGGCAGATTGCCCGCTGAAAAATAGCCGGGAATTGTACCTGATGCTCAGGCCAGACGTCATCTTTGCTGACCAATACAAAAAAGCCCCGTTTCCACGGGGCTTATTACTGTAGGAGCGAGCTTGCTCGCGAAAATCGCCAACGATAACGCGCTTATCCTGGATAAACGCGGCGTTTCGTAGATTTTCGCGAGCAAGCTCGCTCCTACAGGGAGGGGCATTATGCAAGCGGCTTCAACCGGCCCGACGCAGCAGCCAGAACCCGGCCACAGCACAAATAGCTGTTGGCACCAGTACCGCAAACAGCGGCGAAAAACCGAATACCAGGCTCGACGGCCCCAGCAAGTCCTGGGCGATGCGGAAGGTGAAACCCACCAGCACACCGGTAAATACCCGCTGGCCCAGGGTCACGGAACGCAACGGCCCGAAAATGAAGGAGATCGCCATCAACACCAACGCAGCGGTAACCACCGGTTGCAAGACTTTCACCCAGAACGCCAGCCAGTAGCGGCCATTGTTCAAACCCTGCTCCTTGAGATAGTGGATATAGCTCCATAAACCGGAGATAGGCAGCGCTTCCGGCACCATCACCACGGTGTTGAGCAATTCCGGCTTCAGGGCGATATCCCACTGCTCAGTCGGCACATTGACCACTTCGGTGCTGGACTGGGTGCCCTGGCCCACGTTACGGAAGTGCGTGGTGGTGACGTCGCTCAGTTGCCATTGTTCGCCACTGTACTGCGCGCGCTTGGCGAAGCTGGACGACAACATGTGCCGTTCTTTGTCGAAGGTGTAGCGGGTTACCCCGATCAACAGGCCACCCGGCTGCACGGCGTTGATGTGGATGAACTCATCACCCTGGCGGTGCCACAGGCCGTGCTTGGCGCTTTGCGCATCGCCCGAACCCTGGGCCAGGGCGCGATTGGCCTGGGCGGTGGCTTCGGCCGGTGGCGCGACGTATTCACCGATCAGCACGCTGCACGCCATCAGCAGCAGCATCGGCTTCATGACCGCCCAGACGATACGGCCTATGGAAACCCCGGCGGCGCGCATGATGGTCAGTTCGCTGTTGCTGGCCAGGGTGCCCAGGCCGATCAGGCAGCCAATCAGCGCGGCCATTGGCATCATGTCGTAGAGGCGACGCGGCGCGGTCAGTGCCACGTAGCTCAGCACGTCCGTGACCGTGTAGGTATCGGTGACGTTGCCCACTTCATCAATGAAGGCGAACAGCAAGGCCAGGCCGAGAATGATGCCCAATACCGCCAGGATGGCGATCAGTACGCTAATGCCGATGTAGCGATCAAGCTTAGCCACGAGCCAACTCCTTCAGGCCACGACGGCTCTTCATTTTCAAACGGATAGGTTCCCAATAGAGCAGCCCCAGGCCGATCATCAGGAAAACCCCGTGTACCCACCACAGGCCCAGGGCCGGCGGCAACTTGCCCTTCTCTAGGGAACCACGGGCGGAAATCAGGATGGTCAGGTAGGCCATGTACAGCAGGATCGCCGGCAGCAACTTGAGGAAGCGCCCCTGGCGCGGGTTGACGCGCGACAGCGGCACGGCCATCAGGGTCACGATAAATACCAGCAACGGCAGGGAAAGGCGCCATTGCAGCTCGGCGATGGAGCGCAATTCCGGGCTGCCGAAGAGCGATGAGGTGGGCAGCGCGTCGCGGTCGGTCACCTCGTCACTGATCTCGGCCTTGGGCAGCATGACGCCATAGGTGTCGTACTTGATGGCGCGATAGTCCGCCAGGCCAGGGCTGCCGTCGTAGCGGTAGCCGTTTTCCAGGATCAGGTAGCGGTTGCCATCGGGGCGGATTTCCTGGCGTCCGCTGTCGGCCACCAGAATGGTAATGCCACGGTCTTTCTGGTTCTGGCCGAGGTTCTTCTGGGAAATGAACACGCCGCCCAGGTTGGAGCGGTCGTCAGTCATGGTTTCGGTGTAGGTCACTCGCGAGCCGTCGCTGAGCGCCTGGAAGCGACCGGGTTCAAGGGTGTCGAACTCAGTCATCGCATCCTGCTTGTTCAGCAGCAACTGGAATTGCATGGCCCCCTGGGGCGCCAGGCTCATGCTCAACCAGGCCACCACCAGGGCAACACCGGCGGCAGGCACCATGGTCATGGCCAGCAGGCGCTGCTGGCTCATGCCGGTGGCCGACAGCACAGTCATCTCACTTTCCAGGTACAGCCGGCCATAGGCCAGCAATATGCCGAGGAACAGTCCCAGCGGCAGGATCAACTGGAGCATGCCGGGCATCCGGTAGCCCATGATCAGGAACAGTGAGCCCGGATCCAGGGCGCCAGCGGCGGCTTGGGCCAGGAACTTGACGAAACGACCACTCATGATGATGACCAGCAACACCGCACTCACGGCACTCAGGGTCAACAGGACTTCGCGGGACAGATAACGGAAGACAATCAAACCAGACACTCCAGGGTTGTCAGGCTAAGGCGGCCAAACAAGCAAGCATACCGAGTCGACCCGTTTACCACGGGCCGGCTAAAAAGATGGCGCATTATCCTGTGATTGACCGCGCCTGTCACGGAGCTTACTCATGCGCACGCACAAAGCGTGCGCCAAGGGTTGTCAGGCTCCGCTGGCGAGGTTCAAACTGCGGCCTTTGTCGCTGGCGGTTTACAACGCTGCCGAGCTTTAAAGCCGGAGTACAAGCTCCCGGCTCACAGACCTTGATAAGGGACCCGAAAATGGAATTGGTTGTAAAAAGCGTTAGCCCCGAAACGTTGAAAACCGCCACCCTCGTGGTCGCTGTCGGCGAAGGCCGCACACTCGGCGTCGCCGCCAAGCAACTGGATGAACTGAGCGGCGGCGCTATCAGCGCCGTGCTCAAGCGCGGCGACCTGGCCGGCAAAGTCGGCCAGAGCCTGCTGCTGCAGAGCCTGCCCAACCTTAAGGCCGAGCGCGTTTTGCTGGTGGGCGTGGGCAAGGATGCCGAACTGGGCGACCGTCCGTTTCGCAAGATCGTCAGCGGCATCCTCACCACCCTCAAGGGCCTGGGCGGCAGCGATGCGGTGCTGGCACTCGATGAAATCGTGGTCAAGGGCCGCGACAGCTACGGCAAGACCCGCCTGCTGGCCGAGTCGCTGGTGGACGGCGGCTATATTTTCGACCAGTTCAAGAGCCAGAAAGCCGAACCCCGCGCCCTGAAGAAAATCACCCTGCTGACCATCAAGGCTGCCCAGGCTGAAGTCCAGCGCGCCGTCACCCACGCCCAGGCCATCGCTAACGGCATGTCGTTCACTCGCGACCTGGGCAACCTGCCGCCGAACATCTGCCACCCGACATTCCTGGGCGAACAGGCCAAGGCACTGGGCAAAGAGTTCAAGGGCTTGAAGGTTGAAGTGCTGGACGAGAAGAAAATCAAGGACCTGGGCATGGGCTCGTTCTATGCCGTGGGCCAGGGCAGCGACCAGCCGCCACGCCTGATCGTGATGCAATACAACGGCGGCAAGAAGTCCGAGAAACCTTACGCCCTGGTAGGTAAAGGCATCACCTTCGACACCGGCGGCATCAGCCTCAAGCCGGGTGCCGGCATGGACGAGATGAAGTACGACATGGGCGGCGCCGCCAGCGTGTTCGGCACCCTGCGTGCGGTGCTTGAGCTCAAGCTGCCGATCAACCTGGTGTGCATTTTGGCCTGTGCCGAGAATATGCCGAGCGGCGGCGCGGCTCGCCCAGGCGATATCGTCACCACCATGAGCGGCCAGACTGTGGAGATCCTCAACACCGACGCCGAAGGCCGCCTGGTGCTGTGCGACGCACTGACCTACGCCGAGCGCTTCAAGCCCCAGGCCGTGATCGACATCGCCACTCTGACCGGTGCCTGCATCGTGGCCCTGGGCTCCCACACCTCAGGCCTGCTGGGCAACAACGACGAACTGATCGAGCAACTGCTCAGCGCCGGCAAGGCCGCCGCCGACCGCGCCTGGCAACTGCCGCTGTTCGATGAGTACCAGGAACAGCTCGACAGCCCGTTCGCCGACATCGCCAACATCGGTGGCCCTAAAGCCGGCACCATCACGGCGGCCTGCTTCCTGTCGCGCTTTGCCAAGAACTTCAACTGGGCTCACCTGGACATCGCCGGCACCGCCTGGACCAGCGGCGGCAAGGACAAGGGCGCCACTGGCCGTCCGGTGCCCCTGTTGACTCAATACCTGCTGGATCGCGCCAAAGCTTAAGCGGCCCCGGCCCTTCTGTAGGAGCGAGCTTGCTCGCGAAGATCGCCTTTGATAACGCGTTCATTCTGGATGAACGCGGTGTCATCTGGTTTTTCGCGAGCAAGCTCGCTCCTACAGGGGGTAATCAGGCCAGCCCCAGGATTTCCAATGCCCCAAGTCGACTTCTATATATTGCCCAGCGCCGATCCCCTCGCGCGCCTGGACTTTGCCTGCAAACTCACCGAAAAAGCCTGGCGTATGGGCCATCGCATCTACCTGCACTGCAGCGATGCCGCCCAACGTGACGAACTTGATGCCCGTCTGTGGCGCTTCAAGGGCGAAAGCTTCGTGCCCCACGGCCACGCCGAATCCGAACCTGAAAGCCTAGTTGTGCTGGGCTTGGGAGACAACTGCGGCGATCACCATGACTTGCTGGTCAACCTCGACCTGAAAGTACCGGCCTTTGCCCAAGCGTTCGCCCGTGTGGCGGAAGTGGTGGTCGAAGACCCGGCTATTCGTCAGGCCGCGCGGGAGAGTTTCCGTTTCTACCGTGAACAGGGCTATCCTCTGCAAGATCACCGGCTACAACGACTTTGAGTACATGATGGACACTCCAAACCCGCTGAAAAAAGACGACCACCTGCTGGATGACCTGGAGTCGATCCGTCAGTTGCTGGGTGATGACAACCTGCAACCGCCGCTGCTGACCGAGACGGCCGATGGCGAGGTACAGATCCCGCTGCTGTTCGACATGGTCGGCGGCAAGCCTGCCGCGCCGGCACCTGTGGTTGCTGAACCCGCCCCAGCCGCCGAAAAAGCCCCCGATGCCCTGCTGCTGCACCTGGACAACGAACTGCGCGCCGCCGCGCAATTGATCATGCAGGATGTGATCGACGACTTTGCGCCGCATATCGAAGCCGAGATCAAGCGTCGGATGGATGCGCGGATGGAGCGGTTGCTCAGCCAATACCAGAACTGAAAGTCCCCCCCCATCCTTGTGGGAGCTGGCTTGCCTGCGATGGCGGCGCATCAGTCGCCGAAGATGCTGACTGAGACACCGCCATCGCAGGCAAGCCAGCTCCCACATTAATTCTGCATCGGTCTTAAACCGTCTTCACCTCGCCCTCGCCCCTATCCCCCGTTATACTTGCCGGCTTTCCTGAATAAACGCCAACTAGGGTCCCGCCGCGCATGGATAAGACCTACCAGCCCCACGCTATCGAAACTTCCTGGTACAACACCTGGGAGTCCGAGAACTATTTCGCCCCACAAGGTGCGGGCGACTCGTACACCATCATGATTCCGCCACCGAACGTCACTGGCAGCCTGCACATGGGCCATGGCTTCAACAATGCGATCATGGATGCGTTGATCCGCTTCCGCCGCATGCAGGGTCGCGACACCCTGTGGCAACCGGGCACCGACCACGCCGGTATCGCCACCCAGATGCTGGTGGAACGCCAACTGGAAGCCACCGGCCAGAACCGTCACGACCTGGGTCGCGAGAAATTCCTGGAGAAAGTCTGGGAATGGAAAGACCAATCCGGCGGCAATATCAGCCGTCAGATCCGTCGCCTGGGTTCGTCCGTAGACTGGAGCCGCGAGCGCTTCACCATGGACGACGGCCTGTCCGAAGCCGTAAAAGAAGCCTTCGTGCGCCTTCACGAAGACGGCCTGATCTACCGCGGCAAGCGCCTGGTCAACTGGGACACCAAGTTGCACACGGCCATTTCCGACCTCGAAGTGGAAAACCACGACGAGAAAGGCTTCCTGTGGAACCTCAAGTATCCGCTGGCCGATGGCGCCAAGACCGCCGAGGGCAACGATTACCTGATCGTTGCCACCACCCGTCCGGAAACCATGCTCGGCGATGCCGCCGTCGCCGTTAACCCGAACGACGAGCGCTACCAGGCGCTGATCGGCAAGTTCGTCGAACTGCCGTTGGTTGGCCGCCGTATCCCGATCATCGCGGACGACTATTGCGACCCTGAATTCGGCACCGGCTGCGTGAAAATCACCCCGGCCCACGATTTCAACGACTATGAAGTCGGCAAGCGCCACAACCTGCCGCTGCTGAACATCTTCGACAAAAATGCCGCCGTATTGCCGGCCTGCCAGGTGTTCAACCTGGACGGCTCGCTCAACGACAGCATCGACGGCAAGATCCCGGCCGAATATGCCGGCCTCGACCGTTTTGAAGCGCGCAAGCAGATCGTTGCCGCCTTCGACGCCGCCGGTTTGCTGGTCAGCGTCGACGACCACGGCCTCAAAGTGCCCAAGGGCGACCGCTCCGGCACCGTGATCGAGCCGTGGCTGACCGACCAGTGGTACGTGTCCACCAAGCCGCTGGCCGAGCCTGCGATTGCCGCCGTGGAAGATGGCCGCATCCAGTTCGTGCCTAAACAGTACGAAAACATGTACTTCTCGTGGATGCGCGACATCCAGGACTGGTGCATCAGCCGTCAGCTGTGGTGGGGCCACCGTATTCCGGCCTGGTACGACGAATCGGGCAAGGTCTATGTAGGCCGCGACGAAGCCGAAGTGCGCGCCAAGCACAACCTCGGCGCGGACATCGCGCTGCAACAGGACAACGACGTACTGGACACCTGGTTCAGTTCGGGCCTGTGGACCTTCTCTACTCTGGGCTGGCCGCAGCAGACCGAGTTCCTGAAGAAATTCCACTCCACCGACGTGCTGGTCACCGGCTTCGACATCATTTTCTTCTGGGTTGCCCGGATGATCATGCTCACCATGCACCTGGTGAAGAACGAAGACGGCACCCCGCAGGTACCGTTCAAGACCGTGTACGTACACGGCCTGGTACGCGACGGCCAGGGCCAGAAGATGTCCAAGTCCAAGGGCAACGTCCTGGACCCACTGGACATCATCGACGGCATCGACCTGGAAACCCTGGTGCAGAAACGCACCTCGGGCCTGATGCAGCCGAAACTGGCGAAAAAGATCGAGAAGCAGACCCGCGACGAATTCGCCGACGGCATCGCCAGCTACGGCACCGACGCCCTGCGCTTCACCTTCTGCTCGCTGGCCTCCACCGGTCGCGACATCAAGTTCGACATGGGCCGCGTCGAAGGCTATCGCAACTTCTGCAACAAGATCTGGAATGCGGCGCGCTACGTGCTGGACAAAGGCGAAGACTGCGGCCAGAACGGCGAAGCCTATGAGTTGAGCCTGGCGGATCGCTGGATCATCTCGCAGCTGCAGCGCACCGAAGCCGAAGTGACCCGCCAGCTCGACCAGTTCCGTTTCGACCTGGCCGCACAGGCCCTGTATGAGTTCATCTGGAACCAGTATTGCGACTGGTACCTGGAACTGTCCAAGCCGGTGCTGTGGGACGAAAACTCGCCGGTCGAGCGCCAGCGCGGCACCCGTCGCACCTTGGTGCGCGTGCTGGAAGTGGCGTTGCGCCTGGCGCACCCGTTCATGCCGTTCATCACCGAAGAAATCTGGCAGCGCCTGGCGCCGCTGGCCGGTATCGAAGGCAAGACCATCATGCTGCAACCTTGGCCGGTGGCCAACGAAGCGCGCATCGATGAGGCCGCCGAAAGCGATATCGAATGGCTCAAGACCCTGATGCTCGGCACGCGCAACATCCGCGCCGAGATGAACATCGGGCCGGGCAAGCCTTTGGCCGTGTTCGTCAAGAACGCCAGTGCCGAAGATCAGCGTCGCCTCAGCGAGAACGATGCACTGCTCAAGAAGCTGGCCAAGCTGGAGTCGATCACCGTATTGGCTGAAGGCGCCGAAGCACCGCTGTCCGCCACTGCGTTGGTGGGCGACATGGAAGTGCTGGTGCCAATGGCCGGACTGATCGACAAGGGTGCGGAACTTGCGCGCCTCGACAAGGAAATTGCGCGTCTGCAAGGCGAAGTGCAACGCGTGGGCGGCAAGCTGTCCAACGCGGCGTTCGTCGACAAGGCGCCGGCTGAAGTGATCGAGAAAGAACGCGCCAAGTTGGCCGAGGCAGAACAAGCCTTGGGCAAGCTGGCAGAGCAACATGCGCGGATTTCCAGCCTGTAAGGCTGGCGCCGTGTGAAAAAAGAGACCTTCGGGTCTCTTTTTTTGTCCAGCAAAACGACATCATTTCCGACTCTGAACCCTATCCCTGTGGGAGCTGGCTTGCCTGCGATAGCATCACCTCGGTCTGCCTGATACCCCCAGTCGCCTGCATCGCAGGCAAGCCAGCTCCCACATTTGACCGAGTTGTGTTCAAGAATGTGTGACAATGCCCATCACTTTGAGCCAACACCAGAATCATCATGACCGCCCCCACTACGCCCAAACCACCGCGCAAGAAGCCTAAAACCGCCGCCACGGCCAAACCCGTCGCGCCGCGCAAAGAGGCCACCCTGCACCCACGCAACCGCCACACGGGCCGTTACGACTTCCCGGCGCTGATCAAGACCACGCCTGAACTGGCCAAATTCGTGATCATCAATCCCTACGGCAAAGAGAGCATCGACTTCGCCAGCCCGGATGCGGTGCGGGTGTTCAACCGGGCGTTGCTCAAGTCGTTCTATGGCATCCAGCATTGGGATATCCCGGCGGACTATCTATGCCCGCCGGTACCGGGGCGTGCCGACTATGTGCATTTCCTCGCCGACCTGCTGGCCAGCGTCAACGAGGGCAAGATTCCCCGCGGTTCGATCGTCAAGGTGCTGGACGTCGGTATGGGCGCCAACTGCGTCTACCCACTGATTGGCTATATGGAGTACCGCTGGAACTTCCTGGGCTCGGAGGTCGACCCGACCGCCGTGGCCGCCGCCAAGGCCATCGTGCAGTCCAACGACCTGAGCAAGGTCATCCAGTTGCGCCAGCAACCCAACCCCAAACAAATTCTGCTGGGCCTGCTGGAGCCGGGTGAACGCTTTGACCTTACGATGTGCAACCCGCCCTTCCATGCGTCCATGGACGAAGCCACCAAAGGCAGCGAGCGCAAGTGGCGCGCCTTGGGCAAGGCCGACCCGAAACGCAAATTGCCGGTGCTCAACTTCGGTGGTCAATCGGCCGAACTGTGGTGTGAGGGCGGCGAGGCGCGGTTTGTGACGCAGTTGATCGCCGAAAGCGCGCACTTTGCGCATAAAGTGCTGTGGTTCAGCACCCTGGTGTCCAAAGCCTCCAACCTGCCGGCGATCGAAACGGCGCTGAAAAAAGCCGGCGTGCTGGAAAGCCAGGTGGTGGAGATGTCTCAGGGGCAGAAGCAGAGCCGCTTTGTGGCCTGGACATTCCAGACCAAGAACGAGCAGCAGATCTGGCGCCAGCGCTGGGTTCGATAAGCCCGCCACACAATAAAAACGCAGGCAATAAAAAACCGTGCCCGGATCACTCCGAAGCACGGTTTTTTTTGCTGCGTCTTACTTGTTAACAGCGTCGGTCAGGCCTTTAGCCACAACCAGCTTGATAACTTTCTTGGCAGCGATTTCGATGGCAGCGCCAGTCGAAGGGTTACGGCCAGTACGGGCAGGACGCTCGGTCACTTTCAGTTTGCCAACGCCTGGCAGAGTGATTTCGCCGCCATTTTCCAGCTGATCAGCAACAACTTGGCTCAGTTGGTCCAGCAGAGCACGCACGGTAGTTTTCGGTGCGTCTACTGCTTCAGCCAGGTCAGCGATCAGTTGGTCTTTAGTAATAGCCATTGTGGTGTTCCTTCCCTATCAAATTCATATGGATTGCAGAGTGCAGTGTCAGCCGTCGAGCCCGACCGTCATGGCCTGGCATCCCCGGCTATAACCACGGAGATCGGGGTTATAGATGCTTGAAACGGGGATTGGTTCGACCTGACAAATGCTGAATGCACGCTTAACGCCGAGACTTGGCGTAAGACGGGGCAAAACTAGCACAGAGACGGGGAAATATCCGCCTCAACATACCCATTTGGTCAGCTTTATCGCTCTAAACCGTGAAAAAAAGGCATATGGCCAGTCACAGGGCGTGCAAAATGCCGTTCGGGGCACGTCTTGACCAATGGGTGCGGTACACTGGGCGACTTTTCGGGGAGGCCAACCGCTCCCCCTTCAACCAGCCGAGAAGCCTATGCCGATCCGTCATTGCATCGTCCACCTGATCGACAAAAAACCCGACGGCACACCCGCAGTTCTTCACGCCCGCGACACGGAACTGGCCGAGTCCGCCGCCATCGAGAACATGCTTGCCGACCTCAACGAGAGCTACAACGCCAAACAAGGCAAGGCCTGGGGTTTCTTCCATGCCGAGTCCGGCGCGCACCCGTTCAGCGGCTGGTTGAAGGACTACTTTGACGGTGGCCAGGACTTCACCAGCTTCAGCCGCACGGCGGTAGAGCACCTGCAGAAGCTGATGGAGGAGTCCAACCTCTCCACCGGCGGCCATGTGCTGTTTGCCCATTACCAGCAAGGCATGACCGACTACCTGGCTATCGCCCTGCTGCACCACAGCGAAGGCGTGGCGGTGACCGACGAGCTGGACGTGACGCCCTCGCGCCACCTGGACCTGGGCCAGTTGCACCTGGCGGCGCGTATCAACGTCTCCGAGTGGCAGAACAACAAGCAGTCCAAGCAGTACATCTCCTTCATCAAAGGCAAGAACGGCAAGAAGGTCTCGGAGTACTTCCGCGACTTTATCGGCTGCCAGGAAGGCGTGGATGGCCCGGGCGAAACCCGCACCCTGCTCAAGGCGTTCAGTGACTTCGTCGAAAGCGAAGACTTGCCCGACGAGTCCGCCCGCGAGAAAACCAAGACCCTGGTGGACTACGCCAGCAGCCAGGCCAAGCTCGGCGAACCCATGGGCCTGGAAGAGCTCTCCGGGCTGATTGATGAAGACCGGCCAAAAGCCTTCTACGACCACATCCGCAACAAAGATTACGGCCTGTCGCCGGAGATTCCGGCCGATAAACGCACCCTCAACCAGTTCCGCCGCTTCACCGGGCGTGCCGAGGGCCTGTCCATCAGCTTTGAAGCGCACCTGCTGGGCGACAAGATCGAGTACGACGAAGCCGCCGGCACCTTGATCATCAAGGGCCTGCCGACCCAACTGACCGACCAGCTCAAGCGCCGTAACTGATGCTGGGCGGGGTACTCAAGAAAGTCCTGCTGGTGTTGCTGGTGGTGGTTGCGATCCAGAACTGGGGCAAGGTCGAGCGGCTGTTCAACCCGTCCCAGGTGGTCCCGGAGCAGGTGCGCGCCTCTGCGCGGGTGGTGCTCTATGCCACCGAATGGTGTGGGTACTGCAAGCAGATCCGGCGTTTTCTGGACCAGAAGGGTATCCCGTACCAGGCCGTCGATATCGAGAAGGATGCCCAGGCGCGCAAGGCGTATGAGGCGCTGGGCGGTGGTGGGATTCCGTTTGTGGATGTGAACGGCACGTTGATTCGCGACTACAACCCTGAAGCGATCATGGCCGCATTGAAGTAACACACAATCAAATGTGGGAGCTGGCTTGCCTGCGATGGCGGTGTAACAGGTTCAATACCTGTGACTGACACACCGCTATCGCAGGCAAGCCAGCTCCCACACAAGTCAGCTCTGCACATTGGGCTTGCGGGTGGGCTTAGAAGTTGGCTTCCAGCGACACCATCGCCGTGCGCTCCTCACCCACGTTGTAATACGCCGTGCTCGCCCCCAACCCGTTCACCGGCGCCGAGTTGAACGCCACCGTACGCGCCGAGCTCAAGTACTCCTTGTCGAACACGTTGAGCATCGAAAACCGCAGTGCCGCCGACTTGATGACCTTCTTATCCACCGGCAAATAAATACCCGCGTTCAGGTCAAACACCGTACGGCCTTCGATCTTCTCCTTGTTGGTCAAATCGCCATAGAAACTGCCGACATATTTGCCTGCAATGTTGCCGTAGAACCGCGAATCGTCATACCCGAACACCAGGTTGAACATGTTTTCCGGCACGTTGGCCAATTGCTTGCCCGAGGTTGGTAGCAGCACGTTCTTGCTGAGCAGGTCGTCCTTCTGCTCAGACTGGGTGTAGGTATAGGACGCGTAGTAATTGAAGTTGTGCGGCAACAGGCCGCTCCATTCCAGCTCCAGGCCTTTGTTATCGACAGTGCCGACGTTGAGCACCATGTAGTCACCGCTGGCGTCGGTGGTCGAGACCTGGCGATCCTTGAAGCTGATGTAGAACAGGGTCGCACTCAAGGCCATATCGTCTTCGGTGTAGCGCCAGCCCAATTCCTGGTTCCAGCTCAACTCGGACTTGAGGCTGACGGAGTCGCCCTTGTTGTACAGCACGTAGTTGGGCGGCGTGCGCATATTGCGGGTGACGTTGTAGAACGCCTGGTTGCTTTCATCGACCTGGTACTTGGCGCTGAAGTTGGGCAGGAACTGGTGGTAGCGGGTGTTACGCTTCTCCGGTGTGTCGTACAGGCTGCCGAGGTTGTTGCCGTCACGCTCGACATATTGGTAGGCCACGCCGCCAACAAAACTCAGGTCCGGTGTGGCTTGCCAGTTGTCCTGTACCCAGAGCTTCTGCGCGGGAGTGACGGTGTAGTAGTGACGGCCCTGGACCGTAGCGCCGTTTTTGTCGACCACCTGGCCGCCGCTGTTGTAGTCGCCCCACACATCGTCGGGGGCACCTTCGTTGTTAATGCCGATAAAGGGCTGGGTCTGGCGCTGGCGTGCGCGTTCGTACCAGTAGCCATAGTCCAGGCTGTGTTCTTCGTTGATGTCCCACTTCATTTTCGCCGTGAAGCCAGGGCGCCAGGTTTCGGTCCACGAAGGGCGGTAATAGTTGGCCGATTGCAGGTTACTCAGGTCGTAGTTGCCGGCCTTGTCGGACTTTGGCCCCAGGTTGGAAGCCGTCTGGCCGCTGAAGCTGCCACCGTTGGCCCAGTAGTAATACGGCGTGAGCGTCAGCGACAAATTGTCCTGCAGTTGCCAGCGCTGGGTCAGCGTAGCGTTGACGCTTTCGAACGGGTTGCGGTTGAGCTTGTAGGACGCCGACAGCAAACCAGCCTTGTACACCGGGCTTTGCGCGTAATCCTTACGCCGTCCTTCGGTGTCGAACTGCGCCTTGCTAAGGCTGTTGTAGTTGTAGTTTTCCTGCTTGTTGTACTTGATCGTGGCCAATGTGGAGTTGCCGTTATCCCCTTCGAACAGGCTGCTCCACTCGATCTTGTCGCTGCGCAGAGTGCCCTTGCCGCGCCATTTGTCACCTTCCAGGTGGGATGCCGACACCCAGGTTTTCAGGCCACCCACATCCCCGGTGTTCGCTCGCACGAAGGTCTTGCGCAGGGCGTTGGCACCGACGATCTGTTTGGCGAAAACCCCGGCGTCCTTGGTCGGGCGAATGGTGATCATGCCAATGTTGCCGCCGCTGGAGCCGATGTGCGGGCCGTCGGCCTCGGAGGAACCTTGGGTGGCGAACACTTCGGCCAGGTTTTCCGGGTCGCCCAACTGGTTGGAGTACACACTGTAGTTGCCCGAATCGTTGATCGGCACGCCGTCCACCGAGACGCCGACCTGGTCGGAACTCATGCCCCGCATGGTAAAACTGGTGCCACTGGTGCCGCTGGCGTCATCACTGGAAACGTTGATGCCCGGCGTGTACTTGAGCTTGTCGATGGCGTTGGCGGTGGCCGACATTTCGTCCATGGCTTGCTTGGTCACCGTCGAGCGTGCCTTCGCACTTTCTTCGAGAATCATGTGACCGCTGCCAAGGGTTTGCTTGCCGGCGATGTTCACCGAGCCTACATCCTGGGCATCATTGGCCAAAACCAGCGGCGCAAAGCCGCCCAGGCCCGATGCGAGGAGCAGGGCATAAAGAGTGTTGTGGTTCACGTGTAGATCCCTTACTGACATTGTTGTGTTGTATGGGGCAGATGCGAGCTTCCTGACCACTTGTTCAGGAACCCAGGGATGATCCACGGCACGTGTAACCGTTTGGTGACAGGTTGTGGCGATTGCGATGAAGGTTCGATGAAGGCGCTGCGGGCCTAGCGCAACACAATCATTCGGCCCAACAAGGTGTGCTGTTCAAAGCCCAACACCGCTTGCAAGGCGTTCAAGACCGCTACAGGGTCCTGGCTCGGAAAGCTGCCGCTGACGCGTTTGGCGGCCATATTCTCGTTAAGCAGAAGAATTCGGCCGGGGTAATAACGCCTCAGGTCCTGGACCACATCGGCCAGGGGTGCCCTGTAGTAGTTGAGCCAACCTTCGCGCCAGGCCAGGCGTGAGGCGCTGTCGACCCCATGCAAAGGGTCGGCAATACCGTCGGCATAGGCCACTTGCTGGCCCGCTGTCAGCACCTGTTGCTGGCCCTGTTTGGAGGGCGTCACGCCCACACGGCCGGACAGCACAGTGACCTCGGCGCCGTCAGGTTGCAGGCGCACTTCAAACTGCGTTCCCATTACCCGCGTTTCACCGCCGCTCGCCTCCACCACGAAGGGTTGGCCGGTGTGGGTCACACTGAAAAAACCAGCACCACGGCGCAATTGGATGTGCCGTTCGCCCTGGCTGAAATCTACAGAGATGGCGCTGTCGGCGTCGAGGGTGACCTTGGATTGATCGGCCAGGGTGAAGGTCTTTACCTCACCCGGCGCCGTCACATAATCGGCGCCCCACTCATCGACCCAGCGTGACGGCTGCCAACCGGCGCCCATCGACACCATCAGCAGCAGGCAGGCGGCAACGGCCAAGGCACCAGACCAACGCGCTACCCGGGAGCGTTTGGAGGCGTTGATCGTATTGAGGTAGCGCTGCAAGGCGAGCGCGTCCTCATCGGCCAGTTGGCGCGCCGGTACTTCGCTTAATTCCCAGAGCACCTGGGCTTGGGAGTAGGCCTCGACGTGTGCGGGATCTGCACGTAACCAGCGGCTGAACGTGGCCTGGTCGCCGCTGCTGGGCTGGTCATGCAGCAGGCACAACCAATCGAGTGCGGCCTGTTCCTGGGCGGGCGTGGGCGTGAGGTTCACGGGGCTTTCCCTGGCATGCGTGGAGGCGGTGCTTCGCGAAGGCTGGCCTTGCAGGCTTCGAGGGCGCGCATCATATGTTTTTCCACGGCGCTTTGGGACAGGCCCATGGCCTTGGCGATTTCGGCGTATTTGCGGCCGTGGATGCGGTTAAGCAGGAAAATCTGGCGGGTGCGCTCGGGCAAGCTGCGCAAGGCGGCTTCCACATGGCGCAGATCATTGCCCGCCTCCAACGCTGCCTGGGGTTCGCAGCCTTGGTGGTCAGATTGTTCCGGCAGCCAGCCTTCGCTGCTGCGTGCTCGCGCGCCTTCGCTGCGCAGGTGGTCGATGGCGATGTTGCCGGCGCAGCGCAGCAGGTAGGTGCTCAGCTCTTCAACCTGCACCAGCGGGCGACGCCAAAAGCGCAGGAACAAATCCTGCACCAGGTCGGCTGCCGTGGCGCGGCACCCGACGCGACGGCTGACCAACGCCTCCATTTGCGAGCGCTGGGACAAAAACACCTGCAAAAAATGCGCGCGCCCACCGGCCGCCTCCGCATGCGGATTGTCCTGGGGTTGCGGCGGTGGGTTGATCCTCATGGCCGACTCAAGATAGGGCGAACGCCGCAACAGGGCTGGCCAACAGGCCGAGGCCCGCCAGGATCAAGGCCAGCCTTGGCCGATACGGCAGCAGCAACACCAGCAGCAAGGCGCTGAGCATCAACACCGCGCACCACTCCACCAGGCCCTGGCCCCAACCAGCACCAAGCACGGCCGGCCAGATCGACACGGCCAGCAGCAACCAGCCGCCCACCCGCAGCGCCAGGCGCCGCGTGGGCGTGGGTTTGCAGTGCAGCAATTCGTCGTGGTGACGGTCGGTAGACAAACACAGCGCGGTAAACCCGGCGTAGCACATCAATAGCGCGAGGAGCATCAGTGGGCCTGCTGCTTGAGTGTCAACCCGCGGGCACGCTCAGCCTTGGGTTGCGGCGCGGTGCGGTGGTGCATCTTCCACGCCGCCCAGGCCAGGAACATGCCGCTGGCCAGGCAGGTGAGGTCGAAGCCGGCCATGGCCCAGTCGCCGTTTGGCACGGAGACGCCCAAGTGGTGCGCGGTGGTGATGGCGTTAAGCAATGGAATGGCGGCAAACAACAGCGCGCCGAAGCTCAGTTGCTCGACCCAACCCTGGCGACCGCGCCGCAGCAAGGCGTGCAACAGGCTCAGGCCCCAGGCGATAAAGAACGCCTGCACTTCCCAGTCGGAACGCGCAGCGAAGCTTACCGGCAACAGGCGGTTGGCCCAGAAAAACGCCGCGATGGCGATCATCAATCCGGACATGCTGGCGATATTCAACACCTCCACCAGGCGCAGTTCAAACGGCATGACCGAGGCTTTGGCATGTTTGAGCTGGCGCTTGCCCAGCCAGATCACCAAGCCCGTACCGATCATCGCCGTGCCCGCCAGGCCGCAAATAAAGTACAGCCAGCGCAGCACTGGGCCGGCGAAATGGCCCATGTGCAAACCGTAGAAACTGCCACCGATGGCCGTCGCCAATGACGGTTCGGCACTGCCTCGCAACAGCTCGCCGGTGGTGCCGTTGAACGACAGGGTACTGCCGGAGGCATGCACTACGCTGTCGGAGCCGGCGCGGAACACATTGACCGAGGCGTTGGCATCGCCGGGGTTGTTGACCGCCACCCGCCCTACATGACCACCCGCCCACTGCTCCCGCGCCTGCTGGTACAGCGGCAATAACGGCAGCAACTGCCCTGGCTGGCCAAGGGCCGGCGCATTGTTGGTGTTGGGAAACAGCTCATTGAAAAACGCCCGGCTGTCGTCGCCATAGGACGCCACGATGGGCGCGGGCATGACCATGCTCATGAAAATCACCAGGCTGCTGTAGGTGATCATCAGGTGAAACGGCAGCACCAGCACACCCACCGCGTTGTGACCGTCCAGCCAGGAGCGCTGGCCTTTGCGGGGGCGGAAGGTGAAGAAGTCCTTGAAGATTTTCTTGTGGGTGATGATGCCGGTGATCAGCGCGACGAACATCACCATGGCGGCGATGGTCGACAGCCAGCGGCCCCACGGGTAAGGCATTTGCAGCTGGAAGTGGAAACGATAGAAGAACTCGCCGCCCTTGCTTTCGCGGGCCTGCACCGCTTGGCCGGTGACGGGGTCGAGGACTTTCTGGATGAAGGTGCCGCGCTTGCCGGGCTCGAGCTTGTCTTGCCACATCACCGATAGGCCGGGGTCGCGGCGGGTCGGCAAGGTAATGAACCAGCGCGCGGCGGTGGGTGCCTGCTGTTGCAGGTAGCTTTGCGCGACGGCGAGGCTGCGCCCATCGTCCAGGGGATGGGCCTGCACTTCGGGCTGCATCCAATGGGTAATTTCGTCTTTGAAATAGGCCAGGGTGCCGGTCAGGAAAATCGCGAACAGCAGCCAACCGAAGATCAAGCCTGCCCAGGTGTGCAACCAGGCCATGGCCTGGCGAAAGCCCTCTTTCATGCTCGTGCCATCCAGAAACCAATGCCGGCCAGGGTGGCAAACAGCGCACTCGGCACCATCACCCCTGCCCAGGCGCGCCATGCCGTGCGGCAGGCAAAACACCAGAGCACCGCCAGCAGGTAGAACACAAAGGAACTCATCATGCCGGTAACCACCGCATCGGCACGGGTAGTGGGCAGCCACAGCGCCAGGCAAATGGCGGCCAGGGAGGCCATCAGGTAACCACCAATCACCGCCGCCAGCACGCGCGAGGTGACGGCAAGGCGGTAGGAAACGGGCAATGAGGTTTTGCTTTTCATGCGGCAGGCGCCTGGTTCATCAGCGCGCAATATTAATGATAAATATTCTCATAAGCAAAAGAGAACGGATGAATCACCTGCCCTGCCCGATTGCCGAACCCGGTCACGGGCCCTACAATGCGAACAATTCTTGTTCTCTAAAGCATGTCGAATGCTTGCGGAGTGATCGCGTTGCAGCCGTCCAATCCCGTCGAAGTGTTGTACAACGACCATCACCACTGGCTTACCGGCTGGTTGCGGCGCAAGCTCGGCTGCCCGGACAACGCGGCCGACCTGGCGCAGGACACCTTCATCCGCGTGCTCAGTGCCCGGGAAGCGCCAACGCTGATCGAGCCGCGCGCCTTCCTCACCACCGTGGCCAAGCGTGTGCTGTTCAACTTCTACCGCCGCCAGGACCTGGAGCGCGCCTACCTTGAGGCCTTGGCGCAGATGCCTGAACACGTGGCGCCGTCGGAAGAAGACCGTGCAATCATCCTGCAGACCTTGCTGGAACTGGACCAACTGCTCGACGGCTTGCCCAAGCAAGTCAAACGCGCCTTCCTGTTGGCCCAACTCGACGGCCTGACCTACGCGCAAATCGGCGCGCAACTGGGCATCTCCATCGCCACCGTCAAACGCCACCTGACCAAAGCGGCCATGCGCTGCTACTTCGCCCTATGAACGTCTCCAGCCAAGTCGCCGAACAAGCCGTGCACTGGTTGCTGGAAATGCAGCAAGGCGCGCTTACCCCGCGCCAGCAGGCGGCCTGGCAGCAATGGTTGAATGCTCACATCGAACATCAACGCGCGTGGGAGCAGATCCAGCGCGTCAACCAACGCCTGCGCGGCGTGCCCTCGCCCCTGGCTCACGCCGCGTTGAATGCCCCCACCTCCAGCAACCGGCGCCAGGCGCTTAAGTTGCTGCTGATTCTGGGTGCCGGTTCAGCCGCTGCCTGGAGCCTGCGCCAGCAACATATCCTGCCGCCGCTGACGGCTGACTATCGCAGCCCGGTGGGCCAACGCCGCACGGTGCAACTGGCCGACGGCAGCCAGTTGCAGCTCAACACCGGCAGCGCTGTGGATGTGCATTTCGACGGCCAGCAGCGCCTGGTGCGCCTGCTTGAAGGTGAAATCCTGCTCACTGCCCGTGCAGGCCAGGCGCCGTTGCACGTGCTGACCGGCCAGGGCCTGCTCAGCAGCCAGGCGGCGCGCTTGACTGTGCGCCAGTTCAACGACCACACCCAACTGGCGGTGCTGGCCGGCCAGGTCGAGGTGATGCCCAACCGCTACAACGGCTTGGCGCTGAGCGTTGATGCCGCGCACCAAGTCAATTTCACCCGCAAAGGCTGGGACACCCCGCGCGCCACCGACGCCAACAGCGGCGCCTGGGCCGACGGCATGCTGGTGGCCGCACATATGCGCCTGGAAGACTTCTTGAGTGAACTGGGGCGCTATCGTCGCGGCCAGCTCCATTGCGATCCACAAGTGGCCAACCTGCTGCTGTCCGGCAGCTACCCGCTGGACGACAGCGAACGCATCCTCGACCTGCTGGAAATCAGCCTGCCGGTGAAAGTGCGGCGCTTTACGCGTTATTGGGTGACCGTGCAGGCCCGGGCGTGATGCAAGCGCTTTTTGTAGGAGCGAGCTTGCTCGCGAAAAACCTCAACCCACCGCGTTAAACCAGACAACCCGCATTATCGTTGACGACTTTCGCGAGCAAGCTCGCTCCTACAGTGGGAAGCGCATTCAAAAATATTTATACGCAATTGTGAGCCGTTTTCCGCACCTGGCGTGACAGAGAAGGAAAGCCCCCCCTTGATCCTTCCTTCTCAGGACCGCCCTTCATGCCCCAGCAACCGACGCTTCTCGCCCGTACCCTGCGCCAACTCCTGCTCGGTGCCAGCCTCAGCCTGACCGCACTGCCGGCGGTGATGGCAGCCGACGCCAAGGCGTACCACATCGCGCCGACCACCCTGGAAGCGGCCCTGAATCAATTCGGTCGCGAAGCCGGCGTGCTGGTGTCCTTCGGTTCGGCAGTGACGGCCGGTATGCAAAGCCCAGGGCTGTCGGGCAATTACAGCGCTGCCGAGGGCTTGCAAAAACTACTGGAAGGCACCGGCCTGCAAGCCCGCGCTGAGGGTGATAACGCCTACAGCCTGCAACCAGCGGGCGCCCCCGCTACCCTGGAGTTGCAGACCTCCAACGTGGTCGGCGACTGGCTCGGTGACGCGGCGCAAACCAACGTGTTCGAACACCCCGGCGCCCGAGATGTGATCCGCCGTGAAGAATTCGAACGCCAGGGCGCCACCCAGGCCCGCGATGTGCTTAACCGCATCCCTGGCGTCAACGCCCCGGACAACAACGGCACCGGTAGCCACGACATGGCGCTGAACTTCGGTATTCGCGGGCTCAACCCGCGCCTGGCGTCGCGCTCCACCGTGCTGATGGATGGCATCCCGGTGCCCTTCGCGCCTTACGGCCAGCCGCAACTCTCCTTCGCGCCGATCAGCATGGGCAATATGGACGCGGTGGATGTGGTACGCGGCGGCGGTGCGGTGCGCTACGGCCCGCAAAACGTCGGTGGCATCGTCAACTTCGTCACCCGTGCCATCCCGGATGCGCCGACGGTCAAGGGCGGTTTGCAGACCGAGACCAGCCCCTCCTCCAGCCACGACGGCTTCAAGACCACCGGCAACCTGCTGGCGGGCGGCACCGCCGACAATGGCCTGGGCGGCGCGCTCTTGTACTCCGGCACCCGCGGCGGCGATTGGCGCGAAAACAGCAACACGCGCATCGACGACCTGATCCTCAAGGGCAAATACCAACTGGACGACGCCAACAGCTTCAACGCCATGGCGCAGTACTACGAAGGCCAGGCCGACATGCCGGGCGGTTTGAACGTCAAGGACTACAAGGCCGACCCGTATCAGTCCACTCGGCCCTACGACAAGTTCTGGGGCCGCCGCACGATGTTCAACGTCGGCTACCGCTACGAGCAGGACCGCCGCGAATTCACGATCAACAGTTTCTTCACAAAGACCCTGCGCAGCGGTTACCTGGACCAGGGCAGTTTCCTGTCGCTGTCGCCACGGGAATATTGGGTACGCGGCCTGGAAACGCGCTTCGCCCAGGGCTTCGACCTCGGCCCCACCAGCCACGAAGTGGGTGTGGGCTACCGCTACATCAATGAAGCCGGCCACGAACTGCGCTACCGCACACCGATTGCCGCCAACCAGCAAATCCCCACCACCAACAGCCGCAACGACCGCGACACGCGCGGCGGCACCGAAGCCAATGCGTTCTTCATCGACGACCGCATCGACATCGGCAAGTGGACCATCACCCCAGGCATTCGCTACGAGATGATCAAGTCCCAGCAGACCAACAACCTGAGCAACGTCAAATACAAGGGTGACTACAACACCGCGCTGCCCGCGCTGAACGTGCTCTACCACCTCACCGACGACTGGAACCTGTACGCCAACACCGAAGGCTCGTTCGGCAGCGTGCAATACAGCCAGATGCCCAACCGCGTGAACAGCGGCGAAGTGAAACCGGAAAAAGCCCGCACCTGGGAACTCGGCACGCGCTATGACAACGGCAACCTGCGTGCGGAAATCGGTGCCTTCCTGATCAACTTCGACAACCAGTACGACAGCAACCAGACCAACGACACCGTGATCGCCCGCGGTGAAACCCGCCACCAGGGCATCGAGTCGAGCATCAACTACGCCCTCGACGGCCTGAGCCCGGCGCTGGCAGGGTTTGACGTGTACGCCACCTACGCCTATGTGGATGCGACCATCCGCGAAGACGGCCCGAACAAAGGCAACCGCGTGCCTTTCTCCTCCAAGCACAAAGGTACCCTCGGCGTGGGTTACACCGAAGGCCCATGGAAGCTGAATGTGGACAGCAGCTACCAGAGCAGCCAGTTCGCCGACAACGCCAACACCCAAGCCGAAAGCGCCGACGGCGCCAATGGCCGTATTCCCGGCTACATGCTGTTCAGCAGCCGCGCAGCCTATGACTTCGGACCGCAGTTGTCGGACTTGAATGTGGCGGTGGGGGTGAAAAACATCTTCAACAAGCAGTACTACACCCGCTCGTTTGATGACAACAACAAGGGCAAGTACGTGGGTGAGCCGCGCACGGTGTATGTGCAAACCTCTATCGCGTTCTGACCGCATTTTGTAGGAGCGAGCTTGCTCGCGAAAAACTCACAGGCGCCGCGTTCATTCAGCAAACACGCGTTATCGTTGACGTTTTTCGCGAGCAAGCTCGCTCCTACAGATGATTTTCAGTGTGTTCAGGATCTAACTGCCCGCCAGGCAACTGGGGGTGGCGGCCACCAACGCGTCAATGGCACACCGCGTCTTGGCCGGCATATGCGCCGCCGTCGGCCAGATCACATGGATCGGTGCAGGTTGCTCACGATAGCTGGGCAGCACGGCCTGCAACTGCCCGCGCAGTGCGTAATGGGCAATCAACCAACTCGGCAACCAGGCCAGGCCCACGCCCGCGATGGCGGCATCGGCTACGGCCTGGAGGTCGTCCAGGATCAGGGGAGAGACCAGGCGCGAGCGCTGCGCGGTGTTGCTGCGGTAGGCGATACCACGATGAGCGGCCAGGTCTTCGATACTTTCAATGGCGCCCTTGCGCTGCAAATACGCCGGTGACGCCGCCAGCCCCATGACCTGCTGCCCCAGGCGCCTTGCACTCAGGCGGTCGGTGTCGGGCAACGGGCCGATGCGCACAGCGATATCGAAGCCTTCCTGCACCAAGTCGATCATGCGGTCGGAAAAACAAAGGTCGATTTCCAGTTCCGGATAGCTGTCCATCAGGGCCCACAACGCTGGCGCGGCATAGTGATGACCAAACGCCAGGGGTACGCTCACTCGCAAACGCCCGCGGGGTTGCTGACGGCCGCTTTCCAGCACCGACTCGGCCGCCTCCAACTCTGCCAATGCGCGCAGGCAATGCTCGTAGTACGCCTGCCCGTCCTCGGTCAACCGCTGGCGCCGGGTGGAACGCTGTAACAGGCACGTGCCCAAGCGTGCCTCCAGGCGCGCCAGGCCCTTGCCTACCGCCGAGCGGGTGAGGTTCAGGCGTTCGGCGGCTTCGGTGAGGTTGCCGCTTTCGACAATCTGCAGAAAGAGTTCAACACCATCAAAACGAGGATTAGCCATGCTTAATTGTCGCCCTTTGTTCCCTTATCGATGGAAAAGTTGTCGCCAATAAAGAACCTTGTTCCCGAGAGAATAGCCCCTCCCGCTCTCGAAAGGAATGTCGTATGCCCCGCGCCGCCGCACTCTCAGCCCTCACGCCCCCGCGTACCGCCAGGAACGGCCTGGCCCTCACAGCCGTCTGCCTGGTGGCCCTGATGTTCGGCCTGGAAATCTCCAGCGTGCCGGTCATCCTGCCCACGCTCGAACAACAACTGGGCACGGGCTTTCAAGACGCCCAATGGATCATGAATGCCTACACCCTGGCCTGTACCAGCGTACTCATGGCGGCGGGCACCTTGGCGGATCGCTTTGGTCGTCGGCGCGTATTGGTGGTGTGCCTATGGCTGTTCGGGCTAGCTTCATTGGCCTGTGGGCTGGCCGACAGCGCCGCCACGCTGATCATGGCGCGGTTTGTTCAAGGTATCGGCGCCGGAGCAATGATGATTTGCCAGTTCGCGATCTTGTCCCACCAATTCCGCGAACCCGCGACGCGTGCGCGGGCCTTCGCGATATGGGGCGTGATCGCTGGCGTGGGCCTGGGTTTCGGGCCGATGGTGGGGGCCTTGATCCTGGCCGTGGCGGACTGGCGCTGGGTGTTCCTGGTGCACGTACCGCTGACCCTGTTCACCTTGGCGTTGTTGCACATCAGCGTGCAGGAATCCCGCGACCCGGCCAGCCATCGCCTCGACATCGCCGGCATGCTGACCATGACACTCACGGTGTTTGCGCTGGTCTATTTCATCACCCAGGGCAGCGAAATCGGCTTTGGCACCCCGGCGATGCTCGGCTGGGCTGGCCTGTCGGTCTTCGGGCTGCTGCTGTTCATCTTGGTTGAGCGGCGCAGTGCCCACCCAATGTTCGACTTCTCGGTGTTGCGCATCCAGCGTTTCAATGGCGCGTTGATGGGCTCGATCGGCATGAACTTCAGCTTCTGGCCGTTCATGATCTACCTGCCGTTGTACTTCCAAGCGGGCCTGGGTTACGACACCGTGACCACCGGCGCCGCCTTGCTCGCGTACACCTTGCCCACTTTGCTGGTGCCGCCGCTGGCCGAACGCCTGGCCCTGCGTTTTGGCGCCGAACGCATCATTCCCCTGGGCCTGGGGACAATGGGCGCAGGGTTCATGGGGATGGCCGCCGTTAATTACGCCCAACAACCCAGCACGGCGCTGGTGCTGCTCAGTTGCGTGATCGCCGGTATCGGGCTGGCGCTGACCAATTCGCCGACCACCAACACCACCACCGGCTCAGTCTCGGCTGACCGCGCGGGCATGGCCTCGGGCATCGACTTCAGCGCACGGCTGATCACCCTCGCGCTCAATATCGCGCTGATGGGCCTTGTGCTGTTGTTAGGGATCAGCCATTACCTGGCCCAGGTTCTGCCTGCCAGCACGGCGCTGGAGTGGGCAAGCCTCAGCCAGCATATTGCCGCCGGCAAATTGGATGCGCCGGGGCTGACCATTCAGGATGCGCAAACAGCGCTGCGCAGCGGCGCCGGCTGGGCCATGCTGTTTGCGGGGTTGGGCGCCTGCGGGCTGGCGATGCTGAGCCGGTATTTCTTCCGGCGCGAGCGCTGAACGAAAAACGGGCCTGCATGTGCAGGCCCGTTTTCAGTGGGGGAATGAAAAAACAATCAGCCGTTAATGGCAGCGTTCTCGTTTTCCAGGAATTCCTCTTCCAACGCGTCTTCATTCACTTTGTTGATTGGCTGGTTTTTACCGGCAGCGCGCGGCTTGCCTTGCAGTTTGCCAAACAGATGTTCCAGTGCGTGGTCGAGCTTGACTGCGGCGCCATCGATCGCCTGTTCCAGGGTATCGGCTTTATGGCACACGGAAACTGGTTGATGGCCCTTTGGCCGTGCTTCCAGACGGCAACTCAGGTCGTGGGGACCGGGCTTGTCACCGTTCTCGTCCCGCAGGTAGACCTCCACACGGGTCAGGTCTTCTTCGTAGCGTTCGAGCGTGCTCTCAATGGTAGTACGTACCCACTCCTCCAGTCGGATGCTGCTTTCAATATGGTTATCGCTATTGACTTGGATTTGCATAGTTCTTCCCTTATTTCAGCTAGCTCGCCAGAGGTCACAAACTGCAACACCGGGGTGGTGAAACCATGACCTCTTGATTACACAATTGAGCACCTGCTGAAACAATTCAAGTCCTTTGCAAAGATAAATCCCACATTACAAATTAACCCTGACGACGAGCAAAAACGCTGTTAGGGTGGGGAGTTAGTTACATCTTCTTACGCCCTGCGAAACTCACAATTGCCCCTCTCCCAACGGGTGCAATCCGCGAAAAATCCCTGCTTCCTCCACCAGCCAGTCATGCACCGCACGCACGCCCGGATGGTTCAACGCGCCCGGCGCATACAGCAGCACGTAGCGTTTATGGTTGGGCACCGCCAGGCCGAACGGCACGATCAAGGTGCCGCGCTCCAGTTCATCGTTCAGCAAGGTGCGCCGGGCAATCGCCACGCCCATGCCGGCGATGGCGGCTTCGATGGTCAGGTGGTTGCGGTTGAAGGTGTGCCCGCGCCGTACGTCGGCACCGTGATAGCCGATGGCATTGAGGTAAAACTCCCACTCGGCATATTCATAACTCCCACGCCAGGCGGTGATGTCGTGCAGCAGCGGGAAATGCGCCAGGTCCGCCGGGCCATGCAAAGGCGGGCGGCCACGCAACAGGCTGGGGGCGCACACCGGGAATATCTGTTCATCCAACAGGGCTGTGGATAACAACCCTGGGTAGCTGCCGTCGTTGAGGTCGATGGCCAAGTCGAAGTCGCCTTCATGCAGGGCGATGCTGCTGTCTTCGGCGACCATGCGCAGTTGAATATCCGGAAAACGCTGCTGAAAGCGCGGTAGACGCGGGGTCAGCCACTTGCCAAGAAACGAGGGGATCGAACGCAGGCGCAAGGTGCCGCTGATCATCCCGGCGTCCAGGCGCTGCAATTCGGCATCAATGCTGCCGTAGGCCTCACCCACCACGGCCGCCAGGCGCTGCCCCTCGGCGCTGAGTTCTACCCCCCGCGCGCGCCGATGAAACAGCCGAAAGCCCAGGCGCTCCTCCAACTGGCGAATTTGCTGGCTCACCGCTCCCGGCGTGATGTGCAGTTCTTCGGCGCAGCGGGTGAACGACAGATGCCGTGCGGCGCAGGAAAACACATGCAACCAGACATAGGTCTGGCCGTGGAGGGGGCGAGTCATAGCGTTTAGTCCTGCTAAAGGGTGTCTTAGGATAATTCGTTGGTCAGTGCCGAGCCATAGGCTCAGTATCGCGCCAATTCCGCCTGCTCTACAAAACATGGCAGCGATTTCTACTCCATTGCTTGTAAGGCTTTAGCATGGCTATCAGTGTTTTCGATCTATTCAAGGTGGGCATCGGCCCCTCCAGCTCCCACACCGTCGGCCCGATGCGCGCTGCCGCGACGTTCGCCCAAGCCCTGACCGACCAGCATATGCTCAACCAAACCCGTCGCGTCGAAGTACGCCTGTATGGCTCGCTGTCCGCTACCGGCGTCGGCCATGCCACCGACCGCGCCTGTGTCATGGGCCTGATGGGCGAATGGCCAGACCGCGTCGACCCCACCTCGATCAATGCGCGTATCCAGCAATTGCGCGAGTCCGGCCAATTGATGTTGGCAGGCTCCCAGGCAATCGCTTTCAACTGGCACTCCGATCTGTTGCTGCTGGACGAAAGCCTGCCCTATCACCCCAACGCCATGTCCCTGCATGCCTATGGCGACGGCGGGCTGCTGAGCGAACAAACCTATTACTCGGTGGGCGGTGGTTTCATCATCGAAGCCGCCGAAGCCGCATCGGGCGTTGCGCCGTCCAGCGATGTGCAATTGCCCTATGACTTTTCCAGCGCCGTGGAACTGCTGGCCTTGTGCAACAAGCACGGCCTGCGGGTATCCGAGCTGATGATGGCCAATGAACGGGCGTGGCGCAGCGACGAAGAGATCCGCAGCGGCCTGCTGCATATCTGGTCGGTGATGCGCGAATGCGTGGAACAGGGCCTGCGCGATGAAGGCATCCTGCCCGGTGGCCTTGATGTACCCCGTCGCGCCGCGAAATTGCACCGCAGCCTGTTGGAAATCGGCAAACCCAACGTGATTACCTCGACCTTGTCGGCGATGGAATGGGTCAACCTGTTCGCCCTCGCCGTCAACGAAGAAAACGCCGCCGGCGGGCGCATGGTCACCGCGCCGACCAATGGCGCGGCCGGTATCATCCCCGCCGTGCTGCACTACTACATGAAGTTCAACGCCGACGCGTCTGACGACGATGTGGTCAATTTCTTCCTCGCCGCCGCCGCCGTTGGCATCCTCTGCAAGAAAAACGCCTCCATTTCCGGCGCCGAAGTCGGCTGCCAGGGCGAAGTGGGTTCGGCCTGCGCCATGGCTGCTGCCGGCCTGGCCGATATCCTCGGTGCCACCCCGGAGCAATTGGAAAACGCCGCCGAAATCGGCCTGGAACACAACCTCGGCCTGACCTGCGACCCGGTCGGTGGCCTGGTGCAGGTGCCGTGCATCGAGCGCAATGCCATTGCGGCGGTCAAGGCGATCAACGCCACGCAGATGGCCCTGCGCGGCGACGGCAAACACTTCATCTCCCTCGACCGGGTCATCCGCACCATGCGCGATACCGGCGCCGATATGCATGACAAATACAAAGAAACTTCACGGGGCGGCCTGGCGGTCAGCTGGGTGGAGTGCTGATCGGAGCACTGCTACCCGCCCCAACGTGAGCCCGCGCAAAAATAATAACGAGGCAATACCGATGACTGATGTACGTACACCTGCTGCCGAAAATCCCGATGTCAGAGAAAGCACAGTAACCACCGGCTGGACCAAACACGACACCACCTGGATGCTCGGCCTCTACGGCACCGCCATCGGCGCGGGCACCCTGTTCCTGCCGATCAACGCCGGTGTCGGCGGTTTCTGGCCGCTGATCGTGCTGGCGCTGCTGGCGTTTCCGATGACCTTCTTCGCCCACCGTGGGTTGACGCGCTTCGTGCTGTCGGGCAAATCCGGCGACATCACCGAAGTGGTCGAGGAACACTTTGGTGTCGGCGCCGGCAAGCTGATCACCCTGCTGTACTTCTTTGCGATCTTCCCGATTCTGCTGGTGTACAGCGTGGCGCTGACCAACACCCTGGGCAGTTTCATGGAGCACCAATTGCACATGGCGCCGCCGCCCCGGGCGATTCTGTCGCTGGTGCTGATCCTCGGCCTGATGGCCATCGTGCGTTGCGGCCAGGGCGTGATCGTCAAGGCCATGAGCGTGCTGGTGTACCCCTTCGTGGCCGCCTTGCTGCTGCTGGCATTCAGCCTGATTCCCAACTGGAATGGCGCGTTCTTCGCCTCCGCCAGCGAAGGCATGCCGTTGCCGCTGTTCTTCAAGACATTGTGGCTGGCCATCCCGGTGATGGTGTTCTCGTTCAACCATTCGCCGATCATCTCCGCCTTTGCCGTGGACCAGAAGCGCGTCTACGGCGCCCAGGCCGAGCGCAAAAGCAGCGGCATCCTGGCCACCGCCCACGGCATGATGGTGCTGACGGTGATGTTCTTCTGCTTCAGCTGCGTGCTGGCGCTGTCACCGGCTGACCTGGCCGCGGCCAAGGCGCAGAACATCTCGATCCTGTCGTACCTGGCCAACCACTTCCAGACGCCGGTGATTGCGTACGCCGCGCCGTTGATCGCGCTGGTGGCGATCACCAAATCCTTCCTGGGCCATTACATTGGTGCCAGCGAAGGCTTCCAGGGCCTGATCGTCAAATCCCTGCGCGGGCGCAACCGTTCGATGTCGGCGAAATGGCTGGAACGCTGCACCGCGTTGTTCATGGTGCTGACCTGCTGGGCCGTGGCCACCTTCAACCCGAGCATCCTGGGCATGATCGAAACCATGGGCGGGCCGATCATCGCGTGCCTGCTGTTCCTGATGCCAATGTACGCGATCCGCCGAGTGCCATCTTTGCGCCAGTATTCAGGCCAGGCATCGAATGTGTTTGTGGTGGTCATCGGGCTGATTGCGCTGTCTGCGATCGTTTTTTCCGTGATGCCCTGAATTAGCTCACTGATCTCCAAAAGCAGCACAAAAAATGTGGGAGCGGGCTTGCTCGCGAATGCGGTCCTTCAGCCAAGTATTTGTTGGCTGATACACCGTATTCGCGAGCAAGCCCGCTCCCACATTTGGATTTCTGTGCCGGGTAAATCGCTGTACGGCACGGCCCTTGCTGTAGAACTTTCGAGGAAAACGGAATTTGGCCAGTGGTCAGGCAATGCGAACTAATCCCGACACCGGCCGTCAATGACTGCATGTTCTTATCAGGCGGTAACGCACCATGGACAATCCTTTTCAGATCATCACCGACACGTTCAGCCCCCAATACCGCGTCAACCTGAGCATCCAACGGCTGGACGGCAGCATCATGCTCACCCTCTCGAACGAGACCGGCGTAGTGGCCAAGCGCATGATCAGCGCCGAACAGCGCAACGACCCGCAACGCCTCAAGCGCCTGGTGCAAAGCATCCAGTTCGGCATCGCCATCGAACAGGGCCACAGCGCCGTGCAAATCCTGGAGCTGATGACGGACGGCGACAGCCACAAACTCCTGCAGCGCCCGCCCGCCCGTACCCTGCCCTTCAGCGTGGGGCTTTAAAGCTCGCCCTTCTCTGTCTCCAGGCTCGCCTCGCCCTTGCGACGCGGGCTTTCGACCTTCACCGAAGGGAAGGCCGACGACGCGTAGCGCACTACCAGGATCGCGAATGCCAACAGCAAAATGCCGCCGCACAGGTAGATGATGCCCACGTCCGGCGGGTTGTGGTGCGACACGTTGGAGATCAGCAAACGCGTGAGCGCAGTGATCGCCACGTAGATCAGGAAGCGCACCGGCATGTGGTTGGTCTTGAAGTAAATCCCGACCATGGCACCCAATTCCAGGTAGATGAACAGCAGCAAGATGTCATCGATCTTGATGTGCCCGTTCTCCAGCATCCCCAGGAATTCCATCACCGCCGCCCAGGCGGTCACCGCACCAATGGCGAACAGCGCCAGGTAATGGAACGACTCGACAAACAGATTACCCAGCGACTCGGCCAGCCCATGTACTTGCTGACGCAGCCTTTCGGCCCAGTTGATTTTCACGATGATGCTTCCTTAGGTCGGCTCGACCGGATAATGCGGGGTGGACGTGACGGTTGTTCTGCATGCAGAAAAAAGGCCAGGGCTGGAGAATAAGATGGTGGCCGTATGATACGAGGCACTTAATTCCCCCCGATCGTTCCCACGCTCCGCGTGGGAACGCCGCCTGGGACGCTCCGCGTCCCTCAGACCTGCTCGTGGGTGACGCGGAGCGTCACGGGATGCATTCCCCCGCAGAGCGTGGGAACGATCGAGAACCTCAGCGTGCTGTGCGAAATTTCCGGTTCAGCCTCCCATTTCCCAACTACATTAAAAACCTACTATCCAAACCCCGACGTTTGGCTTATCCTTTTAGCTGTATATAAATACAGTAGTCGCAAAAGACAACTATCGTGAAGGCATGTGAGGTGGTGAATGGCCGTCGAAGTGGTATACCGCAGCAGCCGAGATCTGGAGCGTTTGTTCATGGATAAAGCCGAAGCTGACCGTCATGACAAGATGCTTGAACTCGCTGAGTTGCTGGCAGAGGTGTTGCAAAAAGCCGTGCCGTCGTTGAGCGAGCAGCAGGTGGAAGAAGCCGGGATCTACATGGCGAAGAACCGCGATGTGTTTGCCAAGGCGTTCAAGAGCCAACCGGACGCATTGTCCGAGTTGCTGAACCCGGCGGCGGAGTAAAGCCCGAATTGAACAGGCCCTGAATCATGGATTCAGGGCCTTTTTAATGCCTGGCCTATTTGTACAGCAGGCGTTCGGCCAGCTCATCGGCCACCCGTGCGGGGGAGCGTTTTTCGGCTTGGGCGTGGGCGAAGATTTCGGTCAGGCGGCTGCCGATGTTCGACAGGTGCGCGGTGATGCCGGGCAGGTCGGTGCCGGCGTGTTTGAGGGCGACGTAGATCAGCCCGCCAGAGTTGATCACATAGTCCGGTGCGTAGAGGATGCCGCGGCCTTCCAATTGGTCGGCGATGTCCAGGTTGGTCAGTTGTGCGCTGGCCGAACCCGCCACGGCGGCGCAACGCAACTGGCCGACACTGTTACGGTTGAATACGGCGCCGACGCCGCACGGTGCGAGGATGTCGCAGGGCGTGCTGAGCAAGGCGTCGTTGGCAATCGGGTGGGCGCCCAGTTGCTCCATGGCCAGTTGCACCTTGCCGTGGTCGATGTCGCTGACCAGCAGTTCGGCACCGGCGGCATGCAGTTGTTCGGCCAGGGCGTAACCGACATTGCCCAGGCCCTGGACCGCGACGCGCAGGCCCTCGAGGTTGTCGCTGCCCAGACGCGCCATGGCGGTGGTGCGGATACCGGCAAATACGCCCATGGCGGCATGGGGCGCAGGGTCGCCGGCGGCGGTGGTGCTGGTGACAAAGCGGGTGTTCTGGGCGATGCAGTCCATGTCGGCGACCGAGGTGCCGCTGTCGATCGAGGTGATGAAGCGGCCGTCGAGTTTTTCCACACAACGGCCAAACGCCTCGAACAGCGCCGCACGGCTTTCCACGTGTACGGGGCGGATGATCACCGCCGTGCCGCCGCCCACCGGCAGCCCGGCCAGTGCGGCTTTGTAGCTCATGCCTTGCGCCAGGCGCGCGGCATCGGCCACGGCGGTTTCATCATTAGGGTAGGCCAGGTAACGACAGCCACCCAACGCTGGGCCCAGGCGACTGTTGTGGATGGCGATGATCGCCTTCAAGCCGGTCACCGGATCAACGCTCAGGTGCAGCGATTCAAGGCGGGTGCTGTGCATGAGCGCAAACATCAATGAGCTCCCGAATCACTTCTGGTAGTGGGCCAAGTATAGGCTTGCGGCAGAAAACTGCTGGATTGCGCTGGAATAAGCCGCGCGTTTTCGTGGGATCTACGACATAAGCGCGTGGGATATCTCTCAAGATGCTGGACGAAAATTCGCAGCAAGGCTAAAACGGGGGCATACGCCGGAGAACTCGATGAACCCCCGCACAGCTTTTTTCGCCTGCCTGGACCGTTCACCCCCCGCGCTGTTCGAAGCCGCGCTGTGGATTGCTGCCGAGCATGACACCAGCGTGCAACCTGCGTTGATCCTGCAGGACCTTGGTGCACTGCAACAACAGGTCAGCCTGGGCATGCCCCTGCTACCGGCGGATGAACTCGGCCAGCCGCTGCTGCGACGCATGAATGACCTGGGGTTTGCCCAGGATGACCATACGCCGTTGCGCCCCGCCGCCGCGCTGTTGGACAAGGTGCTGCAACGCAAACGCGGGCAACCCTTGGCCATGGGCCTGATCGCGTTGGAGATGGCACGGCGCCTGGATATCCCCATGGTCGGCGTGAACTTCCCCGGGCACTTCCTGCTGCGGGTACCGGGTGCCGATCACCTGCTGGACCCTTGCGGCGGCCGGCGCCTGTACCCTAATGACTGTCGCGAGTTGCTGGCGCGCCAATACGGGGAGAAGCTGAAATTGCAGGCCGACCACCTGCTGACCGCCGAGCCACGGGCGATCCTGCAACGGCTGTCGCGCAACCTGCGCCAACTCTACCTTGCCAACGACGAACCGTTGGCGGCCCTGGTGGACGCCGAGCGCGTACTGGAACTGGGCAACGCCAGCGCCTCCGACTACCTGGCGCGCGCCAGCCTGTATCAACGCCTGGACTGCCCGAGCGCCGAACGCTTTGACCTGGAACACGCGTTGATGCTCAGCGACGACCCGATCCAGCGTCTGCGCCTGACCGAGCGGCTGGGGCACCTGCCGCCCAACTCAGTAATGCACTGACCCAACTCCCAACTGTAGGAGCGAGCTTGCTCGCGAAGAACGCAAGGGCACCGCGTTAAACCAGGATGCCCGCGTTATCGTTGACGTGCTTCGCGAGCAAGCTCGCTCCTACAGTGAGGGTTTGAGAACGTCGCTATGCAGCGTGTTAGCTCCCGGCGCCCGCACTTGAATAATCAACAACGCCGCAATCACCGCCGGAATCGCGCAGAAGAAGAAAATCTGCTCGACCGGGATATGCATCGCCAGCAACAAGCTGCCAAACAGCGGCCCCAGAATCGACCCGAACCGCCCCACCCCCAACGCCCAGCCCGTGCCGGTGGCGCGCACGTGCGCCGGGTAGAAGTTGCTCGCGAAGGCATTGAGCGTCAGTTGCCCGCCGATGATGCAGAACCCTGCGGCAAACACGCAGGCCACCAGGTAGCGTGGGTTGTCGTGGTTCAAGCCCAGCAGGATGGTGCACAACGCTGCCGCCGCCAGCACGCCGGACAGCAGCCGCACTTTGCTTTTCAAACGGTCGGCAAACCAAGCCATGAGAATGGCGCCCAAGGTGCCGGCGAACAGGAACATGGAGGTAACCAGGTTGGCTTCATTCAACGCTAGGCCGCTTTCGAGCAATAGCGAAGGCAGCCAGCTGATCATGAAATACAGCAGGATCAGGCTGACAAAAAAAGTCGCCCAGATCAGCAGCGTCGGGCGCGCGTAGCCGTTGCGAAACAGCTCCACCACGGTCAGCTTGCTGCCCTGCTCCTGGCGGTTCTCGGCTTCGCTGGCGGACGGTGGCTGCCAGTCGGGCAGCATCCGCGCCGTGACCTTGTGTAAGCGCAGGTACGGCGGTGCATCGCGCAGCAAACGCGGCAGGGATTCGGGCAACAGCCATACCAGAAACGGGAACAACAGCAACGGCGTCACACCGCCCGCCAGGAACACCGCCTGCCAGCCAAAACTGTCGATAAACCCGGCCGCCACAAAGCCACCCGCCGCGCCGCCGAACGAAAAGCCACAGGCGGCCAGCGTCACCATCAAGGTGCGCAGGCGTGGTGGCGAATACTCCGACATCAACGCCATGGCACTGGGCATCGCACCGCCCATGCCGATCCCGCAGATAAACCGCGCCGCCATCAACGTGGTCAGGGAATTGGCGAACACCATCAATACCGTGAGGCTGGCGTAGATCAGCACGCACGCCAGCAGAATGCGTCGCACACCAAACCGATCCGCCAGCGGCGTCACCAACAGCGAGCCGAGGGTGAGGCCCAGCAGGTTGGCGCTGAACACGGGCCCGAACGCGGATTTTTCCAGGCCCCAATCCTGGGCCAGCGCCGGCACTACATAGCCCAGCACCTGGGCGTCATAGCCATCGGTGACCAGTAGCAGTGCCAGCAGCAGGAGAATCAACCATTGGTAGCGCGACACCGGACGGGCGTCGAGTGCCGCGCGAAAGCTGGCAATCTGATTGTGCATCGCAAGGTACCTGTTTTTTTATGATTGTTCCCACGCTCTGCGTGGGAATACAGCTCTGGACGCTCCGCGTCCGTTTTTAGAGCCGTGACGCAGAGCGCCACATGAGGCGTTCCCACGCTGAGCGTAGGAACGATCATTACAGGGGGTTCAGGGGGTGTCAGGTTGATTGGCGGGGTGTGCCTGCATGAAGGCCGGATGTTGGGCCGCCAATGCCGCCACCCGCCCGATGCGTGGGTATGCCGCCAAGGGCACCTTGAAACGCTCGGCCGCGTACAACTGCGGGATCAGAAACGCATCGGCCAGGCCCGGTTGTTCGCCAAAGCAAAACCCGGTGTCGCCAATCAACTGCTCCACCGCGCCCAGGCCCTGGCTGATCCAATGCCCGATCCACTCCAGCAATTGCGCCTCGTCGTGCCCCCACTTGCGCAGCAAGTTCTGGGTGCTGGAGTTATGCAACGGGTGGATATCACAGGCGATGATCGACGCCACCGCCCGCTCGTGAGCCCTGGCGACCCAATCCTTGGCGAGCAGCGGCGCCTGTGGATAACGCTCTTCCAGGTACTCGATGATCGCCTGTGACTGGATCAACAACGCCCCTTCATCGCTACGCAACGCCGGCACGCGCCCTTGGGGGTTGATCGCCAGGTAGCCAGGTTGGCGGTTGGCGCCGCCGGCCGGCACCAGCAGGTTGACCGGCAGCGCGGTGAAATCCAGGCCTTTGAGGGCCAGGGCAATACGTACTCGATACGACGCGGTGGAACGGTAGTAGGTATAGAGTTCCATGGCCCTGCCCTCTCAGCGCGCCGCGACCACGGTACCGCGGCATTCGCCGAAGCCGATGGAGGCAAAGCCCTCGCGGCTGCAACGGGCACGCAAGATGATTTCGTCGCCATCCTCGAGGAATTTACGCACCTCACCGGAAGCCAATTCAATCGGCTTTTTACCACCTTCGGTAATCTCCAGCAGGCTGCCGAACTGCCCCGGCTGCGGGCCAGACAAGGTGCCCGACCCAAACAGGTCACCGGCCTGCAACTGGCAGCCGTTGACGCTGTGGTGCGCAACCATTTGTGCCACGGTCCAGTACATATGCTCGGTGTTGCTCAGGGTCAGGCGATGGGCGGGCAGGTTTTGTTCACGCATCGAAGCCGTGGTGAGCAGCACTTCCAGTTCGATATCAAAGGCGCCCGCGTTCTGATCGCGCTTGTCCAGCAAGTAGGGCAGCGGTTGAGGATCACCCTCTGGACGTGCCGGCTGGGCCTTGCGGAAAGGTTCCAAAGCTTCAGCGGTGACGACCCACGGCGAGATGCTGGTGATAAAGCTTTTCGACAAGAACGGCCCCAGCGGCTGGTACTCCCAGGCCTGGATATCCCGCGCCGACCAGTCGTTGAGCAGGCAGAAACCAGCGATATGCTCGGCGGCATCGCCAATGGCAATCGCATCGCCTATGGCATTGCCCTGACCGATCCAGATGCCCAGCTCCAACTCATAGTCCAGGCGCGCGCATGGGCCAAAGGTCGGCTCGGTCTGGCCGGCCGGAAGGGTCTGGCCTTTAGGGCGTCGCACCTCTGTACCCGAGGGGCGAATGGTCGAGGCACGGCCGTGGTAGCCAATGGGCACGTACTTGTAGTTCGGCAACAGCGGGTTATCGGGGCGGAACAATTTGCCGACGTTTTGCGCGTGCTCGATGCCGACGTAGAAGTCGGTGTAGTCATTGATCTTGGCCGGCAGGTGCATCTGGCAATCAGCGGCACGGTGCAGCACTTGCGCTTCGCGGGTTTGCAGCTTGCTGCCTTCGGCCAGCAGTTCCAGCAGGCGCTCGCGCAGGGCGACGCGGGGGCCACGACCGAGTTCGAAAAAGGCGTTCAGTTGGCCCCCCACCGTAGCTTCGACAGCGCGCCGGGCTTCGCCGGAAAATTCGTCCAGCGCGGCATGCAGGTCGAGAATCGCATCGCCAATCGCCACGCCACTGCGCGGTGCCGAGCCATTGATACTGAACACGCCCAGGGGCAAGTTCTGCAAGGGGAAATCCGCGTGACCATTGGCCGAGGATACCCAGCTGCGGGTCTGCGTTGGTTGAGTCATGGGTTATCTCCGGTTCGGGTTGAAGGTGGCAGGCAGCGCGGCCCAGCACGCGTCATAAGCAGGTTGCAGTTGCGGGCATTCCAGGGCGAACTGGGTCGGGCGCAGCACTTGGCTGGTCTCGAACATGAACGCCATGGTGTTGTCGATCTTGTGCGGCGCCAGGTCGGCGTTGATGGCTTTGGTGCAGGTCTCGCCATCCGGGCCGTGGGCGCTCATGCAACTGTGCAGCGATGCGCCGCCCGGCAGGAAGCCTTCGGCCTTGGCGTCGTAGGCGCCCTGGATCAGGCCCATGTATTCGTTCATCAGATTGCGGTGAAACCACGGCGGACGGAAGGTGTTCTCGGCCACCATCCAGCGTGGCGGGAAAATCACGAAGTCGAGGTTGGCCAGGCCGTGCACGCTGGTAGGCGAGGTCAAGACCGTGAAGATCGACGGGTCCGGGTGATCGAAACTCACGGTGCCGATGGTGTTGAAACGGCGTAGGTCATATTTGTACGGCACGTTATTGCCGTGCCAGGCGACCACGTTGAGCGGTGAGTGGTCCAGCTCGCAGCCCCACAGCTCACCGAGGAATTTCTGCACCAGCGGTGTGGGCTTTTTCAGGTCTTCGTAGTGGGCAACTGGCGTGAGGAAGTCGCGGGGGTTGGCCAGGCCGTTGCTGCCGATAGGGCCAAGGTCCGGCAGACGCAGCGGGGCGCCATGGTTCTCAGCAACGTAACCGCGTGCTTGCGCATCCAGCAGTTCGATACGGAACTTGAGGCCACGGGGCAGCACCACGATCTCCAGCGGCTCGACGTCCAGCACACCCAGCTCGGTGGCGATGCGCAGGCGGCCCTGTTCGGGGACGATCAGCAGTTCGCCGTCGGCATTGAAGAACACGCGCTCCATGGAGCGGTTGGCGCGGTAGTTATAGATGCTGATGCCCGAAGGTTTTTCCGCACCCGCATTGGCAACCATGCCCACCAGGCCGTCGATAAAGTCCGTCGGCTCACTCGGGATGTCCAACGGGTTCCAGCGCAAGCGGTTCGGCGTCACTGCGCCCAACGGGCCACCGGCCAATTGCCGCGCAAGCTTGACGAATGCCGGGTGGTTGGCCGACGGCTGAATGCGGTACAGCCAGGTGCGACGGGCTTCGCTGCGGGCCATGGTGAAGGCGGTGCCGGAAAACAGTTCGGTGTAGAGCCCGTAAGGGGCTTTCTGCGGCGAGTTCTGGCCGACCGGCAGCGCGCCGGGCAAGGCTTCGCTGGCGAATTCGTTGCCGAAGCCCGACAGGTATTCGAGGTTCATGGATCGTCCTCTGAGGGTCAGTTGTATTTATCGTAATCCAGTTACGCATAACGTAATTTGATCACTATCGACCGTCAAGCTATAAAGACGCCCATTCATCTCTCGGATTCTCGCCCTTCCATGGAAAAGCCCCGCGACACCGGTAAACAGAAAGTCCGCTCGGCGGAAGTCGGCACCGATATCCTCAAGGCCCTGGCCGAACTGTCGCCGGCCACCTCGTTGTCACGCCTGGCCGAACATGTGCAGATGCCGGCGAGCAAGGTGCACCGCTATTTGCAGGCCCTGATCGCTTCGGGTTTTGCCGAACAGAACAGCGCCACCAACCATTACGGCCTGGGCCGCGAAGCGTTACGCGTGGGGTTGGCGGCGCTGGGCAGCCTGGATGTATTGAAGGTCGGCGCCCTGCCCCTGGCCGAGCTGCGCGATGAATTGAATGAAACCTGCTTTCTAGCGGTGTGGGGCAACCAGGGCGCGACGGTGGTGCACATTGAGCCGGCGGTGCGTGCCGTCACCGTGGTGACGCAGTTAGGTTCGGTACTACCGCTGCTCAGCTCGTCCACCGGGCTGGTGTTCAGCGCGTACCTGCCGTCACGGGAAACCGTGGAGTTGCGTGAGCGCGAGGTTCTAGCCGGCACCGCCCACACCTTGGCGGACGATCAGGCCTATGCCAACGTGTGCGAGCAAATCCGCAGCCGCGGCCTGCACTTCGTACATGGGCTGCTGATGCCTGGCGTGGATGCATTATCAGCGCCGGTGTTCAATGCGGTCGGGCACGTGGCGGCGGTGATGACCGTGGTCGGCCCGACTTCACTGTTCCATGCCGATGAAGATGGCCCGGCGGCGCAGCGCTTGCTGGCGGCGACCCGGGCCGTGAGTTGGCGCATGGGCTATCAGCCCTGAATCAGTCTTCGCTGTGGGACAGGGCCACGGCGACGCGGTTTTCCACGGCTTTTACCTGCGCGCCAGCGACCACATAGTTGTTGGTCAACATCGCGAACACCAGCTTGCGCCCGTGAGCATCGGTGATGTAACCGCTCAATGACGACACGCCGGCCATGGAGCCGGTCTTGGCATGCAGGTTATTTTCCGCAGCCGTGCCGCGCAGGCGGTAACCCAGGCTGCCGCCGGTCATACGGTCGGCATTGCCGGCAACCGGCAGCGCGTTGTACCAGGCGTCGAACCAGGGTTGTTTGCTGGCCGCCAGCAGCAGGTCGGTGAGGGTTTGCGACGACACCAGGTTACGCCGCGACAGGCCGGAGCCGTCCACTTGGCTCACAGCGCTGGTGTCCAGCCCCTGGCGCTTGAGAAAGTCGGCCACCGCCACGGCGCCCGCCGCCGCCGTGCCGCTGCTGGCCGTCTGGCGGCCCATGGCCTTGAGCACGGCTTCGGACATGGCGTTGTTCGAGAGCTTGAGCAGCGGCACGATCAGCTCCTGCAACGGCGCCGATTGGTGCTCGGCCAGCACCGTCACCCCAGCAGGACTTGCCCCGCCCATCACCCGACGCCCCAGCACCTTGATGCCCTGCTGCGCCAAGGCTTGCTCAAACAGGTTGGCCACCAGTTGCGTCGGCTCCCACACGCTGATCAATTGCTGGCTCTGCCGGCCAGGCGCCACCGCGCCGCTGAGCTGCAGCAGGTTGGTGCCATGGCGACCGTTGATCCCATAGCTGTTACCCGGCCCGCTGACGGCGCGGTTATTCAGTTGCAGGTAGTCGGTGGGCGGGTAGATCTCCACGCCGACCGGCGAGCCGACGTGCAACGGCGCCTTGGCGGTGACCAGCACGCTGCCAGCATCAAAGTCGGTATTGGGCGCCACGGTCAGCGCTGAAATCTGCGCGCCGTAGTAGGTGGTTTCATCATCATGGGACCAGTCCACGCCCAGCCGCTCGGCATCGAACCAAGTGTCGTCGAACACCAGGTCGCCCTGCACCTGGCGCACGCCCTGGCTGGCCAATTGCGCGGCGAGCGCCTGATAGTCGGCAAACTGAATACTCGGGTCGCCCAAGCCACGCAGGTACAGGTTGCCAGTCAGCCGGTCGCCCTGGCGTAGGCCAATGCTCAGCAGTTGCGTGGCGAAGCGGTACTGCGGCCCCAATACATCCATGGCCGCCGCCGTGGTCAACAGCTTGAGGTTGGACGCGGGCACCAGCCGGGTGCGTGGGTTGTGCTGATACAGCGTGGTGCCTGTGCGGGCATCACGTACCATCAGCGAGACCGTGGCGCCTTGCAGCGCCGGGTCGCTCAACAGCTTATCCAGGGTTGCCGAGGTGGAGGTTTGGGAGACGCTGGCGCAGCCGCCCAGCAAAAAACTCAAGCCGACCAGCAGGGTGCTGGTGTGAAACCATTTTCCAAAGTGCATCAGTAGCGTTTTCCATAAGCCTGCAATGGCGGCAACGCTAACAGCTCGCTATCAATGTGGCGAGGGCACTGAATGCTCTCCGCTTTCCTGTGGGAGCTGGCTTGCCTGCGATGCAGGCAACTCGGTGTATCAGGCAAACCCAGTCGATGCCATCGCAGCATAGTATCTACACAACTTCGGAGGTTGTAACAGCAGACGGTAACCACGATGCGAAGCGAGTCGCTCTTGATCTGCTCTTGATCTGCTCTTGATCTGCTCTTGATCTGCTCTTGATCTGCTCTTGATCTGCTCTTGATCTTGATCTCAGGCGCCCCGTTAAACCACGCTGGCCGAACGCAGGCTTGAATTCGTGGGTAACCCGGCAGGACGCCGGGTTAGCCGCCCCGCGCCATGGATGGCGCGTGGCGGCGGCCCACGGATTCAAGCCTGTGTTCGGGCACACCGAGCCTAAGCGAGGTGCCGAGTGGTGGGGCAAGAGCCCTTTTGGTTACTTTTGGGGCTCTTTTCCAAAAGTGACCCGCTGTCAGAGCGGACCCCTAAGTGGCCGTTACCACAGCAATGGATATGTACACAATCCAGCTGTGTTGACTGTCAGGCCGTCTTCGCAGCGATGCGGCGACCCGACAAGCCAGCTCCCACATTTGGATCGTGGTGTGTCAGTTAGATCAGCGTCGGCTGTCAGTCCGTCACGGGAGCAAGCTCCCTCGCCACAGGTCCAGCGTCACACCAAAGATGTGTAGAAACCTATGGCCATCGCAGGCAAGCCAGCCCACAGAAGAATGCCAGCAACCCGGAATCAGAAGGTCAACGTGCTTGAAACCGACACCTGCCGCGCATCACCAATAGACACGAACTGCGTATTCACCGAAGAGGTGTAATAGGTGCGGTCGAACAGGTTCTTCACATTGAGCTGAAACTTGACCTTCTGCCCATCAAGTTGCGTGTCGTAGCTGGCAAATACATCCGCCACGGTATAGCTCGGCAGTTCAAAGCTGTTGGCCGCATCCCCAGCGCGCTCGCCCACATAGCGCGCACCGGCGCCGACCCGCAGTTGATCGCCCCCCAGAAGAGTGCCGAAGTCATACACAGCCGACAGCGAGCCGGTGTTTTTCGCCACATTCTGCAGGCGCTTGCCTTTGAGCGTCGGGTCGTCGGTGACCTCGGCATCGGTGTAGGCATAGCTGCCGATCAGGCTCCACTTGTCGGTCAACTGGCCGCTGGCATCCAGCTCCAGGCCACGGGAGCGCACCTTGCCCGCCACGCTGTAGACCGAGGTTAGCCCCTCGCCCACCTGGACCAGCACGTTGCGTTTGTCGATGTTGAACAACGCCGCACTGGCGGTGATACGCCCCGGCAGGTCGAACTTGGTGCCCAGCTCCCAGGCCTTGGATTCTTCAGGGTCGAGGCTGCCATCCAGCACGGTTTTGTTGGCCAGTGGCGCAATGGTGGAGTTGGGCTTGAACGACTCGGTGTAGCTGCCGTAGAACGACAGTTCATCGGTGTAGCGGTACACCAGCCCGGCCCGAGGCACCCATTTTTGGCCATTGCCATCGGTGTTGGCGGTGAACGGCACGCCTTTGCCGGCGTATTGATCGTACATTTGATAACGCGCCCCACCGACCAGAATCCACTGGTCGTTGAGATGAATCGCATCCTGGAAGAACAGCGAGTCGCTGCGCAGCAGGTCAGTCTGGTTGCTGTCCGGCGCGCTGACGTTGGAACCCGCCACTTCGTTGCCGTACACCGGGTTGTTGTAATTGAAGACACCGCGCGGAGCCTGGCGGATCAGGTCGGCGCGGTAGATCTTGCGGTACTCGTCGTCCAGGCCGAACACCAGGTCGTGTTGCATACCGGCCAACGCGACTTTGCCTTCCAGGCTCGCGGTTGCGAAACGGTCGGTGGTCAGCGCGCCCTGGGTGCCATCCATGCTGCGGGTCAGGGTGCCGTTGGGGTTGACCTTGACCACCCGCACCTGGCTGGCGTCGTAGGTTTCGCGGTTCCAGCTGTAGCCGAAGTGGGCTTTCCAGTCGTCATTCAGGTCGTGGTCGACGGTCAGGCGATACAGGTCGGAGCGCCCTTCCATATTGTTGAACGGCTCATCCAGGCGGCGGGTCGCGGGGATGTTCAGCGGGTGGCGGGTCTTGGGGTCGATGGCAGTGCCACGGTCAAAGGGCGAGAGAAACTCGCGGTGTTCATAGGCGACAACCACCTGGGTGGTATCGCCGTACCAGGCCAGGGACGGCGCCACCAGCGTCTCGCGGTGGGTACCGTAGTTGCGCCAGTAGTCTTCGTCTTCATGGTCAACGATCAGGCGATAGGCCAGGCCGCTGTCACCGAGGGGGCCGGTGGTGTCGAGGTTGCCGCCGCTGCCGTTCTTGCCGCTGCCGAAGGTTGAACCGCGCGCGGTCAGGGCCGTGGACTGCACCAGTTCGGGCTTTTTGCTGACGATATTGACCACGCCACCCGGGTCCTGGATGCCGTACAACAGCGACGACGGCCCCTTGAGCACTTCGACGCGATCAGCGGTGGCGTTCAACGCCCGGCCCTGCACCACGGGCATGCCGTCCTTCATGATCGAGCCATTACGGTTGTCGCCAAAGCCACGCAGCATCACCGCGTCCTGGGTGCTGCCGAGGGTGTTGGACTGGGTAATACCACTGATATTGCCCAGGGCGTCATCCAGGTTACGCGGCTGTTGATCGCGCAATACTTGGGCGGGCACCACATTTACGGTTTGCGGGGTTTCCAGCAGCAGGCCATGGGAGCGCATCACCGAACTGGTGGGCGGTGGCTGGTAGCTGGTGCTGGCTTGGGTGGGGTCGATGCCGCTGATAGTGGTAGCGCCCAGGTTGACCGCGCCATCGGTGGGCACCGGTTCCAGCGCCAGGGTACGGGCGTCGATCTGGCGAAAGGTGAAGCCGGAACGGCCCAGCAGACGTTGCAGGGCCTGGGTCGCGCTCATCTGCCCGCTGACCGCCGGGGCGTTGATGCCGTAGGGCGCTTCATCGGTGTAGATCACACTGATCCCGGTAACCCGGCTGAAATCGCTCAACGCCTGGGGCAACGGCTTGGCCGCCAGGGCAAAATTGAACTGGGCACTTTGCTGCTCCTGCGCCTGCGCCATGGCCAGGGGCAATAAGACCAGCCCCGACACCGTGAATACCGAGGCTCCCAGCCACTGTTTGACCCAACCGCCCGCCGTCGATTTCATGCTGTGAGCACCCGTGTAGAAAACGCTGTTAATGCGAATTGATCGCAGTTTCATGCACTACACGGATGGGCCGGCGATTTACCTCACCTCTGCTGGCAATTATTTTTTATTTACGGCATCTGGGTGCCACCGTTATCACAGCATAGGTATCTACATCACTTTCTGGGCTGTAGGAGCAGACGGTAACCACGATGCGAAGCGAGCCGCTCTTGATCTTGATCTGCTTTTGATCTCAGGCGCCCCGTTAAACCACGCTGGCCGGAATTCGACAGGGATTTGGGGGGTAAACCGGCAGGGATGCCGGTTTAGCCGCCCCGCGCCATGGATGGCGCGTGGCGGCGGCCCCCCAAATCACTGGCGGATTACGGGCACACCGAGCCCAAGCGAGGTGCCGAGTGGTGGGGCAAGAGCCCTTTGGTTACTTTGGGGCTCTTTTCCAAAGTGACCCGCCGTCAGGCGGAACCCTAAGTGGCCGTTACCGAAGGAATGGATATGTACACAGTCCAACTGTGTTGACTGTCAGGCCGCCTTCGCGAGCAAGCCCGCTCCCACAGTTGGATCGTGGGGTATCAGGTAGATAGGTGTCGGCTGTCAGGCCGCCATCGCAGGCAAGCCAGCTCCCACACTGGCCATGTAGTGCCCACAGGGATGAGTCGTTCGTCCTTCAGGCAGCTATGCCCTGGATGCGAAAACCCCAGCGCGGAAAATGCACATGCACGGTACCACCGCGTTCATCCGTGCGACGCAGGATCAGCTCTTCACGCCCAGCGAACAGCAACTCGCCAGCCACCGGATCAACGCCATAGTCGATAGCCGCAATGGTCACCTCCTGACCCACCTTAAAGCCGTTCAAATCCTCGAACACCTCATCCGGCAAAGGTGCCGGTGTAGCATTGCGGGCGATATCCAAAGCCTGCTCCGCGGTCATCTGACTGGCGGTTCCATGACCAAAACCCAACACCCGTCCCAGCCAGGCCAGCACGGCCGGATAAGCATCCACCAAAGGCGCGGTGACCGGCGTGGCCTTGAGGAACCAAAGCGAGTGGGCCAGGGCAAAGTCGGCAATCGACGGCGCGCCGAACAGGAAGTCGCCGCTCTCACGCTGCAACTGTTGCTCCAACCGCGTCATGATCGCCGGCCATTGATGCTTGGCCAGCTCAGCCGGCAGCTTGCTCGCCGTGCCGCCACTGAACAGCGCAGCGCGGTCAGCGATAAAGGCCTTGATGGCCTCGGGCGGTAACTTGCCAAAGCGCACCGCCACCGATTCGGGCTGGAACACCAGGCTGACGGCATGGGCGAATACCACGCTGTCGGCCCAGGTGGCGAAGGTCTGGGTGATCATTTCCTGGCCCAGCGGAAACAGGGCCGGTGAGGACTTTTCCTGCTCCAGGCGGCGAGCGATCAGGGCGGTGTCGCAATAGATATCCGCCCCCACCTGCAGCACCGGAGTTTTGCGGTAGCCGCCGGTCAAGGCCGTCAGGTCGGGCTTGGGCATCACCGGCGAAATGTTCACCGAATGCCAGGACAGGCCTTTGAAGCCCAGCAACAGCCGCGCTTTTTCCGCAAAGGGTGAGGTCGGATAATGGTGCAGGATGAGCTCAGACATACGGGTTTCCGCTTGGCGAGTGAGCGAGCAGATTACCGCGCAAACGGTCCTGGCTGCATGATGGGAACCTATCAGTCAGAGTGATGAGCCATTTGCGGCCAGGCATTCCTTGGCGCTCTTCTTCAACTTTTTGATCAGGCGTTCCTGACGCAGCGCCTCACCCTTGTTCGCGCATTGCTCGGTGTACACCAGCGCCACTGCCGGGCTGGACAGAAAAAACCGCGCGCCCTTGCCGCTTTGGTGCGAGGCAAACCGGCGCACCGGGTCGTTGCTGATGCCGCAATACAGCGCACCATTGGCGGCGCGCACCAGGTAGACATACCAAGGCTTGGGTTCAGGCGTACTCACGGACAGGTTCGGCAAGGCAAAGGGGCGCGCAGTTTATCAACGACTGGCCTGGAATGCCTTCAGGCCTTTGTTCGCCTGGGCGCGTACGGCGTTGCGTACCAGCGGCGTCCAGCCCAACAGCAGGCCCTTGGTGCCCAACGCCTGGCGCGACCAGCGCCACAGGTCGAAGTGATCGTGGTGCTCGCAGATCTTGCCGTCGCGCAATACAAAGCGCGCCTGGATATCGTTGACCACCGTATTGCCGGTTGCACTGAACAGGTAGGTGGCCACCCAATGCGCACTGCCGGTGCGCTCGTCGCTGTGCACCTGGTCGAAGGTCAACGAAAAATCCTTGGCACGGGTGGTGAGCATGCGCCACATGTCCCCTGCGTCACGGCCTCGCAGTTCACCAAAGGCCGGGTCGCTGAACACCACGTCATCGCTGTAGCAGGCAACCATGGCCTCGGCATCCAGGCGCTGGAAGGCGCTATAGAATTGGCTGATCAGGGCGTTATGGGCATCACTCATGGGCAGGCTCCGCGGACGTCAAAAGAGTAGGCGCACGATAAGCCGGCCAAGCCGTCATGGCTACTGTCATTCGCCACGCAAATAAGCGCGCTACGGCGCTATCCCAGTACTGCGGGCGTAGGCGAACAAGTCAACGTCGGTGGAAATACTCAAGCGCTGCATCGCCGTGCTTTTCTGCTTGCTGATGGTGGAGATGCTGCGGTTGACCTGGGCGGCAATCTGGCTGACGGTCATGCCGCTGGCCAGCATGCGCACCACCTCGCGTTCCTTGCCAGACAACTGCGGCTCCTGGGATTGATCGCCAGTGCCGGCTTCCACCAGTTGTACCCGCAGGCATTCACTGGCGAAGGTCTGGCCAGCACACACCGCCTTGATCGCCAAGGGCAACTCCTTGGCCGAAGCACTTTTGGCGACCACTGCCTTGGCGCCGTGGGCAAAGGCTGCGCGTAACGTGGCGACGTTGGCGAACATGGTGACCAGTATCACCGGCAACTGCGGATACTGGCGCTGCAACAGGCCCAACAAGCAGTAGCCATCGGCCTGCTGGCCGCCTGGCATGGCGAAGTCCGTGACCAGTACGTCGCACGGCGTGCGACTGAGCACGCCGAGTAACTGATCAGGACCATCGGCTTCACCGACCACTTTGCACTTGCCATTCGCCTCGATCACGACTTTCTGCCCGACCCGGACAATAGGGTGATCGTCAGCAATAATTACTCGAAGCATAGGCACCCACGAATGATGGCAACTTGAATCCGCGCAAAATACCTCTGCCTGCGATCATCAACAACTGCTAACAAAGAGGCACTTGCGGCCGAACCCAATGTTCAGTAGTGGCTGATTTTTGGACTACAACACAATAGGAAAATACCTACAGCCAAACTTAGACCAACGACCAGGTAAAACGCTCTGCAACAGCATTCTTCACAACTCAGACAGATACTCCAGATAAGCGCACAGCCGTGCTTCAAACACTTCCAGTTGCGCCGTGTGCGTAGCGACACCCTCGGCCTGGACCTGCTCGATCAAGCGCACGGCACTGGTTTCCAACCCCGTGCCGCCCAGGAACACCAGGCTGCCCACCAGCCGATGCAGACGCTCGGCGGTCAATGGCGCGTTCAACGTCACACGGGCATGACGCAACACCCGCTGGTCTTCCCAGGCCTCCATCAACAGGGTTTCCAGCAACTGGTCGACGACCAGGTCGCTGCCAAACGTGGTCACAAGCGTGGCACGGGTGGGCCAGCTCGCCCCCGCCGCAGCAGCGTATGGCTCGACATAACTGCCATCGCCGCCCGGCAACCAGCGCACCAGCACGGCGTGCAGTTGTTCAAGGGTCAGGGGTTTGAGCAGCCAGGCATCCATGCCGGCGTTGCGGCAACGTTGGGGGCTGTCGTTTTGCAGGTTGGCGGTCAAGGCAATGATGGGCACGCGCTTCAATCCCTGCTCACGCTCATGCTGGCGAATCGCACGAGTCATGCTGTAACCGTCCATGAAGGGCATCCGGCAATCACTGATCACCAGGTCGAAGGGCCGGTTGGTAAAGGTGTCCAATCCCATGAAGCCATCGGTGACCAGCGCGTGTCCGAGCCCCAGTTTTTGCAACAGCCAACCCAGCAACAGGCGATAGGCTGAATGATCCTCCACGACCAGAACATTCAAGTACTGCCAATGGGGCGGGGGACAAAAAGGCGGTTTGACTGTCCGGCTCGCTCCTGCGGTTGAACCTCCTGGCGAACCCATCAGTACCTCTTCGTGGTGATTAATTCGGCAGCCATCCGCGGCACTGATACAGCAATGCCAGGCACACCCTTTTGATCGTTATCGACTTTCAACCTATATCCTTTTGAATGGCTTCAAGCCGATACAACAACTACGAAAAACGCCGCGAAAATCTACCGTCCCGTACTGCGCTTACACCACAACCCGCCAATGTCGTATTAGTTGTATTTCCCCCTCGCAGCCCCCTCGCTAAATTGTGCCCACCCCAAAAGAGGGACGGATGGCCACTCCCTGGCACCGCAAAAAAACACTGAGACCGCCGCCACGCCAACCACTCGCCCACACAGGGCCGAGCGCTGACCTGTACGCGTTTCTATCTGCCAGACTGCAATGGAACAATTGGAAATGAAGAACCCTGTATCCCTGTTGAGCAGTGCCCTGCTGCTCGCCATGACATCTTCAGTGTTCGCCGCCAGCAGTGTCGACCTGAGCGTCAAAGGGTTGATCACGCCCAGCGCTTGTACACCGAGCCTGCCGGGTGACGTCGACTTCGGAAAAATCGCGGCAAAAGACCTGAATATCGACACCAGCACCCCGCTTGAGCGCAAGACCCTGCCACTGAGCGTCAACTGCGATGCGGCAACGCTGTTTGCCATCCAGCCTATCGACAATCGAGCTGGCTCTGCGATTTATGGCTACTCCTTTGGCCTGGGCATGATCAACGAAAACCAGAAGCTGGGCATGTATCAGTTGGGTTTCAGCAACCCCGTCGCCGAAACCCCCTCCACGCTGCTGGCCATGTACAACGCCGACGGCCACTGGGTAACGCTGCTGCCTGACGACGGCATCGCGCCCAACGAGTTGGTGGCACTGGGCAGTCGTGGCGATAGCGGCTGGGCGCCGCACCCGATCAAGGACGCGATCATGGACGTCACGCTCTACACAGTGATCGCCCCCGCAAAAGGGCTGACATTGACCGACGAAGTCGCGATCGATGGTTCCGCGACGTTTGAAGTCAAATACCTGTAAATGGACGCCTCTCACATGAAAACCTGCATGCCCCTGCTCAGCAGTGCCCTGCTGCTCGCCATGTCCACGTCTTTGTTCGCCGCCAGTAGCGTCGATTTGACCGTCAAGGGCCTGATTACACCCAGCGCCTGTGCCCCTGGCCTTTCCAGCGGCGGCATCATCGACCACGGCAAAGTCGCGGCCAAGGATTTGAAACAGGACAACTGGACGTTGCTCGGCAACCACACCCTGCAACTGTCGATCGTCTGCGATGCGCCAACCCTGCTGGCCCTGAAGGGCACGGACAACAAGGGTGACGCCCCCGACCCCATGAACCGCTATGGCCTGGGCCTGGTCAGCGGCAAAAAATTGGGCGGGTACACACTGGTGCTCGGCAATCCGGTGGCTGACGGCGCGGCAATCACCCTGATCGAGTCGTCCGATAACGGCCTCACCTGGCGGGAGAGCTTCCCGGGCGACGTCTGGCCCATTACCTACCACGCCTCGTTTGGCGACCGTTCCTCCGGCAGTTGGGCACCCTCCCCGGTCCAGCAGGTCACGGCAGACCTGATGGTGCAAACCCTTATCGCCCCCACAGCCGGCATGGACCTGAGCACAGAAGTTCCGATCAACGGCTCCGCCACCCTTGAAGTGAAATACCTGTAACCGCCCCTCACCCACAGGACGTGCCCCATGGTTAGCCCCCTCACTACCCTCACCGCCACACTGTTGCTGATCGGCGCCGGCCCGGTATGGGCCGCCAGTAGCCAGGACCTGACGGTCAAAGGGGTCATCACCCCCAGTGCCTGCGCCCCCGTGGTCTCCGGCGGCGGTACCGTCGACTTCGGCAAGGTGTCGGTCAGAGACCTCAACGCCGACACCTACACCGACTTGCCCAGGGAAACCATGTTGTTGAGTGTGCGTTGCGAAGGGCCAACCATTTTTACCCTGAACACCATCGACAACCGTGCGGGCACTGCCGCCAGCCACTTCAGTTGGCATGGCCTGGGCATGACACCCAACGATGAAAAAGTCGGCGACGCCGGGCTTGGCCTGTATAGCCCGGTGGCCGATGGCGTACCGGTACGCACCATCACCTCCCGGGACGGCGGCGTGACCTGGATCCCCTCGGTGATGCTCAGCCATAGCTTGTTGACGGCCGTCGCCGACGGCGACGGCCTTGCACCGATCGCGATCCAGGCATTGGACGCGGAAATCCGCCTGATCACCCACATCGCCCCCGCCAGCAACCTGACGCTGACCGACGAAGTGCCCATCGACGGCCACGCCACTGTGCAAGTCAATTACCTCTAAGGAGCCTCCCGATGAAAACCCGATTGACCACCCTGGCCGCCAGCGTGCTGCTGCTCCACTCGGCCACCACCTTCGCCGCATCCAGCGTGGACCTGACCGTCAAAGGCCTGATCGTGCCCAGCGCCTGCACACCGACCCTGTCCGGTGGTGGCGTGATCGACCATGGCAAGATCTCCGCCAAGGACCTGAACCCGGACAACCCGACAGTCATCGGCAACCACACCCTGGTCATGGCGGTCAATTGCGACGCTGCGATCCAGTTCGCCCTGCACTCGGTCGATAACCGTGCCTCCTCAGGTATCTCTTCGAGTTACGGTTTGGGCTTTATCAACGAAACCCAGAAGCTGGGCGGGTACAACCTCACGCTAGCCAATCCGCTTGCCGAAGATGGCGTGGTGGTGCAACCCATCGCATCGTCCGACCAAGGCAATACCTGGTTCAAAGAAAAGTTCTGGGATCCGGGCCTGTACATGTCGGTTGCCTCGATGGATGACGATAGCCAGCCACTGGCGGTCAAAGACCTGGTGGTCGATTTACAGGTGCAGACCTTCATTCTGGCCACCGCCGGCATGGACCTCAGCAATGAGGTGACCCTCGACGGCTCCGCCACCCTTGAAGTGAAGTACCTCTAACCCATGGCCGCTCATCCCTTGAACACCGACAGGCATGGGCGGCGTCTGGCACTGCCCGTGCTCACGGCATGGGGGCGTAGCGTTGCCATCGTGCTTGGCCTGACAGCGATGACCCAAGCCCACGGTGCGTCGGCCGTCGACCTCACGGTGACCGGCCGGGTAACCCCGGACGCCTGCCATATCGAGCTGACGAATGAAGGCACCGTCGATCACGGCAAGATTCCTTCTCACAGCCTCAATGCCGACGAGTTCACCGTACTGCCGATCCAGACGCTCGACCTGCGTGTGCAGTGCGCCAGGCCGATGCTGTTTGCGCTGGTGGGCCTCGATAATCGCGCCGACTCCTCGTCGGCCCCCGATTATTTCTACGGGCTGGGCAGGAACATCCATGTGCCCGAAGAACGCCTGGGCTCCGTGGCATTGGCCTATCGCAACGCAGTGGGCGATGCGCAGCCCCTGCAAGCATTGGCTTCCAGCGACAACGGCGAAACCTGGTCCCAGGAGCCCAATGCCTACCCCCGCACCTACATGGCCTTCGCGCCAGTCGGTGACCGACAACCGGACTTCATCGGCCAACTGACCGTCCAGGTTCAGGTGAGCACTGCGATCAATTTTTCCCAGTACCTGACCCTGGACCAGGAAGTTCCGCTCGACGGCGCCATCGTCCTGGACCTGCGCTACCTCTGACCGCCCCCTTTTTTGGCTAATGGAAACCCGTCATGACGACGACATTCTCAAACACCGCTGTCGGCCTGATTGCCTTGCTCTTGATGCTCGGCGATCAGGTAAAAGCCGACGGTATGGTCCCGGACACCTCCGTGGTGATCGTGAACGAGGCCGAAGGCGAAGCGTCCGTGTCGGTGACCAACACCGACAGCCAGCTGGCCCTGCTGCATGTGACCTTGCAGGACATTCCGGAAGACACCGAACCGCTGTTAGTGGTGACACCGCCGCTGTCGCGGGTCGAAGCCTCCAAGTCCCAGCTGGTGCGTTTCATTCTGCAAAACCGGCAGCCGTTGCTCACCCAAAGGCTTAAACGCGCAGTGTTCGAAGGCATGCCCCAGGGACGCGCCGCCACCGCCGTCGGGCATGCCCGCGTAGGTGTGACCGTGCGCCAGAACCTGCCGGTGATCGTGCACCCCAAGGGCCTGGCCCCCAACCGCACGCCCTGGACCGACCTGACCTGGACACTGCGCGAAGGCCAGTTACAGGTGCGCAACGACACGCCGTACGTGGTGCGTCTGGCGCAGGAGCTGCAACTGCTGCCCGGTGACGGCAAGGCGTTGCTGCCTCGGACCTATGTGCTGCCCGGCGAAGCCTTGAGCGTGCCGGCCAGCAGCAGCCAGGCCAAGACAGTCAGGCTGCAGCCGGCCACGGTGTACGGGTTTGCGGTCAAGGCTTACGACGCACCAATCAGCTTCTGACGGAACACCCCAGGCGGCGTACCACCCTGCGCCGCCTGAGTAACGAAGTGACGGCTTGTTGATCGTCACCAGAACGCCCGGTCCACAAGGCCTGCGCGTTCACTATTCGAGTACCTTGCGTGAAAACAGTATTGAGTTACCGTGACGGCGAAGCCGTGCCCGATCCCTTTGCCAGCCCTGCCCTGGCGCTGGTATTGCTGCTGTGCGCGCTCATACCGGCCAAAGTGTGCGCCGAAGATTCCAGCTCGTCCGGCTTCGATGCCCAGACCTTGCAACAACGTGGTATCGACCCACAACTGGCCAGCCTGTTGCTGGCCGCACCGCGTTACGCAGCCGGGCAACACACCGTCAGCCTGCGCGTCAACGGTCAGCGCCGTGGCCGGCTGGCGGTGAACTTCGATCAGCAGGGCAACCTGTGCTTTGACCGCGCTTTGCTGGACGCGGCCAATCTGGTGCCGCCTGGTAAAACCGAGGGCTGCCATGATTTTCTTGCGCGGTACCCGCAAACCCTTGTGGAACCAGACCCGGCGACACTGACGGTGTCGCTGGTGGTGCCCACCGACGCCCTGCGCCCCGTGCAGCAGGATATCTCCGGCTACGAAACCGGCGGGTTTGCCGGCCTGCTCAACTACGACCTCAGTGGCTTCTACAACCGCTTCGGCGATGACGCCAGCCGCTTTGGTTCGGCCAATACCGAGGTGGGGTTCAATGCCGGCGACTGGATCGTGCGCAGCCGCCAGGTGCAGACCTGGCAGGATGGCCTGTCACGCAGCACCCACCTGCAAGCCTATGCCCAACGCACCTTCGCCAGCTACCAGGCGGTGCTGCAGGCCGGGCAGATCAACCTGTACAACCCGGTGCTGTCCGGCGCGCAGATCACCGGGGTGCAGGTGCTCACCGAGCACGCGCTTCAAGAACAGGGCCAGGGCGCGCTGATCCAGGGCATCGCCAACAGCCCGGCCCAGGTAGAGGTTCGCCAGAACGGCGCGTTGATTCATTCCACCGTGGTGCCCGCCGGGCCCTTTGCCCTGACCGATGTGCGTCGCTTGAACACGCGCTCGGACGTCGAAGTCACGGTCAAGGAGAGCGTCGGCGGTGAACGGCGCTTCACCGTGCCAGCGGCCATGCTCGGGCTCGGGTTGCCAGCCCCGGGTTACTCCGTGGCAGCGGGCCGAGTGCGTAATGTGGGCGATGCCGAAGGCGAGGATCAGTGGGTAATCAGTGGCGGCTGGACCGGCGCCCTGCACCCGCAATTGACCCTCGGCACGGGCGTGCTGGCGGCCAGTCAATACCGTTCGGTGGGCGCCAGCCTGGGCTGGTTACCGTGGCTGGACAGCCAGATCCAACTGTCCACGCAAGTGTCCAACAGCCAGGCCCGAGAGAAGGTCTCCGGTGTGCAGACTGATCTGTCCTGGTCCCAGCGCCTGGGCGAACAATGGTCGATCAGCGCCGCCAATTCCTGGCGCAGCATCGGCTACCGCGAACTCGAAGAAAGCACTTACACGCGCGACGACAGCAACCGTGATTCGCGCTACCGCGACCAGCAAAGCCTCAACCTCGGCTGGTCGCACCCCCAACTGGGTGCATTCAGCGCCGGGGTTTCACGCTCGGCCAATTTTGCCGGCGACAGCAGCAGCCGGGCGCTGGCCTCCTGGGGCACGAGCATCGGTGCGGTGTCGTTGTCGGCCAGTGCCGAGTGGCAAATGGGCGGCCGCCAGCAGCAGGACAACGCGGTGTACCTCAATATCAGCGTGCCGCTGGGCGAGAGTCGCCGGCTGCGCAGCTGGGTGCGCAACTCCGGTGGCGAGAACCGCACCGGCCTGGGCATCACCGAACAGATCGACGACCAACTCAGCTACCGCGTCAGCGCCGAGCACGACAGCAGCGACCATCAAGTGGAAACCACCCTGGGCATCTCCGCGCTGCCGCGCTACAGCCAGCTGGATGTCAGTTACAGCCGCTCCGACGCCGAGCGTTCCAGCTATCAAGGCGGTGCTCGCGGCGGTGTGGTGCTGCATGGCGACGGCGTGACCTTTTCTCCCTACCCGGTGCGCGACACCTTCGCGCTGGTGTCGGTTGGCGATATGAGCGGCATCAAACTCACCACCCCCAGCGGCCCGGTGTGGACTGACTGGCAAGGCCAGGCCGTGGTGCCGCAAGTCGCCGCCTACGGGCGCAGCCCGGTGGAAGTGCAAACCCGTTCATTGCCGCGCAATGCCGATATCAACAATGGCCTGGCCATGGTTTCGGCCGGCCGTGGCGCCGTGGAGCGCGTCAAATTTGGCGTCGGCCTGACCCGCCGCCTGCTGCTCACCGTCAGCACCGACCAGGGCGCGCCGTTGCCGGCGGGTGCCTCCGTCAGCAGTGCCAATGGTGAATTCATCACCCTGGTGCAGGACGGCAGCCAGGTGTTTCTACCCAATGTGCTGGGCCAATCGACGCTGTGGATAACCACGCCCCAAGGGCGCCGTTGCCAGTTGCGTTACTCGCTGCCGGAAAAAGCCGACCCCTCGGTGTACTTCGAAACGGCCCCCGCACGCTGTCACGCACCTTGAGGATTCCCGCCATGCCCCTTGCAAGCTGTTTGCGTCAACTGTGCCTGGGGCTGTTGATCGGCGCCGCCGGCACAGCCCAGGCTTTTGAAGAATGCCAACTGAACGTCAGTGAGCCGTTGCTGGATTTCGGCCTGATGAGCCGCTTGGCGCAAAGCGACAGCGCACCGCAACGCCTGCTCGGCGAGCGTCGACTGAGTGTGACCGTCAGTTGCCCCCAGGCCGAAGACCTCAGCCTGTTCTACCGTGCGCAAGCCGCCAGCCCGCAGCGCTGGCAGTTTACCGAGCACGGCAGCTATGCCATTGAAGTCAGTAATGCCCTGCTCGACGGCCGCGCGGTCGAGTTGGGGGTGCTGCCCGCCGTGGGGCAGGCGCCCGTCGCCACTGGCAGCGTCCTGCAATGGCGACCCGACCACGGCATCGCACCGGTCGAACGGGGCACGGTGCTCACCGGTAAAACCCTGGCACTGCAAATGAGCCTGCGTGCCTGGGCCGACCCTGCCGCCACCCAGGTGCGCGATGCCACCACCTGGGAAGTCTCCGGCATGCTGTACGGCGCACACCATGGACGCTACCGGGAGCTGACACTGCGCGCGCACTTCGCGCCTATCGCCTGCCTGCCGAGCTTGTCCGACCAAGGCGTGGTGGACTACGGCACTCTGTACGCCAAAGACCTCAACGCCAGCACTGAAACACCGCTGCCCACCCGCACACTGCACCTGAGCGTGACCTGCGACGCGCCCATCCGCTTCGCCCTGCGCATGAAGGACAACCGCGACGGCTCGGCCACGGGCGGCACCGATGAAACGGCCTATGGCCTGGACCTGGATGCCAGCCGCAACAAGATCGGGCGCTTTTACCTGACCATCGACCCGGCCGAATTCAGCGCCGATGCCTTCCCCACCTTGTACCGCACCGACTCCACCAGCAATGGCGTGGCATGGAGCAGTTCCACCGCGCGGCAGATCCCCATGGCGGCCAACAGCATCATGGGCTTTACCGACAAAACCGGCGTTACCACAGGGCCAGTCGCCCTGCAAACCCTGACTGGCACGATGCGCATCAAGACTTACCTGGCGCCGATGCAAAGCCTGGACTTGCGTGACGTGGTGCACATCAACGGTTCCGGCACGCTCGAAATCGTCTACCCCTGAGCCCCCCTGTAAGGAGTCCGCCCCATGAAAACCCGCATCCTTTCCAGCCTGGTGTTACTGGCCTGCGCGCCCTCGGTGCTGGCCGCCTCGACAGTGGACCTGAGCGTCCACGGACTGATCGTCCCCGCCGCCTGCTTGCCGCAGCTTTCCAGCGGTGGCCTGATCGACTACGGCAAGATTGCCCAACAAGACCTGAACCTGGAGACCGCCACGCGCCTGCCCCTGAAGACGCTGCATATCGGCATCGCCTGCAATGGCCCCGTCCGCTACGCCCTTCGCATGCGCGACAACCGCGACGGCTCGGCCATGGTCAACAGCGAGATTTACTACGGGCTGGGGTTTGATAGCAGCGGCAACCGCCTGGGGGTTTACTCCATGACCTTCGACCCGCGGCAAACCCAGGCCAGCAACACCGCGCAGGTATACGGCACCGAGTCCACCACCGGTGGCCTGGCGTGGCGCACCTCCAATCTCAACCCCATCGATATTGGCTCGCGAAGCTACCTGGGGTTTACCGACGTGGAGGGCAGCGTCAGCGGGCCCACGGCCATCGGTACCCTGGGGGGCAACGTCACGGTGCAGACCGTGATCAATGCCCGCCAGAATCTGGATTTGAGTGTGGAAACCCCGCTCGATGGCTCGGCCACGCTGGAAGTGGTGTATCTCTAAACCTTCTCGCTGGTGACCTGCACATAGCGCGCACGCCCGGCGCCCAGCCCGGCAATGATGGCCCCCAGGCCGATCACAGCGAAGATCCAGCCAATGGCTGCCCAGCCGCCGGTCCAGTCATGCACCAGGCCGACCGCGAACGGCCCCATCGACGCCAGGGTGTAGCCGATGCCCTGGGCCATGCTCGACAGGTTGGCCGCCACATGGGAATCGCGCGAGCGCAACACGATCAGGGTCAGCGCCAGGCTGAAGGTGCCGCCCTGCCCCAGGCCGAGCAAAATCGCCCAACCCCATAGGCCCTCCAGCGGTGCATACAGGCAACCGAACAGCCCGCCGAGGGTCAGCAGCATCACCACCACAATCGCCAGGCGCTGGTCCTTGCCGCGCGTGGCCAGCCACGGTGCGGCCAGGGAGCTGAGCAGTTGCACGATGATCGAGCCCGACAGCGCCAACCCGGCTTCGGTCGCGCTCAGGCCACGGCCGATCAGGATCGACGGCAACCAGCCGAACACGATGTAGGCCAGTGACGATTGCAGGCCCATGTACAGGGTGACCTGCCAGGCCAACGGATCGCGCAATAACCCTTTCACACGATAGGCCACACGATGGGCGCCGTGCTTCTGCCCAATCTGGGGTAACCAGACCAGGGCCGCCACCAGCGCCGGCAGGATCCAGAAGCCCAGGCCGATCTTCCAGCTGTCGCCAAAGGCGTGGCTCAGCGGCACAGAGGCACCGGCCGCCATGGCGGCGCCCAAGCACAACGCCATGGTGTAGACACCGGTCATGGCACCGGCCTGCCTGGCGAAGTCGCGCTTGACGATACCCGGCAGCAACACACCGATGATGCCGATGCTGGCCCCTGCAACCAGGCTACCGAGGAACAACCCCACCTCACCCAACGAACTGCGCAGGATGATCCCGGCGGCCAGGGTCAGCAGGATGCCAAGCACAACGCGCTCGGCGCCAAAACGCCGTGCCAGCATCGGCGCGGTGGGCGCGAACAGGCCCAGGCACAGCACCGGCAAGGTGGTCAGCAAACCGGCCTTGGCGGCGGACAAGCCCAAACTGCTCGAAACCTCTGCCAGTAACGGCGACAAGCTCGACAAGGCCGGGCGCAGGTTCAAGGCCACCAACACCAGGCCCAGCAACAGCAGCCATGGCCGAACCACGCTCGGCGGCGCCTGCTGCACGCTGTCGTCGTCAGCTTCGGCGTCGATCAACAGTTCTTCGAGTTCGGTCTTGCGTGGGGCTTCAGGGTTCATTGATCAACTGCCGGCAGAGGGATTTGGCGCGGTCCGGGTCTTGTTGTTCCACCGCATCGAGCAGCGCTCCATGCAGGTCGAACACCGCCTGGCGTCGCGGTGAGCGGTTCAGGGTCTGGCGCAGCTGCGCGCCGACAATGGCCGAGAAGTAGTGGTACAGCTCGCTCAAGGCCGGGTTGTGCGCCGCATCCACCACGTGCTGGTGGAACTTCAGGTCGGCGCTGATATAGGCCTCCAGGTCGCCGTGATAACGCTCGGCGCTGAGAGCGAGCGCCTTGCGCAATGCCTCAAGGTCCGCTTCGGTACGACGCAATGCAGCCAGGCCGATGGCCTCCACTTCCAGAATCTGGCGCGTCTCCTGCGCCTGCTCCAGCGTGCAATGGGACAACGCCCGCATTGTGCCCAGTGGGTCGGTCATCGAGCGCAGGTAACTGCCATCGCCCTGGCGAATTTCGATCAAGCCCGAAAAGGCCAATACCCGCATGGCTTCACGCACGGTGTTCCGGCTGATCCCCAGCTCGGCGGACAACTCGGGCTCGGTGGGCAGGCGCTCGCCGATGGCCCATACGCCTTGGGAGATGCGCAGGCGCAGTTGCTCCAGCGCCTGGTCGACCAGGGAGCGTTTGATCAGCGGGGCGATGTCTGTCATGGGTTTAGCGCTTTCGTCCAATCATAGGATGAATTTTCCTACAGGCTATTCGGAGTTGCCTACAAAGGCAACGCACTAGGGTTCTTAGGCAGGAAAAGGAGCAGTATTTTCGATTGGTAAAATTACCCTTAGAGGGTAATTATTGGACTCAGGTGTCTTATGGAAAAGTACACACCTCATTACGATTTGGCCCTGATCAAGGCGCAAGTCATCCAGCTGGGCAACGGAGCATTTACGGCAAGTGCGCGGGAGAGCGCTCGACAACTTGAATTGAGTATCGGCCAGATGCGGTTGGCGGTCTGCGCCCTTGAAAAGCGAATGTTGTACAAATCAATGACAACCTATTCAGACCATCGGGTATGGCAGGACGTCTATCTCATCAAAATGTACGGTACGGAGATTTACATCAAGGTGACTTACCGCTCAAGCGGTGGAGCTCCCGTAATCTCCTTCAAGGAGAAAACCTTATGAAAACCCAACAATGCGTGAATTGCGGAGCCCATGAGGGAATGCAGCATTTCGAAGGTCGCACCTTCACCATCAACACGCGCGGCATGATGCGCGACATTCCAAACATCGCGGGCTGGGAATGCCAGGTCTGTAAGGAAATCGAATTCGATCATGACGATGACAGCGCAGAGCGTTATTCCGACGCCAGTGACCAATTATTGATTGATGGCAGAAAAATCATCGCTGCCGAAATGAAGCGAATCCGTCGCAAACTGCATCTCACTCAGAAGGACGCAGTGAAGCTTTTGACTGTGCGTGGGCAAAATTCATTTTCTCGCTACGAAAGGGCTGAGGTTTTCCCTCCTGAACCATTGTTTACACTCATGCGCCTACTGGATAAGCATCCGCATCTACTAGCCGAGATCGAGGCGCTCAATGTCGGCGATGACCTCAATCGCCTGCTCATAGAAAAAGATGAGCAACAACTTGCGGCCCAAGCCTCCTGAACCATGCCGTGTAGGAGCGAGCTTGCTCGCGAAAAACGTCAACGAGAACGCGTGTTTCCTGATTGAACGCGGCGCCTGTGAGTTTCTCGCGAGCAAGCTCGCTCCTACAAAAATCCTTGACTGAACGGCATTAGGCTACCAGGCCGGGTTTATTTTTTAACGCTCCATCAATGCAGTATCTGGCTCAAGAACAACCGGGTCCGCTCATTCTGCGGGTTATCAAAAAAGTCATTCGGCGCCGCCTGTTCAACGATCTCACCCTTGTCCATGAAGATCACGCGGTTGGCCACGGTGCGCGCAAAGCCCATTTCGTGAGTCACGCACAACATGGTCATGCCGTCTTCGGCCAGGCCAATCATGGTGTCCAGAACCTCTTTCACCATTTCCGGGTCGAGTGCCGAGGTCGGCTCGTCGAACAGCATGATTTTCGGTTTCATGCACAAGGCACGGGCGATGGCCACACGCTGTTGCTGGCCGCCGGACAGTTGCCCCGGAAACTTGTGGGCCTGCTCCGGAATGCGCACACGCTCCAGGTAGTGCATGGCAATTTCCTCGGCCTTGCGCTTGGGCATCTTGCGCACCCACATCGGCGCCAGCGTGCAGTTTTGCAAGATGGTCAAATGCGGGAACAGGTTGAAGTGCTGGAACACCATGCCCACTTCACGGCGGATCGCTTCGATCTGCTTGAGGTCATTGGTCAGCTCCACGCCATCGACCACGATGCGGCCTTGCTGGTGCTCTTCCAGACGGTTGAGGCAGCGGATGGTGGTGGACTTGCCCGAGCCCGACGGGCCGCACAGCACGATGCGCTCGCCCTGCTTGACGTTGAGATTGATGTCTTTCAACACGTGGAACTGGCCGTACCACTTGTTGACGCCCTGCATCTGGATAATGCCTTCAGGGCTCACAGGCTGTTTGATTGCTTCGCTCATCAAAAAACTCCTAACGCTTGTGGCCAGTGTCGAGCTTGCGTTCCAGGTGCATGGAATAGCGCGACATACCAAAACAGAAAATCCAGAACACCAAAGCGGCGAACACGTAGCCTTCAGTGGCCATGCCCAACCATTTGGGGTCGGCGGCGGCTTGCTTGACGCTGTTGAGCAGGTCGAACAGGCCGATGATGATCACAAGGCTGGTGTCCTTGAACAGGGCAATGAAGGTGTTGACGATCCCAGGGATCACCAACTTCAAGGCCTGCGGCAAAATCACCAGGCCCATGCTGCGCCAGTAGCCCAGGCCCATTGCCGCAGCGGCTTCGTATTGCCCCTTGGGAATCGCCTGCAAACCACCGCGCACCACTTCGGCTACATAGGCCGACTGGAACAGGATCACACCGATCAGCGCCCGCAGCAGCTTGTCGAAGTTCATGCCCTCGGGCAGGAACAGCGGCAGCATCACCGACGACATGAACAGCACGGTGATCAACGGCACGCCGCGCCAGAACTCGATGAAGGTCACGCAGACCACCCGAATGGCCGGCATGTTCGAACGCCGCCCCAGCGCCAGCACAATGCCCAGCGGCAAGGCGCCAGCGATGCCGACAGTGGCGATCACCAGGGTCAGCATCAGGCCGCCCCATTGGCTGGTCGCCACATTGCTCAGGCCGAACACGCCGCCGTGCAGCAAGCAGTAGGCGATGATCGGGTACAACACCAGAAAGCCCAGGCCGTAGATCGCCTTGCGAGGGAAACGCGAGATGAACAACGGCGCCACACCCACGATGGCCAGCCATACCGTCATGTCCACGCGCCAGCGCAGGTCGACGGGGTAATAGCCATACATGAACTGCCCGAAGCGCTGTTGGATAAACACCCAGCAGGCGCCCTCCTTGGTGCAGTCGGCGCGGGTGGTGCCCACCCAGTTGGCATCGAGGATGGCCCAGTGCAGGATCGGCGGCACCACCAGGTACACCAGGTAGATCGCCAGCAAGGTCAGCAGTGTATTGAGCCAGCTCGAGAACAAGTTGGCGCGCATCCAGGCCACCGGCCCGAAGACTTTGCTCGGCGGTGGCATGTCAGGTTTGAACGTATGCGTAGTCATGGGTGTGTCCTCACCGCTCGATCAGCGCAATGCGCTTGTTGTACCAGTTCATCAGCAAAGAAATGCTGATGCTGATCGCCAGGTACACGCTCATGGTGATGGCAATGACTTCAATGGCCTGGCCGGTCTGGTTGAGCACCGTGCCGGCAAACAGCGAAACCATTTCCGGATAACCGATACCGGCGGCCAACGACGAGTTTTTCGCCAGGTTCAGGTATTGGCTGGTCAGCGGCGGAATGATCACGCGCAACGCTTGCGGGATGATGACCTTGCGCAGCGTCGGCCCTGGGCGCAGGCCCAGTGAGCGTGCCGCTTCGGTCTGGCCATGGCTGACGGACTTGATGCCCGAGCGCACGATCTCGGCAATGAACGCCGCGGTGTACACCGTCAACGCCAAGGTCAACGCCAGCAGTTCCGGGATCAGCACCCAGCCGCCGACGAAGTTGAAGCCAGCAAGCTTGGGCATTTCCCAATGCAGCGGCGTGCCGAAGACCAACACGCACAGCGTCGGGATCACCACCAGCAGCGCCAGGCCCGCCCAGAATTTATGGAAAGGAACCCCGGTCGCTTCAAAGCGTTTGTTGGCCCAGCGGGTCATCAGCACGATGGCAACGATGGCGACCACCAGGCTGGCCACAAACGGCCAGAACCCATCGGCCGCCAGCGCTGCTGGCATGTTCAGGCCACGGCTGCTGACAAAGAAGGTGTCACCGAAGTTATGGCTGTTGCGCGGCCCTGGCATGGTCAGGAAAACCGCGAAGTACCAGAACAGGATTTGCAGCAGCGGCGGAATGTTGCGAAATACCTCCACGTACACCGTGGCCAGCTTGTTGATCATCCAGTTAGGCGACAAGCGCGCCACGCCGATGATGAAGCCGAGCAGGGTTGCCAGCACCACACCGATGACGGTCACCAGCAACGTGTTGAGCAGACCGATGACAAACACCCGGGCATAGCTGTCCGATTCGGTGTAGTCGATCAAGTGCTGCGCGATGCCGAAGCCGGCACTGCGCTCAAGAAAGTCGAAACCCGAGGTGATGCCCCGGTGTTGCAGGTTGGTCTGGGTGTTATGGAACAGGTACCAGCCCAGCGAGACCACCGCCACGATCGTGATGATCTGGAACAGCCACGCACGCACTTTGGGGTCGCTGAAGCTGAGCTTCTGCTTGGGTGCGCCGATTTGATTTTGCATGAAGTGCCCCGAAAATAATGGAACAGAACATCACCCGGCAGTTGGCCTACCGGGTGACAGAACCATCAGCGATCAGCGCACAGGGGGTGCGTATTGAATGCCGCCGTTGTTCCACAGGGCGTTCAGGCCACGGTCGATTTCCAGCGGCGTGCTCTTGCCCAGGTTGCGCTCGAACATCTCGCCGTAGTTACCCACTTGCTTGACGATCTGTACCACCCAGTCCTTCTTCACTTTCAGGTCTTTGCCGTATTCGCCGTCAGCACCGAGCAGACGCGCAACGTCCGGGTTCTTGGTGGCCTTGGCTTCAGCTTCGACGTTCTTGGAGGTCACACCGGCCTCTTCAGCGTTGAGCATGGCGTAGCCCACCCAGCGCACGATGGCCAGCCACTCGTCGTCGCCATTACGCACGACCGGGCCCAGGGGTTCCTTGGAAATGGTTTCCGGCAGCACCACGTAGTCTTTCGGCGAAGCCAGCTTGCTGCGCTGGGCGAACAGCTGGGATTTGTCGGACGTCAGTACGTCGCAACGCCCGGATTCCAGCGACTTGGCGCTTTCATCGGAAGTGTCGAAGGTGATCGGGGTGTATTTGAGGTTGTTGGCGCGGAAGTAGTCGGAAACGTTCAGCTCGGTGGTGGTACCGGCCTGGATGCAGATGGTTGCACCGTCCAGTTCCTTGGCGCTCTTGACGCCCAGCTTGTTGTTCACCAGAAAGCCGATGCCGTCATAGTAGGTAATGAAGCCCGGGAATTTCAGGCCCATGCCCGCGTCGCGGGAGCTGGTCATGGTGGTGTTGCGCGACAGGATGTCGACTTCGCCTGACTGAAGCGCGGTGAAACGCTCCTTGGCGTTCAACTGGCTGAACTTGACCTTGGTGGCATCGCCAAACACGGCAGCCGCCACAGCGCGGCAATAGTCAGCGTCGATCCCGAGGATCTTGCCGCTGGCATCCGGCACCGAGAAACCCGGCAGGCCGTCACTCACACCGCACTGCACAAAGCCTTTTTTCTGCACGGCGTCCAGGGTGGCACCCGCCTGGGCAAAACCACTGACACCCAGTACAGCCGCCGCAGTGACAATGGCCAGGGTGGATTTCAATACCTTCATTACAAACCTCCAATTGCTCTTGTTGTGTCGGAGCTCCAACCTCAGCGCACCCTTATGAGGCGATATCGACCCGTGTTGGTTTTTTTTGGGGCCAAGCAGCATGAGGTTTTTGCGGTAATTGCAGTTGCTTTCCCACGAGCGGCACTCACTGATAGTGTTACCGTCCTAGGAGAGTTCTGACATCGAGATACACATAGCAAGGCGCGTACCAGAGTCTTGGCCGAGTGGCTGCAACTGCGCTTCAATGGCAAAAGATTCAGCCTTGCGACATTCTCTTAACAGATCAACCTGTCGCGCACCGTTCCGACGCACCTCATCGGAGCGCCCGCACATCTATGGAGCAGACATGACCGAACCCTTGATTCTTCAGCCCGCCAAGCCAGCAGACGCCTGCGTTATCTGGCTGCATGGCCTGGGCGCCGATCGCTACGACTTCCTGCCGGTGGCCGAAGCGCTGCAGGAAACCTTGCTGAGCACCCGCTTTGTTTTGCCCCAGGCCCCCACGCGCCCGGTGACGATTAATGGCGGCTACGAGATGCCGAGCTGGTACGACATCAAGGCCATGAGCCCGGCCCGTTCGATCAGCCTGGAAGAACTGGAAACGTCGGCAAAAATGGTTACGGACCTGATCGAGACACAACAGAGAACCGGAATAGACACTTCGCGAATTTTCCTCGCTGGTTTTTCTCAAGGCGGCGCCGTGGTTTTTCACACCGCGTTCAAGAAATGGGAGGGGCCCTTGGGCGGTGTGATCGCCCTCTCCACCTATGCGCCCACCTTCGATAATGACCTGCAATTATCCGCCAGCCAGCAACGCATCCCTACGCTCTGCCTGCACGGCCAGTACGACGAAGTGGTTCAGAACGCCATGGGCCGCAGCGCCTACGAGCATTTGAAAGGCCGTGGTGTCACCGTGACATGGCAGGAATACCCAATGGGCCACGAAGTGTTACCCCAAGAGATACACGATATCGGCGCCTGGCTGGCTGAACGGCTGCGCTGAACCCCGTGTTTATGTAGCCGTATGACAGACGCACTACGCCGCGCCCGATTCTTGCATTACACTGGCCGGCGTACATTCCTTAATCAATTAATGAGATGACCGTGCTCAAAGCACTCAAGAAGATGTTCGGCAAAAGCGAGGCTGAGCCGCTCGCGCCTGTTCCCAGTGCACCTGCCCCCAAGCCCGGCAACCGCAATGACGGTCAACAGCCCGGCCGGAACGCGCCCGCCGCCTCACCGAACAAAACCACGGTGACGCCGCCTGAACAGGTAAAGCCTGCCGAGCCCGCCCCGACGCCTGTGGCCAAGCCCCGTCGCGAACGTGCGCCCAAGCCGCCCGTGACCCCCTGGAAACTCGAAGACTTCGTCGTCGAACCCCAGGAAGGCAAGACCCGCTTCCACGATTTCAAACTGGCCCCGGAACTGATGCACGCCATCCAGGACCTGGGTTTCCCGTACTGCACACCGATCCAGGCGCAAGTGCTGGGCTTCACCCTCGCAGGCAAAGACGCCATCGGCCGCGCACAGACCGGCACCGGCAAGACCGCCGCGTTCCTGATCTCGATCATCACCCAACTGCTGCAAACGCCGCCGCCCAAAGAACGCTACATGGGCGAACCGCGTGCGCTGATCATCGCCCCAACCCGTGAGCTGGTGGTGCAGATCGCCAAGGACGCCGCCGACCTGACCAAGTACACCGGCCTCAACGTCATGACGTTCGTGGGCGGCATGGACTTCGACAAGCAGCTCAAGCACCTTGAAGCCCGCCATTGCGACATCCTCGTCGCCACCCCGGGCCGCCTGCTCGACTTCAACCAGCGCGGCGACGTGCACCTGGACATGGTCGAAGTGATGGTGCTGGACGAAGCCGACCGCATGCTCGACATGGGCTTTATCCCACAAGTACGCCAGATCATTCGCCAGACCCCGCCGAAAACCGAGCGCCAGACCCTGCTGTTCTCCGCGACCTTCACCGAAGACGTGATGAACCTCGCCAAGCAGTGGACCACTGACCCGTCCATCGTCGAGATCGAAGCACTCAACGTTGCCAGCGAAAACGTCGAGCAGCATATCTATGCCGTCGCCGGTGCCGACAAGTACAAACTGCTCTACAACCTGGTCAACGACAACGGTTGGGAGCGCGTGATGGTGTTCGCCAACCGCAAGGACGAAGTGCGCCGCATCGAAGAACGCCTGGTACGTGACGGCGTCAACGCTGCGCAACTGTCGGGTGATGTGCCGCAGCACAAACGCATCAAGACCCTGGAAGGCTTCCGCGAAGGAAAGATCCGCGTGCTCGTGGCCACCGACGTGGCCGGTCGCGGTATTCACATCGACGGCATCAGCCACGTGATCAACTTCACCCTGCCGGAAGTGCCGGACGACTACGTGCACCGCATCGGCCGTACCGGGCGTGCTGGGGCTGCGGGTGTGTCGATCAGCTTTGCGGGCGAAGATGACTCGTACCAGTTGCCGTCCATCGAGGCGTTGCTGGGGCGCAAGATCAGCTGTGAGACGCCGCCGACGCATTTGTTGCGGGCGGTGGAGCGCAAGCGGCCTTAAGCGCGACTCAATGCCAGTCAGCGAACCTGACTGGCATTTTTACGGGCTCGGCCACTATTGCTGATCAGTCATCGCGATCCGAGTCACTCAGAACAGACTGACGAATACGCGTTGCCTCCCGTCGAAACTCCCCATAGAACTGAAAACTACTCCCTGACATGTCCACCAGTCCCAGGCTCATTGGTCGTGGCTGTGGTTGCTGCTGCCACTGGGGCTGCTCGTCCTCAGCCACTGGCTGCGCTTGTGTGCTGTTGAGTCGAGCATCCAGGCCACGGCTGAAGTTGGTCCATCTGAGCACCGAGCGCGCGCCCCCGAATAGTTGGCTGGCGGGGGTAATCTCTTTTGGGCCGGCGAACGAGTAGGATCTCCCTGTCGCGTTCTTGCCTGCCGCAACGAGGCCTTTGCCAAGGGAACTTGAGAGGAAGCCTGTTGTATGTTCAGAGGCTCTGAGCATTGAGGCCTCTCTAAAGGCTTTAACACCCAACGTGGCGGAAAGGCTGACACTGGCAACGACACCAACGGTGGAAAACCCTAGCGACGCCCATCCCAGATTCTTGATGTGCTGCGAACGATCCCAGCCCATCTGCTTGTCGACCGCTTCGATACTCAGCCCTGTAATCCCCAATGTACCGCCTATGCTGCTCGCTGAGGTAGCAACCGTAGCCAGCACCTTGCCCGCCAGCGCCAGCCCTGTAAGTTTGCCAATCCCGGCCGCCAGCCCCACCACTGCAACCTTGAACGCCACCAACGACAAGGCCAACGCAACGCCGGTAAGCGTCCAAGCCAACCACTTCGGCAACAACCCGCTAGGGTCGATGAGATTGACCGGATTCCCGGCACAGTAGGCGTAGCTGTTAATCCCACCCTCATCAAAAGGCGCCAACGGGTCAGCCGAAAGAAACACTATCAAGCGCGGGTCGTAAGCACGCGGCCCTAAATGGTACAGACCGACCGCTGCATCCAGACGCTCGCCGGTAAACGCCGGCAATTGCAGGTCCGCCATCGAGCGCACATTGCCGTCCCGCGCAACCACGTTGCCTTCGCCATACGGAGCGTAATGGCGCTGCACCGTAGTCTGCCCCGGCGCCACGATGCCGCGCACGGTGCCCGCCCCGTCATTCAGATGCAATTGCGGCCCGTCTACCCCGCCAGTACGCACCTGCACGTGGCCAGCTGCATTGAAGTAACGCAGTTTCCTGCTGCCCTCCACCAACGTATCCAGGCGATCCCCCGCGTAAGCCATGACCACCGGTGTCTCGTTACCCCGGGCCGCCACGACTTGGCGAGATTGAGCATCGTACTGGTAACTGCATTGCAGCGAGCCCTCCTGCACGTGGGTCAACTGGTCAAAGCCATTGTAGGTATAGATGCGCCCGGCCGGCCCACCGGTCAAATTACCCGCCGCATCATAGGTCAAGGCATCATCTTGCGCCGGGTTGGAGTGGGTTACACGGGTCAGGCGGGTGGGGTCTGCGTCGGTGAAAAACCGCATGCTGATGTCCTGCGTGCCGTCGGCGAAAGAGGTCACGACGCGGGTGATGTTATCCAGGCTGTCGAAACTGAATTGTTGCCCTGCGATGTTTCGTCCCAGGGAATCCTGGGGGTATTCACGCCCCTCGCAACGATAAGAGGTAAGTCGCAAGAAGGCGTCATAGGTAAACGTCTCGCCAATCACCAATTGCGCAGCTGCATCACGCACAAATCGGCTGGCCAGCAAGCTATTGGGATGATAAGTGCTGCTCATCACTTGCAGCAGCGCACCGTTTTGCTCAAAGCGCCGCTCAGCCTCGCGCCCCAGAGCGTCATAGCCCACGCGGGTGACCACCTCGGTATTGGCATAGCGGGTGGTCAGCACCTCAGGCCGCGCAAACCGATCATAGTGCTGTTCAACCGCCACCTCTCCGGCCACCATCTTGCGGAACCTGCCGTTGGCGTCATATTCAAAGTCGCTTCGCTGCCCCTCAGGGGACGTGTAGTGCAGCAGGCGCCCGCCCATAGAGTGGCCATAGTGGGCGGTCAATGGCATGCCGAGCACCGTTTGCACTTCTTTTTCCGGGTAACCGTTCACATCGTGGAATAACTCATGTTTGAGCGCGCCACTCTCTGAATAGGTGGGTTGACCACTGACCGGGTCATGCCGGTAGAGCCTGTCCGGATGCCCCGCCATCTTGACCGTGCTCAGCGTGCCCAACTCTTTGTCATAAGCCCATTGCTGGCGCGTCCCGGCGCCGGACACCACGGCCACAGGTTCAGTCCAATCGGTCTCATAATCCCAAGTAGTGGCGGACGCCGTCCCCCTGGACTGCGCTGTCAATCGGCCCAGACTGTCGTAGGTGCGCGATCCCACCAGCCTGCCATCAATGCTGATTGAACTTGTGTGCGGCTCACTGCTGCCTGGCGCGTAGGCCACGGTGCGCTGCCGCGAAGGGCTGCCATCCGAAGGCGTTTGGACGGTCATCACCACGCGGTCGAACAGGTCATAAAAGTAATCGGTGCGATGCTTATCCATGTCCAGACGTGACAGGCAACGCCCCAGGCCGTCATAGGTACGTGACTCCACCTCAGTGAGCTGCCCGAGAGCGTCTACCCGATTCACCTGGAACGGCTGATGATGAGCATTCAGATGAGTTTCCAGACGCTCGCCACCCTCGACTCCGGTTACACGCAGATGCAGCCGAGGGTCATAGTCATCGATCGTCACGCTGCCATCGGCGCGTGTCACACGACTGGCGTTACCCCAAGGGTTATAGGCGTAGCGCGTGGTCAAGACGTGTTCGCCATCGGGCAGATAATCAATACGCGTCTTTTCTACCGTTTGCCCAAGGGCGTCATAACGCCAGGTACCTAGGGGCTGCTCGCTAGTTCCGCCCTCCAGCAACAGCGCTCGCGCAACCTGCCGTCCCATCCCATCGTAGTAAGTGACGGTGTTGCGGCCTTGCGCATCCGTGGTCACCAAATGGGCGCGCTTCGTGGGCGTTGCATAGTGATAGACAAAATGACGCCCAGCTTCCTGCGGTTTACCTGGCGAAGCCGTTTCCGCCGTCAAACGCCCAGCAACATCATACGTCATGACCAGCGTTGCCTCCCCGTCGCGGCTCATCGACAGCAGGCGCCGGTTGACCAGAGAGAGCGTGCGTACCGATTCCAGCCAGTGGCCTTCACGGCCCAACAGCCGATGAGTTTCACTGAGCGTATCGCCGCTGAGGGTGTAACTGAAATGGTTGACTAACGATTGTCCGTCGATGGCAGAAGTGCTGCTTTTCAATCGCCCAGCCAGTTCCAAGGGGGCGTCGTAATAGCTTTGCTGCTGACTGACCCTGGCTTCCTGAGAACTCGACAGAAGAACACAGTAACTGCTGCCTGTCGCAGGTATTCGAGTGTGGGTGTACTCGGTAAGTCGGTCTGTGGGGTTGCCTGCTACGGGGATCAAGCGCTCTTGCTTTAAGTAACGCTGAAAAAGCCCATGAGGGTCGGCTGGACATTTTCCGCTTTCACCATTGATAGGGTAATAGCTGAACTCGGTGCGTACGCCGGAAGCCTCGGTGCGACTCAACTCGTTGCCGTATTCATCGGTTTCGATCGCAACCTGCACTTCTCTCGTCGTACCGCCAGCCACCAACTCATAACGAGTGGTGATAAGCCTGGGCAGTTGGAGATTGGCGGGCTGCGCCGGAAAGAGCCCTGGAGCGGTGTTGTAAGCAATGGTCGTGGTGGCTCGCGCGCCTTCGCGCAAGGTTTGTTCTTCAATCAGCAAGTGGAATTTGTTGAACGTGCTGCGGGTACTGCTCAGTACGGTACTGTCTTGCGAGTCGATAGATCTCTCTTCAACCCAATAGTTATAGTCCCCACCAATCACGTACAGGTTGTCTTCGCCTTCACGAAAGCCGCCAGAATAGGGATAACCCGTAAAATTATTGCCCGTGCTATAGGTGTAAGTTCGGGTAATAGGCAACTGACTGTTCGCGGGTGTCTGAACCCAACTGTAAACCCGTGGAATATATTGACCATTGCCATACTGATGACCGTTCTCGACGTACCTGATTTGCTCCTCGCCTCCCATCGGCGACTTCACATGGTCGATGGCAATCAATCCATTGCGAAACGCGGGTGTATAGCCAAAAACGAACCCCACACTCTGAAACGGCTCATCCCGATCGTAAGGCGCCGTGATAGCGGTCAACTTACCACTGGTATAAGTGAAACGAGTACGGGCATATCGACCGCCGTCTACTCGTGAATCAACCGCTGCAAGGCGCCCGCTGGAGTAGGACAGCTGCAACAACACTTCCTGATTCTGCCCCAGGACCCGCTCGAGCGATCCGCCCAGCGTATACTCCCACTTCATGCGCTCGCCGTTCTCAAACTCAATCGCCACGATCCGATAAGGCATGGAACTGCTGGTACGCTGCAACACCTCAACAGTGCCGTCTTTGTAAATTACATGCAGCGTACTCGTATCAGGCCGCCGAACGACCAGATTTTTTAGTTTGTTATCCTTAATAATTAACGTGCCGCCAACAGCGGGTAGACTTTGGGTCTTGAATTGCTCCCCGGTAAGCAGCGTCAGTCGCAAGCGTGCACTGTCGAACTCGGTATTGCTTATTCGCCATCCGGTACCGTACACGTCTGACGCCGTATTGAGCATGGAGAACGATAACGCAATATCACGACTTACCTCTAGCGGCCCCATAGGATATAACGTCACCAGATTAATTCGGACATTGTAGTGCCCCGTACGCGTGTCGACCGCACCACTTAAATAAGTATTAAAATTGAAAGCTTGAGAATAGACATCCATATTAATCACCACTCATTGAGCAATATCATTAGGTATCGACCCCCCAATGACTTCAACCATCCTTTAACCCCAGAAAATTCCCACCATCTGAGTAGTCGATAACATAAACCTGCTCACACCCATAGTTATCCCACAAGCGCCATTTGCTTTGGTGATCTAATTGCACTCCCCAAAATTGATTATCACGATACCTGACCGCGCGCATAATGGTAGAGCGCCTGTCGAACCTGACAACCTTCTGGTCTCCATCTGGATGGGTTTTAGAAATATCGGATATCACCACCTTGGGATTGGCGACATCCTTACCGTATACGATGCCGCCTTTATAAGTTCGATCGGGTATATACCCTGTGCAGTAGGACGAGGTGGAACTTTTCCCTTCCTGATGGAGAAAAAGCGGCGAATCAAGACCCTGATTAACAAGAAACCTCTCCCCCGACCTAGGGGTCCAATAATATACATCAACGTCGCAAAAATAATCTTGATATGCATCGTGATCCTCGTATTGTATGAGATCACTGACCCACAACCTATACGGGGGAACGAAGCCAATCGTTACGTACGAAATAAAGCTAATATCATCATGGACATAGTTAGTCGTATATCGAGTCCCATCTACGTCAATAACGGCCATGAACCGAACCCTTTCATGAGAGGTTCCTGCGTTAACCCGCAGGTATCGATTGATCACTTCCTTTGGCGGGCCCATTGCGTTTTGTCGTTTTGAGGTTGCCGTCTCACGCACAGCTTCAGCACCCATGCTTCTCAAACCGAGGTCATATATGTTTTTTCCTTTATCGCAACTCCAACCGCTAGGAAGCGGTTCATGATCATCCAGCGAAAAGCGTGTTAACGTCAGACTGTTGCGCTGTGCATCCGTCAATTTAGCTTGCACCGTACTTCCATCAGGGCGCCGCTGCATCATGATGACCTCCACTTCTACCTGGCACTGATGACGGCCATTGGAATAAAGAGCGTCGGTCAATGTCTGACCATTAGGGAGCACAATCTCGAAATGTTCCAAGTAGTACGACCCAACTTCCGATGCGTTCCGCAAGTACAGATTCCCTTTACTGTCACCCTCCAACGTAAACGTATGCTCTGTTCCAAAGTTGTCCAACAACCGCCAAGACCTACGTTCATGGTGTTCAGGAAAAACAAAGCGATTACTGACAACTCTGATCGCACGCATGATGGTAGGTCGCTCATTAAATCTCACCAGCGCATGTTCATCAGGCACACCCAAACCCTGATGGAGTTCTCCTATCTCCAGCGTTTGTCCCACTTCATTTTTATTGGTAAGCGTTCCTGCTTTATAGGACAACCCTACCCAGCCCTCTACCGTTCGCGACAATGAAGAGTCGAAAGCTGCTCCATCACCCGGTAAATTAATCGGTTCCGCAATACCTCTATTTTCGACAAAACACACCCCTGCTGGAGGTTGCCAATAGTAGACCGCAGCCATCACTATCGCATTCGAACTAGAAGCGAAATACGCGCCAGGATCTTCATAGACTTCAAGATCTCGAACATCCAAATAAAACGGTTGCTCGGGCACGAGGGTAACCGATGACTCAAAGGCCGCTCCGCCTTGGGAAAAATGCGTTGTATAAATTTTCCCATCAATAACTATCCGCGCCATAAAGCGCACCGGCCCCACCGCGACATCTAAATCACAACGCAAATAACGGATTACAGACTCGGCCTGTGGATGGCTGGCGAATTCAGTTACGGTATTTTTTGAATATTCATTGACCGAATCTTTCGCCCAGAGCCCAATGTCATATCGATTTTTCTGCGTATCACAACTCCACCCGCGCGGAAGTTTTTCATTATGCTGCTCAGACCATTCAACGACGGCCACACTGCTACGCTCTTCATCAGTCAAGAGGGCAACGGCCCACGTACCATCTGCGGCGCGGAGCTGCTTGACAATATCAATGATAACTTCACATTGATGGTTACCATTGGCATACAAGCCATTGGCCCTATTCGTTCTATTTGGGCGCCTGATACTGAAACTCAATAATCTGCTTGCATGCTCGTGCGCGACCATACCCTACCTTCCGCTATTGCTTGTTGGTGATGTGGCCAATGTCTCAGCGAAGTTATCTCACTTGAAAAGCACATTGGCGCCCTAACACCATCAAAGCCTATAACGGTAGCCAGCAACAACTGTCAGATCTGACAGTCTTATATACTAATTTCGAATAAACCTAACAATACCCAGTCAAAAAACAATGGATCAAAGACAAACTATTGAAAGCCGGCACTTGCATCTGCTCAGGGCTTCCAGCGGTCAGCCGCCGCATGATCACTATCACGCCCTTCCACCCACCGCGGCCCCTCCGGTGTGTTTTCCTTCTTCCAGAACGGCGCCCGCGTCTTCAGGTAATCCATCACAAACGCACAGGCATCAAATGCCGCCTGGCGATGCGCACTGGCCGTGCCGACAAACACAATCGGCTCGCCCGGCTCCAGCGCGCCAATACGATGCAGCACCTCCAGCTTGAGCAACGGCCAGCGCTGCTCGGCTTCCACGGCAATCTTGGCCAGGGCCTTTTCGGTCATGCCGGGGTAGTGTTCCAGGAACATCCCCGACACGTCGCGCCCGTCATTGAAGTCGCGTACATAGCCGACAAAACTCACCACCGCGCCCACGCCCACATTGGCCGCGTGCATGGCGTTGACTTCGGCACCGGGATCAAAGGCCTCGACCTGCACACGAATGGCCATGTTCAGCCTCCGGTCACGGGGGGGAAGAAGGCGATTTCATCGCCGGCTTGCACCGGCTCGTCCAGGCTGCACAACTCCTCGTTGCGCGCACACATCAGGCTCTCTTCGTTGAGCACCGCGAATTCCGGGTCAGCAGCCAGCGCGAGGCGCACGCCGTCAACAGTGGCAAACTCACCTTCCATCTCCAGCGAATCGAAGCCCACCGCTTCGGCGTAGCGCGCAAAAAACAGTACGTTGATACTCATTGTTCATCCGCCTTGAAATGCCCGCTTTTACCGCCCAGCTTTTCCAGCAGGCGAATACTCTCAATGGTCATGCCGCGATCCACCGCCTTGCACATGTCGTAGATCGTCAGCGCGGCGACGCTGGCGGCGGTGAGGGCCTCCATCTCCACGCCGGTCTGGCCGGAGAGTTTGCAGCGCGCCACGATAAGAACCGCGTCTGCACCGTCGGCACTCAACTCGACCTTGACGCCGGTGAGCATCAACGGGTGGCACAGGGGGATCAAGTCACTGGTTTTTTTTGCTGCCTGGATCCCGGCAATGCGGGCCACGGCAAACACGTCGCCCTTGGGGTGGGCGCCGTCGACAATCATTTGCAGGGTGTCGGGCAGCATGCGCACCCGCGCTTGCGCCACCGCTTCACGGAACGTCACGGCTTTGTCGGTGACGTCGACCATATGGGCGCGACCTTGGGAATCGAGATGAGTCAGCACAGGGATACTCCTGATCAGGAGCAGGGATTGTAAACCTGTGGGTCAAAATTTGCGCAGGGCTGTTTATCCCACCCTGTAGGAGCGAGCTTGCTCGCGAAAAACTCACAGGCGCCGCGTTTACCCAGGGTGCACGCGTTATCGTTGACGTTTTTCGCGAGCAAGCTCGCTCCTACATTCAAGGCTAGAACAGGAAGGTAAACCCGGCATTGATCCCGTTGTTGTTACCCCGGTTGGAGAGCAAGCCGCTGTAGTTCAACGACACAAGGGTGTCCTTGGTCAAGGCCATCTCCGCACTGGCTTTGATCACCGCACCATCCCTGGCCACAGGCACGCTGTTTACGGCGAAGGCCGTGTCACTACCGGCAAACTTCAGAGAAGCTTCACGATCGGTATCACCGAACTGGTGCTCCCAACCCAGCTCACCGCGCAGGGTCACCGCCGAGGTGGACGTGAGCGGCAACTGAGTGTGACCACGCACGCCCAGGGTGGAGAGTGTCGCGTCCTGGCTTTGCTGGCTGGCATGCAAGGCTGCGGCACCGCCTTTTTCCTTGAACGAGTCGCTTTGATAGTTCAGGTACGTGAGGTTGGCGAAGGGTTCAAACACGGTCCACTGGGTGTAACCGATCTCGGCAAACACTTGGTCGGTACGCGCGTTGTAGTCGGCCTTGGCATGGTCCGACTGATTGGCATAGGCCACCCGTCGCGAAGTGTCCAGACGGTGCCAGGTGCTGGCACCGCCCAGGCGCAGGGCAATCGCCTCGAAGCGTTTGCCGCCATAGACCGACAGGTGATAGTTGTCGCTGTCCGCCGACGCCGACTGGCCGTTGAGGTGGCTTTGGGTATAACCGGTCGCCGCGCCCACGCGCCAGCCGTCGTTCACCTCGGTGTCCAGGCCCAGCAGTACGCCGCTGGTGGACGAGGAGTAGCCGCTGGCGTTGTTGTCACCACTGACGTTGTTGCGTCCACCAAGCAGCTGTACCCAGCCGCCGTTGTCACGGCTGTCGATCTGCGCGCTGGAGTCCAGTGCCTGCGCCTGTTGCAGGCGAGCGTTGACCGCTTCACGCAGGTAGCGGCTGTCAGCCATTTGCGCTGCAGCCACGTCCGAATGCAGTTGCCCTGAAAGTTGTTTGAAGCCCTCCCGCGCCTGGGCAGCGGAATCCGACGCCAGCAGGCTTTCGTAGACCGGGCTGCCAGCGCCCAATGTCTCGGCTACCGTCGCCACCGACCGCTCATTGCGGGTTTGCGCGACGCTGGCGAAGGTGGTCTGGTTGCGGGCTATCGCCAGGGTCAACTGGTTCGGTTGATAGTTCAGCGCAGTGCCAATGAACAGGTAGTTGGGGGCGAACGCTGCAAACTGCCCCTGGATACCTTGGCTGGCGCTGAGGATATTGAACTGCTGGCCCAGCAAGCTGCGCGCCTCGGTGGCGGTCAACAGGTTGGGGCTGTTCTCCAGGGACAGGTTCACCACTCCGCCGTTGAGGGTCGCCAGGCCATTGCTTTGGAGCTGGTCGCTCTGACCATTGGCGCCGACTTCGACGGCATACACCGAACCCGGATTGAACGTGACATCGCCGGTGCGCAGTGTGCCTATCGAATGCCCAGGGGCCACTCGCCCACCGTTGTTGACGGTCAAGGCGCCCACCGTGCCGTTGCCGGCCAGGGTGCCGCCCAGTGTGGTCATCACGCCGTTATCGGCATTGCGCGTGCCCACGGCGCTGCTATCTACCGTCACGGCAGAGGTCAATGCGCCGTCCACCGACAATTTGCCTCCGCGTACCCAAGTACTGCCCGAATAGGTGTTCTGGCCTTCCAGCACCAACTCGCCATCCCCGGACTTGACCAGGCTACCGACGTAGGTGCTGCCGGTGAGCACGTCCTGGCCGCGGGTGAGTGTTGCCTGCTCCCGGGCATGACCGATGTCGTATTCAAACTGATCGTCGGCCGAGGCATTGGCGGGCAGACCATTGAGCCAGCCTTTCTGCGCTTTAGTGGCGGCCCAGCTCGCCTGTTCGGCAGCGTCCTCTACGCGACGGGCGCGAATGGCTTCATCGGAAATCGGGTTGGCCCAAATATCGCGGGTATCGGTGGGCAAAGCAACTGCCACCGCACCGAGGAACTGCCCCGGCCCTTGCATGGCTTTTTGCAGGTTGGGCAAGCCCCAGCCACTGACCACACCTGGCACTTGCGGCGTACCCGGCGGCGCATCGTGCACCGGTTGCAGGTTGTCGTAGGTGCGGCCACCGGTCAGCGTGCCAACCGGCGTGTCCGGACCATCCGGCGCTTGCAGGCTGGAGGTGGTCAGCAACACGTCCCGCGCCTGGCTGGCGGTCATGTAGGGGAAGCGTTGCATCACTAGCGCCAAGGCCCCGGAAACGCTCGGCGCGGCGGCCGAGGTGCCGTTGGCATTCGGGATGATTTCGCCCTCGGGGCCGGCAGATGGAATGCCCGATACGCCCATCACGCACCACCACTTGGACGTACCGCAGCGGTTGTAGACCTGGGCGCTAGTTTCGTCGTAGCCAGTGATGGAGAGGAACTTAGCTTCGATATCCGGTTTGAAGAACGGCAGGTTCGCGTTGGTGTCCGGGTTGGCACCGTGGCTGTCGTTGCCCGCCGAGATGATCTGGATGAACGTGTTTTGCCGGGCCGCATCGGCCATGGCGTCCATCCAGGTTTTGTGCCCGGCATGGGCCTTGTCCCAGAACGGGCGATAGGCGGCGGTCATGTCGCGCAGGTTTTGCGCGGCGCTGTCGCCGACGTTGCCGAAGTGGTTCTCCACGTCATCGCGCGAACTCTGCCCCCAACTCTGGTTGACGATCGCCACGTTCTTCGCCGCCAGGGCGTTGTAGCTGGCCATGAATGCGTTGTAGTCGAGGTCGTTGGAGCCTTGGTAGCGGTCGTTGTCGCTGCCGCCAGTGTTGGCGACAAACAGGTTGGCGTCGAAGGCAATGCCGTGCATACCCGTGCCGTTGCGGTTGGCGGCCAGCACCCCGGACATCTCCGTGCCATGCCCGTCGTTGAACGCCGGGTCGTATTCCCCTGGGATACTGAAATGCTCACCCTGCTTGAACTCACCACTGGGCACTTCAAGGCGGTAGCGCGGATGGGTGGCGTAGTACTCGCCCGTGGAGGTCACCGCCTGCACCCGGTCTTGGCCCTGGGCATTCTTGCCCTGGAACTCGGAGTGTTCGGTGAGGATGCCCGAGTCCAGCACGCCGACATTCACCCCCTTACCGGTGATGCCCAAGGCATAGGCGTAGTACGCGTTGGTGCGGTCCAGGCCAGAGTTGACCTGAGCTTCCGGGGTCTTCCAGGTTTGCGCGTTGGCGCTCCAGTCACGGGTTGCGCCAGCCCAGGACTGGCCGGCGTTCAACTGCCCATTGAGGTTGCTGCTAACGCCTGGCTCGACGTAGGTGTAAGGCTTGGCGGCCGGCAAGTTGGCGATAATGGCCTTGGAAAAGTCCAGGATATTGGTGGTGTAGCGGCCGCTGTTGCTGAACAGCCGGCTGCGGTAGTAATCCAGGCGCGAGGCGTAGTCCAGTGGCCGACGGGTGTCGCCGAGCATGGCGCCGATGGTCAGGTTCTCGGGTTGCAGCTCATAGTTTTGCTTGAGGGCCGAATCGAACTTGCCGGACTGGGCCGCGAAGTCCTTGGCCGCAAGATCGACAATATCCGCGTAGGCAAACCTGAGGTTTTTATACACGGCAGTCTCAGGGCCGAATGAGGCGACGGCTGCCCTGAACGCCGATTCCAGTACCTGCGGGGTGTAAGGGTTGTCGTCTGCCCTGGCCATGGAACCGTGGCCCAGCCATAAGGCCAGGCCGAGTGCTATGGGTGAAAGGGGTGTGGTCTTGAAACGGGGGGTGCGATTGCGTTGCGACACAGTGAAGCCATTACCTGCTACGTCCATTTTCCTTTCCCTTTGGATATGTGCGTCATCAATGAGCGGTGTTTCGGGCTTTTGTAATAGGCAGGGTCACGGTGAAAACCCTGGACAGGTTTTCCAAGCGTTCGTCGAATCAAGGAGGTGGTGTTCCGACGGGGTCTTGCAGTGTTCTTATAGTTTTTACCGCGAGAAAAAATGTAACAAAATAATTACAGAGATCACAAGCACCCAGGACGCGTTAACGCAGGCAAATGTCGCACAAAACAAAAACCCCGGACTTCGTGAAAAATCCGGGGCTTTTCGTGGCAGGTTCGCTGTAGTTAAAGATGGGACTCGGCGTATTCAGCCAAAATCGAACGCGGTACCCCTTGCAGCGCAATGTGCACGCCGTTCGGGAAGTCTTTGAAGCGTTCCGTCAGGTAAGTCAGCCCGGAGCTGGTCGCGGACAGGTAAGGGGTGTCGATCTGCGCCAGGTTGCCCAGGCACACCACTTTGGAACCGGCGCCCGCACGGGTGATGATGGTTTTCATCTGGTGCGGCGTAAGGTTCTGGCATTCATCGATCAGAATCAGGCTTTGCTGGAAGCTGCGACCTCGAATGTAGTTGAGGGATTTGAACTGCAACGGCACTTTGCTGAGGATGTAGTCGACGCTGCCATGGGTGTTTTCGTCATCCATGTGCAAGGCTTCGAGGTTGTCGGTAATCGCCCCCAGCCACGGCTCCATTTTTTCCGCCTCAGTACCGGGCAGAAAGCCGATTTCCTGGTCCAGGCCCTGCACGCTGCGGGTGGCGATGATACGGCGATAGCGTTTGGTGACCATGGTCTGTTCGATGGCGGCGGCCAGGGCCAGGATGGTTTTGCCCGAGCCTGCGGCGCCGGTCAGGTTGACCAGGTGGATGTCCGGGTCGAGCAGCGCGTAGAGCGCCAGGCTCTGGTAGATATCACGCGGTTTCAGGCCCCAGGCTTCCTGGTGCAACAGGGGTTCCTGATGCAGGTCGAGAATCAGCAGCTTGTCGACCTGGATCTCTTTGATCCAGCCCACGAAGCCCTGTTCATCGACGATGAACTCATTGATATGCACGGCCGGCAGGTTGTCGATCAGTTGTACCTGGTGCCAGGTGCGGCCGTGGTCCTGACGGGTTTCGACCTTGCTCACACGGTCCCAGAACGAGCCGGTCATCATGTGATAACCACGGGACAGCATCGACACGTCGTCGACCAGTTGGTCGGTGCTGTAGTCCTCGGCAGCGATCCCACACGCTCGAGCCTTGAGGCGCATATTGATGTCTTTGGTCACCAGCACCACGCGCAGGTCCTTGTCGCGCGCATGCAGGTCGATCAATTGGTTGATGATTTTGTTGTCGTTCAGGTTTTCCGGCAGCAGGCTGTTGGGCTCGCTGCGCTTGCTCATCAGGATCGACAGCAAGCCCTTGGGCCCGCCCTTGCCACGCTGGATCGGTACGCCGACTTCAACGTCCTCGGGCGAGGCTTCACCCAGGGTCTTGTCGATCAGGCGGATGGCCTGGCGGCATTCGGCGGCAACGCTGTGGTGGCCGCTTTTGAGTTTGTCGAGCTCCTCAAGCACGATCATCGGGATGGCGACGTGGTGTTCTTCGAAGTTCAGCAGTGCGTTTGGATCGTGGATCAATACGTTGGTATCAAGCACATAAAGGATTGGCTGGTCGGAAGAAGGGTTACGTCCATGATCATCCATACTCGGTCACCTTTGTGGGAGCCATTCGACGCAATACCTGGGCGGTGCTGCGCCTCGATTCGACCACCGATTGCACCTTGAACAAGGTCAAGTGCAGTGCCCACGGGAGGAGTCTTGGAAGACGCCACCTGTGCTGCAGGTTTCGGCGATCTGACTTCGTAATACCGCAAAACCCATGACAGGAAAAAGCACTTTGACGCTTTTTTGAAGTTTATTTTTCAGGATGACGAATAGCACTAGCCGAGTGCCATGTACCCCGTTAAAGTCGGAAGTCCGCCTGCATCGAAATGTCGCAGCAAATCGCCCTGAAAACACCCCATCCCCAGCAAAGTCGGGCACTTCATCGAAATGCCTCGCGACACTCCTGCCAACCCAAGCCACTCTGCGCCGTCGCCTGCAATACCATTGGTAATGCCACCCGCGCCTTGTCCTGAGTGTCGTGAAACACGATCACGCCTTTGCGCCACAGCAGCATCAACGTCAGCACCCGTTGCGCCGACTCATCGGCCTTGAGCTTGCCCGGCTCGTCCTGGGAATCGATGTCCCATAACGCCACTTGCAGGCCCTGTTGCTGGAAGAAGCCCTGGCTGTCCGCACGGCGCTGCCCATACGGTGGGCGGAACAAGGGCACATAGTTTTCCGGCATCAGGTTCTGTACCAGCCCGGCACTGCGGGTGATGGAGCTTTGCCAGTCGACCCAATGGCTATGGGAGCGGTACTGCCAGCCCTGCACACCCACGCACTGCCCTTGGTACAGCGCCTGCACATCGGCGGCGGAACTGCGCTCCACGCGGGTTTGCAAGCTGCTGCCAAGGACAAAGAACGTCGCGTTCATCTTTTGCTTGCGCAGGTAATCGGTGAGCCAGTCGGTATTGCCGCTGACAGGTGCAGGGCCACCGTCGAAGGTCAGTAAAAACATCCGGTCATTGAGTTCATCACCGTTGCGCTCATGATCGCCAAAGCGCGCCACTTCACTGCTGATCTGCGGAAACAGCGCAGCCTTGCGCAACAACTCGTCCAGATAGCGCTCGTGAAAGTGCCGACTGGGCTCGGCCCAGCCTATATAGAAAGAGTTGTCACTGACCTCGAACTTGCCGGCCTGCTCACGCAGGTCGTCCATGTTTTCCACCAGGTAGCAGAACGAGGCGTCTTCTTCGCAGCTCTGCTGGGCGAACGTGTAGTTCTCCAACAGCCGTTGCCAGAGCTGGCGACGCAGGTCGTCGATGGCAGCCAGGTTGATGATCTTCAACCCCAAGCGCTGCTTGAGCGCGGCGTCATCCAGGGCTTCGCTGGCGAGCAGGCCGTGGGCAAACATCAGAATCTCCGCACGCGAAGCCACATCGAACAGCGCCGGGCTGACGAGTTTTTCCGGCCAGGTACCACGGTCCAGGCTGGCGACATCCACCGGCGCGGCCTGGGCATTCAGGCACAGCAGGCAAGCGGACAATAAAAGCGCTAATCGCACACGGGGTCTCCCTCTGCAGAGTCGTCGGCCACTATAGCTGATCACGTCCGCCCAGATGGCATTGGCCAGGTTCGACGGGCCTCTGGCTGGCCATGACGGATAAATCCTACAGCTATTGCCCCTCCAATAAGTAAGAGACCTCTTGATTCCCTCCACCCTATTGAAGGGCTCGCTTACGGCTTCCTAAGATCGGCCCCAACCTGCGGTTCTGCGAGCTGCATGTTCCCCATCGTGTCCCGGCTGACGGCAATTGCAATTGGCGGGGCAACAGGAAAAAAGGAAGCTCCATGCCCCGCCAAAGCGACCTGCGATTCACGTTCAAGCCCTTGAAAGGCGATGCCTTCGATGTGGTGTCCTTCACGCTTGAAGAAGGCCTGTCCCAGCCGTTCAAACTGCATTTGGAACTGGCCAGCCACAACGCCGCCATCGACTTCAATAACGTGCTCGACCTGGCGGGGCTGTTCACGATCTGGCGCGGCGAAATGCCGGTGCGCTACGTACACGGCCTGGTCAGCCTGTTCACCCAAGGCGACACCGGCTTTCACCGCACCCGCTACACCGCCGTCATCGAACCGACCCTGGCACGTTTCGACCTGCGTTCCAACTGGCGAATTTTCCAAGGCCAAACCGTGCCCGACATCATCACCAACGTGCTTGCCGAGCACCGACTGACCGACATCCGCCGCGAAATCTGCTTCGACCACCAACGCCGCGAATACTGCGTACAGGCCGGCGAAACCGACCTCGATTTCATCGCCCGCCTCGCCGCCGAGGAAGGCCTGCTCTACACCTTCGAACACCGCGACGACGGCCACACCCTCGTCCTCACCGACCGCGTCGGCGGCCTGGGCACCATCGGCACGCACAAACATTGCCCCGTGATCTACCAACCCATGGCCGGCGGCGATGCCACGGAACCGGCCTTGACCCGTTTTCACTACACCGAACAAGTACGCATCGCCCGCCAGGTACAACGCGACTACACCTTCACCCACCCGCGCTACGACCAACAGCACACCGCCACCGGCGACCAGGACCTGAAAAACCAGCACAAGGACTACGAGCGCTACGACTACCCTGGCCGCTACAAACGCGACATCGCCGGCAAACCCTTCACCAAGACCCGGCTGACCGCCCTGCGCAATGACGCCAAACTGGCGCACCTGGCCGGTGACGACGCACGCCTGCAACCGGGGCTCGCCTTCGACCTCAACGAGCATCCCCGCGAAGACTTCAACGACCGTTGGCGCACCATCGCCATCACCCACGAAGGCAAACAGCACACCAGCTTGCAGGAAGAGGCGTTCGGCAGCGACCGCGGCACGTCTTATGAAATGACCGCCAGCGCCATCCGCTGGACCTCAGATTGGAAGGCGCCGCTGCGTGCCAAACCCTGCATCGACGGCCCGCAGATCGCCACGGTGGTCGGGCCGCCAGGGGAAGAGATTTACTGCGATGAATGGGGCCGGGTGAAAGTGCAGTTTCCGTGGGATCGCACGGACAAAAACAACGATCACAGCTCATGCTGGATTCGTGTGGCTCAAGGCTGGGCGGGAGAGCTTTGGGGCGCCATGGCCATCCCACGTGTGGGTCAGGAACTGATCATCGGCTACCTTGATGGCGATGCCGATCAGCCTATCGCTATCGGTCGGGCATACCGGCAAACCAACCTGCCACCGTATGAGCTGCCCAAGCACAAGACACGGATGACCATCAAAAGCCGAACTCATAAAGGCGAAGGCTTCAATGAGCTGCGTTTTGAGGATGAACTCGGGCATCAGGAAGTGTTTATCCATGCCGAAAAGGACAAGAACGTCCACATCAAAAACAACAACGGCATCTTCGTCGGCAACAACCGCAAGGAGCGAGTCGAGCACAACGAAACCATCTCCATCGGTGACCACCGCACCGAGGACGTCGGCCAGAACGAAACCATCAGCATCGGTGCCAACCGCAGCGTAACCATCGGTGGCAACAAGGCAGAGACCATCAAGCTGGCCAAAGCCGAAACCATCGGTTTGGCCAAGGCGCTGACCATTGGCGCGGCCTACCAAACCAGCGTTGGCGCGGCCATGAACACTACCGTGGGCCTGAGCCAAAGCGAGCAGGTCGGCATCCACAAATCGGTGGCGGTGGGCAAGAAATTCACCATCGACGCGGGGGATGAATTCAAGGTCACGGTGGGCAAATCCACCTTGGTGATGAAGTCCGACGGCACCGTACTGATCAATGGCCGCACCTTCGATTTCAGCGCCAGCGGCGCGGTGCAGATCAACGGCAAAGACGTGGATATCAACTAGGGGGCGTCATGGAATTTCGCAATCTGACGCCTTTTGATGCGCTGTGTTTCAGTGCGCTGGGCATGGACGACCAAGAGTACCCGGTGCTGGTTTTGAAGGTGGGCTATCGGTTGTTACCCATTGACGAACAACCGGGGCAGTTTCGCGCCGAAGTGATGGACGAGGATCCGTTGGCCCTATGCACCGCTGATCGCTACTACGGCGAGGAAGGGGCAAGCAGCGTCTTCGAGGAAAGTGACCTGGCGCCATTCAAACCGCGCTGTGATGTGATCGTGGTGGGCAATGCTCATACGCCACAAGGCCAACCAGCAACGCAGTGGACCGCCGGGCTGCGCATCAGTGCGCCGCTGGCGCCGCCGCCCAGCATCGAGGTGCACCTGCCGACGCCACTGAGTCCCGGCGAACGACTGACCGAGTACCAGCTAATGGAATGGCAAGCCGCCCGGCAAGAAGCTTTTAAGCGTCGGGCCGATGCGCCGAGGCGCCATTACTTGCTGGACAAGCAACTCAAATTCACCGGCCCTCGCCAATTCCGTCACAGCTTGTTCGGCGGCTGGCAATTGTCCGAGCCTCAGCCCGCAACGTGTGTTCCGCTGCGCTGGGAATATGCCTTCGGTGGCAGCAGCGTAGTGCGTAATCCCGAGCACGCGGTTGACGAAAACACCCCGCCCTATCTGCTCAACGAAGTTTGCTACAGCAACCCACTGGGCTGCGGCTGGATCGACAAGCGTCAAGAAGACCTTGGCTATCAACTGGACAAGCCGCTGCGCGAACTGCCCGCGCCACAGATCGAGCCCATCGACAAACCGGTGTGGCGTCTGGATCGGGTCAAACACCCCGAGGATGAACCGGACGCCCGTGGCATGGCGCAGCTCGCGGCCAGCTACAAAAACCACCCGGTTGGATTCGGCGTGGTGGGGCGTGCCTGGGCGCCTCGCCTGCCCTTGGCCGGGAGCTATGACGAGGACTGGCAGCGGGAGCGCTGGCCGGGCTTGCCACGGGATTTCGACTTTGCCTACTGGAACGGTGCGCCGGTTGATCAACAGATCGAATTTCCGCCGCCCGCGTTTCGTCTTGAACTGTTCAACCTGACCGCCCCTGGCCTTACGCCCGACGGCACATTGTGCGTCGAACTGCCCGGCCATCGCCCGTTTGTCCTGATGCGCCTGCACAACGGCGCCATGCTGCCATTGCCCATGCTCACCGACACCCTGCGCATCGACACCGAGGCCATGACCTTGGCGCTGACCCACCGCATCAGCCTGCCCAATCACCTGGGCATCCGCGTATTGGAAGCGCGCTTCGAGACTGATCCGAATGCACCGCTGATCAAACGCGCAGCAAAGGAGGCGCTCTGACATGGCCGATAACGTCATCGCTCGCAAACAAGGCAAATGGAAGGTCGTCAGTATCGTCCCCGACGTGTGCAAGACCCCGATGGGCAGCGCCATACCACCGGTGCCCTACCCGGTCACTGCCGAGCTGAAAACCGCTACCGGCGTGGCCAAATCGGTACGTGCCAACGGCAGGCCAGTGGTGGTGTTCGACAAGAGCCTGGTACCGACTACCAAGGGTGATGGAGCCGGCGCCGCCAAAGGTATCAAGAGCAACACAGTCGGCGGCAAATGCTACCCGTTGGAGAAGAGCAGCAGCGTACGCGCCGAAGGCAAGTCGGTAGTGCGCCATGACGACAAGTTCTGGATGAATGGGGCTTAGCGCATGGCCGAACCAATCAACCTGGCACCGGTGCGGGTGCATGCGGTCAGTGTACCGGTCCGACGTCCTGCAGACAGCATCGCCGGCCCGGACGAAATGATGCTACAGCTCGGCGAGAACGGCGGCGTGCAAGTCGACCTGTTTGGGCGGGATGCACACGGCAATGAACTGCACGAAAGCCGGGAAATGCAGGAGTATGAATACGAGGACATGCGCAAACGCTACTTGCGCGCCGAATTGGCGACGATGCCGCCGTTCAGTGCGTTCAAGAGTGGCAACACCATTGGGCGGGTGGTGGGTGAGACGGTGCCGGCTCAGGTGTCGGTCAGCGAGGCCAATCCACCGATTGAGGCTGAAACCGAAGAAGAAGCCATCACCGGAGAACAGATCCTAGATGGCATCCAGTTGGGCTTGGATGTGGTGGGTCTGATCCCCGTGGTCGGGGAAGTGGCCGATATTGCGAGCGGTATCATTAGCCTTTTTCGCGGGGACTACGTAGGCGCAGGTCTCTCGCTGCTCTCGGCAATCCCGTTTGTTGGCTACGCGGGCGCCGCTGGCAAGGCCGCCCGATACAGTGCGAAGATGGCCGAAGCGTCGGGCAAAACGGGTAAGGAGGTTGTTGAGAGAGAGACAAAGGAAGCGGTCGAAAAGAGGGCAAAAGAGGCGGCGGAAAAGAGAGCAAGGGAAGAGGCAGCATATAAACGCGATTTAGAAACTAAGGATGGACAAAACGGAGCAAAAGTAAAAACACGTAAAAATAGCAAAGAGAAAGGAAAATGCGGCGAATGGCTCGCATCTATGGACATGATTGCGGATGGTTTCGATGAGGTGATCAGTGTTGAAAATAACTCCGGTCACGGCGTGGACCTCATCGGAAGAAATAGTAGGACGGGAGAAGTCAAAGTATGGGAGGTCAAAACCACCGACGGCACCGCTCCAGGTCGTCTCAGCGAGGCTCAGAGGAGCCTAGGAGGTGAAGGCTTTACAAATGATCGACTTGCGAAAGCTGCCAGAGGGAGTGGTAACTACGGCAAAGTTCCGGCCGCGATGCGCAATGCTCGAAAAGCACAAGGCTGGTTACAAGATGCAAGAAAAAATAAACTTCCTCCGACATACGAAAAGTATGATGTATTTATAGATGATCTAGAGAAAGGGTGCAGCAAGCATCCCAACCGACCGGCAAAACCTACAACTTGGTAACAAGAGAAGCAATAAGGGCATAACAAATGAATTCGACTACACACATAATTAAACTTGATAAAAAAGTCAGAAAATGGATATACAACTGGATCAGCACCCCCACGCCAAAAGAATTATTCCTAGATGAGCCGGTAAGCGCATTTACCGACTATCTGAATGGGCAAGATATTGCGCACACTCTTGGAGATCAGGCCGAAAATTTAGCAACCTGGCATCTAATTCATTATGAAAGCACTGCACTTAACAACAATCATGACTTTAGAGAACTGGCAAATGCATCGTTCTATTATGGCCAAATGCTTGAGCTAAAAGAAACATTGGCCAATAGCGGAAAAGGCGGATCAGTTCTCCCGGCAGTGTCGGCACTTTCATTTTCCCTGGCAGCAATTTTGGGCTGGAAGAATCAATGCGCGCTACGATTCAACATAATAAGAAGGGGCCTAGATACGCCGCTACTAAATCTCCAAAACAATGAAAAACATGAAACAGGAACGCTATTTCGCCACTTCTGGTTTCTGATAGAGCTCTACGCAAAAAGCACTAACAAAGACATAGATACATCACCATACTCGTACCCGCCAGAACTCTCCCCTTACCAGCAAGCCCTCAACAACTGGGACACTGCAGACCAGGCACTCTTACAAGTATTAATTTCTTCAATGGCGGACTTTCACCTTTCAAATGCAAGAACGCCACCACAGGATAACGTGCTTGAATTTGATTATGAAGAACGTATGCTCTTCCCATACGAAATTCTTGCATTTCTCAGAATTCGAGAGTGGGCTAACCTTAAAAATCCGTCAAGCTTTGATCACCCGCTAATGCAACACCCACTAGCTCAGCTACCTGCTACTCTCATCGAACAAGATAATGAACACTTTAGTAATGTAATTGATAAATTCAAAAAAGAGTTTCCTATTGATAATTGAAAGCCACAAGGAAGAAATCCTTGCACGCTAGCCTCTAAGAAGTTGCCGCTATTCCCTTTGCAGGTGATGCGCTAAAAGTCGGTGTACTTATTGAAAAAGGCATCAACAAAGCCGGAGCTCGGGGTGGCAGGGAGATATTCGGAAGAGCTGCACTTGTCGTTGGAAAAAAGGCAATAGATCTACCTTTACCTAAAGGGAAAAATGGCGGGAAATTTTCAGGTGTGAAAAGTCTTTATTACGACCTTACAAACCAGGCACATGCAAAGCAAAAGGTTTGACAGGCCATCATGTCGTACCAGACCCCGCATTCAGACGAGGTCCACGCCAAGGCCCCAACAGAAAACGAATCCCTGAAGGTATCCCACCAGGGTCCCGTGGGACAGTCGGCGCGGGTGACTTCTAAAGGAAGTTAAAGATGTCCTTAAAACAACCTAATTCGCTGATTATGAATACTGGATCAGCAATCAACAGGGACATGTATTACATGTCATGCTCATTCGTAGATCGCACTTTTGACGAACCTTATTCTCGACTTTTTTTCTACCAAGACAAAAATAAGGACAAGTGGTTCTATCATGACCTGCCAGACTTACATGTGGTCTCAACCTGCTTCCCTCCGCCAACCTCAGGAGCAACACGTAAAATCTACGCACTCAGCGAAGAAGGCTACGTTGAGTGCTTTAGCAGAGATGCAATCAGCGTTGAGAAGATACAAGATGCTGGCCTCGATCCATCCAGTAAAATGTATGGATACGTCAACAAGATAAAGCATATAGATGGTCAGTTGTATAGCTGCGGCCACAGAGGACAGATTTATAGAAGAAACGAGTCCACCTGGGAGCATTTTGATGATGGCATACTTCAAAAAAATAAGTTAATCATAGCAAACACTGACATGAGCTTTATGGAGAGCGTAAAGCTTTCCATAGACGAAACCCTTGACTTGTTTGATATAGACGGTTCAACGGGCGATATCTACGTTGTCGGAACTGATGGCTTTGTAGCAAATCACGATGGAGCCCAATGGCACAAATTACCTCGCCTAACAGCCGCTGACCTTCACTGTATCTATATTTCATCCTCTGGAATTGTCTGGGTCGTTGGTTCACAGGGGACAATAATCAATGGGAGCGCACGATTAGGTTTTAAAGTGCTCGCTCGAAAGAAAATAGATGCTGACTTTTATTCAGCAACTGAATTCCAAAATGACATCTACATCGGAGCCAATAACGGCATTTACAAACTTATCGACAACACAATCAAAAAGGTCGACATCACCGCTAAAGAGGTCAGCTCCATCGAATCAAAAGACGGCGTCTTGTGGGCACTTTCATCTGAAAAATTACTGCGTTTTGACGGGGTTCGCTGGGACGAGTTTGTCCACATAGATAACTAACCACGTCTACAAATCTAATAACCACCCTCCAAAACTATGTATTTTTTGAAGATATACCGGAGGCAAACCATGAATGAAGAGCAGCTTTTCAAAGACTTCGATGCCCATCGGTGGGACTTCACCATTGTCGACAAAGAAGACGAAGAGCAGCCGGTCCTTCAAGTTGGGCTAGTGGTAACTTTTTACCTGGCAGATGCTTACCTTCCAGCTCGCCGAAAACACATTGCTGAGGCGTTTGAGCTTTACTGTAGGCATTTCGGTGAAAAACTGATTTGGGGATACATGGGCAGTGAAAAAATAATAAAGCAAGATTTTTGCCCGCAGACGATGAACAGATGCCTTTCTTACATTCAATCTGATGGATTTTCTGACTCGGCGTCTTTTATGTGGTCATCACAACAAGGGTTCGAGCATCCAGGGAAATACATGTTCGAAGCACTACTTCCAGTGGAATGGTTCGAGCGAATTCACAGCGCGCTAACAACAATAAGATTCTATCTTCCAGTAGAAGAACTAAAAAACAAGGGAGGCATTAACTTTGAAAAACTCATTGTAGACATGTGCAACATTTTACGCCCTTTGCATGGATCCGCAGGACTGGGCATTCAAAATAGTTACGAAATACAAAATTATCAGCACGTTGAATATGAGCTATTAGAAAACTATAGGGGCTTGGATTTAACGCTCTTGATTGCAAACGAGAGCTGGCGCACCGGCTACAGCAACCTCAACTGGTATACCTACCTTGCCCACCATTGGGTAAGCAAATTAGGGACAACCGAGGATTTGCTCGAACAACTCAACGACATACGCATAGGCATTTTGCCTTACGAATGGGGCACCATTTTTCGTGCTGGAGACTGGCCTGCCTTGGGCAAAGCGGATGTCGACCCTCGCCCCGAGCTGTATGTGATGGTCAATGAAGTGCTCAAACCCTTGCGAGTCAGCAATATTGGCTCGCTGCACTACGGCTCGATTGCCGGTGAAGTGCGCCTCAACGAGCGCACCAGCAACCAATGGATGCGCCGTTTTGACCTTCCCAACGACTCCCCGAAGCACCCGCCTTCACCGCTTTATCGCCGTATATCAGCAGCGGAGCAACAACAGTTGAACGTAAGCACGCAGATGCTTGGTGACCTTTTCAGCCAAGCCCCTGACGGTAAATTCAAACTGTAATCAACCCCTTCTGGCTTCAGCTAATACAGGCTCTGTCGCCTTCACTGGCAAGGCCTGAGCATCGGCAACGGGGTCGGCGTCGACCTCAGTGAATCATTGCCGGATTTGGAGCAGTTGTGCACGACTGGAGAAAAAAATGAGTGAGCCCACACCCAGCAAAAACATGCCTGCAACAGGACATAACAATCAGCTCTTTAACTACTTGCCACAGGACGCCAGTAACGAAGAGGCCGCCCTCAGCGTGGAGCAAGCCAAGCCGAAGCCGCCCGTACTGCTGGCAGACCCTGAATACGATATACGCGGCGTGGCCTGGAACCCGCTGTGCGACGCCGCCACGCCGCTGATCGGCCTGGTCATCCGCCTGCGCCGTCTGGACCACCACGATGACGTACCGGCGCTGTACCAAAGCGTCAGCAACCAGATCATCGCGATCATGGAAGAGGTCCGCCAACTCGACTACGACGCCAGCATGCTCAAGGCCTACTCCTACAGCCTGTGCCTGTTGGTGGACGAAGTGGTCATGCGCACCACCTGGGGCAGGCTCTCTACCTGGAGCGCCCGCTCATTGCTCAGTCAATTCCACGGCGAGACCCAAGGCGGCGAAAAATTCTTCACCATCATGAACAACATGACTCCCGAAGCCGCCAAGTACCAGCATGTGCTGGAGTTCATGTACCAATGCCTGATCTCCGGCCTCAAAGGCAAATACGGCGCTCATAGCAAGGGCGATGACGAAATACGCAAAATTATCGACCAGTTGCACGGTCTGCTGCGCCCTCTTCGTGGCGAAACACCCAAGCGCCTGACCGACCCGCTGACCAACGTCGCGCCGCGCAACTACCGGATCAAACGCACCTGGCCATTGTGGACGCCGTGGGCGATGGCTGCCGTAGTACTGACGGTCGCCTACACGGTCTACTCGATTCGCTTGAACACCATCACCCAGCAAGTATTGGCGTCTCTGGAGCGGATCCTCAGCCTCTAGCCGTTTTCCAGAGCACTCGTCCAATTGTCGTATCAGCGCCAACATGTGCCTATCACCATCATAGGTGGAGTCAAAACGCCCAACCCCCTAGAATCGCGCCCACGCTACACGCCACGATTCCAGGAGCCAACTTCATGCTGATGGTGATTTCCCCTGCCAAAACCCTCGACTTCGAGTCCAAGCCGGTCACTGCGCGCTTCACCCAGCCGCAGTACCTGGACCACTCCCAGGAACTGATCGAGCAACTGCGCGAACTGAGCCCGGCGCAAATCAGTGAGCTGATGCACGTCTCCGACAAGATCGGTGGCCTCAACGCCGCGCGCTTCGGCAGCTGGACGCCGGCCTTCACTCCGGCCAACGCCAAGCAGGCGCTGCTGGCGTTCAAGGGCGATGTGTATACCGGCCTGAATGCCGAGACTTTCAGCGATGCCGATTTCAGCTATGCCCAGGACCATCTGCGTATGCTCTCGGGGCTCTACGGCCTGCTGCGCCCGTTGGATTTGATGATGCCGTACCGCCTGGAGATGGGCACCAAGCTGGCCAATGCCCGTGGCAAGGACCTCTATGCTTTCTGGGGTACGCGCATCAGCGAGTGGTTGAATGAAGCACTGGCCGAGCAAGGCGACGATGTGCTGCTCAACCTGGCGTCCAATGAGTATTTTTCGGCGGTCAAGCGCACGGCGTTGAAGGCGCGGATCATCAATACCGAGTTCAAGGACCTGAAGAACGGCCAGTACAAGATCATCAGCTTCTACGCCAAAAAGGCCCGAGGCATGATGAGCCGGTTTGTGATTGAAGAACGCATCAACGACCCAGCACAGCTCAAGCAGTTCGATGTGCAGGGTTACCGCTTCAATGCGGAGCAGTCCAAGCCGGACAACCTGGTGTTTTTGCGCGATCACGCACCGGAATAAGGCCTTGCCCCCCTCTTTTAGACAATGAGATCCAACTGTGGGAGCGGGCTTGCTCGCGAAAGCGGTGTTTCAGTCACACATGTATCGACTGACACCCTGCTTTCGCGAGCAAGCCCGCTCCCACATTTTTGTTTGCATTTCAGGTAGAGATACGTCATTTATTTGGCGTCAAAAAATATTCAGACACATCCCTAACAATTTCTTCACTCGACACTCGTCGGTTTTTTTCGTAGTGGCACCACTTTTTTTTAACGGTAGTGGCACAAAACTATCCTCTCGCACCAACTCCCCATAACTACTGGCCTAAATAGCAAGTGCTATCAATATAGTACCAGTGCCATCTTTTCTAATATTTCAAAAAATTTCCGGAAAGGGGATGAGCGGCCCGGAACTTCGTCCGGAAGCACCGCTCATACCACCGGTAACGAAATTCTCTGTTTACGTAAGAGATGACTTACATACCGACCAATGGAAGTAGCCAAGTTGTCATAAAGCACTTTGGCTCGAGGGTCATATCATCAACTGATTGAGTTGAGGGCGGCGATAAGGACTCATTGCCAACCCCCTAAAGGCCAAGGCAGCGCTGACCTAAATGAGCCAGTGTTAACACCCAAGGCATTGATATCAAAAGGCTTCGTACCTGTATCAAAGCCCTGCGGCACTGGCGCCGGAGCCTTCCGCCACGGAAGACCGGCTGCATTTCAGGGCAAGCCCCAATAACAAGGCCACGTTGCGCACAACTTGAGTGCAATAGTTAGTCACTCGCTATTTAACATGCCTGCACGCGGTAAGTCGGCGTCTATTCGCCTAACTTTCGCGGCATCAGTGACGCTTGCAAACATGAACTCCGGCCATCTAATGGCATGATTTAAACATAGAGGTAATTGCGATGCGCATCAGCATATTTGGTTTGGGTTACGTTGGCGCCGTGTGTGCCGGTTGCCTGTCTGCCCGTGGCCATGAAGTGGTCGGCGTAGACATCTCCAAGGAAAAGATCGACCTGATCAATGCGGGTAAATCCCCCATTGTTGAACCAGGTCTGGGCGAACTGTTGAGCCAAGGCATCGCAACCGGTCGACTGCGCGGTACCACCAACTTCGCCGAAGCCATCCGCGACACCGACCTGTCGATGATCTGCGTGGGTACGCCGAGCAAGAAAAACGGCGACCTGGAGCTCAACTACATCGAATCGGTATGCCGTGAGATCGGTTTTGTACTGCGCGACAAGACCACCCGCCACACCATCGTGGTGCGCAGCACCGTACTGCCAGGCACCGTGGCCAACGTGGTGATCCCGATCCTCGAAGACTGCTCCGGCAAGAAAGCCGGCGTTGATTTCGGCGTTGCGGTCAACCCGGAGTTCCTGCGTGAATCCACCGCCATTGCCGACTACGACCTGCCGCCGATGACCGTCATCGGTGAGTTCGACACCGCCTCCGGCGATGTCCTGCAGTCGCTGTACGAAGAACTCGATGCGCCGATCATCCGCAAGGACATCGCCGTCGCCGAAATGATCAAGTACACCTGCAACGTGTGGCACGCCACCAAAGTCACCTTCGCCAACGAGATCGGCAACATCGCCAAGGCTGTCGGCGTCGACGGTCGTGAAGTGATGGAAGTGGTCTGCCAGGACAAGACCCTCAACCTGTCCCAGTACTACATGCGCCCAGGTTTTGCTTTTGGTGGCTCGTGCCTGCCAAAAGACGTGCGCGCCCTCACCTACCGCGCCGGCTCCCTGGACGTGGAAGCACCGCTGCTCAACTCGCTGATGCGCAGCAACGAGTCCCAGGTACAGAACGCCTTCGACATCGTCTCCAGCCACGACAAACGCAAAGTTGCGCTGCTGGGCCTGAGCTTCAAGGCCGGCACCGACGACCTGCGCGAAAGCCCGCTGGTAGAGCTGGCAGAAATGCTGATCGGCAAGGGCTACGACCTGAGCATCTACGACAGCAACGTCGAGTACGCCCGTGTACACGGCGCGAACAAGGACTACATCGAGGGCAAGATCCCCCACGTGTCGTCCCTGCTCAACTCGGATTTCGATGATGTGATCAACAACTCCGACGTGATCATCCTCGGTAACCGTGACGAGAAGTTCCGTGCCCTGGCGCATAACGCTCCGGAAGGCAAACAAGTGGTCGACCTGGTGGGCTTCATGTCCAAGGCCACCAGCGTGAGCGGCCGTACCGAAGGTATTTGCTGGTAACAGCAACGGCAAGTTTCAGGCTGCAAGTGGCTTTATCCCCAGCGCTTGCAGCCTGAAGCCTCCTCACCTTGCGGATGACGCTTATGTCCAAGTTAAAACATGTATTTCTGCAATCGGCCGGCTGGCTGTTCTTTCTCAGCCTGCTGATGGGCCTCGCCCTGCTGTTGCCGGCGAGCACCTTCGATTCGCAATCGAAGAATTTTATTTTCCTGATTGGTGCCGTGGGTATCTGGCGCTACTCGATGGGCGCGACGCATTTCTTTCGCGGCATGCTGTTCCTGTACGTGGTGTACCCGCACCTGCGCCGCAAAGTGCGCAAGCTGGGCAAGGCCGCCGACCCGTCCCATGTGTTCTTGATGGTCACCAGTTTTCGTATCGACGCGCTGACCACCGCCCAGGTCTACAGCTCGGTGATTCGCGAAGCCATCGACTGCGGCTTCCCCACCACCGTGGTGTGCTCGCTGGTGGAAATGTCCGATGAGCTGCTGGTCAAGAGCCTCTGGGAAAAGCTCAACCCGCCGGCTCACGTCAAGCTCGACTTCGTGCGTATCGCCGGTACTGGCAAGCGTGACGGCCTGGCGTTCGGTTTCCGTGCCATCTCCCGCCACTTGCCGGACGACCGCGCCGTGGTTGCCGTGATCGATGGCGACACCGTGCTGGCCGAAGGCGTAGTGCGCAAGACCGTGCCGTGGTTCCAGCTGTTCGGCAATGTCGGTGGCCTGACCACCAACGAATTCTGCGAAGTGCGCGGCGGCTACATCATGAGCGAATGGCACAAACTGCGCTTCGCCCAACGCCACATCAACATGTGCTCCATGGCCCTGTCCAAGCGCGTATTGACCATGACCGGGCGCATGTCGGTGTTCCGTGCCAGCGTAGTGACTGACCCGGGCTTTATCGCCGACGTGGAAAGCGACTCGCTGCAACACTGGCGCCTGGGCCGCTTCAAGTTCCTCACTGGTGATGACAAGTCCAGCTGGTTCAGCCTGATGCGCCTGGGCTACGACACCTTCTACGTGCCGGATGCGGCGATCAACACCGTGGAACACCCGCCGGAAAAGAGCTTCATCAAGGCCAGCCGCAAACTGATGTTCCGCTGGTACGGCAACAACCTGCGCCAGAACTCCCGTGCCCTGGGCCTGGGCGTGCGTCGCCTCGGCCTGTTCACCAGCGTGGTGCTGTTCGACCAGCGCGTGTCGATGTGGACCTCCCTGCTCGGCCTGACCGTCGCGATGATCGCCACGTTCAAGTACGGCGGCGCGTTCATCCTCGCCTACCTGCTATGGATCGGCATTACCCGCCTGATCCTCACCCTGCTGCTGTCGTGCTCCGGCCACAAGATTGGCCCGGCCTACCCGCTGATTCTCTATTACAACCAGATCATGGGCGCGTTGGTGAAGATCTACGTGTTCTTCCGCCTTGATCAACAGTCCTGGACCCGCCAGGACACCAAACTGACCCGCGATTTGGCCAGCTTTCAACGTTGGTTCAACACCTGGTCGTCTCGGACCATGACCTTCTCCGCCGGCAGCATCTTCGTTGCCGTGTTGCTGATGATGGTCTGACCCTGCCAAGCCTGAATTAACCTAGGAATTACACCCGATGAATAGCCAAGTAAACGCCAACGTTGTCCACGAATCCGAAGCCCAGCGCCAACACGCCCGGGTAAAAATCCCGGCCAAGCTGCGCTTCTTCAACAGCGACCGCACGCCGACTGAGGCGAAGGTTATCGACCTGTCCGCCGGCGGCCTGGCCTTCACCGCCACCCAGCCGCTCACCATCGGCCAAGTGCACAAAGGCCGCCTGCAGTTCGTGATCGATAACCTCGGCCTGGCCATGGACGTGGAGCTGCAGATTCGCTCCTACGACCGCCAGACCGGCCGCACCGGTTGCCAGTTCCAGAACCTCGATGCCCAGGATATTTCCACCCTGCGCCACCTGATCACGTCGCACCTGTCCGGCGACATCGTGACCATGGGCGACGTGCTCGCGACCCTGCAACGCGACAACTTCACCAAGGCACGCAAGGTCAAGGACGGCGGCAGCGGCATGACCGCGTTCGGTCGCCTGCGCGCCGTGACCTTCAGCCTGGCGATCTTTTTGGTCGGCCTGGCGGCCTTCGGCTTTGTGGTCAAGTCGCTCTACGGCATGTACTTCGTCAGCCACGCCCAGGCCGGCCTCGTCAGCGTACCGGGCATGAACGTGACCATGCCCCGTGACGGCACCGTGCAAAGCCTGCTCAAGGGTGATTCGGTAGCGGCCAAAGGTGCGCCACTGGCAACCTTCAGCACCAGCATGCTCGATGTGCTCAAGGGCCACTTGGACGAAGACCAGTTGCAACCGGCCAAGGTTGAAGAGCTGTTCGGCAAGCAAATGACCGGCACCCTGACCTCGCCGTGCGATTGCGTGGTGGCCCAGCAATTGGTTGCCGACGGCCAGTACGCCAGCAAAGGCGATGTGATCTTCCAACTGGTACCCCGCGGCAGCGAAGCCAATGTAGAAGCGCGCTTCAGCTATCGCCAGTTCGGTGACGTGCGCCCAGGTACGCAGGTGAACTTCCAGGTCGCCGACGAAGAACAAGTGCGCACCGGCACCATCGTCAGCAGCACCAGCCTGAACAGCGCCGACCTGTCTTCTGACATCCGCGTGCAGATCAAGCCTGACGCACCGCTGGACAGCACCTACGCCGGTCGCCCGGTGGAAGTCACCAGCGACCGTGGCCCATCGCTGAACTGGCTGATCGACAAAGCCATGGCCCACGGTCTGTAAGCGAGGACATGCCTGTGACTCTTCCAAATACACCGTTGACCCATGTGGGAGCCGGGCTTGCCCGCGATGCAGGCGACTCGGTGCATCAGTTGCACCGCAGCGATGCCATCGCAGGCAAGCCAGCTCCCACACAGAGCAGATTTCACTTGGCCTCTGCGTACTGCGCGCTGGCACTGGCCGTGAGCCTGGCCGGTTGCGCCGGCCTGCCCGACCAGCGCCTGGCCAACGAAGCCCTCAAGCGCGGCGACACCGTCACCGCACAGCAGAATTACCAGCAACTGGCGGAACTGGGCTACAGCGAGGCCCAGGTGGGCCTGGCCGATATCCAGGTCGGCACACGCGACCCGGCGCAAATCAAGCAGGCCGAAGCCACCTACCGTGCGGCGGCAGACACCTCGCCCCGCGCCCAGGCACGCCTGGGTCGCCTGTTGACGGCCAAGCCGGGCGCCACTGAGGCCGAGCACCATGAAGCCGAAAGCCTGTTGAAAAAGGCCTTTGCCAATGGCGAAGGCAATACCTTGATCCCGCTGGCGATGCTGTATCTGCAATACCCGCACAGCTTCCCCAATGTGAATGCCCAACAGCAGATCAGCCAATGGCAGGCGGCGGGTTACCCGGAGGCCGGCCTGGCCCAGGTGCTGCTGTATCGCACCCAAGGTACCTACGACCAGCATCTGGATGATGTGGAGCGCATCTGCAAAGCCGCGCTGAACACCACCGATATCTGCTACGTCGAGCTGGCCACGGTCTATCAGAAAAAACAGCAGCCGGAACAACAGGCCGAACTGCTCAAGCAAATGGAAGCAGGCGTGAGCCGTGGCACCGTCACCGCCCAGCGCGTCGACAGCGTCGCCCGCGTACTCGGCGATGCCACCCTCGGCACCCCGGACGAAAAAACCGCCCAGGCTTTGCTGGAAAAAATCGCTCCCGGCTACCCGGCGTCCTGGGTCAGCCTGGCGCAACTGCTCTACGACTTCCCTGAACTGGGCGATGTCGAGCAGATGATGAAGTACTTGGACAACGGCCGCGCCGCCGACCAGCCACGCGCCGAATTGTTGCTGGGCAAGCTCTACTACGAAGGCAAGTGGGTGCCCGCCGATGCCAAGGCCGCCGAGGCGCATTTCGAGAAAGCCGTGGGCCGTGAAGTGGCCGCCGATTACTACCTCGGCCAGATCTACCGCCGTGGCTACCTGGGCAAGGTTTACCCGCAAAAAGCCCTGGACCACCTGCTGACCGCAGCGCGCAACGGCCAGAACAGCGCCGACTTCGCCATTGCCCAACTGTTTTCCCAAGGCAAGGGCACCAAGCCCGACCCATTGAACGCCTATGTCTTCAGCCAGTTGGCCAAGGCCCAGGACACGCCAGAAGCCAATGACCTGGCCACCCAGCTCGAAGCGCCGCTGACGCCTGCGCAACGCGCCGAAGGCCAACGCCTGGTGCAACAGGAACTGGCCGCCCGCGGCACCCTGGCCCAAAGCACGCTGCAACTGCACGCCCTGCAAGAAGAAGACGGCGAGGAATCCCTATGAAGCTCAACCCATTCGTGAAGGCCGGCATCGGCCTGACCTTCGCCCTGCTGTGGTCGTGCCCGACCCTGGCCGCGCTCACCGAAGCCAAGAACTTCGGCCTGGAAGTCAAAGCCACCGCGCAGTCTGAAGATGACCGCGACCTCGGCACCCAGAAAGGCGGCGACGTCAACGGCATCGGCCTCGACCTGCGCCCCTGGATCTACGGCGAAAGCGGCGCGTGGAGCGCCTACGCCATGGGCCAGGCCGTAGTGTCCAGCGACATCATCGAGACCGACACCCTGCAACAGTCGGCCGATGACACTACCGAGCAGCAGTCGAGCAACGACGACCGCAAGGCCAAGAAAAACTACCTGGCCCTGCGTGAGTTCTGGGTCGGCTACAGCGGCTTCACGCCCTACCCCGGCGAGATCCTCAAGTTCGGCCGCCAGCGCCTGCGCAATGACGACGGCCAATGGCGCGACACCAACATCGAAGCGCTGAACTGGACCTTCGACACCACCTTGCTCAAGGCCAATGTCGGCGCCGCCGAACGCTTCAGCGAATACCGCACCGACCTCAAGGAACTGTCACCGGTCGACAAAGACCGCCAGCACTTCTACGCCGACGCCGCCTACCAGTGGACACCGGGCCAGTGGATCGGCGTGCGCGGCCACCACACCCACGACGACGGCAAGCTCGACTACGCCGAACCGGGTGTCGCCAGCGACCCGCTGGACAAGCGCGAAAACGGCGACCTGACCTGGCTGGGCATCGAAGCCAACAGCGATGCCTATAACTGGCGCAACACCAACACGGTCAACTACTGGGCCAGCATCACCGGCATGCGCGGCGACCGCGACAAGGTCAACGCCTTGAACGCCGACGGCTCGCGCCCCACCAGCGCCAAGCGCAGCGATGACCTGAGCGGCTGGGCCACCGACATCGGCGTGCGCCTGCGCCTGGATCCGCAGTGGCAAGTGGGTGCCGCGTACTCGCGCGCCAGTGCCGAGTACGAACAGAACGGCCTGCAAAGCAACCGTTCGAACTGGACCGGCACCCAGTCGCGTGTGCATCGCTTCGGTGAAGCGTTTCGCGGCGAAATGAACAACATGCAGTCCATGAGCCTGTTCGGTTCCTGGCAACTGCGCGAGGACTATGACGCCAGCCTGGTGTACCACAAGTTCTGGCGCGTGGACGGCAACAAGCCGGTGGGCAGCAACGGTATCGACGCGGTGCAGAACAACACCGATGACGTCACCGGCGCGATCCTCTCCAGCACCTCCCTGCCCCTTGAAGACGGCAAGAAAGACCTCGGCCAAGAGATGGACCTGGTGGTCACCAAGTACTTCAAGAAAGGCTTGCTGCCTGCGGCGCTGAGCCAGTCGATCGACGAGCCATCGGCGCTGGTGCGTTTGCGTGCGGGCGTGTTCAAGCCCGGCGATGCCTATGGCAGCCAGGTCGACTCCTACATGCACCGCGCGTTTGTCGACGTGGTCTGGAAATTCTGATGGGAGCCTGCGCCATGAATGCTCAAAGCCTACTCGTCGCGGCAATGCTGATGGCCAGCGCCACAGCGTTCGCCGATACGGCGGCCAAGGCGCCGACCATCGCCAAGGAACTGCAACAGGCCAAGACCTATACCATTTCCAGCCCGCCCACCGCGCCGCTGGAAATGGCCAAGCCGGCGCTGCCCGACCTGTCGGGCTACACCGCGCAGGCGATGGAAAAGAAAATCGTCAAGACCAAGGCGGGCAAAATCAGCATCCGCCGCATGATGCAGGAAGACGCGCTCAAGGACTTTATCGGCGGCGATAACAAGATGGCCGAATGGGTGGTGCGCCAGCATGGCATTCCCCAGGCGATCTTCGTCGACGACGGCTACATGAACCTCAAGGACCTGCTGGGCAAAGTGCCCAAGCAGTACTTCAGCGAAACCTCGCCGGGGGTGTTCCTGGCCAAGTTGCCGATCGTGGTGGGCCGTAAAGGTATCCTCGATATCGACAAAAACACCCAGGAGCTGCGCCTGTCCCAGCAAGCCGGTTCGTTTTTGATCAACGACGGCCAGCTGTTCGTGCGCGATACCAAGGTCACCGGCTGGGATGAAAAAGCCAACGGCCCGGCGCTGTTCAAGTCGGCCAAGGAGTTCCGCCCGTTCCTGCTGGCCTGGGGCGGCACCGAGACCTATATCTCCAAAACGAAGATGGCCAGCTTCGGTTACGCCAACAGTAAGTCGTACGGGGTGAGTATTTCCCAGTACACGCCGAACATGGCCAAGGTGCTCAAGCGCCCCGAGCCGACCGGTTGGATCATCGATTCCGAGTTCTCGGACATGTGGTACGGCTTCTACTGCTACGAGACCACAGGCTTTGTGATCAAGGGCAATACCTACAAAGACAACATCGTCTACGGCATTGACCCCCATGACCGTTCCCACGGCCTGATCATCGCGGACAACACCGTCTACGGCACCAAGAAGAAGCACGGCATCATCATTTCCCGGGAGGTGAACGACAGCTTCATCTTCAACAACCGCAGCTATGACAACAAGCTGTCGGGCCTGGTGATCGACCGTAACAGCGTCAACAACCTGATCGCCGACAACGAGATCTACCGCAACCACACCGACGGCATCACCCTCTATGAGAGCGGTGACAACCTGCTGTGGGGCAACAAGGTGATCAGCAACCGTCGCCACGGGATCCGCGTGCGTAACAGCGTGAACATCAAACTCTACGAAAACACCTCGATGGCCAACGGGCTGACCGGCGTGTACGGCCACATCAAGGACTTGACCGACACCGACCGCGACATCGCCCTCGACCCGTTCGACGCCAAGGTGTCGCTGATCGTGGTCGGCGGGGAACTGGCGGGTAACGGCAGCGGGCCGCTGTCCATCGATTCGCCGTTGAGTATCGAACTGTATCGCGTGTCGATGCTGGCGCCGACCAAATCCAGCGGCATCAGCTTCTCCGGCATCCTGGGTGACCGCCAGGAAGAAATTCTCGACCTGCTGGTGCGCCAGCAGAAAGCCGTGCTGATCGACCCCGTCGAACGCCAGACCGAATTGCAGGACTGAGGATGACCCTTATGCACCCACACATGATCAAACTGCTGAGCCTCTCGGGTCTGACCCTCGGCCTGCTGGCGGCCAGCCAGGGCGTACGCGCCGATGAAGTGAAAGCTCCGACCTTCACCGCCGAGCCGTGCTGCAGCCTGTGCCCGGCCGCCCACGACGCGAAGAACTACACCACGCGCTACCAGCAGAACTTCACCACCCTGGTACAAGCCCAGGGCGACTGGCTGTTCCGTACCCAGGAAGACCTGCGCACCGAGTTCGACACCACCCCGGCCGGCTACAAGCGCATGCAGCAGTTGCACGATGCGTTCAAGAGCAAGGGCGTGGAACTGGTGGTGGTCTACCAGCCGACCCGTGGCCTGGTGAACCGCAACAAGCTCAACCCCGAGGAAAAGGCCAAGTACGATTTCGACAAGGCCCTGACCAACTACAAGACCATGCTCGGCCGCTTCGCCAAGATGGGCTACGTGGTGCCAGACCTGTCGCCGCTGACCAACGAGCAACTGCCGGATGAATTGCCGGCCCACGACTTTTACTTCCGTGGCGACCAGCACTGGACCCCTTACGGCGCCCAGCGCACCGCGAAAATCGTCGCGGCCAAGGTCAAGCAGATGCCGGAATATGCCGAGATTCCCAAGCGTGAGTTCGAGACCAAGCGCTCGGGCCGCATGGGCAAGACCGGCACCCTGCACAACATGGCCGGGCAACTGTGTGGCACCAGCTATGCGATCCAGTACATGGACCAGTTCACCACCGAGCCCAAGGGCGAAGCCGGTGACGGCGACCTGTTCGGCGATTCGGGCAACCCGCAGATCACCCTGGTGGGCACCAGCCACAGTGGCAAGAACTACAACTTCGCCGGCTTCCTGGAAGAAGAAATCGGTGCCGACATCCTCAACGTCGCCTTCCCCGGCGGTGGCCTGGAAGGTTCGATGCTGCAGTACCTGGGCAGCGATGAATTTCAGAAGAGCCCGCCGAAGATCCTGATCTGGGAATTCTCGCCGCTGTACCGCCTCGACCAGGAAACCATCTACCGCCAGATGATGGCGCTGCTAGACAACGGCTGCGAAGGCAAGACCGCGCAAATGTCGGCCAGCACCACGCTCAAACCGGGCAAAAACGAACTGATGGTCAACAGCGCCAACAAAGACCTGCGCAACGCCAACCATCAGGTCGATATCCGCTTCGCCGATCCGTCGGTGAAAACCTTGCAAGCCACCCTCTGGTACATGAACGGGCGCCACGAGGACATCAAGATCGAGAAACCCGAAACATCCGATACAGACGGGCGTTTCGCCTTTGAACTGCGCACCGATGAAGACTGGGCCTCGCAGAACTTGCTGGCCGTGGAAGTGCAGGGCCCCGAAGCGGGCGCTGCGGCGCAGAAGGTTGAAGCGAAAATTTGCACACGCAACGTATTCCCCGCCGGTGGTCAACAGACCGCGTCAACGGGGCAATGAGGTTACTTATGCAGAAGTTACTGATTCCATCGTTGCTGGGCCTGGCGATCTTCGCCGGGGCAGCCAACGCCGCCGCGCCGCTGCGTCCGCCCCAGGGTTACTTCGCACCGATCGAAGCGTTCAAGACCGGCGACTTCAAGAATGATTGCGACAGCATGCCAACGCCCTACACCGGGCCGTTGCAGTTTCGCAGCAAATACGAAGGCTCCGACAACGCCCGTTCGACCCTGAATGTGCAGTCGGAAAAAGCCTTTCGCGACAGCACCGCCGATATCACCAAGCTGGAAAAAGACACCAGCAAACGGGTGATGCAGTTCATGCGTGACGGCCGCCCACAGCAGCTCGAATGCACCCTGAACTGGCTGGTGTCATGGGCCAAGGCCGATGCGTTGATGTCCAAGGACTTCAACCACACCGGCAAGTCCATGCGCAAATGGGCATTGGGCAGCATGGCCTCGGCCTATGTGCGCTTGAAGTTCTCCGAGTCGCAGCCGCTGGCCAAGTACCCGCAGGAAGCCCAGCAAATCGAAGCCTGGTTCAACAAGCTGGCCGACCAGGTGGTGAGCGACTGGGACAACCTGCCCCTGGAAAAAACCAACAACCACTCCTACTGGGCCGCCTGGTCGGTGATGGCAACGTCCATCGCTACCAACCGCCGCGACCTGTTTGACTGGGCGGTGAAGGAATACAAGGTCGGCGTGAACCAGGTCGATGATCAGGGTTTCCTGCCGAACGAATTGAAGCGCCAGCAGCGCGCCCTGTCGTACCACAACTACGCGCTGCCGCCGCTGTCGATGATCGCCAGCTTTGCCCTGGTCAACGGCGTGGACCTGCGCCAGGAAAACAACAGCGCGCTCAAGCGCCTGGGTGACAAGGTGCTAGCCGGAGTGAAAGACCCGGACATCTTCGAGCAAAAGAACGGCAAAGAGCAGGACATGAAGGACCTCAAGGAAGACATGAAATTTGCCTGGCTTGAGCCCTTCTGCTCCCTCTACACCTGCGCGCCGGATGTGATCGAACGCAAGCATGGCATGCAACCGTTCAAGACCTTCCGCCTGGGCGGTGACCTGACCAAGGTCTACGACCCGGCGCATGAAAAAGGCAACAAAGGCAGCTAGTCGCTGATCGTTCCCACGCTCTGCGTGGGAATGCAGCACGGGACGCTGTGCGTCCCAAAGCGTGGCGCAGAGCGCCACAAGAGGCATTCCCACGCAGAGCGTGGGAACGATCACAACCTCCCCCGACATCGTGGGGGGTTTGGGGGGGCTCTGGCCCTTGACTGTTGGTTAAACATGGAGAGATCGGGATGGTTTTCTCGTCCAATGTGTTCCTGTTTCTGTTCTTGCCGATCTTCCTCGGCTTGTACTATTTGAGCGGGCAACGCTATCGCAACCTGCTGCTGCTGATTGCCAGCTACGTGTTCTACGCCTGGTGGCGAGTGGACTTCCTGGCGCTGTTCGCGGCCGTCACGCTGTGGAACTACTGGATCGGCCTCAAGGTCGGTGCCGCGGGCGTTCGTACCAAGCCGGCGCAGCGCTGGCTATTGCTCGGCGTGGCGGTCGACCTGTGCATCCTCGGCTACTTCAAGTACGCCAACTTCGGCGTCGACAGCATCAATGTAATGATGAAGTCGGCGGGCCTGGAGCCGTTCATCCTCACCCACGTGCTGTTGCCGATCGGGATCTCGTTCTACATCTTCGAGTCCATCAGCTACATCATCGACGTGTACCGTGGTGACACCCCGGCCACCCGCAACCTCATCGACTTCGCAGCGTTCGTGGCGATCTTCCCGCACCTGATCGCCGGTCCCGTGCTGCGCTTTCGCGACCTGGCCGACCAGTTCAACAACCGCACCCACACCCTGGATAAATTTTCCGAGGGCTGCACGCGGTTCATGCAGGGTTTCATCAAGAAGGTCTTTATTGCCGACACCCTCGCGGTGGTGGCCGATCATTGCTTCGCCCTGCAAAACCCCACCACGGGTGACGCCTGGCTCGGCGCACTGGCCTACACCGCGCAGCTGTACTTCGACTTCTCCGGCTACAGCGACATGGCCATTGGCTTGGGTTTGATGATGGGTTTCCGCTTCATGGAAAACTTCAAGCAGCCCTACATCAGCCAGTCGATCACCGAGTTCTGGCGGCGCTGGCACATCAGCCTGTCCACCTGGCTGCGTGACTACTTGTACATCACCCTGGGCGGCAACCGTAAAGGCACGCTGACCACCTACCGCAATCTGTTCCTGACCATGCTGCTCGGTGGCCTGTGGCACGGCGCCAACATCACCTACATCGTGTGGGGCGCCTGGCACGGCATGTGGCTGGCGATTGAAAAAGCCATCGGCCTGAACACCGCGCCGCGCAGTTTCAATGTGCTGCGCTGGGCCTTCACCTTCCTGCTGGTGGTAATGGGCTGGGTGATTTTCCGCGCCGAAAACCTGCACGTTGCCGGGCGTATGTACGGTGCGATGTTCAGCTTTGGCGAGTGGTCACTGTCGGAACTCAACCGCGCCAACCTTACCGGCCTGCAAGTGGCAACCCTGGTGGTGGCCTATGCAACGCTGGCGTTCTTCGGCCTGCGCGACTTCTACACCAACCGCCCTGCCGACAAGGCCAAGCCAGCCGACCCGAGCCTGATCAAGGCCGTACCGGGCGACAACCCTGGCAGCATCCACGAGCCCGGTTTCAGCGTGGGCCGTGACGCTGCCGTGCAACCGGCCTACTGGACCGCTGACTGGCCACGCTACGCCATGCGCGCTGCGGTGCTGCTGCTGTTCGTGGCGTCGATTCTCAAACTGTCGGCGCAGAGTTTCTCGCCGTTCCTTTACTTCCAATTCTGAGGGAGCCGACCATGACCCGTTCATTACGCGTCCTCTACATCAGCCTGTTCCTGGTGCTGTTGCTGGCACTCGGCGCCTGGTCGCTGCGCAGCTTCTTTGGCTTCAGCACCAACGCCGATGCCACCGTGCTCAACGGTCGCTGGACCAAAGCCGTCGAGACCCACTACGACGACGAGTTCCCGATCAAGCGCCTGGGCACCAACCTGTGGGCGGCGCTGGACTACAAGCTGTTCAATGAAGGCCGCCCTGGTGTGGTGCTGGGCCGTGATCACTGGTTGTACAGCGACGAGGAGTTCAACCCCGCCGTCAACGAAGACCAGAACCTGCAAGGCAACTACGCGCTGGTCGAAGGCGTACGCCAGAAGCTCAAGGCCCAGGGTATCCAACTGGTGATGGCGATCGTGCCGGCCAAGGTGCGCCTGTATCCGGAGCATCTGGGTGAAGTGAAACCGGCCAGCGTGCACGCCAATCTGTACCAGGATTTCCATGCTCGAGTGGCGGCGGACAACATTCCGGCCCCGGACCTGCTCGGCCCGCTGCAACAGGCCAAGCTGAGTGGCAAGCAAGTGTTCCTGCGCACCGACACCCACTGGACCCCAGACGGTGCCGAAGTCGCCGCCAAGCAATTGGCCAAGGCGATTGCCGACAAGACCCCACTGAGCGGCGAGCCGCAGCGCTTTGTCACCGAGGCGGAAAAGACCGAGCCGCATAAAGGCGACTTGCGTTTGTTCCTGCCCCTGGACCCGCTGTTCGAAAACCTGATGCCGCCTAAAGAGCCGCTGGAAAAACGCGTCACCCACCTGGTCGAAGAAAAAGGTGACGACGCGCTGTTCAGCGACAGCGAAACCCCGGTGGCCCTGGTGGGCACCAGCTACAGCGCCAACCCCAACTGGAACTTCGTCGGTGCGCTCAAGCAAGCCTTGCACAGCGACGTGGTCAGCTATGCCGAAGACGGCCACGGCCCGATCCTGCCGATGCTCAGCTACCTCAAAAGTGATGACTTCAAGAACAGCCCGCCGCAGGTGCTGATCTGGGAGTTTCCTGAACGTTATCTGCCCGTTAACAACGAAATCGGTGATGCCGACCCGGCCTGGGTTGCGCAGCTTAAACAAGCCGGTTCGCGCCAACAGAACATGGCAATCAACACATCTGAATCCGAGACGCCCGACCGGGCGCAAAACTGAAAGAGAGGTAACTCACAATGACTTTCACTACTACTCCTCGTCGTCTCGCTAAAACCCTGGCAATCGCTGCGGGCCTGAGCTTCGTATCCCTGTCGGCCTTCGCTGGCGGTGACGCCGCCCTGTACGGCCCGACTGCGCCAAAAGGCTCCAGCTTTGTGCGCATCTACAACGCCAGCAACCAGGAAGTCAGCGCCACCGTTGGCAGCACCAACCTCAGCGACGTTGCGCCACTGGCCAGCAGCGACTTCAGCTTCATGCCCGGCGGTGACTACAGCGCTAAGGTCGGCAGCCAGACCCTACCGGTCAAGCTGGCTGCCGACCACTACTACACCCTGGTCAACAGCGGCAGCGGCCAGCCGCAGTTGATCGAAGAGCCACCGTTCAAGAACAAGCAAAAATCCTTGGTGCGCGTACAGAACCTCAGCGACAAGGCCCTGACCCTGAAAACCGCCGACGGCAAGACCGATGTGGTCAAGTCGGTGGCTGCCAAGGGCCGTGGCGAGCGTGAGATCAACCCGGTGAAAGTGAGCCTGGCGTTGTATGACGGTGACAAGAAAGTCGGCGATGTGAAGCCGGTTGCGTTGGAACGCGGTGAAGCGGCGGTGCTGTATGTCACCGGCTCAGGTTCAAGCCTGTCGCCAGTGTGGGTGAAACGCCCCGTGTCGACCCGCTAACTATTTCCCTGAGTTGACACGCCCCCTTGTGGGAGCTGGCTTGCCTGCGATGGCGGTCTTGAAGGCGCCATCGCAGGCAAGCCAGCTCCCACACTGAACGGGTTTCAGCTCAGGACCGAGACAAAAACAAGAGTGAAACGACAAACCTTCGTAGCTCTGACCCATATCGATTCAAGGAGAAACACCATGATCCCAGTAATCCTTTCCGGTGGTAGCGGCTCACGTCTTTGGCCGCTTTCGCGCAAACAGTTCCCCAAGCAGTTCCTGGCTCTGACCGGCGAGCACACCTTGTTCCAGCAAACCCTGGAGCGCCTGGTGTTCGAAGGCATGGACGCCCCCATCGTGGTCTGCAACAAAGACCACCGTTTCATCGTCAACGAGCAACTGAGCGCACGCAAGCTCGACTGCCAGCGCATCCTGATGGAACCGTTCGGCCGCAACACTGCGCCGGCCGTGGCCCTGACCGCGATGATGCTGGTCAACGAAGGCCGTGACGACTTGATGCTGGTACTGCCCGCCGACCACGTGATCGACGACCAGAAAGCCCTGCAACGCGCACTGGCCCTGGCTACCGTGGCCGCCGAGCGTGGCGAGATGGTGCTGTTCGGCGTGCCAGCCACCCGCCCGGAAACCGGCTACGGCTACATCAAGTCCACCAACGATTCGCTGCTGCCTGAAGGCGTGAGCCGCGTGCAACAGTTCGTGGAAAAGCCCGATGAAAAACGTGCGGTCGAGTTCGTCAAAAGTGGCGGCTACTTCTGGAACAGCGGCATGTTCCTGTTCCGCGCCAGTCGCTTCCTCGAAGAGCTGAAAAAGCACGACCCGGACATCTACGACACCTGCGTGCTGACCCTGGAACGCAGCGAGCAGACCGCCGACACCGTGACCTTCGACGACGCCACCTTCGCCTGCTGCCCGGACAACTCCATCGACTACGCCGTGATGGAAAAAACCCAACGCGCCTGCGTGGTGCCATTGGCTGCTGGTTGGAGCGACGTAGGCTGCTGGGCCTCGCTGTGGGCGGTCAACGATAAAGACGCCAACGGCAACGTGAGCAAAGGCGACGTGGTGATCCAGGACAGCCGCAACTGCATGGTGCACGGCAACGGCAAACTGGTGTCGGTGATCGGCCTGGATAACATCGTGGTGGTGGAAACCAAGGACGCGATGATGATTGCCCACAAGGACAAGGTCCAGGGCGTCAAGCAGATGGTCAACACCCTCAACGAGCAAGGCCGCAGCGAAACCCAGAACCACTGCGAAGTCTATCGCCCGTGGGGTTCCTACGACTCGGTGGACATGGGCGGGCGCTTCCAGGTCAAGCACATCTCGGTCAAGCCGGGCGCGTGCCTGTCGCTGCAGATGCACCACCACCGCGCCGAACACTGGATCGTGGTGAGCGGCACCGCCGAAGTCACCTGTGACGAGAACGTGTTCCTGCTCTGCGAAAACCAGTCCACCTACATCCCGATTGCCTCGGTGCACCGCCTGCGCAACCCGGGCAAGATCCCGCTGGAGATCATCGAAGTGCAATCGGGCAGCTACCTGGGCGAGGACGATATCGAACGCTTCGAAGATATCTACGGCCGCTCGACACCGGTTGAACGTGGCGTATCGGTGAAAACTATCGCGCAGTAAAACAGTCGTACAAGAAGCCCTCGTCCAGCCCATTGCGTCCCCTATCCGCAGTGGGTTGGGTGGGGGCTTTTTCCTACTTGCTCACCACGCTTTCAAGACGCCTTCAACCAAAATAGTCTGGAAACTTATTCGGCCCCAGATACAGGAAGTTCGACGGCGTCAGCTTGATTTCTTTGTCCATCTTAAGCTCGATAATCGAGCTGCCTGCCGTGACAGGGCCTAACTCCCGCGGGACTTGGTCAGTGCTGAATATCACCTTGTACTCCCCCCTTCCGGCATAGCGTTCGTTGCCCAGAAACAAAAGGGTTTCAACGTTTTCACTGTTGAGCTGCTGGCCTGGAGGGTTAACGTACACACCGCCCTTCGAACCCGCGCGCGTTTCATTACGCGTTAAGTCATTGATGCCCTGGGCCCGGGCTATCGCTTCTGCGCCTTCCTTGCTGGTGTAATGAATGTAAACAGGTTGCCCGTTATGAAAGCCCGAATCCAACACCGACTGCCAATTGTGATGATTGGCCAATACCTGACCGGGGGGTACCACTGCAGGCGAAGGAGGATTACCTTTGCGCCCCGGTTTTTGTTGTGGTGCAAGCCTGACACTCTCCGCATTCGCAGTTTTTTTGCCACCGCCGGCGTTGCCAGCCAATCGCCATTCGCCGTTGCCGGTCGGAACCAGCATCATTACCTGCTTCTGGCTATTGGGGTCGATAACACGCACAGGCTTGCCCGCGCCCTTGTAGTGCCGTTCAACCTGAAAGGTCCTGTCCTTTCCCGTACCATCAGTGAAGCGCACATAGAACTCTTCGCCGACTTGATACGTGCCATCCCCCCTTATCGTACGACCTTCAAGAAAGCCGTCAGGCAGTGCGTGCTCGCTGTAGTCGGGCAACTGACGTCCGGTCCCGGCTCCGTTTGATGCTGCGTTCGTCACCTGGGTAGGGTTGCCCACCTTGGACGATTGCTTGTGCAATATCTGTTGCAGCTCGCGATAGCTACTCTTGAGCAGCGACTTCCCCCCTTTTGCCAACCCCTCGACCAGATCCCCCAGCCCATCGGCAGGGTTCAAGCCGCCGGCCAATGACCGCACGACACTGTCGGAGGCTTTGAACGCTCGCGTTCCGAGTTTTTCGCTCAACTTGCTCAGCGCCCTGCCCGCCTGACCAACCCCTTTGGCGAATGGAACGATGAAACCGAAAATATCCAGTGCAAAGTCCAGAATCGCCGCGCCAGTATTGCCCTTGACTGCGTTTTCGATCGCATTTTTAAAGGGAATCAGTCCCGTCACAAAATCATGACCCGCCTTGATGCCAGCCTCCTCCTTCTCCACTTCGGTGACGCCCTTGGCCCCGGCCTCCATCGCCTCCCGATCATGGAGCAGATGGCCGGCTACCACCTCGGCGATCCTATCAAAACGAGGGTTCAGGTCGGTGACGGCATCGGCGTGCTGTCCTGCGCGAGGTTCAGGCATGTTTGGAGCGCTGATCGGAGCTGTCAGCAACCCGTCGCTGTACTGCTCAGGTCGCGCCTGCGTGCCATTTTCATAGGCCGCATAATCGACCCATATACCGATCCCCTTGGCCTGCGTCGTTTCGTAGGTCTCGGCATTTGCGACTCTCGGTGGGGGGTTGGGCAAATGCCTGGGCAGGTCTTCGCGTCGACGAATAACACCTTGCAGAGGGAACACTTCGTAATAAACATGGCGGATGTTTTTAGGGTCTTGATCGCTGCCGTTCTTATCAATCTTGGTTTGCACGCGCATCAACAGCCCGTAACGTGCTTTGGCGGCTCGTGCTTCGTCCGCAGACTCCGTTCCCTGAGCTTCGGCCGTGCTGGATTTACGTAAGGAAAAAAACTCGACCTTGCCCGACGCGATGGTTTGGCGATCTTCCAAAGGAAGCTGCGACAACTGATGCTTGACTGTCGTCGTCAGCCCTTCCTTCATATTTTTGAAGTAACTATCAAATTCGCTCTTGAACTGCTGATTCACATCAGGCAACGGCTTGACCCTGGGGAAGCGGTTGCCGAGCTGGAAATCGTACCGCTCCCCTCGGGGAATACGGTTCATTTTGCCGGCCATGTAGATCTCTTCAAGCGAGTGCTCCTTGCTCTCGCTGGCATCGATATTGGCAATCTTTATGTTGCGCACATTGAATGAATATCCAGCACCATAGGCCGCTGTCAGATTTTTATTGGCGATGTCCCGGCGAGTCGGCATGGTGGCGGCCAGTTGGTCGTGGGCTTTTTTCAAGGCATTGAGTTGCGCATTAAAAGCCTCGTATACCGCGGCCACATCTTCCGGTGTATACGCGTCATCAGTCTTTTGAACCATCTTGTCCTGGGCAATTGCCCATTGAATCAAGGCATGGGTCTGGGCCTTGGCCTCGATTGCCGCCTGTGTGTCCGTGACAGGGCTATGCTCGGCCAAGCGCATAAACGTTTTGAAATCGGTATGCGTCGCTATACCCGGCGCCCAAAACTCCTGGGCTTGCACAACTGCCGAGAGCCTGGCAAATGTCGTCGACTTGAGCGTCAGGTTGTCGGGTAACCCCTTGACGATAAAGGAAGGCTCAGACCCCGCGAGTAGCAGGCGGGCGGCGGCGGCAGCCATTTCGGCAGGCACTTTGCCCTGTTCTACCAGGTGTTGCTCCAGACGCGACACCACTACCGAAGGATGTACATCCCTGTTGGCTGCCTGATAAAGATCATAGCCGGCCACCACACCACGCTGGTTGCCGGCCAGTGGGTCCAGCTCCAGTACCATGGCCGCCATCGCCCAGTTCGAGGGGTCAGTTGAAAGCGATGCATCGTCGACAGTTAGCGCAGTTTTCAGCGTTTGGCCCAAACCCGTAATCTGCGTACTTCCCATCATGCTGTCGAGGACTTGTGCGGCGCTCTTGCCCTGGAGCGAAGCGCCATGCTGCTCATAAAATGCGCTGAAAATGCCTTTCCCGGGCGACAGCCGCGCCATTTCTGCCTGTGTTATTTCGCTGACCTTCTTGCGTTGCTCACTGTCCAGTGTCGCTGACTCAGACAACAATCCCCAGTGGTTGCCGTGCTCTGCGGGCTCGGGCAAGGGTTCTTTGAGCACTGCAATCAAATTTGCCAGTTGCCCGATGTTTTTCGGAATCAGCAACTGATTTTCCCGCAAGAACCAGGCAACCGAATCTTCATCGCCCGCTTCAATTCCATAGGCGCGCGCGAATGCGGAATACTCATGAACGGAAAACTTTTTCGTTTCCAACAACGTCGTAATATCCAGATTCGACTCCTTGACCAAGGCATCGTGAATTTGCTGCAACGCCCCGACCAAGCGATAGTTGTTCTGGATGTTCCCCGTCAGCTCTTGCCAATAACTGAGGGGCTGCCCGGCGATAAGCGACGCGTCGCCAGTAGCAGGGTTTTCCAATTCAGTACTGCGTCGAAGCCGAGGTAACCCGCGCGCATTCGATGGCGAATAGGGTTGAGTGTCTTCGTGGCCCATTGCCGGTGGTACCACCGGCGCCAAGGGCGTTGTAGGAAGCCGCGGCGGTTGCACGAAGGACGGACTGGAAGCAAGGGTGATCATGGGTTTCTATCTCACGCAAGATGACTGGGACTTGGGCTTGTCGATGTAATCGTTCCGACAGGTTTAAGTGCGTCTTGAGTGTCGATTCATACAAAAAACGCGATAAAAACTTATTTAGGTTTATGTCAAAAAACGATGCTGCCACTCGATTGTCTTGCTTGCGATGACGTCATCCAGTCCCAACACATCGCTCAAGGTAGCCAATCCCACCTAAGCTTAAGTTAGGATGCTGGTTACTTACTTGAGGTGGCCTCCATGTTCTTCGGCGTTCTCCTGATCATCACCTGGCTGGTCCTGCTGCTGCGCTACCCGGCCAAGGCGCTGCCGGTATCGTTGGCCGCTGCCGTCGGCCTGGGGTTTGTCGCAGTGTGGGTGGTATGGCTGGACAACCGCGAAGCGTCGCAACTGGCACGCCTTGAGCTGCGTATCAGCTATGCCCCGCAAGACTGCCCCGCCGACCGACCGCTCAAACTGACCCTCAACAACGGCAACGACGTACCGCTCACCGAACTGCGCTGGCGCGTCGCCGCCTATGCACCGGGCGATACGGTCAACCTGGCCGACAACGTCTACGCCGCCCCACGCTATCGCGGCCCCGGCGAGTTGCAGGCGGGCGCCACCTGGGAAGACTGCCTGCCCACCCCGCCGCTGCGCCCTGGCTATCGCCCACAAACCCTGGAATTTCGCGCCGAGCACCTGCAAGGCAGTTTCTCGGACTGACAAAGGATGGACCCATGCCCAACGTACTGATCACCGGTTGCTCCAGCGGCATCGGCCGTGCCCTCGCCGATGCGTTCAAAGCCGCAGGCTTTGAGGTATGGGCCAGCGCCCGCCGACCCGATGACGTCGCCGCCCTCGCGGCCGCAGGCTTCAATGCTGTGCAGTTGGACGTCAATGACTGCGCCGCTTTACAACTCCTGGCCGAGCAATTGAGCGAGCTAGATGTACTGGTCAACAACGCTGGCTACGGCGCCATGGGCCCGTTGCTCGACGGCGGTACCGAGGCGATGCAACGCCAATTCGAAACCAATGTGTTTTCCATCGTCGGTGTGACCCAGGCGCTATTTCCGGCCTTGCGTCGCAGCAAGGGCCTGGTGGTGAATATCGGCAGCGTTTCCGGCGTATTGGTGACGCCGTTCGCCGGCGCCTATTGCGCATCCAAAGCCGCTGTGCATGCGTTGAGCGACGCCCTGCGCATGGAGCTGGCACCGTTTGGCGTGCGCGTGATGGAAGTGCAGCCCGGTGCGATCAATACCAGCTTTGCCAAGAATGCCGGCGCCCAGGCCGAATTGCTGATCCACGAACAGTCGCCATGGTGGCCGTTGCGCGAGGGCATTCGTGCACGTAGCCAAGCATCCCAGGACAAGCCAACCCCAGCCAGTGAATTTGCCGCAGACGTGCTCAAGGCGGTGCAGCAAGGGCAACCACCGCGTCTGCTGCGCTCGGGCAACGGCAGCCGGGCGCTGCCGTTGATGGCGGCGCTGGTGCCCAAGGGGTTGTTGGAGAAGGTGTTGAGGAAGCGTTTTGGCTTGGGCGGTACGCTCTAAGGCTTCATGAAATCAATAAACGCCCGCACCTTCAGCGGTAAATGCCGCGTGTCCGGGTACATCGCGTAAACCCCTTGCGGGGCAAAGCGATGGTCCGCCAGCACGCGTACCAAGCGTCCCGCATCCAGATCTTCCTGCACCAGCCACTGCGGCAACACCGCCACACCGTGGCCACGCACGGCAAATGCCTTGAGGACCGCCGCGCTGTCGGCCACCAACGCGGACGGGCCGGCTCGATAAGAGTGTTCGAGACCTGCCGGGTCGGTGACGCTCAGCTCGGTCAAGCGGCCATGGCCCAGCCTGGGCAGCTGCTCCAACTCAGCCAGAGTTTGAACTGCGGCAAACTGCGGCGCCGCGACGGCAAACACCTCGAACGTCGATAACTGCACGGCGCGATGATTGGAGTCCATCAAGCGCCCCAGCCGTATTGCCACGTCAAAACGCTCGGAGATCAGGTCGGCGTGGGTGGAAGATGTGGATAAGTGGATGTTCAGGTCCGGGTGCAGGCGGCGAAAGGCTTCTACCGCCGGGGCGACCACAGCCAGGGCATATTCCACGGTGGTGGTGATACGCAGGGTGCCTTTGAGTTGGGCATGCTCACTGCGGGCTTCCTCTACCGCCAGGCGGGCCTCTTCAAGCATGCGCGTGCAGCGCAGGTAGAAGCGTTCGCCGGCATCGGTGAGCGCCAACTGACGAGTGTTGCGGGTCAGCAGGGTGACGCCAAGTTCCGCCTCCAGACGCTTGAGGTTGAAGCTGACCACGGCGCGAGTCTGGCCCAGCAGGTCCGCAGCGGCGGTGAGCGAGCCGGCCTCGACCACGGCCTTGAAGGTGTCAAAACGGTCCAGACTGACCATGCTGGACGCCCTCCTTTGTCAAAATATTTTTGACAAACTAGCAGGCAAACCGGCGTATCCCAAACCCTGCGTGCGGCCTACCCTGCCGGCCTCACTCGCAGGATCGCGTTCATGACCTACCGTTCAAAAGTCGCCTGGATCTTTTTATTGGGTTTTGCCCTGGACCTGGTAAACATGTTTGTCGCCACCGTCGCCTACCCGGACATCGCCCGCGAGCTGCACGCCTCGGTCACGCAACTGGCGTGGATCAGCAACGCCTACGTGCTCGGGCTGACCCTGATCATTCCCCTGAGTGTCTGGCTGGCAGCGATGATGGGCGAACGCACGCTGATCGCCACCAGCTTGCTGCTGTTCGCCGGTGCCTCAGTGATGGTGGGCCAGGCCGGGTCCATCGAGGCGTTGATTGGCTGGCGCGCAGTGCAAGGGCTTGGCGGCGGCTTGCTGATTCCCGTGGGGCAAGCCATGGCGTACCGTCACTTTCCCGCCGCCGAGCGCAGCCAGTTGACGGCGCGGGTGATGTCGGTGGCGTTGCTGGTGCCGGCGCTATCGCCAGCGTTGGGTGGGGTGATTGTCGACAGTGTTTCATGGCGCTGGATTTTCTACACCAACCTGCCCCTGGCCATGATCACCCTGCTGCTGGCCTTGCTGTGGATAAAGCCCGACGCGCCTGCGAGCGTGCGTCCGCCCTTGGACTTGGGCGCTGTGTTCAAACAAGTCGCCAGCCCGATGCTGCGCGTGGCGATGCTGGTGTACCTGTGTGTCCCCGGCGTGTTTATCGGCACCAGCCTGATCGCCATCCTTTATGTGCGCAGCCTGGGCTATGACGCCACCCAGACCGGCGCGCTGATGCTGCCCTGGGCGCTGGCCTCGGCAGTGGCAATCTACCTGAGCAAGAAACGCTTCAATCGCTACGGCCCCAAACCCTTGCTGCTGGCGGGCATGGCGCTGCAAGGTGCTGGCATCCTGTTGCTCAACGAACCCGCCCTGATCATTGCGGCCTACGCGCTGATGGGCCTGGGCGGCAGCCTGTGCAGCAGCACCGCGCAAACCCTGGCCTTTCTCGACATCCCCGCCGAGCGCATGGGCCATGCCAGCGCCCTGTGGAATATCAACCGCCAAGTGAGCTTCTGCGTCGGCGCCGCCGTGCTCAGCGCAATGCTGTCGGCCTTGGATTCCTTTGCCATAACCTTCACGATGGCGGCAGCCTTGACGCTGTTGCCACTTTTCGCCGTGCTGCGCCTGGATACCTCCAGGGTACGCGCACTGCTTCACCCCTCCAGCGAGCCTGACCATGATTGACTACAGTGATTTTTTTGAAGAAGTGATCCACACCCACGTCGAGATCGAGCAATGGTTTGCCGGAGTCGCGCCCCCCGGGACGTTGGAGAGTTTGCTCGCACGGTTCTCATCCGAGTTCAGCATGATCGCCCCCGCCACCGGCACGCGAGTGAATACAGCGGGGGTCATTGCGCTGTTCACGCGCCTGGGCGGGATGCGTCCAGGGCTGAAAATCACCCTGAGTGAAATGACCGGTATCGACCGCCACGCACGCGGCGCCACGGTCACATATCGCGAGCATCAGATCGACGACAGCGGCACCCAGACCGACCGCCGCGCTACCGTGGTGTTCGAAAAACAGGCCAGCGGTGCGCTGTTGTGGCGGCACTTGCACGAGACTTTTGTAGCGCCATGAAATAACCGCCCAGCCGCTTCCTACAAAAAACAGCGAACGGCCTGACATTATTCCAAGGAAGCTATCCCCAGGCTCTTTCCCCTCTGCTTAAGCACAGGTGAAAGGATGCCCAGCCATTTCCTGAGAAGCGGTGTGCCGGATGCGCACACCACGACTCGCCAGCGGCTAATCAGTCTCCTGGACCTGCCCAAACTCTATAGAACCATTGACGCTGACCCGGCCATCGTCGGCGCCGGCGTAGTGCATATCGGCAGTGATTATCAGGTGACGGTGCTGCGTGAGTTTGTACCGCTGTGCAGTATCAGACCCAAGCGGGTGATTCTGCGGGAGATAGCGGAGCCAGTGATGACTGCCGATGACTATGCAGAGTTGACGGCGAATTCGCCTCGTGAATCTCAGCTATGGCGGGAAGCATCGGGGCTGGCGACTTCCTGCGCAGGGGCAGTGGTTGGCTTCATCATTGCGAAAACGGGAATCGCGGCAGCGCCATTCAGTGGGGGGACCAGTCTGACCGTGACCTACATTGCTTACAGCGCTACGGCTGCCAGCGCCTTGCAGTGTGCAAATAGTTCCTGGAGAACCACCAACGAATTAATCAACCCCCAATTGCGTTTGGGCATTCTCACTCAAATAAAAGACCAAGTGGGAGCTACTTTGGCCATTGGTAGCAGCACCTTTTTTGGAAACATCAACCACATAATCATCGCCCTGTATGAAGAACTCTCAGAATATGACTTATAGCGTCGATCCCTTCCGTGAATATCGAATTTGGCGCCGTTACGCCTATCGATTCTTACCGTCATTCGGTAGCGCTCTGCTGCTTGGCCTGAACAATATTGCTATAAACATGGCGCTCAGCCTGTCGTACTACGCAAAAGCCAATCATCTACCGACTGAGTTTTCGTTCGGAACCGGTATGGCACTTTGTCTGATTTTTTTGTAGGCCAAGTGATGTTGTGTGAAGGATTCAGGCATGCGCCTCGAATACTCATACCTATCGCCATCGTGAATATCCTGCTCGCGATAAGCTACCTAGCTAGTCACCCAGCGACACTGCTCAACTTATCCCCTCTGATCACATCCCTGCTCTACATCCTGATCCTAAATTCGAAGAGTCATCGCCGATACACCAGCATGTTGAGGGTAAAGCGTCGGCGCAAAATCAGGGCAAATGCGCCATTCCCTTAGTCCCACTGTTCAGTTTGGCGCCGATTTTACAATCACCGTGCAGGTAATCCCGGCCGCCAACAGCACGCCTTCCGGCACTTCATCAATGTGAATCCGCACCGGCACACGCTGGGCCAACCGCACCCAGTTGAAGGTCGGGTTTACATCGGCGATCAGTTCTCGGCTCTCGGGGTTATCGCGGTCGTAAATGCCGCGCGAGATGCTTTCCACATGGCCCTTCAAGGTCTCGCCGCTCATCAACTGCATATCGGCTGTGTCACCCACCTTCACATGGGGCAGTTTGGTTTCTTCAAAGAAGCCGTAGACCCAGAACGAATTCATATCCACCACAGCCATCTTCGCCTCGCCAATACGCGCATAGTCGCCGCGATGCACATTGAGGTTGGTGACGTAGCCGTCCACCGCCGCCAGCACTCGCGTACGTTTCAAGTTGAGTTCGGCGGCCTCCAGTTGCGCCAGGGCGTGCTGATAATCGGCCAGGGCCGAGTCGGCGATGTTGCTGGCGTCGTCGCGGTTCTCCTTGGAGATCACCAGGGCGTCCAGGTCGGCGCGGCGGTGCGCGTTGACCTTGCGCATTTCCCAGGTGGCCTTGCGGGAGGCCACCAGCGATTGCGCTTGCTTGACGGCAATGCGGTAGTGCTCGGGGTCGATCTGCATCAGCAGGTCGCCTTTTTTCACCAACTGGTTATCACGTACCGGCACGTCCACCACTTCACCGGTGACGTCAGCCGCCACATTGATAATGTCGGCGCGCACCCGGCCATCGCGGGTCCACGGCGTTTGCATGTAGTGCACCCACAACGTGCGGCCAATCCAGATCGCCAACGCCAGAACCAGCAAGGTGGCGAGCAGGCTGAAGAACTTTTTCATCGGGGCATTCTCAACGGTAGACGCTCAGCGCCAGGGCGCCGAACAGGCAAGCGAACAGGCTCAGGCGCAGCAGCGCCGGGTGCCAGAAAAACCGGTACAGGTCGAACCCGGCCAGGAAGCGGTCAACCGCCCAGGCCAGCCCCGCGGCGATCAGGAACATCAGGGTCATGGTCGGCATATAGATGCCGTGGAATGCAATTTCACGAGGCATTCGGGGCTCCTTTGAGGGCGGCCAGAGGCGATTGCGGGTCCAGCAACGAGGTGCGAATAAAGTGCAGGTAGCTCTTCACCCGGCGCAGGGCCGAGGTGTCGAAGTGCGGGGCGAAGGGTTCGTCGGTGGCCTGCACGCGGCTGATCGCATGGTCCACGGCAATCAACCCGCGTTCCAGGTTGCTGGCGCTGGGTTGCAGGAACAGCCGCACCAGCGAGCGCCCCATCACGCGGATCGCCTGGCGCCACGGCTGGGACTCGGCATACGCCGGGTGCACCGGCAAAATCGCCTGCTCCTTGCGCAGCTCGATGATCGCGTGGCCGACCTCCAGCACCACGAACATCCAGCGCAGCAAATCGCGCTGCACCTGCGGCTGGCCGGCCGCGAGGCCATACGCCTGGTGCAGCAGGTCGCGGGTGCGGCTTTCAAAGCTCGACGCCAGGCCCTTGAGCTTGCCGCTGATGGCATACACCACTTGCTCACGCAGGTCTTGTTCCAGGCGGCGCCACAACCAGCGGCTATTGGGCGGCAGAATGATCGCCCCCGCCGCCGCGCACACCAGCATGCCGATGACCATGGCAATGTAGTCGTTGATAAAGGTGTAGGGGTTGTAGACCGTGAGGTTGTCCGGCACCGAGCCGGTGCTGAAGAAGATCAGCAGGCCCACGCCCACACCGGCGTATCGGGGGCGTGAAGACAGAAAGGCACCGAAGATGATCACCGGCGCGAGCATCACGCACAGCAACGGGAAGCCATCGATCCAGGGGAACACGAAGAACATTTCGACAAAGCCGACCAAGGCGCCGATCAAGGTGCCGCAGGCCATCTGGAACGCCATGCGCTTGGGGTTGGGCGTGGCGGCGGACAAGCCCACCGTGGCCGCCGCGATCAGGGTCATGGTGGCGCCGCTGGGCCAGGCCGTGGCCACCCAGTAACTGCCCAGCACAACCAGGATAAACGAGGCGCGCACACCGGCAGCGGCACAGGCCAACCAGTTGGTCTTTGGCGTGTAGGTTTCGTGCCAATCCTCCCGCGCATGGCGATGCTCGGCCAGGGACGCGTGGGTTTGCGCGTAGTTGTGCAGGTCGTCGACGAAGCGATACAGCAGCTCGTAGGCGGTGTGGAAATCCAACTGCTCGGCGTCCGTCGGGTTGTCCTCCTGAAAGCTCGCCCGCAGGCTGCGCACCTTGGCGGGCAGGCCATCCTTGTAGGCGCTCAGTTGGTTGACCAGGCGCGCGGCATCGGGGCTGGTGAGGGCGCGGCCAGAGAAGCTGTCGAGCACTTCGGCCAGGTCTTGCAGGCCGGGTTTGATCGCTGCCACCACATGGTCGGCCTCATCGGCGCGCAAGCGTTCCAGCAACTGGTGCAAGGCGTTGAAGCGTGTGGTGATGCTCATGAATTCGCTGTTGAGGCGACTGAGCCGCCCATTGCGTCGACGCATGTGCGGGTCTTCGAATACGGTGACGCTGCGCAGCCCTTCCAGGCCCACGGCTTCGGCGATAAAGCGCACGTTACTGGCCTCGAACCCTTCGCGCTGGCTGCGCCCGCGCAGGCCGTCCGTCACAAACAGCGCGAACACACCAAAGCGCTGGTACAACGCGTTGCGCATGGCGGCGCTGGAGGTCTGCGGCAGGATGGCGGCGCTGACCAGCGTCGAGCACAGTATCCCCAGGGAAATTTCCAACACCCGCCACACCGCCGCCATGAAGGCGCCGTCCGGGTGGGCCAGGGCCGGCAGGCCGACCATCGCCGCGGTGTAGCCGGCGAGCACAAACCCATAGGCGCGAAAGTTGCGATTGCGTGTGGCGCCAGCGGTGCAAATGCCCACCCAGATCGCCAGCGCACCGAGGAACAGTTCGGTGTTCTGCGCAAACAAGGCGATCAACAGCACCATCACCGCCGAGCCTGCCAAAGTCCCGAGGAAACGGTAGAAACTCTTGGCGAACACCTGGCCGCTCTGGGGCTGCATCACGATAAATACGGTGATCATCGCCGTGCGCGGTTGCGGCAGTTCCAGGCGCATGGCCAGCCACAGCGTCAGGAATGCGGCGACCAGCACTTTGAAGATATACACCCAGGTCACGCCATCGCTGCGTGCCCAGTCGAAGAAACCACGGCGCCACTCAAGGGAATGCAGCCAGCGCAGCGGTGCAGGCAAGGGAGTCATTAAGGCCTACTCAGTGATCAAACACGGCGAGCGCCGCCGGGGTCTTGCTTGGGCGTGTCTTGGCAGCCGTGGGCACATCGTCGCCAGCGCCGAGGCCGCCGCCCAGGGCGGTCACCAATTCCGCATGGGCGCTCAAGCGCGCCGCCTGCACCTGTTGTTCGATCTGCTGCTGGCGAAACAACAAGGTTTGGGCGTTGAGCACGTTGAGGTAGTCAGTGAGGCCACGCTGATAGGCGATCATGGCGATGTCGTAGGTTTTCTGCGCCGAGGCCACTGACTGCGCGGCGAAGGCCGATTGCTTGTCCATGGACTCGCGACGGATCAACTGGTCGCTGATGCCCTTGAGCGCATTGACCAGGGTCTGGTTGTACTGGGCCACCGCGATGTCATAGCCGGCACTGGCTTCACCCAATTGCGCACGCAGACGGCCGCCATCGAAGATCGGCAAGGTAATCGCCGGGCCGACGTTGTAGTTGAATTTCTTGCCGGCCAGAAATTCCAGCATGCCGCCGCCAGTGGCCATGTACCCGAGGCTGCCGACCAGGTCGACGTTGGGGTAGAACCCGGCGTGGGCTACATCGATGCCCCGTGCCTGGGCCGCAACCTGCCAGCGACTGGCAACCACGTCCGGGCGTTGGCCGAGCAACTGCGCGGGCAGGCTGGAGGGTAATTTCAACGGCGCGGCGAGGGCCAGGGTCGGGCGCTGCAACTGCGCGCCCTCCCCCGGGCCTTTGCCGGCCAACGCCGCCAATTGGTTGCGGCTCAGGGCGATTTCCTCGTCCAGGGCATCCAGTTGGCGATGGGTCTCCGGCAGCGGGGTTTCGGCCTGGCTGACGTCAAAGTGAGTGCCGATCCCGGCGGCCAGGCGTTTGTTGGCCAGGTCCAGGATCTGCTGTTGCTGGGCCAGGGTAGCGGCCGCGATGTCACGGTTGGCGTACTGCAACGACAGCTGGATATAGGCGCGCACTACGTTGTTTTGCAGTTCGAGCTGGGCCAGGCGCGCTTCGGCGGCACTCATGTGCGCCAGGTCGACGGCGCGTTCGGTCGTGTTGCTTTCCCGGCCCCACAGGTCGAGGGCGTAGCTCAGGCCCAGGGACGAATTGTTGTCCCAGGTGTTGGCGCCGCTCAATTCGCCGGGGCCGTAGAACTGATCCTTCGGCCAGTTGTGGCGCTTGAGGGTGGTGTCGCTGTTGATCTGCAGCGACTCGGCCGACTCGGCCACCCCGGCCAGCGCCCGGGCTTGGCGCACACGGGCGGCGGCCACGGCCAGGCTGGGGCTGTTATGGGTGGCGAGCTCGACCCAACGGTTGAGCTGCGGGTCGCCGTAGGCCTGCCACCATTGGGCGGTGGGCCAGTGGGCGTCGCGGGCGGCGCTCTGGATCGAGACATCGGTGGCCAGGGTATTGGCGTTGATCGCCTGGCCTTGGGGGGCGATTCCTCCGGTTCCGATGCAACCGCTGATGACTGACGTTAAAGCCCAAACACTGAGAGTCTTCAGCTCTCTGCTGATGCGACGCGGCACGGCAAGCGAATTCCTGAGAGGGTGTTGCGCAAGAGGTGGCGCAATTCTAGGCGGCGCCAGGGAGGACGATAAGCTGGTATTCCTGTGAATCTTTGTTACCGTTCAGGCGATAATCCGTTGGTAGGGATCACTCAAAGCGTAACTTTCTGTCACAATTTGCTATCTCCCTTGAGAACACTCCATGGACACTTTGCAAAACATGCGCGCCTTCAGTTGTGTGGCCGAAGCCGGCAGCTTCACCGCCGCCGCCGTGCAACTGGACACCACCACGGCCAACGTCTCGCGCGCGGTCTCCAACCTTGAGGCCCACCTGCAAACCCGCTTGCTCAACCGCACCACCCGGCGCATCGCGCTGACCGAAGCCGGCAAACGCTATTTGCTGCGCTGCGAGCAGATCCTCGCCTACGTCGAGGAAGCCGAGGCCGAAGCCAGCGACGCCCACGCGCGCCCGGCCGGGCAGTTGAAAGTGCACACCATGACCGGCATCGGCCAGCATTTCGTCATTGATGCGATTGCCCGCTACCGCCGCACCCATCCCGACGTGACCTTCGACCTGACCCTGGCCAACCGCGTGCCGGACCTGCTCGACGAGGGCTACGACGTGTCCATCGTGCTGGCCAGCGAACTGCCAGACTCAGGTTTCGTGTCCCAGCGCCTGGGCATCACCTATAGCATCGCCTGCGCCTCGCCGGACTACGTCAAGGCCAAGGGCTGCGCGCAACGCCCCCAGGACTTGCTCAACCACGCGTGCCTGCGCCTGGTCAGCCCGGTGGTCCAGCTGGACAAATGGACCTTCAACGGCCCTGAAGGCCAGGAAAGCGTGGCGATCAACAGCTCGCCGTTCCTGGTGAACTCGGCCGACGCAATGAAAACCGCGATCACCAGCGGCATGGGCGTCGGCCTGCTGCCGGTGTACGCCGCCATCGAAGGGCTGCGCAACGGCACACTGGTACGGGTGATGCCGACCTACCGCTCCCAGGAGCTGAACCTGTACGCCATCTACCCCTCGCGCCAATACCTGGATGCGAAGATCAAGACGTGGGTGGAATACCTGCGCGGTTCGTTGCCGGAGATTCTGGCGGCGCACCAGGCGGAGTTGGTGGCATATGAGTTGAGCGGTGGTTTGGGTGGTGCTCGCTTGAGTAATTGAGCCACGTATGCGGTGACCTGTTATTTGAGCAGGTCACCGTGTGCCTTGATAGGAGGTGTCACCGGACTGTAAAGGTCGTCCAGTTAGAGGTTTCTTTGTCGTCGATGAAATAAAGACAAAGACCAAGCTCGTTTTTATGCATTTTTTCAATATTTTCCTTGGGCACGGTAACAACGTAAGGTTTCACCTCGTTCACCGTAACGGGCTCGCTTCGATAGTCGCCATCCGAAGGCGTATTGCTGAACAGATGCAATACGAACTTCTGACCCGTCTGCATAGTGTCGTAATCCACCCCAACCTTCAGCCCGATCTCAGGTACTTGATCGACATACAACTCACCATTCACGACCAACTCAATCGTGGGTGCCTTCGGCAAAGCCTCGTCAGGCTCGCTGCTTGTTTTACCAGCGGCTACCAAATCCCTGACTCGCTTTATCTCATCGTCGATATTCATAAGATTGATCTCCTATCTAAGAAGGCATAAACACCGGCCTTGAAAACAAGAATAGGAGCTTACGTATTGACCGAACAGCCCGTACTTTTCACAGTTGACAGGCATTCAAACCAATGAAACAGCAGTGTTAGCGGTTAAAACCCTGCAAAACTGTTAGCGGGAATGTTAGCGTGCTCAGCATTCTTCCGTAGTCGATGAGCCCGCCTGCCATGAAAAAGACTGTCCTGGCCTTCAGCCGTATCACCCCACCGATGATCGAACGCCTGCAACAGGATTTCGAGGTAATCGCGCCCAACCCCAAGCTGGGTGACATCAACGCACAGTTCAACGAAGCCCTGCCCCATGCCCATGGTTTGATCGGCGTGGGCCGCAAGCTGGGCCGCGAGCAGCTTGAAAGCGCGAGCAAGCTGGAGGTGGTGTCCAGCGTGTCGGTAGGCTACGACAACTACGACGTGCCGTACTTCAACGAGCGCGGGATCATGCTCACCAACACCCCCGATGTACTCACCGAAAGCACTGCCGACCTGGCCTTTGCGTTGCTGATGAGCAGCGCACGGCGCGTGGCCGAATTGGATGCCTGGACCAAGGCCGGCCAATGGAAAGCCAGCGTGGGCGCGCCGCTGTTTGGTTGCGATGTGCACGGCAAGACCCTGGGCATTGTCGGCATGGGCAATATTGGCGCAGCCGTGGCCCGGCGTGGGCGCCTGGGCTTCAATATGCCGATCCTTTACAGCGGCAACAGCCGCAAGACCGCGCTGGAGCAAGAACTGGGCGCGCAGTTTTGCAGCCTGGATCAGCTGCTGGCCGAGGCGGATTTCGTTTGCCTGGTGGTGCCGTTGAGCGACAAGACCCGTCACCTGATCAGCACCCGGGAGCTGGCGTTGATGAAGCCCAGCGCGATCCTGATCAATGTCTCCCGTGGGCCGGTGGTGGATGAACCGGCGCTGGTCGAAGCCCTGCAAACCCAACGCATTCGTGGTGCCGGGCTGGATGTGTATGAAAAGGAACCGCTGGCTGAATCGCCGCTGTTCCAGTTGAGCAATGCCGTGACCCTGCCGCATATTGGTTCGGCCACCGGTGAAACCCGCGAAGCCATGGCCAATCGCGCATTGGACAACCTGCGCAGCGCGCTGCTGGGTCAACGCCCGCAGGATCTGGTGAACCCGCAGGTCTGGAAGGGCTGATACTGGAATTAATGTGGGAGCTGGCTTGCCTGCGATGACGGCCTACCAGCCGACGCCTATCTACCTGATACCCCACGATCCAACTGTGGGGGGCTTGCTCGCGAAGGCGGGCTGGCAGTCAACACGGTTGGATTGTGTACATATCCATTGCTGCGGTAACGGCCGCTTAGGGTTCCGCTCTGACAGCGGGTCACTTTTGGAAAAGAGCCCGGAATGCCGGCCCAGCCAAAAGTAACCAAAAGGGCTCTTGCCCCACCACTCGGCACCTCGCTTAGGCTCGGTGTGCCCGTAATCCGCCAGTGATTTGGGGGGCCGCCGCCACGCGCCATCCATGGCGCGGGGCGGCTAAACCGGCATCCCTGCCGGTTTACCCCCCAAATCACTGGCGAATTCCGGCCAGCGTGGTTTAACGGGGCGCCTGAGATCAAAAGCAGATCAAGATCAAGAGCGGCTCGCTTCGCATCGTGGTTACCGGTGGCTGCGGCGAACTGCACAGTTGTGTAGATACCTATGGCCATCGCAGGCAAGCCAGCTTGCACATAAACAGTGGCCGACACAAAATCCGGTTAAAGCCCCGGCCAGCCAAGTCGATAACTCTCTATAGATCGTCATCCCTGATCCACAGAAGGTTTTTATGTCCACCACCAAAGCCCGCGCAGACTCACTCTCGCTTCTGCTCTTTACCTTGCGCAGCGGCAAGCTGATGGCCATCAACCTGTTGAAAGTCAGCGAGATCATCCCCTGCCCGCCATTGACCAGGCTGCCGGAGTCTCACCCGCACGTCAAAGGCATCGCCACCTTGCGCGGCGCTTCGTTGTCGGTGATCGACTTGAGCCGCGCCCTGGGTGAAATGCCCTTGCAAGACCCGGACGGCGGCTGCCTGATCGTCACCGATGTCAGCCGTTCCAAGCAGGGCCTGCATGTGCAGGCGGTGAGCAAGATCGTGCATTGCCTGACTACCGATATCCGCCCGCCGCCCTACGGCTCCGGCGGCAATCGGGCGTTTATCACCGGGGTTACCCAGGTGGAAGGTGGCCTGGTGCAGGTGCTGGATATCGAGAAAGTCATCCATGGCATCGCCCCGGCACCGGTTGAAGCGGCGCCGACCGACCTGACCATGGAAGAAGCCGAAGTGCTGGGCAATGCCCGCATCCTGGTGGTGGACGACAGCCAGGTGGCCTTGCAGCAATCGGTACACACCCTGCGCAACCTCGGCCTGACCTGCCACACCGCCCGCAGCGCCAAGGAAGCCATCGACGTGTTGCTGGAGCTGCAAGGCACGGTTGAACAGATCAACGTGGTGGTGTCAGACATCGAAATGTCTGAGATGGACGGCTACGCCCTCACCCGCACCTTGCGCGAAACCCCGGATTTCAAGGACCTCTACGTGCTGTTGCACACCTCGTTGGACAGCGCGATGAACAGCGAAAAAGCACGCCTGGCCGGTGCCGACTCGGTACTCACCAAGTTCTCATCCCCAGAGTTGACCAAGTGCCTGGTCATCGCCGCGCAAACCGTGGCGCAAAAGGGCCTGTAAGCCTTGGCCGAGTATTACCAGCTCCTGCGTCGCGACCTCACCGGCAGCCTGCCCGCCCCGCAGTGGCCAGCGGATACCCGGCTGGATCATTATCGCGATGAACTGGCCCCGGCGATCCATGCCGTGCTGCGCATGACCCAGGACCAGGGCGGCGGCCGTGTCGGCCACCTGGAGGAGTGGCGCCGGCAGTTCGTCACCGATGCCGAGTACGACCCGACGCTGTGCCTGGTGGCCAGTAACCGCGGCGGTATTCTCGCGGTGGCGCAATGCTGGACCAGCGCCTTTATCAAGAACCTGGCCGTCCACCCCTGTGCCCAAGGCCAAGGGCTGGGCCGCGCCTTGCTGCTGCACAGCTTCCAGGTGTTCAAGCAGCGCGGCGAACCCTATGTGGACCTCAAGGTGCTGGAGAGCAACCTGCGCGCCCGGCACCTGTATGAAAGTGCGGGCATGGAGTTTGTGCTGCGCGACATCCTATCCAATGGCTGACCCTCACTGGCGCATAACTTGCTTCCAGAGCCCCTGAGCGGTCGATAGAGGTAAAAACCCGTCACCCCTCAAGCGTGCCCTCTGACCTTGCCTGGTGACAGATCCGTCATGAACACTCACTTTTCCTGCGTCGGTTGCGGCAAATGCTGCAGCGACCATCACGTGCCCCTGACCCTCGAAGAAGCCCGCAGCTGGGCGGCGGACGGCGGCAATGTCATCGTTCTGGTCGAGGGCTTTCTTGGCAACGGCCTGGGCTTGCCCCTGCAACAACGGGAACATGCCGAGCGCCGTTCAGTGATCGTGCCCAGCGGCAATACCGAGGCGTTTGTGGCAATCACCTTTGCCGCCTACAACGCCGGACGCTGCCGGAATCTTGACGAAGACAACCGCTGCCGCATCTACGAACGGCGCCCGCTGGTGTGCCGCATCTACCCGATGGAAATAAACCCGCATATCCCGCTGAACCCAGGCGCCAAAGACTGCCCGCCGGAATCCTGGGAACAAGGCCCGGCGCTGATCGTCGGTGGTGAATTGATGGACGCGCAACTGGCCGAACTGATTCGCCGTTCGCGCCAGGCCGATCGGGATGATGTGCAGACCAAGGAAGCCGTATGCGCGTTGCTCGGCATCCGCACGACCGCCCTCAAGGGCGACGGGTTTACCGCGTACTTGCCGGACATGCAGGCGTTTGCCCAGGCGATTGAACTGGCGATTGAACAGCCGGCGGTGGCCAATGAATGGGTGTTTCATGTGTCCGGGATGGACATCGCCGAACAGGTGCTGGATGCCGGGGCACAAATTGCCACGGAAGTGCCGGCCAATTATGCGTTTATCTCGCTGAGAGCGGCTTAGGTCGCTGGGGCCTCATGGCGGCATAGGGAACGACACAACTGTAGTTCGCAGCAACCAACGCTAACCACGATGCGAAGCGAGCCGCTCTTGATCTGCTTTTGATCTCAAGCGCCCCGTTAAACCACGCTGGCCGTAATTCGACAGTGATTTGGGGGGTAAACCGGCAGGGATGCCGGTTTAGCCGCCCCGCGCCATGGATGGCGCGTGGCGGCGGCCCCCCAAATCACTGACGAATTACGGGCACACCGAGCCTGAGCGAGGTGCCGAGTGGTGGGGCAAGAGCCTTTTGCTTACTTTTGGCTGGGCCGGCATTCCGGCTCTTTTCAAAAGTGAGCCGCTGTCAGAGCGGAACCCCAAGTGGCCGTTACCGCAGGAATGGATATGTACACAATCCAACTGTGTCGACTGGGAGGCCGTCATCGCAGGCAAGCCAGCTCCCACATTTGGACTGCGGGGTGTCAGGTAGATAGGCGCCTCACGGGTGCAGAGCGGCACTCACACATTCGCGATCATGAATGGGGCGGCAATACATCGAGCCGATACGGCTGAAGAATGCGCTGGTACTCGCCATTCTGCATCAATTGCTCAAGCGCATGATTAAGCTCATTACGCAACGCCGTATCGGTTTTTCGCACCGCAATCGCCACGCTATTACCCAGCAGGCCCGACGACACAGGCGGCCCCATGTAATCGAAGTCCAGCCCCTGGGGCGTGTCGAGCAGGGCTTCACGGATCTCCACCGCGCCTTGCAGGGTCGCGTCGATATCGCCCGAAACCAGGCCCTGCACCAGTTGGTCGTTGAGCCAGAAACTCCTGATGATCACTCCCGCCGGCGCCCACTTCGACAGGGCAAAGGCTTCGCGATTACTGCGCACCAGCACCCCGACACGCTTGCCCCTGAGCGAGCGCCGATCAGGGCGCAGGCCCGAGGTTTTACGCGCCACCAGCCGAGTGGTGATCGGGTAGAGGTCATCGGTAAAACTCACCCGTCGCCGCCGACTGCAGGTGGGCGCCATGCCCATGATCGCGTCGAACTGTCTGGCTTCAAGGGCCGGGAAGTTTTCCATCACGACCTGGTCAACCCAGGTACAGCGCACGTTGAGCTGCTCGCACAGGGCATTGCCCAGTTCGATATTCAGCCCCACCAATTGCCCTTGGGCGTTGCGGCTTTGAAAGGGCGGAAAATGCGCGGCAACGGCGAAACGGATTTCACGCCGAGGTTGAACGTCGGCGGCGACGGCACTCGTCGAGAGCAAGAGAGCAAGCACTGCACAGAGGTGTATCAGGGCCACGGGAATGTCCTTTTCCGGAAAGCTGACTCACCACGTCCCGATGGGCGTCATCGGGACGAAGCAAACGCTGTGCAAGCTTTCAAGAATCGGTCGCGGACCTACAAGCAGAAATGTCCACGGGCGATGTAGGCAACTGCCTATAACGCACGCAACGCTTTAATCTCAGCGTTTACCCATCGAGCGGCGAGTGCCCGGAGGCGCCATGCCTGGCGTCTTGGTATGCCCGTTCTTGGCGCCGCCTTTGTACCAGGGCTGGCTGGCATTCTTGGCACCGGCCAGCTCACCCGGCTTGAAGGGGAACTTGAACGCCGGGATCTCGGCTTTTTCAACGCCGTCGGCGGTAGCCGGATCGACGAGGTCGGCCGCGTCGACAGCGGGTTGGGTTGGGGAAGTCATAAGGGCTCCGGCACAGCTAATAGGTGTAAAAGCGCGAGTATACGGGGCCTGAGCTGCCAGCAGTAACTTCAAGCGACAAGCTCACATGGCCTAGCTGTCACGGCTGTCAGTTTGCCGTCACCGTGCTGACGGCGGAACAGCGCTATAAAGGACGTTCCGAACTCCAACTTGTAGTTTCCGCCGGCGTCCTCCTATGCAGATCAAACGAAACGTGGCCCTGATGCTGGGTGCTCTCCTGATACTGGCCGTTGCAGCCTGGGCGTTAACCCGGCCGGCCAAGACCCGCCTGGCAGCGCCTACCGCCATTCCTGTGCGGGTGGTGAGCGTGACGCAACAGGATGTGCCTCGGTTTGTCAGCGGCATCGGCTCGGTGTTGTCATTGCACAGCGTGGTGATTCGTCCGCAAATCGACGGCATCCTCACCCAACTGTTGGTCAAGGAAGGCCAATCGGTGAAGGCCGGCGACCTGCTGGCTACCATCGATGACCGCTCGATCCGCGCCAGCCTCGACCAGGCCAGGGCGCAACTCGGTGAAAGCCAGGCGCAGTTGCAAGTAGCATTGGTCAACCTCAAGCGCTACAAAGCGCTGAGCATCGACGACGGTGTGTCGAAGCAGACCTACGACCAGCAACAGGCGCTGGTCAACCAGCTCAAGGCCACGGCGCAAGGTAATCAAGCGGCCATCGATGCGGCTCAGGTACAACTTTCCTATACCCAGATTCGCTCCCCGGTCAGCGGCCGAGTGGGCATCCGCAATGTGGACGAAGGTAATTTCCTGCGCATGAGCGATACCCTGGGGCTGTTTACCGTCACCCAGCTCGACCCGATTGCCGTTGAGTTTTCCTTGCCACAGCAGATGCTGCCAACCTTGCAGGGCCTGATCGCCGCCGCCACCCGGGCCACCGTCGACGCCTACCTGGGCGCCGACACCGATGGCCAGACCGGCGACCTGCTCGGCGAAGGCCACCTGAGCCTGATCGACAACCAGATCAGCTCCACCACCGGCACCCTGCGGGCCAAGGCCGAGTTCAGCAACCCGGCGCATAAGCTATGGCCGGGGCAATTGGTGACCATCAAGATCCAGACGGCCCTCGACAAGAACGCCCTGGTGGTACCGCCGACCGTGGTGCAGCGCGGCCTGGACTCACATTTCGTGTACCGCGTAAGCGCTGACAAAGCCGAGGTGGTGCCGGTGCAGGTCGCCTACCAGAACAGCGACATCAATATCATCAAAGGCGTGCAGGCCGGCGATGTGCTGGTCAGCGATGGGCAGTCGCGGCTCAAGGCCGGCGCCCAGGTGACGGTGCTCAAGGAGCCGCCGCAAGTGATCCACACCGCCAACGCCCAGGTGCAACCATGAGCGCCAGCCGGTCGCCCTCGGCCTGGTGCGTTGATCACCCGGTCGCCACCTTGCTGCTGACTTTCGCCCTGGTGCTGCTGGGGATCATTGCCTTCCCGAACCTGGCCGTCGCGCCACTGCCGGAAGCGGAATTCCCGACGATTCAGGTCACCGCGCAACTGCCCGGCGCCAGCCCGGACACCATGGCCTCATCGGTGGCCACGCCTCTTGAGGTGCAATTCAGTGCCATCCCCGGCATGACCCAGATGACCTCCAGCAGCGCCTTGGGCTCCAGCCTCTTGACCCTGCAGTTCACCCTGGAAAAAAGCATCGATACCGCCGCCCAGGAAGTGCAGGCCGCGATCAACACCGCGTCCGGCAAGCTGCCCAGCGACATGCCGAGCTTGCCTACCTGGAGGAAGGTCAACCCGGCGGACAGCCCGGTGCTGATCCTCAGCGTCAGTTCCAGCAGCATGCCCAGCACCGAGCTGAGCGACTACGTGGAAACCCTGCTGGCGCGCCAGATCAGCCAGATCGACGGCGTCGGCCAGATCAACATCACCGGCCAGCAACGCCCGGCGATCCGCGTGCAAGCGGCCCCTGACAAGCTCGCGGCCATCGGCCTGACCCTCGCCGACATACGCCTGGCCATCCAGCAGTCGAGCCTCAACCTGGCCAAGGGCGCGATCTATGGCGAGAACAGCGTGTCCACCCTGTCGACCAACGACCAGCTGTTTCACCCGGAGGAATACGGCCAGCTGATCGTTTCCTACAAGGACGGTGCGCCGGTTCAACTGCGCGATATCGCCAAGGTTATCAACGGCTCGGAAAACGCCTACGTACAAGCCTGGTCCGGCGATACCCCAGGGGTGAACCTGGTGATTTCGCGCCAGCCCGGCGCCAACATCGTCGACACCGTTGACCGCATCCAGGCCGAACTGCCGCGCCTGCAAGGCATGTTGCCGGCCTCGGTGCAGGTCAGCGCGTTGACCGATCGCACCAAGACCATCCGCGCCTCACTGCATGAAGTGGAGATGACCCTGCTGATCGCCATCCTGCTGGTGGTGGCGGTGATGGCGTTGTTCCTGCGTCAACTGTCGGCGACGCTGATTGTGTCGGCCGTGCTGGGTGTCTCGCTGGTGGCCAGTTTTGCCCTTATGTACGTGATGGGGTTCAGCCTGAACAACCTGACCCTGGTCGCTATCGTGATCGCCGTGGGCTTCGTGGTGGACGATGCGATTGTGGTGGTGGAGAACATCCATCGGCACCTGGAGGCCGGCCTGGGCAAGCGCGAAGCGGCGATCAAGGGCTCCGGCGAAATTGGCTTTACCGTGGTGTCCATCAGCTTCTCGCTGGTAGCGGCGTTTATTCCGCTGTTGTTCATGGGCGGTGTGGTCGGGCGGTTGTTCAAGGAATTTGCGCTGACGGCCACCGCGACCATTCTGATTTCGGTCGTGGTTTCGCTGACATTGGCACCGACGCTGGCCGCCTTGTTCATGCGCGCCCCTTCCCACCCTGCCCATGCCAAGCCCACCTTCAGCGACCGCCTGCTGGCCGGCTATGCGCGCAACCTGCGCCGTGCCCTGGCGCACCAACGCAGCATGGCCGCGATCTTCGTGGTGACCCTGGCGCTGGCGGTGGTCGGCTATGTGCTCATCCCCAAGGGGTTCTTCCCGGTGCAAGACACCGGTTTCGTGCTCGGCACCAGCGAAGCGGCGGCCGACGTGTCGTACAAGGACATGGTCGCCAAGCACAAGGCCCTGGCCGAGATCGTCAAGGCCGACCCGGCGGTGCAGGCGTTTTCCCATTCGGTCGGCGTCACCGGCAGCAACCAGACCATCGCCAATGGCCGCTTCTGGATCGCCTTGAAAGACCGCAGTGAGCGCGACGTGTCCGCCAGCCAGTTCATAGACCGCATCCGCCCGCAGTTGGCGAAGGTGCCGGGCATCGTGCTGTACCTGCGCGCCGGCCAGGACATCAACCTGAGCTCCGGCCCCAGCCGCGCCCAGTACCAATATGTGCTCAAGAGCAACGACGGCCCGACGCTGAACACCTGGACCCAACGCCTCACCGAAAAACTGCGCGCCAACCCGGCATTTCGCGACCTGTCCAACGACCTGCAACTGGGCGGCAGCATCACCCACATCAGCATCGACCGCCAGGCCGCTGCGCGCTTCGGCCTGACCGCCACCGATGTCGACCAGGCGCTGTACGACGCCTTCGGCCAGCGCCAGATCAACGAGTTCCAGACCGAGATCAACCAGTACCAAGTGATACTCGAACTGGACAGCCAACAGCGCGGCAAGGCCGAAAGCCTCAACTATTTTTACCTGCGCTCGCCATTGACCAACGAGATGGTGCCGTTGTCGGCCTTGGCCAAAGTCGACCCGCCCACAGTCGGGCCGTTGTCCATCAGCCATGACGGCATGTTCCCCGCCGCCAACCTTTCGTTCAACCTGGCGCCTGGCGTGGCCCTGGGCGATGCGGTGATCATGCTCGACCAGGCCAAGAACGAAATCGGCATGCCGAGCACAATCATCGGCAACTTCCAGGGTGCGGCCCAGGCGTTCCAGAGCTCGCTGGCCAGCCAACCCTGGCTGATCCTCGCGGCGCTGGTAGCGGTCTACATTATTCTGGGTGTGCTGTATGAGAGTTTTGTGCACCCGCTGACGATCATTTCCACCCTGCCTTCGGCGGGCCTCGGTGCGCTGATCATGCTGTGGCTGCTGGGCCAGGACTTTTCGATCATGGCCTTGATCGGCCTGGTGCTGCTGATCGGCATCGTGAAGAAAAACGGTATCTTGATGATCGACTTCGCCTTGGAGGCGCAGCGGGTACGCGGGCTGCCGCCCGAAGATGCGATTTATGAAGCCTGCGTGACACGGTTCCGGCCGATCATCATGACCACCCTTGCCGCGTTGCTCGGCGCAGTGCCGTTGATGCTCGGCGCTGGCCCGGGGGCGGAGTTGCGCCAGCCGCTAGGCATCGCGGTGGTCGGTGGCTTGCTGGTGAGCCAGGCGCTGACGCTGTTCACCACGCCGGTCATATACTTGTACCTTGAGCGTTTTTTCCACAGGCCCAAACCAGCGCTGGCGCTGGCGACCACACACTGAGGCGGTCATGCGCGTCCTGATTATTGAAGATGAAGAAAAAACCGCGGACTACCTGCACCGCGGCCTGACCGAGCAAGGCTACACCGTTGATGTAGCCCGCGAAGGCATCGAAGGCCTGCACCTGGCGCTGGAGAACGATTACGCGGTGATCGTGCTCGACGTGATGCTGCCCGGCCTGGATGGCTTCGGTGTATTGCGCGCCCTACGCGCCCGCAAGCAGACGCCGGTGATCATGCTCACCGCCCGCGAGCGCGTGGAAGACCGCATCCGCGGCCTGCGCGAAGGCGCCGACGATTATCTGGGCAAGCCGTTTTCGTTCCTGGAACTGGTGGCCCGCCTGCAAGCCCTGACCCGTCGCAGCGGCGGCCATGAACCGGTGCAGGTCACCGTCGCTGACCTGTGGATCGACCTGATCAGCCGCAAGGCCAGCCGCAACGGCCTGCGCCTGGACCTGACCGCCAAGGAGTTCTCGCTGCTCAGCGTATTGGCGCGGCGCCAGGGCGAGATCCTGTCCAAAACCGCGATTGCCGAGATGGTCTGGGACATCAATTTCGACAGCGACGCCAACGTGGTCGAAGTGGCGATCAAGCGCCTGCGCGCCAAGCTCGATGGGCCGTTCGAACACAAGCTGCTGCACACCATTCGTGGCATGGGTTATGTGCTGGAGAACCGCATGCAGGAAAACCACAGTGGTCGCTAATTCCATCGCCCTGCGCCTGAGCGGCATGTTCACCCTGGTGGCGCTGCTGATCTTCCTGTTGATCGGCGGCGCGCTGTACCAGCAGGTGGACCGTGGCCTCGGGCTGTTGCCAGGTGCCGAGCTGGATGCGCGCTACAGCGTGCTGGAATCGTCGATCAATCGCTTCGGCACGCCAGAGCATTGGGCCAAGATCAGGTCCAAGCTCAAGCTGTTGGGGGAAGAAGACAAGCGCATCCGTTTCTGGGTGGTCAGCAGTAACCCGAGCTACGAATACGGTGAACCAGATGCGCAGATTCGCGCCTTTGCCGAAGGCCCCACGGGCAAACGCGACCTGCGCTTGCCCGGTCACGATTATCCGTTCAAGGTGCTGGTCAGCCAGTTTGCCGCCAAGGACCAGCGCCCGGCGCTGCGCTTCATGATTGCCATCGACACGGAGAACTTCCGCGCCACCCAGCATCACTTGCTGGTGGCGTTGATCAGCCTGGCATTGGTGGGCGTCATACTGGCGGCACTGTTGGGGTTCTGGGTCGCGCGTATCGGCCTCAAGCCCCTGGGCAAACTCTCGGATGAGGCGCAAAAACTTGCGCCGCCGAAACTCTCCGGGCGCCTGCAATTGTCGCCCTTGCCGCCGGAACTGAGCCAGTTCGTCAACTCGTTCAACGCCACCCTCGACCGGGTCGAACAGGCGTATTCGCGCCTGGAATCGTTCAACGCCGACGTCGCCCATGAACTGCGTTCGCCGCTCACCAATCTGATCGGCCAGACCCAGGTGGCTCTTACTCGCGGCCGTTCGGCAGAGCACTATTTCGAGGTGCTGCAATCGAACCTGGAAGAGCTGGAACGGCTGCGCTCGATCATCAATGACATGCTGTTCCTCGCCAGCGCCGACCAAGGCAGCAAGGCCACCAAGCTGATCGAAAGCGCCCTGGCCGATGAAGTGGCCACCACCCTCGACTACTTGGACTTCATCCTCGAAGACGCCCAGGTCGAAGTGCACGTGCACGGCGATGCCGTGGTGCAGATCGAAAAAGCCCACCTGCGGCGCGCACTGATCAACCTGCTGAGCAATGCCGTACAACATACCGCGCCGGGGCAAGTCATCGACGTGCACATTCAAGTGCAGGCACACCAAGTGACGATTGGCGTGACCAACCCCGGCGAGGCCATTGCCAGCGAACACTTGCCACGCCTGTTCGAACGCTTCTATCGGGTGGATGCCTCGCGCAGCAACAGCGGGGCCAATCACGGGCTGGGGCTGGCGATCGTCAAGGCGATTGCGTTGATGCATGGGGGGGATGTGTTTGTGCGCAGTGAAGGCGGTGGCAATACCTTTGGTATCACCCTGCCGGTCTAAACAACTCGGCCAAAAAAATGTGGGAGCTGGCTTGCCTGCGATAGCATCACCTCGGTGCGCCTGGCATACCGAGGTGTCTGCATCGCAGGCAAGCCAGCTCCCACAGGAGATCCCAACGCTCGCACTGTTGCGGTTTGGGCAATAGTTATTATCTTGTTACACTCTGTATCGCAGCGCTCGCCTGCGTTACTTTGACGCACCGATGAGCGCGGTGGCAAAGACAGCTGACCCGCTTACCCGAATTTCCCTCGACTTTTTTCCAGGGCTCTACACTGGGAATCTGTCTTAAAGCCGCTGATTTTCAGCGGCTTTTTTTTGCCGTAAAAAAAGGCCGGGCACACCCTCACGACACTGGCCGTTATGGATTGACCAAAGGAGCTTTACCGGTGAAGAACTCGCTGACGTTCACCCCGTTATTCCTCGCGATTGCAGCAACGATCGCCCCACTGGCCCACGCGGCAGACACTACCCCCAACGACGGTTTCGTCGAAGGCTCCCACCTCACCATCAACACCCGCAACTACTACATGAACCGCGACCGGCGCGATATTCATACCGATGACAGCAAGGAATGGGGCCAGGGCTTTATCGGCACTTTCGAATCCGGCTACACCCAGGGCACCGTCGGCTTTGGCCTGGACGTCAATGCCATGCTCGGCCTCAAGCTCGACGGCGGTGGCGGTACGGATGGCTCCAGCATCCTTCCGTATGGCAGCGGCAACGGCAAGGCGCCGGGTTCGTTTTCGACGGCCGGCGGCACCTTGAAGCTGCGCGCCTTCGACACCGAACTGAAAGCCGGCGACCTGTTCCTCAACAACCCGGTGATCGCCGGCGGCATGACGCGCATGTTGCCGCAGACCTTCCGTGGCGTGAGCCTGACCAACCACAGCTTCGACGGCTGGATGTTCGAAGGCGGCCAGGCCAGTTTCACCAAGCTCTACAACCAGAGCGGCCATCGGCGCATCGGCACCAGCTACGGCACGCTGCCCGCCAACACCGACAGCCAGCACCTGGACTGGGCTGGTGTGTCGTTCAGCGCGATTGAGGGGCTGACCAGCAACCTGTACGCCTCCGAACTGAAGGACGTCTGGCACCAGTATTACTACGACCTGGAATACACCTACGCCCTGAACGACCTGGTCAGCCTGACCCCCGGCCTGCACTACTACCACACTCAGGACACCGGCCAATCACTGCTGGGCGATATCGACAACAACACCTACAGCCTGCATTTCACCGTGGGGGTGGGCAACCACAGCGTCACGGCGACTTATCAGCGCGTCAATGGCAACACGCCGTTCGACTACATCACCCAGGGCGACAGCGTGTACCTGGACAACTCCCAGCAGTACTCGGATTTCAACGGGCCCAACGAGCGCTCCTGGAAGCTCAAGTACGCGTACGATTTTGCCGGCCTCGGCGTGCCCGGCCTGACGTCCGCCGTGTCGTACATCAGCGGCAAGACCGACCTGACCAAGGTCGACCCCAACAGTCGTGGCTACAGCAACTGGTACAGCGCCGATGGCAAGGATGCTAAGCACTGGGAGCGCGATATCGACCTGAAATATGTGGTGCAGGGCGGCAAGGCCAAGGACTTGGCCGTGCGCCTGCAATGGGCGACCAATCGCGGCAGCAATGGCTACTCGGCGGTGGACCGCGATGTGGATGAGTACCGCGTGATCGTGGATTACCCGATCAACGTGTTCTGAATACAGGTAGGAGCGAGCTTGCTCGCGAAAAACGTTAACGATAACGCGTGCTTCCTGAATAAACGCGGCGTCTGTGAGTTTTTCGCGAGCAAGCTCGCTCCTACAGCCATATTCAAGAGTTGCTACTACGCTAAGGGCATTCTCAACGCAAAAGTGTGCCCGATGAATTCAAGCCTTACGCGCCCGGAGCGCCTGCTGATCCTGGGCAGCACGCTCACGGTGTTGCTGATCGTGGGGGTCGTGACTGCGCTGCTGATTCGTGAACATGCCAACACCCTGCAGACGGCCAAGCGCACCGCCAATACCATCACGCAATTGATCGACGCTGACGTGCTGCGCAATGTCGAACTTTACGACATGGCCCTCAAAGGCTTGATCAGCGCCACCGAGCGCACCGACCTGCAAGATGTTTCAGAGAGCATCCGTCATTTGGTGCTGTTCGATCGTTCCGCTGCGGCGCCCTACAAGGGCGATATCCTGCTGTTGGACCCGGCCGGCGAGGTGATTGCCGATTCGTCCCTGCTTACGCCCAAGCTGGGTAACTTTGCCGACCGTGACTATTTTCAGGCCCACCGCAACAACCCCGACCTGGGCTTGTATATCAGCCGCCCGTTCATGGCCCGCTGTCAGTGTGACGACCCCTGGCGCATCGCGTTCAGCCGTCGCGTTTCGTCAGCGGACGGGCGTTTTCTGGGGGTGGCGGTCGCCTCCATGCGCCTGTCGTACTTTCATCAGTTGTTCAGCAGCTTGAACATCGGCAACAACAGCACCATCAACCTGCTCAACCACCAAGGCATCCTGCTCGCGCAAGAGCCTTTGCTGGAAGTGGACATCATCGATAAGGACCTGAGCCAGCGCCCGAATGTGGCGCGCATGCTGCGCGAACGGGACGGCAGCTTCCAAAGCATCTCCAGCGTCGATCGCCAGGCACGGCTCTACAGCTTTTCCAATGTGGGCGACTTGCCGCTGATCGTGGCAGTGGCCTTGTCCAGCGATGAAATGTTCGCACCCTGGCGACGTGCGGCGTGGCTGGTCAGCATCGCGACCGGAGTGTTGTGCGTGGGCTTGTTATGGCTGACCTGGGCACTGTGCATGGAGCTGCGCCGCCGCCATCGCGCCGAGCAGGTGCTGTCAGAACTGGCAGCCACCGACGCCCTTACCGGCCTGGCCAACCGCCGCACCCTGGACGAACGCTTGCGGCTGGAATGGGACCGGGCACAACGCTCGACCGAGTCGTTGAGCGTGTTGATGATCGATGTGGACCACTTCAAGGCCTTCAACGACCGTCATGGTCACCAGGGCGGCGATGAGGCGTTGCGTACAGTCGCACAGGTGATCGCCAGCCATATCCGCCGCCCTGCCGACCTGGCGGCGCGTTACGGCGGTGAAGAATTCGCGGTGGTGCTGCCCAATACCGACGCCAAGGGGGCGTGGGTGATCGCCGAGCATATCCGCGAGGGGGTCCAGCACTTGCCGAGAGTGGTCGGGGACGAGCAACCGATCACCTTAAGCATCGGCCTGAGTACCTGGCAGAAGCACAGCCGTATTTCCCTTGAAGACCTGCTGCTCAAGGCTGACCAAGCGTTGTATCAGGCCAAGCACAGCGGCCGTAACCGGACAATGGATGTTTCAAAGACCTCAAACTGATGAGGTCAATTGTGAGAGCTGGCTTGCCTGCGATCGCGGTGGGTCAGCTACCTATAAGCTAACTGGCAGGCCGCTATCGCAGGCAAGCCAGCTCCCACATTTGGATATTCGTCAGGCATAAAAAAAGGCCACCCGAAGGCAGCCTTTCAAAACTAAAGAAAGAGAGTTGTTACTTACACCGCCGCAACGGGACGCATGTAAGAGATCGGTGCGGTGCTGGCATCTTCGAAGGTCACGACTTCCCAAGCGTCTGTCTGCTCAATCAACTTGCGCAGCAGCTGGTTGTTAAGGGCGTGGCCCGACTTGAAGCCTTTGAACTCGCCTATCAGGCTATTGCCCAGCAGGTAGAGGTCACCGATTGCATCGAGGATCTTGTGCTTCACGAATTCGTCTTCATAGCGAAGGCCGTCTTCGTTCAGTACACCATCCGCGTCGACCACGATGGCGTTTTCCACGCTGCCGCCGAGTGCGAGGTTGTGCTTGCGCAGGTACTCGATGTCACTCATGAAACCAAAGGTACGGGCGCGGCTGACTTCTTTTACGAACGAAGTGCTGGAAAAATCCACGCTTGCACTTTGGGTGCGGTCACGGAATACCGGGTGATCGAAATCGATCTCAAAGCTCACTTTAAAGCCTTCGAACGGGACGAAGGTGGCGCGCTTGTCGCCGTCTTCTACTGTCACTTCCCGCAGAATGCGAATGAACTTCTTGGCTGCGTCCTGTTCTTCCAGGCCGGCAGATTGAATCAAGAATACGAAGGGGCCAGCGCTGCCATCCATGATCGGGACTTCGGACGCGGAGAGCTCGACGTAGGCGTTATCGATGCCCAGGCCAGCCATGGCCGAGAGCAAGTGCTCCACCGTGTCCACTTTGACGTCACCGTTGACCAATGTGGTCGACATAGTGGTTTCGCCAACGTTTTCCGCGCGAGCAGGAATCTGCACCACAGGGTCCAGGTCGGCACGCACAAACACGATGCCGGTGTCGACAGGTGCAGGCTTGAGGGTCAGGTATACCTTCTCCCCGGAGTGCAGACCTACACCTGTGGCACGAATAATATTCTTCAGGGTGCGTTGTTTAATCATGGCTTGGACCGCTTCAGCGCAAATTGCGAACTGGTATCAACAAAGGCTGGCGATAATAGCAGACCAGACCTTTGCTGAACACCAATCACCTTCATAGCCCTGATACATTCCATTAATCGGCCTGACGACGCAGGAATGCCGGGATGTCCAGGTAGTCCAGGTCATCTTGCGGATTCGGGCTACGGGACGCCGCAGCACCGGCCTGAGCCTGGTTGCGCATCACGGTCGGACGGTCCAGGTCACGGTAGTTCACCGACGGCAGTTCCTGGCGAGCAGGGGCTGGAGCGGCGGCTGCCTGGCTGGCCTGGCTGGTGTGCAGGGTGTTGTCGATGACCTTCACTGGCTTCTCGATTTTTGCACCCAGGCCGGTGGCAACCACGGTTACATGCAGCTCATCGCGCATGTCCGGATCGATAACGGTACCGACTTTGACCATGGCGTGCTCGGAAGCGAAGGCTTCGATGATGCTACCCACGTCGGAGTACTCACCCAGGGACAGGTCGGGACCGGCGGTGATGTTCACCAGGATGCCGCGTGCACCTTGCAGGTTAACGTCTTCGAGCAACGGGTTGCGGATGGCCGCTTCGGTGGCTTCGCGTGCACGGTTCGGACCGCTGGCGCAGCCAGTGCCCATCATCGCCATGCCCATTTCGCTCATGACCGTACGTACGTCGGCAAAGTCGACGTTGATCATGCCTGGGCGCTTGATGATGTCGGAGATACCGCGAACGGCACCGGCCAGTACATCGTCAGCCTTGGCGAAGGCAGACAGCAGGCTGGCATCCTTGCCCAGGATGGTCAGCAGTTTCTCGTTGGGGATGGTGATCAACGAGTCGACGCTTTCAGACAGCAGACGGATACCTTCGTCGGCGATCTGCATGCGCTTGCGGCCTTCGAACGGGAACGGACGCGTCACGACAGCAACGGTCAGAATCCCCATTTCCTTGGCCACTTCGGCAATGATCGGTGCAGCACCGGTACCGGTACCGCCGCCCATGCCGGTGGTGATGAACACCATGTTGGTGCCTTGCAGCACTTCGGCAATACGCTCGCGGTCTTCCAGGGCGGCTTGACGGCCGACTTCCGGATTGGCGCCAGCGCCGAGGCCCTTGGTCACCGCGGTGCCCAATTGCAGGATGGTCCGCGCGCCGATGCTTTTGAGCGCCTGGGCATCAGTGTTGGCGCAGATGAACTCAACGCCTTCAATGTTGCTCTTGACCATGTGGTTGACAGCGTTGCCGCCGCCACCGCCGACACCGATTACTTTGATAACCGGGCTAGCGGGGATGTTGTCTACGAGTTCGAACATGTTCCCTCTCCTTTCATTTTCTCTAGTTTTTTCGCCTACTGCTTGTTGCGGGTGTTGCGGTGTCGCGGTAAATCTTTAGAAATTGCCTTTTACCCAAGCCTGCAGCCGCTCGAACAACGGCGCTTTCGCCTCGTCGTCGCTGCGGTAGCTGTCACGGATGCTCGGGCCCGACAGGGAAATGCCGTCGGTCTGCTTTTGCAGCCCGTACAACAGCAAGCCCACACCGGTGGAATAAATCGGGTTGCGCACTACGTCGCCCAGGCCTTTCACGCCATGGGGCACGCCCAGGCGCACCGGCATGTGGAAGATCTCTTCGGCCAACTCGACCGCGCCTTCCATCTTCGAGGTACCACCGGTCAGCACGATGCCGGCCGGGATCAAATCTTCGTAGCCGCTGCGGCGCAGTTCAGCCTGGATCAGGGTGAACAGCTCGTCGTAACGTGGCTCGACCACTTCGGCCAGGGCCTGGCGCGACAGCTCGCGCGGTGGACGGTCACCCACGCTTGGCACCTTGATGGTCTCGCCGGCACCGGCCAGCTTGGCCAGGGCGCAGGCGTAGCGGATCTTGATTTCTTCGGCGTACTGGGTCGGTGTGCGCAACGCCATGGCGATGTCGTTGGTGACCTGGTCGCCGGCAATCGGGATCACCGCGGTGTGACGGATCGCACCCTCGGTGAAGATCGCGATGTCGGTGGTGCCGCCGCCGATGTCCACCAGGCACACGCCCAGCTCTTTTTCGTCGTCGGTGAGTACCGAGTAGGCCGAGGCCAACTGCTCGAGAATGATGTCGTCGATTTCCAGGCCGCAGCGGCGCACGCATTTTTCAATGTTCTGTGCGGCGTTGACGGCGCAGGTCACCACGTGAACCTTGGCTTCCAGACGCACGCCCGACATGCCCAGGGGCTCGCGCACGCCTTCCTGGTTGTCGATCACGTAGTCCTGCGGCAGGGTGTGCAGCACGCGCTGGTCTGCCGGGATCGCCACGGCCTGGGCAGCGTCGAGCACGCGCTCAAGGTCGGCCGAGCTGACTTCACGGTCGCGGATCGCCACGATGCCGTGGGAGTTCAGGCTGCGGATGTGGTTGCCGGCCACGCCGACGAACGCCGAGTGAATCCGGCAACCGGCCATCAGCTGCGCTTCTTCGATGGCGCGCTGGATCGATTGCACGGTGGACTCGATGTTCACCACCACGCCCTTCTTCAGGCCCCGGGACGGATGCGTGCCAATACCGACGATTTCGATCGCGCCGTCTTCCCCGACCTCGCCCACCAGCGCCACCACCTTGGAGGTGCCGATATCGAGACCGACGATCATTTTGCCGCTTTGCACGTTTGCCATGGGTCCTGCCTCTTCTTAATTCTTCGCGACAGCGGGTTGTGCTGCCGTGGGCGCAGCCGGTGTACGCCAGCCGACGGCCAGGCCGTTGGCGTAACGCAGGTCGACGCTCGCAATGTTCGTAATCTGTTCTTTCAAGGTTTTTTCATAGATGGCAATAAAGCGGCGCATCTTTTCCACCAAGCGGTCGCGTCCCAGCAACAACTCGATGCCCGGGCCGGAACTGCCTGCCCCGGTCGTCAAAAACCAGCTGCCCCGCTCACGCAATTCCAGGCGTGCAATGGAGAAGCCCAGTGGCCGCAGCATCTGGCTCAAGGCCTGGTACTGCTGCATCACTTGCTGCTGCGCCCGCTGCGGCCCGAACAGCTGCGGCAGGTGTTCGTAGTTGGCCAGCTCACGCGGGGTGAACGCCTGGCCCTGGTTGTTCAACAGCGCTTCATCGCCCCAACGGGCCACGGGCAGTTGTTCTTCCAGGCGGATCGTCACCTGGTCCGGCCATACACGGCGAACTTCGGCGTGGGCGATCCACGGCATCTGTTCCAACTCCGAGCGCATGCCCGCCAGGTCGATGGTAAAGAAGCTCGCCGCCAGGTATGGGCCGATGCGCTGCTGTACCGCTTGCTGGCTGATGTAGCTCAGGTCGCCCTGCACGCTGATCTTGGTGATCGGCCGGTCGGCATACGGCAACAGGCGCTGTGCGCCTTCGTACGTACCAAAGCCCAACACCACCAGCAGCACCGGCCAGAACAACGCCTTGATAAAACCAAAGTTGGCTTTTGGCAGGCGCGAAGACATCGGCTCTTTAGCCACCATTCGGCTTGCACCCCGTGGCACCGGCTTGCGGCTCGGTGCTTGTGGGGGCTGATGACGAAGCGATGCGCCGTTCATGTGTTTAGCCTCTTGGCTCAATGCTGTCGGCCAGGATCGCCAGCACTAACTGCTGGAAATCCAGACCGGCGGCACGGGCTGCCATGGGAACCAGGCTGTGGTCGGTCATGCCCGGTGCGGTGTTGACTTCAAGGAACCAGAAATTCCCTTGGTCATCCTGCATCACGTCTGCCCGCGCCCAACCGGCGATACCCAGCGCCTCACAGGCTTTCGCCGTGAGGTCCATCAATTCTTGTTCCTTGGTTGCTTCGAGGCCGCAGGGGATCCGGTACTGAGTATCGGAAGCCAGGTACTTGGCGTCGTAGTCATAAAAGGTGTGGGGCGTGCCCAAAGCGATGGGCGGCAATACCTGGCCACGCAGGGTGGCGATGGTGTACTCGGGACCGGAAATCCACTGTTCCACCAACACTTGCGAATCGTAGGTACTTGCCGCTTTCCATGCGTCGATCAATTCGGCGGCCGAGTTCACTTTGGCCATGCCGATACTGGAGCCTTCATGGGCTGGTTTGACGATCAAAGGCAGGCCCAGTTCCTTGGCCGCAGAAATACAATCGTCTTCGCTGCACAGTACGGCGTGACGCGGGGTCGGAATGCCCAGGCTGTGCCACACCTGCTTGGTGCGCAACTTGTCCATCGCCAAGGCCGAGGCGAGGATGCCGCTGCCGGTGTAAGGGATGCCGGCGCATTCGAGCAGGCCTTGCATGCTGCCGTCTTCACCGCCGCGGCCGTGAAGAATGAGAAAGGCGCGGTCGATCTTTTCGGCCTGCAGGCGGGCGAGGAAATCATCGCCCACATCGATACCGAACGCGTTCACGCCAGCACTTTGCAGCGCCTCAAGCACCGCATTGCCGGACTTGAGCGACACTTCGCGCTCGGCGCTCTTGCCGCCGAACAGCACGGCGACGCGACCGAAGTCGGCAGGCGCAAGGGTGGAAAACAGGGAGCCGTAGTCAGTGATCATTTCGACTTCCCCTTGGCCGCGGCTGCAAACAGCGGGCTCGCCAGCAACTTGGGCGCAAGGCCACCGATATCACCGGCGCCCTGGCACAGCAGGATGTCGCCGGCACGCAGCAGCGGCTTGACGATAGGCGCCAGGTCCACGCCACGCTCGATGTAGATCGGGTCCAGCTGGCCGCGCTGGCGGATGCTGTTGCACAGCTTGCGGCTGTCAGCGCCCGGGATCGGTTCTTCACCGGCCGGGTAGACTTCCATCAGCAACAGGACGTTGGCATCGGCCAGTACATTGACGAAATCGTCGTACAGGTCGCGGGTGCGGCTGTAGCGGTGCGGCTGGTACACCATCACCAGGCGGCGCTCCGGCCAGCCACCGCGCACGGCCTTGATCACGGCCGCAACTTCGGTCGGGTGGTGACCGTAGTCGTCCACCAGCATCACGTCACCGCCTTCAACCGGCAGTTGGCCGTAGACCTGGAAACGACGGCCCACCCCGGCAAAGCGCGACAGGCCTTCGACGATGGCTTCATCGCTGACGCCTTCATCGGTAGCAATGCAGATGGTCGCCAAAGAGTTCAGCACGTTGTGGTTGCCCGGCATGTTCACCGACACGTCCAGCGGCTCGCGATCAGGACGCAGCACGGTGAAGAAGGTTTGCATGCCTTCCTGGCGCACATTGATTGCGCGCACGTCGGCGTCTTCGCTGAAGCCGTAGGTCACGGTCGGGCGCTTGACCTGAGGCAGGATTTCACGCACCACCGGGTCGTCCAGGCACACCACGGCCAAACCGTAGAACGGCAGGTTGTGCAGGAAGTCGACGAAGGTTTTCTTCAATTTGTTGAAGTCACCGTCGTAGGTCGCCATGTGGTCTTCGTCGATGTTGGTGACGACGGCGACCAGCGGTTGCAGGTGCAGGAAGCTCGCGTCACTTTCATCGGCTTCGGCGATCAGGTAGCGGCTGGTGCCGAGCTGGGCATTGGTGCCAGCTGCATTCAGGCGGCCACCGATGACGAAGGTCGGGTCCAGGCCACCGGCGGCGAACACCGAGGCGATCAGGCTGGTGGTGGTGGTCTTGCCATGGGTACCGGCGACGGCGATGCCGTGGCGATAGCGCATCAGCTCGGCGAGCATCTCGGCACGCGGCACCACTGGAATACGGCGTTCAAGGGCAGTGGCCACTTCCGGGTTGGAGGTGTTCACGGCACTGGACACCACCAGCACGTCGGCCTCGGCAGCGTTCTCGGCACGGTGGCCGATAAAGATCTGCGCACCGAAGGACTTCAGGCGATCAGTGACCGGCGACTCTTTCAAGTCCGAGCCGGACACCTGGTAGCCCAGGTTCAGCAACACTTCGGCAATCCCGCACATGCCCACGCCACCGATACCGACGAAGTGAATACGGCGGATGCGGCGCATCTCGGGTTGCGGCATGGCTTTCTGATTCTCAACCATGGGCCACCTCCAGGCAGATATCGACCACGGTACGGGTTGCGTCAGGTTTGGCCAGGCGGCTTGCGGTGCTCGCCATGCTGTTGAGTCGTTCCGGTTGCATCAAAACCTCGGTCAGGCGAGCGGCCAAATCGGCGGCGCCAGTCGTTCTTTGCGGCAGCAGGAAGGCAGCGCCCTCCCCGGCCAAATATTCGGCGTTGCGAGTCTGGTGATCGTCGATGGCGTGGGGCAAAGGCACCAGCAAGGACGGCAGACCGGCGGCCGCCAGTTCACTGACGGTCAGCGCACCAGCGCGGCAGACCACCAGGTCGGCCCAGCCATAGGCTTGGGCCATGTCTTTGATGAAGGGCTGTACATTGGCCTCTACACCGGCCTCGCGATAACGCGCGGCGGTGACTTCATCGTGGTTCTTGCCGGCCTGGTGGAAGATCTCCGGGCGCACATCCTCAGGAAGTTGCGCAACGGCTTCAGGCAGCAATTTGTTCAGAGGCTCGGCGCCCAGGCTTCCGCCCAGGATCAGCAGGTGTGCCTTGCGCCCCGCCAGCGCGTCACGCGCAATGGCCATGAACAGTTCGGTACGCACCGGGTTGCCGGTGGTGCGAAGCTTGTCGGAGGCGGCGAAGGTTTTCGGAAAGGCTTCACACACCCGCGCAGCCAACGGCACCAGCAGGCGGTTGGCGGTACCGGCGACGGCGTTCTGTTCGTGGACGATCACCGGCACGCCCGCGAGTTTCGCCGCGACGCCACCGGGGCCGGTCACATAACCGCCAAAGCCGAGCACACACACTGGCTTGAGCTCGCGAATGATCTTGCGCGCCTGCATGACCGCCTTGAGCAGCACGAACGGCGCCTTGAGCAGCGACAACTTGCTCTTGCCACGCAAACCGGTGACTTTGATCAAATGCAGCGGCAAGCCGGCATTAGGCACCAATTCGTTTTCGATGCCACGGGGTGTACCCAGCCAGTGCACGGTGTAGCCACGGTTCTGGAATTCACGGGCGCAAGCCAGGGCCGGGAACACATGCCCCCCGGTGCCGCCTGCCATGATCAGCACATTAGCGCCCATGGGTCGGCTCCTCGGCGAAGTCGCTCTCGCTGAACTCCATCTCTTCGCTGCCCAGGTGGGTACGACTCTCCCACTCGATACGTAGCAGCAAGCCGAGACAGGCGCAGCAAATCACCAACGAACTGCCGCCGTAACTGAGGAACGGCAAGGTCAGGCCCTTGGTCGGCAGCAGGCCGACGTTCACGCCGATGTTGATCAGGAACTGGCCGATCCACAGGAAGGCCAACCCATAAGCCACGTAGGCAGCGAAGAACTGCTTGGCCTTCTCGGCCCACAAGCCGATGTACATGGCGCGCACGCAAACGAACACAAACAGCGCAACGGTGCACAGCGATCCCACCACACCCAACTCCTCGGCCAATACCGAGAACACGAAGTCGGTGTGGGCTTCCGGCAGGTAGAACTGCTTCTGCACACTGTTGCCCAGGCCCACGCCCAGCCACTCGCCGCGACCGAAGGCAATCAGCGCCTGGGTCAACTGGTAGCCGGAGCCGAACTGGTCGGACCAGGGGTCGGTGAAGGTGATCAAACGCGCCATCCGGTAGGGCTGCGCCTGCACCAGGATGGTCACCGCCGCGACCGCCAGCACCACCATCAAGGTGAAGCGGAACAGCCCGACGCCACCCAGGAACAGCATCGCGGCGGCGGCGCCCATCATCACCACCGTGGCCCCGAAGTCGGGCTCCATCAGCAACAGGCCAGCCATGGGCAGCAGCACGATGAACGGCTTGAAGAAGCCCATCCAGCTTTCGCGTACTTCTTTCTGGCGGCGCACCAGGTAACCGGCGAGGTAGATCACCACGAACACCTTGGCGATTTCCGAAGGCTGCACGTTGAACGCGCCGAAGCCGATCCAGCGCATTGAACCGTTCACCTCGCGGCCAATGCCCGGCACGATCACCATGACCAGCAAGCCGAACGCACCGATCAGCATCAGCCAACCCAGACGCTGCCAGGTGGCAATCGGGATCATCATGGTGACGATGCAGGCGCCCAGGCCGATCACCAGGTACACCAGGTGACGGATCATCATGTACAGCGTGTTGCCCGACTGCACGGCAGCCACTTCGGAGGACGCCGAGGTGATCATCACCAGGCCCAGGCCGAGCAGCGCCAGGCAACCGGCGAGCATAGGGAAATCAAGGTCAATGCCGCGCCCGGTAATGATCGGCGACGGGTAGGGCTTGATGATGTTTCTCAGGTTGAGGCTCATGCCAAAGCCTCCACGGCGCGGGCGAACAGGTGGCCGCGCTCTTCATAGTTCTTGAACATGTCGAAGCTGGCGCACGCGGGCGACAGCAACACCGCATCGCCGGGCTGGGCCAGGGCTTTGCACTGGGCAATGGCGTCGTCCAGGGAAGCTGCGCGTACTTGCGGTACAGCGTCACCGAGGGCGGCGGCGATCAGGTCCGAATCGCGGCCCATCAGCACCACGGCGCGGCAATGGGCGGCCACTGGCGCTTTAAGGTCCTTGAAGTCGGCACCCTTGCCATCACCACCGGCGATCAGCACCAGCTTGCCGTCGATATCGGCACCCAGGCCTTCGATGGCCGCCAGGGCCGCACCGACGTTGGTGGCTTTGGAGTCGTTGTAATAGCTGACGCCATTGAGGTCGCGCACCCACTGGCAGCGATGCTCAAGCCCGGCAAAGGTGCGCAGGCTGGCGAGCATGGCGTCGAATGGCAGGCCAACCGCGTGACCGAGCGCCAAGGCCGCCAGGGCATTGGACTGGTTGTGTGCGCCACGGATCTTCAGTTCGCGTACCGGCATCAGGTTCTGGAATTCGAACGCCAGGTATTTCTCGCCGTTCTCTTCACGAATGCCGAAGCCTTTGAAGTCCGGTTTGCCCAGGCCGAACGTCCAGCAGGGCATGCCCTCGCCCATCAGCGGACGGCTCAGGGCATCCTGACGGTTGACGACAAATTGCCTGGCGCCACGGAAAATCCGGTGCTTGGCCAGGTGATAAGCCGGCAGGCCGCTGTAGCGGTCCATATGGTCTTCGCTGACGTTCAGTACCGTCGCCACTTCGGCGCCCAGGTCGTGGGTGGTTTCCAACTGGAAGCTCGACAATTCCATCACGTACAGCTCGACGTCGTCGCTGAGCAGGTCCAGGGCCGGCACGCCAAGATTGCCGCCGACAGCCACACGCTTGCCCGCCGTCGCCGCCATCTCGCCGACCAGGGTGGTGACGGTGCTCTTGGCGTTGGAACCGCTGATGGCCACGATCGGCGCCTTCGCGTTGCGCGCGAACAGGTCGATATCGCCGGACAGCTTCACGCCACGGGCCGCCGCTGCTTGCAGGGCCGGTGTCGCCAGGGCCAGGCCCGGGCTCACGTAGAGCTCATCGGCACGGCACAGAAACTCGACATCCAGCTCGCCACAACGCACTTCCACGTGCGGGTAGTCACGGCGCAGCGTGACCAGCTCCGGTGGATTTTCCCGCGTATCGGCCACAGCAAACGACGTGCCCCGGTTCGCCAGGAAGCGAACCAGGGACATGCCGCTCTTGCCGAGGCCGACAACGATGCGGAAGTGGTCTGAAGCGATCAGGGACACTCGTTTCTACCTCAGTTTCAGGGTGGCAAGGCCGACCAGTACCAGAATCACGGTGATGATCCAGAAGCGGACAATCACGCGTGGCTCAGGCCAGCCCTTGAGTTCAAAGTGGTGGTGAATCGGCGCCATGCGGAACACGCGGCGCCCGGTCAACTTGAAGGACGCGACCTGGATGACCACCGACAGGGTTTCCATCACGAACACGCCGCCCATGATGAACAGCACGATTTCCTGGCGAACGATCACCGCGATGGTGCCCAAGGCCGCGCCCAGCGCCAGTGCGCCGACGTCGCCCATGAAGACTTGTGCCGGGTAGGTGTTGAACCACAGGAACCCCAGGCCGGCACCGATCAGCGCGCCGCAGAACACGATCAGTTCACCAGCGCCCGGTACATAAGGAATCAACAGGTATTCCGCGAATTTCACGTTACCCGACAGGTAGCAGAAGATGCCGAGCGCGCCGCCCACCATCACCGTCGGCATGATCGCCAGGCCGTCGAGGCCGTCGGTCAGGTTCACCGCGTTGCTGGAGCCGACGATCACGAAGTAGGTCAGCACCACAAAACCAACACCCAGCGGGATGCTCACGTCCTTGAGCATCGGGATGATCAACGTGGTTTCCACGGCACTTGGCGCGGTGGTGTACAGGAAGATCGCGGCGGCCAGGCCGAACACCGACTGCCAGAAATACTTCCAGCGGCTTGGCAGCCCCTTGGAGTTTTTCTCGATCACTTTGCGGTAGTCATCCACCCAGCCGATGGCACCGAACAGCAGGGTCACCAGCAGCACCACCCACACGTAGCGGTTATGCAGGTCGGCCCACAGCAAGGTGCTGACGCCGATGGACGACAGAATCAGCGCACCGCCCATGGTGGGCGTGCCGGACTTGGACAGGTGCGACTGCGGGCCGTCGTTACGAACCGATTGACCAATTTGCAGGTTCTGCAGGGTGCGGATCATCCACGGCCCTAAAAACAGCGACAAAGACAGCGCGGTCAGCACACCCAGGATCCCGCGCAGGGTCAGGTACTGGAAGACCGCGAAGCCTTTGTGGAACTGTTGCAGATACTCAGCCAGCAGCAGCAGCATTAATGTTTCTCCGTACTTGAGCCACACAAGGCTGCGACGACGTTTTCCATCACCGCGCTGCGCGATCCCTTGATCAAAATGGTTGTGTGTGTGTCATGTTCAGCCGCCGTCAACGCCTGGATCAGCTCGGCCTGGCTGGCGAAGTGCCGCGCGCCAGGGCCGAAAGCGTTGACCGCATGGGCCATGTTCGTACCAACGGCGTAGAGCGCGTCCACTTTGCCGGCGGCATAGGCGCCGACTTCACGGTGGCCTTGTTCAGCCCAATCGCCCAGTTCGCCGATGTCGCCCAGTACCAGGACCTTGCGCCCATCAAAGCCTTTGAGCAGGTCCACAGCGGCATTGATGGAGGACGGGTTGGCGTTGTAGGTGTCATCGATCACGCGCATGCCGTTGCCAGCCAGTTGCGCCACGGTGCGGCCCTTGACTGGCTGCACCGCGCCCAGGCCTGTGGCAATACCGAACAGCGACACACCCAGGGCATGGGCGGCAGCGGCGGCGGCCAAGGCGTTGGCGACGTTATGGTTGCCTAGCAAATTCAACTGCACGTGCTCATCACCTTGCGGGGTGTGCAAGGTGAAAGACGGGCAGCCACGGGCATCGACATTGATGTTGGAGGCGTAAAAATCGGCTGCGGCATTGAGCACCGCAAACGTCAGGACCTTGCGACCGGCGGCGCGTACATGCCAGGTCTCGAAGGCCTTGTCATCCAGGTTCAGTACCGCAGTGCCCGAAGCGTCGAGGCCTTCAAGGATTTCGCCCTTGGCTTCGACGATTTTTTCCGGGCCGCCGAACTCGCCGACATGGGCGGTACCGGCGTTATTGATGATCGCCACGTGCGGCTGGGTCAGCGCCACGGTGTAGGCGATTTCGCCGATGCGCGAAGCCCCCAGTTCGATCACTGCCGCCGTGTGTTCCGGGGCCAGTTCGAGCAGGGTCAGCGGTGCGCCGAAATCATTGTTCAGGTTGCCACGGGTCGCGAGTACCGGCCCGCGCGTGCGCAAGACGCCGGCAAGCAGTTCCTTGACCGTGGTCTTGCCGCTGGAACCGGTAATGGCCGCCACCGGCTTATCAAAAGCGGCGCGGTTAAGCGCGCCCAGTTGGCCCAGGGCCAGGCGGGTGTCGGCTACCAGCAATTGCGGCAAGGCGGAATCGGCCACTTCACGCTGAACCAAGGCACCGACGGCACCTTTGGCGGCAACGTCGTTGAGGTAGTCGTGGCCATCGAAACGCGGGCCGGCCAGGGCGACAAACAGTTGCCCCGGCTGGATGTTACGGCTGTCGATACTCACGCCATTGAATGTGCAGTCGCTCGACAGCACACGGGCCGACAGGGCCTGGGCCAGCTCGCTGAATGTCATCGCTTTAAGCATGGGCGACCTCCCAGGCGGTCAGGGCGTGATCCGCCTCGACCAGATCAGAGAAGGCATGGCGCTCACCGTTGATTTCCTGATAGTCCTCGTGACCTTTACCCGCCAGCACCACTACGTCGTCCGCGCCGGCACTGGCGATCAACTGCGCAATGGCGGCGCCACGGCCCGCGACAAAGGTGGCCTTGGAGGCGTCTTTGAAGCCGACACGGATGTCGTCGAAAATCTGGCTCGGGTCTTCGCTGCGTGGGTTGTCGTCGGTGACGAGTACGCCATCGGCCAGGCGCTCGACAATCTCGGCCATCAATGGGCGCTTGCCGCGATCGCGATCACCGCCGCAACCGAACAGGCACAACAGTTTGCCCTTGGCATGTGGGCGCAGGGCTTCGAGGACTTTTTCCAGGGCATCCGGTGTGTGGGCGTAATCGACCACCACCAACGGTTGCGTGCCGCCACCCAGGCGCTGCATGCGACCGGCCGGGCCTTCCAGCTTCGGCAGTACCCGCAGGATTTCATCCAGGGCGTAGTCCAGGCCCAGCAGTGCGCCGATAGCGGCGAGCACGTTACTCAGGTTGAACCGCCCGAGCAAGGTGCTGCGCAAGTGGTGCTCGCCCTGCGGCGTCACCAAGGTGGCACGCACGCCTTCGTCATTGAATTGGGCTTCGCGGCAATACAGGTAGGCGCTGGCATCTTGCAGGCTATAGCTGATCAAGCGCGCGTCGCTGTCTTGGCCCGCCAGTTGGCGGCCAAACGCGTCGTCGAGGTTGACCACCCGGCACTTCAGGTCATTCCAGGCAAACAGCTTGGCCTTGGCTGCGGCGTACGCTTCCATGGTGCCGTGGTAGTCGAGGTGATCGCGGGACAGGTTGGTCATCACCGCCACGTCAAAGGCCAGGGCAGTGACACGCCCTTGGTCCAGACCGTGGGAAGACACTTCCATGGCAACCGCCTTGGCGCCGGCCTTTTTCAGGTCGGCCAGGGTCGCTTGTACGGCAATCGGGTTTGGCGTGGTGTGTAGGCCGCTTTGCAGCGCGCCATAGAAACCGGTGCCCAGGGTGCCGACGATGCCGCAGTGCTGACCCAGCAGGTCCAACGCCTGGGCGACCAATTGGGTCACGCTGGTCTTGCCGTTGGTACCCGTCACGCCCACCAGGTTGAGTTGGCGGCTCGGGTCACCGTAGAAACGCCCGGCGATGTCAGAAAGCTGCGCAGCCAGGCCCTTGACCGGAATCAACGGCACATCGGTGATCGGCAGCACGGTGGCGCCTTGCACTTCATAGGCGACCGCAGCCGCACCGCGTTGCAGGGCATCGGCGATATGCGCACGGCCATCGAGCTTACCGCCGGGTACCGCCAGGAACAGATCACCGGCGCGCACATTACGGCTGTCCAGGGTCAGCTCACGAATCAGCAGATCGTGGCCGGCATGGGCAAAAATCTTGTTCAGGCTAAGAGACATCAGCCGCGCCCTCCATTGGCTTTAACAGCAGCGGCCGGCGGGCCGGCGTTGGCTTGTTGGGTCGGCGGCAGGTTGTCCGGCGTGATGTTCATCAGGCGCAGGGTGCCGGACATCACTTTGCTGAACACCGGGGCCGAAACCAGGCCACCGAAGTAGCCGGCTTTACTAGGCTCGTCGATGACCACGACGATGGCGTAGCGCGGGTCGCTCATTGGGCCGAAGCCGGCGAACAGCGAACGGTAGGAGTTTTCGGCATAGCCTTTGGTGCCCACCGAAGTCTTACGCGCCGTACCCGACTTGCCCGCAACGTGGTACGCCGGCACCTGGGCGCGGAATACGCCACGCGGTGCCTCGATCACTTGTTGCAGCATGCCTTGCATGGTCTTGGCGACGTTTTCCGGGATCACTTGGGTGGCTTTTGGCGCTTCGTCGACATGGATCAGGCTCAGTGGAACCATGCGGCCGTTATTGGCCAATACCGAGAAAGCGTGGGCCAACTGGATGGCGGTCACCGACAGGCCGTAGCCGTAGGACAGCGTGGCAGTCTCGGCTTTTCTCCATTCGCGGTAGTTCGGCAGGTTGCCCACGCGCTCACCTGGGAAATCGAGGCCGGTGGGTTGCCCCAGGCCGATTTTTTGCGCCAGGTGATAGATCGTTTCACCGCCAATGTCGAAGGCAACCTTACTCATGCCCACGTTACTGGAGTTGATCAGGATGCCTGTCAGATCCAGCACCGGACCTTCAGTGCGGGATACGTCACGAATAGTGTATTTGCCCAACTGCAAGGTGCCTGGGTAAACCTCGACCTTGTCGCTAGGTTTCCAGCGCCCGGTTTCCAGGGCAGCGCTCATGGAGATGGCTTTCATGGTCGAACCCGGCTCGAACACGTCGATCATTGCGCGGTTACGCATCATCGCCGGTTGCAGGTTGCGACGGTTGTTGGGGTTATAGGTCGGCTGGTTGACCATGGCGAGGATCTCGCCGGTCTTCACGTCCATGATCACCAGGCTGCCGGCTTTGGCGCCGTTCTCGATGATCGCGTTACGCAGTTCGCGGTTGGCCAGGTATTGCAGGCGCAAATCGATCGACAACGCCAGAGGCTTGCCGGCCTTGGCGTTTTTGGTGACCTGGACGTCCTTGATCAATCTGCCGCGCCGATCCTTGATGACCTGGCGTTTGCCCGGAACCCCAGCCAGCCACTCGTCATAGGCCAGTTCGACCCCTTCGCGGCCGTGGTCATCGATGTCGGTGAAGCCCACCATGTGCGCGGTGGTTTCACCGGCCGGGTAGAAACGACGAAACTCCTCGATGCCGTAGACACCGGGGATTTTAAGGTCGAGCACTTGCTGGCCTTGCTCAGGGGTAAGCCCGCGCACCAGGTAGATGAATTCTTTGTTGGCCTGGGCTTCCAGGCGCTCGGTCAGGGCCTTGCGGTCTTGCCCCAGGGCAGCCGCCAGTTCAGGCCACTTGTCCTTGGCAACTTGCAGTTCCTTGGCGTTGGCCCACAGGGTGGTCACCGGGGTACTGACGGCCAGGGGCTCGCCATTACGGTCGGTGATCAGGCCGCGGTGTGCAGGAATCGGAATATGCCGCAGGCTGCGGGCGTCACCCTGGCCGATCAGGAAGTCGCGGTCGACGACCTGCAGGTCGAAGATGCGCCAGACGATCGCGCCCACCATCAATGCCAGCAAGCCGAGCATCAGGCGAAAGCGCCACGGGTAGAGTGCCCCTTCGAGTTTCATCATGGCGCCACCATGCGGACTTCAGCCGCGCCAGGGATGTGCATCTTCAGCTGTTCGGTGGCCAGCACTTCGATACGGCTGTGGGCCGTCCAGGTGCTTTGCTCAAGGATCAACCGGCCCCACTCTGCCTGGGCTTTATCACGCACGCTCAATTCCCCGTACAGGGTATTGAGCAACTGACGGTTCCAGTGGGCGCTGTAGGACACCGCAATCGCGGACACCAGCACGCCGACAAATAGCAGCAACATAAAGAAGCTGCCGCCCGGGAGGGGCTTGGCGAAAAGCTTGCTCACCGCAACTTCTCCGCAACACGCATGACGGCGCTACGGGAACGTGGGTTGGCCTTGAGTTCGGCTTCGGAAGCGAACTGCGCTTTGCCATGGATTTTGATTTTCGGCACAAAGGCTTCGAAACGCACCGGCAGGTTACGCGGCAGGTTATCGGATTCGCCCTTGACCAGACGACGCATGAAGAGTTTGACGATGCGGTCTTCCAGGGAGTGGAAGCTGATCACCACCAGGCGACCGCCCACTTCCAAAGCATCCAGAGCGGCTTCGAGGCCGGCTTCCAGATCGCCCAATTCGTTGTTGACGTGAATGCGCAGGCCCTGGAACGCACGGGTCGCCGGGTTCTTGCCCTTTTCCCAGGCCGGATTGGCGACCTTCAGCACTTCGGCCAGGTCAGCGGTGCGTTCGAACGGCTGGATTTCGCGGCGCTCGACCACGGCACGCGCCATGCGCCCGGCGAAGCGCTCTTCACCATATTCCTTGAACACACGGGCGATTTCTTCCACCGGTGCGGTGGCGATGAACTGTGCAGCACTGACCCCACGGGTAGGGTCCATGCGCATGTCGAGGGGGCCGTCGTTCATGAAGCTGAAGCCGCGCTCCGGGTCATCGAGCTGCGGCGAAGACACGCCCAGGTCGAGCAGAACCCCGGCCACCTTGCCCGCCATGCCGCGCTCGGCAACTTCGGCGCCCAGCTCGGCAAAGCTGCGCTGCACAACGACAAAGCGGCCGTCTTCGGCCGCTAGCGCTTGCCCGGTGGCAATCGCTTGAGGATCTTTGTCGAACCCGAGGAGTTTGCCGTCGGACCCGAGCTGGCTGAGTATCAACCGGCTATGCCCGCCCCTGCCGAATGTGCCATCGACATAGCAGCCATCGGCACGTACGGCGAGAGCCTCAACGGCTTCGTCAAGCAGTACGGTGATGTGGTTAAAGCCGCTATCAATAGTCACAGGATCAAATCACGCAGTTCATCAGGCATGGCGCCCGGTTGTTGAATAGCAGCCAGGTCCGCTGCAGACACAGCATCCCAGGCATCTTCGTCCCACAATTGGAACTTGTTCAGTTGGCCTACCAGCATTGCGCGCTTGTCCAGCTTGGCGTACTCGCGCAGTCGCGGAGGCACCAGGAAACGACCGCTGCCATCGAGTTCAAGGTCGACGGCATTACCGATCAGCAAACGCTGAAGGCGGCGGTTTTCTTCTCGCAATGAAGGCAGCGCGCGCAACTTGGTTTCAATCAACTCCCACTCGTCGAGGGGGTAAACACACAAACAGGGGTCAACGGCGTCAATCGTGATGATTAACTGCCCTGAACTTCGCGAAATGAGCTCGTCACGATACCGGCTCGGCATGGCGAGACGGCCTTTTGCATCGAGACTGATAGCGTTAGCTCCGCGAAACACAGATGCGTTTCTCCAAATTTTAGCGTTTTACGTTCAAAAAACCCACTTTGTGCCACTTTCCGCCACTTGCGCACACTATAGGAATGCGCCCACCACACCGTCAAGGCGCGTATTCAAGGAAAAGCCTTACAGAACGGAGATTTAGGAAGGTAAAGGGAGGAGAAACGAGAGTTTTGCGATGTTTTTGACTCAACAACAGCAAACAGCTCAAAGAGCTAGGGCTTAAAGTTAAAGTGTTTTATTAAGAGTAAGATTTTTTTGGTATTACGAAGATGCATCTGCCAATGATTTGGCAGGGAGGGATTCTTGCGTTACTACCGGGTTTGCGCACGAGATTCGAACGCAAGGAGAAAAGGTGGAGAGTCGATCTGTAAGCCGGGTTCTGTCTTGAACAGTCATTCGTCTACGATGGCCATCACTGGACATCTTTAGCAACCTACCCGGTCCCAGCGCGGGCCACGCCTTGGGACCCTATTTGGTCTTGCTCCAAGTGGGGTTTACCTAGCCACGAACTGTTGCCAGTCGTGCGGTGCGCTCTTACCGCACCTTTTCACCCTTACCGGCACCGAAGTGCTTAGGCGGTTATTTTCTGTGGCACTTTCCGTAGGCTCACGCCTCCCAGGCATTACCTGGCACTTCGCCCTATGGAGCCCGGACTTTCCTCCCCCCCCTAATTTTCATAGAGGGCAGCGACTGTCCAATCGACTCTCCGCCGCGAAGGTTAACGGCACGGCGGCTTGAGGACAAGTATTAAAAGTGCAGCATTGCCATCACGTTCAGACGAAATACAGTTTTGGCCCCGGAACTATTCGGCCTTCTGTTTATCGAGCGCGACCTGATACAACACATTCTTGCGCACCCCGGTAATTTCGGCAGCCAGGGCGGCGGCGCGCTTGAGTGGCATTTCCTTGAGCAACAAATCGAGGATGCGCATGGCCTCGCTGCCCACCGCGTCTTCACTCTCCGGCGCGGTCCAGCCGGCTACCAGCACCACGCATTCGCCGCGCTGCTGATTGCTATCGCCCTCGACAAACGCCCGCAACGCCTCCAGCGGCAGCCCCTTGAGGGTTTCGAAGGTCTTGGTCAACTCCCGGGCCAGCAAGGCCAGGCGCTCGCCGCCAAACACCAGCTCCATGTCTTGCAGGCATTCAAGAATGCGATGCGGGGCCTCATAGAAGATCAAGGTGCGCGGTTCTTCTTTAAGTGCCTGCAGACGCGCCCGACGCCCTACAGCCTTGGCGGGCAGGAAGCCTTCGAAGATAAAGCGGTCCGAGGGCAACCCGGCGGCCGATAATGCAGCAATCAGCGCGCAGGCTCCTGGAACAGGCACTACATTGATACCAGCGGCGCGCGCCTGGCGGACCAGGTGGTAACCAGGGTCGGAAATCAGCGGCGTGCCCGCGTCGGAAATCAGTGCGACGTCATCACCCGCCAAAAGGCGCGTGATGAAGCGGCTACCCTCTTCACGTTCGTTGTGTTCGTGGCAGGCCGCTAATGGCGTGCTGATACCAAAATGCTGCATCAACCGTTGGGAGTGCCGCGTGTCTTCTGCCGCGATCAATTTCACCTCGCGCAACACCTTCAGCGCCCGGGCACTGATGTCGTCCAGGTTGCCAATGGGCGTCGCCACCACAAAAAGCGAGCCTGCAGTGGAATTCAAAGGACCTGGAGCAGTCAAAGCGCACACCTCGATGGTTGGCAAAAGTCACATTGTAGCGCGTAGAAGCCTTGAAAATATGCCATCACGGCCGATGCCGTTTCAGCCACCGTCAGCTACTGGCAACATTTGCACGACCTAAATCCACGGTTTAACGCCATGAACATCGCGCCTGGGCCAGTGCTTGGGTACACTTCCACGCTAATTTGATCGGTATCAGGAACACTTACATGATCGCTTGCCTGCGGCTGCTCTCCGCCCTCTGCCTCGCTGCCTTGCTGGCCGCTTGCGCCAGTTCGCCCTCCTCCAGTCTTGGCGAACTGCCACGCACGCCCGATGCCAGTATCGAGCAACTGCTCGAACAGGCGACGAACGCCAAGACGCCAGAAAAAGCCGCGTTGCTGCGCCTGAGCGCGGCAGACCTGGCCTACCAGCAGAACAATCCCGGCCGCTCCTCGCAGATCCTTGCGCAAGTGCCCCTGGATGCCCTGAAGCCAGCCGCGCAAGTATTTGCCAGCACCCTGGCCGCAGAACTGGCCATGGGGCGCAACCAGCCCAAGGCGGCCTTGGCAGCGCTGAACCACCCCAGCCTGCAAAGCCTGAAGGAACTGCCGACTGACCAGCAGATCCGCACCGGCACCGTGCATGCACGCGCCTATGAAGCCGACGGCCAGACCCTCGCCGCCGCTCGTGAGCGCGTGGCCATGGCGCCCCTGCTGACGGGTGATGCTGCCAGCAGCAACCACGAAGCCATTTGGGTATTGATTGCCGCGCTGCCAGCCGAACAGCTGCAAGCCACCGGCAACCCGACACTCGATGGCTGGATCACCCTGGCCCAGGCGGTCAAGGGCGCCGGTACGCTGGAGCAACAACAAGCCGCCATCGACACCTGGCGCGCGCAGAACCCGGGCCACCCGGCGGCGGTGCAACTGCCAGCGCCGCTGACCAAGCTCAAGGAACTGGCCAGCCAGCCCCTGAACAAGATCGCCCTGCTGCTGCCCCAGGAAGGCCCGCTGGCCGCTGTGGGCAAAGCGCTGCGCGAAGGCTTCATGGCGGCTCACTACCAGGCTGAGCAAGCCGGGCAAAAGCCACCGGTTATCGAGTTCTATGACAGCTCGCGCCTGACCTCCCTCGACGACTTCTACGCCAAGGCCCAGGCCGCCGGCGTGCAACTGGTGGTCGGCCCGCTGGAAAAACCGCTGGTCAAGCAACTCAGCGCACGCCCGCAGTTGCCGATCACCACCCTGGCCCTGAACTACAGCGAGACCGATCAAGGCCCGGCGCAGCTGTTCCAGTTCGGCCTGGCCGCTGAAGACGAAGCCCGCGAAGTATCGCGCCGAGCGCGTGCCGATGGCCTGCATCGCGCCGCCGCCATGGTGCCCCGTGGCGAATGGGGTGAGCGCGTGTACAAGGCGTTCCGCCAGGATTGGGAAGCCAATGGTGGCACCGTCATGGGCGTGGAATATGTCGATCAGCCTGTGGCCCTGGCCCAGCAGATCGCCGATCTGTTCCAACTGCGCAAGAGCGAAGGCCGCGCCAAGAGCCTGCAAAGCACGGTCGGCACCGACGTGGCCGCCCAGCCTTCGCGTCGCCAGGACATCGAGTTCATCTTCCTGGCCGTCACGCCGCAACTGGCCCAGCAGATCAAACCGACCCTGAACTTCCAATACGCCGGCGATGTGCCGGTGTACGCGACCTCTCACGTGTTCAGTGCCAGCGGTGACCGCAACCAGTACCTGGACATGACCAATGTGATGTTCTGCGAAACCCCTTGGCTGCTTAACACCACCGACCCGCTGCGCAACCAAGTCGCCGCACAATGGCCGCAAGCCAATGGCAGCCTGGGCCGCCTCTATGCGATGGGCGTGGATGCCTACCGCCTGGCGCCACGCCTGGGCCAGCTCAAGGCACTGCCGGACACTCGTGTCGACGGCCTCTCGGGCAACCTGGGCATCAGCGCCAACCAGCGCGTAGATCGCCAGATGCCGTGGGCGAAGTTCGTCGGCGGCGACATTCAGCGCCTGCCTGATACCCCACGCTGATGCCCGAGCGGTCCAGCGCACAAAGCGGCAAGGATGCCGAACTGCATGCACTCAATTACCTGCAACAACAGGGTCTGCGCCTTCTGGCGCAGAACTGGTTATGTAAACGCGGCGAGCTTGATCTGGTCATGCTTGACGGCGATACAGTAGTATTCGTCGAAGTCCGCTACAGAAAACACGCACAATGGGGTGGCGCGCTCGCCAGTATCGACGGGCGCAAGCGTCAAAAGCTGATACTCGCTGCGCAGTTTTTTCTGCAAAAAGAGCATCGCTGGGCTGACTGCCCCTGCCGTTTCGATGTGGTTGCCATGGAAAGCACCCCGTCAGGCACAGCTGATCTGACCTGGCTCAAAAATGCCTTCGACAGCTGATTCGCCGGGCACCTTCACCACTCATTTTTGCTCTTTGCTTTGCGGGCTGCACATTACCTGTGCCAAACAGCCGCGCTACTTAAGGTCACACAGATGGACATGCAATCCCGAATTCGCCAGCTTTTCCAGGCCAGCATCGACACCAAGCAACAGGCGATGGACGTACTTGCACCGCACATCGAGCAAGCCAGCCAGGTGATGGTCAATGCCTTGCTCAACGAAGGCAAAATGCTTTCGTGCGGCAACGGTGGTTCGGCCGGCGATGCCCAGCATTTTTCCTCCGAGCTGCTCAACCGCTTCGAACGCGAGCGCCCGAGCCTGCCGGCTATTGCCTTGACCACCGATTCGTCGACGATCACTTCGATTGCCAACGACTACAGCTACAACGAAATCTTCTCCAAGCAGATCCGCGCCCTCGGCCAGCCCGGCGATGTGTTGCTGGCGATTTCCACCAGCGGCAACTCGGCCAATATTATTCAAGCGATCCAGGCCGCACATGATCGCGAAATGATTGTCGTAGCCTTGACCGGTCGCGACGGCGGCGGCATGGCGTCGCTGCTGCTGCCTGAGGACGTGGAGATTCGCGTCCCGGCCAATGTCACTGCACGTATCCAAGAAGTTCATCTGCTGGCGATCCACTGCCTGTGCGATCTGATCGACAGCCAACTGTTCGGGAGTGAAGAATGACCGTTAATCGCCTCAGTCTTTTGGCCATCACGCTGTGCGTCGCCATCAGCGGCTGCAGCTCGGCTATCACCGCTACACGGGACACCCCTATCCAGGACGACCGGGGCACACGCACCTTCGGCAGCACCATTGATGATTCGCTGATCGAAACCAAGGTGAAGGTCAACGTCGCCAAGGCCGCTACCGACCTGGGCAACGGTGCCTCGCGCATTGTAGTGACCAGCTTCAATGGCGTGGTCCTGCTGGCAGGCCAAACGCCCCGCGCCGATCTCAAGGCCCAGGCCGAGCAAGCCGCCGCCGGCGTGCAACGCGTCAAGAAGGTCCACAACGAACTGCAGGTCATGGACCCGATCACCCTGCTGGCCATCAGCAACGATGCCCTGCTGACCACCAAGATCAAGGCCCAGATGCTGACCGACAGTGCGGTGCCTGGTTCGCGGATCAAGATCGTCACCGACAACGGCATCGTCTACATGATGGGCCTGCTGACCCAGGCCGAAGCCACCCGCGCCGCCAACCTGGTGCAGGGCGTGTCGGGCGTACAGAAGATTGTGAAGGTGTTCGAATACATCGACTGATGTAGATCGAAGGAGCCTGATCGTTCCCACGCTCTGCGTGGGAACGCATCCCGTGACGCTCCGCGTCACCGCACACGCTTCAGCTTTTGCGCCAAGAGTAGGACGCGGAGCGTCCGAGCGGGCATTCCCACGCAGAGCGTGGGAACGATCAAACGCAGAGCGTGGGAACGATCAAAACACGCAGCCACTAAAAAGGGCGCCGTGCATTGACTGCACGGCGCCCTTTTTAGTGCCCAGGGGTTTACTGGTATTGCTGGTACGGGTTGCCCTGGAACTGGTTGTTCTGCTGTGGCGCCTGCTGCTGGCCCGCAGGTTGGCCGTATTGCTGGCCAGGGATCGGGCCGAGGTTGACCTCGACACGACGGTTCTGGGCACGGCCGTTCACATCGCCGTTGCTGGCAATCGGGTTATCCGGGCCGGCACCGCGTGCGCTCAGGTTGGCACCGTTGACGCCTTGGGAGGTCAGGTAGTTGGCCACGCTCTGCGCACGGCGCTGGGACAGGTCCATGTTCAGTTGACGGCTACCGGTGCTGTCAGTGTAGCCAACGATCTGGATGGTGTTCTGGTTGAACTGCTTGAGGGAGTTGGCCAGGTTGTTCAGCGGCTGGTAGAAGCTGCTGGAGATCGCGTCCGAGTTGGTGGCGAAGGTAATGTTACCCGGCATGATCAGCTTGATCTGGTCACCCTGGCGCTGCACCTCAACCCCGGTGTTGGCCATGCTTTCACGCAGTTTTTTCTCTTGCTGGTCGGCGTAGTAGCCATAACCTGCCGCACCGGCACCCGCAACCACCGCGCCAATCAGCGCGCCCTTGCCACGGTTGTTATGGTCGATGGCCGCACCGGCCAATGCGCCAGCCAGCGCACCGAGGCCGCCGTATTTGGCGGTTTTGCTCATGCCGCTTTCGGAACCATTGCTGGCCTGTCCCTGGCTGCCGTCATAAGGGTTAGGTGAGGCGCAGCCAGACAACAGGGCTACGGCGGTAGCGACAACAAGCAGACGACGCGGAGTGAACATGAAGGAAGCTCCTACTTTTGCATTCTGTGATGCAGAGGACATTGGCAATGGACCTGTGCCGAGTTTGGAACGCGACAAACGGTAAAAATTCCGTGGAGGGGTGCGTAAAGCATAGCTGTCTTTGGCTTGGGTCTGTGCCTGTGTGTCTGTACCGGCTTGTATCAGAGCCGACAACCCATCACGCACGCACGAAAGGATTCTCCCGCATCTCATCGCCCAGCAACGTATCCGGCCCATGCCCAGTGACCACCGTCGCGCCTTCATCCAGCGTATACAGGCGCTGCTTGATCGACCGCACAATCGTCGCCTGGTCGCCGCCCCATAAATCCGTACGTCCTACCCCGCGACGAAACAAGGTATCGCCGGCGATCAACAGCTTGGCGTCGGCAAACCAGAAACTCATCGAGCCCGGTGTATGCCCAGGAGTATGCAAGGCTACGCCACAACCGCAGGCAAGTTCTTCGTCATGCTCCAGCCAGCGATCCGGAGACGGCACCGGGACGTAGGGCACGCGAAACATCTGGCATTGCATTTCCAGGTTGTCCCACAGAAATTGATCCTCTTTGTGCAGGTGCAGCGTGGCGCCGGTCTTTTCTTTCAATTGCCCGGAGGCCAGGAAATGATCAAGGTGAGCATGGGTGTGGATAATGCTCACCACCTTCAGGCCCAGTGCATCAAGGCGCGCCAGGATCAACTCGTGATTGCCGCCAGGGTCGACTACGATGGCTTTTTTAGTGATCGGGTCGCCAATGATGGTGCAGTTGCACTGCAACGGCCCGACGGGAAAGGTTTCGCGAATCAACGGTTGTTTTTCAATAGTCATGGGTGTCCTGCAAGCTCTCTGGCGCGTTCCAAGTGCAGTATGGTGTAGCTTGCCTCTGCGCGGGAAGGCGTCGATTGCGCGATCTATCCGCTGCTAAGCTACACACGCGCCATTGAAATCCCCCGCTGCAGTCAGTCGCATTTGGAGCAACATCCATGGCGAATCAACAGATCATCTGCGAACACTGCGACTGCGTGTACGAGAAAGTCACGCTCGCCAAACATCAGAAAGCCCTGTGCGTACGTTGCTCGGGCGTGCTGCAGCGCTATAACGGCCTGTCGGTGCAACAACGTCTGGCCCTGACGGTGACTGCCGCAGTGCTGTGGACCTTTGCCAACTTTTACCCGGTGATGAGCATCAGCCTGCAAGGCTTGAAAAACAGCGCCACCCTCTGGGACTCAGTGGTTGCACTGAGCCTGGGGCCAATCACGTTCATTGCACTGGTGGCAGCGATCTCCATCATTATCGCCCCGGTGTTTCAGCTAGCGTTGCTGATCTGGGTGCTGAGTTTCGCCTTGGCCGGTAGGCGCTCGCCGGCGTTCAAGCTGTGCATGCGCTGGCTCGAAGCCCTCAGGCCGTGGAGCATGCTGGAGGTGTGCCTGCTGGGCGCGATGGTCGCGGTGTTCAAGCTGGCCGGCATGCTGGATGTGATCCCTGGCACCGGCCTGTTTGCCTTGGCCGCCCTGAGCCTGTTGCTGATCCGCATTGCCGGGCGCGATGTGCGTGACCTGTGGGACACCGTATGAATTCACCGCCCACCGCTCGCGAGCTGAACCTGTGCCTGTGCCACACCTGCGGCCAGCCCTGCGACATGCGCCTTGAACCCACCGAGTGCGACCGCTGTGGCGCCACGCTGCATCGGCGCAAGGTGCAGTCCCTGACCCGAACCTGGGCCTACATGCTCACTGCCCTCGCCTTTTATGTCCCGGCCAATTTATTGCCGGTGATGAACACCACCATGCTCGGCTCGGGCGCAGACAGCACCATCATGAGCGGCGTGCTGGAGTTCTGGCAGCATGGTGCCTGGGACATTGCGCTGATCATTTTCATCGCCAGCATTGCCGTGCCGGGCATCAAGTTCTTGTCGCTGGGGCTGCTGCTGGTCACCGTGCAGCGCAATAGCCAGTGGGCGCGCAAGGAGCGTTCGAAGCTGTTTCGGTTTATCGAACTGATCGGCTACTGGTCGATGCTCGATGTCATCGTGGTCGCCCTGGTGGCCGCGCTGGTGAAGTTTCAAGCCCTGGGCACGATCGAACCGCGCCTGGGTATTCTGTTTTTTGGCCTGGTGGTCGTGTTTACGATGCTCGCGGCCATGAGCTTTGATCCCCGGCTAATCTGGGAAAACCCACCTAACGAGGAGACCTCGGATGAGCTCATCCAAGGCTGACACCCCTGCGGGGCAACCCGTGATCAAGACGCGTCGTTTCAGCGTTTCGCTGGTCTGGATCGTGCCGATTGTCGCCGTGCTGGTGGGGATCTCGCTGGTGATCCACAGCGTCATGCAACAAGGGCCGACCATCGTCCTCAACTTCAAGACCGGCAGCGGGCTGGTTGCCAACAAAACCGAGGTCAAATACCGCAACGTGGTGATCGGCCAGGTAACTGCCGTGGCCCTGAGTGATGACCAGAAAAGCGTCAACGCCACCGTCGAGCTGGTCAAACAGGCCGAAAGCTTCACCCGCGAAGATTCGAAATTCTGGGTGGTGCGCCCACGCATCGGCGCAGGCGGCGTGTCGGGCATCGACACGTTGTTGTCCGGCGACTACATCGGCGCAGACATCGGCCAGTCCGAGACCCGCGCCAAGCACTTCACGAGCTTGGAAAACCCGCCGCCCATTACCTACGGCGAGCCCGGCAAGCGCTTCACCCTGCACACCCAGGCCCTGGGCTCCCTGGACATCGGCTCCCCCGTCTATTACCGCAAGATTCCGGTGGGCCAGGTGGTGGCCTATGAGCTGGACAACGAGGGCAAGGGCGTGAATGTCGAGATCTTCGTGCATGCGCCCAATGACGTGTACATCACTGAGAACACGCGGTTCTGGAACGCCAGTGGCGTCGACTTGAGCGTTGGCGCCAATGGCTTCGCGCTGAAAACCGAATCCTTGTCGTCCATGTTGATGGGCGGGATCGCCTTCCAGGCGCCGCCCTACAACCCCAATGACAAACCGGCCGAAGAAAGTCGCAGCTTTGAGTTGTTCGAAGACCAGCAAAGCGCCCTCGCCCCACCCAACGGCAAGGGCCAATACATGGTCCTGCGTTTCGATCAGGCTCTGCGCGGGCTGAAAGTCGACGCACCGGTGGAGTTCCTTGGCGTGGAGTTCGGCAGGGTTGTATCGATCAACCTGGATTTCGATGCGAAGAAACGCACCTTCCCGGTCAATGTCGGCATCGTGATCTACCCGCAACTGCTCGGCGAGGCCCACACCAAGCTGCTCAAGGCCATGAACAATAACCCTGACGATGAGGCCGCCGGCGTACGCCTGATTGGTACCTTCATCGAAAACGGCCTGCGCGCCCAGGCCCGCAGCGGCAACTTGCTGACTGGCCAGCTGTACATCGCCCTGGACTTCTACCCCAAGGCCGAGAAAGTCGCGTTCGACCCGAACCAGCGACCCGTGGGCATCCCCACCATCCCGGGCAACCTGGAACAACTGCAAGAGAAGTTCGAAGGCATCGTCAACAAGATCAGCCAACTGCCTGTCGAGCGCATTGCCGGCAACCTCGATGCCAGCCTGGTCGAACTGCGCAAGGGCCTGGCGCAATTCAACGCCAAGACACTGCCGGGTGTGCAGACGACCTTGGGCGACGTGAGCAAGACCCTGCAATCGGCCAGTTCAACCCTGGCCGAAGACTCGCCGCAGCGTGAACAACTGACCCAGACCCTCGACGAGTTGGGGCGCATGTCGCGCTCCCTGCGCGAGCTTTCGGATTACCTGGGCCGGCATCCGGAGTCGCTGATTCGCGGCCGCCCCGATAATGCCGCACCGACGGACCTGCAAGGGCCACCCCGTAAATGACCATTGGAGCCGCCATGACATTGCCGCTGAAGATCACGTTGCTGAGCGCCCTGCTGATGCTCGGTGCCTGTCGCAGTGAACCCATCGCCTTTCACACCCTGACCCCGGCACACTTGAGCCCGAGTACGCGAGCAGAGGCCGGCGGTGTACGCATTGAGAGCATCAGCGTGCCGCCTCAGGTCGACCGCGCGCAGATAGTGATTCGCCAGGGCGACAGCGGCCTGGCGATTCTTGAAACCCAGTGGTGGGCGGCCACCCTCGCCGATGAGCTTAAGAGCGCCCTGGTGGACCAGTTGGCCAGCAGCAATGCCCGGCAAGCCGTGGCGTTGCGCGTGGACGTGCAGCGCTTTGACTCGGTACCGGGGCAGTACGCGTTGCTCGATGTGCGCTGGCGCCTGAGGCAAATCAATGGCGACCGTCCGGCGTTGACCTGCCGCACCACTTTGCAGTCGCCTGCCGGGCCGAGCATCGACGAACTGGTGGTGGCGCACCAGAACAACCTCAAGCGGTTCGCGGCGCTGATCAATCAGACCGTCGACACTTCACTCAAGGGCTGCCCGACCGCGCCTTGAGCCACGGGCTCAGGCCAGCAAGCCCATGGACTTGGCCCGCGCGACTGCCTGGGTACGACGCTCCACGCCGAGCTTGCTGTTGATGTGGCTGGCGTGGGTCTTCACCGTGTGCAGGGAGATGAACAGCTGATTGCTGATTTCCTGGTTTGAACAGCCTTGGGCAATCAGCTGCAGCACTGCCAGCTCTCGGGTGCTCAGGGTTTCCTGTTGAGGTGAGGCTTCAACCGCAATGACTTGGGGCAGCAGCGCCAGCAAGCTCTGGTTGAGCAGCCCATGGGAGTCCTTGCCCAGCTGCTCGCGCATCCACTGGGGGTAACCCTCCAACACGCGTTGAAACGGCTGCAACGCACCGCCCGAGCCGGCTTGCAGGGCACGGGCCAATACCGGCCTGGCCTTAGCCTCCTGGCCATTCTCCAGAAGCAACTGCACCTGCTGGACCAGCGCCATCAGGGCAATCATCTGGCGCCCGCTGTCATGGGCCTGCTGGGCCAGCGCTTCGAGGCGTTGCAGCGCACTGTCGGGTTGATGGCGAGTGGCATCGAGCGCGGCTTGTTGCAGCTCGATATGTTGCGGCAGGTGCGGATGAAACTCGGGGGCGGCCGCGGCGTGCTCGCCGTTGTAGGTCTGCCCCAGGCGGGCCAGCCAGGCGTCGGCCAGGTCAGTGCGACCCTGGGCCAGCCACAGCTCGCATTTGATCAGGGTGATCATCGCCAGGTAATAGATCGGCGGCACATCCCAGATGTGCATCAAGCGCTCGGCCTCGGCCAGTTCGGCAAAGGCATTGGCAAACTCCCCACGCCGCCCTTCGAAACTGGCGATGACACAGTGCCCGATCAGCACACTGATATCGCGGCAGGCGCGGGCCTCGGTCAGGCCGGCGCGCAAACGCGCAAGGCCGGCTTCGGGCTGGTAACGCACCAACAGCAGGTAACCTTCGTAAAGCGACAACCGTGCGCGCACGGCATACAGGCGCTGGGGTGCCAGCCCATGCAGGCGCTCCAGGCCTTGGCGAACTTCATCCAGAGAACGCAGGATCTCACCTCGCGACTGCAACACCCGCGCTCGGTCGTAATGGGCCAAGGCCTCAAACAAGGGGTTACCGACGCGCTGCGCCAGTTCCAGAGATTCGCGGTTCAGGCCACGGGCGCGCCACAGGTCGGCATCGGCGATTGCCAGGTTGGACAGAGTCGAGAGGCACACCAGGCGCTGGCCGTAACGCTTTTGCGGCAGGCTTTCCAACGCCTCTTGGCAATAGCGCTGGGTCAGCTCACGGTCTCCGCGCCCACGGGCAATGATCCCGCTCAGCGCCAACCATTGGGCCAACATGGATTTTTGCGCGGTGGCCGATGGCGCCGGCAGGAAGCGGCTGAGGTAACTGGACAGTTCCTGCGCCGCATCCAGTTGGCATGCGAGCCCCAGCGCCCAGCTGTACAGCACGATCAAACGCGGCGTGCTGATCAGCAAGCTGTCGGGCAGGTCCATCTTCCAGCGCAGCAGCATGCCGATGTTCTGCTCTGCCAGCAGTTGCTCTTCGGACAGGTTCTGCACCAGGTTCGCCGCCACATCCAGGTGCCCGGCCCGCAGCGCCTGCTCCACCGCCTCGTCGATCAAGCCCTGGGCGTTAAACCAGCGACAAGCGCGCAAGTGCAAGCTGGCCGGCGGCAAGGTGGCACTCTTCTCGCGGCGGGTGCGCAGCAGATCGGAGAACAAATGGTGATAGCGGTACCAATGGCCTTGCTCATCCAACGGCACCAGAAACACTTGATGAGCCTGCAGATAACGCAGGATTTCTGCGCTGTCATGGGCCTCTCGGATGGCGTCGCACAGTTCGCTGCAAAAGCGCTCCTGCGGTGCGGTGTCGTACAGGAACGCTTGCACTTCTGCGGGAAGGCAGTCGATGACTTCTTCGAGCAGGTAATCGCGAATCAGCCCTTCGCCACCGTGCAGGCTTTGGGGCAAGGCGCCCTCACTGCCCGCTTCGGAGGCCGCCAACAGCCAGAAGCGCAGGCCGGCGACCCAGCCCTCGCTACGGCGGATCAGGTTTTCCAACGCCTCACCGCGCAACGCATTGCCGTGTCCATCCAGCACCGCCAGGGATTCATCGTGAGTCAGGCGCAGGTCTTGCTCATGCAGTTCCAACAGGTGCCGCGACAGGCGCAGGCGTGCCAGGTGCCAGTCCGGACGCTGCCGGCTGGTGACCAGCACCACCAGTCCATCAGGCAAATGGTTGAGGAAAAATTGCAGGCAGCGATCCAGCACCGGGCCCTGGGCCAGGTGATAGTCATCCAGCACCAGCAATAACGGCGAACGCGCAGACAGGTGCATGGCCAGCTCGTCGAGCAGGCCATCGAGCCATTCTTCGAAGGCAAAGGGTTGGTGACGCTGGCGCATTTTCAGCAAGCCCATGGATTGGGCGCCGAGTTGCGGGAAATACTGTTGCAAGCCGTCGAGCAGCCGCTCCAGGAAACGGCCGGGGTCACTGTCTCTTGGGCTCAGGCCCAACCAGAGGCTTTGCCACTGAGCTGGCAAGCCCTGGCAAAACTCCACCGCCAACGAACTCTTGCCAAACCCAGCAGGCGCGCTGACCAGCAACAGTCGCCCCTCCAGGCCCGCATTCAGCCGTTCGCACAGGCGTGGGCGCAGCACGTAGCCGTCAGGCAGCGGCGGCCTGTAGAAGCGGCCTTCCAGGGTCGGCATCACCACACTGGCAGGCCCATGGGTTCGGGACAGATCAGTCATCGCCGGGCTCTTGTAGAAGGCTGTTGTCGGCATTGCAGATGTCCGCAGACTAGCGGTAAAAGCGGCGGGATTGTAGATCTTTGCAACAAATGGCTGAAAAAGAACTGCGACAAGAAATATCTCTTCCAGCCACCAAGAAAGAAGTAGGAGCGAGCTTGCTCGCGAAGGGCTCAAAAACAACGCGCCCATTCAGGATGGTCGCGTGAGGCGTGACGCAGAGCGTCACAGGAAGCGCTCCCACGCAGAGCGTGGGAGCGATCATTAGCAGAGGTTAGCGAACACCGTCCTGGCGCAGGGCCGCTGGGGTGAAGTCGCTGGTGCTGGCGGTGAAGCCAAAGTCATAGGCCTGCTTCTCTTCGTTCTTCATGCCCAAGGCCAGGTAGCGGCCGGACTGCAGGTCGTAGAGGGTTTCCAGGGCGTACCACGGCACTTGCTTGTCGTAGTAGTTCTCGGCATGGGCTTCGGCGACACGCCACAGTTGGCCACGACCGTCGTAGTGGTCGATCACCGCGGCTTGCCAGGTGTCTTCGTCAATGTAGAAGTCACGCTTGGCGTAAATGTGGCGCTGGCCTTCCTTCAAGGTGGCGACCACGTGCCAGACACGGCGCAGCTCGTAGCGAGCCAGGTCCTGGTTGATGTGGCCAGCCTTGATGATGTCGGCGTACTTGAGCTTGGGATCGTCGACCTTGTAGCTGTTGGAGGCGATGTAGATTTCTTTCTTGCCTTCCAGCTTCCAGTCGTAGCGGTCCGGCGCACCGTTGTACATGTCGAGGTTGTCGGAAGTGCGCAGGCCATCGGCGGCGGTGCCCGGCCCGTCATAGGAGACTTGGGGCGCCCGACGCACGCGGCGCTGACCGGCGTTGTAGACCCAGGCCGACCGCGGTTCTTTGACCTGGTCCAGGGTTTCGTGCACCAGCAGTACACCACCGGCCAGGCGCGCTGGCGCAGTCACTTGCTGCTTGAAGTAGAACAGCACGTTGCCTGGGTTTTTCGGATCGAAGTCCTTCATCTTGTCGCGGAACACGAACTGGTCGCGGAAATACACCAGGCTGTAGGAACCGTTGGTTTGCGGGGTGGCCTGGGTGACCAGGCGGGTGACGCTGCCGCCGCGGTAACGGGTGATGTGGTTCCAGATCACTTCAACGCCGCTCTTGGGAATCGGGAACGGGACGGCGGTTTCGAAGTTTTCCAGGCCGTTGCCGCCGGACACCAGGTTGGTGGTGGTGGCGTTTTTCTTGATCGAGGCAAACACCTCAGCCGGCACGGTGGCACCGCGATGGGTCGGGTACACCGGCATCTTGAAGCTGTCCGGGTAACGCTTGAACATCGCGTATTGCCCGGGGGCCAGCTTGTCTTTGTATTGCTCGACGTTCTGCGCGGTGATGGTGAACTGCGGTTGCTCGCTGGCATACGGGTTGGCGAGGAAACCACGGGCGTCGACTGCGCCGGCATTGGTCGGCAATGGCGACCATTTTGGAATGGTGCCAGCCGCGTTACCCGCCATCTCGGCGCCCATCGGGGTCAGGGTCGTGCCGAGCTTGGCGGCTTCATCTGCCGAGACTGCCGCCATGACGTTACTCGCCAGGATCGACAGCCCAAGCACACCCACGTGCAACAGACTTTTTGTTATTTTCATGCTCTGGTCTTCCTGAATACATGCCACTTGAAAAGAGTGTGCTTAGAAGTTGGCGCCGAAGCTCAAGGCGACAAAGTCGCGGTCATCCACGGTGCTGAACTTGCCACCAAAGAAGTTGGTGTACGCCAGGCTCGCGGTGTAGGTGTTCTGGTATTCGGCATCCAGGCCCAGGCTGACCGCCTTGCGACCTTCTTCAAAGTTGCCGCCAGGGCCTGGCGAGTAACCTTTGACGTCATGGGACCAGGCCACGTTAGGCTTGAGGTTCACGCCCGCGAACACATCCGGGTATTCCCAGATGGCACGGGCACGGTAGCCCCAAGACGTTGCAGTGGTGTAACCGTCGTTATTGCAGTTGGTGTTCAGGCCGGCAGCGTTGGGCAAGCCGGCGCCGTTGGCGGTGGAGTTGTTGAGGGCGTTGCAGAACCCACCTGGCAGCGTGCCTGGGCCGAACACTGGGTCGCGGCCGTAACGAGCCTGGGATTTGCTTTCCAGGCCGCCCACGTGGGTCACGCCGATTTCACCGACGGTGGTGAGGCGGCTGGCGCCCATGACCTGGTCGAAGAAGTGCGTGAAGGTGGTCTGGAACTGGGTGACTTCCTTGCGGTTGTAGCCGTGCAGGTCCTGGCCCGGCGTGCCCTTGAGCACGGACGCATTGCCAAAGCCCGGGATCGGCGTGACGCCGGCGAACAGAATATCAGTGGTGCTCAACTGCACCGGCGCATTCGGACGGTAGCTCAACTCACCACTCCAGGCGGTGCCGGTAGGCAAGGTGGTGGAGAAGCTCAGGCCGTAGAGGCGGATATCTTCCGGGTACTCGACGAAGTAATTCGAGCTGCCCGCCACGATCAACGGCCGCAAGGCTCCCAGTGGCCCCAGCGGACGCGTGTAGGCCGCCGATGGCGCGCCCTGTGCACTGAAGATCGGCGCACGGCTATGGTAGTTCATGAAATACGCGCCGAACTCAGTATCCAGCGGTTCGAAGTTGTAGCGCATGGCCACGCCGAACTGGCCGCTGTCGCGTGCATCACGGTCCGGCCCACGGCGCACCAGCACCCCTTCGCTGTTGACGTCCACACCCAAGGCACCCAGGGTCGGCAGGGCGGCGGCAGGAATGGTGGAACGCTTGTTCAGTACCCGCAGGTTATTGCTGCAACCATCGGAGATCACGTCCGGCTGCGAGAAGAACGTGCCGCAGTTATCGGTCACGGTCTGGTCCCACTCCAGCTGGTAAAACGCCTCGGCCGACAGGTTGTCGGTGAGCGACTGGGACACGTAGAACATGTTCACCGGGATCAAGCCTTCCTTGATCTCGGCCCCCGGACGGCGAAACGCCGACACGTCGATCGGGTTGATGGAGTTGATGCCGCCACCGATGAAGGTACTTTCGCCCCAGCTCACCACCTGCTTACCAAAACGCACGGAACCCGGCGCATCGGCAATCGAGTAGTTGTGGTAGACGAATGCGTCGAGAATCTGCCCGCCCGAAGACTTGGCGCCCTCTTTGCGGTTGTTGTCGCTGATGTCCTTGAACGGACGGCTTTCGTCCTTGAGTTCGAAGTCGTACCAGTACTTGCCCCGCACAAACACACCGGTGTCGCCGTACTTCAGTTCCAGGTCGTGGATGCCCTTGAAGATCTTCGAGAAGGTCTCGCCGCGCTTGAAGTTCAGGTGGCCGTCATCGGAGGTCTGGGACAGGCCCTTGCCGCCGTTGTTGGCACCGATCAGGTCACGATTGGGTTTGGCCGTGGACCAGCTCGCCCCCACGGAAAGCGACGAGTCAAAGCTCCCTTCGATTTCACCAATGTTGAAACTGACGCCGAATGCCGGCCCGGCGAGCGTAGAAGCGAGGCTGACGGCCAGGGGCAGTCTTGCCCGGCGCCAGAACTGGTTTACTGAGGTCATCGACGCTACTCCATGTGCATATTTTATTGTTATGGCAGTGAGCCCTTTCTTCAGATGTAACGGCCGGGATACAACGATTCCAATGCCGCATCGCCACCGAGCCTCCATGGCTCGAAGCGCAACATCCGCGAAAAACTCTGAAAGGGACTATAGCCAGAGGGGGGTAGTGCTTGATCCCTCTAAAGTGTGATTTGCATCACCAACCTGTCTGCCACAACCCTTTCGCCACGCCGACGAAGGTCGACGCGGGAAGGATGGCTGAAATTCGGCAAATCACAAGTAAAGGCTTGATATAGAGCATTGCCGCGCCCGAACGGGCGCGGCGAGAGGGCTTAGAGCGTGGACAGAAACGTGCTGTTGTTGGCCTGCCATTCGATGATGTCGACACGGATACGTTTCTTGTCGAGCTTGCCGACACTGGTCTTGGGAATTTCAGTAACAACGGCGATCTGGCTCGGGATCGCCCACTTGCTCAAATGGCCCAGCTCGACAAAAGGCTTGAGGTGTTCCTTGAGCTCTCGCGCATCGATCACATGCCCTTCACGCACCACCAACAGCGCGAAGGGACGCTCGCCCCATTGCGGATCGGCAATGCCTACCACCGCCACTTCCCGCACCGCCGGGTGGCGGCTGACCAGGTCTTCCAGAGCCAGGGAAGAGATCCATTCGCCGCCGGTCTTGATCACATCCTTGATGCGGTCGCGGATATCAATCACGCCGAAGGCATCCAGCGTGGCCACATCACCGGTGTGCAACCAACCACCGGCCCAGAGTTCGGTGCCCTTTTGCGGTTCTTTGTAGTAACCCTCGGTCAGCCACGGCGCGCGCAGCACCAGTTCGCCCTGGGTTTCGCCATCGGCGGGCAGGAAATGACCGTCAGTGTCCATGATTGCCGCCTCAACCAACGGGCCCGGCACACCGGCCTTGATGCGGTAGGTGGTGCGCTCATCTTCGCTGCCGGCCATCAACTCATCATTGAGGTGAGCGCAAGACACCAGCGGCCCGGTCTCGGACATGCCATACGCGGCGGTCAGTTGAATGCCACGGGCCTTGGCAGCTTCATACAGCGAACGGTTGAGGGCGCTGCCGCCGATGACGATTTTCCAACCGCCGAAATCCACGTTCTGCGCAGCCTTGGCGTTGAGCACCATTTGCAGGATGGTCGGCACACAGTGGGAGAACGTCACCTTCTCCTTGCGCCACAGCTCCACCAGGTATTCCGGGTCGTAGCGGCCGGGGTACACCTGCTTGAGCCCGAGCATGGTCGCCACATACGGCAAGCCCCAGGCGTGTACGTGGAACATCGGCGTGATCGGCATGTACACGTCGTTGGTGCCCAGCAGCCGCACGCTGTCGACGCTGCCCATGATGGTCGCCACGCCAATGGTGTGCAGCACCAGTTGCCGATGGGTGAAGTACACACCTTTGGGGTTACCGGTGGTGCCGGTGGTGTAGAACGTGGTGGCGACCGAGTTTTCGTCAAAATCCTCGAAGTCATAGCTGGGGCTGGCGGCGGCCAGGAGGGTTTCGTACTCACCGACAAGATTGGGTAGCTCGGCGGTGTGGGTGTCACCATCGGTAATCAACAAGGTCTTGTCGACGGTAGTGAGCTGCCCGGCAATCGCCTGGTAGAGCCCCACGAACTCACTGTTGACCAGCACAAAGCGGTCTTCGGCGTGGTTCATGGTGTACAGAATCTGCTCCGGCGACAGCCGCACGTTAATGGTGTGGATCACCGCGCCAATCATCGGGATGGCGAACATGCACTCCAAGTAACGGTGGCTGTCCCAGTCCATCACCGCCACGGTATCACCGGCCTTGACCCCGGCTTCAGTCAGCACATTGGCCAGGCGCGCAACGCGCTCGATCAGCGTGGGGTAGCTGTAGCGCAGCTTGTCGCGATAGATAATTTCCCGGGTCTTCTCGTAGCGAGTCCCGGACATCAACAGGCGCTTGATCAACAGCGGATATTGGTACGCACCTTCGGCGGGCGGGATAACACGGGTCTGCAACATAAGAATCCCTTTAATGACTGCACGGTCTTGGCTTGAAGACCTGCACTGTAGAGCGCTTATGTTTCAGCCAAATCAGCCAAAGGAATGATTTGCAGGAGCCAGCAAATGCTAGCGTTACGCCATTATCCGGACGTCATTGCGTTCCAGCAATCGACGGTAACCACGATGCGAAGCGAGCCGCTCTTGATCTTGATCTGCTTTTGATCTCAAGCGCCCCGTCAAACCACGCTGGCCGGAATTCGACAGGGATTTGGGGGGTAAACCGGCAGGGATGCCGGTTTAGCCGCCCCGCGCCATGGATGGCGCGTGGCGGCGGCCCCCCAAATCACTGGCGGATTACGGGCACACCGAGCCTAGGCGAGGTGCCGAGTGGTGGGGCAAGAGCGTTTTGCTTACTTTTGCGCTTTTCAAAAGTGAGCCGCTGTCAGAGCGGAACCCTAAGCGGCCGTTACCGCAGCAATGGATATGTACACAATCCAACCGTGTTGACTGCCAGCCCGCCTTCGCGAGCAAGCCCGCAGTTGGATCGTGAGGCGTCAGGTAGGTAGGTGTCGGCTGGCAGGCCGTCATCGCAGGCAAGCCAGCTCCCACATTTTGTCCCTGCCCGCTTGAGTGAACGCGCTTACTTCATGCTGGTGAAGGCCAACTTCACCCCAATAGCAATCAACACCGCGCCCATGGTCCGATCAAACCAATGCCCCATCCGCGCAAACCCCGCGCGTACACGCTGCTGGCTGAACAGCATGGCCACCAGGCAAAACCACAACGCCGTCGCCACCGCCAGGTACACCCCATAACCGGCCTGCACCGCCAATGGTGTGTGGGGGTTGATCACCACGGTAAACAACGACAGGAAAAACAACGTGGCCTTGGGGTTCAAACCATTGGTCACAAAGCCCGCAGTAAACGCGCCACGCGGGGTGCGCTCACCCGCTTCACGGTGCAACTCGCCCTCGGCCGCAGGCTTGGCCGGCTGGGCACGCAGGGCCTTGAAGCCGATGTACAGCAGGTACGCCGCTGCCGCCCACTTCAACGCATTGAACAGCACAATGGACTGGGACACGATCAAGCCGATACCCAGCAACGAGTAACCCACATGCAGGAAAATCGCCGAACCGACGCCCAGTGCCGTCCATGTGCCGGCGCGGCGGCCATGGGTCACACTCTCACGCACCACCACGGCGAAATCCGGGCCGGGGCTGGCCACCGCCAGCAAGTGAATCAAGGCTACGGTCAAAAACTCGGCGACGTACATGCTCACTCCATTAAGTAACTGATTATTTCATCTGATAGGCTCGGCAGATTACGCCTTCGAACCTCGTCGCAAAAGGTACAGTTGATCATGAACAATCGCCGCGCCGTCTTCCTCGACCACCCTTCCCTGGACTTGGGCGACCTCGACCTCAGCGGTTTGCATGACTGCTTCAGCCAGTTGCAGTTGTTTGAACAGACCACGCCAGAAAATGTGCTGGAGCGCTTGCAAGGCGCCCAAGTCGCCATCAGCAATAAAATCCCGCTCACGGCCCACACCCTGGCCGCCTGCCCCGAGCTCAAGCTGATCCTGGTGTCGGCCACCGGCACCAACAATATCGACCTTGAAGCCGCCCGCGCCCACGGCATCACTGTGAGCAACTGCCAGGGCTATGGCACGCCGTCGGTGGCCCAGCACACGATCATGCTGTTGCTCAACCTCGCCACGCGCTTGAAGGACTACCAACAGGATGTAGCCGCGGGCAAATGGCAGCAGGCCAAACAGTTTTGCCTGCTGGACCATCCGATCGTCGAACTGGAAGGCAAAACCCTCGGCCTGCTCGGCCACGGTGAACTGGGCAGTGCCGTGGCACGCCTGGCTGAAGCGTTTGGCATGCGTGTGGTGCTCGGCGCGATACCTGGGCGCCCTGCCCGCGCCGACCGTGTGCCGCTGGATCAATTGCTGACCCAGGCCGATGCGCTGACCCTGCATTGCCCACTCAACGAGCACACCCGCGACTTTATCGGCGCTCGTGAACTGGCGTTGCTCAAACCCGGCGCGTTTATCGTCAACACCGCACGCGGCGGCTTGATCAATGAACAGGCCCTAGCCGACGCACTGCGCAGTGGTCATCTGGGCGGCGCGGCGACTGATGTGCTGAGCGTCGAGCCACCCGTCAATGGCAATCCGCTGCTGGCTGGGGGCATTCCACGGTTGATCGTCACACCCCACAACGCCTGGGGCAGCCGCGAAGCGCGGCAGCGCATCGTCGGCCAACTCACGGAAAACGCCCTGGGCTTTTTCAGCGGCGCCCCGCTGCGCGTCGTCAGTTGATAAACTGCGCCCCTTTTCAAGGAGCAGACTATGGATCCGCGCAGTGAAGTACTGCTTCGCCAGGCCGAACTTTTTCAAGGCAACCTGCTGCTCGTGGGTTTGCCTGCGGACGATTTGCTTGGGCGCCTGCCCAACGCCCACGGCTGGTGCTGGCATGCCGGTGACCAGGCGGCGCTCGATGCGCGCTTCGCCGAACGCAGCCAGTTTGGCGTGACAGTGCCCGAGCGCGCCTTTGATGCGGCGGTGATTTTCCTGCCCAAGTCCAAAGACCTCACCGACTACCTGCTCAATGCCGTGGCTGCGCGCCTGCCGGGCGCCGAGCTGTTTCTGGTGGGCGAGAAAAAGGGCGGTATCGAAAGCGCCGCCAAACAGATGGCTCCGTTCGGCAAACCGCGCAAGCTCGATAGCGCACGGCATTGCCAGTTGTGGCAGGTCACCGTCGCCAACGCGCCGCAAGCCGTGGCGCTTGAGAGCCTGGCGCAGGTCTTCGACGTACCGCTGGCCGAAGGCCCGCTGAAGGTCGTGAGCTTGCCAGGTGTGTTCAGCCATGGGCGCCTGGACCGCGGCACCGAGTTGTTGCTGGAGCACTTGGACAAGCTGCCCAGCGGCAACCTGCTCGACTTTGGTTGCGGCGCGGGGGTGCTGGGTGCTGCGGTCAAACGCCGCTACCCGCATAACACCGTGACGATGCTGGACGTGGATGCCTTCGCCGCCGCCAGCAGTCGTCTGACTTTGGCAGCGAACGGCCTGGAAGCCGAGGTATTGACCGGTGACGGAATCGACGCGGCGCCCATGGGTTTGAACGCGATTTTGAGCAACCCGCCGTTCCATGTCGGCGTGCACACCGATTATTTCGCCACGGAGAACCTGCTGCGAAAAGCGGCGAAACACCTGGCAAAAGGTGGCGAACTTCGCCTGGTTGCCAATAGCTTCCTGAAGTATCAACCACTGATCGAAGAGCATTTGGGCATCTGCGCAATCAAGGCCGAAGGCAATGGTTTTCGCATTTACCGTGCCAAGCGCCCCTGAGGGAGGTTTGAAAAAGAACGCTTGCCGAATGGGTTTTGCCTAGGCAGAATCCGCAGCGTCCTAGGGGAGTAGTCTCCCACGAGCGCCATGCTCGTCCGGCATACGTCAACATACTTGGTCAGCAGACCATGGCGTATGCGACCCAGGAGTCCGCACAGACGGACCGGGGTTTGACAAGACCTATGACACGCACACCTTACCCGGGGCGGGAAGGCTGTACGTGTCATAGCCGTGTCGACCCGCCCCTGGAAACTACCTGATGCTGGATTCACTACTCGTTCCTACCGCAATCGTTGCCTTGGCCGAAATCGGCGACAAGACGCAACTGCTCGCACTCATCCTTGCCGCACGCTTTCGCAAACCCTGGCCGATCATCGCCGGCATTGTCGCCGCGACCCTGGCCAACCATGCGGCGGCCGGTGCTGTGGGCGCCTGGTTCGGGAGTTTCTTCTCGGATGCGGTGCTGCACTGGATCCTCGCCGCAAGCTTCTGCGCCACAGCGCTGTGGACCCTGGTGCCGGACAAACTCGATGATGACGAAGCCAGTACTACCCGTAAGTTCGGGCCCTTCCTGACCACCTTGATTGCGTTCTTCCTCGCCGAAATCGGCGACAAGACCCAGATCGCCACGGTGATGCTGGCGGCGCAATACCCGGAATTGTGGCTGGTGATTATCGGTACCACCCTGGGCATGCTGATTGCCAACGTACCGGTGGTGCTGGCGGGGAATTTTGCCGCGGAGAAACTGCCGCTGACCTTGATTCGTCGCTTGGCGGCTACGGCGTTCTTCGTGCTGGCGGTTATTGCGGTGTACAAGGCCATGCAAAGCAGCGGCTGGATCTAAGCCCTGATGCCTGTAGGAGCGAGCTTGCTCGCGAAAAACTCACCGGCGCCGCGTTTATTCAGGCAACACGCGTTATCGCTGACGTTTCTCGCGAGCAAGCTCGCTCCTACACGGCGTCGATCAGGACTTCTTGGCCTGCTGGTAGAGCGGCATCACCTTCGGAATCGCCGCCTGCAACGACGCGATGCGGCTGTCGGAAGCCGGGTGTGTGCTCATGAATTCCGGTGGTGCGCCTTCCGAAGCCTTGGCCATCTTGTTCCACAACGTGATGGCCGCGTTGGGGTTGTAGCCAGCGCGGGCGGCCAGTTCCAGGCCGATCAGGTCGGCTTCGTTTTCATTGCTGCGGCTGTTGGGCAAGGTCATGCCGTAGTTGGCCACGGTATCGGCCAGTGCCAGGCTGTCCTGGCCGAGACCGAATATTGCCCCGGCGCCCTGCTTGGCCATCTGGATACCGTAAGCCTTGGACATGGCTTCGCGGCCGTGTTCACGCAAGGCGTGGGCGATTTCATGACCCATTACCGCAGCCAGTTCGTCATCGGTGAGCTTGAGGTTGTCGATCAAGCCGCTGTACACCAGGATCTTGCCGCCAGGCCCGCAGTTGGCGTTCATCTCATCGCTTTTGATCAGGTTCACGTCCCAGTTCCACTGGGCGGCATCCGCGCGGAAAGTCGGCGCCTGGGCGATCAGGCGCTTGGCAATGGCCTGCACGCGCTTGGCGTTGGCGCTGCTCTTGTCCAGCACCCCTTTGCTGCTGGCTTCACCCAGGGTCTGCTGATAAGACTGGGCATACATCTGGTCGACTTCCTGACTCGACAGCATGCTGAACATGTACTGCTTGCGCTCTACCCCAACGGCGCCGCCGCTGGTGGTATTGACCGACTGACAACCCGCCAGCAGCATCGCTGCAACCAAACCGCTTACCACCAATGACTTCTTCATGAACACGCTCCCTGAAAACATGGCGCGTATCGTAGGCGGTCATTTGTATCTGCGCCAGATACACCAGACGTTTAACCGCTGAATTTCAGATACATCCGAACGTGGAACGACTGACAAAGCTCACGCCGGGGTCAGGCATTCCGGCCCGTTGAGCTTCGGATCGTTGACCATATTGGCCAGTACCCGCTCGCGCAACGCAGCAGGCTCAGCCGCCAGCATGCCCTGCAGCACATGAAGCGGTGTCGCGGGGTCGAGCCAGGCGGCCTGCCCTGCCGCGTCCAGGATCAATGGGCGCCGCTGACTCTGTGCCGCCTGGGTGACCACGGCCGTGCTCAGCCATACCTGCTCCTGCACCGGATACGCTTCCCAGATCGCGGCAAAGAATAGCGTTGAGCCCTCCCCCGGTGTGAGCCAGTACGGGCGCTTGCGCTGGGTGCCGCGCCATTCATAAAAGCCATTGGCGGGCAGCAGGCAACGGCGCTGGCGGAATGCTTCTCGGAACATCGGCTGTTCGGCCAGGGTTTCGGCGCGGGCGTGAGCCGGGGTGCGCGACAGGTCGGTGAGCCAGGGCGGCGTCAGCCCCCAGCGGGCACGCGCCAGGGTGAGCTGGCCCTCGCTCAGACGCTGGATCAGCACCGAATCATTGGGGGAAATGTTCCACTGGGCCTGCTGATCAGCGGGGAAGCCGGGCAAGGCAGCAAAGGCAGGGTTCCAGCGAAACAGGGCATAACGTCCACACATGGGGCAACACGACTCTTGGGTAAACCGACCGACAGCCTAACAGACCAATACGTCGGGGAAGCTGTCGGGTTCGTCGCCGGGCAACGGTTGTGCGCCGATATAGGCAGTGATCAGCTCGCGGGCGCTGGCGGCCTGGTCATTGTCGACCTCCAGCCCCAGCAAGCCGAATATCGGCAACTCGCCCGTGCCGCCGAGCAGGTGGCGCCCCACCAAATGCGCCTCGATGCCTTCACTGGCAAGCATCTGCTGCAGCAGCTCGCCCTCCATGAGGTTTTCCGGTTCGTAGATTCGCTGCATGGGCGTACCTGTTATTCATTTTCGCTGCGGGTTTCAAGCATCCACTCTTCACCATGAACTTGCAGGTCGAACGTGATCGGCCGGCAACACACTTGGCAGTCTTCTATATAGGTCTGGTCCCCGCCAGACAAATCCACTGTTGTCTCGACCGCTTCGCCACAATAAGGACAATCGTACATCGCAGTTTCCAGCATCGCAGTCTCCAAGGTGACTTGTGCGTATAATCGCCGGTCTATTTACAGGGCTATTTCCGGCAGAGCCAGTTTACTCACGCCGCCCCTGCTATTTCCTTTACTTACCCTAGCCGTTTCTAACAAGAGAGCATGATGGGCGAATTCGATACCATCCGACCTTACAACGACAGCGAAGTCCCGGCAGTGCTGGCGCGTCTGTTCAGTGACAAGGCCTTTCTGGACATCCTGACCCACTTCCGCTTCCCGCGCTTTGCCGGCGCCCTGGGCTGGCTGCTCAAGCCGATGATCGCGCGCAAACTGCGCCGCGAGTTCGCGGGCGTCACCACCGTGGCCACGCTGCAAGACAAAGTCGAGTACTACGTCGACCACACCATCGACCGGGCGACCGACGGCGTGACCTATACCGGCGTCGAGCAGCTGAAATCCGGTACCGCCTACCTGTTTCTGGCCAACCACCGCGACATCGTGATGGACCCGGCCTTCGTCAACTATGCCGTATACCACGCCGGCCTGCCGACGCCACGCATCGCCATCGGTGACAACCTGCTGCAAAAGCCGTTTGTCAGCGACCTGATGCGCCTGAACAAGAGCTTCATCGTGCACCGTTCGATCACCGGGCGAAAGGAGAAGATGGCGGCTTACAACCTGCTGTCGGCCTACATCAACCATTCGATCCGCAACGACTGCCAGTCGATCTGGATCGCCCAGGCTGAAGGCCGGGCCAAGGATGGCGATGATCGTACCGAATCGGCGATCCTCAAGATGTTCCACGTCAGCCGCAAGGACGAGCCGTTCGCCGAAGTCATCCAGTCGTTGAACCTGACGCCGGTGTCCATCAGCTACGAGTACGACCCTTGCGATGCCGCCAAGGCCCGCGAGCTGTATATCCGCGCCACCACCGGTACCTACAGCAAGGCACCGGGCGAGGACGATGTGAGCATTGCCCTGGGCATTACCGGCTATAAAGGCCGGGTGCACGTGAACTTTGCGCCGCCGATCACCGAGCGCTTTGAAGACACCAAGCTGCTGGCGGCAGAAATGGACCGGCAGATCCTGGGCGGCTATCGCTTGTTCCCGGTGCACTACCTGGCGTACGCGCAGTGGAGTGATGCCGACCCGCAACTGCAGGTGCCCAAGGCCGCGGACGTGTTCCCGGCCGATGAGCTGGCCAAGGCCAAGGCGGAATGGGAGCGGCGCTTGAACGATTGCCCGGCGGAGCACCGGCCTTACCTGGTGGTGCAGTATGCGACGCCGGTACGCAACCAATACCGAGTCAAGGCTGGGATCCCCCTGTAACAGTGAGCCCACAGGGGATATGTGGCAGGCGCTGATTCTGCCGGCAGTACATGGCCAGTGTGGGAGCTGGCTTGCCTGCGATAGCGGTGGTTCAGTTAAAGATCCAGTGGCTGATACACCGCCTTCGCGGGCAAGCCCGCTCCCACATTTGACTTGCAGTAGCCTTAAAAGCGAGTGCTGAGCCAGGAGATGGCCAGGGCCAGGCCAAGGCAGGCGAACCCGACGCGGTACGCCAGGCGATGCGCCCGTTCGGTGCGCGTATCCAGAAACAGCATCGGCTGGTCGATAGCGCGCTCTTCGCTGCGCAGGGCCAGGTCGGCCATCGCACGCTGTGCATGCAGGCGGGTGATGAACAGCACCCAGGCGCCCGAGCAGGCAACCAACAGGGCAACAATATTAATGAGCAGTGCGGGCAGCGCCATCGCAAACCTCGGTGAACCAGTGTTCGGGTATCAGTCCAGATACACACCTGAACGACAGTCGCCTCCTGCGCCTTTAATGCTCCTTCCCCATGGACGGCTAATGTATCCAGTAATTTACGCCGTCACCTGAACGTCACCTTAACAAGCCACTCTGTTGCCCTTCGACGCTTGAGGAGCTTGTCATGTTGCATGCGCAAAACCAGGATCGGCTGTACCTGATCGCCCAGAGCGAGGAACAGGAGGCGCTGATCGGCAGCCTCGCGTTCAACGTTCAGGACCGCCATTGGCTGGTGTATTGCGCCCTCGGCGGGCATCAGCATGCCGACCTGCCGGAGCTGGACTTGCTCACCGGCGTGAGCATGCTGGACTTTTATGTCGATACGGCCGCCTGACCAAACTACAGGCACAAAAAAACCGGGCTCAGTGATGAGCCCGGTTTTTTTATAAGCGGCTTATTGCGCGCTGAGCAGTTGACCGATGCTTGGGTCCTTGAACAGGCGGGTCAAGGCATCGCTGAGCACGTCGCTGACCAGCTTGGTGTTGGTTTCCTGGTTGGGAGACATGCCGAAACGCTGGTTGAGCGAGGCAGCGTAGCGGCCACTGTAGCGGCGAGTACCGGCGCTGACGTCAGACTTGAAGGTGGCGCCGATGGAAGCCTCGGTCACGTACAGGCCGTCTTTGGGCGACTGGTATTTCAGCTCGGCCAGGGTCACGGTCAGTTGCGGCACGCCTGGCGAGTTGGTCGGCGTAAAGCCCAACAAGCGCACAGCAGCTTCAGCCTGGGCCTGCAACTTGGGCAGCACATCCTGGCCGTTCACCGAAATCAGCGCGGTCTCAGGGTACAGGCCGCCACGTGAACCCAGGGTTGGCGACGGGCGACCGTCGACCACGCGCACCGACACCGGCTGGCCGTGGCCTACCGCAGCCAACGGCGCAGTGACTTTAGGTTGCGGGCTGAGTTGTTGCGGGCTGTTGGCGCAGCCGACAAGGGTCAAACTGGTCACAGTGATCAAACCGAACAACAGGCGTTGCAACATCGCATTTCTCCAGGACTAGGTGCAGACAGGTCGCCAGTATAACGGGGCACGTGCGCCACTCACCAGCGATCCTGAACGGCGGCTGAAGCCCTGTGCAAATTACAAATTCGCATAAATTCGTCACTCCAGTGTCATGCCACACTGGCAACCTTCAAGCATGTAACACACCAGGTACACAGCCATGCGCCTTCTCAAGACCCTGTTCATGTCGCACGCCCGTCATCGCCACTTTGCCCTACTCGACGCCCACGGTCATTGCCTGGCCTTCAAGCAGTGCAGCCTGCCGCCCGTCGGTGAAGGCTGGGTGGAAGTGACCGAGACTCACCTGGGCTGGATGCACCGCCCACTGCCCGCCAGCGCCCGGGTCAGCCCGCAGGTTTTTCGCCCACGGCACCGGCAAGCGTTGGCCTCCTGACCGGCGCCCTAATAAAAGTCATAAAACACGCCCATTTCCCTGGCGTTCTTCGCTACAATCTCCCCCCGATTATAAGGACGTCTCCTGATCGGGCCTCGCAGCATCGTTAATGCCCAGGCATTAGCCCCCAAATCGCCCACAGAGAGCCGCCCACACAGATCGAGTGAAGCTGGCGTGCTTGCTGTTTCCTTTGCAAACCACCCCGTCTTTTATCGAATCTGCCAGAGCTGCCATTGCGCTCGGCCACTTGAGTTGTTTGCCCGTTTTGCCGCGTGTCGGCAGAGATTTGCGGGCCAGGTGCCAGGCTGGGGCAGCCCTTTTTTGAGGTTCACGTCTTCAAAAGAGCGTGAAAAAACGGGTTTTCACAACTTCACAAGAGTGTGGCGAGCAAATGAATAGTTTGGCGTTTGTACAAGCACCATCAGCGTCTGGAACAGCCCAATTACACAGGACCGAGCACGCCTCAAAAACCGGAGCTTGAGCCTGTCCGCTACGGATTGGTTGCACGAATCGCACGCTTTGACCATAAGTCGAATTGCCACAGGCGCCCATGAATGCGTTCATAGGCAGATTAGCCCGGCAGGAAGCGTGTGCTGAAGTTGCAAAGAATTGCGAATCGGACATGGCGATCCTGGCCATGGGTAACCTGGGGCAACACGTGAACCGCCCCGTCACTCCTGGCAGCCATGCCGACAATTTGGTGCTGCAGATTTTGGAGACGCGTTAAATGGCGCATAACGAAGCAGTCGACGTAGTACTGGTAGGGGCCGGCATCATGAGTGCCACCCTGGCCGTACTGCTCAAAGAGCTCGACCCCGGCCTCACGCTGGAAGTCGTTGAGCTGATGGATTCGGGTGCCGCGGAGAGTTCCAACCCGTGGAACAACGCCGGTACCGGCCACGCGGGGCTGTGTGAGCTGAACTACACGCCGCAGGCCGCCGATGGCTCCATCGACATCAAGAAAGCCGTGCACATCAACACCCAGTTCGAGGTGTCGAAGCAGTTCTGGGCTTACCTGACCAAGAAGGGCACCTTTGGCTCGTCCAAGTCGTTCATCAGCCCCGTGCCGCACCTGAGCTTCGTGCAGGGCGACAAAGGCGTGTCCTTCCTCAAGAAGCGCTTTGAGACCCTCAGCCAGCACCACGCGTTTTCGGACATGCACTACACCGAAGACCGCAGCGAAATGGCCGAGTGGATGCCGCTGATGATGCCGGGCCGCCCGCTCGACGAAAAAATCGCCGCCACCCGCGTGATGAACGGCACCGACGTCAACTTTGGCGCGCTGACCAATCAGTTGCTCAGCCACCTGACCAGCTCGCCGGACGCCCAGGTCAAGTACTGCAAACGCGTGACCGGCCTCAAGCGCAACGGCGCGGGCTGGACCGTGAGCATCAAGGACGTCAACAGCGGCAACAGCCGTGACGTCGATGCCAAGTTTGTGTTCCTCGGCGCTGGCGGTGCGGCGCTGCCGTTGCTGCAGGCCTCGGGCATCGAAGAAAGCAAAGGCTTCGGCGGCTTCCCGGTGAGCGGCCAGTGGCTGCGTTGCGACAACCCGGAAGTGGTCAAGCAGCACCAGGCCAAGGTCTACAGCCAGGCAGCCGTGGGCTCGCCACCGATGTCCGTGCCACACCTGGACACCCGCGTGGTGGATGGCAAGAAATCCCTGCTGTTCGGGCCATACGCCGGCTTCACCACCAAGTTCCTCAAGCACGGCTCGTTCCTTGACCTGCCGATGTCGATTCGCGCCGGCAATATCGGCCCGATGCTGGCCGTGGCCCGCGACAACATGGACCTGACCAAATACCTGGTCAGCGAAGTGCGCCAGTCCATGGAACAGCGCCTGGAATCCCTGCGCCGCTTCTACCCCGAGGCGAAAGCCGAAGACTGGCGCCTGGAAGTGGCCGGCCAGCGCGTGCAGATCATCAAGAAAGACCCGAAGAAAGGCGGCGTGCTGCAATTCGGCACCGAGTTGGTCGCAGCCAAGGACGGTTCGCTTGCGGCGCTGTTGGGTGCCTCCCCAGGCGCCTCGGTGACCGTCTCGATCATGCTGGAGTTGATCGAGCGTTGCTTCCCGCAGAAAGCTGCCGGTGAATGGGCCACCAAGCTGCATGAGATCTTCCCGGCGCGCGAGAAAGTGCTGGAGACGGACGCCGAGCTGTATCGCAAGATCAACACGCAGAACAACATCAGCCTGGAGCTGGTGGAGCAAAGCAACGAGACTGAAAGCTACGCGTGAGGTCGTGACGCAGAGCGTCACAGAATGCATTCCCACGCAGAGCGTGGGAACGAGCGCGAAAGCCAAACGCCCCGGTCTCTCATGAGGCCGGGGCGTTTTTTTGTGGCTCGGATAATCAGCCGCGGGCGTTGTCGATCAGCTCGATGTATTCGGCGGCGTTACGCTGGTCCTTGATCAGGTCAACGAAGGTCTGGCCATGCTCATCCTTGCCATCCAGGTCCAGGCCTGCTGCCTTGAAGAACCCCAGGAAACGCTCGAAGTCGTCGATACGCAGGCCGCGATAGGCCTTGATCAGTTTGTGCAGGGACGGCGACGTCGCATCAACCGGCTCGAAGTCCAGGAACAACTTGATCTGGTCGTCACCGATTTCGTCGCCAATCACCTGTTTCTTATCTTTACGCATTACCGACTCCAGCCTGCAGACATTTACACGGGGCTAGAAGTCTACCTGCGCGACGCCGGATGTGGGAGGGGGCTTACCCTAATACCTGTAGGAGCGAGCTTGCTCGCGAAAAACTCAAAGGCGCCGCGTTTATTCAGGAAGCACGCGTTATCGTTGACGTTTTTCGCGAGCAAGCTCGCTCCTACGATTTCAGTGTTCAGTCGAACTGGGCAAGCATCCAGCGGTGATACTCCGCCATCCCCACCTCGCCTTCACGAGGCGCCCAGCTTGCCAGTTCGCCATCGCCAACAGGACGATAAGGGCCTGCTTTGCATTCAAACATGATGCTGTCTGGCTCCAGCACCACCAGGCCATGAAAAACGCCGGGCGACAGGTCGACGCCCTGGCATTCCCCGCCCGCTTCCAACACACGCTTGCTCAACACTTTGCCCGTCTCGCTGAAAATCAGGATTCCCAGACGCCCTTTGAGCACCAGCAAGGTCTCGGCCTTATCGGCGCTCAGGTGACGGTGAGGCTGCACATAGGTGCTGGGCTGCAAACCCACCGCCATGCGATGACAAGGCTCTTGCATCTCATGGAAGTTAACGTTTTGACGGCCACGGGGATTGGCGGCCGCTTTCTCGGCCAACTCGGCAAACAGCGTCTGATCAAGAAAGCGGGCCATCGATTACATTCCTTTAACGGCGTAGATGCCATTGGCGTTACGCCAGTAGCCCTTGTAGTCCATGCCATACCCGAAGATATAACGGTCGACGCACGGCAACCCGACAAAGTCAGCTTTCAGCTCTGGGCGGGCCTTGCGGTCGTGGTCTTTGTCGATCAGCACGGCGGTGTGCACTTTGCGTGCGCCGGCATGTTTGCAGAAGTCGATGATCGCACCCAGGGTGTGACCTTCATCGAGGATGTCATCGATGATCAGCACATCGCGGTCGATGAACGACACTTCCGGCTTGGCCTTCCAGAACAAGTCGCCACCGCTGGTCTCATTGCGATAGCGGGTGGCGTGCAGGTAAGAGGCTTCCAGCGGGAACTGCAGGTGAGTGAGCAATTTACCGGCGAAGATCAGGCCACCGTTCATCACGCAGAAAACCACCGGGTTGGTGTCGGCCATTTCGCGGGTGATGTGCGCGCCGACCTTGGCGATCGCTGCTTCGACTTGCGCTTCGGTGTACAGGCAGTCAGCCTCGTGCATGATTTGACGGATATGCTCGAGATCAGCAGACATGGCGCTCTCCAAGGGGGTGCTGTGGCAAGAAAAGCGGGCGAAGGTACGCTTCTCGTGCGCTCCAATCAAGCCTTTATGGACTAACGTACTTGATGTCTATAGGACAACACCCTCGGATAGATTAATCTAGGCCGGTTTTTTTGCCCGCCGCCGGAGCCTTTCCTATGCCCACTCGCGAGATCCGCCACCCGCTGATCCGACACAAACTCGGCCTTATGCGCCGTGCCGACATTAGCACGAAGAACTTCCGTGAGCTTGCTCAGGAAGTCGGAGCGTTGCTCACTTACGAAGCCACCAAGGATTTGCCCCTGGAAACCTACGAGATCCCCGGTTGGGCCGGCCCCGTACAGGTGGAGAAAATCGCCGGTAAGAAAATTACCGTCGTCCCTATCCTGCGCGCCGGTATCGGCATGCTTGAAGGTGTACTCAGCCTGATTCCGGGCGCCAAGGTCAGCGCCGTGGGCGTGGCCCGCAATGAAGAAACACTGCAGGCCCACACCTACCTGGAAAAACTCGTCCCGGAAATCAACGAACGCCTGGCCATGATCATCGACCCGATGCTCGCCACCGGCAGTTCCATGGTTGCCACCATCGACCTGCTGAAAAAAGCCGGTTGCCGGGACATCCGCGCCATGGTGCTGGTGGCCGCGCCCGAGGGCATCGCCGCCGTCGAGAAGGCCCACCCGGATGTACAGATCTACACCGCGTCCATCGATGAGCGCCTGAACGAACACGGCTACATCATCCCGGGCCTGGGCGATGCCGGTGACAAGATCTTCGGCACCAAGCAGAAGGACGCGTGAGCATGCAGGATGAATTCAACGACCCGCTTTGGCGCCAGATCCTGTCTGGCGCACAAATGCTCTTCGTAGCATTTGGCGCGTTGGTGTTGATGCCGCTGATCACAGGTCTTGATCCAAACGTCGCGCTGTTTACCGCAGGCCTGGGCACGTTGCTGTTCCAGGTGGTGACAGGGCGGCAGGTGCCGGTGTTTCTGGCATCGAGCTTCGCGTTCATCACTCCGATCATTCTCGCCAAGGGCCAGTTCGGCCTGGCGGCGACCATGGGCGGCGTGATGGCGGCGGGTTTCGTCTATACGTTCCTGGGCCTGGCCGTGAAGGTCAAGGGCACCGGTTTTATCGACCGGCTGCTGCCGCCCGTGGTGATTGGCCCAGTGATTATCTCGATCGGCCTGGCCATGGCGCCGATTGCCGCCAACATGGCCATGGGCAAGTCCGGCGACGGTGCCGAGTTGATCCATTACCAAACGGCGATGCTGATCTCGATGCCAGCACTGCTCACCACTTTGATCGTGGCCGTGTTCGGCAAGGGCATTTTCCGCCTGGTGCCGATCATCTCCGGCGTGCTGGTGGGCTTTGCCATGTCGTTCTACTTTGGTGTGGTCGACACGGCTAAGATCGCCGCCGCACCGTGGTTCGCCCTGCCCCACTTCACCGCGCCGGAGTTCAACTGGCAGGCCATCCTGTTTATCGTCCCGGTGGCCCTGGCCCCGGCGATCGAGCATATCGGGGGTGTGATTGCGGTAGGCAGCGTGACCGGCCGCGATTACCTGAAAAAGCCTGGCCTGCATCGCACGCTGCTGGGTGACGGTATCGCCACCACGGCTGCCGGCATGTTTGGCGGCCCGCCGAACACCACCTACGCCGAAGTGACCGGCGCCGTGATGCTGACCAAGAACTACAACCCGAAAATCATGACCTGGGCGGCAGTGTTTGCCATCAGCCTGGCGTTCATCGGCAAGTTCGGCGCGCTGCTGCAGAGCATCCCGGTGCCGGTGATGGGCGGGATTCTGTGCCTGCTGTTCGGCTCGATTGCCGCGGTGGGGATGAACACGCTGATTCGCCACAAGATCGACCTGGGCGAGGCGCGCAACCTGGTGATTGTGTCGGTAACGCTGGTGTTCGGGATTGGCGGTGTGCTGGTGGGTACCGGCACCGGCCCGGATGATTTCGGCCTCAAGGGCATCGCCCTGTGTGCGGTGGTGGCAATTGGTTTGAACTTGCTGCTACCGGGCAATGATGGCTGGAAGAACAAGAAGCCGGATGAGCCGCTGCTGTAACTGACTAAACGCAAATCAGTGTGGGAGCTGGCTTGCCTGCGATAGCGGTGTATCAAACGACAGATAGGTCGACTGTTACACCGTCATCGCAGGCAAGCCAGCTCCCACATTTGATTTTCAGCGTCTGTTAGAGCTCACCGAGCCCGTCGATCAGCGCCTGGTTCTGCTCCGGCGTCCCGATGCTGATCCGCAGGAACTGGGCAATCCGCTCCTGCTTGAAGTGCCGCACAATCACCCCTTGCTCACGCAACTTGGCGGCCAGCCCTGCAGCGTCATGCCGCGGGTGACGCGCGAAGATGAAGTTCGCCGCCGACGGCAACACCTCAAACCCCTTGCTCTCTAATTGCGCGACGACCTGGTTGCGGCTGTCGATCACCCACTGAGTGGTCCTCTCGAAGTATTCACGGTCGTCAAACGCGGCCGCCGCGCCAACAATCGCCAACCGATCCAATGGGTAGGAGTTGAAGCTGTTCTTGACCCGCTCCAGCGCCTCGATCAGCTCTGGGTGGCCCACGGCCAGGCCCACACGCAAACCGGCCAGTGAGCGCGATTTGGACAGGGTCTGGGTCACCAGCAGGTTCGGGTAACGGTCGACCAGGCTGATGGCAGTTTCGCCACCGAAGTCGATATAGGCCTCGTCGACCACCACCACCGAATCCGGGCTGGCCTTGAGGATCTGCTCTACCGCGTCCAGCGCCAGTACGCAGCCGGTGGGCGCGTTCGGGTTGGGGAAGATGATCCCGCCGTTGGGCCTGGCGTAGTCAGCGACGCGAATCTGGAACTGCTCGTCCAATGCCACCGCGTCGAACGTGATGCCGTACAGGCCGCAGTACACCGGGTAGAAGCTGTAGCTGATATCCGGGAACAACAGCGGCAGATCGTGCTGGAACAGGCCATGGAAGATGTGCGCCAGAACTTCATCGGAACCGTTGCCGAGGAACACCTTGCCGGCGTCGATCCCGTAATACCTGGCCACGGCCTGCTTGAGCAGGTCGCTGTTGGGGTCCGGGTACAGGCGCAAGTTGTCGTTCAACTCGGCCTGCATTGCCGCCAGCGCCTTGGGCGATGGGCCGTAGGGGTTTTCATTGGTGTTGAGCTTGACCAGCTTGGTCAGCTTCGGTTGCTCACCGGGTACGTAAGGCACCAGGTCCTTGACGAAAGGGCTCCAGAATTTGCTCATGCCTTACTCTCCCTTGACGATGCGGTATTCGGCGCTGCGTGCGTGCGCGCTGAGGGATTCACCACGGGCCAGCACCGAGGCGGTCTTGCCCAGCTCGGAAGCGCCTTGTGGCGAGCAGAAGATAATCGACGAGCGCTTCTGGAAGTCGTACACCCCCAGCGGCGACGAGAAACGTGCAGTGCCGGAGGTCGGCAACACGTGGTTGGGGCCGGCGCAGTAGTCGCCCAGGGCTTCGCTGGTGTGGCGGCCCATGAAGATCGCCCCGGCGTGACGGATCGACGGCAACCAGGCCTGTGGGTCCGCTACGGACAGCTCAAGATGCTCCGGTGCGATGCGGTTGGCCACTTCGATGGCCTGCTCCATGTCACGCACCAGAATCAGCGCACCACGGCCGTTGATCGACTTCTCGATGATCTCGGCACGCTCCATGGTCGGCAGCAGTTTATTGATGCTGGCGGCGACCTTGTCGAGGAACTCGGCATCGGGGCTGACCAGGATCGCCTGGGCGTCTTCATCGTGCTCCGCCTGGGAGAACAGGTCCATGGCGATCCAGTCCGGGTCGGTCTGGCCGTCACACACCACAAGGATTTCCGAGGGGCCGGCGATCATGTCGATACCGACCTGGCCAAACACATGGCGCTTGGCGGTGGCGACGTAGATATTGCCAGGGCCAACCACCTTGTCGACCTTCGGCACGCTTTCGGTGCCATAGGCCAGCGCTGCGACGGCCTGGGCGCCACCGATGGTGAACACGCGGTCGACGCCGGCGATGCAGGCGGCAGCCAGTACCAGCTCGTTGATTTCGCCACGCGGGGTCGGCACCACCATGACCACTTCGGTCACGCCGGCGACTTTGGCCGGGATGGCATTCATCAACACCGACGATGGGTACGACGCTTTACCGCCCGGCACGTACAGGCCGGCGCGGTCCAGTGGCGTGACCTTCTGGCCCAGCACCGTGCCGTCGGCCTCGGTGTAGCTCCAGGAGTCCTGCTTCTGTTTTTCGTGATAGCTGCGTACCCGCGCCGCTGCGACTTCCAGGGCTTCGCGCTGTGGCGCGGTGATGCGCGTCAGCGCCAGCTCCAGGCGTTCACGCGGCAGGATCAGGTCGGCCATGGACTTTACGTCCAGGCCGTCAAACTGGCGAGTGAAGTCCACCAGCGCCGCATCACCACGCTCGCGCACGGCCTTGATGATGTCGAGCACCCGCTGGTTGACCGAGTCGTCAGACACGCTTTCCCAGCTCAGCAGATGATCCAGATGATGGGCGAAATCCGGGTCGGCAGCGTTGAGTCGGGCAATTGCAGTGGACGTGGTCATAGCGAGGGCCTCAATAGAATTGGCAAAAACTCAGGCGCCCTAAACTAGCAGTCGTTTCCGCTTGGGCACCTGAGAATTCTGGCTATGAGGCGGATAGACGGGCGTAGCTCTTCAGCTACGCGGGTGAGTCAACCGCGGTGTCGAGACTCCACTGCCTTGCGCAGGGTGTCGATCAACGCCTGAATACGGGCATGCTGCATCTTCATCGATGCTTTGTTGACGATCAGGCGGGAGCTGATGTCAGCGATAAAATCCTGGGGTTCCAGACCGTTGGCACGCAGGGTGTTGCCGGTGTCGACCACGTCGATGATCTTGTCGGCCAGGCCGATCAGCGGTGCCAGCTCCATGGAGCCGTAGAGCTTGATGATATCGACCTGACGACCTTGTTCGGCGTAGTAGCGCTTGGCAACGTTGACGAACTTGGTGGCGACCCGTAGGCGGCCCTTGGGCTCGACGTCACCGACGCGGCCGGCGGTCATCAGTTTGCACAGGGCGATGCGCAGGTCCAGGGGCTCGTACAGGCCCTGGCCGCCGTATTCCATCAGCACGTCCTTGCCGGCAACACCCAGGTCGGCGGCGCCATGTTCAACGTAGGTCGGCACGTCGGTAGCCCGCACGATCAGCAGGCGCACGTCGTCCTGGGTCGTGGGGATGATCAGCTTGCGGCTCTTGTCCGGATTCTCGGTCGGCACGATGCCCGCTTCAGCCAGAAGCGGCAACGTGTCGTCAAGGATGCGGCCCTTGGACAGTGCGATGGTCAACATGGGAAATGTCAGTCCTTCATCAGGCTATTGCTGTCCGGTCACAAACGGCGCCAGACACAGATCGAGGCCATGACAGCCTCGATGTGAAACAAACCAGTGCTTGTAGGAGCGAGCTTGCTCGCAAAGAACGTCAACGATAACGCGTTTATTCAGAGTCAACGCGGTGCACATGAGGCCTTCGCGAGCAAGCTCGCTCCTACAGGGCAGCGGGGACTAGCCCGGTACGCGGCGGATTTTTGCGCCGAGCATCTGCAGTTTCTCTTCGATGCACTCGTAACCACGGTCTATGTGGTAGATGCGGTCGATCAGGGTGTCGCCTTCGGCGCACAGTGCCGAGATTACCAGGCTGGCCGAAGCACGCAGGTCGGTGGCCATGACTGGCGCGCCCTTGAGCTTGTCGATCCCGGTGACGATGGCGGTGTTGCCTTCGACCTGGATCTTGGCGCCCATGCGGTGCAGTTCATACACGTGCATGAAGCGGTTTTCGAAGATGGTCTCGATCACAGCACCGGTGCCTTCGGCAATCGCGTTCAGGGAGATGAACTGCGCTTGCATGTCGGTCGGGAACGCCGGGTACGGAGCGGTACGCACGTTGACGGCTTTTGGCCGCTTGCCGTGCATGTTCAGCTCGATCCAGTCTTCGCCGGTGGTGATCTCTGCGCCGGCTTCCTTGAGTTTTTCCAGGACGGCTTCCAGGATGGTCGGATCGGTGTCCTTGACCTTCACACGACCACCGGTCACGGCAGCGGCAACCAGGTAGGTGCCGGTCTCGATGCGGTCAGGCATGACTTTGTAGGTGGTGGTGTGCAGACGCTCTACCCCATCAATAGTGATGGTGTCGGTACCAGCGCCGGAAACCTTCGCGCCCATGGCGTTGAGGAAGTTGGCCAGGTCGACCACTTCCGGCTCGCGCGCGGCGTTCTGCAGCACGCTGCGACCGTTGGCCAGGGCAGCAGCCATCATGATGTTCTCGGTACCGGTCACACTGACGGTATCAAAGAAGAAGTTCGCGCCCCGCAGGCCGCCTTCTGGCGCCTTGGCCTTGATGTAGCCGCCTTCGACGTCGATGACTGCGCCCATGGCCTCAAGGCCACGGATGTGCAGGTCGACCGGACGCGAACCAATGGCGCAACCGCCAGGCAAGGCTACTTCGGCTTCGCCGAAACGGGCAACCATCGGGCCCAGCACCAGGATCGACGCACGCATGGTTTTCACCAGTTCGTACGGGGCAATCAGGGTCTTGATGGTACGTGGGTCAATTTCGACGGCCAGTTTCTCGTCGATCACCGGCTCAATGCCCATGCGACCGAACAGCTCGATCATGGTGGTGATGTCGTGCAGGTGCGGCAGGTTGGCCACAGTCACCGGGCCATCGCACAGCAGGGTCGCTGCCAGGATCGGCAAGGCGGAGTTTTTCGCACCGGAAATGCGGATCTCGCCATCAAGGCGGGCACCGCCGGTAATAATCAATTTATCCATAAGAATCTCGACGCCTTGGGGGCTCAGGTGCGCTCGGCCCAGGCCGCGCGGCTGAAAAATTTCATAGTGACCGCATGGATGCTGCCATCGGTGATCCATGGGTTCAAATGGGCATAGATCTGCTGCTGACGCTTGACCGGGCTCAATGCCGCCAGTTCATCGCTAATCACGTTCAGCTGGAAATTGCAGCCTTCGCCTTCAACTTCTACAGTCGTTTCCGGCAGCTTTCCTTCAAGGAAGCTCTTAACTTCTAGGGCCTGCATGCTCAACCTCTATCGGCGCCCAGTGCGCACGGGTCGCACATCATACAAAAAAGCCCCGCGCCTGCGAACCCCGCATAGCAGGACTCTGACGGGGGGCTTTTCTAATAATGTGTATTAAGGATGCGCCAGCAGTTCGGTCAAACCGGAAACTTCGGCAATTTCACGCATGTCTTCCGGCAACGAACGGATGCTGACCGGTTTTTTCTCCGCCTCGGCATCACGCATGAAGCACAGCAACAACGACAGGCCGACACTGCTGGACTTGGTCACCGCCGAGCAATCGAGCACCAGTTCTGGCGCCTTGCTGGCCTTGATCAGCGCCTGGCCCTGCTTGCGCAGGTCAGGCCCGGTGCGGTAATCCAGCACGCCGCTGAGGAACAGCTCGCCGGCGTCGCCGATACGAACAGCCGACTCGGTCATTGCGCAGGCTTCCCGGCAGCTTTGTCGGTTTCTTCCTTGGCCTTGGCCACTTCACCGGCCCAACCATTGATGGTCTTGTCCAGGTCGTTGCCATTGCGCTGCATCGCGTCAGCGAACTGGTCACGGAACAGCTTGCCGATGTTGATACCGTTGATGATCACGTTGCGCAGTTTCCACTCGCCGTCGATCTTCGTCAGGGTGTAGGACACTGGGTACACGGCGCCATTGCTGCCGGAGACTTTCATCCCGACTTCGGCACGGTCGCCAGTCTCGTCCTTGGCCGGGTCAACGATAATGCCCTGGTTGTTGTACTCCAGCAGGGCGTTACCGTAGAACTGGAACAGGCCCTTCTTGAAGTTCTCCTGGAACGTCTTCATCTGCGCAGGCGTAGCCTTGCGCGAATACTTGACCGTCATGATGCTTTTGGAAATACCTTCAGCATCGACCACAGGGCCAACGATGGCGTCGAGCGCACTGTAGAACTTGGAAGGGTCTTGCTTGTACTGTTCTTTGTTAGCCTTGAGGTCAGCCAGCATTCTGCTGGTGGTGTCCTGCACCAAATCGTGGGCAGAACCTGCCGCGTTGGCCATCATCGGCAATGCTGCAAGCAGTACCAGCAGGCCACGTCGCAAGGTAGAGATCATGAACAGATTCCTCATTTGGCGTCTTTATTGACCGTATTGAGCAAAAATTTTCCGATCAGGTCTTCAAGCACCAGCGACGACTGTGTGTCGTGGATGGTCGAACCATCCTTGAGCAGGGCTGTTTCCCCGCCCACGCTGACACCGATGTACTTCTCGCCCAGCAACCCCGCAGTGAGGATAGATGCTGTGGAGTCAATCGGCAGATTATCCACCTTCTTGTCCAGTTGCATCGTCACCCGACCGGTAAAGCTGTCGCGGTCCAGATCGATTGCCGTGACCTTGCCGATGGTGACACCGGCCATGGTCACTTTGGATCTGACCGTCAAACCGGCGATATTGTCGAAGTACGCGTAAAGTTTATAGGTATCGGCGGTAGGGCTGGCCGAAAGGCCGCTGACTCGCAGGGCCAACAACAGTAAAGCCAGGATGCCAGCCAGCAAGAAAAGGCCGACACCGATTTCCACAGTGCGGTTTTGCATCAGAAATCTCCAAACATCAAGGCGGTCAAAATGAAGTCAAGGCCCAGTACCGCCAGCGAGGCGTACACAACGGTCTTGGTAGTGGCACGGCTGATCCCCTCTGAAGTGGGCTCGCAGTCATAGCCTTGGAATACGGCAATCCAGGTCACCACAAAGGCAAAGACAATGCTCTTTATGATGCCGTTGAGCACGTCACCGGTGAAGGTCACGCTGTTTTGCATGTTGGCCCAGTAGGAGCCGTCGTAGACCCCCAGCCAGTCAACCGCCACCCACGAACCGCCCCAGATACCCACCACGCTGAAGATCATCGCCAGCAACGGCAGGGAAATGAAGCCGGCCCACAGGCGCGGGGCAACAATGTACTTGAGCGGGTCCACGCCGATCATTTCCAGGCTGGACAGCTGCTCGGTGGACTTCATATTGCCGATTTCAGCCGTCAGCGCCGAACCTGCACGCCCCGCGAACAACAAGGCGGTGACCACGGGGCCAAGCTCACGCAACAGAGTCAGGGCCACCATCTGCCCTACCGCCTGCTCCGAGCCGTAGCTGGACAGGATATTGAAACCCTGCAGCGCCAGCACCATGCCGATGAACACGCCGGAGACCACGATGATCACCAGGGACATCACCCCCACCGAGTGCAGCTGCTTGACCAGCAGGCCAAAGCCGCCGCCGATGCCGCCGCGCCCCAGCAAGGCGTGGAACAGGAAAATGGTCGAACGCCCCAGCACTTCGACGATGTCGATGCCCGAGCGACCGAAAAGGCGAACCTTCTCGATAAGAGATGTCTTGCGCATCAGCGCTTCCCCAGAAGATCTGAGCGGTAGTCCGCTGCCGGAAAGTGAAAAGGCACCGGGCCATCGGGGTTGCCGGTCATGAATTGGCGAATGCGCGGGTTATCGGCGTTCATCAACTCTTCAGGCGTACCCTGCCCCAGCACCTGACCATCACCTACTACATAGAGGTAGTCGGCAATGCTCGCGGTTTCGGCCAGGTCGTGGGACACCACGATACTGGTGATCCCCAATGCATCGTTGAGCAGGCGGATCAGGCGCACCAACACGCCCATGGCGATCGGGTCCTGGCCCACGAATGGCTCGTCGTACATGAGGATCTGTGGGTCGAGGGCGATGGCCCGTGCCAGGGCGACACGGCGCTTCATGCCGCCGGACAACTCGTCCGGCATCAGGTCGATGGCACCGCGAAGGCCCACGGCCTGCAGTTTCAGCAACACGATGTCACGAATCATCTCGTCGGACAGCTGGGTGTGCACCCGCAGCGGGAAGGCCACGTTTTCGAACACATCGAGGTCGGTGAACAGCGCGCCGCTCTGGAACAGCACGCCCATGTGCTTGCGCGCATCGAACAGATCGCTGCGCGACAGCGTCGGCAGGTTCTGGCCGTTGACCCACACTTCCCCGGCACTGGGGCGCAATTGCATGCCCATCAGGCGCAACAGGGTGGTCTTGCCGCAACCGGAAGGCCCCATGATGCCCGTGACCTTGCCGCGAGGAATGCGAATATCGACGTTATTGAAGATGCTGCGCGTCCCGCGCTTGAAGGTAAGACCCTTCAGCTCGACCGCGTAGGCGTTATCGGCACTCATCTAATCTCCTTGGGATGCAGCCTTTCACTCAGACACCATGTGTGCGACTTTGGTTTTCAACTGATGCGCAATAGTAAGGCACATGGGTTGGGCGGACCGAACTGGCGGCGAACTATATCACTGCTGGTGCAGAGCGCCCAAGGCCGGAACAGCGCTGGTTCAGATTTGAGACAGGGAAAAAACGTTGCTTGCTATGTTACCGAAGGTGCTTTTCAGTTATCCCGCGCACAAAGCCTGACGAACTTGCGTGAGGGAATCGATCATTACCGCTATAATCGCCGACTTTTCGTCAGGCTATACGATTTCAGACATGAGCCAATCCAGCGACCTTATTCAATCCGCACAACGCACCATACGCCTTGAGCTTGAAGCCGTAGAAGGCTTGCTGGCGCATATCGACGCGGATTTCGTGCGCGCCTGCGAGATGATTCTGGCCAGCAAGGGCCGCGTTGTGGTGGTCGGCATGGGCAAGTCCGGCCACATTGGCAACAAGATCGCCGCGACCTTGGCGAGCACCGGGACCACGGCGTTTTTCGTGCACCCGGCCGAAGCCAGCCACGGCGACATGGGCATGATCACCAAGGATGACGTGATTTTGGCGCTGTCCAACTCCGGCACCACCAACGAAATCGTGACCCTGTTGCCGCTGATCAAGCGCCTGGGCATCCAGATGATCAGCCTCACAGGCAACCCTGAGTCAACGCTGGCCAAGGCCGCCGACGTCAACCTGAACGTGCACGTGGCCCACGAGGCCTGCCCGCTGAACCTGGCGCCCACCTCCTCCACCACCGCCGCACTGGTGATGGGCGATGCCCTGGCGGTGGCACTGCTGGAGGCTCGCGGGTTTACCGCTGAAGACTTCGCGTTTTCCCATCCCGGTGGTGCACTGGGCCGTCGCCTGTTGCTGAAAGTGGAAAATGTGATGCACAGCGGCACAGAATTGCCGAGCGTTCCACGCGGCACCCTGCTGCGGGATGCGCTGATGGAAATGACCCGCAAGGGCTTGGGCATGACCGCCATCGTCGAGACCGATGGTCGGCTGGCCGGGATCTTCACCGACGGCGACCTGCGTCGCACCCTGGACCGCACCATTGATATCCACACCGCCACCATCGACGCCGTGATGACCCCTCACGGCAAGACCGCGCGCGCCGAAATGCTCGCGGCTGAAGCGTTGAAGATCATGGAGGACCACCGGATAGGCGCACTGATCGTGGTCGACCACGATGATCGGCCGATCGGGGCCCTTAACCTTGGCGACTTGCTGCGCGCAGGAGTGATGTAAATGACCAGCGACCTGATGCAACGCGGTAAAAACATCAAACTGGCGATTTTCGACGTTGACGGCGTGCTGACGGATGGCCGCCTGTACTTCCTCGAAGACGGCAGCGAATTCAAGACCTTCAACACCCTCGACGGCCAAGGCATCAAGATGCTGATGGCAGCGGGCGTGCAAACCGCAATTATCAGCGGTCGAAAAACACCGGTTGTGGAACGCCGCGCACAAAACCTCGGTATTCCTCACCTGTATCAGGGCCGCGAGGATAAACTGGTGGTGCTGGACGAGCTTCTTGGCCAACTCAACCTAAGCTATGAACAGGTCGCCTATCTGGGCGACGACCTGCCAGACCTGCCGGTGATTCGCCGGGTGGGCCTGGGCATGGCCGTCGCGAATGCCGCAGCGTTTGTGCGCGAACACGCCCATGGCATCACCACCGCCCGTGGCGGCGAAGGTGCCGCCCGCGAGTTCTGCGAGTTGATCCTGCGTGCCCAGGGCAGTCTTGAAGCGGCCCACGCCGCCTACCTATAGAGCGTTATATGCTGAGCAAAAAGATTCGCAACTTCCTGTTATTCGGGGTCATCGCCGCGCTGCTCCTGGCGGTGGGCTACTGGAATATCAGCCCGGAGCGCTTTCTCGACAAGCCTGTTGCGCAGGTTGACGAAGGCCTTATCGACTATTACGCCACCAATGCCTACAGCATTCAGTACCTGCCCGACGGCAAGGTGCAGTATGAATTGACGTCGGACAAGGTCGAACACTTGAAGGTAGCCGACGTTAGCCTGCTGACCAATCCGGACCTGAACCTGTATCGCGGCACCGAATTTCCCTGGCACGTCACCAGCAAGCGTGGCGAAGTGAACGCGGACGGCACCGAAGTTGAACTGATCGACTCGGTTCGCGTCGCACGTACAGACGCGCAGAACCGCGACACCATCATTACCAGCAGTCGCATGACCGTATTCCCACAGAAGCAATATGCGCAGACCGAGCAAGACGTTAGAATCGACGGCGCTGGCGGTGTATCGACTGGCAAGGGAATGAAAGCGTATTTGAAAGAAAGCAGGATACACCTGCTATCGAACGTAAGAGGACAGTATGAGGCTCGTTAAAACCCTCCCTATTTTGCTCGGTCTGGGCGCAGCACTGGGAAGCGTGAGCGCCTGGGCTCTGCCGAACGATAGCCAGCAACCGATCCACATCTCGGCTGACGATGCGCAGCTCGATGACAAGAAAGGTGTCGCCACCTACACCGGCGGCGTAATCATCACCCAAGGGTCGATGAAGATAACCGGCAACACGGTGACCCTGACGCGCACCCCGGCAGGCGACATTGACGTGGTGACGTCGGTGGGCAACCTGGCTTATTTCGAGCAGAAACAGTCCGCCACCGACACCGGCCCGATGAAGGGCTACGGCAAGACTATCCAGTATCACGCCCAGCAGAATCGCATCGTACTGATTGACCAGGCCAAGGTGCTGAGCCCGGACGGCAACTCCACGGAAGGTGAAAAAATCACCTATGACACCGTGAAGCAGATCGCTAACGCCGGTCGCGCCAACGGCAACAAGGTCACCGCACCCCGCCCACGCATCGACATGGTTATCCAGCCGAAGAAGAAGGCCGAGTAATGGCAACCCTGAAAGCCCAGCATCTGGCCAAGGCCTATAAAAGCCGCCAGGTGGTACGCGACGTCAGCCTGTCGATCGACAGCGGCCAGATCGTCGGCCTGCTAGGCCCTAACGGTGCCGGCAAAACCACCTGCTTCTATATGATCGTCGGGCTGGTCCAGGCAGACCAGGGTCGTGTATTGATCGACGACCTGGACGTCAGCCACCAACCCATGCACGGCCGTGCACGGGCAGGTATCGGCTATCTTCCCCAGGAAGCGTCGATCTTCCGCAAACTGTCGGTAGCCGACAACATCATGGCGATCCTCGAGACCCGCAAGGAACTTGATCGCGATGGCCGCCGCCAGGAGCTGGAAAGCCTGTTGCAGGAATTCCACATCAACCACATTCGCGACAACCTCGGCATGAGCTTGTCCGGTGGTGAGCGTCGCCGCGTGGAAATCGCTCGCGCCCTGGCGACTGCGCCGAAATTCATCCTGCTGGATGAACCCTTCGCCGGTGTCGACCCGATTTCGGTGGGTGACATCAAGCAGATCATCCATCACCTCAAGGCCAAGGGCATTGGGGTGCTGATCACGGACCACAACGTACGCGAGACCCTGGATATCTGCGAAACCGCTTATATCGTCAACGATGGTCAACTGATTGCCGAAGGCGATGCCGAGACAATCCTGGCTAACGAGCTGGTGAAGGAAGTGTACCTGGGTCACGAGTTCCGCCTGTAAACACAGGGGTATCGCGCTTTTCCCTTGAGCGCGCGGGAGTCAATAGAAACCTCGGTTTTTTTATTGTTACCGCGCTCTAGGCAAAGGCCCCGAGATCAGGCATATAATTTGCTTATGTTTGGCGCTCACGCGCCCTGTCGTGGATGGCGCATTGCGCCGGCGAATAAGGTGTTAAGCCCCTGCCATGAAACCATCGCTAGTCCTGAGAATGGGCCAGCAGCTGACGATGACACCGCAGCTGCAACAGGCCATCCGCCTGCTCCAATTGTCGACCCTGGACCTGCAACAGGAAATCCAGGAGGCCTTGGAGTCCAATCCGATGCTCGAACGCCAGGAAGAAGGCGACGACTTCGACAACGCAGATCCGCTGGCCGACAACATCGAGCAAAAACCCAATCCCGACGTGCAGGAACCCTCCTATCAGGAAACCGCCCCGACGGTGGACAACCTGGAGGAAGGCGACTGGAATGAACGCATTCCCAACGAGCTTCCCGTGGACACCGCATGGGAAGACGTCTACCAGACCAGCGCCAGCAGCCTGCCGAGCAACGATGACGACGAGTGGGACTTCACCACCCGTACGTCGGTGGGCGAGAGCCTGCAGAGCCACTTGTTGTGGCAACTGAACCTGGCGCCGATGTCCGATACCGATCGCCTGATCGCGGTCACCCTGATCGACTGCATCAACAACCAGGGCTACCTGGACGAAACCCTCGACGAGATCCTCGAGGCCTTCGACCCGGAACTGGACATCGAACTGGACGAAATCGAAGCCGTCCTGCACCGCATCCAGCAATTCGAACCCGCCGGCATTGGTGCCCGCACGCTCAGCGAGTGCCTGTTGCTGCAACTGCGCCAACTGCCGGCCAAGACGCCATGGCTCACCGAAGCGCAACGGCTGGTCAGTGACTACATCGACCTGTTGGGCAGTCGCGACTACAGCCAACTGATGCGCCGCATGAAGCTCAAGGAAGATGACTTGCGCCAGGTCATCGAGCTGGTGCAAAGCCTCAACCCGCGTCCGGGCTCGCAGATCGAATCCAGCGAAGCCGAATACGTGGTCCCCGACGTCATCGTGCGCAAGGACAACGAACGCTGGCTGGTGGAGCTGAACCAGGAGTCGGTACCGCGTCTGCGGGTCAACCCGCAGTACGCCGGTTTTGTGCGCCGCGCTGACACCAGCGCCGATAACACCTTCATGCGCAACCAGTTGCAGGAAGCGCGGTGGTTCATCAAGAGCCTGCAAAGCCGCAACGAAACCCTGATGAAAGTCGCGACCCAGATCGTCGAGCACCAGCGCGGTTTCCTGGAATACGGCGACGAGGCCATGAAGCCTCTGGTGCTGCACGACATCGCCGAAGCCGTCGGTATGCACGAATCGACGATTTCCCGGGTCACCACGCAGAAATTCATGCATACCCCACGGGGTATTTATGAGCTGAAATACTTTTTCTCCAGCCACGTCAGCACCTCCGAAGGCGGCGAATGCTCGTCCACGGCGATCCGCGCGATCATCAAAAAACTGGTTGCCGCGGAAAATCAGAAAAAGCCGTTGAGTGACAGCAAGATCGCTGGTTTACTGGAGGCACAAGGCATTCAGGTCGCCCGTCGAACCGTCGCCAAGTACCGCGAGTCCCTAGGGATCGCGCCTTCCAGCGAGCGTAAGCGTTTGATGTGACGGGCGGGCCACAGCGTTCCAGTGGTGGGTATTCCTGCCCACCGCTTTATGCACTGGCAACGAAGGAGAAGCTGTATGCAAGTCAACATCAGTGGACACCAGCTGGAAGTCACCAAGCCCCTGCGTGAATACACCGAGAGCAAACTGAACAAGCTTGCGGGGCATTTTGACAAGATCACCAACGTGCAGGTCATCATGGAGGTCGATAAGCTCAAGCAGAAAATCGAGGCCACCCTGCACGTACCGAATGCCAAGCTCGTCGCCAATGCGGAACATGAAGATATGTACGCGGCAATCGACTCGCTCTACGACAAGCTCGACCGCCAACTCATAAAGCATAAGGAAAAGAATCTGCACCTGATGCAAGGTACAGGTCGTTAACTCTCCCCCCATGATCCGACTTGAAACCATCCTGACCCCCGGCCGTTCCCTCGTGAACGTGCCGGGCGGCAGTAAAAAGCGCGCCCTCGAACAAATTGCCAACCTGATCAGCAGCCAAGTGCCTGAGCTGGAGATGCAAGATGTTTTCGAAGCCCTGATCGCCCGTGAAAAACTCGGCTCGACCGGTTTTGGCAACGGCATCGCCATTCCTCACTGCCGTCTCGAAGGCTGCGATACCCCGGTCAGCGCTCTGCTGCACTTGGAAAAACCCATCGACTTCGACGCCATCGACGGTGCCCCGGTTGACCTGCTGTTCGTTCTGCTGGTCCCGCAAGCCGCCACCGATGCGCACCTGGAACTGCTCCGGCAGATCGCCAGCATGCTGGACCGCAAGGATGTACGCGACAAACTGCGCAGCGCCTCCAGCAATGAAGCGTTGTACCAAGTTGTCCTGGATGAACAAAACGGGCAGTAATCATGCGTTTGATCATCGTCAGCGGTCGCTCCGGCTCGGGTAAGAGCACCGCCCTCAATGTGCTTGAGGACAACGGCTTCTATTGCATCGACAACCTGCCAGCCGGCCTGCTGCCAGAGCTGGCGGAACGTGCATTGATCCATACCGAATTGGCACAGCCACTTGTGGCTGTCTCGATTGATGCGCGCAACCTGCCCAGCCACCTCTCGCGGTTCCCGGAACTGCTGGAAGAAGTGCGTGTCAAGCACATTCATTGCGATGTGCTGTACCTGGATGCCGACGAAGAAACCCTGCTCAAGCGGTTCTCCGAAACCCGTCGACGCCACCCCCTCAGCAGTGCCAACCGCTCTCTGGCCGAAGCCATCGAGGACGAGACCAAACTGCTGGGGCCGATCATTGACCTGGCCGACCTGAAGATCAACACCACCAACCTGAACCTGTATCAGCTTCGCGATGCGATCAAGCTGCGCCTGCTGAACCAGCCTGAGCCGGGGACGGCGTTTCTGGTCGAGTCGTTTGGCTTCAAGCGCGGCATGCCGGTAGACGCCGACCTAGTGTTCGATGTTCGCTGCCTGCCCAATCCTTACTGGAAGCCGGAATTACGTGATCAGTCGGGGCTGGACCAGCCTGTGGTCGACTACCTGGCCGCACAACCGGACGTAGAAGAGATGTTCCAGGATATCTCCAGCTACCTGCTCAAATGGTTGCCGCGCTTTGCCGCCAGCAATCGGGCCTATGTCACCATTGCCATTGGCTGCACCGGCGGCCACCACCGCTCGGTCTATTTGACTGAACGGCTGGGCCAGGTGCTGCAACAAACCCTCAAGAACGTCCAGGTTCGCCACCGCGACCTGAGTTGAAAGGAACACCTGCGCGATGCCTGCTCTGGAAATTGAAATCATCAACAAGCTGGGCCTGCACGCCCGGGCGTCGGCTAAATTCGTTGGAGTGGCCGGGCAGTTCCCCTGCCAGATCCGTGCTGGGCGTACGCCAGAGTCCATGGTCGATGGCAAGAGCATCATGGCGATGATGATGTTGGCGGCCGGGAAAGGCACCAAGATCCACCTGAGCACCGAAGGTGAGCAAGAAGACGAAGCAATGGCCGCGCTGGTCGAGTTGATCAACAACTACTTCGACGAAGGCGAGTAACCCCTACTGTAGGAGCGAACTTGCTCGCGAAAAACGTCAACGATAACGCGGGCATCGTTGTTTAACGCGGTGCTCTTGCGTTCTTCGCGAGCAAGCTCGCTCCTACATAGATAAAGCCATCCTCAGCCCAACGCCGTATCCATCACCATCATCAGGCAAAACCCGAGGCACAGCCCAAGGCTGGCGAGCTTTTCATGGCCATTGCGGCGCGATTCGGGGATGACTTCATGAGTCACTACCAGCAACATTGCCCCGGCGGCCAGCGCCAGACCCAACGGCAACAACACTTCTGCAAGGCTCACCAGCCATGCGCAAAGCACCGCAAATACCGGTTCAACCAAGCCCGATGCAGCGCCAATCAGGAAGGCCTTGACCCGCGACATTCCCGCTCCCGCCAATACCAACGCAATCACCAGCCCTTCGGGGACATCCTGCAGGGCAATGCCCATGGCGAGGCTGTCGGCATCCGTCATGCCTCCGCCCGCAGAAACACCCACAGCCATGCCTTCAGGAATGTTGTGCGCAATGATGGCAAACACGAATAACCAAATACGCGGCGGGATAACCGGTTTATCCGGTGTACCCACCAGCATTTCCGGGCTGGCGCCGGAAACTTTGCGGTCCACAAGGTACAGGCCGAACGCCCCGAGCATGATGCCGAAGCTGATCAGGCCACCGGCGCCCCAGGGCGACAGCCCCAGGCTTTCAGCAGCCGCGATACCCGGCACGACCAGGGAAAACGCGGTCGCCGCCAGCATCACACCAGCCCCAAAGCCCAGCAGGGTATCGCTCAGCGCCATCGGCATGCGCCGAATCACCAACACCGGCACCGCCCCCAGCGCGGTGCCGAGCGCGCAGATCGCCCCGCCCTGCAAAGCACGCAGAATGCGCGGTTCCAGGTTCAACCAGGCCAGCCCATGGGCCACCAATAACGCAGTACCTGCCAATAGCAGCAGCGTGCCAAACGCATAACGAAACATTCGTACGCTACCGATCGCCAGTGTTTGAGTGCCCATAGTCGGCCTTAGATCTTGTTATGGAGTGAGTGTCAGGCCAAGGCCGCCTGATAGCGCGCGGCAACTTCCGGCCAGTTGATGACGCTGTAAAAGGCATTGATGTACTCGGGTCGTCGGTTTTGATATTGCAGGTAGTAAGCGTGTTCCCAGACGTCCAGACCGAGGATGGGTGTATTGCCGCTCATCAGCGGGCTGTCCTGGTTGCCGCTGCTTTCCACCACCAGCGTTTTCTGCGGCGTAACGCTCAACCAGGCCCAGCCGCTGCCGAAACGCGTCAACGCCGCCTTGGTGAACGCCTCCTTGAAGCTGTCGAAACCACCCAATTGCTCGTCGATAGCCTTACCCAACGCGCCCTCGGGTTTGCCTCCCCCTGTAGGTGACATGACCGCCCAGAACAACGAGTGGTTCGCATGCCCGCCTCCTTGGTTGACCACGGCAGCGCGTAATTTCTCCGGCAATGTTTGGACGCTGGACACCAGCTTCTCCACCGGCCAGCCGGCGAACTCAGTGCCCTCGACCGCAGCATTGAGGTTATTGATGTAGGTCTGGTGGTGCTTGGTGTAGTGAATTTCCATGGTTTGCGCGTCGATATGCGGCTCGAGGGCGTCGTAGGCGTAAGGCAAGGCCGGCAAGGTATAGGTCATATCAATGTGCTCCATAGTGGGACGTGGACGTTGGCGTCGCAGCACTGCCCAGCAGCCGATGAGTGCGTGGGTATTCGCCGTGATCGCTGATGAAATTCAGCAGCTCGACGTAGGTCTTGCTGCTCTGGCGCAGCGCGGCCTCGCGCAATGACGGGCTGAGGCGCGGGTCCTGCATGGTCTGCAAAAGGCGCTGATGAATAGCGCACAGGTATTCCGCGCTTTCCTCAGGCTGGTTCAGACGCAAGTGCAGGTCTGCCAGGTTGTGATGGGAAATGACGCAAGCGGCCACCGCTTCGTCAGCATCCGCCCAGCGTTCGAACAACACTTGGGCCAGGGCCAGGGCTTGCAGATAGGCCTCGCGAGCGTCAACCAGCTCACCCGCCATAAAGCAGCGATTGGCCCGTTCGATCGTGCGTTTCCAGTGCTCCATGGTGAGCCTCCAAAGCAGGGTCGTTGATTACACGCCGCCAGCCGTGAGCTTTTCCGGGTCCAGCAGGACTTCCAGTTGGCTGCGCGGCAGGTCGGTGTGTTCGAGGGCGACCTCGATCACCGGGCGGCCTTGCTGATACGCCTTCTTGGCGATTTCAGCGGCTTTCTGGTAGCCGATGATCGGGTTAAGTGCGGTGACCAGGATCGGATTGCGTGACAGCGCTTCCTTGAGCTTGGGTTCGTTGACCTTGAAGCTGGCAATGGCCTTGTCCGCCAGCAACCGGCTGGCATTGGCCAGCAACTCCAGGCTGCTGAGCAGGTTCTGGGCAATGATCGGCAGCATCACATTCAGCTCGAAGTTGCCCGATTGGCCGGCCACGGTGATCACTGTGTCATTGCCGATGACCTGGGCAGCCACCATGGCGGTCGCTTCCGGGATGACCGGATTGACCTTGCCCGGCATGATCGACGAGCCCGGCTGCAGCGCCTCCAGTTCGATTTCACCGAGGCCAGCCAATGGGCCGGAGTTCATCCAGCGCAGGTCATTGGCGATCTTCATCAGTGACACCGCCGTGGCTTTCAACTGGCCAGAGACTGCAACGGCGGTGTCCTGGGAGCCAATCAGCGCGAACAGGTTCTTGCCAGGGGTGAACTTCACCCCGGTCAAAAGGCTCAGTTGCTGGCTGAAGCGCCCGGCAAACTCGGGGTGCGCGTTGATCCCGGTACCGACCGCCGTGCCGCCCTGTGCCAGTGCTTGCAGCGCCGGCAGCAGGTCCTGCAAGTGGCCGATATTGGCCTTGAGCTGCTGCGCCCAGCCGTTGAGCACCTGGCTCATGCGCACCGGCATGGCGTCCATCAAATGCGTGCGGCCGGTCTTGATGAACGGGTGAACTGCCTCGGCTTTTTGCTCGATGACCTGCACCAGATGCAGCAGGGCCGGCAGCGTTTGCTCATGCAGCACCAACGCGGCACTGACGTGGATGGTGGTGGGGATGATGTCGTTGCTGCTCTGGCCGCAATTCACATGATCGTTGGGGTTAACCGCCTCGCCCAGCAAACGGCTGGCAAGCGTCGCGATCACTTCATTGGCGTTCATGTTGGAGCTGGTGCCGGAGCCGGTCTGGAAGATATCCACCGGGAAGTGTTGCATGTAGTCGCCTTCCAGCAGGCCTTGGGCGGCATCGACAATGGCCTTGCCCTGCCCTTCGCTGATTTGCTTGAGGTCGACGTTGACCCTCGCGGCGGCGGTCTTGGCCAGGATCAGGGCGCGGATGAATTGCGCCGGCATGGGTTGATGACTGATCGGAAAGTTGTTCACCGCACGCTGTGTTTGTGCGCCATACAAAGCTTCTTGCGGCACATGCAGTTCGCCCATGCTGTCGCGTTCGATACGGGTGTTACTCATCATTAGATCCTTGCACCAAGTCAGAAACGGAAATCGAAGGCAGTAATTCGCAGCTCGCCAATTGCCAGGCAAAGGTCTGCCAGCGCTTGAGGCGGCAGGCACAGTGGGAGAGTTTTTCCAGGTCGCGCAGTGGCCGCCAGGCCTGGTCCAGGCACAGGGAGCGCCAATGCCAGGGCAAGGCGACATCAGCGGCGGTGTCGATCAGCAAGCGGAATGAGGTTTCGGCGATCGTCCACGGATGGGTTGCGGTGCAACACGCCAAGTACCGACCTTCGTTCAGGTAATGCTCGATCAGGCGGGGTTCATTGGGATCCAGGCCACAGCGAATCTGGCGGCTCATCCAACGCCAGCTTTCCAGATAGGGATCCTCATGCAGGACAGAACTCATGAGCCACACTCACTCGGTAATGATATTTATTATTAAATGATATTGAGAATCAAAACAAGAGTGGCCTATTGATCCTGCGAAAAGAGCTGCAATAAAAAAGGCGCGCCATCTTGCGATGGCGCGCCTTTTGAGGACGTGCTGGAGGATTAGCTGCCAGCGACCGTCATGCGTTCGATCAGCACCGAACCCGTACGGATATTGCTGCGCAGTTCCAGGTCGTTACCCACGGCAACGATCTGCTTGAACATATCGCGCATATTGCCGGCGATGGTCACTTCCTGGACGGCGAACTGAATTTCGCCGTTCTCCACCCAGAAGCCCGCCGCACCGCGCGAGTAGTCACCGGTGACCATGTTCAGGCCATGGCCCATCAATTCAGTCACCAGCAACCCACGCCCCATACGCCGCAACAACGCGGCCTGGTCTTCATCGCCATGGGTCACGAACAGGTTATGAACGCCGCCCGCGTTGGCGGTACTGGGCAGGCCCAACTTGCGACCGGCATAAGTGCCCAGCACATAAGACACTAGCTCACCTTTCTCGACAAACGGCTTGGCATAGGTCGCCAAGCCATCGCCGTCGAACGACGAACTGCCCATGGCGCGCATCAAATGCGGGCGCTCGTCGATGGTCAGCCACTCAGGAAACAGCTTCTGGCCGATGGCGCCTTCCAGGAACGAAGACTTGCGATACAGGTTGCCTCCGGAAATCGCCCCCAGGAAGCTGCCGAATAAACCACCGGCCAACTCTGCGGAAAACAGCACAGGCACTTCGCAGGTCGGCACCGGGCGCGCGCCCAGGCGGCTCGCAGCCCGTTGCGCCGCACGCTGGCCAATGCTTGCAGGGTCTGCCAGTAAATCGCCTTGGCGGTTTACGTCGTACCAGTAATCACGCTGCATCTGCCCGTTGGCTTCGGCAATCATCACGCAACTGAGGCTGTGACGCGTGGAGGCATAACCACCGATAAAGCCATGGCTGTTGCCGTAGACGCGACAACCCTGATGGGTGCTCAAGGTGGTGCCGTCCGCATTCTTGATGCGGGCATCGGCATCGAAGGCTGCCGCTTCGCAGGTCAGCGCCAGCTCGATGGCTTGCTCAGGGGTGATATCCCAGGCATGGAACAGGTCAAAATCCTGCACCTCCTTGGCCATCAGCGCCTTGTCGGCCAGGCCCGAGCTTTCATCCTCGGAGGTGTGCTTGGCAATCGCCAGTGCTGCGGCGACGGTCTCGCGAATTGCCTCAGGGCCACTGGCGGAAGTGCTGGCCGAGCCTTTGCGCTGGCCCGCATACAAGGTAATGCCAAACCCTTGGTCACGATTGAATTCAACCGTTTCCACTTCCCGCTGGCGCACCGAAGTCGACAACCCTTGCTCCAGCGACACCGCCACTTCACAGGCGCTGGCCCCCTGACGCTTGGCCTCGGCAAGGATCTGCTCGACTTGTTCCTGCAGTGCCGGTAACGCTTGTGGACCGACGCTTTGGGCTGCACTCATGGTTTTCTCCACTCAAATTCTGCTTTCGGTAATGGCCATCGAGCGACCGGGCCGGACAAGCGGCCCCCGACTGGTTATCATGGCGGCGTTTCTTTGCGGACTGCCACCATGGTTGATTCTTACGACGACTCCCTCGATGGGGAGAAAAGCAAAACCCAGGTCAAACGCGAGCTGCATGCTCTGGTTGACCTTGGCGAGCGCCTTACAACGCTCAAAAAGGATTTGGTTGCCAAACTGCCACTGACCGACGAAATGCGTCGGGCCCTGGCGGATGCGCCCAAGCACACCGCGAATATCGCGCGTAAACGGCACATCTCGTTTATCGGCAAACTGATGCGCGATCAAGACATTGACGCCATTCTGACTTTGCTCGATCAAACCGATGCCTCCACTCGCCAGTACAACGAACGCTTCCACAACCTGGAACGTTGGCGTGACCGCCTGATCTCGGGCGATGACGCGGTGCTGGAGAAATTCGTACTGGACTACCCGGACGCGGACCGCCAGCAATTGCGCTCCCTGATCCGTCAGGCTCAGCACGAGCTGGCGCATAACAAGGCGCCAGCCACCAGCCGTAAAATCTTCAAGTACATCCGTGAGCTGGACGAGACTCAACGCGGCCTGCGCTGATCCTCTTCCCCGGGTGGCGGTCTTCGCCACCCGAAGCTCCGGTTCCTACGATCCCGTGCCACCCACGGTAATCGCATCAATTTTCAAGGTTGGCTGGCCGACACCTACCGGCACCGACTGCCCATCCTTGCCGCACGTGCCCACGCCGCTGTCCAGCGACAGGTCGTTACCGACCATCGACACTTTGCTCATGGCTTCCGGCCCGTTACCAATCAACGTCGCCCCTTTGACCGGCGCGGTAATCTTGCCGTCTTCGATCAGGTACGCCTCGCTGGTGGAGAACACGAACTTGCCGCTGGTGATATCAACCTGGCCGCCGCCGAGGTTGGCGCAGTAGATACCGCGTTTGACCGAGGCAATGATTTCTGCCGGATCGCTTTGGCCACCGAGCATGTAGGTGTTGGTCATACGCGGCATTGGCAGGTGCGCATAGGATTCACGGCGACCATTACCGGTGCGCGCCACGCCCATCAGGCGGGCGTTGAGCTTATCTTGCATGTAGCCCTTGAGCACGCCGTTCTCGATCAGGGTGGTGCATTCGGTCGGCGTACCTTCGTCATCGACACTCAGCGAACCACGGCGGCCGGCCAGGGTGCCGTCATCGACAATGGTGCACAGCTTGGACGCAACCATTTCGCCCATGCGCCCGCTATAGGCGGAACTGCCCTTGCGGTTGAAATCGCCTTCCAGGCCATGGCCCACGGCTTCGTGGAGCAACACGCCAGACCAACCCGAGCCCAGCACCACCGGCAAGGTGCCGGCCGGTGCCGGTATCGCCTCCAGGTTGACCAATGCCTGGCGCAGCGCCTCACGGGCATAGCCCATGGCACGGTCGTCAGCGAGGAAATAACGGTAGTCGGTGCGCCCGCCGCCGCCATGGCCACCGCGCTCGCGGCGCCCGTTCTGTTCGACGATCACGCTCACATTGAAACGCACCAGCGGCCGCACATCCGCCGCCAGCCCACCGTCGGTGGACGCCACGAGGATGCGCTCCCACACGCCGGCCATGCTTACGGTCACTTGCTGGATACGCGGGTCCAGAGCGCGGGTAGCTGCGTCGATACGCTTGAGCAGCTCGACTTTTTCCGCACGGCTGATCACTTCCAAGGGGTTATCCGGCGCATACAACTGGGCCACGTCCTGGGTACTGAATGCCTGCACCGTGCCATTCTGGCCGGCACGGGAAATCGAACGGGCGGCACGCGCCGCCAGGCCCAAGGCCTCCAGGGTGATCGCATTGCTGTAGGCAAAGCCGGTCTTCTCACCCGATTGCGCGCGAACGCCTACGCCCTGGTCAAGGTTGAAACTGCCTTCCTTGACGATCCCATCTTCCAGCGCCCATGACTCGGAAATCTGCCCCTGGAAATACAGGTCAGCCGCATCGATACCCGGCCCGGCCAGATCGCCGAGCACGGTTTGCAGGCTTTCGATGGTCACGCCACCGGGTGCCAGGAGGTGATCACTGACTGAGGACAACAACTCGCTCATAGGTTTGGCCTTAAATTCATCGTTCTGAAGCAGGCCGCTGCGCGCCCTGCGAGAAAAAGCGCCGGTGATTGGCCACCGGCATGCGCGCCCGTATCGACGCCTGTTCACTGCTATCGCGTTCGGCCAGTAACACCGCTTCGCCTTGATCCTGTTGCGCCAGCACTCGGCCCCAAGGGTCGACAATCGCTGCGTGGCCAAAAGTTTCCCGTGGCCCTGGATGCACACCACCCTGGGCGGCCGCCAGCAAGTAGCACTGGGTTTCAATGGCCCGCGCACGAATAAGCACATCCCAGTGCGCAGCCCCGGTCACCGCCGTGAAAGCCGAAGGCGCGGTAATCAGTTCAGCCCCCGCCGCGCGCAACTCGCTGTACAGCTCCGGGAAACGCAGGTCGTAACACACCGTCAACCCCACACGGCCCACCGGCGTATCCGCCACCACCACCTGGTTACCGAAAGCATAGTCGTCAGATTCGCGATAACGACCGCGAGCATCCGCTACGTCCACATCAAACAGATGGAGTTTGTCGTAGCGAGCGACGATTTCACCCTGATCGTTGATCAGCAGCGAGCAAGCATTGGGTTTGGCGTGGGGCTGGTCCTGGGGCGGCAACGGCAATGTGCCGGCCACTATCCATAAGGTGAGGTCGCGGGCGGCCTGTTTCAACCAGGGCAGCACAGGCCCTTGGCCCAACGCCTCGGCGCGGCCAATGTCGGCCACATCGCGGCGCCCCATGGCGGCGAAATTCTCTGGCAGCACCGCGAGTTTCGCGCCGCCGGCCGCCGCCTGTTCCAGCAGGCGACGCGCCTGGGCGAGGTTGGCCAGCACGTCACTCTGGCTGACCATTTGAATTACCGCAAAGGACATGGGCCGACACTCCATACAGGGCATGGGGCCATGCTACTCCACAGGCTCTCAGTTTGGCTTTTCAAATGGCTTGTCGAAGGTGATTTTCGGATCCTTCCAAGGGCCCTGCACCTTGTATTGCACACTGGCAAAGCGCGAAACCCGGTCACCGATCAGCTTGTCGATCAAAAACAGCGCACCACCAATGGCCGGTGCACCGACAATCAGCGCCGCAATCGGCAGGTTGTTGGTCACAGGCAAGGTGACCAGCAACTTGGCGTCGACGCGATCGGCAACCAGATCCAGGGTGCCGTTAAGCTCAAGATTGGTGGAAGGCCCGGTCATGGTGATGGGCTCGCGGGTCACGAACACACCATTACTGGCGGCCAACAAGCCTTTGACCCGGTCATAACTCAAACCCTTGCCGAACAAGTCGGAAAAGTCCAAACGCAAACGCCGGCCAATGGAGTTGAAGTTAAGCAGGCCAAACACTCGCAATGCCTGGGCCCCGCCCTCCACTTCGACGAACTGACCTTTACGGAACGCAGCATCCAGGCTGCCGGAAAAGCGCTTGGGCCCGACCCAGGCCGGCGAACCCGGCCAGCGGCCATCCACGTCCAGATGAAAGTCTTCGCTGGTCACCGTAGGCGCAAAGCCCCAGCCCTTGAGCACGTCGGCAATGTTGCGGCCATCAAGGCGGCCCTTGTACCAACTGCTGCTGGCGCCTGGCGCACCTTCCCAACCCCCGGCGCCCTTGAGCAGCATGCCCTTGAGGCCCAGGTCGAGGTTATTGAAGGCCAGGCCCTTGGCGGTGGGGCGGATCCTCAGCGACCAGGCGCCGATCAGGTCCGAGCCCTGGAACAACTGGTCGACGGCAATATCCAGCGCCGGAATGCTTTTTGGGTCGATATCGGCCAGCGGGTCCGGCGCGTTTTCGTCCGCCTGCGCGGTCGGGTCTGGCGCAGGCAATTTCACATACTTGAGGTTGACCGCAATCGGCGCGCCTTTGGCGTCCGGCAGGTTCACCGCGCCCTTGGCTTGCTGGCTATCGAGTTGCAGGCCCCAGGCCGCTGGTTTGCGATCGAGCTGCAAGCTGACCTGGTCAAACTGGGTACCAAACCCGGTCAGCTTGCCCACTTTGAAGTCCGCACCGCTGAGCAGTTGCTTGGCATTGCCACCTGGATCATTGCCCGCGTAGCGATCCACAAGTTTCTTCCAGGGATCGATATCCAGTTCCGACAGCACGCCACGAATGCGCAGGCCCTTGGCCCCCGGCAGCACGGCATCACCATCGCCTAGGAACAGTTCGCCGCGGCCATCATTGAACTTGTCCGGCGGCGCAGCAAAGGTGAAGTTAGCCAGCTCGCCGTAATCAAACCAGTAACGGCGCTCAGCGCCCTGCAAAGTCATGCGAAAGGTGCTGTCACGTCCCTGGCTGGCCGGCATGCCGAACGGTGCCGGCAGGTCCACCGCGACACCCTTGAGGTTGGAATTGACCATTAACTGGCTGTCTGCGCCGTCGAGGATCACTTGCAACTGGTAGGGAATATCGCCGGAGACCGGCAACGGCTGGCTGATTTTCAACCAGTCCGTGAGGCGCTTGACGGTGACCTGACCATTGGCGGTCACGCGAGTGCTGATATTGCCCGGCTTGCCTTCGGCAAAAATCTGCGCCGTGATGGGGCGGTCGAACGCCTGGGCCGAAATCTTCTGCCCGCTCAGGCCCTTGGCGCTGTCGAAGCGAAAATCACCCTTGAGCTGGGTCAGTTCCAGGGGCGGTTCCGCCAATTGCAGGCGCGCCTTGTCGGTCTTGAAGTCCACCACGATCTTGGGCTCAGTGCCTTTGGCCAGCGGTACGTCCAGGTCCAGGCTACCTTGCAGGTCGCCCTCGCCTTTCCAACCGGCGAACGTAGACGCCGTGCCGATAGGGGCTTCTTGAAGGATCTTCAGGCCGTCGCCCAAACCGCCGGAGAACCCGCCCGTGAGCAGCAGATGACTGTCCCCGCCCGCTGGGGCGTGGGGGATATTGACGTAGACATCCTTGACCTGGGTGTCGAGCAACTGGCCCTTGCTCGCCAGGATGCGTACGCCGCTTTCCTCGACGAACACTTCACCATTGACCTTGTTCACATGAGGCCAGCCGGGCTGGAAGGCCAGTTCGGCATCATGCACCTTGAAGAACAGGCTGATATTGCGCGACGCCGGCAGCGCATTGTGGCTGAGCGAACCCTGGTACTGGAAGAAGCCTTCGTCCACCGCGCCCTTGAGGATCGCCGTGCGCAGCCATTCATCCAGCGCCGGGCTCAACACGGCCGGTAGGTATTTGGGAGTGAAACGGCCATCGCCATCGACCATGCCGACCCGCAGGTCCATGTAGTCTTCCTGGCTGTGGTCGAAATGCAGGCGAATCAGGAAGTCCGCCGCCACCTTGCCTTCCTCGCCCAGTACCTTGATATACGGGGCGATCAGGGTGAAGCCTTGCTTGTCCAGCTTCCAGGTCAGGCGCGCATTGGCCTGGATGTACTGCCAAGGTTTGGCGAAGATCGGATACAGATGCAAGGAAAAGTCCTTGCTGTCCATGCGCAACTCGCCCTGGCCCAGGTCGCCACTGATGCTGCCGGACACATTGCGTGCGGCCGGCGCGCCAAAGTAGGCATCGAAGCCGACACGCTCCAGGTTGGCGGCAAAACTGAGTTTGCGGTCAGTAGTGTCTTGTGGTCGGAAGTCCACCAGCACATTGCGTAACAGGCCGGTGGCTTTGAGGTGTTCGACGGCCTTGGCAAAGCCGTCCGGCAGCGGTGCCAAGGCGTTGAGCAGCGGTGTGATGGGAGTGAGGTCGAGACGATCGGCCTGCAACTTCCACACTTCCTGCTCCTTGTCGGTGGCCAGGCTTTGCTGCAATTGCAGACGCGACTCCCAACGGGTTTCGCCAATGTTCATCGCCAGGGAATCGAACAGCACCTTGAGGCCAGTGTCACTGCGCTGCAGGTAGGCGGTCAGGGCCAGGTTTTCAAGGTGTACCGGCTTACGGTCGGCGTAGCTGCCCTTCACTTGGGGCGAATTGAGGCGTACCGCCGCGCTTTGCACCGTACCCTTGGCCCAACTGAGCCACAACTCGCCGCCGGCCTTCAATTGCGTCAGCTTCCATTGCTGGGTCAGCCTCGCGGGAATCCACTTGGCCCAGTCGCTTTGCGGCAGGCTCAGGTAGGCATCGACCTCAGCGTCTTGCCACTGGCTGGCGCGAATGCGGCTACGCAGGCTGACGGCCAACGGTTGGCCATCGGGCAAGGTCAGGCGAGCGTCCAGACGCTGCTGGCTCATGCCGGTATGCAGGCTCAGGCCCACATAGGTCACGGTCACCGGCGCCTGATCGAAGGGTTGCAAGGTTACCTGGCTGTCCAGCACCGACACGCGCTTGACCATTTGCATGCGCGTCAGCAACTGTTGCGGGTCCAACGGTTGGTCGTCCTGTACCGGCAAGCCTTGCAGGGTCCAGCGGCCGTCCTGGTCTTCCTTGACACTCAGTTGCAGGCCACTGACTTGCAGATGAGCGATGCGCACTTCGCGGGCCAACAGGCTGGCCCATATATCCGGCACCACTTCCACCTGGTCCAGGCGCAAGGCACTGCTACCCTCGCCGACCATGACGTCGTGAGCCAGCAATACCGGGGCAAACCCGCTCCAGCGGCCTTCAAGGCTACCGATATGCAGCGGCGTCTCCAGCGCCGCCTGAGCCTTGGCTTCGACTTCGGCGCGGTATTCGGCCACCAGCGGGGTGAGTTCGCGCCCCAGGCTCACGTACACCGCTGCCAATACCAGCAACAAGGCGCACAGGCCCAGGCCCCAACGGGTCAAAGCGGCAAAAAAGCGTATCAGACGCTCCATGTCAGGCGACCCTCAAAAAACAGTTAGCGGACGGCAGATCAAGGTCTGCCGGTCTCGAAGAAAGTGCACAGCTGGGGATCAGAGCAACACCACGTCGTATTGTTCCTGTGAATACATGGTTTCGACCTGGAAGCGAATGGTGCGACCGATAAAACTTTCCAGTTCGGCGACGTTACCGGACTCTTCGTCCAGCAGGCGATCCACCACCTTCTGATTGGCAAGTACTCTATAACCTTCGGCCTGGTAGGCGCGTGCCTCGCGCAGGATCTCGCGGAAAATCTCGTAGCAAACCGTTTCCGGGGTCTTCAATTTGCCGCGGCCCTGGCAGCTGCTGCACGGTTCGCACAGTACCTGTTCAAGGCTTTCGCGCGTGCGCTTGCGGGTCATCTGCACCAGGCCCAGCTCGGTGATGCCGATGATGTTGGTCTTGGCGTGATCGCGTTCCAGTTGCTTCTCAAGCGTACGCAGCACCTGGCGCTGGTGCTCTTCATCTTCCATATCGATGAAGTCGATGATGATGATGCCGCCCAAGTTGCGCAGGCGCAGTTGGCGGGCAATAGCCGTGGCCGCTTCGAGATTGGTCTTGAAGATGGTTTCTTCAAGGTTGCGATGGCCCACGAATGCACCGGTATTGACGTCGATGGTGGTCATGGCTTCTGCCGGGTCTACCACCAGGTAGCCGCCGGACTTGAGTGGCACCTTGCGTTCCAGGGCTTTCTGGATTTCATCTTCAACGCCATACAGGTCGAATATCGGCCGCTCGCCGGGGTAGTGTTCCAGGCGATCGGCGATTTCTGGCATCAACTCGGCGACAAATTGCGTGGTGCGCTGAAAGGTTTCCCGCGAGTCGATGCGAATTTTCTCGATCTTCGGGCTGACCAGGTCGCGCAGCGTGCGCAGCGCCAGGCCGAGGTCTTCATAGATGACGCTGGGCGCGCCGATGGTCTTGATCTGTGCGTCGATCTGGTCCCACAGGCGCCGCAGGTAGCGAATATCCATGAGGATTTCATCCGCGCCAGCGCCTTCTGCGGCGGTGCGCAGGATAAACCCACCCGCTTCCTTGATGCCCTCGGCGGCGACGCAGTCGCTGACCACCTTCTTCAGGCGCTCGCGCTCGGCTTCATCTTCGATCTTCAGGGAAATGCCCACATGGGCGGTGCGCGGCATGTACACCAGGTAGCGCGAGGGAATCGACAGCTGGGTGGTCAAGCGGGCGCCCTTGGAACCGATAGGGTCCTTGGTGACTTGCACCACCAGGCTCTGGCCTTCGTGCACCAGGGCGCTGATGCTTTCCACCGCAGGGCCTTCGCGCAGGGAAATTTCCGAGGCATGGATAAACGCTGCACGGTCCAGGCCGATGTCGACGAAGGCCGCTTGCATGCCCGGCAATACGCGCACCACCTTGCCTTTGTAGATATTGCCGACGATCCCGCGCTTCTGGGTGCGCTCGACATGCACTTCTTGCAGAACACCGTTCTCTACCACCGCCACGCGCGATTCCATCGGCGTGATATTGATCAGAATCTCTTCACTCATGGCTGGGTCTCGTTCAGGCGTTTTCACAATAGTGACCGGTCGCTTAAGGCTTGGCGCTGGAATACGGCGTTCAGCACACGGTAAGGTTTTGCCAACAGGGTATGCCGAATTGGGCGAGCAGTTGCGCGGTTTCGCAGACTGGCAGGCCCACCACGGCGGAATAACTGCCATTAAGCCCGGCCACAAACACCGAACCCAGCCCTTGGATAGCATAGCCGCCAGCCTTGTCCTGCGGTTCGCCACTGTGCCAGTAGGTGGTAGCCTCCTGCACAGAAACCTCGCGGAAACGTACACGGCTGCTGACACATCGGGTTTCACATTGCTGGCCGTCGGTCAGGGCAATGGCGGTAAGCACTTCATGCTCGCGGCCGGAAAGGGCCATCAGCATGGCCAGTGCATCAGCCTGGTCCACCGGTTTGCCCAGGATCCGCCCGTCGACAATCACCGCCGTGTCGGCCCCTAGCACGCAGGTGTTTGAGGTGTGGCCAAGCGCAACAAAACCCGCCGTCGCCTTGCCCCGCGCAAGGCGCTCGACATAGGCAACGGCAGGTTCGTTGTTAAGGGGCGTTTCATCAATAGCGGCGCTGACCAGGGTAAAGGGCACACCGATCTGGACCAGCAGTTCACGTCGCCGCGGGGAGCCCGAGGCCAGATAAAGCGAATTCATTGCAGCCTCTCCCTGTGGGGTTCGATAACCAGGCAGAGCCTCGCAATCCATTCAATTGATTTTATAGCGACGACGCAGCCCACGCAGGCCAAAACTGATCCAGGGCCACAACAAGGCGCTGACCAGCGCCGGCAAGACCAGCGCCAGGGTCGGCTGGCGGTTGCCAGTCAACGCGCTGAGCCACAGTTGCACCAACTGCGCCAGGCCGAAGATCACCAGGATCACCAAACACTGCTGCCACATCGGGAACATGCGCAAGCGCTGTTGCAACGACAGCACCAGAAAGGTAATCAGGGTGAGGATCAACGCGTTCTGGCCCAGCAAGGTGCCATACAGCACATCTTCGGCCAACCCCAGGCACATCGCCGTGACCATGCCCACCTTGTGCGGCAGGTTCAATGACCAGAACGCCAGCAACAAGGCCAGCCAGAGCGGGCGCAGGATTTCCATAAACTGCGGCAGCGGCGAAACGCTGAGCAGCAAGCCGATGGCGAAGGTCAGCCAGACGATCCAGCCATTGCGTGAATGAGTACCGGCCATTATTGCTCCCTCTGCCGTGTGGTGGTCGGAGCGGTGCTCGGCGCAGTGGCCGGGGGTTTGGCTACAGCCGGCTTAGCCGGGCGCGCGTTGTGCGCTGCCGGTTGAGCGGGCGTTGCCGCCGGTGCCGGTGCAGTTGTTGCCGCAGGGGCAGGCGGACCGACGAAAGCCGGTTTCGGCACCGTGGCCGGCACGATAGGCGCGGTACCATTCTGCTGGTCTTCCGCTTCCTGGGCCTGGGCGGCGTCGTTGGCGCGCTCTTCCGGGGTGCGGTTGTCGCTGAACACCAACAGCAGGTAACGGCTGCGGTTCAGCGCGGCAGTCGGTACCGCCCGAACGATAGCGAACGGCTGGCCGGAATCGTGGATCACTTCCTTGACCGTCGCCACCGGATAACCCGCCGGGAAGCGCTGGCCCAGGCCAGAACTGACCAGCAGGTCACCTTCCTTGATATCCGCAGTGTCGGCCACATGGCGCAGTTCCAGACGCTCCGGGTTACCGGTGCCGCTGGCAATCGCGCGCAAGCCGTTACGGTTGACCTGTACCGGGATGCTATGGGTAGTGTCCGTCAGCAACAGCACCCGCGAGGTGTAGGGCATCAACTCCACCACCTGGCCCATCAGGCCACGGGCGTCGAGCACCGGCTGTCCAAGCACCACACCGTCGCGCTCACCCTTGTTGATGATGATGCGGTGGGTAAAGGGGTTGGGGTCCATGCCGATCAGTTCGGCCACTTCGACCTTTTCGTTGACCAGCGCGGAAGAATTGAGCAACTCGCGCAGCCGAACGTTCTGCTCGGTGAGGGCCGCCAGCTTTTGCATGCGCCCCTGCAACAGCAGGTTTTCAGTCTTGAGTTTTTCGTTCTCGGCGACCAGTTCGGTGCGGCTGCCAAATTGGCTGGACACACCCTGGAATAGACGTTGCGGCAGGTCGGTGATCCAGTAGGTCTGCATCAACACCAGCGACATCTGGCTACGCACCGGCTTGAGCAGTGCAAAGCGGGCATCGACCACCATCAGCGCGACCGAAAGCACGGTCAGCACCAATAAGCGCACACCCAATGAGGGGCCTTTGGCGAAAAGCGGTTTAATAAGCCGCTCCTCCCAGGCAAATGTTCTCTTTATTCATACGGCATCAAACCGGCCTGGATGCAGATTGAAGAAGATAAACGCCAACAGGCAGCACTGCAAAGTGCTGCCTGCCGACGAAGCATGAACCATCCAGGCAATCTTATTCGCTGGAGAGCAGGTCCATGGTGTGTTTATCCATCATTTCCAGCGCACGACCACCGCCACGGGCAACACAGGTCAGCGGGTCTTCGGCGACGATCACCGGCAGGCCGGTTTCCTGGGCCAGCAACTTGTCGAGGTCGCGCAGCAAGGCGCCACCACCGGTCAGTACCAGGCCACACTCGGCGATATCGGAAGCCAGCTCCGGCGGCGATTGCTCCAGGGCGCTTTTCACCGCCTGAACTATGGTGGCCAGGGACTCTTGCAGAGCCTCCAGCACTTCATTGGAGTTCAGGGTGAAGGCACGTGGAACGCCTTCGGCCAGGTTGCGACCGCGCACATCGACTTCGCGCACTTCACCGCCTGGGTAAGCGGTGCCGATTTCCTGCTTGATGCGCTCGGCGGTGGATTCGCCGATCAGGCTGCCGTAGTTACGACGCACATACGTGATGATCGCTTCGTCGAAACGGTCACCGCCCACGCGTACGGATTCGGCATACACCACACCGTTCAGGGAAATCAGGGCGATTTCGGTGGTACCACCACCGATATCCACCACCATCGAACCGCGTGCTTCCTCAACCGGCAGGCCGGCACCGATCGCAGCGGCCATCGGTTCTTCGATCAGGAAGACTTCACGGGCACCGGCGCCAAGGGCCGATTCACGGATGGCGCGACGCTCAACCTGGGTGGACTTGCACGGAACGCAGATCAGCACGCGAGGGCTGGGCTGCAGAAAACTGTTTTCGTGAACCTTGTTGATGAAGTACTGCAGCATCTTTTCGCAGACGCTGAAATCGGCGATCACGCCATCCTTCATCGGACGAATGGCAGCAATATTGCCTGGTGTACGGCCGAGCATGCGCTTGGCCTCGGTGCCAACGGCAACGACACTTTTCTGATTACCATGGGTCCGAATGGCCACAACCGATGGCTCATTCAGAACGATACCGCGCTCGCGCACGTAAATAAGGGTGTTGGCAGTGCCCAGGTCAATGGAGAGATCGCTGGAAAACATGCCACGCAGTTTCTTGAACATGGGGAAAGGACCCTAGGCAACGCGTGGGTAAAAAAGTGCGGCAAACTCTAACAACGACAGGGATTTTGGGCAAGGCGCCAATGTGCTAAATTGGCCGACTTTCTGTGCACCAACCCCCACAATCGCGGCCTTATGACCGTAGAAATGCGGTAGTGTTCCGACAATCTAACACACGGACGCCCTCCGTTCTGTTTTCCACTGGAGAATCCCATGGCGCTTGAACGCTCCGACGTGGAAAAAATCGCACATTTGGCCTCGCTTGGCCTTAATGATGCCGATCTTCCACAGACCACCGCAGCCCTGAACAGCATTCTCGGGCTGGTCGACCAAATGCAAGCCGTGAATACCGACGGCATCGAGCCCCTGGCTCACCCACTGGAAGCCAGCCAGCGCCTGCGCGCAGACGTCGTGACCGAACGCAATAATCGCGAGGCCTACCAGTCCATCGCGCCAGCGGTCGAAAACGGCCTGTACCTGGTTCCGAAAGTCATCGACTAAAGGGAAAGAGCCTTTCATGCATCACATGACTCTGGCCGAGATCGCCCGCGGTCTCGCCGACAAATCGTTTTCCAGCGAAGAGCTGACCCAGACCTTGCTGGCGCGTATCGCCGCGCTCGATCCGAAGGTCAACAGCTTCATCAGCCTCACCGAGGAGCTGGCCCTGAGCCAGGCCAAGGCCGCCGACGCCCGTCGCGCCAACGGTGAGAACGGCGCGCTGCTTGGCGCACCGATCGCCCACAAGGACCTGTTCTGCACCCAGGGCATTCGCACCAGCTGCGGCTCGAAGATGCTCGACAACTTCAAGGCGCCCTACGACGCCACTGTGGTCGCCAAGCTGGCCGCTGCCGGTGCCGTGACCCTGGGCAAGACCAACATGGACGAATTCGCCATGGGCTCGGCCAACGAGTCGAGCTACTACGGCGCGGTGAAAAACCCGTGGAACCTGGAACACGTGCCGGGTGGTTCGTCCGGTGGTTCGGCGGCGGCCGTGGCCGCGCGCTTCCTGCCCGCCGCTACCGCCACCGACACTGGCGGTTCGATCCGCCAGCCAGCGGCCTTCACCAACCTCACCGGCCTGAAGCCGACCTACGGTCGTGTGTCTCGCTGGGGCATGATTGCCTATGCGTCCAGCCTCGATCAGGGCGGCCCGTTGGCACGCACCGCTGAAGACTGCGCAATATTGTTACAAGGCATGGCAGGCTTCGATAAACAGGACTCCACCAGCATCGACGAGCCCGTGCCGGACTACAGCGCCAGCCTGAACACCTCGATCAAGGGCCTGCGCATCGGCGTGCCGAAGGAATACTTCAGCGCCGGCCTCGACCCGCGTATCGCCGATCTGGTGCAAAACAGCATCAAAGAGCTGGAAAAACTTGGCGCCGTGATCAAGGAAATCAGCCTGCCGAACAACCAGCATGCGATTCCCGCCTACTACGTGATCGCGCCAGCAGAGGCGTCTTCCAACCTGTCGCGTTTCGACGGCGTGCGCTTCGGCTATCGCTGCGAAAACCCGAAAGACCTCACCGACCTGTACAAACGCTCCCGTGGCGAAGGCTTCGGCAGTGAAGTGCAGCGCCGGATCATGGTCGGCGCCTACGCCCTGTCGGCCGGCTACTACGACGCGTACTACCTCAAGGCGCAAAAAATCCGTCGCCTGATCAAGAACGACTTCATGGCCGCCTTTGAAGAAGTCGATGTGATCCTCGGCCCGACCGCGCCGAACCTGGCGTGGAAGATCGGCGCCAAGACCGGCGACCCGATCGCCGAGTACCTGGAAGACCTCTACACCATCACCGCCAACCTCGCGGGCTTGCCGGGCTTGTCCATGCCCGCAGGTTTCGTCGATGGCCTGCCGGTGGGCGTACAATTGCTCGCCCCGTATTTCCAGGAAGGCCGCCTGCTCAATGTGGCGCACCAGTACCAGTTGAACACCGACTGGCACACCCGCACCCCTACCGGCTTCTGAGGAGAACACTATGCAATGGGAAGTTGTGATCGGGCTGGAGATTCATACCCAGCTCGCCACCCAATCGAAGATTTTCTCCGGTAGCGCCACCACGTTCGGCTCTGAGCCCAATACCCAGGCCAGCCTGGTAGACCTGGGCATGCCCGGCGTGCTGCCGGTGCTGAACCAGGAAGCGGTGCGCATGGCGGTGATGTTCGGCCTGGCGATTGACGCCGAGATCGGCCAGCACAACGTGTTTGCGCGCAAGAACTACTTCTACCCGGACCTGCCCAAGGGCTACCAGATCAGCCAGATGGAACTGCCGATTGTCGGCAAGGGCCACCTGGACATTCCCCTGGAAGACGGCACCATCAAGCGTGTCGGCGTCACCCGTGCGCACCTGGAAGAAGACGCCGGCAAAAGCCTGCACGAAGAATTCCCGGGCGCGACCGGTATCGACCTGAACCGTGCCGGCACGCCGCTGCTGGAGATCGTGTCCGAGCCGGACATGCGCAGCGCCAAGGAAGCCGTGGCCTACGTCAAGACCATCCACGCGCTGGTGCGCTACCTGGGCATCTGCGACGGCAACATGGCCGAAGGCTCGCTGCGTTGCGACTGCAACGTGTCAATCCGCCCCAAGGGTCAGGTTGAGTTCGGCACCCGCTGCGAGATCAAGAACGTCAACTCGTTCCGCTTCATCGAGAAGGCGATCAACAGCGAAGTGCGTCGCCAGATCGAGCTGATCGAAGACGGCGGCAAGGTGATCCAGCAAACGCGCCTGTACGACCCGAACAAAGACGAAACCCGCGCCATGCGCAGCAAGGAGGAAGCCAACGACTACCGCTACTTCCCCGACCCGGACCTGTTGCCGGTGGTGCTGGAGGATTCCTTCCTCAATGACATCCGCGCCACCCTGCCGGAACTGCCGCAGCAAAAACGCGAACGCTTCCAGGAACAGTTCGGCCTGTCGGTCTACGATGCCAGCGTATTGGCTTCCAGCCGCGAACAAGCCAACTACTTCGAAAAAGTCGTGAGCATTGCCGGCGACGCCAAGCTGGCGGCCAACTGGGTGATGGTCGAACTGGGCAGCCTGTTGAACAAACAGGGCCTGGAAATCGACGAAGCGCCGGTCACCGCCGAACAACTGGGTGGCATGCTGCTGCGCATCAAGGACAACACCATCTCCGGCAAAATTGCCAAGACTGTGTTCGAAGCGATGGCCGCCGGTGAAGGCAGTGCCGACGAGATCATCGAAAAGCGTGGCCTCAAGCAAGTCACCGACAGCGGCGCCATCTCGGCCGTACTCGATGAAATGCTCGCGGCCAATGCCGAGCAGGTCGAGCAATACCGCGCGGCAGACGAAGCCAAGCGCGGCAAGATGTTCGGCTTCTTTGTCGGCCAGGCGATGAAAGCCTCCAAGGGCAAAGCCAACCCGCAACAGGTGAACGAACTGCTCAAAAGCAAGCTCGAAGGCTGATCCATGATCGTTCCCACGCTCTGCGTGGGAACGTCTCACGGGACGCTCCGCGTCCGCTTTTGTGACGCGTAGCGTCACCAGCTGCATTCCCACGCAGAGCGTGGGAACGATCCAACGGGGACATCTTGAAATGAAGCGTCTACTCGGCCTCCTGGCCTTGTCCTCCCTGCTGGCCGGTTGCACCAGCGGCCTCATCGACCCCAACGGCTACGACGAAACCGGCACCGCGTCCTATTACGGCGCCAAGCACCATGGCAAGAGAACTGCCAGCGGTGAACCTTTCAACCAGAACGCCTTGACCGCCGCCCATCGGCGCCTGCCCTTCGGCACCCAGGTCAAGGTGACCAACCTCGACAACAACCGTTCTGTCGTGGTGCGTATCAATGATCGCGGCCCGCATACCCGTGGCCGCCTGATCGACCTTTCACGCAAGGCTGCCGAGCAACTGCGCATGCTGAGCAGCGGTACCGCGCGGGTTCGCGTGCAAGCCCTGAACAACTGATCGAGGCAGCCTTGAGCATTTTCGGATTGAACGCCCTATCGCCCTGGAGCCTGCTCGAACTGGTGGGCGGCCTGATCTTGCTGATCGTCGGCGCTGAAATCCTGGTGCGCGCTGCGGTGCGCCTGGCGGCCAGCCTCAAGGTGCGGCCACTGATCATCGGCTTGAGCATCGTCGCCTTCGGCAGCAGTGCGCCACAGATGACCGTCAGCCTGCAGGCCACGCTGGCTGGCAACACGGACATTGCCGTAGGCAGCGTCATCGGCAGCAGCATCTTCAATATCCTCGTGACCCTGGGCTTGTCCGCACTGATCATTCCACTGCGAGTCTCGCGGCAGCTGGTGCGCGTGGATATCCCGGTGATGATCGTCGCCGGCCTGCTGGTGTTTATCCTGGCCGCCAATGAAATGCTGACGCCCTTCGATGGCGCCGTGCTGCTGGTGGCGCTGCTGGCTTACCTGGGCGTATTGCATTACCAGACACGCCACTCCCGCCGCCCGCGCACCCTCGACACCGTGGCCAAAGCGCCATGGCTGAGCAGTGTGCTGCTGATGCTCGGCGGCTTGCTGGTGCTGGTGCTGGCCGGGCATTTGTTGCTCGGCGCAGCGGTTGAGGTGGCGGGCGATCTCGGATTATCGGAGCGCGTCATCGGCCTCACGTTGATCGGCGTCGGCACCTCGCTGCCGTGCCTGGCCACGTCGCTGATCGCCGCCTTGCGTGGCGAACGGGAGATCGCCGTGGGCAACGTGATCGGCAGCAACCTGTTCAACCTGCTCGGCGTGCTGGGTTTTACCGCCCTGGTGGCGCCGACACCGCTGTCGGTATCGCCCAACGCCCTGGACTTCGATTTACCGGTGATGCTCGGCGCCATCATCCTGTGCCTGCCGGTGTTCTATACCGGCTACCGGGTAACACGCATCGAAGGGGTGGTGCTGCTGGGGCTGTACCTGGCCTACGGCCTGCATGTGATGGCGTTCACCACCGGCATGCCGCTGGCCAACAAGCTTGAACAATTGATGCTGTATTACGTCCTGCCGGCGTTAGGCGCTCTGCTGTTATTCACCTCACTGCGCGCCTGGCACCGCCAACACAAGAGGGAATCGCAATGACCGATCAGAAAAAGCCAGGGGTTGAAGTGCGTCGCCAAGTCATGGGCGATGCGTTCGTCGACCGCGCCCTGGGCAATGCAACGGCGTTCACCCAACCGCTGCAGGACTTCGTCAATGAGCACGCATGGGGCAGCGTCTGGAACCGCGAAGGCTTGCCACTCAAGACCCGCAGCCTGATCACCCTCGCCGCCCTCACCGCCCTCAAGTGCTCGCAGGAACTCAAGGGGCATGTGCGCGGTGCGCTGAATAATGGCTGTACGGTTGAAGAGATTCGCGAAGCGCTGCTGCATTGCGCGGTGTATGCCGGGGTGCCGGCGGCGATTGATGCATTTCGGGCGGCGCAGGAAGTGATTGAGGCGTATCAGGCCGATCAGCAGTGACTGCCAGATAGCTATCGCAGGCAAGCCAGCTCCCACATGTGGATGTGTGAATACCTTCAAGTGTGGGAGCTGGCTTGCCTGCGATGGGGCCTTAAGCTGCCCGCCTATTTCAGATCCAACCACCCGCCTGCAACACAAAAATCCCGATATTCGTGGTCACCGCCGCCATCAGCGTGGTGATCACGATAATCGCCGCCGCCAGTTCATGATTCCCTTCCGCCGCCCGAGCCATCACAAAGCTCGCGGCCGCAGTCGGCGCGCCGAAATACAGGAACAGAATCCCCAACTCCGGCCCTCGGAACCCCAGCAACCACGCGCCCAGAGTCGCGATCACCGGGAGCCAGATCATCTTCATCAGGCTTGCGCTCAACGCCATGTTGCCGCTCTTGCGCAACGCGGCCATGGACAAGGTGCCGCCGATGCAAATCAACGCCAACGGCAGCGTGGTGTCGGACAGGTACTGCAAGGATTTCTCAAGCCAGCCGGGCACGCCGATCTGGAAGTACGCGAACGGCGTGGCGACGATCACGCTGATAATCAGCGGGTTGGCCAATACACTTTTGAAGATGCTCCACGGGTCGGACTTGATCACCGGGCTATACACCGCCAGCACAATGGTCGACAGCGTGTTGTAAAAGAGGATCACCAGCGCGGCGAGGATCGCGCCCAGGGATATGCCGTAGTCGCCGTACATACTGGCCGCCAGCGCCAGGCCGATGACCCCGTTATTGCCACGAAACGCACCCTGGGCGTAGATGCCTCGGTCTTCGCGCTTGCAACGAAAGATCGCCCAGCCCCAGGCCATGGCAAAGCTCACCAAGGTGGCGACGCAAAAGTAGATCAGCAGCCCCGGTTTGAGCGCCGAGTGCAGGTCGGCATGCAGAATGCCCAGGAACAGCAGCGCCGGCATGGCAACGTTGAACACCAGGGACGATGCGGTGTGGATAAAGTTGTCGTTGATCCAATTGATGCGCTTTAGAAACACGCCCAGGAACAGCATGGCAAACACCGGCGCGGTGATGGTGAGGGTGGTGAGGAAGATTGCCAGCATGCCGGGGAGAACCTTGGTGGGCGTCGTTAGTTGGCTAATGATAAGCCAGTACGAGCGGGTTCGTGTGGGCAACGCACTTCAAATGTAGGAGCGAGCTTGCTCGCGAAAAACTCCCAGGCGCCGCGTTCATTCAGTTAACACGCGTTATCGTTGACGTTTTTCGCGAGCAAGCTCGCTCCTACAGGGTTAGCGCCTGGTTTCAGGTAATCGGCGCCGGGTTGAACAGCGTGATGTCGTTATGCAGCTTGTGCCGCTCTGCCCAGGTCTGCTTCTTGCCGCTGGCCACATCCAGATAGAAGTGGAACAGCTCCCACCCCAGCTCCTCGATGCTCGCGCGCCCCGTGGCAATGCGCCCGGCGTCGATATCGATCAGGTCCGGCCAACGCTGGGCCAGCTCGGTGCGGGTGGAGACCTTCACCACCGGTGCCATCGCCAGCCCGTACGGCGTGCCGCGCCCGGTGGTGAACACGTGCAGGTTCATCCCCGCCGCCAGTTGCAAGGTGCCGCAGACAAAATCACTGGCCGGTGTGGCGCAGAAGATCAGGCCCTTTTCCTTGAAGCGTTCCCCAGGGCCAAGCACACCGTTGATCGCACTGCTGCCGGATTTGACAATGGAGCCCAACGACTTCTCGACAATATTCGACAGCCCGCCCTTCTTGTTACCCGGCGTAGTATTGGCGCTACGGTCCGCCTCGCCCTTGGCCAGGTAACGGTCGTACCAGTCCATTTCCCTGACCAGCTCGCGGGCGACGTCTTCGTTTTGCGCGCGTGAAGTCAGCAGGTAAATCGCATCGCGCACTTCAGTCACTTCGGAAAACATCACCGTCGCGCCGGCGCGCAGCAATAGGTCCGAGGCATAGCCCAGCGCCGGGTTGGCAGTGATCCCGGAAAACGCATCGCTGCCGCCGCACTGCATGCCCAGGATCAACTCGGAGGCCGGCACGGTTTCGCGGCGACGCTGGTCGAGTTTTTTCAAGCGCACGTCGGCCAGGGCCATGATCTGCTCGATCATTTCGGTAAAGCCGTGGCTGGAATCCTGCAGGCGATACAGCCACGGCTCGCTCAGGTCTACAGAACTGTCGTTGTCGTGCATCACCTGGCCGGCCTGGAGCTTTTCGCAGCCCAGGCTGATCACCAAGGCTTCGCCGCCCAGGTTGGGGTTGCGCGCCAGGTTGCGCACGGTGCGGATGGGGATGTAGGCATCCGTCGCCGTAATCGCCACGCCGCAGCCATAGCTGTGGGTCAGCGCCACCACGTCATCGACATGCGGGTAGTTGGGCAGCAACTCGTCCTTGATGCGCTTGACCGCATGGTCCAGCACGCCCGTGACGCATTGCACGGTAGTGGTAATGCCGAGGATATTGCGCGTGCCCACGGTGCCGTCCGCATTGCGATAGCCCTCGAAGGTAAACCCCTCCAGGGGTGCCTGGGTTTCAGGCACCTCGGTGGACAGCGGCAAGCTGTCCAGCGGCGGTGCGGTGGGCATGCGCAACTGGTCCTCCTGCACCCAACTGCCGCGGGGAATCGGCGCCAGGGCATAACCGATGATCTGGCCGTAGCGAATAATCTGGCCGCCCTCGGGGATGTCTTCCAGGGTCACCTTGTGGCTCTGCGGGATGAAATCCACGGTGACCAGGCCGTCGGGAAACTCGGTACCGGCGGGCACCCCTTGATCGTTCACCACGATTACCACATTGTCGCGCTCGTGCAAACGGATCGAGCGCGGCGAGTCGGCATGTTCAATCAACTGCATCACACGAACCTCAGGAATGCGCTTGAGAAAGGTTGGTCAACTCAGGGCCCTGGGTAGGCGGCTCCTTGAGCACCACACGCTTGATCGGGCCGACAATCACCAGGTAACTGAACACCGCCACCAGCGCGTTGGCGCCAACGAACACCAGGGCCCATTTGAACGAGCCGGTGGTGCTGATGATGTAGCCAATCACAATCGGCGTGGTGATCGACGCCAGGTTACCGAAGGTGTTGAACAAGCCGCCACTGAGCCCGGCGATTTGTTTCGGTGAGGTGTCGGACACCACCGCCCAACCCAGTGCGCCAACGCCTTTGCCGAAGAAGGCCAAGGCCATGAAGCCCACCACCATCCATTCGATGTCTACGTAATTGCAGGCCACGATGCTGCTGGAAATCAGCAGGCCACCGATGATCGGCGCCTTGCGCGCGAAGGTCAGCGAATGGCCTTTGCGCAGCAGGTAGTCGGAAATCACCCCACCGAGCACCCCGCCGATAAAGCCGCAGATCGCCGGTAACGAGGCAATGAAGCCGGCCTTGAGGATGGTCATGCCACGCTCCTGCACCAGGTACACCGGAAACCAGGTCAGAAAGAAGTAGGTGATGCCGTTGATGCAGTACTGGCCCAGGTAGACACCGAGCATCATGCGGTTGGTCAGGAGCTGGCGGATGTAATCCCACTTCGGCCCGTCGGTTTTCTTGCCCTTGCCCTTGTCCTGATCCATGTCGACCATCGCGCCATTGGCGGCGATGTGATTGAACTCGGCCTCGTTGATCATCGGATGCTGGCGCGGGCTGTGGATAACTTTCAGCCAGATCAGCGAGAACACAATGCCGATCACGCCCATCACAATAAACACGTGCTGCCAGCCGAAGCGATAGACGATCCAGCCCATCAAGGGCGCGAACAGCACCGTGGCGAAGTACTGGGCCGAGTTGAAGATCGCCGACGCAGTGCCGCGTTCAGCCGTAGGAAACCACGCCGCAACAATACGGGCATTTCCCGGAAACGACGGTGCCTCGGCCAAGCCCACCATGAAGCGCAGCATGAACAGCGCGACCACCGCAGTGGAGACGCCAAACTCACCGACGTAGCCTTGCAGCACGGTGAACAGCGACCAGGTGAAGATGCTCAGGGCATAGACTTTTTTCGAGCCGAAACGGTCAAGCAGCCAGCCACCGGGGATTTGCCCGGCCACATAGGCCCAACCGAACGCAGAGAAGATATAACCGAGGGTGACCGCGTCGATACCGAGGTCTTTTTGCAGGCTGGAGCCGGCGATAGCGATGGTGGCCCGGTCGGCGTAGTTGATCGTGGTCACCAGGAACAGCATGAGCAGGATCAAATAGCGGACATGGGTCGGCTTGGTCGCTTGCATGTAGAAGTACTCCCACTAATTATTTTTTTTGCGGGTGATGATTTTTTGTTTTTCCTGTGGGAGCCGGGCTTGCCCGCGATGCAGGCACCTCGGTGTGTCAGCTAGACCGAGGTGATGCTATCGCAGGCAAGCCAGCTCCCACATAAGGCCGGTGCCACAGGGTGCTGCGTGTTACGAACCGATGTAGCTGGTTTTCACCACGGTGTAGAACTCTTGCGCATAGCGACCTTGCTCACGCGAACCGTAGGATGAGCCCTTACGGCCACCAAATGGAACGTGGTAATCCACCCCCGCCGTCGGCAGGTTGACCATCACCATCCCGGCCTGGGAGTGGCGCTTGAAGTGGTTGGCATATTTGAGCGAGGTGGTGGCGATGCCGGCCGACAAGCCGAACTCGGTGTCATTGGCCATGGCCAGCGCGGCCTCGTAGTCGGCCACGCGCACCACGTTGGCCACCGGGCCGAAGATCTCTTCACGGCTGATGCGCATCGCCGCTTCACTGTCAGCAAACAGTGTGGGCGCCAGGTAATAGCCTTCGGTGTCGCAGGTGACCAGGCCGCCACCGCTCACCAGCCGGGCGCCTTCGCTCTGGCCGATGTCGATGTATTTCATGTCCTGATCCAACTGGGCCTGGGACACCACCGGGCCAATGTCGGTGCCGCTATTCAACGCGTGGCCGACCTTGATCGACTTCATGCGCTCGGCCATGGCGGCGACGAACTGGTCGTGAATCCCGGCAGTAACAATCAAACGGCTCGAGGCGGTGCAACGCTGGCCGGTGGAGTAAAACGCACTCTGGACCGACAGCTCGACAGCTTGTTTGAGGTCGGCATCGTCGAGAATGATCTGCGGGTTCTTGCCACCCATTTCCAACTGCACCTTGGCCTGGCGCGAGACACAGCTGACGGCGATCTGACGCCCAACGCCCACAGACCCGGTGAAACTGATGCCATCGACTTTCGGGCTGTTGACCAGCACGTCGCCGACCACACGGCCACTGCCCATCACCAGGTTGAACACACCGGCAGGGAAGCCGGCGCGGGAGATGATCTCCGCCAAGGCCCAGGCACAGCCCGGCACCAGTTCGGCAGGCTTGATCACCACGCAGTTGCCGTAGGCCAGGGCCGGGGCGATTTTCCACGCGGGGATGGCAATCGGGAAGTTCCACGGAGTGATCAGGCCCACCACACCGAGGGCTTCGCGGGTCACTTCAACGTTGACGCCCGGACGCACCGACGGCACGTAATCGCCCGACAGGCGCAGGCATTCACCGGCGAAGAATTTGAAGATATTGCCGGCACGGGTCACTTCGCCAATGGCTTCAGGCAGGGTCTTGCCCTCTTCCCGCGCCAGCAAAGTACCCAGCTCTTCACGACGGGCGAGGATTTCGCTGCCGACTTTATCCAACGCATCGTGACGCGCCTGGATACCGGAGGTGGACCACGCCGGGAACGCGGCGCGGGCAGCGTCGATGGCCGCGTTGACTTGGGCCACGTCGGCTTTGGCGTATTCGCCAATGGCGTCGGACACATCCGACGGGTTGATATTGGTGCAGTAGTCGGCGCCGGTTACCCATTGGCCATTGATGTAGTTTTCAAAACGCTTTGCTTGGGACACGAATCTTCTCCTGACGCAAAAGGCCGCTGATTGCTCAGCGGCCTTGTGGATAATTTATTGCGCGCCTTGCTTGTCGATCAGCGCAGCAAGGGCTTCGTATTCTTCCGGCAGCAGGTCGGTCAGTGGCGTGCGCACGGGGCCGGCGTCATAACCGACGATTTTCGCACCGGCCTTGACGATGCTCACCGCGTAACCGGCTTTGCGGTTACGGATATCCAGGTACGGCAGGAAGAAGTCGTCGATGATCTTGCCAACGGTGGCGTGATCTTCGCGGGCAATGGCGTGGTAGAAATCCATCGCGGTCTTAGGGATGAAGTTGAACACCGCCGAGGAGTACACCGGCACGCCCAGGGCCTTGTAGGCTGCGGCGTAAACCTCTGCAGTCGGCAAACCACCGAGGTAACTGAAACGGTCGCCCAGGCGACGGCGGATCGACACCATCAACTCGATATCACCCAGGCCATCCTTGTAGCCGATCAGGTTCGGGCAGCGCTCGGCCAGACGCTCCAACAGCGGTGCGGTCAGGCGGCAGACGTTGCGGTTGTACACCACCACGCCGATCTTGACCGACTTGCACACGGCTTCAACGTGGGCGGCAACCCCGTCCTGGCTGGCTTCGGTGAGGTAGTGCGGCAGCAGCAGCAAACCTTTGGCGCCGAGGCGTTCGGCCTCTTGGGCGTACTCGATGGCCTGGCGGGTGGCACCGCCTACACCGGCCAGGATCGGCACGCTGGACGCACAGGTATCCACGGCGGTTTTCACCACCTGGGAATATTCGCTGGCCGCCAGGGAGAAAAACTCACCTGTGCCACCCGCGGCGAACAAGGCGCTGGCGCCATAAGGGGCCAGCCATTCCAGGCGCTTGATGTAACCCGCCTGGTGGAAATCACCCTGGGCGTTGAAATCGGTCACTGGGAAAGACAGCAGACCGTGGGAGAGGATGGACTTCAGTTCTTGTGGATTCATTATTCGAACACCCTGGGCGAAGACTTTCTTACGAAAGGTTGTTGTTGGTTTTGATGATGTCGTACGTCATCGTACAACTATAAATAAATTCGTCAACTGCAATTCATCCGGCGTAATCCAACGAGGGCTTAAGACGCGGCTCTTGACGTAGGAAATTTCTCACCTATGATTCAGGTGACTGTATATGCATACAGTTATCACGGAAGATTCCTACGACATAGCAAGGAGCTAACATGTCAGGTCTTGAACTCGCAGCACCCGAAAAAACTCCGCCTACCCTGCGCTTCGAAGGCGGTGAACACACCGCCATCGGCGATGACACCCTGCTTCGCTTCAGCAAGGACGCCTCGGCCATTCCTGCGCGCCAAGTCGAACTGCACCTGCCCAACGGGCTTGCGCTGACCTATGGCCAAGTGATCGCCCTGGGCGGCGACTTCTATGGCATCCCCGGCCAACCGATCAGCGATGGCAATTCTCCGACCGAGCGCGTGCAACGCTTCACCGCGGCGTTCAATTCTCTCGCCGTGTTGCCTGCTTCACGGGAAGAAGCGCAGAAGATCCTGGCGGTGATGCAAAAGGAGATCAACGCCGTCAACCAGGCGATCAAGGACGGCAAACAACCTCATGAAGCCTATGACGCCCTGGGAGATACGTTGTCCGAGGAGTGGAATCGCATAACCGGCGGCGGCAGTGCTGTTTCGGCCCTCGTACCGTTGGGCCGCTACCTGAAGCTGGCAGCGGACAACGCCGACCACTTCGGTGAATGGGCCCTGTCCGCCTATTTGGCCGGTCACGCAGCGGCTCTGCAACAGGCCGTGGTGGCTCATCAGACCGGCACCGACCAGGCCCTGGAATTGGCTTACGCCATGAACAGCTTTGCCGATCACTTTTTGACCGACCTGTTTTCCGCCGGCCACCTGCGGGTACCGCGCAAACAACTGGCGGCAGTGGTGACGCCAGGAGAACTCGGCTCGCTGATCAGCCGCTTCATGCACGATGAAGACAGTAAATTCGGGCTCAAGGTGCGCAATGCCATGGGCGCTCAGTGGCATGCCTACGGCGACAAGCGCTACTTCGACAGCATCGACGCCGACAATCGCGTGCAGGTCAAAGGGGCCGTACAGGCCTCGGCCGATGAGATCTTCGAAACCTTCATCAGCGGCATCGCGCCCTCCCCAGCTGAGTTCAAGGCACCGCTGTATGTGCCCGACCTGAACGCCGCGCAAAACCCGGCGAATAACTTCTCGCCGCTGTTCAAGATGGAGGGGGACAAGGTGCTGCGGCGCAAGGACGTCAATGATTTGAACGACAAGCACTGGACTAATGATTGGTGGGGGTGGAGCACGTACTTGCTGCTTAAGGACTACAAGCCAAACCAACCCGCCAACTAACGGCTGGCATGATCGTTCCCACGCTCTGCGTGGGAATACAGCCTATGACGCTCCGCGTCACCCTGCGAGGGCTTGAGAAATTCACGCGCATCGGGACGCGGAGCGTCCATAGAGGCGTTACCACGCAGAGCGTGGGAACGATCAGCCCCGCTGTGCCTCTGCCTCTTCATGGGCATGACGCAGCCGCTCACGGCTGTTGGTCAAATGCAGGCGCATGGCCGCACGTGCCGCATCCGAATCCTGGCGGGCAATCGCCTCATAGATTTCTTCGTGTTCGCGGCTCAAGCGGCTCATGTAGTGCTGTTGATCATCATGGGCCAGGCGCGCCGAATTCAGGCGGGTACGCGGAATGATGCTGGTGCCCAGGTGGGTCATGATGTCGGTGAAGTAGCGGTTACCGGTAGACAGTGCAATTTCCAGATGAAAGGCAAAATCCGACGCCACCGCATCGCCAGCGTGGGCCGCACTTTCATTCAAGGCATCGAGGGCCGCGCGCATGGCCGCCAGTTGCTCATCGCTGCGGCGCAAGGCAGCAAGGCCCGCAGACTCCACTTCCAGGCTGATACGCAACTCCAGAATCGCCAGCACATCACGCAAGGTCACCACGGTGGCAGGGTCTATGCGAAAACCGCTGGGGCTTGGCGTGTCCAGCACGAAGGTGCCGATACCGTGGCGAGTCTCGACCTGCCCCGCCGCTTGCAGGCGCGAGATGGCTTCACGCACCACCGTCCGACTGACGCCGTGGGCATCCATGATCGCCGACTCGGTGGGCAACTTGTCGCCGCGTTTGAGCTGGCCATCGCGGATCTGCTCGGACAACACCGTGACCAATTCCTGGGCAAGGCTGCGGCGCTTGCGGGGAAGACGTGGGGCGGCGCTGGCGTTTTCCATGATGAACCATCTTTCTCGACGAACTGAAGACCGCATCATAGCCCATGGTGGTTGTACGATCACCGTTCTGGCGCGACTTTCATCCATATCCTTCACGCAAAAAAAATGCCCCGACAGCTGTCGAGGCATTTTTCAGACGGGTCTGTAAGCGAAATCCGCCTACTTCACCACTTTCAAGCTTGGCCGACCGCTAGGGCGCGGCGGCTCGGCATCCGGTGGCGGTACATCATCACCGTCTTCGCCTTCAATCGTTTCGTCATCCTCTAAAGGCGACTCCAGATCGAACACCATGCCCTGGCCATTTTCCCGGGCGTAGATCCCGAGGATGGCACCGATGGGCACGAACAGCGTATGGGGCACACCGCCGAAACGCCCTTCGAAGCTCACCGCTTCGTTGTCCATGTGCAGGTGGCGCACGGCACTGGGCGATACGTTCAGCACAATTTGCCCGTCACTGGCAAAACCCTGGGGTACCTGAACCGCAGGAAATTCGGAATTGACCAGCATGTGCGGGGTGCAATCGTTGTCCACAATCCACTCATAGAGCGCGCGGACCAGGTAAGGTCGACTGGAGTTCATCAACGGCTCCTTAAGCCTTAGCGCATATCGCGTTCGGCGCCAGACAGACTCGCCTGGAAAGCCTCACGCGCAAACTGGCGCTCCATGTAATCAAGCAACGGCTTGGCCGGCCGTGGCAGTTCAATGCCCAGAATCGGCAAGCGCCAGAGTATGGGTAATAGGCAGCAATCCACCAAGCTTTGTTCCTCACTGAGGAAAAAAGGTTTATCGGCGAACAACGGCGAAACGCCGGTCAGGCTCTCGCGCAATTCCTTGCGCGCCTGCACACGAGCGGCTTCTTTGGAACGCGAATCCAGGATCACATCCACCAACCCGCACCAGTCACGCTGGATCCGATGGATCAGCAGGCGGCTGTTGGCACGCGCCACCGGGTACACCGGCAGCAAAGGCGGATGAGGGTAACGCTCATCCAGGTATTCCATCACCACGGTCGACTCCCACAACGCCAGGTCACGATCGACCAGGGTGGGCAAGCTGCCGTAAGGGTTCACTTCGATCAGCTTCGGCGGCTGACGGCCCGCCTCCACACTGATGATCTCGGCGCTGACACCCTTCTCTGCGAGCACGATGCGTACTCGGTGGGAATAGTGGTCGGCGGGGTCGGAGTAACAGGCCAACCGATTGGTCACGCCCATGGCGGTCCTCCTCGCTTGTTGAAATTATCGAAAGCTCAAAAACGAGCGCGCCCAGAAGCATCCCTGTAACGACCGGTTCAAACCGGCGCTACGTGTTCAGAGATGCCGCTGGGCGCGCAAGATTAACAGCAATTGCTTACGGTTGGATCAATGCACATCCTTCCAGTATTCACGCTTGAGCAAATAAGCGAATACGAAGAAGAAAGCCAGGTACAGCAAGACGTAGGTACCGATACGCTGATGCTGCAGTTTGACCGGGTTGGCCGAGTAGGCCAGGAAGGTCACCAGGTTCTTGACCTTCTCGTCGAACTGCTCTTCGTTCAGCGTACCGGTCTTGGGCACGATGGTCAGTTGATCGCACGCTTCATGGGTCAGCGGCGTGCCGGTCAACGGATCATATTGCTTCTTGCCGTCTTCAACGACCTGAACCTGCTTGCATCCTACCACCTGGCGCCCCTGCAGGCCGACCAGAACGTTCGGCATGCCGACGTTCGGGAAGACTTTGTTGTTCACGCCATAGGGGCGCGCAGGGTCTTCGTAGAAGGATTTGAGATAACCGTAGAGCCAGTCGGTACCGCGTACACGGGCCACCAGGGTGAGGTCGGGCGGTGCGGCGCCGAACCAGGTCTTGGCGTCGGCCGGCTGCATGCCGATGTTCATGTGGTCGCCGATCTTGGCACCCGTGAACACCGCGTGGCTGAGCATCACTTCATGGGGAATGCCCAAGTCATCGGCAACGCGCTCATACCGTTGGAACTTGGCGCTGTGGCACCCCATGCAGTAGTTGGTGAATGTACGCAGCCCATCCTGCATGGCGGCTTTGTCAGACACATCGATATCGACTTTTTCCAGCTCTGCGCCATGTTCGGCGGCGAAGGACAGTAGCGGCAGTGCCGCAAGCACGAATGCAACGAGTAATTTTTTCATCAGCCAGTCACCCTTTCCGGAACCGGTTTGGTCTTCTCGAGCCGGGTATAGAACGGCATCAGAATAAAGTAGGCGAAGTACAGGAAGGTGCAGACCTGCGACAGCAACGTGCGCTCAGGGGTAGGCGCCAATACGCCCAGCACGCCCAGGATCACGAACGAAATGCAGAACACCCACAGCCAGATCTTGCTCAGCCAGCCTTTGTAGCGCATCGACTTGACCGGGCTACGGTCGAGCCACGGCAGCACGAACAGCACCGCGATGGCCGCGCCCATGGCGATCACGCCCATGAGTTTGTCGGGGATCGCGCGCAAGATCGCGTAGAACGGCGTGAAGTACCAGACCGGGGCAATGTGCTCGGGTGTCTTGAAGGCATTGGCCTGTTCGAAGTTAGGCTTCTCCAGGAAATAACCACCCATCTCCGGGAAAAAGAACACGATCGAGCAGAACACAAACAGGAACACGACTACGCCGACAATGTCTTTCACGGTGTAGTACGGGTGGAACGGAATGCCATCCAGCGGGATGCCGTTCTCGTCCTTGTGCTTCTTGATGTCCACGCCATCCGGGTTGTTGGAACCCACTTCGTGCAGCGCCAGGATGTGCAGTACCACCAGGCCCAGGATCACGATCGGCAAGGCCACCACATGCAAGGCGAAGAAGCGGTTCAGGGTGATGCCGGAGATCAGGTAGTCACCACGAATCCACTGGGTCAGGTCGTTGCCGATCACCGGGATTGCGCCGAACAGCGAGATGATCACCTGGGCGCCCCAGTACGACATCTGGCCCCAGGGCAGCAGGTAGCCCATGAAGGCTTCGGCCATCAGCGCCAGGTAGATCAACATGCCGAAGACCCACACCAGCTCACGAGGCTTCTGGTACGAGCCGTAGAGCAGGCCGCGGAACATGTGCAGGTAGACGACGATAAAGAACGCCGACGCGCCGGTGGAGTGCAGCAGGCGCAGGATCGAGCCGTACTCGACGTCACGCATGATGTATTCGACAGAAGCAAACGCTTCTTCCGCCGACGGCGTGTAGCTCATCGTCAACCACACGCCAGTGACGATCTGGTTGACCAGCACCAACAGGGCCAGGGAGCCGAAGAAGTAGAAGAAGTTGAAGTTTTTCGGCGCGTAATATTTGCTGAGATGGTCTTCCCACATTTTAGTGGCGGGGAAGCGCGCATCCACCCAATCCATGAACTTGCTCATCACGCGTTCTCCTTGTCGAGGCCAATGACAATGATGTCGTCAGATTCGTAATTGTGAGGAGGAACCGGCAGGTTCAGGGGCGCGGGCTGGGATTTGTAGACGCGGCCAGCGAGGTCATAGTGGGAACCGTGGCACGGGCAGAAATAACCGCCGACCCAGTCTTTGCCCAAGTCGACAGGCGCCACTTCCGGGCGGAAGGTAGGTGAGCAACCCAGGTGGGTACACAGACCAACCAGCAGCAGAATCTCTGGCTTGATCGAACGCGCTTCGTTCTTGGCGTAGGCGGGCTGGTCGGACTTTTCGGATGTCGGGTCAGATAACTGGCCTTCGATCTTCTTCAGATTCCCCAGGATTTCCTCGGTACGACGAACAATGAAAACCGGCTGGCCGCGCCATTCAGCAATCATCTGCTGGCCTGGCTCGATCTTGCTGACATTCACCTTCACCGGTGCACCTGCGGCTTTCGCCTTGGCACTGGGAAACCATGACCCCACGAACGGGACCGCAGCCCCCACCGCTCCTGCAGCACCCACCACGGATGTGGCTGCTACCAAGAAGCGACGCCGGCCTGCATTCACGCCGTCATTGCTCATTCAGTCCTCTCCCATCAGCTTTTTGGCCTGTTAAATCAGGCGTCTACTAAGTGTTGAATCTTTACTTATAAAAATTTTGACGGATGGTAATGAAAAGCCCCACGTATGACAAGGGAATTGCCCGGGGCTCCGCCTCCAGGCCTTGTAGTATAGGGGGTCTACGGATGTGGCAAGTTGTCACGGCGAAAAATGTGCATAAATCGCAGGCAATAAAAAACGCCCAACTCCGTGAGGAGGCTGGGCGTTTTTGTGGAACGTAAAGCGAATTAACGCTTCGAGTACTGCGGACGCTTACGCGCTTTACGCAGACCGACTTTCTTACGTTCAACTTCACGAGCATCGCGAGTCACGAAGCCAGCTTTGCGCAGAGCGCCACGCAGGGTTTCGTCGTACTGCATCAGAGCGCGAGTGATACCGTGGCGGATTGCGCCAGCTTGACCACTTACACCGCCACCGATAACGGTGACGTAGATGTCGAACTTTTCAACGGTCTCGGTCAATTCCAGCGGCTGACGAACTACCATGCGGGCAGTTTCGCGACCGAAGAAGTTGTCCAGGGAGCGGTTGTTGATCGAGATGTTACCAGTGCCCGGACGCAGGAAAACGCGTGCGGTTGCGGTTTTGCGACGGCCAGTGCCGTAATTTTGAGTCGCCGACATAATGAACTATTCCGTTAAAACTTCAGTTCTTGGGGCTGCTGAGCAGCATGAGGGTGTACAGCGCCCGCATAGACTTTCAGCTTGCGAAACATATCGCGACCCAGTGGGCCCTTAGGCAGCATGCCTTTGACCGCGATTTCGATCGGGGCTTCAGGCTTCTTGGCAATCAGGCCTTCGAAGTTGGAAGACTTGATACCGCCTGGGAAACCGGAGTGACGGTAGTACATTTTGTCGCTTGCTTTGTTGCCGGTTACACGAACCTGCTCAGCGTTGATGATGACGATGTAGTCGCCGGTATCAACGTGCGGGGTGTATTCAGGCTTGTGCTTGCCACGCAGACGGCTGGCGACTTCAGTGGCCAGACGACCCAGGGTCTGACCAGCGGCGTCGACGACAAACCAGTCGCGCTGAACTGTTTCCGGTTTTGCAGTAAAAGTTGTCATTCTTTAATAGCCTCAGGGGCCGCCTGTAAATTTAGACGGCGGATCTTACTGAATAGTGCGTACTTTGACAAGGTCAAAGGCAGCCGGATACAGACGCTATCGGGGGCTCGGGTCGGCGCGTCCGTTCAACGGCAAGATTCTTCGGCAGGCGGCGCATCACTTCCACTGCAGAAAGAGGTGGGCAATTATGCAGATTGCGAAAAAAAATTCAACCTGCTTTTATGATTGTTTTCCCCTGAAGGAGTACCCGATGGATTACCGACAGCTGGGCCGCACCGATCTGAATGTCAGCGCGATCGCGTTGGGCACCATGACCTGGGGCGAGCAGAACAGCGAGGCAGAGGCCTTCGCGCAGATCGAACGGGCCAAGGCCGCAGGCATCAACTTCCTCGACACCGCGGAAATGTACCCGGTGCCGCCCAAGGCCGACACCTACGCCACCACCGAACGCTACATCGGCAACTACTTCAAAAGCCGTGGCGACCGCGCCGACTGGGTGCTTGCCAGCAAGATCGCCGGCCCCGGCAACACCATCGACTATATCCGCGATGGCCACCTGCGCCACAACCGCCAGCACATCGGCGCAGCCCTCGACGCCAGCCTCAAGCGCCTGCAGACCGACTGGATCGACCTCTACCAATTGCACTGGCCGGAGCGCAGCACCAACTTCTTCGGCCAGTTGAGCTACAAGCACAAGGACGAAGACGACCTCACCCCACTGGAGGAAACGCTCGAAGCCCTGGACGAACAGGTGAAGGCCGGCAAGATCCGCCACATTGGCCTGTCCAACGAAACGCCGTGGGGCACCATGAAGTTCCTGGCCCTGGCCGAAGCCCGCGGCTGGCCGCGCGCCGTGTCGATCCAGAACCCCTACAACCTGCTCAACCGCAGCTTTGAAGTGGGCCTGGCGGAGATTGCCATTCGTGAACAGTGCGGCTTGCTGGCCTATTCGCCTTTGGCGTTCGGCATGCTCAGTGGCAAGTACGAAAATGGCGCCCGCCCGGCCAAGGCGCGCTTGACTGAATACAGCCGCTTCAGCCGTTACTTCAACCCGCAGTCGGAAGCGGCGTGCAGCCGCTATGTGGCTCTTGCGCGGGAACATGGCCTGGACCCGGCGCAGATGGCGCTGGCGTTTGTGACGCAACAGCCGTTTGTGACCAGCAATATTATTGGGGCTACTTCACTGGAACAACTGGACAGCAACATCGCCAGTGCCGATCTGAAATTGTCGAAAGAAGTGTTGGAAGGGATTGAGGCGATTCAGAAGGATCATCCGAATCCAGCACCCTGATTGACCCGCACTGATCATTCCCACGCTCTGCGTGGGAATGCCGCCTTGGACGCTCTGCGTCCGCTTTCAGAGTCGTGACGCAGAGCGTCACATGAGGCGTTCCCACGCGGAGCGTGGGAACGATCAAACGATCAATCAAGAGCACCAAACATCAAAGCGCCCGCGCAATGATCTCCTTCATGATCTCATTGGTCCCCGCATAAATGCGCTGCACCCGCGCATCCGCCCAGGCCCGGGCAATCGGGTATTCCCACATGAACCCGTAACCGCCATGCAACTGCACGCACTCATCGAGCACCTTGCATTGCAGGTCTGTGGCCCAGTACTTGGCCATCGCTGCGGTAGGCACGTCCAGCTTGCCTTCCAGGTGCATAGCCATGCACTTGTCCACAAAAACACGGCCAATCTGAATCTCGGTGGCCATCTCCGCCAGCTTGAACCGGGTGTTCTGGAAATCGGCAATCGCCTTGCCGAACGCCTTGCGCTCACGGGTGTACTCAAGGGTCCACTGCAACGCCGCTTCGGCTGAGGACAGCGCGCCAATCGCCACGGTCAGGCGTTCTTGCGGCAACTCTTGCATCAGGTAGGCAAAGCCCATGCCCGCCTGGCCCAGCAGGTTTTCCTTGGGCACGCGCACGTCCTGGAAGAACAGCTCCGAGGTGTCCTGGGCCTTCATGCCGACTTTCTCCAGGCGCTTGCCCTTGTCGAAGCCCGGCGTATCGGCTTCCACCAGGAACAGGCTGGTGCCCTTGGCGCCGGCCTTGGGGTCGGTCTTGGCGACGACGATCACCAGATCGGCCAGGTAGCCGTTGGTGATAAAGGTCTTGGAGCCGTTGATCACGTACTCATCGCCGTCCAGCACGGCGCTGGTCTTGACCCCTTGCAGGTCGGAACCGGCGCCCGGCTCGGTCATGGCGATGGCAGTGACCATCTCCCCGGAGATCAACTGGGGCAGGTACTTGTGCTTCAGCGCTTCACTGCCGTAATGCAGGATGTACGGCGCGACGATATCCGAATGCAGCGAAAAGCCGATGCCGGTCAAACCCAGGCGGCTGACCTCTTCGATCACCACCGCGCTGTAGAGAAAATCCGCGCCCAGGCCGCCGTATTCCTCTGGCAGGTGGGAACACAACATGCCCGCCTCCCCCGCCTGGTTCCAAAGGTTACGGTCGATATAGCCCTGCTTTTCCCATTGCCCATGGAAGGGCACGGCGTGTTTTTCGAGGAAGGTGCGCACGCTCTCACGGAAGAGTTCGTGCTCCGAGCTGAACAAGGTTCTGGGGATCATGGGTCACCTGTGTGGATTGTCGGACAAGGACGAGCCCACAGAGCCTATGCCCCGAAGGCGTCACGGGACACTGGACACATGCGACAAAAAATAAGACGATCCAGCCGTCTGGTGACCACTTTCCCCTATAAGAATAAATGAAATTATGTCTAACCAAATCTCCACGCCGTTGCGGCGAGTCAGCATTTTGGCCATTGATCGGGTATTCGCTTCCACCCTCATGCAAGCCAAGGATTTCTTCCATCTCGCCAGCCTGCGCCATGGCAAACAGCAAGGCCTGGGCCTGACCCCAGGGTTCGAAACGCGCCTGGTCAGCCCCGACGGCCAGTCCGTGCGCAGCTTCAGCGATGTGATCATGCCGGTGGACGGCGGCCTCGAAGACGCCGACATCATCGTGCTGCCGGCCTTCTGGGACGACTTCGATGTGTTGTGCACCCGCTACCCCCAGGTGCTGCCGTGGCTGCGCGAACAACATGCTCGCGGGGCTGTGCTGTGCGGCGAGGCCACCGGGGTGTTCTGGCTGGCCGAAGCCGGGCTGCTCGATGGCAAGGAGGCGACCACCTACTGGCGTTTTTTCAACGCTTTCAGCGAGCGCTTCCCCAAGGTGCAGCTCAATCAGGACAAGCACCTCACAGACGCCGACAACCTGTATTGCGCCGGCGGCACCACCTCGGCCTGCGACCTTTATATCTACCTGATCGAACGCTTCTGTGGCGCCAACATCGCCCAGGCCGTGGCCCGCGACATTCTCTATGAAGTGCAGCGCAACTATTCACCGGGGCGTATCGGGTTTGGCGGGCAGAAGCTGCATCAGGATGTGATCATCCTGCAGATCCAGCATTGGCTTGAAGAGCACTTTGCCGACAAATTCCGCTTTGAAGACGTCGCCCGGGAACACGGCATGAGCATCCGCAACTTCATGCGCCGCTTCCAGACCGCCACCGGTGACAAGCCGCTGCATTACCTGCAACGCCTGCGCATCGAGACCGCCAAGGGCCTGCTCTCGGGCAGCCGCAAGAGCATCAAGACCATCAGTTATGAGGTGGGTTACGACGATGCGAGTTTCTTTGCGCGGTTGTTCAGGCAGCACACGGAGTTGTCGCCCAACCAGTATCGCCAGCAATTTCAGCAGGCCGCCTGACTCCAGGCCAACACAAACCATTGTGGGAGCTGGCTTGCCTGCGATGACGGTGTATCAGCCAGCCTATAGTTGACTGATACACCCCCATCGCGGGCAAGCCCGGCTCCCACATTAGATCTCCATTGAGCCGGAGATTGATTAAGGCTTGTGCCCGCGCGACAGGAACTCGTGGGACTGCATTTCCAGCAGGCGACTCAAGGTGCGCTGGAATTCGAAGTTCAAGCGACCACCCGTATAGAGGTCCTTGAGTTCGACTTCCGCCGAGATGATCAGCTTGACGTTACGGTCATAGAACTCATCGACCATGTTGATGAACCGTCGGGCGATATCGTCGGTGGTCACGCCCATCTGTTCCACACCACTCAAGATCACGGCGTGGAAGATCTTGCCCAGCTCGATGTAATCGTTCTGGCTGCGTGGCCCATCGCACAGTTGGCGGAACTCGAACCAGGCTACGTCATCGCAGGTGCGCAGTGCGATGATTTCGCGGTTCTCGATCATCAGCTTGTCGTTTTCCACCGCCTGGGTGCATTCCGGCGTCAGGGCGCGGAAGCTTTTCTTCAAGCTTTCGTGTGCTGCTTCGTTGAGCGGGAAGTGGAACAGCTCGGCTTGCTCCAGGTGACGCAAGCGGTAGTCGACGCCGCTGTCGACATTGACGATATCGGTGTTCTGCTTGATCAGCGCAATGGCCGGCAGGAAGCGTGCACGTTGCAGGCCGTCCTTGTACAGGCCATCGGGCACGATGTTCGATGTGGCCACCAGGGTCACACCGTTCTTGAACAGTTCTTCCATCAGGGTGCCAAGGATCATGGCGTCGGTGATGTCGGAGACGAAGAATTCATCGAAGCAGATCACCCGGGCCTCTTGGGCGAAACGCTTGGCGATGATGGTCAGCGGGTTTTTCTCGCCCGGCAGGGTCTTCATCTCTTCATGCACGCGCTTCATGAAGCGGTGGAAGTGCGTACGCACTTTTTCCTTGAACGGCAGCGCTTCAAAGAAGGTGTCTACCAGGTAAGTCTTGCCCCGACCCACACCGCCCCAGAAATACAGGCCCTTGACCGGCGTGTGGTCTTTCTTGCCAAACAGCTTGCTGAACATCCCTGGCTTGCTTTGCGACGCGGCTACGAGGTCCTCGTACAGGCGCTGCAAATGACGCACGGCATTTTCCTGGGCCGCGTCATGGAAGAACTCGGGGCGTTTCAGATCAGCTTGATATCGTTCTAGGGGCGTCATAATTTCGTTAGCAAGGCAACAAAAACGGGCCGACACTGTAACGACGGCCCTGGATAATGGCAATCAACCCTTGGTCGGGTTAATCCTCGATGGGGGCTAACGCAGCGCGCAAGGCTTCGATGGCCGCGTCACGCGATGCTTCATCGGCGTACTCGGCACTGTCAGCTACTGCGGCGCCGTCCAGCCATACGCTGAAGGTCAGAGCCTCGGCGCGCACGTCCAGCGCATCACCACTTTGCAGTTGCTTGGTCACCGCGCCGGCTGCTTTGCCATCGGTAAAGTTGCGCGACAACAGCAGTTGCTCGCCGTCGGCGGCCAACAGGCGGAAGCGGAAGCTGCCGTCAGCTTCACGGAAGCTCACAAACCGCGCAGCCTTCGCTGCTTTTTTCTTGGTGGCGACCGGCGCCGCCGCCTGGTTGACGAACGAACGCAGGCCCACCGCTTCACGCAGCTCGGCCAGGAACGGTGCCGCCACAGCGCGGGCCTTCTTGGCGCCGACCTGCAACTGGTCTTCCATGTCCGATGGGCGCGACATCAATTGATGGTAACGCTCGCGCGCTTCGCCGAGCTGGCCGTCGAGCAGTTGGAACAGACGGTTCTTCGCCTCGCCCCAGCCCAGGCCTTCTAGCAGCTCGCCACGGAATTGGGCTTCCTGGGCCTTGGTCGCGAACGCCTGGTACAGGGTGAACAGGTGCGAATTGTCCGGGTCCTTGGCTTCGCCTGGCGCGCGCGAGTCGGTGACGATCCGCGAGATCGCGTCCTTCATGTCCTTGGCGCTGGTGAACAACGGGATGGTGTTGTCGTAGCTCTTGGACATCTTGCGGCCATCCAGGCCCGGCAAGGTAGCCACGCTTTCTTCGATCAGCGCCTCGGGCATGGTGAAGAATTCTTTACCGTTGCCGAACAGGTGGTTGAAGCGCTGGCCGATATCGCGGGCCATTTCCACGTGCTGGATCTGGTCGCGCCCCACCGGCACCTTGTGCGCGTTGAACATCAGGATGTCCGCTGCCATCAGCACCGGGTAGCTGTACAGGCCCATGCTGATACCCGCATCCGGGTCTTCACCGTTTTCCACGTTCTTGTCCACCGAGGCCTTGTAGGCATGGGCGCGGTTGAGCAGGCCCTTGGCGGCAACGCAGGTCAGCAGCCAGGTCAGCTCGGGGATTTCCGGGATGTCCGACTGGCGGTAGAAGGTCACTCGGTTCACATCCAGGCCACCGGCCAGCCAAGTCGCGGCGATTTCCATACGCGAGCGCTGGATGCGCTGCGGGTCATCGCATTTGATCAGGGCGTGGTAGTCGGCCAGGAAGTAGAAGGAGTCGGCATTCGCGTCTTCGCTGGCGAGGATCGCCGGGCGAATCGCACCGGCGTAGTTGCCCAGGTGCGGCGTGCCGGTGGTGGTGATGCCGGTGAGGATACGGGTACGGGTCGTCATGGGTGATCGCTTGTCATCAATTCGAAAGGCGTGGCAGCACCAGATCCTTGAGATCGGTCAGCTTGCCATGAAAAAAGTGTCCGCATTCTGCCACTTTCAGCAGCTCATGGGGGCGTTTCAGGGCGGCGGACCAGGCGTAGACGAGTTGCGGGTCCACAACTTCATCGGTTTCCGGCTGGATCAGGGTCAACGGGCAGCCTTGGGGCAGCACGTCCGACTCGCCCAGGCGCATCACCGCCGCAGCCACCATGAACAGGTGCGCGAGCTTTTCGCCCTTGGCTTCCAAACGCCCGCCGAGACTGGCAGCCACGTAACCGCCGAAGGAAAAACCCAGCAAGGTGATCGGCAGGTCCGGGTGCTTTTCCCGCAACCAGGTGGCGGCCGCTTCTGCATCATCGACTTCACCGCTGGCCATATCGTGAGTACCGGCACTGGCACCGACGCCCCGGTAATTGAAACGCAAAGTAATCAAACCCGCGTCGCGGGCGGTGCGTTGCAAGGTCGATACGACTTTATTGAGCATGGTCCCACCCTGTACCGGGTTAGGGTGGCAAACCAGCGCCAGGCCACGTGGTTCGGGGTGATCCAGGTACAGGGCTTCCAATTGGCCCACCGGGCCATCGATCAAAACGGGGGTTTCACGCATGAGCAAGGATGAACTCCGTGACCTCTCAAGGGGTCGACTCGTCTAGCTAAAAGTCTGTGCATGGCATCATTGCGAGCTTAATCGCGGTATACAGCGCAGGTTTGAGCCGTTAACGTAAAGCAAAGCCGTTTATAGAGGAAGGACTCGTGGAACACTCGCTCTTAGTTTGGTTGTTGCCGACTCTTGCCCTGGTTGCCGGTGTCGCCATTGGTTTCCTGGTTGCCCGCCTGCTGCCCAATGCCGCGCCTAACCGCACGCAGCGTCAGCTGGATGACATTCAGGAACGTTTTGACAGTTATCAGAACGAGGTTGTTACCCACTTCAACAGCACCGCGACCCTGGTCAAGAAGCTCACCCAGAGCTACCAGGAAGTACAGGATCACCTCGCCGATGGCGCTAACCGCCTGGCCCTCGACGACATCACCCGCCAGCGCCTGCTGGCCGCGCTGCATTCCGATGCACCGCAAACCCCACGGGAACGCCTGACCCCACCACGGGAAAACCAGGAGCCACCACGGGACTACGCGCCAAAAACGCCGAACGCCCCAGGCATGTTGGATGAGCATTACGGCTTGAAGAAGTAAGTCATCTTCGAGCAATAAAAAAGCCCGGCTGATCGATGATCAGCCGGGCTTTTTATTAGGTGCCTGAACCATCAGACAACACCGCCCCCCTGTGGGAGCTGGCTTGCCTGCGATAGCGGTGTGCCCGTTGACACACCTGCCTCAGACACTCCGCTAATTGTAGGAGCGAGCTTGCTCGCGAAAAACTCACAGGCGCCGCGTTTATTCAGGGAGCACGCGTCATCGTTGACGTTTTTCGCGAGCAAGCTCGCTCCTAAATTAAGCGCGCAAGAGCTTAAGTGAGTTGCTGTTCCTGCAACCGCCCACCGTCAATGCGCACATGCCGCCCATGGAAACGCTTGAGGCTGCTGCGGTGGCCGACGCTGACGATGCTCAGCCCCGGCAGTTCATCGATCAACGCCTGGTACAAGGTCGCCTCGTCTTCTTCATCCATGGCCGAGGTCGCCTCATCCATGTACAGCCATCGCGGTGCAAACAACAACGCACGGGCAAAGGCCAGGCGCTGTTGTTCGCCGGGCGAGAGCATGCGTTGCCAGTGGTTGGCTTCATCCAGGCGGCTGACCAGATGGGGCAGGCGGCAGGTTTCCAGCACCTGTGCATAACGTTCTGGCGCGTAGACGCTGTCGTCCTGTGGGTAACTCAACACGGCCTTGAGCGTACCAATCGGCAGGTAAGGCTTTTGCGGCAGGAACAGGTAGCGCGTCGCCGGCAGGCGAATGCTGCCATGCCCGGCGGGCCACAGGTGCCCCATCGCCCGCAGCAAGGTGCTCTTGCCGCTGCCGGAACGCCCGCTGAGCATGACGCGCTGGCCAGGCTCCACGGTCATGTCGGCGTCGGTGAGCAAATGGCGGCCGTCGGCCAGGTCCATGCCCAGGTCGTTGATCACCAGGCGCTCGCCTTCAGGGCGCACGTCGATCGCCGGCGTGCGTTGCTCGTTGTCGCTCATGGCTTGCTGGAAACTCAATAGACGGTCGCTGGTGGCGCGCCATGTCGCCAGCTCCGAATAGGCGTTGATAAACCAGCTGAAGTTCTCTTGTACGTTGCCGAACGCCGAGTTGATTTGCATCAGCTCGCCCAGCTCGATCTTGCCGGTGAAGTAGCGCGGCGCGGCGACGATAAACGGGAAGATGATCGCGATCTGGCTGTAGCCGGCGGTGAAAAAGGTCAGGCGCTTGGACACTTTCATGATGTCCCAGAAGTTCTGCCAGACCTTGCCGAAGCGCATGCTCAGGCGCTGCCTTTCATTCGGCTCGCCGTTGTACAGGGCGATACTTTCGGCATTCTCACGCACCCGCACCATGGAAAAACGCAGGTCCGCTTCGAAGCGTTGTTGTTGGTTGCTCAGGCCAATCAAGCGCCGGCCGATCAGGTGCGTCAGCCAACTGCCCACGGCGGCGTACAGCAGCGCACACCAGAACATGTAGCCGGGGATGGTGATGCCGAACACTTCGATGCTGCCCGAGACGCCCCACAGGATGATCGAGAATGACACCAGGCTGACCACGTTACGCAGCAAGCCGAGGCCCAGGCTTAAAGTGCCGGACGTGAAGTTGTTGAGGTCTTCGGAAATCCGCTGGTCCGGGTTATCGGTGTAGCCGCCCTGCTCCAGCTGGTAGTAATTCTTGTGGGCCAGCCAGCGGCTGAAGTGTTTTTCGGTGAGCCAGGCGCGCCAGCGGATCGTCAGCATCTGGGTCAGGTAAAGGCGGTACACCGCACCGAGTATCGCCACCGCCGCGATCCCGCCGAAATAGCCGATCAGTTGCCAGAAGGCCGCTGTGTCCTTCTTCTCCAAGGCGTTGTAGAAGTCTTTGTACCAGTGGTTGATCCACACGGAGATCGCCACGCTGAACAGCGACAGGCCAATCACGGCGGCCAGCAGCAGCCAGGCCCTGCCCTTCTCTTCACTGCGCCAATAGGGGGTGATCATCGCCCAGGTTCGGCGGAAGAATTGCCCACGCACCGCATCGTTGACCGCGCGGTATTCAGCGTTCTGATTCATCGTTCAGGCTCGGTAGGAAAAAGTCACAGGCGTTTGAACCGATCATAGGGGATCGGTTCGTGCGTCCGTGCAGCCTGAAGCGGGTTGTTCAGTTGCCGTTCAGCGTCGTACCGGGCGCTTCTGCAACTTGCGTTGCAGCGTGCGGCGGTGCATGCCCAGGGCGCGGGCGGTGGCGGAGATGTTGCCTTCGTGTTCGGTCAACACGCGCTGGATGTGTTCCCACTGCAGGCGGTCCACCGACATCGGATTTTCCGGCACCAGGGTGTCGAGGTCGGCATGCTCGGACAGCAAGGCGGCCAGCACGTCGTCGGCATCCGCTGGTTTGCACAGGTAGTTGCAGGCGCCGCGCTTGATCGCCTCGACGGCGGTGGCGATGCTGGAGTAACCGGTGAGGATCACCACGCGCATTTCCGGGTCGAGTTCCAGCAGCTTGGGCAGCAGCACCAGGCCCGAGTCGCCGTCCATTTTCAGGTCCAGGGCAGCGTAGTCCGGCAGGTCGGCCTGGGCGATGGTCAGGCCCTCTTCAGCAGAACCTGCGGTGCTGACGCGAAAACCGCGCCGGCTCATGGCGCGCGCCATCACGCGGGTAAAGGTCGCGTCGTCATCTACCAGCAGCAGGTGCGGCAGTTCTTCGCCTTCGACTTGGATCTCGTCACTCATCGATATCTCCTCGTGCGACACGGGGCAGGCGCAGCTCGGTGAGCGTGCCACCTTCCTCATGACTATAGAGCTTCACTGAGCCGCCCGCGCGGGTCACGCTGGCCTTGCTCAAAAACAGGCCCAGGCCGAAGCCTTTGCCCTTGGTGGTAAAGAAGGGTTTGCCGATCTGCTCGGCAATGGCCAACGGCACGCCGGCGCCGTGGTCACGAATGCTGATGGTGACGTTTTCCGCGTCCCAGTCCAACTGCACGCCGAGGCCTTCAGGGCAGGCATCGGCGGCATTGTTCAGCAAGTTGAGCAGCGCCTGGGTCAGGTCTGGCGGTGGCGCCATGCGCGGTACGCTGCCTTGGCCCAGCAGGTTGAAGCGGTAACTGGCTTCGGGACGCATCAGGTGCCAGCGGTTCAGCGCCTCATCGAGCCATTGGGTGACGTCTTGCATTTCGACCGCCAGACGGCGATTGGCCTCGGCGGCGCGCACCAGTTGCTGGAGCGTCAGCTTGCACTGCTTGACCTGTTCCTGCAGCACGCTCAAATCATCCTGCAGGGCCGGGTCGTGATGGTCCTGGGTCATTTCCTTGAGCAGCACGCTCATGGTCGCCAGCGGCGTGCCCAACTCATGGGCGGCGCCAGCGGCCTGGGTGGCCACGGCCAGCAACTGCTGGTCACGCAGGCCCTCTTCACGGCGAATGGCACGCAGTTCTTCCTGACGACGCAGTTCTTCGGCCATGCGCGCGGCGAAGAAGGTAATGACTGCCGCCGACAGGGCGAAGCTCAACCACATCCCATAGATTTGCAGGTTTTCCCGGGCGATGGGGAATGTCTGCAAGGGGTAAAACTGTGCCAACAGCAAGGTGTACAGCGTCAGCGCGATGCCCGACAGGACCACCGAATAGCGCCACGGCAGGGTCACGGCGGCGATGGTCAAAGGCACCAGGTAGTAGGAGACAAAGGGGTTGGTGGAACCGCCGGAGAAGTACAGCAACACGCTGTGGATAAACAGGTCACAGGCCAGTTGCAGGGCGTACTCCAGCTCGGTCACAGGCCAAGTGGTACGCAACCGAATGGCGGTGAACACACACAATACGGTGGAAAAACCCAGGGTCACGGCCAGTTGCAGCCAGGGCAGCGGCAACAGGTCGAACCAATAGGCAAGCCCGACGGAACCGGCCTGCGCGGCCAGTACCAGGGTGCGAATGAACGTCAGGCGCCAGAGGTTCTGGCGAGTGGCGGAAGTCAGTTTTACGGCGGCGAGCATGAGCTCTCCCGGTGAGCGCTGCAGGCGGATCGGCACGAGTATAAACGAAGCAGACCTGCTGGCACGGCGTGTGTGGCTCTTTGACGCAGGCCGGGTAAATGACCGTTCGTCGGCGCCCGCATAACTTGTGGGTAATGTGTAAACCCGAAGAACCCGATGCCAGCGTCTACAGTCTTACCGAACACGACTATCTCAAGGAGCTTCCATGTCTCGTTTCATTCGCAGTGCAGCCATCATTACCTTCAGCGCCAGCGCTCTGGCGAGCCTGCCGGCCATGGCCGCCGATGCATTGCATTACAACCAGATCTCCCTGCGCGCCGAAGCCAGCCAGGAAGTGGCCCGCGACAAGATGATCGTCACTCTTTACACCGAATCGCAAAACGCCGACCCGGCCAAGCTTGCTGCCGAAATCACCACCACCCTGAACCAGGCCCTGGGCCAGGCGCGCGAAGTCAAAGGCGTGACCTTGCGCCAGGGCAGCCGCAACAGCTACCCGATCTACGACAGCAAGAACCAGAAGATCACCGGCTGGCGTGAACGCGCCGAGCTGCGCTTGGAAAGCGCGGATTTCCCGGCGCTGTCCAAACTCACCGGCGAGTTGTTGAACACCTTGAAAATGGACAGCATGGACTTCGCCATCGCCGACACCACGCGCAAGGCCAGCGAAGATGCACTGCTCAAAGATGCGGTGGCGGCGTTCAAGGCGCGCGCGCAACTGGCTACCGATGCACTCGGCGGCAAGGGCTACAAGATCGTCAACCTGAACTTCAACACCAATGGCTACCCAATGCCTTACGCCCGCAGTGGCGGCATGATGATGAAAGCCGCCATGGCCGATTCAGCGCCGACGCCTGAAGTGGAAGCTGGCACCAGCCAGGTCACTATGAGTGCCGACGGCGTGATCGAAGTTTTACAGTAAGTTTTTAGACAGGACAAAGGCGCAGCCCTACGGGCTTGCGCCTTTTTTTGGATGGCTGTCGGTACCCGATTTGACGATGCCACCAACCTAGGCACCCCACCCCCCCCCGAGCCCGCCCCCCCACGCCCACACAAAAAAGAAGCCCAAACACACCCACAAA
>NZ_JYLO01000010.1 GCF_001439845.1 Pseudomonas lactis | reverse complement strand
TTGTAAGGCGGCAACAACTTGCTCAGCACGGCTTCTTTTCGCTCATGGGAATAACGGGCCACATCGGTGTCCTTTACCGCCTATCTGGGGAAAACTGGAGGGTGACAACTATCCTGCCAGAGGGGGGTTTGTATTGGAATTAAATCCATACGTCGTATCGGTATTACGCGTTTTAGTATTCGCCCCATAGAGTTTCTGAACGGCCGATATATCATCCATCATCGGCGCAGAGGGGTTCAATGATTTGAAATCATGTCCCGGCTGGTTTTTTTCCGAATAGTAACTCATCACAGAACGCGCTCGAGTATCCCCGGCATACGCTGCGTCCCGTCCATAGTTACCAGAGCCATCATAGTCCCCCGGGTGTTCCAGCCCAATGGTGTGGCCTATTTCGTGAACTAGAACTTCGCGAAAATAATGACCCCGTGGAGGGTTTGCACCTGCATTCGCTGTTCCGACATTTGCGAAAGTTTGACTCATATAGCGGTTGGGGAGTGAGGCCATACCCCCAGAGGTTCCGTGCATCTCATTGATATCTATATGGCCGTCAGCCCCCTGCCTTTTTTCAGTGAATGTGACGTTAGCGACATCCTGCCAGGATTGCAGTGCCTGCCTGGCTTGATCTGCCTGCTGTGAGGTAAAGCCCTTGGAAACACGATAGGACAACGTGGTTTTGCCATCACCGTTACTGTCATGAAACTTGAAACCGCTGCGGGTGATATGTTTCCCGGCCTGTTCCGTAGTGAAGACGGTTTTTTTGCTGTTTAGTGTATATACCTGCGTAGGGCCCTCCGGGCTGATGCCACTCCTCGGATCTGGCACCTGCCCTGCATTAGAATTCGTTGCGGTTGGTCCTGGCACTCTCATAAACCAAAGTCCTCATAAAAATCAGACTCGAACGGTAAAACAACATATTCGAGATACCGATTTCCGCCCAACAAGAGCAGCAGTAGTTATCGGCACCCGCTTAAATTCGCATGCCAAAGGTAATCACGCCAGCGACCAATTAATTCACCAGGACACATTCTAAAATTTAAAAACACTTTAGACTTACAACCGAAAAAACCTGAAACCTCAAAATTCAAATCGCCGTTCAAAAAAATTACAACCCATTGATATATAAGAGATAAAAATACTAAAACAAACTAAAAAATATATTTATTGCAAAGCATAACTCACAACCAGACAAGACCTGAGACGCAATTGAATATGCATCCACCCTCATATTTTTCACGTCCCCCAGGCGACTACCAACTTGAATGGCGAACAATAGAATAGAACATGAAGGAAAAAATCAGCATTCCACATACAGCGACTTCAGTCTGCCGCACATGAGTCATTCAATGCACTGCAACAGGCGATCAGTCCGACACCTCTGAAACGGGAACATGAATAACGCACAGGCAATAAACCCAGTGAGTGAGTCAACGGGAATTTTGAATAACTGAAAAAACGGGAAGGCATCACCAACCCCTGATAGTTTGGTGAAAAAAACACGACATGAACGTGGCTTGAAAGTAGCCATGCTCACTTGATAAGCAGGCACGCAGCGCCGCACGCGTATACGGTCAGAAGTAAGAGAAAGGTTCTAGTGCAATCGTGGGGTTCCCTGGACTGAGAACCCCACGGGAGGTCGTTGCCTGGCACACAGACGCCTGCCTGGGCAGGCTTGTCGGGGGGGTTAGCGAATAGTGACTGGGCTCACCTGAATATCGACCACACTTTTTTTATGAACCCCTTGAATGATGAAAAAATTTTCCCGATAAACCCTCCTCCAGGCCGTGGAGTCGGGACGGGCGAAGGGGCGGGCTCAGGCGTGGGTTCAGGTTCAGTCGGCTCTGAAGTAGGGGTCGGCACGGGATCCGACACAGGCACCACAGTGGGTTCAGGCGTTGGCGTCACTGTCGGCGCCTGACCGTTCCAGATCACATCCGCCTGTTTGATCTGGCTTTGGCTGGCAACCAGTAGATCCGCCGTACCATTTCCCGTTGTGTCCACCGCCAACGTGAAACGGCCGGTTTTCGCGTCTTGGCCGAGCACGGCCTCGCCCGCCTTGCCGCTGAATTTCTCGACGAAGCTCAGCGACTTGAGCCCCGCCTCCTGAACAACACCGGTCAGGTCGATCTTGTCGCTCCCGCTCTGGAAGTCCTGGATGATGTCCGGTGCCTGCGGCGTTGAATCGCTGGCGCGGCGGTAAACAAACGTGTCTGCTCCAGCTCCGCCGTGCAGCTTATCGGCCCCCTTGCCGCCCGTGAGCCGATTGTTGCCCTCGTTCCCCGTCAAGGTATCGTTGCCTGTACCGCCAATGGCGTTTTCCACACTCACACCCTTGGCAATCGACACATTTCCTCGCAAGCCCCCCACGTCCGAGAATGACTCAGCCTTGAGGTTGATGGTTTGGTTCTGGGTGAACCCGGAGAAGTCGAGCGTGTCATTACCTCCACCGTCCCAGACGGTGAAGATCGGCTTGTCGCTCCCCTGCTTGAGGCTATAAGCCTCCCGGCCTGAATTGGAATTGAAGCCGTAGGTGGTGTCGGTATTCCGGGTTTTGGTGTTGGCGCCGTAGAGCCGCTGGGCGGCGGCGATATCGTCCATCATCGGGGCACCCGGGCTGCGCCCGGCAAAATTGTGCCCCGGCTGATGAGTCTCCGTCCAATAGCTCATGACACTGCGAGCCTTGGTGTCCTGGGCATATTCGGCAGCCCGATCGTAATTGAAACCCTGGCCGTCGTATTTACCTGGATGACTCAGCCCAAGGGTATGCCCCAGTTCATGGATCAATAAGCCCAGGAAGTGACTGCCCATCGCCGGGTTTTGCCCACCCTGGGTGCCTATATTGGCCTGGACGTTCGAATTATATTTGTTGGGCAACCCCGCGACGCCTGCCGAACCCGGAACACCCTTGATGCTTATTGTGCCATCCGTGTTCGGGCCATTTTCAACAAATTCGATATTAGCAACATCCGCCCAGTACTGAAGGGCTTGCCTGGCCCGTTCTTTCTGAGCCGCATTGAAGCCGCCCGCAAAGTTATAACCCACGACGATTTTTCCATCATTGTTGCGATCATGAAACTTGAAGCCACCGCGGGTGATGTGTTTCGCGGCCTGATCCGTGGTGAAAGATTTTTTATTGTTGGCCCAGAGAACAACTTGGTGTTCATCGGGTGAAAGATCGGGCTGTAACTTATCTGAAGGACGCGAGTAAGAAGACTGCCTAACAGGGATATGCATGTGCTTTGATACTCTGAACAGTGGAAAGTTAACCGTCCATATATGCGAGTTACCGATGCCGACTGCTCCGTTGTCAGCCCGATAAAGCTCCCACATTGAAAAGACCTTCACCACCGTCATTTCATTTCAACAACCCACCATTAAACATGGCAGTAATAAAACCACACATGTTTTATTCGAGGTGGAATACTCGCATCCCCCAAGCACTCTCAAACCTTGATGCCACCGAAGAAAAAAAAGTGCAAACAACAAACTTGACTCAATCAAGCGACACGCTTCAAACATCCAGAAAAACAATCAAACACACTGGAAAAAACAAACTGAACATCAAGCTTCTTGTCTGATTGCTAACAAGGCCACGCCTTACACGACTCGATTGTCCCAACCTACCGAGACATGTCGGGGCAACTCATGACGATGCGCCAGCAACCACGTATCCAACGTATGCCCCACATGGGTCAGCCCCCCCCAACTGCGCCCCGGTGTCTTCGATGCTCTGCAGCGCCAGCGTCAGGTCATTGTGATTACGCGGCACCTGCGGCTGGGGCGGCTTTGATCACTGCGCGCCAACCCGCACGCAGCACACTCGCAGCCATGCACCGGAACCTGCCGCGCATCACCGGTGCCCAGCAGCGTCAAGCGCATACCGTGCGCCCGTGGTCCAGGCAGCACAGCAAACGCTCGACGGTATGTGCCAACGGGCCAGAGTTATCCAACACGAACAAGCCCGCCCCATTGCCCGCAATCAACTCGGCAGTGAACCGCGCATTGCGCGCCAGGCGTTCCTCGATGTCGGCCAATGACTCACGCCCGCGCGCGATCAAACGCTGGCGCAACACCGCTTGGTCCACCGTCAGCAGCAATACCAACGACGTCGGGTAACGCTCACGAGCCTGCGCCAGGTGAGCACGGGAGCCGTTGACCAGAACGTCGTCCCCAGCGGCCAGCCAATCGTCGATTTCCCTGGGGATGCCATAGGACAAGCCATTTGCCTGCCAGCTCAAGGCAAATGCGCCCTCGGCTTCCATCAGCGCAAACTGCTCCGGGCTCACCCCTTGCGCCGCTTCGCCCACCGCCTCTGCCGACCGTGTGATCACGCGCCGCACCATACGGCAGCCACGCTCGACCAGGCGTGGACGCGCGGCATCCAGCAGGCTGTCCTTGCCCGAACCCGATGGCCCGATGAGATAGATCAACCTGCCTGCCATCAAAACACCCTCTTCGCTTGTCTCCAGACTTGTTGCACCATCGGCAGCCCTTCGCGGCTCCTGGCTTGCACCAGGTCGGCACGCAGGCCAATGGCGATTTCACCTCGGTCCTTCAAGCCCGCGCCTGTGCCGGCGCCAGGCTGATCATCTGCACTGCGCGGCAAAGATCACCGCCATCTTGTTGATCGGCAGTACGAACGCCGCCTGCAACAGGCTCGCCGCGTAGTAGTCACTGGAAAGTATATCCAGCAATCCCTCGCCAGCCAGGCCGGCGGCGGCCACATTACCCGAGTGCGACCCACCACGCACCACGTTCGGCGCGCCCATCAAGACTTTCATGTTCAGTTGCCGGCAACCGCGCGCGGCTTCCAGGGTGGTGGGAAATTCAGCGATTGTCATGCCATAACGCGCAGACTCTTCACGATGCGAAGCGAGCCGCTCTTGATCTTGACCTGCTTTTGATCTTGATCTTAGGCGCCCCGTCAAACCACGCTGGCCGGAATTCGACAGGGATTTGGGGGGTAAACCGGCAGGGATGCCGGCGGATTACGGGCACACCGAGCCTAAGCGAGGTGCCGAGTGGTGGGGCAAGAGCCCTTTTGGTTACTTTTGGCTGGGCCGGCATTCCGGGCTCTTTTCCAAAAGTGACCCGCTGTCAGAGCGGAACCCTAGGTGGCCGTTACCTAAATAACGGATATGTACCCGGTCCAACTGTGTTGACTGTTAGGCCGCCATCGCAGGCAAGCCAGCTCCGTCAGTTAATAGCATTCCAAATCGAAAATAAAAAAGGCGACCTGAACACGGTCGCCTTTTGTCATTGCGCGTACTGCTTGCTCAACCCCGGCGGCACGCCTTGCACATTGGTTTCTTCCCATGGCCCATTGGGGCTGATGGAGCGGCTCCAACCGTTACTCCAGCGGTAGTAGGTGCGCTGGCGGTAGAAGGTGTCAGGCTGGTCGTCCAGCACATACACCTGCATCTTGCCGTCCCAATGGCTGGCGGCGCCCGGCGGTGGGGCGAAGGTCGGCGATTTGCTTGGCAGAGGTTTGGGCGCCGGTGTCACGGGGCCGGAAGGTTTGGTGCTGGGCTTGGTGCTCGGCTGCGTAGATGGGCCAACAGGTGGAATAGTCGGGCCGGTCGGCGCCGCAGGTGGGCGGTGGACCGCACAGGCGCTCAGGCCGAGTACCAGGCTGAGCAAGGTGATGCGTGCAAATGCGGTCATGGGCGTGTCCTCAGAATTACTGGTCCGGAGTGTCGATGGTCAATTGCTGCAGCGCGGTGGTGCTGCTGGCCAACGGTTGGCTGCGGCCGATCCATTCGCCAGTGGTCGGTTGGCCGGCCCGGGATACGCGCGCAACCAGTTGGACTTCGGGGAAGTTGGACAGTTTCAACTGCGGCATCATCGCGTCAGCATCGCCCAGTTCGACGGTGACCGGCAATGCCTCGACGGTCACGCGCTTGGCCGCCAAGGGTGCCGGCGGGCCGTTAACGGCGCGGGCGAAGATGAACACGCTGTCGCCTGGCAGGGCCTTGGCTTTCACCTCGGCGGATAGATCCACACGCACTTTCAAAAGCGCTTTTGGCACCTGAGCGACGCTGCCACCGCTCTCCTTGAGCTTCTCTGCCGCGCGGTCAATTCCGCCTTGCAAGGCGACGCGGGAGTTGTCCTCTGGCGGCAATTGCGCGAGCAGGCGGTTCCAGTAGTCGATGGCTTCCTGATAACGCTGGCCCTCAAAGGCGGCGATACCCAGCAGGCCGAGACTGGTGACTTCCTTGGGGTCGAGCTTCAAGGCTTCGTCGGTCAGCGCCTGAACCTTCGGCGACCACTGTTTGTTGTCGGCAAAGTACTGCGCCTGGGCCCATTGGCCGAGCAATTCCGGTTGGCGCCCGGCCAATGCAACCGTACGTTCAAAGACTTTGGCGGCATCGGCGGCACGGTCCTGGGCCATATAGGCGCGCCCAAGGAAGTACAAACCTTCTGCCGAATCCGGTTGCGCGGCGGCGGCGCGTTCCAGGCGGCGGGTCATATCGGCCATGGATACCGGTGGCTGGGAAAATTCTCGGGTCAGTTCGACCTTGTCGCTCGCGCCATAATGCAGGTACAGCGCGACGCCCAGCACAGGCACCAGAAACGCCGCCAAAAACGGCAACGGTTTGCCTAACCGCGATTCACGGGGCTTTTCCACGCCTTCGGTGTCGGCCAGCAACTCGCGGGCCGCTTCGGCGCGGCCCGTGTCGAGTTGCGCGGTATTCAACACACCTTCGTCCTGCTGCGCTTGCAGCTCAGCGACGCGTTCCTGGTACAGCGCCACGTTCAACGCGGTGCGATCCTCTTCGCGCTGGGCACGACGGCCACGCAACACAGGGATCAACAGGAAACTCAGGGCAATCAGTAGCAGCAAACCGGCTGCGAGCCAGAAATCAATCATCAGTCTTGGTGTCCAGCAATTGGTCGAGGCGTTTGCGCTCTTCAGGGGACAGCGCATCAGCGCCATCAATCGGTGCGACGCGGCGACGGCGCACGATCACGGCCATCACCACCACGCCGGCCAGCAACAGCCCGGCCGGGCCAAACCACAGCAGCGCGGTCTTGCCGGTGAGCGCCGGTTTGTAGCGCACGAAATCGCCGTAGCGGTCGACCATGAAGTCGATGATCTGCTGGTCGTCCTTGCCCTCCCCCAGCATGCGGAAGATCTCTCGGCGCAGGTCAGTGGCGATCGGGGCGTTAGAGTCGGCGATGTCCTGGTTCTGGCACTTGGGGCAGCGCAGTTCCTTGGTCAGGTCGCGAAAACGCTCGCGCTCGGCGTCGTTGGCAAATTCATAAGTGTCGATGGCGGCGTGGGCCACACCAGCCAGGCCCAGGGCTAAAACAGCTGCGGTCAACCAACGCTTCATGGCTTGGCCTCATCGACCAGGGCCTGGTACTTGGCGGCCAGTTGCTCGCGCCACACCGTTTCGTCGATCACGCCGACGAACTTGTCGCGGATCACACCTTTGGCATCGATGAAGAAGGTTTCCGGCGCGCCGTACACGCCGAGGTTCAACCCCAGGTTGCCGTCTTCGTCGCGGATATCCAGCTGATACGGGTTATGAAATTCCGCCAGCCACTTCAAGGCCGCCGCATTGTCGTCCTTGTAGTTGATGCCGTAGATCACCACGCCCTTCTCGGCCAGCTTGTTCAACACCGGATGTTCGACGCGGCAAGAGATGCACCAGGTGGCCCACACGTTGACCAGCGCCGGCTTGCCCTGCAAGTCGGCCTGGGTGAGGGTCTTGTCACCCTGCACAGTTGGCAGGTTGAAGGCGGGGAACGGCTTGCCGATCATCGCCGAGGGCAGCTCGGCCGGGTCCAGGTACAACCCGCGATACAAAAACACCGCCATCAGCAAAAACAACGCCAGCGGCACAACCATCAACCAACGCTTCATACCGCAGCTCCCGAAAGGCCCAGCGCTTCACGCACCCGGCTCTTGACCTTGACCCGATAGCGCCGGTCCAACGCCGCGAGCAACCCGCCGAACCCGGTGAGCAACCCGCCGAACCAGATCCAGCGCACGAAGGGTTTGACATGCACGCGCACGGCCCAGGCGCCATCGCCCAGGGGTTCACCGAGGGCCACATACAGGTCACGGGTGAAACCGGCGTCGATGCCAGCCTCGGTCATCATCGAACTCTGCACGGTATACAGGCGTTTTTCCGGGTGCAGCACGGCGATTTCCTTACCATTGCGCACCACGCGCACAGTACCTTTGTCGGAGGTGAAGTTCGGCCCTTCGAAGTGCTTGGCACCTTCGAAGATGAAGTGGTAACCGGCCAGGTCCATGGACTCGCCCGGCGCCAGGCGCAGGTCGCGCTCGGCGCTGTTCTGGCTGGACAGCACCACCCCAAGGGCGCACACCGCGATACCAATATGGGCGATCTGCATGCCCCAGTAGCTGCGGGTCAGGGTGGGCAGGCCCTTGAGCAAACCCTTGTGACGCGTCTTGTCGACGATGTCACGCACGCCAGCCAGTAACACCCAGGCCGCCAGCAGGAACGTCGCGAGTACCGCCCAATTGAAGTCGCCGTAGGCAAACCCGGCGATCACCGCCAGGGCCACGCTGCCGAGCAGCACCGGCATCAGCATGCCCGCCAGCCATTTCACCGGGGTGTCTTTCCAGCGCACCAGCACACCGACCGCCATCACCACCATCAACAGGCCCATCAGCGGGATGAACAACGCATTGAAGTACGGCGGCCCCACGGACAGCTTGGCGCCGCTCAAGGCGTCCAACACCAGCGGGTAGAGCGTGCCGAGCAGGATCATCGACGCGGCCACCACCAGCACCAGGTTATTGCCCAGCAACAGGGTTTCCCGCGACCACAGGTTGAAACCGACCTGGCTCTTGACCACCGGCGCGCGCAGGGCAAACAGGGTGAGCGAACCGCCGACGACAAACAGCAGGAAGATCAGGATAAACACGCCGCGCTCAGGGTCTGAGGCAAACGCATGCACCGAGGTCAGCACGCCCGAGCGCACCAGGAAAGTGCCGAGCAGGCTGAGGGAAAACGCCGCGATGGCGAGCAGTACCGTCCAGCTCTTGAACACACCACGTTTTTCGGTAACGGCCAGGGAGTGAATCAGCGCGGTGCCCACCAGCCACGGCATGAAGGAGGCGTTTTCCACCGGGTCCCAGAACCACCAGCCGCCCCAGCCGAGTTCGTAGTAGGCCCACCATGAGCCCAAGGTGATACCGATACCGAGGAAGGCCCAGGCGACGATGGTCCATGGCCGTGACCAGCGCGCCCAGGCGGCGTCGAGACGCCCGCCGAGCAAGGCGGCGATGGCGAACGCGAAGGCCACGGAAAAGCCCACATAGCCCATGTAGAGCATCGGCGGGTGCACGATCAGGCCGATATCCTGCAGCAACGGGTTGAGGTCGTGACCGTCCACCGGGATCTGCGGCAGGATGCGGGTGAACGGGTTGGAGGTCATGATCAGGAACAGCAGGAAACCGATGCTGATCATGCCCATCACCGCCAGCACCCGCGCCAGCATCACTTGCGGCAATTGGCGCGAGAACACCGAGACAGCGAAGGTCCAGCCGCCGAGGATCAAGGCCCACAGCAGCAATGAACCTTCGTGGGCGCCCCACACGGCGCTGAACTTGTAGTACCAGGGCAAGGCGCTGTTGGAGTTGTTGGCAACGTAGGCGACGGAAAAATCGTCGGTCATGAAGGCGTAGGTCAGGCAACCAAAGGCGAACAGCAAGAAAGCGAACTGGCCCCAGGCGGCCGGCTGCGCCAGGCTCATCCACAGGCGATCGCCGCGCCAGGCACCCAGCAAGGGCACCACGGCCTGGACCACCGCAAAGCACAGCGCGAGGATCATCGCCAACTGGCCCAACTCAGGAATAAACAGTGCGGACGTCATGGCTTAGCCCTCCTTGGCTGGGGCGGCGGGCGCGGTTTGGCCGCTGTCTTTCAAGGCTTTGGTGACCTCGGGCGGCATGTATTTTTCATCGTGCTTGGCCAGCACTTCGTCAGCCACTACCACGCCGTCGGCGTTGAGCTTGCCCAGGGCGACAATGCCCTGGCCTTCGCGGAACAGGTCCGGGAGAATGCCGCGATAGGTGATGGTCACGGCCTTGTTGAAGTCGGTGACCACGAAGGTCACGTCCAACGAATCGCCGGAACGCTTCAACGAGCCCTGCTCCACCATGCCGCCGGCGCGGATGCGCGTATCGACCGGCGCTTCGCCATTGGCGATCTGGGTGGGCGTGTAGAACAGGTTGATGTTCTGCTGCAGGGCGCTCAGGGCCAGGGTCACGGCAATGCCGACGCCGACCAGGATGGCAAGGATGATCAACAGACGCTTTCTACGCAGCGGATTCACTTTTCAGTCTCCCGGCGCAGACGTCGCGCCTCTTGTTGCAGGTAACGTTTGCGGGCCAGGATCGGCGCGGCGACGTTGAGGGCCAGCACCGCCAGGCAGATGCCATAGGCCGTCCAGACATACAGGCCGTGGTGGCCCATGGCGAGAAAATCACTGAAAGAAGCAAAACTCATCCGCGTGCTCCCAGGCAGTTTTGCACTTCGGCTTTGACCCAACTGGTACGGGCTTCACGCTTGAGCACTTCAAGGCGCATGCGCAGCAGCAATACGGCACCGAAGAAACAGTAAAAGCCCAGCACCATCAGCAGCAACGGCGCCCACATTTCCACGGGCATCGCTGGTTTTTCGGTGAGGGTGAAGGTGGCGCCCTGGTGCAGGGTGTTCCACCACTCCACCGAGTACTTGATGATCGGGATGTTGATCACGCCGACAATCGCCAGCACCGCGCAGGCCTTGGCGGCGCTGTCGCGGTTGCTGATGGCGTTGCCCAAGGCGATCAGGCCGAAATACAGGAACAGCAGGATCAGCATCGAGGTCAGTCGCGCATCCCACACCCACCACGAACCCCAGGTCGGCTTGCCCCAGATTGCACCGGTCACCAGCGCCACGGCGGTCATCCACGCACCGATGGGCGCGGCGCATTGCAGGGCCACATCGGCCAGCTTCATCTTCCAGACCAGGCCGACGATGCCGCACACCGCCAGCATCACATAGCAGGACTGGGCCAGCATCGCGGCAGGCACGTGGATATAGATGATGCGAAAGCTGTTACCTTGCTGATAGTCCGGCGGCGCGAAGGCCAGGCCCCAGACCAGGCCGATGCCGATCAGCAGGATGGCGGCGATACTCAACCACGGCAGCAGCTTGCCACTGATGCCATAAAACCATTTGGGCGAGCCGAGCTTGTGAAACCAGGTCCAGTTCATTGTTGTTTCCATCACGGTGCTTTTCGTCGTGGCGAAAAGCTCAGGGTCTTTACTGACTCCGCGTCGTTAACGCAGGGTCAGACCTCATTATTCGCCGACGCTGATTTTCAGGCCGGCGGCTATAGCAAAAGGTGTCAGGGTTACCGCCAGGGCGGTCAGGCTGCCAAGCCACAAGAGGTAACCGGTCGCCGGCATGCCCATAAGCGCGGCTTGTAACGCGCCACTGCCCAGGATCAACACCGGGATATACAAAGGCAGAATCAACAGAGCCAGCAACAGCCCGCCACGCTTCAAGCCGACCGTCAACGCTGCGCCCACCGCCCCCAACAGGCTGAGCACCGGCGTGCCGAGTAACAAGGACAGGAGTAGCACCGGCAGGCATTCAACGGGCAACCCGAGCATCATGGCAAGCAGTGGCGAGAGCAAGACTAGCGCCAAGCCGGAAAAAGCCCAGTGTGCCAGCACCTTGGCCAGTACCAGAAGTGGCAAAGGGTGCGACGAAAGGACCCACTGTTCCAGGGAACCGTCTTCGAAATCACTGCGAAACAGCCCGTCCAGCGATAGCAGAACCGATAAAAGCGCGGCGACCCACACCAGTCCCGGGGACAAGGTTTGCAACAGTTTAGTCTCCGGGCCGACCGCCAGCGGGAACAGCGCAATCACGATGGCAAAGAACACCAGCGGGTTGGCCAGTTCGGCGGGGCGACGGCACAGCAGTCGGGCTTCACGGGCCACCAACAGGGCGAACACACTCATAGCGACCACCGCCCCAGGTCCAGCTCACGGTAGCCAGCCGGCATGCGCGCCAAGGTGTGGTGGGTGGTGAGCACCACCAGGCCGCCTTGTTCGCAGTGCTGGGCCAGGTGCGCTTCGAGTTGAGCCACGCCTTGTTTGTCGAGGGCCGTGAAGGGTTCGTCGAGAATCCACAGCGGCGGGCCGGTCAAGTACAAGCGGGCGAGGGCCACGCGGCGCTGCTGGCCGGCAGACAGGGTGTGGCAGGGAACATCTTCAAAGCCCTTGAGGCCCACCGCGGCCAGGGCCTGCCAGATGGCGTCACGGGAAGCAGGATGATGCAGGGCGCTGAGCCAACTGAGGTTTTCTTCAGCGGTGAGTACGTCCTTGATGCCGGCGGCGTGGCCGATCCAGACCAGGTTGCGCGCCAGCTCGCTACGTTGTTCGTTCAACGGCTTGCCGTTGAGACGCACCACGCCGGCCGTGGGCTGCATCAGCCCGGCCAGCAGGCGCAGCAGGCTGGTCTTGCCGCTGCCATTGGGGCCACTGACTTGCACCATGTCGCCACCCGAAAGCCGCAGGTCGAGTTGCTCGAACAGCAGGCGCAGGTCGCGTTCACAGGCAAGCGCTACGGCTTCAAGAAGAGGGCTGGTCAAAAGATCGCGGGCCTTTACGGTTCAAGTCGGCGGTGCAGCGGCCGTTATAGAGAGATGCACAATAACGGCTTTGGCGACCGATTTTAGAGAGCTGGATCAAATAGTTGTGAGTTTTTACCGCTCTCTTTGCAGACGGGCGGCATTATACATGCGATGCCCTACTCTAAAGAGGGCAATTTCCCCAGAGACGATGCGTACGATGACCGGTGAGATCAATCTTCCTCCACTGCCGCCAGCCTCCACGCCCGGGCCTGCTCCACTGCCTGGGGCCGGCGCGTTGCTCAAACTGCTGGAGCCACAGGCCGGGTTGATCGAGCCGGGGAAAACCGTGAACGCTGAGGTCATCGCGCTTAAACAAGGCGGCGAGGCCTTTCAGTTGCTGCTCAAGTTGACCCTCGCAGGCGGCCGACAAACCCTGGTGCAGGCCAGCAGTGCCCAGCCCCTGCCCCTGGGCAGCAATGTGGCGGTAAGCCAGACACCTGCGGGCAACCTGGCCATCACCTTGCAGCAAGCCATGAGCGCCAATGTGGCCGCCCTCACCCGCCTCGACACCACGCAAATGCCGGTGGGTACGTTGTTGCAAGCCAAAGTGCTGACCACGCAGATGCTGCCTCAGGGCACGGCGCAACCGGCGATCTATCGCTCGCTGGTGAGTGTGCTCAATAACGCCCTGGCCGGTACCACCCTGACGTTGGAAAGCCCCCAGCCGTTGAGGGTGGGCAGCTTGCTCAGTGCCGTGGTGCAGAACGCGCAAACCCTGAACTTCGTACCGCTGAGCGGCTTGAAAGACCAACTGGCCGTGGCGCAACAACTCGCCACTCAGCAAAGTCGCCAAGGCTCGCTGGACGCGGTGTTTAGCGCCTTGCAAAACCTGCCCCGTGGTGACAGCACATCGGCTGAGCTGCGGGCCGCCGCCGAGCGATTATTGGCGGCCTTGCCCGATCTGGCGCAGGTCAGCAATCCCAAGGTACTGGCCCAGGTGGTGCAGAACAGCGGTGCCTTTCTGGAAGCCAAATTGCTTGCCGGGCAGAACCCGCAAATCCCACCGTTGGACATGAAAGGCGCGCTGTTACGCCTGGTCGCAGACCTGCTGCCTGCCCTGCCCGCCAGCACCAACCTGAATGCGATTCTCGCCGCCAATACGCTGGCCCAGGTGTTGCCGCACTTTGTGCGCAGCCCGCTGAACACTCTCGGCCAGGTCGGCGCCCGGCAGATACCCGCCGGCTTCCCGCTGCCCGAAAGACTGATGGCAAAACTGGAAGGTGAAGGCGACCTGGAAAACCTGCTACGCCTGGCCGCCGGGGCGATCTCGCGCTTGCAGAGCCATCAACTGTCGAGCCTGGAACAGACCGGCACCACCGCCGACGGCCGCCTGCAAACGACCTGGCAGCTGGAAATCCCCCTGCGCACCCTGCAAGACATCGTGCCGTTGCAGGTCAAGTTCCAGCGCGAGGAGCCCGCGCCAGACAAGGACCAGCCCGAGCGCAAGGATAAAAAAGACCCGAAACAAATGCTCTGGCGCGTCGAACTGGCCTTCGACATGGAGCCGCTGGGGCCGTTGCAAGTTCAGGCGCAGCTGTCCCAAGGCAAACTGTCCAGCCAGCTGTGGGCCAGCCGCCCGTTCACCGCCAGCCTGATCGAAAGCCACTTGGGCAGCCTGCGCGAGCGCCTGGTGTCATCCGGGCTCAACGTCGGCGACCTGGATTGCCATCTGGGCACCCCGCCACGCGGACCAAAAACCGGATTGGAACAACGCTGGGTGGATGAAACCGCATGAAAAACGCCGCCCCACCCCGCCAGGCCATCGCCCTCAAGTATGACGGCCAACAGGCCCCCACCCTGACGGCCAAAGGCGATGATGCCCTGGCCGAAGCCATCCTCAAATTGGCACGGGAGAACGAAGTCCCCATCTATGAAAACCCCGAGCTGGTGAAACTGCTGGCGCGCATGGAACTGGGCGACAGCATTCCAGAGGAGCTGTACCGCACCATTGCCGAAATCATTGCGTTTGCCTGGACGTTGAAGGGCAAGTTCCCGGTGGGCTACGACCCGGATGCAGGGCCAGTGGAGCGGGACGTCACTGAGCAGGGTGACGATTACTGATTGCTCATGAGCTCCCCACACATCCAACTGTGGGAGCTGGCTTGCCTGCTCCCACAGTTGGATGTGTGTTCAGTTCAGGACTTCGCTCAAAGGAATGAAGTTGACCCGGTCGCCGATGGCCAGCGTGGTGCCTTCCACTACCTCCACAAAGCCTTCAGCCCACGCCGCACTGCGCAGCACCCCGGAGCTTTGGTTGCGGTAGATGATCGCCTTGCCCTGTTCGATCCGCCCGCGCAGGTACTCGCGGCGGTTGCCGGGCTTGGGCCAGACGAACCCTGCCGGCACTTCGAAGCGCAACGGCTGCACCTCCATCACACCTTGGCGACGCAGCAGATACGGGCGCGCCAACAGCGCAAAGGTCACCAGGGTCGAGGCCGGGTTGCCCGGCAGGCCGATCACCGGCACGCCACGAAAATGCCCGAAGGTCAGCGGCTTGCCCGGCTTGATCGCCAACCTCCACAGCGCCAGCTCACCCTCTTCGCGCAAGGCAATGCCGAGGAAGTCCGCTTCGCCCACCGACACACCGCCGGTCGAGAGGATCAGGTCAACGCTGCCCAGCCCCGCCAGGCGCGCGCGGGTCTGTTCCAGATCATCCGGCAAAATCCCGGCATCAATCACTTCACAGCCCATGCGCACCAGCCAACTGCACAGCACGCGGCGGTTGCTGTTGTAGATCTGCCCAGGGCCGAGCGGCAGCCCTGGCTCGATCAGCTCATCGCCGGTCGACAACACGGCCACGCGCACGCGCCGCACCACCTCGAGTCGATCACGCCCAAGGGACGCGGCCAACCCCAGCTCGATGGGGCCCAGGCGGGTGCCGGCATTGAGTACGGTCTCGCCGACGGTGGTCTCCTGGCCCTGGGGACGGATGTTGTCGCCCTTGTGCAACGGCTCGGTAAAACTGACGCGCTGGTCGGCATGCACCATGGCGTTTTCCTGCATCTGCACGCAGTCCGCCCCCTGGGGCACCGGCGCGCCGGTAAAAATGCGCGCACAGGTACCGGCCGCCAAGGGTTCAGGAGCAGTGCCGGCGAAAATACGCTGGCTCACCACCAAGGGTTCGCCGGTCCAGTCCGCCAGGCGCACGGCGTAGCCGTCCATGGCACTGTTGGGCCACGGCGGCAGGTCGAGTGTGGAGATCAAGTCCTGGGCCAATACCCGGCCATCACACTCAGCCAGGGGCAGCACTTGCTGCTCGCGGATCGGTGCAGCGCCAGCCATGTCGAGCAAACGCTGCAAGGCCGCTTCCACCGGCATCAGGGCGCCGGTCTTGCCGGGCTTACTCACGGGATTCACAAGGCTCGGCCTGCTTGAGGTGCGGGACGAAGTTGCACGGGCGATGACGGTTATCGAGTTGCTCGGCAAGGATGCCGTCCCAACCAGTGCGCACGGCATTGGTGGAGCCCGGCAGGCAGCACACCAGGGTGCCATTGGCCAACCCCGCCAAGGCGCGCGATTGCACGGTGGAGGTGCCGATATCGGCCACGGAGATCTGGCGGAACAGCTCGCCGAAACCATCGACCTGCTTGTCGAGCAGGCAGCTCACTGCTTCAGGCGTGCTGTCGCGGCCGGTGAAGCCGGTGCCGCCGGTAATCAGCACCACTTGCACCACGTCTTCGGCGATCCAGTGGGCCACCTGGGCGCGGATCTTGTAGAGGTCGTCCTTGAGCAGCACGCGCTCGGCCAGGTGGTGGCCGGCGGCGGTGAGGCGGTCGACGAAGACCTGGCCGGAGGTGTCAGTCTCCAGGGTGCGGGTGTCGCTGACGGTCAATACAGCAATATTGAGGGGTACGAAGGGCGCATCGGCCTTGGCTTTCATGGCACGGTCCGGTTGTCGAAGGAACAGCCCGATGTTATATCACAGGCCCCTGTTTACCTGCCGCAGCGCAACTACCATGAGCTTTGAATTTTCTTCCCTGCCGTGTTCAATCCTGTTGTTGGCCGGAGGTCGCGGCCAACGCATGGGCGGCCAGGACAAAGGGCTGCTGGAATGGCAAGGCCAGCCCTTGATCGCCCACCTGCACCAGTTGGCCCGGCCACTCACCAATGACCTGATCATCTCGTGCAACCGCAACCATGAACGCTACGCGCCCTATGCCGACCAACAAGTGAGCGATGACAACCCGGACTTCCCCGGCCCGCTGGCCGGTATCCGCGCAGGACTCTTCGCCGCACGCCATGCGCATCTGCTGATCTTGCCTTGCGATGTGCCGCAGATCGATGCGCGGTTGCTGGCCGACCTGCGTGCGACCTCACGACGCAACCCGCAGCTACCGGTGATGGTGCGCCAGGGTGAAGACTGGGAACCCTTGCTGTGCATCATCCCCACAAGCCTGAAAAACCAGGTGGAACAGGCGTGGCAAGCGGGTGAACGCAGCCCGCGCAAGCTCTGGCTGCAACTGGGCGCGGTGGCCCTGCAATGCCCGGCCAATGACCCGCGCCTGGCCAATCTTAATACGCCCGAGCTGTTGCACCCCGGGGCTGGCATGTCAGAATGAACCCTGCACAAGGAACTTTGCCGGCGTCTCGTACGTCACAAGGTCAGCAATTTAAAAGTATTCTCTCGGAGACAAACTCATGACTCAACGGACCATCGCCGCTCTCATGCTTGCACTGGGCCTCGCCACCCTCGCCGGTTGCGCTTCGCCAACAGTGATCACCCTGAATGACGGTCGCGAAATCCAGGCCGTCGACACCCCGAAATACGATGAAGATTCGGGCTTCTACGAATTCGAACAGCTGGACGGCAAGCACACCCGAATCAACAAAGATCAGGTTCGCACTGTTAAAGACCTGTAAGTCTTAACGCTCGCACACAAGGCCCGCCTAGCGCGGGCCTTGTTGCTCCTGGGGTTTACCAGTCCAAGGTGATCTGGCTGCGGAAGCTGCGCTCCTGGCCGCTCACCGGGTCGATAAAACGCACGCCCTGGGCCAACAGCTTGAGTGGCCTTGCGTAATCATCCTCGGCGTCCTTGATCACTTCGGGGTAGAACGGGTCATTGCAGATGCTCGCTCCCAGCGCCGTCATGTGCACGCGCAGCTGGTGCTTCTTGCCGGTCACCGGGAACAGGCCGTAGCGCCATAGATCGCCATTTTTCTCGCGCACCTCTACCGCCGTCTCAGTGTTGCTAGCGCCCGGCCCTTCCTGCATGCGAAAGAAAGGTTCGCCATCCACCAAGCGGCTTTTGTGCACCAACGGGAAGCTGAGATGCGGCAAGGCCGGGGCGATGGCTTCGTAGAATTTGTCGATACGTCGCGTGGGAAACAATTGCTGATAGGCCGAACGGCTATGCGGGTTGGCGGAGAACAGCACCAACCCCGCCGTATGCCGGTCGATACGGTGCAGAGGCACCAGAGCGGGGTTGTCCAGGCGCCGGATCAAGCGGCGCAACAAAGTGTGCTCGACGTACTCGCCAGCGGGTGTCACTGGCAGGAAATGCGGTTTGTCCGCCACCACCAGATGCTCATCGGCGTACAGGATGCTTTCCTGCACCGGAATCACTTTCTCGTTGGGCACTTCGCGAAAGTAATAGATGCACAGGCCTTCCTTGTAGCCCAGGCCCAGGCTGATCGGGCTGCCGTTGACATCCAGCACCCGGCCTCGGGCAATGCGGTCCAGCCACTGTTCACGGCCAATGGCCGGGAAGTGTGCGCACAGGCAGTCGAGCACCGTCCCCCAGGAGCCCGGCGGCAAGTACAGGGTGCTGGCTTGGTGCTGGGAGGGAGAAAAAACGCAAGTAGACATGCCGACGCTCAAAGCCTGGAAACAGGCGAGCATTATCGCCCATGGCGCGCGATTGCCTAGGGCCTATCTCAGGCCTTGGCCAGTTGAGCCCGCAGCACCGGCGAGGCGCTCGCCGCCTCGGTGAATTCCTTGAGCCAGCGCAGCACGTCCACTGCTTCCCAACGGCCCGGGTCATACAGCGCGTAGAGCAAGCCCTGATAACCCACCACATCCAGCTGCTTGTGATAACCGGCGCGCTGGAACAGCGCCTCGATTTCCGCAAAGCAGGTGTTGAAATGCACTTTGTTAAACGGCGTCTTGCCTTCCGTGACCAGGCCATCGAGGCGCAGCTCGTTCACCGCGTCGCGTACCACATCGGCGGACATGCGATTGACGCTGCTTTTAAGTTGTTCAACATTCACCACGGGCGTTCCCTCTATTCAATCGCTGTACGAATATACAGTAACTTAATATTTGGAAAGCCGCCATCGCATAAATCTCAGCGCAGGAAGGCAACCACCTGATCGGTGTCGAACGGCCAGTCCAGTTCCGCCCCGGTGTCCATGCGGCGAAGCACCGGAATACGCAGGCCGTAGACATCTGTCAGGTCCTGGGGATCGGTGATATCCACCAACTCCACCAACAGCCCGTGTTCGACGAGCGGCATGATTTCGGCTTCGGCGATCTCACACAGATGGCAACCCAGGGTGCCGAACAGCTGGCATTCAGGAAGCATGATCAAAGGACTCAGGTCACAAAACGAACGTCCATTCTAAGCCCAACAAGCCCCTTGTAGGAGCGAGCTTGCTCGCGAAAAGCTCCCGTGCGCCGCGCTCATTCAGGACCCTGCGCGCTAGCGTTGACGTTTTTCGCGAGCAAGCTCGCTCCTACGGTGCAAAAAGCCTGACCCAGATCACCATGGCCTATAACTGATTCAGCGATTCTCGCGGCTTTTTTGCCGCTCACCCTGCAACGGAGATGCCTGTGTTCGCCAACCTGCTGATTATCCTGGCCTCATCCCTGGTGGTGATTGCGCTGTTTCGCCGGCTGCAACTGCCCCCTGTGCTGGGCTACCTGTGCGTTGGCCTGGCAGTGGGGCCCTCCGCGTTGGATTGGGTCAATGACAACGAAGACCTGCCAGACCTCGCCGAGATGGGCGTGGTGTTCCTGCTGTTTTCCCTGGGGCTGGAGTTTTCCCTGTCGAAAATGTTGGCGCTGCGCAGCGTGGTATTTGGCCTGGGCAGCCTGCAAGTGCTGGGGTGTGGGGCATTGCTGGGCGCATTACTGATGGGCTTTGGCCTCGCACCCGGCATCGCGCTGCTGCTGGGCGCAGGGCTGGCGTTATCGTCCACGGCCATTGTCAGCAAAGAGTTGACCAGCCTCGGTGAGATCTTCAGCAGTCATGGCCAGAACGCGATAGGCGTGTTGCTGTTTCAGGACGTCGTGGCGGTGTTGCTGCTGACATTGGTGCCGGTGTTTGCCGGCAGCAGTGACCAAGCCTGGTACTGGGCGCTGCCGCTGACCCTGGGCAAGACCGTGGTGCTGTTCGTGGGCCTGTTGTTCGCCAGCCGCTGGTTGCTGCCGCGCCTGTTCCGTGAAGTCGCCGCGTCGCATTCGGCGGAGCTGTTTGTGCTGCTGGCGCTGGTGATTGTCTTGCTCACCGCCTGGCTCACCCACCTGCTGGGGCTGTCCCCTGCCCTCGGCGCGTTCCTGGCCGGCATGTTGCTGGGCGAGAGTCATTACCGGCACCAGATCGAAGCGGATATCCGCCCGTTTCGCGACATTCTGCTGGGGCTGTTTTTTGTCAGCATCGGCATGCTTATCGATCTGCAGTTGTTCGTCAGCCACAGCCTGTTGATCTTCGGCCTGACGCTCACGTTGATGCTGGTCAAAGGCATGGTGGTCGCGGCGCTGGTCAAATGGCGTAACAGCGACGCCGAAACGGCCTGGCGCAGCGGCCTGGCGCTGGCCCAGGGCGGCGAGTTCTGTTTTGCGCTGATGGCGCAGATGCAGCAGAGCCGGTTGATTCCCGATGAGTTCAACGACTTGCTATTGGCCGCCACCTTCTGCTCGATGCTGCTGACACCGCTGCTGTTGCGTGCGGCACCGGCCGTTGCCCTGCGCCTGCACCGCAAGCCCAACCAGCAAGTGCAACTGGAGCAGATCACCGCGCTCAATGCCCAACTGCACGGGCACGTAGTGATTTGCGGCTATGGCCGCGTAGGCCAGTCCATTGGGCGCTTTATGCGCCGCGAACAACAGGCGTTTATCGCCCTGGATGATGACCCCGAACGGGTGCAGGAAGCCGCCACCGAGGACAGCAGCGTGCATTACGGCGACTGCCGCCGTGGCGCCTTGCTCAGCGCCGTCGGCCTGGAGCGGGCGCGGTTGGTGGTGATCGCGGTGGACAACAGCGATGTCGCCCTGGTGGTGCTCAAGGAGGCGCGGCAGATCAACCCCGACGTGCCGATCCTGGTGCGCACCCGCGATGACAGCCAGTTGGCTGAGCTCAAGGCCGCGGGCGCCAGCGAAGTGGTGCCCGAGTTGCTGGAGTCGAGCCTGATGCTCGCCGCCCATGCCCTGATCCTGCTGGGCCTGCCGGACCAACAGGTGCAGGCACGGGTGGATGAGGTACGGCACAACCGCTACCGCCTGCTACACGGTTTTTACCCGCCGCCACATACAGATGAAGAAGCGCCGATCAATCCTGACTGACCGCGCCGATCTTGTGGATCGACAGGTCCGCGCCGTAATACTCCTGCTCCTGGGTCAAGCGCAGCCCTTGCACGCGTTTGATCACGCCGTACACCAGCAAGCCGCCGCCAAACGCCACGACCACGCCCAGCCCGGTGCCGATCAACTGGCTGATCAGGCTCACACCGCCCAGCCCACCCAGGGCGGTCTGGCCGAAGATGCCGCAGGCAATGCCGCCCCACACACCACACAAACCATGCAACGGCCACACGCCCAGCACGTCATCGATCTTCCAGCGCGATTGGGCAGCGATAAAACACCACACGAACAAGCCGCCAGCCACCACGCCCGTGACCAACGCGCCCACCGGGTGCATCAGGTCGGAGCCGGCGCAGATCGCCACCAACCCGGCCAGGGGACCATTGTGCAGAAAACCGGGATCGTTACGGCCAATCACCAGGGCAGCCACGGTGCCACCGACCATGGCCATCAGCGAATTGACGGCCACCAGGCCACTGACGCCATTGAGGGTTTGCGCGCTCATCACGTTAAAGCCGAACCAGCCCACGATCAGAATCCACGAGCCCAGCGCCAGGAAAGGAATGCTCGACGGCGCAAACGCCACCAGGCGCCCTTCGCGATAGCGCCCATTGCGCGGGCCCAGCAGCAACACCGCCGCCAGCGCCAGCCAGCCGCCCATGGCGTGCACCACCACGGAGCCGGCAAAGTCGTGGAAGCTGGCGCCAAAGGTTACGAGCAGCCAGGCTTGCAAGCCAAAGTTGCCGTTCCACACCAGGCCTTCGAAGAACGGGTAAATAAACGCCACGATCAGCGCGGTGGCACACAACTGCGGCGCAAACTTCGCACGCTCGGCAATCCCGCCGGAAATGATCGCCGGAATCGCCGCGGCAAACGTCAGCAGGAAGAAAAACTTTACCAGGCCGTAACCATGATCGGCGCTGATGACGGCGGCCGGTTGCAGGAAGCTCACACCGTAGGAGATCCAATAGCCTATAAAGAAATAGGCCAGCGTTGAAATCGCAAAATCACTGAGGATTTTCGACAAGGCGTTGACCTGGTTCTTCTGGCGTACCGTGCCGACTTCAAGGAAGGCAAAGCCGGCGTGCATGGCCAGTACCATGACCGCGCCAATCAGGATGAACAGGGTGTTGGAACTGTGGACAAGGGTGTCCACTGCGCTTTGCAAGTTTTCCATGGAGGTTGGCAGGCCTGCATCAAGGCAAAAAGCACCAAAGCGGTTCAAGCCAGAGTTTCGCGCACTAAATTGGCACCGCCGGCTTCGCCCCTCTTCAGAGGGCGTGAACCGCTTTAGCGCAGCGTTCAACACAACAGGCCGTTGCCGATAGGGTTTTTCCGCGAAGTTGAGTGATTTAGGGTAAGGTTTTTCAAGGTGTTTACCTCGACCGCCCGGATTCAGCGCAGGCCCTAAAGCCTGCGCACCAAGGCAAAGCAAAAGCTGTACCACACAATTGCACTGAACCTTCAGCCAACGCCGCGACTCGAAACCACACGTACAGATCAGCTACCCACGGAGACAACCATGGCCGGTAAAACAGCAAAGACTGCTCAAGAGATACTGATGGAGGATTTTCAAACCCTGGTCAGCGATACCGAAAAGTTGCTGGACGACACCGCCGTGCTGGCCGGTGACCAGGCTGACGAGCTGCGCACCAAGATCCACGAGAGCCTGCTCAAGGCCCGCGAGACCTTGCAACTGACTGAGGACTCACTGCGCGAGCGCGGCCAGGCGGCGATCACTGCCACCGAGGACTACGTGCAAGCCAACCCATGGCAGTCGGTCGGCATTGCTGCCGGCGTAGGCTTTTTGATCGGTCTGCTGGCTACAAGGCGCTAACCATGTCTATCGGCGAATCCAGCTCATCTTCGAGCGCACATTCCTCAGCAAGCGGTTCGACCTCCCGACGCCTGGGCGCAGCTGTGCTGGGCTTGCTGCACAGTCACGTCGAGTTGTTCGGCATTGAATTACAAGAGCAAAAGGCCCGCACCGTCAGCCTGTTGCTGTTTGCCGGCCTGGCGTTGGTGTTTGCCCTGCTGTTGCTGGTGGGGTTGTCGACCCTGGTGATGATCCTGGTGTGGGACACAGGCTATCGCCTCACCGGTATCATCTGCCTGTGCGTGTTCTATAGCCTGGCCGCTGCGTTCTGCGGTGTGCGCTTGAAGGCGGCGGTGTTCGATGAGTCCACGCCCTTCCACGCCACGCTCGAAGAACTGGCCAATGACCGGGAGCGCCTGCTGCCATGAGCATGACTGAGATCCCGCAAAACACGTCACGCCGGGAAATGCGCAAAGCCTTGATCCGCCTGCGCATGGAAATGCACCGCCAGGAAATCCGGCATGAGTCCCAACAACTCATGGCGCCCCTGCACAAAATGCGCAACATGCGCCACAACTGGCAGGACAGCCTGGGCATCAAGCACGCGCCGTTGTGGGGCGTGGCGGCGGTCACGCTGATGGGCTTCTTTACCGGCAAAGGCGCCAAGGGCGGCAGCATCAGCAGCGTCACGCGCCTGGTGCGGCTGGGTGCCGGGTTGATCCCGCTGATCAAGTTGGCCATGCAGAGCTCTTCGCGCAAAAGCTGATACGCGTGAGCCGATGACCGCAATGACCAGACACGTGCTGGTCATTGCGGTTTTTTGCGCTGGCTGTTAATTGATATCGACTCGGCTTACCGCTGGATTCGCTTGCATCACAAAAGCCGAAGCGGGAAGCTGGAACTGTCATTCACGTTACGGAGAACCTGCGCCTTGGATTGGCCCACCCTGCTGACCCGCGAACGTCTTGGAAAACCCCTGCACAGCCCTGAAGAACTGGGCCGCAGCCCCTTCCACAAAGATCACGACCGCATTATTTTCTCCGGCGCGTTCCGGCGCCTGGGCCGCAAGACCCAAGTGCATCCGGTTTCGAGTAACGACCATATCCATACACGCTTGACCCACTCCCTGGAAGTCAGCTGCGTGGGGCGTTCACTCGGCATGCGCGTGGGCGAAACCCTGCGCAGCGCCCTGCCCGACTGGTGCGACCCGAGCGACCTCGGCATGGTGGTGCAATCGGCCTGCCTGGCCCATGACATCGGCAACCCGCCATTCGGGCATTCTGGCGAAGACGCCATTCGCCACTGGTTCCAACAGGCCGCCGGGCGCGGCTGGCTGGATGACATGAGCGGCGCGGAACGCAATGACTTCCTGAACTTCGAAGGCAATGCCCAGGGCTTTCGGGTACTCACCCAACTTGAATACCATCAGTTCGACGGCGGCACGCGGCTGACCTACGCCACGTTGGGCACTTACCTCAAATACCCCTGGACCGCTCGCCACGCCGACTCGCTGGGCTACAAGAAACACAAGTTCGGCTGTTATCAGAGCGAGCTGCCGATTCTTGAGCAGATCGCCCACAAGCTTGGCCTGCCCCAGTTGGAGGAGCAACGCTGGGCACGTCACCCGCTCGTCTACCTGATGGAGGCCGCCGACGATATCTGCTATGCGCTGATCGACTTGGAAGACGGCCTGGAAATGGAGCTTCTGCAGTACGCCGAAGTCGAGTCGCTGCTGCTGAACCTGGTCGGCGATGACCTGCCGCAAACCTATCGCCAACTGGGCCCAATGGACTCACGTCGCCGCAAGCTGGCGATCCTGCGCGGCAAAGCCATCGAGCACCTGACCAATGCGGCGGCGCAGGCGTTTGTCGAACAGCAGGACGCCCTGTTGGCCGGCACGCTGCCCGGTGACTTGGTGGAGCACATGCACGGCCCGGCAAAGCGCTGCGTGCTGGATGCCAAGGACATGGCGCGCAAGAAGATCTTCCAGGACAAGCGCAAGACATTGCATGAGATCGGGGCCTACACCACCCTGGAAATTCTGCTGAATGCCTTTTGCGGCGCGGCCCTGGAGCAACATGGCGGGCGCACGCCGTCGTTCAAGAACCGGCGCATTCTCGATTTGCTGGGCAATAGCGCGCCGGACCCCGCCTGGCCGCTGCACGCCTCTTTCCTGCGCATGATCGACTTCATCGCCGGTATGACCGACAGCTACGCCACCGAAATGGCACGGGAAATGACTGGGCGCTCCAGCCCTCAATAACGACTCCATCCAGCTGCCTGTTCCCTGAAGCGAATTGCCCTACGATGGGAACAGAGCGGCCTGATCGAATTCGTACAGGCGCACGAAGAATAATCACGCGCGCCCCCAACGGACCCGCCGAGTAATTCCTACTGCCCCCATCGACGCTTGCCTTACTGTGTGCTCTTTATGCCCAGCTATTCTCTTCGTATTGTTTTGGTGGAGGATCACCCCTTTCAACTCATGGCCACCCAGTGCCTGCTCAGAAGCTTCGGCTTCGATCAACTGACCCCGGTGGAAAACGCCGAGCAAGCCATACGCGTGATGAGTCAGTCCGAACACCCTTTCGACCTGATGTTATGCGACCAATGCCTGCCCGACCTGCCCGGGCTTGAATTGGTGGAAATCGCCAGCCGCCGGCGCTTCATCACCAGCGCTATCTTGTTAAGCGGTTTACCCACCTCGGAATTGGTTAACCTGACGATACAAGCCGCACAACGAAGTCTGCCCCTCCTTGGCTACTTATCAAAACCTTTGAACAAAGATGAACTTGAGCGATTAGTCCGCTCAACTTTTAACCCGCTCCTGTAGGATTTTAAACATCCCCTACAACGAAAAACGATTCGGGGTCCGCCGTAAATCTCCAAGCCTCCTTTCTTGTCTGGCTCATCCTCAAAACGCTCACATGCGCTGTCACGATTACCTAACAACTTGTAGGCCGATACCTTTTTAAATGTAGGAACTTTCCTGTTCTGCATCTACTCCGTGCGAGCTTCATACTGCGCACTCACCTTCTGAGCTAATGTGCCCGCTTTATCTGCACCTGCATGGAAAGTGACTATGAACACAGTTTTTATTATCGATGACCACCCCGTTATCCGGCTTGCCATTCGAATGTTGCTGGAGCACGAAGGTTACAAAGTCGTCGGCGAAACAGATAACGGGTGCGATGCCATACAGATGGTCCGTGAATGCCTTCCAGACCTGGTGATTCTCGACATCAGCATCCCGAAACTTGATGGCCTTGAGGTGCTCTGCCGGTTCAACGCCATGAACACCTCCATGAAAACCCTGGTGCTCACGGCCCAATGCCCCACGCTGTTTGCCACGCGCTGCATGCGCTCGGGGGCGGAAGGCTACGTGTGCAAGGAGGGTGACCTGAGCGAGTTGCTGAGTGCCATTCGCGCGGTGCTGTCCGGCTACAACTACTTCCCCAGCCAGGCCTTGAATGGCCCCGGAACCGAAGGCATGGATGCTCAAGAGCTGGAGCTGTTCAAGACCGTCAACGACCGGGAACTGATGGTCCTGCAACTGTTTGCACAGGGCCGCACTAACAAGGAAATCGCCAAAGGCATGTTCTTAAGTAACAAGACCGTCAGCACTTATAAAAAGAGACTCATGCAAAAACTTCAAGCCAAATCCTTGGTTGACCTCATCGAGATGGCAAAACGAAACGCGCTAGTGTGAGAAAGCGGATGCCCAGGCGTATAAAGGACTATCTAATAATACTAAGTGCCGGTTTGTACTTCAGCACGACTGTGCTCGCTGAGCACCAAACCAGCCCGGAACGCTTCACCCTCTTGAGTCGCGCGGGAGCTGTTCAACTGGACACTCATTTTGACAAGGCCCAGCGCCAGTGGCTGCAGAACAAACGTGAACTAACGCTGGGGACATCCACGCCCGACTACCCGCCCTTCGACCTCACTTCCAGCGGCCATGATTACGAAGGCCTTACCGCCGACTATGCAGGACTGCTGGCCAAGGCACTCTCCCTGCCCATCACTGTGATGCGCTACCCCTCCCGAGCGGCGGCCATTCGTGCCCTGGAAGCCGGGGAAATTGACCTGCTGGGCTCCTCCAACGGGTTTGAAGCTGCAACGCCGAACCTTATCCTCTCCGAACCCTATGCCGTGGACCAGCCGGTGCTGGTCACGCGCGAGGGAGAAACCCGCAGCCTCAGCGAAGGCCTCGACGGGCTGCGCCTGAGCCTTGTCTATCACTACCTGCCGCTCAATGAGGTGGAAAAGCTGTACCCCAAGGCGATCATCCGCGCCTACCCGTCTTATCAAAATGCCTTGAATGCAGTGGCCTTCGACCAGGCGGATGTGTTTCTCGGTGACACCATTTCCACCCATTACATGATCAACAAGGGCTATCTCAAAAACATTCGCATGGCCAACTTCGGCAAGCATGAAGCTTATGGTTTCAGTTTTGCCACACGCCAGGACAACCGGATGCTCCTCAGCATTGTCGATTCAGCCCTGGCCTCGGTGCCCATCAACGAAAGGGACAGCATTGCCAAGCGCTGGAGCGCCGGCAGCGACATCCTGCTGACCGACCAGAAACTGCAACTGACCCAGCGCGAAGAGCGTTGGCTCAAAGATCACCCGGTGGTCACGGTGATCGTCAACGAAACCTTCGCGCCCCTGACGTTCTTCGATGCGGACGGTAATTTTCGCGGGATCACCGCCGATCTGCTGGAGTTGATTCGCCTGCGCACCGGCCTGCGTTTTTCGGTGCAGCGCGGGCGCGACGTCAACGCGATGATCGATCAGGTCGCGGCTCAGAAAATCGATATGATCGGGGCCATCGTTCCAAGCAACGAACGAGACTCACAGCTTAATTTCAGCCGTCCTTACCTGGAAAACTCCTATGTGCTGCTGACGCGCAAAGAGCCAGGGGCGCCCACGAACATGGAGCAAATGGCAGGAAAGCGTCTGGCTATAACCCAGGGCAACCCCTTGGCCGCAACTTTGGGCAAGGACTTTCCTGAGATTCACCTGGTGGAAACCAGTGATACATTCAGAGCATCTGAGTTGCTCGCACAGGGACAAGTGGACGGGGCCGTGAATACCCTGGTGATCGCCAACTACTTCCTGTCTTCCCAGGTTTTCCAGGACCGCCTGCAAATCAGTGCCAGCATCGGCACGACCCCTGCGACCTTCACCCTGGCCACCTCGCGTCAAGCCACGGAGTTGAGCTCTATCCTCGACAAGGCCCTGCTCAGCATTGCCCCGGATGAAATGGGTGTGATCAACAGCCGCTGGCGTGGCTATACCGCCGCGTCCGACAGCTACTGGCGTAACTACCATCAATTGATCGCGCGCATCATCATCGGCACCGGGCTGTTGCTATTGATTTCCCTGGCCTGGAATGCCTACATGCGTCGCCAGATCAAGCATCGAAAAATGGCCGAACGCGCCCTCAACGATCAGTTCGAGTTCATGCGCGCACTGGTCAATGAGACGCCGCATCCGATCTACGTGCGCGACCGCAATGGGCTGTTGCAGACCTGTAACGACAGCTACCTGCAGGTGTTCGATGTCAAGCGCGAAGAGGTGATCGGCAAAAGCGTGACTCAGATGACCATGGCCCTGGCGTCGGAAGCAGCCCAGTATCATGCTGACTACCTGCGCGTAGTCGCCGAGGGCAACCCGCTGATCCTCGATCGCAGCCTGCATATCCACGACAGGAAACTGACCATCTACCATTGGATCCTGCCCTACCGCGACTCCACGGGTGAAGTCCAAGGCATCATCGGTGGCTGGATCGATATCAGTGACCGACGCCAGCTATTCGATGAACTACGCGCCGCCAAGGAGCGTGCTGACGAGGCCAACCGCGCCAAGAGCACGTTCCTGGCCACCATGAGCCACGAGATTCGCACCCCGATGAACGCCGTGATCGGCATGCTCGAACTGACGCTCAAGCGCGCCGACCAAGGGCACCTTGACCGTCCAGCGATCGAGGTGGCGTACAACTCGGCCAGAGACCTGCTGGAGCTGATCGGTGACATTCTCGACATCGCGCGTATCGAGTCCGGCCGCCTCAGCCTAGCGCCGGAGCGCGTCAACCTGCGGGAGGTGATTGAATCAGTGGTGCGCGTCTTCGACGGGCTGGCACGGCAGAAAACCCTCAGCCTGCTGCTGGAGTTCAAACCCGATCTGAACGATATCGAGGTGCTGATAGACCCACTGCGCTTCAAGCAGGTGCTATCGAACCTTGTCAGCAACGCTGATCAAGTTCACCGAACAGGGGCAGGTCAAGATCAAGGTTGAGCTGCAGCCTACCCAGGCCCCGGAGCAGATCGAGCTGAGACTGGTGGTGGAAGACACCGGCATCGGCATCAGCCGGGAAGACCAACTGCGCCTGTTCGAACCCTTTGCCCAAGCGGACAACTCCGGGCAACTGGCCCGCAGTGGCGCGGGCCTGGGGCTGGTGATCTGCCGCAGCCTGTGCGCGATGATGGGCGGCCAATTGAGCCTGAGCAGCGTGCCCATGGTAGGCACCCAGGTGCACGTCAACCTCAGCATGCCTCGCCTGCAAGCGATCCAGGCGGAGGGTGAACACACGCCGCAAACGCCGGCCACCGCACTGGTGCTTAACGTACTGGTGGTAGACGACCACCCGGCGAACCGCCTGCTGATGTGCCAGCAACTGGGCTACCTGGGGCATAAATTCACCGCTGCCGAGCACGGTGCGGCGGGGTTCCAGGCCTGGCGTAAAGAGCATTTCGACCTGGTGATTGCCGACTGCAACATGCCCATCATGAATGGCTATGAACTGAGTCGCTCAATCCGTGAGTATGAGCAGCGCGAACAATTGGTGCCCTGCGTGGTACTGGGCTTTACCGCCAATGCCCAGCCAGAAGAAAGACAACGGTGCGTGCAGGCCGGCATGGATGACTGTCTGTTCAAGCCCATCAGCCTCACCGTATTGGAGCGCCAACTGGCACACATTGTCCCTAAAGCCGTGCACCAACGACTGGACCTCGAATGCCTGGAAGCGTTGACCGGAGGTGACCCCCATTTGAGTAGACGCCTGCTGGAGGAACTACTGAGCAGCAGCCATCAAGACCGCCAGATCCTTAGCGAACTGCTGGATCGACACGCGCCACTCTCGGAAATTATTGAGCAAGCCCACAAGATCAAGGGCGCAGCCCGTATCGTGCAAGCCCATTCATTGGCGGGGCAATGCGAAGCCTTGGAGCAAAGCTGTTCTCGCAATGAGGAGTGGGCCGTGATCGAAAGCGGTATCAAGGCCCTGGAACAACTCATGCAGGCACTGGAAAAGATGCTGCAGGTTCAACTGGATGAGCTGCAAAGCCAATAATCGCCAGGGCCGGTAGGGGCAGGAGTGAGCAAACGCGCCCCTACCCCAACCTGCCTTAGCACCAGCCGCTTCAGCAGTCGGTCAACCGCAGGAAAATCTCCGCCAGCCGCTCAATGCCCACCTGGTCCTGAGGGGTGAACCGGGCCAGCAATGGGCTGTCGAGGTCAAGAACGCCAATCAGGCGACCGTCCTTGACCAAGGGCACTACCAATTCACTGTTCGAAGCGCTGTCACAGGCGATATGGCCTGGGAACGCGTGCACATCCTCCACGCGCTGGGTTTGCCGCGTTGCCGCAGCCGCACCACACACGCCACGACCAAACGGAATGCGCACACAGGCGATCTGCCCCTGGAAGGGCCCCAGTACCAACTCTTCATTGCGATTGAGGTAAAAGCCCGCCCAGTTCAAGTCATCCAACTGGTTGAACAGGAACGCGGAAAACTGCGCACTGTTGGCAATAAAATCGCGCTCATCAGCCAACAGCGACTCCAGTTGCGCGCACAGCATGGCATAGCCATCAAGGCCGCTGCCGGCCTGTTGTAAATCGATCATGGTTGACGTTCCAACAATTTAAGACCCACCCAGTAACGGGCGAATTGATAGGCACACCGGCCATTGCGGTTGCCCCGCCCAGTGGCCCAACGCACCGCGAGGACATCAAGCTGCTCATCGCGCTGCCACTGCAAGCCGGCCTTGCTGGCCAACTCGCCGATCCAGTGCTCCACCACATCCAGGAAATGCTCCTGGCTAAACGGGTAGAACGACAGCCACAGGCCAAAACGATCCGACAAGGCAATCTTGTCTTCAACCGCCTCGCTCGGGTGCAATTCGCCATCCACGCGCTTCCAGTTGTCATTGTCGCTCTGGTTTTCCGGCACCAGGTGGCGACGGTTGGACGTGGCATACAGCAGCACGTTTTCCGGCGCCTGTTCCAGGGAGCCATCGAGCACGCTCTTGAGCACGCGATAGTCGCCTTCGCCGGCCTCAAACGACAGGTCATCGCAAAACAGAATAAAGCGTTGGGGGAGCTTGAGCAGTTGCTCGACCACCCGCGGCAGGTCCGCCAGGTGGTCACGCTCGATCTCGATAAGACGCAGGCCCGCCTTGGCGTGCTGGGCAAGCAAGGCACGAACCATGGAAGACTTGCCGGTGCCACGCGAACCCCATAACAGCGCATGGTTGGCGGGTAAACCGTCGAGGAACTGTTGGGTGTTGCGCGCCAGTTGCTCGCGTTGTTTATCGACACCGATCAGGTCCGACAGGCGCATGTCCAGGCTGACTTCCAGCGGCAACAGGAAGCCACTGCGGCCTTCGCGCTGCCAACGGGCGGCCAGGCATTGGCTCCAGTCGATCGCTTGGCGCGGGGCGGGTAACAACGGTTCCAGGCGAGCCAGCACCGCATCGGCGCGCTCAAGAAAGGCATTCAATCGAGAATCCACAGCTATTCCTCTGGCAACTTCTTGCAAAAGATGGCGTATTGGCAACCCTGCGGCACACTGCATGGGCTGCATCAAAAAAACGATTCATGCCGGGCGAGCCAAAGCGTGTGGATGTTCAGCTATGCTTGCCGGGCGAAGGGAAACGCTAAGTGGTTCAACACTCGATGGATATCAAGTTCGCCCACCGCTTGTCTTATAAACAAGCCAGATTGACTGTGCTGGTCGGTTTCGTCTTGGGAACCCTGCTCAGCCTGATCCAAATCGGCATTGATTATGCCAGTGAAGACGCATCCATCAACCGTGAAATACGCTCACTGATTGAAATCAGCCACAACCCGGCGTCACGCATCGCCTACAACATCGATGCCGAACTCGCCCAGGAACTGACCCTGGGCCTGCTGCACTCCCCTGCCATCATCCGCGCGCAGTTGATCGACAACAATGGCGTGGTGCTGGCCGACGTCAACCGCCCGCGCAAAGAAAGCAACTATAGGCCCGTCAGCGATTTTCTGTTTGGCGCCAATCGCCAGTTCGAAGACCGGCTGTTTCTCAGCCATATGCCCAACGACTCACTCGGTGTGCTGCGCCTGGACGTCGACACCTATGCCTTTGGCAGCCGTTTCCTGCATCGCGCCGAAATCACCCTGCTCAACGGCTTCGCCCGCAGCCTGCTGCTCACCGGGATTTTGCTCGGCCTGTTCTACGTGATGCTCACCCAACCGCTGGTGCGCATTATCCGCGAGCTGAGCACACGCAAACAGGCGCGCCTGGATTGCCCACCGGGGCATGAACACGATGAAATCGGCGTGCTGGTCAGCGTCGCCAACCAGCAATTCGAAAACATGGAAACCGAGATCCAGCAGCGGCGCCACGCCGAAGACCGCCTTACGGAGTACCTTGGGCAACTTGAGAATATCGTTTCGGCGCGCACCCTTGAACTCAAGGCCAGCAACCAACGCTTGAGCCAGTCCAACGATGAGCTGGAGGCGGCGAAAATGACGGCGCTGGGCATGGCCCAGGCGCGGGCGGCATTCCTGGCCAATATGAGCCATGAAATCCGCACGCCACTCAACGGGCTGCTGGGCATGATTGCCCTGTCACTGGACAGCCCGCTGACCGCCGAACAGCGCCAGCAACTGTCCATTGCCCATGACTCAGGCAAAGTGCTGGTGGAGTTGCTCAACGATATTCTCGACCTGTCCAAATTCGACGCCGGCCAGTTGGAACTGGAGCATATCCCCTTCGACCTGGGCTCCCTGGTGGAGGACACCGCCAACCTGCTGTCGCAAAACGCTGCGCCGAGTGTGGAGCTGACCTGCCTGATCGACCCGCAATTTCCCGCCCAGGTGATCGGTGACCCGACCCGTGTGCGGCAAATCGTCAGCAACTTGCTCTCCAATGCCTTGAAGTTCACCCGCTTCGGCCGCGTCGATGTGCGCCTGCGCGCCTTGGAAGGCCGGGTCAGCATCGAAGTGTGCGACACCGGCATTGGCATCGCTCAGGAAGCCCAGGTGAAAATTTTCCAGCCGTTCACCCAGGCCGGCGCTGGCATCACCCGTCAGTTTGGCGGCACGGGTTTAGGCCTGGCACTGACCCATAACCTGTGCGAAGCCATGCAAGGCCGCTTGAGTATCAGTTCGGAGGTGGGCTTTGGCAGCCAGTTCTGCGCCGATCTACCGCTGCCGGCGCATTTGCCTGCCACACGCTATGCACCGCTCACCGGCGAGGTGATCGCCATCACCAACGCCGGCGGCGGGCTGACGGAGCTGCTCACCACGCTATTGCCCTCTTGGGGGCTGACGCCGCGCTGTTATTCCCAGGACGACGATTTGAGCGGGCTGGCGCCCGACCTGTTGATCACCGACTGCCCTGAGTGCTTGTTCCGCTTGCGCCCGGGCATCAGCGCGCCGATTCTGCTGGTCACCGCCTACGGCAACTTTTTGCCCAGCGCTGAAGTCGCGGCCCTGGCGCCGCTACAACAACAGGCACGCCCGTTGAGCCGTAACGCGCTGTACCAGATCTTGCAACGCAACCTGCGCAGCGACGCGCAACTGGTGCTCGACCCGGTACAGATAGAGGCCGCACCGCTTGCGCACCGTGCGCGCATCCTGTTGGTGGAGGACAACGCGGTCAACCAACTGGTGGCCAAGGGCATGCTCAGCAAGCTCGGGTGCGAGGTGATCGTCGCGGCCCACGGTGGCGAAGCCCTCAAGCTGCTGGAGGACCAGCGCTTCGATATGGTGTTGATGGACTGCAACATGCCCGTGATGGATGGCTATGAGGCCAGCCGACAAATTCGCCGCAGCGGGCGTTGGCCGGACTTGCCCATCGTGGCCTTGACCGCCAATGCGATGGCCGAAGAACGCGAGCGTTGCCGGGCGGCGGGTATGAACGACTACCTGGCCAAGCCGTTTCGACGGGAAGAACTCAACGCCTTGCTGGAACTGTGGGTACCGAAGACCACCAGCCTCTGACGGGTACCCGCACCGCGTAGGTCATTTGAGCAGGGCTTCGATCTCCTGGGTCAAGTCCTGGGGCTTGGTGGTTGGCGCAAAACGCTTGACCTGCAGGCCATCACGGCCGATGAGAAACTTGGTGAAGTTCCACTTGATGTTCTTGGAGCCCAGCAGACCCGGTGCCTGTTTTTTCAACTGCACGAACAGCGGGTGGGCATCGCTGCCATTGACGTCGATTTTCTTGAACAGCGGAAAACTGACGCCGAAGTTCAGCTCGCAGAACTCGGATATCGCACCTTCGTTGCCCGGCTCCTGCTTGCCGAACTGGTTGCAGGGAAAGCCGAGCACTACCAGGCCCTGGTCCTTGTATTGCTGCCAAAGCTGCTCAAGGCCCTTGTACTGCGGGGTGAAGCCGCATTTGCTGGCGGTGTTGACCACCAGAATGGCCTTGCCGGCAAAATCGGCCAAGGTTTTTTGTTCACCCTTGATGGTGGTGCAAGGGATGCTCAGCAGAGAGTCGCTCATGGCAATACCTCAAGTCAGCGAAAGAAGAACCTTATTCGTGTAGGAGCGAGCTTGCTCGCGAAAAACTCCCAGACGCCGCGTTCATTCAGGCGCCCCGCGTTATCGTTGACGTTTTTCGCGAGCAAGCTCGCTCCTACGGGGGCTATGCAAGCCTAGCGCGGCACCAGATCCAGGCATACCGAGTTGATGCAGTAGCGCAGGCCCGTCGGCGGTGGACCGTCCGGGAACACATGCCCCAGGTGTGCGTCACACTTGGCGCAAGTGACTTCGGTGCGAATCATGCCGTGACTGACGTCGCGGATCTCGACCATTGCGCTATCGGCAATCGGCTCATAGAAGCTGGGCCAACCGCAGCCGGAATCAAACTTGGCCTTGGAATCGAACAGCGGCTCGTTGCAGCAGATGCAGTGGTAGACGCCGTCGGTCTTGGTGGCGTTGTACTTGCCGCTGAACGGTCGCTCGGTACCCTTGAGACGGCACACGTTGTACTGCTCCGGATCGAGCATCGCCTTCCATTCATCTACAGTTTTCTGCAACTTTTCCATCGGTACACCTCGGCAACTGAAAAACCCTGATCTGTGTCTTTTCCATGGATCAGGCGGCACGTATGATTGCGCCTCTTCAAAACGCCAGTCTGGCACCCGCGCCACCGGCATTCAAACGTATTTATGGGTGCGGGCCGTGCAGGCTTCACCCTACGGTAGTGCCTACGCCGTCGGGATCGTTCATTTTCAGGATCACATCGCCATGCAGGTCAGCAAATCGAACAAGCTCGCCAACGTCTGCTACGACATTCGCGGCCCAGTGCTCAAGCACGCCAAACGCCTGGAAGAGGAAGGCCATCGCATCCTCAAGCTGAACATTGGCAACCCGGCACCGTTTGGTTTCGAAGCGCCGGACGAAATTCTCCAGGATGTGATCCGCAACCTGCCGACCGCCCAGGGTTACAGCGACTCCAAGGGCCTGTTCAGCGCGCGCAAGGCGGTGATGCAGTACTACCAGCAGAAGCAGGTCGAAGGCGTCGGCATCGAGGACATCTACCTGGGCAACGGCGTGTCCGAGTTGATCGTGATGTCCATGCAGGCATTGCTCAACAATGGCGATGAAGTCTTGGTGCCAGCCCCGGATTACCCTCTATGGACCGCCGCCGTGACCCTGGCGGGCGGCCACCCGGTGCATTACCTGTGTGATGAAGGCGCCGACTGGTTCCCGGACCTGGCCGACATCAAGGCCAAGATCACCCCCAACACCAAAGCCCTGGTGATCATCAACCCGAACAACCCGACAGGCGCCGTTTATTCCAAAGAAGTGCTGCTGGGCATGCTGGAGCTGGCGCGCCAGCACAACCTGGTGGTGTTCTCCGACGAGATCTACGACAAGATCCTCTACGATGACGCCGTACATATCTGCACCGCCTCCCTGGCCCCGGACCTGCTGTGCCTGACCTTCAACGGCCTGTCCAAGTCCTACCGCGTGGCGGGTTTCCGCTCCGGCTGGATCGCCATCTCCGGGCCCAAGCACAACGCGCAAAGCTACATCGAAGGCATCGATATGCTGGCCAACATGCGCCTGTGCGCCAACGTGCCAAGCCAGCACGCGATCCAGACCGCCCTGGGCGGTTACCAGAGCATCAATGACCTGATCCTGCCCCAAGGCCGCTTGCTGGAGCAGCGTAACCGCACCTGGGAATTGCTCAATGCCATTCCAGGCGTGAGCTGTGTGAAGCCCATGGGTGCGCTCTATGCATTCCCGCGGATCGACCCGAAAGTCTGCCCGATCCTCAACGATGAGAAGTTCGTGCTCGACCTGCTGCTGTCAGAAAAACTGCTGGTCGTGCAAGGCACCGCCTTCAACTGGCCGTGGCCGGATCACTTTCGCGTAGTGACCTTGCCACGCGTGGATGACCTGGAAATGGCCATTGGTCGCATCGGCAACTTCCTGAAGTCCTATCGCCAGTAAGGCAATTGACGCTGTACGACTCACAAAGGGTCGTACAGCGATTATCTGGCAACACTTCTGTGTCACTTACTTGCGGTTGTACTTCATTTGGCCTCTGCCGATGACGTACCCCCTATAATCACGGGGCGACGGGGTAGCATCGGGTCGATCACGGCTGACAATACAGGTGGGAAAATCCCTTCAAGGCCCTACGCCCGAGGTGTAGGACACAGTTTGAAATAGTCCCCCGGTTGAATCACCCCATGCCGCACCTTATATACCCCGCAGTGAGCGACATATTAAGCATGAGGAGAATTCTACAACCATGATGCGCATCCTGCTGTTCTTGGCCACTAACCTGGCGGTCGTACTGATTGCCAGCGTCACCCTGAGCCTTTTTGGCTTCAACGGGTTCATGGCGGCCAATGGGGTTGATCTGAACCTCAATCAGCTGCTGATTTTCTGTGCGGTCTTTGGTTTTGCCGGTTCGCTGTTCTCGCTGTTCATCTCCAAGTGGATGGCGAAGATGAGCACCAGCACCCAGATCATCACTCAACCCCGCACTCGCCATGAACAATGGCTGATGCAAACCGTGGAGCAGTTGTCTCAAGAAGCAGGCATCAAAATGCCCGAAGTGGGGATTTTTCCTGCTTATGAGGCCAACGCCTTTGCCACCGGCTGGAACAAGAACGACGCGCTGGTGGCCGTGAGCCAGGGCCTGCTGGAGCGGTTTTCGCCCGATGAAGTCAAGGCGGTGCTGGCCCACGAGATCGGCCACGTAGCCAACGGCGACATGGTCACCCTGGCACTGGTACAGGGCGTGGTGAACACCTTCGTGATGTTCTTTGCGCGGATCATCGGCAACTTTGTCGACAAGGTCATCTTCAAGAACGAAGAAGGCCGTGGCATTGCCTACTTCGTGGCGACCATTTTCGCCGAGTTGGTCCTGGGCTTCCTGGCCAGCGCCATCGTGATGTGGTTCTCGCGCAAACGCGAGTTCCGCGCAGATGAAGCCGGCGCACGCCTGGCGGGCACCAGCGCAATGATCGGCGCGCTGCAACGCCTGCGCTCCGAACAGGGCCTGCCGGTGCATATGCCGGACAGCCTGACCGCCTTCGGCATCAACGGCGGCATCAAGCAGGGCCTGGCTCGCTTGTTCATGAGCCACCCGCCGCTGGAAGAGCGGATTGACGCACTGCGTCGCCGGGGCTGATAGCCAGATGACTCGACAAGGGGCGATATGATCGCCCCTTTTTTGTGCATGCTGATTTCTCACCCTCCTCTGTAGGAGCGAGCTTGCTCGCGAAAAACTAACAGGCGCCGCGTTCATTCACCAAGCACGCGTTATCGTTGACGTCTTTCGCGAGCAAGAACTAGGCGTCACCCTCGCTCCTACAAAAGCAAAAGCCCTTTCAGCGCCGGGTCAGCCGATAAGCACGCTCTTCAAGGCGGGTAACACCGTCCTGCAGGAACTTCCCGCTCTCCCCCAGGATGTCCCGCTCCTCCAGCCGCTCCAACATCCAATATGGCCCCAGCAGCATCTGCACCTCCTCGTTCGAAACAGCAAAAGGCGGACCGGCCTTCTGAGCTTGGTCGTAATCAAGAGTAATCAGCAACCCCTGGCAGCCTGAGGGCAGCAAGGCATTCAGGTGCTCGGCGTATTGCGCACGCATCAGCGGCGGTAAGGCAATTAATGCCGCGCGGTCATAAACGGCGCTGCAACCGGCCACTGCCTCAGCATCCAGACTGAAGAAATCGCCACACCACAGTTCGATCTGGCCCGCCTGGTAAACCTTGAAGGCGCCCTTCTGAGTGACGTGCGGCACAAGCCCCTGCTCGCTGAAGAACGCCTCCACCGCCTGCTCCGATAGCTCCACGCCCATGACCGGGTACCCCTGGCTCTCGAGCCATACCAAGTCCAGGCTTTTGCCACACAACGGCACCAGCACCTTTGCCCCCTCGGGCAGCCCCAGCACGGGCCAGTGCCGTTGCAAATAGGGATTGACCTCGCGCTGGTGGAAACCAATCTGATTGCTCGCCCAGCGGTCCTGCCAAAATTCAGGCTGCATGAATCACTCCGAAAATTCGATCAAAAGGCGCTAAAACTTATATTAGATTTAGATCGATGATCTGATTGAAGATGGCTCCATCTTAACCCTCAGGACCCTGCTCATGCTCCCCAGCCTGTTTATCTCCCACGGCTCGCCCATGCTGGCCTTGCAACCCGGCGCCAGCGGCCCTGCGCTGCAGCGTCTGGCTGCCGAGCTGCCACGGCCCAAAGCCATTGTGGTGGTGTCGGCGCATTGGGAAAGCCCGCAGCTGCTGGTCAGCGGCAGTACTGCACCCGAAACCTGGCACGACTTCGGCGGCTTCCCGCGCGAGCTGTTTGCGGTGCAATACCCCGCGCCGGGTGACCCACAACTGGCCAGTGAGATCGTCGAATTGCTGCACGCCGACGGTCTGGCTGCCAGCATTGATGAACGTCGGCCCTTCGACCATGGCACCTGGGTCCCGCTGTCGCTGATGTACCCGGCAGCGGACATCCCGGTGGTGCAAGTCTCCTTGCCCAGTCGTATGGGCCCCGCCTTGCAGACCCGCGTGGGGCATGCACTCGCCAGCCTGCGTGAACAGGGTGTGCTGTTGATCGGCTCCGGCAGCATCACCCATAACCTGGGCGAACTGGATTGGCGCGCAGGGCCGGAAACGATCACACCGTGGGCGCTGGAGTTTCGCAACTGGGTGGTCGACAGACTGGCGGCCAATGACGACGCCGCCTTGCATGACTATCGCCGCCAGGCGCCCCATGCCGTGCGCAGCCATCCCAGCGATGAGCATCTGCTGCCGTTGTACTTCGCGCGGGGTGCGGGCGCAGATTTCAGCGTGGCGCACCAAGGCTTCACACTGGGCGCCCTGGGCATGGATATCTATCGCTTTGGCTGACACCGTTACCCCTGTGGGAGCTGGCTTGCCTGCGATAGCGGTGTATCAGTCACACACTGGCTTGCTGACTCACCGCTATCGCAGGCAAGCCAGCTCCCACAGTTGTTCGTGCCGGAGACTAAACATCAGGCAAAAAAAATCCCCGAACCAGTCGGGGATTTTTTATGTGCGATCAATCAGCCCAAGGGCGGATCAATCTTCGCGGTAGCGACGCAGCTTGAGCTGCTTACCGGCAACGCGAGTATCTTTGAGCTTGGTCAGCAGTTTTTCCAGGCCGTCTTCCGGCAGCTCCACCAGGGAGAAGCTGTCACGCACCTGGATACGACCGATGGCTTCACGCGCCAGGCCACCCTCGTTGAGGATAGCGCCCAGCAGGTTCTTGGCAGCGATACCATCACGCGCACCCAGCGCGGTACGGCAACGAGCACGGCCTTCAGCCAATGGCACTGGAGCGCGACGCTCGCGATCACCACGGTCTGGACGGTCGCCGGAACGCTCTGGACGATCACCGCGTGGCGCGCTGTTCGGAACCAGTGGACGTTCTTTTTCGATAGCTGCCAGGGTCAGGGCCTGACCATTGGTAGCTTTGCGCAGCAGAGCTGCAGCCAGGGCACGCGGGGTGCAACCGATATCGGCGGTCAGGCGGTCCAGCAGGTCGCCGTGAGTCGATTCAGCGTCAGCCACCAGTGGCGCCAGGCTGTTGGTCAGTTTCTTGATGCGCGCATCGAGAACGGCCTGAGCATCCGGCAGGCGGACTTCGGCAACTTTCTGACCGGTAACACGCTCGATCACTTGCAGCATGCGGCGCTCACGTGGAGTCACCAGCAGCAATGCACGCCCTTCGCGACCGGCACGGCCAGTACGGCCGATACGGTGAACGTAGGACTCTGGATCGTAAGGCATGTCAACGTTGAACACGTGGGTGATACGTGGAACGTCGAGGCCACGGGCGGCAACGTCGGTCGCTACAACGATGTCCAGACGGCCATCCTTGAGGGAGTCGATCACGCGCTCACGCTGGTTCTGGGCAATGTCACCGTTCAGCGCAGCGGCTTTGTAGCCTTTGGCTTCCAGGGCGCTAGCCAGGTCCAGGGTCGCTTGCTTGGTGCGCACGAACATGATCAGGGCGTCGAAGTCTTCGACTTCCAGCAGGCTCAATACAGCCGAGGTCTTCTGGTCAGCGTGAACCAACAGGTGAGCCTGTTCGATCGCGGTAACGGTCTGGGTCTTGGTCTGGATCTTCACGTGCTCCGGATCGCGCAGGTGGCGTTCGGCAATGGCACGGATGGACTGCGGCAGGGTGGCCGAGAACAGTACAGTCTGACGGGTCGCTGGCAGTGCCTTGAAGATGACTTCCAGGTCATCCATGAAGCCCAGCTTCAACATTTCGTCAGCTTCGTCCAGAACCAGGTGGTTCACGGTCGACAGAACTTTTTCGTCACGACGCAGGTGGTCGCACAGACGGCCCGGAGTGGCGACAACAATCTGTGCGCCATTACGGATTGCCTTGAGTTGTGGGCCCATAGGCGCGCCGCCGTAAACGGCCACAACAGTTACACCCGGCATTTGCTTGGCGTAGGTTTCAAAGGCGGTTGCTACTTGCAGCGCCAACTCACGGGTTGGCGCCAGGATCAGGGCTTGCGGCTCGCGCTTGGCAGGATCGATGCAATGCAGAATAGGCAGGGCGAACGCGGCGGTTTTACCGGTACCGGTTTGCGCCTGGCCAATCATGTCCTTACCGGCCATGATGATCGGGATCGATTGCTGCTGAATCGCCGAAGGTTCTTCGTAGCCGGTCGCTGCGACGGCTGCAAGAATATTCGGGTTAAGATTAAAAGCGGCGAAGCCGCCGGTTTCCTGGGTCATGGGTCTGCCTCTAAGTGCATCCGCAAAGACCCATGCTCCAAAGCTGCGCATGCCGTGTTGAGACTCAAGAGTCGCCCTGGCTGCTTTGTCGGCGGGGATTTGCGAAAACGAATGAATGAAAAAGATTCGTCAAGGGAGAGTCCGCTGTGCGGACGTGCAGCCGAAGCTGACTTCGGGGAATTGCGCTACCTAAACGCGGCCCGGTTAAAGGCCGGCGCGCACTATACCGGAAATAGCTGAAAAAGGGAGCTTTTTTTATCGTCAGGCACCGATAAAGCGCACTGCGTCACGCGTTTTGCAGATCCGTGCGCCAGGGTCTATTTTTCAGAGGCCCGGCCCTGTTGGCCATCAAGCTTAAACGGTTCACCCAACCATTGAGACCCTTTGGTCTGAAACCTTACCCGCGCCCCGAGGGCACACCCCATGAATCAAGCCAGCAGTAGCCGTGTCAGCCGCGCACTTGAGGGCCATGTTCTATTGCTGGGCCTGGACCGTGTGGCCAAACGCAACGCCTTCGACCTTGATTTGCTCAATGCGCTGAGCCTGGCCTATGGCGAATTTGATCGAAACGATGACGCTCGGGTGGCCGTGGTGTTTGCCCATGGCGATCACTTCACGGCCGGGCTGGACCTGGCCAATGTCAGCAGCGTGATGGCGGGCGGCTGGCAACCGCCGCTGGGAGGGTGCGACCCGTGGGGGGTGTTTGCCGGCCCGCGCGTAAGCAAGCCGGTGATCGTCGCCGCCCAGGGTTATTGCCTGACGATCGGTATCGAATTGATGCTGGCGGCGGATATCAACCTCTGCGCCAGCAATACCCGCTTTGCCCAGATGGAAGTTCAACGTGGGATCTTCCCGTTTGGCGGCGCGACATTGCGCTTTCATCAAATCGCCGGCTGGGGCAATGCGATGCGCTGGCTGCTCACTGGCGACGAATTCGACGCCCATGAAGCCCTGCGCCTGGGGTTGGTGCAGGAAGTGATGGCCAGTGAAGACCTGTTGCCCCGCGCCATCGAGTTGGCCAACCGCATTGCGCGCCAGGCACCGCTGGGTGTGCAGGCCACGTTGATGTCGGCGCGGCTGGCGCGGATGGAGGGTGAGGCCGTCGCAGCCGCCGCGCTGCCGCCCATGGTGGATAAACTGCTTAACAGTGAGGATGCCAAGGAGGGTGTTCGGGCGATGATCGAGAAGCGGCCGGGGGTGTTCAAGGGGATTTGAACGAACTGAATTAGCGGTCGGCAGTGAGGGCCTCTTCGCGGGCAAGCCCGCTCCCACAGTTGAATTGCATTCTCTGCTGAAATGCAATCCCCTGTGGGAGCGGGCTAGCCCGCGAAAGCGCCCGAACTGGCAACTAGGTAGCCGGCCGAATCGCCTTGATCAACGGCTGCAACGAATACCCCAACCGCGGCGCCAAGGCTTCGGCGCGGGCTGACAGCGCCTCCAGGTCCAGCTCCTGATCCAACTCCGAAGGCACCAACAGAATCACATTGCCCTCCTTCACCGGCAGCTCCCAGTAATGCCGGTGGTACAACCCACGCAGCAACGCCGCCCCCAGCGGTTTGCCATCATCGGTGGCCCACTGGTTGATCACCAGCCAGCCGCCGGGGTTGAGTTTCTTTTGGCAGTTTTCCAGAAAGGTCCAGGCCAGATGCCCCACGCCCGGGCCGACATCGGTGTAGAGGTCGACGAAAATCAGATCGGCAGATTCGGCACTGTCGAGCAATTGCAGCGCGTCACCAATGCGGATGTACAAGCGCGGATCGTCATCCAGCCCCAGATATTCAATCGCCAGGCGCGGTACATCGGGGCGCAGCTCAATGGCTTCGACATCGTCCAGCGCCAGGAACTTGAGGCACGCCTGGGTCAACGTGCCCGCGCCCAGGCCGAGAAACAACGCACTCTCCGGCTGCTCATGGCACAACGCACCGATCAGCATCGCGCGGGTATAGTCGTACTCCAACCAGCTCGGGTCAGCGGTGAATACACAGCTTTGCTCAATGGCATCGCCGAATTCGAGAAAGCGGTAATCCGCCACTTCAAGCACACGGATCATGCCGAATTCATCATGGACTTCGGCCAGCAGGCGCTCGACACGCTCCTCGCTCATCACTACTCCTAAAGGGTCTACCGCACGACAAAGGCGCGATTGTCGGCCAAGCGGCAGCCACAGGTCACGTACTAATTGCTGCTAACATTGACGCCCCGACATCCACCCGCAAACGAGTTCATGATGAGCCAACCCTGGAGCCCCGATAGCTGGCGAGCCCTGCCGATCCAGCAGCAACCCCAATACCCGGACGCTGCCCACTTGCTGCAAGTGGAACAAAGCCTGGCGAGCTACCCGCCCCTGGTGTTTGCCGGGGAAGCCCGCGAATTGCGCCGTCAGTTTGCCGAAGTGACCCAGGGCCGTGCCTTCCTGCTGCAAGGTGGCGATTGCGCCGAGAGCTTTGCCGAGTTTTCCGCCGCGAAGATCCGCGACACCTTCAAGGTGCTGCTGCAGATGGCTATTGTCATGACCTTCGCCGCCGGTTGCCCGGTGGTGAAAGTCGGGCGCATGGCCGGTCAGTTCGCCAAGCCACGCTCGGCCAACGATGAAACCATCGACGGCATCACCCTGCCCGCCTACCGTGGCGATATCGTCAACGGCATCGGCTTCGACGAAAAAAGCCGCGTGCCAGACCCGGACCGTCTGCTGCAGTCCTACCACCAGTCCACCGCCACCCTCAACCTGCTGCGCGCCTTTGCCCAGGGCGGTTTCGCGGACCTGCACCAAGTGCACAAGTGGAACCTGGATTTCATCGCCAACTCAGCCCTGGCTGAAAAGTACAGCCAACTGGCCGACCGCATCGACGAAACCCTGGCCTTCATGCGCGCCTGTGGCATGGACAGCTCGCCGCAATTGCGCGAAACCAGCTTCTTCACTGCCCACGAAGCGTTGCTGCTCAACTATGAACAAGCCTTCGTACGCCGCGACAGCCTGACCAACGACTACTACGACTGCTCGGCACATATGCTGTGGATCGGCGACCGCACCCGTCAGTTGGACGGCGCCCATGTCGAGTTCCTGCGCGGGGTAAACAACCCGATCGGCGTGAAGGTCGGACCGAGCATGAACCCTGACGACCTGATCCGCCTGATCGACATCCTCAACCCGGATAACGACCCCGGCCGCCTTAACCTCATCGCCCGTATGGGGGCAGGCAAGGTCGGCGACCATTTGCCCAACCTGATCCGTGCCGTGCAGCGCGAAGGCAAGCAAGTGCTGTGGAGCTGCGACCCGATGCACGGCAATACCATCAAGGCCAGCAGCGGCTACAAGACCCGCGACTTTGCGCAGATCCTTGGCGAAGTGAAGGATTTCTTCCAGGTGCACCAGGCAGAAGGCAGCTATGCCGGCGGGATCCATATCGAGATGACCGGGCAGAACGTCACCGAATGCATCGGCGGCGCACGGCCGATCACCGAAGATGGCCTGTCGGACCGCTATCACACCCATTGCGACCCACGGATGAATGCCGATCAGTCGCTGGAGTTGGCGTTTCTGATTGCCGAGACCTTGAAACAGGTAAAGCGCTGACGCTTTATCGACCGGGATGACGCCATCGCGGGCAAGCCCGGCTCCCACATTTGAACGCGTTTCTCTGTGGGAGCCGGGCTTGCCCGCGATAGGGCCCTTAAAGGCTGACATCCCGGCTCAGCATCGCAGCCCTCAATCGGGCAGCGCTGGGCCGTTGGCAATTGAGCTGAACCTGTTCCAGCCCTAGCCAGTCGGCCATTTTGCGTAGGTTCAATGCCAGCGCCAGCATGCCTTCCTCATCCAGCCCCGGCTCTTCCTCGTGCACGGCATGTACGGCCAGGCGCCCATGGGCACGCTCGGCCCGCAGGTCGACGCGCGCGGCAATGCGCTCGTTTTGCAGAAACGGCAGCACGTAATAGCCATACACGCGCTTTTCTTGCGGGGTGTAGATCTCCAGCCGATAGCGAAAGTCGAACAAGCGCTCGGTGCGGCTGCGCTCCCATATCAGCGAATCGAACGGTGACAACAGTGCGCTGGCCGGTACGTTGCGCGGCAGTTTCGGCTGCGCCAGGCAATACGCGGGTTGCTTCCAACCCCGCACCTGGCACGTCAGCAGTTGCCTATCCTCGACCAGCTCGGCCAAGCGGTTGCGGCTGTCGGCGGGCTCGAGGCGAAAATAATCGCGCAGGTCTTTTTCGGTGGCGACACCCAATGCCGTCGCACTGTGCAACAGCAAGCCGCGCTGCGCTTGAGCCTCACCCATGGAGACATTGAGCACCTCGGCGGGGATAACGCGTTCGGGCAAATCATAAAGCCGCTCGAACCCTCGGCGACCGGCAACCGTGACCAAACCAGCGGCGAACAGCCATTCCAGCGCGTGCTTTTCATCACTCCAATCCCACCAAGGCCCGGCACGCTCCTCGCGGGTCGACAAGCTGCCGGCCCCCAAGGCGCCCTGCTGTTCGACGATGCGTAACACGCGCTGGATAGTCGCCTGCTGTTCACGGCCAAAACGTGCCATTTGCGCATAGATCCCCTGCCCTTGCCGCGCGCGCTCCATGCGCCACTTCATCAGCGGGTACAGGGCCATGGGCAGCAGCGACGCCTCATGCCCCCAGTATTCGAACAGTGAGCGTCGCCGCCCCTGGCTCCAGGCGGCCTGCTCAAGGATCGACGGGGAATAAGAACCAAGGCGGGAAAACACCGGCAGATAGTGGGAACGCACCAGCGCATTGACCGAGTCGATCTGTAAAACGCCCAGGCGTTCGATCAAGCGGTTGAGGTGCGTGGCCTTTATCTGTGCAGGCGCCTGGCGCCCGGAAAACCCCTGGGCTGCCAGCGCCATGCGTCGAGCTTGCTTGAGTGAAAAACACAGGTCGGCGGGCATGGCAATCTCCATAGAAGCTCGCCCCCTACCCTACTGCATCCAGGCTTATTTTCGCAGCGGGTCTTCCCAGAAATGCCGATGGCTTTCCTGCGCGACGTCGGCGCGATTGAGCCCGATGTCCTTGAGTGCGTCATCGCTCAGGGTCGCCAGCATCTGGCGCTCCTGATGCAACAGCTGCCAACGCGCGAATGTGTGAAACAGCCCGGAAAGCGGCCATTTACCTGTCGATATGAAACCTTTTTGACCTTTCATCTTCTCGCCCTCCAGTGGGGATGACGACAGTGTGTGCCTGGCATTATGATCAATCCAACGAATGTTTCTTATGCAATACATCTCGGAGATTGATCAATTGTCCGCCTATCCCAGCATCGACACAGATGTGCTGCGCACCTTCGTCGCCATTGCCGACCAAGGCGGTTTCACCCGCGCCGGCGAGCAGGTCAACCGTACGCAGTCGGCAGTGAGCATGCAGATGAAGCGCCTGGAAGAGGACGTACTGCAGCGCAAACTGTTCGAGCGCGATGGCCGGCAGGTACGGCTCACGCCCGAAGGCCAGGTGCTGTTGGGTTATGCGCGGCGCATCCTGAAATTGCACAGCGAGGTGTTCAATACCTTGCGCGAGCCCCACATGGTGGGCTTGGTGCGCATCGGCACGCCGGATGACTACGTGATGCGCTTTCTGCCTGGGATCCTTAAGCAGTTTTCCAAAGCCTACCCACTGATTCAGATCGAAATGCACTGCGAAGCATCGACCGTATTGATGCAGCGGCGGGACCTGGCGTTGACCGTGATCAGCCGCGAACCTGGAAACGATCTGGGTGAGTTATTGCGTACCGAGCGCATGGTGTGGGCAGCATCGCCGTGCTTTTGTGTGGAGGAGCACGATGCCCTACCCCTGGCGGTGTCCGGCGACGAGTGCCTGTACACCCATTGGGCACGTGCCGCACTGGACGCGGCTGGGCGAGATTATCGCCTGGCCTATCACAGCTCTAACGGAGCAGCGATCCTGGCGGTGGTGAGTGCGGGCCTGGCGGCGATGGTCAGCATGGAAAGCCTGGTCACCGACGACCTGCGCGTGCTCGGCAGCGACGAAGGCTTCCCGCCTTTGCCGTCGATGAACCTGCGCTTGCTGCGTAACCCGCAGATGACCTCGCCGATCACCGAATGCCTGGCAGAGTACATCATCGAAGGCTTCAAACTTTAAAGGTCAGCATCACCGCGCACACCACCAAAAAGCCACAGAAGAGGCCGCGCAACAGACGCTCCGGCAAGGCATGGGCCACTTTCACGCCCCAACTGATACTCAGCAGGCCCCCCACCGCCAGCGGCAGGCCGATCATCCAGTCCACCTCGTGGTGCCAGGCATAGGTGACCAGGGTCACACCGGTGCTGGGCAACGCCAGGGCCAACGACAAACCTTGGGCCACTACTTGCGTAGTGCCGAAGACACTGGTGAGTACCGGCGTGGCCACCACCGCGCCGCCGACACCGAACAGCCCGCCCATGGAACCGGATGCCGCGCCCAAGACGCCAAGCCAAGGCCAGGAATAACGCATTTGCGCGGTAGGCGGCGCGTTGCGAGTGAACATGCGCAGCAGGTTGTAGGCAGACAGCGCCACCAAGAACGCAATAAAGCCGATGCGCATGGCGCCCGCATCCAGCCCCACCGCCCAGATCGACCCCAGCCAGGCAAAGCAAAAGCCGGTCACACCCAGGGGTAAGGCATGACGCAACTCGATGCGGTTACGCTGGTGATAACGCCACAGGGCGAGCATCACGTTCGGCACGACCATCACCAACGCGGTGCCCTGGGCGATCTGCTGATCCAGGCCGAACAACACGCCTAGCACCGGGATAGCAATCAGCCCGCCGCCAATGCCAAACAGCCCACCCACGGTGCCCAACGCCGCGCCCAATGCCAGGTACATCACTAAATCCCACACCGCTCGCTACTCCGCCATTTGATGCTTGGCATGCTACGCAGTCGGCCCTGGCGCGGAAACGCACAGCAACGCACAATGGCTGTGCCAATCTCGCATAAGCGTTGAGCCATGAACCCCAACACCTTGACCGACCAACTGAGCCTGTTTCTGGATGTACTGGAAACCGGCAGCTTTTCCGCCGCCGCGCGCCGCCATCCGCTGACACCTTCCGCCGTGGCGCGGCGCATCGACAGCCTGGAGAACTCAGTGGGCAGCCGCCTGTTCCAGCGCAGCACCCATGCGGTAGTGCCCACCTCAGCGGGCTTGGCCTTTGCCGAGCGGGCGCGACGGATTGTCAGCGAGTTGCAGTTGGCGCGGGCCGAAGCCGTCTCACTGAGCCATGCGCCGGAAGGGTTGATACGGGTCGATGCGCCCGCAGCATTCGGCCGCCGGCATCTGGCGCCGGTCATTGCGGACTTTTTGAACCTGTACCCCGGACTGGACGTGCACCTGCACTTGATCGACAGCTTTGTCGATATGCAAGGCGCGCATCTGGGCAAGGTCGATCTGGTTCTGCGCGCTGGGCATATTGTCGACACTCGGCTGGTCGCTACGCCGTTGGCGAGTATCGTGCGTATCGCCTGTGCCAGCCCCGCGTACCTGAAAAGCCGTGGCACGCCGGCCCATCCTCGGGAGCTGAGCGAACATGATGGCCTGGACTGGGACGGGCTGGCGCCGATGTTCGCCTGGCGCTTCGAACTGGACGGGCGCCGCACCACCTATCGCCCGCGGCGCATCCGCATGAGCGCCAACAATGCCGAAGCCCTGCTTTCGGGTGCATTGGCCGGGCTGGGCATCGCGCACCTGCCAACCTGGTTGGCCAGTGAATATCTGGTGCGCGGCGAACTGTTGCCGCTGTTTTGTGAAGACGGGTTGCCCAGTCCGGAAACCGCCGGCATCTATGCGTTGCGCCTGGAACAACAGCCCAATGCCCGCAGCCGGTTGCTGCTCGAATACCTCAAATCCCGTTTCAGCCCGGTGCCGCCTTGGGATCTGGCATTGCAAAGTGGCCTGGTCTGACGCCTAGGGCAACAATTACCTGGCGCATTAAAGATTTGCCCGCTAGATTCCAGCCCATACATGCTTTTTCGAGGCACTACCATGAGCAAAAACCCTGATCCTTGCGAATCGCTGTTGCTGGACAACCAGCTGTGCTTCGCCCTGCACTCCACTTCACTGCTGATGACCAAGGTCTACAAGCCGCTGCTCCAAGCCATCGGCCTGACCTACCCGCAATACCTGGCCATGATGGTGCTGTGGGAAGAGGATGAGTTGACTGTCAGCGAAATCAGCAGCCGCCTGCTGACGGACCCGGGCTCCATGACGCCACTGCTCAAGCGCCTGGAAGCCGAGGGCTTGCTCAGCCGCACCCGCAGCCGTGAAGATGAACGGGTGGTGGTGGTGGAGTTGACCGACGCCGGGCGCGCCTTGCAGGAGAAGGCCAAGGATGTTCCACAATGCATCCTGGGCGCCAGCGGGATGGCGCTGGAGCAATTGCGCAAGCTGCAAGGCGATCTGATCGCGTTGCGCACTAATCTGCTAACCAGCCTCTGACACCCCCAGCATTACACACACTCAGAAGTGGGAGCTGGCTTGCCTGCGATGGCGCCCTCACAGCCGATACCTATCTACCTGACACCCCAACGATCCAACTGTGTGCGGGCTTGCTCGCGAAGGCGGCCTGATAGTCAATACAGTTGGATTGTGTACATATCCATTATCTAGGTAACGGCCACCTAGGGTTCCGCCCAACGGCGGCTCACTTTTGAAAAGCGCAAAAGTAAGCAAAACGCTCTTGCCCCACCACTCGGCACCTCGCCTAGGCTCGGTGTGCCCGTAATCCGCCAGTGATTTGGGGGGCCGCCGCCACGCGCCATCCATGGCGCGGGGCGGCTAAACCGGCATCCCTGCCGGTTTACCCCCCAAATCACTGTCGAATTCCGGCCAGCGTGGTTTGACGGGGCGCCTAAGATCAAAAGCAGATCAAGAGCAAGAGCGGCTCGCTTCGCATCGTGGTTAGCGGGGGCTGCTACAGCCCACAAAAAGGTGTGTAGATACCTAGGCTGCGATGGCGGCGAATCAGTCAGTATTTTCGGGGCTGACACACCGCAATCGCAGGCAAGCCAGCTCCCACTTTTGCTCTGCGGCGCCCTCACATTTTTTGTTCATCTGAAAAATTATCTTGCGCACTAAACATTAGAGCTATACATTCACCTCACCAACTACTTAGCGCGCAAATGTTTAGCGCTAAAACACAGAGGAACGCCCCATGCAAACGCTCTACACCGCAGTAGCCACCGCCACTGGCGGCCGTGATGGTCGCGCCGTTTCCAGCGACAATATCCTCGACGTCAAGCTGTCGACTCCAAAGGAGTTGGGCGGTGCCGGTGGCCAGGCCACTAACCCCGAGCAATTGTTTGCTGCCGGCTACTCCGCTTGCTTTATCGGCGCACTGAAATTCGTGGCCAGCCAGACCAAACGCAAAATCCCGGATGACGCGTCGATCACTGCCCACGTGGGCATCGGCCAGATCCCTGGCGGCTTCGGCCTGGATATCGACCTGAATATCAGCCTGCCGGGCCTGGCCCAGGATGATGCGCAAAGCCTGGTCGACGCCGCGCACCAAGTCTGCCCGTACTCCAACGCCACACGTGGCAACGTTGATGTGCGTTTGCATGTAACGGTCTGATAAACAGACGCCCATGAAAAAGCCCGACTCAAGGTCGGGCTTTTTTTCGTATCGCCGGGGCCAGAATTACTTCTTGGCGCGACCTTTGTACGAACCACCTTCACGGGTGTCGATCTCGATCAGGTCGTCGATTTCGATGAAATCGGCCACTTGCAGTTCGGTACCGTTGCTCAGCTTGGCAGGCTTCATCACCTTGCCGGAAGTGTCGCCGCGAGCGGAGCCTTCGGTGTAAGCAACCTTACGCACGATGGTGGTCGGCAGTTCTACGGAAACCAGGCGCTCTTCGAAGAAGATCGCTTCGCAGACGTCTTCCATGCCTTCTTCGATGAACGGCAGAACGGCTTCGATATCTTCAGCGTTCAGCTCGTACATGGTGTAGTCGGTGGTGTCCATGAACGTGTAGGTGTCGCCGCTGATGAAGGACAGGGTCGCTTCTTTGCGGTCGAGGATCACGTCGTCCAGTTTGTCATCGGCGCTGTAGACGATTTCGGTCTTGTAACCGGTCAGCAGGTTCTTCAGCTTGGTCTTCATGATTGCGCTGTTACGACCAGACTTGGTGAACTCAGCTTTCTGAACCAGCCAAGGGTCGTTTTCGAGACGGATCACTGTACCGGGTTTCAGTTCTTTACCAGTTTTCATTGCGTATATCCGAAATTTGGATGGGATTGACAAAAATCAAGGTGGCGTATCATATCCAACTTTCATAAAACTGTACCAGCGCCGTCGCAAGATCGGCCTGCAAGCCTTGTTCCAGACACCAGTTCTGCGCGTGCTGGCTGACCTCCGGCCAATGTTCCAGCAGCATTTTCCAGGACTGTGCCATATCGCCATCAGCGTTCCAGGCTTGCCAGAGCGTAACGACGGCAGCCTTGGCGGTCGGCGAAAGTGCGGCGGTGTACAGTTCCAGGAAGGCGTCGAGCTTGTCCAGGTGGATGTCTTCGTCCTGGCGGTAGATGTGCCACAGCAATGGCCTGCCCGCCCACTGGGCACGCACGAATGAGTCCTCGCCACGCACGGCGTTGAGTTCGCAGCACCATAGCAATCGGTCATATTGCTCCTGACGCACGAATGCAATGACCTGTACGGTCAGCGCACCACGCACCTGGATGTCACCTGCGGACAAGCTGTTCACGCCCAGCCAGCGTTGCACATCCCCCAGAATGCGCCCTTCCGGCACCAGCAAGTGCGTCCCACGCCTATCGGCTGCCAATACGTCCAGCCAGCCGGCCAAGCCGTCATTCTCATAGGCAAACAGCGACATCAAACGCGCACCGGCCGTCGGAGCAACACCCAGGCTTTGCAGGAACTGTTGCTGCGCGAGGTCATCCTGCTGAAATGCCTGGCGGCGCTCCAACAAGCCGGCTTCGCGCAACAGGCCGCCGGTGCCTGGGCGAAAACCGGGGAAGAAAAAGTATTTCTGCACGCCCTTGTACTTCACCGAAGGCAAGCGATGGCAGCCCACCACCCAGTCTTCGGCGCTGAGGTAATCGAGGTTCATCCACAATGGCGCACGCTCACGCTCGGCCATGCGGTCCATGTACTCAGGCGGTAGCTGGCAGGCGAACGCGGCAATCACCACATCGGCAGGGTGTGCGCCAGGCCATTCGGCCGGCCAGTGACGCACTTGCACGCCCTCTTGCCATTGCTGGCCCACCTGCACATCAATGTCCGGGCACATGCGTTCGAAGGCCCGCAGGTCGTCGACCCACAAACGCACGTCACAGCCCTGCTCCACCACCAACTGCCGGGCCAGGCGCCAGGTCACGCCGATGTCGCCGTAGTTGTCGACGACACTGCAAAAAATATCCCAGCGGGCTTTCATTCCGGGCTCCATCGATCAAAGGTTCGATTGTCCGCATAAATGCGTGGATGCAGAAGGCTTGATCGCGATTATTCTGCACGGAGGCTGTGCGACAATCACCGCCATGCCGTCAATGCCTGCCAGGAGGCCCTTATGTCTGACCGTCCGTTATCGCTGTTCAAGCTCTGCATCGCGATTGCCGCAGGCGTGTGGCTAGGGTTTATCGCCATTGCGCTGACCACCTGGCTGGCGTCTCGCTACCTGTTCCCCCAGAGCCTGGCGCCGGTGGCACAGGCGGTTCAGCAATTGGGCCAACCGGCGATGGTTGAGCCGCAGCCACCGAACCGCCTGTTCGAACAGTACCAACAGAACCTGCATAAACAGGAACAACAACAGGCTCTGGAACAGGCCCGAAGCAACGCGCGTAACCTGTCCAACCCCAAATGCCAGTTCTGGCTGCAACAAGACCAGAACGCTCCCAATGAAAAGACGCGGGCCAATGTCCTGCAATTCTGCGATTGATGCCAGATACCGCCATGAATAAACACGCCGTGCTCCAGTTGATCCTGGAAAAGCTCACCGTCGACCTCGACATCGTCCAACGCGCCGCGCAGACCGCTTACGAAACCGCGACCCACGAAGAAAACATCGCCGAGAACAAATACGACACCCTCGGCCTGGAGGCTTCGTACCTGGCCACCGGGCAGGCCCGGCGAGTGGAGGAGATCAAGCAATCGCTGGTCTTGTGCCAGCAATTGCAGCTACGTGCGTACGATGATCAACGTGGGATAGAGACAGGCACGCTGGTAGGCCTGGAAGACGAGGACGGTCGCCAGCAATGGCTGTTCCTGGCGCCGGATGCAGCGGGTTTGAAAGTGGATGTGGTCGGGCAACCAGTGACCGTCATCACGCCGCGCTCGCCCTTGGGCAAAGGCCTGCTGGGCAAGCGTATCGATGAAGAGGTGGAGATTCTGGTGGCCGGCGCTCGGCAGTACTTTACGGTGACCGAGGCCAGATAACCTACGGCCCCTGTAGGCGCGAGCTTGCTCGCGAAGAAACGCAAGGGCGCCGCATACAACCTGGCGCCCCGCGTTATCGTTGGCGATCTTCGCGAGCAAGCTCGCGCCTACAGGGTAATCGTGTCAGTGGACGGGCAATTCGACGCCGTCGAACAGCTCTTCCAGCTCTTGCTTGTTGTGGCACTGAATCGCCTTTGCCATCACTTCGCGGGTCAGGTGCGGGGCGAACTTCTCGATGAAATCGCACATGAAGCCGCGCAGGAAAGTACCGCGGCGGAAACCGATCTTGGTCACGCTGGACTCGAACAATTCGCTGGCATCCAGCACCACCAGGTCTTTGTCCAGGTTGGTGTCGACCGCCATCTTGGCAACGATCCCGACGCCCAGGCCGAGGCGCACATAGGTCTTGATCACGTCGGCATCGGCAGCGGTGAACACCACCTTGGGCGTGAGGCCGCGATGGCTGAAGGCTTCGTCGAGCTTGGAACGGCCGGTAAAGCCGAACACATAGGTCACAATCGGGTATTCAGCCAAGGCTTCCAGGGTCAGCTTCGGCAACTTGGCCAACGGGTGCCCCTGAGGCACAACCACGCAACGGTTCCAGCGGTAGCAGGGCATCATCACCAGGTCGCCGAACAGTTCCAGGGCTTCGGTGGCGATGGCAAAATCGACGGTGCCGTCAGCGGCCATTTCGGCAATCTGCATCGGCGAACCCTGGTGCATGTGCAGCGCCACGTCCGGGTATTGCTTGATGAAATCGCGGATCACCGGCGGCAGTGCATAACGTGCCTGGGTGTGAGTGGTGGCGATCGACAAGGTGCCTTTCTTCTCGTTGGAGAATTCCTGGGCAATCTGCTTGATGCTTTCGACTTTACGCAGGATCTCGCCGGCGGTGGTGATGATGCGCTCGCCAGCCGGAGTGACGCGGGTCAGGTGTTTGCCACTGCGTGCGAAGACTTCGACGCCCAGCTCGTCTTCGAGCAGGCGGATCTGCTTGCTGATACCAGGCTGCGAGGTGTAGAGGCTTTGAGCGGTAGCGGAAACGTTGAGGTCGTGGTGCGCCACTTCCCAGATGTAGCGCAGTTGTTGAAGCTTCATATCAATCCCTCAAAGCAGATAGACGCCACGGGTATCAGCGACGGTATATAACTATATTAAAGGTTTGGCGGATAAATCTAGAACTTTTTATCGTTTTTACCGATCAGCTGTCGTCACTGCGCCGACGCTGCAGCGACGGCACCAAGTAAACCGGCACCGGGGACAACTGCAACACCCGTGCGGCGGTACGTCCAAGGGGGACGGCCACGCCGGTTGCCTGGCTATGACTGCCGACGACCAGCAAGTCGACAGACAGTTTTCGCAACTGGTCGAGAATCACCTCGCAAGGGTCCCCCTGGATCACCTTGACCGAGCGAATCCATTGCAGGTCCTGCTCCCCTTCCCCCCACTCCTCGCGAAAGCTGTCGAGCACACGCTGTTCAATCGTCGCCATCACCGTGCTCAGCCCCTTGCTCTGCCATTCGCTCAAGGCGGCCTCATCAAGGTAGCTCTGCAACACCGATTCGGCGAACAAGCCGATGGGCTCGACCACGTGGATCACATACAGGTCAGCCTTGAACGTTCGCGCCAGCGCCAATGCATGTTGCATCACATAGGGTGCATACAGACCGAGGTCCGTGGCAAACAGCATCGAACGAATCATAAAACCTCCTGGACTGCCAGGATGGCGGGGATGGAATGAGCTTAGCAGCTAGCGCTCGGTCTGGATTCTCAACTCGTTGCTGATGCCATGGGGCACATGCCCAGTGGCCACCACCTCCCTGGCTTTCTCGCAATGGCCAGCCTGGTCAGTGGTTCCCCCCCAATCAGCGGTTGTGCCGATCAATGAAACTCAAGGCCTGGTACAGCGCCTGCATGCGTGGCAGTTCGCAACCGGCCGCTTTGGCAGCGGCCAAGGGACGGGCGTAGATGGCCGCCAGTTCCAAGGGCCGCTTGTGCAGGTGGTCGTGGTACATGCTGGGCAGGTAGTCGTCCATGGTTTCGGTCATGGCGAACATCTGCCCGGCGTAGCTGGCAGGAATTTCATGCCCACAGGCATGAGCGCCCTGCACCACCTCGGCCATCAGCGCCTGGATCAACTCGCGGCTGGACTCATCGGCCATCATGGCCGTGGTGCCCGTGCCCAGCAACACCGAGAGGCCGTTGAATGGCACATTCCAGACCAGCTTGTGCCAACGCGCCAGATGCACATTGGCCATGGCCTGGGACTCGATACCGGCTTGATGAAACAGCCCGGCGCCGGCTTCGACAATCGCCTGTTGCCGCGCCTCATCGTTGGCCGCCGTGCCACTGTGATAGCCCAGGTTGACCCGGCCCAACGCCTGATGCTCGACCACACCGGGGGCCGAGCGGTGCACACCGATGTAGCACAGGCCGCCCAACAGATGCAGCGAAGGCGGCAGGTGTTCACGCAGGCTGTCTTCCACATCGAGGCCGTTTTGCAGGAGCACCACTTTGGCGTCCGGCGCCGCCACTTGGGCGATGGTCGGCGCCAGGTCCACATTGCCGGTGGACTTGGTGCCCACCAATAGCCAGTCGCACGGCGGCATGTCGGCGGCGCTGGCATAGGCCTGCACCGGATGCAGGTGCAGTTGCCCATGCACCGTACTGTTGACGTGCAGGCCATGCTTGCTCACCGCGGCGTATTCGCTGCGCAACAGGAAATGCACGTCGAAGCCGGCACGCGCCAGCATCAGTCCGTAGTAACCACCAATGGCACCGGTGCCGATAATGCCAATGCGTGGCGACGGGGCTGCAACTGCTGTCATGGCAAATCCTCTGGTGTTCGGGTTAGCGCCTGGTTTACCCATTCGGCGAGGTCGGATGCTGTAAGACGTGTCTGTAATTGCCCAAGGAATTGACCCTCGCATACCAGGAACAACGCCGGCAAATGAAAGATCTGGTAGCGTTGCACCGCACCGCCGTTGTGCCCGGCATCCACCCAGCACACGCGGTCCACCGGCAAGTGCCAGCCGGGCAATTGCTGGCGTGCCCAGCGGCAACTGGTACAACCGACACTGGTGAACACTACCAGCGAAATACCTGGCAATCCCAGCAATTGCTGGTCAATATCCAGGTCGGTCAATTCCAGTTCCTTCACTATACTGCTGCCATTGCCGTCAACTGGACGGCGCTCGGAGTCCGTGTACATGGGTCGTTTTTTACCTCACCCTGATGATGTCGCTGTCGAGTTGATCCAACGTCCCTCTCCCGCCCTTCCCCGCCAACGCCTGCACACTATCGGCCGTGGCGGCATCGCCTGCAATTGGCCGCGTGCCTGGCGCGCCGGCACGGCGGTTGATCTGCATATCCCTTCCCTGGGGCCCAGCGCCCGTTATCCGGGCTATGTTGCCTGGTGCCGCAAGGTCGAACAGGGCTATCGCATCGGTATCTGCTTTACCGACGAACACGCCTTGTTCGGTGCGCGGATGGGCGAGCAAGTGTGCCAGATCGAGCGTTACTGCCGCCTGCACGAAGATGCCGAGCCAACGCCTGCGCAACTGGAAGCCATGGCCCGTGATTGGGTGTCGCGCCATGCCGGCGAGTTCTCCCATGAGGCGGTTGTGCAGCCAGCACTGGATTAAACCGGGCTTTGCCCATTGTCGCGGGCCCGTGTTACGCGCTAAGGTTCCTCCCCCTGCATTCAAATCATGCTGTGCCCGCCGCACGGGGATAGCTGGCGGCCGGCACCCGTGACCCTGGCGAGTAACACGATGGCTGATTTACCGATCAATGACCTTAACGTTGAATCCAACGAGACCCTGATCACCCCCGATCAGCTCAAGCGCGAAATCCCCCTGAGCGACGCTGCCCTGCAGACCGTCACCAAGGGCCGCGAAGTCATCCGTGACATTCTCGACGGCACCGACCACCGCCTCTTCGTGGTGATCGGGCCCTGCTCTATCCACGACCTCAAGGCCGCCCACGAATATGCCGAGCGCCTCAAGGTGCTGGCAGCTGAGGTGTCCGACACCTTGTACCTGGTCATGCGCGTGTATTTCGAGAAGCCGCGTACCACCGTCGGCTGGAAAGGCTTGATCAACGACCCGTACCTGGACGACTCCTTCAAAATCCAGGACGGCTTGCACATCGGTCGCAAGCTGCTGCTGGACCTGGCTGAAATGGGCCTGCCCACCGCCACCGAAGCCCTCGACCCGATCTCCCCGCAATACCTCCAGGACCTGATCAGTTGGTCGGCTATCGGCGCACGCACCACCGAATCCCAGACCCACCGCGAAATGGCGTCCGGCCTGTCCTCGGCCGTAGGCTTCAAGAACGGCACCGACGGCGGCCTGACCGTGGCGATCAATGCGCTGCAATCGGTCTCCAGCCCTCACCGTTTCCTGGGTATCAACCAGGAAGGCGGCGTGTCCATCGTGACCACCAAGGGCAACGCCTACGGTCACGTGGTGCTGCGTGGCGGCAATGGCAAGCCCAACTATGATTCGGTCAGCGTCGCCCTGTGCGAACAGGCGCTGAACAAGGCCAAGATCAAGCCAAACATCATGGTCGATTGCAGCCACGCCAACTCCAACAAAGACCCGGCGTTGCAGCCGTTGGTGATGGAGAACGTTGCCAACCAGATCCTGGAAGGCAACCAGTCGATCATCGGCTTGATGGTGGAGAGCCATCTGAACTGGGGTTGCCAGGCGATTCCAAAAGACCTGGCCGACTTGCAGTACGGCGTATCGATCACCGATGCCTGTATCGACTGGTCCGCCACCGAAACCACCCTGCGCAGCATGCATGCCAAACTCAAGGACGTGTTGCCCCAGCGCAAACGCACCTGAGCCTGTACCTGTTTCGCGCACACAAAAACGCCGGGCTAAGCCCGGCGTTTTTTATTGGCAACTGGTCAGTTACAGCTTCGCGGCATGGCGCTGGTGGCGCTCCATGTAGCGTTCGACATAGGAGCACGACGGGATCACCGTGTAGCCAGCCTCTTCGGCAAACTTCAAGGCTTCCTCGGTCAACGCAGCCGCAATGCCTCGCCCCCGCAGTGCGTTGGGCACGAAGGTGCGATAGATATCCAGGGTCTGCTTCCCGAGGTCCATGTAGGTCAGGTAGGCACGATGACCGTCCACATTGGTCTCGAACTGATGACCAGCCTGGTCATGGTGGATGGACAACGCCTCGCTCATCACTACTCCTCGCGGGTCTGAATTAACGACCCTACCTTACCGATGTTTTTCCGGCGAAGGAACATCTACGCCACCCCGTGCCGGTTTCGACAGCGAGAAAACCGTGAGCGCTCACAACCAGCACATAGGGAATAGTAGGCACCAAACCTGAAATTGCTCAAGGCGCACTCGTCATTCCCCGCCGCTGATGGATATAGAAAGGGCCTCGATCAATCGGCGACCGATAGCCTGAACATTGCCGGCAGTTGAACCTTGAGACGAACTGGCGCTCTTAAAGTCACCTCTAGATGCGCAAAAGATGCCTGGCGCAGTAAAGCCAAGCGCGACCAAAGTGCCCCGCTTCGTTATATAAAATTTCATCGATTTACAAGGCTTAACACATGCGGGCCGGCCCTTTCAGCCTGGATCCAATGTTCGTCGAGGCGCAAAAAACTGGACGGTTTTCATACAAACCGTCAAAAGATTAGCCAAAATAGATTCGGCACAAGAAATTTTTTTGCTTCTTGCGCAACGTCAGTTTACTTACTACAAGTAATGGGTAGTATGTACGCCGGCTATTAGCTCACTCTGAGAAAGTAGCCATTAAATTGAAAGTCCTTGAAGGGGAACACGATGAACAACGTTCTGAAATTCTCTGCTCTGGCTCTGGCCGCAGTTCTGGCTACCGGTTGCAGCAGCGTCTCCAAAGAAACCGAAGCTCGTCTGACTGCAACTGAAGACGCAGCAGCTCGCTCCCAGGCCCGTGCAGACGAAGCCTACCGTAAAGCTGATGAAGCTCTGGCTGCTGCTCAAAAAGCACAACAGACTGCTGACGAAGCTAACGAGCGCGCTCTGCGCATGCTTGAAAAAGCAAGCCGCAAGTAATAATCCTTCGGGGTTGTTATCAAGCCGATCCATTTATGGGTCGGCTTTTTTTTGCCTTTGATTTGGCACGCGCCACCTGTAGGAGCGAACTTGCTCGCGAAGATGGTCAACGATGACGCGGGCGTCCTGAATGACAGCGGCGCCCTCAGGTTTTTCGCGAGCAAGCTCGCTCCTACAGCAGGTCGGCCGGCGTACTTGAGGCCACAGGCGCCGCGCCTGGCACACCAATTTCGGTCGGCAAGCCATCCTCGGCGGCGACCACGTCACGTACCTGGTCCCAGTTGACCCGCAGGTTATTGGACAGGTCTTCGCGCTTGAGCAACGCATTGATAACTGCGGTGTGCTTGTCGACCACCGAGGGCGTACCGTCATCGTTCAACGGCGTGTGGGCTTCAAGGTAGACCTTGCCGCCGCTGCTGCCGAACTTGTACGCGTCGTTGATGATGCGCACTGACGTGCCCACCGGCACCATGCCCGCCATTTCCAACACGTTGTTATTGAACATGCGGAAGCAGCCGTGGCTGGTGCGCGTGCCGATCCCGAATTTCATGTTGGAGCCGTGAATCAGGTAACCCGGCGTGCCCAGGGTGAACTTGAACGGCCCCAGTGGGTTGTCGGGGCCGGCAGGCACCACATTGGGCAGCGGGTCACCGTTGGCGGCGTGCTCGGCCTTGATCGAGGCCGGTGGTGTCCAGGTCGGGTTGGGCGTCTTGGCGATGATACTGGTATGGGCAATCGGCGAGCCCCAGCCTTCCCGGCCAATACCCAGCGGGAAGGTATAGACGACGTTTTGGCCTTTGGGATAGTAGTAGAGCCGGTATTCCGCCAGGTTGATCACAATGCCTTCCCGCGGCCCGGGCGGCAGGATAAAGCGTGTGGGCAGCACAATCTCGGTGCCCGCGCCCGGCAACCAGGCATCGACGCCCGGGTTGGCCGCGACCATTTCCGAATAGCCCAGGTCGTAGGTGGTGCCAAGGTCAGCAAAGGTATCTTCGTACTTGGCCTTGATCACTTGGACCTGGCCGACAATGTCCTCACCGGGCGGCGGCAAGGGCAACTGCAAGGCCGCCGCCGAACCCGCCGCACAAAGCGCAGCAAGAGACAGGCAGCAGGTGACGACGGAAAGGCGCGACAACATCCGGAAAATCCTTCGCAAGACGACGGGTAGGGAAAAACTGATTGTATACGGCTTCGCAGCGCCAAGCTTCAAGCTGTTTTACAGCTCGAAGCGCAGCTCCGGCCAGATCGGCGGCGTGCCGCGCTTTTGCGATTCGAGAATCGCCCGGCATAACGGGCAGAGTCGCTGGTCTTGAAAAATCGAGCGGTTGACCGATGACCAGCGTGGCTGTGCGGGCAATAAAGTGCCGCAGAGCGTGCGGTCGATGGAGCCGCCCAGTTCCAATTGACGCGCCACCAAATGCACCCGCACTTCCTGGCAGGCGAACAGGTCCAGCTGCTCGTCCGGCTCGATCAGTTGGTAGTTAAACAGGGACCAGGCAGGGCGCGACATCGAGGGCTCCAAATCGGGGGGGCGCCACCTTAGCCGAAAGCCTGCCGGTAGAAAAGCGTCATAACAGCGGTTTTAGCGTTGGCCAGACATTTTCCAGCAACTTGCCTTGCGCCGCGACTGCCGGATGCAATTGATCAGCCTGCATCAGCTCTGGATGACCGCCCACGCCCTCAAGGAAAAACGGTACCAGAGGAATGTTTTTTTCCTTGGCCAATGCACCATAGACTTGTGCAAACGCGTTGGTGTATCGAGGCCCGTAATTGGGTGGCAACTGCATCCCCAGCAGCAGCACCTTGGCACCACCGGCCTTGGACTGGTCAATCATCGACGCAAGATTTTGTTTCAATTGCGCCGGCGGCTGGCCGCGCAAGCCATCGTTGCCACCCAACTCGATCACCACCACATCCGGTTTATGCGCCGCAAGCGCCGCCGGCAGCCGCGCGAGGCCTCCTGCACTGGTGTCGCCACTGATGGAAGCATTGACGACTTTATCGTCAAAACCCTCCTGCTTGAGCCGTTGCTCCAGCAACGCGACCCACCCTTTGCGGGTATCCAGGCCGAAACCGGCACTGATACTATCGCCAACGATCAGGACTGTACCCGCCGCTGCGTTCTGGGCCATGCACATCAAGGCCAGGCCAGCACTCAAAAACCACACTCGCATCGGATTCTCCATGGGCGCAAGCATTCTCACCGCGCGAAACCTTAGCAAAGTGGTTCCCAGCGCGGAAGGTGAACTGACTATCCTGCACGAACTGAGCCTGGAACTGAACAAGGGCGATAGCCTAGCTATCGTCGGCAGCTCCGGTTCCGGCAAATCCACCCTACTGGGCCTGCTGGCCGGCCTCGACCTGCCCAGCAGCGGCGAAGTCACCCTGGCCGGGCAAGCCCTGAGCACCCTCGACGAAGACCAGCGCGCACGCATCCGCGCCGAGCATGTGGGCTTCGTATTCCAATCCTTTCAGTTGCTCGACAGCTTGAACGCGCTGGAAAACGTGATGCTGCCGCTGGAGCTGGACGGTCGCCAGGACGCCCGCGAGCGAGCCAAACACCTGCTGGAGCGCGTAGGCCTGGGCCAGCGCCTGACCCACTCGCCTCGCCAGCTGTCCGGTGGCGAACAACAACGCGTGGCGATTGCCCGCGCGTTTGCCGCCGAACCGGATGTGCTGTTTGCCGACGAGCCCACCGGCAACCTCGACAGCCATACTGGCGAGCGCATCAGCGACCTGCTGTTCGAGTTGAATAAAGAGAGCGGTACGACCCTGGTACTGGTCACCCATGACGAGCGCCTGGCCCACCGTTGCCGACGCCTGATCCGCCTTGAAGCCGGCCTGATGGTCGCGCCCCTGGAGCCTTGATGGCACGTTTGCCGCTGTTGCGTCTGTTCAGCCTTGCCATGCGTCAGTTACTGCGCGACGCCCGCGCCGGTGAATTGCGCGTGCTGTTCTTTGCCCTGCTGGTGGCCGTGGCCGCCAGCACCGCCATCGGCTACTTTGGTGCGCGCCTCAACGGCGCCATGCTGCTGCGTGCCACCGAGTTCCTCGGCGCCGACCTGGTGCTCGAAGGCAGCTCGCCGGCCCGCCCCGAGCAAATCAAATCAGGGACCGAACTGGGCCTGGATCACGCCCGCATCGTGGAGTTCTCCAGCGTTATCGCCACCGACAATGGCATCCAGCTTTCCAGTATCAAGGCGGTCAACGAGCAGTACCCGCTGCGTGGCGAGCTTAAAAGCAGCACCGAGCCTTTCGGCGCTGAAGTTCCGGGCAGTGCCCCAAAACCCGGCGAAGCCTGGGTGGAAGCACGATTGCTGACGGCGCTGGACCTGAAAGTCGGCGACAGCATTGATGTCGGCATGAAAACCCTACGCTTGGCGCGCATCCTGACCTATGAGCCCGACCGCGCCGGCAACTTCTACAGCCTCACGCCCAGGGTCATGATCAACCTGGCGGACCTGGACGCCACCGGTGTCGTGCAGCCAGGCAGCCGGGTGAGCTACCGCGAACTATGGCGTGCGCCGCAAGGCAGCACTGCGCTGCAAACCTATCGCGACCTGGTCAAACCGGGCCTGGCCGCCAACCAGCGCCTGCAGGACTCCCGCGATGGCAACCAGCAAATCGGCGGCGCGCTGGGCAAGGCCGAACGCTACCTGAACATGGCCAGCCTGGTGGCCGTGCTGCTGGCTGGCGTGGCCGTGGCGCTGTCGGCCAACCGCTTCGCCAGCCGACGTTTCGATGCCAGCGCGTTGTTGCGCTGCCTGGGCCTGTCGCGCCGTGAAGCGATGTTGTTGTTCACCCTGCAACTGAGTGTGCTGGGCTTGCTGGCGAGCCTGGCCGGCGCCCTGCTCGGCTGGCTGGCGCAGTTTGGCCTGTTCTATTTCCTGCACGACTTGCTCCCCGCCGACGTACCGCCGGGCGGGCTGCTGCCGGCCGTCGCCGGGATCGGTACCGGGCTGGTCGCCCTCGCCGGCTTCGCCCTCCCGCCGCTGGCCGCACTGGGCCGGGTACCACCGCTGCGGGTGTTGCGCCGCGATTTGCTGCCTATCCCCTCAAGCACTTGGATGGTTTACGGCGCGGCGCTGTTTGCCTTGGGCCTGATCATGTGGCGCCTGAGCCTGGACTTGGTATTGACCTTCGCATTACTCGGTGGCGGTGTGGTGGCTGCGTTGCTCCTGGGTGGCTTGCTGTTGCTGTTGCTGCAAAGCCTGCGACGGTTATTGGCTCGCGCCTCCCTGCCCTGGCGCCTGGGCCTGGGCCAGTTGTTGCGTCACCCCTTGGCGGCGGCAGGCCAGTCCCTGGCGTTTGGCTTGATCCTGTTGTCCATGGGGTTGATCGCGCTGTTGCGGGGCGAATTGCTCGACACCTGGCAAAACCAGCTGCCCAAGGATGCACCCAACTACTTCGCCCTGAATATCCTGCCGGCCGACAAGGACGCCTTTGGCGCCCGCCTGCTGGATGTCCAGGCGCAAGCGGCGCCGCTTTACCCGGTGGTACCAGGGCGCTTGATCAGCATCAATGGCGAACCGGTGCAGGAGATTGTCAGCAAGGACTCCAGCGGCGACCGTGCCACTCAACGCGACCTGAGCCTGACCTGGGCAGCCGACTTGCCAGCGGGTAACGTCCTGACGGCAGGTAGCTGGTGGTCGGCGCAACCCACTGATGGGGTTCCTGGCGTGTCGGTGGAAGCCAAAGTGGCCGAGAGCCTGAAGCTCAAGCTCAACGACCATCTGGTGTTCACCATCGGAGGGGAAAACCGTGAGGCGCGGGTCACCAGCCTGCGCACCATCAACTGGGATAACTTCCAGCCCAACTTCTTCATGATTTTCCAACCGGGCACCTTGAAGGATCTGCCCGCGACCTACCTCACCAGCTTCTATCTGGCTCCCGGCCATGACCAACAGATCGTCGACCTGTCACGGGCCTTCCCGGCGGTCACTATCCTGCAGGTCGAGGCCCTGCTGGAGCAATTGCGCAGCATCCTTGCCCAAGTGACCTTGGCGGTCGAATACGTGCTGTTGTTTGTACTCGCGGCGGGCATGGCGGTGTTGTTCTCTGGCCTGCAGGCCACCCTGGATGAACGAATCCGCCAGGGTGCATTGCTGCGCGCCCTGGGTGCCGAGCGTAAGTTGCTGGTCAAGGCCCGACGCATTGAGTTCGGCCTGCTGGGCGCCGTCAGCGGCTTGTTGGCGGCACTGGGCACCGAACTGGTGACCTGGGTGCTGTACCGCTACGCCTTTGACCTGGCGTGGCATCCCCACCCGTGGTTGTTACTGCTGCCCGTGATCGGTGCTTTGTTGATTGGCGCTGCCGGAGTGTTCGGCACGCGCCGTGCGCTGAATGCCAGCCCGCTGACCGTATTGCGCGAAGGCTGAAACCCGGATGGCACGTACCCAGCCAAGGTACGTGCCATCAGGCGGGCTTCACATATTCGATCTTGGTGATCCACCAGCACACCTCCCCGCCTGGGGTCTGTACGATTGCCTCGTCATCCACCTCCTTGCGCAGCAGGGCCCGTGCCATGGGTGAGTCGATGGAGATGTAATCCATGCGGTCGTAGATCTCGTCATAACCGACGATGCGAAAGCGCTTGGTCTCGCCCTGTTCGTTTTCGATTTCGACCCATGCGCCGAAAAACACCTTTCCCTCCTGCTCGGGCATGTACTCCACCACCCGCATGTCTTCCAGGCGTTTGCGCAGGTAACGCACGCGTCGGTCGATCTCGCGCAACAGCTTCTTGTTGTACTGGTAATCGGCGTTTTCACTGCGATCTCCCAGGGAGGCCGCCCAGGTCACTTTGCGCGTGGTATCCGGACGCTTTTCACGCCACAGGTAATCCAGCTCTTTTTTCAGCGCTTCATGACCTTCTTTGGTAATCAGCTTGGTACTCAAACGCTTGCATCCCCAGGCAATGTCCAATGGTGCCGTTATGCCAGGGCATCATGCCCAGGCAGCGGCTGGCTGGGACTGATGATAAATGAACCCTGGAAAGTATCCAGGCCGGCGCCCCATTACCTCACCCATGCCCCTCCAGCACTTGATCCAACTCAAGCAACGTGCCCTGCATACGCTGGCGCATACCCGACAACTGCAACATCATCATTGCCAGCTTCTCGGCCTTCTGGCTGACCTCCAAGCCCTGCTCCTGCAAATAGGCATGGCGCTGTTCAAGTTCACGGCCCTTCTCTTCCAGCTGGCTCTGCTGCTGTTGCAATCGCGCCTGCCACTGTTCGAGCATCTGTTCCTTCTCCAGTACTGCGCATTTTTTTTGCGTCAGTTCCTGGGCGACCTTGGCCAGGTTGCTCAGTGCGCTGTCCATTTCGAGCAAAGAGGTATGGTCCATCTGAGCAGGCGGGTCCAAGGGTTCGGGCTCAGGCTCAGGTGGGTCCAACCGCAGGTTGTCTGGCTCAAACTGACTGTCATTTTGTTCAACCAGAACCGGCGACGCAATGGTCTCAACCTGCTCCTGCGGTATCGCGACCAGCGACCGCGCCGGTTCCTCAACGGTGTCTTCATCCATAGGCTGCGGCGCAGTCGTGACTGAGCGCGGATTTCGCGGCGGCGCAACCATTTGCGACGAGAAGCGAATGGACGGCACGATCACTGCGCTGCTTTCGATCGCAGGCAACGCCGGGGCTGACATGCCCAGGGTGATGACCTTCATGACCAGAGCCTTCTTGATGATCACCGAGTGGTGATCCTCTGGCCTGGCCGGCGGTAACCGGCAGCCTTTCAAATCAATGAAATGAAAGGGAACCTGAGGTTCGGCAATGGGCGTCGTCTTCGAGCCAGCTGCGGCTGCCATCGTCAAGATCTGTTTGAAGACCTGCATGGCTAATTGCAGGTCTTCTTTGGAATCAACGCCTCCCAAGAAATACCGTTCAATCTTTTTACGCAGTGCCGCGATATAGACCCTGGAATGGCCGGGCTCGGCCTCCTCATCCAGGCTATACACCAGAAAGTTGGACGCCGTTTGCGTAACAGCAAACCCGCACAACAAGGCGCCGTTAACAGGCGTCCCTTCATCGTTGCGCTCAAGAACAAGAGTACGTAAAAGCATCATGGCAATCAGGCCTCATTACAAAAGAAAAAACCTTATATAAACATCCGATAAACATCTGGGCATTAATAAGTATTCAAAACAAAACAATTGTTTCAGCGAATTATCGGGTCGAACGTAGGATTCTTCTTATTAAGCATACTTCGCGTTCCCAAGCCTTCATATTGAACGTACCCTTTTTAAAGCACTTTTCCATACTGCCGGCCCCTCTCACACGCCCTGCAAAACTTATTCGGTAAAACCATGATCGAGATAAGCAACCTGACAAAACAGCTGGGCAAAACACGCGTAATCAGCAACGTGTCCTTCTGTGCCCAGCGCCAGGAGTGTATCGGCTTGCTGGGAGAGAGTGGTGCGGGAAAAACAACACTCCTGAGCTTGATCGCCGGGGCGATCAAGCCGACGGCCGGGCACATCACTGTTCAAGGTTTCAATACCCATACCCATTCAACTCAAGCCAAAAAGGTCATTGGCTATCAACTCCAAGGCGGCCTTGACCATCACACGATGTCCGTCAAACACATGCTCAATTTCATTGCTGCCATTCGCGGTTTGAGCGGGCTGGAAAAACGCAGCCAGGTGGCGCAGGTGGCCGCACGCCTGGAACTGCTGCCCGTACTCGACTGCCCCATCAGCGTACTTTCCCTTGGCTTGAAGCGCAGAGTAGCAATGGCCCAGGCGCTCCTGCATGCGCCAAGCCTGCTGCTGCTGGATGAACCCACAGAAGGCCTCTGTCCTGATCAACGCGTCAAGTTCCGGGCACTCATCCAGTCCCTGAACGAGGAAATGACCATCATCATCGCTTCCCGCCATTACCAGGAGCTGGCGGACATCTGCACCCGTGCCTTGGTTATGGCCGGTGGCCGCCTGGTGGCCGATGCCTCGCTGCCCGATTTACAGCGCAGCTCCCGGCATTTTCAGGCCGTCACCCTCGCAGCAGACACCCCGCTGGACTTGCTCGCGCTGGCCGTATTGCCCGGCGTCGCCGGCATCGAAGAAGACCGACATGCACCCGGCAAGGTGACGGTCCTGGCCATGCCTGGGCATTGCATATTTTCCGCAATCAACGCGCTTATCACCCATCGCGGCTGGAACATCACGTCAATGAATCTGGAGCCGGGTCGCCTGAACGATGTCGTTCACCATCTGAGCCAAGAGGTAACACCTTGAGACTGCTACCTGTCATTTTCAAACGACAACTGGCCAACTATGCCTGCGCGCCCAGCACCTATCTGAGCGTGGCGATTTTTCTCGCGCTATGCGCAGTGCTGGGGCTGCATTCCAGCCAATGGATGGAGCGCAACAGCAGCGATCTGCAGGCCTTTTTCGATCTGCATCCCTGGCTCTATCTCCTGCTGGTCCCCCTGTTATCGACGCAGTTGTGGTCGGATGAATCCAACGTCAGCTTTTACGACACCCTGAATGCCTTGCCTGTCACCTCAGTGGAACGAGTGATCGGCAAATTTATCGCAGCATGGACTGTCTGTGGCATTGCGCTGATGCTTAACTTCCCCTTGGTAATTGCCGTAAATTATCTGGGCACGCCTGACAATAGCGTTATCGCTTCGCAGTTCCTGGCCAGTTGGTTGCTGGCGGGAAGTTATCTTTCCGTGGGTTGCTTCATCTGTGTACTTGCGAACCAACGCCTGCTGATTTTCTTTTTCACCCTCGGCTTGTTGCTGACCGCCAGTGGGCTTTCGTCAGTACTGGATGCACTTGAACAACAAGCACCGATATGGGTTATCGACAGTTTGATGTCCCTGGATCCCATTGCCCGCTTCAGCGCGATGGATAACGGCAGACTCACACTGCATGACAGCCTGTACTTTATCAGCATGATCGTTGCTTTTCTGTTTGCAACCACCCTAACACTCAACTACAAAAGCAGTTGAGAAAAGGAAGACCACCGATGGGATCCGCTTTTCGTGCGGGTATGACACTTCTCGTCATATCACTGCTGTTTCTGGCACTCAATCTAGTCTGGGTACCCAAACTACCTACTGCCCAATGGGACTTTTCCCAAGAAAAAATCCATACGTTATCCCCAGCAACGCGGCAACTACTTGCCTCACTTGAAAGCCCACTGGATCTGTATTACTTCAATACCCTCCATGCGCCGCAAAAAAGCCAGGCATTAGAACGTTATGGTCGACGCGTCGAAGACGTGCTCAAGGCGTTCGAAAAAGCGGCAAACGGCATGATCAACTTACATATCATTAACCCCGCTCCCTTTTCTGAAGACGCCTACAAAGCCAGCTTGTTCGGGCTTGATGACACACAAGGATTTCTTGGTCTTATCGGCACCCGCGCTGGCCAGGGCGCCCAACGCATCGAAGCGTTCCGCCCTGAGCACGAGTCATTACTTGAATATGAGATCAGCCACCTGATCTCTAAGTTGGGGCATCCTGAGCGTGCCACTGTCGGCCTGCTGTCGGGCCTGTCGCTGGATAAACCGGGCAGCGAGCTGCTGGCGTTGATGCGCGAGCAATTCAATGTGGTGGAACTGGCGGCGAACATTGCTCAGGTACCGCCATCCATCGCGACATTGATGGTCATACAGCCGCACGCCTTACCTGAGCGGGCCTTATATGCCATTGAGCAATCGGTATTGAAAGGCACCCCGTTGATGATGTTCATCGACCCCGTGAGCGAGATAGGCGCTGACGCCGTGTCAGCGAACGCGAGAATGGAGGGGCTGCTGAACGCTTGGGGCATCCAGATGCCGGAGGACAAGCTGTTGATCGACAATCTTTATGCCTCATCAGCCACGCCCGGTCCGGGAATGCCCCGGGTACTGCACCCGGCCCGGCTACACCTGCCGCGACAGGCCATGGCCACGACAGATATCAGCACCTGGGGGCTGGACAGCGTCATCGTCTCAAGCAGTGGCGCACTTTCGCTAGCGCCCAAAAGCCGCTCACTGTTGACCCCGCTTCTACTGAGCTCAGGGCAATCGGCCCTGTTGAACGCCAAACGCTTTGCCTCGGCGACGACATTCGACTCGCTCATCGATGAAACGGCAACTTCAGGGCAGCGCCATGTAATCGCGGCGCGCGTTGAGGGGCCCGCCTACTCAGCGTTTCCCGACGGCTTCAAGGGCCAGCCGCCCGGGCTGCAAAAAGCAGAACTGATTCAGATGGTAGTCGTGGCCGACACTGACCTGCTAGCGGACACTCTCAGCCAGGCACGACCCAACGGCAACGCGCAGTTTGTATTGAACACATTGGATAACCTGGCGGCGCCCGACGCACTCAAACGCATTCGACCCCGTGTCATGCACCAACCGTTGCACAGGCTGGATCAGATGCGGGACCAAGCCGCGCAGGCGTATCGGAAAAATTCGGTTGAGCTGGAGCGACGACTTGAGCAGACGGAGCAAGCATGGCGAAAGTTGAACCCACTGCACACACGGCTTATCACCCAAGCGGTGGATACCAGTACCCAGTTGCAGGCACTGAACAAGGAGCGCCTGCAACTGCCCATCGAGTTGCATGCATTCAAGGCGCAGGCCTATGCCCCGGTGCAGCGTTTCGAGCGACAGCTGAGAGGGCTGATAATCGTGCCCCTTCCGCTGCTGTTGTGCCTGATTGCCTGGTTACTTTTCCTACACCAGCGCCGGCGTCGTACCCCCGCGATCTTTCACTAATCGCTCACCGACGAGCAATCAGCCCTTGCCGGGCAATGCGCGTCAGTTGGTGGATCACCTCATGGGCATTGCTGGCACTCGGTGCCTGAATCACTGCCAGGTCGAAACTGTCGCTGGCAAAACGGGCCAGGGAATCGCCGTGTTCAACAAACTGGATCAGGAACGCCGAGGGTCGACCGGAACGACGTGGCCAGCCGTCCAGATAGCACAGCAGTGTCGGCTGGTGCTTGCCGCCCAGCAGGATTTTCGGATTGCGTTGCGTCAGGTCCGCGGTGATCGGGGCCAGGCGTATGAGGGGGCGTAGTGCATTCATCGTGTCGTGTCTCTGCCTCAAAAGTCTGCGGGCAGGTGAGAGGCAACACCGAACCAGCGCTTTAGCGGTATTTCGAAGAACGCCCTGCGTGAGCAAGCGTGCTTCTGTCGGGCTGCATTGAGACCCAGTGGCGCCCCGCAATTAGCTGTTTAAATCGGCGCATGAGCAGCATCCTAGAGAAGCCGGTGGGGCAGTGTCAAGAATCCCGGGCAACGAAAAGGCCCGCATTAGCGGGCCTTTTGTGCAGCTTGCAAAACGATCAGTGAGTGATCGCGCGGTCGACAGACAATTTGCCCGCACCTTCCAGCAACACCGCCAGCGCGCCACCGAGCAACGCCAGTGCGAACTCATAACCGTTGTTGGCCATGAACAGCCCGTTGTGGATGTGTACAGAGAAAATCGCCACCAGCGTCAGGAAGGTCAGGCCCAATGCAGCAGGGCGAACCAGCAAACCGATGATCAGGGCCAGGCCGGCGAAGAACTCGGTACCGCCCGACAGCAGCGCCATCAGCGTACCCGGCGCCAGGCCGATGCTTTCCATCCATTGTGCGGTGCCCGCCAGGCCACCACCGCCAAACCAGCCGAAGAGTTTTTGCGAGCCGTGGGCAGCGAAGATGATGCCGACGAAGATGCGCAGAATAGTCAGGCCATAACCGGCGCGAGTGGACAGTACACGGGTAATCATTGGGCTCATGGGGTAAATCCTTTTCCAGGTAGGGGTTGGTTGGCCGCTATATTAATCAGTTTAAGCAATGATAAAAGCCGAAATATCGCCTAATTAATATCTAACAATTCGATTATTTGCGCGAGGCAATTTTAGCAGCTACCGGCTCAAGGGACTCCCGCTCCCGATCGAACGCCAAATAATACTTGTTGACGCTATTAACATAGCTGACGCCGCCCATCCCTACCTGCTCCATGGCAATGCGTTCAACCTGGAAGAACCACTGATTGGGGTTAAGCCCGCGGCGCTTGGCCTCGGTGCGCATGCCTTGCACTCGCTCCGGCCCCATGTTGTACGCCGCCAGCATAAAGGCCATGCGCTCGCGCTCATTGAGCTTGGGGCTGGCGAAAAACTTGCGACGGATCATCGCCAGGTAACGTGCCCCCGCTTGCACGTTATTGTCGAGCGTCTCGATATTGTTGACCCCCACCCGCTGGGCCGCCGACGGCGTGATCTGCATCAGGCCGGTGGGGCCGCCGCTGTTGCGTGCACCTGGGTCCAGGGAAGACTCCTTGAACGCCAACGCCGCCAGGTTCAGCCAGTCCATACCTTGCTCACGCGCATGTTTTTGCAAAACCGGGCGCAGTTTTTCCAGGCGCTGGCGGTCAGCCCGCGCCAATGGGTTACGGACCTGGTAGAGGCGTCGATAGATACGCTGGAAGGCCACATCCTGGTCGGAAGGCGTGTGATAGGTCTTGATAAACCGATCAATGCTGGCGCGCAGCATCGACGCGTCCTGGCGTACAAACCAGAACTCGTCGCCCGGCTCGCTGATCACCACCTGCTTGTCAAAGCGCAACTTGGGCAGGATTTTCGACCAGCGTTGGGCAATCGGTTTTTCCACGATCGTCAGGTGAAAAATCCCCGCCTGCACCATCTCCAGGACGTCTTCCACCGCCAGGCTGGGGTCAACCCATTCCACTTTCACCGGTGGACGCTTGTGCAGGGCCAGCTTTTGATTGACCTGACTGATGGCATCCGCCGCCGCACTGCCCGTGGTCAGCGTCACCGTGCGCCCCGACAGTTGCTCCAGCTTGGTAAAGCGTCGCTCACCCTTGACGCCCACCAACCACAACGGCACATCGCTGACAATCGGGGCGCTGGCGCTGACCTTGTGCACGCCCTTCACATCCAGCAACTCACCGGGTGCCACCAGGTCGCCTTCACCACGGGCCAGCGCGCCGAGTAACTGGTCCTTGGCCTTGGGGATGATCTTGAGGTTGATGGCCTGCCCATCACGGGCATGGCCGTTGAGGTATTGCTCGAAGGCGCGCAACCGGTGGTATTCGACGCCGATGGCCTGGCCCTGCACTTCACCGGAACTGTTGCGGCTCTGGTTGACCAAGACGCGCAGGGTGCGGCTGGAGCGAATTTGCGCCAGGTCACGGACCTTGCCGGGCTTGGTCACTTGCAGCGGCCCGTCAAGACGCGCGACCGCCGCCATGGGCAGTAGCAACGTCACGCATAACATAAGCAACGCCGAGGGTCGGATCATCCGCTCTCCGGAAAGAAAACTGGCCAGCGCCTGCGCAAATAACGCAGTGCTGGTGGTCAGAAACAGAGCGCTTTATGCGCTGGCAAGGCGTGCAACGGCGCCACGGTGGCAGGCAATCGGCCCACCACAATGTCGCTTGCGACGTTCAAAGACAGCGTTAACGCATTGTAGTTCTTGGTTTTTCTTATCAATCTACAGCTCTGATATGCTTTCCGGCCGCAGGCGGAGATAGCACCATGCAACTCATTGATATTGGCGTCAACCTGACCAACCCCAGTTTCGACGAGAGGCACATGGCCGTTCTCGAACGCGCCTACGCCGCTGGCGTGCAGCAATTGGTACTCACCGGCACCAGCGTCGAGGGCAGCGAACAGGCCCTGCAACTGTGTGTAAAACTCGACGAAAGCGGCCAGCGCCTGTTCAGCACTGCCGGCATTCACCCCCATTCTGCCAGCGACTGGAACAGCGACAGCGCCCAACGTCTGCGCAGCTTGCTGGGCGACAGCCGAGTGCGCGCCGTGGGTGAATGCGGGCTGGATTTCAACCGGGACTTCTCCCCTCGCCCCCAGCAGGAAAAAGTCCTCGAAGAACACCTGGCCTTGGCGGTCGAGCTGCAACTGCCGGTATTTCTCCATGAGCGCGATGCCAACCAGCGTCTGCTGGAGATCCTCAAGGACTACCGCGACCACCTGCCAGCCGCCGTGGTGCACTGCTTCACCGGTGAACAGGCAGCGCTGTTCAGCTACCTGGACCTGGACTTGCACATTGGCATCACGGGTTGGATCTGCGACGAACGCCGTGGCACTCATCTGCATCCGCTGGTCAGGGAAATTCCCCGAGGCCGTCTGATGCTGGAAAGCGATGCGCCCTACCTGCTGCCACGCACCCTGCGCCCCAAGCCGAAGAATGGTCGCAATGAACCGGCGTACCTGCCCGAAGTACTGCGCGAAGTGGCCCTGCACCGTAACGAAACGATGGAAGACCTGGCGCTGCACAGCACCGCCTGCGCCCGGCGCTTTTTCGGCTTGCCTGCCATCGATTGATGCGGCGCATTGACCCATGTCAAAAGCGCTTTTCTGAATAGCGGCACAATAATGGCACCTTGCCAATACTGTTTCCGCTATCAGAGAAAACCTTCCATGGGTGCCTGGCTTAGCAATATCTCGCTCAAATACAAATTCTGGGCCGTCAATGCGGTCGCCTTCATCACCACCCTGTTGCTGGTGCTGTACGCCGTACAGCTTGAACAACAGGCGCGCAGCCAGGCGTCGCAGGCATCGGCCCAGGCCCAGGGGCGCTTGCTCAGCGCCTGGCCAGCCGACAAAACCTTGCCCACGGGTGAGCACTGGCTCACCTTTGCCAAAGGCCAGATCCCCCAGGATCTGCCCGCCCTGAGCACTGCCAACGGCTGGACTGAACTCAACCCCATGCCGTTGTTCGGCGAAAACCCGCTGATCGGCGCCGAAGTGATCAGCCGGGCCGACGGCCAGCAGGTCGCAGTCCTGGCCTACGCGCCGAGCCTGAGCCAGGTGTTCCGTGAACGCTTCACTCATTACGCCGTAGCTGTGGCAGTGCTGATGCTGGCCATGCTCGGCGCCTCGCAGTTGTTGATCCGCTTCCTGCTCAGCCAACTCAACACCCTCAAGGATGTGATGCTGCACGTTGAAAAAACCGGCGACCTCTCGGCGCGGGTGCCATTGGCTTGCAAGGATGAAGTCGGCCAGATGGCCAGTGCCTTCAACGCCATGCAAGCCGGCTACCAGCGGGTGGTCAATACCGTGGCCCGCACCGCCCGGCAACTGGACGACGGCGCCGCACGCCTGGCTAGCAGCATGAACGAGGTACAACACGGCATGCTCGGCCAGCAGAGCGAAACCGACCAGGCCGCCACCGCCATCAACGAAATGACCGCCACCGTCTACCACATCGCCCAGCACGCAGGCGCCACCCGTGACTTGTCCCAGTCCGCCGACACCCTCGCCGGCAGCGGCCAGGCTGTGGTCACTCGGGTGCAGCGTTCGATCGCCGGGCTGTCCAGTGGCGTACAGCAGACCGCCGAAATGATCCAGAAACTGGCTGAAGACAGCCAGAAAATCAACGGCGTGGTCGGGGTGATCCACAGCATCGCCGAACAGACCAACCTGCTCGCCCTCAACGCCGCCATCGAAGCCGCCCGCGCCGGGGAAATGGGCCGCGGTTTCGCGGTGGTCGCCGACGAAGTGCGCAACCTGGCCAAGCGCGTGCAAAGCTCCACCGACGAAATCACCCGCATGGTCTCGGCACTGCAAGCCGGCACCCGCGACGCCGTGGACTTCATGCAGGAGAGCTCATTCAAGGCCGATGACTGCGTGCAGCAGGCCCAGGAAGCCGGCCTCGCGCTGGCTGAAATTACCGGGGCCGTGGCACAGATGCGCGAAAGCAACACCCAGATTGCCGTGGCCGCCGAGCAACAAAGCCATGTCGCCGAAGAAATGAACCGCGCCGTGGTGAGCATTCGCGATGTGACCGAAAACACCGTGCATCAAACCGTGGCATCAGCGACTACCAGCAATGAACTGGCGACGCTGGCCGGGGAGTTGAGCAAGGCGATTGGGCAGTTGAAGTTGTAAGACTGTTCCAGCTGTAATCCGACTCCTACGACCAAGCCTCGGTTTACCTGAAGTTAAGACGAAACTTCCTCGCCCCTCTCGCGAATAACGCCGACTTCTTTTACCTGACAACTGCTGCAAAGTCCCTCGCCTGATCAAACAGTGCGAGGGATTGCAGATGGTGGTGCTCGTTAAAGCCCTGGTGGATGGGGCTGTCTCTTGATCTCGGTGCTGGCCAACCTGGTGCTGGTGCCGATGGATCCCGAAGCGCCGAAGGTTGAGCGCGTATTTGCGGATTTCCGCACCTGCCTGAATACCTTTGATACGTGGGCCGACAGCTTTTTAAGTGGTTCGGCACTTAGTGTGGAGCAGGTATTCAAGGTGGGAGAACAGGTCGCACTGGTCGCGCCGGCTTCTTCCAAAAAAACCAGTCGCACGGTCGCTCAATGCAAAGCCCAGGGCGGGCTGACCCTGGTGCATCTGTTCGAAAGCACGCAGTTCGTGCCCATCGGCAACACGCCTGTGATGCTGCAAGCCGTTGCTCGGGACGGCAGCCCGGTAGGTGCGCCACTGCATCGCACCATTGGCCCCAGCGGCATTCTTGAAGTCAACGACTGTACCCGCGACCAGACGTACGAAATCACCTTTTACCCCAACGTTTCCAAGGCTCACGTCCAGGCGCTGTATGCGTCCTATGAGTCTGTGATCGCCGGGCTGGAAGCGGATTTGCGCAAGGCCTGGGCCGAGTACTTCAAGCCTCGATGGGCAGACTTTGCCAAAGCGCCTGCTTACAAGCGCAGTGCGTTACAGGGCATGGCCTTTGCTGCCGGGCTTGGCGGCGCGCTTTATAACCTGTGGGACAACATCACCGAGCTGTACGACCTGCTCGCCAATCTCAAATCCAACAGCGAAAAGTTGCTGAAGTACCTGTCCGAAGCTGAGCTGAAGGCGCTGCTCAAGCTGGGCAAAGACACGCTGGCCAAGGGGTTGCTGGTACTCAGTGATGAGCCGCTGTTGTTTATCTACCTGTCGGCGCTGGTGGCCTGGGTACGCATGCTGCCGCCACCTGACATGTACGAACTGCTGGGTGAAATCACCGGCGAAGTCTTGATCAATCTACTGCTGATCTGGGCCACGCGAGGCATTGGGGTCCAGCTGCGCCTGGGTGCTCAGATCCTTAGTGGCGTCAAGTCCGGCCGGGCGCGGGCGTTGTTGGAATTGCTGGCCAAGCAGGTGACGGGGCCTCGGCTGGAAACCCATGTGGAGGTCGCCAAGCCGGTGTTGCTGAGCAGTGCGGCGACGCCGGTCAAGGCCGTGCCAGTGGTTCCATTGAAGGCCGGCGACACGCTGGTTTCGAACCCGGTGCCGGTGGTTCGCAACAAGACCCGACAGACCGTGTTGGTCCGTCAGGAACACGTCGATGATGTGCCTGCCGTGGCGTCGAATCCGAAAGGGGATGCGACGGCGCCAGCGGACAAGACGGTCACCAACGGCTGCCCGGTGTCGATGGTCACCGGGGAAGAATTGCTCACCCTCACCGATGGCGCGCTGGACGGGGTTTTGCCGTTTGAGTGGACGCGGCTGTATCGCACCAGTGCGGTGGATGTGGATTGCGGGTTGGGGTTTGGCTGGAGTCATGCGCTGGCGCACAGGCTTTGTGTGTCGGGCGATTCGGTGGTGTGGACCGACCATGAGAACCGCTCGACTACCCTGCCCTTGCCCACATCTGCCCGACCCGCGATCACCAATAGCCTGGCGGAAGCAGCGATCTACTTGGGCTCGGCTCCTGATGAGTTAGTGCTGGCCCAGGCGTCGCGGTTCTATCACTTTCGCGATGGTGTGCTGGTCTCGATCAGCGATGCGTATGACAACCGGCTGCGCATTTGCCGTGATCCCTCCGGGCGGATTGAGCGGCTGGATAACGGTGCTGGCCGCTCGCTGCTGCTGCGTTATGAATTGGATCGCATCGTGGCGGTGGACTACCAGGTTCATCGTGCCAAAGGCCGTGATCCCTACGTGTGGGAGACCGAGCAGAACGTCGTTTCCTACGCCTATGACGAAGATGGACGACTGGTTTGCGCGACCAATGCTGTCGGTGAAAGCGAGCGTTATCGGTACGACGATCAGCACGTCATTCTTGAACGCCAACTAGCCGGTGGGGCGAGTTTCTTCTGGGCGTGGGAACGATCTGGCAAAGCGGCGCGGTGTGTCCGGCATTGGGCGAGTTTTTCCCAGATGGACACGCGCTATGCCTGGGGGGATGACGGCCGTGTCACCGTGCATAACGCCGATGGCAGCCAGGAAGTGTATGTCCATGACCAGCGGGCGCGGTTGGTGCAGCGCATCGATCCGGACGGCGCGCAGCATTTCAAATCCTACGATGCCGAGGGGCGGCTGACCGTCGAACAGGATCCGCTGGGCGCGGTGACGGCGTATCAGTACGACGAAGCCGGACGCTTGGTGGCGCTGTTTCCGGGGGATGACGAGCCGACGTCTTACGAGCATGACAACGGCTTCGTAAGGGTTGTAAGGCGCGGTGAGGCGGTTTGGAAATATAAGCGCAATGACCAGGGTGACGTCATCCGCAAGATTGATCCGGATGGCAGCGCGATCGACTACAGCTACAACAAACACGGGCAACTGACGGGGGTTTGGTACCCGGATCACAGTTGCCATCGGCTGGTGTGGAATGAGCGTGGGCAGTTGCTTGAGGAGCAATTGCCCAATGGTGGGATCAAGCGTTATCGCTATGACGACCTCGGAAGGCAAATCGCCCGTGAGGATGAGCACGGCGCGCAAACAGTCTATGAATGGGACAGCGTCGGTAGGCTGATTCGCCTCGTCTTGCCAGGCGGCGCCACACGCGAATTCAGCTACAACCCCTACGGCAAAATCATCGCCGAACGCGACGAACTCGGCCACGTCACCCGCTACGAATACGAAGGTGGCCTGCACCTGATCAGCCGCCGCCTCAACGCCGACGGCACCCAGGTCAAATACCGCTACGACAACACCCGACTGCTGCTCACCGAGATCGAAACGAAGCCGGAGAAACCTACCAACTCGACTACCACCCCAACGGCCTGATCCGCCAGGAAACCGGCTTCGACGGCCAGCGCACCGCGTATGCCTACGACCTCAATGGCAACCTGCTGGAGAAAACCGAATACGGCGACGATGGCAGCCAATTAATCACCCGCTACCAGCGCGACCACGCCGGGCGCCTCGTACGAAAAACCCTGCCCGATGCCAGCGTTGTCGACTACGCCTACGACCGCCAGGGCAACCTGCTCAGCGTCGACGACGGTCACTGGGCGTTGGCCTACGAGTACGACCGCCAAAACCGCCTCACCGCCGAACACCAAGGCTGGGGCACCCTGCGCTACGGCTACGACGCCTGCGGCCAGCTGAAAAACCTGCGCCTGCCGGACAACAACCGGGTCACCTTCAACCACGACAAAGGCGGCCACCTCGCCACCGTCGAACTCAACGGTGAAGTGCTCACCTCGCATCTGTTCAACAGCGGCCGCGAACATCAGCGCCAGCAAGGCCAACTGCTCAGCCACTACCACTACGACGACCAACACCGCCTACACGCCCACGCGGTAACGCAGCAAAAAAACCACCTCTACCAACGCCAATACGACTACGACAAAGCCGGCAACCTCACCCGCCTGCTCGACACCCGCAAAGGCGAGCACCGCTACCACTACGACCCGCTCGCCCGCCTGACCCGCGCCGACCACTCCCAAGACGTGCAGGAACGCTTCGGCCACAACCCCGCCGGCAACCTGCTGACGCAAGACCGCCCCGGCCCGGACATCGTCGCGGCCAACCGCCTGATGATCCAAGGCGACCGCCATTACGACTACGACGCCTTCGGCAACCTCATCCGCGAACGGCGCGGCAAAGGCCAGCTACTCATCACCGAATATCGCTACGACTGCCAGCATCGGCTCATCAGCGTCACCCAACCCAACGGCCAAACCGCCCGCTATCGCTACGACCCATTTGGGCGCCGCATCAGCAAGACCGTAGACGGCAAGACCACCGAGTTTTTCTGGCAAGGCGACAAGCTGATTGCCGAGCACTATGCAGACTGTCATCGCAGTTATATCTACGAGCCCAACAGCTTCCGCCCATTAGCACTGCTGGAAGGCTACGGACCACAAGCCACAACGCCCTACCACTTCCAACTCGACCACCTAGGCACCCCGCAAGAACTCACCACACCGGAAGGAGAAATCGTCTGGTCAGCTCACTACCGCGCCTACGGCCAGATCGCACGGCTCGACGTAGGCAAAATCGACAATCCGCTGCGTTTCCAGGGACAGTATTTCGACCAGGAAAGCGGCCTGCACTACAACCGCCATCGCTACTACAATCCGGATATTGGTCGTTACCTGACACCGGATCCGGTGAAGTTGGCGGGTGGGATCAATGGGTACCGTTATGTGCCCAATCCGACGGGATGGGTAGATCCGCTAGGCTTGAATACATGCCCAGGTGCTGACGGGTGTAAAGCCAGCACCAGTGCTCCAAACCCTGCGGAGAGTGTTAACCACGGAGAGCCTGCCTTACCGCAACTGACCCGCACGCAGCGGCAGGCGAGAATTGATGAGCTAGCAGAGGCAAACGCCTACAGACGTCTGAAAGAGATAGAGCAAGCGTTCCCAAGAGCACATTTTTTGGAGAAGCACGGCGCGCAGACAACGCGCGGCTCTCAACTTGAAAGAGTACGATCAGGTAAAAATCCGACCACAGGAGAAATTGAAAGATACATTGGCGGAAACAAAGATGGCGAGCCCAAAATACCTACTGCTGCGACTCGGTACCTCAGCCATCGAGACCAACTTAACGCTATTTACCGTGCCAGACTTATACTTAGGCGCACAAATTTAGAGACATCTCGAGAACCGATGAATATGGGAAAAATAATTGGCGAAGGGTACAAAAGAAATAGCTTTGAATACGGAAAGCAAAGCAAAGCCATTGTAATCCTGGACATCAACGGCAATCCAATCACTGCGTACACGGAGTTTTAGGCCATGAAGCTCACCCCGAAACTATCAATCATCAAAAGCTTACTATTCACCTACAGCATTGAAAATTATGACGACCCTGAACGAGAGCGCTTCATAGCATCAAAAAACATCAATGATGAAAAGGAGCTTACGGAGCTGTTTGACAAATTAACCAAACCAGAATTTCTACCCTACAGACCCAAAGAGCGCCAATGGCACATTGACACACTTCACCACTACCTAAATACGGATGAGAATTTCGAGTCCGTATTTTACTTTCTCGACACTTATTTTGACTATGAAATAACTAATCATAGGCAATTTATGAAAGTATTGCTTCGCTGCCTAGAGCATTACAACTTGGACGCCAACGCAAGCGAATCAAAGTAAATAAATCCTACAAAAAATCTGCCTGAGAAAAAACGGGAGAAACTTAGTTAAAATATCTACCAACCATTAAGTAAATTTATTTCCTCTCACTTCATCCCTTTTCACCCACGTTACTGAAGGGCACCGACAGCTACGCAGTAGAACTGGACAGACTAGAAAGGCCAAGAAGATGAGAACTCAAACTCTAGAACATTTGATTACCGACTACTTGGAACAAGTAAAAAAGGCTACCGACTTACTTGAGCAAGTCTTTGGAACCAAAAACATCATTGGTCTATGGCGATCCAAAAAGATCCCACAGCGCGGGACGGTCGCTGCAAATATCACCTACGAACTGCACGGTATTGGTTGCAGTGTTTACTTATCTGAAATATGTGTCGACTTTGATTACGGCCCGGACGATAGGGTCGACGGTTTCGACTCGTGGAGGCTGTATATGTACGCATGCGAAACACCCAGCAAGTACAAAAAACATACAGATAAACAAGCCTTGGAACGTGAGTTCAATGCGTACCTAAAAAAGGGCAAAGCCAAGAAAATCGAAGGGTCCACATCTAATTTGTACTTCATACAGTCTTGATGCCGTTCAGGTAAATCTCCTTACCCTAGACACCCTGAATATCGAATATGGGATGGGACTTGACCCCGATAGCTGTGAACCAGCCAATACATGTGCAAACTGCCCCACCGGAATCGGTGCAAGCCCTAATGCTGGTTAGTCAAGCGAACGCAATGCCCAAAGCAACGAAGATCAAATGTGGGAGCTGGCTTGCCTGCGAAAGCAGTAATACAGTGACAGATGCCGTGACTGACACGCCGCCTTCGCGGGCAAGCCCGCTCCCACAGGGGATCTGCGCTTAACTGACTGGCGCTCCTCCCACATTCGAACCTGCTGCGTTATGCAATCAAGTAATCTGATCAGCGCTTGGAAAGCTCCATAATCATCAGACTCAACAAATAAACCCGCGGCACCACGCTTTCCACCGATGGTTTGGATGAGCCTTTTCGCAGGACGAACATACCCAACACCGAATACAGCGTATCGAAATGGGGCAAAGACCAATATGGCAAATCATTTCCAACAGAATGGCGAGTACAAACCGGTCCCAATAGAGGAGCGGAAGTGAATATTGACGATCCTATGCTTGTGCCAAGTAAAGAAGGCCCGAAATCACCTCATATTGGCTATCAAACACCTGGAAAGAGAGGCGACGGAGGAGCCAAAAGAGGCCATATACTGCTCCAACTGGTTCCTGTCAGCCGGTCCAGAATAGGTGTCCCCTGATGAGTTATCTGGAAGACGAAATAGACGAAGCCTTTAATGCGCTGAACCTCGACGCTGGAAAGCTTGATTCGAGCGAACTCAACTTGTTGATAAGCTCTCTGACGAGAAAATTCTTCAAAGCGCAAAGCAATGTGCTTGATCCCGTCGAACTGAACGAGAAAAGCACCGAACACAACCCTGACTTTTGGAAGGAGGTGCCGCATCGCATTAGCGGGAATGGCCTGGTTCTGCTGGTATTAGATTCAGCGTACAGCGCCTGGAGAATGGAAAACGCTCGAGTGCTCGCCTCTGTGTTAGGCGAAACCACCGGATATCCGTTTTGGATAACCGATAACGAGCTGACGTTCTTAGTACACATGGACGATCATGACTGTGTCATTTGGGCATGAGCGCCACTCCGCCTAAATTGCAGACTATGAGGTCCATAGCCAGCCCCAATTCGCCACCTCGCCCACCTCAACCTAAACTCTGTTCAAGTTGTTTCAACGGACAGAGGATTCACCACCATGGGCAAACGTCACCCCAATCTCCCCGCCTGGCAATGGCGTCAGTACCCACAGAACCATCAGCACCCGACCAACCTGGCGTTGCACCTGATTGCCGTGCCGCTGTTTATCGTTGGTTTCCTGTTGATCGTGTCGGGCGTGTTCAGCCTGAGCCTGACCAGTTTCGCGGTCGGCGTGATTGGCATTGTCGCGGGCCTGGCGTTGCAGCGTCATGGCCATAGCCTGGAGGCTCAGGCCAGTGAGCCGTTCAGCGATCGTAAAGATGCGGTGCAGCGCCTGGTGGTCGAGCAGTTCGTGACTTTCCCGCGCTTTGTGCTCAGCGGTGGCTGGTGGCGCGCCTGGCGGCAGCGGCACCACCACTGACCGGCAGGTTCAGGCGAACACCACCACAGTCTGACGGCTGAGGGCGATCAACTCGCCGGTCGGGCTCCACAAGGCAGCGGCAGCGTGGCCGTAGCCGTCGCGGGCGTGTTCGATGTTGACGTGGTACTGGCACCAGTCGAGGGTGGTCAGATCCTGCAGGGGCTGGATGAACTCGATGGTCCAGGTCAGGGTGCTGCCCGGCGCGGGCTTTTTCAGGTGCGGCAGCAACGCCGGTGGCCAGGCGTCGACCAGGGCGAGGATATGCGCCTCGGTCAGTGGCTCTTCTTTTACATCCCCCCGCAACCGTACCCAGCCGCCCATGTCGCGGGATTTATTGCCGGTAAACGGCAGGCCACCCACACTCCAACGCATCGCCAGGTGGCGCATGAATTCGGGGGTAACGCCCTTGATATAGGGCAGTTCCTGGCACTCATCCCAATGTTTGAAGACCGGTGGCGGCTCACTTGCCACGTCAATTTCGGAGGGGCGAGAGGCGCCAAAACTGGCCTGGACCAGGGTCGCCACTTCACCGTTCTGCACCACGCGCCCCAGCAGCTGGCTGACCGCCTTGCCTTCGCGCAGCACTTCGACTTGATAGCTGGCAGGTACATCCGGCGCTACCGGGCCGACAAAGGTGATGGCCAGGGAGCGCAGCGGTCGATCCGCCGGCACCTGAGCGCGCAGCGCCTCGTATTGCAAGGCGGCGACCAGGCCACCAAAGGTAGCCCGGCCCTGGGCCCATTCGGCAGGAATGGTGACATCCAGCGGATTGCTACGGGCAGCATCGAGCAAATCACTAAAGCGCATGGCGACCTCACATCAAGAAAATCGTGGAGGAATCTTAACCATCCAATTCGGCAGGCACAGCGCCTATTCCGGCCAAAAACCGGACCGGTTTAAAAACACTCGGCGCTGAGTGTGTCCAGCACGCGGTCGGCCTTGCCTTGCGCCTTGAGCATGGTGCGCTGCCACACCGCGACACAGGGTTGCAGGTCTGGCTCGTGACCGGCCTGGGCCAGCCATTGCCAACAGTCATGCCAATCACCCAGAGCGCTCTGGGCTTTTTTCAAATGCGACAGAGCATTAGCGGGTAATTTGTCCAGCTCCGGATACGCCTCGGCGGCGTAGCGCACACGCTTGATCAGCAACCGCAGCCGGTGGCGATCATGATCGGGATTCTTCAGGGCCTCATCGAGTCTCTGCCATTGCTTGGCCAAGCGCTTCTGGATACGCGGGCGCAAGCCCTTGAGCAGTTTCTGGTGCTGGGACGCGCGGATAAACCGCGGGAATGCATCCAGGATCAGCAGCAAGTGCGCCAGTTCCGGGCTTTGCGCCACTTGGCGGTAAGCCTCGGGCTGCAGACGCAGGCGCCGATCAGCTGCCTCGTGATGCCCGTGCTGATGCAAATACGCCGCCAGCACCTCTCGGTCGCGTAGCGGCGTAGTCAGTTGGCCAACCGTGCTGGCGGCCAATTCAAGCTGTTCGACACCGGGCAGCCCGCGCAAAGGGCGCAACAGGCTGCGCAGGCGTCGCACAGTGGTGCGCAAATCATGCAAGGCTTCATCGTCAGTGAAGGCGGCGAGGCGAGCCTGGCAGCTCAGTAACCCTACTTCCAGGCCAATGACCTGAGCGACTAACTGATTGACCAACGCTGACATCCTGCCCTCACTTTTCGATAAAAAATCCTGCCCGCTGCGGGGTCATCGCCCGGCGCGAGACTCACGAATGTAGAACCGCGCTTTCTCGGCCTTGTTGGAGCAGCCCTCGAACGCTTCAAACTGCTGCTGAGTCTTGGCGCCAGTCAACAGCGACAACGCCTTGGAGTAACTGACAGTGCCGGCAAAACCTTCGGCCTTGGCCAGGTCCAGTTCTTTCCAGGCGGCGTCCAATTGCGAGCCACAGCTGTCGCGATACGCGGTTTTCCCGGCACAACCAGCCAAGGCCAGCACGATCACAGGCACACAGATCCAGGCTTTCATTGATGACACCTCAAATATACAAATTCAGTCGTAGCCTGTAGACGTTGCCTACAGGGAAAAGTGCCTTGTCCTTAGCCTGAAATCGGTAGTACCTATTGCCAGAGCATACCCGAGCCTGATCGCCAGCCTGGAAAAATCTTGCGCGCTGTCAGCAAGGATTGAAGCAGGCCCCTTGATGGGTGCATTGTGGGCCCCTGTTTTGCGAAGGATCTGGCCATGAAGAAACGTGTTGCCTTAGTGCTGGGCTCCGGTGGTGCCAGGGGCTACGCCCATATCGGGGTGATCGAGGAAATCGAACGACGCGGCTATGACATCGCCTGTATCGCCGGCTGTTCCATGGGCGCCGTGGTGGGTGGGATCTACGCTGCCGGCAAGCTCGACGAGTACCGCAACTGGATCGAAAGCCTGGACTACCTTGACGTATTGCGTCTGGTGGACGTGAGCTTTCGCCTGGGAGCGATTCGCGGTGAGAAGGTGTTCGGGCAAATCCGCAAGATCGTCGGCGATATCAATATCGAGGAGCTGCGCATCCCCTACACCGCCGTCGCCACCGACCTCACCAACCAACAGGAGATCTGGTTCCAGGAAGGCTGCCTGCACCAGGCCATGCGCGCCTCGGCGGCCATCCCCAGCCTGTTCACCCCAGTGATGCAAGGCAACCGCATGCTGGTGGACGGCGGCCTGCTCAACCCGCTGCCCATCGTGCCGGTGGTGTCGAGCCACTGTGACTTGATCATTGCAGTCAACCTCAACGCCACCAACCAGAAGCACTATCAATTGCCGGTGATCCAGCGCCCGCCAGCGTTCAAGAGCCGCTTCAACAGCCTGGCCAAGTCACTGGGTTCGCACCTGCCGTTTCGCCGCAAACAGGCCGAGCAGTTGATGAAACTGGAACAAGAAGCCTTGCAGGCCCAGGCCGCCGAAATCAACCCGTGGCTGGAGTCTGCCGAACCCGAAGCCCAGCAACCCGCCGCGGCGCCGGAGAAAGCTGGCGCGCCGAAGTCTGCGACCGGCTCGTTCATCATCGACAACGTCGGGCCTGCATCGCTGCTGGACCTTATCAACCAGAGTTTCGAGGTGATGCAAACCTCATTGGCGCAATACAAGATCGCTGGGTACCCACCGGATGTGCTGATCAACGTGCCGAAGCGGGTGTGCCGGTTTTTCGAGTTCTACAAAGCGCCGGAGTTGATTGCTTTGGGGCGGGAGATTGCCAGTGATACGTTGGATCGGTATGAGAGTGAGCAGAGTTGAGCGTGTGGGTGTTGCGGATGGCCTCATCGCGGGCAAGCCCGGTTCCCACAGGGGAATGCATTTCAACTGTGGGAGCTGGCTTGCCTGCGATGGCGCCAGCGCAGGCACCAAAGGTTCAGGCACCTAGCAACCGATACCCCACCCCCGCCTCCGTCACGATAAACCGCGGCTGGGTGGGGTCATCCGCCAGCTTCTGGCGCAGGTGCCCCACCACGATCCGCAGATAGTGGCTGTCCTCGGTATGGGTTGGCCCCCAGATGTCCTTGAGCAACTGCTGCTGGGTAATCACCCGCCCGGGATGGCGGGCCAGTTGCGCCAGCACTGCGTACTCCTTGCGGGTCAGCGCCACTTCGGCACCGTCCAGCAGCACGCGGCGATAAGCCAGGTCCACCGTCAGCGGGCCAAAACTCAGGGCGGCTTCCTGGGCCTCTCCCGCCGGTGCCTGACGCAACAACGCACGCACCCGAGCGAGGAATTCCTGGATGCCGAAGGGCTTGGTCACGTAGTCATTGGCGCCACCGTCAAGAGCCTCGACTTTCTGGCCTTCACTGGCCCGCACCGACAGCACCAGCACCGGTACCGTAGACCACTCGCGAAACTCGCGCAGCACCTGCTGGCCGTCCATGTCGGGCAGCCCCAGGTCGAGCACCAGCAGGTCCGGTTTGTTCAGGGCCGCTTGCGCCAGGCCTTCGTTGCCGGTGCCGGCCTCGATCACCTTATAGCCCTGGGAGGCCAGGCTGATGCGCAGGAATTTGCGGATCTGCGGTTCGTCATCTATGACGAGAATCGTCGCGGTCTGGCTCATGGTGTCTCATCAAAATCCATTAAAAAATCACCCCCCCTGTAGGAGCGAGCTTGCTCGCGAAAAACCCATAGGCACCGCGTAAACTCAGGACGCCATCATTGTCGTTAACGACCTTCGCGAGCAAGCTCGCTCCTACAGGATTACTCCAGGACAGGTTGTGTGGGCAGCGGTAGAAACAAGGAAATGCAGGTGCCGCGCCCCTCAATGCCATCGGCCACGCTGATATGCCCACCGTGTGCGCCGACCATGCCCTGGCAGATCGCCAAGCCGAGGCCGGTGCCCTGTCCGCCTCGATCACCACGGGCAGCGGTGTAGAACATGTCGAAAATCTTCGCCCGCTCCTCCTCGGGAATCCCCGGTCCTTCATCCGCCACGGCAAAAAACAACTGCTCATCCTGCACCCCAGCCCGCAACTGCAAGCGGCCCTGGGGGGGCGAAAACCGTGCGGCGTTTTCCAACACGTTGACCAAGGCCTGCTCAATCAACGCCGCATGCACATACAACAAAGGCAGCTCCGGCGGCACATCGGTGCTCACCTGCAACGGCGCCAGCACGGCGCGCAGTCGCCCAAGGGCACTGCCGACAATATCGCCGGGCGACACCCAATCGCGTGCCAGTTTCAGCGCACCATGACCCAGGCGTGTCATGTCCAGCAGGTTCTGGATATAGCGGTCCAGGCGCTCGGCTTCATCACGGGTGCCTTCGAGCAATTCGCGGCGATCCTCCAGCGGGATGGCTTCACCCAGGGCCAGCAGGCTGTCGATGCTGCCGCGCATGGACGTCAATGGCGTGCGCAAATCGTGAGACACCGACGCGAGCAAAGCGCTGCGCAGTTGTTCGGTTTCGCCGTGCAGGCGCGCCGATTCCAGCTCCTGCCCCAGTTGTGCCCGCGCCAGCGCCTGGGCCAGCGGTTGGCTCAACGCGGTGAGTAAGCGACGACGTTGCCCGCTCAATTCCAGGCCAGGCTTGGCACTGACACCCAGCAACCCCAAGGGCCCCTCTTCACCTGACAGCGGCCACCACCACCAACGCCCAAACGGCAAGGTGCCGGTGCCCATGCCGGCCGGCTGATCATGCTGCCAGGCCCAATCGGCGGCAGCGCGTTCGGCTTCGGTGAGGGTCAACGGGCCACCGGTCTCGACCTTCCAGCCGCCCTGACCGTCGCGATTGACCAGGCACAGGTCAAGGTCGTTCCAACCTTGCAGATGGTGGGCGGCGGCACTGATAACAGCCTGGCGGTCGGTGGCAGCGGTGAGCTTGCGCGACAGGTCGAGCAGTTCGCTGGTTTCTTCCTGGGTATCGCGCAACGCCTGCAACTGGCGGCGCTGGCGCGCGGCGAGGTTGCCGGTCAACGCCGCCATCAACAGAAAAAACAACAGGGTCAGCACGTCTTCTTCACGCTGGATAGCGAAGGAAAAATTCGGCGGGATAAACAGAAAATCGTAAGTCAAAAACGACAGTGCCGCACACACCAGGGACGGCCCCAGGCTGCTGCGCACCGCCACCAGCAGTACGGCGGCGAGAAATACCAAAGAGATGTTCGGCAGCGCCAACGCACTGGACACGGCCCAGGCCACTGCGGCAGCGGCGAGGGTCGCCACCACCGCCAAGGCGTAATCGAACCACACCAACCCGCGTACCTCCGGCAGACGTGGCGGTGCAGGCATGTCATCGCTGTCGAGGACGTTGATTTCCAAACCGCGGGCATTGCGCAACAGGCGTGCCGCCAAGCCACCACCGAACAAGCGCCGCCGCCAACGCATCCGTGACTGCCCCACCAGCACTAGGCTGGCGCGGCGTTCGGCGGCGTGCTGGATCAGGGTCTTGGCCACTTCCCCCGCGCGCAGCAACACCACTTCGCCGCCCAACCGCTCCGCCAATTGCTGGGCGTTTTGCAGGCGCAGGCGCGATTGCTCATCCCGCGCACGGCCGTTGTCGATGTGCACCAGGCTCCAGGGCAAATGCCGACGCTGGGCCACACGGCTGGCATGGCGCACCAGGCGTTCGGCTTGGGCATCGCCATCCACGCCGACCAGCAAACGCCCGCGCACCGCCGGCGCGGCCTGGCCGAGTTGGCGGTAGCCCTGGGCCAGGTCGTCGTCGACGTGGGCGGCGGCGGTTTGCATGGCCAGCTCGCGCAGGGCCATGAGGTTGGTCTGGGTGAAAAACGCATCGATGGCCGCACGCGCCTGTTCGGGCACATACACCTTGCCGTCACGCAAGCGCTCGAGAAGCTCGCGAGACGGCAGGTCGATCAGCAGCAGTTCGTCGGCCTCTTGCAGCACCCAGTCCGGCAAGGTTTCGCGCACGTGTACGCCGGTGATGCCGCGCACCTGGTCGTTGAGGCTTTCCAGGTGCTGGACGTTGACCGTGGTGAACACGTTGATGCCGGCGGCGAGCAGTTCCTGAATGTCTTGCCAGCGCTTTTCATGACGGCTGCCGGGGGCGTTGCTGTGGGCCAGTTCGTCCACCAGCACCAGCTTGGGCTTGGCGGCGAGCAGGCCGTCGAGGTCCATTTCTTCGAGCATCACGCCACGGTATTCGCTGCGCAACAGCGGTTGTTGCGGCAGGCCGCTGAGCAAGGCTTCGGTCTCGGCGCGGCCGTGGGTTTCGACCACCCCGGCGATCAGGCGCACGCCCTGGCGCAGTTGGGTGTGAGCCGCCTGGAGCATGGCGTAGGTCTTGCCCACGCCGGGCGCGGCGCCGAGGAAGACTTTGAGCCGGCCACGACCGTCCCGGGGCAGATCGGCTAACAGGGCATCGGCGCGGCCGGAGTCGCTCATGCTCGGGGGTTCCTTCAGGTATTTATGGAGAGTCTTCAAGGCCGCCATCGCGGGCAAGCCCGGCTCCCACAGTGGAATGCATTCCAAATGTGGGAGCCGGGCTTGCCCGCGATGGCGATCGCTTGGCTTACAACGTTTCCAAAGCCATGTTGAGGGCCAGGACGTTTACTACGGGCGGCCCTACCAACGGGCTTTCGATATGCTCATCCAGCAACCGCTGCAAGGTTGCCACCGGCACATTTCGCGCCGCCGCTACTCGCGCCAGTTGATAGGCAATCGCCTGCGGTGGCAAGTGGGGATCAAGGCCGCTGCCGGAGGTTGTCAGCGAGGCCAGTGGCACCGGGCCCTGGCCCGGCACTGACTGCTTGTTGGCCTCCTCGAATATGCGAGTGGCCAAGGCCGGATTGCTGGGCCCCAGGTTACTGGCACTGCTGGACACTGTGGCAAATGCACCGGCTGACGGGCGTGGGTGAAACCAGCGGTCACCGGTAAAGTCCTGGGCGATCAGGCTGGAGCCACGCACCTTGCCGCTGGCGTCGTGCACCAGGCTGCCATTGGCTTGATCGGGGAAGGCCACTTGGGCCACGCCGGTGACTACCAGCGGGTAGGCCACGCCGGTGATCAGAGTCATGAGTACCAGTAGGCTCAGGGCTGGGCGGATGATGTTGGACATTTCAGACTCCTCAATTCAGTGGTGCGGTGGGACGCGGAGCGTTCGGGGCGGCGGCGTTCCCACGCAGAGCGTGGGAACGATCAGCAGAGCGTGGGAACGATCAGCGGACAGGTCAAACCAGGTGCAGCGCGGTCAGCAGCATGTCGATGGCCTTGATGCCCACGAACGGCACCAACAGCCCGCCCAGCCCGTAGATCAACAGGTTGCGCCGCAACAAGGCCGCCGCACTCGCCGCCTGCACCCGCACGCCGCGCAGGGCCAATGGGATCAGCACCACGATAATCAGCGCGTTGAACACGATGGCCGAGAGGATCGCGCTCTGCGGGCTCTGCAAGTGCATGATGTTGAGCACGCCCAGTTGCGGGTAGATCGAGGCGAATAGCGCCGGCAGGATCGCGAAGTACTTGGCCACGTCGTTGGCGATGGAAAAGGTCGTCAGCGCGCCACGGGTCACCAGCAGTTCCTTGCCGATCTGCACCACGTCCAGCAGCTTGGTCGGGTCGCTGTCGAGGTCGACCATGTTGGCGGCCTCGCGCGCGGCCTGGGTGCCGTCGTTCATCGCCATACCAACGTCAGCCTGGGCCAGCGCCGGGGCGTCGTTGGCGCCGTCGCCACACATGGCGACCAGGCGACCATCGTTCTGCTCATGGCGAATACGCGCGAGTTTCTTCTCTGGCGTGGCCTCGGCCAGCACGTCGTCCACCCCCGCTTCAGCAGCAATCGCGGCGGCGGTCAGCGGGTTGTCGCCGGTGACCATCACGGTGCGAATCCCCAGCTTGCGCAGCTCGGCAAAACGCTCGCGAATACCGGGCTTGACCACGTCCTTGAGATGGATCGCCCCCAGCAACTTGCCATCGGCGCACACCAGCAAGGGCGTGCCGCCGCTTTGGGCGATCTTGTCTATTTCCCGCGACAGCGCCGGCAACAGGTCGCTGCGTTGCTGGCCGATAAACGCCAGCAGCGAATCCACCGCGCCTTTACGGAACACACGGCCCTGGTAGTCGACACCGGACAAACGGGTCTCGGCGCTGAAGGGCACGGCGGTCAACGCCTCCAGGCTTGGCTCGGCCTGCGGGTGCAAGGCGCGCAGGTATTCAACGATGGACTTGCCTTCCGCCGTGTCATCGGCCAGGGACGCCAGCAGCGCGCCTTCGGCCAACTCGCGGCCGCTGACGCCAGGCGCCGCGACCACGGCCGAGCAACGACGGTTGCCGAAGGTGATGGTGCCGGTCTTGTCCAGCAACAGCACGTGCACATCCCCCGCCGCTTCTACCGCGCGGCCAGACTTGGCGATCACGTTGAGACGCACCAGGCGGTCCATGCCAGCAATACCGATGGCCGACAACAAGCCACCAATGGTGGTAGGAATCAGCGTCACCAGCAGTGCGACCAGGAACACCAAAGGCAAGCTGCCATTGGCGAAATGGGCGAACGGCTGCAAGGTCACCACCACCAGCAGGAAGATCAGGGTCAGGCCGATCAGCAGGATATCCAGCGCGACTTCGTTGGGGGTCTTCTGGCGCTTGGCGCCCTCCACCAGGGCGATCATGCGGTCGAGGGTGGACTCGCCCGGGTTGGCAGTGATGCGGATCAACAGCCAGTCCGAGACCAACCGCGTGTTGCCGGTAACGGCCGAACGGTCGCCGCCAGACTCGCGGATCACCGGGGCGGATTCGCCGGTAATCGCCGCTTCGTTGACCGCCGCAATCCCTTCGACGACCTCGCCGTCACCGGGGATCATTTCCCCGGCGGCAACACGTACCACATCGCCCTTGCGCAGGCTGGTGGCCGGTATCATTTTGAAGCTGCCGTCAGCCTCCTGGCGACGCGCGCTCAAGCCTTCGCTGCCGGCCTTGAGGCTATCGGCACGGGCCTTGCCACGCCCCTCGGCCAAGGCTTCGGCGAAGTTGGCAAACAGCACGGTGAACCACAGCCACACGGCTATTTGCACGGCGACAAACGTTGGAACGGTGGTATCGGGCACAAAGCACAGCACGGTGGTGAGGATGGCGGTCAGTTCGACCACCAGCATCACCGGCGAGCGTTGCAGTTGGCGAGGGTCCAGCTTGACGAAGGCCTGAACCAGCGCTGGGCGCCACAGCGCAGAGATTGCGGTTTTGGCAGGCTCCTGGGTTTTGACCGGGGCCGCGTTTTTTGCAGGCATATTCATTTTCATATCCCTTAACTAGAAGCCCATGCTCAAGTGTTCAGCGATGGGACCCAACGCCAGCGTCGGCAGGAAAGTCAGGCCGCCCACCAGCAAAATGGTCACGGTCAACAGGGTGACGAACAGCGCACCATGGGTGGGGAAGCTGTTCTGGCCAATCGGTGCGGCTTTCTTCATCGCCAGGCTGCCGGCCAGGGCCAGTACCGGGAGGATGTAGCCGAAGCGGCCGATCAACATGCCCAGGCCCAGCATCAGGTTATGGAACGGGGTGTTGGCGCCGAGGCCGGCAAACGCCGAACCGTTGTTGGCACTGGCCGAGGTGTAGGCGTAGAGCAACTGGCTGAAGCCATGGGGACCGGGGTTGCTGATGGCAGCTGCCGGGCCGGGCAAGCTAGCGGCGATGGCACTCAACACCAATACGCCGACCGGCATCACCAGCAGGGTCACCACCAGCAATTGCACCTCCTTGGCCTGGAGTTTCTTGCCCAGGTATTCCGGGGTGCGGCCGATCATCAGGCCGGCGAGGAACACCGCGATCAACACGTTAAGCAACATGCCGTACATACCGGCACCGACACCGCCGAAGATCACTTCGCCGACCATCATGTTGACCAATGCCACCATCCCGCTCAGCGGGCTGAGGCTGTCCTGCATACCGTTGACCGAACCGTTGGACGCCGCGGTGGTGGTCACCGACCACAGCACGGTGCCGGTGGTGCCGAAGCGTGTTTCCTTGCCTTCCAGCGGTGCGGTTTGCTCCACCGCCGGGTTGTTCAAGGTTGGGTTGGGCTGGTATTCGGACCACAGCGACGTCGCGCCGCCGATCAGGAACAGCGCCAGCATGCACGCGAGGATCGCCCGGCTCTGGCGCAGGTCCTTGACGTAATGGCCGAAGGTAAACACCAACGCCACCGGAATCAGGATGATTGAGGCCACTTCGAAAAGATTGGCCCAGGCCGTCGGGTCTTCGAACGGATGCGCCGAGTTCACCCCGAAAAAGCCGCCGCCATTGGTGCCCAACTGCTTGATCGCAATCTGGCTGGCGGCCGGGCCCAGGGGAATCACTTGGTCCACGCCCTGCATCGTGACGGCATCAACATAATGGGCGAAAGTCTGCGGTACGCCCTGCCAGACCAGGAACAGCGCCAGCACCAGGCACAACGGCAACAGGCCGTAGAGGGTGGCGCGGGTCATATCGACCCAGAAGTTACCCAGCGTCTGGGCAGATTTGCGCCCGATCCCACGGCAAAGTGCGACCAGCACGGCCAGGCCGGTCGCGGCGCTGACGAAGTTCTGCACCGTGAGGCCGGCCATCTGGCTCAGGTAACTCAAGGACGCCTCGCCGCTGTAGTTCTGCCAGTTGGTGTTGGTCATGAAACTGACGGCGGTGTTGAACGCCAGGGTCCATTCCTGGCCCGGCAGTTTTTGCGGGTTCAGTGGCAGGGAGCCCTGGAATAACAGGATCGAGAACAACAACAAGAAGCCCGCCAGGTTGAATGCGAGCAAGGCCAGCATGTATTTCTGCCAGCTCTGCTCTTGCTGCGCATCCACGCCCGAGAGGCGGTAACAGGCGTTTTCGACAGGCCCCAATACGGGCGTGAGCCAGGTGCGCTGGCCTTCCATCACCTTGTAGTAGAACCGCCCCAGAAACGGTGCCGGCACCAGTACCACGGCGAAGAAGGCGATGATCAGCCAATAGTCATAACTGTGCATAGCCCGCTCCTAGTTCCGATCCGCGCGTAACAGCGCAACCAGCAGATAAATGAACAGCGCCACGGCCAATAGCAGTGACACTCCGTCCAGAACGCTCATGGAAGTCTCCCCTTCGTGCGGCGATTGCCGCGTGTGGGGGCATTGTCCGCAGGAGCGGTGTAAAGGAACGAGAGCGAGGGGCTGGGTGGGGCGTAAAGATGGCGTAAAGAGTGGGTTTATGCGGGGTTTACAGCGGGATTTGCAGTGGCTGGGAGGGCCTCTTCGCGGGCAAGCCCGGCTCCCACATTCGACTGCGTTCTTTCAGTTAATACTCGGTCACGTGTGGGAGCGGGCTTGCCCGCGAAAGCGCGCGCCAAGTCACCACCGCACTTATGTGGTGCAACTCATGCCACATTCAAACGCCAAACCGTCCCCCCGGCGACATAGGCACTGCTTTACGACATAGTTCTGAGGCTTGGCATAGCCACTGCAACACCTTGAATTATTCCAAACGGTTCAGGGAGCGCAGCAAAATGAACACACAACTCAAACCCACCTTGGGCACCCTGCACCTATGGGGCATCGCCGTCGGGCTGGTGATCTCCGGCGAGTATTTCGGCTGGAGCTATGGCTGGGGCGTCGCCGGGACCTTGGGCTTTCTGGTGACCTCATTGATGGTCGCCGCGATGTACACCTGCTTTATCTTCAGCTTCACCGAACTGACCACTGCGATTCCCCACGCCGGAGGCCCCTTTGCCTACAGCCGTCGCGCCTTTGGTGAGAAAGGTGGCTTGATTGCAGGCCTGGCCACCTTGATCGAATTCGTCTTCGCCCCGCCCGCGATTGCCCTGGCCATTGGTGCGTACCTGAACGTGCAATTCCCGGCACTCGACCCCAAGCACGCCGCTGTCGGCGCCTATATCGTGTTCATGGGCCTGAACATTCTCGGGGTGAAACTTGCCGCCACCTTTGAGTTGGTGGTCTGCGTGCTCGCCGTCGCCGAACTGCTGGTGTTCATGGGCGTGGTCGCCCCAGCCTTCAGCTTCAGCCATTTCGCCCTGAACGGCTGGGCCGGTTCCGACACCTTCGGTGCCCCGGCGATTGCCGGGATGTTTGCCGCCATCCCCTTCGCCATCTGGTTCTTCCTCGCCATCGAAGGCGCCGCCATGGCCGCCGAAGAAGCCAAGGACCCCAAACGCACGATTCCAAAAGCCTACATCAGCGGCATCCTGACCCTGGTGATCCTGGCCATGGGCGTGATGTTCTTCGCTGGCGGCGTAGGCGACTGGCGCACCTTGTCGAACATCAACGACCCACTGCCCCAGGCGATGAAAACCGTGGTGGGCGACAGCTCCGGCTGGCTGCACATGCTGGTATGGATTGGCCTGTTCGGCCTGGTGGCAAGCTTCCACGGCATCATTCTCGGCTACTCGCGCCAGTTCTTCGCCCTGGCCCGCGCCGGTTACCTCCCCTCCTTCCTGGCCAAACTTTCACGCTTCCAGACGCCGCACCGGGCCATCCTCGCCGGCGGCGTGGTGGGTATCGGCGCCATCTACAGCGACGGCCTGATCAACCTGGGCGGCATGACCCTGACCGCCGCGATGATCACCATGGCGGTGTTCGGTGCCATCGTCATGTACATCATGAGCATGCTCAGCCTGTTCAAACTGCGTAAGACCGAGCCGTTGCTGGAGCGCACCTTCCGCGCGCCAGGCTACCCCATCGTGCCGGGTATCGCGCTGGTGCTGGCGGTGGTGTGCCTGGTGGCGATGGCCTGGTTCAATGCCTTGATCGGGCTGATCTTCCTGGGCTTTATGGCGGTGGGCTTCATCTACTTCCAGATGACCGCACAAGACCGCATCGATGCGCCGGCGGATGCAATGTTGACCGGACAATAGCGCCTATGAGGCAGAACGGGCCTACACTGAACTACTCAGAAAGCCCGTCACTCAAAGCAGTGATTACCGTGGGAAATTCTCCCACGAACCTCTGCCTCAAGGAGCGTCTTATGCCGTGGTATGCATGGTTGATTATGGTAGTAGCGATCGGGTCGATCGTCGGTGGCCTGATGATGCTGCGTGACAGCGCCAACAAGGTGGAACTCACCGACGAACAACGCAAACGCGTAGCCGAGCGCAATGCCCAGGCAGATGCCAAGGATGCGCAGGATCGCTGAATATTGGGTTACTCCCAATCCGCCTTGGCAATATGCAAGCCGTGCTGCCCTTTGTAGGCAGCACGTTCCGGCTGGCTCCAGCCATTGAGCAACTCATCCTCCAACCGGTAGATCTCCACCCCCAACGGACGGCACACCGTCAGCGGATCCTGCGCATCCGGCCCCCACATCGGTAGCGACAAATCCCCGCCAGGGCACGTCGACAACGCACAGAGCAGATCAATCTCGGCAAAAAACTCCAGGTAATCGCCCTTCTTCGCCGGACAGGCTTTCATGAAGTACATGTCATCCTGATTGAGCCCGGTGCACTGGAAAATATTCAACACGTCATGCACATCGAACTCCGTCAGCCCATGGGGCAATACCGCACGGGTCAGGTTCGAGTGGCAATGGTGGTGAAAGTCCTCCCCGGTCAACATACGGTTCACATAGGGGTCGCACCGCGTGCCCAACAAATCGTGCAAACGCCCACCGTGCTCATCAATGCCGTAGCTGGCCAGGCTGTCATCGGTAATAGTGACCAAGGGCCGTAGAAAAGGCAGGTTCGACCACAACCGATCATGGGTGCTGACATGGGCGCCTTGCAGCTGCCGAGTGCGCGCGGCCCACAAGCGTTCGCGTGGGTCGTTGGCGTTCCAGACATTAAAATCCCCCACCTGCGGCCCCACCGGTGTGGTCACACGGAACACATGCCCGGCCGGCACCTTCCACGCTCTCCCCGTTCGAATCGGCACCTCGAACTGTTCGATCAACGTGCGCTGGGTTTTCTGATCACGAATACGCTCATAGAACGCCGTATCCACCTGCAACGCCGAACCTTTGCTGACCTGGTACGCGGCGGGATAGTCTTTGTACATGGGGCACTCCTCCATCAAGGGCGATCAAACAAGGCGAGAGAAAGGCGTTCCGAGTCATCCAGGTACAGACTCATCGCCTCGCTGGCGGCCTGGGTTTGGTTGCGGGTTAGCAATGTGTATATCTCATGGTCACGCTCCAGCCAGGGTGACTGGAAGCGCTGCTCATCCGGCGCGGCGCAGAACGCCAGACGCAGTTGGGCTATTACCTGGGCGAAGAACTCGTCGAACAACGGGCTGCCCATCAACGCGACGATCTGCTGGTGAAACATAAGACTGTGAGTGGCCACGGCTCGCCAATCTTCCCGCTCCCGGGCCAGGGTGGTGGCGTCAATGGCGTTTTGCATAAGTGTTGATTGAGCGTCCGTCAGCGGCCCGCTTTGCGCAATCGCCTGCAACTCCAGGGTGCGGCGGACGACGAAGAGGTCGCGCACTTCTGCTCGCTCCAAGCGCCGAACCATGACGCCCTTATTGCGGATATAACGAGTAAGGCCCTCCTGGCCCAGACGATGCAGCGCCTCGCGAATCGTATTCCGGGATGCGTTGTAGACCTTGACCAGGTCCGACTCGATCAGCGGCATGCCTGGTAACAGCCGGCCGCCTATGATGTCGGCGCGCAGTTCCAGAGCGATCTGGTCGGCTAAGGATAGGGTGAGTGGCATCGTTACCTCGAGATTGTTGAACAATCACTGAGGAAGAGGTAACCACGTTTCGTGCCAATGTTGCCTGCGAGGGGAAATCGCAATGTCCGTTAGTTAAAGGAAAGGCCGGTCTATGACCGGCCCTCCGCGCTGTTTTCAGATCCTCAATTAATAACCAGCCTGTCGCGATTCTTTTCCAGCAATGCCTTGCCGATGCCTTTCACTTCCAGTAACTCATCCACCGCTGTGAACGGGCCGTTGCTCTCGCGATAGGCGATGATTGCCTTCGCCTTGGAAGCACCAATGCCGAACAGATCACGGCGCAGGGTTTCGGCGTCGGCGGCGTTGAGGTTGACCTTGGAAGATTGTTCGGTCTTGGTCATCTGGGTGGAGATGGGGGTTGGGGGCTCTGGCTTGATGGACGGCGCAGCGGTGGTGGCGACGGAGAGGCTGGTGAGGAAGGCGAAGATGAAGGATGAGAGGTAGAGGTTTTGCATTGGTGACGCTCCATGACATCGGTGAGGGAAAAGCAGCTTTTCCGAAGCTGCTTTTCTACGTTAGGCGATGGTTGGAGAGTGTCAAAAATGGATGAGTAACAGGGTATTATTCACGGTTCCAGGCGGCGTTGTTGGTAGATCCAGTCAACGATTTCGCCGTCGGGGGCATACCCACTTACCGTCTCGCGTAAAAGCTGACGAACACGATCGTAATCGTCCTGTTCTACAGCCGCGAGTAACTCGGTCAGCTTATCCTTGAGCACATCCCAAGCCAGACAGTCTTCGTTGGCACTCATGATCATGGGGTGCTGGGTGGCAACGACGTTATCACCTATCAGCAACTCCTCGTAAAGTTTTTCCCCTGGGCGCAGGCCAGAGAACTCGATAGCAATATCACCGTGGGGATTCTTGTCAGAGCGAACACTTAAGCCAGAGAGATGAATCATCTTTTCGGCTAGCTCGACAATTTTCACCGGCTCCCCCATATCCAACACGAACACATCCCCCCCAAGGCCCATAGAACCCGCCTGGATCACCAATTGTGCCGCTTCGGGGATAGTCATGAAGTAACGAGTGATCTTGGGATGAGTTACCGTCAGAGGCCCCCCAGATTTGATTTGCTTATGAAAAAGCGGAATCACCGATCCAGATGAACCCAGTACATTTCCGAAGCGAACCATAGTGAAGCGGGTCTTGTTGACACGGGAAACATTCGACTTATCGCCGAACAATATAGGAGCCAATTCACGGCTGAGGGCTTGGAGAGTCAACTCTGCAAGACGTTTAGTGCTCCCCATAACATTAGTTGGGCGCACAGCCTTGTCAGTAGAGATCAGGACGAAGTTAGCAACACCCGCCTGCAGCGCTGCTTGCGCCGTATTTAGAGTACCGATGACGTTATTCAACACGCCCTCTGCAATGTTGTGCTCGACCATCGGTACGTGCTTATAAGCTGCTGCGTGATAGACAGTGTCCACACCCCATGTATTCATGACATCCAGTAACTTATTCTGGTTGCGTACTGATCCAAGGATAGGCAGCAACCTGACCGGCAACGACTCACGGATGATGCGTTGTTCAAGCTCAGACAAAATGCTGTAGAGGTTAAATTCACTGTGTTCGAATAACAGTAACGTAGTAGGACGTAGTGCAAGAATCTGACGACATAGCTCAGAGCCTATAGAGCCACCAGCACCAGTCACCAAAACGCTTTGCCCTTTAATGCAGTGCTCCAACAGTTCCCCTTGTGCGGGCACTGAATCACGTCCCAGCAAATCAGCGATATCAACTTCCTGGATGTCATCCACTTTCACACGACCGCTGGCGAGATCCATGAAGCCCGGAACACTGCGTACATGCAGCGGATAGCCTTCAAGAAAACCAAGGATTTCACGTCGCCTACCGCGATTAGAGGACGGTATTGCAAGCAGAATTTCCTGGGCGCCAGTGGCATCAATCATTCGCTGAATATGACGAGGTTTGTACACCTGCAGTCCTGAAATCACTCGATCTGAAATGCTGTCATCATCATCTATGAACGCTACGGGACGCATGACACGCCCCATACGCAGGGCCGCTACTAACTGATTACCGGCAGCGCCGGCGCCATAGATTGCAACACGCGGCAAGCCGTCTTCACGGTTGGTAAACGGTACATGCTGGGCTGCAGCAAACCAATCCCCCAAAAAGTACTGACGCATAGCCAACCGCAGGCCACCAACCATGATCAAGCTCAGCCACCAATAGTTGAAGATGATTGAGCGCGGCACCACGTTTTGATGATTGCTATACCAATAGACCACCACCCCCAGAATCACGGATGAAAGGCTTACCGCCTTGATGATTGCGATCAGCGCGTCATTACCAAAATAGCGCATGACCGCCCGGTACATGCCGAAGCGGATGAAAAGCGGTATGGCGACGATTGGTGCGCTCAGGAACAACCAGCGATGCAGTGCTATAGGGTTGATCATGTCATCCACCCCTAAGCGAACGAGGAACGCCATCCACAGTGCAAACCACACAAGAAGAACGTCCGCAACAACCTGCAGGATGCGCTTGCGGCGACGGGGTAGGCCCAGCAAATATGATCGTATTGTATTCATGAACCCTTTAAACACCTTTGTTGCTCCTGGCGCTACTGCTTTGTCATATTTAAACACTTCAGAGCATTAATGACCGCGTAAATCTACTCACGAAAAATCAGGTAGCCCTCTCCAGCTCACCTGCCTTGTATTTGACTGCCAGGATTACCAGTGGGACGTACGCTATGAAAACCCCAAGCAACCCGTTCAGTCCCAACAATACAACGCAAAGTGCAAGAGGGAGCAGCCAGAAGACATTGATCACTAACACCGAGAGAGTGACGGGCAAATGGCTCCCTACTTGGCGTGAGGCGAACTGATAGGCATGACTGCGATGGGCTTCATACACTTTATCTCCTCGCATCAAGCGACGAATGAGCGTAAATGTCGCATCGACAATAAAAACCCCAAGCAAGATAAGCCACACCCACAGCAAATCAGGGTTGTGCCAGGCAGCTTGTAGGGAGAGCACACCAAGGATTACACCGAGAAAACCGCTACCTGCATCCCCCATGAATATTCGGGCGGGCGGGAAATTCCAGTAGAGAAAACCCAGTACCGCCATGCTCAATAGCAGCGGAGCCCAGATAAGCGCTTGATCCCCATTCAGCCAATAGATCAGGCAGGCTCCGAGGCAGACGCATATCGCTTCAACGCTGGCCAGGCCATCAATTCCATCCATGAAGTTGTATAGATTCAACACCCACACCAGATAAAAAGCAGCGACGATATGCCCGAGCCAACCAAGGTCGATGACCATTCCCGGCAGCACTATCGCTGGCAAGCCTCCCAACCAAAACAGGGCCCAGATCGCGGCACTGAAATGCCCTAGCAACCGCCAACGGGCAGCGATATGACCGTGGTCATCAAGAAATCCGAGCACTGCAACTGCGGCCCCCGCACCCAATAATGCCCATGTAAAGGAATGCGTTATTTCGTTGCCTACGAGCAGGAAAGGCAACGCAATTAGAAAGCTCAACACAATAGCCACTCCTCCGCCTCGAGGAGTCGGGACTGAGTGCGAACTACGTGCGTTAGGCACGTCAATCAGACTACGGGCGAGTGCGTAGCGCCGTAAACACCACGTCAGGAAAAGAGCAAACGCCGCGACTGCAGGCGCAAGCCACAGTAAATGATTCATCAACAACTCCAATTACGGTCCCGAGAAGGGTCACTATTTACTTCAAGCTGCCCTGAAAACTTTCAGCTGTCTTGCGCAGGGCAGCGGTCACAGTGGAAGGTGGTGTCCACTCTAATAGCCGGCGAGTCTTAGCAATATCGACCTGCAGCGAACCACACAGCCGCTGGCCAATAGCCTTACGTCCTATCAACGCAGCACCTAACTGCAAAAGAGCAGCGGGCACAGGTATCAATCGGGCTGGTTTACCCAGTGCAATCCCCATGCGCGTCAACAAATCGGTAGTCGACATGTCATCACCATCACTGGCTAAAAATATTTGATTAGCTGCTGCGGGGTGATCTAAGCAAACCACAATCAGATCAATCAAATTGTCGAGCGAGACTAGGCTTCGCTGATTGCGTATAGCTCCCAAAGGTAAAACAATGCCTTTGTTAAGCCAGTTCATCATGCTGCGAAAGTTGGCTTTCACTCCCGGGCCGTAAACGAGAACGGGGCGAATGATAACGACGTCCATCCCGGTTTTTTTGGCCAGTATCTTTAGCTGCTCTTCGGCTTCCTTTTTTGAAACGCCATACGGGTCGCAAGGGGCTGGCACATCGTCTGCCGTATAGGGAGCGCCAGGCTGAGTTGCTTCTCCGTTCACTTTGATTGAACTGATAAAAATGAAACGTTCTACTCCGGCGTGCGCTGCTCGCTGTGCCAGCTTCAGCGTTCCGTCTACGTTGACCTTACGATACTCAGTCAGCGGATCACTCGAAGCATCAGACATTACATGAACACGGGCTGCGCAATGAACCAACACATCGACCCCTTCGAGGGCAAGCAAAGATTCTGTGGCTAGATAATCGGCACTAACGAGCACAGGGACGGCATTGGCAGGGAGCGTAACACCCTCTCGACGCACCAGTGCCAGCACCTGACAGTCGTCTGCGGATGCCAACCGATCAACAAGCGCGGCGCCCACAAAGCCGCTAGCGCCCGTAACAAAGACTGTCTTCCTCTGATTCAAACTATGCGCTCCAACTGCCCATACACATCCAAATGTTGTTCTACGATCTTTTCAATCGAAAAAGCACGCAAAGCCAGCTCACGGCCAGCCATGCCCATACGACTGCGCAGGGCCGGATCTTCGATCAGCACCTGCAATTGGTTGGCCAACGCCTTTGCATCACGTACGGGAACCAAAAAACCCGTTATGTCAGGGTCTATTGCGTCTCGACATCCGGGCACATCTGTAGTTACAACCGCACGGCCACAGGCTGCGGCCTCCACTAGGACCTTGGGTAACCCCTCACGATAAGAGGGCAAAGTGACGATATTCGCTGCAGCGAACAGTGTAGCGATGTCATCGCGATAACCGAGTAACTCGATCATACCATCCTCTCGCCACTGATCTATTTGCGTACGAGTCACGGTAGCCGGATTGCCTGGATCAATATCACCTATCAATTGAAACCGCGCCTTGACGCCGCGTGCAGCGAGTATTTTTGCCGCCTCAACGAACTCCTCGACACCTTTATCACGTAGCAATCGAGCTGCCAGGCATACCACAGGAAGTCCTTCAGGCTCCGGAATCGCTGTGTAAAGTGACAAGTTGACGCCGGAACCACGAATCATCACGGCTTTAGATTCGTTAAGGCCGCTCATGCTTAACAGCAAATCACGATCATCGGGATTCTGAAAAATCGAGCGCAGGTTACGCTTTCCCAGAGCAAGACGGTAAAAAGTGCTGACTACTTTACGCGTAACAAGAGCCTTGAGTCCCCTTGAAAGAAACACAAAACCCAGCCCTGAAATAGCCGTAACAACACCTTTAACCGGCGCAAAACGAGCAGCGACTCCACCATACAAAACTGGCTTGATGGTTACTAAGTGCAGTATGTCCGGCTTCAATCGCCAAAGTAGCTTCCAAATAGTGAACATAAGGCCAAGCTCGGCGAGAGGATTTCGACCACTACGTGACAGTGGCAATGAGTGAAACTCAAAACCCTCCGCAGCAATAGCCGCAACTGCCGGGCCTGGCATGCACGCCACATGAACCTTATAGCCCTTTGTCTGAGCGCCCTTGGCCACAGCCAGCCGATGGGAGAGAAAGAAAGCCGGATCGTTGACGATGAACAGAAGAATTTTACTCATGCCTGTTCTTCCAGCCATGCCTGAAACATTAAAATGGTCCACAAATGAGGCTGCCAGTTACCGCGCCCCTCGAGATGTTCCTGCCACATGTGCCTGATACGTTCAGGATGGAAGTATCCCTCCTGCCGTAGGCGTGCTTCGTTCAACAATGACTCAGCCCACTCCCTTAAAGGTCCGCGCAACCAAGCACCCAGCGGAATACCAAAACCTTGCTTTGGCCTTTCGATGAGTTCCTTGGGTACATATCTATACAAAACTTCCCGCAGCAGCCACTTACCCTGACCGTTACGAATCTTCAAATCGAGCGGCATGCGCCAAGCCAGTTCGACGACTCGATGATCGAGCAATGGCACACGCCCTTCAATACTTGCGGCCATGGCTGCACGATCTAGCTTGACCATGATGTCATCCGACATATAGGTTTGGGCGTCCATCGCCATCATCCAATGCTCAAAGCTGTCAGTTTGTGGCCAGCGTGAAGGCTCGGTGAAAATGGTTTTCGGCTCTTCGCCATCAATCACTACGCTTGCAGGATCGGTCCAGTGACTGTTCAACTGAAGATAGAACTCATGGCCGTCCGCAAGCGTCAGAACATTAGCCAATTTATGTGCTTTCTCTCCCGGCGTACTGAGGTGTAGACGCTTGGGCAGTAGTGGCTTAGAGATACGAAACAGATGATCCCAGCTGGAGGGCGAAAGTGACCTTAAAAGCCCGGCGCTTGCTTGCCTGGCAAACGGAGGTAGCTGTTGCATTTTCGACCAGACTTTCTTAGCGCTAAGATAGCGATTGTAACCACCGAAAAGCTCGTCTCCACCGTCACCGCTGAGCACAACCTTCAACTGCTTGCTAGCCAATTGGCTGACCAAAAAGGTCGGGATCTGCGAACTATCGCTGAACGGCTCGCAATACATCGATGGCAGGCGTGGAATCACTGCTAACGCGTCCTCCGGACGAACATATAGCTCCGTATGCTGCGTACCCAGGTGCTGGGAGACGGCTTTGGCATGTACAGCTTCGTCGTAACCACCTTCGTCGAAACCGATAGTAAATGTACGAATCGGCTGAGCACTTTGCGCCTGCATTAGAGCTACTACCGTACTGCTATCAACACCACCGCTTAAAAACGCGCCCAAAGGTACGTCAGCCAGCATTTGCTGGCCAATGCTGGAACGTAATTGTGCATCTAGCAAATCCGTCGCCTGAGAAGCAGTTCCCTCAAAGGGCTGGGCAATGCCTCTCGCAACGGCGTCGTTGAGACGCCAGTAAGATTGAGGAACTGCGATTTTTGCGGCGGGAAGATTGTTCAGCGTAAGGATTACGTAGTGACCCGGCTCAAGCTTCGCAATGCCCTTATAAATACTGTAAGGAGCTGGAATGCAATTATGACGAAGTAACAAGGTGAGTGCATTACGATCCACTTCCCCAGTGAACTGTGGGAAAGCCTTGATCGCCTTCAACTCGGAGCCTAAAAGCAGCGCGTCCCCTTGCCAGCCGTAATACAAAGGCTTTTCGCCCATCCGGTCACGCGCAAGTGTCAACACTTGCTCTTGCCTGTCCCAAAGCGCGAAGGCAAACATGCCAACGGACGCCTGCAGGGTCTTTTCGACGCCCCAGCTTACAAGGCCTTCCAGCAGCACTTCGGTATCAGAATGTCCTCGCCATTCCGCCGGCGACAGCCCCTCATCCTCCAACTTCTGCTTTAGCTCGCGGTGATTATAGATTTCGCCGTTAAAAACAATTACAAATCTTCCGCAACTAGAATGCATCGGCTGTCGACCCGCCTCGGACAGATCGACAATGGCCAAACGTCGATGTCCGAGCGCAAGCCCCACATTCTCATCGACCCAAACGCCACGATCATCAGGGCCACGGTGTGTGAGGGCATCGTTCATCCGGTTGACGATTGCTGTCAAATCGCCAATACAGGACTGGAAAATTCCGCTGAAACCACACATCACTGAACATCCTGATTTAAGTAAAGCCGGTCATAAATTTCTTTGAATTTTGTCTCGGTACATTTCATCGTGAAATTTTCGAAGATCCGAGTATAGGCACCCTGCCCCATCGTTGTACGCTCCGCGTCAGTCTTTCCCACCACCTTCGCCAATGCTTCAGCCAATACCTGAGGTTCGTGTACAGGTACGACAATTCCGTTTCCGCCAAGAAGAAAGGCTGCATCACCGGCATCGGTAGTTACACAAGGCAATGCCATACTCATGGCCTCACCTAGTACATTGGGGAATCCCTCAGTAAACGAATGCAGGCAGAACATATCCATCGCCCTATAACATCCCGCCACGTCTTTGCGCTCACCCAATAGTACAAACCGATCAGCATATCCGGTCGCAGCTATATCAGCCATTAGCGCAATATTGCCACGATCAACATCACGCCCAATCATTAAGAACTTAACGTGTGGGAAACGAGCGGCAACGAGTCCCGCGGACTTAATGAAACCCGCGTGATCCTTGACTTCGTTGAAACGTCCGAGGCTACCGATAACAAAGTCATTCACCCCAATACCATGCGCTGATCGTATAACTTCACGCTCTTCGGATGAAGCTACTAGACGCTCAAGGTCGAACCCGTTGGGTATGACGATCATCTTTTTCGGGGAATAACCAACCGCGACATGCGTCGTTCGCGACGCTTCGGCAGCGCAAACAATAACGCTGGGCAAAATAGCAGAAAGCCAGGCGCACAGCCTGCGAATAACTATCGTTGACTTACCTCCTCCCTTGCTGACATCAGTGGTTCTGATGCCCCAAATTAGCCCTTTTACGCCGACCCAGCGTGCGGCCAAACCGCCCAACAAATCAGCGTGATACATCCAGGTTTGAACCACATCAGGCTTAGTAGACTGTAAAAGACGCACCAGCTTGTTGAATGCGCTAAAAACATCCCAGGCGCCACGCATGCCCAAAGTATCAACGGTGACGCCATGAGCACGCAGCAATGCGCCGACTTCGCCCAGATCCGTCAATGAAATAACACGGTGCTCGTCTTCGGAGCTGGAGTTGAAAGACTCACAAAGTCGACGCAACATCAACTCAGCGCCGCCGATATTAAGGCCGACAATTACATGGGTAACTTTCATCAGCCCTGCTCCTCGAGCCAAGCCTGGAACATCAAAACGCCCCACAGCCTGCTCGAATAATCCGCATGTCCAGCAAGGTGCTGTGCCCAGATCTGACGGATAGGCGCAGGGTGGAAAAAACCCTCCTGACGTAGCCGGCTTTCGCTCAAAAGATTTTCGGCCCACTCACGCAATGGGCCCCTCAGCCACGAAGCGACAGGAATGGAAAATCCTTTTTTTGGCCGCTCAATCAACTGCCGAGGAACATGCCGATAGAGCACCTCTCTTAATACCCACTTGCCTACGCCCTCACGAATTTTCATAGGCAAGGGAATACGCCAGGCCAATTCGACAATGCGGTGATCCAACAATGGAACACGTGTTTCAAGACTGTTGGCCATCGCGGCGCGATCAACTTTTACCAAGATATCGTCGACCATATAGGTTTGCGCATCCATCGCCATCATCCACTCTTCGTACCTGCCCGTAGTGGAAGGCCAGCTCGTGGGTGTATTCAACAGCGTTGCAGGCTCTTTTGCATCTATCACTGCGACCAGAGGATCCTTCCAGTGACTGATCATCTGACGATAAAAATCTTCTCGGGTGGGGGTATTCATAATATCCACCAGCTTTTCAACCCTGCCCCTCAGAGGCAGTAGTTTGAGTGAGCTCGCGGCCAATCGCCGCAAAGAAACCGGCACTTTACTGACGTGGTTCCACGCCTGCGGTGTGAATTGGTAGGGGTTGTAGCCACCGAACAGCTCGTCACCCGCGTCGCCGCTCAGAGCGACCGTGACTTGCTGTTTTGCAAGTTGGCTAACCAAGAACGTTGGAATCTGCGAACTATCGGCAAATGGCTCACAATAAATCGCTGGCAAGTGAGGGATAACATCCAGCGCGTCTTTCGGCTGAATGTATATTTCCGTGTGCTCGGTACCCAGGTGACGGGAGACAGCCAAGGCATGCTCCGCTTCATTAAAGCCTGCCTCACTGAAACCGATGGTGAAGGTTTTGATTGGCCGCCGACTTTGTTTCTGCATCAGGGCAACAATTAGACTGCTGTCGACGCCGCCGCTTAAAAACGCACCCAGGGGCACGTCGGATAGCATTTGCATCCCAACACTTTCAGCTAGCTGCAATTCAAGCGCGTCTACAATGGCAGTTTCACTGCCAACTAGCGGCTGATCCAAACCCCTCACAACAGCGTCATTGTACGACCAAAAAAAAGCTGGCTTAACCGACTCTCTTTTTTGGCCCAAGGAAATACTGACATAGTGGCCAGGCATCAGCTTTTCTATACCTTCATATATACTGTACGGGGCCGGCACATAATTATGGCGAAGGTATAAAGCCAACGCATTCCTATCAACAGTTGATTTGAAGTCTGGATGTTGCTTAAGCGCTTTAAGCTCAGACCCGAAAACCAGAATGTCACCCAACCAGCCCCAATAAAGCGGCTTTTCACCCAGCCGATCACGTGCAAGGACGAGTTTATTGTCTACACGATCCCACAAAGCGATAGCAAACATACCCACGGTAGCTTGAAGCGTTTTCTCGACGCCCCAACTGTTGAAGCACGCTAAAAGAGTCTCCGTGTCGGAGCGGCCACGCCAAGCAGGAGCCTCGAATTGACTTTCGAGTGATTTGCGCAGCGTCTGATGATTATAAATTTCGCCGTTGAACGCGATCACATAACGCCCATTCGCGCTTTCCATCGGTTGGTGGCCGGCTGGTGAGAGGTCCTGAATAGCCAGACGAGCATGACCTAATACAATCTGTGCATCATCAGTCCACGTTCCAGAGCCGTCGGGGCCACGCTTATTTATGGCCTGGACCATCTGAACGACATGACGATCAGTTATAGAGGACGGCGTCGAATGAAAGTAACCGGCTATTCCACACACTACGAAACCCTTCCCTATTAAAATTCTTCAGCCAAACAGTATAAATACTTATTTCGCCATCAGCTGCTTTTTTCAACAGTTTCTCTGATTATTCTCTCCCACTCATTAACCGCCTGATGCTGGGAATACTTGTTGACGATGACATCCCGGGCATGTTGGCCTGCACGATCTCTGTCTAACGGATTATTAATCAACGCGTTCAAAGACTGATACCACTCAGCAGGCGTAACCACTCCATAACCGATAAATCCATTTTTTAAGATCTCGCTATTCATACCAAAGTCGGATACCACGATCGGAATACCACAAGCCATATACAGCAACATCTTATAACTGCACTTGCCTCGCGACCACTCCGTATCATCCAACGGCATGAGGCCAATGTCCATGGTTGCAATAGAGCTGACTTCATTCTCAACTGCCCACTGTACAAACTCAACAGCCTCATCAGGAATCTTGTCGAAACGCGGACGCTGGTCAGAAACAACGCGTAGCTTCCAACCTTTGTTTTCCTTGAGGACCTGAGCCAGGGCGTCTTCTATATCATATAGAAACTTGAATCCTCCGGAAGTGCCCGACCATCCAATAATTTTAGCAGCGAAGTCTTTTTTCAAAGGACGAAATCTATCAACATCAACGGGCGTGGCAATAACAGTCATCGGCTTACCAAACTTGCGAAAATAGTCGGCAATATAACTATTTCCACAAACTATGTGATCGACACGCTTCGTAATTTGCTCTACCGCCCACCCATTTCTGTGCAACCAAATCGCGTCATCAACATCTAAAATTCGCGGTCTTTTGGTAAACCTTTCCAGAGTAGGAATCGTCGAAATCATCTCTCTCTGTAGTATGATCACATCATATTTAAAGCTCTTGCACACACCAAAAAGCCTGGAGCAGAATTCCTTGATAATCCAAAGTAATCTTTGCGCGCGGGCACTGGGCGGATAAGCGCTTTCATAAGCATTGGAGACATGTATTTTAATATTTTTGGCTTCTAATCCACGCTTTAAATAGTCCACTCTAAACCGTGTGCTCGGCACCTTATCACCCTGCGTGAATGCCATAACCGAAATTTCATCTTTCATACCGTCAACCTTATAAATTATGAAATTGGTTTTTTTGAAAAAAACAACAACACAAAGACTACAATCACAAACACCTTCATGAAAAACCATAACGAAGGTAGAAACGTATCGGAAAACAATGATAATACAATCGCTGAATACAAGTAGGCAGAGATCACCATATAAAAGATATGGCCTTGCTTAGCCTTCAGGTAAGCATAGGTTGAAGCCGCCGAATACAGCGCAATAAAAAAAACGACACCCAACACGCCGAACCCGGGAAAAATGGAAAAATACAAGCTATAAACGTTACCCTCTAACCCATCGCCATATAAGTTAAACTCTGAGTGCATGGGTAAAGGGGTGCACAACTGAACCATGGAAAGTAAGTGGCAAACGGATATGAAGGGGTTCCAGTTTTCGAAGACTCGAACCGTCCCATCAAAATATAGCGAAAACAGAACCGGCCCTTGAAGCGCATAACCTGCAATGTGCGTCAGCATGATAGACATAACTTCGCCTACACTTTCATCTGAACTTACATCGATTTTATTTGTGGCTATAGCGCCTACAAATAAAACTACCAAAAAAAATAAACCCAAGGTCGCCATAATTTTAACGGGAAGTTTTTGATGCACCACCCGATAAATAAATACCAGGCCTAACAGCATCTGTATCAACCCTGCCCTACCACTCCCAACCAATATCAGAGCGCACCATGGAAAAGCGATTATGAGATACTTGAGCCACCCTATTCTCCGTTGAGCCAAGGCTATCGTAAATAACGGAATTATTACCAGCCCCAGCAGCAGATAGTTTGCTGTCAGCCGACCGAATACTGACTCCCCAGCAACCGACATTGCCCTTGCGGCGTATGATATCTGCTCAAAGTCAGAACCGAGTGCAGACAAATCACTATAAGCAACCGGCAAAACCAGAAGATGCATGAAGGCGAATAGCAAAAACAGATCATTAAAATTAAGTTCGCGACAAAAAAAGCCTTTATGCACGAAGCTTTTGGCAAACAGGCTTATACAAATAGACACCGCACTGAATATTGCCCCGCCCAGAATAAAAATTAGCAGAGCGTCAGACTCAACGGCATAAAAACCCAACAGAGGAGTGAAGGCTATTAAGCATAATCCGCCGCCCCAAATGGCAGGAAATATAAACGAAGGATGAAACGGATCCCTCATGGTTGCGCGCGATAAAATTGCGACCGCCAACAGAGTCAAGCCTGCTAAAAAGCTATACATACCACTTCAACCTCTTATAAGCAGTCAGCAAAATTCAAAAACCTAGTTCCTTACTTTTTCACCCGATAGGAATCAACAAAATAAAAAGCACAGCCCACAGGAAACGCACACATCATCAAGAGCGATGCTTTACAACTTGGAAATATTATTTCCATTTTGTTTGTCCTTAGGGCGAATCGTACATAATTAATAGCCGATTTGAACCTGCTAGCGATGCCCTTCAGTATCTTGAACTCTTCAAGATACACCAGACTGGCGCCACATGGATTGTTAACCCTAATTCGTACCGAGGACTGCGTGAGCCCGTCATTTCGATAAATTTTTATGCATAACTTTTCATTAACAAATCTAGCAGAATAGACAAGTGAAACTCTATTCCAAACAATGCTTTCAGCAATAAATCGCTCACCCGCAATTATGGGGAACTCATACTGCTTCAATATTTCTGTGACATTAACGCCCCACTTATCGCCCATGGAACGGTATTGACGCTGTAGATCCGGATCAGCAATATCACATATATAATTTGGATACTCTTGACCCAATACATTACTTTCATCATCCATGCATAGAACTGAGAGCGTCGAAAACTGATCTCTCTGTGAGATGTCAATATCCTCCCAATGAAACTTCAATCGTTCCAGAGCTGTGTTAACACATCGGTCATCGGAATCGAAAACCAAAAACAAATAACCTGTTGCATGCTCGACCGCAACATTATGCGCGGCATGCTTACCTTGGTTATTCTGATAAATGTAACGGATATTCAGCTCTTTCTTTTTTATCCATTCCTCGACAAGTGCCTGCGTCCCATCAGTGGAACCATCATCAATAATCAGCCACTCAAAATCTTGAAACGTTTGCACCCTAAGCGACTCATACACCTGACTCAAAATATATGCTCTATTATAAGTCGGCGTAAACACTGTAAAATACGGCAAATTCCCCCCTAACACTCAGCAATTATTTTTTTAACAACGCAGGAACATTGGCAATCAGGTTTCTGGCGTTAAATAGTAGTAATACAGCTATATAGGCCGCACCACCCAAAATCACCTTTAACGAAAAAGACAACACCGACAACTCAAAATTGATACTGCTTACTACTGCTGCCATAACCACCACAGCAACTATAATTTGCGCCGCATTTTTATAGGGAAGACGCGGCATAGCAAATACGCGTCGCCCCAAAGCCCAGCTCAATATCAAGGAAACAAGAAAAGCGATCACCGTCGAAATCGCAGCGCCCGTAGCGCCATATTCGGCAATGAGAAAATAGTTGAAAACAACATTCACGACGGCACTCACGAAGACAATACCCATTTGTATTCGAGTGGAGTTTGACAGTTGAAATGCGTAATCGAAGTAATATGATTTTATCGTACTTAAAAACATCGCCAGCGCGATCCAAGGGATGATCACAGTAGCGCCCTCTCTAAACTTATCCCCGAGTATGGAATACGCTATATCAGGGGCGGTCAACGCCATTCCTGCCGACAATGGCACAGCCACCGCAAACACTAATGAAAAGGTCTGACGCAGTTTTAAACCCGCAGCCAGCAAGCCCTCTTTAGCCAGTGCATTTATCACCAATGGCAGGGCAGCCAAATGAACGACCGATGTCAGCATGCCGATTGAATACTGGCTCAGCTCATACGAAGCTGAATAAACGCCGACAGCCTCAACCCCCACCATGCGCTCGATGAAAAACCTATCAGACGCATCAATAACAAATATCAAGAGATAAGTAATCGTTAACGGAGCACCATAAGCGAATAATTTGCTCAGGTAATCCCTATTGATAAAAAACCAAGGCAAACCACTCCATATCCGCCTACTGATTACGCATGCGGCAATCGAACCTACTATGATTGAGGCCAATATCCCTTCTGCACCAAAGCCCAGGTAGGCCGCAACTACAGATAGAAAAAAGCCAACTGCACTTTTTACGGTGAGTACTTTCCCATAATCAAAAGGGTTTAAAGATGTATTTAAAACCTTTAGGTTAAGTTCATGCCAACCCTGGATCGCAAACAAAAAACCGACCATCCAAAATACTATTGAAAATGATGAAAACGCGCCTAGGGCCGCGCACATAAGCGACAAAACAATCACGACTACAAAAATAATAAATGAAATCGATCTCGCAGTTCCCAACAAGCGTTCTTCATCTTTTTTATCAGTTACAGCAGGAAGATACCTACCAACCCCCAAGCTCAACCACTGTAGTAACACCGCATTACCTACACCAGCAACCAAGATAGTCAGTGAGTAAACTCCATACTCAGCAGGCGTCAAAATACGCGTAAAAATCACCAAGGCCGATAGGGACAATATTGCCGGTATCAACTTTACAACCAGATAAGCGGCACCGTGTTTTGCTAGCAACTTATTGCCCCCTGTCTATGGTCCATGTATACATACATTAAAAAAAAGAATAACGTTAATTCAAAAAACGTACGTACCATGGCATAGCTCTTTCGACGCCCTCAACAATGTCAAAGCGAGGCTCATACTGAAGGTGTTTTTTTATTTTGCTGATATCAGCTTGTGAATGGCGAACGTCTCCAGCTCGGAAATCCCGATACACCGGGGTCTTATCATAGTTAATCCCATTTTTTGCCAATGCGTCACGCAAAGACGTAAAAAGCATATTTAGGTCTGTTCGACCGCTGACCGCGACGTTGTAAACCTGATTGCGCGAAGCCGAGTCCGTCGTAGTGGCAGCCAGTAGGTTCGCTTGGATAGTATTTTCGATAAAACAAAAGTCCCGACTGGTTTGACCGTCACCATTGATAAAAACGTCATCGTTTTTTATCATGGAAGCCGCCCATTTGGGTATCACTGCCGCATATGCACCTTCAGGGTCCTGGCGCTTACCGAACACATTAAAATACCGAAGGCCAATAGTATCAAACCCATAACACTTGGCAAAAACGTCAGCGTACAGTTCGTTAACGTATTTGGTCACTGCGTAAGGAGACAGTGGTTTGCCAATGATGTCCTCTACCTTAGGCAGCCCTGGATGATCTCCATATGTTGAGCTACTTGCGGCGTATGTGAAGCTTTTTACTTTTGCATCCCGTGCTGCCACTAGCATATTTAGGAAACCATCAATATTCGTATTGTTGGTAGTAATCGGATCATTAAGAGAACGTGGTACCGATCCCAACGCTGCCTGATGTAAAACGTAGTCAACGCTATCGCAAGCCTTATGGCAATCTTCTAGTACTTTAATATCTCCCTGAACAAAAGAAAAGTTAGCCCATTGACCAGAGGAAACGGCACTTTTTACTTCATCCAAATTCCTCTGATGACCTGTTGCAAAGTTATCTAATCCAACGACCCGCTGATTCAAACCAAGAAGCACTTCCAGCAAATTAGAACCGATGAAACCTGCCACCCCGGTTATTAGCCAAGTTTTCGGAGATACCTGAAGCAAATCTAACAGTTGTTCATAGCGGGCCATAGTTATATACTCAAGATTAATAGTGAGTTAGCAAATAGAGACATTAGTCTTAGAGACGGATATCCGACTCTTCCGTGCTCAGCAAATACTTCAGATCGTAAAGTACATGCTTAGACTTGCCATAACTCCGAATCGACTTGGCACCTAGCTCGCGGAACTGTGTATGCGCCACAGCCAGCACGATGGCATCATACTTTTCTGTTTCGAGTTCGTAGACCGGCGTTATCCCATACTCGTGCTCAGCTTCACTGGCGTTAACCCATGGATCGTAGACATCGACTTCAATGTTGTATTCTGAAAGTTCTTTGACGATGTCAACGATGCGGGTATTGCGTAGATCCGGGCAGTTCTCCTTGAATGTCAGCCCCATGATCAATACGCGAGCGCCATCGACATGAATTCGCTCCTTGAGCATCGCCTTGACCAACTGAGAGACAACGTAGGCGCCCATACCGTCATTAAGGCGACGTCCTGCCAATATAATCTCAGGATGGTAGCCAATGGATTGGGCCTTATGCGTCAAATAGTAGGGATCGACACCGATACAATGCCCGCCTACCAGACCCGGCCGGAAAGGTAAAAAGTTCCATTTTGTACCCGCTGCCTGAAGGACAGCCTCAGTATCAATACCCATCTTATTAAAGATGATGGCCAGCTCATTGATAAGCGCAATGTTCAAATCACGCTGAGTATTCTCGATAACCTTAGCGGCTTCTGCAACTTTGATACTGCTAGCTTTATGGGTGCCCGCGACGATAATTTGATTATACAGCGCGTCCACCAAGTCAGCGATTTCCGGCGTCGAGCCAGACGTCACCTTCTTGATCGTGGTGACACGATGCTCTTTATCACCAGGATTGATTCGCTCCGGGCTGTATCCAGCATAAAAGTCAACGTTGAATGTCAGCCCTGAGACCTTTTCAAGTACAGGAACACAATCTTCCTCAGTTGCGCCAGGGTAGACAGTCGATTCGTAAATAACCAAATCACCCTTCTTCAACACCTTGCCAATGCTTTCAGATGCTTTTATGAGCGGCGTCAAATCTGGCTGATTGTACTCATCAATCGGGGTCGGAACTGTGACAACAAAAGTGTTGCAAGCAGCCAGCTCAGCCAAGTCGCAGCTGTAGCTCAAATAGCTGGCCTGCTTGAGCTCTTCGTCGCTGACTTCGAGGGTTGAATCATGCCCCGCTTTCAACGCTTGGATACGCGGCTGGTTAATGTCAAATCCAACCACCGATCGCTGTTTGCCGAACTCTACTGCTAAGGGGAGGCCAACATAACCAAGGCCGATGATGGCGAGCTTAATATCTTCCAGTTTCTGCATAATTAAAACCTAAATGATCAAAATCCAAAATACTTACTGAAACAATTCCAGTACGAAGTTCTTCAAGCTCAAAACCCACTCAGTGAGATCGATCTGTTTCCAGATACCGTTGCCCTATACGCTTCCAACGCTCCCTCGCTCATACTTCTTTTGAGGGTTCTCATTAACTTACATTATTCATTACATTACGTACGAAGCTTATTGCTCTTACCAATGCCTGCCCGAACCTGCCCCTGCTGACAAACAGAATCAACACTAACGTAACGCGCTCGGATCGGAACGCCATCGCTAGCGCAGGCTTCACGTACCCACTTCAGCAAAAAAAGCACAGGACCTTGCTTGCATGGCTTTGTGCCATAAATCGTTGGATGCCTTTCAAATAAAACGGTTCCATGAAATTTGACAATCATACTACGGGATGTAAATACAAATAAGTGGTTCGTTACACTTGGCCAGCGTGATGGATCACTGTTCACAGAATCTTTCTGCTCAGGATAGAATCACCCCGAGTATTTTTCAGGCATGACCCAAAAGTAATTTGACATAGGTACATATTCCTATTTCAAAGGAGGGAAACGGGAATAAATAGCACCCACACCGCGCATGGTATGCATGCCTGCTCAACGTGTGATAGACGAGCTCATTCCTAAGGCTGTCGGACGATGCCTTCAGAAGAGGCCTTCTTTTCGATGGCGATATCTGAAGCATTAAAAGGCACGCATTTCATGATCAGCTGGCGTTTATTTACAACCATTGTACGAATGAGGGCAAGGAGAATACCTAGCATGCCGCCAAGAATCAGACCGACCGCCAAAATGAGCGCCTTCTTAGGTTTGATAGGCCCCAGTGGCTCCAACGCCTGCTTGTCAATAGTTACCAGCTTCAAGCGACTCATATCAATATTCAAGCTGCGTAGGCGCGCCTCTTCAGCACGAAGGGGCTCCACATTGCTTAAAAACAGATCTTCATTTTCACGACGATTCAAAACCTCAATCTGCCTGTTGGATTGCAGCAACTGAAGCTCTTTAGCGATTTGCGCGATACGCCCCTCTGTGAAGTCATCGGATTTGCGCTGAAGGAGAGCATTTTTCTCAGCCTCTAACGCATCAACCCCCATGAAATACAACGGAATCTGCTGATTATTAATCTCGGTATGCATCGTGCTGCCCCCCCCGCTGCGATCTGCATCACCGAGTGACGACGGGGTGGCTGGTTTTTTGATACCCAGCGACTTAGCGATGCCGATTGCTTCGTTCAACAATGCAAGCCTATCACGACGAATAGTCTTAAGCTGAGCCCTCAGAGCCTTTAGCTCGTCCTGCAACTGAGCACGACGAAGCACATCACCCTCGGTCAAACTGGCAATTTTTGCCTCTTTATCAATTTCATATCCCGAGCGGACGGCCTTGAGCTTGCCTTGAATTTCATTCAGTCGGTTATTGATGATGACGCTCAGGTCCGCGCTAATCTGCCGACGCTCGGTGGCAATGGCAAACTCGATGAATTCGTTGAGGATAGTCACGCCATCTATCCCTTTAGGGTAGCTCATCTCCAGCTTGATATAGGCGCTGAGGGAGTCTAATTTCTTGGGATCTGGCAAAATCAGATTGATGGAGTTGCGATTGAACTCATCAAAACTCTGCTCCAGGGTTCTCCCTGGACGCTCGAAGGCCTTAAATAAACTTTGACGGGCTCGGAAGAAGCTTAACCGCGTATCATAAGACTCAAGAGATGCTCCGACTTTGTTCAACGCCTCACCCGCTGGGAGGACGTATACCCCAGACCGATTCAATGCATCCAGATCATTGATCGCCGCTGGACGCAAAACGCTGCTGACTTGAAATTCCGGAGTCGCCGAAAAGGCATAGATCACAGCCAGAGCGCCAACGACTAGCGTCACAGCGGCTATAAGGACTCTCTGTCGCCAGAGAGATTGAAAAAGGACCGCGAGATCAACTTCTTCGGACGAAGGTGTCGGGGGAATTCGGAAGCTACTACTCACAACAAAAACCTGCCTTCAAAGAGAAACTGCGGGCTCGTTATGCAGACCTGATGTGTATTTTTTTCTAATTGGATGACCGCCAAAACCCAGCGTCCCTGCCAAATTCTGAGCACACAAAATGACTGTTATCGAGAACAGATTCTATTCTGCCATCTCTCCGGAACATTACAAGTCTTGACATGTATGTCAGATGCTTCTGATTTTTCCGAGGGAACTGTTACGACCAACGGGGTTAAGTCGATAGGCCACCATAAAGAATTACCGGCTTCAAGCGTGATAACATTTCTGACAAACGGTCATCATTCGCTCTTAGAGCCCGCCAAGAGCAATACTAAGCAATCGCTTTACCCCGCCGCCTACGCACAACCACCCCCAACACCGGCCCAATCACCATCCCCAAAATCAAAGCCACCACCACAAACACCGCCACCGGCATCTGCGCAGTACTCCACCCCAGGAACGACAGCGCCACGCCCTGCTGGTTCTCCAGCACAAACGCCAAAACCACCAACGCTGCAAGCACCGCAATCAACACCGCAACAACGCGCTTAACCCCACGCATACCCTTCTCCTTCCCCAAAAACACTCAGACGCCTTCTTCCTCTTCTTCGTTCACCCGATCGCGCAATTCCTTCCCCGGTTTGAAGTGGGGAACGAATTTGCCGTCGAGGCTGACGGATTGGCCGGTTTTTGGGTTGCGGCCTACGCGCGGTGCGCGGTAGTGCAGGGAAAAGCTGCCGAAGCCGCGGATTTCGATGCGATCTCCGGTGGCGAGGCATTGGGACATTTGCTCAAGCATGGTCTTGATAGCCAGCTCCACATCCTTGGATGAGAGCAGCCCTTGATGGGTGACAATTCGTTCGATCAACTCCGACTTCGTCATATTTTTCCCTTCTTTTTCAAGCAGCTAGGAAAAGCGCTCCGAAGGTTTTAGCATGAGTTGATGAATTTGAACAGCCCATGTGTCAACTTATCTGAGGCTGAATAAACACGCTCAGCGAGCAGCCAACGCCTTACTTACAGATCACCAACATGGTCCGCGTCACCGCGCCAGCAGGGTTCCAGCCGAACAGGTAGTCGCCCTCTTCGTCCTCTGCATCGCTGGAGCGGGTAATGACCTTGTAGCCCTGCATCTTGCACTCACGAGCAGCGCGCTTTTCGCACTTTTCCCACTTGTTGCCCAGGCCAGAGCAGTCGATCTCGATGCCGCTGACGCCGCGCTTGGCGTGGGTCTTGGCGCTGGTGGAGGAGCAGCCTGCAAGTACCAGCAAGGCGAGTATTACGATAATTCTGTTCATTCAAACCCTTATTGAGCCAGCAACGCGAAATAGCCGTTTTTATGACTATAGTCAGTTCTGACATTGGGCTGAATGCCTTGGTTCGGTGCAGTTGCTTCATCAAATTTCAGGCAAAAAAAAGGCCTCGCATCGCAAGGCCCTTGATCGTGATCGTTCCCATGCTCTGCGTGGGAATGCAGCCAGTGACGCTCTGCGCCACTGGCGCTAACGGACGAGACGCAGAGCGTCTCAAGAGGCGTTCCCACGCGGAGCGTGGGAACGATCATGAATCTTGAATGAACGTGTCGTCTGTGAGTTTTTCGCGAGCGAGCTCGCTCCTACCGTTGAGGCGGGAGGCAACAAAAAAGGGCGACCGAAGTCGCCCTTTTTCTACAGCTTTACAGAACTTAGTTCTGCTTAGCCATTGCCTGGCGCAGCAGTGCCGCCATGGTGGTGTCAGCAGCAGCTTCCGGAGCAGCTTCTTTCAGGCTCTGGATAGCTTCTTTCTCTTCCACTTCGTCTTTCGACTTGATGGAGAGCTGAATCACGCGGCTCTTGCGGTCAACGCTGATGATCTTGGCTTCTACTTCCTGGCCTTCTTTCAGTACGTTGCGCGCGTCTTCAACGCGGTCACGGCTGATTTCGGAGGCTTTCAGAGTCGCTTCGATATCGTCGGCCAGAACGATGATGGCGCCTTTGGCGTCAACTTCTTTCACAGTGCCTTTAACGATGGCGCCTTTGTCGTTCTCTTGAACGTACTCGGAGAACGGATCGCTTTCCAGTTGCTTGATGCCCAGGGAGATGCGCTCGCGCTCTGGGTCAACCGACAGGATAACGGTGTCCAGCTCGTCGCCCTTCTTGAAACGACGAACAGCTTCTTCGCCAACTTCGTTCCAGGAGATGTCGGACAGGTGAACCAGGCCGTCGATGCCGCCGTCCAGACCAATGAAGATACCGAAATCGGTGATCGACTTGATGGTGCCGGAGATTTTATCGCCCTTGTTGAACTGGCCAGAGAAATCTTCCCATGGGTTAGATTTGCACTGCTTGATGCCCAGGGAGATACGACGACGCTCTTCGTCGATGTCCAGAACCATAACTTCCACTTCGTCGCCGACTTGTACGACTTTCGAAGGGTGGATGTTCTTGTTGGTCCAGTCCATTTCGGAAACGTGTACCAGGCCTTCCACGCCTTCTTCCAGCTCTGCGAAGCAGCCGTAGTCGGTCAGGTTGGTAACACGCGCGGTGACGCGAGTGCTTTCTGGGTAACGAGCCTTGATAGCAACCCATGGATCTTCGCCCAGCTGCTTCAAGCCCAGGGAAACGCGGTTACGCTCACGATCGTACTTCAGAACCTTGACATCGATCTCGTCGCCAACGTTGACGATTTCGGAAGGATGCTTGATACGCTTCCAAGCCATGTCGGTAATGTGCAGCAGGCCATCGACGCCACCCAGATCGACGAATGCGCCGTAATCGGTGAGGTTCTTGACGATACCTTTGACTTGTTGGCCTTCCTGCAGGGATTCCAGCAGAGCTTCACGCTCGGCGGAGTTCTCTGCTTCCAGCACGCTGCGACGGGAAACGACAACGTTGTTGCGCTTCTGGTCGAGCTTGATGACTTTGAATTCGAGTTCTTTGCCTTCCAGGTGCGTGGTGTCGCGCACTGGACGAACGTCGACCAAAGAACCTGGCAGGAACGCACGGATGCCGTTAACGTCGACAGTGAAGCCGCCTTTAACCTTACCGTTGATAACGCCCTTGACCACTTCTTCAGCTGCGAAGGCTGCTTCGAGAACAATCCAGCATTCAGCGCGCTTGGCTTTTTCACGGGACAGCTTGGTTTCACCGAAACCGTCTTCAACCGAGTCCAGAGCAACGTGAACTTCGTCACCGACATTGATAGTCAGGTCACCAGCATCGTTGTAGAACTGTTCCAGCGGGATCAGAGCTTCAGACTTCAGACCAGCGTGAACGGTTACCCAGCGAGCTTGGTAATCGATATCAACGATAACACCGGTGATGATGGAGCCTGCCTGAAGGTTCAGGGTTTTTAGGCTTTCTTCAAAGAGTTCCGCAAAGCTTTCGCTCATTTTAATTCCTGTTGATAAGGGCGAAGAATACGCCCATCTCCACACCCCAGACGGTGTGGGTCAGTTTCAGTTAAAAGAAGCCACCGCAGGACTATGACTGGTCCCCTGCGGCCTTCTTGATCACCCGGCGATATCGCGAATGGCGATTTCACTCATGATGCGTTCCAGCACCTGCTCGATGGACAGCTCCGTGGAATCCAGCTGTATGGCGTCAGCCGCCGGCTTGAGCGGGGCTACCGCACGCTGGGTATCACGCTCATCGCGTGCACGGATCTCATCTAGCAGACTCGACAGACTAACACCATCGACTTTGCCCTTCAACTGCAAGTAACGGCGGCGTGCCCGTTCCTCGGCGCTGGCGGTCAGGAAAATCTTCAGCGGCGCCTCGGGAAACACCACCGTGCCCATGTCGCGGCCATCGGCCACCAGGCCCGGCGCCTCCTGGAATGCGCGCTGGCGCTGCAGCAGCGCCTCGCGCACGGCGGGCAACGCGGCCACTTGGGAGGCACCCGCGCCGATACTCTCGGTGCGAATCACATCGCTGACTTCATCACCTTCCAGAATGATGCGCTGCAACTGACCCTCGGTCGCCGCAATGAACTGCACATCCAGATGGGCGGCAAGTTTGGTCAGCAACTCTTCGTTGGTCAGGTCCACACCATGGTTGTGCGCAGCGAACGCCAGCAGGCGGTACAGCGCTCCAGAATCCAGCAGGCACCAACCCAGGCGCTTGGCCAGAATGCCAGCGATTGTGCCTTTGCCCGAGCCGCTAGGCCCGTCGATGGTAATCACCGGTGCTTTGATATTCACAATTGAGCCTCTTGGGCAACACGGATGCCGACTTGGGCACACAGTGTCAGAAAGTTCGGAAAAGACGTAGCAACATTGGCGCAGTCAAGAATACGAATAGGCGCCTTCGCCCGCAGGGAAGCCACACTGAACGCCATGGCAATCCGATGATCGCCATGGGCATGCACTTCACCACCGCCCATCGGTCCACCGTCAATGATAAGCCCATCTGGGGTGGGTTCACACTTCACGCCCAGGGCCAACAGACCGTCGGCCATCACTTGGATGCGATCGGACTCCTTGAGGCGAAGCTCCTCGGCACCGCGTAAAACAGTACGGCCCTGAGCGCAGGCTGCAGCAATAAACAGCACGGGGAACTCATCAATTGCCAACGGCACCAGGGCCTCTGGAATCTCGATGCCCTTGAGCACGGCAGCACGTACACGTATATCCGCAACCGGCTCGCCACCCACCTCGCGCTGGTTTTCGAGGGTGATATCAGCGCCCATCAGCCGCAGGATGTCGATCACTCCGGTGCGGGTCGGGTTGATACCGACATGCTCCAGCAACAGCTCGGAGCCCTCGGCAATCGAGGCCGCCACCAGGAAAAACGCCGAAGACGAAATATCCCCCGGCACTTCAATACGCGTAGCGGTCAACCCATGCCCCGACGCCAGCGACGCCGTCGCGCCCTGCACCGCCACCGGGTAACCAAAGCCGCGCAGCATGCGCTCGGTGTGGTCGCGGGTCGGTGCGGGCTCGGTCACCGAGGTTTTACCCTCAGCGTACAACCCCGCCAACAACAGGCAGGATTTCACCTGGGCACTGGCCATGGGCAATACATAGTTCAAGCCTTTGAGCGATTGCCCGCCACGAATGCTCAGTGGCGGACGCCCGTCCGGCCCGGTTTCGATGATTGCGCCCATTTCCCGCAGCGGCTTGGCCACGCGGTTCATCGGGCGCTTGGACAGCGAGGCATCGCCGGTCAACACGCTGTCGAAGCGCTGCGCCGCCAATACACCGGCCAACAGGCGCATCGACGTGCCGGAATTGCCCACGTAGATCGGCCCCGGCGCTGCCTTCAGGCCCTGCAGGCCGACACCGTGAATGGTCACGCGCCCATGGTGCGGGCCCTCGATCACCACGCCCATGTCGCGAAAGGCCTGCAAGGTCGCCAGGGCGTCTTCACCCTCAAGGAAGCCTTCCACCTCGGTCACGCCCTCGGCCAACGACCCCAACATGATCGAACGGTGAGAGATCGACTTGTCACCCGGCACGCGGATGCGCCCGCTCAAGCGGCCACCCGGGCTGGCGATGAAGGTCAGGTCATCGGTGTTCACTGCGGTTTCCATATAGGCCCGGCGTGCGAGGATCTTGCTGAAATGTTCACGCGCCACCCGTGCCCGGGTGAACACGCCGAGCAGTTGATGGCCGTCTCCCGCATCCACCGCGTCGCGCAAGGCGTCGAGGTCACTGCGGAAGGTGTCCAGGGTGCGCAACACCGCTTCGCGATTGGCGAGGAAGATGTCGTGCCACATCACCGGATCGCTGCCGGCAATCCGCGTGAAATCGCGAAAACCACCGGCTGCGTAACGGAAAATCTCGAGGTTCTCGTTGCGCTTGGCCAACGAATCCACCAAGCCAAATGCCAGCAGGTGCGGCAAGTGACTGGTAGCCGCCAACACTTCGTCGTGACGCTCGACCTGCATATGCTCCACATCGGCGCCCAGCTCGCGCCAGAGACGATCCACCACTGCGAGTGCCGTTGGATCGGTTTGCGCAAGCGGCGTCAGGATGACCTTATGCCGACGAAACAACTGCGCATTGGAGGCCTCCACCCCGCTCTGCTCGGAACCCGCGATGGGATGGCCCGGCACAAAGCGCGGCGGCATGCCACCAAACGCCAATCGTGCCGCGCGCACCACGTTGCCTTTGGCGCTGCCCACATCGGTAAGGATCGCTTGCCCGAGGTCCATACCCGCCAGTACCGCCAGCAGTTTCTCCATGGCCAGGATCGGCACGGCAAGCTGGATCACATCCGCGCCCTGGCACGCAACGGCCAGGTCCGCCTCACAGCGATCCACCACACCCAATTCCACCGCCAGCTTGCGCGATTGCGGGTCGAGATCCACGCCCACCACTTCGCCACACAGCCCGCTTTCACGCAGGCCCTTGGCGAAGGAGCCACCGATCAACCCCAGGCCGACCACCACCAGGCGACCGATCATAGGCACAGCAGGTTGCAATGCAGTGACATCAACCACGGGCCAGAACCTTGGCCAGCGCCTCAAGGAAGCGGCTGTTCTCAGCCGGCAAACCGATGGTGATACGTAGGTGGTTCGGCATGCCGTAGTTGGCCACCGGGCGCACAATCACGCCCTCGCGCAGCAAGCCCTGGAACACCGGCGCGGCCACTTGGCCGAGATCGACACAGATGAAGTTGCCCTTGGACGGAATCCAGCCCAGGCCCAGCTCACGAAAGCCTTCCTGCAATTGCAGCATGCCGCTTTCGTTGAGGCGACGGCCTTCTTCCAGGTATTCGGCATCCTTCACCGCCGCACAGGCGGCCGCCAGGGCCAGGCTGTTGACGTTGAACGGCTGGCGCACGCGGTTCAGCACATCGGCCACCACGGGGGTGGACAAGCCATAACCGACCCGCAACGACGCCAGGCCATAAGCCTTGGAGAACGTACGCGACACCAGCAGGTTCGGGTAAGCCGCAAGGAAATCCAGGCCGTCGGGCAGGTCGCTGCCTTCGGCGTACTCGATGTAGGCTTCGTCCAGCACGACCAGCACATGCTCGGGCACGTCCTGCAGGAATTCGTTCAGTGCCTGCTCGTCAAACCAGGTGCCGGTCGGGTTGTTCGGGTTGGCGATAAACACCACGCGAGTCTGGGCATCGATGGCCGCCAGCATCGCCGGCAGGTCGTGCCCCCAATCCTTGGCAGGAATCACGCGAGCATCCGCCCCCACTGCCTGGGTCACGATCGGATAGACCGCAAACGCGTGTTCGCTGAACACCGCGTTCAAACCTGGCGCCAGGTAGGCACGGCCGACCAGTTCAAGGATGTCGTTGGAGCCATTGCCCAGGGTCACTTGGTTCAACTCGACCCGGCACTTGTCCGCCAGCAAAGACTTGAGCGCAAAACCGTTGCCATCGGGATAACGGGTCAGCTCGGCCAGCTCTTCACGAATCGCCGCCAACACTTTGGGGCTCGGGCCCAGCGGGTTTTCGTTACTCGCCAGTTTGACGATCTTGGACGGGTCCAGATTCAACTCGCGGGCCAACTCGTCCACAGGCTTGCCTGGAACGTAAGGCGAGAGTTGTTGCACGCCCGGCTGTGCCAGGGCGAGGAAGTTGCCACTCATGTCAAAGCCTCACAAAACCGCTTTCGGGTAAGAGCCCAGCACCTTGAGTGCCACGGCTTCCTGACTGATCTTCTCCAGCACACCCTTGACCAGTGGGTCGCGGTGATGGCCGATGAAGTCGATAAAGAACACGTAGGTCCACTTACCGCTGCGCGAAGGACGAGTCTCGATGCGCGTCAGGTCAATCCCGTTATCGTGGAACGGCACCAGCAGCTCATGCAGCGCGCCGGGCTTGTTGCTCATGGAAACGATGATCGAGGTCTTATCGTCGCCGGTGGGCGGCACTTCCTGGCTGCCGATCATCAAAAAGCGCGTGGAGTTATCCGGGCGGTCTTCGATTTTTTCGGCCAGGCGCGTCAGGCCGTACAGGCCCGCGGCCATATCGCCGGCAATCGCCGCCGAATTCCACTCACCCTTGACCCGCTTGGCCGCCTCAGCGTTGCTGGACACCGCCACGCGCTCGACATTCGGGTAATGGGCGTCCAGCCACTTGCGGCACTGGGCCAGGGACTGGGCGTGGGAATAGATACGGCTGATGCTGTCGGTCTTGGTGTTTTCACCCACCAGCAGGTGGTGGTGGATACGCAACTCCACCTCACCGCAGATCACCATGTCGTGTTCGAGGAAGCTGTCCAGCGTGTGGTTGACCGCGCCTTCGGTGGAGTTTTCCACCGGCACCACGCCAAAATTCACCGCACCGGCCGCGACTTCACGGAAGACTTCGTCGATAGCCGCCATCGGCTTGCTGATCACCGCGTGGCCGAAGTGCTTCATGGCTGCGGCCTGGGTGAAGGTGCCTTCAGGGCCGAGGTAGGCCACTTTCAGTGGCTGCTCCAGCGCCAGGCACGAGGACATGATTTCACGGAACAACCGCGCCATCTCTTCGTTGCCCAACGGGCCCTTGTTGCGCTCCATCACGCGCTTGAGCACCTGGGCTTCACGCTCGGGGCGGTAGAACACCGGCACTTCGCCTTCCGCCAGCGACGCCATTTTCACCCGGGCCACTTCCTGGGCGCAGCGCGCACGCTCACTGATCAGCTCCAGGACTTTCTCGTCCAGGCTGTCAATGCGTACGCGCAGGGCCTTGAGTTCTTGCTCAGACATTAGCCGTGTTCCTTCTCGAACTCTGCCATGTAGGCAACCAGCGCATTGATGGCGTGGATGTCGACGGCGTTATAAATGGAGGCGCGCATGCCGCCCACCGAGCGGTGGCCCTTCAGGTTCAGCAGGCCGCGCGCGTCGGCACCAGCCAAGAACGGCTTGTCGAGGCGGTCGTCAGCCAGGCGGAACGGCACGTTCATCCACGAGCGGTCGGTGAGGTTGATCGGGTTGCTGTACAGGCCGCTGGCGTCGATGAAGTCGTACAGGACGCGCTTCTTCTCTTCGTTGAGCTTGCCCATGGCCGCGACACCGCCCTGCTCCTTGAGCCATTCGAACACCAGGCCCGACAGGTACCAGGCAAACGCCGGCGGGGTGTTGTACATCGAGCCGTTATCGGCCGCGACCTTGTAGTTGAGCATAGTGGGGCACAGGGAACGGGCGCGGCCCAGCAGGTCTTCGCGGATGATATTGACCAGGATGCCGCTCGGGCCGATGTTCTTCTGCGCGCCGGCGTAGATCATGCCGTATTTGGACACGTCGATCGGGCGCGAGAGGATGTCCGAGGACATGTCGCACACCAGTGGCACGTCACCTACTTCAGGTACCCAGTCAAATTCCAGGCCGCCGATGGTTTCGTTCGCGACGTAGTGCACGTAGGCCGCATCCTTGGACAGCTTCCACTCGTTCTGACCGGGAATGGCGAAGTAATCGTAGGGTTTGGCGGTGCCTGCCACGTTGACATGGCCGTAGCGCGAGGCTTCTTCAATGGCCTTCTGCCCCCAGATACCGGTGTCGATATAGTCGGCAGTGCCGCCTTCGGGGAGCAGGTTCAGCGGGATCTGGGCGAACTGCTGGCTCGCACCACCCTGCAAGAACAGCACTTTGTAATGGGATGGGATGCCCAGCAAGTCGCGCAGGTCCTGCTCGGCCTTGTTGGCGATGGACACGAACTCATCGCTGCGATGGCTCATTTCCATCACGGAGAGGCCTTTTCCATGCCAGTCGAGGAGTTCACCCTGCGCACGCTGCAGGACTGCTTCAGGAAGCGCCGCGGGACCGGCACAGAAGTTATAGGCTCTCTTGCTCACATCCAATCTCACTCTGATCTGGTGGGGCTGCAATCATGTCAGCAACGCCCTCGTTCCGGAGCGGACATCTGTGGGAGCTGGCTTGCCTGCGATAGCAGCGCCGCGGTATCACTGAATGACCGAGGCGCCTGTATCGCAGGCAAGCCAGCTCCCACATGGACCGCGTCCAGGCAAAGGGCGCTGTATTTCATACGGGACAAACAACAAGGGGGCGAATCTTCATCCGCCCCCTGTGTGTCCGCTTATTCCTGCGGTTCTTCTTCGTCTGCGGCAGCGTCGAGGGTTGGCTCGTCAACGTTGTCATCGCCGGCTGCGATCACCTCGCCTTCAAATTCCTCACCTTCGAGCTCTTCACCTTCGACTTCCGAAGGCTCCTGCACACGCTCCAGGCCGACCAGTTTTTCGTCCTTGGCCAGCTTGATCAGGGTCACGCCCTGGGTGTTACGGCCCAGGCTCGACACTTCCGCCACACGGGTACGCACCAGGGTGCCCTGGTCGGAAATCAGCATGATCTCCTCGCCGTCGAGCACCTGCACCGCGCCGACCAGACGGCCGTTGCGGTCGTTGCTGACCATGGCGATCACGCCCTGGCCGCCACGCTTGTACTCCGGGAACTCACTGATGGCGGTGCGCTTGCCATAACCACGCTCGGAAGCGGTGAGGATCTGGCTGCCTTCTTCCGGGATCAGCATCGAAATCAGCTTCTGCCCCTCTGGCAGGCGCATGCCGCGTACACCGCGGGCGGTACGGCCCATGGCACGCACGTCGGATTCCTTGAAGCGGGTGACCTTACCGCCATCGGAGAACAGCATGACTTCACGTTCGCCATCGGTAATGGCGGCAGAAATCAGTACGTCGCCCTCATCCAGCTCCAGGGCGATCAAGCCCACGCTGCGTTGACGGCTGAAGGATTCCAGCGGGGTCTTCTTCACGGTGCCTTTGGCGGTGGCCATGAAGATGAAGTGACCTTCGGTGTATTCCTCGACCGGCAGCATGGTGGTGATGTACTCATCACTGTCCAGCGGCAGCAGGTTGACCAACGGACGACCACGGGCAGCGCGGGAGGCCTCCGGGATTTCGTAGGTCTTGAGCCAGTACACCTTGCCTTTGCTGGAGAACAGCAGCAGCGTGGTGTGGCTGTTGGCGACCAGCAGGTGAGCGATGTAGTCCTCATCCTTCACGCCGGTAGCCGATTTACCTTTACCGCCACGACGCTGGGCCTGGTACGCAGCCAATGGCTGGGTCTTGGCATAGCCGCCGTGGGAGATGGTCACCACGCGCTCTTCTTCCGGGATCATGTCACCCAGGGTCAGGTCCAGGCGCGCATCGAGGATTTCGGTGCGGCGCACGTCGCCGTATTCGGCGCGGATCACTTCCAGTTCTTCGCGGATCACTTCCATCAGGCGCACGGCGCTGCTGAGGATGCGGATCAACTCGCCGATCTGGTTGAGGATCTCCTGGTACTCGGCCAACAGCTTCTCGTGCTCAAGGCCGGTGAGGCGGTGCAGACGCAGCTCCAGGATGGCCTGGGCCTGTTCTGGCGACAGGAAGTACTTGCCTTCACGCAGACCGTATTGCGGGTCCAGGGTCTCCGGGCGGCACGAATCGGCGCCAGCGCGCTCAACCATCGCGACCACGGCGCTGGATTCCCAAGGCGTGCTGATCAGCGCTTCCTTGGCTTCCGACGGGGTTGGCGAGGCCTTGATCAGGGCGATCACCGGGTCGATGTTCGACAGCGCAACCGCCTGGCCTTCCAGGATATGGCCGCGCTCGCGGGCCTTGCGCAGTTCGAACACGGTACGGCGGGTAACCACTTCGCGACGGTGACGCACGAAGGCTTCCAGCAGGTCCTTGAGGTTCAGGATGCGCGGGCGGCCATCGATCAGGGCAACCACGTTGATACCAAACACGCTTTGCAGCTGGGTCTGGGCGTAGAGGTTGTTGAGGATCACCTCAGGCACTTCGCCACGGCGCAGCTCGATTACCACGCGCATACCGTCTTTGTCGGACTCGTCGCGCAGCTCGGTGATGCCTTCCAGCTTCTTCTCTTTAACCAGCTCGGCGATCTTCTCGATCAGGCGCGCCTTGTTCAGCTGGTACGGGAGTTCGGTGATGACGATCTGCTGGCGGCCACCGACCTTGTCGATGTCTTCGATCATCGAGCGGGCACGCATGTAAATGCGCCCGCGACCGGTGCGGTAGGCTTCGATGATGCCGGCGCGACCGTTGATGATCGCCGCGGTCGGGAAGTCCGGGCCGGGGATGTACTGCATCAGCTCATCGACGGTCAGCTCAGGGTTGTCGATAAGGGCCAGGCAACCGTCGATGACTTCACCGAGGTTGTGCGGCGGGATGTTAGTGGCCATGCCCACGGCGATACCGCTGGAACCGTTGACCAGCAGGTTGGGAATACGGGTTGGCATGACCGCCGGGATCATTTCGGTGCCGTCGTAGTTCGGCACCCAGTCCACGGTTTCTTTGTGCAGGTCGGCCAGCAGCTCGTGCGCCAGCTTGGTCATGCGCACTTCGGTGTATCGCATGGCCGCGGCGTTGTCGCCGTCCACCGAACCGAAGTTACCCTGGCCGTCTACCAGCAGGTAGCGCAGGGAAAACGGCTGTGCCATCCGAACGATGGTGTCGTACACCGCAGTGTCGCCGTGAGGGTGATACTTACCGATCACGTCACCGACAACACGGGCAGATTTCTTGTACGGCTTGTTCCAGTCGTTACCCAGCTCGCTCATCGCGAACAGCACACGCCGGTGCACGGGCTTCAAGCCATCGCGCGCATCAGGCAGTGCCCGACCGACAATTACGCTCATCGCGTAGTCGAGGTAGGACTGTTTCAGCTCGTCTTCGATATTGACCGGGAGGATTTCTTTGGCCAGTTCGCCCATGAGAAGCCTGATTCCTTTTTCGGGTGAAACCTCGTCACATCCATTCGGGACGAACGAAGCTCGCCGCTGCCGGCACGGTGCCTGACAACGACTTACGACAAATCAACGAGTTATGACACGGATCTGCACGTTATAGGCCACCCCTCGGGGCAGCCCTGGAAACCGCCGGATGTTATCACAATCGCCGCCACGCACCTATCCCCCTGATGCGCATGGAGGCTAGTAATTTGACGGATGACAGGCTTGAAGGGGACGAGAGGGGCTCAGAGGCGCGGTGGTGCTTTTTTTTGAGGGTGGAATGCAGACGTTTTGTTGACATCAAGCTCCATTCGCGAGCAAGCCCGCTCCCACCTTTGATTTGTGAACACCGTTAAATGTGGGAGCTGGCTTGCCTGCGATAGCGCCCCCACAAGCGCCCACACACTCAATGCAGGCGCTTACGGCACATCAACTTGGCCAACTTGGCCACATCCGGCCGCTCCACCACGCCCTTTTCAGTCACGATCACATCAATCAGATCGGCAGGCGTCACATCAAACACAGGGTTAAACGCCGCGACATCCAACCGCTGCCCATCCACCTCAAGCAACTCGCCACTATCGCGCTGCTCCAGCGCAACATCCTCCCCCGTAGCCATCATCAAATCCAGGGTCGAACTCGACGCCACCACCATAAAGCGCACGCCATGGTGCATGGCACACACGGCCAGCTGATAAGTGCCGATCTTGCTGATCACATCGCCATTGGCCGCGATACAGTCAGCACCGACCACCACCCACGTCACGCCTTTGGTCTTGAGGATATGCGCCCCGGCGGAGTCGGCATTCACTGCCACCGGGATGCCCTGGCCCGCCAACTCCCACGCCGTCAGGCGCGAGCCTTGCAGCCATGGGCGGGTTTCATTGACATAGACCTGCTCGACCAAGCCCTCCAGATACGCTGCATGAATCACCCCGAGGGCTGTGCCAACGCCGCCGGAAGCCAGCGCGCCGGCGTTGCCATGGGTGAGGATCGCCTGGGCATTGCCCTGGTGCTTGCGAATCCGCTCCATGCCCAACTGGGCCATGACCACATTGGCCTCCCGGTCGCTTTCATGGATCGCCACGGCTTCGGCTTCCAGCACCACCAGCGGGTCGGCGTGCTGTTTGAGGCGGTCCAGGCGGTCGCGCATGCGCTGCAAGGCCCAGAACAAATTCGATGCGGTCGGTCGGGTATGAGCCAGCAAGGCGTAGTCTTCTTCCCATGCGGCCTGCCAGTCACCGCCCTCGGCGATGCGCTCACGGGCGGCCAGCACCAAGCCATAGGCGGCGCAGATGCCGATGGCCGGTGCACCCCGCACCACCATGGTGCGAATGGCGTCGGCCACTGCTTCAACGGTAACGCAGGCTACCCAGCTCTCATGGGACGGCAAAACACGCTGATCGAGCAGGTGCAGCGCGCCATCACGCCATTGGATGGCCTTCACTTTCTCTGCAGCCAACAGTCGGTCGCGCATCCCTTACCCCGCACTCATGAACAAAAGCCGCCGATTATAGCGATCCGCCAGCCAGGGCGCTCGGGTATACTTCGCCCTTCTTTTATAGCTGCCTGGGAAGAAGCCTGCGATGACCTACACTGCCGCCCCGCTCGACTTGTTGCTGCTGCCGACCTGGCTGGTACCCGTCGAGCCCGCTGGCGTGGTGCTCAAGGAGCATGGCCTGGGCATTCGCGATGGCTGCATTGCCTTTATCGGGCCACGGGACGCGGCGTTGAAGCTGGCGGCGCGCGAGGTGCGCGAACTGCCCGGTATGCTGCTCAGCCCTGGCCTGGTCAATGCCCACGGCCATGCCGCCATGACTCTGTTCCGCGGCCTGGCCGACGATTTGCCGCTGATGACCTGGCTGGAAAAACATATCTGGCCGGCTGAAGCCAAGTGGGTCGATGAAGCGTTTGTGCGCGACGGCACCAACCTGGCCATTGCCGAGCAGATCAAGGGCGGCATCACCTGCTTCTCGGACATGTATTTCTACCCCAAGGTCGCCAGTGACTGCGTGCACAACAGCGGTATGCGTGCGCAGATCGCGTTGCCGATCCTCGACTTCCCGATCCCCGGCGCCAGCAGTGCCGACGAGGCGATTCGCCAGGGTATCGAGCTGTTCGGCGACCTCAAGCACCACCCGCGCATCAAGATCACCTTCGGCCCTCACGCGCCCTACACCGTGTGCGATGCCAACCTGGAAAAGATCCGGGTAATCGCCGAAGAGCTGGACGCCGTGATCCATATGCACGTTCACGAAACCGCCTTCGAAGTGCAGCAAGCCGTCGAGCAGACCGGCGAGCGGCCATTGGCGCGCCTGGCTCGCCTTGGCCTGCTGGGCCCGCGTTTTCAGGCCGTGCACATGACCCAAATCAGCGAAGACGACCTGGCTTTACTGGTAGAAAGCAACACCAGCGTCATTCACTGCCCGGAATCGAACCTGAAACTGGCCAGCGGCTTTTGCCCGGTGGAGCGCTTGTGGCAGGCTGGCGTCAACGTGGCCATCGGCACCGACGGCGCTGCCAGCAACAATGACCTGGATTTGCTCGGCGAAACCCGCACGGCGGCGATGCTGGCCAAGGCCGTGGCCGGCTCGGCGACTGCGCTGGATGCCCACCGCGCCTTGCGCATGGCTACGCTCAACGGTGCCAGGGCGATGGGCCTGGACAGCCAGATTGGCTCGTTGGAAGTCGGCAAGGCGGCAGACATCGTCGCCTTTGATCTTTCCGGGCTGGCGCAACAACCGATCTACGATCCGGTCTCACAGCTTATATATGCCACCGGACGCGATTGTGTGAAACACCTTTGGGTCGCCGGCAAGCCATTGCTCGACGACAGGCAATTGACCCGCATGGATGAACAACAGTTGACCGCCACGGCCATTGCCTGGGGCCAACGCATCAGCGGGCACAGCGAATAACGCCATTGCTGAACCCATGAGCTCAGCAACGACAAACCGACTTATCAGATTCAGAGGATTGACCATGAGCAACGTCGACCACGCCGAAATCGCCAAGTTTGAAGCCCTGGCCCACCGCTGGTGGGACCGTGAGAGCGAATTCAAACCCCTGCACGACATCAACCCACTGCGGGTCAACTGGATTGACGAGCGCGTCAACCTGGCCGGCAAGAAGGTGCTGGACGTCGGTTGCGGCGGCGGCATTCTCAGCGAAGCCATGGCCCAGCGCGGCGCCACCGTCATGGGCATCGACATGGGCGAAGCGCCGCTGGCCGTAGCCCAGTTGCACCAGCTCGAATCCGGCGTGAGCGTGGAGTACCGCCAGATCACCGCCGAAGCCCTGGCTGAGGAAATGCCCGAGCAGTTCGACGTGGTCACCTGCCTGGAAATGCTCGAACACGTGCCGGATCCGTCCTCGGTGATCCGTGCGTGCTTTCGTATGGTCAAGCCCGGCGGCCAGGTGTTCTTCTCCACCATCAACCGCAACCCCAAGGCTTACCTGTTCGCGATCATCGGCGCCGAATACATCATGAAGCTGCTGCCGCGCGGCACCCATGATTTCAAGAAATTCATCCGCCCTTCCGAGCTGGGTGCGTGGAGCCGCCAGGCCGGGCTGACCGTCAAGGACATCATCGGCCTGACCTACAACCCGCTGACCAAGCACTACAAGCTGGCCAACGACGTTGACGTCAACTACATGATCCAGACCCTGCGCGAGGAGTAAGCCTGTGAAGTTGCGAGCGGTTCTCTTCGACATGGACGGTACCCTGCTGGATACCGCGCCGGACTTTATCGCCATCTGCCAGGCCATGCGCGCCGACCGAGGCCTGGAACCGATCAACCCGCAGCACATCCGCGATGAAATCTCCGGCGGTGCCCGGGCGATGGTTGCCGTGACCTTCTCGATGGACCCCGAGTCGCCGGGCTTTGAGGAACTGCGCCAGGAATTCCTGGAGCGTTACCTCAAAGATTGCGCAGTGCACAGCAAACTGTTCGACGGCATGGCCGAACTGCTGGAAGACATCGAGAAAGCCAAGCTGATCTGGGGCGTGGTCACCAACAAGCCGGTGCGCTTTGCCGAACCGATCATGCAACGGCTGGGCCTGGCCGAGCGTTCGGCCGTGCTGATCTGCCCGGACCACGTAAAAAACAGCAAGCCCGACCCGGAGCCCATGATCCTGGCGTGCAAGATGCTCGACCTGGACCCGGCCAGCGTGCTGTTCGTGGGCGATGACCTGCGCGACATCGAATCCGGCCGCGACGCCGGCACGCGCACGGCGGCGGTCACCTACGGCTATATCCACCCGGACGACAACCCCCGCCACTGGGGCGCGGATGTGGTGGTGGATCACCCGCTGGAGTTGCGCAAGGTGCTGGATAACGCGCTGTGCAGTTGCTGATGGCTCACCGACTTTACTGACCGATGGAGATCCAAATGTGGGAGCGGGCTTGCTCGCGAATGCGGTGTTTCAGTATCAGATTCAGTGACTGGCACACCGCATTCGCGAGCAAGCCCGCTCCCACAGGGAGATTCAGCGTTTTCAAATCTGAGGTTGTTTATGTTTGATTACTCTGCACCGCCAGAACTGCTCAAAGGCCGGACCATCCTGGTAACCGGCGCCGGTCGCGGGATTGGTGCGGCAGCGGCAAAAACCTATGCCGCCCATGGCGCCACCGTGCTGTTGCTGGGCAAGACCGAAGCCAACCTGGCCCAGGTGTATGACGAGATCGAAGCCGCCGGCCACCCGCAGCCGGTGGTGATCCCGTTCAACCTGGAGACCGCCCTGCCCCATCAATACGATGAGCTGGCCGCGATGATCGAAAAGGCATTCGGCCACCTCGACGGCCTGTTGCACAACGCCTCGATCATCGGCCCGCGCACGCCCATCGAGCAGTTGTCCGGCGAGAACTTCATGCGGGTGATGCATGTGAACGTCAACGCGATGTTCATGCTGACCAGCACGTTGCTGCCGTTGCTCAAGCTGTCCCAGGATGCGTCGGTGGTGTTCACCTCCAGCAGCGTCGGGCGCAAGGGCCGTGCTTATTGGGGTGCCTATGGCGTGTCCAAGTTCGCCACCGAGGGGCTGATGCAAACCCTCGCCGATGAGCTGGAAGACGTGGCCGCAGTGCGCGCCAACAGCATCAACCCGGGCGGCACCCGCACCAGCATGCGCGCCCAGGCGTACCCAGGGGAGAACCCGATGGAAAGGCCGGCGCCGGAAGAGATCATGCCGGTGTACCTTTACCTGATGGGGCCGGACAGTGCGGGCATCAATGGCCAGGCATTCGATGCGCAATAAGCCCTGACACACCGCAAAACAAAGGTGGGAGCTGGCTTGCCTGCGATAGCGGTGGTGAATGTTCCATCGCCATCGCAGGCAAGCCAGCTCCCACATTGCTTTGTGGTGTACTCAAATACTCAGTTTTTGACCACTTCCTCCAGGGTGAAACGCCCCAACGGGTTCTGCAGGAAGTTGCTCACGTTCTTGCGTGAGATGTTGATGTACGGGCTGTAGTACAGGTCAATCCAGTTCACATCCTGTTTGGCCAGCTTCTGCAACTCCACATACATTTGCTCGCGCTTGGCCGGGTCTGCCTCGATCCGCGCGGCCGCCACCAAGGCCTTGACTTGGTCGTTCTTGTAGCGGGTCATGTAGTTCTGGTTGGTGTCGTGGCCCAGCACGAAGGTGGTTTTCTGGTCGGGGTCAAGGATGTCGTTGGTCCAGTACATCACCGAAATATCGTACTCACCGTCCACCAGCATCTGCCAGCTTTGGGTCGGGTCGACTTTTTGCAGGTTGGCGGTCACGCCGACCTTGGCCAACTGGTCCTTGATGATTACCGCGATTTGCTCGTCGGCCTCGTTGCCAGCGTTGACCACGTAGTTGAGCTTCAAGTCCTGGGCACCCGCAGCGGCCAGCAGCTTCTTGGCTTCGGCCGGGTCGTACGGGCGTTGCAGGTTGTTGGCGTAGTGGTACAGCGAGCCCTTGGGAATGTAGGAATAAGCCACGGTGCCTTGACCGTAAGTGACCGCTTTGACCAGCGATTGCTTGTCGATGGCCATGTCCAGGGCCTGACGCACTTGCGGCTTGGCCAACAACCCGTGCTCGTGGTTGATCAACAGGTGATCTTCACGGGTGGACGGGTCGGCGTGGATCACCACGTTCTGGTCTTTTTTCAGCTCTTCCACGCGGGAGAACGGCACGAAGATCGCCGTGTCGAGTTCGTTGCTCTGCACCATGCGCATGCGCGTGTTGTCATCGGTCACCGACACCCACTCCACGCCGTCCAGGCTCACACTGCCGGCCTGCCAGAAATTCGGGTTTTTCTTCAGGATCACGCGGTCGCCCTTGCGCCACTCGTCCACGGTAAACGCGCCGGAAGTCACCGGGTTTTCCGAGTAGGCGTCTTCGCCCATCTTGGTCATGGCTTTTTCCGACAGGATCGACACCGTCGGCGACGCCAGTTGCGAAAGGAAGGCCACCGCCGGGGTTTTCAGGGTGACCACCAGGGTCTTGGCATCGCTGGCCGTGGCGGTGTTGATCAGGCTGAACGGGTCGCTCCACAAGGAGGCCTTGTTGTCGCGGATGCGCAGCAGGCTGAACGCGGCGTCGGCGGCGGTGATCGGCGAGCCGTCAGAGAACTTCGCCTCGCGCAGCTTGAAGGTGTAGGTCAGGCCATCCTTGGAAATGTCCCAGCTTTCGGCCAGGCCCGGTTCCATCTTGGTGCCCAGGTTATCCACGCGCACCAGGGTGTCGTAGACGTTGGCAAATACCCAGGTGTCGCGGTTTTGCGCGCTTTTGATCGGGTCGAAGGTGGTGCTGTCTTCACGGCAGCCGATGGTGAGCACACCGGCGGCCTGGGCCAGGCCGGCGGTCAGCGACCAGGCCGTGAGGGTAGCGGCGGCGAGCAATTTCAAGTGGCGCGAGTGCATATCACAACTCCTTGTTAATGAATGGCAGAGGGTCAAAGCAAAGGGTCTTCACGCACGCAACTGTACCGATGCTCGTGCAGGAAATGGGTGGGGGGCAATACCGAGGAACACTTGGCTTGCGCATACCGGCAACGCGGATGAAAGGCACAGCCTGTCGGCAGATTCAGCGGGCTCGGCGGTTCGCCGGGCAATGGCTGCGCAGGCAATGGCCGATGCGGATCGATCTCCGGGATGGCCTGGATCAGCGCGGCCGTATACGGGTGACGGGGCGTGGTAAACACCGCCTCCACCGGGCCTTCCTCGACGATCTTGCCCAGGTACATCACTGCCACGCGGTCGCACAGGCGTCGCACGATGGCTAGGTCATGGGCGATAAACAGGATCGCCAGGTTCATGCGTTGTTGCAGTTCCAGCAGCAGGTTGATGATCTGGCCCTGGATCGACACATCCAGCGCCGCCACGCATTCATCGGCAATGATCAGGCGCGGCTCCACCGCCAGCGCCCGGGCGATACCCACGCGCTGGCACTGGCCGCCACTGAGGGAGCCGGGCTTGCGTGAAGCCAGCTCAGGACGCAAGCCGACCAGTTCGAGCAATTCATTCACACGATCAGGAATCTGCTGCGCCGCCACCTTACGCTGCACACGCAGTACCTCGGCGATGGTTTCGCCAATGCTGTGCCGTGGATTGAGCGCGGCGTAGGGGTCCTGGAAAATCATCGCGGTTTCATGCCGCAACCGGGCAATGTCGATGGCGCTGCCATGGGCCATGTCGATACCGTCGAACAACACCTGCCCGGCGCTGATCGGGTTGAGGTGCAGAATGGCCCGGCCCAGGGTGCTCTTGCCACTGCCGGACTCGCCCACCAAACCCAGGGTTTCACCGGCGGCGAGGTTCAGGGACACCCCGTTCACCGCCCTCACCCACTGGCGGTTGAGGCCCAGCAGGCCGCTGCCGGACGCGGCAAAGCGCACCTCCAGATCCTTGATCTGCAGCAGGCTCATGGACGCCCTCCCAACGGATAGTGACAGGCCACGCGTGCGCCTTGCGGCAGCAACTCGGTACACAGGGCGCCGGCCTGTGGGCAACGCGGGTGGAAGCGGCAGCCGTCGGGCAATGCATCGAGCAACGGCGGCTGGCCAGCAATGGTGCGCAACAACGCATGTCCGCTGCTGTGGGCCGGCTGGCAGTCGATCAGGCCTGCGGTGTACGGATGTTGCGGTTGGGCCAGCAACTCGTATTTGCTGCCGTGCTCGCACAGGCGCCCGGCGTACATCACGGCGATGGCATCGCAGGTTTGCGCCACCACGCCCAGGTCATGGGTGATCATGATGATCGACAGGCCACGCTGGTCGCGCAGGTCGAGCAACAACCGCAGGATTTGCGCCTGAACCGTCACATCCAGGGCCGTGGTCGGCTCGTCGGCGATCAGCACCTTCGGGTTGCAGCCCAGGGCTACGGCGATCATGGCGCGCTGGCGCATGCCACCGGAAAACTCATGGGGGTAGTTGTCGACCCGCGCCTGCGGGTCGGGAATCCCGACCTGACGCAACACCTCGATCGCCTGCACGCGCGCGTCTTTTTTCGACGCGCCTTGATGCAGGCGGATGCCCTCGGCGATCTGCTCACCGATGCGCATCAACGGGTCGAGGTGGCTGCTGGGGTTCTGGAACACCATGCCCAACTGCCCGCCGCGCACGGCGCGCATACCGGCATCATCCAGCGCCAGCAGGTCCTGGCCGGCCAACCGCACCGCGCCGCCCTGCACGCGCAGATTGGACGACGGCAACAGACGCATCAGGCCACGACAAGCCATGGTCTTGCCCGAACCGCTCTCACCCACCAAGCCAAGGATTTCACCTTCGGCCAGGTCGAACGACACCCTGTCCACCAAGGTGATATCACGCCCGGCATTGTTGGCGATCACACTGAGGTCGCGCACCTGCAACAGGCTCATGAGCGCTCCCCCAATACCTGCGCAACACCATCGGCCAACAGGCTGAAGCCCATGGCCAAGGTCACGATGGCCAGGCCCGGAAAGGTGCAGATCCACCAGGCGGTGGTGATAAAGGCTTGCCCTTCGGCCACCATCGTCCCCCATTCGGCGGTCGGTGGTTGCACGCCCAGGCCCAGGTAACTGACGGCGGCGCCGTTGAGCAGCACCAGCACCGCGTCAGACATGGAAAACACAATGGAGCCAAACAGCGCATTGGGCAGCAAATGCCGGAACAGAATGCGTCCATGGCCAAAGCCCAGGCTCTTGGCGGCCAGGGCGAACTCGCTTTCCTTGAGCACCAGGATCTGCGAGCGAATCAGGCGTGCGTACGACACCCAACCCACCAGCGCCATGGCGATGTAAAAACTCTGCAAGCCCGGCCCGAGGATGGCCATGATCGCCAGCATCAGCACCAGGAACGGGAACGCCAGCACCACATCGATCACGCGCATGCAGACACTGTCGAAACGCCCGCCGATGTAACCCGAAACCGCGCCGATAAAGGTGCCGATGATGAACGGGAAGATCACTCCGATCACCGCCAGTTGCAGGTCGATGCGCGCGCCCCAGATCACCCTCGAGAGGATATCCCGGCCGTAATTGTCCGTACCCAACGGATGGGCAAGGCTGGGGGCCAGCAAACTGATGCTGGTGTCCTGCGCGATGGGGTCGTAGGGCGCGACCCACGGCGCAAACAGCGCCAGGGCCAACCACGCGAACAGGATCAACAAACCCCATGCGGCGGTCAGCCGGCCATTGCGAAAACCAAAGCGCAGGCGCAAGCGCCACGGGGCGATCAGGGGGCGACTGCTCATTGCATCTTCACCCGTGGGTCGAGGGCCACGGTTACCAGGTCGGCCAGGAAGTTGACTACCACCGTGGCACAGGCCAGCACCATCGCCACGCCCTGCACCACCATGTAGTCACGGGTGAAAATGCCGCGTACCAGCAACTGGCCGATGCCTGGAATCGCGAACAGGCTTTCGATGACCACCGTGCCGCTGATCAGCCAACCGATGTTGACCGCCAGCAGGTTGACCGCCGGCACCAGAGCGTTGGGCAGCACATGCCGGCGAAACACCGCGCCTTCAGGCAGCCCGCGCGCACGTGCGGCGGTGACATGGTCTGCCTGCAACTCCATCAACATGCTCGCCCGCAGGTTGCGCACCAGCACCGCCGACAGCGCCAGGGCGATGGTCAGGCATGGCAAGAGCATATGGTGCGCTTTGTCCAGCCAGGTGCGCCCGTAACCAGACACCGGGAACAGGCCCCATTTCACGCTGAGCAGCAGGATCAGCATCAACCCCAGCCAGAACGCCGGCATGCCCAGGCCGACCGTGGTGAACACGCGGATCAGCTTGTCCGCCCAACAGCCTTGCTGGCGCGCCGCAATCGTTGCCAGTGGCAGCGCTATCAACAAAGCCAGCACCACGCTGCCCAGCACCAGCACCAGGGTCGGCTCGATGCGGGTGACGATCAGTTTGAGGGCGTCGACCTTGTACAGCAGCGATTGGCCGAGGTCGCCCTTGAGCAGGTTTTTCAGGAAGTAAAAGTATTGCAGCCACAAGGGTTGGTCGAGGCCGAACTGGGCGCGGATCTTCAGCAGCGCATCCGGCGTGCTGCGCGAACCCAGCAAGGCGCGCGCCGGGTCGCCAGGAATCGAGCGCACCAACACGAAGGTGATCAGGCTGATGCCCAGCAGCACCGGCAGCAATTGCAGGGGCCGGGACAACACAAAACGGTAGCGCGCCAGGTTCATGCGTCAGCCTCGGTGGCGAGCGAGAAAGTCCAGCAGCACCGGGAAGTACGCCTGCGGCTCCTCGTAAAACGGCATATGGCTGCTGTTGGGGAACACATGCAACTCGGCATGGAGTGCTGCAAGTTTCATGCGCATCGCACAGGCGGGGGTGAGTTCGTCGTGCTGGCCGGTGGTGATCAGGATCGGCATCGTGAACTCGGCCATTTCCTTGAGGCGGTTCCAGTCCTTGAGGTTGCCGATATAGAGGAACTCGTTGGGGCCTTGCATGGTTTCGTAAGGCCCCATGTTCCAGTCGCCCAGGGAGCGCTTGACCGGCTCCGGCCATTCGTCGAGCCGGCACACGTGGCGGTAGTTGAGCAAGGTGATGGCGGCCTGGTACTGCGGGTGGTCGAGGGTGCCCATGGCTTCGTGGCGTTGCATCATGGCCACGGTTTCGCTGCCCAGGGCGCCGCGCAGGCGCTCCAGTTCCTGGGACAGGTGGGGAATGTCGCCGACGGTGTTTTCCAGGATCAGGCTTTTGAGCGCACCGGGATAATGCACGGCATATTCGATGCCCAGCCAACCGCCCCAGGAATGCCCGAGCAAATGCACGCGGCCCAGACCCAGCGCCTGGCGCACGGTCTCGACTTCTTCGACATAACGGCGGATTTCCCACAGTGCGGCATCGGTCGGTCTGGCTGATGCGCCTGTGCCAAGCTGGTCGAATGCAACCACTCGCAGGTTATGTGCTTTGAGCCAGCCATGGGCGTCACGCAGATAGTCACACGGCAGGCCCGGCCCGCCGTTGAGACACAGCAGCACCTCATCGCCTTCGCCAAAGCTGTAGACCACGAGGTTATGGCCGTCGACTTGCACGTTGTACTGCTGGTCGGGGGCAATTTCACGCCACATGCATACATTCCTTGTGTTGTATCGGCCTGGCGGGTAGCGGCCGTTTATCAGGTCAACACTACCGAGGATGCCGTGCGTCCATAACCTAGTATTTCTTATAGGTTTGGCCTGGCAGTCCTTCGCCGGGGCGTGGCATTCTACTTGCAGCAAGTGGAGATTCAAATGAATTCGGGAGCAGAACGGATGCTGGCCAAGCTGACCGCCTTCAATAATCGCCTCATACCGGGCAGGAGCCTGGATGAACAGATGGACAATACGTTTATCCTTGCCCAACAACTGGGCTTCGATGCCCTGGTGTATGACTACAGCCCGGTGCCCATCGACCTCAATGGCACACTGATCACCCCCTCGCTGTTGCAACTGCGCAACACACCGGCCGACTGGCACGCCTTATGGTGCAGCGAAGGGTTTTACCAGATCGACCCGGTGCAACACCTGGCACTGAGTTCGGTATCACCGTTTGTCTGGTCCTATGAGGCCAAGACCGAGACGGCCCTGCAAAAGATCATCGACCCCTGCCACGCCCCCGTTTCCTCCTACCTGCATGAACGCCAGCTGACCTGCGGCGTCAGTGTGCCGATTCATCTGCCCAAGGGCGGTTTTGCCTCGCTCACCGGCTTACGCACCGGCAAGGCGCGCACGGTATTGAAGGACGCCCAGCATACGCTGGCCGATTTCAGCCTGATTACCCATGCCCTCCAGGAAGCGGCGTACCCGCTGTTCAGCAAGGAGATGCGGGCTTATCCGCACATCCGGCTGACCAAGCGCGAGCGCGAATGCCTGAAATGGGCGGCTGAAGGCCTAACCGCCGCTGAAATCGCCACGCAATTGAGCCGCTCCCTGGCGGTGGTGACCCTGCACCTGGCCTCGGCGATGCACAAACTGGGGGCCAAAAACCGTGTCCAGGCGGTGGTTCGCGCCACCCATTACCGCTTGCTGGAAGGTTGAGCTTTGGGCAAAAACCTATCTGTTTTGCTAGTTACCTAAACTTTTTGTTCAGACTATCGTAACCCTGATCCTTTTTTTTCAGAGCAGGGTACGAAATGGAATTCATCGAAAAAGTTCGCGAAGGCTACGCGCCCTTTGGCGCCTATCAGACCTGGTATCGCGTCACGGGTGACCTGAGCACAGGCCGCACGCCCTTGGTGATCATCCATGGCGGCCCTGGTTGCACCCACGATTACGTCGACGCCTTCAAAGACGTCGCCGCCAGCGGCCATGCGGTCATCCACTACGACCAGTTGGGCAACGGCCGCTCCACGCACTTGCCGGAAAAAGACGCGTCGTTCTGGACCATCGGCCTGTTCCTCGACGAGTTGAACAACCTGCTGGACCACCTGCAAATCAGCGAGAACTACGCGATCCTCGGGCAATCCTGGGGCGGCATGCTCGGCAGCGAACACGCGATCTTGCAACCCAAGGGCCTGCGCGCGTTTATCCCTGCCAACTCCCCCACCTGCATGCGCACCTGGGTCAGCGAAGCCAACCGCCTGCGCAAGCTGTTGCCTGAAGGCGTGCATGAAACCCTGCTCAAGCACGAGCAGGCCGGCACCTACCAAGACCCGGAATACCTGGCGGCCTCACGGATTTTCTATGACCAGCACGTGTGCCGGGTCAACCCGTGGCCCGAAGAAGTGGCGCGCACCTTCGCCCAGGTGGATGCCGACCCGACGGTGTACCACGCCATGAGCGGCCCGACCGAATTCCACGTAATCGGCAGCTTGAAAGACTGGAACGTGATCGGCCGCCTGTCAGCCATCAAGGTGCCAACCCTGGTGATTTCCGGCCGGCATGACGAAGCCACACCGTTGGTGGTCAAGCCGTTCCTGGATGAGATAGCGGACGTGCGCTGGGCACTGTTTGAAGACTCCAGCCACATGCCCCACGTGGAAGAACGCCAGGCGTGCATGGGGACAGTGGTGAAGTTTCTGGATGAGGCGTGTTCGTTGCCGCACAAAGCCCTCAAGGCCGGCTGAAATCCGCCCTCTGTAGGAGCGAGCTTGCTCGCGAAAAACTCATCGACGCCGTGTTTATTCAGGAAGCACGCGTCATCGTTGACGTTTTTCGCGAGCAAGCTCGCTCCTACCTGTTTAAACCTCAGTGGTTTCGGGTTTTGCGGCTTTCTTTGAGGTATCTGCTACCAAGGGAATTTCCTTGCCCTCGGCATCAAACAGCTTCCCACCCCGGTAGTAATCACCGTCACGCAACGCAGCCACGTCGCGAAAGCACAAGCTGCGCTCAGTCCCCGCCACGAACACTGACTGCTGGTCGGAGTTGCCGGCGGTGAAGTGGTTGAACGCCAGGTTCAGCAGAATCGCCATGATCGCCGACGAGCTGATGCCCGAGTGGAAGATGGTCGCGAACCAGCTTGGAAACTGATCGTAGAAGCTCGGCGCGGCGATGGGGATCATGCCGAAGCCGATGGACGTGGCAACGATGATCAGGTTCATGTTGTTGCGGTAATCCACCTTGGACAGCGTGCGAATCCCGCTGGCCGCCACCGTGCCGAACAATACAATCCCGGCGCCGCCCAACACAGAGGTCGGTACCGCCGCGATCACCCTCCCCATGAACGGCAGCAGGCCGAGCACCACCAGGAACACCCCGCCAGTGGCCACCACGAACCGGCTCTTGACCCCCGTCACCGCCACCAAGCCGACGTTCTGGGCGAATGCGCTCTGGGTAAACGAGCCGAAGATCGGCGCGAACATGCTCGACAGCATGTCAGCACGCAGGCCGTTGCCCAGGCGCTTGGAGTCCACCTTGGTGTCGATGATCTCACCCACCGCCAGGATATCCGCCGAAGTCTCCACCAGCGTCACCATCACCACGATGCACATGGAAATGATCGCCGCCACATGGAAGGTGGGCATGCCGAAGTGGAACGGCGCAGGGAAGCCGAACATCGGCCCCTGCATCACACCGGAGAAGTCCGCCATGCCGAGCAGCACCGCGATCACCGTGCCAATCACCATGGCTAGCAGGATCGACAGACGCGAGATGGTTGCGCTGCCGATCTTGCTCAGCAGCAGCACCAGCACCAGGGTCAGCGCGGCCAGGCCGATGTTGGACATGCTGCCAAAATCCGCCGCCCGGCTGTTGCCGCCCATGGCCCAGCGCGCCGCCACGGGCATCAGGGTCAGGCCGATGGTGGTAATCACAATGCCCGTTACCAGCGGCGGAAAAAACTTGGTGATCCTTGAGAACACCGGGGTGATCAACAAACCGATAAAGGATGCGGCCATCACCGCCCCGAGTATCGCTGGCACACCACCGGCACCGTCGCTGCCGACAATCGCCACCATGGTCGCCACACCCGCGAACGACACGCCCTGCACCAGCGGCAACTGACAGCCGAAAAACGGCAGGCCCAGGGTTTGCAGCAGCGTGGCCAGGCCACCGGCAAACAGCGATGCAGCGATCAGCAAGCCGATATCCGCCGGCGACAACCCGGCTGCCTGGCCGACGATCAACGGCACGGCGACGATACCGCCATACATGGTGAGCACATGCTGCAGGCCGTAAGCCATGTTGGCGGCGACGCCCAGATTTTCATCTTCGGGCCGCTGCGGTGACGCCTTCGGGATAGTCATGGTGAGGGGTTCTCTGTTTTTGTTGTGCGCTCACTGTATGCAATGTTCAGACTGTATGTCCATAGAGTTGTATACAATCAATCGAACAAGATACCCTCCAACGGCGTTACAAAAACAATCCGGCCGTCACGAGCCAGAACGCCAAAGGACAAAAAGAATGAAAAAGGCACTACAGGGCGCCACCGTCGCACTAACCCTTCTCGGCGGCGGGGAGGCTGTTGCGGTGGAGTGGATGAACAACAGCGTCGGGTTTCGCTACGGGCAGCACTTCACCAACCCCAACAACCCCGACGACTTCAGCAAGCGCATCTACAGCTTTACCCACGCCAGCGGCTACCGTTACGGCAGCAATTTCCTCAACCTCGATGTGTTCCTGTCCGACAGCAGCGACCCGCGCAAGGGCACCGACCACGGTGGCAGCGAGGTTTACGCCGTGTACCGGCATCAACTGTATGCCTCACGTGTGTTCGACCTGCCGCAGGGCACGGGGCTGATCAAGGATTACGCGCTGACTCTGGGCTTCGATGCCAACCGCAACAACAACTTCGCTTCCGCCAAGAAGCGCGCGCTGGTGATCGGCCCCACGTTGAAGTTCAACACCGTCGGCGTGCTGGACCTGAGTCTGATGTACTACAAGGAAAAGAACCACACCGGCATCCCCGGCGCGCAAGAGTCGAACCACACGTTCGACGCGACCTACATGCTCAACCTGACGTGGATGCGCCCATTCGAAGTCGGCAACCATGCAGCGAAATTTCAGGGGTTCATTAACTACGTCGGAGAGAAAGGCGAGGATTACCATGGCCGCGATACCGCAGCGGAAGCGCTGATGCGTACAGCGCTGATGGTGGCGGTGCGACCGGGTAAAAGCGTCAAGCCGAACCTGTATTTAGGAGTGGGCTATGAGTACTGGCATAACAAGTTCGGGGTGGACGGTGGGCGCGGCAGCCGCACCTCAACGCCTACGCTGAACATGGAAGTGACGTTCTAACTGAAGATACGCAAAAAATGTGGGAGCTGGCTTGCCTGCGATAGCGGTCTGTCAGTTAGCCCATCTGGCACTGATACACTGCTATCGCAGGCAAGCCAGCTCCTACAGTTTGATCGCATTGTCAGCTCAGGCGCTGGCCAGTTCGGAAGAATTGCCCTTCGGCCGTGCCAGCCAATACCCCAATACCGCCAACGGCGCCGTCGCCAGCATCACAATCACCGTAATCAACAGCGGTTGCTCGATCATCGACGACACCAACAGGCTGGCCAGGAAGCACAGGCCCAACTGCAGGGTATTTTGCAGAGCCGCCGCCTTGCCGGAATTTTCCGCAAAGGGCATCAGCGCATTTGCCACCACAATCGGGTAGCTGGCGCCGTTGCACAGCGCCATCAGGCAGAACGGGATCAACAAGGTGGTCAGGGTCGGCACACTCAAGGTGGCCACCAGGTACAACGCCACCATGCTCAAGCAATAGGCGACCAGCAACCACGGCAACAGGGTTTTACCCGACAGGCGCTGCAAGGCGCTGCGGCAACTGTAGCCGCCGACGAGAAACGCCAGGGTCGGCAATACGTAGCTGAGGCCGATGTCATTCGGGCTGTAGCCCATGCCACCGAGAATGAACGGCGAGGCGGTCAGCCAAGCGAAAAAGCTGGCCGAACAGGCGGCGAAGATCATCACATTGCCGGTAAACACCCGTGAGGTGAGCAATTGCCCATACCCCAGGCGCACCGGGCTGCCCTTGTGCTCCGAACGCTTGGGCATGTTGCGCAGGAACAACGTCGGCACCAGCAGCAACAACGACACCACCAGCAACACGCCGAAGATCGCCTGCCAGCCAAAGTGATTCAGCACCATGGCACCCAACAGCGGTGCCAAGGCCGGAGACAGCGACATCAACGGCATAATGCTGGCGAAGACGCGGTGGGCCTTGTCGGCCGGGTAGCGGTCAATCACCAGCGCCTGCCAGCTCACGGCGGCGGCACACACGCCAATCGCTTGCATAAAGCGCAGGGCCAACAGTTGCGGCGCGGTTTCGACCCAGAACATGCCCAGGCAGCCGAGCACAAACAGGCTCAGGCCCGCGAGCAGGATGGGCTTGCGCCCCAGGCGGTCCGAGAGCGGCCCCCACAGCAACTGCCCCACTGCAAAGCCTGCAAGGAAAATACTCAAGCTGGCGCCCACCGCGCCAGCACCGATATTCAACTGCTCGCCCATGGCGCCAAACGCCGGCAAGTACATGTCCATGCCCAGATAACCGAGCATGCTCAGCCCCGCCAGGTACCAGGTAAAACCAAAAGAATTTTTCATCGAAGCCTTGTAGATACTGCCATCAAACTATTTGCTGACTGGCGCCCATTATGAAGCTGACAATATCTGTGTGAAGCGATAATAATTGGACATTCTCATCAATAATTTTGAAGGCAGCGCCCATGTGGTCGGAATATTCCCTGGATGTGGTCGACGCCGTCGCCCGTCACGGCAGCTTCAGCGCCGCCGCCCAGGAACTGCACCGCGTACCGTCGGCCATCAGCTACACCGTGCGTCAGCTCGAAGAATGGTTGGCCGTGCCGTTGTTTGTGCGCCGGCATCGCGACGTGGAACTGACCCCCGCCGGGCGTTTATTCATCGACGAAGCCCGCGGCGTGATGAAAAAAATGCTCGGCACCCGACGCCTGTGCCAGCAGGTGGCCAATGGCTGGAGCGGCCAGTTGAAGGTGGCCGTGGACTCCATCGTCAAACCCCAGCGCTGCCGGCAGTTGGTGCTCGACTTTTATCGGCAGTTTCCCGAAGTGGAATTGCTGCTCGAATACGAGGTGTACAACGGCGTGTGGGATGCGCTGGCGGATGAACGCACCGACATCGTGATCGGCGCCACCAGCGCAGTGCCGGTGGCCAGCCACTTCAGCTTCCGTGACATGGGCCTGTTGAACTGGCTGTGCGTGGTCAGCGCCCGGCACCCGCTGACGGCGGTGCAAGGTTTGCTCAGTGATGACCAACTGCGCCCCTTTGCCTCGCTGTGCATGACCGACACCTCGCGCAACCTGCCCAAACGCGACACCTGGACCCTGGATAACCAGCGCCGCCTGGTGGTGCCCAACTGGGCGTCGGCCCTGGATTGCCTGCGCGATGGCCTGTGTGTAGGAATGGCACCGGCCCATCAGGTATTGCCATCGATCGAGCGCGGGGAGTTGGTGGCGCTGCAATTGAGCCGGCCATTTCCGGCCAGCCCGTCGTGTGTGGCGTGGGCGCAGAACAAGCTGTCGCCGGCCATGGCGTGGTTGCTGGAGTACCTGGGCGATACGGAGACCATGAACCAGGAATGGCTCAATGGCCCCTCCCTCTGATCGTTCCCACGCTCCGCGTGGGAATGCTGCCCTGGACGCTCCGCGTCCGCTCTTAAGGCGTGACGCAGAGCGTCACAGGAGGCGTTACCACGCAGAGCGTGGGAACGAGCATCGCCCCCTTCCGCACTTTTTCAGTCCAGTAGGCGGGTGATGGCCCGTACGATCATCTCCACTTCCTTGCGCTCCAACGTCAGCGGCGGCAACAGGCGAATAATCTTGCCCCGCGTGACATTGATCAACAGCCCATGCTCCTGCGCCGCCCGTTGGGCCAGGTCGCGGTAAGGGCTGGCCAGCTCAATGCCGATCATCAAGCCCTTGCCACGAATCGCCCGCACTTGCGGATGCTCCTCCAACTCCATGCGCAAGCGCGCCAGCAAGTGTTCGCCCTGGCGTGCGGCATTTTCGAGCAAGCCTTGCTCCTGGATAATCTCCAGCACCGTACACCCGACGCGACACGCCAGCGGGTTGCCGCCAAAGGTGCTGCCATGGCTGCCTGGGGTGAACAGCTCCGCGACGGCGGCGCGGGCCAGGCAGGCGCCGATGGGTACGCCATTGCCCAGGCCTTTGGCCAGGGTGATCACGTCCGGCACGATGCCTTCGTGCTGGAAGGCAAACCAGGTGCCGGTGCGCCCGATGCCGGTCTGGATTTCGTCAAGCATCATCAGCCAGCCGTGGCGCGTGCAGTGCTCGCGCAGGGCTTTGAGGTAGCCCGACGGCGCCACTAACACACCACTTTCACCCTGGATCGGCTCCAGCAACACCGCCGCAATGCGCGTGCCGAACTGTGCGGTGAGCGCCTCCAGGGCCGCCATGTCGCCAAACCCAATCTTGATGAAATCGCCGGGCAGGCGCTGGAACCCCAGGCGCACCGAAGGCCCGTCGCTGGCGGCCATGGTGCCCAGCGTGCGGCCGTGAAAGGCGTTCTCCATCACCACCACCAAGGGCTGTTCGATGCCTTTTTTCCAGCCGTGCAAACGCGCCAGTTTCAGCGCCGTCTCGTTGGCTTCGGCGCCGGAATTGTTGAAGAACGCACGGTCCAGCCCGGACAGTTGGGCCAGGCGCCGGGCCAATTGTTGTTGCCAGTCGATGCTGTAGAGGTTGGAGGTGTGCAGCAGCAAGCCGGCCTGTTCGCTGATGGCGGCCACTAACCTTGGGTGGGAATGGCCGACATTGGTCACCGCCACGCCGGCCACGGCGTCCAGGTATTCGCGGCCCTGTTGGTCCCACAGGCGCGTGCCCAGGCCGCGGGTGAAACTCAGGGCCAGGGGTTGATAAGTGCTCATCAGGCAGGCGGCGGTCATGGTGGCGGCTCCAGTGCATCGTTGGGGTGGATCCAGTATGGTTAACCACCCTTGCTGGATAAACGTAGAATCGCTGCAATAACTTTAAACCAGGGCTTGATAATGGACCTGTTCCAGGCAATGTCGGTGTATGTGAAAGTCGTCGAAACCGGCAGCATGACCGCCGCCGCGCAGGAATGCGGGATCTCGACCACCATGGTGGGCAACCATCTGCGGGCTCTGGAACAACGGCTTGGCGTCAGCCTGCTCAAACGCACCACGCGCAAGCAGAACCTCACCGAATTTGGCGGTCAGTATTATCAGCGCTGCCTGGAAGTGTTGGGGCTGGTGGCCGACTCCGAGCTACTGGCCGAGCAGGTCCACAGCGAAACCCCCAAAGGCAGCCTGCGCATCACCGCGCCGCCGGTGTTCGGCACCGAACGCCTGGTACCGGCCTTGAGTGAGTTCGCCCAGCGCTACCCCCTTATCGACCTGTACGTGGTGATGAGCAATGAACGCATGGACCTGGTCGACAGCGGTTTTGACGTGGCGATCCGTCTCGGCGAACTGGAAAGCTCCAGCCTGATCGCCAGGCCTTTGCAGGCCTACACCCTCACCCTTTGCGCCTCCCCCGCCTACCTGGCGCGACGCGGCGCACCGCAAACCCCGGCCGACCTGCAGCAGCATGACTGCCTGGCATTCGCCTACCCCGCCAACGACAACTGGCGCGACACCGACAAACTGTGGCGCATGACGGGCGATGAAGGTGAGGTGCAGGTGCCGGTGTCTGGCTCATTGACCATCAACAGCTCCCAAGGCTTGCGCCAGGCCGCCATCAACGGCATGGGCATCACCATGCTGGCCGATGCCCTGGTGCAACCGGACCTGGACAGCGGCAAGCTAGTGGCCTTGCTGACCACCTATAAACTACCCAGCCGCCCGATGCACCTGATGTATCGCCAGGACCGCTACCGCCTGCCCAAGCTGCGGGCGTTCGTCGACTTTGTGATGGAGAAATGGGCGCGCTAGAACGCCACGCCCAACTCACGCAAGCGCGTGGCGGTGCGCTCAGCCGACACATGGTGGATGCCCTGCCAGCCCAATGCGATGGCGGCCTCGATATTGCCGGCGACGTCGTCGATAAACACCACTTCACTGGCCTGGATGTCTGGCAAGTGTTCACGCACTTGACTCAGGCTGGCGTGGTAGATCGCCGGGTCAGGCTTGATCAGTTTCAATTCGCCGGACACGACGATGTTGCGAAAACGCTGCAGGAACGGGTAGTTGGCCCGGGCATAAGGGAAGGTTTCTGCCGACCAGTTGGTGAGCCCGAACAGCGGCATCTCAACTTGGTGCAAGGCCTCGAGAATCGCCACACCCTCGGGTAATTCGGCACGCAGCATTTCTGGCCAGCGCTCGTAATAAGCCTGGATCAGGGCCTTGTGTTCGGGGTATTGGGTAATCAGGGTGCGGGTGGCCTCAGCCAAGGAGCGACCGGCATCTTGCTCGGTGTTCCAGTCCTGGGTACAGATGGTGTCGAGGAACCATTGGCGCTCGACGTCGTCGGCGATCAGCTTGCGGTACAGGTGCTGCGGGCTCCAGTCGAACAGGACACCGCCGAAATCAAAAACTACTGCACGAATCGTCATCAGATCCTCCGTTAGCGTGGCTTGATAGCAGCTGGAGTCTGACAGATCTACAAGAGGGAGGCGCGCGCCGGGGCGTAAGAAGTGTCTGAAAAGACAGGTGGGAGAAGGCATGGCCTCATTAAGCGAACGCAATGCTCAAAGCAATGAAGATCAAATGTGGGAGCTGGCTTGCCTGCGAAAGCGGTCGTACAGCCTCAGATGCTGCGACTGACACACCGCCTTCGCGGGCAAGCCCGCTCCCACAAGGGATTTGCGTTAACTGACTGACATCAGGGCAAGCCAGTTCCCACCTTATTGGCCGCGTTTTAAGCCTGGATCAGGCCGTTGATTTTGACGGTCGGGTTCACATCCGCGTCGTAATCCACGCCGTCGACTTCAAAGCCGAACAAGCGCAGGAACTCAGCCTTGTAACCGGCAAAATCGCTGATCTCGTTGACGTTGTCGTCGGTCACCTGATTCCACAGCGCGGCCACGGCGTCCTGGACCTTCGGCTCCAACTCGGCCAGGTCGGCACGCAGGCGGCCATCGGCGTCGAGTTTCGGCTGACTGCCGTACAGGCTGTCCTTGAACAGGCCGTAGACCTGCTCGATGCAGCCCTCGTGAGTGCCCTGCTCTTTCATCACCTTGAACAGCAGCGACAGGTACAGCGGCATGATCGGGATGGCCGAGCTGGCCTGGGTGACCACCGCCTTGAGCACCGACACGCGGGCGTCGCCCTTGAGCGCAGCGAGGTTTTCGCGCAGGGTCAAAACTTTCTTGTCCAGGTCTTTCTTGGCTTCGCCAATGGAGCCGTTCCAGTAGATGTCCTGGGTCAGCTTCTCACCGAGGTAGGTGAACGCGGTGGTCTTGGCGCCTTCGGCCAGTACGTCGGCGTCACGCAGGGCGTCGATCCACAGCTGCCAGTCTTCGCCGCCCATGACCTTCACGGTGCCGTCGATTTCTTCCTGGGTTGCAGGCTCAAGGGTGGTGTCTACCACTACGCCCTTGTCAGTGTTGATACCGCGCAGGGTCACGGCCTTGCCGATTGGCTTGAGGGTGGAGTTGTGCACCACGCCTTGCGGGTCGGTACGGCGTGGCGCGGCCAGGCTGTAGACCACCAGGTCGATCTTGCCCAGGTCTTTCTTGATGGTCTCGATGGTCAGGCGCTTGATCTCGTCGGAGAACGCGTCGCCGTTGATGCTCTTGGCGTACAGGCCTTTTTCCACGGCAAACTTCTCGAACGCCGCGCTGTTGTACCAGCCGGCGGAGCTCAGCTTGCCTTCTTCGCCTTCTTTCTCAAAAAACACGCCCAGGGTGTCGGCGCCGCAGCCAAACGCAGCACTGATGCGCGCGGCCAGGCCGTAGCCGGTGGAGGCACCGAGGACCAGCACCTTTTTAGGGCCGCCTTCGATGACGCCGTTTTTGGTTACGTAGTCGATCTGCTCTTTGACGTTCGCTTCACAGCCAACAGGGTGAGCGGTCACACAGATAAAGCCACGAACCCGCGGTTTGATGATCATAAAAATTTCTGCCTCTTCCAAGGTGCCGAAGGCCAATAGTGGCCATTCAACTTCAATCGTACCGGTCTATGACGCCTGAAAAACCGAAGCGTCACGATAGTCGCAAATCTTCTGTTCTCAAAATTCAATCCACAAAACGTCGGAGCCTGCACGGCAACGGTTACAAATTGTGCAGCGGCTTCACAATTTCACCCTATTTAAAAACGCCTGCGAGCCTCATAAACCCCTATGATGACGATATTGTTTCAATATGTTTCGGCTTTGGAGCCTCGTTTCATGAGCAAAAATGCTGTCGGCAAAAAGCTGGTATCCCTGGCGTGGGTGCTCGGCGTTCTGCTGTTGATCTATTGTTTCCCGCGCAGTTGCCTGGTGTTTCTGCTGTTGGTGGTGTGCTGCGGCGTTTATGACTTCCTGCGTAACGGCCTGTACGACCGCGACACCATCAAGAAGTATTTTATCGGCAACGGCCGTAATACCTGGGTGCTGGCACCGTTCAACACCCTGCTCGACTTGCTCAGCAGCCGCAACCGACATGTCTACACCATGAACGACCTGCCACCGGCCTGGCGCGAAGACCTGCAAAAGGTGATCGACGACGCAATGGCTCGCAAGGATGAAATCATCAGCTACCTGGACGAGCGCATGGCCGAGAAGAAACGCGGCATGCTGTTCTTCCAGTGGTACGGTCGCCCGATCGAAACCACCCTGGATATCCCGCAACTGCGCAAGAAACTGCCGTTCGTGAAAACCATCGGTGTCTCGGTGTTCAACGAGAACCGCTCGACGTCGTTCCACTTCGGCCCCCTGCGCATGATGTTCCGTGTGCTCTACAACATGGCGCCGGCACCGCACCATGAGGGCGTGTATATCCAGGTGGGCAAGCACAAGCACTACTGGCACGACGACCCGCTGTTTATCTTCGATGACACGCTGATGCACGCCTCCTTCAACAAAAACGACGCCAAACGCTACTGCCTGTTCATTGATATTGTGCGCCCGACCCTGCTGCCCTCGGTGCTCAACGCCGTGATCGCAGGGTTTGCCGGCCTGGTCTTTACCCTGCGTCGGGTTTTCTACAAAAACTGGAAGCTGATTCAGTAAGTTCTGCGGCATGATGGTGTTGGACGGCATTTGCGCTGGGCCTTGCGCCTGAGGTAAATAACCGTCTCGTGCGACCTTAATTGGCGCTCACCATTCTCAAGCCATCGCCCCCAAGCGGGCGCGGTGGCTATGCTTTCAAGGAATCAGAATGCCCCAACGTCAAGTCATCAATGCCTCCGTCAGCCCCAAGGGCAGCCTCGAAACCCTGTCCCAACGTGAAGTGCAGCAACTGAGCGAAGCCGGTACCGGCAGCATCTACACCCTGTTCCGCCAATGCGCCCTGGCGATTCTCAATACCGGCGCGCATATCGACAACGCCAAGACCATCCTCGACGCCTACAAAGACTTTGAAGTGCGTATTCACCAGCAAGACCGCGGCGTACGCCTGGAACTGCTCAACGCCCCCGCCGATGCCTTCGTCGATGGCGAAATGATCGCCAGCACCCGCGAAATGCTGTTCAGCGCCCTGCGCGACATCGTCTACACCGAGAACGAGCTGGACAGCCAGCGTATCGACCTGAGCAACTCCCAAGGCATCACCGACTACGTGTTCCACCTGCTGCGCAACGCCCGTACGCTGCGTCCGGGTGTGGAGCCGAAGATCGTGGTGTGCTGGGGCGGCCATTCGATCAACACCGAAGAATACAAATACACCAAGAAAGTCGGGCACGAACTGGGCCTGCGCAGCCTCGACGTGTGCACCGGCTGCGGCCCCGGCGTAATGAAAGGCCCGATGAAGGGCGCGACCATTTCCCACGCCAAGCAACGCATCACCAATGGCCGTTACCTGGGCTTGACCGAGCCAGGCATCATCGCCGCCGAAGCGCCGAATCCCATCGTCAACGAGCTGGTGATTTTGCCGGACATCGAAAAACGCCTGGAAGCCTTCGTGCGTGTCGGCCACGGCATCATCATCTTCCCCGGCGGCGCCGGTACGGCCGAGGAGTTCCTGTACCTGCTGGGCATCCTCATGCACCCGGACAACCGCGACGTGCCGTTCCCGGTGGTGCTTACCGGGCCCAAACATGCCGCGCCTTACCTGGAACAATTGCACGCGTTTGTCGGTGCCACGCTGGGCGAAGCGGCACAGAAGCATTACCAGATCATCATCGACGACCCGGCCGAAGTGGCCCGCCAGATGACCACCGGCCTCAAGGCGGTGAAGCAGTTCCGCCGCGAGCGTAACGACGCGTTCCACTTCAACTGGCTGCTGAAGATCGACGAAGGCTTCCAGCGCCCATTCGACCCCACCCACGAAAACATGGCCAGCCTGCAACTCAACCACGCGCTGCCGGCCCATGAACTGGCGGCCAACCTGCGCCGGGCGTTCTCCGGGATCGTGGCGGGTAACGTCAAGGACAAGGGCATTCGCCTGATCGAAGAAAACGGCCCGTATGAGATTCACGGTGACCCGGCCATCATGAAACCGCTGGATGAGCTGTTGAAGGCATTCGTGGCCCAGCACCGCATGAAGTTGCCAGGCGGCGCGGCCTATGTGCCGTGCTATCGCGTGGTGCAATAAGCCCGCGGCGGTCAGTCATAGTTTGTATCCGTTTGGGGCATGGCCCGGCGTGTGAGGCTCGAGAGTTCGGACTAGGGTTTTACTATTCCGACTCATTCACCTCAGCGAGCGATCTATGGACCAACGGACATTGTCCTCTGTCATTCCTTACCCTAAGGTAAGGAATATCACGATGGAGATCTTCACTATGGCCACCGCCACACTCACTTCAAAAGGGCAAATTACCATCCCTGTGCAGGTCAGAACGGCCCTGGGCCTGGAAACAGGCGACCGGGTGGAGTTCGTCGAAATGGAAGACGGCACGTTTTCCATGATTGCCGCGAGCAAAACCGTCAAGGACCTCAAGGGTTTGATCCGCAAGCCTGCCCATGCCGTGTCTATCGAAGACATGAACCGCGCCATCGCGGCCCAGGGAGCAACCGCTGGATGATCGGCCTGGATACCAACGTGCTGGTGCGTTATCTGACCCAGGACGACCCGGTTCAATCAGCCAAGGCGTCCCAACTGATCGAATCGCTCTCCGCCGCCTCGCCAGGCTTTGTCAGCCTGGTGACGCTTACGGAGTTGGTGTGGGTGTTGCAGTCCTGTTACCAGTCGGCCAAAGGCGACGTGGTAATGGTGCTGGAAACCTTGTTGCACACGCGGGAGCTGACCGTCGAGCACGCCGATATCATCTGGCAGGCATTGCGCAAGTTCAGCGCAGGCAAAGCCGACTTTGCCGACTGCCTGGTTGAACGCTGTGGCCACGCGGCGGGGTGCGAGTACACCGCCACCTTTGATCTGAACGCGGCCAAGGCAGCGGGGATGAAACGGCTCGGCTAGCTCGCTCCTACAGAGGAAAGGGTGAGGAGGTTTGGTCAGCGAACCCAGCCGCCGATCTGCCAGTGGTAGCCATCATTACGCTGCACCCAGTGCGGGTGTACATAACGATAGCCCTGGCGCACCGGCTCCCAATGGCCGTGCACTGCTACATAACGCCCGCCTTCCCAACGCCAGTAACCGCGTGACCAGATATAACCCTCGCGTACCGCCGGTTCGACTTCTATCACCTGCACCGGCGGCGGTTGCGGCGCCACCACATCAACATACTCACGTTGCACCGGCCTGCGTTCATGCACCACACGCTCTTGTACACACCCGGAAGCCGCGACCACCATGGCGGCCAATGCTGCATAACGTAGCAACATACAAAACCCTCGGGCGCGAACGCCCAACACCTGCACTGGTAAAAATCCCCCCTTGTTTCAGCCACGCTCCTGCTTGGCCCTGGGTACTTTTTAACAGGCGGTGTCTGTCGGGTTGCTGAACCTAACAGCCTCAGGAAGTACAGGCGACAGTCGGTCGCTTCAGGCGCACCAGCACCAACCCCGCCACGACTACAGCAATGCCCGCGTAGGTCGATGCGTGGATCACATCACCAAACATCAACGCGGCCCACACCAGAGTCACCGGCGGCTCCAGGTACACCAGCGCCGCCACATGGGTGGCAGTCATCACCCGCAGCAGCATCCACAGGCTCAAATAGGCGAGGAAGGTGGAGAACACCGTCAGCCACACAATCGAGATCAGTACGTTGGTGTCATGGGGAATACTCAGGGTGTCGGTGTAGATCACGGCCGCGGTAAAACCTATCAAGGTCAACAGCGACTGGATAAACAGCGGCAATACCAACCCGCTGTCCTGGGCCTGCACCGAGCGACGCTCGTACAAAGTCGCCAGTGTCAGCCCAAGTGCCGACACCAGAGGCAAGAGATACATGACCAGCCCGACACCCTGCCCGCCACCGCCATACTGCCCGGCAATCACAATCGACACACCGACAAAGCCGATCATCAACCCCAACCACTGCCAGCCGCCACTGCGCTCGGACGCCATGCCCGTCGACAATGCCGCGGTCATCAACGGCTGCAACGCCGCAATGATCGCCGCGATCCCGGGCGGTAGACCGTTCTGGATCGCCACGTAGAGGCAACTCAAATACAGGAACTGCGACAGGAACCCGACAACCGCGTGATGACGGATCTGCTGCCAGGAAACCCTCAGCAACCGTCTGTTCAAAAACAGCGCCAGGCATAACGAAACCAACAAAAAACGCCAGAACAAAAGGTTGAAGGCTCCAGCACTCTGCGCGCCTAACTTGGCACCTATAAAGCCGGAACTCCAAGACAGGACAAAGACGACCTGCAGCAGTAACAAACGCGTGTAGCCAATACGAGCCGTCATCGTGCCCCCTGCAATTGCAACGGCACGAGTTCGCCAAACGTGATGGGGTCAATCCCCAAACGCCGATATTGCTCGCTGGCGGGTCGTATCAGGTCACACTTGAGCTGGAACCAAGGCCTGATGGTACGCAGCACGCCATCGTCAGATGCCAAGTGCCAGAACTTATTTACATCCGCCTGACTGTAAGGACAGTGAAACGACAACACCAACGACATGCGCCGGCCTTGAGTGAGTGGGCGCACGCCATGAAACACTCGACTGCCGTAGATATACACCGCATCGCCACTGGCTTTCACACCACAGCTTCGCACGTTGTCATTGAGGCTTGCGACATCAAAGCGCTCCACAGGGCCCTCAAAATAAACGAACTCTCCACCTTCGTACTCGCTGGGCTCAGACAGCACTATGTTCAGCACAAAGCTGGTTCCATCGGTATGCCACATACCGATCTGTGCCCTATCGTGCTGAGCCTGGGGCGGGTAGAAGTAATTGACCTGGGAACGGGCGCGCAAGAAAGGGTGCGGAACCAGCGGCACACCTGCAATTTTTGACACCGCCAGCAGGAACGCCCGACTGTCCATCATCTCCCGGATAAGCGTCGATGACCGCGTTGCCGCACGGGTACGGTTAGAGATAATCCAGTCGCTGGTGCTGGACCCCGCCTCCAGCTGATAACACGCTCGCCTCAACTCGGCGATGCCCTGCTCATTGAACAGCCCCGAGACCTGAGCCACTGCCGTCAGCTGCTCGGGCTGGGCAATTACTAGTGGCGACCTCATGTACCCCAGGTTCGCTAAGCTGCGATGACCTGTGAGGCATGGGCCATCACTGCGCAAATAACTGTCACTCCAGTGTTGCAACGTGTCGAGCAGGGCCCCGGGATGCTTACATCGGGATGCGGGAACCAGTGATGCTTGCAGGGCTGACTTCAGGCGTGCAGCCCCTTGTGCGAATACGGGTAGCTCACTTTGCTGTTTCATCGTGACTTCCTCTCTCAATTGGCTATACCGTGATCCATTCGGTACTCCGATAACTGGTAGAGAACGCTGCCGTCACCGCTGCAATACTCACCAATGACGCGACATCCACCGTAATCCTGACGCACGCGGCTAAATTGCTCGCGGGTGTACTTCAAGCACACATTGGTCAACAAATAACCTTCATCTTTACCGCTGAGAACAGGAAGCAAGGTTGCCGCTACGCGATACCAGTCATCATCGACTTCAATGTCTGAAACGACGACTTCATGATTGCTGCCGACCTTGTCAAAACCGAGCTTCAAACCCACCAGCTCAGAAAAGCGAGTCATGCAGTGATGCCGATAAAAGCGATGAATATGCGCATCATCATCCGGGATGGACAGCTGCATTTCTGACAAGACATAGGTCCGTGTCCCACCTATTCTGCGAATGATTTGGCCGATCGTTTCGGGCAGTTCATTTCCCTCCTGAAACCCCAGCATCGTGACTAATGTCACGTCTTGCCCACATTCAATATCGTCCCGGCACAACGCGCGGAAATCGGTGGCCAAGTAACGAAAGTTCTCAGGCGCTGCCAGCAGTGGTTCCACCGCTCGACGCATTACGTCATGTGAGGCCCGGTTGATATCAACCGCCGTGTAATGTGCAGCTTCCACCCCGTTCTCAAGCAGATGCTGAAGCAGCACGGACGTCTTGATCGGCTCTGGCCCCAATTCGACGTAATGCAAACGGTCTTGACCTACCAGACCGACCAAATCATCCGCCACGGCGCGTAAAATCTCACTTAATGCTCCATTGCCGCAGGGTGCCGCACAGAGGTCAACTCGGTTCACACCCTCCAAATTCAACGAGGTCATCAAACCAAGGATTTCTTCACTGACCTGTCGATCTCGATCCTTGAGATCGGTAGATGTCGATGCGTACTTTTCGGCATTTTCAATCGTCCAGATCTGGGCGTCATATCCGTGGTTGTTTTTCAGCGATGACGCTACCAACTCATTGATATCCATATATGGGCTCCTTTTTCTTATTGTCAGGCGCGAAAGCACATACGAACCTGTTTGACCCAAAGCCTAATCAGCATGCATGATTTTGTATATTTGAATAACCCGCACCACTAATCCTCAAAAGAGGAATCATGAGCAAGCAACTCAATATCGATCTGCTGCGAACCTTCCATGCGGTCGCCCGCTTCCGTCGCTTCAATGAAGCAGCGAGCCATGTGCATCGGAGCGCTTCGACCGTTACGACGCAGATTCAAAAGCTGGAAGACTTAGTCGGCCAACGCCTGTTCAGCCGGAGTAACCAAGGTGTTGAGCTGACGATGTATGGCAAGAAACTACTCAGCGAAACCACTGACTTTCTCAAGAGCCACGACCGCTTACTGGCCTCCTTAACCTCCCAGCGCATGCAAGGAAGGATTCGCCTGGGGCTTCCCGATTCTTATGCGCCGGCTTTCATGCGCGATTTCCTGCCGCAGCTTATCGCTGACAATCCCTTGCTTGAGTTGGAAATAGAAGCCAGATCCAGTGGCGAACTGTTCACCATGTTCAGCCGGGAACAGATTGATTTGGCATTGATCGTCAGTGCTCAGCCCTTGGAGCAGGGAGAACAGTTGGGTTCGATACAGCCTGTATGGGTTGTTTCCGACCAATTCAAAACACCAGAACAGGCGCCGCTACCTATCGCAGTGCAATTAACCGGCTGCCCCTATCGAGCCTCGGCGATACGGGCGTTGAAAGAGCATGGCGCCTACTATCGAGTCCTGCTGGAAAGTGCCAGTTCTACTGCGGTAGAAGCCGCAGTGTTCTGCGGATTGGCCGTTGGCCTGATTGAAGAAAGTCGAATAACCGTTGGGTTGACTCAAAATATCCCCGGCGTTCGTCTACCTGAATTGCCGCGCCACCACATCTACTTGTTGTCCGATAGCGCAAACCATTTGGCGCTTCATCTGCATGAACAACTCAAAAAGGGGTTCACCCTCTGAATACACACAAAAAAGCCCGCTGACCGTCACCGGTTCAGCGGGCTTTTTCGTAGATGTTGCTTACAGCGCCAAGTCAGAAACCGGCTTGCTTGGCTCAGCCGTAGGCTTGGCAGCCTCGGTAGCCTTTGGAGCAGCCAGCTGCGGGATCGCAGGTGGCGGGGTCAGTTGCAGCACACCGGCAGTGTAGGCCCATTCCTTGGCAACAGCCTCAGGGCTGTCGTTCAGCTTGGTGCCGTAGCTTGGCACGATCTGGTGCAGTTTTTCCTGCCAGGCCGGGCTGGCTACTTTGTCCTTGAACACCTTTTGCAACACGGTCAGCATGATCGGAGCCGCGGTGGACGCGCCTGGCGATGCACCCAACAGGCCTGCGATGGTGTTGTCGGCAGAGCTGACCACTTCGGTACCCAGCTTCAGCACGCCGCCTTGCTCTTCGTCACGTTTGATGATCTGCACACGCTGGCCGGCTTGCCACAGGCGCCAGTCGGACTGCTTGGCGTTCGGGAAGTACTCTTGCAGTGCCTTGAAGCGGTCGTCATCGGACAGCATCAGTTGGCCGGCGAGGTACTCGACCAGTGGGTATTCACGAATACCAACTTTGGTCATTGGCCAGATGTTGTGGGTGGTGGTGCTGGTCAGCAGGTCCAGGTACGAGCCTTCCTTCAGGAACTTGGTCGAGAAGGTCGCGAATGGGCCAAACAGAATCACGCGCTTGCCATCCAGCACACGGGTGTCCAGGTGCGGAACCGACATCGGAGGCGAACCTACCGAAGCCTTGCCGTAGGCCTTGGCCAGGTGCTGCTCGGCGATGGTCGGGTTCTCGGTCACCAGGAACGAACCACCGACCGGGAAGCCTGCGTATTCCTTGCCTTCAGGAATGCCCGACTTCTGCAGCAAGTGCAGGGCACCGCCGCCGGCGCCGATGAACACGAACTTGGCGTCGGTTTCAGTCTTGGTGCCGTCTTTGAGGTTTTTGTAGCTCACGCGCCACGAACCGTCGGCGTTCTTGGTGATGTCCTGCACTTCGCTCGACAGTTTCAAGTCAAACTTCGGCGTGGTTTGCAGGTGAGCGACGAACTGGCGGGTGATCTCGCCGAAGTTCACGTCGGTGCCGATCGGGCTCCAGGTGGCCGCGATTTTCTGGTTGGGGTCACGCCCTTCCATCATCAGCGGAACCCACTTGGCGATCTGCGCCGGGTCTTCGGAGTACTGCATGCCAGCGAACAGCGGGCTGGCCTTCAGGGCTTCGTAGCGTTTTTTCAGGAACTTGATGTTGTCATCGCCCCACACAAAACTCATGTGCGGAGTGGAGTTGATGAACGAACGCGGGTTCTTCAACACGCCCTGCTGAACCTGCCAGGACCAGAACTGACGGGAGATCTGGAACGCTTCGTTGATCTCGACCGCTTTAGGGATCTCAACGTTGCCGTTCTTGTCTTCCGGGGTGTAGTTCAGCTCAGCCAGGGCCGAGTGACCGGTACCGGCGTTGTTCCAGCCGTTGGAGCTTTCTTCGGCCACGCCATCGAGACGCTCGACCATCTCCATCGACCAGTCCGGTTCCAGCTCATTGAGCCAGACACCCAGGGTCGCACTCATGATGCCGCCGCCGATCAGCAGCACATCGACTTTCTTTGCCTCTTCCGCGTGAACGGACGTGATCCCCATCGACAAAGCCAGCCCCAGCAGGGCAGTGTTTACTTTTTTAAACATCAGTAGCACCTATGATAAAACGCCATCCGCCCTACCGCCCCTGGTCATGAGTAACCCTCGTTCACGCTACGTCAGGCAACGTACCGCGGGGTCTGCACAGTCACATAAAGGCTGCAGGGTGGGCACACAAGGCCGATGGATCGACCTCACTGTTATGTCCCTTCTGCGCTGACTTCTTATCATTATTGGCTCAGCTACCTGGGCAACAGCCAACCGCTGGGACGTATACGGGTGTACGCACCAGAGAAAGACTAGACCAAGACGGCGCGCAGAATATCACGCTAAACAGCGTTTATGCGCCGTTTGGCCAATTGACAGGCCTAAATCGCGGCTTTTAATGCGCCCCTGTCAAGCCTGGCAGCCGCGACCTGCGGTCACAGGCGTGGAACTCTGCCGAAAATGGCGGTTCTAGACACCTTCGTCGCGGCTTGCGTAGCATCGGCGACCGTCCTTCGTGCACACCTTTCACACAGAGTAACCATGACTATCCAGCAAACACCCGGGCACGTACTGCCCGCGCGCAGCGCCGCGAAAATGGAAGCGGCCATGGCCGTAGGCGCCTTCGCGATCGGCACCGGCGAATTCGCCATCATGGGCCTGATGCCCGACATCGCCCAGAACCTGGGCTTGAGCGAACCTCAAGTCGGCCACGCCATCAGCGCCTACGCCCTGGGCGTGATGGTCGGCGCCCCACTGCTGGCCATCCTCGGCGCCAAGCTGCTGCGCAAACACATGCTGCTGTTGCTGATGGGCCTGTACGCCCTGGGCAACTTCGCCACCGCCTTCACCCCTACCTTCGGCTCGCTGGTGGCCTTCCGCTTTATCAGCGGCCTGCCCCACGGCGCCTACTTCGGTATCGCCGCCGTGGTCGCTTCCAGCATGGTGCCCACCGACAAACGCGCCGGCGCCGTAGCCCGCGTGATGATGGGCCTCACCCTGGCCATGCTGCTGGGCAACCCCATCGCCACCTTCCTCGGCCAACACCTGGGCTGGCGCTCGGCGTTCGCCCTGGTCAGCGTGATCGCCCTGCTCACCATCGCCCTGGTCTGGCAATTCGTGCCCCACCGCCACGACGAACAACGCAGCGACCCACGCAAAGAACTGCGCGCCTTCACCAAACCCCAGGTATGGATGGCCCTGTCCATCGGCGCGATTGGCTTTGCCGGGATGTTCTGCGTATTCAGCTACCTGGCGCCGACCATGCTGGAAGTGACCAAAGTCTCGCCGCAATGGATCCCCTTCGGCCTCGCCGCCTTTGGCGTGGGCGGCATCATCGGCAACATTGCCGGTGGCAAGCTGTTTGATCGCATGCAGTTTCGGGCGGTGGGTTTGATATTGGTATGGTCGATGGCCGTGCTGCTGTTCTTCCCCTTCGCCGCCTCGTCGCTGTGGGGGGTGCTGCTGAGCATGGGGTTGGTGGGCACTATGGTTGCGCTGGCAGCACCGTTGCAGATTCGCCTGATGGACATCGCCCACGAAGCGCCGAGCCTGGCGGCAGCGTCGAACCATGCGGCGTTCAACCTGGCGAATGCGCTGGGGCCGTGGTTTGGTGGTATGGCCATCACTGCCGGCCTCGGCTGGACCAGCACCGGCTACATCGGCGCCGCAACAGCGCTGGTGGGCCTGGGTCTCTACCTGATCGCCCGGCGAATGAAAGGCGGCCACTAACGCCCTACTGGATCAAACTGTAGGTGGGGCTTCCAGTTGTAGGAGCGAGCTTGCTCGCGAAAAACTTACAGACGCCGCGTTTCTTCAGGAAGCCCGCGTTATCGTTGACGTTTTTCGCGAGCAAGCTCGCTCCTACAGAAGGCGATGACGCTTAACTGGCAGGCATTAGTGCTTGCCCCCCATCAATCATCATGCAACAGCCCCGAACCATACTCCCCATAACTACTCCCCAGCCCACTGCCACCAAAATTCATCTTCGCTCCTTTGCTGGGGCTATGGTCCCCAAATGCCTGGCATCCACCTGAAAAGCACGGGTCACTGCTCACGGCTGGCGAAGATGAACAAGCACTCAACAGCAACGTGCCGGTGATCATCACAACTTTGACGAGGTTCGAGATCATGGTTTCAACTCCCTGTGGGCTGGAGGCGCTGGGGTCCTCTCTCAGTAGGGGATCGTAGACCTCAACGGCGCAGGGAATTATGAAACTTTGCTGGGGGACAGCATGAGTTCAGGTTGCCGCCTTGGGTAAGGCGGCGGGGTTGGTTGTCAGGCTTTGACTGGAGCGGTTAGAGGCGCAACTTGTTCCTGGGCTCGGTCAACGAGCAGCGAGCTCAACTCGATTAACTGCTGAATGCCCAGGGCGATGGCGCGCTGGGAGTCGTCGAGATCGAATGCCAAGGTGGCGGCCATTTCGTTGGCGGCTGCGAGGTTTTCGGCGGCGTTGGCCAGGAGGGTTTCAGGGTCGATAGTTGGGTTTACGAGGAATAGGTTGTCGCTTGGGCTTTCGGCGGGTGCAGCGTCGTCGGATGGGGGCAAGTGATGATGGATTGCTCGCTGGGCTGCGGCTTGAAGCTTGGGATCAGAAGATGCAGCGTTTGAAGCATAAGGCGGATTAGGTGTGACCTTGTACATGGCGAAGCTCCTTTAGCGTTTAAGGAACTGCCTATCTCACTTCCACATGAGGGGTGGCAGCTGTACGCAGGTGTGGAAGACCAGGGCTAAAGGACCCGGCGCACCGAAGTGCCCCGCGCACAGCCGCCATAAGCAATCATACAGACGTAAAAAAACGCCGGTAGGTGTTTATGGGCGTTTGAGCGCCTTCAGCTTGGTCGGACTTCCACATCCGGCCGCTGGATTGCCAGCGGCTTGAGGAGGTTAGCTAGGGGAGGTCCGAGGGGCAAGCTGAGAAAAGCGTGGGATATTTCCTAGAAGTTTGGACCTGTTCCAGGAGATTGCTTTATCCGTTACACCGATGATGGATTGGAACTACTAAACCAAAGAGCCTTTAAAACAAAGGCCTACAGTTAACCCAGCTTTAGCTCGTACCACTTATGTACCACTGGACTCCTTTCGATCCATACCTCCGCCCTGACTATCCGCCTTCGGCATCAGGCAGATAACGGCCGAAAACAGCTCGTGGACACTCTAATGGCGAAACAGTAGCTTATGTTGCTAGCGGCGAGAAACACTCAACAGCGGATCATCCCGCCCATGCCGCGTTTCACTTTGGACGATGTCGAGAAATGGGACCGAAAACTGAAGAGTTGATCTGCATTCTTGATCAGCTTGCAATCGTGCTCGAAAGCGATGGAGACACCCACTGGAGCTTTTGGATGCGTAAGGCAAGGGCACTATTGCTGGATTCTGATTACTCTGGGATTGACTATCTACTATCAGCCTATGGCGGAATGGGCTCATTAAATGATCTCATTCTTGGTCAAAGCTATGTCGATGGCGTCCTTTCTTGGAATCCAGGTCATGTCGAGCTAAACGAAAAATTCATTGAATTGCGCAACAACGCCGAACAGCTCGCCAACGCAATAACACGGTCTCAAACTTGATCAGGCACCTAAACAAAAAAGGGACAGATTTATTGATGCTATCGCTGAAAAAAGCTAATCACGAGACAGCAATAAGCCAAATCCGTGGCTTATTGCCTTAGGCCTTCAGCTCATCTGGCGTGGGCGTCTTGAGCCAATCGGCCAAGCGGCATTCATTCGCGTTTTGCCAGCCTAGCCCGAAAGCGCAGAATCGCTCCAGCACGTCAGCGTCAAAACGAACTTTGAAGTGCTCTTTGGTTACTGCCGATTGCCCCGCTTGGGCTTGAGCATTTCCTTCGCCTGAGCTTTACCAAACAATCCCACAAGCACCTCGCTCGCTGGTTTGGCCTTAGAAAAGTCCTCAGCCGGCCATTCCGGGTTCACTGCATCAACCCTTTCAGAACGGGAGTTTCTGGTCATTATTTTTGCCCCCCCAGTTTGTTGGCTTCACGAAAGCCGATGACGTGAACCGCGTCACTCATGGGCAGATATCGAAGCCAGACTACGGTACCTAATTTTGAGTAGGCAGCGAAAAGCAATTCACTTCCAGATACACCTCACGACGGACTGCTGAGTCAACCAAGCACATCAAGGTGTAAGATGCCCCACAACCGTCCACCATCGAGACCGCCATGACTGGGATATCCCTAAACCTGCCGGAAGACCTGTCCAACTCTCTCGCCGACCTGGCCAAAACCAACGGCCAGACAGCAAGCTACCTGGCGATGGACGTTCTTCGCGACTACATCGAGCACGAGAAAACGCTGACCGCCCAAATCGAGCTGGCAGTAAAGGAAGCCGACGAAGGAAAATTCGCCACCGATGACCAAGTGGCAGCCATGCGCGCTAGGCGCTGGAGCCGGAATGCGGGTTGAGTGGCTTGAAAAAGCACTCAAAAATCTGGAAGACGAAGCGAATTATATCGCTCTCGAAAATCCAAAAGCCGCTGACGACTTCTCGGATGCCATTTTCGCCAGCGTCGACAGGCTGGCTCAGTTTCCTTCTATAGGACGCGAAGGTCGGGTGAAACATACCCGCGAATGGGCAGTCCCCAACTGGTCCTATCTGATCCCGTATAGAGTGCGGGGTGATCGACTGCAGATCCTTGGTGTATTCCACACACGGCAACGCCCTCGTTCGAAGTGGTAATGCGCGCAAAACTTGCCTCACCGGCACCCAAGATCCGTTCCTGATAAACTGCGCCCCATTCGCCTTGCCAACTCAGATCCCCCATGTCCCTACAAACCGCCCCACTCTCCCGCCGCTTCTCCGTCGCCCCGATGATGGACTGGACTGACCGCCACTGCCGGTTCTTCCTACGCCTGCTCTCCAAACACGCCCTGCTCTACACCGAGATGGTCACCACCGGCGCTATCCTCCACGGCGACCACGACCGCTTCCTGCGCCACAACGAAGCCGAGCACCCGCTGGCCCTCCAGTTGGGCGGCAGCGTTCCGGCCGATCTGGCCGCCTGCGCCCGTATGGCCGAAGCCGCCGGTTACGACGAAGTGAACCTGAACGTTGGCTGCCCCAGCGACCGGGTGCAGAACAACATGATCGGCGCGATCCTCATGGCGCACCCTGCCCTGGTGGCGGATTGTGTGAAGGCCATGCGCGATGCGGTGTCGATCCCGGTGACGGTGAAGCACCGTATCGGTATCAATGGCCGGGACAGTTATGCCGAGCTGTGTGATTTCGTCGGGACTGTGAAGGATGCCGGTTGCACCAGTTTTACCGTGCATGCACGGATTGCGATTCTGGAGGGGTTGTCGCCCAAGGAGAACCGGGACATTCCGCCGTTGCGTTATGACGTGGCGGCGCAGTTGAAGCGGGACTTTCCAGAGCTGGAGATTAATCTCAACGGTGGGATCAAGACGTTGGAGCAGTGCCAGGAGCATTTGCAGACGTTTGATGGGGTGATGTTGGGGCGGGAGGCTTATCACAATCCGTATTTGCTGGCGGAGGTGGATCAGCTGTTGTTTGGCAGCACCGCGCCTGTGATCACCCGCGCTGAGGCGTTGGCGCAGTTGCGTCCGTATATAGCCGAGCACTTGGCGACAGGTGGCGCGATGCATCACATTACGCGCCATGTTCTGGGGCTGGGGACCGGTTTTCCGGGGGCGCGTAAGTTTCGGCAGTTGTTGTCGGTGGATATTCATAAGGCGAGTGATCCGTTGGCGTTGTTGGATCAGGCGGGGGCTTTGTTGGAGGGGCGGTGACGGGTTGGGTGTCAGTGGGGGTATTTGGGGCTGACAGGCTGCTTTCGCGAGCAAGCCCGCTCCCACAGTTTTGAGCGATGTGTGTCAGGTGAATGTCAGTGGCTGGACTGGCGTCATCGCAGGCAAGCCAGCTCCCACAGTTTGACTGATGTGTGTCAGCTGAATGTCAGTGGCCGGGCTGGCGTCATGCAGGCAAGCCAGCTCTCACAGTTTGATTGGGGTGGTTATCGGGCAGTTGGGTTGAACCTGCCATCGATTTTGCCCTCCAATTGAGCACCACGGCCGGTGATTCAAACGGCTGTTTCCAGGTTATTGCCCTCGCAAACGACCTAACGCATTTGCGCCCTTGAGCGCCTGCCAGCGCTCGGGTAATGTCACTAGACCCACAGGACAGAGCACGCCCATGACTTCCAAGCTGGAACAACTCAAGCAATTCACCACCGTCGTAGCCGATACCGGCGATTTTTCCACCCTCGCCAAGCTCAAGCCGCAAGACGCGACCACCAACCCTTCCCTGCTGCTCAAGGCTGCGTCGATTCCTGGCTACGCCAAGCTGCTGGATGAGTGTGTGCAGGATTGCAACGGCGATGTGGGCCTGGCCAGTGACCGCTTTGCGGTGGCGGTGGGCCAAGAGATTCTCAAAGTAGTGCCGGGCCGTATTTCCACTGAGGTGGATGCGCGCCTGTCATTCGACGAGGCCGCTATTCTCAAGCGTGCGCACCGTCTGATCGACCTGTACGACAAAGCCGGCGTTGGCCGTGACCGCGTGCTGATCAAGATCGCCTCCACCTGGGAAGGCATCCGCGCCGCCGAGAAGCTGGAAAAAGAAGGCATCCAGACCAACCTGACCCTGCTGTTCTCGTTTGCCCAGGCCGTGGCCTGTGCCGAAGCGGGTGTGTTTCTGATTTCGCCGTTTGTGGGCCGTATCTACGATTGGTACAAGAAGGCCAACGGCAACGATTACACCGGTTCCGATGACCCGGGCGTGCAGTCGGTGACCCGCATCTACAACTACTACAAGGCTAACGGCTACAAGACGGTGGTGATGGGTGCGAGCTTCCGTAACCTCAGCCAGATCGAAGAGCTGGCCGGGTGTGATCGCCTGACCATCAGCCCGGACCTGCTGGAGAAGCTGGCAGCCGATGAAGGCAAGCTGGAGCGCAAGTTGGCGCCAGGGCATGCCGGTGAAGCGCGGGTGCATATGACTGAAGCGCAGTTCCGTTGGGAGTCCAACGAGGACGCGATGGCGACTGAGAAGCTGGCGGAGGGGATTCGTCAGTTTGCTCGGGACCAAGAGAAGCTGGAGGCGTTGTTGTCGGCCAAGCTGTAAAGGCAGATAGCGGCAAAAAGGGCGGCACCTGTGAGGGTGCTGCCCTTTTTTTGCCTCGGTATCACCGCCGCCCCCTGTGGGAGCTGGCTTGCCTGCGATAGCGGTGGGCCAGCCAACACTTCATCGACTGACACTAAGCAATCGCAGGCAAGCCAGCTCCCACATTGGACTGTGTGTGTGTTTGGGCAGGGAGACCGTCAGTGCCGCTCGAGGGCGTTGACGAGGTCGTGGAAGGCTTCGCGGTTGGACTCATTCAAGCCCATCAGGATCTTGTGCGCTTCCAGCACCTTGACCCGCACCACTTCCTCGGACTGGTCCTGGGACGGCAGGTCGGTGAGGCATTCCGGGCACGGGATCGGGCGGTCAACGATGTTGAACACCTGATCAAAGCCCATGGACTGCAACAGACGGGTGATGTCTTCGTGGGTGGTGACCACGGTCGGCAACAGGCCGACCTTCTGCCGCGACAGAATGGACAACTTGGCCAACAGGCCCAGGGTGGTGCTATCGATGCTGCGCGTTTCGGTCAGGTCGATCACGATCGCCGAGAAGTTCAGCGCTGTGAAGATCCGCTCGATCGTCGCATCCAGGGCCGAACACAAGGTCAGGCGCACTTCACCGACAAACTTCAGGACGAAGGTCCCGTCTTGCTCGGCGAATTGGATTCTTCCGGTACTCATCAAAGATTCCTGCTCAACACCAATAGGGCGATATCATCCGGCATCTCCCCTAGCGTGGCCAATCCAAAAACCTGCCGCAGGCCATCCAGGCTGCCGCCCGCCGACTTGACCTTTTGGGGCAAGGCGGCTTCTTTCTCTTTGAGTGTAGGCTCTGGAAGAAGGTCCAGAATTCCGTCGGACAGCAGCGTCAGGCTGAAGGTCGGCGGCAATTCCAGGATGTGGTCTTCGTACGTGGCTTCGTTAAACAAGCCTACGGGCAGGCCACGCCCTTCCAGGTAGCGCACACTGTCAGGAGTGTACAAAACAGGCATCGGCAGGTGACCGCCAATACTGTAGGTCAAAAGACCGGTTTCTTCGTCGATCACGCCGCCGACCATCGTCACGTGCTTGCCCAGCTTGCAGCTGATCAGGCCTCGGTTGATGTGGCCCAGCACCTCGGAAGGGGTGAACTCCGGCAAGGTGCCATTGCGCTTGGACTCGAACAACAGCCGTGTGGTCATGAACTTCAACAACACGGTCACAAACGCTGAAGACGCGCCGTGGCCGGAAACGTCGGCCAGGTAGAACGCTACGCGCCGCTCATCGACGCGGAAATAGTCGACAAAATCACCCGACAGGTACAACGACGGGATGATCTGGTGGGCGAACTTGAATTCGTCGGTGGTCCAGGGGCTGACCGGCAGCATGTTCATCTGCACCTGGCGACCGGCGTTCTGGTCTTCCTGCAGCAGGTTCAGGCTGGCTTCGAGTTCGCGGTTGGCGGTCTCGAGCTTTTCACGGTAGCGCTGGTTTTCCAGGAGCAGGCGTGCACGGTCCAGGGCGCGGCGCACCGAGTGCTCCAGCACAGCCAGGTCTTCCAGGGGCTTGATCAGGTAATCGGCGGCGCCCAGGCGCAAGGCTTCAACGGCATCGTTCATGACACCGGCACCGGACACGACAATCACCGGCGTTTGCGGGGCAAGGTCGGTCACCTGGCGAATCAGCTCCAGGCCGCCCATCTGGGGCATGCGCAGGTCGCAGATCACGAGGTCGGGCTTGTCGCGCTCGAATACCTGGAGACCCTGTTGGCCATTACTGGCCTGCAGGACGCTGAAGCCACTGTCTTCCAAGTAGGCCGCGAGGCTCGCGCGCACTACTTCGTCGTCATCGATTATCAGCAGCGTGGCACTGGTTTTTTGCATGTGGGCAAACGGCGCCAGAATTAGGTTGGCGTAGGCGGCTCGGCAATGGCCGGGCTCACGTACTGGATTCGCTTTCTAGCCTCTCTGTCCTACAAAGCATTGGGATTTGGCCCATGCACAACGGTAAAGCAGAGGTGCCCTTCTAAGGCGCAGACGGTACTCCCATCCGTGAGGGGTTTCAAGCTCATGCCGATGGTCGCCGGGCGTCTTTACACCGCAAATCACCGGGAGTTATAAGAACCCTCACAACCACAACGCAAAGTAAGGATGGATGCTGTGAGCGAACACGAGCGCGACTACGCCGAAAAACGCGATTTCATCCGCATGCGAATAGATGCCGATGTGTCTTTGATCCATGCCGGGCAGGAGATCGCCGGTACCTGCGTGGACCTCTCCAGTTCCGGCATGCAAGTGCAGGCACCTCGCCAGTTCACGGTGGGTGACCTGCTGACCGTGCGCATTGATTCAGAACACGCTGCGCTCAGGGGTCTTGAAGCGGATACCGAGGTGGTGTGGACCAAGGCAGTAGGCGATGACCAGCATCTGGGCCTCAAGATTCTGAAAATGCGCTAACGCAGCATCCAGCCCCTGCGCAAGGGTGACGCGGAGCGTCACGGGATGCGTTCCCACGCGAAGCGTGGGGAACGATCAGCGCGCACAAAAAAGGCGACCCTATAAAGGTCGCCTTTTTCATTTCAAAACGTCACAGCTTAAAAGTCGTCAACGACCTTGCCGTCCTTGACCTTGAACTCGCGGTTCTGCAGGTAAGCGTTACGAATGAAGGTGTACTTGTCGCCGCTGATCAGCTTTTCACTGTCGAGCAGGCTGGCGCGCACGTCGACGACGTTGAGGCCGAAGGTGCTGTTACGCCAGCCGATGTCGTTCATGTAGCGGTACGGTTGGGTGTAGCTGTCGACGTATTTGGACGGCGCATCACGCAAGGTGCTTGGGCCCAGCAACGGGATCATCACGTACGGGCCACTGCCCACACCCCAGTAGCCGAGGGTTTGGCCGAAGTCTTCATCGCTGCGCTGCAGCCCCATTTTGGTGCCGACGTCGATAAAGCCCAGGACGCCAAACGTGGTGTTGACCAACAGGCGCGCAGTGTCGACGCCTGCATTGTGCGGCTTGAGTTGCAGCACGTTGTTGGCCAGGTTGCCGACATCACCGATGTTGCGGAAGAAGTTGTGAACGCCGTCCTGCACAAATTGTGGGGTGACGAACTGATAGCCCTGGGCGATTGGCTTGAGGGCATAGGTGTCAACGGTGTCGTTGAAGGTGAAGATGGGGCGGTTGACGCTTTCCCATGGGTCATCTTCCGAGGCCGCTTGGGCAGCGAAAGGCGCCAACAGGATGGTGGCACACACCGATAGCTGAGCGAAGTACTGGCTCCAGCGCATAGCTTTTGCTCCTTGAATGGTCTGTCATGGGCGCTATGCCCTGAATAAGGCCGTCAGTATATGACGGAAGTGCCGATTTAGGCAGCTACCTAGAATCGTCTTACGTAAAATGCACAAAATTCCTACAAATATCGACAGTGTCATCCCCTTGTCATGCCGCCCCGATAGCGTGGCAGCTATTTCAGGGACGTTCAGATGCCACACGCCGAGATTGCCGTCGCCGCAGCCCCCTCATTGACCGCCGTGTTATTTGGCCTGAGTGGTTGCCTGGTGGATTTTGGTTCCCTGGCGCGCACCGACTCACCGTGCGCGGATGCCGAGGCCACGCCGGGCGCATTGAAAATCCTGCGCAGCCTCAAAGAACAAGGCGTGCCCTGCGCCTGGCTGGACGAACTGCCTCCCGCCGTGACCACGCCACTGTGCGCCGGCCTGCCTGGCTGGCTCAAGGCCGCCTCACCCTCCTCCATTCGCTGGCCCGCGCCCCACGCCTGCTGGCAAGCCCTGATGGAGTTGAACATCGAACGCCTGGAAGGCTGCGTACTGGTCAGCGGCGAGCCGCGCCTGCTGCAATCGGGCCTGAACGCCGGTTTGTGGACCATCGGCCTGGCCTCATGCGGTTCGCTCTGCGGCCTGTCGCCCCAGCAATGGCAGGCGCTGACCGAGCAGCAACGCGAACACAAGCGTGGCAAGGCCACGGTGGCACTCTATGGCCTGGGCGTGCACTCGGTGATCGACCACCTGGGCGAACTCGGCACCTGCCTGGCCGACATCCGCCTGCGCCAGCTCAAGGGCGAGAAGCCCTGATCGAGATCATGCACAGTTGGCCCCAGTGGATTAATCTACAGGTCAGCCCGTAGACCTTTCACGGCGCGCCGCGGTCTATGCCAGTGCCTATCGATAAAAGGAAAGAACGTCATGCCTGATCGCAAAAAACTGGAAGAACAGGTCGAGATCCTGCGCGGGCAGTTGGAACAGGACCCACCGCTGCCAGTAGAGAAACGTGAAGCGCTGGAGGCGCTGATTGCCAAGTTCGAAATGCAACTTGAATTGGAACCGGCGACACAGACACCCAGTATTTCCGACGATGTGAATCAAGCGGCCATAGAGTTTGATGCTGAACATCCAGTCATTTCTGGGACCTTGCGCAATATTATGATCACCCTGGGCAATATCGGCATCTAACCCAATCCCAAGCCAAACACACAACCAAATGTGGGAGCTGGCTTGCCTGCGATAGCGGTGTATCAGTCACTTGATGAATGACTGAAAGATCGCAATCGCAGGCAAGCCAGCTCCCACAGTTTTTTGTATGAAGGCTTATTGGCGCGCCAGGCGCACGTTCAGGAACTGGGTGTTCTCAGTGCTGCGGTACGGGTTGATATCCAACCCACCCCGGCGCACATACCGCGCATACACCGTCAACTTCTCCGGCTTGAGCAAGCGCTGCAAGTCCAAGAAGATCCGCTCCACACACTGCTCATGAAAATCCGAGTGCTGGCGAAAGCTGACGATATATTCCAGCAGGCTGGCATGATCCAGCGCCGCACCGCGATATTCCACCACCACACTGCCCCAGTCAGGCTGGCTGGTCACCGGGCAGTTGGATTTGAGCAGGTGGCTGTGCACGCTCTCCTCCACCACGCGCGAATCATCGCAACGCAGCAGTTCCGGGCGCGGGTGTTCGTAGCTGCTGACGTTGATATCCAGGTCGTCAATGCACACGCCCGGGAGCGCCATCACGCCTTCGGCCTCAATATCGGCCAGGCTGCGAATGCGCACGCTCACGGGCTTGCCGGCCGCAGCGCTGAGGTCGGTGCGCAGGGTGGCTTCAAGGCTTTGCGTGTCGGCAAACGCGGTCTGGTTCAACGAGTTGAGGTACAGCTTGAACGACTTGGACTCGATGATGTTTGGCGAGTCGGCCGGAATGCTGAATTCACCGATGGCTACCACCGGCTTGCCCGAGGGCAACAGCCAGGACAGTTCGAAGCAGTTCCAGAAATCCACGCCCTTGTACGGCAGGGTCTCGGCGCTCAGGCCCAGCTCGGCCCACTTGGCGGCGCGTGGAATCGGGAACAGCAACGAAGGCGTGTAAGTGCTGATGTATTCACTGGACTTGCCCAGCGGCGAATGTTCGGCTGCGGGATGCATGGCGGAAACCTGGCTAAATAAACCGCGCCAGTCTACCAGCCTTTGCCCCCGCCCTTAACAAACGCCTCACTCAACGGTCAGTTTGCCGACCATGCCTGCCTGGTAATGCCCAGGCAGGTTGCAGGCGAACTCAAGGCCCGTGGCCTGCTTGAACGTCCAGGTCAGCTCGGCCGTCTTGCCCGGCTCCACCAGCACACTGTTGGGATCGTCGTGCTTCATGCCGCCCATGTCGCCGTGGCCCATGGCGCTGTGATCCATCTTGCCCATGCCGGTGGCGGTGAGCATGCCACTGGCTTGCATCTGCAACATCTCTTTCTGGTGGGCGGCATGCATGGCCGCGTCACCCAGGTTGAACTCATGCAGCAACTGGCCTTTGTTGACTAGCACGAAGCGCACGGTTTCACCGGCCTTGACGTCCAGGGACTTGGGCTCAAAGGCAATGTCCCGCAGCGTGACTTCAACGGTGCGCGTGGCTTTATCCGCCGGGGCCGGCTGTCCGAACGCGTAGGTGTGAGTCGCATCCGCCAGTGCATTGAAACTCAACGCCAACAGGCAGCCCGCCAATAACTGGGGTGTACGCAACGCCATCTTTCACTCTCCAAAATAGGTATCCAGCTTGGGCAACACTTTAAGATGGCCTCGCTGCCAGTCAGCTGACTGCTAGATTACAACTTTGTCAGCTTGCGCCCATACCCCGGAGCCCAGGGTATAAAGGCCGGCGTCCACCTTGACCAAGAGCCCTACATGAAACTGCTGATCGTCGAAGACCAACCCAAAACCGGTCATTACCTGCGTCAGGGCCTGGCCGAAGCGGGCTTTACCACCGAACTGGTGGCCGACGGCACCTGTGGCCAGCACTTGGCGCTAACGGGCGACTATGACTTGTTGATCCTCGATGTGATGCTGCCCGGCCGCGATGGCTGGCAAATCCTGCAGGCGGTGCGCAGTGCCGGCCTGGACATCCCGGTGCTGTTCCTCACCGCTCGCGATGCCGTAGAAGACCGAGTACATGGCCTGGAGCTGGGCGCCGACGATTACCTGGTCAAACCCTTCGCCTTTTCCGAACTGCTGGCGCGGGTGCGCACCTTGTTGCGCCGTGGCAGCAGCACGCCGCAGGACACCACGCTGCAACTGGCCGACCTGAGCCTGGACTTGATCCGCCGCCGCGTCGAGCGCAGCGGCCAGCGCATCGACCTCACCGCCAAGGAGTTCGCCTTGCTGGAGCTGCTGCTACGCCGCCAGGGCGAAGTGCTGCCCAAGACGCTGATCGCCTCCCAGGTGTGGGACATGAATTTCGACAGCGACACCAACATCATCGAAGTCGCCATTCGCCGCCTGCGCCTGAAGGTCGACGACAATTTCCCCAACAAACTGATCCACACCGTGCGAGGCATGGGTTACGTGCTGGAGGAACGGTTCACGTGATCAAGCGCCTGTCCCTGACCAGCCGCCTGGCGCTGCTGTTTGCCGCCTGCACGGCGGTGGTCTCGTTGATCGCCGGGGTGTTGTTCAACCGGGCCAGCGAGGCGCACTTCATGGAGCTGGACCAGCAACAGCTCGAAAGCAAACTGGTGGCCCTGCGCAGCACCTTGCAGGGTGTCACCTCACGGGAAGACCTCGCCCAGCGCACCCCTCAACTGCGTGCCGAACTCGATCACCAGCCCGACCTCACCTTGCGCATCACCGGGGCGGGTCAACGTTGGCTGGACGGCGCGCCACACCTTCCCTTGCCCCAAGCACCCGGCCTGCACAGCCTGCAATACGCAGGCACCGACTACCGCGTCTTCATCGCACCCTTGACGCCCAGCCAACTGGATTCGCCACAGCTGACCCTGATCCTCGACATCACTCACCACCAGCACTTTCTACAACGCATGCAACGCTTGATCTGGCTGACCGTGAGCCTCTCGGCCCTGGCCACCGCCCTGCTCGGCGCCTGGGCTGCGCGCAGCGGGTTGCGGCCACTGCGGCGCATGGGTGAAGTGGCCGCCAGCGTCTCCGCCCACTCCCTCACACAACGCTTACCCCAAGAGCAAATGCCGGTGGAACTCGCGGAACTGGCCCAGGCCGTCAACGCCATGCTGGCGCGCCTGGACGACGCCTTTCAGCGCCTGTCCGCCTTCAGCGCGGATATCGCCCACGAACTGCGCACACCGCTGTCCAACCTGCTGACCCAGACCCAAGTCATCCTCACCCAACCGCGCCCGCTGGAGGATTACCGCGAGGCGCTGCACAGCAACCTGGAAGAGCTGCAATGGATGGCGCAACTGGTCAACGACATGCTGTACCTGGCCAAAGCTGACCACGGCTTGCTGATGCCCAGCCGTGAAGCTCTGGATTTGGGCGATGAGGTCGACGCACTGTTGGAGTTCTTTACCCTGCTGGCGGAGGACGCACAGGTGAGGCTGGTGCGCGAGGGCAGCGCCCATACGATGGGCGATCGCGGTATGTTGCGCCGGGCCTTGTCGAATCTGCTGGATAACGCGCTGCGGTTTACCCCACCTGGCGGTGAAGTGCGGGTGCGGCTCGAGAGTGGCGTGACACTGACGGTTGAGAACAGCGGGGAAGGTATTCCTGCGCCGTTATTGCCGCGGCTGTTTGACCGGTTCTACCGAGCCGATCCGTCGAGGCGTGCAGGTAGCAGTGAACATGCAGGGTTGGGGTTGGCGATTACCCAGTCGATTGTGCGGGCCCATGGGGGCAGGATTTATTGTGAGTCGCAGGCGGGCTGGACCCGGTTTGTGATTGAGTTGCCTAAGGGCGACTGCTGATCGTTCCCACGCTCCGCGTGGGAATGCAGTCCAGGACGCTCTGCGTCCTAACAGCGGACGCGGAGCGTCCGGTGAGGCATTCCCACGCAGAGCGTGGGAACGATCAGGTTACGAATACCTGAGCGCATGCGCCGGCTCAATCTTCGCCGCCCGATACGCTGGGTAAATCGTCGCCAAGAAGCTCAACACAAACCCCGCCGAGCAAATCAGCAACACATCCCCACCTTGCAGCTCCGACGGCAGGTTGCTGACAAAGTACACATCCGAACTGAAGATATGCTGCCCGCTCACCCGCTCCAGCCAGCCCACCAGCTCGCTTACGTTCAGCGCCGCAATCACCCCCAGCACGCCGCCGATCAAGGTGCCGACCACGCCAATCACAGTACCCTGCACCATGAAGATCGCCATGATCTGCCGAGGCGTGGCGCCGATGGTGCGCAGGATGGCGATGTCCGCGCCCTTGTCGTTCACCACCATGATCAAGGTAGCGATGATGTTGAACGCGGCCACGGCGACGATCATCAGCAACAGCAGGCCGATCATGGTCTTTTCCATTTTCATCGCGCTGAACAGGCTGCCCTGGGTGTGGGTCCAGTCATCCGGCTTGTAAGCCGCGCCCAGACTGGCGGCGATATCTGCCGAGACTTTGGGCGCTGCGTACAGGTCCTTCACCGCCAGGCGCACGCTTTGCACCTGATTGGGCTGCCAATGCTGGATTTCAGCGGCGTCGGCCATGTGGATCAGGGCCATGGAGCCATCCAACTCGGCGCCGACTTTGAAGATACCCATCACATTCAGGCGCTGCATGCGCGGGGTGATGCCGCCCGGCGCGCTGCTGAGTTCCGGCACGATCAGGGTCAGCTTGTCGCCCACGCTCAGGCGAAAGCGGCGTGCGGTGATATCACCGACCACCACCCCGAACTCGCCGGGTTTGAGGTCGTCGAGTTTGCCGCGCACGATGTGCTGGGCCACGATCGACACCTTGCCTTCCTGGGCCGGGTCGACGCCGCTGATCTCGATCGGCTGCATCGCGCCCTTATAGGAAAACATGCCATCCATCTGGGTGAAGGGCACGGCGGCGGTAACTTGCGGGTTCTTCATCGCGGCGGCGGCCACCGGCTGCCAATCATCAATCGGCTTTACGCCGACGATGGTGGCGTGGGGCACCATGCCGAGGATGCGCGAGCTCATTTCACGCTGAAAGCCGTTCATCACCGAGAGCACTACGATCATCGCCAGCACGCCCAGGGCGAGGCCGATCATCGAGGTCATCGAGATAAACGAGACAAAACGGTTGCGGCGCTTGGCGCGGGTATAGCGCGTGCCGATAAAAATCGATAACGGTCTGAACATTCGCGGGCACCGTTGGAAAAATGAAAAAGCCCGGCCTCAAAAAACCGGGCTTGCAACAGGTCAGATAGCGACCAGATGACCTTCCTGCAAATGCAGTACGCGGTCCATCTGCCGGGCCATGCTCATGTCATGGGTGACCACCAGGAACGCGGTGCGCATCTGGGTGCTCAACTCCAGCATCAAGTCCTTGATGCCCTGGGCGGTGTGGGAGTCGAGGTTACCGGTCGGCTCGTCGAGCATCACCAGGCCGGGGTTGTTCACCAGGGCACGGGCAATCGCCACGCGCTGGCGCTCACCACCGGACAACTCTGCTGGCTTGTGCTCCAGGCGGTGGCCCAGGCCGACGCGCTCAAGCAACGCCGTGGCACGCTGGCGCGCTTCAGGAATCGCGGTCTTGCCGATCAACAGCGGCATGCACACGTTTTCCAGGGCGGTGAATTCCGGCAGCAAGTGGTGGAACTGGTACACAAAGCCCAACGAGCGGTTGCGCAGTTGGCCACGGGCCTTTTCATTCAAGGCCGACAGTTCTTCACCGGCCAGCCAGACGCTGCCCTGGGACGGCGTATCGAGGCCGCCCAACAGGTTGAGCAAGGTACTTTTGCCGGAACCGGAACTGCCGACGATCGCCACGCGCTCGCCAGGGTGCAGTTCAAGCTGCAGGTTGGACAGCACCACCACCGACTCCGGGCCCTCCTCGTAGGATTTGCCCAGGTTGCGGCAGCTCAGGATTGCTTTTTCACTCATGCCCGATTCACTCATAACGTAATGCCTGTGCTGGCTGGGTACGTGCCGCGCGCCAGGCTGGATACAGGGTGGCAAGGAAGCTCAGGACCAACGCGGCGCCGCCCACCATCAGCACGTCCTGGGTTTGCACCTGGGACGGCAAGTAATCGATGAAGTAGACGTCGGCGTTGAGAAACTTGTGGCCGATCACTTTTTCAAGCAGGGCAATGGCGGCGCTGACGTTCAGCGCGGCCAGAATGCCCACCGCCGTGCCGATCAGGGTGCCGACCACGCCGATCACGGTGCCCTGCACCATGAAGATCGCCATGATCTGCCCCGGCGTAGCGCCCAGGGTGCGCAGGATGGCGATGTCGCCCTTCTTGTCGTTCACCACCATCACCAGCGTGGAGATGATGTTGAAGGCCGCCACGGCGACGATCAGCAGCAACAATAGGCCGATCATGGCTTTTTCCATGCGGATGGCCTGGTACAGGTTGCCATGGGTGCGGGTCCAGTCGCGGGCGTAATACTCGGTCTCACCCAGGTGCTGGGCAATTTCCCAGGCGCCGCGCGGGGCGTCGAACAGGTCGTTGAATTTCAGGCGCAGGCCCTGCACCTGGTCGGGCTGCCAGCGGTGCAGGCGGGCCAGGTCGGTGAGGTTGGTCAGGCCGATGTAACCGTCGATCTCGCCAGCGCCGACGTGGAAGGTGCCCACCACGGTAAAGCGCTTCATGCGCGGGAACATACCGGCCGGGGTCACGGTGACTTCCGGGGCGACGAAGGTCAGCTTGTCGCCAACCCCCACGCCCAGCTTGGCCGCGGCCTTGTCACCGATGACGATGCCGAAGCTGCCCGGCGCCAGTGCGTCGAGCTTACCTTGCAGCATGAACTTGTCGATGATCGAGACGTTGTGCTCCTGGGCCGGGTCGATGCCATTGAGCAGGATCTTCTGCACTTTGCCGTCGTTGGTCAGCAACCCCTGCATCTGGGTAAACGGCGCGACCGCCACCACCTTGGGGTTCTGCTGGACCTTGGCGGCCAGGCTTTGCCAGTCATTGATCGGCGCATCGCCTTCAATGGTCGCGTGGGGCACCATGCCCAGCACGCGGGTGCGCATCTCATGATCGAAGCCGTTCATCACCGACAGCACCACGATCATCACGACCACGCCCAGGGCGAGACCGATCATCGAGGTCAAGGAAATGAACGACACAAAATGATTGCGACGCTTTGCACGGGTATAACGCGTGCCGATAAATACGAAGAGAGGTCTGAACATGTCGGGGCTTGTTCGGAGGAAAAGAAGACGTCCCGGTGGCGGGGTCTGGTCAGCAGCTTTACACTCAGACCATTACCGTTACCTGGGGTTCGCCATGTCGACATTAGATGAAGAAGAGCGCCGCGAATACTACCGTATCGACGACATGATCGCACTTCAAATCAAACCCCTGTCTGGCCCCGACGCGGCGAGCAAGGAAGTGTTGCTGGATGATTCGCCGCTGTTCAATCTGCTCAGCGAGCTGCACTTGAGCGAATTCGAAGCCCAGCACCTGCTGCGCCAGATCAACGAGAAAGACCGCAGCCTGGCGGCCTTCCTCAAAGTGCAGAACAAACGCCTGGACCTGCTCAGCCAGGTCATGGCTCGCGGTTTGCTGAACGAGGTAGGTGCGCCGCAACCGGTGATCCTCTCCGAAGGCGGCATCGACTTCCAGCACCCCACGCCGCTGGCCGCCGACACTCACCTAGCGGTCAAGCTGGTGCTGATGCCCCAGGCGCTCGGTCTGTTGCTACGCGCGCGGGTGACCCATTGCGACCCCAAGGGCGACGGCTTTGATGTGGGCACGGAATTCGAGTCCATGACCGATGCCCAACGCCAACTGCTGGCGCGCTATATCCTGCAGAAACAGGCCCAGGAACGCCGCCTGGCGCGAGAACAAAGCGAAGACCTCTGAATACGTATTCACGACGCCAGCCATCCTGGCGCAAAGGAGCAACTGTGACCCTGATTTACGGCCACCGCGGTGCCAAAGGCGAAGCACCGGAAAACACCCTGACCAGCTTTCAGGAATGCCTCAAGCACGGCGTACGCCGCTGCGAGCTGGACTTGCACCTGTCCATGGACGGCGAGTTGATGGTCATCCACGACCCGACCCTCAAGCGCACCACCGACCGGCGCGGCAAAGTCGTCGAGTATTCGGCGGCCGACCTGGTGAAAATGGACGCGCGCAAAGGCGGCCCAGGCTGGGTCAGCCCCTGCCCGATCCCGCGCCTGGAGGCGTTGTTCGAACAGTGCGACTTCGATCACTGGCAACTGGAAGTCAAAAGCGCCTCGCGTACCCGCGCCGCGACCACCGTGCTGGCGATTCGCGAAATGGCCGTGCGCTTTGGCTTGATGGACAAGGTCACGGTGACGTCAAGCTCGCGGGAAGTGCTCAAGGCCGCCGTGGAACTCACCCCAGACCTGTCACGCGGCCTGGTCGCCGAATACGCCTGGCTCGACCCGCTGAAGGTCGCGCAGAACTACGGCTGTGAGTACTTGGCATTGAACTGGACGCTGTGCACCCCCGAGCGGCTGGAAAAAGCCCAGCGCCAGGGCTTGCATGTGTCCGTGTGGACAGTCAACGAACCTGCGCTGATGCGCAGGCTCGCCGACTTCGGCGTAGATAGCCTGATTACAGACTTTCCCGGTTTGGCCACTGCCACCCTCGAGAATTACTGAAATCGGTCTCCCCGGCCGGCTCAGGCCACCGGCCGGAGCCGCTCAAAAAAGCCGGTTGAGGCCGTCGTAGGCCGCTACCCGATAGGCTTCGGCCATGGTCGGGTAGTTGAAGGTGGTGTTGACGAAATACTTGAGGGTATTTTGCTCACCCGGCTGGTTCATGATCGCCTGGCCAATGTGCACGATCTCCGAGGCCTGGTAGCCGAAGCAATGCACGCCGAGCACTTCCAGGGTTTCGCGGTGGAACAGGATTTTCAGCATGCCTTGCGGCTCACCGGCGATCTGCGCACGCGCCATGCTCTTGAAGAACGCCTTGCCGACTTCGTAAGGCACCTTGGCCTTGGTCAGTTCGTGCTCGTTCTTGCCGATCGAGCTGATCTCGGGAATCGTGTAGATCCCGGTCGGCACGTCGTTTACGTAGCGCCAGCTGCCATTGTCGACAATGCTGCCAGCGGCCGAGCGGCCCTGGTCATGGGCGGCACTGGCCAGGCTTGGCCAGCCGATCACGTCACCGGCGCCGTAGATGTTCGGCACGCAGGTGCGGTAGTTCTCATCCACTTCGATCTGGCCACGGCTGTTGACCTTGACCCCGATGTTTTCCATGCCCAGCTTGTCGGTGTTGCCGGTACGACCGTTGCACCACAGCAAGGCGTCGGCCTTGATCTTCTTGCCGGACTTGAGGTGCAGGATCACCCCGTTGTCCAGGCCTTCGACCCGCTCGTACTCTTCGTTGTGGCGCACGGTGATGTTGTTGTTGCTGAAGTGGTAGCTCAACGCCTGGGAAATTTCCGAGTCGAGGAAGCTGAGCAACTGGTCACGGTTGTCCACCAGCTCCACCAGTACACCCAGGCCGCTGAAGATCGAGGCGTATTCACAGCCGATCACGCCGGCGCCGTAGATGATCAGTTTGCGCGGGGTGTGGCCCAGGCTCAGGATGGTGTCGCTATCGTAGATACGCGGGTGGTGGAAATCGATGTCCGCCGGGCGATACGGGCGCGAACCGGTGGCGATGATGATGTGCTTGGCCACCAGCTTCTCGACCACGCCATTGGCGCAGACCACTTCGACGGTTTGCTCGTCGGCGAAACTGCCGGTGCCGAAGAACAGGTCGACGCGGTTACGGGCGTAGTAGCCGGTGCGCGAGGCGACTTGCTTGGAGATGACTTTTTCAGCGCTTTTCAATACGTCCGGGAACGAGAACCAGCGCGGCTCACCAATGGCCCGGAACATCGGGTTGGTGTTGAACTGCATGATCTGCCGTACCGAGTGACGCAACGCCTTGGACGGGATGGTACCCAGGTGGGTGCAGTTACCGCCGACCTGGCGACGGCTATCGACCATCGCCACCTTGCGCCCTGCTTTGGCAGCGTTCATCGCCGCACCTTCTCCAGCTGGGCCGGAACCCAGTACCACCACGTCGTAGTTGTAGACAGCCATGCGTACTCCTCAGAACAGGCCAGGCGTACGGTTGGACGCCGGGCTAAATCATGCCGCGGCCAGCGTGCATGAAGGACAATTTGGCTCAAGTGTGTGTGAACCGGGGCACAGTCTATAGAAGCCCGAGCGCCGCGAACATTAACCCTTGGTCGCGTCGTAGGCCAGTGTTGCCATACTACAGGACGCAAACCAGCGCCGAATTCAGGATGAGCCATTATGCGACAACTATTTTTCTGTTTGATGCTGATGGTGTCGCTCACGGCGCACGCCAACGATGCGCAGCGGCTCAAGCAGGCAAGCTTCCCCGCACAGGTCGAGGGGCTGGCCCTGAAAAACCAGGCGGTATTCAACTATCTGTGGGCGGATGTATATGCGGCGGCGCTGTATGCCCCGGCTGAACTGCCGGCAAAGCAGGCCTGGGACCAGCAGGAGGCTGTGCGCCTGGCGCTGTATTACTTTCGCGACATCGACCGCAATGATGTGATCAAGGCGGCCACCGTCACCCTGGAACGCCAGCAGGCCAATGCCGGGTTGAACTCGGAGATAGCCAAGCTGCACGCGCGCTTTCGGGATATTCGCAGCGGCGATCGCTATGCGCTGGATTTTTGTCCGGGGCGCGGGTTGAATCTGGAGATTAATGGGCAGGTGGTGTACAGCAGCCCGGACGCTGAATTAGCGAAGGCCTACCTGGGTATCTGGCTGGCGCCCAAAGGGCTGTCGGACAGTTTGCGCAACACGCTACTCAAGTGATGGAGGTGTTGACCCTTCCATCGTCATCGCGGGCAAGCCCGCTCCCACAGGTAAATGCATTTCAATTGTGGGAGCTGGCTTGCCTGCGATAAGGCCCTCCCAGACACCACAAAACCCACAGGCATAAAAAAGCCCCGAACCAGTCGGGGCTTTTTCATTCAGCGCAAAGGCTTAGCGCGGAAACGCAGGCGGGTTGACCCCAGCCATGTCTTCCATCACGCGAACCACCTGGCAGCTGTAGCCGAACTCGTTGTCGTACCACACGTACAGCACAACACGGTTGTCCTGGGTGATGGTCGCTTCGGCGTCCACCACACCAGCATGGCGCGAGCCCACGAAGTCGGTGGAGACCACTTCCTGGGAATTGACGAAGTCGATCTGCTTGTGCAGGTCGGAGTGCAGCGCCATGTAGCGCAGGTACTCGTTCATCTCTTCACGGGTGGCGGCTTTCTCAAGGTTCAGGTTGAGAATGGCCATCGACACGTTCGGCGTCGGTACACGGATGGCGTTACCGGTCAGCTTGCCGGCCAGCTCAGGCAGGGCCTTGGCAGCGGCAGTGGCAGCACCGGTCTCGGTGATCACCATGTTCAACGCGGCGCTACGGCCACGGCGATCGCCTTTGTGGAAGTTGTCGATCAGGTTCTGGTCGTTGGTGTACGAGTGAACGGTTTCAACGTGGCCGTTGATGATGCCGAACTTGTCGTTCACGGCCTTGAGCACCGGCACGATGGCGTTGGTGGTGCAGGACGCGGCGGACACAATCTTGTCGTCAGCGGTGATTTCAGCATGGTTGATGCCGTGCACGATGTTCTTGAGCTTGCCCTTGCCAGGCGCGGTCAGCACAACGCGGTCAACACCCGGGCAAGCCAGGTGCTGGCCCAGGCCCTCGGCATCACGCCATACGCCGGTGTTGTCCACCAGCAGGGCGTTCTGGATGCCGTACTGGGTGTAATCCACCTCGGTAGGGTTCTTCGCGTAGATCACCTGGATCAGGTTACCGTTGGCGGTGATGGTGTTGTTTTCTTCGTCAATGGTGATGGTGCCGTTGAACGAGCCGTGTACCGAGTCGCGACGCAGCAGGCTGGCGCGCTTGGTCAGGTCGTTCTCGGCGCCTTTGCGCACCACGATGGCACGCAGGCGCAGACCGTCGCCGCCACCGGTTTTCTCGATCAGGATGCGCGCCAGCAGGCGGCCGATACGGCCAAAGCCGTACAACACCACGTCGGTGCCTTTGCGGGCGGCAGCGTTTTGCTGGCCAACCACATCGGCCATTTCTTCACGCACGAACTGCTCGGCGGTGCGGCCAGCGCCTTCTTTGCGGAATTTGTACGCCAACTTGCCCAGGTCTACCGAAGCCGCGCCGAGCTTGAGCTCGCTCATGGCTTTGAGCAGTGGGAATGTTTCGTGGACGGAGAGTTCGCTGTCGTCGGCGGAGCGATGGCGCGCAAAGCGGTGGGCTTTGAGAATCGCGATGACAGACTGGTTGATCAGGCTGCGGCCATAGATCGAGCTCACCACATTGTTATTGCGGTACAGCTGACCGATAAGCGGAATCATCGCTTCAGCGAGTGCTTCACGGTCGATCCATTCACCAAGACACTGGTCGGGCTTCTGAGTCACGGGAACCTTCCACATGTAGGGGCAGAAAAAAGGGGCTACATTATGTCGCCCGACTGAGCGTTGAGCAATGCGCCAAGGGCAACAAAAAGCCCTTGCAAAAAAATACCACCGCGCTACAGCCCAGGAAACACGCGGGTTCCAGAAGGCCACTAGTTTGGCGAGCAGGCCGACTTGTCCGTAACCCTCCTAAACATTCGCGCATTTTGGCACTACATATTGAGTCAAAACCCGCCATTGTTTGTCTTAGCCACTACATTTCCTACAAACCGTAATAGGCACAGTCAGCAACTGACAGGCGGCACCTGGGGCCGTTACAATTACCGACTTTGTCGCAACGCTTGGAGCTCAACCTTCCGTGCCCGTTCTGCGTCTACCGCTACTCCCTGCCGCGGCAGGTAAACAGCACTGGGGCAACCTGCCCGGTGCCGCCCTGAGCCTGGCCATTGCCGAGGCTGCCAGCGCAGCCAAGCGCTTTACCCTGCTGCTCACCGCCGACAGCCAAAGTGCCGAACGGTTGGAGCAGGAGCTGAGCTTCTTCGCCCCGGATTTGCCGGTGCTGCATTTTCCCGACTGGGAAACCCTGCCTTACGATCTGTTCTCGCCGCACCAGGACATCATCTCCCAGCGTATCGCCAGCCTGTACCGCTTGCCGGAACTGGCCCATGGCGTGCTGGTGGTGCCGATCACCACTGCCCTGCATCGCCTGGCGCCGACCAAGTTCCTGCTCGGCAGCAGCCTGGTGCTGGACGTCGGCCAGAAGCTCGATGTGGAGCAGATGCGCACGCGCCTGGAAGCCAGCGGCTACCGCTGCGTCGACACCGTGTACGAACACGGTGAGTTCGCGGTGCGCGGCGCTTTGATCGACCTGTTCCCGATGGGCAGCAAGTTGCCGTACCGCATCGACCTGTTCGATGACGAGATCGAGACGCTGCGCACCTTCGATCCAGAGAACCAGCGCTCCATCGACAAGGTCGACTCGATCAAGCTGCTGCCAGCGCGGGAGTTCCCGCTGCAAAAAGACGCGGTCACGCGCTTCAAGGCGCGCTTTCGCGAACGCTTCGACGTGGATTTCCGTCGCTGCCCGATCTTCCAGGACTTGAGCAGCGGCATCACGCCTGCGGGTATCGAGTACTACCTGCCGTTGTTCTTCGACGAAACTTCCACCCTCTTCGACTATCTGCCCCAGGACACCCAGGTGTTCTCGCTGCCGGGTATCGAACAGGCGGCGGAAAACTTCTGGAACGACGTGCGCAACCGCTATGAAGAACGCCGCGTCGATCCGTCCCGGCCTTTATTGCCGCCCGCTGAACTTTTTCTGCCGGTGGAAGACTGCTTCGCGCGCCTGAAAAACTGGCCACGTGTGGTCGCCAGCCAGCAGGACGTGGACGCCGGTAGTGGCCGCGAGCGTTTCCCGGCGAGCGCGCTGCCCGATTTGGCGATCCAGGCCAAGGCCACGCAACCGCTGGAAGCGTTGTCCAACTTCCTCGGCGACTTCCCCGGCCGCGTACTGTTCACCGCCGAATCCGCCGGGCGCCGCGAAGTGCTGCTGGAGCTGTTGGAACGCCTGAAGCTGCGGCCAAAAACCTTCGACAGCTGGCCGGATTTTGTCGCCAGCAAAGAGCGCCTGGCGATCACCATCGCGCCGCTGGACGAAGGGCTGCGGCTGGATGACCCGGCGCTGGCCTTGATCGCCGAAAGCCCGCTGTTCGGCCAGCGCGTGATGCAGCGCCGACGCCGGGAAAAACGCGCCGACGCCAACAACGACGCAGTGATCAAAAACCTCACCGAGCTGCGCGAAGGCGCGCCGGTGGTGCATATCGACCATGGCGTGGGCCGCTACCTGGGCCTGCAGACCCTGGAGATCGACAACCAGGCCGCCGAATTCCTCACCCTGGAATACGCCGAGGGCGCCAAGCTCTACGTGCCGGTGGCCAACCTGCACCTGATCGCCCGCTACACCGGCAGCGACGACGCCTTGGCGCCGTTGCACCGCCTGGGCTCCGAGACCTGGCAGAAAGCCAAGCGCAAGGCCGCCGAACAGGTGCGCGACGTGGCCGCCGAACTGCTCGACATCTATGCCCGTCGCGCCGCCCGCGAAGGCTATGCGTTCGCCGACCCGAAAGCCGACTACGCCACCTTCAGCGCCGGCTTCGCCTTCGAAGAAACCCCCGACCAGCAAACCACCATCGAAGCGGTGCGCGCCGACATGCTCGCGCCCAAGCCGATGGACCGCCTGGTGTGTGGCGACGTGGGCTTTGGCAAGACCGAAGTGGCCATGCGTGCAGCCTTCATTGCAGTACACGGCGGTCGCCAAGTCGCGATCCTGGTCCCCACCACCCTGCTCGCCCAGCAGCACTACAACAGTTTCCGCGACCGCTTTGCCGACTGGCCAGTGACCGTGGAGGTAATGAGCCGCTTCAAGTCCGCCAAGGAAGTGAATGCCGCCGTCGCCGATCTGGCCGAGGGCAAGATCGACATCGTCATCGGCACCCACAAGTTGCTGTCGGACGATGTGAAGATCAAGAACCTGGGCCTGGTGATCATCGACGAAGAGCACCGCTTTGGCGTGCGCCAGAAAGAACAGCTCAAGGCCCTGCGCAGTGAAGTCGACATCCTCACCCTCACCGCCACGCCAATTCCGCGCACGCTGAACATGGCGGTATCGGGCATGCGCGACCTGTCGATCATCGCCACGCCACCGGCGCGTCGTTTGTCGGTGCGCACCTTCGTGATGGAGCAGAACAAGAGCACGGTCAAGGAAGCCCTGCTGCGCGAACTGCTGCGCGGCGGCCAGGTGTATTACCTGCACAACGATGTGAAAACCATCGAGAAATGCGCCGCCGACCTCGCCGAACTGGTGCCGGAGGCCCGCATCGCCATCGGCCATGGGCAAATGCGCGAGCGCGAACTCGAACAGGTGATGAGCGACTTCTACCACAAGCGCTTCAACGTGCTGATCGCCTCGACCATCATCGAGACCGGCATCGACGTGCCGAGCGCCAACACCATCATCATCGAGCGTGCCGACAAGTTCGGCCTGGCGCAGTTGCACCAACTGCGCGGCCGCGTCGGGCGTAGTCACCACCAGGCTTATGCGTACCTGCTGACACCACCGCGCCAGCAGATCACTTCCGATGCGGAAAAACGCCTGGAAGCGATCGCCAATACCCAGGACCTCGGCGCGGGCTTTGTACTGGCCACCAACGACCTGGAAATCCGGGGTGCCGGCGAGTTGCTCGGCGATGGCCAGAGTGGGCAGATCCAGGCGGTGGGTTTCACGCTGTATATGGAGATGCTCGAACGCGCGGTGAAAGCCATCCGCAAAGGCGAGCAACCGAACCTCGACCAACCCTTGGGCGGCGGCCCGGAGATCAACCTGCGCTTGCCGGCATTGATTCCCGAAGACTACCTGCCGGATGTGCATGCACGGTTGATCCTGTACAAGCGCATTGCCTCGGCGGCCGACGAAGAAGGCCTCAAGGACTTGCAGGTAGAGATGATCGACCGCTTCGGCCTGCTGCCGGAGCCGACCAAGAACCTGGTGCGCCTCACCCTGCTCAAGTTGCAGGCCGAGCAGTTGGGCATCAAGAAAGTCGACGCCGGGCCGCAAGGCGGGCGTATCGAGTTCGAAGCGCAGACGCCGGTCGACCCGTTGGTGCTGATCAAGCTGATCCAGGGCCAGCCCAACCGCTACAAGTTCGAAGGGGCTACGCTGTTCAAGTTCATGGTGCCGATGGAACGTGCCGAAGAACGCTTCAACACCTTGGAGGCGCTGTTTGAACGCCTCATTCCGAAATCCGTTTAAGGACGCCCCCATGCGCGTGTTCCGCATTTTGAGCCTGTTGTTGGTGGTACTCGCACCTTCGGCCTTTGCCGACAGCCTGTATCAGGTGGAAATGATCCTGGTGCGCCAGAATGCGGAACCGGTGATCAACAGCCGCGCCGCCCCGGAAAACTGGGATGCGGGCGCGCCGCGCCTGGGTGAGCGAATGAGCCCGCCGCGCCTGGGTAATATCGTCGACAAGCTGCGCGCCGACGCCAACTACACGGTGCTCGCCCACAAAGCCTGGGAACAGAACCTGGGCGAGCAACCGGTGAAGGTGGCGATCACCGATGGCCAGGAGCAATTCGGCCAGTTCCCTATCGAAGGGGTGTTGAGCCTGCAACTGGGGCGCTTTACCGATATCGACGCGGATTTCTGGATCAACCAGTTCGACGGCAACGGCAGCGTGATTAACAGCGAACACTTGAGCCAGAAAGACGTGCGCACCAAGAACAACCAGCTCAACTACCTGGACGGCGGCCACCTGGCGCTGCTGATCAAGATCACCTCGCTGACCGCCAAGCCACCCAGCGCACCACCGCCCGACCTTCAGGACTGATTGCGCGCCATGCCCCTGACGTCGTCGTTGACCAAACCCCTGGCCCCTTCGTGGGCCAACCGCTTCAAAGAGCAAAGCCTTGAGCGCGGGCGGCGCTACGCCCTGGAAAACCGCGTGCGCATCGTCGAGTGCGGCGACAGCACCATCACCGCCAGTTGCGAAGGCTCGGGCGGCAACGTTTACCGCCAGACCATCTCACTGCGCGAATCGGCCAAGGGCCTGCTGATCCTGGTGGACAGCCGCTGCACGTGCCCGGTGCACACCAACTGCAAACACATCGCGGCGGTGCTGCTCAAGGTCCAGGAAACCCTGGCCTACCCGGCAGCGGCCCAGGATGCGCAACTGCTGGAAAAGCTCCAGGCAGTGCTGGATAACCGCGTGGTCCTGCCCCAGGTGGTGATGGACGACGTGCAACCGGTGCCACGCCTGTGGCTGGCCAGCGTGGAGTTCAGCGCGTTCGAGCCGCGCAACGGCAAGATGCAGCGCTATATCCAGCACCGTGCGGCGTTGTCGTTCAACTACCTGGGCAACTATGTCAGCGGGCAAAAGAATGCCGACATCATTGTGCGCCAGGAGACGCAGAGCCTGCGGATCAAGCGCCATCCCGAGCAAGAACAAGCCTATCGCGAACACCTGCGCCTGCTTGGTTTCAAGATCGCCACGCGCCAGAGCAAGGCCCTGCCGGAAAGTGCCGGCGAGCTGTTCGAGATGGTCAATGACAGCGCCTGGCTGAACTTCACCCTCAATGTGTCGCCCACCTTACGCGCCGAAGGCTGGGAGCTGCAGATCGATGAAGACTTCGGCTTTGACCTCAGCCCCGTCGATGACTGGTATGCCACCGTCGATGAAGGGCCGGAACGCGATTGGTTCGACCTGGAGCTGGGCATCATCGTCAACGGCGAACGTTTGAGCTTGCTGCCGATCCTGCTGAACCTGATGCGCTCCCACACCGAGATTCTCAACCCCGAGAAACTCGCGCGGCGCCGCGATGAAGAGCTGATCCTGGTGAACATCCCTGGCCTGCCCAACGGCCACGGCCCGCTGCAAGTGGCGCTGCCCTACGGCCGCTTGAAGCCGGTGCTGGCGACCCTCGGCGAGTTTTACCTGCAGGAAGCCGGCACCACCGCGCTGCGCCTGGCCAAGGCCGACGCCATACGCCTCAACCCGCTGGAAGACCTGCCACTGCAATGGGAAGGCGGCGAGAAGATCCGCAACTTCGCCCAGCGCCTGCGCGATATCAAGGATTTCACCTGCGCGGCGCCTGAAGGCTTGAATGCGACCTTGCGCCCCTATCAGCTGGAAGGCTTGAGCTGGATGCAGTCACTGCGCCAACTGGAGGTGGGTGGGATACTCGCGGATGACATGGGCCTGGGTAAAACCCTGCAAACCCTGGCGCATATTCTTACCGAGAAAATCGCCGGGCGCCTTGATCGGCCGTGCATGGTCGTGATGCCTACCAGCCTGATCCCGAATTGGCTCGATGAGGCTGCGCACTTCACCCCGCAGCTGAGAGTGCAGGCACTTTATGGCGCGGGGCGTAAGAAACATTTCGCCAACCTGAATGACTACGACCTGCTGCTGACCACCTACGCCCTGCTGCCCAAGGACATCGAACAGCTCGCCGCCCTGCCCTTGCACGTCTTGATCCTGGATGAAGCGCAGTACATCAAGAACCCGTCCAGCAAGGCGGCCCAGGCCGCGCGCGAGCTGAATGCCCGCCAGCGCCTGTGCCTGAGCGGCACGCCCTTGGAAAACCACTTGGGCGAGCTGTGGTCGCTGTTCCACTTCCTGCTGCCGGGTTGGCTGGGCGACGTGAAGAGTTTCAACCGTGATTACCGCGTGCCGATTGAAAAACGCGCCAGCGAGGTGCGATTGCAGCACCTCAACGGCAGGATCAAACCCTTCCTGCTGCGCCGTACCAAGGAGCAAGTGGCAACCGAACTGCCGCCCAAGACCGAGATTATCCACTGGGTCGACCTCAACGAGGCCCAGCGCGACGTGTACGAAACCATGCGCCTGGCCATGGATAAAAAGGTCCGCGACGAAATCACCCGCAAAGGCGTGGCCCGCAGCCAGATCATCATCCTTGAAGCGCTGCTGAAACTGCGCCAGGTGTGCTGCGACCTGCGGCTGGTCAACGACGCTACCCTGCCCGCCCGTGGCAGCAGCTCGGGCAAGCTCGACAGCCTGATGGACATGCTCGACGAGCTGTTTGCCGAGGGCCGCCGGATCCTGCTGTTCTCACAGTTCACCTCGATGCTGAGCCTGATCGAGGCTGAGCTGAAAAAACGCGGGATTGCTTACGCTCTGTTGACCGGCCAGACCCGGGATCGACGTACACCGGTGAAAGACTTCCAGAGCGGCAAGCTGCAGATCTTTTTGATCAGCCTGAAAGCCGGTGGCGTAGGTTTGAACCTGACCGAAGCCGACACGGTTATCCACTATGACCCCTGGTGGAACCCGGCCACGGAAAACCAGGCCACCGACCGTGCGTACCGCATCGGGCAGGAAAAGCCGGTGTTTGTGTACAAGATGATTGCCCGAGGCACGGTGGAGGAGAAAATTCAGCACTTGCAGAAGGAGAAGTCCGATCTGGCGGCGGGCGTGCTGGATGGGCGGACGACTGGGGACTGGCAGTTGGGCAATGATGAGATTGAGGCGTTGTTTGCGCCGTTGCCCAACAAGCAAGAGAAGCGCTGACTGTTAGGCCGCCTTCGCGAGCAAGCCCGCTCCCACACTTGAATGTATTCACAAATCAAAATGTGGGAGCTGGCTTGCCTGCGATGGCCGCGCCGCGGTCTTCAGCCGATCAACTGCGCATCCCGCAACGCAGTAAGCGCTGTCAGCCAACGCGGGTCATGCTTATAGTCCGTCGAGGCAACCGCCTGCCCACGCATACGTGCAATCCGCGCCGAGGGCGTGACCTTCATCCGCTGCGCTGCACTGAGCGCCAGCTCGGCTGCCGCACGGTCATTGCACACCAAGCCCATGTCACAACCGGCGGTCAGCGCTGCTTCGATACGACTGGCCGCATCGCCGACCACATGGGCGCCGGCCATGGACAGGTCATCGCTGAAGATCACCCCGTCGAACTGCAACTCACCGCGCAGAATGTCCTGCAACCAGCGACGCGAAAAACCAGCAGGCTGGGCATCGACCTGCGGGTAGATGACGTGCGCCGGCATCACGGCGGCCAGTTGCTTGCTCAGGCGTGCGAAAGGCACTAGGTCATTGGCGCGAATCTGTTCCAGGCTGCGCTCGTCGTTGGGAATGGCGACGTGGGAATCGGCCTCGGCCCAACCGTGGCCAGGGAAGTGCTTGCCGGTGGCGGCCATGCCGGCGCTGTTCATACCGCGGATAAAGGCACCGGCGAGCACGGCAGCGCGCTCGGGGTCACCTTCAAAGGAGCGGGTGCCGACCACGGCGCTGCGTTGGTAGTCGAGGTCCAGCACTGGGGCAAAACTCAGGTCCAGGCCCACCGCAAGCACTTCGGTGGCCATGATCCAACCGCATTGTTCGGCCAGGTATTCGGCGTTGGGGTTATCCGCCAGCGCACGCATGGCCGGCAGGCGCACGAAGCCTTGGCGCAGACGCTGCACGCGGCCGCCCTCCTGGTCCACGGCCAGCAGCAAATCCGGACGCACTGCGCGAATGGCTGCGCTCAACTCGCGAACCTGGCGCGGGTGCTCGATATTGCGCGCAAAAATGATCAGGCCGCCCACTTCCGGTTGGCGCAACAGGTGACGATCCTCGGCCGTGAGCCAGGTACCGGCGACGTCGACCATCAAAGAACCTTGCAGGGCAGCAGTCATAAACCTTCCTTAAATAACGCACACAACCCGTCGTCCTTGCCAGGCACGGTAAGGACGACGGGTTGCGAATAAATAGCTGAAATCGGCATGGCGGCTAGCTTAGCGGATGCAAGCGGCCGCGCCCACCCGCAGCGATCAAACCTTGGCGGCGACCGGTACGGTTTTGCTGCGTGGGCGTAACTGGGCGGCGGCCATGGCCGGATCGCTGACGCCGGTTTCGGCGCGCATGCCAGCGGCGAGGAACGGCACCATCAAGCGCATGACTTGCTCGATGGAAGTGTTTACGCCGAAATCGGTCTCGGCAATTGCCCGCAACGCTTTGATACCAGACATGCTGAAGGCTGCGGCGCCGAGCATGAAATGCACGCGCCAGAACAGTTCGATAGGCGGAATACGCGGGGCCGCTTCGTTGACCAGCAGCATATAGCGGCGGAACACCTTGCCGTACATGTCTTCCAGGTAACGGCGCAAGTGGCCCTGGCTCTGGCTGAACGCCAGGCCCAACAGGCGCATGAAGATCGACAGGTCGTTGCCACTGCGAGGCTGCACAACCAACGCTTGCTCCACCAGGATTTCCAGCAGCTCTTCCAGGCTGGGCTTGTGATCGGCCTTGGCCTGGCGGCGTTCCAGCTCACGGTCGAGGCTTGCGCAGAACGGGCCCAGAAAGCGTGAGAATACCGCCTGGATCAGGGCCTTTTTCGAGCCGAAATGATAGTTCACAGCAGCCAGGTTGACCCCAGCCTTGCTGGTGATCAGCCGCAATGAAGTTTCAGCAAATCCTTTTTCCGCGAACAATTGCTCGGCAGCATCGAGAATGCGTTCAACGGTTTCCGACTGGGCCATGGCTACTCCGCCTGACAAACACTTGTTTGAAACATACGTTTCAGAGTGTGTCTTGTCAAGCCTGCAGGTCCGCTTTGCGGCTGGTCGGTCATCTGTTTCATCGCTATTTAATCACATCCTCGCAGCTCTGTAGGCAGCGCCGCATCTGCTGTGTAGGACGGCTGACGGATGACCGTCCAGCGGAGCCGCTAAAAAGGATGATTGCCAAGCGCAGTTCACTGTATATAATCCCAGTCACTGTATAAAAAGACAGAGCGATCAACATGCTAAAACTGACGCCACGCCAAGCTGAGATTCTGGCTTTTATCAAGCGCTGCCTTGATGACAATGGTTACCCGCCTACCCGTGCGGAGATTGCCCTGGAGCTGGGGTTCAAATCCCCGAACGCCGCCGAGGAACACCTCAAGGCCCTCGCTCGCAAAGGTGCGATCGAGATGACCCCAGGTGCTTCGCGGGGTATTCGTATCCCTGGCTTCGAAGCCAAGGCCGACGAGTCGACATTGCCGATCATCGGCCGCGTCGCCGCAGGTGCGCCGATCCTGGCGCAGCAGCACGTCGAGGAATCCTGCAACATCAACCCGACCTTCTTCCATCCCCGCGCCGACTACCTGTTGCGCGTTCACGGCATGAGCATGAAGGACGTGGGCATCTTTGACGGTGACCTGCTGGCGGTCCATACCACCCGCGAAGCTCGCAATGGCCAGATCGTCGTGGCCCGTATCGGCGACGAGGTCACGGTCAAACGCTTCAAACGCGAAGGCAGCAAGGTCTGGCTCCTGGCCGAAAACCCTGAGTTTGCCCCGATCGAAGTCAACCTGAAAGACCAGGACCTGGTGATCGAAGGCTTGAGTGTCGGCGTCATTCGCCGCTAAAGGAGGCATCATGCAGCTCGTACACACCCCACAACACGCACAACTGTCGCTGTTCGAGGCCTTCATGGCCCAACCCCTTGCGCCAATCCTCAAGGAAACGGTCGAAGCCCCCTGGGGCGGCGAACCTGAGGCGTTCAGTGAATTGTCGTTGCGCGGTGCGGCTGAGAGCTGCCTGAACCTGCTGGCACCTATCCTGCGCGAATTAAGCGAAGATCAGGACGCCCGCTGGCTGACACTGATCGCCCCGCCCGCCAGCCTCACCCAGGCCTGGCTGCGGGACGCCGGGCTCAACCGCGAGCGCATCCTGTTGCTGCAACCACGCGGCGCGCAAAGCGTCCAGCAGCTTACCTGCGAAGCCTTGCGTCTGGGCCGTAGCCATACGGTGGTGAGCTGGTTGAACCCTTTGAATGCAAGCGCCAAGCAGCAACTGATCAGCGCTGCGCGCATGGGTGATGCGCAGAGTTTAAATATTCGATTGGGGTAATGACGGGCGCGCCACAAACGCAGCCTTCACCAAGGACTCAGTGAAGAACGCGCGGCCCTTCTTCTTTCTCCGGCTCGCCTTCGGCAAGGCGACCTGCCATCTGTACGCCCACGCTCAACATGGCTTTAGCCACTTCGACGTGCTGGCCTTGCAGGAAGACTTTGGCGTCTTCGGAGAAATCCAGAATAACCAGAGAACCCTCGTCCTCCGCCCGGCGCAGTTCGATTCGGCCGTCAGGCAGTTCAACAATTTCCAGAAAGGACGTTGGCATAAAAGTCTGTTCTCCACGAAAGGCCTGGGATTATATCAGTCATCCACCCAGCCTCGCAGAGGATATGGACAGGTTTGTTGACGGCTTGATGAATGGTGCCCTGGGCAACACGCTAATCAATGTGGGAGCTGGCTTGCCTGGGATGGCGGAGTATCAGCAAATAATCAGCAAACGGACCCACCGCTATCGCAGCATAAGTATCTATACAACTTTGTAAGCCGTAGCAGCCAACGGTAACCACGATGCGAAGCGAGCAGCTCTTGATATGCTCTTGATCTGCTCTTGATCTGCTCTTGATCTGCTTTTGATCTTGATCTCAGGCGCCCCGTTAAACCACGCTGGCCGAACGCAGGCTTGAATTCGTGGGTAACCCGGCAGGACGCCGGGTTAGCCGCCCCGCGCCATGGATGGCGCGTGGCGGCGGCCCACGGATTCAAGCCTGTGTTCGGGCACACCGAGCCTAGGCGAGGGGCCGAGTGGAGGGGCAAGAGCGCTTTGGTTACTTTCGCGCTTTTCGAAAGTGACCTGCCGTCAGGCGGAACCCTAAGTGGCCGTAACCGCAGGAATGGATATGTACTCGGTATAACAGGGTCGCCTGCCAGACCGCCTTCGCGAGCAAGCCCGCTCCCACAGGTTGAACGCGGGGCATCAGGTCGATAGGTGTCGGCTGGCAGGCCGTCATCGCAGGCAAGCCAGCTCCCACAGTTTGATCGCGGGGCGTCAGGTCGATAGGTATCGGCTTTCAGACAAGCCCCCACATATGGATCCTAGAGCGTCAGGTACATAAGCGTCGGCTGTCCGGTCGTCACGGGAGCAAGCTCCCTCGCCACAGGTTCAGCGTCGCTCCGAAGCCAGCCCCCACATTTGCTTAGTGCAAACCCTTCAGCACTCGTTCAACCCTTCACGAAAACGCAGCGCCATCTTCTTCAGTTCCTGGCGCCAGCCTTCCAATTCCTCACGGCTCAAAGGCTTGGGCTCATCCTGCTCCAATGCCACGGCGACGATCAGCGGCTGGGTAACATCCCCCTTGGGCACATGGGGAATACGCGGTGGCTGAAACATATCCGCATGGGCCTTGAGCAGCCGCGCCACCCAACTGTCAGGGCTTTGGGCCATTTCCACCAACTCGGCCAACTCGGGGATCGCCATGGAATCCAACACTTCACGATTCATGATCATTTCCGCCCGAGGCGCGCCCGCTTGGGGCAAGCGGTAGAACCCGGCGATTTCATGGCACAGTCCCAGCAAGGCACCGTACAGGTGGAACAACGCCGCTTCGCGCCCCGCCTGTACCAGCGCGATGGCATTCATCTCTTTCCCTTCCTCGGCACGGCCAAGGGCCTCCAGGGATAAACCCGCGAAGTAAATTTTCTGATTGGTACGGGTATAGAGTTCGTTGGCCATGACGGCAATCTCCACAACGAATAGGCGTGATGCTGGCTGTGTAGGAGCGAGCTTGCTCGCGAAAAACCTCCAGGCACCGTAGGGTGCCAGGTTTCCGGCGTTTTCGTTAACGATCTTCGCGAGCAAGCTCGCTCCTACAGTAAGCAAAAGCCGTCTATACAGACGGCTTTTGGCGTTAACAGACTAGCGGATCAAGCGCCTTGGCGCTTGTCCTCGACCTTCCACTTGCCGCCGTCGTAGAATGCTTTCCAGCCAGTCGGCTTGCCGTCCACTTCGGTCTGCACGTACTGCTCCTTGGTCTTGCGGCTGTAGCGGATCACGGCTGGGCGACCATCCGGGTCCTTCTTCGGCGCTTCACACAGGAAGTGGTACTTCGGATCGATCTCGTCCTTGTGCGGCACGATCTCCATCACCAGCGGCGCACGGGTCTCGCGGTTTTTCGGGAACTGGCTCGCAGCCAGGAACAGCCCCGAAGCGCCGTCACGCAGGATGTAGGTGTCGTTGACCTTCTCGCACTTGAGCTCAGGCATCTTCACCGGGTCCATTTTCGGCGGCGCCGCATCCCCGCTTTTCAGCAGTTTGCGGGTGTTCTTGCAGGTCGGATTGGTGCAACCGAAGAACTTGCCGAAACGGCCAGTCTTGAGCTGCATCTCGCTGCCGCACTTGTCGCATTCCAGGCTCGGGCCTTCATAGCCCTTGATGCGGTAGGTGCCCTCTTCGATCTCGTAGCCGTTGCAATCGGGGTTGTTACCGCAGATGTGCAGCTTGTGCTTCTCGTCCAGCAGGTAGGCGTCCATCGCCGTGCTGCAGATCGGGCAGCGGTGTTTGCCGCGCAGCACCAGCGACTCGGATTCACCCTCATCGTCAGCCGCAATTTCGTCGCCCGGCACCAGGTTGACGGTCGCCTTGCAGCGCTCTTTCGGCGGCAGGCTGTAGCCTGAGCAACCGAGGAACACGCCGGTGGAGGCGGTACGAATCTGCATCGGCCGACCGCAGGTGGTGCATGGGATATCCGTCATCACCGGCTGGTTGGCGCGCATCCCGTTCTCAGGGTTCTCGGCCACTTCGAGCTTTTTCTTGAAGTCGCCATAGAACTCGTCGAGCACGTTTTTCCAGTCGCGTTCGCCCTGGGCCACGTCATCGAGGTTCTCTTCCATGCCCGCGGTGAAACCGTAGTCCATCAGGTTGGAGAAGCTCTCCGACAGACGCTCGGTCACGATGTCACCCATCTTTTCCGAATAGAAACGACGGTTGTGCAACGCAACGTAGCCACGGTCCTGGATGGTGGAGATGATCGCCGCGTAGGTCGATGGACGACCTATACCGCGCTTCTCCATCTCTTTGACCAGGCTGGCTTCGGAATAACGCGCCGGCGGCTTGGTGAAGTGCTGGGACGGGTCGAGCTTGATCAGCTTCAACGTGTCGCCCTGGGCCATGTCCGGCAGCACGTCATCATCGCCAGGCTTGGCAATCTGCGGCATCACACGGGTATAGCCGTCGAACTTGAGGATACGGCCCTTGGCACGCAGCTCGAAATCGCCCGCGCCCACGCTGACGGTAGTAGACAGGTATTGCGCCGGCAGCATCTGGCACGCCAGGAATTGGCGCCAGATCAGCTCGTAGAGGCGCTCAGCGTCGCGCTCCATGCCGCTCAGCTTGGCAGGCGTGGTGTTGGCGTCAGAAGGACGAATCGCTTCGTGAGCCTCTTGTGCGCCTTCCTTGCTGCTGTAGACGTTCGGCTTCTCCGGCAGGTAGGTCTTGCCGAATTCGCTTTCAATATAGGTACGCGCCATCGCCACCGCGTCTTGCGACAGGTTGGTGGAGTCAGTACGCATATACGTGATATAGCCAGCCTCATACAGGCGCTGGGCCATCATCATGGTCTTCTTCACCCCAAAGCCCAGGCGGTTGCTCGCGGCTTGTTGCAGGGTGGAGGTGATGAACGGCGCCGACGGCTTGCTGCTGGTCGGTTTGTCTTCACGCTTGACGATGCTGTAGCTGGAGGCTTTGAGCTTCTCCAGCGCGGCCATGGCCTGGGCTTCGTTCAGCGGTTTGAAGGCCTCGCCTTTCTCACGGGCCACTTCAAAGCGCACATTGGCGCCCTTGGCAGTGCCGAGGTCGGCGTGGACTTCCCAGTACTCTTCAGGGATGAACGCACGGATCTCGCGCTCACGTTCCACCACCAGCTTGACCGCTACCGATTGCACACGGCCGGCGGACAGGCCACGGGCGATCTTCGCCCACAGCAATGGCGAGACCATGTAGCCGACGACGCGGTCGAGGAAGCGACGGGCCTGCTGGGCGTTGACACGGTCGATATCCAGCTCGCCCGGCTTGGAGAACGCTTCCTGGATGGCTTTCTTGGTGATTTCGTTGAACACCACGCGCTTGTAGCGGCTGTCATCACCGCCGATGGCTTCGCGCAGGTGCCAGGCAATGGCTTCCCCTTCGCGGTCCAAGTCCGTCGCGAGATAGATGGTGTCAGCATCTTTGGCGAGCCGGCGCAGCTCTTCGATGACCTTTTCCTTGCCCGGAAGGATTTCGTACTTGGCCTTCCAGCCATGGTCCGGGTCCACACCCATGCGCGAAACCAGTTGCTTGCGCGCTTTTTCTTTAGGCGTGAGTACCGGACCTTCGCCCGCGGCGGCCTTGCCGCGCTTGGCGGCAGGCTCCTTGCTGGCGCTAGCCGAACCGCTGGTGGGCAGGTCTCGGATATGGCCGATACTCGACTTCACCACGTACTCGTTGCCCAAGTACTTGTTGATGGTCTTGGCCTTAGCCGGGGATTCCACAATGACCAGCGATTTGCCCATGGATCGGAAAATTCCTGAATTCGAGAAGTGAAAGGCAGTTGGCGCCTGACGCGGCAACGCTATATATAGTGGCAACCGGATGAGGTCAAGCGCAGCATTCTGCGCGACCTGCCGTTATTGCCCTGTAAAAAGACTGGGTTCGGCCGTGACCAAAGCAAAGCGCGGGACCTGCTCGCCGTCAACTTCGACGGTCTCCAGGAACATGCTCAAAGGGCGCACCCAAAAACCGTATTCGCCATACAGCGCTTGGTAAAACACCACTTCTTCTTCGGTTTCAGAGTGGCGCGCCACACTGAAAACACGGTACTGCGGCCCCTTGTAATGCTGGTAGAGCCCTGGTTCGACTTTCATGCTCTGGCCCTCGTACAAAATTTGTTGAAAAAAAATATTTAAAAGTTCCAAAAAACAAAAACCGGGGCACTGGGCCCCGGCTTCCGTCAACCGAACGTTTAGACGCGTTCGAAGACGGTGGAGATGCCTTGGCCGAGACCAATGCACATGGTTGCAACCCCGAGGTTGCCGCCATTTTGCTTCATCACATTAAGCAAAGTGCCGGAGATACGCGCACCGGAGCAACCGAATGGGTGGCCCAGGGCAATCGCACCGCCGTGCAGGTTAACCTTCTCGTTCATCTTGTCGAGTACTTTCAAATCTTTCAGCACTGGCAGGGCCTGTGCGGCGAAAGCTTCGTTGAGCTCGAAGAAGTCGATATCGGAGATGGAAAGGCCTGCGCGCTTCAAGGCTTTTTGTGTGGCCGGTACTGGACCATAGCCCATGATCGCCGGATCCACACCCGCCACCGCCATCGAACGAATCACGGCCAACGGCTGGATACCCAGGTCCTGGGCACGCTGCGCCGACATCACGATCATGCACGAAGCACCGTCAGTGATCTGCGAGGAAGTACCGGCTGTCACGGTGCCGCCCTTTGGATTGAAGGCTGGCTTGAGGGCCGCCAGGCTTTCCAGGGTGGTGTCCGGACGAATGGTTTCGTCGTAGTCGAACAGTTTCAGAAAACCGTTTTCGTCGTAGCCGTTCATCGGGATGATTTCATCCTTGAACTTGCCTTCCACAGTCGCCTTGTGAGCGAGCTGGTGGGAACGCAGGCCGAAGGCGTCCTGGGCTTCACGGGTGATGCCGTGCATCTTGCCGAGCATTTCCGCGGTCAGGCCCATCATGCCCGAGGCTTTCGCCGCGTAGAGGGACATGTGCGGGTTAGGATCGACGCCGTGCATCATGCTGACGTGGCCCATGTGCTCCACGCCGCCGACCACGAACACATCGCCGTTGCCAGTCATGATCGCTTGCGCAGCGGTGTGCAGCGCGCTCATCGAGGAGCCACACAGGCGGCTGACGGTCTGGCCGGCCGCGGTGTGCGGGATCTGGGTCATCAACGACGCCATGCGCGCGATGTTCCAGCCCTGCTCCAGGGTCTGGTTGACGCAGCCCCAGATCACGTCCTCGACCTCGTTCGGGTCGACCTTGGTGTTGCGCTCCAGCACTTTGCTGATCAGATGCGCCGACATGTCTTCGGCGCGGGTGTTGCGGTGCATGCCGCCCTTGGAGCGGCCCATCGGCGTACGACCGAAGTCGACGATCACGACGTCTCTTGGATTCAAGCTCATAAATATTCTCGCTCTAGTCGTCTGGGCACTTAACCGAAGAAGCTCTGGCCATTCTTGGCCATTTCACGCAGCTTCGCGGTCGGGTGGTACAGCGGGCCCAGATCAGCGTACTGATCAGCCAGGGCAACGAACTGGGCCACACCGATGGAGTCGATGTAACGCAGCGCACCACCACGGAATGGAGGGAAACCAATACCGTACACCAGGCCCATATCGGCTTCGGCGGCGGTTTCAACGATGCCGTCTTCCAGGCAACGCACGGTTTCCAGGCACAGGGCAATCATCATCCAGTTGATGATGTCCTCGTCAGACACCTCACGCTGTTCGTAGATGACCGGAGCGAGTACTTCGTGCACCGATGGGTCGGCCACTTTCTTCTGCTTGCCCTTCTTGTCGGTCTCGTAGGCGTAGAAACCCTTGCCGTTCTTCTGGCCCAGGCGCTTGGCTTCGTAGAGTGCGTCGACAGCCGAACGACGGTCGTCTTTCATGCGGTCCGGGAAGCCTTCAGCCATGACGTCGCGACCGTGGTGGCCGGTGTCGATGCCGACCACGTCCATCAGGTACGCCGGGCCCATTGGCCAGCCGAATTTTTCCATGACCTTGTCGATACGCACAAAATCCACACCGGCGCTGACCAACTTGGCGAAACCGCCGAAGTACGGGAACAGCACGCGGTTGACCAAGAAGCCCGGGCAGTCATTGACCACGATCGGGTTCTTGCCCATTTTCTTGGCGTAGGCAACGGTGGTGGCCACGGCCAGCTCGCTGGACTTCTCGCCACGGATCACTTCTACCAGCGGCATCATGTGCACCGGGTTGAAGAAGTGCATGCCGACGAAGTTTTCCGGACGCTTGAGGGCCTTGGCCAGCAGCGAGATGGAAATGGTCGAAGTGTTGGAGGCCAGGATGGTGTCATCTTTGACCTGGGCTTCCACTTCAGCCAGCACGGCTTGCTTGACCTTCGGGTTTTCGACAACCGCTTCGACCACCAGGTCGACGTGGCCGAAATCGCCGTAGGACAGCGTAGGACGAATGCCGTTAAGCACTTCAGCCATTTTTGCAGCGGTCATGCGGCCTTTATCAACGCGGCCCACCAGCAGCTTGGCGGCTTCGGCCAGGCCCTGCTCGATCCCGTGTTCGTTGATGTCTTTCATCAGGATCGGCGTGCCTTTGGACGCCGACTGATAGGCGATACCGCCACCCATGATACCGGCGCCGAGTACGGCAGCCTGTTTCACGTCCTTGGCAATTTCGTCGTAGGCCTTGGCCTTTTTCTTCAGTTCCTGATCGTTCAGGAACAGGCCGATCAGGCTCTGGGCCGCCGAGGTTTTCGCCAGTTTGACGAAGCCTGCCGCTTCCACTTCCAAGGCTTTGTCGCGACCGAAGTTCGCGGCCTTCTGGATGGTCTTGATCGCTTCAACCGGCGCCGGGTAGTTCGGGCCGGCCTGGCCTGCCACGAAACCTTTGGCGGTTTCGAACGACATCATCTGTTCGATGGCGTTGAGCTTGAGTTTTTCCAGCTTCGGTTGACGCTTGGCTTTGTAGTCAAATTCGCCGCTGATGGCGCCCTTGATCAGGTTCAGCGCGGCTTCGGCCAGCTTGTCCGGAGCTACTACAGCGTCGACGGCACCGACTTTCAGTGCGTCTTCAGCCTTGTTTTCCTTGCCGGCGGCGATCCATTCGATCGCGTTGTCAGCACCGATCAGGCGCGGCAGGCGCACGGTACCGCCAAAGCCTGGGTAGATGCCCAGCTTGACTTCCGGCAGGCCGATCTTGGCCGTCGCGGACATGACGCGGAAATCTGCCGCCAGGCACATTTCCAGGCCGCCGCCCAACGCGATGCCATTGATGGCAGCAACGGTCGGCACGTTGAGGTCTTCGAAATCGCTGAAGATCTTGTTGGCTTCGAGGTTGCCAGCCACCAGCTCGGCATCGGGCAGCTTGAAGTTGTCGACGAATTCGGTGATGTCAGCGCCGACGATAAACACGTCCTTGCCGCTGGAGACGATCACGCCCTTGACCGAAGCATCTGCTTTGATGGTGTCTACGGCCTGACGCAGTTCGTTCAGGGTTAGACGGTTGAACTTGTTGACGGACTCACCCTTGAGGTCGAACTTGAGTTCGACGATGCCACTTTCAAGAGCCTTAACCGTGATGGCTTTACCTTCGTAAATCATCAACTGATCTCCACGATATGGAAGCTGAACAGTACACACTGGACGCTGGTCTCTGGTTTGACATTGACAGTTGAATCAATGCTCATGCCAATCCGCCAGGCACACCCGCCAGTGCGATAGTCGGGTTTTGTATGAGTCGTCTGACAGGCAAACGCTCAATTCATACGCCCGTTTGATTTGGGTACGCCACCTTCATCCAATTCCGAGCAATTGTCAATCGCTCCAAAGGCTAGTAAAAACGCGACTTTCCAGTCATTTCAGAACCCGGCCCACAGGCGGGCCACCCGTCAATATTCAAATATTCACAGGATCAATAATAGAAAAGATGTGGGAAAAGGCTGTACAGAAAGGAATACCCGGCTAGGCTAGCGGCAACCTACAGATTTACCGGCCTGCCTGGCCACCTCCAGCCCGATGATGATGTCGGGCTTTTTATTGCCCGGCTTTTCTGGCTTTTTATTGCTCGGCTTTTTTGTAGGAGCGAGCTTCCGCGCGAAAACCTGGAGAGCGCCGCGTATAGCCTGATTATCCGCGTTATCGTTGGCGATTTTCGCGAGCAAGCTCGCGCCTACAAGGTTTGGGTCAGGCCAGGGCCTTGAGCAGCGTATCGATGTCTTTGAGTACGCTTGCGTCGCCCTTCTCGCCCCAATACAAAGCAATCATCTGTTTGTCGGCCTCGACCTTGTAGACGTTCGCCGGCAGCGTTGCAAAATGCGGCAACAACTTCTCATCCACACAAGGCTCACGCCACTGATTGACCCACAGCCCCGGCTCCAGCTGCCAGTAACTCCAGGTCGCGGGCATGCTGCCACGCCGTGGTCGGCAGTACTGCGCGCAAGGGCTCGGCGGCTCCTGTTTGAGCCAGTGCGGCCACTCCTGAGGCGCCAACTGCATGGCCAACCCGATGCGGCGTGCCTCCATGCGCAGGGCCATGCGCCCGCTCTGCTGGCGCGAAGGACGCAGCCATACCAGGGGGCTCAAAACCACCGCAAGGATTGACACCACTATCCAGACCGTCATATGTGTACTCCCGAATTTCTAGATGAGCGGATTTGATCTGCGGCAACCCCATCCGCTTGAAAGCAGCCATACTGAATTTATTGCAGTCCCCTGGAGGAACGCCTCATGCCCTACAAACATATTCTGGTCGCTGTCGACCTGACCGAAGAGTGCGATCCAGTGATCAAGCGCGCACAGGAATCCGCGATTGCCAATGGCGCCAAACTGTCGCTGGTGCACATCGTCGAGCCCATGGCGATGGCCTTTGGTGGTGACGTGCCGATGGACCTTTCCCAGCTGCAGCAGCAACAATTCGACCAGGCCAAGGAGCGCCTGGACCGTTTGATTCTCAAATACCCGCACCTGAAAAAGGAAGACTGCCACCTGACATACGGCCAACCGCGCCAGGAAATTCACCACTTGGCCAAGGAACAGGGTTGTGACCTGATCGTAGTGGGTAGCCATGGGCGCCACGGCTTGGCCTTGCTGCTGGGCTCGACCGCCAATGATGTATTGCACGGCGCGCCGTGCGATGTACTGGCCGTCAAACTGGTAAAGAGTTCGTAAGACCGATGAAGGTCTAATGTGGGAGCTGGCATGCCTGCGATAGCAGCCTGTCAGTTGATGCATCAGGTGGCTGATACACCGCTATCGCAGGCAAGCCAGCTCCCACAGTTGGATCGCATTTCATATTAAAAAGCCTGGCGCTCATAGGAATGAACGCCAGGCTTTTCAGTGCTGCAAGATCACTCAGGCATCCAACTCGGCCCAACGCTCAACCAACGCTTCCAGCTCCTGGTTCAACGTCTCCAAAGAGGCGATGACCTTGGCGGTCTCTGCCGCAGGGCGCAGGTAGAAACCAGCGTCAGCCATTTCCGCTTCGACCGCAGCAATCTGCTGTTCCTTGGCGTCGATATCACCCGGCAAGGCTTCCAGCTCGCGCTGCAACTTATAGCTCAGCTTTTTCTTGGCCGGCGCAGCGTCAGCCGCCGGTGCAGGCGCTTCGGCAGCGACCGGAGCCACCACCGCCGTGTTCAAGTCTGCTTTGCCCGACTTGCTCTCGGTTACGCCCAGCAGGCGCGGCGAGCCGCCCTGACGCAGCCAGTCCTGATAACCGCCCACGTATTCACGCACCTTGCCTTCACCTTCGAAGACCAGGGTGCTGGTGACCACGTTGTCGAGGAATTCCCGGTCGTGGCTGACCATCAGCACAGTGCCGTTAAAGGTCAGCAAGACCTCTTCCAGCAGTTCCAGGGTTTCCACGTCGAGGTCGTTGGTCGGTTCGTCGAGTACCAGCAAGTTGGCCGGCTTGCTGAACAGCTTGGCCAGCAGCAGGCGCGCGCGCTCACCACCCGACAGCGCCTTGACCGGCGTACGTGCACGCTGCGGGCTGAACAGGAAGTCGCCCAGGTAGCTGAGTACGTGGCGGCTCTGGCCGTCGATGTCGATAAAGTCGCGGCCTTCGGCGACGTTGTCGATCACGGTCTTTTCCAGGTCCAACTGGTGGCGCAACTGGTCAAAGTAGGCCACGTCGATGCGAGTGCCCTCTTCGACCTTGCCGCTGGTCGGTTGCAGGCCGCTGAGCATCAGCTTGAGCAACGTAGTCTTGCCGGTACCGTTGGCGCCCAGCAGGCCGATACGGTCGCCGCGCTGCAGGACCATGGAGAAGTCCTTGATCAGGAACGGGCCGTCCGGGTGATGGAAGCTGACGTTCTCCAGCACCATCACTTGCTTGCCCGACTTGTCGGCAGTATCGAGCTGGATATTGGCCTTGCCGGTGCGCTCGCGGCGCTCACTGCGCTCGACGCGCAAGGCTTTCAAGGCACGTACGCGGCCTTCGTTACGGGTGCGACGGGCCTTGATGCCCTGGCGGATCCAGACTTCTTCCTGGGCCAGCTTCTTGTCGAACAGCGCGTTGGCGGTTTCTTCGGCCGCCAGGGCGGCTTCCTTGTGCACCAGGAAGCTGGCGTAGTCGCCGTTCCAGTCGATCAGGCCGCCACGGTCCAGTTCGAGGATGCGCGTGGCCAGGCTCTGCAGGAAAGCACGGTCGTGCGTGATAAACAGCACGGCGCCTTGGAAGTCCTTGATGGCTTCTTCAAGCCAGGCGATGGCGCCAATGTCCAGGTGGTTGGTCGGTTCGTCGAGCAGCAGCAGGTCCGGCTCGGACACCAGGGCCTGGGCCAGCAGCACGCGACGACGCCAGCCGCCGGACAATTCGGCGAGGGTCTTGTCGGCCGGCAGTTGCAGGCGGCTCAGGGTGCTGTCCACCAGTTGCTGCAAGCGCCAGCCGTCACGGGCTTCGAGGTCTTGCTGGACGTGCATCAGCTTGTCGAGGTCTTCCTCGGTGACGCAGTTCTGCGCCAGGTGATGGTATTGCGCGAGCAACTCGCCAACGCCATCCAGGCCTTCGGCAACCACGTCGAACACTGTCCGTCCGTCGGCCACCGGCAATTCTTGCGGCAATTCGCCGATCTTGAGGCCCGGGGCACGCCAGACAGAGCCGTCATCGGGCTTCTGGTCGCCTTTTACCAGCTTCATCATGCTGGACTTACCGGTGCCGTTGCGGCCGATGATGCACACCCGCTCACCACGGGCGATCTGCCAGGACACCTTGTCCAACAACGGCATGGCGCCGAAAGCAAGGGACACATCGCTGAATTTGAGCAGGGTCATACGCTTCTCCAAAAACTGGGCGCGCATTCTACCTGATGTGAGGGTGGGATGCGGTCGGCATTTTCTCTATTGACACGTTCTGTAGGACATTTCCGGCGAACTTGAACGAACCAGCCGGCAAAGCTTTCGCGGGCCGCTGGCAAAAGGCTAAGCTAGGGGCAATCAGTGTCGGCAGTGCCGGTGCTAGTCGTGATTTCTCTGCACGGACGTCTCATGCGCAGTCGCCTTTTCAACTTTTTATCTTGTCTGCTTCTTTCCGCCACTGCCGTTCAATCCGCCCAGGCGGTGGACCTCACCACTCAACGCCAGTATTACGATCAAGCCAAACGCGCCCTGGCCAAGGGCGACAGCGGCCCCTACATGCAATACAGCCAAGCCCTGGCCGATTACCCGCTCACGCCCTACCTGGCCTATGACGAGCTGACCGCGCGCCTGAAAACCGCGAGCAATGAGGAAATCGAACAATTCCTCGCCAAACACGGCGACCTGCCCCAGGCCAACTGGATGAAACTGCGTTGGCTGCGCTGGCTGGCCGAACGCGGCGATTGGCAGACCTTTGAAAAGTACTACGACACCAAGCTCAATTTCGTCGAGCTGGACTGCCTGCATGGCCAGTACCAGCTCAGCCACAACCTGAAAGCCGAAGGCTACAAGACTGCCGAAAAGCTGTGGATGACCGGCAAATCCCAGCCCGCCGCCTGTGACGTCACGTTTGGCCAATGGGCCGCTGCCGGCCAACTCACCGAGCAGAAGATCTGGGAGCGCGCCAAGCTCGCCGCCGAAGCGCGTAACTACGCGCTGGCCAATAGCCTGGTGAAAACCCTGCCCACCCTCGGCGCCCAAGGCCGCTTGATGGTGGATGTTGCGCAAAAGCCCGACATGCTCAGCGACCCGTCACGCTTCCAGCCGGCCACCGAGGCCATGGCTGACGCCGTGGGCCTGGGCCTGCGTCGCCTGGCGCGCCAGGATCCGGACAAAGCCATGTCGCTGCTCGACGGTTACGCCAGCAGCATGCACTTCTCCCGTGACGAAAAAGTGTCGATTGCCCGCGAGATCGGCTTGACCCTGGCCAAGCGCTTCGACCCGCGCGCGCTGGAGGTCATGACCAAGTACGACCCCGAACTGCGCGACAATACGGTCTCCGAATGGCGCCTGCGCCTGTTGTTGCGCCTGGCGCGCTGGGAAGACGCCTACCAGTTGACCCGCAAGCTCCCACAAGACCTGGCCACCACCAACCGCTGGCGCTACTGGCAGGCGCGCAGCCTGGAGCTGGCCGAGCCGAAAAACCCGCAGGCTTTGGTGCTGTACAAAAACGTCGCCAAGGAGCGGGACTTCTACGGTTTCCTCGCGGCTGACCGCTCCAAATCGCCTTATCAGTTGAACAACAAGCCGCTGGTGATGAGCCAGGCCCTGGTCAACAAGGTCCGCAACACCCCAGGCGTGCGCAGGGCCCTGGAGTTCTACGCCCGCGGCCAGATCGTCGACGGTCGCCGTGAGTGGTACCACGTCAGCCGTCATTTCAACCGTGACGAGATGGTGGCCCAGGCCAAACTGGCCTACGACATGAAGTGGTACTTCCCGGCGATCCGCACCATCAGCCAGGCCCAGTACTGGGACGACCTGGACATCCGCTTCCCGATGGCCCACCGCGACACCCTGGTGCGCGAAGCCAAGGTACGCGGCCTGCACTCCAGTTGGATCTTTGCCATCACCCGCCAGGAAAGCGCGTTTATGGATGACGCCCGTTCCGGCGTTGGCGCCAGCGGCCTGATGCAACTGATGCCCGGCACCGCCAAGGAAACCGCACGCAAATTCAGTATCCCCCTGGCCTCCCCGGCCCAAGTGCTGGACCCGGATAAAAACATCCAGCTCGGCGCTGCCTACCTGAGCCAGGTGCACAGCCAGTTCAACGGCAACCGCGTGCTCGCCTCCGCTGCCTACAACGCCGGCCCCGGCCGCGTGCGCCAATGGCTGCGCGGCGCAGACCACCTGAGTTTCGACGTGTGGGTGGAAAGCATCCCGTTCGACGAAACCCGCCAGTATGTGCAGAACGTGCTGTCTTATTCGGTGATCTACGGGCAGAAGCTCAACTCACCGCAACCGTTGGTGGATTGGCATGAGCGGTACTTCGACGACCAGTAGGAGCGAGCTTGCTCGCGAAGAACGTCAACGCTAACGCGTGCTTCCTGGATAAACGCGGCGCCTGTGAGTTTTTCGCGAGCAAGCTCGCTCCTACAGAGGCGCCATTGCCCGCATCGAGAGATGCGGGCATTTTTTATTTCACCTGTTCATCTCCATCGTTGAACTGCAACGCCGCCAACCGCGCATACAACGGATTGCTCGCAATCAACTGCTGATGCGTGCCCACCGCCACCAGCTTGCCCTGGTCCATTACCGCAATGCGGTCGGCATTCTTCACCGTGGCCAAACGATGCGCGATGACCAGCGTGGTGCGCCCCTGCATGAGCTGCGGCAGGGCTTGTTGGATCAGGTGTTCGCTCTGAGCGTCGAGGGCGCTGGTGGCTTCGTCCAGCAGCAGGATCGGCGCGTCGACCAGCAAGGCGCGGGCGATGGCCAGGCGTTGGCGCTGGCCGCCAGAGAGGCCCTGGCCACTTTCGCCGAGGTGGGTTTGGTAGCCGTCGGGCATTTGCAGGATGAAGTCGTGGGCGTGGGCAATACGCGCGGCGGCTTCCACCTGGGCGGTGGTGGCGGACGGGTTGCCGTAGCGGATGTTGTCTTCGACGCTGCCGAAGAACAGCGCCGGGCTCTGGGACACCAGGGCGAAATGGCGACGCAGGTCTAACGGGTCAAGCTCGGTCAACGGTTGACCTTCAAGCAGGATGCGGCCTTGCTGGGGGTCGTAGAAACGCAGCAGCAGGTCGAAGATCGTCGATTTGCCCGCGCCGGACGGCCCTACCAACGCCAGGGTTTCGCCCGGGTTGATGGTCAGGTTCAAGCCATCGATGGCGTAGCTGTCCGGCCGTGACGGGTAGGAAAAGCGCAGGTCTTGCAGTTCCATGCGGCCGCTGACCCGTTCCGGCAAACGTACACCGCCAGTGGCCGGCGCCTGGATGTCGTTGCCTGACTGCAACAGCTCACCGATCCGCTCCGCCGCCCCAGCGGCACGCTGCAACTCGCCGAGCACTTCGCTCAGGGTGCCAACGGCGCTGCCGACAATCAGGCTGTAGAACACGAACGCCGCCAGCTCACCGCCGGAAATACGCCCGCTGATCACGTCCATGCCGCCCACCCACAGCATCACGCCTACCGCGCCGAGCACCAGCATGATCACCAGGGTAATCAGCCATGAGCGCTGCAAGATGCGCTTACGTGCGGTGATGAAGGCGTCCTCGACGGTGACGGCAAAGCGCTGTTCGTCCTGCACCTGATGGTTATAGGCCTGCACGGTCTTGATCTGGCCCAAGGTCTCGGCGACATAGCTGCCAACGTCCGCGATACGGTCCTGGCTCAAACGCGACAGGCTGCGCACCCGACGTCCGAAAATCAGGATCGGCGCCAGCACCAGCGGCAACGCCACCACCACGATGCTGGTGAGTTTGGGGTTCGTGATAAACAGCAACACGATGCCGCCGATGACCATAAGGGCATTGCGCAAAAACAGCGACAGCGATGAGCCGATCACCGATTGCAGCAAGGTGGTGTCGGTGGTCAGCCGCGACTGGATTTCGGAGCTGCGGTTGTTCTCGTAGAAGCCTGGGTGCAGGTAGATCAGGTGGTTGAACACTTGCCGGCGAATATCGGCCACCACCCGCTCGCCAATCCACGACACCAGGTAAAACCGCGTGAAGGTGCCCACGGCCAGGCCGAGCACCAGCAGCATGAACAGGCCGATGGACTGGTTGAGCAGGTGCGGCGACTGAGTCATGAAGCCCTGGTCCACCAGCAGGCGTATGCCCTGCCCCATGGACAAGGTGATGCCAGCGGTGACGATCAGCGCCAGCAGTGCGCCAAGCGCCTGCCAGCGGTAGGGCGCGATAAAGCGGCTGGCCAGGCGAATCGCACGGCGTTGACGGATGGAGAACATGGGAGGTATCACCAATGAGGAATCTGTACCCTCCAACATTGGGGGAACTTGCGCGAATAACAATGAGTCAGGTTAATTATGCCCACCGATGCAGGCCGCTAGAGGCTATCGGTCTAAGCCTCATCTGGAAATATGTACCGGTTTCTGGTGGACTGGGTGTTCAAACCGATGAGCGTGTAAGGAGTTGTAACGGCGCGTTCATGCGGGGGAATTAAAGTAGGTACACAACCTGATGAGGAGACAGGCCATGACCTTGCAAAATAGCAGCGACGCCAAGATTGAAGTGATCCGCCAGCCGCAACAGCTGCCTTGCTCGTATATCGATGCCAAAGGCCAGGAAGTGCAGATTACCGAAGAAATGATCCAGCAAGCCTGCAGCGAACTGGAACAGCGACTGGTCAAGCCTGCCCAGCAAGGCTGAAGCGCCCACGCTCTTTCAAACCCGGCCCAGGTGGCCGGGTTTTTTATGCCCCCTGTAGGAGCGAGGTTGCTCGCGAAAAACCTGAGGGCGCCGCGTTAAATCAGAAACGCTGCGTTATCGTTGACGTTTTTCGCGAGCAAGCTCGCTCCTACAGTTATAGGTGTTCGGCGCCCAGAGCAGCCACGATCTGCGACAGCACCGCCGACTCCCCGTTGATGCGCACCTTCAACCCATCGATCTCGCGACGCTCCGGATAGTGCTTGCGCAGCAGGTCAAAGGCCTGGCGCTGCTCATGCACGGTGCCCACGAGGCTGCGACGGAAATCCGCATCGTCACGGCGTGGGTCGTACACACTGCGGCACAAGGTCGCCAGCGCCCAGGCCGGGTCAGTCGTAGCGTTAAGGTGCATCTCGGCCAGCCAGGGGGCCGGCAGCAAATCACTTAAGTGAATACTCGGTTCCTGGCCCAGGTGCGCGCACAGCGCCTGGTAAATCTGCGCGGTGCCGCGCTGTTTGCCATCGAGGCTGTAGCCGGCGATATGGGGCGTGGCCAGCACGCACAGGTCTGCCAGCTCGACATCCACCTCGGGCTCGCCTTCCCACACGTCCAGCACCGCTTGCAGGTCTTCGCGCGCCAGCAACACCTCGCGCAGGGCGGCGTTATCCACCACCGCGCCCCGGCTGGCATTGATCAGCCAGGTGCCCGGCTTGAGCTGTTCCAGGCGCTGGCGATCAAACAGGTGCCAGGTCGAACCATTGCCGGACTTGATCAGCGGCGTATGCAAGCTGATCACGTCACAGTGCTCGATGATCTGCTGCAGGCTGACGTAATCACCGTCTTCGGTGACCTGGCGCGGTGGGTCGCACACCAACACATTCCAGCCCAGGCCCTTGAGCACCTTGACCAACCGCCCGCCGACTTCACCGGCACCGACGATACCGTAGGTGCGCTGCTTGAGGTCGGCGCCTTCGATTTCAGCCAGGGTCTGCAAGCTGCCGAGCACGTAGTCCACCACCCCACGCGCATTGCAGCCGGGCGCGCTGGACCACTGGATACCTGCTTGCTTGAAGTAGTCGAGGTCCAGGTGGTCGGTGCCGATGGTGCAAGTGCCGACAAAACGCACCTTACTGCCCTCGAGCAGGGCGCGGTTGACGTTGGTCACCGAGCGCACCAGCAGTACATCGGCCTGCTCGACCGTGGCGCGGTCGATGGAACGGCCGGGCACACGGCGAATCTCGCCAAACCCTTCGAAGAATGCATCGAGCAGCGGGATATTTTCGTCGGCAACAATCAGCATGGCAGGCTCCTTTGGCGGATTGGCAGTGTACAGAAGATCCTGTGTAGGAGCTGGCCTGGGCGCATTGCTTACAAATCCCTAACACAGGTTTTTTCCTGACCACTGCGTCAACGCGTAGAATCCGCCGTCCTTGCGACTGCCTTTTTATTGGACACCTGTACGTGAACACTGCCACCGCTACCCTCTCCCGCCCCGCCCGCATCAGCCGGGAAGTGCGCGGCCTGCTGACGCTGGCCTTGCCGATCATGATTGGCCAACTGGCAACCACCGCGATGAGCTTCGTCGATGCGGTGATGGCTGGGCGCGTGAGCCCGCAGGACCTGGCGGCGGTGGGCCTGGGTAATTCGATCTGGATCCCGGTGTACCTGTTGATGACCGGTACTCTGCTGGCCACCACACCGAAAGTTGCCGAGCGTTATGGCGCGGGCAAACTCACCGAGATCGGGCCTCTGGTGCGCCAATCGTTGTGGTTGGCCGTGGTGGTCGGTCTCTGCGGCGCGCTGCTGTTGCTGTGCGCCGAGCCGATCCTGCATGCCATGAAGGTCGAGCCCGACCTGATCGAGCCGTCCATGGGCTACCTGCACGGCATCGCCGCCGGTATGCCGGCGGTTGCGTTGTACTACGTGTTTCGCTGTTTCAGTGACGGCCTGGGCCGCACACGGCCGAGCATGGTCATGGGCTTGTGCGGGTTGGCGCTGAATATTCCGCTGAACTACATCTTCATCTACGGCCACTTTGGCGTACCGGCCATGGGCGGCGTGGGCTGTGGCTGGGCTACCGCCATTGCGATGTGGGTGATGATGATCGGCCTGGCCATCTGGACGCGCTGGGGCGCGGCCTATCAAAGCAGCGAATTGTTCAAGCGCTTCGACTGGCCGCAATGGACGGTGATCAAGCGCATATTGGGCATAGGCCTGCCGATTGGTGTGGCGATCTTCGCCGAGTCGAGCATTTTCGCGGTGATTGCCCTGTTGCTTGGCAGCCTGGGCGCCACGGTGGTCTCCGGTCACCAGATAGCCCTGAACGTCAGCTCCCTGGTGTTCATGATCCCCTATTCCCTGAGCATGGCCGTCACCGTGCGGGTCGGCCAGGCGTTGGGGCGCGGCGAACCCCGGGAAGCTCGCTTCGCCGCCGGCGTCGGCATGGGCACCGCCCTGGCGTACGCGTGTTTTTCCTGCAGCTTGATGCTGCTGTTTCGCGAGCAGATTGCAGCGATCTACACCCCTGACCCGGTGGTGATCCACTTGGCGTCGATGCTGATTGTGTTCTCGGCGTTGTTCCAGTTCTCCGACTCGATCCAGGTCACCGCCGCGGGCGCATTGCGCGGCTATCAGGACACCCGGGTGACCATGGTGCTGACCTTGTTCGCCTACTGGGGCGTGGGCCTGCCGGTGGGTTACGCCCTGGGCCTGACAAACTGGCTCGGCGAGCCCAGCGGCCCGAGCGGTTTATGGCAAGGGCTGATCGTGGGCTTGAGCTGTGCGGCGGGGATGCTGGTGGTGCGCCTGGCGCGCAGTGCACGCCGGCGCATCCGGGCCGAAAAGGCGCAGGCTTAATCGGCTTTCTTGCGGATCCAGTACAGGTAGGTGCCAGCATCTTCCTGCTGATCCACCAGTTCGTGGTCGAGAAACACGCAGAACTTGGGGATATCGCGACGGGTCGACGGGTCGGTCGCGATCACCTTGAGCAGGCCGCCCGCCGGCAGGTCGCGGATGTGCTGGTGCAGCATCATCACGGGTTCCGGGCAGTTGAGGCCGGTGGCGTCGAGGGTACCGTCAACAGGTTCAAGACTCATACTTCACTCCTAAAACTGGCACCGCTCAGCAATGTGGGAGCGGGCTTGCCCGCGATGACGGGGGCACATTCAACATAAATTTCGACTGTTATACCGCTTTCGCAGGCAAGCCAGCTCCCACATTTAATATCAGCGGCCTTTAGATTTCTTTATGTCTATCAGACGACGCAAGTGGCAGGTGACCTCTTCGCGGTCGTGGTAGAGCTGCTTGCAGCCAATCTCCACACGAATGCCGCGCGCCTTGAAGCCCTCTTCGATGCGCTCCAGCAAACGCTTCACTTCGGCGTAACGCTGCTTCATCGGCAACTTCAGGTTCACCACCGCCTCGCGGCAATGCCCTTCTCCAATCCAAGTTTCCAAGAGTGCCGCGTTGCGCGCGGGCTTCTCAACGATGTCGCAGACCATCCAGTCTACCGGCTGCTTGGGCACGAAGGTGAAGCCGTCGGCCATCAGATGCTGCACCAGGCCGGTATCCATCAGGCTTTCAGCCATGGGGCCGTTGTCGATGGCGGTCACCAGCATGCCACGGTTGACCAGTTGCCAGGTCCAGCCGCCTGGCGCTGCGCCGAGGTCGACGCCGGTCATGTCGCCGTGCAGGCGCTCGTCCCACTGGTCACGGGGGATAAAGTGGTGCCAGGCTTCCTCCAGCTTGAGGGTCGAACGGCTGGGCGCGTCACGCGGGAACTTGAGGCGCGGAATGCCCATGGGCCACATCGCCGAGTTGTTCGATTCGGCCAGGCCCATGAACACTTCGCGGCCGCTCTTGAAGGTCAGCAGCAGGCGCGGCTTGCTCGGGTCGTCCACCAGCTTGCCGGCGTTAAGCAGGGCTTTGCGCAGGTGCACTTCGAATTTCTTGCAGAAGTTCGACAGCTCCTTGCCGTCGTTGGTGTCGACCATCTCCAGCCACAGGCTGCCGCACACGGGGAATTCGCGCAGGTGGGCGAGGATCACGCTGATGCGGTCGGTTTCCGGCAGGTCGATAAACACCCCGCGCGCCCACTGCCGGGGGAAGATCAGCTCGGCAAAGCGCTGGCCGTGCATCAGGCGCTGGGCGCCATCTTCTTCGGTGCAGACAAATTCGGCGCAGGCGCTGCCGGTCTTGGCCTTGGCGTAGCCGGACACGTTCAGGCGCGCGGCGTGCTCCGCGATCTCGGAACAGACTTCGCCTTCAAAACCCGGGCGGCAGTGCATAAAAAGGGTGTTCATTGAATCTCCTGGTGAATCAACTGGCCTTGCGCTATCGCAATACCTGTCATGAAAACGCGCGCATGATAGCCGAGTTCGGAACCTTGGACTCAGCGATAGAGTCCAGTTATTAGCCTGCTAATGAAAACAGCGCTAACGTGATAGCTCTGTTCGTCCCGTCAGGTCCGTAGCCGTGCGGACCATAAGGAGTCATGTAATGTCATCCCTTGATAGCCTGAGAACCCTTAAGACACTGCACATAGACAGCAAAACCTACCACTACTTCAGCCTGCCCGAAGCCGCCAAGAGCCTGGGTGACCTGGACAAGCTGCCGATGTCCCTCAAGGTGCTGCTGGAAAACCTGCTGCGCTGGGAAGACGCCAAGACCGTCACCGGCACCGACCTCAAGGCCATCGCCGCCTGGCTCAAGGCGCGCCAGTCGGACCGCGAGATCCAGTACCGCCCCGCTCGCGTGCTGATGCAAGACTTTACCGGCGTACCCGCCGTGGTCGACCTGGCCGCCATGCGCGCCGCCGTGGCCAAGGCCGGCGGTGACCCGCAGCGCATCAACCCGCTGTCACCGGTGGACCTGGTGATTGACCACTCGGTGATGGTCGACAAGTTCGGCAGCACCAGCGCCTTTGAACAGAACGTCGATATCGAAATGCAGCGCAACGGCGAACGCTACGCCTTCCTGCGCTGGGGCCAGAGCGCCTTCGACAACTTCAGCGTGGTGCCGCCGGGCACCGGCATCTGCCACCAGGTCAACCTCGAATACCTGGGCCGCACCGTGTGGACCAAAGAGGAAGACGGCCGCACCTACGCCTTCCCCGACACCCTGGTCGGCACCGACTCCCACACCACCATGATCAACGGCCTCGGCGTACTCGGCTGGGGCGTGGGCGGGATCGAAGCCGAAGCGGCCATGCTCGGCCAGCCGGTGTCGATGCTGATCCCGGAAGTGATCGGTTTCAAGCTCACCGGCAAGCTCAAGGAAGGCATCACCGCCACCGACCTGGTGCTGACCGTGACGCAAATGCTGCGCAAGAAAGGCGTGGTGGGCAAGTTCGTCGAGTTCTACGGCGACGGCCTGGCCGATTTGCCCCTGGCCGACCGCGCGACCATCGCCAACATGGCCCCGGAATACGGCGCGACCTGTGGTTTTTTCCCGGTGGATAAAGTGACCCTGGACTACCTGCGCCTGTCCGGCCGCCCGGCTGAGACGGTCAAACTGGTGGAAGCCTATACCAAGGCCCAGGGCCTGTGGCGCAATGCCGGCCAGGAGCCAATCTTCACCGACACCCTGGCTCTGGACATGGGCACTGTCGAGGCCAGCCTTGCCGGGCCCAAACGTCCCCAGGACCGTGTCGCCCTGCCGAATGTAGGCCAAGCGTTCAGCGATTTTCTCGACCTGCAATTCAAGCCCACCAGCAAAGAAGAAGGCCGCCTGGAAAGCGAAGGCGGAGGCGGCGTTGCCGTGGGCAATGCGGACCTGGTCGGCGAGGCGGATTATGAATACGAAGGCAACACCTATCGCCTGAAAAACGGCGCAGTGGTGATTGCCGCGATTACCTCCTGCACCAACACCTCCAACCCCAGCGTGATGATGGCCGCCGGGCTGGTGGCAAAGAAAGCCGTGGAAAAAGGCCTGACCCGCAAGCCCTGGGTGAAAAGCTCCCTGGCGCCGGGCTCCAAAGTGGTCACCGACTACTACAAGGCGGCGGGCCTCACCCAATACCTGGACAAGCTTGGCTTCGACCTGGTGGGCTACGGCTGCACCACCTGTATCGGCAACTCCGGGCCCCTGCCCGAGCCGATCGAAAAAGCCATCCAGAAGGCCGACCTCACCGTCGCGTCGGTGCTGTCCGGTAACCGTAACTTCGAAGGCCGCGTGCACCCTCTGGTGAAAACCAACTGGCTGGCCTCGCCGCCCCTGGTCGTCGCTTACGCGTTGGCCGGCACCGTGCGCATCGACATCAGCAGCGAGCCGCTGGGCAATGACCAGCAGGGTAATCCGGTGTACCTGAAGGACATCTGGCCCAGCAGCCAGGAAATCGCCGAGGCGGTGGCCCAAGTCAGCACCAGCATGTTCCACAAGGAATATGCCGAAGTGTTTGCCGGCGACGAGCAGTGGCAAGCCATTGAAGTGCCGCAGGCAGCCACCTACGTGTGGCAGCCGGATTCCACCTATATCCAGCACCCGCCGTTCTTCGACGACATCGCCGGCCCGCTGCCGGTGATCGCGGACGTCAAGGGCGCCAACGTGCTGGCCCTGCTGGGGGATTCGGTAACCACCGACCACATCTCCCCTGCCGGCAATATCAAGGCCGACAGCCCGGCCGGGCGCTACCTGCGCGAACAGGGCGTGGAGCCGCGTGACTTCAACTCCTACGGTTCACGCCGGGGTAACCATGAAGTGATGATGCGCGGCACCTTTGCCAATATCCGTATCCGCAATGAAATGCTCGGCGGCGAAGAAGGCGGTAACACGCTGTATATCCCCACTGGCGAGAAAATGGCGATCTACGATGCGGCCATGAAGTACCAGGCCTCCGGCACACCGCTGGTGGTGATCGCCGGCCAAGAATACGGCACCGGCTCCAGCCGCGACTGGGCGGCCAAGGGTACCAACCTGCTGGGCGTCAAGGCGGTGATCGCCGAGAGCTTCGAGCGTATCCACCGCTCCAACCTGGTAGGCATGGGCGTCTTGCCGTTGCAGTTCAAACTGGATCAGAACCGCAAGACGCTCAAGCTCACCGGCAAGGAGAAGATCGATATCCTCGGGCTGACCGCTGCCGAGATCGAGCCGCGGATGAACCTGACGCTGGTGATCACTCGCGAGGATGGCAGCAGCGAGAAGGTTGAGGTGCTGTGCCGGATTGATACCTTGAATGAAGTGGAGTACTTCAAGGCGGGTGGGATTCTGCACTACGTGCTGCGCCAGTTGATCGCCTCTTAAGAGCAACGCAGATCAAATGTGGGAGCTGGCTTGCCTGCGAAAGCGGTGGGTCAGTCAACCTTTTTATAGCTGATACTCCGCCACCGCAGGCAAGCCAGCTCCCACAGTTTTGATCACATTCCAGGCATAAAAAAGGCGCTGTATCTTTCGATACAGCGCCTTTTTATGGTGTGCGGTTTAGCCGAACAGCCACTTCCACAGCAGTACCAACACCACCACCGCCAGCACCGGCCGCGCAATGCGGTAGGCCTTGGGATGCTTGCGCTTCCACTGCTTGACCTGGCCGCTGAACTTGTCGCTGAAGGTCTTGCTCCAGGCGTACGCCTGGTTGATGCCGCCCACGCGCTCGTCATCGAGGTTCTGCGGTGCGGTCGCGCGGCCCAGCTGCTTGCTGACCCAGCGGTTGATGCGGGTCATCACGCGGTTGCTCAATGGGCGCTCAATGTCGCAGAACAGGATCACACGGGTCTGTTCGGTTTCGTTTTTCACCCAGTGCACGTAGGTCTCGTCGAACATCACGTCTTCACCGTCGCGCCAGGCGTAAACCTGGCCGTCGACGAAGATACGGCAGTCGTCAGAGTTCGGCGTGGCAAGCCCCAGGTGATAACGCAGGGAACCGGCGAACGGGTCGCGGTGCGGGTTGAGGTGGCTGCCGCCAGGCAACAACGCGAACATCGCGCCCTTGACGTTAGGAATGCTGCTCACCAACGCCACGGTCTTGGGGCACAGCGCCTCGGCCGAAGGCAGCGGTTTGTCGTACCACTTAAGGTAGAAACGCTTCCAGCCCTTCTTGAAGAATGAACCGAAGCCGGCGTCGTTGTTCTTTTCGGCGGCGCGGATGTAGCCCTCGTCGAACAGGTGCATGGCCTCTTCGCGGATCACTTCCCAGTTGTCCTTGAGCACATCCAGTTCCGGGAACTTGCTGCGGTCCAGGTAGGGCTTGGACGGCACCGCGGAAAACAGGTACATCAGGGCGTTATACGGGGCGAACAGCGCCGAATGGTTGACGAACTGACGCAACATCGGCAAACGGGCCTTGCCACGCAGGTGCACATACAGCGTGCTGCCGATGAACAGCAGCAACACCGACAGTTTGGCGGCCAAAGAAAAGGTCATGCAGCAACTCCTGGAAATAAGCGCCTGGCCAGCAAATTTCCGTCAATGGGAAACCAGACGTAGCAGCCGGCCATGATAAACACTTGAACCATTATGCAGAAGGCCCAGGAAACCAGACTGACCTGTATCAACACCTGTAGGAGCGAGCTTGCTCGCGAAGAACGTCAACGATAACGCGGGTTTACTGATACAACGTGGCGTTCTCAGGTTTTTCGCGAGCGAGCTCGCTCCTACAGTCGATTCAGGCTTGGTTTTCCTGTTCGGTAAACAAATCGCTGAATAACATGCTCGACAGGTAGCGCTCACCGGAGTCCGGCAAGATCACCACAATAGTCTTGCCCTGCATCTCCGGCTTCTCGGCCAGGCGCACGGCCACCGCCATGGCGGCGCCACAGGAGATCCCGCACAGAATGCCCTCTTCCAGCATCAAGCGCCGGGCCATGGCCTTGGACTCCTCGTCGGTCGCCAGCTCCACCCGGTCGACCATCGACAGGTCGAGGTTTTTCGGCACAAAACCGGCGCCGATCCCCTGGATCTTGTGCGGGCTGGGCTTGATCTCTTCACCCGCCAAGGCCTGGGTGATCACCGGGGAAACCATGGGCTCCACGGCCACCGACAGAATCGGCTTGCCCGCGGTGTTCTTGATATAGCGTGATACCCCGGTGATGGTGCCGCCGGTTCCCACGCCCGCCACCAGCACGTCCACGGCGCCATCGGTGTCGTTCCAGATTTCCGGGCCGGTGGTTTTCTCGTGGATCGCAGGGTTTGCCGGGTTGTCGAACTGGGCCGGCATAAAGTAGGTGGCCGGGTCGCTGGCGACGATCTCGGCGGCCTTGTCGATGGCACCCTTCATGCCCTTGGCCGGCTCGGTCAGCACCAGCTCGGCGCCCAGAGCCTTGAGCACTTTACGGCGCTCAAGGCTCATTGACGACGGCATGGTCAGCAGCAACTTGTAGCCACGGGCAGCGGCGACAAAGGCCAGGCCGATACCGGTGTTGCCCGAAGTGGGCTCGACGATGGTCATGCCCGGCTTGAGCTTGCCGCTGCTTTCTGCATCCCAGACCATGCTTGCGCCAATGCGGCACTTCACCGAATAACTCGGGTTGCGCCCTTCGATCTTGGCCAGGATCGTCACGCCACGCGGTGCGATGCGGTTGATCTGAACCAGGGGCGTGTTACCGATGGAGTGCGCGTTGTCTGCAAAGATACGGCTCATGGCGGTTCCTATTGTCGAGGCGTTGGGAAAGGCCCCAAGGGTATGCCGCGTACTCCCAAGCGTCCAGACGGAGGAACGTTGCGTTCATCAGAACAGTCAATCTCCTACAAGCAAGGAGAACTGCCCTATGAAACGTCGCTACAGTTGGCCGTTAGGGACCATCGCCGCTCTGGTGCTGGTCTTGATTGCCATCCACCTTGCGCTGCCCTACCTGGTGCGCAACTACCTGAACGACAAACTCGCCAACATGGGCGATTACCGTGGCGAGATTGCCGATGTGGACCTGGCGCTATGGCGCGGCGCCTACCGGATCAATGGCCTGCAAATCGTCAAGGTGGACGGCAAGGTCCCGGTGCCGTTCGTCAAGGCACCGCTGATCGAGTTCGCGGTGAGCTGGCATTCGCTGTGGTACGACCATGCCGTCGTGGCCGAGGGGCATTTTGTGCGCCCGCAGATCAACTTTGTCGATGGCGGTGCCAACAAGCAGGCGTCCCAGACCGGTAAAGGCACCGACTGGCAGGAGCAACTGCGCAAACTGTTACCGATCACCCTCAACGAAGTGCGCATCGAAGACGGTGAGATCGCCTTCCATAACTTCAGCTCCAAGCCCCAGGTGAATATCAACGCCACCGGGGTCAACGCCAGCTTCTATAACTTGACCAATGTGGTGGATGTCAAAGGCAAGCGCGACGCCCGCTTCGAAGGCAAGGCACTCCTGCAAGGCCAGGCGCCTCTGGAGGCCAACGCCACCTTTGATCCGCTGAGCGATTTCGAAGAGTTCGAGTTCCGCTTCCGCGCCCGCGACCTGCAACTCAAGCGCATGAATGACTTCGCATCGGCCTATGGCAAGTTCGACTTCAAGGCCGGCACGGGCGATGTGGTGATCGAAGCCCAGGCGGAAAATGGCCGGCTCACCGGCTACATCAAGCCGCTGCTGCGCGATGTGGAGGTGTTCGACTGGCAACAAGACGTTGAAAACCAGGACAAGAATATCTTCCGCTCGATCTGGGAAGCCGTGGTGGGCGCCAGCGAAACCGTGCTGAAAAACCAGCGTAAAAACCAGTTCGCCACCCGTGTAGAGCTGAGCGGTAGCGTGCATCAGCAAAATGTCAGTGCGTTTTCGGCGGTGATCGCGATTCTGCGCAATGGGTTTATCCAGGCGTTCAATGCCCGTTACGAACAGCCCAAGCCCAGCGCTGATTAACCCTGTGGGAGCTGGCTTGCCTGCGATGGCGGTGGGTCAGTTAACTAATCTGTCGCTGATACACCGCTATCGCAGGCAAGCCAGCTCCCACACGTCCTGCATGGGCCAGGGCTGATGTGACCCGCCATTCAGAGACTGAATGCCCCGTCTGCGTTCACAGTCGCCGGGGCTGCGCGGTATAGTCAGGCCATTGATGAATTCGAGGAATGACCGATGAAGTTCGAAGGCACCCAGGCCTATGTGGCTACCGATGACCTGAAACTGGCCGTCAACGCCGCCATCACCCTGGAGCGGCCGCTGCTGGTCAAGGGCGAACCGGGCACCGGCAAGACCATGCTTGCCGAGCAACTGGCCGAATCCTTCGGTGCCAGGTTGATCACCTGGCACATCAAGTCCACCACCAAGGCACACCAGGGCCTGTACGAGTACGACGCGGTCAGCCGCCTGCGTGACTCACAACTGGGCGTGGACAAGGTGCACGATGTGCGCAACTACCTGAAGAAGGGCAAGCTGTGGGAAGCCTTCGAGTCCGAAGAGCGGGTGATCCTGCTGATCGATGAAATCGACAAGGCCGACATCGAGTTCCCCAACGACCTGCTGCAAGAACTCGACAAGATGGAGTTCTACGTCTACGAAATCGACGAGACCATCAAGGCCAAGAAACGCCCGATCATCATTATTACCTCCAACAACGAAAAAGAGCTGCCGGACGCGTTCCTGCGCCGCTGCTTCTTCCACTACATCGCCTTCCCCGACCGCACCACCCTGCAAAAGATCGTGGATGTGCACTACCCGGACATCAAGAAAGACCTGGTCAGCGAAGCGCTGGATGTGTTCTTCGATGTGCGCAAGGTGCCGGGCCTGAAGAAAAAACCTTCCACCTCCGAGCTGGTCGACTGGCTCAAGCTGCTGATGGCCGACAATATTGGCGAAGCGGTGCTGCGCGAGCGCGACCCGACCAAGGCCATCCCGCCCCTGGCCGGCGCTTTGGTTAAGAACGAGCAAGACGTGCAGTTGCTGGAGCGTCTGGCGTTCATGAGCCGTCGCGGTAATCGCTGATGCTGCTCAACCTGTTCAATGAGATGCGTGCCGCCAAGGTGCCGGTGTCGGTGCGCGAGCTGCTCGACCTGATCAACGCGCTCAAACAGCGCGTGACCTTCGCCGACATGGACGAGTTCTACTACTTGGCCCGGGCGATCCTGGTCAAGGACGAGCGGCATTTCGACAAGTTCGACCGGGCCTTCGGCGCCTATTTCAACGGCCTGGAAAAGCTCGACGACCACCTGCAGGCACTGATCCCCGAAGAATGGCTGCGCAAGGAGTTCGAACGTTCCTTGAGCGATGAAGAACGCGCGCAGATCCAGTCCCTCGGTGGCCTCGACAAGCTGATCGAGGAATTCAAGAAACGCCTGGAAGAACAGAAAGAACGCCACGCCGGTGGCAACAAGTGGATCGGCACCGGCGGCACCAGCCCCTTTGGTTCCGGTGGCTACAACCCCGAAGGCATTCGCGTCGGCGACGCCGGCAAGCGCCAGGGCAAGGCGGTAAAAGTCTGGGACCAGCGCGAGTACAAGAACCTGGACGACCAGGTGGAACTGGGCACGCGCAACATCAAGATCGCCCTGCGCCGCCTGCGCAAGTTTGCGCGCCAGGGTGCGGCCGAAGAGCTGGACATCGACGGCACCATCGACCACACCGCCCGCGATGCCGGCTTGCTGAATATCCAGATGCGCCCCGAGCGGCGTAACACCATCAAGCTGTTGCTGCTGTTCGATATCGGCGGCTCGATGGATGCCCACGTGAAGATCTGCGAAGAGCTGTTCTCCGCGTGCAAGACCGAGTTCAAGCACCTGGAGTACTTCTACTTCCATAACTTTGTGTACGAGTCGGTGTGGAAGAACAATCAGCGTCGCACCTCGGAGCGCACGTCCACCCAGGATCTGCTGCATAAGTACGGCGCCGACTACAAAGTGATCTTTATCGGTGATGCGGCCATGGCGCCCTATGAAATCACTCAGGCCGGTGGCAGCGTCGAGCATTGGAACGAGGAGCCGGGGTATGTGTGGATGCAGCGCTTCATGGCAAAGTACAAGAAGCTGATCTGGATTAACCCCTACCCAAAAGATACCTGGGGCTATACGGCGTCGACGGGGATTGTGCGGGAGTTGGTGGAGGATCAGATGTATCCGCTGACGCTGCGCGGGCTGGAAGAAGGTATGCGCTTTCTCTCCAAATAGGCGGTGGTGTCCCGGCCGGCCTCATCGCAGGCAAGCCAGCTCCCACAGAGGAATGCATTCCAACTTTGAAATGCAATCAACATGTGGGAGCTGGCTTGCCTGCGATGCTTTTAGCAGTCAGCAAAGCGCTGCAAAAACTTGATGTGCTGCCGATGCGCCGCCTCCTGCACCACCGGTGCCAACCGCACCTTCTCCCCCGGCAAGCACTGCGCCAGCCGCGCCAAGGATAAAGGCGTCAACGCGCCCAACCGCGGATAACCACCGATCGTCTGCCGGTCATTGAGCAACACAATCGGCTGCCCATCCGGTGGCACCTGGATCGCGCCCAATGGAATCCCTTCGGAAATCAACGACGGCCCCTGGTATTGCAACGGCGTACCGAGCAAACGCATGCCCATGCGGTCTGCACGGCTGTCCAGAGCCCATTCGGTGTTGAAAGCATCGAACAGGCTCTGCCCGCTGAACTGGCCTATCTGCGCGCCGATGATCACGTCCAATGAGGCACCGGACTGCAACTCCGGCTTGGCCAGCACCTTCATTGCACCGCCCGTACCGGAGTAGGCCAACCGCCCGCCTTCGGCCAAGGCCTTGCCGAAACCGTCCACCCCGCCCAGCGCTTCGCGCACGACCGTGGCACAACTGCCCAGTACAGCCTGCGCATCAAAGCCACCGGGCGCGGCCAGATAAGCGCGTGCCCCGTTGAACGGTTGGGTGAAGCGCAGGCGTTGGCCCTTTTGCAGAATAAAACTGCGACCCGGGCTTATCGCACGCTCATCGACATAGGCGCCCAGATCCGCACCGGCCAGGGCCAGCAGGCAATAGTCCTCGGCCTGCACGGTAAGGCCGCCGAGGGTGATTTCCACCACCGGGGCATCCAGGGCATTGTCCAGCAGCCAGTTGGCCCAGGCCATCGACACCCAATCCAGCGCGCCGCCCTGGGTCACGCCCAGATGACGCACGCCAAACCGCCCGGCGTCCTGCAACAGGCACAGCGGCGTACTGGCCTCGATGATCAAGCGGCTCATGCCTGCGCCTCCAGCGGCGTGTCATCGCCACCCAGGTTGACGAATTCGGCGTGGCTGACCGGGGCGAAACGCACCGTGTCGCCGGGCTGCATCAGGCTGTAGCCGTCGCGCTCACGGTCGAACAGTTTGGCCGGGGTGCGGCCGATCAGGTTCCAGCCGCCTGGGGACACCACCGGGTACGCGGCAGTTTGTCGTTCAGCGATGCCGACGCTGCCGGCGGCCACGCGTTTGCGCGGCGTGTTGAGGCGCGGTGTGGCGAGCACTTCGTCCACCAGCCCCATAAAGGCAAACCCAGGGGCAAAACCGAGGGCGAACACCTGATATTCGTGGGCGCTGTGGCGGCGGATCACCTCCTCCACCGCCAGCCCGCTGCGCTGGGACAGCAAGGTCAGTTCCGGGCCGACACTCAGGTCGTACCACACTGGCAGCACATGGCACTGGCCACTCCCCTGAGCCTGGGGTTGCAGATCGGTGAGGGCCTGGTCGATCAGCGCCCGGGCCTGGGCCGGAGTCAGCGCCGTGAGATCGTAATGCACCATCAAGGTGGTGTAGGACGGCACCAGGTCCACCAAGGCCGGGTCAAAACCGTTGCGCAGGCGCTCGGTAGCCGCGAGCATCCACGGCATGTTGGCTTCGGCGATCACGTCAAACAGGCGCACCATCAGGCAGTCGATCGCCACCACTTCAATGCGTGGGTTCATGCTGTTTTCAACGCTTCGCGGATACGCTGCACGGCAGCAACCGAGCTGGCGTTGTCGCCATGCACACACAGGGTATTGGCCTGTAGCACCAATGGGCTGCCGTCGCTGGCAATCAGCGATTCGCCACGGGAAAGGGTTAGCGCCTGCTGCACGATGGTGTCGGCATCGTGGTGCACCGCGCCCGGCAACTGGCGGGACACCAGATGGCCGTTGCTGTCATAGGCACGGTCGGCAAAGGCTTCGAACCACAGGGTCACGCCGTATTCGTCGCCCAAGGCTTGGGCCGCACGGTTGTCGCGGGTGGCCAGCAGCATCAGCGGCAGGTCGCCGTAGGCGGCCACGGCCTGGATCACCGCACGCAATTGCGCCGGGTTGGCCATCATGTCGTTGTACATCGCGCCATGGGGTTTCACATAGCTGACGCGACCGCCCTGGGCCCGGCAGATGCCGTCCAGCGCGCCGATCTGGTAGTGCAACAGGTCCTGGATTTCCTGCGGCGTGTAATTCATGGAGCGCCGGCCGAAGCCTTGCAGGTCCTGGTAGGCCGGGTGAGCGCCCACTTGCACGCCGTGCTTGAACGCCAGGCTGACGGTCTTGCGCATGATGCTCGGGTCGCCGGCATGGAAACCGCAAGCCACGTTGGCGCAATCAATGAACGGCATGACTTCGGCGTCCAGACCCATGGTCCAGTTGCCAAAGCTTTCGCCGATGTCGCAGTTCAGTAGCATGCGGCTCACGGGGTCGCTCCTGTAGGCTTTGTTTTCTTGTAGTGTGGGATTTTTTACGCAGAACTCGCAACTTGTCCTGACACCCCAACGACGCTTATCGTGGAATAGCTCGATTTTTGGCGCTTACCCGGTGCGACGTCCAACTAATAAAAACCGATCCATGCATAAGAAAAAGTTGATCCCATGAATTTGAAGTTCCTCGAAACCTTCGTCTGGGTGGCCAAGCTCAAGAGCTTCCGGCTGACGGCCGAGAAGCTGTTCACCACCCAAGCCTCGATCTCCAGCCGCATCGCGGTGCTGGAAAGCGAGCTGGGGGTGAAACTTTTCCTGCGTGATTCGCGTGGCGTGAGCCTGACCCCGGAAGGTTTGAAAGTGCTCGACTATGCCGAGCAGATGATGGTGACCATGCAGGGCTTGAAGCAGTCCCTGGAGACCACCAGCAGCAAGGTCGGGCGCATTCGGATTGGCGCGATGGACACGGTGATCCACACCTGGCTCAGCCCCCTGGTTGCTGAGCTGATGAAGCTGTACCCGCTGGTGGAAATCGAGCTGGTCGCCGATACCGCGCTGAACCTCAGCGATCAGCTGCAAAAAGGTTTCCTCGACCTGATCCTGCAAACCGACCTGCTGCGCCTGGAAACCGTGCGCAGCCTGGAACTGGCCAGCCACCCCATGGCCTGGATCGTGGCCAGCCAGTCGATCTACAACCGCGACTACGCTTCCCTCGCCGAACTGGCCCAGGAACGCATCATCACCTACTCGAAAAACTCTCACCCGCATCAGGACGTATTGAGTTTGATGCAGGCCAATGGCGTGGCCGCACCGCGCATGAACTGCGTGAACTCGGTGTCGGCGATCACCCGGTTGCTGCGCGATGGCTTCGGCATCGGCGCGCTGCCACCGGTGCTGGTGAGCGAAGAACTGCAGCGAGGGGAATTGGTCATGCTGCCCATGGCCCAGCGTCTGCCGAACTTGCAGGTGGTGGTGTCGTGGCGTGTGGGGGTGGAGTTGGTGGAGGAGATTGTGGGGTTGTGCCAGAAAGTCGTTGCCCGCTATGCCGAGCAAGTCGGTGCAGAACGCATGCAACTGAATAAACCCGACTGATCGTTCCCACGCTCTGCGTGGGAATGCAGCACAGGGCGCTCTGCGCCCTCACGCGCGACGCGGAGCGTCAGAAAAAGCATTCCCACGCGGAGCGTGGGAACGATCAGTGGGTCGTTAGAGGCCCTTGAGGTCCCGCTCTTCGATGGGCCGGCTCTGGCGCAGGCGCCGACCACCCAGCACCACCCAGTCGATCAAGCGGTACAGGCACTCGATGCCGAACGACAACAGCATCGCCCCGCCCAGGCCCCAGCCCATGGCTTCGGGCGTCAGCAAGATCTGGTAGCTGTAGCCATTCCAGGTCTCCGAACGGATATCCGGGTCGGCAGCCACGGCCACTTGCAGGGCGCGGATGTACCACGGACCCTGCATGGCCTGGAATTGCTTGTCCAGCTCGAGCTGGCGGTCGAGCATGGCGCCCAGGCTGCTGGCGTCGCTCTGGAACACCGGGTCATCGCTGGCGCGGTAATGCGCCACCAAGGCTTGCATATCACCGTTGAAGAACTGCTGCGCCGTGGACTCGAAACCGCGCAAGCCGGTCTGCGCCTCGATCAGGTGGGCCTCGACGCGCTTGGCGTAGTCATTGATAAACCCAGGCACCTGCACGCCGACCAACAAGCCAACGGCAAACAATACCAACCGCAGATAGCTCAGCAACATGCTCGATTCCTTACTCGGTAACGCCCTGGCTGACACATTCACCGCGTCGCCACAGGCTCCATTGGCCCGGTTCGTAGCGGGTCCAGTTTTCGTTGTCAGTCAACGGCTCGGTGGCGATCACCGTTACCACATCATTGGGGGTGGTTTCAGCCTGAAAATCGACGATCACATCGACATCTTTCAAGCGCGCCGGGCCAAAAGGCGCACGCCGGGTGATCTGCGCAAGCTTGGTCGAGCAGTAGCAGAACAGCCAGTCGCCGTCGCTGAGCAGGCAGTTGAACACGCCTTTGCTGCGGTATTCGGCGCAGGCGGCGATCAGGTCGGGCAGCACCTGCTCAATGTCCACTGGCTCGGGGAAGGCTTCGCGCACGCGGTTGAGCAGGTCGCAGAACGCTGCTTCGCTGTCGGTATCGCCCACCGGGCGGTAGAAGGTGGCGCGGGGATTGAAGTCCGCCAGTTGGCCGTTGTGGGCAAAACACCAGTTACGCCCCCACAGCTCGCGCACGAACGGATGGGTATTGGCCAGGCTGACCTTGCCCACATTGGCCTGGCGGATATGGCCGATCACCACTTCGCTCTTGATGGGGTAACGCTGCACCAGCAACGCGACTTCCGACTCGCTGCTGGCGGCCGGGTCCTGGAACAGGCGCAGGCCACGGCCCTCATAGAAGGCAATGCCCCAACCGTCGCGGTGCGGGCCAGTACGCCCACCGCGCTGCATCAGCCCGGTAAAGCTGAACACGATATCGGTGGGGACGTTGGCACTCATGCCCAATAATTCACACATGCCAGGGCTCTCGCTGCAGGGCAAACAACGTTAAAGGCGCGGCTCGACCCGCATACCACCGGCAGGCGCCGGGCGACGGAACGGTTCGTCGTCTTCCGGCTCGGCGGCCAAAGCCGCATCCGCAGCCGCCTTGCGCTCACGACGAGCGTTGGCGGCGCGCTCGATGGGCCAGCGGATCAGCACAAACACGATGTACAGGGCAAACGCGATCATCGTGTACATGAACAGGTCGGAAATGGCGCGCCAGGCGTTGTTGCCGACCTTGAGCACCAGGTCCAGGGCGGTAATGGCCACGGCCGGCGCAAACTGGGTCTTGACCGGGTCGACGATGGTCGGGCTGAGCAGCAACACCGCCATCAGCAATTGCAGGGGCTCGCGCAGCCAGCGCCAGATCCAGCGGGTCATGCGCCACCACACCAACAGGCAGCCCAAAGCGGCGAAGGCGTAAAGGCCCCAAGCGGTCAGATAGTCGTTCTCGGTCATGGTGTCCATGGCAAGGTTGGCAAACAGGCGGCTATGATAACGGCTTTTGCGTGTCGCGGCTGCAATGCCTGCCACCGTCTGCCAGATAGGGAATTATCCATGCCTATTTCCACCGCACCGATTGCCCGCAAGGCCCCAGGCCCAGACCCGTACGCCTGGCTGCAAGAACGCGACAACCCTGAGGTGCTCGACTACCTCAAGGTCGAAAACGCTTGGCAGGAAGCGCAACTGGCCGATCAGCAGGCGTTGCGCGAGACCCTGTTCGACGAGATCAAGGGCCGCATTCTGGAAACCGACCTGTCCCTGCCCTCCCCTTGGGGCCCGTATTTGTATTACACCCGCACCACCGCCGGCGACGAATACGCCCGCCACTACCGCTGCCGCCGCCCGGCCGATGACAGCAACCACGTGGACGCCAGCAGCGAAGAACTGTTGCTGGACCCTAACGTACTGGCCAATGGCGGCTTTTTCTCCCTGGGCGCATTCAGCATCAGCCCCGACCACCAACGCCTGGCCTACAGCCTCGACACCAGTGGCGAAGAGATTTACACCCTGTTCGTGAAGGAATTGGCGTCCGACAAGGTCAGCGAACTGGCGTTCGACAACTGCGACGGCAGCATGACCTGGGCCAATGACAGCCTGACGCTGTTTTTCGGTGAGCTGGACGACACCCATCGTCCGCACAAACTGTATCGCTATCGCCTGGACGGCACCGCCGCGCAGGAAGTCTTCCACGAGCCCGACGGCCGTTTCTTCCTGCATTGCTACCGCTCAAGCTCCGAACGCCAACTGTTGCTGGCCCTGGGCAGCAAGACCACCAGCGAAGTCTGGGCGCTGGACGCCGAGCAACCGCACCTGGCCTTCGCCTGCCTGGCGCCGCGGGTCGAAGACCACGAATACGATGTCGACCACGGCAAGCGCAATGGCCAGTGGACCTGGTTTATCCGCAGCAACCGCGACGGCATCAACCATGCACTGTACGTGGCCGCCGACACCGGCACGCCGCCCACCGAAGCCGACTGGCAGAACCTGATCCCCCACAGCGATGAGGTCATGCTCGACGGCGTGAGCCTGAACGCCAACGCCATGACCTTGAGCCTGCGCATTGGTGGCCTGCCGGTTATCGAAGTACACCCCGAGAACGTGCCGGCCTATCGGGTGCAATTGCCTGACGCCGCCTACAGCCTTTACGTGCAGAACAGCCTGGAGTTTCCCAGCGACAAGATCCGCCTGCGCTATGAAGCCTTGAACCGTCCCGCCCAAGTGCGCCAGCTCGACCTGGCGACAGGCGCGCAGGTTGTGCTCAAGGAAACCCCGGTGCTGGGCGTCTTCAACGCCGATGATTACGTCAGCCAACGCCTGTGGGCCACGTCCGCCGACGGCACCCAGGTGCCCATCAGCCTGGTGGTCAAACGTGACCAGCTCGGCAAGCCGACGCCGCTGTACCTGTATGGCTACGGGGCCTACGGCTCAAGCCTGGACCCGTGGTTTTCCCATGCGCGCCTGAGCTTGCTCGACCGCGGGGTGGCGTTTGCCATCGCCCATGTGCGCGGCGGCGGTGAGCTGGGGGAAGCCTGGTATCGCAACGGCAAGCAGGAACACAAGCAGAATACCTTCAGCGACTTTATCGCCTGCGCCGAGCATTTGATCGCCCAGGGCCTGACCACCTCCCGGCAACTGGCGATCAGCGGCGGCAGTGCCGGCGGCCTGTTGATCGGCGCGGTGCTCAACCAGCGCCCGGAATTGTTCCAGGCGGCGATTGCCGAAGTACCGTTCGTCGACGTGCTCAATACCATGCTCGACCCGGAACTGCCGCTGACCATCACCGAGTACGACGAATGGGGCAACCCCGAAGACCCCGAGGTGTACGCGCGCATCAAGGCCTACGCGCCCTACGAGAACGTCAGCGCCCAGGCTTACCCGGCCACGCTGGTGATCGCCGGCTATAACGACAGCCGTGTGCAATATTGGGAAGCCGCCAAGTGGGTGGCCAAGCTGCGTGATACCAAGACGGACGACAACCTGCTGCTGCTCAAGACCGAACTGGGCGCCGGCCATGGCGGCATGAGCGGGCGCTATCAGGGGCTACGTGACGTCGCCCTCGAATATGCCTTTGTGTTCAAGGCCCTCGGCCTGGTCTAACCGCCTGGCGTCTTTGGCTTGCTGTCGTTCTGCTGCAGGCCAGGGACCGTCTGGTCCTTGGGCGGTGCCGGCAGCACGATGGGCGCCAGCGGTGGCGCGCCATTATGGGTCTTGGGCGCAACGGGCGGCGTGACTTGCGGGTACAACGTGGGCGTTGGCGTGCCCGGCGCGCCTGGGGTTGGCGTGGGCGCGACCGGTACGGTTTGTAACTCCTGAGCCTGCGCGGTACCCAATGCGAGCGCGCTCAACACAATGACCGTTAGAATGCTGCACTTCATCGATGGCTCCATGGCCTGACCGGAATGCCTTAAGGCTACTCCCAACCGCGCAAGAATGCCCTTCCCAATGAGATTTCCATGAAACGTTTCGTACTGCTGGACACCACCCCAATCCCCGACAACGGCGGTGCCTTGTGCCTGTTCGAATACGGCGAGGACTTCGTCATCAAGATCCAGGGCGGTGACGGCGGCCAGTTAATGAACACGCGCATGCACGGCTCCGAAGATGCCCTGGCGGAGATTCCCTGCCGCAAGGTGGCCGGTCGCCCGGGTTCACGGGTGCTGATCGGCGGCCTGGGCATGGGCTTTACTTTGGCTGCGGCGCTCAAGCATTTGGGCAAGAGCGCCGAAGTGGTGGTGGCCGAACTGGTGCCCGGCGTCGTGGAATGGAACCGTGGGCCGCTGGGGGAGAAATCCGGTCGCCCGCTGCTGGACCCGCGCACCGTGGTCCGCCAGGAAGACGTGGCCAAGGTACTGCAGGCCGAACCCCAAGGCTTTGACGCGATTATGCTCGACGTCGACAACGGCCCCGAGGGACTCACGCAAAAAGCCAACAGTTGGCTGTACTCGGCCAGTGGCCTGGCCGCGTGCGCCAAGGCCCTGCGGCCCAAGGGTGTGCTGGCGGTGTGGTCGGCCAGCGCCGACAAGCTGTTCAGTGACAAACTGCGCAAGGCCGGCTTCAAGGCCGAGGAAGTGCAAGTATTTGCCCATGGCAACAAGGGCACGCGGCATACCATCTGGATTGCAGAGAAGCTCAAGGGCTGATCACGGTTGATTCAATCGCGCCAATCCCCTGTGGGAGCGGCTAGAATCAACCCTATCCGTGAACCACCCAATAATAGCCAGGAGCCATGATGAGCTCGAACAACCCGCCTTCCCACACCGCCAAGCTGGACCGCATCCTCGCCGATGCCCAGCGCGACCGCGAAATGGGCTACCGCGATAAAGCCTTGAAGATGTACCCCCATGTGTGCGGCCGCTGCGCCCGTGAGTTTTCCGGCAAGCGCTTAAGTGAACTGACCGTCCACCACCGTAACCACAACCATGATGACAACCCCCAGGACGGTTCCAACTGGGAGTTGCTGTGCCTGTACTGCCACGACAACGAACACTCGCGCTACACCGACCAGCAGTACTTCGGCGAAGGCTCCACCAGCAGCCCGAGCATTGCCAAGGCAACGCACAACCCGTTTGCGGCGTTGGCGGGGTTGATGAAGAAGGACGACTGAGGCTTTTCTTTGCCTGTTCCGGCCTCATCGCAGGCAAGCCAGCTCCCACAGTAGGAATGCATTTCCCTGTGGGAGCCGGGCTTGCCCGCGATGACGATCGTCCAAGCACTACATCCCCCCAGGCCGTATAATCGCCGTTTTTCTCAAGGCACCCTTCCCCGTGGGCAATAAACGCTACAGCTGCATCGGTCTGTATAACCCCAAATCCCCCGAAAACGTCGGCTCGGTGATGCGTGCCGCCGGCTGCTACGGCGTGGCCTCGGTGTTCTACACCGGCGTGCGTTACGAGCGCGCCCGGGATTTCATCACCGACACCAAGAAGGTGCACCACGATATCCCGCTGATCGGCATCGACGACCTGAAAAAGATCCTGCCCCTGGGTTGCATCCCGGTCGCCGTGGAATTGGTCGAAGGCGCCCGCCCGTTGCCTGAATACACTCACCCCGACCGCGCGCTGTATATCTTCGGCCCCGAAGACGGTTCCCTGGACAAAGAGATCCGCGACTGGTGCGAGGACGTGGTGTACATCCCCACCACCGGCTGCATGAACCTGGCGGCCACGGTCAACGTGGTGCTCTATGACCGCCTGGCCAAGGGCAACAACACCCGTTCGGGCCCCAAGTACTGATCTTGCGGGAACATCCGGCACATGCGCGCAGTCAGCTAGTAACACTTGCCCTTGTTGGAGACTGATCATGAGCGACAGCAAAACCTTGCGACCTGTCATCGAAGCCACACCGTTGAAACCTCAACCCAACCAGAACGTGCATGGCTGGGAACGCATCGGCTCAGTGGCCGGCGGAGTGATGATGGTGGGTAAAGGCCTGCGCCGCGGTGGGATTTTCGGCTTGATCCAGGTGGCGATTGGTGGCGTGGCACTGGCCCGTGGCTTTACCGGGCACAGTTCGCTCAAGGACAAACTGGAACAGGGCCGCCAGGAAATGAACAGCGTGCGCACCAAGATCGAACGGGCCGGGGAAGAGTTGAAGAACCTGAAAACCAAGGCTGAAGTGGCGGCTGAAAAGGTGGTGAAACCTAAAGCCTGATCTAAGACTTGGACATGCTGGAGATTCAAATGTGGGAGGGGGCTTGCCCCCGATAGCAGAGTGTCAGCAGCCTACTTTTTGCTGACCCACCGCCATCGGGGGCAAGCCCCCTCCCACATGTTGAATTGCACAGGGCTAGGAATCAGCGCAGCAGTTTGCTGTCCAGCACCACCGACGACTCGCCGATCACGCTCTCGGCCAACTGCACGAACTCTTTGGTGTTGATGCTGTTCACCCGCATCACTGCCTGCGCCAGATCGTCCAGGGAGCGTTTGTTGTGGGTCTTCACGCGGATCTCTCGGTCCAGCTCCTGCAACACCACCACCGAACGCGCCAGCGTCGCGCCGTTGACGTGCTCGCCTTTGAGCGTAGTGACGTCTTTACCTTCTTTGGTCAGCCGCGCCTGGATCGCCGCATAGCGTTCATCGGTGATGCCACCGGCACGCCGCATCAGTTCAATCGCGTAGTACTCGCCCAAGCCCTCGCTGATCCAGTCACTGCTATCGTGGTCGTTGAAGCGCCCGATGGCCTGTACCACTTCGCGCAGCAACGGGCTGCTGCCATTTTCGCCAACGAGCGGCGTGCGGCTGTTGAGGTAGATCGAGTCGCGCAGTGAATAAGCCCCCCGCCGCATCGGGTCACTGGCGCCGACGATCAACAGTTTGCCGGGATGGCGCGGGAAGGCGGCTTCCACCTGGGGCCAGACAAACGTCAGCAGCGTCAGCACGTCCATACGGCGCATGCCCTGACCCTTTGGCGAGGCCACGGTGACGTCGGTTTCACCCAGGCGCAGGCGGCGGCTGCCGAGGTTGCCCGCCAGCATCCAGCCGGTGGGACGGTCGAACAGGCGGGACACGTTGTCGATGCGGAATTTGTTTTGGCCGATGCGCGGCCAGGCGGTTTCGACGCTCTTCCACCCGGTAGGCAGTTCGAACAGCAGGCGTGAGACCAGCTCGATGCCGTCTTGCTGATCGAGACGTGCGGCCGGTACCAGGTCTTCGCCGCGCAGTAACGCCCAGCCGGGCGTGATCCGTGTGTCATAAACCCCGGGCTTGCGCGCATGGGCCAGGCGCACCCGGTAGGTCAGGCTGGCCTTGTCGGCGCTGGGTTGCCACAGGCCACGGTTGCCGGTGACCTGCCACTGGCCATCGGCCTTGAAGTCGCTGTAGTCACCGTCGCGGCCCAGGTCGAAGTTCAGGCTGCGCACCGCCGCGCCCTGGGACAGGCTGACGCGCACCTCGGCCTGCTGGCTTTGGGGCAACAGCTTGATGTGGTAATCCAGGTCGACTTTCTTCGCGCACCAGCCCGGCCCGCTCAGCGCCAGCACGACCAGGCCCGCTGCCCACTTGGCGGCCACCTTCATACACACTCCTCGTTCAGCCTGCGCGGAAAATCAGGTAATCCTCCCAGTCATCCTCGGGCACGCTGCCTTCGCTGAGCATGCGCCCGGACTGGGAAATGCGTTCGTGGTGCACCGCGTCACGGTCGCCGCAGACCAGGTGATGCCACAGCGGCAAGTCCTTGCGCTCGCTGACCAGGCGGTATCCGCAGGTCGGCGGCAACCATTTGAACTGGTCGGCCTGGCCCGGCGTGAGCTGGATGCAGTCGGGCACCGAGGCGCGGCGGTTGGGGTAATCGGTGCACTGGCAGGTTTTCAGGTCGAGCAGTTTGCAGGCGATGCGCGTGTAATAGACGCTGTTGTCGTCTTCATCCTCAAGCTTTTGCAGGCAGCACAGGCCACAGCCGTCGCACAACGACTCCCACTCCTCCTGGTCGAGGTGCTCAAGGGTTTTGCGTATCCAGAAAGGTTCGACTTTGGCGGCCATGGCTCTGCATCAGTATCGGAAGGTGAAAAGGCCGCCAGTCTAGTGCCCAAGCCGGTTGGGGCCAAGCGCTTACGACTGACGGTGTTGCAAGACTTGTCAGGCAGGGGTGGGCGCAGTAGCTTTGAATCCCGGTTTTTTCATCAGGATCTGTCCATGAGCAATAACCCCCGCGTTGCCGATTATCCGATCCACACCCAATTCACCGAGCGCTGGTCGCCCCGCGCCTTTACCGGCGAGAGCATCCCGCAGGAGACGCTGCTGAGTTTCTTCGAAGCCGCACGCTGGGCACCTTCGGCCTACAACTCGCAGCCGTGGCGGTTTCTGTATGCGCGCCGTGACACGCCGGATTGGGCGCGTTTCCTGGGCCTGCTCAATGAATTCAACCGCAATTGGGCGCAGCATGCGTCGGCCCTGGTGATCATCGCGTCGAAAACCGACTTCATCGCCCCCGGCGCCACCGAAGAAACCCCGGCGCTGTGGCACACCTTCGACACCGGCTCAGCCTGGGGCCACCTGGCGCTGCAAGCCAGCCTCAGTGGCTGGCACACCCACGGCATGGCCGGTTTCGATCAGGAACTGACCCGCAAGGAGCTGAAGATTCCCCAGGGTTATGCGCTGCATGCGGCCGTGGCGGTGGGCAAGTTGGGGGACAAGTCGAGTTTGCCGGAGTACCTGCAAGGGCGCGAAATGCCGAGCCCGCGCAAGCCGTTGAGCGAGCTGGTGTCCGAGGGGGACTTCAGCCTCTAAGCATCGCACTCTGACCCTCTGTAGGAGCGAGCTTGCTCGCGAAAAACTCACAGGCGCCGCGTTTATTCAGAAAGTACGCGTCATCGTTGACGTTCTTCGCGAACAAGCTCGCTCCTACAGAGGGCATGGGGCAAGCTCAGTACCCGCGCTCGAAATCCACTTCCCCGCGCAGCGCTTGCTTGGCCTGATACGCCCGCAGGTTCTTTACAAACAATTCCACCATCATCGGCGGCGAGGTCGGGGCCGAGCTGTGCCCGGTCAACAGCAAACCCCACGCCGTCCAGAACGGGTGGCGTTGCGGCAAAGGCTCCTGGCGGCACACGTCGATCACCGCGCCGGCCAGGTGCCCTTCTTTGAGCGCCTCGACCAGGTCGGCGTCCACCACCGCCACGCCGCGTCCGACGTTGATAAACAACCCGGTGGGCTTGAACTGCTTGAACAGCGCCGCGTCGTACAGGTCATGGGTATCAGGCGTGTTGGGCAGCAGGTTGATCACGTAATCCACCTCCCCCACCAGCCGGCCTAACTGGTCGAGCCCGGCCACTTCGATAAACGGCGCCTGCTCGCGGGCCTGGCTGGCGATGCCATACAGCTGCACGCCGAATGGCAGCAGAAACTCGGCCACGCTCTGGCCAATGTCACCGGTGCCGACGATCAGCGCCTTGCGCCCGGCAAGGCTCTGGCCCATGCGGTTATCCCACTTGCGCTCCACCTGGCTGACCAGCCGCGCCAGCACTTCGCGCTCGTGGCCCAGCATGTAGGTGAGGACAAACTCGGCCATGACCTGGCCAAAAATGCCTACCGCTCGGGTCAGGCGATAGTCGCGGGGCAAGCCATCGGCCAACAGTGGCGTGATGCCCGCCCAGGTCGATTGCAGCCATTGCGGGTGATGGCCCTGGCGCAGCAGGGTCGCCAACAGATCGGGCTGGCCCAGCCACACCGGGCAGTCGGCGGCCAGGCGCGAAAGTTCGGCCGAGTCGCCGCTGGTCAGCACTTCAAGGTCTGGGGCGGCGTCCCTGAGCAATTGGGCGTAGAGCGGATGATCCTGTTCAGCAATCAGAACACGCATGGTTCAAACCTTTGAAAAAACAGTGCAGACGGCCGCCCGCATCCTTACGGCCACCGTCCTCTAATACGATTCCATTGAAACGGTGCCCTGAGGCGGGCACTGGTGATCACATCGGGTCGTTGCGGCGCAGCAGCTCTTCGGGCAAGTGCTCGATGTACTCGTCCTCGGCCGGCGGCATTTGCAGGTGGTAGCCCTGCTTGTCGAGGTTTTCCAGCACCACGGCGATGTCTTCGCGCGACAGCTTGCGCTCAGGCGTCAGCACCATGTCAAAGGCGTGATGCGCCTTGCCAAAGGCTTCCATCAACGGCTCGGGCACGCGCTCCAGGGCGTCGCTTTTGAGCACATAGAGGTACATGCCGTCTTTTTTCTTGCTGCGGTAGATGGAGCAAATACGTTTCAAGGCTGTTCTCCGGCATTGGCCAGGCTGTCGAGCAGCGCCTGGCCCATCAACTCGCGGCGCCAGCCACGCAGCGAGTCTGGCAATTGGTAAGGCCCATCGGGGTAGCCACTTTTAACCAGGGCTTCGAGGGTTTTCTTGCGCAGCATCAGTTCCGGCGCCATGTCCAGGCGCTCGGCGAAGGTTTGGCCCAGGGCCCGCAGTTGCTTGATCAACGCGGCGGCGTCCACGGGTAACGGCTCTGCCACGGCAGGCGGCCATTGGTCCATGGGCACGCTGGCGGTGCGCTTGATCAGGTCCAGCAGGAACTGGCCGTCCTGGCGCACGGTGCGCGGGTGCATGTCTTCGATCTTGCCCAGAGCGGCGAGGTTATCCGGCTGGGATTTGGCCAAGGGCCACAACGAGTGTTCGCGAATGATACGGTTGCGCGGCAAGTCGCGGGCACGGGCCTGCTGCTCGCGCCAGGCGCACAGTTCACGCAGCACCGCAAGTTGAGCACGGGACAACTTCCACGCCAGCTTGGCGTCGCGGTACAGCTCGTAGGGGTCGATCTCGCGGCGCAGGTTGGCCACCAGTTCGGCGCCGTCTTCCAATACCCAGGCGTATTTGTCGTCCGACAGTTGCGGGCGCAGGCGGGTGTAAACCTCGGCCAGGTGCACCGCGTCTTCGGCGGCGTAGCTGATCTGCGTCTCCGACAATGGCCGCTGCAGCCAGTCGGAGCGGGTTTCACCCTTGGGCAGCTCGATGTCCAACACCGCTTGCACCAGGCGCGAGTAGCCCATGGAGAAACCGAGGTTGAGGTACGCCGCCGCCAATTGGGTGTCGAACAACGGCACCGGCAAGCTGCCGGTCAGGCGCAACAGTACTTCCAGGTCTTCGCTGCAGGCGTGCACCACCTTGATCACCGCTGGGTTTTCCAGCAAGGCGGCCAAAGGTTGCCAATTGTCGATGGTCAGGGGGTCGATCAGGTAAGCGCGCACGCCATCACCGATCTGGATCAGCCCGGCAATAGGGTAAAAGGTGTCGACCCGCATGAATTCGGTGTCGAGGGCGACGAATGGCAACTGCTGCCATTCGGCGCAATGCTGGCCGAGGCTATCGTTGTCGCAGATCCAGTGAATATCGATGGCCACACGGCTCTCCCTTGAAGAATGGCGCGCAGTATATATCGCGAAAGAGGCTTGCGAGCATCCGCAGTGCACACGCCATCATGAAAACTCCGACAGGAGATGAAGAATAGTCCGACAAACGGGCGTTATCCTCTCTTACGCAAAACGTAGACGCACCATAGTCGCGAGCCCGGCAGGAACTCTTGGTAATTGAGGATTTTGAAGCCGGCTTGGCGAAACTCGCTCTCTACGGGCGTGCCCACGTTCACGGCCACGATCACGGTGTCGCGGCTGACGCGGTGAAACTCGTGCAACAACATGAGTCGTGCATCGCTGTCGGGCACATGCCGAAACAAATCCAGGCAGAAAATGCAGTCCACCGCATTTGCCGAAAGGCCAATGGAAAACGCCGAGCCCTGGAATGTTTTGACACGCTTGAGCAACGCGCCCGGGTGATGGGTGCGCGCGTGATCGAGCATCGCCTGGGAGTTGTCCGAGGCCAGGATCACGCGGTTGACGTGTTCGGCCAGCACCGGCCAGAAGCGCCCGGAACCGCACGCCAGGTCGAGGATAAGCCCAGGCTCGCCCGCCACCTTCAGCGCTTGGCGCACCAGCCGCGCATCGCGCCACGCCGACAGGCGCTGCAACAGCCTGGGCGGACGCGGGTCGCCACAGCCCCTGGCATGCTCACGGTCATAGCGCTCGGTGAATTCGGTCTCGATGGAGGATGGAGGTTGTGGCGACATCGCGGGCTCATGTGAATGAAACGGTAGTAAACGACCTTGATTCGCAGCTTAACCGCCGCAACGTGAAAAAAAGGTCGAAAGCCCCTACCCGCTAAAATCGATCATGCCTGGTGCAAATACCAGCGCCAATCCTGCTCCCCCACCTCGCCCATGAACTGGCGGTATTCGGCACGTTTGACCGCCAGGTAAACGCCGAGGAATTCACGCCCGAACGCGTCCGGCGCCCAGCGGGACGTTTCCAGCGCGCGCAAGGTGGTCAGCCAGTCGGTGGGCAGCAGCTCCGTGGCCTGGGCGTAGCCGTTGCCTTCCACCGGGGCGCCAGGGTCTAGCTGTTCGCGGATGCCTCGGTGAATGCCGGCCAGGATTGCGGCGGCCGCCAGATAGGGGTTGGCGTCGGCGCCGCAGATACGGTGTTCGATATGCCGGGACTGGGCCGGGCCACCGGGCACACGCAGGCTGACGGTGCGGTTGTCCACACCCCAGGTGACCGCGAGCGGCGCATAGCTGTTGGTTTGGAAGCGCCGATAAGAATTGGCGTTGGGGCAGAACATCAACAGTGAATCGAGCAAGGTGCTGAGCATGCCGCCCACGGCCTGGCGCAGCAGCGGCGTACCGTCTGCCGCTTCACTGGCAAACAGGTTATTGCCCTGGGCATCGGCCAGGCTGACGTGCATATGCATGCCTGTACCGGCCAGGTCGTCGAACGGCTTGGCCATGAAACAGGCGGTCATTCCATGCTTGTGCGCCACGCCCTTGACCAGGCGTTTGTAGCGCACGGCTTCGTCCATCGCCTGCAGCGCGTCGGTGCGGTGTTCGAGGGTGATTTCCACTTGGCCCGGCGCGTACTCGGAGATGGCCGTGCGCGCCGGAATCCCTTGCAGCTTGCAGGCGCTGTAGAGGTCGGCAAGAAACGGCTCGATCTGCTCCAGTTCGCGCAGGCCATACACCTGGGTCGAGCGCGGGCGATTGCCATCCACATCCCGCGCCGGTTGCGGGCGGCCGTTGCTGTCGGGCTTCTGGTCGAGCAGATAGAACTCCAGCTCCGCCGCCATTACCGGGTAGTAACCGTCAGCCTTGAGCGCCTCGATAACTTTGGCCAGCAGGTGCCTGGGGTCGGCCACGGTGGCGGGCAGGCCTTCGGTGGGGTGCATGCTCACTTGCACCGCCGCGGTGGGGATCAAGCGCCACGGCATGCGCTGCAAACTGCCGCTGATCGGGTAGGCACGGCAGTCGATATCCCCCACCTCCCACACCAGCCCGGAGTTTTCGACGTCATCGCCATTGATGGTCAGGCCGAGGATGGTGCTGGGCAGAGGCCGACCACTTTCGTACACCGCCAGCAGTTCGTCGCGGTGCAGCAGCTTGCCGCGCGGTACGCCGTTGTTATCGAGGATAAACAGCTCGAACATTTCGATGTCGGGGTTCTGTTCAAGGAAGGCCTGGGCTTCGTGCAGGCTGGCAAAAACACTCATGGGAATTCTCATACGTTTGCATCAGGCAAGCGCGCAGGCGCCGCCAGGCAGATGCGCACAGGTGCGCGTCATCCATGTGGGTAGATCAACGTAGGAGAGAGGTATCTGGCGGGCGCGCGTGTCGGCAATGGAACAAGGCCCAGAACGCAAGCGCAGACGGCAATGTCGCGGTGTGAGTATCGGGGCAAGCGTGCATGCGCAAGTCACAGTGATAGAGATACCTGAGCGTCACATGCCGGGATACGCGGGTCAACTCAGGCTTGACGGAGTTTGGTTGCAGTTTGGCTAAACATTCTGCCTGTAGGAGCGAGCTTGCTCGCGAGGATCGTTAACGATAACGCGGGATGCCTGATTCACAGCGGCGCACTCAGGTTATTCGCGAGCAAGCTCGCTCCTACAAAAAACGGGCATTATGGCGGCTTCGACCGTGCCCTAAGGATTCGACTCCATGAAAGCGCCTCTGGCCCTCTGTGTACTGGCAAGCCTGGCCAATGTCGCCCAGGCCGACACCGCCGCGTCACGCCTTGACGAAGTGATTGCACGCGGCACCCTCACCGTGTGCACCACCGGCGACTACAAGCCTTACACCTCGCTGCGCAGCGACGGCGGCTATGAAGGTATCGACATCGCCATGGCCGAGTCCCTGGCCAAGAGCCTCAACGCCAAAATCAACTGGGTACCCACCACCTGGAAAACCCTGATGCCGGACTTTCTGGCCCAACGCTGCGACATCGCCGTGGGCGGTATTTCCGTGTCGTTGGAACGTCAGAAAAAAGCCTTTTTCAGCCAGTCGCTCGGAGTCGATGGCAAGATCCCACTGGTACGCTGCGCCGACGTGCAGCGCTACCAGACGGTGGAACAGATCAACCAGCCCCAGGTGCGAGTGATCGAACCGGCCGGTGGCACCAACGAAGTGTTTGCCCGTGCACACTTGGGCCAGACGCAGATTCGCCTGCATGACAACGTAACGATTTTTGATGAACTGCTGACGGGCAAGGCCGATGTAATGATCACCGACGCCAGCGAGGCGCGTTATCAGCAGAAGCTCAAGCCTGGGTTGTGTGCAGTCAACCCCGAGCAACCGATGCAGTACAGTGAAAAAGCCTTTTTGCTGCCGCGCGATGATGTGGCCTGGAAGAGTTATGTGGATCAGTGGTTGCATTTGAGTGTGGCGACAGGGGCGTATGCGGGGATTGTGGGGCAGTGGTTGGCTGCGCCATGAATGTGGCCGGCGCGCATTGACCTGACGCCCCCGCGATCCAAATGTGGGAGCTGGCTTGCCTGCGATTGGGCCATAAGTACCTACACAAAAAGCTATTGCAGCCCAAGCTAACCACGATGCGAAGCGAGCCGCTCTTGATCTTGCTCTTGATCTGAAGCGCCCCGTTAAACCACGCTGGCCGGAATTCGACAGGGATTTTTGGGGGTAAACCGGCAGGGATGCCGGTTTAGCCGCCCCGCGCCATGGATGGCGCGTGGCGGCGGCCCCCCAAATCACTGGCGGATTACGGGCACACCGAGCCTGGGCGAGGTGCCGAGTGGTGGGGCAAGAGCGCTTTGGTTACTTTCGCGCTTTTCGAAAGTGACCCGCCGTCTGAACCCTAAGCGGCCGTTACAGCAGCAATGGATATGTACACAATCCAACTGTGTTGACTGCCAGGCCGCCTTCGCGAGCAAGCCCGCTCCCACAGTTGGATCGCGGGGTGTCAGGTAGATAAGCGCAGGCTGTCCGGCCCTATGCCTTGATCAACGCCACAAACGCCGCACACGCAGCGCTGCGATACGCCCCCTTGCGGCTCAACAAGGCCGCAGTGCGCTGCGGCAACGCAGGCTCGATCGCCACGGCACGCAGGCCAGCCTGAGCCTCGGCCAATGCCCGGGGCAGGATGGTTGCCAGGGGCGTGCTGCGTACGATCTCGATAATCGCACTGATGGAATTGGCCTCCATGGCAATCTGCGGTTTAACCCCTTGCCGGTGGCAGTAATCGTCGATGTAGCGGCGGGTAGCGAAGCCTGTGTTCAGCAACACCAGAGGCTGTTCGAGCCACGCCCGTTGATTGCGTTCGGGGTGACTGGCACTGACGACCAGGCTCAGCTCTTCGACAAACAGCGCCTCACAGTCGATCTCCACCCCATGCTCGCCAGTAAACCCGATGCCGATATCCAGCAGGTCCTCCCCCAGCGCGGCTTCGATACGGTCTTGGGTCAGTTCCTCGATGCTCAGGGTGATGCCGGGGTACAACGCATTGAACCGTGCCAGCAGCGGGCCGATCAGGTAAGCAGTAAAGGTCGGCGTCATGGCCAGGCGCAAGTGCCCTCGGCGCAGGTCCTGCACGTCGTGTATCGCACGGGTGCCGGCCTGCAGATCCTGCAAGGCCAAGCGCGCATAGCGTACGTACGCCTGCCCCGCGTCGGTCAGGCTGATGCGGCGCCCGGTGCGGTCCAGGAGTGGCGCACCCAGGCTTTCTTCCAGTTGCTTGATCTGCTGCGACAAGGTCGGTTGCGACACGTGCAGCGCCTCGGCAGCCCGCGTGAAGTTGCGATGCTCGGCAACGGCCAGCAAATAACGGATATGACGCAACAGCATGGGCAGCGCTCCAACTATAGGCATAGCTTATAGATAGCATCATAAACCGGTCTTGGACGCTATAGCCGAAAACTTCCATCCTTGCCCCATCAGCGACGCAAGGAGAACCACCATGCAACATCTCATCGACGGCTTTCGCAAATTCCAACGTGAAGCCTTTACCCCTCGCAGTGACTTGTTCAAACACCTGGCGACCACGCAAAACCCCGGCACCTTGTTCGTGTCCTGCTCTGACAGCCGCGTAGTCCCTGAGCTGTTGACCCAGCAGGAGCCCGGTGATCTGTTCGTCATCCGCAATGCCGGCAACATCGTGCCGTCCTACGGCCCGGAGCCGGGAGGCGTGTCGGCCACGGTCGAATATGCCGTAGCGGTGCTGGGCGTGAGCGACATTGTGATTTGCGGGCATTCAGACTGCGGCGCGATGACTGCGATTTCCACCTGCAAATGCCTGGACCACCTGCCCGCCGTGGCCAACTGGTTGCGCCATGCCGAGTCGGCCAAGGTGATCAATGCAGCCCGTACGCATGCCTCAGACGCTGCCCGCCTGGATGCCTTGGTGCGCGAAAACGTGGTCGCCCAACTGGCTAATCTCAAGACCCACCCTTCGGTCGCCCTGGCCCTGGAACAAGGCCGGATGAACCTGCATGGCTGGGTGTACGACATCGAAACCGGCGGCATTGACGCTTTGGACGGGCACACCGGGCGCTTCGTCTCCCTGCTCGACCACCCCAGCACCCGCGCCCACGCCGCCTGAACCTTATTCAACCCAAGAGGACGTCACCATGTTGCAATCTCAATTCGCTCAAACCCCACGCCTGGCCCTGGCCGACACCATTATCGACCTCAAGGCACGCAAAAACCTGTCGTGGCAGGCCCTCACCGACGGCACCGGGCTGAGCCTGGCATTCGTCACCGCCGCCCTGCTCGGCCAGCACCCGCTGCCCAAGGAAGCGGCCGACATCGTGTGCGGCAAACTCGGCCTTGACGAGGACGCCAGCCGCCTGCTGCAAAGCGTCCCACTGCGCGGCAGCTTCCCGAGCGGTGTGCCGACCGACCCAACCATGTACCGTTTCTATGAAATGCTGCAAGTCTACGGCTCTACCTTGAAGGCCCTGGTGCATGAGCAATTCGGCGACGGCATCATCAGCGCCATCAACTTCAAACTGGACATCAAGAAAGTCGAAGACCCGGACGGCGGCTCCCGTGCGGTCATCACCCTGGACGGCAAATACCTGCCGACCAAACCCTTCTGATTTGCCGCCAACCGTCTACGCTCTTGGCACACCATCAAGAACGAGGGACGGGTAAATGAAGAAACTGCTCCGATTCACCTGGCTGCTGCTGTTGTGTTGCAGCCAGGTGCATGCCGCCACGGCACAGGAAGCGGATGCCCAAGCCGCCAAGGCCCTGCTGGAAAAGGCCTTGGCGTACTACCACAAGCAAGGTGACAAGGCGTTCGCCGCCTTCAGCCGTCAGGGCGAGTTCATCGACCAGGACCGCTATGTGTTTGTGGTCGATACAAAAGGCGTGCTGCTGGCCAGTGGCGGGCCCTCCTCCGCGCTGATCGGTCGCGATGTGTCCGAGGTACTCGGGCCCGACCTGCAAGCCTCGTTCAAACAAGCCCTTAGCGTGCCCGAAGGCCAGGGTATCCAGCAGGCTGACTATCGCTGGCAGAACTGGAATGACGGCAAGGTCGAACATAAACACGTGTTTTATCAACGCGTGGGCGAACGCATCCTGGCGGTCGGTTATTACTTGCCGCGCGCCACACCGGAACAGGCACGGGCGCTGCGCAACAAGGCGGTGGAGGCGTTGGTCAAGGATGAAGCCGGCACGCTCAAGGCGATCAACTCCTTGCAAGGCGGCTTCCTGCAAGATGATCTCTACGTATTCGTGGTGGACCTGAACACCCGGCGCTACGTCGCCCACGGCACCAACCTGCGCCTGATCAACACCGATTTCGCCAAGATCAAGGACCCGGATGGCAAACCGGTGGGTGTGCCGATCCTCAAGATGATGGCCGAACAGGACCAGGGCGAATACAAATACCGCTGGAAAAACCCGGTGACGGGCAAGGTCGAGAACAAGCATGCGTATGTGCGCAAGAGCGGGCATTTCATGGTAGCGGTGGGGTATTACAGCCCCTGATCCTGATCATTCCCACGCTCTGCGTGGGAACGCCGCCTGGGACGCTCCGCGTCCGCTTATCTAACTTTGTCTTCACGGCCACGCAGTACCCGATTCGGCATCGCTATCGCAGCCGCCAACCCCAGCAGCGACACCGCCGCACTCACCATCAGCAAATGCCGGAACGTCACCGCCAGCTCCGCGCGCAACGCATCTTGCGCCGGGCCGGGTGCGGCGTTGAGGCCGTCGAGCAGCACGTTGCCGGAACTGCCTTCGGCCACCAGTGCGCCGCTTGCCAGATGGGCGAAACTGGAATCGTGTAACAGCGCCAGCAGCAACGCCGACATGCAGGCCACGCCCACTGCGCCGCCCAGGGAGCGAAACAGGTTGGTGGTGCTGGTGGCCACACCAATATCCCGTTGCTCCACCGAATTCTGTGTGCCCACCAGCGAGGTTGGAAATTGCATGCCTGAGGCGATGCCGCTCAACAGCATGAAGATCGCGGTGAACGCCACCGCCTGGGGCGCGCTGTAGGCCATGCCGAGGATCGCCAGGGGGCTTAACAACGCACCACTGAGGATCATCGGTTTGTAGCGGCCGGTCACCGAGGTCATGCGCCCGGCGAAATACGCGCCCATCGGCAAGCCCATCGCCAAGGGCAGCAAGTGCAGGGCCGCGCTGTCGGCACCGGCGCCGGTTACGGTCTGGTAGCGCAGGGGCATCAGCACCGTCAGGGAAATCGCCTGGAAGCTGGTGATGAAAATCGTGCACCAGCACAACACCGCGCTGCGGTTGGCAAACAAGTGCATCGGCAGCAGCGGTTCGCGCGCGCGGCGTTCGTGCCACACAAACGCGCTCAAGGCCAGCAGGGCGCAGGCCAGCAACCCCAGCACTTGATCGTCACGCCATGAATGGCCCTGGCCGATTTCGGTGATGCCCAGCAACAAGGCGGTGAGGCCGATGATCATCAGCACCGTGCCGAGGTAATCGATGATCGGCTTGCGCTGCGGCACCGGCAGCCCCACCAGGGTGCGATGGGCCACATACCAGGCACCGGCACCCAGCGGCAGGTTGATCAAAAACACCCAGCGCCACGACAGGTACTCGGTCATATAACCGCCCAGCACCGGCCCGGCCACGCTGGCCACCGCGTACATGCTGCTGAAATACCCCTGATAACGTCCCCGTTCGCGGGGAGGAATAATGTCGCCAATGATCGCCTGGCTCACCGAGACCATCCCGCCAGCGCCGATACCCTGCAGCACCCGCGCCAGCACCAGCTGCTCCATGCTTTGCGCCAGGCCGCAGAACAGCGACGCCAGGGTGAACACGCCCATGCCGATCAGCATCATGGGCCGGCGCCCATACAGGTCGCCCAGCTTGCCGTAGATCGGCACCGCCACGGTCATCGCCACCATGTAGCCGGAGATCACCCAGGCCAGCAGGTTGACGTCATGGAACTGCGCAGAAATGGCCGGCATGGACACGGCGACAATGGTCTGGTCCAGGGCCCCCAGGAAGATCGCCATCATCAGCGCGACCAGGATACTGCGCACGGCGGGAACGGTTGGAGCGGGCTGATTGAGGTGAGTCACGGCAGAACCTTCGAGCAGGGCCCACAGGCAACGGTCACCGGTGGGAATGCTCGATACGATAGCAGGCTATTCGATAGGCTCGTAAGGAAGGCCGACGTAATTTTCTGCGATGGTTTTGCGCCCGGCCTCGGAGTGAACGAAATAGTCCAGTTCGCTTTCGGCGATGCGCTGGCTGAAGGCGTCCGCCTGTGGGAATTGATGCAGCATCGAGGTCATCCACCAGGAAAACCGTTCGGCTTTCCACACCCGGCGCAGGCAGATTGCCGAGTACTTTTGCAGCAGGTCCAGGCGCCCTTCGCGGTACACCTTGAGCAAGATGCGGAACAAGGTGCTCACATCACTGGCCGCCAAGTTCAAACCCTTGGCGCCGGTGGGCGGCACAATGTGCGCGGCATCGCCGAGCAGGAACAGACGCCCGTACTGCATCGGTTCCACCACAAAGCTGCGCAGCGGCGCGATGCTTTTTTCGATCGAGGGCCCGGTCACCAACTGCTCGGCCAAGGAGTTGGGCAGGCGGCTTTTGAGTTCATCCCAAAAGCGTTCATCCGCCCAGTCTTCGAGCTTCTCTTCGACCGGCACTTGCAGGTAGTAGCGGCTGCGGGTCGGCGACCGCATGCTGCACAGCGCAAAACCCCGCGTATGTTTGGCGTACACCAATTCAGCGTGTACCGGCGGCGTGTCAGCCAGCACACCCAGCCAGCCGAAGGGGTAGACCCGCTCGAACACCTTCAGCGCTTGCGCCGGTATCGACTGGCGGGCCACACCATGGAAACCGTCGCAGCCGGCAATGTAGTCGCACTCCAGGCGATAGGCTTGGCCTTCATGCTCGAAGGTCAGCCACGGCTGTTCACTTTTCAGGTCATGGGGTTGAACATTGGAGGCTTCGTACAGGGTGATGGCACCGGCGGCTGCGCGGGCGGCCATCAGGTCGCGGGTGACCTCGGTCTGGCCGTAGATCATCACCGACTGGCCGCCGGTCAAGGCCTTGAGGTCGATGGAGGTGAGTTGGCCATTGAGGGCAATGTCAAACCCGTCGTGCACCAAACCCTCGGCGTCCATGCGCTGGCTGACCCCGGCTTCGCGCAGCAGGTCGACCATGCCCTGTTCTAACACACCGGCGCGGATACGGCCTTGCACGTACTCGGCGCTCTGGCGCTCTAGAACAAGGGTTTGGATACCAGCGTTGTGCAACAACTGGCCGAGCAGCAATCCGGAAGGACCGGCGCCAATAATGGCGACTTGAGTTTTAAGGGTTTTCATTATTTTTATGGCCTTCAAGCTTCACGCGAACGTATGGAGTGAAAGAGTTGTCATTGCTCTTGTGGCTGACATTTTTCACTTGAGCGAGCCGCATAAGAAGGTGAAAACTGCGTCAAAACCTGTGCTTTTCGCCAATCGGGGCGATTACCGAACCCTTATCCTGAGTATCGGATTGAAACCATGACCAAAACCGCGATTCCGGTCTTCAAGCTTTACGGGGAAAGCCAGCAGTGGCCGACTCCCGATTTGTTGCACTGCGAAACCATTTCCCGGCGCAGTCGGGAATACCAGTGGGAAATCCAGCCCCACCGGCACGCGGACCTGTGCCAGTTGCTGTATGTGCACAAAGGCCAGGCACAACTGGAAATCGAAGGCCAGCGCACCACGCTCAACGAGTCGAGCCTGCAAGTGCTGCCACCGCTGTGCGTGCATGGTTTTCGTTTTTCCGAGGATGTGGAGGGGTTCGTGGTGACGCTTTCGGCGCCGCTGGTCAGCCACTTGCAGGCGCAACTGGGCTCTACCGTCGATGGCCTGCACACCCTGGGCAGTTACCCGGCGGGCAAGGACAGCGATTACTTGAACAGCCTGTTCATGCGTTTGCAGGACGAATACGCCGATGACCAACCGGCACGGGACATGATGCTGCACGCCCTGGTCAGCGTGTTGCTGGTATGGGTCAGCCGCCAGGCGATCCAACGTCGCCATCCACGTGCACCGCGGGGGCGTGAGTACTTTCGGCGGTTTACGCAACTGGTCGAACAGCATTACCGCGAACACCCCAAGATTGAAGACCTGGCCCACAAGCTGGGCATCTCGGTCTCACACTTGAACGGGACATGTCGGGAGTTGGGTGGGCAGCCGGCGTTGCAGATCATGCATGACCGCCAGTTGCTGGAAGCCAAGCGCCTGCTGACCTACACCAGCATGACCATCAACGAAATGTCCGAGGTGCTGGGATTTTCCGACCCGACCAACTTCTCACGGCTGTTTCGCCGCAGGGTCGGGTTTTCACCCAAGGCGTTTCGTGAACAACTGAAGGCCGAGCAGCCTACCTGAGTGCACTGAAACTGCCGGTGCGCGGAACGCATTGGTCCTGATGACAACTGATGGCGAACGCCGCCGGCTGCATGCGTGTTTGCTCGACGCGATAGGCGGCAGTCCCATACAGCGCTGTCGCCAATGCGCAGAGGGTGAAAATTGTCAGGTACTTTCTGGTTTTGATGCTCATGGCACAGACCTCTGAACGGATCTACAGGGTGCTGTTTAAAGCATAGGTCAACTTGCCATGATGCGATGCCATTCAGCGCGCTTATTTCAGCTCACAGCCCGACGTCCCAGACAGGCTCCTCGGGGAAGCGCAGCACCAGGAAATCCAGGAGGCTGCGCAGCGCCGAGGGCATGTGTTTGCGTGAGGCGTACACCGCATAGATATTCATCTGGCGTGGCTCGGCGTGCGGCAGCAAGCGTACCAATTCTCCACTGCGGATCAGTTCACCGGCCTGATAACTGGGCAGCATCGCCACCCCAGCCCCGGCCAGCGTCACGCGCATTAACGTGCTGGCCTCGTTGGCGGTGATATTGCCGTGGACCGGCACCGACACGTGTTCGCCATTTTCTTCGAAATGCCACAGGCTCTTGCCGAAGTAAGAGTGGGTCAGGCAGTTGTGCCGGGCCAGGTCTTCGACTTTCTGCGGCGCCGGATGCTCGTGCAGATAAGCCGGTGTGGCGCACACCACCGAGCGGCATACGGTCAGGCGCCGGGCGATCAGGTTGGGGTCCAGATCGTTGCTGGTGCGGATCGCCAGGTCGATGCGCTCGTCCACCAGGTTCACCGTGCGATCAAGCATCTGCAAATCCACCGTCACCAGGGGGTAAAGCTTGACGTATTCGGCAATCGCCGCGCCCAGCTGCGCCTGGCCGAACGAGGTGCTCACGCTCAGGCGCAACAGGCCTCGGGGCGCGTCGTCGGGCTCGCTGACGGCGGCCTGCATATCCCCGCACAAATCCAACAATTGCCGGCAACGCGGTAGCGTTTCCCCCCCGGCGGCGGTGAGGCTGAGCTTGCGCGTGGTGCGGTGCAGCAGACGTGCGCCCACCCAGTCTTCCAGCTCGGCCAGGTAGCGCGAGACCACCGGGCGCGACAGGTCAAGGTGATCGGCAGCGGCGGATTGGCTGCCCAGGTCCACCACGGTGACAAACACGCGCATTGCTTGAAGACGATCCATGATTTGCCCGCTTTCAGAAACAAACTATGTCCAAGCATCGCATTTTTTGTCCCGTTTTATGCAACTAAGCTCTGTGCATCCCTTACCGATGGCAGGAGCTGCCCGATGTTCTCGACCTTCAAACGCTTGACCCTGGCTACCGCCGCCCTGGCCTTCGCTGCCCACGCAGCGGCGACAGAGCTGAAACTGGACGTGTACAACCCAGGCGAAGCCGCGATCTTCCCGGTCAGCTCGGTGCTGGTCAGCGGCGAAAAAGACGCGATCCTGGTGGATGCACAATTTGGCAAAAGCCAAGCCGAGCAACTGGTGCAGAAGATCCGCGCCAGCGGCAAACGCCTGACCACCATCTACATCAGCCATGGCGACCCAGACTACTACTTCGGCCTCGACACCCTGACCGCCGCTTTCCCCGACGCCAAGGTGCTGGCGCCGCAGCCGGTGGTCGACCATATCAACGCCACCGTCGCCGACAAGCTGGCCTTCTGGGGCCCGAAAATGGGCGCCGACAAACCGGCCAAGACCCTTGTGCCGCAAGTGCTTAAAGGCCACAGCCTGACCCTGGAAGGGCAACAGCTTGAAGTGGTGGGCCTCGACGGCCCGCAGCCCGATCGCAGCTTTGTGTGGATCCCGTCGATCAAGGCCGTAATCGGTGGTGTGGTCGTCGCTGAAAATATCCACGTGTGGATGGCCGATACCCAGAGCGCGCAATCCCATAAAGACTGGTTGGCTACGCTCAAGCGCATTGAAGACCTGAAGCCGAACACCGTGGTGCCGGGCCATTACCTGGGCAAGCCGTCGCTGGCCTCGGTCAAGTTCACTGCCGATTACATCAAGGCCTTCGACCTCGAAACCGCCAAGGCCAAGGATTCCGCCGCCCTGATTGCGGCCATGAAAAAACGTTACCCCACCCTTGCCGACGAAAGCTCGCTGGAGCTGAGCGCCAAAGTCGCTAAGGGCGAAATGAAGTGGTAATTGGCTTTAAACCTTAACCCTGTTGGAGAACATCATGAGCAAGATCGCAATCATTGGTGCCACCGGCCGTGCCGGTAGCCAACTGCTGGAAGAAGCGCTGCGTCGCGGGCATACCGTGACCGCCATCGCCCGCAATACCGACAAGCTGGCTGTGCGCCCTGGCGTTACGGTCAAACAGGCTGATGCCCTGGATGCCGAGGCCTTGCAACAGGCCATCAGCGGCAGCGACGTGGTGATCAGCGCCGCGCACTTCTCCACCCTCCCCGCCAGCGCCGTAATCGGCCCGGTGAAAAAGGCTGGTGTGAAACGTTTGTTGGTGGTCGGCGGCGCAGGTTCGCTGCTGTTACCCGGTGGCGGGCGCGTGATCGACAGCGAAGGCTTCCCGGCTGAATATAAAGCTGAAGCCAGTGCCGGAGCTGACTTCCTGGAAACGCTGCGCCAGGAAAAAGAACTGGACTGGACTTTCCTGTCGCCATCGGCCCTGTTCGACGGCACCGAGCGCACCGGCAAATTCCGCCTGGGCAAGGACGATCTGCTGGTGAGCAGTGACGGCACTAGCTCGATCAGTTTTGCCGACTTCGCCATCGCCATGCTGGATGAAGTGGAAGACCCGAAGCACCCGCGCCAGCGCTTCACCGTCGGCTACTGACCCAACGCCGTCAACGCTAACCACGATGCGAAGCGAGCCGCTCTTGATCTTGATCTGCTTTTGATCTCAAGCGCCCCGTCAAACCACGCTGGCCGGAATTCGACAGGGATTTGGGGGGTAAACCGGCAGGGATGCCGGTTTAGCCGCCCCGCGCCATGGATGGCGCGTGGCGGCGGCCCCCCAAATCACTGGCGGATTACGGGCACACCGAGCCTAGGCGAGGTGCCGAGCCTAGGCGAGGTGCCGAGTGGTGGGGCAAGAGCGTTTTGCTTACTTTTGCGCTTTTCAAAAGTGAGCCGCCGTCAGGGCGGAACCCTAAGTGGCCGTTACCGCAGCAATGGATATGCACACAATCCAACCGTGTTGACTGTCAGGCCGCCTTCGCGAGCAAGCCCGCTCCCACAGTTGGGTTGTGGGGTGTCAGGGAGAGAAGTATCGGTTGGCAGGCCGTCATCGCAGGCAAGCCAGCTCCCACAGTTGGATCGCGGCGAGTCAGTTTGATAGGCGTTGGCCGTCACCCCACACTGGCCTCACCGACCAACCAATCCATCAGCTCGACCAACCCAACCGACGGCTCCTTCCCCGGCGGATACACCAAGTAATACCCCATCCCCGTCGACACCCGCAGCTCAAACGGCATCGCCAACCGCCCCGCCTTCAGATCCTCGCCAATCAGCGCACTGTCGCCCATCGCCACCCCAGTGCCCTGGGACGCCACGGTCATTGCCAAGTCCAGGGTTTCAAAGTGATGCCGTTGGATGGGATCGCTCAAGCAGGTATTGGCAGCCTTGAGCCACAGCGTCCAATCGCGCTCGTCTCGGGTCGGGTGCAACAGGACGTGATGCTGCAAATCCTGCGGTGTACGCAAAGTGCCCAGCAACCCAGGCACGCAGACCGGCGTAAGGCGCTCGTCGAACAGATGCCGCGCCTCGGCCGGCTGCTCGGCGATGGGCCCGTAGATCACCGCCGCGTCAAACGGCTCACGACGAAAGTCCACGTTATAGGCCACCGTCGTGGTGAGCTCCACCGGCACATCCTGGCGCTCTTTTTGCCATTGCAACAAGCGCGGTAACAACCAGCGCATCACGCAGGTGGACGCTTTGAGCTGCAAGGTTCGGCGCCGGTCACCGACGTGCTCCACCGCGTCAGCGAGCAAGCCAAACACTTGCTGCGCGCACATCAGCCATTGGCGTCCCTCTTCGGTCAAGCTTAAGCCCCGCGCCTGGCGTTGGAACAAGGCGTAGCCCAACTGGCTTTCCAGCCCGGCAACCTGACGGCTCACCGCACCCTGGGTAATGTGCAATTGCTCGGCGGCACGGGTGAAGTTGCAGCACTGGGCCGTGACCCAGAAGGTGTGCAGCGCGGTTAACGGTGGGAGGCGTTTCATTGGGGCCAGCCATGACGTGAGGACATGCCGAGTATGACTTTTTATCGATTGTTGCCGCCACCGGCCAACCGCTCCAATAGCGCTTCGAATCCCTCACAAGAGCGACCTGTATGGCGACCTGCGGCGAAGTATTGGTGCACCTTCTGGAAAGTTACGGCGTTGACCACGTATTCGGCATTCCCGGCGTGCACACGGTGGAGCTGTACCGGGGCTTGGCGCGTTCCAGCATCCGGCATGTCACCCCGCGCCACGAACAGGGCGCCGGCTTTATGGCCGACGGCTATGCGCGTACCCGCGGCAAGCCGGGGGTGTGCTTTATCATCACCGGCCCTGGGATGACCAATATCACCACAGCCATGGGCCAGGCCTATGCCGACTCGATCCCGATGCTGGTGATTTCCAGCGTGCAGTCACGCAGCCAACTGGGCGGCGGGCGCGGCAAGTTGCATGAGCTGCCGAACCAGAGCGCGCTGGTGGCTGGTGTGGCGGCGTTCTCCCACACCTTGATGTCGGCGGCAGAACTGCCAAGTGTGCTGGCGCGGGCGTTTGCGGTGTTCCAGGCCGGTCGGCCGCGCCCGGTGCATATCGAGATTCCCCTGGATGTACTGGTGGAAAATGCCGACGCGTTGCTGGGCAGCACGCCTGTCAGCGTCGCCCGCGCTGGCGCAGCACCGGCGGCCGTGCAGCAGATGAGCCAGAGGCTGGCTGCCGCCAAGCGCCCGCTGATCCTGGCCGGTGGCGGCGCCATTGACGCAGCCGCCGAACTGACCCGTCTCGCAGAAGCCCTCGGCGCGCCCGTGGCCCTCACCATTAACGCTAAGGGCATGTTGCCCGCCGCGCATCCGCTGCTGATCGGCTCCACGCAAACCTTGCTCGCCACCCGTGCCTTGGTGGCTGAAGCCGACGTGGTGCTGGCCATCGGCACGGAATTGGCCGAAACCGACTACGACATCACCTTCGCCGGCGGCTTCGACATTCCCGGTGCGCTGCTGCGCGTTGATATCGACCCGGACCAGACCGTGCGCAACTACCCGCCTCAAGTTGCGCTAGTGGCCGACGCACGCATCGCCGCCCAGGCGCTGCTCACCGAAGTGAACCGCCAGCCATTGGCGCCTCGCTCGCCCGATTGGGGCACCGCACGCGTCGCCCGTTTGTGGGCCGAGCTGGAACCTGCATGGGACGCTGCGACGCGCGCGCAAACCCGGTTTCTCAACGTTGTTCTGGAGGAACTGCCCGGCGTGGTGTTCGTGGGCGACTCCACTCAACCGGTGTACAGCGGCAACCTGACCCTGAACCTCAACCACCCACGCCGCTGGTTCAACGCCTCCACCGGGTACGGCACCCTGGGTTATGCCCTGCCCGCCGCCATTGGCGCCTGGCTCGGGCGCGGCGATGGCCAACCGGTGGTGTGCCTGATCGGCGACGGCGGGCTGCAATTCACCCTGCCGGAACTGGCCAGCGCGGTGGAGGCGCGTACACCGGTGATCGTGCTGTTGTGGAATAACCAGGGTTATGAAGAGATCAAGAAGTACATGGTCAACCGTGACATCGAGCCGGTGGGTGTGGACATCTACACACCGGACTTTATCGGTGTGGCCAAGGCCCTGGGCTGCGCGGCGCAAAGCGTCCATGACATTGAAGCATTGCGCACTGCTTTACGTGCTGCCGCCGATCGTCAGGGGCCGACGCTGCTTGAAATCGACCAGGGGCGGTGGGAGTTGCCGAGTCTGTAATCCCGGCCTGACAGTCAACCCATATCTTCCCGACGCCCCGCGATCAAATTGTGGGAGCGGGCTTGCTCGCGAAGGCGGCCTGATAGCCGACGCCCAATGCGCGCTTACCTCACCACTCGGCATCCGCATTTTTTCAATAGCCCCTGCGACTTTCTCATTTGCCCCGCTACACGCTGCATGGCCTGATTCGCCCTTGTTCATTCAAGGCAAGCCCATGGAAAACGTTCAGGCAAAATCCACCACCGCCGTATGGCTGACGGTCAGCGTGGTGCTCGTCGCCCTCAACTTGCGCCCCTCGATGGCAGCCGTGGGGCCGCTGCTGGCGTCAATTCGCGCGGATGTGCCGCTGAGTTTCAGCAGCGCGGCCTTACTGACCATGTTGCCAGTCATGGCCATGGGCCTTGCGATGTTCCTTGGCATGGGCCTGGCCAAGCGCGTGGGCGAGCATCGCAGCATTGTGGTGTCGCTGCTGGTGATTGGGCTGGCGACCGTGTCGCGGCTGTTCCTGGATTCGGCGCTGGAGTTGATCGTGAGTGCCATTGCGGCGGGTGTCGGCATTGCGCTGATCCAGGCATTGATGCCGGCGCTGATCAAGTCGCGGTTCAGCGCCAACGTCTCGTTGTTCATGGGCCTGTATGTCACTGCGATCATGGGCGGCGCGGCATTGGCTGCTTCGTTCTCGCCGTGGGTGCAAGCCCACACCGGTAGTTGGCGTATCGGCCTGGCGATTTGGGCGATGCTGGCGTTGTTGGCCCTGATGTTCTGGTATGCGCAGCGTTCGGCCCTGCCGCCCTTGCCTCAAGCCGGTTCTGGCCCCCAGGAGGCATTTTTCAGCAACCGCCGCGCCTGGTTGCTCGCGACCTTTTTTGGCCTCGGCACAGCGTCCTACACCTGTGTGCTGGCGTGGCTGGCGCCGTACTACGTCGAGCAGGGCTGGAGTGAACAGAATGCCGGCTTGCTGCTGGGCTTCTTGACCGCCATGGAAGTGATCTCCGGCCTGGTCACTCCGGCCATTGCCAACCGCCGCCAGGATAAACGCGGGGTGGTGGCGGTGCTGCTGGTGCTGATCATCCTGGGGTTCTACGGCCTCACTCTCAGCCCGCAACGCTGGAGCCTGTTGTGGCCCTGCCTGCTCGGCCTGGGCATTGGCGGCCTGTTCCCGATGAGCCTGATCCTGTCCCTGGACCACCTCGACAACCCACGTCGCGCCGGTGGCCTTACCGCATTTGTGCAGGGCATCGGTTATCTGATCGCCGGCCTATCGCCGCTGATCGCCGGCATGATCCGCGACCAGTTGGGCAGCTTCGAATGGGCCTGGTGGTCATTGATGGCCGTGAGCGGGCTGATGCTATTGATCGTGATGCGTTTCAACCCGGCGCATTACGCACGGCATATCCGCTGACGTCGTATTACAAACATTTTTTGTCCCACACGAAACATAGAAGGGTCCTACAGAGCTTTCTATTGGTACGGGCGTTCCGTTAACATTTTGCTCAGTCTTGTACTGAGTTCGGTACAAAGGGTTTACGGACGAAACCGATGCTAAACAGTAACTTGCTCAGAAAGCTCGATATGCAGGATTTGATGGTGTTTATCGCCGTCTACGACCAGAGCAGCGTTACCGAGGTGTCCGAAACGCTGTTCGTCAGCCAGTCCACTGTGAGCTACAGCCTGAAGAAGCTGCGCACCAGCTTTGAAGATGAGCTGTTTATCAACACCCGCGCGGGCATGCGCCCTACGTACAAGGCCACCACCATGTACGAGCATGTGCAGAAGATTCTGGAAAGCATCAACCTGTGTCATGCCGGTGGCCAAGCGTTCGACCCGACCCAACAGGCGGTGACCTTCAATGTGTGCGCGCCAGAATATTTCGAACAGTTGATCCTGCCGCGCCTGCTCAAGCGCTTCGACCATGCCGACCTGCCGGTGATCGTCAATGTACAGAAGCTGGAAACCGAGATCCCCGCCGACGACCTGCGTGAAGGTCGGCTGGACCTGGTGATCTGCTTCGGCCCGCACTTTCACCGCGCCCATAAAGACTTCAAGACCCAGATGCTGTTGGAGGACGACTTGGTCTGCGTATGCGACCAACGCTCGGCGCCCAGGGAACAGGCGTTCAGCCTGCAATCCTTCGTTGAGCGGCGCCACGTATTCCCAACGCCTTGGACCTCCGACACCAACATGATCGACGGCTGGCTCGCCCGCCAGGCCCGCAAGCGCCAGGTGATCGCGCGGGCCAACAGCTACAGCGCGGCATTGAAGATGATTGCCGGCACCGACTTCATCGTCACCCTGCCCCGCCGCGTGCAAAAATTGCTGGCACCGGCGCCGGCATTCGGCGTTTGCGAAGCCCCCAACGGGTTGCCGGGATTCACCCTGGATATGCAGTGGAACGAAACCAGTGGGCAGGACAGCGCCAATACCTGGTTTCGGGAACAAGTGGTGAAGGTGTGTGCGGATCAGGGTTTGTTATAGGAACGCGCCTGATCAAGCTCTCCACACCCTAATCAGATAGCCAGTGATGTTCGGCGCTTAGTGACAGCCTGCGACGCGTCATCCCGAGCGACAGGGTAATCGGTATGGCAGGCGGCTATCACTTTGACCATCCAGGCCAGAAACTGCTTTACGGCACCTGAACGCTCACGCCCCGGCACGCACACGGCTGAAAACTGCGCGCCCGGAATCTTGATGTCGGGTCTGTAAGGAATCAGCAATCCATTCGCAACATAGTCTGCTGCCAAGACCGTGCTCGCCAGCGTCAAGCCATGCCCCGCAATAGCGGCCTGAAGCGCAAAATGCTCATCGTTGTATTCACGATAGACCGCGTTTGATAGCCAACTCTCATGATTCGCAGCCGCGCACCAGGACGCCCAACTAATTGAAGCGGGCGATGCCGTAGCCCAACGTATATTTATAAGTTTCAACGAAGCTTCAGCTTCTCCTTGCTTCCAATGGGCGTGGGAGAAAACACCAAACTGTTCGCGCATAAGCGCGTGGCTGTACAAGTCTGGAAAATCGCGAAACCCACAACGAATAGCTAAATCAACAGATGAGTCACGAAACAAATCCACCACTTCATTACTGGTTTCAACACTGACATGAATATCTGGATGTTCACTATAAAATTTCGCCAGCCGAGGAATCAACCATAAAGACGCAAATGCCGGCGTGGTAGAAACTCGGAGTGTGTTGGAGTCGGCGGGTGGCTTAAGCGACGACATACTACTGCTTATATCCAAAAAAGAAAGATGCACCTTTGAATATAGCCTCTCACCGTTCGCAGTGAGTTGAACACCATGAGGAGTGCGTACAAAAAGCATACTGCCCAATAAGTTTTCAAGTGTTTTTATTTGTTGTGATACTGCCGCCGGGGTGACAAACAACTCCGCGGAGGCTGCTTTAAACCCACCGAGTCTTGCGGCAGATTCAAATGCACGAATGGCTGTCAACGGCAATTTTGCGAACATTAATCAATCCCCCTTCCATGGTAAAAAAACTAAGCCAGGCTTACTTTATCTGATTTGCCTTCGCTTTCATAGAAGTGAATTCTAGGCTACGCCACCTAGCCTGTAACAGGAGGCGCGCCGATCGAGAATGTCGAGTGCTTACTGCCAGCGCTTGCGAGCTGACGGAATTCCTTAGTCTAAATAAATGACACTGGCCTATATACGGTCTATCCCTGAGTGCACTTCAGTATTCATGGAGTAGGTCTCGTTGCGCCTTTTTTAGAGCAAATGGTGCATCCATGGAAAAGAACATACCTATCATTGACGTCGGTAGTTTGACGCAGGGCGCAGAGATATCACCACGCCTAGTCAAGGAGATCGACAACGCGTGCAGGGAGGTCGGATTCTTCACCGTCGTCAATCACGGTGTAGATGACACGCTTATTTCAACTGTTTTCTCTCAAATACAATCGTTTTTCGACCTGCCTGTTCAGGCCAAGGAGAAAATCGAAATTCATAAATCTCCCTATATGCGTGGCTACTTCAGCGAAGGCGCTGATAAGTCGGATGGCATATTGGGCGATGTCAAAGAGGGTTTTGACATGGCAGCGGACTTGTCGCTTGACGACGAGTTCGTAAAAGCCAAATTACCTTTTTACGGCCCCAATGTATGGCCAGAGGAATTGCCCGACTTCAAGCTTGCGATGACGGAATATCACTCGCAAATGCTCATATTCGGAAAAAAACTGCTAAACGTGTTTGCCCTTGCGCTCAATATGCCGATCGATTACTTCGATGATAAATTCAAGAAGCCGATGGCCCAATTGAGAGTCCTGCGTTATCCCTCCACTCAATATACACAGGGAGCGCCGATGGGTGCTGGAGAGCACACAGACTTCGGCTGGATAACCATGATCTCGGAAAGTGCCACCGGGGGGCTGGAGGTACAGAGTGCTAACGGCACCTGGATCAAAGTCAAACCCATCCCAAATGCCTTTGTCGTCAATGTCGGGGATCTAATGTCTCGCTGGACGAATGACCGTTACAAAGCAACGCTGCATCGAGTGATAAATACCTCTGGCCAATTACGCCACTCGGCGGCGTTCTTTATGGATCCAGACTACACCGCCAAAGTGGAGTGCCTGCCCAGCTGTTGCGCAGAGGGCAGTCCTGCGAAATACAGAGCGATCATCGCGGGTGAGTACATGGACAAGAGGTTCCTGGAAACCACCACATTTCGTGAACTTGAACCCAACTAGTAGGAGTATTGAACGTGCTAGGTAAAGAATACACATTCTATCTATCAGCGATCGTAGCGATACTGGGCACCGTGGGCTATCACATGCTCATGAAGAAAATACCGTCTACGATCAACCCCTTGGTTTCAATTGTCAGTATCTATGTGGCGATCGTCATCCTGTCCACATTGATGTTGCCGTTTTTTTTGGGCAGTGGAACGTTACTCGCGGGCTTGAAGCAAATGACCTGGCTTCAGGGAGGCATCGCGTTTTGCATCTTGATGATGGAAATCGGCTTCTTGATGATGTATCGCAGTGGATGGGACCTCAGCACGGGCAATATCGTTACCGGCGCCATTATCAATATTGCGCTCGGCTTCATCGGGGTATTTCTGCTTAAAGAAGGACTCTCCTATTTAAACATTGCCGGTGTTTTATTGTGCATCGTCGGCGTGATACTGATCGGCTACAAATCCAGTAGCGGCGATCAACCCTCGGGCGCGGATACTCACGCTGCAGTCTCGCTAGTGCCGCCTTCACTGGCACCAGAAGCAACAGCAAAAGAACCCTAGCCACCCGTACACCTGCACTACATCTTTGGCATTGTGTGCGTACTCATATTCGAGCCCCGTCGTTAATTCCACATGCGCACGGAAGGGATTACGCCTGTCCAGGCATGATCCGTTGTTCAATGCCAGCCCCCCAACCAGCTCAATAAGCGTTTCGGTGAATTTTGCTCTTGAAGGTGATGAGATGTCTTTACTGTATGCTGATAATTATCTGCGCGCCATCAAAGACGCCAACGTGAAAACCCTGCTTATTTCAATAGCGAAAGAGCGAAAATTATTGCCATCAGTGATTGTACTAAGTGTGATAGCAACCTTCACTGTATGGGGCATATTCCTGGCGTATACTCAACAGATCGTTGCGGCACTCGGTGCGATTATCTTAATTGCCCTTGCGAAGATCTGGTCCTGGTACCTGAGCCACGATTGCGCGCACAATTCTGTTTTCAAGTCGAAGAAAGTCAATGCTGTCGTCGGAGAGTTGCTGTCTTTCCTTAACGGCCTCTCTTTCTTTTCATTTGAAGCCTATAGAAAAGATCATGTTCGCCATCATGCCGAAAAAATTGACATTGGTGGGTTCGATAGTGGTCACTTTGCTGTCGCTCATCCAAGGCTATTTAGTGCGATCATTGTTGCAGAAAAAATATACCTTCCCGCCTTCTACTATTTGATCAAGCTTACCAATATTTACGCTGTGATATTTAGTGGCAGCAGGCGCGAGGTTGCAAGGGGTATTGGAAGCCTGTGCATTTACGTTGTAGCCTTTGCTACGTTTGCCCGGTTCTCCCTGATGCTTGTGCTGGTATGGCAAGCCTCCTCCTTCCTGAGGATACACATCGTACGATTCGTCGACTGTTTCCAGCATTCTTTCCAGCAGGTGTATACCGAGGGAGAAAAGCTAACCCATGGAAAACACTACGAAATCCAAAATACCTTCTCCGTACCGGTGGCAAGAAAGTTTACCTTCCTCAATCTGATTATTTTGAATTTTGGTTACCACGCGGCCCACCACTGCTTTCCAACGTGCCCTTGGTATATGTTGCCACACCTTGAAGCTGCAATAATCAAACAGTTGAGGCTTTACGGAGTATCTGACACAAGAGAAGAAAGCACGCCATTCTTCAACTTCTTGACTGCCTATCATCGTGGGCGATTATCAAGAATCATCAGCACCGATGAAGGACAACCCTATGATGCTGATGGCCAATTTACCACCCATCACTTCACCGGCGCGTACACAGATAAGCTCTTAGGTTGAGTCACCCACTCAGGTCGGGCCTTATCAAAGCATGGACACTGTCAGGTCGTGCTTACGGGGACCCCACCTCAGCGCTTGAAAGTCTTAATTTACTTATAACTTAACTCATGACAAATCAATCAGACCTTTAAAGGAGTGCGTGTGGACGATTCATGTGCAGACGCCAACAGCTTCTGGCTGACGGCCGTTGAAAAAGAGAGTATTCGGGACGCGCTTATAGACATTTGTTACGAGCCAACGGGAGGGCGAGACTACATCCACCTCATTCGCATGACCGCTTATCAAAAGTTTCCTGCGCGACTTCTAAAAAAGCTTGAATCCCTTAAAGATGACGATGCTTCTTATTGTGTATTCGAGAACCTTCCGATTGATAACACATTTGGCAGCCCGCAGGGCGACGCTAATAGCTTGAACTTCAAAAGCGGTTATCTTTCTGAAAATGTGCTGGTTGCCCTGGGCAGTTTGATAGCGGAGCCCTACTCCATCAAGCATGAGGGGCCAAAACTGGTCAATGACTTGGTACCGCATCCGGAGGCCGTGGGCGAGTATACCGGCAACGGTTCGGACCTGGAGTTGGACCTGCACACCGAGAATGCCTTTCAGGCTTATGACTCCCGTGGAGACACCTCGCCGCTGGCTCTTTTGCTTCTCGGCGTTCGCGGTGACCCTGCCGGGGTGGGCCCGCAAACCTGGGTTGCCGATGCGAGGGAAGCCCTTCAGGCTCTGGAACAGGCCGATATTGAAATCCTATATGGCAAACATTTCATCATTCGTCAGCCCTACCGCTGGAGGAACAGTACCGCAGGCGCGAAAGAAACTCATGTATATCCAATTCTGAGCGGCCCGCTGACTCACCCTAGAGTCACTGCTGCGTTTTACCCGGACATGGTAATTGCCGCTGATCACGAAGCACAAAATACCCTGTTGAGGTTTTACAACGCGCTTAAAAGCGTAGCGCGGCCGCTGGACATTCAACCTGGCAAGTTGGTGTACATCAACAATCGTTTCATGCTCCATTCGCGTGATAAGTTCACCCCCAGTTTCGATCCAGAGGGGCATGCGTACCGTTGGATCCAGCGTTTGTTCATCACTAACAACTTGTGGAACTTCCGCTCATTCAACAAGTGTGGCGCGCGAATCTTCGAACCCGTTACTCGATGATATAAAGAGATAAATTAAATGTCGAACCATAAGCCATATACGTCAATTATTCATAATATAGGCACTTTTCTCACGGGTGATCTCGCAACTCCACTCATTACAGCCGATACCCTCGTCAGTGTTGATGGAATGATCACCTACGTTGGTCAGGCAATAGATGTAGATTTTTCACACGCAGACCTGCTGATTGACGCCAAACAGAGCACGGTCATGCCAGGTTTGATCGACAACCACACTCACCCGACCCTGGGTGAGTACAGCCCGCGCTCTGGCAACCACAGTTGGATCTGGCACTCCTTGCAGGGCGGCGTGACGAGCATGATCTCTGCCGGTGAAGTGCACGTTCCGGGGCTACCGACCGACAGGGTCGGTACTATCGCCATGGCAATCGCAGCGCAGCGCTCTTTCTCCAATGCGCGCCCTAGCGGAATAAAAATGGAAGCCGGCGCGCCACTGCTCAACGATGAATTTTCGGATGAGGATTTCGCCGCAATGGTTGCGCAAGGCATCAACCAACTGGGAGAGGTCGGGATTGGCCCTGTCAAGTCAGTCAGTCGTGCAGCTGAATTGGTCAAAATGGCTCGCAAACACGGCATGACCTCTATCACCCACACGGGCGGTCCTTCAATTTCTACTTCCCAGAGCATGGGCGCAGAAGAGATCCTTGAAATTGCGCCCGATATCATCGGGCATATCAACGGCGGCTATACCGCACTGGCACCGAGCCAAATCAGATGCCTGTGTGAAGGCTGTCTGGGTGCCTTGGAAATCGTACATAACGGGAACGAGTTCGCGGCGGTCACCACCCTGAATTACGCACGAGAAATGAACCAACTGGACCGTATCGTCATTGGCACAGATTCTCCTGCCGGATGTGGGGTTCCCGCGCTTGGTATGCTCAGGGCAATTGCCTTGCTCAGTAGTTTCGGCGACGTACCACCGGAAAAGGCCGTCTGCTTCGCAACGGGTAACACCGCCAAGGTGCGAAAGTTGAATCGCGGGATTCTGGGCGTCGGAAGAGAAGCCGACATTCTGATCGCCTGCGGGCCTTTGGGAGGAGCGCAACCCAGCGTACTTGGAAGTTTCAGCAGTGGTGACCTTCCAAGTATTACCTCGATTCTGATCGATGGGCGCCTGGTCGTGAGGCAATCCAGGAACTCGCCACCGCCGTCTGTCACACCTGAAATAACTCTGCGTACCTAATAGCAGCGTCCCGAAAGGGACGTCGCCTCGAGAGCACTCATATGCACAGAATTCTGCCCGAAATTACGCGCAGAGGGCCTACCGTACTTGCATGCGGTTGCGCAATTGGATTAGCTATTCCCTATCTTGCAGACTTGGCGAGGCCGTTGCTCCCCGTCATGGTTTTCATATTTGTTCTGGGCACTCTGCTGCGTATTAACAACGCTGAAGTCATCACTGCAGCAAGAAACTTGAAAATATCTCTGATATTTCCAGCCCTGATGGTGGTGGCTTGCCCTTATATTTTTGGAATGCTTTCGCTTTACCTCACCGGCAATCAAGAACTGTCCCTTGCGATAGCCATCGCTGTTGCCGCCCCGCCCGCCAGCGGAAATGCAGCCGTCGCGAGAATGCTCGGGCTTGACCCTTCCATGTCGTTGGTGACTGCACTCTGCTCAATGGCAATTATCCCTGTCACCGCTCCGCTGATACTCCACCTATTCGCTGATGGCCTTTCACTCTCCTTGAACCCTGTTGATCTGGCGATCAGACTGGCCGTGTTGATAGGAGGCGCCGAAGGCGCTGCTATTTTGATACGTCGTTTTTCCCACACCTTCGTCGCCACGCACGGCCTGGCTATTGACGGTATTGTCGTCATCGCGCTTTTCCTCTTTGCAGTAGGCACGATGGCGGGCATGCAGCAGGTAATTCTGGAGACCCCTTCGTTGGCCATCTCAATGATCGCCATCGCCTACTGCATCAACGTTTGCCTGCAGCTTCTCATGGGCTGTTTATATCCCGGATCATTGATCTCCAAGTTCACCATGGCACTCAACGGCGGCAATAGAAATGTTGGACTATTATGGTCTGCTCTTGGTGTCAGCTTATCGCCCACAATGGCGTTGTATTTTGCATGCTGCCAACTGCCTATCCACACCATGCCGAAGATACTGCAGTTTGTTTTACCCAAAATTGAAAGCTATTTGAACAAACTGGTTTTAAGCAAGAACCGAATCTGAGCTATTACCGCCTGGAACAGCATAAAAATGATACTCACGCCAGAAACTATCAGGCAGATTGCCGAACGCTCTTCGCTGGAGCCTACTGCCTGCTCTTGTGTTCGGGGCTTGTCGCAGGGGTGGGAAACCTTACCCAAAACACTCGAGGCGAGCAGCCTATTGCGCTTCATAGGCGAAATCTCGAGCGATAGGGCACAAGAACTCAGCCTTGAGGAATACCACCCGAACGGTACCCATTTCTGGTCTGAGGACGCGCCTATCTGCTTTGATTTCTTTCCTTATAATATTTCAAGCATCTGGGGCTGTAAGTGTTGCTCACGAGCATTCCTCAGGTTTACAGAAGCAGGCGCCTATCACTCCGAGCAACGCATCCGTATTTTGCGTGCGTCGCTGATTAGCAACCCTGTTCAAGAAGAGCACGTTGAGGATTAGCCGTTCTTGAGCCGCCCTCCCTGCCCATAGCACGGATATAAGCCTCAGGCTTTATTCGCTACCAACCCGCGATCACTCATGAAGGCCTCCAGCCGCGAGCGCATCCAGCGTTCCGCCGGGTCGGTGTCGACATGGCTGAGCCACACCATCGACAAATCCAGGGTCGGGGTTTCGAACGGGAACGGCTCGCAGAACAGGTTCCCGCTGGCGGCCATGGCCTGGGCGGTGTAATCCGGCAGGCTGGCGATCATGTCGGTGCCGGCGAGCAAGGCCGGCAACGAGCTGTATTGCGGCACCGAGAGCACCACATGGCGTTTGCGGCCCACCTCGGCCAGCCACTCATCGGCAAACCCGGCCACGTTGGCGGTGTGGGACACCAGCACGTGGGGCCGTGCGCAATATTCGTCGAGGGTCAGCGGTGTATCCGAGGCATCGGCGCGCAGCAGGCACGGGCGAATGTGCCGCAACAGCTTACGCTTGGCATTGGCCGGCAGCCCGCGGGTCTGGGTGATGCCGACGGTAATGTCGCCGGAAGCCAGCAGGTCGGGAATGCGCCAGTAGTCCACATGCTGCACCACAAACACCACCTGTGGCGCTTCCTGGCGCAAGGCGCGCAGCAAGGGTGGCAGCAGGCCGAACTCCACATCATCGGACAGGCCGATGCGGAAAGTCATGGTGCTGATGGACGGGTCGAAATCATGGGTCAGGCTCAGGGCCGAAGACAGCGAATCCAAGGCCGGCGACAGGTGCTGGATGATCTCCTCCGCGCGCGCCGTAGGCTCCATGCGATGGCCGACACGAATAAACAGCGGGTCGTTGAACAGGGTACGCAGGCGGTTGAGGGCCGAACTGATGGTCGGTTGGCCGAGAAACAGCTTCTCCGCCACCCGCGTCACATTGCGCTCGAGCATCAGTGCTTCGAAGACCACCATCAGGTTGATGTCGGCCTTGCGTAATTCATTGCGATTCATCGGCGCCTGCCCCTTTCCCCAAGACAAGCGGCAGTTTAGGAAGGCTGGGGAGCTGCGTCTATGTGCACGGTAAAACATGTGGGAGCGGGCTTGCTCGCGAAGGCAATGGTTCAGCCGACGACTCCGTTGACTGACACACCGCCTTCGCGAGCAAGCCCGCTCCCACAATTAGACCGCGTTTTACCTGATGCTCAGGGCTTTAGCGGGCGCTCCTGGTCACGTTCGGAAAGCTCGGTGCCGTCGTCCGGATGCTTCCAGGTTTGCGGTTTTTCGTCTTCGCGCGGCTGCCGGGGTTCTTCACGCTCCGGCTTGTTGTGCTGCTGTTCGTTCCCCATAGCGACCTCCGCCGATAAGAATTGGACCCAGGTTCAAGCATAGAACACGGCAGGCCATTTTGAAGCTGGCTCAGATTGATAGCCAACACACATCAATCAATCCAAATTTGTCACTTATCATTTCTAAATGTGTCAGCCACTATCCCAAGTCTTAAGCGAAACAAGCACTTTAAAAAGAACGCTGGAGACACAAAACCATGACGACCCCTTCCCGGCCTGCGGCTGCCCCCTCGAAAGTAGGCGCGGTATTGCGCGTTACTTCGGGCAACTTCCTCGAACAGTTCGACTTCTTCCTGTTCGGTTTCTACGCCACCTATATCGCTGCCGCGTTCTTCCCGGCCGCTAATGAGTTTGCGTCATTAATGATGACCTTCGCCGTGTTCGGCGCGGGCTTCCTGATGCGGCCATTGGGCGCGATTATTCTGGGTGCCTATATCGATGACGTGGGCCGTCGCAAAGGCTTGATCGTGACCTTGTCGATCATGGCCAGCGGTACGCTGCTGATCGTGCTGGTGCCGAGTTATCAGACCATCGGCCTATGGGCACCGTTTCTGGTGCTGTTGGGGCGCCTGCTGCAAGGCTTCTCGGCCGGCGCGGAACTGGGTGGCGTGTCGGTGTACCTGTCCGAAATGGCCACGCCGGGCCGTAAAGGCTTCTACACCAGCTGGCAGTCGGGCAGCCAACAGATCTCTATCGTCGTCGCCGCGGCCCTGGGTTATGGCCTCAACGTGTGGATGGAACCTGCGGTGGTGGCTGATTGGGGCTGGCGGATTCCGTTTGCCGTCGGTTGCGTGATCATTCCGTTTATCTTTGTGCTGCGTCGCAACCTGCAGGAAACCGAAGAGTTCGCCAACCGCAAGCATCGCCCGACCATGCGTGAAGTGATGGCGACCCTAGTGAAGAACTGGACCGTGGTCATCGGCGGCATGCTGATGGTGGCCATGACCACCACCGCGTTCTACTTGATCACCGTGTACGCACCGACCTTCGGTAAAACCGTGTTGCACCTGAGCACCTCGGACGCCTTGCTGGTGACCTTGCTGGTTGCGATCTCGAACTTTTTCTGGCTGCCGATCGGCGGCACGTTAAGCGACCGCTTCGGCCGCAAACCAGTGCTGATCGCCATGACGGTGCTGACTGTCCTTACGGCTTATCCGGCATTGTCCTACGTGGTCAACGCACCAAGCTTTGCGCACATGCTGGAAACCCTGCTGTGGTTCTCGTTCCTGTATGGCATGTACAACGGCGCGATGATCCCGGCGCTCACCGAAATCATGCCGGTGGAAGTGCGTGTGGCGGGTTTCTCCCTGGCCTACAGCCTGGCGACCGCAGTGTTCGGTGGCTTTACCCCGGCGATCTCCACCTGGTTCATACATATCACTGAAGACAAGGCTTCACCTGCATATTGGATGATCTTCGCCGCGCTGTGTGCCTTGTGTTCGACCCTGGCGTTGTATCGCCGCGCCAATACCCGTGGCCAAGTCATGCAGGAGGCAGCGCAATGAAGCCGCTGGTCAAGACCCTCACTGCTGTCGTCCTCGGCACCCTGGCGCTGACCGCCCAGGCCGAACAACTCAAAGTCATGACCTCGGGTGGCTTCACCGCCGCCTATAAATTGCTCGGCCCGCAATACGCCGAGCAAAGCGGTGACACCCTCGACACCATCCTCGGCCCGTCCATGGGCAAGGCGCCGGAAGCGATTCCTAACCGCCTGGCCCGTGGCGAGCACGCCGATGTGGTGATCATGGTCGGCTATGCCCTGGATGAGCTGATCAAACAAGGCAAAGTCGACCCCGCCTCGCGCGTGGAATTGGCAGACTCGCGGATCGGCCTGGTGGTGAAGGAAGGTGCGGCCAAACCTGCGATCAGTACCGATGCCGAGCTCAAGGCTGTGCTGAGCCAAGCCAAGTCGGTGGCCTATTCGGATAGCGCCAGCGGCGTGTATGTCGAGAAGGAACTGTTCAAGAAGCTCGGCATGCCGGCCAAGGGCACCATGATCGAACGCGTGCCGGTGGGCGAACAGGTGGCCAAGGGTGATTACGAGGTCGGCTTGCAGCAAGTGGCGGAGTTGTTGCCAGTCAAGGGTGTAACGTTTGTGGGCAAGATCCCGGAAGACGTGCAGTCCGTTACCCGTTTTGCCGCCGGTATTCCGGTGAACGCCGAACACCCGGAGCAGGCCAAGGCCCTGTTGCAGTTCATGGCATCGCCCGAGGCCCAGCCGGAAGTGCAATCCACCGGCCTGGACTCGGTGTCACGCTGACCGGAACGGCATCTCCCGCACCAAGCGCTCCAACTCCAACGCCGCTGGTGGCAACGTCCGCCCGCGGCGCTTGATCAAGCCCACATTGCGCAGTACGTGAGGCTCCACCAGCGGCACACTGACCAGAATCGGGTGAGTGTGCGCCGGCATCGCAATCGACGGCACCATCGCCACGCCCAGCCCCGCCTCCACCAGCCCGATCATCGTGGTCACATGGTGGGTCTCGCAGATACTCGGCTTTTTCACCCGCACCCCACGCAGGGCCTGGTCGAGCAGGAAGCGGTTGCCCGACGTCTTGTCCACCTCAATGTAGTCATGCTCATAAGCCTCGGTCCAGCTCACGCTGTCACGCGCAGCCAGAGGGTGATCCCGCCGGCAGGCCAGCACGTAGCGCTCCTGCAGCAGCAACTCGAATTCCACCTCATCGGCCAGGCTGCCGCTGAAACTCACGCCAAAGTCTGCCTCGCCGCTGGCCACCGCATTGCACACCTCGCCGGCACTGGCATCCAGCACCCGCAGGCGAATCTTCGGATACAGCTTGTGGAATTCGGAGATCACGTGGGGCATGAAGTAATACGCGGTAGACGGCACACAGGCGATGGTGACGTTGCCCATGCGCGTCGAGGCAACGTTGCTGATACCCATCAGCGCGATGTCGAGATCATCCAGCATGCGCTCGACCTGGGGCAAAAACGCGCGCCCGACCATGGTCAGGCTGACCCGCCGCGTAGTGCGTTCGAACAACTTTACATCCAGCGCCGATTCGAGCTTTTCGATACGCCGACTGAGGGCCGGTTGCGAGATACGGATGGCCTCGGCAGCGCCACGAAAACTGCCCTTGTCCACCACGGCGCGGAAGGCTTGGAGGTCGTTGAGGTCGAAGTTGATGATCACGGGAGGCAGGCCAAAGGTGGTCGAGGTGGCGAGCATTATCGTATGGGAGCCGGTGGGACGCCATGTGTGCCGAGAGGGTTTGTCGAGATCATCCTGTTACACATATGAAGTCATACATATCAGCAGGTTATCAGCCGCCTGCGGCCACGCGATCGCCAAAACGGGTCAATACTTGAAGCCTGACCTACACAGCTGGAGACGTAGCAACTCATGCAAACCTACCCCTTCTGGATGGACGACGAGGCGCCGGGCATCGGCATCGATCAGTTGCTTCTTGCATCGCGCCAATGGTCGAGTAGGATTGAATCCTACTCACCTGCGGCGGATACCCCCATGCGCTCAACCCAGCAAATGAGCATCACCTTGCCCCTTGAAATGGCAGCACTGGTCAAAGCCAAGGTGGCTGCCGGCGAATATGCCAGCGAAAGTGAAGTGATTCGTGACGGCCTGCGGGCGTTGCTGGCGCGTGATCGTGCCATGGAAGACTGGCTCAGAGACGAAGTTATCCCAGCAGCGACCGCCCTTGAGGCGAAGCCTGAGCTTGGGTTATCGCCAGAACAGGTCCGCGAACACATGGCCGCCAGACGTCAGCGCAAAGGCACAGGGGAAGCGTGAGCTACTCGGTAGTTTTTTCGCCCGAGGTCTTGGCGCAACTCGATGCACTCGAAGACTACATCAGCGATGTCGGCTCCCCTCCTGTAGCGGCGCGTTTTATCGACAATCTTGTCAGCTACTGCGAAAGCCTTGCCCTGTTTCCCTTGCGTGGAGTGCGCCGTGACGACCTGCTGAAAGACTTGCGCATCACTCACTATCGTCGCAGCACCATTATTGCTTTCTGGGTGAGGCCTGATTTCAAAACGGTATCGATCATGGGCGTGTTTTATGGGGGGCAAGACTACGCGGCGTCGTTGCATGCAGATGAGAACGAGCACCCAACAAGGACTGGAAAGCCTGCTGAAAACTGATCAGCAGGCTTTTAGCGTCTTCCAGGCTGTTGGCGTACTGAAAAACGCCTGCGCATTACTATTCAACGTCTCCAGGTGATAACCACCCTCCTGCACGATCAGGCACGGCAGCCCCAGCCCTCGAATGTACTGCCCCAACCGCGCAAAACCTTCCCGCGTCACCGCGACTTTGCTTTGTGGGTCCAGCTCGTAGATATCAAAACCCAGTGACAACACCAGCACATCCGCCGAGAAGTCCTTCACCGCTGCCAGGGCCTGCTCCAGCTTTTCGAAGAACACCGCTTCGCTGGCACCATGGGCCATCGGCAGGTTGAGGTTGTACCCTTCGCCGGCGTCGTTGCCTTTTTCCTCGGCAAAGCCTGCTACGCCCGGATAGAAGTTGGTCGGGTCGCCGTGGATCGACACATACAGCACGTCGTCGCGGTCGTAGAAAATTTCCTGGATGCCTTGGCCGTGATGCATGTCGGTATCGAGCACGGCGACACGCTGGAAACCTTGGCGCAGCGCTTGCGCAGCCACGGCCGCATTGTTGATGTAACAGAAGCCACCGGCCGCGTCGAAGCGGGCGTGATGGCCCGGGGGCCGGCACAAGGCATAGGCGGCAGGTGCGCCATCGAGGATGTCACCCGCTGCGGCAACGGCGCTCTGGGCTGACCAATAAGCCGAGCGCCAGGTCAGCTCACCGATGGGGCAACTGCCATCGGCCAGGTAGCGCGCAGCCTGGGCCAGGATGCCGCGCAGGGCATTGGGTTCACGTACGAAGATGTTGGACATGACTTCGTCGCCCCAGTCTTCGGGGATCTCTTTCCAGCGCTGATGAGCTTCTTGAAGAAAAGCCAGGTAGGCGCCACCGTGCACGGCGAGCAACGGATCCAGACCGTAATCGGCTGGTTGATGGATATCGAAGCCCAGGGTTTGCGCAGCCAGCAACAGGTTGCGCGCACGCTCGGGAACCTCCTGGGGCGTGCGCATCTGGCCGCGGGAGTAGTAGCTACGCGGGTGATGCAGGAGTTGTTCGGGGTGAAAAAACGTCTTCATGAGTTGCTCCTGGATAAACACAGAACCTGTGGGAGCTGGCTTGCCTGCTTCCACAGGGGCATGGCGTCAGCCTTCAGAAATGAACACGCCCGGCGCGTTTCAACACGGCGTTGAGCAAGACATCGGTGCCCTGGCGCACATCGTCGGGCAAGACATCTTCGGCTTCGTTGTGGCTGAGGCCGCCGACGCAGGGGATGAAGATCATCGCGGTGGGGCAATAGCGCGCCAGGTGAATCGCATCGTGGCCGGCGCCGCTGACGATGGTCTGCTGGCTGTAGCCCAAAGCGTCCACCGCAGCCTGCACGCAGGCCACGCACTCGGCGTCGAACGGCGTGGCCGGGCTGACCCAGTGCGGTGTGATGGCGACGCTCAGGCCACGGTGGTCAGCGATTGCCTGCAGGCGTGCGCGCACTTGCTGCTCCATGGCGTCGATATCGGCGTCGCGATGATGGCGCAGGTCGACGGTAAAATTGAGCAAGCCGGGAATGGTGTTGCGCGACGACTTGGCGATGCTCAGCTCACCCACAGTGGTGAGGCCCTGCGGGGCAAAATCGGCGGCGAGGTTTTCCAGGGCCTGGATCATTTTCGCCGCGCCGTACAGCGCATCTTTACGCAACGGCATTGGCGTGGTGCCGGCATGCGCAGCCATGCCTTCGACCCGCACATCGAGCCAGCGAATCGCTTGACCACCGGTGACTACGCCGATGCTGTTGGCGTTGTCTTCCAGGATCGGGCCTTGCTCGATATGCGCCTCAAAATACGCATCCACTGCGCCACCCAACGGGCGCTCACCATTGTAGCCGGTGGTGCGCAACGCCTCGGCCACGCTGATACCATCGACATCGGCGGTGGCCAGTGCCTTGTCCAAGGCGAGCGTGCCGGTGAATACCGCCGAGCCCAGCATGGCCGGGGTGAAACGGGCGCCCTCCTCGTTGGTCCACACCGCAATTTCCAACGGCTTGCGCGTCTGGATGCCGTGGTCGTCGAGGCTGCGGATCACCTCCAGGCCAGCCAACACGCCGTACACCCCATCGAAACGTCCGCCTTCGGGCTGGGTATCCAGATGGCTGCCCATCATCACCGGGGCGGCGTCCTTATCGGTGCCGGCGCGGCGAGCGAACAGGTTGCCGATAGCGTCCACGCTCAACGTCAGGCCAGCTGCTTTACACCAGTGGCTGAATAGCTCCCGACCGGCCTTGTCTTCAGCGCTCAATGCCAGACGGCAGCTGCCACCGCGTGCCGTCGCGCCGATCTCGGCCATGGCCATCAGGCTATGCCACAGGCGCTCGCCATTAATCTTCAACATTGCTGACTCCCTCAACTGTGTGCCATTTCCAGGCGGTGGGCCGTGGCGTGGCGGCGGGACAAAGCGAGTACGCACACCAACGACACCGCTGCGATGACGCTGTAGAAAACCGCCATCGGCCACCATTGGCCCAGGTATTGATGGGCCAGCCAGGTGCCGATCAGCGGCGTCAAACCACCGGCCAACGCGCCACACACCTGATAGGCCAAAGAGATCGCGGTGTAACGCACACGGGTTTCAAACAGGCCGCTGACGTAACCCGCGATCACAGCGTAGAACGACGCCATGCACACTACCGCCAAGGCAATACCAAAGATGATCAAGGGCGCCTGGCCGCTGCTGACCAAGACGAACATCGGATACGGCGAAGCCATTGCCAGTACGCACATGGCGCACAGGAACCGCGTAGCGCCGACCTTCTCCGCCACCCAGGCGGCCAGCGGCTGAACGCAGAACTGGATAATGGCAACGAAGAACAGGCATTCCAGAATCAGCGATCGCGGTAGGTCCAATTGCTGAGTGCTGTAGGCAATCATGAAGGTGTTGGTGAAATACACGCCGGCAATCCCCAACGTGTTGGCGCCAATGCACAGCAACAGGGGGCGCCAAGCCGTCTTCAGCACTTCCAGCACGGGGGCTTGGTCTTTCTTGATGGCGCGGGCTTTTTCCGCCAGGGCTTTGTCTTCGAGGAACTCCGGCGACTCGTTCACACCCAGGCGAATCGCCAGGCCGACCACCAGCAGCAAGGCACTGGCCAGGAACGGCAGGCGCCAGCCCCAACTGAGCAGATCCTCTTCTGGCAGACGGGTCACAGCGCTGAACGCCAGCAAGGAAAGGATCAAACCGGCCGGGCTACCCAATTGCGCGAAGGATGCAAAGAAGTTACGGCGCCCCTTTGGTGCATGTTCCCCGGCCATCAGCACCGCCCCGCCCCACTCGCCACCGACCGCGATGCCCTGCACCACGCGCAGCAAAATCAGCAACACCGGGGCCGCAGCGCCGATCTGCGCATAGGTCGGTAACAGGCCGATACACACCGTCACCACGCCCATCATCACGAGGGTAATCACCAGGGACTTCTTGCGCCCGATGCGGTCGCCGATATGGCCGAACACCACGCCACCCAACGGTCGCGCGAAAAAGCCCACGGCGAAGGTGCCGAATGCGGCCATGGTGCTGAACAATTTATCGTCGGAGGGGAAGAACAACTGACCGAACACCAGCGCGGCGGCGGTGGCATAGATGTAAAAGTCGTACCACTCGATCATGGTGCCGATAAAGGCGGCGGCCGCGGCACGGCGAGGCTGCGGCGAAGCAGAAAGCTTCATGGGGCTGGCTCCTTTGGTTATTTTTTTGGCAGGAGAAGATCAAACCAGTGCGCTCTGGTGGCGCTCGTTAAGCCCGATTTTTCGGCCTGGGGCTATGATTAGTCAATTTTCTATTTATTATCTTAATTATAAAAACTGCTTATTATCGAGCGATGCCATGCCCGAATCCCGCCGCGATATTCACCCCCTGCTCAACGACCGCCTGGACTGGAACCTGCTGCGCACCTTCCGCGTGATCGGCCAGGAACTGAGCATCAGCCGCGCTGCTGCCCGCCTGCATCTGACGCAACCGGCGATCAGCCAGGCGCTCAAGCGCCTGGAAGAACAGCTGGATTGCCAGCTCATCCTGCGCCGTGGCCCGCGCTTCGTACTCACCGAGGCGGGTGAACAGATCTTCGCCATTGCCGGGGAGATGTACGGCCAGGTTTCGCAGATGAGCAACGCCCTGCAAAAGCCGGGTGATGAAGTGATCGGCAAAGTGCGCTTGCTGATGATCAGCCGGATTAATTCCGACACTTTCGATGACTTTCTCGCAGGCTTTCATCGCGAGCACCCACGGGTAGACCTGGAGGTCGAAGTGATGCGCAGCTCCGACATTGTTGCCGCGCTGCTGGAAAAAACCGCGACCTTGGGGCTGAGCCTCAACCGTCGGCCACAGCCGCGCCTGGAACAGCACCTGTTCCTACGTCAGCGCTATGCGTTTTTTTGTGGGAAACACCACCCCTTGTTCGGACGCACCGGCTTGGTCGAAGGAGACTTGCAGTCGGAAAACTTCGTGAGTTTTACCAGCGATCAGATCGGCGGGATGCTCTCGCCGCTGACGATTTTTCGCGATCAGCAAGGGTTCGGCGGGCGGATCGTGGCGTCGTCATCCAGCCTTGAAGAAGTTCGGCGCCTGGTGATTGCCGGGTATGGCCTGGGATGCCTGCCGGTGCACGTGGTGGCCGAGGATGTGGAGAACGGGCTGCTCTGGCGGTTGCCGCCGGATGAGGGCATTGCGGATGTGGATATTCACGTGCTGTGGAATCGGGAGCAGAAGATGAGTCGGGCGGAGGGGGTGTTTATTGAGTGCCTTTTGGAGCGGTTGGCCAGAACATAATTGGCCGCATCCGAGTGCGCCAAAAAGCAGTTACAACTCACCGGATGCGCACCGAAGCGCGCACGGCTAGGATTGCAGCCAACTAAGCCAATGGCGTACATTAGCGATGATTTTCATTGAGACATCGGTCTTCACACGTCGCGTTAAAGAATTGATCGACGAGGATGCCTACATGGCCTTTCAGAACGTGCTTGTAGTGAATCCCGCCGCAGGCGATGTGATTGAGGGTACGGGCGGTATCCGCAAAATACGAGTAGCAGCCAAGAGCCATGGTAAACGAGGCGGGGCACGTGTGATCTATTACCACTTCGCCTCGGCATCACAGATTGTTTTACTGATGATCTATCCCAAAAATGAACAGCAGGACTTGAGCGCCGACGAACGCAAGTCACTGAAGGCTGCGATTGAGCACTGGAGATAGCTATGAGCCGACTTTTTGATGAATTGATGGAAAGCGTTCAAGAGATGAACGAGATCCTGCGCGGAGAACGGGAGCCATCTCGTGAATTTCATGTTGACTCAATGCGAGTTAAAGAAATCCGTAAGGCAACAGGGCTGACCCAGGCTAAATTCGCAGCGCTGATTGACGTTCAGCTCGGTACGTTGCGCAACTGGGAGCAGGGTCGTCGCGAACCTACTGGGCCGGCAAAGGCGTTGTTGAAAGCTATCCATAATGACCCAGTACATGTACTGAACGCGCTGGCTAGCTGAAATAAAACTCCACCCCCTGCACCTTAAACATCGTCATAACCGGAAAAGCTCGGAGCTGACTCAACTTCGGGCTTTTTCGTTTGTGATGCTGAGTGAGGACTCTTCAAAAACCTCACATCGATAGCACTGATGATTACTATCGAAACGAGCGCCTGCTCGATTGCCAACACTGATTCCTATAATCGCCCCCAGCTTCCCTCTCCTGCGTCTGACCTCAGGCGACTTTCACCTTGGAATCCCACACCATGCCAAGCGCGAGCCAGGCCTCTAACGGCCTTCCCGAACATAATCAACAAAGCGTCAAACAGCAGTGGCTGGCAATTCTTTCGGTCGCCGTGGGTGCCTTTGCCCTGGTGACCAGCGAGTTTCTGCCGGTGGGCGTGCTCAACGACGTCGCCAGCGACTTGGGCATCAGTGCCGGCCACGCAGGCCTGATGGTCACCCTGCCCGGCATCATGGCGGCCCTTGCCGCGCCGTTGCTGTCGGTTGGCATTGGCGCCATGGACCGCCGCTATCTGCTGATCGGCCTGACGCTGGTCATGATCCTCGCCAACGGGGTGGTGGCCTATGCCACCGATTTCAGCCTGCTGCTGTTCGGCCGCGTACTGCTGGGCATCAGCATCGGCGGTTTCTGGGCCACTGCCATCGCCCTCAGCGGCAGGCTGGCGCCCAAGGGCGTGGGCGTCGCAAAAGCCACGTCGATCATCATGATGGGCGTGACCCTGGCCACCGTACTCGGTGTGCCCGTAGGCACCTGGCTCAGCGGCCTGATGGGCTGGCGCATGACCTTTCTGGTCACCGCGCTGGTGGGTGTGCCGGTGCTGCTGGCGCAAGTCTTGCTGCTGCCGCGCCTCAAACCGGAAAAGGCCATAGAGGTACGCGACCTGCCGGCCCTGTTTATCAACCCACAAGCGCGCGTCGGGTTGATCGCCGTACTGTTGATCGGCTTGGCGCACTTTGCTGCGTACACCTATGTCGCGCCGTTCTTCAAGCACAGCTCCGGCTTCGACGGGCCGACGATTGGCTCATTGTTGCTGCTGTATGGCGTGGCAGGCGTTCTGGGCAATGTGTTCGCCGGCTTCGCCGCCAACCGCAGCGTACGTAACACCTTGCTACTGGTCGCGCTGATGATCGGTACCAGCACCGCCCTGTTCCCCTACTTCGCCACCGGTATGACGGGTGCCGTGGTACTGATCGCGCTTTGGGGCTTTGCCTTTGGCGCCTTCCCGGCCTGCGCCAGTATCTGGATGTTCGTGGTGGCGCCCAAGGATGTGGAACGAGGCATGCCGCTGTTCGTGGCGCTGTTTCAGGTGATCATTGCCCTGGGCTCGTTCTTTGGTGGACGGATCGTCGACCAAATGGGCAGCGCGGTGTTGTTGAGCCTGGCCACTGTGTTGGTGGGGTTGGGGTTTGCGACCGTGCTGGTGTTGGGCCGCAAGGTGAGCAACAGCTTGGTGGCGCAGCCTGCCTGACCGAGTTGCAGCCAAAAAAAAGCCTGCTGAGCGTTGAGTTCAACAGGCTTTTTTCGTTTCCGGAGCAGGTGTTTATTGGGCCGTGGGGAAATCACGCTCGAGGACAGCGTCCACCAGGGCTTGCGCGTTCTCAATCAATTGAGCCAGGGCCATGATCACGGGCGACTGCGTGCTGACTGGATCTTCGGCGCATTGGTAAGCGGTTTGCAGGGCAGATGACAGGATTTCGGTGGCGTTTGTGAGGGCTTCTTCGGTGCCGACGTCGGCGCCTACATGGAATATTTTACGCGGGGAAAATTCGGAATCAGAATCGAGATTGCTCATTGTGTAGCTCCTGTATGCAATGGGAACTGCCACATCCCGCTGTCAAACAGGATCAGGTGGCAGCTGTGCGCGGGTTGACAGACCGGTATACAGGACCCGGCGCACCCGAAGATGCCCCACGCACAGCCGCCATAAAACGACGTCACAGCAGAAACGCTGTAATCGCATGGAGGTCGTACACCTGTAAATCAGTCTGTCAAAACCGGTCGCCATGAGGGCGACGGCGGAAGGTTAGCGCCCTACCCCAGCCAGCGCAACCCTGCCCGAAAACTGCCGCCCCCGCATAACGTAAGCGCCTGTTTCGGAAAAGCTTGGTAACCAGAATGCCCACCGGAATCCTTGTGCGCATAAGCCTGCGAGCTAGTCTAAAAAAAACCCCGCCGTGGCGACATACTGTCAAGGGTGCTGATATGCCAACGAAATATCGCGATGCGGTCACAGGTGAATACGTAACCGAGCAAGAGGCGAAGAAAAGACCAAGGGAAACGGTAAAAGAATCGGACAAAAAGCGCCCGGCAAAAGAGGATGAAGCGTTGATAGCGACCGTACGTGAGCGCCAGGCGTCTGCTCAGCGAGTGAAGGTTTCTCTAGACGACCTGTAGCCTTGATTTTACCGCGGGCCATTTGAATCGGCTCACTGGCCCGCGTCCTTAGTCAAGACATGTGCACTGAATGCCAGGAAATCGCCCAGATGTTTGGTGATGATCGCAACGGTAATAGGCAACTGAAGCGTCTGATACTCATGCACGGCGATATTACGAAAACCGACCATGTTTTTCAGATTGGTGAGCAAGGAAGGATTCACCCATCCGCCCTGCGCCAGCAGCTCAAACACATCACGAGCACTTTGGGGGACACCGAGGCGCTCACGACGAATCAGATGCTGCCCCATGTCCAGAGCAGCCTCACAGGCGCGCTGAATATTGAGAATGGCCGCATCCTGACGGGTGAAGTCAGTGGCAAAACTGGCTGGGTCCTTTTCGTACTCCTCCCGAGCACGAGCAACGCAACGCTCAATACTGGCAGCCTTGTTGATGAGTACATCATCGGCCATATACCGTTCCATCCTTTTGAATGTCGACTAGCAGCTCTGCCCTGGCGCAATCCAATGCAGTTTTCTCGCTGAGTATGTAGCTCTCAAAGATACCCGCCTGACTGTCCTTGCTCCACAGGCGGCGCCCTGTCGTTATGACTTGGTATTGCATGACCGTCGAGGCCGCGCGTAAGTCCAACAAATCAACGGGGACCTTGACGATATCCGCTAACTCCCCGGATAGGCGCCACAGTTGCAGTGGGTCAATGCTTCCCTCAATCAGCACAGCCAAGTCAAGATCGCTGTCGGCATTTGCCTCGCCCGTCACCTGGCTGCCAAAGACGTACACTGCCAAAAGACCTGGAAGATTAGCCTGCAAATGCGTGAGCACTTTTTCAAAATTCATGATTGACCCGCATTGTTATCAGGTAATCACGACCGTAGCAGAATTCACCTGAACATTTCTGCTACAAAAACAAAAACCCCCAACAACCGTTAAGTTATTGGGGGTTTCTGTTTATAAATAATGGCGGAGAGATAGGGATTCGAACCCTAGGTACCGGTGAAGGTACAACGGATTTCGAATCCGTCCCATTCGGCCACTCTGGCATCTCTCCAACGGCGCGCATCATAACAGTGTGTTTCGCGGAAGCAAACCCCAAAGGTGATTTTTTTCCGTGCTATCAGATGCTTGCGTCGATTACAGCGGTACGCCGAGACGATTGGCGACTTCTTCGTAGGCTTCGATCACGTCACCGAGGCCTTGGCGGAAGCGGTCTTTGTCCATCTTCTTCTTGGTGTCCTTGTCCCACAGGCGGCAACCGTCCGGGCTGAATTCGTCGCCCAGGACGATGGAGCCGTCGTGGAATACGCCGAATTCGAGCTTGAAGTCCACCAGCAACAGGCCAGCGTCGTCGAACAGCTTGCTCAGCACGTCGTTGACCTTGAGGGACAACTCCTTCATGCGCGCCAGTTGCTCAGCGGTGCCCCAACCGAACGCCACGACGTGGGATTCGTTGATGAACGGGTCGCCCTTGGCGTCGTCCTTCAGGAACAGTTCGAAGGTGTAAGGGTTGAGCTTGAGGCCCTCTTCCACGCCCAAACGCTTGACCAGACTGCCGGCGGCGTAGTTACGCACGACGCACTCGACCGGGATCATGTCGAGCTTCTTGACCAGGCATTCGTTGTCGCCCAGCAGTTTGTCGAATTGGGTCGGGATACCGGCCGCTTCGAGTTTCTGCATGATGAAGGCGTTGAACTTGTTGTTCACCATGCCTTTGCGGTCAAGCTGTTCGATGCGCTTGCCGTCGAACGCCGAGGTGTCGTTGCGAAACAGCAGGATCAGGCGGTTGGCGTCGTCGGTCTTGTACACCGACTTGGCTTTGCCGCGGTAGAGTTCTTCACGTTTTTCCATGATGGGCTCCGCTTTGAGTAAGGTGGGCTAGGCGATGTGTCGCCAGTCGAGCCCTGAATCTTGATCGGCCAGTTGCAGCCAGTCCGGGTCGCACCCTAGGGTGTCGACAAAACATTGCCGGGCAAGCGTCGGCAGGTTGTTCTTGCTGCTGAGGTGAGCCAGGACCAGGTGTTGCAGGTCTTGCCAGCCCAACTCATACACCAGGTATGCGGCCTGGTGGTTGTTCAAATGTCCCAGCTCGCCGCCCACCCGCTGCTTGAGAAAATAAGGGTAATGACCGCGTGCCAGCAGGTCTCGGCAGTGGTTGGACTCGATCATCAAGGCATCGAGGTCCCGGTAACCCTCCAGCACCTTGGCGCAATAAGAACCCAGATCGGTGAGCACACCGAAGCGCCGCTCACCGTCACTGAATACATATTGCGTCGGCTCCTGGGCATCATGAGCAACCGCAACAACATTGATGCTCAGGGCGCCAATTTGCAGTTGCTCACCACCGGCCAGGAAGCCAGCAGGTTCAATGGGTTTGCGCATCCCGCGCAACGTGCCGCGACTCAAGTACACCGGTAAATTGTAGCGCCGAGACAGCAAACCCACGCCATGCACATGGTCGGCATGTTCGTGGGTTACCAGAATCGCGCTCAGTTGCGTGGGGTGAACCCCCAGGCGCAACAGGCGCCGCTCGGTTTCCCGCAGGGAGAAACCACAATCGACCAGCACGTACGTGTCATCATGGGCGACCAGCGTACCGTTCCCTTGGCTACCGCTGCCGAGAACGGCAAAACGCATCGGATCAGCCCAGGTTGTCTTGAATCACGCCCAACACTTTGCGCGCTGTTTCAGCTGGCGCGACGGTGTTGATGTTCTTCTCGACGGTAACTTGCACGCTTTCGCCCACCTTGCTCAAACGAACCTGGTAACGCTCGGCGCGGGTTTCGATCTCTTCCTTGGTCGGCGCGCTGCCGAACAATTTGCCGAAGAAACCTGGCTCGTCGTCTTTTTTCTCGGCCTTTTCAGCCACGTTGATGTAGTACAGGCCCAGGCTGCGGTTGATGTCTTCAACGCGCCAAGGGCCCTGCTCCAACGCGCGGCCAACACTGGCCCAGGCGCGGTCGAGGTCTTCACCCAGGTTCAGCACCACGTTGCCGCTGCCGTCTTCGGTGAGGCTGACGCGACTAGGGGTGTCGTAATCACGGGCGGCGAGTAAGGATACGGAACCACCCTTCTCGGAGATACGGCTCATGCTGGCCAGCATCTCGTCGACCAGCGCGGCGTCGACACCGGTGTTGACCGAGCGCGGGGTGAAGTCGACGTCAGCCGTGCTGCCGGCAGGCCGCTCGGCGCTGACCACATAGACTTCGCTGGTGTTGCGCTGCACGCCAGGCTCGATGCGCACACGCACACGGGCTTCGCTGTCGGCGGCTACACCGCCCGCCAGCAGGCGCTGGGCCATGTTGGCGGACAGCTCGCGACCTTGCTGCCACGCGGTGGTGAACTCACCGGTCTGCGGGCGTTGCTGGTCGAGGCGGAAACCGTTGTCCTGAAAGAACTGCACCGCCACCGGCCAGACTTCAGCAGGTGGGCGCTGAGCCACGATCCAGCGGTTGTCGCCGCTTTTCTGCAGGCTGTAGTCGCTGGCATCGGCCACGGCCGTGATCGGCTGTGGGCGTGGCACTACGTACTCACCCTTGACCGTGTCGTCGGCAACGTTGCGTGGAATCGGCAGCAACGGGTCAAGGCGCTTGGCGACATTGACATCAGGCGGCAGTTGCATCGGTTTGGTTGCTTGCGCTTCCAGGTAATCGCTGCCGCGGTCACGGAAGTAGCCTTCCGGGCCCCATACCCAACCGCAGCCACTGGTGCTGGAGATAATCAAGGCAAGTGCGGAAAGTCCGGCCAATCGCTTCATGCGTAGTGCTTCCTCAATTAAACCAGGACGCCGGACTGGCGCAGGGCCTGTCGCAGCGGTTCGTGACAGGCTTCGCTGAGGCGGGTGAGCGGCAGACGGATACCGTCCGGCATCAGGCCCATCTCAAACAGCGCCCACTTCACGGGAATAGGATTGGATTCGATAAACAGTGTTTTGTTGAGCGGCATCAGCTTCTCGTGGATCGCACGAGCGGTGGCTGCATCGCCAGCAATGGCGGCGGCGCACAGCTCGCTCATGGCGCGCGGGGCCACGTTGGCGGTCACGGAGATGTTGCCCTTGCCACCCAGCAGGATCAGCTCGACAGCGGTGGCGTCGTCACCGGAATACACCAGGAAGTCGCTGCTCACGCCGGCCAGGATGTCCTTGGCGCGCTGCAGGTCGCCGGTGGCTTCCTTGATGCCGATGATGTTCGGCACGGTGGACAGGCGGATCACGGTCTCGGCCTTCATGTCGCACGCGGTGCGGCCCGGCACGTTGTAGAGGATCTGCGGGATCTGCACGGCTTCGGCGATGGCTTTGAAGTGCTGGTACAAGCCTTCCTGGGTCGGCTTGTTGTAATACGGGGTTACCAGCAGGCAAGCGTCGGCGCCGGCCTTCTTGGCGTTCTTGGTCAGCTCGATCGCTTCACGCGTCGAGTTGGCGCCCGTACCGGCGATCACGGCAATGCGGCCCGCCACGCGCTTGACCACGAACTCGATCACCTGGATGTGTTCTTCCACATCGAGGGTAGCCGATTCACCTGTGGTGCCGACCGCCACAATGGCGTTGGTGCCCTCTTGCAGGTGGAAGTCCACCAGTTTGCCCAGGCTGTCCCAGTCGAGACGACCTTGTGCATCCATGGGTGTGACCAGTGCCACCATACTGCCCGCAATCATGCAACCGCTCCTGCCGGAAAAAGAGAGCCGTAATGGTACTGGCGCCAAGATGCTTGTACAAGCGAAGTACCGCGTGAGGATGCGTTCTGGCGCAACTAAACCTCGGGCAATGCCATCATTGGGCCAAAGCACCGCCCGAAGGCGGCTGATCACGCAATGAAAACGCCACCTCCTAGCCCTTGGCGACGCTTTTCGCTACCCTTGATCCTTTGATCGATACCGCCCACACGGCATCGACCGCTCATCGCTTTAGGAAGGCTGCATGTCCACCCCCACAGTTCGCGAACAATTCCTTGTTATCAGTGCCCTCGGCGCCAACCCCATGGAGCTGACCAACGTGCTGTGCCGCGCCAGCCATGAGAATCGCTGCGCCGTCGTGACCTCCCGCCTCACCCGCCATGGCGAGTGCAGTGCGCTGGTCCTGCAGATTTCTGGCTCCTGGGATGCCTTGGCGCGCCTGGAAACCGGCCTGCCGGGCCTGGCCAAGAAGCATGACTTCACCGTCAACGTAGTACGCAGCGCCGCCCTGGAAAACCGCCCCCAGGCTCTGCCTTATGTAGCGTATGTCAGCTCGGCCTACCGTTCGGACATCGTCAACGAGCTGTGCCAGTTCTTTATCGACCATAACGTCGAGCTGGAAAACCTGACCTGTGACACCTACCAGGCGCCACAAACCGGCGGCACCATGCTCAATGCCACCTTTACCGTGACCTTGCCGGCCGGCGTACAGATCAGTTGGCTGCGCGACCAGTTCCTGGATTTCGCCGATGCCCTGAACCTCGACGCCTTGATCGAGCCATGGCGCCCACAGAACCCCATGTAAGGAAGTACTTCTCTATGCCGGTAGCCATCGACACACCCGTGGCCGATTTCGAAGCCCAGGCCACCAGCGGCCAGACCTTCAGCCTCGCAGCCCTCAAGGGCAAGCAAGTGGTGATCTACTTTTACCCCAAGGACAGCACCCCTGGCTGCACCACCGAAGGCCAAGGCTTTCGTGACCAGTACGCCGCGTTCAAGGCCGCCAATACCGAAGTATTCGGCGTGTCGCGTGACAGCGTGAAGTCCCACGAGAACTTCAAAGGCAAACAAGAATTTCCTTTCGAGCTGATCAGCGATAAGGACGAAGCGGTCTGCCAGCTGTTTGATGTGATCAAGTTGAAGAAACTGTACGGCAAGGAATACCTGGGCGTGGATCGCAGCACCTTCCTGATCGACAGCCAAGGTGTGCTGCGCCAGGAATGGCGCGGCGTGAAAGTGCCGGGGCATGTTGATGCCGTGCTGGCGGCAGCGCAGGCGCTGAACAAGGCTTGATCTTGCCTCGATAAGGCCTTCAGGCCTTGCGCAACCAATAACGGTACACACCCTCGGCGGCGTCTTCATGCTCCAGGGTGTGGCCGGCCAGCTTGGCAAAGGTGCGAAAATCGCGCTGGGAGCCGGCGTCGGTGGCTGTCACCTTGAGCACGGCACCGCTGGCCAGTTTATTGAGCTCCAGCTTGGCCTTGAGCAAGGGCAACGGGCAGTTCAGACCGCTGGCGTCGAGTTCGGCGTCACAGGCTACAACGTCGGTCATGGTGTTACTCCAGGCAAACATTTAGGCTGCTTAGAATATCTGGTCCCAAGCTCAGTGTCCGGCTACAGTAAGCTCTTTGTCGAAAGGCTTTGTGCATGACTTTTTTGCGCCCTACCCTGCTGACGCTGGCCTGCCTGCTGGCCTCCCCGGCCTTCGCTGACGACCTGCCGTCACTTGGTGACGCCAGCTCTGCCATTGTCTCGCCGCAACAGGAATACCAACTGGGCCGCGCCTGGCTGGCTTACCTGCGCGGCCAGGTCTCGCAACTCAATGACCCGCAACTCAAGGATTACGTCGAAACCAGCGTGTACAAGCTGGTGGAGACCAGCCAGGTCAATGACCGGCGCCTGGAATTTATCCTGATCAACAGCCCACAGCTCAACGCCTTTGCGGCACCGGGTGGGATCGTCGGGGTCAACGGCGGCCTGTTTCTCAATGCACAGACCGAAGGCGAATACGCGTCGGTACTGGCCCACGAACTGGCGCACTTGTCCCAACGCCACTTCGCCCGAGGCGTGGAAGCGCAATCACGCATGCAACTGCCGATGATGGCCGCCCTGCTTGGCGGCATTATCGCCGCCGCTGCGGGTGCCGGGGATGCCGGTATCGCCGCGATTGCCGGTTCACAAGCCGCCGCGATCCAGGAGCAGCGCCGATTCTCGCGCCAGAACGAGCAGGAGGCTGACCGCATCGGCATCCTCAATCTGGAAAAAGCAGGCTACGACCCGCGCTCCATGCCCACCATGTTCGAACGGCTGATGCGCCAATACCGCTTCGACGCCAAGCCGCCAGAGTTCCTGCTGACTCACCCGGTCACCGAATCGCGTATCGCCGACACCCGCAACCGCGCCGAACAAGCCAAACCCGGCGGCAAGGAAGACAGCCTGCGCTATCAATTGATTCGCGCACGGGTGCAGCTCAAATACGAAGACACGCCAGGTCTGGCCGCCAAGCGCTTCCAGGCACAGCTGGATGAAAACCCTAAAAATGACGTGGCGCGCTATGGCCTGGCCATCGCCCAGATCAAGGGCACTCAACTCAAGGAAGCACGGGAAAGCCTGGCGCCGCTGTTGGCCAAGGCGCCCAACGACATCACCTACAACCTGGCCCAAATCGAACTGGACATTACCAGCAACCGCATGCCCGATGCGCAGCAACGCACCGACCGAATGCTCACCCAATACCCCAGCAACTATCCGCTGAATCAGGTGCGGGTAGACCTGTTGCTTAAACAGAACCGTACCGCCGATGCAGAAAAGGCGCTGGACGGGCTGCTCAAATCGCGCCCGGACGATCCGGACGTGTGGTATCAGGTCGCCGAAACACGCGGCTTGTCCGGCAACATCATTGGCCTGCATCAGGCCCGTGCCGAATATTTCGCACTGGTGGGGGATTTCCAGCAAGCCATCCAGCAGTTGGACTTTGCCAAGCGGCGTGCTGGCAATAACTTCCCGCTGTCCTCGCGCATCGACGCCCGTCAGCGTGAACTGATCGAACAGGAGCGCCTGGTGAAAGGCATGATGAGCTGAACCCGCCGCCCACAAAAAAGCCCCGCCGCCGTTAACCGGCAGCGGGGCTTTTTTATAGGTCTAACGGATTACTCAGCCAGCTTGAAGGTAATGAAGCTGGCACGGCCTTGACGCAGGACGCGCATCGACACCGAGCGATTCTTCGGCAACGCCTTGGCGATGTCGGCGAATTCCTTGGTGGTATCGATTGCCTGGTTGTTCAAGTGAGTGATCACGTCACCCGGTTGCAGGCCGATCAAGGCGGCTGGGCCGTCCTGAACTTCCTTGATCACCACACCGCTTTGCAGGTCGAAGGTTTTCTTCTGCTCGGCGGTCAGTTCAACCACGGCGATACCCAGGCGGTTACTGCTGCGCTCGGCACCGGGCTTGGCGTTGCCCAGGGCATCCAGGGTCGCGCCTTCTTCCGGGATGGCACCTACGGTCAGTTCGACGTTCTGGCGCTTGCCATCACGAATCACTTCCAGCTTGGCTTTGCCGCCGGCCTTGAGCGCGCCGACCAGATGAGGCAAGTCCGCCGACATGATGATCGGCTGGCCGTTCATGCTCAGGATGACGTCACCCACTTTCAGGCCGCCTTTGGCCGCAGGGCCATTGTCCTGAATCTGCGCAACCAGGGCACCCGCCGGCTTGTCGAGACCGAAGGACTCAGCCAGGTCCTTGTTCACTTCCTGGATCACCACGCCCAACCAGCCACGGCTGACCTTGCCGCCGCTTTTGAGCTGATTGGAGACGTCCATCGCCACATCGATCGGGATCGCGAAGGACACGCCCATGAAGCCACCGGAGCGGGTGTAGATCTGCGAGTTGATGCCCACCACCTCACCGGCCAGGTTGAACAGCGGGCCACCGGAGTTGCCTGGGTTGATCGGCACGTCGGTCTGGATGAACGGTACGTAGTTTTCGTTCGGCAGGCTGCGACCGATGGCGCTGACGATGCCTTGGGTAACGGTGTGGTCAAAGCCGAACGGCGAACCGATCGCGACCACCCACTGACCGGCCTTCAGGTCCTGGGACTTGCCCAGCTTAAGCACCGGCAAGTCCTTGCCCTCGATTTTAAGCAAGGCCACGTCGGAACGTGGATCGGTGCCAATCAGCTTGGCCTTGAGTTCACTGCGGTCGGCCAGGCGCACGAGAATCTCGTCAGCATCGGCAATCACATGGTTGTTGGTGAGGATATAGCCGTCAGGCGAAATGATGAAGCCGGAGCCCAGGGATTGGGCTTCGCGCTGGCCACCGCCGCCACGGGGGGAGCGTGGTTGCGGCATCCCTCGTTCGAAGAACTCGCGCAGCATGGGCGGCAAGCCTTCCAGGTCGGGCATCTGCTGGTTCGAGACTTTGCGATCCGGCAGCTTCTGCGTGGTACTGATGTTCACCACGGCAGGCGAGGCCTGCTCCACCAGTTGGGTGAAGTCAGGCAACTCGACCGCTTGCGCAGGTAAGGCCTGACCCAGCACCAGCACTGTGGCGACTATGGATAAGTAAGACTTCAAACGTGGTATCGACATACAGCTCCCGTTACGACGAGCAGGGTTAAGCGACAGGGTTCAATAAATGCCGGGCACTGCGACCGGCATTTTTTGTTCCGCGAACAAACAAGGCCAGAGCCATCAAACCCTGACCTATAAAAAACATGGGAAGTTTTTGCAAGTGAAAATGCTGATCCAGAGATTTCATACACCCAGCCCCCAACCAAATTCGGGCTCAGATTGAAAGAACAGGATGAACATAAGATTAACAATCTCAGGGCTTGGCGGCGGCCTTTTCACCACGCACCGACAACGCGATACGCTCAGCAGTGCCAATGGGAATTTCGCCGACCACCGTGACAATCATTTCGCCATCCACCGTATTCAAGCGCCGCGAGACTGCCACGGTCGGCCCAAGCTGAGCACGGGTTTCATTCACGTCAGCGCCGCTGGCTGACTCAAGAAACACCGAAAAACGCGCGAGCCCATCGTCATACATCAGGCTGTCGACGGTAGATTTCGTTTGGGTATCTTTGCGCGTGGCGCTGCTGATCTGTTGGAAACCTGGCGGTAGCCAGTCCAGATGCCACCTTTGCGTGGCAGACAAGTCAGGTGCTTTAGCGGCGGACGACATTGTTACCGGCGAACAGTCGCTGCTGGGCTGCAAGTCCTGGTCAGAAGGAATGGCCGAGGGGTCCAGGCGCGTGAACTGGAAACGCTCCAACAACTGCCCTTGATCGTTGAGCAGCAAGGACTTGAGCGGCAGCGCAGTCTCACGATCCAGGTGTAATTCAAACCCATAACGGTAAGGGTCACGCGGACTGATCGACACAATCACCGCATTACGACCAGCCACGCGGGATTTGCCAATGACGGCCAGTTCATAGAATGGATTGAGTTTTTTGGGATCGAGAATACGCGAGGGTGCATCAGAAGAATGACCGAGGCTGGCAACCAACGTGCCACTGACGCATTGCGCCCGGCCGTCTATCCGAACCGCTTCTTGGGCGGAGCCGTCAAGCTGCAACAAGCGTTCACGGACATGACCCTCCTGGACGCGATGCCAGATGTCATGGGTGGAAAAACTGCCGTTACGTTCGTAGACAAACGTACCTTCAAAGCTTTGCTGCTGCTCTGCACGCCCAAGTCGAGTCAGCCAGTCTTGGGCTTCATCGGCATGGGCGGATAGTGCAAACCAACTACTGAGCAAAAGCGTAAGGAGCGGTATGGCGCGCATAGGGCTCCTTAGCGAATCAGCGGTTTTCCTGGCTTGCTGCACGAGCGTATGGCAGAGCGCTTTCAGTGCCTTTGGCGGCCGATTCCTGCGCATGTTGACGCAGGTAGCCTGGAAGGCGCTGATCCTGCCAACCGGATTGCCCCTGAAGTACACCATTGGCCATAGGGCCGGTGGTATCGGTGCTTTCCTTGTAGCCAGCCAGCACGGCCGGGCCCTTGACTTGCGGACCGGCCATGACCGGTTGCTGAGTCTGTTGGGCCAGCTCGTTGCCTGCGATCTCGTCCTGGTTGTACAGGCGAACACCTGCCAACACAGCAACGGTCACCGAAGCGGCCACTGCCAGACGACCCAGGCTGCGCCATGGACCACGCGAGGCTTTTGCCGGAACGGCTTCATCCGCCAGTGCAGCAGAAACGGCCGCAGCAATATCCAGACGAGGGATTAGGAGATCCTTGTGCATCACCGCCCGAGCGACTTGGTAACGAGACCAGGTATCACGGGTTTCGGCGTCATCAAATGCGTTGAGCACTCGACGAAGTTCCAGTTCATCCGCTTCGTTATCCATCACTGCGGACAGCGATTCCTGCAGGGCATCACGACTCATGGCGGTTCCTCTCTTGGCTGTCGCCGCTGTCTTTAGTTTTCCTGCAACAACGGTTGCAAGGCTTTGTCGATGGCTTCTCGGGCCCGGAAAATCCGTGACCTCACAGTCCCCACCGGACATTGCATGACGCTCGCAATGTCTTCGTAACTCAGACCATCGAATTCACGTAAAGTTAACGCCGTACGCAAATCTTCTGGCAGTTGCTGAATAGTGCGATGAACGGTGCCTTCGATCTCGTCGCGCAGCAATGCACGCTCCGGCGACTCGAGATCTTTGAGGCCGTGATCACCATCGTAAAATTCTGCATCTTCTGAACTGACATCACTGTCTGGTGGGCGGCGACCGCGTGACACCAGATAGTTTTTCGCCGTGTTAATGGCGATGCGGTACAGCCAAGTATAAAACGCACTGTCACCGCGGAAATTTCCAAGTGCACGGTAAGCCTTGATAAAGGCTTCCTGTGCAACGTCCTGCGCTTCATGGGTGTCGTGCACAAACCGCACGATCAACCCGAGAATTTTGTGCTGGTATTTCAGCACTAGCAGATCAAATGCTCGCTTATCACCGCGCTGTACGCGCTCGACCAGCTGCTGATCCTCTTCCTGGGTTAGCATGAACACTCCTCGTTGTACTTGAAGGAGGCTTGCATAACTAAACGATCAGGCTTGCAAACATAGACTCGGGCTTTTCGCAAAAGTTCTCCCCCTTCAAGCAAGTTTCCGGCATGCACTGATTTGGCACACACGAAAAACGCAGCACGGTCGGTGCCGGCTGCGCGAATAATCTTGTCGCCGGTTTCGTGACGCGTCCAATGCTCCCGACGGGCCAATAAACTCAACGTTTTCCCAGCTTTCGGGCAACCTGCTATTGAGTCGGGGCTTATGCAAAAAGTTCCCGTCCCGCCAACCGGCCGTTTCCCAACGCTGCGCAGCATAATCTCACAATGCCACGAAGGCGTGGCTATTGTGCCGCTCCACCCCTCTATATACTAGTGGCCCGTGTGACCCTTTGATTCGCCGATCCAGGCGTCCTGTTTGCGCCCCCCTTTGGATCGCTTTTTGCGGAATCCGTCAAATGAGCCAACAGTTTCAACACGATGTCCTCGTCATCGGCAGCGGCGCCGCCGGCTTGAGCCTGGCCCTGACCCTGCCCAGCCATTTGCGTATAGCGGTTTTGAGCAAAGGCGACCTGGCCAACGGCTCGACCTTCTGGGCCCAGGGCGGCGTGGCTGCGGTGCTGGACGACACAGACACCGTGCAATCCCACGTCGAAGACACCCTTAACGCCGGCGGTGGCCTGTGCAACGAAGACGCCGTGCGCTTCACCGTCGAGCACAGCCGGGAAGCCATCCAATGGTTGATCGACCAAGGTGTGCCCTTCACCCGCGATGAACATGCCGGCAGCGACGACGGTGGCTTTGAGTTCCACCTGACCCGCGAAGGCGGCCACAGCCATCGCCGAATCATTCACGCTGCCGATGCCACCGGGGCCGCGATTTTCAAGACCCTGCTCGATCAGGCCCGCCAACGCCCCAACATCCAATTGCTGGAGCAGCGCGTCGCCGTCGACCTGATCACCGAAAAACGCCTGGGCCTGCCGGGCGAACGCTGCCTGGGCGCCTACGTACTGAACCGCACCAGCGGTGAAGTCGATACCTATGGCGCACGCTTCACCATTCTCGCCTCGGGCGGCGCCGCCAAAGTCTACCTCTATACCAGCAACCCCGACGGTGCGTGCGGCGACGGCATTGCGATGGCCTGGCGCTCGGGCTGCCGGGTCGCCAACCTGGAGTTCAACCAATTCCACCCCACGTGCCTGTATCACCCGCAGGCCAAGAGCTTTTTGATCACCGAAGCCCTGCGCGGCGAAGGCGCACATTTGAAGCTGCCCAATGGCGAACGCTTCATGCAGCGCTTCGACCCACGCGCCGAGCTGGCACCACGCGATATCGTCGCCCGCGCCATCGACCACGAAATGAAGCGCCTGGGTATCGACTGCGTGTATCTGGACATCAGCCACAAGCCCGAAGCCTTCATCAAGACCCACTTCCCGACCGTCTACGAACGCTGCCTGACCTTCAATATCGACATCACCAAGGGCCCGATCCCCGTGGTGCCGGCCGCGCACTACACCTGCGGTGGCGTGATGGTCGATCAGCATGGCCGCACCGACGTGCCGGGCCTGTATGCCATCGGCGAAACCAGCTTCACTGGCCTGCACGGCGCCAACCGCATGGCCAGCAATTCATTGCTCGAATGCTTCGTGTATGCCCGCTCGGCGGCAGCGGACATTCTTGAGCAACTGCCGCGCATCCCGGTACCAGCCGCCCTGCCCCGCTGGGATGCGAGCCAGGTCACTGATTCGGACGAAGACGTGATCATCGCTCACAACTGGGACGAGCTGCGACGCTTCATGTGGGACTATGTGGGCATCGTGCGCACCAACAAGCGCCTGCAAAGGGCGCAACATCGGGTGCGCTTGCTGCTGGATGAGATCGACGAGTTCTACAGCAACTACAAGGTCAGCCGCGACCTGATCGAATTGCGCAACCTGGCCCAAGTGGCCGAGCTGATGATCCGGTCGGCCATGGAGCGCAAGGAAAGCCGCGGCTTGCATTACACCCTCGACTATCCACAGATGCTGCCCGAAGCCCGGGACACTATCCTGGTGCCAACCACCTACGCCGGCTGAACTTCAGGCGTACCCGCAGGCGCCGGTGCACATCGGCGGCCTGTGCATCCCTTGGCACGCAGATGGACCGCACTCGCCGTTCACCCTGCGCCCGGTAACGCAACACCACGATGAGCGGCAACGCCAGGCTGTCGGGCCGCAGTTGCACAGGGTGCCACCCGCGTGCGGCGCTCCATAATTGCCAGCCATCGTCGTCACGGCGCAGGCCACGAATCGACGAACGGTGAGTGAGCAGAATTTGCCGCGGTAACACCCAGGCACAATGAGCCAGGCATAACAGGATGCCCAGGCTTGAGTAAGGCAGGTTTAGAACCAGCAGGCTGCCCAGCGCGATCAGTTGGGCAAGCACATAGGCCGCCAGCAACAGCCGCGAGGCCTGCCAGCGGCATTCGAAACGATTACTTGGGCTGGACACGGTCCAGGATCATCCGAACCATGCGCTGCAGCTCCGGGTCTTCGGATTCGGCGCGCTCCATGAACCAGCCAAACATGTCCTGGTCTTCGCACTCGAGCAACCTGACGTAGAGGTCGCGGTCCACCTGATTGAGCGTCGCGTACACCTCTTTGGTGAAAGGCACCAGCAACACATCCAGCTCCAGCATGCCGCGACGGCTGTGCCAGTAGAGGCGATTGATTTCTACATCTTCGACCATGGAGCCCTCCTAAAATAGAGCGCAAGTATACAGCCCCGACGACACTGGAACAGTCGGCTTTGGTCGCCCTATATGGAAACTATGCATTTGCCGGACGCCCCTCTATGATGCACCCATGACTTTTTGACCTGCGATGACCCATGGCTGACTCCGCTTTTTTCTGCTCCCTGTCCCACGAAGGCGTTCTCGCCGTCCGCGGCTCTGATGCTGCCAAGTTCCTGCAGGGCCAACTGACCTGCAACCTCAATTACCTGAGTGAAACCCAGGCCAGCCTGGGCGCGCGCTGCACGCAAAAAGGCCGGATGCAGTCGAGCTTCCGCATCCTGCTGCAGGGGGATGGCGTACTCCTGGCCATGGCCACCGAGTTGCTTGAACCGCAGCTGGCAGATTTGAAAAAGTACGCGGTGTTCTCTAAATCCAAGCTCACCGACGAAAGCGCTGCCTGGGCGCGCTTCGGCCTGGCTAACGCAGACGCGGCCTTGACCGCTCTGGGCCTGGAACTGCCGGTCGAGACCGACAGCGTGGCACGCAACGAGGCATTGATCGCCGTCCGCGTTTCCCAGGGCCGTGCCGAACTCTGGGTACCTGCCGAACACGCCGACGCCGTGCGCAGCCAATTGGCCGCGCAGTTGCAACAGTCTGAATTGAATGCCTGGCTACTTGGCCAGATCCGTGCCGGTATCGGCCAGGTGATGCCCCAGACGCGCGAGCTGTTCATCCCGCAGATGCTCAACCTGCAGGCCGTGGGTGGCGTCAGCTTCAAGAAAGGCTGCTACACCGGCCAGGAAATCGTCGCGCGCATGCAGTACCTGGGCAAACTCAAGCGGCGTCTGTATCGCCTGAACCTGGAGGCTGCCGAACTCCCCGAGCCAGGTACTCCACTGTTTTCCCCCAGCCATAACAGCGCAATCGGCGAAGTGGTCATCGCCGCAAAAGCTGACCAGTCGATTGAACTTCTCGCTGTGCTGCAAGCCGAAGCTGCCGACAGTGGCGACGTGCGCTTGGGCACCTTGGAAGGCCCAGGCCTGCACTTGCTTGACCTGCCCTACCAACTGGACCGAGATCGCGAGATCCAGCGTTAATCGCCGTACTTTTTTGCAGCACCCTAGAGAGCATGAATGAACAAGCTGGCGGAAAAAGTCCAACAAGCGTTGGTAACGGCCATCGACAACGATGACCTGGTTCTGCCGACATTGCCGGAGGTGGCCCTGAAAATTCGCCAGGCCGCCGAAGACCCGGAGATCAGCATCAGCCACCTGAGCAAAGTGATCAGTCGTGACACGGCCCTGTCGGCGCGCCTGATCAAAGTGGTCAACAGCCCGTTGCTGCGGGCCAGCCAGGAAGTCACCGACCTGCACACCGCCATCACCCGGCTCGGTACCAACTACAGCAGCAACCTGGCTATCGGCCTGGTGATGGAGCAGATCTTTCACGCCCGCTCCGAGGTGGTCGAACAGAAAATGCGCGACGTGTGGCGCCGCAGCCTGGAGGTGGCGGGCGTGAGCTACGCCTTGTGCCGTCGCCACAGCCAGCTCAAGCCGGACCAGGCGGCGCTGGGCGGCCTGGTGCATCAGATCGGCGTGCTGCCGATCCTCACGTATGCCGAGGACCATTATGAGCTGCTGGCCGACCCCGTCAGCCTCAACCACGTCATCGACAGCATTCACCCGGTGCTGGGGGACAAGCTGCTACGGGTGTGGGACTTCCCCGAGATGCTGGTGAACGTGCCGGGCCAATACCTGGACCTGACACGCGACTCTGCCAGCCTGGATTACGTCGACCTGGTGCAAGTCGCCGCGCTGTACTGCCACCGCGGCACCGACCATCCCCTGGGCACCGTGCCGCTTGCCACATTGCCGGCTCTCATGAAGTTACGCATAGACCTGCACAGCGACGCCCTGCGCAGCGAACTGGACGAAGCCCGCTCGATGTTTTACTGATCAACCCGCGATAAAACTCACGCGTACCTTAAGCCCCGCCAGCTCGCCATCATGCAGGCTGATCTGCGCCAGGTGCGCACGGCAAATCTCCCCGACAATCGCCAACCCCAAGCCCGAGCCCATGCCCTGCTGGCTGCGTCGATAAAAGCGCTCGAACACCCGGTCCCGCTCATCCAGCGGGATACCGGGGCCGTCATCTTCCACCTCCAGCACCGCCGGGGCCGTCACCCGCAGAATCACATTGCCGCCGGGTGGCGTATGGGCCAAGGCGTTGTCCACCAGGTTGCTCAGCAGCTCATTGAGCAGCGTCGGTTCGCCACGCAGCCATACCGGCTCATCGGCCTCCAGCGCCAGCGCCACGCCCCGCGCGTGGGCCAGCGGCGCCATGGCCATACCGAGCTCACGGGCCAACTGGCTTAAATCGAGCAACTGCGCACCACCTTCGGCAATGGCCCGGGCACCGTTTTCGATGCGGGCCAGGGACAACAATTGATTGGCCAGGTGCGTCAAGCGGTCGGTGCCCTGGGCGGCCGTTTCCAGGGTGCTGCGCCAGGTGGCCGGTTCTTCGGCACGCAGGCCCAGTTCCAGCCTGGCCTTGAGCGCCGCCAGGGGTGTGCGCAGTTCGTGGGCAGCATCGGCAATAAACTGCGCCTGACGCTCGAACTGCCCGCGCAGGCGTTCGGTGAAATGGTTGAGCGAGCGCACCAGTGGGCCGAACTCGTCCTGAACTTCCACCAAAGGCAGGGGCCGCAGGTCATCGGGCTGGCGCTCTTCCACCGCCGTGCGCAGGCGTTCCAGCGGGCGCAGGGCGGCGCTTACCGCGAACCACACCAGCAACAATGCGCCGATGGCGAGCATGCCCAGGCGCAGCAGGGTGTCAGCCATCAGGCTTCGGGCCATGGCCACCCGCGCTTCGTCGGTCTCCGCGACACGAATTTCGGCCATGCCATTCATGTTCGGCTCCGAGACGGCCTTGAGCAGGCTCACCACCCGTACGTGCTGGCCCAGGTACATGGCGTTGTAGAACCGCGCCAAGGCTGGGTAATCGTCGGTGCGGGGCGTGCCGGGCGGCGGGCCGGGCAGGTTTTCGTAACCGGAAATCAGCTTCTGATCAATGTCATTGACCTGATAATAAATGCGCCCGGCACTGTCGTAGGCAAAGGTGTCCAGGGCTACATAAGGCACATTGGCGCTGAGGGTGCCGTCCACCTGGGTCAAGCCGGCGGCAATGGTTCGCGCCGAGGCCAGCAGCGTGCGGTCATAGGCGGTGTCGGCGGCTTCGCGACCGTTCCAATAAGCGCTCATGCCGCTGGCGAGCATCAACAGCACCAGCAACAGCGCCAGGTTGCACAGCAAGCGCCAGCGCAGGCTGCTGGGCTTATGCATCACGGGCTTCCAGCAAGTAGCCAAGGCCACGGAAGGTAACAATGGCGATGGGCTGGCCATCGAGCTTCTTGCGCAGGCGATGCACGTAAATTTCGATGGCGTCAGGGCTGGCCTCCTCGTCCAGGCCAAATACCTGGGAAGCCAATTGTTCCTTGCTCATCACGCGACCCGGCCGGGCAATCAAGGCTTCGAGCACCGCTTGCTCTCGGGAGGTCAAGGTCATCAGTTCGCCTGCGACCGTGAAGCGCCGGGTGTCGAGGTCGTACACCAGTACACCGCAGGTCTGCTGGCGCTCGCCGCCCAACACGCTGCGCCGCAACAGTGCCTTGACCCGTGCTTCAAGCTCCGAGAGTTCAAACGGCTTGGCCAGGTAGTCATCGGCGCCCAGGTTCAGGCCGTGCACGCGGTCTTTTACATCACTGCGAGCAGTCAGCATCAGCACCGGCAGGTTTTTTCCACGTGCCCGCAAACGCGCGAGCACCTCGAAGCCATCCAGGCGCGGCAACCCTACGTCCAGGATCACCGCGGCGTATTCCTCGCTGCTCAAGGCCAGGTCCGCCGCCACGCCGTCATGCAACACATCAACGGTCAAACCCATGCTCTTGAGCGCTTGGGCGACACTTTCGGCGAGCTGCAGATGGTCTTCAACCAACAGGACACGCATGGATTTCTACCTCATTCAGGGGTGGTCGGCGCCACGCTTTGCCCGGCAGTTTACAGCCGCAACCTGGCCTGTGAAGCCCGAAAACATTGAAAGGCGATTGAAAGGTTAGTGAAAGCTTCGCCCTTTAGGATCTAAGCACGGTGGTCTATGCCCGCCGAGTTGCCTGACCCGTAGCGCCCGAAAAACGCCTCGAAGCGTTTTCGCCAAAATAAGAACAATAACGGAGTACACCACGATGCTGTCGACCCAGCCACAGGCTTGCGCGCCTGTTCGCTCTTCCCGCCTGACCCATACCGCCCTCGCCAGTGCCGCCGCCCTTGCCGGCTTTGCGCCGCTCAGCCAGGCTGCCTTCTTCGAAGACAGTAGCGCGACCCTGGAAACCCGCAACATGTACTTCAACCGCGACTTTCGCGACGGTACCAGTGCGCAGCAATCCAAGCGCGACGAATGGGCACAAGGCTTCATGCTCAATGTGCAATCGGGCTACACCGACGGCACCGTCGGCTTTGGCGTGGATGCGCTGGGCATGCTCGGCGTCAAGCTCGACTCCAGCCCCGACCGCACCGGCACCGGCCTGCTGCCGACCCACGATGACGGCCGCGCCGCCAACGAGTACTCCAAGCTGGGCCTGACCGGCAAAGTGAAAATCTCCGCCACTGAGCTTAAGATCGGCTCGCTGATCCCCGAACTGCCGATCCTCAAGCCCAACGACGGGCGCATCCTGCCGCAGACCTTCAACGGTGGCTTGATCACTTCCAAGGAATTCAAGAACCTGGTGTTCACCGGTGGCCGCCTGGACAAAGCCAAGGACCGCGACGACACCAACTACGAAGACATCGCGCTCAATAACAAGAACAGCCGCTTCCTCAGCGGTGCCACCGGCAAGCACTTCAACTTTGGTGGCGTGGACTACAAGTTCGCCGAAAAGGTCACCGGCAGCTACCACTTCGCCCAACTTGACGACGTTTACCGCCAGCACTTCCTCGGCATGGTCGCATCCCGCCCGATGGGCCCTGGCACCTTCGCCGCCGACCTGCGCCTAGCCATCAGTGATGACACCGGCTCAGCGCGCGGCGGCAATATCGATAACAAATCCCTCAACGGCCTGTTCAGCTATGCCCTCAATGGCCACAAGCTCAGCGCCGGCTACCAGCACATGTCCGGCGACAGCGCCTTCCCGTATGTGGATGGCAGTGACCCGTACCTGGTCAACTTCGTGCAGATCAACGATTTTGCCGGCGCCGAAGAACGCTCCTGGCAGGCACGTTACGACTACGATTTCGCCAAGCTGGGCATTCCGGGCTTGAGTTTCATGAGCCGTTACCTCTCGGGTGACAACATCAAGCTCAAGAATGGCGAGACCGGCAAGGAGTGGGAACGCAACAGCGAGATCAAGTACGTGGTGCAAAGCGGCACGTTCAAAGATGTGGCCGTGCGCCTGCGTAACGCCACCTATCGCTCCAACTATTCGGCCCGTGACGCAGATGAAATGCGCTTGCTGGTCAGCTACAGCGTCGCACTTTGGTAGTACCCCCTCATAACAACAACGATGGAGATCACCATGACCCTTTCACTGCGTAAATTTGCCCTTGCCGCCGGCTGCATGCTGTTCGCCGGCCAACTGCTGGCCGCCGACGAACCCAAGCGTCCGGAATGTATTGCCCCAGCCTCGCCTGGCGGCGGTTTTGACCTGACCTGCAAGCTGGCGCAAAGCGCGCTGGTGAATCAAAAGCTGCTGACCAAGCCGATGCGCGTGACCTACATGCCAGGCGGCGTGGGCGCGGTGGCCTACAACGCGGTCGTCGCCCAGCGCCCTGCGGATGCCGGCACCCTGGTCGCCTGGTCGAGCGGTTCGCTGTTGAACCTGGCCCAGGGCAAGTTCGGCCGTTTTGATGAAAGCGCCGTCCGCTGGTTGGCGGCGGTTGGCACCAGTTATGGCGCCATCGCTGTGAGAAGCGACTCGCCCTACAAAACCCTCGATGATCTGGTCAAAGCCTTGAAGAAAGACCCAGGCAGCGTGGTGATTGGCTCTGGCGGCACCGTCGGCAGCCAGGACTGGATGCAAACCGCACTGATTGCCAAGGCCGCCGGGATCAACCCGCGCGAGCTGCGTTACGTCGCCCTTGAGGGCGGCGGTGAAATCGCCACAGCCTTGCTGGGTGGTCACATCCAAGTGGGCAGTACCGACATCTCCGACTCCATGCCACATATCCAGAGCGGCGACATGCGCCTGCTGGCAGTGTTCTCCGAGAAGCGCCTGGATGAGCCGGAAATGAAGGATATTCCGACCGCCAAAGAGCAAGGCTACGACATCGTCTGGCCGGTGGTGCGTGGCTTCTACCTGGGGCCAAAGGTCAGCGATGAAGACTACGCCTGGTGGAAAGCCGCCTTCGACAAACTGCTGGCTTCCGAGGAGTTCGCCAAGCTGCGTGACCAGCGCGAGCTGTTCCCGTTTGCCATGACCGGCCAGGAGCTGGACACCTACGTGAAGAAGCAGGTGGCTGACTACAAAGTGCTGGCCAAAGAGTTCGGCCTGATCCAGTAATCGCCCCTCTTTTTGTGTAATGCCCCTGTAGGAGCGAGCTTGCTCGCGAAGAACGCAAGTACACCGTGTGCATCCAGGATGGCCGGCGTCATCGTTGACGTTTTTCGCGAGCAAGCTCGCTCCTACAAGAGGGGCCTTGGAGTTTTCTATGCTCTTACAACGCATTTTTGCCGCGGTGCTGTTACTGGCCTGTATCGGCCTGGCACTGATGGCCTGGCCGTATCAGGCGGCCTTTTCCTACGAACCCGTGGGGCCCAGGGCCTTCCCCCTGCTGCTGCTCGGGCTGATGGGCCTGGCGCTCATCTACATGATGATTCGCCCGCAGGCGACCAAACACACCGACGATGAACCCGCACTGGACCAACCCACGTTGATCAAGATCGGCATCTGTGTGGCCCTGCTGCTGGTGTTTGCCGGCACGTTCGAATCCTTGGGCTTCATTCTCAGCAGCATGCTGATCGGTATTCCGATGGCACGGCTGTATGGCGGCCGCTGGTTGCCCAGCGTGGTGATCATCACCTTGATGAGCGTCGGTCTTTATCTGCTGTTCGATAAAACCATGGACGTACCGTTGCCCCTCGGCCTGCTCGACGTTCTGGAGAACTGATATGGATACTTTTGGCTATTTGGGCCAGGGTTTCGGCGTTGCGCTGAGCCCCTATAACCTGGTGACCGCGTTGTGCGGCACCTTGATCGGCACCGTGGTCGGCCTGTTGCCGGGCCTGGGCCCGATCAACGGAGTGGCGCTGTTGATCCCCATCGCCTTCGCCCTGGGCTTGCCGCCCGAGTCGGCGCTGATCCTGCTGGCAGCCGTGTACCTGGGCTGCGAATACGGTGGCCGCATCAGTTCGATTCTGCTGAACATCCCGGGCGAAGCGTCCACCGTGATGACCACCCTCGACGGTTACCCGATGGCCCGCAAAGGCCTGGCTGGCGTGGCACTGTCGTTGTCGGCCTGGAGTTCGTTCATCGGCGCGTTTATCGCCACCTGCGGCATGGTGCTGTTCGCCCCGCTGCTGGCCAAGTGGGCGATTGCGTTCGGCCCGGCGGAATACTTCGTATTGATGGTGTTTGCGATTGTCTGCCTGGGCGGCATGGCCGGTGACAAACCGCTGAAGACTTTTGTTGCGGCGCTGATCGGCTTGTTCCTTTCCTGCGTGGGCATCGACGCCAACAGCGGTGTGTACCGCTTTACCGGCGACAATATTCACCTGACCGACGGCATCCAGTTCGTGGTGCTGGTACTGGGGCTGTTCTCCATCAGCGAGATTCTGCTGCTGCTGGAAAAAACCCACCGTGGCCAGGAAGCAGTGAAAGCCACCGGGCGCATGATGTTCAACGCCAAGGAAGCCTTGTCGGTACTCACCGTGAACCTGCGTTGCGGCGTGTCGGGCTTTATCATCGGCGTGTTGCCGGGTGCCGGTGCGACCATGGCGTCGGCCGTTGCCTACATGACCGAGAAACGCATCGCAGGCGCGAGCGGCAAGTTCGGCCAAGGCGACATGCGCGGCCTGGCCGCCCCTGAAACCGCGATTGGCGCATCGGTTTGCGGCGCCATGGTACCGATGCTGACCCTCGGTGTTCCGGGCTCGGGCACCACAGCGGTGATGATCGGCGCCCTGTCGCTGTACAACATCACTCCTGGCCCGCTGCTGTTCCAACAGCAACCGGACATTGTCTGGGGCCTGATCGCGTCGTTGTTCATTGCCAACATCATGCTGGTGGTGCTCAACATCCCGATGATCCGCATCTTCACCCGTATCCTCGCCGTGCCGAACTGGGCGCTGGTGCCGGTGATCGCCATCATCACCGCGATTGGCGTGTACGCCGTGCATGCCACCACCTTCGATCTGTTCCTGATGATCGCCATCGGCATCTTCGGCTACATCCTGCGCAAGCTGGACTTCCCGCTGTCGCCGCTGCTGCTGGGCTTTATCCTCGGCGGCCTGATGGAGCAGAACCTGCGCCGTGCGCTGTCGATCTCCAACGGTGCGCTGGAAATCCTGTGGTCGAGCCCGATCACCTTTGGCGTCTGGGTACTCACCGCAATCATGCTGCTTGTACCGCTGCTGCGTATCTGGCGTAAACGCGTGCAACAGCGTCGTGCCCTGGCCGATGTCTGAGGTCACCTTTAAACATTGGTGGGGAACACCGCTGGTCGGCCTGGCCGGCGGTTACCTGGCCAGCCTGGTGGGCTGGCCTTTGCCGTACATGGTCGGCTCGTTGCTGGCGATCATCCTGGTGCGGTGCCTCACGCCCTGGCAGTTGGCGGAGATTCCCGGCGGGCGCAAATGCGGCCAATGGGTGGTGGGCATCGGCATCGGCCTGCACTTCACCCCGGTGGTGATCGAGCAGGTGATGAGCCATTTCGGCCTGATCTTCTTCGGCGCACTGGTCACCAGCTTGTCGAGCGTGGTGGGCGTGTGGTTGATGCGCCGCAGCGGTGAAGACCGTGCCACGGCGTTTTTCTCCAGCATGCCGGGCGGTTCCGGCGAGATGGTCAACCTCGGCGCCCGCAATGGCGCGGTGCTCAGCCGGGTTGCGGCCGGGCAAAGCCTGCGAGTGCTGGTGGTGGTGCTGTGTGTGCCGGCGATCTTCAAGTATTTGCTCGGAGGCGGCGCGCCGCAGTTTCATCCGGCGCCCGTAGACTGGGCCTGGCTGGCCCTGCTGTTTCCGGTGGGTGCGCTGGTCGCCTGGGGCTGGCAACGCTTGCGCCAACCCAACCCCTGGTTGTTCGGACCATTGCTGGTGAGTGCGGTGGCGAGCGTGACCTGGGATTTGCACATCGGCCTGCCAGACGGCGGCAGCCAGATCGGCCAATGGTTGATCGGCAGCGGTTTGGGTTGCCACTTCAATCGGCAGTTCTTTCGTCGCGCGCCATCGTTCATGGGCCGCACCTTGATTGGCACGGCATTGACCATGCTGCTGGCGACATTGGCGGCGGTGGGCTTGAGCGCCCTCACTCACCTCGACCTGCGATCACTGACCCTGGGCATGATGCCAGGCGGTATCGCTGAGATGAGCCTGACGGCTGAAACCCTGCAGCTGTCGGTGCCCTTGGTGACGGCGATGCAGGTGATGCGCCTGTTGTTCGTGCTGTTTTTGGCCGAGCCTTTGTTTCGGCACTGGAACCGTCAGCCAGACCCTCTCTAAACCCTCCCACATTCTGAATGTGCCAGGCCTCAGACCGGTGGCAAACGCCACTCGATGGGGGCCTCGCCATTCTGCTCAAGGAACTTGTTGGTCCGGCTGAAATGCCCGCAGCCCAGAAACCCACGATACGCCGACAACGGTGACGGATGCACCGACGTCAGCACCAGATGCTTGGTGGCATCGATGAGCTTCTGCTTGCTTTGAGCATGGGCGCCCCACAGCAGGAACACCAAGTGCGGCTGATGCTCGCTGACCACTTCGATGATTCGATCGGTAAAAAACTGCCAGCCCTTACCCGCATGGGCGTTGGCGTTGGCGCGCTCCACGGTCATGGTGGTGTTGAGCATCAGCACGCCCTGGTCGGCCCAGCTTTGCAGGTAACCGTGGTTGGGGATGTCGATGTTCAGGTCGCGCTTGAGCTCTTTATAGATATTGACCAGCGACGGCGGCGCCGGCACGCCCGGTTGTACCGAGAAGCACAGGCCGTGGGCCTGGCCAGGGCCGTGGTAGGGGTCTTGGCCGAGGATCACCACCTTGACCTTGTCCAGGGGCGTGGAATTAAGGGCATTGAAAATCAACGGGCCGGGCGGGTAGATCTCTTTGCCAGCGGCATGTTCCTGGCGCAGAAACTCGCGCAATTGCGCCATGTAGGGCTTCTCGAACTCATCGCGCAGGGCGTGTTTCCAGCTGGGTTCGAGTTTGATACGGTCGCCATCGGTCATAGTTCAATTGTCTTGTAAAAAAGAATGAGGCGAACCCTAGGAAAGCCGACCCCGCTTGTCAATTGATCTGACACAGCACCGGCACTTTCCCACGAAGGGATCATACTCATCCTTCACCTTCTCGATTGAGGTCACGATGAACCTGCATTTCGAAGAACTGACCGGCAGTGGCGGCGCTCGCATCGGCATCGCCAGCCTGGACGCGCCAAAGTCCCTCAATGCCCTCTCCCTGCCGATGATCCTGGCCCTGGATGAGCGCATGGAGGCTTGGGCCAAAGACCCGCAGATCGTCTGCGTGCTGCTGCGCGGCAACGGCCCCAAAGCCTTTTGCGCCGGTGGCGAAGTGCGCAGCCTGGCCCAGGCATGCCGTGAGCAGCCCGGCGAAGTTCCGGCTCTGGCCGCGCAGTTTTTTGCCGCTGAATATCGTCTTGACTACCGCCTGCACACCTACCCCAAACCGTTGATCTGCTGGGGCCACGGTTATGTATTGGGCGGTGGCATGGGCCTGTTGCAAAGCGCCGCCGTGCGTATCGTTACGCCGAGCAGTCGTTTGGCCATGCCCGAGATCAGCATTGGCTTGTACCCGGATGTGGGGGCCAGTTGGTTCCTATCCCGCCTGCCAGGCAAACTCGGCCTGTTCCTGGGCCTCACCGGCGCCCATATCAACGGTCGTGACGCGCTGGACTTGGGCCTGGCCGATCGTTTCCTGCGCGATGACCAGCAAGACGAATTGCTCGATGGCCTGTTGCAACTGAACTGGCAGGAACAGAGCGCGATGCAACTCAACAGCCTGCTAAAGGCCCTGGGCCAGGAGGCGGTCAGCGATCAACCCGAAGCGCAATGGCTACCGCGCCGCGCACAAATCGACGAATGGCTGGATGTCGGAGATGTACGCTGTGCCTGGCGTGCCTTGAGCCTGCTGCGCGACCACAGCGACCCGCTATTGAACCGCGCCGGCAAAACCCTCAGCGAGGGCTGCCCGCTGACGGCGCATCTGGTGTGGGAACAGCTCCAGCGCGCGCGCCACCTATCCCTGGCCCAGGTGTTCGAGATGGAATACACCCTGAGCCTCAACTGCTGCCGTCATCCGGAGTTCGCCGAAGGCGTTAGGGCGCGCCTGATCGACAAAGACCAGACGCCTCATTGGCACTGGCCGGATATCAACACACTGCCGGATGCAGTGGTGCAAGCGCACTTTGACAAGGCTTGGGAAGGTAGGAATCCTCTGGCAGATTTATCTGACTACTGACAGGTCTGTACGTTTGTCGTTGACCTTGAACGCGCAATTGTCCGGTTGGCTGTCCACGCACGTATACACCGGCAACTCGAACGCATCGGGCTGCAGCTTCCAATACAAGGAGCTGGTCAACGACATGTTGATAATCTCATTGCCCCTGCTTGGCCTCAACACTACTACCCCGTTCCAGCTGGTGCGGTAGATGCACTTGTCCATGTAGCCGTTTCCTCTCTCCTCGCCGTCGCCCGGCATGAAGACTGCGCCAATGAACCCGTCGACAACACCACGCGACGCTACCTTCGGACTTTGCCAGCGCAGGCCATTGTCCTGGGCGCGATAATGGCCATCGGCGTACACGATCTGCGTCGTATAAGGACAGCCCTGCTCCGCTCTTGCCGATGCAATGAAGCCGCTCATCAGCAGGAGCACGCAAATCAATTGTTTGAACATAGGGATTCCATCTGCTCAGTCTCACCACGCAAAAGCACAAGGCTTCTCGTTAGTGAAGTACAGCTAGCGCCTCAAAGATAGCTGTTAAATCTGACAGTACGGACATACGGTACCTATAAAAAACGGCGCATGATGCGCCGCTTGTTTTTCAAGATATTTAACGGTGACCGCCGCGGCCACCTCCGTGGTCGGAACCACGTCCACGCCCGCCATTGCCCCAGCGGTCGCCCCACCCCTGGTTTGGGTAGGGCCGGTAGCCGGCGCGAGGGTAATAGCGCGGGGCCGGTTGGTAGTAGCGCGGCGCCGAATAGTAGCGAGGCTGCGGCGCATAGTAGCGAGGCGCTGGCGCGTAATAGCTGCGCCCAGAAGGGTAATAACGCGGGCCGCCGTAGTAGTAGGCTGGCGCCGGTGCGGTGTAGACCTCGGAGCGATAGTAGGTAGCGCCTCCATCGTAGTAGGGCACGCAGGCTGAAAGGGTCAGGCCGAGCAAAGCGATAAGCAGCAGTCGTCGATACATAGCGGCCTCCTGGACCGCGGAAGAGCTCCTCCAGCGACGCTGGCGAGCGGCATTCAGCCTTCACTGAATGACGAAACATCTGACATCAAAAACCGAATCTGGTGCGTTCGCGACACAAGTGGAAACATCTGTTTCAGACGAAGTGAAGCCTCGCCCAAAAGCCATGGTGATGGAATGCCGCGCAGCCGCGCTGTATCGTGCAATAACTAACGCGCCCTACCCGATTCCCTTCTGAACCGACCCATGACCACACCGACCCTCTGCCCCGCCTGCGGTGCCCGCAACGACTGCTCCCTGGCCGACCCGCGTACCGTCGACCAGGCCTGCTGGTGCTACAGCGTCATCATCAACCCGGCGGTGCTTGAAGCCCTGCCGGATGAGTTGCGCAATAAAGCCTGCCTGTGCCCACGCTGTGCCCAAGTGGACGAACAGTTGCGTAACCGCCATGCGCGTTGATCGCTTCCTCAGCAACCTGCCACAGTTCAATCGCAAGCAAGTGCGCCTGTTGCTGGCGGAGCGCCGGGTAACCGTCGAGGGTGTTGCAGTCAGCGATCCGCACCATCACGTACGTGAATTCAGCCAGGTCTGCGTGGACGGTGAAATCCTGCAAGCGGGCAAGCCGGCGCGTTATTTCATGCTGCACAAACCTCAGGGTTGCGTCAGCGCCACATCAGACCCGCAACACCCCACGGTCCTGGACCTGCTGGACGAACCGGACAAAGCCGACCTGCATATCGCCGGGCGCCTGGATTTCAACACCACCGGCCTGATGCTGATCACCAACGACGGCCAATGGTCGCGGCGCCTCACCCAACCGCAGACCAAGTTGCCCAAGGTGTACCACGTGCGCACCGAACAGGACATCGGCCCGCAGTACGCGCAGACGTTCGCGGCAGGCGTGTATTTCGCTTTTGAAGATCTCACTACCCAACCTGCCGAACTTGAACTGCTGAGCCCCAGAGCGGCCCGGTTGAGCATCATCGAAGGCCGCTATCATCAGGTGAAGCGCATGTTCGGGCACTTTGATAATAAGGTGGTCGGCCTGCACCGCGAGCGAATGGGGCCCTTGGTGCTGGATACGTCGCTTGCGCCGGGTCAGTATCGGCCACTGACTGACGACGAAATCCGACAAGTCTGACGACCGTTCAGCCGGTGATGGCAAAAAACCAGCCGCTTGCCTTGCGACCTGCTTTCGGTGCTGCTTGAATCAAGGCTTCAGCCAGATGATGACTGACGAGTCGCCCTATAACCTCCAAGAAACACCTTGCCTCGCCCGCGCTTGATACCCGGGCCTTCCCGGCAAACCGCCCGCCATAACAACACCCGCCGGCCAGCCGTCATCGGACCGACATGGGCCCTCATTTTCCAGGCGTATGCCTACCTGTCATAAAGCTCGTGCAGAGTGATCTGCGCGCACTACCCGCTTGCCAGGAGTCTTACGACATGAGGCCAGAAATCGCTGTGCTGGATATACAGGGTCAGTTTCGGGTGTACACGGAGTTCTATCGCGCGGACGCAGCGGCCAAGACCATCGTCCTGGTTAACGGCTCCATGGCGACCACAGCGTCCTTCGCTCAAACCGTGAAAAGCCTGTACCCGCAATTCAATGTGGTGTTGTACGACCAGCCCTACGCTGGCCGTTCCAAAATCCACAACCGTCATGAGCACATGCTGACCAAGGAAGTCGAAGGCCAGATCCTCCTGGAACTGCTCGACCACTTCGCCGCTGAACACGTGTTGTCCTTCTCCTGGGGCGGCGCAGCCACGTTGGTTGCCCTCGCCCAGCGACCCCGTCGGGTGGAAAAAGCCGTGATCAGCTCATTCTCGCCGGTGATCAATGCGCCCATGCGTGACTACCTCGAACGTGGCGTCGACTACCTGGGCAACCTCGACCGCGACCGTGTCGGCCACCTTGTCAACAGCACCCTCGGCAAGCACCTGCCGTCGCTGTTCAAGCGCTTCAACTACCGCCATGTCAGCAGCCTGGCCGCACACGAATATGGGCAGATGCATTTTCACATCAGCCACGCGCTCAACAGCGACCGGCAGTGCTACCTCAAGGCCGCCAGACAGATCGACATTCCGGTGCTGTTCTTGAACGGAGAATGGGACGAATACACCAGCGCAGACGACGCCAAGCTGTTTGGCCAGCATGTCGCCAAGAGCAGCTTCAGCACCATCCAGGCGACGGGACACTTCTTGGACATGGAACATAAAGCCGCATGCCGCGATAGCCGTGAGGCCGTGGTGGGCTTCTTGAAAGGGCAGCGGCCCGCCAGCCCGTTGCGATATAGCCAGGGCCAGGCGCAGCATGCATGGGCGCTTTGAAATCAAGCCTGACACTGTGGCGAGCAAGCTTGCTCGCCACACGCAACTCTCACATTTTTCAAAGAAAAACTTCAAATCCAGCCGAACATCTGGTACAAAGTCAGCCGCTCTGAGCGGGTATAGTTTAGTGGCAAAACGAAAGCTTCCCAAGCTTTAGTTGAGGGTTCGATTCCCTCTACCCGCTCCACATTCTTATTCCCTCCCCGTCCCACACCCTCCCGCTACACACTAAACCCCCGCAAACACTGAACAACACCCAATCCCCGCTAATCCCTACTATTCCCCTTTGTGTCCGCTTATCCTTGATTCTGTGTATGGCGCAATGTATGGTGCGCACAACATCGAACCAAACCATACAAGAATCCAGCATGAAGCGATCCGAAATAAAGCGCAGGCCACTGGCCGACACGGTGCTGGCCTCCCTTGAGCCAGAGGAAAAGGAATACCGCGAGAACTATGGAATTGACCGGCTCTATTTCGTGGTCAGCAGCACGGGCCGTAAACGCTGGGAGCTTCGATTCAAGAAGCCCAACGGTATATGGGGATGGCACGGCCTGGGCGCCTATCCGGACGTGACCGCCAAAAAGGCCAGAGAGAAAGCGCAGGAAGCGCAGAGGCTCAATGCCGAAGGCGTAGACCCCATCACCCATAAAGCGACGCTGAAGGCTTCAAGGGATGCAGCCGAGGCGAACACGTTCAAAGCTGCCGCCGATCTATGGCTTGATAAAAAGATCAAGGACGGTCGGGCCGAAAAGACCCTGGCCGGAATCAAAGGCGCGCTGACCAACGACATACTCCCGGCCCTTGGTAGCAAGCCCCTGAGCAGGATCACCAGGGCGGATTGCGCCAACCTCCAGGCAAGCATCGAGAGCCGCGGTGCCCACAACACCGCCGAGAAGGTGCGCGTGTGGGTGAATCAGATATTTGGCCTGGCCATCGGCAAGGGCATGACCGAGAACAACCCAGCCAGCAACTTGATCGACATTGCGGAAAAGGCGCCAGAGGAGTCGCAATACCCGCACCTCTTGGAGTCGGAGCTGCCAGAGTTCTTGCGGGCGATGGCTGAATCACGCAGCGGCACAATCGTTCGCACTGCCGCATGGCTGACACTGCTGACCGCCTCACGGCCAGGCATGACGCGCTGGGCCGAATGGACTGAGGTTGATCTTGATGCTGGCCTGTGGACGGTGCCAGGCGTGAAGATGAAAATGCGGCGTGACCACATCGTGCCGCTACCCACTCAGGCCGTGGAGCTGATCAGGGATCTGCATAGGCTTACTGGTCGGTCGCGCTACCTGTTCCCATCATCGGGCGAGAAGGTGCCGGTTATTTCAGACGCGTCGATCAACAAGTGCTTTGCACTGATCGGGTACAAAGGGAGGATGACTGGCCATGGCAGCCGGCACACCTGCGAAACACTGCTATCCGAATTTGGCTGGGATGAGAATTGGCGGGACATGCACCTGGCCCACAAAAAGGCGGGGCTCAAAGGCGTTTATGACAAGGCAATCTATTTGCCCCAGCGCCAGAAGATGGTGCAGTGGTACGCCGACTATCTCGACGCGCTGCGCGACGGCATGACCGAGGCGCAGCGCAACCAGTTCAAGGCGAAGGTAAATGCCGAGTAGCAAGACGAAACACACACCAGGTGATCGCCTGTAGAATCGCCGCGATATTAATTCACCCCCGGCACTGCCGAAGAAAGGGAAGTCATGCACAGTAAAAACACAAGCTATCGACCCGACATTGACGGACTGCGCGCAATCGCTGTTGTTCTTGTCCTCCTATTCCATTTCGGCCTTGGTGTGCCCGGCGGGTTTATAGGGGTGGATGTTTTTTTTGTTATTTCAGGATTTCTAATTACCGAGGTTATAAAAAACTCAATCTCGAAGAAGCAGTTCACATTCTCTGACTTTTACGTCAGACGATTGCTTCGCCTACACCCTGCACTTCTTGCAACCGTCGCGCTTTGCTTGGGCGCCGGATACCTGCTGATGGACCCGGCATCATTTAGCACACTTGCCAGCGCAAGCAGCTACGCCATATTTTCAGCATCTAATTTTTATTTTTGGATGCACCAAGGATATTTTGATGCTGACGCGCTTACACAACCCCTGCTGCACACTTGGTCGCTGGCGGCCGAATGGCAATTTTATGTGGTCTGGCCATTCGTTGTTTGGGCGGCGCTAAAGGTATCTCCAAGATTCCTGGCCGGCCTGTTGGCGGTAATGACTGTGGTGTCTCTGGCGGCGTCTCAGTGGATGCTTTCATACGATTCGTCAGCTGCATACTTCATGATGCCGTTTCGTGTATTTGAATTGTCCATTGGCGCGCTGCTGGTATTCATCAACAACCACCGCGCAGGAAGAGCTGTCGAGTCATGCGTTCTTGCGGTGGGCGTGGCACTTATCGTGGCAGCAGCTTTTCTCATTGACTCGACTGACCCGTTTCCAGGCCTGCGCGCGCTCGTTCCCTGCCTTGGTGCGGCGGCGTGCATTTATGCCGGGCGGTCTCCTGGGCTGGGCAAGGCTCTGCGTATCAAGCCTGTGGTGTATATCGGGCTAATCTCCTATTCCGTCTACCTAGTCCATTGGCCAATCATTGTATTTTACAAATACTATATATTCAGAGATCTGGAAACAGTCGAGAAAGTTTGCTTACTTGCAGTAGCGATTATTGTCGGCGCGATCATGCACCACACTATTGAAAAATCCTTTATGTCGAAGGACTACAAAAAACGAATTTATGGTTTTTGCATTACGATTATCGCGGCCTCTTTAATTTCATTTGCAGCTCACAAAACAGTAACTTCTGGTGGCTATAGCTTCAGAACACCACAAGCCTATAAAAGTATTACGGATGATCCGGCGAACTTTCACACCAAGAATTATGGCGGTTACCCGTTCGATAACTTCGCAAAATTAGGTGCAAAAAAGAGCGAGCCGGACGCGTATCTGGTGGGCGATAGCTTCGCCTTGCAATACGCCAGCGGTCTGGACCACTATCTCGCACCTGAAAATATTCAAGTGGCGTCACTTGTTAGGCAGGGATGTTATCTGTCATCCAACTATACAAAAATAGAAAACGGCGCTATTGCCACGCCCTGCCTGGATCATTACCAGCAGGTGCTTAACACAATAAAATCTGATAGCAAGCCGCTAATATACGCATCTGCCTGGACCGTATATAGAAATATGCTTGGAGACAAAAACAGCAAATACATAGTGCTTAAAGATGATAATGCTTACATTGATTTCATCATCAAGAACATTGGCGAGTTTCGCCAGGAAATTGGCAATCGCCCACTTATAATAGTTGGCGTTCAGCCTTACACCAACTCAAGCCATTCAGCAGCATCATGCTTGCTGCGCCCTAGATTCATATCACAGCCCTGTGATTTAAGTTTCAATTTCGACCCGAAAGACTCGCCAGCCTTTGAGATTAACAAAAGGCTTCGCAGCTTCGCCGAAAGCTCTACAGATACGTTTTATATTGACCCGTCGGACTCATTATGCCCCGACGGGACATGCCGTAAGTTTCAGGATGGAGAGCTGATGTATTCAGATTTAGTGCATCTATCAATCGCCGGCTCTATGCGCGTTAGCAAGCAAATAGTTCCAAAACTAATAGAAGCAATTAAAGGCAAATAATGAAAATGGCGCCGTTATGGCGCCATTATTCAGATGGCCATATAGCAGCAGCTTAATTTTATGGAGTCCCCAACCGCCCAGGCGAAGGGGAAGGCGTCCCTTACTGCCGCCCCATTTCTGGATAGAACTATTGAGTTCGAGCCTGCCGTAATCTGCCCGTTAACCAGAAAGTCAGTCGATACGGACGCATCGAAGCACTGTCCGGCCAGGAAGTCCTGAGTGGAGTTCTGCGTGCCTCCGATTGGAAGACTGAACAAATAGGGAGATGCCGAGTTCCCAAATGTCGTAGTCGACCCAACCGTTAGAGACATTTCAAACTTCACCAAGAAACCTTGGCGAGAATATTTACCGGTCAGCGATCCATTGCCAATTGCTGGCTGAGCTCCAGAGGCCTGGGACCAGGTTGGAGAAAACGTTTTGACCTGATCGCTGTATGAGTTAAATCGGCAGGTCGCGAAATCCTCGGTAATGCCCGCGCCAAACGTACAGGCTTCCGCCCGCAGGCCCTGCATGTTCAACAGAACTACCGGACCGCTGAACGCAACGCCGACCAATGACAGGTCAGACCCTGAGAGGGTAGTTGTATCAGCGATGGTCGCGACCCGACCATTCGAAAAGTGCATAAGTGCGCTTCCCGTCGCAACAGGGCCGACGGTCTTAATATTCCTGATGTAGAAGTTGCTCATGCTGCAGCCGTTACCAGCCCCTGGAGATGCAATATCGAGGAACCCGCCACTCAGCCAAATCCCATTAAACAACCTCGGATGCGGCCCTGTGTCACCAGCAAGCTTAATCGCGCCAACGGTGTCCTGATCAATTGTGTCACCTTCAAAGGCCACAACGTTGCAGCCACCACCTGCATCCACGGCAAATTCAAGGCTCGGGCCTTTTGACTGGACCGACCGAACACGGAAGATCGTCTGTGAAAACCCGGACGGGACATAAATTCCGCGGCCGGTGAAGTTCGTGCCGTTATTGTTTAGGGTCAGATCGCTTATTGCGCCCAGGCTGCCCATAGAAACCAAGTCGCCGTTGAACCCCTTTTTCAATCGAGCAGACCGCTGCCCACCCTGGCCAAGCCACTGCTGGCCCGTCGGCTGAACGATGGTCTCCGTAACCAAAAATTCTGATGCCTCATCAAACACGACCATGCCGTATGGGCCGGCTGCAGCAATTGCTGCCTTGACCGCCGCTGTATCGTTCGTGACACCGTTGCCCACGCCACCACGCGACTTAACAGTTATTCTGCGGTTGTAGTAGATCGCCGAGCCGACACTGTTTGGCGGGAAGATCTGCGCCGGATCGAACCCAATAAGCCCGGCGCCACCAGGCCCCGACATATCCTGAACGACGTGCGGCACACCGTCAGGCCCCAGGTAGAAAACGTTCGACGCCAGGTTGGGATTGCCAGTCATGCCTTCAACGACGGCGCCCACGTAGGTTTCAGCCCACAGCTTTGTGGCTGCGTCCTGGGCGTCTACAGGGTCCTTAACGGCGGTGATCCTGCGGTTCTCAGCGAAAAAATAGTCACGGCCATATGGTCGAGTTAGTGCCCGTTTAAAAATAGCGAAACCCTGCTGAATGAGCATCGTCAGCTTGTCGAAAACGTCTTCATGGGTTTCCGCCAGGAACTTCCCCTGATTGCGCAGGCTGGTCTGTTGGAAGGCATCCATTTCCCTGGAAACAATCAACTGCCCGGGGCCAGCGAGCGCCGACGTAGTGACGATGCTCCCGCCCTGCTCATTGCCTGCGCCGTTGACGGTGTAGTTCGTGCCGAGCGTGAGAACGGAACTGACACCGGCCGGATTCACATAGGTAACAACCAGATCCTCATTGGCCAGGAACTTGAAATAAAACGGGTAGTTGGTGGTTACCCCGTTGGTATCGAACTCTGCAACGCTGCCTATTGTGCTGACGGTCACGGGTGTGACTCCTTTCCTGGGGGCAAAAAAAATCCCGCTCAATGGCGGGATTCGGTGGGGTGCTTCGCTGTTATTTTTTCGGGGCGCCGTGTAACAGGGCCTTGATGAACTCGGCCGCGTCTTCGGGGGTTTCCTCGCCTACTGCGACGTTGTAGAGGTATGAGCCTTGGCGGGTTAATGGTTTGGTAGGCACGCCCAGCAGGTAGCCGCCGGCAGTAACGACCGACTTGGCCGCCGCGCCAGCTTCCTTTTCACCAGTAGCCAGCCCAGCAACTGCCGCACCTGCTTGCCGGCCGGCATTGATCGCTTGCCAGGCTGGAGACAGTGAGCCCGCGTGACCACTGAGGGCGGCCCCGAGGGTGTCGCGGATAACGGGGAAGCCGGACACGCCAAACCCAAGCGTACTTTTTGCCATCCAGGCGGCAGTGTTCTCATCTTCGTCGGGCCCCTTACCGGTGAGCAGATCGCCCACCACACCCTGGAAGAACGCCACGGCCAGCATGGCGGCGGCGGCGCTGGCCACCGTGCGCGAACCCTGCTTGGCCTCAAAGGCAAGGTCTCGATTCTGGTTGTAGTAGGCGCTGAACGGCGTGTAGAACATCGTCAGCAGGCGCATGGCGGCGCCCTGGTCCTTGCGCTGGATGGCTGCAATATCCATTGCCCCGGTGCCGCCCTGCGAAAGGCGTACAGCCTTGTCGCCATCGAGCGCCGCCGCCGCCGAGTCCTTGCCGGCCGCCAGCCCTTCGCGATAGCTGGCCATCCAGATAGCGCCGGAAATCCCACGGTCCAGGTAACCCAGCAGGTTGAAGGAGAACCGTACCAGGTCGTCACGCTTGCGGAAAAAGGCGTTCTTGCCGATGAGGTCGTCCATGCTGGAAGCCAGGCGACCATCCTCGGTATCCCAGCGAAGGCGCATTGCCGGAGATGCGTCGGTGATCATCCGATACGTTTCAACAGGTGATCGGATTCCATCGAGAAGGCTTTTGGCAAGAAGCTGGGGTTTCACGTACAGCAGCCCAGGAATCAACCCGCCCACCTGAGCAAGTAGTGTTGTACTGGAAAGGCCCAGGCCGACGATGGACGTATTCGTTCTGGCCGCGTCGAGGAACCGGTTGAAGTTGCCGGTTTCTGGCGGGTTTCGGTCATTGGCTATTGCCTTCAACCACGGCAGGAAAGAATCTGCGCCGCGCGGCCCCAGCTTGTCGATCAACACCGCCCTTATCTGCGGATCTTTGGTCAGCCGGTGGGCGTCCTGCAATGCTTCGCGGTGGGTCAGGTCGTGGACGTGCTGGGCGAGGCGTTGGGGAATGGCGCTCAGGTCCAACAATAACGGGCCGCTGGCTTTATCGTTACGCTGATTGGTGAACCCGTTCGACGGGAGCGCGCCCTCGAAACCCTCATTGAACAGCTCGCCGCCCACGGCAGCAGGCGGTGCACCTGCCCGCTTGCGGTCGTACATGATCGGGAAGTAGCCGCCGCGGTATTCACCAAACGCGGTGCTGACTGGCTTCGGTTCAATACGCGGCGGCGCCACGCCTGACAGGCGCTTGTACATCGCCGCGATGTCAGGCCAGAGATTGTCAAAGGAATCCCACACCGACTGCACCAGGTCCCAATCCTGTTTGTCCAGGCGCCCCAGCATGTCGGCCAGTGCCGCATCATTCAGCTTGTTGCCCTTGATCAGCTTGGTACGGTTCGACTCGTTACCGGTGTTGAGCGCGTGCATCAGGATTTCACGGCGGTTGAACGACTTCCCAGCGCTAGCTATATAGAAGCGGTCGGCCAGGCGCTTGGAATCCATCCCGGCGAAGCGCTCAACAATGGACCGAATGCCATTTTTGAATAGCGTGCGCTCGTTGGCCTGCGCCTCGGCGAGCGGATTCCAAACCAGCGCATGCCATGGGCCGCTGGTGTTCTTGCCGTCCAGGCGGTTGATCACGTTTTCCATGCGGGTCAACGAAGCGTCGAGGCCGGCCAGTGCCCCGAACGCTTTGTCGGCGGTTGTCTCGCTGCTTTCTGAGGTGGCCACCTTCCGCGCGTCGACGGGCACATTGTCGTTTAGCGCGCCGATCAGATCACTGCGGGCCTGTTCGTAGTCGCGCTTGTCCTTGCGGTTCAGCAGTTTGTTTTTCAGCCTGGCAAGGTGTTCGATGTTCACCACCGCATCCCGCACGCCGTTGAGTTCTTCGAACGTCAGGTCGCGATAGTTGACCCGGGCGCTTTGCTCTATCAGGTGCTGCGGCACGGTGACCACGTTGCCGGCCGCTTCCTGCTCGCTGACGAACTGAGCTAGGCTGCGACGACGCTCAATTTGCGTGCCGCTGACCTTGCGAAATTCGTACTGATCGAGCAGCCCCTCGATCTGCTCCAGGTAACTGGCGCCGGCCTTGCCGATACGCTCGCGCGTCGACGGTTTTTCGAAACGGCGCATGAAGGTGTAGATTTTTTCCTCTTCGGCGCGTGCTGCGGTCGCCTCCCGGTAAAGGTAGTGGTTCAGCAACTCCCGCTGCTTGGCCTCGGCGGCTTCTTGCCAGCGGTTTTTGGTCGCGAAGTTGAAGGCGTCTCGGTTGGCCTTGCGCTCTGCGTTCAGATACAGGTGCGGCTGAATATCACGCACCACCTTGTCGGCGATCACCTGTTGCGACACGGCGCGAATGTCTTTCAGGGACGGGATTGCGTCGTAGGCGTCGTTGCGAAGTGCCCGCGAGTTGCCATCCTGCGCACGCTGGACTTTCTCAACCTGGCGGCGCAGGCGGTCAATGGCGCGCAGCTCTTCGCGTAAAACCTCGGCGCGGTCGTCATTGTGCACCGCATCAATAGCGCGGTCAGCCAGCGAGCCATCGTTGAGCATGTCGCCGTACTCGGCGCGCATCCTGGCATCGGTCTCGGCCTGGATAAGCTCCTTGCGCCCACGGGCGCCCACCAAGGCCTGCACCATCTCATCGCCCGACGTGTACCCGAACTGCTCGGCCACGATATCGGGATGAATACCGTCATCACTGGTCATGCCGCGCAGGCGAGATACCACTGGCTTGCCGTAGCGCTCCACCAGCGGCCCACGCGACAGCTTCACCGGATCGCCCACAGTTCCATCCGTCTGCAGGCCTTTGCGCAGCAGATCCTGCACGCGGTAAACCGGCTGGGCGTCGACCTCTTTCGACACCGTGTCCTGCATCACGGCGCGCGCATCCTTCCACCACTTCTGCTGCTCGCGGGTGAGTTCATGCAGCGCTTCGGCCGTCAGCCGTTCCTCGGCGGCCTGGCCAGCCTTGTCAGCGCTGGCCCGGTACACATCGAACTCAGCCTGCGACATGCCGGCAGCTTTGGCGTCGGTGAACAGGGAGCGGAATGGAGCCTGGGCCACGGCGATCTCATCGTCGGTCGCCAGCAGTCGGTCGAACACGCGGCGCACATCATCATTGAGTTTCACATTCAGGCGGCTGGCATCGCGGTAGATCTGAGTCAGCCATGCCTTGAACCGGGAAAACGCTGATTGCAGCGCCGCGCTGGGCGCCTTGCCTTCACGCAGGTATGCCTCGAAGCCACGGGCAAACTGTTCGTGCTGGTCGACCTTTATCGCTGAACGGTCGCTGACGCCGAACCAGTCGAGGATGGTCTGGTAATCCTCCTTCACCTGGCCGGGCACATCTTCCCTGGCAGCCAGGTCGCCCATCACCTCAAGGTAAAAGTGCCCGGTTTCATGCAGGAACGTGGACAGGTTGGCCTTGTCGGTCAGTTTGATATTGAATTTTCTGTCGGCGCCAAACTGGATGAAGCCGCGCGCACCGTCTTCTGCTTGGTCGAACCGCACAGCATCACTGCCGAGCAGCGCCTTGCGCACTGCGGCGTTATCCATCGCGTTCAGGTCGAGCCCTGACTGGTCGACGGCGCGCTGCAATTCGTCCAGGGTTGCACGCGTGTTGAATTGTTCCTGATCGAGGTTGCCAGGAGCGGACTGGCGTTGCCCGCGCGACTCTTTGTCGAGCGAAGCCAGTAGCATGTCAGGGGTCGCGGTCGGAACGTTGCCAAAGTAGCCGGCCTCGGCCGCCTGGGCAGCCATATCGTCAAGACTGCGCCCGCCTTTCCTTGCGATACGGTTGACACCACGCCGACCCACGTCGATATCACGGGCGGCCAGCTCGCCGCCTTCATCATTGATGCCGCCGCGCTCGCGAATGAAGTCCATCAGCGATGGGCCGTTGACCGTGGCGTCGTCGGGAATGTCACCGGCGCGCAGGCGATCCAGCAGCAAATCCAGCTGGTCCGCGCCTGCCGGGCTGCGTAGAACCTCGGGAATGTCCCGGCCAACACGGAGCTGGTACTGGTTGAACAGGTCGTAAGGGTCAATACCGGAGCGCTCGCCGAGGGACCGGAAGGCCGATTGATACAGCGACGCCTCGCGGTCGGCCGTCTGCGCCTCGCGGCCAATGCCCAGCAACTGCCCGCGCACGTCCTCAAATACCCGGCGGTCTGAGGCTGCAACGGTGTCCTGTTCAACGCGGTCGCGCAGGCGGTCCAGCTCTTCCGGCACACGCTGCTGGAATTCGGCCAGCTCACGCAAGGTCATCGCGTCAGGGGTAGCGCGCATATCCTGTTCCAGCCCGCGGTGGTGACCATCCTTTGCGATAACAGATGCCCATTTTTCCAGCGGGATCGAGATGTCACCGCCCAGGGTCAAGGCCTCACCAAGGGTGTTAGCGTTGCCGGTGGCCGCCGTGGCGAACTGCTCAGGGTCAAGGTTGTTTTCCTGAAAGTAGCGCTGGAACTGTTCAGCCGGGACCAGGATGTTTTCGACGTTCCCGCCAGCCTGCTCCTTCAAGCGCGCAATCAAAGCCTCGGCGCGTTGTGGCGAGCGCTGGAACATCTTGGAGCTTTTCGCCATATCACCCAGGCGCTGGACTGCGGCCAGGTCTTGCTCGATCTGCCAGTACCGCCGGCCAGAGCTGACGCCGGCAATCGCCACGTCAACCGGTGCGGTCGCCAGACCCAGGGCGGCATTCAGGAACATCTCTCCCCCGCTCGCCTCTTCGCCCACGGCGGCGGCGCCTGCTGCTGCACCACCTGCACCACCGGCCGCCTGTGCCGCACCTTCGGCGGCGACATTGCCCAGCTTCCCGCCAATGCCGCGCCCAGCAAATGGGATGGGTAGCATCCCGCCCAGTGCGTTTACAGAGGCTTCGGCCAACGTGCGCTTGAGGCTGTAGGCGTAGGACTGGTCGATATCACCGGTTTTCTTGAAGCCCTCAGCCAGGTTCTCACCGGCACCACCAGCAACGCCGGCGCCGAAGTTCACGCCGCCCACCACAATGGCTTTCTCTGCGGCGCGCTGGGCGAAGGTGCTGGCCAACCGGCTGACAGCAAAGTTCTTCACCGGTTGCGCTGCAAGCCCACCTAACCCACCGCCGGCCACCAGGCTTGGCAATGCCTCAGTCAGCGCGCTACCAATGAGTCCTGGGTTGCGCAGTGCGTAAACGCCGGTGTCCGCCGCCGCACTACCAAAGCCAGCACCACCAGAACGCGCCTGATCAAACACCTGGCCAGCGAAGGCAATGCGCTGGTCCCGAGGCATAGCCATGTAGCCCTCAACAGCGCTGACGACGTTGTTGTCAGTCTGTCCGGTGTAGTTCGGCTCATCCGTACCGTTGCGATCGAGGGCACTTTGCGGGGCCAGCATGTTGACGAAGAAGCCGCCGACCGAGGAAAGCGACCGGTCAAGCAGGTTGGCCCCGGCCTCACCGATCAATCCAAGCTGGCCGACGCCACGGGAAAGCGCATCCAAGGTGCCGGTGGAGTGCTGCTGACCCGACTCTTTCACGAAGCTATCGAAAGCCCCCTCAACGTTCGACAGACCGTCGATATCGTCGTGGGCCACGCCCGCGTTATTCGGGTCGGTCAAAAACTGGTTGGTAACCGGCGCCCGACTCAACAGCGCGTCATAGTCCACGGCGTCGAGCTTCGCCTTGCGCTCAATCTCCGGCCGGTTGCGCGAGACCATTTCCGGCGCCAGCCCGGTCAGTTCTGCCAGGCGCTGGATGTTCGCCTGCTCGTCGGGGTTGGTGTCCGCAACATAGCTTAAGGTGTTGCGCGGGTTAGGTAGGTCGCGCTGGCGCTGAATCACTGCGTCGTATTTGTTGGGTTCAGCGGCGGCCTGCTCACCGGTGCTGGTGAGAATTTCGTCGTAGCGATTCATTGATTGGCCTCATTGAACAGTTTCAAGATGTCGGCGTCATTGGGCACGCGGCCATGGCGCTTGAGCGCTTCGACGATCTGCTGGTGTTCGTCTGCTGGAATTTGCTTGATGTCCCGGACAATCACCTGATCGCCGGGCTCACGTTCGAAGGCTCGCTTCTTGGACGAGAACATCCCCAGGAAGCCGGAGCCCGGCACATCCCCCTGGATGAATGCCCGGTCTACGACCTTCTGCACCTGGTCGGGAGTGGCCTTCTTGCCTTGGTCCTGCTCCAGGGCGCGGATCTGCGTGTCGACGTATCGGCGTGCAGCGGCCACAGACTTGGCGTCGCGCTTGCCTGCTTTGGCGCTCGGATCGATACCGGACACACGGAGCGCTTCCTTGAATATTTCGTCGTTGGAACCGATCGATGCCGTGGATTCGGCGCCCTTCTCGCGCCGATCCTGCTGAAGCTTCGTCAATTCCTGAAAGTCGGTGTCGGAAAGCTTGGCGCGCATCCCCAATAGATTCAGCTCGTTACCGCTGACAATCTCGTCGCGGGCGCGGTAATAGACTTCCTGGTCTGTTGGGCGGCCTGGCTTGTAATCCATAATCTGTTTGCGGCCTTCGGCGGGCAGCGCGGCCCAGGTGGCGGCCGGAATCGTGTCCCAGCTATTACCCTGCAACACCACATCCCATGCGGACTCCAGGTTCTGCGCATCCTGTTGCTTGCGCTGCTCGGCTTGCCAGTCGATGCGCTGCTTTGCGGCTGTCAGCGCAATAGACTTCTGGTCGGCTGTCAGATCGTCACGCGCATCAATGGCTTGCGCCACCTGGCCGAAGCTGGGTTCATGAGCCTGCAATGCTTTGCCCAGCACCTTTTCGGTGTATTCGCGGGTCTCTTTGAACGGGATCTTGTCCAGGAACTCGGCCTGGCTGATTTCGCCTGTACGCGGGTCGCCAAGCTTGAGCTTGCTTGCGTTCTTGCCGGTGGTGTTGGTGCCATTGATCCAGTCGTTAACCATGCCTGGGCCAGCGTTGTAGGCAGCCACGGCCAGCGCCGGCGACTTGAAATCGTTGGTCAGCTTCTGGAAATAGGCTTGGCCGAGCTGACGGTTGTAGTCCGGATCATTGCGAAAGCGGTTTTCATCCCATTCAACACCGGCAAGCTTTGCCGCTTCTGGTCCGGTGCTGGGCATGATCTGAGCAGTACCAATGGCTCCACGGCTGGACGTCATCGGCTGGCCGTTGCGGTCGAACTGCTTGCCGCCGCTTTCAGCCTGCAGGATTGAGGCGAACACCCGGTTGTCCTGGCTGCTGACATCCTGCACGGCCTGGCTGCCCACGCTGACGCCAACCTGGCGATCAATAAGCGGCTTGAGCATTGAGGCCGCCCGGAGCTGTGCGTCGGCGGTCATGCTGATAGCGTTATCCATGAAGTATTGCTTTGCCTTCATCGGGTCACGCGCAGCCAGTTGTTCAATCACTGCGGCATTCAAACGGGTATTCGATTCAAGCCGCTTCTGTTCGGCTAATTCCGGCGGAAGCCCTTTGCGTTGCGCCTCGTATCGCTCTACCAGGTTCAGCTTGGACTGGTTATAGGCAAGCTGCTCAGGGTTGTCGGCGTACAGTGCTGCGCCTTGAATGGCGCTTTGGCGTTGCCCCTCAGCCATATCGTCGTGATGTTTCTCCCGTTGGGCGAACTCGTATTTGTTCAGTTCGTTAGACAGTGAGTTACGGCGGCTGGCGACAATCTGTGCATACCGCGCTTTCTGCTGCTCACTGGTCAGCGTCTCGGCAATCTTGGCCTGGGCCTCTTCGAACTGGCCCAGCGTCTGGTTGGTGATATCGAGCGCAGCGCCACCCTTGCGCGTGTATACGCCGCCTTCCGGGTTGAACATGGTGTTCTGCTGCCACTCGGTCAGCTTGCGGTCAGCATCCATGATCGAGGCGGTATCGGCCTGCTCCCTGGACTTGTTGGCCAGGATTTCCGCGCCACGCTGAAAACTCTGCAAGCCCTGGGCAATCGAGGTGGTATCAGGTGCAACGCCCTGCAACTGTATGGGCCGGGTGGGCTGCTGCTGGACCTGCGCCGTGTCGTATGTCGGTACCCGTGGCATTAGCGAGCCCCCGCGAACGAACCGAATGCACCACCGATGCCGCCGAGGATTGAGCCCATGGCGGCGGTCTTGCCGTTCTGCACGGTCTGGTTGGCATTGAGCAAGTCTTGCTTGGCCTGCACGCGGTAGCCGTATGCTTCGCGGGCGGCGTTGTTCTGGATCGTCAGCGCGTCCAGCTCGCCGAGCATGGCGGTGTCGTCCTGCAACTGGGCCGAACTGCCGCTGTTCACGTCGATCCCGTTGGCGGCCTGCACGCTGCGCTGGGTGCCGACTGCCTGCCCGGTGCGCACGCGCTGCCAGTCCGCCGAGGTGTTGCCGGCGTTGATCGTTTCGTCAGCGGTTTGTCGCTTGAACGCGGCGTTCTGCTCCATCATTCCAGACTGGAACTGTGCGTTTTGCTTCTGGCCCTGGGCCTGCATCATGCTGCCGGCCAAGCCAATGGCGACGGGTATCAATGCCATCCAGCACATGGTTATTCCTCTCGGTTCAGGGTGAAGGGATAGAACGGCAGGCGCTTAGGCCCATACGGGACGGCCTCGCCAAAGTCGAAGCCCAGCCATTTCAGCCAGCGAATGGTCGAGGTGTTGCGGGCGTCGACGTAGTTAATGAGGTGGCGGTGCCGAGTAAGCATCCCTTGCACCTCTGGCTTGCAGACCTTGAGGAACGCGCGGGCATGGTGCTCGACGTGGGTGGTACTGATCAGCCAGGGCACGCCAACCGACCCCAGAACGCTGTGCACTGCGTCACCGAACACCGCGACAATGTGCCCGTCCACCACGATCTTGCTGGCGTTCAGGCTGTCGTTGATGCCTTCCAGTAGTTCCCGCTCGAGCGAGACACCCAGGCCCTCGACAATCTCGTCGATGTCGGCCTGGCGCACGTCACGCAGGATCGCCGGGATATCCTCTGGCTCAATGGGCAAAACGTCAGCGACCGCCAATGGTCACCTCCGGGATCACCGCCAGCACGGTCAGCGGCAGCGGGTCGGACTGTCGAATGAATACGCGCCCCTTGCCTTGCCAGTTGTTTGAAATCGGGATATCGGCTTGCCCCGTCAACAACTCGATAGGCGACTCGTAGTCGTCCCGGTCGGTCTTGTGTTCGTACAGGCTGTTTTTATCCTTGCCAGCAAAGATGCCCCGTGATTCCTCGACACGTACGGTCAGGCCAGTGACAGAGATCTTCTTGTCTAGCACCGTCTCGTTGGCGTTTTTCAACTCAAGGTCGAGGGTTTCCATGTCGGATATGTATTGGAGGCCTACGTGGGCGATGCCTGCGGCTTCCTGCAACGCAACAGAACCGCCCGTAACCACGCGCTGGGGGTGCACACTACCGTCAGCCAGGATTGAAACAGTCTTTCCTTCCAGGTGGCCCAGGCCGGACAACGTTTTAACCTGGCGGGCCCAGGCAGATACGGCCACACCGCGCAGCGATACCGGGCAGATGATCAGCAGCTTGACCGTTACCACGCTGGTGCTGGTGTAACCGACCACCTCAACCCGCACAATTTTTGTAGCAGGGTCGCCGTTCTCGTCGATCACTTGGCGCTTCAATGAATAATCAGCGCCCACGCTCCCCGCGGTGAATGGGGTGTGGCCCACCGCCGTCATGGTGATGACTTCGGGAAACTGCCAGGTTGTGCCGCCGGATAACGTGAAAGTCTTGGCGGCGTCGGTATTGCGCCCGTCATAGGTCAGGCCGCAATCAACAAAGAAAGCGTCCTCAATGCTGGATATCTGCCGGCTTTCCATGCGCTCTATGTAACGCTTCTGCACGCCGCCGATGGTGCGGCGCACAACCATGTACAGAACATCCTCCTGGCCTTCTGGAATGCAGGCGATTGACTCGACGAAACCGTCAGTGTCGTGCCAATGCCAGCCCACCAGCTGCTGTTCGGGAACGTAGGTCAGGCCCAGTAGCACGCCGTCATCTCGCACGTACCAAACAATCGAGTCGGGCACCTTCTGGTAGGCGACGTTCGTCAATTCCTTGCCCTTGAACAGATGCGCGCTGAATAGCGTCAGGTCATCTGCAGCAAACCCGTCGGCATTCAGGGAGTAGCCGAACGAGGAAACCCGATTGCCACGGGCCTGGACGTACACGGCGCTATTGCCCACCACCACCGGCGGGACAATGGCTGTGCCGTCGTAGCCCTCTGGAACGGCCTGCACGGTCTTTGCAGACAAACCCGTGTCGCCGCCCGAGATAGTGAACTCCGCGCCTGTGGTGAGCGCCAGAAGCTTGCGCAGCCCCAAGAGGTGGCGAACCCGGTTCACCTTGTTACTGCTCAAAGTGAAGGTGATCGCATCATCATCCTTGTTCGGGACGGAATAACCGAAGTTCTTGAACAGGCCGGTCTTGCTCGTCCACACGGTCTGTGGCTGCAAATTGCTACCGGCAAATATCAGGCGCTGCTGGTAATACACCACGGCGCCCGGGAAGTTACCGGCGCCAACAAATGGGTCGTTGCCGTTCGGTGGCGTGTCGGTCTTGACGGCCGTGATGTTCTGGTCCGTGAAGGTGGTGCCGGTGGCGCGCCCGATGAACCCGTATATCCCCGCGCCGGCGTTGTCCTTGTAGATGATGTAGTACGTAGCGCCCGTGACGGCGGGCCAGGTGATAGTTGCCGAACCAACATCTGTATGGGTCGTGACCGGGTTGGAGGTCGCTGGCAGGGACTCATCCAGGGTGTTGCCGTCATCCAGCACGGCGGTGACCTGGTAGCGCCAGGTTTGCGCCGTGCCAGTGCCGCCACCACTTACCGCCGTGGCAGATGCTGGAGCGGCGATGCGCGGGGCCAGGTTGATTTCGGCGGTGGTCCAGTTGTCATGTGCCAGCCGGTTCAGCTCACGCGGCTTGTACCCTGGCTGCGCGAACGTCATCACGTCGGCGGACTGGGTGTAATTCAGGGATGCCAGGTCATATTGCGTGTACGGCATGGCCAGCTCGAAGGGCGTACCGATGCTGGGGCCGGCGCTGTACAGCACCTGGCCACCGTCCTTGATAACCCGCATGTTCAAGTCGCCAAACGCCAGAATGTAGGTCTGCACATCGTTGAACTGGAACGGGACCAGGCGGCAAAGCTTGGTTGAATCCTTGACCTCGGCCACAAGGCGCGTGCCAGCACGGTTACGCACGCCACCGTAAGGCATGACCATGAAGTTACGGCACAGCTTGAGCCCCGTGTAGTAGCGGGCAATGTCAGTGCGAGCGCTGGCAGATGGCGACAGTTCACCTGCCGCGAAGGTCGGTTGAAGTATTCCGCTCATGAACGCACCCTGATGAATTCAGCCTCAGGATCAGGATCATCCTGGGACTCTTGAAAGGCTGCCCCCTTGGCAATCGACAGGGCCAGGTTGTACTGCTGGGTGGCGAATTGCTGCAGGTCTGATTTCGAACTCAGCGGCAACGCCAGATCCATGGCCAAGCGCCAGGCCAGAACGTCGGCAAAGGCCGGATCAAAGAACGTGGAGTCCTCGACTTTGAAAGTGAAGCGGCACGCAGCGTCAATCTGGTCGGTATGGATCACCCGGCCGCCAGAGTCATAACCGATCTTGTACGGAATACGCTGATCACTGGTCATGGTCATGCGCTGGCCAGGCACAACGATGTTGCGCACCTTGAGGCAGTCGGCCGGGTAGCGATACCGGAACGCCCAGCCAGGCGCAGGGCTGCCAAGGCTCGCCAAGGCAACGATTGATTCCGCGAATGGCCAGGGGAAGGCCTGCAACACCAGCTCACGAAGCGGGCCGTAGAACACCCGGCACAGCTCGGCCGCTTTGCTCTTTTCCGTAAACGACACAATCGGCTGGGTGTACGCAACCCGCGACAGGGCGATGTTGCAAATCTCTACGTCGCTGGACATTCGGGAACCTCAGAAATGAGAAAGGGCCCGTGAGGGCCCTTAGGGTTACTGCTGTGGATCAGGCGATTTCGCCGCCATCGTTGAGGCGTTGCGCCTCGGTTTCGGCTTCTTCCTTGGTGCCGATGAACGCGCCCACCATTTGGCCGGCGGCGTCCTTGACCACAAATTTGCCGGCGGCACTGCGGGCTGCAACGTAGCCGGTGAAGGTCTCGGTGCCATGCTCCGGCAACTCGCCACCCTCAACCATCCATGAACCGAGGTGCTTCTTGCTTTGGATGGTAAAGGTCTCACCAACCTCTTTGATGCAGCCGCCGTAATAGCCGCGCTCTTTCGCTGTAACTTCCATGACGCCCCCTTACAGAATCGAGAAGCCGCTGGCGTACTTGGTGTTGTCCTGTACGTCTTTGACCAAGCCAGCCCAGAAGCGGCCAGCGGTGAGTGGACCGGTACCGATCACGTAGTTCACGCGCAGGTAGCGACGAACGCCACGCGGAACGGCGACCTGTACCGGGCGGGTGCCAGCGGTCAGGCTGGACAATGCCAGCGAACCGGAATCGAACAGCGTCACCCAAGTGGCATTGTCGTCGCTGGTCTGCAACTGGATGTTGGTGGTGGCGGCGCCGGCGGCGGCGGCGGCAATCAAGGTTGCTACCACCAGATAGATCGGCTCGCCGGCGCCGATATCGCGGCGGGTGTTGCCGTGGGTCAGCGGGCCCAGGTCAAGTACATCAGTCGATGCCGCCGAGGCGGTAACGTCCTGAGCGGCGCTGAACGTGTTGAGTTTGTCGGTGATCATGTTTCGGTCTCCAATGAGCCAGGGGACCAGCAGTCTTAGACTACTGGCGCCTCGGTGTTGAGAAGGGCATCGACGGTGCGGAAAGGCACGCCGCGCAGGCTGGTGATGAACTCACCGTCGTATTCGCTGATCTTGAGCTGAACGTTTTTCTTGTTCATCGCCTGAATATCCAGACACTCGGCGATGGTGCGGTTCATGTAAAACGCAGCACGGCCCATTTTCAGGTTCGGGATGCGGTGAACTGCGCGGATCATGGCTTCGATGATCTTCACGCTGGTGCCGTCGGTATCGGCCACCAGGTCAGATGTATCGATGTTGCAAATGCGCACCGCATAGCGCCAGTCACGCAAGGCGATACCCGGAACCCACTTGTAGTGGTCACGGTAAGCGCGGAATTTCTTGCCTTCCCCGTCGTCCACAAGCTCAATGCCCATGTCGTTGTGTTCGATACCGGCTTTCGAACCCTTGGGGTAGATACCGTGAACACACTGGTCACCCCAAACAATCAACCAGATTGAGGTGTTGTCGGAGCCAGCGCCGCCCATCTTGATGATGTTTTGGCCGTTCTTTGCGGTGCTGTCGCTGTAACGCGGTGCCATGCCGAGGAACTGGGCGGGGGCGAGCGCGTCGTTGTTGTAGAACAGGCCAGTAGCCATGTCCTGGTTCATGCCCTCGATGAAAGCGGAGTTCTCCGAGAGGCGAAACACGGCGGTGTTACCGTTCAGCTCAGCTAGCGCAACGTCTACCACCCCGAGGTTTTCCAGCATCGCGCAAGTTTCATCAATCTGCGCTGTGGTGGATTTACCGGTAGCGATACCGCCGTTTAGCGCCCGCCAGGTGCCCTTAGGCAAGCCGGTACGTGCGGTGGTGCGGTGGCCGGTGGGCAGATTGCCCTCAAGCCAAAGCATGTCGGTCAAAATTTCGTTGGTTTGGTCCAGCATCTCAACGATGCGGGCCTGTTTGTTGTCCGGGTCTTGACGCTTGGCCCAGTCCGCCAGGGTGATGGCAGTGTTCGCGATAACGCCCATTTGTTGGTACTCCGTGGTTTAGGAATTGCTGCCGTAGAAAACGTCTTCGTTCGACTTGCGGCCTGTGGATGACTGGCTGCCAGGCAAGACAAACTTGTCTTCCGAGATAGCCGAGCTGATGCGGTGGCAGAACTTGAACAGCGCCGGGTGGTTGCCCAATCCGGAGGTATTCAGCAACTCGGTTAATGCCGGGTCACCGAAGGACTGAATGACCTTGATCGCGCTTTCGACGTTCTTGTCGTAGTTCGCACCGCCAATTTCAGGGTCGTTCTTGATGGATGCCGCCCAGTCCTGGGCCTGCTTGGTCACGGCGGCCTGGTATGCCTCGGCCTGCTTGGTAGCCAATTGGGTCTGGAAGTCGATTAACTGCTGCGCCTTTGCTTGCGGAATGTTCAGTTCCTTGGCCAGGCCCTTGAACTCGCCCAGGACATCAGCGTCCATTTCCATGCCTTCGGGCAGAGTGAAGTCCTCATAGGCTTCCGGCGCGCCGGTGAGCTTGGCGTCGGCTTCTGTCTTGTCCTTTGCCGCGTCAGCTTCTTGCTGGGTTTGCTCCGGGGTCTTGGCATCGGCCACTGGTGGCGCGTCAGTTGCGGCCGGCGTCAATACCGACCCTTCGGCGGCTGGTGCTGGAGCATCAGCCGCAGGAGCCGGCGAATCAGCACCACCGCCCTGGCCCCCATCGGCTGGAACCTCATTCATCAGCACGCGGCCCAGCAGTTTCATCATCAAAGCGTTCATTCATCAGTCTCCTGATCGTTCGAAGGTTCGGTTGGCTTGGGCGCGTTCTCGGCTGCCATAACCCCGTATTGCTCAGGGCACAGCCTGTTGATGCGCCCCAAAAGAAGAAGGCCAGCATTGCGCTGGCCTTCGTTGAATTCTGTCTGTCCGGGCAGATGGTTGAACGATGTTCGAAACAACCCGTAATCTCCGAGTGTTGCCCACATGAAGCGGCGCCCGCGGGGATCAGCCATCAGCCAGCGAAAGTCGGCTTCGCGCTGCTCGATAGCTACCTGCTTTTCCAAGTCCTGGCGGGATTGCTGCTCATCGCCAACCATCACATCATCCCCGTGATTTGAGTCAGGGCGTTGTTGCCGCCGGTGTCGGCCTGGCTCAGCACCTTGACGCCTTCGATGGCGCTGCCCAGTTGCTGTTGCATTTCTGCCTGCTGCTGGGCTTGGGCACGCTGCTCGCGGATGGCCTGCACAGCGTCGTCGGAGCGAATGAGCGCGGGTGGCACGGCGGTGACCTTGAAGTACTCGCGCAATGCGTTGTCGGTATCCAGCAGGTCCAGGGACGATGGGTCTTGCTTGATGTTGGCCACGGTGCCCGCGAACCCGATAGCGCGTTCAATGGCCGAGCCTTCGACGGCGCGCTGGGCCTGGGCCAGGATGCTGGTGTACTCAATGCGCAGATCAAGGCCGCCCATTTCCTTGGGTGGTGGTGGCAACAGAGGGTTACCCGGAAGCAAGCCCATCCAGCGCGGAATGGACTGCTCAACCATCAGGTGGAACACCTGGTCAACGCATGGGTCCAGCAGGTCATCGTTCTGGCGCTCCAGCACAGGGCCGAGCATCAGCATTTTCTCTTCTTTGCGGGTGGCGATTTCGTAGGCTGTGCGCTCACCGTCCAACTGGCTGATCATCAGGAACAGGTCAACGAAGAATGCCGTGTCTGCAATCTGCTCTTCTGCGGCAATCTCCCCGCGCAACTGGCCCAGCCAGGCCGGGTTCACGTCCCACAACGGCGCGAACTTGGCGCCCTGCTGCATGTCGTCCAGATAGGTGATGCTGCCCGGCAGGATTGAGGCTTTCTGCACTTGCAGGCTGGCCGGCGCACCCATCGGCGGGCGCACACCCTTCTCCACCAGCTCAGCCTTGCGGCGCTCCATCAGTTGCAGCGCTCGTGTGGAGCCAATGCACTGCGAGCCCGGACCGGTGCCATACACATCCTCGCCCAGCACATCCCAGCGCGGCGCCATCACCGGGAACTCTTGGAACCCCGACTGGCGCAACAGCTTGTCGTTATCGCCGCCCTTCTCCCAGTACGCGGACTGGTAGGCCATGTTCGTGTTGTCCTTGCGGCCATGCTCGCGGCTCTCGTTGGGCTGGGTGGCGTGGCAGACCTCAATCCAGGCTTCGGAGTTGGTGCTAAGCAGTTGCTGCGTGGTGCCGCTCAACGCCGATTTGCCGAATTGCTGTTCCATCTGGCGGGCGGTCATCTTGAATTCGCGGTAGAGCGTGTCGACCTGCTGACGGTCGCTGTTGGCGATCATGTAGCTGCCCACGGTGAACGGGTAGAAGCGCACGGTATCGCGCTCGTCTGGCAGTGCGGCCATGGCGGCAGTGCCAAATACACCTTCCTCACCGTAGATGGTGGGCAGGACGTTATAGAGGTTGGAACGCGCCATAACTTCGCGCATGGCCTTCTCTACCGCGTACAGCCATTCCTTGACTGGTCCGTACTGCATCAGGCCAGGATCAGGCGTGCCGAGCTTGAACCATGGGGATGCGGGGCTGGTCATGCCGCTGTGCATACCAGCTGCCAGGGTGCGGGCGGCGAAGGTGGCACGCGGGTTGATGATCTTCTTGTCGCGGCGCTGCCCCTTGTTCACGTCAGAGGTGTTGAACCGGCCAGCCCTGGGCAGAATGTAATCACTCAGGTCGCGCCACTCGGGCAGCCAGTTGCTATCGCGCTCGGACTTGAGGCGCGTCAGCCGCTTGTCCAGCTGTGAACGCAGGGAGTCGGCCAACTTACACCCCCAACAGCGTTTTCTGGCTGGTGTTGGCACCGCCAAGCACGCCAGACGAACCGGTCAGGATCGTACCGTTCTGGCCGGACTGGGCCAGGCGGCGCTTGCGTTCCGCCTCTACAGCGGCCTGCACTGAGTCGCTGGAGGTGGTAGGTGCCGCACCTGGAGACGTTGAGCCCGCCGCTTCGGCTGCTGCCTTTGCCGCTGCCTTCTCGCGCTCGGCCTTGTTGAACATGCCGGTGTTCTCGCCAAACATGTTCGGCAAGCCCATCCCCTCAAGGATGACGTCACCGCCGCGCAGCGGATCTAGCTCCACCACCTTGTTTACCAGTTTCTTAATACTCTTTCCGCACATGTCAGTTGCTCGCGTAGGGGTCATAGTCGGATTGGTAGTTGCCACCAGGTGGCGTACCAAGTTTCCAGCGCGGCCTTGCGAGCCTGCGCATCATGTAGGCGTAACGAACGGCTGAAAGGATGTCGTCGTTCAACTTGACGATCTTCCCGTTCTCGTCGCGGTGATAGCTCATCTTCTCGTCGAAGAAGTCGGTTAGGTGTGAGAACACCTTGAAGCGGCCAGTGGTCATGCGCTCATAGAGTTCAACAAGGCCAATCTCAACGCCCACCCCGCCATCAGGCCACGTTGCGTGCTGCGACAGCATTTGCCATCCGGCGTCCACATAGGCTTTCTTCTGCTGCTCGCCCGACGACTTCTCAGACTGCAAGCCGTCAGATGGCCAGGCTGTTGGTATGTGCTGCGCCCATGATTTGACGGTGCCCCACACGGTCGATGGCGTGACGCGGGATTTCTTCCAGGCATGGGCCAGGTAGATAACGTCAGAGTCCATATCAATCCAGAGCTGGATGTGGGCCTGCGGGTGATCCCACCCGAAATCCATCCCGTTGATAATCCAGAAGTGCGGCGGGCACGGGAACGGCTGGCATTTGATCGTTTCGTCGCCGAAGTCGAATATCAAACCAGTGCCGAGCAATGGCATCCCCTTGGAACGCATGTCGCGCTGCCACTCGGGATACATGCCCAACAACTTGCGCTGCGTGTCAGCAGTCAAGTGCGGTGCATCGGCCCAGGTGGCGCGCTGGATGTATTGGCCCTCGGCTGGGCAGTCCATGAACTGGATAACCAGTTCGGTGCGCCCGTTCTCGGGGGTGAACGTCAAAATGCCGCGACCACCCCGACCACCGTCACCAGTCGCGGTTCGGGTCAGCACCTGCGGGTAGATCGCTTTGTCGCGTGGCTCTTCGTCGATGTGGTACCAGTCGACGCTGTCGCCCATGATTGCGTGCTGGCCCTGGCTGTAGGACCAGAACTGCACCGTGGATTGACTGCCGGACTTGTGCCGGACGGTGATCTGTCGCATGGCGCCGGATGTGCCGGTAGCGGACAGATGCGCAATGATTCGGTCAGCGGGGATTAACCCACCAGTCCACTTGCCCCCCTCCAGCGTGCCGAACAAAGGCGTTTGGAGCAGGTCACGGGTTTTCTCCATCGAGAACCCCAGCAGCCAGCACATCGGCGCATGGTCGAATGCGTGGCCTTCCCAGTCCTCGGGGTAATCGCCCAGCAGGTGCATTGCATCGATGGTCAACCCGGTGCGTGTCTTGCCCACCCGGTTTGCCGCCATCAACATGCATGACGTGTGGTCGGCCGTGGCCTTTACGAACTTGCGCTGCCACTCATACAGAGTTTCGAACTGGAGCAGGTGACGCCTCTGTGCATCCCGGCGCGCCTTTTCCTCAAGCAACGCCAATAGCTCAAGCTTGTCAGCCCTGGCCTGCGAGCTTGGCGATTCTGCGATCAAGTTCTTCTTCCGTCAGTTGGCTGCGGTCATCGCCTTGCTTCTCGGCGCCAACGTCATAAGCCTGGCGCTCCAGGGCGATCAGGTTCTTCAACGTTTCGGCCAGTTCCTTCATGGTCTTGGTGCGGGCGGGCAGATCAATGACCTTCATGTACAAGTCGTTGCGCTTGTCCTGGCCCTTGTCGTCCTCATCACGCAGCAACTCTCCCAACCGGTCGAACAGGTCGCGGTTGTCGGTCAGCCCTTCCAGCTCATCCAGCAGCTTGTTGGCCAGGCGACGTGAGCGGCCAATGTCAGTTCGGTGGGCAATGCGAATGTTTGCAATGACCTGAGCATTGGCTTCAACGATCCCGCGCTCGGTTGCCAGTGCTTGCGTGGAAACCTCTTTGGAAACCTCGGCTTTGGAAACCAGCGAATCAGCCTTGGCCTGGATCTTCGCTTTCAGGTCTCTATCCCAGCTACCAGCCTTGGCCCGCTTATTGATCGCGGTATGGGACACACCACACGTTGCAGCGATTTCACGCACTGAAAGCAGGCCGGCACGGTAGAGCTGTTCAATGCGCTCCCAGTCGGTTGGCTGCTTATCAGTCATTGCTCACCCACCAGTTCGGGCTTTTCGGTAGAGGGCTCACCCTCCACGACTGGCGCAGTCACAACAGGCACAACCTTGAGCCATTCGAATGAACCGAAGATGGCTACAACTGCGCCGCCATCGCCAATAAGGCGCAGATCGTTGCCCTGCACGAACGTTGAAGCCATTACTTCATGCACTTCGCCGGCCGATTTGACGTGGTACTTAATCATTTGGATGCCCTCATGGCGTCGTAGGAACGTTCACAGGCAAATCCGGCCCGGCGACTTGCGTCAAGCGCTGTTGCCAGTTCGCCCGCATGGTTGTCAGCTTCTGTGCGCAGTTCGGCGAGCAAATCGCTAAGGTCGTCGATTGTCTTGCCTCTTGCGGCAAGGCGGGCACGTAGGGCGGCGCGGTCGGCAAGCAGGCTGGTTTGTTGCTCGCGCAGGCTGACACCCACAGCAACAAGCTCAGCAGCGTGAGCGTCATCACTGATCTTTTGATTGGCTGCATCGGTGCGTACCTGGTCAATTATTCGTTGGTGTTGCTGTTCGGCCTGGCGGGCCTTCTCGCTGGCCTCCTGGGCCTGGGTGGCGATGTTGGCAACGTACTGCGCGTGATCGGTCTGCGCGTTATCCAGACGGTGTGTTTGGATGCCCGCCACGATCACCAGAACAGCAATGGCGGCGATCAGGTAGCGGGTCATGGCTGGATTCCTTACTTGGCTTCGTGCAGTTGCTGCTTGAGCGCGTAGCCCATCAGCGGCCAAACCTTGGCGACAGCATTGTCGCGGGCAATCTTGCGGCCCATTTCGGCGTCGAAGTTCTCCGGGCTGGCGCAGGCGCTCTCACCGGTGACAGTGAAGCCATTGCGCAGCACCAAGACACAGATGGTCAGCAGTTGCAGCGAACCCAGCGTCCAACCCTCACCCGCCGGCAGATGCACAGCACCAGCAGCCTGAACGCCGTCTGCGGCGGTGAAGTAGTGTTCGTGCGCGATATTGGCTTGCAGGTCGGCGGGGGTGACACGCGGTGCGGTCAAGCCTTTGGCCTGGATTTCCTGTTCGATTGCTTGGTCGTTCACGGTGATTGCCTCGGGGGTTGGGGGATTCATTGCGCGGCCATGCACTTGGCGTGACGCTCAAGCTGGCGAGTCCAGACGCCGGCGCAGCGTTTGTTGCCCGGTGTCGAGCAGTCGAAGCCAGCGGCATAGCGATACTTGAGCAAGTCATTGCAAGCCTGGGCGTAGTTGCCGGCCAGCAGGTCACGACGAGGCGAACCCTTGAGCCAGGTGCCAATGCCGTACTGGCCCACGAAGTCCATGTACAGATCAAACTCGACCTGATGAAGCTTCACGCCTGGGAGTGATGCAGCGAACTGCTTTTCCGCCTGGCTGTTCAGGTTGCGGGCCAGGACTTCGGCGCGGGCCGGGGTGATGGTGTCGCCCATGCGGACCGGCGAGCCGTCTTCGTAACGAGTGGAGCCGTGGCCGATGGTGGGCACGTCGCCCTTGGTGGGGATCACGGCAACAGGGGTAAACCCTTCGCTTGCCTGCCAGGTGGCGAAGCCGGCGGCGCTCAGGCTCAACACCGTGACGGCGATGCGCTGGCGTAGTTGGGGATTCATGCCCGCGCCCGCTCTTTCAGGGCTTCCAAGCGTGCAGCGCTTTCGATGGACTCGCGGCGATCCTTGCGGACCTGGAAGAACAGATTGATCAGCAGGCCCACCACCGCCACCGCCACACCGGCGATACCTATCCAGTTGACTTGCGACAGCCAACCCACCATGCCAGCAGCGCCGCCGACGATCATGCCCTTATTGGCCACTGACGCACCCACCACCTCTACGATGCTCTCGGGCGTCGGGTTGGCCATACTTCTGCTCCTGCCTGGGGCTGCCATTCGGGCCTCCAGATGCAAAAAGCCCCGCACAGTGGCGAGGCTAAAGGTTGAATTAAGGACACAAAAAAGCCCGACTCAATGGCCGGGCTTGTTCCTAAGCGGTAAAACCGCAATCTGGCGCTAATGTGCCACTACCGTGTTAACACGTCAAGAAATTAAGCCGCGACCTTCATATCCAAGCAGGCCTGAACATAGTTATTCCCGGCAATGATCATTTCGCGCACCTTCAACCTGGTCAAGTCGAGCATGTTACCCACGCCCTGCATGGTCATGCCGGTACAGTAATAAATCCTCAGACAATCAGCCGTCGTGGGGTAACGTTTCCATAACGCAGCAACAGCCCTATCGATCATCAGCGCTTCATCATCGGTAATCGCAGCGGGAAGGTTTGACGTAGGCTGCTCCACATTGTCCCGGATGATTGCGTAGATTTGGGACACCCCATAACCAGGAACACCAGCACCTTGCCATACCCACCTGCCCCACTGAGTTAGAAGCTCTTCGGCGTCATAGTTCATGCTCTGGCCCCTTTAAGTGCTTTGGTCTTTGCTTGGTATTCGGACCGAATGGTTTTCAGCTCTTCGATGGTGTAGCGCTGTGGCTCGTGTGGACCTTCCAACCAATCAACTTTGTCCTGGCCTATGCGCAGCACCAGGCTCATGCGGTAATTCACAATGTCGCCAGATTTGTGCTGATTGCACGGGACGCATTGCTTGTGGCAGTTGAGTGGCTCGAAGCGCAGCGCGGGATTACTGCCCACGGTGCGGTAATGCCCGGCGTCGTACTTGCCTTCATGGTGCCGACCACAGCTGATGCATGGCTGGCTGGCGTCCCTGGCGCGCACCCAGGCGTTAAACGCAGCCTGAGCCTCACGCATGTATTGCCCTCTCGTTTTAATGCGCTCCTTGGACGCTCGCAGCTCTTTGCGGCCCAGTTCGGCAAAAGCCTTTCGAGCGGTTGCCTGCCCCTTCTCCGACTTGCTGTAAGCAATGGCGCACTCAATCTCCCCACACACGGCTTGCTTGTCGCGAGCAGGCACGAACATCACCCGGCAGGACGGGCAGCGCTTGCGGCGGGGGCCACCTGACGTAAGCGGGGTTTTGCGCTGTAGTGGCGTGCGCTTCATGCGTAGCTCCCGATCTGGTCAGCAGCGCTCAATGCCGCCGCTTCTGATTCAAAGTGGGCGGACAGGACCAGGCGCCAGCAGGCGTTGAACACGTCGCGGTAAAGGGGTTCGAAGGCTGTATCGTCCATGGATGCCCAACTGATCGACTTGGCTTCCTTGCGTACACCATCGGGAGTGCGCACCAGGTGGAAGTGGCCGGCCTCAATCGTCACCCACTCACGGAAAGCCTCGCGGGACTTGTCCACGGCTGGGAATCGCTCGGCGCGCTCGGCTTCCAATTGGGCGATGTACGCAGCAACGGCGTCCGATAGCTGACGTGGCTTGCCGCTGGCGGCCTCAAAGAACTTGGCGAGCCCAAGAATGCCGCGCATTTCCTGACGCGGCACCAGGCCACCCACCGGTTCCCAGTATTCCCACGCCAGATCCAGCATCGAGAAGAACTTGCCGTGGAACTTGGCATTGCGCATACGGGTGAATTTGCCGTGGACTACCTGGCCAAGCTTCCATTTTTGGGTTACCTCCCGGTCGGCCTCGGTGGCTGGCACCAGGCCCTGGGCTGTACGGATCAATGCGAGTTCAGCCATGGTTAGCCCCCTTATTTCCAGGGTTGAGCGCATCAGCGAGAGCGCCGAAGAATCCGCCGGACTCGTTGCGAGCCTGGGTACAGCCCGCGCAATGGCAGCCGAGGTTCCAGCTTCCCTTGCCGCGATACTCGTGAACCGTTTCGCCCTCCTGCCATCCCTTACAGTTACGATTCCCGCAGACATCGCACGTCGGTTGTTTTTTGGTCATTGGATCGCTCCCTGGGATTGCAGCTGTTCAACCTGGCGCATCAGCTCGGCGCGGCGTTCGGCAAACTGCTGCTCGGCCTCTTCGCGGATCTGCTGCTTGCGGTCTGCATTGGCCTTGCGCACTGCCAACATGGATTCCTTGACGCCCTGTAGCCTTTCGCTAACGTCTGGCGATGGCCTTGTAACGGTGCCGGTGATCAGCCCGGCCAGGGCGCGGCCGTCTTCGGTGACTGGCGCAATGCGCAGGTCTGCCAGGTACTTCTGGCCGTGTTCGTGTGGGATGCGCTGCATCTGCACCGCCTTCTCGATGGCGGTTGCGCGGCGGTTGGCGTCATAGCCAATGGAAACGTGCCAGTTGACCGGCTTGGCGGCCTCGCGGGCGTGGAGTACGAACCGCTCGTAGGCGTTGATGAACACCATGCGGGCGCCGATCTTGTCGCCAGACTCCAGCACTGGACGGGCAGCGGTCAGGGCCAGCTGGATTTCGTCGGTCATCACCACGGTTTCGAATTCGTCGTTGGCCATGACAGCGATTGCCCATGCTTCGTCTTTGCCTGGGCGCCCGTCCTCAGCCTGGATACGCTGCATCACAGCCCCCAGGGTGAACTTTCCGGTCAGTTCCCGGCGGCACGATTGCAGGGCCTTGCGGATGTCCTGCGGCGGGAACACAGACAGATCCTCGGCCATCAGCCTGGCGGCGGTGGCGCTGATGGTCTGGCCTAGCGTCTCGGCGGTGGCGCAGATTCCTGCGGCCAGTTCTGCGAGGTTTTCAGAGGAAAGCATTACGTTTCTCCCCATCGAGAATTGCCCGGGCAGCTTCCTGCGCGGCGTTCATGTTGGCCTGGGTGTCTTCAATTTGGCGGGCAGTGCGGGAGTTCATCTGCCGGCCGGTCATCCACTGGGTGTGGTACGCGCCTGCTTTGGCGATGAGGGTTTTCAGGCTGTGGTAATCGTTGATCAGCCGAGCGTCGTTGATCGTCAGGTAGTACGCGGCCACGCTGTGGGCAACGTCGGCCCCCAGAAGGTCAACCAGCTTGCCGAGCATTCCGCCGGCGGCTGCGTTCCACACCGGCCAGCACTGGTAACGCTTGCGGTAAGCCATGGCGTAGTTCGCCCAAGCCTTGAACGTTTTACAGGTCTGGTCTTTCGGCCCCGGCATATCGGCGGGAATCTCGACGCGGGGGCCACTGGCTTGATCCACCACCAGCACCAGCGTGCCGGCTTGGTTCGGCTTGTCAGAGCCTTCCGGCAAATCCTGATTACTGGTTACCTGATTGGTACCCTGATTACTGGTAACCTGATTTGTCGGAGATTTTTCCGACCCTCTTCGGATTTTTTTCCGACCCTGCTCGGATTTTTCTCCGACCTTGCTCGGATTTTTTTCCGACCTACCTCGGAGATTTTTCCGACCCTCTGCCTTATCTGAGGTCGGATATTTTTCCGACCCATCAAGCTTGCGGTTCCACTCTTTCGCCTTCACCGTCAGACGTATCAAGGTGATATTGGAAGTGCTGGAAAGATCGATCAGACCCGCATCACGCAGGGCAATCAGAAGGCGATAGGCTGTATCAGGCTTGTCCGTCAGTAGCGGTAATTCCTCGACGATCTTGGCTTTGCTCAGGGCGAAAAACTCCCCGCCGTCAGTCTTGACTTTGTTGGCCCAGCTCGGGCACTCGTAGACAAACGCGAACAGCAGCGCCTGTTGAGCGTTCAACCCCCACTCCAGCGCCTTGGCCTGATTGATCGTCACGGTGTACTGCATGATCAGTCCCACCCCAGCGGGCCGGGCCGCTTCTTCTCGGCCTTCAACCCGATTTCAGCCAGGGTTTCCAGGGAGTGCAGGTAGGCCGGCGTCACGAGCATGGCTGACTGAGGAACGACACGCAGGCCCAGGAACGAAAGCACCTTGGCCCATCTTGCGTACTCGCCCTCATTCCAGCGCGAGACCGTCGACTCACTCAACCCGGTTTCACGGGCTATCTCTTTCTGGCCGACAGACAAAACCCGCTGCAAGATCAGGGTTTCCGTCTCCCGTGCGGTTTCATCGCCTTCTTGGCTTAATGGGCTCGTGGACATGGTCATGCCACCGACTGAGGCCGGCTTTTTTGGCCGGCTTTCAATTTGCCATCGGTGAGCTTTTCCAGTTGGTACTGGCGTAACTCTGGGACTTCATCCCCCCACTGCCGCACGGCCTCATAAGTAATCTTGAGGGCCTGCGCCAGCTTGGGGATGGAGCCGTAATAATCAATCGCTGTCTGGCGTTTCATAGGCACCTCCAATGCTGTTACGCCAAATTCAAGCATGCTTGTATTTAATAAGCAAGCATGCTTGCCAAGCGAACTTGTAGATTTGGCAAATGAACATCACAGATCGAATGACGAAACTTGTATTGGCACGGAAGCCTGAAACCGGCGTACGTGGCGTAAAGCGGCTCATCGCAACGACTTGCGACGTGAGCTATGAGGCTGTACGCCAATGGTTCGCCGGGGACACCGGGAATATAAAAAACCACAACCTGCTGGCGCTGGCTCGGGGACTGGATACCACGGTCGACTGGCTGCTGGATGGCGCTGGCGAACCACCGAGGCGTGCCATGGACAACGTAGTGATAGGCGATTTCACCCGCCAGCCAAAGGAAGATGAGCTTTCAATCCCCCAATATGATGTTGTGGCATCAATGGGACCAGGCCAGGTTTTACCCAAGGAATACATCGAGACCGTGCGCAATATTACGGTTCGTACCGAGTACCTGCGGGAACAGGGAATCACCTATACCCACGGTGACAACCTTTCAGTGATTACCGGCTTCGGCGAAAGCATGGGCGCTACATTTTCAAGCGGTGACCCATTAATCGTTGACCAGGGAATCAACGAGGTTGTGGTTGACGGTGTTTACGTCTTTACGCTCGATGGGATGCTGTACATCAAGCGCCTACAACGCCTGCCGAAGATGCTGCGCATGATTTCGGACAATGAGACTTTCCCGCCCTACGACATCAAGGGCGCAGAGCTTGCAGACATGATCATTCACGCCCGCGTGCTGCTGGCGTGGAACGCAAGGAAGCTGTGAGATGTGGAAGAAAGCAAGGAAGGCAATTTATTGGACTGTCGGTATATTTCTCGTAGTGATCGCTGGGTCTATAGGCAAGCAGCTCGGCGGCGAGATCTTCAAGCCAAGCAAGGCTGAAACCTTAAGAAAGCTGACAACCCAGGCAGCTGCCCAGATCAACGCCCAGGCACCTAAGAAGGTTGATGAAATTACGACCCTCGTTCGGGCAGAGGCAACGATGGGCAGCAAGCTGACGACTTATTACACGCTAGAAAACTACGACTCCTACGCCAAGGATTTCAGCTTAGATAGAGTCAAATTGGCTGCAACTCAAAATGCCTGCAACAAAAAAGGTAGCGGTGGAAAGTCGCCTCTTTCACTCGGCTTAACCTATGCCTACGTCTACTCGCGAGAAAACGGATCTGCGATTGGCAGATTTGAAGTCAGCCAGCGCGACTGCTTCCCCACCAAGTAATTAGCAAAGATTAGAGGCCCGCCACTGAGCGGGCTTTTTTTCGTCCCGAAGAAAATACACAAGGTTACTTGCATATGAGACACAAGCATGCTTTTATTAATGCAAGTCTGCTTGTATATGAGGCCAACCGCTCTTTAACAACCAGACGTGACCACCGCGACGTACCCAGGCAATTACCTGGGTCGGAAGAAGCTAAACCGCCGCCCATGCAGCCTCTGGATAGCTGCCGTACTCCCTCATGTGAGTACGCGAAACCACGCAAGCCAGCCAGGAAGAACACCGGACACGAAATGTGTGACCTGGCCAGAGATATGAATCGGGCGATGCGCGTGGTGGAGAAGAACACCCACAGATTTACTGATGCCGCTTCTATGAGGCGGCATTGGAAATCAACGGAGGGCAAGACCATGAGCAATTCGAAATTCCAAGTGCGCGATCTTCACAAGATCGACCCGGAAGGCGAGAACGAAGGCGTCCACGACATTTTGTTTACTGATGCCGATGGCGTTATCCGCTACTCAGACGATGTGTACGAAAGCGCAGAAGAGGCGCAGAAGGCGATAGCAGCGCTTGAGGCTGCTGGTGAATTGCCTGACTGGTGGGAAGTTTTCACGCCAACCCCACAGGCAGCATGACGGACCTTTTCACTGATGCCCATCCAGAGCGGTGGGCATTGGGAAAACAACCGAACCCACCGAATAACGCCATCCTGGAGGCAGCATGAACGCAACAGCGCTTGCACAAAGTGAATTCGACAACCGTCTGCCGCCTCCAGTCAGCGAAAGCCCACTGGAACTGGCGCGTGCTGAGTGGCTTTACAACGCCACGGAGCAACTAGTGCGCTTCGGCTGTGACGTGAAGTTCCAGCGGCGCCTGAGAAGGCCACAGGGCGTCACGGTCGCTCAACTGGCACTGGCAGCTGATGAGCTGGTGAGCGCTCGACAGGCGAACTGTGACATCGGCACACCGGCACTCGGTTGGCTGATGATCGCCAATAACTGCGGACGGGCTGACAAAGAGGCCGCCGCCGAGCTTCTGGGCCACAGCGACCACCCATTCGGCAAGCTTGGCGAACTCGCCGAGGCCCTATTGAAGCCCTTGGTCAGTGACGCACTGATCGCCCAGGCAGAGGACGACGAACTATGAGCACGCCTACCGCCCTCGCCCGCCTGGGCCTGGAAATCGCCAAGATGAAGAAGTCGTGCACCCCGGTACCGGACCGCACCTTCGTCATGGGCATGATCGAAATGGCCGAGTTCGCCGATCTGGTCGACGCCGCCACCGCCAACCGTTACCGCGATGCGCTGGACGCCAAGTTCGTCGAGCGCAACGAGCAGCTCAAGAGGGCCGCAGCATGAGTACCGCACCGGTTAAATCACTGATCGACGAGCAGATCGCCGAGATCGA